>NZ_HF536778.1:549510-551965 GCF_000312665.1 Rhizobium mesoamericanum STM3625 | reverse complement strand
CCAACGTTGGGAGCAAGGATGACGATCTTCAGCCTGGTCGAGACCATGAACGGTCGGAGTCGTGATGTCTTGTTTGATCACCATGTCGCAGAAAGAGTTGCATCGCCTTGAACTTATCCAGAAGATCCGTGACCAACGCCTAAGCGTTGTCCAGGCTGCCGAACGGCTCGACCTCAGTCGAAGTCAGGTCCATCGGCTGCTGCGGGCCTATGACCGGGATGGTCCGGCCGGCCTTGTTTCAAAGAAGCGATCACGACCAAGCAACCGGCGCCATAGCGAAGAGTTTCGCAATGCGGTGCTGGATCTGATCCGCGAGCGCTATCTGGATTTCGGTCCGACGCTGGCACGCGAGAAGCTGCTCGAGTTGCACCAGATCTCGGTCGCCAAGGAGACGCTGCGGCAATGGATGACCGAGGCTGGTATCTGGATTTCGCGTCGTGAACGCAAGAAACGGGTTTTCCAGCCACGTGGTCGGCGCGACTGCTTTGGCGAACTGGTGCAGATCGACGGATCGCATCACTGGTGGTTCGAGAACCGCGGCCCCAAATGCGCCCTGCTCGTCTATATCGATGACGCCACCGGCAAGCTATTGCACCTGCGTTTCGCCGGATCGGAGAATACGTTCGACTATCTGCATGCGACAAAGGATTATCTGCAGCAGTGGGGCAAGCCGTTGGCTTTCTACAGCGACAAACATGGTGTCTTTCGATCGACGCATCCGTCGAAGAAGGACAGGACAAGCGGTCTGACGCAGTTCGGCCGGGCGCTTTATGAGCTTAACATCGATATCATCTGCGCCAACACCCCTCAGGCCAAGGGTCGGGTGGAACGTGCCAACCAGACATTGCAGGATCGGCTTGTGAAGGAATTACGGCTTCGCGGCATTGATACGATCGAAGCTGCCAATTCCTATGCGCCTGAGTTCATTGCGGATTTCAACACTCGCTTTGGCAAGCAACCACGCAATCCAAAGGACATGCACCGACCGCTGGCCAACCACGAGAACCTCGATGGTGCCATGTGCCGGAAGGAAGTCCGCACGCTGTCGCAATCTCTGACGCTACGCTACGACAAGGTGTTGTTCATTCTCGATCCGACCGAGATTTCCAGGCCACTGGCTGGCCAGAAAGTGATCGTCTGCGACTACCCGGACGGACGGCTCGAGATCATGCACGAGAGTTTTTCCCTGCCCTACAGGACCTTCGATACGTTGCGCTCGGTGCATCGTGCGGAGGTCGTCGACAACAAGCGGCTGGACGACATGCTGTCGATCGTCGCCGAGTTGCAAGCCGGCCGAGAACAGCAACGCAGCAAGAGTGGTCCCCGACGCACCGGGCAGAAGGATCATATGTTTGGCATTCGGGACGGTAGCACAGCCAACGGCTATCAGAAGCGGGGACGCAAGCCGAGGACAGATTACATGAACGATCCGGCGGTGATTGCACGGCGAGAGAAAGCGTTATTGAGGCAACCAGCGGCGGAATAAAGATCGTCAGTGCACGCCGATGTCGCTCTGCGCATCCGATTCCAATTGCAGGCAGGCTGGCCAAAGTGGCGTCTTGTGGAAGGAACCGTCCTGGAGGACCGTGAGCCCCTCTCTTGCTTCATAGAGCAAGCCGAGCCAGCACAAGCGCCGTAAGACGCCGTATTTTAGATCGGATTTCAGCTTCCAGGCTTCCAGGGTCATTTCGGTGTCCGACAGAGGCGCCAGATCTGGATAGAGGATTTTCACAACCTCCATTGGCGTGCAACCTTCTCTGGCCTTGATATTGAGAAGATTGAGGAACATGCGCCACCAGCGCAACCGCGCTTGCACCTCCTCTTCCCGTTCGGTGGCGTGGATGTAGGAATAGAGATAATCCGTGGCGACCAGATCGAAGAAGGCGTTAGGGTTCACCAGAAACTCCCGGCCGCGTCTGGTTGGCAGCAGCACATCCTTTTTCCGGCGAAGAAGCTTCAGATGACGGGTCATGTCGCGCACGACCCAGAGCGGCGGCATGTCGCGTTCATTGAGCACCTTGTGCATGCTGTAGAGGTCTTCGGCTGTAAAGTCGGGCCAGAGGAAGTTAACAGCGGCCCAATGCACGAACTTGCGGTTCATGGCGCCGGTTGCCGTCAATCCTATGCCCCCCTCACCGTCAGCATAGGCAACAGAAAGAAGCATGCCGCGAAGAAGTGGTGACAGCGCGGCGACATCGACGTCACCTTGCAGGTTGATTTCCGGAAGCATCGTGCGGCTTTGATCCCCAACTGCGCCATGCAAGTGCTAGCGAGTATCGAGCGGTAAAAGAACAATTGCCAGTGAGAAAGCTAAAGCCGAAGGGGAATGTTATCACCCGCCCCCGCTCCGCCCTTTCAACCCGGCCCAGCCGGCCGGATCGGGGGCTGATTGTCACAGCCAGTGTCGCATTTCTAACTGGCTGACAATGTCGCGCCTCTAGCCAGCTTTGACATT
>NZ_HF536778.1:543430-549410 GCF_000312665.1 Rhizobium mesoamericanum STM3625 | reverse complement strand
GTGGTCCAAACACGCACTAAAATCATGGCGCATAACAATGCCACCTGGAGAGGGCGGCAACCACCCCATCTACTTTGCGCAACAGCGGACATTTCAACCTGGCCGCCACATCTCCTGTAGCCGGTGTATTCAAGGATGAAGTGCGACTTGCAATAGATAACAACGGTTTATCGCTTGCAAGGAACGTGACATGAAGCGCACCTACTCCCAAATCGATATGGATGAACGCCGCAAGATTGCTTGCCGGCGTACGGCCGGAATCAGCGACGTGATTGCCGAGAAACTCGGACGGCATCCCTCATCGATCAGGGGTAGCCAGGTACCGCCTGCCGCGAGAGGCAACGTGCCGCTAATCGTCTCCAAGGATAGCTTCTATATCGCGAGCGCCATGCAAAACCCTCTCGATACGGACGCTATCGTCATGAACAGTGTAGAAAATGATATAGGGTCGAAAGCCGACCGATCGCAGGCCCGGCCAAAGCGAGAAGCGCGGCGCACCACCGTTCGGCGCGTCAGCAATACGGCTGCAACGGCTTCTCAACCCCATAATGAACCGGATCGCCGCTGGCGGATTCTCCGCGTAGATATAGTCGCCAATTTCCTCAATATCCTGCGCCGCCGCAGGAGCGAACACGATATCCATTACTTGCGGTATTTTGCTTCGAGGCGATCAAGTACTGATGCAGCCGGGAGTCCGTCGCCACTCTCGACACCCTGGCGAATATCATCACGCAGCGCCGTCAACTTTGCAGCCCGCTGCTCTTCGCGTTCCTCAAGCATGCGCAGGCTATCACGCACGACCTCGCTCGCGCTGGCATAGCGACCGCTTTTGACAAGCTCTTGCACGAGAGCTTCATAGTGAGATCCAATGCTGTAACTCGCTGGCATGACCGTACCTCTCAATTTATCAAAATTTATCAATTGATGATAAATTGGGCAAGTCAAAACTCACTGCAAGATCTCGGCCATCTCTTTCGAGGTGCAGATATCCGCACCGCAACGGCACAACAGGACCAGATACGAATTACCTCCGAGGGACGTTGCCGCCGTCCGACCGACGGCGGTCAGCACGACGTTACGAAAACGTTCATTGTCTTCAGGAAACTCGTCCTTGAAGAATTCCGACTGATCGAGGGTGACCCACTCCGCGTAGTCGACGCCCATGCCTTCGGACATGACGAGGATCATTGGAGTGATGGCCGGATGTCCGCCCCAGATCAGGCGCCTGCGCCCCAGGGCCACGTATGCAAGCGCGGAGACAGCGGCCGTTATGGCGACCGTATCCGCAGTCGCGGCGAATTCCGGACCACGCCGTGGATCGGGAACTCCCGCCGATAAGAAGATCGCTTCGCCCATCACTCATCCATCCCTGCCAAGGCCCATCCGGCCTCGGATACCCGGATAGTCTTGACCGCTTTGATCTGTGCGTCCAGCCACGCCAGATGCGCCATCCAACTATCGCGGATTCCGATGTAGTCGTAAACCAGCACCGGAACCTCGCCCCGCTCCGCCTTCTTGGCCTTGGTCGCGACGTCGTTGAGGGTTTCCGCCGACGGGATGCCGACGATAGGATACGCCCAGATCAGTCGTTCGTTTAGCAGGCGCACGGCGATCGCCCGGTGAGCGCCCATGGGTTGCAGGAGGCCATTCGACCTGGCGACTGCGAGGCACATGATGACATCGCGAATACTTTCGCAATACTCTAATCGATTATAGTTGTGATAAGCAGTGTCGACCGGTTTACTTGCCGAGCAAGTACCGCTTAAAAGAAGTCCAGCACCGATTCGGTAGCTTATCCCCTGTCTTTCGAGCACTCGCGGTCCGTGGCGCCGAGTGGAGATCGAAGACCGCCAGTCTGCTCACCACTAGGTCGGCACTGGTGCCTTGGGGCGGGTTGGCAAGCCACAGGAGTATAACAATGTCGAAGGATCCGGGTAAGGGCGATAATCACGGTGGCGGCCCAGGGAAAATCGATATCATCGTTGTGGTGAACGGCCAGCCCACGCAGGTCGAAGCCAATCCCAACCAGCCGCTTCACGTCGTTGGCACCAAAGCCCTTGAGGCCACGCAGAACGTGGCTCAACCTGCCGAAAACTGGGAGTTTAAGGACGAGGCCGGCAACTTGCTCGACGTCGACAAGAAAATTGGCGATTTCGGCTTCGCGAATACTGTAACCCTGTTCCTCAGCCTGAAGGCGGGTGTCGCAGGTGCCTGAACTCCAGACTGTGGAGCCGGAGGTCTCGCGAGCGAAGTTTGATCGGGAGATCGGCCGGTTCCGGCCATATGCAGATGCCTATCGGACTCAAGGCTGCTTCCTGGTCGAGGCGAGCTTTCCGATCGCTTTCTTCATATTTGCAAGCCCGAAGTTGAAACCGCGCGTTATCGGCGCAGCCATCGAGATCGACTTCACCAACTTCGATTTAAGACCATTGTCCGTGGTCTTCGTCGATCCATTTACCCGCCAGCCGATTGCCCGGAAGGATCTCCCCCTGAATATGCTGAGGCGTCTGCCCGGGACCCCACCGGATCTCATCCAGCCGAACACCGTGACGGATTTTATCCAGGCCAACAGTCTCGAGGACGAACCATTCCTGTGCATGGCGGGAGTCCGGGAATACCACGATAATCCAGCCCATTCAGGTGACCCATGGCTACTTCATCGAGGTTCTGGCGAAGGCCGTTTGGCCTTCATCCTGGACAAGATCATCAAGTACGGAACCGGCCCGGTGGAGCAGCTGCAGATTCAGGTTCAAATCGCGGTGGGAGGACTGCAGGTGCCACCTCGGGCCATTCCAGAATGACCGCGTTAGAGGATGTCAGAACCGTCGCCCTCCCCCAAGACTGCGTGTCCACTGTACAAGCCCATCTGCGATCGGTTGGACAGCAGGGCCATGAAGGAATGGCGCTCTGGGTCGGCGTCCGGCAAGACCAGCACTTTACGGTGACAGAAACGGTTATTCCGGCGCAGCGTCACATCCGAACGAGCGACGGCGTCTGTGTGATGGTGCCTGCCAAAGAACTGCACCGCCTCAATGTCTGGCTCTACAAACGTGGCCTGACGCTTCTGGCGCAGATCCATAGTCATCCGGGCCACGCCTATCATTCGACGACCGATGACGCCTACGCGGTCGCTACCACGGTTGGGTGCCTGTCGCTGGTAGTGCCGAATTTTGCCTGCGAGCCTTTCGACCTTGCTCCGTGGCCGCTTATCGACTTGACGCGAAGGCGAACTGGAATGAGGTCCCGTCCGCGGCACTGACGCGAATGATCACGATAACGAGTTAACGATGGCCTTTGCTAATTTCATCGATCGCGCTGCTACGGCGGCATCTCAGGTCCTGGCCGATTTTCATCTGGGCGAGTTCAAAGCGGCTCTTGAAAAGCAGGTCGTGGCCGTCGCCTTCGACGATCAGGCCGCTTCGTGCGCCGAAGGCCAGGCGACGCTAGATCTTGCTGTGAGGTTGCTTGCAAGACTGTATCCGGTTCTGGCGATACTCCCCTTGGCTAGTGCGGCGAGCTCTCAAGCCCAGGCGCTGGAGCGCTTGGCAAAGTCGATCAATCCAAAAGTCGGCATCCGGCGTTCCGGCAAGTTCGCCACGGTCTGCCTCGTTGCAGGAGCGACGAGCCCATCACTCCGATGCCCGACCTTTTTCATCGGATCGGACGGTTGGGCGGCAAAACTGTCGCGTACGAGCCCGGTGGGCTCTGGCTCGAGTTTGCTGCCTTTTGGAGCGGGCGTCGCCAGTTGCTTCGGCGCCGCCAACGTGTTTCGAACCATCTTCGCCGCCCAGTTGACCGGCGCCGAGTTGGACGAGGCCATTGACCTCTCGTTATACAGCTATAACAAGGCTGAAGCCGGCGATGCTGGTCCGATTGACCTCGCTGCCGACCTAGGCGAAACGCATCTGGTTGGGCTCGGCGCGATAGGCCATGGCGCGCTTTGGGCCCTGGCGAAACAATCCGGCCTCTCAGGTCGCCTGCATATCATCGATCACGAAGCGGTCGAACTCTCAAACCTGCAGCGCTACGTCCTGGCAGGCCAAGCGGAGATCGGCATGTCCAAGGCGGAGCTTGCAAGCACCGCCCTTCGATCGACCGCTTTCGAGGTCGAGGCGCACCCGCTGACGTGGGCGGAATATGTTACGCGCCGGGGCGACTGGGTTTTCGACCGAGTGGGTGTGGCGCTGGACACAGCCGCCGACCGTCTCGCTGTCCAAGGTGCTCTGCCTCGATGGATCGCGAATGCCTGGACGCAGGAGCACGATCTCGGGATCTCGCGGCATGGCTTCGACGACGGTCAGGCATGTCTTAGTTGCATGTACATGCCGACCGGAAAATCCAAGGACGAGCACCAGCTGATTGCCGAGGAATTCGGAATACCGGACGAACACGAGCTGGTGAAGACGCTCCTGCAGACCAATGCCGGAGTTCCCAACGATTTTGTAGTTCGGGTGGCTACGGCGATGGCTGTGCCTTTTGAATCGCTAGCCCCGTTTGTTGGCCAGCCGCTGCGCTCTTTTTATCAACAGGCTATCTGCGGCGGTCTTGTATTCCAGCTGAGCGATGGAAGTCGTCAAGTCCGAACCGTGGTTCCGATGGCCTTTCAGTCAGCGCTTGCCGGGATCATGCTGGCTGCGGAGTTGGTCAAACATAGTGCGGGTTTTCCGACCAGTCCAACAACAAGCACTCGCGTGAATCTTCTGCGCCCCCTTGGAGGTCACCTGCATGACCCGAAAGCGAAAGATTTGAGCGGCCGCTGCATCTGTAGCGACGAGGATTTCATCTCCGCCTACAGGCGCAAATACGGCAACCGCGTTGAACCGCTGAGCAACACATCCGCCGCCTAAGCAGAAGCGGACGTCTCCGTCGCCGCGGTCTTACCGAACGCGCTGAGCTTTTGGTCGTTGAGCCAACCTTCAAGCAGCTTGGGAATGGCTTGCTCAGACGCTCCATGAGAAGGAAGCGGCCGGTCTCGCTTATCGCGAAAATCTCCGCGAATTGTTCCTTCAGTTCGATGTTGCGTTCGTTGCCAATGATATCCTCCCGCATAGTCTTGAGAGCGACCCAGACCGACCACTCCGTGAAGTTGGCGGCGGGGGGGTGGGAACGATGATCTCCTTGATTACTGAATCGTCACCAATCACGTCGAAAACGCGCCGGCCGCCGCCCTTGCCGATCTCGTTGCTGCGATCGATGATCTTCTCGAAATCCTGGTCTGGCTTGACGCCCTCAAGTATTGCTGCATCGATCCTCTCATGTCGCGGCGACCTGGAACTTTATTCAGTTCGCGCTCGTGATCAGATCAAAGTAGGCTTTCGGCCTTGTCAGGGAGTCCCGACCACGTTTGGTCGACAGCAGCCTGTCTTTTTTTTCGGCGAAGAAGTTTGAGGTGGCTGAGCATGTCGCGCACCGCCCAAGGCGGTGGCATGTCGGATTCATTGAGGACCTTATTCATGCTGTACAGGTCTTCGGATGTGTAGCCGAGCCAATGGAAGTGAGCCACGGCCCAGTGCACGAACTTGCGGTTCATGGCGCCTGTGGCTGTCAAGCCGATGCCGGCTTGAGTGTCGGCATAGGATAGGGCCAGGATCATGCCGCGCATTACGGCGAGAGGGCGGCGACATCGACGTCACCCAGCGGCAGCATTGTGAGATCCTGGTTTCAACCGTGCAGCTAAAGCCGCCTGGAACATCTACCGCACAATTGAAACTGAAGCTAAAGCCGAAGCGGTATTTCTCACCCGCCCCGATCTGATATTGCAACCGGATCAGCCGGTCGGATCGGGGCTGGTCGTCGCGTCGTGTGGCAGCGCAAAGTGGCATTTCTTCTGTGGTTGCCGCCCGTAGTGCAAGCAGTTTTTGGCCTTTTGAACATGTGATCGAGTGCGGTCTTCTGTCAGGCCTTTTTGTGCGGCACTTCCATAAGCCGCTGGCCGGTATGGTGATCAGCGGATCGGGCCCAAATCTACTTTCCGAGCTTG
>NZ_HF536778.1:491748-543330 GCF_000312665.1 Rhizobium mesoamericanum STM3625 | reverse complement strand
CTGTCCAAACACGAGGGCGGCAACCACCCCATCTACTTTGCGCAACAGTGGAAATTCCAACCTGGCCGCCACATATGCATGTTATAACATAACAGGAGGACCTGAAAATCCGTGCCATCATAACGCCTCCCAGGGGTTGATGATATCTAGCCCAGCGGCCGCGAACGGGCTTGTACCGAGCGTAGCGACCATGAACCCACGTGCCAACGCCGTTGCGGCGATATAGCCATCCGCATTGCTGATGGCTTTGCCTGCCCTCTTGGCTTGCGCCATCAGATCGGCATAAGTTCGTGACGCATCCAAGTCGAAGGGGAGTATGCGCCCCGCTAAGGCCGGCAATACCTCTCCTTCCAAGCGATTCAGATAGATCGTGCGTCGCTTGCCTGCTGGCATGGCCGCCAAGCCGAAACGCAGTTCGGCCACCGTAATTGCGGACAAATACAGCGTTTCGATCATCTGCGCATCGATCCAGGTCATCACATTGCGGTCGGGCTCGGCCTTCCACAGTTCGGAAACGACGTTGGTATCGATGACGATCATTCGAAGCTCATCGGTTCAGCCGGTGTTTTGTCACGCAGCTGGTTGAAATGCTCCGCTTCAGCATCGGTCAGCCCTCCTGCGTCACGGGCAATAGACGCCAATAAAGAACCGAGTTTGACGCGCTCCGGCGGACGGACAATCGTTTCGAGGATGTCGCGGATCTCGGCCTCGGTGCTGCGGCCATGCATCGCTGCTCTCACGCGAAGCGCGCGGTGCACCTCATCCGGCAGGTTCCTAATGGTCACGCTCGCCATGATGACTTCCTTTCGACATTGATATCAATGATTGCACTATACATAATGTGATATCGCCAGCAATCTTCTCATATGACAGGTTAAACGGCGTCGCCGGCATGGGAGCAACGCCGGTCCGGGGGGGCGTTATGGCTCACATTTAGGCCAGGCCAACTGCAACTTCATCATTGTGGCTAACCCGTATTCCGCCACGTCTTGCTCTTGGACAGGTTCGGCAGGAGGGTAGGTTGGCGGCAAGGGTCGAAGCGTCAACGGGGGAAGCTTCTCTACGATTGGCCGGAAAATCCTTGCCAACTTGTTTTGCATCTACTCCGGGGTGGGCATTCGGCCCGCTGCAAGTCCTTCGGCAACCATCGCATTCCACCAGGCCTCTTTGAGCGCCTGGAAAGAGGTGAAAGCCAGCGTCATGCTCTGTCCGTCGTTATCGACGTGGTAGAGCGCAAAGCCGGAAGGAATGTCTTCGTCTCCCTCTTCCCAACCAAGCTCGACCCGCCCGCCGACCCACCTTCCCTCTTTGAAATTGTGGTGCTTCGCCGTGTTCGCGATCGCCGTGCACATGTTGAGTTGAGGAATCTGCATGGCAAGTTGATCTCGGATGGTATCCTTGGAGGGCTTGCCCCCGGTTAACGAACGCGATCGGATGGCTTCGGTCATCCAGTCGCGGAGGCTCTCGGCGGCGATGCAGATGTTGATTGCCGCATAGGCAAGTGGCTGCTTCTCGTTCGGATAGCTCCTTTGGATATCCTCGAACACGTCGATATCCCAGGCGAGTTTTTCCCACATTTGCACGACCGTTCCGATAACACCAGTGTGCTTGGTCGCTTCTCTTGGTCTACTATTTTCGTTGGTGCTCATTCAGCCCTGCAATGTCTCGTCCGAGGTTCGAGCAAGATGTCGCCGATTCGAACTGATTGTGAAGCGGCGCGATGAGGCCGCCCCAGTTTCCGTGACGCACAACACCTTTACCGCCACCCCAATCGGTAGCAAAGACGGAGAAGTGCCGGCATGACGCCGCCCCACGTTTCTAGACCACCGCTAGCCTTCTACATTCAGTAAAATGGATTTTAATATTTCCTGATAGAATGCCGTCATGACCAGGCGACCGCGCAAGACCACCAAGCCGCTGTTACGTGATGACGGCGCCCCCATCCAAAGCCGACCGATCCGGAAACGCAACCCGGCGCAGCCGCAGCTCCTGTTCGATCCCATGCCGGATCGTATCGAACCGGCCCTTGCAAAATTGCTGACGAAGCCGCCCGTCGGCGACGATTGGGGCTGGGAAGTCAAATGGGACGGGTATCGCCTCCATGTTCACATCGAGCAAGGCGGCGTGCGCATCCTCACGCGTGGCGGATTTGACTGGACCGATCGCTTTCCTGTTATCGCGAAAGCTGCTCGTGCGCTTGGCCCGGCCACCATGATCATCGATGGCGAAGCCGTGATCCTCGACGAGCACGGCCGCTCGGATTTCGGGTTGCTGCAGCAGTCTCTCGGCGCGAGCGGCAACACGCCCGGGGCTCTCGCCTCGCCGGCGGTCCTTTATGCCTTTGATCTCCTCTATCTTGATGGCCACGACCTGCGCGGCGTCGAATATCGCTCGAGACGTCACCTCCTCGAGGACGTCCTCGATAGACAGGAGGGTGCGATTCGAATCTCCGAAGAGTTCTACGCCGATCCGGCAGCCCTCCTTGAGGAAGCCCGCCGTCACGGGCTCGAAGGCATCGTCGGCAAGAAAGGTTACAGCCTCTATCGATCTGACCGCTTCGGCGACTGGGTCAAACTCAAATGCGTCCAATCCGAGGCCTTCATGATCATCGGCTATGAGCCGTCGCCGAACCCGGCCATAGGATTTAGATCGCTGCTGCTCGCCGCATATCGCGGAAGCGAGCTCGCCTATGTCGGTTCCGTCGGAACCGGTTTTAAGGAGCGTGAAGTGCTTCAGCTGCGCAAGCTGATGGACAAGCTTCCCTGGAAGCGTAAACAGCCGCCCCTGCCCTATGATGGCAAGAGGAAGGCGGTCTGGGTCCAACCGACGCTGATCGCAGAAATCGAATATCGGGCGTGGACGAACGACAATCGGCTACGGCATGCGGCTTACAAGGGGCTGCGCGATCGTCAGGATAACGCCGACGTCTATCGCATGACCGGCTAAATAGCTGCTGGCAACCGAATGCCTTACAAGCGCTTGAACCGGTAGTTTGCATGCGAGCGCTTCTGGTTCTTGAATGACGACACCGGCTATTTGCGACATTACACGGGCGGGGAAACTTTTGTCGTTAAGCACGCTGCCTCGGACAATATCCGCGTTGTCTCTTTTGCCGCGTCAGTTCGAGGAAGAGTTCGACAGCGTCTGCTTCATGGTCGAAGTGATGCGCCTTGCTGTGACCGCGGCGACCAATTCTGCCCCAGGTCCTGGTCAGGCAGGTTTCGCCGAACAGAGTGCTCGAAATCTCCATCGCGAAGAAGCGCGCCATGTTCTTCGTGGCGTCGGTTCGTTCGACATAGATGCGATAGGGCTGCGATACCATAGCGCGCAGAATCGATGATCCAGTCTCGATCGTCCAAAGAGGTGTCCATGTCTGGAAAAATCAAGCGGATCCGCGTCGTCGTCGGAACCTTCCTGTCGGCCACTATATTTGTTGCGCCCGTAGCGGCGGGTGATTGGGGGTGCGAAGTTTTGCTGTGCGCGGCGTCGTCGCGCAGCTGAAGAACGTGCTGAAAGTCAGCGTCACCGCGAACCGCGAGTGGCAGGCCGATGGGGAGAAGAAAACTGCGACCGATTGGGTGCAGGGGACCGTCCTCGACAAGAAGCAGGCCGAGTGGATCCAGGAAAATGTCAGGCCTGGCGATCTCGTCTATATCGAGTCCCGGATAGCCAACTCCAGCTTTGAGCGAGACGGTGAACAGGTCTATGCCACCGATATCATTGCTCAGCTGTTCAATCTGGTTGCCAAGAAGGGCGCTTGAGCGCCGAAGGACCAAAGGTGGGCCACCGCCGTTCCAGACGGCCGCGCTCTCTGCCATTGGAACGGAGCCAGCCTGCGGCCGTCTCCGCCGTTCCCGGTAACGATCGCTTATCCGGCGATGCTTTAAGCATCGGTATCGAGGCCCTGCGGGCCACATGTTCGTTTCCGCCCCATGACATCGTCGTCCAGGCCGGTCAAGTGGCCCGTGAAGCCGGTTGATCTTCCGCGCCAGTCCGCCGGAGGCGAACCCGTGAAGATGCCCCGCCTTCCGCGCCACGCCGCTTGACAGTCCCGTTTGCCGCCGTGGGGCGGGCTTTCGCCCTCCCCCCTCTGTCCGGGGGAATGTCAGAGGCCATTCCCCCGGACAGATCGGGGAGGCTTCGCCCGAAGGGGCTTTTCCCTCGGGAACCGGGAAATCAGGAGACAGAGCTATGAGCATCTACACCGAGACCGCCCGCTTCGATACCGGCCGCGCGCTCACCGAAACCGAAATGCGCCGTTTCGCGCCGTCGATCTTTGCCGTGACCGCCCATGAGAGCCGGTCGGAACGCTTCAAGCCGATCCCGACCATCGAGGTGCTGCGCGGCCTGATGCGGGAAGGTTTCATGCCGGTCGGCGCCAAGCAGTCGCGCAGCCGTACCGAGGGCAAGGCCGACTTTACCAAGCATCTCATTCGTCTGCGCCGCGTCGATGACGGCAAGGTCTATCATGTCGGCGACACCGTGTGCGAGATCCTGCTCAAGAATGCAAACGATGGTACGTCGGCTTACGAATTGATGGCCGGCCTCTTTCGTGTCCGCTGCCTCAATTCCTTGGTGACGCAGACCGGCACCATCGACGCCATCAAGGTTCGGCATTCCGGCGATGTTCAACACAAGGTGATCGAGGGCACCTACCGGGTTCTTGGCGAGGCCGAACGCACCCTTGCCGCGCCGCAGGACTGGTCGACCATTCGCCTCAATCGCGAGGAAGCCAACATTCTTGCGGATGCTGCCCATGTGCTTCGGTTTGGTGACACTGACGGCGAAACGAAGACGCCGATCAAGGCCGAGCAGTTGCTCGTTCCCCGCCGCCATGATGACCGCTCCGACGATCTCTGGACAACTTGGAACGTCGTGCAGGAAAATTCCCTGAAAGGCGGCTTACGTGGTGTCGGCCGTGATAACCTCGGCAGACCGCGCCGTATGAGGTCACGCGCCGTCAACGGCATTGATCAGGATATCAAGCTGAACAAGGCCTTGTGGCTTCTCGGCGAGAGGATGGCAGCGCTGAAGGCGTGAAACGTGCCAAGGGAAAGGCGCCCCCGGAAGCAGCGGCGCCTCGCCCTCCCCTCCTCGCCACCGCGTGCCTGGTGGCTGTCCCTTGCCGCATGCGAGCGGCGCGCGACAGCTTCGAGGGGTGCCCCAAAGCCCCACCCCTCGCACTCCCTTCCCGCCCGTCTGGTTCAGGATTCGAGGACAAATCAGTTTGGTCGCCGGTCTTTTTCAGCCTGTCGTGGATATATGCCTCTATGTAGTTAAAGACCCTCTGCCGCGCCCTCATCCGTCTCGATCATATCGATAGGGCGACGACCGCCGAGATGGTCGCTTTCCGCCATTTCCAGCACCTTCGCAAGGTGATGCGGTTTCGCATACCATGAGTGTGGCTTGATGCTGGCGCGGCGGCGGCCAGGAACGACATATGGCAATTGTGAGGCGCGCAGCTCATCCTCCGAGATATGCCGCCTGACCCATGAGCGAGTTGTGCGAGCGAGACGTTTGCTTCGCGTTCAAGGTCACCGCCCGCCCCGACCTTGCGCGTCGGTATCACCAGGCCGCGGACGATGTGTGGGCAACGAACCTTAAGCATTTCCAGCGTCGGCGCTAAATCGGTGTCGTTGGTGACGAGTACCACCTGATCAACCTCCCCGTTCAGGTCGTCGTAGAGGTGAAGCGCCAAATACACATCCGACTGCTTCTCCTCGAGCTTCCATACCTGGATCTTGTCGCAGTCACGCGGCCAGCATTTCGGATCGTCGGCTGGAACGATATGTTGATTGGCCTTGCAGAGCGAGCTATTGCCCATCACAAAGGACAGGCGACCACCACAATGCGCCGTTAGCGCATTGTGGTATTGAGCCTGCGAGGATACGGAGTCCTCGCCCTTTGCGGCGCTGTCGATGATCTTTGCCGTGAAATATGATCGCACAATCTGGATGCAGGATCATTTTCGCCGGGGCGGTGTCCGTTGCCGGCCGATAGAGGATTGTGGGCAGGATATGCGTCTCAAACAGCGTTAGCACGCCAATCCGCTTAAAGGCGGTCTTTCGCAAGCAACCGTAGTAAAGGTTGTATCCGTCGATATAGACGCGCGTTCTTACGCTGCCACTCCTGCCCCCAAGACATAAAAAAACCGGCTTGCGCCGGCTTTTTCCCCCAACCGCCCCGGAGCCCATGTCTCTCAGGATGCTGGGTTAGTTGTTGACATTAACATAGTGAGGGACGGCGCATTCGTCAACCGATTTGCTGGGCGCATTGGTGTTGCAATGCGCAATTTCGCGCTTAATACGCCTAAAATACGCAATCTAGGCCGACCCTTCAATCCTTAGCAGGGGGCGCTGCTGCGGTAAACGAACCGGACCTCTCCGTCGTGGCCTGGCTTTGTTGATAACTTCGAGTTCTTCCGGAACCTCGATTGTATATTCCATGCGCTAGGATAGGTTGCATGCATTTCTATTGTCTGAGAATCTCTTAGTAAAGCTCTAATCATGCACCAGCCTGTCTCGCCGAAATCCGTGCTGCAAACGATACTGGACTGGTCGCAGAGCCGGCCGATGTGGCAGCGGGACGCTCTTCGCCGCATCGTGACCGGAGGAACGCTGGACCCGGCTTCGCTTGGCGAGGTCCTCGCTCTATGTAAGAAGGAGCACGGCGAGCCAGGTGTTCTGCTGGCCGCCTCGGCGCTCGAAGCCCAACATTTGCCCGCCAACCCCGGGAATGGTGCGGCCATCACGCTCGTTTCCCTCGGCGATATCGTGGGGGTCAATCAGTTGGCGCCCAAGCAAA
Organism: Rhizobium mesoamericanum STM3625; assembly: GCF_000312665.1. Taxonomy (GTDB): domain Bacteria; phylum Pseudomonadota; class Alphaproteobacteria; order Rhizobiales; family Rhizobiaceae; genus Rhizobium; species Rhizobium mesoamericanum. The sequence continues at coordinate 536,526 of NZ_HF536778.1, read as the reverse complement.
CCCTTCCGTTCGAGCAGCGGGGTTTGACAATCATCTACGGACCGAACGGAGCCGGCAAATCTGGATACGGCCGCGTTCTCAAGCGCGCTTGCCGGGCTCGCAAAGCCGGCGAAATCATGCCGGACGCGTTTTCCCTTACCTTTGGCGGGAAGGCCACCGCCACCTTCACGATCGCGCGCGAGGGGGTGGCGCAGCCGGCCCTTTCGTGGGAGGACAATGCAAATCCTGACCCGGTGCTTTCCGCAGTGAGCGTGTTTGACCGTGAATGTGGGGCAGTCCATATCCAGGACAAGAACGAAGTTGCCTTTCGACCCTTCGGTCTCGACATTCCCGACGACCTTGCCGCCGTCTGCACGAAGATCAAGGCGTTGCTCCAGGCCGAAGAAGGCCAGCTCAAGGCCCTCCGAAATCCCGTCTTCGACAAGCCGACCTGGCAGGCAACCACAGCCGTCGGGCGCATCATGTCCGGCCTGAAGCACAGCACGAAGCTGGACGCCATGACGCCCCTCGCCGTCATGGCTGATGGGGAGAGAGCACGCCTCCAGCAGCTTGTGGAGGACCTGGCAAAAAATCCTGTGGAGGCGGCCGCCGAGCAGCGCCAGTTTGCCGATGGCATTGGCAGGATCCTGCGCTACCTGAAGAAAATGGTTGATGCCTATTCTGACGAAGCCCTAGCCGCACTGAAAATCCTGGCGGACGATGCACGAGCCAAGCGTTCGGCAGCAACCCTCGCGGCGACAATCGCATTTAAAGATGCCACGTTCCCCGGCGTCGGCGCTGAGGCATGGCGATCGCTTTGGGAAGCATCGCGGCATTATTCCCAGCACATTGAGCAGCAGTTTCCGGCTGTGGAAGGAGAGCACTGCGTCTTGTGCCATCAGCCGTTAACGGCTGAGGCCGACGCGCGCATGGGAGGTTTCGAGCGTTTCATACGCGACGATACCGAAAAGCAGGCCACCGCGGCAGAGAAGGACTACGACACCGCGCTCAAGGAGTTCCGGGGTCGCCGGCCCGACATACGGCTGATCGGCGAAATCCGCCGGCGCATTGCCATTCAGCATCCCGCCGTCGCGGCCGCCGTGCTGCGTTTCATGGCGTCGGCCGATATGCGCAGGCTTCAGTGTCTCAGGGATGTGGCCAGCAACGGCGCGATGGTCTTGTCGCCACAGGTTGCCCTTCCCGAAACGGATCTGATCGCCCTTGAAAATGATGTTCGCGCATATGCCGGCCAGCTGGAGGCTGCCGCCGATATCGAAGGCCGCAAGGTCCTTCAGGCTGAGCACGACGAACTCAAGGACCGGGCTGCCGCGACGGATCTTTATGAAATAGCCACCAAGGAGGTGGACCGCCTCGTCAAGCTGGAGCGCATCGCAAAATGCCTTGCGCAGACATCCACGACTCCGATCACGAAACTCGGTAATGAGCTTGCCGATGACATCATCACGCCGCGGATGCGCGACCGTTTTCAGAGTGAGATTGTCAGACTTGCGGCAGAAAAGGTCCGTGTCGAAGTGGTACGTTCGGGCGGCCAGTACGGCTCGCCGAACTACCAAATTCGGCTGTTCGCGAACGCCAAGACGAAGGTCCACCTGGTGCTTAGCGAAGGCGAACAGACTTGCGTAGCGCTGGCAGCTTTTCTTACCGAGTTGGCAACAGCAACCCATAAGTCTGCGCTCATCTTCGATGACCCGGTTACGTCGCTCGATCACCGCTGGCGCAGGAAAGTCGCACAAAGGCTCGTCGAAGAGGCGAAGGAGCGCCAAATCATTGTATTTACCCACGATCTCGTCTTTGTGAACGATCTGAACGACAGCGCCTATCGGCAGACAATTCCGACCCGGCTGGCAAATCTATCGCGGGGTCCGGACGGCACGGGTATAGTGGGCGATGGCCTTCCGTGGGACCATGCGGGCGTTAAAGCCAGAGTGGATAGGCTTGAGAAAGATCAACGGGCGGCAAAGGCTCTTTACGATGCCAATGACGAAGAAGGGTATCGCAGCTCCGCCGTGAGGTTATATGGCTTCCTGCGGGCGACATGGGAGCGGGCGCTTGAGGAGATCGTGTTTGCCGGCGTGTTAATCCGGCATCGGGATTACATCGACACCAAGAATCTCAAGAAGGTATCCGCGCTTGAGGAGGCCGATGCGGAAACTTTCCGGGCGGCATTCAAGAAGTGTAGCGATATTATCGAGGCCCATGATGCGTCGCGTGTCAGAAACGAGGAGCCGCCGCCACCCTCAGAGATTCTCACCGATATCAAGACTCTGACGGACTGGGCGGAATCGTTGCGTACGCGTCAGAAGGCCATTGTATAACAACGGACGTCTTTCAGACCGGCGACAAGTCCGGTGCGCGGCAATTTCTTGGGGAGTGACTTCGGTCCGCGGAAGTCCTGCAAGGCCCGAAACAAGGAGCGTGAATGCCGATTCGGCCAACATGGCGAAAATGGTTTGCCGATTTCGCCGAGGCGACGGATTATCTTCAGATAACAAAGGTCTCCCTCGAATTTTCCGATAATGCAGACGTAAAATCGGTCGTTTTAGCTCTTTATGCCCGACTGCTCAGCGAACTGATTACGGGACTGCTGCTAGCAGACGCCAAGCGGGACATTGCATTTCGCAGCACGTGTCGGAGCGTTATCGAGTGCTCCTTACATCTCGAAATGGCGGAGAGCGATCCGACCTACCTTAAGCGCCTTAAGGAAGATGATGACGCGAGCAGGCGATCGCGCGCCATTCGGTTCCGCGCGAAAAACCCCAATCTGGCCAAGGAGTCAGACAAGACGCTGAGCGACTTCATCAAGAAAGTCCCTGCGAAGAGCAAAAAACTGCAGCTTTCGGAGCATGATTCCGTCCTGCCGAGGCTCACCCACGTTTATCGAGAGCTTTCCGCAGATACCTTGCATGTCTCGCTCACCTCAATCGACCGTCACCTGATGCTTGATCGCAACAACGTCAACCGACTGCGGATCGAGCCTAAAGTCGATACCGAGGATATGGAGGATGCAGCCTCCGTCATGGCGCTTGCCCTTCTGAACGCGACACGCGTGCTGCTAAGCGTGGTGCCGGAAATCAAGTCGGCGAAGGGCTTTCATATACTTCAAAGACGTTACGTATCTCTTTTCCGACAGGGGTTGCGGAAGCTGAAGAAAGCCGCGACATCATCTGATGAGCAAGCTAAAGATAAATGACAATAATGATCGCTGCTGCGGCCTGAACTTCCACTGACCAGTGCGATAGCCCCTTCGGGCGCCAACGAGCTTTTCGATGACGTTCCACCGTATCTCTCCTCGAAGCGTCCGAGCCAGACCATTCATTCGATCGACAACGATTCCTCGTCCTCCTCGACATGGCTCCCGGCGGGCCGGTAGCCTCATCGAGCGTGCTAAGCAGCGCGGCGTCCTCCAGCCGCTCGAGGTCGGGAAGGTCGCGTAGCATCTCCATCCCGAATGTGGATAGAAAATGCTTCGTCGTCACATAGGTGTAGGACGCGCCTGGTGTGGGGCTGTGCCGGCCGGAGCCGAGCAAGCCGGCGTCGCGCAGGCTGGCGATCGTGTCGCTGCTGACCTCCTTGTCGAACAGGTCACCGCGCGTCACCGGCTGAAGATAGGCAATCGCCGCCAAGACCGCAGCCTCGTGTTCCGAACAGAGAGGCTGATGACGAACGCGTCGGTGCTGCGACACCCGGATTGCGGAGGCATAAGCCGAACGGCTTCGATGCTGCCAGCCGCCGGCGACTGCGACGATATCGTAACGCCGATCGCGCAATTCATCCCGAAGGTCGTCGATCAAGAGCTCGATGCTGCAGTTTTGGCCGACCGCGCGCGCCAGAACCTCGCGGCTGACCGGCTCGGCGGCGGCGAAGACCACCGCCTCGACCCTGAGTATCCACTCGCGCGCGCAACTCCGGTGGCAGCTCCTCAAGCTCGCGATCAAACAGGACGGCGTCCTGAGGACTGTTTTTGGGGTTGCGGCGTAGCTGCGTTGTCGAGAGCGAACACAGAATGGACCGGAATTATCTCTCTGGGGAACAGGGGGATGCCGTCAATGCCGTTCTGGCCGCCGCCGGATACAACTTCTCCCTCCTGCTGCGATGGTTCAGGCAACTTTTGTGTCTGTTCGCCGCACTCTTCCTCACGTTCCAGAGCCGACCGATGCCGCAACAACCTGCCTGAAAGCGAGTTCTTCACGATCGACTAGTTACCCTTGCCTAGCGGCTGAAAAGGCTCTCATCAACGTTTGGTAAAACTTGAAGCTCTTGACTGGGGATCAAATATTCGAACACAAATAGTCGTCATTAAATCAAGAATATCGAACTTCGAAATAAGCGGAGAAGTTCGAGCATCTGCATTTTCGGCACGAACCGACGCAACCGCCGCGCTTCTTCGGATGATAATGGATGTCGCGTCGATCGTCGAGGATTGCGTCGAGGTGCCGCGGGGACGTCAAAATCACTGAAGTCGCGCAAGCGAGCCGACCTCCCTGTACTCTTTGAATTAAATCAGTAGGATTTGCAATTATCGGGAGTACATGCTTGGACCTTATGGAGCTAGGACTGGGATCTCAGACATGCAACGTGACGTTTCCGTGAAAAGCAGTAATGGAGAAGGCTTCTTCAAACGCGTGGTATTGGCCGCCGCTTTTCTCTCGTGCAGTGTGATTGAAATCAACGCAACTGAGTTTTTCGGCAGTTTCTCGAGCGGACCCTCAGGCCAGTTCATCGATGCCGATCCACGACCGGTATTTGAATTGTCAAACAACTTCAGCTTCGATGATCCGAACGGCCTTAGGTGGGACGTCCCCGCCGGTGAGAAAGTCGATGGCGCGTCTATCCCGCAGGCCTTCTGGTCAATTATTGGCGGCCCATTCGAGGGGCCTTACCTGAAGGCCTCCATCATCCATGACTATTTTTGCGCCAGGCAAACCCGTACAGCTCACGACACGCATAGGAACTTCTACTACGGCATGCGGGCCAATGGGGTGCCCGAATGGAAAGCAAAGGCGATGTACTGGGCGGTCGCGACCTACGGCCCAGACTGGACTTTGGAAACAAAGGTCGTGAACCAACTGCAGTGCACCGCTGGCCCCACCGGCAGCCTATGCACTTCAGTTCCCAATGTAGTCACTGCGACTGTTCCCAAGCCGGGCGTCGACCTTGAAAATCCGGCAACATTGGCTGTCGCAGTCGGAAAATTCAATGCGATCGCACGAAATCTCAGGACGTCGGATGGGGCGACGCTCGATATTTTGCCTAGCGGAACGGTCGCAGCCTCGATTGAGAGCATCGAAACCAACGCCGCCACTACCAGGGAGATTTTTGCAACGTCAGCCTATCGCCTCGATCCAAATTCCCTCGGCGTCGTCCTTGATCCAAAACGGATCGAACTCGACGCAGTAGACGTCTGGCCAGGGAATAAAGTTCCTAGTTTTTCAGACGTTCAAGGTCAGGCGCTTCCTCAGGGGGGAGATGTGTCAGGGGGCAAGCCCATGGTTCTGCAACCTTCCGACCTCAAAACGTTTGAAAAGAAGTTGGACCTTAGTCCAACGCAGTTCAATCTCCCTACCCGCTTGAACTAGTTTCGCTGGGTGTTTGGGGCGGTGTCGGTTTTTGGTACCGCGGATCACATCATTATGAACGTGGCGACGACTAGCTTAACCGAAGGTCACGCGCCGACGCGAGATCACCGATGACCAGATACGCCGTATCTCCCGATTGCGCCAGCTCCTCGGCGCCATTCACCCTGGCCTGGAGCGGCGCCTCCTTGGCCGCCTCGACAGGGTCGACGCTGTCGATACCGTTCTTGATCGCCCCAATCTCATATAGCTCTGACGCCATTCGAAGGGCGCTTGTGCTTGCCCAACACAGGCTTGGCAGGGCATCGAGCGCCGCGTCCAGCTGGCTCTCGAAGTCTTGCAATGTTTCTTCAGTTCCGTGGACATCGCCCCATCCTTCTCAATTCGCTTCCACTTGCGTTTGGTGTGGATGACGTGAGTTGGTAAAACAACAGGGTTCGCCGAGCTCATCCCCAATGGCAAGGTGATCTATGCTCCGTCGAGGATACGCGAACTGAGCTACCCGCCACCTTTGGCATTTTTCGCAATATGCCCTGGGGTGTTAGAAAATTGGTAACGATGCGCCAGTTGGAGTTCGATATTGATGTTCACTGTTTGTTCTATTATAAGATGTTAAGAAACCGTGGAGCGGCCCAATTAAGCTTGACGCATCCTTGCGATGTCATTGAAAAAAAGGATAGGAACGGGCGAAATGAAGCAAGCGACTCTTTGGAACGTCAAGAACGAGGTGGGCCCTTTATTCGACCCCATCGATGCTGCGCTGGAACTCGGCGCATACGAGGCCCTGTGGACTGAACAAAACGCAAGCTTCAAATCCCTCGCTGAAAAGTTTGCAGAATCTCCTGAAGCGCGACCGTCTGATTTCATTCCGCCCGAACAAGCAAGGTTGGTTGCGAGCCGGGTCATCGACAAGCTCCGCGGTCCCGACGGCACGCGGTTTGATGTGCGAATCAGGGGAGAACTCGAATATCCCGAGAGATTGCGGCAGGCCACTCACCCAGTAGAGCTCCTTTATTTTCAAGGCCGGTGGGAATTGATTGCCACACGATCCGTGGCAGTTGTTGGCACCAGAAAACCTACTGCCGACGGCTTGAGCCGCGTTCGACAGCTCGTGAAGAGGCTCGTGCAAGATAAATTTACTATTGTATCAGGCCTTGCTGAAGGGATCGATACCGAAGCTCACAACGCTGCAATCGCAGCGGAAGGTGAGACGATTGCGGTTATCGGTACTCCGTTAAATCATGTCTACCCAAAATCGAACGCGAGCCTGCAGGAGCGTATCGCGCGAGATCATCTGTTGATCAGCCAGGTTCCACTTGAACGATACGAGGCGCAAAATTTTCGAGTTAATCGTTTCTTCTTTCCCGAACGGAACAAGACGATGTCAGCTCTTACCGAGGCGACCATTATTGTCGAGGCTGGTGAAACATCGGGAACACTAGTGCAGGCGAGAGAGGCCATTAAGCAAAAACGAAAGCTCTTCATTTTGAACAGTTGCTTTGAGCGATCGGATCTCACATGGCCGAAGCGTTTTGAGGCCGAGGGCGCTATAAGAGTACGCGAATATGACGACATCAGACGCGAGCTGGTCAGCTCGTCTTAGGGTCGTTGGCGATATCGAGCGCCCCGATCACTTCTATCTTGATGATAGCGATACCTGTGCATATTTCGGCACCTATACGCCGCGGGCAGGGTTCGCCCATAGTTATACAAATCAGATCATCGGCAACCTAAAGAAGAGCCCGGCGGTTAGAAATACCGGGCAGTGGCAATATAAGCAGCGCGCTATTGCCAATGTCGGGGCCGCAATTGCCCAAAACGTCAATGCTAACAGCTGGCAAAACACCATATTTGTGCCAATTCCGCCATCGAAACGGCGCGACTCGGCGGAGTATGATGACCGCATGCATCGCGTCGCACTGGCGATGGGACACGGCGCTGATGTGCGGGAAGTCCTTTACACAGCGGTTGAACGAGAAGCCAGGCATACAAAGACAGATCGACGTGACCGTGACGCGTTGAGAGCGTCGTTGGCAATCGATACTCGTCTTGTCGGCAATCGGAGGAAGCAAGTCGTACTTCTCGATGACGTGCTGACCACTGGATGTAGTTTTAAAGTCTGCAAGGAGATGATTGGTGAAATCTGGCCCGAATCATCGATCATCGGCGTATTCGTCGCACGCCGCGTTCCGCAAAATCCTTTCGCGGACTTGGATTTGGAATAGTTGACGTTGCACCCACGGCCTCGCGCATGGTCCTACGGCCATTCCCACGTGGAATATCGTTTGAAGGCGTCCGCGACCTCCTCTGGTGCCTTAAGATTTCGAATTTGTGCACCATTTGGAATCACATTTACTTGCGTCGCGGCAACAGCATAGGGCTTGTAGGGATCCTTCAGTTCGGGGGTGGCCCCAGCCAGGGCGCGGTAATGATTCCCTCCTGGTGTTTTCAGCCAGGCCGCACAGATGACGTCAGCTCCTGTGGCTTTAATGAAAGTCCGAGCCGCCTCGAGGGAAAAACCCTCTGTTAGAATGTCGTCAACGACCAAAACGGTCTTGCCAGGCTTAAGAGGGCTAGCTTTATAGCGACCACCGAGTTGTCCTGTCTTCGACGGGTCACGGCGAAGCTTGATTGTGGAGAGCTGATTTTTGTGGTCCAGGCTTATGCCTTGCTGGCGGGCCGTCTGAGACTTTTGCGCTGGAGCATGGCGTTCCACAAGATCGACCAAATAGCTCGCACGCAAGGTGTCGGCCACAATCTTAAGGGCATTTGAAAGAACCTTTTGGGTCGAATTGGAATGATGGCCCGGATAGGGTGCCACGTAGTTGATGACTCTCCCCAACCCGGAAAAATAGAGGCGCGCTCCCATCAAGCGGCCCCAGAACCGCACATCGCCTTTATTGAATTTGACAGCCTGCTTCGCATCCGTGGAATAAGCCCCGGCAGTTGGGTAGGACTTTGAATACTCTGCAAGCGGAGCTATGCAATAGACCTTCAGGTCACCGTTTTCGATTGCCCAAAACCAGTCACCGATTGACAGACAGCAACAATCGACAAATCGAGCAATGTCCTTCGGGGACTCAAATTCGAACCCATAAGCGCTGTTCTTTGCATGCCAGCGGGCGTTGAGGAACATGAGCTTCCCGTTTCTGGCTGCTATCATATCCTCCTTGGTCGAACCGATATAGATCGCCTCTTCCGGCTGCCAGTTTTGAGTCTGCAAGACATGCTCCATGGCGCCGGCAAACTGCTTCATCGGCATATCGTGACCACCGCGAAAGTAGGGGATCTTGTGCCCGACCATCTCACTCAAAATATCGGGTATCTCGCGTTTAGACGCAGTCTCAATCCAACTGCTATTGCTGACGATCACCGGCGTGACATTTCTGGCCAGTAAGAACTTCAGGAGCTTAACGGTTTCGCCCATCAGCGTTGGGTCGATGCTGCCCTCGACGACGAGGGTGTCGCGCAGGGAAAAGATTGCGCCTTTCAAGGTGTACATTTACGCGCCCCACTAAAGAAAACTTGTCTGTCGATAAAGAAGGTCGTCGCTTAAAGATTTCTCGACAAAGGCGCGAAATGCTTCGTCCTGCCCTGGCACGGTGAAGACATGTCGGGGGCCTCGCCCGTCCGGAAGATTTATTGATCGACGATCCCATGTGGGCAACCGCAGACCCGCGATGGCCCGTCCGAGGCCTGCTGCGTAGCGAACTGTGTGCGCCGTGCCGCTACGTTCTTTCCATTGTACCGGGATGAGCGCTCTCGCCAGCGCAGCCTGCAATCTGTTGCGGCGGACAAAGTTGATGGCGCTATAGCTTTCGCCAGGCAAATACTCGGTGATTACAGCCCCGCCGGCATCAACTATCTTCTTCCGAATTGGACCAATGTTTTTTGGATAATCCACTGTTATTCCCGTTCCCAAAACGGCTATTGTGGGCACCTTGGCAGCAAGGCTGGCGTTGTGGATGGCCTGATCGATCCCAAGTGCAAGGCCGCTAACCGTAGGGCGACCCCAATGCCTCAAAGTCAAGCCGACGTATTCCGCGAGCCACAAGCCTTCAGGAGAGGGATCACGCGTTCCGACAATTGCAATCGATGGCGCGGTAAGGACTTCTGTATTGCCTTGGACGAAGAGCCAGTGCGGTGGATCGTCGAGATGAAGCAGGGTGCGTGGGTAGCTTTCGTCTGAGCGAAGAACGATCTGGATTTGGCTTGCCTGAAAAGTAGCTTCGAGTTGATCGACGGATCTGGCGAGCGAGCTCATTATTTCTTTCCAATCGGCTTTCGAGCTGTTCGGAAGGCGGGCGCCCCTCGATTTAAGCAGTTGGACCAAGTCCTCCTCACTAGAATTGAAAACTGACTGGAACGATCTTTGCGACTCTGCAATTTGCCAAAGCGTGTGAAAGCCTACGCCCTTCATCATCGCCAGGGAGAGAAACGCCCTCTTTTCCGTGGTCAAATCCTGCTGGTCGTCCACTTCACACTCCACTACACCGCTATGCCGGAACAGCCGCGTGGGGGTTCCGCGTTTCGACGCGTCGCGCGACATGGCAATATTCTCTTCGACTGCCGAAGCGCTCCCGGCTCCCGGCAGCGCTAGAAGGGAAAACGTTCAAAGAAACCGACGTCCGCGCACGGGCCGGAAGCATGAAATCACGTAACATGGGCGCTCCGTTTTTTCACATTTATTTTCAACCGCTGCCGGGACAAGGTCGCTGAATTTTGTCGGTAAATAGGATCTGCATTCCGCCTTCGCCGTTCCTACTACCACTCGCTTGGAAGCCGCTCCCCAACAGCCGTTCCCAACCGCAAAATTGGCAACGGCAAGAAAAATGGCCGACGAGAGTAGGCCGCGATTAATACAATTTTTGGTAGGTCGGGCAAACGTCTTCCAAATAACCAAAAAGCCTGTTTATTTGGACGTTATAGATTTCAGGGCGCGCGGTGCTGGACGCCGATGAATTCAAGACCCTCTTCAGGTCCTTCGTTGCGGGATAGGTTCAGGGCGGTGTAGCGACTACCTGCGTACGTCGCCGACAAAACTCTCTGGGCCGAGAGTGGGTTGATTTTTGGGCCGGGAATGGCCGAGTGGGATCAATCCTAGAAGGGCCTGTCATCGAAATCCCACGCCGGATTTCAGCGAAGACTCACAACGTTGATGCGATAAAGGGAAAAATGAACAGTCTGGCCGGGCTGACGGGCTTGGCAGTTGATCCCTCCCCCGAGACGGCCGGAAAGGAACGTCCCAGTTTCCGCGACCTGATGGCCTTCATTTTCCAACCCCAGAACATTGTCGCGAACCCGGATGTCCCATTTTTCAAGGCGGACACAACAGAGCACCGCGAAAAACTCCGAATAATATTCCCCTACGTGCTTGGCGCGGTGACGTCACAAATCCTGCTCGCCCGATTCGAACTCGACCGTCTCGGCCGGATTTTACGCCGCAGGGAAGCCGAACTGCGTGCCGTCGTATCTTCAACTGCGACGTGGCAGCGTGAAGCACACGCCTGGCTCCGGCAGGCAATTGAATACGGCCTGCTGCCCGCCGGTCAGCGAATTCCCGAGGAGTGGCCGCAGATCGTGGATTTGCTGCGCTCGATTGTGCGAGCAAAGCCGATCGACGCTCAACCAAGTATCGAAGGCGTAGACGCAAGCCTCGTCAGATTGAACGAGCTAAGACGCGCCGAGACGGTTAGTGCAGGAAAGCTTTCCGAGAACCGTCAACGCCTGAAAGAAATCCATCGGCTGATAGAAAGCAGTGAGGCGTTCGGCGGCGCCATGCGAATCCAACGAGATCGTCTGAGCCTTTCGGGGTGGATGCGCGGGCTCTATCTCGACGCCGACGAACCGTTGGCATCACTTGTGGGTGTTGGCCGCGACCAGTTGATAGCACTTTGTGATGCCTTGGAAGGCCTAGAAATCAGGCTTCGGTCTCATCCTTCGATGTCGGACACGCATCGATCGTCTCAGGCCGCGCTCGCGATCAGATCAAAGTAGGCTTTGGGCTTGTCAGGAAGTCCCGACCACGTTTGGTCGGCAGCAGCCTGTCTTTCTTCGGCGAAGAAGTTTGAGGGGGCTGAGCATGTCGCGCACCGCCCAAGGCGGTGGCACCGAAGTCATCGGCATTTCGCGCGCTTTGAAGATTTTGGGAAACGTTCGCGCAGTTTCTCCACGATCCCCGGCAGCACTTCAAACACCCGGTCGACATCCTCCTCGCAGTTATAGCGTGAAAAGGAGAAACGCACCGCCCCGCGAGCCCGCCGGATGCTCATGGCTTCCAGGACATGACTCCGCTCCAAGAAGCCGGAGGTGCAGGCAGAGCCAGAAGAGCAGGCGATGCCGTCACGATTAAGGAGAGACTGTATGGCCTCGCCATCGATGCTGTCGAAGGCAATGTTTGCGGTATTCGGCAACCGCGCCAGCGGATCGCCGGTGACGAAGGCCTCGGGAATGCGCTCAAGAAGTCCCTCCTCCAACCGGTCGCGGAGCAGCTTTACCCGTGTGGTTTCGTCGTCCATGTACCCTAAGGCGAGTTCGGCCGCCTTGCCGAGACCTACGATTCCGGGCGTATTCTCCGTGCCAGCACGTCGGTCGCGCTCCTGATGGCCTCCTTTAATTAGCGAGGAGAAAGGCACACCCCGCCTTACATACAGTGCGCCGATACCCTTTGGTCCATGGAGTTTGTGACTGGAGAGCGACAGCATGTCGATAGCGGTCGCCTTCAGGTCCATCGGAAGCCTGCCGACGGCCTGCACTGCGTCCGTATGGAAAAGTGCACCGACTCTCTTCGCCATCTCGGCAAGCTTAGCCACCGGGAATATCGTACCCGTCTCGTTGTTTGCCCACATGATCGAAACAATTGCCACGCGAGGGGTAAGGGTCTTGCCATAGGCGTTAAGGTTGAGTCGGCCATGATGATCCACTGGAATTCTGTGAACCTTGACGCCGCGTGTCTTCTCAAGATGGGCGCAGAGCGACAGCACGGCTGGATGCTCGACTGCGGAAGTGACGATCTCTGTGCGGTCGGGCATCACATCGAGCCCGGAAAGGATCGCCGTGTTGTCGCTTTCGGTCCCGCCCGAAGTGAAAATGATCTCATGGTCGAACTTCGCACCGATCAGAGCTTGCAACTGCCGACGCGCCGCCTTCATCACGACGCCGGCAGCGGTGCCAATGTCATGCATCGACGATGCGTTGCCAAACTGATCTGTAAAGAACGGCAGCATCGCCTGGAGAACGTCGACGTCGACGTGTGTCGTCGCGTTATTGTCGAGATAGACAGGTCTCAATAAACCCTCCGTTTAACCGAAACGACATAAGGCTCACAACTTCTTTGGTGCCGCTGCCAGCGGGATCGGCGCCAGTATTCCTCGACCGCCTCACTAAGATCCTGCAGCCGTTCTCCGGGTCTCTGGTACTCAGCCGGGGGACTCGCCGCGGGCGCATCTTTCCTACATGCTATGATTGTCGAGGAGACCCATTTCCTCTTAGTCTTGGCTCCGAGACGCGTTTGCGAACGAGGATGCACGGGGCGTGCCAACTAGAAAACCACGCTAAACAAATGAAGGCTCAAACACCGCTTTGTCGTTGTCCGACATTTGTCAACGATCGGACAATGCAAATGCGGATCGACAGGCACGAAATGGGTCAGACGCTCCTTGAGAGGCGCCGTGTAACCGACATATAATCCCCATCGGGTTTGCTCGGGCCCGTGCGACGGTGACGTTCAGCTTGACTTGCTCTTGAACTCGGTGGGGACCTCGAGCGGGCACTCCCAACGCTGAACCGGACAGCTTCAGGAATACGCAGATTACGCGCAGCCGCCGTTTTCATGAAGGTTGCCTTAGGAAAGAAGTTGATCGCCCAGTTTAGGAGGTCGTCCGTTGCTGCAATGGGAGACCATAAACCCGCATTTTGTTGTATAAGGTCTTGCGCGATATCCCGAGGTAGCGCGCAGCTTCCCCGCGGCGGAAACGATGCCGCTGCAAAGCATCAAGAATCCACTCCCTTTCGTCCGCCGAGTGCGGCTGAGGCTCGGATGAGGCATCCACCGGAGGCAAACACGCTGCTTGGATCCAGTCTCCCTCGCAATTCATGGCGGCAGTCTCCAATACAGACCGCAGCTCACGGACGTTTCCGGGCCATCCATATGTCATAAGAATGCGGTAGGCTGAGTGGTCAACTGATAGCTTTCGGCTGCGACGATCTTTTCTAAGTTCCTGAAGGAAGTGTTCTGCAAGAAGTGGCAGGTCTTCGAGGCGATCACGCAAATCGGGGATGAATACGTGTCCAGGAGACAGGCGCGACGCTAGCGAAGGTATCAAAAGCCCGCTTGAGCCCAGCTGGGATAGTGTTTGCTTCGAGGTCAGGATCAGGCGGCCTTCGAAGCGCCCTCTGTCGTTATCTCCGAGACGGCGATAAATGCCTGTCTCAATCACTTCAACCAGCCGTTCCTGGGCGTCGATGCATAAGCACTCGACGTTCTCGATCAGTAAGGTGGCCTTTGGATGGTATTGTAGCAGCCCAAGCGCCTTCTTACCGCCCTCCATCTGGGCGGAGCCGAAAAGCGATACACCGCTTGCGTCGACAGGGCCGACATTGATTAGCTTGCTCCCGGAGCGTCTGGCCGCCTCATGAATCCCTCGACCCAAGAGCTTTTTGCCTGTTCCGGCGCCGCCGGTAATCAGAACCGGCAGCGTCGACGCGGCAAGCTTTTCGATGCGTTGCTTGATTTGCTGAATAGAGGGTGACCGCCCGACGATTGAATATTCGCGCTGCGCATGCTCGAGTTGGCGCTCCAGTTCATCAATTCGCTTTTGTAATGTGCCGACGGATTTAAAGGCGGACGTAATCTGCTCCATCGAGGCTTCGAGAGGCACCCGATCAATGGTAGAGCCGCCGATGTATCCGTCTGCCTTGGATACCGCCGATACCTCATACATTTGGTCCGGACTGACGATGGGTCCGCCCTCTAGAACACAAAGAGTCTCTTCTGAGATGCTGCGTATCCGACGGAAGACAATCTTGGCATACTCGGCCGCCTGGGTGAGGCTGAGCCCGGTGCGGCCCCCGACGGTTCCTCCGACGTTCCAGCCGAGATTAAGGTTGATGACGTCCACACCGGCCTCAGCGGCTTGCTGAGCCTCTGCCACTGTTCGAACATAGGCGAGAGTCGCCATGCTCCTTCTCTGGGCGGCACGGAGCATTTCAAGTTCACGCTGGAATCCCAGCCCTGCGCGCTCGATGTCGGTGCGAAAGCGTCCATTAAGGAAGATGGACGTGGGAAAGTTAACGATTCCGCCGAAGCCCGCATCCGCGATCCTTTCCAGTTCAGACTCTATCTGGCGGCGGGGATCGAACGCACAAGCTCCGAAGAAAACCGGTATTTTGGCGAACGGCAGGATCTCTGATTGGGCGAAATCCAAGACGAAGTCATTGCTGCTTCGCAATGCAAGCAGGGAAAAGATTGAAGGAGCGCCCATGCTACGCAAACGGCCGGCGTTCAGTGCGAGTATAAAGTCGGCGCCGCCTCGCGAGGCAGCCTGGGCGGCCAATCCTGTGCCGATTGCAGCGCCCACGAGAGTGGTGTTAGGCTTGTCGAGGGTAGCTTTAAGGGTCGCGACAATATCTGCTCGTGCGAGTGCGCGAGTTGACGACGAAGTTAGCGATTCCGAAGCGTGAACGACAAGCTCAGCCATTGTGAGGCCAATCTACAGTTTATTGAGGCCCGATCGAAGCCCCCTCCCAATAGGATTGGAGGAATTCCTGTACTTTCACCGGCTGGCCCACGCGTGCGCTTTCGATGGCCGAGAACACGAGCGCAACAGACTGCAGGTTGTCCCAGACATTGGTTGCCATCGGAGGGCCGCCGTCGAGCCACTGGCAGAATTGCTCGATCAAAAGTGAATTCTGCCACTTCTGACCAGGAAGCAGCGACACCTGCTGACCTTTTCCTTGACGGCTTGTATGTCGAAGTCGCGTAGGATAGCGGTGGAATACCTCGATCTCACGGTGGTCGAGAATAGCCGCCCCGATTTCCCCCTCCACCCGAAAATATTCGAATGTCCAGTCATTAAGGCCGGTGGCTTGTGCCGACGATCCTTCATATACACCACGAGCGCCGTTGGCAAAGTCCATCAATACTATGGCGTCTGTGTCGCCCTTGTAATCTGCCCATTCTGGCTTCCAAGTCCGGGCATAAATCGACGTGCAGGGCGCTCCGGCTAGATCGGCCATGATATCCAGGTGATGCACGGCACCCTCGATCAGCATAGGATGCATCATCTCGTGGCGAAAACGCCCCCAGGAATCATAAACGCGGAAGTCGCCGGCGAACCGACATGACACCGTATTGACGCGGCCGATGGCGTCCGCATCGACGAGCGCTCTCAGCGTCGATTTATCCTGATCAAACCGGTGGCTCATTGTGACGCCCATCTTTAAGCCCGCCGCTCTTACCTTCTCCGCGATACGGACGGACGCCTCAATAGTGTCGGCGATCGGCTTCTCGGACAGGATATGCATGCCGCGGGCGAGCGCCAGGTCGACGATTGCCTCGTGCAAAGCGGGCGGGATGACGATGGTGCAGAAGTCGGCATCGACTGTCTGGAAGGCCTGTGCGGCCGAGGTGAAGCACTGTTCCGCCTTCAAGCGGAGATGCTTCCGGCCGGCTTCGAGCGCTTTGACGTCTATATCCACGAGGCCGGCAACCTCGATCGTTCCGTCAGCCACATTCGGCGGCAGGAACGTGTCGCACCAGCGCTCTCCGAAGCCGCCGGCACCAATATGGAGAACCTTATACGTCATGAAATTTCCCTCTAGATGAGCAGGACTTGCCGCACACCGATCAGACCCGCTCGGGGCGAATATCAGCAGGTCCGTGTGTGTGCTCCCAGAGGTGACCGAAACGCTTCCTGCCTTCGAGCGTCGTCTCGAAATACGCACCCTTAACGTCGGCCCGAACCTCAGGAAGATCGTGATGGTATCCCATGCCGATAGCGACGCAATCACCGACCTCTACCTTGAAACTGTGCGCGCCAACAACGACGGTACCCGCCCCCTCGATGATCACCCAATATTCGTCACAGTCGTGATAGTGGGAATCGAAATTGGTTGACTTCGGATAGCTGACCGGATCGCCTTTGACCTGAACGGGGGTGTCCGGAGCAAGCTTGAACACGCCGCATCCGCCCAGTTCATTACCCCAGCGGCCGTAGAAAACGAGGATCTGGGCTGTGCCGTCGCCTGAATCAGCGGTGAAGGGGCCGTTCGCCGTATCCATATCGGCGAACTGGCCTTCGCTGAAGACCTGCGCTCCCCTTGCGCCGGTCAGCCGGCACGATCCGCGCGTGACGAGCAGGCGCTGCTTTTGAGCCGTTATCGAAATTGGCAGCGGCTGTTCGGAAAGCTCGACGAACTCAAATGATGTGAGTTCGCACCAGCCTGGCGGCTGTTCTCCGCTTCTGAAGACGGACATTTTCCCGCTCCCTTCTTCTGTCAGGCGCTCTTGCGACGAATCGCTTTGAAGGCGAGGGTCTGCGACTTGATCGCTTCCTCGGTCGGCAACCGTTCCATGCTGCTCGCCCCATAGAAGCCGTGGCATCCTGGGCAGGCGTCGAGAATGAAGCGGGCATCCTCGGGATTGGCGATCGGACCGCCATGGCAGAGGATGATAATGTCGTTGCGGATCTCTTTCGCCGCCCCAATGCACTGATTGATCAGAGTGACGCAGTCCTCCATCGACTTGCCCGACCGCGCACCGATCGCGCCACCCGTTGTCAGCCCCATATGGCAGACGAGGATGTCGGCGCCGGCCTTCGCCATTGCCACTGCATCCTCCGGGCCGAACACGTAAGGCGTGGTCAGCAGATCGAGCTTGTGCGCCTCGGCGATCATCTCGACTTCCTGGGCGTAGCTCATGCCCGTTTCTTCGAGGTTCTGTCTGAATAGGCCGTCAATCAGACCAACGGTCGGGAAGTTCTGCACGCCGGCAAAGCCGATCTCCTTCAGTTCACGCAGGAAGGTCGGCATGACGACGAACGGATCGGTTCCGTTGACGCCTGCAAGCACGGGGGTGCGTCTGACAACCGGCAACACCTCGCTCGCCATCTCGACGACGATCTGGTTTGCGTTGCCATAGGCGAGCAATCCGGCAAGAGAGCCGCGGCCGGCCATGCGATAGCGGCCGGAATTGTAGATGACGATGAGATCGATATCGCCGGCTTCCTCGCTCTTGGCGGAAAGGCCCGTGCCGGCACCGCCCCCGATGATCGGCTCGGCGGCGCGAATCTTCTTGTGGAAATTCTCGAGCAGCTCCGATCGGGTGGGACGCTTGGCAAAAATATCAATGCTCACGAAGGGCCTCTCTGAAGTTAGTGACGAGGAGATCGGCAAATTGCGGATCGTTGATGTGAAGGGGAACGCGGATCAGCTTCCGCTTGTCGGTACGACGGAGCGTGCGCTCGAGCGCCGTGAAGAGCGCGCTGTCTGCTTCGGGATCGTGGAAGGGCTGCCCCGGCGCATCGATTGCCGAAACGCCGAGTTCGGGGATCAGGAAGCGCACTGGCCCCTCACAAAGGTTGAGGCGCTGGCCGATCCATTCGCCGATCCTGTTGCACTCCTCCGCGGTCGTGCGCATAAGGGTGACCTGGGGATTATGGACGTGCAGGCGGCGCGAGCGAAACTGGCTCGGGACCGTGTCCATGGCGCCGAAATTCACCATGTCGAGGGCGCCGCAGGAGCCGACATAAGGCAGTTTGGTCCGCGCAAAGGCTCGGAAACGATCGGCCGTGCAAGGGAAAACGCCTCCAACTAGATAATCACAAACCTCGGTGGTGGAGACATCGATAGCGCTGACCAGCAGCCCGGAATCGGCGAGCTTCTCCATCGACTGCCCCCCCGTCCCGGTGGCGTGGAAGACGAGGCAATCGAACTCTGCCTCCAGCGTCCGGGTGACCGCCTGGACACAGGGCGTCGTGACGCCGAACATGGTCAGGCCGATCGCCGGCCGCTCATCGGCCGCGATACCGGTCGGCTTGTTGAGCACCATCCCGGCAATCGAATGTGCGGCGTTGGCGAGGACCACCCGCGAAATGCGGTTCAGCCCCGATACGTCCGTGACCGAATACATCATGGAAATATCGGTCGGTCCGACATAGGGGGCGACGTTGCCCGAAGCGACGGTCGAGACGAGCATTTTCGGCGTGCCGATCGGCAGCGCTCGCATGGCAGGAGCAATGAGAGCAGTGCCGCCGGTTCCGCCCGCGCCGATGATGCCGTCAACGTCCGGACGGGAGCGGATGAACTTGACGAGCGCCTCAGACATGGTGGCGACCGCTTTGCCCCGGTCCTTGAGCTCCTCGGCCTTAGGTCGGTTCGGATGAAAGCCCGCCACCTCCGAGGGCTGGACGTCGACATCGGCGGCTTCCTTGTGAAACTCCGATACCGACACATCGACCAGAACGACGTCGCAACCGGCGTCGCGGATCAGATCGCGTAGATAGCGTAGCTCGCCGCCCTTGGTGTCGCAGGTACCCACCACGTAGACTGTGTTCATTGTTCTCCTCCCGGCCGCGCTCCGTCAGCCTTCCTCACCTCAGCAAAAACCTAGGCGCCGCGCCGGCAGCAAATCAATTGGTGCGGAGCGATGATTTGGGTAGAATTGGGTAATCATTTCTCGCAGGTTCAAAATGCACGTTTCCTCCACTCTTCGCCCCGTCGAGATCGTGACCCGCCTTGCGGCGATCTCCGATCACGAGCCGGACTCTGTCACCATCTTTTGCCCTTCCTGCGATGGGCTGGCTGGCAGCGCCTATGACAGCTTGGTGCTGCTTCCTGTCCACGACGCCAACGGGCGCCTTCTCGCCGAAATCAAGAACGGGCTCCCACAAGACGGCCATATGTTCGCGGGCGTGCTTGCGCTCGACCCGTTCCGCCGCCACGTCGACATCCTGAAAGCGCTTGAAGCCGCCGGTTGCCGCGGCGTCGTCAACTTTCCGAGCGTTACCGCGATAGACGGCGAGATGCGGGTCAGCCTCGAGGATTTCGGCTACGGGGTGGCAACCGAAATCAATCTGTTGCGTGCGGCGGTCGCAAAGGGGTTCAGTGCACTCGCCACGGTTGACAGTTTCGCCATGGCGCAGGACGCCGTCGCGATCGGCGCCAGCGGCCTGATCGCGGCGCGCCACGCCAACGAGGCGATGCTTGCCGAGCTTTCCGGGCTTGCGCATGAGACCTCCCTGGGGCTGTTTCGACTTGCCGACGCCGTCGGCGAAACGTGAAGCGACGATCAGCCTGTGATCCGCATTCCGGATTTCGGATCGAAGAGGTGGGCGCAGCCCTTTCTGGGGGCGAGCCAGACTTTCTCGCCCGGCCGCACATCGACCCGGTCCCGCAGGACGACGTTGACGTCGCGACCTCCGACCGTGACGTAGAGTTGCGTTTCGGAACCGGTCGGCTCTACCACCACGACCTCCGCCGGAATGCCCGTCTCGCCAAGTTCCAGGTGCTCTGGCCGAATACCGTAGGTCACTTCGGAGCGTCCGTTGAGGCCCATACCTTCGATCGGCAGGTTCACACCTTCAGGAGTGTTCAGAACCGGACCACTTGAAGCACTGACTGTCGCCGGCAGGAAATTCATCGATGGCGATCCGATGAAGCCGGCCACGAAAATGTCGGCCGGTCGATCATAGAGTTCGAGTGGAGTGCCCATCTGTTCCACCCTCCCCTCGTTCATCACCACGATTTTATCGGCCATGGTCATGGCCTCGATCTGATCGTGCGTGACATAGACGGTGGTGATCTTCAGCCTCTGATGCAAGGCCTTGATCTCGGCCCGCATCTGCACCCTGAGCTTGGCGTCGAGATTCGAAAGCGGCTCGTCGAACAGGAAGACCTGCGGGTCGCGCACGATCGCCCGCCCCATGGCGACACGCTGGCGCTGGCCGCCGGAAAGAGCGCGTGGGTAACGGTCAAGCAAGCTGCCGAGGCCAAGGATCGCCGCAGCCTTGTCGACGCGTTCGTCGATCTCCGCCCGCGGCCGTTTGCGCAGCTTCAGCGCAAAGCCCATATTCTCGGCCACCGTCATATGCGGATAGAGCGCATAGTTCTGGAAAACGATCGCCATGTCGCGTTCTTTGGCGGGGCGGTCGTTGATCACCTCTTTGCCCATCAGAAGCTCGCCGCCGGAGATCTCTTCCAGACCTGCAAGCATGCGCAACAGAGTGGACTTGCCGCATCCCGACGGTCCGACCAGGACGACGAACTCCCCGTCCTCGATCCTGAACGAAAGCTGAGGGATGACGGTCAGCGCACCGTAGCGTTTGGTGACATTGCGGATGGTAAGATCAGTCATGATTTACTCGGCCTTTCTGCAAAGATTGTTCAGCCATGCCTGTCATTTGACGGATCCCATGGTCAGGCCCTGCACCAGATAACGCTGCATGATGAATGCGAATACGATAACCGGGGTCGAGACAAGCAGTGCCGCGGCACCGACCGCATCCCACTGCACGCCGTACTGAGTCCTGAAGCCCAGCATCGCAAGCGGTGCCGTCGGACTGACCGAGGTGGTCAGGATCAGCGCAAAGAGGAACTCGTTCCATACCGCGATGAAGACGAACACCGACGTCGCCAGCATCCCGCCAAGCACAAGCGGCAACATGATCTTTGTGAACACCTGCCACTCGCTGCAGCCGTCGGAGATTGCCGCCTCGCGCAGGGTCGGATGGACCTCCATGAAGAAGCTCCGCATCAGCCACATCGCAAAGGGGATGTTGACGGCCACATTGATCACGACGAGCGCCTGGTAGGTGTCGAGCTGATGCAGACGCGTGGCGAGCAGGTAGACTGGCACGCCGATCGCGATACCCGGAATGATCCGCGCGACGAGAATGGCGACCAGCAGCATGCCGCCACCCTTGCTCAAATGGGCAAGGGCATAGGCGGCCGGCGCCGAGACCCCAATGACCAGCAATACGCTGGCGATGGTGACCACCGCGCTATTGAAGAGATATTTTTGGAAGCCCGTCACCTCGAAGAGGTGGCGAAACCCGTCAAGTGTTGGTTGGAAAATGAAGCGCGGCGGCACCGAGATCGTGTCGACCCCATGCCGAAATCCGGTTAGCACCATCCATGTGTAGGGAAAGAGATAGACGAAGGCGAGCACGCACCAGAAGAGTGTCAAGAGCGTCTTGCGCGTGGACCGGGTAGCCGCGTAGGAAAGGATCATGGCGTGCCTCCCTTAGTGTCGGTTTACGCTGGCGCCACGGAACAGGCGCCAGATCAGCGGAGCGCTGATCAGGAGAACGAAGACGACGTAAATCCAGGAGATTGCTGTGGTTCTACCGATGTCGAAGACTTTGAACCCTGTGTTATAGGCGTAGACGCTCAGCGTTGTCGTCGCGTTCCCCGGTCCGCCCAGCGTCAACAGGAAGATTTTGTCGAAGTCGGCCATCACGCCGATAATGCGAAACGCGGCTGCAATCGTGATGTAGGGCACAAGGTGCGGCAGTGTCAGATAGCGGAAAACCTGAAGCGCATTGGCACCATCTGCCTGCGCGGCGCTCACCGTATCTCGGTCGAGCGACTGCAGGCCCGCCAGGATGATCAGCGTGAAAAATGGCGTCGACTGCCAGAAGTCCATGATGATGACGGACGCGAGCGCAAAGGTGAGACCGAGCCACGGCACCGGCTCCAAGCCAATGGTGCCGAGCAGATAGTTGAAGACGCCGGAATCCTGTTCGTAGAGCAGCTTCCAGAAAATGCCGACCACCGCGGGGGTGATCACCATGGGGATCAACATCAGGGATCGAAATAATCCCCGGCCGAAGAATTCCATGTTCAGGAGCACCGCAAAGAGGATGCCGAGGGCGCATTCCAGACTGACCGCCACCACAGCGTAGATCAGCGTCACGCGGATCGCGGCCCAAAATTCGCTACTGCCAAGCACATCGGTGTAGTTGAGAAGCCCGATGAAATCCTGGTCGCTGCCGGGCAAGACGAGGGACCAGCCTGTGAAGCTGTAGTAGAACGAATAAACGAGCGGCACGCCCAGCACGAGCAGCATGATTGCCGCGGCCGGCAGCGTAAACCAGAACACCGAGCTCATACGGATGCGCCGCCGCCGTGGCGCCACTCTGTCGCCGGTCACTGTCTGTGAAATCGTCATCAACTAACCACCACGGATTTGCCGTTGTCACTGAAGGGGCAGGCGGGGAGGACCACCTGCCCCTTGCGGGAGCGCGGCTTCAAGTCTTGAGATAACCGCGGCGCCGCATGAACGACTCCACCTTGCCCTGCAGATCGGTGGCCGCCTGTTCCGGCGTCTTGATCTTCGCCACCGCCGCATTCACCTCATCATAGATCATGATGTGGATCTGCTCGGCTTCCTTGATCGGCGGATATTCGGCAACGTCACCCTGCAAGCCGGCAAGGACGGCGGGGCGGTTCGGTGCCTGCTTGACCAGTTCCGGATCCTTAAGCGCTGAAATGCGGGCCGGAGCACCGGCCATCAGACCCATGCGACGAACAATGTCGGGTGATGTGAGCCAGGCAACATAGAGCTTGGCTGCATCCTTGGCACGGGAAGAATCATTTACACCCATCGCCCAGCCACCTAGCAGTGACGCCTGTGGCGTCGGCGACCAGGCGACCTTGTCGTGGACCTGGGATGTTTTCGGGTTAAGCAGATCGCCGAACGCTCCCGGCCACATCATCGATTGCGCGGCCTGACCCGTGGAGAGGCTGTTGAACATCTCCGGGAAATCCCAGGTCAGATTGCCAGGCGGGCTGATCGGGGCAAGTTTCTCGACCAGGAATTTCATGGTCTTGACGCCGGCTTCGCTACCGAAGGTCGGCGCGCCGGAGGCGTCGAAATATTCGCCACCCATCGACTTAAAAATCAAAATCCAGGTGACTGTCGTCTGAATGCCTTTGCCTGCCGGCATGGCATAGCCGAACTGGCCGTTGCCAACGAGCTTGGCTCCGCGCTCTGCGACTTCGTCCCAGGTCTTCGGTCCAACGGCCGGGTCCAGTCCCGCAGCCTTGTAGGCATCCTTGTTCCAGACGAAAAGCGTAACGTCGCCGATCGTCGGTAGACCGACAAGCTTGTCTTTGACGCGACCGTAGATGTCTAAGGCGCGCTTTGGGTAATCATCGAGGGCGAGGTCTGGAGCGCCGGGAATTTCGGTTGCGATGTTCGCGAGATCAGCGGAATAAGGTTCGATCTCATACTTCCACTGGTAGGCGAAGTTGAAAACGTCGAATGAGGCCGCACCGCTGGTCAGATCGAGGATCAGCTTCTGGTACTGCTCATTGTAGGAAAGATTGACGTACTCAACCGTAACGCCGGTCGCCTCCGTGAATTCCCGACTGATGTTTGCCATGGACTCCCAAACCGCGCCGGTCGAGGCGAGAGCACGAATCTTCTGTCCCGAATAGGTTTTCGGGAGCGGAGCAGCAGCGCTTTGTGCGAAAGCGCGGGTCAGGCTGGTGCCGAGGAACGGCAAAGCCGCCAGCCCAGCGGTAAAGGTGCGACGTTTCATGTTCTCCTCCGTTTTGGAGCACTTGCGACCCCTCCGATCGCTTCTCCCGCTCCATGATGAAGGGCTTACGGCAGCCCCATTTCTGGCGCAACGGCGACGAAGGCAGCGATTGGGTAATATTGGGTAAGGGCCGGCGATGGCTCAGCTCTCGGGTTTAGACCAGGTGCCGTTCGACCGTGGCCTGGACTCGATTCGCTGCTGAGCAAGTCGAGATCGTAGGAAACTTCAAGCGACACCCGCTGTCGATCTTGTCAAGTCCGCGACACAGGGCTGCCCAGCAGCATTCCTGCCGGCACTCATGCGCGTCATTGAAGGATGTATAGAAAGTCTCTTCCGCTGCTCTTGTCGCACAATTGGCACGAGTCTTGATGCTCTTTCGTCGCAATACGCCTGGAGGTGCGGACCTGTGGTCATCTCGTGGGTGATGTTGCGATAAAAAGGCGGCAAAAGCATTACGTCAGGCCCACGACACGTAACCGCACTTTTGGATCCTTATCGGGAGATCCGCCCGGACGACGTTTGCCTCTGATGATGATGTCGCGATCAGCGAGGTGAAGATGCTGGATCTGGACTGCTTTGATCGTCAGCTGCCTTTGGTTTGCGACTTGGACGGCACCCTAATACAAACAGACAGCCTTCATGAGAACTTTTTTGAAGCCATCGTTCATTCGCCGCAACAGCTGCTCCGCGTCATTCCAAGCTGGTTCAAGGGTCGCGCAGCCTTGAAGGAAACGCTAGCGAACGTTCGTTCGATTGAGCCGCGCGTACTTCCTTATCGTGAAGAGATATTGGAATTGATACGTTGCGCGAAAGCCGACGGACGTAAGACTTATCTCGTGACGGCAGCAGATCAGAGCATAGCAGATAACGTCATTTGTTATCTTGGCATTTTCGACGGTGCGAGGGGCAGCAATGGTTCATCGAACATGAAGAGTCGCCACAAGCTGAGATGGCTTCAGCAGAACTTCCCTCAGGGTTTCATTTATGCGGGCGACAGTGCCGCCGACCTGCCGATCTGGGAGACTGCTTCGGGCGCCGTTCTAGTTGGCAACGGGGTGAAATACGCACGCCAGCTCCGCGAGGCTGGCGTCGAAGTAAGGACGATCAGTCCCGAGAAAAGCAATCCGGTGCAAGATTGGCTGTCTGAACTTAGGATCCACCAGTGGTCGAAAAATGTGCTGATTTTCGTTCCCTTGTTTCTCGCCCATCTTGCGGACGACATTTATGCCGAGCTGAAAACGGCAATTGCCTTTCTCTCCTTCAGCCTGATTGCTTCGGCAACCTATATCATCAACGATCTGGCTGATCTGAAGGCGGACCGGGCGCATGCGACCAAGCGCTTCCGGGCGATTGCTGCAGGCAAAATCAGCATTATGAACGGCTTCCTGGCGAGCATGACTATGCTGGCCGCGGGCTTTGGGATCGCGTTGCTTTTGCACCGTAAATTCGCGCTCGCTGTTGCAGTCTATCTAGTGCTGACATTAGCCTATTCATTCCGCCTGAAGCGTTACGCGTTGCTCGATGTGACGGTCATCGGCGTGTTGTTCACATTGAGAATTGTCATGGGTCAGGTGCTGCATGATCTAGCATTCTCGCCTTGGCTTTTGTCCTTTTCAGCCATGTTCTTTTTGTCGCTTTCGCTGGCAAAACGCCATGTGGAAGCAATGCGCGCATGGTCAAAAGGGAAAGGCGCCATCAAAGGGCGCGGGTACCTGCCCAATGATTGGCCGCTCACACTGGGCTATGGCATTGCTTCGGCCGCGGCTTCGATCGTTATCATGCTGCTTTTCATTGCCCTCGAAGCCCAAGGGACGCAAGCGTATGGCGAACCAGAATGGCTCTATGTTGCGCCGGCGGGCGTGTTCATATGGCTGCAAAGGATCTGGCTTCTGAGCCATCGAATGGATTTGCACGACGATCCAATTGTCTTCGCGCTCAGGGACAGGATCAGCTTGTTCATCGGCGCCATCATCGCATTGGCGTTTGCGCTGGGTTTGTAAAATAAGGCGATTGCCGGGATGCAAGACACGAACCTGAGACCTCTGAATGCGCCTCTCGTACTCCTGACCGGAGCTGCCGGCTGGTTGGGCGGCCGCGTGGCGGCGGCGCTAACGACGGAGGTGCCGGACGTAGGATTTCTCGCAACCGGCAGCTTTCGGGTAAGGGCGCTCGTACCCGCGGGAGAAGACGTATCACAGCTGCGCGAACAGGGCCTGGAGATCGTGACAGGCGACATCCGGAATATGGAATGTGTCCGATCATTCGTGGCAGGCGCCGAGGGCGCCGTATTGATCCACATGGCCGGCATCATTCACCCCAGAACGGTTGCGCAGTTCGAAGCGATCAACACACAGGGCACGATCAACCTGGTCACGGCAGCGCAAAAAGCAGGCGTGCGGCGGGCGGTCGTCATGTCATCGAATTCGCCGATCGGCTGCAATCCACACCCGGACCATCGATTCACGGAGGAAAGCCATTATAACCCCTGGGGTGGTTATGGCCGCTCCAAGATGTTAATGGAAGAGGCACTGCGTGAGGAAATCGCTGCTGGCGGCCAGATGCAAATTGTCATCGTTCGCGCGCCGTGGTTTTACGGCCCCAACCAGCCGCCAAGGCAAACGCTCTTTTTCAAGATGGTCAAGGACGGTAGGTTTCCTATCGTTGGATCGGGACGCAACCGCCGCTCGATGGGCTACACGGATAACCTCGCCCAAGGCGTGCTTCTTGCCGCAGCTCATGAGCAGGCGGCCGGAGAGATATTCTGGCTTGCAGACGAGACGCCCTACTCCATGAACGAAATTATCGACGTTGTCGGAAAAGTACTGCGCGAAGATTTCGGCATGACGGTCAAGCCTAACCAGCTTCATCTACCAGCCGTCGTCGGCGACGTCGCAAGGATGGTGGACGTGACTCTCCAGCATGCTGGCATCTATCTCCAGCAAATCCACGTTCTGTCCGAAATGAACAAAACAATAGCTTGCGATATCACCAAAGCCAGAAACGTACTCGGTTACATGCCCAAGATCGCTTTGCGCGACGGCATGCGACTTTCGATCGATTGGTGCCTCAAGCACGGTCAGGCAATTTAAGACATATCAAAGAATACGGAGACGACTATTGCTGGTACAAATTTCCCCTGTGATCTCCAGCACACTCGTTTCGATGACAATAGGATATGCAATAGGATTGCCTGTTTCGAAGTACTTCGAAAGCAATATCCGGATGCGCTTGCTTATAGCCCCGGTCATCGGATTAGGAATATTCGGCGCTGCAGGTGTTTCCGTTTTTCACTTGTTACCTTTAACCGCCAGCAATCTGATCCTGATCGTTGTTGCGTTGTTCGCTGTCGCACTCTGGTTATCGAAAGGGGCCATCGAGCCACTCTTTCGCTCGCCGACCAGTCCAAGTTTGTCCTGGTTGGCTGTTGCATTTCTCCTTTGTCTTTTGCCAACGTTCGCGATCATTCCGCAGCATTATGGTGAGAGCGTCGGCGTAGGTTACCCGATCTGGGATCATGCGAAAATTGCCATCGTAAATGAAATAGCTCAAAACGGGTTGCCTCCCGCTAATCCATTCCATTCCCAAGCCGGAACTCCGCCCACTCTTATTTACTACTACGTCTGGCACTTCATCGCGGCATGTTCGTCCGTCGTCACAGGTGCGAGCGGCTGGGAGGCAGACATTGCGCTTACCGGCCTGACGGCATTGTTCTCGACGTCTGTAGTGTCGTGGCTGGCGGTTGCCCGAAGCAGAAGTGCGAATGCAGCGTGGTGGGTACTCCCGCTCTTGCTCGCCGGTTCGCTGAAGTCAATCGTGCGATTTGCCTCCGGAAAGTGGCTTGACACATGGATGGCACACGAACACGGACTCCAAACGTGGATCGTTCAGGCCGCGTGGGTACCCCAGCATCTATTTTCCGGAACCCTGACGTTGATTATCGTCCTGGCGTACTTGCGAATTCTATATTGTGACGCCGGGGGTAATCTGGTTCTCGCAGCGTTTATGGGCGCGATGTTGGCTTCTGCTTATGGAAGCTCGATGTGGGCGGGCGGCTTTTCGCTGCTATCGATATTACCCATTATCGGGGCGCTGTCGGTTCCGCATGTGCTAAGGGCCAAGCGACTGCTGGAAGTTGCCATTTCACTTTCGAGCGCTGTTACCATAGCCGCACTATGTGCAGGTGTCCTGGTTCGTGAACAATCCTCCATTATACACGCGAGAAAAGTCGTGGCGTTTTGGGTTTTTCCGATATTTCTTGGCGGAAATTGGTTTTATGATGTTCCCGGGTTCTGGGCGGTTTTGCTCCTTCTTGAATTCGGCGTTGTATTTTTGGCATTTATCATCTGGAGTTTTTCTATCGTTTCAGACGAGACGATCAGGCGTCCACATATTGACCGCGCGATAATTGTCGCGGTGATTGCTCCGCTGTTTTGCACACAGTTCCTTCATAGTGTCATTATGTATAATGATCTAGGATGGCGTGTCCTCATTCCATCGCTGCTTCTTATGACGGCAATGACTGCTGCACTTTTCTCCACACGCATCGAAAAAAACACGCTGGTCGGGCGCCTAACAACGATGACCGCAATTATATTTCTGGTCCCCTCAATTTTAGCTGGCGCCCAATGCGTATACGCGGCCAACTTCAAATTTCGAGTTGAGGGACCTGAGACAGAGGAGGGCATAGCTTTCAAGGCATCTCCTGAGATGTGGAAAGCTGTCCGTCAGGTGACTCCATCGGCTGAAGCAGTCGCCAATAACCCGCTTGATCTGGCAAGTGTAACGCGTTGGCCAGGAAACATTGCCTGGGCGGTTTTGTCACAGAGACGAAATTGCGGAACGCCGCTGGGGCTCTTGCGCGCCTATGCTGCTCAACTCACACCTGAGCAAGCATCAGGCGTTTATGAATTCTTCGTGGATGCCTTCGAAGGCAATGCCACTGAAGATCAACTCAGAGTTATGAAGGAAAAATATCTCTGCAAGACTCTTGTCGTGACTTCAAGAGATGGGTTGTGGGGCAAACCGGTACTGGACAACAATTCGGTTTACAAGCTTGTGTCCGAGGAAAAGGGCAAGTGGCGCATCTATCGATAATGCGCCCTGCTGCGAGTTCGCGCGCTGTGTCTGACTAAAATTATAAGGCTACTCAGCTCAATGTTTGTAACCTACTTTGGTCTCCACCATTTGCCTTCAACGTCTATCTGTTGCGGCTGATTGGGCGCGCTCTTTAACGGAATGACTGAGTGCCGCTTCTGCGACCCGGAATGCCAGGGCCATGATCGTCATTTGGGGGTTAACGCCGGGTGCCTCCGGAATGAGGCTGCCATCAGCGACAAAGAGATTTTCGACGCCTCGCACGCGTCCGTAGCTGTCGACGGCGCAAACATCCCGATGCTCGCCGGGCGGGCAGCTGGAAAACAGGTGTACGGTCATCAAATTGGTCTGCCGCTTGGGCAGGGGATTGTCCCAGAATTCGTGCACCTGATCAGGGCTTGTCCAGCCCTCATGGCCGAATATGTTCGGGAAGACCTTACGGGCACCGGCCGCGAACATGACCTGGCCCAGACGGGTGAGAATCTGGCCCAAAGCGATCCAGTCCTCAGGAGCGAGCGTGAAGCGGACAAGTGGCTCATTGATACCGGGAAGAGGTCTCACTGCGCCCACTCCCCGTGGTCGTATCATGCCGTAATATGAGCCGCAAAAGCGCCAATGCTGCATCAGGTCGCCGCGATTGATCCAATCTCCCGCAAGCGAGAGGCCAAACAGCGCAGGCGTGAACACCGACCCGCCGATCCGCTGTTCCGGCATGAATTCGGTGACCGCTGTCAACGGAAGGCGCGACCGATGTGCATCAACAGGCTCATCAAACAGCGCCGTTGCCTTGATTGTCGGATGAACGCGGAGCGTATTGCCGATGCGTTCACGCAGGCCAGAGCGACGCAAGATCGCCGGTGTGTGAATTGCTCCTGCGCAGACAAACACCATGCCGGCCTTTACACGTATCGAACGACCTTGGCCAGCCACATCCCACGAGCGGGCGATGACTTCCGTGGCGCGCCCGTTAACAAGACGTATCTTGGCCACACGTGTTTGCGCAAAAAGCCGCATGCCGCGGTCTATCGCCTTTGGCAGGAGGGTCACCGCCATGGACTGTTTGGCGCCGCTCGGACAAACAAAAGCACAACGATTAGCACCCTTGCAGCCACGCTGGCCCCGTTTCAGCTCCGACACTTCCCAGCCGAG
This sequence comes from Rhizobium mesoamericanum STM3625, assembly GCF_000312665.1. GTDB lineage: Bacteria > Pseudomonadota > Alphaproteobacteria > Rhizobiales > Rhizobiaceae > Rhizobium > Rhizobium mesoamericanum. The sequence continues at coordinate 506,168 of NZ_HF536778.1, read as the reverse complement.
CACATCGCCCCCTTGCCGCAAAATATCGGTGGCACGTCCGACCGGACCCGGAGTGAGACTTGCATTTACCGTCGCAACGGCTCGCTGGTAATATTGCGTCAATTCGTCCGGTGTAAAATTCTCGATCTTGTAGACCTTGCGCCATTGATCGATGAGGTAGTTATCGGCTCGTTGGGCAATGGCACTGTTGATTTCTGTTCCTCCCCCAACGCATCGGCCTTCTGCATACGCAATCGGAGGCTGTCCAAACGCGGCGGTCAATCCTCCACTGCGCCAAGCTGCCGCGAAGGCTTCGCTTGCGACAGGAGACGCCGATGATGATGGGACATGTTTGCCTTCTTCCAGCATAACCACTGACAAACCGCTAGCTGTCAGTACATCTGCCACGCTGGCCCCGCCCGCACCGGAGCCAATAATAACCGCATCCGCTTCCAGTTGCAGCTCACTACTTAGGCGAAAAGTGCCTCTCATACTCAAGCCTTTTAACTCGGTTCAGAGCCTGCGTCCTCAACAGTTTCTCGGCCACAGGTGTCTGTTCATAGAATGCAAGCAGGGTCATTGAGCGGTAAAGGAGCACGACTGAGCCCACCGGACCCGGAAATCTTTGCAGGAGATGATAAAACCTTTCTGCGCGGCGGTTTCGTGCTAAGGGACCGCCCGCGCCGACGGAAATAAACACAATGCAGAAGCTCAGGAAAAGCGAAGCGCTTTTCACCGGCAGACGAATATGAAAAGGGGCAATAGCAATGGCGCGAGTGACGCTGCTTGCGACTTGCGTTATCACCATTGGCTTTTCTTCCCCATCAAGTAATGGCCATATAGGCGTCATTGTCTCTACGAGCATTCGATCGAATGCCATTTCAGTTCCCTCGAGCCAGAAAGATGATGCCAGCCAAGACAAGGGCAAGACCGATCCATTTGTGCGGGTGGAATGGTTCTCCGAAAACGCAGTACGACGCAACCATCAGCATCGCGAATCCGGAGCCTGCCATAATCGGATAAGCGATGGACACTTCCATCGAATCGAGAGCCTTTGCGAACAAGACGACGTTGACACCATAAAATGTCAGTCCACCCATGAAGCCGATTGATATAAACTGGTCGGCCACTCCGGCGTCGGCGGGCAGCGAGGCCCTGCTCCATTTCAGCAACATATTGCCGATACAGGAATTCAGGGCCGCAGCAAAAACAAGGACCATTGGCAGCGCGTTCATGTCGGGATCATCCGCAATATGCGTGGAACCAGTGCTAGCATCTGCTGCTTGACCGGCGACCTATGATGTGACGCCACGCCTTCAGACAGAGCCTCCCTGTTTGACCGGTACCAATCATAGGATTCCGTAATCATCCGGGAATTTGAATATCTCGGTGCATAGCCAAGTTCCTTCTGCGCTTTTGAAATGTCGAAATACATGGATCGGCCATACATCAGCGAATGGTATGGCCCCAGCGGAGAAAGGCCGAGCATACTCGCCATATTCGCTGCCAGCGCCGTCGGTCCCATAGGGATGGATTTAATTCGGCTCCCGGTTCCGGCGTGATTGATTAAACCCTGGAGAAGTTCACGCATTGTACCGAATTCGGCAGCACCAATATTGTATACGGCAAAGCCTCTTACATTCGACGCTGCGATGCATGCCCATGCCAGATCATCCGAGTGCACGAACTGATACTTGTTGTTCCCGCCAGCCAGCACTGGAACATCGAATCCCCGTTCAATCCAGTCAAAAAGGATTTGAACGACGCCCAAGCGCCCATGTCCGAGGATAGTGCGAGGACGCACAATTGCCACATCCAGACCATGGCGCTGCATTGCTTTCTTACAGATAAGTTCACCCGCAAGCTTCGCGCGACCATAATCTTCCGCCGGATCCGGTTCTGTTTTTTCTGTTACGGGGTTCGAATCCGGCGCGCCAAAGACTGCGCTTGAGGACGTATAGACGAACTTTTCCACTCCAGCGGCAACGGATGCGTCAACAATGATCTGAGTGCCGTCCCTGTTGACCGACCAGAATAGATCTATTTCCTTAGCCAGAGGGACTTGCGCAACGTTGTGAAAAACCTTTCCGATGCCGGTCACTGCTTGTTTTGCAGCATCTCTGTCCAGAATTGTGCCCTTGAGAAACTCAAGATTTGGATGGCTCATGCTTGGAGGGTTCAGATCGAAGACGCGAACGGAGGCTCCTTGCTCGAGCAGCTGTTTGCTCAACAATTCCCCGAAGTATCCGGAACCGCCGGTAACTAGAGCTGTGTTCAATTTTCCCGACTCAAAAAGTTTGACGGCACCTCGAGATATCCGCTACAAGCAATCCCTGCAAATGCAGTTAGCCTCGCAGCAGACCACTCTCCCAAGCTGCAACGGTGGTCCTTAGGATCGTTGTGAGAACGTGCAAAAGTCATGCCGGGGCGTTCCTCGCCGATATTAACTCTTGGTGGCTTCGTCGACCTGTCGTACGCCGCCGCGTCTAAAGCAATACATTCCAGTGGCGATGCGGCGAACACGCGGAATCTCGATTTGCCATCCAGCATCGCGTTGCTGCGAATTGCTCGCCGGCAGATTGGCCGCAACAGGGCAGCTCTGTTGCCCCGCCACAAGGCCCCAAAAGGGCTGCCGCGAACTCCTTGCGTATTCGTAACCGCTCCTGTCCTAGAATAAGCCTTTAGAGCGCACGCAAGCCCGCTCAATGGCCAGCAACTTTGCTAAGCCCGCTTTGGAGAAAAGTCGCCGTCTTTGACTGGCTAGTTGAAGCTCTCTTATAGGCTGATTGGTCTGTCTGTCGTATGTTTCGACGTGGCACTGTTCCAGGTATTCGCACGAATATGAGCACTTGACCTAACCCTAATACAGTCGCTCAACGGCCGAGGATTGATGAGCCAATCCTTTACGAGAACCCTCATACGTGTTGCCCACCATTGATGTGGATTTCAGCACCATTGATATAGGACGAGGCAGGCGTGCAGAGGAAATAAATCGACTCGGCGATCTCAGACGGGTCGCCGAGACGTCCCATTGGTACTTGGCTGCTAACGAGTTTGTCCGTGCCGTCCGACAGGATCGACGTCTCTATCTCGCCCGGGGCTATGGCATTAGCGCGAACCCCCTGTCCAGCAAACTCATGAGCAATTTCCCTGGTGAGTGCCGCGAGACCTGCTTTAGAGGCTGCATACGCAGCGCCTGCGAAAGGGTGAACGCGAGCGCCGGCGATCGAAGTTATGTTCACGATGGAGCCCTTGCCCAACTCAAGCTCGGGAAGAAGGCCACGCACGAGCAAAGCCGTGGAAACGAGATTAACGTGCAGTACTTGTGTCCAAGTGCGCGAATCAGTGCCAAGCACGCCTAGCCGGCTCTGGTTCGGACCTTTCGGCGAGATACCCGCATTGTTGACGAGCGCATGAAGCTTGCCGGCTGGAAGTCGGCTTCGTACCTCTTCGGCAAGATCGTCTATCTTATCGATTTGCGCTAAATCTGCCTGGATGTGGCTCTCGCGTGCGGCTGGGCATGCGCAGTCCTCTGAAAAGGGGAGACGAGAAACTGTAAGGATTCTCCATCCTCGCTCTTGAAACAGTTTCACTGTCGCGTGCCCGATACCTCGGCTCGCTCCTGTCAAAAGCATGATGAGCTGCTCATTCATCAGTAGGGCCCTTCAGATCTTCGTTAAAACGTTAAACGGTGAAGCACGTAGCTTGCCATACGACCACTCGTTTTTAAAACAATGATGGCGTTCATAGTGCAATGTTCAATGTGCGACATTGTCGAGGCTGGGACGCTGCGCTTAATCAAGACGAAGAACGCCTGGTCGTCAAAATTTCCTCTCGCAAAAGCGATATGGTTGATCTCACCCTCGTAGCCGATGCACTTTCGCTGGAGACAGCGACGCCCTAAGCCTTGTCTTGCCGCCACCCGGTAGAGACGGGGCTATCTTCGGTGGACGGGAATGGCCCTATCGCCTTTGCCTTGGTTTTTGCGTCTGCTTTTTGTGTTTCAGTCTCGCGGTTTGTTTGCTTCTCCGCCCGCAGATCCTGTTGGATCTGTCGCTGGCGCTCAATCTCAGGCGACGGTTCACGTTGTCCGGAATGGGTTTGGATTGATTTTGATCGACGGCGCGCTTGGCACAGGCGGCGGCCGCGGCCGCCGCCTGCATTCGAACGCGTGATCCTCCCCACTCGTCGAACTCGTCGCCAACGCGTGGGATTACCTCCATCGAAAGACGTTTTGACAGGTATCGTGCCAGCTTTCCCATTTCGCTCGATGAACCTCTGCGTTTCTGCGAAGCCGCATGCATTAGGCTACAATTTAGCGCGTAACACATAGCTAGCGCTCCTCGTCGTGGGTCAGTTGGCACATTGATTGCTTGATTGCTCTACAAGCAGCCGCGGCTGTCGATCTTCGGACGGCGACCTGGGAGGCCCGGCGCGTTGCTGGACTTGGCGCCCACGCGGAGGATATCATGATCATCGAACATCCCGCGGCGGTCCGCGGCAAGATACCATTTTACCGCCATCTCTATGTTCAGGTCCTGGCGGCGATCGCCGCGGGTATCCTGGTCGGGCATTTCTATCCTGAGCTCGGCACTCAGCTGAAGCCGCTTGGCGACGCCTTCATCAAGCTCGTTAAGATGATCATCGCGCCGGTCATCTTCCTGACGGTCGCGACCGGCATTGCCGGCATGAGCGATCTCGCCAAGGTCGGCCGCGTTGCCGGCAAAGCGATGATCTACTTCCTGACCTTCTCGAGCCTCGCGCTCGTCGTCGGCCTCATCGTCGCCAATGTCGTGCAGCCGGGTGTGGGGATGCATATCGACCCTGCTTCACTCGATAGTAAGGCGATCAGCACCTATGCGGAAAAGGCGCATGAGCAGTCGATCGCTGGCTTCCTGATGAACATCATTCCGACGACGCTGACGAGCGCCTTTGCCGACGGCGACATCCTGCAGGTCCTGTTCATCTCGGTGCTCTTCGGCATCTCGCTCGCCATGGTCGGCAAGAAGGCCGAGCCGATTGTCGATTTCCTGCAGGCGCTGACGCTGCCGATCTTCCGGCTGGTGGCGATCCTGATGAAGGCTGCTCCGATCGGTGCCCTCGGCGCCATGGCGTTCACTATCGGCAAATACGGCCTCGCCTCGATCGCCAACCTCGCCATGCTGATCGGCACCTTCTATCTCACCTCGTTCTTGTTTGTCTTCGTCGTACTCGGCGCTGTGGCGCGCTACAACGGCTTCTCGATCATGGCGCTCATCCGCTACATCAAGGAGGAGCTGCTCCTCGTTCTCGGCACTTCGTCCTCGGAAGCCGCACTGCCGGGCCTCATGAACAAGATGGAGAAGGCTGGCTGCAAGCGTTCGGTCGTCGGCCTCGTCATTCCGACCGGCTATTCGTTCAACCTCGACGGCACCAACATCTATATGACGCTGGCGGCGCTTTTCATCGCCCAGGCGACCGACACCCCGCTTTCCTACGGCAATCAGATCCTGCTCTTGCTCGTCGCTATGCTGAGTTCAAAGGGTGCTGCCGGCATCACCGGCGCAGGCTTCATCACGCTCGCCGCGACGCTTTCGGTCGTTCCGTCCGTACCGGTCGCCGGCATGGCGCTGATCCTCGGCATCGACCGCTTCATGTCCGAATGCCGCGCAATGACCAATATTGTCGGTAACGCGGTCGCGACGGTGGTCGTGGCGAAGTGGGAAGGCGAGCTCCACCAGGCGCAGCTTCGCGCCGCGCTTGCAGGCGAAGCGCCGATTGAGACCAAAGCGACGTCCGCCCAGCCAGCTGAATAATGCCTCCAGGGCAACTGCCGCACACCAGTGCGGATTAGCGCGGTCTGGTTTTCCAGATCGCGCTCTTTTTTGTTTTTCCACCAGCGAGGACTCCTTGGCTGCCAAATGCCGTTCAAGCGCCTGCGCCGCCTTAGAGCGTCGGAACGAAACCGACGCCAGGCGCCATGCTCCTCAAACGTCTTTGATCTCAAAGCATTTGCCAATGATATTTGGCCGTTCGCTATGGCCTGTTGCATCAACCCACCCATCACCGCGCGGCGAAGTACCCTCGCCCGCGCCACGGTGCGTACAGTGAAGCGCATCGGTTCCCCACATGGCCTGCAGGCGGAGTGCATGAGGGAGGTTTGCGAAATCAGCCAACACCATGACGTCCGCCTCCCCCTCACGGACTCGAGCTGTCTATTCTGCCATACCCATGGCAAACACGTTCCATCAGCTCCTTCGCGTTCCAACAAACCGTGGCGGAATAGAAGCTGTAACCACAACGCCCACATGGAACCTGCGCCGCGGGCCGCGCCGCCATCGTTGGTTGATTTCCCCTGCCCGCTTTCCTAAGAAGACGCTCGTCGCAGCGACCACTTCGGTTTGTCGGGTCCGCGACACGATGCCGTTCGACCTGGTTCGTACTTCACTCTCATTTGCATCGTTGATAACGCACCGATAGTTTTTCCATGGGCGCCTCTTCGCGTAGCTGCCATGACTCGTGAGAAAATTGCGGCGTCGTTCCCGAACAGAATCGCGATCAAGCATAACGCTGAAGAACTCACATAGGCAGGTTGCGAGTGCGGTCGGACAGCATTGCAAGCACCCTGCCGCGGCGGCGAGGGTACTGTCGTGGGCCATTGCGGTGAACGAAACGCCAATTGGGAAGCCACAGAACGGCTTCCGATGGCGAACTGATGCCCGGACAGGTTTGCTTACGCCTCGATATCAAGCCGATGTTTTAGTGCTCTTGGAAAAGCTGAACCTACGGGGACCATCGCAACGTGAGATTCAGTTCCCGCACGGCCGTCCCTTACCGCGCCGCCAACCGCAACGATCACCACCGCCTCATGGAAATCGAAGGTTTGACCACCTAGTCTCAACTAGTGGCCGGTGGTATGAGATCGGCAGGGTTAGATTCCTGTCGTAAGCTGCTGCGTACTGGGCCCCCGCGATAACCAAAATTGCCAATCGTTGTTGCCAACGGATCGTGTCTTCATAAGCTATGACCGATCCCGGTGATCTGGACAGAGGCCGAATCAATGCGAACAATACGACAGCGGATGAACCATGCGTATGTAGGGACTATGCCAGTGAGACTGGATTTTAGATGAAAAAGCAGTCTAACTTAGCTAACCGAGGTTTCCATGCAGGTTACAATCCATAACGCCAAGACGAACCTGTCCAAACTTATTGAGGCGGCGAAGGCTGGCGAAGAAGTTGTCATCGCCAAGGGTAAGACTCCTGTTGCCCGGATCGTTGCCATCACGCAAAACAGGTTCACCATCGGGCTACTGAAAGACAAGGTCACAGGAGATGGACCAGATTTCTTCGAGCCTATGAGTGAGGATGAATTGGCGCTTTGGGAAGGGGCAGAGTGACGGCTGTATTGCTCGACACTCACACATGGGCATGGACGCTGACCGGCGATTCGCGTTTATCTGCCAAAGCAACCGCGCTAATTACGGACGCCGACAGCGTTTTCGTCAGTCCGATAAGCTTCTTCGAGATCGGACAGAAGGTTCGTATCGGCAAGTGGCCGGAGATGGAGCCATTCATCAACCATTTGCCGAGCTTGCTGGTAGAACAAGGCGGCAGAGTTGCCGCACTGGCGCCGGAGATTTGTTTGAAAGTGGCGACTCTTGCGTGGGAACATCGCGACCCGTTCGACCGTCTTTTGGCAGCCAGTGCGTTGGATTTTGGGACGGCGTTGATTTCAGCGGACGAGGTGTTTGACACGCTCCCCGCCGTTAAACGTTTGTGGTGAACTTCAAATCCCCATTGGTCACTGCTGGAAAGTCGGAGGTCCATTTGTTATGATCCGCCGATGCTTTGCGTAACTTGTCTTAACCCACTGCCATTTATTTCACGTGATTGAAGATTGACTGCGTTTTTGAGACAAACAGATAAGAAAGCAGCAATGATAGCCGAGCGAAAGCGATTTTTGGACCAGGTGCGTCCGGTCGATCGGCTGGTGGGCATCAGCGACCTGTCCGAGGCGACAAACGCGTACGCTGGTTTACCAAGAAGATGGAGCTCTGCCCTTGGGTAGAGAGCCTGGCCCCGATTTTAATGCACGGGGTAAAATACAGGATCGACACTTCAGCCCAGTACTTTTTGGCCGATAGCGATCTTAGAAGTCGACGCTGAGGGTGGCATCTGTCCAAAGAAGGGAAAAGGCGCGGGCCTCGTGCTTCCCTGGTACGACACCGGCATGGGGCACCACCGACAGAAATTAACATTGATTTCGTTGATGAATTTCACTCAACCGAAGCAGGCGCTGTTTTTTGTGGGGCAAAAAATGTTGCCGCTGCGACAACATGGGCCATTCATTTGATCTATCGCGGCACCACATTTGGTGTAGTGTGATTTCTGTTCCATTGGCTTGTCCGGCAGGTAGCCTAGTGGTATCCATTTTGTAACGAGCTGAGGGCAAAACAGCTTGGGCCAAGGGAAGCAGAACAAAATTGGGAACTTACCAATTCTAAAACAGTTTGTTTTAGGCTTGGTTCGCAACTCTTTTTAAGGGGTCACTGGAATGTCGAACGATATCGATCAAGTCGTAAGGGCCATTAGAGCGGCCGGAGGCACGATACGTCCATCCGAGCTGGCGAAGGCCGTTCACCAGGACAAGCGGACTTTGCAGCGCGCTGTTCAATCTGCGCTGGACAAAGGCTATATCGAAATCGACAGCCGGATGCGGCTTACCTTGGGTCGGGTGTCCGAAGCCGCCTAAGCATGTGGACAGCTAACGATCGTTCGAAGCGTTTTTACGAAGCTACCAAAACCGACCAACGGAATGACTTCGAAAGAGATCGCGACCGAATACTTTACTCTACCGCCTTTCACCGTCTCGCCGGAATTACGCAAGTGGTGCGCGCCGGCGAGCAGGAAGTTTTTCACAACAGGCAGCAGCACACCCTGAAGGTTGCACAAGTTGGGCGACGCCTAGCTCAACGCTGCATCGATGAGTATCCAAAATTCGCTAGCGTGATCGACGCAGAGGTGGTGGAAGCTGCTTGCCTCGCGCACGACTTGGGGCATCCGCCATTCGGCCACGTGGGTGAATCGTTGCTGGATCAGCTAGTCTCCGGTGACGATCAGGACGGTTTCGAAGGCAACGCCCAGACCTTTCGAATTCTCACCACCCTCGCGCTCAGATTTCCAGAACATAATGGCCTTAATTTAACGAGAGCTACGCTCGCAGCCACACTAAAATATCCCTGGCTGCGTGATCGCAAGGACAAGAACAAAACCTTTAAGTGGTCTGCCTACAAGGTTGATGCAGAGGCCTTTGTTTTCGTCCGTAAATTCCATGGTGGCGACAAGAGGACAGTCGAGGCGGCGCTCATGGATTGGGCGGATGATATCGCCTACTCAGTGCACGACCTAGAGGATTTCCATCGCTGCGGGGCCATACCTTGGATTGAGGTCTTCGGAGCGCACGACCAAATTGTCGACGCCGCCGCCGAAAAATGGCATAACGCGCCGCCTAATGCGGAGCAGCTATTGTCCGACTCTCTACCGGCTCTTCGAGTTCTTTAACCAGTTTTACGACAGTCTTCTTTACGAGCGTTACGTAGGTAGCAAGGATCAGCGCCTACAGCTCAGAAATCTCACTTCCACACTAATTGGCCGTTTTATCAAAGCTGCGGAGGTGGTGTCGCCGGAAGAAGTCAGGATTGGTGAAGACGAGCAGACGACGGTCATCCTATTAAAGCAGATCTTCAGAGAGTTCATCATTAAAAGCCCGCCACTAATCGCCCAGCAGCACGGTCAAAAGAACATTCTGCGATCTCTATATGAGGCAATATACTCAGAATCGAAGGGCACTTATCCGACATTTCTCCCCGTGAAGCTTCGCTATCTTTGGGAGATAGCAGAGGAAAACGTAGCGAGATTTACGGCTGACTGTGTAGCTAGCCTGACCGAGAAGGAGGTCGTAGGAATGTACGGCCGCCTCTACGGCACGTCTGATAGCTCAGTCCTAGATCCTATCGTCCGATAGAGCCCCTACTCCCCTCCTTTATCCACACAGGGCGGGGTGTTCCCCCCGTCTCGGCGGGCAAAAGGGGATAGGCGACCTCTGGTACCTTTCCGGTCAGCGAATTAAGGAAGGCAACGATCAGGTCGACTTCTTCTTCCTTCAATGCTTCGCCGAGCTGGGTGGTCCCCATGATGGCGACGGCCTGTTTGAGATCCCAAACCTTACCCGAATGAAAGTAAGGTGCCGTGAGTGCTACGTTGCGCAGCGGAGCTGCGCGGAAAACATATAAATCGTCGGATGTATTGGTGACGGCAAAACGGCCCTTGTCTTTTTCCGGCAGGACGCCGACGCTGGGCTTTTCAACAATGCCAAAACGGTGATAGCCATTCCCACCAACGTTGGTACCGGCATGGCAGGACTAGCAGCCTTTTTCCATGAAAAGCGTCAGGCCCTGTTTCTGTTCGGAAGTCATTGCGGCGTCATCGCCATTGAGAAAGGCATCGAATGGAGCCGGCGTGACAAGTGTCGCCTCAAAGGCTTCGATTGCCTTGGCGAAGTTGTCGAAGGTGACGGGATCGGCGTCACCCGCGAAAGCTGCACTAAACCACTCGACATATTGCGGCATCGATTTGAGCGTGGCAATGACTTGACCCGGTGTGTTGGCCATTTCGACACTGGCTTGGACCGGCCCCTTGGCCTGAGCCTTCAGGTCTTCGGCGCGACCGTCCCAGAACTGCGCGATATTGAAGACAGCGTTCAGTGCCGTCGGCGCGTTGCGCGGTCCCTTCTGCCAACCATGGCCGATCGAGGTTTCAAGATTGTCGTCGCCCCCAGTGGCCAGGTTGTGGCACGAGTTGCATGAGAAAACGCCTGACGCCGAGACGCGTGGATCGAAGAACAGTGCCTTGCCTAGGACGATTTTCTCCGGTGTGATCGGGTTGTTGACGACTGCCGGCGTGGTGGATGGCAACGCCTTGAAGGTAGCCAGCGCCATTGCTCTGAGGTCTGCGGGGATCGGATCCGCAGTAAAGGCGGTGGTCGCCATCAAGGCGGCAGCCATCGTAGTGAACAGGATTTTGATGGGCCGCAAACCGAGCACATCGAGAGCTTCGATCACAACGAGGTTCGCAAGTCCTCGGGCCTTACCGGCCGCCGATGCTGATGGAGAAGTCGGCCAGGCGGCTTGCCTGCAGGCCGCCTTCCTTCCCTGCGAAGAATTGCGGTTCTTTGTCGCTGATAGCGGAATAGGCCAGGCCCAGCCGGCTCTGAGCTAATATGGGACGCGGATTTCCTGCGCCAGTGAATCCATTTCATCATGAATCATCAGCCCCTCCCGCAGTTGCCGTGACAGCGCCTTTATGGACATCGAGGATCTCGCCGGGTTGGAACGAATGTAGAGTTGGGCGTCCGCGCGAGGGAACCGCGGCAAGCCCCTGTGCAGCCTTCGCTCGACTATTCCTGTACGACCTCTTAATTCGTCTGCATCGGGATCGTCCTACTGGAGAAAGATCGGATGCAGGCCCCGGCGGCGGAAAGCAATTTTCTGACATTTCGACATTCTCCGCACATTATCGTTGCTCTTGCGCACCTGCAAATGGCTCCGCGCAAAATGCCTGCCAAAAACAAAACTCTCTTTTTTGATACAGCGCAATCGATCTAACCCGCCGTCTTGCATGTCCGACATTGTGATACATCGGACATGCTACGCGACATGGAACCGAGATTTGCAATTGACGTCAGAGAAAGCACCAGGCGGGCGATGAAGTATCGCCGCGGAAGTGAGATCATCATTGCTACGCATGACGGGCGCGGCCGGTTCGACCCGCTCGGGGACGAAAAAGGCCACGTGTTTTCCCTGATGTCGCGTCTGGAACGCGTCGGGTTTCACGAGGGTTGCCAGCGCATCGCCGCGCTGATCGGCCTCCGACCACCGGTGCCGGCGTGGCAGGGGTCAAAAGGCGATTGAGGTGTTGAGATTCCCGCCAGGCAGCGGGCAGCATGGGCTCGTGCTGCAGACGAGGCCAAGAATCTGTTGAAGGAGAAGCGGCCGTCGCAGGCGTGCAGTTCTGCACCAGGAACTCAAGAGAGCATTCGAGGATCCTAAACAACATCGGCGGTGCATCGACAGCGGCATAGTTACTCGCGGCGCTTCCACCCTATATCCACTATCCACCGTCGTAATATCTGTGCATACATAACGTCCATGTCTGACACCGCCAATTCATCCTTGTCCCGTCATGTTGCTGCTGCTTTCGGTGGAGGGGCCATTATTGGCGCTCTCGGCGGCCTCGTCGGCCTTGGTGGCGCCGAGTTTCGACTTCCGATCCTGATTGGATTCTTCAATTTCGCGGCCCTTGAGGCGGTCATTCTCAACAAGGCCATGAGCCTCGTCGTCGTCGCGACCGCGCTGCCCTTTCGCGCTGGAACCGTGCCATTTAGTGTTATCGCCGACAATTGGCCGATCGTAGTCAATCTTCTCGCGGGCAGCCTGATCGGCGCTTGGTTCGGGGCGGGCTGGGCGACGAGGCTTCGATCAGAGACCCTTTACAAGGTCATTGCGATCATACTCGTGGCCATCGCGATTGTCCTGGTCCTCGGGCACGCCGCGACAGCGGGCCAGCCATTGTTAACGGGAGCGGTCCAACTTGTCGCAGGGGTGATTGCAGGCTTCATGATCGGCATCGTCGCGGCATTGCTCGGCGTCGCCGGAGGTGAACTGCTGATCCCAACGCTTGTCCTTCTGTTTGGGGCGGAAGTCAAACTCGCCGGTAGTCTCTCACTCGCCGTCAGTCTGCCGACTATGCTGGTGAGCTTCACGCGATACAGCCGGGATCAGAGCTTCTCGGTGATCGGCCGGAACAAGACGTTCATGCTGGTGATGGCGGCAGGATCGATCGTTGGCACATTTATCGGCGGTCTACTGCTCGGCATTGTTCCGAATGCGATATTGCTTCCGGCCTTGGCAATCATTCTTCTGATCTCTGCGGTGAAGGTGTGGCGGCACTAGCTGCGCAACTCTGTAGCTGATCCCAACCCGCACAAAGAACGAGAGCGCAGGCCTGGCCTGCCGCGCTGGGCTCCATACCGGCGTGGTCGGAGCGCGCGACGCCCGGCGCGTCCGCGCAACGGCTTGTCGCCGTCCTCCTTGCGCTGGTGCTGATTACTCAAGGTCCTGAAGAACGACCCCAGGGCCATCTTCACCGCCGCGAGCAAGGCGCAGCAAGCGGCTGATTGGATGCATGCGCAGCAGCCCCAGGCGAAGAAGATGGCAGGTGAGCAGTACCATCTTCATCGCGGGGGAATTTAAAGCTCCCGCACACTGTTTTGTGAAAGCCGTAACATTGGAATGCAGCTATGGCTACGTCATCCTGGCTGCTGCTGACCTACAAAGTCCCGCCCGAACCCGGTGCAAAGCGGGTCGCAGGTATCTGCAGAACGGGGTTTGCCTGCTCCCCAAGACCGACGACCACGTCCGCGGTCTGAAGATGATCGAGAATTGGCGTCTCCGAGATGGAGAATCCGTGATCTTGGAAACGGTCGCGGTCGATCGGCTCCAGGAAGAGAAAGTCATCGCCAGATTCCAGGCTGACCGAGACGAGGCCTGTCGGAAGTTCATCGACAAGTGCGGGGATTTCGATGCGGAGATCACTACGAACGGGCAGCGGACCACTTCACCTACGCCGAGCTTGAGGATAATGACGTCGATCTGAAGAACCTCCAAGGCTGCTCTGTAAACTCGACTTTATGGCGCAGCTCTTAGAGCCGAGGCTGAAGAATGAATGGCCTGCGAGGCATTGCTCGACACCTATGCCAGCAGGTGACGCACACGAGGAGAACCGCTAATTGGAGCCACACTCTAGAGGGACGGGCGGCCAAGAAAAGCATCGAATGCGGCAGCGACACCGCGAAGCGCAAAGCGACATTCCTGCCGCACACGGATTAAACCATCGTCGACATCAACTATCCCGTCCTCCGCCAGAATGTCCAACTGCTTAGCTGAACTACGCAAATGGATCGGATCAAATCCGTGAGCCGTACAGATTGCTGGTACGTCTGCCTCTAAGTAGCACATGAGTTGCTCGATGATTGCGGCCCGTACGCGATCTTCGATGGTTAGACGATAGCCTCTTGACGTCGCTAGGTGGCCGGACGCAATGGGTCGGTTATAAAAGCTTTGTGTGAGTTCGTTTTGAACGTAACCCTCGCGGCAACGACCGATGGCCGACGCGCCGAAGCCAATCACAGTTTGGCGCGTTTCGGCGGAGTACCCAAGCGAATTGCGCCGCAGACGACCTGTTCTGTGCGCTAGTGCAAGCTCATCATGCGGCAAGGCGAAATGGTCGAGCCCGATTTGCAGATAGCCGGCTGCAACTAGAGTATCGGCCATGACTGAGGCCTGCTCAGCGCGCGCGGCTAAATCGGGCAGCGCTGATCTGTCAATCAATCGCTGATTTTTT
>NZ_HF536778.1:414062-491648 GCF_000312665.1 Rhizobium mesoamericanum STM3625 | reverse complement strand
ATTTTTTCTATAGGACGGAACGTGAGAATAAGCGAAAACCGCGAGGCGGTCGGGACGCATCGCAATAGCTAACAACGCGCTCTGGCGACAGGACTGGACTGTTTGATACGGCAGACCAAACATCAGGTCGAGATTGATGCGCCCTACTCCATGCAGGCGCAGGTTTTCGACGGCAGTCATCACTTGCGCCTCGCTCTGAACCCGGTTGATCGCTTTTTGTACGATGGGATCGAAGCTCTGCACACCGACGCTTGCGCGGTTTACACCGGCTTTTTCTAAGGCTTCGGCCATATCGATGGTGAACGTGCGGGGGTCGACCTCGATAGCGATGTTTGCCGCGTTCTCCAACGCAAAACAGCCGCGCAGGAGTTCCATTAGCGACAGGAAGTCTGCCGGCGGCATGATGGTCGGGGATCCGCCACCGAAGTGCACGTCCCTCACCGGTAGTGCCTGTGGCGTTTGTTCCGCGACCACCCGGATCTCCTCACGCAACCCTGCTAAATAATTGATGATCAAAGTATCCAGACGAGTGATGCTAGTCGGAAAACCACAATACCAGCACATCGAGCGGCAGAATGGAATGTGAAGATAGAGCGAAACAGCGTCATCAGCTTCTAGGCTTCTCAGCCATTGCTCATAAGTGTGGGCGCCGACTTCTGAAGAAAACTCCTGTATCGTTGGGTAGATGGTATACCAAGGCAAATGCGCCCCACTATATTTTTTCGAGACGAAAATCGATGACTCCGCGCGCAATGACTTTCGTCTCCAGTCCGGCTTGTCATGTCCAGATCTCACGTCTGGTCTTCCTTCGATCAAATGAAGTTCTGCGCTTAAGGGGAGTGCTTTTCGTCGCCAGGCATCAAGGCGTCCCCTCGTGGAAAGCCGGACGCGCGCGTTCCCGCCGCCTTTAAATCGGAGAGGCAAAGGTCATGCCAGCCAAGTTGAAGATCCAGGACTTGCGTATCATCGAAGTCGCTAAAACGAGCTGTCCTTGGTTTAGATGCCGAAAGACATTTAAGCTCAAATGCCATTATGGCGGCATTCGGATTGTGACGTCCATGACCGAACGCTGAAATCCAATCGCAACGTTATACTTTTGACAACGTCCGACATAGGACAATGGCTCCGCGCATATCATCTTATTGGCATGATACATGCGTAACCCTGCCGCCGCACGTGCAACTTCAAGCGAGGCTGCCGACAACGCGTGCTTGTCTACGACGGCAATGGAGAACACTGCGAATTTGGCCCATGTCACCTTGGAAAACAGCGTGGATGCGTTGGTCCACTTTGCTGGTGTGCAGCTGTGGCCGACCTTGCCAAATATGCATCTGACAGGGTGGGACTTCGCATTCGTCTGATTGCATTATCTGCCACGTCGCATCATCTGGGCCATGCCACGCGCACGTTGCGGTCCGTCATATTAGATTGGGCTTTCCCTGGTCTCGACGGCAATCCTACCCTGGCAAGTCCTTTATAAAGCCATTGCGACAGTGGCTGTCGACTCCTGGTCAGGACGTTCATTCAGAACCCTTAGTCGGGTTTGTCGTGCTTGAGACGGTGATGTGCGGTTTGGCACGTCGCAGCGCTCTGGGGGGCAGCCATTGAATAGCATGCAGAACAGTTCTCTGATGCTCTTCGCTCTTTCTGCATTGGCACGAATCTTGAACCTTTTTATTGCGCGCCGCCAGGAGCTCCCGACGGGACCTTAGCATCTTCTCACTTCATCTCTGGAGCGGAGACAACAATGAAGAGTGACATGGCAGCCTATCACGTGACTGCCCCGAAGAAGCATCTCTTGAAAGGAGAAAACCAATGAAGATCGACACGGCAGCCTATCGTGTAACTGAATTAAATCCTCAAGAAGCAGCTGAAATCTCTGGAGGTATTTGGCAAATACCATTCGCAATTGCCGCGTTTGTCGGCTTCGTGGCTGCGAGCATCGGGGGCGCTGCCTTGGACCATTACTTCTTTGATTGATACAAAGGGCGCTGGCTCTCGATGCTTTCTAGTGACTACAGAGCAGTTCCCCTTTCTGCTGAAACGGCCAGCTGCACCGCAGAAACTATATTGTCGCGACGATCAGGTCGATCTTTGGGCATTTATAAGGCGATCTTGCTCTTCGTGGTCGCGGCATTTGCCTCACTGCCACTCGTCACCATACCGGTCTCTGTGCAGAGTGCCGGTACTATTCGCCCCATCGTGGAGAAGACGCCCCTGATAGCGCCCGTCTCCGGACGCATCTCCCGTGTCCTTGTCTTTGAGAACGATGTTGTTGCTAAGGGGCAGGATCTCCTCGCCCTTGACGATGAGGTTATTGAGGAAAAGCTCAACGCGGTTTTAGCCGACATTCATGCCAAGAGCGATCTTGCCCATGACTTCCAAACGCTGATCTCCTCCGTCGCAAGGCCCAGTGTCTCACCCCCCCTCCAAACCGACTTCGCGACGGCTGAAAGGGTGCATTTTCTCAACCTGCTGCGCGAGAACCAATATGCTCGCAGTAACGCCGCGGCGGAACTCGACCGCGCAAAGCGCCTTGTCTCGGCTGCTGCGGCGCCTGCGAAGGCCGTTGAGGAGAAGGCATTCGCTCTCCAAAGCATCGAGGTCCAAGGGGAGATCCTCGCGCGACGCAAAACCGCCGATTGGAACCAGCAGCTCTTTGACGCTAGCCTACGCCTAAAGGAACTCACGGCCACCTTGCATCAGCTCGAGAACGAACGAGACCTGCACCGCATCCGTGCCCCAGTGTCGGGCGCTCTCGAGCAGTTCTCCGGCCTCGCGCCCGGCAGCTATGTTCCGATGGGGCAAACCGTTGCCTGGATCTCGCCGAACGACGAACTGGTGGCGGAAATCTACGTCTCCCCCAACGACATTGGCTTTGTGCAGGCTGGTCAGTCGGTGCGGCTCCAAGTGGATGCCTTTAACTACAATCAATGGGGTGTCATCGAAGCAACGGTGCTCGATGTGGCGCAGGACTTCACTCTGCATGACGGGAACTCGGTCTTCAAGGTCCACTGCGCGCTCTCTCGCAGTGATCTCGCGCTAAAGAGCGGAGCCATCGGTCACCTGAAGAAAGGCATGACCGTGCGGGCCCGCTTTCTGTTGGCCAATCGCACTCTCCTGCAACTGCTCTATGATCAGGCAGACGATTGGCTTAATCCGATGCTGTCAGGGCGCTAATTTTGTCCCAACAGCCAGCGAGCTTCCATGTCGAATAAGGCAGTTAAGTTCAAGCAGCGCGACATCACGGATTGCGGCGCCGCCAGCCTCGCTTCTGTCGCAGCCTTCTACGGCTACAAGTTGCCATTGGCGCGCATCCGCCAGTATGCGTCGACCGACCGCTCCGGTACGAGTATGCTGGAGCTCACGGAAGCGGCGCAGAAGCTGGGCTTCGTCGCTAAGAGCGTCAAAGGTGGCTTCGACAGCCTGCACAAGATCCCTAAGCCCGCTATCGCGCACGTCGTCGTCAAGGAGGTCCTGCACCATTTCGTAGTGGTCTACGCGATCGACGCCAATTGGGTCACCGTCATGGACCCGGCTTATGGCGAAATCTGCAAAGTGTCGCATCAGGAATTCATGGAGCAATGGACCGGCGTCCTGGTTCTGCTGGTTCCTGCAGACACGTTCAATCGCCGCGACGAGACCACGTCGCCGTTCGTCCGATTCGCCCGTCTACTTGCGCCACACAGGACGGTGATGGCGCAGGCTCTCGCCGGCGCGCTGGTGACGACGATCCTCAGTCTCTCCACGGCGATCTACGTACAGAATATCGTTGATCATGTGATCCCAGCGGGCAACCGCAACCTGCTCAATTTGATGAGCATCGCAATGCTGCTTATCCTCGTGATACAGATCCTGATCAACCTCCTTAGAGGTCGGCTGGTCCTTCAGACGGGGCAAAAGATCGACGTTTACCTGATCCTCGGCTATTACAATCACATCCTGGCCCTGCCCCAGAAGTTCTTCGACAGCATGCGAATGGGCGAAATCGTGTCGCGCATGAACGACGCGGTGAAAATCAGGAGCTTCCTGAACGACGTCTCGATAAACATGTTTGTCGACGTGCTGATGGTACTGTTCTCGTTCGGGCTGATGTTCATTTATTCCTGGAAGATTGCTTTGATCGTGGCGCTCTCCATCCCAATGTACCTCCTCGCATATTGGGCCATCAATGGGATGAATAGGAATCTTCAGCGTGTCATCATGGAGAATGCTGCCGATCTCGAGGCGCAACTGGTGGAATCACTCGGAGCCGTCTCTACCATCAAGACCTCCGGCGTTGAGAGCTTCGCAATCTTTAAGATGGAGACCCGCTTCGTAAAGATGCTGCATTCCGTCTACAGCTCCGGCCTGATCGCAATCTGCGGCGACAACGCTTCGGCATTCCTGTCGGTCCTTTTTACCATCGTGCTAATGTGGTTCGGAACAACGCTGGTGCTCGAACAGGCCATCACACCGGGCCAATTGCTGTCCTGCTATACATTGCTTGGCTATGTCACCCGACCAGTCGCTCGCCTGCTCCAGACCAACCGCGTCGTTCAGGACGCGTTTATCGCGGCGGACAGACTTTTCGAGATCCTCGAACTGGAGCCAGCAAGGTGCAGCGGCATCGATGCTACGGAGATCGGTCTCGGCGATATTTGCCTTGAGAACGTCACGTTTCGCTATGGCGCGCAGCCAGTGCTTTTTAAGGATCTCAGCGTCTGGTTTCGCAAGGGAGAGGTGACGGCCGTGATCGGGGAGAGCGGTTCGGGCAAAAGTACTCTTGCGGCCTTATTGCAGAATGTCTATCAGCTTGAGGATGGATGCATCCGGATCGGCCAATATGCCCTCCAAGACCTCTCGAGCGCATTATTGCGAAGGGTGGTAGCTGCGGTACCGCAATCAATCGACGTCTTCTCCGGTTCCGTGATCGAAAATATCGCCTTAGGCGACTTCGACGTCCAGTTCGAGAAAATCGTACGTATTTGTGATCAAATAGGGCTACGGCAGTGCATCGAGCGCTGGCCCGGGGGCTTCCAGGCGCAGCTAGGCGATAACGGTATACGCCTGTCGGGAGGTGAAAAGCAGCGCCTCGCATTAGCTCGCGCCCTTTATCGCGATCCCGAGGTTCTAATCCTTGACGAAGCGACCTCTTCTTTGGACTCCGCAGCGGAAGAATTTGTCATGCGGGTTGTTGAGGATCTTTCCAGCACCGGGAAAACCATCATCGTCATCACTCATCGGTTGAGGACCGTTCGTGGCGCACACAAAATTGTAGTCCTGGACAAGGGGCGGGTCATCGCTGAGGGAACGCACGATGAGCTGTTGAAGAGTGCTGATTCTTACGCCCGATTGTGGCGGGCGCAGAGTTCTTCCTCAGAGTAAACATGCTCGCTGATCCGGCGTCCAAAAAACCGATGCTGGTCGATGTCGGATCGATTGCAACAGTCATCACCGTCTGCATTTGTTGGCATATAAATCAAATCTTGTTCATCGCTCATCAAAAGAAGCACCGACGCGCACTAGCACCGTTGACGTACCACTGAGCTTTAATCCAGCGGCGATTAGAGCTCCGCCGGTTTTGAATTCGCCAAATGGCGCGGTGCGTGCAACCCGCATAACTGCCGGGTCTGATAACCGAGCAATGAGTGCGGCCGGAAATGATTATAACGGCTGCCCATTCAGCGATGGCGCTTCGGGCACGATCTAGGCTGAAGAATAGGCCTTCGTTGAACAGTCCGTCGCGCATTTACCCTCTCCGGCCGCCGCTTAGCACGGGAGCTGCCGCTTTTCGAACGACGCTGCAATGCCGACGCCTTCGCGCCAGCTTCCTGCTCCTTCAACACCGCAATAATCCGCTCTTACGCAAATCGCTGCGTCTTCATGGCCCGTCCTTTAATCGGCCTACTCTAATCCATTCTGGAGGAAATTCGCAGTGGCACGTCAGCAGCTAAACGGCGACGGATACCATCACCCTGCTGTCGCGGCCGTATTGATCAGTATCGACTCTCGGACGGTTCGAAGGAGTTTATTGACAAATGCTGCTCGGTCAGGCGCCGCAGGCGCTCTTCGGAAGAAAATGTTCGTCGCCGCCTCTCCGCATTCGAGGTGCCACAGCTGCGACAAGCGTCTAACGTGCGGCCCCAATCAGCCTCTCGACAAGTTTTGTTTGCCGAGCGATAGTCACCGAGCCCGCATAGGAGAGATGGCCACTATCTCGATAGAGGAACTTGCCGTCGATTTCGGTTCTGCAAGTTATCCCATCGCAGAGAAAGTCGTCGAAAGAAACAATCTCTACGTCGGCCTTCAAGGAAACTTGATTTAGCAGCTCCAGTGTACGGGCGCGGCTCTGACGGTATTCGCTGAGGGATATTTTGCAGTTGCTGTAAGGTCCGAGAATGGGGCTTCCCCTTGTTTTTCGCTCTAGGCAATCCGCAATGTCAAAGTTACCGACCGGCGGCGGCGCAACCACCACAACTCGCTTGCCCAACGAGCGGACAGCGTCGATGAGAGCCTTGATCCCATCCACCGCAATATCCAGGGAGGGTTCGCTCTCCACAAATCCATCTTTGGTCCTAGCGAGCATTTTAAAATCGGCTGATACGGAGGCGTCAAAAGGGCTTGATATAGCTACAGTGCTAATGTCGTTCCGCTTCCCCAATATGGACAGAACACTGTCGTTAAAGCGTATGCAGCTCTCACCAAATGCGCGCGAATATGGTGACGGCGATATTTTAGTGATCGCGGCAACACCTATGGCCGGGAGGCATCCACTCATCGTTAGCTGAGCCAACCCTGCTTTACCGATCGTTTCTGAAAGACCCGGAACCAACGCCATTGCGAATGAGTCACCCCACACCAACATTTCGGGTTTTTTTGATGACTGGCAGGGCTCCGGGATG
This sequence comes from Rhizobium mesoamericanum STM3625, assembly GCF_000312665.1. Taxonomy (GTDB): domain Bacteria; phylum Pseudomonadota; class Alphaproteobacteria; order Rhizobiales; family Rhizobiaceae; genus Rhizobium; species Rhizobium mesoamericanum. The sequence continues at coordinate 484,764 of NZ_HF536778.1, read as the reverse complement.
TCCTGAGGCGGCTGTCGCGATATGAAGTCGCACGCGCTACTAAGACCGAAATTGATACGACGCATTTCCCCGAATTCTACATTGTTATCGGTTACTGCGATGGCTAGCGATGGCGAGACCGCTAGAATAACTGATGCGGCGGTAAGCCCGGAGACTAGCCTTAGACCAGGCGGGGTGCCTTGGCGCAGCGGCTCCTCGACAAACCGACAGAGCAGCCAGCTCGCAACGGACGAAACTACAAGCGCTGACCAAATCGCAAGAGTCGGGGGCTCTGCTAGCCAAAGAGCCTTCACGTATACGAGCAGAGGCCAATGGATCAGATACAGGGAATAGGAGATTCTTCCCACGCCAGCTATAGCTCGAACTGCTCCGTTGTTCCTTCCGGGAATCACGAGCAGCACCGCAGTCGCCATGCGAACCAAAGCGGCGCCCACTACTGGATGCGCGAGACCCAGAGCGGAAAAAACGAGAACCGCTAACGCTGAGAGCCGCGTCCAAGACATCGCCGAAGCGATGCGCGGGGTCACTGACAGCAAGGCTGCTAGTGACCCCAACGCGATTTCCCAAAACCTGGAAGGAAGCAGATAGAAAGCAGCAGAGGGATGCCAAAACGCCAGATAACAGCACAAGGCAAGGTAGCAATAAACAGCAAAATAGCCCCCGGGAACCACCATCTTCTAGGAGAAAAAGCCAGGAACGCCGAGAGCAGCAAGTAGCCCTGCTCTTCGACGGCCAGCGACCAGAAATGCAAAAGGGGCTTCGTTTCAGCGGATACGTCGAAATAGCCGCCCTGAAACCAAAGCACAATATTGCCCGAGAAAGTGAGTGCACCGAGAACTTGGTCGCGAAACTCTCTCAGGCTGCTGTCCGAGAGCAAAAATGGCGCAGCTATTGTCGTCAGGGCAACTACCACGTAGGCTGCTGGCAACAGCCGTTTCGCACGCTGATAATAAAACTGGGGAAAGCTGAACCTGGATTGCTCAAGCTGGTCCGCGACCAAGTTGGTGATGAGAAAGCCAGAGATCACGAAAAAATATCTACGCCGACATATCCGGCGTGGAAAGGGGCGATGCGCGCATGGTAGAGAACAACGAGCACTACAGCTATTCCCCGCAGCGCTTGAAATATCAGTTTGAAACTTTCGGGGCATTGGCCGGGCCTGACTCTATTGCTACTGAAGGTTGGTGGATTAGGTTTCGCAAGGTGGCGAGAAAGAACCGCTTCAAGGAAGCGCGTGACCTGCCACCGAACACTAAAGCGTTTTTTCAGAAGAGCATCGCGAGGGCACCGTTCGAAAATAATCGGCGAGCGATATGGTCGCGGTGGGAAAACGAGCAGAGCCGACGCCCTCGCCGCAAATAGCCTCACCTTGACTATCCATAGACCGCGGACAGTGCTTGGTGGCGAAGCCGCCGAGCTACGGGATGTATAGTACCTCGACTAATCGGTTTTATTGCGCGATCAAGCCGTTCCGCTTTGTGAGTGGCCTGGGTGAGGGCTCGAAACTCCATCGCCAGCTGATCGGATTCGTGATCGGAGGAGACGCTAAGTAACCGCGGGCGACTCTCTTTAAAACTGGAGCACCGCGAAACATGTATGCCCTCCTGTACTATTCGTGAAACCTCGATTGCACGGATCTTTCCCTTCTAACGCAGCACATTTAATCTGTGGTTTGGATGGAAACCATTCGAGTAACAAATGCGGGTCTTTCGGAAACCGTCAGCCTGACCGCGCCAATAGGATCGACGTCCGTTAAAGGGGCTCGGGATGTTACCGACGCCGGTGGTCGGTTGAGGCAAAGGACGGAAGGCGCCAGCTTGTCGGGGGCCGCCCGGGCGCACAGCGAAAAGTAGATCGTTGCCCCATACACCGGCTAAAACCTGCATGGTGACAAGCGAACCCATTGCGGGATCGTTTCCGATCGCTACAAGAACCACGGCTTCAGGTGGAGCTCGCAAGCCTTGCTAAAACGCGGCGCCGGGGATATCAAGTTGGCGGCCGGCCGCGGTCATCCTGTGCACACCAGGCACATCCTTAACAAGTCGACGGTCAATGTCGGCGACGTCAGGTTTTGAACTCCTTCATGAACAGTGTAAAGCCCGTCGATACTCGCGAAATTTCTTTCACCCCCGAAGACCTACGCCTCTGTAATGCAGCGCTTAAGGCGGTCAGTCGGGCATCCAACGTCGAGAAGGACGCGCTTGCGGTCAGCCGACTTGCATTAGTTATTATTGAGTTGCGGAAACGAGGCGTGCAAGACGTCGAACAGCTTACGTCGTTGGCGGGAGAGATCTTCGAGAACCCGGGACTAAACGATGACTCCCCGGCAATTAACGACGTCTCCTAAAACCGTTCGCGGCCGAATGCAGCGCTCCTCTCCTGGTCATATCCGTAACCTTGGGCTGACTTTGGGGCACTTTCAACCAACCGGTCTCCTCGCCAATGCATACACACAAGCCTCGATTTGTTCACCGTCGACGTCGACTATCGTGGTGACTCTTTGGTATCGCTCTCCCTCCAACGCGTCCAGACGTTCCCAATGCTTCGGGAGGTCTGCAGACTCGAATAGCGATACCGGTATCTCATAAGCATGTTCTCCGAGAATCAAGCCCGGAAAGCCGAGGTCGGAACCCAATTCAGCATCAAGGAGGCGGCCCCAAATCTTCCCAGACGTCCAGCGACCGTCGAGATGCCTAAGCTGATCGCTATGAGGGTTACCGAGCGCCCGAGTTCCGTAAGTTGCTAATCGATTTTTTGCGGCCATATTTGCAGTCCCGAAATGCTTTCGTCTTCCTAATCTGCAATATTTTCTAACTCGAAGCCTGTAGCTGGTTCCTGTGCGTGCTGTTCCTCGAGCGAGCTTGCGGACCGAGGTGGTTGATGCGGTAGTGCATCCGATGTCTCTTGTTGGTGCCTTGCGCGCAGAGCCGTTATCATAGCCATCCCTCATACTGCAACGACGAGTGCAGCTAAAATCGTGCCATGCTCCTTCCCAAGTTGGCACGAACGCCGACCGTTCGATATCTTTGTTTTGCTGGGCCGCAGCCACAGAAAGCGGTTCGACGCGATGCAGCTAGCTTAGACTAACATGCACTGGAGCAAAATCGACCGGATGTCCTGAAGCGTCGACGTGCTTGGTTCGATGCTCAACTGGACCTGGATCCGGAGAAGCTGATCTGCATCGATGAAGCCGGTTTATCCACGAAGATGCACGCCTGCGCGGCCGTGCGCTCAGAGGCAGGCGATGCCGAGCCGGCGTGCCCCACGGGTACTGGAACAACGACTTTCACACTGCGCCTCGGCGGAATGACCGCACCGTTTGTCTACGATGGCGCGATGAATGGGAACGTCTTCGTGGCATATGTAGAGCAGGTGATGTTGCCGACCCTCGGAACTGGCGACGTGGTCGTCATGGATAACCTGCCGGCGCAAGCAGGTGTTCGCGATGCATCGAAGGTGCTGGCGCCAAGCTCATGTTCCTCCCGCTCTATAGTCCGGACTTCAACCCTATCGAGAGCGCATTCTCCAAATTGAAAGCCATGCTGCGAGGCAGGGCGGAGCGAAAGATCGATGCCCTGTGGGAGGCAGTCGGCGCTTGATACCCCGATTCACTCCCGCAGAATGCGCCAACTACTTCAGGGCCGCTGGATATGACCCGGATTGAACAGGATTTGTTCTAGCAGCCAGCGTTTGACGCCACGTAATTTCATCCACATGTAACATTGGTGTGCCTATAAAAGCCGGTGACATGTGGAGGTTCTAATGATCAACGAACTCACGATGGCCGAGGCGCTGGCTGACCCATTGATCCGGCTGGTCTTAGCCGCCGATAAGGTTAGCAGCGACGAATTCGCGGCGGTTCTAGCGGCTGGCGCACGAAAACAACATGAAGCGGCACTGAGCAACTCCTTCCCGTCGTCGCGCAGTCCGTCGCTTGATCAGCTTAGTAATTCGAGCAGCCCCAAATAAAATGAGGTGCGAGGGACGAGGGGCGGTGCGCGGTTAAGTCAATGTCCGCACTAAAGCCATTCGGTACCTTGGCTGTCAGTATGTGGTCAGCAATGGAGAGAGCGTCCTGTGGTATTGCTCTTTCTGTCGCCTATTTGCGTCCGGCTGCAGATCGGGGTCGGTTAAAGGCGCCGCGGCTTGCAGGCGCGCCGAACGCACAGAGGTGATTTTTTTAGGGATCGAAAGAGAATGACTGCTCTGCAAACAAGCATTGTCAGGCAGCGTCCGACCCTCCACCGCAAAAGATGCGGAGAGCCCTCCAAAAAGGGGTCGACCGCAAGCTCTCCTAGCCTCTAGGCCGACGGCAACGATTACATCGTCGAATCGCATTTGACAGATGGAACCCGATCTTTGCAGTGCCTGTCGGGAAACCAGACAAGCCCCCAACTCGAAGCCCAATGGAAAGATCTGGCCGCTAAGTGTGCCGACGGCGCCGAAATGTGGCGTAGCGAGCGAGGCGAACTGAGTGTCATTCACCTGCAGCACCTGGGCAAGATTGCCGCTATTGGCGCTGACAACGGTGAGTATGCCCGTCAGGCTATTGCTTCGTCCCCTCATTAGGCATCCCTTGTGCCTCGCCACCCAACGCAGCCGCATTGCAGTGCGCGCATCGACATGGCCTCTGTCCGACAATGTTAGAAATCCGGCATAGCCGTTTCGACCCAAGCACATTGTATTTACAGGACTTTCTCGTCTGGCACGACTGTTGCTTGTGTTTATCCACAAACCACGTGAACCGCTTTAAAGCGTATCTTGGCTGAAATAGAGAGGTGAATTCGATGAATGGCGACGTGTTTTTCAACGCAACTGCGCGGGTGATAAAACGCGCTGTTCGAGCGCTTTTGAAAAGATGCAGCCTGCGGAATAGTCGGATCAGCGCCGTTCACCCTCTTTAATATTCATCTCCAGGATCAAGAATGTCTCGAGAAATAAAATACTCAGCCGCCTGGCGGTTTCTCGCGCCGATCGCGCTCGCCGCAAGCTTCGCGTCATCGACCTATGCGGATACCCAGTCCACGTCTTGGCCACAAACGCAAAGCGACATTCGAGCCGACTCCGACGTCCATTTCGGCACGCTCGCCAATGGAATGCGGTTTGCGATCATGCGCAATGCGACGCCGCCCGGTCAGGCAGCGATCCGCTTCCGCATCGGCTCCGGCTCGCTCGATGAAAGAGACGACCAACAGGGCCTGGCCCATTTTCTAGAGCATATGGCCTTCAAGGGATCGACGCATGTCCCCGAAGGGGAGATGGTCCGTATCCTGCAGCGCAAGGGCCTAGCCTTTGGGGCGGATACCAACGCCCATACCTCTTATGACGAGACTGTGTACAAGCTCGACCTTCCCGAGGTCGATGCCGACACGCTTTCCACGGGTCTGATGCTGATGAGGGAGACGGCGAGCGAGTTGACCCTCGACGCCGGCGCTTTCGATCGCGAGCGCGGCGTCATCCTGTCGGAGGAGCGGCTATGCGACACGCCGCAATATCGCGCATGGCTCGGAATCACGAATTCGTTGCTCGCCGGCCGGCGTGCAACCATGCGCGCGCCGATCGGCATAACCGACATCATCAGCAATGCGCCTGTGGACCTCGTCCGCGATTATTACCGTGCCAATTACCGGCCGGAGCGGGCAACGCTGATGGTGGTGGGCGATATCGATCCCGTCGCCATGGAAATCGAAATCCGGCAGCGCTTCGGCGACTGGAAGGCCGCGGGTCCGACGCCTGCACAACCGGATCCCGGCACATTACAGACGAAAGGCGAAAGCGCCGACGTCCTCGCTGTTCCTGGCGGCATGACCGAAGTGCAGATCGCCTGGACGCGTCCTCATGATACCGCGCCTGACACATTTGCTAAGCGCCGCACGAAGCTTATCGAAGATCTCGGCCTGTTGGTGCTCAAACGCCGGGTGAGCACCATTGCCAGCAAGGCGGATGCCCCTTTCATCAGTGCGGTTGCCGGCTCCCAGGATCTTCTTGATTCCGCGCATATCGTCCTGATCGCGGCGAATTCCGAGCCGGATAAATGGCAGGCGGCGCTCGCAACCATTGACCAGGAACAGCGGCGTATCCAGCAGTTCGGCGTTGGGCAGGCTGAACTCGATCGTGAAATCCTCGAAAATCGCTCGTTTCTTCAGGCTGCTGCGGCCGGAGCCGCGACGCGCACGACTACCGACATCGCTTCGATGCTGGCCAAGAGCGTCAATGACAATCAGGTCTTCACGTCGCCCGCCGAAGACCTTTCGCTATTCGAGACGATCACGAAGGACGTCACAGCAGCCGAGGTCAATCATGCGCTGCGGCATGCCTTCTCCGGCAACGGTCCCCAGATCGTGCTGCAGACGGCCCAATCACCCCAGGGCGGAGCGGACGCGGTTCGGCAAGCCTATGATGCGTCAAAGGCTATAACCGTCTCGGCATCAACTGGTGTAGCCGACGTCGCATGGCCTTACACCCATTTCGGGCAGCCGGGCGCCGTGGTCGAACGCCGCGCCGTCGACGATCTCGGCGTGACCATGGCGCGCTTTTCCAATGGCGTCCGGCTTACGGTCAAGCCGACCAAGCTGCGCGCCAACGAAGTGCTGGTGCGCGAAGATATCGGCCGCGGCCGGCTGGACCTGCCGCAGGACCGTCCCGTCCCGCTATGGGCGTCTCCGGCTGTCGCGCTCTCAGGCGTCAAGGGCATGGATTACCAGGATATCCAGAAAGCGCTGACGGCCAATATGGTCGGCATCGACTTATCGGTCTGCGACAGTTCCTTCAGTTTCGACGGCCGCACCCGGACTGAAGATCTAGCGACGCAATTGCAGCTGATGACAGCATATACCGCCGATCCCGCCTACCGCCCGGAAGCATTCAAGCGGGTGCAGCAGGCCTATTTGAGCGACCTCGATCAGTATCAGGCGACCCCCAACGGCGTTGTCAGCCGTAACCTCAGAGGTCTCGTCCACTCCGGCGATCCGCGCTGGACCTTTCCTGATCGCGCCCAGTTGTCCGCCGCCAAGCCGGGCGATTTTGAGGCTCTGTTCCGGCCCATGGTTTCCAACGGCGCGATCGACATCACCATCGTCGGCGACGTCACGGTAGATGATGCAATCCGGATGATAGCTGGAACGTTTGGCGCTTTGCCGCCACGGACGGAGGTGGCGCCGAGCAAGGATTGGGGTGACGTGCGCTTTCCGGCGGCGAACAAGACGCCCGTTTTGCTGACCCATAGCGGCCGGGCGGATAACGCAGCCGCCGGCTTCGGAGCTCCGATCGGCGATTTGCTCTCCGATCTGCCGCGGTCTTTCACCGCCAATATCGCCACCCAAATCTTCCAGAACCGGCTGATCGACCAGTTTCGTATTGCGGAAGGCGCAAGCTACTCGGTGGACGGCGACGTCGACCTGTCGAGGGAAATTCCCGGCTATGGCTACGCTTATTTCCACGCCGAGACGAATCCGGTAAAGATCGCTCGCTTCTACGCACTTGTCGACCAGATCGCCAATGACCTGCGGTCTCGTGATGTCTCTCCGGACGAGTTCGCCCGCGCCCGGGGACCGATCATCGAGACGCTGAAGCATCAGCGGCAGAGCAACGAATACTGGATCGAACATCTGCGCGGCGCTCAGACGGATCCGCGACGTTTGGACTGGATACGCGACAATCTTAGCGGCTACGACAAGGTCACCCCCGGCGATATCCGCGCTTTTGCCAATACCTATCTCAGCCCGGAAAACTTCTGGAAATTCGAGGTCTTGCCGGCGACGGTAAGATAGCGGCTAGGGGCCATGTCGCCATTGGAAGCGATTCGCCGGAAAAGCCAGGTGCGTGCCGAGGCCGCACGCCTGGAGATCGAGATGGGTGCAGAGCCGCTGAGCCAGGCCCGGCCTGCGAATCCGCTGCCAGACCATCAGCCCGCCCGCTCTCGGCCATCAGAAATACAGCCGGGACAAAGCTGAGCAGGCGTAGACTATGCCGACCAGCTGCGTTAACAATCCTGCCGCAGGGCGAGCCCGTCATGCCGCCGATGCCCGAGGAAGAGCAGAGAGGATGTCACGTTCAATTTCAAGCTCATTGAAAATGGTTTGGCGCTTTTGGCATAAGGAACGTTCGCTATTCCGATTTCCCAATGTGCTTAAGTCCAAGACTTAATTCAAAGCTTCTCAAAGGCGATGACAAGGACGTCACGATAGGCGAACGGCAGCTTCGGATTTTCGGTCGCGATCGATGATACATCGTGAAACATCTTGCGGTCGTTGCAGATCACAAAATCATTTGGCAGGTTCATTTCGACATCGCCGAGGAACCGCTTTGAGGCATCAGTAATCGTGCTCATACCGCCGGTCACGTTAACCCGCGCGATCATGTAAGAGACAATGAAATCCACTCCGTCCTGGTGAAGGCCTTCGGGTGCTGGTTTACCGTTTACGCCGTCGCGTGCAACAATCCGGTAGGGATGAAGCTTAATATTCCAACGATCATGTCCTGCGGTTTCACATAAAATTCTGCAGAAACCTGTCAGAATCTTGTTTAATACCGGATGATCTATAAAGGATTGTTCAAAGGGCTCGAAGTAGCGCTTGAAGCCGCCATTCAAGTGGTTGATGGCTTTGGATTGCTCGTAAGGGGCATGCGGCAGGAGCCGAAAAATTCCCTCCGCTGCATCATATTCAAACGCACCATAGCGCCGGTAGCGATAGGTCCCGCCGTCACGCATGTATTCATCGAGAAGCAGTCGATTCCAATGGTCAGCAAAGTTGTTCCAGCCAGCATCAATTTCGATGCCGAAGCCGGCTTCAGTGCGCTCACCTCTCGAAAACCACCATCCATTTGTCGCCAGATGATCAGTGCATTCGTGACTGAGGCTGCCTAGCGCCTGGTTTGCGACCTTTTCATGGGTGCCTCCCGTCTTGGTAATGGCGAGGGGGAGTTTAGAGGTCGGTTGGCGGCTCGCGGCTTGGTGTTCCCAAAGGTGGCGGTCCGTAATGTATTTCGGCGTGCTGGCTATGATGGACCGAGGTAAAAACCGCGTGTTGTCGACTATGTAGCTGACGCTCCCGCTGACGCCCTCGAGTGCAGACGCTATGGCCCGTTCGCACATCTTGTGAATAGTACTGCCCCATGCACCTGAAACCGCCTCCTGGGACCAGGCTTGCTCAAGCCCTTGCTTCAACACGATTGATTTGACGCCAAGGGAAGCGGTTTCGAGGTGCCGCAGCGCGTCCATGATGATGGCCGCCGCGGGGGCCTCGCGGACCTCGAGAACCTTTTCACCGGTTGAGATGTGTTCGAGCCCGACAAAGCGGCCGTGTCCGAATTTACCAACTGTTTTATTCAGGAGCGGGATTGCGTCGATCAGTGCAACATCACGGTCATCAATTGACACGAGATTTCCGTCGACAAATCCGAGTTTGATTTCTATCGGCTGCTCTGTGGCAATGTTACGCGTCCATTCAAATGCCTCTTCCGGGATAGAAAAGTTCTCGGGATTGTCCAAAGGTCCAGACTCGAATTCCCGGCACCAGAGGTTTTCGTCCCCGCTCCACGTGCGGTCCGTCACAAAAGTCAATCCGAACTTGGAGAGGGCGGCGGCCTTCTGCTGCCGGGAAACCACCGAGCATTCATACGGACTGCCGAAGTTACCGGAAAATCCCGAGCGCTTGATGCTATTGTTAAGGCGCGGAAGGCTATTCTGCGAAAGATTTGCTGTATGAAGAAGCAGCCGTGAGCCGATTGACGTTGCATAACCAACAATCAACGAGGCGATTACGGGACGGCTCAAGGAACTGCTTAACGGATAGTTGGCAAGGTACTTGGCGTGGGCCCGAATGGCGGGTTTCACGCCTTGTTCGACAAAAGCTTCCCGCCCTTCGAGACAGACAAAGCGCGCGCCGAACCTTGCTGCCGTCTGTTCCAGCAAAGGCTTGTCGATGAACGTTCCGACATCCGCTGCGACAGCTTCAATATTCGCAAAGCCAAGGGTTTGCAGTTTGTAGAGAAGGTAGGTGCTGTCGAGACCGCCACTGAACATGGTTGCAACCGGTGCGTTTCGGTCCGGAAAAGCCTCCAGATCTTCGTAACTCAAAATGCCGCCGATAGATGGTTTGATCGAAGTTGAGACGAGGTTCATTTGTCAGGTCCTGCTCTCAAAAAAGATGCCGGTAAAGGTTCCCGCGAGGATGAGGCCGGCACCTATGAGGCCCGTTGCGGTCAATGATTCTGTCAGGAGAAGGTGCGCGAGGACGAAACCAAAAAAGGGTTCTGTTCCCATCAGAAAGCCGACCCGTGTCGGCGTCGATTTTCTGACCGCGGCGTTTTGAATGTAGAATGCAGCGATGGTGCAGAAGAGTGAAAGGAAGGCGACAGCGCCCCAAAACTGAAAGGTGGCGTTCACAATAAGGCCGTGGATTCCGGATTGAGCGACGGCCAAAACGCAAGTGAGTGTTGCCACCGCCGATCCCTGGATGGCCGTCAGTGCCGCAGACGAAATCGGCCGGCCGGCCAGAAGGCGTTTGGTGGAAACAGCCATAATCGCTCGCAGAATCGCAGCCCCAACCACAAGCGCGTCACCCGGACTGAACTTGCCGATCCCGCCAGTGAGAATACCGACACCAATGCAGGATACGGCAGCACTTGCCACTATGCCCGTAGGTGGAAGTCGCCCTGATAGCCCATAGTCAATGACCGGGGTAAAAATTACACAAAGCGAAATGATCAAGGCCGTGTTCATGGCGCTTGTTGATGCGATACCGTAAGTTTCAGCAACAAAAATCGAAAAAAGTATTGTTCCCAGTACGATGCCGCGGATGCAATCGCCCCAGGAGATCGATGCGATCTCATGCCTTGCCGCCACTGCCATAACGATCGTGGTAATCAGGAAACGATAAAGAATGAGGATCAAAACCGGCGCGTAGAATAATGCGCCTTTCGCGACCGGATAGCTCGCGCCCCAAACGAATGCGACACCTAGTACGGCCAGGTCGGCCAAAAAGGATGAGGTCAGCGGCCTCCTGGCACTTTCGAAAACGTTCACGTTCGAGTATTCTTTGTGCTGGCGCATCATCCATCCTACTCTGCAGAACGAGTGCGAACAGTTTAGGCGGTCCACCTAACGCCGGTATCCGCATCCGCAGATCTTGAAGTAGCGACTGCCTAAAGCTGAAGGAACTTCTGCAGGTTTGTGCCGTACGGTATTTGTGGTTCAACAGAGCAAAGACCGTGCCAATCAAGAAAACCGCTAATGGACAGCATGATCATCTTCGATAGATAGTGACAAATATTCCGACTGCCGCGCATGCAACGGAAGGACAGGTTTCCCGCTGCAGCCCCGCCTGGCAATTCATCAGGGCCTGTCGCAAATGGAGAGTCGAAGGCAAGGCGGCGGCTTCCGGCTTGCAGAGCGGTCTGAACGATCCATTATGAGCCGAATGGCGTCATTTTCAGATACGACTATACGGGCGTGCGGACGGCTGAGAAGACTGGGATAAGACGTTGCAAGCCGCCGGCAGATCGAAATCCCTGCATTGTCCGTTCTCGTTTGCGAAGTGGCACGTGAGAATTCGCAGGCGCGATTGTTCAAGCCTTTGTGCGACGATGCGGGCATCACGTCCCGTCTTGCCGCTCCATAGCGCAGCTTTTCGGTGACGATGCGCGTCGGCACCCGTCCTTGCTTCTTCAGCAGTCGACCAGGAACTGCTTGGCAGCTTTAGTGTCGCTGCGGGCTTGAACGATCTCGTCGAGAACATAGCCCTCCTGATCAACGGCGCGCCAAAGCCAATGTTTTCGGCCACCGATGGAAACGACCTCGTCCAGATGCCAGACATCTTCAGGATTGACCAACATCTCCCGAGGCTGCTTGCCCAACTCTGTCGGGTCGAAGCGCCCTGCATTTTTTTCCTCAGTGTTCGCAACGAGCACCTCAAGCTAAATAGCGAGCACGAAGATCGGTGTCGTTGAACAGCCTCAATTCGTATCTCAGAGCCACCGCCCAGTCGGTCGGCAGCGCTCTATGCCGCTGGCACGGAGCCAGCCTTCGGCCGTCTTCGCCGGTTCCCGGTAACGATCGCTTGTCCAGGGCTGCTTTTGCATCCAGATCGAGGCAGGTTCCGACCGCCTTGTTCGTTTCCGCCCTTGACATCGCCGGCCAGGCCGGTCAAGCGGCCCTTGAAGCCTTCGCCCGAGGGGGCTTTTTCGCGTTCGCTGCCTCAATTGCTTAATGGCCGGCCGCCGAGATACGCGTTCTCCCTGCGCGCCCATTTCATGACTTCGCCTTCGGTGCGCAGCACCGGGCCGGCCATTTCCAGCATCTTTGCGAGGTAATGCGGCTTTCGCATACCATGAATGCGGCTTGACGCTGGCCCGCCGGCGCCCGGGACGATATCGGGCATTGCAATGCCCGCAATTCATCCTCCGAGATATGCCACCTGACCAAATGTGCAAGATTTGCCAGAGACACGTTTCCCTCGCGTTCCAGATCCCGGCCCGCACCGACCTTGCGCGTCGACGGGGCACGTACTTAAGGATCAGAGTGAACCGTTCCTGGGCGGAATCACACCGTTCAAGTGGTAGTTTCCGACCGCGTGATATTTCCACCGCACTGGATCGTGCAATGTATGGGTGCGGGCGTTTCGCCAATGGCGGTCGAGATTTAATTCCGCTTTAACTGCCGACGTGCCGGCTAATTCAAACAGAGTGTCGGCGGCTTCGATGGCGATTTCAGTTGTCAGGACTTTCGCGGCGGCAACCGCTAGGCTGGCATCGACAACGTTCTCTTGGCTCGGGACGGTCTGCGCCACGTCAACTTTTCGACCTGCATGCTCGAGAAGGGCGGTGGCGGCTTCCAGGCGGATGGCAAGCTGGCCGCTTCGAACAATGGTCAGTGGGTCCTGGGACGCCCGCTCGACGCCGCTGTCGATCCATGGGCGAGCTTTGTGACGAACGAAATCGACGACGTCCGCGAACGCGGCCCGTGCAATACCAAGATCAATTGCCGCTTGAATGATCTGGCCTACGGAGCCGATCGTAGACGGTCGCTCGAAACCACGATAGTGCGGCACTACCCGACTGGGATCGACGAATACATTATCAAAGACAGTTGTACCGCTTCCGGTGGTTCGCTGGCCAAAACCGTCCCAGTCATCATAAATCGCTATGCCCTCTGCCTCCTTCGGGACGAAGGACATAGTCAGCTGGTTTTTTTCGTTGAGCGCAAAAACAGCAATCCAGTCTGCAAAAATGACACCGGTGGAGTAATATTTTTTGCCGTTGAGGCGGTAGCCGTTTTCGTCGCGCCTGATGCGAGCGTTGTAGTGGCCAACCGTCTTAGTGCCTCGCTCAGAAAGGGCGTTTGCGAACCGGCGTCCCGCCAGAGCCTCCATAAAGAAAGTGCACTGCTGGTCCTCGTTTCCGTCGGTGCGAAGGGCCTCCAGGATGTAAAAATGATTTTGTGGAATCTGGCCAATCGAGCTGTCAGCCTCAGACAGAATGGCCGTTACCTCGGCTAAGACGGCATTGGAAACCTGAAGCCCCCCAAACTCCCGCGGCACTGTGATTGCCAAAAGCCCCGAATTTGAAAGCCGGTCCAGCTCTTTAAAAGGCAAGCAGCGGCTGCTATCGCGTTCTGAGGCGGTCCCGGCGAAATCGGCCGCTAAATTGCGAGCTATCTTCAACGCCTCGGCCTCGGATCGTATCCGGCTTGCTCTGGGCCTGGCCGAAGCTTCGGATGCGTATGAAGTCTCCATTGGTGTCTCCGTTTTTGCGCCGCTTCTTACAGGAGCTTTTGCGGTCAGAATGAGTTCGTAACGTTCGCCCGCAGGTAGGTGTTGCTGTCGGGATTGGAAAAACAGCTAGAAGCAGGGCGCGTAATACTGCGGATCGGTATAGGTATTCCCGGGTAAGCGAGGCGGAGTTCAGTCTTTGTAAGATCATAGTGGACATCTATTTGCTGGGCGAGCTTGGGCGCTATCCTTCTAGCTTCGTTGAGCGATGGCTGGCTGGGCAGTCCCTCGAACACGCGATCTAAGTCACCCCTCAGGGTCGTTGCGTCAATGGCCCCGGTTACGGCGATTTTGAGTTTCGCACGTGCGAAATCCGCTGGTAAATTGCCCTTAAATCAGCAGCCGTAATTGCGGCCAGGCTCTGCTCCGTGCCCTCTCCGACCTGTAAAAGAGGGACTACCGTCTGGTAGAAGGCGGTGTAGTCAAATGAGGTGAAGGCGTTTTCCTCGCCCCCGGTTTCGGCGACCGCCTTGTCGAACTCCTCGGCCTTGTGCGTCTTTGTGCCCTTGAACATTAGATGCTCCAGAAAGTGAGCGATGCCGGACTTTACCGAAGGGCCGTCCGCCGCTCCCGCTCTATACCAGACCATCTGGGTGACGATCGGGATCCTGTGATCAGGGATGACGACCACCTCAATACCGTTCTGAAGAACAAAATCGGACATCGCGGAGTCTTGTATCCTGTCCTTAAAGGCCATTGCGTCCCAGACCAGCAACAGAGCCAGGCTAGTCCCAAGCGCTATCATGATGGAGCTTGTTTTCTGTTTCATAAAATGCCTGACCCTACCGATGGGATTGTCCTCTGTTAGCTCTCTAAAGTGGCCTCTTAGCGCTTGAAAGAACGGCGATATAAAACGACGTCATGTGTGCGGGCCAGTTGGGTAGAGCCTTTTCAGGTGGCCGACCCCTCGCTTCGTCTCCGTTTTATCCCAGCTGAAGGGGCGCTTGCGATGGTCTTCCTCTACCTTGCGCGTGCCTCCCCACGGCGCCGCGCATCAATTCCGCCCGTGGCTCTGCAGTAGTATCCCGCGTAGCTATTTTGCGCGTCGGTGCTCTCGATTTTGCATGAAAGAAGCAACTCTTGGGCCAAGAGAGCTTGTTCCCTCGTTTGAGCTCTTTGACTTGGTTAGAAGGCAACAGTACTGCAGCGGTCAGATCCCGTTTGTCCGGACCGCGACATTCCCGACAGAGTGTGTGGGGCTGGCCCGAACTTCGCGCCTCGTGGCAAAAGAGCTTTTGTTGGTGTTGTAAGCGACCACACCACACGAAGACGATTTATCCTCGGCAACTCCCGAAGCGTTCCGAAGCGAACAAGCCACCTTCGGTGTAGGAAAGCATGACAGGAGCACCGCAGGTAAGGCGTCCTACGTCTACATGGCGCCCGTAACAGGCAAAGATGTACGCATTGCCTCGTCGAAACTGTTCCCGAATATTCAACCGTTGCCTCACATAAATTGCTCCCTACCGAGGGGTATGAACAGGGGCGACTATGGGACAGCTGAGCATGGCGACGAGGAAAGAACTGACGGCGGCGGTTTCGGAGCGCTATCGTGCTTCGACGCGAACGGAGAAGGCGAGAATTCTGGATGAATTCGTCGTCATCACGGGCTTTCACCGCAAGCACGCGATGCGGCTGCTGCGGCGCCACAGCGGCGGAGTCAGAGGGCCGACGTCACGTGGAAACGGATCGAGCAGTTAGCCACCGACTACCTACCCAAGCCTTGCATCCTTGATCCATGGCCAAATGTACGCTTCGCCGTCAATCACCCGAGGTAAGAGCCACGTGCGGGAAACCCGCCCGCGTGGATCTGTGCGGGGGGCGCTCAGTAATGGGCGTCCCTACCGCGATATCACGTATTGCCGCACGTAACGATGCTCCCCGAGGTTTGAACGTTGCCTCATCCACTTTGCTCCCGACTTGGAGCAAAGGTCGGGCACTAAGATGGCAGGGGTTTCGCAGCGCCCGGCCTCCTTCGCGAGCTCCTGGAAATGCAGCTTATTAGGCGCCGTGCCGCCGCGAAAACGCAGCTCGGCGGACAGGAGATCGTCATCGAAGATATCGATGAGTGCGCGGCAGATGATGAGATCCTGCTCGACCTGACGCTGATCCGCCCATGGAACGATGCTCCCCACGCAACAATGTTCTGAGCGGGGATCATTCGTCGATCTCCGGCGAGCGGCGCACAATCACGTGCCAGCGATCGTCGCGCTCCTTCGGCGCCGGTGTGAATCCGGGGCGCGCGTCTCGTGTCGGTCGAGCTCCGTCTATGGCGCCGCGCCCGTCAGCGTAGGAGGTCAAGCGCCGTGAGGGCCGGAGATGATATTTTCATTCTGCCAGTATCCGTTTTGCGGTCCTCGATGCCCGCCTCCACTGCTGCAATGTCTTTGCGGTAGTAGAAGACGATCAGATTACGGCCTGCCTTGATCTTCGACATGCGTTTGGGCGTGACGATCTGGAATTCCATAACGGCCTGATGCGTGGCGTCCTGGTACATCGACGCGCTGATGCACCACGAACAGCAGCCCTACTATGTCGGCTTGCTGAAGGCGGAGCCGGCTGGCCGACGACCGCGTCATCGGGGCGATCATGAAAGGTGACAAGATCATGGTGATTGGACGGTAACCGGGAAGGCGAACGGCGCCCTGATACTCAGCCAAATGACCTGATATCGGGACACGTCACGGAGATTCTACTCGGCTGCGACCGCAGTCAGCTTTCCAGCGGTGGCGATCGCCTCCAGATCGTGCAATCGGACACCGGGACAAACTGAGCGCGCGATCTCGATGAGATGCCTATGGTGCGTCAGATAGACAACCTGTCCGCGCTGCGCCATCTCGGCGAACAGCCGGAAGGTCTCTTCAGCACGGAAATCGTCGAAGGACTCCATTATGTCGTCGGCCACGAATGGAACAGGCGGACGGCTTCCCAGAAACTCGTGGTAGCCTGCAACGCGGAGCGCCAAGTACAACTGGAAGCGAGCCCCCTTGGAGAGTTCGTTTGCGGCATTCGATCCACCGCTGGAGGAGACTGCGATCAGCACCTCGCCGTCCTGGCCGGGCTGCGCGGCGACGCCGCTGTAGGCGCCGCGACTGATCATGTTGAACGCTGCCGACGCGCGCGCCATCATGCCGCTGCGATGCCTTTCCCTGTACAGGCGAAGGGCTTGCTCGGCGGCAGCGACGCCGGCTCGCAGTTCCATGTACCGGCGCGCGGATTCCTCGATGTCGAGAAGAATGGTCCGGCGTTTCTCTTCAAGCTGCGCGACCCGCGCGTCGCCGCCGATCGCGTCCAGCGCGTCCTGGACTTTCGACCTCTGATGAAAGACTTCGCTGCATCGCTGATCCTGACCCGTAAGCACGGGCGTCAGGCGGGCAAGTTCACCTTCCAGGTCTTGCTTGTCCACTGAGGCGACAAGCTGCCGTAAAGCAGACATGTCCGCAACACCGCTGATTTGCAGCAATTCCTGCTCGAGACCGGAAATCGACCGCGAAAGCTCCTGACGCCGTTCGGCGATTTCCATTTGCGCCTCGACTTCGCCGAGTGTCGTCACGCCAAAAAAGGCAAACATTTCCAAAAGCCGTGCGTCGAGCACTTCCGTCGCGGCCTTTAGATCCGATTCTTCCTTGCGAGCGTCTTCAAGCTCCCCGCCCAGTTCTTCCCGACGTTCCTGGTTCAGGCCGGCGAGTCTGACGCGCTCGAATATGCGGTGCGCGAGTTCGCGTGGAGATCCCTCCGTCGGAATGCCAAGCTTCTCGCACAAGTCCAAGGCCCTCGCCTCGAACAGCGCCCTGTCCTTCTCCATCTTCTGGACCCGGTCGATCAGGCCGTCCCTGCTCTCGATCGCAGATGCCAGCTTTTCTAACGTGGAGAGAATTTCGCTCATCGCACCGGTGCCTGGGATCACGTCGAGTTCGCCCAGCCAGGAACTCTCGCAGATGAGCTTCCATTCCGACTGCCACGCCTCGGCTGCGAAAGACGCATCGGCAAGCGCCTGCTCGCGATCGACGCACTCGGCTTGCAATCGCCGCATCTGCGTCGCCTGACTGAAGGCCGAATTGAAATCGTTCACGGCGTCTTCTGCGGCCGCGACGAGCGCTGCTATGTCGGCGTCAGGATGGTATCCCACGTTCGCCGCGTCCATTGCCTCGATCAGTAGCCGTCTTGACCGACCGACACGATCGCGGACGTCGGCGATTTCCCGGTCGACATCGGCCAGTTCGTCCCTCGCCTTGAGAACGTCCTCTCTCTTTCGCAGCCAGTCCTCGAGCTCAAACGGGTCCGCCTCCAAACTGGATCCCGCGACAAGCGGGTCCAGCCTCGCAGTAATCTCGGACCGGATTTCTTCTTGCCGGTCCAGTGCCTCCCGTTGCGCGTGGCGCGCGGTCTCCACGTCCGTGCGAACCGCGGCATTGCGCTGAAGGAGCTGGTTGAGCTTGCCGATTTCCGAGAAGTGAAGGAGCCGCTGGGACACAAGGTGGTCGTCCGACTTCATCGCTTCTTCGAAGGCGTCGGCCGTCGCGTCGTCCATCGTCTTGCGGTGGGTGGCCCATGCTTCATCACGCAAAGCTCGACTGTCGGTGGAGTGCATCTCGTCGATCGCACTAACCAGACTGCGCACAGCATCTATCTCGGCGTCCAGTCTGCGGCCTTCCGGTTCAAGACGGTCAAGATCGGCGCGGGCCCTCCGGGCCTGCTCCGTCGCTAGCTTGAACGACGTCTTCCACTGCTCAAGCTTAACCGACGAGGGACATGCCATCGAAGACAGGTCTCCGATGGATCCGCGCCACGGCAGGAGGCGCGACAGCGTTTCGGCCAAGGCGACCGAAGCGGCGTCGCGACGCCGCGACAACGATCGAAGTGCGACCTCCTCGTCAGACCGCGGTATGGTCTTCACGGTGGCGGCCAGTTGTTCGTACGTCTTGACCTTATCGGGCGATAGGTCGGTGGTGGAGTTGCTGGCGCTTAGAACAGCTATCGCTCGCTCTACCTTCGCACACTCGTCCTTTGCGCTGGTCAGGCGGGCGTCGACGCCCGACTTGCCTTCCATCAACGCCCGAAGTGTACCAACCGTCGGCGCATCGAGGATAAGGCGAACGGGGGAAGCATCGCCCGGCCGCCCCAACTGAACCAGTATGCTCTCGATTGAAAGCTCGGCAGCTCTGGCAGAGAGCTTGGGAATGTCATTCTCGGCGGTAATGTACCGCGGCTGAAGATCCGACAGTTCGGCCACGCGTGCCGAAAGCTCCAATGCCACCGGGTCTGGAGCCAGTTTCTCCGCCTCACGCTCGATCTCTGCGATCGAGCGGGCGATCTGCTCAAGCTTCACACGGTATTCGATTTCGCTGCTTCGAAGTCCGGGGAGCTCGCCGCACCAGGATGACGGCGGCACCGGGACCTCTTCCGTCTGGGAGAACTCTCCCTTCAAGGTCGAGAGCCTGGCCATAGGAGAAAGCGCAGCGAGTATCCGCCTTACATCGTCCATCCGCCTCTGGGTCGCTGCTCGCTGCTCCAACGCGTCTTCATGAAGCCGCGAGAGATGCGCGCGCTCGGACGACAAGCGCTGAAAATCACTTACCCGAAGGTCGAGCGCTGCGCGCTGCTCCTTAAGGGTGGTCAACTCTGTCTTGAAGTCGGCGAGCGCGCCGCTGCGGGCGCGGTAGCGGTAGAAGACGTCTGCCTCTCCGCGGATAGACGACAATTGCCGGCTCAGGTCCGAAAGGCCGGCGCTAGCGGAGAACAGCAGCTCGCCGAGGTCCCCCTTGCTGGCCAGGATTCCCTCCCCGCCCTTTTCCAACGTCTTTTCGTCAAGCGAGAACATCGTTGTGAAGGCGTCGCGGTCGATGCCGCCAAGATCGGTTCTGATCAGGGCGTCGGGCAGCGAACGGCCATCGGAATCGAGCAGACTGTTCTGCGGCCGCTTGATCCGGACGAACTCGCGACTTTCTCCCGCAATTTCGATGTTGGCGCCGATCCTCATGGTTGGATAAGGATGCAGGAATCCGTACTTGCTTGACGTACCGATCCCGAAAATCAGGTCCAGGATGGCGTCGAACGTGGTCGACTTGCCGGCTTCGTTTGGCCCGTAGATGACATGAAGGTCCGGCGTCCCTCGACCCGGCTCCCCGAAATCGATGACGCTGTCCGTAAACTTGCCGTAGCGAGTAAGGTCGAGACGGTTGATCCGCATCAATCTACCTCGCCGCCACTACGAAGACGGGCCATCACGTTGACCGAGCCCTCGCGGGCGAAGAGCGCAAGGCTTTCTGTGAACGCTTTCTCATCCGTGCCGAAGATGTCCCGAAGTTCGGCGGGAAGCTGGCCGCGAAGTTCTTCCGCGATCGCCCGAACCTCCTGCTGATATTCCGGAGATGCGCCGACTTCGCTTTCGATGATCATGGAGAGTTCGTCCAAGGCGCCCGATCCGGCGCCCGGACGTTCTGGCGCGGTGCAGGACGTCTGCACCTTGTCGATCCAGACGTTCCCGCTAATGGAGCCGCGCGATTCTAGTTCGGTATGCAGAAGATCAAGATCCCTTCTGATGCGCCATGCGAGCTCGTTCACACCTCTGAGCTGAATGCGGGCTACCAGGTGGTCCGCCGTCACGGACGATCGCAGGGCGTCGAGGTGGGAGGACAAGTCGCCGACCATCGCCTTCCAATCGGCGGCGCCGGAGACGTCGATCGACAGTCTCTCGAACTGCGCCACGCTTGTCTGCCTCTCCTCTATGACGATCGACCGGTCATCGTTGACCGTAACGAGAGAAACGCTTTTCGGGCCGTCCTCGTTGACGTCGCGCCCTTGCGGCATGCCCGGCATCACGATTGCCGATGAACCGTTCTCAACGACTGACCGTCTATGGATATGCCCCAGCGCCCAGTAGTGAAATCCGCTCTGCTGTAGATCGGCAACGCCACATGGCGCGTAGAGATCGTGTCCGACGGAACCCCCAAGACTCGTATGCATGACACCGATGTTGAAGGCATCCGGCACTGGGAGGGTATAGTGCCGAAGCAGACTTTCCGGAGCGTGCGGCTTCGCGAAGCTTAAACCGTGGACAGCCACCGGGAAATGACCGTCGCCCCGCTCCATGACGACCGTCTCCGCGGTCTGGCCGAACACCTTCACCGTATCGGGCATGACCAGTTCAGCAGTGATCCTCGACAGGGCGTCGTGATTTCCTCGGATGATAAAGGTCTTTATTCCCGCCTCGTGCAGGCGTCGAAGCTGCTCCGCCAGGAAGCGGGCCGTCTTCATCGAAGTCTGGTCGCCGTCGTAGAGGTCACCTGCCAGCACAAGCGCATCGACCTTCTCTTCGAGACATAGGTCTATCACCCGGACGAAGGCTCGCCGGGTCGCGAGCCCGATCAGCTCCGAAAGGTCGGCGTTCCGCAACGCAAGCGTCTTCAGGGGTGAATCTAGATGAACATCTGCCGTGTGGACGAATCGAAAAACCAAGGTCGGTCCTCTTCCAGTCTGTCCGATGGATAAAACAGGAGGATAAAGAACGCCAGCATCAATTCATGATTTGTTCTTTTTCCACAGGATCGCTGCTCACCGGAAGCCAGATCAGGACGACCGCATGCGGCGGCCTGCTCGGGGTGCTTTCCTAGTCCTGCGTCGGGCGAACACGAATCCTATGACGAGGAGCACAATGACGACGACATAGCCTGAATGGTCCGCTCTCTTGCTCGAAGGTTCCTTCGACGCGGTTTCGTTGGGCGTCCGCGGTGTCTGCTGCGACGAAGTTGCAGGCTCAGCCGACGAGACATCGGACTGAAGCGCGACTGACGAGGCCGCAGGTGCGGCGGCGGTTGCCCGCGGAGTGACGGTGGGCTCCGTCTCAGCCACCGAGAACGAAAAGAGCGCCTTCAGCGAATCCTGGGTCACTACGCCCGATGGCGCGAGCCCGTGGGCGCGTTGAAATCCCTTCAACGCTGCGACAGACTTCGTTCCCCAGATACCGTCGGGCGTGCCGGCGTCGTATCCTTGCTCGGCAAGCGCCTTCTGAACATCGCGGACCGGTCGGATTTCCGCGAGTGCCGCGCCTGCAGACATCGTGCAGAAGATGCACGCGGCCAGTACCGCCGCGTAGCTTGCCTGAAAAATCATCCTGCCGCCGCCCCAATCAAGACGCGTCCCTATACAGTCGCCACTGCGATGGTTCTTGCGCTTGGCGTCTTTCGGCCCAGCTTTCCTATTCCCTCGAAGCAAAGTCAAAATAAATTTGGATCAACTTCAGCGATAATATTTTGGAATCATCGCAACCCAGCTATATCAGTAGCTCCTGGTTGCTCGTTCGGGCTGATATTCGTGACAATAGACATTGCGCCGATCTTCCGGCCCTATCTCGACGAAGCCATCGCACGCTTCTCTTATCTGCATCCTGACGTGGAAATCGCGACCACCGAGGAAGGCGTTGCACTGAGCAATTCCGATACGGGACTGATTGCCGAATTCCGGTATACGCTCTATCGCCAAAAGATCCATCGCGAGACCGACACGCTTCGCCGGGCGGTGATCGAAAGACTGCTGCGATGAACGTGATGCCGCTGAAGTTCCGGCCGGTGGGCGAGCAGGAATTCATCTTCTGCAACGACGCCGGCGGGTTCTTCCGGTCGAACGGAGCGTTCCTCGAACGCTACGTCCATGGCGACATGACTGCCGAGGACCGGGCCTTCCTCAAAACGAATGGGCACGCCTTCGATAACGTCAGCGACCTCGCGTACAACGCGTTCAGCTATCGATGGGCGAAGCGTCTTCACGCCCCTGCCGACCTCGACTACGTCATCCTCGTGCCGACGCTTCGCTGCAATCTCGCTTGTGCCTACTGCCAGGTCAGCCGCGTCAACGAAAACGCGCCCGGTCACGATTGGGACGCGGCGACGCTCCAGGCCGTCCTTCGCTGGCTCGACGGGCTGTCGACGAAGGCGATCAAGATCGAATTCCAAGGCGGCGAGCCTCTCCTTCGCCTGGATGTCTTGCAGGAGGTCCGCGACTTCGCGCGGCAGCGGTTCGACAAGGCGCAGTTCGTCGTCTGCACCAATCTCCAGGACGTTAGCGAGGCGGCCTGGGACTTCCTGTCGTCGGAAGATACCTTCGTCAGCACGTCGCTCGATCCCACCCGCGCGCTTCACGAACGCCACAGGACTTCGGCCGCCGCCGCAACAGAGCAGTTTCTCCGGAACCTTGCCCGCGCGACGAACGACGGGCCGGATCGCGTCTCGGCGCTGCCGACCTTCGATCTCGATGCCCTCCCCGATCCCCGCGAAGTCATCGACACCTACGCCTGCTTCGGCTTCCGATCGATATACCTGCGACCCGTCAATCATCAGGGCTTTGCCCGGAAACGCTTCCGGACGCGAGACATCAGCGCCGTCTGGAACGCCTATGTGCGCCGCTTCGTCATGACCCTCGTCGAATATAACGCGACGTCGGAGCGCCCGATGGAGGAGTTCTATTTCTCCCACTGTCTGCGGCGCATCGTGCGTGGCGGCCATGATGGCCACGTGGACCTCCGAAACCCCAACATTGTTGGGAGAGACTACGTGGTGGTCGACCACGACGGTTCGTTCTATCCGACCGACGAGGCACGCATGATAACCCGGCTGGGGCAGATCGACCTGCGCATGGGCGACGTTCATACGGGAATGGACTGCACGGTTGTCGACGCCCTGAACGCGGAAGCGCTCAACCTCTTCGATCCGGACTGCGTGCACTGTCCCTATCAGGCCTACTGCGGCGTCGACCTCATCGACGACCTTTCCAGATACGGGCGGATCGACCTGCCCCGTCACCTTACCGATTTCTGCCAGAGGCACACGGCGCTCTTCGATCTGGCTTTCGAACTGCTCTATTCCGACGATCCAAAGGTACGAAGATCGATCGCCCTCTGGTCCGGTCTTGATGAAATGGACCCTGAACTGACGAAGGTTCACCAATGATCGAGCTCCGCATCAAGGTCGATCCGTTTCCTCTCGTGGAACCTCTTGTGGTCAGGCTACGGGACGCGGCAAGCGGTCCAGGTCCGAACGACGCCGTCCTGATCGGCATGGAGGGATCGCGGCGGGAATACGATTTCCAGGGCTTCTCTCTGGCGCTCCATGCGGCGAGTGATCTCAAGCTCGACAACGACGTGATCATGATCGTGCCAGGACAAGCAAGCGCCCGGCGCCTGCTCAGAGCGGATTCGCAGCACAACACGTTCCTGGTCACCGAACAGTGCGACCAGTTGTGCCTCATGTGTTCGCAGCCTCCCAAGAAGCAGCATGTCGATCTGTTTTCCGAACTGGAGACCGCCGCGTCCCTAGCGCCGTCGAACGCCTACATCGGCCTGTCGGGAGGCGAGCCTCTCCTTCACAAGAGGAAGCTCTTCGACATGTTGTTGTCGCTGTCGAAGACGCGGCCCGACCTGATGTTTCATATCCTTACGAACGGCCAGCACTTCGGAGAAGAAGACATCGACACTTTGCAGGAGATCGGCGTCGAACGGATCCTGTGGGGAATTCCTCTTTATGCCGCAAATGCCGACGGCCACGATGCCATCGTCAAGAAAACAGGCGCCTTCGACCGGCTGCCCAAATCCTTCTCCATCCTGTTCGAATCCGGGGCCGCCATCGAGCTTCGAACCGTCGTCATGCAGCAGAATTACGACGAGCTGCCGGCACTGGCTGGGTTCGTCGGCACTGCCCTGCCCTTCCTCGAGCGCTGGGCTATCATGCAGCTTGAAAACATCGGCTTTGGCCGGATGAACTGGGATTCGAGCTTCAAGGACACCTCCACGGACTTTGGCAATGTCGCGCGCGCCATCAACATCGCCACGGCGCGAGATGTTCCAGTCCAGCTCTATAACTTTCCGCTGTGCTCGGTTCCGGCCCGCTACCGCCACCTGGCGCCGGCGTCGATCTCCGACTGGAAGAACAAGCAAGAACCCTTCTGCGCAGACTGCTCGTCGAGGCAGCGATGCGGAGGCTTCTTCGAATGGTATGACCACAAGAAAGGGTTCAGGGGGCTGGGACCGATATGAAACGACGCGTATTTCTCATTCCGTCGCTGCTCGCAGCAGGTTTCCTGCCGGCAAAGACCGACGCCATGCCGCTCGACCCGATCGTCAAGAAGCCCGACCCTCATTCGATCCTCGAGCGGCTCAAGATTCGGCATCTGTATTCGCTCGCCGGACACCGGTCCCATTCGAGCCATAGCTCCCACAGCTCGCATTCCAGCCACAGATCGGGCAGCGGTGGCGGCTATCTGCCGAGTACGTCCTACGCGAGCCCATCCTACAGCGATCCCTCGCCAGCTCCCGCACCACTCTATGCCGCCCCGACCTATTCGGCACCGCCTGTGCAATCACCGGTTCCGGACCCCGCTCCTGTCGCGCCGCGGCAGGCGGCACCCGTCAAGACGCTTCCGGGAAACTCGAACAAGTTCCGACAGGTCGTAATTCAGGTGCAATCGGGACTGACGGCTTATGGCTACTATGCCGGCGCACTGACCGGAGTCGTCGACAAAGAGACGCGCGCCGCCCTGAGCCAGATGCAGCAGGACAATAATCTCAAGGTGACCGGCACGATAACGGCCGAGGTATTGGATGCGTTCGGCATCGCGGTGCAGTAGCCCCGGACCCGGCCATGCTGACGAGTCCGAACGCCATGTTAGCAAGCGGTTCGCCCTCGTGAAACTGCTTGTAGATCCCGATCAGGCCGGCCTCTATTCAGGCTAGGGTGGCGCCTTCGATGAGCCTCCGTTACTATAAAATGGAGGCTCACATGCCCGCAGTGGCGGAAATGCTAAAGGTGAGCGAGGCTGCCGTTGTCTCGCGCGTGAGCCTGCGCGACGTCAATCGCGTCATCGACGAACACATCTTGCCGGGCGCGTTCGTTTCGCTAGACAGCGGTCGTCATGTCCTGGCCGGAGCCTGCTCGCTCATCGCGCTTTACTTCGAAAGCGCCCGCCACCTTACCTCGGAAGAACGCTTGTTTACCATCCGGACGGCAGAGGCCCGGCTCGCAAGCGCTCGCAGCCTTCCGTGGTCCGCCCTACTGCGTGAAGACTGGACCGTGCACCACGAGTTTCTGACGATCGATCTCATGCCCTTTATGAGGGGCGCGCGCGAACGGCTGGACGACCTCGCCGCGGCGCGAGAAGCCATGGCATCATCGCCCGACATCCTTGGTGGGACGCCGGTCATTCGTGGCACCCGCATTCCTGTCTATGATGTTGCCGCGTCCACAGCGGCAGGCGCTTCGACGGAACGCATTCTCGAAACGTGGCCTAACCTCGATGCAGAAAAGATCAGGCTCGCGACGATCTACGCGGAAGCCAATCCTTTGCGTGGACGTCCGCGTGTCTTCAGCGACCTTCACGAAGGATCGGTCATCCTCACGGATCGTTGCGTTCCCCACCGCGGTAGGCGAGATGAAGTTCCTGATTGATGAGTGCCTCAGTCCTGAACTGGCCAAGATGGCGTTGGAAAAAGGTTATGGTGAAACGAGCCATGCCGTTTGAACGAAACTCCGGTACGCCTTGCCGAAAGCGTAGCAGCGTGCGAGGGAAACTAAATCTTAGCCGGGCAGCGCGAATAGACCGTCTTTACAAGCGTTGTGTGGCAAGCCCTAACCTTCTCGATTGCGCACTTGACGACGCACCGCTAAGCAAAGAGGGTGTGATACACGAAAACGTGCAATGTGCGTCCGAGGACTAAAATGACAAATGGGGCCGAGAGACGTCGCCAAATGGTGGAGCGCGCTCAAAAGACGGGTTACGTTCCTTCGAAGATCATCGAGGACGAATTTGGGGTCGATAGCTCGACGATCCGGCGTGATCTCGCTCGTCTTGAAGCCGAGGGACTTATCATCCGTACCCAGGGCGGTTTCCTGCCAATCGAGACTAAGGAAGGGTTTGACTATCCTTATGAACCAAGACGAAAATTTCGCTCATCGGTCAAAGGGCAGCTCGGACAATACGCTGCGGGCCTGGTGAAGGATGGTCAGACTGTCCTCGTCGATAGCGGCTCGACCACATGGCACGTGGCAAATAGCCTCAAATCCAGGCAGAACCTGACCGTGATCACAAACGATCTTCAGATCGCAATGTTGCTCTCGGAATGCAGCAACATCAACTTGCACGTCACGGGCGGCGTACAGGTCGATACAGTCTATACGCTCGTCGGCCCCAACACGGTCGACTACATCAGTAAAATTCACGTCGACATCGCTTTCATCGGTGCCGAAGCCGTGGAGGCAGAGCTTGGCTTGAGCAATGTCAACGTCATCGAGGTGCCGGTGAAGCAGGCAATGATCCGCGCAGCCGATTGCGCCGTGCTTGTTGCCGATAGCTCAAAGCTCGGAAAACGGTCCCTTGCCCGGGTCTGCGGTATAGACGAGCTTTCGCAAATTATTACCGACAGTCGGATCGACGCGGAACAGCGCAAGGCCTTCGGCAAAAAGCTCCAAATCGTCGAACTGTAATACGTCGCTGGGCCTCCAGGGCAACCGAGCCGCCGCACTTGCGTTGGGAAAGCGGTTTGCGGGGATTGCTTATTTCGCAGACACGCTTCTCCCCCTCCCCTAGCTTCGGAGCTGCGATTACTTTGCGATATCCTCCGGGTTTGAGCAGAGGCTTATCGTTGCTAGATAGTGCACACTATCGTGCATTTATTGCTTGACTGCACACTATCGTGCATGCTTGATAGTAGCAACGAGATTTCGATCAATCGTTCCGGAGAGGCGAAGTGACAAAAGACAAGTTGAAACTGGGCGTGGTTGGTTGCGGCCGTATTGCCCAGGCGGCGCATTTTCCTGCAGTCCAAAAGGCAAGCAATGTCGAGCTGGCAG
The DNA here is from genome assembly GCF_000312665.1 of Rhizobium mesoamericanum STM3625. Classification (GTDB taxonomy): domain Bacteria; phylum Pseudomonadota; class Alphaproteobacteria; order Rhizobiales; family Rhizobiaceae; genus Rhizobium; species Rhizobium mesoamericanum. The sequence goes on along the minus strand of NZ_HF536778.1, from coordinate 457,163 downwards.
CGGTATTCGATCCAAGTGCACTGCTTGCCAAGGGCGCGGGTATGCGGCTTGGCGTTCCCGCCTATACCGAGCAGCAGGATTTTCTGAACGCCGACCTCGACGCCGTGCTGATTGCTATCCCTGACCGGTTCCACGTGCCGGTCTCCATCGCCGCCCTCCAGGCCGGCAAGCATGTTCTTGTCGAAAAGCCGGTCGCCGTAACCGCGTCGGAAGCGGAAACATTGATCGACGTTCTCGGCAAAACCGGCCTCCAGTTGCAGGTCGGCAGCATGAAGCGGTTTGATCCGGGCATTGCTCGCGCACGGCAAGTCATCGCCGCAGGCGACATTGGCCGGATCTTGAGTGCGCGTTGCTGGTATCGCGTGATGTCGGAGCTGCGTCCACCCGTCGAGGCAACCTTGTTTCCGGCCATGCTGGTCGATCAAGACGTGCGAAGCCGCGAGACGGCGCTCAAAGCTGCCAACCGGAAGACACATCTTCTGGCGACTCATGGGATCCATACTTTCGATCTGATGCGCTTCCTTCTCGGCGACTTTACAGTGTCGGCAGCAACTATGGCGGTCGACGGCGCCGATCACTCCTGGCACGGCATTGCAACAACGGAGGCCGGTGCTGCTGCATCTTTCGAAGTAACGGCAAGTGTTCATGCCGAATGGACTGAAGGCTTCCAGGTCTACGGCAGCAAGGGACATATCAGCGCCGAGATCCCTTTTCCCTTCTCACGCGCAGCCAGCAAGGTTCGCATTTTCCGAGCCGAGAACTCCAGCTACGAGGAACCGATCTTCGGCGATACGGACGCCTACAAGCTGCAGGTGGAAGCCTTTGCGGCAGCACTCCTCAACGGCCAGCCGGTTCAGCCGACAGCGCTTGATGGCCTAAAGGCGCTCGAAATCGTGGAGTCCGTCAATTTGCTCGCCGCTCGTGCCGAGCCTGATCATCGCAAGTCGGCATGATCGCCATGGGCAGCTCCTCCAAGGCGATTGCCGTGATCGGGAATGTTCAAGCCGACCTGGTAATGCGGCCGGTGGCAGCCTTGCCTCCCCCCGGCGAAGAGCGGTTCGTCGAGGACGTCAGCTTCCGACCCGGGGGCAGCGGCGGCATAACCGGGATGGTGCTTGCGGCAGCCGGAGCGCCAGTTCGACTGTTCGGATCATTAGGTAATGATCCGATCGGTGCGGTTATCCGTTCGATGCTCGCCGCGGTTGGGGTGCAAACTTCCGACATCACGTCGGTCGAGCAGCCGACTAGCATCACGGTGGCGCTGGAGGCAGCTGACAGGGAGCGGTCTTTTCTTACGTCGCGGGGTCATATGGAGACCTTCTCGAAGAGGGATCTCTCAGATGATGCGATGACAGCGCCGATCACGCTTCTGACCGGCTTCTTCACGACCCCGGCCCTTCAGCCCGACGTAGCCGAGCTCGCCAGGCAAGCGCGTCAGAATGGCAGCATCGTATTGTTCGACCCTGGCTCCGACCAGGCCGGCTGGTCAGGATCCGTCCGCGACATGCTCCTTGCTGTGATCCAGGAGTGCCACTGCTTTCTGCCAAACGAGGCGGAGCTACTGGCCCTAACCGGGCACGAGGACGTGATCGAGGCGTTGGAGGAAATGCGGCAAAGCTTCGCCGGAGCGGTGGTCGTGAAGATGGGCGCGAAAGGCTGCCTGGTTTCCGCAAGCACCAACGCTGCCGCCGTCGAGATCCGGTGTGTTCCGATTGAGGGGCCGGATACGACTGGCGCGGGAGACAGTTTCAACGCAGGCTTTGCGCTCGGATTATCCCGCGGACGAGACTGGGCCGGGTCAGCTCGACTTGGGACCGCGATTGCCTCAGCGGTCTTGAAGCAGCCGGCAATGCGGCGCTATCTCACACCTCAGGATCTTGAGAGGCTTGATGAGCCGCCCGGTCATGATGGGAACCAGGTCAAGAATTCTGCGCTGTTGTAGGATCCCTAACGCGGGCTGTACCAGCAGCTCGCCCTCCCGGGGGGATGGCGCGTCACCCGGCTCGCCATCCCTCTTCGCAAACATCGAAATATTGAACCTAGCAGGGTGACCCGAAACTTGAACACCGCCTTGACTCACCAAGCATGGTTATCGGCTGCCGCTCATCGCATCGGACGACGCCTACGGGCACCTTTAGAAAATGGACTGACAAATTGATCCACCTTGGAATCTTCGCCAAAACCTTCGATCGCAAGACAAGCGCCAGTCTTGCCGATGCAATCGCGCTTGCCGGCTATGAGTGCACGCAGTTCAACATGGCGAGCATAGGCCTCGATACCTTGCCGTCGGTCGTGGACGATGGTCACCTCGAAACCGTGCGGCGTGACTTCGCCGCGAGCAACGTGACCATTCCGGTTATCTCTGGCACCTACAATATGATCGCCCCCAACCCGAAGGTTGTCGAAGAAGGAAGACAGGGTTTCCGCGTGCTCGCCGAAGCAAGCAAAGCACTTGGCTACTCGACGATCACCCTTTGCACCGGGACCCGCCATGCCATGGACAAATGGAAAATTCATCCCGACAACGCCGGTGAAGAAGCTTGGAGCGCGTTCCGCGGCGAACTCGACCGGCTGATCGAAATTGCCGAGGCGCACGATGTTGTCCTTGGTGTTGAACCTGAGCCATCGAATGTCATTTCCTCGCCGACGAGTGCGCGGCGCCTCCTCGACGAAGTTGGGAGCAACCGCGTCAAGATCGTGTTCGACCCTTTCAACCTCGTTGAATGGAGCAAACGCGATTATGCGTCCGACACCCTGCTTCGGGCCTACGATCTCCTGGCAGATTCGACGTCTATCATTCATGCACAGGATATGCGCATCGACGGCAGGCCTTGCGCGCCCGGGACAGGCTTCATCGACTTTCCCAGGCTCCTCAACCTGTTTGTCCGAGGCGGCTTCTCGGGTCCAGTCATCGCCCATGGTTTCGATGAGAGCGAAGCCGCGTCGACCGCCGCATTTCTCTCCGATCTTCTTCCGTCAAAGGAGCCGGTCCGCTGATGGGAAAGGGCGCCACGCGTCACCTCTTTCTGTCGCCGCATCTCGACGATGCGCCATTCAGCTGTGCCGGGCTTATCAGAAAGCTGACGAGCGGTGGCGACGACGTCATTACCTCGACCTTCATCACCGCCGACGCCATTGGCGCGCTTACGCCACTCGCGCGCCGGTTTCATGGCGTCTGGAACCGCGGCGACCGTCCCTACGCGATCCGCCGGCAGGAGGATCGGCAGGCCGCAAATTTCCTTCGAGCGCGGTGCCGTCATGAGGGGTTTCCGGATGCGATCTACCGCACGGATGACAATGGGCAGCCGATATACAGCGATATTCCGCAGCTATTTGCCGGACTGAAGCTCGCCGACCAAAAACATGTCGAGGCGGCCAAAGCCAGGCTTGGCCAGATCATCGCTGAGGAACGTCCCGACATTGTTTATGCGCCGATTGGTATCGGCCGTCATGCAGATCATCTCATGGTGGTTGCGGCGGCCAAAGATGTCTGCCTCGGCCGTCAGACGCTCAGGCTTTACGAGGAATTCCCTTATCTGCTCGGGGAATTCCCGGCCGAACACCCGATAACAGTCGAACGCGGCCTCGAGCTCTCGGGTTGGCAACAGTCAGTCCCTGAATTCATCGACGTGGAGCTTGCGGCTCGGATCGAGGCCGCGCTGCTCTATCCGAGCCAGATCTCCGAAATCTTCGGCAACGATGCTGGTCTCGTCGAAGCGATGCGACGACATGCCGAGCGATACGAAGCGCGCTCCGGCAGGGAGAGACTGTGGACACCAGGATACCCAGCACCTTTTGAAGGAGGGTTTGATGCCTGACGATCGTGACAATGAAAGCGCACTTCGCGTTCTCGCGGTCGGGCTTGGCCATATGGGCATTTCGCACGCTGCGGCTATCACTCGCATCGACGGCTTTGAACTGGTCGGCATTTGCAGCCGCTCGGTGCTTTCCATGGAAGTGCCACCTGCCTTGTCATCCGTCGATCGCTTCAATGATTTCGACGAGGCCCTGAAAGGGCTTAAGCCAGACGCGGTCATCATCAGTACTTATCCCGACACCCATGCCGATTTCGCGATCAAGGCAATGCGGGCCGGAGCCCATGTCTTCGTGGAAAAGCCGATGGCGCGGAGTGTTCAAGAGGGTGAACACATGGTCGCCGTCGCCAAGGAAACACAGCGCACTCTCTATATCGGCTACATTCTGCGCGTCCATCCCTCGTGGCGCGAGCTCATTAGGCGCGGCAAAGAACTCGGCAAACCGCTGGTCATGCGGATGAACATCAATCAGCAATCAATTGGGCATTCCTGGACCTGGCATAAAAACCTGATGAAGTCCCTGCCCCCGCTGGTCGACTGCGGCGTGCACTATATCGACGTTATGTGCGAACTGACGGGAGCCAAGCCCGTTCGCGTCCATGGCATCGGCGCGCGGCTCACAGATGAGATCGCCGAGGACCAGTACAATTATGGTCAGTTGCAGGTGGCCTTCGATGATGGCTCGATCGGCTGGTACGAGGTCGGCTGGGGCCCGATGATGAGCGAAGTGGCCTACTTCGTGAAAGACATCGTCGGGCCAAAAGGTGCGGTCAGTATCACGATGAGTGAACAGGGTGACGCCGCCAATGAAGGGGCATCGACGACCGCGTCTTCGGACATCCTGAACCATGTGAAAACGAGCGCGCTGCGGATCCACCATTCTGCGCTCAATCCGGACAATTCCCTGAAACACGCCGACGAAATCATCAGGATGGCCGACGAGCCTGATCATGACGCACTTTGCGAACTTGAGCAGCGCGCGTTTCTCGGCGCCATCCGAACAGGCGCGATCGACACGCCGGACCTCACAGCTGCGGTGGACAGTCTCCGGGTCGTTCTTGCCGCCGACGAGAGTATCCGCACCCGGCGTCACATCGACCTCTAGGCAGAGAAGGTTGCCCGACTTGACGAACGATAGTTTCATCCGATCTCTCAGCGGTGCATCCCTGAATGTCGTCAGTCGCGGCAATCATGGGCTCCCCGTGTTGTTCCAGCACGGCCTCGGCGGTGACGCGCACCAGGTAGCGCGCATTTTCCCCGACGATGAACGGTTCGCTCTGACCACGATCGAATGCGCCGGGCATGGTGGCTCGTCCTGCCCGCAGCCGCGGGCCTTTTCGATAGAGGCCTTCTATCAGGACATGGAAGCATACTCAGCTGGGCGGTTCCCGCACGGCTTTGTTGTGGGCGGCATCTCGATGGGCGCGGCGCTTGCGCTTGCGCTTGCGATCCGGAACCCTTCGCGTGTGCACGGCCTGATCCTGGTGCGCCCCGCATGGTTTCTGGACAAATCTCCTGACAATCTCGAGCCGATCCGGGCAGTCGGCGAATTGCTGCGGAGATACCCGCGCAAGAAGGCTCTCGAGATCTTTGTTTCGAGCGATCTTGCGGCTCGGATAAGGCGATCAAGCCCAGACAACTACAGCACGTTGACCGATTACCTCGGAGAACACCAGCCTGAATGGCTTGGGAAACTGCTGTCGGACATCGCAGGAGACGGTGTGGAATTGTCTACCGAGCAACTTGCGGCCATCAAGGTTCCGACGCTCGTCATCGGCGTCGACGCGGACGACATCCATCCCTTCACGCTCGCCGAGAAACTCCATCGGTTGATCCCTGGCTCCCGGTTTGAAAAGGCGCCGCGGAAAGACGACGTTCACGCCAAACCCAGCTACGCCGAGCGGACAGCCGAGCTCATCCTAGGGTTTCTTGGCGAGATCGAAGAGCCAACGCCAGACAGGCGCGACAGCACCGCGGCCCTGACGAGAAATTAGCGTTGAACTGAATTCCTGCGGGGGCGGCCCGTTCGGCAGACACGACTCGTCATTTTACTGAAGACCATCAATCAGCAACACAAAGAGGAAAATCCGATGCAATGGCTCAAAGAAATCTTCCACGTTGATAAACCAATCATCGCCATGTGCCACCTCCAGGCACTGCCTGGCGATCCGGCCTACGATACGGCCGGGGGCATGAAAATGGTTATCGACAAAGCTCTTGCCGACCTTACGCACCTTCAGGACGGTGGCGTCGATGCGGTCATGTTCTCAAACGAATTCAGCCTTCCCTATCTGACGAAAGTGCGCCCGGAGACCACTGCCGCCATGGCGCGTGTGATTGGCGAGGTGATGCCATCGATCACGATCCCGTTTGGCGTCAACGTCCTTTGGGACCCCATCGCCTCGATCGATCTGGCCGCCGCGACCGGTGCACTGTTCATCCGCGAAATCATCAGCGGCGTCTATGCGAGTGATTTCGGCCTTTGGAATACCAATGTCGGCGATACCATACGCCACAAGATGCGTCTCGCCCCGGACTTGAAGTTGCTTTACAACATTGTTCCCGAGGCCGCCTCCTATCTCGGCAACCGAAACATCGTCGATATTGCAAAGTCCACGGTGTTCAACAATCGTCCGGACGCGCTTTGTGTCTCAGGTCTGACCGCTGGCGCCGAAACCGATACGCAGATCTTGTCGAGCGTCAAAGCCGCAGTTCCCGGTACCGTCGTGCTGTGCAACACCGGTTGCAGGCTCGAGAACGTGGAGCGCCAGCTATCGGTCTCCGATGGCGCGGTTGTAGGATCCACGTTCAAGATTGATGGTGTGTTCGAAAACGCCGTCGATCCGGCCCGTGTGAAGGCGTTCATGGATAAGGTGAAGTCAATTCGACATTAGGCCCCGGTCCCCGGTTTGAATGCACCCCGGGCTTGGGTCCCTACGCTCTCCCCTTGATCGGGTGAGCGAACCTGGGTCGACGCTTAGCGGTGACATGCAGGGGGCTCGCTCTTTTGCATGTTGCCGACCACAAGTTCCATCATTCTGGAGGATTGAGATGGTTTACCCCTTGAAAGACAAAGTCGCTCTGATCACTGGAGCAAGCTCCGGCATCGGACTGGCGACAGCGCGTGCATTGGCTGCGCAGGGCGCTCAGCTTGCCCTGACCGCTCGCCTGGACACTGAGTATTCGAAGCTCGTTGAAGAGTTTTCGGGCCGGGCCTCGATCGTGGCCGCCGACCTGTGTGAAGACGGAATGGTCGAAAAGGTGGTCGACGATCACCTTAGGACTTTTGGCCGAATTGATGTTTTAGTGGCCAGCGCCGGGATGTTCCATCAGGGCTATGTACCGGACGATGATCCCGAAATATGGGACAGACTTATCGGACTGAACGTCAACAGCGTCTTTCGGACAATCCGCCGCGTGCTCCCAAGCATGGTGGCACAACAGGCCGGTGATATTGTCGCACTTAGCTCCGTTTCAGGACATACGGCGATCCACCACGAGCCAGTTTACAGTGCGTCGAAGCACGCCATTCAGGCTTTCATACACGGCCTGCGCCGGCAAGTTGGGCAGCAAAACATTCGTGTGGGGGCTGTTGCTCCAGGTATCGTTTTGACAAAACTTACGGGCTACACGGACGAAGAACAAATAGCAGAAAAGGTCCGACTGGGTGAAGGCGTGCGAGCAGAAGACGTCGCTGACGCGATTACGTTCATGTTGTCGCGCCCTCGACACGTCACCATTCGCGACATGGTGCTGCTCCCGAGCAACCAGCCGATCTGACATTCGCCACGTCGAATGTGTGCTGTACGAATATTAGCCCTCCAGCTAATCACCGCAAACGACAAGACGTCTTCCTCGGGGGGCAGTTGGGGGGCGGATCACGCACCGCGTGCGCTCAGGGCGCGGAAACGAATACCTTGTCTTTCGAGTATGGTGCATGTTGAGACCGGCTGCACGATCTCGTGCAACAGTTATGACAACCTGCAGCAGATCGGCACATCATCCTCTTTTGGATCGCCTGGCAATCTTGTTCGCCGCTGGCATAACTATTCCCCGACGAGAGGCGTTCGAGGGGCCAAACTCACGGCGATGGCCAGCCGGCATACGAGAATCGTTGACCCGGTGTTTGCTTCCCGCGAGCGGAGCTTATCAAAGTATATCGGACGTTACGCGACCTACGGCATTTCGGCTAAATGTCCCTAGTCTGATCTAGGTCCACGCGCTCGCAGTAACGCCAAGCATGAAGGTCCTACATCCATCAATCCATTTGTGCGAGTGCGCGCGTAGATAAGATCCTATAAAGTTGCATCGCACGATATCGCGCATTTTTAGACTTGACTGCACGCGAACGTGCATATCATATGTTGGCAACTGGGGAGGCCAGTGATGGTGGAGCGGAGCATGAAACTGTCCAGGAGAGTCTGTGGGCTGTCACTGCCTGCGCGTAAGGTGTTCAGTCAGCCTTAGGGCGCGCTCAATACCAAAAGATTCTCTTCACCAAAAGATTCTCTTCCCGGCCCGAAATTCAACAAGAAAAGGGGTTCAACCAATGCAATCGATCATTTCTCGTCGTCACCTTCTGAAGACTACCGGAGCCGCTGTTGCTGCGGCGACGGCCAGTAGTCTTTTCGGCCGCTACGCGCAGGCGCAAGACGCCGAACTGTCTGTGTTCGGCCCGCTACCGCCAGATCCCGCTCCTCCCGGAGCGGCGAAGTTTGCTGAGGCGGCATTCGAAGCGTGGAAAGCGGCAAATGCGACGTCCGTAAACTATGAGATGCTGGCGTGGCCGCAACTTCATGACCGCATGGCAACTGCCTTCGCATCGGGATCCGCACCTTGGGATATCATGTACATGTGCGCGTGGGTCCCCGAGTTCGAAAGCTTCCTCTATCCTTTCGTCGACGATCTCCCGGCCGAATTGATCGCCGACCTTCCGGAGTCCAGTTTTAAGACGGTCACGTGGAAGGGCAAGCGCTATGGAACCGTCTTCACGCTCTCGCTGCTCAATCTCTTCTATAACAAAGAGCATCTTGAACAGGCGGGTATCAAGGAGCCCCCAAAAAATTGGGACGACTTCAAGCGATTTACGAAAGAGTTGACCCGCGACGGACGTTTTGGCTACGTCTCGAACTATGCGGAGGCGGCCGGCATCGGCGGGGCCGCGAGCTACTGGATGGCATTTCTGCAGCAGGCTGGCGGTACGATGTACGGCGAAGACGGCATGCCGGTCTTTAAAGGTGATGCCGGCGTCGATGCTCTCCAGATGATGCTCGATCTGAAGGCGGCCGGAACCGAGCCGGGTTCGATCTCCTACGCCGGGATCAATGACGCCACCAACGTCTTCTCATCCGGTCGCGCGTCGATGATGATGAACTGGCCATTTATGTGGGCGACGGCGCAGGATCCCAAACAGTCGAACATCGTCGGAAAGATGGGCGCTACGATACTTCCTGCGGGCCCTGCAGGTTCCGCCTCGATCGACGGCACGGACGCCTGGACGATTAGCAATGCCAGCCAACATCCTGACAAGGCCCGAAAGCTGGTTGAGTTCTTTATGTCAAAAGAAATTCAGAAGCGTCAGGCACTCGATACCGGGTGGTTGCCGTCTCGACTGTCTGTCCTGGGTGATCCGGAGGTCCAGGCGGCACTGCCGATCGCAAAGGTGGTGCTTGAGCAGGCGCAACACCCCTATGAGAGTTTTGTCACGCCAGACTTTACCGAGGTAACGCAGGCGATTGGCACTGAAGTTCAGAAGGCGCTGCAAGGACAGAAGACGGCTATGGAGGCCATTGCTGAAGCGCACGATCTGGTGACGGCGATCGTCAAACGTCGCGGATGATGTCCCCAGAGGTGATATAGATGGCCACAACATTCGAGAAACGCCGACAGATGGTCGGCGTTGTTCTTATCGCGCCTGCACTAATCGTCATAGCCGGGATCCTTGGTTATCCGATCGTAAGGTCGGCATTGCTCGCGCTCCATGACGTCAAGCTCAGAGCCGGCAAACTCGATCAGGTCTGGGTTGGACTGGCGAACTTTAGGCAGATGTTTTCTGACCAAGGTCTGCAGCACGCCGCATTAAACACGCTTTACTTTTCCGCAATGGAGGTCATCCTCGTTGTCGGGATCGGTTTGGGCGTTGCGCTGCTTTTGAACCAGCCACAGGGCAGAAGTGGGTTTCTAAAGATATTGCTTGTTGTCCCTTGGGCAATCGCCCCGGTGGCCAACGCCGTGCTGTGGAAGTGGATTCTCAACTCCAACTACGGGGTTTTGAATGCCCTGCTAAAGACACTTGGGCTGATTGATGGCTACCAGGTCTGGCTGGGGACGCCGTTCAGTGCATTGAATTTCCTGCTTCTCGTCGACGTATGGAAGTCTATACCTTTTGTCACACTCCTGATGCTGGCGGGTCTCCAGCGGGTGCCTGTCGCCCTGCACAAGGCAGCGTACATGGATGGCGCAAACAGCTTCCAAAGCTTTCGCTATATCACACTGCCAGCCATCAAGGACGCTATCGGGATTGCAGTGATCCTCCAGACGATCTGGTCGCTACGGGTATTTGACATCATTTTCGTTCTCACGCGTGGGGGCCCCGCTGACGGAACAGTGCTTCTGAATTTCCTGGCCTACCGGGTCACGTTCAATTTCCTTGATATCGGCTACGGCGCGGCAATCGCGAACGTCATCTTCATCCTGACGTTCATGCTTGCCATTGGCTATCTGTGGCTCCTCAAACCCAAGCCCACGGCAGGTGCAAAATGAGCTTTCAGGCCTATCGCAACGGCGGGCCAGTCAAAAGGGTCGCTGTCTATTTCGGGTTGACGGTGTTTGTTGTCTGGTCAATTGCACCGATCGTATGGCTTATTGTGTCGAGCCTGCTGGAACAAAGTGCGTTGATCGCCCAGCCACCGGATCTTTCGCCATCCAACTTTACGGTCGACAACTTCGTCACCGTGGCGGCATCTGCAGCTGCGCTCGGGCGTGGCGTGGTAAACTCGCTCATCGTCTCGCTGTTCTCCACGGCACTCGCCCTGGCTTTGGGAGCACCGGCAGCCTACGCGCTCGCTCGCCTGTCCGTTCCCTTTTCGAATGCGCTCGGGTTTATCATTCTTGCAACACAGATGCTGCCGGGGATCGCGATTGCAATACCGCTGTTTCTGATCATCAGCTATTTGGGCCTGATCGACAGCGTGCTGACCTTGGGCGTCGTTTATCTGTCGTTCAACCTCCCGATCGTCATCTGGATTTTGCGCGGATTTTTCCTCAGCATTCCCGTCGGGATCGAAAAGGCAGCAGCCGTCGACGGCGCGGGTGTACTGCGAACGTTCTGGTACATCATCTTGCCGATTTCGATCCCCCCTATGGGAGCAGCCGCCGTGTTCGCGTTCATTGAGGCGTGGAACGAATTCTTCTTCGCTTTGATACTGACACGACAGAGCGCGCAAACAGTGCCGCTCGCGATCGCCCAGTTTGCGGGACAATATCAAACAGTGTTCGGGCAGATGATGGCGGCTGCCGTGATCAGCGTCGCGCCCGTCATCGTGATCGCAACAATCTTCCGGGACCAGATCATCCGCGGTTTCGCCGACGGCATGATGAAAGGATAGACAGTGACTGACGTAAGGTTGAAAGAGGTTTCCAAACGCTTCGGTAGCTTCCAAGTCTGCCACAATATCGATCTTGATATAAAGGCAGGCGAATTCATCACGCTTCTGGGCTCGTCCGGTTGCGGCAAAACCACCACCCTCAACATGGTCGCGGGCCTTGAAGACAGCACCTCCGGTGACATTCTGATTGGCGGAAGACGTGTCAATGACTTGTCGCCGGTCGAGCGCGACGTGGCGATGGTGTTCCAGAACTATGCGCTCTATCCGCATATGACAGTTGCGCAGAATATCGGGTTTACGCTGAAGATGCGCGGCGTCGCCGCATCAGTGATCCGGGAGAAGGTCCAGAAACTTGCAGCCTCTCTGGAACTCGACCATGTACTTGAGAGATTTCCAGCGCAGCTCTCCGGGGGGCAGCAACAAAGAGTAGCGATCGGCCGCGCCCTCATTCGAGAGCCGCGTATCTTCTTGTTCGATGAGCCATTCTCGAACCTTGATGCTTCGCTCCGAGTAAAGATGCGCACGGAAGTCAAGCAACTACATGTGCAGCAGAACGTGACTTCGATTTTCGTGACCCATGACCAGGAAGAGGCGATGTCGATATCGGACAGGATCGCCGTCATGTATCGCGGGCGCGTTGAGCAGTTTGGCACCCCCGAGGAAATCTATGCACGACCGGCCACCCGTTACGTCGCTTCGTTTATCGGGAGCCCGCAGATCGAGCTCCTCGATGGGGTTTTAGCCGAAGCAAACGGATCTATGTTCATTCGTGCCGGCGAGCAGACGCTTCCGGTGAACGTTGCTCCACGCAATTTCAAGGTCGGCAGACCAGTGGAGTTCGGCGTTCGGCCGGAGCACGTTCGCCTCGGTGAAACCGGACTTGAAGGCCGGGTGCATATGCTTCAGCCGGTCGGGCCGGCGACCCATGTAAACATCGATACAGCGGCTGGCAAGTTCACTGCAAGCGTGCCGGGCTTCCTCCAGGCTAAAACAGGTGATGCAGTCAAAATCGATATTCAGGCGCCGCATGTGCATGTATTCGACAAGGAAACAGGTGTTCGACTTTGAAGGTCCGTTAGTTATAGATGGCGGTGGTGTCTGCGTTTCCTCGTTAACAGGAGGCCACCGGTTCTGCCCTATGTATACGCAGGCAACCGGTTGCCGCATCGGATCGTGCCGCACGCACGACTGGCCACCCCGGCGAGATCTTCGAAAGGCTTCCCGTTGGACGGAAACGTTCCGCACGCCAACGTCGATGGATTTCCTGCGTCTGCATCATCGTCGCTCACCGTCCGATCAGGAGGTCATCCAGCTTATCTCCGCTTTGCATATCAGTGACAAGCCTCCGGAAATCAATCGTGTGATTGTGGGCATGACAGGCGCCCGACGGATCGGAGCTAACGCGCCTTTCGCGTTCGTGAGGTGATCTTGCGATGATGCCAGCTATCGAGCAGCATCAACGGTTCTATAATGGAACCAGCCGGAAACGAAATCTCACCGCCATTCGGACCCCGGAGAATAGCCGAAAGTCCAACGTGGCTCCTGGCCTGGGAGGGGCATCAACGCCTGCCATTAGGTTCACTCGGCTGTTGTCGATCCCTGCTCGACGACGGCCGTTTCCCTCTCGGCTTTCTATACCGGTCGTGCCGCAGCTCGGCTTAGCGCCCATCCTCCTCGCCGGCCACGGGGTAAATCTCTAGTGGCCATTCTTCATCCCAACGCTTCGCGCGCCATAGCGAAAGTCATGAACATGCGCAGCCGCGGTCGAGAGCGAGGCCACGTGGTAGCGGCGCGAGACCTCCATGAATTCTTATAAATTGCTTGGAGAGGATGATGGCGAACACATTGCCCCTTTGCCCCCTGCAAATGAACTCGCTTCGGTGGCTGAAACAGGGCCGCACGCTTGAAGAGGTTGCCATAATCGAGGGCCGAAGTATCGGTGACATAGAGCGTTGTTTGGCCGATGCATTGGTGCTGCTCGGCGTGGCGTCGATCGAGGAAGCCATTCTCAAGATCGAACACGCTCAATCGGAGTAAGCATAATGATGCAGCTCCTAACCTGCTAAGGCTCCTGCATCACCTGCAAGAGGCTTGAACCTGCCAACGTTCGGAGGCTAATCAAACGTTCGTTCGAGGCAACTCACAGTATTGCCGTGACCGCCTGGGATTCTCAGTTGCGGCCGGAGCCACTTGCTGGCAGCCCCGGCGATGACGCATGGCTACTGGCCCGCCCCGCTTTGATCAAACGCGACCGCCTCCCCACGGCAACGTGACATCGCCTATGCACCGGCCGCTGGACGATTACGAGAACCTCAATGGTGCCATGTGCCGCAAGGAAGCCCGTACCCTGTCGCAGTCATTGACGCTGCGACAGGTGCGTCGGCTGCTGAAGCGGATACGAGCTGGAGGCGCAGCGTCAACCCGGCACAAGGCGATAGGCCGACCGTCGAACACCGGATCATGCAAAGGATTTTCGCGGCCTAACCGCGGTTTCCCGACGCGGGAACCTGAACAAGCGGAAGCGACGCAGCAACTGGAGGCTTGGCGCGCGAACCCGCCCAAGCATCCTGCGATCAGACAAAGGTGAAGTCGGAGGGGGTAAGGTGCATGTTAGCCAGGTCTGAGACGCTACCTACTTCCGACAAGTGGGCGAAGACATCCACGTGATTAGGCGAAGTAACATACGCTAAATCGACGGTCCTGGTATCGGCGTTGTGGTAGACGATGATGTCGCCGGCGCTCTCTCCGGATATAGCGCTCGTTGCGTCAGACCCGCTGGCGAAACTCTGGTCTGTGATTACCACGACGTGTTCACCGCTCGCACCCGAGGCCTTGCCCTCATAGAAGGTATCAACGGTGGAACCCGCCTGAAGGTCGGCGTGATTGATAAAGTTCGCACCACTATTATCGTTGCCCAATCCCTTCACATCGAAAGCGAAAGTATCTTGAGCCGGGTTAAAATCCAGGATCGTCGATACCGGTTCCGGGATTGGCCCAAAATAAAGCCCCGGCTCTGGAGTGCCCGGCGTCGGATTGTGGAACTGGAAAACGAACGTGTCGGAGCCTTCGCCTCCTGCCAACGAATCCCTACCGTCCCCCACGAAGAGTGTGTCATTGCCTCTTCCACCATCGATATAGTCGTCGTCGTGACTAATGATGCGCGGCTGGTCGTGCCCATTGTCGCCGGAGAGAATGTCGTTACCGTCATCGCCATGGATTTGATCGCCGCCCGGACCACCGATCACATGGTCGTCCCCCCTCCACTGAACACGCGGTCGGCGCCCGCACGAGCGTAGATCTTGTCATCGCCACCTTTGCCAACGATCATATCGTTACCATTGCTGCCCTCGATGATATCATTGGATTCTGTTCCCAAATACATGCTTCTAAAGCTCCTAATGTTACTAGGTTTGGTTATTACGGGACTCCCTATAACCGCGACCACCCACTCTGTGAAATTCTCTGTTTGAATACAAAGCATCGACGGAACGGATGATTAAGCGCACATCAAGAACAACGTTGGCCTCCCGTGGTGCCGATTAAAAAGCTCGATCCGATTCTACGGCTGGTTCTCAAATCGGGTTTGTCACGTTGGCACGATTTGTGGTCAGGTCGTGAATTGGCTCTTTGAATGCGAATGATTGTTAAGCGTCTTTTGCTCCACGCCCGGTTACTGTCTTTCCGAGGCCGTTAAGTGTGCGGCCGGGCACCCACTGGTCGACTGACAAGGTTACGGCAAATCACCGTCCGTCACTGGGACATCGGGGACTGTATTGATGGGGTTGTCTTCTCTGTTCGGCGTGGTGAGGTCAAACACCTTCTGACTGTCCGTAGCTACGGTTATTGATGTCTTCGCAGTATCGCGCTTCTCTCCGGGATCCACTGTGCGGCCCTCACACTATGGGACCAGAAGAATGAGGCGGAACAATTTAATCGGCGACCTGATCGCAAAAAACGACCGTACTAAACAACCACGCGAACTCACCATCCGTCGTCCTGCGAAGGACATCTTTCCACCGGCGGCGAAATCTTCTTGTCTCCTTTTTCTCGTTACCCTGATTGCTAACTACGCAGCAACAGGCAGCCTCTCCTGTGTCCAGCAGAATTCGGTTCCGTCACTCCACAATGCAATGCATGATCACCGCAAGCCGTCGGGCCAAGGCTACAACCGCCTTTTGCCTACCGCGGCGTTTGGCGATATTCATCGCCCACGCTTTTTAGCCACGACAATTTCTTAATGGTTACAAGCAGGACTTGCGCTGCTTCGTACAGCAGGGATCGCATCATCGCGTCACCGCAACAAGATACCCGCCCGCCCCGTTTGCTTTCACCAACTCGTTCAGTCTCGGCGCTATTATGGACGCGTCGAACGGCGGCTGGCTTTGGGTCGCCAGGTTGATGAGAGTGAGGTCGCCGCAAGGTTCAAGAACGGTCCTTTTACGAAGACCGAGAAGGAGCGAACCAACGTCAAGCGCCCATCGACAACACCGAATAGGACCGACCCCTGCAAGCTCGCCGGGTACAAACGCCCCCGACGAGCTTCGGCAACGGCGACGCTGTCTTACGGTCGATCGAAAATACCGTCCCGGGCGCTGCGCTTTTGGTCGTAGCGCTAATGGGCAGCTAGTGGGCAAGCAGAGGTGGAGCAGGGAAGTCCAGTACATTGCTCGTATAGCTTTCGACCAGCGCACTGAACGGAGTGCCGTCCTGAAGCTTCAGCACTGCATGATGTTCGAGAAGAAAGGGCGGTAGTACAAGAGATGATCCCGTTGCGGGTGTCGGTAGCTCCTTTTCTACGTCCCATCCTTCTGGAAGAGGGGACCACAGCAAATTGGAAGATAGATTTGTGCGGGTGAAATTAAGAGATTGGACGGCTCTGCCAAAGGCGACGTCGCTCGTATTCAACGCTTTATTCATGTCCATTGTCAGCCTTGCCGGAACATACCAATTGTCGGCCTCAGAAAGGACGCGATTGCCGCAAACGAGGCGGACATGTCGGTAGGCGATGGGCTCGTCGGGGCCGACCGCCAGAAGTTCTCGGATGCGGCTATCGACGGGCTTGTCTCGGCCGCGAACCCGCTGTGCAACGATCTTAGAACCTAGCGGTGCGAGCTTGTGTCCGGCACACCAGCGATCGAGCGTCAAAGTGGCGCTAGCATTACTCAGGAGATTTGCATTCAAGGTCTGCAGAATCGCAAGTGCCTCAATCCGTGCCGTTGGCGTGTTAGGCCATTGCACCGTGGTGAACGAATCCTGCGCCGATATGCTATGCGCGGCCAGCATGATCGCAGCAGCAGGTGCAAATGCGATAACCCGTATAAACTTCCAACAGTAAATTGACACGAAAAGTCATCCTTTGTGGCGAGTTTGATGAGCGTTGAGACGATTTTTATTGCCAGGGAGGCTTTCCCACAAGCCCCGCTCGAAGGGGACTCCTAGAACGCGGTGTGAGCGGACGCTAGGATGATGGGGGCCGCCTCGGACATAAACCGGCCGGTTTCCAAAGGCAGGAGTAACGTCCGTCATAATGCCTCAGCAGCCATCACTGGTGCCATGACAATCCATGACGTAAATGGGTGCGATCCAAAGAATCGATTTTTCCAATAAGTCGAGTGCCGTTAGAACGCGTTGAATTTTACTTAGCGCGACAACATGACGGTTTTGCCACGAAGTTCCGACGGAATTTTAGCTGTCATGGCGATCAAAGACTGATTGTAGCTTCGCTCACTCCAGACTGACGGGACTAGGTGAGCGCGTTGTGGCCGATATGCGAAAACGCGGAGAGTGTATGTGCGGGATTGTGGGTATTGTCGGCCATCATCCGGTTTCGGACCGGCTGATAGACGCATTGAAACGCCTTGAATATCGTGGCTACGATTCGGCGGGCGTCGCGACGATCGACGGTGGAGCGCTCCATCGCCGGCGCTGTGAGGGCAAGCTCTTCAATCTTGAGGCAAAGCTGAAAGAACAGCCTCTGGCGGGCACAATCGGCATTGCCCATACGCGCTGGGCAACCCATGGCGCGCCGACGGAACGCAATGCCCACCCCCATTTTAGCGACGGCATCGCGGTCGTCCACAATGGGATAATCGAGAATTTCACCGAATTGAAGGATGAGCTGACCGCGGCCGGCGCCGAGTTCCAAACCGACACCGACACGGAGGTCATCGCGCATCTCGTGGCAAGACTTCGCCGGGACGGCATGGGCCGGCGCGAAGCTATGCATGCGATGCTGAAGCGCGTCCGAGGCGCTTACTCGCTGGCTCTGCTTTTCGAGGAAGACCCTTCGACTATCATGGCTGCCCGTAATGGCCCGCCGCTCGCGATCGGTCACGGAAGCGGCGAAATGTTCCTCGGGTCGGACGCGATTGCGCTGGCGCCCTTAACCAACGAGATCACCTACCTGATCGACGGAGATTGGGCGGTCATCGACAAGACTGGCGTCCGTATCTTCGATATCGACGGCGAGGTCACCACCCGACCGCGGCAGATCTCGCTGGTGACGGCCCCTATGATCGACAAGGGCAACTATCGCCATTTCATGGAGAAGGAAATTTACGACCAGCCGGAGGCCATCTCCGATACCCTCAGCCATTACATCAACTTCAGCGACAATAAGGTAGTCGCGGTTTGGCGCGACACGGTCTTCGCCAACGTGCAAAGCTTGGCGATCTCCGCCTGCGGCACTGCGTACTTTGCCGGGCTGATCGGCAAATACTGGTTCGAGCACTACGCACGTCTGCCGGTCGAAATCGATGTCGCGTCAGAATTTCGGTACCGCGAAATCCCGTTCTCGCCACAGGTGGCAGCTCTCTTCATCTCACAATCGGGCGAGACGGCCGATACACTTGCTTGCCTACGCTATTGCAAGGAGCACGGCTTGAAGACCGGTGCAGTCGTCAACGCGCCCGAATCGACGATAGCACGGGAGTCCGACACTGTGTTCCCGATCTTCGCCGGTCCTGAGATTGGCGTTGCGTCTACGAAGGCCTTTACATGCCAGCTCGCCGTTTTGGCTGCGCTCGCGGTTGCTGCTGGCAGGGCGCGTGGCACCCTTACGGAGAAGGAGGAACAGACACTGGTCGGCCGGCTTGCCGAGGTGCCGCGCGTCATGGGGCAGGTGCTCAACAGCATCCGACCAAGGATCGAGCTTCTGTCGCGTGAATTGGCAAAGTGCCGCGCCGTACTCTATCTTGGCCGCGGCACGAGCTTCCCTTTGGCCATGGAAGGCGCCCTGAAATTAAAGGAGATTTCCTATATTCACGCGCAAGGTTATGCTGCCGGCGAACTGAAACACGGTCCGATTGCTCTCATCGACGAGAACATGCCGGTTGTCGTGATCGCACCGCACGACCGCTTTTTCGATAAGACCGTTTCCAACATGCAGGAGGTTGCGGCCCGCGGCGGACGGATCATCTTGATCACCGATGAGAAGGGCGCTAGCGCCTTGAAGCTCGACACGATGCAAACAATCGTTCTTCCAAATGTGGACGAGATCATAGCGCCGATGATCTTCTCGCTGCCGATCCAATTGCTCGCCTATCATACCGCCGTGTTTGCGGGCACTGACGTCGATCAGCCGCGCAACCTGGCGAAATCAGTCACCGTCGAATAGGCCGTGGTTTCCGTAAGGGACGAATGACAGAGTGTAGATGACTTATATCTGCTGAGCATTTGGAGATCGACATGCCGCAAACGAAGATAATTGGCTTCTCGGGCAACATAACACGACCGTCCACGACGCGCACATTCGTCGACCATATCGTCGGGCAATTGGCAATCAAAACGCAAGCGGTGGCGCAGTCCTTCGATGTCGATGACCTTGGACCTTCACTGTTGAAAGCCAAACGGATAGACGACCTCAGCGCTAAAGCGCGCGGGGTCGTAGACCAGATGCTAGAGGCAGACGTCCTGGTCGTAGGCTCACCCACCTACAAGGGCAGTTACACCGGCCTATTCAAGCACTATTTCGATTTGCTCGATCCAACATCGCTGAGGGGCAAGCCTATCATCATCGCTGCGACGGGCGGGGGCGAGCGTCATTCGCTTGTCGTCGAGCATCAGTTGCGTCCTCTGTTCGGGTTCTTTGAAGCGCTTGCGATGCCGACCGCAATCTATGCCACGCGTAATGACTTCGCCCACGGAGAGGTGATTTCCGAGACCATCCGCATGCGTGTAGGCCGGGCTGTCGAGGAAGCAGCATACGCAATAGGATGAGCAGACTCAGCAAACGGCGGCGCAACAGGCACTATTGTCCCACGCGAACCTTACGATGCGATTTAGCCGTATTCACCGCCTCGCAGCCGACGAAAAACTGCTGCCTTGGATGGCGCAATAGCCCGACATCACTGGTGTCCCGCTAAGATGTTTTGAATAGTTGAGTTTTGTCACCTTCGAGACCGTCAGGCATTTCAACTTTGCACCACAACAGCCGACATTTTTGACGCCACGGTTGAGCGCGGACACCCGTGAACTGCGAGGAATTGCCATTTGAGAAAACCGTGTATTCTATTCGCTGCCGTTCTTGTCTGTGCAGCACTCCAGTTTCCCTCCGCTAATAGCATGGCTGAACAGGCGGCCGCGCCTGCTCTGACCGTTTCTCTGACGGCGCCGGCAATACGGGACTGGCTGGAAACCGTTCCCGCGAGCGGCTGGCTGAAACCGTGGCAGGAAGCAATCATTGCGTCCGAAACGAGCGGCCTGCGCATCACCGACGTCCTGGTCGATGTCGGCTCGGTGGTCACGAAAGGGCAGACGCTGGCCCGGCTTTCGCAGGACAGCGTGCTGGCAGACCTTCGCAAACAGGAGGCGGCTGTCGTCATCGCCAAGGCAAAGCTGACAAAGGCCAAGGCAAATGCGGATCGTGCACGCCAGCTTCGTTCATCCGGCGCTCTTTCCGACGAGAAGATCACCGAATATTTCGCCGACGAGCAGACGGCGACGGCAAACCTGGCATCCGAGGAGGCCGCGCTCGACAGCGAAAAGATCAAGTTTGCGCAGACGACCATCACCGCCGCCGACGATGGCCTCATAACCTCGCGTTCGGGCGATCTCGGCGAAGTAGTCTCCACCGGCACCGAGCTCTTCCGCATGGTGCGCCAGCAGCGTGTCGAATGGCAGGCGGAAGTATCGGCGCGTTATCTGCCGCGGATTTCGGAGGGTTTGAGCGTTGCGATCAACGGACCGGACGGTCACGCCATTTCCGGCAAGGTGCGGCTGGTCGGCCCCTCGGTCAGCACCGACACCAGCCGTGCGATCGTCTATGTTGCGCTTCCGTCCGAGGTTCGTCCGCGCACCGGCCTTTATGTCACTGGCAATATCGAGCTGCAGACCACACCGGCGCTCACCGTCCCCGAGACGGCGATCGTGTTCCGGGATGGCATCAGCTACGTCTTCACCGCCGGCGAGGACAAGCGGGTGCGACGGGTCCGCGTGGAAACCGGCCGCCGCAACGATGGCGAGGTCGAAATCATCTCCGGCATCGACCGGTCGGCAAAGGTCGTCACGTCGGGCGGTGCATTTCTGTCGGACAATGACCTCGTGAAAATTGCGGAGAAAAACTGATGAATTTCTCCGCCTTCTCGATCCGCAATCCCATACCAGCGATATTGCTGTTTGTGATGTTTGGATTTGGCGGGCTTTGGGCATTCAAACAGCTGGCGGTTCAGTACTTTCCGGACATGGACCTTCCGACCATCAGCGTTACCGCCACGCTCGATGGGGCTGCGCCGACGCAGCTCGAGACGGAGGTTGCCCGCACCATCGAGAATAGCCTCACCTCCTTGAGCCATCTCGATCATATTCTCACAACGATTACCGATGGCACCGTCTCGACCAAGGTATCCTTCAAGCTGCAGAAAGACAGCGAAACGGCCCTCAATGAGGTCCGCAATGCCGTTGATAGCGTCAAGGCCGATCTCCCGGCACAGATGGCGACGCCGATCGTTACGAAGGCCACCGTCCAAAGCTCCGCAGTTGTCACCTATGCCGTCCGCTCGACCGCTCTCAACGAGACCGAACTGTCCTGGTTTGTCGATAACGATCTGACCAAGGCGCTGCTATCGGTCCCGGGCGTCGGCCAGGTCAACCGCATCGGCGGGATCGATCGCGAGATCCACGTCGATCTCGATCCTTCGACGATGTCGTCGTTCGGCGTCACCGCCGCGACCGTATCAGCGCAGTTGAAGGCCGTGCAAGGCGACAAGTCCGGCGGGCTCGGCGAGATCGGCGGCACGCGTCAGACATTGCGCACGCTCGGCGCCGTAGAGTCGGTCGAGGCCCTGAGGGAGCTCACTATACCGCTCGCTAACGGGCAGCAGGCCCGGCTCGACGACATCGCCTCGGTCGAGGACAGCTTCGCCGAGCGCTCCTCGATGGCCTATCTCGACGGTAAGCCGGTGATCGCCGTCGAAATCAAGCGTTCGAACGGGTTTTCCGATAGCAGTGTTTCGGCTGACGTTGACACGGCAATGAAAAATTTTGCAGCGGCGCATTCGAATGTGCAGATCCATGCAGTCTACAGCCTGATCGGATCAATTCTCGGCAATTATGACGGCTCGATGCACATGTTGTATGAGGGGGCCATCCTGGCGATTGTGGTCGTCTGGCTCTTCCTTCGGGACTGGCGCGCGACGATCCTGTCTGCTGTGGCACTGCCCTTGTCGGTCATCCCGACCTTCCTGTTCATGTATCTCGCCGGCTTTAGCCTGAACGTCGTCACCTTGCTGGCGCTGTCGCTGGTGGTCGGAATTCTCGTCGACGACGCGATCGTCGAGATCGAGAACATCGCCCGCCACCTGCAGATGGGCAAGCGGCCCCTCGATGCTGCAATGGAAGCCGCCAACGAACTCGGGCTCGCCGTCATCGCCACCACCTTCACGCTGGTCGCGGTCTTCCTACCGACGGCGTTCATGAGCGGCATACCAGGCCTCCTATTTCGTCAGTTCGGCATCACCGCCGCTGTTGCCGTCGTTGCCTCGCTTGTCGTTGCCCGTCTGCTCACCCCCATGATGGCCGCCTATTTCATGAAGGCTCATCCGTCGGAGCAGAAGGATGGCCGATTTATGCGCGCCTATATGGCGATGGCCAAGGCTGCCCTCAATCACAGGAAGACAACAGTGGCCGTGACTGCCGTCGTCGTTGCGCTTTCGCTTTCCGTTATCCCTCTCTTAAGAACGGGATACCTGCCGGCCGCTGACGACTCGCGGACGCAGATCACGCTCACCCTGCAGCCCGGCGCCACTGTCGAGCAAACCGACGCCGTAACCAGGAAGGCCGCAGATATTCTCAGTGAGTTTCCCGACGTGACGCATGTGTTTGCTGCTGTCGGCTCGGCATCCTCAGGCGGTGGTGCGACGGTCGCAAGGAGCAGTGTCGGGTCTGCCGCGATCGTCGCCACGCTGACGCCGATTGATGGGCGCGACCGCAAGCAGTCGGAGATCGAAAACGATATTCGGCAGGCGCTTTCCGTCCTCCCCGGAGTGCGTGTGGCGGTCGGTATCGGCTACGGTACCAAGCTCGAGTTCACTCTGGCCAGCGACGATGCCAATGCGCTCGATTGCGCCAGCACGGCGCTCGAGGAGCAGCTTCGGACGCTACAGGGCATCGGCGCCGTGACATCGACGGCGGCGAGGCAAGCGCCGGAAATCCAGATCACGCCCGATTTTGCCCGCGCAGCAGCGCTTGGCGTGACGTCGAATGCGATCGCCAGCGCCGTGCGTGTGGCGACGAACGGAGAATATTCTTCCGACTTGCCGAAGCTCAACCTGCCGCAGCGGCAGATACCGATCGTCGTTCGCTTCTCGCCAGAGGCGCGCACCAATCTCGACGACATTAAGAACATGCGCGTGGCCGGCACCAACGGCAATGTCGATCTCGGATCGATTGCCGATATCCGCATCGGCGGCAGTCCTTCGGAAATCGACCGTATCGACCGCATGCGCAATGTCACCGTTTCCGTCGAACTCAACGGCCGCATTCTGGGCGACGTCAACCGCGAGGCGAAGGCGCTGCCGGCTCTCCAGCATCTGCCGCCGGGCGTTACGCTGGTGGAACACGGCGAGCTTCAGCGCAGCTCCGAGCTGTTCCAGAGCTTCGCGCTTGCGATGGCAATCGGTGTGTTCTGCATCTATGCGGTGCTCGTCCTGCTGTTCCAAGATTTCCTGCAGCCGCTCACGCTTCTGATGGCCCTGCCGCTCTCGCTCGGCGGCGCGCTGGTGCCGCTGGTGGTGACGGGGACCAGCTTCTCGATGCCTGCCGTCATAGGCCTTCTCATGCTGATGGGCGTGGTAACGAAGAACTCCATCCTTCTCATCGAATACGCGATCATGTCACGTCGCCGAGGCATGTCCCGGTTCGAGGCGCTCCTCGATGCCTGCCATAAGCGCGCGCGACCGATCGTCATGACCACCCTTGCCATGGCCGCGGGCATGCTGCCGGCTGCGCTCAGCCTGATGGGCGGAGATTCGAGTTTCCGGCAGCCGATGGCGATCGTGGTGATCGGCGGCGTGATGATATCAACGCTGCTCAGCCTCATCATTATCCCGGTCATCTTCACCTTCGTCGATGACCTGCAAAATTTGCTCAAATCGTTCAGTCGCCGAGCGCTTCGACGCCACGCGACCTGCGGGCGAGAGACGGAGTTCAGTAATTTGCCAGGCGATCTCGGCGGCGATGCGGGGAAATCCCTAGAAATGGCTTCATCTCAGCACAAGGTCATCGAACCCACACCTTGATCGGGACTGCAGGCGTTTTTGACGTATGCTTTTCTTTGTCGATCAATCCCACATTGCCGCCAACCCGCGAATGGCATGTGTTCAGAATTCATCCGTTCAAGGCCCATCTTATCGTCTACCGTGTCGAGGAGGACGGAGCAATTTTCGTGATCCTAATACGCCATGGACATGAAGACTGGGCCGGCGAGAAATGAAACCCCGAATTTCCGCCGAGAACCAGCTTCTCAGTGCAAATCAAAACCTCATCCATAGATCGCGGGCGACATCATTTCCTCAATGCCTGCCCCTCCCCTACCCCGCCGCTGGTGGCGCCCGAGCACAGAACCGACCGCCTTTGAATGTGTAAACCGACCAGGAATATCGATGGTTGCCGTATAGTTGAGAGCGACCACGGGGCCGACACCATGGATCGTCGTCAATCGGCGACAAACTTCATCCTCGCGACCAAATCCAAAACCTTCTTGTGCAACTTGGTAAATTCGTCGCGCAGCATTTTGCGTGCAGCCAACAATGGCTGCATGATTTCGTGTAGATCAGGCCTGTGTTCGACCAGCTCATTGATCCGCTCCTCGAATTTGATCTTGCCGACCAATCCGACTTTCAGACTGAAGTTGCGCAACAATCCGCGAATGTCATTCGCGATGGGATGGCTTTTTCCTGCGGTCCGTCTTATTCGGTTGGCTTTCAAAAATACTTTGGCCTGGATCCGGATCACCGGCAATCTTGCCTTGGCAAGTCCTCTGAAGCCATTGCAACGATGGTCCGGCTTCAAGACCGATACATTCAGTGCACAATATGTTTCATGCTGCGCTTCTCCCGTTGATGTTTGAGGCCGTTGAAAGACATGACCTCGTTTTATCATTAGACGCTGCCGGGTGATGGTGTTTCGCGGTCGACATTAGCCGCCGCATGATGGAGCTTCGCGGAACGAGCCTTCCGACTCATTCAGCTGAGACAGCGAGGCAATCCCATCAATGGAATGGCTTGGCTCACGTCCCGGCAGGGACGATTCGGATTTTCAGACGTTGAACGCTATGCGGATTTAGGTTGCGGCTCCCGCATTCGGATCAAAAACTCACCAGTCTTCAGCATTGTGTGCATGATCACCGCAAGTTTGCGCGCCACAGCCACGGCGGCTCTTTTGAAGCCTGCGTTCCCGGAGCTGAAGCCCCTATGTCCGCAGGTAACTCTCCTTTGAGATACGTGTCAGAATGACTGACGCAGCTACGTAGAGAAGCCCACGTAAATGACGGTCGCCGCGGCGACGTCACGTTGTCGGCACCTTAACGGTTGGCGGATAATTCGGTTGAGATGAACGCATCGTCCATCAGCTACAAGAACCACCGCTTTCCACCTACATTCATCGGCTCCGCGCCATGGCCCAGTGGAAAGCCGTGATCCGGCGCAGTTGCCTGAGTTCACCGGCAAGGCCCTAGTCAGCGCGTTCGCGAAACGACGTGACATCGCCCGCATCTTGAATCCGGTAGCGTTCTAAGGCTAAGTTCGGGGCCGGTTTGTCGTCGCCCGAAGACACGAACTAGATGGAGCCGCGGGTTGGTAAGCATTGGGGACGAGAAGCGCAACAGGGATCGGCAGACGATCCTATCGCGGTTGCACGAGGAGATCGATCAGCTTCCAAACGCACTCGCTCGGATCGCGAAGTACATCCTGGAAAACCCGGAGAAAGTGCTGCGCCAGTCCGTGGCAGAACTTGGCGAATTTGCGGGCAGTGGCGAAGCTAGTATCCTGCGGCTTTGCCGTCAGATCGGGTTTACCGGGTTTCGCGACTTCAAGCTTGCGCTTGCAGCGGAAGTCGGCCGACCCCAACTCGCCGTTGTCAGTTCTTCAGGTGCTGATCCCGCAATCGACAAACTGCAGCGAACACTGATCGAGAACCTGGAGGTCGCCCACAGCCATGTCGATCTTACGAGCTTGGACAGGATCGCCGAAGCGCTTGCGACCGCCCGCCGCATCGACATCTATGGTGCGGGAATGTCCGGTTTTGTCGCGGAGATGCTGGCATATCGTCTGCTTCGCGTGGGCTTGACTGCGCTCGCCTTCCGGAACTCGCATATGGCGCATGAAGTTGCTAATGGGCTTGGCGAAGGTTGCGTTGCGGTGGCATTCTCAGTCTCGGGCTTGACCGTCGAAACCGTCCAGTTCCTCAAAGGTGCGCGCGCCACTGGCGCAACGACCGTCGCGGTTACCAACCGAACGCAAAGCCCTCTGAGCAAGGCCGCGCATTATAGCCTTCAAGCCTCAGGCCTGCATGACAATCCTTTCGGCGGAACGCTGACGCCAGTGGCTGGCAAGATTTTCGTCATCGAATGTCTGATGCTTGCGCTCGACAAGCACCTGAACCGGCCAATGAAATAAAACTCCATATGTCACATTGGTGAAATAAAGCGCCAATAGAACGATGGCGTCCGCTTCTTCTCGAGGATGGCAGAATGGCGACCGTAAGAAGCCCCTTGGCGTGGCCCGTAAGCCGCACGCTTTCTTTCGAGAACGTGCACTTACGCTGGCGTTCAGCATGCTGCACCGCAGTCGAACACCTACAACATTATCCATGTGGAACCACCACGAGCTTTTCCGGAGGGCGGACGCTCTTCCCCCAAAACTCTTCCAAATAACCAGTTGCAAAAAATGAAATAAAACTCCATGATGTCATCAATGTGAAATAAAGCACCATTAAGAAAACTGCTAACCATGTGGATAGGGAATGGCAGCTTTGGAACTTCACATAGACAAAATCAGCAAGAAATTCGGCGAAGTAAATGTTCTGCGCGACGTGTCGATCAGCGTTGCCGCCGGCGAATTTGTGACCCTTCTTGGGCCTTCAGGCTGCGGTAAATCTACGCTTCTACGTATAATTGCCGGGCTCGAGCGAGCGGACCAGGGCCATGTGTTCGCGGGCGAAAAAAAGCTCGACGACGTCGCGGCAAAGGACCGAGACTTGGCATTTGTTTTTCAAAGCTATGCGCTCTATCCGCACCTTAGCGTGTACGACAATATCGCCGCGCCATTGGTAATGCGCGAACTAAGCAGCTTGGAGCGGTTGCCGATCCTTGGTGCTGCCCTGCCAGGTGCCGCCGGACGCTATCGCTCGATCGACGAGCGGGTTCGTGAAACCTCGGCGATTCTAAAACTCGATGCCCTTCTCGACAGGCGTCCACCGGCGCTTTCGGGCGGCCAGCGTCAGCGTGTGGCACTAGGACGGGCGATGGTCCGTGCACCGAGGATATTCCTCATGGATGAGCCCTTGGCAAACCTGGATGCGGCGCTGCGAATTCACACACGAGGTGAAATCGCCCGACTCCACAAGAAAATGGGAGCGACGACGGTGTTCGTCACTCACGATCAGGCTGAGGCAGCAGCAATATCTGACCGGGTCGCGGTGATGTTCCGGGGGCACGTTCGTCAGATCGCCAAGCCAGCCGATCTCTATCGTGATCCGGTCGATCTTGAGGTCGCCCGTTTTCTCGCGCAGCCTTTCCTGAATGAGGTCCGTGTTTCCGCCACAGTGGGCGGGATGGTCGCCATCGGGGGTGGCAAAATAGCACTCCGTGACGCGATCGGCTCCACCGGCCCCGGCACCTTGGCGTTTCGCCCCGAGCACGCAAGCATTGCTGCGCATGATGTGCCCGGTACCCTCCGCGTCTGCCTTTCGCGTATCGAACATTCCGGAACGGACGCAAACCTTTTTGTCGAGGCTGAGGCGGGCGCCGAATTCGTCGTTCGAGTGTCGGCGGATCAAGCGCGCTCGGTCCATCCTGGTGAGCACCTCGCTCTGACGATAGACGCGGAGAATGCCTGGTTCTTCCCCGAAAGTCGGTCTCGGCGAGAACGTGTCGAACGCGAGGCTGCTTAGATGGCTGTGCTCGACGATGTTTCTCTCGCAGCAGCCCCTGAGCGGTCAATCTACAAGTCGGACCGCGCGCAAGCCCGTGCCGGGCTGGTTCTTGCGTTGCCAGCCTCGCTGCTCCTGCTTGCCCTTTTGATCGGCCCAGCGATCCTGGTTCTGTTCCTTTCGTTTACCGACGCATCTTTGGGCCTGGTCGGTATCCGCTTTGTCGGTCTTGGCAATTATGGTCGAATGCTGACCGACCCAGGTTTCTCGAACAGCCTCCGCAATACGGCGCTCTATGTCCTTGTGGTGGTCCCAATATCGATCGGGTGGGGTCTGCTTGTTGCCTTGCTGATTTCACGGTGCACCTTTTCCGCTTTTTACAGAACGGCCTATTTCCTCCCGGTCGCCGCAACCCTTGTGGCGCTCGCGACCGCCTGGGAGGCGATCCTCCATCCTAGTCTTGGCGCCGCCAACGCGTTCCTTCACCTGCTCGGCGCCTCGCCTATACGGTTTCTCTCCGACCCGTCCATGGCGGTCTATGCCCTTGCCTGCATCGGCATTTGGCAGCTGGTCGGCTTCAACATGATCCTCTTCCTGGCCGGACTTTCCACAATTCCAGAAGAGCTCTACGAGGCGGCTGCGATCGACGGTGCAGACGGTGGTTTCAAGCGCTTCCGGCTCGTAACCTGGCCGATGCTTGCTCCGGTGACGCTGTTCGTCACCGTCATGACAGTCATCCGCGCGTTCTCGGTGTTTGAGACAGTTGCTGTGCTCACCCAGGGCGGACCGATGAAGTCGACAATGGTCGTCCTTTATACATTCTACGAAGAGGGCTTCCGGTTCTTCCGCGTCGGCTATGCATCGGCGATCGCCGTGTCTTTCTTCGTGTTCGTGACGATGCTGTCTCTGATCCAGATGCGCCTGTCGGACCCTAGGGCGTCCGGTACGAAGAACTTGAGGGGAACGCCATGATCCTTGCGAAATCTCCCGTATCGCGCATTGCCTCACACGCCGTTCTGCTCTCGGGCGCAATCATCATGGTTTTCCCATTCATCTGGATGGTGCTGGCCTCAGGTACACCGGAGAGCGAAATCTTCAATGGCGGTCTTCTGCCTGTGCCGACACTGGCCGGCACCGCGCAGAATTACGGCGCAGCACTCACCGCAATCCCGCTCTTGCGCTTCATGGCCAATGGATTTGTGGTCTGTCTCGCGATCCTGACCCTGCAAATTGCCGTGGCGATCCCGTGCGGCTATGCGCTCGCCAAGCTGTCCTTTCCAGGCAGGCCGCTCCTGCTCGGCGCAGTGCTGCTCGGGCTTCTCGTGCCAGTGCAGATCCCGACAATTCCGATCTACGTTGCGCTCGCGAAATCGGGGCTGCTCGACACCTACCCAGCGCTCATTCTGCCCTGGATCATCTCGGTCTTCGCGATCTTCCTGTTTCGACAGTTTTTCGTCACCTTCCCTGACGAAGTGCTTGATGCGGCCCGGCTTGACGGTTTCAGCGAGCTCTCGATCGCCTGGCGCATCATGGTGCCCGCCGCATGGCCAGCAGTCGCCGCTTTCTCTATTTTCTCCATCGTGGCCCATTGGAACGACCTCTACTGGCCGCTGGTGGTGACAACCAATCCCGACATGATGATGCCCTCGCTTGGCATTGCCTATTTCCGGCAAGCAGGCGACGGCGGCGGTCAGGTCGGTGCGCTGATGGCCGGGGGCGTGATCGTCACAGCGCCCCTGGCCGCCCTCTTCCTCTCAATGCAGAGGCATTTCATCAGGGGTCTGGTGGTCGGCCGACACTAGGCATCCTCAACAACCCAACCCAACCACGAACGACAGGAGAGCATCGTGAAAACGATTGCCATGATGATCGCGGCTGGCCTTGCCATGGCAGGCCTGACCGCCCCCGCCCACGCGGAAACCAAGCTCGACGTCTATTACGCCTGGGCCGAGCACGAGCCTATTCACGCAGCCGTCGCCAAGAGCTTCGAAGCGAAGTATCCCGATATCAAGATCGGGTTCAGGGCAGCGGCCCCGAGCTACGACGAAGCCGTCCAGGCGCTCATCCGCCAAAGCATGGCCGGCCAGTTGCCTGATGTCCATTATGTCGGCTTCAACGTGCTGCGCCCGCTCGTCGCCCGCGGCCTGATCGAGCCGATTGACGATCTGGTTGCCAAGGATCACCTGACCGACAAGGGCTATACCGATCAGGTTCTGTCGCTCGCCAAGATAGATGGCAAGCTCTACGGCCTGCCGTTCGCTATGTCGACGCCGGTCGTCTATTTCAATGCCGACCTTATCAAGCGGGCCGGCGGCGATCCTGAAAAGATTCCGACTGACTGGGACGGTTTCGTGGCGCTAGCCGGCAAGATCGGAGCGCTCGGCGACGGGACATCGGGCATGTTCTACGATCTCGGTTCGGACGACTGGACGACACAGAACCTGGTGCGCAATTTCGGTGGCCAGATGATGAACGACAAGGAAACCGACATCGCTTTCGACGGTCCGGCCGGTCAGTCTGCCGCCAAGCTCTTCAAGCGCTTCCATACGGAAGGCACGCAGCCGGCGATAGACAGCCGTGCAGCCCGTCAGCTCTTCACCTCAGGCAAGCTCGGCTTCTTCTTCGCATCGGCTGGCAGCGTCAGCGGCCTCGAAAAAGAAATCGGCACGCGCTTCAAGCTGACGACGGCAAAACAGCCGCTGGGCTCCGAGGCCGCAACGATGCCGACGGGCGGCATGGTCGCGGTCATCCTGTCCAAGGACGAAGCCAAGCGTGCCGCAGCCTGGGAATATGTGAAGTTTGCCACCAGCGCGGACGGCCAGAGCATCGTCGTTCCGAACACCGGTTATATGCCGACGAATACCGGTGCGCTCGACAAGGATCACCTTGCCGACTTCTACAAGCAGCACCCGAACTGGTACACAAGCGTCCTGCAGACGCCGCGCGCCCGTCCGTGGTTCTCCTGGCCCGGCGAAAACGGTGTCGAGATCTCGCAGGTCATTCGCGACGACATGTCCGCAATCGCGCTTGGCAGCATGGAGCCGGATGCAGCTCTAGCCGATATGGCAGCGAGTGTTCGCGCGCTTCTCCCGAAGACCAACTAACCCACTCCTATCAAGAGCGCCGGACCCGCTTCGGCGTTCGCTTTCATGGATCAATCAATGAAACTCATCCACCTCACCGACCTGCATCTGGTGGCTCCGGGCAAGACCCTTTACGGTTTCGATCCCGCCGCCCGTCTCCGCACTGTGATCGCGACCATTAACAACGAGCATGCGGATGCTGATCTCTGCGTCATCACCGGCGATCTGACCGATGAAGGCGACGCCGCCGCCTACCAGCTTCTGCGCGACATCCTGCAGGACCTCCGGGTGCCGCATCGCCTCTTGCTCGGGAACCACGATCATCGGGCTAATTTCCGTCGGGTTTTCCCCGACGCCGCAATCGACGCAACAGGCTTCGTCCAATCGGTCCTGGATCTGCCGGCTGGCCGCTTGATTTTCCTCGACACGCTGGTGACCGACCACGGTCATGGCTCGCTCGGCTGCGGCCGGTTCGAATGGCTTCTAGAGCGCCTTGCTGAAGAGCCAATTCGGCCAAGCTATTTGTTTTGCCATCACCCGCTGCAATCGATCGGGCTGCCGCATTTTGCGCCGCACATCACCCTGGTTCCAAGAAACGCCGTGGGGCCGCTCGTCAAGACAGGTTCGGTCCGCCACATCTTCTGCGGCCATGTCCATGTCGACGTTGGCGGCACCTGGCAAGGCGTACCGTTTAGCGCGAGCCGGGGCGTTGCGCACCAGATCATTCCGCATCTCGAGCGGCGCGATGCGCGCTTCGTCAACGATGCGCCGGCCTTTAATGTCGCCTTAGTTCGCGACGACAGCGTCCTGATCAATCAGTTCGAGGTCAGCAGCAGGGTCGTGGTCGCAATCAGCCCCGAGGAATTCATGCCGGAGGGTTTCCAATGAGCCTGACCAAACCATTCGACCTTGTCATCTTCGACTGTGACGGTGTCCTCATCGACAGCGAAAAGCTCGCTACCCAGATCGACGCCGATGAACTGGCGCGCATTGGTTTTCCGACCTCTTACGAAGACGTTGTCCGCCGATATACCGGGCTGTCTGCCGCCACGATGCGACGCATGGTCGAGGAGGAGTGGGGAAGGCCTCTGCCTCCCGATTTCGAAGAAGTGGTCGCCGCAAAGATCAAGGAGAAGTATCTGACCGAGTTGGAGGCGATCGACGGCATCGCCGAGCTTCTTGGCCAAATTGCAGTGCCGCGTTGTGTCGCCTCCAGCAGCGCGCCTGAAAAACTGCGTCTCGGTCTTGAGAGGACCGGCCTTTGGCCGTTGCTCGAACCGCATGTCTTCAGCACCGTCATGGTATCGAAGGGCAAACCCGCACCTGATCTTTTTCTGTTCGCGGCCGACCGGATGGGGGCCGATCCTGCCCGTACGGTTGTCGTGGAAGACAGCATCGCCGGCGTCCAGGCCGGTGTCGCGGCCGGGATGACGGTTATCGGCTTCACAGCCGGCGGCCATTGCCTCAACGATCACGATGAGCGGCTCCTTTCCGTCGGGGCCTCGGTAGTTACGCGTTCTGCCGCGCAGCTCAAAGCTTTGCTGTGCACAGATCAGGTCCGGCTTCGAGGCGCCGGCTAGATTGTCAATCCCCAACTTCGCGCGAATAGAGCAAAAAAAGTCGCTCTGATTCCTCACGCCGAAAACCAACCGCATGGCAGCGCCTCCCGGGCCCCCCAGGTTCTCAAAGGCATCTTTTTATGCGCAAAATACAATAGGCGGACGGAAAATGGCGCTTGGGGGCTTGCCTTTGTCGCGTTTAAGCGATGTTTGTGGCGGCAATCATCGTGGGCATCGAAGCGGAGGCGAAGAATGGGCGTGCGACAGCGGGTGGGATCGAAGTTCAAGGATGAGATAGAATTCCTGAAAGGCTGGAAGCGCGACCGAACAGCCGTCGGCGCCATAACGCCGACCTCCGTCGTGACCGCCCGGAAGATGGCGAGCGTCATTGATTCATCCTCGGGGCTTCCGGTGCTTGAACTTGGCCCGGGAACCGGCGTCATCACAAAACAGATCCTGGCGCTGGGCGTTCGGCCGAAGGATCTGGTTTCCGTTGAATACTCGCCGGAGTTTTGCCGGCATCTCAGGCAGGAGTTTCCCGAAGTCGACGTTCGATGCGGAGACGCCTTCGCGCTCGATCTTGTTCTGGGTCCTGAGCGGGGCGCAAAGTTCGACTGCGTCATTTCCGCTGTACCTCTCCTGCACTTGCCTCCAGACAAGCGCCTGTCACTGATCCTCGACCTCCTGGAACGTGTGCCGAACGGAAGGCCCGTTGTTCAGATCACCTATGGGTTGCTGTCTCCGGTCGTCGCGCTTCCCGCCGGTTACGAAGTCCGCCACCTGGCTTTCATGATGCGCAACATTCCACCGGCGCAGCTCTGGACGTACAGAAAAAGGCGATGAGCTCTCTCATCGGTCAAGAACGACATAGGTGCTTCGTCGATGGAGCGACGTGGCGCTGTTGACTTACCGCTGACCGTCAAGTTGCTTTCGGGAAGCTCTCGGCGTTACCTTCCGACGAAATCGACGTCGACGATCTTGAGATCGTCCGTGAATACACGCTTCTGCATTGAGCCGGCGGCCATGGCTACGGCGTTCCGCTTGCGAGCGGCCGCAGCAACGGAGGCTTTGCTGCGGCCGAGGCGGCCGATCCCATGATCGCGGAAATCAAATAAGCCGTACGTTTTCAGCTTTCGACTTGCCGGTTTTGCGATCCTGGCCCACCTCGTAGCTCACCTTCTGTCCCTCGCTGAGAGAGCTTCCAGCCTGCAAGGCAGACACGTGCACAAATACGTCAGCCCCCCCATTATCCGGGGTGATGAAGCCAAATCCTTTGTCTCCATTGAAAAATTTAACCATACCAGTGGCCATGAACAAAATCCTCGACGCTTTCACGGCTGATTGCCGCTTCCGGAATCTTTAAGGCGACGGAGTTTTCTTCGCAATCGGTTGCCCTCATCTTATTCGTCACTGTCGCGGCAAAATTGGTTCGTCCCAAGGATTCGGGAAGAACCTCGCGATGGATTCAAATCTCTTGGCAGTCGATGATCATTGCCGTGCTGCTGTTCTATGGCTCCCGTTTTGAAACGTCCTCGTCTGTTACCGCATAGAGATTTCCCGGTCTATCTGCCGGGTCGGCAGCCGCACCCCGTGCGTGATCCCGGGGGCACAGCTGTCACGTGGGTCCCCAGTCCCCGCAGAGATGGCGCCGCCGAACTCCGACAGTTTCGCCTGAGGCCAAGATCTCTTCAATCACGGTATTACTGGGAGGCGCACGAGGCTGGGAAGGCCTTTGGCAGGCGGCGGAACGCGGCAGCGCAATTCGTGCGTTGCTCAATGGCTGATCCTGGTGTCGGCAGCCGGTGGGAAAATACGCGAGGGTAAACACCAGGCAGCCCTTCGCCGCGCGAGGCGCGCTGCCGCGACCTTTCGCCGGTTGATGACGGTGCGGGGTTGCGACTTCAGGCCTGCACCTGGCATCTCTCTTTATTCTCGGCATTCCCGCGCGAGGAAGCGCCGGTTGACAGGCGGGCGAAGGACTCGCTCTGTGCCCTGTTAAAGTCACCATTGCGCCGGCTGAACGAAGCCTTCCCGCTCATCCGGTTCGTCGTCTGGAATGGCAATGGATTGATGATCGACATCCGGCTCTTCGCCGGAGGGGTGCAGGTCAAGTGGGCTTGATCTGGACAGGGACCGCTCGCGCAGGAGCGCGGCATACCGGCGGCGCATTTCATCGGACTCGATCGTCCCTGCCGTCCAAAGTGCGACCAGTTCCATGAAACCGGGGTCTTCATCGATCCGGATCCCTCGCGCCTTCCAACGCGCGATGACCCGTTCGGCTATGTCCCTGCGTGAATCCATTGTCACTTCCCTATGCCGCCCTGCCACCTACCCGGTGAGATACCAAGATTCTTCGCCAGTTGAAATCGGCTAATGTCACGCCGGCCGCCCGCGATCTGTTTTCAGGACCTTGCCGGCTGGAGCTATCGAGATCGCAAGATCAGGATGCATTTGGCGCAATCCATCGGCGCAGTCCAATCCCGCTCTCATTTGATGGCGTCCTGGCCCGGTTCCGGATCTTCCACGATCAACCCGCAAGGAGTCCGTGCGCAAGCTTCGGCCGCTTCTGCTTCGCGTCGCGGTGATCGCGCCCCCCGGGCCTTCTGAGGAGCCATCGAGCGGGAATTGGCCCGCTCCGAAGGGGCCTCTCACATGTCGCACGACCTCTCACTCGCCCAGTTCCACGCATTCCAGCTCTCCCGCGACCTTGTGGTTCCGATCACCCTCTTCTCGGTCGACGGCAAATACGGCATCCCGCCGTCTGACGAAAACGACGCCGACGACGATCTTGAGATCGTCCATGAATACACGCCGTGGCATTGAGCCGGCGGCACCTTAGGCGTGCCGCTTGCGTGCGGCAGGCCGCAAGGGAGGCTCCGCCGCGGCCGACCTTGCATGATTCACCAAATTGCAAGCCGCGCCCTTGCGGCCTTTGCTCTTCACGCCCGGTGAAGTGGCCGATGAATAGAACCGACGAGCAGGAGGCGATCGCTTTCGCGATCGGAGGAAGGATGGAGAGAAGAGAGATAGAGGCGCTACGCGATGCCGTAAGCTGCGCAGCTGTGCTGGAACAGGCCGGATTTGCCATTGATGTCAAGGAAAGCACCCGCCGGGCGGTAAAATTTCGACGCAGCAGTGAGATCGTCATCGTCACACATCAAGGGCGCGGATGGTTCGACCCGCTCAGCGAGGCGAAGGGTGATGTCTTCGGGCTCGTCGAGCACCTGGATCGCGCCAGCTTTCACGAGGCCATCGAAAAGGTCGCGGCTCTGGTGGGGTTCGAAATTTCCGCGCCCGAATGGAAATCTCTAAGCGCTGCAGACAAATCCGACCTTTCCCTTACCGATCGTTGGCGAGCACGCCGCCGCCCGTGGCCTGGCTCATTGACATGGCGCTACCTGCACGACGAGCGCTGCCTTCCAACATCCCTGCTCCGCACGGCGATCAAACGCGAACTCCTCCGGGAAGGGCCGCAGGGCAGCCTATGGGCCGCTCATACGAACCATGCGGGCGACATCACAGGCTGGGAGGCGCGCGGTCCGCAATATCGTGGCTTTGCCAGCGGGGGAGCGAAGGTTCTGTTCCGCCTCGGCCCTGACGCTGCAATGCGCTTGGCCGTGACGGAAGCTGCGATCGACGCCATGAGCCTGGCGGCAATCGAGGGGTTACGTGATGGTACACTTTATCTCAGCACCGGCGGCGGCTGGTCTCCGATCACGGCCGCAGCCCTTGGCGCGCTGGCTTCACGCCCCACCGTTCAGCTTGTCGCCGCCACCGACGCCAATCCCCAAGGCGATCTGTTTGCCGAGCGATTGCGCGCGCTTGCCCATGGGGCCGGCTGCGATTGGATGCGGCTCCGCCCACCGCAAGAAGACTGGAACGAGGCCCTGAAGGCTCGCGCGAAGCGAAGGAATGAGAACAGGAAAAGCGAGGGTGGGAGGAAAGAAGAGGAGGCGTGCCGCATGCGCTCCGGCCGCGTCAACGGAGGCTTTGCCCGTGAGCCGGCCCTGGACCCCGCCGGCCGCGATGTCGGCGGCATGACCCAGGTGATCGCGGCGGTCGGCGGCAAGCGCGGCGACCACGTAGACGCGCCGCTTCCTTGTGCCGAGCCAAGAATATTCCGTCGGTTTCGTCATCAATGAGACGAAGCATGCCGCCTAGACGGCCCCTCCAGCTTCGCCGGTTGGCGCGGGAGGGCGGCGTAATGGCCAATTCCGAACGACAGCTCGGCGAGCTTGCCAGAATGGAAGCGGCACGGCGAAAGACGCAGCACCAGCTCGATCTCATCGACCGGCTAACCGCGCTCATTCCCCTGCTTGGACGGCGCCTTCCTCGAACGCTACCGCACCAATCTGGCAGTCTGACGGCCGAGCGACAGCCGGAAGTCGATGCGCTTACGCGGAATCTTGCTCGGCAGGACGCGACAATCGCCGCACTTTGAGCGCGAGCCGAATTGGATGGCCGCGTCGTCGCAACTGCGTGGAGGGCGTTGCCATGAGCACCATCGGCGACCTGGAGCGGAGAGCCGGCATCGGAGGATCGCCGGCCGAGCGAACCGCGTTCTGGCGGCAATTTCACCATTTCGAAGGCCAAGCCTTTCTGAGCGCCGGCCCGGCTGAGCTCAGGCGCCTGATTGCGGCCAGGGAAGCGGAGCCGGATGGCGGCCAAATACGCGTGTTGCCGGTTGTCGCCGTGAAGCATTGCCCGCCCTGACGGCGGAGCAGCAAGCGGCGCTTCCGGCCTACGCCGCAGGCATCGTCGACGCTGGAAATCAATCCTCAACAACGCCTGGTTGGGGCGGGCCCGCCTCATGACGGCAGCGGTCTGCTGCGCGGCCTTCGCAACTCGCACGGTCCGGCTGGCTGCAATCCTATCGCTTGCCTAAGCTGACCAAGCGATAGGCCGAGCGTTCATGTGCAGCGCGTGGGGAAGCCAGGGTTCCCCGGAAACGCCTGTTCGTTCATTCGAGGACGTCATCTTCCTCCCCACGCCGGATCGCCCTTCGGTTTTGCTGAGGTCTGAACCGGCGTCCGTGCGCTTCAAGGCCGCTGTCGCGCCGCGGCGCGGCCGGACCCCGCCGTCGTTCTCGGAGCAGGCTCGCGTGCTCCGTCGAGGGCAGCTTGCCCTCGTCGCAAGCAAACCGGCTCCGCTCGTCCAGGTGGGGCCGGACCCTGAAGCGCCCGTCTTTCCGCCGGTTCGAGGTGACCGCACCGAAGGGCAAGCCGGCATGGGCCGGAGCCGCTCCGGACGACTTCGAAAGGAAACGACATGGCCAAGCCTACACCCTCCTCCCGCCAATCCACACGCGTCGTGCAACTGCGCAAGGGCGCAACCATCGAAATGGTCCGGCTCACCTGCCCCGACGTCAGCCAGGCACTTAAGATCACCGAGAGTTTCGGAACCGCCGTCATCGACAGCGACGGCATCCGCGACTTGCACGAGCGGCTGGTCACGGAGACAGCCGATGCGCTCGGCGACGGCCTTGGCGACAAGGCCATGCAGATCCACCTGCAGCGGATCGTCGGTGCCTACGTCGGCTCGGCCCACGGCGCCGGCCAGTTCTACAGCCGCGCGGTCACCGAGGGGCGCGATGCCACGGCCAAAGCCGCCAACGATGCCCGCGACGAGGACCTGGACGGCCCCGTCGGCTTTGACAGCGCCGCTCAGCGCAAGCGCGAATTCGCCGCCGACATGGGCATACAGGTCCATGCGCTCAGAATGGCGGCCGAAGGCGCCGTCGCCGCCTATGTCCAGGTGATCGGCGAGACCTGGAAACCGTTCGACCGTCCCGTCGAACAGCCCGGCCACGCGCTCTACCGCAAGGCTACCGAAACGCAGATCTCCGCCTTCGACTGACCACTTTCGGCGGGGGCTTCGGCCCCGCCTTTCCATCAACTCGAGCCGGCCGCTTCCGTGGCGGGACCGGCCTGTTTCGTGTCGCTGACCCCGCCAGCAAGAAAAAGGAAATGAAGTCGATGGCACGCCCGTCGTGGCCCGTTCCTTCGTAGGGTCTGCAGGAGCCGCCGACGGACGCAACGCCTTCGCCGTCCTCCACTGCGTTGCGGCCGTTCCGGTGCATCCGCCGGCTAACCTGCTCCTGCTTTCGCCCTTCGTAGCGGGCCGCGAGGGGCGCGGCCTTGAAACGGGGAAGTTTGAATATGAGCAACACAGAAAATCAGCGGGTCGATCTCTACAGCCGGATCACCGACAAGATCATCGAAGACCTGGCAAAGGGCGTGCGGCCTTGGATGAAACCATGGAATTCAGCGAACGCGGCAGGTCGCATTACCCGGCCGCTGCGTTACAATGGGCAACCCTATTCTGGCGTCAACGTGCTGCTTTTGTGGTCGGAGGGTGTCGCGCGAGGTTACGCGTCATCCACGTGGATGACGTTCAAGCAGTCCCTCGAATTGGGCGCCGCGGTCCGCAAAGGCGAGACGGGCACGACCGTCGTCTTCGCCAGCCGTTTCACTAAGTCCGAAACCGACGGGAACGGCGGCGAGGTCGAGCGGGAAATCCCCTTCTTAAAGGCATACAGCGTCTTCAACGTCGAACAGATCGAGGGACTCCCCGATCAGTATCATCACCGGCCGGTGTCCGTTCCGGATCCTGTCGAGCGCATCGGGCACGCGGATCGGTTCTTCCGCAACACCGGTGCTTCAATTCGTCATGGCGGCAACCAGGCCTTCTTTGCGCCAGCCGCCGATGTCGTCCAGATGCCACCATTTGAGAGCTTCAAGGATGCGGCAAGCTACTACGCGACCTTGAGTCATGAGGTCACGCATTGGACGGCGCCGGCCCATCGCCTCGGTCGCGACCTCAGCCGCTATGCCAAGG
This sequence comes from Rhizobium mesoamericanum STM3625, assembly GCF_000312665.1. Taxonomy (GTDB): domain Bacteria; phylum Pseudomonadota; class Alphaproteobacteria; order Rhizobiales; family Rhizobiaceae; genus Rhizobium; species Rhizobium mesoamericanum. Next base: position 417,678 of record NZ_HF536778.1, on the reverse strand, counting down.
ACAAATCTGAACGAGCCCGCGAGGAACTGATCGCCGAGCTCGGCAGCTGCTTCCTGTGCGCCGATCTCGGGATTGTTCCCGAGCTCGAGCCCCGCCCCGATCACGCGTCCTACCTCGATTCCTGGCTCAAGGTCCTGGCCGATGACAGACGGGCGATCTTCCAGGCGGCGGCGCATGCGCAGCGGGCCGTGACTTTCCTGCATTCGCTGCAGCCGGACGCGGCCGACAAGCGGCTCGCTGCGTAACGACTTGTCAGCGCCGGTCGTCGGCCTCGCCGGCGGCCGACAACTCTCGGCCGTCGGTCGCGGTGGGCGTGTCACGATCCGTCGCAAGGTGCAGTTTGCCGCAGATCGAGTTTTCCCGGTCTATCGGCTTGAGCTTCCGGGACGGCTTGATTTCGACGATAAAGGGCTTTGTCTGCTGATGCATGGATCCTCCAGGCGACGGCTTGCGAGGCGCGACGACAGCGCGGAGCGGGCAATGCAACGCCCCCTGCTCGTTGGTTCTGCGAGGTTTCGGTTTCGCACGTGGACAGGACCGCGGAGCGATCGTTGCAGCGTTCGGGAGCAGTCGAGGGACGAACCGCCATTGCCATATTCCTTCGACCACTGCGCCAGGCCACGACCGTCGCGGGCTCGATGAGGCATGTCTGATCGAAGACCGGCTTTGCCTCGATCGTCTTACCGCAACGGCCCTCCGAAACTTTATTCCCCTGAGCGCTGCGCGCCCATTCCTCGCGGAACAACAAAATTTCTCGTGGCCGCCCTCCATTTCATTTTGGCCTTTCAGGTGCGGTCCGATCGTCCCCGATCTTGCGACAGCCATCGAGGCCGCGATGGGCGCGGCCCGAAACAGCAAAGGAATACGACAATGGCAACCATCGGCACCTTCACCACTTCCGAAACCGGCTTCAACGGCTCGATCCGCACCCTTGCCCTCAACGTCAAGGCCCGCATCGCTCGCATCGACAATCACTCCGACAAGGGCCCGCACTTCCGCATCTACGCAGGCAACGTCGAGCTGGGTGCGGCCTGGCAGAAGCGCTCCGCCGAGACGGATCGGGACTATCTCTCGGTCAAGCTCGATGACCCGAGCTTCCCCGCTCCGATCTACGCGACGCTGACCGAGGTCGAGGGCGAGGACGGCTACCAGTTGATCTGGTCCCGCCCCCACCGCGACTGAGACCCGGACAGGGCCCCGCCGCCAAGGCGGGGCTGAACTGAATAGAGACAAGCCGGCGGCGGGCATCGAGCCTGCCGCCGGCTTTCTCGGTGCGATACGGAACCGGAATATTGTCTGCTCAGATGGAGCGATTGTGCCGGGCAGAAATGCCGGCGTCAGAGGACGCGCGGTTCCCCCAATTTTGCCTCCGCTTCGAACCTCAGCTCCAACAAAATCGGCTCCCCCATGCGCTTGCTCCGCCGGTGGCTGCCGCGCTCCCTGACCCCGTCATCTCCTCCCGCCCAGCGGTCTCGTCTTTCACGAACTCAAGGAGATGAGATGATGACGATCGGACAGCACATCGAAAAACTTCGCCTCGAATTGAAGAACGCCTGCGATGCCGCCGAGCGCCGCCAGATCGGGGGCGAGCTTGAACTTGCCCAGGCTGATCTGGTCGTGACGCTTGCCGAACAGGACGGTGCGATCAATGCCGAGCCGCCCCTTTTGAGGCGGCTCTTTTGCAGCTGGACGGGGAGCCGGTGCGCCGGATCGGGCTTCCCGGCTGTCAGGGATTTCATCCCTCGACACTCCCGCCGGCAGACGGACACGGTTGCGGTCCTTGACCCCTCTTTGCAACAGAGTGGCCGATCTCCGTTAGCAACGAAAGAGATCACAATCAATTGCAACTCTCCTTGTCAACGAGCTGTCATCTCTCATCGGGGATATTGCAGCCCGCGCGTTCGGCTGTAACCTGGCGCCGCCAGAATTTTCCCCGCCGCATTCCGCGGCTCCTCTGGAACAGGTGCCGATAAGGCATAATGGCCCGTTTCGGCGGGCCATTCTCATGTTGGCACGGAGGTGCGCGGACGATAGCCGCGTTTTCGTTTCCGTCGAAGCAGATCGAGAAACAGTTCAACTGCTTCCTCTTCCCGCCCAAAATGGTGGACCATCATCTGACCCTTTGTCCCGATGCGGCCCCACTTCCTGAGCAGGCAGACATCCCCGAACAGGTTGGGCTCGATCGACATGGCGTAGTAGCGCGCCATGTTTCTGGCGGAGTCAACGCGTTCGACATAGAGATGGTAGGGTTGCGCGATCATGAGATCAGAATCGCCGATCAGCGGAATCGCGTCCAACGAGACTTATGAATCGGTCGGCAGGGATTGATTCATATCGCTGATGGCATGCCATCGGACACGACGGGCTTGCGCGAATTTACCTGGATGCCGGTCCGTGCGGCGGGCGACCATCAATAAGGAACTTAAAGGATCTGCGCGGGGTTTCCCTTCAAGACTGGGCTTGGCACAATGAGCGTCTGCGACTGCCGCCGAATCTCGAACATCCAATGAGAGAGGTCTATTTCCGGGAGCTTCGACTGTTTCAGGCGTGCGCTGGCGCAGGTTTTTCTCTTCGCCCGGATTTCACCTCCGAGAAGATTATGGATCTCGAAAACAGCATGAGGATGTCACATGAAAGGCTATCTGCCTATGTCATCGGCGCGTTGTTGGGCGCCATCTTTGCTATCGCCGTGTCCATTTTTTTCGGCCTCCATAGGATCTTCCATCTTGCGGTTTTGGCGCTGCTGCCGGTCCTGGGTGCTGCGCTGGTCGAGCGCTTCTATTATCGCGGGTCACGAACACGCGCTGATGTGACAATCCATCGATATATGTCGGGCCTCGGTCGATCGAACGTGCAAAGCCGAAAGTCTTTGGGCGAGACGCCTGCGGCGTACGGCCCTATTCGCGATGCTCACGGTGGCCGAAAACGGTCTCCGCCCATCCAGGTGACGATCCTCTCGCAGCTCCTTACTCGCACCATAAAAGTCTTGCGCAGTCCTAGCGCCGGGCAAGACCTTCATCGATGAGGTGGTCGCCGAGCGATCGTCCCTCCCGCGTGACGTTCCGGAGTTTTCGGCCATGCTCGTTCTCGTCCCGCAAACCTGATGACAGCGAGAACTTGCCCGCGTTCAAAAGCGTGAGCAGGCGTGCCTTCGCCGCCTCGCCCTTGATCCGCTCCCCCTCGCAGCGAGGAGGGCTGAGTTCCGGCGTGTCGATATCCGCCATGCGGTTTTTTCTCCCCCCAAACCAGAAAGTGTCGCCGTCGACGACGCAGTTCATTCGCACGCTCTCGCCGCACAACGAAAAACGGCCTGCGACGTATCCGTTGTCGGTATCTTGGCAAGAGCCAGCACGCCGGAGAGATCACCAGCGCCGCCGGAGGTAAGCCAACCACCCGCTCCAATGATGATGGCTGAGATGACCCATCAGCGACTTGCGCGGGCCGTTCTGTCCCGTTCGGAATTTTCGCTCCGGCCGATATCGATCGTTCCCGCTGCTGTTTTTGCGCCGTGGTCTCATCGGAACCACATTCGATTTCGCCACGTGCCCGTCCTCTGCTGTTTGCATCAATCTACGTCGAGCCCGGTTTCATCTGTCTTTATGAACAGGTCGGCCTC
>NZ_HF536778.1:389941-413962 GCF_000312665.1 Rhizobium mesoamericanum STM3625 | reverse complement strand
TATCGGAAGAGCTGTCGAAGCCTATCGCGCCCAGGGCCGCGTCAGCGGAGCCGATCTCAAGGCCGATGTCGTGCAGGCGCTGATTGCCGATTGGAACCGCGACTATGATCCGCAAAAGTCGAGTCTCATTCTTGCGCACTTGCGCCGTGACGTCCGAATGCTCAACGACATGGCTCGCGCAAAGCTCGTCGAACGCGGCCTCGTCGCCGACGGTTTTGCTTTCCGAACCGAAGACGGTCACCGAAATTTCGCAGCCGGTGACCAGATCGTGTTCCTAAAGAACGAGAGTTCGCTCGGGATCAAGAACGGCATGCTGGCCAAGGTCCTTGAAGCGGCGCCCGGGCGTATCGTCGCGGAAGTCGGAGAAGGCGAACATCGCAGCCAGGTCACGGTCGAGCAACGCTTCTATGCAAATCTCGATCACGGCTATGCCACCACGATCCATAAGAGCCAGGGTGCCACCGTCGATCGGGTGAAGGTGCTGGCGTCCCTGTCGCTTGACCGCCATCTCACCTACGTGGCCATGACTCGTCACCGTGAGGACCTAGGTCTCTACTACGGCCGCCGATCCTTCGCCAAGGTAGGCGGACTGATCCCGATCCTGTCGCGCAGACAAGCCAAAGAAACGACGCTCGATTATGCAAGCGGCCGCTTCTACGCCCAAGCCCTTCGCTTCGCCGAGGCTCGTGGCCTTCACCTCATTAACGTCGCACGCACGGTCGTTCGCGACCGGCTCGAATGGGCGGTCCGGCAAGAGTCGAAGCTCACCGAGCTTGGCGCGCGTCTGGCGGCGATCGCCAGCAGGCTTGCTCTGTCCGCCCGCGCGGCCAAGACCACTCGATCGCACAGCATCAAGGAGGCAAAACCCATGGTATCGGGCGTCACCACGTTCCCAAAATCGCTGGAACAGGCCGTCGAAGACCGACTTGCCGCCGACCCCGGCTTGAAGAAGCAATGGGAGGAAGTCTCAGCGCGCTTCCATCTCGTCTACGCTCAGCCGGAAGACGCGTTCAAAGCTGTCAACGTCAATGCGATGCTGAAGAACGAGGCGCCCTCGAAATCTACGATCGCCAAGCTCGGTTCCGCGCCGGAGACCTTTGGTGGGCTGAAAGGCGAGACCGGCCCTCTTGTTGGCAGCGCGGACAAGCAGGTCCGTGAGAAGGCCGTCACCAATGCGCCAGCGCTTGCCCGGAACTTGGAACGCTATCTGCGTCAGCGCAAGGAGGCAGAACACAAATATGAAGCCGAGGAGCGCGCCGTCCGCTTGAAGGTCTCTCTCGACATTCCGGCACTGTCGCTGGCGGCAAAGCAGACGCTCGAACGCGTGCGTGACGCCATCGATTGCAACGACCTTCCCTTAGGCCTCGAATACGCGCTCGCCGACAAAATGGTGAAAGCAGAACTCGAAGGCTTCGCGAGAGCCGTATCGGCCCGTTTCGGCGAACGCACGTTCTTGCCGCTCGCCGCCAAGGACACGACAGGTCAGACCTTCCAGTCAGTGACCTCAACCATGTCTCTCGGCCAGAAGGCGGAGGTGCAATCCGCCTGGAGCTTTATGCGGACGATGCAGCAACTTTCCGCGCATGAACGCACGACCGAAGCGTTGAAGCAGGCCGAGACGCTGCGGCAAACCAGGAGCCAGGGGCTCTCGCTCAAATGACGCTTCCCGTTCCAACACGCGTGCGAGCGATGGCGCAGCGACGACAAGCTGCTATCACTCTGTCGGTGTCGGCTGCCGCCGTCGTAGTCGTCGGGCTGGCCGGTTTATTCGGCGGCTATCGCATCAACTTGACCCCGAGCGAGCCGCTCGGCGTCTGGCGGATTGTCCCACTCAACCGATCGCCTGGTGTGGGCGACCTGGTGTTCATCTGCCCTCCGGATACAGCCGCTACGCGCGTAGCGAGAGCGCGGGGCTATCTCCGCGCCGGTCTTTGCCCCGGCCACTTCGCGCCGCTGATCAAGTCGGTGGTCGCGGTCGCCGGCCAGCGGGTCGAGATCGCGGCCGAGGTGACCGTCGATCGACGCCTCGTTCGTGCTTCCGCTGTCGCCGAAAAAGACGGAGAAGGTCGGCCGCTGACACGGTTTACCGGCGGCGTGGTGCCGCGCGGTGAGGTCTTCCTGCATTCATCGTTCGCCGGCTCGTTTGACTCCCGTTACTTCGGGCCTGTGCCGGCATTAGGCATTCTCGGTCTGGCGCGTCAGGTGCTGACTTATGCGCCATAATTGGGGTTGTCCAGCGTTGCTTACCATCGCTTCGGTCGGCGTCGGAACGGTGGCATGGAGCGGCCAAGTTCTGTTGTTGCCGCTGGCGCTCGGCTTTCCAGTCCTCTGGTCGCTGTCGAAAACGAGATTGACGGCAACGTTGGTTTCCGCCGCATATTTCCTGTCGGCGTCGCGCGGCCTGCCGCAAGGTGTGGCCACGTTCTATGCCGCGGATATCTGGCGGGGCCTGCTGCTGTGGCTGGCTGCCTCCGCAAGTTTTGTGGCGGTGCATGCGCTGCTATGGGCGAAGGAGACTGGCCCTCATCCGGGCCGCTATCTTCTGGCGGCCGTCCTGATGGCAGTCCCCCCTTTCGGCATTACCGGGTGGGCGCATCCCATCACGGCCGCAGGCGTCTTGTTTCCGGGATGGGGATGGTTGGGACTGGCCGCCATGACAGCCGGCCTGGCAGGCCTCGTTTCCCGCCTCTGGCCAGCTGTGGCCATAGGCCTTACGGGCTGTTGGCTCTGGTCCGCCGCATTCTGGACCGAACCGAAGCTACCGGAAGCCTGGCGGGGCGTCGATCTCGAATTTGGTGCGTCGCTCGGGCGGGACACCAGCATGGCCCGCCACCGTGATCTAATTACAACGGTCACCGAACGAGCGTCGGGCGGTTCTCGAATCATCGTCCTTCCCGAGAGTGCCTTGGGCTTCTGGACGTCGACGGTCGAACGGCTTTGGAAACGTGCGCTGGCCGGACATGACGTGACCGTCCTGGCGGGTGCTGCAGTCGTCGACGCGGTCGGATACGATAACGTGGTTGTCGCGATATCTGCGGGTGACAGTCGGATCCTCTATCGGGAACGGATGCCCGTTCCCGGCTCGATGTGGCAGCCTTGGGAGCCGCTCTTCGGCGGTAACGCCGGCTCGAAAGCGCACGTTTTTGCGAACCCGGTCGTGGCGGTTGGATCCGGCCGGGTGGTGGTGCTGATCTGCTACGAGCAACTGCTCGTCTGGCCGGCCTTGGAATCGATGCTCGGTGATCCCGATGTAATTGTTGCGGTCGGCAACGGCTGGTGGACTAAGGGAACGTCTATCGTGGCCATCCAGCGGGCCAGCACCGCCGCCTGGGCAAAGCTGTTTTCCAAACCGCTCGTTTTTTCTTTCAACACGTGATGCCGAGGAGGCCCCATGCTCGACGCCGCCCTGATCAAAGACTGCGCCGACCCTTCACTGAAACCCGCGATCGTCGAGCAGTTCGTCACGGCGGCGGCGTCTGCCGATCCACTCGCCGTGACCGTCCGCTCCGGTGGGCGGTTGATCCTCGTGCCGAAGGCCAGATCCCCAGACGAGGCGATGGACATCGTGCGCCAATATGCCGGCAAGGCTGTCGTTCGTGTCGGTCTAACGCAGTTTCCGGCCGGTGTGGGCGTCAAGGACCCGGCCGATCTCAAACCAGATTTGGTCGATGCTTGCCAGAACCTGCGCATGGGAACGGTGATGTTCGCCAAGATCATGAGGATCGTCGCGAAATGGTATGGCAACCCGAAGAGCGCCGACGCCTTCCCGCAGATATTCGAGGACGCGGTCTTTGCTTGGAAAACCGGCGAGTTCGAAGGCGTCAGTGTGTTTCAGGCGGAAGATCCGGGCGGCCCGATCACGAATCAGGCTGAGCCGAATGACGGCGGGGAAACTGAGCCTGCGGATGAGGAAACTCCTGCGCAGACCGATGTGGAGCCGCGGGAGTCGCAAGAAGTCGGGAAAGCTGAAATGCGGATTGACCTGTCAAGGATCGGCGGAAAGTGATAGGGGCAAAAACCCGACACATCGAAAGGCTAATTGAAGCGCCAAGCGGGGCTGCCATACACGATGTACAGGTCGATGGGCTTACTTTGGCATTGGTGGGGGAACAGCGTTGGGCCGCGCATATCGCCTGCTTGAACGGATGTCCGAGGACATCGACCTGCACATCATAGGCGAAAAAGCAAACTCTCGCAGCGCGCTCAAGCGCCTGCGAGGCGAGGTGAACGACCGGCTTCAAGCGGCGGGTTTTGCGGCAGACCGCAATTATGTCGTCAAGCAAAATGACCGGTACGTCCGCTACGATCTGCCTTATGAAGCTATCGCAAAAGGAGAGGGCGTCTTGCGCCCGGAGATCAAGATCGAGTTGGCCGAATTTCCCATTTGCACCGCCTCGGAAAGCCGTTCCGTCTCTTCCTTTGTTGCCGAAGCCACGGGCGCGACTGCGAAAGCCGAAGATGTCGCATGTGTGAGACTGGTGGAAACCGCAGCAGACAAGTTCGTTGCCATCGGGCGTCGGGCCGGCTCAGCTTTCGCTGGGGTTGAGCCCCTCGACCACACGCTTGTCCGGCACGTCTACGATTTATCGCGAATGGATGGCCACTATGATGTGGATGAAGCGGCCGCGATCGCCTTGAGTACGATGAAGGCTGACGCCGAAAGCCGAGGCGGCGAATATGCAGCGTATAAGGCCGATCCCAGGGCTGAAACGCTCCGCGCGTATGATGTTGTGGCCAGGGACGGGAAGTTCGCGGAAGGCTATGTCAAGTTGCTCGGTGAAATGGTGTATGGCGAAAAGCCTGAATTTGCGTCAGCGTTTGAGAAAGTACAAAAGATCGCCGAACGGATCCGCAACGCCTAGGTCCGACGCGCCTGTGAGGTGGGACCGGCTACTGACAAGAATTCCCTTGGGTCGACGTCCAAAGCCTCTGAGATCTGGCCAAGGACGGTGAGAGTGGCCGACGTTTTGCCGCGCTCGATGGAGCCAATATGGCGCATGCTCAGACCAGTGCGGTGGGCGAGTTCTTCCTGCGTCAGCTTTTTGCCATGACGTATTCGACGCAAGTTTGTCGCCATGACCTGGTTGAGATCCATGGCGTGAGCGGAACCTGAATTGAAACTGTTCTTCCAGGAAGTATAGTTCCTAATCCGCGCGGTGCGTGTTATTGGTCCTCGCCTGTTATCTTTCCGAGTCGGTGAAAACCGCTTGTCGAGGATTCAGGCCGTGCAGCCGCGGCCCAAACGCTATATGCGGTGGGTAGCATGGTATTTGAGTGGTGATGATGTGTTGAGGACATGCGGATGACCGAGTGTACTGCATCCGGAGAACCTGCGCGCAACGAGGCAGGCTCGCGCTACAGTTCGCTCAAGAAGGACGAGCTGGAGGCCTTGGCAGTCTCAGCAATCCTGGAACATCGGCGCCTGCTCGACGCCGATGAAGCTGTCTACGAGGAATGGCTTCGGGCCAGCGGCGATCCATTAGTCTCAAGTGATGTTGCTCAGACCCTGCAGGATGAATATCTTGCGAGGCAGAAACAGGCTCAAGGCCAGCAGGAAGAACTTTCCGAGATCCTTGATGCCCTTGGCTATGTCCCTGTTGTTCCGTCGGGGGAAAAGGACTGACGATCAGAATAGTCCACGATCCTTCGCGATGGCGACGAGTTGAGGAATGGTCTTGGCCTCGAACTTCCGACGCGCACTGTCCAGATAGTGTTGGACCGTTCTGGCATTGATGCCGGTAATCATAGCGATTTCCGGTACGCTCTTCCCCTTCATCGCCCACATGAGGCACCTCCCCTCCCGTGGAGAAAGCGCCTGTCTCGGCGCCACGACCGATGCCGCACCTACTATCTTCAGGCAGTAGTGTATCGCCATGACAGCCTGCGTTGCCTTTCGAGCGTCGCGCAGTCTCGGTACTTCCGACTTTCGCTCCGATGACGCTAGTGTCAGCATCACCGTAGAGCCATAGCTTCCTTCAACGGGAATGGTCACACCACTGCAAATACCGTGCTCGACCGCCTTGTCGCGAAACTGCCGGAGTTCGGAGGAGCCGCGATCCGGCCAATCGTCGGCCGTCCATGCGAACATATCCATCCGGCGCTTGGCCTCCGTCACGACGGGGTCGATCCGCGCGTAGCGATTGGCAAGGTACACTCCCTCCCACGGCCTGGGATAAGAGTTGAACGTTTTTACTTCAGCGCCTTCGGTTTGCAGATAGGCAAATCGCTCAAATCCGCATGCCTTCGCAAAACTCTTGACTGCGTTCTTGATCATACGTTCGTTGTGCGAGGCTTCGGCCATATCGATAAGAGAGCGAAAGTCTTCGTCCACTGACTTTTTTCCTGCCTTGCGCAAGTGTGTGGTACTTACACCAGGGCCGGCTAAGCGCCGGCCCATGCGCAACCGGACTCGGATTCGCGAAGGCTGCTGGCGATGCCTCAGTGGCGCACAAATATGACTAATTACGTTCTCCGAGTATTCAAGCTCTGGTCTATCTAAACTATGACCAAAGAATGGAAGATTTTACCGCTTGGCGGATCACCGGTCCACACCTCTTAAAACCATCTGCGAGGCTCTGAACGGTCGCTGTTGGCTGACGGGAAAACGATATCCTGATCCACAAGGACATTGAATTTATAACCAGGGCGTATGCGGATCGTCGGTTGGACGTTCAGGTTTTTAGAGATCGTCTCCTCGGCTGTCCGGCCGAAGCTTTCTCCGAAATTCCGTCTTGCCGCGTCAGAAGCGGTTTCCTGCGCTGCAGGCGTTGAGCTTTGCGGCACGGACATATCGATCCCGGCCCCGATCAGCGCGATCAGGGCGGCTGAACCGAATGTTTGCCAGAGATGGCGATCGACCTCGTCTTCGAACCCGCCGTAGCCCTCGGCATCGGTGCCGGCCATGCCGCCGATCTGCAGCGTCGAGCCATTCGGGAAAATGAGATCAGTCCAGACGACGAGAACCCGCTCCTGACCGAACGAGATTTTCGAGTCGTAGCGGCCAAAGAGCTTGGTGCCCTGCGGCACGAGAAGGCGGTATCCGGTGGCGCTGTCATAGACGTTCTGACTGATCTGCGCGGTGATACGTCCCGGCAGGTCGGAATTCAGGCCGGTGATCAGCGTGGCCGGGATCACCGAGCCGCGCTTGAGCTCATACGGAGACATCTGCGGCACGACCTGGTTCGGCAGATAGCCGAGGTCTTGGATGTCCTGGTTGAAAAAATCCTCCTTCGAGCTCTGGGCGTTCGAATCGACGTTCTGCCCCATAAAGCCGGCTTTCATCGCGGCCGCATAAAGATCGCTGGCGTTGTTGGTCCTTCTGTCGGGGTTCTGGCGACCGATATCCTTGCTGTTTGCCGACGCTCTATTCGCGTCTGAGATGTCCACCTTAAGCGGCGAATCCAGCGCCGTCGCGCGTGCCTGAAGTCGCGCCATTCGTTGGCGCTGCGCTTCGCGAACATATTGTTCGTCCTGCTCACGTTTCAGACGCGCCTTCCATTCCTCGTCTGACTCCATACGGGAACGCCGGTCCTCCGGCTCGACCGGCCGCCCCTCGGCAACACGCTCTTCCTTCTCGACTTTCTGCTCGATGACAGGTGTCGGCTGAAACGTGTCGTGCTCAACCGGTTCGCCGACGATGCCGTCGGTGACGCCACGCTTGAGCTGGTCGCCGAAATTGGTCGCTGGCGTGTTGGAGGCGCTGTCGATGTCGTTACCTCGGTTGAAGGAAAGCCCTCGCCATGACAGGCCGATCACGACGATGCCGCAAAACAGCGCGACAAGAACAATAGTGAGGATGATCGGCAGAAGGTTGAGGCGACGCATGGCGTTCTGATCGTGGGCCTGGCTGGATGCGCCGAGTTGGAGCGATTGCACCATGGTCCCCTCCTTAATTGCGCTGCATGACCGACAGAGGGCTTACTGGCGTGGCGCCATCCGCCGTCAGGTTATAAGCGCGGCTGATCGCTATGGAAGCAGTGGTCACCCGCGCGAGGACTTGGTCGTCAATGCTGTCGATCGCATAGGCAAGCTCGAGGGGCTTCATGTCCCGGCCTCTGTTGTCTGCCACGACGGTGTATCCCCCTCGTTTGAGGGCTGCCTCGAGGGCGGTCGCAAACTCTGACTGGTCGTTCTTCATCTTGATCGTTGTCGTCCCGGCAGAGCCGATTTGCTCGGCCAGCCGTCCGGCCATGTCGCCCGCAACGGCCCTTGCGGCCGGTCCTGTGACAGCCGTCTGCGTCGTGCCGGTGGTCAGTGCGTCATCGGCCGTTTGGCAACCGGCAAGAAAGGCGGCCGCGATCAGGGCTAACATTAGCTTGCCCATGGTCACCCTCCCCGCTTAATCGTGATTTTCTGTTGCCACCATCCCACGCCGGAAATGAGGATCGCCTTGTCGACCGCGTAATCGACGATCATCATGTCGTTCTTCATACGGTAATTGACGATGCGGTTCTGGCCGCCGGAGACAACGAAGAGGACCGGAGCGTCCTGGCCAGCGATTGACTTTGAAAACTGAATGTAGGTCTTTGCTCCATCGGAATAGACCCGTTTTGGTTTCCAAGGGGCGCTGCCGCTTACCGAATAGGAGAAGTTCAGCTTATCGGGTGCGGTACCTGGAATGCCGGTTTCAAGCTGCGCATTGATGTCAGCGAGCTTGGTCGAAACATCATCGGGGTACTCAAAACCAATCCGGGCCGTGTACTGGCTCGGATGCGACTTGAGCTGGATATGGTATGTGCGTCGCGACGTCGTAACAACCATGGAGGTCACCAGGCCGGCTTCGGACGGTTTGACGATCAAATGGATCGCCTGTCCGCCGGTCGCCCCCGAGGTCGCTGGCTCGACCTTCCAACGCACGGTATCGCCGACAAGCACGTCGTGGACAATCTCGCCGCTCTGCAATTCGATATCGCAGACCTGCAGCGGTGAGCAGACGACCGAGGGTTGGGTTTCGCCGAAGAGGAAGATAACCTTACCATCCGGACCGGTGGTGACGAGACCTGCCGTGCCGCGCCACTTCCTTGAAATGCTGGTGCCCTTTACCTCGTTCGATGTCATGCTTTGCGCACATGTGCCACTCGCTAGCGCGAGTCCTGCCAAGCCGACGGCCGTTATTAATCCTGTTCTGTGCATGTGAGTTTTCCTGCCCTTAAAGCTGTGCCGTCCAGTCGAAATCGCGGACGTATAGACCGATCGGGTTGAGGCGGATTGTCGCCTCATCCTGCGGCGCGGTCAGTGTGACCGTCGCGATGCCCCGAAACCGGCGCGTGCCCATCTCCATGCCTTTGCGGTCGCGCTCATATTCGGTCCAGTCGATCTGATATGTCTGGTTTGAGAGCGCGACGATGTTGTTGACCTCGATCGCAACCGTCGAGGTCTTCGCCTTTTCGAACGGCGAATTGCCGCGGAACCAGGCATTGATCTTCTCGGTGGACGGGTCTGAAGTCCTGAGGAGTGCGTACGTCCGGTCGATATATTGCTTCTGCACAACTGCATCGGGCGTGACGGAACGGAAGCTGCTCACGAAGTTGCCAAGGGTCGCGCGGACAACGCGCACATCAGCATATTCGATTTGTGCTGGAAAGCCGGCGGTCACAGAGGTTCCGAGTTTGTCGACCTCGACGATGTAGGGCATGAGCTTAACCTGTGTGCTTAAATACAAGGCGTAAGTGAAGCCGATCACCGCCATTGTCATGCCGAGAATCCCGACCACCCGCCAGGCGACCGCGGCTTTGACGTATGAGCCATATCGCTCCGACCATTCCTGGCGTGCGGCGAGATACGGGTTTTCGGGAGCGTTCTTGGCGCCCATTCGATCATCCCCTTCTCTTGTTGTTAGTCGTTGCGTTCGGGTGGTCGCTTGGCGGCGCTGTGGCCACTGCGGCTTTCCTCGAGCTTGGCGTTTGCGAGCCCTAGGATCGATCCCGCGTACGCGCCAGGCGAGCCGATCGCCTTCTCCTTGGCTGCGGATCCTGCAGCTCTGCTGGCCGAGCCGATGCCGGCGCCGACGCCCTTGAAGGCAGCCCCGATGACCGACGAGCCCGCGGCTCGAGCCGCTTGGCCTGCCGAAAATCCGGCTCCAGCCGCCCCTGCTCCGAGAAAACCGGCGCCTGCGGCGAAGGACGTGGCTTGGCCGCCGTGGCGAATAGCCTCCATCCCTCCGGAAACCGATGCCCCCTGCACTACGCCCTGCATGATGTTCGGAACGTAGCTTGCGATGATGAAGATGACGACGGCTATACCGGCTATCGCCAAGGCAGTTCGAAACTGGTCTCCGATATCGGGTTGGTTCGCGAGTCCGATCAGGACCTCCGATCCGATACGCGAGATCATGACAAGCGCCATGAGCTTCATTCCCACCGAGAAAGCGTAGACCAAATAACGGACTGCGAAATCTTTGGTGTAGGATGATCCGCCAAGCCCGAGCATAATCATGCCGGCGAGCAGACCGATATACATCTCCACCATCACACTCACGAAAATCGCGGCAACAAGCGAAAATGAGATGACGACGACGACCATGGCGAATGCTGCCGAGATCGCGAGCGCGTTGTCCTCGAAGAGGCCGAACTGGATATTCTCCGACATTTTCGTTGCGACGGCGAGGCCAGCGTTGAAGACGTCGGCAGGTGAAGCAGTTCCACCGCCAGCCCCAATCTGGAAAAGGCTGTCGACCACAGCCTTGGCGAAGGTCGGCCCCTGTCCGAGCACGAAGGCGAAGAAGCCGACGAACATGATCCGTCGCACCAGCTCTGCGAACCAGCTATCAAGTGATGCTGCCTGGATGGCCAGCCAGACGGCTGCAATGCCAATCTCGATCGTCGCGAGAATCCGGAACAACGATTTCGCAGCATCCATGACGGTGGTCTCCCACCCCTTGGCAGCCGTCGAGATCTGGTTTTGAAGTGATGTTAGCACCGATCCTTCTTGGGCGAATGCAGGCTGGGCTGCCACCGCCGCAAGTGCGGCGATCAACACTGCGGCGCGCAGCACGTGAAAGCTTGTTGTGGCGCGCATGCTCACCATTCGACTTTCATCCTTTCGCCGCCGGACGTTGAAGGTGCAGTTGCGCTAAAGAACTTTTCCCGGCGAGCCTGTGCGAGATCCTTGTCAGTCTGCTCGGTCTGGAGCCAGGTGCCCATCATGGTCATCTGTTGTGAGACGAGCCCTCGCAATTTCTGCATCTGCGCGACTTGCTGCGAAGCGATTTCGTGACCGACCTGGAGTGCCTTCATTTGCCCGTCGGCGGTCTCGGACATCGAGCGCAGCGAAGACATCGTGGCTTCCTCGCTGTCGAATTGGTCGGCCGTGAGACTTGCCGCCTTCAATGTACTGGCGATCGTGTCACGGTTGGTATCTGACCAGGTTTGGTATGTGGACGAGAAGCTGGCGGCATTCGGAAGGTTGGTCTTGAGATTGGCATAACTCTGGAAGCGCTGCTGCAAGACATCATCGGCATTACCCATCGAGAACGATATGCTTTGGCCTTGGTCAACGATGCTGCGAAGCCGGTTGAGGTCGCTCTCGACCTGTCCCCACATGTGAGATGGCAGGGTCGCTGTGTTTTGAAGCAGGTTCTGATAGATGTTCAGCTGCGTTTCGATCTGCTGGCTAAGCTGGCTGATCTGCGTCACTTGGTTCTGGATCTGCTCCCCGGATTGACCGACAAGCGAAACCAGTTCGCTGTTGTTGAGCACCTGTGTCCACTCAGTTGCTGCGCCGGTGGCGGTGCCAGCCTCGGCTGGCGCCATGGTAGCAAATCCGATTGCGAGGGCGCTTAAGCCCGTCATCCATCTATTCGAAATTGAGCAGCGATGCGGCATCGTGAACTCCTCTCGTGTTCAGCCAGTGGATTGGCCAGTCGCGGCCGTACTCGGCAATCAGCGCCCGGATACTCTTTAGATCGTTCTTGCCTGAGGCCCCGACAAAGCTCAGCGCGACAGGGCCGAGCGTCATGTCGAACAAGCGCCGGCCATCTGGTGTTGAGACATAATATTCGCGCTTTGGGGTCGCGCCAGCGACGATATCGATCTGGCGCTCGTTAAAGCCGATGCGCTCGTAGAATTCCCGCGTTCCCGGCTCGCGCGCCGCACCGTTCGGAAGGCAGATCTTCGTCGGGCAGGATTCCTTCAGGACGTCGATGATCCCGGAGTGCTCCGCGTCCGAGATCGATTGTGTGGCGAGAACCACGGCACAGTTCGCCTTGCGCAGCACTTTCAACCACTCGCGGATCTTTGCGCGAAAAACGGGGTGACCGAGCATCAGCCAGGCTTCGTCCAGCACGATCAGGCTTGGCGAGCCATCGAGGCGCTTTTCGATGCGCCGGAACAGATAGGTGAGCACCGGCACCAGATTGCGCTCACCCATATTCATGAGGTGCTCGATCTCGAAGGTCTGCAGGGCTCCGAGCGAAAGACCATCCTGCTCGGCATCGAGCAACTGGCCCATCGGACCGTCGACAGTGTAATGGTGGAGCGCGTCCTTGATCTCGCGCATTTGAACGCCAGACACGAAGTCCGAGAGAGATCGGCCCGGAGCGGTTGTCATCAGGCCAACCTGTCGGGAGATGGCGTTGCGGTAATCGGGCGTTGTGGTCACACCTTGCAGCGCGACCAGCATCTCGATCCATTCGCTCGCCCAGGCCCGATCGGCATCACTTCCGAGTTCGGAGAGAGGGCAAAAGGCAAGCGCCCTTCCCTCCCCTTCGTTGTCTCCGCCAATTTCGTAGTGGTCGCCGCCACCCGCCAACGTCAACGGCAGCAGTGAGTTGCCTTTGTCAAAGGCAAAGACCTGGGCGTTCTCGTAGCGCCGAAACTGCGCGACGATCAGCGCCAGAAGCGTCGACTTGCCGGAGCCCGTCGGACCGAACACCAGGGTATGTCCAACGTCGTCGACATGCAGGTTGAGGCGAAACGGTGTGGAGCCGCTGGCCACCTGCATCAGCGGCGGCGAATCCGGCGGGTAGAACGGGCATGGCGCAACGGGGCTACCTGACCAGACCGTATTGAGCGGGATAAGATCGGCCAGATTGTTGGTGTTGATCAATGGCTCGCGAATATTGCAGTACCAATTGCCCGGCAGGCTGCCAAGATACGCATCGGTGGCGTTGAGCGTTTCGATCCGGGCTCCGAAGCCCTCGGCCTGGATCAGCCGTCGGATCGCCTCCGCCTTCTCCTGGAGAGCTTCGCGGTCGTGATCGAACAGCACGATCACTGGCGTGTAGTAGCCGTAGGCGACCAGTTGCGATGAAGCCTGTGCAATTGCGTCCTCGGTCTCGGCAACCATGGTCATGGCGTCCTGGTCAACGGATCGGCTCTGCGTCTGGAACAATTGATCGAAGAAGGGCCGGACCTTCTGCTGCCATTTCTTGCGGGTGCGTTCGAGCTTCTGTCGCGCCTCCTCGGCATCGAGAAAGATGAAGCGCGACGACCACCGATAGGTGAGCGGCATCAAATCCAGACTGTTTAGGATCCCCGGCCAGCTTTCCGCCGGCAATCCGTCGATTGCGACAACCCCGAGAAACTGGTTCTCGATCTTCGGCGTCAGCCCATGCTCGAGCTCAGCTGTCGCAATCCAGTCGAGGTACATGGGAACGTCGGGAAGCCGGATCGGATGGCTCTCACCGGTGATGCAGAAGCGAACGAACTGCAGCAGTTCGTCGTATCTGGCACTTCGCGTCCCCTCTCGTTCACTGACCTCACGCGTTTCCATCCTACGAATCGAAAGGTTGTTCGCAAGATACTGCTCGATTTCCCGAATGGCATTCTTGAACACGAAGAGCACCGTGTCTGCATAGGACTTCTTGCGGCTTTCCGCGTCCGAATAGATGTATTTGCTCAGCGCCGTCTTCGTCGACTCCAGCGGCCGGTAGGTGAGAACGATTGCATGCTTACTCTCGAAATGTCCCTGTTCGCGCGCAAAATGCGCCCGGCGCTCGGCGTCGATCGCGCGTGTCACGGGATCGGGGAAATGGCACCGATCGTTGGACGGGTAGTCTACGGTCGGTATGCGGATCGCCTCGACCTGGATCATCCAGCCGCTTCCGAGCCGAGAGAGGATTGAATTGATTTGCCTCGACAGCTCGTTGCGTTCGAGAGCGGTCGCGCTTTCGGAGTCCGGGCCGGCAAAGTACCAACCCCCCATGAGACTGCCGTCCTTCAGAAGAAGAACGCCGTTATCGACGAGACCGGCGTAAGGAACGAGATCGGCAAAGGATGGGCCTGTGGCCCGGAAGCGTTTCAGAGCTACCATGGGCGCCTCCTCAGTACCGGCGCCAAGGCGAACTCGTCGGCTTGTAGTAGGGCCTGTAGGAAATGTGCCGGACATAGACCTGGCGCATCAGCGGGTCGGACTTCGCCATCATCCTGAGAACCCGCACGATCAGGATCCAGACAGCAACGCCGAAGATTGCCGAATAGATCGTCAGGACGACGAAGATCAGAATGACGGCGGCAAGCCCGGTGAGCAGCACCAGTTCGCGATCTGCTCCCATCAAAAGATTCGGACGGGAGAGAGCCCGATGAATGAGATTGCGGTGCAGTCCGGTTAGCGACTCAGCCATTGGCCGCCTCCCCAATGGTGGTCGGATTGGGCCGTTCGTTCGTCAATCCAATCGACGCACCGGTCGAACCAAATAGACCGACAATCTGGGTCGCTCCGAGAAGGATCCCTGCCACGAGCACGACGTAGACGAGACGGCGCGCAAAATCGTTGAGCTCGCCGCCGAAGATCAGCATGCCGCCGGCTATCGCCATCGCCGCGAGCGCAATGGCACCCGCAACCGGACCTGTGATCGACTCCTGGATTTGCTGCAGCGGTCCTTCCCAAGGCAGACCACCGCCCGAGGAGCTGGCGAGGGCCGGATCAAATGAGGCGAGCACGATAGGGGCCGCAAGGAGCGCGATGGTGAAGAGGGAAACCTTACGCGACATGACGCGCCTCCTCTTCTTCGGTGAGCTGATCGGACTCGGTTTCGTATTGGCCGCGTGCGAAACGTTCGACCTGAATTACGTCGCGGATGCTTCGTCCGCGCGGCGTCCGCTCGATCGAGATGATCAGGTCGACCGCCTCACCGATCACCTCTTGCATCGGCTGCTGGCTTGCTTCGGCAGTTAATTGTTCCAGTCGTCGAAGCGCCGACATGGCACTGTTCGAGTGGATTGTCGCCACCCCGCCGGGATGGCCGGTATTCCACGCCTTGAGCAATGTGAGCGCAGCGCCATCGCGGACCTCGCCGACGACGATGCGGTCAGGCCGAAGGCGCATCGTGCTCTTCAATAGACGCGCCATGTCGACGGTATCACTCGTGTGCAGGAGAACGGCGTTTTCAGCCGCGCACTGGATCTCGGCGGTATCCTCGAGAATTACCAGCCGCTCTTCTGGCGCGGATTTGACGATTTCGTCGATCACCGAGTTCGCGAGCGTCGTCTTGCCGGAACCTGTTCCTCCCGAGATGATGATGTTGAGCCGTGCGGCGATGGCGCTGCGGATCGTCGATGCCTGCTGTTCGTTCATCACCCCGGACCGAATGTAGTCGTTGAGCGGGATGAGCCGCGACGCTCGGCGCCGAATGGTGAAGGCGGGTTTAGCCACCAGCGGGGGCAGTAGCCCTTCGAACCGGTGGCCGCCGATCGGCAACTCCCCGGATATGATGGGCTGCTCGTCATCCACTTCTGACTGAAGTGCATGAGCGACGGTTCCGATCACCATTTCTGCGGCCGCGGAGGACATTTCTCCGGCCGGCGTAACGCCTTGGTCGAGCCGTTCGATGAAGAGCTTTCCGTCCGGATTGAGCATGATTTCCACAACGGTCGCATCGTCGAGGGCGGCGCAGAGCTGATCACCAAGCGCCTCCTGAAGTTTGCGCACGAGCCGGGGATGGGAGCGAAGCTGGTTCAAGGCGGTCTCCTTTAGGCTGCTTGGCTGAAGGTTTTGAGGTTGGATCGGTAGTTCGGTGGCCGTAGCCTCTCGAAGATCCCAGCGTTCACAGGCAACGTGCCTGCGACGGCGGTCGTTACGCCGACCTTCTGAGGCTTGCCCAATCTCTGCAGCGGCCATTCCACACGAGCGAGAATTCGCTCGAACCTGAGATCGGTCACCGTGACGATCTCGGAGAAGCCGTTCGCGACGCACCATTCAGTGATCCCGGCGAACATGGTGACTGTAGCCTCGTGCAAGGTACCGTCTCCCCTCCCCTCTTCGAGCGTGGTGTCGACGCAAAACCGGGAGCTTTCGATCATACCGGGGTGGGCGTTCAGCCGACCTTCGGGAAGCAGGGAGGGAAACACGTCCGCCACCATGGTCGGGCCGGTAGCAGGAAGCAGGCGTGCGGCGCCCGCTAGTCGTCCGCCTGTGGAGATGGCCAGAATGTAGTTCGGGCCCAGAGCGTCGAATGCATCTGCCTCGCAGCCGTCAACGACCTTCACCTCCCAATTCAGCCGGTTGGAGAAGACCGCCGCACGGAGCTGATGATGGTTTTGAAGCAGCTGGGTTTCAGAATGACTCTTTGGTTTCGAGATCGCTAGAATCTGCATGAATCTCTCCGTCGTTGTTGAACGACAGAAACTCAGCACGAATAGGAATCGGGCGTCAGTTGTCGAATCCTACAATGTTTGGCGAGTGAGTCGCGATCCGTTGATCTCTGAGTCGGGGCGGTTCAGGCTGCTTTGAAGCAAAACGCCCATTGCAGGGGTTGTAGGATTCACAGATAAACAGATCGGGAACGCAATAGGGTCATGACCTTGATAAACGCTTGAAAACAAATCAGAAATCTGCGCGTGACTATCTCGTCGCCTCGTTTGTGTTAAGCAGCCGTTAACCATTAAGACCTTGCCAGCAAAAGCGTTTCGGGTATCGTCACGGTAAATATTCTGTTCTGGCGATAAAACCGTGATGAGAGATTTCAACGTGAGCGTGGCGACGAATAATAACCGCGAGGCCTTGCCCAGCGTCGACGAGACTATCGGCGCGCAGGCCGATCTGCTGAGCTCGCACCTTCAGTCGATGAGCGAAGCACTGTTTCCACCTACTTCTCACAAGATCCTGCGAAAATTCACATCCGGCGAAGCCGCCCGGCTGATGGGTGTATCCGATTCCACGTTGAGAAAGATGACCCTGGCTGGCGAAGGTCCGCAGCCGGAAACGACTAGCAACGGTCGGCGACTCTACACCTTGTCCGAGATAAATCAAATACGACACCTGCTGGCCCATTCGACCCGCGGCCGCGGCAGCGTTGACTTTATCCCACATCGCCGTCCGGGCGAGCATCTTCAGGTTCTTGCGGTAACGAACTTCAAGGGGGGATCAGGCAAGACGACGACGTCGGCTCACCTTGCGCAATATCTCGCGTTACAGGGCTATCGCGTTCTCGCTGTGGATCTAGATCCACAGGCGAGCCTATCGGCCCTGCTCGGCGTTCTTCCGGAACTGGATGTTGCTTCCAATCAGACACTTTATGCTGCCATCCGATATGACCAGGAGCGCCGCGATTTATCTGAGGTAATTCGCCCTACCTACTTCGACGGGCTCGATCTCGTGCCCGGTAATCTTGAGCTCATGGAGTTCGAGCACACAACTCCAAAGGCTCTGAGCGCTGGTGGTAGCGGTGAAACGCTTTTTTTCGCGCGTGTGGCAGAAGCGCTCGACGGTGTTGCCGACAATTACGATGTAGTCGTGATCGATTGTCCGCCCCAGCTCGGCTTCCTTACCCTGAGTGGGCTGTGCGCGGCCACAGCGATGATCGTGACCGTACACCCACAAATGCTCGACGTCTCGTCGATGAGCCAGTTTCTGATGATGACCCGAGACCTCCTCGGTGTCGTTCGGGAGGCAGGTGGCGACCTCAAGTATGATTTCGTCCGCTATTTGCTGACGCGGTTCGAGCCACAAGATGCACCACAAACCAAGGTCGCCGCCCTCCTCCGCAATCTGTTCGACGACCACGTCCTCACGAACCCGATGGTTAAGTCCGCGGCCGTGTCGGATGCCGGTCTTACGAAGCAAACACTTTATGAGATTGGACGCGAAAATCTCACCAGATCCACCTACGACAGGGCGATGGAAGCCCTGGACGCCGTCAATGTCGAGATCGAGACCCTTATCAAGCAGGCCTGGAGCCGCGCGTGATGGACATTCTCACCGCCATGTTCCCCTGCCGGCCTGGTTATTGGGAGCTCCCAACAAGGAGCGAAACTCGCAGTCGGAATAGAATAGGAGAGGAAATGTGAGCAGGAAGGATTCGATCGACTCTCTCTTCCTGAAGAAGCCGGTTGCTCCCGCTTCATCAGCCTCCAAATCAGGCGACCGCGTGCGCACTGGCGCAATCTCGGCCATGGGTTCGTCGCTCCATGAGATGGCGGAAAACGCCAAACAGGCCTCCAAACTCCAGCAGCAGCTTGCCGAAGGTGAAGCGGTCATCTCGATCGAACCGGCGTCAATCGATACGTCCAAGATCGTCGATCGAATCCCCATCGAAGTCGATCCTGCGTTCGACGCTCTTGTCGAAAGCATCGCAGAACATGGCCAGCAGGTTCCGATCCTTGTGCGGCCAAACCCTCAGGCGCCAGGACGATTCCAAATCGCTTACGGCCGGCGCCGTCTGAAAGCGGCAGAGAAGCTGGGCCGTCCCGTGCGTGCGATCGTTCGCAACTTGTCGGATAGCCAGCTATATGTCGCCCAGGGCCGAGAAAACCTCGACCGGAAAGATCTGTCGTTCATCGAGAAGGCTTTCTTTGCAAAAAACCTGGAGGATGACGGATGCGACCGGCCGACGATCATTGCGGCGCTCGTCTCGGACAAAGCGGACGTCAGCCGCTACGTCGCCATCGCCCGCCAGGTCCCGCAAGACCTAGTCAGATTGATCGGTCCCGCACCGAAAGCCGGACGCGCGCGCTGGATGACGCTCGTCGAGCATCTCGCCTCCCCCGCCAAGCTTGACACCGCACACGAGTTGCTCGCGGGCTTCGCAGAGGAGAGGCTGGAAAGCGACGCGCGTTTTGACGCGTTGTTACGCGCACTTAGCGAGCCACGCAAGAAAGAGCGCGCTAAGAGCTCTGACCTCTGGAAGACGCCCCATGGAAAGCGCGCAGCACGCGTCGAGGCGCGTGAAGGCAAGACGACTATCATCTTCGAGGAAAAGGTCGTCCCCGCTTTTGGGCAGTTCGTCTCGACGAAGCTGGATCAGCTGTACAGGGAATTCCAAGAACTCAACGGTAATGGAGAAGAGCGATGAGCTAAGCGTGTGTTGGGTGAACAGGCCAAACTCACACGGCAAAGAAAAAGGCCCCCGAAACAAATCCCGGAAGCCCTTCTCAATTAGTTCGCACCTAGAGAATCGCATTTCCCGGAATCCACGTCAAGAGTCTTTGGCATCGTTTTGGTGATCGTTTTCTGTTGCCTTTCGAAAGGTAAAGGAAAATGCAGACTGATCGCATAGCGACGCCCTTCGGGCGGCGGCCAATGACGCTTGCCTTGGTGAAAGCTCAATTCGAGTCCGCGAGCATAAAAAAGCACAAGTCGGCCGACAAATGGAAGATCTACCGAGACGCCTGTGATGCGCGGACCCTACTTGGACTGCGCGATCGGGCGCTGGCTGTCCTCAACGCGCTGCTGTCATTCTATCCCGAGACCAATCTGACTGAAGGGGCCAATCTCATCGTGTTTCCGTCAAACGCGCAGTTATCCGCTCGCGCCAACGGAATCGCTGGCACGACACTTCGGGAGAACCTGGCTCTTCTCGTCGAGGCCGGTCTGATCCACCGAAACGATAGCCCGAACGGCAAGCGCTACGCGCGAAAGGGGCGGGACGGTACCATCGAAACCGCTTTTGGCTTCAATTTGGCTCCACTGCTTGCGCGATCGGAAGAGCTCGCGATCATGGCTCAGCGGGTGGCTGATGAAAACCAGCGCCTGAAGGTGGTAAAGGAAAAAATCACAATCGAGCGCCGGGATATTCGGAAGCTCATTTCCGCTGCAATAGAGGAAGGCGCTTCCGGCGATTGGCAAAGGGTTGAGGAGCAGTTTATTGCCGTTGTATCACGGCTTCGGAACGCCAGAGCGGCGGGGGACTTGGCAGCTCTCCTGGACGAATTGACGTTGCTGCGGGAAGGTGTGGTCAACATGTTGGAAGCGCAGGTTCTTTCAGCAAATTCCGATGCCAATGGTATCGAAATCCGCCAGCACATACAGAATTCAAATACCGAACCTCTTAATGAACTTGAACCTAGCTCTAGAAATGAGCTGGGGCGGAAGCCGAGCCAGGCGCCGAGGCGTCAAGGGGAGCCGATAAAATCATTTCCACTTGGCATGGTCGTTCGAGCGTGCCCGCAAATATCAGATTACGCGCCCGGCGGGCGAATTGACCAATGGCGCGATATGATGGCCGCTGCTGTGGTGGTTCGTTCGATGCTGGGCGTGTCGCCCTCTGCCTATCAGCAGGCCTGCGAAATCATGGGCCCAGAGAATGCTGCCACGGTGATTGCCTGCATTTTGGAGCGGGGAGGCCACATAAATTCAGCGGGCGGATATCTCCGGGATCTCACCGCTCGCGCGGAACGGGGTGAGTTTAGCCTCGGCCCTATGTTGATGGCACTCATGCGAGGCGCCGCGTCAGCTCAGGGCAAATCGGCATAGCAATTGCGATGGGAAGCGATTCTGTTGGGAGCTCCCAACAAACTGCAAGAGGCGGAAAGCAAGGGGTGATCCGACGCCGCGCGCTCATCGCGTACTCATAATATGAAACCGTCCTCCATACTCGCACGCCTTCCAGTTTTGCCCCAGTGCTAAGGACTGGAAGCGGGAGGGGGCCTGCGTTGATTGTCAATCAATAGATAGGTCATCGCCATGAAGTCATTCGAACAACGGTCCTTTCGGCGCAGCCGCTGCCGCCATGGCGCACCCACGCGCGGGCGAAGGTGAGCCCGAGGTGCGCACTCTCTCCGGCCAAACGGTACAGACGACCGGCGAAGTTTGATCTTGTCGAGATTGTTGAAATTCTCGCCGCCCTCTTAACTTATTCCGATAATCATTGCGCACCCCATCGAGGCCCTAATCTATTCGGCTCTCTTGCTCTGCCGGGGAACCGAGAAGCCAACTCTTCTGCTCATTCGTGAATGAGCAGAATGAGATCCTTTTGAGCGACGCCGTTGGCGCAGGCGAAGATCTCGCCGAAGACCTCTTCGCCGCTGTCGTCCCCTCACCGAGCGGTAGCGCGATCCTGTTGGAGGGTACGTGGCGTGATAACGCTTTCTGCCTCTAAACATGATGGCTGCCTTGCAGTGGCTGATGGGGAACCCTGAGCGGCTTCCGCGATGGCTCACATGATGAGGGTTGCTTCAGCTTGCACGGCAGATTGTTGAAAGGGTCGCCAACGCAAAAAATGACAACCGCTGTGCCGCAGCAAAAGGGGCAAAGTGACGCCAGATCGCGTGGAGTTGGCACGACGCGCCGTTCAATTTTCCTTCGCGGACATCATCGGGCTCCACGTCGTGGCCCGCAATATTGCGCCCTTTGACCTTGATGCCCGGTACTATGGCGTTTTTGGCGTCGGAGGACGCTTCCCACAGCAGCCTCGAAAGCTACCCGCTCATCCGCAAGGCTCGTTGCTTTGCTAACTGCCATTGGTGTCGCCGCGTAGGGTTATCCTGTAGAGAGCGTACGATGCCTCTGCCCTTCCCCGTTCTGGCAAGGTACTCAGGGCCGTCGAGCCGCAGGAGATCTATTACAGAATCCTACCGGCTGGGAAATGACAAACGACGCGAACGCGGTCGAGCTCAGCCAGAATATCCATGTGATCGAATCCCAGTTTGATAAAGCCGCCTACGCGCTAATCGTCCAGCTGTCCAACGATCTGAAGGCGGTCCGCCGTATGGGCCTCACTGACATGAACCATTATCACCTAGCATCTGCGAGGCCTTTTCTTGTCTTGAGCGGGAGGTTGCCGAGCGAGCGAATTGTCGCGGCGGGCTGACCGCATTCGTGCGCGGCGGGCAGGGCGTATGATAGCGCGCCGGTTGGCTTGCATCGCGCCAAGCTGGAGCTTGGCGACGCGGCCAGAATGGCTCGCGCATCGACTTCACCGGGAAGTCCATCTGGAAGCTCCTGTCGCGTAAGGACGAGGCTGCCGCTGAGGGGAACCCGCTCGTCAACTTCGGCGGCTTCCTCAAATTCTATGGATATCGGCGCAGCCAGCGTTTCGATCTTCTGCCGGCGGAGAAGACCGCGGCGGACATGCTCGTTATCTCGGAGGAATTCCTGGGGCAGGAGAGGGCGCGCCTTCGAAAAGGCCACCGACTACCAACTGACGTTTCGTGCGACGGGCCGCACTTTGATCGAAGTCGAACGCCAGTCAACTGCATCGTCCTTCTAGCCTAGGAGGTGTGAGGCGCACCCTTTGTTCATCGCGAAGAAGCCGTAAACGATGTTTTATGGCGATCACCCAAACGTGGCGCCGGCCTTTGTGGCCGGCGTATCACAGGACCGGGAAAGATAGGCTCGAATTGACTTTGCGGATCTTGGACGCCGCCCAGCAATGGCTGGTGCGGCTCGCGCCACTTCTTGAAGCGGATCTTCGCTCTCTACTAGATTGACCGGTTCCTTCGCCTGGACTTTCCGGACAGTACCGATCTTGATGACAGCCTGCCCAAAGCTGATGAGGAACCACAGCGGCCGAGTGTCAGGCTGCTAGGAAGCGCTGTTCATATCACTTCTTCCGTCCCAGTCCTTCGGGGGCTATGTCAATGCCAGCAATATCGCCGAACCCCATCTGATTGCCGCAATGGCAATGGGTTCAAGCGAGCTCGCCGGCGTTACAGATCTGCTTGAGGGTAGTTGGAACGGGTGGGGGCGAGTTCATTCACGCATTCCTGCCGAAGAAATACCAAAAATGCTCCTGTCAGCAGTTCCTCTACCCAGCCCCGCTTTTGGCTCGAGGAAGATCGCGCCTGGTCACACTTTGTAGACTGGCTCGCCGTGGCGGGGCAGAGGGTCGTGCCCGACGCTGATGTCAAATCGCTTCATCATTTCAAGAGTTGGCTTTCTCTGCGCGCATCAAGGCTCGATTGGAGACGATCTATCGCAGCGTCGTCGAATTGGCGATCCTCAATCACGAGGTAATTGACAAGGAGCGTTTTGATTGGTCGCAGACGGCAGCACCTCTTTTCGCCTTACACCGCGACCTCGAGCGTTGCGGGCCGTGCCTTGTAGAAATGGCAATCTGCACCTCGCCGGTCGACAGCGGTCGTTCCTGCTCCGCTATCGATTTTGGCGAACTGGAGGGAGAGCGATGCCTACCATGACGGTCTTGCGATAGTGTCGACCTGAAATCGCAAGGAACGGCAGCTTCATCTTTGACAGCAGTTTCTTGGAAGAGCTCCATCTGCCCTACATGTATACCCAAGGCGACCGCGCATTTCATGATGCGGCTGAAGCCTATGGTGACGCCTCACGCCGGCCATGGATCCAGATCACTGAGGACGCTGATCCGGAAATGCTGATCTGTCCCCTTCCCACATCTTGGCTCGGTCGAAGAATCTTCGATGTAGTTGACGGCCGGTTGGCTCGGAAATGTTTGATAGGCGGGATATCGATCGTTGGATCGGAAAGATCGTGAAACAATCATGCGGTGGTCGACAGCCTCCGTCGAACGGCTTTGAGACGCAGCCGCACCAACTAATGAGTCTTTTCGGCGCGGGCGATGAACGCAGGCGATATCCATGTTCTCGTCCGGCATAAGGAAACTGAGGAAGTTTGGATCATGTAAGCGCCTTCTATTCGCCCGAACCGTTGCAGAAGCCGGCCGAGTGGCGGACTATACGACGGCCGGCAAGCGCAACGGAAAGCACACCTATCCAGAAGCATTTGGATCCCGTCGCCTTTCTCAGATAAAAATTTTGCTCCTCTTTTAAAATTCACCGGCATATACCCAGACGGTCTATTCTGCGCTCAGTACTGATGACGAACAGGATCGCACCGATGCAATTCGCCAACGCCATGGATGGGCTGGTAGCAGGGTCTGCAATCACCGCT
>NZ_HF536778.1:372526-389841 GCF_000312665.1 Rhizobium mesoamericanum STM3625 | reverse complement strand
GGTCGAAGATGTGTTTGGCTGACGAGATGATCACCGACAGTCGAAGAGCAGTTACAGGAATCTTCAACAGGCCGAACCTGTGAGCCGGTCGACCCTCCTCGGCAGGAAAGAGAATCGCACGATGGTTGCCCATGAACGACGACCTCAGCGCCGGATAAGGCCGAACCGGTGGGCCTCGTTCAGTAGGTGCCGGACGGAGGAGGGCTGCCATTTTTTGCCGCCTCGCGCAGGCCGTTCTCCCATCTGGTCCAGCTGAGCGGCAATGTCGCGAAGCGACAGATCAGGATCGGCAATGGCGATCGCTGCTACCAGCTTCATCAGATGGTCCTCCGGCGCGCGGCGAGGGGACCGGCCCAACAGTTCGTTTTCCGCGAGCTTTTCGCGGACTAGGCGACGAACGGCGCGACGGAGGCGTTCGACGGTCCAGTCGTGACCGCGGCGATTAAGAACCCGCACAACATTGTCCCAGCTATGTTGCGGCCGAAGTTGTCGCACCACCGGCAGCCATGTCTGCGCCGAGACAATGAGCTCATCGAGATAGCGTTTCTCCCGCGCTTGCGAGACCGCTTTGATTGCCTGCGGTCGTCTTTCTCGCAGACCCGGGTTTCCAGGAAGTTTGCCGCGCGCCTTCGCGGCCTTGATGCCAGCTTTGGTACGTTCGGCGATCAGAGCACGCTCGAGCTGCGCGACCGCGCCGAGCACCTGAAGGGAAAACATGCCCTGTGGCGTCGAAGTATCGATCGGGTCACGTATCGACCGGAAATGCACGCCCCGCTCCTCGAGGTCCTCGATCACGGATAAGAGATGGCTCACCGATCTGGCCAGCCGATCAAGCCGGACGACGACTAGGACGTCGCCGGTGGTGAGCTCACCGAGCAGCCGCGTCAATACTGGTCGGGCGCGCGATGCACCGGAGCCGTGCTCCTGATAGATCCGATCGCAGCCGGCGGCCCTCAATTCATCGATCTGGGCATCGTGGACCTGATCGTCCGTCGACACACGGGCGTAGCCGATCAGCCGCTTAGGACGCAGGTGGGGATTGACGGGTTGTGGCTTCGCCATGGCGCGCCTTTACGAGTTTGGTTTAAAGATGCTTTGTACAGATAAGGAATGCGTGAGAAAATGGTCAGTTGCAAGCGTGTTTTATGTGTTGAATAGCGGCCCGCCAGACTCAAATCGTTACCCGGGATGAGCAATGGAACATCCATATAGGCAAACGCGCGTCAGCGGGCTTCTGTGGCGGAAATGCTGGAAAGCAGCGGTTTCGGAGATGGTCCTCGAGCGAAGGAGCCTGCAGACGGGCGCGGAGCTCAAAACCTGAAGAGGGTACGGGCCATGTGCGCCGACGGCGGCCGGCGAATGCTGCATCGAGGAGTCCGGTCCTCCTAGGCGAAATCGCCCGAAAAGCCCGGAAAACTAGGCGTTTCCGGCGATCCAAGGCGACCGACATCGCTGATTTGCGGCGTGATAGCAATCACCTCCGATAAGCACATTACTTATCGATGGCCAGCGATGCGCTGGTGCAATTTATCCAGTGGCGAACCCAAACGTCGAGATAGATTTCCTTTAGCAAATCATTTACCATATTTTCAATGCCTTACGATCTCGCGAAAATCAGCATGACAGCCCTGATGCGGCCGGCTTTCCACGCCGGTATCGCGCTCACCCGTTTCGACGAGCGCATCGCCCGTTCGCCGGTCGGGCAGGGCTTCCTCGAGCGGCAAAATTTCGCCGACGCCTGCGCGTCCTTATGGATCGACGGGGAACTCGTTCATCTCGAAGACCTCGTCCTCCATGACGCCACCCGCGACATCCGCACTCCCACCCACGAACTCACCATCGCCCGCGACGTCCTTCGCACCCGCCGGCGCATCGCCGCTCAGTCGCCAGACTGGGCGCTCTCGGTCGACGGCGTTCGCATGCTGCGCCAGACCTCGGAGGTCACAGCCGCCGGCGCTGACGGGGCGGAAGTGACCAGCACCATCCGGCGCGCCGTCCCGGCGGATCCGGAAGGGGAGGGGGAGGATGATGATCTGCCCGGCGTCGACTATGCAGCCATCGATGCGGTGCTTGCCCGATCGGAGGCGGCGATCGAGGACGCCAGGCGGCCCGGCCGCGCGGGCGACAGCCGTGCGACGGCTAGCCGTCCGGAGAAAGATCCGATGATCTACGATCTCGACTGGGACGAAGATGCTCGGTTCGACGAATGGCGCGTCGTGCTACGGCAGGCTGAGGGCTTGCCGGCGGCACTTCAGGCGATCATCGCGCTCGATGCCTGGAATGAGCTTTCCGTGCTGCAGCACGCGCCTTGGCTCGGCCGTCTTTTAGTCGCCTCGATCCTGCGCCAGGCCGGCATCACGGCAGGCGCCCATCTTGCCGCTATCAATCTCGGCCTGAAGACTATTCCCGTCGATCGGCGCCGGCATCGCGATCGCGAGACCCGGCTGCTGGCGATCGCTCGCGGGTTTTTGATGGCCGCCGAGATCGGCATGAAAGAGCATGACCGGTTGGTGCTGGCCCGCACCCTATTCGAGCAGAAGCTGGAAGGTCGACGAACGTCGTCAAAATTGCCGGAGCTAGTCGAACTGGTGATGGCAAAGCCGCTCGTGTCGGCCGGGATGGTCGCCAAGACTCTGAAGGTGACGCCGCAGGCGGCGCGGCGGATCGTTTTGGATCTCGACCTTAGAGAGATAACGGGGAGGGGGAGGTTTCGGGCGTGGGGTGTGATGTGATCGAGCCCGACCATCTGCGTTCATCGTCTGGCATGCACTGGCTCAATCGCAAACCCATTATTGACGAGTGTCCAACTCGCTGTAGTGAACGCGATAATCCAAGTCGATCACACGGCCCAAAGTTGCTTTCGAGCGATCGACATTACCGCCCCCAAATTTCTGCGAGTACATCGTTCACCGCCGACGTGAACCTCTTGCGCGCAGCCTTCATGTCGGCTTCCTTCTTCTCGCGGTCCAGCCACAAGCGCTCGAACCTCTGTGTCCGATCTCATCAGATAACCATAGCACGCCGATTCCAAAGCCGTCCTTGGCAGGGATAGATGGCAACAGAACCACCCGTCAGGGCCGTTGCGACACTGCTTTGATAAAGCATTTAGCTGTTCAGAAGCAGCAAATTGGCCGTCGAGGTCAGGCCTGCTCGCCTGACAGCAGTTCCTTCTGAAGAAAATAGCAGAGGTAATCGGTACCTATCAATCTGGCGATCGATTTCCGCGTCTGCCGCAAACACAATGAGTCAAATTTTCGCAGCTTTTCAATATAATAGAGGCCGCCTTTCGCCGATAACTGTGCTGGTTGTGTGGGTGACAATGCTATCCCATCAGTTGAGTTAGATTGAACGAAGCCAACTCAGGGGAACGAGTTTGATATTATCTCGCCACCGTTGGACGGTAGAGTCCCGGAACCAGTCTTCCAAAAGTTCGACGTGGTCCATAACGATGATTTGCAAATTAGGGTAGTACTCTGCGCAATACTCGAAGAGTAGTCGATAGAGCCTCCCGACGGCCGCCTGATCTTCGTCTCCCTTGCCATCGATTTCGCCAACGTCGCGTTCGGGTGGGTAATGCGCTTGAGACGGCTGATCGAGCATCAGGAATGCCGGGACCGGTCGATTCCGAGCACGGAACAAGCCGTGCATCGCGAGATGTGCAGCGACATGGTATCCCACCCAGTTTTCGCCACTTCCAATTTGAGGCAATGCCAGGGGGCCGTCTATAGTGTCGGCGACGACCGTAAGGTTCTTACGGTCGAGGCGTAGAGGGTTGTCGCCATGTTCGAGTTCCAGCAATCTTGCGTACCGGGTGAGGTCGCGCCCGACGATCCCCAATGCAGTTGTGAGCCTCTCCTCGAGCGCCTCTTGATCAAGCAGTTGCTCAAGCTCGGACACTTCGGCTCGGGCCCTCGCGATCGCGAGCCGGATACCCTCGTCGGAGGCGACGGTTCTTGCATTTTCGAGATAATATCCAATTCGGCCGGCCGTTCGAGCCTGCTCGGTGAACAGGTCTTGCTCGATCCGAAGTCGCTCGTTTTCTGATATTCGAGTGAGGATGTCGGCCTGGACGGTCTTTAACTGATCTTCGAGTGTGTTCCGACGTGACTCAAGGTCCGCCTGCCTTGCCTGCAGGCGCGGATTGTCCCGACGCACCGATTGCAGCTGCCCCTCAAGTGCAGTGAGCGATTTACGCACATCGCTAACAGACGGGATGGGTGTTGCCAGATGACTGTCGCAAAGGGGACAGGTCGCGGCATCGCCGCTGTCGTCGGCGAGCAAGCCAATTGACGCCAGCCGTGCTTGTTGCTCTCTGGCCTCGACTTGAAATTCTGAAGCCTCGCGTTCAAGCCGCTGAACGTCTGCAATCTCTTCGCGTACCTCTTGCAGTTCGCCACGCAGCCGCCGCCGGCGGGTCTCCAGATCGGTCAGGTCCGCGGCCGGATCGTCGTTGCGGGCGTAGGCAAGCTCTCGGGGTGCGGCAGCGCTTGCCAGTAGGGCGCGGAGGTCAGCTGTAGAGTCAGCCAGTACGTCCGGGGCTAGAAGGCCAACGCGTTTGGCTTCCTGCAGCAGTGACTGGGCAGTGCCAGATGCTTCATTTGCTAGGGACCGAGCTTCGGCATATTCACGCTCGAGCCTGCGCAATCGCGCCCGAGCTTCATCGTAGCGCATGCGTTGAAGGTAGTGATCCTCACCCATCGCGCCGACGAAGTAAGGCAAAGTATCCTTGATGTGCGAAGGGATAAATTGTTCGCCCTGCCGATGAAAAAGAAGGCGGCGACTTGCTATCTCGTCTTGGGCTTGTAGGCAAAAGAAGATTGCCTGGCTAGCCGAAGCTTCCAGCGGTGCCCGCGTCGATCCGGGCTCCGGCACGTGCTTGTTTTCAGCTATGCCCAGTACCATTGAAAGCTGGGCACGCAAACCATCGGCTGTGATGTTCTTCACGAAGGGCTGCGGCGTGTCTGGAAATCCCTCAACACCCCGCTCGAAAAAGATTTCGTCGCTGGCTTTTCCGGCTGGTCCCGGATTTTTGCGCGCTATGAGGATTCCTTCGCCGTCGCGATCGAGGAGGATCGAGAACCAGGAGACGCTGCGCCGAATTTCGCCCTCGGGGATAGTACATTCGCCCCGTCCCCAACAGTAGTCGACGATATCGAGTAACGCCGACTTTCCCGTCTTTGAAGCACCGGTGACAATGTTCAGACGACCGAGAACAAAGTCGACGCCGCGGCGCTCACCGCTATGGGAATAAATTGCGACGGCGCGCAACTGCAATGTCATGGCGTCACACCCATGGTTTGAAGAATCTGAACCGGCGCGCCCTGATTGGCGAACCATCGACCCAACAATGCAGCTGCGCGACGGATGTCGTCGACGTCAGATGTCGAGGTTGGTGTTTGTGCGGAGAGCTTCATCGGTTTTTGCCCTGTCCGCAATCCTTCGGCGCCCACTACGAGTGCCTTGTGCTGAGCAAGGAACAGCAAAGCCTCCCGGCTGATCGGACGGAGGCGCAAAGTGCGGTCCGGTAGCTCGGCGATAACCGCTTCATTTTCTGCCGACCAGGTCGCAAAAGTCGTATTGGCCCTGCCGGGCAGAACTGCAAGGGTGGGAGGGTGTAGTAGTAACGGCAGAACGACAAAGGCAAGCGGAAGGGGAAATGCTGAAGCTCGAATTCGCTCATAATCCTTGACGGCACGAGCAATCAGTTCGCCGCAAAATGCTGGGTTGAGAAGTGCTGCTTCCTCGGAGGGACGATCGCGCCACGCGAGGCTCCATCGTGACGCCATTGCTAGACCTCCTCGGTTGCGCACGCCGTCTCATAGTCCGGGTGCCAGCCGACACGCAGCTCGTTGGCCAGAATGTGATAAGAGCCCACCGTCAAAAAGCGGTGAGTGACGGTCCGGAACGGGAAACGGGCGTCAGCTTCCACCCAGCTATACAGCTCCTGCCCAGCCTGGCGGTATTCCAAATCGGTCATTCCGCCATCTCCAATTCTATCGCGCATCTGCTGAAAGCGCGGTTGCCATTCCTCGATGAGAGTCATCTCGTATCGCGCGATCTCGCCATCGAAGACCAGATGCTCGCGAACCCATTTGGATCTCTGGGTAAAAGCGCGGTAGTAGTCGCGCTTAGCATATTCGATTCGATTTCCACCAACGCCGATCGCCTTCAATTGGCGGACAAATGCGCGCCTTTCGTAGTCGGCGATCTCGTCCGTTGTGGGATCAACATGCTCCTGGTCTGCGACCAAAGCATCCCGTTTCAAGCCATCGCGTATGTCGTCGAGCTTTGCTTCTAGCTCCAACACAGAGATTGACTCCACAGGGCTCGCCATAAGTGCTTTGCAAACGCGTGGCCACCACCAGCCCTCCAGTCGCTCGCGGGCAACACCTGCCTGACCCCGAGGCGCAAGCATTCGCAAGTCGTTCTCGATGGTCTTGTCCAGATCAGTGACGAGAGGTTGATTGTCAAGGATTTCGACCGAGCTCAGGAGGGAGGCACGCATTGTTGGGCTGAGAGCCATGAAAGCGGCGTAAGCTGCATTCAATTCTTGATTTCTCCCCGCCTCAGCTACGGCAACCAGCAGCGCAGCAGCAGCCTTAGGATCGCGTGTTTTTCCTTCGGAGTAGGTGCCAGGCGGAAGGAGCATGGCAGCTGCGCTATCGCTTGGCGCACGACCGGTTGTCACCAAAGCCAGACGGGTACGCGCGGGAAGTGTCGGATCTTTCGCAGTAGCCTCACTCCAGACGCGAAGTGTCTTCCAAAGGTCGACGCTTTTGTCCGTGAGACTTGCGATACGATCGATGTGGTGCTTGGCCTGAAGAAGCTCCAGCGGTGTTCCATCTCTCTCGAATGAAACATCGTCTAGCCGTTCGATGCCTACCTCTACCCCCGCATCGGCATTCACGTGCCTCAGACACAGCGCTAGAGCCAAGCGAGCCTGATAAAGATAACCTGATGCGGATGGAGCTGCGCTGAAGTTCGTAGATGCAGTGGCCAAGCTAATCCCCCTAGGGTTGAGCTTAACCATTTTTTCTTGAACAGCAATCTCGCGCCAGTAATTTGTGCGTTCCAAGAACAAAGCGCACAGAAAAACTGTCCGCACTCACTGCGAAAGACAGTGGTGCAGACCGTCTAACGTCGACAGCCGAGCCTTTTGTGCTCCGCAGTCAGGTAGATCAAGTAACTTCATGTAAGATTGCAGAAAAGTCGCACTCGCCGAGATTGAGGGGCCTTCCCTCCAACATATCGGTACCGTGTCTAATCCCGCCTGCTTTGGGTGATGAAAGACAGGCTAAGCAGTAACGACAGACTCTGGTCTTGATGCCCGTCGGTCGATTCCCGGTCCTTGAGCTCGCGAATAATCTTGTTGAAATATGACTGTTAGATTGATCTAGCTGCAAGCCCTGGGTCTCGAAAAGCCGTGGAAATTATTCCAGCAGCCAGAGAACTGCTTGAATAGCATCGACCGCGAGGTCGATCGTCGAGGCGTCCACCGGTCAAATATCCGTTGGTCCGACAACGCTGACAAGCGTTCGGATCAACCCTAATTGGTCAAACCATGACTAGACCGGCTTGGCTGCACAGGAGCTCAAACGCTGGAGTGGCACGAGTTGACAGCCGCCCAAAATTGAACCGGCTGCGCTGCAACCCAGCGCGATCGCGTGCCGGTCCTATCCTTCCTTATTATGTTTCATCGGAACGGAATATTGCTGCAGGAAAGTTGTCGGCGTGAAGCTGTGGGTCGTTAGAAGCTGACCGATGCGCTGGACGTCGTTGAGGACATTGGCGTCTCCGAGAGCTTTTGCGAAATCAAGCAATGCGTTGCGCAGCTTCTCAAGTTGCTTTTCGGTCATGACCCGGGCGCCCTCGATCACCGCCGCTCCCGGACCGACATGTTTCAACGGGTGAATAATCAGCACGTGTTTCGGCACGGTCTTTGTATATTTCTCCTCGAACCAGTCGATCGCTTGGCCCAACTGCCCAAGATCATCCTTAGATATTCCCTTTTCGGACTTCGCACCGTTCTTGCATTCGATGACGACAAACTCGCCATTGGAAAAGGCCAAAAGGTTGTCCGGTCCCTTTTCGAAAGAGATCTCCGGCCGCTGCGACCCCATGCCAAGCAAGCGTCCCATGGCCATGATGGCGCCCTCGAACTCGTTGTTGGTGTCGGGCACAAACTGCAAGTCCTCGACGAGACTCTTGAAATGGAGAATCCGATCGGTTGCTTCCAGGAAGCGACTCCGGTGATACTCTTGAACCGCGGCAGCCTGCTTGCCGGCAACCGGCGCCAGTTTCTGATAGGCAATGCCCTCGATGGGCTTCAAAACCTGCTGGTTGAGCTTGTGCGCTGCCAGTAGTACCTTCTGCGCATTTCCCGGATCGATATGGTGAGCGATTTCCGCTTGCCTGACGAGCGCGAATGCTTTCGCGTCGTCATCATCGAGGGTGTTCCCGAGGGTCTTCAGAACCCCAACAGCACCGGGGTGATCGTTGATCCTTGCTAGGTCGAAGGCTTCGCGAATCCCGACCCCGACTGGGTCGAGCGAGAGGCCCGGTTCAACCTTGGCCTTGAGGAGCGCTTTCTTGGCAACCTTGACCCATTGGGGATCGCGATCGAGGCATTGCTGGATGACCTTTTTCAGGCCTGCCATGTCCGTGCCGTCGAGCTGTTTGGCCAAGCTCGTCGAGAGTTCGAGTTGCGCCTGCGTCGCGCCGGTCAGCATCTTGCGGCCTTCCGGAGACTTGATCCGGCTCGTGAGCTTCGCTCCACACAGGAGGACGACGCAGTAGTCGTCGTTCGAGCGAACACCCCGCCCCATGCCTTGCTCGATGCGTTGCATTTGGCGGCGAAGTCCAGCCTTCGAATCCGCCAGAATGTTCATGTCGGACGCCTCACGAAACGAGGACACCTCGGGAAGATCGACAAGCGCGAGAACGCGGCAAGAATTTCCGGGCAGATCGATGCCGTCGTACCGGTTGATCAGAATGGTCAGGCCGACATGTCCCGCCCGCAATTTGTCGATGCCGACCGTCACCTTGTCGCCGATCAATATCTGGTCGGCGACATCAGCCCAATCCTCTGAAGCAGCCTTCGAAGGAACGATCACCACGACGTTTTCTTTTTTCGCGATGCTAACAAGCATCTTGCGAATGTCCGGTATCTCGATGTCGGGGTTGAGCTCTTGCGGCATCAGGATCATCCGCTCGCCCATGAACTGGGAGGATACTGGAATGATCGGGTCAGGAAGCTTTTTGGAGTTCGCGCCGAAATGGGTAATCAGCACCGTATCGTCCGAGAGCGTCGCCGTCATGTAAATCCGGCGCTTTGCCTTCGAGAAGGATCGAAGCAGATCGGTGGGCGGGCAGATCGGCTCGATTTCAAGCGACTGGCCGCCAATGAAGCAACGGCAATAGGGAAGGATCTCGTGAAGCAGCGGGTAGCTGAACATCAGCTCGTCGTCGTCCTTGCTCTCATGCAGAACCTTGAGGATCTTGTCTTGCTTGTCCTTCCAGGCCCAGAACGGCACTTCCATGATCGCGCGGGGATCGCTTGCCTCCAGCGAGAGGAACCGTGAATGGCTTTGCTTCTTGAGATCGCCGGAGACGATCTTCAGAATTTTACCGTAGCCTTCGTGGGTGTGCGGAAGCTTGATCCGGAACTGATCGGAGATCGTCGCGATCGAAGCATGGGCGTCGTCGACGATAACCGCGCCGATATTGAGTTTGACGTTCTCGACACCGAAAACCGATCGGCCGTTGAAGAGTTTGTGGACGGTCGTGACGCAGATCTTCTGACCAGCGGCGAATGCCGCGTCGCGGGGATCCTCCACCACTTCTAGTCCAAGTGCTTTTGCTTCTTCGGTGACCTGCGAGACCAATTGATGATCAGGGCAAATATAAAGCGCAGGGCCAACACTCTCGTTGAGCGAGCTTTGCAGCAGGAGAAGCCCGACGAGCGTCTTGCCGCTGCCGACATTGAGCTTGATGACCGTGTCGCGCTGCTCACGCAGTTTGACCCAGGCCTTCATGACCTCCGTTTGGATATCGCGGGGGAATGCAAAGCGTTTGTCTCGGTTGAGCGTCAGAAAAATGTCGCGAGGGTCGATGACGGGTGCTTCGTCGTCGTCCAGCAAGTCTTCAAAATTTACCAAATTTGCCTCCCAGCAGCGCGCCAATCGGTGGCCCACGCCGCATATATTCATCAACCTGAGATTTACCAATGACCGTTTCGATGCGTCCGTCTGATGTTTTCAAATTAGGGCGCGTCGAAAGGCGCTGATCGACTCGGATAGTATTGGAAGAGGAAAGCTAGTTTAACTAACAAGCTGCGGGAAGCGAGTGTGTTCAAGAGCCATGCTAAGGTCGAAGCTGCCAAGGTTCTTTTTCGACCAACATTAATGCGTTGCCCAAGGAAGTTGATCCCGCATCGGATCGGAGGCGCGATGGGATCGTGTTCCTTCTCTCCGCTTGGGTTCGCCAACGCAATATAACATTCCCAGTGCAACTGCGTATCGCTATTCTCGTTGGGTCCGGTCGTACAGTTCTTGCACCCAGGGCGAATGATGGTGCTCCTGAAACACGAGGCATAGTTCTTTCCGTGGCCGAGTGACGCCTACGTAGAACGACCGACGCGCCTCACGCATCCCCAACTCCGTCTTGCGATCCCGTTTGTTGGGAAAGTCGCCATTGTTGACGCCGTACATGATGACAGCGTCGAATTCGCGGCCCTTGGCGCTATGTAGGGTGCTCAGCGTCACGCGGCCGGCGCTATCCGCGCGTCCTGCGAACTGCGCAAGGGGAAGATCGAGATCCTTCGTCGGGTCTGTGCCGGATATCATTTCGGCGCAGATCTCCCACTCTTGCTCTGTATTGCGTGCAAGTGCTCGCCAGGGAGTGATAAGTTCGCGATCGAACCGCTGAAGCCACGTGTGCGTGGTCGCCGGCGAGCCGATAGAGCTTTCAAGGAACAGAATGAGCTGCCGCGATAAAGCGTCCTGTTCGGCTTCGCTCACGTGGCTACCAAACATCAGCGCCGATGCCTGGGACAGGAGGCGAGAGAAGGGCGGATCGGCATCATGCCACCCCCCGGTCGCCCACCTGGCGCAATCTTCGATAAACCGCGCCAGCCGTGAGCTTCTACGCACCAGCGCCTTCGTATCCGTGCGGACGAAGGGAATACCTGCCTGTTTCAGAGCTTCCGCAACCTTGTCCCCGAGCCAGGCAGCTCGGTAGAGCACGGCAATCTCGCCATGAGCTGTCCCCTTTGAGATAAGATGCGGGATGACGCTTGTCGCGATCATGTCGGCCTGAGTATCGAGCCCCATCGGAGCCCCCCAGAAGGAGATTTCTCCTTCGGGCGCTCCAGCCACTTCCCGATAGTCTCTCTCCTCGCCGAGTGCACCCAGCGAGGCCTTGATGAGCATTCCGCCCGATCGGTAGTTGAATCGCAGCTTGATGGTCTCAACGTCCGGTCGCTGTGTTAGGCTTTCGAGAAGTGCCGGATTAGCGCCGGCGAACGTGTAGATCGACTGATCCGCGTCGCCAACCGCAAAAAGCCGAATCCCGCCGCCAAAGCAAAGCAGGAGCACTAGCTCATGCAGGGCATGCCCGAGATCCTGGTACTCATCAACAAACAGCACCGGAAAACGGGCCCAGATTGCCTCCCGGATCCAGGTATTTTCCTTGATCATGCGGTAGGCGAGGAGCGGCATGTCGTCGAAATCGATCAATCCCTGGCCACGAAGTTCCCTCTCATAGTGTTCGATGAAGGTCACGAGTTCCGGGTTGCGGCCCAACCACTCGGGCCGTGTCCGGTCAACATCTCGCTTTCGCTTCTCGGATGCGAAACCCCAGCGGTCATGGGGATTCTCGCCCCCCTTTATGGCTGACTCGTACGCGGCCTCCACCGCTGCCCGAGCCTGTGCCTTCGTCGCTATTTTCAGCTCCGCGGGAAGGCCAATCGAGACGCAGCGAGCGTAAGGCGCGATAACCTGGCTTAGCGCGAAGCTGTGAACCGTCCCGATGAACGCCCGATCGCCGGGCGCGATGCCCAGCTTGGCAAGCCGCGTCTCAAGCTCAATGGCACATTCATTGTTGTAGGTGATGCAGGCGACACCACGCGGATCGACGACATCTTCCGAGAGCGTCCGCGCCATCGCAGTCGTCAGGGTCTTGGTCTTCCCGCTTCCAGGACCAGCGAGGACGACGCAATGTCCGGTCTCCAGAACGGCCTTCGATTGCTCCGGATTGGCTCTGAGCTCCTCGATTGCCTGAAGGAGGACCTGGCTACTGGACACGGCCGACCACGTTCCGAATTGCGTTTTCGATGTATGGCGGCGGCGCCAGACCAGCGGATTTCTTTGCCAATCGCGAGCTCAATCGCCCTTTTCCGATATCGGCGACCATCGCAAGCAGTTGCGCCGGATCGACGGGGTTGCCCGAGCGCCAATTGGCAATACGCTTCGTCCGAATTGAGCCGAAGCCCTGCTCACTGAGGATATCGAGGAGGGGGGTGAGAAGCCCCGGCGTGTTGGCGACCGACACCTCGAACGTCTGCTCGTTCAGGAAGATCCCTGATCCTGCAGCTGTCGACGCGAGATCTGCATAGGGCTTCGCTTCCCACGTAGCGCGTGCCTCTGCCGTCATTGGTGCGTTTCCTCGCACCGCCAGTATGTCCTGCCAGAGGTCGATGACCCTCTTCCGGCCCAGCGGGGGCTTAGGGGGCTTCGAGCCGTCCAGCGGATCCCAGTCGGTGATCACCGACCAGGGGACCCCGAGCGCCTCTGTGAGTTTGACATAGGGGCCGAAATTCGTACCCGCCACGTTGCAGACCGTGATGCCGAGGTCGTCCAGATTAAATCCGAGCGATGCGGCGAACACCGGGACAAGCGCTTCCTCGGCATCCCCCTCGACATGAATGACGCCGCGGGCGAACAGCATTTCCGCCCGCGTCGCATCAAGGTAGTTTTCCAGATCATCCAGTTCCTCCGGCGTCACCGGAAGATTGGCGAGCGAGTAGGCCTGCGTGGCGCGGTCCCGCGTTCGTAGCTGAATGATCGATCGCAATGGTGTCACGGCCGCGAGGGTGGGCGAATGGCTCGTGACGACCATGGTTTGGGCCGCGCTGGCCTCGTTCAGCAGCTTCTTGAAAACGGATCGCTGCAATTGCGGATGCAGATGGGCCTCCGGCTCCTCGATACAGAGCAGCGAGAAGTTTCGCTCGTTCTTTCGCCTGCGCCAGGCAAACTCTGCAAGCTTCAGCGCCAGTAACGCGACGTTGGCTGAACCGAGGCTAGCTTCGGCAATTCCGCGCTTGCCGCCGTCGATGAACATCGCGATCGCCCGAAAGAGCCGCAACGGGTCGGACGGAGCAAATCGAAGTCGCGCATCGACATCATGCGCCTTGCCTGAAAGGTGAAGGATACCGGCGCGGAGTTCATCCTCGAGCGCCTTGATCGTGGGAAATGCCTCGAGGCTCTTTGTAGCTTTGTCGAGTTCCGCCGCAACGACATCGAGATCGGCGCGGCTGATGCCAGCGACCGCTTCCTCAAGAAGATGCCGGATCGGCGACGTCCGCCAAGTAGCGAGCTGCCCCTCGGCGTCCCGCAAGGCATCCAGGACATCGATCGCTATGCGCCGACGGACTTTGCCCGGAACGGTGCGAGTCTCGACACCCCCGCCATACACCAGAAATTCGCAATCCTCGCTGGACTGCGCTGGGCCGGTAACCTCGGCCTTCTTTCGAAAGACGTAG
Organism: Rhizobium mesoamericanum STM3625; assembly: GCF_000312665.1. Lineage (GTDB taxonomy): Bacteria > Pseudomonadota > Alphaproteobacteria > Rhizobiales > Rhizobiaceae > Rhizobium > Rhizobium mesoamericanum. The sequence continues at coordinate 376,082 of NZ_HF536778.1, read as the reverse complement.
CTGAGCCTCGCAATGCTCGGGTCGTGAGCAACGCGAAAATCTGTCAGGAGCGCAACGAGGGCCGGGTCGCCCGCGAAATCAGCTATATCGAGATGGACCTCGATCGGTTGGCTGAAGTCGGCCGGGCATCCGTCCCAGAAATCCGACAGCCGCAGTTGCCGCGCTGCATCCGGAAGTGCCGGGTCCAGGATCAGGCGGATCGCAAACAGAAGATTGGTCTTTCCGACGCGATTTTCCCCAAGCAGCACGATATTGCCGTGCAGCGGGATATCGACGAATTTGAAGTTTCTGAAATTCCTGATGCTTAGTTTACTGAGCCGCATTTCCGTTTTTGCCCGAGCCTCAATATCCAACGGCCAATATTTGATAACAAAAGATTATTGCGCCTGAACTATTCAATGACGTCTATCTTTTGCATGCTGGAGAATTCATTTGGCAAACTATTTTTTGAAGCCGGTTCGCTATCCCGATGACAACGGGGATTTCCATAGCAACGTGCGGTCGAACTGGGAAGGCGGCCGAATGACGAACGTCTGCTTCGATCTCAACATCCTCGCTCGAATCAGCGAGATATTCGGCAATCCATCGTCAGCTGAGATGCATGATCTGCCGGAGCTTCGACAGGAGCTCGCTCTTCCGGGACTCATTTTAAATCCCGGCTTCGCCTATCGCGAGATGGACCCGCAAAAGCTCCTCGGCAATTGGGAGGCGTTCAAGCATTTTGTGTCTTCACTATCTCCCGCATATCGCAACACTCCTGATGCGACCTGGACACCAGAGCTGTCATGGTCGGTTGGTCAGGCGGACGACGCGCCGCGATCCTTCTGGGCGCTACCTGAAGCCAAACGGGAATATCTCATCGGCTTCTATATCGCGCAGCTCTTGTTGCGGGTAGGGCGCAAGGCCCTCGGCGAGCCGCAAACTATGCTTTTAGCCTATCTCAACGACAGCTATCGCCTCAGTGGGCAATTTCTCCCGCTGGAGGCACGGATCGCACAGTTCGTCTATTTCGATCGATCGCGCGTGCCCGCCGGCGCCTGGTCGAAGTTCTGCCGTGACATTCGCGAGAATTTCACCAAATCAGCAAGCACGCTGCCCAGGCTCCAGTCGGTGGTCCTCAATCAGGTTCTCGACACCGTTTTGCTTCGCAGCGTACAGGTACTTCATTACCGTACGTCTCTTGAAAGCGATGTCTGGATCGTGACCCAGGATCGAGGCATGGCGAATTTCGCCAGCACGTTCTGCTATTCTCCCGACCACCGATCAAGCATAGGGCTCTATTCCGCCTTCATGACGCTTTCTCCGTTCCCTGAAATGGACACGGACCCATACTGGCGCGAAACGGACGCCATGATCGATCATTTCGCCGACGCGCCGCGCCGGACCTTCGAACTTCCTTATCTGGAGACCCGCGCACGCCAGATCGAGGAGCAGCTGAAGCATCAATTGGGCGGTTGAGCGGCTGAGGACCGCGGCTCGCTTGCGGCAATGCACCTTGTGGAGGACGTCCACCGCGCATAACAATATGAAGAAAATTCGGGCGGGTTGTTTGGGAATGCAGTTCAAGCAAAGAACATTAATGCAGATCGCAGATATGATCTGCGGAAATTTCGAAGACAAGGATAGCTATTTCCGTTATCGTTCAAGCACCTATCTCACCGAGTTTTTCTACGACTGCGATACGGACTATCGCCACGACGGGTCGACCCGCAACTATTGGGTGGCCGAAACACTTAAGCAAATTCTTACCGAGCCGCATCCGGGGCCAAGCGTTCCTCCGGAGACGTTCGGACGTGTCATCAAAACCCTGATGGACCAATCGGATGCCAAGAACGAGGATTCTGATCGGCCAAATGCGTTGGAGATGCTCAACGGCGCGCTGGCGCGGGAGGGCTTCGAGGTCTTCTACGCCGAGGACCGTCAATGCTATCTGCGCCACGTCGCGACCAACACGATTGCGACGGCAGGGCCCAATCCCCATCGCCCATTCTCGGCGACAGAGCTCAAGCGCCGAGAGCAGTTGACCGCATATCTCGAAAGCGTCTCGGAAGATGCGCTCATCGAAGACGTTCTGCTGCCGCTGTTCCGTCAGCTTGGTTTTCACAGGATCACCGCGGCGGGGCACCGGGACAAGCAACTGGAATACGGCAAGGACGTGTGGATGAAGTACACGCTGCCGACGCAGCACGTCCTCTATTTTGGCATGCAGGTGAAGAAGGGGAAGCTTGATGCTGCCGGCGTCAGCAAGGCCCAGACGGCCAACGTCGCCGAGATCCTGAACCAGGTCACGATGATGCTCGGGCATGAGGTTTTTGATCCCGAGATCGGCAAGCGCGTCCTGGTCGATCATGCCTTCATCGTAGCAGGCGGCGAAATCACGAAGGCCGCGCGAAACTGGCTTGGAAACAAGCTCGATGCCTCGAAACGCAGCCAGATTCTGTTCATGGATCGCGACGATCTCCTGAATCTGTATGTTGTCACGAACCTGCCATTGCCAACCGCAGCGGTGCCTACAGCCACGCCCCCGGATGACGGTGACCTGCCATTCTAGAGACGCCAGATCCGGCAAAACATCATCAATCAGTTTCAATAGGTTACGATAAGTTGCTCACACGCGGCCATCTCATTGGCCAGATCGTCGATGATCTGGCCGGCATTGCAGCGCAGGCTCAGCAGCGCGCGCAGCTGCATCTCTTTGACCTCCACGTCCACGTCGAGGACTTCGCCAAGGAGGTGCTCAATCGTGTGCTCGGCCTGGCCCTGGTAAACCTCAATGCGGAGCGCTCCAACAACCCGGGCCTCGACCTCGGCGACCCGGGCAGTGGCTGGGCATTTCAGGTCACCGGCGACAAGAAGGGCGCAAAGGTCAAAGACACGCTGGACAAGATCGATGCCAATCAACGGGCCAAGTACCAGCAGATCCGCATCCTGGTGATCGGTAAGAAGCAGGGCTCCTACACGTTCGAGGGCGAGCCTTTCGCCACGTTCAAGTTCACTGCCGATATGGTCTGGGATTTCGACGACATCTGCGCCCGCCTGATATCGCTGCCAATTGATACGCTCACTGACCTGGCAAGATACGTATCCAGCGAAACCCGCAGGGTTCGCATCGAGCTCGAGGTGGCTGATGAGCAGGGACGGTATCCGACCAACATCGACCACCTCATCGAACGTCAGCCCAGGCCGCAGCTCACCGACGCTTCAAAGATTGCGGCAAAGGACGATCAGGTTGACCAAGCAGAAGCCGAGAAGGTCATCAGGCTTCTCAGCGGCAAGCTTGCCACGCTCCCGCGCCTTACGCGCGAGGTTTTTCGATTTCTTGTCGAACGTCGGGACGAGAAGCTATCGAGCGGCGATCATTACCGGATCAGCGATCAGAAACTGCGCAGAATCTATAGCGGCGATGACCTCGATGGCGATCTCGCCCTGCTGGAGGAGGCGCGGCTCATTACGCTGGATGAGCCGGATGAACCCCGTGGGCTCCACTACTGGCTGATCCTTTTTCCGGGCGACAAGTTCAATACCGGCATTTCGATCATTGAATATGCGGACGAAC
>NZ_HF536778.1:271589-372426 GCF_000312665.1 Rhizobium mesoamericanum STM3625 | reverse complement strand
AAAGATCGATCTTCGCAAGGTTCTCGTGTCGCTGGATTTCTCGGACTTCTAGGATGTTTGCCAGCGCATTCTGTCGAGCCATCGAGGTGGGTCGATTTGTGATCCGACCGGCTTAACCAGCCGGTCCTTCACTTCCAGAGCCTGGAATCGCGGTTTCTAACCACGCGGAACGAGCCGAACGCCGGACGAGCCTTGAAGGAGGCGATACCGTCACCGAAAGCGCCAAGCGCATCCGCCAGTCCTTGGCGACTGATCGTGGCCTGATCGCCGACGACCACCTCCTTCAGCCTGAGCGTGTCGGAGAATGGCTCGAAATAGTGCTCGCCGTCGCGAATGCTGTCGTTCAGCGAGCAAAAGCAGCGGTACTCCGTCTCATACTTCCAGGCCGTGAATTTGGAGAGGAGCAGACTGTCGAGATCCCGCTCAACGAGTTTCCGACCCGCCGGGGCCGGGACCCGCCTTCGGCAGTAATTGACCTTGAGAAAAACATCGCTCTCGGGGACATCGAACCCGAGGGCCATCCCTTTGTGCTTTTCCGCATAGTGCCCCCACAAGAGCGGGTGTGACCATTTGTGGCTCATGCACAGGATCCCGAACTCGTCATTTCGCTCGGACTTCCACCTCTTCAGCTTTTCCCGCGTTTCGCGATCGCGGAGGTTCCAGCCGAGCAGTTCGAAAGGGTCGTTCAGATCCTTGATTCTGGCGATTTTCAATCGCCGGTTCTGAAGGGCCATAAGTCCGTATTGCTGCGTCGTGAAATAATAGAGGCGCATGGCGCTCCACCAATGAGAGTTTGAGTGCGCGATTCGCGAAAACCTGCGGGATCTCGATCGTACAATCCAAACTTTCTACCTGAAATCCCCGTTTTCACTTTCAGGTCGCTGATGTGGTCATAGGGCGTTGCCAGACTGCGCGGACGCAGCCGTTTCGGTGGCATCTCGCGCGGATCCGGACCACCGCCATGACGGGGTCTGGCCGCCGCGACCGCTGGGAACCGGAAACACCACTTCACGCTGGGCCTGATGCGCCGCCTTTCGACCGTTTGCCGGCGCGCATGCCAGCCATGGTCAGTTGCTTGCCTTGTCAGAGTCGTTGTGAACCATATTCTCGGTAAAGTAGAACCATGCAGAAGTGCAGTTGATGCGGCGGCTTTGTTGCAAGTCCCGGCGCGTCGAAACAGGCAGAACTACTTCCTTCCTCATCGCAGCTAATGACGGGCGCAGGCACATGCAACCGCCATGATTTGGAGGGGCATCGAATATGAGGCATCCTGAAAATGCGCCGCTGGCGCGATCGAGAACAGAAGCGCCGACCGCGGGTTCTTGTTCAGCTTTATGGCGCTGAAGAGCTCCCAACGGTGCAGGAGGCAAAACTCCTATACCAATGTAGCTAGCACGACGGTGGTTTACGGCCGCCGTAGTCACGGCGGCGTTTTGTTATGTTGTTCAAGTACTGGGCCAAGAAAATCCCATAATGTATCGAGGGGAACCGGCTGTACCGACGCACGGAAAAGTCACCGGTTGCCAAACACATAGCTAGTTCCCGCGATCGGTTTACGGTTCGATTCCTTTCAAGGCGACCTAGCTATCTGCTCCTTCGCGCTCGCCGCTGATTTCGCGGTCGTTCAGACGAATTCCGGGGCCACCTGAGCCAGTATATTCGCCGTTAATGAAAACTATTCCCGCTTCCAACACTGTTCGGATGGCGCTGACCGTTCTTGCCTTCAGTTCGTCGCCTCGCTCAAAACGCACCAGGGGTGTTCGTGGATACGGACGCTGCTTCTGCCAGCTCTTTGACACTCATGCCAAGTGCAGTGCGCGCCATCTTGCATTGGATCGGCAACAAAATCGCTATCCTATGTTGAAATCGCCTTGACGTTGCGATTTATGTTCAATCAGTGCAATCACGTGCAAGAGTGATTCTTTAGAAAACTATACCTAGTTCCGACAGGCGGCGCGAGGCAACTGCGCATGCGTCAAATCGGAACGAGGCTCGGACTCGTACTCCATGGAACTGTGCCAGCCCTCGTATTTCAAAACCGTGGCCGAGGAGTTGCACTTCGACGGGCCGCGGCGAGGATGCAGATTGCCCAGCCGCGCTCAGCAATCATGTCAGGACGCTGGAGCGGGAACCTGCTCAAGCCACGCGAAGTATCAGGCGTGCTCGTCATCTGGTGCTATGAGGTCGACATGACTAACACCCAGAGCTTGAGCCAATTCGTAGAGCGTTATCACAGTTGGATTTCGTCGCCCGCGCTCAAGGCCACTCAAATATTGCTGACTGTAGCCAGAGCGCGCCTCGACGTCTTCCTGCGTGAGGCCTTTCTCGCGGCGCAGACGAGCAAAATTACGGCCAACCAGTTTGCGCATATCCATGCCCGGAAGATCGCCGTTTACATCTTTTAAGTTTATCAACTATAGTATGTAACTCGGTAGTGCCTCTCAGCGGCTTACGCGAGGAGAACAGTCTTCATGGAACTCCGCCAACTCTCCTATTTCAAAGCAGTGGCCGAGGAACTGCACTTCGGCCGGGCGGCAGCGCGGGTGCGGATTGCCCAGCCGGCGCTCAGCAATCATGTCATGGCCCTGGAAAGGGAGCTTGGCTGTGCGCTGTTCATCCGCTCGACCAGACGGGTGGAACTGACCAGGGCAGGGGAAACCTTCTATGATCGCTGTGTGCGCATCCTCAGCGAGGTCGATCTGACCACCGAACTGACGCGGGCGGCCGGCGGCAGCCGCATGCGCCAGATCAAGATCGGCACCGTCTATCCGGCCACCATCGGCATGCTGCCGACCTTCCTTGCGAAGATCGCCCGCAAGTTCCCGGACGTGAAGATCCATATCGCCGCCGGCAACACCGGCGAGATCATCCGCAACCTGGAAAGCGGCCAGATCAATCTCGGCTTCATCCGCCCGGTGGAAAACATCGGCGCCTTGCGCTTCTTCTCGATTGCCTCCGAGCGCTACTATCTGGCGGTCGGCCATGGCAATCCGCTGGCCGAGCGCGACGAGATCACCATCGACGACCTCAGCGATCAGAAGCTCATCGCCTTTTCCAGGCAGAACCTGTCGTTTTCCGAGCGCTACTTCCAGGAGAAGTTCGAGGCCTACGACCTGGTAAAGAACATCGCCTACAGCTGTGACGACACCTGGTCCTTGGTGTCGCTCGTCGCAGCCGGGCTTGGCATCGGCTTTGTCCCGGAATGGACGCGCGAGCTTCCGAACCGCGCCTTCGAACTGAAGAAGGTCAGAGGCATCGACTTTCGGATCGGGCTCGGGGTCGCCTGGAACCGGGAGGATCCGACCGCCGCGCGCGACGACATCGTCGACATCGCCCGGTCGCTGGCACGGCCGGGGCGAGGCGCTCTGAACAAGGTTGGGTAGCGACGCGACGGAAGGTGGCTCACCACGGACCGACGCGGAGCAAAGCGGGTTGGCAAAACGAGCGCTGCAAAGTCCGCCCCTACCGCGACAGCTGCTCCTGCTTCGGCTGCCGACGATATGGCAGAGCTGTTTCGGCTGGAGGAAGAAAACCACATGCTGTGCAAGTCGCTTGCAGAAACGCTTCGCCAGAGATTTAGGCAACCAATGTGAATTCGAATTCCATCTTGGCTAGGGCCTCTGCCTCATACGGCCCAGTAGGGAACGTATCTTGCGTTTCTCCTGCCCTGATCCGGGTCCGCCGGCGCGATACGGCCGAGTTTGATCGATTCCGCGATAATGGTGGATACTGCCTGATACTCTTCCGCCGGAAGCGAGAACCGTTCTCTTAGGGTCGCATTACTCATGTAGTCATGGGTTAGCCAGCGCAGAACGCAGTGGAAGAAACACGCTCTCATCTTCTCTGCCTTCGACATCTGACTGAAGCTTTTGGGTGCGAACAGCACGACACGCATTGAGTTCTCGGACGAGATGAAATCCGGAGCGGGGAGATGCTCCGCTTCAATCTCGATCAGCGTCTTGTCGAGCCCGCCACCGCGCTCCTCGCAAAGACCGAATGAACGCATCGTGGCTGCCAGCTTTTCGTTTCGGGAGCGGCGTTCGTCGAGCATCCGGTCGGTATTGATCAAAGAGTTACCCGGGTTACTGATCTCAATCCGGTTATCATAGATCTCGACCACAGGGCCCACCCCGGTCGCCATGAAATCCTGGTGGATGAGTGCGTTGGCAATCACTTCCCTAATGGCTGTTTCCGGGAAGTGCGGAACCATGCGTCGCACTCCCTCGATGTAGCGTTCGTCTTTGGGCAGGCGTTCCATCAGGAATTTCATCATGCCGGTGAAGCCGACCGCGTAGCCCTTTTTGCCTTCCTGTTCGAAGTCGGACCGAGATTTGTCACGGCCGACATATTTGACGATGCGAACGGCTTTCCCGGCGATGGACGGAAAAGCCGTGACATCGCGGGCCAGCATGATTGCGCCGAGGTTGGTAATGTCGAACCGGCCTTCAAGATTATCCAGAACAAACCTTCGATCCGCCATTTTGCGGATCACCTCTTCTTGGCTCTTCGGCCTTGGCTCGCCGGTCAAATCGAACATAGGATCTGGATCGAGCAAGGCGAAGACGTCTTCCGTGCTCGCGTTGGATGTAGCAACAGCTGTTTCGAAGCGGCGTCTTCCGGTGGCTATCCAGAGTGCCCGCTCGTGCTCGGGAAATTCGGCGAGCTTTTTCTTGTTTTCGCCGATCCGGACGAATTCCGTACCGCTGAACTTTACCGGCCGTTCATAGGACGGTTCGATGGCAATCACGGAATATGCAAGACCGTCGCACGAGAAATCCAGAACCTCGATGAGGACACGCGGCTCGATCATCCGGCTCAGCCAATTGGTGAAATCCTCGTTCCCTTGCTTTAGCTGTTGCAATCGGAGTTCAGTCCCCACGCGTTTTTTCGTGTGGTCCTCCACTCCGAAGACAAGGAAAGCACGATCCCTGCCAGCCAGCATGGCTGAATTCGCGAGGGCGGAAACATATTCACCAATCTCGCGCGGGTCCTTGTTGTTGACCTTGAATTCCAGCCAGGCACTTTCGTTCGGCTCTTGAAGTAACCGATTGAGCAATGCGCATGGATCATGGATTGGCATTTTCGCGTCCTCATTTTATCCCCCTTATATCAGATTCGACCCTGTCGTAATGATCTTTCGAGGAAATCTGCAAGAATTTTTCCAGCAAAAACAATGCGATGATAACAAGATTCGGGCGAAAGTTTTTATCCTGGTTTTGAACCAGTGGGAGAGGAGCAGGGCGACTGATGACGCAGGCGCGTTTTATCCCCCTTTAGTCGGGATCGCCATTGTTTAGGCATTAAGTACCGAAATAAATCAAACAAAAACGATATGATGCAGACTGCTATTAGGTTTGAATAATATCGTCGTTATGTCGGAACCGCGGTGATGATGACGCGATGAGCGCCGTCATGTGTCCGATTGTGACCGAGAGACGCGGGTAACGTGATGGCTTCACAACTCGACATGTTTGCACCGTCCCCGGCAGAGCACGAAGCGCCTGTTGTAAGACTCCTCGGAGACGAAGCGGCGTGATTACAATCTCTTAGCGAAGAGGTGCGGGGATCGACTTTCGGATCGGGCTTGGGGCGCGTGAAACCGGGAAGATCCGACCGCCTCGCGCGACGACATCGTCGATATCGCCCGGTCGCTGGCACGGCCGGGGCGGTGAGGGCGGCCGTGCTCGACTGACCTCGTGATTGCTCGGCCGCCCGCCCGCCGATCCTTGATTGGTCTGCCTGCCGTTGACCATCCCATCTGCCGGCCGCGCTCCGCGTCCTGCCCCGGCTTTTGGTCCTGCCGGGCTCGCGCTGGCCCGCAACGGCGTTGCCGTCCTCCACTGTCGTTCCGGCCCTGTCGGGTGCGGGCCAGCGCTGAAAAGCCCGGCATGCGGACCGCCGTAGCAGGTCGCGATGGTCGCGACCTCAAACGGAGGGTCAAACATGACGAGGCAGCCAACCAAGCAACGATCCGATCTCTACAGCCGCATCACCGACAAGATCGTCGCCGAACTCGAACAGGGTGTCAGACCCTGGATGCAGCCCTGGAACACGGCCTATGCCAGCGACCGGATCACCCGGCCGCTGCGCCACAATGGCGAGCCCTATTCTGGCATCAACGTTCTCATCCTCTGGTCGGAGGCGATCGCCCGTGGCTTTACCTCGGCCACCTGGATGACCTTCCGTCAGGCTCGCGAATTCGGGGCGGCGGTGCGCAAGGGCGAGACCGGCACCACCGTCGTCTTTGCCAGCTCGTTCCTGCGGGCCGAAACCAGCGACACCGGCGAGGCGGTTACGCACGACATCCCGTTTCTGAAAGCCTACACCGTCTTCAACTGCGACCAGATCGACGGGCTAGGCGAGCGCTGCCGGCCCGTTGTGCCGGCTCCAGATCCGATCGTCCGCATTGGCCATGCCGACCGCTTCTTTGCCAATACCGGCGCCCTGATCCGGCACGGCGGCTCGTCGGCCTACTACGCACCGGCCCGCGATCACATCCAGATGCCGGCCTTCGAAGCCTTCCGCGACGCACAATCATACGCTGCAATCATGAGCCATGAATTGACCCACTGGACGGCGGCCGCGCATCGTCTCGATCGTGACCTCAGCCGCTACGCCAAGGACAACAGCGCACGCGCCCGCGAGGAACTGATCGCCGAACTCGGCAGCTGCTTCCTCTGCGCCGATCTCGGCATCGTGCCCGAACTCGAACCACGGCCTGACCATGCGAGCTATCTCGCCGCCTGGCTCAAGCTGCTCTCAAGCGACACGCGGGCGATCTTTACCGCCGCCAGCCACGCGCAGCGCGCTGTCAGCTACCTGCACCATCTGCAGCCCGAAGGGGAGACGGCGTGAGCCGTCTTTTCCCCTCAACGGAGCCGCTCGCAAGGCCGGCACCGGGTCAGTCTCAGGCTCTAAGGTTCGGTCGATAGCCGCGGGAACGCTTCTGAGCAAGCGGTCTCGGAAAAGGACGGCAGCCTCTTTCTCGCTGTTGAAGAGGTGCACTCTCTGTTGGCCGAGTCTTCCGATCCGTCCCCAATTGCGGGTAAGCGACACGTCACCAAACAGGGTCGACTCGATCGACAACTGATAGAAACGAGCCATGTTTCTCTTGAAGTCGGTGCGCTCAATGCGGAGATGGTAGCGTTGTGCGATCATAAGGGAACAATCGCAAAGTCGTGTCCGAGGCGTCCAACGACTTTTCTGAATCAATCGAGCGTAACTGATTCATGTTGGTTATGGCGATCACCGAGTGAACAATGAAGCAAACTCCGACGAACAGAAGTTCATCGGACGCGGGCAGATTGCGAACCCCGTCCGGAGTCAAAAGAGGACGTTCGACATGCTGCTCGGCAAAGGACGAGCCGGACGTTTCCGGGTCCATAGCGCGTGCCGCTGATTTGAAGATTACGGTCACCTGACCGAGGAGGTCGGAGACGAGACGGGCGCTCCCATGATCGTTGACGCCAACCTGGAGCACGCCAGCATTCGACAGAAATGGAGCAGCGCGATGTCCGCGGGTCGCGCACCGTTGATGGACATCTTGACGAATGGTCCAGAGCTGCACGCCATAGCCCGCCATCAATCCAACACCCTTGCCGCTTCGCGTCTGCGCCATCGTTAGAGGTGCGCCGCCTCGTCAGATCTAAGCAGCTGTTGTGTGCGCAGATCACGACCAATGAGCAGGCCACGCCGTGAGCGAACGAGTGGTGCGATTTCACGTTTGTCGGCGAAGCGGGCGGATCCGTGGCTGTCGTCGCTCGCCGATCCGAAGTGCAGGATCAGAGGGGCCGACAACATCCTGATGAGCAGGATGATCGCAAAGGCGGAGAACACCCAATTGCCGATCATCGAGATGAGATCGCCTTTCTCGGATCCGAAGCTCTCGCCGACATACTGAATAACGATGGCGGCGCCCATCACCGTGATCGCATAAGTTGCCTATAGCAGATCGCTTTGCTGTCCGAAGAGGAATGGTGAGAAGTGCGACAGCTGCCAATAGTGGATCGCGGGCTGCCATGCGCATCATATCGTGGCGGCGTACTTGATTTCCCGAGGACGGATCATGACGCTATGTTGTCATCCTTTGGCGACTGCTCTTGGCCGTGTGGCTTTAGAAGATCATCGAACAATTCCCGGTCGCCCTCCCGAATGAGGAACTTCGGTAACTCGCGTTGAAGCCATTCGAGAAAGGGTCGTGACGATGATGCATGGTCGCCATTCTCGAGCCGATGCAGCACCAGTGCTCCAATCAGCACCTTGCGGCGCGTATCGATTGCGCGCTCCTGCTTACTGAGACGCATCTCCGCTTTTGTTTTCGCCCGAGCCTACGGCCAACTGGCCCGCCAGCTCGCAGGTTGCACGGCAACGAAGGTCGCCTAGCGGGTGCTCTCCGGCAACTCGCATATGTGTGGGTAGAAGCACGCGATCGAAAACCTAGAAATAGAACGCGGACGTTGCCGCATAGTCCCACCGGGGCCGAAGAGCCGAAGGCGATGAGGGCACAAGGGCGCACTTACGAGTTGCTGCGCAACTCGGCGTGCGGGAGCCCAGATCCGCGGGAAGGGTAGGAATTGGCGATCTATCACTTCAGCATGAAGCCGATCGCTCGCAGTGGCGGGCGCAGTGCCGTAGCCTCGGCCGCCTACCGGGCGGCTGAACGCCTCACAAACCAGCGGGATGGGCTGACCAATGACTTCACCAACAAGCAGGGTGTCGAGCATACCGAAATCGTGCTGCCGACCGGAATGCCTGCGGAGTGGGCAAAGAAGCGGTCCGACCTGTGGAATTTGGATATCGCTTCTAGCAACCTCTCTTGGTTCTCCTACAGGGACTATAGCGTTCCCCGAAACGAACCCATCATCGCGCCCAATGAAACCGTCCGAAATTCGGTCTTGAAAGCGCGGTTGAAAGAGCAAATCCGCCAGGCAAGCTGCGTGATCGTGCCCGCCGGTATGTACGTGAACGATCGTTTCTGGATACAAACGGAGATCGACTTGGCGCTCAACGCGTTCATGTACCCCAAGCCGATCATTGGCATCAGGAGGCGCAGCCAGCAAAGAACACCGGTCGAGCTCGAGCGCCAAGCAAACGTGATGGTCAACTGGAACAGCAACAGCCTGGCCACCGCGATATACGAGGTCTGCCGATAGGCCAAAAAGGGGCGGTCTGCGCTACTCCCCGATGTTGCCTTCCCCCAAAAAAGGAGGCGACCTCTTCTTGTCGGGCTTGTGGACCTTTAGCGCCAAGGTTCGCGCCTTGCCCCCAGGTTAATTGTATTACTAGCGAGCCCGAAGGCTTTCGGCCGCCACCAGTCGAATCCGCACTCAGATGCAGTGCTTGATGATATGGAACGAAACAATGTTCAAAATCACCGGACTTGACAAACTCAAGAAGAAGACCGGCCAGCTTTCGAGTTTCTCGCAAGCGATTGATGGCGAGATAGCGAACGTCTCGTTCGATCCCACGGATCCTGCGAGCATTGAGGCGGCCATCCAAGAAGCGCATGACGCTATTGATCATAAAGCCATTCCCTACGAGCAAAATGATTGGATCACTTCCCTCGTGAAACAGTTGAAAGAGAGCGTTCGCGATCAAATCCTGGAGCGAGCCGCAGTGGCACGGCTTGAGAGGAGCGCGGAATGACCGTCGCGTCCGCTTTGAACGATGTGAACAATGCCATTCTCGATCTTCAGCAGGCTGACTATAACACCTATGACCGCCCCTTGAGGAAGCTGTCGAAAGCGCTTCAGAGCGATGAACTGAAGGACCTTAACGATGCGCTGAAACGCGCCGTAGACTTTGAAGCCTTCATCAACGGCTCGGAGCAAGGCAGTTCGATGATGGGCAGTGCAAGCTTGTCGTGGCCCGACGGTAAGGCACAAGAACTCGGTCTTACGATCACATTGATCGAGAAGGGCGCGGAAAATCCAGATTGGTTCATGAATTTTGGCCACGAATGGTTTCACGATGGAAACAAGCTGATCGCGGGGATCCGCAAAATGACCAAGTCCGTCCTCATTCCATTCGGGCGTGATTACAAGGCTTACGTTCTGGAGCACCTACCAGCGCCTGTCACTGAAATGCGCCCGGCGGACAAGTCCAAGGTTTTCATCGTGCATGGCCACGACGAAGGACCTCGCGAGACGCTCGCTCGCTTTATCGAGCAGCTCGGCCTAGAAGCCGTCATTCTGCATGAAAAGGCGAGCGGCGGAATGACCATCCCTGAAAAACTCGCGAAGTACGGGAACGTTGGGTTTGCCGTGGTTCTCCTGACGCCAGATGACTTCGGCAGGTCAAAGAAGGACACGCAGGAGAGATTACGCGCCAGGCAAAACGTCATCCTTGAACTCGGCTATTTCGTGGGAAGGCTGGGTCGGGACAAGGTCTGCGGTCTGTTGAAAGGCGACATCGAGATCCCCAGCGACTACGTAGGCACGGTTTATGTTTCGTGGGACGAAGTTGGAGCTTGGAAGCTTTCGCTGGCCAAGGAGCTAGACGCCGCTGGGTATGACATCGATTTCAACAAACTCATCAAAGGCGGTTAGTTTAACGACCGCCACAAAAGCTTTCTTGCCGGCACCGAGGTCAGAAATCTCCTTTATCCGACAAGAGATGGTGCGAGACGTCATCCGCGGATCAACGTTGTGGCCTTCACAACGTCAAAGCCCGCTTGAGATCGTCATGCTCGAACGCGCTGGCCATGCGATTGATCTCGGCCGTCCGGGCGCCAACCGCTTTGGCGATATCGCGCCAGGTCGCCGTCACCGTCGCCACCTCTTTGATGACCGTGCGCGCCTGCGCCAAGGTGAGCGCAAAAAACTCCGAAGCCGCCTCCAACAGATCGAGCGAACAGGTGCCTTCGTCGAGGTCTATGTTGGTTGTCAGCACGCGCGGCTTGACATCGGTCGGGACTGGATTGAGGTCGTAAACCGGTGACAACGACCATCCAGCTTTTCCGAGCCACAGGAAGCCGTGATTGCGGAGGTGGTCATCGACGTTGGAGATCAACACGTTGAAGACGACACGCCGATAGAGGGAGTGTGCGTCCGTCTTTCCCTGTGCTCCATATTGCGCGAGTGCATCGACGATCTCCGGATAACTGCCGCGCTCGCCGTCTCTGGCGCCCATCATCGCCATCGCCGACAGGAACGGGATGCGGGTTTCGCCCTCGCGATCGAAACGCCGTGACAACATGACTGCTTTACCGGCGACTTCGATGAGTTCGTGCTGTGGGGTAGTGATGCCGGCTTGGCCAGCTAATCTCAGCGCCACCTCCTCCCAGGTCTCCATGCTGTAATCGTCAGTTTCCTTCGGGAACTTGGCGATGGCGAGGTGTCCATGATGGTCGATAACCGACGCCTTTGGTCGAGCCCCACCAAGAGAGGAGCCGGGCGCGAAAATGAGCTGGAGGTCTTCGTCAGTCTCCTCATCGCGGAAAATACGCTCCGTGATCTGGAGGAGCCTGCCGAGCTCGATCAGGGCGGGCACGCCGGCGCGGATCGGTGCCTGGAACATCTCCTCGCCGACCCAGCGGAAGCGGAGCGCCCCAAGCCGCGTTTCGTCCGCAACACCGAGCAGGAAATCGCTCTCCGCAAGGGTCCGCACAGCACGGTCCTCGCGGTCGGCAAGGCGACGTTCTGCACGCCGCATGAGGCGGCGGCCCCAGGTGTCAGGTGCGGAGTCGCCGATCGAACCGAAGGTGGCAAGCCCGGCCGGCGGGGCAAAGGCGCCCCGGGTTAGGGCAAGGGCTGGCTCGAGTGAAAAACGATCGGGATCCTCGAGCCATTGACTGCCGTACTCGAAGAGGATCGTCTCCGTGCCTCGGACGCGATTGCTCCTTGCCAGTCCGATCGGGCGCGTGCGGCCGTTCAGATCGATATGTACCTCAAAATCAGCCATTACGTGATGATCCGGCGGGCCGCTTGAGATGCGCACGCTTTGGCAATTCGGCGATGGCCAGTGCTTGCCCGACCCTGTCGTTGCTTATGTCGGCGATTTGGCTCAGCCCGTCGAGCAATCCGAGCGCCTGAAGAACGCCAGCATAGATGCCAATGCTGACGTTGGTGTCGCCGGCTTCGATTTTCTGCAAGGTCGAGCGGGACGTGAAGGCGCGTTCGGCTACGACCGCCATCGGTAGCCGACGGCGCCGACGAGCATCGTGAATATCCGAGCCGAGCTTGCGCAAGGCTCGCCGCACAGCGGCAGGAGGGTTGTGTGGTGTAGGCATTTGAGACCTTCGCACTACATAATGGAAGGATATGTAGCACGAAGATTACAAAAATCCATAGTGAGACGAGATCTTGTTTATCAGACGTCCCCGATTTCCGCGATCATCGCCGCCGCACGCCAGTTCGCCGCGATGCGTAACAGGTTGACTCTGTGGCAAAGCGCGTCGCGATCATTCAGATTCGCTCCCTACGCTTTTCTTATGCATGTCGTTGCCACAAAACCGCTGCACACTTTTGCGCGACATACTTTAGGCTTTGAGAGTGAAGGTCGACGCTGGCCGACACACCGTCCGCGGCAACGGAAATGTCCACCTTTGTCTAGCCACTGGATATGTTGCTTAGCGGTTCAAGGCTGTTGCCGTATTTGCGCCTATAAGCCGAGATGAAATCCCCGTCGCAACAGACACAGCGGCCGCTCGAGTCTTTGGCTTTCGGGTCATGCAAGTGAGATCCGAGGGGGCGCAGTAGATTTATGCGAGTGCTTGTCGTTGGACTCATCGGGAAACCGGCACTGTGTTTGAACAGCTCCGCGGCAAGCATGATCCCGGCGAGCGCTGACTGAAAGGCCATGGGAACCACGGTTCGAACCTGACGACTTCCATTGCTGAGCTGGAATACGAGACCGCCGCAGATCGCCTGTTGATAAAAAGACCGCAGCGGCTGGCCAACAAACGGGGCCAGCGATTCAAAAGGCACAGCCATCGCCGTAGCTACCCGAACAACGAAGTCGGTTGGCACTCCGGCATTAGTCTGTAGGAGCGTCTTCACCTCCTCGTGTGCTTCCGATATTCCGAATTCCTCGGCAATCAGATGGTGCTCGTCCTTGGATTTTCCGGATGGCATGTACATGCAACAAAGGCATGCCTTGCCATCGTCGAAACCATGCCGCGAGATGCCGAGATCATATTCCTGCGTCCAGGCATTCGCGATCCAACGGGGCAGAGCACCTTGGACAGCAAGACGGTCGGCGGCTGTGTCAAGCGCCACACCCACTCGGTCGAAAACCCAGTTGCCCCGGCGCGCAATATATTCTGCCCACTTCAGCGGGTGCGCCTCGACCTTGAGAGCGGTCGATCGGAGGGTGGTGGTTGCAAGCTCCGCCTTGGACATGCCGATCTCCGCTTGGCCTGCCAGGACGTAGCGCTGCAGGTTTGAGAGTTCGACCGCTTCGTGATCGATGATATGCAAGCGACCCGCGAGGCCGGATTGTCTCGCCAGGGCCCAAAGCGAGCCATGGCCAATGGCGCCCAACCCGACGAGGTGCGCTTCACCAAGGTCGACAGAAAGATCAAGCGGGCCATCGCCGGCTTTGGTCTTGTTGTAGCTGTATAACGAGAGTTCGATATTCTCGTCGAGCTCGGCGCCGGTCAGCTGAGCGGCGAAGATGGTTCGAAAGACGTTGGCGGCGCCGAAGCAGCTCGCGGCGCCAGCTCCATAAGGCAGCAAGCTCGAGCCAGAGCCCACCGGGTCGTGACGCGATAGTTTTGCCGTCCAACCGTCCGACCCCATGAAAAAGGTGGTGCATTGCAGCGATGGGCGCGTCGTGCCTGCAACCAAGCAGACCGTGGCGGACTTGCCGGAACGCCGGATGCCAACTTTTGGATTGATCGACTTTGCCAGACGCTCCAGCGCTTTGGCTTGGGAGTTCGCCGAACTGTCCAAGGGAACTATTGCCAGAACCGGATACAGTCTGGCGAGCAACCTCACCGCAAGGTCCAGCGTCGCCTGGCCTTCGGCACACGAAGCGGCCTGCTCGTCGAAGGCGATGGCCACGACCTGCTTTTCAAGAGCCGCTTTGAAGTCGGCCAGATGAAAATCGGCCAGCACCTGAGATGCCGCCGTCGCGGCGCGATCGATGAAATTAGCAAGGGCCATCGTTAACTCGTTATCGAAATCATGCGCGTCAGTACCGCCGACGGCAGCTCGTTCCAGTTCGCCTTCGCGTCGAGTCGATAGGCGGCAACGCGAGCAAGGTCGAAAGGCTCGCGCGCAAAATTCGGCACGACCAGCGACAGACACCCAACCGTGGTAGCGACTGCGTAGGCATCATCGGTCGTCGAGTGATAGGCGCGGCCCGGATGACTGTGGATCTGCGCCAGAAGCGTCAGACCCCGTTTGTAGAGCCAGACATTGAGGCGGTGCAGTTCTTCGGCAGGGACCATCACACAGACGCCATCGCTTGTTCGGATGTGGCGCTGCGCCGGGATTACTGTCTCCGACACGACAAAATGCTGGTCTTGCCGGACGCCGACCCAGAGCGCCATCCCTTCATGGCCCTGCTGTCCAACCGACCGCAGATGCGCCTGTACAGTAGACACACAGTCTCGAGAGAGGGCGACGGTTCTGACGTCCGCTAACCCGGTCATTCTGGAATTGCCTGAGGCGACACCAACATTCCCACGACTATCGGCTGGAGTTGAATCTGCAACTGGTCTATCGGTTTGATTCCGTACTTGATGATTTTGTCCAGGATGAAGGCCAAACAGCCTTCGCCAGAACCCCGATGAAGAAGCCATGGGTCACCTGAGTGCGCTGGATTATCGTGGTATTCCCGGACTCCCGCCATGCACAGGAATGGGGGGTCCTGGAGACTGTTCGCTTGAATAAAGTCCGTCAACTGTACCGCGTTTTGCTGAATGAGATTTGCAATCATTTCCGGCGGGGTTCCGGGCAGTGGCGGACGCCTCAGCATATTCAGTTGAAGATCCTTCCGGGCAACCGGCTGGCGAGTGAACGGATCGACGAAGACCACGGACGGTGGTCTGAGATCGTAGTTGGTAAAGTCGATGTTGGTGGCCGCGCAGATAGCGCGCGGCTTTACCTTAGGGCTTGCGAATATGAAGAAAGCGCTCGGGAAGCTCGCCTCGACCAGGAAGCAGCCTTGTGTCCAATAGGCATCCGCATATGCCCGGAACCGGGCGACCTCCCGATCAAACTTTACTCGGGAGACCTCCGGGTCCACAGTTTGGAGTTCAGGCACCTGCGACACCCGCCTTCAGGCTAAGGAACAGAGTTACAGTGTTGGCTAGGCCGAAATCGCCAATTTTCTTGTCGGCGTCGAGCAAGGTGCCAGCTTCGTCCTTGAACTCCCAGTTCTCGGCAGGCTGAGCCAGATTCTGCGTTTGCTCAAGGGATTTGGTGCGAACGACGTGAAGCGGCTGGTTGGGATTGGCTTCGACCTCAGTGGGCTGGCCGTTCACCACGACCGTGATATCGATCTTCCCGGGGCCGCCGCCGTGATTATTCCCCTGACCCGAATTCTTCGACATTGACATACTCCTGTGGCTTGCCAACCGGCCCCAAGGTACTACTGCCGGCCGCCGGTAAGCGGGCTGGCATTCTTTTGATCGTCCAGTCGGCGCCACGAACCGCGAGTACGTCAAAGGCAGGGGATAAGCTACCGAATCGGTGCTGAATTTCTTTTACGCAGTAGTTGAGCAGCAAGTAAACGGGAAAAACTGCTCATTACAACTCTAATCGATTAGAGAATTGAGAAAGTATTGGCCTTTTCTTCACATGCTGGCGCAGTCACCTGTCGGAGGGGCAGAATGGTGAGTGTGCGGGCGACGGGGTCGATGACGTTCCGCCCATGATTTTCGCGATTTTGCGGTGGCCTGTCGCGGTCGAGCTCAGTCAATGTAGCTCGATCTGCACATCGAGTGCCCGGCGGATCGATGGCGTGCCCACGGGTCACGGCGCTCCAGTTATGCACATCACTTGATATCTACTTGTCTGCATACTAGAACGGTTCTGGCATTCGATATGCAGTGGGAAAGATATGCAGTGGCCTGCATTAGGCGACGACACGATCCGAACCGATGGGCAGTCAGTGACCCAGACTTGCGGGCTCTTTTCGAGACTCTCGGACTCACGAGCGAAAGTCAGCAGGCATCTGCTACGTAGCCGCCGTCGTGCGTGCCAATCTCCGTAGGCGGACTTTCCAGACCACTTTTTCGAGGTCGACCGCCGCAGCTGGTGACCCAGTTCTCTGCCTATGATCAAAGCAATGAACGCTCTTGGGAACTTCCCACACATGGGACGACAGCCAGATCGCGGAATCCGTTCATCAACGAGCTGTCTTGCGCCATGAACGCCATGTTCCGATGAGGAGAGCCGTTATTAGAACTGGCCAAAGAACATGTCCCCACGACTGGAGGATTTGCGGCTCAAAATAATAAGGCGATTCCAAGTTTATTGCCTGCGTGTCGCTCATGCAGTGGGTGATGCGCGTTGGTCCGGGGACGTTCGTCCAGAGGAAGTCGTAGTGGGGCCGTGAGGGGCAAAGCTCCGCCGGCGCCAATGTGAGGAAATATTGCAGCGACAGGGCAGCGGACGCGATAACGATAAGCGCAAAGATGATCAGCAGCGCGATCGCATCACGATCGCCTTTGTCCGAGGTCAGATTTTTGGAGGGCGGTCGCTCGGCACGGGCCGCTTGAAACCACAAAACCGCCGCGACGAAAGAGGCAACAATCGGACCAAAAACAATGAAGTACACGGCATTCAGTTTGAGAGGAATATAGTCGCCGATCAACGGGAGCTTGCCGGTATAGCTCGTGGGCGCGCGTGCGATCCATAGGGCTAGAACAAGACCCGCCAGAGTAATGAGGGCAAGCCGGACGACTGGATCCTTTAGGAACGTTCCGGCATCTCCCGCAGATGTTTCGCTCATTTACCGTTCCCCTCTTGCTGTCGCACGTGCTACTCGCACAATTTCTTGGCCTCGTTGGACAGGCCATCGCCAAGTGATTGAGAAATCTGCTCGCCAAGCGCCTTCACGACGTCGCCGAATGTCCCACCAGCGGAAAGAAGCTTGATGTCTCGGCGGCTCACCACGCAGGTGGTGAGGTTCATTTCCGCGTCGAAACTAAGTCGGGCCGAGACGTTACCTTTCAGGGCCGCAGCGTCCGATGTGCGGCAAGTCAGTGAACCTATGGCTCTTGCTGTCGCAAGATCCCCTTTCACGTCGACGGCGAATTCTTCGATTTCGACTTTCTCGAATTTGTCCACACCGATGCTGAACAGCCCAGTCTTTACCTTTAGCGACTGGCAAGGCTGGGCTTTCTCTATCGCATTCTCGAGGGCGTTTCCGGCCTCCGCAGACGACGATAGGGCCAGCAACACGGAAGTGACGAGAAAAACTCGCCAGAGTCCGGATGGTCCAGGGGATACAGGTTTGTTCGGTGTGGCCATGGCCGTCAGCCCCCGCTGGTTCATGCTAACTCTCCTTCCATCGATCCGTGGATATGCTTTTCCTCTTGGCGCATGGCCCACGGCCCTGCGCCAGTTCGTCGTCGGTCAGGGCGGCGCGAGCGTACCGTCTGGATCGACATCCGCTTTCCGCTCGCTGCGGATGAAGTGATCGAGGCGCGTCACCGTTTCGAACTCGGCGTGGTTGCGATATGAGCCGAATTTGAAATATTCGCGCTCCTTCGCGAGAAAGGGCTTAAAGCCGATAACGCCCTCGGTTTTGGAGATCTTTTTCCCGTCAGCCCAGATTTCAATCAGACCTGTTTTGTCGGAGACCAGACGCAGGTGATAAACCATCGTCGTCCATTTCCCGAACGGATCGGGTAGCGAATTATAGCGAGTGACCGACAATCCTTGCGCACATCCGGTCAGGCCTGGTAGCGACAACGGGGCTGCTCCATGGGCGAGATCCTCGGCGTCATGCCCGACGGATAGCATCTGGTTTTTCATCAACGAGAGGAGTTGCGCCGGCTTGACGAGCGTATGTGCGTTGCCAAATCCGGGTTCGACCGGGGCGGTCTCCTGCGAGGCGATGAAAACGCGGCAAAGGACGTTCTTCGGGTCACGGTTCGGATCGGCGTTATCCTGTTCTATGGAGACGGTGAAAGCTCGGCCGTTGAAACGCTGGGCAAGGATAGGAGCGTCTTGCGGGGAGTTTGTTTGTTTCCATTGTCCGATCACAAATCGTCCTGTGGTCGGCGTGATGCTTGCATCGACGAACATGTCGAAACGGTACCAAATGTCGGTGCCCATCGGCGCCAGAACCTTCTCCGCTTCCCACAGTTCCGAGCGTTCGCTGCCATCGCGATCGTAGGTGCCGTCTTCACGCGCGCATCCTTTGGGATGCCAGGCAAAGGCCAGCACATTATTTTGCGGCAGCGCCCTGACGATCTGTGTTGCCGCTGACCTTGCCTCATCCGGGATTTTGCCGAAGGAGAACCTGTTTTCGTCCCGACCGCATGAAAACCAGTTGTCGGACACGCTCGTGGCATCGAACTCGTCTCGGACGGTCGGCGACGCCGCATTCGCATTCGGAGCGCCCGCAATCAGCATGACGGCCAGCGCATAACTCAGTTGCATTTTCAATGGCCGGTCCTCCTAGTTCATCTTGATGGCTAGACTGCTGGGGCAGTGATCGGAGAGGCGCACCTTGTCGCCCGGCGTCGGGTTGGGCCAGGGAAATTGCTTTTCCGATTCCGGCACGATCATGGCTGCGGCCCGGGTGCCGTAGAGGAAGAACTCGATGGGAAGAATGTTATAGTCGTCGGGGTTGGCGATGCCGGATGGGTTCGGCTGGCGGAATTCGCGCCAACATGTCGACATGTTTTCATAGGGCTGCCGGAAGAGTTGAACATCCGACCGCGGATCCCTGTCGTGACCGGTCTTGTCGGCGCTATAGCCGCTCAGTGCAATCCAAACTTCATCGGGGATCGCACCCGGCTGCGCGTCGAGGCGGCGATTGAAGTCACCGACGATCATCCACGCTTCGCCCGCGGTTTCGCGCGCCTCGATCCATTTGCGAAGCGGATACATCTGTTGTCCCAGGGTATCGCATGCCCGGCTGGCTGGCTGCCCGGTTGCCGGATCGATGTTCCAGAGTTTGAAACTGATAAAGTCGTCGAAGCAGCCACTCTTGAGATGAACATCAAGCACCCGCAACGTCGACCCGCCCGGCGACCGGATCGTGATGTCCAGGCCCCATCGGATCCGGCGGATCGTTCCATTGTCGTC
The DNA here is from genome assembly GCF_000312665.1 of Rhizobium mesoamericanum STM3625. Taxonomy (GTDB): domain Bacteria; phylum Pseudomonadota; class Alphaproteobacteria; order Rhizobiales; family Rhizobiaceae; genus Rhizobium; species Rhizobium mesoamericanum. The sequence goes on along the minus strand of NZ_HF536778.1, from coordinate 353,215 downwards.
GAAGGTGACGTCGAGCGGCTTATAGTCCGCCGCAGAAATGATCTTCAGCTGTGAGTTCGGGCGAATGGCCACTGCCGGGTATTGCACGCGCGTCGCAGTCGTCTGCTTGACAGCGGTCATGCCATTCTTGGTACAAACTGGAGCGATATTCTGGCCCTCGGCCTCCGCAAATTGGCCGCTGATGCAATGCTCCCAACCCTCGGCCACGGGAAAAACCGCGTCCAGCGCAGAAGGGCTTGTGACCTCTTGTAGAAACAGGACATCTGCAGATACCGCGTCACGCCAGTGTCTGAGGTCGGCGTAGTCCTGCTGGGTGCGGATATGGTCATCGGGGAAAACGGTCTTGGGGTCGCCGGGGTAGACCAGCGTTTGAATGTTCCAGTTGCCGAGTGTGAAATCCGCCGCCACGGCCTGGATCGGCGCGGCCATTCCGAAAAGCGCTACACATATCAAACGTCCCAGCATTTTTCCCTCCGAGATCTTGGTCATTCACGCGGCATGTCGCCATCCACATCTGCAAGGTGCACGTCGTCGGACGCTTTGCCCTCAGTCTTTCGTGCTCAGCAACGACCGTTCTTCATTGAGCTTGTCTTCGCGCGGGGGCGGCATTTCAGCGTCGGGTCCTTGCTCAATGCGGGCGAGGAACCGAACGGCACTTCTGCTCGGCATGAACAGGTAAGCCCCACCGCGCATCCGCACGAAATCCTTTATCCCCGTCAGGTTCAGCGGGCCGCGCGCCGATGGGATCGTCAGCCGCCCCATGCCGCCCCCACGACCGGTGATCGGATCGACTTCGTTTTCCAATCCGTGGAACTGCCAGGCTGTGGCCCAGGTCTGCTGAACGAATTCGAATTGACGTTCGATGTCGGCGTTGAGGCACATGAAAAGGAGACCGGGCTTTTGCTCCTCCGGATCGCTACCGCCAACTGCGTCGAAGCCTCGTCCAACGCGCAGGATGCGATGACGATTGACGATCGAAAGCTCATCCTTTGAGCCCGGCGCCAGACTGTCGCGTGGATTGGATCGGCGAATGTGGGCCCCCAAGGGACAACGCGCGCCGAGTGGATCCTCGGCCCCAGGAAGGAAATCGTTGTCAGGGCGAAACGTTTCGCCATGCTGTTTCCCCGTTGCCGGACCATTCGGATACCGCACCAGCGAGGAACCGTCCTTCCAGCGACCGACCATCTTCGCACCGATCCATTCCGGCAACAGCTGCGGTTCGAGCTGATCCGGGATTGCCGGATGGCCGGCATAGCGGGCGGCCGCATCATTCACGTAATCGTTGAAGACATCGACATACTGTGCGAGCTGACGGATCACCAGGAACGTGCCGTTTCGTCCGAGGTCACGGGCGGCAGTCGCGCTGCTCATTTCGAAATCCGGCTGATAAGTGCCGCGGGAGTGCTTCGGATCGGCGAGCGGCAAAAGATTGTCGTGGTCCATCGCGGCCGGCACCTGCGGTGATGGCGGGAAGAAGCCGCGCGTGTCGGGATAACCAAGCAAGAATTCTCCCGGCTCAACGGCATGAATGGCGTCCGACTGGCGCATCCAGCGCCGCGTACCCTTTATGATCGGTTGTGATATGCCGTCGGCGAAGCCGAATGGCTCTCTGACGATTTGCGCTGCCGTTTCGCCCGGTCTCGGCTGGGGCAACGGTGTCGGTGTCACCTGATGCAGCACCTTTCCTCCGGCGGCATCGATGCCCGAGCTCAACTCGCTGGCATATGAGACAAGAGTGGTTTGTGAATCTGCGTAAAGCAGCAGCGTCGCGTCGATTGCTTTTTCCGGCCCGCCCCACAGCCATGTGCCGGCTTTGTCATCGCCGGTATCGGCAAGCAGGTTGGCCCGGCCGGGCGAGCCCATCCCCAAGCGGAATGCGGTCGGGAAGGAGTCCCCGACATCGGAAGGCAGGCCCAAGCGCTTCAAGCCATCCGCCGTCAGCGCGAAAATCAACACCTTGTCGGCCGGGGGTTGATCTCCGAAGGTGATCTGGTCCTCGATCGATTTCAGCCAGGCGCATGCCTGTTTGGGGTCGTCGGAAAATTTGATCGCAAGACATCTCGCATAAGGGTGTTTGCTCAAGCCGCCGTATAGCAGCGTCTGGACCTCGAAGGTTTCAATCAACGTCGCCGGCCTTACCTTCGAGCCGAACAGCCCCAGCCACGCCGCCGCCTCATCTTCCGTCGACACCGTCCCAAGCCCTTGGCGGATCGCGGCGTTGGTGCGGATGCGCGCCGTCGTCAGATGTGGATAGGCGCTGTACCAGAACCATGTCGGCTGCTGTTGCCTGCGCGCCCAGCGTTTGAACCGGTCGCCATCAGTTGCGCCCTTGAAGAACAGGTTTTCAGTACGTGGAAAACCGACTGTATTGCTCCAGACGGCGGTCAGGCCGTTCGACGCCCTCGTGATGAAGTCCTCCAGATAGCTTTCCCAACTGCCGCCGTAATTCGAGAAAAACAGAAGTTTGTTGGTTTTCGGCAATCGCAGCCAACGGGCATAGTGGATCGTGCTGATATCGCCAAGAAACCCGGGACGGAATCGTTTTGTTGCCATCTGCCCGATCACCCAGAACGCTATTCTTAGCGTCAGGCCCCGCAACGCTCCGGCCTGCATGACCGAAATGCCGGCAAGATGGTTTTGCTGCGTGTCCTTGAGATTTTCAGCTTCCGTCAGCGACGCCATCACATCAGGATCGACCAAGGTGTCGACCGGCGTGTTGGCCGATTCGAGCCGCCGCAGGCCGAGGTAGACATTCGCGACGATCGCAAGAATTGCGACGGCTGCGACAATCGTTGAAACGATGAAGGCGATCACGCCGACCGCGAAGCCTTGCGAAAGCCCTGCCGCAATTGTCGCGGTAACAACGAGAAGGCCGAGCAGAAAAAGAACCGGCCAGAAGAACTTGATGAGCCCTTGAAAAGCCAGAGATAGGATGAAGCCGAAATCAAGGCCGGGGGCCTCTTCAGCGGTGAGGCGCGGAAATGGCTCGGGGTCCAGCAGCGGAGCCAGGTCGGCATCGGCTTTGACGAAATCCCGCACGCGCAAAACGGTGTCCAGCGGTGCCCCTGCGGCAGGGTTGGTATCGAAATAGGAACGGAGTTCGCGGGCAAGCGCATACTCTCGCTTGATCCGTGTCACGGTCATGCCTGGCGTGCCACAGAAGTCGAGACCTGGGACATCGAACAGACCTTGCCCGGTGCGAATGTGGTGGGACGTGAGAAGACGACTGAGGGTACTTGCCGCTTTTATTTCGGCAACCGACAGGATTTCGCTGACGAACGATGCCAGCTTGGTGCCGACCGTGTCGAAGGCATGTTGCGGCTCGCCGTCGACCGACATTTCGAATACCAGATACGTAGGCTCTCCGACATCGCCGCGAACCACGGTGATCGACATGAAATGGACGCCCTGGTCTCGCAGGGCGACGCGGATTAGCCCATCTTTGCCGAACAGCTCAGGGCGGAACTGCTTGAGCTTTGCATCGACGCGATCGGCTCTGTCGAATTTGAACGGGATTGCACTCGTCACAAGCGATTGCGTCATGTTTGCCCCCTAGCTCACGAAGAATGCAAGCTACCCACTGCTGCAAGGTCCCGCCGATTCCCCCACGAGGCTGATGACGACCTCTCGCGTCAGGCGTGCAATACCTGTTTCATTTTATTCGTGGGTCTTCAAGCAAAATCCATCGGAAATGCTTGGAGCGATCGTCTTTTCATAAAGCTGTCAACTTTAGCGAAGTAAATTGGCGGCGTACTGAACAAGACACTACTACAAAACCGGTTTCGCGCTTAACGTGAACGCGGTTCAATTCCTTACGCGAAGTACAATGTGCTCTCCGCTGCCTTTTCGTCACCCCAAAAAGCGAACGTCGAAACCCGCATCACACCCACTTCGTCCAGATCGGAGATCAGCATGGAGAAAGACCCGGAAGCGGCAGTTGGCCAAAACGATATCGTCGCCACCCAATCGGCCGCGCTTTCCGTCGAGGTAGAAAAGGTTGCGCTTGCGGAATTCAATTACGTCCCGGCCGAAGAGCGCGACCTGAGGCGGGCTCGCGCGGAAGCCGATAGTCGTTTTTCGGCTCGCAAGAGTTTTCTTGAATCACCGCGCAGCGATCCAAACGGCTTCGAGCGGATCATCGGCCAAAGCGACCTGATGTCGATCAACTTCCTCGATCGTGGGCGACGGGCGGCTGCTGCCGTTTGCCGGATCAAGGTGCCGAGCGATGGCGGAGCCTGGTATGGGACGGGGTTTCTGGTCGGGCCACGACTTTTGCTAACCAACCACCATGTGCTCGGCAATGCCGATGAAGCCAGCCAATGCGAAGCCGAATTCGGTTATGAGCACGATATCGATGGGGTTCTTCGCGAAGGCGTCAGGTTCAATCTGCGTCCGCACGAGATCTTTTACACCAACGCTGAGCTCGACATCACGTTTGTCGCGGTCACGCCATTGTCGGATGAGGGCGTACCGATCGACCGTTATGGCCGGCTGCCGCTGATCCCGCTTTCCGGCAAGGCGATCGATGGCAAGTGGGTGACGATCATCCAGCACCCGAACAGCGAGCCGAAACAGATTGCTATACGAGCAAGCCAGATCATTATTCTTGATCCGGACGCGGCCCCCGACGTCAACCTTGATCATTTCATCCACTATTCGACGGATACGGAGCCGGGCTCATCCGGCGCCCCGGTGCTGAACGACCAATGGCAGGTCCTGGCCCTGCACCACAAGGCAGTCCCTGAGCCGAAGAAGCCCGGAAGGCCTGAGAACAAAACTGTCTGGATCGCCAATGAAGGTGTCCGCATTAGTGCAATTTTTGGCCTGCTCGAAAGACAGCGCTTTGAACAGCCGCAGGCGGGCCTTGTGTTGGACCGGCTTGATACCTCGCTTGGGCTGCCGTCCCTGTCTCAAGGCGGCATCCAGGGCGAAGCTCTTCTCGAGGCGGACCGAAAGCCTCTCGCGCTCAAGCGTTGGGCCGGCGTCACCGGCTATGATCCACTCTTTCTCACCACCCGGATCGACCTTCCCGAGATATATGCACCGTGGCTCGCGCAAGAACAGATTGCGCCGCTGCTGGATGGGTCCGGTCACGAACTTGCTTATCACGACTTCACGTCTGTAATCCGTGCAGACCGGAAGTTTCCGCTGCTGACCGCCGTCAATATCGACGGCAACAAGCTGGTCCATCCCGGTCCGGGGAAGGACACGTGGCGGCGCGATGCGCGTATCGCGCCGGAATACCAGCCGGACGGAGAATTCTATGAGAACAAGGGAAAAGATCCGGTGCAATTCAGCCGCGGACACCAGGTTCGGCTGCTTGATCCCTGCTGGAGCGCCATGAACGATGTCAACCAGGCGCTGGTCGAGTCGCAATTGGGGGCAGAGGATACCTTCCACTACACCAACGCGGCCCCACAGGTCCAAACCTACAACGACATCGACTGGGGCAATCTCGAAGACTACCTGCTCGACAAAGCGCAAAGCACGGACAAGCGGTTGACCATTTTTACAGGCCCGATTTTTCGGGAAGACGATCCTCTGTATGGCAAAGGCCGAAAGGGTGGGCCTTGGAAAATTCCATTGTCTTTCTGGAAGATCGCAGTCCTTCAGAAATCCGCCACCAAGGTGGCAGCCGCCGCCTTCATCGTCGGTCAGACGCAGTACGTGCAGGCGCTCTATGAGGCGAAGGTGTTCTCCGGGCTGAAGCCCTACACCATCGATCAGATGCGCAAGCGCCGGATCCAGACCACCATCGCTGCAATTGAAGGTGAGACCGGGCTCGATTTTTCCGCGGTTCGCCCCTTTGATGCACAAGGGACACTGGAATCCACCCGGCAAACCCGTTGGATCAGCGATATCAATGATGTTGTAATCTGATTGCTGACGGAAAAGGATGGCAGGGGCGGGCGAACGCAGCAGGGCAGGGAGCAAGGGCAAAGCCCTCGGCCCCTCTAAGACAAACGATCCTGCGCCAGATGTCGCATCTGTACCGGCGAGATCTCGCTGTTCACACGAAGGATCGTCACACGAATGTGCCGATACCCGCTGCGGCAAAGTCGCGGCGGAGCAGGACATGCCTGTGGAATGAGGTGGAAAACAAATGAAGAACGATTTACGCCGTGGTATGCCTGAACGCGCCAGTTCGTTTCATGGGGTGATGCAGGATGACAGCATCGAAAGCCAGCCGGAATGTTGTGATTGAACGCAAAAGGCGGGAAGGGGCGACACTTGCTGCCCTAGCCGAGGAATTCGGCGTCTCCCAAAGTACGATCAGCCAGATCCTGGCCAAGCAGGAAAAAAACCGACGCGCAATCAAACGGCGTCTTGAGGCCCCACTGAGGAGGGTAACAAAACCATATGGCGGCCAATAGGCCCTTACAGGTAGGAAGGCAGGATGCGGCGATGCTGAAAACCGATACCCGCCAAGCGAATTGGCGTCGTGCCAATCCGGGCAAATACGATGCTCACCTTGCTGTGCAGCGAGCGGTAAAGGCGGGCGAGCTGGAGAAGCAAACCTGTGAAGTCTGCGGTGTCGAAGCCGTCGATGCCCATCATGATGAATACGAGGAGCCTTTAAAGGTGCGGTGGTTGTGCCGACGACATCACACGCGCCTTCACCATTACGGCGAAGGCATGTTTCCGATCAGGGATGCACCTTAGAGAGCATCCTGAAGCTAGAATTACGGAAGGCCAAGATCCGCACGTACCATGACAGCGGCTAGGGCGCGCAGGAAGCGCATGCCAGTTCGCAACGAGTGAGACAGCCACGGTTCATCGGCGGAATTTTCGGCGAATTCGTTCCTTGGCAGCAGGCGTGGTCATCACCTTCCTGCTCGTGACTTGCATTTCGGAGTGCATCCGCTTGCAGCCGCGGTCGTGGCTGCTCTGTGCTTCGGGTATTACGGCGGAGATTGTCTACGGTCTGCTAGTAGGCACGCAAAAATTTTCCGCTCTTCAATCTAGTTAAACCATAGATAATCTATATTTATCGCGGCGCGATGTTAGGTTTAGTCTCTCGAATGAAGAGGGATACCATGACTGGACAGATCCGTTTCAACGCCTTCGATATGAACTGCGTCGGCCACCAATCCCCTGGCTTGTGGGCCCATCCGGACGATAGATCGTGGACCTATAAGGATCTGGAATACTGGCAGGCTTTGGCTCGCACTCTGGAACGCGGCGTGTTTGATGGCATCTTCATTGCCGACGTGATCGGCTATTATGACGTGTACAAAGGCTCCAACTACCACGCCATTCACCAGGCGGCACAAATCCCGGTCAACGACCCCCTGCAGCTGGCTGCGCCCATCGCGCTGGCTACTGAGCATCTCGGCATTGGCATCACGGCGTCCACTTCATTCGAACATCCCTATACCTTCGCTCGCAGACTTGCGACGGCCGATCACCACAGCAAAGGCAGGGTTGGCTGGAACATAGTCACTTCCTATTTGGAAAGCGGCGCGAAGAATATCGGCCAGGCAGGGCTGAAACGTCATGACAACCGCTACGAGATCGCGAGCGAATATGTAGAGGTGCTCTACAAGTTGCTTGAGGGGTCGTGGGAAGAAGGGGCCGTGGTGCGGGATCGGGATCGCCGCATGTTCACAGACCCTAGGAAGGTCCATGAAATCGGGCACAAGGGCAAATATTTCGATGTTCCCGGCTACCAGCTGTCGGAGCCCTCCCCGCAGAGAACGCCGGTACTCTATCAGGCTGGTGCCTCCGGTCCCGGCAAGGCTTTTGCCGCCAGCCATGCCGAATGCATCTTCGTCGCGGCGCCGACAAAATCTGTCCTGCAGGGCTATGTCGCCGATATCCGCGAGCGTATCGTGGCCGCCGGGCGCGATCCGAAGAAGGTGTTCATCTACACGCTGATCACCATCATAACAGATGAGACCGAGGCAAAGGCGCAGGCCAAGTTGGAGGACTACAAGAAGTACGTTTCGTACGACGGTTCTCTCGTCTTCATGTCTGGTTGGAGCGGGATCGATTTTGGTCAGTATCCGCCCACCGATGTCGTCGAGCGAATTGAAACAAACGCGATCCATTCCTTCGTCGAGCACATTGCCGGCGGTGACAAATTCTGGACCATCGATGAACTAGCGAAATTCGGTGGCATCGGGGGAATGGGGCCGGTCTTTGTTGGCTCGGGCGAACAGATTGCCGATATTCTGCAAGAATGGGTGGCTGAAACCGGCGTCGATGGTTTCAACATCGCCTATGCGGTGACGCCCGGCAGCTTCGAAGATGTCGTCGAGCACGTTGTGCCACAACTTCAAAAACGCGGCGCCTATCCGACAGCCTACCGCGCCGGAACGCTTCGCGAGAAGTTGTTCGGCAACGGTCCCTATCTGCCAGCCACCCATCCGGCCAACGCGTATCGGGATATCGAGGCGGTTAAGCGCCGCGAAGCCGCGGCCCTGACGCCCCAGCTGAAAACGATTGGCGCGTAATCGCTGCCACAGCCTCTTAACATTAGGTGCATCATGTCACAGGTTGATCAAGCTTGGGGAGCGGGGCCGAGCGCCCGCTACGAGGACTTCGCCAAGAAATTTCGTCCACTTTTCGAGGAGATCAGTAAAGGGGCTGTCGCTCGCGAGTTCAACCGCATCCTTCCTGATGCCCAGATCGCGTCGCTAAAACGTGCGGGCTTCGGTGCACTTCGCCTGCCGGAGGGCGAAGGTGGACTTGGAGCGACGCTGCCGGAGTTCTTCAATCTCTTGATCGAACTTTCGGCCGCCGACTCAAACATAACACAAGCACTGCGCGGCCACTTTGGTTTTGTGGAAAACGTCGTCAACACCGTTCCGAGCGCTTTCCGTAGACGTTGGGCTGAGCGCATTTCTAACGGTGAGATTGCTGGCAACGCCTGGACGGAAATTGGCGATGCGAAACAAGGCACTTTTGCAACCCATATCGCTCGCAAAGGCGATGGCCTCGTGCTCAATGGCGAGAAATATTACACGACCGGTTCGCTTTTTGCCGATTGGATCGATGTCGGCGCGACAGGCCTGGAAGGCGAGGGCGTCACCGTGCTCGTCCGGCGCGACGACCCGGGTGTGCGCGTTGTCGACGACTGGGACGGGTTCGGCCAGAGGCTGACGGCAAGCGGAACCACGACATTTTCCGAGGCGAGCGTAGATCCCCTTGACGTCGTGGTCGACGACACGAAGTTTGGCTACAGCCCTGCGTTCTACCAGACTGTTCATCTGGCGACCTTGGCCGGGATAGGCCGCGCTATCGCCATTGAGACGGCCGCTGCGGTTTCGGCGCGAATACGCCAATTTTCGCACGCTGCCGGTCCCCGATCGAGCCAGGATCCACAGGTGCTCCAGGTCGTTGGCCGCATTCGCTCCAATGCCTACGCCACCACTGCAATCGTGTTGCAGGTTGCGGCGGCCCAAGAACGCGCCCATGTCGCCTATTTGGCGGGCAATGACGAGGCGGTGGAACGCGCAAACGCGGTTGCCGAACTGGAAACATCACAAGCCCTCGGCGTGGTGACCAATCTTGTTCTCGAGGCATCGACAATCCTGTTCGACACGCTGGGCGCCTCGGCAGCTAAATCGTCCACCGCCCTCGACCGTCACTGGCGTAATGCCCGAACGATATCGTCACACAATCCCCGGATCTACAAAGACCGGATTGTCGGTGATTTCGCGGTGAATGGAACGCCGCCGCCCGGTCAGTGGCGCATCGGGCAAGCACCGGCATTAACGGCAGAGAGCCCGGACAACGTCGACAAAAGTTCCGCTGCGGCCTGACCGCCGTCAAGGGGATGCGCGCTCATGGCCTGCAGCAAGCATATTTTGCAGGACGCGTGAAGTGCATTCCACCTCCCGAGCCTCTCGGGCAGCAATTTCGCAACTGTAGGAGATATCCATGATGGAAAGTGCAGATCGCGGTCTCGGCCGCCGTGAAATCCTGAAACTGGGCGCGCTTGCCAGCGCAACGGTCGCCGGTGCCGCTTTGGTCGGCGCCAGGCCCAGCCTGGCAAGCGGCGAGCTGTCTCTTAAGGGCAAGCGCATCGGCATCAGTACCGTGGGCACAGACCACCACGCCGATCTCCAGGCCTATAACGCCCAGATCGAGGAGGTGAAGCGCCTCGGCGGCGTTCCGATCGGCGTTGATGCCGGGCGCAACGACGGCAAGCTCATCTCCCAGCTTCAGACACTGATCGCGCAGAAGCCCGACGCCATTGTCCAGCAGCTCGGCACGCTCACGGTTATCGATCCATGGCTGAAGAAGGCGCGTGATGCCGGCATCCCCGTCCTGACCTTGGACGTCGGATCGACGAACTCGCTTAACAACACGGCATCCGACAATTGGGAAATCGGCAAAAACCTCGCTCTGCAGCTGGTCTCGGACATTGGCGGCGAGGGCAAGATCGTGGTCTTCAACGGCTTCTATGGGGTCACGCCCTGCGCGATCCGCTACGATCAGCTGGTGAATGTGATCAAGTATTTCCCGAAGGTGGAGATCATCAAGCCGGAGCTACGCGACGTTATCCCCAATACCGTTCAAGATGCCTTCACCCAGATCACCGCCATCGTAAACCGCTACCCGGAAAAAAGCTCGATCAAGGCGATCTGGTCGGCCTGGGATATCCCTCAAGTGGGAGCCACACAGGCTCTCGTGGCTGCCGGCCGCACGGATATCAAAACATACAGCATCGACGGCAGCCCCGAAGCCTTGCAACTGCTCGCCGATCCAAACTCCCCTGCTGTCGCCAATGTCGTCCAGCAGCCGGCCGAACTTGGGCGCACCGCGGTCCGCAATGTCGCCCGTGTCCTGGCCGGCGAGACCTTGCCGCGGGAGACCTATGTTGCGTCCATACTTGCGACCAAGGACAACGTCAAAGAAGTCATCGAGAAACTCGGCCTGCATTAAGTCGGGGCTGAGACGGTATTCCAGTGCTTCCGCAATATGTCGTCTTGTCTCTTAACGATCGACAGCCCGTCGTTTTTGAAGCTGCGAGACAACGATGGTGGCCTTGCTAGCTGCAACTGCCACGATCTCCGCCTCGCATCCCCAACAGCCAAAGCAACCCACAATCAAAGGAAGTAAATGATGACTGAAAAATTCGGCTCAGGTCTAGGTCGCCGCGACCTTCTGAAGTTTACCGCACTGGCGGGCGCAGCGGCCGCCGGTGCCGCAGCGGTCGGGATTCGTCCGACACTGGCTGACGAAGACCTGCCGCTCAAAGGCAAGCGTATCGGCATCAGCGCCGCCGGCACTGACCACTTTTTCGACCTCCAGGCCTACAATGCCCAGATCGAGGAGGTAAAGCGGCTGGGTGGTGAGCCAATCGCCGTGGATGCTGGGCGCAACGACGGCAAACTCGTTTCGCAGCTCCAGACCCTTATCGGGCAGAATCCGGACGCCATTGTCCAGCTTCTTGGAACGCTGACGGTCATCGACCCCTGGCTCAAGAAGGCCGGCGATGCAGGCATACCGGTTTTGACCATCGACGTCGGCTCCACCTATTCACTGAACAACTCGACCTCGGATAACTGGGGTCTCGGCAAGGACCTCGCCCTGCAGCTCGTGTCCGATATCGGCGGCGAAGGCAAGATCGTCGTGTTCAACGGCTTCTACGGCGTCACGCCTTGCGCGATCCGTTACGATCAGCTCGTAAACGTCGTCAAATACTTCCCCAAGGTGGAGATTATCAAGCCGGAACTGCGCGATGTCATCCCTAATACCGTCCAAGATGCCTTTACCCAGGTCACCGCGATCCTCAATCGCTATCCGAATAAAGGTTCGATCAAAGCGATCTGGTCGGCCTGGGATGTGCCGCAGCTTGGCGCAACGCAGGCTCTTGTGGCTGCTGGGCGAACCGAGATCAAGACTTATGGCGTCGATGGCAGCCCGGAAGTCCTCCAGCTGGTTGCCGACCCCAAATCTCCAGCCGCAGCCGACGTTGCACAGCAACCAGCAGAACTCGGGCGCACCGCCATTCGCAACGTTGCCCGCCTGCTTTCTGGCGAAAAACTGCCACACGAAACCTACGTGCCGGCCCTTCTCGCCAATAAGGCGAATGTCGGCGAGGTCACCAAAAAGCTTGGCATCGGCTGACTTTAGTGGCCAGGCCGCGCCTCTGTTCGAAGGCGCGGCCATCGTTCAGCGTTTGGAGCAGCAATATGAGCCAAATTATCAGAGCGGAAACTGACTCTGCCAACATTCTCAAGCTGAGCCAGATCGTCAAGACCTTCGGCGGAGCGCGCGCTCTTGATGGCGCGGGACTGACTGTAAAAAGGGGAACAGTGCACGGGTTGGTCGGCCAAAACGGAGCTGGCAAATCCACACTGATCAAGGTCCTCGCCGGTCTCCACCAGCCAGACGATGGCGCAATAGAGATCGATGGCACGACACACACCCGGTTGACCCCGAAGCTTGCGGAAGAACTTGGCATCCATTTTATCCACCAGGATCGGCTCCTGCCGCCAAGCTTCACTGTCGGGGAAGCGCTTTTCTTCGGTGACGAACCAAGCCTTGGGGCAACACCCTTTCTCGATCGTCGGCGCATGCGACATGAAGCTGCGCGATTGCTCAAGTTCTATTTCGAGATCGAACTGCCTCCGAACGTGCTGATCTCGGAGCTGACCACGGCGGAAAAGCAAATCATCCAGATCACTCGTGCATTGATCCGCAAGCCCAAGCTTCTCGTTTTCGATGAGCCAACAGCAGCGCTCGTGCGCCAGGAGGCCGATATTTTGTTTCGGCTGATCCGGCGGCTCGCCGGCGAAGGCGTCACAATCTTGTACATCTCTCATTACCTCAGAGAAATCGAAGAAATCTGCCAGACCGTCACGATTTTGAGAAATGGCCGTGATGTTGCGACGCTTGCCCTGTCCGAAACCTCTGCCGAGGAAATCGGGCAGTTGATGATAGCGCGCGAGACAGGTGATCTCTTTCCCGCTCGTCAGGTGCGCCTCGGCCAGGACCTTCTTTGCGTGCAAGACCTGGCGGTGACAGGCAAGTTCGAGCCGGTTTCCTTCAGCTTGCGCCGCGGTGAGGTGCTCGGAATCACCGGGCTCCTAGGATCGGGTGCCAAGGACCTGATGCGTGTCCTCTTTGGGCTGGAACGCGCAACATCGGGGACAATTGTCCACGAAGATCGTAACGTCGGACTTGCCTCGCCGCGAGACGCGGCCAAGGCAAGATTTGCCCTGGTCCCGGAGGATCGTCGTCGCCACGGGGTGGCACTCGATATGAGTGTGAGAGAAAACGTGACCATCGCCAGCCTCGGCCGATTCTTGCGGTTCGGCCGGCTCGACAGGAAGGCTGAAGCAGGGGAGACGGATAAACTCGTCCGAAAGCTTCAGATCAAGGCTGATGGGCGAGAGGCGTTAGTCCGGTCACTTTCTGGCGGCAATCAGCAGAAGGTGGCGATAGCGAAATGGCTGGCTCGCGACACCGACCTTTATCTGCTGGACGAACCCACAGTGGGCGTCGATATCGGCGCAAAAGCCGAGATCTATGCACTGATCGCCGGCCTCGTTTCGAGCGGAGCAAGCGTCATCCTTCTCTCCACCGATCTCGATGAACTCGTCGGCATGACGGATCGGGTCCTCGTGATGTTCCGCGGGCGCGTCACGCGCGAGCTTCAATCCAGCCACACCACGGCAAACGACATATTGGCCGAGGCCACCGGCGCTCGGGAAAGGTTGCGTCATGTCAATTGATATCGAACGCTACGCGGCTCCCGTTTCCGGAGCGGAACCGGAGACGCCTCAGCAAAAGACCGGGCTCGCTACCACTTTGCTGCGTTATGGCGCCTTGATAACCTTTCTGTCGATCCTCGTCATATTCTCCGTTTCGGCGCCCTTCTTCCTTTCGGTGTTCAACATCGGCAACATCCTGGGGCAGACGGCAATCACCGGGGTTCTGGCGATAGGCCTCACGGTCGTCGTGATAGCGGGAGGTCCGAATGTCGTGACCGGCGGCATCGATCTTTCGCTCGCCGCCAACATGGGTCTTAGTGCAGCCATTTACGCGAGCTTGATACAGGCAGGCTACGGTGACGGCGCCGCCGTGATCGCGGCGCTCGGTTCCGGCCTTGCGGTCGGCGCGGTAAACGCGATTGCGGTGGCCGGGATTGGCATCGTGCCTCTTTTGGCGACGCTGGCGGTCATGAATGTCATTGCCGGGCTCGAGCTTGTGCTGAGCGAAAACACGGTCATTCCTGCCTCCAGCGATGTGCTCACAGCCCTTTCCTCCCAGGGGCCTTTAGGTATCCCGGTGCTTGGCTATGTGCTGATTGCCTTTTTTCTGGCGATGTCTCTTCTCGTACAGCGCACGCGTTATGGGCTGCGACTTTATGCGGTTGGTGAATTTCCGGAAGCCGCGCGCTCCGCAGGCATTCCGGTGAAGGCCTATCTCGCCGCAGCCTTCCTGATCAGCGGTCTTTGTGGTGGTCTCGCCGGCATCCTCAATACAGCATATCTCAGTGGCTCAAGCACGGGTTCGGGCGAGATGCTCCTGCCTGTGGTCGTCACCGCGCTGCTCGGATCGGTGTTTTCCCGCCGACTTGTTCCGACCGTCGGCGGCACCCTGCTATCGGCTTTGTTCGTCGGTGTTCTTCTCAACGGCTTTCAGCTCCTCAATCTCTCCAGCACGCTGGTCAGCGGCGTCCAGGGTGTACTGATCCTGCTGACCGTATCGGTTACGACACTTATTCGCAGGGACGTTTGACCATGGCGACCAAATCTCTTTCCAGGAATGTTGTCGCGCTCGGCGGCCGAACGGCTCTGATCATCGCGCTGATCTGCGTCTTTTGGCTGTTTGCCTCGCTAGCGCCGAGCTTCCTGACAGCTGGCAATCTTTCAAGCCTGCTTGCCAACAATTTCAGCTTGCTGGCAATCGTAGCCGTCGCCATGACCTTCGCCGTGGCTTCCGGCGGTATCGATCTGTCGATCGGCGCGGCGATCGATTTTTCCAGCCTCGCTCTCGTGTCATTGGTGCTGACTGGCCATTCCGTCGGTGTTGCGGCCTTAGGCGGGCTTGCCGCGGGAGCGCTTGTCGGTGTGTTCAACGCGATCCTTATTTCCTGGGCAGGCCTTTCGCCTTTTCTTGCGACGCTTGGCACGCTCTTTGTCGGCCGCAGCATTCAGCAGCTGCTCACCAATGGCGGCAACCCGATCTACCTCCCGCAAAATGCGATACCGGGTTCTTTCCGTGCTATCGGGCATGGCACGATCCTCGGTGCCCCGGTGCCGCTGATCATCGCGCTCGCCACGGCGGCGGCCGCCGCCTTCCTACTTTCGCAGAGCCGGTTCGGCCGCGCGGTCGTTGCCGCAGGCGTGCAAGCCGATATTGTGCGCTATTCCGGGCTGCCGCTGCGCCTCATTCTTGCAGGAACCTATGTCCTGATCGGCGTCATCGCAGCGGTGGCAGGCCTGGTCCTGACCTCGACCGTGACAGTCTACGTACCCAATTCAGGCAACGCATTTTTGCTCAATTCCGTTGGCGCCGCATTCATAGGGACAACCATCCATATCCACGGTCGCCCCAATATCGTGGGGACCGTACTCGGCGTTTTGCTGCTTGCTATCGTCGCAAACGGCCTGCTCTTGAGCGGCCTGAATTTTTACTGGCAGCAGGTTGGAACGGGCACCTTGATCTTTCTCGTCCTGGCGCTCAGCTTTGCGACACGAAAGGCCAGCTAAACGGTAGGCGCGGCCAGCTCCTCCATTGTCAAAATCGGCGTTGACCACCAAGACCGCGAAGCATACGCCTTCTCCATCTAAGCCGAGTAACACGGTGGTATGCTGGGGGCCGCGCGTAGGCTGGGCTGTCTTCGCCAAGTGCCGCCATGCTGGCGGTGATCGGATTTGCCTCACGTGGCTCCGTGTTCAAGATGTTCAGCAATCTGCTCAACGACGAACAAGGCATGCTCGCTTACCTCTGGCAGGCCCATCAGCTCGAAGAGGCGTTTCGGGTCTTGCAACTTCTCTTCCCGGAAATTGGCATTGCTGGACCTCGTAATGCTTTGCGTTCCTCGTTGGCACCCAGCAAGTGTTTGGCGGCGCCGGCTAGGCCCGCAGGGGCTTTGCCGCCGTTGCCCAGGAGATCCGGGAACTCGCTAACGATCGGCCCAGGCGGCACGAGAGATCAAGGAACTGATCCGCAATTCCACCGACGAAGTGACCGCCGGCGGATCGTCACGGAGTTTCCGCTTCGACGGCACTGAGGACCTTTCGCAAGCGAAGGCGAGAAGCCGCTGACAGCGGTTCACGGCGAGCAACACGATTAGCGTGACAGTTTATGCATCCGGCTCATTTTGATGATGCGCATTATTAATTTGATTGAATAGCTTAGCCGTCTCAGAATGCACAAGAGGCAATAGATATTGAGGAGACGTTACCTATCAATTCGGCCAGATCAGTCCAGGGTGCGTGCGGGTTTGTCCATTTTCCGAGCGTGAGCGGCGTCCTTGGATCTGGCTGCTGGTGAAACGAAACTCATTGAGTGCCACAGCTAGGCGCATGAAACTCGCATGCGTGAACAGCCACGCGGAAGACTGCAGCTTCGGGCTTGGGTGGTTGTTGGACCGCCGATCTCAGATTGCAGACACAACACTAAGGGAATAACGCGACACGCCGGGACTACTCGCTGCATTGGCGCGCTACCGGCTACGCGCAAAGCGGAGAGGACAGGTATGACACGTAAGCAGTCCGAAGCACAGAGGGTCGACGGTTTTGACCCAGAGCCGATGGTTATCGTCCCACTTAAACACCCCTGGAGATGGACGGCGATCATCGTGGTGTCTGTGTCGATTGCCGCGGCAGCGAGATCTGCAATTTCTAACCCCGAGTTCCAATGGCCAGTCGCTGGACAGTATCTGTTCAATCCGCTCATACTCGATGGTCTTGCGCAAACGCTCCTGATTACGCTGGTCGTGATGATCCTAGCCGCCATCGGGGGGACCATTGCTGCATTGATGATGCTTTCCAAAAGCAGGTTGCTTTCTGCCCCTGCAGCAATCTTCGTGTGGTTCTTTCGAGGCACGCCGGCGCTGGTTCAGCTGATCCTCTGGTACAATCTCTCGATAGTCGTGAAAAACTTGACGCTCTGGCTGCCGGGTCTTGGTACAGTGTATTCCATTCCAACGAATGACGTCATGACGCCGCTCGTCTCGGCCATTGTTGCGCTGTCTCTGCATGAATCCGGCTATATGGCAGAGATTGTGAGGAGCGGGCTCAAGTCGGTTAACCGGGGCCAATATGAGGCTTCGGCATGTCTGGGCATGAAGCCCAACCTGGCATTGAGAAGGATCGTTCTTCCGCAAGCAATGAGGATGATTATTCCGCCAACCGGTAACGAGACGATCAACCTTCTGAAGACCACATCTCTGGTCAGCATTATCGCGGTCGGGGATCTGCTTTACTCCGCGCAATCTATATATGCCCGGACTTTTGAAACCATTCCCCTGCTTCTCGTCGCATCCTTTTGGTACCTCGCGGTGGTGTCGGTCATGTCCGTGGGGCAATTCCATTTGGAAAGACACTTCAGCCGGGATGAGCGGCGCAGCAATCCGAGCATCACGAAGGTGATCTTCGGCAGCCTGATAAAGATGCGCCAGAAGGAGATCCTGGCATGACCAGATCAGGAAACCACCATGATCGCTTTGGAATCGCACCAACGACAATGGTCCACGCCAAGGGCATCCGTAAATCCTATGGCCATCTCGAGGTCCTCAAGGGCGTTGACATGACGGTACCTGCGGGAACGGTTGCGTGCATCATTGGCCCATCTGGATCCGGAAAGAGCACATTCCTGCGGTGCATCAACCACCTGGAAGAAATCAACGGCGGTTTGATGCTTGTCGACGGAGACTTTGTTGGCTACCGCCTTGAGGGAAATAGACTCTACGAACTTACGCCGAGTACGATTTGCAAGCGCCGTGCCGAAATCGGGATGGTGTTCCAACAGTTCAACTTGTTTCCTCACATGACTGTGCTCGAAAATCTGATTGAGGCTCCTGTACGGGTGAAGCTGGAGCCCGTCGATCAGGCAACGTTTAATGCGATCGAACTGCTTAAGCGAGTGGGCCTTGCCGATAAGCGGGACGCGTATCCAAGACAGTTGTCGGGCGGCCAGCAACAGCGGGTCGCCATCGCCCGGGCGCTCGCGATGAACCCAAAGGTTTTGCTGTTTGATGAGCCGACATCCGCCCTTGACCCAGAACTGGTGGGCGAGGTGCTTGAGGTGATGAAAGGCCTGGCGCGTGAGGGCATTACAATGGTGGTCGTCACGCACGAAATCGGATTTGCGCGAGAGGTGGGCGATCAACTGATTTTCATGGACGGCGGTGTCGTCGTTGAGGCGGGCGACCCGAGGGAAATGATTGCCAATCCTCAGTCTCCACGGACACGAGAATTTTTGGCACGAGTCCGTTGACGACAGTGAACCGGTTAGTCCGAACCGTCGATCGGAATTGCCGGAATTAAGTCGGTTAATCGGTCCACATCATAGGGTCTACATATGACTTCGTCTTTCGAACAGCGCATCGTCGAACTGGGTATTGAATTGCCCAAACCGCCGAAACCGGTGGCGAGCTATGTTGCGACGCATCAGATCGGAAAACTCCTTTATATCTCGGGGCAGCTGTGTTTGGCGCCGGACGGGAAGCTTGTGGCGACAGGCTCACTCGGGGATAATGTTTCGGTTGAAAGTGGCATCCTTGCCGCGCGAGCGGCCGCAATAAATGTCGTGGCTCAAGCCAAGCAAGCACTTCAGGGCCTGGATAAAATCAAGCGGGTTGTTCGACTGGGCGGGTTCATTTCGGCATCCCCTTCGTTTTCAGAGCACGCACGCGTCATGAACGGTGCCTCCGACCTCATTGTTGAAATTTTTGCCGAGCAAGGGCGCCATACGCGAAGCACAATTGGCGTTTCTTCCCTGCCATTGCAGGCCGCTGTTGAGGTCGAAGCGCTGTTTGAACTGCATTAACTCGCTGCCTAATGAAACGGTACCTCCGATCTCGCACGAAGATCGCTTGATAGGGGCTTTGCGTTGGCGAGCTGCAACGATGTGCGGTTTCGTCACGCCGGCTGTTAAAGCTCCAGACGCTTGTACACGCCCTGTTTCAGCATCCTCTGCTTCTCGGAAACGGTTCTGATCAAGTCGCGGAACCATCGGTGCCCGGGGTCGAGTTCATTTGCCTTGTCGAAGATCAGCGAAATCGTGACATCGGGAAGGGCCATTGGTGGAGGAACGATTACAGTCTCACTCTCTTCCGTGAGGGCAAGCAGCACACCGTCACCAAATACGGAAATCAGGTTGGTGCCTTTCATGACCCAGGGAGCGACCAGGTAATGAGGTATGGTTGCAACGACTTTCCTATTAAGACCGAGCCGCTGCAATGTGATGTCCGCTACCCCCGCCGCAATTCCGTCCGCTGATATTTGAAGGTGTGGCGACGTGAGATAGCGATCCAACGTCATGTTGGTGAAGGCTGAATTTCCCTTCCAGCCGCCGCACACCATTGGATCCCGCGAAAGCTCCATAACCTCGAAATTCTCAGCATCGAGCCTGGCGTTGCCAAGGACCGCGCACTCCACTTCGCGGCTCTTCAATGAACCGAGGGCATCCGGTTCTCTGGCGTGAACAACATTCAAGGATGCCTTCGGGGCGAGCTTCGAGAATGTTTCGATCAATGCCGGCAGATAGGTGATCGCGGTATAGTCGGACAGTCCTATGCGGAAATTCCTTGATGTGGTCGACGGGTCGAAATTCAGATGCCGGTCAACAGCAATCCGGATTTCATGCAGAGAGCGGGAGATAACCTCAGCCAACTCCTTCGCCCGGGCGGTGGGCTCCATAATCCCGGACTCTCGAGTGAAGAGCTCATCCTGAAAAACTTCGCGAAGTCTGCCAAGTGCATGGCTTATAGCGGATTGCGTCCGTCCGAGCCGGTCGGCGGATCTCGTTACGCTCCGTTCCCGCATAAGGACATCAAACGTTCTCAGTAGGTTAAGATCGATATGGTTGAGGGAGAACTCGGTCATGCAGCAACCCTGGAAAGACGCATTAAAGGTCGACAGCTATACGGTGGCGCCCAAATTAGCAATGAATCTTGCTCATGTTGTCAATGCATATTTTCAATTCGATTCACATCATACGATGTGGTCTCCTCATGGTGCCAACGCCACCGATCAGATAAAAGGGGATCATCATGAAGGCAGCGCATCTTGGAATTTTCTTCGCAGCAGCGCTTGTGCAAAACGCCGTCGGAGCGGAGATTCCGCTGATCGACTCCGTCAAGTCATCGGGCACGTTCAGCATAGCGAGCGGCCTGGACTACGCGCCCTTCGAGTTCGTCGATCCTAACGGTCAGCCGGCAGGATTGGACGTAGATTTGGCGAATGCGGCTGCAAAGCTCATTTCGGTCAAGCTCGATATTCAGCGGATACCGTTTGCGTCCCAAATTCCCTCACTGGCAGCTGGAAGAGTGAAAGTCGCCTGGGCAACCTTCACTGTTAAAGAAGATCGCTTGAGGCAGGTCGACTTCGTCACGTTTCTCCAGTCCGGGACCGTGGCAATGGTGCTTCCAGACAAGAAGGATAGCATCTCCGGCGCTCAAGACCTCTGTGGCATGCGAGTTGCAGTCCAGACAGGCTCGGCCGCCGATTTCACGGCCGACAAGCTCAGCGAGAGCTGCACGAAATCCAATCTGCCGAAAATCGAAAAGTTGATCTTTCCCGAGCAGAAAGACACGATCCAAGCGGTCTTAACCGGTAGGGTCGATGCCCGCTTCGACGATTCCACAGCAGCAGGGTACTACGAGCAGACAAGCAAGGGAAAGCTCGTCGTGGCCCCGGGTGTCTACGACATACTGCCGTTAGGTGTTGCCGTCCAGAAGGGCGATAAGGCGACCGCCGAAATGATGCAAGCCATCTTTCAGCAACTAATCGCCAATGGAGAGTACAAGGCTATCCTTGATAAATACGGCATGACTCTCGCGGCGGTCGAGAAGTCCCGTATCATCACGTCGGTCAATGAGATTGCGGAATGACACGATGGCGAGCGGATTCTCACGAGTCCGCTCGCTGTCCCCAACGCTTCGGCATGGTCTGCTGCGCCCGCGCTCACGAGACAACAGAACCTATGGAGATTCTGGGTGCATTTTGGACTGAGGTCACTATGAACGCTGATGCTTACATAAAGCTCGACAAGTCTGAGCTCGCTAATATCCGCGCGCAGTATCCGATTGTTGAAAAATGCATTTACTGGAACAATGCGGCCGTGTCCCCTATCTCGATCGGCGTGAGGGATGCTATTGCTCGGCAGGCGGCGCTCCATACCCTGGATACGTCCGGGATTACGGTCGCAAGCGGGCCGACACGAGATGAGGGCCGTCGCCTCGCAGCAAAGCTCGTAGGCTCAACTGCCGACCGGGTTGCCTACATTCAAAACACTTCGCATGGTCTATCGCTCGTCGCATTGGGTATTGACTGGAACGCTGGTGACAACATCGTTGTGCCGGAACTAGAGTTTCCATCGAACTACCTAATCTGGGAATCGCTTTCCCGACACGGCGTCGAAGTTCGTAAGATGAAAGCGCGTGATGGAGCGCTGGCTCCTGATGACCTTCGCCCGCTCGTTGACGTTAGGACAAAGCTGGTGGCGGTGAGTCATGTCCAATTCTACAGCGGGTTCCGTGTCGATCTTGCGGCGTTTTCGCAGATCTGCAGCGAATTCGACGCGCTTTTGGTGGTGGACGGTACGCAATCAGTTGGAGTGCTTAACATCGATATGGCGGCGGACGGGGTCGACGTGCTCGCTGTGAGCGCACATAAATGGATGCTCGGCCCAGTTGGAATCGGCTTCATCGCCTTCTCCGAGAAGGCATTCGCTCGCATCCGGCCAAGCATAGTGGGTTGGCTGAGCGTGAACGACGCGTTTTCGTTCCATCGCGTGCTCGATTTTCTTCCGGACGCTAGGAGATTTGAGCCTGGCACCGAAAATGGTCCCGGTGTTTTCGGTCTTGCCCGTCGACTTGAAGAGATCGACTCCATCGGCATGAAGCAGATCGAGGACTACGTCATGGAACTCGGAAACAAGATCCGGACGCAGGCGAAACGTGCAGGATACAACGTCATGAGCGATTGGCCGCCCCAATCCCAATCTGGCATCATTTTGGTCAGGAATTCGGCTATCCCGACGAGTGTCTTGTTCGAGCGCTTAAATTCCGCCGGCATAAAGTGCAGCGTAAGAAACGATGCAATCCGCTTTTCTCCTCACTGCTACAGCAATGACGACGAACTCTCGTCGGTTTTCGACGTGCTACGGAGCGCGTCGCAGTCTTATGCTGGGTAAAGAGCTGTTAAACGGTCATCGCTGAGCGGCCTTGATCGTCTGGACGTGGTCCAGGCCCACTTCCACTCCAAGGACCCTAAGAACACGGATTATCAGATCACCGCTGTTTAGGATCCGGACTGAAGGGTTCCCCCAGAGACCGAGCAGGGCAGGACAGTCTGCTCGGTCATCTTTGCCCGTCTTGGCAAAAGCTTGCCAACCACACCAGACTATCTTGACGCTCGCCGATGCTCGATATACTACTTGGTCTAATTACATACCGTTTAGTTTGCGCGGCTTGTAATCGTGATTCGGCCGGGGTATCTGGAGCGAAAACCTATGCAGCAGGAATACGATTTTATCGTTGTAGGCGGTGGCTCGGCCGGATGCGCGTTAGCTTCTAGATTGAGTGAGGTCGCCTCCGTGGACGTCCTGCTGGTTGAAGCAGGTCCGGACGCGAACCCGTGGCAGATCCGCATGCCGCTTGCAGTCGACGGCCTCCTGAACGCCACTACGTATAATTGGAACTTCCAGTCAGAAGCAGAAGCAGGCCTTGAGGGCCGGAGAATAACACACCCCAGAGGACGTGTCTTGGGCGGCTCCTCCGCGATCAACGGAATGGTCTACACGAGGGGAAATCCTCAAGATTACGACAGTTGGCGCGATGAGAACGGATGCACGGGTTGGGGCTATGCCGATGTGCTTCCATATTTCATGCGAATGGAAACCGCCAAAGCCGGCGACGACCGCTATAGAGGAAGAAGTGGACCGCTGGAAGTAACTCGCCCCAAGCCCTCAAACCCATTGAACCAAGCGTTTCTAGATGCCGGCAAAGCTCTCGGATATCCATTGTCAGACGACTCCAATGGACCTCAGCATGAGGGCTTTGCCGTGGCCGAGCAGACGATCGTCAACGGTCGGCGAAACAGTTCCGCAGCCGCATTCCTAAGCGCAGCTGTGAGAAGCCGGCCGAATCTGACGATCAATTCTGGCAATCCCGTTGAAAGGGTTTTCTTCGAGGGAAGGCGGGCGGTCGGCGTCAGATGCTGCACTAGAAACGGGCCGAGAGACTTTCGCGTTCGCCGCGAAGTCATTCTTTGCGCAGGGGGTGTCGGGTCGCCTCATATTTTGCTTCTCTCCGGCGTCGGCCCTGCAGAGCAACTCCGCAAGAATGGTATTCCTGTGGTTCACGATAGAAGTGCGGTGGGAGCGAACCTTCAAGATCATCTCGATCTGCCAATCCAGTACCGATGCAAGCAGCCTATCAGTCTAAGGCGGAGCGCGGAATGGCCTCGGAAGGCATTTGTTGGGATAAATTGGTTTCTATTCAAACGGGGCGTAGCCGCAAGCAACCAATTTGAGGTCAGCGCATATGTCCGCAGCCGCCCCGGCATCTCGAAGCCAAATTTGAAATTTGAGTTTTTTCCGCTCAGCATTTCGCACTCGAACTACAAGCCCTATCCGGAGGAGGCGTTTCAGGTGCACTGTACCTTGGAGACGTCCCATGCCCGTGGGAGTATAAGCCTCCGCACCGCTGATCCTTCGGACAAGCCCGTCCTGCATTTCAACTATCTTTCGGACGATCGTGACATGGAAACGTTTCGCGAGGGGATCGGGTTGGTTCGCGAGTTAATAGCTTCGCCCCCGTTTGACGAATTCCGAGGCGCCGAAATCGAACCAGGAAGAGACGTACAGAGTAAGGAAGCGCTGGACCAGTGGATCCGGCATCGCGCCACCACCGCTTACCACATCTCCAGCACATGCAGTATGGGACGAGCGGACGACCCCAACGCGGTGGTGAGCCCCGAGCTCAAAGTGCATGGAATCGAGGGGCTGCGAGTCGCAGATAGTTCTGTGATGCCGGTGATCGTGACGTCCAACCTGAACGCGACCGCGATCATGATCGGTGACCGAGCAGCGGATTTCTGTCTCGGCCGACCGCAACTTAGCCCGTCTAACGAACCGTATTGGGTGAACCCTGATTGGCAAAGTAGCCAGCGGTGACAGCGCAACTTTCGTTAAGCAAGCACTCCAGCGATCACGCCAAGTGGGAGACATTTAATGATCAAGACAAATAAGGTTCCGGAAAAGATGCGTGCCGTTGTCCTTACTGGCTTTGGAGGAATCGACAAGCTTCAATATCGAGACGACGTCGCCGTCCCAAAGCCCGGTCGTGGAGAGGTATTGATACGCGTCGGTGCTTGCGGAATGAATAACACTGACATCAATCTTCGCACCAGATGGTACGATCGCGAGGTGAACGAGAGCCTTTCCGAAGATGTCGGACTGAAAGGAGCGGGCGATGCAAGAGGGGACACGAGCACGCGCGGTACTTGGAAAGAAGAGACAATAGTATTTCCGAGAATCCAGGGCGCTGCCGTGGTCGGTACGATTGCAGGTGTAGGAGTAGCTGTTGCGGAAAGCAGGATCGGCGAACGTGTGATTATCGACCCGCAGGTTCGCGATCTCTCACTGCCTAACCGTGCACAACTCGTCGCCTATCTCGGCGGCGAGAGGGACGGGGGGTACGCTGAATATACCGTGGTGCACGATGAAAACGCTCACGCGATCCAATCACACCTCTCGGATGCAGAGCTTGCAACCTTTCCGACGTCCTACGATACCGCGGAGGAGATGCTTGTTAGAGCACGATTGCAAGAAGGTGAAACCGTGATTGTTACCGGAGCCGCTGGAGGTGTGGGTACTGCACTCGTTCAGCTTTCCCTGATCCGTGGCGCTAAGGTTATCGCCATCGCGGGAGCTGCTAAAGAAGAACGACTACGTGCCCTCGGTGCGAATCATTTCGTGGCACGTGAGAAGGAAAATGTCCGCGAAGCCATCGAGGCGATCGCAGGGGACCGTGCCATCGACGTTATCGCCGATGTTGTCGGTGGGCCCTTCTTTACCGACAGCCTCAAACTGCTTCGCCGGGGCGGGCGCTATACCACCGCGGGTGCTCTAGCGGGCCCGATACAGTCCATCGATCTTCGGGACCTGATCTACAAAGATTTGGAGATGTTCGGCATCACATGCCCGACGCCCGACACCTTCAAAGCGGTAATCGATCATGTAGTCGCTGGCAGACTCAAGCCTTTGATCGAGAGAACCTATCAGCTTCAGGAAATGGCGCTAGCCCAAACGGAGTTGCTCAAGCGTAACCACGTAGGCAAGCTCGTTATCGTTCCGTAACAGGAACGACACGAGTGCAAAGACAGACGCACTTCGCGTGAGAAAATCATGAACCCTACCGAAACAGCCGTTGCAAGCTTACCGCCCGAAATCGTAGTGCTCGACCAAGACATTATCAGCAAGTACGTCACTGACTTCCGCCAGCTCTATTCTGGACGTACTTATGCAGTATTGCGGCCGCGCAGCGTGGAAGAGGTGCAACTTATCGCCTCAACACTGTTGAAACACCGGGTTCCAATTGTTCCGCAAGGGGGCAACACTAGCTACTGCACGGCCGCCACGCCCGATCGCAGTGGAAGCGAGGTGGTGGTCAGTCTCGAACGGCTGAACAAGGTGAGGGAAGTCGATGCCGGCAACCTGTCAATGACCGTAGACGCTGGTTGTATACTTAGTACGCTACACGAGGCGGCTTTTGATAAAGACCTGCTGTTCCCACTTAGCCTAGGCTCACAGCAATCGTGTCAAATCGGGGGAAACATCTCGACCAACGCGGGGGGAATTGCGGTCATAAAATATGGCATGACCAGGGACATCGTCCTGGGCCTCGAAGTCGTTCTCCCAGACGGATCGCTATTGACTGATCTCAGCCCGCTCAGGAAGAACAATTCCGGTTATGACGTGAAGCAGCTGTTTATCGGGGCAGAGGGAACGCTCGGAATCATCACTGGCGCATCGTTGAAGCTTGCGCGAAAGCCGAGGACCATTGTCACGGCTTTTCTTGCTATCGCCGACGTATCCGAACTTCCGAAGTTGCTGGATAGGGCTCAAAGGTTCACCGGTGAATCGATTACCTCGTTCGAATATATTTCTCGAAACTCCTTGGAACTGCTGATTGCCAAGCGCACGAGCCTCCGTCACCCACTTGCGGCACCCTCCGAGCACTACGTCCTTCTAGAAGCAGCGACTTCGTCTCACCTCCTCGACATAAAGGGCGCTTTGGACGCCTTGTTGGAAGAGCTGATGATCGAAGGGCTTGTGGTGGATGGCGCGGTTGCTTCCAGCGAGGAACAACGGAATCACTTCTGGCACCTTCGGGAGAATATACCGGAAGGCGAGGTCCTGAACGGCGGTTCTGTGAAACACGATATCTCTATTCGAACCTCACGGCTGGGCACTTTCATCGAGCAAGCATCGCAACTCGTGCTCTCTAACGCGCCGGATTCAATCCTTTCGATTTATGGTCACGTCGGAGACGGCAACGTGCACTTCAATGTCGTCCCGCCCGCAAATGCCGTGCCCTCGGAATTCAAGAAGAAATTTGAGCTAACCGTGTCGCCGCTCATCTACGATCTGGTTGCCTCGACAGGAGGCTCGTTCAGTGCCGAGTACGGCATTGGCCGGGTCAAACTGCATCTGCTTGCAAAATATGGCAATGCTACAAAAGTCGCGACAATGAAGAAGATCAAGGATGCGCTCGATCCGACTGGATACATGAACCCCGGCAAAGTGGTTGCGCCGAGCTAAGCCGGAGTCCGGAACAAGCGCGTTGCCGCCGCTGAAGGTTTGGCGTCAAGGCCATCAGCAGACGCAGCTGACGATCGTTGCCGCCTTGGCCGCGGGACCGCGACCAAAATACGATCTGCGAAAAGGCATCGCAAACGCACGCGCAGGCTAAGGAGGAGGTAGCATGGTATCCAGTGACAGAAGCCCGTTGTACGCCCTTGGACACTGGGGTATGCATCGCGTTATCCGAGACACTCAAGGGCAGCCTCAGCTCTTGGCTTGGGAGAAGGACGCGAACCCAAGCCCAATCGGTCTCGATCAGCTCAGCGTGGACGTCGAGGCACTTCGCATCCGTAGGCCGGCGTTTCGCGAAAGCTGGTTGCGACATGGCCCGGGGTCTCGAACAGACCTCAGAGGGAGTGATCGTTTCGTCGAAGTCTCGTGGGATAAAGCGTTTGAGCTTACCGGTGCTGAACTCCGGCGCGTCACCGAGACCTATGGCAACAAGGCGATTTTCGGTGGCTCTTATGGCTGGGGAAGTGCCGGCCGCTTCCACCACGCATCAAGCCAGATTCACCGGTTCCTCAACGTGATTGGCGGGTATGTCCGTGGTCAGGATTCCTACAGTTACGGCGCGGGATCAGTCATCCTTCCGCACATCATCGCGCCGATGGAATATCTCCTCGATCAGCATACGGACTGGGCTACACTCGCCGATAACAGCGATCTTTTCGTTGCTTTCGGCGGCATTCCTCTCAGAAACACACAAATGACAGCTGGAGGCCCGAGCCGTCACCGGGTACGCGATGCGCTCGCGCTCATGCGGTCGCGTAATGTCCGCTTCATCAACATTAGTCCTCTGCGTCAGGACATCGATGGAGATGCAGAATGGATAGCTATCAGGCCGAATACCGATGTGGCGTTGATGCTTGCGCTGATCCACGTATTGTTATCGGACAATATTGAGGACCGCGATTTTCTCGCGCGCTATTGCACCGGCGCGGCGCAAGTGCGGGAGTACGTTCTCGGAAGGAAAGACGGATTGCCAAAGAGCCCCGAGTGGGCCTCCACGATAACGGGCGTGCCTGCTAGCCGGATTAGGTCGCTTGCAAGAGAAATGTCCGGCTCCAAGACAATGATAAATGCGTCTTGGTCTCTGCAACGCCAAAGCCACGGCGAACAATCCTACTGGGCTTTAGTAACCCTGGCGTCTCATATTGGTCAGATAGGACTGCCCGGCGGTGGTTTCGGTCTCGGCTACGGCACATTGAACTCTATCGGTTCAAGCGAACTCAGGGTTTCGGGACCGAGATTGTCGCAGGGAGCGAACTCCGTCGAGGAATTCATCCCCGTTGCCCGGATTTCCGACATGCTGATGAACCCTGGCGCAAGGTTTGACTATGACGGAGGCACTTACGAATATCCAGATATCCGTCTGGTCTATTGGGCAGGAGGAAATCCCTTTCATCACCATCAGAACCTGAACCGCCTGATGACAGCGTGGCAGAAGCCCGAGACCATAATCGTTCACGAGCAATTCTGGACGAGCACCGCAAAGGCGGCCGACATCGTCATGCCGGTTAATACAGCTTTGGAGCGAAATGATCTTGGTTTTGCCTCACGAGAGGGTCAACTGGTCGCGATGCGGAAGATAAAAGACGCCGTTGGGGAGTCCAGAAGCGACTTCGAGATCTTTGCAGGTATCGCGTCCGTGATGGGCGTCGGTGAAAAGTACACCGAGGGGCGCACGGCGGATCAGTGGCTGGAGCATATGTACGACGATTTCAGGTCACGCGTCGGCAGCCAGATACCGCTTCCGTCATTCCACGAGTTTTGGGAGATGGGGCGAGTAGAGTTTCCCTCGCCCGGAGGTCCTGTTATTCTTCTTGAGCAATTTAGGGCGGACCCAGACGAGCATCCCCTCAACACTCCGTCGCATCGCATCGAACTCTTTTCAGACGAAATCGATGGCTTCGGTTACAGCGATTGCCCTGGACAGGCCACCTGGATAGAGCCCTTCGAGTGGCTGGGGGGCGATAAGGCGACTCGATACCCGTTGCATCTCCTGACTCAGGAACCGCGACGCAGGTTGCATAGCCAGCTCGACCACTCACCATATAGTCGGGAGGGGAAAATCAAGGGGAGAGAACCAGTCCTTATGAACGCTCGAGACGCGAAGGTACGGGGCATCAGTGAGAATGATATTGTTCGGATTTACAACGATCGCGGTGCATGTCTGGCCGGCGTGAAAGTCACGCAAGATCTTGCAGAGAACGTTGCCGTCATGGCGACCGGCGCATGGTTCGATCCCGAAAATTGGGGCGACGGCAACCCGCTGGAGAAGCATGGCAACCCGAATGTTCTAACGCTTGACGTCGGTTCGTCCTCCATGACCCAGGCGACGGTGGCTCAGTCGTGCCTTGTGGAAATTGAGCTATTCAACGGCCCTTTGCCCGAGGTAACCGCTTTCGAGCTTCCCGTATTTACAACTTGCGTATCTAAGGCCTGATCAGAAATCGCTCGCGGCTGGTCAAGGCGGCTTCTGTGAAATGGCTCTTGGTTGCATAGAGGCTTTGAGGGCAGGTTCCGTTTGATAGCATCCGTCGCTACCGCGGCAAATGTCTTCGAGGGGGCATCACTAGAAGATGGCCGTCTATTGGATACTGAGTACAGGCCTCCCCCGCAATATAGACATTCAACTGATTGGCATGTAAAGATACCCATGAGTATGAAGCTATCTAGCGGTAGCTGCAACGTCACGTCGCTCGTGAGCAGCAATGGAGAGTTACATCATGAAAACTGCGAGTTTGTTCTACATCGATGGGAAATGGGTAGAACCCGCATCCGCCGAAATGAGCGATCTAATCGATCCCGCTACCGAAACGCCCTACGCCCGTGCTGCGATGGGGTCGGCGGAGGATGTAGATCGCGCGGCAAAGGCAGCTCGTAGAGCGTTTGCAAGTTACTCCAAGTCTTCCGTCGAGGAACGTATCGCCCTTCTGGAACGCATTGCAGTGATCTTTGAGCGTCGGCAGCGGGAGTTCGCCGAAACCGTCACTCAAGAGGTGGGCATGCCGATATCGATTAGCGGCACCGCTCTGATCGATTGGTGCAAAGCCCACACTGCTGCCACCATCGAAATTCTCAGGAAGTTCGAGTTCGCCGAGAAGCTCGGGACAACCACGGTCTACAAGGAGCCGATTGGTGTCGTGGGCATGATAACCCCGTGGAATTGGCCGATCGGGCAGATCTTCACCAAAATTTTGCCGGCACTTGCAACCGGCTGCACCATGGTGTTGAAGCCGAGCCAGCTCACTCCGCTTGATGCTGTCCTTGTTGCCGAGGTCTTGGATGAGGCCGGGGTGCCTGCGGGTGTATTCAATCTCGTTAACGGCGAAGGTCAT
This sequence comes from Rhizobium mesoamericanum STM3625, assembly GCF_000312665.1. Lineage (GTDB taxonomy): Bacteria > Pseudomonadota > Alphaproteobacteria > Rhizobiales > Rhizobiaceae > Rhizobium > Rhizobium mesoamericanum. The sequence goes on along the minus strand of NZ_HF536778.1, from coordinate 322,871 downwards.
ACGGTCGGGGATGCGATCTCAACGCACCCGGAGATTGACATGGTCTCGTTTACGGGGTCGACCCGAGCCGGTATCCAGATCGGAAAGGCGTCAGCCGATACCATAAAACGTGTCGTGACTGAGCTTGGTGGAAAGTCTGCAAACATTATCCTGGATGACGCGGACTTCCCGACCGCTATCGAGAGTGCTGTTGCAGGCTGCTTCTTCATCAACGGTCAGGCCTGCGACGCTGGAACTCGTCTGCTGGTTCCGCGCGGTCGCGTGGAGGAAACCCTCAAACTCGCAGCCGCCGCGGCTGAGAGGAACGTTATCGGTTCGCCGGCCGATCCCAAGACGACGCTTGGGCCGGTCATAAACAAAAATCAGTTTGAACGGGTACAACATTTAATACTCACTGCGCTCGACGAGGGTGCCAGCCTAGTCACTGGCGGGTTAGGACGTCCGGACGGACTTAAGGCCGGGTACTATGTGAAGCCGACGATTTTTGCGAATGTCGAGCCATCGATGACGGTTTATCGCGAGGAGATCTTCGGCCCAGTGCTGAGCGTCATAGCCTATGACGATCTGGATGACGCTATCCGAATCGCAAACGATACCGTCTACGGCCTGGCTGCGCACATCACCGGGAAAGACATGGATGTAGTTCAACGTCTAGCCAGGGAAGTCCGGGCCGGATCGGTATTCGTGAATTCCCCCGATCTTGATCCCATGGCTCCGTTCGGTGGCTACCGCCAATCAGGCAACGGGCGCGAGAACGGCGAATATGGCTTTCATGACTTCCTCGAGGTCAAAGCCGTCGTAGGCCACGGCTAGGCAGACGAGCCAAGCGGGTTGATGAAGCGTGGCGGGCCCCTGACGTATTATGCTTCGTCAGTACACAGTTATAGTAGGAAGCCCAGCCATTCCCGGATTCATACCGTCTCTCGGAGGTTGGAGGCTTTGGCCGCTCTCGTCCAAAAGAACTTGGTGTTGCCTCTTGATCGTTCGAGCTAATTTCGGGAAACCAGACCTTCGGAGTATCGGGCTCGCTTCCTCTGTCCCGTCTCGAACGGCAATGATGCATCAACTAGGTCATCTCGAAAATATCGCCGTCTCCGTTTGCCATGGAGGTCGTCAAGGTTGAGATGGCATCTATCGCCAGCTTATCCCCATCGAGACCAAAATGAAGCATGATGTCAACTAGGCGTAGCTGACAAAGGAGCCGGCATACGCTTGCTCGTGGATAGCAAACTCCTATCAGTGGATTGCGGCCGCAAGCCCCGCCATCTGCGTGCTTACGCCTGCATCGATGATTGATGATCGTTGTGTGGAGACATGCTGCCGGGACGGTTTTCATAACCGACTTGGAGGCTAAACCATGTTTCCCGAAGCGCAGTAATCCTCCTTTAAGATAGTTGACATTCAGGTAATCAGCGCTAAGCTGACTAGCGCGTTCAAAAAAGCTTCTGATTAGTATGTAAATGGTCGGATAGCGTACGCAGGGGACATTGACTAGTTCGATCGGCGGTTCTGACCCGCTTGTTCGACAAAACACGGGAGAAAAATGATGTTGAGCAGCGTCAAAATGGCCGTCACCACAGCCGTGAGCGTAATCGCGTTGTCTGTTGGTGCTGCGAACGCGGCAGAAACGATCACTTTCATGACGTTCAGCGGATACTATCCACCTAAGATTTTCGAAGAGTTCGAAGCTGCCACCGGTATCCACGTCGATCTCACTGAAGTCGCAACGAACGAGGAGGGTATGGGCAAGCTGATGGCATCGAACGGCACTGGGTTCGACGCGATTATCTTCTCGTCGCCGTTTGTGACTGCGCTCCAGAAGCTCGACATGCTGAGTGAAATCGATCACTCCAAGATTCCGAATATGAAGAATCTATACCCTGAAGCTGAGAAGCTGGCGTTCGACCCGGGTCTTAAATACTCCGTTCCCTACGCTTGGGGAACCTTCGGCATTTGCTATCGCGACGATATGCTCAAGAAGAAGCCCGTCAGCTGGAACGATCTTCTCAAGCCCGACGATGAGATGAAGGGCAAGTTCACTCTCGTACCCGACGAGCGCTGGTTCTTGGAGCCGGCTCAACTGGTGAGCGGGCTCTCGATCAACGACGTTTCCGAACAAGCTCTAGAAAAGATTCGTCCGTTGCTCATTGAAGCCAAGAAGAACGCTCTCGCGTTCGATAACTTCACCATGGGAAGCCGTCTGGTTTCGGGCGAGATCGTTGCGGCGGCAACCTGGGAAGCCTGGTGCACAATGGCCATGCGCGACGGCGGTGGCGATAACCTTAAGTATGTCATACCGAAGGAGGGCACCGATACCTTCGTCGACGGCTTCGTCATTCCCAAGAAGGCAGAGCATAAAGAGGCCGCGGAGAAGTTTATCAATTTCATCCTCGAAGCTGACCACCATGCGTGGATGACTACGCAGCTGCTTTACAAAATTCCCAATAAGGCAGCGATGGACTCGGTCGATCCCGAACTCATTAAGAAGTACCCACCGCTTCAGATGTCCGCTCAGGACCTCTTGAAGAACGAGATACTTTCCGATCTCGGCCCGGATGCGCCGCGCGTTTCGAAGTTCGTGACCGAGATCATGTCTCAGTAACCGCCTTGCGGGGACGGAGTTTGACTCCGTTCCCGATTGCCAAGGTTGAAAGGCGAGGTCACGGCCGCGGTTTCGACCGGCTTTATGCAAAAAATTGGTGCCGATTGAGCAATGTCTCCGACGTTCGCGGATCAGCATGGGAACAAATCTTATGAACAGGAAACTGGGTCCATATCTGCTGGCCGCGCCCGGTCTCGCGTGGTGGATGTTCTTTTTGATCATCCCCTGCGCGCTTGTACTGGCGTACGCCTTTATGGAGCGGGGCACCTACGGTGGTGTCATCCCGAACTTCAATCTCGAGAACCTCGTCCGCGCATTCAACGGGCTCTATCTTGAGATTTTCATACGGTCAGCACGGATCGCCATTGAGTCTGCCCTAATATCTCTGCTCATTGGGTATCCCGCTGCGCTCGCGATCTCGCGCGCTCCGAGAAGATGGCAGATGCCGCTTCTGTTTCTGGTTATCCTCCCTTTCTGGAGCAACTACCTGATCAGAACCTATGCCTGGATTGTACTTCTCAACCGCGCAGGCATCGTGAACCAGGTCATGATGGCCACTGGGATCATCCACGAGCCGTTGACCCTGATCTACAACGAGTCGGCGGTTGTCATAGGTTTCGTCTACAACTATCTGCCATTCGTCATTCTGACGGTGTTCGCGTCTATTCAGCGCCTCAACCCGGAGCTGACCGAGGCGAGCGAGGATCTTGGTGCAAGTGCGTGGCAAACGCTTCGCCGCGTAACCATCCCGCTTACGATGCCCGGCATCGCTGCGGGCGGCGTCTTCGTTTTCGTGCTGTCGATCGGAAACTTCGTCACGCCGCAGTTACTTGGTGGTGGACGAATGAAGATGGTCGGCAATCTTATTCAGGATCAATTCGCGTCTGCGCGTGACTGGCCGTTCGGATCTGCGCTAGCTCTGGTCCTTATAACCATCATGTTGGCACTGCTCGCTATTCAAGCCCGAATACAGCAGGGTGTCCGGAACGTCGAGAAGGAGCAGGAGGTTGCGTAACAAAAATAGACTTCTCTTCATTCATCTCGGTGCGACGCTCGCGTTTCTTTACGTGCCGATCCTCATCCTCGTTGTCCTGAGCTTCAACTCCTCGGGTTTGCCTACGGTCTGGGGCGGCTTCTCGCTTCAATGGTACGTGAAACTGGCAAATGATCAAAACATTATTCGTCCGATGATCCATACGCTGATCGTTGGTGGGACAGCGGCGCTGCTTTCAACCATCATTGGTACGATGTTGGCGCTCGGGGTTGAGCGGATGCGACCCTCTGTTCTCCTTGACGGCCTTCTACTGACTCCCATGGTCATCCCGGATATCGTCCTGGCAATTTCACTGCTGAGCTTCTTTGTTCTCGTCAATTTGACGCTTGGACTTCACACCATCGTCATCTCGCACGTAGTTTTCTGCATTGCGTTCGTCACTGCCATTGTCAGGGCCCGCCTTGACGGTTTTGACTCGTCGCTATTGGAGGCCTCCACCGACCTCGGTGCCGGAAGCTTCACGACGTTCCGGAGAGTGACGCTGCCGTTGATCATGCCTGGCATCGTCGCAGGTGCGCTACTATCCTTCACGATGTCGTTCGACGAATACATGATCGCGTCCTTCACCGCCGGCTCTTCCAGCGCATCGGAGACGCTTCCGATGCACATCTACTCGATGCTAAGGTTTGGCGTGAAGCCCGACATCAACGCTCTTGCCGCTCTGACGCTGGCTATCAGCTTTCTTTTGGTATTCGCCGCTCAGCGGTTCAATAAGGGGGTCTTCGAAGACCTATGACCACACCCAAAGTAATCCAACTCAACAACATTGTCCTCAAGTACGGCAACTACACCGCGATCGACAATGTCTCCGTCGATTTGGCAGAGGGCGAGTTCTTTGCGCTGCTGGGTCCTTCCGGCTGCGGCAAGTCTTCGCTCCTGCGCATCGTCGCGGGGTTTGTCGAGCCAAATTCTGGCGAAGTTCTCCTTGATGGCAAGGACATGACAAACGTCCCAGCCCGGCGTCGCCCTATCAACATGATGTTCCAGTCCTATGCGCTGTTCCCACACATGAGCGTCGAGCAGAACGTGCGCTATGGTCTTGAAATGGCAAGGCTACCCTCGGCTGAAATTAAACAGAGGGTCGCAGAGATACTCGAAACTACCCATCTGACCACCATGGCGGGTCGCCGTCCGAACCAGCTATCCGGCGGACAAAGACAGCGTGTTGCCCTTGCGCGGGCGTTGGTCATGAGGCCGCGAGTCCTGCTCCTGGATGAGCCTCTTGGAGCACTGGACAAAAAGCTCCGCGAAGCAATGCAACTGGAACTCAAGCGCCTGCAGCATGAGATGGGACTGACGTTCGTTGTCGTTACCCATGACCAAGAGGAGGCGCTCGTTATGGCCGACCGCATCGCACTCATGCGTGCCGGCAAGATCGAACAGGTCGGAACCGCCGCCGAGCTTTACGAACGGCCAGCTTCTAAATTTGTCGCGGACTTCATTGGGCGTACGAACTTCTTTGACGGCGTCGCAAAAGGCCGAAAGATCGGAGTCCAGCAGCTCGGTGAGCTTACGGGCGACGTCGATGCAGTTGGGACGGTGACCTATTCGATCCGACCGGAGTGGATACGCCTTTATAACGACCGTCCGGCAGACTTCGACAATTGTCTCGAGGGTGTTGTCGAGGAAGTCAATTACCACGGCCAGAACGAAAACGTACTGGTCCGCCTGCCAGGGCAGTCACAACTTGTGACGGCCCTGAGGCCTGCTAATCAAATGCTTCCCGTCACGGTATCTCGTGGCGGCAAAATCTGGCTCGCGTGGAACGGCAAGGACTCACGCGTTTTGAGCCAGTAAGGCGGGGGAGGCAGGCCTCGCGAAAATGCCGATGTCAGCTCTCTTGCCCGAACGAACCGGACCGGACCATGCAAACTTTGATCCCATTCGCCTCCGGGTGTCGTTTGGCATTTAATCGTAAGAATAAGTCTGCGAGCAGGTGATGGCACCTAATTTGAGATTCTTCGGCGCGATTTTCGGCGCTTGACACCCTCTGAGTCGGCCATAACCATTTGTGCTATCTTAGCATTTCTGATGAAGCTTAGCCGCGTCCAGGCATCTTTTCTATGGCGGCGAATCTCACATTAACTGCCAAAATCGAAGCCGGAATCTCAAATTAGGTGCCCAATCTCAATTCAAGTGCCGCGCTATGTGATCATGTCCCAGGGAGTGGTGTAGGTGGCGGCTTTGGTCGCCGCGTTCTCCGGCATGGGCCGGGATGATCAGCGCGCCACGGCTGCCAAGCTGATGAGCGGATCATCGCTCATCTGGCTGATGGTTCCCAGCGTCATGTATCTGGCGCGCTGGACAGCCCATTTGATGGCATGGACCGCTCCCGTCCCCTCAGCGAAGATGGCGGACGTCTTTCAGCCAAGAAGGAACGTTTTCATGCCTGTTGTTACCGTTGGTCTTGATCTCGCAAAGACAGTCTTCCAAGCTCATGGCGTTGATGACGTCGGCCAAACCGTTCTACGCCGACGCCTTGGACGAAGCGAGTTGCTCGCGTATTTCGCTAAGCTGCCGCCTTGCCTGATTGCGATGGAAGCATGCTCGAGCGCTCATCACTGGGCTCGCGAGCTGGTCACTATGGGTCACGACGTTCGGCTCATTCCGCCGCAATACGTCAAACCGTATGTCAAACGGAATAAAACCGACGCGGCAGACGCAGAGGCGATATGCGAGGCGGCCACTCGGCCAAACATGCGCTTCGTTCCAATCAAGACCCGAGACCAGCAAGCCGTGCTCGCTTTGCATCGATCTCGTTCATTGTTGGTTCGCCAACGAACAGCATCGATCAATGCTGTTCGTGGATTGGTTGGTGAGTTTGGGCTCATCGCCGCAAAAGGCCGCTACCGTATGTCAGAGCTGCGGCAGCGAATGAACGCAATGACGCCAGACCACCTGCCAGCGATCGCCTGCCAAGCTATCAATACCCTGTTCGATCATATCAATACGCTTGAAGGACAGATCGCTGCTGTCGAACAACAAATTGTCGAGTGGCACAAGAACAACGAAGATAGCCGGCGGCTGGCGACTGCACCCGGCGTAGGCCCGATCACTGCGAGTGCCATCGTCGCAGCTGTGGGAGACGGTCGTCAGTTCCAATCCGCACGGCACTTTGCGGCCTGGCTCGGGCTGACTCCGAGGATGCATGCCAGCGGGAAGAAGGAGCGTATCGGCAGGATCAGTAAGGGGGGTGACAGACATCTGCGGGCGCTTCTCATCCATGGCGCGAGAGCGATTGTCGGAACGCTGTTCCGCAAAAACGTGCCGCCTCGTCCGTGGTTGCTACCATTGAAGCCGCTGCGTCTTCTACTGTTCGCATCGGTCGACATAGGTGATGATATATAAATATCGGTGTCTATGAAATATTATTCAACTATCATTTCTCCCAAACGCTCGTTAAAGTGCGCACCCGGAAATCTAAATAGACGAGGACACCAATGGAAATTACACACCGACTGACACCTGATGCGCCGTCGAGGCCGCGCGCGACCTAGGATTGCCGTTTTCTGGAATAACCGGTCCTTTCAATGCCATAACCGATGTAGCCGGCGTGGAAGTGGGCTATTCGACCGTAGTCAGCGACTCCTTAACGTCGGGCAAAGGCCCAGCGCGTACAGGGGTTACCACCATTCTTCCGAGAGGCCGCATGGGTCCTCTGCGGGCTCCCGTGTGGGCGGGGTTCCACTCGCTTAATGGAAACGGTGAAATGACGGGGACGCACTGGATCAAGGAGGCTGGTTATTTTACAGGACCGATCGCCATTACCAACACCCACAGTCTTGGAACCGTTCATCAGTCGATCCTGCGATGGATGATTGGGAAGCCGGATACCGGAGTTGGGCCCTACAAGTTCATGCTGCCCGTGGTCGGCGAGACCTGCGATGCTTATCTCAACGACATGAACGCTTTCCATGTGACAGCCGATCATGTGACGGAGGCCCTGGATAGGGCTTCCAGCGGGTCGATAGCCGAGGGCAATGTCGGCGGCGGGACGGGAATGATCTGCTTCGAATACAAAGGTGGCACAGGAACGTCGTCTCGCGTTGTGGACTTTTTTGGCTCACGCTATACCGTAGGCTGCCTCGTGCAGGCGAACTTTGGAATTCGACCGCTCCTCAAAATTCTCGGTGTGCCTGTCGGCGAACACCTGACCGCGAACCGGCTCTGGGCCGGTGAGCAGGGTTCCATCATCGCCCTGGTGGCGACAGACGCGCCACTCATGCCGACCCAGTTGGAGCGGGTCGCACGACGGGCGGGTCTCGGTATCGGCCGAACGGGCACACCGGCCGGAGACGGCTCCGGCGACCTCTGCCTTGCCTTCTCCACGGCAAACCTGACTATCAGCGAGTCGGCCATAGCACCCGCTGTCGGCGATCTGGCCTTTTTGCCGAATAACATGCTCGACCCACTTTTCGAGGCAACGGCGCAGGCGGTGGAGGAAGCGATTATAAACGCCATGGTGGCTGCCGAAACGATGGTGGGGCGCGAGAACAGGCTTGTTGCCGCTATCGAGCACGATGCGGTAAAGGAGGTTATGCGCAATTATGGACGACTGAAAGCATGAACAGCAAGCAAGCGCCCCAGCCCGCACCGGCCTCGTTTCCCTTCATGGAGAAGATCAAGGAACGGCAGGCGGCCTTCTCGAAGGCTGAGAGCGCCATCGCTGCTTATCTTGTTACCAATATTCGCGATATCCCCTTCGAGACAGCGGCCTCCATATCCAGCAAGCTCAAATTGAGCCCTATGACCGTCGGGCGTTTCCTTCGTTCGCTCGGCTATGAGAACCTCGCCGCGCTCAAGGAGGAACTGGGGAGCACCATCCATCAGATCACCTGGCTTGTCGGAGAACGATATGAGCGCATCGCTTCCAACGAGCATTCGAGGGGTGAGACGGACAGTACAACATACGATCTTTCAGCAAATCTCGATCTTGAATTGAAGGCCATCATCAGCACCTATGAGCTCGCGCGTACCGAGCAGTTCAGCCATGCGGCCGAGCTGACCGCCAAGGCTGATCGGGTTTATGTGGCTGGTTTCCAGACCGTGCGCGGCCTGGCGATGGACTTTGCCTTGCGACTCGAATACGCACGACCGAATGTGCGCTTTATGGATGGCGGCAGTGGCACCTATAGCGAGTTATTCGCGGACGAAATGGGAAGGCCGCTCCTCATTGTTATAGACGTTCGACGCTATGCAAAACAGGCCATGTTGTTGGCTCGGCAGGCCGCGCAATCGGACGTTGATCTAATCATAATCACCGATTCGGTATGCTACTGGGCGCAGGAACTCACGGAAAATGTATTTCGAATTGCCACAGACGTCGATATGTTCTGGGAAAGCAACGCACCGGTGACAACATTTCTCGGTCTTCTCGTACATGACGTGATCCGCCGTTTAGGCCACTTGGTCAAGGAGCGCAGCGAGCAGATGCAACTCCTGCAAAATAAGTTCGGAGGCTTTGCTGACTAGGTGCTGTCACATTGATTGAGCGGTAAGGAAATTGAGGTAGCAGCGCGCCCATGACCGTGAGTGCACCGACCTACAAGAACCACCGTTATCCGATCGAAATCGTAGCCCGTGCTGTCTGGCTCTACTTCCGCTTTAATCTGAGCCTGCGCGATGTCGAGGAAATGCTGTTCGATCGCGGGATCGTCGTTTCCTACGAGACCATCCGCCGATGGTGCCGAAAGCACGGCCCTGATTATGCGCGCCGCATACGCCGCAAGGCGCCGACGAAAGGCGATGTCTGGCACCTCGATGAAGTCGCGGTGCGCATCAACGGTCAGAAATGCTGGTTTTAGAGAGCGGTTGATCAGGATGGATATGTGCTCGACGAGATCGTCCAGACGCGCTGCAACACCGAGGCGGCCAAGCGCCTGCTGACGCGACTTCTGAAGAAGCAGGGCATGCCGCCAAAGCGTATGATCACCGACAAATTGCGCTCCTACGGGGCGACCAAACCCCAGGTCATGCCGAACGTGGAACACCGCTCGCATAAAGGCTTGAACAACCGAGCGGAGAATTCTCACCTGCCGTTCAGAAAACGGGAGCGAACGCGACAGGGTTTCCGGTCGGTCGGCTCATTGCAACATTTCGTGTCGATCTTCTCCGCCGTCCGAAACCTCTTCGTTCCATTCCAGACCAACCGCTCCGCAGTACAAATTCCAACCCATCGACGCCAGGCCATGGCCGCGTAGGAAGCCGTAAGTGCACCGCCTGCCTGAAAAGCGCCGTGTCGGCTCACGTGGCCACATTTCAAACAACGTGACAACGCCATTTCACGAGGTCGCCAGTGGGCTTTGGGATGCTCTCGTTGTGAAATCGCAGTCGCTTGACTTCACATTTAAAGCTTGTCGCATCTAAATCGCCTCATACCCTGCGGCCTTGAAGTAGTTTCGACATTCGTCAACGGAGAACAATGCGCAGATGTCGCTGAGGGCATTCGATATTGCGTCGAAGCTCCTTGCGGCTTTCTTTCGTAGGAGCGACTTGAGTTTCGAGAAGGCCATCTCGATTGGGTTCAAGTCGGGCGAATAGGCCGGTAGGAACAGCAGCCTTGCACCGGTTTGTCTGATGAGTTTTCGGCCTTTTGGCTTTTGTGGAAACCGACATTATCGGCAATGACGATGTCGCCCTTTGATAGAGTTGGGACGAGTTGCGTTTCGATCCAAGTCTCGAATATCTCGGCATTCATTGGTGCGTTGACAATCCATGGCGCGACCATGGAATGCGATCTGAGGCCAGCGATAAACGTCTGCGTCTTCCAGGATCCGAAAGGCACATGACTGCGGTAACGGTGACCCCGTAACGACCAACCGGAGCGTTTTGTCAGCTTTGTGCTCGTCGACGTCTCATCGATAAAAGTGAGGCGTGCCAGGGCCTTATCAAAAAACGGCTTGCGCCTTTCGATCCATAGACTTCTCGCCCGGGCGATTTTTGGACGAAGCTGCTCGCTTGCCATCAGGCTTTTTTTTGTGGCTTAACCCGAGCCGGTGCAACATGCGGCCGACGCTCGAGCGATGCACAATTACGCCGCGCTCGGCAAGCTCGACGCACAATTCATCAAGCGTCAATTCACCCTTCTCAGCCATACGTTCACGAAACCACGCACCATGGTCACTTAACTTGCCGCCACCAATATGACCCTGTCGTCTCGGCGACAGAGAGCCCGTCTACCACTTCAGGATAACAAGGTTATTCACAAATCGAGGCGACACCCGGAAATGACGGGACGCCTCGCGATGGGTGTTGCCCTCTTCAACGAATGCAATAACACGGGAACGCAACTCGATCGGATGTGATTTGCCCATGATCGGTCTCCTTCCAGCTAAGAAGGAATCACAAATCGGCCGATTCGAGAACCTGAATCAAAAAACGGGCGACGCGCTTTAGGCCCAGTTCCGAAAGCTTTCGAGGCCGTCCCCCCGCTGGGTGGGCGGCGGCCGAAATTTCGGCAAGCGCCAGCATACGCTCGGTGACCGAAGGGCCTGGAGCTACTGCTATAGCCGATTAGCTCGCGGATCATGGTAGAATTCTGGCGTTGCTGAACTGGACGGCAGTCACCCCTAAGATTGGAAATGCCCGCCACCTGATTTGGTTTCGGCATCGCCGTATTCGCGTTGGCCGGCGTAGGCGAGCGATCCGTAACCTCCCAAAGCTGGTAGTTTGCAACTGCAGCTGAATAATTAAAAATCAGGAAAACCGATCAACGGTTATGACACTGAGTTTTGCCGCCGCCGGAGCGTGCAGCACGTTCGCGAAAGACGTCTGATGTTTTCGTGATCTACCAGCACCAAATTGAAGGAGGGGTGACAATGCAAGCTACGGCTTCGTCCACTTTTAATGCATGCGCGACGAACCCGGTCGATGCGCGGTTGTCCGAGCAACGGGTGGCGATCCGGCATCTTGCAGTTATCCTGGATGGCAACCGACGGTGGGCGGAGCGTTGCGGGCTGCAGTCGATCGACGGCTACCGAGCAGGAGGGCGCAACGTTCATGCCCTTTTATCGTGGTGCAGTGAGGCTGACATTCCGATGGTCACGCTTTGGCCGTTATCCGCAGAAAACCTGAGTCGCGATCCAGAAGAACTACAGGCACTGCTGACGGTCATCGCCGATGTTTTTGAAGAACTTGCATGCACCGGCCGCTGGCATCTGCGCGTGATCGGCGACCTCTCCAGTCTTCCGCCCGATGTCAAGCGCCGCATTCGCAATGCCGAGTGCCATACCGCAACCGTCGACGGGCTCGACGTGAACATCGCCGTCGGATACAGCGGCCGCCTCGAATTGTTGCATGCCATCAGAACTCTGATCGCGGATCACCTTTTGGCCGGCACTGTGAACACGTTGCAGACTGACCTAAGTTTTGAATCGATCACGAGTCGGCTCTATACAGCAGGGCAACCCGATCCGGATCTCGTCATCCGAACGTCCGGAGAGCAGCGGCTGTCGAACTTTATGCTTTGGCAGTGTGCGTTCTCTGAATTTTATTTCACGCCCGTTTGCTGGCCGGATTTCAGGCGCACGGATTTCGAGGAGGCTCTCACCGTTTATCGGTCGCGTCATCGCAGGTTCGGGCAATGAAAGTTTCCCTGCACATTCAAGCGGAAATGCCCGTCATGAATGCGCCGTGCAACATCGGTATCGCACGCGCATCGGCCACCTATACTGAAGGGCGGTTTGCGATTTTGGCCAGCGACAGGATCCTGGCTGGCGAAGTCGCTGTCGCGCATCTGATGCACCAGGAACGTCATGTTCTACCGCATGTGAGCTGCCGGCGCACGGGTGTGGCGACTCGCCGCCGCGCGTCGCGCCCAGCGACTGCTGTCTGTGCACGAAGTCAACGACCTGCTGCACATCTGGCGTCGCTACGTGGGCTCGCCACCAGAGTAGGAGCGACAGTATGGAAGGCAAGGTCACTTCCGGAGCGGACATGAATCAATCGAGACGGTCGGGCAAGCCCGAAAGCATGCTCCTCCCCAACAGCGCACTTCTGGCCACCAAGCTGAGGCTTCCAGCGTTTCACTATCCATTTCCGGACGGTCGCAATCCGAATACCGACGCCGTGGAAGTGGAAGTAGCGGAATGGGCGGTCGGCCATGCCCTCGTCGAGTGTGGCGGCAAGGGGGAAGCCATGCTGCGCAGCCTCGGCCCGGCCGACGTAATCGGTCGGATGTACCACCACATGAACCGCGAAGCGTTCCTGGCTGCGTCGATCTGGAGCGCGTGGATGTTCTTGGTGGACGAGCACTTCTGCGAGGTTGGCGCGTATCATGGATCGCCGGGCGGACTTGCACAGTTCCATCTCTGGCTAAGGGCGATCTTGACCGATCCGCGCGGATGCGACTGGCGGTCGATGTGTCAAGAGATTGTCCGCGACCTTTCGACCGAATATGCCGAACTCTGCATCAGGACGGGGGAGGCGACTGCCGACATGGCGCGGCGCATTGAGAATGTCAGCAGCCCGATGCAATACGCGCGATGGATGGAAGGCATGACCTTTTACTTTCTCAGCACCATCTGGCAGGTGGGTCTCAACATGAGCGGTCCGCCGCCAAGTGTGAGGGAGTATTTGCTCGGTCGCGCAAGCTTTGCCGGCGCGCCGCCCACCTACGCGCTGGCCGATATCGTTGCGGGATACGAGGTCCCGGGGAACGATTACCAGCACGTCCAGGTCAGGCGGCTACAGACCCTCGTGGGCACCGTCCTCAGTCTATGCAACGACGTCATGTCGTTCCCGCGCGAAATCGGCGTAATCTGGAATTTGCCGAACATTCTCATCGCACAAGGCCTGTCGCAACAAGAAGCCATCACGAATACTGTACGGATCCACAATGATGTAGTGGGCGACTATCTCGACCTGGAGGCACGGATTACCCCTTGGGCGGGCGCCGAGCTTCGTCGTTTCCTCAACGACATGGGCACACTGATGCGTGGTCACTACGACTGGGCTCGGCGGCAGAAGCGGTATGCGGCGACTGAGAACTATATTTTCGATACAACGGCAGAACCAGAAGATTTTCCGGCCGCCCGCCAGGAGAACGTCAAAGAAGATTGAGCTGAGGCAGGCCTATTCACTTATAAGACGGCGGTCGATGACGTCGATCACCTCGTCGCTTTTGACGAACGAGCCCACGTCACTGTGCAGCAGCGCCAGGACGCTCGCTTTCGAAATGGGAGGGTTTCGACCGGTGCTGTCACATTGATTGAGCGGTAAGGAAATTGAGGTAGCAGCGCGCCCATGACCGTGAGTGCACCGACCTACAAGAACCACCGTTATCCGATCGAAATCGTAGCCCGTGCTGTCTGGCTCTACTTCCGCTTTAATCTGAGCCTGCGCGATGTCGAGGAAATGCTGTTCGATCGCGGGATCGTCGTTTCCTACGAGACCATCCGCCGATGGTGCCGAAAGCACGGCCCTGATTATGCGCGCCGCATACGCCGCAAGGCGCCGACGAAAGGCGATGTCTGGCACCTCGATGAAGTCGCGGTGCGCATCAACGGTCAGAAATGCTGGTTTTGGAGAGCGGTTGATCAGATGGATATGTGCTCGACGAGATCGTCCAGACGCGCTGCAACACCAAGGCGGCCAAGCGCCTGCTGACGCGACTTCTGAAGAAGCAGGGCATGCCGCCAAAGCGCATGATCACCGACAAATTGCGCTCCTACGGGGCGGCCAAACGCCGCCCTGCCAGTAGCCGCACAGGTTCTCCGACGGTGGCATCGCCTTAACGGATTTTGCTGATCGAGGTGAAATTCGACCAGCATGACCGAAGAACCGTTTACCCGTTACCACCTCCAACGTTTTCCAGCCGAGATTATCGCCCATGCCGTGTGGTTACCGATTTCCGCTGAGCCTTCGCGATGTCGAAGACCTGCTTGCCGTAGTTTCAGACAGTGTCGGAATGGGTGGTGAAATTTGGTCTCAAGTTCACTTATCATCCGCCGACGATCAAGCGGCAACTTTGCCGACAAATGGCATCTTGATGAACTTGTGGTATCGATCAAGGGCAGGAAATACTGGCTGTGGCGTGCCGTCGATGCCTAAGGCTTTATTATAGATGCGCTTTTACAAAACCGTAGGAACAAGAGCGCTGCGCTGCGGCTGATGCGCAAGCTGCTCAAAAGCCAGGGTGCCACACCAAGGGTGATTGTCACCGACAAGCTGCGCTCCTATGCTGCCACGAAAGCTGAGTTGATATCCGGCGTTGAGCATCGATCCCACAAGGGTTGAACAACCGCGCCGAAAATTCTCATCTCCCGCTGCGGCGACAAGAGAGGCGGATGATGCGCTTCAAATCGGCGCGGCAATGTCAACGTTTCGTCTCGGTTCATGGCCAGGTCGCCAACCTCTTTCATCTCCATCGGAAACTCTCACTGCCGCAGACCACCGCCAACCCCGCGCCCGCGCCGTCAACACCTGGCGTGAATTCGCATTGTCGACCGTGCTCTGAAATTCGGGACGCGTGCCTTGCCGCGGCTACGATCCGTTAAGGCGACGCCGCCGTCACGCCCTGCCGGTCACAGGTCATGGGCCTTCACTGGCTGACACCTGGAAGAGGCATGGGATCGCGGGCCTGCCTGGAAGCTGGCGATCTCGGAGGCAGCCGAAACCATGCACAAGGAATATTGGGGCGCTGTCAATCGGATGGTGGGAATTCTCAATAGATAAAGAATAGGCCCGCTCGAATGAACTGACCCCCGAAGGTTGTCGTCCAACTTTCGGGGGTCAGTTCGAAATCGGCGGGTTTGTCAGCAGACTGAAGGGCAGCGATTGCTGCCCTTCGGATTTTATCTTAGGCCCGAACCGGAGCCCTGGCTGGAAGCAGGGCGTTGACGACGACCGCGACGCCGATATTTGCCGCGAGCGCCAGCAGTCCGGTGTAGACGGTGAAGGGTTCACCGCCAAGGCTGATCAGGTGCAGCGGCTTCCAGCCGGCATCCCAGACGAGGAAGGTGCCGCCGCAGAAACCGACGAACCAGCCTGCAAGCAGGCCGGGCGCCCGGAACGAGTTGGTGTAGAGGCCGAAGACCAGGGCCGGAAGCGTCTGCAGGATCCAGATGCCGCCGAGCAGCTGCAGGTCGAGGGCGAACTGTGTCGGCAGGAAGATGATGACGAGAAGTGCGCCGACCTTCACCACCAGCGACGTCACCTTCGCGACCTTGGCTTCGCCCGCATCGCTGACCTTGGGGTCGACATAGGCTTTCCAGAAATTGCGGGTGAAGAGATTGGCGGCGCCAATGCTCATCACCGCCGCCGGCACCAGTGCGCCGATGGCGATCGCGGCAAAGGCGAAGCCGGAGAACCAGCCCGAAAACAGCGTCTTGAACAGCGTAGGAACGACATCATTGGCGCTGTCGAGCTTCAGGTTGGCGGCATGGCCCATATAGCCGAGCAGCGCCAGCAGGCCGAGCAGCAGCGTATAGGCGGGCAGCATGATCGCGTTCTTGCGGATCGTCTCGCCGCTGTTGGAGGCAAAGATGCCGGTCAGCGTATGCGGATACATGAAGGCCGCGAGCGCCGAGCCGAGAGCAAGCGTGGCATAGGCGACATACTGATCGCCGCCGAGCAGGAGGTTGCCGGCGCCCTTGGCCTGGAAGGCCGCATCGGCTGAGGCGAAGACATTGGCATATCCGCCGAGCTTCGACGGGATGAGCGCGACCGCTGCGATCACCACGATGTAGATCATGATGTCCTTGACGAAGGCGATCAGCGCCGGGGCGCGCAGGCCCGCCGAATAGGTATAGAGCGCCAGCACGATGAAGGCGATCGCAAGCGGCAGTTCGCCATGCAGCCCGAGCGCCTTCAGCACCGCCGTCATTCCGACGAGCTGGAGGGCGATGTAAGGCATGGTGGCGATGACGCCTGTTGCCGCGACGGCGAGTTCGAGACCGCGTGATCCATACTGCCCGTGAACGACGTCGGCGGCCGTGACATAACCAAATTCCTTGGCGCGTTTCCACAGGACCGGCATGACCATGAAGACGAAGGGATAGACGACGATCGTATAGGGCAGCGCGAAGAAGCCGAAGGCGCCGACCGTATAGACCAGCGCCGGGACCGCGATCACGGTATAGGCGGTATAGAAGTCACCGCCGACGAGGAACCAGGTGATCCAGGCGCCGAAGTTGCGTCCGCCGAGGCCCCATTCATCGATATGGGCGAGCGTCTCGGGCTTGCGCCAGCGGCTGGCGACGAATCCCATGACGGTGACGAGGGCGAAGAAGAAGATGAAGACGGCAAGCGCCGTGCCATTGATGTCAGTCGTCATGGCGAACGCTCCGATAGGCAATCCAGGTCAGCGTCGCCGTGATCGGCACCCAGAGAAGCTGATACCAGTAGAAGAAGGGGAAGCCGAAAAGCGACGGCTCGCGGAGATTGTAAAATGGCGGCCAGAGCAGACCTATGTAAGGAATGATCAGCAGCCACAGCGCTGCCTTGCTACGTGGTTTTTCCATGTCGGAGTACCTTTCAGGCGCCGCAGTTGCGGTCGCCATGTTCCAGTTGTCGGCGTGGAAGGCAGGTCTGTCAGCCGGCGGCGGCAGCAGGCCCGGTTCGGGTCGCTCGAGCTTTTCCGGCGGATCGGAAGCTGATGTAACACATGTGAATTCCTCCCAACGGCTTGGCACTTGGCAAGCCGCGAATGGAGTCCTAGGACGTTGGTTTTGCACTCACAAGATGGGCGCGGCGGCGAAATACCGGGGCCTACCCAGAAGTGGGTAGGCGCGAATTCGCGTCGACTTTAGAGGCGATGCCGTGGTCGAGCGCGTAGCGGATGAGGCCCGCCGTTGTGGCGATGCCAAGCTTTTTCTTCAGGTTCTTGCGATGGGTTTCCGCCGTGGCGGCGCTTATCCCGAGCGCCTTAGCGATTTCCCGGTTGCTCCGGCCGGCAACAATCAGCCCGAGCGTATCGCGCTCGCGCGGCGTCAGGGGATCGCTCCCCTCATCCGCGCGTTCGCCCATCAATGCGTCGAAGACGCCCGACGAGAAATAGGTGCCCCCACCGGCGACGGTTTCGATTGCCGCGACGATCTCGTCCGTCGAGACGTCTTTGAGTACGTAGCCGGCGGCGCCATGCATGACGGACGAGGAAATATACTCGCGGCTGTCATGCATGGAGAGCATCACGACGTGGGTCTGCGGAAGTTCGCTCATGAACAGCTCGATTGCATCGATGCCGCTGAGCTTCGGCATGTTGATGTCCATCAGCACCACCTGCGGCTGGATCTGCCGGGCGATATCGAGCCCGGTCTGCGCGAGGCCGGCGGTGCCGGCGACTTCGATGTGATCGAAGGTTTCGAGCACGGCTTTCAGCCCGTCCAGCACCAGCGGATGGTTGTCGATCAGGAGCACCTTGATTTTCCGGCGTTCCGTCATGCGGCTTCCGCCTGCTTGCCGGCGGCAATATTTGCCGATCTCGGCATCATTGCCGTCAGCGTCGTGCCGGCCTCGCTGCTGTTGATGAGGAGCAGGCCCCGGAAGTGCGCCATCCGTTCCTGCATGTTGCGCAGGCCGAGGCCCGAGCCGCCGGACGCGCCATCCCCGGCGCCATCGAAGCCGGTGCCGTTGTCGGAGATGGTCATGCGGGCGCGGCCGCCGTCGCTCCAGAGCTTGACCGAGAGCTTCGAGGCTCCCGAATGCCGCTCGACATTATTGAAGGCCTCCTGGGCGACGCGATAAAGGGCGGTACTGGCTTCCGCCTTCAGCGTGCCGGCGAAGGCCGAGGCATCGATCTCCGTCTCGATCCCCGTGCGCTCGGCAAAGTGATGACACAGTGCCTCCAGCGCAGCCGTCAGGCCGAGGTCATCGAGCACGCGGGGGCGCAGATCATGCGAGAGCAGCCGGATTTCCTTGATCGCGCCATTCAGCGCCTCGACGCCGCGCTCGATGGTCAGCGCCGCCTCGTCGACATTGGTCCTGACCTTGCGGCCGGCGAGATCCATCGCATAACGCACGCCCAGAAGGGTCTGGGAGATGCCGTCATGCAGCTCGCGCGCCAGCCGCGTGCGCTCTTCCTCCTGGGTGTCGATCACCCGCTGCGTCAACTCCTTCAGCCGGCTGTCGGCCATGCGGCGCTCATGGAAGGTCAGCAGCATGCAGGTCGTGAACACGACCAGCACCGAAGGCACGGCGATCAGCGCGACGATGACGAAGGTCCGTCTGATGTTGGCGCGCGTCACCGCATTGGCGGCAGCGCTCTGGGCAAAGACGTCATCCAGATAGACGCCGGTGCCGACGACCCAGTGCCATTTGTCGAGGCTGACGACGAAGGAGAGCTTGTCGGCGATCTGTCCGGTCGATGGTTTCTGCCATTTGTACTGGTGCAGGCCGCCGCCGGCCTTGGCCGTGACGATCAGTTCTGCAATGACCTTATCGCCATCCGGATCGGTGAGATCGAGCCAATTGTGCCCATGCCGGAAACTCTGGCGCGGATGGACGATATTGTTGCCGTCGTAATCATAGACGAAGAAATACCCGTCCTTGCCGTAGTCGAGCGAGGTCAGGATCGCCGCCACCTGCTGCTTGGCGGCTTCGTCGTCGGCCCCGGCCTCGTCATAGATCGTCTGGATGGCGGATAGGGCAAGATTGGTCAGGTTGAGGATCTCGGCTTCCTTGGCCTTCAGCATGTTCTGCTCGAACATGTCGATGCTGTTCTTGGCAAGGTTTGCCGATTGCCAGGTAATGAAGGTGGTGATCGCGAGGATCGAGATGACAAGCGGAACGATCGCCAATGCGATGATCTGGTGTCGTAGCGTCAACGGTCATTCCTCCCAAGGATCTGCGCCCGGAATTATGCCGTTTGCCCGATCTGAGTCCAGTCGCTTGCCCGGGCGCGATCCTATTTCCAACGGCACGAACAGGCCGAGCTCGACGTCGCGCAGTACGACATTGGTGTGCATGCGCCGGATCTGCGGATTATCAGCCATGATCAGGGCGGTGATGTCGTCATAATGCTCGACATCGCGGGCGGTGACGATCGCGATCAGATCGACCGCGCCGGTGACGTAATAGACCTGCTGTATATGATCCTGCTTCTCGGCCCAGACGCGGAATTTCGCCAGCGCGCGGCGCATTCTGCCGTGTTCGCCGCGTGAGAAAGTTCATTTTGCATAGAAAATGCAAAAGAGATCGAAATTGCGCGAGGAACCGCGCAATTTATCATTGTCCTTCGCATCTCAAGTTCAGCCGGAACCATGGATGCTCCCGCGATCCGGCGTTTCCAGGAAATGATGCATCGCAGAAAAGATGACATCCGACTTGTGGGCCTCGGTTGAGATACCGAACGGCTGCGGACGGGGCTCGGCATGGACTTTCAGAGTTTCAATCTTTGGGCCCATCGCACCGTATTGGAAAACGTCGTCGAGGCGCCAGTGCATGTCATGGGCATTTCCAGGCGCTAGGCGATCGAAAAGGCGGAAGCCCTGCTCCACAAGGTAGGGCTCTTTGACAAGCGCGACGCCTATCCCGCTTTCCTTTTCGGCGGCCAGCAGCAGCGTGCGGCGATTGCAAGAGCGCTCTGCGTCGATCCCGCCGTCATGCTGTTCGACGAGCCGAGATCGGCGCTCGATCCGGAACTGGTCGGCGAGGTCCTCAAGGTCATCCGCGATCTCGCGGAGGAAGGCCGGACCATGCTGATCGTCACGCCCACTGATCCACGTCAGCCATCATCGACAACACACGAACCAGGAGAATCCCGCGAATGAAACTGCTCCCTACGCTTTTTGCCGGCGCGGCCCTTGCGCTTTCGACGGTCGCCGCGCAGGCCGAAGTCCGCTTCGGCGTCATGAACGAATCCTATCCGCCCTTCTTCGCCAAGGATGCGTCGGGTGAGTGGCAGGGATGGGAAATCGACCTGATGAACGCCGTCTGCGCAGAGATGAGGGAACAATGCTCGATCGTCGACATCTCCTGGGACGGTTTCATTCCGGCTCTTGAGAACAAGAAGTTCGACGTGATCTGGTCGTCGATGTCGAACACCGCCGGGCGCTCGAAGGTGATCGATTTCACCGACAAATATTACAACACGCCGAGCACCCTGATCGGTCCCAAGGACCGGAAGCCGGGCGCCACTGCCGAAGAGGTCAAGGGCAAGACCATCGGTATCCAGGTGTCGACGATCCAGTCGGAATATTACAAAAAGTATTTTGCCGGGGCTGCCGAGGAGAAGACCTACCAAACACTCGATGAGGCTTTCCAGGATCTGGCTTCCCCCCGCATTGACTACGTCTTGGGTGATTCACTGGCGCTCGACGCACTCCTGAAAAGCGACGGCGGCAAGGATTGCTGCGTGTCGTTTGGCATTTAATCGTAAGAATGCGCCTGTTCGAGCAGGTGATGACACCTAATTTGAGATTTTTCGGCGCGATTTTCGGCGCTTGAAACCCTCTGAGTCGGCCACGACCATTTGTGATATCTAGCATTTCTGATGAAGCTTAGCCGCGTCCAGCCATCTTTTCTATGGCGACGAATCTCACATTAACTGCCAAAATCGAAGCCGGAATCTCAAATTAAGTGCCCAATCTCAATTCAAGTGCCGCGCTATGTTGTTGAAATTATTGCATGCGGAGTCTCGCGATTAAATGCAAAACGACACCGGGCGACCATGGGCGACTTCAAAGAGACGTGCTGACTTTCGTAGGCCGATCCTCCTAGAGGATCGGAGATAGACGGCGGGATGCGTAATCTTCCACAAAAAGTTCTTGTACTTATGCGAATGTCTTTGTACTAGAGAGTATGGCAAGGACCGATTGTGGAACCTCGTCCGATCCTTCAAGAGGGAGACAAACATGAAAATACTGGTCCCCGTGAAGCGGGTGGTCGACTACAACGTTAAAATCCGCGTGAATCCCGACGGCTCGGGCGTCGACCTCACCAACGTGAAAATGTCTATGAATCCCTTCGACGAAATCTCAGTCGAGGAAGCACTTCGTATTAAGGAAGGTGGCGACGCGAGGGAAATAGTCGTCGTCTCGATCGGCCCGGCCAAGGCCGAGGAAACGCTGCGCACCGCGCTCGCCATGGGTGCCGACCGCGCAATTCTCGTCGAGACCGACGATGCCGTCGAGCCGCTCGCCGTCGCCAAGATCCTGAAGGGCGTCGCCGACGCTGAAAAGCCCGGCCTCATCATCGTCGGCAAGCAGGCGATCGATGACGACTCGAACCAGACGGGCCAGATGCTCGCGGCGCTGGCTGGAGTCGGACAGGCAACCTTCGCCTCGGCGATCGAATTGTTCAGCGATAAAGCGCGCGTCACCCGTGAAATCGATGGCGGCTTGCAGACGATCGAGATCAAGCTTCCTGCTGTCGTCACCACGGACCTTCGCCTCAACGAGCCGCGCTATGCCTCGCTGCCGAACATCATGAAGGCTAAGAAGAAACCGCTCGAAAAGAAGAGCCCGGCTGATTTCGGCGTTTCTACCGCGCCGCGCCTTAAAGTGCTGAGGACGGAAGAACCATCGGGCCGCAAGGCAGGCGTGAAGGTGAAGTCGGTCGCCGAGCTTGTCGACAAGCTCAAGAACGAAGCTGGCGTACTCTGAGATCTGGAAAGGGAGAACACGATAATGGCCATTCTTCTTCTGGCTGACCACGACAACGCGGGCCTTTCCGACCAGACCGCTAAGGCCCTGACGGCTGCAACGCAGATTGGCGGCGACGTGCATGTGCTTGTAACCGGCAAGGGCGCCAAAGCTGCGGCCGATGCCGCTGCGAAGCTCTGCGGCGTCTCCAAGGTATTGCTCGCCGAAAGCGACGATCTCGCCAACAACCTTGCCGAACCGATCGCCGACCTGATCATTTCGCTGGCCGGCAGCTACGACGCAATCATCGCGGCTGCGACCTCGAGCGGCAAGAACGTCCTGCCGCGCGTTGCTGCTCTGCTCGATGTCGCGCAGGTCTCCGAAATCGTAGAAGTTGTGTCAGCGGACACTTTCAAACGACCGATCTACGCAGGCAACGCGATCCAAACGGTCCAGGCGACCGATACGAAGAGGGTCATCACCGTTCGCACGGCGTCGTTTACTCCAGCCTCCCAAGGCTCCTCTGCTGCCGTCGAGGTTATCTCGACGGCAGCCACTTCCTCGGAGTTGTCACGCGAGATCTCAACCGCCATTGCCGCATCAGAACGCCCGGATCTCAATTCTGCCAAGATCGTAATCGCCGGTGGTAGGGCGTTGGGATCCGCTGAGAGGTTTAACGAAATCATTCTTCCTGTCGCGGATAAACTGGGTGCCGCCGTGGGCGCGTCGCGAGCCGCCGTCGATGCAGGCTACGCCCCGAACGACTGGCAGGTCGGGCAGACCGGCAAGGTCGTGGCTCCGCAGCTTTACATCGCCTGCGGCATCTCGGGTGCGATCCAGCATCTCGCCGGCATGAAGGATTCGAAGGTCATCGTCGCCATCAACAAGGACGAGGAAGCTCCGATCTTCCAGGTCGCCGATTACGGCCTCGTCGGCGATCTCTTCGAGGTACTCCCCGAGCTGCAGAAAGCTCTCTGAGCGGGAGACATCATTGGCCGGTATCAGCGCCTCAGGGAAGCTTGGCGACGATCTGCTGATCGAAGACCGTCACTTGCTCGACGGAACACCGCGCAGAAAATGGGATTCCGCGCGGCCAGCCGAACTTCAAGCAATCATTCTGGCCCTCGGTGACATCTTATTGGCTGAGCCGGTGCCGCTAATGGCAAAGTTCACTGCCGGCAAGATCATCAACCTGCTCGGAGCACGGGGAGCAGCAACGGTTGAGTCTTGCACTTCTGATGAACTCTCGTGTCTCCAACAGATCAAGGCCCTGCTAGCAGAAGCCAGCGCGACCTCACCGTCTTACAAGAGTTTGACAGACGGTCTTCTGGCGGTGGTCGACCGGGTGGATTGGTTCAAAAGAAGAGCCGGTGCCTTTGCAAGCGTCAACTTCGAGCAGAGCCATTCCCAAGGAATATTGCTCGGCCCGGGTGCACTGGAGCACCGGCTTGATGTCGTTCTCGGTCTGACTTTTCTCGGTCCATACACCCGTTTTCCTGATCATATGCAAAAACAGGCGCGTGTATTCTTGCCGCTGTCGATTGGAGAATTTCGTTTCGGCGAAGAGGAATGGAAGAGCGCTGGAGTTGGGGACGTTTTGTTCAACCCCGCGAGCAGCACATGCGCCATGCGGTGCACACAAAAGTCACTACTGGTGCTCTGGTGCCATCTCGAAGGCCAGCGGCACACACCCTAATTGAAATCATCGGAGAGAACTTAATGCGGCTTGTAATGCTTGGACCGCCCGGAGCGGGGAAGGGAACGCAGGCACAGCGTCTGTCGGAGCGCTTCAGCGTGCCCCAACTGTCGACCGGAGATATGTTACGCGCGGCGGTCGAGGCTGGCACCCCGATGGGAATGGCTGCTAAGTCAGTCATCGATGCAGGAGGCCTTGTCCAGGACGATATCGTGGTAGGCTGCGTAGTGGAACGGCTGGCCAAACCTGATGCCTGCTCGGGATTTATTCTTGATGGATTTCCGAGGACAGTTGCCCAGGCCGTAGCTCTCGACGAGGTTCTGCGGCAGAGCCGCCTCAAGCTGGACGCTGTGCTTGAGCTTGTTGTCGACGAGGATCTGCTTGTGAGGCGGCTTGAGAAGCGCGCTCAGGAGGCTATCGGGAAGGGAGAGTCTCCCAGGTCAGATGATGATCCGGTGATAATCAAGAAGCGGCTCCAAACATACCGCGAAAGCACAGCTACGCTCTCCAACTTCTATTACAACCAGGGTCGGCTGGTTTCAATTGATGGAATGCGCGAAGTGGACCAGGTGACGGCTGAGATCGTGGAGGCTCTCTCATGAACCGCATATTGAACCGCGAAGCGGGTAAGCCCATAGGGCTTTGGAACGGTCGTGTTCTGCCAGAATGGCTGGACTACAACAGCCACATGACCGAGCATCGGTATCTTCAGGTTTTCGGAGAAAGCTCTGACGCGCTCTATAAAGAGATTGGTGTGGATTTCGAGCATGCCGAAAAGGGTGCCTACTACACACTGGAAACGCACATCAAACATCGAGCCGAGGCCAAAGTCGGAACGGAGCTGTGGAGTGAAACGGAGGTTCTCGGTTACGACGAGAAGCGATTACACATCTACCACCTGCTTTTCGACACCCATGGTAAGCTTCTGGCTACAGGAGAGCACCTTTCTATTCACGTGCGCGCTTCCTCGGCCGAGCCAGCGTCTCAGGATATGATCGAAAAGATTAGATGCCTCTTTGAGGCACAGCGCTCTCTTCCTGTTCCAGAAGGTACTGGCTCCGTCCTGCGCAGGCCTCTTGTATTCAATCGAACTCGTTAGTAACGAAGGATGCCTCGTATTTCCGGGTGAGTGCACGTCTGAATAAGCACATCGTCGGTCCTAACGCCCAGGTCAGCTCCTGGCCAAAGCTCAGTTGGTGGAGCTGCATTGATTCGCAGAAGCAGGGTCAAAGACGAACAGGGTGGTGGGTCTATTCGGAATCGGCTGGGATCATACACTTAGGCAGAGATATTTGATCTCGGTGTAATCTTCTAAGCCGTATTTCGATCCCTCCCGGCCTTGGCCAGACTGCTTGACGCCGTTTCGAACCTGAACAGCGGGGCGACGGGGCCAAATGTTTCTTCACGGGCGACCTTCATCTCCGTGGTTACACCCGTCAGCACGGTAGGTTGGAAAAAGAGAGCACCTTTCTCGTGCCGCTTTCCACCCACGGCGATTTGCGCACCCTTGGAAACAGCGTCCTGGATATGTTCTTCAACCTTAGCCAAGGCCTTGCTGTCGATGAGCGGTCCGGCTGCGACACCGGCTTCGAAACCGTCACCGACTTTGATTGACGAGACCCGATCAGCCAGTTTCCTCGCGAAGGCGTCATAGATACCGGATTGCACGTAAAGCCGGTTCGCACATACGCAGGTCTGGCCGTTGTTGCGGTACTTCGAGACCATCGCGCCTTCAACGGCAGCATCTAGATCGGCGTCGTCGAACACAATGAACGGAGCGTTCCCACCCAGCTCAAGTCCGAGCTTCATGATCTGATCAGCGCCTTGGCGCATAAGAATGCGGCCTACTTCAGTCGACCCGGTAAACGTAAGTTTTCGAACCTTGTCATTATCGGTGAACTCTCGTCCTACCGAGGGTGAGTCCTTCGACAGGATTACGTTGAAAATACCCGCTGGGACTCCCGCCCGTTCCGCCAGAAGCGCTAGCGCGAGTGCAGAGAGCGGAGTTTGAGCGGCCGGTTTGGAAATCATCGCACACCCGGCGGCGATCGCAGGAGCCATCTTCCGCGCAAGCATCGCGTTCGGAAAATTCCACGGCGTGATGGCGGCGACGACCCCAACTGGCTGTTTAATGACCATGATCCGCTTATCCGAGAGATGCCCAGGGATTACGTCACCGTAGAGACGCTTAGCCTCCTCGCCGAACCATTCCACATACGATGCACCGTAGAGGATTTCCCCCTTTGCTTCCGCGAAGGGCTTTCCCATTTCGAGGGTCAAGATGGTCGCAAGGTCATCAACGTTGTCAATCATTAGATCGAAAAGCTTCCGAAGAACCCCCGCGCGCTCCTTTCCCGTCTTCTTCGCCCAGACCTTTTGAGCCTTGTGAGCAGCGGCGATCGCACGCTTTGTCTCAGTGCGGTTCATATCAGGAAGTGTCGCGAGAATTTCACCCGTCGACGGATTGCTCACGTCGAACGTCCCCCCACTATCGCTTACTGGAACCCACTCGCCGGCGATCAGCGCCTTATCGACCGCGAGCGTCGGGTCTTTGAGTTTCGAGGAGAGGTTTTGCCGAACCGTCATCGATCAACCCTCCGCCGCGACTTCGCGAATCGCTTTTTCAAGGATGCCAAGCGCTTCTGCGAACACGCTGTCTTGGATAGTGATCGGCGCGAGGAAGCGAATGACGTTCCCGTAGACGCCGCAGGTCAGCAGAATGAGGCCGTAATCCAAGGCCTTCTGGCGAACCTTGTTGGTGAAGTCGGCGTTAGGGTTCGCCGAGTTCGGCAGATTGAATTCGACGGCATTCATGAAGCCAAGGCCACGAATGTCGGCGATTTGCGGAACCGCATCACGAAGTGAATGCAGGCGCTGCTTGAGACGGTTGCCGAGAAGTTCGGCCCGCTCATTGAGGCCCTCTTGTTCGATGACATCGAGAACAGCATTGCCTGCAGCTACACCGACCGGATTACCACCGTATGTTCCACCGAGGCCTCCGGCCCCAGGGGCGTCCATGATATCAGCGCGTCCCGTTACCGCCGCGATTGGAAAACCGCCGCCAAGGCCCTTTGCCATCGTTGTGATGTCGGCCGCAACACCATAATGTTCCATCGCAAAGTGTTTGCCCGTTCGCGAGAAGCCTGTCTGAACCTCAT
Organism: Rhizobium mesoamericanum STM3625; assembly: GCF_000312665.1. Taxonomy (GTDB): domain Bacteria; phylum Pseudomonadota; class Alphaproteobacteria; order Rhizobiales; family Rhizobiaceae; genus Rhizobium; species Rhizobium mesoamericanum. The sequence continues at coordinate 295,843 of NZ_HF536778.1, read as the reverse complement.
CGGCCATTAGAAGAATTCCGTGTTTGTCTGCAAGTTGACGGAGTTTATGCATGAGGGCGCGTGGAACTTCGTAGAACCCACCTTCGCCCTGCACGGGCTCAATGATGAACGCCGCAACGCGGTTGGGATCAACGTCAGCCTTGAACAGTTTGCCGAGCACGGCAAGCGAGTCTTCCACCGATGTTCCATGCAGGTCGACCGGGAACGGAACATGGAACACCTCTGGCATCATAGCGCCGAAACCTGTCTTGTATGGCACCACCTTCCCTGTGAGGGCCATCCCCATGAACGTGCGCCCATGGAAGCCACCCGTGAAGGAGATTACCGCCGAACGGTTCGTGGCAGCACGAGCAATCTTTACAGCATTCTCAACAGCTTCCGCGACTGTCGTCACGAAGATGGTCTTCTTTTTGAAATCGCCCGGAACCAGGGCATTCAGCCGTTCTGCCAGGCGCACGTAGTTCTCGTATGGGACGACCTGATGGCAAGTGTGAGTAAAGCAATCAAGCTGGGCCTTAACTGCTTCGATGACCTTGGGATGGCGGTGGCCGGTATTCACGACTGCGATGCCAGCTGTGAAATCAATGTAGCGACGACCTTCGACGTCCCAGATTTCGGCGTTCTCGGCGCACGCTGCATAGACTTGCGTTGTGACCCCGACACCCCGAGAGACAGCGTCCGAACGGCGTGTTGCGAGTTCGGTATTGAGCATTTCGGCCTCCTAAAAAGGGGCAATTTCGATCACATATTCGGATAGACCGGTCCCTCGCCGCCCTGCGGCGGCACCCAGTTGATGTTCTGGTTTGGGTCCTTGATGTCGCAGGTCTTGCAGTGGACGCAGTTCTGGGCGTTGATGACATAGGTGTCCTTGCCGTCCTTCTCCAACCATTCGTAGACGCCTGCGGGACAATAACGCGTCGATGGACCGGAGAAGACATCGTGTTCCGACCTCTTCTGCAGATCCATGTCCCTGACCTGCAGATGCACCGGCTGATCTTCTTCATGGTTGGTGTTCGACAGGAACACGGAGGAGAGACGGTCGAAGGTGAGGACGCCATCCGGCTTCGGATAGTCGATCTGCCGGTGCTGGGCTGCGGGCTCTAGGCTCTGCGCATCCGTCTTGCCATGCTTCAGCGTGCCGAAGAAGGAGAGGCCGAACAGCTGATTCGTCCACATGTCGAGGCCGCCGAGGGCGACGCCCACAACCGTGCCGAACTTCGACCAGAGCGGCTTGACGTTACGCACCCGCTTCAGGTCCCTGCCGATATCGCTCTTGCGCCAGTCGTTTTCGATCTCGACCACCTCGTCATTGGCGCGGCCCGATGCAATTGCCTGGGCGATACGGTCGGCCGCCATCATGCCCGAGAGCACGGCATTGTGGCTGCCCTTGATGCGCGGCACGTTGACGAAGCCTGCCGAACAGCCGATCAGGGCGCCGCCGGAAAAGGAAAGCTTCGGCACCGACTGCCAACCGCCCTCGGTGATGGCGCGCGCGCCATAAGAAAGGCGCTTGCCGCCCTCGAAAGTGCCGCGGATCGCCGGATGCGTCTTGAAGCGCTGGAACTCTTCGAAGGGGTATAGGTAGGGGTTCTTGTAGTTCAGGTGGACGACGAAACCGACGGCGACGAGATTGTCTTCCAGGTGATAAAGGAAGGAACCGCCGCCGGTCGATAGGCCGAGCGGCCAGCCGAAAGAATGCTGCACGAGGCCCTGCTTGTGGTTCTCCGGCTTGACCTGCCAGAGTTCCTTGATGCCGATGCCGAACTTCGGCACGTCGCTGTTCCGCGCCAGATCGAAGTTGGCAATGAGCTGCTTGGCGAGCGAGCCGCGCACGCCCTCGCCAATCAGCACGTATCTGCCGATCAGCGCCATGCCGCGGGTATAGTTTGGACCGGGTTCGCCATTCTTCTCGATGCCCACGTCGCCGGTGGCGACACCGATGACCGCGCCCTCATCATTATAGAGCACTTCGGTCGCGGCAAAACCGGGATAGATCTCGACGCCGAGGGCTTCGGCCTTTTCGGCCAGCCAGCGACAGACGTTGCCCAGCGAGACGATATAATTGCCGTGATTGCTCATCAGCGGCGGCATCATGAAATTCGGCAGGCGGATTTTGCCCGCCGGCCCAAGAAGTAGGAATTGGTCGTCCGTCACTGCCGTCTTGAAAGGGTGGCCCTCCTCTTCGCGCCAACCCGGCAGCAGGCGGTCGATGCCGATCGGGTCGACAACGGCACCCGACAGGATATGGGCGCCCACTTCCGAACCCTTCTCGAGCACGACCACCGACAGCTCGGGGTTTACCTGTTTGAGGCGAATGGCAGCTGATAGACCAGCAGGTCCACCGCCGACGATCACCACGTCAAATTCCATACTCTCGCGTTCGGATTCCATGCTTGCTTCTGCCGATGCGCCCAGCGCGTCAATGTCAGTGTGAAATGTCCGCCACCGGAGAATGGCGGGCGATCGAACTCAATACGCGGTTACGCCTTGAAGCTTCTCGAGAGCCTCCACGTATTCGTTCAGCATGCGTTCAATCTCGCTCTTCACGGTGGTATGTTCATGCATATCGCCAACCACCTGACCTACCGCATACGTCCAGTAGTCAAGATTGCGCCCGCGCTCGGCACGCTTGTAAGGATAGCCGTTCAGGATGCTCTGCATTGGCCACTGGAGCGGCTGCGGTGCGTCCGGCTTCTGCCAGTTTTCTACATATTTAGTATAGAGCATGCGACCCTGCTTACCGGTCATAACCTTGGCGATGCGAGCATCTTCAGAAGCCGCCGCAAAAAGCTTTTCACGCATCTCAATGCTTAGATCGCTTTCCGCTGTGCCCAGCCACAGTGATCCCATCCAGACGCCTTGGCATCCGAGCGCAAGCGCCGCCAAAATCTGTGAGCCACGGGAGATGCCGCCGGCTGCAAGGACCGGCGTCCCGGCGGCTGCTTCCACAACCTGCGGCCAGAGCACCATAGAGGCGATGTTCCCGACGCTACCACCCGCTTCCGTTCCTTGTGCAACTAAAACATCGACGCCAGCTTCACGCTGTTTAGCAGCATGTCGACCTGAACCGACAAGCGCGCCGACTTTCACGCCCTTTGAATGAGCCTCCTTGACGACCCAGTCTGGCGTCACGCCAAGCGCACCGACGACGAGGTTTACGGACTTCTTGCTAAGGACGACCTCAAGCTGTTCCCGGCTCTTTTTGTTGGTCATCGACATCTTCTCAGCAGACTCGGCCAGATACTCGTCGCGATCTTTTTCAGAAAGATCGGCAATGCCTGCGTCGTCAAGCATATGCTTTACGAATTCGAGGTGGCTTTGAGGGATCATCTTTCTGTACTCAGCTGGTGTCTTTTCGACGTCTTCACCACCGGTACCGGGAAACACAAGATCCACGGAGAACGGACGACCGTCGACGCGCTGCTCGATCCATTCAATTGACATTTCGAGTTCCTCAGGCGTCATCCAGGCTGCCCCGAGCGATCCCATGCCGCCCGCCTTGGTCACTGCTGCGACAACGTCCCGGCAATGCGAGAAGGCAAAGATCGGAATTTCGATCCCCAAGATTTTCGTGATTTCTGTCTGCAAGTGTCCGTCCTCCGAGCCAGTAACAAATCGGTATCGCGCTCCAGGTGTTGAGCCTTCCACCGATCGCGCTTGTTTGTCGACCAATGGGTATAATAAACATTATGATCGGTACGTTTGTAAAGAGCCGTATTATTGATGTGCGACTTTTCCCATTCCGTGCCCCGGCTAAGGGTTGCGCAATCTCTCTGGTATTGTATTGTACTTGTCGGTATGTTAACCGACCAGGGGGCGGAGCCGTCGAGGATGTCCGCCACCTCTGGTTGAGAACGCCCGTGTGCTCGTCCGCGACTCGGACGTGAGAATTGAACGCGAAGCTGCAGGAGACATTCATGTTCGACTTTAAGGGAAAAGTAGTGGTTATCACTGGCGGCGAGACGGGAATCGGCCGGGCAACCGTCGAAGCGTTCGCGCGGGCTGGCGGGGATGTCGTGATTGCGGGCTACCTCGAGGACAAGGGGCAGGATGTTGTTTCATCGCTTGCTTCCGAAGGGATCACCGTCGAATTCGTAAAGACCGACGTCCAGCAGGAAAGCTCGATCAACAGCGTAATCGCCCATGTGCTTTCAAAGCATGGCCGGATTGACGTGCTCGTGAACAACGCATCAGTATTCGACGGCTTTGCTGGCGTACTCGATACGTCGAACGAACTGTGGGAGAAAGTCATTAACACCAACCTCCGCGGCACGTTTTACTTCTGCCGCGCCGTACTCAAAGACATGGTTGCGCGAGGCGAAGGAAGAATCATAAACGTCGCTTCCGTCGGCGGCATTCTCGGTGGTGCCGACGGTCTTGCCTACACAACGTCCAAGTTCGGAGTTATTGGCCTAACGCGCCAGATGGCCGTCGAACTGACGAAGACCGGTGTTGTGATCAACTCGGTATGCCCGGGAATGATTCAGACCGATATGCGTGGCAATTCTGCACGCATTCTGGGAGATACCGCTCCCGATATGGCCCGTGGTGTGGGGGTCAACCCCGATGCCCTGAAGCGCGTACCAGCCGGGAAGAAGGGCGCGCCACTGGATATCGCTAATGCGATCATGTTTGCGGCGTCTCCGTACGCTGGCTACATGGCCGGACATTCCCTTGTCATCGACGGCGGCTGGACCATCCAGTAGTTATGATGAAAATCGCCCCTGGCGTTCGAAAATGCCAGGGGTCGTCCCGAACAAATCTCTTTGAAGGCTGTAATCAGCGGGAAGCTTGACCCCCCCCAATCCATGATCGGGAGGCCACGACGGCCGGGCAAAAGCTCAATTCTTGATTAAAACGCCTAGAATGAGCTGGTCAGCGAACGCAGACGCAACTTCCTCGGCCGTATGTTTCAGGCCTGGCTTGAACCAGGTGTAGGCCCAATTGCACGCGCCGATTAGGCAGCTTACCGCGATGAACGGAGGAGTGTCCCTAAAAACGCCCTCGGTTACGCCCCTAGAATACAAACCCTGGATCTGCTTGTTGTACTTGCGGCGGTTGGCCGTGACGATCGCGTGCTGATCATCGATCAACTCGTTCTCATCACGATTGTAAATGGTAGCCCAGGATTGATGCTGCATTACGTTTAGAGAGTGCATCTTTACGATGCTCGCAAGAACGTCGGTCGTGCTGCCGCCCGACTGCAATGCCTCCTCAAGGCCCTCTGCATAAGTGACATCAATCTTCTCGAAAATCCGCCACAGAATCTCGTTTTTGCTCTTCATGTAATAGTAGATAATGGATTTGGTAAAACCCATCTCGGCGCTAATGTCGTCGACCGTTACCGCGCGGAACCCGCGAGCTGCGATCAAGCGCGATGCCGCTTCCAGAATCTCTTCCTGGATAAGTTCGGTTTTTTGCTGCTTGATTTTATCCCGAATGCTCGGTTTCGCGCTGATTTTCTGCGATTCCATATCCATCGGCCACCTTCTGAAGTATTTTTTCGTTCTCTACGGTATAAGAGCTGAAATGACAAGCCAAGAGCGGCACGCAGAAAAAAAAGCCGACCTGTCCTTTGGCCGGCCTTTCGTTTATTAAGTGTTATAAGACCCCGGCGTCCACCGTTTATCGGCCTTCCAGTTCGGGTTTAGGTTCGCGAACCTGTCCAGGGTAAGCTTCTCAATCGGTGCCCGCGTTTTTCCTTCGAGAGCAAGCTCCGACATGGCAATCCCCACGGAAGGAGCCATACCGAAGCCGTGACCGGCACCGGCCGCGACCAAGAGCCCTTCCGGTTCGTCGAACCTGTGAACGATCGTCTTCTGGTCTTTCGTGATGTCGAGAACGCCAGCCCAGGTTCGGAGCAGTTGCGCACCCGCGGCGACTGGAAAGGCCTCGATCATCCGACGGACGAGGTTGCGGACGATAGGGGTGTTTGGCTTAGCAGGCTCCTCGTCGGCGTTGACATCCACCCATTCGTGCGGGCCGCCGTTAGCATGAAGGTTCCCGCGCTTTGTCTGGCGGATAGAAAGACCATTGAGGCCGATGAAGCCGACGTCATACATATGGGGCAGGGGCGTTGTCACCAACGCTTCAAGTCGCACGGTCGCAACTGGAAAAGCCACGCCAAAAGGCTGAAGCAAAGTGGCGTTGTAGCCGCCAGCGCAGAGCACGACGCGATCGGCGTACACTTTATCGCGCGCCGTCCTGACCCCCTTCACCTTTCCGCCCTCTGCAATAACAGAATAGACAGGGTTGTTTTCGACAATCGTTCCGCCGCGGTCCTGGAACGCCCATGCGTACGCCTGTGAAACGCGTTGAGGATTAGCGTGGCCCGAGCGTGGTGTATAAAGACCAGCGCGCGTTTCAGGAGACAGTATTGGGATCAATTTTCGACATGCATCCGCGTCGATGATTTCGAAGCTATCGTCGGCCCGTTGGAATGCCTTGTACGTCTCATGCAGTTCGTCAACCTGCTTATCGGAGAACGCAACCCAGAGACGGCCCTTGGGCGTCCATTCGGTAGGATATCCAAGTTCTTCATCAAGTGTTCCCCATAGGTCCTCGGCCATTTTCGCTAGAGGAGCTTCATCGGGGTCGTCAGCTCTGACGCTCAGGTAGCCTGTCGCGCGAGACGAGGCTTCGTATGCGACGGGGCCTCGGTCGACAACCAACACCCCCGCGCCAGCTTTTTGAGCATTGTAAGCAGTCGACAATCCGAGAAGGCCGGAACCGACGACAATAATGTCGTAGTGATTCATCTCAATCCTCCTTACTCGGTGCCTGCCACATCGACCGGAACGACTTCCTCATGCATCCAGTGAGGCCACTTTTCGCGAGTGTGATAATCGTCATCTTCTGCTGCTATCAGGGACATGTCGATAGGGCGGATCGGGAACCGATAACTGCCTGGCCTGATATCTCGCAATGGCACGCCGAATCGTTGCGAGAGCAAGAAAGCCGCTTCGTCGCGGCAACGCTTGCCCTGGCAATGGCCCATGCCAACGCGCGTCATGCGCTTGGCAAGGTCCTGGCTGATTTTCGGTCCGCCTTCACCACCTGTCACAGGATCATGGATCACCTTGAGGCCGGCCTTGAGATAGCGCGGGGGCTGTAGATTTAGAAACTCGCCGCGCGTAACGGTTTCACACTGGCAAAGCACGACGTCAGCGCCGCCCATTTCATGCAGCTTGGCGACCCAAAGATTGATGTAGTCTGCTTGTCTGCCATCCGATTCAGCCAGTGCTGCGTTCGTTCCAGTTGGTCCATTTTCTATCGCCGCCAATGCTTTCGCCGGTTGTTCGTCGGTCGGATCGAAAGAAGAAAGCCAAAAGACCTGAGATATCGACGTTTCGCGGTCCCCCTTGACTTTAGGTACCCAGGCCGGGATCGTGTCGTCGAACCGCATTTCACAGCCCATGGCGGCTGGAAGCTCGACGTTTGGCAACACACCGATAGCGACGCAGATCGAGTCACAGGCAATTTCCGCTAAACTGCCCGAGCCATCTGCGGCGATGATGGCCGCTGACCCAATCTTGTCTGTTCCCTTGGCCTCGAGGATCACGCTCTCGTAGTAGATCGGAATTCCTTCCGACGAGACCCATTCAAGCATTTCGGTTTCTGCCTGGAACGATGCTGTGGGTTCGACGAAGCCCGCGACATCGATGCCGAAATCTCGCGCGGCCTTGGCAAATTCGACCGCCACCGCCGTCGTTCCGAGGACGAGACAGCGGCTGCCGTTGAAACACTGATAGGATTGAAGAAGTTTCAATCCAGCCTTGGCACCAAGAACGCCGGGAAGTTCCCAGCCTTTGAAGGATGGAACAAAGTCACGGGAGCCTGTCGCGAGAACCAGCTGGTCATACTCTAGAAGTTCGTTGCCTTCGCGGGAAACGATGCCGACCTTGGGAACACCTATGTGCTGTGAATTCGGCGCATTGTGAAATGCGCCCCACGCAACGACGCCAATCTTGACGTCCACGTCGTTCTCGACGCATTCGAGAAGGGCTTCGTTGGAGCTAAGGACGTTATCGAAAACGGCTGTCTCGTCGCTAAGAGATGCGGGCAGTCCCGAACCGTAAAAATACGGAGCGTCGAACGACATGCTCTTTAATTCCTGCGGATGCTCATCGACCAGCGTAACTTCATGCCCCGCCGAACCGGCCGCCAAAGCGAAGTCACAACCCAATCGGCTCGCACCAATAACGACGATACGTTTGCCGCTCATTTCGGTGTTCCCTTGTGCAGGCTGCCTTGGGCCGCCTCATGTATTGATCAAGCCGTCGCCGTGGTACCTCCCAGCGGACGGATATTGCGATCCGATTGTTACTACAACTTGCGCATCGCTGCAGCGAGTATATGCTCGTAGTCGCCAACGATGGCGACGTCAGACACCTTGAAGATACTGGCGTCGGGGTCCTTGTTGATGGCCACGATCTTCTTCGCGCCTCCGATCCCTGCTAGATGGTGGACGGCGCCGGAGATGCCAATCGCTACGTAGACATCCGGACTAACCTTCTGTCCGGAGAAGCCTACCTGGCGGCTTGACGGCACCCAGCCCATTTCCACTGCCGCACGGCTTGCACCGACTGCAGCGTCGACCTTTCCGGCGAACTCCTCGATAATCCGCCACTTGTCGCCCGAGCCTACGCCAAGACCGCCCGCCACGACCTTGCTCGCTCCACGGAGCGGAATGCCTCCTGTATCCGGCAATGCTTCCGAGGCAACAAACCGAACCCGGCCTTCGGAAGCTTCATCTGTCGACACGGCCGCCTCGACGTCGGCAAAAGCGGGCGCAGGAAGTGCCTCTCCGCTATAAAGCAAGACTGCTTGCTTGCTGCCGAGGTCGACGGTCTTCACCACCAGCCCTCCCAATGCTGGAGCCGTAGCGGTTATACCGTCGCGACCGGCATTAATCGTCTCGCAAGCCGTCAGGAATTCTGCGCCTTGCGCCGCTGCCACTTGCGGCCCCCAGTTCCTATTCGAAACCGTTCCCAAGGCAACAATGACCGATGAGTCAGACGATGCTTTACGAACTGCTTGCACCAGGTAGTCCGCTCCATCGCCTACGGGCTTCCCGGCCGAGACCGCTGAAATTTTCCGAAATACACCGCCGGCCTTGACCGTAACGGTTGAGGCAGCAGTCGTGTCAAGGATAAACAAGCCGCTGGTGTATCCAGCACTGTTGAGCGAAGCGGCCAGCGAGGCGAGGGTCCCGAATTCGGTGGCCCGGGTGTCCGCAGAGTGATGAAGTACGAATAGAGCGTTTGTCATTCCTGAGCCTCAGTTTTGGAGAGCGGCGACGAGGGCGGCCGCCTTGTCGTCGTCGCTGCCCTCGATGAACTGCGTTGATTGGACAGTGCGCTGTCCCTTCCTAGGCGCATAGGTGGGCTTGGACTCCACTTGACCCGAGGCTCGCTCAACAACATCGATCGTTGCCTTCTTGGCTGCCATTACACCCTTAAGACCAGGAGTTCTCGGCTTATTGATCTCATTCGAGACCAGGACCATCGCCGGCAGAGCCAGTTCATACTCATCGATGCTTACCTCCGACAATTTGCCTACGTTGATGGTCTTGTCCGTGGCGGACTTGAACGCAACAACCGGCGAAATCGCTGGAATTCCCAGTCCGTGAGCGACCAGGAATGGTACATAACCCGCGTCGGTGTCAGACGCCTGTCGGCCGGCAATGATCAGCGACGGAATACCTATCGCTTTGATGGCAGATGCAAGAGCATCGGCAGTCTGGAATGCGTCGTTGCGAACGGCTGGATCAAGTTCCACTCGGACAGCGCTATCCGCACCCATCGCCAGAACTCGACGCAGATATTGGTCCGCCGAAGCGTCGTCCGCCGTCACGACGGTGATGGTACCCCCGTGCGCTTCTTTGAGGCTGATCGCGGCTTCTACCGCGTTGAGGTCATAAAGATTTATCGAATACTGGGACGACGCGTGGAGGATGATATTCTCGTGGTTATCCGAGATCGACACGAAGTGTTCCGGAACATTCGGATCGGGAACTTTCTTGATTAGTACGATGATGTCCATATCTAAAACTGCGCTCCTGCTGCTGGCCCGCTCCCATGTTTTGGACCGCGTGATATTGCGTAGGCTCCAACAATGCGGTCCTGTCCTCATCCAGCATTGCGGGAGTGGAACATGACTTTCCAAATCCCTTGCTGACAAACGTCGCCCTTTTGATTGCGGACCTCGAGCCAGAAGTTGACGATCCCCCGCTCCGGATTGGACGTGCGCCGAACCTCCTCTACACGCTGATACACATGGATCGTGTCGCCCATTTTTACCGGTGCTTTCAGATCCCAGGTCATTCCCAAGAATGCAATCGCGGTGCCTTCCTTAATGCCTAGACGGAATTCAAGACCTGTAACGATCGCGAAAACCGCAGGCCCATGGAGAATACGAGCACCGAACGGAGTGGACTGAGCGAAAATCTCGTCGGTATGGACAGGATTATGATCACCGGTAAGAGCGGCGAACATGACGATGTCGGTCTCGGTGATGGTCCGGCGCGGCGTCGTCCACTCCTGCCCCACCTTAAAGTCGTCGAAGAACATCGCGTTCGGTCCAACAATCAAAGTCGGGCGTTCAAGTGTCGTATCCATTAATTCCCTCCATATGCGCCGCGGCGCTGAACTGTTCGTGGGGCCGAACGAATATGCCCAAGTCTTCGTGACATACTGCGCAGAATGTATTTTCTACTAGCCGGTTTGCTATGTCAAGCGAGCAGTACGGCACGGGTGACATTCGATTGCCGGCTTGCTGCTTTACCGCCATCCCAACTTTGTGAGTTCACCCGCAAGATCCCGCCTCGGGGTTTCGTATTCGACGTGAGAATCTGGGATGAGTCGATTGCGGACACCTGACTGAAGCTCTTCCGACACGTGGGCGATCAATCCCGGCATCGTCGACAGCAGGGCGAGGCCGCACATCTCCTGCGGCGTAAAGCCCATCTGAACCATGATCGCCGCGAGCATTCCGACATCGTTCAATACAAGTTCCGGCTTGTTGGTCGCATCTTGAAACGCCTTATGGACCGCCTCGTACCACTCAATGGCCTCACCCCAGACGCCTTGCTCTTTTGCCAGAGCCTTCAGCCGCTGCGAACGCGGATCGACATACCGAAATACCTGGTGACCAAACCCCGGTACCCTCTTCTTAGCCGCACGGAGTTCGCTCACGAGCGCGGTTGCGGCCTCTTCCTTAGACTTCCCGCTCGCTTGCCATTTGGCGAAAGTTTCAGCAATGAATCGACCCGTGTCCTCCGGAGACAAGGCGTACTCGCCGGCAGCTAGAACGGCAGCGCCAAGCCCCGCGGTCATCACCGGGTTTACGGAGACGACCGCACGAGCAGCGACAGTTCCAGACTTCTGCAAACCGTAGTCGAGAATGGACGAGAGAATGACGTCCATCATACGGGCTTGGCCGGGTGTGGGTAATTCGCCGCGGATCAGCAAGTAGGTGATGGCTGAGAACGGAACCGTCCCGACAAGCTCGTTCATCGCATACCCGCGAATGAAAATGTCGGACTCGGAAATTTCGCTGACCCCGGTTACCCAGTGGGACGGTGTTCCTTTTGGCATGCAATCCCCATCGTAAAGTGTTCAAAGAAGTCGCTGCAACCTGCCGATGTCTCTGCGGCACCTCTTTCGGGCCAGTACTCCGTCGATCTCGGCATCGAAGGCGAGCGTCCACATACTAGAAGATGCGATAAACATACTCAAGAGTATATAAAGAAATCCAAAAAATTTATCGTGCATACGTCCGCAGACAAAATTAGCGGCCGATGACATACTGACAAGTATGCAAAATATCTTTATCAGTCTCCTTGGCGTGCACCACAGCGCGGCTTGCTTCAAACTTAAGGTAAAGGATGTGACACCAATGTTGACCGCAGTGAATCCGCCGGAGGCTGAATGGCCAGGTCTCTCGCAGGGAATGTTGATCAAGGGCTCAGGGTTCTTTGTGTCCGGAGGTCACTGTGGCCTGGACGCGTCTGGAGAGCCGGTAACAAGTTCTATTGAGGATCAGGTCATCGCAATGTTCGAGAATCTCAAGCGTACGCTCGAGAAGGCGGGTCTGGGCTTCGAGCACGTGGCGCGAACGACTTGCTTCGTCCGCGAGTTCTCACCGGAGTTGCTCAGAACGATCAAGGAGGTCCGAGCCCTGCACTACAATCAGGAGTGCCCGCCTGCCAGCGTCATGGTTCAGGCGGGTCTCTACGATCCAAGGCTGTTCGCGGAGATTGAAGTTATCGCCGTCGTTCCGTGATGGAAAAGGCCGGCCACGGGACAGTTCGTCCCGTGGTCCGCGTTGTCACGCTCCTACACCAAGCTCGATCCTGGAGAACAGCTCCCGTGTTCTCGGACCGAAGATATCGGATTCAAGCGCAGAGATTTTGCCAAAAACCATGCTTCGTAGTCCCTCCGCGTCAAACGCGGTCCACTCCGTCTTGTCCTTGAGGTGTGGTTTGCCGTCCTTGGCGAACGACGTCCACGCGGAGATGATGTCGTCGCGCAAAATATACCTCATTCCTTCCGGGTCTCGATCAGCCCTGGCAGTCGGCGCACCCGCTTCGCCCCACATTTCATCCGCGTCCACCCGGCCGAAGACAAACAATAGCTCAGCGCCGTGGATCGACCAGAAGTCACCCTTGTAGGGCTCCTCCCATGTGAACATGTAGTGATAAACCGGAGCAGCCGAGGCGTCCAACGATGCCCGGGTCGCAGCCTTCACTGCATCCGATGCCATCCATAGGTCTGAAATTATCCTTCCCTTGATCCGGTCCAAGGGCTCATTAGGGGATCTTGCTTTGTAATCCGCTAGAAGCTTAGCGATCTCGGCGCTATGCTCGGGCTTGAACTTCGTCTTGAAGAATGCTGCCGTGTCGCGGACAACATCGTCGTCCGATTTTGGAACGGTAAGAAGCCCCGCGAAATCCAGATAATAGGCTGTCTCGTGGGCGTTCGTACCATACATTTTCGGGACGCTGCTCGATAGCTTGAGGGCCTCGTCGTCGGTTGGATTCCAGGGTAGAATCTCACCGTCCATAACCGGAGAGAATGCCGTGGGAAGTTCAGGCGCAGAGCTGCCGTCTTCCAGAACCTTTTTGAACGCAGCGAACAGCTTTTCGACCGGAACGTCGGTTAGCTTGACCGCATCCTTCTCCCCCAGGTTCAGCTCTTTCAGAAGTGCGATCGTATCCTTGGTCGCCTCTTCCCGAGTCCTCAACCTTCGCTGCGCGCCGCTCTGCACGATTGCGCGATGAAAGAGACCTTTTGCAGAGGGCATGGCCATCAAGCATGAAACCTTGCCGCCGCCTCCCGACTCGCCGAAGATGGTGACATTACCCGGGTCTCCGCCAAACTGAGCGATGTTGGCTTTCACCCATTCAAGCGCGTCGACCAGATCGAGAAGTCCAACATTCGTGGCGAAACCAGCTTGAGGCGCGAGGTCGGCGAAATACGTGAAGCCAAGTGCGTGAAGCCGGTGATTGACGGTCACGACGACAACGTCACCGCGCTCCGACAGGTTCTCTCCGTCGTAGAGCTGCGCTCCGCCCGAGCCAAATCTGTAAGCGCCGCCATGAAGGAAGACCATTACGGGTTTGCGCTCTGCTCCGATCGGCGACCAGACGTTGAGCACCAGGCAGTCTTCGCTGCCGTTTCGGTTGTCGACCCACCCCTTCCAGTCTTCGTTGATCTGGTAGCACGGGTCGCCTACCGCATGGGTCACGCGGGGCTCTGACCACGGGCTGGGATGCGTGGAGCGCTTGAATCGTGCGCTGCCGCCGGTTGGTGCGCCGTACGGGATACCCTTGAAGACGTTAACGTTCGCAGTGGCATAGCCCAAAACGGGTCCGTTGACGGTGGTGGCGACCGGTGCTTTCCCGGCTGCCCAGCTAGAGATCGGAATACCCATCGTGACGGCTCCCCCTGCGGCCGCCAGTGAACTCGCCACGAAATTGCGACGGGTAATGAGAAATGATTGATCACTGTTCATTGCGCGCAGCTCTCCCAATTGTCCTTAATTGCGACCTTTATCGCACGCGTACCCTCGGATACGAAAAACATTCTGTCAAGAATGTGAAGCTGCCTTTTGCGTACAATCCGCCGTGGATTTCTTCGCACCTTCCAGAGAAAGCCCAAAGGAACGAGATAGCAAGAGACTGGGGGCGCCTTGAGTTACACACCCGCCACCGTACTGAAAAATACTAGGGAGAATGTATTTTGTGCGCGCCGGCATGTTCGACTTGCAATGTGCAGCCAATCTGGGTAGGGATACTCATAGGACGGAAATAATACGCCTTAGTACAAAAGGTGAGTCTAGGTCCGGAGGCAATATGACGACGGTCTGTCTGACTTTCGATTTTGACGCGGTATCGCTATGGATCAGCACCATGCGCCAAATAAGCGCCACGCCCCTTTCACGGGGCGAGTTTGGTGCGCTTGTGGGACTGCCGAGAGTGCTTGACCTGCTCACTCGGAACAGCATTCCCGCAACATTTTTCGTGCCATCGCATACCGCAGGGGCGTTTCCAACCGAGACAGGCCGAATCCGCGAGCTTGGACACGAGATCGCGCTTCACGGCTATTGTCACGAGACCCCAGTAGGCCTTTCCCGTGCCGAGGAAGAAAGGCTCATCGACCGCTCGATCAAGAAGCTTCGTGGAGTTTTGGGCGAAGACTACAACCCCGTAGGCTACAGGTCTCCAGCGTGGGACCTCACTCCGGATTCGATATCGATCCTCGAGGAGAGAGGGATCCTCTATGACTCGAGCATGATGGCCGACGACTTTCAGCCATACAGAGCGCGCAAGAACTACGTCGCGACCGAAGACGACTACCAACTGGGAGAGCCGAGCAATGTGATCGAGGTCCCTGTCGCCTGGGAACTCGACGATTTTCCTCATTTCACGTTTCTCAATAAGCCAATGTATCTCGGGTTGCGGACGCCTGGGGAAGTCTTCGAACTGTGGAGAGAAGAGTTTGATTTCTGCCACAGCTTAGGAGACGGGGTCTTCACCCTTACTATGCATCCGCAAGTAATAGGACGTGGCCCCCGCCTCAATATGCTTGGAAGACTGATCGATTACATGGCTACAACTCCGGGGGTAGTCTTCCGGACCGTAGCGGACGAAGTGCAGAACCGGTCGCCCTCAATTCTTAAATCCTCCTCTACCAACGAACCCAACCGCCTTCCTAGGAATACCTAATGGAACACCAAACACCCTTTTCGTCGGTTTACAACGTACTATTGGCGGCGGCTCGGGGGCGCATGGAGAAGATTGCGATCGTCCACGAAGGCGAAGCCATTGGCTACGCGTTGCTTTTGTCCCGTATTGAAGATGTTATCGCGCGTTTGTCATCTCTTGGTATTGGGAAAGGCGACGTTTTCGCCGTTTTTGGACAGAACCATCCGGAGCAGATTTATTGCTATTACGCCGCTGCAAAGATCGGCGCGGTGTTTGTTCCCGTAAACCCAAACCTGACGGCTCCGGAGGTCGCTTACAACTTCAAGCACAGTGGCGCAAAGGTCCTCTTCTTTGACGACTACGTTAAGGAAATCGCGAGGCAGGCGGTGCCGGAAGACAAGCTGCTTCCCATTTCCGAACTCACCGCAGAGCCATCTATAGCTGAGCATCCTCACGCCAGAATTGATGTCGAGGACGACTTCATCATTACCTACTCGTCCGGCACGACAGGCAATCAGAAGGCCGTGGTGTTGGACCAACGGTGCCAGATCGGCGTGGCAGCGTCGCTGTCCACGATGTGGGGCGTCTCGGATAATGACGTCACCTTGGTCGCTCTGCCGCTGGGTTATATTTTCGGATTATCAACCGCGGCTGCAACCGCTTTATCTGTCGGCGGAACCGTAGTTCTCTTGCGCCGCTTCCACCCTCGCGACGTGCTCGAGGCTTTCAACACCTATTCGGTGACCGTCTATCACGGCGTGCCAACAATGTTTTCCATGATGATGGAGTATTGCGAACAACGTGATCTATCTTTCGACTTGTCGAATAGCAGGCTGCTCATCTGTTCGGGGGCGCCTCTCCCGGAGGCGGTGTCGGCCCGGTTCGAGGCTAAATTCGGCAAACCGTTGCAGAACTATTACGCGCTTACAGAGGTCACGCCTGTCTTTGGTCGCTACTACGATGACCCAACCCCTCTTCCGGCGGGAGCTATCGGAAGGGCCGGTCCGGGCGTCACAGTCAAGATCATGAACCCAGACGGTACCGAATGCGAGCTGGGCGAGGCCGGCGAAGCTTATGTGCGCGGTCCGTCTACGGTCAAGCGATACGCTAAAGACGAAGCGATGACAGCCGCTGCGTTGCAGGACGGACTCTTTAGAACAGGAGATCTCGTCAGGCAGGATAAGGACGGGTTCTACTACATAGTCGGGCGGATCAAGGACATTATTATCCGAGGTGGCCACAATATCTCACCCGCGGAAGTAGAACAGACAATCATCAGTCATCCATCCGTGCAGGACGCGGCGGTCGTCAGTGTCCTCGATCGCATTTTCGGGGAAGTTCCGATCGCCTTCGTCGTACTGCGCGCGAACACGGTTCTCAGCCCTGAGGAGCTCATCGCGTACCTGGACCAGAAGCTCTCCGATTTCAAAGTCCCGCGCACGATCTACTTCGAGTCCGAACTGCCCCAGGGCAAGACCGGAAAGGTGGACAAAAAGGCTCTCAAAGCCCGTGCGGAAGACGCGCTAGCAGCTGCTTGAAGCACCGAGAAACGCGGGAAAAGACAAAATGAACAACAGCGATTATAGGAAGCACGACGGTCTCGATTTCGCCAGGATGCTTTGTGAGAAGGAGGTGACCCCGCTGGAGTTGATGGATTGCGCCATCGACCGGGCGGAGCAGATCAATCCCAAGATCAACGCGCTTTGCAACGCGAATTACCAGCAGGCTCGCGAGACCGCGCGAGCGGCGACCCTCAAAGGGCATTTCGGTGCACTGCCCTTCTTGTTGAAGGACTCGGGGCTAGGCTATCCTGCGCTGACCAACTCGCTGGGCTCCCGACTGTTCGAGGGGACCGAAATCAACTTCAACTCGACCTTGACTAGTCGATTTCTGGATGACGGGCTTGTTCCGTTCGCGCGAACGACTGTTCCCGAGTTCAGCATGGCTCCAACCACGGAGGCAATCCAGAATGGCGGTCCAACGCGCAACCCCTGGGATCTCGCGCGCTCGACCGGGGGATCGAGCGGCGGGGCAGCCGCTGCGATCGCAGCAGGCATCGTGCCTCTTGCTCACGCTAGTGATGGCGGTGGTTCAATTCGCATTCCAGCCTCGTGCTGTGGGATCTACGGCCTCAAGCCATCGCGCGGTTTGGTCCCGACAGGTCCGGCCAGGGGTGAGGGGTGGGGCGGTCTCGCGACCGACGGCGTGTTGTCCCGCTCGGTCAGAGATACCGCAGCAGCCCTCGATGGCATTGCCGGAATGGAGATCGGGGCACCCTATGCGGCTCCGCCAAAAAGGGGGGCCTACCTCGAAAATTTGGACAAGCCTTTCGCAAGACCTTTACGAATCGCAACGTGGAAAGTTGGTTTCGAAGACATTCCAGTCCACGAAGATTGCATCGCCGCGCTTATCACGGCGAAGACCCTGCTGGAGAGCATGGGCCACGAAGTGGTAGAATCTCCGTTGCCGCCAATCCAGTTCTCGAAGTTCGTGGAAGCGCAAATCAATGTGATGGCGGCCAACGTTACCGTTTCGGTCAACGGGAAAGTCCGCAACAATTTGGGATCGGGCTGGGAGCAGAAGCTCGAGCCGGCCATCTTGGATGCTTATCAGAGGGGTAAAACGCTAAGCGCGGAAACCTATGCACTGGCGATAACACGTTTCCACACGATCGGTCGTCAGCTCGAAAACTATCTCCAGGACTTCGATTTCATTCTCACGCCGACGTTGATGCAACCACCTGCAGAGCTTGGCGCGATCAACATGGACGATGACTTCTTCAGTTTCCGCACGAAAATCAGCCGGTACGCGACCTTCCTTGCGATCATCAATGCGTCCGGGCAGCCCGCAGCGAGCGTGCCGCTGCACTGGTCTTCATCGGACCTTCCCATCGGCGTTCAACTGATCGCACCATTCGGTGCGGAAGACAGTCTTTTGCGGCTGTCAGCACGATTGGAGGAAGCCCTACCGTGGTTCGGAAAACTTCCTGCGATTTGAGCGACTTCGTCTAGCTAATTTGTTTAACGGGAGAGCGAGCGTGACGGATAATGACGAAAGTCGGTGTGCCATTGCGATGGGCGGTGGCTTCAGCATGATCTACCCGGAGACAAGCCACGAAGGAGTGCCGCTTCGCGGGGAGAAAACGGCCGATCTCAAATCGGCCGTCGCCTCGCAGGAGGGGGAAGATAGTTGGGCAGGCGTTTTCGCCTATCTATGGGCCGCTTTAACAGGGTTTATTGGAATTAATAGCCCGGCTGCTTAAGGCGCTCATTTCATTGCATGAGGAGCAGCCGTCTGGGCAGTCCCGTCCCTCGGTCGCGTGGTTCGATATATCGCTTAAGCGATCGTATTTTTGGTTTGCCTGCTCATACATTAATAATCGGGACGCTGAACGTACGCTTGGAATCTGAACGTAATATTCGAGTATCGCGGTCTCTTGCTGAGCGGGCTCCTTTACACCGTCGTCTTTACCTCCTTACCATCGCCGGTGGCTTTTCTTTGGGCAAGCGGGCCTTCGTCAGGATGTCCGAAATTCGGCTTCTCGCGTGGTCTTTGGTCGCATTAACAGAAGCTGTTCCGCTGCACGCCGTTGTTGGTAAGTCTGATCTGGTTCCACTACGCGCTGCCTTCTTTGCTCGGTATCGAAATCAGCGCGCCTGTCGCAGTGCGTACGTATAAGTATTTTCTGCGTACGAATAAGTTTAGTAAATATTTAAGTGCGCCTAAGCAAACTCACGTCCATCTCAGCCATCAATCCCGATGGCGCACGAACTGATGCTCACGGGAGAGCGAGATGCGAAAATTCAAAAACATTTCCTTGGCGACAAAGCTGCTTCTGGTAACTGGCACGATCATCTCTACAGTTCTGGTCGCATCCAATGCCGTGCTCATCTTCGAAACTCGGCACAGAGTGTCGGATCTGGTAACTCGGATTGCTTCTACCGAGGCGAGAGCCATCGCTTCGGAGATCGTTAGCGAAATCTCGCTTCTCAATGGCTCAGTCGGCGCGACAGCCGCCTCCATCGGCAACGGCCATGGCGAGCATACACTGGACCGAAAGGGTTTGATCAGCATGCTCAAGGCGAACATGACGAACCCCCTCGCTCTTGGCAGCTACTTTGCCGAAGCGGATAAGGCGTTCGACGGCTAACGCGATGAGGTGAAGAACCGAACCGACCTTGGCGCAAATGAGGACGGTCATCTTAGTCCTTACTGGACCCGCAACCAAGACGGCACCCTTGGCCTGTCGGCATTTCCGTTCAGTGTTAACGATGACTGGTTCGCTTCTACAGCCAAGGCCGGCCATGCGCTTATGGGCGTCCCGACCATCGGTTCAGGAGAGACCTCCGGAATTCTGATGGTCACCATTGCTCACCCTGTCTTCTCGGCAGGCAACCTGATCGGGGTTGCTGGAATTGACGTCTCGCTCGAAAGTCTTTCCGAACAAGTTGCGAAGGCCAGGCCGTTCGGCTCGGGCCGCGTGATGCTTATATCACAAGATATGAGGTGGCTCGTCGGGGCGCACGAAGCGGACCTGATGCAACCGTACGATGGGGCGCAGAAGGAACGTATCGAAGCGGCCACGGTTAGCGACCTTCCATTCGAAGTCGGACAGGTAGGCGAAGGTGATATCCAATTTACGCGAATTGCGTACCCGTTCGACCTGCCTGGCCTTGGGGCGAAATGGACGCTGGTCCTCGATGTTCCGAGCTCAGCTATTGGTGTCCCGGTCCGCGATCAGACACTTCTGATGCTCGCGGCTGGCTTCTGCGTCATGCTGACCGTCATCGCCGGACTTTACGTGGCGATACGCGTATTCGTTCGACATCCAATCTCGAACCTTGTCACCGCGGTGGGCAGTTTGTCTGATGGCGATTACGAAAGCGAAGTCTCTGGCCAGAATAGAGGTGACGAAATCGGCTCTGTGGCTAAGGCGCTCGAGGGCTTCAGGAACGGCCTCGCGCGCGGCAAGGAAATCGAAGTTAGGGCGGAACTGGAGCGCACTGCGGCTGACGAAGAAAGAGCCCAACGCGATAACGAGCACCAGCGCGCGGAGGCGGTTCAACGGGAAGTGGTGCGATCGCTCGGTGAAGGACTTAGGCACCTAGCGGCCGGCGACCTAACGTACCGTATTCGCCAAACGTTCGAGGCGAGCTACGATCAGCTCCGCGTCGACTTCAATTCCGCAGTGGATGGCCTCATCGACCTGGTGAGTAAGGTCAGTACCGCAGTCGTTACCATTAGCGCTGGCTCCAAGAATATCAGTTCGGCGGCGAACAACCTGTCAAAGCGAACCGAACAGCAAGCAGCAAACCTCGAGGAGACCGCTGCAGCGCTAAATCAGTTAACTGTACAGATCAACGCGGGCGCAGACCACGCAAAGCAGGCAGCAGCCACCGTCGGTAATGCCAGCAGCGATGCGGAGCGATCGGCGCAGGTGGTTCTCCGAGCAATTGAAGCCATGCAAGACATCGAGCAATCGTCGAAGGAAGTAGGTCGCATCATCGGTGTTATCGATGAAATAGCATTCCAGACTAACCTGCTGGCGCTGAACGCCGGAGTGGAAGCGGCCCGCGCCGGCGAGGCCGGTAAGGGGTTCGCAGTCGTCGCACAGGAGGTGCGTGAACTTGCGCAACGCTCCGCTGCCGCGGCAAAGGAAATAAAATTACTGGTTCAAAATTCGTCGTCTCAAGTCGCGACCGGCGCCGCCCTCGTGGCGTCAGCGGGTGACGCTCTGCGTGGCATCGCCCTCCAGGTTGCGCAGATCAATGATGTGATCAGGCAGATTTCTGCGTCTGCCTCGGAGCAGGCAACTGGCCTTCGCGAAATCAACAATGCCGTTGGCCAGCTGGACGAATTCACTCAACGCAATGCTGCGATGGTGGAAGAGACGACGGCAGCGAGCGCCGGCCTTCATCGAGAAGCGCAGTCCCTCAGCTCCCTTGTGGAGCAGTTTAAAACCCGTGGCACTGACGAAGGCAATTTCCCGCGATTAGTGACCCATCGATAAACGCAACCGCTAATCCGCGAGAAAGTTCGTAACATAGCGTGCGGCTGGCGGCTTGCGACTCGGAGCTAACAACGAGCTATTGCCTTCGAACCTCGCGGCGATTCCGCTTAACCTTTTCCTGTTTCTTTAACGTCTAACGCCTCGGTTGACTGGTTGCCTGAAGACGCACCCTATCGAATGATCGCAACATTATTATCAAAATTAAAAAGCACTCGCTGGACAAATTTTTAAACTTGCTAGTATGGTATCGAAGTCGCCGGGGCTATGAGCTGCCGGCGCGGGAAATAGAACCAATATTGGAGGGGTACATGAACAAGACACGCTGGAGAAATCTGCTGCTCGCAGCATGTGCATTGGCAGGAACCGCACTGGGTCCTGTCGTGGCCCGAGCGCAAGACGCGAAGGCAGCGCTGTCTCAGGAGGTGCAGAAGTCGGGAGTACTGCGGATAGCTATTCCGGATCAGGGGAAGCCATTCGCTTATAAGGACGGCGCGGCGCTCAAGGGCATTGATCCCGATCTTGCTATGGCGGTCTCAAAGAAGCTCGGCTTGAAGGCCGAGTTTTCGCTCGTACCATTCACCGCCGCCCTCGCCGGAATGGCGGCTAAGAAATATGACTTGTCGTTCGGTGAGTTCTACGTCACTGCGGAGCGTCTCAAGGTGGTCGACATGGTTACCAGCTGGCACACATTCAGCTCATTCCTTGTGAAGAATGATAGCAACCTCAAGCCGGTCAAGGTTGCCGACATGTGCGGTAAGTCAGTCGCGTCTATGGCGGGATCCGTCGAACTTGCAACCCTTACCAAGGAGGCTGAGAAGTGCGACAAGCCCATAAAAATCAGCGCATTTCCTTCAACGGCTAATGCAGTTTTGGCTGTTACGAGCGGTCGTGTCAATGCTGTGTACGCCGACCGAGGTGCGGTCGAAGAAGCTCTGAGCGGCAACCCTGGTCTTGCCGTGAACGGGCAGATCGGTGGTGGCGTGACCGCGATCGCTGTTTCCAGGGGAGATCGTGCAAAGGGGCTGAACGAGGCAGTAAAGGAAGCAATGGACTCTCTGATTGAATCCGGTGAGTACCAGAAGATTCTTGATGCCAATCATGCGGGCTTCGGAGCAATCACCAAGTCCGAAATCTACGACGCTAGCTCGACCCCGCCGACCTACTAACTCAAATGCGGTCATCCACACGCCGTGGGTGACCGCTCCGCAGCCGGCCGGGCTCTCGGCAGCCGGTATTATGAGAAGTCTCAGGGAGTTGGCGATGTCGATAATCAGTGATACGCATCGGGCTGCCCCCGATTTCGCGGAAATGCAGGTAGTTCCTCTCAAACACTACGGGCGGTGGACCGCCGCGTGTATTATCGGGCTCATTGTATTTGCCTGCGCAACCTCGATGGTCACCAATCCTCGTTTCAAGTGGGACGTGGTTTGGCAGTACATTTTTGATCCGTCCATACTCCAGGGACTTTATGCGACGATCTGGTTGACGATAGCTGCCATGTTGATAGGCACGTCGCTCGGCACTGTGCTCGCGATCATGCGAATTTCAAAAAACCCGTTACTCTCGCGTTTCGCTTCCGCCTACGCTTGGCTCTTCCGCGGATCGCCGCTGCTCGTGCAGCTCATCTTCTGGTACAACCTGTCAGCATTGTATCCGACAATCGACATCGGATTTCCCTTCGGCCCGACTTTCGCAAGTCTCGACGCAAACCAATATATCACGATTTACGTAGCAGCAGTCTTGGGCCTCGGGCTTAACGAGGGTGCGTACATGTCCGAAATCGTCCGCTCGGGACTGAATGCAGTCCCTCAAGGACAACGCGAAGCCGCTGAAGCGCTCGGAATGACCGGACCGCGAATTCTTTTCCGGATCATTCTGCCTCAGGCGATGCGCGTCATTGTCCCGCCCACGGGGAACCAGCTGATCGGTATGCTCAAGACAACGTCGTTGGTAAGCGTGATCGCGATGCAGGAGCTGCTCTACTCAGCTCAGCTGATCTACTCCACCAACTTCCAGACTATCCCTCTGCTGATTGTAGCGTCGGTCTGGTATCTGGTGCTGACTACGATCCTGTCCTTCGTTCAGTTCTTCCTCGAAAGACACTTCGGTCGCAGTGAGCTTCGGGGTACCATAAAGGCCTCGTCGACTGCCGAGGAGAATTCCAATGCGTGATTCCCGCTCTGGTCAGATCAATCCGCAAAACGCCGTCTCTGCACGAGGAGTGCGAAAATCTTTTGGACACCTTGAGGTCCTCAAGGACATCAATTTCGATGTTCCGTATGGCCAAGTCTCTTGCATCTTGGGTCCTTCGGGATCGGGGAAGAGCACTTTCCTACGCTGCATGAACCATTTGGAGCGCATCGATGGCGGCCACCTCTCGGTGGGTGGGAGCCTCGTCGGATATCGGGAACGCAACAATAAGCTCTACGAGCTCCGGCCGCGAGAGATCGCCAAGATCCGCGCGGATATCGGAATGGTGTTCCAGAGCTTCAACCTGTTTCCGCACATGACAGTCGTCGAAAACTTGATCGAAGCCCCGGTCGGAGTGAGAAAACAGTCCAAGCGCGAGGCGACCGACTACGCGGAAAGTCTTCTCAAGAAGGTCGGTCTGGAAAACAAGCGCAACGCCTATCCCCGCACTCTTTCTGGGGGGCAGCAACAGCGTGTCGCCATCGCGCGGGCTCTTGCCATGCAGCCAAAGCTGATACTGTTCGACGAGCCTACGAGTGCATTGGACCCCGAACTGGTCGGCGAGGTTCTCAATGTCATGAAGGAACTAGCGTCAGAAGGCATGACAATGGTTGTAGTGACTCACGAAATCGGATTTGCCCGAGAAGTTGCGGATATGGTGACTTTCATGGACGGTGGCGTGATAGTTGAACAGGGGCCGCCTGATGAACTGATAGCGAGACCTCAAACACTGAGGGCGAAGTCCTTCTTCAGCCGCATCCTCTGACCGTCGAGGGTCGGAACGGTATCGACCCGGTTGATGCTCTTCGCCACATTGATCCGCGCAAAGATAGTGGTCGCCATCGA
>NZ_HF536778.1:216328-271489 GCF_000312665.1 Rhizobium mesoamericanum STM3625 | reverse complement strand
CCGCGAAACCACCAGCCTTGATATGCCAACCATTCTCTGCGCCCATGGCGTCGCGGATGACGGAGAACGCCTCCTCACCGACTGGAAACGGACCTTTTCGCTTTCCGAGGTCGCCGGCATCAACTGCACGGGACAGGTGACCAACGAAAGCTTCAGATAGCCTTTCCAATAGGGGCGAAGAGCCATAGCCGCCTCCCGTCGACCGGCGCGGCGCTGTGGCGCGCCTACCGTCTTGGCCATCTTTGCTGCTGGCGAACGGGAGGCCTTGGCCCGGCCATTGCCCACATTGGCATTGGCGGCGGCTCGTTTCGATGCGCCGATTTATTGGCGATGGATTTCCGACAGGATTTTGGTTACTGCCTCCTCGGCGGCAGTGACGGCGCCAGAGAGATAGCCAGGCTCGGAAGGGCTTGTCTCGCTGCCGGCGAGGAATAGACGATCTTTCCACGGGCCTGAGACCCACTCCTTGCTTCCGGCCACAGGATGGGCGCCGCCCGTGCGGTCGGCGGCGGTCGCCGTCAGCGGATCGGCGGCCCAATCCTTGAGAATGGTGGCAAGGGGCTTGAGCGCCTGCGGGCCGAAGAGCCGCGCCAACTGCGTGAGGCAGGCCTCTTTCAACGCCTGCTCGCCGGTTGCTGCGCGACGCTGCTCCGCTCCGACGCCAAGAAAGCCGAACAGCGCCGCCTTGCCGGATGCCGTCGTCGCGTCGTGGATTTCAACCATCGGCCCGACCATGCTCTGTGCCGTGCCGGAGAGGCCGTCCGTGCGCCAGAAGGGCTGGTCGTAGATCGCAAAGAATTTCGCATGCGGCGCCATCCACGTCGCCATGTCGCGCCAGCGTGCGGCGGTCTTGGGCTCCTGCGCCGGCGTAAAACGCACCGTCGCTTCGAGAAGCCGCGGGGGCAGGGCGGCGATCACATGCTCGGCCAGCAACAGAGACGCGCTCTCCTCGCCCGTTTCCACGCTCAGTTCGATGCCGGCATCGGCAAGCACCATCGCCGTCACCTTCGCACCGCGCAGGATGCGGCCGGCGGGAAGATCGGCGGCGAGCGCCCGCACCAGGGCGGCAGTGCCACCGGCAAGCCGCATCGATTGCTGTTCCATAGATGTCGGGCTGTAGCGCTGCGGCCTCTCACGCGACATGCGCTCGAAAATCACGTCGCCCTCGCCGTTCTGGCAGAAGAATGAAAGCCCGAGCTGGCCGACGAGCGTCGCCATTGCCGGCTGCATCTGCGGCCAGTACCAGGAGGGGCCGAGGTCGAAGCCATCCTCGCTGGAGAGACCATCCTCGCCCGTCGTCAGGATGCGGCCGCCAAGACGGTCGCGCGCTTCGAGGACAATGACGTCAAGGCCGGCAGCGTTCAGCGAACGCGCGGCATAGAGGCCGGAGAGACCGGCGCCGACGACGGCGATTTGGCAGGTTTTCATATGTTGCTTCCGGGGGATTGGGAGGGGGATTGAGGATTGTCGAAGGCGCAGACATCCGCGTGCAGAAGCGGCGCAGCTTTGTACCACACCCGCGCACCCTCCGGCCGGATTTTCGCATGCAGATGTTGTTCCGCTGGGAGCCGCAGCCAGCTCCAGCGTCCCAAAGCCTCGCCCGCCCCGCTGAAAGCGCCGTCGAGCACCAGCAGCTCGAGCCCCTGGAAATTGGCGATCGTCACCTGCGCCTTCGGCTGCCATGTCTCCAGCATCACCCGCTCGCTCGCACCCTCGAAGAGAATTTTCGATGAGGCGACACCGGCACGCAATTTGCCCGCTTCGCCTTCGCCAGGCATGATCACCACCCGCTCGCGATCATCCGCCTTGAATTGCCACAGCTTCACCAGAATGGTGCAGCCGTCCTCGCTTTGCGGCGCGTGGCCGCTGCCGGGCGGATTGCGGACATAGGCGCCCATCGGAAAATCGCCGCCGTCATCCTGGAAGACCCCGTCGAGAACCAGAAATTCCTCGCCGCCCGGATGCGCGTGATGGGCAAAACGGCTGCCCGCGGCGTAGCGGACGATCGAGGTGGCCCGCGCCTTCTCTTCCCCGATCCTGAAGAGCATGCGCCGGTTGACTCCCTTGGCGGGGCTTGGCATCCACTCGAGTGCCGCGGCATGGACGAGCGTGCGTCGGGAAAGATCTTCGTTCAGCAGCATGTCAAAGCTCCGATCTGCCGCCATCGACGACGATCTCTGCGCCGAGCATATAGCTCGAAGCGTCGCTTGCCAGGAAGAGCACGGCGGCGGCGATCTCTTCCGGTCTGCCCATGCGCCCGAGCGGCACCTGCGCGCCGACGCGTTCCGCATAGGCGCGGAACTCTTCCTCGCTCTGGTCCCTGGCGCGGTGGATCGGCGTTTCGATCGAGCCGGGGCTGACGGCGTTCACCCTGATCTTCCGGTCGATGAGCTCGGCCGACATGGTTCGGGCAAAGGAGCGAACCGCCGCCTTCGAGGCCGAGAGGATCGCCCGGCCGGGCGTGCCCACCTGATTCAGCCAGGAGGTGTTGAGCACGATCGATCCGCCCGGGCGCATCAGCGGCAGGACGGCCCGCACGGTGAAGAATACGCCCTTCACGTTCACGTCCATAATCCTGTGATAGGTCGCCTCGTCCGCCGTCGCAAGCGGCGTGCCGAGTGCCACGCCCGCATTGGCAAACAGGATGTCGAGCGATCCGAACGCATCCTGAAGCACGCTCTTGACCCGGCCCAGATCGTCGATCGAGGACACGTCCGCCTGGATCGCCAGTGCGTCGCCGCCAATCTCGGCAGCGGCCAGATCGAGTTTTTCCTGCGAGCGGCCGGTGATCGCCACGCGAGCGCCGTTGGCGCGCAGCGCCTTCGCGGCGGCAAGGCCGATCCCGCTCGAACCGCCGGTGATCAGCGCCGTCTTTCCCTCAAGCATCATTCGTCAATCCTCTCGTCTGGCGAAGACTCTAGCGCCCGCGATTGCATTGACGAGGAAAACCGGCCATACCGCAAAGAAAGAAAATCTTTGCGTGGGCGCGATGAGAAACCTGACCAGACTGCGATCGCTCCAGGCACTGGAGGCCTCGGCAAGACACGGCAGCTTTGTCGGCGCGGCAAGCGAGCTCGACGTGACGCCGCCCGCCGTCGGCCAGCTCGTGCGTTCGCTGGAGGATTGGGTGGGCTATCCGCTGTTTAAGCGCAGCCGCTCCGGCACCGAGCGTCTGACGCCGGTCGACGAGGCCGCGGATGCACTCGAGGATATCGCTCAAGGGCTCGACCTGCTGGAGGCGGGCTTGCGCAAGCTGCGCGGCCGCAAGGCGCGTGCCGTCGTCGTCGTCACCGCCTCGCAGGCGCTGGTTGGCAACTGGCTGCTGGCGCGCCTCGACGATTTCTCCGTGAACTGCCCGAATATCGACGTCCGGCTCGACGTCTCCGACCGGGTCAGTGACCTTGCCTTAGGCGAAGCCGATATTGGCATTCGCTGCGGGCTCGGCACATGGAAGGGTGTCAAATCGACCTTCCTGATGGGCGAGGAGATCATCGCCGTCTGCCACAACAGGCTGCTGCCTCAAGATCGCGAGGTCACCGCCGGCTGGATCGCCGAACAGACACTGATCCACGACGGCACGCCGCATCGGGGCGGCGACTTCCCATCATGGGCCGACTGGCTTTCCCGTTCCGGCGCCAACCAGGTGCCGGCTGAGCGCGGCCTGAAGATCAACTCCACCGCCGCCGTGATCCAAGCGGCGATCGCCGCGCGCGGCGTCGCCCTGGTGCGCAAGGCGCTGGTCGCCCAGGAACTGGAAAGCGGCCGCCTCGTCCATCTGTTACCGGAAATTTGCTGGCCGGTGAAATGGGCCTATTACATCGTAGCTGCCCCAAAGGCACTGCGGCGCCACGAGGTCGCGACCTTCCACGACTGGCTCTGGAAAAGTCACGCGCATTGATCCCCCAAAAGCGGGACCCCACTCCAACTGACAGAGCCTGGCGACAACAGACCGGGGGGCCAGGTGCCATGCGCTGTTCCCGCCACAGGTCTTAGCAATGCTCTTCCAGCCAGACGTTCAAAGACAGCAAGTTCGGGAAGACCGGTATCTGTTGCCAAAGCCGTGGCCGGCATCTTGGACGTTCTTCTCAACTTGCCCCTTCTCCGAGCCGGCGGAGGGGTTACAAAACTCGGGCGTAAAGACGTAGTGGTTCGTCATCGCCAAAAACCGGATATTGACTAGCAGTGCGCATATTGTCGTAAATTCCCCCGCTCGGGCACTCCGCCGAAGACCCGGAAGCCGCGTCAATGCGCGTGACGGCGTTGTCACCTTGTTTCACTGAGGTCGGACGAAGCGCTTTCAGTTCAACTCAGGCTGCTGCGCCGGTCGCGGCTGCTTTCCATTGCGCCATAGCGCGGATGCGATGAATGTGGGTGGCGAGAGCAGAGTGCTCTGGTGCGACGGGACGGAATGATTTCTGAGCGCTGAAAACACCGAGACGAATCGTTGCAAGCCGCCGACGGATCGGAAGCCTTGCATTATTCGTTCTAGTTTTCGCAGCCGCAGATGGGAATTTTCTGCACGATTGTTGAGGCCCTTGTGTGATCTATGTTCAACGGCCAGCATCACACCTGGCTTTGCCGCTCCGTATGAGCGCAGTTTATCGGTGATAATCCTCTTTGGCGCCAGACCGCATGGGCGATGGATCTGCGGTGGGAAACGGTGGTTCTTATAGAATGATGGTCGGCGCGCTCATCACGTCCGGCTATCCGTCAACCGTTAAGCCAAGTACAACGTGACAGCACCGAGCTAGGTGATATCGGAGGAGACCTGGAGCTTGGTCACGGAGTCGGATGCGCGGTGGCGAGCTTTTGCATTCCGGATCAGCTTCACGCCCGCTACGGCGTCACTGATCCGTGGGCTTGTAAGCTCGAAGCGGTCGACAAAGTCTCAGGCTGTAACCGGAGGTGCGGCGCTGTCCTAAAGTCGAAGCTGCATGCACAGGAGATCAAGCCACCGCCCGAACTTTTGGCCGACCTCGCTGAATTTTCCGACTGTCTTAAAGCCCAATTTCTCGTGCAGTTTGATCGAACCGGAATTCTCCGCCTCAATGCATGCGACAAGAACATGAATCTGGCGAGCTTGCGCTTCCGAGATAAGTGCGCGCATGAGGCTTGAGCCAATGCCTCCGCCTTGCGAGCCCTTTCGCACGTATACTGAATGTTCCATCGTCTGCCGGAAGCCTTCGATTGTCCGCCAGATTCCGTAGGTCGCGTACCCTAAGACATCGCCGTTCCTGTCCGCTACGAGCACAGGATGCTTCTTCGCCATTCGATCGGCGAGCCACATCCTTCGGTTTGGCAAATCAACAAGTGTCTCGTTCCATATCGCGGTGGTGTTTTGCACCGCTTCATTATAGATATCGAGAATGGCTGGGAGGTCGGCCTCAAGCGCCGGACGGATTACAATTGAATTTTCCATATCTCGAAACTGTCCACTATGATGTTCACGCTGCGCCGCGTTTTCCAAACAGATGTGGAGCACACCGATATTCTATCGTATCCTGAAATTCAAGTGAAAACCGGCGTCCCTCCGCGGAAATTGCTCACTCCCGAGTCTGGCGCACGAGGCAAGAAAGTCTATTATGTTGGATAACATTGATGAGCGGCTGGGCGCTCGCATAAAGATTGAGCGCGAACTCCGCGGTTGGTCGTTGACAGAATTGGCGAAGCGGTCAGGCGTGTCTCGGGCAATGATCCACAAGGTCGAGCGCGGGGATGCAAGCCCGACCGCAATGCTACTGGCACGTCTTTCGGGAGCATTCGAGATCAGCATGTCCACACTCATGGTCCGTGCCGAGACGCAGGAAGGGATGCTTTTGCGAAAGCGCCAGCAACCCGTCTGGGTCGATCCCGTTACGGGCTACATCCGAACACATGTGTCGCCCCGTTCATCGACTCCAATCGATGTGATCGATGTCGTTCTGCCTCCGGGAAAGCGGTCCTCGTTTCCTGCTTCATCCTATGCACATCGAAAGCACCTGGTGTGGGTCTTGAAGGGAGAACTTGTGTTCATCGAGGGCGAGACGACGCACCAGATGGATGAAGGTGATTGCCTTGAAGTGGGGCCACCGAACGATTGTACTTTCGCGAACGAGACGGCAGACGAGTGCCGCTACGCTGTGATCGTGCTCAGAGAAGCCTGACATAATCTCGTTCTTACCGTTGCATGCCGCTCGGATCAGGCGGAAGGCTGCCGTGCCTTCCGCCTTTTCTTTACTGAATGGAGTCGTCTCGAATCCCCTGAGCGTAATCATATAGTGACGGAAGCGTTCGGGCTTTTCACGTACTGGGGACACGACGACACAGCTTTTCCAAGCCCCTCTTTCAAGCCAACCTTCTTTTCAAAGCTCTCTTGACATATCTCAAATGTCCATCATAGTGGCATACCTGTTTCATTAAGATGGACAATTCGACCGATATCGATAAGAGAAGGAGTGCCTATGTTACGCGAAATACATCTCAACGCCTTCGATATGTTTTGCCCAGGCCACATCCAGCAGGGAATGTGGACACATCCTCGTGATCAATCATATCGCGTCAATGATCTACAATATTGGACCGATTGTGCGCGTAAGCTGGAACAAGGCCTGTTCGACGGAATCTTCTTTGCCGACGTGGTGGGGGTCTATGACGTTTATGGCGGCAGTGCGGACGCCGCCGTGCGCGGCGCTGTTCAGCTTCCGGCCAATGATCCAACAATCGTCATCCCGGCAATGGCCGCGGTTACGAAGAACCTCGGTTTCGGCGTCACCTGCAATCTTATCTATGAGCAGCCGTTCCTCTTTGCCCGGCGAATGTCCACCCTGGATCACATGACGGGCGGTCGTATCGGCTGGAACATCGTCACGGGATATCTCGACAGTGCGGCTCGTGCGATTGGTCTGCAGGGACAGGTCGCTCATGACGACAGATACGATCTGGCCGACGAGTATATGTCGCTTGTCTACAAGCTTTGGGAGGGCTCCTGGGATGATGACGCGGTCGTCGGTGACAAACAGAACGCCGTTTTCACCGATCCGGCCAAGGTGCGCGTTATCCATCACGAAGGGCGGCAGTACAAAGTTGACGCGATGCATCTTTGCTCGCCCTCTCCACAGCGCACGCCGGTTCTTTATCAGGCAGGGTCGTCGCCGCGCGGCCGCGAATTCGCTGCCACTCACGCCGAGTGCGTTTTCGTGAACGGCCAGAAGAAGGAAGATGTCAGGGGCATCACCTCTGACATCAAAGCGCGTGCGGAGGCAAAAGGACGTTCCACAGATGACGTAAAGGTCTTCCTTGGAGCGACCCTGATCATCGGTAAGACGGGCGCAGAGGCGCAGGAGAAATTCGAGGAATACCGTCGATATGTGAGCTCGGAGGCCGCGCTTGTACATGCGGCCGCCTCGCTCGGCATCGACTTTGCGAAGTACGATCTCGACGAGCCGATCGAAACAGGCAAGAGCCAGGCGATCGTTTCCAACGTCGAGATCATGAACAAGGCTGCTGGCCCGAAATGGACCCGGCGCAGGCTGTTGGAGCAGATGGTGCTCGGTAGCAGGCAGCAGCCTTGGGTCGGATCCGCAGAAGAGATCGCCGAGACGCTCATCGGGTGGAGCGAGGAAGCCGGGATCGCCGGGTTCAACCTGTCCCGGACGGTTACACCGGAGAGCATCGACGACGTAATCACCCACCTGATCCCGCTTCTGCAGGAGAAGGGCGTTTACAAGACGTCTTACGCGGAGGGCACGTATCGCGAAAAGCTGTTCGGCCACGCCCGCCTGCCAGCCACTCATTCCGCCGCGCAATATCGCGGTGGGACTGCTGCAGAATAGTCGCTCTCATTAGGAGGAGGATTTCAGATGATCGACAAATCCCAATATCGCGATGCGATGGCCGGTCTCGCTGCCGCGGTGAATATCATTACGTCTGACGGTGCGGCAGGCACTGCTGGCTGCACAGTCTCCGCTGTCTGCTCCGTGACGGACGAGCCTCCTACCTTGCTCGTCTGCATCAACCGAGCGAGTGCAAACAACGAAATCATTCGAAAGAATGGCAATATTTGCGTCAATGTTCTGTCGGCCGACCAGCGCCATGTCGCAATGCAATTTGCCACCAAAGGCCTGTCTGTCACCGAACGTCTTGCTTGCGCCAAGTGGAGCGTTCTCGAAACCGGCGCACCCGTTCTTAACGGAGCCGTGTGTGCCATCGATTGCCAGGTCGATTCCGTCTCGGAAGTTGGCACGCACACAGTTTTTTACTGCCGGGTGAAAGCAGTCCAAAATCAGCCGGGTTCTGACGGCTTGATATATTTCGGTCGGGATTTTCACCGAGTCGGTGTGAATATGGGCGGTCCAGCCGAGGCCAGGACTTAGAACGATGGGCAGGCGCGTTAACGTCAGTCCACGATCTCTTGCCATCCCGTCCGGAAAACCTGCGAGCAAGGACAAATGGGGTGCCTTGGCCCTGATCCTTGCCGCACAGGTCTCAGCAATGAGCGTGTGGTTTTCATCCAGCGCGGCGATCGCAAGCATCAAGCAACATCAGTCAATAACGTCAACGGAAGAGGCGTTCCTGACGACAACAGTCCAGATCGGATTCGTTGCGGGAACTATTGTCTCGGCCCTTTTCTCGCTCCCTGATTGGTACGATCCTCGGCGGCTTTTCTCGGGTTGCGCGGCAATCGCAGGTTTGGCAACTCTCTGCCTCGTCTTTAGCGCGCCAACTGGTCTGCCGGTCGTCTTCCTCCGGTTCTTGACAGGTCTTTGTATGGCCGGCGTCTATCCGGTCGGCATGCGCATGGCTGCAACCTGGGCTAACAAAGATCTTGGTCTTTTGATCGGGCTTCTCGTTGGTGCGCTCACCCTTGGCTCGGCGAGCCCGCATTTGCTGGCCGCGACAGTCGAGGTGAACTGGAAAAACATCTATCTCGTCGCGTCAGGGTCCGCTTTACTTGCAGCCGTCCTCATCTGCTTCGTGCGTTTGGGTCCGAATATCCGCCGAGCAACGGCGGTCGACTTTTCCAAAATCGCCCAGAGCTGGCGCCGGCCGTCAATCCGCAAGGCCAATCTCGGTTATTTGGGTCACATGTGGGAACTCTACGCCATGTGGGCATGGCTTACAGTGTTTCTACATCAATCGTTCGCCGAACGTGGATTCGCCAACTCGAATACAATGGCCGCCTGGTTGACGTTCGTAGCGATCGCGTCGGGAGCGGTCGGCTCGTGGCTAGGTGGCCTCCTAGCGGACCGCATTGGTCGGACTTTTGTGACGATAGCCGCAATGGCGGTGAGCGGTACGTGTGCGGCAACCGTTGGATGGCTCTACCATGCACCGCTGGTCATTCTGGCTCCTCTTGTTGTCCTATGGGGCATTAGCGTCATTGCCGACTCTGCGCAATTCTCTGCAACTATTGCAGAACTTGCCGAGCCGAGCTCCGTCGGAACCTTGCTGACTGCTCAGACATGCGCTGGATTTTTGCTCACCATGGCTAGCATTCAAATCGTGCCTATCGTTCAGGAAATCTTGGGCTGGTCGGGCGCATTCATGATGCTGGCGGTCGGCCCGATCATCGGCTGCGTCGCCATGTGGCGCCTGCGTTCTGATCCGGATGCAAAGCGCATCGCTGGCGGCAAACGCTAGCAATCAACTGACATGAACTCGCCATTCGGCAAACGGGCCGAAAAGGCGGGGTGAAGAAATCCGCCGCAAGAGCGGAGCAATTTTCTGTGTCGCTTAACAAGAGGATGGAACCATGCGACCTATACACATACTGGCCTTGATCCCGGTCCTCGTTGCGCCATTCTTCCTGAACCGGGTCGAACCGTTCCTTTTGGGCATGCCATTCGTTCTGGCATGGCTGTCCCTCATGCTTGTGCTGACCTCGGTCGCAATGGCTTGCATCTATGTCGTTGACAAAGCGAGCGGCGCACATGGCTCCGATGATTTGGAAGGAGCCAGCAAGTGAACAGCGCACACTTTTTCATCTTCGGAATCCTGGTCGTTGCACTTGGGCTTGGACTTCGCGCAAGGCGCGGCAAGGACATGAGCCTCGAGCAATGGTCCGTCGGCGGGCGCGGCTTTGGTACGCTCATTGTTTTCCTTCTGATGGCGGGCGAAATCTTCACGACGTTCGTCTTTCTCGGCGGCAGCGGGTTTGCGTACGGCAAAGGAGCGGCAGCGTTTTACCTACTTGGCTATGGAAGCCTTTGCTTCATTCTCTCCTATTGGCTTCTGCCGCCGATCTGGCGCTACGCCAAGGAGAAGGGGCTTTTGTCGCAGCCGGATTTTTTTGAGTATGAAAGTCAAACACTTGGCGATGTTGTCGCGGTGGTCGGAGTCGTGGCGCTCATTCCGTATCTTGTCCTTCAACTCAAGGGCTTGGGCATTATTATCAACGTTGCATCATACTCATCGATCTCGTCCACCCAGGGAATCTGGGTCGGCGCTATAATCGTGGCGCTCTACGTTTTCGTGTCTGGCATTCACGGGTCGGCATGGACTGCTGTCGTCAAGGACATTCTGGTGATGTTCGTTGCGGTGTTTCTCGGCCTTTATCTGCCTTATCATTACTACGGTGGCATCGGACCGATGTTCGAAGCTTTAAACCAGGCAAAGCCCGGTTTCTTGGCCTTGGCACCGACTGGCCAAAGCACCACCTGGTATGCCTCGACGGTGCTGCTTTCGACGTTGGGCTTTTATATGTGGCCGCATACGTTTACCGCCACATTTGGCGGTGGCGACACAATCGTCTCGCTGCTCCTCATGGCCTATGCATTCGTAACACAGCTCTTCCCGGTCCTTTTGATGAGCCTAAGGAAGAATAACCCCGTTACCCGCTCCGCTGCCATCGTCAGGATCGTTGTCGGCGAAGCAACTGTGGCCTGGGTTTCGCTTACCAAAAGCACTGTCGGCGCCCTGTTCCCTTTCCTGCCGTCGCCATTGCAGGATCTGAACGTCGGTATCGTGGCTTTGGCGCTCAACGTAATCACTCTCGTGTTTGTTACGCTCGTGACCCGCAAACCCGAAAGCGCCGGCGCACAACAGGTCCGTGAAGCTTGATCAATCGGGCGGGGAGGGCATTGCTCCCCGCCCATACAGGCCCCAACGTCGCTGCCTCAGGTGGTGGCCGAAAAACTTTGCAGAAAAGGTTGATAACCCATGGCCAGTTCATTCAAACCAGAACTCGTCGAAATGCCGATTGGCCACTGGATCGGTGACCGGCTGATTATCGACAGTTCGGGAATCGAGCTGCAACGCCCCTCAGATGGTATCAACTACGCTTCCTGCCCATTGGGAGGTCCCGAGATCGTCGATCAGGCTGTTTCGACCGCCAAAGCCGCTCTCAAGACGAGTGGGTGGGGAATGCGCCGGCCCCGCGAACGCACCGAAGTCATGCACCGTTGGGCAGATCTCATCGTTGCCGAAGGCGAAAAGATCGGCCAGTTGGAGTCGATTTCTTCTTCACGGCCGATCGCGCAGTCCGTTTCGATCGATGTTGCCGTGACCGCCGAACAAATTCGTTTCTTCGCTGAGATGGCCGACAAGGAAGGCGGCGATGTGGTTCCGACAGATGGCAACCATCTCGGCATGATCCTCAGTGAACCCTACGGTGTCGTCGGGGCAATCACGCCTTGGAACGTGCCAGTCTCTATGGCGGGTTGGAAAATGGCGCCTGCTTTGGCGGCCGGTAACGCCATTGTTCTTAAGCCCTCCGAGTTGACACCGTTCTCCACGATCTACATCGCGCAGCTTGCCATCAAAGCAGGAATACCAGCTGGCATCGTAAACGTCGTCTTGGGTGACGGAATGACGACGGGCGCGAGCCTCATTGCGCATTCCGATATCGCCAAGGTCAGTTTCACCGGCTCCACTCTTGCTGGAGGTGCGATCATGAAAAAAATCGCGTCGACCCAGATCAAGCCTATGACGCTGGAGCTCGGGGGGAAGAGTCCTCAGATCGTCTTTCCTTCCGCCGACCTCAAGGTGGCCGCCCGGTGCATCGCCGGAAGCATCATGCTGAATGCCGGGCAAACATGCGTTGCCGGCACAAGGCTGATTATCGATCAGCGTGTCTCAGGCGAGTTCATGGGGCTTCTGGCGGCAGCGATGACGTCCTACCATGCGGGCCCAACTTGGGATGCTACAAGCAACTATTCCCCCGTCATTTCCGCGCACCAAATCGCGCGCATTGAGACCATCGTCGATGCGGCAGTCTCTGAAGGAGCCGAGGCAATCATAGGCGGGAAACGCATGGATCGTGATGGATATTTCTATGAGCCCACGATTCTTAGCGGCGTAGAGAAGGATTCTCCCGCGCTGGTCGAAGAAATATTTGGCCCGGTCATCACCGTTCAAACGTTCGGTGACGAAGAAGAAGCCTTCGAATTGAGTGATCATCCAACCTACGGTCTTGCCGCCGGCGTGTTCTCGAAGGATCTGTCGCAGGCAATGCGGGCGGTCAAACGCGTTGAGGCAGGGACAGTTTGGGTCAATCGTTACGGGCGCTCGCGCGACCACATCCTCCCGACCGGTGGTTACAAGGCATCCGGTATCGGCAAGGACCTTGGCAAGGAAGCCTACAAATCCAACCGTCGGCTAAAGAGCGTTTTGATCGAAATCTGAATTGGCGCCGGAGGTACGCATTATGGCAAACGCTCGTGA
Source organism: Rhizobium mesoamericanum STM3625 (assembly GCF_000312665.1). Lineage (GTDB taxonomy): Bacteria > Pseudomonadota > Alphaproteobacteria > Rhizobiales > Rhizobiaceae > Rhizobium > Rhizobium mesoamericanum. The sequence goes on along the minus strand of NZ_HF536778.1, from coordinate 258,850 downwards.
AATTCTTGAAAAGTTGATAGGTTTTCCATCCGTCGTGGGCTCGGCGAACGCGCCGATCGTCTCTTACATCAGGGACTATTTCGTTGCGCTCGGCGCGCATGTGAGCGAGCTGCCCGGTCCGGAAGGAAATCGTTCAAATCTGTTCGTGAGCATGGGACCGCGTGATCGAGCCGGCATCATTCTCTCGGGTCATACGGATGTCGTGCCCATAGAGGGTCAGCCTTGGACATCGCCGGCGTTCGCGCTTCGACAAGGGGGCGATCGCCTTTACGGCCGCGGCACCAGCGATATGAAAGGGTTTCTTGCCGCTGCCATGGCCGTCGCAGCTGGAGTCAATGCGGAAAAACTCCGTCGCCCCCTTCGCTTTGAATTTTCCTACGACGAAGAGGCAGGATGTCGAGGCGTTCCCCATATGATCGAGGCAATTCCGTCGATCTGCGCCTTGCCGGCGAGCTGCATTGTCGGAGAGCCAAGCCAGATGATCCCGATTCTTGCGCACAAGGGGAAGGCCGCCGTCAAATTCACAGTCGAAGGAACAGCCGGTCATTCGTCGAGACCCGATCGCGGGCTCAATGCCATTCACGGACTGTCCACCTTATTGGCCAAGGCGGTGGCTCAGTCGGATCTGCTGAAGCACGGGCAGCAGAATGAACTCTTTTTGCCGTCATACTCGACCCTTCAGGTCGGTGTGATCGAAGGAGGTCTGTCACTTAACGTCATACCGCAGTTCGCAAGCTTTGATGTCGAGGTTAGAGCCATTCCCGGCGCGGAGCCCTACTCACTGCTTGAACCGATTTTCAAGGCCTTTCCCGAGCTTGAAAAGGTTGGACTCAAAGTCAAAGCTGATCGCTTGTCCGAATATCCAGGAATGGAACTCCCGGAAGATTCCGATTTGGCCACATTGATGACGAGGGCAACTGGCCGGAACCCCATCCGGGCGGTGAGCTACGGGACCGAAGCCGGGCTTTTTGCGAAAACCGGTATTCCCTCAATCATCTGCGGTCCCGGTAACGTCGACCGAGCGCACAAGGTCGATGAATACATTCTCCTGTCGGAGCTCAATGAGTGCTGCTCTGTGCTCGACCGGGTCGCTTCCGACCTGGCTGCGTGATCAGCGAGCGACGTACTCACACATTTTCAAAAGAAGGATTGACGTAGCCATGGAAGCCACGAACGACCGCATCGAAAAAGATCACTGGAGTATCCCTTCGTCCATCGCGAGGCTTGGGCAGAGCTTGGTTGACGACGAGGTTAGCAGCGATGCATTATGATCAGAAATGTCATTGATCCTTCGGTTCATAAATGGCATCATAATGCTTGATCGTCAGCATCTTGCAATTCTGAGAGAAGTCAGCCGTCGAGGCAGCGTTACCGCGGCCGCCGAAAAGCTGAACGTCACTCAATCCGCCTTGAGCCATACGATCGCAAAGTTCGAGGAACGGCACCGCATCAAGATATGGATGAAATCAGGCCGCGGGCTGCGGTTGACGCAGACAGGTGAGTATCTGCTTTCTGTGGCCGAACGCGTCCTGCCCCAAATGGAACATGCCGAGCGGGTCCTGACCGATTTTGCTATGGGAAGGAGAGGAGCCCTTCGTGTTGGCATGGAATGTCATCCCTGCCAGCGGTGGCTGACCAAGATTGCGACGTCTTATCTCGACAAGTGGCCCGATGTCGATTTCGACGTGCGTACGGCTTTCCGGTTCGACGGTGTCGAGGCACTCCTTGCGTACGAAATCGATCTTCTGATCACACCGGATCCCGTGGACGCGCCGGACCTGCTCTTTACGCCGGTTTTCGAATATGAGTTGGTGCTGATGGTGCATGCGACCCATCCTCTTGCCAACCGGAAATGCGTGCAGCCACAGGATCTTCTCGACGAGGAACTGATCACGGTTCCGGTCACATTGGAGCGGCTGGACATATACACCAAATTCCTTGTTCCCGCCCATTGCCGACCGCGTCAGCACCGCACGGCCGAAACCATCGACCTGATGCTGCAACTCGTCTGTGCGAAAAGGGGTGTTACGGTCCTACCGGATTGGCTGCTGCAGGAAGACGCCGTTGGAATGCCGATACGCGCGCTACGCGTGGGCGATACCGGTATACGGAAAAACATCAATCTGGGTGTACGGCGCGGTGAGGAGACCATATCATACATCGACGGTTTTCTAGCGCTTGCCCGCGAGAGGGGGCGCTCGCCTTCGCCGTGATCGCGGAAAGCGAATTTCCCAGCGCCGCCTTGATTCCCTCTCGTCAATCACCGTCGAGGAGATGTTCAGAGCCACGATATTTGCAAGAGGTTATTCGAGCTTGTGCATGTAGGCGGCCATGTCTCGCGTCTTTCCTTCCGTGCGGCATCGCATTGTGATGTCTCGCCTCCGACGTAGGGAAGCAAACGGATCGGAATAGCAAGCATCGCAAGTGCGGCCTGACTGAGGAAGCTGCCCCCAAAATGGTGACCTGGAACTGCTTCGAGGGTCCAGATGACCAACTGCGGGCGATCACAGCAGCAACCAAGCCACCGACCATAACCCGGGCGATCGCTCTGTCGAGCTTAGCGACTGTGCCGCAGTCCGAACCCAGAGGTTTCGTGTGGTGGTCTTCTGATGTTGTGACCCGGCGGTTGTGTCGCGGAAAGCCTGGAACTGTTCAGGCAAACCGAACCACCTCTATCCTTCAGCTTTGCTCGACAACGAGTTTCGAGATGACGTCTCGGGCAGCTTGGGAAGATGCTTGTACGGCGCCGGCAAGGTAGCCGGCCTCACCTCGGCTCGTCTCGCTCCCGGCTAGGACCAGCCGCTCTTTCCACGGGCTAGCGATCCAGCCCCCTCCAGGGCCATTCGGGTGGCCGGCGGAAAACCAGTCGGCGGATGTCGCAGTCAGCGGGTCGGCAGCCCAGTCCTTGTAGAGGGTCGCTCGCGGATGGGCAGCTTGCGGCCCGAAGATGCGCGTGAACTGGCGGATCGAGGCCTCCTTCAGCGCGACCGCGCCGATTGCTGCACGTTGTTCGGCTCCCATCCCGACGAAGCCGAACAGGGCTGCCTTGCCCGAGTACGTGGTTGCATCATGGATCTCCGTCAAAGGTCCAACCATGCTTTGCGCCGTCCCGGAGAATCCTGCCTCGCGCCAGAAGGGACGATCGTAGATAGCGAAAAATTTGGCGTGTGGCGCCATCCAGGTCGGCGTTTGCCTCCACAGTTCGGTCGTGCCTTTCTCCTGGGCCGGCTCGAACTGGACGGTCGCCTCCAGAATACGCGGCGGAAGCGCCGCAATCACCTGTGACGCCTGAATCAGCTCTATACGTCCGTCGGCAAATCTCAAAGACAGCTCGACACCGGTTTCGTTGAGACGCATCGCGGTGACTTGCGCACCGCACCACAGCGCCGCCTCAGGCAAGCCTTGCGCCAGCGCACGAACCAATGAAGCGGATCCTCCGATGAACCTCAGTGCTTCGGGCTCCTGATTCAGTCCGGGATAGCGCTTTGCCGATTCCCGCGACATCCGCTCGAAGACAACGTCGCCATCGCTGTTTTGCGCAAACGTGAGCAGATCGAGTTCGGCAACGAGCGCGGCGATCGCAGGCTGCATTCGAGGCCAGATCCAGGACGGTCCAAGGTCGAAGCCGTCTGCGTCCGGCTGGCCTGTCTCGTTCACGGTCTCGATCCGGCCGCCGAGGGTGGCTCTTGCCTCGATGAGCAGGAATTCGATCTCGGCCGCATGCAGCAGTCGCGCGGTGTGCAGTCCTGCAAAGCCTCCGCCGATAATAGCTACCTTGGTGTTCCTCATTATCTCTCTCCGGGAAGCTGGCTCCCGACAGCGTTGGCCTGTCAGAAGCGGGCGCGCCCGTGACGGTCTTCAAGCGGGGATGACGGTCGGCGGGCTGGTGGGACAAATTTGTGATCCCGCGCACATAGCACGAGGAATGTCGGATCAAAAATTTCCTTGCTTCATGGATCGATAAATTCTGTTCATAACACGGAGGCTCATGCACCTCGTGTTTGTGACCTCGCACCACCATCTCAGTCATCCGCAAAACGTCTGCGGCCGTCGTGGCCTCGAGTGGCCTGCCGGTGGGCAGGCGTCCCAGCAGTGCCGTTCAAGCTTTTCGCCTTGGAACCTCAGCCTGTCGGCCAGTACCAGAAATTCGAGGTTTCGTTGATTTTCAACCACGATCGTTGACCTTGGCGGCCACTGCTCGACCGACACGTGTTCCCGTCCGTCGTCGAGTTGCGCTGAACACTGCCTAAAGAATATCGCTGCAATCGCAACCACGGCAGCAGCAGCATCGCAAATCCTATAAAAATCACCATTCCCCTTACCATCTTGGCCAGTTCGAGATGTCATCAACGTGTATGCCGGTTTCTTCGGCAAGCGCTATCTGGTTCGTACCTGCTTTGGGTCAAAGCACTTCCAGTGACCTGAACGTGACGAATTCCAAGATCCTGGTTGCAAACCGTTCCGAAATCACCATACGCGGACTGCGCGCCGCTAACGAACTCCGGGTATATGCTGAATCGGCGCGACGCATGGTGGATGGGTCGCTCGCGTTGTCCGACCCCCGCGCGAGCGCAAGCCGACAGTGCCATGTTCAAATTCGCATTCAATGTGCATTTAGCGAATGAAAATCTCCATACTTGGTCTCTGCGCTGTGAAAATGTCAATTTGTATTACTAATGAAGAATGCTGTTGGGTTTGGGGAGCATAGATCCACGCTATGGATAGATAGAGAGACATGCGGTTTAAGGGACTTGATCTAAATCTCCTGGTCGTGTTCGACGCTTTGATGACTGAGCGTAAGCTCACGGCGGCGGCGCACAGCATCAATCTCAGTCAGCCGGCCATGAGCGCGGCTGTCGCCCGGCTGCGCGCCTATTTCCAAGATGAGCTGTTTACGATGACGGGCCGCGAATTTATCCCGACGGCGCGGGCGGAAGGTATTGCGCCTGCGGTGCGCGAGGCTCTGCTGCAAGTTCAGCTCTCTATTATTTCCTGGCAGCCGTTTGATCCGGCCCAATCGGATCGTCGCTTCAAAATCGCGCTTTCCGATTACGTCACTCTTGTATTTTTTGAAAAAGTTGTGGAGCGTGTGGCGCGGCAAGCTCCCGGCGTCAGCTTCGAATTTTTCCCTCCCGCCGACCACAATGAAGATCTTCTCCAGCGCGGCGACGTCGATCTTCTCATATTGCCGGAAATATTCATGTCGAATGCCCATCCTCATGCGAGGCTTTTCGACGATTTACACGTGTGCGTAGGCTGTCGCTCGAACAAGCAGCTGGCAGAGCCACTTACATTCGAGAGATACATGTCGATGGGGCACGTTGTCGCTAAGTTCGGAAGTTTTCGGAGGCCAGGCCTCGAGGAATGGTATTTGCGCGAGCACGGTCGCAAGAGACGCATCGACGTCGTGGTACACGGCTTCAGCATGATTGCGCCCGTGCTGTCCAACACTGACCGTATAGGAACCATGCCCTTACGGCTGGCGCGGCATTTAGCAAAAACAATACCCCTTCGAATTGTCGACCTTCCGCTGCCACAACATCTTCCCTTCACCGAGGCCGTGCAATGGCATGCGCTTCACAATAGTGATCCGGCAAGCGTCTGGATGCGCGACATGCTATTCCAGGAAGCGGCCCGTATGACATCACCGCTTGTAGCTGCCGAGCCCCTCATCAACCAGGACCAGCACGAATGTTGTCCAGCTCATCTCTGATCTGAAAACTTCGTCGGGCGACTGAACTGCAAAAATGTTGGTATGGCACCGTTGCCGGTGGAGCAGCCCCAATGCCGCGGGTGCGCTTGTCCGCTCCCCGCCCAGCCTTGCGGCCACCACGATCATGAATGGGACATCTGTCGAGATCGCAGTGCTCTGACATTCCGGTGAGTTCGCGTGATCTGTAATCATCTGATCCCGTTTAATCCGCAAGGACACGCCAGAGTATATGGAGGCGATCGGCAACCAAGGAAACCATTTCTTCGATAGACCCGGCAGGTTCCGGATGCCGCGGCCTGGAAAGATCAAGCCGGACAGCGAATTCCAGGATGCGGGGTGGCAGAGCGGGATATCATATCCAGAATCGAACTAATCCATCTCCGAAAGAACCGGCTTGATTTTCCCAGCCATTCGAACGCAAGACTGCGTTTCATATCGAGCATTTTCCGCATTGTATATGCGACCTCACATAACCCTCCAGATTGCGACGTGAAGCCGGCCGGCATTCCGATCAAAGACCGGCCGCCATTCCGATTTGAAGCCGGCCACCGTTCCGATCAAAGACCGGCCAGTTTTCGGCACTGAAGATCACTCCCTGGTCAGCAACTTTGGCATCAAATACCTCGCGATGAACGAGGGGATTTTGTTGCCGGCAAAGACAAGGCTGACCATGAGACATTTGCGACAAATGCTGCGACTTGCAGCAAGCGGAACCAGCTCGCGTGAGATTGCCGTCCTGTTGGGAATTGCGCGAAGCACGGTGCAGTATAATCTGCAGCGCGCAGCGGCGGTTGGGTTGGCCGTTGCCTGGGGACCTTGCTGACGATGCGCTCGAGAGCAAACTCTTCGCTCGGAATGGCATCAAACAGGGCACGAGAAGGCGGGTCGAGACCAATTGGTCCGAACCGTAGCAGATACCCCTTGTGATTGAGCGTCTCAGCGAAACCTATTTACCCTTCATCGGACCATTGGGTAATTAATTGATGTCATGAGATACATCCAAACGTCGAATACAACCAAAGCAATTACCCTTGCAGCTTGGCCCTGCGGCAGTCCAAGTGATCCATGCAGGCCGTGAGGATCTGACGCGAGAACACTGGGCGATCTCAATCAGCACATTTGCGAGAGAGCCGTCCGAAGAACGGGTCATTCCTGTCAATGGAGTGGAGAGAATCATTTGGGAGATGGATACTCATCATCCAAACAATCGATTTTGCAATCTAGGTAAATTCCGCATAGTGCATTTTGTTGTTCGCCAATTCTTCGGAGCAATCAAAATGCACGTTCTCGATGTAGGGGAAATGGCCCAGCTCTTCGTCAAAGCGTTTAAATTGGTTGCGATTTTCGCTACCGCATGCGTTGTGCTCGAGGTGATCTTTCCGGCTTACCGATACAGCTTTGCCTCGTACATTCGCGGTGCGCGGAATTGGATTATCCGTATCGGATGCGGCACTTTAATTTGGCACTTCTACGCTTTGGGTTTGAAATGGTTGGGGGTTAAGCCGCTCGTAACGATCAATTTTGGTGCGTTGCTTCACTCTAGTAACCCGATCGCCAATACTGGCTTCGCCGTCCTTTCGGGCGTTCTAGTCGCGATTGCTGGTGACTTCTTTTACTACTGGATGCACCGTGCTCAGCACGCCGTTCCATTTCTGTGGCGCCTGCACGCGACCCATCATTCAATCCGCGAACTGACGGCGTGGAATTGCAACCACCATATTTCCGAGCCATTTGTTTACGCGGCGTTTGTAGCACTCCCACTCGCGCTAATTCACTTCGAATCAGGCGTCGTGCCCGTTGCTGCCATGGCGCTGATTACCTTTCAGGCCCATCTTTCCCACTCTAGCACACGCTTTAATTTGGGGCCACTTCGGTACCTCATCGGCGATAATAAATTCCATCGTATTCATCACTCCACGGAATTCCACCACCGGCATAAAAACTATGGCTTCTTTACAACCGTTTGGGACACGATTTTCCGTACTGCATACTGGCCGAAAACGAATGAGTGGCCGGAAGTTGGCATGCGAAATCAGCCCGAACCGCTCACCGTACGCGACTTCATTATGTTCCCGTTTGATCAACGCCGCTGGCGCAAAGCTAAAGCCGGAAGTGGTACACAGGGAATTAAAACTGGAGGATTGAACGCGGTAGAGAGAGATGGTCCCATTCATTCGGACAGGAGTTCTGCAATTTAGAGCGCAAAGCGCTGCTTGTTAAGTTGCCGTTTCTATCGTTGGGGGTCGCGCAGCAACTCTGATCCGAGTCCGGTCTGCCGCACTACTGTCAGGCGCAACAGGTCAGGCCGCAGGACAAATTGGGCGATCACATTAAGCGGCTGAACCGGACGGATGCTGAGGAGGGGAAGCTAGAGGCAATCATCCGCCCAGAGACTTATCAATGTGATGCCATCATCCGGCTTGCACAGACCGGTTCTGCCGTTAATCGCGCCAGCGCCTTCGTCAATTCGCTTGTCAGAAGGACCTACGAGAATTTGATCCGCAGACCCGTCTCCTTGTTTCGGAGGGATTTTCTCCATAGTGCGCCCTATAAACTGCGGCGAATCTTCCGAATTGAAAGAACCCCCATTTCAGGCAGATTTCCTTCATGAGCATGCGGTTTTCTGGATCGAGCAGGTCCTCGCGCGCTGCCCGGAGCCGAAGCATCTGTAGATAAGCTGCCGGCGTTGTATTCTTGAAAGCACGAAAACCTGCTTCGAGTGCCCTGGTGGAAACACCCGCTGCATCTGCCACCATTGGCATTGTAATCGGCTGGTTAACATTGGCACACATGAACTCGATCCCACGGCGGACGTGGCCGGGAGCAATCATGTGTGGTTTCTTATCCAGCAGATGCGATAACCGATGAGGCACCATCCGTATTACGACATCGGCTAGCGCCTGCGTAATATGAGCCGTGGCTATGGGACTCTGACAAAGGGGACCATTATCACGTATTCCGTCGATAATCGCTTCCGTGAGATTGCCGATTGTCCGGCCAACTGGCGTTGAAAGGTCGACTTCGGGCAACAGGTCGAGCGAGCCGCTAAACGGGATATCGAAAGTTTCGCCAATGGTCCGTTGGATCAAAGACCAATTAAGCACCAGCTCATCTATTAAATTGGATTGCCCTTGTATAGAAATGCTATCTAGTTCGAAATTCCTGTAAAGAAGCAATTTCTCTTCCCGGGCCTCAGCCATGCGCGAACCGTACGTGACACCCATGCCGCCTCTGCGAGGCACCACGATCGATAGATGCTCTGTAGCTTCAGAACACCACTGAGCGCGGAACTGAAACCCGGTCTGATGGTGACCGGTAATCAATGTTGCGTTTTCACACCCCGCAAGATCGAGCGCCCAATAGAAGTCCCGAGTACGACCGACGAGATCGGCGTCGAATGTGCCGAAAACCGCTCCGAGGGATTCGATCATGCTATCGAACGTCGAGCCACGATATCGAAAACCGGTATTCTCAGCGCTATTTTCCATCATGCATCTCCAGGCTCAATCCTGCTGCTCGGTCATGCTGGTTCAATGACCAAGCCGGTGATCTAGCTGTGTGCTCGTGCATTCCGACTTGTGATTACGCATCCTCGATTCCCTTCAACGTGCGGCAACATTCGACTTTCCGCGACAGTAAACCGCCCTCTTCGCCGGCTAACTGAGACTGATCTGCGGGCCGCAGTGAGTTTGGCTCGGTCATCAAAGCATCGAACACGACCGGGAGATTTAGATCAAAGTCCTTTGAACCGCAGGTTTCTTCGACAGACGGGTGACAAAATCCCGATCGCCAGAATTTCAATGTGCGTGGGACTGCGTAAGTTTGCCAACGGGCATTCGGCGCTTCGGGTAAGCAGTCGAGGTGCCTCACAGCTCCGGTCCGTTCCGGTCGATTGTCGTACCGGCTGGCCAATCGGAGATTGGCCGTCCAACAGGCAGAATAATGACAAGTGGGTCCTCGACCCGCGTGGGCGGCAAGTCAGTACGCGCGTGTGGCAGCGTGGATCGTACTCTAATCTCCGACACAACAGTCACCGGACAGTTTCGCCCGAACCTCTCAATGTGTTTTTGCAATGCGGGCCGCACCGTGCCGAAAGCAAACGGAACAGCCAGTTCGCGCAACACCGGAAGCATGGCTTGGATCGAATGTCCTATCCCCAAACCCTCAAGATCCGGACGCACACCATATAGTCCGAGCTCAGCCACCAACTGATCGGTTGTGCCAACCTTTATGAAGCGGCGCAGCAATCCCATGTGAGCCGCGACCCCATGAGCGTCATAGGTGATTGCACGAAGCTCAGGTCTTGCTCCGGCCCAGCTTTGGCTGCCCTCGAACGGCTTTGCATTAAAGGCCCCGGTTGGTCCATAGGTCTTTCGAAAAAACTCGGCGAGTTCGACATGTTCGGCGAGTTCCAACTCGCTTTCCCAGCGCAATTTCCACTGCACGTCGGCGCGCATACAAGACCTCTTATTTGCTGTTGACCGGAGTTCGGAGATATCGAACCTTCGTCAAAGTTTATCGCTCGAGTTTGCCGCAAGCAGCAATCGGAACGCGGCGTATCGGCCGCCCAATCTCTTGAAATTTCCCAGATCCGAGTGATGACATTGGTTCTCAATGTGGCTCTCAAGGGGGATATTCGGTGACCGACGATATCATAAGGCCAATCAAATCAGAAATGGCATTACTGCATGAATCGATGAACAGAGCTCATAATGCTCGGTTTCAGGTGGCTCCAGCAGATAAATGGGAACCAATATTGCAGATTCCGAGGCAATCCGCCCCCGCATTCCGAAATGATGCCGCCCCCAATTCCGAGAATTAACCGCCCCCTTGTTCCGAGATGATGCCGCCCCCTGATTGGGGTGTTTGTCGGGGTGTCCTGCTGGTGAGACGTTCTTCCTTTCAGTTGCTGGAGAGGAAGGAACGCGATGCCAGCGGAGAGACTAAAGATGCGGCGTGTCCGCGAGATTTTGAGATACCGATTTGAGGACGGCCTTGGCCACAAGTTGATTGCGGTGCGCGTTGGAGCGGCCCCGTCNACNGTGCGCGAGACGTTGCGCCGTTTGGAGCGTGCCGGGCTTTCCTGGCCTTTGGGCGACGATGTCAGCGATGCGATGTTGGAAGCGGCTCTCTATAAGGCTGCCGGCACGAAGACCGGTCACCGTCGCAGTGCCGAGCCGGATTGGGCGCATGTTCATCGCGAACTGAAGCGCAAGCATGTGACGCTGCAGATCCTCTGGGACGAGTATATCGGCCTTCATCCCGATGGATATCGCTACAGCCGCTACTGTGATTTGTATCGCGCTTGGGCGGTGAAGCTGCCGGTGACGATGCGCCAGGATCATGCGGCTGGCGAAAAGCTGTTCGTCGATTATGCCGGCGACACGGTGACGGTGGTCGTCGACAGATTGTCGGGAAAGACGCGACAGGCGCATCTGTTCGTTGCGGTGTTGGGGGCATCGAGCCTGTCATTTGCACACGCCCGCTGGAGCGAAACACTTCCCGACTGGATTGAGTGCCACCTGCTGGCGCTTGAAGCGTTTGGTGGCGCGCCGGCATTGCTTGTCCCTGACAACGCCAAAGTGGCCGTGATCAAGGCCTGCCATTTTGATCCGCAGGTCAATCGCACCTATGCCGGGATGGCAGCTCACTACGGAAGCTCGGTTCTTCCGACGCGACCACGCCGGCCGCGGGACAAGGCGAAAGTGGAGGCAGCGGTTCGCATTGTCGAGCGCTGGTTGCTTGGCCGAATGCGCCACCGCGTCTTCTACAGCCTTGCCGACGTCAATGCGGCAATCATCGAATTGCTCGCCGATCTCAACGACACCCGTGTTCTGCGCCGTGTCGGGCGCACAAGGCGACAGTTGTTTGAAGAGATCGACTATCCGGCCCTGCGGCCGCTTTCCGTCGAACGATACGTCTTTGCTGAATGGAAGATACGCCGGGCTGGGCTCGATTATCATGTCGATATCGATAAGCACTATTACTCCGTGCCCTATCGTTTTGCCCGTGAGCAAGTCGAGGCACGCATCACCGCCAATACCATCGAGATCTTCCACAAGGGCGAGCGCATCGCCGCCCACAGGCGTTCGAGTGGCAATGGCAAGCACACGACAACGCCCGAGCACATGCCATCCTCCCATCGCCGCTTTGCCGACTGGACGATCGAACGTATCAGCCGCGAAGCATCGGCAATCGGGATCGGACGTTGCATTGCTCTGCGAGCGTATTCTCGCTGATCGGCCGCATCCGGAACAGGGCTACAGAGCCTGCCTAGGCATTATCCGCCTCGTCAAAGCATTCGAACGCGAGAGGGTCAATGCGGCCTGCAGCCGAGCATTGGAAATCGGCGCTCGAACCTATGGATCGGTGCGCTCCATTCTCGACAATCACCTCGACCGATCTTCGTCATCAAGCCCAGCATCACCCGAGCCGATCAATCACTCCAACATCCGCGGCCCCCGCTATTACCACTGAGGAGACGACATATGCTTGCACATCCCACCCTTGATAAATTGAATGCCATGGGCCTGACCGGCATGGCCAAGGCGTTCAACGAACTGATCAGCAACGGCGAGAGCGAACAACTCTCCCATGCCGAATGGCTCGGGCTGCTGCTCGAACGAGAATGGAGCTCGCGCCACGATCGCAAGCTTGCCGCCCGTCTGCGGTTTGCCAAACTGCGCCACCATGCCGTGCCCGAGGATGTCGACTACCGCAGCGAGCGCGGTCTCGATCGGGCGCTGTTCATGAAGCTGATCGGCGGCGACTGGATCGATGCCCACGACAACCTCGCGATCTGCGGGCCATCTGGCGTCGGAAAAAGCTGGTTGGCCTGTGCGCTCGGGCACAAGGCCTGCCGCGATGATCGCTCGGTTCTCTATCAGCGCGTGCCGCGGCTGTTTGCCAATCTTGCTCTCGCTCACGGCGATGGCCGCTATGCCAGGCTGCAGCGGACCCTCGGGCACGTCCAGCTCTTGATCCTCGATGACTGGGGTCTGGAGCCGCTCAACGAACAGGCGCGCCACGACCTTCTGGAGATCCTTGAGGATCGCTACGGCCGCCGCTCGACAATCATTACCAGTCAGCTTCCGGTATCAGCCTGGCATGAGATCATCGGCAACCCAACCTACGCCGATGCCATCCTCGATCGCCTCGTTCATAACGCCCATCGCATCGACCTATCCGGGGAAAGCTTGCGGCGAAATCAGCGCCGGAAATCTTGACTCGCTACACGAATGAACTGACAACAATCACTGCCAGCAGGACCCCAGCCTCAGGGGGCGAGATCATCCCGGAATCCGGGGGCGCAATCATCTCGGAACAAAGGGGCGGCTTCATCGGAATCGGCACCAATATCTTGCGGATCTTTTGAATTCCTCGCAAAGCCCTGCTCGAACGTCAGCCGCAAACATCGATCGTATTTCCATTTTCGGCCATTGGCCGCATGGCAGAGCCGGACCCTGAAGGATGGCACGAAATACTTTTTGTCGTCGAAGGAGCGCTGCGTTTGATCCAACCAGACGAGGCGCGGGACTATGCCGCGGGCGAGTTTGTCACCTACAGCACGGCTCAGCACTATTCCTACTGCAACGTTGAGAAGAAGATCGTTCGCTTCATTCGCAACGTCGTCTCGTAGAACGAAATACCGCCCGGCGGGGAGATAGTGCACGTATGCCGTCATTGTGGTGAAACAGCCCGACGAAGTCTAAGATATGAAGAAAATTGGCTAAACACCGGACCGCCTGTCCAGAAGCGCGGATCAGCGCAAGCGGAAATGCGGCTCAGATCGAAGCGACAATTAACAGTGTAGTCTTCGTGTAGGCTGTTCAGCTCAATGCGGAGCGTTATAGTTCGACTGAACGTGCTCCAAGAAGAGGGAAAGCAACTCGGCTTGGGTCGAAATATTCAGTTTTTCGTATGCGCGTTTGCGATGGGTCTTCACGGTGGTGATTGAAATTCCGAGATTGTAGGAAATCGATTCCGAGGAGTGACCGCGCAGGATCATTGTCACGACCTCCCGTTCACGCGACGTTAGACAGGCACCAAAGGTCTCGAACCCAATCCTTGCGTTCGGTCTAGGCGCCTCTTCTTCAGATGCAGGTCGGGATTCCGAATAGCTCCAATAGGCGTGGAATGCAGCCTCGATCACCGGCATTCTTGCTTGGAAGAGTCGGATCGCCTCATCCGCAAAGCCGCCTCGGTCGGTAGCGCGATAGAGGCCTATTTCAGCTGTAACCAAATTTCCTAACGAGACTGCAATATCGATCTCTTCGAGGCCCTGTGGCCAGCCTTCAGTGACATAGCCAATCTCTTCACGCTCAGACAGGACCACTTCATATCCCTTGTAGAGCTCGCTTTGGAGATATGCATCGGGGGCCAGGTCACGAATGCGGTAGACGCCAGAGTGGAGCCCCGTCTGATGCCTTTGGAAAAAGGCGTTCAGGACGTAGGTGCTGGTCAGATAGGTCATCATCCCAGCGCGGGCCGTCTCATTTCTGAAGTCATCGTAAAGATGTATTGGCGGTTCAGAGCCGCGGTACACGACCATCGTAAGCGTGTCGACAGCTGCATCCGTTCGGATCCACTCGGCAAGACGCGCACAAAAATCAGTTTCCCGACATGACGCAATCATTTCGCCGATCTGCTTGTACTCTGCTGTATGCAGCATTCGCCCGCCCAAGAAGCCAGCCAGCCCGACCAGGACGCGGTCAACTGCTGGTTTTTTCGGTTTGCGCGCCGAGCGCGGCGCTGTTGGTGTGTTTTAGCGTAGCGGTTCGTATTTTTCTATCGAAGAATCTCGAGCAGCAAGGGCGATGAAAGTCCGCCCGTTTCAGATCGGCCGCGGTTGGGAACGCTCGCAAGTGATCGACGCTGTAGTCCTCTGGGAGGATAGCGGAAAAAGGCACGTTCACGGTAGCTGACCTCAGGCGTCTGCATCAGCAGACATGTTCGAACAGGAGGTAGCCTCATGAAATACGCCCGTATGGTCATTGAAAAGGAATCGCCGGAAGAATACGGCTACGACCTGATTAAGTACAATCTTTCTGAAAGCTCTATTACAGATCAGAGACTGTCTGACATCGGCGTCGTTATTCCGGACGTCAAGCTTCTCTATGGCGAGCATCGTGGCGATCCGGAGCTGCGTAAGCTGGTTGTCGAGAAGGACGACGGCCTATCTGCGGAGCACGTCCTCATGGCTCCTGGTGCTGCGGGGGCTCTGTTTATTATCTCTACTACGCTCCTTTCGCAGAACGACCATCTCGTCGTCGTGCGGCCGAACTATGCTACGAACATCGAAACGCCGAAAGCGATCGGTTGCGAAATCACATATATCGATCTCGATTTCGACAGAGGCTTTTCTGTCGACATCGATAAGGTCGCAAACTCGCTAAGACCCAACACGCGCTTCATCAGCGTCACTTGCCCACATAATCCGAGTGGCACCACGATGTCGCGCGCCGAGCTCGACCGTTTGATTCAGATCGCCGAGGATCACGGCTGCTATCTACTCGTTGATGAGACCTACCGAGATCTGAGCTATGAAGCGAAGCTTCCGACAGCTGCCTCGCTGAGCAAAAAGGCGATTAGCGTAGCCTCGCTTTCGAAGGCATACGGCATCCCGGGTATCCGCGTTGGGTGGCTGATCACGCAGGACGAGGTGCTCTACGAACGCTTCCTTTCTGCGAAGGAACAGATCGCGATTTGCGGTTCGATCCTGGACGAAACTGTCGCTCTCGAGCTCCTCAAGAAAAGCGAGCAGTTCCTCGCGAAGGTGCTGCCGGAAATGCGCAGGCGCCGCGACATCGTTCAAGAATGGATTAATGGCGAGCCTCTCGTCGAATGGGTCAGGCCGTCAGGTGGTGTCGTGGGCTTCCCGCGCCTGAAGGTTTCCGCGGACTTTGACGCCGGCGCCTTCTACAGATCGCTCCTCGACGAGCACGGCACCTATGTCGGGCCTGGCCATTGGTTTCAAATGCCGGGCAACTACTTCCGCGTTGGTTTCGGGTGGCCGACGGAAGACGAACTTCGTGGTGGTCTGAAGGCGATCTCCGCCGCGCTTGACGCTTACAGATAAGGCAGGTATGCAGCTGTATCCGGCGGCGGTGCAGGTTTCGACGTCACCGTTGCACATGATGCTGCGGAGATCACTCGATGTCTCGAGGCACCAATCTGCAAGCGACGAAGTCGCGGCAAGGAAGCGGCCGCGATTTCGAACGCTCCCAAGGTCTGCCAAGTAACTCACACTGCAGACGAAAATGAACCTCAATGAAGAGATCATGGTGCTCAGGATTCAGCTGGCCACTAAGGCTGCAAAACGCGCAGCTGAGAAAGAGGCTGGAGCGGTTTAAACGACTGAATAGCGCGACCCGTTGCCCTCTTGAGCGGGATTGATTTCAAAGTACGTTAAACGGCGACAGGCCGCCGTATTTGGCGTTCCAGTTGTAAAAGGTCGTCTCGGAAATCCGCTGCCTACGGCAAAGATCTGCCGCTTTCGCTTCGGCCTCCTGCTCCTTCAACACCGCTATGATCTGCTCTTCCGTAAATCGCTGCTTCTTCATAAATCCGCCTCAATGGGCCGAACTCTAATCCATATTGTAGGGAAATACAGTGGCAGGTCAGTTTCTTCCACGTTTGAGTGCGGCAGAAAGACGTGCCAATCCGCTTACGATTTGGCCGCCGATTGGGTGACTTTCAAACTTAGCCGCGTGGAACGCCAAGGGTGGTCGACCGCCGGACACGCTGCATCTTCCCTGCGCTGCGTCACTCTGTGGAAAAGCTCTAGCCGCTGCACTCACGTCCGACCCTATGGCACCGGTACGCAGCGAGTGTGACACTTCAACTCCTCGTTTTCTCGCGCTGCTATCGCACGCTCGTGAACAGTGCGATCCGGTTTGTTTCCCGGATCTCGAATTTCATCGTTGCGCCGTCTCGTACGAGCAGCGGGGTGCGGCGATCGATACGCGCGTGGAGGGTTTCCACTGCTCCTGCAACTACGAGGCCCTTCTGCCCCATTTGGTCCGCTGGAACAAAAACTGGATCAAACACCGGCCGGCAACATTGAAAACGTCGCGCCGCTTCAGTCATTGTTATCGTTGGGGAACAATAGGGTTGGCTACCGTCGCCTCCCAAGAGCGCTATCTTCCCGGCAAGAGGCGTCGGGTAGCCGTCAAAGATTGTAAATGAGGTAAGCCCAGCCCGTAAACCTTCTTCGTCAACAAATAGCGAGTGCATGTCGTCGAAGCGGATCATCTGAATCAGATCGCTTCCAATTAAGTCGGAGATCGCTGCAATGCTGTTTCGATCACAAAGCTCAGCAGCACGAAAGGTAGCGGTGTCGGAATCCAACAAATACACGAAATTTTCCATATTCTTTACCCTCAAATTCTTGAAAAAGGCCCGCTGCCGAGGTTGCCTGGCAATGATGGAGAGGCTCGTATGCCATTCGCGAGCTTGCTTTGAGACGGCGATCATCTGCCGGCCGGTCGGGGCACTGCCGGAAGACGCTATGCGGATCTTGCGGGTCGGTAAAATCGATTGTTTGGATTGGACCCATTTATGTTTCACATGGCTGCAAGTCCAATACACGAAGTCGCTTGCCGAGGCGGCCAACCAGCTTCAGTGACTGGTGGAGCGCGAGAATTTAATCGCACGCGGAGTCTCCACCACACAGCCTTATAAGAATCAAACAGACCTCCACAGCTGTGCTTAATGGGGGTGGGTGTTGGTGGGGTCTTGTATCCGAGCGATGAGTGCGCCTGGAAATGGTTGTACAACACGACGACAGAACACCCACGGGACCGCCGTTCGCGAGCTTTTGTATCCGTGGCATCCCTGGTCCGGGCGGTTTGTTCACGTCCATGAGGCGTTGTCCAAAGGGACGCATATTTTCCGCTGCAACCTTTCTGGGTCTTCTTCTGATCGACTTCTTGAAGTCCCAGCATGGATGTTCGACCGCTCCGTGAGTGGTTTTTGGCGCAGCCTGCAAGTTCCGCACGTCGCACGTCGATATCGCGACACTGCATAGTTTGGCGAAGTTACTGGAAGTCGCCGATGCTTCATCTACGCGGGGCCAAGTATGATGAAGGTCTCGCTTTTTGCGATCCCCTCGCGCGAACGGACCGCTGTCACAAGCGCGTTGAGTTCGCTCATGGTGGAGACCTCGACTTCCGCGATCACGTCCCAGGTCCCATTCGTATTATAGGCAGCAGCAATTCCTGGAATACGCTTGATCGCCGCTATGACCCCCTTGACTGGGGAGTCGGCAAATTCAATCAGCATAACAGCTCGAAGCTGATCATCGCGAACTTCGTCCCGCAGACGGACCGTAAACCCCCTGATGTCCCCGTTTTCGATCAAGCGATCGAGACGCCTCTGCGCCGTTACCCTCGAGACCCCTAATATTTGCGCCAGCTGAGGAATAGAGGCGCGGCCGTTGATGCGGAGCTCGGCGATCATACGGTGATCGAGACTGTCCATCAAGAAGTGTACCTTTTGGTGACCGTGTGTATCGAAATCGTCAGTTTAGCTTAAAAATAAACACTTTGCGTTCTTTTTCGTGCAGCGTCTTCAGCATAATTTGGGCACAACAAAAACGGGGAGCACGCTGACGTCTAGTCTGGCGACGCAGCGTCAATCGCGACAATCCAGTGGCACCTTCCTCTTCAGCCCCGTCGGGCTGCGACTCTTTGCGTTCATCGAAGATTTTTGGTTGCGAAACCCCCACCGGAGGAGAAGAAAATGGGATCATTCAAGCGTATTGCGGCTGCAGTTGCCGTGGCCGCCAGCATGTGTCTTGTGAATGTCGCTCGTGCGGACGATTTGGAGAAAATTCAGTCGGCGGGCAAATTGTCGGTCGCCATGTCTGGCGTCTTCCCGCCGTTCAGCTTCGTCGACGACAACAACAAGGTCGTTGGCTTCGACGTCGACATCGCATCTGAAATTGCCCGGCGGCTTAAGGTCGAGCCCGAAATTATCACAACGCAATGGGACGGCATCATCGCCGGCCTCGTGACCAAGCGTTATGACACGATCATCGGTTCGATGACGATCAATGAGGAGCGCAAGAAGGCAGTCGACTTCGTCGGGCCCTATTACCGATCCGGCATTGGAGTGTTCGTAAAGAAGGGTTCGTCGTCGACCAAGTTGAGCGACCTCGATGGCAAGACCGTCGGCGCGACGCTCGGCGAAGTGTCGGAAAAATGGGCGCGTGACCAAAACAAGTTCGACCTACGAACCTATAAAGGGCTGCCGGAGCTGATGCTCGAGCTCAATTCTGGTCGTGTCGATGCCATCGTGTCAGACGACGTGCCTGTCATCGTCGCGATCCACAAAAGCGGCGCTGCCATCGAGCAGATCAAGGACAGCAGTTTGCCGAAGTACGATATCGGCATTGCTATCCGCAAGGAAAACCCTGAACTCGCGGCCGCAATGCAGAAGGCGCTCGACGATATGATGGCAGACGGTACGTACGAAGCCATCGCGAAAAAGTGGATTGGCATGGACATCCGAAACTAATTGTCCTCCCGGACGAAAGCTTCCGCCATGGATATCAATCTCATACTGAAAATATTGCCGTTTGTGGCGGAGGCTGGCTTGATGACCATCAAGCTAGCCGTCGCGAGCTTCATGATTGGGCTGGCAGTTTCTGCACTTCTGGTGGCCGCGCGGTTCTCAAGGCGTTTTGCAATCCGCGCGCTCGCTACTGCCTATGTCAGCGTCATGCGCGGCACGCCTCTGTTGGTCCAACTGTTCCTTGTCTTCTTTGGAACGTCGCAATTGGGAATGGAGCTGACCCCTTTCGTCGCCGGCATTCTCACGCTCGGCTTCAACATCGGAGCCTACATGTCTGAAGGGATGCGCGGCGCGATCCTGTCGGTGGACAAAGGCCAGACAGAGGCGGCAAGGACCTTGGGCTTTGGTCGCAGCGAAACAATGCGTCTATTCGTGCTTCCTCAAGCGCGGCCCCTTCTGGTGAGGTCGCTGGGAGTCAATACGGTCATTCTGACAAAGGGCACCGCGCTGGTTTCAACAATCGGGGTCGTCGAGCTGACATATTCAGCGCAGCGCTTCGTCACTTCGACTTACAAGCCGTTCGAAGTCTTCGGCGTGGCCGGCGCAGCCTACATCATCATTATCGCTGTGATCCTTGCAATAGCGCGCCTCGCTGAGGCGTCCTACGGAGGAGCGACCTCTCCATGACCCTCGATTTCGGAGTGATAATTCCTTACTGGCCGGTGATCCTCCAGGGGCTGGGATGGACCGTTTTGGTGACAGTCCTGGCCGGCACGCTCAGCATCGTTCTGGGCACTGGCATCGCGCTCACCGCGCAATACGGAGCGGCGGCGTTCAGCGTCCCCATGCGGGCGATCATATTTCTGTTCATGGCGACCCCGCTGCTGCTTCAGCTTTACCTCCTCTATTACGGGCTGTCGCAAATCGGAATAATGCTACCGGCGTTCTGGACAGGCGTCGCGGGACTGGGCGTGCACTATGCGGCATATAATGCGGACATTGTTCGCACGTCCTTGCAGGCCGTCGATCCAGGCCAGACGGAAGCAGCAAGAACGCTCGGTTTCGGCCGCTGGGCGACGCCCAGACATTTCATTGTTCCGCAGGCCCTGTTGATAGCTTTCCCGAGCGTCGGGAATAACTGCATCATCCTCCTCAAGGATACGGCAGTCCTGTCGGTGATTGGCATCACCGAGCTGGTCCTGGAGTCTCAGCGGGCGATAAGCGAAACCTATCGGCCCTTCGAATTCTATTTCACCGCTGCCGTTTGCTACTACGTCGTCAACCTGGTGATGGAGTGGTTGCTCGCCGGCGCAGCCAGGAGAGCGGAGGAGATCCGATGAAAGCAGATTCAACTATGATCAAGTTGCAACAGATCCGTAAGTCTTACGGTAACCTGGAAGTGTTGAAGGGAATTGATCTCAGCGTTGAGCGGGGAAAGATTGTCTCGATCATCGGTCCGAGCGGCTCGGGCAAGAGCACGCTGCTTCGCTCGATCAATATGCTGGAGGCAATTTCAGGCGGGGAGATTTGGCTCGACGGCCAGCAGGTGAACCGGCCGCTCAAAGGTCGCGCTTTCGAAAAACACATAAACCAGATCCGACAGCAGATGGGCATGGTGTTTCAGCAGTTCAATCTGTTTCCGCATTTGACAGCGCTGCAGAACATCACGATCGGTCCCATTCGGCTGAAGGGGCTGTCCAAGAAGGAAGCTGAAGACCGCGGAAAAATGCTGCTGGCGAAAGTCGGTTTGTCGGACAAGGGAAATGTATTTCCGGCCCGCCTGTCTGGAGGGCAGAAGCAGCGCGTCGCCATCGCGCGGGCTCTCGCAATGCAGCCGAAGGTGATGCTGTTTGACGAGGCTACCTCGGCGCTCGATCCGGAACTGGTCGACGAGGTCAACCTCGTCATGAAGCAGCTTGCCAGCGAACACATGACGATGCTGATTGTCACGCACGAAATGCGATTTGCCGCTGAGGTTTCCGACCACGTCATGTTTATGGACGCCGGCGTCGTCGTCGAACAAGGACCTCCGGAGGAGATTTTTGTCACTCCTCGCGAGGACCGCACGAAGAGCTTTCTGCGCAAGCATTTGGCGTCTTGAGAACATGGCGCTCGATTAACTATTTCCAAGGAGTCCAGAGTTGTTTCTGACGAGCGAGCAACTTGCTGAAATTACAACGTTCAGACATAGCCTCCATCGCCGCCCGGAGACTTCTGGCGAAGAAGTCGAGACGGCAAGCGCAGTCATCGATGCGCTTCGCGCCGTTGGCGCGGACGAGGTTTTAACCGGGATCGGCGGGCATGGTGTTGCGGCGATCTTTTCAGGCAGGGAAGATGGGCCAAGCCTGATGTTCCGCTCCGAGCTCGACGCATTGCCGATAGACGAAATCTCCGACCTTCCCTACCGATCCGAGGTTCCCGGCAAGGGCCATCTTTGTGGCCACGATGGACACACGGCCACTCTCATTGCGCTCGCCAAGGGACTTGGCGAAAGGCGCCCTTCGCGCGGAAGAGTGGTCCTGATGTTCCAACCATCGGAGGAGAATGGCGTCGGCGCGGCGGCGGTCGTCGCGGACGCGAAGTTTGCTGCGATCAGACCAGACCTGGTCTTCTCGCTTCACAATTTCCCAGGACTTCCTCTTGGGCATAGCGCATTGAGGGAGGGTCCCATCAACTGCGCGTCCCGAGGATTGAAGATCGCATTGACCGGAAAGACCGCCCATGCGTCTTCGCCAGAGGAGGGAACAGCACCGACATTCGCTGTTGCAAGGCTGCTTGAGGGGCTCACGGCCTTGGGCCGCGGCATGACCGTAGATGAGCATTTCCTGCAGGTGACAATTACCTATGCCAGATTGGGCGAACGCGCCTTCGGAATCAGCCCTGGATATGCCGAGGTTTGGGCGACACTCCGAGCCCTTTCTGATGACGCGATGGCGGAGCTGGTCACAGCTGCTGAAAGGCTCGTTCACCTTGAAGCTGAAGCGGCCGGCCTAACTGTAAGCATAGAATACCAAGACGTATTCCCCCAAAGCAGCAATGCGCCCCAGGCTGTTGCCGAACTGAGAAAAGCCATGACGGATGAAGGCGTGAGCTTCGATGATGGCAATGGAATATTGCCCATGCGAGCCGGAGAGGACTTCGGAGTGTTCGGACGCGTTGCGCCATCGGCGATGTTCTTTCTTGGCGCCGGAGTTAATCACCCTGGTCTTCACAACCCAGACTTCGACTATCCGGATCCCCTGATCGGTATTGGGGCGGGAGTTTTCATGCGAACAGTTCGCAACATCCTTGGCTGATTGAAATTGGGGCTGGGCCGGGACAAATTTGCCTTGACCCAGCGCCATCATAAACTAGCGGTTCAATGTGCGGCGGCTGTCGCAATTGCGTCTACACATACCCTTCATCTCACGACCGAACGATCGGTTGGGCGATAGTGCCGCCAAACAGCCGATAGCTGCTATTTGGGCGACGAGCGGAACAGGAAATCGCTTTGTCAGGCCGGTCGGCGATGGCGCGAATAAAAGAACAGAGAGCTTCGCAAACGCTAACAGGTGGGGGAGTGTCTCCGCAGTTCGGCAACTTTTCCACGGCCCGGCTTGTTTCCAGCGGTAGATGCGGTTAGCGCCCGACGCTCCGTTCTCCTAACGGCCGAACGTTGTCAGGATGCAAGGAAGCGACCTCCCATCGCAGATCACCTCGACGCGGAGTTACCGGGGCCGTATCGTCTGGCAGCCCGCGCCCCGAGAGGAGCCGGTGACGGCGCTCACGGCACGGCGCGGTTGCGCTGACAACTGGCGGCCTTGCCGATTTGCTGATCCTGTCGTTTTGGAAGCGCAGCGTGATGGTAACCCGGCGTCCAATTCTTGACTGTGGGGCAATCCGCGGCATGGAAGACCGGCCCCGTTCGCGTTTGAACATGGCCGGGTAGTTCATCACCGTTGCCCCCGGCTCGCACTTTCCCTTGCGGATCCGAAACAGCTAGCGGGACAGGATTCCCGAGATCTCTGTCAGAGTGCGGTCGATCTCTTCGAGAGTATTGTAGTGCACTGGGCCGATACGCACGCCGCCGCCCGAATCGAGGATGCCGAGCCGAAGATTTGCTTCCAGCCCATAATTGTGGCCGCTCCAAACATGAATACCCTTCGAAGCCAAGTGGCGAGCAATGTCGGCCGATGGAACCCCTTCCGCCACAAAGGTTACAGTCGATACGCGGCGATCGAGGCTTCTGGCATCACTGATCCCCAACACCCGAACTCTGTTGTGCGCTCGAAGCCCGTCGATCAGCTTGAGAGCCAACAGATCGTCATGATGTTTCATGGCCTTATAGCCACCGTCCAGACGTGCGCGGAGACCGGACGCGGATGTGGTGCCTGCGAATTCGTCGCCGAGCGCCGCTATGTAGTCAATAGCGGCATGGACCCCAGCCAACTGCTCCCGGTTCGTCGTACCGTTGGTAAATCGCCATGGCAACGTATCGGACGCTGCGCGTACCTTATAGGGTCTCACCCGGTCGAGGACGGATCTGCGGCCCCAAAGAAGGGCATAGTGCGGACCGAAAAACTTATAGGCGGAGCACACGAGGAAATCGCAGCCGAGCCGCTGGACATCTATCAATCCATGAGGCGCGTATTGCACGGCATCCACGTAGACAAGTGCGTCGGCACGGTGCGCGATCTGCGCAAGCGCTTGGACGTTGTTTATTGTGCCGGTGATGTTGCTTGCGTATCCGACTGCGACCAGCCTGGTTTTGTCGCTGATCAGCTTGACGAGGTCGTCCGGATCAAATTCATAGGTTTCGGTTGAGAAATCCAGCCACTTGACGCTCAAGTTCAGGTCCTCTGCAAGCATCAGCCACGGAGCGACGTTCGCGTCGTGATCCATGCGCGAGAGTATTATCTCGTCGCCGGCGCTCAACAGCGAGCCTATGCTGCGCGACATGGCAAAGGTGAGGGCGGTGGCGCTTTGGCCGAAAAAGACCTCGCCTTCTTCGTAGGCATTGACGAAGGCCTCCGCCGCCCGGTGTGCAGCCTCGACCCTTGAGGCCGCTTCAAGCGACGTGTCGAAAAAGCCCCCAAGGTTTCCGTTCGCATTGATCATCATATCGGTCATGCGTTCGATCACCGAGGCGGCGACCTGCGTCCCCGCGGGATTATCAAGGAAAACTGCCTGCCGATCGTGTTTCTTGCGTTGGAGCCCGGGAAAATTCCGTCTAACCGATTCAACGTCATAGTTCATTCTTTAGGTTCCTTGGCGGTTGATAGACCCGCAGTGACGACGTCAAAGGCGGGCTCTGATCAGAAAGTTGGCGGAGTGTTGACCCACAGAATCCTCGCTTCACCGTCGCCCAGGTTCTGGTAGGAATGGGGAAGCGGGGACTCGAAATAGAAGGAATCTCCCTCATGGAGGAGGACTGGATGACCGTCGACTGTCAGCTCCAGGGTTCCAGCCAAGACGTAGCCGAACTCCTGCCCCATATGGCTGATGGGTTCCGAACTCCCGCCTCCGGCCGCCACGACATGGATATTGATCTGCAGAAGATATCCCGGGCCGCTTGGGACAAGTTTTTCGAGGGTAACCTGGTTTCCGGCGCGTCGATGGCCTGTAACAAGCCGGGCCCTCTCGTTCTGGCGTACGACAAGCACCGGCCCGTGATCCTCCGCAGGTGTCGCGAACAACTCGCTCATGTTCGTACCGAGGGCTTGAACCAATTTGTGAAGCGTCGCCATCGAGGCTTGCGAGCGATCGTTTTCGAGCTTCGAGAGATAGCCTTCCGTCACACCGATCTTTTCGCCAAGCTCCGCTAGGCTGATGCCCATAAGCAGACGGGCGTGCCTGAGCTTCGCGCCGATCTTGAGTGACTGATCCTGGTTTTGCATGGTCCGGCCTTTTCCCCTCTAAGCCTTGGCGGCCTCTAAGACCGCACGGCACAGTACTTCGCACCCATCCCCTACATGCATGGGCTCGGACCACTCAAGTGGGTTGTGGCTGATGCCGTTTCGCGAGGGGATGAAAATCATCGCGGAGGGCACGACGGCCGCGAGGTTGCTGGCGTCGTGCATCGCACCGCTGGGGAGGCGCAACGATGGCATCGACAGGGAAGACGCCACTTTCTCGACCGCGTCTTTAAGGTCGCGATTAAACGAAGCAGGTCGAACGTTCATGATGCGGTTGATGGAGAACCCGAAACCCAGCTTCTTGAGCGGCTCGCCCTGATCGGCCATGAGCCGCTCGACCCTGTCGAGAACGTGTTCGTCGATATGACGCAGATCGAGCACCAGCCGCGTGCGACCGGGTATGGTGTTGGTGGAATTCGGCTCGACTTCGACACGGCCGAATGTGACCCGAACATCAGGGTCGATGTCCATAGCTCGTTCGAGAAAGCCCAAGGCGTATCGTGACGCCGCGAGAAAGCTGTCCCGGCGATTGTTCATGGGGGTCGTCCCGGCATGAGCGTCCTGGCCAAGAAAATCAATTTCAAACCATCGGACTCCCTGGACACCTTCCACGATGCCGATCGTTGCGCCGGCGTTCTCCAGCACGGGGCCTTGTTCGATGTGCATCTCGAAATAGGTCGATATTTGCGGAGGGCGATCCTGCCCCGCATATCCGATGCGTGCGAGTTCGGCGTAGTATCGGCTACCGTCGGAACTGGAGATCGAACTCTCGTCGCCACCTGGCAAGGCGCCGACGAAACCGCACGATCCCGTTAGCCCAGGTTTGAAGCGAACGCCTTCCTCGTTGGTCCAATTGACGATGGCGATTGGCGCCTCGGTTTCAATCCCGGCGTCGTTCAGCGCCCGGACGATTTCAAGTCCTGCCATGACCCCAAGCACACCGTCGAAGCGACCGCCATGGGGCTGGGTGTCAAGGTGGCTTCCAATCAGCACCGCGGGCAGATCATCGCGAGCGCCGGGGCGGATCGCATAAATGTTGCCGAAGTTGTCGACACGCACCTCGCATCCGGCCGCGGTCACCCAGAAGCGGAAGAGATCGCGCGCCTCTTTGTCTTCGTCGGTCAGGGAGAGGCGGCAGCTGCCGTTTCCTTCAATCGCGCCGATTTCCGCAATGCGCATGATCGAGCTCCAAAGCCGGCTCGAATTCGTGAGAGTGGCAGCGCTGTGCGTCAAAGGGCGATCCACGTCGTTTTCAACTCGGTGTATTTGTCGAAGGCATGAAGCGATAGGTCTCGCCCGGTCCCCGATTGCTTCACGCCGCCGAACGGAGTCCTGACGTCAACGTTGTCGACAAGGTTGACGCTGACGCTCCCCGCATGAAGGCGCCGGGCAACGCGGTGCGCCTGCGAAAGGTCGTTTGTCCAGACCGAGGCGCCCAAGCCGTAAATGGAGGCGTTTGCATACCCGACCGCCTCGTCTTCGCTTTCGAACCGGGTGACGGCCAGAACCGGGCCGAATATCTCGTCCTGCGATAGCGTCGAACCAGGCTCCACATTGGTGAAGATTGTCGGCTCGATGAAATAGCCTCCGCTGCCGGTCAACGCTCTGTCGCCTCCTGCAACCAGCGTCGCGCTCTTTTTCCCGAGATCGATATAGCCACTGACTTTTTCGAGATGCTCCTCGCTGACGAGCGCGCCCATTCCTGATGCGGGGTCGAGCGGGTCGCCGGGCTGAAATTTCGAAACTTCGCCCTTCAGCCTTTCACCAAACTCGTCATGGATTGACGCGTGAACGTAGAGCCTGGAGGTCGCCGAACATACTTCGCCCTGATTGAAGTAGATTCCAAGGGCCGCGGCGGACGCAGCCGCTCCGATGTCGGCCACGGCCGGGAAGACGATGTTGGCGCTCTTTCCGCCGCATTCCAGCCAAACCCGCTTCATGTTCGATTGGGAGGAATAGCCAAGGAACATCTTTCCGACCTCGGTGGAGCCCGTAAAGGCAACACAGTCGACGTCAGGATGAAGTCCGATTGCCCGTCCCGCATCCGCTCCCAGGCCTGGGAGGACGTTGAACACGCCCGGGGGAATACCAGCGTCCGCAGCAAGTTCTGCCAGTCGCAAGGCACTCAGCGGCGATTGTTCGGCGGGCTTTAGAATGACGCTGTTGCCCGCCGCCAGCGACGGCGCGCATTTCCATGCAGCCATTTTCAGTGGAAAGTTCCACGGAACGACAGCGCCGACGACACCGACGGGCTCGCGGGTCACCATCGCCAGTCGGTTTTCGCCAGTCGGGATCACCTCGTCCACAAGCTTGTCGACAGCTTCCCCGTACCAGCGAAACACAGCGGCCGCGCTCGGCACGTCCAGTTTGATCGAGTCCGTTATCAGCTTACCCATATTCATGGTTTCGAGGAGCGCCAGCTCTTCGCGGTGCTGCATGATCAGGTCCGCCAAGCGCACCAGCACACGGCCGCGCTCGGCGGGATCGCAACGCGACCAGTCACCCTTGTCGAAGGCCTTGCGCGCCGACCGGACCGCGGCGTCGACATCGGAGGCATCATAGGCGCCGACAGCGGCCAGTATTTTCCCCGTGGCGGGGTTTACGGCGTCAAAGGTCTTCCCGCCCGCCGGATCTACATGCTTCCCGTCGACGAAGGCGCGGGTGGGGATTCGAACGGATTTTGCCGCATCGTGCCAAAAATCATTGGAGTGCGAGACAACACTCATGGGCCGAGGTCCTCCTTCATTCTCGCCTAGTGCTATTGTCACGAAGAGACCATGTCAAGTGACTTTCCTGTCCAGAATTCAGAGTGATTTATGATAAAACATTGAAAAGAAGGTATTTAATATGGCTGGCCGAATGTATCTGGGCGACATTGGCTCCGATGTTGCTCGCGTAAATTCACCATAGGATAGGTACTTGACTATTTGGAAATAGTCTTGCCTTATGCGGAGAAACAAGAGGAGGGGCTGCGGAATGGTCGACGCGTCGAGCGACGAAATTTTGCTTAGAACCAGAGGGCTCACCAAAAGCTTCCGAGGATTGATCGCTCTTCGCGATCACCAGATCGATTTGCGCAAAGGCGAGATTGTCGGCGTCATCGGGCCGAACGGGTCGGGAAAGAGCACGCTGTTCAACTGCATCACCGGCTTTTCCAAACCCACCGCGGGAGAGGTGTTTTTCAGGCACGACCGCATCAGCGGTTTGCGACCATCCGCAGTGGTCGCAAAAGGCCTGGCGCGGACCTTTCAAGGCTCCCGGCTATTCGTATCTCTGACGGTGCGGGAAAATGTCAGGGCCGCAGCTCATCTGAGGCACCAGACGAACATCTTCGAAGCCGTTCTCCTCACCAGGCGATATTTTGGGACGCAGGAGGCGGCAACCCGCCAGGCGGAGGAACTTCTCTCCTTGGTGGGGCTGTCACACCAAGCCGACCGGCTCGCTTGCGAACTTCCCTACGGCGATCAGCGACGGCTCGAGATCGCCAGAGCGCTGGCGACCGCCCCTGACATCCTTCTGCTCGACGAGCCCGCCGCGGGCCTTGATTCCGCAGAGACCAAACAGCTCGCCGACCTGATCAGACGTATCCGGGACAGTCGAGGCGTCACGGTCGTCGTGGTCGAGCACGACATGGACCTGATCATGAATCTCTGCGAGC
Source organism: Rhizobium mesoamericanum STM3625 (assembly GCF_000312665.1). GTDB lineage: Bacteria > Pseudomonadota > Alphaproteobacteria > Rhizobiales > Rhizobiaceae > Rhizobium > Rhizobium mesoamericanum. Next base: position 230,070 of record NZ_HF536778.1, on the reverse strand, counting down.
GCATCCAGGTGCTGGCTGCAGGAGAGGTTATCTGCGTCGGAACACCACAGGAAGTGCGCGCGCACCCGCGGGTGAGGGAGGCCTATCTCGGCCATGAATAGCAATGCGGGCACTCTGCTGGAAATCTCGAATCTCACCGTCTCATTCGGCGCCGTGCGCGCGTTAAAGGGGGTCACGCTCAGCGTGGGGCATGGGGAGGTCGTAGCCTTGTTGGGCTCCAATGGCGCGGGCAAGACAACCACTTTAAGAACGGTATCCGGTCTCACAAGGCCGTCATCCGGCGCCGTGACGTTCGAAGGGACGAGTATTCTCGGCCTCACTCCTGAGAAAATCGTCAAGCTGGGCATTTCCCAGAGCCCCGAGGGAAGGCGGCTTTTTGGCGGCTTGAGCGTCGCCGACAATCTGCGCCTGGGAGCCAGTACAAGGTCTGACGCTCATCAAGTCGCGGCAGATCTTGACAACATGTTCACGCTGTTTCCGATCATCAAGCAGCGCATGTCGCAACTTGCAGGAACCCTCTCGGGCGGAGAACAGCAACAAGTGGCTTTGGCACGGGCATTGATGGCCTCACCACGGCTTCTGCTTCTCGATGAGCCGTCCCTCGGCGTCGCACCGCTCCTTGTCCGGCATATTTTCGAAGCCCTTCGAGAGCTAAAGCGGCGCGGCATGACGATGCTTCTGGTCGAACAGAACACGGCTCTGGCTCTGGACCTGGCGGATCGCGCATACGTGCTTCGAAATGGTCAGGTCGTGCTTACCGACGAAGCGTCCGATCTTCGGGTAGGCGACCGTGTCGCTCAGGCCTACTTGGGAGCATCACAATGAATTTCTGGGACTATGTGCTTCAACAGCTCCTGAATGCGGTAAGCCTCGGCAGCCTCTACGCCCTCGTCGCAGTCGGGCTTTCGATCATATTCGGGATCATGCGTCTGACCAATTTCGCCCATGGGGACGTCATGATGGTCGGAGCCTTCGGAGCCGTTCTCTCCATCGCTGCAGGCGTTCCATTCATTCCGGCAATCGTCATAGGCGTCGCTGTCGCCTCAGTCCTGGGCATCCTCATTGAACGCATCGCCTATCGACCCATCCGCAAAGCGCCGGATGTTGCGCGTCTGCTGACAAGTCTCGCGGTGACATACATTCTCGAGAATGTGGGTATTGTCATCTTCAGTTCGTCGCCGCGCAACTTTCCGATACCAACGTGGCTCGATGGGTCGTGGCAGCTCACAGGGGGCATCACCCTCACGAACATTACCCTGTTGACGATCGCGGTTTCGGCAGGCTCGCTGGTGCTGCTTGGCTGGTTCACCACGCGTACCACCGCGGGACTGGGAATGCGTGCCGCCGCTGAGGATGCGGATGCCGCGCAGCTTGTGGGCCTCAACGTCAATAAGCTGATTGTCATCGCCTTCCTGCTCGCCTCGGCCTATGCCGGGCTGGCCGGGGTCTTGTGGGCAGCTCAGGCGGGGGCGGTCGATCCCCAGATGGGCTTTACTCCGCTGCTGAAAGCCTTTGTGGCAGCGATCATCGGCGGTTTCGGCTCGATCGCCGGCGCCCTAGTGGGCGGGTACATGTTGGGTGCCTTGGAAATTCTGATCGTCGCTTTCCTGCCTTCGTCCGTGTCGCCCTACAGGGACGCGATCGTCTTCGCGTTGCTCATCGCTTTCCTGCTGTTCAGGCCCGGCGGCCTTCTCCAACCCAATCGCGAGATCAAGCTCTGATGTTGAAGTCACACGCAATCGGCGTCGCCCTCATCGCGCTCGCCATCTCGGCAGCATGGCTTCTGCCTGCAATAGCCAGCGACTATGTCAGCCGGATATGCCTTCTTATGGCGCTCAACGGCATCTTCGTGCTTTCGCTTGCGCTGACCAATGGCTTTACCGGGGTTTTTTCTCTCGGTCACGTTGGTTTCATTGCGGTCGGGGCTTACGCTTCGGGCATTCTCTCCCTTTCCGTTCAGCAGAAGTCGGCGCTGCTCCCCAACCTTCCTTTCTTGATCGCCCAAATGCATCTCGGGTTTTTCCCAGCCACCATTGTGGCTGGACTGATCGCGGCAGCTCTCGCGGTTATCGTCGGATTTCCGCTCATGCGACTGTCGGGTAACTTTGTGTCCGTCGCCACGATGGGTTTTCTCATTATCGTGAATGTCGTGCTGATCAATGCAAGCGACTTCACGCGCGGAGCCCGCACGTTCACAGGGGTGCCCGTCGACGCCAATTTGATGTGGGCGGTGGGGTGGCTCGCCATCACCTTCTATATCCTATGGCGTCTTGTTCATTCGCCCTTCGGACGAGCGATGAAGTCGGTCCGGGACGACCAGCTCGCCGCCAGCGCAGTCGGAATAAGCGTATTGCGAACGCGTCTGACCGCCTTTGTGGTGGGTGCATTCTTTGCAGGCGTCGGCGGATCGATCTTTGCGCACTACCTCGGTTCGTTTTCGCCGAAGACGTTCTACTTTGCGATGACAATGAACATCGTTGCGATGTTGGTCCTTGGCGGAATGGGGTCGCTCTCAGGGGCCCTGATCGGCGTCGTTTGCATATCGCTGATCACAGAAGTCCTACGGTCCGTGGAGAGGGGCTTCACACTTGGTGCCTTCGAAGTCCCGGCCGTTTTCGGCGCGAGCCAGATCATCCTCGGATTCATCTTCATAGTTGTCATGATCTTCAGGCCGAAGGGGATCATGGGCGACCGGGAGTTCACTCTCGGTTCAAAAGCTCGGCAATAACCAAGCAAAAGGGGTAACACTATGCCAAGCCTTTCCAGGCGTGCCACGCTCACTCTCGGAATGATGGCCGCGATGATGCTCGCGACCACAGCCTCCGCCGCCGATGCGATCAAGATCGGATTTCCGGCCAATATCACGGGGATCGAGGCTTCATTTGACGGACCCATGTTGAACGGCGCGAAGCTCGCGGTGTCGGAGATCAACGCCGCCGGTGGTGTTCTTGGCCGCCCGATCGACCTTGTTACCTATGACACCAAGAGCGACACTGCGACGATCTCGACGGTCACGAGCCAGATGATCGAGAGCGATAAAGTCAAAGCGTTTATCGGTTTTGCCGATCCGGACAGCGTGTTGGCGGCGGCTCCTCAGATCGAAGCCGCAAAAATTCCTTTGATCACGCCTGGCGCTACGTCGCCGAAGCTTCCCCTGCAGGTCGGCACGCAGGTTTTCCTGGCCTGCTTTGGGGATAACGTCCAGGCGGCGGTCGGAGCGGAGTTCGCGCTCGAGAAGCTCAATGCCAAGAAGGGGTACCTGATCACCGACATGGGTATGGAGTATACGACCCTGCTCGCCGAATACTTTACGAAAGCCTATGAGAACGGTGGCGGCAAGCTGCTGGGAACGGATACCTACAAAACCGGCGACAAGAACTTTACCGCCCAGGTGACGAAAATCAAAGCCCTGGGTGAGAAGCCGGATTTCATTTTCATCTCGGCTGGAGGCGACGACATCGGCCTTATCCTCAAGCAACTGCGCCAAGCCGGGGTCGATATCCCTGTCGTCGGCGGTGACGGCTACGACACGCCGCTTCTCTTGGAGATGGGTGGTCCGGCTGCCAACAACACCTATTTCACGACGCACAGCTTCATTGGTGAGGGCGCTTCGCCGAAAGTCGCCGCGTTCATGGAAGCATACAAGAAAGCGTACGGGCGTGCTCCGGAGAACACCTTCGCAGCTCTCGGCTACGATGCCATGAAGCTGATGGCGGACGCCATCAAGCGCGCCGGCAGTGACGACCCGGCAAAAATCCACGAGGCCATCAAGACGACTGCTGGCCTTGAAGGTGTCACCGGTACGATCACCTACAAGGACGGCAATCCAGTGCCGGAGAAGTCCGTGACCGTCATCGGCGTGAAGAATGGCAAGCTCTACCTTGCTTCGGAAGAAGCCCCTTCGTTCGTGCCGGCACCATGACCCGTCCCTCCCGACACCCTTTGTGGGATATGTATCGGGAGGTGATCTCCTCGGCTGACTTCGTAGACCTGACCCATGCGTTCGGTCCGGGTCAGCCGAGGTTTTCAAGCTTCCCCGATGAAGAGAGAAGGCTCGTGATGGATTTCGACAGAGGCGATATCGCACAAGCCCATCGCTATAGCTTCGTCGGTCAGTGGGGGACGCATGTCGACCCGCCTGTCCATTTCGTTAAAGGCGGACGCACAATCGATGAGCTTCCGGTTTCAGAGATGCTCCTGCCGCTCGTCGTCATCGATATTTCCGAAAGGGTCGGACGAGATCCTGATGCCACCCCGACGGTGGAGGATCTGACTGAATGGGAAGAGCGGCATGGCCAAATACCTTCGGGTTGCTTTGTGGCACTCAGGACGGATTGGCATACCAGATGGCCGGACGCCGAAAAATTTGCGAACCTGGATCAGGAAGGTATCTCGCACACGCCGGGCTGGTCCAAATCCGTTTTGGAAATCCTGCTCCTTGAACGCCGGATAACGGCGATCGGCCACGAGCAAATCGACACCGATCCGGGTCTGGCCGTCTCCAGAGGCGACAGCAGCCTCGAGCTGTTTGTGCTGCAACAGAATGCGTGGCAGATCGAATTATTGCGAAATTTAGACCAGGTGCCGGAGGCAGGTGCCCTCATTATGGCGTCTTGGCCAAAGCCGAAAGGCGGGTCCGGATTCCCAGCACGAGCCATAGCAATTGTTCCCCGCTGAAACGGCGGGAATTGCCCTCCGATCTCCGGGGTGCGCAAGCGTCTTGGCCGCTCGCTGATGAGGCGACGTGCCGGGCGTCTATGAGGCTGCGCCCACGTAAGCGACATCCTGGTTGGCCTTAGCTCCTTCTGGCGGCGCTCGGCAGCCTCGCTGGCGCTGGGCGACGCCGGGATCTTTGAAGGTCATCTGACACCGAACAGCGCGTGTCCGGCAAAGCTTGTCCCACTCGGGGAGGATTGGGTTCTGCATCGCGCATGAAATAGTCGGTCTGCAAATGCAGTCATATCGAAAAAGGACGTTCATGCCGTCGATCCGAGATGCTCTCCCCGCCGACTACAGTGCCTGGCGAATGCTTTGGGCAGGTTATTTGGATTTTTATCAGGTCCAGTTGGAGGAGGAGACGACCACAAACACCTGGGAAACGGCAATCAACCCGTTGGTTCCGAGACGGATCAGGGTTTTGGAAGTCGACGACGAGCTAGCAGGTTTCGCTCTCATTCAGTTTCAGACCTCAAGCTGGCAGGTTCGGCCAGTGTGCTACCTCGAAGATCTTTTCATTTCCGAGAGCCACCGCGGCAAAGGCCTGGGGCGAGCAATGCTCGACGATCTGCTTGGCACCGCAAAGGAATCGGGATGCTCAGAGTTTTACTGGCACGCCCGGCGGGACAACGCGCATGCGCGCCGGCTCTACGATAGCTACGTCAGAGAGGATGGCAACGTTCGGTATCGTTTGCCGATCGGCTGAGGGGCGTTCTCCGTCGGTCGGGCCTTCCGCCCCCATGCGATTCCTCTTCGGAATGCGTGCGCCAACTCCGCCGCCGTACCCTCGCGGCGCCTCATCGGGCGTTACTGGATATAACCCGTTTGTCAGGGAACAACCCTGCAATGGTCCCAGGCACAGCACTGCGTCCGATGATGGCGTGGCAGCAGCATGGTGCTTTCAAAATCAGAAATATAGCGAAGAGGATCGAGCCGGTTGCGTCTGGGTTAGGCCTCTCCTTTGTCCTCCTTGAGGAGGATATTCTCGAAAGCGACCGATCTCTAAATAGCTTTGATCGCGCAGACCATTTGGGTTTGCGCCATGCCGTGGCGGGAGGCCAGGCAGAGCTCAGGGAGGTTCGATGATGAAGCGCACGATCGGAATAGCGAAGGCCACCACGCTGGCACTCGCGATGACGCTACTCAATTCTTATCTGGCTGCGGCCGACGAAGGTCGCACGGTGACGATTGCCCTGGAGGGAGCGTACGAACCATGGAATCTGACGCGGTCTGATGGAACGCTTGATGGGTTCGAACCCGAACTTGCAAATTATCTTTGCGGAAAAGCGAAGCTCAACTGCAAACTCATTGCCAATGATTGGGATGGCATGTTCACGGGTCTGCAGGCCGGGAAGTTCGACGTCATTATGGATGGTGTAAACATTACACCTGAGAGAAAGAAGCAGGTGGCTTTCTCGATACCCTACGCCAACACGCCCGCGGCATTTGTCGTAAACAAAACGGGTTCCCTGAATGAACTACCCGATCTGAAAACCGTGCTGAAGCTTGATGATGCGGGCAAGGGAGACAGCGACGCAGAGGCGGTCATTTCCCGGCTTCGCAAAGCACTGACCGGCAAGACGATCGGCGTGCAAATATCAACGGTGTACTCCGACTTCATTCACAAGAAATTCGGGGATGTGGCCGATATTCGGGAATACAAGACGCCCCCTGAGCACGATCTTGACTTGACGGCCGGTCGAATTGACGTGGCATTCGATGATGCGACCTATTTCGGATCCGCCTTGGCGAAGCCTGACAATGCAGATCTAGCTTTTTCAGGCCCCGAAGTTGGTGGACCCATTTGGGGCGGCGGGCAGGCCTTGGCATTCCGCACAGATGACGCGGACCTCAAAGCTAAATTCGACGGCGCAATTCAAGCGGCATTGGCCGATGGCACCGTCAAGACGCTGGCTCAGAAGTGGTTCAAACGCGACGTGAGCCCGTAACTCGGATCACGCTTCAGCTGCCCTTGCGTGGCCAAATCTACGGAAACTGTAAATGAGCGACCTATTCTTGCTTGGATTTGGCAAGGGCGGCTGGGGCGGTTTGCTGCTTCAAGCGGCCATCATGACGCTTGCTGTGACGCTTGCATCGCTGATCATCGGGGCAGTCCTTGGCGCGCTGATCGCCTGGGCCAAGCTCTCGCGATCACTGCCCGCAAGCCTGTTGGGCGAGTGCTACACCGTCGTCTTTCGCGGTGTGCCGGAACTATTGATCATCTATCTCTGCTATTTTGGCGGGTCCTCACTTCTTAGCGGCATATTCCATATGAGCGGCGGTGCAGGCTTTGTCGGGATCCCGCCGTTCGTTGCCGGCGCATTTGGCGTGGGCCTGATCTGTGCTGCGTATCAGGCCGAGGTCTACAGGGGCGCCTACCTCGCCGTCTCGAAGGGTGAAATCGAAGCAGCCGTTGCCATCGGCATGCCGCGCCTGCTGAGGCTACGCAGGATCCTGATACCGCAAGTCATGCGCTTTTCCCTGCCAGGCCTCAACAACGTTTGGCAGATGAGCCTTAAGGATTCGGCACTGGTCTCGGTCACCGGCCTGGCGGAAATCATGAGGACCACCGACGTTGCTGCCCGCACGACGCGTGAATACTTCCTTTTTTATGTAGCGGGGGCGGCGCTGTACCTGATGTTGACAGCAGTATCGAACCAAGTTGTTGAAAAAGCTGAAAGCGCGACAGACAAGGCCTTTACGCCTCGCACGGAAGAGGCGTGAACATGGATCTCGTCTTTCTTGAGCAGGTTATGCAGGCCCTTCTCGAGGTGCTGCCTGTGACTGTCGCCCTTTTCGCGATCTCGGTCACCGCCGGAGGCCTCCTGGCGCTACTGCTGACCTACCTGCGTGTCAGCAACAACGCTGCCGCTCGCGGCTTCGCACGATCCTATATATTCGTATTCCGTGGATCACCGCTTTTGATGCAGATGTTCCTGCTCTATTACGGGCTCGGACAATTTCCGATCGTCCGCCACAGCGTGGTATGGCCCATTCTTAGGGAGCCATTCTACTGCGCTTGTATCTCGTTGGCATTGTGTACGGCGGGTTATACTGCCGAAGTTTTCCGCGGGGGACTGCGCGCGGTGCCCCCCAAGGAGGTCGAAGCGGGCAAGGCCTACGGCATGTCCGGGTTCCTCCTCTTCCGGCGCATAGTCGGACCGATCGCATTTCGTCATTGTCTACCGGCTTACTCAACCGAACTTGTTTCTATGATGAAGTCGACTTCATTGGCCAGTCTGGTGACGGTTTGGGAGGTCACCGGAATTGCAAACAAGATGATCAGCTCGACATACCGCACCTTTGAAATTTTCTTGTGTGCGGCGGCCATATATCTCCTCTTGAACTTCCTCTTGGTCCAAGCGCTCGGGATGCTCGAGCGGCGTCTGTCTCCGCACTTGCGGGCTCGACCCACCGGCGTTGAGACAGTTCAAGCTCTTTGATGGAAAACCAATGACACAGAACAGAAATGCAGCATTGATCGTAAAGGATCTCCGAAAATCTTTCGGTTCGCACGAGGTTCTCAAAGGCATCTCGCTCGAGGCTCATCAAGGTGACGTGATCTCGATCCTCGGATCAAGCGGATCGGGGAAGAGCACGTTTATGCGCTGCATAAACATGCTTGAGACCCCAAGCACCGGGACGATTACGGTCGGTGGCCATACGATCCTCATGAAGACCAAACGGGATGGAAGTAGCGAGCCGGCTGACCGTCGCCAGGTCGACGCGATCCGCGCGGAACTTGGCATGGTTTTCCAGAGCTTTAATCTCTGGTCCCATATGACAGTTCTTGAAAACATCATCGAGGCGCCTGTTCACGTTCTCCGAAGGCCGCGAAGCGAATGCGTTGCTCAGGCTGAGGAGCTCTTGGAGAAAGTGGGCCTCGCGGAACGGCGCAACTACTACCCAAGCCACTTGTCGGGCGGGCAGCAGCAACGCGCGGCGATTGCCCGTGCCTTGGCCATGAACCCGAAAGTCATGTTGTTTGACGAGCCTACCTCCGCCCTTGATCCTGAATTGGTGGGTGAAGTCCTCAAGGTGATGCGTGGGCTGGCTGAGGAAGGCCGAACCATGCTCGTCGTCACCCATGAGATGGCCTTTGCCCGCAACGTGTCCAATCGCGTGCTGTTCCTCCATAAAGGTGAAGTCGAAGCCGACGGCACCCCGGACGAATTGTTTGGCAATACGCGCTCCGAACGTTTCAAGCAGTTCATCGCCTCAAGCGCCCACTAACATCTGCAAAGGACATCCTCATGAGCGTTCTAGTCCTCGGCTGCGGCAATATGGGCGCAGCCATCGCCTCCGGCGTCGATCAAAACGGGCACGAAGATGTCGTCGCGGTCGATCCTGACGCACAGCGCGCGAAATCGCTTCTGCCGCCAGGCAGCCGGGTGCAGGTGTTCTCAGACCTTGCCCAATTAATGAAGCGGCGCTTTGACCTTATCATCCTCGGCGTCAAACCGAACTACATCGGCGACGCATTGCAGACTTGTCAGGCCAGCCTTGCTGAGGCGCCGATGGTTTCCATTGCCGCTGGCGTCAGCCTGGCAACGATGAGAGAGGTTGCGGGCCAACACGCAAGGCTGATCCGCGTGATGCCCAATCTTCCCGCTTCAGTAGGGGCGGGGATGACCGTGGGATATGCGGATAACCTGGTAGATGGGGAGGTTTTAGAGCGCGTCGAACGCGTCTTTGAAGCCGTTGGGCGCTTCCACTGGGTCTCTGACGAACACGACATCGATAAAGTCACGGCCGTTGCCGGCAGCGGACCTGGATATGTGTTTGCCTTCACGCAACACCTCGAGGCGGCTGCTGTGGAGATCGGCTTGCCGGCCGAACTGGCGGCGGCACTCGCTCGGCAGACCGTCGTGGGCGCTGGTCGGATGCTCGAGCGCGATCAACGCAGCGCGATTGATCTGAAGCGGGCCGTAACCAGTCCCAAAGGAACGACAGAGGCGGGCCTCTCGGTACTTGAAGGGCCAAAAGGGCTCCCTGCGCTGCTCGATCAATGCGTTAGGGCAGCAGAACAGCGCGCGATCGAGCTTCGGTAAATCAGGATGCCTGGCGCGGGTCCGAGAAGATGGCCATAGGCAGATCAGGTTGAAATTGCCCCCATGCCACGGCCTCGCCGGAGCGCTTATGCCCGCGGCGAGGGCTCAAGATTGGCGAGGCCCAGGCGGCACCGCGCTCAACTTGCAACAGCTTATTTCCGCGAGGAGAATGAAAATTGAATACGGCAGTGAAAATTGCGACGTCTGAAGATTAACAATTCTCGTTTCTCGACAGCGTCGAAGCGTATATGGACCGCGCACTCGCGCAGTTGCCGGTTCCAGAGGGACTTGCAGAGCGCATAAAGGCTTGCAATTCCACCTATACGGTTCGCTTCGGCGTTTGGCTAAGGGGGCGAATGTATTCCTTCACGGGCTGGCGCTCCGTCCACAGCGAGCACGTTGAGCCTGCAAAGGGTGGCATCCGCTATGATCTTGCGTCGAACCAAGAAGAGGTGGAGACGTTGGCGGCGCTGATGAGCCTCAAATGCTCGTTGGTGGACGTTCCCTTCGGTGGCTCGAAAGGAGCGCTGAAGATCAATCCCAAGGATTGGGAAGTCCACGAACTCGAGCGCATAACCCGCAGATTTACACAGGAGCTCGCAAAGTGCAGCCTTATTTCGGCAGGGCGAAACGTGCCCGCACCGGATGTTGGTACGGGTGAGCGGGAAATGGCGTGGATGGCGGACGAGCACAAACGGACCGGGCCATCGGACATCGTCAACGCGCCGCATGCGTCACCGGAAAACCGCTGTCTCATGGCGGTATCGAGGGTCGCACCGAAGCCACCGGGCGAAGTGTGCAATATGCCATTCATTGTTATCTGCGAGATCCCTACAGCAATGGCATCGGAGGAAACCGTGACCTCGCGAAGATGACGGTGGCCGTCCAGGGCTTTGGCAATGTGGGGTTCCATGCTGCGAAGTTCCTCAGCGAGAACGACGGGGCCAAGATCGTTTGCATCGTAGAGCGCGACGGCTATCTCCGGAATGATAAGGGACTGGACGTTGCGGCGGTGAAGAGCCACCAGTTGGAAACCGGTAGCATTCTTGGTTTGTCGGCGCCGACAGCCATCCCGACAGCACCCGCGGCCTCGAAGTAGAGTGCGACATCCTCATTCCGGCGGCCATGGAAAACGCAATCACGCCCTCAAACGTTGGCCGTATTCGCGCCAGGTTGATTGCTGAAGCCGCCAATGGCCCCGTCGCGTTCGCCGCCGAAAAGGTGCTGTTGGAGAAGGGTATTGTCGTCCTCCCCGATCTTTTCGTGAACGCGGGGGCGTCATTGTATCCTATTTCGAGTGGGTCAAAAACCTGACGCACATCCCGTTCGGTCTCGTGGAGCGCCGGCGCCGGGAGCGCCGAAATCATCAGATCACACAAGCCCTGGAGACAATGACTGGAAAAGCTTTCCCGGAGGAGATGCGAGACGAATTCCTTGAGGGCGGATCTGAGATCGACTTGGTATGCTCCGGTCTGGATGATGTCATGCGCGGCGCTTACGAGAATATGTCGAGGACACTGCGCGATTTTCCCGACATCAAGGATTTGCGGACGGCCGCCTATCGGATCGCGTTGAACCGCATCGCAGAAGCCTACAAGGCAATTGGTATTTGAGTTTCGCGGTCGGCACGAGAGGTGAGGGAACTGCAATTCCCCCGACGAAGTGAGCGCTGGCCTGAAGCTCGCGCAGGAGACCGGGCGAACGCAAAGTCGCCCGCGCTGCATCTCGTTGCCGACACTGAAGATGCTCTTTAAATTGCGGTGAGCATGACCGAGCGTTGACCCCGAGACCTGGGTGCCACGTTGGCTCCCAGACACCTAATCTGGCGAGCGTTCATGACGACGTTGAAACTATCGCCCATGGAGAGATCGTGCCTTCGCTGGGTATTACTCTGCTGGAGCGTGCCGGAGATCGCCATGCTTGAAGGCAAGGCTGAGGGGGAAATCCAATCATGCCTGGATCGAGCGCTCCAGCGCCTTGGCGCGACCTCGCTCGATGATGCAATCGTCAAGATGATGAACTCAGCCAATTAAACGCTCGCTGTCATGACCACGACAGCACCCGACCGATGCAAGGGAGCCTCCAATGATGCAAGTGAGAGATAGAAATCACGATTGCAGGTTTTGAATACGACGATATACCCTCTGTAGCCTCTATTCTGGAGAGCAGTTCATGCATCCGTTTTGGATTTAAGATGAAATATCGGCACTTTCTCTTCGATCTCGACGATACGCTGCTCGATTTCAAGGCGTCGGAGCGGCTGTCTTTTAGCCGGGCCTTGTCGAGCTTGGGCATCGACGGCGAAGGCGAGCCATTGTTTGCCGACTATCAGAGGGAAAACATGCTGCTCTGGTCGGAGTTCGAGAAGGGAACCGTCCGAAAGGAAACTTTGAAGGTCGAGCGGTTCCGGCGGATTTTCGTGCGGCATCGCATAGATGCCGATCCGGAAACCGCCAGCGCACTCTATCTGCAATTCCTGCCTGAAACTGTCGTGCTGGTGGAGGGCGCGGCCGACGTCTGCGCGAAACTAGCAGCGGTAGGCGAGGTCGGCATCATCACAAACGGGATTGAGGCAGTCCAGGCGAAGCGCACCGCAAACTCAGGCCTTGCGCCCTGGCTCAGCTTCGTCGCGACTTCGGAGAAGTGCGGCTTTGCCAAACCGGACATTCGCTTCTTTGAACACGCGGCGAGCAGGTTCCGGACTTTCGACAAGCAAGAAGCAATAATAGTCGGTGACCGACTGGATGCGGACATTCTTGGGGCGAACCAATTCGGCATCGAAAGCTGCTGGTTTAATCCTCTCCGCGCAGAGAACCGGAGTTCGGCGGTACCGACGATTGAGGTCGCACGGCTCGTCGAAATTGTCGATCGACTTGCCGGCGGATAGAGCCGGCCCGCCGCCAAGCGAAGGTTCGAACGATGGAATCTGCCTGAGGCAAGCAGAAATGTTCTCCGCGACTGTCCGAGCTTGATTGGGCTACCCGGAAAACGATCGAGCGCCCTGCTCGTTCGGCGCCGGCCGATCGGCAATGTCGAAGACGGCCGCATTGTCCTGGACTTCCCGCAAACCCTTGTAGGAGGCATGACGAAGGTTGCCGTCATGGGTCCAGCCGCGGAACTCGATTTCGGCGATCAGGGCCGGCTGGGCAAAGACGAAGTTCTTGCCTTTGAGAGGCACGACCGGCCTCGCCGTCTTCAGCTTGTCGAGGGTCTTGCGCAGGTACTCGGCATCTCTAGTGTTGAAGCCAGTGCTGACGGAGCCGACATAGGTCCAGTCATATCCGTTCCGTGCCGCAAGGAGCAGGCTGCCGATGCTGCCGCGCGCCGAAGCCGACTGTTCATAGCCGACGACCATGAAGCTCTCGCTTTGGATGCACTTGATCTTCAGCCAATCGCCGGTGCGCCCGGAGCGATAAGGGCGGTCGCGATGCTTGGCGATGATGCCTTCAAGCCCCGCCCGACATGCGTGCTCCAGCAAGACATCGCCGTCCACCGCCATCTCCTGCGACAGGCGAACCGCGCCCTCGCTCGTCGGTGAAATCAGATCTTCCAGCAGATGCCGCCGCACCGAAAGCTCGGTGCCGGTCAAGTCGTGGCCGTCAAGATAGAGAAGGTCGAACGCATAGAGGATTGCCTCGCCTGACGCCTTCTTGCCGCCGCGGCCGCCAAGCGAGCGCTGCAGCGCCCCGAAGTCGGAGCGGCCCTGATCGTCAAGGACGACGGCTTCGCCGTCAATAATAGCGCTGTTCACCCCAAGTGCACGCGCCGCATCGACAATCCCCGGAAAGCGGTGCGTCCAGTCGTGCCCGCCGCGCGTGATGTCCTTCACACCCTTCCGATCGATATGGAGCGCCAGACGGTATCCGTCCCATTTCACCTCGAACAGCCAGTCGGCTCCCTTCGGTGGTGTCGGCTTCAGAAGCGCCAAGCACGGCCCGATGCGCTCGGGCATCGGATCGAAGGGCAGGCTTGGTT
>NZ_HF536778.1:199831-216228 GCF_000312665.1 Rhizobium mesoamericanum STM3625 | reverse complement strand
CTTGCGAAATTCTTGGTGCTTTCCGCGCCACGTTTTCGAGTTCGTCATCCTCCAGGAGGACATAGTCATTTTCGCCGCGCTGGTACCCTTGGCCCGGCCGCTGGTGCAGTGGCAGCGGCTCGTTTCGATGCGGTGCCAGCGACCACGCCAGCGCTTTCTCGAAGCGCCTGCAGCAGGTCGCTCGGCTGCGAGGGCTTGGGCGCCTTCTTCTTCGGCAGATTGCGGCCTTCGATCTTCACCAGTTCGGCCACCGCTGCCTCATAGCGATCATCGAACTCTTACAAGCGGGTTATCGACGATATCGGCGGCTTGGACCTGTTTCAGGCGCTCTTGGCGACGCTGCGCAGATCGCTGATCGGCAGGGGACCGACATCGCCACGGTCGCCAGCGCTGCGATGCTCGGCCCGGCCGGTTGTTGCGGCGGTCATCATAGGCGCGCACAACCGCTCGCATCTGGCCCCGAAGATCGCCGTCTCCGACGTCGTCCTGAACTGGACCTCCTCGCCGGAGTGCTGGCGCAAGCGACGGAGCTCAAGGCGATGTCTATGGGCTGGAGCGCGCGCAGGGCAACGACAATCGCATCCGCACTTCATAGTTGGCTTGGTTTGAGGCCCGGTCGCCGATCAAAGTTGAAATAGTTGAATGAGAAACGCCTTACCTTACTGCGTCCGCACCAATTCCAAAGTAAGCTAGCTCGATCGGAAGAGAGCTGCCCCTATACCTCGCTGACCCTACACCGCTCAATTGATCAAGCACGCAGATCTCCTCAAATGCACGCGTGCGGAGCGCCGAGTTGTTCTAGAAGGTCTTTTCAATGCGGGCGAGGGGAGCACACAATGCCCCGCATGGCGGGTTGCGCCATCAAAGCAGCGGCTTATTCTCATGCGCTCGCCATACTCCTCGGCACATTTTAAAGCATCGCAGCGGCCGACATTAAAACAGTCAAAGCCGAGATTCTTTGTTGAACCGGTCCTCGGAAAGTTGGTCTTGTGTATGTTGAGACTTCGCTTTGCCATCGAGCGACCCCGCAACGCCTTATTATCCAGGATCGACGCCGTCTGCTGCGGCCATTTCAACCGCAACAGATTCATCCATTGATTGCGGTCCGTCAAGCATAACTGCCGTAAGTATTAGGCCATTTGAAATCGTGAAGCGGCCGCGGAGCTCCCATGGACAATCTTTTGCCGGCACGCACGTGTGTGGAAGCTGAGCGATGAATGAGCCGTCGTCCGGAATGATGGTGACCAGGGCATCCTCGAAGTCCAGCCATTCACGTGTAAGCGGAAACCAGGCCTTGAAGATGCTCTCCTTAGCGCTGAAGAGCAGCCGTCCCCAATTGACATGCCCGGATGCATTCGCGATCCAATGTCGCTCCTCGTCTCTCGAAATGAGCGACAACACGCCTGAAGGCAGATCCGCATCGACTTCTGCATCGATTCCAAGCGCAATGAAGTCCTTCTTCATGGCCACCGCCGCTGCACAGAATCCGACGCAATGAGTTATGCTGCCAACGATTCCAGACGGCCAAAGCGGTTCCCTGTTAGGCCCGCTTGGGACCGGACAAGACGGAAAGCCAAGTTTGCACAATGCCGCCCTGGCGCATGCCCGCCCGATGGAAAATTCACGCCTTCTGCCTTTGACCGCTGTGGCAATTGCACTCTCTTCTTCGGCCATCACTTGGATTTCGGGGCCGTCATTTGCTCGAGAAGTTTGCACAGCAACATTCGGCGGGAGCAGCTTTTCTAGCATGAGATTTCCTCTCATTCGAGCATGTTCTACTTGTTCGGGAACTCGCCCAAAATCGTGCTCGCGGATTGGCGCATCTCGCCCTCGGCGTATTGCCAGGGGTAAGCATGACCCTCGTTTTCGGATTGGCTGGTCAATCCCAAGCGGATCCGTAATCATTGCCAGTTTGCATCAACTCTCAGCCTTAACCAAGCGATCGCTGGAAACGAGCATTCCTTTGAGATCGCCGAACTGCCTGACTATGACAAACACCGCGAGCAGCCCGGCCCCGAGCTCAGCAGTTGCCTGGCTGATTAATAGTCCTTTGAAGCCCCAAATTGAGGGCAACAGCAGTATGGCTGGCACGAACAGATATCCTTGCCTCGCGAAGGAAACGACCGCACTCAGACGTACTTTCCCGAAAGACTGAAGCATCGTTATCGCCACATACTGAACACCAAAAAGCCCGAAAAAGAGATGGAACATGATGCAGGTCGAGATAGCGATTTCAGTCATGTCCTCGCTACTGCTGAAAAGTCGGACGATTGGCCGAGCAAAAATCACGACCACAGCAGAAAAGGTAACTGAAAATGCAACCGCTATGGAAAGCATGAACTTCGCGGCCCTCTGTACTCGAGCGAAATCCTGTGCTCCCCAGCTGAAACCGAGAACCGCCTGGGAGCCTATGCATAGGCCCATGATCGGGAGGGCCCCGATTGTCAACAATCGTGCAGCTATGCCCACAGCGGCAACGGAATTGTCGCCGAATTGTGCAGCTGCCCTGTTCAAGAGCACGAACGCAAGAGCAGACAAAATACCTGTGATGGTTGCAGGCGCGCCGATGGCGGCGAGCTGTTTTACGCGGCCATCCCCCAAAGTTATGTAGGAGATGCGGACACGGACAACTCCCAATTGTTTCACGAAATATAGAATGTAAAGGCCAGTGGCGGCGAGCTGCGCCAAAAATGTTGCGAGCGCCGCCCCACGAATTCCGAGATGCAGGGAAAAAATCAGAATCGGATCGAGCAGGGCATTCAGCGCAAAAGCCGTAATCATGGTCCACATGCTGAAGCGTGTATTGCCCTCAGCCCTCGCGACAAACCCGCTGACCATATTCAACAACATCAGAGTGTAACCAAATAGGAGCGTTGATGCGTAGTCGAGTGCGGCTGGCATTATTGTCGGACTGCCGCCGAGCAAAGCGAGAACATCGCGCAAACCGAAAAGCAGAGCGCCGGTAAGTGTCACTCCGATCGGGGCCGCTAGAGCGAGCGCCAAGCTCGCCCCGCGATTCGCCTCCAAGGAATTGCCTGCGCCAAGATTGCGCGACACGAACGATGCCGTGCCGATGCCGATCCCCTGCCCGACTGCGGTGAGCAGGACGACCAAGGGCAAAGCTATGCTGACGGCGGCGATAGCCTGCGCGCCGAGCCTTCCAACAAAGATTGCATTCACGAACTGCTGAAGTGCATTGATCGACAAACCGATAATGCAGGGAATGGCAAGCCGCATGATGAGGCTGGAAACCCTGCCGTCCAACAAACTGGTATCCTCCGCCCGCGAAGCCATGCGCTCTGCTTTGCTCTTCATCGATCGCCCCGGCAGGCTCATCTGTAGTTGGCCCGTTGTGCGGGCTCTCCTAATGCATCGACAGTCTGGAGGAGTTCGTCGCGGAAGATTGTGCAGAGATCGCGGGTCGTTTCGAAGCCGACTTGCCGTGGATCATATCTCGTTTCGATTAGTAGTTCGCCCGATTGGTATCCGATGCGAAACCAGAAGAGGTAGTTCATAACTGACTGATCCATATCTTCGCCGAGCCACAATGGATCTGGATCCTTACATAGCAGACGGCGGGGATAATGATGTTGCAGCCTAGCTCGATAGTTTAGCCCGATGCGGGGTAACGGCAGACGATCGATCCGATCGCGCAAAGCGGGGTTCTGGTTCAAGAACTTCAGAGCACGGAAACCTATGCCTTGGCGCGGCAGTGAGCTGCGTTGCCGATATATGGAGCGGGCGCGGTCCAGGCGAGACTCCATTCCGCTAAGGAATAACGGAAGCGGCACCAGTTCACCGACGTAACCAATGATTTGAGACGGGTCGATATCCTCGAATAGATGTCCCCTCGTCGAGGTGAGGCTGTCAATCCAGAGGGAATAATTTCCAAAAGCGCGGCCAAATGCCCCCGAAATAGCCGCCAGCACGAGATCAAAATCCTCGCAATGTGCAGACCTCGCCGCAACCTTGAGAAGTTTCCCCGTTGTCTCCTCATCGATCCTTAGATGATATGTCGCCTGGTCTTTCCAGAGTGGCGTGCAGAAGTCTTCATCGATATGCTTCTCCGAGGCTGCATGATGGAGGCGTTTGGCCGTTTCGGCTGAAAAGCGCGCCGCACACGATCCGGCATCGCTCACACCCATGTCAAATCGCTCATATCGAATGCCTTCCCAGTGCTCGAGCTCCGTTTCGGCTTCGCCATTCGCGTATTTGTCCAAACGCTTCAGCCATTGGGTCAGGGTCGTGTTCTCTGTAACCGCTCCGGTTTGGCCGGCAGCAAACGACTTGTAAGCTGCGTCCAGTGCATTCAGGAACAGTCTGTATCCGACTCCGTCTGCTACGAAATGATGCAGCAGAACGAGCAAATAGTAATCGCCGCTTTCCGACGTCCGGAAAGTTGAGACCCTGATAAGGGGTGTGCGACCGTCAAATCGAAACGAGCGCTGACGCTCCGCACAGGAGCGCTCAATGACCGCGCGTTGTTCCGATGTGTCTACACCGACAAGGTCTATTTCCTCGACGAGGGCTCGGGGTATCGATCCGATCGCCTGAGAGAGGCCGTTCTCTGTTTGCACGATTCGGAGCCTCAGTCCTTCCTCGCGGCCGATGATATGCGCAAGCGCATGTTCAAGAGTGGAGACATTCAAGAGGCCGGCGGGCATGAAGAAGAGATCGCCGATGTTGTAGTGATCGCCAATTCCGACACGACTGTTCCAATGTGAGACTGCAGGGGTCATTGGCAGCGGTTCATCGGAAACGGGCTCGGCATAAGTCGTGGCCGGGGACTGGTGCGTTGCGAGTTCGCGGATTGTTGGTGTCCGGTGCAGTTGGCTGACGGTCAAGTTCAGTCCCGCTTTACGCGCCAGTGTAACGCACCGCACGCTGAGGAGCGAATTTCCGCCGATATCAAAGAAGCTATCATCAATGCCGACAGATTTGGCGCCCAACAGCTCGTGCCAGATATCGGCAAGGAGTCGCTGCCTCTCCGTTCGCGGCTTAGCGGATTTGGTCCTTCGCATCTTGCGGGACGAGACGGAAGAGAGACGAGACCGATCTATCTTCCCGCTCGCGGTGAGCGGCATACGATGCACGATCCGAACATCCGACGGGATCATGTAGGAGGGCAGTGTCTGCCGCAGGTGGTTCACGATGGCTCCAGAGGTCAGGCCGTCGAAAGCTGGGACCACAAGGGCAACCAGTCGCCGATCATCGTCCTCGCCCTGGACAAATGCGGCTGCCTGCGCAACACCGGAATGAGCGACGAGCGCGGCTTCAAGTTCCTCCAGCTCAATTCGGAAGCCCCGAAGCTGAATTTGGTTATCTGCTCGACCGCAAATCTCCAGGAGGCCTTTGGCGGAGACGCGGGCGATATCTCCGCTGCGATAAAGGATGCTGTATTGACTTTCGTCGTACGGATTTGAAACGAAACGGTGTTTTGTTCGCTCTGGATCTTTCCAATACCCGGTGCTCACGCAGCGTCCGGCAACGCAGAGTTCACCTGCGACTCCGACGGGAACCTGCTTCAAGTGTGCGTCAAGAACATAGACTTTTACATTGTCGATCGGGCGCCCGACCGGTACAGCTGAAGAGCCGTCGTCGGCGTCTGATGTTCGGTACACGGCTGCATTAGACGCGCACTCGGTCGTGCCGTAAAAATTCCACAGCGGCACATCTGGAAAGCACTCTCGCCAGCGAATCGGAAGCGATGGCGGCATCAGTTCGGCGCTGCTTGTGACTAGGCGCAAGTTGGTTGTTTCCGGATGTCGCTTTTGAGAAGCGATTAAACCGGACAAAATGGACGGAGCGGCAAACAACCTCGTGACGCGATGCTGTGCCAATGCCCTCAACAAGAGGTCGGGGTCGAGCACCTGCTCCTGCGTCAGGATCAGCGTGGGCACTCCCTTCAGCAGCCCCCCAAAATACTCCCATAGCGCGGCAATGAGTGTCGCTGACTTCTGTGCCACCATCACGTCGAAACCGTCGAAAGGGAAGCATCGCCACATCCAGTTCAGCCGGTTGAGTATCGCAGATTCGGGTACGAGAACGCCCTTCGCCTTCCCGGTCGAGGATGAAGTGTAAATTAAGCTCGCTGCGTCATGATTGGGCAACTCGACAGTTCGGTGCCAGACCCGGCCAGGGCCGGATCCAGCTTGGAGGACAGCCAGATCAACGCACGGCACGCCGAAATCGACCTCCGCGTCCGTGCCCGCATGAATAAGGAGCCTCGCGCCGCTATGTCTTACGATGTGGCCGACCCGTTCCCTTGGGTAATCAGGCGAGATCGGCACGATCGTTGCCTGCAAATTCCTGATTGCCAAGGTTGTTGCCGCTACATCCGGCGACCGGTCGACCAGCATGGCAACGATGTCACCCGCTCCCACCCCGCAAGTTCGCAGAAGCGACTGGATTGTCGCCATTCGGTGGTGCAGTTGGCCAAACGTGATTGCTCCAAACTCGCCGAAGTACGCCACCCGATCGCTGTTTAAAGCGCTTACCTGATTGAACGCCTCCACAAGTGAAGGCTCGCTCTCGAATGACTGCTCGTCTCCCTTGAGCGAGTTTAGGACCGCTATTTCCGACGGACCGGGGCGGCTCAGGGCGACAATCGACTCGGCAGACCTCTCGACACAGGAAGCAATGAGATGGCGAAGATTATCGGCCATGCGAGCAATCACATCGCTTGAGAAAGTGTCTTGCGCATAAGCCAGTTGCATTGCAATTTCATCACCTTCGTCTTGTGCATAAAGGATAAGGTCGAACTTGACGTAACCCGTGTCATATTCGCGAAATGTCAGTTCCAGATCGCGCTTGCCCGATGGCTCCGGAGGCTCGGAGTACATGTTGAACATGACTTGGAAGATCGGCGATCGACCATGTTCGCGCAGAAACCGGGTATCTCTGACCATCCAGCTGAATGGATAGTCCGCGTTCGCGATGGCATCGCTTATGAGGTCCTGCACATGAGCTACGTGAGCCGCAAAAGATTGATTAATGTCGATCTTCGTTCGAATTGGCAGCATGTTGAGGAAAAAGCCCACGATTTCCTCGGTGCCTGGTTGGCTACGCACGACGTGCGGCATGCCAACGACAACGTCGTCTTGGCCGCTATACATGCGCAACAGCAGCTTGAAGCATGCCAATAGGACGGCCGAAGTCGTGCACCTTTGCCGGCGCGCAAAGCCTCGCACGTGGTCAGACAGCTCACCGCCAAGAAGAACGGCATGCGAGTTCCCGCGGTTGGAGCCCACTTGCCGCACTCGATCGTTCCCGAGCGAAAGTACGGGAGGATCGTCTCCTATTTGCCGACGCCAATAGCGGCGTTGGTTCTTCAGCGACTCCGGCGTAACATTAGCACTTTCCCACAGCGCATAGGTCGACAGTGATGGGCTATCCGTCGGAGAGAAGGCGGCGGCTTCTGAGTATCTCGTTTGCAAATCTCTGAGCAGGACCGAAATTGACCATGCATCTATGATGATTTCGTGCGCAGTTATCAGCATGAGGTGATCGTTCGCGCCAAGGCGGATCATCCGCGCTCGAAACAAATGGCCCTGACTGAGATCAAAAGGGTTGTTGAGCTCCGTCCGTCGCAGTTCCGACACAAGTTCCTCGGCCTGCTGTTCACTTAGGTGGGTGGCGTCTATCAACTCCAGATCGGCGCTCGGCGGATCATCAAAAATCTGGACCGGCCACTCTTCGTCGATGAAACGTGCGCGAAGCGCGTCATGCGCCTGAACAACGTCTCTCCAGGCTTTATTGAACACGATCAGATCGATGGCACCTCGGATACGCACACCGCCCTGAATCATGTAGTTTTTCGCGGTCGGATCGAGCTGCCAGAGAAACCAAAGGTGTTCTTGCACTCGCGTCAGGGGTGATCGTTTGAGCTTCCCGCAAGCTGGTAGCACCGTCTGCATCGTGCCGGATTGGCGCGATATCGATGCCGCAAGCGACCTGACGGTTCCATTCAGGACGATCCTGAAGTCCACCTTTGTCCCAAGCTGCCTCTGAATCTGAGCCAATATAAGCATCGCTCGGAGCGAGTCGCCTCCGAGATCCATAAATTGGTCGCTGACGCCGATATCCTTGATCCGAAGAACGCTGGACCAAATACGCCGTAGGGTGCTTTCGAGTTCCGTCTTTGGTTCCTCGAAGGGATTCGGCAGCTCCGGCCGAATGGTCGTCGGATCAGGCAAGGACGCGAGATCCACTTTCCCGTTTCGGGTAACAGGAATCCGGTCGATGCGAATGATGCGTTCCGGCAGCATGCAGGCAGGAAGCGCTTCGGCAACAAAGCTCCTGAGCTCACGCTCCGAAAGTTCGGCAGAAGCAGACACATAGGCCACGATTCGTCTTGGTTCCGTTTGTCGGTCACTGTTGTTTATATCCCGGGCCGTGAGCTTCAAGCTCTCTGGGACCGGCGCAATAGCGGCGGCCGCATTTACCAAAGGATGGGCGCAGAGCCGAGACTCGATCTCTCCAAGTTCGATCCGGTGCCCGCGGATCTTGATCTGACGATCTCGTCGACCAAGGCACTCCAACAGGCCGTCTGTCCTGATGCGTCCGAGATCGCCGGTCTTGTAGAGCTGCCGATATGATGGGTGCTTCGAGAAGGGATTTGCCGAAAAGGCTTCCTTGGTCCGCCCCTTATCGTTGACGTAACCATCAGCGACACCGGCTCCACTAACACAAATTTCCCCAACTTCTCCCGTCTTGCACAGACGCAACCCGTTGGCGATATAAACCTTAAGGTTGGCAATCGGCTTACCGATGGGGACATAGGTCTCGGCTGTGCCCGGCGGGAGAGATATCAAATGATGCGTAACTCCATCCGCACATTCGGTCGGGCCGTAGTGATTGAGAATTGGTATTTGAGGAAAGAGTGTCAGCCAACCGCGCGCCAATGCGGGCGTCAGCGGCTCGCCGACCGTGGACACCATGCGTAAGACGCCAAGAAGCCGCTCGTCGGCTGAGAGGGTCTGCAGATATTCGACGAATACCGCGAGCACCGATGGGACGAATTGGACAATCGTTGCGCGATGTGCCTGCAGTGCCTCAAGAAGGGCCATCGGAGATCTCACCGTCGCATCATCTATGATCGCGACGCGACTGCCGACACATAACCCTGCCAAAAGCTGCCACAGTGAGATGTCAAAGCCGTGTGAAGCAGTTTGCGCAACACAGTCCTTATCGCTGAGCTCGAGTGCAATTATCTTGGCCGTTAAATGATTGTTTAAGCCTGCGCGCTTGACCATTACTCCCTTGGGTTTACCCGTCGAGCCGGACGTAAAAAGAATGTAGGCGAGACGGCTTTCAACCGAAGTTGGCATCGCAGCGGAGGCACGGCCGCCAAGTAGCGCCGTCTGAACCGTTAAGAATTCTCGGCTGCAGTTGCCGTTTTCCTGAAACAAATCAAGCGCGTCATGTCTTTCCGGTCCGATGATCAGGGAGCATTCACTCTGCTCGATCATGAAAGAAATGCGCGAAGCCGGCAAGGATGGATCGAGCGGTAAATACGTTGAGCCGCTTTTTAGAATTGCGACGACTGCGGCTGCCCAATGGAGGTTTCGTTCACCGCAATAGCCAATGACCTTGCCCAGGGCGCCGCGCTCCCGCAACGTGCTCGCAATTCGATCCGACTGCACGCGCAGGTCACCATATGTCAGTTCTTCCGCGCCGTGCTTAATCGCTATCCTGTCCGGGAACGACACCGCAATTTCATCTATAGCTGCGACTAAATCGACGAGCTGACTTCCGACAAATTCGGACTTCGCAGTCCGGCCTTCGTTGAGCATAAGTTTCCTCGTAGGTCGCGGCAGTGAGTTGCTCACCGCTGGCAATTCCTGTCCTGTCAAGATCGAGAAAACTTCAAAAGTCATGCCAGTTATGGCTAGGGCGCCCAGGCAAAATTCATCGTAGTGTTTCAATGGTTTAACGAAGTGAGATAGGATTGCATCTGACAGGGGCGTGTCGCGAAATTGACGAACCCGACAATGAAGGCGGCGCACTTATGTTTTCTTGGAGGAGCGCAGGGCCATCAACGAACGACGGCGGGTGTAGGTTGTGGCACCGGTGTGGCGATAGGCGTCACGCTCACAATCTGCATTTCCATTTGCATTCAAAAACGGCAGAGACCAACCGCAGGCTCTGCCGTGTCGTTTGTTACTGGTGGCAGAAATAGGTGCTTGAGCCGGGGAGTTGACGAGACCAACGACCGAGCATTTGCCGCTCGCTTTTTTCACTTGTTCATGAGGCTGGCAATTGCGTCCTCAAAGGACGAGTTGGATAGATGCGCACATCGCGGTAATAGAAGGCTCAATTTTGCCGCGTCGTTCCGGCACGGATGGCAAGCTTGCAATATCTAAAAACCACATTTCCGACAGATGCGAAGAATACAGCGGCTCTGCGCCGCAGTCGAGGGCGGCTTGAATGATGCCCTACCAACGCGAGGCTGTTTCGCGTCGGAAAAATATCGAGAAACACAGATGTCACCGGACCTTTCACAATGTTATCCACCGAAAGACTCGCTTTTCACTTGATTGTTGCAGGCTTTTGCGGCGCACTTTTTTCCTTCCCTACGATAGCCATGGCGGGCGACCGGCGAGTGGTCACGGAGCCGGTACTTCCAAAGGTAATCTGCACGGAACTGGCTCCCATTCCCGACCTCCCCAACGGACCGCAGGATGGTGGAGACCAGAAGCGTATCCAGGCCGCCCTCTCGGCCTGCCCAGCCGGCGCTGCCGTACGTCTCGAAGCCGATGCGAACAAAGACCGCTTCGTCTCCGGGCCACTCACCATTCCCGCCGGCGTTGCACTCTGGATCGACAAGGGCGCGACGCTCGCCGCCACCACCGATCCGAGGGCTTATGACCGCGGCAAGGGTAGGTGCGGCACGATTGGGCCAAAGGGAAATGGCTGCGCTCCCTTCATTGCCATGGAGAATGCTAGTCACGCCAGTCTTGTCGGTGATGGCGAGATCGATGGACAGGGCGACAAGCTCATCGAGGGAAAAAGAGAGACATGGTGGCAGCTCGCCAGGCGTGCCCAGGCGGAGAACGGCAGCCAGAATGCCCCGCGCCTGATCCAGGTGAACGGTGGCGAGGACGTGACCTTCTATCGCCTGGCGTTGCGTAATGCCGCCAATTTCCACCTTTTTCTCAATGGTGTCAGAGGCGCGACGATCTGGGGCATTCGCATCAATACGCCAGCATCGGCGCGGAATACTGATGGCATCGACCCCGCGTCCTCCACCGACGTGACGATAGCCGAAAGCTATATAAGCACTGGCGACGACAATATCGCCATCAAGGGTGGCAGCGCCGGGCCGACCGCCCATGTCACCATTGTGGGTAATCATCTCTATGCCGGCCACGGCATGTCGATTGGCAGCGAGACCCAGTCCGGGGTCAGTGACGTACTGATCACCGACATGACGCTCGATGGCACTACGAACGGCTTACGAATAAAGAGCGACCGCAGCCGTGGTGGCCTCGTCCGGAACATCGATTTCGAGAATGTTTGTCTGCGGAACACTCGTGCTCCACTGGTCCTCGACACGACCTATGACGCCACGGCCACCGGCATGCTCCTGCCCGTTTACAGCAGCATCACGCTGCGCAACATTCAGGGGACCGGCGGCCCGCTTGTAGTACGCGGTGTCGATGCCTTGCATTCCGTTGGCCTTCTCCTTGACAATGTCAACTTCGGCGATGCCTCGCACTGGCAGGTGACCAACGCAGCCCCGCTGGTCGCCAAGGGCGGCGTGACGCCTGCTGTGCCCGGTATCGCCGCCGCGGCCGCCAGCGGCATTGATTGCTCTGGACGATGGGTTCCTTTCCCGTCGACGCAAGTCCAGCCACTCCAACCGCTCCAGCAGCCTATAGAACGAGCGCCGCCGGCCGAAACCATCAGACGCGCCAGCACCCTCACCGTCGGCCCCGCGGCCACCTTTCCCACCATCCAACTGGCGGTGGACGCCGCCCGTCCGGGGGACACGATACGTATTCTGCCAGGGACCTATCGCGAGGTCGTTCACCTGCGTCAGCCGGATCTGCTCCTCGAAGGAACTGGTTCCTCGCCAGCCGATGTTGTCGTCATCTACAACCATGTGGCCTCGGCCAGTGGTGGCACCCACAATACCGCAACCGTCTTTGCAGAAGGCGACGGCGACCGCCTCCGCAACATGACCATCGTCAACAGCTATCATCAGGAACATCCGGATCGAACCAGCGACATCCAGGCGGTTGCCCTCTACGCTTCTGGAGACCTGCAGACTTTCCAGGATCTGCATCTCGTTAGTTATCAAGATACTCTCTATGCGGGCAGCCGCGGCTGCGACGCTAGCGGCAAGTGCGCGCCTGCTCGGCAGTTGTACGACAATGTCGAGATTGACGGTGCGGTCGACGTCATCTTCGGCGACGCAAAGGCTTATTTCGACCACGCCCATCTGCATGGATTAGCAAGGCCTGCAGTGACCTTAACAGCCCAGCGACGCGCTCGCCTTGATCAAGATAGTAGTTTCGTCTTCAGCAATTGCGATGTGACAACCGATCCTTCAGTGCGTATCGTGAGCCTCGGCCGGCCCTGGGGCGCCTATGCGACCGTCGCCTTCATAGGTTGCCACATTGATGCCCCAGTCCTCCCGCACCGTTTCACCGAGTGGCCCGGGACAAAGCGCCTAACGACGACGGCAATTTTCTCCGAGGATGGTAGTGCTGTGAGTGGTGCGGGCCTTTCCGAACACGAACCGAACGAGCGTTTGCTGTGCCCGCAGGAAGCAGCACGGCTTTCAACCGCGATCGGTTATTTCGGCAGCCCGGCCATCCCAACCACGGTAAACTGCCGTTGAATGGTCTTATACGTGCGTCAGTCTGCATACCAAAAACGAAAGCCTCGGTCGCGGACAGTCTCGATGTTTCTTCAGCGCGCCTCTTACTTTCCCGAGCGTCTCTCGCCAGGGATTATCCCACTATTCAGGCAGCTGTCGCAGTCAAGGTCGATTCTTCTGAACAGTCATCGAAGGCCTCTGCCGCCGCCTGCGTTGTTGGCCCCCTGGTTGTTATCTCTCCGCCTGCAGGCAGACGAGCATTGCTCCTGCTGAGCCGCCATGGAGTTTGCCAAATACCGTCTACTCTGCCAGTTCCGGATTGTAATTGGCCATGTTGGGCAAAATATTCGTCTGCGGAATATTACTGACAACGCCCTTAGAAGCAAAGGGGACACGGGGCCGGCCGACCCCAACCATCTGGTGCCGGAGGCGGCTTGCTGTCTCGGCATCTCCATCAACACCGATCCGTGGTGATCTGCATCGCCGATTTCCGCTGCATTGTCATTGTCGAGGAAAAACGCTGCTTCTTCATTCGTCCGTCCTTTAAACAGGCCGCACTCTAATCCACTCTACGCCGGTGCTGAAATAGCTCAACGGTCGCTTCTCGTGAGGGCAGAGCGCTTCTGCCGGCGATCGATACGATCGAGGGGATTGGCCTCGCCGGTCGCGCGATAGCCCGCCAACGGGCAGAGAGAACTCTGATTGAAGACGTCCCGCTCGTACGCTTAAATCATTGGGCAGGCTGTTGGAAGTTGACCCCTCGGTCGGCCATACGCGCGCTTTCATTGGCTGCTCTCGGCGCCGGAAGCCGCCGGGTGCGTCGAAGCTGATCGGGCTGACTGAGCGGATAGCCTTTCTGCGTAGGCTGGAGATTGATCCGTGGTTGCAGGCGCGCATATCATCGGACGATGGGACCAGATGATCCGCGGTGGTGCATTATGTGACTATCATTGACCCGCGCCACGGTCTTGCGGGTCAGCGTCTTGAGCTGGTGTCGGTCCAGTCCGGACGCGGTACGGCATTCGTTGTAGTTCGATTACTTGACGGACGCCGCCGTTCAATTCGCCGGTCGATAACCGATCTTGTGACCGTTTCGTTGGAAGCGCGGAGCGAGTCAGAATCGGCGCCTCGCGTCAGCGTTCGAACCCTGCTCACATTGATGCGCCATTTGAACAGCATGGTTACCTCCAGTTTCAAGGAGGTGATTCGCGATGAACGTGCAATCAAAACCGTACCGCGTAGCGTCTCAGTCCCTCGTAAAGCTTCTGACCCCGAGCACGACAGTCCCGCGTCCGTGGGTCGATCTGCCGCCGGAGACGCGGAAACAACTTGCTCAAAAACTTGTCCCCCTGTTGATGCGGATGCGGTCAATCCGTGTGCCGACAAAGGTGGATCGGCATGCTGAGAGCGACGAGTAGCCTGACAGCCAAGTCACCGCCGAGCATCGCGGCAAGCTTGCCTATATTTATGTCCGCCAGTCTTCCGTAAACCAGGTGCGGCATCATCAGGAAAGCACGGAGCTTCAGTATCGCCTCATCGATCGTGCCGTGGCTCTTGGCTGGCCACATGAGCGCGTGCAAGTCATTGATGAAGACCTCGGCAAATCCGGTTCGGGCAGCGTCGAGCGTGAAGGCTTCAAGAAGTTGATCGCGGAGATCGGACGGGCAACGCGGGGCTCGTCATCAGCCTCGATGCCTCGCGGCTCGCCCGCAACAATCGTGATTGGCATCAACTCCTTGATCTGTGCGCATTGTTCGGCGTTATTATTGCCAACGGCGAACGCCTCTACGATCCTTGCGCTTACCACGACCGGCTCTTGCTCGGCTTGTTTGGCATCATGAGTGAAGCGGAGTTGCACCAGATCAGTCAACGCCTTCATCAGGGCGAGCGCCAGAAAGCGGCACGCGGCGAATTGCGCTTTGGCCTGCCCGCCGGATTGTCTCTTGCCCTCTCGAGCCAGATCATTCTCAATCCCGATGAGGAGGTGCAGGCAAGGCTCTGCCTCGTCTTCAGCAAATTCCGCGAATTGGGAAGCGCGCGGGCGGTAATGCGCTATTTACGCAAGGAGAATTTTCCATTGCCAATGCGTCCTCTCCATGGTCCGGCGCCGCACGAAGTCGTCTGGCAAGAGGCCACCAACCCACGGGTGCTCAGCATTCTCCCAAATCCCGGCTATGCTGGGGCGTATGTCTACGGTCGACGACGGCAGACTGTGGGCGCATTCGTCAGGACGTGTATTTGCCACGCATAACCAAGGTTCCCATCGAAGACTGGGAGGTCTGTTTGCAAGCGGCCCATCCTGGTTACATCGGCTGGGAGGAGTTTATGGACAACCAACGGCGATTGGAAAACAACATCAACCACTACGAAGCCGGCCATACGGGAGCGCCGCGTAAGGGCGCTGCATTGCTGCAGGGCATCGCTGTCTGCGGGCGGTGCGGCCGGCGGATGAGTTTTCGCTTAGCGGCCCCGCAGGAAACTATCCCGTCTACACATGCCGTGCTGATGGCGGTCACGATGGAGGGCCGTTATGCCAGGAGGTGCGCGCTCTGCCCGTCGACTCACGCATCGAAGGCATTCTACTTGAGGCTCTGACGCCGGACAGGATCGCTATCGCCA
Source organism: Rhizobium mesoamericanum STM3625 (assembly GCF_000312665.1). Taxonomy (GTDB): domain Bacteria; phylum Pseudomonadota; class Alphaproteobacteria; order Rhizobiales; family Rhizobiaceae; genus Rhizobium; species Rhizobium mesoamericanum. The sequence goes on along the minus strand of NZ_HF536778.1, from coordinate 200,783 downwards.
TCGCCGCACTGGGCCAGATCGAAGAGGAAGCACGTCAACTTGAGCGTCAATGGGCATTGCGGCGTGAACGGGCGCGCTACGAGGCGGAAAGCGCACGACGCCAATACGACGCAGTCGAACCCGAGAACCGCCTGGTGGCCCGGTCGCTGGAGCGGGGATGGGAAGAGAAGCTGCGTGCAGCCGAGGCCATAGAGCAGGACTATGAACGATGGCGGTCTGACGAACCCCTGGTTCTCAGTGAGGCAGATCGCGAGGGGCTACTGGCACACGGGGAAGACCTGCCGCGCATCTGGCGTGCCTCATCGACCACGGCGGCCGAGCGAAAGAGCATCCTGCGCCTCATCATCTGCGAAGTCGTTCTCGATCAAAAGCGCCTGCAAGGCCAGGTCTGGGTCAAGATCCTGTGGCAAACAGGAGCGACGAGCGAGCACTCTGTCCAAAGGCGCGTTCATACCTATGGCGACTATATCGATATCGACAAATTACGAGCGCGTGTGACGGAGCTGAACGCCGCAGGCAAAATGGACAAGGAAATTGCGTCCGTGCTGAACGCGGAAGGCTTCCTTGCCGCACAGAATTGCGCCTTCAAAGGTGACAATGTCTGGCTCTTGCGCAGGCGTTGGGGTATTCCAACCGTCAAAATCAACGGAACGAGCTCCAATCCCGCCAGGTGGCCGGACGGAACCTATTCCTTCAAGGTGCCGCAGCAGCTCTGGGCATCACACCTCAGGTCATCTTCGATTAGCTCGCCCGCGGATGGCTCAAGGGACACCAACTCGCCAAGGGCCAGCCGTGGCAAATCGACTTGACGCAGGACCAGATCGACCTTCTGCGCACTCGCGCTCAACGCAATAGACGATCGAGGAAACAGGCATCATGAAATCATTGGTGAGGGTAACGCTGCGTACTTTATTCTCGTGGGTTGCTTACTCGTAGCATGGGCGAGAACACA
>NZ_HF536778.1:193088-199731 GCF_000312665.1 Rhizobium mesoamericanum STM3625 | reverse complement strand
CAAAAGTAGTCGGATTAGCTTGGAAGGCGTTCGAGACACTTATCCGGCGGCGGCATCCATTCCAACTTCCCGATCAAAAAGCTGACCAGTCTTTAGCATCGCGTGCATAGTGACAGACAATCTGCGCGCAACGGCGACCGCGGCACGTTTGAATCCCAATCTTTCCCTTAGCTTTAACCCCCAAGAGCGCGGGCCGCTATCGGCACTGCTGCGCGTGAGAATAACAGTTGCAGCTTCGAACAAGAGACCGCGCAAATGGGCGTCACCGCGGCGCGAGATATGACCGTCATAGTCGACCTCGCCTGATTGATAGCGGCGTGTCGTTAGCCCCAGCCAGGCTCCTACGGACCGTGACTTCTTGAAGTTCTCCGGATCTTCAATGGCGGTCATGAACGAAGTTGCAGTGACAACACCAACACCGGGAACCGACATGAGTAGCCGGCACGATTGGCTCACCCGCGCGATCGCTATCAACTGCTTGCTGAGTTCGGCCGCTTGTTCGCGCATGCCATACCAGGCCTTCAGGAGTGGGAGAATGATCTGCGAAAGAGACTGGTGGCCATCGAGGAGCATCCGAACGTTGTTTCCGAAGGTGGCACCCTTGCCACTTGGAACAACCAAGCCAAACGTCTGCATGAAGCCTCGGATCTGATTTGACAGCTCCGTGCAGATCGTCACCAACCTCGTTCGTGCCGCCACAAGCGTCCGGGTGAGCATGCTGTCGTACCCTTTGACCCGGACCTCGCGGTAGAAGCCAACCTCAGCAAGATGCGCAAGGCCATCGGCGTCGTTCGCATCTGTTTTATTCGCGGCCATGTCGAGCGCCGCCTTGGCATGCCGGGCCTCGATGCAAATCGCCGGAACCCCCGCATCTATCAGCGCATGATAAACCCATATCGAAAGGGGGCCAGTCTCAAAGACGACCCGCCTGGCATCGGGTGCATGCTTATGGAGCAATGTTATGATGCTGTCCGGGTCGGATTTGCATTTACCCCGCCAGATCCTTTTGCCGCCGCGACGAACGGATTTTGTCTTTTCGAGAAGCAGCTCGTGTACTTGATATCTTTTTGCCGACGGCAAGAGTCCATAATCCCCGGACCCTAAGCAACCGGCTGACCAAGGTTGCCGATCAGATCGAAAAGCGGGACGTCGCGAGCCCCTATCGTCTCAGTCGTTCCGGCAAGTCTCCCGTTTCCGTTTTCATCGATGGCGCCTAGATTCGAGCGGTTCCCGGCTATCAAAGCCGGCATTTCGAGATCGCGATGGGACGCATTATTTCGCAAGGCCGAGCATCGCGTCACTTTGCCGGTGCGCCGAACATCGCCACCGGCAAACACGACATCGTTCGCGCGGCGATGCGCGCACAAGGATGGCTGCCCGGCCGAGATGTCATGGTCTTCAGCGACGGAGAAGTTGGCTTGCAAAGCATCATTGTCAGCGCAACACGCCAGCCCGTTACACATATCCTTGACTCATCTATCGATGCGGCTGCGGCACATTGAACAGGCCTGGGAGGGCATCAAGTATCTCCAGGATCTGAACGTCTATCTTCGAGACGTTGCGGTGCATGTGCCAAGGCTTCGACATCTCCTATGGAGTGGTTATGTCCGAGAGGCAACCGAGGCCGTAAAGCAGATGCTTGCCCGTCGGGGATTAAGCGAACACCGTGACATCGCCCCGTCAACATGAATGTCATCGAGCAGCATTGGGATGAGGTCTTGCGGCTAAAGGCCTCGATCGGCGCGGGCCTGGTGCCGCCGTCCGTCATCCTCAGGAAGCTTGCCGCATCACCCCGGCAAAACCGGCTCAATCAGGCGCTGCGTGAAATGGGCCGGATTGAACGCTCGATCTTCATCCGCGACTAGTTGCTCGATACCAAACTCCGACGCCGATCGCATGCCATCCTCAACAAGGGTGAGAGCCGTCACGCCCTTGCCCGGGCGGTCTTCCTTCACCAGCTCGGCGAGCTGCGCAACCGCGTGGCGGAAACCATGGCCTATCGGGCCTCAGGTCTCAACCTCGTCGTCAACGCCATTATTCTGTGGAATACCGTTTATCTCAGCCGCGCTGTCGATTATGTCCGCACCCAGGGCATCGATATTCCCGCCGAGCTGCTCTCCCAGGTCGCACCGCTTCCCTGGGCTCATATCGCACCCACCGGCGATTATCTCTGGAACGAAATTGACCGACCCCTCGAACGCTTCAGGCCGATCCGCGCTAACCGCTTCAATCCAAACAACTTCGACTTCCCTTAGCGGGTATTATTGCAGAAATGCCCACGGAGCCCCGCCTTGGGGCGTTCCGTCGTCCGTGCGCAGGAATTGCTCCTCCGTCAGAACGCCAGCTTTCAAGAACTGACCGACCAACCTCCAGGCCGTAGCCTTTCTTCATCTAGGAATAGCCAATGACACTCAAAGCGGACCATCTGAGTACGGTTCCAGCCCGCTGCGTGCTTCAATCTTCCCGGAACGCGTGCCGCATCTGGTCGGTGAGCGGCTTGGTCAGGTAAGAAATGACGGTGCGGTCGGCGATCTTGATGAAGACCTCTGCAGGCATGCCGGGATAGAGCGAGAGGCCCTTGAGCTTGGCGAGGCTTTCCGGCTTCGGGCGGATGCGTAGCGGATAATAGCTGGCGCCGGTGCGCTCGTCCGTCACGAGATCGGGAGCCACCGTCATGACCTCAGCTTCGACCTCGGGCGTCGTGCGCTGGTTGAAGGCGCTGAAGCGAATTTCCACTGGCTGGCCAACGCGGATCTGGTCGATGTCATGGGTCGCCACCCTCGCCTCGATGGTGAGGTTCTCTGCCTCCGGCACGACGAGCATCAGCGTCTCGCCGGGATTGATGACGCCGTTCACCGTGTGAACCGCGAGCTGGTAGACGCGACCGGGAAGCGGCGCAGTGATGTCAAGCCGGCGCAACTCGTCGGTCGCGGCGGTGCGGCGTTCCTCATATTCCGCGATCTTCGCTTCGACCTCAGTCAGGTCCTTAGAAATATCAGTGCGCCGGTCCTCGTCGAGCTGCAGGATCTGCAGGTCGATCTCGCTGGACTTGCCGCGCGCCTGGGCACGGGCGGCAACATTCTGGCCTCGTTCACCTTCGAGTTCCGCGCGCTGCCGCTTCAGCGTCGTTACCCGCTGCATCGGCACGAGCCCCCTGCCATAGAGGGAATCGACGCTGGTCAGCTCCTCGTCGAAGAGCTTGAGCGCGTCCTCAATCGCCTTCACCTGCACCGTCAGGCCTTCGATCTCGTCCGCGAGCTGCGCCTTTCTCGATGCGAGCTGGCTTTTCATGCCGGCGAGCGCCGCGTTGCGGCTTGTGAAAAGCTTCTGCTCTCCTTCGATCAGCTTCACCGCCGCGGAGCCGGAGATAAATTGGTCGAGATCTTCGTCGATCGAGAAGAAGGGTGCTCCGATTCGCTCGGCCTGGAGCCGGGCGCGGCGGGCATAGAGCTGCGCCAGAGTGCTTTCGACAATGGCCAGGTTCGAACGCACAGTGGTGCCGTTGAGACGGATCAGAACCTGCCCAGCCTTGACACGATCGCCTTCCCTGACGAGGAGCTCGCCGACGATGCCGCCGGTCAGATGCTGGATCTTCTTGACGTTATCTTCGACTGCGACCACGCCCCCGGCGACAACCGCGCTCGACAATTCCGTGGTCGTCGCCCAGCCGCCGACGCCGACGACGAGCGCAAGGGCCAGCGCGGAAACGCCGATCATGTGGCGGGAAAGCGAACGGCGCGCGCTCGATCTATGTTGAATGCTGCCGCTCATTGCTTGGCCTCCTGGCTTTCAACGATCTTCAGCGGCGCCGCGCTGCTGCTGTCGCAGTACCTGCCCAGAACTTCGTCCTTCGGGCCGAAGGCCTGCATGCGACCCTCCTGCATCATAAGCACGAAGTCGACGCTCGCAAGCGCGCTCGGTCGATGGGCGATGACGACGACGATGCCGCCGCGCGTGCGCACATTCATGATCGCTTCGCTGAGCGCATGTTCGCCTTCCGCATCGAGGTTGGAGTTTGGTTCATCGAGGACGACCAGGAAGGGATCTCCGTAAAGCGCCCGAGCAAGCGCCACGCGCTGGCGCTGCCCGGTGGAAAGCGCCATGCCGCCCTCGCCGATCTCGGTATCGTAACCGTTCGGCAGACGCAGGATCAGATCGTTGACCCGGGCCTCCTTGGCGGCGGCGACGATCGCCTCGGAGGTAGCGTCCGGGGCAAAGCGAGCGATGTTCTGGGCCACGGTCCCGGCGAAAAGCTCGACATCCTGAGGGAGGTAGCCGATATGCTTGCCAAGAGCATCGCTGTCCCACTGGTCCAGCGCCGCGCCGTCGAGCCGGACGGAGCCGCGATAAGCGGGCCAGACGCCGATGATGGCGCGCGCCAGTGACGATTTTCCCGATGCGCTCGGGCCGATGACGCCAAGGGCGCTGCCCGCGCGAACGGTGAAGGTCACGTTTGCGATGACAAGGCTCTGTCCCGCCGGCGGACCGCTTGCCACGCCCTTGACGCTGAGCCTCTCGTTCGGGCTCGGCAGGGCGAGGGGCATTTCCGTCTCGGGCAGAGCTTTCAGCAGTTCCTTGAGGCGCTGCCAGCTTTGGCGCGCCGAGACGAGGCCGCGCCAATTGCCGATCGCGAGTTCGACCGGGGCAAGTGCGCGGGCAGTCAGGATCGAGCCGGCGATGATGATGCCGGGCGAGGCTTGTCCCTCGATCACCAGCGCGGCACCGGCTGCGAGCACGCCCGATTGCAGCGCCATACGGAACACCTTCGACATCGCCCGGTAATCGTTAACGATGTCAGAGGTACGACGGTTCTCCTCACGATATTCGGCGTTGCGGCGCTCCCAACGCTCCGTCAAGCGCCCCGACATGCCCATTGCCTGAACGACCTCTGCATTTCGCTGGGAAGCTCGGGCAAATCCGTTCCGGAATCCGCCGGCTTCGGCCGCCTTCCTGGCGGGTGCCTGGGTGCCGCGATTGGTGAGATAAGTGAGAAGTGTCAGGATCGCCCCGCCGACGACGGCGACCACCCAAATGACCGGGTGAAACAGGAAACAGATGGCGAAATAGACCGGAAGCCAGGGCAGGTCGAAGAGCGCAGCCGGTCCGCTGCCCGAAAGGAAGGACCGTACTTGGTCGAAATCGCGCAATGCCAGGAGGCCGTCGCCTGACATATTGAGCTTTAGCGGGGCCTTGACCAGCGCACGATAGATCCGTCCGCTGAGGCTCTCATCGAGCGCGCCGGCGATACGCACGAGCATCCGGCCGCGGATGAGCTCGAATGCGCCCTGGAAGCCGTAGAGCAGCAGTGCGAGAAGACAGAGGGCGATGAGCGAAGGAATGCTTCGGCTCGGCAGCACCCGGTCATAGACTTCGAGCATGAAGAAGGGGCCGGTAAGATAAAGTATGTTGACGAGCGCGCTGGTGATGCCGACCCCTATGAAGGCGTATCGGCAATCGCGCAGCGCCTGGACGGGATCGATGTTCCTGTTTTTTGGGGTTGCTTCAAAATCATGCACGAAGATAAACACCTCGCAATGCGAACGGGCTGTTATTCCGCCTAAGCTAGGCTTGCCCTAAGAATTGAAGAGTCGATCGCTGAATCACAAGGCCGCCCCGCGCGACGAGGCGACCAGCATCCGTGTCCATTCAAATCGGCCCTGCTGCTCAAATATGCCAGTCGGCGTGGTGCAGCGTGGAGTGAGTAAAGTCGGTTGCCGCTTCAGGCCCGTACAGCAGGAACTGGTCCGCCCGCAATGCGCTCATATCGGTATTAAGAAGCCGGATGCTTGCTCCTCCCTCGGTCGCAATTACGAGACCCGACCCTTCCACTTTGGTCACTGCGAGGACATCGGAGAACAATTCAAATGTACCACACGCAGTGAGATCAATCTTATCGTTGGAATCGAAATCTACGATCACGTCGTGACCATCACCTGGTTGGAAGTGAAAAGTGTCTGCTCCGCCGTTACCCCAAATGATATCGTCACCGCCCCGGCCATAGATGTGCTCCCCCACTGGCGTGCCCTTAATGAAGTGGCTATCATTACTATCTACTACCGGGGGCCCATGGTACTCTATCGAATCCAAGGCCGTCTGAGCGAATGCTGCATGCGTGCTGCTGTGGTGAAGCTGCGCGTCGGTAGTCGTAGTTCTGCTCATGGTGCTGTCTCCTTCAATGATCGAACTCGTTAAGCATAGCAGGCCGGACTTATCTTCCAAAATTTTTTGTTTTGATAGGACGGATCCATTCTATGGATCGCTCGCCGTAACTTACGTCTCTCGTAACGACCTCGATTGTAACGATTTTAATGGTGGCCTGAGAACACTGACGCAAGCAGGCTAATGCTCGACGCGAGAGGCGCGGCAGGTCAGCATCAGGCTATAGATAACTGCGCTTGTCTTGGCTCCGTCGACGGTGTCGCTGAACAGGGAGCAGAACAAGAGCAGTTCAAAATCCTGCGCGGCCTTTATCAACCAAAGACAGTGAAGTCCTTGTAAATGAGCGTTTTCCATGAGATTTTTCGATCAGTTCCGATGGAGATCATGATGTCCGAAACGATGTTTGCGAGCTTTCCAATATTCGAACAGTGGACGACATGGTCGCTACGTTGCGAGACGAGGAGCAATGCCGTCGCCGGCGATG
>NZ_HF536778.1:187420-192988 GCF_000312665.1 Rhizobium mesoamericanum STM3625 | reverse complement strand
CGCCGCGGCGTTTGGCGCGATTTGGAACATGCTCCTGCGGCGGTGTTAGGAGTGGTTCGTCAAGCGACAATGAGGCTTGGGACTTGGTTAACTTTCCACCTGAAATTGGAAGGCGAAGAGATGGGGATTCCCGTATTTCCGCTGGCGTAGGTTTTGCCGGGGGGGCGCTTTCGCTGCAATACGCGCGCCTCCTGAGCGGCTCTTACCGTATTCAGCTCGGTCAGAATACCAAGGTTTGGTCCCGCGATCAAATCCTTCACGGTTATGATTTGAATTCGCGCTCGTTCTCCGCCCGGGAGTGATATTCTCCCGCCTGTTGCTGCTTCGGTACGCATGTCTTGAGTAGGGTCGTTTAGGCAGATAAGGACACCCATGTCGGCGGCTTCCCGTTGGACAACGCTTTTCAATACCCGAACAGCGTCTGGGCCGATGTGTTTTCCGCCTTTTACAGAAACTATCGCGTGACCATATTTACCCGGGCCGGTCACAAAGGCGATTTCACCATCAATGCCCTTGTCAGGTCCACGACCCTTAGCCTGACCACCAATTCGTCCGACTGCCCATTCCTGAAATGTATACGGCTCAGTGGCCGCAAGCTGACGCGCTCCGTATTCGTCCTTTGGAATTCCCTCAATTGAATAGGTGGCGAGGGGAAGCCAAGTCTTCATTCTATCCTGAATTACCTGAATCGCTAGATAGGTAATATCAATTCCAACCCATGCTCTTCCCAGCCGCTCCGCAGCATGCAGTGCCGTCCCGCAGCCACAGAAGGGGTCCAGCACGACGTCGCCTGGCGCCGTTGAAGATAAGATGACACGCTCTAGCAGAGCGAGGGGTTTTCTGCGTGGGGTAACCGATGCGCTCCTCAGCCTGCGAGTTGAGAGGAGGTATGTCGCCCCAAAAGCTGCCGATAGGGTTTCCCCGATCATCAATCGGCCGAAGTTTACGGCGCGGCGCGCCTGATCTGCTCCACGACAGATTGCCCTCCGCGTCAATCTCACGGAGTTTCTCCAACTCTACGCGCCATCCGTATGGTGGAGGTGTGAAGCCCTTATACTCGTAGACGAGATTTGGGCGAACACCCATGCTCGCCGATCGAAGAATTGGGCCGTCTGCATAGGGGCCCAATTCGTCCGATCTATCATATTTTTCCAGGAGTTCGGCCTGCGACAAAGGTACACGTATCGCGTCTTCGTAAAAGGGCGCCGCATCTGACTTCGCATAATAAAGAATAGTATCAGTGCTCGGGCTGAACTTTTTGCTTGCGTGTTGTGATCCCTTCGGATTTTGAGACCTGAGCCAGATAATTTCGTTCCGAAAGTTCGAGGCGCCAAATATCGAGTCCATGACGGTTTTCAGATAGTGGCTGGCCGTGGGATCGCAGTGAAGGAATATGCTGCCTGTTGGCCTCAAGACACGCTTCAAATGTATCAGGCGAACAGTCATCATGGCGAGGTAAGCCATAAGATCGCTCTGACCCAGAAAACCTTGGAGAGCTTGCAACATTCGGAAGATTGAGACATCGGATCGGCGCACCGATTCCATCGCAGCTTCCGCCCCGTCTTCCCAGCGCCAAGTGTCTTCGAAGGCCATCCGCTGCGCATCAGCCCCGACAGGTGATTTGTAAAGGATGTTGTACGACGCTTTGGAGTTGAATGGCGGATCTAAGTAAACCAGATCCACGGAGTTTGCCACCATCTTCTCCAGCCAATCGAGATTGTCCCCGAAGTACAGCTTGTTCACGCAATGTCCCCGATGAGTGCGACAGATACTTTTTCATCTTCTACAATCTTGGTTGAATTTTCGTTTATACTAACGGACCAGTATCCGGCCTCAGTTCCAGTCCGGAAGGCACCGCCCAATCGGGGACATAGACGGAAGGCTTAGCTGTCGGAATCTTCTTGGGCAGCTGGCGCCGCGCCCGTCATCGCTGAAACACATCCACCCACCCATCGTCCGTACTTTCTGGCCGGCTTCCGAAAAGGTTCAGACCTTCCCGTTTCACGCGCTATGGCGTGATCGAAGGGAAGGTCACGCGTGTTGCGACGGACGCGATCCCCGCGCCAGATGCGCAACAGCTCGAAAACAAGCCGGACAAGGAGCTGCAAAGCACGATCCCGATCCGCAACGCTCAGCGGGTCCAGAACCTCGTCTTTCCGATCACCGTTGTGCCTGACGTCAACAGGATCGATGTTGGTGGCACTACGGTACCACTGTCGCCGGAATGGCGGTATCGGTCGAGGTCAAGACCGGAAGCCGGCTGATATTGGAGTATCTGTTCTCGCCGATTGCCGGGGTGTCGTCGCAAGCAATGAAGGAACGGCGATGTATTTGATGGAGCTTGGTGGTTGTCGGCGGTTCGATTCCCATCAAGACAAAGAATCGGCGACGACAGATGGGAGCGGTTGAAGCGAGTGGATACGACTGGGTATGTTCATCGAGCCCTTCATGTTCAAGACTGGTCAGAAATGGGATCTGTCGCGCAACGCGGCCTGCGTGACATCGCAGGCTCCAGGCGTGGAATATACCCTCCTGACCGCTTCCAAAATAGGAAGTTTCGCCCATGCAAGGCGATCATACCGCTTATTTCAGGCTGCCTCAGCTTCCTCGGTCGCATTTTCAAAGGGCAAAAACCCTTTGTAAACGAGCTGGTTCCTTACTACCGACTCGTGAACGAAAAACGTCTCTGCGGCAGCTTCGATGCTTTCTGGCGTGGGATTGTTGACGTCGAGCTCATGTCGCAGGTCATCGAACGGGCATAAAAGGCTTCGCGCAAAGGCCCGCTGGAATTTTTGTCTATCGGTGTTCGAACGGCTGACAACGCCGAACTCAGCCCCAGATTTCCAGACGGCATCGCCAAAGATCCTTGCTAGCTCGTAACGACGGTCCTTCGGACGCAAAGTCTTAAGCGACAGACGGGTCCGGTCAGAATCGTCAGACATCCGCAAGCCATAGGGAAGTTTACGTGCAGTCGCCGTCGCTTTCTTCAAGTCGCCCCAACGCGCTCCAAGGATATCAGCAAGACTACCGCTCCGCAGTTGCCCAGGTCGCGCGCCGATCATCGCGCGCAAGTTTGCCGCCGCGCTCTCCGCAAATCGCCATGGGGCCGCCGCCGGGGGAAGTTCTGGATCCTTCTCGATCTTGGTTGCGAGACTGAGGTCGACTGTCGCATCCGACAGCCGCGTTGCTTCGATCGCCTGCCCAAGTATCGTTGCGGATTCTGCACCAGGCCTGGCGCGAGCTGCCTCTTCCACGCCCTCTTCACCGGCCAACCCCTCGAAATCGATCAGTCCGGTGACGACATCGTCAGGCGCTTCGTCGGCATCATATCCGAGACAGGCTTCAAGCCTTCTCCACCCCGCCAGTTCCGGGTCTCTCCGTTCGGCTAAGACCTGACCCAAAAGTGCCTCAAGCGCTTTGCCATCTACTGCGCTCGCACAGTGCTCGATGACGAGCTGGAGAAAGGCGTCGAGCTCCTTCTCATATTCGTCAGCCATGACCATCCCGACACCATTGATGTTGACATATTGTTGTGGGCCGCCTGCCGAGCGCTTCCCAAGGCTTGGTGCAAAAACGATCGGATCCGCCGAACTGTAGATCATAACCGGCGGCCATAGTGCTCCGCCCATCGCAGAGTTCAACTCGTGCCGCAGGCGCCAGTCCGCTGACACAGAATGAGGGCCATTGATAGTCTCCCACCGCAGGCGCCACCAATTATCAACGAACCACAAGGCCAGTCCGGTGGCAGAAGCTCTGAAATAGTCCCGAATGGTTTTTTTCCGTATCAGCGATACGGGACAATACCCGGTCGCCCAACCGAAGCGAAATCTCTGCAACTTCGCTACCGGCTGCAGACCAGTTGGCGGATAGTTCGAAGAAACGACTGTCGGTCATCGATAAAAAGCCTCTGCGGCCTCGATAGCGGCCCTAAAATTCTCATCGTCTGTTATTGTAAATCCTCCTGGCGCGAAAGCAACCGTTCGCGAACGAGCGAGGATTTGTCGAGCGAAAGCATCATTCTGCAGGATCGGGTATCCATAATACTCCGCCTGGGCCTCATTTGTTATGCGCAGTTCGTAAATCCAACCAGTGTCATCGATTGTCCAGAGCATCGCTGGAACATCTCCCGCGGCTCGCTCCGACTGCAGGCCAAGATGGAGTCCTCGCCTCAGCAGCTGCGGAATGCTCGAAATATCCGCCTGAGCGAACTTTGCATGTTCGTCGCAATAGGTGCGCTCGACATCAGGACCAACATAAGGCTTCAATCCATAAGCAATCGGATTGTACTTGTGCTTGGAGTAGGGCTATATCTAACAGCGTTGCACAGATCATCGCGCTCCGCATCCTTCGGTATTGAACTGCCCCCACTTTTGACCGGACACTCAGCATAAGCAGGAAGGCTCAAGCACAGGCTTGGGGATAGGCTTATGTCTAACGACTATCGACACATTGAATTGCTGACGGGTGATGTTCGCCGCAGACGGTGGACAACTGAGCAAAAGCTGACAATCATTGAGCAGAGTTTCGAACCAGGCGAGACGGTATCGTCCACCGCTCGCCGCCATGGCGTCGCGCCCAATCTGCTTTATCGGTGGCGCAGGCTCTTGAGCGAGGGAGGTGCTGCAGCCGTGGATTCTGACGAGCCGGTGGTCGGCAATTCCGAGGTGAAGAAGCTGGAAGATCGCGTGCGCGAGCTTGAGCGCATCCTCGGGCGCAAGACGTTGGAGAACGAGATTCTCCGTGAAGCCCCCTGTCCAAAGCCCAGTCAAAAAAACGGATATCGCGGCCGATCTTGTTGCCGAAGGACGGTTCCCGATGAAGGCCGTGGCAGATACGCTGGGCGTCTCTCGTTCCAACCTCATCGAGCGACTGAAAGGCAAATCAAAGCCGCGTGGGCCATACCACAAGGTCGAGGATGCAGAGCTTCTGCCCGCCATTCGCAGGCTAGTGGATCAAAGGCCAACCTATGGCTATCGGCGGATCGCCGCGCTCCTCAATCGCGAAAGGCGAGCCGCCGATAAGCCTGTCGTCAACGCCAAACGGGTCCATCGCATCATGGGCAACCACGCCATGCTGCTGGAGAAGCATACGGCCGTTCGCAAGGGCCGCCTCCACGATGGCAAGGTCATGGTCATGCGCTCCAACCTGCGCTGGTGCTCGGACGGCCTGGAGTTCACCTGCTGGAATGGCGAGGTCATTCGTCTCGCCTTCATCATCGACGCCTTCGACCGGGAGATCATCTCATGGGCAGCCGTCGCCAATGCCGGGATATCCGGCTCCGACATCCGAGACATGATGTTGGAGGCCGTCGAGAAACGCTTCGGCGCAACCAGCGCCCCGCATGTCATTGAACATCTGTCTGATAACGGCAGTGCCTACACCGCGAGGGAGACCAGGCTGTTTGCCCAAGCCCTCAACCTGGTCCCATGCTTCACGCCCGTTGCCAGCCCTCAGTCCAACGGCATGTCGGAGGCTTTCGTCAAAACCCTGAAGCGGGACTACATACGCATCTCACCTATTCCGGACGCCGAAACAGCTCTCCGGAAGATTGACGGATGGATCGAAGAC
>NZ_HF536778.1:172374-187320 GCF_000312665.1 Rhizobium mesoamericanum STM3625 | reverse complement strand
TCCATCCACACTCAGCGCTGAAGATGGCCTCCCCAAGGGAGTTCATCAAAGCATTGTCTCAATAGCTGATCTGTCCGGCGAAATGGGGGGCACTCCACATGGTCGACTAGCAAGCTGCCGTGCTGCGCCTTCGTCTTCGTTCTCGCAGTCGACCTGATCCTGCTTGCGCTTTCAAACTACAAGTGGGTGCAACTTCCACCGAACTTGTTCTCGTCGAGCCACCTCGTGCGATGGCAGGCGTCGGACGGGCAGCGGACGCCCGAGCACTAGCATTTCGAACGTATCAATAGTTTGCCGTCCAAACCGCTGTGTTTCCTGTTAGATTCCTATCTAGGCGTACACATCGAACATTGGCGGGCTCAATGAACCCCGATGAACAGCTATCCCGTTCGAATTGGAGGGCCGGCGAAGACCGCTCCACAACTCAGCACAAGGTTTCAATTCTTGGGGTGAGACGGCCTCTCATTGCCCAGACGCTGTGTCCGGATCATCGGTTTCAGCCAACTCGGGGAACCGCCGTTCCGCAGATACGAGGCGATTGGTTGACGCCAGCCCCTTTGATTGTTCGACTAAAGCGCGGGAGGATTTCAACTGAGCATCACAGAGGGGTTTGCCCATGTGTGCACACCGCTGTTGGCAGGGGAGCACCGAGTCACCGTCAGTGGTCAGCGCCTACGTCTTCTCCTTTCGAGCCGATGTTTTTCTTCCTGCCGAACACGCATTTCGTGGCGCCGGACGCTCCCCCCGCATCATTGGCATGGTCAGAAGAGGTTCTCTAGGAAGGAAACCCGCGTGCCGCCAGAATGGGGAAGTTGGAGCGCTTTCAGCTTTCGAGATGCAGCTGGTGATTTTCGAGGACAGCATCTCCGGAACCTCAAGCGCGCAAACTCGAGGTCGGAATAGCCTCTTTGGGTTCCCCTCCCGGCTCGAGACGACCCCTTAATTCGATAAAACTGGCAGCAGGCGACTATAGACTGACGGTTCGGTATTCGCTATTTCGGATGCCTCGCGATATAACAAGCCACACCGTCGATTCTCCAAGGCCTCTTATGTTGAAGAAAGTGCAACGCAGTTTTGCCGTCGAGTACAAAAAGGGCAGGCGAAAACTTGATCCAAGGTCGAACTCCATCTGGGGCAACATGGACCTGAAGTCAGTCGCTCGCGATATCGAGGAAGAAACATCGATGCATCTGTCAGATAGCTCTCGGCGTGGCAAATCTGACGGGGAAATGTCTGTCCCGCGACCTGATCACAAGTCGTTGTTGACATCGCCTCTTAGGACGTCAACTACTGTATCAGTTACACAGGAGACGAGCATGGCCGACGAGACTGAAGCGACAACCAGGGCCGATAGACCGACCGTCGTCGAGACGCCTACCGCGCCGAAGAAGCAGCGCAAACCCCGCGCCAAGAAAGCAGCGGCACTCGAGACGTCGTCAGCTGACGCTACGGCAGAGGCGGCAGTTGCGCTGACCGGTGCCGGTGGCGTGAAAAGGAGAGGGCCCAAGGCAAAGGTGACCGAAGCCGCGTCGAGTGCCAAACGTCCGCGTGTTAGCCGTGCCCCAAAGGCCGTGCAGACCGCCTCGGCCGCGCCGATGACCGCGATCGATGACATGGCGGATCTGTTGCAGTTGGAAGAGGAAAATCAGCGACTGCGCAAGCTTCTCGCTGAAAAGCTTCGCGCTGAAAATGCCGATCTGCGCAAACGGCTCAAGCTCGATTGATATAAGCAGCCGGCCAGTCGCCGGCCGCATTGCTATGCTTATCGAGACATAAAGTTTGGTAGCGTTCGATGCGTTGCCGGAACGAAAGCTCGCAACCTGCTAGCGGAATAAAAAGCGAGGTCAGAGAGATGGCGTCTCCCTGGAAATTTCTTGTCCGACTGATCTCACCGGAACGCGAAGAAAGGCGAGAAAACAGCTCGACCGAAAAGGTGACACAAGGAGTGCCGTCGGAAACTGCCGATCCGGCTGAAGCGCCTGCCGAGGAGAGCCTGAATAGCGGGGACGGGCCGAGAAGCGACGCGACACAGCGTCACGATCAAGCCGCTACAACGTTCACAGAGCGTGTGCGTTCCGAAGAAGCCGCTGGCCAAGATAAAATCGACGGCAGAGATGTTGAAGTCGTGCAGGCTGTTCATCCAGTTCTTTCCGACGAGTCTGGTACGGACATCATCGCTGCGCATCGTGCTGTGGACATTCAGGCAGCTGTCGAGGTCACACCGCGTAAGAAAAGAAGCCGCGGCAAGAAAACGGTAGCGGTCCCAAACGCTCCCCAGGCCCCCCAGGTCAGCAGCACCGGAAACGAAATGAACCTGGATGAAGAGATCAGGCTGCTCAGGGGGCAACTCGCCAGGAAGCTAAAGCTGCAAAACGCGCAGTTGAGAAAAATGCTCGAGCGGTTTGAACGGTGAAACGTCGGCTGGTCTTGCCCACTGAAACGGATTCGATTGCATACAGTTCAACATTCTCAGATTGAATGGGGTTTCGCAGGTTCGATTTCGTCAAGGCGCTCTCGCTGTATTGGAATTATCGCTTCTCCGAACCCCGGCAGGGCGTCGAAGAAATCGGCGACGAGGCCATAGTCGGCGACCTGGAAGATCGGTGCCTCCTCGTCCTTGTTGATGGCGACGATCACTTTCGAATCCTTCATGCCCGCCAGGGCTGGATAGCGCCGAGCTCGTCGGCAAGCGGCAGGATGACCCCTCCTTGAACTTCTCGGCCGAGCCGAGTACCAAATGCTTACGCCCTTGCGTGCTGCCGCGCAGATAGACTCGGGCGACCCACTAGAAATTATAGATCGTGGCGCTATGACTAGGATGATCAGATATGTCTTTAAATTCACAGCCGGCAGCCGCTCTGCTCGCAGCCTTGGGTGGGTGCTGCATTGTGCTCATCGGCATGATGGGCTCTGGCAAGACATCAGTTGGTCGACCGCTTGCGGGAAGGCTGGGACTCGATTTTATCGACGCCGATGCTGAAATCGAAGCGGCGCACCGCATGACGATCCCGGAGATTTTTGCCCAGCACGGCGAGACCTATTTTCGCGACGTCGAGCGGCGTATGCTCGCGCGGCTTCTGGCTGAAGGACGGAAAGTGGTGGCAACCGGCGGAGGCGCGTTCATGAACGCCGAAACCCGCGCGCGGATCGCGGAGAAGGGGGTGTCAATCTGGCTGAAGGCAGATTTTGACGGATTAATCCGCCGCGTGCGCCGACGTGCCAATCGGCCGCTGCTGCAAACACGCGATCCTGAAGGTGCCCTGCGCAAATTGATAGATGACCGTTACCCGATTTATGCTTTAGCCGACGTCACGGTAGTGTCGCACGATGGACCGCACGAAATGGTCGCGGCGGAAACAATTCGGGCTTTGATGTCCTATTTGAACGTTCCGCCCGGCCCATAGGCGAGTCGTCTGCGTCATCCAGATGCGGCGAGCTAGTGGAGTTGCACGAGGGCTCCATTCGCTTCAGTCCACCCGGTAGCTGGGGCTTTGACCTCAGGATTTAGGCTTAGGTGACGAGCAATCCACAACCACGCCTGTGAGTGCCGAGAGTGAACCTGAGCGGGGCAATAATTTGTCCTGCAGAAATCTCCCTCTGCACCAGAAATTGCGGGACGGCCCACTCAGATGCTGGGTGCCGCCTGGAGGAATTCGCCAGAAACTGCTCGGAGGCGGCGCGTCGGCGGGTCGTGTCCCTACAGGTGGTGTAGCTCGTAGCGAAGCCGCTCGCGAGCGCGCCCTAAACAGCGCGGTAGTGAGCGGGCGGCGAAGCGGTGGTCATCGATGTTCTCCGGTAGGGTCGGGTTGCTGACACCAACCTGATTCGAAGGAACCACCGATGACCGACCACATGATGAACCTGCGTGCGCTCGTGGAGAAGTCCCCCGGTGCCGGTTATGGCGAGAAGAACCCGCTGCGGACGGCCCAGCGCAACGGCTACCGCGAGCGGGATTGGGAGACGGGCGCCGGAACTGTCGAGTTGCGCATTCCGAAGCTCAGGAAGGGCTCTTACTTTCCAGGCTTCCTGGAGCCGCGGCGCATGGCCGAGAAGGCGCTGACGGCGGTCATCCAGGAAGCCTATGTGCAGGGAATCTCGACCCGCTCGGTCGACGATCTGGTCAAGGCCATGGGTATGAGCGGCATCTCCAAGAGCCAGGTCAGCCGGCTGTGGGAAGAGATTGATGGCAAGGTCAAGGCCTTCCTCGAGCGGCCGATCGAGGGCGACTGGCCATATCTGTGGATCGATGCCACCTACCTAAAGGTCCGCCGCGGCGGCCGCATCGTCTCCGTCGCCGTGATCATCGCCGTCGGTGTCAACAGCGACGGTCGCCGCGAGGTGCTGGGCATGGAGGTCGGCACCTCCGAGGCCGAGCCGATCTGGACCGAGTTCCTACGCAAACTGACCCGCCGTGGCCTCAGAGGCGTCAAGCTGGTCGTCTCCGACGCCCACGAAGGCCTGAAGGCCGCCGTCACCAAGGTGCTCAGCGCGACCTGGCAGCGCTGCCGGGTGGGGTTGTTGAAGAACCAATCGTCGGCGGAGCTATGCGGAAGCCGGCGTCGGCCGTTGCCGTTTTGATTATCGTGCCGGTCATCGCGGCGACGGCGTCGAGACGACTGAGTATGACTTGCCCCTCATTAATCTCGCCTTGGTGACCTCCACATCTAAAATTACGCCGCATGCATCATCCACCACAGCATGTTGCTTGTAGGCTGGCTCCAGTCTCCGATTACGCCCGTTGGTCGCCATAGACGCGTCAGGGTCGGTGACGCAGACTTTCTTTTATTTGCCTGTTTTGCGGCTTTTTCGTTCGCTCTCAGCGGCTTCGTTGGCGTCAGTGACCGCATCTATATGGCGGACCGCCAGACTTTCCCAACTGACGTTGGCCCGGATAAGTGAGGCGTCGACATGAACGATCTGGCTGTCCAACGCGCCAGATACATGACGCTGGAAACCATCAGCCAGATGAGCGATGATCCGCTCATCAGCTTGCTAGCCGTAGCGCGCTGATCATCCCGGCCCATGCCGGAGAACGCGGCGACCAAAGCCGCCACCTACACCACTCCCTGGACATGATCCGTCGGCGACACAAAGGGCGCGCCGTCTCTGCTTCCAAAGACAAGAGCAGAGGCTCCCGACAAGTAAGAGCACTGTGCGTCGTCGGGCTCTATTGAGTCAATGCGCACGGATGGCCTTCGCCGCCAGCGAAAGAAGTTCGATTGCCGCGGCTTTTAGCTTCTCCTCAACTTCCGTGAAGGGCAGGCTGGTATCACCCGGCACCTGAGTTTTCACACGTACTGAATGGCCGGCAACACCCGTCCCAGGCGCCGCGTGGTCTGTCCAAGTAGCGTCGAGCTCTCCAACGAACACCTTTTCATCTTCAAAGTATGCAATGTTGGTGACTTCCACCCATTCGAGTTGCATCGGCCTCTCCCAAAAATCGCGCCTCTCCTACCTACAGCAGATTGGCGCAATGGCATCTACCCGCAAAGGTGCGAGTTGCCCTGGCTCAAGGAGAAAGGCGTTGCGCCACCCTTCACAACACCTGCATCCTGTTACCTTCAAGCAGCCGGATCAGGCCATCGGACTGCATAGAGGGCGTTCACGACCTTGTCCTGACTGAATGACCGCTCTATGACCAGAGACGGCCATGACTTCTGCATGTCGGAGCGGGAAGGAGCGTTTACCTAGCACCAATGGAATAACTGCGTTCCGCAGATGATTTGCCAACGACGTACCCGATTGCGAAGGCAAGGGCCCCAATAGTAAGGACCACGCTGGTGGCGGTGTGTGGATGATTTGCAGCACCCGTTGCCAGTGCAGTTGTCTCATGCCTACAACGTCAGTTGCTGCCCTTGCAACTTTACCCATAACTTCCGGTGGGTCGGAAAGCGCGCACGAATTCTCCGGTGGGCAGCGCCAGCGTAGCCGACATGTTTGCCGAGAGTTAAGAAGCGTGAGGATCAGCCCGCCGCCGACTTCGACCATTCCAATGATCGGGTGAAACAGGAAGCAAATGACCACATAAAAGGGGAGCCAGGGCAGGTCGAAGAGCGCGGACGGTCCAGTGCCGGAAAGGTATGACCGGACCTGATCGAAATCGCGCAGGCCCTGAAGGCTATCCCCCCGCGTCTTGAGATTCAGCGGTGCCTTGACGAGCGCTCGATAGATGCGGCCGCTGAGGCTCTCGTCGAGCGCGCCGGCGATACGAACGAGCATCCGGTTCCGGATCAGCTCAAATATCCCCTGGAATCCATAGAGAAGCAGTGCGAGGAGACAGAGGGCGATGAGCGAAGGAATACTCCGGCTCGGCAGCACGCGGTCATAAACCTCGAGCATGAAGAAGGAGCCGGTGAGATAGAGAATGTTGACGAGTGCGCTTGTAACGCCGACTCCGATGAAGGCCGTTCGGCAGTCGCGTAGGGCGGAGGCGGGATTGGCGCTCCTGTTGCTCGATGTTGCTGCAAAGTCTGTCACTAATGTCACCCCACGGGATAAGCGGCCGCACTTAGCCTTACCGCGCTCTTCGGCGGCAAAAAAAGCAACGCCATTACCAGCGCCAGAGCACGAGAAGGCTCGCTTTGTGGCATAACGAGGTGCGGAATTTAACGCCACACTGCCCTTGAGGACTCTAGGCAATTCAACAGAGCCATGAGACGTGGAAGCAAATATCTGACCGTACAGCCTTAGCGGCCGGCCGATTCCTTGCACAAGAGAAAGACGCGGGATGAACTCAATCAACATGCCGACTGCATCTGCGGAAACACAAAACGCGCCGCCGCTCGACAAAGACAAAGGCGGATGGCGTCGGAACCGGCAGCGAAGGCTGCCGGTTCCTCAAACCATCTAAGTCACTCAGAGATGCCACCAGTCTGATGAGGGCTCTGAACTCGCGACGGTTTAGGCGATGGGGTGGAAGCCGGGCTCTTCCGGCCCACTGACGTTGAGAACCCAAGTGTTCTGGCTGGCGCCGGGCTTAGGTACATTCACTTCCTCGCCATTAGCTCCAGCATACATTGTCATCGAGGGTCTCCTTTTTAGTGCTTCTACCCCGCCCAAAAGCCGCTCTAGCATTGGTAAGCATCTGCAAGCCAATCCATATTTTGCATAGAGCGAATTCAACCTATGAATGAGAACGTCCGGAAGATCTTCGCTGGCGGCTTCCACAGGGGCCCGAGGACCGAACTGAAGATCGTAGTCCTGAGCTATGACTCGTTACCGATCTGGACGCTCCGCGGGGCGCGCAAAGGACCTACGAAACGCCGCAAAACTGCGCGTCTGGGAAAGCCCGAGAGGGGTCAGGCCGCAGACCCGTTCCAAGCTCACTCGAAGACTAGTTAAAATACAAGCGTCCGATGAACTCGATGTGTCGAGCGGCATTACCTTTGCCTGCTATGGCGTTGATCAATCCAGCTCGATGTGACGCGATCGCCATCATTCTATCGAGGCGGGTGATCCAAGAGGCAATGTTAGGGGTGCGGCTACCGAGATAGGCGAGAACCTGATGGGTCTAAATAACGCTGTGGATGTCGCTGCTATGCGACTTTCCGCTCCTGGAATAACTCCTTGAGGGCAAGTTCCAAGTTGCGGCGGTTTTGGTTGGCACGGCTATTGCAGAGATCTTGCTTGACCGTTTGCTGCTCAAAAGCCTGTGCAAGAATTCTACATTGTTAGCGACGGAAAAATGGGGTGCGTCTGCTATCGGCTTCATATGACCACAGCTACCAAGCGGTCGACTCCAACGCGTTACGACGCTCGCCGGAGTCTCTGGACCCAACAGCCTTTTTCGCAAGAGCAAGCGTGAAAAACAAGTTCTCGACTGCGATCGAGGAGGAAGTCTTGGAACAGAAACTTGAAGGCAAGGTAGCGCTTATAACAGGCGCAAGTTCAGGTATCGGCCGGGCGACTGCGCTGGCCCTTGGAAGACACGGTGTGAAGCTCGCGCTCGTCGGCCGTTCTGCCGAAAGGCTCGAGCAGGTCGCGAATAAATCAGCCAGCGAAACGCTTGTTTTGTCGACTGATCTATCCGCTCCGGGATCCGTCAAACATGTCGTCGATGCGACGACAGAGCGATTTGGGCGGATTGACATATTGCTTCCTAACGCGGGCATCTATATCCCTGGGGAGGTTGCTGAAGGCGATCCTAACGCTTGGGACAAGTTAATCGCTATCAATGTCAGTGCGGTCTTCCGTCTGGCTCGCGCTGTATTGCCGAGCATGATAAAGCAAGCAAGTGGGCAATTTATCGTTACATCATCCGTAGCCGGCCACCAGGCCCTCGTGGGAGAGCCGATCTATTCTGCTTCAAAACATGCGATCCAGGCTTTTGTGCATGGCTTGCGGCGGCAGACGATGGAACATAATATTCGCGTCGGTTCAGTGGCGCCTGGTATTGTGCTGAATGAGCTCTGGGGCTACACCGACTCCGTGGCTGTTGATGCCAAGGTGGAGGCGCGAGAGGGCCTCCGATCGGAAGACGTGGCTGACGCAGTGATCTATATGCTGACGCGACCCGCCAACGTCACCATTCGCGACTTGGTGATCTTACCTCAGCTCCAGGATATCTGAACGCTGCCGTAGACGTCTAACAGGCTGCTGAAAAAGACTCTGGCGCACAGACTCTTGTCGTGATTCACTCGCTTCATGGCGATTTGGAGCTGATGGATGCGCGGCGGCGATGTAAGGACGGGTGAACTCTTCAGCTATGTCGATCTGGAGGATCGTGTTCGAAAAGATCATCCTCTACGGTCCATCCGGCAGATCGTGAACGAAGCGCTCGTTTCACTGGAACGAGATTTTGCGGCGCTTTATTCACCGATCGGACGGCCGTCGATCGCGCCTGAAAAGCTTCTACGTGCCATGCTTTTGCAGGCCTTCTATTCGATCCGTTCAGAGCGACTGCTGATGGAACGGTTGGAATACGATCTTCTCTTCCGCTGGTTCGTCGACATCGGCATTGACGATCCCTCTTGGGACCACTCGGTGTTTTCGAAGAACCGAGACCGGTTGCTTGATGGTGACATCGCTGCAAAGTTCCTGGGTGCAATCCTATCTCAGCCCAAAGTAAAGCGGCTGCTGTCAACGGACCACTTCTCTGTCGATGGCACGCTGATCGAAGCCTGGGCGTCGATCAAGAGCTTCAAGCCGAAGGGAGGTTCGGGTGAACCACCGTCGGATGCCGGCGGTCGAAATGTGGAAGCCGACTTCCATGGCGAAAAGCGTTCCAACGAGACGCATGCATCAACGACCGATCCGGATGCAAGGCTATATAGGAAGGGAAAAGGCAAGGAGGCCAAGCTGTGCTTCATGGGGCATGGGTTGATGGAAAACCACCATGGTCTTCTGGTGAATGCCTATTTGACAGAGGCCAGCGGTTATACCGAACGCATCGCGGCTCTTCACATGGTCGAACCTTTCTGCAGCCGGCCACAGGCAATCACGCTGGGTGCCGACAAGGCCTATGACACGAAAGACTTCGTCAAAGATTTGCGGTCGATGAAGGTGACGCCGCACGTGGCGCAGAACGTCAATGGTCGCCGCTCGGCCATTGATGCGCGCACGACGCGCCATTCGGGTTATGGGGTCAGCTTGCGCATCCGCAAGCGCATCGAGGAGGCGTTCGGCTGGATCAAGACCGTCGCGGGGCAGGACAAGACAAAGTTCCGTGGCCGCGATCGCGTCGGATGGGCCTTTACCTTCACGGCCGCCGCCTACAATCTGGTGCGGCTTCCGAAGCTCATGACGGAGACAGGCTGATGGCCAGAGTGTCTCCCTTCGCAATGGCTTTTGCCGGTCGTTGGCGCATCGTCGAGATGGACAACTGGGACAACGACGTCCTCGATCTCGTCGAAGAGGCGCATTTGACATTCCACGGCGCGGCAGACGGCGAAATTGCCTTCGTCGCGCTCAAGGGCTTCCTCGATGTCCGCTACGGCGCACGCGACGGATCAGCCTGTGCAGAGTTCTCATGGGAAGGACAAGACGAGAGCGACCCGGTTTGTGGTCGCGGATGGGCAGCTCTCGGCTCCGCCGGACGCCTTGTCGGGCACTTCTACGTCCACAACGGAGAAGATTCAGGCTTCGTCTGCGAACGCGACTGACTTCTTCAACAGCCTGCTAATGGTGCTCGGGCCAACTTCTAAAAGGCCGAAGCACTCGGGCTAACATCCCAAAGCAGAGCTTCAGCTTCAGTCCTTGTGGCTCTCGGCAGAAGTCAAGCTGGTCGTGTCAAACACATGCATGGCTCTTATAGCCGCCACGGCCATGCTTCCGACATTTGTCCTACCGCCTCAAACTCTCGGCGACAGGATTCTGTCAATTCTGTTTGAGAGTCTACACTCCCACTGAGTTAGAGCGATCGATTTCTGGTCGCCGCGCCGCAATCGGATTGTGCGAGCCCACAGGGTTATAACCGCAAAATGAAGGTCTTAAGACGAATAGGCTGGTTTGATGTGGCCTGCATCTTGCTTTCGATTTCGAGCATGCAGCGATACATGGGAGCGACATGAGCAACTCAAGCGTTAAGCCGACGGAAATGTTCCGCCATTTTTCGTTGGGGGTTGGACCTATGTCAAAAAACACGGTGCAGGCTTGCGGTAGAATTGCGAACCGCCACGGCATTCCTTTGATGTTGATTGCCAGCAGACGCCAGGTTGAAAGTAAGAAGCTGGGCGGTGGATATGTGGAGAATTGGACCACGCGTGAGTTTTGTGAATACGTTCGGAAAGAGTGTCCGCCGAATTCGTTGCTTATTTGCCGTGACCACGGGGGTCCCTGGCAACATCCAAGTGAGACGGAGCTCGACGACGAGAGTGCTATGAAATCTTCCCTAGCGTCATTCGAAGAGGATATCCGATCGGGATTCCAGTTAGTTCATATTGACACCAGCCTCGAGCGAAGGGGAGTTGCACAAACAAAAAAAGCGTTGCAAAGGCTGGTGGAGTTATACGCGCATTGTCATGATTTCGCGAGGGCGCTTGGCAGATCGGTTCACTTTGAGATCGGGTTCGAAGATCAAAGTGTCGACACAGATTATCCCCCTGAATTTTCCGACAAGCTGCATGATGTTCTAAAGAACCTGACTGACCGCAAACTACCGTTGCCATTGTTTGTTGTCGCTCAGACAGGCACGAAAATCCTCGAAACAGAAAATGTGGGAGCGATCAAATCGGCTCCCCTTGCGGTCCGACACTCAATCGAGCAGCTTGCAAAGAGTTGCAGCGAGCAGGGCGTCGCGTTAAAGGCCCACAACGCGGACTATTTGCCGACGGAGAAAATCTCAATGCTTAAGCGCTGTGGGGTCTCCTCGATGAACATTGCGCCGGAGCTAGGAGTTGCCGAAACGCGAGCGCTCGTAGCCGTCCTTAAAGAGTTTAATTTGA
Source organism: Rhizobium mesoamericanum STM3625 (assembly GCF_000312665.1). Classification (GTDB taxonomy): domain Bacteria; phylum Pseudomonadota; class Alphaproteobacteria; order Rhizobiales; family Rhizobiaceae; genus Rhizobium; species Rhizobium mesoamericanum. The sequence goes on along the minus strand of NZ_HF536778.1, from coordinate 175,939 downwards.
ATGCTCAGCTGGAGCGGTTCTTGCAAATAGCCTTCGAATCGCTTGCTTGGAAGAAGTGGATGAAGCCGAACTCCCAAGCCTCGGATGCAGATCGTGCGATCATTGCAGGCCATTACGTATTTGGCACTGAAGAATGTCGAGCTATCAAGGACGCCGCTGAGTCAGCATGCTGCAGGATAGGAAAAACATTGGACCGACTTTTGCAGAGTAAGGTCGAAGAATCGGTCGAGCGATACGTCCTCGCGTCGGTCGGAAATGTAGGTGCTAAACATGATTGACAGTTACCTCCATGAGATCTTTTCCGGTGCACCAGGCCCAGGCCGCAGTGCTTTGAGCGCGGCCAAAATTGAGCACGTGACCACGGCCAAAAAGGTCACTAAGCGATGGGGCGAGGAGCGTTGGCTCATAGCTGAAGGAGCCCCCTTTGGATTTAAGGTCATCAACATTAGGGCTGGTCAAAAGACAAGCCTTCAGTACCATGAACGCAAGGAAGAGGCGAACCTAGTTCTGAGAGGAAGCGGCGTGTTCCTCTATGCCAACGCATCAAACGAACCGTTAAAGCAGGCGGATCTTAGCGCTGGTGACATCATCCATATTTTGCCAGGTAAGGTGCACCGCATCCACGCACGGACCGACGTAACACTAATAGAAGTTTCAACACCGGAATTGGATGATGTCATTCGACTTGAAGACGATTGGAACCGCGGCAGCGGTCGCATCGAGTCCGAACATTCTGGGGAGGAGGTTGAACAAGATGGATTTCAAGGTGGCGCGATATGATTATCGCTCGCAGTTCGCTGGCATTGAAGCCGTACTACTGCAGGAAATCAAGGACCTTCTAAACAACGGTCAATACGTCCTTGGAGATGCGGTCTTCGACTTTGAACGGGACTTTGCGGCATACATTGGGACAGAACATGCTGTCGGCGTGAATTCCGGTACGGACGCGTTGATCCTTGCCTTGCATGCGTTGGGAATCGGCCGGGGTGACGAGGTCATTACCGTAACAAACTCCTTCCACGCGACTGCGCTGGCAATTGTTAGAGTTGGGGCGATTCCGGTTCTGGTTGATTGCAGACCGGACACGTTTCTGATCGATCTGGAACAACTCGAAAGAAAAATTTCCGAACGAACGAAAGCTCTCATCGTGGTCCATCTGTTTGGTCAGTCGGTTGATATGGCCGTTGTCCATGACATTGCCAAACGTTACGAATTGCTTGTTGTCGAGGACTGCGCGCAAGCGATCGGCGCTCTATCCGGTGGAAAGAACGTCGGATCAACAAGCGACGCGGGTTGCTGGAGCTTCGCTCCTGCGAAGAATCTAGCTGCGGGCGGCGACGCCGGCGCTGTCACATTGAACAGCACGGAAATTTCGGATCGAATACGCCAATTGCGTCATTTCGGTCAGGCAACTCAAAACGAACATCTTACTCTCGGCTACAATTCCAGGCTCGACACGATCCAGGCTCTGATCCTGAAAAGAAAACTTGCGCGGGTCGCTAAGTGGGGCGCCGCCCGCGCTAAACTGGCATCGGCTTACAAGGAAAGATTGGAAGGTTTGCCGCTCGCATTTCAAGAGGGCGCTAAACCTGCAGAGCACGCCTACCATTTATTCCAGGTCCGAACAGACTCTCGCAATGATCTGCTGTCCCATTTGCGGAAAGATGGTGTTGACGCTGTTATACGATATCCAATCCCAATTCACTTGCAACCTGCTTTCGTTGATTTCGGATACCAGGTGGGTGACTTGCCCGTTGCGGAGGTTTTGGCGGCAGAAACACTTTGCTTGCCACTTCATCCAGCCATGACCGACGATCAGCTTCATCTCGTTTGCGACAGCATCAATTCCTTTTTTTGCTAGCAGACGATCGCTGACAACCACGGCGTCTAGACAGAGGGTTTTCTGCTGCTGGTGACCACTTACCAAGATTTCGATGCCGAGAACATTAGTATAGCTGAACTGTCTAGCGGTCTTGTGCGACATGGACGGCGTATTGGTTAATTCAATCTCACAAATCGAACGTTGCTTGTGTCATTGGGCGTCCAAGCTCAATCTAGATGTTGAACATATCGTAGAGCTCTCACATGGCCGTTGCGACCGCGATGTTGTTCAGCTCGCGGCACCGTAAGGGTCATCCGGGAACGTCTGTTGCCATTCTTTGCGCAAGGGCTGTTTCCGTACGCGAAATTGTGCAACCAAGGATCTGAGAGAAGCATGACTAGCGCCTCCGAGAGACGGCATGTTATGGTGGAGCGAGCGCGCAAGACCGGCTACGTTCCCTCCAAGATAGTTGAGGATGAGTTCGGTGTCGATAGCTCGACAATAAGGCGTGACCTCGCACGGTTGGAAGCAGAAGGTCTTATTATTCGCACCCAGGGAGGTTTTCTTCCCGTCGAACGCAAGGAAAACCACACCTATCCTTATGGACCTCGTCGCCTGGTTCGTCCGTCCGTAAAAAACCAACTTGGCGAATACGCCGCCCACTTGGTGGAAGAAGGTCAGACTGTCTTGATCGATGGCGGCTCAACCATGTGGCATGTGGCAAATCATCTTAAGTCGACCAGGAACCTCACTGTAATTACGAATGATCTGCAAATTGGGTTACTACTCTGCGAGTGGACCAACATTAATCTTCATGTCACAGGAGGTGCGCAAGTCGACGGCTTATATACGCTTGCTGGTCCGGCCACCGTCGAATTCATCGACAGAATACATGTTGACGTTGCGTTCCTCGGCGCCGAAGCAGTGGAGGCGGAGCTGGGACTCAGCGACGTGAATGTAATCGAGGTGCCAGTCAAGCAAGCAATGATAAGGGCAGCAGACTGCGCTGTCCTGGTCGCCGACAGTTCGAAATTTGGCAAAAGGTCGTTCGCGAAAGTCTGCGGGGTCGAGGAGCTCACGCTGATCGTGACGGACGGTCAGGTCACGCCTGAGCAGCGCGGGGCGTTCGGCCGGAAGCTCGAAATTGTCAACGTGAACTGCGAGTGAGGCGTGCATTGTAAGTTCCGTGTCACCAAGCGTGCATTGGAGCTTACAATCTTTCTGTCTTGCGAGGAGGGTCTGAGCGATTTCGAGAACCTTCTGGACCTTCTCTGGCGGCAGGAATGTTGGAAGGCCGGCAAGTCGCCAGCGGCGGATGGACGGCACACAGTCAGCGCGCGCCGTCGAGATGAAGCCCTTCAAATGCAAGTAGCGCAGGAAGGCACGTGCCACTCTGCACATGGCGGCGAGCCCTCTCTCATTCGACAGATATGCCACGAATACATGGACGATCTGCTCGTGCTCTGGATAGATGCGACTGTGTTTGAGCATAAAGGCACTGATCTGTTGTCGGTGAACCCGCAATGTCTCGACAGCTGCAGCTCGAGCGCGAACGAGGTCGCGCACCGCCTCATGGCCCTCATCAGGAACCCACACTGCCGTGAGCTCGCCGGCCCTTAATAGCCGGGCGAGCGCGAGGGCATCTCGACGATTGGTCTTTACTCTGTCGTGAGCGTCCGGTGAGCCGGTTTTGGTTAGGTGGGGAATTCGCGCAAGTTACAACACAGATGATTCATTTGTGAC
>NZ_HF536778.1:163637-172274 GCF_000312665.1 Rhizobium mesoamericanum STM3625 | reverse complement strand
ACTCTGTCGGCTGGCTTCCTGGGGATCAGTGATGGAGCGACCACCACACATTCATGGCCAAGCGATCGAATAAGCCGATGTAGGCCGCATCCGGTCGGACCCGCCTCGTAGCAGAAATGAACTCGGTCAAACATTGCTGCTATCCGTTGGATGATGCGGCGCATGCTGGTATCAGAGGCCTCAACCTCACCCCAAAAGCGGACCTCTCCCTCCCAGCCGGATTCAACGACAGCAATCGCATTCTTTAATTTGGCGACATCGATTCCTATAATCTCAATAATCTGCCACGGCTCGTCCTCCTGTGATGAGGATCGGCTCGGCCTATCCGAGCAACCGTCGGAAGACCAGTGTAGGGCGAGCCACCTCAGGCACGAAGACGGACATACGGTCGTACGGTCCATCATGCATCCTCCGCCGAGCGCGATCTCTTCGCGGCAGAACCGGGCTACGCCGCCGTGTGAGCGCCAACATCGCGAGAAGATTCGCTGCGGAAGATGCCCGATGAATCGTAAGCTGATTTACTTCGGACCGCGTATGAGTGGTCTTGCAGCGCGGCGCGCCTCTGCCTCTTAATGGATGTTTAATGTAGCTAAACCGGATGAAATCCCTGCCATATACATTTGAGTTCGATCTGGGCATTACGTCCAGAGTTCATATTGATTCGTCCGCACCGCACGGCGGTTCATCCGTCATGTCAATGTTTCCAATCCAAACAATGGATTACTAAAACCTTCCGGCAGGCATATAGGAAAGAGTCCAGTGGGGCTGTTTCATAAGGAGCATTCGCAATGGAGAAAACTGTTCTGGGTGGCCCGGGTAGCAACAATTTCTTTGGCAGTAATGGTGATGACGTGATGGTCGATCCCACCGGAAATGACTGGATCGACGGTGGTCCCGGAAACGACTCCATCTCGGCCGGCGAGGGTAACGACCGCGTGTTCGGCGGCGCGGGCAATGATCACGTCTTTGGCGACGAGGGCAACGACTACCTCTACGGCGACATGGGTCGCGATAAGCCCCGCATCCTGGGTACGGCCCTCCTTGGCGGCGACAACGACAAGCTCTATGGCGGAGCCGGCGATGACGTGCTCTTCGCGGGCGACGGTAGGGACTCTCTGGCCGGCGGTGCCGGGCAAGACACCTTTGCGTTCCAGTTCCATAACCCGATGGCCGGGTTCGACCCAAATTTTGGATCGGACCACACCAGCATTGTTGATTTTGACCGAGCGCAAGACTCTTTTGCCTTCGATGCGGTAGGCTTTGGCGTCGATGGTATTGCAGCGAATTTCATCAATCATGAGGCGCACGGCCATCAGGTGGACACGTTCTACAGCGGTCCCGCTAGTGGCGCGAACGGCGAGCACGTCGTCGTGATCACTGATCGTGGTTTCACCGATGGCTCGGCCGCAGCCAGGGCTATTTCCGGGGAGGCTGCAGGCGATATCATTGCCTATTTCAATGATGACAGCATGACCGCGAATTTGGGTTATGTCACTTCCGAAAACTACGTGGATGACTTCGCGCACTTGAGCAACGTAGAAAGTTTGCTCCACTTAACCAGCCTAGGTTTGACTGCTTCGGATTTCACGTTCTTCTAGGCTGGTTAATCAGTTGGTGTTGCTGTCGAGATGATCATCTGTTTCCTTTGGATGCGGAGACAGTTCGATGGCAAGGTGGTAGGAAATTGTCGGCAGTCGGACACAGAGGGACGCGCGCCAGTCTCTCGTCCCTGCGGCCGGCGGGGCGCAGCGGTGCCGACAACCGTTGCGCGCTCTCACCGACGATGCATCTGCTGCTTCGTGGCGGTCGCTGGAAGGACTGCCCGCCGGTCTATGGCTCCCAAATCTAACGATTTAAATAATGGACCCCCGATGCATGAATGAGCCTTTCCTGAGCATACCCTATTGAGACGAATGCTGGTAAATGCCGCGTCTTGTTGCCTACGATTTGAACAAGGTCCTTGACCTTGCCCCGTTGAAATAATCCATTTTGAAGTAAGCTCTGGCCCATTGAGAGGACCAGGGAATGAAGCGCAATCGTTTCACAGACGAACAGATCATCGGCATTCTGAAGGAGCACGAGGCGGGCGCATCGCTTTTGATGATTAAGACCCCAGATCCGCTGCGAAGTATATTGGTGGTGGGCGCCACTTCTCTGCTCCAGCACGTCAGAGCAGGTGGAAGCAGGCATGCTTCCCGATGGCTTATCGAGCTCCTGCAACGGAAAAAGCCGAAATGGCCGCCTTCAAATCGGAATGCTGGCCGGAATGAAATCGGAATACGCAGCCGCCGATTGACAGTACGGACAGTCCTAGCCCACATTACTATTCCAACCGATTAGTGGAATTACTCATATCAACCAGCACGCGCGATCATTTCCGATTGTATTGTGGCAGCGGTGTACAACGAAGCTTCCACCGGAAGGTTCCCGAACGCGAGCTGGCAAAGAAGGTAATTTGCGCCAGCCTCCTCCGAATGGCCGTGCAGTGTTTGCCGCACCTGATCTGCAGTTCCGGCTACGCACAATTCATTCTCTACCGCCTCGTCAAAGGTCAGCGGCAGGTTTGGAGGCGTCGGGAGATCGTTTAGGTCGTAAAGGAATTTGAAGCTGCTAAGCCAAAGATCGTATGCTGACGCTGCGAGCGAGCGAGCATTCAATTCTGACCGGCCGATTACGACCATACGGAGCAATCCGCGAAATAGAACTTGATTGTCCGAGCTTTTGTTGCGCTCGGCTTTAAACGCGTCAGTCACCGCGCGGACATACGACGAAGGTCCGATGCATGCAATATTTGCCCCATTGGCTGCGGCCCAACGTGCAGACTCGGGGCGGTTCGTTGCAATCCATATTGGCGGATGCGGGCGCTGATGAGGACTAAGGGCAAGGGGTATGCGGCTAAACTCGAAATGCTCACCGTGATGGTTGAGCGTGCCGCCCTTCATGGCGTTAAGCAAGATCTCACTTGTTTCCGCGTAGCATCCAGGGGCCGACTCGGGGCTCATCCCGAAGTAGCCGAGCTCAACGGGAAGGGAGCCGCGTCCGATTCCCAGCTCGAGTCTACCACCACTCAATTGATCTAGCATGCAGACTTCTTCGAAGACCCGCAAAGGATGATAAAGCGGTAGCAGCAGGACAAGCGGTCCCATACGAAGCCGACGAGTGCGCTGCGCGACGCTGGACAGAAACAGATTGGGCGACGGGCTCCTTCCATGCGGTGTACAATGATGCTCAGCCAGATGGTACGCGTAGAAGCCAAGTTGATCGCACGATTCTACTAGTTCTAGACGCTCCGAGTACAGCCGCTCGATGTCCGTATGATTATCGTCGAGGTGATCAAAGATTCCGAAAGTCAAATTTGAGTGGCTGTTCGCCATCGAGTGGTCTCCTGTTCAGTTGTAAAGTGCTTCGGACTGCAAGACCGAAGGCTCTGTATCGCCGATCCCCTGACCACTGACCTGCCCGGGTCGGTGGCGATAGCACAAGGATTACTGGCTCGTGACAGAGGTTTCGTGCGGTACTAGTTTTTTTAAGATCCTACCGGCCGCGGAAATGAAGGCGTCCATCTCGTCTTTTTTACCAATGCTCACACGGATGTAATCTTCGAGGCCATCCTCGGGAAATGCAGCAATGAAAATATTCTCGTCTCTCAAGGATGTTTGCCACCAAGTGCCCTTTCGACCGGGTGGTACACGGGCGAGTAGGAAATTTGCGTGGGATGGGATCACTGAGAAGCCCAGATGAGACAGAGCGGTCGTAACGCGTTCTCTTTCCTCTTTGATGTGCTTATGATTGTCTGAATAGGCGGTACGGTTCGAAAGGATACTAATGCCGACTGCATGTGCGATAACATTCATATTGAAGAGGTTTTGGATGTTGCGTAGCCTTCCGATCAAATCAGGATGACCGAAGCCAAACCCGATGCGAAGGCCGGCAGCAGAGTAACTTTTGGAGAAGGTTCTTAGGACCAGAAGGTTCGGATGGCGGTGGACGAGGCGTAAAGCGTCATCGGGTGCAAAATCGACATACGCCTCATCCAAAACGATGAGACGGTTCGATTGAGTGGCGAGACTATCGACATCAGCTACTGGGACGAACGTGCCACTAGGGTTGTTAGGATTAGACAACACGATGAACTTTGCATCTTGTGCGGGACCAGAAAGCAGTTGCTTCATCGGAAGCATGTAAGATTCGTCCCATTTCACCTCTATGAATCGAGCTCCTTGAAGACTTGCAAGTTTTCGATTGAACGAAAAGCCAGGGGACAGCATCGCGACCGAGTCTCCCGGGGCGAGGAAGGCTTTGTAAATGACACTTAAAAGTTCTGAGGAGCCGTTGCCGGCGATTACCTGATCTTGGTTGAAACCGTATGCATTGGCGGCGGCTTCTCGCAAACCAACATTGTCATCTTCTGGATATAGATGATGGCCTTTGAGTGCCGCAATTGCACTCTGCATTACGGGCAGAGGCAAAGGAAAAGGGTTTTCGTTTGTGTCCAGTTTAATGATCTATGCTTGGCACCGGAGACACTGGAGGGCGCAGCCTCTAGGCTCCTCGTCTCTTCTAATAGAGCTGAAAGCACATCTGCTAGTTTTGCGTCAGACATTTCTTTCTCCGTTTCAACCGGGCCACGCGCCTCTCTGGGCAGCTGGCATAGTTAAGCCTCTCGTTCGTGACGGTCTCCTAGCAACTACCAGCATGCGAAGGCTCACCGCGATTAAGCAAGCATCGGTGGGAAATCGCAGTCTCCCGTTGGGCGTCGGATCGGATCCTGGGTCGCCTTTCTAGCCATGATCGTTTTGGCGGTATAATGGATTGATTTTATGAGTATCGATCCAAGCGGCAAATAAACCTGGTCGTCACAAGAGGATGATAATCAACGCCCAAGGACGATGGGCTGTGCCGACCAAGCCACTTGAAGCCCTGATCTTCAAAAACGCGGATAGCTGTCGCGGCAACGCCCCGCGGCATTCACGGGATCGCTGCGCCAGACCTTCAGCCGGCGCTGAAGTGTTCGAAGCAGTTTGTCGGGGTAATCGCCGGGATACTCGGGCTGCAGTCGTGACAGAAGTTCACTGCCGGTTCGCCATGGTTCGGCTTCGAACCAATTTCGCAAGTCGGCAGTCGCCTTAACGAGAGGGTCAGGACGCCGCCGCCCTCTTTGGCTTTTACAATCGGTCGATCCGTCGGCCGGCTAGCTCCGTCTTTCCAGGCAGTCCGCAAAGTCGCCAGGAAAAGGTCGATCGGCTGAGTTAGCCCGTCAGAGCGCATGGCGGGCGGAGTGTCGGCAAGCGCAGCAATTCGCTCCTGCAGGGCGCGAATATCGCGCAATAGCAGGACAGGATCGAGCCCGGCGTAGATTTCCTGCAGACGGCAGGTAAACAATTGTCTGGGCGACAACTTATGGCGACACGCAACAGTACTGACCGACATCTCGCCGCTATAGCTCTCGGCGACGATGCAGTCCTTTTCATCGACACTCCAGTCGCGGGGAGTGCCCATTCTCGTGAAAACCTCAAACCGTCGCAACGGCACATCTAGACTGGCGCCATGCGGATACCCTGTAATTATCATATGTCGAAGCCTCGTACGGCAAAAAACAGTCACATTTCTTATCCCGAAGGGGGGTAGGGCGCCTCTTACGGTCATCCGCCTGTGCGCGCATTATCCAGATCGACCCGATCGTATCCTCATGGCGCATCAAACATTCGTCCGTGCCTTGTTTCACTTGCAATCAAGCGCGCTAAGGTCAGATGTGCCGGGCGAATTTTGGATGCGAGTTGTCGCCTTGCTACTGGTACACCACCCATGCGTTTTAAAGGTCTTGATCTTAATCTTCTTGTCGCGTTCGACGCCTTGATGAGTGAAGGCAATCTCACTGCTGCGGCAAAGCGCATCAACCTCAGCCAGCCGGCGATGAGTGCCGCTGTGCGTCGGTTGCGCCTCTTTTTCAAGGATGACATCTTTACCCCCAGAGGAGGAAAGCTCGTGTTCACTCCACTGGCATTGGCTCTATTCCCAGCAGTTCGGAATGCCCTACAGCACATACAGCAGAACATAATTTCAGGACCTAGTCCGTGCGCTCAGCTCAGATGTCGTCATTTCAGGATTGCATTATGTGATTTCATGACTACGGTCTTTCTTAAGAGGGTGATCGAGCGTGTCGCATCCGAAGCACCTGCAGTCAGCTTTGAGCTACTTCCTTTGCCTGACGATCCGGACCAGCTTCTCCGGCGTGGCAGAGTTGACTTCGTGATACTGCCGGAATTGTTCGCCGCCAGTGGCCATCCTCAAGCAACGCTTATTGAGGAGAATCTTGAACTGGTAGGGTGCGCGAGCAACTCAAAGTTCTCAGAGAGAATGAGCATTAGAGAGTATGTCGGTGCGAGCCACGTCACAGCAAAAACAGGTCTTGGCCAACCTTGTTCAATCGAGGACAATTATCTCCGTCGGCTTGGTCTTCAGCGCCGTGTTGACGTGATAGTTCCCAATCTCAGTATGGTGCCAGCTGCTATCTCGGGAACAGAACGGCTGGCGATATTACCTTCGCGACTCGTGCGGGAAGTTGCGTCCTCCGTTCCGCTGCGCGTTATCGACCATTCGATTGGGCTTCCACGATACGACCAAGCCGTTCAATGGCCGTCCCTGCATGACGCTGATGCGGGAAGTGCTTGGCTGCGTCATATAATGCTGGAAGAAGCCAAGAACCTAGATGAAGCTTGGCCACGAACTGAACAGGCACCAGGAATTGGCAATAAGGGCCATTTCTTAAGAAGATGATATGAGTCAGCCCGCGAAACGAAGTCCGCAGCCGCAGCGCAACGGGCCCACTCATCACAGATCGAGGAGACAACGTGAGATGCCCCAGGAAACTCGCCCTTCGACGTTCAAGTATTTCGGATCATCGTTCGATGGAATGATCGATAAGCTCAGTGGCGCGTTCGGGAAATTTGAGGGCGAGCTGATTGGCCGCGTGGAAAACTTTCATTGGAGCCTTGATTTTTCTTCCAGCGACTGGGCCTCCGTGATCACGGGATATCATCAACACGAGTTACAGTTCAAGATTGAGCCTACGGCAAGTTCAGTGGAGTATCTGTCAATCGTTTTGCCCCGAAGCGGAGGTATGGGGTTCAGCCACGGCTCAACGAAAGCTGATGCTGGTCGAGACAGGCTGCTGTTGTACAACACTCTGGAACCCGAACAAGTGAGGATGTACGGGCAGTCAAACGTCATCGACGAGCTGCTGATCGATTGGAATATCATACTGCAGACACTGGATCAGACATTTGAACGGCCCCTTGGGGAATCATTGGCGCTCGTGCCAGAGCTCGAAAAAACCACTGCGGGCGGGCAGACGATTGCTGCATTAGCCGAGACCGCTATCCGGGCTCTGCGCGACCCTTCAATTCATTCCCCGGTAGCGATGGCGCACATCACCCAAGCCCTTGCTGATTTGATCATTCACGTGGTGCCCCACCGGCTTTCTCGGTTTCTCGAAAGGAAGCCCTGCATGATAGCACCGTGGCACATACGGCGGGCAATAGAATTCATGGAGGCTAACGTCAGCCGGCCAATCCGAATGCCAATGGTCGCAGAAGCGGCTGGCGTTTCTACACGCGCGCTGCAGCTCGGCTTCCGTACATTCCGGGAAACCACTCCAGCTGCATATTTGTCCATGCTCCGCTTGCGGGGCGCCCGCTTGGATTTGCTTGATCCCGAAAACGCAAACACGATAAGGCAAATTTGCCTGAAATGGGGTTTCTTTCACTTCGGCAGGTTTTCGGCCATCTACAGATCGACCTACGGAGAGAGCCCATCGGCAACGCGAAAGCGCGTGAGAGGCGCCCCCGTCTACTGTCCGTAGCTTGCTCGTTGGCTCCGGCTCCGCCTTTCCTTCCCACATCCACAGGATGGATGCGCCATCCAAACAATTGATTCAGTGTTCGATTGCGATAATTCAATAAGTGTCGTCATCAAGTTTACGATATGCTTGCCCCCCAAGGCTCATTCCTTTCGGCGGTATTCCCAAGTGGATTAACAGGTTCTCGAAATTCATTGTTTGGATGAATGCCATACAGCTTCCGAAAAGGCGGCCGGCTCTTCTTTAAGTCGGATGTTATGAATTCCGACAGCATCGTGAGCTTTGACTTGCCGGGTAATTCCCTCAAGAAGCTGCTGGCCGAGCAGATGCTCGATGTCCGAAAGTATGGGCGGCGCGACGTAGCTCAAGTTGCCGATGTCGCGTCAGGACATCGCGGACTACTTGGCGATGACAATTGGAACTGTGTCCCGGGGAATGACTGAGTTGAAAGAACGAGATATCCTTGAGATGAACGCGCTCGGACCATCACGATTTTGAAACTGGAGGCCCTTCGCGCGCTTTTTCTATGCGGTCGTGTAGAGCGACGATCTGGATGAGATCACGTCTCATCTTGGTTGTCGCGCTGCTCGGTCGTCTGCATCCCTAACTTTGATTGTCTCACCTCGTCATACACGATGTCTCTCACGTGGTGCGAGGAGGGGCTTGGAGCCACGTGCCCGTCCTTAGATCCGAACAAGGCCGGATGTTAAAGAATCAAATATCCGGGATGGCCGCCAGAGCGGGTAGGTTTGTTTTTGACCACTTGTTGCACATGGTTT
>NZ_HF536778.1:144396-163537 GCF_000312665.1 Rhizobium mesoamericanum STM3625 | reverse complement strand
AGCCTTCGCGGTCGATCTCGGCCAGCCGCGTCTTGGCGGCGAGTGCCTCGGTCGCGAGTTCGCGAATGAGCCGAGCGCTCATGCGCTCGGCCGGCACAGCAAGCGTCTGTTCAGCGGCGGCTTCGAGCGCGCGATCGGCGAGGTGTTCGGCGCGCGGGATGGTGCCGCCGGCCTTGAGATGGCGCAAGATGCGCTTTCTGCCAGCTTCGCGCAGTTCGGCGGGCGTGACATAGCGCGTGAGCAACTGCAGCGGTCCCTTGGTGGTGAGGTCGAGGCTGCGCTCCAGGCCGGGAAAGATACTGGTCAGCAGGTCATGCATGCGGGCCAGACGCTGAGTCTGGGCGTCGACCAGATCGCGGCGCCGGCTCACCAGCAGCCTGATCTCGAGGTCGAGCTCGGCGGCGGGTTCGATGGTGCGCAGATCGGTTCGGGTGCGCACCTGGTCGGCGATGGTGCGGGCGTCACGCGGATCGGACTTGTTCTCTCCGCCGACGGTACCCTGCCGCGCCCGGTTGATGGGCCAGACCCGGCACATGAACCAGAGCGAAGCCGGCCTCGGCCAGCATGGCCGTGACGAGCCCGGCGATGCCGCCACCACATCGAGGCCGATGCGCACCGTGCCGCCGAGCGCTCTCAGCTCTTCGATCAAGTCGGCGATCGCCCTCGGGGTATTCTCGACCTTGCGGTCTATATGGATGAGGCCATCGCCATCGATGGCCGCAACCCAGTGGATGTCCTTGGCAATATCCATGCCGACACTGATGCGCATTCTCCCCTCCAAGCGTTGAACAAGGTCAGGCGTCCCGCCCACGCCGTCGTCGCCCTATACAGCGATCAATCGCAGAGCCTAATCAGCGGTCGAGGCGGTGTGGCTGGCTGCTATGGATGGCTCAGGAGGCAGATCCCCCGGCAGCGAGGCGGCGCGGTCTTCGCCTTTCGAGGCAGACGTGGCGATCGTTTGAAGCTTCTTTATTTTGATGGCCAAGGCTTCTGCCTGTACTTGCGCTCGCGCAGGATGTATTGCGCCAGAAAGCCAGGCCCTCTATGCCTTTGCGCATGTCTGTGATCCCGCAGGCCAGGTACACCCGCACGCCGGTCCCTGGTCCGATCATGCCGCCCTACCTTGTTGATCTGTGAGAACAAGGCTTTCCGTGAGGCGGCGCTGCCGGGATGGTTTTCATGCTTGATTGTTGCCATTAGGCTGCCTCGGCGCAGATGGTGGCGACAGGCGACCAATTCCAGGGAAGCAGTTCGTCGAGGCGATTGATCTTGTGATCGTGGATGCGGTCGAGCAGATCGGCGAGATAGGCCTGCGGATCGAGGCCATTCATTTTGGCCGTTTCGATGGTCGTCATGGCACGTGCCAGTGTCTCCGCCCCCGTGTCTGCTCCTGCGAAGAGCCAATTGCGTCTTCCAACCATCAGCGTCTATAACGGGGAGGACGAATCCATCACCGCGCTGACAGACGACGGCATGGAGGAACTGGAGCAGATGCTCTCCTCTGCTCGCCGTTCAACCGACGAATGGAACGACTTCCTCGACTGCTTTGTCGACGACGAGGAGCTGGTCGCCCGCTTCAAAGCGAAATCTCCGCGGTAACAATCGGTCCGTTACCATGGTTTTCACCATCCCTCGACTGGGAATGATGGGCAAAGCCCCGCCTATGCCAAGAAGGTAGTGCGATCCCTGGCGGTCCACATGAGGCTTTCCTCGGGCGCTCGCGAACCTGCCGTCCTCCCGACCAGCTCGCTGGCGAAGAGTGAATCTCGTTTGCTCTCAGAGGTTTATTTTTATCGGTTGCCAGTATTGCGCTTGGGATCTTCCAGCTAGCGGCGGCTCCGCGGGCGAGTTTGACATCTTTATTCAGGGGCGCAATGAAGCAAATTGGCTAAGTCAGGCATTGTTGCTATAACCAGAAAAATCGGTCCGCCCAGGTCCGATTGCGACTGAGCAAAGGTCTTAATGCCGTATATCGCGTAAACAAGTGAGCTGTTGGGAAAAGGACTTCGGTGAGAGATAGTTTGACAAGGTATGCGGAAGCGAAAGGGCTGGTGGAGACCACGGATCCCGAAGTAGATAAGCGGGTTTACAGAAAGCCCGGTTTCGACGGTGCGATCACGGAACTGGGAGAGATGGAAGCTCTCATCAGCGGATTTTTGAAGAGGTCGCGCGAGGGCATCGGTCTGCCCCGCGCCGATGTTGCCAGGATGCTCGGTCTCTCAACAGCGGTCTATGGGCGCTACGAACGCGCCTTTTCAAAGATGAACGTCACGAGAATGATCCACCTCTGCGAAGTCTTAGGCTTCAAGCCGCTTGATATTATCTTCCATGCCGCTCCTCACCTCTGGGGCGCCACGCCAGAGGAAGCTGCCGATCGAATCGCTGTCGACCGGCTCATGAGGGAACTACCGGGCGAAGTAGTCGGTGATCTACTACGCCTCCTTAGGCGCCTCGTTCCACAAGACCATCAAACAGCTTTAGCATCCATCGGCACAGACGGCACCGATGCTTGAGTACAGATAAAGCGCAGCGTACTCCCTCTTTATCCTCAACAAATCTCTCGTGGGGGGCTACGAGCAGCGAGCCCGAATACGGAGTGACTGAGACGTAGCTCACCAGCCGCGGCGCGCTTGGTCATTCCCCTCAGGTAGCCGTTCGGTGATTTCACTTCGAGCCGGTTTGTTTTTCTACGGTGATGGCGACGGCAACCGCGGCTTGTTGCCGCCCCATCTGATTTATCGCGCTGCAGTGAACCAGTTCTGTTATCCCCACGAGACGGCACAAGAAAGGCGCAACCTGAACAAGGTCCGACCAGTTGCGTGGAGCGCATCCAAAGTCGGTGAGCGATGGCGCAGCACGCAAGACATCGCGAATACCTACCAAGACTGGACGATCAAAATTAATCGCGCTTGTTCGAATTTTTTGCTGATGCTGATCGAGCACCGATCTCGCATGCCCCTTTCCTGCTCGACGTTGGGCTGTTGCCGCTAGTGTTCCCGTTGGCAAGCCGTTACTTCCTAATTGATTAGGGAGTGTACTCTCGTGTTGCTTGTCGTTTGAGGCATACGGGTGTGTCGCTTTTTCGCCCGGATTACTTTCGGCGCTTGTTAGAAGCATAAGCCGATCCACGCAAGATTCGATGACGGCAGTAGCCCGGCGAAGCTTGTCCTCCGTTGCTTTTGCAGGGATACCTACGATATTGGCAACCCGATTGATGCGGTTGCCGATAGCCTGGACTGAAGTGCACCCTTCAAGGGAAGAAAGTGCGTAACGTACGTTGCGGAGCGCACCACGGTACCGCGCGGCAGCGGCGTCCTTAGCTCTCTTTTCAGCGCGTGCCCGGTTCACATTCTCGTTGAGCTCTCCGTAGCGTGCTACCAAGATCCGGAGATCTACCCCAAATCCTTCTGCGATCTCGCCATGCGGGTTTCGCACCGGATATCTCTTATAATTCCCACTGTCTTGCATTGTAACGAGGCCGAGGTCGAACAGTCGGGAAAGAATACGACTGACACGCCCGGCCGAACGGCCTACTTCGAAAGCCAGCTGTCGGTTTGACTTGAAGACGATTGGTCGCCCGGACCTGGAAAAAGCCTCGGTTGGAGCGGTGTTAACCAAAACTGTTAAAAGGTGACTTTCAGTCCCGTTTATGAGCCCGGTGCAAGGCAGCGTTTGCGCCAGCACGGCCAGCTGTCCACGAGTCACCGACCCGAGTTCAGTTGATTCTGCCAGGCGACGAAACGCTGTACGCGCAGGGGTAACCCTTCGTCCAACCGGCCGTCGGTCGTCCGTGTAATCTTCCATGTCCTGTCTCCAGTTGGGACCAGGCAAAGCTCCGCCGTCCACCGAAAGGCGTTTTATGTTGACAAGGAAGGAAGGGTCTGCGAAAACAAATTTGGCTTAATTGATCTCTTTCAGGCCCGCTTCCGGAGTTTTTCGGGAGCGGTTTTCTTTTTCTGGTTTCCTACATTCATTCTCCATCTACAGCCCGACTCGCGGGCTGCGTAACGTTGCGCTAAATTGCGGTTCAAGCTTATCGCAAGATATCAATTTGGCGCAAGCTATGGCCAGATCTTGCGAAACGGCCGCTGCATCTTCAGCCGAGCGCCTTTAAAAATCGCCTTTTATTGCGGGTAATAGTGGCTGGAAAATCTTAGGGACGACTATTTGTCGCGGATCCAAATTGGCGCGGCGGCTCGTCCGACCTTGGGCAAGGCCGCGACAGAAGACCCGGGCAGTGCGGCTCCGCTTGGTCTATCAAACCTTGAGGGGGAGCCATAGCTGGCTGAACCACGGCTGGCTGCGCCAGGCGCTCTTCCCGGAGGCTTCGCCGCCGGAACAACTGGCCAGTGTTGCAGGTGGGGAGGGGCAAACAGATTTTCGATCAGCTCGATTGGCTCGCCGGAGGCGCCGAATCGATCATCGTTGTTCTTGCGCGGCAAGTGACGCGGTGTCGACGGCGAACGTGTCAAATGTACGGCCTATTGTGATTTGTTCATGCGTTTCGCTCGTGTCCGTGGCGAGCGAATAAAGCCCTTAGTGGCGATGCGCTGGCGATGGCACGGTCGTCGTCAGCGACTGATTGGTCTGCTCCTGGAGAGCGAGTGCTGCCACGCGCATCGTATGCAGCGCCGATTAGTCGGGTTGGGTTTCAGCCCTTGATGCTTCTGCGTTGGACGCGAGCGCGATCCTGGAACAGCAACGGAAGATTTGAGCCAAATTGGCCCATGTTCGAAGGTCGTTAGGCTGTATCTCGTCCGCCGGTTTCTCCTCGGGCGCACCCCATTTCAACTGTGTTGAGCGGTAGAACACAGCACGTAGACGTGGCAAAGTCTTGTATTTAGGGCTATCCAGAATGCGCCAAAAATGATCACCGCGTGCACTTTCATGGTTTCACCCTGCAAACTTTCGCTTATAAAGATTATAGCAGTTTATTTTGTAAGGAATGGGTGGGACGGTCATTGAAGCAATGGGTCAAAGAGCACGGGTTGCGGGAAGTCGAGGATCCGGCTATCGGCAAGACGATTTACAGGAAGCCGTTTCAGGGAGTGATCGTCTTAAGCGCTGAACTCGAGAGGCAGATCAGTCTCAGCCTCCGCGAAGCGCGCAATAGGCGAAAGCTACCGCGATCAAAACTCGCGCCCATGCTAGGCCTCAGCGAGCAAGTTTATGGCCGGTATGAGAACAAGGTCTCACGCCTGACGGTCGGTCGCTTGATACATCTTTGCGAAGTTCTTGACGCTACGCCTGAAGAGATCATCGCGCCCGCCGCGCCCCATCTGTGGGGCGAAACGAAAGGCCGGGCGGAAGTGATCCTAACATGCATCAAAAAGCTCAGGTGCTTTGATGAAGAGACGTTGCGTGATGTGCTTAGCTTGTTGGCGCGACTAAGCGAGGGTGACGAGACTCCGACCGACGATGGGCTTAAAGTCATGACTCATGAGCCGAGGTCGCCTCATGTATAAGAGCGCCGAGCAGGATCCTTTGGGAGCGCCGGGCCTAAAGCTCGCCATTTTGCTTCCGAATAGACGCCGGAAATAATTGCGACGCCTCATCCGCCAGGATCTCGCGCATCCAAACGCTGGCCGGATCGCTATTATGGAGGGCAGGCCATTGCACGGCCTCATTGAAGGAAGGAAGCGGTAACGGCAGCTCCATTATCGTGAGCGGCAAAGTCTGCGCAAAATGATGTGCAAGGCGCGACGGCATGGTGCCTATCCGGTTCGTGTTGGATAGGACCGGCGGGATCATGCTTAACCCCTGTACGATGACCTCGATTCGCCTTTTGAATCCGTGCTGAAGCAGATACCACTCTTCGATAGACGGTCTGCGCGAGTTGCCGAATTTAGCCGCTACGTGGCCTAAGGACATATATCTGTCAAATGAAAGTGGCTCCGAAAGTTGCTCGTTTTTGCCGCAGCCAACACATACAAGCTTCTCTTCAAACAGCCTCATCTGCGGGTGAGCGGCGGGCATGAAAACCTCCGGTAAGATGAGGAAATCAACCTCGCCGCGTCGAAGAAGCTCATCATAGTCGTCCGCCAGAGGAAGAAACTCGAAGCTGGTGCCGGGCGCTTCGCGCGCCGCTCGCTTCACCACTTTATCGATGAAGACGAGGGTCATGAAGTCGGAGAGGATTATCCGGAAGCGGCGATCTGACTTAACCGGATCAAAGGGTTCGAACGATATCACTGACAGCTGTATTTGAAGTAGTGCGTCTCGCACTGCGGGTGCTAAGCCTTCTGCTCGTGGCGTCGGCACAAGCTCACGACCATTCATCCGGAACAAGTCGTCCTTAAAGTAGGCACGAAGCCGGCCGACGGCTGCACTCATGGCCGGTTGGCTTAGGTGGATGCTGCGCGCCGCAGCTGTAAGATTGCGCTCCGTCATGAGCGCGTCCATCGCCACGAGAAGATTTAAATCAAGTCCCTTAAATCGCATCCTAGTCATCCACCTTATGGATGGGTGTCATCCAAACAATCAATTTTACCGATCTTGCACGATGGTGCATTAGGAAAATGTCGTTAAGTCGACATGCGTGTCAAGAATAAAACAAGTATAAATCCGACGCTAGTTGTATAGCGGCGCGGAATAGATAGTTGATATCCGCCGGAGGAAAGATATTGACTGCCGAAGACATAGTATTTGGGTAGTCGAGGTGACTGGCGGGAAGTGGTGAATGCTGGTTTGGACCTGAGAAGTCCCCCTTGTATTGCAAGGCCAGAACAAGAGGAGCCAAGTCATGGGTTCGCAGGTAGACTGGAAGCTGCGCTGGGAAAACGAGTTGGATCTAGCGGATCATGTCGAGTTGGCGGATTTTTTTCGGAAAACTTACGGACCCACAGGAACATTCAACGCCAAGCCCTTCGAAGAGGCTCGGAGCTGGGCAGGAGCAAGACCTGAGCTTCGGGCTATAGGCTATGACGCCAGGGGCGTTGCGGCTCATATGGGTCTCCTGCGGAGGTTCATTCAGGTTGATTCAACCGACCTTCTGGTAGCCGAACTTGGGCTGTACGGGGTGCGCCGCGACTTGAAGGGTCTCGGTATCAGCCACTCGCTCCGTACGGTGCTGCCGGTATTGCAGCAGCTCGCTGTTCCTTTCGCGTTCGGAACTGTTCGGCCTCAGCTCCACAAACACATTCAGCGGTTTAGTCGGTATAGTCCGGTAACGATCTTAAAAAATATCCAAGTGCGTTCAACGCTGCGCGAGGCTCGGGTGGACAAGGCTCCCGTTCGCCTTGAGGACCCACTGGTCATCGTACTTCCAATAAGCAAGCTGATGTCGGACTGGCCAGCGGGGAATACAATCGATCGGAACGGACCAGAGCTATGACGCCATTGGATTGCTTATACGAGATCTCAAGACCTTGTGCAGACAGAGCGGATGCGCCGACAGTGTACCTCACGTTCGATGACGGTCCACATCCAATCTGCACGCCACAAATTCTCGATGTCCTTTCGGAGTATCAGGCGCCTGCCGCATTTTTTGTAATCGGAGTCTATGCCAAAGCCCAGAAACAGATTCTACAGCGAATGATCGCCGAAGGGCACCAGATCGCCAACCACACTATGACACATCCGGATCTGTCACAGTGCAGTGTGTCCGAATTGGAAGATGAAATCTTCACGACTGGTAGCACAATCTCTGCGGTCTGTCCCCAAGCCTGCCTCCGTTACATGCGTGCGCCATATGGGATATGGACTCAAGAAGTCCTCAAGACGTGCCAGCGCGCCGGCTTGGTCTCGATCCACTGGTCCGTTGACCCGCGAGACTGGGATTGCCCAGGAGTCGACGCCATCGTCACTGCGGTACTCGAAGGTGTACGGCCTGGGGCAGTGATATTGTTGCATGACGGCTGTCCTCCGAATGAGTTGAAGGCCGCCTCTGGGGCCTGCATCCGCTCCCAAACGATAGCAGCGCTTGCCCATCTCATCCCCGCCCTGCGCACTCGCGGTTATTCGATTAGCCCGCTTCCGCAAACTACTAAAGGCCATCCCCATGTTCCTGCTTGAGACTACCAGCACAGTGGCAATTTCGTTATATGCGGCGTTGTCGGCGGCTTATAAGAGCATGCAGGCTATCTACGCGCGCCCTTCGAGGTACCAACAAGCTTGTGGTGAGCCAAAAGGACCCGTGGCGCTCCCGAGCGTGGACGTTATCGTACCGGCATTTAACGAGAGTCCGGTTGCTCTTCGCGCTTGCCTCAATTCAATTGCGGGCCAACAATATACTGGAGATCTTTCTATCTACCTTGTCGACGACGGCTCAAGCAACCTTGATGCCGTCACGGCTGTGCATGCCGAGTTTGCGCGGGATCCACGTTTTACGATAATCCTGTTGGAGGAGAACGTAGGTAAACGGAAGGCGCAGATTGCCGCAATCCGTCGCTCATCCGGAGATCTGGTTCTCAACGTAGATTCAGACACCATCCTTGAGCCTGAGGTTGTCAAGAAACTTGCTTTGGCGATGCGCGACACCTCGATCGGCGCAGCGATGGGGCAGTTAGCTGCGAGCAACCGGCATGACACATGGCTGACACGGCTAATCGACATGGAATATTGGTTAGCATGCAACGAAGAGCGCGCCGCGCAAGCGCGCTTCGGCGCCGTCATGTGTTGCTGCGGTCCGTGCGCGATGTATCGCAGGACAGCGCTATCTTCGGTGCTCGATCAATATGAAACGCAGATGTTCAGGGGGAAGCGAAGCGACTTCGGCGAAGATCGACATCTGACCATCCTGATGTTGAAAGCAGGTTTTCGGACGGAATACGTACCCGATGCGATTGCAGCGACTGTCGTCCCGGCACGCATCCGACCGTACCTTCGTCAACAACTCCGCTGGGCACGTAGCACCTTTCGGGATACGTTTCTGGCGCTGGGCCTTTTGCCCAGCCTCGATCGTTTCCTCACACTAGATGTCCTTGGCCAGAACATTGGCCCGTTGTTGCTAGCGATAGCGGTTCTTGCGGGCATTGCGCAGTTCGCTCAGACTTGGACAATCCCTTTTTGGACCGTTTACATGCTAGCCGTAATGACAATTACTCGCTGCGCCGTTGCTGCGGCTCGAGCACGTCAGTTTCGGTTCCTTGGCTTTTCTCTGCACACGCTCATCAATATTTTCCTTCTTCTTCCGGTGAAGGCCTACGCCCTTTGCACTTTGAGCAACAGCGACTGGCTGTCGCGAGGTTCCACAGTCAAGAAGCCCCCTGCCGATGTGTCTACATCGGCCACGGATACATTCTCGCCGAGTACTCGTGCGCGCGGCAGTCATGCTCCCTTTCATCGATGCACTCTTGCGCGGGATGCTTCAAGGCCGATGGCTTACGACAGCCTCAGCAGTGAAGACTAATGCAGGAGAGACGGCAATGAAATCGAGTGGAAACTATAAACTTCTGAGCCGCGAGTTAGCTGCGGATGACCCGTGGCGGCTGGATGGAAGCCCTTTTGAACGAGAGCGCCACGCCGAAATGTTAAGGCTAGCACTTGCAGGAAGACCGATTGACAACGCACTCGAGGTTGGTTGTGCTGCTGGGGCGTTTACTGAGAAACTTGCGCCTCACTGCCGGCATTTGACCGTAATTGATGTCGTACCACAGGCAATTACCCGGTCGCGTCGCAGGACAAACAACCCAAAGAATATCAGTTGGATAGTCTCAGACGTTGGACAGTTCTCATCAAGAGAGATGTACGACCTGATCGTTGTTGCAGAAGTTCTCTACTACCTGGGGGAGATAGCACAGATGCGAGCAGCTATCAGCAACTTGTTGCGAATACTTGCTCCCGGAGGACACCTCTTATTTGGCTCCGCCCGTGATGCCAACTGCAAACGTTGGGGGCATGCTGCCGGTGCGGAGACCGTGATGACATTGCTCAACGAAACGTTGGTCGAAGTAGAGCGTGTTGAGCTGAAGGGCGGCTCTGACAACGAGGACTGCCTACTGGCTCGTTTTCTTAAGCCTCTTCTTGACCCCCGAATGACTGAGCGCTGAGATCTGGAGGTATTATGCGTATCTGTGGTATTAAGCTAACACATGACGGATCAATAGCTTTGCTAGAGGATCGTCGGCTGATTTTCTCCGTCGAACAGGAGAAGCGCGAAAACAACCCGCGATATCAGAATATCGACAACCTCGATACTGTCATCGATATTCTGGCGGATCACGGACTGAAAACCGACGATATTGACCAGTTTGTTATTGATGGCTGGGACGGCGAAGCGGAGTCTCATTTCAACGTATCCAGCGGTCAGGCGCCTCTGGTGCTGAGGGGCGGACCCTATGTTGAACGTCGGCCTGATGGAGTGCTTGATCCCGTAGAGGGGACAGGGCTAGTTATCGGCGGCAAGTCGTTTCCCTATAGGAGTTTTTCTCATGTCACCGGCCACATCGCATCTGCTTATTGCACGAGCCCGTTCGCTGCCGCCGCAGAGCCCTCTTATTGCCTAATATGGGACGGTTGCATCTTTCCGCGCCTCTACCACGTGGACCGCGGCGGCGCCCGGTTCCTGCAGTCGCTTTTTCCAATCATAGGCCAGGCCTATGCGGCTGCGGGGCATTATTTCGGACCTTACAAGCGCTCAAGCCAATTGACTTGGGACCTTGGCTTAGCCGGCAAGCTGATGGCCTTCATCGCGCTCGGATCGGCGCACGAAGACATCATTTCGATATTCCAGGAACTTCACGAGCAGCATTTCCTGTCGGGTACTAGCACAGACGACTACTGTGGATTCGGTACCGGCGACGCTGAGACCTCGTTGGCGTCTATTCACAAATTCTTCGATGCAAGTGTCGCGCGACTGGCCGGTAAGCCGGCCGAGGACGTGCTGGCTTCGTTCCATTCCTTCCTCGAACGTCTTTTGGTGCGCGAGATGGGCGCAGCAATGCTACGCCATCCATATCCGGGACCGCAGAATCTCTGTATCGCGGGCGGTTGCGGGCTGAATATCAAATGGAACAGCGCTCTTCGAAACACCGGTCTCTTTGCGCAAGTCTTTGTTCCTCCATTCCCTAACGACAGCGGGTCCGCCATTGGTGCAGCGTGTAGCGCGATGGCTGCAAGTGACGGCTTTGTTTCAATCGACTGGTCCGTTTATAGCGGCCCCGTTTTGAGGGACGCTGATGTTCCGCCGGGGTGGAAAGCCGCTCCCTGTAGCTTAGCGGATCTTGCGGCGCTTCTTGCAAAGAACGAACCTGTCGTATTTCTGACAGGTCATGCCGAGCTAGGGCCACGTGCCTTAGGCGGCCGAAGTATTATCGCATCGCCGACATCACCGGTCATGAAGGATCTCCTTAACGACATTAAGTTACGCGAGCATTTCAGGCCGGTTGCACCAATTTGTCTGGAAGACCGGGCGCCCGAGATATTCAATCCGGGAACACCAGATCCCTACATGTTGTTCGACCATCAAACTCGCGCCAATTGGCGCCGCGAGATCCCTGCAGTTGTACATCTTGACGGTTCGGCAAGGTTGCAGACCATGTCTCGAAACTCGACGCATCCAATCGCGCAGCTACTTGTTGAGTACGAAAGCCTCACCGGCATTCCGCTCCTCTGCAACACAAGCGCCAACCACCACGGGCGCGGCTTCTTTCCAGACGTCCGCTCTGCCTGTGATTGGGGAAAGGTTGCGAACGTGTGGTCGGCCGGCACCCTCTTCAGCAACGAACGTAACGAACGGCCCCGTGGTGATGAGGATGAATACTTTGGAGCGGCTACCGCATGACTTCGGTAGCAATCAAACTGCAGGGCGTCCGGAAATCTTACGGCGACAACTTAGTCGTGGAAAACCTGTCATTCAGTGTAAACGCCGGGGAGTGCTTCGGCCTTCTAGGTCCGAACGGCGCGGGGAAAAGCACGATCGCCCGAATGATACTGGGAGTTGCGCAGCCGGACGTAGGCAAGATCACAGTGCTTGGCATTTCGGTACCTGCCCGCGCCCGCCTGGCGCGAAGGCGGATCGGGGTTGTCCCTCAGTTCGACAATCTTGATAGCGAGTTTACGGTTAGCGAGAACCTACTGGTGTTCGGCCGATATTTCGGAATGAGAAGAGGCGAAGTAGAAAGAACTATACCCTCGCTCCTCGAGTTCGCTCGTCTGGAAGATAAGGCGCACGCCCGCGTAGGCGACTTATCTGGCGGCATGAGGAGACGTCTGACCCTCGCGCGCGCCCTGATCAACGACCCGCTTCTATTGGTCATGGATGAGCCAACAACGGGACTGGATCCCCATGCGCGCCATCTCATATGGGAGCGATTGCGCGCGCTGTTAGCTCAGGGCAAGACAATAATTCTGACAACCCATTTCATGGAAGAAGCCGAGCGACTTTGCGACCGCCTGTGTGTGGTCGAACGAGGTCGTATAATAGCGCAAGGTCGTCCACATTCGCTCATCGAGGAGCAGATCGGCTGCCAGGTCATCGAAGTATATGGGGGCAATCCACATGAAATGCAGGCACTCGTTGCTCCCCATGCCGAGCGGGTCGAGGTCAGCGGTGAAACGGTGTTTTGCTATGTCCGCAATCCGGAGCCGGTGCTAGCTCACTTCAGAGCCCGCTCAGAGTTGCGTGTCCTCCAACGTCCGCCGAATTTGGAAGACGTTTTTTTACGACTGACAGGTCGCGACTTGGAGACGAGAGCGTGAGGCATGTTATCGCGATGACGCTGCCGGCAAATGCATGGAACTGGATTTCGGTTTGGCTACGAAATTACCTGGCCTGGAAAAGGGTTGCCGTTGCATCAATCCTTGGCAATCTCGCTGACCCGATAATCTATATGTTCGGCTTGGGATTGGGTCTGGGGATGATGATTGGCCACGTGGAGGGCGCACCATATATAGCATTCCTGACAGGCGGTATGGTAGCCGCCAGCGCCATGACGTCGGCAACGTTTGAAACCATTTATGCCGCTTTTGCCCGAATGCAGACGCAAAGGTGGGAGGCCATACTCTACACGCAACTCACCCTCGGCGACCTTGTGCTTGGTGAACTGGTTTGGGCGGCCACAAAGGCGTTTCTTGCTGGTACCGGCATAATGATAGTCGCGATCGTTTTTGGTTATGCTCCGTGGACCGCGCTGTGGCCTGTACTTCCAGTCGTGGCGTTGACCGGGTTGGCTTTTGCCAGCCTCGCAATGGTAGTGATGGCGCTTGCTCCAAGCTACGAGTATTTCATCTTCTACCAGACGCTATTTCTGACGCCCATGCTCTTTTTATGCGGAGCGGTCTTCCCAGCCAGTCAACTACCACGAGTTTTACAGTACGCAAGCCAACTGTTGCCGCTTGCCCACGCCATCGACCTTGTCCGGCCAGCCATACTCGGGGAGCCGTGCCTCGGCTCTGGCCTGCATCTGGGTGCCCTCTGTCTCTATGCTCTTCTACCATTTTTTCTGGCAGTGGCGCTGCTGCGACGGCGCCTAATGCCCTGAAGCAACTATAGCCTTCGAAAGGAGTTTTGGTCATGCAGCGCCGCGCACTCGCCCGTAGTGGCCTGAATAGTAGCGGATCCGGCCCGGGAACTATGAGTCGGGGCGAGCTAAATACGGAAGATGAGGCACATTCCCAGCTGGATGCGACTCCAGAGGCTCGCATAAACTTCGTGGACGAGGCGGAGATGTACCCCGTACCCGGTCGTTTTTTTCGTTACAACGAGGAGCGGGCCCAAGATCCCGCACTCGCACACACGGCACTGTTTCGGAAGCACGGTGTTGGTTCAGTACATGGCTCCCTCGCATTCGTCATCGGCCGGCCGTTTGTCGCCAGTCCTCTCGTGGGCGCGAGCTCACTTGCACGAGTAAAACATAATCTTGCAGCGGTGGACCCGAAGCTGGCCGAGGAGCTTTTGGTCGGCATGCAGGCCATCTATCGCCGGTACGGACCCCTGTCGCCATGACCTTGATGCGACGAAAGCAACATTGGACAATCAGCTTTGGCCTTTATGGACGCGGACATTTTAAGGGAACAGTGCAATGAACGTTACGACAAGGTTGGCAGAACCCTTTGTCATTCTCGGCATGCCGCGAAGTGGCACGCATTATCTCGAAGCTCTCCTCAACCAGCACCCCGAGGTGCATAGCAGTGGCGAACTCCTCAACGCCTATGATGAAAATTGGTCAAATAAGGATCGGCTGTTATTGCCCGACCGAGAACTACTGGCATACGCCTATTGTAGCCTGCCGCGGATTGACAAGAATTTGCTACGTATCGGCTGCAAGATTAACGAACCTCAGTTCGAGGAGCGGCCAGGTTTTTTCGATGAGCTCGCCAGGTGGCCGGGGCTAAGAGTTATTTTCCTCAAAAGGCGAAACACTCTCGAGTCTTTGCGGTCGCTAGTACAAGCAAGACAGAGCGGGAAGTGGTTAAAGTTACGGTCGATCCACGATGCAGCGCCTCCGCCGAGCGTTCGGCTGCGGATTGAGGACTGCGAGATCTATTTCCAAAAGGCCGAGCAATTCCTGTCAAAAGTAAGAGCTTCGTTCGCACCATTCAACCTGCTGGTTATCGATTATGAGGATCTGATCAGCGATACTAACGCGTGTCTCTCCCATGTTCTGAGGTTTATGGGGCTAGCACCATTGCAGCGGGTGCTTGAAACAGCCATCGAGCGTCAGGAAACAAGATCGCTTGAGCGATCTATCCAAAATTATGATGAGCTAAGACTCCACTTCCAAGATGGGCCGTATTCAAAATTCTTTGACGACGCCTGCCAGCACGTTGAGCTCTGATATGCGGCAAAGCCATCTTCGATACCTTGAGTCTGAAGCGATCCATATCATCCGGGAAGTCGCTGCCAACTTTTCGCGCCCCGCTATCTTGTATTCCATTGGTAAGGATTCCTCGGTTCTGGTTCACCTTGCAATGAAAGCATTTTTCCCCTCGAAACCGCCTTTTCCGTTGCTGCACGTGGATACGCAATGGAAGTTTCGCGAGATGATAGAGTTTCGTGACCGTACCGCAGACCACCTTGGCCTGGAGCTCATCGTGCATGTTAACCGCGAGGGTGTTGAACAGGGCATCAACCCTTTCAACGACGGTGCCAACACATACACGCACGTCATGAAAACGTTAGCTCTCCGCCAAGCACTTGACAAGTATGGCTTCGATTCAGCGTTAGCGGGTGCTCGTCGGGACGAGGAGAAGTCGCGCTCGAAAGAACGCATCTTTTCGGTCCGAAGCGCGCAGCACGCTTGGGATCCAAAACGCCAACGCCCGGAGATGTGGAGGACGTATAATACCCGACTGGGCTCGGGTGAAACGATGCGTGTCTTCCCCCTTTCGAATTGGACTGAGATCGACATCTGGCATTACATTCAGATGGAGAAGATCCAGGTGGTGCCGCTGTATTTTGCAGCACGCCGTCCGACGGTTCAACGCGGTGACCTAATCATCATGGTCGATGACGAGCGTATGCCTCTTCGACCCGACGATCAAATCTCGCACTCCATGGTGCGCTTCCGCACCCTCGGCTGCTACCCTTTGACAGGGGCGCTTAGGTCGCGAGCAAGGAATGTGCCCGAAATTCTGGCAGAGATCGCCGCCACGCGCACTTCGGAGCGCCAAGGGCGGCTGATAGATCAGGACGAGGCTGGCGCACTCGAGATGAAGAAGCGCGAGGGGTATTTCTGATGTCAGGCTCTCTAGTAAGAGCTCCAAAACTCCGTGGCGCGGACACTTGG
Source organism: Rhizobium mesoamericanum STM3625 (assembly GCF_000312665.1). Taxonomy (GTDB): domain Bacteria; phylum Pseudomonadota; class Alphaproteobacteria; order Rhizobiales; family Rhizobiaceae; genus Rhizobium; species Rhizobium mesoamericanum. Next base: position 147,869 of record NZ_HF536778.1, on the reverse strand, counting down.
CCCGCTCAGGCGAAGTCACCACTTCGGGTGATAACCTGTGGCTCAGTCGACGACGGAAAGTCAACGCTGATGGGACGACTGCTGTGCGATGCGCAACTGGTGTGCGAAGATCAACTGGCCAGCCTGTCTTCTGCCAGGGGTCACGGCGACGGTGAGCAACTGAATTTTGCGCTATTGTTGGATGGCCTCCAAGCTGAGCGGGAACAGGGCATCACCATTGATGTCGCGCATCGGTTTTTTTCGACCCCGAAGCGCAAATTCATTGTGGCGGACGCGCCAGGCCATAATGAATATACGCGGAACATGGCGACAGGAGCGTCTACCGCAGATCTCGCTGTTATTGTGGTGGATATCCGGCAGGGAATTCTTCGTCAGACGAAGAGGCACACGCATCTCTTATCACTTCTCGGGATTCGTCACATTGTTCTCGCGGTCAACAAGATGGACCTCGTAGGATATAGCGAATCCAAGTATCTGGCTGTTCTCAACGACTTTAGGGCCTTCACCGAAACCCTCGGGTTTGCAACCGTAGATGCCATTCCGATGTCGGCGCGGTTTGGAGACAATGTTGTCTTTCGGTCGAAAAACGTTCCGTGGTACGCGGGCTCAGTTCTTCTTGAGTATTTGGAGGATTTCGAGGTTTGCTCCACTGAAAAGCATAAGGTGCCGCGTTTCCCGGTACAGCTTGTCATTCGCCCCCATTCCGACTTCCGCGGCTACGCCGGTAGAGTAGCATCCGGTACGATTCGCGTCGGTGACCCCGTCGTTGTTGCAAAATCAGGCTCGCATTCGTCAGTTGCAAAGATTGTGACTGCTGACGGGGACCTTTTGTCCGCAAGAGAAGGTGACGCAGTCACACTGGTCCTTTCCGACGAACTGGATGTCTCCCGAGGCGACATCCTCGTATCTCCCTCGTCGCGTCCATATGTGGACGATCACTTCCAAGCCTGCCTCATCTGGTTCGACCCTGATCCGATGCGTCCAGGCCGGAGCTATCTGTTAAGGACGGAGAACGACAGTGTCGAAGCGACCATTACGGCGTTAAGGCACCGCGTTGATGTTGATTCTCTACTCTGCCAGCCAGCAAGTACGCTGGAGATGAACGAGGTCGGAGTGTGCAACATCTTGGCGCAGAGGCCGCTCGCATTCGACGCATACGAGCAGAATCGTTCGACCGGAAACTTCCTTTTAGTAGACAGGGCAAGCGGCGCGACCGTCGGCGCCGGAATGATGGTTTCTCCCCTTCGCCGCCCTAGCAATATACATCTGCAATCCCTTGACGTTTGCAAAGCTTCCCGTGCCGAAATTAAGGGACAGCAACCAGCAGTCTTATGGTTTACGGGGCTGTCCGGATCTGGAAAGTCAACGATTGCAAACGCACTGGAGACGTTGCTCCACGCCAGTGGCAAGCATACATATATTCTTGATGGCGATAATTTGCGCAACGGACTCAATCGTGATCTTGGGTTCGGTTTCGTTGATCGAATCGAGAACATCCGGCGGGTGGCTGAGGTCGCGAAACTCATGGCCGACGCGGGGCTCATAGTCATCTGCTCATTCATCTCCCCTTTTAGAGAGGAGCGCCGTATTGCTCGGGAGCTTATGGATGAGGGAGAGTTTGTGGAAATCTTCATTGATACGCCGCTGGAGGAATGTGTGAGACGTGATCCGAAGGGACTTTACGAGAAAGCGTTGAAAGGTGAGATCACGGATTTTACAGGGGTTTCGTCGCCATACGAACCTCCTGAGCAACCCGAACTGCACCTCAAGACGGTTGGTCATGAACCGACGATACTGGCTCGTGAAATCGAGAGCTTCCTCAAGGAGCGGACCAGGACGCATATTGGGACGTAATTCTGGTTAGGACATCCTATCGACAGGTGAACATCCGGACCATGAGGTCGTGTACGGCAAGTCCTGCAAATAGCCTTCGTTCTCAGGAACATCTGGCATGCCAGTATTCTGGCCTGCCTAGTCGAGCAGACGACGCGCTTCAACAGTTATCGGCAGGCGAGTGTCATCTGGCAGATCTGGCAGGAGAAGTCGCCACCCATTTCGTAACAGGACGGAGCCGCCCCAGAGGCTCTCTTTTTCGAACTCGACTATTGGCTCTTCCAAATCCTTCTTTGGTACATATGCAGATAAGCCCTCAGGTGAACGCCGGATCATGACCTTCATCCTGCTAGTCCTTGGGCAGGCAAACACGCGCCCATGTGGTCTTTCCCGCAGGCGAGTTCTCTTGCTCGCATACCGACAATAGCCTCCGCTTCGGTCCATTCATCCGCGTTGATGTAGAATTGCTGGAGAAAAGTGCCAACGTCGAGCACATGGCCGCTGTCTAACTGCCGCACCAAGGTTCCGCCAAAGCGCTTTCCTGGATCGGTGCCGTCGTTCTTGACGTCGATCCTCGCTATCACGAGGTCACCGGGCAAGAATACTGGCCTTGAGACGATCTCTACCTGCGGCGAAATTGCAATTTGCATAATTTACCTCTTGTCCTGAAATGGCCGACGTGTGCGTGATCTGCGGTTAGGCCGGGACGCAGGTTTGAGCGACCGGACAGATTGAGACGCATTGCTGTGTGTCGAAGTGGTCTTTGCACTCCGTGCACTTCTCAGGGTCGATAACATAATTGTCGCCCTTAAATTCGATCGCATTCGAAGGGCATTCGAATTCACATGCACCGCATTGTGTGCATTGAGAAGTAATGATCTTGAAAGCCATTCATCCGCTCCTTTCCTGTTTGAAGGGTCTCAAGCCATCGCGTATCCAGCACTTGTTTCAGCCGCATAGACGGCGCTCATGGCAGTTTCAATATAATGGAACCCATGTTCGTCAACGGCACGGATGCCGGCGTTGCCAAGTCATCCAAGCGATCTCGAAGTGCTTTCAATTCCCTGGGGGTAGAAGAGCGCTGTCCTGTGAGGCCGAAAAAAGTGCCGTGTGCTGGATCCGAAATGAGCGGCATAATGTTGTGCAGAAACGCTCTCGGCTCCTTAACCCATCTGTTCACCTCAACCAGATGCCTATCATTCACGCCGGGATCATAACCGAGTTTATCTTCCCCGCTCCGCCATCATCTCCAGGCTCAGCGTCTGCGGCCTGTGCAATATTTCAGCGGCGTCCCTCCCGGTGAGGGTTTTGCGCTGGGCAGGCTGTCACGCGAACTCAATAATGTGGTCACTAAACACCTCCATTCTTTGTGAACATGACGGGCTATTTAGCAACATCTGTGCCAAGTCTGATGGTTGCCAAGCCGACTAGGTTGATGCGGATCTCGTTGGCAGCAAGAAACCACTGCTGTAGCATTGACGTCTTGGCAACAGCTGGATGTAGTGATCCCAACGTTACATTCCGCGCTTTTTCGTTTGCGGTAAGAAAATGGTCATCAACACCTCCCTTCAAGAGGTGCCGACACAATCCAAAATCGATGCTGCCGCATCCTGCCGAAGTGGCGCTAGTCACCTGGAACC
>NZ_HF536778.1:100838-144296 GCF_000312665.1 Rhizobium mesoamericanum STM3625 | reverse complement strand
AATTTCTTCACATCGACGCGGTGCCGGCGGAGGGCGTAACCGACTTGCCGAGGTGTGATGCCAAGCAGGCGGGCCGCTTTTGCCTGCACCCAGCCTGCTCTTTCCATAGCATCGATCAAGCGGTCTCGCTCGGTTAGACGAGGTGAGGTTGCCGGACAAGACGGGTCAGCGGGATCACAGATCTTCACGGGAGCTGCGATTGGTCGCGGTTCGCGTCCAGCCTCTGCGCCAAGGACGTGAGCGCCTTCGGGCGATTGACCACCTTTAGCAAGCTCATCGACTGCTCTAATGGTGCTTGGATCTGCATCCCCCCTCCAGAGGCGCGCGGAAAAGCATTGGCCGTTTTGGCACGCAAAGTCACACGAGACAATCGTTGTCGAGCGGGCAAGGGTGGCGGTCCTCCGGACGCAATTTTCGAGCTCCCGAACATTACCCGGAAAGTAGCATCGGGAGATTAGATCGATCGCTGAAGCCGCAAACTCCATGCTCCGACCGTTCTCCTCGTTGAACCGGTCGAGGAATACTTGCGCGAGGCGCGGTATGTCACCCGATCTTGCCCGAAGAGGCGGCAAAAGAATTGGAACGACGCTGATTCGGTAGTACAAGTCTGCCCTGAATTCTCCTCTGGCGACCGCCATCTCTAGATCTTTGTTCGTAGCGCAGATAAGACGGACATCAACCTTTAACGTCTTCATTCCGCCAAGGCGCTCTAGCTCACCCTCCTGTAAGACGCGCAGAAGTTTAGCTTGAAAGGCCGCCGAGATTTCTCCAATCTCGTCGAGTAGCAGGGTTCCTCCATTCGCCAGCTCAAACCGGCCCGCGCGCTGCCCAGTAGCTCCTGTGAATGCACCCTTCTCATGTCCGAAAAGCTCCGACTCTAAGAGTGTTTCCGGCAGCGCGGCGCAATTCAGCTTGACGAATGGCTTTTTTGCGCGTGGAGAAAGCGCATGGATCGCCTTCGCGAAGAATTCCTTTCCGGTCCCGCTTTCACCGCGCAGAAGTACGGTGGTGTTCGTCATAGCTGCGGCCGAAGCGATATCGAGGACCTGCTTTAACGCTGGGCTGTCACCGACGATCCAGTCAACCTTGCTTCGCTGCTCCAATTGCGACTTTCGAACCGCCTCATCCGGCTTTGAGCCGACCGCGACGACCTGACGATCCGATCCCCTAAGCTCACGATCCGACTTAATTGCCTTACCGAGGAGAGTTGCCACCATTGTCAGAAAACGCACGTCATCGTCAAAGCAACCTGCGCCTGAATCATGAAGGTAGCGATCGATCCAAAGTGCTCCTAGCGTTTCCTGCTCAGCTTGCAATGGCAAGCCGATGAACGTCACTGCCGCCGTCTCTCCACGCGGAGCCTTAGAAGGTTCATGTAGAAATAGCGCTGACGTTCCAATGTCTTTTACGATAAGGGGCCGAGCGCTCTTGACGATATGCTCAAGTAGACCTTCCGGAAGGCCGCGATCGGCGGCATTGTTCGAAGTTTCGATCATCACCGAGAGGGCAGGGTCTTCTTTTCCAGCACTTACTGTGATTGCCCCGCGGCGCAACGGTAGAAGAGATGGAAGCACCTTAGCGACACTGGCCAATCTTCTATCCAGACGCATAGGGGCAGCGAGTAGCCTCGATACTTCGTGGAGCTCGCTGCCCTTCGTCGCTTCTGGCGTTTCGCTCGAAAATCTTCGCAAAGGACCAACTTCATCAATGCGAGCACGAGACGCGGTCGCTCTTACTCCTCAGGTTGATTGCTGCATTAAATACAACCAATGTATGTGTATATAAGCAGCGTTATGTAATTTAGTGGCCATTCCTTAAATTACAAGCTTCTTTGACAAATAGGACTCAACGAGCGGATGTGGCAGACTCGCGTCATCTAATTTCTATCCAAACTCGGACAGCACCCCAAAACGCCTCACAAAGACTTAGATGGGATTTGAACGCCAGTGGGATATGGCGGGACCCTTGTAGGCGTTCCGACAATAGGATGTTCCGCTACGACCTCGGTGCCTCGCCGAAGCGCTTGAGGACGCTCTCGAAGGGCACAAACGTGGAATTGCGGCCAATTTTGTGTTCAGTAGCAGAAAGAGGGTCATGATCCTGCAAGACTTTAAAAACGCGGTGGTGCAGCGGCGCCGAAGTCACGAAGTCTTCGTAGGCTCGTTTGAGAGTGGCGCGCGCGCGCGCGGCGACAAGTTCTTGAGGAGCATCTTCGAGATCCTCGTCTGCAAGATACTGGCCCATGCGCTTCATGATATGCAGACGGGACGTCTCAAGCACCCTGCGCTCATATGCGACACCGAGTGTTTCGAAGAAATCTTCCGCTGCCGAAAGATTTCTCAGCTGCGAAAGGACTTCCACAACGCTTATGGGCCTGCTGTTATCGGGATTAGTTTTCATTGCTTTCTCCGATTGTATTCTTCTGCCGGCGAAAATTCTTCTCGCTCGTGGGATTGCTGGAGCCTACCCTCACCATCTAGAGGCTGAATTTATTCTCAAGGTGTCAAGCAATGGACCGGAGACGCGCCACAATCTCTGGTAAAACGCCGACCACGTGGTCGATATCCTCATCAGAGTTGTCCCGCGGAAGGGAGAAGCGGATGGCCCCACTTGCGGAGGCTTCTTTAACGCCCCGGCTGAAAGAACGTGACTTGGTCGAACTGATTCTGATCTCCAGGCGGCGCCCGACAGCCTGCTGTGTCCAGGCAGTCGCTTCCACCCTATCTGGTCGGGCCCTAGGAGACCGCGATGACCCTGGCACGCCCGGCGACAGTGCAGATTCAGATACCGTGGTCGCTAGGCAAATGACTTGCCACAGTCGCAGGGGGCCGTGGCGTTCGGGTTGTGGAATACGAAACCGGAATCTTCCAAGGTGGTTACGAAGTCGACTCTTAGGCCATTGACAAATGCTTGCGAGCCTTTGTCGATAAACAAACACAAACCTCCTGTCTCCACAACGGCGTCGCCCGGCGCTCGGCTGGTCTCTACCGCCATCACATACTTGAATCCCGCGCAGCCCCCTTCCTCAATTTTGATGCGCAGGCCTTTAGCAGGCTCCACATTCTGTTCAATGGCGGCTTTCATTGCCGCAATAGCGCTATCAGTGAGAGTGATCATGGGTCCTTCCTTTCTTCGTCTTTGTGTTTGCTGCATTTGTCGTGCCAACCTTGCTCGCCGGCTCCCCGTTGAGAAATAGGCGCGAAACTGGAGCGGCGGTCGCAAGGGAAGCGGGTGAGGGGATATTGCGTCTTGTGTATTTCAAGGCTGTTGCCGGAGCGTCGACAAAAAGTTTGGCGATCGCGGAACGGAATGGCACGGTTTTTGATGCCTCCCGATAGCCGGCTATTTGTGGTCGACTTACCCTGAGGAGTATCATTTCTATGTCGGATGGCAGCGAGAATACGGTGGTGACCGCCCGATTTCGAAACAGGGGTGTTCGGACGATCACAGAGCGCAGTTCTCGCAGAAAATTCCGCCTCGCGGACACGTGGGGTTGGCCGAGAATGGACGTGGAGATGGACTTTGACGATTATGTACTCGCTAGGATCTTCTCGAGAGCACTCGAGGAAGTCGAAGCGGGAGAGGCTTCCGTGACAGAAGCGACGGGTCTTTCCCGAGAGGAAGTCAAAAACATCGTATACTGCTGCTTTCCTCTAAAGCTGATCGGCTCCCTCGCGATCGACCAAATAAAGGACTCGGAGCCCGGCGTAGAGGAGGGACTACTTCGCGACATTCTTCTGGCTCATGCCTGCCCCGATAGCCAAGCGAGCGTGCGCTTCGCCAAAATAGTCGCTAGACGCTGTATGAGAGACGGTCATCTTTGGCAAGAGCTTGGACTCGCCGAGCGGGGCGAACTCCATCGATTGATGGCTACGCATTTCCCCCGCCTTGCTGCTGGCAATAAAGATAACATGAGGTGGAAAAAGTACCTCTACCGAACCCTTTGCGAGTCAGAGGGTTTTGCTTTGTGCAAGTCCCCAAGCTGCAGCGACTGCGCGGACCGTGAAGCATGCTTTGAGCCTGATGATCCCAGCTGATCCTCCCGCATAGGCCTGATCACACGGTCGATCGCGTTTTGAACTCCCGGAGTCGGCGAAAGGAAGAGGGTATATTCATCGTCTCTCGGTATTTCGCGACCGTCCGCCGTGCGATATCGATTCCGACGCGTCTTAATTCGGCTACCATTTCGTCGTCGGAAAGAACGCTATTCTCATCCTCTGCCGCGATCATCGCCTTGATCCGGTGGCGAATGGCCTCCGCAGAATGAGCCTCGCCTCCTTCTGAGGACGCGATCGACGATGTGAAGAAATATTTCAGCTCGAACACACCGCGTGGCGTGAGCATGTACTTATTCGCAGTCACACGGCTAACAGTCGACTCGTGCATCTCAATAGCTTCAGCGACCGTTCTAAGGTTTAGCGGGCGAAGGTGAGCAACGCCATGCTCCAAGAAGGCACCCTGCTGGCGCACGATTTCGCTCGCCACCTTGAGGATGGTTTTTGCACGCTGATCTAGACTGCGAACAAGCCAGTTCGCACTTTGAAAACACTCGCTGAGGAACGCTTGCTCACTTGAATTGTGTCGAGATCGCGAGACTTCCGCAAAATAACTCTGGTTCAGCAGCACCCTCGGTAAAAGCTCAGGCGTGAGCTCGATCTGCCATCCGCCGGCAGGGGATGGCAGTACTCGGACATCAGCGATGATTGCCTCAGGTGCGCCCGAGTGGTACCGGTTGCCGGGTTTGGGATCAAGGGACCTTATCTCTTGCAGCATCTCCAGGAGATCTTCCTCATCGACGTCGCAACGATGCTTCAAGGCACGAAAGTTTCGCTGCGCAAGCAGCGGCAGGTTTGCAACCAACGCTTCCATGGCAGGATCTAACCTGTCTCGCTGACGCAATTGTATCTCAAGGCATTCTCTGAGATCTCTCGCGAAAATGCCGATTGGGTCAAAGCCTTGCAAAATTCTGAGTATTCGCTCTAGCTCGCTCTCCGGAAAGTTGGTCACCGCAGCGATCTCGCGAAGGTCGGCATGAAGATAGCCCGTATCATCCAGATGATCTGCAAGTGCACGCGCGATCAGTCTTTCATCGCACCTAAACGGGGTAAGGGCGATCTGGCGGTCTACGTTTTCGTGAAGAGTTTCGGGCGCGGCAGCATACTCCTCAAAGCTCGGCATTGAATTGCCCGCCGATGCGTCGGGGCTGCTACGGGTGGATTTCCATTCGCTTTGGGACGTCGATCCGTCGGAACTCGCCGACATAGCACCTTGGCTCTCAAGAGAGCCAGGCTCCGCGCTGCCCTGCGGCAGGCGACACGACCCACTGTCGGGCGCAAGTTCCAAGAAAGGATTTTTCTCCAGTTCCTGTTCGATGAACTGGCGTAACTCACCATGGGCAAACTGTAGGAGACGGATCGACTGTATGAGCTGGGGCGTGAAAACCAGCGATTGGGACTGCCGCTGTGTGAGGCTTGCTGAATACTGCATCCTAAGAGTGACTCCTGATTGACTTAGGGCAGGTAGACTATTTCCTACATTAAGCTTCGGCGGCCCGCTTCAACCGCTCGAAGATATTTTGCGGCGAGGAAGCCCCATATGGATCTTCTTCGCAGTTGTCGGAACACCCTTCTTCCTCGAACAATTGCTCGATAGTGCCGTCATCGATCACTGCCGCATAGCGCCAAGAGCGCATGCCAAATCCTATGTTATCCTTTGCCACCAGCATGCCCATCTTGCGGGTGAATTCGCCAGAGCCATCTGGGATAAGCTTCACTTTCTCCAAACCCAACGACTTACCCCAAGCATTCATCACGAAGGCATCGTTGACGGCTAAACAGTAGATCTCGTCGATGCCTATCTCCCGAAATCGGTCATAGAATTTCTCGAAATCCGGGACTTGAAACGTTGAACATGTTGGCGTGAACGCGCCGGGAAGGGCGAAAAGTAATACCCGCTTATGGTCGAAGAAATCCGAAGATGACTTTTTCTCCCATCGGTAGGGATTTGAGCCGTCCATAGCTTCATCGCGTACACGAGTGTGGAATACGACGGACGGTACTTTCATTCTAGCGGCCACGCTGCATCCTCGTCGGTCTGTCATTCGGCGTTGCTAATCATAGCAAAGCAAACACTATGCCAACTGGCGGCGATTGCAGACAAGCGCTGGTATCTTGGTGCGACGGTGATTGCCGCCAAGTGAACGATTTCGGCCATCGGTCTGTCGGGAACCCAACAGTTTTTGGACAAATGAGCCAGCCTGGCGCGTGGGCGCGATTGCAGCAGTGTCGTGCACGCGCTCATTGGCTCTGTAGACAAAGATAGATGTATTCACTCAGGAGGAGGATCGACGAAATGTGGAGGCAGGATCCGGGTTTTCGTATGGCGGGATCCGACGCAATGGTAATGATCTCATTGGCGGTTTTTGCGACAAGACACGCCTCGTCGGCTGTTATCGCAATGGAGTGCGCGCCGGCAGTGCTCGCCGATGAAAGGAATTGCCATAATTCTTTCGTTGCCTCTGGCCAGAGTAGTCCGACGGCGACGCAAGACTTATTGAGCGTTCGAGCAAGTTCAGGTGAGCTCGCGCAGACAATGGGGAGACCGGTCCAGGCAAGGCGGGACGCGAGGATGTCAGCGCAGACGGAAGACGCGCCGGCTCCGAGCACGACGATCCTCTTCGCAGATCGCAAGCGACCGGCCAGCTTGATGACCTGTTGCTCATCGATCAAGCGAGCAGAGGCGGCGACAGCGCTTTGCAGAGTCTCGCTCAGAAGAGCGAGCTCCTTAGGGATATACAGGTTCTCTGTCGAGCACTCACCGCGTGAACCGATAAACTTCGCTTTTTCTAGTTCTCCATTAAGAGCGATTTTGAACTCGCGGAAGCCGGAGTATCCCAATCTGCGGCAAAATCGCACTATCGACGCAGACCCGCTGTCTACATGGTGAGCGAAATCGTCGATGGATGAATTTATGACGAACTCTGGATCCTCAATTATTGATGCGGCCACACGTGCGAGCGCCGGAGGATATGCGCTAATAGCTGCGCGAATCCTATCGAGCAGAAGAGGATCGAGATGCACTGTGCCTCTCATGTTCGATCCGGCAGTAGTTTCACGTTGGCGTCGGCTGACGGTTCTTCACGTGCAGGCCGAGAAATGCTAGTTTCGGAGGGTTCCTGCTCGCGCTCAACCGGCTTACTACCAAGAATGCCTAGTGACATGAATTCTGGGATCTTCTTCCGACGGAGGGGAAAGAGCGCTCGAAGGTCTTCCCCATGCTTGCTTAGAGGGTCTTCCTTGAACCTTGCCACTTTATAGGCAAGGACCTCCGCCAACGTTAGGCGCATGCCAAGCTCCCTATCGGCAACGAGTTGTGGAGTTTCTCCGCATCCGATGACCCAATTTAATACAACCGCGGTTCCAAGCTTCTTGAATTTTACCTCTAGCTCATTTTCAAGCTGACGGAAGCTCGACACTTTAAAGCCTGCTCGGATTAGCGACCTAAGATCTCTGTCGAACGCGTCCGACAGAGCATTGCCGCTCGCGTGATGAATATCGATGTCGTTCGGGACACGATCGAGGAAATCTGCGAGGATCATGCTTCCAGCAATCCAGCTATCACTGGAACGGTTGCCTGAAATTGCCAACATGGCCAATCTTGTCGTAGCGTTCATCATAACGCTGGAGCCGTCTTTTGGATAGAGAAGAGCCTATACGTGACTCCGACATCGGATGAAGGGGATGATCTAAGAAGGGTGGCACTGAGCGAATTCCTCTTAGCAATAGCCTCGAAAAGATCGTCCCTCGCGTTGCTCCCGAAGCCGAGAAGGATTCTTCCGGCTCCATTCAAACGCGACGGCCCTTCTGAAAGGAAGCGCTCTAGCAACCGATATCCGGGATCGACCGCACCCCGCTCGAGATGATCACGAAACTGGTACTGATCCGGGGCATAGTAGGATGGATAATTCCAATAAATTAGATCAAAAAGCTGGTCGGTTTGAATATTACTGAAGATGTCGCTTTGGACAACGCGGATGTTGTTAATACGATTGCGCCTCGCGTTTTCGATCGTGTTAGCGACTGCCGCCGGGTTTATATCGCATGTCAAGATTGACTTTGCTCCACTCTTCGCAAGGTGAAGTCCAGGAAGTCCGAAGCCGCAGCCAATCTCTAGGATTGCCTTGCCTTGAAATGGAGGAAAATTTTCACCAAGCCATCGCCAACTTTGGAATTCCGCTGGCGGAAAGACGCCCTCGTTCACGACTAGGTTCAGGCCGAACTCTTCCATGTGAATGGGAAATGACTGTTGCTGACTGCGGGCCAGTTTGGCTCGTACTTCATTGAGGGTATCCATTCCGTCCTCCTTAGAGCCGCTGGGCTAGACGCGGTAAGGACCGTAGTGATCCATCTGATGAATAGGCGGCTGCGGGGCCAGGTGATATTGCCAGGCCGGCATTGCAAGCAGTCCAGCCGACAGGATCAGCCGATCCCATCCAGAGAGCATCCCCGCGTGTTCAAGGAGCTCGTCCAGCCCTTCGGACTGCCCAGCCAGATACTGTTGCACGCTCCCTAATAGTGTTGACCTCGCCGCCAACAGCTGCGCACGGTTAGCGCAGAAGCGGGCATTCGCTAAAGCGTCACCATTGAAGAGAGTCGGGAGTAGTTGTTCACCGAGGATCTCAAGTAGGATGCGTAACGAGGAGTGGGTCACGCGACCGCAATCGAGAGAACTCCACACCGTATCCATTTCGCGGGAGGAGCGGCTGCGAAGGATCGCCAACTCCGCTTCCATTATCTCGGCACTATCGCTAACGTGGATGAGATTACTCGCGGCGTTATCGCAGTAAAACAAACTACGAACCGTTCCGGCCGCTGCCTTCGCGGGATGGGAGTTCCCCTTAAGATCCTGGAGAAGATGAAGTGCGTCGTGACCTTTCCAGATGGTGACGCAAACCGGCCTCATATCGAACAGATCGACCACGATTGGCCAATGGGCTCCAGATGTAGACTTTGTTAGGCGATAAAATTGTTCGATTGAGTTTCGCCCGTGAATGGAAAAGGATCGTTCATCAATTTTCAGCCCGCTCTTGAGTCGGATGAAATTGTCGAGAGAGGCTGTGAGCCCTGATCTCGCTACCTCCGGTCCGTAAACCGTCAAGCCCACAGAAGCTGTCATCCCGCTTTCCGCGCCTGTCATGATGCCTCTAATCCCGATTACCCGATACGGTGATACAGGTTGCTTTAACCTGCTTACCATCTAGCCAGTCCCTCAAGAGGTTCGCGTGCGACCCGTTGACAACGACGCCCGTGAGGCCCCGAGCGGCCATAAATTTGGCGGCGCAGGCATCGATGCAGGTGTGACCAAGCCGGGCGAGGTCAGCAGCATCTATATGCTCTATGAGCTCTGGGGGCTCGCTAGCGCCTCCGCTGCGGTACACGCCGTCAACATCCGTTAGAAACGCGACGGAAGCAGCGCCAGTTACCCAAGCGACCCATGTTGCAACGGCGTCCGAGGTGACGTCCCAACTCCAGTCCACTGGATCCATCGCGAAGAGAATACGCGAGGGAAGCAGAACTGGGACCATGCCTGCCGCTGATATCTTGCGGCATTCGCCTAAAGCGGCGGTTGCGACGAGTTTTGACGAGAATGCCCGGTCCGTCAGCAAATAGCCGGTTTGATCCTGAGCGAGGGCGCAGGCGTGATGGCTTGTGAACGCCGCTAGCGGATAGCTCGCGTCAACCGCCTCTATCGCCTTATCCGGCAGGCCGCCACCGGGCACCAGCAAAATCCGGTACCCGAACTCGACGAGCCGCTCCAACTCAGCTATCGCATCTCTGCATGTCGGAATGTCGCGCATTAGGCTGCCGCCGAACTTAACTACTAGTGAGAACCCGTATGGTGTAAAGCCCGTGCTGGACATGTGGTGCCAGTCGCTTTCTATGTTTCTGTTGCAGAGACTTTTTTGCTAAGGGAAAACGCGCTGCGCGTTACGCCGCCGTCTTGATGTCCGACGTGAGCGACGATCTGTGATCCGCGTCGTCGATCCACGTGATGTTGGATCGGCCATCGGTTTGTCTGCCGGCGCAGTTAAGTGCTTGTTTGTGGGCCTCAGTATTCATCGTAGCAGTGTCCTTAAATCATTCCCGCCAGTCTGCCGTAAGGGCTATGCGAAAGTCATGCCAACGCCCGCCCGAAGGATCGATGAAGTGCTAATCAGTGCTGCGAATGATGCGGTAATGAGCCTATGCGGCCAGGAGGGGACAGCTCCACGCGACATAAACATTGCTCGGCACGAGAATTGAAGGGCGTAGCTAGCGTGGCCCTTGCGAAAATCGACGGGCTTGGTCGCCACCATGATCCGGACACGGTTCGATGGAAAGATCATGCTGGAACCGCGCAGGCACGCGCAACAGCGGCGATCCGGGCTGCAGACGCGCCTTCTTCCAGTCGAATGGTGACGGACCCGACGATGATCTCCGGACGGCTGGTCTTTTTGATCGGCGGTTCCGAAACAGGTGGTTCGACGATGACCGCTGCGAACTCGACCGCATCCTCGGGTGCAGGCAGAACCAACTTGCCTTGCCGTGCCATCGTCCGCCACGTGGATAGGTGGTTCGGCTTCAAGCCATGTCGCTCGGCAACCTCATTCACCATCGCTCCGGGCCGAAGACTTTCGTAAACGATCTGCGCCTTTACCTCGTCCGGCCAGTGCCGGTTAACCTCACGACCAGACTTCCTGGTCGTGAGAACCTCCAATGTACTCTCCATGGAGAAACTCCCATTGCTCGTCCATGGATAGGCGATCACAGATCAGGGCGGCGAGGACAACGTGGGGACGGAACACCGGTTACCCTTAGTCAACTTTATGCGGTTGTTCGCCTTTACGGCAATCTATGCCAGCCGTCATTCAAGCTGCAGGATAAGACGCGGATCGGGGCGCGCGTGATCAAGCGCTATCATCCGCCGGCTCCACCCGCCGCTCGTTCTAGCGTGGCCGAAGCTGACAAGAAGCAGCTACAGGCAATGCTGGAAAATAGCGACCCCGTTCTGTTGTTTGCCAGCCTGCGTGCTGCACAAGAAGAGCTTGGAAGACGAGTTGATCGACGTGGTGTGAATCAGAAACTTGAGGAGCCCGTTGTTGTCGATCTCCAGCGCTTCGCCGCTTCCTGACGCTTGCTACGTTCGGTAACATCTCCCGGTGAGGCAATATGCGGGGTCAAATCTTCACTTCGCTTGACAACATCCCGCATGTGATCAGTTGAGGTCAAGTGCAGCCTTTTCACGCGACTTCGGCCGCGGTCATTAAGAGCTCCAAGATCCGTCGGTGTTTGAACGAATCGACCATTCGAGGGTAGCGAACTCGACGCCCTTGGCATATCGCATCGGCAATGGCGCCACTCTGCTAACGGAAAATGTTCAGCAGTATGAGTGGCGTCGCGCGTGGTTCCATCCCGGTCCTTGGTCGGCTTGTACTAGAGCTCCATGACAAGCACTGGCGTGCTCCTACCGCACAACTGGTTCGCCATGGAAGCGCCGCCTTGAGGGCTTCGAAACCCCGAAGCCTACCTCCATCATTAGTCTCGGCTTGGTTTTAGCTGGTGTGCCCATGTGGAAACCAAATGGGTCCTCTACAAAGCCCGTTCCCGCCCCTCCAGTAAGGGTCATCACATTTTGTTGTCCATAGAAACCCACCACTTCGTGCGCCGGGTGGCCTACGAGGAGAGTCAGTTGATGCTTTAGGCGTCGGCGGTTGTGACTTCCGCGGACATAAACATGCGGACCCGCCTCTTCATCAACATCAGAAAGATAAAAGAAGAATTTCAGCATTCGCCAGTCGTCTAAATCAAAATGAAACTTGAACGACGCCCTGCTCAGTTCAGCATCTGATGGGCTGCTGGTCGGAAAGCTCCACCAAGTCCTCGTCGTGATCAATTTCGCACCGTCGCCCAGGTAGTGGCGGGCAACCTCGAGGAGCAGCGGATCTTGCTGGACAGCGATGGCGGCATCGCACTTCAATACCCTTTCGTAGTGGTGACCGCTAAGTATCGCCCGGCGGAAGAGGCGCTCGGCCTCTTGATGATCTTGCGGCAAAAATTCGAGCTTCCGGTCGAAATTGCCGAAGCATGGTGTCTCACGAGCAAAACGAGCAATTCCTTCTATGATCGCATTTGGCAGCTTCAATCCTGGGTAAATGCCTGAGCGTTTTAGCTCTGTCGCGATAGCGTCTGCCTTTAGGTCACCGAACATCGAGTCACGCGTGCGTGACACAATTGCAGCCGGTTTGGCGGTAAGCCAATGGGCTTTGCGAAAAGGGATGGTGCGTGCCAAAAGGAACATCGGCAGCCAAGCGGGGTTCTCTCGAAGATCCGTCATGTATGTTGGGATTCGGGACGCCATGCGGCGGAACACTCCGCCGTTGCGCGAGATAGCTTCCAGGTCCTGACCCGCGGGAGTCGATGAACGTTGCATTTAGCGGCCTTTCTAACGTTTGCGTCGCGGCGGTTTTCTCGACACCCCGTCTCGCAGTGCTGACTAATTTTGCCGTGGTGTTGTTCGGACGTTGCACGGGTCGCTTGGCATGTTGACCCGCACGCGTCGCTTTCGAAGCTTTGATCAACTTTCAACCGCTGCGACTAACCTCCTAATCCCATGTGAAAGTTCGTACCTGTCGGGATACCGATTGTCCCGGTAAAGGACACTGGACACATTTCACCCTTCGCTATTGCGCATCATCTTCTTCGTGAAATCCGATCGTGGCGCCATTGTTACTCCAAATCGCCTTGGGTCTGACAAATCATTTGTTTGGATGAGAGCGATTAAGATCGTGAATATTGGACAAGTCAGCCCTTTGTCTTGCGAGATAGCGGGATCTCTCCCTGCTCGGGCGACGGATTGGCCTGCTGCTTCAGCCGAGGGCGGCCTTCAAGCAAATCCGGTGCTTGCATCCGCTCGGGGCAGCGTCGCTGCAACTGCCTCCGGCCGGCTTACGCTTGAGGCTCAGTCCTTGCTGTGCTCCCCGTGCCGTCGCTACGGTAGCGACTGCGAGAGGTCTCATAAAAATGCGTGCGGATGCCGGTCATAGCGTCTATGAGGGCATCCCACGCGGGGGGAAGGTGCTCTTCTACTAAAAGCCGGCGCAGCATGCGCGTAAGTCCAGCCAGCTCGTCGCTTAAAAACTTCGCTGCAGGCATTGCCGGATAGCGCCGCAGTAGAAGGATCACTGAGTTGTCAGTTTCGCCCATCGAACTATCTCTATCGCACCCATGCAGATCGTTCTGCAAGCGGCCTATCGCTGAGATAAGCCAGATCGCCTGGCGGAAAGCTGGACAGCGGCGCAAGCATGCCATGTCCAATCCCCAAAGTAACGAGAGACAGCAAAACACGTTGGTGTAGGCGATCGAGGCTACCCCGTTGTCAAGGTATTCAGCGTATGACCACTGCTTCCCCGTTGCCGCTTGCGTGTGACCGGCGCGTAGCGCCCCGCAGTAGCGACGGGTATCGTCCAGAAGCTGGATATAGTCGCGCCGATCGTAGGCGAGCTGGGCGAGTAAAGCGCGCTGCGCAGCACACGACTCGAATCCGCTGGGAGCACGGGGTGCCTCTTGCGCTAGCGCGAGTTCCACTGCGGCAAGCTGCTCAGGCGCGATCAAGTCGTGATCGTAGCAATCGTCGAGCCAGAACAGGAGTGCCAGTTCGCGATAGAAGGCCAGTATCAGGGTTTCGTCCCGCGGATCGCGGAACGTGCGCGCGCTAAGTTCGTCCAACCAAGGTTGAATACTCTCCAAGATGTACTGGCCGCCTCTGACTGCTTCCACGGCATGATCCGCGGCGAACCCGCTCAGGCTTCGGCCCCAATCCAATACCAGTTTCAGGGCAAACTCAGTCTTCATTACGGTGCTCCGGCTTACTCCCCCAGGAAAGCGCTAGCCACAAGCCTACGAGCTCTGCCACGCGGACGACACGTGTGGGGCAATAGAGTTCTTTGCCGATCCAAAGTGCAGTGTAAGGCGAAGTGTTCGCTACATAATGGGCCAGCATCCATTCCAAAGCACGTGCCACCGCTTGGCCAGCACGCGCGCGGGCTGTTGGCGTCTCTCTCTCGTCCAGCACGCGCAAGGCAAAGAGCGCATAGGCGGTCTCCTCGAATGTGGATCCGCTCCCTGCGCCCCAGCCGCCATCGTCGCGCTGCGCCTTTAGCAGCGCCACCAAGACCCGCTCGTCCCGCCACTTCGGAGCGCCTTGCGCCAAAGCAGCGACCGCATGCGAAGTCGGGTACAGCCAGGAGGCGTGCCATTTTTCATTGTCCCATACACCTTGTGGATTTCGATTGGCGTCGACGAAAGCGCTTGTGGCAGCGGCGGTCTGGCCGGCCAATCGCAAGGCATGAAGAGCGTGGATGTTTGTGGACACCGAAGCATTGCGCTCGCCCGGAAAGGTGACGAAAACCTCACCGATCTTGAATTGGCGTAGCGCGTGGGCCCCAGGCACCCGACCCACGAGGTTCAAGACGCATAGCGCTACAGCAGTGTCGTCCGCATCGGCTGCAAAATGTGATGCCGGGCCTAGGCCATTCGTGCTCATGCAAGCCTCTAGTCGCGCGACGATCCGGCGCACCGCCTGAGCGAGGGCGGGATGCGCTAAAAGGCCACCCAAATGCAAGCTGAACAGCGACCAACACGGCTCGAATATATCGATTGGCCACACGTTGGGAAGGATATTGTCGAGGCCGCTGGCCGTCGCCAGCGATGCAGCATGCAGGTATGCGTCGGCGCGCCTGAGCAGCTCTGGTGAACTCGCTTGTGCACTTGCTTGGGCACGCCACGCCGCGGTTGCGGCTGGGCTAATACCGATGCTGCCGTGCTCATCTGGGGAAGCCATAGCCGGCGATGATCCCCAAGCCTCCCACGAGTGAAGCAGAGGATGCCCGCTCGGCAAAGCCGCTAACGTGTGGACTTTGGCGAGGCGAGACTGCCGCAGCCGTACCAACGCGCGGTGGCGCGGAAGGTTCAATCCTTTCGATCGCGTCGCCTCGCCCAGAAGCTGCGGCAGGATCAGCTCTGCTCCGATAGGCGCGTCTTCCGGTACCGCATGCTCATATGGATCGGGTTGGTGCCGGAGGAACTGTTCTGCGGCTTGTACCGCGTCAGCAGCACCGGGAAAAGAACCGGCGCGCTGCAATGCTAAAAAGGCTGCCCAAGTGGGCGCGTGGCGGAACAACGGGAAGTCCGAGCTTCCCCAACCGCCGTCGGGCTGTTGTTGCGCGATAAGCCAGTCGCATGCCTCATGATTGCCAGCGACGACGCCACTGAAATGGAGGGCCCGTGCGGTATCATAGACTGACGGGCCGACGCAGCCACCATCGCTCATCTTGCTGAGGAGGTGGCGCAACTCCGAGAGGATCTGGTCAGACGGTGCGGTCACGCTGCTGCCTTCTTCCGTAAGTGATGACACCCGTGTTTAACCGGCCGCTAGGCGCGCCACTGTTGCTCCGCCATCTCCGCTGTCCACGCCCGAGCACGTGGTGCCAATCCATCACCGGGCGGCCCTGTCTCTGGCGCGGACTCTGATAAAGAACAGGAGATATTGTCGACGCGGGCCATACGCGGTCGGTGCCGGTAGACACTATGCGCACGTGCGGGTTCATATACATGATGCGTCCTTAGCCAGATACACGTAGGCCTGCTGTAACATCTGCCCCAGGCGCTGCGCATCCGGGCCTAGCGGCACGATCGCCTCACTGGCCTCGCCAAAAAGATCCAGCACGAACTGCCGGGCGGCCTTCAGTCCCATGATCGACGCGCAGGTCGGCTTCTGCGCCGCCGCGTCCTTTCCAGGGGTTTTGCCGAGCGTGGCCTTATCGGCTGTTGCGTCAAGAATATCGTCGACCACCTGCAATGCCATCCCGAAACAATCGCTATAGCGATCCAGCGCCTCGTATAACTCATCGTGCTCGTCATTTTCCGCGATCGTACACAACGCGCCCATTCGAACGGAGGCACGCACAAGCGCACCAGTCTTCATTCGGTGCATCTTCAGGATCGTGTCGAGTTCGGCGGTCTTTCCAACGAGCGCCAAGTCCATAGCCTGGCCTCCAGCGGCACCCCCGGTAGATACTGCCTGGGCAAGTTCGCGCACGAGTGCGGAGCGCCTGTCGGCCGGAGCGTCCAAGCCAGCAAGGGTGAGAAAAGCGTGTGCTTGCAATGCGTCTCCAACCAGGATCGCAGTGGCTTCGCTGAACTTGACGTGCACCGTTGGATGGCCGCGGCGAAGCACGTCGTCATCCATCGCAGGTAGGTCATCGTGAACAAGGGTACAGGCATGCATCATCTCTATGGCGGCTCCGACGTCGTCGAGAGTAGCCGCCGAGGCCTCGGCTAGTGCACCGGCGGCCATACACAGCAAAGCGCGGGTGCGCTTCCCGCCATTCAAGGTGGCGTAGCGCATTGCCGCCGTGAGTTCGGTCTCACCGTCGTCTCCTGCCTCAAGAAGCCGCGTCAGCGCCTGTTCGACCCGTTTCACTCCGTCCTGCATCCAAGCCTCCGAGTGCAGCCCGACGGATTTTGCGCCAGTCTGATCGGAGGGTTGACCAAGCTCGGGAATTCGGCGCTGGTGTAGCGTGGGATCAGTCTGCATATTGTGCATGTCCTATGTCTCACCCGGAACTGCGTCGACGAGCAATGTTGCTGGTGCCGTAGCCAAGCTGGCCACTGGGCAAGGCTTGTTCATGAGAACCCGATTCGGACCTTCATGGACGGCTGCGCCGTCGGGAAGAAACGTCGTCCCTTCTCAGCGTCGTTAAGCAACTGCGGCTTCACGCCGGTTTTTTGCATGGTCAGCGCCAACGCCACGGCAAATTGGACCAGTTCAAGCCATACCAGATGGTAACCGATGCACACGTGCGGCCCGGTACCGAACTGCAACATATCAAGGGGTCCTACGGGCTCTACGCGTCCCAGCCAACGCTCAATGCGGAACTGATCTGGCGCGTCGTGCAGTAACGATGAGGTCGAGAAGTGCAGCAGCGGGATACCAAGCCTGGTGCCTGCAGGAAGGTGGCGCCCGCCAAGATGCAATTCCCGCGTCGTGCGACGCGGTACGAGCGATGATGCCGGATGCAGGCGTAAGGTTTCCCGAAACAGGGCCTCGGCAACAGGAAACTGCGCCAGGTGCTCGTGCTGTGTAGGCACCGTCCCTGCGTGTCGCGCTTCCTCGACCAGGGCGTGCCAAAGATCGGGCTGGCGCGCCAACTCGATTACCATCCAGGCCATCGTCGAGGCAGTTGTTTCGTGACCGGCTAGCAGTAGCAAACGGACGTTAGCAACAAGGACGTCATCTGACAGCGCATCTTCACTGCAATCGAAGGCGCTCACCATGTCGTTTATCAAGCCGGTTCGAGTGGAGCGCGCGCGGGCGTCGCGGATGAATTGTCGCGACTGGGCGTCGATCCAGTCGCGGGCGGCGCGACCGCGCCGCAGCGGTGTTCCAGGCAAGTCCACGGGGGGAGCGACGATCAACTGTAATAGTTGCCGGTACTTGCGATGCCACACGGGCAGATCTTGCGGCGGGATCCCCATGAGATAGAAGGTAAGCTTGAGCATCAGGTCGCCGGTTTCAGGTAAGATAGAGACGCCCCCACGCTCGCGCCACGCCTGCACCCGCGCCCGGATGATGGGTGCAAATAGATCACCAATGCCAGCCGCAGTGAGCCCCTTGGGAAGAAAAGCCTCCTTGATGCCGTCTCGCGCCCGGCGGTGCGCGCTACCGTCCAAACTGACCAATGTTCCACCGAGAATCTCGGGCGCCATTTCGCCGATTAGTGACGAAGAGACGTTTTTGTGCCGGAGCGCCGCGAGCGTATCAGGATCGAGGCAAATCATCAGCTGCCCCCCGGGCCAAAATCCAGCCAGAAGTGGTTCCCTAGCATTCCTTTTGCGCGCCGTAGCAGGCGGGGAAGGTCGCTCACGATGGCGGGAAGATGCCCCACTATCGGGAACGCGCCGGGCATGATCGGGATGTTGTATTGCAGCGTGCGCCGGCGGTTCAGCGGGTTGAGCAGCATGTCTCTTACCTCTCCTGGGCAAAGGGCGCTTCGTCCACGCTATCGACGGGGCGCTCGGCCGGATTATTGCCGCCATCTGCGTATGTCGGCAGGTGCGCCAGCATGCCGCCGTCGATGCACACAACTTGCCCGGTGATGAACGCAGCGTCGTCGGAAAGCAGAAAAACCACCAGCGCGGCCACGTCCTCGGGGCGGCCAACGTGCGCCAGGAGTTGGTGCCGGTGCAATTGCCGTTGCAATCGCTCGTCGAGCTTGGCGAGGAGACGTTCCGTCATGATGAGACCCGGCGCGACGGCGTTGCAGCGTATCTGCGCGCGACCGTATTGCGTGGCAAGGGAGGTTGATAGCATGTTCATTGCGGCCTTCGACGCGGCGTAGGAAGTCAGCGCGGTGTCACCGCTGAGCCCCTGGCACGAGGACATGTTGACGATCGCGCCACCGCCACGGGCGATCATTCGCGGGATGGCCTGCCGGCAGCAGAGCAGCGTGCCGCGCAGATTAGTCGCCATCGTCTGATCCCAAACCGCTAGGTCCAGGTCGAGGATCGCGCGGTCGCGCGGGGTCAGATGCATGGCGCTCGCGTTGTTCACCAGCAGGTCGATCCCGCCGAAGTGGCGCTCCGCCGTTTCGAACAGCGCTGCCACCGCTTGCGCGTCGGCGATGTCGACGGCCAGGGTCAGCGCGTGACCAGTTTCGGCCGCGATCTGCGCCGTGCAGGCGGTTGCCGCTGAGTCGTCAATGTCGGCCACCACCACTCTGCCGCCCTCGCGCGCGATGGCGAGGGCGCATGCCTTGCCGATGCCAGCGCCAGCGCCGGTCACCACGGCCACCTTTCCCTCAAACCGTCCCATCGTGTCGTCCCGGTTTGTGTTCATCTCTCGTGGCATGCCGCCCGAGCTCGGCCGGAGAGGGCAGGGGGCCGACATTCCCTGGCTCGCCACCGCAATCGTCGCTTTCGATGACCCGAATGGCGCCCACCGGGCACTGACTGGCCGCAAGCCGAACCGCGGCGTGCTGCGCCTTAGCGACGGTCGCCACGTAAACTTCGGCCACGCCATCCGCTTCGCGCTGCCGAAAGATGCCAGGCAGGGTCAGCACGCACTGCCAGGTGGTTCCGCACAGTTCTTGGTCGATCACGACGCGCATCTCACGCCTCTCCACCGGCATGAATCCGTACGGGTAAAGTGCGAAACGTTCTGAGGAACGCAGATGGCTCCCGTATCGGCGTCTCGGCCAGTGCGAGCGTCGGGAAGCGCGCCTCAATGCGGGGAAGGCTCTCAGCCAGTTGCACCCGGGCAAGTTGCGCGCCGAGGCAGAAGTGGATACCGTGCCCGAAACTCAGCATGATTTTCCCGTCGTTCGACATGCCGGGGCTGGTGCTGCCGTAGAATCGTGCGGGATCGAAGCGGTCAGGATCGGGAAACGCGTCCGGGTCACGATTGCCGGCCGCGAGTAGCACGCGCACGTCTGCACCTTTGGGTATCATCACGCCACACAGCTCAATGTCACGCTGGGCGATCCGCGGAATGGAGCTGAACATGGCGGGGGCGTCGCAGCGCAATACTTCTTCTACGAATGCCTCGACCCCGGCGTCTTCCTGTAGCCAGTGTCGCTGCTCCGGATATGCCAGCATCGCCAGGACCGCATGGCCGATCGTCGCAGCTGTAGTGGCGAAGCCGCCGAGCAGCATGCCCCAAAGCATGCTGATCAATTCTGCATCCGACAGCTTGTCGGCGTCGTCGCTGTGAGCGCCCACCAGCATCGAGACGATGTCCTGGCGGGGATCGGTGCGCTTGCGCTGGATCAGGTCGCCGTAGTAGGCCATAATTTTGGCGCTAGCTGCGTCCGCCGCTGCGAGTTGGGCATCGTTGGCGTGCGGGCTCAGCCCCTCCAGGAGGGCGCCAATGATGGCGGCGAGCCCGGACATGTCATCTTGGGGCATGCCGAACAGTTCTGCAAAGACTAGCATTGGCAGGGCAAGCGCAAATTCGCGATGAAGATCCACTATCTCCCGGCGTCCCAAGGCCGGCGCAATAGCGTCCAGGCGCTCTTCGACTATTCGCGCGATGTTCGGCCGTATATTGTCGATCTCGCGTTTGGTGAAATCACGGGAGACCAGTCGGCGCAAGCGCGTATGTGTCGGAGGATCCTGCATCGCTAAGGTAGAAGCCAGCAAACTCAGCGACAGGCTGGTCGCTGCACGAGGGAAATAGCGCGCCAAATCGCCCGGTGCCGGTCCTCGAAACGCATCCCCCGTGGCCTTAAGCGCCCAGTAGATGTCGGCGTGGCGGCTCAACAGAAAGAGCCCGGACGTGGCGCGATGGACCGGATCGTGCTGGCGCAACCAACGCATGAACGGATACGGGTCGTGGATACACGCTGGCGACGCCAGTTCGGCGAAGGCATCCCGGCATACCGCCACTGTTTCTTTCACGTCCATCTTCGTTACCCGTTTGGTTGGCTGATCCGCCGGCGCCATGGAAGCTCGGCCGCAAAGTGCAGAAACTCTGCCGCTAGCCCGTCCCCGCATCACCAGAGCACCGGCATCTCTTCGAAGCCGCCAGTGATGATCTCCTTGCGCAACTCCAGTTCTTCAGGCTCCACGGCAAGGCGCAGCCCCGGGAAGCGCTGGAAGATCGAACCGAACACTGCCTTCAGCTCCAGCCTGGCTAGCGCCCCGCCGATGCAGTAGTGCGGCCCGTAGGAGAACGCCAGGTGCGGGTTTCCCTCGCGTGCGATGTCAAAGACTTCTGGTTTGTCGAAATGGCGCAAATCAAAGGACGTCGCCGGAAGACCGACAAGCACCTTGCTCTCCGCTGGGATATGCACGCCTGCTATGGTCACATCGCATCTTGGATAGCGCATGATGCCATCCCAGCCCGCCCCCGGCGGGTACATGCGCAGAATTTCCTCCACCGCCTTGTCCAACAGCGATGGATCGGCGATCAATCGCTCGCGCTGTTGCGAATGGCGAAACATAGCCAGTAGGCCGCACTCGATTTGCGCGGCGGTGCTCTCGTGCCCCGCTACCAGCATGCCCGCTGCTAGGCCGATTGCCTCTTCCTCACTGGCCTTACCCTGATCCACCGCCAGCAGGAGATCTGTCAGGAGATTATCGCCCGGATCTCGGCGCTTCTCTCGCATCCTGTCGCGGATGTAGACCCGCAGTTCTTCCCAGGCCAAGCGGGACGCACTGCGCGGGCCGGTTTCGTGTTGATGGGTCATCACCTCATCGGACAGTCCCGCGAAAAACGCATGGTCCTCGTACCTCACGCCCATTAGTGCGCTGATGACCATGGCCGGAAGCGGAAAGGAAAGGTACTTGCGCAGGTCAGCCGGCTGCGGTTGGATCGAAAGCGTTGCGAATAACTGTTCGGCTATCGACTCGACCTGCTGTGCAAGCAAGTCTGTCCGCAAGTCGCTGAAGGCCGGCGCTATAATCGCGCGCAGGCGGGAATGCTCGTCTCCCTCGTGGGAAACCAGCCACCCGGGAGAACCAAGCATCACGGAATCTGGCGTGAACGCCGTCGGCGTCCCCGCAGGTCGAAAAGCCGCGTCGGACAACACCGCTTTGGCTTCGTCATAGCCTGTCACCCACCAGCCTTCGTGCCCGGACGGGAAACGGACGCGATGGATTGGTCCCTCTCCCCGTAGCGCCAACATTTCGGGCGAGGGCTCGATGTGGTCGACGCGCCACATCGGTAGCGTCGGCAGAGAGTGTTCTGGCATGATGGTATTTCGCTTTCCAAGCGATGGCTTTTCTTTAAAAATCAATCCCTGTTTTGCACGGGTGACGTCGTGTCCCTCTCGCAATGACCGAGTGCCTCTCCGTCGCATGAATGCTGCGGGAGAAGCACCTGATGATCCTAACTTAGCTGCCGCAGTACAGAGCGACCAAGGTCCGCTGAGCGGACTTGCGCCGGCTCGTCACTACGGAAACGTCGATGTATTCATTGTTATAGCTTGCCCACCGCTCCAACACCGTTGACGGGAGCCTTACTTCAGCCTCAAGGCCTCCCGCCCTGGTCGCGCCGCCCGACAGCGTCGCGAAAATCCCTGCGAGCGGAATGCAAACTTTCGACTTCATTCGAACATTCTCCGCATATTGCCAGCCTAAAATGATCCGCGCACAGGCCAGAGTCAGAGGCGAACACTTACGCTATTTCGGCCCCGAAGACCGTAGCACTGCGATCGGTTTTCGCTGACCTGACAAATGCAAATCGCATGCCGGGTTGAATCCACAAGGACCTAAAAGCTCACCACAGTCGCCGCAGTGTTAGGTTCCTTGCAAAAAGTCGGAATGTCGGCGGAGTGATAGCAGCTCCCCGACATCGACTTATCTCGGGCGGAAGAGAACCCGATCGAAGCAAATGTTTTTTCGGAATCGATGCACCGGCCTGTCGGGGCTGACTTGCTGCGAGATGATAGAGGCTGATAGAGGCTGATAGAGATTGGTAGAGAATGTTGCCCGGGGCCGCTTCGGTTGTCCAAGTGAAAGCTCGACCAGGACCTACTATTCTTCAGGGCGAGCGCGACGCATCTGCGTCCTTGGTTCTGTGGGGCAGGCACATCCGCGATAGGAATTTCACCTGTTGTCTGCAGCTATCCAGACCCGGAACAATTCCCAACGTGGGTATCCCGGTAGAAAGCTACACCCTTCCATCCTTCTTGAACAATCCAGTGTAGTCCACAGGCGGGCAAGCGCTGACGGTGGTCTTATGTGGAATCTTCATCCTCATCTGCATGCCTCGAGATACGCAACCACATGTCTGTTTTTTGGTTTGTTCAACCTTACCCGGAGAATATCTAGCTGCCGATACGGCCCCTAAGCAGCTTCTGCTAACCGAAAGGGTGCGCAGAACTGGGTTGAAGTCGGCGTGAAAGCCCTAGGGAAGGCGGGAAAGAACAATAATGCCATGATTGCCAGCCGGTTGGCCGAATACGTTTTATACAACTGTGTGACTGCCACAAGAGGAAAAGTCTACTAATACTTGAAACTCATTGTACTTATTTCTGCCATTTATATTACTTTAATTGGGGGCTGAGCAGCAGGCGTTCTAGTGTTCCAAGCAGAGACAAACCTATGAGATTTAAGGGTCTAGATCTTAACCTTCTCGTCGCGCTTGACGCGCTGATGACGGAACGAAATCTTACCGCGGCTGCACGTAGCATCAACCTTAGCCAGCCTGCGATGAGCGCGGCGGTTGCCAGGCTGCGAACATATTTTCGAGACGAGCTGTTTATGATGGTGGGCCGCGAGCTCGTCCCGACGCCCCGAGCCGAAGGACTCGCTGCATCGGTGCGTGAAGCGTTGTTGCACATCCAGCTATCGGTTATTTCGTGGCAGCCTTTCGATTCCGCTCAAAGCGAACGTCGCTTCAGAGTGATCCTGTCCGACTACGTCACGCTGGTATTTATCGAGAATGTAGTCGAGCGGGTAGCGCGAGAGGCTCCAGGGGTAAGTTTTGAATTCATGCCGATCGCCGAAGATTTCGACGAGCTCCTACAGCGCGGCGACGTCGACTTTCTGATCATGCCTGAGGTCATTCATGTCGAAGCACCCTTACACGGGGCTTTTCGATGATGTCTTCGTATGCGTGGCTTGTGAAGGAAACGACTGCATCGGCGAATCCTTCTCCTTCGATCAGTACATGTCGATGGGGCATGTCGCCGTCAAATTCGGCTGTTCCTTGAAACCTGCTGTTGATGACTTGTATTTGCGCGAACGCGGTTACTCGAGGCGCGTAGAGATCGTGGTTCAGTCTTTCAGCATGATACCGGCGATGCTCTCTGGAACGCGTCGTATTGGCACGATGCCTTTGAGACTTGCTCAGCATTGTGCACAGAGTACGCCACTGCGCATTCTGGATTTACCGCTGCCAATTCCGAAGCTGACCGAGGCAGTTCAGTGGCCTATGCTTCACGATAACGATCCTGCCAGCCTTTGGATGCGCCAAACGCTTCTTGAAGAGGCCGCAAGGATGGCGCCTTCTGAACAGGTGTATCCGGCACTGGCACGCCAATTCGTGTCCCTAGAAACCACAGCCGCCCGACCAGCTTTGGAAGGCGGCGCTGTGCGTTCGCTTACGACAGAAACAGCTTCTGTGTGAGATGCGTAAACTCGACCACGAACGGGCAGTCGCTCTGGCTGACTTCGTGACTTGGCGGCCAGCGGCAAAGTAGAGAGCCTTGGTCCCGCTGGTCGACCTCTCGAGGCGGCTGCTTTGATCGGCCGGCCTGCTCCGGACGGCCATGATCAATTTGTCCGTCCTGTGACAATCGGTTGTTCGCAATACGGCTGAAGTTGTCTCTTCAACGCCCCGAAATACCGTGTTGGTCGCTCTTGAAGCTGATGTTGCACGTGGCACGGGTTTTGAAACACTGCAAGCGGCGCGGCTGAGTGCCAGCCGGACGCCGAAAACCAATGAAGGGGAAGTAAGGCAAGATGGCAGATTCGCGTCAAATCGCATTCTACGGCAAAGGAGGTATCGGCTAATGCACGACCTCCCAGAACACGCTAGCGGCCCTCGTCGATCTTGGGCAGAAAATTCTCATCGTCGGTTGCGACCTGAAGGCTGCGTCGGAGGTCATGGCGATCTCCCTTCAGTCTTCGTCGTCGAAAAAGGAAAAAACGACAGGAGCTTCTTTCCGACTATATTGTTACGAAGGAACAGCGCCGTTCAATGGCGATCATTGGCGATCCTGACTCGAACTGCTTTCCAGGATCCAGCTGTTCTACACATGCATAGGGCTCGGAGTGGAGGAACGTACGGGCCTTCAAACATCCTCGCTGATGACAATCAACCACGAGGGGTTGGGCGTGTCGTTTTTAATGACCGCGCGCCTCGTGACTTTGTCGAAAACACTACGGGATGTCCATCGCTTAGTTTTGGCTCCTGCAGGAGTTATCTGGATGTGGTGAAACGTTACTCGACCATGCCATGAAGATCATCTTTACCTTTCGGGATGTGGCGCGGGCATAACGTTCGACGTAAAAGAGGGAACCATGCTGAACCTAGATGAACAGCTCAAAATCGTACGCAAGTTGCAGTTCCGGGCCGCGTCGGCGAAGCTGGAGCTGCATGATTTGGCTGAGGATCTCCCGGTTCGCTGGACCGACATCAAACTTGTGGCCGAGAAGACATTTGATGCTTTTGCAGAATTGGACGCCGCTCGCAAGAAGCTGTCAATCTCGGGGAAGGGGCGATGATTGGGCCATTTTACACGCACGATGGTTCAAGCTGGGAACCTTAATAACTAGCATCGATGCGATTAGCTGCATTCGGGTGCGGCCGCTGCTTCAAGGTCTGCTAGCGACAAGGGGTGCGTCTTCACGGCGTCTATGAGCTGGGGGAGGTCTTCGAGGTGTCCGAAGGTGATGAATTAGATGATCGGCTAAATCGTATGGTCATGGTCGTCGACCGGCGGTGCATCTGTGCGCGTGTTTGCCCAAAGAACTGTCAAACCATGTCGACGCTTCAGATGTCGATCATTGATAATACGCGAGATTAGGAGAGTTTATCGTGTCCTTCCGGATATTTATTCCAATCCTGCTGCTGATCGTTATCGTGAGTGGTGGTTCAGCATACGCTGCCTCACTGTCAATTACTCGGACCATTTTCGTTCTGCTTCCAGTATATTTGGTCGCACAGGTCGCCTACTTCATCAGCCTTGTGTATGCTGTATATCGTTCCCGCAACGCTGATTTTTGCCAGCCGCGACCGGTTTATCCGGCAAACGTGAAGGCTGCTGAAAAGCTGCGAATAAGAGGTCATGAAGGTATCAACGCTTCCAACATTCTCCACCTCCGCCAAAATCGGGAACCCTAAGGTGCTTCAGGTCTGATTCTCGGTTCCTTGCAGACTTAAGAGGGTTCGCGACGGCCATTCAGTCGCGGTCCTGTTGTTCAGCAGGGGCTGTCCACATCACGTACTCTCGAACGCAAACTATTGAGCCGTGCGCCTTTCATCGCCATCCCTAAGTGTCTCTAAGGGTGGGCTATCACGTGACGCCCTCGCTACGGGCGTCGTCTACACTTTTTTCTCGAGCGAAACATGCTGAAAAATTTTCCCAGATATCCACTAACCTTTGGTCCAACCCCAATTGAGAAGCTTGATCGACTGACCGAGCATCTCGGAGATAGGGTCGAAATCTACGTTAAAAGGGAGGATTGTAATTCGGGCCTTTCTTTCGGCGGCAATAAGCTTCGTAAACTGGAATACATTATCCCCGATGCCATTGCTTCCGGTGCAGACACTCTGGTGTCGGTTGGTGGAGTGCAGTCGAACCACACGCGAATGGTAGCCGCAGTTGCTGCAAAGATCGGTATGAAATGCTTGCTCATCCAAGAAAGTTGGGTACCGGGCGTGGATGCCAATTATGATCGTGTCGGTAACATTCTCATAAGCCGACTGATGGGCGCGGAGGTGCGTCTCGTTGACGCTGGATTCGACATGGGAGCATCAGAGAGCCTTGAGAGGGCGGTAGAGGATGTTAAGCAACAGGGCGGGAGGCCATACAAAATTCCAGCGGGAGCTTCCGAACACCGCTTCGGTGGCCTCGGTTATGTTGGCTTTGCCTCGGAACTTCGCGACCAGGAGAGGCAGCTGGGCTTCGTTTTTGATTTCATCGTCGTGTGTACTGTTACCGGATCGACACAAGCCGGTATGGTGGTCGGCCTTTCAAAGGATGGGCGGCAGCGCAATGTGATCGGGATCGACGCTTCCGGCATCCCAGAGAAAGCCCGGGCAGAAGTCTTAAAGATCGCCAAGCGTACGCAGAGGTTGGTCGATCCCAGCATCAGCATTCAAGCTGGCGATGTTGTCTTGTTCGATGACTATGCCTATCCCCACTATGGGGTGCCGTCAGCCGATACGGTCAGGGCGATCCGCCTTTGCGCGCAGCTGGAAGGTATTGTGACGGATCCCGTATATGAGGGCAAGTCGATGCAGGGGCTAATAGATCTCGTACAGACGGGATACTTTCCCGACCGATCAAAGGTGCTGTTCGTACATCTTGGCGGGGGGCCGGCGATCAATAGCTACAGCAATGCTTTCTATACGCCCTAGCGTGATTGTGCCGCTGGAGCCGACTGCCGGCTTTGCCTCTCCTCATGCGATGACCCAGGCCGTTGCCGCCGAGATAATCGGCCCGGCCCCGAAGCCTGCCTCAAAGCTTTGCGTGGCGGCGATGCGGTAGTGCTCTGAAAACCCGACCGTCTCGGGCGTGATCTGCCTCAATCTTATCGATGACCTGAGCAAGCGGAAGATCGGTATCAAGGTGCTCGCCGGTGAAGACGCGTCGATCGACACCACGACCGCCAACGGCCGGCTAGTGTTCGCGATCTTTGCCGCTCTTTCGTAATTCGAACGCCCTCTGATCGTCGCGAGAACGAAGGTCACCATCCAATCGACGACTTCGCTGCAGGGCGGCTGTGGTTAGTGATCCCTCGTAAGCCCAGTATCCGAGGGTGGATGGCAGCAACCCCTAGGGTCCACCCCGGCGATCGCGGCTTCCTCGCCGGGCTTGTGCGTGAAAGCTGCCGCGAGGTTGGAGAAGACGGGATGGGAAGATCCAGGAACAAGGAAACGCCTAATACGCCCAGCGCACCCGCGACCAAGCTCCCCGGCAGAAGCGCAAGTGCCGCTACAACCTTGCGGTGCCAGCGAAAAAACGACACTAGAAAACAGCCGTCAAGTTCCCCGACAGAGGGGGCAGCTGTTTTCGAGAGGGTTCAGCGACTTCAGACCGATCTCTTGTCAGCGGAAGCTGCAAGCTCTAACTCTGGTGCCTCCGGTTTTTAGCTCAACCGGCCGCGCGCGAGTGCAGCGAGGCAGTGCCGTGTCAGCTATATACATACGTCTCAAGCTGCCCATTGCTAATGGCTTTACAAGGTTTGTTGCCAGCAATCTATCATTCGCTCGGCGCTTTCTTATCTGCACGCATGAGGAGGGCATCAAGGCGCTTACGCACCAGATTTGGAAGTTTAGCAGTCTTAATGGCGTCGAGATTGGCCGGGTTATCGCCAACCTCAATGAGGGCCACCATTCCCATACCTGCATGCGGCGTGCATTTCACGACGTAGGCGCCCGGAATGTCGAATTTTGCCCGATATTCTTCGTTTGCTTTAGACTTGAATTCGGCCGCCCCCTTGGGGATTAGGTCATGGAATGTTTCGACATTGTGGCCCTTGTCAACGGGAATGAAGGTGACGTTGTCGCCGGGTGCAATCTTCACGAACCCCGGTTCGAAGACCATTGCGCCGTCGGCGCCTTTGTTGAGCATCCGGATCTGGTAATCCGCCGCCACGAGTGGCATCGCCGAAAAGGCCAAGGCTGCCGTTGCAATGATCGGACCGATTTTAAAACGCATTTCTTATCTCCGTTTGGACGCCGAATAGCCGTCAGCCCCCGACTTTAGGCGGAGATCAGCAGATATCTTTGAGATTGAGCAAATTCCGATTGATATTTTTGAGGGCGGACAGCAAGTGAGCTCGCGGCTACTCTCTCCTCTCGAACGCGGTCTCCCTGCGTATCCACCTGTACCGGCTCGATAGTGGATGAGCACGCTCGGAATGGCGACCCTCACGCAACAGCCATCGGCTTGAAAAGCGCAACTGTCTTGAACCAAGCCAACAAAACGGGAAAAACTATAGCGTTTGTGATACAGATCAAGGACTTGTTTCCCCTCTCGTGGGAACCGTTCCTCAAAGCGGCAAGAAAGACGGCTGTCCATGGCGCAGTCATCTGCGGCTTGGAGGCCATGACATGAATTACCCTGCTGAAACTGTGTTAGTTGCGGTCGGCGCTTTCTTGGCACTGGTTGGTGCCGGGGCCGCTCGTGATCAGCTTTTTGCGGCCCACATGGGGGTCCTGTTCTTCTGCCTCCTGGCAGGCACGGTGCTGCTGGTGCGGGTTGATTCGCCAAGGGGGGCTCTCGCCAAGGCACGATCGGGGGCCTATTTTGACGAGGTTGTCCGGTATGGATTGATCGCCACCGTCTTTTGGGGCGTGATCGGCTTCCTGGTAGGTGTCGTCATCGCCCTCCAACTGGCCTTTCCTGGTTTGAATATCGCGCCACATTTTAACTTTGGTCGGCTCCGCCCCGTTCATACCTCCGCCGTCATTTTCGCGTTTGGCGGCAATGCTTTAATAATGACTTCCTTCTACAGCGTGCAGCGTACCTGTCGGGTCCGCCTCTTCGGCGGCAATCTCGGCTGGTTCATATTTTGGGGCTACCAGCTCTTCATTGTCATGGCCGCGACCGGGTACCTCCTTGGGATCACTGAGGGACGAGAATATGCGGAGCCCGAATGGTATGTCGACATCTGGCTGACGATCATCTGGGTCGCCTATCTCCTTGCATTCCTCGGAACGATCCTGAAGCGCAAGGAACCGCATATCTACGTTGCGAACTGGTTCTATCTGAGCTTCATCGTCACGATCGCTATGTTGCATGTCGTAAACAATCTGGCCGTGCCGGTCTCTTTCCTCGGTTCGAAGAGCTATTCGCTTTTTTCGGGCGTGCAGGACGCTCTAACCCAGTGGTGGTACGGCCATAACGCAGTTGGCTTCTTCCTGACTTCCGGCTTCCTGGGCATGATGTATTATTTCGTGCCGAAGCAGGCCAACCGTCCGATCTATTCCTACCGCCTGTCGATCATCCACTTCTGGGCCCTGATCTTCATGTATATCTGGGCCGGCCCGCATCACCTGCACTTTACCGCGCTGCCGGATTGGGCTCAGACGCTCGGCATGGTGTTTTCGGTTATGCTCTGGATGCCCTCATGGGGCGGCATGATCAACGGTATAATGACTTTATCGGGCGCATGGGACAAGATCCGCACAGACCCGATCATCCGCATGATGATCATGGCAGTCGCCTTTTATGGGATGTCGACCTTCGAGGGTCCGATGATGGCGGTTAAGACAGTCAATTCCCTCAGCCACTACACGGAATGGACGATTGGCCATGTTCATTCCGGGGCGCTTGGCTGGGTCGGCATGATCACTTTCGGTGCGATCTACTATCTGACGCCGAAGCTCTGGGGTCGCGAGCGACTTTACAGCCTTCGCATGGTCAACTGGCACTTCTGGCTCGCCACCCTCGGCATCGCCATTTACGCCGCCGTTCTGTGGGTCGCCGGTATCCAGCAGGGTCTCATGTGGCGCGAGTACAATACCCAAGGGTTCCTGGTCTATTCGTTCGCGGAAACTGTCGCAGCGATGTTCCCTTACTACCTCCTGCGTGCGCTCGGCGGTGGCCTTTATCTGGCCGGCGTCGTGGTCATGGCCTTCAACGTCGCCATGACCATCCGCGGAAACCAGCGCGAAGAAGCCGCCATCCCCGGAGCGTTCAAGGCCCACGCCGGCGAATGAGGTAAACAAGATGTCCATCCTGGAAAAACATCAGATCCTTGAGAAAAATGCCACGCTGCTTCTCGTAGGGTCCCTCCTGGTTGTGAGTATTGGCGGCATCGTGGAGATTGCACCGCTGTTCTATCTCCAGAACACGATTGAGAAAGTGGAGGGCATGCGCCCCTATACGCCGCTCGAGCTCGCCGGACGAAACATCTATATCCGCGAAGGATGCTATTTGTGCCACAGCCAAATGATCAGGCCATTCCGCGACGAGGTTGAGCGGTACGGCCACTACTCCCTCGCGGCTGAATCGATGTATGATCATCCATTCCAATGGGGTTCGAAGCGCACGGGGCCTGACCTCGCCAGGGTGGGAGGGCGTTATTCCAATGAATGGCATGTGCAGCATCTGGCCGATCCGCGCGGCGTCGTCCCGGAATCGATCATGCCAAGTTACGCCTTCCTCAAAGAAAGGGAGGTGACGGTTAACAACATCGGCATGGATCTGAAGGCCAACGAAAACGTGGGTGTGCCCTATACCGACGACATGCTGGCGCAGGCCGAAGCCGACATGCGCGCCCAGGCCGTTCCAAACGCCAACACGGCCGGTTTGCTTGCGCGCTACCCGGAAGCAAAGGTGGGTAACTTCGACGGCGATCCCTCAAGACTTACGGAGATGGATGCATTGGTCTCGTACCTCCAGATGCTCGGCACTCTGGTTGATTTTTCGACGTACGATGACGCGAAGGGATATCGATGAGGGTCACTATGGAAACTTACAACGCAATGCGACACTTCGCCGACAGTTGGGGACTTCGGGCGATGGCGGTGTTCTTTGTGGGCGCGCTCTCTTTCACCCTCC
The DNA here is from genome assembly GCF_000312665.1 of Rhizobium mesoamericanum STM3625. GTDB lineage: Bacteria > Pseudomonadota > Alphaproteobacteria > Rhizobiales > Rhizobiaceae > Rhizobium > Rhizobium mesoamericanum. Next base: position 113,017 of record NZ_HF536778.1, on the reverse strand, counting down.
GGCCCGGCAGCAAACAGATCGCCGACGACACCGCGATCATACCGCTGAAGGATGAATGAGATGCCGGAAAAACACGTTGACGAGATCAGCGGCGTCGAGACGACGGGTCACGAATGGGACGGAATTCGAGAACTCAACAATCCCATGCCGCGTTGGTGGATCTGGACATTTTATGTCACCGTTCTGTGGGCGATCGGTTATGCATTCGCGTACCCGTCGATACCGATGATCAAAGAAACTACTAAGGGTTTGCTCGGCTTCTCCAGCCGCGCGGAGCTGCAGCAGCAAGTGCAACTCGCTAAGGCTGTTCAGACGCAGTTCGAGCAGCAGATCAACGCAAAGACCGTAGTGGAAATCGACGGGGATCCGTCCCTGCGGGAATTGGCCATTGCAGGCGGTGCGTCTGCCTTCAAAGTCAACTGTGCCCCGTGCCATGGTTCGGGTGCGACAGGTGGGTTGGGTTTTCCTAACCTGAACGACGATGATTGGCTCTGGGGCGGCGATCTTACGGCCATTCAACAGACTGTCGCTCATGGCATCCGCTTTGACGAAGATCCAGAGACGCGCGTGTCGGAGATGTCCGCTTTCGGTGACGTGCTCGAACGCACGCAGATACGACAGGTTGCCGCTTATGTATGGGGCCTGACTAACACACCTTCCAATCCGGCATTGGCGGAAGCTGGAAAGCAGGTTTTCATCGACAATTGCGCCGTCTGTCACGGTGAAGATAAAAAGGGCAAGCAGGAGATGGGTGCACCGAATCTCGCCGACGGAATCTGGCTCAAAGGGCGAGGGGAGGAGGCGATAATCCGCCAGGTAACTGCGCCAAAGCACGGCGTCATGCCGGCGTGGTCGGCCCGGTTGGGCGACACCGTAGTTAAGGAAGTCACAGTGTTTGTTCATTCGCTGGGCGGGGGAAAGTAGGAAGAAAGAAGAACAGCCAACCATATCACAATCCTCTACACCTCCTATGTTTGACGCCGTGCGGTTGATCGCAAACGTATTTGTGATCAAGCAACGCAGTTGCCTTTGGCGCGGCAACAAGGCCACCGCGAAAAGCTAGAGCGCGTCCGTTGAACGCGGATCGGGATTCTGATGACATCTGGCGTGCTTGATGATTCCCTGCCTTCAAATTGGGAGGTATGGATGGCACGAGCACTGAGTGCTGATCTTCGCAGCCGCGTTTAACTGCTGCTTAAGATGGAATGTCGGCGCGTCTGCGGCGACGGGGTCCGGGATCGGGTTTCGTCGGCGATTGCCTGGATCGCGAACGCACGGCATGGCCGCCAGTTTTCGGCAGCCAAAGCTCGATTAAAATGGATGCGCTCTAGAAAGTTTCATCGCGAATTTGATTTCGATTAAAGACCGCAGCATCACAAGACGATATTGTCCGCAGCTGGAGGACGTTCCCTGCGGTTTCTCCCCGTAGTTCCTCCGAGCCACGCTCCCGGAGGGAGTGTGGCTCTTTTTCGGTTTGAGCCGACGGCTTGTTCGTCTCTCCTTGATTTACGTCAAGAACGCTCGGCTCGTCGAATGCGAGATGAGGATCATCAATAGGATGGTAAGCGATGAACCTCGACGTTGCTCCCGGCCCACCTGACGATAACGTCGAACCGTTCGACGTCGAAAAGGCCAGCAGCCGGCACAGGAAGAAGGTGTTTCCGAAGCGGGCGAAGGGTCGGTTCAGACGGTTCCAATGAGTCGTCACGATCATCACGCTTGGTGATGATCGTCGATTAGCGAGCAATTGAGAGATATCCGAGGCTTGGCTAAGACTAGTTTTCTTATGTGATCCAGCTCAAATCACCACGCGCCAAACGGTGCTATCTCTCTCGACCGTTACGAAATTCGGATCAAAGGAGAGGAAAATGATATCCAGCAATATCGTCCGCGCCATCATGACCGTCACAGCTTTGGTTGCCGCCTGTACCGCGGAAGCGGCGGATATTAGGACCGCTCGAGCTGCAGCGCCTGCCGCTGCTGCGGGGGCAGAGCCGAGTCCGTGGCAGATACGCTTGCGGGCACTTGACGTGATCACCAACGACTCTGGCCGCGTCGACGGATTGCCGGGTTCGGACCTTTCCTTTTCGAATACGGTCATACCGGAATTCGACATCTCGTATTTCTTCAGCGAAAATATCGCTGCGGAACTCATCCTCGCCACAACTTACGCCAAGGTTTATGGGGGTGGCTCCATTTCAGCGCTCGACGAGGTCGGCAAGACATGGCTGCTGCCGCCAACCCTGACCATACAATACCATTTCACCGATTTCGGCGCTTTTCGGCCCTATGTCGGCGCCGGCGTCAACTATACGCTGTTCTACAACCAGTCCGGCAAGAGTGCCCGCAGCCTTGATGTAAAGAACACCTTTGGCGTCGCCTTACAGGCCGGTTTCGACTATATGCTCGACGACCATTGGGGCGTGAACTTTGACGCGAAGAAAATCTTACTGAGACCCGATTTCGATGCCAATGTCGGCGGCGCCGGCGTCAGCGGCAAGGCCAAGCTCGATCCATGGCTAATCGGCGCCGGGGTTACTTACCGTTTTTAATCCGGTGAAGTTCTGGGCGGCTAGAGCACGTCCGTTTTGATCGGAGTCATATCGGCTGCTGCGAAGTGGTTTGTACATTCCTGCGGTTTGTTGGTTCCGATACAACACAGCACAGGCGGCAAAGCTCGGCTGCTTGGGAAATCCAAGCGCGGCAACACCTATCTGCGTACTTAATGCTTCGGACTTCCAGTGATTTATGCTCCGCGGTCGAGCGCGGACACATAGGCAAATGGCGAAATGCTTGATGGCAGCTGTATGGTCATGAAAAAGCATGCGGCTCAATTGCGCTCTGCCAGTGGCGTAGCCACGTTACTAATCCTATGGTGGATCACGGAATGCGTTCACAAAGCGTTGGTGGGATAACGCGATTCGGCAGGATGATCGTCAAGTGGAGAGGCATGCCGATCGCGACCTATATTATCATTACCACGTCTCCATTGGTCATTCTTGCACTGAGATTGGCACTTACGGAGCTTGTTGGCGACCGGCTTATTCTGTTTTCGTTTATCCCTGCTATTCTGATCGTCGCAATAGTCGGCGGCTTGAAGCCAGTCGTGTTTACCGCGGTGGCGTCGCTTGCCGCAGCTATCTTTGTTCAGCGATTGCATGATGCAGTCGATCCGAGTGGCGTTGAATTGGTCTTCTTTGGCGCGTCGGTGTTTCTGATTGCTTGTCTGGGAGAGTCACTCCAGGCGACGAGACACGCCATCGTCAGGATAGAAACTCTCGTGGCAGCCCGCGATGCGCATCTGAGATCGATCTTGGACACATTGCCCGACGCGACGGTGGTCATTGCGGCCGACGGCACGATTGTTTCCTTCAATGCCGCCGCCGTCCGGCAGTTCGGGTATGAGGAACAGGAAGTCATCGGGGAGAACCTGCGAGTATTAATGCCTGAACCTTATCGAGGCGAACACGACGGCTATATTCAACGGTACCTCAGAACCGGCGAGAAGCGCGTCGTCGGCATCGATCGCGGTGTCGTCGGGCGCAGGAAGGATGGATCGACGTTTCCCATGAAGCTAACCGTGGGCGAGATGAAATCGAGCGGTGAACTGTTTTTCACAGGCTTCATCAGAGACCTTACGGAGCGAGAAGAATCGGCCGCTCGCTTCGAACAAATTCAGGCTGAATTGGCGAGATTGGCCCGCCTGAGCGAAATGGGCGAAATGGCGTCGACGCTCGCGCACGAGCTGAACCAACCCTTGTCTGCCATCGCAAATTACGCTCAGGGGTGTACGAGGCTATTGCGCGATATGGACAACACCCTCGCAACGAGAGTGCGAGGTGCCTTGGAAGAGATTGCGAGCCAGTCTTTGCGGGCGGGGCAGATCATCAAGCGTCTTAGGGAGTTCGTCACGAAAGGCGAAACGGAAAAGGGACTCGAAGACATTCGCAAACTGGTGGAGGAAGCGGGCGCTCTGGCGCTAGTCGGTTCCCGCGCGAACGGCGTCATAACTGTGTTCGAATACCTTCCCGGTGCTGAGATGGTAATGGTCGATCGTGTTCAGGTCCAACAGGTCCTCATCAATCTGATGCGAAACGCCATCGAGGCGATGCGCCATGTCGACTATCGCGAGCTCACGATCCGCACGATGCCCACCAATGCGGGCGAAGTCGCCGTCATTGTGGAAGACACCGGCCGAGGCATTCCGGACGAAATTGCCGCGGAGCTCTTCAAGCCGTTCGTCTCGACCAAGGTAAGTGGAATGGGCATCGGCCTTTCGATCTCGAAACGTATTGTCGAAGCCCACGGTGGTGAAATGACAGTCTCGAAAAATGCGGCTGGCGGAGCTACGTTCCGGTTCACGCTGCCCGGCTATGGGGAAGGACGAACGGGTGGGGATAACTGACTACACAGTTCATATCGTCGATGACGAAGAGCCGGTGCGGAAATCGTTTGCCTTCATGCTGGCCATCAACGGCTATGCCGTGAAGCTGCATCAATCGGCTGCCTCGTTTCTTTCCTTCGCCCCGAGCATCCATAACGGAATTCTGGTCACTGACCTCAGGATGCCGGAGATCTCGGGTCTTGATCTCATCAGGCAACTCGGTGTGAAAAAGATCCCCATCCCTTCCATCGTGATTACCGGCCATGGCGATGTACCGATGGCCGTCGAGGCCATGAAAGCGGGCGCAGTCGACTTCATCGAAAAGCCTTTCGAGGACGACGTGATCATAGAGGCAATCGAACGAGCGTCAGAACATCTAATCGTTCCAGGGGCCAACGCCGACGAAATCACCGACATTCAAACGCGCCTCCAAACCCTGAGCGAGAGAGAGCGCCAGGTGCTCTCTGCCGTGGTGGCCGGTTTTCCGAACAAATCGATCGCCCATGATCTCGATATCAGTGCCCGTACGGTGGAGGTGCATCGCGCCAGCGCCATGTCAAAAATGAAAGCAAAAAACCTCCCACATCTCGTGCGCATGGCTCTCGCGGCTGGTTTCGCGCCTTAGTTTCGCGGTGTTGATCTCGCGCAATCCCCGTCGTGCCGCAGGCCTGGGGACTCGCTGGCGCAAACCGCACGGGATCCCGTCTAAGTAATTTCCCTTAGTGAGCTAACCGAATTTTGCGGCGTGGCAAGAACTGCCAATCTTCCCCGGCCATGGGGAATACGAGATGTATGCCACTTTCAAACCCGCAGCGCAGAATATCATAATGCCGGAGAACGTTGCGCGGCCACAATTTCCGGGGGCGCACCTCGTTGTGACATATAAACGCGGCCGAGTGATATATGCCGAAGGTGATAGCGTGGATAAATGCTATCAGGTTTGTGCCGGAGCTGTCCGTGTATACGGCCTCATCTCGGACGGACGGCGGCAGGTTGTTTCCTTCCATCTCGCAGGGGAGACATTCGGCTTTGAAGCGGCCTCAAAGCATCGCTTTTTTGCCGAGGCTATCGCCGATACTAGAATAATCGTGTCTGCACGGCATCCTATCCAGGAGCATTCGCCGGAACTTCTTGCACTCGCATTGGGCGGCATGAAGCGTGCTCAGGAACATCTGTTGGTTATCGGGCGGCAGTGTGCGGTTGAACGCGTCGCGGCATTCCTGATGGATCTCTCGAACCGTCTGGGTGGTGTTCGTCAGGTAAGATTGCCGATGTCGCGACAGGACATTGCGGACTATCTCGCCCTGACAACCGAGAGCGTATCGCGTGCCATGACCGAATTGAAGGAGCGGAAGGTGATCGCCCTGCACCATGTGAGGACAGTCGACATCATCAAGCCGGGCGCTCTCCGTTCGCTCTGTCATCAGGCTGCGCCGCGAACTCGGGCCTCCATTACGCCGGCCATTGGATGCCTTTGACCCGTGTAATGGAGCAGTGCGCAACGCTCCTCGATAGCGCCGCGGCGCGGCACACAATAGTCAGACACTTTTGCGTCGCAAGAAGGAGAGAGGCTGCCCGTGAATCGAGACGGCTCGATGGTGCACGACAAAGGGTCTGCTGTTGGCTATTATCGAAAGGTTGCAGACCTTCGATGAAGACATTTTACGGCGCGTCGGTCCCTGATGAAGTTTTGTCAAACGCTCGCGCCGTCGCAGGCTGCCGAGGCTAGCCTTGCGAAAGCCGCAGGCCGGCGCTCGTTCTGCGGATCATTACGTGTATGTCGCTATTTTGTCATTGGGGGCGGCGGTTTCAGCGGCACCAGAAGCCGCGGCTTTGTCGAGGCTCATCAGTTCGCGCGCGCGCATGCCGACGACAGTGCCGCGACCGACCCATTCGACGGCATAGATGTAAAACTGCTGCAGAAAGGTGCCGATGTCGCGCACATAGCCTTCGTCGCCCTTCCGCACCAGATTTTCGCCGATATTTTTGCCAGCATAGCTCCCGTCATTCTTGACGTGAAGTATGGCCCGCACCCGCTCGCCCGGTATAAATTGTGGAGGCTTGCGGATCTCGACCTCCTGTTCACGTCCAAGGCCCATCACACTTCCTCCTTTTGCGAGCTGCAGGATGTCAATAAAGGCGTTCAAGTCTCCTCCGCAGGAGCCCTCGACCATACCGGCGATTAAATTGAGGGTGCGCCGGCACCGCAGGTCTTCGGCCGCCCCGGACAGACCGCGGCGCATTGCTGGGTTTCGAAGGTTTCCTTGCATTCGGTGCACTTGTCCGGATCGATCACGTAGCTCGCGCGCTTGAACTTGATCGCGCCGGAGGGCATTCGAACTCGCAAGCACCGCACTGGGTGCATTGGGATACGATGATCCTGAAGGCCGTTTTCAACTCCTGAGAATGTTAGAACAAGATCGCTCACGCCGTCCCCGCTAGCGGTTCGACCCCAAACTCGGCGGCGTAAAGGGCGCCGATGGCGGTCTCGATGTAGTCATAGCCATAAGCGTCCGTTGCTCGGACTCCAGCCTCCATGAGCTGATTCCTAGGGCACTCCCCGATCTTGGCGCATAACACGACGTCAATGCCCTCGAGGGCGGCGATGATGCCGTCGAGGGTGGCTTCCTCGCCCTCGCCTCCAAGGCAATACTGCTCGACCTTGCGATGCGCGACGTAGGTGATCCCTTTCGGCGAAGCTTCATATACCTGGAATTCCTTCGCGTGGCCGAAGTGCTCGTTGATGCGGCCGCCGCCCTTCGTCGCGACCGCGACCTGGAGAGACCCGCCGCGGGCTGCCTTGACTATTTCGGTTGCCCCGTTCTTGGCCGTCACGTGATCGCTTCGTTCGCGCGCGACCACTTCCCGATAGGCCTCGCGCTTGCGGGCGTCGTACGTGATCTCGCCGGGGATCTGGTCGAGGGTGAATTCCTGGCCGCGATCATCGCCGAGCAGCCCGACTGCATCGGCCCGGCACTGCCGGCAATGGCGCATCAGCTTTGCGCCGCCTTCGAGGCGATCCTGAAGCGCCTTCAATTCCAGCGCCCGTGGGCCACGCTGCCCGGTCAGGCCGTAGAAGGTGCCGTGGGCCGGATCGGAAATCAGCGGCATAACGTTGTGCAGAAACGCGCCCCGCTCCTTGACCCATTTGTTCACCTCTATCAGGTGCTCGTCGTTGACGCCTGGAATCATCACCGAATTAACCTTGGTGAGGATGCCGTGCGCGGTCAGCATTTCCAGGCCCAACATCTGCCGCTCGTGCAGGATTCTGGCTGCTTCGATGCCGGTGTAGCGGCGGTTGTCGTAATAGATCCAGGGATAGATCCTTGCGCCGATTTCCGGGTCGACCATATTGATAGTGATTGTCACGTGATCGATATTCATCTCGACAAGCTCGGCGACGTGATCCGGCAGCGCAAGCCCGTTGGTGGAGATGCACAGCTTGATGTCGTGGATCTCCATGGCAATTCGTTCGAACGTTGCCTTTGTCTTCGTCCAGTCGTAACAGGCATCGCCCGGTCCGGCGATGCCGAGCACGGAAAGCTGCGGCACTTCGTTGGCGACGGCAATGACTTTGCGTACCGCCTGGTCTGGCGTCAGCTTTTCCGAGACCACTCCAGGCCGGCTTTCGTTGGCGCAATCATATTTACGGTTGCAGTAGTTGCACTGAATATTGCAGGCTGGTGCGACCGCGACGTGCATGCGCGCGAAATAGTGGTGGGCTTCTTCCGAATAGCAGGGATGATTCTTGATCTTCGCCCAGATGGCCTGGTCGAAGTCGTCCGGATTTGTGGAGGCGCCGCAGGATGAGGATGTGCAACCACCGGATTTCGAGGTCGCCAGCAATTGATCCAAGGATGTCCTGCTGGCCAGGCTCTCAAGCGAAATCATCGGTGTGGACATTGAAGACTCCGTTGGTAGGTAACGTCGCATTTCAAATCGCAAAAGCGATGCCAACTTAAACAATGGTTTTTTACCAACGTGCGCTGATCATGACCGATGCGCCCCAATCGCGCATTCCGATTGACATGATCTTCAACGGCTGATCAATGAGCCTGCTCCAAGCGCGGCAGCAGTGATCGACGATATCGTCTTAGTCAAGACGCGGTTCGACAGCGAGTTGTCTCTCATGAACTGCCAGAGGTTCTCGACCGTTTGGCACAATGAGTCAGAAATCAGCTGATTTGCGAATACCATAACGAGTCGGCGTTAATGCCCGCCGGTATACTTCAACATCTTTGGGTTTTCTTGTCCGATTCCGTCCGTTTGCTCGGACACAGCTTTGTCAGGCTCTCGACAAGGGACAAGCGAATTGGTCGTGAAAGCCAGCGACATCAAGCATACAAAATGCAAGAAGGGCGTAAGCGCGTAGGCCATGGCGATTTTCTGCATGAGTCATGTGGAGAATCTTATGAGCGACAGTGTGAATCACCCTCGAACCTTTGAGGTTTTGACCGCGGAGCCGGTGCGAAGAAGACGCAAGTCGCGTGAGTGGTCGGACGACGAAAAGGCGCGGATCCTGGCCATGGCGCTGCAGCCTGGGGCGAACATCTCGGCGGTTGCCCGGTCTGAAGGCTTAGATCCGTCACAGCTTTATGGATGGCATCGCACGGCACTGGCATCGGGCGCTGTTGCGCCCCTGACGGAGGAAACGGGAACGCAGAAGTTCGCGCGCGTTGAAACGGTAAGCAGCGGCTCGGTCGATATTGCCATTGCCGATATGGTGGTGCGCGTCTGCGGCGCGTTCGATCCTGATCACCTGGTGAAGGTTCTGCGGGCGGTTCGCAAGGCATGATCGCTTCGGGTGTGGTGGTCTATGTGTCATGCCAGCCGGTCGACTTCCGCAAAGGAGCCGCCTACAGAAGGGCAAAATGTCACCACCACGCTTACAGCTTCTTCACCTCGATACGATGCCGGCGCAGAGCATAGCCGACCTGGCGCGCCGTGAGGCCGAGGATATGAGCCGCCTTGGCCTGAACCCAGCCAGCCTTCTCCATCGCCTCGAACGGTCGGATCGATTTTTTGTCAGATCAAAAGTGCAAGCACCACTCAGGCGTGGTGGAAGCCCTCTGGGAGTCCCGCATCCTGGACATGGCCATACAGCGCCTCGCCCGGCAGTCCGGACAGGATGATCGGACGCGCCGCAATTAGCTTGTCGATGTCGATGCCGGTTTTGAGACCCATGGCCTCGAGCATGATCACGAGATCTTCCGTCACGATATTGCCGGTGGCGCCCGGTGCATAGGGACATCCTCCGAGGCCGGCCCGGGAGGAACCGAAGGTGGTCACATCGACGTCGAGCGCCGCAACGACATTGCCGAGACCCTGACCGCGGGTGCTCGCGCTGCTGCGCGCCGACAAACGCAAACTGAGCCAAGAATATCAACTGGCGAGGAAAGAGGTGTAGTATGAACGCCGATCGTTGGCATAAAGGCAAACTCCCGAGCCATCCCACCAGACAATCTTGATCCGGTCAGCTCACTTGGCTCGGAAGACATAAAGCGCACCGTTGAACGGGTCACTGCCGGCGTCCCGCACCAGCGACAACAAACTGTCTGGCCCCTTGCGGAAGTCGATCGGATGGCTCGCGAGAAAGACCTTCACGCCCGACGGGATCATGCCGACCGTACCGCTCGGATCACCCGCTGCAGATGGGCCGCATCGAAGTCGCTACCAGCACGGATAACAACGTCGCCAACCACCACCTCAATTGTGCCAACCGACCTCTTATCAACCATTACAGCGTTCCAGCCGGATCTCGCGACCAACGGCGTTGCCCGTCCCGAGCATCACGACGCTAACTAAATAGCTGTGACGGATGTTGTATCCCGAGGCGATGCGCAATCGCCGACACGCTTGCGCCGGGCTCCATCGCTTCAGCCACTGCCCGCTCTTTGAACTCATCAGACCAACGCCGCCAAAACTGCCGTGGGGCGTCGAGACCCGGGCGCAGGTGGTTTTTCAGCTCCGGAGTCATGTCCTCAGCGATCCCACAGGCTTCGGCGATCGTTGTCCAGTCGATGCGGCCGTTCGCGGTGGTGACTTGCGGTAGATGATCAGGCTGATGAGGTAAGGCCGGATGTTCTCCAGAACCCGTTTCGATGCGATCGGCGCAATGCGCAGTTCGCAGAAGTCTGAGATTTTTGGTTGAAAATGGCGTGAGGAAACGTCTTGTTTTGGCATGCTCGCATTCCATAGCTTTCGGCCCCATGCCGAGGGCGAGCGCACTGTATTTGTGAATCCGGACAAGCAATCTGGACATCTCGGACAATCCGCACTATCTTTGTTTCGAAGAACAAGGAGGCGATTATGGCATTGACTGCTCCAAAATCGGATAGTGACAGCGGGTTTGCGTTAAAGCCAGCTGCGATGCATGATATTCTAGAGGTGCTCGCCCGCCACAATCCTGGATTATCCAAGACGGCGCTCAAGGCGACGGGAAAGGTTGTGGCCGCCATTTCGGCGGCGACGGCGCAGCTCACGACCGAGCAGCAACGGAAGATCGTATCCCATGAGGACAAGCTAGCGGAAGCACTGGGGGCCGTGGTCGCTGACATCGCGTCTAGAGACGGGCGCCCCTTAACCCTTCTAAAGGTCGAGCAGCCGGTCGAAGTCAGTAATGGAGCCGGACTCAATAACCTATTGGACATGGACGAAGGGCGACGACGACTGACGGCCTATGGGACGCCGGTGCGGATTGAGGATTGGGCGGGTCCCGTTGCTGGTCCCGCCGAGATCGAGAAGACGTTCGGCACGAAAAGATCGACACTGCACGACTGGCAGACACGCGGGGCGGTTATCGGCCTGTTGAAAGGGGAGCGTAAGCATGTCTTCCCGTTGGCGCAGTTCGTGGACGGTCGTCCCGTCAAGGGCATGTCGGATGTGACCCGGATCATACGCAATCCGCGTGCGGCATGGCAATGGTTGATCCAGCCGAAGTCGAGCATCGGCGGGGCTCCCCTTGATCAGCTCAAGGCCGGGAACGTTGACGAGGTTATCGCGGCAGCCTACCGGGACTTCGGCTGAATCGTGAAGCTTGATTCAAAAACACTCTCGGAACTCGCGCTTGATTTCCAGCCCCGCTCCTATCTCCGCGTGATGGCCGTTTCTCACATGGCGACTCCCCTCGGTATGGGCTTTGGGCAGACGCGATTTTCGAGCCCGAGCATGGCATTTCAACTCGTTTATATCGCACACGATGTTGCGACGGCCATCGCTGAAACGATTGTCAGGGACCGTTTTGAGGACGCGAGCGAGCGGGTTCTTGACCAGACGGAAATTGAGGAATGGGCGGTTGCCGAGGTGACGGCTCCAACGCCCCTGGTGGTGATCGACTTGCGCTCCACAGGGTTGCTGAGGCTCGGCGTTAGCACAGATGCGGCGCGCGCCAAGGAACATCGGGAAGGCCAGAAGTTCAGCGAAACTCTCTACAGCTCTTTCGCCGTCGATGGTTTGCTTTACTCGTCCCGGCTAACATCGGCTGAATGTTTGGCGGTTTATGACCGCGCCGTCGGCACCAAGCTTCAAGCATCGCCTGCTGTAAACCTCATCCGGCATCCCGACCTCATTCCGGCGCTGGAGTCCATCGGTGTCACTATCCGGAGTGCGTAGAGATGCACGTGATCTGCAGTCGGCAAAAATCATCCACGCTGCCCACAATTCCGCGCGTGCTGCAACGAAGGTGTGTTGAGTAAAGTACAGTTTATCAGCTTCGACTGCGGAGCCAATTGAGCTGCCACACGAATAGTCTTACTGAGTCACAAAAGCGGAGAGATTTGGGCATTGCAATGATGTG
>NZ_HF536778.1:91147-100738 GCF_000312665.1 Rhizobium mesoamericanum STM3625 | reverse complement strand
CCACTTGCCAACCGTATGCTCGTGGACCCCAAGACGCTCGGCAACGTGGCGATTCGTGATCAGCAGGAGCAAGCTGGGATGAATGGCGCGAGCATTGGAAGTGAAGCAGGTGTTGCGGCTTATGTCGATAGTCTCGTCGATGTGATCGGCCATGCCTGCGCGATTTGGTGCTGCCGCTGATCGAGCGGCATGGGCCGATTGAAGCGTGGATTGTCGATGACACTGGCTTTCCCAGGAAGGGCAAGCATTCGGTCGGGGTCGCGCGGCAGTATTGCGGCCAACTCGGCAAGCAGGACAACTGCCAGGTCGCCGTCATCAATCGCCAACGTCGCGGCGAGCTTGCCGATTGCCTATCTGCCCGAGATCTGGGCCGACGATACCGGGCGGCGGCGTAAGGCGAAATCCCTGACAGCGTCGCATTCCAGACCAAGCCGGCCATTGCGCTCGACCAGATCCGAGCCGCGCAGGCGGCCGGAGTTGCGCCCGGCGTGGTGTTGGCCGACGCCGGCTATGGCGCGACGGCGCGTTCCGCACCGGCCTGTCGGCGCTCAGCCTCGACTATGTCGTGGGCGTGCAGCCGACCATTGCCACCCGCGCCTTGGCGTGGAAACGGGCGGGCGCCAGCCGCGTCCCTCGTAATGGCCGAGCCCGAGTTCCTGCTTGAGTTCCTGAAGTCGCGCTCGATGCGCCAGCGCAGCTTGGGCGGTGCTGACGAGTGTTTCGAGCGAAGCGGCGGCGGCAAGCGTGGAGAGCCAGTATTTGAGCGGTTCGGTATTGCCGTCGGGCCATTCGATCAGCGGCCATTCCTCGGCGCGAGGCTCGGTTAATGTGTAATCCCTTGACGCGGGCCTCACACGCATCGGCGGCGAAGCGGGAGCTGAGGTCAGTATTGGTGCCTTCCCGCCAGCCAATAGTCTGCCAGCCATCTTGCGGCAGTTCCCGCGCCAAAGCCTTGACTGACACCGGGCTGTGCTCGGGGCTGCGGCGCATCAGCAAGCAAAACCAATAGGATCAGCCTGCTTTTGAGGGTTTCCTCACCGCGTTTCGTTTGACGCGCGTCCAGTCAATACCATCAAGCAAAAGCGAGAACTCCTGGGCACTCATCTGCATCGCGCCATCGCGGATCGGCGGCCAAACGAACTTGCCAGCCTCGAGCCACTTCGTCGCTAAAATCATGCCTGATCCGTCCCAGTAAATGCAGCGAAGTCGATCCAGACACTTGGCGCGGAACACGAACACGTCGCCACAATAGGGATCGGCCGCAAGAGCTGACGTTACCAAAGCCACCAGGCCATTCATGCCGCGCCGGAAGTCGACAGGTTGCGTCGCAACCATGATCTTCACGCCATTTGGCGAAACTCCGATCACCGGCGCCCTCGCAACGCCGCCACCATCGCTTGTGCCAGCTCAGGCGCTACCGAGCCGATAACCCTCATGCGCGCGCCAGCAAGCTCGATCTCAATCCGACCTGCGGCGAAGTGGGCAAAATCCGACGGCGAGCTCTCGGGAGACGTTCGATCGCCAACCACCGTCACCGGCACGAACATCGCCTGCTGCGCACAGGTCTTGGAAGAGCGACGAGAGGTCAGGGCCAGCTTCCCGACGCCAGACGTTCAGCAAACCGCGATTGACGCCCCAGAGCCGGGTAACGGCCGAGGTTCCGCGCTTTCCGCAAGAATCCCGCCTTCTCCTCGTCAGTCCAATTCCGTCGCTGCCGCCGACCGGTGATCACCTCGATCCGACGATACGTTCCCTCATGCCTGGCTTCATGCATGCCTTCATCCATGACTTCAAGCATGGCATCAGCGTGATCTCCAACCATCCCATTCCGCTCCTATCGATGAAGAAGCTTATCTCGCGGCCTTAATCTCAAAAGGAAAGGTGGGGTGTTCGTCGCGCTCGCGAACGTTCACGACATTGGCAAGCGTGATCTCTGGCCGGGCCGGGGCAGTCAGAACCTTCGATATCTCATAGATTCTGCTGAATGGGATGCCCGCTTGGCGCACAGGTTTAGTGCAGATAGAGGTTCTACTCCATCGACCGATCGCGCGGGCACGTGAGTCATTACAAAGCCTTGGTTATCTAGTGCGAATCTTAAAACCTCTGTTTGCGCGTATTCATATGAACCTTTAATGCGGATTTTCAATATTCCGACATGGATCTTGCAAAAATGCTGCAGCTTTGGCTGCAAATCGCGATGCTGGTTCGAGGCCCCTGAGTTAATGCAAGCGGTTATCCGAACTTAAAGAGAACACCGAAGCCGCCTCTCGGGTAATTCCACTCGATCTCACCACTTGCCTCGCAAAGCACTCTGCACGTGCCGCACTCCATGCACCCGTCGGCGGTGATCTCCACTTGGCCCTGATCATTCAATTCATAGCATTTGGCCGGGCAGACACTCGTCAGGGCGTAGAGATTTACGCTCGGCCGCTGGTGCGGTCGCACTTTAATGTGCGGGCGTCCTGAATCGACTACGTAGCGGTTTTGGTAAAGCTTATCCTCTACGCGTATCTTGGACACTGCAACCGTCATCTCATCTCTCCTTCAGCGCCAGGCGCGCGCCAATCGGACGGCGTCACTGACAAGCCCCAAGCGCGAGCGCGCCTTGATGAAGGCGGCCATGGTCGCCCGTTCCTTCTCGATTTTCGGGGTGCTGTCCACTCGCATGAAGTTCTGCGCGGCCTGCGACAGCAATTTTGGATAGGTTGTGAAGAAATTGCGGGAGTTGGTGTGCAGCAGGGCGGGCATGTCCTTGTATTTCCGCAAGTCTTTGATGACGAAAGACTTCTCCAGCATCGCCTTGTAAAGGCTGAGGTTCTCCTTGATCATCGGCTTCTTGCGATTCTTGATCTGGACGATAGCTTCGCCGGCGATGCGCCCCGACGTCATGGCGAGATTGGATCCCTCGCGGTGCACGGCGTTGTTGAGCTGCGCCGCGTCGCCGACGACGACCCAGCCGTTGCCAAAGAGCGGCGGGATTGCTTTGTAGCCACCTTCCGGAATGAGATGAGCGGCATATTCCTTGACTTCCGAACCCGCGATCAACGGCTTGACCGACGGATGATTCTTGAACTTTTCGAGCAGGTCATAAGGGCTCTCCATTGTCGCCGCGAATTCGGAAACGAGGCAGCCAATGCCGATCGAGATCGACTCTTTGTTGGTATAGAGGAAGGCGAGCCCGGCCATGTTGCGGGAGATAGTGCCAGCTGCCTCGATGACGCAGCCTTCGTTGGCCTTGAGGCCGAACCGCTGGTCAATCACCTCTTCGGCCAGGAAATGCATTTCCTTGACGGCGAGCGCCACGGTTTCGGGTTTTGGCGTTTCACGCAAACCCGCCCGCGTGCCGAGCAGTCCGTTGACGCCTTCTGCGAGAACGACCACGTCCGCAAGGATTCCGTCACCACCGCGGTCGGTGCGGACGCCGATCACCTTGCCCTTTGCGTCGCGGGCGAGTTCCGTCACCGTCGTCTCGCATAGAAGCGTCGCTCCGACCTCGCGCACCTTGCGCGAAAACCACTTGTCGAACTGGGCGCGAATGACCGTGTAGCGGTTGGGCCTCGACTCGTTGAAGTCATCCGACCGGTATTGCATCCCGATGTGGGATGTGTCGTCCATCATCCAGAAGCGCTGCTCGACCAAATGCCGCTCGAGAGGCGCATCATCTCGGAAATCCGGGATGATTTTCTCCAGCATGTCCGCGTACATGATGGCGCCCTGGACGTTCTTGGAGCCCGGATACTCGCCGCGCTCTAACTGCAGCACCTTCATGCCGCGGCTTGCCATGGTGTAAGCAGCTGCGTTGCCGGCCATGCCGGCCCCGATAACGATGGCATCGAACTTTTCCTCGGTCATGGCCGTGCACCCTCAGTTTGCAAGCTTATCGCGACTGTGCGGCGAAAGCCGATTGGTGAAGAGTTCCGTCAATGACGGCAGGAAACGGATCGCATCGGTGACGGCGCCGAGGTGCGCGAAATCGAAGATCGGCGCGTTGCCATCGGTGTTGATCGCTACAATGAGATCAGCTCCTTCGACGCCAACGCGATGCTGGATGGCGCCGGAAATGCCGGCCGCTATGTAGAGCTTCGGCCGGATAGTTTTGCCAGTCTGCCCGATCTGCCGATCAGCCGGCATCCAGCCCTTCTGGACCAGAGGGCGCGAACAGCCATAATCGGCCCCGATCGCCCGCGCGAGATTCTTCACGAGCTTCAGGTTCTCCGCCGCGCCGAGACCGAGGCCTCCGGCAACCACGACATCGGCATAGGCGAGATTGGCCTTTGCCGATTGACCATCGGACATGAAGCCGAGGACTTTGGTGACGATCTCTTCCTCGACCATCGGCACTTTGTGTTGAATGACACGCCCGACCTGATTATTCCCGCGCTGCGGCATTGCCATGACCCTCGGCCGCACCGTTGCCATCTGCGGCCGGCAGTTGAGCGTGTAGATTGTGCACAGCAGGGAGCCGCCGAAGGTCGGCCGGGTCGCCGCAAGGGAGCCGTCCGCATCCACATCGAGTTCGGTGCAGTCAGCCGTGAGCCCTGTCAACAAGGTCGTCGCCACGGAACCGGCAAGGTCGCGGCCGAGCGTCGTCGCCCCTAAAAGCAGAATTTCGGGTTTGTGGGTAACAACCAGATCCGTCAACGCTTTGGTGAAAGGCTCGTTCCGATAGTCGGTGAGCAGTGGGGTCTCGACGATGTAGGCAAGGTCGGCGCCATAAGCAAAAGCCTCTGCGATGGCAAACCAGGTGGCCTCTCCCGGCGGTCCGAGAACGACGCCGGCCAACTGGACGCCCAGCTTGTCGGCGAGCTTGCGGCCTTCGCCGAGCAACTCGAAGGAGACCGGATGGACCTGGCCGCGCTCCAGCTCGATAAAGACCCAAACGTGCCGATAGGCCTTAAATTGCTCGGGCAGCTCCTTCTTCATGCCGGCGCGGCCAGCGGCTGGAGGAGGGGTTTCTCGATTCGTGCTCAATATCGTCGCTCCTCGCCTTCACGCCTCGCCGTTGAAGGCAAGTTCGTCTTCCAGCGCCGGCTGGCGCGAGAAGATCCCGGCGATCAACTCATCCGCGAGATCGCGCGGCGTCTTTTCGGTGGTGTCGATTTGCTCTGCCTTTTCCACCCGCTCAGGAGGTGCAAAGACTCGCTTGACCACGGTTGGCGAGCCACGCAGGCCGCATTTGGTGAGGTCCTCAATGCCAGCGTCGGCAGCACTCCACTTGACGATCTCGCTGCGCGCGGCGCGCAGCGCGTCGTCGAGCGAGCCGCGGCGGATCTCGTTGGTGCCTTCCAGCATGGTAACGAGGCAAGGGAGCTTGCTCTTCAGCGTCTGCGTGCCACCTTCCGAGCGACGCTCCACCATGATCTCACGCGCATTGAGATCAATAGAAGCGATCTTCGCGACATAGGTGAGCTGCAGCAGGTCGAGGCGCTTGGCGATGCCAGGCCCGACTTGGGCGGTGTCTCCATCGATCGTCTGCTTGCCCGTGAAGACGATGTCAGGCGTGCCGAAGGTCTCTCCGATTTTCGCGATTGCTTGAGACAGAGCGAATGAGGTTGCAAGAGTGTCAGAGCCGGCAAAATGGCGGTCCGTCAGGAGTACGGCGCGGTCGGCGCCGTAGGTGAGCGCCTTGCGCAACGCGTCCTCTGCCATGGGCGGCCCCATAGTGAGCACGGTGACCTCTCCGCCATGACAGTCGCGCAATTCAAGGGCTTCCTCCAAGGCGAACAGGTCATAGGGATTGATGATGGTTGGCACACCCTGACGCATGATTGTGTTCGTCACCGGATGGACACGTATCTGTGCGGAATCCGGCACCTGCTTGATACAGATTACGATGTGCATGGCGATTTCTTACTCCCTCCCTATATGGATGGCGGGCTTGGCACTTCATATCCTTGCAAGCATCATAAGTGCCAACTACGTTGCATTCCTCTATCCCTTTGAAATGCAGGCGTTTTTAATTCTTGCGGCCCTATGGCTGGATTTGCCGACTTCTCGACATTGTCGTGTCGCAACCGTGACACGCTCATTCCTTCTCGAACGGCCTCAGGAAGGAGTCCAACGGGACGAAGGTGCGGCCCGGTGTGACGGGGTTGTCCGGATCGTGGTCCTTGAGCACCTTGAAGACCCGGTGCGTGAGCGGCGGGGAATTCGCGAAATCATCGTAGGCGCGTTCCAGCATGGCGCCTGCCCGGGTAGCGATCACCCGGTCGGGGAGACCGGAGAAGTCCTCTGAAGCTAGGTACTGCCCCATGCGCTTCATGATATGGAGTCGTGAGACATCAAGAACCTTCGGGTCATAGGAGACCCCAAGGACTGCGAAGAACTCCTCCGCAGCCGACAGGCGCTTCAGCCGCTCGAGGATGTCGTTGACATTGATGCGATTGCTGTCAGTTGAGCAACGGCACATTGGGTTCTCCCTGATCGTGAGCGGTGATCTCGAGACCATTTCGCCGCTAGCTGCCGCTGCAACCTGCGAAATGCGCTGTTCGAGGAATGAGAAGCGGTCGAAGGTAAGGCAGCCGCGTCGGCACTGGATCGCGTATTGGCTGGTGGCTGAGATCGATCCACCGATGCGACCGAGATGCCCATTACGGTGACACTGGGCGGGACGTCCTCGATGACCACTGCATTGGCGATGACCCGGCAATCGACGTGACTGAACGAGCCCGGGCTTTTCTGCCGCAGTGAATATAACGCCGGGCGACTGCTCGCCGTCTTGCAGGTCGTATCGTTGAGAAAGATTTGTCGTTTCATGAGCGCCTGCTCTTCTCCTTTGCAGGGACCGGATTGCAGCTTTTAGCCACGTGGCCGAGACCGGGAACCGTCCCGTAGTTTCTCCACGATGCCAGTTATAACTTCGAGCACACGGTCGACATCCTCGTCACAGCTATCGCGTGAGAATGAGAAGCGGATTGTCGCGTGTGCCACAGCATGAGGGATGTCCATCGCCCTCAAGACATGGCTCGGCTCCAGCGAACCGGAGGTACAGGCAGAGGCGGAAGAGCAGGCAATGCCACTACGATTGAGAAGAAGAAGCACACCCTCGCCTTCGACATGTTGGAAGGCGATGTTTGCCGTGTTCGGCAACCGCTCCAGCCGATCGCCGGTAACGAAGGAGTCTGGAACACGCTGGAGAACACCTTTCTCCAGGCGGTCTCGAAGCGACTTCAACCGTATGTTCTCGTCGTCCATGAATTTCAACGCGAGCTCGGCAGCCTTGCCTAAACCTACAATGCCGGGCGTATTCTCTGTACCCGCGCGTCGGTCGCGCTCCTGATGGCCTCCCTTAATCAGCGACGAGAAGGGCACGCCCCGTCTGAGATAGAGTGCGCCGACACCCTTTGGTCCATGGAACTTGTGTCCGGATAACGACAGCATGTCGATTGCAGTCGATTGCAGGTCCATCGGAACCTTGCCGACTGCCTGGACCGCGTCCGTGTGGAATAGTGCGCCGATTTTCTTGGCCATCTCGGCAAGCATAGCCACAGGGAAAATCGTGCCCGTCTCATTGTTCGCCCACATGATCGAAACGATTGCCACGCGATGAGTGAGGGCGGTCCCGTAGGCCTCAAGATCGAGTCTGCCATGGCGATCCACTGGGATCCTGTGCACCTTGACGCCGCGCGCCTTCTCAAGATGGGCGCAGAGCGACAGCACGGCTGGATGCTCGACTGCGGAAGTCACGATCTCTGTGCGGTCGGGCATCACCTCGAGCGCCGAAAGGATCGCCGCATTGTCGCTTTCCGTCCCGCCCGAGGTGAACGCGATCTCATCATCGAACTCCGCGCCGATCAGTGCTTGCAACTGCCGGCGCGCCTTCCTCACCGCCACGCCGACGGGGGAGCCAAAAGCGTGCGTCGACGAAGGATTTCCGAATTGATCCGTAAAGAACGGCAGCATGGCTTCAACCACTTCAGGATCGACCCGTGTCGTTGCATTGTTGTCGAGATAGATAGATCTCATGAGTGCAATCTCGGCGGATGGGAATGACGCAAAGGGCTAAGGGCTCGGTGGTCTCGTTGAGGATCGATTAATAGTGACCAAGGCAAGCAGACCAGGGGTCCCGGCGCACAACGGTTTGACGTAGCCTGATCGCGGTTGCCATCGACAAGGTCGCAGTCTCCGCCGTCAGCGCGCAGGTGAGAACGCATGCCCTCGGGAGCGGTTCCGTTCAGTCGAATTCGCTGCAGCGTCGTCATTTGCCGGACCTTCCCGCTGAGACCTGAACTGTTTCGGGCGGCGCGGTTGTACGGGTCCCGGAAACGATTGCTGCTTTCACAGCGGCTCCGACCGCGCCGTGCTCTTGAGCGCGCGGACCTCTTTTGTGCCGGTCGGGAAGGCCTCCTCTTTCTTAATGTGGCCTTCGTTGACCAACGCTGCGCGAAGCCGGAAAACCACTGCTTCGATGGCTTTGAAGCATGTGACCTGGCTGCGAGGCTTGGCGTCGTCAGTGACCCGCTCAATCGTGGTGAGCTTGTTGATAAGGGCATCCCTCTGATCAACACTTCATCGACACCGAGGTCTTTGTAGAAGAAGGCGCCGGCCTCCCGATCCTCGACGCATTCCCGACCGCGGAAAAAGGCGGTCGCAGCATAACCAATCGCTGAACAATGCATCGTCTCCGGCGGCAGACGATTGAAAAATCCTGCCAAATACTGATTGGTGATCCGGAGTGCTTCATAGACGATTTTGCCGATGATGAGTTCGGTAGGCTTCGACGAGCGGACGATAGCGTAGAGGCAGCGGCGCATCTGAAATTTCGCGGACATAATCGGTTGCACCACCGGATCGACTCTGTTCTTCAATTCAAGCGCACTGCCGCCGGCCATGGCACGTACCTCGGTCTCACTGGCTGCTTGCAGAACGCCGGTATCCCTCTGATGGAAAAACTGTTCCTTGACCTTTTCGCTATAGTTCAGCATAGCCCTTCCTCAGATCCGGTGATCAGCCGAAGGACTTGCCGCAAGCGCATTTCTCCCGCGCGTTGGGATTGTCGAAGACAAAGCCGGAGGATTCGAGCCCCGTGACGAAGTCGATGGTCATGCCGGCCACATGTCGTTGGGAACCTAAGTCCACGAACACCTTGACCCCATCTGTTTCGACGACCGCGTCGCCCTCGCGCGCGGAGCTCTCCAGCCCCACCACGTATTTGAAGCCGGCGCAGCCGCCCGCCTCGACCATGATGCGAAAACCTTTCACCTGTTCGGCGGCTTGGGAAAGCGCAGAGTTCATGACGGTGACGGCATTTTCGGTGAGCGTGATCATGCGATGATTTCTCCTTAGTCGATGGCGCGGTCGCGGATGACCGTGCATGTACCGTGCCAAAGAGAGAAGACACTCGGGAACAGGAGGATGTCTCTGCCACCCGGTGCTGGATGTCCCACGTCATCGGAAATCCCGAAGACGGGTCGATTCCGACACTTCTGCCAAGGCATCTCTGTGCGCCAATTTCCGGCCGAGGCCCTCATCTCCGCCGGATGAAAGTTCGTCGCAGTTCTGCGCAAAATGCCGGGGAACCAATGTCTGCTGTCGGACTTGTCCATTAGGCGAGATCTGGTATTTGGCCTCAGCTCCCCCGTTGATTAAACC
>NZ_HF536778.1:59705-91047 GCF_000312665.1 Rhizobium mesoamericanum STM3625 | reverse complement strand
AGGTCGTTGGGAAAGCTGGATAAATTGCTTTCTAAAGCTTCGTTTGCGAGCTGGCACAATTCTTGAATTCCCCTTCGTCACAAAGCGGCGGGAGCCGACCGATATGACATCGACCAATGGAACGAAGGAACGTAAGCCCAATGTCAGATAAGCCTCGGATGCGCGGTTTTTGGGAAAAGGGCATCCCCCACGGAGTCAGAATGTCCAACCAGCCCAATCGGCGACGACGCCAGTCGTCCAGCACCGGGCGTTTGCCGCGGATGGACGTGGAGGTGGATTTCGACGAATATGTGCTTGCCTGTGTCTTTTCGCGCGCGCTGGAGGAAATCGATGCTGGCGAGGCGACGGCGACCGAGGCAACCGGCCTTTCGCGTGCCGATTTGCACGATATCCTAACCCGCCTTTTCCCCGAAAGGCTTGCCCCGACCTTCTCCCTAGAAAAGGTGAGCGATCCCGCGCTAGGCCCGGAGGAAGAACTTCTGCGCGGCATGCTGCTGGCGCATGCCCGCGCGGACGACATTACGAGCGCCCGCTTTGCCAAGATCATCGCCCGGCGTGCTTTACGCAACGACCATCTCTGGCAGGACCTCGGCCTCTCCAACCAGGCCGAGCTCAGCCGCTTGCTTGCCACACATTTCCCGAAGCTGGCGTCCGGCAATACCCAAAAGATGAGATGGAAGAAGTACCTCTACCGCAAGCTCTGCGAGGCTGAAGGTTTTTCGCTGTGTACCGCGCCCAGTTGCCGGGAGTGCAATGATCTCAAAGACTGCTTCGGCGCAGAGGAAGGCAACAGCCGCCTCGCACTGACCAAGGAAGGGATCGAGTTAGGTTAAGAACGCTTCCGTCAAAGGTATGAGAGCGTCATGCCTTAGCCGTCATCAACACAAACCGGCGCGCTTCTCCGGGCGGCGTTGCACGGACGAGGGGATGTTCATCACCTCGCGATATTTTGCGACGGTGCGGCGAGCGATGGAGATGCCGGTTTCCTTGAGCCGGGCAACGATCCCCTCGTCGGAAAGCACATCATCGAGCGTTTCTGGGGCAATCATCGCCTTTATGTGATGGCGGACAGCTTCGGCGGAGTGCGTGTCGGCAGGGATCGCGACTGCGAACTAACCAACTCTCGTTTCAAACGCGCGTCCAAATCTTTGTCCGATTTGTCTGGCACGACACAGGCTAGCACAGCCAATCTCTTTGTTTCGCCTCAGGCTAAATACCGAAAAAGCAATGGCAAAATTGGTATCTCGGCTCGATGAGTCAAATTGGCATGAGTTTTGGATCGAGGCTGCGAGTGTTGTCGATCTATTCACTTCGTCAGTGACCGCTACGGATGAGAACGAAGGAAAGTAACAATTCAGGTCTGCGTCACATCGTACCTATCGGTGGGATGCAAAACCCGTGGAATACGAGTGTCGATCGCTGGGCCAGCGACCAAGCCACGCTCTTCACCGAGAAAGTCGTATCCCGGCGAGGGGCTTACAATATTGTCGGATGAGCAACGCGCCGCGCCGCGCAGCCTGGTGGGTGGTTTGCTGACAGGAGAAACCTAGTGGTGAGCAACGCAGTTCCGGATCATGTCCCGCCCGAAATGGTAAGGGACTTCAGCCTGTTCACGTCTCCTGCTATGCAACGCACTAAAAACGGGGATCCGCATTTAGCTGTCGCTTGCGTCCATGATGGGCCGCCAATCTTTTATTCCCCCTGCAACACGCGCGATGGCCGAGGTACCTGGGTCATCACTCGTGCCCAAGATCAGCGTAGGTTGCTGCAAGACACCGCAACCTTTTCCAGCCATCGCAGCCTTTTCGCTTCCGCGCTCGGCGAAAACTGGCCGTTGATCCCGCTTGAACTCGACCCCCCTGCGCACGGCCTGTTTCGCTCACTCCTCAATCCGCTGCTTTCGCCCAAGCGGGTGATGGCACTGGAACCGGCTGTCCGTGAGCGTGCGGTCGCGCTGATCGACATGATCTCCGCGTCGAGCACAAGTTGCGACGTGATGAAGGATTTAGCCTTTCCTTTTGCGGTCAGCATCTTCCTTCGTTTTCTGGGCTTATCCGATGGGCGACTCGACACATTTGTCGGCTGGGGGAAGGATCTGCTCCACGGCGACGGCATCAAACGAATAGCAGCCGCTCGCACAATTCTGGCGTTTATCGACGAACTTGCAGCCATGCGTCGCAAGGTACCGGCCGACGATTTCATGACCTTCGTCGTGCAGGCAAAGGTGGATGGCCGCCCGCTAAGAGACCAGGAAATCCGCGGCATTGGCGTGCTTCTGTTCGTCGCGGGACTCGATACAGTCGCAACGGCGATAGGCTTTGACCTGGCCTATCTCGCGCGCAATCCCAAAGACCAGGAATTGCTGCGGAGTGAACCGGGTCGAACGGTGCTCGCAGCCGAAGAATTGCTGCGCGCCTATTCGACAGTGCAGATGATCCGCGTAGCAACGAAAGATATCGATTTCGAAGGCGCGCCGATCCGTAAGGGGGACTATATTTCCTGCGCCACGATGATTGCGAATCGTGACCCCGCGGAATTCGAATGTCCCAACACGATCGATTTGGCGCGAGAAGACAATCGCCACACCGCTTTTGCCTACGGTCCCCATCGTTGTCTTGGCTCGCACCTTGCCCGGCGGGAGATCGTCATTTGCCTGGAGGAGTGGCTGTCTCGCATCCCCGACTTCCGTATCAAGGAAGGTACGGCGCCCATCACCTATGGCGGTCATGTGTTCGGAATCGAGAATCTAATCCTGGACTGGTCCTGACCATTGGCGCGGGGACACAGATATAGAGGTACCGCATGCGCATCATCGTCCACAATGCCAAATGCCAAGGTCATGCTCGATGCTGGGCGCAAGCGCCCCACATCTTCAACCTTAATGACGACGGCTACATACTGCCCGGTGATATCGATGTTGAGGAGAAAGACGAACTGCTCGCGTCACGAGGCGCTCGATCCTGCCCCGAACGTGCGCTGGAAATCGATAGCACCTCCGATGTATTGCTTGATCGCCTTTTGTTCAATCAACACTGCGGGAGTTAAATTGAACGTCACCGGTATATGACGGCGCTGGTCTCTGTCCAGACACCGTACCCGTTCAGCTACGCCACTGGGTCAACTTCTACGGCAGCTGTTTCGCATGCAGGCCCAAGCGGCAGGAGGGTTTGCCTTCAGTGCGACTGCGTAAACCGCCGAACAGTCGAACCTCGGGTGCGCAACTAGACGCGAAAACGCCTCTTCCAATCTCAGATTTGCGACGAAGCGATGAAGCACAAGAAAATTACCGAATTGCTCGACCGCGAGGCGATCCGCGACTGTCTCTATCGGTACTGCCGCGGAATAGACCGCGCGGATGAGGCGGCGCTACGGGGTTCCTACTGGCCCGATGCGCATGACAGCCACGGGGCCTATTCAGGCTCGGCAGAGGGCTTCGTTGAGTTCGCGCTGGGCGTCTTCAAGACCGGACCGCGCAACATCCATCAGATCACGAACATTTTGATTGAGTTCATTAGCCCGGCAGAGGCCGCTGTCGAGAGCTACTTCGCCGCACTGCAACGCGCCCCGGACGGTGTCGGGACGCTACGTCAGGTCCTCATCTGCGGTCGATATTGTGATCTATTTCAGAAGAGGGGAGGGGACTGGCGAATTGCCGAACGGACGGTGGTCTATGATTTGGTCGAGGAACAGAGCCTGTCCGCGGCATCCGAGAAGGAGCGGTTCGGCCCCCGGCAGCCGATCGGAGGATTGCATCCAGATGACCCGGTCTACACTCTGGGCAAGCGCTGCATAAATGAAGGTGAGCCTTGATCGATGGAACGCACAACGTCTACTGAAACGGAAACTCCTTGCCAGCGCGACGTGCTGCAGTACCGCGACGGATCATTAGGATCCATGGCGCGAGGTTGCCCCCATGAAACAAGCAAGACATATCATCATCATCACAGGCGCCGCAGGCGGGATCGGTCGGGCTCTGGGTCGAGGTCCTTGCCGGTGATGAGATATTGTCCTCGCCGTGGACCTCCTGGCAGCGGCGTGCTTGAGCTTACCCGTGGTCTCGGCGACCCGCATCTGGGCTTTAAGTTCGATGTCGCGCGAGAGGAGAATCTCTTGCGATTCATGAACGGATTGAAGCACAATTTGGCCAAGTTGGCGTGCTCGTCAACAACGCCATAGGGCCCACTATGGCCGCGACCGTTGACACGACTATGGGCGCCTTCCAACGCGTCTTGGCAGTAAACCTGATCGGGACAGCCACCGTCGCTCCTGGCTACAGCCACACGCCTGGTGTCGCCCAGTTGGTAAAGCTCGGCAACATCGACTGGACATCAATCAGACGTGCATCCCGACGGAAAGCTGGGACAGCCGGAAGAGGTCGCTGACACAGCGTTTTCCTGGCATCGTCTGACGCATATACATCAACTGCTCAACGCTTTACGTGGACGTTGGACCTCGTCCGGGGATGCGGGATTCGTCGACGAACACAGAAGATTTAGCGGAGGCCGAAGAATGATTTCGACTGTTTTCCACGTGGCTGGCTGCGGCTCATCGAGGCCAAAAATTCAGACGCGAACAGATCCAGCTGCGCGATTCTCCCGAAGCGCGGTTCGGGATCGAGGGTGGCGTCTCCATCGATGAGCGAAATGCTCCGAATTGGAGACGGAGTCGTTCGAGGTCTTCTGTGCGCGCCTGTGATCGTCGAATGGCAAGCGATTTGCGGAAGGATAATCGGCTACGCCGCTACCAAGGCTGGCGCACCCGTGACCGCTAATCTGCCGTAAACAGGGAAACACCATGGAATTCGCGACATTCCTCTTGGCCGCTCGGCGCGGCTATCATCAATCGTCCCACGAGGTCATCCGCAACTCCATCGAACAGGCAGTCGTTTCGGAGCAGGCTGGCTTCAACACCGCATGGTTCGCCGAGCACCACTTCAACAATTACAGCCTAATTCCGTCGCCGTTGATGATGGTGGCGCACTGCGCCGCACTGACAAGCACTATTCGCCTCGGCACCGCGGTCTGTGTGCTGCCGCTCTATCAACCGCTTCGCCTGCTCTCCGAGATCGGATTGGCCGATATTGTTTCGAACGGCCGGCTCGAGCTCGGCGTCGGCTCGGGATACCAGCAGTTCGAGTTCGAGCGCTTTGGCGTCAATGTCAATGAGGCGCCGTCTGTCTTTTCTGAATATCTGGACATCCTTCTCAAGGGTCTCAATCAGAGGATTTTCGAGCACGACGGGCGGTATGAGAAGATACCTCCAACAGCGATTTCGGTGCGCACAGCCCAGAAGCCAACACTGCCAATCTGGATCGCGACAGCGACGGGATACAGCATGGGCCGAGCTTATCGTGAGGGACACAATCTCTTCGTCACAGCATTCCACGACGGCTTGGACACTTTGAGCACGCTGCGCGAAAGCATCGAGAAAGCAGCAGTTTCAAAAGGTAAGAATGTTACGGACGCCAAGATATCGCTGCTGCGCTGCTGCTATGCCAGCGACGACGAGGCGGAGATCAACAGCTATCTCGATAATGCCCGCTTCCAACGCCGCTTGTCCGAAGCCCTTCTTCTGCGCCGTCAGCAAAGCCTAGATGGCTATCTGCTGCATGAAACGCCGACGCAGCAGGACCTGTCCTTCGAGACGATGCGCGAAAACCTGCCGATCGGTAGCGTGAATCATGTGATCGATCGGCTGTTGGAAGAGATAGACATCCTGAAACCGAACCAGATCGCTATTCAGACCCAATTGGGAGATTTCGACCAGAAGACGATGCTGCGGCAAATCGAGCTCTGGGGAGACAAGATCATCCCGGAGGTCAACAAGTCGCTAGGTCATGGGCCCGAAGTGACAGAATTGCCGCCTTCTCGGACGACGGAGTGATTTTCGATCCGAAGTAGTTCGGATCTTGACCGAAATATACCTCGCCCGAAGCTAAATGCCCGAAAATGATCCAAGTCCCTGGCTCGAAGACATCGATGGCGAGAAGGCCATTGTCTGGTACGCCAATCAATCGGCGAGAACTCTGCCAAACTTTGGTGGGCCGCGGCTCGAGGGGCGACCGCGACACGCTTGGCAGCGAGTTTCGACGGGCCAAGGTCACCCTGATTACCTGCCGCGGTCGATACCTTAACAGGTTCTGGCGGGATGCCGCAAACCCGAGAGGCAGCCTGTGGCGCAAAACGACGCTCGCCGCCTACATGACGACAGAGCCTCATGTGACTATGGTGGCGACACGGTCGGGCATGGCGAATTCGATTTCGGTGGGCGACGCTCCTCACCGGCGTCATTCTTCCGGAGGTCCAGCGCTATCGCGCTCGACGTGAACTGCCCGGTAATTGATTACACCGACAATGCAAATCATACGTGGCTGCTACGTGGGCTTTTTTCAGCTTTCTAGATATCGTTTTCCGCGGCGAGCAGCCCGCGCAAGGCCCGCCGCTTGCGCCTGCCTCGAGGTCACGCGCAAGTGCCATTTCAACCAGCGCTCAAGCTGCTCGACGGCTTCCCCTCGGCTTCCGGTTGATCGGCACGGAGGAGGACGCGGCGCTGCCGAGTTGGTCGAATCCGCGACACGATACTATTCGACCAGCTTGCTGATGCAGCCTCGCTTAAGCCATTGAACAAAAACGTTTTCCAAGCTCTGTGCGCAGCTGGCACGATTTTTGAGTCTCCTCGTGGCGAGGGATGTGAGCTTGGTGTCAGCAAGTGCTCGGCCGAAACGGTCAAGCGTAGTGCAGGAGTGTTCCATCGCAACCGTCTGGCCCCTCGCGAAGCCGCGTCAAAAAAGATGTTTTCTTGATACGCTCGAAATGTCACCAACTATGATGTGGCTTAAGGAAGAGAGGAAAGGAGCATGAACGACATTGTATTTTCGGACCTTGAGAAGCGCATTTTTGCTATTGGCGAAAAAGAGTCAATACTGCAACAAAGGCGACTTTGTGCTTGTCCAGGCTGTAAACCTGTGGCGAAGTCGACCCTCGTTTTTGAGTGAGGCACCTCGTGAATTACTTTAAACCTTTATTAAAGCGTTCTCATCAGGTGTTGGTAGCAGAGGACGGGAGTATCTGCGTCGGAAAGATCCCCGGAAAATCAAAAAAGCTCATCCAGTCTCCTCCGCCTTGGGTCGCCGTTATGATTTCAAAACTCGACGGCGAACATACAATGCGGAGAATACTGAGCGAGCTTAAGGCAGAACGGTATGACGTCACCGGTGGTGACGTGTACGATTATGTCTCAGCCCTTGCTGGCTGCGGACTCATTGAAGAGAGCTGAGGCTCTGAGTCGGAGACTGAGGGTCAATCAACGAAGGAATGGTTGCCCATTGTTCGGTCGCGGCGTTGGAACCGGCGAAGAGGGATTTTCCTGTTGAGGGCGATCCGCAGCATCGAGCGTTCGACGATGTGATATTCGTTCTCGATGCGACCGTCGTCGATGGAGCGGGTCAACCCGACCCAGTGTGAGAGCGCAGCGCGGATAGCTTCACAGCGGACGCAAGGTTCGTCTGCTCCCGCGCGGGAAATGGGTTGGCCTCGATATAAGACACGCATTCAGAGCCCAGCTGCGTAAGCAGCGTCTCGGGCGGGCTGGTCAGCTGATTGCCGTCTTTGAGCCTCTGTAGCCCGATCGACCAAGGCTTGGGCTTACTCGCCTTCGCTGGAAAGTGGCTGCCGCTGCTGCGGGACGCAATAGGCTCGAGCGACATTTCTTATCTGGCGTACCTTCGCGGACGCGGCTGCTGAGCCATTATCGTCGCGCCTTTCCTGGGCCGCGCCCGAAGAGGGCGCAACCTGCCCGATGTCGTCTTACACCCGAAAAAGACGTTCAGCGCAGGTACCTATCAAATTCATGTTCGCGTTCGATCTCCCTCGGTGTTTGCGGAATCGTAAGCTACGCCCCTTTCTCCATTGGGAAGCTTCGATGTGCGATTGTCGCCATTTGAAAGCTCCTTTATCTCGCTGTCAGTCGTCGTCCTCTCTCCGCGAGATCGACCTACAGCGGTCTCAAGTAAGCCATGTCGACAACCGTCTGTGGGTTTTGTCCGGTCAGCGACATAGGCTTGTTTAGCCAAATCTCTTGATATTGGTCGCACTAAGTAGCTGAAAAACAAAAAAGAATCTTTCCTTCGCCCCGGTCAAACAAAATTGGCACGCGTATTGAAACTATTTATTGCGAGGCGGGAACTGTCGACCGGCACTCGCGATGGATGGAACGAAGGAAGGAAGGCAATATGTCAGATTTGCGTCAAATCGCATTCTACGGCAAAGGGGGCATCGGCAAGTCCACCACTTCTCAAAATACGCTCGCGGCGCTCGTCGACCTCGGGCAGAAAATCCTCATCGTCGGATGCGATCCCAAAGCCGACTCCACCCGCCTGATCCTGAACGCGAAAGCACAGGACACGGTTCTGCATCTCGCAGCACAGGAAGGTTCGGTGGAAGACCTCGAACTCGAGGACGTGCTCAAGACCGGCTACAAAGGTATCAAGTGCGTGGAGTCCGGCGGTCCGGAGCCGGGCGTCGGCTGCGCCGGCCGCGGCGTCATCACCTCGATCAATTTCCTCGAAGAGAACGGCGCTTATGACGATGTCGACTACGTCTCCTATGATGTGCTCGGCGATGTGGTGTGCGGCGGCTTCGCGATGCCGATCCGTGAGAACAAGGCTCAGGAGATCTACATCGTCATGTCCGGCGAGATGATGGCGCTCTATGCTGCCAACAACATCGCCAAGGGCATCCTGAAATATGCCCACTCAGGCGGCGTGCGGCTCGGCGGCCTGATCTGTAACGAGCGCCAGACGGATCGCGAGCTCGACCTCTCTGAGGCGCTGGCTGCCAGACTCAATTCCAAGCTCATCCACTTTGTGCCGCGTGACAACATCGTCCAGCACGCCGAACTCAGGAAGATGACCGTGATCCAGTACGCGCCGGACTCCAAGCAGGCAGGGGAATATCGCGCTTTGGCCGAGAAGATCCATGCCAATTCGGGCCAAGGCACCGTTCCGACTCCGATCACCATGGAGGAGCTCGAGGACATGCTGCTTGATTTCGGCATCATGAAGACTGACGAGCAAATGCTTGCCGAACTTCAGGCCAAGGAAGCGACGGTGGCGGCCGCCCGATAATCGCCGCTGTCGACAGGGCGCGCCGGCCCATTGGACCACCCGGCGCGCCCTTCCACGAACGATGCCTCGCCGGCGGGGCGTTATCCGAACCTTGAAAGGGGGCAAAGGCCCATGAGCCTTGATTACGAAAATGACAGCGCTCTCCATGAGAAGCTTATAGGGGAAGTGCTGTCACAATATCCGGACAAGTCGGCGAAGCGCCGCAAGAAGCACCTCAGCGTCGCAACCAGCGGCGACCAGCCGGGCCAAGAGGGAAAGGCCCTTTCCGAATGCGACGTCAAATCGAACATCAAGTCCATTCCGGGCGTGATGACGATCCGAGGCTGCGCCTATGCCGGCTCCAAAGGCGTGGTATGGGGCCCGGTCAAGGATATGGTCCACATCTCACACGGGCCGGTAGGTTGCGGTCACTATTCCTGGTCGCAACGCCGCAATTACTACGTCGGCCTGACGGGCATCGACACGTTCGTGACGCTGCAGTTCACCTCAGACTTCCAGGAAAAGGACATCGTTTTCGGCGGTGACAAGAAGCTTGAAAAGGTCATCGACGAGATAGAAGAACTGTTTCCCCTGAATAAGGGCATCTCCGTGCAGTCCGAATGCCCGATCGGCCTGATTGGTGATGACATTGAGGCCGTCTCGCGCAAGAAAGCCAAGGAGCACGAAAAGACGATCGTGCCCGTGCGCTGCGAAGGCTTCCGCGGCGTATCGCAGTCGCTCGGTCACCACATCGCCAACGACTCGATCCGCGACTGGGTTTTTGACAAGACGGAAGTGGAGTTCGAGGCCGGCCCTTACGATGTTAACGTCGTCGGCGACTACAATATCGGCGGCGACGCCTGGGCTACGCGCATTCTCTTGGAGGAGGTCGGACTACGCGTGGTCGGCAACTGGTCGGGGGATGCAACGCTCGCTGAGGTGGAGCGGGCGCCGAAGGCCAAGCTCAACCTCATTCACTGCTACCGCTCAATGAACTACATTTGCCGGCACATGGAGGAAAAGTACGGCATTCCCTGGATGGAATACAACTTCTTCGGTCCCTCCCAGATCGAAGCCTCTCTGCGCGAGATAGCTAAGCATTTCGGGCCGGAAATCGTCGACAAGACCGAGGCTGTCATCGCCAAGTACCGACCCTTGGTCGATGCGGTCATCGCCAAGTACCAGCCGCGCCTCGAAGGCAAGACGGTGATGCTTTATGTGGGCGGCCTACGCCCTCGCCACGTCATCACGGCTTACGAGGACCTCGGCATGAGGATCGTCGGCACCGGGTACGAGTTCGCCCACAACGATGACTATCAGCGCACCGGCCATTACGTAAACAAGGGTACGCTGATCTATGACGACGTAACCGGTTACGAGCTGGAAAAGTTCATCGAGGGGATCCGCCCTGATCTCGTTGGTTCCGGCATCAAGGAGAAGTACCCGGTGCAGAAGATGGGCATCCCGTTCCGTCAGATGCACTCCTGGGATTATTCCGGACCGTATCACGGCTATGACGGCTTCGCCATTTTCGCCCGGGACATGGATCTGGCCATCAACAATCCTGTCTGGGACCTTTACGACGCCCCGTGGAAGAAAAAAGTCGCGCCGCCGATGGCGGTAGCGGCCGAATAAGAAACTGGCCTCCCAGGAGCAGGGGGCAGATGAACGCCCGCGACCCTTGATCCGCGGGAAACCTGAAACGTCTCGAGGTCCTGTGCCGCCCGCCCGGCGCGCCAGAAGGAAAAGGTGACCACCATGCCGCAGTCGGCCGAAAAAGTTCTCGACCATGCTCCCTTGTTCCGCGAGCCGGAATATAGGCAGATGCTTGCCGAGAAGAAGCTGAATTTTGAATGCCCCCACCCGGACCAGATCGTTACCGATCAACGCGAGTACACCAAGACCTGGGAATACCGCGAAAAAAACCTCGCCCGCGAAGCCCTCGTCGTGAACCCGGCCAAGGCCTGCCAGCCGCTCGGTGCCGTGTTCGCGGCCGCAGGCTTCGAGCGGACCATGTCCTTCGTTCACGGCAGCCAGGGGTGCGTTGCCTATTACCGTTCGCATCTGTCGCGGCACTTCAAGGAGCCGTCATCAGCGGTTTCGTCCTCGATGACCGAGGATGCAGCGGTGTTCGGCGGCTTGAAGAACATGGTCGACGGGCTCGCCAATACCTATGCGCTCTACGACCCGAAAATGATTGCTGTATCGACCACCTGTATGGCGGAGGTCATCGGTGACGACCTGCATAGCTTCATCGAAAACGCCAAGAGTGAGGGCTCGGTCCCGCCCGACTTCGATGTTCCTTTCGCCCACACCCCGGCTTTCGTCGGCAGCCATATCGATGGCTACGACAGCATGGTGAAAGGTGTGCTGGAGCATTTCTGGAACGGC
This sequence comes from Rhizobium mesoamericanum STM3625, assembly GCF_000312665.1. Lineage (GTDB taxonomy): Bacteria > Pseudomonadota > Alphaproteobacteria > Rhizobiales > Rhizobiaceae > Rhizobium > Rhizobium mesoamericanum. The sequence goes on along the minus strand of NZ_HF536778.1, from coordinate 79,553 downwards.
AGCGAGCGCAAGGAAGTTGCTAGCACCATCAACATCATTCCCGGCTTCGACGGCTTCTGCGTCGGCAACAATCGCGAACTGAAGCGCCTGCTCGACATAATGGGCGTATTCTACATTTTCATCCAGGATGCCTCCGACCAGTTCGACACGCCGTCGGACGGTATGTACCGCATGTATGACGGCGGAACGAAGATCGAGGACGTGAAGTCGGCATTAAACGCCGAAGCGACGCTATCGCTGCAGCACTATAACACCCGCAAAACGCTGGAATACTGCAACGAGGTCGGTCAGGCGACGGCCTCGTTCCACTATCCGCTTGGTGTCAAGGCGACTGACGAATTCCTGATGAAGGTCTCGGAGATTTCCGGCAAGGAAATCCCCGGGAAAATCGGCCTGGAGCGCGGCAGACTTGTCGACGCTATGGCGGACAGTCAGGCCTGGCTGCACGGCAAGAAATACGCGATCTACGGTGATCCCGACTTCGTCTACGCCGTTGCCCGGTTCGTCATGGAAACCGGCGGTGAGCCGACCCACTGCCTCGCTACCAACGGAACGGCGGCCTGGGAAGCCGAGATGAAGGAACTGCTCGCAGCCTCGCCCTTTGGCAAGGATGCCCAGGTTTGGGCGGGTAAGGACCTCTGGGCGTTGCGCTCGCTGCTCTTCACCGAACCCGTGGACCTGCTAATCGGCAATTCTTATGGTAAGTATCTCGAGCGCGACACCGGCACCCCGTTGATCCGGCTGACCTTTCCTATTTTCGACCGACACCATCACCACCGTTTCCCGCTCATGGGTTACCTGGGCGGACTGCGCGTCTTAACGATGATCCTCGACAAGATCTTCGACAAGCTCGATCGCGAGACGAGCGAGCCGGGTGTGACGGACTATTCTTATGATCTGACCCGCTAAGAGCGGCGGTCGGCCCTGTTTAGGCCGGCCGACTTCATTTGGACTTGGAGACCCGGCGCAATGCCCTCGCTCACTGCTAAAATCCAGGATGTCTTCAACGAGCCCGCATGCGAGAAGAACCGCAGCAAGGATGCCAAGGCGCGCAAAAGCGGCTGTTCGAAGCCGCTGATACCCGGAGCGGCAGCCGGCGGCTGCGCTTTCGACGGCGCCAAGATCGTGCTGCAGCCGATCACCGACGTCGCGCATCTGATCCATGCCCCACTTGCCTGCGAGGGCAACTCCTGGGACAACCGCGGCTCGGCTTCGTCCGGGCCGATGCTTTGGCGCACGAGCTTCACAACCGACCTCACGGAACTCGACGTGGTCATGGGGCAGGGGGAGCGGAAGCTGTTCAAAGCAATCCGCGAGATCAACGAAGCGTATGCGCCGCCGGCGATCTTCGTCTATTCGACCTGCGTGACGGCGCTGATCGGCGACGATATCGAGGCGGTCTGCAAGCGCGCTTCGGAAAAGTTCGGCTTGCCGGTGGTGCCGGTCAATGTGCCGGGCTTCGTCGGTTCCAAGAATCTTGGCAACAAGCTTGCCGGCGAGACGTTGCTGGACCATGTCATCGGCACGGTGGAACCTGATGATGTAGGTTCTTACGACATCAATATCCTTGGCGAATTCAACCTCTCCGGCGAGTTCTGGCTGGTGAAGCCGCTCCTTGATCGCCTCGGCATCCGGGTGCGCGCCTGCATTCCGGGCGACGCGCGCTACCGGGATGTTGCCTGCGCGCACCGCGCCAAGGCGTCGATGTTGGTGTGCTCGACGGCACTCATAAATCTCGCCCGCGAGATGAAGGAGCGCTGGGACATCCCATTCTTCGAGGGCTCCTTCTACGGTATCACCGACACCTCGGAAGCACTCAGGCAGATCGCCAAACTGCTCGTGGCGAAGGGCGCCAATCCGGAAATCCTTAAGCGCACCGAGGCACTGATCGAGGAGGAGGAGGCGATTGCGTGGAAGAAACTCGCAGCATACCGGCCGAGGCTCCAAGGCAAGCGCGTGCTGCTCAACACCGGCGGTGTGAAGTCCTGGTCGGTTGTCCATGCACTGATGGAGATCGGCATCGAGATCGTCGGTACCTCGGTCAAGAAATCGACGGTCGAAGACAAGGAACGCATCAAGCAGGCTCTCAAGGACGAGAACCACATGTTCGAGTCGATGGCGCCGCGCGAGCTTTACACCATGCTCGCGGACCATAAAGCCGACATTATGCTCTCGGGCGGGCGCACGCAATTCATTGCGCTGAAGGCCAAGACCCCTTGGCTCGATATCAACCAGGAGCGGCACCATCCCTATGCTGGTTATGACGGCATGGTAGAACTCGTACGCCAGATCGACCTTGCCATTCACAATCCGATCTGGAGTGAGGTGCGGGAGCCGGCACCTTGGGAATACCAACCTGGTGCCGAGGAAGAGCTGCCGAGTACGCAGGGCGGACCCGAGACAGTCCACGCCAAAAAAAAATCCGCACCGCAACTGTTGGCTTCGGCAAGCGCTGAGGAAAGCCTATGACCCGTATTCTTCCCCAAACCAAATCGGCGGCGGTCAATCCGCTAAAGTCATCGCAGCCGCTTGGCGCCGCCCTCGCCTTTCTGGGGGTCAGTGGTGCGATACCGTTGTTCCATGGCAACCAAGGCTGCACCAGCTTCGCGCTGGTACTTCTCGTGCGGCACTTCAAGGAAGTCATTCCGTTGCAGACGACGGCGATGGACGAGGTGGCCACGATCCTCGGCGGCATGGACCATCTCGAAGAGGCGATCCTCAATCTAAAAACCCGCACGAACCCGAAGCTGATCGGGGTCTGTACAACGGCGCTGGTGGAAACCCGTGGCGAAGATTTCGCAAGGGATCTCTCGAACATCAAAATGCTGCGGGCCAGAGAACTCGCGGGCACCGAGATCGTGCTGGCCAACACGCCGGATTTCGATGGCGCGATCGAGGAGGGCTGGGCCAGGGCGGTCACTGCCATGATCCAAAGGATTACACTGCCGGGTGAGCAGGCGCGGCAGTCGAAGAAGATCGCAATCCTGCCAGGGTGGAATCTCACCGTCGCCGACATCGAGCATTTGCGCGAAACGGTAGAAAGCTTCGGGCTTAAGGCAGTGATTCTACCCGACCTCTCCGGCTCGCTCGACGGTACGGTGCCTGACGATCGTTGGGTGCCGACCAGCTATGGCGGAACCACCGTCAAGGACATCCAGGAGCTTGGAACGGCGATGCAGTGCATCGCAATCTGCGAACATATGCGCCGTCCAGCGGAGGTACTGCAGGGGCTGACCGGAGTGCCTTACGCGTTGTTCCAGTCGCTTACAGGATTGAAGGACACAGATCGCTTCGTCTCGCTGCTTTCGTCGGTTTCCGGTGCTACAGCGCCGGCGAGAATCCGCCGTCGCCGCTCACAGCTGCAGGACGCCTTGCTCGACGGACATTTCCATTTCGGCGGTAAAAAGATTGCCATCGCCGCCGAGCCGGACCAACTTTACCAGCTCGCGACGTTCTTCACCGGCATGGGGGCCGAGATCGCCGCGGCTGTCACCACGACCGGCACCTCGAAAATTCTCGAGAAAGTGCCGGCTGAGCAGGTCCAGGTCGGCGATCTTGGTGATCTCGAAGGTCTTGCAGCGGGCGCTGATCTGCTTGTCACACATTCGCATGGACGGCAGGCGGCCGAGCGCCTGGGCATTCCGCTCATGCGCGCGGGCTTCCCGATCTTCGACCGACTCGGCAGCCAGCACAGGCTAACGACGCTTTATCGGGGGACGCGCGACCTGATCTTCGATGTTGCCAATATCTTCCAGGCCAGCCAGCACGCGCCGACGCCTCAATCACTCGACCCATTCCGTAACCGAGAAGTGCCAGATGACAGCCGCCCGCCGACTTTCTCTCGTCACTGACGAGGTTCACCCACCGGGGCCGAAAGGGAAATCAGGTTCTTTGCGTGTAGCGATCGCCACGCAAGATATGAAGAGCCTCAATGCCCATTTTGGATCGGCCAAGCGCTTCGCCGTCTATGACGTGAGCCCCGACGGCTGGAAACTTGTGGAAGTCCTGGACTTCGAAGACGTTTCCGACGAGAGCGGGGAGCATCGCACCGAGGGCGACGACCGCATTACCCCGAAAGTAGAGGCATTGAAGGGCTGTCACCTGCTATTTTGTCTGGCCATTGGCGGGCCCTCGGCAGCCAAGGTTGTTTCGGCCAAGATCCACCCGATCAAAGTGCCCAATCCTCAATCAATCGAAGACGTACTGTCCCGAACCCGGACGATGCTGAGGACGGCTCCGCCGCCCTGGTTGCGCAAGGTGCTAACGGAAGCAGGCGCCGCCGAAAAGAAACCGTTCGACGATGAGGACGACTAATCATGGAAACATTGACTGGTATTACGAATGGCCCTGCTGTCAATGAGGATAGGGCCCTTGCCACCCCTTTCCTCAGATGCCTCATACGGCTGATCCGCGCTCAGGATACTCATGGGGCGTGGGAAGGCAAATCGGATGCCGAGCTGTTGGCCGACTTCATCCTCACCAAGGAGCAGCGCCGTCAGATCCCGATCATCGGCGATCCCGATCCGGACGTGCTGTGGAGGCTCCAGATTTTTTACGCCTGCGTGGGGCTTGTGATCGAGGAGCGCTCCGGCTTGGTGGCATCGCCGATCATGTTGATCGGCCAGGAGGGCTTCGGCCGCGTGCTTCTCACGACTGGGCGGTTGGTCGTTCTGTCGAAGACCCTGCGCGACGTCCACCGGTTCGGTTTTGGGACGCTTGGCAAACTCGCCGAGGCAGGCACGAAAATGGTCGACGATGCGATCGCAGTCATCGACGTCTATCCCAATGTGGCGCGGGCGTGATGGGGCCGATTTTTGAGGAAGGAGATCATGTCAGACCTTGAGGAACTGCAGAAGAAGGTCCGCAAGCTGCAGTCGCGGGCGGGCAATGCGAAGATGGAATTGCACGACCTAGCCGAGGACCTCCCGGTCAACTGGACCGAGATCATGGCGGTCGCCGAGAAGACGTTCGGGGTTTTTGCCGAGTTGGAGGCTGCGAAGCGAGAGCTCGGCGCATTGGAGAACTTACGATGATGGGCCCTTTCGTTACCCGCGACGGCTCCGGATGGATGCCGGAATATCTGAGCGCTATCGATGGCACGACCTGCATCGGTTGCGGGCGCTGCTTTAAGGTCTGCTCGCGCGAGGTCATGCACCTTTACGGCATCGATGACAGCGGTGAAATCCTGGGCATCTGCGACGGCCAGGACGACGACTTCGATGGCGAGCTCAATCGCATGATCATGGTCGTCGACCATGGCGGCCGTTGCATCGGCTGCGGAGCCTGTGCCCGCGTCTGCCCGAAGAACTGCCAGACTCATGTTGCCGCAGACAAGGTTGCTGCGTGATCTTGCAAACAAATCAGGAGAACAGTGTTGCCCTTCAGAAGCTTTTTCTGCCTCCTGCTGCTCCTCGTAGGCGCCAGTGCCCTAACGAGCTACTTCGTCTCGCATTCAATCCGCAGCGTAGTGGTCACAACGATGGGTGCTTGGCTCCTTCTTCAAGTGGCTTATTTCGCAAGCATGCTCTTTCTCATCTGGCGGTCTAGCCGCGCTCAGAGCGGTCGCCAAAAGGGTAAGCGTTTCGATCATTGCCAGGAAGCACGCTATCAGTCGCAAGCGTATCATGAGGGCAATAAATGAATGCTCCGACGCGCTCCAATCGGGTCCAACCTTCCGAGTATCGGCGCCCCCTTAGGTGGGCTTTCCCTATTTCTTCTCGGCTCAGGATAAGACGGCGCGACTGTCATAGTGTTTGCGGATTGCCCAGAGGGCCTACGGGATGAATGAGACTATTCGCGATTTGCTGGCCAAGTGTGGCGCGCTCCCCGTCACGATGGATCAGATTGCCGACGACGCCGATCTCTATGCGGCGGGCTTGTCTTCCTTTGCGTCGGTGCAACTCATGCTCGGCATCGAAGAGGCTTTCGATATCGAGTTTCCCGACAATCTGCTGAACCGTAAATCCTTTGCCAGCATCGTTGCCATCGAAAAGACAGTCTGCATGATCCTTAATAGCCGAAAGGTCGTCCGATGAACGTCGAGGGCGCTCTGATGGAAGCCAGGGCCGCAGACGCGGCGGTGCGTGCCGCGCGCGTCTCGGCGATCGCCGGCAAATATGCCGATCCTGTCGACATCGAAGGCCGCTTCCCGCGCGAGGCGGTGGAGGCGATGCGGGCCGAGAAGCTTCTGTCGATCCAGATCCCCACCGATCTTGGTGGCGAGGGTGCGTCGATCACAGAGATCGCCGAGCTCTGCTCGATCCTCGGGCAGACCTGTGCTGCCAGCGCCATGGTTTTCGCCATGCACCAGATCAAGCTGTCGAGCCTGGTAGAACACGGCGCCAGCAGCGACTGGCACCGGGACTTCATGCGCCGTATCGCTAGCGAACAGCTTCTGCTGGCCTCGGCGACGTCGGAACGCGGGATCGGCGGCAATCTGCGCAACAGCATCTGCGCCCTCAACTTCGAGGGCGACACCTGTTTTTTGGAGAAGGATGCAACCGTCATCTCCTATGGTGCCCATGCCGATGCGATCCTGATCACCTCGCGCAGCCATTCCGAGGCCGCCTCCTCCAACCAAGTGCTGACGGTCTTCCTCAGGGATCAATACAGGCTTGAGCGCACTATAGAGTGGAACGCACTTGGCATGCGCGGCACCTGCTCCGACGGCTTCCTCTTCAAGGGCGAGGCGCTCGCCGCACAGGTCCTGCCGACGCCGTTCGCCGAGATCGCCGCGCAGTCGATGCTGGCAAGCTCGCATCTGCTCTGGAGCGGCGTCTGGTATGGCATTGCTGCCGATGCGGTCGCCCGTGCCCAGGCTTTCGTGCGTGATGCCGCCCGCAAATCGCCCGGCACGCCGCCCGGGGCGCTGCGTCTGGCGGAGGTTTCCAGCCTGTTGCAGATGGTGAAATCCAATATAGTTGGCGGCTTGAAAATCTATGAAGAGGCTAGGGCCGATCCCGATCGGCTCTCTTCCATGGCCTTTGCCGTCGCCATGAATAACGTCAAAATCGCGTCGTCGGAGATGATCCTGCCGATCATCAACCACGCCATGCTCATCTGCGGCATCTTGGGCTACCAAAACGGCACGCCCTATAGCCTCGGTCGCCATCTGCGCGATGCGCATTCCGCTCAATTGATGATCTCGGACGAACGTATTCTCGGCAATACGGCGACCATGCTGCTCGTCCATAAGCAAGATACCAGCCTGTTGGGGTAATGGTCATGGATATACAAACGTCTTTTCTCGACCGTCTATTCGAATCCGGTCTTCTGATCGACACCGGCGTTGACGGCCTCTATGGCCGCAGCGCCCAGTTCGAAGATGTCATCGCCGCATTCGAGCGGCTGATCGACAGGTTCGGCGGCGCCGATGGCGCCGAAGTCATCCGCTTTCCGTCGGGCATGAACCGCGCCTTCTTCGAGACGAGCGGCTACATGAAGAGCTTTCCGCAGCTCGCCGGCACCGTGCACAGCTTCTGCGGCAACGAGCTCGACCACATGAGCCTGCTGAAATGCATGGAAGTCGGCGAAGACTGGACGAAGGACCAGGAAGCGACGGACATCGTGCTGACGCCGGCGGCCTGCTATCCGCTCTACCCGACAGTCGCGAAGCGCGGTCCCTTGCCGGAAAGCGGCGCGCTGTTCGACCTGCAATCCTATTGCTTCCGCCATGAGCCTTCCAAGGACCCGGCCCGCCAGCAGCTATTTCGCATGCGCGAATATGTCTGCATGGGCACCGCCAAGCATGTCACGGATTTCCGCCAGAGCTGGATGAGCCGCGGCGTCGAGATGATGACGGCCGTCGGTCTCGAGATCACCATCGATGTCGCCAACGATCCGTTCTTCGGCCGCGCCGGCAAGATGCTCGCCAACAATCAGCGCGACCAGAAACTGAAGTTCGAGCTGCTGATCCCGATCACCTCCTCCGCCAAGCCGACCGCCTGCATGAGCTTCAACTACCATCAGGACGCCTTCGGCGCGAAATGGGGTCTGAACCTCGAGGACGGCAGCGTCGCGCACACTGCATGCGTCGGCTTCGGTCTCGAGCGCATCGCGCTCGCGCTTCTCCATCATCATGGGCTTAATACCGTGGCTTGGCCCGAGAGCGTGCGCAAGGCACTGTGGGGTTGATCATGGCTTCCGTCTTTAGGGACCTCGATCCCGCTACCCATAAGTCGCACGCGTTGCATGCCAGCGAGCGCATGTGGCCCGAAACCAACTGCTATATCGACCTCTGGATCGAAGTGCTGAACACGCTTAGGCTTCCTCCGGAAGCCATGCTCGGCTTCACTGTGACTCTGGATTTCGAGGGCGACCAGTTCCCCTTCTTCAAAGTGCCGCTCGAAGATCTCGAAGCGATCTACGGCATTCGCTGCACCGAGCTGGCGATCTACGACGAGGTCCAGCATCACGTTGCCGAACAGATCGGTCGTGGCCGGCTTTGCCTGGTGGAGACGGACCCCTTCTTTATGCCGGATACGCAGGGCGTCGGCTATCGCTGCGAGCACGGCAAGACGACGATGGCGATCAATCGGCTTGATATCGCCGGCCGTTCGCTCGACTATTTTCACAATGGGGGCTTCTTCACCCTTTCGGGCGAGGATTTCGACGGACTGTTGCAGTTGCAGCGTACGGAAGAGGATCCGCCGTTCCTGCCCTATACCGAATTTGCTAAATTCCCCGAAAAGGTGCCGGGAGAATCCGCCATTCGGCAAACGTCGCGGCAGCTCCTGGATTTCCATTTCTGCCGCCGCCCCACGGCCAACCCCATACGTGCCTTCGCAGCGGTTTTCCCGGCGCAGGCGGAAGCGGTGGCCGAGCGGTCCTTCGGCTTTTTCCATAAATATGCCTTCAATACGCTGCGCCAGCTCGGGGCCAATTTCGAGCTGATGGGCAGTCATCTCAATTGGCTGTCGGCGGATTTCGCGGAGGCGGCTGGTGAGGCACGGCGGATTTCGGAGGTGGCGAAATCAGTGCAGTTCCGGCTTGCCCGAGCGATAACCCGCAAGAAATTCGAGCCGCTGCAGACGGCGCTTGATCCGGCCGCGGATGCATGGGATTCCATGGTGCGAATGCTTGGACAAAGGCTTTAGTTGCATATGATCTTCTCCCAAAGGCCGCTTTGCATCTTTTGGGATCATGTTTTGAGCTGGGGGAGGTGCCTACGTGGGCATAGACCCCACATTCGAGTTGGTCAACGCCGAGACGATAAAGCTTTGCCATTTCCAAAGGCGTTGCGAATTTCATTGCATCGCGCCGGCATGGATTGCTTCTTCAGGATGAGAAAGCTGCGCTGGAAATACTGACAGGTCCCATGGGGATATTGGAGACGCAACCGATCTCAAGTCCAAGAAAGCGTCTCAGAATGCGCTTTATGTAGATTGGACTCAATCACGTATCACTGGAGATGACATGCTCGAAAAGTTCGCACGTTACCCGCTTACGTTTGGGCCCACGCCCATTGAGAAACTCGACCGTTAAGCGCGAGGACTGCAACTCGGGTCTCGCGTTCGGCGGAAACAAGCTCCGCAAATTAGTCGACCGTGAAGAACGCTGTTTTGATTGTGGCGGGCAGGATTCTCCGTCGCCACAGTTTTTACGTTGAGACGTCAGGAAGCGTGTGACGCGGAAACCTGGTGGGATCGCGGCAGAGACGCCAGGAGCATGGCGGCGAGCAGGCACAAAAAGTCTCTGAACCAGTTGAGCAGGAGCGAGAAGTTGTAGCCAACGGCCGCCAGAACGGCATTGATGGCATCTCCGTGTTGTTCGGCGAGATAATTGCGATCCATCCGATGCTCGTTCTTGATGTGGCCGATGACGGGCTCGACGGCTGACCGTCGTCGCATCTGTCGTTTGATGGCCGGCGTCACGCGGCGCTTCTGACCACTGGTGAAGACCCTGAGCTTGTGGCTCTCAGGCGCATTGTGGCGATATCCGGCATCGGCCAGGATGCGGGACAACTCGTTGCCGATCGTCTCCTCCATGTCGGGGATGATGGTCTCGAGGGTGTGCCCATCGTACGGATTGCCCGGCAGTGCCATGGCGTGGAGGGCGAACTGGCCGCCTTGGAGCGGTTCAGTGTCGTGGCCACCGAGACTTTGACGCCAAACTCGTAGGGCTTGTGTGCCTTGCCTTTACCGATGCATTCGACTTCGTCGACGTGAAGGCTGTAAAGCGCCTTTATCCGCTCCTCGCCCATGCGCTGGCGCCAGCGCGTCAGCGACGAACGGTCGAAGGGCAATGTGTGCTGGAAGAACGTCTCGCCGCAGAAGTATTGAAAATACGGGCTGTCGAGGTAGCGGGTACAGACAGCCTCATCCGACAGGTTGAACGTATGCTTGAGGATTGCCAGGCCCGCCATCAGCCGCGTCGGCAACGGCGGCATACCGGCTCCATCCGAATAAATCTCACCAAACCGTTCTTGTTGCCCCGGGCGGACAAGCAATTGATCAGTCGGGCAGGATAACGTTTCTCGGCAGAAACAGCTCTGATCTGACAGCTATTGTAATTGCGTCCATGCCGGGAGAGCACGCGTGCGAAATATACTCGGATGTTTCGGGGCGTTTACACTGCGACCCCAATGTCCCGGGAGGAGCACGACTGATCCCAGAGATTGCCTATGGGACAATCGCGCGGATGCCACGCCATGGCGCAAAAGTACTGCACCATAGGGCGGTGGACTACGCTGAACAGCACTCGGTCACGATTGCTTGCAAATCGCTCACGAGCGACGGAGTAGTTGCGGGCACGATTGCAACAGGTCATGGGAACGCCATTCAGTGGCAATAGCTCGCGACGTAAAGGTATTGTCGTACGGCTGCATTGCAGAGCGCGACGATCTGCGCGAACTTCTTGCGCGATGGGACGTTAGCGCAATTTCCGTGGAGGGGAACCGGGGGATCTATGTAGGCATCTTAACAGATGCAGATTTTGCTATCAGGAGTCTCGCACTCAGGCAAACGCGTGGTGACCCTTAGAACGATATCCGCGGTGACAGAGTTTGACTCTTCGACATTTCGCACTCCTTAGAAGACAATTACGAGCTGGCGATTTCACGGGCACGCCATATCCATGAACAAATGTATCCTGGCACTAACGGCAAGTCAGTTTTGCCGAGAGTGGCTAAGCAACATTCCACTCATAGTTCGCTGCTCATGCGTAAAATTAATGCGGCGGAAAATACGTATTGAGTCAAACGGTGGCGTACAATGCGGTGATATTGCCCCTGAGCCCAAAAAACACGTGCGCCCCCGAGGCGAAGGGAAAATGCGAGAGCACTTTCTCACCGTTGGAATCGATTGGGTGACCACTGGGGTTCTTGGTTCTTGGCAAAATTGCTGTGATTGAGCGCGCGGGAGGGACGCAGGTCGATGAAACGTTTTTATCACCAAGCCATGCCTACTCGGATAGCGCGTAGCCAACGGATCGTACGGTGCGTATTAGATTCTGATCGTCGCCCGAATTGAGAGCTGCTCGCAAGCGTCCAATGTGAACATCGATAGTGCGGGGGCCGACATGGACAGCGGGCAGCCAAGCTGCCTTACGCAACTCATCCCTGGAGTACACCCTACGGGGGCTTTTTATGAGATGGTGCAACAAGCGAAATTCGGTGGGAGCGAGATGAATCATGCGGCCGTTTCGCCGTACGCGATAGGTGCTGATATCCAGTTCGAGGTCGCGAAAGGCGAACAATTCTTGGTCACCGGGAGCGGGATCGCTGTTTGTGTTTTGCCAGATCGCGCCAATGCTTGTCATGACTGTCTCCGGCGAAAATGGTCTGCTGAGATATTGATCGGCACCGGACTCTAGCAATCGTTGCCGACTGGCTTCGTCACCTTCAGCGGCAAGCGCAATAATCAACATTGATCGCGTCCGGTGGTCCAGGCGGAGCTGTTTGCAGAGCGCCTGCGTCTCCACACCGGGGATACGTGATTCAAGAAGGAGCAGATCCGGCGCGATTGTCTGGAGGCGGTTGGCTAGCGCCTCGCCATCGCGCACCCCGGTTACAATCAAACCACGACTTTTGACGATATATTCCAGAAACGCGCGAAAGCTATCATCTGCCGCAGCGATCAGCACCAATGGCGGTGGTATGCAACTCGGACTCGCGGCGTCATTCGACATTACGCAGTCCCTTCCGACGTGCATTTGACCGGCCGCTTCATGTAGTTCTCCAATGAAAGGTCAATTTCCGGTCAGAGGCGGGAACAGTCCAGCGGTTGATCGTGGAATGATCAATCCGCAGGCTCCGTTGACGACTCGTTTCTTCCAATAGACCTCTTGAGAACATCTGACCTACCAAGGCCTTCACCGGATAAGCGACCCCGGGAGAAAGTGGACTCGCCAGGTGCTGTATTGTGGATGGTGTTATCATAGGATGCTCCTCCCGATCGGTAACGGATTTTAGCAATACTTATGCATGCACCGTGCCAAAGCGGGCCGGCCGCCGAGGACGTCGGTCTGCGGGGACACTCTTTTTCTCGGACATTTGCCCCGCATACTTCTCTGGCGATGGCACGCTGATCGAAGCCTGGGAGTCGATGAAGAGCTCCAAGCCGAAGGACGGCCCAACGGCCGATTGAACCACCGTCGGATGGCGGCGGCCAGAATGGAGAAGCAGGCTTCCATGGTGAAAAGCGTTCCAACGAGACGCATGCTTCAACGACCGACCCGGATGCAAGACTTTATAAGAAAGGAAAGGGAAAGGAGGCCAAGCTCTGCTTCATGGGACATGGGCTGATGGAAAACCGCCATGGCCTGCCGGCCGACGCCTGCCTGACTGAGGCCAGGGGGTTGCCGAACGGGTCGCGGCTCGTGAGATAATCGAACCCTTTTCTGACCGGCCGCAAGCGATTACGCTGGGTGCCGACAGGGCCTATGACACCAAGGACGTCGTCAAAGATTTGCTGTCGATGAAGGTGACGCCCCATGGGGCGCAGAACATCAATGGTCGCCGCTCCGCCATTGACGGGCGCACGACGCGTCATTCCGGCTATGGGGTCAGTCTGCGCATCCGCAAGCGCATCGAGGAAGCGTTCGGCTGGATCAAGACCGTCGCGGGGCAAGACAAGACGAAGTTCCGCGGCCGTGACCGTGTCGGATGGGTCTTCACCTTTTTGCGGCCGCCGTCTACGATCTGGTGCGGCTGCCGAAGCTCATGGCGAGACAGGCTGATGGCTAGAGTGTCTCCCTTCGCCGAGGCTTTCGCCGGTCGTTGGCGCATCGTCGAGATGGACAAATGAGGCAACAGCGTCCTCGATCTCGTCGAAGAGCGCATCTGACATTCCAGGGCGCGGCAGACGGCGAAATCGCCTTCGTGGCGCTCAAGGGGTTCCTTGATGTCCGCTACGGCGCACGGGATAGATCAGCCTATGTGGAGTTCTCGTGGGAGGGACGAGACGAGAGCGAGCAGGCCTGTCGTCGCGGATGGGCTGCTCTCGGGTCCGCCGGACGCTTTGTCGGGCACTTCTACATCCACAGTGGAGACGATTCAGGCTTCGTCTGCGAACGCGAAAGACTTCTTCAACAGCCTGCTATGTCACCAAAACACGGGGAGAGTGACATTCCAACTTTGCAGGATCAGCACAGGCGGCCCACCAGTTCTCGCGCATTCTGCGCACCAACCATAGCCCCTTATTTGTGACCTCCTACCTGAAGCGCCGCACTGGAATCATAGCTTGCACGTTCCGAAACTTGAGTTTGGAAGCCCTACGTTGAGAGCCTGAGATCAAAACGACATTCTCATGAATTCAGAACCAAAAACATGCCCCTGTGGCGATGGCGCACTACCAACAATCAAATCTGGACATAAGCAATATGTCGGATTCGCTCCATAGCTGTTTTAGAACGGTTGCGTTGTTTTAATGCGGTTTTCTCCCGTGGCACGATACGTGCATGGTTTTGCGGAAACCCCTCATGGAGTAGAAACGCTTTGTCGCAAACTGATTGGGAACGTCGATCCTCCCCGAATGCCGCACCTCGTCTTCACACAACGGTGTCGCCCACTCGTCCTGCGCGCAACACCGCCGCGGTGATTGAGTATGCAGAACCGCATTTCCGGTTAGCACGGGAGCGAGGATTGATAGATGTTTACGGGCGTTCGGCAGACGGTCGGACGATTCTTTTGGAAAAGGACGACCATGCCGGCCGGAGTGTCGTCGATTTCGTTAGATGTTCGTATCTTGGCTTCGACAATCATCCTAGCGTAATCGCCGGCGCGGTTGCCGCCGTCGAGCAATATGGCTCGCTTCATTGGTCCTGTGCCCGAACTCGGCTAAATTTCGGTTTGATCGGAGATCTGGAAGAAGATCTATCTGACCTCTTCGACGCGAAGGTAATCACCTATTCATCATTACTGGCGGCTAACATGGGTGCCCTACCGCTCATCGCCTCGGGCCACCTTACCGGCGGGCGAAAGCCGCTGATGGTCTTCGATCAGTTTGCTCACGCGACCCTCGCCTTTCACAAGCCAGTGGTCGCAGAACAGACCCGGGTAGGCACGATTCCCCACAACGGCCTGGAGGAGTTGGAGCGGCTTTGTCAGGAAAACGACTTGGTCGCTTATATCTGCGATGGCGTCTACTCCATGGGCGGCGCGGCTCCCGTGGATGAGCTAACTCGACTTCAGGCCCGCTATGGAATGTTTCTCTACATCGATGATGCTCATGGAATTTCGCTCTTTGGGCAACAAGGCGAGGGCTATGTCCGATCTCAGTTGTTGGGCGCGGTTGGCGACCGCACAATCATTGCTGCCTCGCTTGGAAAAGGATTTGGCGCGTCTGGTGGCCTGCTCATGTTAGGCACCGCGCATCAGGAAAATCTTTTTCGAAGTTTTGCAATCGCGCATGCGTTCTCAGCGTCGCCCAACCTGGCCGCTGTGGGAGCTGCGCTTGGATCCGCTCGGCTCCACCGCACGCCGGAACGCGACGTTCGTCGGCGCAAGCTCTGGGACAATGTGCTGCTGTTCGACTCTATCCTGCCCACTGCGCAGAAAGGCGAGAAGTTGCCAATCCGCGTCATCCAGATCGGCGATGAGCACAAGGCGATTGCCGCAGGGCGAGTTCTCCTGGAGAAAGGGCTTTATGTGTCGGTGGTCTTCTTTCCGACGGTTGCGCGCGGAAAGGCAGGCTTGCGCATCTGCCTGACTGCCAGCCACTCGGATGACGAAGTGAGACAGGTCGCACAAACCGTCTTCGAGATCCTGGATCGATCCTGAGGAGCAAAACCTGATGCCTGACCATCCCCCATCCGCTGGAGCCATCAGAGCGGGCTTTGGTTACGCCTTGCATGATTTTAGGTCAAATGGGAAATCCGGGATGCAAAATCATGCCAATGGCGCATTAATAGCGCAGGGCGATGCCTTTCTGCTGCAGAAAAGAAGCGGGGATTTAGCACCGCCCAAGAGGTATCTCCGCCTTGGAGATATAGCCTATGAAGCAATGAAGGAGCGGCTGGTGCGCGGCGCCTTCGAGCCCGGGCACAAGCTAACAGTGCGCGCCGTCGCGGACGCGCTCGACGTCAGTTCCACGCCGGCACGCGACGCCTTGAACCGCCTCGCTGCCGAGGGCGCGCTTGTCTATTCGGGGGCCAAAACGATCATGGTGCCCTATTTGACTCTAGAAGCGCTTCAGGAAGTCACTGCCATGCGGCTAGCCCTTGAAGGGCTAGCATCGGAGCGGGGTGCCGCGCGAGCCCCGGCCGGTCTTGCGCACTCGCTGCAGGAAATGCAGGCGAAGATTAACAAGGCACTCGATAGTCGGCGATATTCCGACGTACAGTGGATGAATAAGGAGTTTCACTTCGCCGTTTACAGGCACTGCGGCATGCCATATTTGATGTCGACCATCGAAACACTTTGGCAGCGGATTGGCCCCTCATTTCATGACCTGCTTCCGAAGTTCGCTATTCAAAAATACGGCATGCGCAATCATGAAATAGTTATCGAAAGCCTACGAGAAGGCGATAGCGCAGGTGTTAGAGCAGCGTTCGAAGACGATATTCGCGACGGTTATCGGCGTCTGGAGTAATACAACGTGAATGGACGGAATTTCCGGGAATCCTTGAGGAGCGCATTTATGTTGCACAAAACTCCGGCTCTGGAGTGCGTTGGGTCGTCTGGCGGCAAATCAACCGCATTGTTCGTCCGCGGGAAGAAGTTGGAGGACGCAACGTGAGTGCTGCCGCAAATCCGCGAAGTGCGGTCGTTACGGGGGGCACAAGGGGTATCGGACTCGCCTGCGCGGAGCATCTTCTTGCCACAGGGCACCGTGTCGCTATCTTTAGCACACAAGCTGCTCGTGTTGAAAAGGCGCGTGAGGACCTCTCGCGCAAGTTCGGCGCAGATAACGTTATCGCGGTAACGGTTGACCTACGTCAACCGGACGCCTTGGCAGGCTTCTTCGACAATGTTCGTGCGACCTGGAGCTCGCCGGCGGTCCTCGTGTGCAATGCTGGCTTTTCACCGAAGCATGATGGCAAGCGTCTCGCCTTCGATGCCATTCCGCTTAAAGAATGGAATGATGTCCTGGCGGTCAACTTGACCGGTGCGATGCTATGTTGCCAATTGGCGATCCCGGCCATGGCCGCCAACAGCTTCGGGCGAATCGTCTTGATAGGGTCCATGGGGGGCCGTGGTTTGCCGAGATTTGCTGGCGCGAGCTACGTCGCCTCGAAAGCAGCCTTGGCAGGAATTGCACGCTCGCTGGTCAGCGAATATGCGTCTACAGGCGTGACGATCAATACGGTGGCGCCAGGGAATATTCTCACGGAAATGGGAGGCTCGCCAGACAGCCCGATCAATCAAGCCGCACTTGCCCGAATTCCTTCCGGGCGAATGGGGCTGCCCGAGGATATTGCCGCGGTGGTGGCGTTCCTTGCCTCTGATCAGGCCGAATTCATCAACGGCGCAATCATTGACGTCAACGGCGGGGAATATGTCCCCTCTTAGCGAAACGGACGTTTTCGGCAATATGCGCCGGGGTAGCGTTCTTGACGCCGTCTCGCGCTCGGCGCCTCTTTCACCGGCCGCAACGTGCCTATCGATTGATAGCGCGCCATCGTCATCTTTGGCCTCCTCGACGAATGCACCTTCATTCTGGTCGAAGGCTGACCCTTATCGCCTCCATCTCACATTGGCCAACGCGCTGCTGGCCTTACAATTGCAATTCAAAGGGTACCGACGTCGTGAGCCGTCACATGTCGCTTGTTCCGTTTCGGTGGCTTTGCAAAGACTACATGTTCACTTGCGAGAGCCTTTACGACGCCATGCCATGAGCAAGCCTCCGCCAAGTTCGAGCCATCGACATGGCCGCTGCTCTATTCACAACGACTAGCTGAGAGAGCGGCTCGCCGCGACTGTGGCGGTTAATCGTAACACAGCTCGCGGTCGCTCACGCAATGTGCTGTTTCATACAGACCGATAGCCACTTCGCTTTGCTAAGTTGAGACGAACAACGGCGGCATCGAGCGCGAGAAAACAAGTTAGCAACGGCCAGAAAAAGTCCTCACAATGCCAAAGAGATTATCGCCGCTCGTACTCTTGCAACATAAATCGTTCCGCTCACTCTGGTCAGCTTCTCTTATATCGAATCTGGGTAACCTAGTTGAGGGGGTAGCTGCGGCGTGGCTGATGACGAGCATCGCCAACTCCCAAGAACTGGTGGCACTGGTCCAGGCATCAACCGCACTGCCAGTAATGATCCTTTCGCTCGCCGCAGGGGCGCTCGCGGATAACTTTGATCGGCGGCGGATCATGTTGACGGCGCAACTGCTGATGCTCTGTGTATCCGCCGCGCTAGCAATCCTTACCTATGAGGGGCTTGTAACACCTTGGATGCTGTTGAGTCTGACCTTCCTGCTTGGCTGCGGTTGGGCCTTGCATGACCCTCCGTGGTATGCGTCGATGGGCGACATAGTGCCTCGTGAACATCTACAGGAGGCGGTTGCGCTGAACAGCATGGGGTACAATCTCATGCGCAGCATCGGCCCTGCGATTGGCGGCATCATCGTCGCAGCAGCCGGTGCGGCCTTCGCGTTTCTGTTTAATGTATTTTGTTACTTGGTCCTAATCATAGCGCTCTGGCGATGGAAGACGGAACCTCTGCCAAAATTGCTTCCGCGGGAAACGTTCGGCAGTGCAATGGCCGCAGGCTTCCGCTACGTAGTCTTGTCGCCAAACTTGCTCAAAGTGATGTGCCGGAGCCTTGTTTTCGGCCTCACTGCCATCGTCATTTTGACTCTGTTACCCGTCGTCGCCCGAGATCAGGTTGGCGGCACTGCCACGTCCTACGGCATCATGCTTGGTTTTTTCGGCTTGGGCGCGATCTGTGGCGCGCTTCTGATCGGACAGGCTCGGGAAGTTCTGAGCAATGAGTGGGTCATCCGCAGCGCATTTTTTTTGCTGGCCATTAGTTGCTTTTTTCTGGCGTTTAGCGAAAACGTTTGGGTTAGCTGCCTGCTACTCATGCCTGCAGGTGGAGCGTGGGTACAGGCATTCTCCCTGTTCAACGTAACCGTTCAACTCTCCACGCCGCGGTGGGTCGTCGCAAGGGCCTTGTCGCTTTATGAAACAGCTGCATTCGGCGGCATGGCGGCGGGAAGCTGGATCTGGGG
Source organism: Rhizobium mesoamericanum STM3625 (assembly GCF_000312665.1). Classification (GTDB taxonomy): domain Bacteria; phylum Pseudomonadota; class Alphaproteobacteria; order Rhizobiales; family Rhizobiaceae; genus Rhizobium; species Rhizobium mesoamericanum. The sequence goes on along the minus strand of NZ_HF536778.1, from coordinate 60,941 downwards.
TGAACTGGCTGAGGCGCAGGGCGTTTCCGAAGCCTTACTCATCGCAAGCATTGCTCTCGTTTTCGGCGGGCTGATTGGCATCGTTCTTCGGCAGCCGGATTCTGAGACATTTGATCTCGACCCAACTAACAAATTTTGCGAGCCGGTGCTGCAACTTGATCTGAGACCACGAAGCGGACCGATCTTGGTAATGATCGATTATTCCATCGATCAACGCGATATTACCGTGTTCCTCAATGTAATGGCTGATCGGCGAAGGGCTCGACTTCGCGATGGCGCTAGGCAATGGGCGCTTCTTCGCGACCTGGAAAAACCCCACTTGTGGACAGAAAGCTATCATGTTTCGACATGGGTAGAATACGTGCGGTATAATCGGCGACTGACGAACGCCGACGCTGAAATCGGGGCGCGCCTCGAAGCTCTACACCGCGGTGAAAGCCCGCCGATAATTCGCCACAAGATTGAGCGGCAGACCGTCCCGGTGCAGGACGATATGCCTCTTAGACCTCATTTCGAAAAGACCTGAATCCCTAAAGAAAATTTGCGCGGCCGGATAGCGGCCGAAGGGCATCGGCCTCCGCAGCAAAACGTTCAATCGGTGCTTCACCAGTCGTGCCGTGTTCTCGTCGGTCTGTGACCTGTCGTATCCATCGGTCAAGGTGCGCCTCGAACGAAGCCCAGTTCTCAAACCGGCGACCAGCAATAGCATTCTTCTTGATGTACCCGACCCCGCGCTCGTCCTTCCCCTTTGTTCGGGCCCGATAGGGAGCGCAAGCGCGTGGCGCGAAGCCCCAGTAGCGGGCAAACGCCCAGAGTCGCGCATTGAAGCGAACCTCCCGGCTAACCGCGTCGTGATGTTCGACAAGCGCCTTCGCATTATCCAGCAAAACCTCAGCGGGAACGCCGCCAAACCGAAGAAACGCGCCTTCCATCCCCTCGAACCAATCGGTCTGCCCTTCTCTCAATGAGGCACGGATATGAATACGTCTGGAATAGCTCAACGTGGCGACAAAGACGTTTACCCGAAGCCGCTCGTCACCGATCCAGACACGCGTCTGCCCGAAGTCGATCTGCAACTGACGACCAGGCGGCGTTTCAAACCGCACTGTCGCACGCTTTTGCGCCCTGAGTTCCCGCCGCCATTCCCGGACTCGAAGCTCTACCGAACGCAAACCGATGATAATTCCATGCTCGCTCGCCAGCTCCTGCCGGATCACATCGGCATTGCCATCATGG
>NZ_HF536778.1:56106-59605 GCF_000312665.1 Rhizobium mesoamericanum STM3625 | reverse complement strand
GTCAGCACCAGCTGGGCTGTGAGGTGATGAACAGTAAGCGATTAGCTGAGCCTGTTACTCTCGAAAGTTCCAGGGCATGAGAGCGTCGATATCGCCGGCCGGCCATCCAGCCGCGATCCGTGCAAGAGTCTGCGTTAGCCAAAGCGAGCGGATCAACATCGTTCATTTTGGCGGACTGAATGAGGGTCGAGATGGTCGCCCAAGTCCGGCCGCACGCGAATAGACTATTTTTCCGAACGATTGCCATCTACCGAACATTCTGCCCATATCGGGGCAGAAGTCGAGAACCATTACCGCTGGCATGCGTTTTATGGTCGGCAGGTTCGACTTATTACGGAGAGCAGCGCCGGCGGGCGGCAACACGCCGATCCGGGCTTTGCCCACACATCTTTTCCTCGATCGCCCATAGCGCGCCCATCTTTTTGATCGTTGCCGTTGCCACCTTGGAACTGTCGCTGGCATGCAGCTCGTAAAACCGACGGCGACTGTGCGCCCCGCACCCCGCCACTTGAGCGCCGTCGTTTCTACGATCTGGACGAGCAACGCGGTTATAGGCTCGGATAGCCATCTATCTGCAGGATGCCGCGATAGCCATCGAGATGCCTGCATGGCATCGGCCACCGCCTGTGCCTTGAATTCCTCCGACTAACGCCGAACCTGGCGCGGTGCACCCTCCAAGGGGCCGGCCACAGCTTCGATCATATGGAAGGTTCTATGTTCAGACATAGGTGTAGACATAGAAGTTCATATCCAAAGCTCATTCATCGCTCAGGCACGAATAGACCCCGAACGTTCACCTCGCCAGATGTGGGCCATGCATCGCTTACGATGAACAAGGGCGCCCTTGTGCTTGACCCCAATGACCTCGGCGTCATTCTAACCGGCTCGATGCGATGATCGTTGCATTAACCAGCATGCCGGTCTTAAGCCGCACCGCTTTGGTTTTGAGCTATCGGTGATCCTGACGAAAAGCATCTTGTCGAGCTTTTAGGCCACGAGCACTTTGCGATATCTTCGCGCACGATCGCCGCGCCTAGAGATCACTCACGTACGCCAAGGGTCGAAAATGGTGTGATAGACCAATGGATCAAATCGACGGCATGATGAAGTATCGCCTCTGTCTGAGCAAAGTAGGGGGAAGTGGCGATGACATGTCCGATCCAGTCTCGGGAATCGCCTTTCCTGACGAACGGTGTTTTCGGTTCAACGTACAATTTGACCTCGGCGATACCTGATACAGCCGCCGCCTGACTATCACCAGTAATCCAATCGAGCACACCATCTCGATCAGGAACCAGGATCCGCGCGACGGCGGTATGCGAATGCCTCCTGCGCAAATTCCATTTGTCGCCTATGACAAGCTTGATGTGCTCGGTGACGAGATCAATACCGTAAGCCAGTTGAATTAGTTGAGGATCGGGCGTCCCAGACAGACGCGGATTGACTTCAATGACAACGGGACCAAGCTTCGTCCATCGGAGTTCAACGATCGTGGGCCCCCAGCCAAGGTCCAGCGCCTGCAAACACCTCAGCGAAACATCGACGATGCGTTCATGCTCGTCATTAGTCAAAATGGCAGGGAAGTTGAGCTCATGAAAGACGAAATGCGGTGGAGGGCCGAACTGAGCCGCGGTAATACCAACGACGTCATTTCCCATTATCTGAGCACCATAATAGGGGCCTTGGGCGAATTCCTCGATCAGTATGATCGGCGAAGACCGCCAGATGTGCTTCCCGTCCAACAGATGGGCCGTATGTTCGGCTAATTCCTCGACAGTATGGCATAACCGAACACCGCGGCTGCCGGTGCCTGAGGCTGGCTTAAGAATCACTGGCAGGCCGAGATCCGCGGCAGAACGCTTTACGTCAGTCTCGCTAGCTGCTAGGCGATAAGCTGGTATTGGAACGCCGGCCTTCTCGAGTAGCTGCCGTTGAGTGAATTTGTTGCAGCATCGTTCAATCGATGCGGGGTTCGGTCCTGATAGATTGAAATACTGGCAGAGCTTGCCAACTGTGGCGTAGAACGAGTCCCCGACGCTCGTAATGCCCGCGATGTCATACGCGGTACGTAGCCGGGAACATTCGCGGATAAGCGTGTCGAGATCGCTTGTATCGGCATGGATTACCTGAGCCCCCTCCGTCGCAAGATAGTCGTAGCGAGCTGGATCAGCCGACAGGATAATTGGATGAAGACCAAGACGCTGCGCGGCTTGGATGTATAGCACTCCAGTAAAGGTACCGCCTTCAACCAGGATAAGCGCTCTTCTTGACATTGGCTGTTAACCTCGATGTTGCGCGCTAGGAGTCTCAGAAATCCACATCAGCTTGTTGACCCGCGCGTGACTTTCGACTCTTCCGTTATATTTGCTCGGCAGCCTACCACCTTGGGCGATGTTTGATTGCAAAGATTGTGTAAAATTCATTTTAACAGGCTTCTGAGCCATTTGGTCGCCCCGCGATAGCAGGAGTGGTTCGCGGTAGGGCCAGCAGCCGTAACGCAACACAAGGGCGTAAACCAATGAACTCAGGGTCCTCCAGCCAGCTGTTATAATCGCTTCGTGCGTTGGCTCCGGCGAAATGAAAAACTGCCCCTATTGCCCCATCCCGGAATGTTACCGAAGTTTTGTGCGCTGGTCCGGGACTTTCGCCAGCGCGAGCCAGTTCGAGACCGCCACGGAACGCCATTCAGTCACGAAGCCGGAGCGGATTGCCTTCGAGAAGGTCTCATAGAAGTGGCTCGTCAACGCGGCATGCCGATCCTTGGGATTTGCAATGGTATGCGGCTTCTTGCTGTTTGCATCGGTGGTGAGCTCGTTCAAGACATCCCAATGGAAATTGACGCTGCGCTTGAGCACAAACCTGAGCAGTCGGCAACGATTACTCAGCACGACGCGGAGATCGTATCTCGGTCCAGGCACTTGGACTTGGTCTCAGGAGCCGTGAGTAAACGCTTCTTGCAAGATCGAAAGCTTAGTTCCGTGGACCATCGACGTTGTCGCTCGGCACCCGTCAGGATCTCAACCTTGGCCATTCATACCCTGTTACGTCACAAATGAATCATCTGTGTCGTAACTTGCGCCAATTCCCCGCCTGACGAAAATCCGCTCACCGGACGCTCACGCCTGAAGATGCCGGCCATCCGGCCGCAACGCGGACCGCAAATCAAGCCGAAAAATCTAAAAGCCTTCAGCCTGCGGCCTTCGCCGGATGCTTACGATGATGACGCCGGATGTCGCGTATTTCCAGAGAGCAATCAAAAGCTTTCGCGCGAGCGCGACGATCGTAGTCTTCTTGAAACGTGAGCGTCCGGTGAGCGGATTTTGCTGAACGAGCCAGTTAGGCGATGTTCTGGCATTAGAACCAGCATTAGTGCTGACACTAATATCAGATCTGAGAGGTTGGTATGGCTCGCATGGAGATCATTTCCGGCGTTGAGCGTAGGCGGCGGTGGTCGAAGGAAGCGAAGCTGGCGATATTGGCTGAAGCCGATCAACCGGGC
>NZ_HF536778.1:38530-56006 GCF_000312665.1 Rhizobium mesoamericanum STM3625 | reverse complement strand
GATCCGCCAGAATGGGGCTAGCGTGTTGCTGGCGCAGTGTTCGCCTCTCGTCAGCCGACATGCCGCGGATACGATCCTCGATATCGTAGAGGGCACCGATGCGCGACAGAGCCTCGTCGGCGATCGGAGATCGTCGATGAACAATGCGATCCGGATGTGGTCGAACGCGTTATGGCAAACGAGATGAAACGCGGCCTATAATATCGGCCTCTCGACCAAGCGAAAATGCCTTCGCCGGACGCTCACCTTGAAACGACCTCCGTTACGTTTGAGCCTGGCTTGGGCCCGGTGAGGTCGCCTTCAAGCGAGATAGGTATCAAACGCTCTTCGACGGCTCTTGGGATATTTCCGAAGGCTGGAGACTATGACAGCGAAGTCAACGCCTGGACCGGCTTTAGGCTTGCCACCCCAAACAGTCAGCTTATCGTTGGGCGGTCAAAAAAGTTGACGGCCTATTTTTGAATTGCGGGCATGGATCCTGGGGTGGACGCTCTCGCTGGCAACCGCAAAAAAATTGCTGACGGTAACCTTGCCCAATGACAACTGCGGTGGGCTTTCGCTATGCCCATCCCATAAAATTACATCGAGAACGCCTCTAACAATCTGTTAACCGGCCAGTTGATTGTAGTTGAGTGATAGACCGGCATCGGGCCACCGCGCACGAAAGAGGTTTCCCCTCCCGGAGGCAGTGATGTACGCATCTCGCATGTCCGGGCCGCCGAAGCAGATGTTGGTGACATAAGGCTCGGCTGGCACATCGTAAAAGACAATTTCTGAGGTCGCCGGATCAATGACGGAAATGCCACCGCTGTTCAATGTCGCGACACAGATTTTCCCGTTAGCTTGTATAGCAAGGCTATCACATAATTGATTTCTAGTGAGTGTCGCCAAGGGTCGGGTGGGAGGGAGTTCAGGATGCCCTCTTAAAACACCTGGCTCCTCAATCTCAAAGGACCATAGGCGCCCCGTTATCGTTTCAGCCACGTAAAGCGTGCAGCCATCCGGTGAAAGCCCAATACCGTTCGGTGTTGTCACCCGCACTTCGGCTCTGTTGATGCGACTGCCGTCTGCCAAGGCATAGTAAATCCCGCCATGAAATCTGTAGTGCTGCATCAACTTGCCGATATCCGTGAACCAGAAGCCGCCATAGCTATCAAAGACAATATCGTTTGGGCCCCGCAAAGGTACGCCATCGCACGAATCATAGAGTAGTTCGACGACTCCAGACCGAAGATCGGCTCGTTGAATCGATCCCGTTTTGTAATCGGTTGCGGCTCCATCGTCTGCTGTGATGCCGTCACCGAGATCGATCCATCTGTACCCACCGTTGTTGCAGACATAAACTTTGCCGTCAGGACCGATCGCCGCACCGTTCGGCCCGCCACCCAAATGTGCAATTCGATCTATCTGGCCACTGGAATCGATCCGAGTTAATGTTTGGCGCTTGATCTCAACAAGGATAATAGAGCCGTCTGAAAGCGAAATTGGTCCTTCGGGAAAGTCCAATCCTGATGCTACCTTTTCAAACTCCACTTTACACTCCTTATAAGAGGATCGACATCCGGATCCCATCCGAAATCCTGCCTCTGAGCACCTAAATTACTTACGAGTCTTCGCCGACCCCCTTTAGCTTGGGGGGCAGCGTTTTTTGCCTAGCGGGTCAATTTCATTATTGGGCCAGCCAACTATTCCATCGCTCTGTAATTTCGTTGTTGTGTTGCGCCAGCCATTCATAGTCAGGGATAACGACGCCCTTCATGTTTTCTTCTGACGTTGGCAGATCTTTCTGCTCATCAGGAGTAAACTGCGCCAAAGCCTGCTTCGTCACGGGAGCTGCATTCTGTGCCTTGTTGCTTGAAGCCTCCACATCGGGATGATCGAAATACCAGTTGAGAAATTTGATGGCATTGTCCTTGTTGGGCGCCGATTTGAAGATCGACCAGTAGGCAGTGTTAAGCGTGGCGCCGTTCCATATCGGTTTCAGCGGAAGCCCCTCTTTGATAAGGAAATTTGTACGAGTACCCCACATCGGTGCTAGAACAACTTCCTTCTCGCGAAACGCACGCTGAATTTGATCGCCCGTTTTCCACCAGAGCACAATCTCCGGCTTTATCTGATCGAGCTTATGAAACGATCGGTCCAAATCCAACGGAAATAGTTTATCTTTTGGAACCCCGTCGGCAAGGAGCGCGCCAACCAGAACTCTCCATGGATCGCCAAAATTCGAGAGTCCTCGTGGTCCCGGAAACTTTTTTGTATCGAAGAAATCAGCCCAACTGGATGGGACACCGTTGGGGAAGCCCTCCTGGTTTGCCACCAGGTAGGTGGAGCCCACGCCCGGAAGCACGCCGTATCGGTTGCATGTGCCGGGTGCACCTTCAATGAACGCCTTCGGAACGAGTTCACACTTTTGTCCGACATCCAATAGCAGCGCGTTTCTATCAGGGATATAGAGGTCGCCCGAACCAACTTCGATGAGATCCCAGTCCATCTGGCCACCTTCAGTCATCGCTTTCGCCTTGCCCCATCGGTCGCCCAAGGAGCCGCTCACAAAAACAACCTCAATTCCGGTTTCTTTTGTGAAGCGATCAAAAATAGTCTTGCGCAACGTCTTTTCATATTCGCCGCCCGTGAATGCCAACACCAACTTTCCGCTCGCGTGAGCGATCGCTGGTGCAAGGGTCAGTGCGCTCGTGATCGAGACCAACATCCCCACTGCGGCGACGGTCCGTGACATCTCTAATATTCTCTTACCTATCCCAGTCACTGTCGTTCTCCGTTTTGTTTCGCTTATTCGTGTCTTCGGGTCACCTATGCGGCGACGCCAAAGGTGGTTGCAACCAGATCGCCTAACTCGACAGGGTGTTCGGGCCAAAAGCGTCCGTTGACGTAGGGGAGAGTGCCTTTTCGATAATAGCCGACGCCGGGAGTTTCGGCGAAAATCGGTGTGCCGAGACCTCTGTAGTTCAATGTGAAGTGAAAGCCTGACTTGACGACCACGAAGTCGAGCTTGGAGATATCGATGCCTTGGCTGGAGATAACTGCGGGGTCGTGACTGTGCGTAGGCTTGCTCGTAAGGACGACAAAGAGCCGATCTTCTACCAAAACAACTGCAGTGCCTCCCATATCACCGAGTTCGCCCCCACCAAGCGGTCCGGTCAAGGTGTACTGTCCATCGCTGATGTGGACGACCCGGCCGGCAATACGGCGGGGTCTGAAACCGGGTGTGATGTGGCCGCCAACGTCCAAGGTCACCTCAGCGCCTACGCCAGTCTCGTAAGCGCGAACCGCATTCTGCTCATCAGTGATCGTCAGCACACCCGTCACGGTGGGATAATGATCGAGCGCTTCCGAGAGCAAAATGACGCTATCGCCAGGCGCTCCGGCGCCAATGCGATCACCCATGTCCGCTAGAAGATAAGGCTTCATGTCGCTGCCGCTTTGAATGCGGTCAAACGCCTCCTTCACCGTGAGAAGGTCATCTCGAAAGGAGTCGCGAGTATCCCAGAACTTTGTTCCCAATGTTCTAGCCACTTCAGTTGCTGATTTATCACGACCATTGGTGATGACCGTCACAACCTGACCCATACCCACGTCGTCCACGCAGCGGAACACGTTGTAAATGGAGATGTCTGCAATGGTCTTGTGGTTAGCTACATAACGGCGCGCTTTTTCATGGATTTCGAAGAGAGGACCAGCATTGGTCTCTCCTGCTCCAGGTAAGACCATCGGGACACGAACGGCCGTGGTTATAGGAACGAGACTTCCCTTCAAGACATCGACGATCATTCGGGTCGCCTTGACACCACATTCGATCACATCTGAATGGGGGTTCTCCTTGCACGCAATGCAAATGGTCGCGTTCTCGAGCATCTTGTCCGTGAGGTGCGCATGCAAATCCAAGCCCACTCCAATCGGCACACTGGGACCAACGCGCTCCCGTAGCGCAGCCAACACCCAACCATCGGCGTCAGGAGTTTCCGTGGTTGCCATCGCCCCGTGCAACTCCAGCAGGATCGCGTCCGGTTTAGATCCCTCAACCCGATCCAGGAACTCTGAAAGAAGCTTCAGAAATGTTTGATGCGCGATGAATCCACCTGGGGGGCCGTTAACGGATAGCGTCGGGAGAATTTCTGCGTCGATTTCCTTGAGTGCCTCTACGAAGCCGGCCAGCGTTGAACCGGACGCGTGCTCTACAAGCTCTGGTCCTCTCTGGATTTCGAGCAAGTTTTCCGTGGTCACAAACGGATTGAAACCGTTTGATTCGTGGCTGAAACGACCGACGGCGATCCGGTGCCTTTTTTTGCTAGTCGAGGAAATGTCTTGAGGTTTCATTGTATTGCTCCGTGGCTGAGAATTAGAGCTTCGAAGTTGCAGCCGCCGTCCGCGATTGCAGCACCTGCAGCCCTCCCATGATCGCAAGGGAGACAATCACGAGTATTGTGGAAGCGGCTGCAATGACCGGCGTAAGGTTAAAGTCGATATCCTCAAACATCTTGCGGGTCAGCGTCTTACCCTCCACGCCCGAGATGAAGAAGGCGACCGTCGCTTCGTCGAAGGAAGCCATGAAGGCAAACACCGCAGCTGCTGCCACACCAGGTGCGATCCCGGGCAGCACGACCGCAAAGAAAGCCCTCAGGCGGCTGGCACCACAATTCAACGCTGCAAGTTCCAAAGAAACATCGAACCGTTGCAACGCGGCAGTCACGGTAATAACGACGTACGGGACCGCCAACATCGTGTGAGCGATCACAAAGCCGAAGAAGGTGCCCGTGAGTCTTAGAGGCGCAAACATCAGATAAACGCTGACGGCAATGACAATGTGCGGCACGATCAGCGGGCCCAAAGTCAGCGCCTGCAGCCAAGTCTTCCCCGGCAAGTCACCGCGTACCAGAGCGACCGAAGCAAGTGTGCCGACTATGGTGGCGCTAACTGTGGTCGCAATGGCGATCCGGAAGGAAAACCAGGTCGCCGCCATCCAGTCAGCATCGGTGAAGAAGGCAACGTACCATTTTAAAGTCAGGCCCCTTGGAGGGAGTTCCAGATATTCAGCGGTGCCCAGCGACATGGGGATGACAAGTAGAGTCGGCAAGATGAGAAAAATCAGCAATAAAACAATGATGCCGATGCCGACCGTCAGTCCTACGATCCGGAGAGGGCGGGAATTTACTGCGACAAGTCGCGGCGCTCTATCGTTTCCGTTCAACGATGAAACACTAGACATTGGACGTTCCTTTGTTGAAGAGCAAAACCTTACGGAAGATCGCTACCAGTAAAAGCGTCGCCCCAAGCAGCACCGTTGACAACGCGCCCGCAAACGGCCAGTCGAGCATCTCCGTGGCCTGTTGACCGATAAGGGTGGGCATCAGAAGAGTGCTTGGGCCGCCGACCAAGGCGGGCGTGACGTAGAAGCCGAGCGCCAGGATGAAAGTCAGTAGAGCGCCCGCGAACACACCAGGCAGGCTGAGCGGTAAAGTTATGCGGAAAAAGACGGTCCACCCACCTGCGCCGAGGTTTTGCGCGGCTCGCGTCAGATCATCCGGTATCGTTCTCAACGCCGTGAAGATCGGCAAAATCATGTAGGGCAACAGTACATGGGTCATCGCCATGATCACCGCCCCCTCGGTATAGATCAATTTGAGCGGAGCCGTGATCAAACCGACGTCTTGCAACACCGAATTAACGATGCCGTTTCGCTGAAGGAGCACGATCCAGGCATAGGAGCGTACGAGTACCGATGTCCAAAGCGGGACGAGCACGCAAGCAGCCACAATGGTCGCGCGGACGCCCTTCAGCTTCGCCATGGCCAGTGCCACCGGGTAGCCAAGCAGCAAACTCGCAAGCATGGCTATCGAGGCGATCTCAAATGTACGCCACAGCACACGCAAATATAGAGGTTCCACGAACAGTTTCGCATATCTGCCAAGGCTGAGTTCTGGCGTAAAGAAACTGCCAACCAAAAGCCGTCCGACGGGATAAAGGAAACTGAAGGAAAGGAGAAGCAACAGCGGCGCGAGCAGGATCAGTGATAGAATTGGAGAATAGTCACGGGCGGACTCCGACCCCTTCAATCTCGTCAAACCGCGGTTGCCAGTGGATGTTTCTGCGACGCCAAACGCCATCTCACATCTCCTTTGCCGGGAACAGCTTCAGCGCCTCTCTATCGAGGATCAAATCGACCGAGTCGCCATTCCGGAAGGGAAGAGAAGCACTGTTTGCTGGCAGTTGGACTTGAATGGGCGCGCCTCCATGACCGTCGATGGCGACGATAAAGACGTGGTAGGATCCGACGAAAATCGCCGTTTCGACCTTCGCCGCCAATGCTGAACTGCCGCCTTGTCCCTTCGGGGCGAGGCGCAGCCTTTCAGGTCGGATCGCAATGCGTACTCGATCCCCCTGCGCAACAGAGCCATTGAGGCCGTTGAGACCGGCCGGCGCTACAATCCGATTGAGCTCGCTCAAGGCAACAACCGCACCGTCTGCTTCCGCACCCATGTAATCGCCGTCGAGGAAGTTCATCTTCCCGATGAAGTCAGCGACGAAAGCCGTTTTCGGAGCGAGGTAGAGTTCTGATGGAGCGCCAATTTGTACCAATTGGCCGCGCTCCATGACCGCTACCCTGTCCGACATCGTCAGAGCTTCCTCCTGATCGTGGGTGACGTAGATCACAGTCACGCCTAGCCGTTCCTGCAAACGCTTGATTTCGAATTGCATGCTTTCGCGGAGCTTTTTGTCGAGTGCGCCCAGGGGCTCATCCATCAGAAGAACCGGAGGTTCAAAGATGAGGGCTCTCGCTACAGCAACACGCTGCTGCTGCCCACCAGACAACTGATTGGGCATTCGCTTTTCAAATCCGGTAAGCTGAACCAAGGCCAACATGTCCGCGACACGCGCGGCGATTTCCGTGGTAGGAACGCCCCGCATTTTCAGCGGAAAGGCGAGGTTTTGGGCGACAGTCATATGCGGGAAGAGGGCGTATTTCTGAAACACCATGCCCACCTCGCGGCGATTTGGTGCCAGATGAGTTATGTCGCGCTCGCCAATCAGCATTCGCCCGGATGAAGGAGTTTCAAAGCCAGCGATCATCATTAGCAACGTCGTTTTGCCTGAGCCAGACGATCCAAGTATCGACATGAACTCACCGGCTCGGATATCGAACGAGACGTTCGAAACCGCTTCATAGGTGCCGTAACGCCTTACGACATCCCGAATTACAACAGTCTGTCCTTTCAAATCTCTCATCCTCTTACTCGCTGGCCTAAGTCCGCACTCACGCGAACGGCAACAAAGAATGCCGCCAGCAGAAACCGTTGGTCGCGAACACGTGCACACTGGCTGAGCCGAATCGGCTCCCGTGAGGGAACCACAGCTCAGATGGGTCCAAAGACTTAGGCAAGGCCTGTTTTCAGGCTTTTGGCGTTCCCTTATTTTTGTTCTAGGGCCAGCGAAACTTTTCCTGTACACTAGCCACTTGTGATTTGATGCAACAAAAGTTCGGCATTGTCAATGAGGAGAGATTTGGACGTGCGGAGTGATAGCGTTGAACCTGCAGGGATCCAAGGCGCTAAAGTTGATCTCCCGACGTTGAAGAAGCACGCCCGCTTGGGAGATATGGCTTATGAAGCCATGAAGGAAAGACTCATACGAGGGGCGTTTGAACCGGGGCGTAAGTTGACTGTTCGCGCCGTGGCTGAGGCCTTGGGTGTCAGTTCCACGCCGGCTCGAGATGCGTTAAACAGGCTGGCGGCAGAAGGAGCGCTCGTCTATTCCGGACCGAAAACGGTGATAGTTCCATACCTTACAATGGAGGCGCTGCAGGAAGTGACAGCAATGCGACTAGCCCTTGAGGGGCTGGCGGCGGAGCGAGGGGCAGTGCGAGCTCCGAAAGATCTCCCTGATTTACTTACAGAATACCAGGCGAAGATAAATGAGGGCTTGGCAAGTCGCCGCTATGCAGAGGTGCTGTGGATGAACAAGGAATTCCATTTCAGCGTGTACAAATGCTGCAACATGCCCTACCTCCTCACGACGATCGAGACCTTATGGCTGAGAATTGGTCCGTCGTTTCATGATCTATACCCCGAGTTTGCAATTCAGAAATATGGGGTTCACAACCACGAAGTTGTCATTGAAAGCCTGCGAGACGGTGATAGCGGAGCCGCTCGAGCAGCATTTGAGAATGATATTCGGGATGGATACCGCCGCCTAAAACAGTCGATACGAGTGCGCGAAGAGCGATCGGAGTCGTAATTTGTGCCGGCAGGCCAAGGGTCGCGAGTTGTCGCACCAAATGTCCTTTTTGAAGCTGCCTTCACAATTGGCCCGCCATCTTAAGGCCTGACGTATAGGTGGGATGAAAGTGCCGCGTGCCAGCCGCATTGGTGCAACAAAGTATTTAATACCACCCATTTCGCCACGCGGAGATGAGGGGCTTTTCGGTCATATTTGATGATCTAACGCCGGTGTGATGACGCGCATTCTTCGGTTTTGGTAGATATACGCCAGCTTCTCTCGAGCTGACTTGCAAGGAGATTATTTAGAATATCATATATTTGACTGCGACACTCAAGCGAATTCGGCCGCCCAGACCGGAGCTAATGACCGTGTATCTACCCTCGCGCAAAGTTTTTGTTGCAACAAACAATATTCTATGGGAACTTCCGCTCCACACGATATTTGCCCGAAGGTTACCAATGACAGACAAAGGCCATAACACGATCGGTCCAAGGTCGGCCGAGTTGTTCACTCGCGCTCAGCGGATCTTTAGTGACGGAACAACCCGAGCCACGATTGAGCGGAACCCTATCCCCCGCTACTTGACGGAAGGGAAAGGTGCATATGTTACCGATGTAGATGGGCGCCGGTTCTTGGATCTCAACGGCAACTTCACCACGCTCATTCATGGTCACGGGTTTGAGCCTGTGGTCGATGCCGTTTGTCGTCAAATCCGGTCCGGATCTTGCTTTGCAAATCCGACCCAACACGAACTTGAGCTTGCCGAGTTGCTTGTTGACCGTGTCCCTGGAATGGAGTGGATCCGGTTCGTCAATACAGGAACTGAAGCGGTTCTCTTTGCTGTCAAGGCTGCTCGAGCCTACACAGGGCGACCCGCTGTGGCGAAGATCGAAGGGGCTTATCATGGCGCCTACGATTGGGTCGAAGTCAGCCAAGCGAGTGGACCGGCGACCTGGGGCGATCCTCGTGAACCATCAGCGGTGCCGTATTATCGCGGGATGCCCGCCAGTGTGCTGGACGAAGTCGTCACTGTGCGTTTCAACGAGATCGAGGGCTGCCAACGCCTTTTGGAAAAAAACGCTCACCGTCTCGCTGCGTTGATCATCGATCCGGTCCCAAGCCGCGCCGGCCTGATAACGCCCGATCCTGAATTCGTTGAAGCGGTCAACGCCACTGCTCGAAAGCTCGGCATCGTCATTATCGCGGACGAGGTGCTTAATTTTCGACAGGGATATCAAGGGGCATCCGCTCGACACGGTTTCAAACCTGACCTGTTCACGTTGGGCAAGATAATCGGCGGTGGTCTACCGATCGGGGCTATCGGCGGCAAAAGGGAGATCATGAGTGTCTTTGGCAGAGGCGAAAAGCGGGCTCCTCTGCCCGCTGGTGGCACCTTTTCAGCTAACCCTTTATCGATGGTCGCTGGCCTAGCTTCGATGACTGCGCTCGATCAGGCAGCCTTCGAGCATCTCGAAGACCTCGGAGACCGTCTGCGAGCGCGCCTCAGGGAGGAGATCGCGCTAAAAGATGCGCCGTTCTCGGTGACAGGTGTTTCCTCTCTCCTACGCATTCATCCGAAGCGGCAAGTGCCAAAAGAATTTCGTGACATCGCATTGTCGCCCGCGGAGTCCGCGACAATGGAAGCTTTAACGCGCGCGTGCGCCGCGTCGGGTGTCATTCTTCCCAATGGCGCTGCAGCCTGCCTGTCGACGCCTATGACAGAAGGAGACATCCATCTCGTCGGCGATGTGTTCGCCGAGTTTCTCTCAACCCACAGCCATCTTTTTGAAAGTCATGCCCCATGAGCACGAAAGCACAGACCGTTGCCGAAGTTATTGCCAATGCGTTGGTTCGCCACGGAATCAAGTTCGTCTTCGGGCAGAGCCTTCCCTCTGCCCTCATTTTAGCCTGCGAAGCGATCGGAATCCGGCAGATCGCCTATCGTCAGGAAAACATGGGAGGCGCCATGGCTGACGGATTTGCCCGTGTATCTGGACAGGTATCAGTCGTAACCGCGCAAAACGGACCTGCAGCGACGTTGTTGGTTCCGCCGTTGGCCGAAGCGCTTAAGGCAAGCATTCCGGTCGTCGCCCTCGTTCAAGAAGTGGAACGGGACCAGGCCGATCGTAATGCATTTCAGGAACTCGATCACCTCGCATTGTTTCAGGCCTGCGCCAAATGGATTCGTCGCGTGGGGGTCGCTGAACGCGTTGAAGACTACATCGATGCGGCCTTCACAGCAGCGGCCTCTGGCCGACCCGGCCCAGCGGTCGTGCTTCTGCCCGCGGACCTCTTGCGGGAACAGGCAGCTACGGTGGCGTTCAAGCGCCATGCCAGTCTTGGTCACTGGCCGCTGGATCGCTTCCAACCAGACGCCGGCGCCATCGAGGAAGCCGCTCGCGCCATTGCGCAAGCTCGATCTCCGGTCGTTCTTGCGGGTGGTGGCGTTCATGCAGGCGGCGGGGCGAGTGAACTCGCAGAGCTTCAGGAAGTGGCGTCTCTTCCGGTGTTTACGACGAACATGGGGAAGGGCGCGGTCGATGAGCATCATTCCTTATCAGCTGGGGTATTAGGCTCATTGGTCGGCCCCCGTTCGCTCGGGCGACACACTCGTACTCTTCTTGGTGAGGCCGATCTTGTTTTGTTAGTCGGGACCCGCACGAATCAGAACGGCACAGACAGCTGGAGCCTCATTCCCGCAGGAGCCAAGATCCTGCATGTCGACATAGATCCCGGCGAGATTGGGCGTTCGTACGAGGCCTTGCGCCTGGTTGGTACGGCTTCTGAAACATTGCGTGCGTTACGAGAGGCGCTCTTGACCCAGTCTCTTACCCTCCGTCAACAGGCGAGAGCGGGGATAGAGGCGCAGATTGCGAGGGCTTGGCGAGCATTTGAAAACGATCGCTTCGGCGTGGCTTGTCGGACGGAAGGTCCTCTTCGGCCTGAATTCCTGATGCGTGAGCTCCAGGCGCGGCTGAGTCCCGAAACAACGATTGTCACCGACGCCAGCTATTCATCGTTTTGGGTGACCGGGCAGCTTCGCAGCCTTAGGGCTGGCATGCGCTTCATCACTCCACGCGGCCTTGCCGGACTTGGGTGGGGTCTCCCGCTTGCGATCGGGGCAAAAATTGCCCGCTCGGATCAGCCGGTAGTTGCCATCGTTGGCGACGGCGGCTTTGCGCATAGCTGGGCGGAGATGGAGACGCTTGTCCGTCTGAACATTGCTGTGACGGTAGTTGTCCTCAACAATGGTATTCTCGGGTTCCAAAAGCATGCTGAAACCGTGAAGTTTCAGGACTATACGAGCGCTTGCCACTTCAGCGCTGTCGATCACACCAAAGTTGCGGAGGCATGCGGATGCCCGGCAGTGCGTGTTTCGCGGGCGGAAGACCTTGGCGAGGCACTTGATCGGGGGCTCAATGGTAAAAGCCCGCTTCTGATCGACATGATAACAGATCCCGGCGCGTTTCCGCCCATCTCCTTGTTTGAGAAACTTCAGGAGGGAGTTTGAACAACGACCCTCCCACTAAGACTTCAATCGTCACTGGAGGGACAGCTGGCATCGGGCTCGCTTGCGCGGAGCATCTTCTCGCCAGCGGTCATCGAGTCGCGGTCTTTGGCACCCAAATGGCGCGCGTCGAAAAAGCGCGCGCCGACCTCTCGCACAAATTTGGAACAGAGAAGGTTATCGCCGAAGCCGTCGATTTACGAGAACGCGACGCGCTAACGGCGTTTTTCGATCACGTGGAAAGGACATGGAGTTCGCCCGACGTGTTAGTATGCAACGCGGGGCTTTCTCCAAAACATGAGGGCAAGCGCCTGAAATTCGACGCCATACCGCTTGCCGAGTGGAATGACGTTTTGGCCGTCAACTTGACCGGTACGCTGCTGTGCTGCCAGAGGGTGGCGCCCCTCATGGCGAGAAAAACGTTCGGTCGCATCATATTGATCGGTTCGATAGCCAGCCGCGCGGTGCCGCGGGTTGCGGGCGCCAGTTACGTAGCTTCCAAAGCAGCCTTGGCAGGGATGACAAAGTCCCTGGTGAACGAATATGCCTCGTGCGCTGTCACGATCAATCTGATCGCGCCCGGAAACATTGCTACCGAAATGATGGCCCAGCCGGACAGCGCTCTTTATCAAGCGGCAATCGCGCGGATTCCGGCGGGGCGCATTGGCCGACCCGAGGATATCGCAGCGATGGTGGCGTTTCTGTCATCTGATCAGGCTGAATTCATCAATGGCGCAATTATCGACATCAACGGCGGAGAGTTTCTGCCGTTGTAGGAATTAGGAAGGACAGGGCGTGGCCGTCTCTCGGTTGGCCTTACCTCGGAGCAACGGCCGCCAGCTTGCCGATCTCATCCAACGCCGAGTTCGCCCTCGATAACTAGCAAAGGCATCGAAAAAAATGCCAAAGAAATCATATTCGTTTCGATTGCTGAAGTCACACATTGTAGACCCACCAGACGCACTGAAGGAGAATAATAGACTCGAGGAAAAGCCTCTTCGCGACACACCGGAGAACAAGCGTCTCTTTAGGCGAAGATCAGCGCGCAGAAAATCGTTGGCTGGCTGTGTATTTTAGAATGGGCTTTCAGGATCTGCGGCCGGAGGTCCTTGAAAGCCAGTTCGGATTGAAGGTTGCCCTTAACAAACTCGGCCGAGAACGCATCAAGAGTATGGATACCAGACGGCCGGAGGATGCAGCCATCGAAAACCCGGTCCCCAAAGCAATGGTACAGGGGAGATTTTGATTTCGGCATCGAGATAAACCGCATCATCCTACAGTCCATTACTGGAAAATCAGGAGAAGACGATTTCGCCGGTACGCTTACCGGAGCCGACGGGCTGAAACTGAGCTGTGATACAAGCTACGACGATATCGACGGCAAGGCACTTCAGATCGCGACATCCTATGGGGACAATGCATTCGAGGAGGCGTTTCCCTGGTATGGTAAAATCACACCAATTAGAGACAGAGCGCGAATAGGGGAGCTCGACAATGAGTTGCTCGCTCGCCTGGCCGCCGGTGCGATCGATGGCATTCACTTGGCACCGCCCGTTGGGTAGCAAATGGCGATGCATTGTTGCTACTCGGCCCGCCGGGCGTGGGGAAATCACATCTTGCGATCGCGCTTGGTAGAGAGGTCATTCGTCAGAACTACACGGTGCTGTTCACCACAGCCCAGGCCTTGGCCGCAACACTCGTGAGGGCACATGGCGAGGGCCGCCTCGAGGAACGACTCGCGTTTCTCGCCAAGCCCAAGCTGCTCATCATCGACGAGCTTGGGTATCTTGTTCTTCCAGCTCGTATCCAGGCGCTACGAGCGGGGTGCTATGCTCGTCACCTCCAATCGCAGCGTCGGCGAATGGGGAACAGTATTCGGCGATCCCGTCGTGGCAACTGCTATCCTTGATCGGTTGCTACACCACAGTCACGTCATCACAATCCGTGGCGACAGCTATAGAATACGAGAAAAGCGCCGGAGCGGTCTCATCCAGAAACCCGCAACGACGCTAGGATTGGAGAGTAACTAAAAACCCTTGGCGGACCAGATTCGCGTGTCGCCAGAGGACGCATTGCCTCAAGCAAAATGTTACCGATAGTGTTTCTGTACCGAAGGGGATGGACAAGTCGTGCCGTTCCGGTTCGGGGGACGGATGGTCGGGCGGATCAGCATGGCGACACGATCGGAACTGACCGAGGCAATTATCGAGCGATATCGGCTGGCGCCTCGAGACGACAAATGCCGGATTCTTGATGAGTTCGTGGCAGTGACGGGTTACCATCGAAAGCATGCGATCCGGGTGCTGAACCGTCACGAGAAGAAACCACCCCTACGCAGGACTTCCAGTCTTCGTTATGGCCAAGACGTCCGCGAAGGCTTGATCGTGCTGTGGGAGGCATCCGAGCGACTATGTTCCAAGCGGCTTCGGCCGATGATCCCAGTCCTGCTGCCCGCGCTTGAACGACATGGCCGACTGGAGCTTGGCGACGAGCTTCGACAGAAGCTGATGACGGTGAGCCCCGCAACGATCGATCGGCTTTTGACGGAGGTTCGTATTATCGCTCGCGGCGGTCAACGGCGCCGGGCAGGAATGAGTTCTGCGGTTCGCCGATCGGTTCCGGTGCGCACCTTCGGCGATTGGAATGATCCGCCGCCTGGGTTCGTCGAGGTCGATTTTGTGGCGCATTCGGGCACGTCATCGGCAGGAAACTTCGTGCAGACGATGGTGCTGACGGATATTGCCACTGGCTGGACTGAATGTGTTCCGGTTCGCACCCGTGACAGCAGCAATGTGATCGTGGCGATCAAATGCGCACGTTCGCTCTTTCCCTTTCCATTGCTCGGTGTCGACTTCGACAACGACAGCGCCTTCATGAACGCGCTCGTCGTCTCATGGTGCCGGAGCGAAGGGCTCGAAGTAACGCGCTGTCGCGCCTATCGAAAGAACGACCAAGCGCATGTGGAGCAGAAGAACGGTGCCATCGTGCGTCGGTTGGTGGGATACGGCCGTTTTGTCGGCGCGGAGGCAACAACTTGCCTTAGTCAACTTTATGAAGTGGTGAGGCTTCATGGCAATCTGTTCCAGCCATCATTCAAACTGCAGGAGAAGACTAGGATCGGCGCGCGCGTGATCAAACGATATCATCCGCCCGTACCACCGGCTGCCCGCGTCCTTGCGCATCCGGACATTGCCGAGGACGACAAGAAGCGGCTAAGGGCATTGTTGGAGACAGCCGATCCCGTGCTGCTGTTCGCGGGAGTTCGTGCCGCCCAGGAAGAGCTCGGAAACCGGGTCGATCGTCGTGGCCTGAATGCGAAAATCACAGAGCCATTGGTCCTCGATCTTCAAAGCTTCGCTGCGAACCTGAAGACGGCCTGGCAGAACGGCGAGAGACGACCCACGCATCGGCGACCGTACCGACGGACCAAACCCCGAGCGAAAGCACCCAGCATGTTCGAGCCGTTCGAAGCGCTGATCACGGGCTGGCTGAAGGAGGAACCAAACGTCTCGGCGGTCAGCGTATTGCAACGCCTGTCAGACATCGATCCAGCACGCTTCACAAAAAGGAACCTCAGAATGATGCAACGGCTGGTGAGGACGTGGCGGATGGAGGCGGCCGGGCTGGTCATCCTCGATGGAGGCTGGATCAGGAGCGTGCCTATATCTCCCGCCACGATAGCGGCAGGTGATTCAGGCACCGTCGGCAGCGCAATGCTCGGTAACATCAGCGGGTGAGGCAATAGGGAGGACCAGTTCACGATGACGCTTGATAGGGGCTGCTTGGTTGTCGGCGAACAGATTTCGGCGACAGCCTCTTTTGCTCACGCAGGCAGATGCGGAAATCTTGCTGGCACATGGATCCGGTTTGGACGTCGGAGGTGACAGGATGTAGTTTTGGCTTTTAACTGTGTGCCGTGTCACCTCGTGGGTCGGATCGGCGAGCGCCTCGCGGAACTCCTGGTAGCCCCATGGGCCGCCGATGTCCTCGGGAGGGCGGCATCCGTAGCTTCGAGAAGCATTGGCTCCGCAAGGCCGATGACGGGGAGGTGCGTTCGATCTTGATGCTGTGCGTCCAGGTCGCCGAAGTCGTAAGGTACTTGAACGATTCGCGCCAATATCGTCGATTGCCGCCAGCAGCGAGACCTTGCCCGCATCGAGCGGGCCCTCGCCCTTTGTATTGGTTAAAATGCCGCTGATAGAAACCTTATCGTGAAAACCTCACCCCGCGACCATTTGTTCCGATTGATCGGCGGAAGAGGCCCCCAGTGTATCCTCAAACATGTCCTTCAAAGATTGGTTCTCCGCGTCGGCATTCGGCTCGACCTTGAAAGGTTCCGCATCCACCGATAAGCGCTCCAACGAACCCGAGCAGTTCCGGAAGCGACGGCTCTTAAACCGAATATTGCCCGCCTGCAAAGACGCCCGCACCTGGCCCAGCAATGGACAGAATTTCGGGGGGCCAGGAGAGTTCAATCGCGTTTCGCGATGTCGAATGGCCGACGATTTCGCACCTGCGAGACAGCGGTTTAGTGCCATGACATTGTTCAAAAAGTTTTACTCCCTTGGCACGGAACATGCAGGGCCTATGGTCAACGGCGAACATGTGGACCAGCTTGCCTCCGCCTTTAGGACGACCGAGGCCTCGACGGAGCCATCGCAGCAAATCTGAGGCTTCGCCTTAAACCCCGTAGGAGATTCGCAATGTCCGAGAACAAAAATCGTTCCAGCCAGCGGGAGCAGGACTGGCCTGTGATTGACCCCAGCCAAGCACCGCGCTATTCGGACGTCGCCACGTTCATGCGTACGCGGCGCATGCCAATTGATCGGGGGCTGGACATTGCTCTGGTAGGCGTTCCTTACGATTTCGGGTCGAACGTGAGGCCTGGCGCGAGGCTGGGGCCGGCTGCGGTCCGCGAAGCCTCACGCTTTATCCGGCGATTCAACCCCGTAACCAAGATCGACCCATTTGCCTTGGTGAACGTTGCAGATGTCGGTGACGCGGCTGTCAACGCGCACGAGCGGCTAAAGAGTATTGATCTTATCCAAGTCACGTTCGAAGAGATCCATGCTGCGGGGGCTTGGCCTCTGTCTATTGGCGGCGATCACACGATCCCTCTTCCCATCCTGCGCGTGATCGCGAAGGATAAGTCCGTGGGCGTAGTTCAGTTCGACGCTCACTCAGATACCTTAGACGAGGTGATTGGCACGAAGATCAACCATGCGACGACGTGGAGACGGGCTGTCGAGGAGGGCCTGGTGGATCCCAAGCGGATGATCCAGATCGGTTTGCGCGGCAGCCAGGTCAGCGAGAGCGACACTGCATACGGCCATTCTGTTGGCATGCGGGTGATCACGATCGAGGAGTATGAAGAGATAGGGCGCGCAAAGGTCATTGAGGAAATCGGCCGGGTCGTGGGCGATGGTCAAACATACGTATCGTTCGACATCGACGGCCTGGATGCTGCCTGCGCTATCGGAACGGGTGTGCCGGAAATCGGAGGACTCTCGCCACGTGACGCGCAAGTGATCATTCGATCGCTCACCGGGCGGCAGATCATCGGGGCGGACATCTGTGAGGTCGCGCCGATGTACGATGTGACGGGGCACACTCAACTGGTTGCCGCCAATCTCATGTTTGAATTGCTCTGCGTGATGGCGGACGCAAAAGCAAAACACGGCTGATCCCTACGTATCAGCGTGCGGGCAGGGCGGAGCCTTCAGGAGCCACCCC
>NZ_HF536778.1:26752-38430 GCF_000312665.1 Rhizobium mesoamericanum STM3625 | reverse complement strand
AGTTCCAGGTGACTAGGAGATGTGGACAGTTATCCGATCCATAGGACGATTGCTGCGATAGTGACTGCCAGGTAGTCTTCGCCGAGTTTTTCGAAGCGTAGCGACCTTCGGCACTACTTGAGTCTCGAAAAGCAGCACTCAACAGTATCCATCCGAGGTGGCCGCCGGACTTTTTCGCTCGCGCGTGGTAACGTGAGGGGATGGAGATCGACGATGCTGTATTGGCGCTGCTCTGACTGACGCTTTCACAACGATCACTACGCTTGGAAGGGCTTTGACCAGGCGACGACAAATCGCTTGCATCAGAAAGGTTTGATCGGCGATCCGGTGAACAAGTCGAAGTCGTTAGTCCTGACGCATGAAGGTCTGCACCGCTCGGAGGAGCTTTTTCAGAAGCTGTTTACGCCCGGTATCGCCGTCGCCTTGATCCTCTTCCACTCCTAAAGCAACAACTCGTGCAGGCGGGAGATGGGCAGATCGGCGATGCGGGCCAGCACGTCGGCAAGCCAGGCCTTCGGATCGACATCGATGAAACGGCAGGTCGTGATGAAGGTGAGCATAATGGCAGTCCGGTCTGCGCCGCGATCAGAACCGGCGAAGCTCCAATTTTTTTCTGCCGCGGGCCACGCCGCGCATCGCTCTTTCCGCCGCATTATTCGTCATGCAAATCCTGCTGTCATCGGCGTATCTGGCAAAGTCTTCCCAGCGCGACAGCATGTAGTTGATCGGCTCAAGCACGGACGAGGATCGCTACAAGCCTTCGCGCTCCTGCCGCAACCCGTGGCTGCAGCAGAGGATGAGCTTGCGGCATAGGCGGCGGCTGCCAGGATCTCAAGCGTGCGTTCGTTCACGCGCAAACGGCATGTTGCGGTGGTTCGCGCCTGTCGACACTGGGCGAGGACGGCCGGTGCGAAAGCCCTGGCCGGAGGATATCGAGCTTAGGTGGCTGGAGGATCGATCACCACGCCGCCACCGAGACGCTGGAGGAGATTCCGCGCCGGCTCAAAGTGATCGAGACGGTGCGGGAGAAATTTACCTGCCGTGACTGCGAGGCGATCAGCCAGCCGCCGGCGCCGTTCCATGCCACGCCGCGCGGCTTCATCGGCCCTCATCTGCTGGCAACGATCCTGTTCGATAAGTTTCGGTATGCACAGCCCTCTCAACCGCCAAAGCACCCGGTTCAAATGCGAGGGCATCGAGCTTTCGACTTCGACGCTGGCCGACCAGGTCGGGTATGGAACAGCCGCCCTCATGCCGATCTTTGATCTGATCGAGAAGCATGTCTTTGCCGCCGAGCGCCTTCACGGCGACGACACCACCATTCCCATCCACGCTAAAGGCAAATGTACGACCTGGCGAATATGGACTTACGTATGCGATGACCGGCCCCACGGAGGTGCGGCAGCGCCGGCGGCCATACACTATGCGTCGAGCGACCGCCGCGGTGAGCATCCGCAGAGACATCTGGCCGGGTATGGCGGCATTCTGCAGAGCGATTGATACAATGGCTTCGAGCCACTCAGTGTCGCCGAGAAGAAAGCAGTGCCGATCACCTTTGCCCTTTGCCATGCGCATGCGCATGCGCGGCGTAAATTCTTTGAACTGGCTGATATCCAGAAAAGTGCCCGTGACCGCAAACGGAGAGGCAAGCCGATCTACGGTACGATGCGCTGTTTGAGATCGAGGGCCAGATCAATGGATTGAGCGCCGAGGAACGACTGGTGGCACGGCAGGAAAAGAGCAAGCCGCTGCCGACGACATGCACGAGTGGCTGAAATGGGAGCGCGCTACGCTCAGCAGATCCTCCGAGGTCGTCGAGCCGATCGATTAAATTCTGAAGCGCTGGGATGGCTTTGCCCATTTCCTGAAAGATGGCCGGGTTTGTCCGACGAACAACGCCGCGGCGCGCGCGCTCAGAGGAATTGCACTCGGTCGCCGCAACTGGACGTTTGCCGGTTCTCAGCTTGGGCGATCGTGCCGCCATCATGCTCACCTTCATCACGACCTGCCGTTTCAACAACGTCGATCCGAAAGCATGGCTCGCCGACGTCCTGGCCCGTATCGCCGATCTTCCCGTCTCCCGCCTGCACGAACTACTGCCTTGGCAATGGAAGACACACAAAGGGATGGCTATTGCGGCGGCCGCGTAAACAGCTTCCGGAACAACGCCTCCGAACACTCCAAGCCTTCATCGGTCAGGATCAATGACTTCGACTTGTTGACTGGGTCGCCGATCATGCCCTTCTTGTGAAGCCGATCCGTCGTTGCCCCGTCGAAATCCTGTCCAGGCGCAACACTCGTTGGACTAACCCGCTCCGCTACGCCGGAGCGGCAAAGAAGGTCACGTATTCAGCAGGAGCCCCGACTAGGAGCTCGTCATGACCCCACTTCGCCAGCGCATGAGCGAAGACATGCAAATGCGCAATTTTTCGCTCAATACCCAGCTCTCATATCTGCGGCAGGTGTCGCTATTCGCACGATACTTCGGCAAGTCGCCGGACTTGCTCGGCCGTGAGGATATTCGGACGTATCCGGTCTATCTGGCCAACGAGAAGAAGCTGGCGCCTACCTCAATCCATATCGCCGTTTCGGCATTGCGCTTTTTCTTCAATGGCACGCTCGAGAGGGATTGGGTGCCTGCAGAAGTATTGCCGCTTCCCAACAAGCCGCAGAAGCTGCCGGTCATCCTAAGTCCGGATGAAGTACGGCACTTTCTCGGCTGCGTGGCCGATCTCAAACACCACGCCATCCTGACCACCTGCTACGCCGCCGGTCTGCGCATTTCGGAAGCGGTGCAGCTGAAGCCCACCGACATCGACAGCCAGAGAATGGTCGTCCGTGTCGAGGGCCAGAAGGACCGCTATGTGATGCTGTCGCCCAAGCTCCTGGAGATCCTGCGCGCTTACTGGAAGATGCGGCGGCCGAAGGAATGGCTTTTCCCTGGCGATGGCATCGACCACCAGATCAGCAGGGATGCAGTTGGACAAGCCTGCGCAAAAGCGCAAATTCTTTCCGGCTTGTCCAAACCGGTGACACCGTACAGCTTGCGGCACGCCTTCGCCGTCCATCTTCTCAAGGCTGGCGCCGACGTGCGCACCATTCAGTTGCTGCTAGGTCACCGCAGCCTCGCGACCACCGCCCATTATCTACGCATCGCCACCAACAAGGTCTGCGCTACGGCGAGCCCCTTTTGAGCTATTGCCGCGTCCGGCGCCGACCCCGCCCGCCAAGCCGGAGTATTTCTGATCTCCCGATGGCCCGTTCGGGGCCGCAAGTGGCGGATATATTCCGTCGCCACGGCGAGACCTATCGTGCCCAGCACACATCCTTGTCCACTGCGCAGCGCTGCGTCATGACGGCGATCGAGTTGTGCCGCACCAGCGCGCCGGGTGGGCACGTCGAAGCGCGCGATCAATGCGGCCACCGGCGCATCGCCTTCAACAGCTGCCGCGACAGGCATTGTCCCCGCTGGCAATCGCTGACCCGGGCGCAATGGCTGGAGGATCGTCGCGCCGAGATGCTCGACACTCAGTACTTTCACGTCGTCTTCACGCTGCCGAAGGCCATTGCGGCCATCGCCTACCAGAACAAGGCGCTCGTCTACGGTCTGCTGTTCCGGGCCATCGCCGAGACGCTGCGCACCATCGCCGCCGACCCCAAACATCTCGGCGCCGAGATCGGTTTCTTCGCCGTCCTGCACACATGGGGGCAAAATCTGCTGCACCATCCCCACCTACATTGCGTCGTCCCACGCGGCGGGTTTTCGCCGGACGGCACGCGATGGATCGCTTGCAAGCCTGGGTTTTTCCTGCCGGTCCGCGTGCTCTCACGCCTGTTCCGCCGCTCGTTCCTGCAGCTCCTGGAGAAGGCCTTCGACGCGGGCAAGCTGCAGTTCTTCACCACCTTGCAGCACCTCAACGAGTGCAAAGCCTTCCGGCGCTATCTGGCGCCCCTGCGAAAGACCGACTGGGTGGCTACGCCAAGCCGCCGTTCGCCGGACCCGAGCAGGTGCTCGATTACGTCGGTGGCTCTACACGCACCGCGTTGCCATCTCCAACAACCGCCTCGTCGAAATCGGGGATGGCGCGGTGCGGCCCGTTGTTGTCGATCTCCAGCGCTTCGCCGCAAATCTAAAGATTGCCTGGAAGAATGGCGAGAGAAGACCAACGCATCGGCGACCCTATCGACGGACCAAATTCTGGCCCAAAAGACCAGCATGTACGAGCCTTTCGAGGCGCAGATCAAGGAATGGCTGAAGGACGAGCCAGCTCTCTCGGCAGCCGGTGTGCTGCAACGCTTGACTGAGATCGATCCGGCTCGCTTCAAAGCAAAGAATATCAGAATGGTGCAACGGCTGGTAAAGACCTGGCGCATGGAAATGGCTGGTTTGGTCATCTTGGATGGTGGCTGGATCAAGAGCTTGCCCGCGTCACCTGCCGCCGCGGCGGCAGGTGACGCGGGCATCCCGAAGCCTGCTACGTTCGGTAACATCTACCGGTGAGGCAATATGGGGGTCAGTTTCTCATTTCGCCTGACAACTGCGTCGTCGATTTTGTCCTCATCGATCTCCATGAAGCGATGTTACCACGCGCGATGCCCAAAATCCGCGGCCTTGCTCGGATGGATACATACATACCGTAGGGCAAGCCGATGCATCACTCAGTGCATCGGAGGGCTTCGACGAGACTATGACCTGTTCGGATGATGTGCCCTCTCATCACCTCTATGACGTCGGGGTCACGGAATTTGGACATAGTTAGAATTTGTCGATGTTCGCGCTCTGCGTCTTTGAAACCAGAGGTCGGAAGCCGATGAAGTCTAATGTAGCGCTCGGTCTGGACATTTATGCCTTGGATAAGCGCTAAAGTCTGAGCGCGCTCCGCTGGTAGGTAGAGACTACGGTGGAATTCCCAGTTCAGAGCGCCCATCTTCCCAATGTCCCTCTTGTGGTAGGCTGCTTCGAGTTCCTCCAGTATTCGCTCTGAGCGAGCCAATTGTTCGTCCGCCATTCGGCTCACAGAATGGACGAGAATGTCGCACTCCAGTATTGCCCGGAGCTCGAACAGTTCCATGATTTGTTCTGCTGGCAGTGACGTAACAATCGCACCCTTATGAATCTTCGACACAATCAGTCCGGCTGCTTCCAATTGGCGAAATGCTTCGCGCACAGGCATTCGGCTGCAATCATATTCGGCTGCGATTGCTTCTTGGACGAGCGGCTCACCATCCTCAAATTCCCCATTGAGAATGCGTTCGCGCAATGACTCTGCCAGTGCCCCAGGTAGGCTCTGCCGTTTAAGGCGGTACTTTGTGCACTGGTTCTGCCGTTCGAGCATGTTGTCAATCACTTCCGGAGATGACTTGAAAGCCATGGTGGCTTGGGCGCAAGATGGCCGAGCTTCGAACGCCTCCTGCCTCGCCACTTACCTATCCTGTGGCGCAGTAACAGATAACAATTTGCGAACGTCGCCTTCCCACCATCTCACAAGGTGGCACGATCAAAAATCGTGCCACTTCCGCAGCGAAGCTCACAAAGGTTTTCTTTTACTTGGTTTTCTATCACTTGGTAATCGACAGGATGGGGCATATGCTGCGCACTAATGTGTTGCGGATCCGACAAATCCCACAACGGCGTCGGTTGCAGGGTGTCTTTTGCTGGATCATTGCAGTTTGCCGGTGATCAGATCTGACTTGTGGCGCGGAAGTTGAAGTCGCGGCGGCTGCCCTTGCCGCAGGAGCCTCGCCGCTTGGGCGAATTTTCCTTCGTTTGGATGAGAGACCATGCACAACGTACGAGACGCGGCTGCATGCTTGACATGAACTCAACTCTCCGCAGCTTGATGTCAATCTGGAATCAGCGGCTTTGATGTCAGATGTCGACGTCTTGTGAACGCCGACAACCTGCCTGCTGCAAAACGAAGAATCGCACAATACAGTGGCCTGGCTTTTGTGAAGAGAGTCACTCAAAACTGATAAGGCGTATCAGTTTTCACACTTCTGTTAGGCAAACTATACAAATAATTTACATCGCAGATCGCGATACCAGGATAATCTCAATATGTACTTTGCGAGAGAGTTTGACGAACGCCAATTGTCTGAGCTTGCAAAAGTACGTTCACTGTCTTGGATGGATTCATAAGGATCTCCTTGTGGGCGACGATAATAACGATGATGGCCGCGAGTCGCGGAAAACGCAGGCCTCTGGCGGGCGCTCAATAGGGTGTTTCTCCCGCCTTAAAGGGCGAGGAAACCCGGCCACAGGGCTAAAGGAAGCGCAATAATGAAAACATCTACGACGCATACTTTGATACCGACACTTTCCGGTTTGCGCCGCCCCTTGCGTTTTGGCAACGACAATATCCCCGAAGTTATCGCCCGGACTTTGCATAAATTTTCGGCGAACACCGCTGTCCGTACACAGAATGGGGATGCAAGCTACGCCGAGTTGGAGACGTCCGCGACCCGTCTTAAGGCACATTTTGAGGCCATTGGGGTTCGTGCTGGAGATGCCGTCGTTGTCAAACTGCCCCGATCAATCGATTTAGTTGCGACCATCCTTGCCACCCAAATGCTCGGCGTTGCTTTCGTGCCTGTTGATCCTTCGGAATCGGCCGAGCGGCTGAGCCATATAATTTCCAAAACGAACGCCAGTGCCATTGTCAGCCATGATTCAAATGGGTGGCTTCGCGTCGAGCAAATTCGCACGCGGAACGGCATAAACTCAGAGCTCGCAAACATCGCGTACATCATGCACACCTCCGGGAGCACTGGAATCCCGAAGGGGGTACCAGTTTCCCAAGCGGCTCTCCTGAATTTGGTCGACTGGTATATCGACATGATTGATTTCTCGGACAGCGCCAGCATCGCGCAGCTTTCGCGGCCAGCATTCGATTTCTCGATCCCCGAGTTCTTCGTACCGTTTGCGACCGGCGGAACGATTGTCTTGCCCACTACGCAACTGGGAACGCAGATCATTCAAACAACCGAGTTCCTAATTCAAAGCAGCACGAATGCTATTCAGATGGTTCCGACACTGCTGCGACGCTTCCTTGGAACTCTCGAACGTCTGCCCTCCGTGGCGGAGCGGTTCATCGATCTCAAGTATGTAATCAGCGGCGGCGAGCCCTTGCCGGACTCAATTAGGCGGCGATTTTACTCAATTCTTCCCAACACGACGCTCATAAACAGCTATGGGCCAACCGAATGCTGTGTCGCCGTGAATTACCACTATTGCGCTCGTGGTGATGCAGACTTCCCGATGTTCACCGGTAAACCAGCGTGCAACATCGATTTCTTCGTTCTGGATAAGAACCAATGCAACGTGGGGCTTGAAGCCGAGGGCGAGCTCTGGGTGGGAGGCGTGCAGACGTCCGAACGCTATGTGGCTGACGAATGCCAATCGAAAATGCACTTCGTGCCATACATGACAACCAATGGCGAACAAGTGCTCTATCGCACCGGTGACCATGTCGTGGCATCGGAAGAACATGGATTGCGAATTCTCGGAAGAATGGATGATCAGACCAAGTATCGAGGAATTCGACTCGAGAAAGGGGAAATTGCCAGCGCGATCGATCGGACGGGCCTATGTGCGGACTCAGCAGTGGTAGTGATAGACAAGGACGACGACATGGGCCAGGAGTTGGTCTGCATGGTGACCCCTGTGAGCGCCGACGTGGATGAACTTCGCCGGCGGCTTTCGGATGCGCTGCCGAGCGATCGTGTTCCGAGCCTCGTTGTGCCTCTTGGCGCGCTTCCTTTCACTGCCAATGGAAAACTCGACCTACGTGCTCTGGAGAGAACTGCCAAGAAGGCGCTCAAGGCGAACGTGAAGCGTGCCCCACCCCAGGCCGAGAAGGAAACGGTGTCACCATTGGACCATTTGCTGAAAGCTATAAACGCCGTCACAGGTAGTTGGGTATCACCCAGTTCGAAAGCTCACGAATGTGACATTGATTCGCTGAAGTTCCTGGAGATACAGGTCAAATTGGCCGAAACTGGCCTCATGTTCGGCAAAGACGTCTATCAAGAGCCAGAGTTGTCGCTGGAGGAGTGGGCAATGGAAATCCAACCGGTCAATCGCAATGGATCGCAAGCGGGCGCCACAGGCAAGAGCGGACAGGCTGCCGACGTTCGAGACGAGCTCGCGTATATTATCGAATATATTGAAACGCAGAGCCCCAGCATGATTGTGCTGCACTCATCGCTTGCAGCAACGAGGAATGTTAATGCGAATGAAATAGCATCCAATCTAATCGAGGCGATAGAGCGCCTCGCGACGTCGTCTACGGTTATTCTCCCGGCGTTCACATTGAGCTATTGCGCCACGCGGCGATTCCACTGGACGGAGACGAAGTCTGAAACTGGGGTGTTGGCCGATCTTGTGATGCGAGAGCTTCCAGCAGGGCGCACCAGGCATCCCGCTTATTCGATGGTTGTGACCGGTCCGAGAACGCGTGAATTATGCGATACTGAATGGTGGCAATGCACCCCTTTTGGTGACGATTCCATATTTGGGTTTATTAGCCGGGCCGGAGGCCTTGTCATGGGCCTCGGCACGTCGGTTGCTACGCACGTGCACCGCTGCGAAATGTTGGCCCGGGTGCCATATATGAAGACGATCGACATTGACGGTGTCGTCGACTTCGGCACGGGGCCGCTTCGCGCCTCATCATCCGTCTATGTCCGCGATGTCGCAGAAAGACCAGAGTACAGGTTTCTCGCACGCAATGTCGCTCGCGATGTTCAGGAACTGAAGGACGTTACGCGTGACTTTACACTGGCGGGAACCTACGCAAAGCTGGTCAACGTACGAGATATGGAAGCAGTGTTGGTTCCCGCAATGCGCGATGAACCATATGGCTTTCTCGGAGAAGAGGCGCGGGAAGAAGCGCAACGCGTGTATCCCATAGGTGAGATCGAACAAGGGACCACCTAACTTGGAACTCAGAAGATTCGGAGGTTGAAAATGACGACGCGAATATTGGGTATGGTCGAGTTTGACCGAAGACGGCTGGAAACGGATCTAGCCACGTTAGCAAACGCAAAGTTCTCGACCGCATATTCGGATTTCGCCTGCGGGAAGTGGGAGTCCTGTATGCTGCGCAACCGATCGGGGATGCAGGATGAGGACACTGTGGTCATCCACGACGCGCCGGCGGTCGCGACACCTTTGTGCCGATCCGTACCGTATTTCAACGAATTGCTGGAGACCCACTTTGATACGAACGCCATGCGTTACGCTAGAATCATACGTATATCGGAGAACGCTTGCATTATTCCTCACCGTGATTACCTGGAACTTGATGCAAAGTTCGCGAGAATGCACTTGGTTCTAGACACAAATGAGAGATGTATGAATACAGAAAAGGATAGAATCTACCACATGGGACTAGGCGAGATCTGGTTTCTCAATGCGAGTGTGCCTCACAGCGCAGGGTGTTTCTCATCGACGCCACGAGTGCATTTGATGGTCGACTTCCAGGGAACTCGCCTTCCCGAAGAGGTTGTACGCAAGACCGAGCAACCATTAGGAAGCAATTCTATGGTTGATACTCGAGAGGAATGGTCCAACGAAGCGCTCGAATGCGTGCTAGGCCTTTCAGAAATTATCAGTGAGGCCAACTATCGAGAGATCGTCTCTATTTTGGCGAAGCTTCACTTCTTCTACAAGGTCGATTGCCAGGCAATGTATGGCTGGCTGAAGGAATTATGCCGACGTCGTGGCGACCCAGCGCTTATAGAGAAAACCGACAGGCTTGAGCGGTTTTATCTCATTGATCGTGCAGCTGGCGAGGTCATGGCTTATTGATGAGCGCCGTGATTGAGTTGTCCATAATCGGGACAACGGCGATCTGCGTGAGCGATGAGTTGGACGCCCTATTCCAGAATGGATTGAACCAACATATCGCTCCGGCGGGAGCAGCCTTGTGAAGTGCCGCTGCCGGGACGCGCATCAGCATCTCTAACTCTTAATACGCCACGTCGCGAAGCTGCTAAGAAGCGGGACCCCAGGCACTTCGGGAGAATAGAAGATGTTGTCTCTAGTACGGCCTGCCGATGTTGTATTGGAAATCAATCTGGGGGCTATTCAAGCAAATTTCCAGACTGTCTCGACCCAAGTTGGGCCGCAAGTAAAGGTGGCCGCTGTCATTAAAAGCGACGCGTATGGGCTTGGTCTTGTAGACATTGCAAAGGCGCTCATAGATGCCGGCTGCGATCTGCTTTTCGTCGCTAATCTTGATGAAGCACTTCTTCTAAGGTCTTCCCGTATTGGAGTTGCAATTGCCGTTTTTCGCGATGAGTTTGATAGATATGGCAGATGGTATCGATCGCATCGCCTCATACCTGTCGTGAATAATTGCGGCGAATTGCATGCCATCAACATAGCAGATAAGGCGCAAACATATTTTCTCAATGTGGAGACTGGATTCTCTCGCTTTGGGCTCAGTTGTGACGATGTGCGCCGCAGGTATCTGCTGCGCACCTTCGAGAAGCATCGCCCTTCGATCGTACTTAGCCACCTTGCATGCAGCGAACACTTCGGGGACGCGACAAATAAATTGCAAAGAGATCGCTTTCAGGCAGTCTATGATCTCCTTAACCCCACGCGCGGCAGTCTCGCTGCCTCCGCCGGTGTGTGGTTAGGCAAGTCGTACCACTTTGACATGGTACGGGTGGGCTCGGCACTCTACGGGATCAATAACGCTCGCGTTCAGCCAAATCCGCTGCAATCCGTTGTCAAACTGAGAGCGAAAATACTTGATGTGCACAATGTGCCGAGGGGTGAGGCCGTTGGATACGGCGCGACGTTTCGTACCGTCCGAAACAGCCGCGTAGCAATCGCCGGAATCGGCTACAAGCATGGCCTTCCATGGACCTGCGCGAATAACATATCTGTTCGAATTGCGGGACATTCGGCTCCTCTAATCGGAAGAATATGTATGGAATACATAATGATAGATATAACAGACGTTCCCGAGGTAGTTTGTGGTCCAGGTACCTTTGTGGAATTGCTGGGTAAAGACTTCACTGTCGATGACCTTGCAGCAGCCGCTGGCATTAGTCCTCAGGAGGCGCTGACGCGGCTTGGAGCCGGTTGCACAAGGCAATATCTGAATGCTTCCTTTCCATCTGCGGCGTCCCTGACAAATCGCGCAGTGTAGACGACAGGCAACTACCCCACTCGCTTCCAGGAGGCCCATGTGAAGGGCATCTCGTCGCGCTCGGTTGACGACCTGGTCAAGTCGACGCCAAGGTGCAGCTCAAGCCGAATACCCGATCTTGTCCGGTTCGTTGTATGCGCCGTCTCCATCCCATTGATTCCGCGTGTTCTTGAACAAAGAGGTTTCTGCCAGAAGGTTTTCGGCAAGAGCTGGAGATTTGGAATGGCGGATGGCGGTGATGGATTTGTCGGGCGCTTTGAGAGGCCCGTCGTGAAAACCGGCGATGGCCCAATGATCTGAAGGCCCGGATTGTAGCGGAGAGCCTTCAGCCTGGAGTTAGGGTCGCTGACGTTGCGCGTCTTTATAATCTCGCTGCGCATCAGCTTTCGGACTGGCGTCGACAAGCACGTCTTCTGGCGTTGCCTGCTGAACTGATGCCCGCCATCGAGGACGGGCCTATCGAACCCGCCTTTGTGCCACTGGCGATTACGACGGAGCCGAAGACGGCTACCG
>NZ_HF536778.1:0-26652 GCF_000312665.1 Rhizobium mesoamericanum STM3625 | reverse complement strand
TAACCGACCGCATTCCGGGCTCGGATGGCTGACACCTGCCGAGTTCGCTCAGACCATCAACCCGCGACGTGATGCGGTGCTGCGCAGCCGGAATGGCTCCGCACCGCAACCCGCCGCTAACGCCCCGAATACAGCAACCCAAAACCGCCGGAGCGAACTCAAAATTGGATAAAACTTGGGGGCAAGGTCACGTGGGCCTATGCGCAACGGATCAGTGCCTCACAATGCGTCCGGGACTCCCTGACGTGCTCATAGGACCATCTCTAAGCGCTAGACCGGACCGCCGCTACAGCAAAATCAATGGGGCGGAGACGCCGCATACGGTTCGTTCTTGGTGCCACCTCACGGGGCGATGCCTGTCCTCGAGTCGCCGCTTGCCGAGCTCAAGCAGACCTACGTCCAGGCCTGCAGCATCAGTTGGCACTTGCGTCGCACGTATCCCTGTCTTCGGTGAGGGGAATAAAACATGTCGAAGGCCCGCCGCTCTCGATAGCTGTGAGCGGGTAAGATTTGGTTCCTTTCGCAATGACCATTTCGCACCCCGCATCCATGGCGATTTTCGCTGCCATCAACTTGGTTATCATGCCGCCTGAACTATGGCGAGCAGGGGAATGAGCGGCCATCGCCTCAAGTTCGGGTGTGATGCACCGTACCTCTGTCACCAGACGGGCCAACGGATTGCGGTGTGGATCCTCCGTAAAGAGACCATCTACGTTTGAAAGCAGAATGAGAACGTTGGCACCTACCATCTGTGCGACCCGTGCCGCCAGCCGATCATTGTCGCCAACACATATGTCGCTCGTTGCGGTCGTGTCGTTCTCGTTGACAACCGGTACAGCGCCAATTTGAAGAAGTTGTCGCAGGGTTCGTTTCGTATTGGGGTGGCGATGCTGATCGTCTATGTCTTCGCTGCTCAATAACACCTGACCCACTCCGAACCCACGTCGTGCCAAACTCTGTTCATAGGCACGCATGATGTGAACCTGACCAATCGCGGCGGCCGCATGCTTCCCTCCAATTTGCAAACACCTGTCCAACTTGCCGATGTGATGTGATCCAACCGCGACTGCGCCGGAGGTGACGATGATCACCTGCTGCCCGCGAGCGAAAAATCGGCCGACATCGTCTATCAGCGTATCAAGCCAAGAGTCGCGTATATCTCCCGTTTCTGGATCGGCAATCAACGCGGAGCCAATCTTCACGACCAATCGACGAGCCGAAGACAATTGAACCGTGCTCGTCATTGCTGGCATTGAGTCTTGTTGCAGTAAAAACGACGACATTTCTTTCGTGTCACTAATGGGAAATTCTCGAGCGCCTTGCGACTGATAACCTCAGATCTTCCTTGCTGCACGGTGCCCAAGCGTAGACAAGCATCGGTTTGTGCCGGGCCTAGTCCTCAAACTTTGCGGAGAACATACCATTGTGAGCGAATTGCGATCGTAAAGATTTTGTAAATTTCACTTGAGAAAGGTCGCCCCCGTGTTGGTGAGGATGGAAGATCTCGACGATCCGGCTTGTAAGGGGACATCCGACCTACCGCCCGGTCAGACGATGGGAAACGGAATAGAAGCACTTGTCGAGCTCGACATGATAGTCGGATGCAAGTTTGCCGACTTCGATCAGCCATGGCGTTGCGGGGCAAGCGCGTCATGCTCGCTTTCCTCGAAGAGCTGACGCCGGGATTCACGTTCAACGATGATAACGCTGTGTCCTTCTTCGATTTTAGACGGTTGGCAGGATGGTGGTCTCGTAATGCCCTGCAAAGCCTGAAAAAGTGGCGTCAATACGTGGTAGACAAGATATTTCAAATCACGAAAGCCAAGCCGCGACGATGTCTTCGTAGATCTTGACGGCTTTAAGCACGTTGTCGATGGACACGGACTCATCCGGCTGCCCGCTTAGACCCAACTCGCCCGGACCGATAATGGCGAACGGAACCGAAATTCCTTCCAGCAGGACGGTCCCATCGCTGAAGTAGGATACGCCTTTAATCTTCGGGTGGCCGGACCGATGACGGGCGCAAACCTGGCTGCACAACTGAACGAAGCTATCCTCCGGAAGGCTCTCCACGGCCGGTTTGAAATCCAGAACGCTGATGGCGACGTGCTCAGGAGTGATGTCTTCGATCTGCTTGATGATAGCGCAGTGATCGATGTCGGGAGGCAGCCGGACGTCAAAGTCGACGACGCAGTTGTCCGGCGTAAGGTTGACCGCAGAGCCGCCCTCGATCCTGCCAACGCGGATGGTGGGATCGTCGAGCAGCGGATGTAGCGGGCAATCGAGCTTAAGGGCGCCCAGGCGACCCAGGAATACGCAGATCGCGTCAATGGCGTTGATGCCCGCATCACCGGACACATGCCCAAGCCTCCCTGTAGCAGTCGCTCGAAGCCACAGGGCAGCTTTTTCGACGATCACGATATCCAGGTCGCTGGGCTCACCGCAGAGAAACGCGCCAATCTCCTTTTTCAGTCCCCGCTCGACGAACCGCCGCGCCCCGAGAAGATTCGCGCTCTCGCCGGCCGTGAACGCCAAGATAACGTCCCCCTTTAGAGTACGCGGCTCTCGGGCGAGGGCCCCTGCCGCCGCAATCATGGCAGCAAGGGCGCTCTTCATGTCTGATGACCCGCGGCCATGAAGCCGACCGTGAGCAATCTCGGCCGAGAATGGCGGCCGCTGCCAGGGAACGGTTCCTATCGGAACGGTGTCCATATGAGACGACAGCACCAAAGCGGGTTTTTCGCCGGTGCCCCGAATTCTACCAAGCACGTTCGCGCGTCCAGGAAGGAATTCGTCCAGTTCCGATTCCACTCCCAACCCCAAAAGCTGGTCGTGAACGAGTTTCGCAATTTCGAGCTCTCCACCTGGAGGATCACAGCTGTCGATCTCCACGATCCTTTGTAGAAAGCGGATAGGATCGAAGGAACTTTCATCGACTTCGGATTTTTGAGCGATGGCAGTCGTCATTGATCTCCCCTTCAGTACCGCCGAAAGATGGCGGTTTTAATCACTTAGAGGAAGCGCTAATATCTCATCGATTTATCGATGTTCTCAATGAATGGCTGCGATGGACACATCTCTTCTCCGGTGCTTTCTTACCGTATCCGATACTCAGAGCTTCTCGGCCGCCGCCGCGCGGCTCAACGTCACCCAATCGACGGTGAGCCATCAAATTGCACGTTTGGAGGGACACCTCGGCAAGCAGTTGTTCGAGCGGACGACGCGGAACTGCAGAATCACGACCGATGGCCGCGATCTCATTCCTTATGCTGAACGCTTGATGCAGTCCCTTGATGAAATGGAGCAGAAATTCAAGCCACAGGTTCTTAGCGGCACTGTCGTTATCGGCGTTCCTGACGACTACTATTTGTTCGGTCCTATTACGGAAGCCTTGCGAGGTTTCATGTTAAGCAAACCAGGAGTAGCGGTCGAAATGAAGGCTGGATTGGGCGCAAACCATATTAGGGACTTGCGCGACCGCAACCTGGACCTCGCCTTGGTTCGCGAGGCGAGCGGCAGCGGCGGCGAAATTCTACGCTCAGAAAGAATGGTGTGGATCGCCGGTCATGACTGGGAGCCGCCGTCAGATGGCGTTTTTTCGCTTGGCGCCGTTGACGGCGGGTGTACCTATCGTAAAGCGGCAATATCGGCACTCGACGCGCGTGGTTTACCGTGGAAATGCAAGTTCTCGTGTACGAGCCTCGAAGGGGTCCTTGCTGTCGTTCGCGCAGGACTCGCAATTTCGGTCGTCACAATAGGAGACGCGACGAAAGGGGTGCGGATCATCGATGACGAGATGGTCCTACCAGCCCTGCCGATGACGTCGCTGAGCATCAAGTATGCGGAGAAGGAGCCGAGCCTCGCCACGAAGGCTCTGGCCCGCACGATGGCCAACGCTCTTGCGAAATTGTAAGGACCGGGCAGGTTTGCCGTCATCGGGCAGGGGCGCCTCAGCGGGCGGGTCTGGTCGAGTCCCAACCGTCGACCTTCTCCATCTTCAAAGGATGCGGACGTACAATTGGAGATCCGGGATGAGCCGGGAAGAGGGACGCCATCTGCCGCCCTTCAACATGGCAGGAATACCTGCCGGCATATCGGCAACTGTTGACGACAAAGAGGAGCGAATGTTTCCATCATCCGTTGGGACGGAAAACTTTCGCCGAAATCGCAATTGTGGAAGATTGGAACGACCGAGCTCCCATTGGCCGCGGTCGAGCTCTGCGACAGGCCCACCTCAGGTCGATTTTGACCCCTTGTTGCCCGATATCAAGGTTTTGCTCGAACGGGGCCGGTTACGCAGCCTGTACCGAGTTGTGGGTTCCTTCAGATGCTCGAGCTTGCCAGAGCGATGTGTTCTCACCATGATGAAGACTCCAGCAGCTACCACAATCGCGGCGCCCACAATCATATTCCACGAGATTTGTTCACCGAAAATGCAGACTGCAATTCCGGTGCCGGCTATGAGTTGAAAGTAGGTGAGCGGCTGTACTTCGGATGCCTCAAGGATTCCAGAAGCGCGGATAAGGCAGTAGTGGCTCAGCGCCCCGCAGATGCACAGCCCACCCAGAAACGGCAAGTCGGACGACGCGACCGGGGTCCAGTAGAACGGACCGCCGAGTGAGATGGCGACCGCACCGACCATAGCCGTTTAAAAGAGGCTCGTTGAAGAAGAATCCTGATGGCTCACAGCTCTCGTCGCAAGACTATAAATGGCAAACAATAGTGCGCTGGTAAGGGGAAGAAGCAGGGATACGCTGAACCTGCCTTCGGTCGGACTGAGAACTACCAGCACGCCGATCATTCCCGCGGCAACGGCGGCCCAGCGGCGCCATTCAACTCTCTCACCGAGGAGGGGCGCTGAAAGAGCTGTCACGAGAATTGATGCCGCTTGGAAGATGGTCTGCGTCATGGCAAGCCCCACCCGCGGGAGTGAGAAGACGAAGAGCAATATCTCGCCGATGAGCAACAATCCTCGAATCGTCTGAAGAACGGGATGTCTGGTGACGATTGTTTTTCGAATTCCTGCATCCGATCTTGCGAGAGCAGCAAGACAAATGCGGCAAATGCCCAATAGCGGATCATCGTGATGAAGATTGGCGGATAGCTTGTCGCGAGGTGTTTTGACAAACCGTCCTGGGTTGCAAACAGCACGACCGCTAGCAACGCAAAACCGTATCCCTGCAGCTTCCACCTCATAGAGAATCTTCCACCTGGTGCGCGCAGTCCGGGCCTGCGTCGCCTTCATATGTCTTTACCTGACCCGCACATCCTTGAGAGCTGTGTGCTCCAGGACGGGGCGGCTGCGCAAAATTTTGGAAATCAGCGACGCTTGTAGGGTTGGCCGTTCACCTCGGTTCGGGCTTCGGATCGACCCGTTGCGGAACACTCGCGTTTCCATCCTTGATCGCGCAGGGAGAAGTTCTGCGGGGGAGCGCCTGATAACACACCGGTCGCAGGAACCGCTCAATTGCGAGACTTCCGACTGAGGTGGTGCGAACGTCCGACGTTGCGGGGAACGGGTCGCCATGAACCATGGCATGGCTCACCTCGACGCCCGTCCCGAAGCCATTGACAATCAACCGTCCCGCCTTGCGCTCAAGAAGCGGTATAAGATCACGGGCCAAATCGTTGTCGCCTTGGTCGATGTGCATGGCGATGGTCAACTGGCCCTCGAGATGCTCGACAACGTCACGGAGTTCTTTGGCATCGTTACACCGAACAATCAGTGCCGAAGCACCGAAGACTTCCTCTTGAAGTTGCTTATGGGAGAGGAAGGCTCCGGCTGTGGTTTCGAAAATGCCAGCCTGGCCCTGATTTTCACCGCCGGCGCCTCCGCGTGCGACGGTCGTAAGCGTGTCGCACCTATTCGGCCTCATACCCTGCGGCCCTGAAGAAATTCAGGCATTCATCGATGGAGAAAAGACCGACAATCTCGCCCAATACTTTTGTTATTGCATCAAAGCTTCGTGCAGCCCGTTTTCGCAGTAAGGTCTTGAGTTTGGAGAATGCAATCTCGATAGGGTTCAAATCCGGGGAATAGGCTGGCAGGAACAGTTGTCCAGCCCGGAGACATAGGTAACAGATCGTCCCTAAGACATGGGTGACAACCTCGTGCCGAACGGGTTGTCGATGGTTTGCAAAGTCCTCTGCTCCAGATCGATATATCCGAGAACATAGTGCATGAAGCTGACGAGCCAAATACCGTCGTCGACCTCCTTGAGGCCGAGCCTCTGACCGGCCATGACGGTTGAGATGTTGATCTTCTTGCGATGGATGCACAGACGGCCGCAGTTGGTGACGATGGCATCGCGGTCGTGGAAGGGATAGCTGATTTCGGGCAGCCCCTCATAGGGTCGCGGCGAAGCCTTGTAGACGTCGGCTGGGACCTTCATCGACAGGGCCTCATGCGGTCTTTCGGTGTTGAATTCGCTGACGAACGCGTCGAAGCGCATTTGCTGCTGGAGAATATTGCGTCCCGGCGGACGGGTGGCTTCCTTCTTCAGCGTCAGATGCATGCGTTCATGGCGGCCATTCTCCTGCGGGTGGCCGGGACGAATGCGTTCGAAGGCGACGCCGAGTCTGAGCCACCAGACCGACAGTTTCGAGAGATTGTAGAGCCCGTTCGGGCTGGCAAACGGCAGGCCGTTGTCGGAACGAATGGCAAGCGGCAGCCCACGCTCGGCAAAGACACGCCGGAAGGCATCGAAGACGCCGCGTTCGCGGGTCGTCTCGAAGGCCTCGCAGCACAGGAGATAGCGCGAAGCCTGGTCGGTGATCGTCAGGGGGTAACAATATCTGCTGTCGCCCAGCTTGAACTCGCCCTTGAAGTCGGCGCACCAAAGATCGTTGGGGCCGATGGCTGTCGAGAGCGTCGTGCCCACAGCCTTGTTCGCCCGGTTCCTCTTGCGGGCCTGGCTCACAAGGCCGTACCGGTCGAGCACCGCGTGCACCGTGCTTCTGGCCGGGATGCGCACGTCGCCGGCCAGACGGCGGACCAGGAGCTCGCGGATCTTGCGCGCGCCCCAGTGCGGCTTGTCCTTCTTGCATCGCACGATCATCGCCTCGACCGGCTCGGGCAACTGGTTGGCATAACGCACCGGTCGCCGAGACCGGTCCGTCAGGGCCTCCAGCCCGTCCTCCTTGTAGCGATTGAAGATCTTGTAGCCGGTCTTGCGCGAGATCCCGAACTCCCGGCAAACCTCGCTCATCCCTTCGCCCTCCAGCAACCGGGCGACAAATCGAAGACGCTCGTCCATGACCGAAGTCTCTCTCCACGGCATCAACACCTCCCGCAAAAGCGAAAAGTGTTACCCATGTCTCCGGTACAAAACGTCACCTATCTCTCAGGCCGGGCAAGTAACCATGCGCCTCGTTGCTTGATCAGTTGGGCGGGGCGCTCGCTCTTGTGAAAGCCGACATTGTCGAGGATGACGATATCGCCCTTCGACAATGTGGGAGCGAGCTGCGTTACGATCCAGGCTTCGAAGATCAGCCGGTTCATCGGTGCATCGACGATAAACGGCGCGGTCAAGCCGTGGCACCGCAGTCCGGCAATGAAGGTCTGGGTTCTCCATTTGCCGAATGGCGCATGGGTTCGATAGCGCTGGCCTTTGACGCACCATCCGGTGCGCTTGGTCAGCTTGGTATTTGTCGACGTCTCGTCGATAAAGATGAGCCGGGCCAATGCTTTGTTAAAGAAGCGCCGCCGCGGCGTGATCCACAGGTCACGGGCGCGTGCGATCTCCGGCCGCAGTTGTTCGCTGGCCATCAGGCTTTTTTTATTGCTTAGCCCAAGCCGTTGGAGAAACCGACCGATAGTGGCGCGATGGACCATCACACCGCGTTCGGTCAGTTCGACACGCAACTCGTCCAGCGTCACGTAGCCATTGCTGGCAACACGCGCGGCAATCCAATCGCTATGCGGCATTAATTTACCGCCGCCTGGTGGATGACCCTGCTTGCCCGGCGCGACCGAGCCCTTCAATTGGTGCAGGATCATCATACTGTTGACGAACCGCGGCGAAACCCGGAAGTGCCGGGCTGCTTCACGATGACTATTGCCTTCTTCCACAAACGCAACCACTCGCTCACGCAACTCTATTGGATGCGGCTTGCCCATGGTCGTCCCCCTTCCATGGCCAACTGAATCACGATTCACGCCTAAACGGAATCCTGAATCACGTAAGCTGCGACACGCTTGTGACGGATTGATGCGACGCGAGCTGATCCACAGCTGAGCAATAGGCCTTGTGAATGTTGGATGTCAGCATTGTCGCCGCAGCCGTTGCGGAAAGCGCTTCCTGCGCTGCTAAAACGAAAGATTGATAACCGGCACCATCGACGGCCAGGATCAGCCCCGGGCTAGTGCAAAACTGACCAGTTCCCAGAGTAAGGGCCGTAACGAGTTGGTTGCCTATTTCGGCGCCGCGAGTGGAGAGAGCATTTGGGAAGAGAAGGACCGGATTTATCGACTCATCTCCGCGTAAACCGGAATCGGTTCGGGACGACGAGCGGCGATCTGCATGAACGCCACCCCTGCGCTGCGGGACCCGGTGAAGCCAATCGCCTTGATGTAAGAGTTGGCGACGAGCGCCTGCGAGACCGCCCGCGTCGAATCGAAGATGAGCGAGAAGGTGCCTTCGGGCATCCCACAGGCGCTGACCGCCGACTGGACCGCGCGGCCGACGAGTTCCGAGGTTCCGGGGTGCGCCGAATGCGCCTTAACGACTATCGGACAACCCGCTGCAAGGGCAGAAGCCGTGTCGCCGCCTGCGACGGAGAAGGCAAGGAGAAAGTTTGAGGCACCGAATACGCCGACCGGTCCGACGCCGATGTTGCTGAGACGCAGATCCGGACGAGAAGGCAGTGCTTTGTCGATGCGAATGTCGAGAAAGGTCCCCTCACGCACTATCGACGCGAATAGGTGGAGCTGACCGACGGTACGGTTGCGCTCACCTTCGACGCGAGGGCGTGGTAGGCCCGTCTCTGCAACACAGCGGTCAATAAGATCATCGCCAAGAGCCAGAATGTTATCTGCAATCGTCCCAAGGAAAACTGCGCGCCGATCAAGCGAGGTCGCACGAAACGTGTCGAACGCTTGGTTCGCGAGCAAGCATGCCTGTTCCAGGTCTTTGAGCGAGGCACCGCCAAAGCTCGGCTCGAGGCGTCGTCCCGATACAGCTTCGATAGCCCAGATCTCGCCGTTGGAGCCACGGCGCGTGGTCCCGCCGATCAGAAGTTCGCCGGTAATCATACGCCCTCCAGACAATCTGGCAATTTATTGTCGCATACATCGAGGCCAGCCGCGAATCTCGCGGCCGGCGCTTAAGATCACAGGATCACGCAGCCTTCTTGCCGCGCTTTGCGAGCGCGTCGATGGCCTTCTTCACGGTGGAAACCACGAACTCCCGCTCGTCGCCGATAAGCGGCAGGCGGGGAGCTCGAGTCCATTCCGGCGCTCCGTAAACGAGGTGTTCGCCGAGCTTTATGTACTGGACGAGCTTGACATGCGTGTCGAGGTGAAATGACGGCGTCAGAACCTGGTACAGTTCACGGGCTTCCGCATACTTGTTTTGGGCGCAAAGGTTGAAGAGTTCCACGCACTCCGTCGGCCAGACGTTGGTCATGCCCGACACCCAGCCGGTTACCCCAAGGGCTGAGCTTTCGACGATCAGATCGTCGACCCCGCAGAAAACGCTGAAGCGATCGCCAAATTCGACATACAGGTCGGTCACTCGCCGAATGTCGCCGCTCTCCTCCTTGACGCAAACAATCTCCGGCGTGTCGACGAAGTGCTTGAGCACCTCGACTGTGCAGTCGACACCGTAAGCAATGGGATTGTTATAGATCATGATCGGGAGAGAAGAGGCACCCGCGATATTCTTATACCAGGAGGCCGTTTCACGAACGTCTGTCTTGTAGCCAAGGCTGGGAAAGACCATCAGGCCCTGAGCGCCAAAGGACTCATAAAGCTTGGCATTGGCCTTGGCACTTTCGAGTGTCACCTCAGCAAGGCCGGAGAGCACGGGAACCCGGCCGGCCACGACCTCGACTGCCCCGCGAATAATCTGTTCGCGATCACTTATCGACATTGAGGCGTTTTCCCCAAGCATTGGGAGAACGATAACGCCAGACACGCCGGCCTTTATGAGGCGGTCGATGCTGTTTTTTGTCGCTTGCAGGTCGATCTCGCCGTCCTTTGTCAACTTCGTCGTTACCGCTGGAAATACACCCTTCCATTTCGCCATGATATCAATCCTCTCCATCATCTTGCGATTGGATCCAATCTACATAAGTCAAACGTCGTGTCCAGCTTTAATGTTGGATATTTTTAGGCTAGTGTGCGAATTACAGGCTGCAGTTCCCCGTATAGGACGAGGAAATGCCAACCGTTTTTGGATCTGGATCCAACAAGTGAACGAGATGCTCGAACAGAAGAACCCGCGCTCAAAGTACCGCCTGAAACGACAGAGCTTGCCGGAGGCATTGGCTGACTCTTTGCGGGAAAGAATACTCAACGGCGAGTTCAAAGAGGGTGAGCCGCTTGTTCAGGAAGCAATTGCGACCGAATATGAATGCAGTCGGATGCCCGTGCGCGAAGCCTTCCGGCAATTGGAGGCGGCCGGGCTCATCGTCTCTAAAATTCACAAAGGCGCGGTCGTAACGACGCTGCCATCAGAGCAAATCATGGAACTCTTCGAGCTCCGCGCAATGCTGGAATGCGATATTCTGACGTATTCCCTCAGCCGAATGACGGATCATCACCTAGCTCTTTCCGAGCAAATCCTTGAGCTACTCGAAGACGCCTATCACAAGCGCGACATCGCAAGAGTCGGCGCCCTGAATTGGGAATTTCATCGCAGTCTCTACGTGGCGGCGGATCGC
Source organism: Rhizobium mesoamericanum STM3625 (assembly GCF_000312665.1). Taxonomy (GTDB): domain Bacteria; phylum Pseudomonadota; class Alphaproteobacteria; order Rhizobiales; family Rhizobiaceae; genus Rhizobium; species Rhizobium mesoamericanum. The sequence goes on along the minus strand of NZ_HF536778.1, from coordinate 15,768 downwards.
ATTCAAACCCTCGCGCTTATCCAAGGCATCAACGTCCAAACGGATCGCTATATTCGACTCCAGCTTCTTTTAACGTCTGCCTTCGAAGAGGCAGAGCAGGAACATCGCCAGATTTTGAAGTTGTGCCGAAATCGAGACCCGAGCGTTGTGGAGTTCATGAGAGGGCATATCATCCGGGCCGGGCATAATCTTCTTGACGCTCTCAGCACTCGAAAAGTGAGCGGCACAGCAGCCTAGGTAAAGATCTACCATAGGGGTATCGGGCAGCAAACGCGCCTACAGCGATCGCGACCGCGGGCCGGGCAAGTGCGGATCGCGCCCATGTCGAAGGAAACCTTGACAGGCACCCACAGGCAAGCGATTGGCGTGCGCTCGCAAACCGCCTGATACAGCGACACCCCGCTGCTTACAAGTGCGGCGGTGAGGCCAGACCCTTTAACGAACCTGATATTTGTTGGCGCCGCTTCTCTAGCACGACGCGCATCGACTGCCGGTCCGCCAGAACCTCTCCTGACAGGCAACCTTCACCAGTGCGCGGATGTAAGCCCTTGGCGATACGACGCGTCTTCAGCCCCGGTGAGGGCGCGGCAGCAAATGGGCGTCCGATCGAGAATGCTTCTATGTCGCCTAGACATTTGCCATTTTGGATTGTAGATTGGATCCAACCTTGGAGGCCATTGAGGAGTGGGTCTGGAGTTCAGACGGTAGAGTTTAATCACATCCGAAACGGGGGGAACGAAATGAAATACGATGTTAAGGGCCGCGTCAGAGCAGTTCTGACCCGCACCACATTGCTGTCCTGCCTGGCTATTGGGCTTCACGTCGCCAGTCCGGCCGCTGCTGATACACTTCGCGTAATCGCAGACGGCGACATGAAGATACCTGATCCCATGGTCACGACATCCTGGGATACCCAGGTTCATGCGTATCTGATCTACGACAAGCTCTTCGAAATGGACGAGAGCGGTTCGCCTCAACCTGAACTCGCCGAAAAGGTGGAAGCGAGCTCAAACCTGAAATCCTTCACAATTTCTCTCCGGAAAGGTCTGAAATTTTCCGATGGAAGCCCACTTACGACCGACGACGTGATCCAATCGCTTAAGCGGTGGTCTTCGCGAGATGTTACTGGCCTGCTATTTGCAGCAAGGCTCAAGAACATGAGCAAGCTCGATGACCAGACATTTCGCATTGAAATGAGTGAGCCGTTCGATGTTCCCGAGGCATTGGCCGGTATTACCGGAAATCCGGCCTTCATTATGCCTAAGCGGGTTGCGACCAACCCGCCAACCGATGCGATAACGGACGCAACCGGCTCTGGCCCATATATGTTTGACTTGTCCACTTGGCAGGCTGGTCAAACGCGCGAATACACCAAGAATCCATTCTATGTCCCAAGAAAGGAACCTCCCAGCTATTATTCCGGTCGAAAAGTGGCGATGTTCGATAAAATTGAGATATCTTACGTTCCAGATCCTAATACCGCTCTGGCGGGGATGTTAACCGGTAAATTCGATATCTGGTCAGCGCCTCCCATGGACAGTGTAGTGGCGCTCCGAGGTAAGCCAGACCTGGTTGTTGACAAGGGAACGCCTGCACAAGGAAACATCCGCCCAAATTATCTCGTTCCGCCCTTCAACAATGTCAAAGCCCGTCAGGCACTTGCCTACCTGATAGACCAAAGCGAGATTAATCTCCTTTCCGTAGGCGATCCGCAATTCTGGCGCACATGCTACGCGTATCTGAAGTGCGGCAGCAAATACGGAGACGAAGGCGCTTATACGGGTCATCGGGGCGTTGCCGACTATGACAAGGCGAAAACGCTGCTGCAAGAAAGCGGCTACAAGGGAGAACCAATCGTAATTCTCGACCCGACGGATGCGGCGTATGATCATGCGCAAATGCTCTACGTCGCGGCCCAACTTCGAAAGATCGGCGCAAACGTAGACGTGCAATCAATGGATTGGTCGACGTTAGCGTCACGTCGAATCTCGAAGAAGCCAGCATCGGAAGGCGGGTGGAATCTTTTTAGCTCAATCATGGAGGGGGAAGCCGCCACGTCACCGTTGCGGCATCTTCAACTGGCCTCCAACTGCGAGAATGCATGGTTTGGCTGGCCATGCGATGCGGAAATTGAACAACTGCGGGCCGCCTTTATCGGGGCTAAAGACGACGACCAGCGCAAAGAGGTAGCGTATAAGCTGCAAAAGCGCGCGTCAGAATATTTGCCGTTTATATTGACTGGCGAATCCAATTACGCCCGTGTTCACCGATCGGATATCGAAGGTTTCAACGCAGCGGCTCCTAGACTGTATTTCTGGAACATCACGCGAAAGGGCATGTAGCCCACTATCTTGCGCTTCTGAGCCGCTCGTCTCGACGTCGGTCGGGAAGAGCGGCATTGGCCGAAGGAACCGGGCCAACGATGCGGGAGCGGCTCTGGATCAACCGCGACTTTTGCAACAGGCCCATCGTTCGCTATAGCGCACGTATCGCCCGGGCTTTCTAATTGGATCCAATCTACAAAATATTGACAATCCTGGATCCAGGTGATTGGATGAGGACAATGATAAGGATAAACGTCATGAATGGGAGAAGCGCTGTGGACGCTGAAAGAATTCACCGAGACGCAATCGTAATTGACGCGGTTGCGCCGCTTCTCGATAGGAAGAAATACGTGGATTCCTATAGCGCGGGCGGAGTGACCTGTGTGGCTCCTACGATATCCGCAGGAACTGACTCTCCTGCACATGCGCTGCACGGCATGGGGAGTTGGCTACGGTTCGTCCGGGCAAGGAAAGACTTGAAAATTATTCAAACGGCTTCGGACATCGAGACTGCAAAACGCGCCGGCCAAATGGGAATCCTGTTTCATTTCCAGGGGACGGGACCGTTTCAGACCGACCTCGATCTTGTTGAAGCGTTTCAAGCGCTCGGCTTGCGCATGGTGCAACTGACCTACAACAGACGAGATTATGTTGGCAGCGGATGTGAGGAAGACCTTGACGAGGGGCTTAGCAGCTTCGGCAAGAAACTTGTCCGAAGGCTGAACGAAAATAGGATAGTGGTCGATTGCAGCCATACTGGCTACAAGACCACGATGGACGCCTTGTCGTTGACGACGCGGCCTGCGGTCTTCTCTCATTCGAATTCCGCCAGGCTGTTTCCCAGCAGAAGAAACATCCTGGACGATCAAGCCAAAGCTGCGGCTGCCACGGGCGGTCTCGTTGGTGTCACCGCTGTTCCTCAGTTCGTTGTGCCGGCCAATGGCGGCGCAGCACGGCCCTCGCTTGATGATTTGATCGCACATATCGATCATTTCGTGTCGCTTGTCGGAATCGACCACGTTGGCCTGGGCCTCGATTATTGGTGGGGAACTCTCCCGTTTTCTGATGTCGATTCTGTCATCGGGGAATGGGATCACTATGTCAGTGTTGGCGACTGGAGCCCAGAGGCCTATCCGCGCCCGCCGCACTATAATCCGCCTGAGATTGAGACGCCTGACATGCTCCTCGGAATGACGCAGGGGCTTCTCCGCCGGGGCTATAATGAGGACCAGGTCCGCAAGCTACTTGGATTAAACTGGCTGCGTGTTTTCCGCGACGTGTGGGGGGAGTGAGGCAGTGGTTCTTGAGTTGAAGGCGCCTTGCAAATCTGGAACGGAGCTTCTCACCATGTCGAAGCAGCGAACGAGCAATGCCGTACTTACTGTTTCGAAGTTGGTTGCCTCCTTCCGAACGGGGGAGGGTTGGAAACCGGTGGTCGACGGTGTGTCGTTCGAGATAGGTCCTAGAGAGACGGTCGCCGTGGTGGGCGAATCTGGCTCAGGTAAAAGTGTCACTGCACTCTCGATCATGCAGCTTAACGCGCCAGGTTTGAGCAGGGTCGAAGGGTCGATCAGACTTGAGGGCAGGGAGCTCCTTACCCTGTCAAATGCCGAGATGCGCCGCATCCGCGGCAACGATATCGCCATGATTTTCCAGGAGCCGATGACTTCGCTGACCCCGGTGCTGTCCATTGGCTTTCAGATCGCCGAAGCACTGATCTTGCATCGCGGCCTGTCTCGTGCAGAGGCTGAGGCTGAGAGCATTCGACTGTTGGACAAGGTGCGGATTCCGGCGGCGAAATCTCGCTTTCACGAATATCCACACCGGTTCTCAGGCGGCATGCGGCAGCGCGTGATGATCGCAATTGCGCTGGCATGCAAACCGAAGCTCCTCATCGCTGACGAACCGACCACGGCGCTCGACGTCACGATCCAGGCTCAGATCCTGGAACTGATCAAGGAGTTGCAGGAAGAAGAGGGTATGTCCGTTCTTTTCATCACTCACGATATGGGGGTGGTCGCCGAGATCGCTGATCGAACGGTCGTGATGTACAACGGCAAAGCGATCGAAACTGGTGCGACAGAGGACATCTTCAATAGTCCCACTCAGCCCTATACGCGATCCTTACTCTCGGCAGTTCCAAAGCTCGGTTCCATGATGGGCCACACCCGGCCGATGCGATTCCCAGTCTTCGACCGAGTAACTGGCGAGTCTGACATACCAGCGGACATGCCTGACACGGTCAAGGCGGCGGAGCGCCCTGTGCTGGAAGTGGCGGGCTTGACCAAGCGGTTCGAAATACGCTCAGGCGTGTTGTCCTCTGTCAAGGGCCGAGTCTATGCGGTGGAGAACGTCTCGTTCAGTATCAAAAGCGGCGAGACCTTGGCCTTGGTCGGAGAATCCGGCTGCGGGAAATCGACGACTGGCCGCAGTGTGATGCGCCTGATCGAGCCTTCTTCGGGCTCGGTGCTCCTCGAGGGCGATGATTTGCTCAAGCTTAGCCGCGGCGAGCTGCGGCAACATCGCAAGCGCATGCAGATGATCTTCCAAGATCCCTTTGCGTCGCTAAATCCACGCATGAAAATCGGCACGGCCATAGCCGAGCCCCTGCTGATCAATGGCATTACCAGTCGCTCGGAAGCAGGAGACAAGGTCGCCGATCTCCTGGTAAGGGTCGGTCTCTTGCCCGACATGGCCAACCGCTTTCCACACGAGTTTTCAGGCGGCCAGCGACAGCGCATCTGCATCGCGCGTGCGCTTGCGCTGGAACCGCGGCTGATCGTTGCGGACGAGGCGGTTTCTGCGCTCGATGTCTCGGTGAAGGCACAAGTCGTCAATCTCATGCTGGAACTTCAGGCCCGCATGGGGCTCGCCTATCTGTTCATTTCGCACGATATGGCTGTGGTAGAGCGCGTCAGCCACCGCGTCGCGGTGATGTATCTCGGAGAGATTGTCGAGATCGGCCCGCGCGAAGCCATTTTCCAGAATCCGCAGCATCCCTACACGAAGCGGCTGCTCGCGGCAGTGCCGATCGCCGATCCGGCGCGGCGCCTGCAGAAACGTCCCGTCTTAAACGATGAGATTAAGAGCCCAATCCGGTCTGCAGACTACGTCCCACTTGTGCGTCAGTATCGAGAAGTCTCGCCCGGCCACGCCGTCATGATCTGGGAGGCGGAGTGGGAAACCAAGATTGAGCCAGTCGCTCTTGCCTGACTGGCCAAGCAACAACTCTTAACAAAGGGGAACCGAAAATGAATATCAAAATGAACCGTAGAATGCTTTCACGTCTCGCCAAAACTACAATTCTTGCCCCACTGGTCGTCGGAACGCTTTTCGCCGGCGGGGCGATGGCGGATACGCTCCGAGTTATTTCGGACGCCGATCTTAAAACCGTCGATCCCATGGTCACAACAGCAACACTTACGCAAGTGCATGCCGCGCTGATCTACGACAAACTGTTTGAGTTCGACGAGCATGGCGTCGCCCATCCGTCGCTCGCTGACAAAGTCGATGTCAGCGACGACAAGAAGATCTACACCATTACCCTTCGGGACAAGCTGAAGTTTTCCGACGGCAGCCTTATCACGGCGGATGACGTGATCGCATCATTAAAGCGTTGGTCGACCAAGGACCAAATCGGGGTGATGTTGGCTGAACGGCTCAAAGGTATAAGTAAGGTCGATGAACTGACATTCCGCATCGAGCTGACAAAGCCGTTCGATGTTCCGGCGGCGCTTGCTGGCGTGACCGGAAATCCAGCATTCATCATGCCAAAGCGTGTCGCCGCCATTCCGGCCACGGAATCGCTGACTGATGGCACCGGTTCTGGACCCTATATGTTCGACCTTTCCACTTGGAAACCGGGCCAAACTCGCGTCTACACCAAAAACCCATATTACGTGCCGAGGAACGACCCTCCGAGCTATCTTGCTGGCAAGAAAGATGCGGTCTTCGACCAGATCGAGATGTCTTACATCCCCGATCCCAACACCGCCATGGCGGCAATGTTGACGGACCAATACGATATTTGGCTGGCTCCGCCGACGGATAATGCCATTGCCATGAGAAACGACGCTAAGTTCGTGGTGGAAAACGGTGTTTGGTATTCGACCAACATCCGTCCGAACTTCTCAAATCCTCCGTTCGACAACGTCAAGGCACGAGAAGCGCTTACCTATCTTATCGACCAAAAGGAGGTCGGTCCGTTGGTGGCTGGCGATCCGAAATTGTGGCGGGAATGCTATGCGTTCCTCGCCTGCGGCAGCCCGTTTGGTGACGAAGCGGCGTACTCCGGCCACAGGGGCCCAGCCGACCACGACAAGGCAAAACATCTACTCGCCGAGGCGGGGTATGATGGCAAGCCCATCGCAATCCTCGATCCGACCGATTATGCTCCGTATCACGCTGCAGCACTGTATCTGGCGCAACAGTTGCGGAAGATCGGTGCACAGGTCGATTTGCAATCGATGGATTGGTCGACGTTGACATCGCGACGGACGTCGAAGGCTCCAGTCTCGGATGGCGGTTGGTCCCTGATGATATCCAGCATGGACACTTTGGGCGCTTCATCGCCGATCACTCATCTCATGCTTGCTGCAAGTTGCGACAAGGCGTGGTTCGGTTGGCCATGTGATGAGGAGATTGAAAAACAGAGGTCTGCATTCACAAGCGCGACCAGCAACACCGAAAAAAAGGCGGTCGCGTTCGACCTGCAAAAGCGTGCTTCGGAATACCTTCCGTTCGTTCTGATTGGAGAGTCCTCGAGTCCTGTCGTCCGAAAGGCTGAAATCCAGGGTTTCCACGCCGATGTAGCCGTTTGGTATTTCTGGAACGTGCACCGTAAGAGCAACTAGCAACATCCCCGTTCGGGCTTACGAGGCCAGTATGATCAGATACCTGATTACCCGAGTTCTCTCCGTCATTCCGGTGGTCGGAGTGGTCACAGCCGTCGTATTTGGGCTGACCTATCTAAGTCCGGGCGATCCGGCGGCTGTACTGGCGGGCGACTATGCGTCGCCCGCCCAAATCGAAGCCATTCGAGAGCGGCTTCAACTCGACGCTCCGGTAGTTTCTCGCTATTTCCTTTGGCTGAAGAACACGTTGCAGGGCGATTTCGGCGCATCGCTTTTTTCGGGCCAGCCCGTGCTGAACCTCATTCTCGCGCGCGCCGAGCCGACGATCACTCTCGCGATCGCGGCGACGTTAGTCGCATTGATCTTAGCTGTGCCGCTGGGACTGCTGGCGGCGCAGCGACCAGGGACCATTGTGGATCGGGTTTTCCTCCTCTTTTGTGTTGGAGGGATGTCGATCCCCGCCTTCTTGATCGGATACCTCTTGATCTTCACCTTCGGCGTACGCCTCGGATGGATGCCAGTCCAGGGCTTTGCCGGGATGGACAAAGGCATTCTTGTGATGACGAGGCACATACTGCTGCCTGCGATCATGTTGGGATTTGCTCAGACGGCGCTGATTGGTCGAATAACGCGAGCGAGCGCCATTGAAGTGTTCAATCAGGATTTCGTCCGGGTAGCTCGGGCAAAGGGCCTCAGCGAAACTTCGATAGTCATAAGACACTGCCTCAGGCTGGTTGCTGTTCCTCTTGTCACCGTTGTAGGAACCTCTTTCGCCTCGATGCTCGGCGGTGTGGTGATAACCGAGACTGTGTTCGCAATACCCGGGATCGGCCGGCTTCTCGTCGAGGCCATACAGCGTATCGACATTCCCGTTATCCAGGGGGTGCTATTGATTAGCGCGGTGATCTACGTCGTCATAAACCTGCTTGTCGACTTGGCCTACCTGTTTATCGATCCGCGGATCAAATATACCTAAGGAGCTGGTAATATGACATTTTCCGATATGACAGGTTCCTTGCAGTTGCGACAGCTTTCGCGCCTCCCGGTAGCCCTGCGAATAGCCGTCATTTTCTTGATGTTGGTGGTGTTGACGACATACTTGGCTCCCCTCATCAACAGCACTGATCCTTTGGCGATGAACCCGCAATTCAGGCTGAAGCCCCCGAGTGACGATCATATGCTTGGCACCGACATGTTCGGGCGCGATATTTTCACCCGGGTACTTTATGGCGGTCAGGTGTCGCTCGCCATTGGAGTGGGAACAGCAGCTCTGGCGACGACAGTGGGAACGATATTGGGCCTGATAGCGGGAGCCGGTCAAGCATCGGAAAATATCCTGATGAGGATCATGGATGGCATGATGGCGATACCCGGGATCCTGCTTGCGATTGCCCTGGCGACGATCTTCGGTAGCGGGATCCTAACGGTCATCGTAGCGTTAGCGGTTCCGGAAGTGCCCGTGGTCGCGCGTCTGGTCAGGAGCTTGACGTTAACACTTCGAGAACAACCCTTTGTTGAGGCGGCCCAATCCTACGGCGCGGGGCCTCTACGGATCCTCTTCAAATATATACTGCCGAATGCGTTGGCTCCGATCGCGGTACAGGCAACATATATTGGTGGCCTGGCCATTCTTTTCGAAGCGTATCTCGGCTTCGTGGGTGTTGGCGTTCCGCCCGAACACCCTAGTTGGGGAAACATCGTTGCCGAGGGGCGAACCTTCGTCCTGATTGCGCCGCATCTTATCGTGTATCCCAGCATTGTGATAGCGATGGTGGTCCTCGCTATCAACCTGATAGGCGACGGTCTGCGCGACATGCTCGATCCTCGCTTTGCCCTGCCCGACTAATGCTTCGCAGGCCACCCACCTAGTGTCATTGCGAGCTTTGGACTGCCGGAGGTCTTGGCGGATGGCATTCAAAGTCTGGCGGAAGAGGTGCCGAAAGGCACTTCTATCGCAGGGGCTGATCTTTGAAGCCGTGGTCAACGTTTGGTGATTAATTCCGCTGGTCATGCAGCGGTTACATACATGCTAAAGGGTTTCTCACTGGCGGGATCCAATCTACGATATTACAGGAAGCCAACTCGAAAGAAAAAAATGACTGGAATGAGCGTCATTGTCGTAGGTGCCGGAATAATCGGACTGAGCGTTGCCTTCGAGGCGCTACAATGTGGCGCAACGGTCACGATCGTTGACCGAGATCCGGAAGGTGACAAAGCGTCGTACGGCAATGCCGGGGGAATTGCCGTAACAGAAGTTCTACCCGCGTCCGTTCCCGGATTGTGGAAGAAAGTGCCGTACTGGCTGTTGGACCCTCTCGGCCCGCTGGCGCTGCGGATTGGGCATGCACCTCATATGGTGCCGTGGCTTTGGAGTTTCGCGCGCGTTGGTTCCGGATCGGACGTCGCGCGAATATCCGAGGCGCTGGCCTCGATAAACAGTCGGGTCTATGACGACCTGGTGCCACTCTTCAACAAGGTCGGACTTGCGGGCGACCTGTTCCGCAAGGGCGCACTGACCGTATACGAGACGGAAGATGGCATTCTTAGAGAAAAGCACGAATGGAATGCCAAGCGCGCCCTGGGAGTTGAGGTCCAGGAACTCTCAGCACGCGATGTGAGAGACATGGAACCGGCTCTCGGCCCGATTGTAAAGAGCGGAGTTTTTACGCCTCAATGGTCGCATATCACGGATCCAAAAAAAGTCGTGGATGTCTTGCGTACGTGGCTTGCGGCGAACGGTGCAAAAATCCTGCGGGGCCAGGTAGACCGGGTTTTCTTGACCAGCGACGGGACGGCGGTTGCGCTGAATGGCGGTACGACGCTGACGGCCACGAAAGTTGTCATCGCAGCCGGAGCCTGGTCGGCACAACTTGCCGAACAGCTCGGAGATCGTATGCTTCTTGAGAGTGAGCGAGGATATAACACCACTATCGCCGCGCCTGGCGTCACGCTGGAACGTGAGGTGATATTTGCGGATCGGAAATTTGTGGCGACTCCGCTTTCTGTCGGATTGCGGATCGGGGGGGCGGCCGAGTTCGGTGGCTTACAGTCGCCACCAAACTTCAGGCGATCGAAAGCGCTGGTGAAGCTTGCAAAGCGTTATCTCCCGGGACTTAATGAAGAGGGGGGGGTTGAATGGTCTGGCCACCGACCAGCCACACCGGACAGTCTGCCGGTCATCGGCAGGTCGTCTCTTAGCCCGCACATCATATACGCATTCGGGCATGGGCATTTGGGGCTGACCCAGGGACCATCAACCGGCAAAATCGTCGGTGACCTTCTTTTTGATCGGGCCCCGGGCCTTGATCTTTCGCCATTTTCCGCCACACGTTTTTCTGTCAGGAAAGGAAAACGAAATGACTCGCCAGACCTTTTTCTGCATTGATGCTCACACCTGCGGAAACCCGGTGCGTATCGTCGTCGGCGGGGGACCTCTTTTGCCAAACGTGCCTATGGCCGAGAAGCGAGAAATCTTTCTGCGCGACTACGACTGGGTACGTAGAGCGCTCATGTTCGAGCCCCGCGGCCACGATGGGATGTCCGGAGCAATTCTTTACCCCTCGTCGCGGGACGACTGCGACGTCGGAATACTCTTTATCGAAGTCAGCGGCTGTTTGCCAATGTGTGGCCATGGCACGATTGGCACTGTGACCGCGGCGATCGAAGAGGGTCTGGTCGTTCCAAGACATGAAGGGAAACTCTCGCTTGAAGCACCGGCGGGCAAAATCGAGGTCGAGTACGTCCGCAGTTGTGAATACGTCGAGCACGTGCGCCTATTCAACGTCGCAAGCTATCTTCATGCTCAGGACGTCGATCTCGACGTTCCGGGCCTAGGGTCGATCAAAATAGATCTATCTTATGGGGGGAACTACTACGCAATCGTCGAGCCGCAAGTGAATTGGCCGGGCCTGGATGGGATGAGCGCGACCGACATTCTTCGCCTGAGCCCCCTCGTCCGAACTGCTGCGGAAGCAAAGCTCGCGCCTGTTCATCCCGAGAATAGTCGTATCCGCGGCGTCAGCCACGTGATGTGGACGGACAAGCCACGCCTGGAGGGTGCGCATGCTCGCAATGCGGTCTTTTACGGTGACAAAGCCATTGATCGCTCCCCATGTGGGACGGGTTCGTCGGCTCGCATGGCGCAGCTTGTGGCGCGCGGCCGAATGAACATCGGGGACACGTTCGTGCACGAGAGCATTATCGGAACAACGTTTGACTGCAGGGTCGAGGAAGAAACTCAGGTCGGTGGTAAGAAGGCGATCAAGCCCAGTGTGGCTGGCTGGGCACGCGTAATCGGTCATAACACGATTTTCGTTTCGAATTGCGACCCGCTTGCGCACGGATTCCAGATCACCTGACACAAATTGCCGCTCAAAAAGAGCAATCAGGCGCTGCGGGCTCATTTCCGCAGCAAGGACAGCTGGCCTCATCCAATCCAGAACATACAGGTCGCATTCAGGAGGAATCATGAACTCAACCTCTCCCTCATCAGCGCGACAAGTACGGCTTATGGCGCGTACAGGCGTTTTGTCGGGCCCGACCGCTAACCTCGCTGCGGGCTTCGTACAATCCAATCTCGCAATTTTGCCACGCGATCTCGCTTACGATTTTTTGTTGTTCTGTCAACGCAATCCAAAGCCGTGTCCTCTGCTGGGAGTTTCAGAACCGGGCTCGACATCGATCAACGGCCTCGGGGCGGATCTCGACATTCGCACGGACGTGCCGCGCTACCGCGTGTGGGAAAAGGGTGTGCTGGTTGACGAACCGCAGGACGTCACCGGCGTATGGCGCGAAGACTTGGTGACGTTCGCGATCGGCTGCTCCTTTTCATTTGAAGAAGCTTTGCTGGCAGCAGGCGTGCCGGTCCGACATATCGAAGAGGGCCGCAACGTGCCGATGTTTCGCTCGTCAATAGAAACGGCGCCTTCCGGCGTGTTCTCCGGCCCGCTCGTGGTATCGATGCGACCCATGCTTCCGGAAGACGCAATCAAAGCAGTGCAAATCACCGGGCGATTCCCTTCCGTGCACGGCGCTCCGATCCACCTGGGCGATCCGGAGTTTATCGGAATAAGCGACATCGCCAATCCAGATTATGGAGATGCTGTGACAATCCGGCCTGGCGAAATCCCCGTTTTCTGGGCCTGTGGAGTGACTCCCCAGGCTGCCATTGCGGGTGCCATGCCAGAAATAAGCATAACCCACGCGCCGGGGCACATGCTTGTGACCGATATGCTGAACATTAAGCTCTCAGTATAACGGTTCAAACGCATCGATAGAAGAAGTGGCGAACCTTGACCCGCAGCATTCGGGGTCGGGAAACCCTCGTTCGGTTCATGGTGCATCAGAACGGTCCTATGACGCTTTTTAAAAATCTTAATTGGATCCAATCTACAAACGGTTGACAATTGGCGGTCCAAGTGTTCAATTCCTCTTGAGCTAGTCTTAGATCGACATTTACTCGAACCACGATCTCAGGTGTCGTGGCGCCGCTCTCACAGAAAAAGGAGGAAGTCAGGCACGAAACCGTCTGGCTGCTATTATGGTCAAAACGCCCCGCCGCCCCGCTATCGGGATCACGCCCGACATGAACGACGTTGCCGCACCTGAAACCGAATATGTACTTCGTCGAAACTATGCGGACGCGGTGTATCAGATGGGGGGTATCCCATTCATCCTCCCCTACGCCCCAGATGTGGACGCCTATCTCGAGAGTGCTGACGGGGTCCTGATTACTGGAGGCATGTTCGATATCGATCCAGCGCTTTATCGCCAGCAGGCGCGAAAGGCTTACGCAATGAAGCCGCCCCGCACCGCATTTGAAAAGGCTTTGATCGAGGGTGCTCTGCAGCGCCATATGCCAGTACTCGGTATTTGTAACGGAATGCAGTTGTTGGCGGTCTGCCTAGGGGGGCAACTCGTTCAGGATATTCCTAGCGAACTTGCAAATGCTCTCGAGCACAAGCCCGGGCAGGCGGCAACAATCGCGCATCATGAGATCAGTATCGTCAGCCAATCTCGTAATCTGATCGGGGTCGAGGCAGCTCGTTATCCCGTTAACAGCGTGCATCATCAGGCGGTCCTGCCTTCCGAAGCCTATCGCACGATCGCTGCCGCAGATGACGGTGTGATCGAAGCCATTGAATCGAGCGATGGCGGCTTTGCCATGGGCGTCCAGTGGCATCCCGAGTACGGGGTGAGCAATATCGACAGCGTAGTCTGGCGCGGGTTTATTTCTGCGGCGAGCGAGTATTCTTCAAAGAGAGCATGGAAATAAAATGTCTCAAACACCCGAAGAGCGCCTTGAAGTGCTTGGTCTGTCATTGCCGCGTCTTTCGAAGCCCGCAGGCAACCTTCTTGGATACAAAGTCGATTATGGTCAGGTTTATGTATCGGGACAGCTTCCCCTCGACGATGGCGAGATCAAATATCTCGGAAAGGTCGGGCAAGCGGTGTCGCGCGAGGATGCTTACGAGGCTGCGAGGCTTGCCGCACTCAATGTTGTGGGTCAGTTGTCGCTAGCAACGGGCGGGGATCTCTCAAAGGTCGCTGAGATCGTCAAGGTATCCGGATTTGTAAATTGCGTGCCGGACTTTATCGATATTCCCTTTGTCATAAACGGTGCCTCCGATCTTTTTGTCTCAGTGTTCGGCGAGCGCGGAACGCATGCACGTTTCGCAATTGGCACGGCGTCACTTCCACGTGGTGTACCGGTCGAAATCGGCGTCGTTGCCCGTCTTCGAGACGGTGTATGATCGATGCGCGAAGTTTTCGTGATGGGGGCGGGCGTCGTCGGTATGACGACGGCCTATGCCCTGGCCTGTAGAGGTCACGCGGTTACTGTCATCGATGTCGGAACGGCACCGGCCGAGCGTGGTGCGAGCTTTGGGAATGGCGCCCAACTGAGTTACGCATTTACCGACGCATTGGCTTCGCCGTCACTCGTTGCCAACTTGCCGAAATATCTGCTTGGGAGAGATCCGGCTTTCCGGTTGATTCCGACACTGTCGCCGGAATTTTGGGCATGGAGCCTGAGGTTCCTGGCCAACGCATCCAAAGCCAGTTTTGAGCGAAACACGATCGAAGTGCTTAAACTGGCGATGGAGAGCCGTCGTGGGTTCACTAATCTGTCTCGGAAAGTCGATTTCGATCACCGCAGCACTGGCAAGATCAACCTCTATTCAAGTCCTGAAGCGCTTCGGAATGTCGAGGCTCTAACCCGTTTAAAAAATAAATACGGGGCCGAGCAGCTAATTCTGACACCCAATGAAGCCATCGAACGGGAACCAGCCTTGGCCGGCTATGGCCACGCCTTCGTCGGAGCTTTGTGGTCGCCGTTCGATGAAGCGGGCGACTCTTGGCTCTTCTGCCAAAACCTCCACCGGCTGCTGCAATCAGACTACGGGGTAAAGTTCAGGTTCGATACCGAGATCAATTCCTTGAAGACCCGGAACGGGAAATTAAATGCGATTGTCACCAACGCGGGTGAGTTTCAATGCGAGCGCGCGGTAATGGCGTTGGGTGTTTGGAGCGCGGCTATAGCCAAGTCGAGTGGCATCAGGCTTCCCATATGGCCCATGCAGGGTTATTCATTGACGGTTCCTGCAACGAGGATGGCTCCTTCGTCGAGCATAACCGACACCGCCCGCAAAGTTGTTTTCTGCAAAATTGGCGATAAACTGCGGATTGCCGGCCTCGCCGACATCGGTAATAGGCGCGCCCACTTCAGGCCGGATCGTTTCCAAACTCTTCTCGAAACTGCCAGACGCATTTTCCCGGAAGCTGGCGACTACAATGCAGAACTCAATGCTTGGACGGGCCTTAGGCCCATGACACCAAATAGTCAGCCGATTGTTGGGGCGAGCAAGGTTGCCGGCTTGTTCCTCAATTGCGGACATGGATCACTGGGTTGGACACTGTGCATGGCTACTGCTGCGCGATTGGCTGCCATCATCAACTAAAAAATAACGTTTAACAACTGGACCGAACAGCAAAGGAAGATCGGATGAGCCTCAAGCAAAGTAAGCGGTGCATAGACCCCGTCTGGCGATAGCGAGACATCGAGCCTATTCATGTGTGCCAGGGAATGAGCGCTGGTATGAATTGCTATGAGCCAGGCACTCGATCGCATCAACGACCACGTCATGCGTCGGCTGGGCGTCAGTCGCCGGCAACTGTTTGAGAGTGTCGAACGTGCCGCGCTCGCAAGCCTTCCGAGTGAAGACTACGAGTTCGCCGAGTGGCCTCTGGCCCGTTTCGACGGATTACCACGTCGAGTTCAAAACCTTCCTCTATTCCTTGCCGCACAGTCTCATTCGCCAGCAGGTCGATCTGAGGGCGACGGCACGCACCATCGAGATCTTCCGCCGCGGCAAGCGCGTCGCCGTCCATCAGACCCAGGATCAGTCCGAAAAATGGCCGGCTTCAAATCGGAATGGTGGCCGGAATGAGATCGGAATGACTGGCCGGCTTCATCGGAATATGCAATCGGTTCGCTTCAACGCAATACGGCAAACCGCAGCATCGTCAGTTTTCCACAGTCGTGGAAAATGCGGTTTCGGGCCAAAACGCAATAGCCAGCAAACTGCCCAGAT
>NZ_HF536777.1 GCF_000312665.1 Rhizobium mesoamericanum STM3625 | reverse complement strand
TTATGGAACTAACGTGCGGTTTCGGAAGTGTTGCTTTTTGCCTCCGAACCGCCGTTTAGGCTGCTTGTGATTTCTGTGCAAAACTGCGGTTCGACCTGTTGCTTTCACGTTTCAATGTGAGACGTTTGCCGCGCTATCAAATCGCGAGGCAGCATGCCGGTCAATCTATCGCATCGAACATTGCCGCCAGCCCTTCGTGGTATCGTCAGTGTGAATTCACTCGGGCTACCGCGCTTCTTCGCAACTATCTGGTCTGACGCGCTCAATTCTTGGGAAGCATCGACTCGTCGGCGGCACCTGGCTGCACTGGACAGACTCTATCAAGCGGTGAAGGAACAGAACGGCGTCGACTGTCTCGACCGTTTGATCGCGGATGCTGACTGCGATGCCTTGGAGGATTGCCTTGTCGGCTTCTTGGCGCAGCTCCGCAATGAAGCTGCGATCAAACGGTCGGACAATACTCCGACGTGGACCACTGCGGTCGAGTTCATCAAAGAGATGTTGCAGCAGGCCCAGAAAGGAGCTGGCCCCCGTGCAAATGAGATCGCAGCGAAGATATTACGGCTCGAAAACTACTATGGCCAACTGGTGCCCAATTCGCCACGGCCGCCGCCTCCAATCCGGGCGCTTCCGCCGCTAGTTATCGAGGACCTGTACGAAATCTTCAGGCCGGATTCACCACGAAACCCGTTCAGGACTGAGACATTGCGCTGGCGCAACCTTTTGGTCTTCATGCTGTTGTTACGCCTCGGGCTTCGGCGTGGCGAAGGCGCGTTGCTGTATGCTTCATCGTTCAAGGAGGACTTCGACCCGGTCGCTCGCAACACTGTCCATTGGTTAGATGTTGAGGAAGTCGATGATCCAGACCCTCGGTACGAGCAACCTGGGCTGAAGACAGAGATGTCGCGACGCCAGCTTCCGCTGCAACAGGAGATCGTTGACCTCGTCCGGTTCTACATCCGCAACTATCGTGGACGGGCAAGTCACCCACATCTCTTGATCTCTCAGAAAGGCCTGCCACTTTCGCTTCGATCCCTCAGCGAAATCTTTGAGGTAGCGACGAAGGCTCTGTCAAATGAGGCCAAAAAATCTTTAGAAAAGCAGGGACTTAAAGGCGTCTCTTGTCATGATCTCCGCCATACATCCGCTGTTGTCAGGATGCGTCGATACCAGGACGCAGGCAATGACCTCGACAAAGCACAGGAGAAACTGCGGACTTTCTTCGGCTGGTCGAAGAAGTCGGATATGCCCCGGTTATACGCTAAAGCCTACTTTGAAACAGCGCTCGCCGAAGTCTGGAACGAGAAGTTTGAAAACTTTGTCGATGCCCTGCGTCGCACGGTTCCGGAGGCCGGACAATGAGTGCCACTGCACGCAGTGTGAAGCCGGAACTACTTGAAAAACTGGTGGAACTCTCTGCTGGGCTGCCACAACTTCCCCCGGTCATCAGATACTACGATGACTTCGCGGACGAGATGGTGGCTATTCGAGACATCGGCGATTGTGACCAGGTCGAACTTCGGTTGGATGGTGTTCGATGTCCTTTGGAATTCGTTCTGTTCGGAGCAGTTTCCGACGTGGTGAAGCGTGTTTTAGTCGACTGGCTTCACCAGTATGATCCGCATTCGGTGAAGTTGTGGTTCGACAGGCTCTGCAGTTACATCGTCCGCCGAGGCCTAGATTCCTTTGCATACCTAGTTGCTTCGCCCGCATATGACGCTCGTGCTCATTGGACCTCGTTCGTCTTGACCGAAGTGCAAGTGGACGAAGGCTCCGCGTTGAGGGCGATGTTACGATCTTTGTGTCGATTGAATATCGGACACTGGGAGCCTTCCGCGCTATCGGTTATTCGTGCATTGCCGAGTCCAAAAGTAGACAGGTATCGCGTCGTTCGCATCGGCGACTGCTTCCTGCCACTGGATCATCAAAGCCTGATCGTCGACCACATCGATGCGATGTGCGCGGCGCTTTCGAATGATCCTCAATCGGTTGATGACGAAGCGCTGCGGGACGTGTGCATCTTGGTCACGTCATACCAATATGCCTTCCGTCCGGGTCAGATCGCGCGGATCGAGACGGCCGATGTTCGGCTATACTCGACTGGTGCGGTGCATGTGGCGGTCACCCGGATCAAGCAAAAGGACAACCGCAAGCGCATTCGAGAAACCCGGCGGATCAAGCGAGAGTGGGGCCCGCTCTTCAATGAGTTCGTGAAGCGTCGGGACGCAGGAAGGGTCATGATAGAGGAGGGCGTGCCCCCTCGCCTCCTCTTCGGCCTCACGCCGTCCGGTGTCAGCCGGGTCATTCTTGAGCTTACGTCGGACCTGACTGGTGAGGCTTGGTCTCCAACCGACTTGAGACATACGGCGGCACAACGTCTCGCGGACGGCGGCATCTCGCACGCTGGTCTCTCGGAGTTCATGGGTCACTCTAGCGACCGCGTCGCAAACGTATACTTCGACGCGTCGCCGCCACAGGCCAAGCGTATCAACGACGCCCTGGCGATCTCGCCGATCTACAAGAACGTCGCCAAGATCGCGACGACGAAAACCATCGATAAGGCGATGCTGCTCGGTCTTCCGGCCGAGAAGCAGATCGGCGGCGTGCCTCACGGGATTCCTATTGCCGGAATAGGCGGTTGCAACCTGGGTCAAAACCTCTGCATGAAGAACCCCGTGGTGGCTTGCTACACCTGCTCCCAGTTCATGCCGCTGAACGACCCAGAAATCCATCAGGAGGTGGTGGAGAGCCTTCGTCCGGTCGTGACGGAGTTTGCCGCTGCGTCCCGCAACAACCAGCAATCCCCTGCCTACGCTCAATTGAAGAGCACGCTCGACGCCGCACGGCGCATCGCCGAGGAACTGAAATCCGATGGTGAGGACGAAGTATGAACCCGTTCTATGCCGAATATATCGCCACGGCCAAGAGGCTGACCGAAGAGCGGGGCCTAAGCTGGAACCTGGTCTTTGATGGTGATGGCAAGGTGAGCAAGGACACAAGGTGGAACCTGACGGAGCTTAGAGGCGGGCTATCCAAACCTGTTGCATGGCTGGGTCAGGTCGGGGTGGACACCGCACCCTTCGAGAAACTGAACGATATCAGAGTAGAAATGGGGCAAGGTCTCCTGCTGCCAAAGCCCATGTCTCCTCACTGGCTGGACTTCTTCCAGGCCGTATTGATCCACCAGCTTCTCCTCGCCCAGACGAAGCCAGGAAGCGCTGTTCAAGTGGGTGCGGGGATTCGACGGCTGGCACCTGCAGCAGAGGATACGCCTCCATGGGCGGTTACACCCGATCAAATCCAGCAGGCCTACAACGCCGTTCTGCGATCCTCGGAATCCGGCAAGCAGGCGCTCGACTTCGTGACCATGGTCAGGAACGTCATCGACAAACAGAAGCTCGCCGACACCCCTGCTCTGGCCCGTTTCTGCCAGCCCTATGCCAGCAAGGAAGCGTTGACCGCGCAACAGCGGGCCGATGCGGTCAAAGACCGCCAAAACGCCCACGGAGGCCGCAAGAGCCTTCGGCGCAGCCTAGCGGAACGGAAGTCAGCGTCCAAGCTTCCGGATGAAAAAGCATTCTGGGAGCTGGTGCGGATTGTGTTCACCGAGACGCCCCTGTCCTTCTCGGATGCGATCCGGTTCGCGGCATTCAAGGTCCAGATCATCATGGGCTTCCGGATCGGAGAGGCCGCCCTCCTTCCATTGGACTGGAAGCGTTGGCGTGAGTACCTGGATGCCGACGGCCGACCGGCCGGAGAGCACGGTGGGTTCTCCCGCTCGCTTATAATCCGATACTTCGCGGAAAAGCAGGAAGAGGACGATCTGGCCGAGGGCTTGGCCTTGTACGAAAACATCCAGCATGTCCCACCGATGTTCGAGGAGATTTTGGTCGAGACGCTCGACCACATCGCCACCATTACTGCCCCGCTGCGGAAGCGATTGAAACGGCAGGCTGAAACGGGCCGCATCTTTCCCGAGTATGCCGAGGACGCGCTCGTTCCTGCCTGGGAGATGTACGTCCGCATGACAGGAAATGCCGTCTTCTCGGATGCAGAGGTTCCGCCAGAGTTAATCCGGCAATACCGTGAGAGCTACGATCCCCAGTACCTCGACACGATCCGCGATCTTCAACTAGACGGCAGGCCCGCTGGTCTGTCGCAGTTTTGGACCAACCCGGCTCAACGGACCATCCCGATCCGGACGTCGGCAGGCGTGATCGAGAGTGGTCGGATCAACTGGCGATCCGCATTCGTCCGTATCGGTGACGTTGAGGAACATATCCGAGAAAATCGCGGCACAAAGCTGTCCGCCACCAAGCCGACCGCGACGACCGACGGTACGGTGTTTTATCCCCACGACCTCCTGTTCTTGATGCCGATCAGGAACCTCATCGAGGGACGCAACAACGGCCTTCTCGACACGACGTTGTACTCTGCCATCGGCATTCTGGACAAAGGCCCGCTCAACGGCTCCTTGAGCGGCAAGGCAAGCGGGGAGACCCTCTTCCAGCGATACGGTCAGACTGACGAGGACTGCGCGTTAACCCTGACCTCTCATTCCCTGCGGCACCTGCAGAACACCGAGCTGTTTCGTCTCGGCGTCGCCGACACGATGATCACCAAGAAGTTCGGCCGCCGTAGCGTTCAGCAGAGCTACGAGTACGATCACCGAAGCCTTCATGAGGATATCGAACATATCGACGTTCCTCCGGAAGCCGAAGATTCTCTCGGCGACAAGGCGCTTCAGGTCTACAAGATGATCGCCGCCAACAAGGTACGTGGACCTATCGTCGACGAGTTCCGGCGTGTCCAACGCGAGTATGGCGACGACGCAGCCTTCGACTACTTGAATGCCGAGGCCGACGGTCTCCACGTCACGCCCTACGGGCTATGCGTGAACAGCTTCACCAGCGATCCCTGCCCAAAGCATCTCGAATGCTTCAATGGTTGCCTTCATCTTGCGCGGACCGACGTCGTCGAAGAGCACGATCAGCTCGAAAAGATGCGAGACCGCTTCGCGAAGATCATAATCCAGTTGGAATCCGTACCCGAAGGCCGTCGATATGCTGGCTGGGCGAACCAGATCGCGCACGCCCGAATCCGCTACGAGAACATCGGCAAGGCGCTCGCTACCGAGCCCGGTGAACGCCCCTTCCCCGATGGCACGGACCTGTCCGTGACGCCCGAGCAGAAGTTCGGGAACACCATCATCGACACCATGAACCGCCTGAGAGACCTCGATGATTGATAAGAACGCCCATCTTGAGGAACTGCTGGAGGCGATGATCGCCGAGGACGAAACCATCACCGCCAGAGCCATCGTTCGGCGTAGCGGCGACGTCTTCAAGAACGCCACCGACATAACTCGGAATGTCGACCGACGCACCAAGTTCGAGACTGCCCAACGAAAGCAGGAGACTATAAGAACCTCCATCGGTCGCAGCAGCAACAAGTCTCGCGCAGAGTTGGACCGGTTGGTTGAGGTAAAGAACGCCGAGATCGATGAGCTACAGGCCGACAGGCAGCTCGTGATCGCCTCACATCGAATGATGATCCTTGCTGTCGCCGAAATGGGTGGCTTCTCGAAATGGAAGCGTTTCTTCGAGGGCTACCAGGCGACCGTCGAGAAGCTCGACAGCATGGATGCCATTCCTTCCGGCGAAGTCGTCGCCCTCCCTCCGAGGAAATCCTGATGGCGCGAGGGACGGGCAAGAGCGGCGTCGAGGTCGCCCGGGAACATGTCGATGCCCTAGAATCTTATCTGGAGAACCTTGGCGACCAGCCGCTTCCTCGCTACGGCGGCGTCGAGCTGAACAAGAGCGCCATCGCCAAAGCCTGCGGCTTCGACCGCCAGGTGTTCCGCAGCAATCCTCGTTGCGCCGAAATCCTGAGCACCGCCGACGACCGTGATCGCAAGGCGAACCTGACACGTCTCGAACAGGCGGAAGCTGACCGCGAGCAGAAGGCCAAGGTCGATGGTACCCAGATGGCCTTGGAGGAGGAAAACCTTCGGCTGAAGGCGGAGAACGCCTCGCTACGCCGCGACCTGGACCGCATGAAGCGACTGAGCGCGGTGATCGCCGAGACGGGTAGACTTCCATGATTGGGTGTTTGAAGTCTGGTCCTCGGAGCCGCGCCGTCGTGGCCCCGACAGGCCTTGGGAGCTGGATCGCAGTGAATGAGGCGCAGGGACCCGCGACGTTCCGTCGTGGGTGGCCGCAGTGAACGGAGAGCCAGAGCCCATGGCAGGGGCCAATCAACGACGGGGTGGCGCAGAGGGGCAGACGTTCCTGGTCCTTGGTGAGCGTTCTGAGCAGTCTTCCTGGGAGCTGTCCATCACGTCCGTTCACGCCAGCCGGTTCGGTGACCATGTGGTTATCGGCCGCGACGGAACAGAGCAGCTCCGCCGTGCCCTCGTTCTCTCGAAGCGGTCACCGCGCGATCCGGCCGTGGGCGAGACGTGGCGTGTTACGGGTCCGATCCAGCTTCATCCTGAGTATGGCCCACAGCTCCATGCCGAGGTAGCCCTGCCCCTCGTGACCAAGGGACGGGCGATCATCCGCCACCTTGCCACCGACAAGCGCTTCGTCGGTATCGGCTGGGCGACGGCGGAGAGGGTCTGGGAGCGCTTCGGCGAGACCATCTACGACATCATTCGGGACCGCGACCTGAAGGCGCTCGCGGAGGTCGTCGGCGCGGATCGGGCCATCGCTATCGTCGACGGGTTCGGCATGCTCGCCGAGGAGGTCGAAATCTTCCGCTGGCTGGATCGGTACGGCGTCTCGCCTCGTGTGGCCGGTGCCGCCGCCCGTGTCTGGGGGCTTGGAGCAATTGACCGCATCAAGGCCGACCCGTTCACGATGACATTGCTGGAGTCTTGGAAGGATGTCGATGCCAGAGCGCTTCGGCTGGGCGTTGCCCTAAACGACCCGAGGCGGCTTACGGCGGCCGTCGAGGAGGCGCTGGCCATCCGCTTCCGGGCAGGGAGCATGGCCTCCCCTTCCCCGGTCCTGAAACCCTTAGTGAAGCGCCTGCTCGCGCCGTGGACCGGCGATCCGGCGGGTGCCATCGATCTGGCCTTGGCCAGCGGTCGCGTGGTCTCGCCAGCCGCCGAGCTTCTGCAGTCGAGGGCCTGCCGGTTCATGGAGGAAGAGGTCGCGCGACAGATCGGCGAGCGCATTGGCCGTGAAGTTCCGGGATTCGACGGCAAGCTGGTTGTCGACGCCATCGCCAAGGTCGAGGAGGAAATCGGCTACGCCCTCACCGACGCGCAGCGCGAGGCGGTCTTCATGGCGACGACCTGCGGCGTCTGTGTGATCAGCGGCGGCGCGGGCACGGGCAAGACGACCGTCGTCCGGGCGATACTTGCCGCCTTGGAGGCTATCCGCGACGGTTTACCAACTTCGCAACGCCATGGCCTCGAACACCTGCAGGTGGCTCTGGCAGGCCGCGCCGTCAGGCGGATCAGTGAAGCGACAGGCCGCCCGGCAAACACCCTCTCGCGGCTGGTGCACGACATTGAGGATGCAGGCCGTCATATCGATGCGGGAACCGTCATCTTCGACGAATCCTCGATGCTCGACACCCCGTCGATCTACCGGGTGCTCGCCCAGTTGCCCATTGAGGTCAACCTGATCTTCATCGGTGACCCCGGCCAGCTCCCGCCTATCGGACCCGGCCTGCCCTTCCACACCATGGTCAAGGCGACGGGCATCCCCTCGGTCACCTTGGACATCGTTCACCGACAGGACGACGCCACCGGCATTCCCGCCGTCGCATCGGCAGTGCGCACCGGAAAGGCGGTCGGTCTCCGACGCTTCGATCCGAATGTTGCTCTGACACCTGGCCTCTATCTCTTCCCGGCGTCGAAGGGCGACGTGGCGGCAAAGACCATAGCAGCCTTCCGCGCCATGTGCGGGCGGGTTCCAGTTTATGGCAAGACGGCCGCCCTGCACGAAATGGACGTCCAAATACTCACGCAGGTAAAGAACGGCCCCGCCGGATCGAAGGAGCTGAACCGCGCCGTCGAGGTCGAGTACATGGGCAAACAGCCCAACGTCGAGGATTGGGGTCTGAGCGTCGGCTCGAAGGTCATGTGGCTGAAGAACGATTACTCGAAAGCCCCCCAGCTCGACGCCAAAGGGAAACCCGTCGTCGACAAGGTGACGGGCGATCCGATCTGCGCGGGGTTCATGAACGGGTCTCTGGGCGTCATCACCAAGCCCCATCCCAAAGGTGCCTGGGTGCGGTTCGACGATGGCGCTGAAGATGCGATCACAGCGGCCGACCTTGAGAAGCTCACACATGGCTGGGCGATCAGCGTCCACAAGGCCCAGGGGTCGGCATTCAAACGTGTCATCATCCCCGTCGTCCGGTCGAAGCTGCTGGACCGCACCATGCTCTACACCGCGATAACTCGCGGCATAGAGACCGTCGTCCTCGTCGGAGACATCGATCTGATCAACGAGATCATCGAGGCGGCTCCAGCCAGCTTGCAGCGGAATACGGCTCTTCAGTTCGTTTAGGCCGACAAGAGACTGACAACTTCGTCTGTCGGCCGCACGTCGCCAAAGCTCCGATAGATGCTGTGGAGCGTTGCGTTGTGGTCCTGATCTCGCCTTGCAGCCGTTCCGTCGGCGACGAAGATGACGCGGAAGCCGCAGGCATATGCGTCGCGTGCCGAGGACTCACAGCAGATATTCGTCAAGGTTCCGGTGATGATGACCGTGTCGATTCCATTGGCTCGAAGGTCTCCAGGGAGGTTCGAAGAACCAGGGAAAAACGCGCTGTAGGCGGACTTCTCGAAATACAGGTCCTGTTCCTGCGGGAATAGGCCAGCCCATACTCTCTCCGAGATTGGGCCAGCGCCGCCAGACGTCCTGAAAACCTCGGCTATCTCGTCGCCGAAGAACTCCCGTGCAAGGCCGGGATTAGGTTGATCGGAGCCGGGAACAACCCACGTCACTGTGCCACCAGCGGTGCGAAGAGCGTCTGCGAGGCGAATAATGTTGGGCAGTATCCCTCTGCAGTAGCCGCTTTCCTCGACGAAAAACGGGACCATATCGATCACGACCAGAGCCGTCCGACGTGGGTCGACAGATTCATATGCATGGCGTCGTCCGCGCCTCTGCTCCTGCCGCTCGTACTCCCGCTGCTCAATCAGCCAATTGTGAAGCTTTGGGCGCGGTCGAGAAACACCCGGAATGCACTGCTCTGATTAGAATCCATCTTGGCGGATCCTCGTGCGATGTGACGATGATCACCGGCCTGGCTACCAGCGTCAATGACCGCAGAGCAAGACCCCGATAAAGCAACAGGCAGGTGTTTTGGCTCAGCTATAGGGACTTTCCTGTTGCAAAACTTCCAGCTCTGAAAAGCAACAAATGGTGCGAATTTGGGATAGCAACGGGCTGCCCCTCTAGATTATTATGCGCTCCATGATTGAATCAAAAAGAATCATTCTGAAGATCCACTCGAGCCCCTTGTAAAATGGTCGAGTTGTGCAAGAATTATTAAAACAACCGAGAGGATGGATCAGCATTTAGCATTGTCCAATCAATACTAGCCACCCGGAGGGAAGGGACCATGTTGGCGTTGGAAAACTATGCGGAAAACAAAGCAGCTTTCATCAATTCTCTTGAGAAATGGGCGGGCGACAATGCAGACGGGGCGCGCACGAACGCTAATGTGGCCGCCAGCCAGACACTTAAAGCGACGTCTGACGCTGCCTATGAGTTCGTCCGGAATCTGCGTTCGCCTGTCCTCGATCGAGCGATCGAGACCTTTTACACCTCCGCAGCAGAGCGTGCCCTTGCTGCCAGGGATCTCGGGAAGTATCTGGCAGACGCGGGTCTCAAGTCTTCGGAGGGCGTGACGTGGGAGCTTCACGACAACAACTGGTGCCTCGGCGCACAGACGAGCATCACCTACGTCGACAACAGCGGTGACCCCCACACCATCACCGTCAGCGGTCACTACGACAGCAAGACCGGGTGGGGCACCGGCGTGTGTTGAGCCGGCGCTTTCAACGCGAAACTGACGTGCCCCTGAGAAATTCCTCCACGACGGATTAGGGTCCGGCCTGATAAAGGGACGGTCCAGCGGTGGGGTTCGACAGGCACTCGGAAGCACTAGTCTGCTCTGCAGCCATGCGCGCCAAGGCTTTTTCCCGTCGGGCAATGACATCCGGATCGTTCATGAAATCCGTCCGCTGCCGGGCTTGTGTCCGCGTCGGGCCGAAATCGGCATAGCGCTCGCGCACGATCGCTACGGCATAGTCACGCACGCCGTCGCTAATCCGGTTGTCGGCCACGCGCCTTGTGCAATCAGGATGTTGGTACTGCCTTGAAAAACCGGCGGCGTTCGAGCGTTTCCGCCTCTAGTACGAACCCCGCTTGCTTATAAAATCGGTCCGCAGGATTTGTGGTCAGGACGCTCAGCTTCGTAGGAAGTCCCTGTTGTGCTGCCTGGTAAGACTTCGTGTCCAGAACATAGGACCCTATTCCCCTGCTTTGAAAGGCGGGGGCTATATAGAGCTTTTCTATGAAAATGTGATCTTCGTGCCAGATCACAGCAATACATCCGACGGGCTTGCCGTCCAGTTCAATCACCTCATGACCCGCGATATCTAGGCTCTCCACCGTGTCAGACTGATTCCAGTCGCCCCACAACGCCTCCGCGTAAACGCGCATGCATTCCTCCTCCAGGTTAAGCAGGTAAGCTGCATCCGATTTTGTCGCGGGACGTAGGATTATTGACATTGTTTAGCCATTCGCCGCGTCTGGTATGCGACGTCGCACCAGTGCTTGCTCCAGTTCGTCTCCAAGCCACTGGTCGGGATAAGGTGTTTCCATAATTGTCCGCCGCAATTCCTGGACAGTGAGCCCGCCATATCCTAGCTCTTCAAGGCGCAACATAAGCAATGCAGCATCTATTTGAACCATGAAGCGGGCAGACCCACTTACCTGCTGCAACACGCCCCGCATCGCTGCATATGTTCTAAAACCAAAAGAGGCTGCGACAGCCTCATCGAAATGCGACGAACCAATAGCGGGATATCGCTTGCGTAGCGCCTTTTTGAGAGCTGCTACGTTGTGCGAAGAAAACTTTATTGTCTCAGAGAACATCGGCAACCCCTTATCCTCGTCGAAGTCTGCCGATTACACTTCGACCTCCGGACAGGGGACGTCATCGATTTGAATGCCCTTCAACCCGGCAGCAGGTTCGGTAAGGCTCCCATCGGAAAGCTAACACCTGCTCCTCAGACTATCAATAATGCAAATGCTACCCGCGCGGACCGTGGCGCGATACTGTGCGTGGAAATCGCGAAAGATCACTCTTCGTATCGTTCAGCGATCACCGCGCCTTCCTTATTCCCCATGAGCCAGACGTCTCCGTCGGCTGCCTCAAGGTCATAAAAGGAACGCTTCCCCAAGAGCTTCTTATCCGCAAATTGCCAGCCAGCACCTTGTCGTAGTCGCGCGGGTCAATCTCGAAAGAGCAGGTGACGATCACGTCGGTGGTGGCGCTGGCGTCGCAATCAAGGTTGCGAACCGACGGCGGTATGTGAGAAATGTTTAGAATGAAGGCCAAGCGGTCAGGGTCCTTATTGCGGTCCCAGTGGTTTAAGACCTTCGTGCCGCCCCAACCAAAAACGCCAGCGCCAGCCAGAAATATCAGACCGTACCTGAACTTCAATTCATTCCCCGTGGACGCGCCTTCGAATTCTAACGTCGTGAGCTAGATTATTCCTAGTTGCTTTCCCACGTCGCTGCAATCGGGGACTTCCTTCCGGATGACACTATTAATACCTCCGTTTGCGCGGCTCCAAAAAGCAACATGGCGTCGGTTCACTACCGCAACACCAGAATTATGTGTTGCGATTTGCCACGCAAAGAAAAGCAACAAACGAGGCGAATTTGGACGTGCAACACTCCAATTCAACCTAGCTCCGCCGAAACCCCTTCTACGGTGTGTGAATAGATCACTCACTCACCCAGCTTCACTGCCGAAACCGCACTCTTTGGAAC
>NZ_HF536776.1:5564-8157 GCF_000312665.1 Rhizobium mesoamericanum STM3625 | reverse complement strand
GTATCCCTTCGGCGTGAACCGCCTTGCGAAGTTCCGCGTCTCCCGTGAGTCTGCGCTCTTAAGAGTGGACTTAAGAGTGCATTGAGCATGGGACATGCAGTTTTGCTGACGGGGCCGGAGCGGCGTCGGCGATGGTCGTTGGAAGATCGTGCGCAGATTCTGGCCGAGGCTTTCGCGCCAGGCGCGGTGGTTTGCGACGTCGCACGCCGTTTCGATGTTGCGACTGGGCTGATCTATACTTGGCGACGGCAAGCTTTGGCGCAGGAAGCCGGTCCGGCGTTCGTCCCGGCCAAGCTCGTTGACGTTGCGAGCAATGGTGGTGCGGCCGAGCCGGCCATGTGCGTGGACTTCCCGAGTGGCGTGAAGGTGAGGATTGGCGCAGCAGCGCCATGCGACCTGGCAGCCGCGATCATGCGAGCGCTCAAATGATCCCGATCAGTTCCGGGGTGCGGGTGTGGATCGCAAGCGGTCACTGCGACATGCGCAAGGGCATGCAGGGTCTGGCGCTGCTGGTGCAGGAGGGCCTCGGCCGCGATCCATTTAAGGGCGATGTCTTTGTCTTTCGCGGTCGTAGCGGCCGACTGATAAAAGCCCTTTGGCATGATGGTATCGGCCTATCGCTGTATGCGAAGCGGCTCGAGCGCGGCCGCTTCATTTGGCCGGCGACGGAGGATGGCGCGATCGCGCTGACGGCCGGTCAGATGTCCTATCTGCTGGAGGGGATTGATTGGCGAAATCCGCAGCAGACCTGGCGGCCGACCAGCGCCGGGTGACCGTCCGAAGGGCGATTATCCCGCAACGAGTTCTTTGAAATGCTAGGCAAATCAGGGCTTCTGTGATTCACTTCGGGCATGGAAACTAGCCCCGATTTGCTTCCCGACGATGTTGCTGCCCTGCGGGCAGAGCTCATCGCGGCACGCGCCAAGGGCGCACAGATCGAGGCTGAACTCGCCGTCGCCAAAGCCAAGGCGTCCGAGGATATTGCTGTCATTGCCCGGCAGAAGCTGCGCATCGAGAAGCTCGAGCGGCAGCTTTACGGCCCGAAGGCAGAGCGTCGCGCCCGGCTGATCGATCAGATGGAGTTCCAACTGGAAGAGTTGGAGATGGCGGCGACCGAGGACGAGCTCGCGGCCGAAATGGCGGTCGCGGCCACCGTCAATGTCGCCGGCTTTAGCCGCAGTCGGCCGGTAAAGAAGCCTTTCCCCGAGCATCTTCCGCGCGAACGCGTCGTCGCGCCCGGTCCCGTGAGCTGCCAGTGCTGTGGCGGCGATCGGCTGCGCAAGCTGGGTGAGGACATCACCGAGACCCTCGAGGTCATTCCGCGCCAATGGAAAGTGATCCAGACGGTGCGCGAGAAGTTTACCTGCCGCGATTGCGAGAAGATCAGCCAGGCCCCGGCCCCTTTCCATGCCATCCCGCGCGGATGGGCCGGCCCCAATCTTCTGGCGATGATCCTGTTTGACAAGTTCGGCCAGCATCTACCGCTCAATCGTCAGGTCGAGCGCTTCGAACGCGAAGGGGTGCCGCTGAGCCTGTCGACAGTGGCCGATAGCATCGGTGCTTGCTGTGCCGTACTCGATCCGATCCTTAAGCGGATCGCAGCCCATACGTTTGCGGCAGAGCGGTTGCACGGCGACGACACGACGGTCCCGGTCCTGGCGGCAGGAAAGACCGATATCGCCCGAAGTTGGGTCTATGTTCGCGACGATCGACCGTTCGGTGGCACGGCCGCACCGTCGGCGATGTTCTACTATTCCCGTGACCGCGCGGGCGAGCACCCGCAGGCGCATCTCGCCGGCTATAGCGGCATTTTGCAGGCGGACGCCTATGGCGGCTACACCAAGCTCTATCTTCCGGACCGACGGCCCGGCCTGATAACGGAAGCAGCCTGCTGGGTCCATGCGAGGCGGCCCTTTTACGCGATGGCCGACGTCGAGGCGAACGCGCGCCGACGAGCGCAGGGCAAGAAGGCGGTGGTCATCTCGCCGATCGCCCTGGAGATGGTGCAGCGGATCGATGCCCTGTTCGACATCGAGCGCGACATCAACGGTCAGAGCGCGGAGCTCCGAAAGTCTGTTCGTCAGGAGCGCAGCAAACCCTTGGTCCTGAAGCTGGAAGCGTGGATGAAGGCTCAGCGTGCCAAGCTGTCGCGCGATCATGATCTCGCCAAGGCCTTCGATTACCTGCTGAACCGTTGGCCGGCCTTCACCCTCTTCCTCGACGACGGGCGTGTTTGTCTCTCGAACAATGCCGCCGAACGCGCCCTCCGCGGCATCGCGCTGGGCCGGAAATCCTGGTTATCGCCGGATCGGACCGCGGCGGCCAGCGCGCCGCCGCCATGTACAGCTTGATTGTCTCGGCCAAGATGAACGGTGTCGATCCGCAAGCCTGGCTCGCCGACGTGCTTCACCGAATCGCCGGTTATCCGGCGCATCGCATCGATGAGCTCTTGCCCTGGAATTGGAAGAGCGCGTCACCAGCGGCGCACATGCACGCGGCCTGAAGATGCCGGCCATCCGGCCGCAACGCGGACCGCAAATCAAGCCGAAAAATCTAAAAGCCTTCAGCCTGCGGCCTTCGCCGGATGCTTACG
>NZ_HF536776.1:2869-5464 GCF_000312665.1 Rhizobium mesoamericanum STM3625 | reverse complement strand
TTGCAGATTCCGAGGCAATCCGCCCCCGCATTCCGAAATGATGCCGCCCCCAATTCCGAGAATTAACCGCCCCCTTGTTCCGAGATGATGCCGCCCCCTGATTGGGGTGTTTGTCGGGGTGTCCTGCTGGTGAGACGTTCTTCCTTTCAGTTGCTGGAGAGGAAGGAACGCGATGCCAGCGGAGAGACTAAAGATGCGGCGTGTCCGCGAGATTTTGAGATACCGATTTGAGGACGGCCTTGGCCACAAGTTGATTGCGGTGCGCGTTGGAGCGGCCCCGTCGACGGTGCGCGAGACGTTGCGCCGTTTGGAGCGTGCCGGGCTTTCCTGGCCTTTGGGCGACGATGTCAGCGATGCGATGTTGGAAGCGGCTCTCTATAAGGCTGCCGGCACGAAGACCGGTCACCGTCGCAGTGCCGAGCCGGATTGGGCGCATGTTCATCGCGAACTGAAGCGCAAGCATGTGACGCTGCAGATCCTCTGGGACGAGTATATCGGCCTTCATCCCGATGGATATCGCTACAGCCGCTACTGTGATTTGTATCGCGCTTGGGCGGTGAAGCTGCCGGTGACGATGCGCCAGGATCATGCGGCTGGCGAAAAGCTGTTCGTCGATTATGCCGGCGACACGGTGACGGTGGTCGTCGACAGATTGTCGGGAAAGACGCGACAGGCGCATCTGTTCGTTGCGGTGTTGGGGGCATCGAGCCTGTCATTTGCACACGCCCGCTGGAGCGAAACACTTCCCGACTGGATTGAGTGCCACCTGCTGGCGCTTGAAGCGTTTGGTGGCGCGCCGGCATTGCTTGTCCCTGACAACGCCAAAGTGGCCGTGATCAAGGCCTGCCATTTTGATCCGCAGGTCAATCGCACCTATGCCGGGATGGCAGCTCACTACGGAAGCTCGGTTCTTCCGACGCGACCACGCCGGCCGCGGGACAAGGCGAAAGTGGAGGCAGCGGTTCGCATTGTCGAGCGCTGGTTGCTTGGCCGAATGCGCCACCGCGTCTTCTACAGCCTTGCCGACGTCAATGCGGCAATCATCGAATTGCTCGCCGATCTCAACGACACCCGTGTTCTGCGCCGTGTCGGGCGCACAAGGCGACAGTTGTTTGAAGAGATCGACTATCCGGCCCTGCGGCCGCTTTCCGTCGAACGATACGTCTTTGCTGAATGGAAGATACGCCGGGCTGGGCTCGATTATCATGTCGATATCGATAAGCACTATTACTCCGTGCCCTATCGTTTTGCCCGTGAGCAAGTCGAGGCACGCATCACCGCCAATACCATCGAGATCTTCCACAAGGGCGAGCGCATCGCCGCCCACAGGCGTTCGAGTGGCAATGGCAAGCACACGACAACGCCCGAGCACATGCCATCCTCCCATCGCCGCTTTGCCGACTGGACGATCGAACGTATCAGCCGCGAAGCATCGGCAATCGGATCGGACGTTGCATTGCTCTGCGAGCGTATTCTCGCTGATCGGCCGCATCCGGAACAGGGCTACAGAGCCTGCCTAGGCATTATCCGCCTCGTCAAAGCATTCGAACGCGAGAGGGTCAATGCGGCCTGCAGCCGAGCATTGGAAATCGGCGCTCGAACCTATGGATCGGTGCGCTCCATTCTCGACAATCACCTCGACCGATCTTCGTCATCAAGCCCAGCATCACCCGAGCCGATCAATCACTCCAACATCCGCGGCCCCCGCTATTACCACTGAGGAGACGACATATGCTTGCACATCCCACCCTTGATAAATTGAATGCCATGGGCCTGACCGGCATGGCCAAGGCGTTCAACGAACTGATCAGCAACGGCGAGAGCGAACAACTCTCCCATGCCGAATGGCTCGGGCTGCTGCTCGAACGAGAATGGAGCTCGCGCCACGATCGCAAGCTTGCCGCCCGTCTGCGGTTTGCCAAACTGCGCCACCATGCCGTGCCCGAGGATGTCGACTACCGCAGCGAGCGCGGTCTCGATCGGGCGCTGTTCATGAAGCTGATCGGCGGCGACTGGATCGATGCCCACGACAACCTCGCGATCTGCGGGCCATCTGGCGTCGGAAAAAGCTGGTTGGCCTGTGCGCTCGGGCACAAGGCCTGCCGCGATGATCGCTCGGTTCTCTATCAGCGCGTGCCGCGGCTGTTTGCCAATCTTGCTCTCGCTCACGGCGATGGCCGCTATGCCAGGCTGCAGCGGACCCTCGGGCACGTCCAGCTCTTGATCCTCGATGACTGGGGTCTGGAGCCGCTCAACGAACAGGCGCGCCACGACCTTCTGGAGATCCTTGAGGATCGCTACGGCCGCCGCTCGACAATCATTACCAGTCAGCTTCCGGTATCAGCCTGGCATGAGATCATCGGCAACCCAACCTACGCCGATGCCATCCTCGATCGCCTCGTTCATAACGCCCATCGCATCGACCTATCCGGGGAAAGCTTGCGGCGAAATCAGCGCCGGAAATCTTGACTCGCTACACGAATGAACTGACAACAATCACTGCCAGCAGGACCCCAGCCTCAGGGGGCGAGATCATCCCGGAATCCGGGGGCGCAATCATCTCGGAACAAAGGGGCGGCTTCATCGGAATCGGCA
>NZ_HF536776.1:0-2769 GCF_000312665.1 Rhizobium mesoamericanum STM3625 | reverse complement strand
GTAACAGGGTATTTATGGCCAAGGTTGAGATCCTGACGGGTGCCATTCGACATGGTCTCTTGGCACCATTTGAGGATCGCCATGCTGGTCATCTGTAAGCGCGAATTTCTGCACACCTTCTGAAGCTCAGTGCTCTGGTGCATGAAGTGTCCACCAAAATAGGTGGACACCAAATCATGGATGAAGATGCTCCTAAACTGCAGGTGCGGCTTGTTGGTCGCGACGGCCGCCGTCGATATGACCCTGCTTCGCGAGATCAGCTTGTCGCAGCGTGTTTAGAGCCGGGCGTTTCGGTCTCGCGTCTCGCTCTGGAGCACGGCGTCAACGCCAATCTCGTTCGCAAGTGGGTGAAGAGAGCCAGAGAAGATCGTGCTTTGCCTGCGGTCTCGGCGTTCGTTCCGGTTCAGATAGCTGCGGATATGCACTCGTCTTCTGCCAGCGGTCCGCTGACGAAGGCGGAGCCGGTCGGCAAACGATCTCATGCATCCAAGCTGAGCGCGGTGCTGCCGAACGGGGTCAGCCTGACGGTGGAATGCAGCGATGTCGATGGCCTGGCGGCGATCATAGGAGCGTTGGGTCATGTTCAGGCTGGGCGCTGACCTCAAGGTCTATCTCCATCGGGAGCCGATCGACTGTAAGCGTCCGGCGAAGGCATTTTCGCTTGGTCGAGAGGCCGATATTATAGGCCGCGTTTCATCTCGTCTGCCATAACGCGTTCGACCACATCCGGATCGCATTGTTCATCGACGAGAAACTGGCGGATTCCACCATCCCATGTCCGTATGTCGGCGAGGAGATTTTGGAGCTCGTCCACGCCGTTCTCGGTCAGACCCTTTGTGCCGTATTCGCTGCCGTCGCGGACATAAAGCAATTCGCCTTCGCTGATATTATCCGGGTTGGCGGTCACCTCTTCGATCAACTCGAGGTTCTCGCCGATCATCTCAGCGACCTCTTTGAGGGTATAGATGATCCTTGAGCGTGCCATCACGCAGCCTCGTACCGGTCTTTTTCCGGAGTCCACTGCCACGGGAGTAGTTCCTCAAGTCGATCCTTCGGATGGCTCTGGATCCTGGTCAGGACGTCTGTCAGATAGGTCTCTGGATTGTGGCCATGGAGTTTAGCTGTCTCGATGATGGTCAGGATATTGGCGATGCGCTCGCCGCCCTTGTCTGACCCGGCAAAGAGCCAATTTTTTCTCCCAATTCCGAGTGGCCTCATAGCGCGCTCAGCTATGTTGTTATCGATTTCGACACGGCCATCGTCAATGTAGACGCTCAAAGCTGCCCATCGCGAGAGAGCGTATCGCATCGCTTCGGCCAGCTTCTGTTTCTGCGGCAGCGTCGAAAGCGCCGTTTCAATCCAGGCCTTGAGATCCGCCAGAATGGGTCTGGCGTGTTGCTGGCGCAGTGTTCGCCTCTCGTTAGCCGACATGCCGCGGATACGATCCTCGATATCGTAGAGCGCGCCGATGCGCGATAACGCTTCGTCAGCGATTGAGGATGGCTTGAGCTTGATCACATCATGGAATTTGCGGCGCACATGCGCCATGCAGGCAGCTTCGATGATCTGGTTGCCGTAAAGCTTGCTATAGCCAGCATACCCATCCGCATGCATTACGCCGCTGAAGTGAGCGAGGTGTTCAGCCGGATGCACGCCCTTTCGGTCGGGGCTATAGTAATAGGCGATCGCTCCGGGCGTGGGATCCTGGCAGCCGCTGCCATCGAAGACATAGACCCAGACCCTGCCGGTCTTCGTCTTTCCTCGTCCTGGGTCGAGAACATCGACCGGCGTGTCGTCCGTGTGTATTCGATCGATGGCCGCGAGATGGGCTCTGATCAGCGAGATGAGGGGCGAGAGCAGAACGGACACACGGCCAACCCAGTCCGCCATGACAGACCGGGAGATGTCTATCCCCAGCCGGTCGTACATCTCGGACAAACGGTAGAGTGGGATATGATCGTCAAATTTGGCGACCATGATGTGTGCGAGCAGTCCTGGTCCAGGTTTGCCTCGCTCGATCGGCAAGCTCGGCATCTCACCCGATACCATTGTATCGCAGTCCTTACAGACCATGCGCTTCTCGATATGCCGGACGATCTTCACAGAAGCCGGCACATGCTCCATCACCTGGACCACCTTGTCGGGCGCCTTCAGGAAGGACATGCCACCACAAGTCGGGCAACTGCAGGGCGCTGTGTAGACCCGCTCTTCAGTTGGAAGGCCATCCGGCAGAGGTCTGCGTTTCGGCTTGTCGGGGGCGTCATCCAGATCTGGCAACAGGCCTTTTCCGGAACGAGCATCAGCCTCGGCGCGAGAGGCTTCGATCTCCTCGAGCATCAGTTCGAATTGCTCAATCTTCCGATCGATCTTTTCCGAGGATGCGCCGTGCTGCCGATGTCGGAGCAGTTCCAGCTGCGCACGCAGAAGCCCGATGATCGAGTCGCGTTTGCTGACTTCGGCTTCTTGGCTCTCAAGTTTCGCCGCCTGTTCAGCGACGAGCGCGCGCAATGCCAATAGCTCGTCCTGACTGTCCAGCGGCGGTGCTTTCATGCCCAAAAACATAGCCGATTTGCAGCGAAAGCACTAGCGTTTTGCCCCGGATGTCCCTGTAAAATATAGATTTTAACCCGTGCGGCCAGGGGCGGAAGTCCACGCTGGTCGGCGCCAGTCAATCCCTTCAACAAGCATCGACAACTGAGCCTGCGTCAGATGCGCAACGCCATCTTTCGCCGTCGGCCAAGGAAAGTATCCGCGCTCGAGAATCTTGTA
>NZ_HF536775.1:66311-87722 GCF_000312665.1 Rhizobium mesoamericanum STM3625 | reverse complement strand
GGTCGGCAAGGCGGTCGACGCCTATCGCGCCAATGGCAGGGTCATCGGGTCGGATCTCAAAGCCGACGCTGTTGACAACCTCATCGCTGCCTGGGACCGCGATTACGATCCGGCGAAGACGTCGCTCATCCTCGCTCATCTGCGCCGTGACGTTCACATGCTCAACCAGGTGGCGCGCATCAAACTCATCGAACGCGGGGTTCTCGATCAGGGAACCAGGTTCAAGACCGCCGACGGCGAACGGAACTTCGCCGTCGGTGACCAGATCGTGTTCCTGAAGAACGAGGGATCGCTCGGCGTCAAGAACGGCATGCTGGCCAAGGTCGTGGAGGTTGGAGCGGGACGCATCACGGCGCGGATCGGCGATGGGGAGAATGCCCGCCTGGTGCTGGTCGAACAGCGCTTCTACAACAACCTCGATCATGGCTATGCCACGACGATCCACAAGAGCCAGGGTGCCACAGTCGACCAGGTCAAGGTGCTCGCTTCCCTTTCGCTCGACCGCCATCTCACCTATGTCGCCATGACCCGTCATCGCGAGGATCTGGCCGTCTACTACGGCCGCATATCCTTCGCGAAGAACGGCGGGTTGATCCCGATCCTGTCGCGAAAGAGTGCGAAGGAAACGACCCTGGATTACGAGAAGAGCGCCTTCTACCGCGTGGCGCTTCGCTTTGCTGAAGCCCGCGGTCTCAATCTCGTCAATGTCGCCCGCTCCCTGGTCCGCGACCGGCTGGAATGGATCGTCGGTCAGAAGCAAAAGCTTGCCAATCTCGGTGTCCGCCTTGCGGCTGTCGCCGGAAAGCTCGGGCTCGTCCGCAGCGCCGCTCAGTCCCCAACCCAAAACAACACCAAGGAGGCAAAGCCGATTGTCTCGGGCAGAACAACCTTCGCCAAATCGATCGAGCAGGCGATCGAGGATAAGGTCGAAGCCGATCCAGGATTGAAGAAGCAATGGGAGGAGGTCTCGACCCGCTTCCACCTCGTCTACGCCCAGGCGGAAAGCGCATTCAAGGCAGTTAACGTCGACGCAATGCTGAAGGACGAGAGCGTTGCGAAGTCGGCGATAGCCAAGATCGGATCGGAGCCCGAGAGCTTCGGCGCGCTGAAGGGCAAGACCGGGATCCTTGCCAGTCGGGCCGACAGAGAGGAGCGGGAAAAGGCGCAAACGAATGCGCCGGCGCTGGCCCGCAACCTCGAGCGCTATCTGCGGCAGCGGGCGGAGGCGGAGCGCAAGTTCGAGGTCGAAGAGCGCGCCGTCCGTCTGAAGGTCTCGATCGATATTCCCGCACTGTCGGCAAACGCGAAACAAGCATTGGAACACGTGCGCGATGCGATCGACCGGAACGACCTGGCCGCCGGCCTCGAATATGCGCTCGCCGACAAAATGGTGAAGGCCGAACTGGAGGGTTTTGCCAAGGCGGTATCCGAGCGTTTCGGCGAGCGGACCTTCCTGTCGCTTGCTGCGAAGGGCCCCAATGGACAGACCTTCAGTGCCGTCACGTCGGGAATGACGGCAGGACAGAAGGTCGAGATGCAAGCGGCGTGGAATTCGATGCGGACGGTGCAGCAGCTCGCCGCGCATGAGCGCACAACCGAGGCGCTGAAGCAGGCGGAGACCCTACGTCAGACGAAGAGCCAGGGGCTCTCGCTCAAATGAAAACACCCGTGTTTGCGTTCGGTACGAGAAGCGCTCGAAGGACCCATGCAGTCGTGCTCTTGGGCCTGGCGATATCCGTCGTTGGCGGCGGTGTTGCTGCCGCAATCGTCGGCGGTTTCCGAATTAACCTGACATCGAGCGAACCCCTCGGCCTCTGGCGTATCGTGGCGCTCGATCGCCCGGCAGCTCGCGGGGGTCTCGTTTTCATTTGCCCTCCGATAACGACTGTGATGCAGGAGGCAAGGGAGCGTGGTTATCTCCGCTCCGGCACCTTCCAGGGCGGCGTCGCGCCGCTCATCAAGGCCGTCGTCGCAGTCGCTGGCCAGCATGTCGAAATCGGCGCCGACGTGACGATCGATGGGCGTCCGATCGCGTCCTCCGACCTGATAGAGCGGGACGGTAAGGGCCGACCGATGAAGCCCTATCCCGGCGGCGTCGTGCCTGACGACAGCGTCTTTCTGCATTCACCATTCAGGAGCTCCTATGACTCTCGCTACTTCGGCCCCCTGCCCGCCTCAGGGATCCTCGGCCTGGCGAAACCGGTGCTCACCGATGCGCCGTGAGCCGCTCCAGCCAGTCGCATTGATTGCCGTTTCGGTCGTCGCCGGGGTGGTGGGATGGAGTGGCCACGTCCTGCTTCTCCCGGTCGCCTTCGCGTTTCCGGTTCTCTGGGCGCTTGTGCGAATGAGACTAACCGCCGCAGTTGTCTCGGTCGCCTATTTCCTGGCTGCCTCACGGGGATTACCGCAGGGTGTCGCGACCTTCTATCCCTCGGACCTGTGGCCGGGACTATTGCTTTGGCTCTGTGCGTCCGCCGGCTTCGTCATCGTGCATACCGTCCTCTGGACAAAGAAGGTGGGTGCTCGTCCGTGTCGCTATTTCCTGGCGGCGGTTCTGATGGCCATTCCGCCATTCGGCATTACCGGCTGGGCTCATCCGATCACCGCGGCGGGCGTACTGTTTCCGGGATGGGGATGGTGGGGACTGGCTGATGCGACAGCCGGCCTCATGGGCCTCGTAACCCGCATGTGGCCAACTGCCGCGATCATCCTGGCAGGCTTTTGGATCGGGTCCGCCACAACCTGGGACGAACCGAAGCTAGCTGAATCGTGGCAAGGGGTCGACCTTGAAATGGGTGCATCGCTGGGCCGCGACGTTAGCATTGAGCGTCACCGTGATTTGATTGCCATGATGAAGGATCGGGTACTGGGCGGCGCCCGCACGATTGTCCTTCCTTAAAGCTCCCTGGGTTTGGACGCCTACCGTCGAACGGTTCTGGGTGCGAGCTTTGAGAGGAACTGACGCCATGGTCATCGCCGGCGCAGCCGTCATCGATGCGGGCGTATACGATAATGTTCTGGTCGCCATCTCCGGCGATGGCGCGCGGGTTCTTTATCGCGAGCGCATGCCCGTTCCAGGTTCGATGTGGCAGCCGTGGCGCGCATTGCTCTCTCAGAGCGGCGGTGCGCGGGCGCATTTTTTCGAAAATCCGGTCGTGACGGCCGCCGGCCGTCGGATAGCGCCGCTGATCTGCTACGAGCAACTGATCGTCTGGCCGGTCCTGCACTCCATGCTCGAGGATCCCGACCTCATCGTCGCAGTCGGCAATGGCTGGTGGACGAAAGGGACATCCATCGTCGCCATTCAGCGCGCCAGCGCTCAGGCCTGGGCGCGGCTCTTTGCCAAGCCAATTGTCTTTTCCTTCAACACCTGGTTGCCCAAGGAGACGTCATGCTCGACGCGATGGCCGCCGATCGGCAGTTCACCGGAGACGATTGGTTGCTCGGTGTCAACCTCGGACTGGAGCGAATGCGCCACAGTTCCGATAATCATTTCAGCACTTGCGGACGACATTTCTTCGGCTGGTGCGACGCCATGGCCAAGCCGTTCGATGAACAGTTTGCCGTCCGGATTGAGCATGATTTCGACGAGGGTCGAATCATCGAGCACGACGCGGAGCTGATCGCCGAGCGCCTCCTGGAGCTTGCGGACGAGTGGAGGATGAGAGCGAAGCTGGTTCACGGTTTTCTCCTTATGCTGCCTGACCCAGCGGACCATTAAATTGCGAGCGATAGCTGGACGGGCGGAGCCTCAGAAATGTTTCCACGTTCGCCGGGAGCATCCATGCGATGGCTGTAGTCACGCCGATGCGGCTCGGATCGCCGATGCGCTGAAGCGGCCAGCCAACACGAACGAGGATGCGTTCGAACCGCAGGTCGGTCACCGTCACGATCTCGGTGATGCCGTTTGCGAGGCACCCACTCGATGATGCCGGCAAACATCGTCAGCGTTGCCTCATGCACCGATCCCGATCCCCTGCCCTCTTCAAGGGTCGATGTTGCTGGATGAGCTGAGCTTCGTGAACATTCCGCGGCTTGTTGAGCGCGAAAACCTGCATGAATTTCTCCGTCGTCGTTGATCGGCGGAGAAGTCAGCATGGAACGAGTTGGAGGATCCTCCAATGTTTTGCGAGTGAGTCGCACCGCAGTGGCTGCGGAGTTTGGTGAAATCAGGTCCCTTCACGCCCAACGCGGCTAGTTAGGTTTGCAGGATTCACAGATAAACAGATCGAGAACATAGCCGAACCTCTGGCATGTTAACCCCGCGATTATTAACGAAAAATCGAGGTCTATCAATTTTTCCGGCCCGGCAGTGTTAACCTTTCGTTAACCTAAAACCGCTTGCTCAAAATTCAGAATCGGCTTTAATGATTAGTGGCGGAACTTTACCAGTTTCGCGAAAAATACCGCCACTTGCAGGAAATGGGTTTTGAGATGGCGAAGACCGCCGCAAAAACAGCGCCAGTCGTTGAAGGATTGACCGCACTGATGGAGCGTCACGCCGACGCCCTCTCCAGCCAACTTCAGGCGCATCATCTCAAGGTTTTTCCGCCGACGGCCGAAAAAGGCATTCGATCCTTTGCGCCGTCAGAGGTCTCAAAACTGCTCGGTATCGGTGAGTCTTATCTTAGGCAGACTGCTTCGGAAATGCCGGAGTTGCATGTGAGCATGAGCCCTGGCGGCCGACGCACCTTTACGATCGAAGATATTCATGCAATCCGCAAGCACCTGGACCAGATCGGCCGCGGGAACCGGCGCTACCTGCCCCATCGTCGCGAGGGCGAGCAGCTTCAAGTTATCTCGGTGATGAATTTCAAAGGTGGTTCGGGCAAGACGACGACAGCCGCGCATCTGGCGCAATATCTGGCGATGCGTGGCTATCGCGTTCTGGCCATCGATCTCGATCCCCAGGCAAGCCTTTCCGCACTCTTCGGCAGTCAGCCAGAAACCGACGTCGGTCCGAATGAAACCCTTTATGGCGCCATCCGGTACGATGACGAGCAGGTTCCGATCGAGCAGGTTGTGCGAGGAACTTACATTCCGGACCTCCATCTCATTCCGGGCAATCTTGAACTGATGGAGTTCGAGCACGACACACCGCGCGCCCTGATGAACCGGAAGGAAGGCGACACGCTCTTTTACGGTCGGATCAGTCAAGTCATCGACGACATCGCAGACAACTACGATGTCGTCGTCATCGATTGCCCTCCCCAGTTGGGCTATCTCACGCTTTCGGCATTGACCGCCGCGACGTCGATCCTGGTCACTGTCCATCCGCAGATGTTGGACGTGATGTCGATGAATCAGTTCCTGGCGATGACCTCGAATCTCCTGCGCGAAATCGAGAATGCGGGCGCCCAGTTTAATTTTAATTGGATGCGCTACCTCATCACGCGCTTTGAACCGAGCGACGGGCCCCAGAACCAGATGGTTGGCTACCTTCGTTCGATCTTCGGCGAAAATGTGCTCAACTTTCCGATGCTCAAGACTACTGCTGTTTCTGACGCTGGCTTGACAAACCAGACCCTCTTCGAGGTTGAGCGTGGCCAGTTTACGCGCTCGACCTACGATCGGGCCTTGGAAGCGATGAACGCCGTCAACGACGAGATCGAGACTCTGATCAAAAAGGCATGGGGTAGAACCACATGAGTCGGAAACACCTCCTCGGCGTCTCCACAGACGCGCCCGACACCACATCAGCCGGTGACAACAGAGCGGCCAAGACTCGTTCTATGCCTCTTCTCGGCGTGGCGAGAAAAGAACGTGATCCTGCGACCAAGCTGACGGCAAATATCGGCAACGCACTGCGTGAGCAAAATGATCGTCTCGGTCGTGCCGAGGAGATTGAACGGCGACTCGCGGAAGGTCAGGCCGTCGTTGAACTGGACCCATCATCAATCGAGCCGTCGTTCGTCCAAGATCGCATGCAAGGTGATATCGACGGTCTCTCTGTGTCGATCCGGGAGCAAGGACAGCAGGTCCCGATCCTTGTGAGACCTCATCCGGAACGAGGTGGCCGATACCAGGTTGCCTTCGGCCATCGCCGCCTGCGCGCCGTGTCCGAGCTGGGACTGTCGGTCAAGGCGGTCGTTCGCGACTTGACCGACGAGCAGTTGGTCGTGGCCCAGGGTCAGGAAAACAACGAACGCGAAGACCTAACCTTTATTGAAAAGGCGCGTTTCGCGCATCAACTGAACAAGCAGTTTTCACGCGAAATCGTCATCGCTGCCATGTCGATCGACAAAAGCAACCTGTCGAAGATGCTCCTACTTGTCGACGCCCTCCCCTCCGAGCTGATCGACGCCATTGGTGCCGCTCCAGGAGTCGGTCGCCCCAGTTGGCAACAACTCGCCGAACTGCTCGAGAAAGCAGGGTCTCCAGCGGACGCCGTCAAATTTGCGAGTTCGGCAGAGGCTCAGACGCTGCCATCAGCTGACCGGTTCAAGGCGGTGATCGGACACCTGAAGCCGCATCGTATTGCGCGCGGTTTGCCGGACGTCATGTCGACCCCGGATGGGGACAGACTTGCGCAAGTGACACAGAGCAAGAGCAAGCTGGAGATCACGATCGACAGGAAGGCGACGCCTGAGTTTGCCGCCTTTGTACTCGAACATTTGCCGGCGCTTTATCAAGAGCACCGTGCAAAGCATCAACAGAAACAGGGAGAGTAACCCGCAAAAGAAAAGAGCCCCCTCAGCGTTGCCGTCGTGGAAGCCCTTCTGTCTCTTTAGCACGAACAGAATCGCATTTCCTCGAATCCTCGTCAAGAGTCTTTGGCACCGTTTCGGTGAGCGGATTTCTTTTGCCTGCTGAAAGGTGAAAGACGATGCAGACGGGAAGTGTGACGACGCCATTCGGGCGGCGACCGATGACGCTTGCGCTCGTGCGGCGCCAGGCGGCCTTGGCTGAAATAAAGCGAGGCAAGACAGCGGATAAGTGGAAGGTCTTCAGAGATGCCTCCATGGCTAGAGAGTTGCTGGGAGTTCAGTCCAATAGCCTCGCGGTTCTTGACGCACTGTTGAGTTTCTATCCCGAGAATGAGTTGCGCCAGGACGCGCAACTAATT
Organism: Rhizobium mesoamericanum STM3625; assembly: GCF_000312665.1. Classification (GTDB taxonomy): domain Bacteria; phylum Pseudomonadota; class Alphaproteobacteria; order Rhizobiales; family Rhizobiaceae; genus Rhizobium; species Rhizobium mesoamericanum. The sequence goes on along the minus strand of NZ_HF536775.1, from coordinate 80,656 downwards.
GTCTTCCCCTCGAATGCTCAGCTCGCACTTCGCGCGCATGCAATGGCTGGCGCGACTTTGCGCAGACACATCGCCGTCCTGGTGGAAACGGGTCTCATCGTCCGGAAGGATAGCGCCAACGGGAAGCGCTACGCCCGTAAGAATGGTGATGGCGAGATCGAGAGCGCCTTCGGCTTCGACTTGTCGCCGCTACTTGCTCGGGCCGAAGAGTTGGCCATGCTGGCGCAGCAAGTGACGGCCGATAGAGCGGCGTTGCGGCGAGCCAAGGAAAGCCTGACCATTTGCCGGCGCGATGTCCGTAAGCTCATCACCGCAGCAATGGAAGAGGGCGCCGATGGAGATTGGCGATCGCTCGAGGACGTCTATGTAGCGCTTGTTGGGCGGATTCCGCGAGTACCGACGATTTCTGGCATCGCGGCTGTTCTCGATGAGATGCAAATGCTTCGCGAGGAAGTCCTCAACCGGTTGGAAATCCTCGGAAATTCTGAAAATAATAGCACCAATGATGCTCACAGCGAGCAGCACATACAGAATTCAAAACCCGAATCCTTTCGTGAATCTGAACCCAGCTCTGAAAACGAGCAGGGGGCAAAGCTGAGTTCGAGCCACCAGCCGGGGAATGAAAGGCAGAGGGTCTTCCCATTGGGATTGGTGCTAAAGGCTTGCCCGACGATCGGTGATTACGCGCCGGGCGGTGTGGGAAGCTGGCGAGATCTGATGTCCGCCGCGGTGGTTGTTCGATCTATGCTGGGGGTAAGCCCCTCCGCCTATCAGGTTGCATGCGAGGCATTGGGTCCTGAGAACGCCGCAGTGGCGGTTGCGTGCATCCTCGAGAAGGCAAATTTCATCAACTCAGCCGGAGGCTATCTGCGTGATCTGACGCGGCGCAGTGAGCGTGGGGAATTCTCGCTTGAACCGATGATAATGGCATTGCTGAGAGCCAACGGGCATGGGAATTTGAAAGCTGGATAGGTTTGGCCTCGCGTCAACCAAGCCTTCACGATTTCAGTCGTGGTCAGCTGACCACCAATCTAACAGTTTGGAGAATAACAGCTTTCTACAACGGCTTGTTTCGAATGTAGCTTGACAGGATCTGAGAAGCCAAGCTGTCGAAACCGGCCACATAAAAGGCCGGAAGGTCACAGACGGCGAGGGTAGACCAGAAACGGGGTTATCGAGGGGATGGCTGACCCAGTTGTCGGCGTCGTATTCTGCCCGAGGTGTCTGCTCAACTCTTGGCAGACCGGCGGCTGCTTTTCGGGTGCTGGTTAGATCGAGCGCGGCGCGATGGATAAAATCCGAGCTGCTCGAGTCAAACGGAAACGTGCGAGAGATCGAGAGAGGCAATGCGGTCATGGGTTAGCGATTGCTGTTCAGCGGTGTGCTCTTCCTGAAGTCGGCAGTGGCTTTAAGGTCAGACCCGAATAGCGGAGGGGAAGGCGCGCGACCGAATTGGTCTTCAATCGTTCCGTTAGTCACGGCCTGTTCACCAGGTGGGGCGGGAAATGGATCGCAGCAGCTCTACCGGGGCGCTCTTCGAGATCGTTTCCGGCGACGGTTCTATCCCGTTGAAGCTGCCGGGACGAGAAGCCTGATAAATCATGGCAGTAAAGGCTTCCCGCACGTCGCTTTTGCAGTGGTCAGCTGACCACTGACCTAATCGCTTGAAATGCAACGATCTTGGAAAATCATTGTTTTGGCAGTTGCAGAAACACAGTAGTGCCGGCTTGGTCAAGAGGGGAGAGTGAGCGGTTGATCGCCGTTCGGGCCGCGTTCGAGGCAAGAAGGGGCTGAGCGTGGTGCTTTAGCCGAAAGATAGGGCCACCTTTGGTCTCCGCGCTTGTTAAAACAGCCTAGGCAATTCTTTTGTCGGAACGTGGATTTGCGCTGCGCAAGCTTGGCGCACGCTCGTGGTTGCACCACTAACGCGAGGCTGGTTTTTAGGGGGGCGTACGCATGCCTATGCTTTTTGCAGTATCTCTTGGATGAAAAACTATGCCGGACGTGATCCCAAAGATCCGCCAAAGGGCGGCGGAGGTTTTCCTAGGTCTCAGGGCTATTGTGGTGAAGAACTCAACTTTCTCGGCTGCGAGGATGGTTGCGTTTACGGGCACTTCGAAACGAGTAAAGGCGATATTGACCGCCAGGTGAATATCCAACGGCTCGGTGCGGATAGAAGCGCCGACTTTGTCGACGAGGTCGATGTGGTATGGACCGCACCGATAGAGGGAAATGACCCCCGGTGCGTTGTCGGTTGGCATCGAAACGCGCGTTTGTATCGATATCGACAAAACTTTCAGGGCGTTTACCCTTTGGACCGGCACAGGAAAGATGAAACCGACAGTTTCCGAGTTCGGGCAAAGGTAGAAGATGCGTTCCTGATCGACATCGGTCAGCGGAATTTGAAGCTGGCGCTTGGGCGAGGCCCCGGTTGGAGCGGTCAGGCAAGCTGGTGGTATGCCGAAGACACTGAGAACCTTGAAGCACGTCGAATTGTGCGGTCAATCAGAAATCTAATAAGCGGCAAGGAAATCGTCCCCGGTACAAAGCCGAAAGACGGCCGAAAAAAAGGCCGAGCCGGCGAAGCTGCGGCACATGAATATTGCCGATATGTGCGTGCGTACGAGGCGATTGTAAGCCCACGGCACAGCAAGCTGCAGAAGCGCTTCGTCGACGATCTGAAGGGAGCGGTTCCCGGCGTGTCCTTTCCGCCAAGTTTTCGTGACGACCTGCGCTATGTGGATGGTAGGGGCCGGGCAACGATGGCATAGATAAAGCCGACAGATGCGTTGACGGTGCGGTTCGCAATACGGGCCGCGATCGGACAACTTCTTGATTACCGACAACACCAGCAGTGGTCGGAACGATAGTTGATTGTCGTCGAATCCGAAGTGGTCAGCGCTGATGACAAGGCGCTTGCGCTCGACAATGGATTCGGGTTGGCATGGCCCACTGGCGAGACAGGGTTCATCACCATTTGGCCCCGCTAACACGGCTATTGATCTTAGCCGCGGTCACCCAAGCGCCCAGCGCATAGTCGGCCGCCCGTCACTTGAGGAAGATCAGGGGAGCAGGCGCGGGAAGAACTGGCGCCGTATTCCAGGCTGAAAGCACTCAGCCGAAGCTGCAAATCGATGGCGAATACCGTCGCTTGCAGATCCTCGAGCTACGTCTGGAAGTCTATACATCGGACAGCTCCGCCGCCAGGTGAGCCGTGCTCTCAACTGCGGACAAGGCCAAATCGGTGGGCTTGGTCCAGCAGGTCTCGGACGGAGGAGGGCTACCATTTTTTGCCGCCTCGCGCAGGCCGCTCTCCCATCTGGTCCCGCTGAGCGGCAATGTCGCGAAGCGACAGATCGGGATCGGCAATGGCGATCGCTGCTATCAGCTTCATCAGAGGTCCTCCGGCGCGCGGCGAGGGGACCGGCCCAACAGTTCGTTTTCCGCGAGCTTTTCGCGGACCAGGCGATGAACGGCGCGACGAAGGCGCTCGACCGTCCAGTCGTGACCGCGGCGATTGAGCACCCGCACGACATTGTCCCAGCTATGTTGCGGGCGCAGCTGTCGCACCACCGGCAGCCATGTCTGCGCCGAGACAATAAGATCATCGAGATAGCGTTTCTCCCGCGCTTGCGAGACTGCTTTGATTGCCTCCGGTCGTCTTTCTCGCAGACCCGGGTTCCCGGGAAGTTTGCCGCGAGCCTTCGCGGCCTTGATGCCAGCTTTGCTACGTTCGGCGATCAGCGCTCTCTCAAGCTGCGCGATTGCACCGAGCACCTGGAGGGAAAACGTGCCCTGTGGCGTCGAAGTATCGATCGGGTCACGTATCGACCCGAAATGCACGCCCCGCTCCTCGAGGTCCTCCATCACGGCTAAAAGATGGCTAGCCGATCAAGCCAGAGGACGTCGCCTGGATCCGCGCAGATCGTTGGCTGGAAACAGCCGATGCGAGGGCTGCGTTGGTGCGGCTTGAGGATCTGCTCTCCTATCCGCCACGGGATCGAATGCCTTGTCTGCTTCTCTACGGCGATACCGGTATGGGAAAGACAAAAGTCATCCGGAAGTTTCTTCTCGATCACGAGCCTATTTTCGATCGAGGAACCGGGGTGACGAGCATGCCGGTCGTGGCGATGCAGATGCCGGCCGAACCCGTTGAACGCGATGTCTACGGTGAACTCCTCAATGCAATGAGTGCATCGGGTCCAAGCGGAGACGCGACCTTCCGACTGAAGACCACTTGCCTGACCCTCATGCGCAGGATGGGTGTGAGGATGCTGATCATCGATGAGATCCATACCATGTTGACGGGGACATATCGGCAGCAACGGGTCTTCCTCAACGTCATCCGCTTTCTGGCGAACGATCTGAAAGTCCCTCTAATCTGCGCCGGTACCGATCTCGCCCGACAGGCTTTATTGACGGATCCGCAGCTTGCGGAGAGGTTTGAGGCCTTCCACCTGAAGCTCTGGTCCAACACGCAGCAACTCGCCCAATTGCTTGCAAGTCTCGGGAGCATCCTGCCTCTGCGCGAGCAATCACAGCTTGGGACCGCAGCGGTGCGCCGCAAGGTGCTGGAGATGACCGACGGCGTCACGGTGCGTATTTTTCGCTTGATCGAGACAGTCGCGGTCGAAGCCGTCCGAAGTGGAAAAGAGGCGATCACGTTGGAGAGCTTCGACAATGGCAGCCTTGTCCTACCGCTTGTGGCGATGGCGCGACTTAGCGAAGGCCGCCTGCAGCGACATGCATCGCCAGTGAGACCGGTACGGCTGCTGGCTATCGCCCCGCGGCCCTTTGAGGATGAGCTTCTCAACTGTTGGCGTTGGCGAGTGGCGAGCCATTACTCCAGCTCGCCCCGGCAGGTTGAGTCTTGGGTATGTGGCGCTTCGGGAGCCTCGAACCCGCATCTCTTCAGTAATGACATTCCTACCGGACAGTCTGCGACCCGTTTATGGGCGCTTGCCTGTCGTCTGAAGCAAGCAGATGTCGAGCGACTGTCTCTGCAAAATACCGGGCGCAGCAGGGCGTCATTCGTGAGCGATCCCGCCCATCGAGGCGTTTGTCCGTCATGCCTGGATGAAAATGTCGAGGAGGGGAGGGATCATTATTGCCGACGATGTTGGGCATGCGTCGAAGCAGTGGTCTGCCCCCGGCACAAGATTGGCCTCGAGATTAAGTGCGCTGTTTGTTTCCGCACCGGTCTGTTTCAGTTCCGGTCGACACCTGCCGGCGTCGCGAGACTGTTTTGCCGTCATTGCGATGTGGTTGTCTCGGCGCGGAAGTTTCAGCGCCGCGATCAGACAGCCTTGCTGCAGGTTGCCTCGTTGATAGGCGAGGCCATCGGCAAGGTCGGGTCTGAGCGTGAGCGCATCGAGACGGCAAGCCGCTTCTTCTGGTCGCTACGTCCGGAAGGAATGCCGTACATCACCACGCTGGGCTTACCACTGCCTTATGGGCAACGGCCGCCGCCCACTGCAGGTAACGCGCCGCTGACCAGCCTTCCACCGGCATGGCGAGCCTTGACCATGACGGCCATCGCAGACCTTATCTTTGAGGACACTTGCAAGACGGCTCGATTCTCTGCCTCTGTTCGCGAGGCTTTTCGGCAATTCGAGCGTGGACCAGTCCCCGAGTATCATCAGGTGTCTCTACGAACTCGGGCGGCTTCAGTCCTAAATCTCCGTGCGGAATCCGAGTACCGGCAGTTGGCCCGCGGCATTGTCGAAAGCGAAGGCTGGAAATCTCTACCATCCAAAACAGGGCGCGCGAGTAGCCGGGCAATCGGCAAGCTGATGCTCCGCGCCCTCAATGACGAATGAGGCCAAACCGATGTGCCTCATCCAGCAGGTGACGAACAGAAGAGGGCTGCCATTTTCGCCCACCGCGCGCAGGTCGCTCACCCATTTGATCCAGTTGGGCGGCAATATCGCGCAGCGACAGACCGGGATCAGCAATGGCAATCGCTGCAACGAGCTTCATCAGGTGATCTTCTGGGGCACGACGGGGCGAGCGCGCCAAAAGTTCGGGGTCGGCAAGCTTCTCCCGGACCATCCGGTGCACCGCGCGGCGCAGGCGTTCTACCGTCCAGTCATGGCCTCTGCGATTGAGCACCCGGACGACATTGTCCCAGCTATGCTGGGGGCGAAGCTGCCGGACCATTGGTAGCCAAGTCTGGGCGGACGAGATCATCTCGTCGAGATAGAGTTTGTCTCGCGCCTTCGATACCGCCTTGATCGCTTCTGGTCGTCGCTCTCGAAGTCCGGGATTGCCCGGCAGCTTGCCACGCGCTTTTGCCGCCTTGATGCCAGTTCTGGTTCGTTCGGCGATCAAAGCCCGTTCGAGCTGCGCGACAGCTCCGAGGACCTGAAGAGAAAACATTCCCTGTGGCGTGGACGTGTCGATGGGATCGCGGATGGACCTGAAATGGACGCCGCGTTCTTCCAAGTCCTCGATCACTTGCAACAGATGGCTGACCGAACGGGCGAGGCGATCCAGCCGGACGACGACAAGCACATCGCCGGCAGTCAGGTCGCCGAGCAATCTTGTCAGCACCGGTCGGGCTCGTGACGCGCCGGATCCGTGCTCCTGATAAATCCGCTCGCAGCCGGCGGCGCGCAACTCGTCCATCTGCGCGTCGTGGACCTGATCGTCGGTCGAGACGCGCGCATAGCCGATGAGACGTTTTGGGGCCGGCGACGGATTGGCGACTTGCCGTTTTGCCATGGTTTTCTCGCGCGCTTTTCGGGTGCCTTGTACAGATAAGGAATGCGTGACAAAACGAACAGTTGCAAGCGTGTTTTATGGTCTGAATAGCGGGCCCCCAGACTCAAATCATAACCCGAGACGAACAACGGAGCGTCCACTAGGTAAGCGCGTGCCAGCGGGCTTCTGTGGCGGAAATGCGGGAAGCGCGGGGGGCTTGGGGACTGCTGTGGAAGCAAGAGCCCGCTGCCAGGCCCGGGAAGCTCAATTCCGCAGAAGAGGAGGGACCTGTGCGCGGCCAGCGACCGTCGAATTCTGCTTCGGGGAGTCCGGCATCCCGGCCGAAATCGCCCTAGAAGACCGGAAAACCGGGTATTTCCGGTGATCCAGGACGGCCGACATCGCTGATTTGCGGCTTCAAATCAATCACTACCGATAAGCATTACTTATCGATGGTTAAACGGCCACCTCGCAATCGTCAGAAGCAGGGGAAGTAAATAGCAATATCGCTTCTGGTTAATGGCGTGTTTACCAGATTTTCAATGGGTTGTCGTTCACCGAGCTGCCTGCGTTTCCGACGCTTCCGAGCATAACCGAGGCAGATCTGGTTGGAACGCCGGCGCAAACCGGCAAGGAGTAGATGGTGTCCCTCCGGGATTTGGCCGAACAAATTTGCTGCCGGCGTGGCAAAATGGCGATGCCACGGCGGCGCAAGCGGCGATGGGTAAGTTCCTGGACGAATATCAGGAAGAGTGACTGGCCCATTCCGACGTCCCAAAAGGGGAAACCGTTGAGTATCGGTCATGGCTCAAGGATTTTGCAGGTTGGATCTACGGTACGGATCACATCACCATACAGTACGGCATAAACTATGACGGTATCGACATTCAAAAGCTATCGCCAGGGACGCGGGGCATCGTCCTACTCCTCCTCTATCTGGCGCTTGACGATCTGGACGACCGACCATTGATCATCGACCATCCGGAAGAAAACCTTGACCCCCAGTCGATCCACCGTGAATTGGTTGGTCTATTCCTCGCCGCAAAGCAGAAGCGGCAGGTGATTATGGTGACCCACAATGCTAACCTGGTGATCAATACGGATGCGGACCAGATCATCATTGCGCATTGCGGCAATCATTCTCATGGCCAGATGCCCCCTATTACATACAGCTCGGGCGGGCTCGAATCGGCGGATATCCGGCGGCAGGTATGCGACATTCTTGAGGGTGGCGAGGAAGCTTTCCGCGAAAGAGCACGCAGGCTGAGAGTTCGTCTTTCACGCTAATGGTGGGACACAGAGAATAGTGATGATCGACTACACGGAAATCAGCGACGGCGACGAATGGAAGCATTTGCCCATGATTACCTACTGGCGCTCGGACTTGTGGTCGATGTGCCTCCCGGACGTGGCCCTGACGGCGGCCGGGATATCCTCGTCAAGGAAACGCTTAAGGGCAAGCTCGCCTCGCGAAGCTTCACCTGGTTGGTAAGTTGCAAGCACTATGCGACGAGTGGCAAGGCTGTTGGTACAGAACACGAGACCAACATCACCGATCGCCTTGCACAACACAAAGCAGATGGGTTTATCGGATTTTACTCCACGGTGGCGAGCGCCGCCTTAATGAACGCCTTAAGGATTTGCGCGATCAGGGAAAAATCGCAGAGTTCAAGATATACGACGGATCTCATATCGAGAGTGGCTTCCATGACGTCGGACTATCCGGCGTGCTCCTAAAACACCTTCCAACAAGTCATACTGCGTTGCGGCCGATCCATCCTTTGCTCGGCAAGTACCAGCCGCTCGACTGCGAAATCTGCGGGACCGACCTTCTAAAACGGAGCGTGGGAGGAGAAAACCTGGGCGTCATGGTTCTCGGCCAAAAAGGACACAACAGAGTTGAAAACCTGCATTTCGTCTGTGGGGCGTGTGCGACCAAACGATAAGCGCCCGCGTCCGGGCTCAAGGCTTAACGGATGGTTGGAACGACATCAGCGATTTCTGCAATCCCCTCATCTATCTGCGCCACCTGATTGCTTTCGTAAATGAGACCCGGGAAACTCCCGATCGCTATTCGGAACAGGCCCACGACCGAATGCTTGATCTGTTCCTTACCGTCAGCCAGAGGACTCTACGGCAAACCAACGCAGAGGATCGGCAGGCGTATTTTGATGCCGATATGATCGCCCGCATGGGTATTTAGGGTCTTGAGCAAGCGGCTCATTAAACCCGATTGCCTGTTATCCGACTCAAGGGGCTGTGGAAGTAGTAGTCGTTGAGCATGGTCCACAGTGATGTGTTTTTTGCTTTGTCCGCATACTGCTTCAAAGCCTTTCCATCCCGCCAGCCTACAGAATACCCAATCATCACGAGAGGCTGTTCGGCAAGCCACTTGAGGCCGGAAGCTGAAAATTCCCCGTTGCTCCAGAGTTCGAACCGAAAAGGTTTGCCTTTGTAGGTTCCGCCGTTGGTAAGGATTGAATATATCAGTGGAACGCGGTCTCCATACCATTTCCGAATATCGGCCTCGCTGACACGAGCGTTGGCGTTCTTGGCCTTGCATTCAATCACGAGAACCCCGTCCGCATTGCCGCGGTCAAGTTGGACGTCGATCTCTGCTTTGCGAGATGCTGTCGGTTCACCGCGACCTCGGAGAAGTGGTGCAGAAATATACTTGCGACCATACTCCGGCGCAGAGCAGCGTATGCGGCCTCTCTCGCCGCATCACCATCGGAACCGGTCCAAACTGTGGCCGCGTGGTCTTCCGAGTCAAAGAACTCCCTGATGGAGGTCAGGACGATGCGTTCCCAATGGTTCTCCAATACCAAGCCGCCCACAGCCTCTTCCTTTTAGCGCGTATGTTTTGCAAATTGGACATTAGGCCATACGGCCGAAGTACTCGATCTCAGATCCGCCAACAACGCGGAGCGACTTTCGGCAAATTCGGAGGAATGCCTTCGAAACCGCGGCTCTTGTAGAGGTGCGCGAATCCGGCTTAGTCGGCACCCGCGAGCGCGAATAAGACGACGTTTTCGTGTTCAACGCATAGATGGTGTAACGGGCGGAGCCCAGCCAGCCAGGTTTGAAAGGCCGGTGGTCGTCCCTCACAATGATGGTGTCGCGGAGTCAGGTTTTTGGCCTGTTCCATAGCATTAGGGAGAGACGACCATGGGACAGTATGCCGGCATCGACGTATCATTGGAATACTCAAGTGTGTGCGTGGTGGATGCGGATGGCCGCATCGTGCGTGAAGCAAAGGTGCTGAGCGAGCCCGATGCGCTGATCGCCTGGTTTGCCGAGCACGGTGTGGCCATGGAACGAATTGGTCTTGAGGCCGGCCCCTTGTCGCAGTGGCTCTATGCCGGGATGACGAAAGCTGGTCTGGCGGTCGAACTGATCGAGACGCGCCACGTGCGTGCGGCCTTCAAGACGATGCCGGTGAAGACCGACAAGAAGGACGCGCGGGGCATTGCGCAGTTGATGCGGCTTGGCTGGTTCAGACCGGTCCACTGCAAATCTCTTCCGGCCCAGGAGGTGCGAGCGCTGCTGACCGCACGCAAGCTCATCCAGGGAAAGCTTCACGACATCGAGATGAGCATGCGGGCCATTCTGCGCGGCTTTGGCCTCAAGGTAGGGCCGACGACGCGGCGCACCTATGCGGCACGCATCCGCGAGCTGATTGAAGGTCATCCGACCTTGGAAGCGATCGCCGCGTCGCTGTTGAAGGTGCGCGACGCACTTGCGGACGAATTTGCAGGTCTTGACCGAAAGCTGCGTGCCATGGCCCGCCAAGACGATAACGCACGGCGGCTGATGACGACGCCCGGCGTTGGCGTCCTGGTGGCGCTGACATTCGTGTCGGCCGTCGATGCGCCGGAGCGTTTTCGCTCATCACGAGCGGTGGGGCCGCATTTCGGATTGACGCCGAAGAAGTATCAATCGAGACCGATTACAGTGGTCGCATCTCGAAGATCGGCGATGTGGGCGTACGAACCGCGCTCTACGAAGCGGTCAACGTCATCTTGACCCGGCCGGTCAAACCCTCGGATCTGAAGAGCTGGGCACTGGCGGTCGCCAGACGTGCGGGTCCCAGAAAGGCGCGTGTTGCGCTGGCCCGTAAGCTGGCGGTGGTGTTGCACCACATGCTCAGGGACGGAACCAACTTCATTCCCCACAAGGCGACGCCAGCCATGGCCGCCTGAGCCGGAAGGAGACAACAACACAGGTTTCCGGCGGGCACTGCCATCAGCCCCCCGGAGCAAGGTCCCTTCGCCGGGACGATGGATGGGTTAGGCCGTTAAGCGGCAAGCAGCACTCAGGTGACTGCGCGTACTTAGATTGGCCAGCCGGTCCTCAGCAGACCCCATAGAGCAGCGGCCAAGCGCCGACTGCGGACAGAAGCACTCGGCGAGGGATTAAGCTCACAAGGGATTGACTCAAGGCCCGTTACAGAAGACCGCTTATTGGAAGCGAGAGAGTTTTTAGCCGGCGCAGAGCTTCACCGGAAGGCCAGTCCGATGCCTCGGCAAAATCGATCAAATCGAATTCGGCCACACCGCAGCTCCCGATGTCACCGTGGCCGTTGTTTGCCAACGAGTGGACAACCGCATAAGCCAGTCTCTCTTCAACCCCCTTCAGCACATCAAACTCAAAGCGTTCCCTCAGTTTCAGCGCGGCCATATGGCAGATCTCTCCTGTCGAATCGTTTTTCGGACATTGCGCATGATAGAGGGCGCGAAGTCGCTCGTATTCCATGATCAAGATAAACCATGCCAAGCTTTCTTAGGGTGGGCAAGCCGGTTTTAATTTGGATCCATTCGCGAAACGTGAGTTTTTGCTTTTCGGGGCCAGAACAAGATGGGGTGGTTGCCGTCCTCCCCTCACGGCATCGCAATATGCCAAGATGATGTGGTTGTAGCCTCAGGACGGAGAAGACGGCAAAATGAAAGACACGATGATCGGGGTGGATCTGGCAGGGCAGGTCTGGACCTTCGAGCCGTCCTGAATTGCCAACCATAGCCCGGCCTGTTCTCATCCTCGATCACAGAGACGATATCGACGCTCAGGCCGGTACCGACAAAAGTAACCGTCGCCGCCTTGCGCGGGATCTCGAAATCCTCGACTGATTTGTTCGGATAGATCTTGATCAACAAATCGTAGATGGTGTTCAGGCTATTCATGGATTGCTGGCGTCGCGCCCGGCAATATAGAAGACGACATCGACATCCACTGGATCAACGCTGGTTTTTCGCAGAATCGTGAATTTTGCGAAAGAACCGGCCGACCTTGGTGATCTTGATCTCCGTCTTGTCGCGAACACCCTTGCATAGTTCAACGATCAGGCGGTCCACCTGCTCATGATATTCCTTGCGCTTGTCGTCCGGCAGTCGCAGAACATTGCTGTCGTAGTATCGAAGTTCGGTATTGCTCAACGGCATTGCTAACCCCTTCCAGCCGACGCCTTTCGGGCTGCGCCATGACCGCCCAATTATACGCTAGCTCCAGTTTACAATTGGGAACGATCCAACCAACGCTTGCCCAAGGTAAACAGTCGCAAAGGCAGTTTCAAGGGATTTCAGTTTACAAAATTTGTAATAGAAGTAGTTTTGGAAACTGCAAATCAGAAGGAAGCCACAATGATCGGAAACAAGCTCAAGGTAGCCCGGTTGGCGTCGGGCCTGTCGCTGCGCGCGCTCGCCGATGCGATGGGCGGCATCGTTTCCGCGCAGGCCATTGGCAAATACGAAAGAAATGAGGATATGCCGAGCTCGCGTGTGCTGATCGGGCTTGCAAGGGCGCTTGATGTCTCAGAGGATTATCTGCTGAGCGAAGACGAGCTCGAACTGGAAGGCGTGGATTTCCGAAAAAAGGTCGGAACGTCCGCCAAAGAGGAGGCTATTCTCAAGGCGCGCGCGATCCACATGCTCGAGCGCTATCTCGCCGTTGAGGACCTTCTGCAAATGCGAAGCGTCGAATGGGAGCAACCGCGAAGCGCCCCGCACCCTGTCGCAGATTTGCGTGACGCAGAGGACGCCGCACGGTCCGTGCGTGACGACTGGGGCCTCGGCAACGATCCCATCCCGCAGCTTGCCGAGCTGCTCGAAGAGCGGGGCGTCAAGGTCCTGTCGCTCGACCTCGACGATATCGACGGTCTTGCCGCCGAGGTTCGACGCGGAGGACGGGCGACTGCGCGTGTGATCGTAGTCAAGCGCAGTACATGGTCCGAGCGCAAGCGGTTCAATCTCGCCCACGAGCTTGGTCACATGGTCATGGCGCCTTGCGAGGGCCTGGACGAGGAAAAGGCCGCGCACCGCTTCGCTGGCGCTTTTCTCATGCCGGCCGATGTGCTGCGCGCTGAAATCGGCGCCCACAGGTCGTCGATCAGCATCGGCGAATTCGTCGCCCTGAAGAAACGCTTCGGAGTAAGCATCCAGGCTTTGGCCTACCGGTGCAAGGATTTGGGCATCATCAACCAAGCCGCCTTCGCCCGCCTGTTCAAAGTCTTCGCTGAGCGCGGATGGAGAACGGAGCCATTCGAGGAGCCAGAGACGATGAAGCCGGAACTTGAGGAACCCAGGCGCTTCGAGCGGCTCTGCTATAGGGCATTGGCGGAAGGTATGATCGGCGAATCCCGGGCTGCGGAATTGCTCGGCATTTCCGTTCGTGAGCTGGATGCAAGGCTGGATCAGGTGGCGGCTTGATCCGTGCCTATCCTCGTCTCCGATACCTCCGTCTTGATCGATCTTGAGAGGGCGCAACTACTCGAGGAGATGTTCCTCCTGCCCTTCGGCTTCGCTGTGCCGGATCTTTTGTACGAACGGGAATTAGCCGGCGAGCTCGGCGATCGGCTGGTGGCTTTGGGGCTGCGTGTCGAAGCCCTTACGCCCGCGGAACTCGGTCGCGCAGTCGATGTGCGCCGACAGAATGCACGCCTGTCATTTCCTGACACGTTTGCCTTCGCGCTTGCGAAGTCCCGTCAATGGACCTTGCTCACCGGTGACGGAGGTCTACGCGAGCTGGCAACCGCTGAGAGGGTGAACATGCATGGCGTACTGTGGGTGTTTGATCAGTTCTCCGATGGCGTGTACGTGTCCTTCGATCGTTTGCATGCCGGTCTGAGCACCGTGTTCGGACACCCGAGGTGTCGTCTTCCTGCCGGTGAAGTGAAACGGAGATTGGTTCGATACGCCGAGCATCGAGACAGCCGGAAGGCAGGGGAGGGTTAAGAATGCCTTCCCATTGTTGGACGCCAAAAAGCAAGCCGGGGAAGGATCGATTTTGCAAGTCTGCGTTGGTCGCTGCATGAGACAGCGCCGCTCGCCTCGGGCAGCGCCGATGAATTGCGCAAACAAGCGGTGGCTCACTCGGAAGTGGGAGCGATTGAGCCGCTTGTGAGAATCGACTTGGCTTTGGCGACTCTTCACATGATCACAAGTCTCGCCAAGTTCGTCGGCAGCTTCTACGCGACGCTCGTCGTGCTCTGGACAGTGCTGGTCGGCGCCGGTTTCCTGGTGCTCGGCACGCGCGTGTTCCGCCTGGTGCGGGAAGTGCGCCAGCCGATGCTCGTCGGTTTTTCTACCGCCTCCAGCGAAGCGGCCTATCCGCGTGTCACGGAGAAGCTGGAAGACTTCGGCGTGAAGGAG
>NZ_HF536775.1:57840-66211 GCF_000312665.1 Rhizobium mesoamericanum STM3625 | reverse complement strand
GAGAAGCTGGAAGACTTCGGCGTGAAGGAGCGCATCATCGGTTTCGTCCTGCCGCTTACCATGGACCAGCAGATCGTCATGTTGCTGGTCCTCATGGTTTCGAGCAAGGGCATCGCCGGCGTGCCGCGCTCCGCGTTGGTCGTCGTTGCTGCCGTCCTGCCGATGTTCAACCTGCCTGAGGCCTGCGTGCTCCTGATCACGGGGCATCGACCACTTCCTTGACATGGGGCGCACCGCTACCAACGTGCTTGGCAATGCGATCGCCACCACGGTCGTCGCCAAGTGGGAAAGCGCGCTCGACATTCCTGACGAAGCGGAGCAGCGCACGCGCGAAAGATTGGCTGCTGTCGGGCAATTTTCTGGCGCAGACCGCCCCGATGGGCGACACTGGCTGGTCCCTGACGGTGCTCTCCCCAATCGGCGAAATCCGCGCGATCGCTGTGGCCATGTCTCACGAGATCGGAGCGGACGAGATTATTGCGCTCTGCGATGCCAACCGTTTGGAACAGGTGATGGTCAACCTGATCGCCAATGCGCTGGACGCGATCGAGAACACAGTGTCGCCTTCTCTGCGCCTTCGCAGTTGGCGCGAAGATGAACGCGCGGTCATCGAAGTCCATGACAACGGGCCGGGCCTGCCGGAACACGTGCGGGCGCACCTCTTCGAGCCCCTTCACGACGAAGGAAAGCAACAGGGGCTTGGGGCTCGGCTTGGCCATTTCGTCGGAAATCATGCATCATTTCGGTGGGGCGCTGACGGGGGCGAACCACACTCAGGGCCGCGCAGTTTTCAACGTTGTTCTTCCCGCACCCGCTATCGGAGAAACGAAATGGGCGACAACATCAAGATCCTGATCGTCGAGGACGAGCCGAACGTCCGCCTTGGATTTCAGCAGACGCTCGAACTGGAAGGCATGGATGTCGAAGCGCTGGAGAGCGCCGAGAAGGCGCGGCGGCTCATCCTCGTCGACTTTCCAGGGATCGTCGTTACCGACATCCGCCTGCCGGGCGACGACGGTATGGCGCTCATGCATGATCTCCTGCGGCCGACCTGCCGGTCGTCCTGATGACCGGGCACGGCGACGTTTCGCTGGCGGTTCAAGCAATGAAGGACGGAGCCCACGACTTCATCGAGAAGCCCTTCTCGCCCGATTATTTCGTCGAGGTCGTGCGGAGGGCGCTGGAGACGCGCAGCTTGACGCTGGAGGTGCACGAACTACGTAGGAAGCTCCAGGGAAGACAATTGACCGCAAGCCGTATCATCGGAGATTCCTCCACCATGGAACCGGTGCGCCACCTCATCGGCGAGCTCGGCAACAGCGCGGCGGATGTACTGATCCATGGCGAGACTGGAACCGGTAAGGGACTCGTTGCGCGCTGCCTGCACGATGCCAGCCCGAGACGGAGCGGCAATTTCGTCGCCATAAATTGTGGCGGCATGCCTGAAAACCTGTTCGACAGTGAGATCTTCGGCCATGAGCCGGGCGCCTTCACCGTTGCAGTCAAGCGCCGGATCGGCAAGATCGAGCACGCCAATGGCGGCACGCTGTTTCTCGACGAGATCGAGAGCATGCCGATGGCCATGCAGGTGAAGCTACTCAGGGTGCTGCAGGAGCGAACGCTGGAGCGCCTTGGATCGAACACGCCTATCCCCATCGATTGCCGCCTTGTCGCTGCGACCAAGGTCGATCTGGCGGCGGTCAACGGCAATAGCCTCGTCCGCACTAGCGAGGATTTGCTGATGCCAAAGGCGACTTTGCACGACAAAATCCGCAAATATGGTTTGCCGTGATGCTGATCTGTTGCTTGGCGCTTAAATAGCGTCATCCCAACATTGTGAGATGATGAGCGCACCATTCGTGCTCTACCAAAAGACAGCACGCAATTCCTGTTGTTGGCGAGTAGCGGAGACGCTTGAGCGCCTCCGCTCTCTCGCTTGAGGCTGGCAATATTGCTGTCATGGACAACCTTCCGGCCCACAAGACAGCAGGTGTGCGCGGCGCCATCGAACGCGCCGGCGCAAGCTCATGTTTCTGCCGCCCTACAGCCCAGACTTCAATCCAATTGAAAACGCATTCTCCAAACTGAAAGCCATGCTACGGGCTCGGGCGGAGCGAGAGATTGATGCTCTATGGGATGCCGTCGGCACATTGATCCCCTGCTTCACATAGGAGGAATGCGCAAATTACCTCAGGGCTGCAGGTTATGACCCGGATTGAACAGGATCTGCTCTAACGTGAGCCGACGGTACTATCGCCTATCGCGGTTGGGTTACTTTTCCTTACTACTTCCGACCACAATGCAGTGGCAATCGGATAAGTCCTCTCTTTGAAGAGATCACTTATTCGTTGTTTTCTCGCCAGCTTTCTCGCCAGCAAAGAAGGATGCAAGTGCAGCCGTGGCCAGCTTGTGACCAAAAGCCCGGGCACTGTCCAATCCCAATGGGTCAAAATGATTGCGAGCAATTTCCAGCAGCAATGCCGGGAACATGCGGGAGGTTTGAACAATGATTGACTTCCCGGAGGTTCTCTGAGGGATCAGATAACTCTTCGGGGCAGTACAAAACGATCCATTCGCAAGCATGTTTTCGAAGTCGTCCAGCGCACGTCGCAAGATCATTTGCAGCGATTTGGAAGGGCTGTATTGCAGAATCAGGTTGTCGTATATCTTCGATACCTCAGGCGCGGGCGGCCGAGCTGAGAGGAAGACCTGGATCTTTGCCGGAGCTACCATCGAACTGAGGGCATCCATGGTGGGTATGGATTGTGGATCGGGGCTGTGGCGACGCTTGGCGATGGTGGTGGGAGATCGGCGATCGGCCGATTCGACGGCCAACTGAGACAGAATCGAGTTTTGCGCGGGAGCAGACAAATTACGATCGACGACCTTGCTTTGAACGGCAGCAAGCTGCCTGGCCTCTACGACGGACAAAGCCGGTTTGCGAATTGCCATGTTCAGCTCTGTGCTCGGCCAATTAATTTTGAGATGGTGATGAGTTCCTCCATCGCGACCCTGAGATTTCGCTCGAGGAGGCGCATCGTTGGATCGGTTCTCATGTTCAGCAATGTGAGGTGCAACATGCCACGTTCCTTCATCGCGGCATAGGCGTCCCTCTCGTGCATAGGAGATTGCACAACTGGAAGACTTGCGAGCATGTCTGACATCGCACGCTGTGAGGTGGTAAGTCGACCCACCGGGACACGTTGGCGCAATACAGCTGTCGGAATTGCCAAGTTCTCGCTCAGCAACAACTCAATAACATAACGGTAGGTTGACAGAGCCTCATCGATATCGAGCGGAGTCAGCATAGTAGGGATCAAAAGCAGGTTTGAGCTCGCAATAATCGTATTGTTGAGTTCGCTTGAACCGCCGTGTGTATCGGCCAGCGCAAAGTCAAATCCCTGAAGCTCGGCGTCCTCATAGGCTGCCTCAAGAAGAGACATTTCGTCGGCGGCGTAAACTTCGCAAGAAGAAGCCCAGGTGTTGTTGCGTAGAGCGTTTGATTTCCACCGCGTTAGCGGCCGGTTTTCGTCTGCGTCGAACAGAGCCACTCGTCTGCCATCGCTTGCAAGGGCGGCGCAAAGGCCCATAAGTGCTGTGGTTTTGCCGGCACCTCCTTTGAGCGAGCAAAATGTCAGAAGTTGCATATCCTTATCCTGCCGATGTCTTGAGAGAGAAGCGCGTCTGTATTTTCGTTTGTATGTATGATTCTGCAATTGTTAATATAAGGCAAAATAGCCGATGCAATATTTCACTGATATTATAGAATAATTGCAAACGTAACAATATAAGAGAATATTCCTTATGTATTCTGGTTTGTTTTATGTAAGGTAAGCTTCATCTCCCCTAACGCAGAAAAATCACCGCGGGATAGGTGCAGACTGTTCCGTTCTTTTATGGAGGAAGCTATGTCGCAAGGCAGTGAGCCCACTTCAAATGACATTGCTATAAATCAGCGTGAACGTGTGAAAGTTGAAGGTTTCAAGGTTGTGAGCACGCGATTGCGATTGGCCGAATATGAGAGTTTTTCTCACCGAGCACGCTTGTTTGGGCTCTCCGATAGCATGGCCATCCGAATTGCGGTGCGCCGCATTGGCGGCTTCCTTGAAATCGATGCCGAAAGTCGTCAAACAATGGAGGCCATACTACAGTCAATAGGATCGCTTTCGAGCAATATTGCAGCGCTAATGTCTACCTATGCTGAAAATCCGGGAATAGACTTAGAGGCCCTGCGCGCTGAACGTATGGCGTTCGGTAAATCTTTTGCTGATCTTGACGGATTGCTCCGTTGCATTTTGTCGGTATCCAGGCGACGGATAGATGGGTGTTCACTTCTCAAAGACGCCTTTTAGCACCAAGAGCGCTACTGGAGAGAATGTTGGATGCCCGATCGAGCTCAAGTTATTATTCGCATTGTGCCGGGAGGTGGAACTAGGACCGTTCAACAATTGATCAACCAGTTAGAATATTTATCACGGAAAGGAAAGCTGGAGCTGCAGCGTTCAGCCCGACATCTCGATATTCCCCTACTGCCAGATCAAATCCACGAGCTCGCCCAAAGCTGGGTTCATGAGACTGGAAATTACGACGAAAGTCAGCCAGACGAGGAAAGGCTACAGGAGTTAACCACCCATATTATCGTGAGCTTCCCAGCGGGTACAAACCAGGCGGCAGCTCATGCAGCGAGCCGGGAGTGGGCAGCCGAGATGTTTGGGTCAGGCAAGGGAGGTGGCCGTTACAATTATCTTACTGCCTTTCACATAGACCGCGATCATCCACACCTGCATGTCGTCGTCAATCGTCGCGAACTTTTAGGACATGATTGGCTGAAGATATCTCGACGCCATCCCCAACTGAACTATGAGGACATGCGCAAAAGGATGGCCGTGATATCGTTTCGCCACGGCATTATCCTCGATGCAAGTTCGCGAAGAGAACGTGGGATTACCGAGCGTCCGATCACCTATGCCGAATATCGGCGCCTTGAGCGGGAGCAGGTTCGCCAGATCCGTTTCCAGGATTCAGATCCGGAGCCGTCGTCAGAGCGTGGAGATCCTCCAGAACTCAGACAACCTTTCGATCCATCGCCACTTGAAGCACCAGTGAGCGGACCGGAGGGCGTGCATCGAGACAGCGATGGGCAGGATGAGCCGCAGGTTCGTCTGCAGAAGCCTGCTGCGTTCAGCAACGAAACCGGTGGCTGCGTGCGCGACTCGCGCCGGCGTTCACAACGTCCTCAAGATGACAAGGCAGGGCCGAGGGAAGCAAAACGCGTGAGTTTGAAGGGCGCGGAGGTTGTGCCTGAGGCCAACGCCGAGGAACAGGATTATTGTGGTGATTCCTTTATGCCGCAGGCCGAAACGCCTCGACCTTCTTCGTCGCGGAAAAAGGCGCGAGCCAGCACTGCAGATAGAAGATTGTGCGCTACGGACGACGTCGAGCAACCACGAGGCACCCCTTCGAAGCGTCCGTATGAAGAAGACGAGGGAGAGCCGAACGAACGCAAACGTGCAAGAGATGGGGGCAGTCGGGATCGACCCAGCGGCAAGGGGAGATAGGAAAGAACTGAATTATGGCAAATGAAAAGCTCAAAAACGATTGGCTCTTCCCACTCGTGGAGCTTGGCATGAGGAAGGGCGTGCAGTTGCATCGACCTCCGTCCCCGCACAATCAATCGATCCTTGCAGAAACGATAGGGACACGTCCGTCTCAACTGCCTCAAAGCTGTGAAATACTAGTATGCTGCCCGACATTTCAGAAGATCGGCACGATGAGCGGATAAGGATGGCGGTCCTGCGCAGGTTACGGACGGCAAAGGCTGGATAA
Organism: Rhizobium mesoamericanum STM3625; assembly: GCF_000312665.1. Classification (GTDB taxonomy): domain Bacteria; phylum Pseudomonadota; class Alphaproteobacteria; order Rhizobiales; family Rhizobiaceae; genus Rhizobium; species Rhizobium mesoamericanum. Next base: position 60,385 of record NZ_HF536775.1, on the reverse strand, counting down.
TTTGCAGCACACACTCGATGTGAGTTTTGGGATTGATCGGATAACCTCGGGGAAGTGATGAATTCGAGCAAGTTTACCCCTCAACGTTTGGCACTAAGCATCATATGTTCGCTGGCAGCTGGTATTTGTGCGGCAAGTTTCTACGTAACATTTCGCCAAGGGTTCAATGGCGAAGCGATGATGACGTTTAGCGTCCTCGCCTTTTGGTTCCAGACCCCCCTCTACTTAGGTTATTCGACCCCCGTCTTCTATTGCGGATTGGCAATTGTCTTCTCCACGTCGGGGATTGTGCTATTGATCCAACTGGTCATAACGCTACGCAATCGCGAGCATCACGGAACAGCTCGTTGGGCGATCTTTAGCGAAATGCGCCATGCCGGTTACCTGCAACGTTACGGTCGGCTCACGGGGCCAATATTTGGCAAGACGTGTGGCCCCCTTTGGTTCGGTAGCTATCTGTCGAACGGAGGCCAGGCCCACAGCCTTGTTGTTGCTCCAACGCGGGCCGGCAAAGGCGTGGGCGTCGTCATTCCAACGCTCCTAACCTTCAAGGGTTCAGTGATAGCCCTCGACGTCAAAGGTGAGCTTTTTGAACTGACTTCCCGGGCACGCAAAGCGAATGGCGACGCCGTTTTCAAATTCTCACCGCTTGATCCGGAGCGACGAACTCATTGCTACAATCCGGTATTGGATATTTCGGCTTTACCGACCGAGCGCCAGTTCACCGAGGCTCGCCGTCTTGCAGCAAACCTCGTAACAGCCAAGGGCAAGGGAGCTGAAAGCTTCATCGAAGGCGCACGAGACCTTTTTGTTGCGGGCATCCTTACTTGCATTGAGCGCGGGACACCGACGATTGGTGCCGTCTACGACCTGTTCGCTCAACCTGGTGAGAAGTACAAACTTTTTGCGCAGCTAGCGGAAGAGAGTCAAAACAAAGAGGCTCAGCGCATCTTCGATAATATGGCGGGCAATGACACAAAAATTCTGACTTCCTATACCTCGGTGCTTGGCGACGGTGGACTTAATTTATGGGCCGATCCGCTCGTTAAAGCAGCTACAAGCCGATCAGATTTTTCTGTCCACGATCTGCGTCGGAAGAGGACATGTGTTTATCTCTGTGTCAGTCCTAACGACCTTGAGGTCGTCGCGCCTTTGATGCGCCTTTTTTTTCAGCAGGTTGTATCAATACTCCAGCGATCGTTGCCAGGCAAAGACGAGCGGCATGAAGTTCTATTTCTCCTCGACGAGTTTAAGCACTTAGGCAAGCTTGAGGCGATTGAAACCGCAATCACAACCATCGCTGGCTACAAGGGCCGTTTCATGTTCATTATTCAAAGCCTCTCGGCGTTGACGGGCACTTATGATGAGGCAGGCAAGCAAAATTTTCTCAGTAACACTGGAATTCAAGTATTTATGGCTACGGCTGACGACGAAACGCCGACCTATATCTCAAAAGCTATTGGAGAATATACGTTCCAGGCTCGTTCGACCTCATATAGTCAGGCCCGTATGTTCGATCATAACATCCAGATATCCGAGCAAGGGGCGCCTCTGTTGCGCCCTGAACAAATGCGTCTGCTCGACGATCAGAGTGAAATCGTCCTTATTAAGGGGCAGCCGCCTCTTAAACTCCGGAAGGTGCGATATTATTCCGATCGTACGCTGAAGCGCGTTTTCGAACGCCAAATCGGCCCGCTCCCAGAACCCGCATCTTTGATGCTTTCAGAAGGGGTTGAGCAAGGTAGCCAAAACCTCAGTCTTCGGGCCGACGTCACGGCGGCGCGAGAACCGAGTCACGTCGATTCAACCGTGAATTATAACGAAGCCACTCCGCAGCAAAGCAGTAACATGAATGACGAACATGATAGCGTTGCAGTTGGAATTGGCATTGGCCAGGGGTCTGTTGAAATGGACAACGTGGATGATAACGCCAATGCCGCCGGCGCCTCGTCAGAATCAGGTGTACCTGCTGAAATGGTTCAAGCGCTGACTGCACAGCAGCAGTTGCTGGAACGGATCATTGCGCTCCAGCAAAGATAAGACCTGCGCCAATGGCATGATTGCGAACGCTTGACAGCGGAAAATCCGGTCGAAACGGCAAAACCCCACGGTCTTGCCAACTCACCGCCAAACTCGAGGTTTGGCTGAAGACGCTTCCTTCCAAACGTTTTAGGGGCGGGTCAAACATCTCGCCCATTCAGCCAAGGCTTCGCATAGCATAGCAGCAGACCGCGACGCCCTTAAGATTGCACGCTGTTTAACACTACTAGGCGTTGATTCAGCAACCGAAGAGACGAGCTGAAAATGAACAACGAGTTTTCCACGAAGGGCAGTCTGGATACCTTCGTTGCACTAGCGAAGCTAGCAAGGTTAAAGACACGCTGGGCCAACTACACCAGTCGCATGTGGGATACCGGTGACGCTATAGCGGCTCGAGAACGGGCGGTAGCCTATATCGGAGAGTGCATTGCTGAAGGGATCTATAGGCATGAGCCGGCGGTCTTTTGTCCGGAGATTCAAACTCATTTCCGCGCTGTGGGCCTTA
>NZ_HF536775.1:52875-57740 GCF_000312665.1 Rhizobium mesoamericanum STM3625 | reverse complement strand
GGTTCCAGGTGACTAGGCTCAGGACTCAGATCAAAGCCAGAAGATAACGGCGGCTGCGATGCCGAGTAAGCAACAAGCCGAGGCCGTTCAGGCGGCGTAATTCCACGGCATGAGCGCTTCGATTTTGGTGCTGGGCCAGGCATTGGCAAGGCGTTCAAGCGTCTGCGTTAGCCAGGCCTGCGGATCGACGTTGTTCATCTTTGTTTGCCGTCTGCAGAAGCGTCGCGATGGTCGCCCAGGTCTTGCCGCCACCGTCACTGCCTGCAAATAGTGAGTTCTTGCGCGTGATTGCCTGGGGCCTGATTGCCCGCTCGACGATGTTGGAGTCGATCTCAACGCGACCGTCTGTCAGGAAGCGCTCGAAGATATCGCGACGCGAGATGGCATAACGCAGAGCCTCTGCAAGTTTCGATTTGCCGGAGACCCGCGGCAGGGTCGCCTGCCCGAGAGTGAAGAGGTCACTGACGATCGCTGCGGAGATCTCCTGACGCGCGGCGACACGAGCCTGAGGGCTTTGACTCCGAACGGTCTCCTCAATCTCCCACAGCCTTGCCATCCGCTGGACGGTATCTGTAGCGAACCCAACTGGGCCGACCTTGCTGTCGAGCTAAAAAAGCCCGGCGTCACGCTGCTCATCCTGTGGGAGGAGTATCGAGGGTCGCATCCGGACGGTTACGGCTACAGCCGTTATGTTGCGGCCAAATTTATGTTGCGCAAGCCTCTCAGTTGTTAGGGCGCTTAGCCGTCGTGGGGTTCTTGACGCAACATAATTCAATGGGTGGGTAGCAAGCCTTTTCCAATGGAGGTTTGCTATGGATCTGACGACTGATACCGACCATCCGGTCGGCCGCTACTATGATGACGCGCCGTTTGCCGAAGAGCGGGACCGTTACCTTCGCCACTGTGCGGAATGCGGGGCGGCTCCCAGCTCGCTGACGATAGAGCGCAACGAGCTGTTGTGGATTGCCAAGCGTCTCGGCCCGGATGCTTCTTCAGAGGGCATCGACATCGAGGCACTCCGACGGATTGCCATTGAGAGGGAACAAGCCCACGGAGCCGTCACCGCAGCGCGAAGAGTTGTCGATATCGGACGACCTTGGCTTCGATTTCTCGGCTGGTGGCGTGAACCGAGCGCCGGGGTTGAGCATCAGAGCCAACTCGACGAGTATGTGAGATGGATGCGCGATGAGCGCGGCTTCACATCATCGACACTCGAGCAATGGACCCGTGTGATCGGTAGGTTCCTGCGCTGGTGTGACGAGACAAATCGGCATCTCTGCAATCTTCGCGCCGGCGACATCGACGCTTATTTCGTTACCCAGGCGACGGGACGATGGTCCCGCGTGTCAGTCGCCAACACCGCTTCGGCTCTGCGCGGATTTCTACGCTACGCAGGAAAGCGGGGAATGTGCGTAGACGGTCTGGCTGGATCGATTTGCCGTCCCCGGCTCTACCGACAGGAGTCTCTGCCGTACGCCCCGGACTGGTCAGACGTGCAGCGCATGTTGGTCGATGCCGAGACCGACAAGCCGCGGGACATCCGCGATCGTGCAATCCTGCTGCTGCTTGCGGTCTATGGAATGCGCAGCGGTGAGGTCGTTGCATTACGCCTAGATCAGATCGACTGGTCCGGTCGGACCCTAGGGCTTTTCCGTCTGAAGCGCCGCCAGCCGCAGATTTATCCGCTCGTTTCTTCTGTTGCTGAGGCGCTTGCCCGCTACATCGACACGGTTCGGCCGTCGTCGTCCCACCCGGAAGTCTTCCTCTGCATGCAAGCGCCCCGTCGGCCGTTGAAGGCGGGGAGCATCTATGATGTCGCGAACCGCAGATTTGTCGCGCTTGGAATCGCAGCGGCCCATCGCGGGGGGGCACGCGCTGCGGCATGCCTGCGCCTCTCGGCTTCTTGCCGAAGGTCTGTCGATAAAGGAAGTTCCCGAACCTTATCAATGAGCGCCCGTAATGTTAAAACCAATGCCAGACAGGGTGCGCGTGCTGCCTCCGTCAAGTTCGAGCTATCGTCTTCAACCTGGCTGATGAGAATACCGACATGCGCAGTGGAACGGTAATCCCGAACTCTGCCATTAGACCACGAAAAGCATTGATGATTTGAGTCTTTTGCCGCACGAGAAGGTCACGTACCTTGAATACTGTCGCCGCAGCTTGCTTCTCCTCACTTTTGACTGCGACGAAACGCATAGTTGGTCTCATTGCCGCCTCGCAGATGGCTTCAGCATCGGCCGCATCATTCTTCTGACGCGCTTGACGAACGGTTTGACGTAAATTGGCGCGATCAGCTTGACTTGATGACCAAGCTTGCCAATCTCGCGACCCCAATGGTGGCTGCCCGCGCAGGCTTCCATCGCTACAATACAAGGATCAACGCCTGAAAGGAACGCGAGCAACTTCTTGCTCGAAATCTTTCGCCGAGAAAGCACCGAGCCATTAATGCTTGCTGCGTGAACTTGAATTGTGCTCTTGGCCAAATCCAGGCCGATTATGCTAACCTTTTCCATGGACGCTGTCTCTCTTGTAATGGTTCCGACACAACCATTCTGGCACGAAGATGCCGTTGAGTGGGAGCGTCCACCCCATCGCTCACATCTGACCTTCTGACAGAAGCAGGATAATCGGCCGTCCGTCTCCGTCGCAATACGACTTCTAAGCAGGCTCGCCGCCGTGCGGTGGGCTTTGAGATGCGTCGCGTCGATCATGATGCGCTCCGGCTTCGGCCCCCTCGCCGGCGAGCCCGGCGAAGATGCGGTCGAACACGCCCAGCCGGCTCCAGCGTACGAAGCGGTTGTAGAGCGTCTTGTGCGGACCATAGCCCGCCGGCGCGTCCTTCCACTGGAGACCGTTGCGGATCACGTAGACGATCCCGCACCACCCGCCGATCGTCGACCCACGCGACACCGTGTGAAAGCGGGAAATGTGGCGATATCCGCGCCATCTGGCGCTCGCTCAGCAAAAACAAATCACCCATCACGGGCTCTCTCTCGGAAGACCTGAATCACATCTCAAGTCAAATTAATAGGTCCTGAGCCTAGATGGAACCACTACATATTGCTCCCACCGGAGTTCAGGCTGGCCGCCACTTGTGCGCTCGTTTCAGAATCAGTAGCCGCTCACAGAATACGTGGGTTCAGAATCAATTTGGCGCATCTCACGAGCGAGCGCTAAGTTCCTAGTGCATAAACGGAATCTAAAAAAGTTAGGAACAACTTCATATTAGGGCGTTCTTTGTCATTCGATGCTTATGCGCGCAAACGAAAGGTTGCGCCAATATGGTCCCTGGTGCATTTTTTCGCGATACGAGTCTAACGAGCTCACAAAATTTGCGGAGAAAAGAACCAGACCAGAAAAAGAAACCGGTCCCGAAGAACCTCCGGAAGCGATAGCCTCTCTCTTCCCACCAATAACAAAAACACCTTTTCGGTGAACGGCAAACCTTTGCCTGGTCTCAAGCGGAGACGACGAGATGGGCAACACCCAAATGCATCCGCGGCCAACCGGCCGCATCATAACGCCACAGCGCACCCACTTCCGGCGACTGGCGGAGTCGGCGGAGATCGGTACGGTGACGCGTGCCCAATTGGCTGGCCTCGCTCAATCCCTGACATGCACAGGGCTGATCAATGCGACCGAAAGCCACCTGCTTGTGGCTCTAATCAACACGGTTCCCGCTGAATCGTTTGGCCCGTTCGGCCGTCCGATCGTATTTAAATCTAACCGGCAGCTAGCCTTCGAGATCGGCCGCTCCGTTAGTCGCGTCAGTCGGCTGCTATCGCGCCTATTCGACGCCGGCCTGGTCACCATGCGGGATAGCGGCAACTACAAGCGCTACCCGATCCGCAGCGGCCATGGTGAAATCATGGGTGGGTGCGGAATCGACCTCCGGATCCTGGTCGTTCGATATACCGAGCTGGACAAGCTCGTGAGGCAGGCTCAAGCTGAGAAGAGAGACACCGACGCGGCGTCGCGACGCTATCGTGGCACGCTTCGGGCCGTTCGTTATGCCCTTTCAACCGCCGAGCAGCATTCCGATCGAACGCTGCGGCACGTTGGTGCCCGCATCGATCGCATCAATGTTCTAATTAGGGCCGCCGGCTCAGCATCTAGCCGGATGCTGAGCCGAGCAACGGCCCTTTTGGAGCGGCTGATAGATTGGTTGATGCGGCTCCCCATCACAGCGGTCGAAGCACAAGAGACGGGAAAAACGGCATCCCCGCGTCTTGAAAACGGCATACACAAACGAAATACAATCCCTAAAATTCGTGTACATAGTAACAGTAAATGGCCTTCGCCTAACGCTGACTCCATCCCCAACTCGGCTTGTGAAAAAAGCCTGGGGCCAGATCGGAACGAAATCAGCCAAGCACAAAACTTGCCGAAACCTGCGGTGGCTTTGCAAGACGTAATGAAGGCGGTGCCGATCCTGCAGGTCTACGGGCTTGCACCCAAAAGCTGGGCCGAGCTGGCGCGGAATATGCCATTAATGTGCCGGTTTGCCGGGATTTCCGAGGATGCCAGAACCCGGGCCGTTCAGCAAATGGGTGAGCCTCAAGCCGCTGTCGCGGTTGCCATTACGTTAGAGAAATATAGTAGGCAGGAAGTCAGATCGCCAGGAGGTTATTTGCGTGCCATGACAAATCGGGCCTCCGTGGGCGAGTTGCATCTTGCCCGCTCTGTTTTCGGGCTTGCCGCTCGAAATTGTCAGCAAGAATTAAGACGCGATTGCTTTTAGCTGGACGTAACGGATGGGTGTCAGGCTGCCTTGACCTTGTGAGCGGTCGTCAGAAAGTGTGGCTATTTGGTGCCGAGGAGTCAGGCAGGGAGCTTTCAGCTGTTGCTCGGGTCTGGTTTGCTCT
>NZ_HF536775.1:45092-52775 GCF_000312665.1 Rhizobium mesoamericanum STM3625 | reverse complement strand
AGTAGATGACGATCACAAGGAAGAACAGTCCATTCACCGGCAGCGAGGGCGGTGGACGCAATTGGGCGACGCTGGCCACGCTTCTTACTTTGCTCTCATTTTGCAGTCTTGCTCGATCTGTACGCTATATCGGTCCGAGATCCTGTCGCGAATTTCGGTGGGCAAGTCGAAGACCGCGCAGGCTTGTCCGGGCGTCCAAGTTGCGGGGATTTCGACCGGAACGAAGAGTGGCTGGCGCTAGAGCAGGTCCTACGACACTCAAATGTGGGTAATTGCAAGGTTCACCGAACGGATACATTACGGGCTCGGGCGGGACGAAAGATCGATGCTCTATGGGACGCCGTAGGCGCATTGATGCTCACTACAAACGAAACACAATATTTATTTATCCTTCTGCCACTATGCTAGGATGCGTGTGTTGCTAGGCTGAATCCGTTACGATCAGAACATGTGAATGGTTGTTAAGCCAACATATGGGCTTAGTCCACCTAAGCCTCCGAGCTTAATGCATGAGCGCGCGCTCTGATGAAAGGGGTCCCTAAATGGTTAGCATAAATAAGAAAAAGGCGCTGGGATTTAATACCGCCAACAAGCGTCGCTCCGCTAAACGGGAGGCTGATCATCTCCTTGAAGCACGACTTGCTGAAGTTGAGGCAGGGAAAAAACGCGCAAATTTTGACAATTTCGAAAAGCAGAGAAAATATGCAGGCGATATTCAGATCGTCAAAAAGCTTGGCAACAAATTTCGAGGTGAAATTAGCTACGAACCTCTTAGAAATAAGAGACTGCGCGTTGATAATCCAGGAGAATTGACTCGCGAAAACGGACTCTTTAGTAAGACTAAAAAGATCCTAACCCTTGGCGCGGGGGAGGAAAACAAATTTCACGTAAGTCTCCTCGAGAGAAAAACTTGGCGAGGCTTGAGCCGCCTCTCATATACTGAGGATGGGACACTCCTCGCTAAGCACGTGAAATATCGAGACGGGACCCTCGAGGAAAAATGGGAGAGGGATGAGAAAGGCGCATTAATGCGCACGCGGTATGTAAATCGCGGCTGGTTGTCCAAGGCGGTCTCCGAAGAAATGAGTGATCCTTATCGAAGGGGGCTGGAGGAAAAAATATATCGCAAATTATTCCGTCGGAAAGGTTCAAGACACGAGACGTATGAGCGAGAAGACAATGGCAATCTAAACCTTGTCGACAGCAAAGTCTCAGGCTTTGCCTTCTCCAGACGCTCGACGAAAGCGGTGAATCATGAGACGTCGCAAACCCAAGTTCGAAAATTGGGCGGCGCGTTTAGCAAATCGTACAGATCACGTCTCGATAAGGACGGTAACGAGATAGCTCGAGATATACTAGAGCACCGAAGGCTGCTAAACAAACGCTCTGCGGTCTATGATGATGTTTCAGGAAAATTGAAAAGTAAAAAACATACCGTTGGGAGGATATTTAAGAGTGAAGCCATCTATCAGCAAGGCGATGTGAAACAGGTTACCAAAAAAATTCTTGGCGTGACAGTTCTCAGGAAGACGACGTTGTTGAATGAACGCGAGCGTGATGCTCGAACATTGCGTGCGGAAGAATCCGCTTTCCACAAACGGCTTTGGCAGGAGCACTCAGTACCCGCCCAGTCATCTCTGCAGAAACGCGCCGCAATACCTTCAGTACGCTTCGACGGCGGTGATAGCATCTGGCCTTCAAAGCAGCGCTCTCTTGAGACGGCGGTCCCCAGTCAACCCGTCAGAACGGGTGAGACAGTCTCGCGCAATGCAGGAGTTCAACCTAAGCAAGATCTAGAATCGCTGTTTGGATTATCGGACGACCAGCTTCTGTCGCAGTCGACATCGTTGAACAAGCATTTATCAAATCCAGAACCAGGTATGTCGGGCCTTCCGGAAAGCCCACAAGGCCCCAGCCCGCTGCTTGGGCCGTCGCCAAGGGAAGGGGATTCCGGACGTAGCCTCGGGGGCGGCGTCCTCGAAGATCAGATGGCAAAACAGCGGTCGCTAGAGAGTCAAGGGGAGGTGGCAGTGCAGGCATCTGACGGGGCGACACGCCCTGTCGGAGATAATCTGATGAATGGTTCGTCAGAAGAGTTCGCCCCGATTTCCTCGATCAAGAGGGACAATTTTCGACCTGGCAAACCAATTCGACGCGTGGGTATCGTTCACAAGGCGATCCCGGTGTCGTCGGAGGCGACGGAGGCGACGGAGGAACGGAGGATGTCCATACTCGCGTCAATCACTCATCCAGGCACTCGAAATGAAATTTATTCTTCGAGACCGGATGATAGAAATCGTAGCGCCGGGAGATCGTCTTCTCTTTAAACCTAAGACCGTCGCCTAGCGAACCTGCAAGTTGATCCGGTTCGCTTCAGATGTAACGCAATCAGACCCTAGCAACTCCCCGGTGGTATCGTTCTCTTATCAGGACAGCGAACGACATCAGCGAATCCAAAAGCGCATTCGCTCGCGGCTCAGAGAGGTTGGTTTTTTAGATCTGCTAGGTCCGTAGCTGAAAATATCGCTGTTAAGTAGAACAGGCTGCGCTTCAATGCGACAACGCTTCATCATAGAGCGACGCAGGTTTCGTTCAATGTGATCGCTGGCGACGAAGTTTGCAACTTCGGAAAGTGAGAAGGACCACGCGCTATGGCCAATCGCACAAGAGAAGTTTCGGCGGTCAGATATCTAACGGATATCATGCGAAGCCGAACTCCAGCCTATGTTCCAGACGGCAGCATTGGAAATGAAATAGAGTGGCCGCGACCCGTCCCCGGCCGGTCCTTGAAGGACGCCCTTGAAGTTCGAATAGACCGGCTTCTAAGTGGAACTATTCCTGACAAGCCTGCATATAATAAACAACGGCTTTATGCGTTGAATGCAATACATCGAGCTAATATTGGCGAGATGACGCCGAACCCGGATGCTCACGAACTCCATCGAGTCATTGATAAGATCTATGCAAGCCGCCCCCAGCTACCAGTAGCTGTTTCCCCTTACGTTGCTGCTGCACTTTATGAGAAACTGCAGCAGTACGCCAAGAACAAAGAAGGCGACCCGCGAGAATTCCCACACATTGAGATTCTGGGTCACAGACGCGATGAACTGCAGCTTCATGAATTCGATGAAAACTTTTCGAGCGGTGCGCCCCGAAATCCAGCTCTACAGAAGGCCACTCTGAGAGAGCTCAATGCTCTGTTGGACGAGATCGCGCCGGACGGCGCTTTTTTCAATGGTCTGCGTCAGGCGGTAATAGATGAGGTTTGGGAAGGTGGTGAAATCTTGTCACGCTGGGCTAAGCGGGAGACGGAAATTGCGGAAACGAGGGTCAAAACCCGCGAAATAGGCTTCATCCCGAACTCCTATCACTATGGCAAAGAAAGGGTGATCCGAGCCCTCGAAGATAAAATCGTTCCTTGGAGAGCGGAGCTACTGCCGCAACAAAGGCTAGCTCCAGAAACTACTGTAGACATCGCAAACCTAATACAGCGGCATTGCGACCTAACCTGGCAGCGTGGCGGCAATCGTTTTTTCTTGCCCAAGCAACTGCCAAAAGGAATTAGGGACTCAATACGTCGAACGACTCCGCACCGAGTGCGTACCAACAGTGTTGCTAAGGAGATGGCAACGCGTGTTCTTGACGCCATGGACGCGATCGTGGGCCCCCGTCGCGGAAACTTCGCGAGCCGCGCGTGGTTCCTCAAAACGGCGTCGGAACACAGGCAATACTGGCTGGAGCCGAACAGTACGGCAGCAGATGACCCGACCCTTTATTCGTTGCTCCGCAGTTATTCGCGCGTCTTGCAATCAAGGAGCTTGGAGATGGAAAGGCTTGTGCGAACCATAGAGGGTTACCACCAAGCTTGGCAGGGTCGTCTGCGCGAACTGCCAGAGAATCATCATCCAAAGAGACCAAGAGTACCCGTACGGTCGGCCAAGCTCGATTTAGAACATTCCCAAGTGATGCTAGAGCTTGCCAAGGCAGCCAATATGCCTGGTCAACAGAAACTAAAACTGCCGCATCGCAATGAGTCAGAGGAGGTGGCGCCGGCCGGAAATCTGGCACGCTCCATATCAACAAAAAGAAAAGCACCAATCCACTCGCAAGAGACGTCCGGTTCGTCTAGCCACAACGTCAAGGGAGAGATTGAAATAGACAAATTGCCTAATGCGAGAAAGCGGCCACACGAACTGGAAGAACGTAAGAGGGACAACTCGATCAGCCGCTGAGACGAGATCGGTAACTTCTTCGGGGCAACTGGCCACTGACCTTGCCCCCAAGTTTTATCCAGTTTTGAGTTCGCTCCGGCGGTTTCGAAAGGACCAGAGAATGAAGCGCACACGTTTCACGGACGAACAGATTATCGGCATTCTGAAGGAGCACGAGGCCGGCACGCCGGTCTCGGAGCTTTGCCGCAAGCACGGCGTCAGCGATGCCAGCATCTATAAATGGAAGGCCAAGCTCGGCGGCATGGACGTAGCCATGGAGATTTGTAATCTTGATCACATAACGGGCAACGTAGGCGAGAAATATCTGGTGGACCACAAGACGTCCGCAAGTGCAGTGGCCGGAAGAGAGCGATAGTCACCTGTCCCATTGCTCCACGCCATTGTTACAGATGCAATGGTTTATTTCCGTTTCCTATTGCATACGAATTTTTTGCCTTTATTTTGTTAGCAAATGCGGTCAGCCCAAGACAGCAGTAGTTTGCTGGAGCGTCCGCCACCTCATATGTGAAGAGATCGGCGATCAACTGAGGAACGTTGCCATCGTGGCTGATGAAGCTACTTCTCCGACTATGCTCACTTCTCTCAAAGATGAAGCTCATCCGGGGCCTCCAACAGTACGCAGCAACAGGAAACACCGTCTGCAACAGAAAGTCTTCGATTGAATCGAACTGGCCTGCACGTGACCAAAAAGTAACGGGCATCGCCGGGAGCAGCATGATGGCTGGTGCGAGGATGGAAAGCGTCATCCCGAGGGTTTGACTGCCAGAGATACACAATCCCGATCACCTAAAGTAAAGCAGAAAGGGGCTTTTTGTGGCTCTTAGACATCCATCCGCAGTCCATCTCGCAACTGATGCCCAGAATAAGCGAGCAAGCAAAGGCTTGGGAGCGAGCACTATTGATGCAACCGCAAGCAGTGGCATTCCCCCAGTGATAGAATACGTCCCCGCCAGGGCTACGAGGAAGTTCGAGAAAAAACTCAGCGCGATAAGAGGTTTAATGCCAGACCTGAAGATCGAGTGAGATGGCACTTTAATTGCGCAGGATCCGAGGGCAGCAATCATCAGGAAGGAAGTACAATGGACGATCAAGATGCGGAAATGTCAGAAGCCCAAAAGCGTCCCAAACGTGAGCGGCCCGTGGACGATCTGCCGACGCAGAAGGTCGGAAGTTCGAATAACAGCCGCGAGTCACAAGAGTTGGACAAAATCACTAGGAAGTTGGCTGCTCTGAACGGCCTAAGCGAGATCGGACCATCAACCACAAGAATGTCGCTAGAGGTTGCGATCCCGCGAAGTGGTCATGAAAATCAGGTCGAATACTACCCTTGGGAATATGCCAAGGAAAAATTCGGGGGCGAAATCAACCTGAATAGATTCACCAAAGTTCTAAGCGACGAAACAGGCCGAACCCAACCTCTTCCTCGTGCCTATGACACCATCCCGGTCACTCCCGGGATCTCTTTTGAGAACCAGTTGAAAGAGCGGGAAAAGACGTGGGCAACGTGGAGGAGAGACATCGATGGACTGCCATCCAAGCCGTCGAACGGGAAAGATAATTGGCGTAAACTCAAGCGGGACGATCCGGCAGCGTGGCGTGTAACGCCATCGGGATTGAGGCGGGCCGCGTATCAATGGAATAATCCCGAGAAGGCGGGCGAACAATTACCTGAATATATAATTAAATTCAGTAGCCGCAATGAAAGAGGATATCGGAGAATCGGTTTGTGGCGGGACGATCCCTTGGTCGTCCGGCAGCAGACCTACGACCTAGCTGAAACGTTTGGGCCGGAGAACGTCCTAATCAAAAATGAATACAATGAATTCGACTCCATCAGCAACATAAACAAAAGAGGTGAACACGAGGCTGAGCGGCGCTCTCAGCGGCTGGTAGGAAATGAAATTCGCTACAATCCCGACTTACCTCCCGTGGTTGTACAACACGGCGATCATCTAGTATCTATCAATGACATACGTGATAAGAACCTTCAACAGGCAATGCCTGTGCTGCAAAGGCTGGAAGAGGAGCTCAATTACCGTCCTGAAAAGCTTCGCATAGGCATGTCGAGCCGGGAAGGCGATTCTTTCCACAATCCCAAACTACTGAAGGAACTGGACACCGAACTTTTTTCGCAGATTTGTAAGGATTACAACCTGCCTGCAGATAAGCTTGCTAAAAACGGCAAGTTTCTGGAGCATGGCCTGACCTGGGTACAAATTGAAAATGGAGTGTTCCGGGATGGAGCCTCAATTATGAAGGAGCTCTCGCGAGAGGGAAAAAAAATAACAGATGTGTATGACAAAACGCAAATTTTTACGCATCATCATACGGTAGATGGCAAAATTAAGAGTAGCGCGAAAATGTTGTATGCCTCCCTCAGAGACGATGACGGCATTTCGCGCGAAGTCGCCCAGATCATCGGCGTCGAGGCGAGAGAGAAACAAGCAGTCCGCAGGCAGGAGGTAACTCTCAATGCACAAAAAGCGCTTGATCGGCTCGATGGGTACAATAGCTCCGATGATGAAAGGTTAAGCCCACGGAAAGCTTTGGTACAGCAGCGGCAAGGACAACAATCGAGCTATGGGTTGTAAAGAAATCGAGCGGGTCTGCGGCCTGTTCTTAACATTTCAGCTAGAGTTAGATGCTGTGAAGGTGAATCAAACGTGATGTGACGAGGGCGACCGAAGTTGATTCAGGAGGTTGATGATGGCACGAGCACTGAGGGACGATCTTTGATCACGTGTATTGAAAAGCGTCTGCTGGTGACCTTGCCCCAAGTTTTATCCAGTTTTGAGTTCGCTCCGGCGGTTTTGGGTTGTTGTATTCGCGGCGGTAGCGGCGTGTTGCGGTGCGGAGCCATTCCGGCTGCGCAGCACTGCATCACGTCGCGGGTTGATTGTCTGAGCGAACTCGGCAGGTGTCAGCCATCCAAGGCCTGAGTGTGGTCGATGATCATTTTAATCGCTGCGCCAGTTTGAAAGCGCTGATCGAGCGTGGGTCAGTGACGAGAAGAGAGTTTCATTCAGGAACTCGTCTCGCAGCCGCCCATTGAGCTTTCGATGAAGGCATTCTGGATCGGCTTGCCCGGCGCGATGTAGTGCCAGTCCACCCTGGCCCGATCCGTCCACTGCAGTCGCGTTGCTGGTGAACTCGCTGCCATTGTCGCTGGCGATCATCTTCGGCTTGCCACGCCCCCCGATGATCCGGGCCAGCTCACGAGCGACCGCAGACCGGACAGTGAGTAGGCGGGGTCAAATCTTCACTTCGCTTGACAGGCGCGTCATCTCGCCGGATTCAGCGGCATCCTGCAGGTAGACGGCTACTCGGCCTATACCAATCTTGCCAAGACGCGTGCCAAAGCCGGCAGCAATGAAACGATCCAACTCGCAGGCAAGTGGCATCCTTCAGGCCGACGGCTACAAAGGCTACGCAAAACTATACGAACCCAATA
>NZ_HF536775.1:39045-44992 GCF_000312665.1 Rhizobium mesoamericanum STM3625 | reverse complement strand
TTTCAAACTGGTGATCGGCGATTTTCTGTAAGCGGTGCATTGACCCCGTCTGGCGATAGCAAGGCATCGCGCTTATTCATGTGAGCTCAGGGAATGAGCTTGGTATGAATTGCGATGTCTGAAGCTATGTCCGAACATAGAACGTTCCATATGATCGAAGCCGTTGCGGGTCGCCTGGAGGGCGCGCCGCGAGAGGTTCGACGCTGGTCAGATGAGTTCAAGGCTCAGGCGGTAACCGAAAGCATGGAGCCGGGTGCGAGCGTTTCGGCGGTGGCAAGGCGCATAGGGATCGACCCCTCGCAGCTGTTCACATGGCGGCGCAATGCCCGACTGAAAGCGGAGGCTGTTGTTGATACGGCTCGGGGCGAAACCTCTACCGCGGACATCATGATCGGAGACGCAGTGATCCGCGTGAATGTCGGGCTCGACGAGCCCCATCTCGTCAGGCTGATCCGCGCGGTGCGGTCTGCATGATCCCCGCTGGTGCGAAGGTCTTTTTGGCCAGTCATCCCGTCGATTTCCGCAAAGGTCCAGATAGCCTTTTGGCGCTGGTGCGTGATGCTGGAAGCGATCCCTTCAATGGCTCGCTCTACGTTTTCCGCGCCAAAAGAGCAGACAGAATAAAGATCGCCTGGTGGGATGGCTCAGGCGTCTGCCTGTATTCGAAGCGGCTCGAAAAAAATCAGTTCGTCTGGCCGAAAATCGGGCCGTCCCGCGTGCAGCTCAATCACGCGCAACTGATGGCGCTGGTTGATGGGATGGACTGGAAGCGCGTGCGCACGGTTGCCGTAAAGCGGCCTGAATTTGTTGGGTAAAGCCCTGCGGCAGAGTGAATCAGGCGGCCGAAACTGAGGGAAAATCTCGCCGAAACATGCTCTACATAAGGGCATGACACCAGCCGATCTCGAGCTTCCTGATGACGTTGATGTGCTGAGAGCCATGATCATGGCGATGGCGGCAAAGGCTGCGCGCGTCGATGTTCTGGAAGACGAAGTTGCTGATCTGAAGGCCCGCAATGCCGACGCGGACGAACAGATCGCCAAGTTGAAGCTAATCCTTAAAGCCTTCAATCGATACCGCTATGGCCGCCGCTCGGAAAAGCAGGGCACGAGCATCGAGGCAGACCTGGACGAACAGGGCGCGTTTGTCTTCGAAGAAATTGACACCGGCATCGCCGCGATCGAGGCGCCGGTTTCCAAGGGCCGAAATCCAGGCGCAGCAAAGCGTGCGCCGCGCCCGCGCAAGGGCTTCCCGCCGCACCTGGAGCGGGTCCATGAGATCATCGAGCCGGACGAACTGCCCGAACACGCTGGCAAACAGAAGCTGATCGGGGAAGATACCTCCGAGCGGCTTGATGTCATTCCGCCGAAGTTCCGGGTGATCGTCACGCATCGCCCGAAGTATGCCTTCAAGAACGAAGACGGCGTCATCCAGGCCTCAGCCCCGGCGCATATAATCGAAAGCGGCATTCCGACGGAAGCGCTGCTCGCCTATATCGCGGTCTCCAAATATGGCGACGGGTTGCCACTCTATCAACAGGAGGCGATCTTCCTGCGCGACCATGTCGAAGTCGACCGCGGCATCATGGCGCGGTGGATGGGGAAGCTTGGGTTCGAACTCGAGATTCTCGCGGACTACACCTTCAGCCAGATCAAAAGAGGCGAACGAATATTCGCCGACGAGACGACATTGCCGACACTTGTCCCCGGATCGGGGTCGGCAAAGACAGCGTATTTATGGGCGTACGCCCGGGACGATCGACCATTCGGCGGGAGCGCTCCGCCGATGGTGGCTTACCGTTTTGAAGACAGTCGATCCGGCGATTGTGTCGCTCGGCATCTCGAAGGCTATCGCGGCATCCTGCAGATCGACGGATACACTGCCTATAACCGTGTTGCTCGACCTGAGCGCGGCAACGACGGCGCTCTTTTGGCGGGGTGCTGGGCGCATGGTCGCCGTCGGTTTTACGAGTTGCACGCAAACGACAGTTCCAAGGTGGCAACGGCGACAATCGAAAAGATGGGCGCACTTTGGTCGATCGAGGAAAAGGTGCGTGGACAAAGCCCCGATGTTCGTGTTGCCGCCCGTCAGGAGGCTTCCGCTGCAGTCGTTGCCGCGCTCTACAAACTCTGGCAGGACACGCTGCCCCGCATCTCGGGAAAATCAAAGCTCGCCGAAGCAATTCGCTATGCCCTTCATCGGCGGGAAGCCTTCGAACAGTTCCTCCATGACGGGCGCATCGAGATAGACTCCAACATTGTTGAGCGTGCCATCCGGCCCCAGGCGATCGTTCGAAAAAATAGCCTATTCGCCGGAAATGCCGGCGGTGGAACGACTTGGGCGACACTCTCCACGCTCATCCAGTCCGCCAAGATGAACGAAGTCGATCCACTGGCGTGGCTAACGAAGACGCTTGAGCGTATCGCCGCAGGTTGGCCATCAAGCGATCTCGACGCTCTGATGCCCTGGAACTTCAAAAAGTAACGGCATCACGTCACCGCTTACGCCATGGCGCTGCAGCCTGGGGCGAACGTCTCGGCGGTCGCCCGGTCTGAAGGCTTAGATCCGTCACAGCTTTATGGATGGCGTCGCACGGCACTGGCATCGGGCGCTGTTGCGCCCCTGACTGATGGAACGGAAACGCAGAAGTTCGCGCGCGTTGAAACGAGGAGCCGCGGTGCGCCGACGAACATTGAGTGTCAATCGGCTTTAAAATTTGGCTGCCGGAACACACTCAACGCGCCGATAATCGCTATCATCATGCATGGCATGATGCATTGTATAATGCTGTCAGTAGCGCCTCCAAAGCCTCCAATCCGCCGCTCTCGATCAAAACCGGCTGATTCTGCCTTGAAATCTCGCCTCATTGGAAGGTGGGCTTTTCGTTGCGCTCACGAATCAGCGGCCGGCTTCAGCGGAATACGCATTCGGAACAAATCCGACATGTGATCAACGGCAACGGTGGCAGGATATATCCTGATGTAAATGTTGCTATGGTTTTTTGGGGTGCGGCAACTTGCGCGGTTCGCGTCAAAATGAAGACGGAAGCCTCACGGCTTCCCGTGGAGGCTGATTGTCTGGGTCATGGAGGCCTCACGGCCTCCATATTCATTGTGAGCGATAGACCCAACCTCGGGTTGAGGTCCCATCATTCCCCATTGGGTTGCATATTATGATATCGGAGATAAACGGCCATGAGTTTAATTTGTGGTCAATTGGCGGATATGACAGTGTATCGTCGTTTCCTTAAAGTTGAATGTATAAAGACGAGAAAACAAACTGGAAACGTGCCTGGCTTTTATAGCAATAACGAAAAAGTACAATCACTCAAACCATTTAATAAACAGAAATAACATCCCCCGTACTAAGCTTCGTATACATTTTACGAAGAATTTTCATAAACGAAAGCATAACAAAACATAAACGTCCTTAGAAAATGCAACAGCCAGGCAATAACACCGACTAAGACACAACAAACGAACTTGCCGCGATGATGCAATTTAAGGGTCAGATGAGGATCAATTCATCCCGCGCACGTCAGTAACGGCCAGCACATCAAACTTGCCAGCAGTTCGGCGGCTCCAAAGACGCAACGGCGCCTCCTGCACCTGCCAGAAGAAATCAGTTTTCGGAATGACGAGGCACCTACGAAAGCTGTTGAAATGCACCTCGTCGCACCCAAGTGAACGGTGTGCGGCAGCAAGGTCAGAGAAACTCAACATTTCCCACGGCGGCACGTCAGTGGCCAGCAGTCTCTTTTCACCATGTTGGCCAGTAAAGCAAAATTTGTCATCAATGTAATTCAGATCTTGGGTCGCAGCAGCGCGAGTTGACCTATCGTTAACGTAGACGTACAGCGTCATGTCTTGCTGAATTATCTCATTGATGAACTTCGTTGGGTCGTTCATGCATGGCTGCTCCCGGAATTGCGCCAATAGTGTATTGAGCTCGTTGATTTCCAACCACTCATGCCAGGTTTCATTTCCATCCAAGAAAGCTGCATAGTATTGTTGCGCCGGCATAAGTTGATGCTCGATAAAATTGTCATAGGTCTCGACGGCTTGTATGGTTAACGTTCTCAATGCCTGGCAGTTGTTGATGTGTGTAAGATCGGAAAAGGCAAAGCTTGGACGGTCAAATTGTGGGAAGGACATGATGAGAGAGGCTTTGGCAACAAGGTGAGGTGATAAGAAGACGTGTAGCTGTGGTGTGCATGAAACAAGATGTTATGACGGATTTATATAGCCACAAACGTGACCTTTTGCCGACGTTTAGGTCATACTCCCTCATTGGACCACTTGATTCATCTCGTTAGGCGCCCGCCACGTGTAAGCGCTCCTTAATTAACGAAGCAACAGACCTATGCCGCATAAGAAGCAAAAGCTCATTGGACCGACTTCCTGAAGTGCTGCCCTTGTCTACAACAGCAGAAACACGCCGGCTGTGTGAAGATGCCAACCGCTGTTTGACTGGCGTTGTAAGTACTGAATTGACGATCGTGGTTTAACTCTATTATTAAAAAGTGCCACAGTTTGATCACGTGAGTTCTCTATTTTTATAATATGACATGTTTCAGTGACCCTTAGGCACGGCAAAAAACCAAGCCTCTCTGGACGACAACGATGGGAAGCTACAGTGATGGCAACGGCTGCACAGAAGCTGCCCCCGGCCGAAAGAACACATCCAAAAGATACCCTTTATTGCACCGAGCGTGGATAGTTATTTTAAGGAAAGCAGCCCTCGGGAGTTTAGGCATCATCATGATTGCATTCAAAGCCCGGGGGGACTGCTACCGCCGGCGTCATCTCCGCCGCAGGATATATGATTGTGTTGCGTTTGTTCAGGTGTGTGTGCGATTGTTCGTCGGAATGGTAATTGAGACCTGCATTCCTGAAGTGTCATGGCCTGTGCTGGTCGTGACCTCAGGCTAAATTTTTGGGGGAGGTCACCTTCTTTGGCTGCTGTTGACTTGCCGCTGGCAAGCTAGCCTACATCTATTGATCTGAACCCTTCGAACTGGACCAGATTGGTTAGAGTTTTCCGGTGCATTTTCCAGGCTGGGAAAGGAACGGAAGACAATGAAGGCATCGCAGTTTTCGGACGCGCAGAGGGCGTTCATTCTGAAGCAGGTTGATGAAGGTGTGCCGGGCGGAGATTTGCCGGAAAGCGGGGATCAGCCAGGCGACCTATTTCAATTGGAAGAAAAAGTACCTGGAATGTTGCCGCCGGAGATGAAGAAGCTGAAGCAGCTCGCGGACGAGAATGCTCGGCTGAAGAAGATCGTCGCGGACCTAACGTTGGACCGCGAGATGCTGCAGGATATCATCCGCCGAAATGTATGGTCCGCCCCGTCATTGAAAGGATTTTAGGTGACCTTGCCCCGTTGCAATAATCCATTTTGAAGTAAGCTCTGGCCCATTGAGAGGACCAGGGAATGAAGCGCAGCCGTTTCACAGACGAACAGATTATCGGCATTCTGAAGGAGCACGAGGCGGGTACGCCGGTCTCGGAGCTTTGCCGCAAGCACGGCGTCAGCGATGCCAGCATCTATAAGTGGAAAGCCAAGTTCGGTGGCATGGAGGTGTCGGAAGCCAAGCGACTGAAGACGCTGGAGGACGAGAACACGAAGCTGAAGCGGCTTCTGGCGGATGCCATGCTCGACAATGCAGCTTTGAAAGACCTTTTGGGAAAGAAGTGGTGACGCCCGCAGCAAAGCGGCGAGCTGTCGCGCATCTGATGGACCAACATCGGATGAGCGAACGGCGGGCGTGTAAAGCCATCGGCTTTTGCCGGATGACGATCCGTTACGAAACCACGCGCAGCGATGACCATGATCTTCGCGAGCGGATGAAGGCGCTGGCCCATGAACGCCGCCGCTTTGGATATCGACGCCTACATGTGCTGCTCAGGCGTGAGGGTCACCTTGTGAACCACAAGCGGCTCTTCC
>NZ_HF536775.1:33949-38945 GCF_000312665.1 Rhizobium mesoamericanum STM3625 | reverse complement strand
CCTTGCCAGTGCCAGCTCCTCTTCCAGCTTGACGACCCGCTGCGAGAGCGCTTCCTTCTCGGCTTTGAGCGTCGCGATTTCGGCAGCATTGGCTGCCAATTGCGCCATCAGTTCTGCAATGCTCGGTTCGCCGGTGCGAGTCATCAGATTCTTGAATCTGAACCGCCCCCGCGCGTCAATCGCAATTCGCCATCCTATTTGGCTTTCCAATTATAAAACCTCGCTTCGGAAATTCCATGCTTGCAGCAAAGGTCGGCCACCTTCGCGCCAGCCTCCCGCTCCTTCAGCACCGCAATAATCTGCTCTTCCGTAAATCTCTGCTTCTTCATGCGTCCGTCCTTAATCAGGCCGGACTCTAATCCAATCTGGGGGAAATTACCGTAGCAGGTCAGGAACAAATCCGACATATGATGATCAGCGGCAATGGTGGCAGGAACAAATCCGACATATGATGATCAGCGGCAATGGTGGCAGGATATATCCTGATGTAGATGTTGCTCTGGTTTTTTTGGGGCGAGGTGGAAGCCTCACGGCTTCCGGTGGAGGCTGATTGCCCGGGTCAACAGGCTTCCATGTTCATTGTGAGCAAAATAAACACCTCTTGATGGAGGTCCTATCGCCTCTCCATGGAGGTTACATTTTAGGTATTATGATAACGGAGATGAACGAAGATGCGTTCAATTTGTTGCCTATCGGCGCTCATGAAAAAATAGAAATAACAAGAACACAAATAATATAAGAAAAAAGCGAGAAAGAATATATAATTCAAACTGGCCTGGCCTTGACTTGAATTGAATTCAACGAACAGTACAACAACATGGCGCCGTTGGCGCAAAAAGGAGAAATAACAACAAAAAAGAGAAATAACCACGGTAAAACAAATAACATAATCGGCAACCGAGACGGACGTAAACATTGACGAGCCAGGACCAGCACCGCGTGTTGGCGGCGAGAGTGACACCACTAATCATCCCAACCAGATGCAGTCGGCCAGGCAGTGTCAGGCACAGAGGATGGCCAAATCATCTCTCCATGGGCCACGATGTCGAAGTGCCCTCTCGTTATACAGCGGGTCCATACACCATTGTCTTCTGCAGTGAAGCGGTCAGTGGGAAAGATTGCGAGGAAAGACTGCATATCTTCACGCTCTACGGTAGAGCACCATCGCTGGTGGTACTTACTAACTACAGATTTAGCAGTGATGATCCTATCGTATGGACAGAGGTCCATCGCCAGCACCACCCCAGGAAAATACTTAGTTGGGACGCTTTCTAAGTTCCTGTTTTCAACACAGGCTTGTACAAGCCTTGTGGGCAAATAGGCATATAAGAGGGCGGGATCTGCAGGAATGCGTTCAAGATCGATCTCTTCCCTATAGCCGAACATTGGAGTTTCGGTCATACAGGGCACCATTTCGAGGTTCCCAAAATCTTTTGGAGGAAGTCCCGCAGCTTGTTCATAAGCCCGCGCCTCAGCCACCCACTTGACCTGAGCCTTCATGACCCGCTTGAGGTAAGCATGATATTTTTTGACTGCATTATTAAGGCCGTTGCGGAGCTCGTCTTTGGGCAACCCCGTCAGGCACATGCTGTCAAATTGGGGGCGCACGTAGGTTGGATAGTTGCCTGCCATGGTGAAGGTATGATGGAAGATAAAAGTGTGGTTTATACAGAATGTGGAGAGTTGATTGTGTGGTGGATGCACTGACAAATTAGCTTTATATAGAGAGGGGCTCTCTTCCTTATTGGACCGATTTTTTTTATAATTGGACCGATTTTTTTATAATCTCTGGCCGATACAGTGGGCGTCGTTTCGACACACTACAAGGTATCTTTTGAACGTGTCCCTAGGGTTGCCGTAGAAGTCGCCGCTTCCGTGCAGTCCAAAGGGCACGACTTAAGCGAGCTGCGAAGGGCAGCGGGATTGCTAAGTCAACAACACGTCACATCCAACTTTTGGCTTGGTTTGGCTTGGCATGACCTGCCACTGAACTTTCATCCAGCGGCGATTAAAGGTCGGCCACCTTCGCGCCAGCCTCCTGCTCCTTCAGCACCGCAATAATCTGCTATTCCGTAAATCTCTGCTTCTTCATGCGTCCGTCCTAAATCAGGCCGGACTCTAATCCAATCTGGAGGAAATTACCCTGGCAGGTCAGGCAGGCAGGCAGGCAGGCAGGCAGGCAGGCAGGCAGGCAGGCAGGCAGGCAGGCAGGCAGGCAGGCAGGCAGGATATATCGCTTTGTAGCCTTTCTTTGTTTATGCACTCGTGCGCTGGTTTGTTCGTGCATTTAGGGCAGCGGTGAAGATGTTTCGGGGGAGTGTCAGGAATTTCGATGACGTCCCGAGAGGTGCTGTAGCAGGATAGCGGTGGTCATCGGCTTTTTCCGTTAGGATGGAAAGACCACCGATGACCAATGACATGATGGACCTCCGCTCGCTTGTTGAGGAGAGCGCTGATGCGGATTTGCTGCGCGAGATGATTGGCTTTGCCGCGGAGAAGTTGCTGGAGCTGGAGGTTGGCACGAAGACCGGTGCGGCCTACGGCGAGAAGAATAACTTTCGACTTGCTCAGCGTAACGGCTATCGCGATCGCGACTTGGAGACCCGAGATGGCACCGTCGAACTGCGGATTCCAAAGCTTCGCACCGGCAGCTACTTTCCGAGCTTTCTGGAGCCGCGCTGCATGGCCGAGAAGGCTCTGACCGCCGTGATCCGGGAGGCTTACATCCAAGGCGTCTCAACCCGCTCGGTTGACGATCTGGTCAAGGCGATGGGCATGAGTGGCATCTCCAAGAGCCAGGTCTCGCGGCTTTGTGAGGAGATCGATGATGAGGTCAAACGGTGTTGTTACGTTAAGTTTCTCTGGCTGGAAAGGTCGGCGGCTCGTGGATGTTCAGCCGACACAGGCCGCAATTTTCCGTGCATCGAAAGCTTCGAGCCGACGGTAGCGAATTGTTTACGCGGCGCGGCCACGGGACGGAACTGAAAAGCAATTGCGGATCGCTGAGTGCATGGAGACGAACCGTTGAACGTGCCTGGTGATCGGTGGCCTTGCATGGTTCGTTCCCGTTTTCGAAACGGCAGCTAAGGCCGGCGTGGCGGACGCATCGTCTCCGTCACTGTCATCATCGCGGTCGGTGTCAACACCGATGGTCGTCGGGAGGTACTCGGTATGGAAATCGGCACCTCTGAGGCCGAGCCAATCTGGACGGAATTCCTGCGCAAGCTCACCCGGCGCGGTCTGCGCGGCGTCAAGCTTGCCGTCTCCGATGCGCATGAAGGTGTCAAGGTGGCGATCTCGATAGTCCTTTCCGACACTTGGCAAAGATGTCGAGTCGAGTTCACTTCATGCGCAATGCCTTGGCTCATGCCGGCAAGAGTGGCCGACGCGTGGTCTCAGCCTTCATTGCAACGGCCTTTGCCCAAGATACCTCGAAAGCCGCCAGCCAACAGTGGCGCAATGTCGCCGATCAGATCAGGCCAAAAGTGCCGAAACGTTCTGGACAGTGCGGGTTTCACAAAGTTCCGGACAGCGATTTCATTAAGTCGCAGACAGAAGTTGTGTCGGATTTATCTCGATTTTCGTGAGCGCCGATCTGGCAATTTGCCCTCGTGTATTGAGCGAGGATCTGATGTCCAGACGGAAGCAAGCGAGACATACTGACGTGAAGGACATCCGGTCGATATTGCGGCTGAGCAGGAACCGCCGATACGGGCAGTCGCAGAACGTCTGAAGATGAGCAAGACGTCGATCTCGACGTACTTGTTGCGAGCTCGGGAAGCTGGGCTTGCCATGTGGCCGCTGCCACCTGGCCTGGACGACGACGAAGTTCTCGAGCAGCGACTATTCCGCCAGATGGGACGACCTCCACGCGACACCGATAAGCCGAATTGGCCAAAGATTGCCAGCGAGCTGAAGCGCAAAGGCGTGACGCTCAATCTGCTGTGGCAAGAATACCGTGAGACGCATCCAGACGGATATCCGCGGCAAAACCTACTACCAGTGAGAAAGGAAACCAAATGCTGACACACCCAACTATCGACCAGATGAACGCCTTTGGCCTTGCCGGGATGGCGACGGCCTAACGCGAGCTTAGCGAACAGGTTCATGGAAATGATCTTAGCTTCGACGAACGCCTTGGTCTGATGCTCGATCGCGAGATTGCCATGAGAACAGACAAACGGCTGAGCAATCGGCTGGCAGCGGCAAAGCTTCGTTTTGCCAATGCCTCAATCGAAGACATCGATTAGCGCCCACCGCGGACTGGATCGTCGCAAAGTTCTCGCGTTGCACAAGGAGCATTGGTTGAAGGCAAATGAGAATTTGATTCTGAAGAGCCAAACGGGCACCGGAAAAACATGGATTGCTTGCGCCTTCGCACGACAGGCGCCCCGCCTCGACTATTCCGTGCTCTACGTTCGCATGCCACGACTGTTTGAGGATCTTGCACTTGCACGGCTCGATGGCCGCTTTCCGCGCCTCATAGACGAACTGGCACGCGTTCAGTTGCTGGTACTGGATGACTGGGGAACTCATACCTTGAACGACCGACAGCGCCTCGACCTGCTGTAAATCTTCGAAGAAAGATATCGGCGGAAGTCGATCCTGATCACGGCTCAGCTTCCTGCGGCTGCCTGGCATGAGATGATTGGAGAGGCCACTTTTGCTGATGCGATTTTAGACCGTATTGTTCACAACGCACACCGCATAACGCTCGAAGTTGACAGCATGTGGAAACGAAAGACACCGCCGATCTTGACCGGTGGCGAAATAACCGAAATTAATCACCGGTAGCAGCAACAAGGCAACCGGAGCTCGATCACATCCGATGTGCGTGACTTAGTCTAGCGAAACGCTTGTCCGCGACTTTCCGAAATCGCTGTCCCAATTTAGTGAAATCCGCAGACATCGCCGAGG
Organism: Rhizobium mesoamericanum STM3625; assembly: GCF_000312665.1. GTDB lineage: Bacteria > Pseudomonadota > Alphaproteobacteria > Rhizobiales > Rhizobiaceae > Rhizobium > Rhizobium mesoamericanum. The sequence continues at coordinate 34,028 of NZ_HF536775.1, read as the reverse complement.
AAGATGTCCTCGCCTACGTGACGTTTCCCAAGCAGCACTGGACCAAGCTTCACAGCACGAACCCGATTGAGCGATTGAA
>NZ_HF536775.1:28342-33849 GCF_000312665.1 Rhizobium mesoamericanum STM3625 | reverse complement strand
TTGAATGGAGAAATCAAGCGAAGGACCGAGGTCGTCGGCATATTCCCAAACGACGATGCCATTGTCGGGCTCGTCGGCGCTCTGCTGCTGGAGCAAAATGATGAGTGGCTGTTCAGCGCTCGCGGTTACATGACACTGGAAACCATCGCCACAATGAGCGATGATCCACTCATCAACTTGCCCGGTATTGTCACGTTAACTGGGCTGCGGTTGCCTGCCTGACGGGTTGGGCGTAGATTTCGGCATGTATTCACGAGATATCAGCTTCAAGCGTGACCGTTTTCCGCCACGGATCGTTTCTCGGTCTGGCTTATTTGCGGTTCAACCTTAGTCGCGTGAAGTTGAGGAAATGCTGCTCGAGCGACGTGTCATAGGAGACAGTCCGCCGCTGGATTGCCAAGTTCGGACCCCAGATCGCACGCAACTTGCGGCGGCGGCAGGCGCGCCCCGACGGTATTTGGTATTTGGACGAAGTCGTCGTGAAATGCGCTGGAGAGAAATTCTGGCTCTGGCGTGCGGTCGATCAACATGGCACCGTTCTCGAAGAGATATTGCAGAAGCGGCGTGATAAAAGGGCAGCGACGCGCGTGCTGGTGGCGTTAATGAAGCGCTATGGCTTTGCTCCCAAACGGAGCATCACCGATAAGCTCCGCTCCTATGGTGCAGCAAAGGCGGAAGTGGCACGGCCTTGACCATTGGTCGCACAAGGGCCTCAATAATGAGAACAGCCATCTGCCGTTTCGAAAACGGGAACGAACCATGCAAGGCCACCAATCACAGGCACGTTGCAACGGTTCGTCTCCATGCACTCAGCGAACCGTAATTGCTTTTCAGTTCCGTCCCGTCGCCGCGCAAACAATTCGCTACCTGTCAAGCGAAGCTTTCGATGCATGGAAAATTGCGGCCTGTGTCAACTGAATATCCACGCGCCGCTGACCTTTTCAGGCAGAGAAACTTAACGTAACAACACCGGCGACAGGATATATCCTGATGTAGATGTTGCCTCGGCTTTGGACGCGGCCACTTGGCAACTTACGCGCTTCGCGTCAAATGAAAAACGGAAGCCTGCCGGCTCGTGTCAGGCTGCTGACAAAGCCCGCGCCTTAGGCCCGTGGGCATAAGCTCTGTGTTCCAGAATTAAAACAAGAGAATTGGAAATATGTCGCAAGAATACTAAGATTAGCAGTTCCGAGGCAGACTATCGGTTACAGCATAATTATACAATAAATTATATCACAACTATTCGCGCATAGTGGCTCTGTTCGCCTCAGAATAGATCGATGCAAAAAATAAAATCGTAAAAACTGACTGAACTTTATTTCTAATAAGAAACGTGTACAACGAGCATCGCACCAAGAAAGCAATAACAGCACAGAAACTGAAAAAGCAACGATCATAGAGACATAATCCTGAGGTAAGTCATAAAACAACTATCATCAACCTCTAGGGCGGCCATAAATGTCGGTATTAGTTAGGGTGATGTCGCGCCCGCATACTAGCCAGCACATCAAAGCTGCCAAAATACTTCCTGCTGTGAAAGCCCCCTCCTTCAGCACGGAAGAGCGGCGTCCAGGGGACGGCGAGACACCTCGTAATGCTGGTGCGCCTCACACCCTGGCATCCCAGTGATTGATATTTGCTGACCACTGACCGAAGCGACGGAAAAGAGGCATCGGTAGCATACGGCGGAGTTTCATATGCAAGCATCCTTGCTACCCCCTGATCAGAGAACCGAAAGCAAGAGGAAATTGAACCAAGATGTTGACGTCGGACGGAAGAAACTGACTCTTCATCAACGTAGACATACAACACTTTAGGGCTTGCCGAAATTGGCTCTAGGACGTGCTCGGTCGGGTTGTTCATGCATGCAATTTGGCGGAACGATTCTAAGAGATCGTCAGTCTCAACTCCGCTGAGCCCCTCATGCCAACTTGGGTCTGCATCATAGATTTCATCCGACTCCAATGTATCGGCATAGTCGTTTTGCGCTGGCACAAGCTCATTCTCGAGAAAGCTCTCATACCTCCAAACGATTTCCTCGAAAACAGGTCGCAGTAGACCCCATTCATTAATATCATCTAGAACGGCACCTTGAAACCTCGGTCGGTCAAAAGCCGGAAAGCTCATTATGAGTGGGAGTGTTAAATACGACGCCACGCTGATCTGTGGCCGTGTTTAGTACAGCAGGTAATATTTATAGAGGGGAGAAGTATAAGGATATTAGCATAGGATACCGCGGCTCGTCTCTTCTCAACAATAAAGGGGCGCTCAAGAGTAACCGGTCCAATTATTGAGGTGGGAGTTCCTACACGCCAAAAGCCAGTTTGCCCCAGCGGAGTGACATCTTGTGCAGCAAATGACCTTCGGCATACCCCAAACCGGCAGGAGAAATTCTGATAGCGATTTGCAGAACGCTTAAGTTGTTCCCTTTGAACCACAGCGATAGGCCACGGCTGCGCAAAAGCTGAGAGTCTACGCGGCAGAAGGGGCACATTCCAAAGATGCCTTTTATTGCACCGAAAGGGCAACAACTCTGCCGATTAAATTATAAAAATTGGCGGTCCAACAAGGAAGAGCACCACTCTTTAATAAACGTTCATTTCAGAACCCTTCACAACAACCATTCTTCTTCAACATATTCCTTCTTGGCACAACTACACCGTAAGCGCGCCCATCGCCGCACTTTCTGAGGCACTGACGCAACTCGGTTTGCCGAAAATGGGATCATGCTGCAGCAGCGGGAACTCAACAGCAGATCGCACCAGCCTTCCGGTTTATGAGCGCCCACGCTTTCGTGGCTCGAATATTCTTTCGCCAACCAGCAGAGAGAAATTGAAAAAAAGACTAGATCACGACACGAGTAAATACAGTGAATTTCTTACCCGTCTGTTAGGTGCGCAATGCACTTGGAATTTTAAGGCGGAGTTGCGCGGATTTAATAGCGAATCAGCGGAGGTTTTCTCGCAATATCCATGCATGAACCATTGGGCCGGCAGCAATGAATTGGAACAAATCGAGATGAAGGAGGAGCAGGCGGAGTTGTTGTACATATATATGCCGGAAGCGAATGCGAAAGCATGTCTGCGAGCACAAAGCCTGGATGACATCCCAGATCATATGAGATTCTTAGATCACGATGGTCAAAGGAAGATACTGGCGGTGGACATACCACCATATGCGGCTTACTCCACCATAGAGGCGATCGTGGAAAGGTACCATAGTGTTGGATGCGGCATAGTCGAAGATAGCGACATTGAATCTTGCCTCGTTATTCCAGCTACTAATTGGTTCTACTATGACAGCGATAAGTTCCTATTCAGACGCAGTGGCCTTGGCTCGTTTGACGTGATAGCTATCGCACCAGTACTGCTTGATGCTAACGTCGATTTTGAGGAGCTTAGTGAATAGGTTTCTAAGTTTGCACTTTGAATATTGTATTTTCGATTGTCAAATTTTACTATAAGTTGGCATAATCGCTGGAGTGCCATCGATGATGCCTTGGCGAATCAAACCGTATTGTGCATGTCTGGTCTTCATTAGTTGTTTGGATTTGGATTTTGATTTGTTGTTTATCTTTGTTTCTCAACGGCGGGAACAAATGGCGTGGTTATGATGTTGTAATTCGTTGAAGTTTAGTTCGACTTCTTTCGGCTAAACCCCTTGCTATATTTAATTTTCACTACGTGAGCAAAGTTTGATATACTATATAACCTGACGGGATTCATATAGGTCTTTCTTAGGCTTTCATTGTAACTTACATTCACGATATCAGGTCACTGTCGTTCACTAGAGAGACCTGTGCTCAACCGTCAAAGGCAAAAGAGTTGACCGGGCTCTGACAGCTGTACACCCTTTATTAAAACATCTCTGTTTGCTTCTTCCAGAAGCCATCACCTCCATAACCGTCGTCCAGGAAGGCTTTTTTTAGATTGTCCGGAGATCATGGTACCCCCAGTGGCAGGATATATGATCGTGTGGCGTTTGTTCGTTTGTTCAAGTGTGAATGCGACATGACCTGAGACCCGGCTTCCCTCCATTTTTCGGGAGAGTCTTGGGTTTCAATCTGGCCTCAAGCGGCCTGTTTTTCCAGTGTCATTTTCATTGCGAACTCTTGGGCGTGATGTTGCCCAGCGATGAGTGTGGTCTATTTCTGTGGAGTGCGCCCCATTTCGCCGGACAGATCAGCTATTGAGACAATGCTTTGATGAACGTGAGCGTCCGGTGAGCCGGTTTTGGTTAGGTGGGGAATTCGCGCAAGTTACAACACAGATGATTCATTTGTGACGTATGAATAGCCCCGAGTTTCGTAGACACCCTCGGGTTAGATTTTCTGCTGCTTCTCGAATTCGATGGGTGACAGCATCCCGTTCCTGGCGTGCTTGCGTTTCGGGTTGTAGAACATCTCGATGTAATCGAACACGTCCTGGCGAGCTTCATCGCGTGAACGGTAGACGTTGCGGCGTATCCGCTCTCGCTTCAGAAGATTGAAGAAGCTCTCGGCCACCGCGTTGTCATGGCAGTTGCCGCGTCGGCTCATCGAGTGAACCAGATTGTGGTGCTTGAGGAACGAGGCCCAGTCCATGCTGGTGAACTGCGAACCCTGGTCCGAGTGGATCAGCACCTTGTTCTTCGGCTTGCGCCTCCACACAGCCATGAGCAGAGCCTGCAACACGACGTCGGTGGTTTGGCGGCTCTGCATCGCCCAGCCGATCACCCGGCGGGAATAGAGATCGATGACGACGGCGAGATACGCAAAACCCTCGCAGGTCCGGATGTAGGTGATGTCTGTGACCCACGCCGTGTCCGGAGCCTCGACGTCAAACTGCCGGTCGAGCGAGTTATCGACGACGACGGAAGGCCTGCCGCCGTAGATGCCGGGGCGGCGTTTGTAGCCGATCTGCGCCTTGATCCCGGCAAGGCGTGTCAGACGTGCGACCCTGTTCGGACAGCACATCTCGCCCTGGTCGAGAAGGTCGTCGTGCAGCTTTCGATAGCCGTAGACCTTGCCGCTCTCCTCCCACGCTTTCAGGAGAAGATCGGTCTGCCGTTTGTCCTCGCTGGCTCGTCTGCTCAGCGGGTTCTTCAGCCAGGTGTAAAATCCACTCGGATGAACCCGCAAAAGGCGGCACATCGTCCGCACCGAAAACTGCAAGCGATGCAGAGCAATGAACGCGTACTTCACTTTGCATCCCTGGCGAAATACGCGGCCGCTTTTTTTAGGATGTCTCGCTCCTCGGTGACGCGAGCCAGTTCCTTCTTCAGCCGTCTGATCTCCTCGGCCTCGTCGTTGCCCTTGGCGTTCGGCGCAGCAAACTTCTTCTTCCATTCGTAGAGCGAATGCTGGCTGACGCCGAGACGCTGCGACACCTCCGCAACCGGATAGCCTCGCTCCGTGATCTGGCGCACCGCGTCACGCTTAAACTCTTCGCTGAAATTCGATTTGCTCATGATGCTCTTCTTGCCTCAAAATTAGGAAAGAAGGTGTCTACGAATCTAGGGGCTATTCA
>NZ_HF536775.1:24243-28242 GCF_000312665.1 Rhizobium mesoamericanum STM3625 | reverse complement strand
ACCGAAATCGGCGACCTGCTCCCGTTCAACTTCTCCAAAAACTCAAGCGCCTAGTCGAGCCGGATGCCGCTCTCCATGCAGGGGCAATCTAGCGATAAAGCAGCCGTCAATGCGCATGGAAAATCGCGCTTACGGTCATCTCCGTGACGTTGTCGGAGACAATCGTCCTTGGCTTACCTCGCCTGCGATGAGGATGTCCAACTCCCGGGCAAGGCGAACGCCAGACAGCGATGTGTCTGCGACGAGGCACAGGCATTCGCGGGTGAAGTCGTCGACGACCGCCAGCACCCGGAAGCGGCGGCCGTCTGTGAAGGCGTCACTGACGAAATCCAGGCTCCAGCGCTCGTTGGGGTGTGAGGGCAAGGCCCAAGGTCGCCTTATTCCCAAAGCCCTCTTGCGACCGCCGCGCTTGCCCACAGTCAGCTTCTCTTCCCGATAAAGCCGCCGGAGCTTCTTCAGGTTCATGACGATCCCTTGCCGATCCAGCATGACATGGATCCGGCGGTAGCCGAAGCGCCGGCGCTCGGACGCCACCTTCTTCATCGCCTCAGGGATGGATTCATCGTCGGGCCTAACACTGCGATATCGCATGCTCGACCGATCCACCGACAGAACCTCGCACGCCCGACGCTGGCTCACCCCATGCTGCGCACAGACGTGAACCACTGCATCCCGCTTCACATCGGGCGTCACCATTAATGGGATGGTCCGTCTCGTCCTCCCGTAGCATCATGAGGCTGTCAAACCGAGGAGGTTGCAATGCCAAAACGCAATGTGCCGCGCCCAGCGGCTGTTTACGGAATTGATATTGGTAAGAACATATTCCACGTCGTCGGCCTCGGAAGCGACGGAGCGCCTGTCCAAAAGGTTCGCTTCCGACGGGACACGCTGCTTCAGTTCTTTGGACGTGCTGCGCCGGCTATCGTGGGTATGGAATCGTGCGCCGGCTCTCAATGGATTGCCAGGAAAATACAGGCGCTGGGGCACAAAGTACGCTTGATCCCGGCGCAATTCGTGAAGCCTTACGTCAAGTCGAACAAAAGCGACATCATTGATGCGGAGGCGATCGCCGAAGCAGCGACGCGGCCGACGATGCGGCTTGCGGCGATCAAGAGCGAAGAACAGGCAGACCTCCAAGCCCTCCACCGGGTGCGTGACCAGATGATCGGCACGAGAACACGCTTGATCAATCAAATGCGGGCCTTCTGTCTTGAATTTGGGATCGCGCTACGCCAAGGAGCTGGCCTCTTCAAGCTCGATCTTCCACACGTCATTGAAGACGCTTCGAACGATCTGTCTTTGGCGATGCGGAAGTTGCTTGCAAATCTGTTTGCGGATTTGCGCCAATTGGAGCACCGGATTGGTGACGTCACACGCGAGATCGAAGCTATCGCTAGTCGCGAGGATGCCGCACGACGGCTAATGACGATCCCCGGAATCGGAGCTCTAGGCGCAACTGCACTTCTCGCAGCCGTTGGCAGTGGTCGGCAATTTGACAAAGCCCGCGACTTGGCTGCATGGCTAGGCCTTGTCCCTCGAGAATACTCAACGGGTGGGAAGCACAAGCTTCTCGGCATCAGCAAGCGGGGAAACCGCTACGTTCGCAAACTTCTCGTGCATGGCGCACGGTCGTGCTTTCGGCATCTCGATCGGACGAAGGATCGACTGGGGAGCTGGCTCGACGGCCTTCAAAGCCGGATGCACCCAAACAAAGCTGTCGTTGCTCTTGCCGCTAAGATGGCAAGTATTGTCTGGGTTGTCCTGACCAGGCCTGGAGCACTATACGAACGCAGAGACCCTGCATTCGCCTGACGCTCCCGGCTCGATTGCAAGGCTCGGGAAGAGTGATGACGAAACAGTGGATCAACATGCCGTAAGCCCTGTGCAAAAAAGCGGGCTTCGTGCCCGAACCATTTATTGGGAACGGCGTGTGCGGATCTCATCATGGCCTGGCTGCAACCGCAGCCCACTTGCGAGAGGCCGGATACACTTATGCAACTGGAATCGTCATCTGCGATGTCGCGAACCTTGCACGGAGGCGGACCATACATTTTTTGAAGCAACATCCTTTAGGATCGCGTTGTCCAGCATCGACTCGGTGAGCAGCTTCTTCAGCTTGGCATTCTCGTCCTCGAGCGCCTTCAGCTTGCGGGCATCGGACACATCCATGCCGCCATACTTCGCCTTGTATTTGTAGAAGGTCGCGTCCGAGATGCCATGCTTGCGGCAAATATCTGCCGTCTTCGCACCCGCCTCCTGCTCCTTCAAAATCCCGATGATCTGTTCTTCCGTGAACCGTAAACGCTTCATTCCGTCCGTCTCCTTGTTGCAACGGACTCTACCAAAATCTGGAGGAAGTTCAGGGTCTCAGGCCAGACACTATACGGTAAGCGGTTATGGGATGCCGTCGGCACATTGATCCCCCGCTTCACATCGGAGGAATGTGAACAGGATCTGCTCTAACCTCGCAGTCTTCCAGGATCAGGAAGCCGTCGCCCTTGGGCGAATGAAATCTGGGTAACTAAAAGCGTCCTCGGTTGCGTACGCAAAGGTCGGAGTAAATCCGACATATGATCAGCGGCGGTGATATCCTGCTGTAAACGTTGCCCTGTTTTTTTAGAACGCGGCAACTTGCGCTTTGCGCCAAAATGAAGACGGAAGCCTTACGGCTTCCGTCAGGTTGTGAATCCCGGGCATAACCCGGGTGGAGACTGGTTGTCTGGGTTATGAAGGCCTTATGGCCTCGATGTTCATTGTGAGCAAAATAAACCACTTCTGGTGGAGGTCCTACCACTTTCCTCATCGAGTTTGTAAATTATTATTATGATGTTGGGACTGAATCATTGCCTATTGGCGCGTATTACGACGGGTCTATCTTCCTTGGTAAAATAGGTTAATATGAAAGTAGCAAGTAAAACAAACTGGATTGCCCGGCTTTTATTGCAATAAGTAAAGGTACAATCACTCATACTATAGAGCGATAATGCAAACCAAAATAACCCAAAACCTTGATAATCAAGGACAAAGACACAACGAAGTAGCAATTGTAAACAACACGAAATCAAGCAGACCGAAAAAACATAACGCTACAGACTCGAGCAAGGCCACGACGACATGATCACCCCCCTATCGCTTTCCCCCAGGACAGAACGTTGATGGCAGAGGGGCCTGAACCGTCAGGAACGGCGATAAACCAGGTAAGCCCGCGATTAATGCATTCACGCGGAGGGTCAGCCGGAGATGTGGCCGACGTCACCGAGGTGACGCCGGTAAGGCGGCGGTTGGCGACACAAAAACGTGCATCCGCCTCAGTCATGTATTTGTAGATGAGTCCGACGTTACGCTGCCCAGCATGGTTTTGGTACATAATCCTGCGGGCTTCGATCATGCTTGTCAGTGCGCCAGCAACAGTAGCATTGACCGGTTCTCCGACGATCCACGACATTGAGAGGAGGAGAGGCTGGAAATGAGATGAAAAGAAGGATAATTGTGTTCGTGAGGGATGGATCGAAAGTGCTGAGGCTTATAAAGACAAAGAGTGACCTTTACAGGCAGCTAGGGCCATTCCTCCTCGGTCTCAATTTCGACAGTGACATTTGATGGCTTTGCTTCGAACGGCAGCCAATCATTTTGCAGCAGAAAATGGCCTTTCGAAGAATTCAAGAATTCATCACTGTTGACCCTCGGTGGCTTACGCTGCTTATAGGTATTTCACAGGCTTTCGTTGTAGCCTACTATTCACGACATCAGGTTACTGTCGTTAACTAGAGAAACCCATGCTCAACCGTCAAAGGCAAAAGACTTGACCAGGCTCTGACAGCCCCCCAGTGCCCCCCCCCCCCAGGATATATGATCGTGTGGCGTTTGTTCGTTTGTTCAAGTGTGAATGCGACGCTATACGGTAAGACCGTATGTCCTTCTTCGGGAGTGAGGTGGCTCGCCCTACACTGCTCTTCCGAGGGTTGCTCGGATGGGCCCGAGCCGATCCTCATAACAGGA
>NZ_HF536775.1:17602-24143 GCF_000312665.1 Rhizobium mesoamericanum STM3625 | reverse complement strand
TTGCGCCTGAAACACCGCACGCTTGACCTGAAACAAAACCCGATCCAAACATCAACGAGACCCAGGATCAGTCCGAGAAATGGCCGGCTTCAAATCGGAACGCTGGCCGGAATGAAATCGGAATGACTGGCCGGCTTCAAATCGGAATCGGTGGCCGGCTTCATCGGAATATGCAACCCGCCGTAGTTTTGACCTGATTGATTTCGAGTGGGCGATTATTCAGCGTACGCATACGCTGAAGGCCGCAGGATATTAGGCCGCGGGCATGTTATCATTGCGGCATGGAGATCGATGAGGACAGGATCGACGACGCTGTCTTAGCGCTTCTGTGGTTGCCGCCCGTAATGCAAGAAGTTTTTGTCCATCTGAACTTGTGATCGAGTGCGGTCTTCTGTCAGGCCTTTGATTGCGGCGTTTCGAAAGACCGCTGGCCGGTATGGTGATCTGCGGATCAGGTCCAAATCTACTTTCCGAGCTGTAAAGCTCATAGTGCTAACTGGTTTTCCTGATCCAGATCGGTTCGATCATTGCGCCCATTCAGGTCATCGACTTCTCACACCTCTTTCACCAGTATGAGCGTAATCGGCGCGGCATGGTTCATGCCATCGCCGGCAACGCTTGCTCACGGTAATCTTCCTGTTTCGTCAGCATGGCCCAGATTGTCCGTGCCATCTTGTTCGCCAGTGCAATGGCGACGAGCATTTTTGGCTTGCCCATCAGCATTCGGGCAAGCCATGAGCCTGATGCTGGCGGTTTACGGTTTGCCACTCTTACATGCGACATGGCGCCGATGATCAAAAGCCTGCGTATGTCAGCCTGCCCCGCCTTCGACACGCGGCCGAGCCGCTCCTTGCCTCCAGAAGAGAATTGTCGTGGTACAAGTCCAAGCCGAGCTGCAAAATCGCGCCCAGACCAGAAAGTCGTCATTGCTGGTGCAAATGCCTCAACCGCCAGCGCGATCATGGGACCGACACCCGGCATCGTCTGAAGAGGTGTTGCAGCGATACTATCTCTGGAGACATCGGTAAGTTGTGCCGTCCTGGTTTCGATACGGGCTGTCTTCTCTGCGATCTGCGCGAGTAGATCCCGGCATTCCTCCCGCACGACATCCGGCAAATCTATCGCTTCATCACAGATGATTGCATCAATGCGCTTGATATGGGCGATGCCCTGCGGAACGATCTGCCCAAATTCGTAGAGAACGGCTCGCAGGGCATTCACCAGTTCGGTACGCTGATGAACAAGCCGCTCTCGCCCCCGGAAGAGCACTGCTCTCGCTTGTTGATCCGGCGGCCGCGCACCGTTTGGACAACTACGCGACCTCGTGCGCAAAGTGCAGGCGGACTGCGCCATCGATCTCGACACGAACAGCTATTCCGTACCCTGGCGTCTCATCGGCGAGAGCGTCCAAGTCGTTGTACTGGCTGGCCGTGTAATTATCCGTCACGCTGGCCAGGTTGTGGCCGATCATCCTCTCTTGTTGGCGTCGCAGGTAGCGAAGGACTGGTTCGCACCGCTCCAGTTGAGCTGGCACCAGCCGCCTTGCTGCGACCACTTGCGGAATAACGAGGCCGTTGTTGGAGGTGGCTGGTGATGACGACCGTCGATCCAATCTCTCTTGTGCCAGGCGCATGTCGTGGAGCAGTCGGACCGGATCGAGCGTCAGGTACATCGCCTTGAGCCGAAGGCATGTATCCTCCGGCGTGCGTGGGTCGTCAAGCAGCCGCTGAAAGGGTGTGGCGGGACGATGATAACGCTTGATCACCTTGCCTCCGTCACGGTGCTTTTCTTTCAGCTTGAATGATGGCTGAAAGAAATTCACGAACAACCGCATTGACGAATAAAGCTTGGCCAGTTCCCGAGTGGCTCGCAGCCCCTCGAAGCGTCGGCATCCAACGATCTTGCGCACGATCGCGCCATTCTTTCTGCTCGACAAATGCCTGATCATTCTTTCGGTAAGGGCGGCAACGGGTAAGTTCGATATTATCGCGCAAGCAATACTCATGAACACTCTCGTTCATGAACACACTGTCGTTGTCAGTGTCGAAGCCCAGCAGCGGGAACGGCAGCAATTTGCGCAGTTCGGCCAACGCAGTGATCAGTACCGTTTGCTCGCGAACCAGCAGCGGCGCGCATTCCGTCCAGCCCGTGGCTATATCGGTCAACACCAGCGTTTGCGAGAAGGCACCCCTCCCGTACGGGCCGGAATGAGAAACGAGATCAGCCTCAACAAACCCGGGTGCGGGGTCATCCCAATCCGAGAAGGTTCGAACGGGAACACTACGCCGAATCGCTGTTGATCCTTTCCGGCGCCGCGGACCGGTGGCGCTCGCTTTAATCTCCTTGAGGACCCGATCGATCGTCGCTGGGCTCATCGTCAAGAGTTGCCGGCGCGTCTCGCTATTCATATCGCCGTGTCCATGACGTTCCATCGCTTCGATCAGTGTTGGCAACAGGGGGTGTAGTCGCTTGCCGCAAATTCGATCCGACGCCTCCCAAACAACGACGAGCGCTGCCCGCACGTCATCGCCGTAAACCCGGCGCCCTGGCCGAGGACCACCCTTGGCCGGTTCGCGTTCTCCTCGCAGCAGTCGCATCGCATGCTTGCGATGAAAGCCCGTGAGGGCCACGAACTCGTCCAACATCCTCGCCTTCTCGGCCCGCCCGCCTAACACATAGCGACAACTGATCGCCGCCACCAATTCCGCACGTGTCGCCATGCTTACCTTCCTCATCACAGCTCCCGAGGTTGATTCGTCGGGAGCAATTTAGATGAGGCAATAACCCATTCTCAGGGAGCAGTTCAGGCGAGGCAATGCGCGTCTCATCTTGGTTGTCGCGCTGCACTTGTGCGACCAATGGTCAAGGCCGTGCCACTTCCGCCTTTGCTGCACCATAGGAGCGGAGCTTATCGGTGATGCTCCGTTTGGGAGCAAAGCCATAGCGCTTCATTAACGCCACCAGCACGCGCGTCGCTGCCCTTTTATCACGCCGCTTCTGCAATATCTCTTCGAGAACGGTGCCATGTTGATCGACCGCACGCCAGAGCCAGAATTTCTCTCCAGCGCATTTCACGACGACTTCGTCCAAATACCAAATACCGTCGGGGCGCGCCTGCCGCCGCCGCAAGTTGCGTGCGATCTGGGGTCCGAACTTGGCAATCCAGCGGCGGACTGCCTCCTATGACACGTCGCTCGAGCAGCATTTCCTCAACTTCACGCGACTAAGGTTGAACCGCAAATAAGCCAGACCGAGAAACGATCCGTGGCGGAAAACGGTCACGCTTGAAGCTGATATCTCGTGAATACATGCCGAAATCTACGCCCAACCCGTCAGGCAGGCAACCGCAGCCCAGTTAACGTGACAATACCATATCACCTTGTTGCGGGGCGGATGTTCGGCGCCGGTGCTGGGAAATAGCACGTCTCTTTCGGTGAGATAGAGGGACCTGTCGCGTTCCAGCCAAAGGTGCCTGATTGCAATAACGAGCCTTCACTCTCAACGTGATACTGTTAAGGCGAATCGGTAGTGAAACTCATCGCCCCCAATTTCGTTCTCTGCTTCTGGAGGAAGACGCCAGTTCCGACCGTGCGTCACTATCCGCCCTGTTGAGGTTCTCCGCGGTCGCTCGCATACCTCTCAGTTGGGTTCGAGAGATGGGTCCCTGCTCTCCTGCGTGCCCATGAGCTTGGACCTGAGCCTCGTCGATCCTCCTGTCCAAACTTGGAAGCGGCACCTGTGCCACGCGGCGAGATGCAGACGCTGCAAGCGGCTCGTCACCGGGAAGCGTGCTGACACTCTGCAAGTAGTCGACTGATAATTGCGATTGCTGCCCCGCGCTCAAGTGATGATATCCCTTCAAAAGGGCGCGTGCAGCATTGTGCCGGGTAACCATGTCTGCCGAGTGGGTGGTTAATTGGACCGCTCGGTTGATAAGACGACTTCTGTTTGCACTGTCTAGGTCACCCAAGTGGTCTCCTATCTTGGCGAGCGCCATGGCTTGATTTCTCGGAGCCTCGATGTTCAGAATGCGGTCGACGGCGTCTGTTTTTCTCTGAGGAGTCTGAAATCTAAATATTGGCGCGAGCACGGGAGCTACGGCCTGTGCGAACACCCGGTCTGGTGCGCCTTGGTCCGGCGCAACTTGAGCCAGGGCCCTGTCGTGCAACGCTCGCGCTGAGCTGCCGAGCCGGTTGATCCGCTGGTGAAACGTGCCAACGGGGCTTGCCTGAACCGCCTCTCGCGCGGATCGGCTCGTGAGTTCAAAGTTCGCGAGGTTATTTGCCGTTTCAGATGTATCGTGGGTGGGTAGGCGGCTTGCCACCTCGGCCAATAGGTCATTTGGGAAGTGACTGGTTCGTTCCGCACCGCCGCCATCTCGGGATGAATTACCAGCTGTACGTGCCCGCTGTCTATCGCGATCCATGATTACACTCCGACGTTAATCTACGCTTCAAGGTGGCACCGAACAGTGACATACCAAACCGATATCACGTTATAATTGTAATTCTACCGAGGCTTCAAATCCAAGCCTGCAGCTTACCGAGGTCTCGCCTCCTGGAGGAATTGCCTATCAGGTACTCCCCGGCCTTATACAGCGGCTACCGCTCGTCGGAGGGCAGACTATTCGAGTCACATCACCTTTCCTTACACCTGATCAGCGTGCTATCAACGAGAAGTGGTCTGTTGATCGCAGCCGCTTTACCTTGGATCGCACCTAGGAACTTCGCGGCGATGTCGCCTTCCAGCAACCGGACGCGGTTCAGCTCGAGTGTCGGCCTGGGAATGAGAAAGCTTTCAAGGACTGGAAGCGCTTCGCCCCTTCCACTCAGTTATTGGCAGCATCAAGCCGGCGCTTCAGCTCGCTGAACAGGCAGAGTTCGTAGGCTCTCTTGCCATCCCGCAGACTGAGAGGCTTCCAGCCTTTGGGGGCAAAGGAGATCGGAGCTCCGTCCGGGATCGCAAATTTCCCAGTGCGGTAGAGATCGGCAATCACGGAGAGCGCCCGCAAAAGATTCGCTGCCACGGCGTGACCGCGGAATACGAGTGTCGACGGGAATTGGGGTGCCAGTTTCCGGATCGTCGGATAGCGCTGGAGCATTTCGAATTTTGACGTCGATGGCATCCGGCGCGATCAGCGGAAGTGGCTTCAAGCCGGATATATTGAAGAGGGAACTCTGTTCGACACGCGGGCGGGGACCCCGCAAGGGGGTGTGATTTCGCCCACGATCGCTAATAGAGTGCTAGACGGGCTTGAGGCCGCAGTTGATGTAAGCGCGGGATCGTCGAAACCCACGTATCAAAAAGCCAAGCCCCACGTCATCCGTTATGCTGACGACTTTGTCGTAACCAGTGCTTCGAAAGAGGTGCAGGAACGCAAGGTCTTACCGGCGATCAGGAAATTTCTTGCTGTTCGGGGTCTGGAACTCTCGGGCGAGAAAACCAGAATTACGAACATAGCGGATGGTTTCGATTTTTGGGCCAGAATGTGCGAAAGTACAACGGCAAGCTTCTCATTACGACGTCCAAACGCAGCATCAAGGCGCTGCTGGATAAGGTCCGGAAAATCATCAAAGGCAACGCTGCCATCACGCAGGAAGGATTGATACAAATAACTGACCCGATCATTCGGGGATGGGCGATGTATCACCGTCATGTCGTGGCGATGGCGACCTTCTCTTCGGTAGACTTCCACATCTGGCGCATGCTCTGGAGATGGGCGTGCCGACGACACTCCAAAAAAGGAGCACGGTGGATCAGGAGGAGGTATTTCAGGGCCAACGGCAGTCAGTCATGGGATTTTAGCACGGAGGACTCCAAATTGGCCTCGTCCGTGCAGCGGCGGTCTCAATCGAGAGCCATGCCAAAATCCAGGCGCTGGCGAACCCGTTCGATCCCACATGGGATACCTATTTCGCCCGCCGTCAGAGTGCGAAACATACCGCCGGGTAGCCCGGTGCCACATCGTGGCGCTGGAGAATGGCTTGAAGCCGGGTGCGGAGTGATCCGCCCGCCCGGTTCTTAGGGGGGCGGCGGGGCAGTAATGCCCCGCTGCTAGCCGACGTGGCGGGTGCACAATGGGATGTCAGAGAGAGGTAGACCACGGCGCGGTCAGGTGCCGTGTCCGTACCCGGCGTCCAGCCGGCCATGCTGCCGATGCTCGACCATTACCGAGGAATGATCCGCCGCCGAGCGGCGGCCGCGAGAGGGCGTCACCCGAATGGGACGAAACCCGCAAGCGGTTCGGTGAGCGCAGCTCATAGCATCGCTCGCCACAGGCGGCTCGCCCAATCAGCCTCAACTCGACAATCCATCACCAATCGTAAGCGGTTAGCCCATGGCGTGGGGCTTGAAGTTCCAGGGCATGAGCGCCTCGATTTCAGATACAGGCCAGCCTTTAGCGATGCGGGTTAATGTCTGTGAGAGCCAGTCGAGCGGATCGACGTTGTTCATCTTGGCCGTCTGGAGAAGCGTGGCCAGCGTCGCCCAAGTGCGTCCGCCGCCCTCGCTGCCAGCGAATAGACTGTTCTTCCTTGTGATC
>NZ_HF536775.1:4733-17502 GCF_000312665.1 Rhizobium mesoamericanum STM3625 | reverse complement strand
ACCAATCCATCACCGGCGTGAATCAATGAACACCGACCGATTCAAATATCTTGTTGGACGCGGAGTCTGCCTTGTCCGATTCTGCCTGTTATGATCGCGCAGCCCTACCAGCTCTATGTCGAACGCACGGACGCCAGGAAGAACATGGCGCGCTATTATGCGATGTCGATCGAGCCAAACCTGTTCGGCCAAGCCTGTCTGATCCGCCGATGGGGCCGCATCGGCGCCAGCGGTCAAAGATTGGTCCATCATTTTGAGAAGGAGGAGGAAGCGGTCGGGCTCTTCCTCCAACTCCTGCGGCAGAAGCGGAGGCGCGGCTACGGCCCGAGATCGCATCTTTCGCGAGAGACGATTGCCTGATGGCGGAAGGAGACAGGGCAAGCCGAAACTTCGAGCTTGAGGCGGCGGCGATCCGGCGCGTCAGGCGGGGGAGATTGCCGGTGTCCTCAATTGCAACGGACGACCGGCAATGGCAATCGCTGGACACGGGAGCGGGTCACCGCGCTGAGGTCATATCGCAAGATTCCGGTCTTCCGTCCCCAGATCGACGGGGTCGAGCCATGGCTCTGGGCGGTGCGGCGAAGTTGCTCGGGATAACGCCAAAGGCGCTGCGTCTGGCGGCCGAGGCTGGCGATATTGAGGGGGCCCATCCGCTACCCGATGGCCCATGGATCTTCAGCCGTTCAAAACTCGCGACCCCACAAGCACGTCAGATCCTCGATCGCGCCCGGAAGAACCCTCGCCATCCCGCGGGATCAGATCAAGAAAAACCTATTTCCTTCAACAACATAGAAAGATGGGTGTCATGAAACAGGATTGTAATCTCTACGCCAATCCTCCATTTTTTACGGGGCATCCGCAAGGGTGAGGAACCAATGCTGGTTCAAACATTCACGCCCATGCAAGCTGACGGATAATGTGCTCATAAGAAATCCAAGGACGCCTAGGCATTCGCCCAACGATTGAAATGGCGAGGTTCGAACTTCCTCCCGTGATTGGCCCTGATCGTCTTTGGATAGCCGACATTCCGGCATACCCGTTCCAAGGTCTACACGACATCTGCCGCTCGATAGCTGTGACGCGGATCAAGTTGGCAAGCATCCGCGAGAAGGTGTCAACCACCGTCATCCGCAGTTTCTTTCCGGTTGCGAGCTGATCGTGCACGAAGTCCATGCCGTTGCATCGGCTGATCATTCGTCGCCAAGGCGAACTGCCATGCTTGCGAGCATATTGGTTCTGACCAGTACCGAGTGGTTTCCCGGAAACACTTGATGCCCACGCTTGGCGCATACGTCCAAGCTTGGAAAGCGGTTTTTGCTTCAAATGAAACCGAAAAGAAGAAATTAAAAATCAAAGTGTAACCGACGCTCCTGATGATGGTGAACTTGGTGACATCTCTTCCTACCGAAGAGACTGTGTTGGTTATAAACGTGGGGACAGGAATTGTTGACAAAAGGGCCGCTGTCGATCGTCTTGCTGGCCTCAGCATGCGCGTCGAGTAGTGACGCGGCCTCACTGTCATTTGCCGAGTTCAAATATCTCGCGCGCGAATGCGCCCCGTCAGTTGCTCCAGCTACGCTTGCTGCGATCGCTAAGGTCGAGTCTCGCTTTGATCCACTTGCCGTCCATGACAATACCACGGGCGAAACGCTTCACTGGCAGAATCGGGCACAGGCAACTCAAGTCATGAGAGGCCGCCTCGACTCACGACATTCACTGGATGTCGGACTTATGCAGATCAATTCGCAAAATTTTCCTCTCCTAGGCCTGACGGCTGACAGAGCCCTTCAACCATGCGCGTCGCTGTCTGCCGCCGCAAACTTGCTCCAGAGGCTCTACGCTGGCGGCCACACACATGAGGACCAGCAATTGGCGCTTCGTCGGGCGATCTCCGCCTACAATACCGGTGATTTCACTCACGGCTTTGCGAACGGCTACGTGCGAAAAGTCGAGATGGCGGCTCAACAGATCGTCCCACAGTTAATCGAGCAGCCAGAACATGACCGGGAGAAGCCGAGGTCCGAAGCAAGATGGGATGTTTGGGGTTCGTATAATCGTCATTCTCCAGAGGGCGGGGCTAGTGGTTCAGCCGGTCCGCCACCGCCGGACCAGGACGAGCGCAAAGCCGAAGACGATAATCAACTCTTGTTCGATTTAAATGAAGGAGGCCCGCAATGATGCGATGCTTTGAGAGATACCGCCTGCATCTGAATCGCCACTCCTTGTCGAGCGTGGTGATGCGCTTGATAGCTGGCGTGGGTGGCGCAATGTGTTGGAGCCTCTTCTTCTCTGGGCCTGTCGCGGCCCAATCTGCAGGTGGTGGCACCGACCCCGTCACAATGGTTAATAACATATGCACGTTTATCCTTGGTCCGTTCGGCCAGTCACTCGCTGTTCTTGGCATCGTGGCGATCGGAATTTCCTGGATGTTCGGCCGCGCTTCACTTGGTCTTGTCGCAGGCGTTGTCGGGGGGATTGTCATTATGTTTGGGGCCAGCTTCCTCGGCAAAACACTGATTGGAGGCGGTTGATGAGTGACCGTCTGGAAGAAGCAACTCTTTACTTAGCGGCGACACGGCCCGCATTGTTTCTTGGGGTGCCGCTAACGTTGGCCGGCCTATTCATGATGTTTGCCGGCTTTGTCATCGTTATTATTCAGAACCCGCTTTACGAAATCGTACTCGTTCCCTTGTGGTTCGGAGCGCGGCTTGTTGTGGAACGAGACTATAATGCTGCCAGCGTCGTCCTGCTGTTTTTGCAGACGGCGGGAAGGAGCGTTGATGGTCTGATTTGGGGTGGGGCAAGCGTTAGCCCAAATCCGATCAAGGTTTCCGCGCGCGGGAGAGGGATGGTCTGATGCTCGGTGCAAGTGGCACGACCGAAAGGTCAGGTGAGGTCTATCTACCTTACGTTGGGCACATCAGCGACCATATTGTCCTTTTGGATGATGGATCGGTCATGACGATGGCGCATGTTACTGGTGTGGCGTTCGAACTCGAAGATGCCGAAATGCGCAACGCACGTTGCCGTTCATTTAATACGCTTTTGCGCAATATCGCCGATGATCATGTATCGATATATGCTCATCTCGTACGTCATCACGATGTACCGCCACCACCTGAACGACGGTTCCGCAGCGCTTTCTCTGCCAGTCTGAGCGAAGCTTTCGAGCAGCGCGTGCTTTCTGGAAAACTTCTTCGCAATGATTACTTCCTTACTCTGATCGTGTTTCCCCGCACCAAGCTTGGCAAGGTAAGGAGGAATTTCACCAAATTCTACAGGAAAAACGAAAACGATCTCACAAGTCAAATCAGGAATTTGGAAGATCTTTGGCAGGTTGTTGCTGGAGCTCTCGAAGAGTATGGCCTGCGTCGTCTTGGTATTCGTGAGAAGCAGGATGTGGTTTTCACGGAAATTGGCGAAGCCCTGCGGCTAATAATGACCGGTCGATTCACGCCGGTTCCAGTCGTTAGTGGTTCGCTCGGCGCCTCGCTATATGTCGATCGAGTTATTTGCGGCAAGCGAGGACTTGAAATCCGAACACCAAAAGAAAGTTACGTTGGATCTATCTACTCGTTTCGCGAATACCCCGCAAAGACGCGAACGGGCATGCTCAACACGCTATTATCTCCCGATTTTCCGCTTGTTCTGACGCAAAGTTTTTCGTTTCTGACGCGCGCGCA
Organism: Rhizobium mesoamericanum STM3625; assembly: GCF_000312665.1. Lineage (GTDB taxonomy): Bacteria > Pseudomonadota > Alphaproteobacteria > Rhizobiales > Rhizobiaceae > Rhizobium > Rhizobium mesoamericanum. Next base: position 13,819 of record NZ_HF536775.1, on the reverse strand, counting down.
AGCGCACGCCAAACTCAGCCTCAAATCCAGCCAAATGACGAGCTCTGGCGACAAAGCCGTCACCCAAATCAGCAAATTGTTCGAGGCCGAGGACGCGCTCGCGAGCAACGAATTCGTCATGGGGTCGCATCATTTGAGCCTTTGCGTATATGCAGACGATCTCAATAGTCTTGCCGATAGAGGTGCACGAGCACGGACGCGATTGGCCGATGCGGGAGCTGTCGTTGTACAAGAGGGCATTGGCATGGAGGCAGCTTATTGGTCGCAGCTGCCCGGCAACTATAAGTGGCGCACGCGTCCAGGAGCGATCACATCGCGCAACTTCGCTGGGTTGGTTTCATTCGAGAATTTTCCCGAGGGCTCCCACTTAGGTCACTGGGGAAACGCGATCGCCTGCTTTCGCACCAATGGTAGTACGCCTTTCAACTACATCCCCCATGAGCACGATGTTGGCATGACGGCGATATTCGGCCCCGTCGGAAGGGGCAAAACGACGCTCATGACCTTTATCCTAGCTATGCTTGAGCAGAGTATGGTTGACCGCCCCGGTGCGGTTGTCTTCTTCGATAAGGACCGCGGCGGTGAGCTCCTGGTTCGGGCGACTGGGGGCACGTACTTGGCACTTCGCAGAGGAGTGCCAAGCGGATTGGCGCCGTTGCGTGGCTTGGAAAATTCTGCCGCCTCACATGATTTTCTGCGCGAATGGATCGTGGCGCTCATTGAGAGTGATGGCCATGGAGGAGTAACGCCCGAAGAGAATCGGCGTCTAATGCGGGGCATCCAACGGCAGCTCTCGTTTGATCCCCACATGCGCTCAATTGCGGGTTTGCGTGAATTTCTACTGCATGGACCGGCGGAAGGTGCAGGAGCGAGGCTCCAGCGCTGGTGCAGAGGGCATGCGCTAGGCTGGGCATTCGACGGAGAGCTGGACGAAGTAAATTTGGATCCTTCAATCACTGGTTTCGATATGACGCATCTTCTCGAATATGAGGAAGTATGCGCTCCCGCGGCAGCGTATCTCTTGCATCGAATTGGAGCCATGGTAGACGGCCGTCGATTTGTGATGAGTTGCGATGAGTTTCGCGCATACTTGCTGAACCCTAAATTTTCAGCGGTGATCGACAAGTTCCTACTGACGGTTCGCAAGAACAATGGGATGCTGATACTCGCAACGCAACAACCCGAGCATGTTCTGGAATCGCAGCTAGGAGCCAGTCTTGTCGCGCAATGTATGACGAAAATATTCTATCCATCACCTACGGCAGATCGATCGGCCTATATCGATGGACTGAAATGTACCGAAAGGGAATTTCAGGCGATCCGCGAAGACATGACAGTGGGTAAACGGAAATTTCTGCTGAAGCGAGAGAGCGGAAGCGTCGTTTGTGAATTCGATCTGCGGGAAATGCGCGAATATATCGCGGTGCTTTCGGGGCGCGCCAACACGGTGCGCTTCGCCAATCAGCTTCGCGAGGCTCACGGAGACAACCCATCCGCTTGGCTTAACGAATTCATGACCCGTTACCCCGAGGCACGAGATTGATCAAAGGTGGGAACTATGAAGACTACGAAACTTGCTACTGCGGCCCTCGCTGTTAGCTTTCTTTCGATTGGACCTGCGCGGGCGCAGTTCGTTGTTACCGATCCGGCGACGGAACTCGAGACGCTGACGACGGCGCTCGAGATGGCAGCTAGTCTCGAACAAACCGTAACGATGGTGGCGATGTTAACGTCTGCTTTTGGCGTCACCGGACTGCTAACTTCGCTCAATCAGAAAAACCAGTATCCCTCGACTAGAAACCTGGAGCAGGAAATGTTCTCTGCGCGAATGCCTATGTCGACAACGGCACGTTCGATTGTCGATGATGCAGATCGCGCCATAATTGGGCGCGACGCTGAAGCGGGATTGCTGCGGTCGCAGATTGCCGGTTCTGCGAACAGCGCCGGAATTGCGGCTGATAACCTGGAGGCAATGGACAAGCGATTGTCGGCAAATGCGGAGACATCAGCTCAGCTTTCTCGCTCCGGTAACATCATGCAGGCAACTGTCACCAACGGTTTGCTTCTCAAGCAGGTCCACGACGCAATAATTCAAAATGTTCAGGCCACCAGCTTGTTAACGATGGCGACCGCACAGGCCGGGCTTCACGAGGCAGAAGAGGCGGCTGCACAACGCAAAGAGCATCAAAAGACCGCCATCATCTTTGGGGCCGGCCGCTGAGAGCGGGCTAAGTCATACCGCTATCCGCGCACTCCAGGGCGGGAGTTCACCTTACTCGATATTCCGTGGCGAGACGTCAAGATCAGGCCCTAGCGAATGAAATTCACGATTGCCGCGCCGTTTACGGCCACCCATGAGGTCTTTGGTTTGGCTTTTGAGGTCGGCCTACACAAGATGCTGGGTACGATCCAGGATGCGGTAAGGGCGCCATTGGCCGCATTTGTCACTCTTTGGATTATTATCCAGGGTGTTCTGGTAATGCGTGGAGCAACCGACGCGCGCAGCGGTGTCACGCGCGTGATCACGGTTACCATCGTGGTGGCCCTTATCCTTGGGCAGGCAAACTACCACGATTACGTGGTTTCAGTTTTTGAAAAGACTATTCCAAACTTTGTTCAGAAGGTTAGTGGCAGCCACCTGCCGCTACGGTCCATGCCTGCCCAGTTAGACATAATCTTCAGCTTAACAGAGGCTGCATTTCAGAGAGTCGCGGCCGAAATCGGGCCAATGAATGGGCAGGACAGCCTTGCCTTTCAGGGCGCGCAATTGGGCTTTTACGCCATACTCTGGTCTACGTTTGGGATCCTTGATACCGTCGGGATTCTCACGAAAGTGCTTTTGGCGATTGGCCCCCTTGTGCTTGTAGGATATATCTTCGATCGCACCCGCGATATAGCGGCCAAGTGGATTGGACAACTTATCACCTATGGTCTTTTGCTTCTGCTGCTAAATGTTGTTGCGACAATAGTCATTGCAACCGAAATATCCGTATTAGCCATTATGCTCGGCGTGGTTATGGTTCTTGGTACGACCGCGGCTAAGATCATCGGCCTTTATGAACTTGACATGTTCTTTCTGACCGGCAACGCTCTCATCGTAGCTTTGCCGCCAATTGCCGGCAACATTGCAGGCAGCTATTGGGCTGGCTCGGCCCCATCTCCCAACAGCGTGTACCGACGTTTCGCTCAAGTAGAGCGACGTGAAGCGCCGGAAAAATCCGGTGCCAAGTAGGCCGAGTATTCAACGGAGAGAAACTCGATGAAGTATTGCCTGCTGTGCCTAGCTCTTGCTTTAGCGGCCTGTCAGACAAATGCCAAACTGGCGAGTTGCAAAGGCCCAATATTCCCGCTGAATGAGGGGCGATGGCAGCCTGCGCCATCTGATCTTACAACGCAGCAACGTGGTTGGACGCAATGAAGGAGGCCGAATACGCCTTGCTGGTAGGCCGGGAAACTTTGGCTGAGCACTACAAGGAAGTGGAAGCTTTCCAAACTGCGCGAGCAAAATCAGTGCGGCGTCTGTCCAAAGCCATTGCAGTTGTCGCCGCCTTCGCGGTTTTGGGGAATGTTGCACAAGCCTTCACCATCGCCACCATGGTGCCGCTGATCAGGCTCGTGCCGGTATATCTATGGATACGGCCAGACGGAACCGTTGACAGCGAGGTATCCGTCTCGCGACTGCCTGCGACCCAAGAAAAGGCCGTCGTTAACGCCGCGCTGTGGGAATATGTTCGGCTGCGTGAAGGCTATGATGCCGATACGGCTCAGTACGCCTATGATCTAGTCTCGAACTTCAGCGCCCCGACAGTGCGCGAAGACTACCAGCAATTCTTCAACTATCCGAATCCAAGTTCGCCTCAGGTTATCCTCGGCAAACGCGGCAGGCTGCAGGTCGAACACATCGCTACAAGTGATATCACTCCGGATGTGCAGCAAATTCGCTACAAACGAACCCTAATCGTTGACGGAAAAATGCCGGTGGTGAGTACTTGGACTGCCACAGTTCGCTATGAAAAAGTGACTAGTTTACCCGGCAGATTGAGACTGACCAATCCAGGAGGCCTAATTGTCACCTCCTACCAGACAACGGAAGATACCGTTTCGAACGCAGGCCAAAGCCAACCATGACGAAAAAAATATTTCTTACTCTGTTATGTTTACTATTCGCTGCAATTGGCGCGAAGGCCGAAGACGCGCCGACGGCGGGCAAACTTGATCCGCGCATGCGTTATTTGGCTTACAATCCCGACCAAGTTGTGCGTCTTTCGACGGCTGTTGGTGCCACTTTGGTCGTAACATTCGGGGTCAACGAGACGGTTACAGCAGTTGCCGTTTCGAATAGCAAAGATCTCGCGGCCCTTCCTCGCGGAAATTATCTATTTCTCAAGGCTAGGCAGGTGCTCCCGTCACAGCCGGTGATCGTGCTGACCGCAAGCGAGTCCGGAATGCGACGCTATGTCTTCAGCATTTCTTCCAGGGCGCTTTCCAACCTCGGTAAAGAGCAGCCCGATCTCTACTACAGCGTCCAATTTGCCTACCCTGCCGACGACGCGGCGGCTCGCCGCAAGGAGGCGCAAGAAAGGGCGGTGGCCGACCGTGTGCGTGCGGACGCACAATATCAACGGAGAGCGGAGGTGCTATTGGATCAACCTAACGAGACTTTTGGTGCGGCAGACAAGAATTGGCACTATGTTGCACAAGGGGATCACTCGCTGCTGCCGGTCGAAGTTTTCGACGACGGATTTACGACGGTATTCCACTTCCCAGGCAATATACGCATGCCCTCCATTTACACGATCAATCCGGATGGTAAGGAAGCTGTCGCCAACTATTCAGTCAAAGGAAGCTATATCGAGATCTCCTCAGTTTCCCGTGGCTGGCGTCTGAGGGACGGCGACACAGTATTATGCATTTGGAATGCCGCTTATGATGCTGTTGGGAGAAGACCTGAAAGCGGCACTGTGAGGCCTGATGTGAAGCGTGTCCTAAAGGAGAGGGCGGGGTGAACGATGACAATCAGCAATCCACACATGATGTCGATGCGCCGGGGTCCCTAGTCTCCGACCTACCTCGTCGAGCCCTTTCAGGGTCTCACAGGTTAATCGTAGCAGGTGTAGTTCTCGCGCTGTCACTTGGCCTCATTTGGCTCGGCGGTCGGCAAAAAAAGGAAGATGGGGATGCATCGCCGCCACCCATGATCTCCACCAACACCGAGCCGTTCAATCCGGCTCCGATTGACGTTACGCCTGATCCCTCGGTTGCCCAGGAGACTGTGCAGCCGACGGCTTCTCCACCAGCACAGGAGCCGGAAGGGCACGAAGCGCGGCCAGAAGAGACACCGATTTTTGCGTACACGAGTGGTGATCAAGGGAGCAGCAAGCCCTTTCAACCGGGCGATTTGGACCACCCGGGACGTGAAGACGATGGGGAAAACAGCTCTTTGGCGAAGGGCGAAGTGCCTGCCGCGAATGATCTTTCGATACGCATGAAAGCTAACGAGCTGCAGCCCACACTGGCTACACTCTTGCCTCATCCCGACTTCATGGTGACCAAGGGAACGATCATTCCGTGCATTTTGCAAACGGCGATCGACACAAATTTGGCCGGCTATGTAAAATGCTTGCTACCCCAGGATGTTCGTGGAACAACGAACAATGTCGTGCTTCTTGATCGCGGCACTATTGTCGTTGGAGAAATCCAGCGTGGTTTACAACAGGGGGACACACGCGTTTTTGTGCTTTGGGATCGTGCGGAGACACCTTACCATGTCATGATTTCGCTCGGATCACCAAGCGCGGACGAATTGGGTCGTTCGGGCTTGCCGGGCACGGTCGATAATCACCTCTGGAAGCGCCTTAGCGGGGCTATGCTTTTGAGTGTCGCCCAAGGTGCCTTCCAGGCCGCGAGCAGTTATGCCGGCAGCTCGGGTGGCGGAATGAGCTTGAACACCTTCCAGAACAATGGTGAGCAGGCGGCCGATACAGCCATGAAGGCCACTATCAACATACCGCCGACCTTAAAGAAAGATCAGGGTGACACGATCTCCATTTTCGTCGCTCGGGACCTCGATTTCTCAGGCATATACCAGCTTCACATGACTGGCGATGCGAAACGGGGGCGGGATCGGCACCCCTAACCAGTCCAACTTATGCGTACAGATGGGATAGATGCAAATGGAGGTGGATCCGCAGCTGCGCTTCCTTCTTAGGCCGATTATGGGATGGCTCGACGACCCTAGGACCGAGGAAGTGGCGATAAATCGACCTGGAGAGGCGTTTGTGCGTCAAGCCGGCGCCTTCATCAAGTTCCCTCTGCCCGTCTCCTATGATGATCTTGAAGACATCGCTATTTTAGCAGGCGCTCTGAGAAAACAAGACGTAGGCCCACGCAACCCACTTTGCGCAACTGAACTCCCAAGTGGTGAGCGGCTGCAAATCTGTTTGCCGCCGACGGTACCATCTGGCACCGTCAGCTTGACGATTCGACGGCCAAGCTCGCGTGTTTGCGGGCTCCAAGAGGTTTCGTCCCGTTATAATGCTCCCAGGTGGAATCAGTGGCAAACGCGAAAAAAACGCCAAGATCAGGATGATGAAGCTATCCTTCTGCACTATGATAACGGGGATCTGGAAAAGTTTCTGCACGCGTGCGTCGTTGGTAGATTGACAATGCTGCTTTGCGGCCCCACCGGGAGCGGCAAGACGACAATGAGCAAGACCTTGATTAGCGCTATCCCACGGCAGGAAAGGCTAATTACTATTGAAGATACGCTCGAACTCGTCATTCCACATGAGAACCACGTAAGGCTGCTTTATTCCAAAAACGGGGCTGGGCTGGGCGCAGTGACCGCTGAGCACCTGTTGCAGGCCAGTCTGCGCATGCGGCCGGACCGAATACTGCTGGGCGAAATGCGCGACGATGCCGCATGGGCCTATCTGAGCGAAGTCGTCTCAGGGCATCCCGGATCGATTTCCACCATCCATGGTGCGAATCCTGTTCAGGGTTTTAAAAAACTATTTTCGCTCGTGAAAAGCAGTACGCAAGGGGCTTGCTTGGAGGATCGCACACTAATTGACATGTTCGCAACGGCTATTGATGTGATCATTCCTTTCCGCGCCTATGGTGACTTCTACGAGGTGGGCGAAATTTGGCTCGCGGCGGAAGCGCGACGGAAGGGTGAGACAATAGGCGATCTTCTCAATCAGCGTTAGTCGCATTTCTGTCTCGGAACCGAAGTTTCGCAGAAGTGCCCGTGGAGGGACAAAAGTGAGGAGTAGAGCGTTTCAACAGCCCCCCCATGCATATTTCGGAGCTGCAAACGGCTGGCTAGATCGAAAGGTGAAACCCGTTTGAAACATGTTCTTATCATCGATGACGATGTAGCGATGCGGCATCTTATAATCGAGTATCTTACGATGCATGCTTTTAAGGTAACCGCCTTAGCCGACAGCAGGCAGTTTAATCGCGTACTCTCCTCAGAGACGGTAGATCTCGTGGTCGTCGATCTGAATTTGGGCCGCGAGGATGGGCTCGAAATCGTTCGCAACCTGGCGACAAAATCTGATGTTCCGATCATAGTCATTAGCGGTAATCGCTTTGAGGAGGCGGACAAGGTCGTTGCTCTCGAGCTCGGAGCATCCGATTTTATTGCCAAACCACTTGGGATGCGGGAATTTCTGGCGCGCATCCGTGTCGCTTTGCGCGGGCGGCCGAGCGTGACGCGAGCGAAAGATCGCCGCTCGTTTCATTTCGCCGATTGGACACTTAATCTTAGGCAACGCCGTTTGATTTCGGAAGAGCGTGAGGAGATTAAACTCACTGCAGGTGAATTTAATCTCCTGGTGGCTTTCTTGGAAAAGCCGCGGGACATCTTATCGCGCGAGCAGCTTCTGATCGCCAGTCGAGTGCGCGAGGAGGAGGTATATGACAGAAGTATCGACGTTCTTATTTTGCGACTACGTCGAAAGCTCGAGGGCGACCCAACAAGCCCTCAGCTGATCAAGACGGCAAGAGGTGCCGGCTATTTCTTCGACGTTGACGTTAATGTTTCCTACGGGGGTACGATGGCAGCCTGATGCGAGATGCATTCTCGCTTTCAGCAAGCTTGTTCCTAGCTAGAGCAGATCCCGTGATCGACGAATCGATTGTGAAGTGACGGTGGGCACCGAAGCTGATTCAACATCCACAGCGCAAGAGGTGGATGATGGGACGAGCACTGGGCGATGATCTTCGACTACGCGTGTTAAAAGCGTCTGCTGCGGGCATGTCTGCGCGCCGGGTGGCCGCCCGGTTCGGGGTTGGGATTTCGACGGCGATCCGGTGGATCGCACGAGCGAGTGACGGCGAGCCGACATCCCGGCCGCAAGGCTGGCGACGCTCATCGGTCATTGATGCACATGAGGCGTTTGTCGTCGACATGATCTACGACCGGGAGGACGTGACGCTCGATGAAATGGTCGAGCGTCTGTCTGTTGAGCGGCAAGTAGGTATAAGCCGGAGCGAATAATGCCGAGTATCGGCTGAGGAGCTTTGTCCGGTTCCTTAGCGACAAGAACGTTGCAGCACCGCCTCGCGAGCCAAGTCAGGCGGAGCTTGGCAGGATCGTACTCCGTGCGGAGTTCGAGGAATACCTGCGCGTCCAACGGGGCATGAGCGAGCGCACAATCAAGCATGCATCCTATATGGCTAGCGTCGTGAAGCTGTTCACAGCGTGGCTACATGCAACGACAGCCGCCATGAAATGCCGCCGGGAATTCTCATTCCTCATCGCAAACGCAGGCCAAAGCCCTTCATCGTAAGCGCGATTTTCGATGCGCCTAGACGGCTTCTTCAGGGGTAAACGCGCACGGATGCTAGCGGTACCCAGCTTTATTGGGCATTTGTCTTGGAGAAGTTGAACGGCAAAAGGTCGCCGATTTCGGCCGCTTCGCCCCGCTGCGGCAACTCAGTGAGCACGTGCCGTAGCCAGATCAGAGGGTCGACGCCACAGGCGCGGCATGTCAGCATCAAACTGTAAATTACAGCGCTGGCCCTGGCTCCGTCAGCAGTGTCGCTGAACAGCCACGATTTTCTTCCGGTGGCCATCTACC
>NZ_HF536775.1:0-4633 GCF_000312665.1 Rhizobium mesoamericanum STM3625 | reverse complement strand
CATGGGCGCGATTACGACAGGCGTGTTGATCCCGGTGCGGTCGCAATGGCGGCAAGCGTACTTGAACCGCACATTCTGCAGGACCTTTGCCTTGACCTCATATGCAGCTGCTCGGTAACGGCCTCGCCCATACGATGCATTTGACCTTGGCAGCAGGGACATGACTTCTGATCCTCAGGCAGGTCATACTCAACACGCTCGCGCGGTAGATCTTCCGGCAGAGGTCTGCGTCCACGCTTCTTTCCCGTCTGACCCTCTATCGCTGGCAGGCCAGTGTCCGGAAGCTCGATAACATCGCCTTCCTCGCTGTCATCCTCGACCGCAGCCTCTTCGGCCTCATTGAAGAGACGATCAATGTGCTTTTCGCTGCGGGGTGCAAAGCGATGCAGCTTTGCAAGCGCCAGCTCCTCCTCAAGCTTGACGACCCGCTGCGAGAGCGCTTCCTTCTCGGCTTTGAGCGCCGCGATTTCGGCAGCATTGGCTGCCAATTGCGCCATCAGTTCTGCAATGCTCGGTTCGCCGGTGCGAGTCATCAGATTCTTGAATCTGAACCGCCCCCCGCGCGTCAATCGCAATTCGCCATCCTCAGCCGGCAATCTGATACTGCCGCACGGGATGGCGGATCATCGCATCGATATCGATGCCATCGAGGATCCAATGCAGTTGCTCTGTCGTCAGCGTGACCACCGGCATCTCGCGACGGGGCCATCGGAACTTGTCCTCGGTCAACCGCTTCAGGATTAGCACAAAGCCGGACCGGTCGAACAAGAGCTTCATCCGGTCACGACGGCGATTGCAAAAGGCAAAAACCGCAGGAGCAAAGGGATCCAGCGCCATCGTCTCCTGGACCAGGACAGCAAGGCTGTTGATGCCCGCGCGGAAGTCGATCGGCTCCCGATGGAGGTAGACCTTGAGGTCAGCGCCCAGCCTGAACATGACCCAACGCTCCTATGATTGCCGCCAAGCCATCGACATCGCTGCATTCCAGCGTCAGGCTGACCCCGTTCGGCAGCACCGCGCTCAGCTTGGATGCATGAGATCGCTTGCCGACCGGCTCCACCTTAGTCAGTGGACCGCTGGCAGAAGACGAGTGCATATCCGTAGCTATCTGAATCAGGACGAACGCGGAAACCAAAGGCAATGGACGCTCCTCTTTGGCCTTCTTTATCCACTTCCGAACGAGATTGACATTCACGTCGTGTTCCCGCGCCAGTCGGGAGACCGAAACGCCGGGCTCTAATCACGCTGCGACGAGCTGATCTCGCGAAGCGGGGTCATATCGACGGCGGCCGTCACGACCAACAAGCCGCACCTGCAGTTTAGGAGTATCATCCATGATTTGGTGTCCACCTATTTTTTTGTGGACACTTCATGCATCAGAGCACTGAGCTTCAGAAGGTGGGCAGAAATTCGCGCTTACCCATCATCTACTCTTCCATCGAGATCGGCCAAATCCTTCACCAGGCTTCCAGGCTTCCTTCGGTGAACGGCATTCGGCGCCTGACCTATCCTACGCTCTTTGGGCTGATGGCTGTCACAGGTCTTCGCATCAGCGAGGCCTTGACGCTTGACCGCGACGATGTCGACTTCACGCAAGACATCATTACAATCTGAAACGGCAAATCGGGAAAGCAGCGCATCGTCCCGTTCAGCTCAAGCGCCGCGCAACGGCTTCAACCTATGCTCGAGAGCGCGACCGGCTTTGTGAAGATCTGCCCGTCCCTCTCTTAGTTGACGATCATGCAAGGCGTATCAGCGGCTGCGCGGCGCGTCATAACTTCGCCTTGGTCTCTCAGGCCATCGGGCTTCGCTGGCCTCAGCGATCAGAAACATGGCGTTGGGCCACGAATCCATGACTTGCGTCACACGTTCGCTGTTCAAACGATGATCGATTGGTACCGAGAAGGACTGGACCCCAACAAGGAAATGATCAAGCTCACGACGATCCTTGGCCATGAGAGCGCATCCCACACCTACTGGTATATTAAAGCGATCCCCGAGCTTTTGGAGCTGGCATCCCGAAGGGCAGAGCTTTCTTTGAGACGGGAGGCGCGCCAATGAAACCGTCACGCCTACCGACGTTGGTTCAGCGCTTTTTTACCGAGAGGCTGACTGAGCAGGTCAATGCGAGCCCGAACACGATCGCGGGTTACAGGGACACATTCCGGCTTTTGCTGACGTTTGCAAGTTCGCAGCGAGGCAGGCCGCCGACCAACGACCAAGGTCGTCATCCACCGTCTCTATATGTGACCACCGGCTCCAACGCTGCCGCAAGATTAAAAGCTTCGCGGTTCCGCCGGTTGCTCACACCGCGCCACTTGGCGTACACAAAACCGCCGGGGCCCTAAATCTAGTCGACGCCGGTCCATTGGCAGGATATCTTCTCAGTCCTAAAACGGGGACATGCCGACATCTTAAATTTCCCAACCGCAGCGCGAAGCCAACAACTTCGCCTAAAACTGGCAACAGCCATCGTGATGCCATGGCTGTGTGTTTTTTGGAACGAACTGATTCGACGCTCGTGGTTTCCAGCAACGCGCGGGACGCTAAGCGCGTCACCAGAGTAGAACCGAGCGTTACACGGGGAAATGAATGCGGATAAACGGAAGCTATTCACAGTCTCGGCGAAACTTTAAGGCAGGCACGAGGCCTTGGTTGGATTTCGAAAAATTAGTCCGACAGATTAGGGTTTGTTTCGAGGAAGGTGGGCCAACAGCGTCTTGCCTAAAATCGTCCGCCCAAGCAGCGCTTAGAATTGTTGAGCGCTTTTTTGATGCTGATCGTTGCGCGCTAGCGTTGGTCGAGTATGGTGACAAAGAGGTTATCGAAAGCTTCGCAGCAAATCTCTCCTCGTCTTGGGACGATGTTCGGCTACACGAGATAACCTCTCTCGTCGAGGCTGACGAACATAGGCCGATAGTCCGCGTTCTACCTGCTCGAGAGACTGGTTGCTTTCCTAAGGAAACTCCGGGCCTTTGTATGCTGCTAGCGGTCCGGGTCTCCAATCAGCTAATCGCTGTTAGTTGCCTAGGCTACGACGGACATCGTCCGCGCTTTTGTTCAAGTGAAATTCAGCTTCTTGAACTCGCCACCGCCTGGCTCTGCCAGTATATCGACATCCAACGCAAACGGACTGAATGCAACATCCTGAAGAGGCGATTAGAGCATGCGGAACGTCTGCAGGCCGTTGGCGCGCTTGTCGGTGAAATAACCCATGAATTCAATAATATTTTGGGAGGAATCCTCGGGTATGCTGAAACAGCGCGAACCGCGCTGCGGCGCTCAGCTGTTACTAGAACATACGTTGATCAAATTATATCCTCGTCCCACAGAGCAAGGCTAATTATCGATCAAATTTTGACGCTGAGCCGAAAAGTGGGACGCGTGGCAAAGCCTTTTAGTGTCGTAGAACTTGTTATTGAGGTTGCCCCCTTATTGCGTGTGGCACTGCAACGCAATATTGAGCTAAATTTCAAGTTTGTTGACAAGACGAGCGTTATCGAAGGCAGCCCTCTAGATATTCAGCTCATTCTGATGAATCTTTGTAAGAACGCTTCCCAGGCGATAGTCGCCGATGGTCAGATCGATGTCATCGTCGGTCGAGCTTTTGTAGCTCAACAGAAAATCTCGGCGCATGATGTCATGCCAGCTGGCGAATATGTTGTCCTTTCTGTTAGCGACAATGGCGAAGGTATTCCCGAGGATGTGCTCCCCCATATTTATGAGCCTTTCTTTACAGCACGCTCTCGAAAGGGCGGTACTGGGCTGGGCCTTGCTACGGTGTACAGCCGTGTTAGCGAACTTGCAGGATACATCAAGGTTACTTCTACTGTTGGGCAAGGGACCCGCTTCGACATTTATTTGCCTTCTTCCTCGCAGGAGCCCGTCAGCCTGGACACTTTGTTTGGTCGGTGTAAAACACCACGTGGCAGCGGACAAATTGTGGCACTGGTTGAGCCAGATCCTATCTTGCGAGAAGTGTACGAAAATAAGATCGCCGATCTGGGGTATGAGCCTGTGGGTTTTGAGGCATTTAAAGAGCTTTACAATTGGATGTCAAAAGGCGAACAAGCCGATCTGGTTCTAGTTGAGCAATCCTCTCTTCCCCACAGTAAGAGTGCTACCGCCTTACACGCAGTTTTCAAGACAACCTCCATCATCATTGGCGGGAATGATCTTATGATGTCAGCTTCGAGGGATGCCATGATGACCGCGCTTTTCCTGCCTAAGCCTATGTCCTTCAGCGCTATGGCTTATGCGATTCACATGAAGATCAAAACGTGTGAGTGTGAGTTACCTACAATTGCTTAGGAGAGCGGTCCGGCGTCAACTGCATCTACCGCCTTTATCGCGAGGAAGTTCTTTCCGTTCGCAAGCGGAAAGCCCAGCCTTGCCTGAAGCGCCGTCTTGACGGCTTCTGCTTCCTGCTCGGTCCGGCAGTGCACCAGCCCGTCATCCGCATACCGACACCATGGGAGGTCGGGACGCGTCTACGCCGCCTTGTGGAGCGCCAATGTACGTTCGGTGGAACGTCCATTCTTCAAGATAACCGGCCTTAAGCATCCTGTTTACCAAGCGATCAGGCGATCATCGTCGATACGCCTGCGCAGCAAGGCAAGGAGGATATTATAGT
>NZ_HF536774.1:105120-108298 GCF_000312665.1 Rhizobium mesoamericanum STM3625 | reverse complement strand
GTAGTGCCCTTTGAACTGCACGGAAGGAAGCTGCGACTCTATGCAACCGAATGGACACGTCCAAAGGATGCATTTTATTGCACCGAAACGGCAACACCCGGACCTTTCAATATTATAAAATGCGGTCCAATAAGGAAGAGCCCCTCTCTATATAAGTCTCATTTCCTCAGTGCACCCACCACACAATCAACTCTCCTCATTCTATATAAACCAAACTCTTATCTTCCATCATACCTTCACCATGGCAGACAACTATCCAACCTACACGCGCCCCAGCTTTGACAGCATCTGCCTGACGGGGTTGCCCAAAAACGAGCTCTGCGAAGGCCTTAAGGGGGCAGTCAAAAAATATCGTGCTTACCTCAAGCAGGTCATGAAGGCTCAGGTCAAGTGGCTGGCTGAGGCGCGGATTCATGAACAAGCTGCGGGACTTCCTCCAAGAGATTTTGGGGCACTCGAAACGCTGCCCTGTATGACCGCAACTCCAATGTTCGGCTATAGGGAAACGATCGAGCTTAATCGCATCCCTGCAGATCCCGCCCTCTTGTATGCCTATTTGCCCACAGAATTTGTACAGCCCTGTGTTGAAAACAGGAACTTAGAAGCAGTCCCAACTAAATATTTTCCTGGGGTGGTGCTGGCGTTCGAACTCTCTCCATACGATCCGTGGATCACTCCTAAATCTGTAGTTAGTAAGTACCAGCAGCAAGGGTGCAATACAGTGTGGCGTGAGGACGTGCAGTCTTTCCTCGCTATCTTTCCCACTGACCGCTTCACTGCAGAAGGAGACGGTACATGGACCCGCTGTATAACAAGAGGGCACTTCGACATCGTGGCCCATGGAGAGATGAGTTGGCCTGGGCCCAGCACTTCTAACACTGACTGGCCGACTGCAACTGGTTGGGAGTAGTGGTGTCACCCTCGCAGCCAACACGCCGTGCTGGTCATGGCCCTCATCGCAATGTTTACGTCCGTTTCGTTTGCTTGTTATAGTATTTGTGTACCGTTTTTGTTATTTATCTTTTTTTGTTGTTATTTCTTGCTTTTGCGCCAGCGGCGTCATGTTGTTGTACTGCTCTTTAAATTCAATTAAAAGCCAGGCCAGTTTGCATGTATATATTATTTCTGATTGCATTTAGTCATTTTTTACGAACGACTGGACGCGCAATTAGGTGCACCAAGACGTGGCGATAAGCAGAATCTTAATATACGCATATTCATTAATAGTACGCTGTCGTGTATGTACAAATATCGTCGAACTTATATACTTGTAATGTTAAGCTTATTTTCAACCCATCTGCCTGAGTTCAGCACCATTGTAATGGTGTCCCAATGTTGTTGCAATATTCAATGAATCTAATTCCGACTTGTCACACTTGCTTCTGCATAATTTATTATTTTGTTACCTCTAGGGACGGACAGATAACGTCCTATCCACGTCGGTATGATTTATGAGTGAAAATGATGTGACGGGTTGTTGACTTGGCAATCCGGCCGCCCTTTGTAAAACGTTAAAGTTGTGCCCTTTGAACTGCACGGAAGCTGCGACTCTATGCGACCGAATGGACACGTCTAAAGGATGCCTTTTATTGCACCGAAACGGCAACAACTGGACCTTTTCAATATTATAAAAATGCGGTCCAATCAGGAAGAGCATCGTTTGTTAATCCGTTGCTCTAGTTTCCCTTGTCTTGCAAACCTTGCCATTGCTGTTGTTATACTAATGCATATTTTTTGCAAGCGCTATTGGTATCCGCGGGCAATAAATCACTGCGGCGGGCAGACCTCTCGAAGTAGACTGACAACGACGTCATATGTCGTGCGACACAGAAAATGACAACTTCCGGCGCCCACACGTGCCACCCAATAATTCGCTCAGTAAGTCAACAAAACGTCACATTCATTTTAAGAGCGAGTTACCCCTACGAATTCTGGGAGAGCCAGAATGGTGCCGCTCACTGATAACGATAACAGAAAGTGACAGAGACTCGTTGTCACCGGCAAATCAGTTTCGGGGAAAGATCACATTATTGGTCACCGCGGCCGAAGACCTCTTCCCTGCTGCGAAAAGCCATCGGATGTCACCTTAAAAAGTGTGGCCCAATAAGAACGACCAACAAGCCGTCCGGTCTTTGAATGCTCAGGAGTGGACTTAATCGTCCAAAACTCACGCTCGAAGGTCCTAAGAGGCACACGTGCATCCAAAAGCCGCCCTTTATCGCAACCGAAACGGCAACAACTGTGCCGCTTGGAGATTATAAAAATTGCGGTCCAATAAAGAAGAGCGCCCCTCTCAATATAAGCCTTATTTCGACCTCACATTTCACCACGGACAATCAAATCTCCTCTGTGTCCATCCTTACTCTCGCCGAACACCACAAACGTTCCTTCTTCCATCCCGAAGCACAATTCAGCGGCTCTCACAATGGCGTGGGTCACTGGCGAACCAATCAAATGTTCCGTTCCCGAATCGCTGACCTCCATGATCGAAGCCCGCAGGATAATGTACAAAAATCATATTGGGACTGAAGTTTCGCTCCAGTACTACTACATGACTGAGGCACACGCACGCCTTTGTGCTGCAAACCGTAGCCTTACAGGCATCGCCTACAGGCTATTGGCCTCGCGTCCGGCTAACGCTCCGCGTGATGTCGTCGATGCCGGGCTCAACTGGTACATCGCTGTTAAAGAAGGCGCTGGCGATCAGGGGTTCGACGTGATCTCATGGGGGAAAGCGATAGCGGCTTGATCTCAAGTTCGCCGTATATTGGCCTGCGTTTGTTGTGTTGTTGTGTTTCTTCTTGTTTTGCATGTGCTTGTTTCCGCTGTAAGCTCTTAATGCTGTCGTAGCGCTCGTCATAGCAGCGGGCTTTCTGTAATGGTTTGTTATAAATAAGTAGGCCATTAATGAAATGAACGGTTGTGTTTGCTTATTGTCATTTTTCTCTTAGAGGCTGACTCAAAAAGAATTCAGCGATATCGGTATCTTGCGAGGCGGCGTGTTAGCATTCGGATGTGAGCGATGGTGATCCATGCCTCGGCGGATGCGATTGATCTCTCCCAATCCTTAGCCAGTCGTCGGCAGCGGCCGAGCCATGCGAAAGTCCGCTCCACCACCCAGCGGCGCGGCAGGACGGTGAAGGCTTTCGCATGGTCCGAGCGCTTGACGATTTCCATC
>NZ_HF536774.1:99813-105020 GCF_000312665.1 Rhizobium mesoamericanum STM3625 | reverse complement strand
TTTCCATCGTCCACTGACCGATCTTTTTCAGCCGCCCCTTGAGCTTGTCGCCCGCATAGCCGCCATCGGCAAAGACATGTCTGAGCCAAGGCCACCGGTGACGAATGGATTTCAAGAGATCGGCGGCACCGTCTCGATCCTGGATATCCGCCCCATGCACTATCAGCCCGACCAGAGCCCCAGCGTATCGACGACGATGTGCCGCTTGCGACCCTTGACTCTCTTGCCGGCGTCATAGCCGGAAATCCCGCCGCTTTCGGTGGTTTTAACACTTTGGCTGTCGATCACACCGGCGCTCGGCGATGCCTTTTTGCCTTCCAGTTCGCGCGCCTCCATCACCAGATGATGATTGATCCGCCGCCACAGGCCTGTCGCCCGCCATTCATAGACCTGCACCGTCGTAAATGGTGGGAAATCCTTCGGCAGCATCCGCCATTGGCAGCCCGTCGAAGCAAGATAAAGCAGCGCATTCACCACCTCGCGCAAATCCGTCCGGCGCGGCCGGCCCAGTCGTTTCGGTCCAGGTAGAAAAGACGCGATCAAACCCCATTCCCGATCCGTCAGGTCGCTTGCATAGCGGCTCGCGCGTCGTACATATTGCCGCCGGGTGAAATCAGTCCAGCCCATAATGGTCTCCGTTCGTCCTAAGCAAACAAACGGAATCACAACTGACTGATTTCACTCAACTCTTTTTCGGTCAGGCTCTAAACTTTAGGCACGTCCTGAGCGCTGAAACGATTGTGACGTGACGCTGACGGTGAACCAACAGCCGGCCTTACCGCACGAACAAATGTGGCTGGACCCCATCCGCCAAAGGCCGGGTCCACCGAAGGTGGGACAGGACTGGTGGGGCCTGGCCAGATTTGTTCGTGCGAAACGGCGACGCCGCCCGCTACCGACAATCTTCATGCAGCTAACTTGCGGCCGTTTCTCTATCGTTAAATCCACGGTTCTCACGCTGACTATATTGACGTTCATATAGACAAAGCATGCAGTTCGCCTCACTCTCAGCAAGGCGGCCCTCCTCGGAGGCGTACCCCAACCATGGCATCAGCGCGATCTCCAACCATCCCGTTCAACTCCTGTCGATAAAGGAGCTTATCTCATGGTCTCAATCAGCAAAAAAAAGGTGGGCTGTTCGTAGCGCTCACAACGACTCCATAAATGCACACATGCACAAACGAAGAAAGATTACGCCATAATATATCCTGCCATAAAGGTGGGCTAGGTCAGTGCGAGAGGTTTACGGGATTGGGATCGATCCGCTTTCATGGTGTCCACCTCTTTTCTGGTGCACACCTCATGCCTCACATCATTCAACGCTAAAAGGTGTCGCAAAATGCGCGCTTACCAGCAAAGCGTGCGGTCAGGCGACCTTTCGTGCCGTGCCGCCAACTGATCTTCTTCCAGACGGCTCCTTCCAGGATCGTTTCGGCTGCTGTCGATAGGGTGTCGGGGATCGAATGCTTGCGGGGCCCTCCATGGCCAGCGACAGGAAAGATCAGTGCAACGACGCCGCCATCTTCAACCTCATAGCCCTAATACAGCGCACGTCCCATAGGCGGTATATCACACCGGATTTTCCAAATTTATGAGTTTCAAAGAGCAGAAAATAAATGAGTAATACAAAGGCGGTATTTATTCATTACTATTGGCGCGCATATTTCGCGCTTACAAGACGAAAACACAACTACTTGAAAAGGAAAGAGCATGGAATATCAATTCCAACAGTCTTATTTCGGCTTGCACAACCAACAAACACAATGAGGCACTGACAAACGAACAGCATCAAACTAAATGCAAGACAACATGCCCCGAACACTCACACGCAACAGGCAAGGTCGACTAGTCTATAAGTCTGCGCGAGCCATAGCCACCACATCGAATTTCCCAAAATAACGGCGACTCCAAAAGTTACCCCCTTCAGAACGGAACAAGTCAGTTTTTGGAATAACGATGCATCTCTTCAGGTAATTTGCATTGCCGATTGGGCATCCCAATGACTGATATTTGGAGAGCACCTCCCAGCGGGAAAAATCATCCTCGTACGGCAAAACCTCGTATGCTAGCATCCTTTGGTTTCCCTGTTCATCTGTAAAGCGATATCGGGGATCGAGATGGCTGAGGTTGTTATGCGTAGACATCGTGATGCACGAATCATTGTCAGCAACGACGCTCAGGAATTTTGGATAATAACCTTCTCTGCGGTAAATCTGCTCGGTGATGCCCTCCGTGGGGTCGTTCATGCACGGGAATTGGCGAAATTCCGCCATAAGTTGGCTGACACGGTCAGAGTCAAAACGCAACTTCCATCCCTCAAACCGATCCAGAGTATCGGCATACGTATGCTGCGCCGGGAAAAGCTCTTGATCGAGAAAAGTGTCATAGCGCCGCACCACAGCTCGGATGGAGGTCGCCAAGCTGGCCTTATCATCGTCGTAGACACAATGGGTATAGTCGAATTCTGGGCGATCGAATACAGGGTGGCTGGACATGATGAGAGGCTAGCGATGCTATCTGATATAAGGAAGCACCTTTGTGTTTTGGAAAACCGAAAGCAGTTTCCCACCCACCTATATATAGCAGCACGGCTGATCGGATCGAGGCTTTGCTTATGTCAGCACGGCCCCATCGGGATCAATGCTCCCTGGCAATATTTAATGAAGGGGCATCCGCCCATTCACCCCAACTAAACGTCTTATGACGTTTCAACATCCTGGAAGGCCAGTTCAAAGAAGATATCAAGCAAGCTAAGCCATGTGCTATTGCCCTAGCCAATCCGGGCAGCCCTTCGTTGCCCCTTCGAATTCCCGGAAGAGCCAGAGTGGGTCGCTCTCGGACACAATCACAGAAGGTGACAGGGACCTATTACATCCTAAAGATGGTTCTCGGGTTGAGTGCTGCTTGTCATTGGACCCTGTTACCGTCTACAATTTTGGTCCAATTAGGAAGTGCGCTCCTCCCGTGGCGCGAAGAGCCAAGTAAGGCCACGTGCAAATGGGGTAACGCTCGTGGAGTTATATAAAGGCCTCACTTGTTCTTGCGTTCATCAAAGCCAAACAAGTCTCCTCTGTCTGCATCCTTACTCTTGCCTAATACCATAAACGTTCTTACCGATTCTCTCCCCTCTCTCTCGATGGAGTGGAAGAACGCTGGCGACCCATTCACCTTAGAAGATGGTCTGATGGACCACATCAATTCCCGCAGGCAACTGTACGCAAAGCACATGGGTGTCAATGTCGTTGAGCTCTTGTACCTCTACATGGGGGAGGAGGCTGCTCATAGATGTGTTGAGGACCTAAGCTTTGCTAACCTCAGTCGTTCTGGCTGGTCCCCGCAGATCCGCGATCCGACTTACGGTCCGATAGGGCCGTATGACTGGTTCGTAGCTGTCCCGTCGGAATGGTACCAAGCTGCCGCTGCCGCGGGAAGCCTCCTGGTTGTTAATCACTTTGCGGTCGTGGCATGGGGGCGTGTGACACGGGTGTGATCAAAGCTGCCACTGTCGGCCTGGCTCGTGTCTGTAGCTTTTATGTTTGTTTCGATCTGTTGATTTCGTGTTTATTTCGACTTCTACTCGTTGTTCTTTGTTGTGGTTGATTATGGTTTTCTTTTTACCTTTGCTTTGTGCTTCCATAGTATGGAGGGATTGTAATTTTCCGTTATTGAAAAAGATTCAGGCACGTTTCCAGTTTGTTCTTTGTCATTTACATTGATCTATTTTAGAGAACGACGATACACTGTCATGCGCGCCGATAGGCAACAAATTGAACGCATCTTCGTTTAGCATAACATGATAATACATAACATGTAACCTCATGGGGAAATGATGGGACCTCTACCAGAGGTGGATTTTGCTCACAATGAACATGTAATCAGCCTCCACCCGGGTTATGCCCGCGATTCACAACATTTTGCGCGAAGCGCAAGTTGCCGCCTCCCAAAAAAACAGGGCAACGTTTACATCAGGATATATCCTGCCGCCGCCGCCGTTGCCGCTAACGATATGTTGGATTTGCTGTAAGCGGTGTTTTGACCCCACCTTCCGGATCAGCGCGTGATTGTTGATGTTGTTGCCGAACGAGGCTTCGACATATGACGATTACAGGGTTTACGCATGGCACCAGTGCAGACGTGTCAAGCGAAGTGAAGATTTGACCCCGCATATTGCCTCACCGGTAGATGTTACCGAACGTAGCAGGCTTCGGGATGCCCGCATCGCCTGCCGCCGCGGCGGCAGGTGATGCGGGCAAGCTCTTGATCCAGCCACCATCCAGGATGACCAAACCAGCCATTTCCATGCGCCAGGCCTTTGCCAGCCGTTGCACCATTCTGATATTCTTTGCTTTGAAGCGAGCCGGATCGATCTCAGTCAAGCGTTGCAGCACACCGGCTGCCGAGAGAGCTGGCTCGTCCTTCAGCCATTCCTTGATCTGCGCCGCAAAAGGCTCATACATGCTGGGTCTTTTGGGCCAGGGTTTGGTCCATCGATAGGGTCGCCGATGCGTTGGTCTTGTCTCGCCATTCTTCCAGGCCACCTTTAAACTTGCGGCGAAGCGCTGGAGATCGACAACAACGGGCTCCCCAAGCTTCTGATTCACACCACGACGATCAACTCGTCTTCCAAGCTCTTCTTGTGCAGCACGCAGGCTAGCAAACAACAGAACCGGGTCGCTATTTTCTAGCATTGCCTGTAGCTGCTTCTTGTCAGCTTCGGCCACGCTGGAATTCGCAAGGACACGAGCGGCGGGTGGAACTGGCGGATGATAGCGCTTGATCACGCGCGCCCCGATCCGCGTCTTCTCCTGCAGCTTAAATGACGGTTGGAACAGATTGCCGTAAAGGCTGACAACCGCATAAAGTTGACGAAGGGCAATCGTCGCTTCCGTACCGACGAACCGACCGTACCCCACCAGACGACGCACGATTGCGCCGTTCTTTTGCTCAACATGCGCTTGATCGTTCTTCCGATAGGCGCGAGAGCGTGTCACTTCCAAATTCTCGCTCCGGCACCAGGAGACGACGAATTCGTTCATGAAGGCGCTGTCGTTGTCGAAGTCGACACCCAGTAGCGGAAAGGGAAACTGCGAACGGGCCTGTTTGATTGCCACGATCACATTGCCGCTGTCACGCGTTCGGACCGGAACGCATTCGGTCCAGCCCGTCGATATATCGGTCAGCACCATTGTGTGCACGAAGCTCCCCGC
>NZ_HF536774.1:79899-99713 GCF_000312665.1 Rhizobium mesoamericanum STM3625 | reverse complement strand
CGCTATCGGTAACATTTTGCTTGAGGCAATGCGGGGGTCAGTTTCTCATTTCGCCTGACAAGACGTGCCGGTGCAACGGTTTGAGGTTTTTAAGGGGACTGGCCGTCCCCACGACTGGAGTGACGAGGAGAAAGACCGAATTGTCGCCGAGAGCTATAGCGGCGAGATGTCGGTCAGTGCTGTTGCGCGTCGGCACGGGTTGTCTCCCGGACAATTGTTTACCTGGCGTCGGCAGGCGCGAAGTCAGGCGCAGCAAGACTCGCCGCGGATGTTTGTGGCAGCAGTAATTGATCGTCCGGTAGAGCCGCCTCCGACACGGCGAAAGACGATTACGAGGAGCGCACTTCCAGTTGCGGCAATCGAGGTGGAGGTTGGCGGCGCGGTCGTCAGGATCGCATCTGGCACGGACAGCGCGACAATTGCTGCTGTGATCCAGGCGTTTCCGAAGCGCTCGGCCTGCTCCGGACCGATGTCGACCTCGACCAAGGTGTTCTCACTATCCGAGAGACAAAGTTCAGCAAGTCAAGGCTGGTGCCCCTGCATGCCACGACCATCACTGTCCTTTCAGACTATGCCGCCCGACGCGACGCACACCTCGGTACGCCACGCAGCCCCTATTTCTTTGTCGCCGAGCAAGGCGGCAGATTGCTGCATCAGTAGAGCGGCGCCATATTGGTCTTAATCCAGGGGTGAGTAGGCCGGAGGGATTTCACCTGCCGGCCTCTCGCAGAACGGTGCGTGAACCTCTCGATTCACACCGCTCCCATCAGGTAAACGTTGTCGTTCCGAACGCCTTCCCATGTACGAACAGCCCCGGATTTTCCCGCGCCAGCTTTCGCAAGAAAAGGCTGGCGCGTGTCTTATGGGACTGAAAGCGTTTGAACTTTCTCCTGATCCAAGCCCTAAGTTTCTGATTCACGTAATCAGCCAGTGTGGACAGGGCCGAACGACTGTACCGGCCATAGTAGGCAATCCATCCCCGAAGGAGTGGATTGAGCTGTCTGGCTATTTCGGCCAGCGTCCCCGGCGTCTGCCGCGGGATGTTCAAACTCTTGATCGTTGCCCGCATCGACTTGAGCGCCGTCGGACTGACCGCAGGCGTGTAGCCACAGAAGAACTCGTCCCGCTGTGTATTCGCCACCCGTCGCGGCCGGAACTGATACCCGAGAAAGTCGAATGCGACATTCGGATACGTTCCTCGGCGCCGTTGATCCTTGCAGTAAACGATCTTGGTCTTTGTCGGATGCATCTGCAGTCCGCACGCTGCCAGCCGAGAACCCGGCTCCACCTTGAGGGCTTCGGCTTGTTGCTCGTTCTGGCAGTGAACAAGACCATCGTCGGCATATCGACACCATGGTAGGTCGGGATGCATCCGCGTCATCCACAAATCAAATGCATAGTGCATGAAGAGATTGGCGAGGCAGGGACTGACGACACCGCCTTGCGGGGTGCCGCACGTTCGCGCCAGAACCTCACCATTCTTCTTGACCTTGCCCTTTATAAGCTTCGTACACTTGCCGTTTCTCAATTCGAAACGGCTTGTCTGCCGTACTTTCCGAAGTCATCCTGTTCCAGTTGTTTCAATCAATACGGCCACCTGATCCGACCCCTTTGCTCCGACCCCATTACAGGGTCCTCGACGCTCTTACGGATCGGTCCGCCCCAGTCTCCCGCATCGGTACTCTCGCCTTGCGTTTTGCGCCGCTTGAGCTTCTCCCTTGGCATCAGGAGCCTGGTTCCTGCAGTTCCGCGTGAAAGCCTATGTTCAAATCACGCCCCCTCTACGCCGGTCGCCGCCCGCCCGGTCATCAGGCTTCTGGCGGACTTGTCCCAGGATGACGAAACGGTCCTGGTTTCGACGACACTTACGTTCATAACGACGCGTCTTCGGAGGGTTCACTTTCGTTCGTCTTTTGAACATGCACCTGCTCGGATCTCGTCCGAACGTTTCATCCGACGCTCACCACCACGGCTCTTTACCGCAGCAGCTCGGACTGGTTTGAGACCTGCTCCTGAAAGCCGATCCCGGAGGGCCGTCCCCCATCATTCACGCAGCTTTACGCCACGGTCTTAGTTCATGTTGAACTCCTTCCGCTGCTCTGCAGCACACTTTCGTCGATGAAGACCAGGCGACGCGGATCAAGTCGTCTCTGCCATGACTGCCAGCGTGCTCTGCGCCGAACAATGTCGGCGCGACCCTGCTCAAGGGCGAACAGCGTTTTTTTTTAAAGCTCAGGCCTTCGCGGCGCATGAATTGCCAGATGGCATTGTGCGACACCCTCACGCCGCGTGCGGCCAGCTCGTCCTGCAGCCGATGCAGCGTCAGATGCGATGTCTGCTCAATCCGCTTGATGATGAAGGCTCGGTACGGCTCCAAAATACGCCGGCGATGGCCGCCCATCTGGCCGGGCGAAACACTGCCGGTCGCCCGATCGGCATGGTGGCTCGTCTCGCATTATGTTCAGAACGAGGGTTAGCTTTCGAGCCAGAGCCTTAAACATAGGAGACGAGCCGTGGTCGATGATATCGCACTTTACGTTGGTTTGGATGTGAGCAAGGACGAGATCGCCAACCGTGCCGATGCGGTGCGCAAATTTGTCGACAAGCTTGCCGGACGTCACGGACGCCTGTGCCTTTGCTATGAGGCTGGCCCGACAGGCTACGGACTGTATCGCCAACTTTGCGATCTTGGTCATGAATGCCTTGTCGTTGCACCATCGCTCGTTCCGACCCGCCCGGGGCTTCAGATCAAGACGGATCGGCGGGATGCTGTCGCTCTTGCCGCGTTGTTGCGCGCAGGCGAACTGTCATCCATCTGGGTTCCCGACGAGACGCATGAGGCCACGCGCGATCTTTGCCGGGCACGGGAAGCGGCAGTCTCGGATTTACGACGAGCTCGCCAGCATCTCTTGTCATTTCTGCTCCGGCACGGCCGGGTCTTCGAAGGCCGCTCCCATTGGAGCAAAGCTCATCGAAACTGGTTGGCGACACAGCGCTTTGATCATCGTGCGCAGCAAATTGCTATGGAAGAATATATTCGTGCGATCGAGCAAATCGAGGAGCGGCGCGACCGACTGACCCGGCAGATGCTGGGGCTCCTGCAGGATTGGTCGCTTAACCCGATCGTCGAAGCAATCCAGGCCCTGCGTGGTGTCGCGCAAATCTCGGCGGTGACATTGGTATTGGAGATAGGCGACTTTAGACGCTTCAGCAATCCACGCCAGTTCATGGCCTGGCTGGGATTGGTCCCCAAGGAACATTCCACAGGCGCCAGCGTGTCGCGTGGGTCGATTACGAAGGCCGGCAACACCCGTGCGCGGCGCATGCTGGTCGAAGGCGCATGGACCTACAGATTGCCTGCGCGTGTCGGCCAGGAAATCCTGAAGCGAATGGAGGGGCTGCCTGAAGCGATCAGGGCGACCGCCTGGAAGGCGCAAGTGCGGCTATGCCAGCGGTATCGGCGCATGCAAGCCAGCGGCCGCCCCACCAATATCGTCATCGTCGCAATCGCGCGCGAGCTTGCTGCCTTCGTCTGGGCTATTGCGACGACAGTTCCCATTACCCCAACAAAGGCAGCCTGACGACGAGGCATCAACGCGAAGGAGAAACAAATTCAATTCTATCACGCTGCTTATTGCTGGGCGTGGCGGCCGGTCAGGGTAACCCTCGTTGTGATTCTGCGAGCCTGAAACGGCAACACGCGCCATGTGAGACAGAGGAAGGCCCGAGACGAACCACGGTCCTGCGGTATCCAACCCGCGCATCAGAGTCTGATCAACCGTCGTCTCAGCGCCGCCGCGTCCTGCAATAGGCAGCATATCCCCCCCTCGTCGACGCTGAAAATGCGACGCGAAAAACCTATGCCCAAACTCTAATCTGGAGGGTTATTTGAGGTCGCATGGACGGTGCGGCGACTTCGGGCGACCTCATGTAAGCCGGATTGAACTAAGACGCGGCTTGTTTGACTTGCTATGGGGAATTGAGAGCCAACCCGCCGGAGATGAAGGACGCCGTATCTCGTCCCGACTGCTTTGCGGGCGGCACTGAGCCGGGAATGATGCTTTCCGTTGCGGTTTGCCGAGGACTTTGCGGGGTCGTTTGCGGGAGGGGGCGAAATCCTACGCTAAGGCTTGGTGGAGGATTACAGTGCCAATGGTAATTCGAAACTTCGCTTGAGAGTTTCCATCGGAACATCCGTTTTGACGTTCAGCACGCTCGCGATACGGGTCAGATGGTCTGCCTGGAACCGCCAATAGCTGTGAAGATCTGCGGTGACGATACGTAGGATGGCGTCGCATTCTCCGGTGGTCAGGTAGCATTCCATGACTTCCGGTAGGCGCCTGACAGCTTCTGCAAATTGAAGGGTGACTTGTGCATCCTGCGTTTTGAACCAGACGCGGGCAAAGACTGTCAGGCCTGCACCCACTTTGGTCGGATCAAGAACGGCCACGTAGCGATCAATGATACCCGCCTCTTCCAAAAGCCGAACGCGACGCAGACACGGCGAAGGAGACAGCCCCACTTCTTTCGCCAGGTCGATATTGGAAATGCGTCCATCGCGTTGAAGTACCTTCAGGATCCGCCGATCAATCTCGTCAAAATTGAATGACACAATATAGCTCCTGATTATCAATTTACGGCATAATATGCCAAACTATCCAGTATCCGTGATACTCTTTGCAATCTCATCGCGTGTGGATTGGCCTATCGTTTCACCATATTCTATATAGAGGCGAATGTGATGACGAAAAAGATCGAGAAGATCGTGCTGTCCTACTCAGGAGGTCTGGACACCTCCATCATTCTTAAGTGGCTTCAGGACACGTATCGTTGCGAGGTGGTCACCTTCACGGCGGATCTGGGCCAGGGCGAAGAGCTGGAACCAGTGCGCGAAAAGGCCGAGAGTCTTGGCGTCAAAGACATCCGTGTTGTCGATGCTCGTGAGGAATTCGTTCGCGATTTCGTCTTTCCGATGTTTCGGGCCAATACGCTCTATGAAGGGCAATATCTGCTTGGTTCGTCTATTGCGCGACCGCTGATCGCCAAGCATCTCGTCAACATAGCCAAGGAGGTTGGCGCCGACGCCATCGCCCACGGCGCCACCGGCAAGGGCAATGATCAGGTGCGCTTCGAACTGGCAACAAATGCGCTCGATCCGTCGATCAAAATAATCGCTCCCTGGCGCGAGTGGGATATTCAATCGCGCACGCAGTTGATCGAGTATGCCGAAAAGCATCAGATCGCTATTCCGAAGGACAAGCGCGGGGAAGCTCCTTTCTCGATTGATGCGAACCTCCTGCACACTTCGACGGAAGGAAAGATACTGGAGGACCCGTCGGAGATCGCACCTGCCTATGTCTATCAGCGAACGGTCGACCCTCTGAATGCGCCGAACGAGCCGGAGACCGTTGTTATAGGCTTTGAGAAAGGCGATGCAGTTTCCGTGAATGGCATCGCCCGAACGCCTGCAGCACTTCTGACAGAACTCAACAGCTTGGGCGGCAAGCATGGGATCGGGAGGGTTGATCTGGTTGAGAACCGATACGTCGGGATGAAATCCCGTGGGGTCTATGAGACGCCCGGTGGCACGATCTTGCTCGCCGCTCATCGAGGGATTGAATCAATCACTCTCGATCGTGCTGCGGCTCATCTGAAGGACGAGCTCATGCCACGCTACGCCGCGCTGATCTATAACGGCTTCTGGTTTTCCCCGGAGCGGGAGATGCTACAGGCCTTGATCGATCAGAGCCAAACCTATGTCAGCGGCGAGGTTACGCTCAGGCTCTATAAGGGCTCAGCAAACGTGGTAGCCCGCACCTCGGTCGGATCGCTCTATTCTATGGATCTCGTTACCTTCGAAGAGGGTTCGGGTACATACGACCATCATGATGCCGAAGGCTTCATCAAGCTCAACGGTCTGCGTCTGAAAAGCTGGGCGGCGCGCAACGGTAAAGCGCGGCCGGGCCTCGGCGGCTCAGAGATTATCTAGGGTTTCTGTTCTGGCGTTGCTCAAGCCCTTAAACCAAGCCGAGGACTCGTTTTCCGTAATCTCTGAGTTCGCCTTTGGGACCGACATACCGGTATAGGGTGACGCGCTCGATGCCGAGTTCCTTGCACAGATCCGAAACGGGTGTGTCGCGTTGCGCCATAGCGGCCTGCGCGAGACGCACTTGCGCTTTGGTGAGGGCAAACTTGCGACCGCCTTTCCTGCCTCGCGCTCTCGCGGCCGCCAGCCCTGCCATGGTTCGCTCGCAGATCAGGTCGCGTTCGAACTCAGCCAAGGTGGCAAAAATACCGAACACCATGCGGCCGGATGCGGTTGTGGTGTCGATCTGAGCGCCCTTTCCGGTTAGCACACGCAGACCGATCTTTCGTTCTGACAGATCCTTTACGGTGTTGACTAGGTGGGCAAGCGACTGCCCAAGGCGATCAAGCTTCCAGACCACGAGTATATCGCCGGCGCGCAGGGATTTGAGACAGGCGGCCAGACCCGGCCGATCATCCCGACTACCGGACGCGCGATCCTCATAAATGCCGCGTCGCGTCACTCTCACCGATCGGCAAAGGGATGCGCTGTTGCGCCTGCCTACTTCGCAAGCGGATTTGCTGAAGCACTATACTCTTAGCGATGAGGATCTCGGCCACATCAGGCAACGCCGGCGCGCTCACAACAGATTCGGCTTCGCCCTGCAACTGTGCGTCCTCCGCTATCCCGGCCGGGTGTTGGCTCCGGGTGAACTGATACCGGCAGAGGTCATTGATTTTATCGGAGCGCAGCTCGGCCTCCATGCCGACGATCTTGTCGAATATGCTACCCGTGAGGAGACGCGGCACGAGCATCTTTCCGAACTGCGGGCGCTCTATGGATTCCGCACCTTCTCCGGACGTGGTGCGCGTGATCTGAAGGAATGGTTGTTTCGCGAAGCCGAGATCGCTTTATCGAACGAGGATATTGCCATTCGCTTCGTGACCGAATGCCGTCGCACGCGCACAGTTCTTCCCGCGACATCGACGATCGAGCGGCTTTGCGCAATGGCTCTGGTCGATGCTGAACGACAGATTGAGACAAGAATTGCCAGTCGCTTGTCGCAAGAAACCGGGAAGCCGTTGTTAGCGCTGCTCGAAGATACGGTTGACGACCGGGTAACTCGGTTCGTCTGGTTGCGGCAATTCGAGCCAGGCTCGAACTCATTGTCTGCCAACCGGCTGCTCGACCGGATAGAATACCTGCAACGCGTCGTTCTTCCTAAAGATTCGCTGGCCGGTATCCCTGCCCATCGCGTGACACGTCTGCGTCGGCAAGGCGAACGATATTATGCTGACGGCATGCGCGATCTTCCGGAGGACAGGCGGCTTGCCATTCTGGCCGTCTGCGCGTCAGAATGGCAGGCAATGCTTGCCGACGCCGTGGTCGAAACCCATGACCGGATCGTCGGCAGGCTCTACAGGGCGTCAGAACGGATTTGCCAAGCGAAGATCGCCGACGAAGCAAACGCGGTGCGCGACACCCTGAAATCTTTCGCTGAAATCGGCGGAGCCCTGGTCGATGCACAAGATGACGGACAGCCGCTGGACGACGTTATCGCAAGCGGAT
This sequence comes from Rhizobium mesoamericanum STM3625, assembly GCF_000312665.1. Taxonomy (GTDB): domain Bacteria; phylum Pseudomonadota; class Alphaproteobacteria; order Rhizobiales; family Rhizobiaceae; genus Rhizobium; species Rhizobium mesoamericanum. The sequence goes on along the minus strand of NZ_HF536774.1, from coordinate 92,119 downwards.
CAGGCTGGGACGGCTTCAAGACCCTTGTCACGATGGCAGCCAGGTTGACCGCCACTATGGCGGACGATCCCCTCAACCATGTGCTGGACGGCTATCACCGTTTCCGCCGCTATGCTCCTCGCATGTTGCGCCTGCTCGATCTCCGGGCTGCGCCGGTCGCACAGCCGCTTCTGGAAGCGGTTACGGCCCTACGCACTGGCTTGAACAATGCCGCGCATACCGCCTTTCTGCGGCCGAGCTCGAAATGGCATCGTCATCTTCGTACACAGGTGGTCGGCGATACTCGCCTCTGGGAGATCGCGGTCCTGTTCCATCTGCGAGATGCCTTCCGCTCCGGGGATATCTGGCTGGCCAGGTCCCGGCGCTATGGCGATCTGAAACATGCACTCGTGCCGGCGCTGGCGGCGGCTGAAAGCGGCCGTCTGGCTGTGCCATTGCGGCCGGAGGAATGGCTGGCGGACCGGCAAGCCCGGCTCGACATACGGCTACGCGAGCTTGGTCGCGCCGCTCGCGCGGGCACAATTCCCGGTGGGTCCATCGAGAACGGCGTCCTGCATATCGAGAAGCTCGAAGCCGACGCGCCGTCTGGTGCCGAGGATATGGTTCTCGATCTCTACAAGCAGGTCCCGTCTACGCGGATTACCGACATCCTGCTTGAGGTAGAAGCTGCAACCGGTTTCTGCGAAGCCTTCACCCATCTGCGCACGGGAGCGCCCTGCGCCGATCGGATTGGACTGATGAACGTCATTCTCGCGGAGGGGATCAATCTCGGCCTTCGGAAGATGGCAGATGCGACCAATACCCACACCTTCTGGGAATTGATCCGCATTGGGCGGTGGCATGTCGAGGGCGAGGCCTACGACCGGGCGCTGGCCATGGTGGTCGAGGCGCAGGCGGCGTTACCTATGGCGCAATTCTGGGGCGCGGGTGTCTCGGCATCGAGCGATGGGCAATTCTTCGCGGCGACAGAGCAAGGCGAGGCCATGAACCTGGTCAACGCGAAATACGGCAATACGCCGGGTGTGAAGGCTTACACCCACGTCTCCGATCAATACACACCGTTCGCGACCCAGATGATCCCAGCGACCGCGAGCGAAGCACCCTATATCCTGGACGGCCTGCTCATGAATGATGCTGGCCGTCATATCCGCGAGCAGTTCGCCGACACGGGAGGCTTCACCGATCACGTTTTTGCCGCATGCGCCATTCTCGGCTATCGGTTCGCTCCTCGTATCCGGGACCTACCGTCCAAACGGCTCTACGCGTTCAATCCATCGACAGCGCCAGCGCATCTGCGCCCTTTAATCGGAGGCAAGATCAACCAGGCCATGATCGAGCGCAATTGGCCTGACATCCTGCGTATCGCCGCCACCATTGCAGCCGGAAGCGTTGCGCCAAGCCAGATCCTGCGCAAACTTGCCTCCTATTCGCGGCAAAACGAACTGGCCACAGCCTTGCGGGAAGTTGGCCGCGTCGAGCGGACCTTGTTCATGATCGACTGGATTCTGGATGCCGATCTGCAACGCCGCGCCCAGATCGGTCTCAACAAAGGCGAAGCGCATCACGCGCTGAAACGTGCTATCAGCTTCCATCGGCGAGGCGAAATCCGCGACCGTTCGGCGGAAGGTCAGCACTACCGTATCGCCGGCATGAACCTGCTCGCCGCCATCATCATCTTCTGGAACACCATGAAGCTCGGCGAAGTCGTCGCCAACCAGAAACGAGCCGGAAAGCCGTTATCGCCCGATCTACTGGCCCATGTGTCACCCCTTGGCTGGGAGCACATCAATCTCACCGGCGAATATCGTTGGCCAAAGCCTTAGCGTAGGATTCCGCCCCGTCCCGCAAACACCCCCCATGACAGATCGGCCATCACGGTGAGCAGAGAATGAATGCCACCGTGCAGCGCTGATGCCGTGAACTTGCAAGAGGAAAGCAGATGGTGCGATCGATCGAACCAAGATGCGCGAAACTCCGTGAGCCCCACTTGCCATTAAGGTCGATAAGCTGTCTGGAACGCGCTTCGCGGAAACCATCTTGGCCAGCGGTCATGTGCGACCGCACTCAAGGCCTCACATATGGAAGCAAGCGATCCGATCAAAATATATCTGCAGAAAACGCTTGCAAGTGGGAGCCGTCCACATATGGGGCTCGTCCGGTGCGGCCGCCGTTTCATGCTTACTACGAAGGCGGGCTGCCTTCACCGTGCGAACATACGGTCTACGACGATATCGTCAATCACTGTTGTGCCGCTTGGAGCTGGTCGACCAACCCTGGAAGATCATGTCAATCGGTATGCGCGACTGGGCACATCGGTTCTGACCAATGCCGATTGGTATAAGCGGGCAGCGCTGTTCAGCGGCTTCCTGTCCCACTACCTGCTCCGCGACCGCTATGGCCGTCCGGGGAAAGGCAACGATAAAGGGAACGTCGAGGGCCTCGTTAGATATGCGCGGCGCAACTTCATGGTGCCGATCCCGCAGTTTCCGACATGGGATGCGTTCAACGCCTGACTGGAAGAGCAATGCCGGAAGCGCCAGCGCGACAGGCTACGCGGTGAGAGCGAGACGATCGGAGAACGGCTGCAGCGGGATCTGGCTGTCATGGCTCCTTGCCGCCATCGCCCTTCGATGCCTGCGATCATGCCAGCACCAAGGTGACGGCCCAGTCCCTTGCCCGCTACAAGACCAATGATTATTCCGTACCAGTCGCCTATGGCCATCAGGATGTCTGGATCCGTGGCTATGTCGATGAGGTGGTGATCGGCTGCCGTGGCGAGATCATCGCCCGCCATCCGCGTTGCTGGGAACGGGAAGACGTCGTCTTCGATCCTGTGCATTACCTGCCGCTGATCGAGCAGAAGATCAATGCGCTGGATCAGGCAGCGCCCCTTCAGGGCTGGGATCTGCCGCAGGAGTTCGCCACGATGCGCCGTCTGATGGAAGGCCGGATGGCCAAGCACGGCCGGCGTGAGTACGTGCAGGTTCTTCGCCTGCTGGAGAGCTTCGACCTTGCGGACTTGCATGCGGCGGTGAAGCAGGCTCTCCAGCTCGGCGCGATCGGCTTCGACGCGGTCAAGCATCTGATCCTGTGCCGGGTCGAGCGCCGGTCGCCACGGCTGGACCTGTCGATCTATCCCTACCTGCCGAGAACGACGGTCGAGACGACCTCGGCGAAAGCGTACATGCGTCTTCTGGCGTATGGTGCGGGAGAAGCGGCATGAGCACCGAAGCACCAGAGATCCTTCTGTCCCACTATCTCAAGACCCTGAAGCTGCCGACATTCCAGCGCGAGTGCAAATTCCGAGGCAATCCGCCCCCTGATTCCGAAATGATGTCGCCCCCGATTCCGAGAAATAGTCGCCCCCTTGTTCCGAGATGATGCCGCCCCCTTGGAGGCATCTGGCAAGGGTGGGTCTGCAGGTGTGAAGTTTCTTCCTTCGACGTTGACGAGGAAGGAACGGGATGCCTGCGGAGAGATTGGAGATGCGGCGTGTCCGCGAGATATTGAGATATCGCTTTGAGCAAGGACTTGGGCACAAGTCGATTGCGGTGCGGGTTGGCGCTGCGCCCTCGACAGTGCGTGAGACGCTTCGGCGTGCAGCGGTTGCTGGGATAACGTGGCCCCTGGGTGATGACGTCAGCGATGCTGTTCTGGAGGCGGCGCTTTACAAAGCGGCTGGGACGAAGACAGGGCACCGTCGCGCGCCTGAGCCGGATTGGGCACAGGTCCATCGCGAGTTGAAGCGCAAGCATATGACGCTGCAGATCCTGTGGGACGAATACATCAGCCGTTATCCGGACGGCTATCGTTATAGTCGCTACTGCGACCTTTACCGGGGCTGGGCGATAAAGCTGCCGGTGACGATGCGGCAGGATCATATGGCCGGCGACAAGCTGTTCGTCGATTTATGCCGGCGACACGGTCACGGTGATTGTCGATCGATTATCCGGCAAGACACGACAGGCTCATCTGTTTGTGGCAGTTCTGGGTGCATCGAGCCTTTCATATGCACATGCCCGCTGGAGCGAGACGCTTCCCGATTGGATTGAATGCCATATCCAGGCGCTGGAGTTCTTCGGTGGTGCGCCAGCCTTGCTGGTTCCCGACAATGCCAAGGTGGCGATCATCAAGGCGTGCCACTTCGATCCCCAAGTCAACCGGACCTATTGTGCGATGGCAACCCACTATGGCAGCGCCGTCCTGCCGACGCGGCCACGCCGTCCTCGCGACAAGGCGAAAGTAGAGGCTGCGGTTCGTATCGTCGAGCGCTGGCTGCTGGGCCGCCTTCGCCATCGCACATTCTACAGCCTGGCCGAGGTCAATGCGGCGATTGCCGACTTGCTATATGATTTGAACGACAAGCGTGTCCTGCGCCGGGTTGGCGTCACGCGCCGCCAATTGTTCGAAGAGCTCGACCGGCCCGCTTTAAGGCCATTGCCTGTGGAACGCTATGTCTTTGCGGAATGGCGTATCCGGCGTGCCGGGCTGGATTACCACGTCGAGATCGAGCGGCACTATTACTCCGTTCCCTATCGCTTCGCTCGCGAGCAGGTCGAGGTGCGCATCACCGCCAATACGATCGAGATCTTCCACAAAGGCGAGCGAATAGCCGCCCATCGTCGCTCCAGTGGCAATGGCAAACACACGACGATTCCCGATCACATGCCGTCGGCGCATCGCCGCTTTGCCGACTGGACGATCGAACGCATTCAACGCGAAGCCTCTTCCATCGGGCCGGAGGTTGCGTTGCTGTACGAGAAGATCCTCGCCGACAGGCCGCACCCGGAGCAGGGCTTTCGAGCCTGCATGGGAATTGTCCGCCTGAACAAAAGCTTTGGCCGCGACAGAGTGAACGCTGCTTGCAGCCGTGCGCTGGAGATCGGGGCTCGGACCTACGGTTCGGTGCGCTCCATCCTCGACAATCATCTCGATCGGACGACCTCCACCAATGGACCGGCTTCGCATGAGCCGATCCATCACGAAAACATCCGCGGACCTCGCTATTACCACTAAGGAGAACGAAGAATGCTTGCGCATCCAACACTCGACAAACTCAATTCCATGGGCCTGGCCGGGGCCTTTGGGGAGCTCGTCACCAACGGCCAAGCCGAACATCTCTCGCACGCCGAGTGGCTCGGACTGCTGCTCGAACGGGAATGGAGTTCCCGCTACGATCGCAAGCTTGCCGCACGCCTCAGGTTCGCCAAGCTGCGTCACCAGGCGACCCCGGAAGATGTCGATTATCGCGCCGAACGCGGCCTTGATCGCGCGCTCTTCATGAAACTGCTCGGTGGCGACTGGATCAACGCTCATGACAATCTGGCCATTTGCGGACCCTCGGGTGTCGGAAAGAGTTGGTTAGCCTGTGCGCTCGGCCACAAGGCTTGCCGTGACGATCGCTCCGTTCTCTATCAGCGTGTCCCGAGGCTGTTTGCCCAGCTTGCGCTCGCTCGTGGCGATGGCAGGTATGCCAGGCTGCAACGCACCCTGGGCCATGTTCAAGTCCTGATCCTAGATGACTGGGGCCTCGAACCGCTCAACGAACAAGCGCGGCACGACCTCCTCGAAATCCTCGAAGATCGCTACGGCCGCCGATCAACCATCATCACCAGCCAACTTCCCGTATCGGCATGGCATGGTGTCATAGGAGACCCGACTTACGCCGATGCCATACTGGATCGCCTCGTTCACAACGCCCATCGCATCGAATTGAGCGGCGATAGCCTACGCCGAAACCTGCCCCGAAAAGCTTGACACCCCGCCTAAATGAACTGACAACAATCATCGCCTGCAGACCCCAGTAAACAGGGGGCGAGATCATCCCGGAATCAAGGGGCGCAATCATCTCGGAACAAAGGGGCGGCTTCATCGGAATCGGCAAGCGCGAGTACCAGAAGCTGGCCCGGCTATGCGCCACCGAAGGCGTCGACCATGTCGGGTACCTGACCCGGCTTGCCGAGCGGGAGATGATCGAGCGGGATCGCCGCAAGGTCGAGCGCCAGGATGTCACAACGGTCGGCAGCTTCTGTCCGAGATCAGAACCCAGGGATTTAAGGGAAGCCGTGCCACTATTTACCGATGGACCGCGGCCCTGAAGAAACAGCAACAATCCTCCAAACGAGAAAAGAGGCAACCCTGGCGACCGCCATCTCGGCGCGGATGTGCCTGGCTTCTGGGCCAGGACCTGCAATCGTGTGATATAAAGGCCGAGTGTTTCCTGAAGCATGTTCACGATCACGCGCCGCAGCTTTCGATTGCTGGGGATCTCGCCCGCCGTTTTGCGGCCATGCTGCGCGGTGATGATGCCTCCCTCTTGGAGGGATGGATCGCTGAGGCCGGGAACAGCGAACTGGCCTCTATGGCAGCCGGAATTAGCCGCGACATCGAAGCCGTCCGCGGCGCGATCAATCATCGATGGACGACCAGTCCCGTCGAGGGTCAGATCAACCGCGTGAAGACGCTGAAGCGGCAGATGTATGGTCGTGCCGGCTATGCACTGCTGCGCAGTCGCGTTCTAATGGCGACATAGCTGTTACTCAGAATGCCGGGGACGGCAACCATTCAGCATTGCCTGTGGCGGAGCGTCGGCCTTAGACTTGTTCGACGTTCAACAAGGATTGCGATATGGCTGCGCATCAGACGTCCGTCACCGAAGCAATAAGCCTTGATGATCTCGATGGCTTTTTGACCGGCATCGCAGTCGGGCCGGAGGCAATCCCGCCTGACGAATGGTTGCCGGTTATCTGGGGCGAGACTGCGCCTCAGTTTGATGATGAGAGCCAAGCCCAGGCTGTCCTTGGGGCCATTATGGGCCGTTATGACGAGATCGTCCGGCAAATCGACAACGAGATCGTCGAACCTATTTTTTGGCAATCAGGCGACACAGTCATCGCCTCGGACTGGGCTGACGGCTTTGTCGAGTCGTTCGCGTTGCGCCAGCGTCACTGGACGAAGATGGTCAAGTCTGAAGCCGGGATGCTGCTGGTTCCCATCATGATGCTCTGTGATCCCGAAAACCAAGCTCGATAAACTTGAAATCGAAGAGAAAGAAACAGGCTGTCGACGACGCAATTGAGGCCCTTCCCGACACCGTTTTGGCAATTGCCGCCTATTGGCGCATGTCCGAACAAGAAAAGAAAAGCGTCTCCGCCGACCTGCGCTCCCTAGTCCGGACCGGCCGACCTGATCCATGCCCGTGTGGATCAGGAAAAAAGTTCAAGAAATGCTGCGGAACTGGCTCCTGAACAACCCATGGCGAAACCGCTGACAGGCCGAGGTACATCGCAGACCCCGACCTGCACCAAATATGCGGAAGAGCCCCAGATTGTCGCCGCGCACACGCCGTTGATCAGAATGATCTCGTGGCTCCAGTCGAACTGGTAAGCCGACCATTGCCGCCGCGTTCCTCGACCGGCTCGTGCACAACGCCTTACCGCATCGAACTTTCCGGCGAGAGCTTGCCAAAGCGGACAAACACCCTCAGCCGCTTGACTCCGCACAATCACGAGCCATTCAAAACAACGACCCCAGGGCCCATTGATTGGCCGACTTCAGTGGAATTCGAATCCCCGAGATCACGGCAGCGTGATACCGATCCGTCCATCTGAAAGCAACTGCGTCAAGCGGGTGGAAACGAGGACTTATCTCATTTGATTGCCTCCTTGTAATTTCGAGCGGCAAGCCCGAAAACCGAGCGGGCAAGATGCAAATCGCCCAAGGAGGCGCGATTTGTCATGGCCCGCAAATAACCTCCCGGCGAGTTGACTTCCTGCCTACTATATTTCTCCAACGTAACGGCCACCGCGACAGCGGCTTGCTGCTCACCCATTCGCTCAACGGCCCGGCTGCGGGCATCCTCGGAAATCCCGGCAAACCGGCACATTAGTGGCATAAACCGCACAAGCTCGGCCCAGCTTTTGGGTGCAAGCCCGTAGACCTGCAGGATGGGCACCGCCTTTATTACGTCTTGCAAAGCCACCGCAGCTTTCGGCAAGTTTTGCGAGTAGCTGATTTCGTTCTCACCTAGCTCAAGGCTTTTTTCAAAAATAGAATTGCGGGTGGGGTTAGCGTTAGCTGAAGACCATGTATTGCTACTTTCTACAGAAATATAAGGACTTGTAATCGGTATGTGGATGTCGTTTTCGACGCCCGTGCATGTCGTACTTTCCATCTCTTGCGCTTCGGCCGCTTTACGTGGGATCCGCATCAACCATTCTATCAGCCGCTCCAAAAGGACCGTTGCTCGACGCAGCACCTTGCTGGATGCAGAGCGGGCGGTCCCGACTAGGACATCGATGCGATCGACGCGGGCGCCAATATGCCGCAGAATTTGCTTGGAATGCTGTTCGACGGTCGAAAGGGCATAACGAGCGGCGCGAAGCGCGCCACGATAGCGTCGGCACGCCGCATCGGTTTCTCTCTTCTCAATACGAGCCTGCCTTACAAGCTCGCTCAGCTCAGTATATCGGGCAATCAGGATTCGGAGGTCGATTCCGCATCCATCCATGATCTCGCCACGGCAGTTGCGTATCGGGTACCGCTTGTAGTTTCCGCTATCCCGCATGGTGATCAGGCCAGCGTCGAATAGACGCGATAGCAGTCGACTGACGCGACCAGCAGAACGGCCGATCTCAAATGCCAATTGTCGGTTGGATTTGAATATAATCGGACGACCGGACGGGTCAAATGATTCAGCGGGAGCCGTACTGATTATCGCCACGAGCAGGTGGCTCTCGGTCCCATTGATCAGCCCTGTGCATGTTAGGGTTTGAGCAAGCCCAGCCAATTGGGCACGCGTCACCGTGCCGATCTCCGCCGACTCCGCCAGTTGCCGGAAGTGGGTGCGCTTTGGCGTTATGGTGCGGCCGGTCGGCCGCGCATGAATTTGGGTGTTTCCCATCTCGTCGTCTCCGCTTGAGTCCAGACAAAGCTTCGCCGTTCACCAAAAAGGTGTCTTCATTGCTGACGGAAGGGAGAGGCTATCGCTTCCGCGGATTTCTTCGGGACCGGGCTTCTTTTTCTGGTTTGGTTCCTTTTCTCCGCAACATTAGTCAGCTTGTTAGACAGGCTTCGTATAGCTACCGCCCAAAAATGCCCCATGAACCATATTGGTGCAACCTAGCGCTCACATGCATAAGCATCGACTAGCAAGGAACGCTCTTAACTATATGTTTATATTCTATATTTTTACGAATTCCCATGCATTGTGTCACTGGGCGCCATTAGTTGATGCGCCTAATTGATTCTACGTTCGGTGAATGGGCCACTGATTTATAAACGATTCGGGCACGGCACCTCAGTGCTAGCGTTTCATGTTTGTTTGGAAGCCAGGTGTCGTCGACGATGCGCTTTTCGTATCTAATGCTTGATCTTGGCGAAGGCCTGCTCGATTGGATTGAGGTCAGGTGAATAAGGTGGCAGAAACCAGAGCCTTGCGCCGGCGGCCTTGATCAACTGGCGTATCTACGCGGATTTGTGGCTGCCCGTATCCATCTGTTAGCGGTCGCCTAAAACTGCGGCTATTCGCTGCCGAGAAATCGGAATAAGGCAGCGTGCTTTCGGAGGGCTGTCAGATCATTTGTTTGGCAGGCGCTGGTTTTGGAGCTCAGTCTTGGATCTGGACGTTGTATTGGTGCCAGACGCCATGACGATCATCGAGACGGTCAAAATGAATGGCGTCGATCCGCAGGCCTATATAGCGCGGCGATCTGGGAGGAACTTGCGCGACGATCTGGATGGGACTGTTGTGTCGCGGACGGTTGCCAATTTAGCAGCCTGATTGACGCTGGCAAGCGGTCTTTACTCTTCTAATTGTCGCGGAGCGTCAATCTGGGCCGCCTCGTTGATTGTCGCGTAGACCGGAGGCCGCGCGCGCTGTCGTTTTGCTTCCATGGCGGAGCGGCGGCGATAGCTCTCGACGTTCATCTCGAAGATCGTGGCGTGATGAACGAGGCGGTCCACCGCGGCGAGCGTCATGGCGGGATCCGGGAAAACTCGATTCCATTCGCCAAAAGGCTGATTTGCGGTCAGCAGGATGGATCGCCGCTCGTAGCGTGCCGAGATGAGCTCGAAGAGAACGCTGGTCTCTGCCTGGTCCTTTGCCACATAGGCGAGATCGTCGAGGATAAGCAGATCGAACTTATCGAGCTTGTTGATGGCGGATTCCAGTTGCAACTCGCGTCGTGCGACCTGCAGCTTTTGAACGAGGTCCGTCGTCCTGGTGAACAGCACGCGCCAGCCGTTCTCGACCAGCGCCAGGCCGATGGCTGCCGCAAGATGGCTCTTGCCGCCGCCCGGCGGCCCGAACATGAGGACATTGGCCCCCTTCGCCAACCAGCTATCGCCTGCCGTCATCGCCATGATCTGTGCCTTGGAGATCATCGGCACGGCGTCGAAGGCAAAGCTGTCGAGGGTCTTGCCAGGCGGTAATCTGGCCTCTGACAAATGGCGCTCGATCCTGCGCCTGTCGCGTTCGGCAAGTTCATGCTCCGTTATGACCGACAGGAAACGGGCAGCAGGCCAGCCCTCTCTGTCGGCCTGTTCGGCGAAGTCTGCCCAGAGCATCTTGATTGCTGGCAGGCGAAGCTCGTTCAGCAAAATGCTCAGGCGGCCGGCATCGATATCGTTGGGATTGGTCATGCGCGTTCTCCTGCATGGCCAGCGACCAGCGTCTCGTATCCACTCAACGGTGCGAGATGCACGGAAACGACGGGCAAGGTGGCAGGATCTGGTGCGAAGTGCTTGCGTAATTCGGCCATATCGGGAAGCTCTCCGGCATCGAGGGTTCTGGCCAGCCGTTCGGCGAGTTCACGTTCGCAGGTCCGCTCATGGGCCAACGCCAGGATCTCGACCATGGTCTTGCAGGCTTGCTTGTCGGTCAATCGTTCCAGCAAAGCCTCGAAGGTTTGGCGATATTCCAGCCTCGGGAAGAGCTGGTCCCGATAGACGAGCCGCAACAACGCCATCGGCTTCTGACGGAGGGAATGAATGACGTGCCGGTAATTGACGACCTGGCTGTGGCGGCCGTCTGGATGTGCCCGCCCCCTGGAGAGTGTCATGAGATAGGTGCCGCCGACGAACACATCGAGCCGGTCATCGAAGAGGCGCACCCGTAGCTGGTGACCGATCAGGCGTGAAGGCACGCTGTAGAAGACCTTGCGCAGGGTGAAGCCGCCGGTGCGCATGACCCTGACGACGACCTCCTCGAAGTCTGTCGTCCTGCGCTGTGGCAGTTCCTGCAGATGAGGCCTTTCGGCTTCGATGCGCTTGAGGTTGTGGGCATTGCGGCGGCTGACGATCTCATCGACAAAGGCACGGTAAGCGGCAAGATCGTCGAAGTCGTTGCTGCCGCGCATGAGCAGCGCGTCGCGGATTGCTGCCCTTATGTGCCCGTGCACGCTCTCGATCGAGCCGTTCTCGTGGGCGATGCCTTTATTGTTGCGCGTCGGCTTCATGTGATAGTGGGCGCAAAGCTCCTCATATCGACGCGTCAGGTCCTCCCGCTCATCGGTGGTCAGGTTGCGGAATGCGGCCGACAGGCTGTCGCTACGATGGTCGTGCGGCGCGCCGCCAAGGAACCACAGGGCGTTCTGCAGCCCTTCCGCCAGGGCGACGTAGCTCTCGCCGCCGAGGATGACATGGCCATGTTCGAAGCCGGAATAGGCAAGGCGGAAGTGATACAGCAGATGATCGAGCAACTGCCCGGCGATCGTGACCTCCAGACTATCCATGTTGGTAAAATCCGAAAGGCCCAACCGGCCGGGCTCGTGAACCTGCCGGAAGATGACCTCCTGCTCTGCGCCATGCACAGCATGCCACCGCCCGTATCCCGGGAGCAGCCTGAAGCAGCGGGACGATCTCGGCATCAAAGATATGGGCAAGTGGATCTGGTCGCCGGCGCTCTCGCGGTTTTGTCTTTTGAGACGGGAGACGTGAATCCTTCTCGATGCGAAAAGCTGTTGTCCGACCGATCGAAGCCTTGGCGGCAGCAACCGTGACCGAATGATTTTGACGTAACTTCATGAAAAGCCTCATCTGATGATCGTTTATATGGCGACCTGGCACAAAGTGATTCTCCAGTTATGGAAAATCGCCAGATTGACCGCGATCACAGGCGCAAGGCAGGCCTGAATTTGGCGCCGCGGGTGGTGGACATAACTTCGATCGGGCTACGCCCTCACTCCGTTATGCCCACCACCCGCACAGTCCCATCTTGATT
>NZ_HF536774.1:76535-79799 GCF_000312665.1 Rhizobium mesoamericanum STM3625 | reverse complement strand
GTAAGCGACAAGCAGACCCCATCTGGCGAAGCAGCTTAGCGGTCGGCTATCGGTAGCGGACACGATGAACTGCTGTGAGCTTCTATGTCTGCGCCTAGCTCTGGAACTAGAACTTTTCATATGATCGAGGCTGTTGCGGACCGATTTGAGGGCGCGCCTCGGCAGCTTCGGCGGCGCTGGTCGGACGATTTTAAAGCGCGTGCAGTTGCAGAGGCACTCGAGCCTGGCTCGAGCGTGTCAGCGATCGCACGTCGGCTTGATATCCATCCGTCACAACTGTTTGGCTGGCGTCGCGCCGCCCTGGGCTCTCACAAGGAGAACATAGCGCCGATCGGTCATAAGGCAGTCACGCCATGTGCCGACGGCGCGATAATCGAAGTTCTGATTGGCGATGTCGTCGTGCGCGCTCCCGCCGATGTGGACGAAGCTCATCTGCAGCGTGTCATCCGGGCAGTTCGCTCAGCATGATCCCCGCAGGTGTAAAGGTCTTCCTCGCCAGCCACCCCATCGACTTTCGCAAAGGGCCGGACAGTTTGCTGTCGCTGGTGCGCGACGCCGGCAGTGATCCGTTCAATGGCTCGCTTTATGTCTTCCGGGCGAAGCGGGCCCAATTACCGACATTCTGCATACGGTTTCCGTTTTGCGAGGATCGCATATCCTTGGCATCCGCTGTTCGGGAGCAAGGTGCAAGTCTCGCCGTATCGCCGCGGCAAGAGCCTGATGTCAATCTATACGGCTGAACGGCCCGATCTTTCCCGTGAGTTGCCGAACTGGATGTTCGACGAGAGCTATTGCGGCGGGATGAGGCTTGGACCACCCGAGATCAGCATCTATGGCCTTAATGAACTGGCTGCCGCCTTGGCATCATTCGGTGCGACTCGGGCAAGAGGCGCAAGATCCCATCCTTCGAGGAAGAAGGAGAAGGATGATGCGAAGCAGGCGAAATCAAAATCGCGACCAATTCGTCTTACAGCTGGAGCGCCAAAATCTTCCGGTTCCGGTCAAGAACGTCAAAGGGTTGGTGGAAGCACTGGCGGATCTTCTGCTGGAAGCTTTGGAGGTGAACAGAACGGCGAAGACGGGAGGCGCAGATGAACGCGAAAATCACGTCTGACCACCTTGGTCGCGCCGCTGTGGTTTATGTCCGCCAGTCGACCATGGCGCAAGTGATGGGCAATCTCGAAAGCCAGCCGACAGTATGATTTGGCAGGAGCGGCCGCAGCAACGGGTTTTGCATCAGTGACCGTAATCGATGATGACCTCGGCCGTTCTGGCTCTGGCAGTATGGAACGGCCTGGATTCGAACGGCTTGTGGCACAGGTGTGCTCCGGCGATGTGGGAGCGGTCTATTGCATTGAGGCGTCGCGCTTAGCGCGCAATGGCAGGGACTGGCATCATCTGATCGACCTTTGCGCACTCGCCGGTACACTGGTCATCGATCCGGACGGCGCCTATGATCCGCGACTCGTCAACGATCGTCTGCTGCTTGGGTTGAAGGGCACGATGTCGGAGTACGAGCTTAGCTTGATGCGCCAGCGCGGCATCGCCGCACGTGATTCCAAGGCAGGACGCGGGGAACTACGGTTCATGCTGCCGCCGGGCTTGTGCTGGAGCGAAGTGGGCAAGATCGAGATTGACCCGGACGAACATGTGGCTGAGACGATCAGACTCGTATTTGCCAAATTCCGGGAACTGGGAAGTGGACGACAGGTCTTTTTGTGGCTGCGGTCGACCGATATCAAGATGCCGGTCGTTCTGCGCAATGTCGATGTCTGCAAACTTGTCTGGAAAGCGCCGGCCTACCACAGCGTCATGCAGATCCTCCACAATCCACTCTACGCGGGCGCCTATGCCTTCGGCAGACGCGCGCAGCGAACGCGGATCGTCGATGGCCGCGCTCGCAAGGCCACAGGGGTGCGCAAGCCAAGGGACGAGTGGAACGTGCTGCTGCGCGACAATCATCAAGGCTACATCAGTTGGCGGGAGTATGAGGAGAACTACAAGCTTCTGACCGAGAACGCGCACATGAAGAAGAATTGCGCCCGCAAATCAGCCCGGGGCGGTCGTGCCCTTTTGACGGGACTGATGCGATGCGGTCGCTGCGGCCGAATGATGCGCGTTTTCTACGGCAACGCCAAAGGCAACGCGCATCGCTACCAGTGCCGTGGCGACGATGCTCACGTGGGTGCCGGCCTTTGTATTGGCATTGGCGGCGTCAGGGTCGATCGCGCCGTGGCCATGCAGATTTTGGAGGCGGTGTCGGACCGCGCTGTCGAAGCGGCGATCTTCGCCTCGGATCAGGTCGAGCGGTCCCGACGAGATGTCATTGCGGCAATCGAGCGGGACCTCGAAGGCGCACGCTACGAAGCGCTGCTGGCCAGTCGCAGGTATGAGCTTGTGGACCCGGCCAAGCGGCATGTTGCCCGCGAATTGGAGGCCCGATGGAATGATGCTCTGGAGCGAGTAGGCGTGCTTGAGCGTAAGATCAAGGACCTGTCCGCGCTGTCAGCAGCGCGACCGGTCATCGATCGTGGCCGACTCCTGCAGCTTGCCCAGGATTTACCGACCGTATGGAATGCGCCCTCCACTGAGACGCGAACAAAGCAACGGCTCATCCACATCTTGGTTCAGGAGATTATTTGCGATCTTGATGATGCGACCAACGAGGCGGTGCTCTTGATCCATTGGACCGGCGGCCGGCACACAGAGGTGCGCGTGGCACGCGTCAAGACCGGGAGATATCCTGCCGAGCTCGCACCATCGGCCGTTGAGGCGTTACGAAAGCTGGGCGGACATTGGCCAGATCGGGAACTCGCGGTGTCCCTCAATCGGATGCTTTGCAAGACAGGTGATGGCGAGAGCTGGACGACCGTGCGTGTTCGCGAAATGCGCGAGCGCCTGGGAATTCCCGAATATGATGCCGCCAATGTGGACGTACCGATGATTAGTCTGACAAAGGCGGCCGAGAAACTCGGCATCTGTGTCGGGTCGGCGAAGAGCCTTGCGAAGAAAGGAATTTTGCCCGCAACTCAAATCTTGCCGGGCTCACAGTGGATGGTCCCGATCGAAGCGCTAACCTCAGAGGCCGTCCAGATAGGGGTGCAGGGCGTAGTTGATCGCCGGTCCAGGTTTTACAAGGATTATCAATACGATAAAGTTGTTCGATTGCCCGGACTCTGACAGAGGGATGCATTATGAAACGCACTGTGCGGACCGGGTCAAGATCGTCTGGTGGGATGGCAGCGGTCTGGTGATGGCTTACAA
>NZ_HF536774.1:35503-76435 GCF_000312665.1 Rhizobium mesoamericanum STM3625 | reverse complement strand
TACAAGCGGTTGGAGAAGGCGCAGTTCTGCTGGCCGCGGATCGGCCACAACCGGGTGCAGCTCAATCACGCTCAGCTCATGGCGCTCGTTGACGGCATGGACTGGAAACGGGTGCGCTCAGTGGCGGTGAAGCCGCGGGAGATTGTTGGGTAAAGGGCTGCGGCGAAGTGAATCAACCGCCTGAAAAGGCAGGAAAACCGGAGCAAATTGTGCTCTGGTAGGCCTCATGACGCCGCCCGATCTACAGCTCCCGGATGATGTAGAGACCCTGAAAGCCATGGTCCTTGCCATGGCCGAGAAGGCAGCGCGCACCGATGCTCTCGAGAGCGAGGTCGCAGACCTGAAAGCCAGAAACGCCGATGCCGACGAACGCATCGAGCGACTGACCCAGATCCTGAAAGCCTTCGATCGCGCCCGCTTCGGCCGGCAATCGGAAAAGCTCGGCTCTCCGGGCATCGATGATGAGCAGCAGGCTTTTGTCTTCTAGGAAATCGAGACCGGTATCTCGGCAATCCGAGCCAAGGTAAACAAGGTGCCGCTGATCCCGATGCGAAACGTGCACCCCGGCCGCGCAAGGGCTTTGCACCTCATCTGGAACGAGTCGAAGTGGTGATCGAGCCGGATGAACTGCACGAACACATCGGCAAACAGAAGGTGCTGATCGGAGAAGACGTCTCGGAGCGACTGGACGTCGTGCCGGCGAAGTTCCGCGTCATCGTCACCCGGCGGCCGAAGTATGCCTTCAAGAACGAAGACGGCGTCATCCAGGCAGCCGCGCCCGCGCACATCATCGAGGGTGGCATTCCAACGGAAGCGCTTCTCGCCCAGATCGCTGTCTCGAAATATGCAGATGGCCTTCCGCTCTATCGACAGGAGGCAATCTATGCACGCGACAAGGTTGAGCTTGACCGGAAGCTGATGGCCCAATGGATGGGCAAGCTCGGCTACGAGCTCGATATCCTGGCCGACTACATCCTCGCCGAGATCAAGAAGGCTGAGCGCATCTTTGCGGACGAGACGACATTGCCAACGCTCGCGCCCGGATCCGGATCGGCAAAGACAGCCTGGCTATGGGCTTATGCGAGGGATGATAGACCCTTTGGCGGTAGTGGCCCGCCGATGGTCGCCTATCGCTTCGAAGATAGCCGCGCTGGCGATCGCGTCGCCCGGCATCTGAATGGCTATCGCGGTATCCTTCAGGTGGACGGGCATGGTGCCTACAACAAGCTTGCCCGATCTGACGGCGGCAGTGACGGCGTGATGCTGGCCGGCTGCTGGTCCCATAGCAGGCGCAAGTTCTACGAACTCCACGCCTCGGACAGCTCCAAGATAGCCAGCGAGACGGTGGAATTGATGGCAAAGCTCTGGGAGGTGGAAGCGGCGGCCCGGGGGCAGAGCCCTGACGCGCGTGTCGCGGCACGTCAGGCGACATCTGCTGCAGTTGTCACTGAGCTCTTCGCCCTGTGGCAAAAGACCCTGCCGCGGATCTCCGGCAAGTCGAAGCTCGCAGAAGCGATCCGCTATGCCACCTCGCGTCGCTCCATCTTCGAACGCTTCCTTACCGACGGCCGCATCGAGCTCGACAGCAACATCGTTGAGCGTGCCATCAGGCCCCAGACGATCACGAGAAAGAACAGTCTCTTCGCCGGCAGCGACGGCGGCGCGTCATACTGCTCATCTGATGATCTCCTTATAATAAAAGGGGATTTTGAACCAGATCCTGAGATCTCGGGCGCCGCGATCGCCTGGCATCGGCTTCGTGGCGCACGGCGTCGTGCTGGAGGTCGGAAATTCGGACGATCCAGGGCGCTCCGGTGCATAGCTGGCGCGCCGGAAGGACGCCGCTGCTGACCATCCGATAGGCCGTAGCTCGACTTACCTTCAGAATGTCCGCGGCCTCATCGAGGGTTCTCTCACCGCGTTCGACCCGCTCACCTTCTCGATAGACGGAGATACCATGGATGTTGCGAAGACTGCAGACGTGGCTTCGCGTCCAACTGGCGCCGTGCCCGGTCCGCTTGCCGGAACGGTTCAGGATCGCTGCGATTGACAAATCAGGTAA
This sequence comes from Rhizobium mesoamericanum STM3625, assembly GCF_000312665.1. Lineage (GTDB taxonomy): Bacteria > Pseudomonadota > Alphaproteobacteria > Rhizobiales > Rhizobiaceae > Rhizobium > Rhizobium mesoamericanum. Next base: position 74,373 of record NZ_HF536774.1, on the reverse strand, counting down.
TTGCCTGGCCAAAGCGCGCACGAGATCAACGACATCAGCCTCAACTGCCCAGCGGGTCTGGCCGATCTTGTTCTTCCTCACTGTCATCCGGGTATGATCGCCACCTTGCCAATGAATGATGATCGCCAATGTGTCGTCGACGATATCGACGATAATTTCCGTGATCAGTAACCGAATGATCTTTTTGCGCGTCTCGGTGGATACACTGGGGTTGTCCCATGCCTGCCCCAGGTCGCTGCCCAACTTCATCAGTCTTGCACGGTCATCTGTCGATAGTGCGGGCATGTCACGGTCGGTCGAGAGCGTCTCAAGCTCGATCTCTAGGTCACGCAATTGGATCAGCTTCTCATTCCAGCGCCTTTCCAACTCGCCCGCGACCAACCGATTGTCGGGATCGACAGCGTCATACTGGCGACGCGCCCGGGCAGCCTCGTATTGTGCTTGCTTGATTGAGTTCTCGAGTTGGTGATGCTTGTCGCTGTGACGCTGAGTGTGCGCCTCCATTGCTCGCAAGGCCGCCTCAATTCCGAGAGGTTGCAACCGTTCGAGAACCTCCTGCGCGACGGCCCTATCGACCCGCATGCCACCGAAGCCGATACAGTTGCCGACCGCCAGGTCGCCGAACGTGCCGCGACAAACATATCGCTGCGTATTGCCGCCTTTCCCAGAGTATTGAATATGCAGTCGGCGACCGCAGCGACCGCAGCGGAATAGTCCGGGCAATAAAGCTTCGCCACGTCTTATCGAACCTCGTCCCATGTAGCTTTTTCCATTCGCATTCTCGGCGATCAGATGCTGATTCCTTTCAAACTCGGCCCAGCTAATATAGCCTTCATGATGGTCGTGGATCAAAACCTCCCAGTCCTTCGAATTACGCCGCAACGTATCACGGGTGACCCGTTTGCGCCCATCCTTGATCATCACACGTGTTGCACGCCGGCCATAGGCGTAGGAGCCGGCGTAGACCGGGTTTGTCAGTATGTGATGAAGGGTGTGATAAACCGGAGCTTTCCACTCGATCGGCCGTTTGCCCCGCCCTTGAATGACAGACGGGACCAAGACATTCTCTTGCCTGAACCAGAGCAACACCTGGCGGACGGTCTGCAGTTCGGCGAATTTGCGAAAGACGAGCAGAATGCCCTCCTGAACGCGCCGATCTGGATCCTTCTCGACACGGGCATCATCCGTCTTCACGTATCCGACGGCAACGGTGAGATGAAGGTCGCCGCGCCGCGCCTTTTGGCGCATGGCCTCGACGGATCGTTGCCGAAACACGGATAACTCCATCTCGCTCATAGTGCCCTTCATGCCAAGAAGGAGACGATCGTTAGGCGAGCGCGGATCGTAAATAGAGCCTCCTCATCGACGATCAGAGTGCCGACCAGACCACAAAATTCCAGCAAGGTGTGCCAATCACGGCCATTACGCGCCAGACGTGAAGCCTCAAGCGATACCACTGCTCCCACCCGGCCCTCACATATCGCCGCCAACAGCTTCTCGAACCCCGGGCGGGCCGTGCCACCTCCGGATCGTCCAAGGTCATCGTCCACGATCTCGACGGTCTCCCAACCCAACTGTCGAGCACGCTCGACTAAGCTGTACTGCCGTCTTTGGCTTTCCAGATTATTGGCAACCTGGTAGGCCGTCGACTGCCGGACGTAGACGAAGGCGCTAAGGCTAAGATGGTCGGCGGTGATCTTACTCATTGCCCGCCTCCTTTCCGCCGTCGGCGCCCCGCTTGCCGGTCAGCTTTGACGCCGCTTCTGTCAACAGCAGTTGCAGGAGTGTTAAGGCTTCCCGGCGCTGGGTGTCGCTCATGTCTATCGGCCGGGCTGTCACGAACAGATCCAATTGCATGCGAAATTGCTTTCTCATGGCGTATCCCTTCGGCTTCTTGCACCGAGCGACAGGGTACGAGAGAATCAATGAAAGCCCGCAGTTCAATAAGCTTCGTTGCCGAAAGGCGCGGCTCGGCTACGATCTCGATCGAACTTGCCGCAGGATCAAACATCCATGCGGGGATTTGAAATGAGCCACCATGGACTTGTCGAATCAGCAGATAATGAACACCTTCGTGCTCATGGCTGCCGGTTACCAATACGGTTTGGTCAACCAGTGGATGAAAGGGATAAGCGACCTTGGATTTGAATGCCAGAAACCCGGCATTATGAACCCGGCTTCGATGGCGGGGCCGAGACGTGGGCCATTTTGGGTTCGTTGCTAACCACCGCAAAGTTGAACGGCCTCGATCCCTATACGTGGCTCAACGACGTGCTTGAACGCACCGTGTCGGGCGAGATAAAGTCGACCTCCTTGGAGCGTTGCCTGCCTTGGCACTGGAAACAAGAACATGCCGATATGGGGTCGGAACAGATCTTGTTCCGACCCCCGTTAGTGCCAACTTGCCAACTTGGTGGAGTACGTGATGTTTCCATCGCTTTAACCATTTGAATTACCGCTGTTATTTTCCGTTTTAGAAGCAATTACCACGTTAGCTTCCGTTGCCCATGACGGTGCTTTGCGCGAGGCTTCACTTCCGATAAGTGACGCTTATCGGACGTGATTGATTTCAAGCCGCAAAACAGCGATGTCGGTCGTCCCGGATCACTGGAAACAACGGGTTTTCCGGGCTTTCCGCGCGATTTCGACCGGGATGACCGGATTCCCATCGCAAAAATCGACGGCCGCCGTCGGCGCATATGGCCTACACTCTTTTCCGAAATAGAGCGCCGGCGGCTCTCAGCCGGCCCCCTGCTCTCACAGCCATCTCCAAAACCGCTGTTTTTCCGCAGTTTCCGCCACAGAAGCCCGCTGATGCGCATTTGCCTATGCCGACGCTCGGTTGCTCGTTCGCAACGGCATTCCGAGTCTGGCGGGCCGCTATTTCATGTCTAAAACACGCTTGCAAAGGACCATTTTCTCACGCATTGCTTATCTGTACAAAGCACCGAAATGGGGCAATTAAAAGCGCGATGGCGAAGCGACAAATAGCTAACGTACAACGACCTCCCAAGCGGATGATCGGTTATGCCCGCGTGTCGACGGATGACCAGGTGCACGATGCCCAGTTGGACGAATTGCGGGCCGCTGGCTGCGATCGGATCTACCAGGAACACGGCTCCGGGGCATCGCGCGCTCGACCGGTGTTGACGCGGCTGCTCGGCGAACTCACCACGGGCGACGTGCTCGTCGTCGTCCGCCTCGATCGGCTGGCCAGATCGGTGAGTCATCTCTTGTCCGTGATCGAGGACCTCGAGGAGCACGGCGTGCATTTTAGGTCACTACGTGACCCAATCGATACCTCGACGCCACAGGGAATGTTTTCCCTTCAGGTCCTTGGCGCCGTCGCGCAGCTCGAGCGCGCTCTGATCGCCGAACGCACCAAAGCCGGAATCAAGGCGGCGAGGGCACGCGGCAAACTTCCTGGCAACCCGGGCCTGCGAGAGCGGCGACCGGAGGCAATCAAGGCAGTCTCGCAAGCGCGGGAGAAACTCTATCTCGATGAACTCATTGCGTCGGCGCAGACGTGGCTGCCGGTAGTGCGACAACTTCGGCCGCAACATAGCTGGGACAATGTCGTGCGGGTGCTCAATCGCCGCGGTCACGACTGGACCATCGAGCGTCTCCGCCGCGCCGTTCATCGTATGGTCCGTGAGAAACTGGCCGAACCCGAGCTCCTGGCTCGCTCGCCTCGCCGCGCGCCGGAAGATCACCTGATGAAGCTCGTGGCGGCTATTGCTATTGCCGATCCCGATCTATCGCTTCGCGATATTGCCGCCCAGCTAGATCAGATGGGAGAGCGGCCGGCGCGCGGTGGTCGAAAATGGCAACCGTCCTCTGTTCGCCATCTGCTGGATGAAGCGCATCGGTTCGGTCTCATCCGTCATTGAGGGCGGAGAGCATCATCTGGCCCGTGCCGCGATTTCTTACCCGCCCTGATTTCGGCGGGAGGCGAGCTGTCGGTATGCGGTTTCTGGGCGAAGCTCCAAGAAGGACGTCACCTGTATCGGCAGAAGGGCATGAGACTTTGGGGCAGTTGGTTCAAGCTCGAACAACGCTTGGTGACGGACTTGGGGCCGATGTGGCGTTGCCGTTTCACAGGGTCCTGGGCGATAGGGCTTCTTAGAGCTACTGGTGATCATGTTTCCAAAAGTCCACGAACGCGCGGAGCTTGGGCAACATCTGTTTCCTGTTGGGGAAGTAGCTAAAGAACCCGGGACTTTCAGGCATGAAGCCTTCCAGGCACGGCTCCAGCAGTCCCTGCCGGACCAGGGGCTCAACAATCGAGGCAATGTTATAAGTGAGGCCGACGCCCGCCACGGCGGCGGACGTGCATGTCGCCGGCCCGTTGACAGTCAGCGGGCCCTTTACGTGCATAGTAAAAGTTCGCGGTTCACCGCGTCCGGATCGCTCCGTGAACATCCACCGGTAGAGTGCGCCCCCGAACAGCCGGACGTTGATGCAGGCATGCTCGCTGAGGTGTTCCGGACGTAGCGGTTTACCTCTCCGGGCGAAATATGCAGGAGATCCGACGACCGTCAGCGGCGATGGCTTCGTGAGCCTTACCGCGATCATGTCCTGTGCGATCATCTCGCCGATCCGAATGCCCGCGTCATAGCCCTCCGCCACGATATCGACGAAACGGTCATCAAACACCAGCTCCAGCTCGACGCCGGGATACGCAGCGGCAAAGCCCTCCAGCACCGGCTCGATCAGCGTCTGGGCGACATAAGGAACGCTGAGGCGTAGCAGTCCTGCGGGATTGGCACCCATTCTTTGGGCGGCTTCAATTCCCGCTTCGACATTGGCCACGCTGGCCAGCGCCTGCTCTAGGAACAGTTCACCGGCCTCGGTCAGTCCCACCGACCGCGTTGTGCGGGTCAGAAGCGTGGTGCCGACACGGGCCTCAAGTCGCTTGATGCTCCAACTCACCGCCGCCGTTGTGACCCCGAGTTCCACGGCTGCAGCGGTGAAGCTGCGCTTCTCGGCGACGCGCGTGAAAATGACAATCCCGTCTAATAGATCGGCCCGCATTATCAAATCCAGCTTAAGAGGGCGTCAAATGGATCGCCGATTGTCAAATCCAGCGCATAGCTTAAATTCTCATCAAACTCAATGAGGATGCTCTTGTGACCACGACACCAATCACGCGCCGGACGTTTGGCCTTGCCGTTGGGGCAACAGCCGTCCTCCTCAATACAGGAGCCTTTGCCATGGCAGAATCACTGACTGAACGGAGCAAGCCCAAGTCACAGAAGGTCAGCTTTCCGAGCGGCGATGGCACTGTGGTGGCGAACCTTTATCTTCCCGAAGGGCATGACCCTTCCCGGCGCTACCCTGCAGTTGCCGTCGCCGGGTCGTTGAGTTCGGTCAAGGAACAGATGGGCGGCAACTATGCGGGTGAACTGGCGCGTCGCGGAATTATTGCATTGGCGATCGACTACCGGAACTATGGCGAGAGCAGCGGCGCCGTGCGTCAATACGAGGACCAATCCTCGAAGGCCGAAGACCTCTCGGCGGCTTTACGCTTCCTGAAGGCGCGGCCAGACGTCAAGGCAACCGGCCTGCTCGGCATATGCACCAGCGGCGGCACAGCGCTTTACACAGCCGCCACGGATGCCAACGTGCAGGCACTGGCAACTGTCGCCGGGTTCTTTTCCGAACCGGACTTTGCGGCCAAAATGTTCGGTGGCCAAGAGGGGGTGGATCAGCGGATTGCGGCGAGCCGTACTGCCCGCAAGCGCTACGAGGAAACTGGCGTCATCGAAACCATACTGACTTATAATCCCGGCGATAAGACCGCCGTGAGCGCGAGCTCAAGCGAATATTACTTTGACAAGACCCGCGGCGGCGGTGTCCGTTCGTGGCGGAACGAGTTTGCGGTGATGGGCTGGGAGCCTTGGATCGCCTTCAATCCCGTAGAGCAGGCTCCAAAGGTCAAGGCGCCAGCGCTGATGATCCATTCGGATGGCGCGGCGTTTCCCGACCAGGCACGCAAGGTCTACAATGAGCTAGCGGGTCCGAAGGAACTGCATTGGGCAGTGGGTAAGCATTTCGACTTCTACGACCAGGCCGACACCGTGCGGCAGGCCGCCGACCGGGTTGCTGCCCACTTCCACAGCAAGCTGGTTTGACATACGACCCAGCTTTCGCGCGAAGTATTCATACCAGAGCTCGCCGGTTTGGTCCTATCCGCCACTTATGGCAGGGCTCATCAGGCGACCGGTCACGCGGTTCTTTTTGCTGCCGCTGTTCACCGGCATAGTCTTGAGAGCTTGGCTATTGAGAATCTGCAGCGCCAGGCGACGGTCACCATCGCTCCGCAGTTTCAGCTCAGCACTGTCATCCGGAGGCGCAGGCGCCGGTTCTTCCGGCCCCTGCCTGCCCTGCCCTCCCCGGAGCTTCCTGAAGGCTTCATGCAGTAAGGGCGGGACAGTTCCGACCGGACGAAACTCGACCAGACCTGCGAGCTCAGCCATGGCTACGATGGAGGCGGCCACGCCAGTCGAGAGGCAGCGTGGATAGGGGCGCGGGTGCCGGTGATGGCGGCCTCCCGTACAGGAGCGAAATCCCGAGGTGGGTGATATACGGCGATGCGGTTGTGCGGCCCAGAGAAAGCGGAAAGCGGCCATCACCTCATTGAGCTGCACTCCTTTTCCGTCGATCGCGCGACCGATCGGCGACATCGATTCCAGCGTCCTGCTCTGTCGTGGCGGCCGTCGCTCTCGTCCCGAGATCACTGTCGCATACCGGGACGGACCAGCCTGGCGCCTTCCGACAGAAACTGAAACTGGAATAGACCGCCTGGAAACACCAGTCTCTGGGATCCGGCCCGGCTCGAGAGCGATCCCGAGCGCGGCATACCGGTGATGTCGACCAGTCCTTGCGCGGCGGCTGGTTGTTTCGGGCAACTGGGCCGCACGCGCCGGACACATGCCGACGGCTTGCCAAATGGTTGACGCTGACCAAGTGGCGCGGCCTTGGCGGAGCCTTCGCCTCCCCTGCCCTGAAGTCGGCGCTTCGGCTGGCGATTCGCGCCGTGCCACGGCCACGCCGGCGCAAGAGCGCCAAGGCGGCAACATCAGACGTGCTGGCGTAGCTGCTGGCGGCCTATCGCGACGACAGCCTGCGCGATCTGCGCGACCGCGCCATCTTGATGGTCGCCTTTGCCTCCGGTGGCCGCCGGCTGGGCAAGGAGCAGCTGACGGTCGAAGCGCCGGTCGCCGACGAGGACGGCAACGCAGGCGATTAAAGCAGTCTCGCAAGCGCGGGAGAAACTCTATCTCGTTGAGCTCATTCCGTCGGCGCAAACATGGCTGCCGATGGTGCGACAACTCCGGCCGCAACAAAGCTGGGAAATTTCGTGGGGGCGCTCACTCGCCGCGGTCACGACCGGACCGTCGAGCGCCTCCGACGCGCCGTTCATCGCCTGGTCCGCGAAAAGCTCGCAGAGAAAGAGCTCCTAGCCCGTTCGCCGCGTCGCGCCCCGAGGTCCGTCTCAAAAAGTCGGTGGCGGCTATTCCATAATATACAAGATCCGGTGCAAAGCTGTTTCGACCTGCCAAACGAGACCCAGCGTCTTGCGGTCTGTCGATATCGACAAGGGCAATGTCAAAGATCTGCTTTATGGGACCGGCAACATCCTCCCCAATCCATTTCGCTCTGGTTTAGGTGCTTGTAAAGGTTCAACGCCCATAACCCCTTGTATCCTATGGCAAAACGGCGAAAAAAAACGGCTGACAATATCGTGGTATCGTGGGAACTCCAAAGATCTAACACTCGGGAGACCTTGACCCCCAAACACGAACCGTGATCGTCGCTGCCGTCAGCCTGCTTTTCGAGATCCCTCCCCGTTCCCCTTCAACAACGCCATCAGCATCGGACCCAACGAAAACTCCCCGCGCTCCGTGCGTTTCGTCAAATCTCGCAAATATCCGCCGGCCGAGTTGATGAAGTTCGATCGCTCGAGGATGCACGCGATCGCAACGGCAGCGTTTTCAGGGCCCATAGCATGGCAAGCCTCCTGATAAGCTGACGGACTCACGCCCAGCATCGAGCGCACCAAAACAGCAGCCGCCATCAATTCGCGCCAATGCGCAATGCCGCCGCCTGGCCCGTAATCGCTGATCTGCGGGCAAGCCCGCAAGACCATGCCCAAGGGGAAGGATTTGATCGACTCTGCGTTTGCCTTTGCCTTCGCTCTTGCATCCTGCTTGCGCATCGTTTCCGGTTCAGTCCACGCCGGTTCGCCTTGCTCGTTTTCAGAGCTAAGTTCAAGTTCATAGATAGATTCGGGTTTTGAATTCTGTATGTGGCACCCAATTTGGATATCATTGCCATCCTTTTTTTCAGGATTTATCTTGGTTCCCAAACGGTTGAGCACCTCTTCGCGCAATAGGCCCATTTCATCGAGCGCCGCTTCGACCTGGGCGTAGACGGGATATCTCGGTAGCCGTCCGATAATGCCTGCGTAGACAGCCTCGACGGCGCCCCAGTCGCCCTCAACTCCCTCCTCTATTGCGGCTGTGATCAGCTTGCGGACGTCCCGCCGGCAAATAGTCAGGGATTCTTTGGCGCGGCGAAAGCGAATGCGCTCGGCCGCAACGTCCTGCGCAAGCGATGCAAGTTCTGCTGCGCGAGCTTGAAGCGGGGCGAGATCGAAACCGTAGGCCTGCTCGATGTCCCCGTCTCCATTGCGGTGTGCGTAGCGCTTCCCATTCGGACTGTCCCGGCGCTGGATGAGGCCAGCGTCGACTAGAGATGCCAGGTGTCGCCGTAGCGTGGTGCCCGCAATCCCGTGGGCCCGCACTGAAAGCTGTCCGTTCGAGGGAAATACCACTAGGCCTTGCTCCGCCTCGAGTACCGACCCGGGATAGAACGTCAATAGCGCGTCAAGAACAGCCAGCGCTCTGTCCTGGAGGCCGAGGCGTTCACGAGCTTCGCAGATGTCACGAAACACTTTCCACTTTTCAACGCGTGGAGCAGGCTTTGCCGCGGCGACCTCGAGTTGTCCCTTGACCAAGGCAAGCGTCATCGGTCGCCGCCCGAAGGGCGTCGTCACATGTCCCGTATGCATTTCTCTCTTACCTTTCTTCAGGCAAAAGAAATCCGCTCACCAAATCGGTGTCAAAGACTCTTGACTGTGATTCCGGGAAATGCGATTCTCGATCTTGCTAAGGATAACGAGAGAGGCTTCCACGGTTTACCGTTTGGGGGCCTTTTTCTTTTGCGGTTTGATCTCCATTAAGTTCAGGTTTTGGACTGTCTGTATTCGTCGTACAGGCGATCCATCCGGCTCGAAAGCCACTCGCTGAAGGGTTTGGCTTCCGCGTTTGCAAGCTCGATCGCAACCTTCTTTGACCTGGCGTTCATTGTGAAACTCAGCGAGCTATCGGTCGACGTCCACTCGTTCGATGATGAAGAACTTTTCGGCTTCTTGGCCGCCGACTTGTTCTTGTATCGCGTCAGATATCCGTGGAGATTGTCGAATCTCGAATCTTCCTCAAGCTTGAGGAACTCCGCATCTCCCGCATATTCGGTAGCTACCTTAAGAAGGGCAGGGGCCAGCAGAATCTGGCGCAAGCTCAACCACTTGTCGCGTCCAATCTTCTTTGATGCGCCGAGGGCCTTCATAACGGAGGCAGGCACGACCTCGACGACGCCAAGCATTTTCGACAGCATGGCCTCGTCGATTGCGAGAGACGACCGGATGACGTCTTTTGTCATACCGGAAGCAAGGAGGTTTTGAGCGAAGTATGCTCGCTCGATGAATGATAGATTCGAGCGAGCAGAATTTTCCTGGCCTTGTGCAATCGCAGAAGCAATGTCGTCCAGCTTCTTAACGACGGCCTTGACCGGAATGCCGAGTTCTCGTGCCACCTTCAAACGCCGATGACCAAAGACCACCATGTACCGCTGGGCGTCTTTAGGATTGGTTCGAACGAGGATAGGGGTCGTTTGGCCAGCGTCCTTAATCGCCTGCTTGAGCTCCTGATATTCCTCGTCGTCATCGGAAAGCCGGTCGGCAACGAATGATACATCCAGCAATCGCGGATCCAGCTCGACGATCACTTCGCCTTCCATGAGCTTCTTGCTGTTCTCCGCCAAGTCCTCGATCGATCGTACGACGGTCTTTGCAGCACCCGTCATGCCGTAACCAGGTTTGGTCGGTGCCTTGTCTGCCGAGATCGAGGCTAGGTCCAGTTTCGCAAAGGGATTTTCACGCGACATCGCAAGACTCCCTCAACTGCAATAAGTCACTGCAGTTGTTGTTCAAATGGAGGAAAAAAACGGCTGACAAGGCAGTCATTTCCGCCCCCAAACATTATGAACCAGCTCCACAATTTCGCCGTTGGCTGCATTCAGGCTGTCAATCGCGCGGTCGTATGTCGATCGGACAAAATCGCCACGCTCAACTTCGTATAGAGTTTGCTTCTTGATTGACGCGTCCGAAATTGCTGTCGACTTCAGTACGTGGTTTCGAAGCATATGCTGGGCGAACATTGACTGCATAAAACCGACCATCTGCGTTTGCGGAATGTCCGTCGGCTCGAAGCGTGTGACCAGATAACGAAACCATTCGACACGGATTTCGGCACCGGCCTCAGCGACGGGGGTCATAATGCCGCCAAGCATCATTAAGAACTGGCTCATGGACATGATGTCCAACATCTGCGGGTGGATGGTAATCAGTATGCCGGTCGAGGCCATGAGGGCGGTGATGGTCAGATAGCCGAGTTGCGGCGGGCAATCGATAACGACCACATCGTACTTGTCGTCAACTTCCTTCAATGCGCTGACAATACGCATGTGAAACAGCCTGCCTTCATCTCCCTTCTTTGACGAGATGGCGAGCGGCACATCATATTCGTACTCTTGCAATTCGAGGTTAGCCGGAACGACGTCCAGGCCAGGAATATTCGTAGGCTTGATTACATCAGCGATCGACTTTCTTTCATCATCGAACCGCAGCGCCTCGTAGAGAGAGGCTGTTTCGTCCAGCTCAGGCTGAATTCCGAACAAGGAGGTCAGCGACGCTTGTGGATCAAGATCGACAGCGAGAACTCGGTGGCCTGTGAGAGCCAGATATTGAGCAAGGTGAGCAGCCGTCGTCGTCTTGCCACTACCGCCCTTAAAATTGACGACAGATACAATTTGCATCGGCTCGCCTTCGCGCCGCTTCGGAACATAGTATCTCTTGTCGGACTTCTTGTTGGCTTCAAGATACTCCCGAAGTTCGAGCATCTGCTCAGCCGTATAGTAGCGCCGCCCGCCAACCGTTTCGATTTCGGGGCCCTTCCCCTCCGAATGGATCTGTCGGAGATGGCTCTGGGTAACACCCATGAAGTCAGCGACCTCTCCGAGTTGAAACTTACGCAATCCCTTGCGAGCATCAGGGGGATATTGTTGGCTGCGCAGCATATGCAGCGCGGTCGAGATCTTCGAGCCCTGCTGGGCGATCTCATAGTCGAAGCGATTGGGCTGCGGCTGGGTCATTTTGCAAACTATTTCCGAGGAAAAGACAATTTCGAAAAAATGGCTCTGTCGCCATGTTTTTCGCAACTATCGTCCGATTCCCGATGCCCGGCAAGGGATTTAAGGTTAACAAAAGGTTAACGCCGAACAGGTGACGGGTGGAACGCTTTTCCATTTTTTGTTTGTTTTCCGTGACTTAGTGATCTTAGTGGCTGTCCATGTTCTCTATCTGTTTATCTGTGAATCCTGCAAAGTCGGGGCGCCGTTTGTGCCTTGCAAGAACTGAACATGGCAAAGACGAAGATCTTCACTGTCCGACTCACTCGCAAAACATTGCAGGATCCTCCAACTACCGCGCAATTGCGTTCCATGCTGACTTCTCCGCCGATCAACGACGACGGAGAAATTCATGCAGGTTTTCGCGCTCAACAAGCCGCGCAATGTTCACGAAGCTCGCCTCCTCCAGCAACATCACCAGCTTCGCGCTCGCGTCTTCTCGGCGCGACTGGGCTGGGAGGTCGACGTTGTTGATGGCCTGGAATCGGACCGCTTCGACACTCTTTGCCCAACCTACGTCCTGGCCGTTTCAAACGCCGGCGATGTGAGCGGCTGCGCACGGCTTCTGCCGTCCGTTGGTCCGACGATGGTGACGAACGTCTTTCCTTCGCTTCTCCCCAAGGAGGGGCTGAACGCGCACGCGGCAATGGTCGAGAGCTCTCGCTTCTGTGTGGATACGACGCTTGAGGAAGGCAGGGGGGCAGGCTCGGTGCATGAGGCAACGCTCACCATGTTTGCTGGCATCATTGAGTGGTGCCTCGTAAACGCCATCACCGAGATCGTTACCGTGACGGACCTGCGGTTCGAACGCATCCTCGGTCGTGTTGGTTGGTCGCTTCAGCGCATAGGCGATCCGAAGCGTGTCGGCGTGACCACAGCCGTTGCTGGCGTCCTTCAGGCAAACGCGGAAGCGTTCGAGAGGCTGCGCCCGTCCAGCTATCGCTCTCAATTCAATGATCCACTCAGCCAGGCCGCCTAAGGAGAAAGCCGTGAACCAGCTTCGCTCTCATCCTCGACTTGTCCGCAAACTCCAAGAGGCACTCGGCGACCAGCTCTGCGTCGCTCTCGATGATTCGACCGTTGTCGAAATCATGCTCAATCCGGACGGCAAACTATTCATCGAACGGCTTGGCCATGGCGTGGCGGCCGCCGGAGAAATGTCGTCGGCCGCGGCGGAAATGGTGATTGGAACGGTCGCCCATGCGCTCCAATCCGAGGTCGATACCGAGCAGCCGATCGTCTCCGGGGAGCTGCCGATCGGCGGCCATCGCTTCGAAGGACTGTTGCCGCCGGTGGTCTCCAAGCCGGCTTTCACCATTCGGCGTCGCGCCTCGCGCTTGATTCCGCTCGAGGATTATGTGCGTTCCGGCGTGTTGAGCGAACAGCAAGCGTTGACGGTCCGCAGCGCAATCTCGTCCCGGCTCAACATCATCATCTCCGGCGGCACCGGTTCCGGCAAAACAACGCTCGCCAACGCCGTGATCAATGAAATCGTCAAGTCGGCGCCGGACGACCGCCTCGTCATCCTCGAAGACACCGCAGAGATCCAGTGCGCAGCCGAAAACGCCGTGCTTCTCCACACCAGTGATACTGTCGATATGGCGCGGCTGTTGAAAAGCACGATGCGCCTGCGTCCCGACCGAATCGTCGTCGGCGAGGTCCGTGACGGCGCTGCGCTCACGCTGCTCAAGGCCTGGAATACCGGCCATCCGGGCGGCGTTGCCGCGATCCACTCGAATACCGCCATGTCTGCGCTTCGCCGTCTTGAGCAACTGACAGCTGAAGCCAGCCAGCAGCCGATGCAGGACGTGATTGGAGAAGCGGTCGATCTCATCATCTCGATCGAACGGACGGCAAGGGGTCGGCGCGTTCGCGACGTCATCCAGGTCGAGCGCTACTCACACGGTCAATACGAAATCGAGTCCGACGATCTCACGGAAGAACAGGAGGCGCGCCATGTCGCCTAAGAATGCTGCTATCGCCATCGTCCTTATTGCAGCGCCCATCGTCCTGGCGTCGGTCGCCCCTGCACTCGCGAGCTCCGGCGGCAGCCTCCCATGGGAAGGGCCGCTGCAGCAGATCCAGGAATCGATCACCGGACCAGTCGCCGGCGCCATCGCCCTCGCAGCGGTCGCGATTGCCGGCGGCATGCTGATCTTTGGCGGCGAACTCAACGATTTCGCGCGACGCCTGGTTTATGTGGTGCTCGTCGCCGGTATCCTGCTCGGCGCAACCAATATCGTTGGTCTTTTCGGCGCCACGGGCGCCTCGATCGGGCTCGCCGACGAGCGAGCCACCTCGATCGATGCAAGCGGAGAAGGGGAGGGGGCTCATGGCTGAGTCCCTGTCCGGACTGCAACGCAACCGCATCCATCGTGCCCTGTCGCGCCCGAACCTCTTGATGGGGGCGGACCGGGAATTGGTGCTGCTCACCGGGCTTGCTGCCGTCATCCTAATTTTCGTGGTGCTAACGGCATATTCCGCCCTGTTCGGCATTGCCATCTGGATCGTCATCGTTGGTTTCTTGAGGATGATGGCAAAGGCAGACCCGCTGATGCGGCAGGTCTATGTCCGCCACATCTCGTACCGGCATTACTACAAGGCGACCTCCTCGCCATGGCGCCGGTATTGAGGAGGAGACATGGTCGCTCTCAAAAGTTTCCGGGCCACCGGCCCATCCTTTGCGGATCTCGTCCCCTATGCCGGTCTGGTCGACAATGGTGTGCTCCTGCTGAAAGACGGAAGTCTGATGGCCGGCTGGTATTTTGCCGGGCCGGATTCCGAAAGCGCGACCGACCTCGAGCGCAACGAACTCTCACGCCAGATCAATACAATCCTGTCGAGGCTTGGAAGCGGCTGGATGATTCAGGTCGAAGCGGTTCGCATCCCGACATTCGACTATCCGTCGGACGACCGTTGCCATTTCCCCGATCCGGTTACGCGCGCGATCGACGCCGAGCGGCGGGCACATTTTGCGCGTGAGCAGGGGCATTTCGAAAGCAAGCACGCGCTCGTCCTCACTTATCGGCCGCTCGAGTCCAAGAAAACGGCGCTCAGCAAATATATCTACTCGGACGAGGAGAGCCGTAAGAAGAGCTATGCCGATACGGTGCTGTTGGTCTTCAAGAACGCTGTCCGCGAGATCGAGCAGTATCTCGCCAACACCCTTTCGATCAGCCGAATGGAAACGCGCGAAGTGTTCGAACGGGGAGGGGAGCGGGTCGCCCGTTACGACGAGCTGCTGCAATTCGTTCGCTTCTGCATCACTGGCGAGAACCATCCGATCCGGCTGTGCCGATGTATCTCGACTGGATTGCCACCGCCGAGCTCGAGCATGGGCTGACCCCAAAGGTTGAAAGCCGCTTTCTCGGCGTCGTTGCGATCGACGGCCTGCCGGCCGAGAGTTGGCCGGGGATTCTCAACAGCCTTGACTTGATGCCACTCACCTATCGCTGGTCATCGCGCTTCATCTTCCTCGATGCGCAAGAGGCGAGGCAAAAGCTCGAACGCACCCGCAAGAAATGGCAGCAAAAGGTAAGGCCATTCTTCGATCAGCTCTTCCAGACACAAAGCCGTTCGGTCGACCAGGACGCGATGACCATGGTGGCCGAAACAGAGGATGCCATCGCCCAAGCGTCCTCGCAGCTGGTCGCTTACGGCTACTACACGCCTGTCATCATCCTCTTCGATCACGATCGCGAAGCCCTCCAGGAAAAGGCGGAGGCCATTCGTCGGCTGATCCAGGCCGAGGGGTTCGGCGCGCGGATCGAAACGCTCAACGCGACCGACGCCTTTCTCGGCAGCCTGCCGGGTAACTGGTACTGCAATATCCGCGAGCCGCTGATCAACACCAGCAACCTTGCGGATCTGACCCCGCTCAACTCTATCTGGTCCGGCAGCCCAGCAGCGCCATGCCCATTCTATCCACTAAACTCGCCTCCTCTGATGCAAGTGGCGAGCGGCTCGACGCCGTTCCGACTGAATTTGCATGTCGACGATGTCGGTCACACGTTGATTTTCGGGCCGACGGGTTCGGGCAAGTCGACACTTCTGGCGCTGATTGCGGCCCAGTTCCGGCGCTACCAACACGCCCAGATCTTCGCCTTCGACAAAGGGAGCTCGCTCCTGCCGCTGACGCTTGCGGCGGGCGGCGATCACTATGAGATCGGTGGCGAAGCTCACGAAGAGGGAAGGGTGCTGGCCTTCTGCCCGCTGTCCGATCTTTCAGGCGATGCTGACCGCGCGTGGGCGGCGGAATGGATCGAAATGCTGGTGGCTCTGCAGGGTGTCTCCATCACCCCCGATCATCGCAATGCCATCTCGCGCCAGGTGGGGCTGATGGCGAGCGCATCAGGGCGATCGTTGTCGGACTTCGTCAGTGGTGTGCAGATGCGCGAGATCAAGGACGCACTGCATCACTACACGGTAGATGGACCTATGGGGCAGCTGCTCGATGCCGAACAGGACGGTTTGACGCTCGGCGCCTTCCAAACCTTCGAGATCGAACAGCTGATGAATATGGGCGAGCGCAATCTTGTGCCCGTGCTCACCTATCTGTTCCGCAGGATTGAGAAGCGTCTCGACGGTGCGCCAAGCCTCATCATCCTCGATGAGGCGTGGTTGATGCTCGGCCATCCGACCTTCCGTGACAAGATCCGCGAGTGGCTGAAAGTGCTGCGCAAGGCCAACTGCGCCGTCGTGCTTGCCACGCAGTCCATCTCCGACGCTGAGCGCTCCGGCATAATCGATGTCCTGAAGGAATCCTGCCCGACGAAGATCTGCCTACCGAACGGCGCCGCTCGTGAGCCTGGGACGCGCGAATTTTACGAGCGGATCGGCTTCAACGAGCGCCAGATCGAGATCGTCTCGAACGCCACTCCCAAGCGCGAGTACTACGTCGTCACGCCGGAGGGCCGGCGGCTCTTCGATATGGCGCTCGGCCCGGTGGCGCTCAGTTTTGTCGGCGCCTCCGGAAAGGAAGACCTGAAGCGTGTCCGCGCGCTCAATGTCGAACACGGCCGCGAGTGGCCGATCCATTGGCTTCAAACGAGAGGAGTTCACGATGCCGCATCGCTGCTCAACTTCGAATAGATTGCTCACTGGTTTGGTGGCTGTCGCATTGGCGGCCGGCGCTGCAGTGCCTGCAAATGCCGGAACGGCTACCGGTGCCGCCACCGAATGGACACAGGTTCTAAACAACGGCGAGCTGGTAGCCCTGGTCGGAAAGTCCGGCGAGCAGATCCAGAACCAGCTCACCCAAATCAGCCAACTGGCGCAACAGATTGAAACCCAGCTCAATATCTACCAGAACCTGCTGCAAAACACCGCGACGCTTCCGTCGCACATGTGGGGGCAGGTCGAAAGCGACCTCAATCAACTTCGCAGCATCGTCGATCAGGGCCAGAGTATCTCGTTTTCGATGGGCAATGCCGACGATGTGCTGCAGCAGCGCTTCCAGAGCTACTCGAGCCTTAGAACCAACCTGCCCGACAATGCTTCTTTTTCGACCACCTATCAGTCCTGGTCGGACACCAACCGGGACACGATTGCGAGCACGCTAAAGGCAGCAAGTCTAACGGCGGATCAGTTCGATAGCGAGGAAGGCACGATGTCTTCACTGCGGTCCATGTCCGAAACCGCTGACGGGCAGATGAAAGCCCTGCAAGTCGGCCACGAGATCGCCGCGCAGCAAGTTGCCCAGATGCAGAAGCTGCGCGGCCTCGTCTCCCAGCAGATGACGATGATGGGGACATGGCTCCAGACAGAGCAAACAGACAAGGATCTCGCACAGGCGCGTCGAGAAAAATTCTTCAGCGGAACGGCCCCATCCACGTCCGGCGGCGAGAAAATGAAGGTGGAATGGTGAAAACGAAAATCATCCTTCTCGCTATTGCGATTTTCTTGATGTCCGGAAGCGTCGGTATCTGGTTTTTCCTCCCCGAAATGCAGGCTGCGCGAGAACGCCGCGAAAGCTTTTTCGGCTCGTCGAAGGACTATCCTACGTCAGGCGGCGAAAAGATGAAGGTCGAGTGGTAGGCGCATGACAACAGCATCCCATTGGCAGCTTCGAGCCACAATGCTGCTTGCCGCCCTTTGCATGCTCGCAGCGCAGCCAGCGCTTGCCCAGGAAGGTTCAGTGCTCACCTCGTTGCAAATCCAGATCACGACGGCCGCAAAGGGGTGGGAAACCACCGTCATGGATGCAGCGAAGTCATTATTCTGGATCCTGGCGACGATCGAGATCGGCATCGCCGCTGTCTGGCTCGCAATCCAAGCCGCGTCGCTCGACAGCTGGTTCGCCGAACTCGTCCGACGGATCATGTTCGTCGGTTTCTTCGCCTTTGTTTTGGCGCAGGGACCCACCTTTGCAAAGGCCGTGGTCGATAGTCTGTTTCAGATTGGCGCTGGTGGCGGCACCGCCTCGCCGGCCGACGTCTTCAACGCGGGACTCGCGGTTGCGACCAAAATGTCGGAGAAGATTCAGTTCGGTCTGTTTGAGGACAACGCGCTGGCGATCTCTGCGGCCTTCGCTATGGTCGTGGTGGTCATTTCGTTCTCGCTCGTCGCTGCAATCTTCGTTTCGGTGATGGTCGAAATGTACATTGGCCTGCTTGCCGGCATGATCATGCTTGGCCTGGGCGGCTCGTCGTACACTAAGGATTTCGCGGTCCGATATCTGATCTATGCCTTCTCGGTCGGAATGAAGCTCATGGCTCTCGTCATGATCTCACGGATCGGATCGGAAGTTCTGATCGGACTGGCAAACCAGCCTGACATTGGGGACCAGTTCCAAACTGCACTCGCGATCGCGGGCATTGCTGTGGTCGTCTTCATCATCGCCATCTATGTTCCGAACATTATGCAAGGGGTGGTCCAAGGGGCATCCGTCTCAGGCGGAATGGAGACCATCCGTCACGGCGGCCAGGCGGCATCGTTCGCCACGGGCGCAGGGTTCCTCGCAACCGGCGCGGCCGGTGCAGGCTTTGCGGCTGCCCAGGCCGCTCGCGCCGCAGGTTCGTCCGTCGCCGGCGCCGCTCTTCGCGGTTTCGGCGCAGGAATCGGGTCCGCGGGAAAAGCGGCCGGATCAGCTGCCAAAGAGAAGGCCATCGGTTCTCCCGGCGCCTACGCCGGGTCGATCCTCGGACTTGCGAACGCAAAGCTCGACCAGGCGCGCAGCGGGCATAGCGGGCCGAAGCCACCTCCCGAACGCAAAGACTAACAGCAATCAGAAAGTGATCGATCGATGGCAGCGAACCGCGCCCCCGAAAACCCGTATCTTGCCGCGCGCCAGGAATGGAACGAGCGATACGGGTCCTATGTGCAGTCGGCAGCCGCTTGGCGCATCGTCGGCATACTCGGCCTGACCATGGCCGTGATCGGCTTTGGATATGCGATGTATCTCAGCACCCAGGTCAAGCTGGTCCCCTATATCGTCGAGGTCGACAAACTCGGGACCGCGGTGACGTCTGGTTACCCGCAACAAATTGAATATGCCGATGTTCGGGTGGTGCGCGCCACGCTCGGCAATTTTGTCTCAAGCTTCCGTTCGATCACGCCGGATGCCGTGGTGCAGAAGCAGTATATCGATCGAACCTACGCACTCCTTCGAACATCGGATCCCTCGACCGAGAAGATCAACGCCTGGTTCCGCGGCAATTCGCCGTTCGAAAAGGCGAAGTCCTCGACCGTTGCGATCGAGGTCAACAATATCGTGGCGCTCTCCAACCAGACTTATCAGATCGACTGGACGGAATACGAACGCGACCGCAAGGGCAAGGAAATCGGCACCCGCCGGTTTCGTGGGATCGCGACCGTGGCGCTCACCGCACCGCAGGACGAGGCGACCATCCGGCTTAATCCCATCGGTCTTTATGTCCGGGATTTCGACTGGACAGCACAGCTTTAAGGGCAGGGGATTTCACTCAATGCACAAAACGACACTATTTGCAGCCGCCGGCTGCCTGGCCGGACTCGCGTTTGTGAGCGGTGCGCAAGCACAGGGAATGTCGAACCAAGAGGTGAAGGCTACAAGCATCTCAAGAAAGTGGCGCGGCACATCCGGGCTTGTCACGACCGGCCCGGACGGCAAGGTCATCTTCCTCTTCGGCGAGACGCAGCCGTCGGTCGTCTGCTTACCGCTGCAAGTGTGCGATATCGAACTCCAGGGCGGCGAGATCGTCCGCGACGTGCTTGTCGGCGACACGGTCCGCTGGAAGGTGGAACCGGCGACATCGGGCGCAACCGGTGGGCAGGCGATCCACCTGATCGTCAAGCCATCGGAGGCGGGTCTTGTTACTTCGATGGTGGTTACGACCTCGCGGCGGACCTATCACATCCAGCTGAAATCGCATCCGAGCCAGTACATGGCGCGTGTTGGTTTCGAGTATCCCGAGGACGTTTCAACAAAACTGGCCGACATCAACTCCCGGCTGGAGACCGGCGGCATTCCTGGAACCGCGCCCGACAAGCTGAACTTCTCGTATTCCATCACCGGGAGCGCGCCTTGGCGGCCAAAGCGGGTCTATTCGGATGGCGCCAAAACCTACATCCAGTTCTCGAAATCAGTCTCGAGCCAGGATGCCCCGGTGCTCTTCGTCGTCAGCGGCGGCCAGAACCGCATCGTCAATTATCGGATGAAGAACGATATGATGATCGTCGACTATGCGGTCGACAAAGCGATCCTGGTTTCCGGCGTCGGCTGGCGCCAGCAGAAAATCACGATACGGCGGGGAGGCTAAACGATGCGCAAGCACCTCGCCATCATCATCACCGCCGCCGCCATGCTTTCCGGCTGCCAGACTGCTGAGGACGGTCTGACCACCAATTCGACGCCCACCACCGTCACAGGTCCGGCCGCAAGTGCCATTGCAGGTGACTTGGCCAGCCGGCTCGCCGAGCAGATCGGTCCGGCAGGCACGACGACCATAAAGATGGAGAAGGACTCTACGGAATTCGCCACGGCACTCGAGGCGGCGCTGAAAGGGTGGGGCTATACGGTCATCACCGACGGCAAGGCCGGAAAGGACGTGAAACCCGTCGAGCTTGCCTATTCGATCGATGGAATAGATGGCCAGGTGCTTGCAAGGTTGTCGACGCCGTCCATCGCGCTGGGCCGCGCTTATACGGCAACGGCTGCAGGTGCGGTGCCCGCAAGCCCGCTCTCGATCATGCAGCGCAACTGAGGAGGACGCGAGCATGGTGCAATCTCTGCAGCTGGGCAGCTCCAGCCATGCCGACGATCAGAAAGGGATGCGGCGCCTTAATCGGCTGCCAATCATCGTCGCCATCATCATCGTCGCGCTGTTTGTCGGCGTCGTCGTCATCGGACTTTCATGGCGCGGGCTTCCCTTCAATCGGAACAATGATCTCGACAGCGCCTCCAATACTCCGGCGACCAACTTCGGCGATCAGCTCAAGCGTGGCGTCACCGACGGGATCATCGGCGATCCGGAACAGCGCGAAGTGTTCCAGCCGACGCCCGCCGTCGAACAGAAGGTCACCAAAGAAACCGCCGTCGTCGACCGCACGCCTGAACAGCGAGAGGAGCGGCGCCCGAGACTTGAATCGGAAGCGGAATGGAAGGCGCGCCTGAAACGGGAGCAGGATGAACAGTATATTCGTGAAGCCCAACGGCAGCGCATGGCCCGGCTTCAGGCGCGGGCGACGGCCCTGGACTCGCCGCTGAAGGTGGATATTTCCGACGTCGAGAAGGCCGCCAATAACGCCTCAGACACGAACCGACCGACGACGACCGCCAACAGCGCCTCGGACCTCTATGCCGCCGCCATGAAGTCCGGTCTGATGGGGCAGAACGTCGATGCCAACGCGCAGACATCAAAGGAGGATTTCTTCAATCAGGACATCAAGGATCTCGGCTATCTGCCGAACCGGGTCGTGCCGCAGATGTCGGCCTACGAACTCAAGCGCGGCTCGGTCATTCCCGCCACATTGATCACCGGTCTCAACTCCGACCTTCCGGGACGGATCACCGCGCAGGTTAGCCAGAACGTCTATGACAGCGCCACTGGCTACCGGCTTCTCATACCGCAGGGGGCGAAACTGTTCGGCCGTTACGATTCCAAGGTTTCCTTCGGCCAGGAACGTGTTCTCGTCGTCTGGACCGATCTCATTTTCCCGAATGGATCAACGCTACAAATCGGCGGCATGGCCGGCACGGATGCCGAGGGCTATGGCGGCTTCAAGGACAAGGTCGATCGTCATCTCTGGCGCACATGGAGCTCTGCGGCACTCATCGCACTGATCGGGACCGGCATCGACATGTCGATGCCGCAAAGCTCAACGCTCGCCACCCAGGAGACCGCGTCGGATGCGGCACGCCGCAACTTCGCGGAATCCTTCGGCAGAGTTGCCGAACAAACCATTTCCAAGAACCTGAATGTGCAGCCGACCATCCAGATCCGCCCCGGCTACAAGTTCAACGTGCTCGTCGACCAGGACATCATATTTCCGTCGACCTACAGCAGAGACTGACGATCAGCGTCCGGCAGCTTTGCCGTATATCACATCACTTCGCTGGCTTGCTGCGGCGCGTCGGGTCGACATTGCATCGCGCAATAACTTTCCTCGGCTACTCATCTTTTTAGTTCAAGGGGACTTGAAACTTGTCTTTTCGCAGGTAGTGCTAGACGTACACGGCCAGAGGGACTGCTCCGAGCTCCTCTGGTACCGTGAGTTGCGTCGAGATGCCCGCGGCTGATTTTGGCTATGGCTTTGCCGCCGGGCGGCAAGGCACGTTCGAGCGTCTCGATGTGCCAGATCATGACCGACCCAGGTCGAAAAGACAGGAGAAACGCTGGTGGATGGAGAATTTCGCTCTCTCGTCGACATGTTGGAAGCTGCCCAGGACGAGTTCACAATCAAGGCCGCCATGAAGCGCTTCGCACAGTCCTGCGGCTACGAGCGGTTTGCCTATCTGCAAAAGGAAGGCGCTCAGATCAAGACATCCAACACCTATCCAAAACCATGGGAACGCATCTATCTCTCGGCCGACTACTCCAACATCGACCCCGTGGTGACGCAGGCGAAACGAAAAGGCGATATTTTCTGCTGGACGGCGGACGATTGGAAGCCACGTGGCTCGTCTGAACTCAGAAGGTTTCGCGATGCGTCGATCGAGCACGGAATCCGTTGCGGTGTTACCATTCCCGTTGAAGGCAGCTACGGCACATCGATGATGCTGACCTTCGCATCGTCCGAACGGCAAGTGGACCTACCGGTCGCTTTCGACTCTAAAAGAGCGGTTCAATTGGTAATGATGATCCATTACCGCTTAAAGATGGTTGGCGGCAAAACTACAGTCAATCCAAAGCAGGCATTGTCGCCTCGTGAGATGGACTGCTTGATCTGGGCGGCAAAGGGAAAGAGTACCCTCACGACAGCCAATCTGGTCGGCATCGCTTTCCGGACAGTACAGCATCATCTCGACAAGGCGCGCGGGAAGCTCGGCGCCGAGTCGGTGCCACAGCTCGTGGCTATCGCCAAGGATCGGGGTTTGCTGCCTCCTAGCTAGCTTCGTCATCGACCGGCACTGCCGGCACGAAACCGAGTGCGTCGAGCATATCCGAAAGCTCATCCTGCTGAGCTGCGGCCCTTTTCTGGCGCGCGAAATGCTCTTCCTGGAGGCTCTCCAAGACCGAATTGGCGATTGAAGAATCCTCGCTTGCGCGCATCCACTCGTCATACACGGCCTGGTCGGCTTCAAGGAGACGGCGATGTTCGCGAATGGCGGACACGGTCAGGGCCTCCAATTCCACCTTATCCATCAAAGCATACCGAGATTTCCTCTGATCTCCTTCGGCTTGCGAGGAGCCCGCATCTTGCATTTCTTTTCCTTCCCAGACCGATAGATTTGGCACGATCTCTTCGTGTTCGCGTTCGGCCTCATGTCTCCTATGTCAGACGATCTCTCGAAGAGTAAACAGTCGATGATCCGGCAATATCACAGGCCTGGTCGAATCGGAACTATAGTTCCTAGAACAATAGTTCCGATTCTGGTTCCGCTGGCGTCATGGATCTCAACGAGGTCATGGCGGTCAATTTGCGTCGCATACGCCATGGCAAGAAGCTGACGCAGGAAGAGCTGGCGCACCGCACGGGCTTGAGCACACGCCATATCGGTGCCATCGAGCGCGCCGAGATGTCGGCAACCCTCACGGTACTGGGCCAAATATCTGAAGCGCTGGATATCGACCCAAGGGAGTTCCTAGCGAATACGAGCCCGACCTAACGATATTCAGGCGTATCAGACCCGGGCGCGCCAACCCGTCGTAAAGTTCAGCGCGTTCATCATCTCAAAGCTATTGCACCACTCAACACCGAGATCCTTGCAAACGTCGGGAATGCGGCGATTTGCGCGCTTCGCGCTCGGCTTCGAAGCCTCGACCGTCACGACAATTCGATCGGCAGGCTGCGCCATCGCATAGGCAATCAGGAAGGGATCCCGACCGATCTCGATGATCTCAGCGTCGTTCAGATCGGGCGCATATTTTTCGATGACGGCCTGCACCAAAGCCGGGTCGACTTCTTCGTCAAGCCTGAGGCTTTCGTAGTTGTCACCCTCGCTCAACCAGCGACCGATCTCCGAACCCTCGGTGATTTCCTCGAGGATTTCGAGCGGGATTTTGATCTCGCCGGTATTCCCCATATGAACCAGCCAATCCCAGAATTCCGGAAACCGGCCGATCGGGTAATAGAGATTGTGCGCTGTGATCAGGACGTTTGCGTCGAGGAGATGCACGACCTCTCCTTACGCCGCGCTATCGGTAAGGGAATAGACGATGCTGGCCTTGACCCCGAGGATGGCAGCCGCCTTGGAAGGTGACAACGCGCCCTCCGCCAGCATTCGCTTGGAGAGTTCGACGAGCCGATTGCCGAGCTTATGGCGCTTGACCGTATAGTAGCTAGGCCCACCCTCGTTTTCCCGGGCGCGATCACGTTGCGCCGCTCGGTTTTTCAGCCACTGTTGGCGAAACAGTGTCGTCACCGAAGCCCATGTTTCCTGGTCGATGATGCCTTCGCGATGGAGCTTATAGGCCACCATGGAGTGGCTGACCTGGCGAGCGTCAGCAATTGCGGAAATCCGCGCTATCACCTGCTCCTGCGACGCACCGATGAGCGAAGCCTCCTGGGCGATCTCTGCGCTGGGCAGCAGAATGCGCCCCGCGACATCGTTGCAGAACGTCTCGATCGCGCTCGCCGGCCGTCCGCCGCTGACCCCGGTCTGACCCAGCCAGATATGCGCAAGCTCGTGGAGAAGCGTGAACGACCACGCCTGCTCGCTGTCCTGATCGTTGATCACGACGAAAGGCGCGACGGGATCGGCGAAGGCGAAGCCCCTGAAGAGCTCGACATTCAACGTGCTGTGATGACTGCCAAGGTTGCCGATAAGCAGCACGAAAATGCCGGCCGCCTCGGCCCGTTCTCGGAGATAGGCGAAGCCTTTGGGTGTTCCCCGGCCGCTTCCATGCCGGAAAGTCTGCAGGTCGAAGGCAAGGCGCGTTCGAATGGCCGTTGCCAAAGCCTCGGCACCCCCGCTTTGGTCGAACGACCCGACGAAATCAAGCGAGGTTGCCTCGTCCTCGGTTTCGAGCACGGCCCTGACCATTTCCTGACGCGCGCGCACTTCACGAAGCAGCGTGTCGACCAATGCCGCATCGCGCTTTGCAAACTCCGCCGACAAGGTCCGAAAATCTTCGCCGCGCGCAGCCACGGACGGTGGCTCGGCCAAATAGAACGTCAACAGAGGCCTGCGATATTGCGCAGCCATTTTCAAAAGCATTTGCCGTGTCGGCTCGCCATTCCCGGCCTCGAGCATGGCCAGGCGATCGCTGCCCGCTACTCCGCGCGCATCGCCAAGTCCGACTTTCTCAGCGGCATCCTCGAGATTGAGCCCCGCGGTTTCGCGAGCCCAACGAAGGATCGATGGATTGACCTTAGGCACCGTTTTCCTCTGTTCGAAGCAGGCGATACTCGGATTGATATGATCATGCAATCGTTACGAAAGATATAGGAAGGGCCGAGCCGGTGGGCGAGCAAGAAGCATTTCCCCAGTCGCCTGCTCGCCTTCGATAGGCCCACGAGGCCGCGTATCGATCGCGTCTCATCGTTCTGGACAAGGCCGGGATGTTACTTTTGCCCACCAATCCGCGAAAGATCGATACGCATTCCCGCTTCGCCTACTTGCCTCTCATTTTGAGGTTCGGTCTCGGTCCGTGGCGAAGCGTCCTCGTCCACAGTATCGGTCTCCTTGCCGACGATTTGATCGCGCTGATTTGAGATAGCCCCGGCCGGGTCCTGCGCCTGGAAGACGCTCACTCCCTCGAACTCGCCGGTCTTCCAGGCATAGACGGCATCGTCGAAAATCTGCGGGAAGACATCGTCGCTCTTCGGATTGCCGTACCACTTCGCGACAATCCGCAAGACCTTGGCAAACATGGCCGTTCCCTTGCTGAGGTTTTCGCAAGGATCGACAAGATCGGGCTTCAGATCGGCGGCCTTCTTCACACCGATGCCCGCCGGAAACTGCGTCAGGCCGACGCGCACCACGGCCTGGCCGACATACTGCCGAATGATCGCCATCGCCTCATCCTGCGTTGTCGCCTTCGGAACGAGGATCAATCGGCCACCTGATTTGACGGTGACGGCCAGCGGATCATTCGTGCCGGCCGCGGTCACGAACTGCTCGACGATTGCGGGCTTCAAAGAGGGGTCGGCGCATTGTTGGATCAGGGCAGCGTCGAGCATACGGGCTCCTTGGAACTCAAGTGTTGAAGGAAAGAATGACGGGTTTGTCGAATAGGCGCGCCCAAGCTTGCGTGCTGGCGCGCTGGATAGCCACGATCGATGTCCCCTTGGTCCACCAGCCGTTGCCGACGGCAATGACGACGTCGGGATCGTGGACCATGGATTGGAGAATGGGCCAGACGATCAGTTGCTCGTAGCAAATCAGGGGTGCGGCGCGACTGTCGTCGACGGTCACGATGGGATTGGCGAAGAAGTGCGCTCGCGCGCCACCGCTCTCACCGAGCAAGGGACGCCAAGGTTGCCACATCGAGCCTGGCACCGGCATGCGCTCGCGATAAAGGAGCCGAGCCCCGTCGCCGGAGATGGCGATCAGAACATTGTCGTATCCGCCCGCATCGACAACGGCCGCGCCGGCGATAATGGTGGCATCAGTTCCCCGCAGAGCTCGCACCCAGAACCGTTCGACGGTCGGCGTCCAGAAGCCGAGCGCGCTTTCGGGAAGAACGATCGTGCGGACGCCGCCCGATGCCCGATCCGTCATCGTTGCAATCAGATCACGGTGGCGCTCGATGCTGGTGTCCCGCCCGAGCGATGCGCCCATTTCGAGGTCGACCCCCTGCCAGGATTTCGGTAGTTTCGGTTCGTCCCAGGTCGCGGCGGACCCAATCCAAAAGCCTGCCAGGACAATCGCGACAGCTGGCCACATGCGGGTTACGAGGCCCATGAGGCCGGCTGTCGCCGCAGCCAGTCCCCACCATCCCCATCCTGGAAACAGCACGCCCGCAGCAGTGATTGGATGAGCCCAGCCGGTGATGCCGAATGGCGGAATGGCCATCAGGACCGCTGCCAGCAGATAGTGGCACGGACGGGCGCCCTTCCTCTTCGTCCAGAGGACGGTATGCACGATGACGAAGCCGGTGGACGCAGAGAGCCAGAGCAATAATCCAGGCCAAAGGTCCGAGGAATAGTAGGTCGCGACGCCCTGCGGCAATCCCCGGGATGCGGCCAGGAAATAGCCGGCCGAGACAGCCGCGGCCGTCCGCCTCGTTCGCGCAAGCGCCCAGAGAACCGGAAACGCGAACGCGACCGGGAGAAGCAGGACATAGCCACTCCATCCCAGCGTCCCGGCGACGATTGAAACGGCAATCAATGTGGTCGGTTGAAGGTGCTCACGGCGCATAGGTGAGCACCGGTTGCGCCATGCCGAGGATCCCGGAGGCGGGCAGAGGACCGAAATAACGGGAGTCATAGGAGCTCCTGAAGGGTGAATGGAGAAAGACGCTTTCGTCAGGCACGACGCCGCCTGAAAACGGTGTCATCGGCCGGCCATTGCCGTCCCGCTCTGCCAGATCGGAAAATGGGATCGGGCGCCCATCGATCGTCACGCCGGCGCCGATTTCGACATGCTGCCCGGCGACTCCGACGACGGTCTTGATGAGCGGCGCGACGCCGCCCGGGCAGGTGCCGGAGCGGAGATAGCCGCGCTGTCTTGCCTCCCGCATAACTGTCGTTTGCGGCGGACAAATGAAGACAAGGTCTCCAGGGGCCACCGGGCGATCGGGTGTCAAGATACGCCACAGTCCGAGAGGTTCGCTCGGTGTCAGGTTGATGCGAAAACCGCCGACGATTGCCGTAGCAACACCGGTGCCAACGATGGACGTCACCAAGGACAAGAGCACGATTGCGTTCGTCCTCTGCGTGCGTCGCGTCCCAAACGCAGAAACGTGTGTCTTCATTTGAGCGACAGCCCCTGGCTCTTCGTCTGGCGAAGCGTCTCTGCCTGTTTCAGCGCCTCGGTCGTGCGCTCATGTGCGGCCAGTTGCTGCACCGTCCGCATCGAATTCCACGCCCCTTGAACCTCGGCCTTCTGTCCGGCTGTCATTGCCGACGTGACGGCGTTGAAGGTCTGTCCGTTGGGGTCCTTGGCCGCAAGCGACAGGAAGGTTCGCTCGCCGAACCGCTCGGATACCGCCTTGGCAAAACCCTCCAGTTCCGCCTTCACCATTTTGTCGGCGAGCGCATATTCGAGGCCGGCGGGCAGGTCGTTCCGGTCGATCGCATCGCGAACGCGTTCCAATGTTTGTTTTGCGTTTGGAGAGAGTGCGGGAATATCGATCGAGACCTTCAGCCGGACGGCGCGCTCTTCGACCTCGAACTTACGTTCCGCCTCTGCCCGCTGGCGCAGATACCGCTCCAAATTACGGGCCAGCGCCGGCGCATTCGTTTGTGCCTTTTCTCGCTCCTGCCTGTCGGCGCGGCTGGCGAGGATTCCGGTTTTGCCCTTCAGCGCACCGAAGTGTTCAGGGTTCGATCCGATCGTCGCCAGCGCGGATTTCTGAGCGGCCTCGTCCTTCAGCATCGCGTCGACATTGACTGCCTTGAACGCGCTTTCCGGCTGGGCATAGACGAGATGGAAGCGGGTCGAGACCTCCTCCCACTGCTTCTTCAATCCTGGATCGGCGGCAACCTTGTCCTCGATCGCCTGATCGACCGATTTGGCGAAGGTTGTGATGCCCGAGACCATCGGCTTTGCCTCCTTGGTGCTGGGTTGGGTTGGGGACTGCGCGGCGCCGCGGACGAGCCGGAGCCTGCCGGCAACAGCGGCAAGGCGGACACCGAGATTGGCAAGTTTTTGCTTCTGACTGACGAGCCATTCCATCCGGTCGCGAACCAGGGTCCGGGCGACGTTGACGAGATTGAGACCGCGCGTTTCGGCAAAGCGAAGCGCCTCGCGGTAGAAGGCACTCTTCTCGTAATCGAGCGTCGTTTCCTTCGCGTCCCTCCGCGACAGGATCGGGATCAACCCGCCGTTCTTCGCGAAGGATCTGCGCCCGTAATAGACGGCCAGGTCCTCACGATGACGGGTCATGGCGACATAGGTGAGATGGCGGTCAAGCGAAAGGGAAGCGAGCACCTTGACCTTGTCGACCGTCGCGCCCTGGCTCTTGTGGATGGTCGTGGCATAGCCATGATCGAGGTTGTTGTAGAAGCGCTGTTCGACCAGCACGTGGCGGGCATTCTCCCCATCGCCGATCCGCGCGGTGATGTGTCCCGGCCCCACTCCCACGACCTTGGCCAGCATACCGTTCTTGACGCCCAGTGATCCCTCGTTCTTGAGGAATACGATCTGGTCGCCGACGGCAAAGTTGCGTTCGCCATCGGCGGTCTTGAACATGGTTCCCTCATCGAGAACCCCGCGTTCGATGAGTTTGATACGCGCCATCTGGTTGAGCATGCGCACGTCCCGGCGCAGATGAGCGAGGATCAGCGAGGTCTTCGCGGGATCGTAATCGCGGTCCCAGGCGGTGATCAGCTTGTCGACCGCCTCGGCCTTGAGATCCCATCCGATCACCTTGCCATTGGCGCGGTAAGCATCGACCGCCTTGCCGACATTGCCGCGAGCAAGGTCGAGCGAGGCGTCACGCATCCATTGCTCGCGCTGGCGATAGATGGTTTCGAGTTCGGCATAGCCGATGCGATCGGCGATGGCGCGGAAGGCGGCACCGGCTTCGATCGGTTGAAGCTGTTCGGGATCGCCGACGAGAACGAGCTTGGCGCCGGCTTTCGTCACGGCTTCGACGAACAGCGCCATCTGCCTAGATGATACCATGCCGGCCTCGTCGAGAACGAACACAGTCTTGCCGTCGACCTGATCTCGGCCTTGGTTCCAGCGAAGCTCCCACGACGCAAGTGTGCGAGAGATGATGCCCGCTTCCTTCTCCAGGCCCTCGGCCGCCTTGCCGGCGAGCGCGCCTCCGACAACACGATAGCCTGCCGCTTCCCAGGCCTCACGCGCCGCCTTCATCATCGTCGTCTTGCCGGCGCCGGCGCGGCCGATCACGGCAGTGATCCGCTCCGGTCCCGCCACATGTTCGATCGCGGTTTTCTGCTCGCCCGACAGACGCTCGTGACGCGCAAATGTCGCCGCCAGCACTGCGTCGCGAAGGCCATGAGAAGAGCGCTGGGACAGCCAGACGGCGCGATTGGCCATCTCGGCTTCGAGCCGGATCATGTCGCGCGTCGTGTACTTGGCAGGCATTCGGATGCCGCTGGCAAGGTCGACCCGCTCGCGCTCGATGCGGAACGTGTCGGGGTGCAGAATGATCCGGACCATGAGGCTTCGGAACAGATCCGCGTCATCGACGTAGCGGTGCAGGATCTTCGCCACGTCGCGCTCGTCGAACACGCTCTTCTCGCGCATGATCAAGGCGAGGACCAGTTCAGGATTTCGGTCGATCCGTTTCGCGTTCTCGGCCCTGCGAGCGTCCTGCAGTTCGAGGCGCTCGAGGTCCAACGGCTTGGAGGCTCCATCGGCTTTGCGCTCGATCGCCTTGGTGCCGACGCCGAGATGGATGGTCGGTTCGAGATCAATCCCTTGCTTTTCAAAGGAACGGCCATCGACGCGAATGTCGAGACCGGCGAGCGCCAGATGCCTGTTCTGGCAGGCAAACCAGCCATCACGAAACGCGTTGAAATCGTCGATGCTCCCGGCCCAGAGTTCATAAACGATCTTGCCGGCGTCGTTGCGGATCGGATTGCCGTCCGGTCCTGTCACCGCAATCTTCTTGGCGCCGAAACCGTCCGCGGTCAGCGGACGCAAGGTGGTCATGAGATGCACATGCGGATTGCCGGGAGCGTCGTGATAGACCCAGTCCGCCACCATGCCCTTCGTCGTGATGTGCTGCTCGACGAAATCCCGCACCAGCGCAATATTCTGCTCGGGCGTCAACTCGATCGGCAGGGCGATCGTCACATCCTTTGCGAGTTGCGCATCGGCTCGCTTCTCGAACGCTTCGACCTTGTTCCAAAAAGCCTCGGAGGCATCGGACACCGACCGGTCTGATATCATCGCGCGCAGCCAGTCCGGCGCATCGGCGGGAACGACGAACTCCTCGTGAAGCAAGCCCTGCTTGCGCGTGTAATCGATCGTCCGCGCCTCCCGTTCGTATTCCATCTTGGCGCAGTGCCGGTAGGCCGCCGACAGCACGGCGCTGCGGCCGGAGCCGCGGGCAACAACGCTGACGGAGAAATGAGGGACGGCCACGGCGAAATTCTTTCCCGGTTGCAAACGATATCAATGGTTTCGGTCCAAGAGCCCAGGCCCCGCCAGGGCCCTCAAGCAGGGCGTCGCGACAGCGACGTATAATTGCGCCCTTGGAAGCCGTCCTTCGAACGGCCGGGATCATTCACCAAAGCATCGCCGCTGGCGATTGCATGATCCGCCTAGTGCGTTTCGCACGTCGATCGGGAAGACTGGCCCTCGCAAGACGCGCTTTCTCACCCAGGAGACATTAGCCAAATGAAGAAGCCATCCTCGAAAATCCGCGACGAAATCGCCAGGCTCCAGGAGCAGCTCAAGGCAGCCGAGACCCGGGAGGCCGAGCGCATCGGCCGGATCGCGCTCAAGGCGGGTCTCGGCGAGATCGAAGTCGATGAGGCAGAGCTGCTGGCAGGCTTCGAGGAACTGGCGAAGCGGTTTCGCGGAGGAAAGGGCGGTTCGAACGGAGGGAAAAGGGCAGGTGCCGCCGGAGAGGCCAGTACGTCCCCGGCGCAGAACCCACCTGGCGCGCCTGCGGGCGGGACTGCTGAGGCTTGAGCGGATGGCGCGTACGGTAACTTCCGACGCCCGCAAAAAGGACACGCGGGAAAAGATCGAGCTAGGCGGCCTCATCGTCAAGGCGGGGCTTCGCTACGAGAAGCGGGCGCTGCTGCTCGGACTTCTCATCGATGCCGCCCAGCGTCTGAAGGGCGATCAGCAGGAGCGCACTCGCCTCACCGCGATCGGTGCTGCGGCGTTTGGAGAGAGCGGTGACTAGGCTCCTCCTCCTCGTTGCACCCTGCGCATTGATGATGCTGACGGTGAGCGGCCTGGCGGGGGTCGAACACTGGCTGTCCGCCTTCGGCAAGAGTGACGCCGCAAGACAGATGCTGGGCCGGGCGGGCATCGCTCTACCCTATGCCGTCGCGTCCTTCGTCGGCATCGTTTTCCTGTTTGCGAGCGCCGGCTCGGCAAGGATCAGTTCAGCCGGTTGGGGCGTCTTCACTGGCGGGGCAGCAACGCTCTTCGTTGCGACCCTGCGTGAGGTGATGCGCCTCTCCGCGTTTCGAGGCGAGGTGCCAGCCGGCAAGTCGATCCTCAATTATGCCGATCCTGCGACGGCGATCGGCGCAGCGGCGCTACTGATGTCTGCGCTGTTCGGTCTGCGGGTGGCGGTCGCCGGCAATGCCGCCTTTGCCAAGGCCGAGCCGAAACGCATCTCCGGCAAGCGGGCGCTGCATGGCGAGGCCGACTGGATGAAACTGTCGCAAGCCGAAAAGCTGTTTCCCGAAGACGGCGGCATCGTCGTTGGCGAGCGTTACAGGGTCGACCGGGACAGTACCGCTGCACACTCGTTTCGCGCCGACAGCGCCGAGACGTGGGGAGCGGGCGGCAAGTCGCCGCTCTTGTGCTTCGACGGCTCGTTCGGGTCTTCGCATGGCATCGTCTTTGCCGGCTCCGGCGGTTTCAAGACGACGTCGGTCACGATCCCGACGGCGCTCAAATGGGGCGGCGCGCTCGTCGTCCTCGATCCATCGAACGAGGTTGCCCCAATGGTGTCGAAGCACCGCAGCGATGCCGACCGAGATGTCTTCATCCTCGATCCGAAACACTCGGAGATCGGCTTCAACGCGCTCGATTGGATCGGCCGGTTCGGCGGGACGAAAGAGGAGGATATCGCCGCTGTCGCCTCATGGATCATGAGCGACAGCGGCGGCACACGTGGAGTTCGCGACGACTTCTTCCGCGCCTCGGCCTTACAACTGCTGACAGCGCTCATCGCCGACGTCTGCCTCTCCGGCCATACCGGCGAAAGCGACCAGACGCTTCGGCAGGTGCGCAAAAATCTCTCCGAGCCGGAGCCGAAACTGCGCGAGCGCCTGCAATCGATCTACGACAATTCGGACTCGGATTTCGTCAAAGAGAACGTGGCAGCCTTCGTCAACATGACGCCGGAGACCTTCTCCGGCGTCTACGCCAATGCGGTCAAGGAGACGCACTGGCTATCCTATCCCAACTACGCCGCCCTGGTCTCGGGCTCAAGCTTCACGACGAAGGATCTCGGCGAGGGAAAGACCGACATTTTCATCAACGTCGATCTCAAGACGCTCGAGACGCATTCGGGCCTGGCGCGCGTGATCATCGGCTCGTTCCTGAACGCAATCTACAACCGCAATGGCGAGATGCAGGGGAGGGCGCTCTTCCTTCTCGATGAGGTGGCGCGCCTCGGTTACATGCGGATTGTGGAGACGGCCCGCGACGCCGGTCGAAAGTACGGCATCACGCTTGTCATGATCTACCAGTCGATCGGCCAGATGCGCGAGACCTATGGCGGCCGCGACGCCGCAAGCAAATGGTTCGAAAGCGCGAGCTGGATATCGTTCGCTGCGATCAACGATCCGGAAACCGCCGACTACATCTCGCGCCGCTGCGGCATGACGACGGTCGAGATCGACCAGGTCAGCCGCAGTTCCCAGGCGAGAGGTTCGACGCGCACGCGATCGAAGCAGCTGGCCGCGCGACCGCTGATACAGTCGCATGAAGTGCTGCGCATGCGCGCCGACGAGCAGATCGTGTTCACGGCCGGCAACCCGCCGCTCAGGTGCGGCCGCGCGATCTGGTTCCGGCGTGACGACATGAAGGCGTGCGTCGACCCGAACAGGTTTTCGCGAGCCGACAAGTAGTCGTCGACCTCTTCGATCGGTCGGCGCGCAGCGCAGCGAGCAAGGCCGATCGAGGACAATGAAGAGTATCGGAGAAATCAGCATAGCGGCCGCACGAAAGGGCGGTATTTCGGGAATTCTCGTCGTGCGGGAAGCGGGAGAGAGCACAGCCGCAGGAGCCTCAACATCGTGGCCCGAAGGGGAGGCGGGACCGACTGCGCCCCGCTTGCGCACACCATCTTACCGGCCCGGCCGAAGGTCGAGACCATAAACGCGGATGTAACCGGGGCCGGGATAGGTTGAGCTCAACAGAAAGGACGGGCAAGTGGCAAAATCGAGCGTGGTTCCGTTCAGAAGACCGCGGAAGAAAGGTGGCCGGGATGATCGACATCGGCAGCAGGGAAAGTCGCCGCGATCCGGACGGAGCATCTCTCGCGGATCGATAACGGCGCTCCTTGCTGCCATGATCGTTGCTGCGGGAAGCTGGCTTGTCTTCGGCGCCGCGGGCAATCTTCCCGGACTGCCGATCTTGGCCAAGACACCGACATCAGACTCGCTATCGGCCTCGTTTTCATTCTGCGGCGAAAGCACGCGAATGAACTGCGTCGTCGATGGCGATACGTTCTGGTTCAGGGGTGAGAAAATCCGCATCGCGGATATCGACACGCCGGAGCTCAGCCCACCGCGCTGCGAGGCGGAACGGATCAAAGGCGAGGCGGCGAAAGCACGCCTGCTCACTCTGCTGAATGCAGGCAACTTCTCACTTGCCGCCGGCTGGCGCGACGAAGACAAGTATGGGCGCAAGCTTCGGACCCTATCACGATCGGGACAATCGCTCGGCAACACTCTTGTCGAGGAGGGCCTCGCCAGGCGCTGGGATGGCGCAAGGCATGGATGGTGTGGCTGAATGCCGCGAGAGGATCGTCACCCCTTGGGGCGGAGACCATCTGTGGGCTCCGTGAGCGGCGCGAATAGAGCCGTGCGCCACCGGCGTCTCGCCCAAGCCCCTAGCGATCTTTGGCCTGTTATCACGAATATGAATCGATCCTCCCTGACCGATTCATAACTGTCGTTGGACGCGATTCCGGCGATCGGCGATTCTTGCGTCATGATCGCGCAGCCCTACCATCTATATGTCGAACGCACGGACGCCGCAAAGAACATGGCGCGCTACTATGCAATGTCGATCGAGCCGAACCTCTTTGGCGATATTTGCCTGCTCAGGAAGTGGGGCCGAATTGGCGCCAGAGGCCAGATGATGGTCCATCATTTCGGACGGGAAGAGGAAGCCGTCCAACTGTTCCTCGATCTGCTTCGACAAAAGCGCAAACGCGGCTATCGTCCACGCGCCTCGGTGCCGCCACAATAAGGGCCCGACCAAGCGGGCCTGCGGGGGCTCATCGGCGCCGGTTCCAATCGGTCTCGAACGAGACCTCGATCTCGACGAAGAGTGGGATCTTCACGGCAATTTTCAGGGCGAGCTTTCCCTTGCGGAAAAAGTGGCTGATCACCTTGTTGAGGGCGCCGAGCCGGCGGCCGGTGGCGGCGAGAAATTGAGCGAGCTGTTGCATGTGGATCTCCTTGTCGATTGCGTTATCGCGGGGATCGAAAGCAGACCGGAAAGGAGAGATGCACCTGGCAAGGCCGGAACGGATGTGGAGGACCTGGCGATGGCTGAATTTTGATCCCGCGAGGAGCCGGAGAAAGCGGCGGGGAAAATTACGGCGGCGCCAGGTTGCGTCCCGACGAACGGGCTGCAACATCCCGATTAGAGATAACGCCCTGCCGACAAGGAGCATCTGCAATTGATCGGTTTCGCCGCAATCGCAAGCTCCCGGCCCCGCATTTGAGAAGATCGGCCAAGGAGGCGCTCAGGCGCCACCTCCTCTCGTGTAGACCACACGCACCGCCTGAATGGAGATGCCTGTTTCCTGGCGGATATCTCTGATGATGGACGCCAGCGAGCCGAGTTCAATGTCGCTCAACGCGACTAGCTCCGGATAGTCGATCTCGATGCCGTCGCAGTCCGCCGACAAGGCGTTGATCCATTCGCCGCCGTTGATACGGTATTCGTGCGTGTCGAAATCGATGTCGAGCTCATCCAGCAGATTGACGGCGAAGCGCCCGAAGATGTCGATCTCACCGTCCAGCCGGTACGCGACATATTCGTCGTCGCCGGCAAGAACGCTCCGCTCCAGTCCCATGATGGCCCTGACGCGTTGGCTTGCCGCCTCCAGGCCCTCAACCAGGCGATCGTGAAGCTCTCGGGAGAAATCGCTGTCGCAGTCGAGGCGATTGGCGAGAACAAAGAGCCGGAAGCCGGCAAGCTTGGTGTAGAGCGCAAGGTTTTGATCGGTTGTCATTGTGTGATCTCCTTCGTTGATGACAGAGATCGGCCACTCCGTGGCAAAGAGGGGTCAAGGACCGCGGCACGCGGCTCGCAAGCGGGGGAGCCGATTTTTCCAAAGCGCAGTGGCGGAAAAATTGGGGAGACCGCGCCGTCCTTGACGCCGGATTTGCTGGAGTAAAATTGGACGTCAGAGAGAGAAGAGACCCGCGGCCCTAGAAGGGGCGCGACCGTATCCGGCGCGAGCCGGCGGGAGTGTCGAGGGATGAAATCCCTGACAGCCGCGAGGCCGGTCGATCCGGCGGACCGGCTCATGATCGAGCAGAAGAAATGCCGCCTCAGAAAGGCGGCTCGGCTTCGATGATGCCGTCCTGTTCGGCAAGCGCCACGGCCAGATCGGCCTGGGCGAGCTGAAGCTCCGCTTCGAGGGGCCAGAACAAGAGCAGTGCGGAATCGTACGCTAAGGGCGAACGGAATGAGAACTTAAGCGACCCACCGCAGCCCGGCTGGCAGACGGAGCGGTCGAAATCCGTTGGGCATCTGATGTTCGGCATCCCAGGTGTAGATGCCGGTAAGGTTGATATGCTCCCAACTGAGCGGCGAGATATGCTTCAACAGAGTATCAGGAATATCTCGACCCGCTCGCTTCAGCTGTGTGATTGCACGGTCGAGATAGACTGTATTCCAGTGGACGATCGCACTGACGACGAGGTTGAGACCAGAGGCGCGGAACGCTTGGCTCTCGAACGATCGATCGCGGATCTCGCCTCGCTCGTGGAAGAACACAGCGCGTTTCAGCTTATGGGCGGCCTCGCCCTTGTTGAGACCGGCTTGGCATCTCCGCCGGAGTGCCGGACTTGAGTACCATTCGATCATGAATAGCGATCTTTCGATACGGCCGAGTTCGCGGAGTGCCGTCGCGAGATGGCTTTGCTTCGGAGATGCGGACAGTTTCTTGAGGATCGTAGACGGCACCACGGACCGCGTCGTGATCGACGTCGCGAGATGGAGCAGATCGTCCCAATGATCGAGGATCAGACTGGCATTGATCGGCGCCCCGATGTGGTTCGACAGCGCCGGATATGCATCGCTTTTCTCGAACGTGTGGAACTTCCGGTCTTTGAGATTGCGCAGTCGCGGTGAGAACCGCTTTCCGATCAAGGCGAACAGCCCGAAGATATGATCATTCGCACCGCCGGTGTCAGTAAAGTGTTCCTGGATGTCGAGGACCGTGTCCTGATCGAAGAGCCCATCGAGCACATAGGCCGCCTCGCTCTCGGTCGGACTGATGGGCAAAATGCTGAAGTAGCCGTATTGATCTGACAGATGGCTATAAAATTTTGATCCGGGCTCGCTGCCGTAATGCAAGTTGATTTCGCCGCGCTTTGCAGCTCGGTCGCTCGCACGGAAGAATTGGCCATCGGACGATGACGTTGTGCCATTGCCCCAAAGACGGGAATACGGATGCTGGGTGTGGGCATCGGTGATGCACGCTTGCGCTGCGCGGTAGGTTTCCGATCGAGCGTGGAATGTGCGCATCCAGCCTATCTGGTGGGCGCTGATCCCCTTGGATGCGCCCGCCATTCGCTTCGGACCGAGGTTCGTCGCATCGGCGAGTACACCAGCGAGCATGGCAGAGACATTTTTCGGGACGTCGCCGGTGCGAACATGCGTGAAGTGATCCGTAAAGCCGGTCCATTCATGCACCTCCCTTAACAGGTCCGGAACCTCGACCAACGGATACATGTCGCTGATCTCGGCATTCAGTCCCTCGGCTGCCAAGGGGACTTCGCCGACGGTTGGTGTGACGATCAACGTTCCGGCCTCAAGGCGAACTCCTTCGAGCTTTCCAGATCGTGCTCTGTGCGCCAGACGCGTCAGGTTGAAGTCGAGCATCTGACGCGCTTCGGTAAGCCACTGCGCGCCGTCGCCCTGGACCCCCAAACCGAGACGATCTTCTTCCTTCATCGTGATGAATATCGACCGCGGCATCAGATGCTCGTCAATCGGCCGGAAAGATCGGCTGCCGTCGACCCAGATCTCCGCAGATCTAAGGCGGTCTCGCAAAGCAGCGAGCGTCGCGATCTCGTAGAGACGGCGATCGGGTTTTTCCTGTTCGAAGATGAGCCGTCGATCAGTTTGGCTGAGGTGGGTGAGCGGCACGCGATCCGGGAGTGTCCGCCGCTTCTCGACATAAAGCCGTTTCAGCAGCGCAATTGCCGCCAGAAGCGGATCGTGGCGATGCGCCGAGCGGAACGTGAAAGCCAGAAGGAACGCACCAGCGTATTTGTGGACGGTCGCGTATTGCTCGGCTGCCACGGTCAACGGCGGTGCCTCGTTGTCGTCGACCATCGACTCGAGCTCAGGCTTCATCCGAAGCAGGCGGTCCCAGCCGACTCTTTGGTCGAGAACATCCAATGCGTTCCGACCATAGTCGTTGGCGGATTGCAGTGCGGTGATCGTATCTAGAAACATGCGCAGCGCTTTGGCGGTGTTCGCTCTGCGGTCCATCTGCCGCTGCTTCTTT
>NZ_HF536774.1:21886-35403 GCF_000312665.1 Rhizobium mesoamericanum STM3625 | reverse complement strand
ACTCGACCCGGGTATCGCATCAGACATAGCTGGATGGCAAAGCCGAGCCGATTGTGATTACGTCTCCGCAGTTCGATCTCCAGGCGATCCGCCAATGACAACGAATAGTGGCGGATTAGGCTGTCCTCGTCGACTGGGATATCGACAAGCTTCCGGCGATCTTGATCTTTGAGAAGCTTGCGCTTTGCCATCGCCCGACTCCATTCATGACCAATCTGCGTCGAGCGTTGTCGAGTCGGGCCGGACAGAGAAATCAAAACTGGCGCATGTCGATGGCAATCCACAGAGATCGGATGTTGCACATCCGATCTCTGGCATCGTTCCGGTTTCGTTCGACCCTAGCGTACGATTTCGGACTGGTCTTGTTCTGACCCCATGAGGGGGCGATCGGTGTCATGGTAGCCTCCCCTCTGACATAAGCGCCTCTCCCGCCACGGCGATGTCGCGCACAAGGTCGGCGGTAGAGGCACCTCTCGCGTTCCAGCCAAAGGTGCCTAACTGCAATAACGAGCCTTTACTCTTAAAGTAATACTGTTAAGGCGAATCGCTAGTGAAACTCATCGCCCCCAGTTTCGTTCTCTGCTTCTGGAGGAAGACGCCAGTTCCGACCGTGCGTCACTATCCGCCCTGTTGAGGCTCTCCGCGGTCGTTCGCATACCTCTCAGTTGGGCTCGAGAGATGGGTCCCTGCTCTCCTGCGTGTCCATGAGCTTGGGCCTGAGCCTCGTCGATCCTCCTGTCCAAACTTGGAAGCGGCACCTGTGCCGCGTGGCGAGATGCAGACACTGCAAGCGGCTCGTCACCGGGAAGCGTGCTGACACTCTGCAAGTAGTCGACTGATAATTGCGATTGCTGCCCCGCGCTCAAGTGGTGATATCCCTTCAAAAGGGCCCGTGCAGCATTGTGCCGGGTAATCACGTCTGCCGAGTGGGTGGTTAATTGGACCGCTCGGTTAATAAGACGACTTCTGTTTGCACTGTCTAGATCACCCAAGTGGTCTCCTATCTTGGCGAGAGCCATGGCTTGATTTCTTGGAGCCTCGATGTTCAGAATGCGGTCGACGGCGTCTGTTTTTCTCTCAGGAGTTTGAAATTTAAATGTTGGCGCGAGCACGGGAGCTACGGCCTGTGCGAACACCCGGTCTGGCGCGCCTTGGTCCGGCGCGACTTGAGCCAGGGCCCTGTCGTGCAACGCTCGCGCTGAGCTGCCGAGCCGATTGATCCGCTGGTGAAACGTCCCAACGGAGCTTGCCTGAACCGCCTCTCGCGCGGATCGGCTCATGAGTTCAAAGTTCGCGAGGTTATTTGCCGTTTCAGATGTATCGTGGGTGGGTAGGCGGCTTGCCACCTCGGCCAATAGGTCATTTGGGAAGTGACTGTTTCGTTCCGCACCGCCGCCATCTCGGGATGAATTACCAGCTGTACGTGCCCGCTGTCTATCGCGATCCATGGATTACACTCCGACGTTAATCTACGACTTCAAGGTGGCAGCGAACAGTGACATACCAAACCGATATCACGTTACAATTGTAATTCTACCGAGGCTTCAAATCCAAGCCTGCGAGCTTACCGAGGTCTCGCCTCCTAGACGAATTGCCTTATCAGGTGCTCCCGGCCTTATACAGCGCCTATCGCTCGTCGGAGGGCGGACTATTCGAGTCCCATCACCTTTCTCTATCCCTAACGCGGTGAAAGCCGGTGACTGTCTCGGCATCGAATAGCGCACTTCTCGACGACCGTTCACCTTGGCGGTGGACTACAAGAGGGTCCTAACATTACATTTGCGTATTTGATTTGAGGTGAGCATGTCTGCTGCGGCTTGGTGGGCGCGTCTCCAGCACAACCATGCGATGACGCGTGAAGGTTCAATTCGCCGTTGCCAAGACGGGTTGCAACGCGGCGGATTTCCTGGACTGACCAGCGGATCATGGCCGGAGATCCTTTGGCGTTCGTTTCATCACGCTTTTTGGGGCGGCGCGGCGTTGGCATGGTGGCGGATGGTGGCCATCATGGCGAAGGCGAGCATGACAAGAGAGACATGGCGATGCCAGCCATGCCAGGAGCGGGTCTCGTTGTGGTCGAGGCCGAGTTCGTTCTTGGCGGTTTCAAAACTGTCTTCGATGGCCCAGCGGTGGCCCTCCACCGCCACCAGCTTTTCCATGGATGTGCCAATCGGACACCATGTTGAGAAGAAAGCAAGATCACCGTCGGCAATATTGCAACGGATCAGCAGTCCGCGTGTCCAGATCCCCGGGAAGGTCGCGTCGAAATCGTCGGCATCGAGATCGGCCAGTTCGACGTAGACCCAGTCATGCAGCCGCGCGCCTTTGGTGCCATCGCCGGTCGATAGGCGCCGCCAGGCATTCTCAGGCAGGGCTTCAGCGATGTCCTTTGCCGCACCGGCCACGGCAAGCGGTTTACCCCAGGAGTTGAAGGGATGATTGGCGTTCACGCCCAGCACATAGCCCTTGGCAGCCCGCTTGAGCGCCATTTCGATGTCGCCCACGCCATAGACACTGTCGGCAGCCACCCAGGAAAACGGCACATCCGATGCAATCGCCCGCTCGATCATCGTGCGTGCCAATGCCGGCTTTGTCACAAAGCCGACATTGGCACGCACATGGGCTCTCGCCAGGCGATCCCGGTCATTCGTCCAGACCTTCGGCAGATAGAGAGCCCGGTCGATGAAGGCATGACCATGTCGGGAGACATAGG
Organism: Rhizobium mesoamericanum STM3625; assembly: GCF_000312665.1. Lineage (GTDB taxonomy): Bacteria > Pseudomonadota > Alphaproteobacteria > Rhizobiales > Rhizobiaceae > Rhizobium > Rhizobium mesoamericanum. The sequence goes on along the minus strand of NZ_HF536774.1, from coordinate 32,690 downwards.
ATGCGAATACGCCGATCTGGCAATTGGTGATCTTGCCCGCCGATCCAGTATATTGCGGACCGACCCCGCAGGACGCCTTGCCCTGTTTGAGAAAGCCGTTCGCTGGGCGAATGATTCACCGGATCATTCGCTGATCCAGCTCACCATCGATCACCAGGACCGCATCAGGATCAGCCAGTGTCTCCAGCGCGTAATCGCGAACGATGTCGCGCAAAGCATCCGCATCCCAGTGCCCCCGACCCAGAATGGCATGCTGTCGCCACGGGCCGGGATCGCCGGCGGCTTCCGCACGTATCCAGCCCGTCTTACGACGCTCGTCTCCCAGCAAGCCATCCAGGAAAAGGTTTGCCGATGCGGCAACGCGCTCCTGCACGAACAGTCCGCGCATACGACCCTTCACTTCGCGCAGCGAAGATGCCCAAAGCTCTAGCGTCGTCTCGATTGATGCAACTGTCATCCATGACCTCCGAATCATGGTGACCCGTAGATTCACAACTGGAGAAATACGCAACTGTAATGCTAAGGACGATGGTTTGGTTACGACGGAGACGTGCCTGGATCGGTGTTCGTCTTTCGCGGAGAAAGCCGCCTCGTGCGCGTCTGCGGCCCATGGCAATGTCCGGCTGGAGGTTGCAACTGCCCGGGCAGCCGCGACGTCGATTACGGACTCAAGATCAATCTGACCACCGGCAGGAGCTAACTGATCCTCGATCTCGTCATCGAAGCCGGAAATCCGGCCGACAGCGAGCGGCTTTTGCCCTTCTGGAGCGCCACATCGCCTTCTATGGCGAAGCGCCGCGGCAGGCGGCCGCCGACGGCGGCTATGCAAGCCGTGAAAACCTGCGCCAGGCCAAGGCCTTGGGTGTGCGCGACATGGCCTTCCATAAGAAGAGCGGCCTCAGGATCGAAGATATGGTTAGGAGCCGCTGGGTGTATCGCAAGCTCAGAAACTTCCGGGCCGGCATCTCCTGCCTGAAGCGGACATATGGCCTGGCCCGCTGCACCTGGCGCGGGCTCGAGCACTTCAAGACTTATGTCTGGTCCTCGGTGTTGGCTTACAATCTCGCACGCTTCACGCGTCTCAGCTCGACCTGACGCCGGTCATCGCGCCGCGTTAAACAAGCCGCGAGCGCCGGCCGATACTCCACGACCATATTCGGCCAAATCGCCCTCCGGCCACAACCTGCAAGCCTTTGCCATCGTACGTCCCGAAAAGACACCGCTTCAGCGGGCAAAACACCTCTAAAAACCATGAAAAACAGGCGTTTATGGACGGGAACTAGTCTAGTTTCCGTCCATAAACCAGCAAGTCGCTGATATTGTTGCTGTTCTCGATTTTTCCGCGGGTAAAGCCCGGGTACACTTTAGCATCAAGCGACTGATTATAAAGGGAAACCTGCCGGCGCCGACAATGCGCCAAGAACGCACCGTCCATGCGAGCATATTCGATCTTTTTGCCGAACACGAGATTGGTCGTGAACTGAAAGCGATGTGGGACTGGCTGGACGGGCATCGCGATCTGCTTGGCTTGGTGGCACGCAACAGCGTCAAGGCGACCGGACGCCAGGGCCGGCGGCGGCCTGGCATAGCGAGACCATTGCCGCGCGGCCAAGAAGCGCGCCCGCAAGGTTCAGTTCACACGCGGTCGGCCGACCCGAGTCCTGATCTACCGTGAACTGATCGCAATCGCCCGCACGACCTTGGCCTATCTGAGCCAGGCGGGCGAGCGCCTGGTTGTCGCGACCAATCCCTCTATCGAATCATGGCAGATCGAGGCCTGTCACTATCGACCGCTGATCGAACGCATCATCTCCCAGAGCGAGACGCGCGTCCTGGTCGGCGACACCGTGCCGGCGGGTAACTTCGCTCTGACGAAAACCAGCGCCCTTGACCCTGTCCACACCTCAAAGACGACACCGCCCTAAGACAAGCGCTTGCACACGCTACAAAAAATGCCTGTTTATGGACGGAAACTAGTCTAGCTAGAGCTTATCGTCCTCGACTTGAGCGTTCTCTGCTTCTCGAGGAAGACGCTAGATCCGCTCGTGCGTTACTGCCGACTAGCAAAGGCTGCGGGTCGGCGGTGAGGGTGTCGAGGGGCGGCTGCCTTTCCCCTTCCCTCAATGGTGCAGCCGGTGCCTGGATGGTTTCCACGACGCCGCCCCCACAATCGTAGCCGTCGTGATGATCATCGTGCATGCGCTGCGCTGTTGGGACGGTGCCGGAAGCACCGGAGACACGTGATATCTCGGCAGCCGGCAGAGCGGCTTCTCTGTCGCTACACAGGAAAGCGTAGAGTTCTTTCACGCAAATGCGGGCGTTTTTCTTGTCTTTTCGATGAGGCGGGACGACCCTAATATCGGCCTTATTGTAGAAGGGCTCGCGCTCGTTGAGGATCTGAGTAAGCTTCTCTTCGCTGTCGCAGCCTTGCAGCAGCGGCCGGCTGCTGCCGATCTTGAGGCGCATACGGAGTTCTTTCGGGTCCATGTCCAGCCAGATCGACCTCGCCTTCTCACGGATCATGGCTTGATTGGGCTGCTGGACAAAGCAGCTGCCGCCGGTTGCGATGACTATGGGCCCTTTCTCCAGTTGCTCGGCGAGCTCTTTGGCCTCTAAGGCCCTGAACTGCGCCTCGCCAAGGCCGGCGAATATATCCTCCGAATTGCCGTGCCGGGCTGCGATGAGCTTTTCGATGTCGACAAACTCCACCCCCAGCTCCCTGGCAAGCTGGGCTCCGACGGTCGACTTGCCGCTCGCCGGCATGCCGACGAGCACGACCGGCCGCGTACCGAGGGCCGCGAGGATCTCGCCGGCTTGCGGCGAGCGAGCGACCGCAATCTGTTGTCTTGAGACGGTGAGCGACCTGGAGGTCCCTGCCGCCCTCGACCTGCTTTCTCCCGACGAGCCCCAGTGTAATATGTCCCAGGCACCATGTGGAATCGGGACCAGCTCGCATTCGCTCTGCGCGAACTCGGCCCGGTAACTGGCCGGGGTATGGAACTCGACCTCGAAGCGATAGTTCTGCGCGGTTCTGAACACCGTGTGAATACCACGTAACCGCGGCGTGTCCATTCTGATGAACCAGTTGGTGGTCTCGACCTCGCTGCAGTCCCGCTCCTGGAAGGCCAGTGCGGCCTTCCGAAAGGCGCGCGTAAAAGCCTCGTCCGGGATCTCGAAGACATGGCGCACGGCACTGGTTACCGTTTGGGCCGCCGGCGCCGCGCTCACGCCCTTGCCGGTCAACTGGTCGGCTATCCAGACCTGCCCGCGCGATCGTTGGCCAACATGCGGCACCTTCACTTCGATGCCGTCCTGCCGCAAAAGCTCGGCAACCGCATGCACCGTTTCGGTAATCGCGTTTTCATGCGCTCCGGCGGGGACCGCTTCGAGCCTGGCGCGCTCCAGGGCCTGTTCGCCGCTCAGCGTTATCCTGCTGGCGCGGTGGTCGTCGGTCGAGATTGCTAACGCGCTGGGCAGGATGCGCTTTTCGACGGCGAGTCTGATCGAGGCCTCCATGACCGAGGCCGCCAGCGTGGGGTTGTCTTTCAGATCCGCCAGGCTACCATCGACGTCGAACCGGCCCTGGAGGAGCCTTGCCGCCTGCGCCTTGACATATGGCGCCGACTTGAAGCCCGGCCTGCGCTCTAAGAGCCGCTGCAATTCGGTGGTTTTTTGCATGAATGCCCGCGCGCCGGTATCGGACTTATAGGCGTCCGTGCCGACCTTGATGCCGACGCTCAACAGATTCATGGCGCTTTCATGCAGATCGTCCGGGTTGTAGCCGTCGGGCCGCGGATCGATGCGCGGCTGATAGTGGTTGAGCAGGAAGTCGATGCGCTTGCTGGCATCAGCGGTTGCCGGATAGGATTCGCTGAGTTTCGGGAAGAGCGCGCCGGCGTCGGAGCTGACGGCAGGCTTTGCGCCGGGTGAAGCCATAGATCGCGCTAACTGCTGCATACCATCCGACTGCTCATGAGCCGGCTCGCTATTGAGCTCCAGGTTCCAGTTCTGGAGCTCGGCCACCAGCAAGCCGGCTAGTTCGCGGGCCACCGGATGCCTGGCGACCTTGCTGTCTTGCTCCGCCCTGGTGATGAGGTTATGGAGGGCCTGGCCATCCGGCCGATCTTGCTGCAACAGTGCGCGGATGTCGGCCTTGAGCTCAGGATGAATGCCCTCGTAGGTGCCGAAGATGGCACGCTCGGCAAACCAGCGTTGCGCCTCCAGCGGCTGCGCCAGCGCGTTGCGCTGCAGGCAGCTGTAGGTCTCCAGCACCAGACCGGTCGCCGACAGAATCTGCTTGGACCGGCTGAACTGGTAGACGCCATTCCCAATGGCCGGAGTGTGCGACTTCGGCGGCTTCATCGAGGCGATGCCGCGCGCCTGCACCTGCGCGTCGAACTGGCACACATGCTCGTAAAGCCTAGGCCGACCGCCGATGATGACGACGGCGTCGCCGTCAAAATCGCCGTCGAGCATTTTTTGTTCGACGGTCGGAACCGCAACCAGAGAGCCGGGCGCAAACACCTCCGTCGCCTGCAGGATGCCAACGCACTCGAGCGCGGTGTCGGCCTTGACCCGGTCCTTGTTCCGCAGCCAGCGCGAATCGCATTTGACGTCTTCGGCAGACATCACCACCTCGCGCTCGGCGAAATGCACCGGCCAAATTTCGTCAGGCACGACAATCAAGATGCCTTTGGCAAAGAAAGTCGGATCGTCGGCGGCAAGCTCAGCCCCCGACCTCTGCGCGACGTTGAAGCTGTATTGGAAGGCCACGCACCGATCCAGGAACGCTGCGGTCCGATCGCCATCGCGCGCCGACCTGACCCGGTCGGCGGCAAACGGGCGCAGGTTGGGCTTGTCATAGGGAGAGCGTCCGACAAGCACGCCAGCGTCACGGGTCAAGGTCTTGCTCTTGCCCGTCGGCACATGCAGGCATTCGTCGCTGGACGGCACGGCGATAGCGCTCGAGCCCTCGATATGACCCCCGGTCACCGTTCGGAACAGATCCTCGGCGGTGAGGCTTTGATGGGAATCGAGCCAAGCAAGAGCCTTCTCGCGGGTCTCCTGTGCCACCTCGACGCTGCGCGGATAATGGTGCAGCGCCGAGGGCGGTACCGCCGATTGCCTTTTATCGGCATAGGCAGGCAACCGCTCGGGAGCGTCGTGGCGAGCCCTGGCAATGGCCGGCATGCGCTCGGCCAGTGAGGCCCTGATGAAGCCGCAGCCGTCATGCGGCCGCAAGGCAATCTCGCCGCTTCGCCCCTCCAACCGAAAGGTGTGCACTGCGCCTGCGGGGCGGTCGGGCAGAAGGGACAGCTTGAAGCACCCTTCTAACGCATAATCATGCGGGCCCACGTCGGGGATGCTCGGCGGCGCGGCAAATCCGCGGCGCTGGGTATAGTAATAGGCTTCCTTGAACGGCGCCCAGGCCCGCGACAGCTGCTCAAAGGCCGTACGCGGAGCCGTCTCAGCATAGGGGATCGCCAAAAGCTTGCCGCTTGGGGCCTCTGCCGCCTCGAAGGGCAGGCGAGAGGCAAGCTTGCTCAGGCTCTCTTGCGGCGGCTTCAGTTTGCTGCCGCCGAACAGGTCCATGCGGTAGGGCACGCCGTCCACGGGGAACGTGCGTGTCAGCATGGCGCCAGTCGGAGTTCCCTTTAGCTGTACCGCCACCACCTTCACCGCGCCCGAGGTCAAGCGGTGGAAAATGGAATAGCGCAACTCGGCTTCGCTAGCCAGCGGCCGCCCTTGCATGTCGACCACCGGCAGCCGCATCAGTCCGGCATCGCCTTGCGGCGGTCTCGGCTCGTGGTCCATGGCCTGAAGGACCCGGTGGACATTGAAGCTGGCGGCCGCGTGCTGGGCCTGAATCATCGATGCGTTCTGCGCCATAAAGGTGTCGAGCGCTTCGAGCGGCTCCTTCGTTTCGATCTCGGCGATCACGTTCCAGCTCATGTAGGAAAGGTCGGCGTAGAGGAGGGAGCGGGCCCTATCCAGGATTTGCCTGCTCCTGCTGTGCAGCTCTTCCTGCCTGGCCTGCAAGGCGAGCTCGTCGCCATCGATATAGGGCCGCCGGTAGAGCGTCTCCAGCACCGCCCGGGTCTTGAGCACCTGATAGATCGAAAGCGCCGGGCAGCGACTTGCATTTGCACCGCTGGTGCGCTCGGCCTGGTCTGGATTGAGATAGGCATCGATCTTGTGTTCCACCACAGGTTGGATGGCGTTGAGCAGGTTTAGCGCAGACCTGCGGTGCCAGCGCAACACCGGCTTCGGGCTGCGCGCCAGTGGCAGCAGGGAGGCGCAAAGATTGCCCATCGTCTCGAGGTTGTTGTCGAGCTCGAACCCAGGAGTGGCACGTAACACTTCGAGCCTGTCCAGTCCTGGCTGTGCCAGCGCACCGAGATCGTCCAACAACTGCGCCTTGCCCAACGCCTTGAATATGCCCGCGATGGCACGGACATCGGCCTGCTGAAGCCGATCCTCTGCATATTGGAGGTAGTGCGCCACCTGATGCAGCCGGTCCTTCAGCAAGGCGGGTTCGGCGACCTCGCCGGCAATCTCTCCCTCCTCAATACCCCGCGACAGACCGTTGGCGATCCTGACTAGCGCAGGCGTGCTAAAGGTGCTGAAGCGACGGCCCTTGGAACCGAGCTCGCCGGCGATGGCAACGATCGCCTTGCGTGCTTTTTCTTCTTCCGGCCACTTGCTGAAACCGTTCATGAGATGGGCCAACTCATCATCCGAAAATCCGTCCAGATTGCCGTCGCGGGCAACCACCGCGCCGGCAATGGCAACAGTCGCTTCACGCGTCTTTTGCTGGTCCGGCCATCTGCTGAAGCCGTTCACCAAGTCGGCCAACTCTGAATCCGAAAATCCGGCGAGGTTGCCGTCGCGGGCTACCACCGCGCTGGCGATGGCAAGCGTCGCTTCGCGCGTCTTCTCCTGGTCCGACGTTGCGTCGGAGATGCGGTGAGGACCTCCTTCGATATCAGCACGCCGTGCTTGTCCGACCAACTCTCCAGTGCTGTCCATATTCACTCTCCGATCCAGCAAAATGCTTCGCCTAGAGCCTGTCAACAACAGGGCATCATTGGTTTGAGTGCGGTCGCTCGAGCCTGCAACTGCATGCGTGAAAGCCGCAGCATTCGCGCAATGGCAACTGCCTGGACAACGCGGCAATGAAAAGCTTCTTCCCCACTCGATCGCTCCGACAGCATCGCAAGTCCGAAAGACGGGGAGGACTATATCCGCTATTACAAACCAACGACTTCATCAGGCTGAAGCTCAAAGAGCTAAGCCCTGTAGAAAACGACGTAAACCACCGTGAACTCTACCGTTTACGGGGGTAACTCTACTTTTTTTCATTGCAGTACAGGGTGAGCGAAATCGATGAGGCAGTTCGAAATCCAGTTCAAAAGAGCAGACTTCGGTTTAGCGCCGACCGAGAAATGGGCCACTTCGCCGTCCTTGAAGATCGCGAGCGTGGGAATTGAGCGCACGCCCAATTGGCCGGCGAGTTCCGGGTTTTCATCGATGTTGAGCTTGGCGACCTTGATCCTGCCTTCCATCTCAACGGAAATTTCCTCGAGGCTCGGAGCAATCATCTTGCAGGAATCGCACCATTCAGCCCAGAAATCGACGACAACGGGCGCCGCGGATTCCAGAACTTCCGACTGGAAATTATTGATATTGACTTTCACGGTAGTCATAGGCCGCTCCAATGAAAGAACACAAGGGGTAAAGCACCAGCATTTGCGGGCATTTCCTTGGGTTCGGTTGTCTTTTGACCGGCGTTTTGACCGATCGGCTAAATCTCTTCGTTCCGCTGGACAGGTTGTTCCCGTCCTTCGGTTCTCGAACCACTCTCCAATGCGTGACCTGATGCGTTGGCTTCGGTCACAGAGTGGCGTTCGGCTCCCGGTTTCCCATTCTCCTTGAGGAGCGCAGCCCAGACCTGCCAGGCTCGCTAGAACGTCATCAGGACAACCGGGATATCGTCGACGCGCCTTCCATGTTGCTTTCGCCGCGCGGCTTGTAAGCGCGCTGATCACGCAGGATCTGGAAGGCGATCGTCAAAAGCTTACGCGCGATGGCCACACGCGCCTTGTTGGTTCCTCTGATCTTCAGATGCTCGTATTGGGCGCGCAGCTGTGGATCGCTGGCGATGGCAGGAGAAACCGCTTCCACGAAAGCCCAGCGCAGCCACTTGTTGCCCTGCTTGATGATCTTGCTCTTGCCGCCGGAGGAATAGGTCGACGGTACAAGCCCGGCATAGGCGGCAAGTTTCTTCGGGTTGCGGAACCGCGATACGTCGTCGATCTCAGCATCGATCAGCCGGGCGAAGAACTCGCCAATGCCGGGGATCGTCTTCAACAATTTGACGTTGCCATTGGCCTTGGTCATCGCCCGGATCGTCGCTTCCGACTGCTTGATGCGCCGATCGATGTCGCCGATGAACGCAACGCCGCGATCGATCTGGATGCGGTCGATCTCCGAGACCTTCACCTGCGCCAGCTGGACGCGGCCGGCCTTGCCGAACAGGTCACCGAGCTTCTTCAGCTGTGCCGTCTGCTCGGGATAGCGGTCGAACACCGTGACGATGCGGTTCTTCGTCATCGTGCGCAGCCGCACGTAAAACATCCGCTCGCGCAGCGCGACGCGAAGGCCCCGCGATTTTTCGTTGGCGCCCAGGCCTCGGGCACCAGATCAGCCCTGAGCAGATGCGCCAGCACCGTCGCATCAATCTTGTCCGTCTTGATCTTGGCATCGGCAATGGCCTTGACCTTCAACGGATGGGCAAGAACGACATCATCACAAATGTCATCGAGCCAGTCGTAGATCACCATCCAGTTGCGCGTCGCCTCAACGACGGCATGCGTGTTCTCGCGGTAGCGTTCCAGGAACCCGCCAAGCGACTGGCGGTCGTTCTTCACCCGGCCGGATCTCAGCATCTTGCCGCTGCTGTCCTGCACCACCAGATGGCTGTAGGATTTGTGGTAGTCGACCCCGATATGGCATTCATAAGTGGCAGTCATGCTTCCAACTCCCTTGTTGAGATCTTCGAAACCCCAATAAGGTAAGCCGAAACGCTGGAAGTGTGACTGTCCCTCGATCATCATCGGCATCTCAGTGATCTGTTCTCTCAACGGGCGCGGCCTCTTTCATGCCATCTCCTTTGACTGAAGAAGATATTGAACCACATGCGATGGTGCGGTGCATAATTTTCAATTATCGAGCGGATGCTCTTTGGGACAAAGGGGCGTTGCCCCTGCGATGCCGGAGCCCGAAGTTCCTCCCTGAGGCAGCCTCCTCCCTTTTGGATAATTCAGCATTGTCATACCTTCTTTATAAGCAGAAGCTTTACAATTAAGGCAAGAGGCGCTGTCTTTCAGCCGCACCGCCGGGCCGTTCGATCAGGCGTCCTGCACGAGGGTCGTCTCCCCATCGCGGCTGTTGCCGAGGCGCAGCTCGTTCCAGGCGTGTCCGGTTCGCCTAGCCGAGGTGGTGTTATCGGCGTTTAATTCCCTAATTTCCACCCGGCCGTATGCATTCACGACCGATTCATCATCGCGCAAATGCGGCGCGTGCGAGACTAGCGCGCGCGCCAACGCCATTTCGTTGTGGCCATCGTCGTGTCCTTTTTGCTGATGCACCAGCGCCGGCAATTTCAAACTTTGAAAATTCCCTTCCTACGCTGCCTACTTCTGCGTCAGCAGTTCGGCGTAGTGCGGATGCCAATTCGAACTGTATGGGTTGGTGCGGCTCGGGTCCATGTTTATTCTCTTACATTTGCAATCAGCTATGCGCAGCAACTGCTACTCTGGCTAGCTGTCGAGACAATTGACGAAAGGCGGGCCTGTCGCAAATTATTCCTTAGCCGCATGTTGATGCGGATTGATCGGGGTAGGGGGACGCCTCACGGCGCCACCCCTCCCACACCACCGGGCATACGGGTTACCACGGCGGTTCGACCAAGCTTGGGCAGAGAGATGGAGTCGGGGAAGACCGAGTGACTTGAAGTAATGGTTGCGTTGGGCCTGTTGCACCGCGGGGTGTCCTGACATGCGCCAGAATCCCGTTGGCGAACCGGCGGCAATCGCAGCACGGAACTTCGGAACGCCACAACGGCGCAGTTCCTTGAAGCGGTTGTGTCCGTTTCCCCATTGCCGCCAAAGATACATACGTAGTCTTCGGCGGATCCACGCTTCCAAGTTCGTAAGCACCCGCGGGGTCTGGCAGAAGCCGAAGTAGCCGCGCCATCCGATGAGGTATTGCTTCAGCTCTTTGATCAACTGCGGCAGGCTGATTCCCCGCGTCCGGCTTGTCAGGTCCCGGACCCGCGCCTTGAACTTGTCGAGAGCTTTCGGCGCGATGCGCCGCTCGCTCCCGTCATTCGAGATGCTGAATCCAAGGAACTTCCGCTCCTCCGGTTGCGCCACCGCGCTCTTCGTCTCGTTGACCTTCAGCCGCAGCTTCTTGGCCAGAAACCGGCTTATGGAAGCCATGACGCGTTCACCGGCGCGGCGGCTGCGAATATAGATGTTGCAGTCGTCCGCATAGCGGCAAAAACGCAGACCCCGTCGGGCCAATTCCTTGTCGAGATCGTCGAGCACGAGATTGCTTAGGAGGGGTGAAAGCGGACCACCTTATGAACAGCGCTGTAAAATGCGCAGTGCTCGGTTGTAGGGAGCGGATTTGCGGGAACCCGTACGCAATCACTGTGCATAATCGATGATTATAGACATGTCAGCCAGGCGAGCAGTCTCGCGTCCTGACTCCACTCCTGTCAGGCGAAATGAGAAACTGA
>NZ_HF536774.1:3671-21786 GCF_000312665.1 Rhizobium mesoamericanum STM3625 | reverse complement strand
TTTGCGTTCGGTAGAGCTTCGAGTCCGGGAATGGCGGCGGGAACTCAGGGCGCAAAAGCGTGCGACAGTGCGGTTTGAAACGCCGCCTGGTCGTCAGTTGCAGATCGACTTCGGGCAGACGCGTGTCTGGATCGGTGACGAGCGGCTTCGGGTAAACGTCTTTGTCGCCACGTTGAGCTATTCCAGACGTATGCGGCAGGTTGACAGCTCCCTGATCTGTCCTCGATCCACCGAGGGCTGTGCCTCGAAGTCGAAGCCATCGAGTTCGCGTACGAAGGGGAACTGCGCCAACTTGCTCGACATCGAGATGCGCCGTTCATCGCGCCGGGCGATCTCTCGTGACACCAGGAACGCCAGAGCTTCGCGCAAGGTCATCTTCGAGCGGGCCGCCTCGTCCAGCAACGTGTCGAGTTGGTCGCGGATCGCCGTCAGCTTTAGCCGATCGAGTGTCGCGATGAGTAAATCATGATCGATTGTCGTCATCACCAGCCACCTCCAACAACAGCCTCATATTCCGCAAGTGGTCGCAGCAAGGCGGCTGGTGCCAGCTCAACTGGAGCGGTGCGAACCAGCCCTTCGCTACCTGCGACGCCAACAAAGTGATCCCGGTCGACGATCCGTTGTCGCCGTCCCTGGCAGAGAGGATGATCGGCCACAACCTGGCCAGCGTGACGGACAATGACACGGCCAGCCAGCACAACGACTTGGACGCTCTCGCCGATGAGACGCCAGGGTACGGAATAGCTGTTTGTGTCGAGATCGATGGCGCAGTCCGCCTGCACCTTGCGCACGAGGTCGCGTAGTTGTCCAAACGGTGCGCGGCCGGATAGCGGCCGAAGGGCATCGGCCTCCGCAGCAAAACGTTCAATCGGTGCTTCACCAGTCGTGCCGTGTTCTCGTCGGTCTGCGACCTCTCGTATCCATCGGTCAAGGTGCGCCTCGAACGAAGCCCAGTTCTCAAACCGGCGACCAGCAATAGCATTCTTCTTGACGTACCCGACCCCGCGCTCGTCCTTCCCCTTTGTTCGGGCCCGATAGGGAGCGCAAGCGCGTGGCGCGAAGCCCCAGTAGCGGGCAAGGCCCGGACTCCATGATGCTGTCGGCGACGCGCCCGGCAAAGTCCATCACCCAATCGGAATGACTGGCATGTGCGGCATCGGCGAGCCGCATGAGGACTGCGTCAGACGGATCGGCGAGCATGCTCGTCTGATCGACGGATCGCACCGCTTCCTCGACCATGCCTTCGCCGAGATAGATCCCAGTGCGGTCGCGGGCGTATGTCGCAGCCGCCAAACTTGCCAGGAGGTGGGGCCGAAGCGTGGCCCATTCCGGCCCGGCCAATGCCGCCGCCGCCCGAAAATCCTCAAGCGACAGGCTGCGCTCGAACGCCGCCCGCGCCGCGGCAAGAGCAAGCGAACGCCTTCCCGACAGGCCAGCCGTGTCGCGCAACCAGCGCGCCAGGGTGACGGTCCCATGTGAGACCTCGTCATCGCGTCTGAGCATCAGCCCCCATTCAGCGATATCCAGCGCCCCATCGATCTGTGCTACTTGCTGCAAAAGACGTGCGAGTTGGAGGACGTCTTCGGCCGAGCGGAACCGTTGGCGGGCATGGTTCTGTGCATCTGCGATGCGCCCGAGCCGGACCAGCATTATTGCACGGTCGCCGTGGCGGCCCGCGGTACTGGCGAGGTTAAGGAATGCCTCCGTCCTCCCTGTTATCTCAAGAACCCGCAGCCGCGCCTCGGTCAACCGCGCCGCCATCCAATCGCCATCGCCGGAGAGCGGCCAGGAGCGTCCCTGTCCGGCAAGAACGTCCTTGAGACCGATCTCGTCCCAACCTTGGTCGAGCGCGTCGATCGCGACCTGCAGGTATTGATCGAGACCATGGTCATTGAGCATGCCTTGCCACACGTCGAGCCGAACCATCAGATCGTCGCGCTCGTCCGGAAGGAGATCGCTCATCAAAACTGCCTCGGCAATCATTTGCCCGAGCGAGGGAAAGAACGCGTGCAGCGTCTCGTCCCAGTCAGCCTGTTCGCGCCATACCGGCACGAGCGTCTCGGTTACCGGCACAAGGATATTCAATGCATTGCGTCCGTCGCCGGCTTCGAGAAAGGGCTTTGCCTTGTCGATCAGCGCTTCAAACGCCTCCTCGTCGATCATGGTCCCTTCATCGCTCCAGCCGCGCCGGCGGGGCCTCCGGACAGCAGCGCCGTCGCCTGGCGCCTGATCGGTTCAGGATCAACGGCGGTTCGTTGTGCGCCCGTCGAAGCCATACCGGCCACTAATTCTGCCTCAAGCCAACCCGTCAGACCCCTATCCTCCTTGGCCCGTCTGACCAGGAGCGCCACCAGGGCTTCGCGATCGAGGCCTTCGAGCATCCCGCCGAGGGAGGGCCGTTGCGCAATCGCCTCCGGAGCCGCGATATATTTGAGCAACACGGCAACAACGTGCTTGCAGGCACCGCCCCAGTCATAGGGACAGGAACAACGTGTGGCGGCCACGCCATCGTCATGAAGGTCGATCATGACGACATAGGGCGCGAATTCACTGCCTTCGACCTCGGCGGTCAGTTAGTGACCACGACGTTCGAGCGTTGAGACGGCGCCGCGACGAACATAATCCTTGCCGCGCGCAAAGGATTCCGCTGTCGCCAACGCGCGCACGGCGTCCTCATCGAAAGCCTTGTCCGTCATGCGTTATCTTGCTCCTCGACTTCAAACGCGTCGCCACTCTCATCGTCATCCTGATCAGTACCGTCCTCGGTCGCAACCGGCATGCCGCCATGACGCGCGCTGTTCCGTCCGAGCAATCCCGCATCCTCTAGCGCCTCAATGTTCGGCAGGTCGCGTAGCGTCTCCATCCCAAAGGCCGACAAAAAATGTTTCGTCGTCACATAGGTGTAGGGGGCGCCGGGCGTCGGGCTGCGCGGCCCGGAGGCAATAAAGCCGGCATCCCGCAGGCTGGCGATGGTGTCGCGGCTGATCTCCTTGCCAAAAATCTTGCCGAGGTCACTGCGGGTGACCGGCTGGACATAGCCGACCGCCATCAGCACCATCGCCTCGAACTCCGACAACATTGTTGCCGCGCCGCGCGTTGGAGCAGCTGAGGCCCGTATCGCGCCGGCGTAACGCGAGCGCGCTCGATGCTGCCAGCCGCCGGCGACCGACACCAGCTCATAGGGACGGTCCCGCAGCTCCTCGACGAGGTCGTCGATCAAAAGATCGATGCTGCAGTCTTTTCCGACCACCTGTGCCAAAATCTCGCGACTGACCGGCTCGGTGGAGGCAAAGATCACAGCCTCGACCCTGAGCATCCATTCCCGCCAGCGCAGCTCCGGCGGCAGATCTTCGAGTTCTCGATCATAGAGGCGTTCGCCTCCCTCACCTTTGTCGGGCCGACGTTTGCTGCGAGTTGCGCTGGATCCCGCCATCATCACAAACCGTAGATCCGGAAGGACAAGCGACCGGACAGTTCGCGCACCGCCTCGAAACTTTCGAGGCGCTCGAACAGCCGGTTGGCCGCCCAGCGCGACAAGCTGCTGCCCGGCGCCGAGGCCGGTACTGCATCCGTTCCCAGCAGCTTGCGGATGACCGGTTCGGCGCCCTTGGTCCGGACCCTCGGCGCGACAGCCAGCAGCCGCGCGGCTCGGCGGTCGATGTCCACTGCAGACCGCAGCGCGGCCTCAACGCCGTCGACGAGCGCCAGGCAGATCGCTTTCGGATACGCCGGATCGCCCGGTCGGACGCGACCCCTGCCGCCGATGGTGCGAAAAGCCGGGCCATAGCATTCGGGCAATAGCAGCGGAACGGGTTTCGGCCACTTGAGCTTATACGCGAGGACAACCTCGGCCAGACCGAGGGCCAGCACCTCGGCATCCGGGCGAACGGCAGAGATCGCCGTTATCAGGTCCGCCACCGCGAGGGGTGCTGCTCGCCCGGACTGATTCGTAGAATCGACCATATCCGGAATCGAGGCAAGGCTGTCGTCCCATCGGATCGCGAACAGCGCGGCAAGCTCCTGCACGAAGGGTGTGGCGATTGTCCCGGATCGATGCGTCAGCATTCGTGTGGCCAGAAACAGCTTTCCGGCCGGGCCGGAATCGTCACCGGTGGCGGTGAGCAAAACCGCATCGCGGATGGTGGTCTCTTCCTCGCTGCGGCCTAACATCCTGGCGGCCACCGCCGCCGATTTCAGGGCGAGGCGATCGCGCCAGCAGCCGAGCCATGGCGGCTCGGCGCGGATCAGATCGTCGAGCGATTTCAAGGCAATACCAGCGGCAAAGGCCGCGTCGGTCTCGCTGGCGTCGAGGCCGCGCGCCTGCGCCCAGCCTGGCAGGCGAGGTGACCATGCTGAGGTGGGTTCGGTAGCGAGCGAGAACGAATCCATACGGCGAAACATAAATCAAGTGCGCGGTTTATGCCACTATTTTCGGCAATAACCGCACAGCTTGTCGGCACATAAAACGTCCGATAATCTTGCCTTATCGGACGTATTGTGTTTTATATGGAGAATGGCCGTTTTCGCGGTCCTCAACCCCGTTAGCGCATGCTTGCCGGGCTGAGCGTCGCCAGAATTCGCGTCCGCAGGTGTCGCCTGCGTCGCAGGTCATTAGGTAGATTATATATATCAAGGAACCTGGACACCTGCAATGGCGCTGAGCATCAAAGACCCCGAGACGGAGAAGCTCGCGCGCGCACTCGCTGCGCGCACCGGCGAAACCATCACCATCGCGACGCGGCGCGCGCTGGAAGAGCGCCTCAAGCGTATGGGATCGCAAGCGAAGAAGGCTGCCCTCCTCGACGACATGGAGGCGATGCGGCGACGCTTGAGCGCTCTGCCGGTTCTCGATGATCGCAGTCCGGATGAAATCATCGGTTACGACGAAAACGGTATTCCGAACTGATGGTGATCGATACGTCAGCGATCGTCGCGATCTTTTTCAATGAACCGGATGCCCTCTACTACAGCGAACGCATTGCCGACGATCCCGTCCGGCTGATTTCGGCGGCAACGCTCGTCGAAGCCGCGATGGTCATCGAGGGACGCTTCGGCGAGGCAGGCGGAGCAGAACTCGATCTCTGGCTGCACAAGACCAATCTGGAGGTCGTTGCGGTGACCTCCGAGCATGCCGACCAGGCCCGCCGAGCCTGGCGCCGCTACGGCAAGGGTCGCCATCCTGCCGGCCTGAATTACGGCGACTGCTTCTCCTATGCCCTCGCCGCGCTGACCGGCGAGCCGCTGCTCTTCAAGGGGAACGACTTCAAACAGACAGATGTCGAGGCGGCATGAAGAATAGCGGCGAAATCGTTCTTGAGACGGAGCTGCCGAAGGCTCCGCCCTCCCCTGCCCCGCAGCCGGCGTCCGGCCTACCGGGTCATCTGCAAGATCTCAGCGATCGCGCGCGCGGCTATGTCGAGGCGGCCAGCTCCGCCAACACACGCCGCGCCTATGCCAGCGACTGGAAACATTTTTCCGCCTGGTGTCGGCGCTCGAACCTGACGCCCCTTCCAGCCGATCCACAAATCGTCGGCCTCTACATCACCGCTTGTGCGTCCGGCACCGCCGAACGTGGTATGAAGGCCAACTCTGTGTCGACCATCGAACGGCGGCTGTCCGCCCTCACCTGGAACTACACGCAACGCGGCATGCCGATCGATCGAAAGGATCGCCATATTGCCACCGTTCTTGCCGGTATCCGAAACACCCACGCCACCCCACCCCGCCAGAAGGAAGCGGTGCTGCCGGAGCAACTGATCGCCATGCTCGAAACCCTGGATCGCGGCAGCCTGCGCGGCCTGCGCGACCGCGCCATGCTGCTGATCGGCTTTGCCGGGGGCCTGCGCCGCTCGGAGATCGTTGGCCTTGATCTCGGCCGCGACCAGACCGAGGACGGGCGCGGTTGGCTCGAGATCCTTGACAAGGGCCTGCTCGTCACCCTGCGCGGCAAGACCGGACGGCGCGAGGTCGAGATCGGCCGCGGCTCGTCCGATGCGACCTGCCCGGTTGTCGCGGTCGAGACCTGGATCAGGTTCGCGCGGTTTGCCAAGGGTCCTCTCTTCCGCAGGGTGACGGGTGAAGGCAAGGATGTTGGGCCGGATCGGCTGAACGATCGCGAGGTCGCTCGTCTTGTCAAGAAGACGGCGCTCGCGGCCGGCGTCAGGGGCGACCTCAGCGAAGCGGAGCGCGCCGAAAAATTCTCCGGTCACTCGCTGCGCGCCGGTCTAGCGTCCTCCGCGGAGGTCGACGAGCGCTATGTCCAGAAGCAGCTCGGCCATGCCAGTGCTGAAATGACGCGGAAATACCAGCGCCGGCGTGACCGCTTTCGCGTCAACCTCACCAAAGCCTCAGGGCTTTGAGGCCCCTCCCCTGCCTTGCCGTGAAAGCGTTAGGTCAAAATCGGGTGTCCGATTTTTAGTTTGCCGCTTCAATTGAAATTGTTAGCTAAAAGCTACACAAGGCATAGGAAGCGCCGCCCCGCGTGAGATTTGGGACAACCACGAGCGTGCAGCTCGTAACAATCTCATTCCCCAAACATCCGACGAAAATGTCGCTTCCCGTATACCGCTTAAGCGCTTCCCAATTGTCGCGTGCGTCTTCGATTGTTGTTTCTGTATCGTCAGGATAAAGGTGGCGATAAAGTTCCAGCAGTTGCGGGATATCTCCGTGGTCGGCAGTTCGGATTTTCATAAGAATTCCTTGCAATGTATGGCAGAGCTCCCAACATGGATGCTGAGCTAAAACAAATGAAATGCGGTAGATTGGCGGGCCAGCAAAATATCCTATACCATCGCAGTATTGCCACTTCCCTCCCCTTCACCGTGAGGAGACAAGCGATGACGAATGAAGTCAGGGAAACGAACGCTGTGCCCGCTCGCAGGGCGCGGCGTGAATCAATTCTACAGAGCAGCTCATCTCATGAGCAAGGTCTCCAATTACACGCTGTTTACAACGCTGATGAACGAGTGGCTCGGCGAAGCAGAGAATCTTCATGCCCTGCAAGAACTTCAAACGAGGACCACGACAGATTTTATGCTTCAATATTGGCCAACCCTTTGTGATCGCAGAGCGCGATGCTGATTGACAGATAGTCCCCCTTGCGGCGACATCAGTTCGTCGGTTGAAAGTGTGCCGCCCGTTGCCCGATGTTTAAGACGAAGCCAAGCACGTGGTCCTCGATCAGGCACCACTCGCTGACGCAGAATACAGAGGTCATCATGAGTAGGTTCCAGATGGAGGCCGGTAAGGGAAGCTTCCAATTCTCCGATCCTGCGACAGGCACCCGACAGCACATGCGGGTATTCTATTTTCGGCCGACATCGGGCGTCAAAGCCGCCCGCATCGTCATCGCCATGCATGGGTTGGATCGCGCAGCATCGGATTTCCGGGATGTTTTGGTCAAAAGGGCGGATGAATACGGAATGATTATCTTGGTGCCGGAATTCGACGTCGAAGCATTCCCCGACGTCTATGCCTACAACTACGGAAACGTCAGGTCAGGCCCGGGCGCAGCCGTCGCGCCGCGAGACCACTGGTCCTTTGGAATCGTCGATTGATTATTCCGTCATGTTCGTGATGGCGTTGGGTCCGAACGCACCGGGTTCGGAATGTTTGGCAATTCCGCTGGCTCGCAATTCGTCCTGAGATATCTGGCCTTGACCAACGCATCGGCCGTCGATCGGGCGGTCGCATCCAACAGCGGCATTTACATGCTGCCGGATCTTGCCGTCGAATATCCGGGCGGCATGGGCGGGTTAGATCTCAATCGATCCTCCTTACAACGATACTTCGGCAAGAAACTAACGATATTGCTCGGAGAAGCAGATTCCGACAGCACCGCATCCGATCTGCCCCGCGACGAGAAAGCGTTGGCACAAGGACCACATCGCGTCGCGCGTGGTCTGTGGCATTTCGATCTCTGCAAGCAGATCGCGGATCGACTCGGTGACCCTCTTGCCTGGACGCTGCGGATTGTCCCAGGCGCGGGGCACGTGGATCAGCGCATCTTCGACACTGCTCTCGATGTCCTCGCTGGATGATCAATCGGCTCGGATTTCATACCCGTTCAGGCCGCCCACGCCGCGTCCCCTCACCCCGCAGTCGGTCAACCGGATCCTGAAAGCCCGAGCGCGAAGGGCCGGGCTCGACACCGCCGCCTTTTCGGCCCACGGGCCGCTGTTGGGGTTCATGCCGAAATCGGCCGATCCCGGCATCCCGCTCCTGGACGGTGGTAGCCGTTGACCGCTGGTTCACGCCCAACCTCTACGGTCGAACAGCGGTGACTTCGACCTCAATCAGCGCGTCGGGGCGTGCCAATGCTGCAACGACGATGACGGTCACCGCCGCGGGCGTGTCCGAGGCCCAGCGCGCGCGGCGAGCTTGGCCGAGCGCCGGGAGATCAGTTGCTCGGCTGAGGAAGAACGTTGTCTTCGCTACGTCTTTTGAGCTCCATGCCTGCGGCGGAAAGCAGTGCTTCCACATTGTTCATAGCCTGACCAAGTTGCTCCGGAAAATCGCTGTGCATCTTGCCGTCCGGAGCTACCCCGAATTGCTCCGACACAAAGAGCGTGCGCCCAGCAGGGGCTTCGAGAGCGTGGGTGTAAATGGTGCGGAACTGCTCAGGCACGGTCCAGACAGTCGGAGGGTTCAAAATCTTCATGGTTGTTCGCCTTGGTTGCCCCCGTGCCCAGGTGATCGATCTCCACTGCCGGCAGGGGGCCGGTGAACGGCTGCCAATCCCCCCGCAAATGCAAGAGGATGTCGCACTCCCATTTTGTTCAACGGCTCGGGTGCTGCTTTTCGTTTACACTGTCTAAGGATGCGATATTGAACGCCAAAGGCGGATTGGCTTGATCTGTCAATGGCTGACCGCTAGTTTGCCGCCGCGATCAAATTGCAAAGATACGAGGATTGTTATGCCGACTGGCAAGGTAAAGTTCTTCAACGCCGACAAGGGCTTTGGTTTCATCACACCCGAATCCGGAGGAACGGACGTTTTCGTGCATGTCTCCGCCCTGCAATATGGCGATGTGCTCAGAGAGGGACAGTCCGTTTCCTACGATCTCGGTCAGGATCGAAAGACTGGTAAGTCAAAAGCGGAAAACGTCAGACCACTCTGACCGCGTTGAATCTGAAACGACGGCAAGGCGCTCAAAAGCGCCTTTACCGCCTGGGATTTCGTTGGGAGATCTCGGCCTGTTGCCCAAACCATCGATGAGTCCAAATAGGCGTGTGCTGCGCAGCGCCCAACTTGAAGCGCTTCTTGATCCGGTCGACGGGATGCCCCATCCAGGAGCGGAACGTCGATGAGCCTGTCATAATCCTCAAAACCCATCTTCGTGTAATAGGCAAGAACGCTAACATTGTCGGCACGTGGTCGCATTGATGAATTCGAAACCGAGTTCTTCGGCTGCTTTCCGCGTTGCAGGAAAAGGGCGCCGGGTATCTTTGGATGCATACGTGCGAATGTAGCGATGTCCGCAAACCCCGCCAGCGGATCGCCATACAGGCATAGAGATTGAAAGCCGACGGAGCAACCGATCGTGCTCCGCACATGACGAGCAAGCGCAAACTCCCCATCGATAAACCACTCGGCGGCAGCGGTGTCTCGATTGCGGTTGTCCCGCCAGTGCGGATGATTTCGTTCAGAAGGCTACACAGCTCCTCCGCATCTGCGGTTACGGTCATTCGAATATGCATGTTTTCAGCAACTCCATCTCAAACTGACCGCAGTATGACCCTTTTGTTGATCACGATGCCCTCCGGCCAGGCGAAGCATTCGTTCGCATCAAAGCCATCAACATCGGTCCAAGCGAAAACTCGCCGCGTTCTGCTTTGCGGGTGAGGTCACGCAAATAACCGCCCGCGTTGTTGATGTGCCCCGCCCTTTCGAGAATGCAGGCCATCACTGCCGCGGCGTTTTCGGCGCCCAATGCCTCGCAGGCATTCTGGTAGGCACTTGGACTGACGGCCAGCATCGATCGCACGACCACCGCAGCCGACATCAGATCGCGCCAACTACCGATCGCACCGCCCGGCCCGTAGTTCGAAATCTCAGGGCAGGCCTGCAACACCATTCCCAGTGGAAAAGCCTTTATCGGCTCTCGCATCCGCCCAATGTGTGGGTTCGATTTCGCCTCCTGCGCTTTTTCAGAGCGAGGTTCAAGTTCATTGCTGGATTCGGGATTTGAATTCTGTATGTGACATCCATTTTGGACATCATTGCTATCTGTTTCTTGGGAATCTTCCTGAAATTCCAGGTGATTGATGATCTCTTCACGCAACATCTGCATTTCATCGAGGATAGATTCGATATCTTTGATGGTTGGCGTGCGCGGAATCCGAGCGACCAGCTGTACATAATGGCCCTCCAGCTTCTCCCAATTGCCAGGAGCGCCCTCTTCTACCGCGGCCGTCAGCAGCTTACGAACGTCTCGACGGCAGATGGTCAGGGCTTCTTTGGCGCGACGGAAATTCTGGCGCGCGGCCGCCACCTGCTGGGCAAGCTGCGCAAGCTCTTCGGCACGAGCAAGCAGCGGCGCCAGGCTAAACCCGAATGCATCTTCGATCTGGCCGCCATTGTCCTTTCGGGCGTATCGTTTGCCATTAGCACTGTCTTTGCGCTGGATCAGTCCAGTATCGACGAGTGCGGCAAGGTGCCGGCGCAATGTCGTGCCAGCAATACCATGCGCTCGAACCGAAAGCTGCTGATTTGACGGGAACACCACCAGGCCGCGCTCTTCCGAAAGCTCATTGTCCGGATAGAAGGTCAGTAGTGCATCGAGAATGGCAAGGGCGCGGTCCTGAATGCCGAGCACTGTTCTCGCCTCCAGGCGGCGCTGACAAAGTATCCCACATATCCCGCGCCACCGAGAAGCAAGCCGATCAGCAGCCGGGACGGTGCCATTCCAGCAGGCCGGAACCGTCGATTGACCATCAGAAGCAGGCAGGCCAAACCAAAGATGCCGTAGCGCGCAATGGTCAAATCCCACGCCGTGAACGGTGCGACGGCACGCGGGGCGAGGAACGTCAGCCCCACAATGCACAAGTGGTAAGGCCGGCAATGATCCCAATCAACATGATATTCTCCAATGAAAGAACTCAAGGGGCAGAACACCTCCATTTGGCGGCTTTTCCTTGGGTTCGGTTAGGTTTTGACCGGCACTCGCACCGATCGGCGAAGTCTTTCTTTCCGCCGGACAGATCGCTTTTGCTGTCCTTCGGTTCTGAACCATTCTCCAATGCGTGACCCTGATGCCTTCTTGGCTTCGGTCACAGAGTGGCGTTCGGCTCCCGGTTTCCCATTCTCCTTGAGGAGCGCAGCCCAGTCCTGCCGGGCTCGCTAAGAAAACATCAGGACAACCGGGATATCGCCGACGTGCCTTCCGTGCTGCTTTCACCTCGCCGCTCGTAAGCGCGCTGGTCCCGCAGGATCTGGAAGGTGATCGTCAAAAGCTTGCGCGCGATGGCAACCCGCGCCTTGTTTACTCCAATGATCTTCAAGTGTTCGTATTGGGCGCGAAGCTGCGCATCGCTGGCGATGGCAGGGGTGACCGCCTCCACGAAAGCCCAGCGCAGCCACTTGTTGCCCTGCTTGATGATCTTGCCGTGGAAGGTCTTGCCGCCGCTCGAATAGGTCGAAGGTACAAGCCCGGCATAGGCGGCGAGCTTCTTCGGGTTGCGAAAGCGGGATATATCGTCGATCTCCGCGTCGATCAGACGGGCGAAGAACTCGCCGATGCCGGGGACCGTCTTCAACAGTTTGACGTTGGCATTGGCCTTGGTCATCGCCCGGATCGTTGCTTCCGATTGCCTGATCCGCACATCGATGTCGCCGATGAAGTCGAGGCCACGGTCGATCTGGATGCGGTCGATCTTTGAGACGTTGACCTGCGTTAGCTGAATGCGGCCGGCCTTGCCGAACAGATCGCCGAGCTTCTTGAGTTGGGCTGTCTGCTCCGGATAACGATCAAACACCGTGACGATGCGGTTCTTCGTCATCGTCCGCAGCCGCACGTAAAACATCCGCTCGCGTAGCGCCACGCGCAGTTCGCGGGCCTTGTCGCTCGGTGCCCAGGCTTCCGGCACCAGATCGGCTCGCAGCAGATGCGCCAGCACGGTCGCGTCGATCTTGTCCGTCTTGATCTTGGCATCGGCAATCGCCTTGACCTTCAACGGATGGGCGAGAACGACATCATCACAAATGTCGTCGAGCCAGTCGTACATCACCATCCAGTTGCGCGTCGCCTCGATGACCGCATGCGAGTTCTCGCGGTAGCGCTCGAGAAAGCCGCCAAGCGACTGGCGATCGTTCTTCACCCGGCCGGATCTGAGCGTTTTGCCGTTGCAGTCCTGGACCACCAGATGACTGTAGGATTTGTGGTAGTCGACGCCGATATGGTAATCATAAGAGGCAGTCATGCTTCCAACTCCCTTATTGAGATCTGCGAAACCCCAATAAGATAAGCCGAAAGGCTGGAAGTGTGACTGTCCCTCGATCATCGACTGCATCTCAGTGATCCGTTCTCTCAACGGGCGCGGCCTCTTTCATGCCACCTCCTTTTTAGAGAGATCATGTGCTGTGTTCCGGTCATTTTATATGGAAAGTCGAAGGATCATCGGTTACTTTGCTTGGCATGTCTAAGGCAAAACCGTCCCAAAGCCTTCAATCTGGAAATTCCATGCTGGATGCCACGGACGCGCACATTCTTACCGCGCTCGATTCCGATGCACGATTGTCGATTAGCGAGCTTGCCCGCCTCGTCGGCATGTCCGCTCCGAGCGTATCAGAGCGAGTTCGCCGGCTGGAAACCGCAGGCGTCATCCGGGGCTTCACCGTCGATGTGGATACGCGCGCCATCGGCTACCAGATACGGGCAATGGTGAGGATCAGGCCGCTGCCGGGTAAGCTGCATCTTGTCGAAAGGCTTATTCAGGAGCGGCCGGAATTTGTCGAGTGCGACAAAATCACTGGTGATGATCCGTTCCTTGCGCGTCTGGTCGTCCGTTCGATCGAGCAGATGGACGATGTCCTTGAGGCCCTTTCCGAACATGCCGTCACCAGCACGGCCGTCGTCAAGGGAACATCCGTCAAACGGCGCTTGCCCCCTTTATGACAGCGGTTCAAAATCGTACGCTAAGGTCGAACGGACGGCGACTATCATGCGACGCGCAGGAGGCGGCCAGGAAGGCGCAAGGGCCTGAAGCCCTCTGGCATCTGTTGCTCGGCGTCCCAGGAATAGATGCCGGTGAGATTGATGTGCTCCCAACTGAGCGGCGAGACGTGCCTGAGCAGTTCGTTGGGAATATTCCGACCCTGTTGCCGCAGGTGGGCGGCGGCGCGGCTGAGATAGACGGTGTTCCAATGGACGATGGCGCTGACCACCAGGTTGAGGCCGGAAGCCCGGAATGCCTGGCTATCAAAGGATCGATCCCGTATTTCGCCGCGCTCATGGAAGAAGACGGCGCGCTTGAGCTTGTGCGCGGCTTCGCCTTTGTTGAGACCGGCCTGACAACGCCGGCGTAGCGCCGGGCTGGAATACCACTCGATCATGAACAGGGTGCGCTCGATGCGGCCGAGTTCGCGCAAGGCCTTGGCCAGGTCGCTGGATTTCGATGAGGCGGAGAACCTTTTGAGGATCGTTGACGGCGCGACGGTGCGCGTCGTGATCGAGGCGGCCAGCCGCAGAATATCGTCCCAATGTTCAAGTATGAGGGCGGTGTTGATGGGGGCGCCGATGTGGTTTTCCAGCGCCGGATAGGCATCTGCCTTCTCGAAGGTGTGGAACTTTCGGTCTTTGATGTTGCGCAGTCGTGGCGCGAAGCGCTTGCCGATCAGGGAGAATAGAGCAAAGACATGATCGCTGGCGCCACCGGTATCGGTAAAATGCTCCTCGATTTCCAGAATCGTGTCGTGATCGAACAAACCATCGAGGACATAAACGGCCTCGCTTTCGGTCGGGCTGATCGGCAATATGCCGAAGTATCCATACTGGTCGGAGAGATGGCTGTAGAATTTGGATCCCGGTTCGCTGCCATAGTGCAGATTGACGTCGCCGCGTTTAGCGGCCCGGTCGCTGGCGCGGAAGAATTGCCCATCGGATGAGGCGGTCGTCCCGTCTCCCCAAAGCTGCGAATGCGGATGGCGTGCATGCGCATCTGTCACGCAGGCCTGGGCCGCCCTGTAGGTCTCGGATCGGGCATGGAAAGTGCGCATCCAACCGATCTGATGCGCACTGATCCCCTTGGAGGCTCCCGCCATGCGTTTCGGGCCGAGATTGGTGCCATCCGCCAACACGCCGGCGAGCATGGCGGAGATGTTCTGCGGCGCGTCGCCTGTCCGGACATGCGTGAACTGATCGGCAAATCCGGTCCACTCATGCACCTCCCTGAGCAGGTCTGGCACTTCGATCAGAGGATACATTTCGCTGATTTCGCCGTTCAACTCATCGGCTGCGGCCGGAATGTCGCTCGCCCGCGGCGTCACGATCAGACTGCCAGCCTCCAGCCTGACGCCATCGAGCTTTCCATTGCGGGCGCGATAAGCAAGGCGCTTAAGATTGAAGTCCATCGTCTGCCGCACTTCAGCGAGCCAAGCCGCGCCATCGCCCTGTACGCCGAGACCGAGCTTGCCTTCTTCCTTCATGGTGAGGAACGCGGGCTTGGGCATGAGATGTTCGTCTATCGGCCGGAATGACCGGCTACCCTCGACCCAGACGTCTCGCGAATTCAGTCGGTCCCGCAAATGCGTAAGCGTTGCGATTTCGTAAAGCCGCCGATCCGGCTTTCCATCCTCGAAGATCAGCTTTTTCTCGGCCGTTCCCAGATGACCAACCGGCACGCGATCCGGCAAGACACGGCGACCTTCCACATAAAGCATTTTCAGGGTCGCGATCGCCGCGAGCAGCGGATCGTGCCGGCGGCGCGAGTGGAACGTGAACGCCTGAAGGAAGGCCCCCGCGAACTTGCGGATATTCCCATGTTGCTCGGCCGCCAGCGCCAAAGGCGAAGCGTCGCTGTTTTCCACCATCGCCTCGAGACCGGGCTTGATCTGTAGCAGCCGATGCCAACCGACTTTCCGGTTGACCATCTCGATCGCGTCTTCATCGGCATCGTTGGCGGCCTGCAGGGCCAAAATCGTGTCGAGAAATAGGCGTAGCGCCTTGGATGTTTCCACGCGGGCGTTCATGTGGCGCTGCTTTTTCCGGTTGTTAACCTGAGAGAACAGCCGGCCCATCAGCTTAATGAACATCATCACCGCGTCGTCAGTGAGCTTCTGGCCGAGCTTGATGACCTGCGCAACGATTGTCGCGCGGCGACGGTTGGCGCTGAAGTCGCTGGCCAGCCAGGCTGGCGTTGCCTCACCCTCACGGATCATCTGGTCCCATCTTCCGGAGGAGATGCGAGCCTGTAAACGGGGATCAATCCCGAGCGAGCGCACGAACGCGATACGTTCGGTCAATCCGACCAGGTTCCCCGCTCCCGGTGCGTCTGTAGCAGAACGCAGCCAATGAAAGCGCGTCTGTCCAACCGCCGGATCAACGCCCAACAAGGCATCCATGGTTTCGAGCTTTTCCGAATCGAGATCCGAGATCAGCGCACGCTCGGCGCGACGGCGTGCAATGGCACGCGCTGCGAGCCCCATGCGTTCGACCATGTTCGCCGCCGGCAGGAGAACCCGCCGCTCCCGGTACGCGGTGACGATCGCCTTTGCGATCGGCGCTCCCTTATCTGTCGTTGAGGCGGCCTCGATGGCTGCCAGCAGCGCCGCACGGCGATCATCGGCGGTCGGGCTCCGCATTTCCAGATAGCCCAGCAGATGCGCGACGTGGTTCATGCGCGTTTCTTCACGGCGGGCATACCACTCGAATGAAGCAGGATCGGCGCCGATTTGCTCAGCAACATAGTGGAGCATCGATTTTGGGAGTGCTTCGTTGGCCATGAGCGCGCGGCCAGGGTAGCGCATTAGGCAGAGCTGTACCGCAAAGCCAAGCCGATTGTGCTGTCGTCGGCGAATCTCGATTTCAAGTCGATCGGCCGGCGATAGGGAATAGTAACGGATCAGGCTGTCTTCGTCGGTGGGAACGTCGAAAAGCTCGTGTCGATCCTGAGCCTTGAGAAGGGTTCGCCGAGCCACCGTTTTACTCCTTACAACATACGCCGGTGGCCAATCCTCTGTACGGAAAGGGTCGATTTCGTACAGGGGCAAAACAGCCTGTCCACAAATTATCTTGACAGGCTTTTGAACAGGCGGGATATCTCGGACATCCTATTCGGACGAAATTCGACCTATGCCACGCACCTTTGCCTATGTCCGCGTCTCCACAACCGGGCAAATCACCGAAAACCAAATCCAGGAAATCGAAGCCGCCGGATTCCAGGTCGAGCCGCGCCGGATCGTCACCGAGACGGTTTCCGGCAGCACCGCCATTGCGCAGCGCCGTGGCTTTTCCCGGCTTATGGACAAGCTGGAGTCAGGCGACGTTCTGATCGTGACCAAGCTTGATCGGCTCGGCCGCGATGCGATCGACGTCAGCACCACGGTGAAGGCCCTGGCCGAAATGGGCGTGCGGGTCTATTGCCTCGCGCTCGGCGGCGCCGATCTCACCAGTTCGGCCGGCACAATGACCATGAATGTGCTCAATGCAGTCGCACAGTTCGAACGGGATTTGCTCATCGAGCGGACGCAGTCCGGTCTCAAGCGTGCCAAGTTGGAAGGAAAGGCCCTCGGCCGCCCCTCGACGCTCAGCGACAAACAGAAGCAGGATGTGCGCGACGATCTCGCAACGGGGATGAGCGTATCGGCAATCGCCAGGAAATTCGTGACCAGCCGCCAAACAATTATGCGGATTCGAGACGAGGGTTCACGATCCGTTTGACCTTAGCGCAGGATTTTGAACAGATCTTGTTCCGACCCCTTCTTGATCGTCAGACGGACAATCTTGAAGCCCTCATCATTGCGCCGCCTGCCGCAGCAATGCGTGAATCCCAGAAAGTCGAAGGTCTCT
Source organism: Rhizobium mesoamericanum STM3625 (assembly GCF_000312665.1). Lineage (GTDB taxonomy): Bacteria > Pseudomonadota > Alphaproteobacteria > Rhizobiales > Rhizobiaceae > Rhizobium > Rhizobium mesoamericanum. Next base: position 4,780 of record NZ_HF536774.1, on the reverse strand, counting down.
GGCTTGCGGATACTACGTTCCCGGCATTGTTGCACAGCATACCGCCCAAAGCGTATCAGCCGCGTCTTTTCCGGGTGCAGTTGCAAGCCAAACTGGGCGAGACGCCCCCGCAGTTCTTGCAGGAAGCGCTGCGCCTCTCCTTCGTACTGGAACCCAATCACGCTGTCGTCGGCATAACGTACAATGATCACGTCGCCTTTAGCATTTCGAGTACGCCATTGCTGGACCCATAAATCCAATGCGTAATGCAGGTAGATATTGGATAGCACGGGACTAACTACAGAGCCTTGAGGAGTTCCTCGCGTTGATGCGACGCGGCGGCCATCCTCAATCGTGCCCGCTTTCAACCATTTGTAGATCAGACGTATCAGCCGGCGGTCACCTACTTGATGTGACAGGAAACGAAGCATCCACTCGTGATCGATTTCATCATAAAACGAGCGAATATCCGCGTCCAGTATCCAGTTGATCTTCCGCTTGTCGATCCCAACCCACAAGGCGTCCAGCGCGTCATGCTGCCCCCTTCCCTGCCGGAACCCGTATGAGAAGCCGAGGAAGTCTTGCTCATAGATCGCGCTCAGAACCGTGGACACGGCCATCTGCACGACCTTTTCTTCCAACGCTGCAATACCGAGGGGACCTAGTCACCTGGAACCAAAGTAAGCTTCATTTTGTTTGGCTTCTGTTAGAAGAGCAGGAGTTGATTGATGGTTGGCAGGCAAGCAGGCCTCGTCGTTCTGAGCGACGCGGATAGAAATTTCCTGGAATCTCAGGTGCGCCGGCATAAAGCGCCGCGCTCCCTGTCGGATCGATGCCGGATGGTCTTGCTGTGTGCGCAGGGTCTGCAAAGTAAAGACGTTGCCGAGCGTCTTGGGGTCCACGAGCATACGGTTGGCAAGTGGCGCCGCCGGTTCGTACAAGATGGTATTGAAGGGCTGACAGATGAATATCGTGCCGGTCGACCGCGAACTGTCTCTGATGCCCAGGTTGCTCAGGTCGTCGAGCGTACATTGAACACCACCCCCAAGGATGCCACGCACTGGTCCATCCGTTCGATGGCAGCCTCCAGTGGACTTTCGCATACCACCATCCGTCGGATCTGGACCGCA
>NZ_HF536774.1:0-3571 GCF_000312665.1 Rhizobium mesoamericanum STM3625 | reverse complement strand
AAAAGTGCGGAAGAACCCAATCTGGATGGGAATTCCATGTTGATCGTCGCGCGGCAGCTGAGCCCGTTCGAGCGTGCTGTCTTCGTCTTTTGCAACCGCCGGCGCACCCGGATGAAGCTCCTGTTCTTCGAGCGGTCAGGGTTCGTGCTTGTATTGAAAGCCTTGTCCGAAGACCGGTTTCGCTGGCCCCGCCGCGAGGCGCCGGTCGTGACGCTCGATACCGAACAGTTGCGCTGGCTGCTTGACGGCATCGATCTCGACGCGATGGTGCGCCATCCTGTCCGGCAATATGAGTTTGTCGGCTGAAAGCTGTTGACGGAGCGGGGCGGCTCAGATTCAAAGCTGTGATGACACGAGCCGGCACCCCGACCGTTGCGGAACTGATGGCGCTTCTGGCGGCGAATGCTGCCGAGAACGCCGCGCTGCGGGCTGAGAGAGACGCCCTTGAGCAGCGTGTCTTCAAGCTCGAGGAAGAACTGGCGCTTGCACAACTGCATCGTTTTGCGCCGCGTAGCGAAAAGCATATGGATCGCGTCTTCAATGAAGCCGAGAACGCCGCTCTCGAGGCCGATGCTGACGAGGGCTTGGCCGGATGTGACGAGACCGACGCCACTGAGCTTCCAGACACGGGATTGCCAGAGGTGGAAACGCCCGAAGGCCGCAAGCGCGGGCGTAAACCTCTTCCGGCAAATTTGCCACGCCAACGCGTTGAATATGACCTTGCCGACGATCAGAAGACCTGCCCGTGCTGCCGCCATCCGTTGCATCGCATGGGCGAACTCGTCACCGAGCAGCTTCATATCGAGGTGAAGGCCACGGTGCTGCAGAATGCTCGGGCCAAGTACGCTTGCCGCAACTGCGAGCGCACCGATATCCGTACGCCCGTTATCATCGCGCCGATGCCAGCACAGCCCTTGCCGGGCAGTATTGCCACGGCCTCGACACTGGCCTTCGCGCTCGTTCACAAATATGTCGATGGCACACCACTCTATCGTCTCGCACAGGCGTTCGAGCGCGCCGGCGTCCCTGTGAGCCGTGGCGCTCTTGGCCATTGGGTGATCAGATCCAGCGAGAAGCACCTCGTTCGCATCTACGATGCTCTGAAGCAGCGGCTCTTGTCGCAGAGCGTCATTCACGGTGACGAGACCACGGTGCAGGTGCTGAAGGAAAAAGACAGGAAGGCAACCGACGAGTCCTACATCTGGGCCTATCGCAGCGGGCAGGACAGCCTAGAGCCGGTTGTGCTGCTCGAATATCAGCCCGGTCGCGGGCAGGTGCATCCGCAGACTTTCCTTGGTGACTATCGCGGCATCCTGATGAGCGACGGCTATCAGGCTTGGCGAACCCTGAAGGGCGCAACGCATGTCGGGTGTATGGCTCACGCCAGGCGACGCTTCGTCAACGCCTTCAAGGCCGGGAAGAAACAAAGCGGGCCGCCCGCGCAGGCATTGAAGTTCTTCGACCAGCTCTATCGGATTGAAAGGCAGGTGCGGGACGAAAAGCCAGATGACGGCGAAACGCAGGCCGATTGCATCCGGCGCTTGCGCCAGAAGCATAGCGTTCCAGTCCTTGATGCCCTGAAGGAGTGGCTCGACAGGATGGCCCCCAAGGTCGTGCCCGATACCAAGCTCGGCGATGCGATCTCCTATACGCGCAACCAATGGCAATATCTGACGCGCTACACCGAAGACGGCAGGATGCCGATCGACAACAATTTACTCGAACGCGATATCAGAGTTTTTGCCACCGGCAGGAAATCGTGGCTATTCAGCGACACCACTGACGGAGCCAAGGCAAGCGCCGTCACCTACAGCCTTATGCTAACCTGTCGCGCCTGTGGCGTCGAGCCATTCGCCTGGTTGCGACACATCTTCACTGAACTGCCGCAGCGTCTCGACGGCGCGGATATCGACGATCTGCTCCCGTTTAACTTCGCCAAATCCATTGCCGAGTAAACCGCCGCGGGCGCCATAATCTACTGCGTCAACGCGCAGCGAATTGAGCGCTTACGATCAGGCATATCAGATTTCAGGGGAGGTTCGGGAAAAGGATTGTATCGACCTTGCAGACAACAGCAACGATGAACCTGAAGAGCTATTGACCACCTTTGGCTATGAGGTCGTCCTCCGCCTCTGGAGAACAGAGGAAAAGATCTGACATCGGGATCCAACGGGGGCGTTAGCGCGCAGAGCGCGCAATCAAAAACCGAACGGATTTAATAGGGATCACTCACATCTTGGCTTGCAAAGGGAGTTCAAGGCTGGCGGTGAGGGGCCCATCTGTCGTTGCAGCGCCAACGGCGGTGGGTCACCCGAGATGAACTCTTTCGTCATTTGCTAAACACCGCACATGATGTCCTTCATCCATAGCATGAGAGCAACCGTCCCTTAATGTGACTGCCGCGCCGATGCTGCCATCGAAAAGAGTGAGCGACTTAGTCGCAAGGACCCCCGGCAGCTCCGATTGACAAGTTCTCGTAGATAGCCGCCAGGATTGGCGACCGAGCCGTTGGCGCTGCGCTCAGCGGTCAATGCCAAGGCGACGATCGCCAGATCCTGCCCAAGCACCTCCACGGCCTCCTGATAGACTTGGGGGTTGATGTAGCACAGTCGGCAGAAAAGTCCGCCGGACGAGCGAAATGCGGTCCAATGGTCGAACACCTCAGGCACCATTTCAGACAGATGGACAAACGCCGATCGCAGCAAAGGCAATGAAACATTGATGTGTGGTAACTCCAGTCTCCTCGATCCGCTCCGAATGGACAACCCCCTGAAAGCTCACAGCTAGAGGCAAATTAGGATGAACGATTTCGGGGCGAGCGGCAGCAAGCCGCCTGGCTTCAACGACGGACAAAGCGGGTTTGCGAATTCCCATCTTCAGCCCTCCGCTTCGCCAATCAACTTCGAGATGGTGACGAGTTCTTCCATCGTGATCCTGAGATTCCGCTCAAGAAAGCGCATTGTGGGATCGCTTCTCATGTTCAGTAATGTGAGATGCAACATGCCACGTTCCTTCATTGCGGCAAATGCGTCTCTCTCGTGCATCGGAGATTGGACAACTGGAAGGCTTGCCAGCATGTCTGACATCGCGCGCTGCGATGTGGTCAATCGACCGACCGGGACACGTTGGCGCAATACGGCTGTCGGAATTACCAAGTTCTCGCTCAGCAGCAGCTCGATGACATAACGGTAGGTTGACAGTGCCTCATCGATATCGAGCGGAGTCAACATGGTGGGGATCAGAAGCAGGTTTGAGCTAGCAATGATTGTGTTATTGAGTTCGCTCGACCCGCCATGGGTATCGGCCAGCGCATAATCAAATCCCTGAAGCTCGGCGTCCTCGTACGCCGCCTCAAGAAGCGACATTTCTTCGGCAGCGTAAACTTCGCAGGAAGAATCCCAGGGGCGATGTCACGTTGTTCGCTTAATCCCCGACGAGACGTTTGCCGATGAATTTACGCAGTTGCACCGGTCACGACTTTCCAATGCGCCATTGCGCGGATGCGATAAATGTGGGTGGCCAGGGCTGAGCGTTTCTGATGTGGTGGCACGAAGAGATTTCTGACTGCTGA
>NZ_HF536773.1:1484760-1561715 GCF_000312665.1 Rhizobium mesoamericanum STM3625 | reverse complement strand
GATAGATTATCCGATTTTCTGTTGTAAGAGCTATTTAGTAATGCGACAGTTGGGCCAGTTAGAGATGCGACAGTCGTCGCCTCTTGGGATGCTGGTCGAACGTCAACGCTGGAAGAAGACTGGCGACGTGCAGCATGGCGAAGGCCATCTGTGTTCGGAGTCCTCATGTCTTGTTTGATTGTCATGTCGCAGAAGGAATTGCATCGCCTCGAAGTCGTCCAGAAGATTCATGATTCTACACGGTGTTCGATAAGGACCAGCGGGTGACGCATGCGGCAATCACCGAGAACAACCGGCTCGGCGAGGTCTTGGCCTATATCAAGGAGCGCCAGGACGAGCGACACGCTCCGAAGGTGAAGACCAACAGCGAGAAGATTAGCTACACGCCGCGAGGCCGCAAGCCGGGCCGGCGGACGGATATCATGAACGATCCGAAGGCCCTTGCGCGGCGCCAGACACTGTCGCGGCTTAATGCTGCGGAGTGAATGGTCGATGGAATACTCTCAAAGCTTAAACCGAAGAGGCGTGCTTCACCCGCCCCCTCCCTTCCCTTACAACCCGGCCCAGCCGTTCCGGTCGGGGGCTTGCCTCAGTGCGGGTGGAGGTCGAGTGTCGCATTTCTAAATGGCTGAAGACGCGCCGGCCCAGTTCTCAAACCGGCGACCTGCGATGGCGTTCTTATTGACCTAGCCGACCCCGCGCTCGTCCTTTCCCTTTGTCCAGGCCCGGTACGGAGCGCAAGCACGTGGCACGAAGCTCCAGTAACGCGGAAATGCCCATAGCCGTGCATTGAGCGAACCTCCCGACTGACCCCGTCGTGATGCTCGACAAGCGCCTTCGCATTATTCAGCAGAACCTCACTGGGAATGCCCCCGAATCGAAGAACCGCGCCTTCCATCCCTCGGTCTGTCCTTCTCGCAGTGAGTAAGGCCAGGCTGTAAGACAGGCCAGTCGATGCGCACGTTTAAGAATTCTAAATTGTCTGGTAGGTGAAGGAACAAACGCTGAGGCGGATTGGTTTGCGCGCCGAAGAGGGGCGACGCACCCCCCTCTTTCATTTCCCTAGCGCCACCTGCCCCGCTCGCATCAAGCGGGGCCTTTTTCTGCCCTGCCCTAGCAATCGACTCCGGCAGTTCATCTGGCCGATCCTCCGACCAACATGACAAATCCGCCCGGTATGATCGAGGCATTTTTCAGGGAATTCAGCCGATCGTTTGTGACCGTCTCACATCCTCACCGCGCCATCCACCTTGCGATATCGACGTCGTCGCCCCAGCTGCGTGGAGGGTCCTCAGTCCTAATGTTCCTGTTTCTGAGGATCGTGCCCAAAGCGCTTTACGCGGGCCGCGCCCCGTTTTCGATGGCAAGAAGCGGGGCTGTCTCGAACCGGAACTAAATCACAAGCGACATCGTTGTGGGGTAAAAGAAAAAGGAGGCCCGGTCATGGGTATCGAGCAAGCAAAAACCGAAAAAGGCAGGGAGTCCGCCCGCGGACTGCGTAAGAGCGCAGCCAAGGAGGAGAAGAAAGTTGAAGCGCAGAAGGGCTCCGATTTGGCCAAAGGAGCAGATCGGTTCGAAGAGCGCTCAATAAGCTCTGACGGGAAGAGTGCACGCGATAAGCAGCGACTGTAGTGCGCCGATCGCCCGCTTAATGGCAGCTGCTTTGATTGGTGAGGTCGACACGCTCCGCACCTGGCTGCGCTCATTAGCGAAGGCTGTTCTCTGCTTCGGTCTTCCTTGGATGCTTCTCGCCCCGCACCTGGATGTACTCTTCCTTGACTATCAGCCTCTCCCGTTTGACCGCAGGCACGAACCCACGCTTGTTTGCATCTCTTAGCCTCTCCCTGTCTTCAAGGCACAAAATCCAGCCAGAGGTGCACGTTTGAGAATCTTCCAAATCGGTAAGTGGCGGAACAAACGCCGAGGTTGCCCAAAGCCTGCAATGATTCTAATCCTTATATTTGGTGTCGCTAATATATTCTTTCGGCGCATCTGGACGAACGCGAATTGGTCGCCATTTTCTGATTCCTGCTTTGTCAAGGGTGCAGCCATGAATGAAGACCTTCCCGTCCTAATCAAGCCACTCGAAGTGGAACTAAACGGAGTCGGCCAATATCAGCACGCCGAGACAGTGCAGGATTTGGTGAAGATGCTGATGGGCGGGAAATGGCCGGCCGGCGGCAGGAAGTACCATAACGCACTGTGGCGGTCGATGGAGGCTATCGACTGGTATATCGATGCCAGTACGGCACGCGCGGCTTTCGTCGATGCGGCCCGCGAAGCCGGAATGCACGTTCTCCCTGATGATGTTGCCGGAATGCGGAAGGCCAGCTAAACAAGATCATGTTGCGATTATCGTTTCTAGTCATTGGTCTGAGCATTGCAGCATCGCTTTCAGCGTGCTCTCCTCCTCCCAAGCCAGTTGATCGTAACAGTGATGCTATGCTCACCACGAAACGTTCAAACAACGGGAACAAAAACGCTGCGCGTGTTCAAGGCGTAAGTGACTGCAAGTCCAAGCCAAACTATGCAGGAATGCTCCGCACACTTTGCTATTGACGACTGACGCTGCAGCACCCGAAAGAAAGCCCCGCTAACGAGAGCAGGGCCAAGTTGAGTGCACTGGAAAGGTCGGAACACGAACGCGTACGTTCAGTGTTCCGAGCCGAAAAACGCTTATCCCAGCTGCGCTGTTCCGGTATGAAAACGTACAAAAACCCCGCAGACACGGCTGCGGGGCAGTTTTGAGCATTGAAACGCTTTGCAGGGGTGTTTGCAAAGCCAGCGACAAACCCTAGAGCGCCGCCGATTGTTCCAACTCCTTTTGGCTGATGGCTTGACCGAGAATCCCACTGCGCCCGCATATCCAAGCCAGGGCCGAGGACCCTTGGCACCCACATGATCAACTCCTGCTCTGTAAACCGGAGTGCGGGAAATGGGGCGGGAGAATCTCGAACCCCGCTGGTGGCGCGCGGAACACTATCGGCATTGGGAAGACATCAAGGCCCGCGGTAAGAGTCGCACCCTGAGCTCCGCCTGACTGTCAAAGCCGTCCTTCTTCGCAAAGGTTCAGGGAAATGGCCCCCGCAGAGTGGGTAAGGGCGGGGGGCCAGACCCGAAAGTCGCGTGGACCCATCATTATACGACATCGGCCTTTCGTAGCCCTTCCATGACGAGCTCGAAATCGGCGGGGTTCTTGAAGGGCAAGACTTTGCGGCGGTATTCCAAGGAGTACTCGGGATTGACGCGCAGGACCTCCTGCCACGTCGCCCGAGCCTCTTCGAGACGACCGAGGTGTCCGTAACAGGCGGCCAGAAGCGCGCGCGAGACGTCGGTGACGGGATTGCGACTCACGCGCTGCACCAACAACTTAACGGCCTCTTCGTACCTTTGCAGTTGAAACCAGGCCCAGGCCTGAAAGTGGAGAACGACATCCGGAAAGTACGGGTTCAAGATCCTGGCCCGATCGAAACAGGCGAGTGCCTCCTCGGATCTGCCTGAATAGAGAAGTGCCTCCCCGAGGCTGACCTGCCCTTCGGCGAAGTTCGGATTGAGACTTATTGCACGCTCGGCCTCGCTGATAGCTCTGTCGTGCTGTCGTGAGTAAAGCCTGACCACACTCAGTGCCCAGTGGGCCACGGGATCGCTATCATCCCGCGCCACCGCCAGCGTCGCAGCCTCTTCGGCCTGCTGAATCGAGCGCTGTGGCGACGCACTCCACCGGTTCAAATAGTCGAGCTCGTGGGTCAGGGCGAGAAAGGCGTGCGCCGAGGCGAAGTTCGGGTCCAGCTCGACGGCATGTTGCAAAAGGTCGCGTGCGTCGCTGTTCGTTTGCTTCGTCAGGCGATGCCACAGCTCCCGGCCACGCAGGAAACAGTCATACGCCTCGGGATGCCCGGTCTGCCCCGGCACCAGCCTTTTCCGATCGCCCTCTGTCAGGTTGACCGCCAGCGCGTCGACGATCTGCTGCGTTACATCGTCCTGAACAGCGAATATGTCGGTCAGATCGCGATCGAACCGCTCCGCCCATAGATGCCCGCCGGTGGTCGCGTCGATAAGCTGCGCCGTAATGCGTACCCTGTTCCCCGATTTGCGTATACTGCCCTCAAGAACATACCGCACCCCGAGCTTCGTGCCCACCTCCTGCACATGGACGTTCTTGCCCTTGAAGGTGAACGACGAATGGCGGGCGATGACGAAGAGCTGCCTTAACTTCGACAGCGCCGTGATGATGTCTTCCGAGATGCCGTCGGCGAAGTAGTCCTGTTCGGCGTCACCACTCATGTTGGCAAAGGGCAGGACGGCGATCGACAGCTTGGGCGATGTTGCCGTCGCCGGTTGGTTCGTCGCGATCACCGAGGCCGCGGCTGCCTTGGTCCCGGCGCTGCCGACTTGCAGCGAATAGATCCGGATGGGTTCGGCGATGTTCTTGAGTTGCGTGTTGCCGAGATCGCTGACCGAGAGGTCCAGCCTCGCCTTGACTTGGCGATAGGCATCCTCCGATAGACAGATCGCGCCCGCCGCGGCGACGCCCTCCAATCGCGAGGCGATGTTGACGCCGTCGCCCATCAGATCGCCGTCGCTTTCCTCGACGACATCGCCCAAATGGATACCGATCCGGAACTCGATGCGACGGTCCTGGGGCACGCCGTCATTGCGTTCAACCATACCGTTCTGCACTTCAACGGCGCAGCGCACGGCGTCCACCACGCTGCGGAACTCGACCAGCGCACCATCGCCAGTTCGCTTCACCACCCTGCCATGGTAAACGGCGATCGTCGGATCGATGAGATCGCTGCGAAGTGCCCGTAGCCTCGCCAGGATGCGTTCCTCGTCGGCGCCGGCAAGCCGGCTGTACCCAACCACGTCGGCAGCCAGGATTGCAGCCAGCTTTCGGATCTCGCTCATGGCGCCTCTCCTCACTTTCAAGATAGCAGGGAGACAGGGGGCAAGAAAGAACTTTCAGCCGCTGCTCAGAGCGCTCTCGATTGCGATCGAGTCGGACACAGCCGACGTTGTAGCGCTACGCAATCTCTTCAGGCTCCCGGCCGAGATCTTCCGCAAGAAGCTGCTCGCGCAGATGAGACATGTCGGGTAGCGTAAGGCGGCCCGTAAGTCGCGGTTCAGCATGAACTCACAACGACCGTTGTGTTGCAGTGTCGTTGTGTGTCCGGGACACGTCCCAAGCTATCGATCCAGGCTTACCCCGCCCAACGACGCACTTGGCCGCCGTTCTAATAGCTGCAGGGGCGATCACCGCCGAACCCATGCGCGCAGGGCAAGTTCAGCGGGCGATTTCGATCGTTTTGATAGGCTGTCGATGTGCAAGCCGAGATGATCGTAGCGAGAGTGACCAGCGCTCCGACTGCCATGAAAGCGAGATATCGGTTCATTGAGCTTCTCCCGTAAGAGGCTTTACTCACTCGCATGCAAAATCGGTTCAGCCAATTTATCACGTGTGCGGCAGGCGTAACAACTTTGGTTATGTAGTTGGGCCGTTAACCGCCGCGATATCACTGCGGGTGAAACTTAAGCGGCCGCCAAGCGCGCTCTTAGAAAATCAAACATGGTCGGGCCCCTTCCTGAGCACTAGGAACTTGTTCCCTTTCGGATCCCGGAAGTAGGCGCAGTACGGACCGTCATCACCTCTTAGCCCTGGGGCGCCCTCACCTGGGCCGCCAGCCGCTGAAGCGTGCGCATGCGCCTCCCGGACTATGAATTCCAAGAATATACCTACTAGGGAAACTGGGACGACAAGTTCTTCATGGAATAATATCGATCGCGGTTCAACGGCGTTCCCGTCGACTGCTTATCGTTGCTCCCATGAATGACCTTGGAAACTGGGACGAGTGACAGTAGCCGAGACAGCGAGCGGGGCGAGCCGTTGACCAGCGTGACCTGACAACAGCCACCTGAGCGTGAGCAGCTAGAGATGTTCGATCTCGCTCGCCCGGACGACGATTTCCTCTTGGCGAAACCGAGCCTCCAGCTCCTTGCGATACGACGCCCACCATGTCCTATCAAGGTCATCCGTCATCACCTCGGCGACTACGATCCGATCACGCTCGACCTCGCCATCATCATCCCAGATCCCTTCGGCGGGAGAGTCGACGTGCAACGTCGCCCCGCCAAATCTTTCAGTCAGCTCGTCTCGGAGCCGATCGAGATTCGCCCGGCTCTCGCGGGTGTGCGTTACGGGAAGGAGTATCTCGACAAGATATGGCATGTGCGCTGAACCATGGCTCACCTCGAAGGTTCCCGCCGCCGTGCACTATCCGGTGGTCGATCAGGAACCGCGCGACGCGCGTTCGCGTTATTCTCGGCCGGGCAACGTGAGGATACAATGAGCGACAACGCTGCATCCAAGACCTTTTCGAAATTCGCAACAACCCTATCCGACCTTTCCGGAAAGCCGGCCACGTTCGTTCTCGCCGTGGCACTGGTCTTAGCGTGGGCGGTGTCGGGGCCATTCTTCGGTTATTCGGAGACCTGGCAACTCGTTATCAACACGAGCACGACCATCGTGACCTTCCTGATGGTCTTCGTCCTACAGAACTCACAGAACCGCGATGGCAAGGCCCTGCAGGCGAAGCTCGACGAGTTGATCCTGACGTCACAGGCCCAGAACAAGTTCGTCGGCATCGAGAAGCTTGACGAGCAGCAGCTCCGGGAAATGAGCAAGACGTTGGCGGAGAAGGCTGAGTGTGTGGAGGACGTCGCCGAAGAAAGAGCTGAGAACCGTGCGCGAGGTCAGGCACCCGCCTGACGCTGTTCCCAAGTCGAGAGAGTTCCTCCGCCTCAAGCCGTTCGATGCCGATCATGTGGTTCGCTCGACCGGATTAAATTCGTCGACCTTCACCTGGAGCGCCCCCATGTCGCCGCTCTGCGAGGGCTGCATGATCAGCAGAATGAAAAGCTATCAATGATTTAGGTTAAGACTATCAATGATTTAGGTCACAATCAAATTTGAAACTAACGCGTATTTGAAATACGCGATAGTTTCATCTTCTTGAATCGCGACGGGCGCAACACCGCGTCTCTCTGGCGTTCAGATTAAGGCGCCGATGTTCCTCGACGCGGACGGCATTCTTATGCCCAGCACAGGTCAGCCGTTTACGCATGTTCTGAAACCCGCAGGCACGTCGAGATTCGAGGCGCTGCCCGCAATCGAATGGCAGTCCATGGAGCTTGGCCGGGCGGCCGGATTCATCGTGCCAGCTATTGCGCTCGTCGCTATGCCGGATGGCATGCCGCACGCGCTCGTGGTTGAGCGGTTCGATATCCGCACCGGCCTTGAAGACATGCGCCGTCTGGCGCTCGAGGACATGACATCGATTCTGGGCGTCCGTGCGGAAGATAAATACACGGGCACCATGGAGCGGATCGCGGCCGCCTTGCGCCCGCTCTCTACTGACCCGGATGCTGACCTGCTAATGGTCTTGCGACGGGCACTGTTTGCCTGGCTGATCGCGGATGGTGATATGCACCTGAAAAACATGGCAGTCCTTAAAATTGCGGAGCCAGGGGGGAGAGATTTTGGCTCCGTCTGGATGGCCCCACTCTACGATGCGGTGACGACACGGGTATTTCCGAACCTGCAGACTGATCGCATGGCGCTCAAAATAGGCGGCAAGGACGAACGGTTGAAGCGAGCGGATTTCAGGCGTTTTGCGGCGACGGCAGGTATTCCGGCGGCGGCCGCAGATACCTCCATGGATGAACTCGCAGCGGCGCTTGCGCGCGGACTGGACGCTCTCGTTCTGCCGCCGCCGCTGACAGACGGCTCAGCCGGTGCTGAACGGGCGGCGCAGATGCGGGAGATTGTCCGCGAGCCTCTTGCCAGTTTTGAATAGCGTCGGGCGTTTCAGCGCTTTGGCCGCTCGCCCCGTTTTCGGCTGTCCTCGTAGTAAGCGCCAACACCGTAACGCACAGCGGCCGCCCGAGGGGCGACCGACATGGCTTGCGATTCGGGCCTGTACTCACTTTCGGGCGCCGCTCGGCCGGATTTCCTCGATCCGCTTTTCGCCTGTGTCGAGTGCCTGTTGCGACGTGTGGACGGAATAGTAGCCAAGGACCAGATCGTGAGGATGCGGCACGGCCGAACCGAGCACAAAGGTTGCGCCTTCAGTGCCGGCACGCAGCGGGATCGGCGCAGCGCTTTTGTCGAAGGCGATCATATCACCGCCAAGGAACGGTTCATCTGCGATAAGGGCGCCGTGAGAGACGGCGAGCCAGCCGACCTCGTGTCCTGCAGGCGTTTCGTAGGTCCATTCCGCGCCGGGCGCGAGCGTCACCAACAGGTAGTTTAGCCCATCGAAGGAGCGGGCCGGACTGCGACACCCCTGATAGGTTCCGAGGATAACCCGCGCCGGACCGACGGCGGGCGTATCCCGTGACGGAACGAACTGCCATTCGGCAGGCCCCAGCTCCAGGGCAGCCGGCAACGCCACCCAGAGCTGGAAACCACTGAACCTTGGCGAGGAACCAGGCGTAAACTCGTCGCCATGCCAGATTCCGCGGCCCGCCTGCATCCATTCCACGCCACCATAGTCCAGCACGCCGTTACCCCAGTCGCCCTTGTCGAAATGCAGGTTGCCCTCCGTAAGAACGGTGACTGTCGCGATGCCGGAATGCGGATGAATGTTGACGCCGCGAGCAATCGATGCGTCCGCGTCGACCCGATCAAGAAAGACGAACGGCTTGAGATAGTGCCCGAGGTCCGACGGGCTCATCAGGCGAGCAATGGGACCGTGGCCCGACGCCCGGTTGCGATGAACAACCTGCCGTTCGGCGACTTTGGTCGGGGCGAGTGCGACTGCGCTTTGATGCTGCATGGGGAAACTCCTTCGTGCGAGATCAGGCTTTGGTGGTTCCCTGGAGATGTCCGATCACCAGTGACCCTGCGCCATCGGCAGCGAGCATTAGGAAGCCGCCCGCAAGGCCCAGGTTCTTCATCAGGTCGAGCGGCATCTGCAGGTGTACGATCAGGGCGGTGGCGACACACCAGGCGGCGAGCAACAGGCTGATGGGCCGGACGGCAAAGCCCGCGACAATAGCCACTGCCCCGACAATCTCGCAGATCCCGACAAGATAGCTGAGCAGTTGCGGCGCAGGCAGATGCAGGCTCGCCAACAGCCCCGCCACCCCTGCGGGATCGGCTACCTTCCCAAATCCGCTAACAATGAAAAGAATGGCGAGCAGAATGCGCGCGCCGAGTTTCATGATGTCGTTCGCCATGGGATTTCTTCCTCTTGCTTAAGCAGCGAGCTTCGCGATCTCGGCTTCGGCGGCGACAATCGCCTGTTTGCGCTGCTCTTCACCGAGCGCAACGCCCTCGGCCCGAATGAAGGCCACGTCGGTCACGCCAAAGAAGTTGAAGACACTGCGCAGGTAGGTTTCCTGATGGTCGAGGGCTTCCATAGGTGTGCCCGCGCCATACATGCCACCGCGCGAAGACGCGATGATCACGCGCTTGCCGCCGGCAAGTCCCTCCACACCGTTTTCAGTGTAGCGGAATGTCCTGCCTGCCACCGCGAGACGGTCGATCCACGCCTTGAGCTGGCTCGGAATACCGAAATTGTACATCGGCGCGCCGATAACGACGATGTCGGCTGCAAGAAACGCCTCAAGCGCGGCGTTGCCAGCGGCAACATCGTCCGCAAGCGTGGCGGCTTCGGGCACCACACCATGGGCGGCTGCAAGATGTTGGCCCGTCAAGTGGCCGATCTCCTGACCGGCGAGGTCGAGCCGCGTGATCTCAATATGGGGATTGGCGGCCAGTTCGGCCGCGACGATTGCTTGGGAAAGCTGACGGCTGACCGAGGCGGCACCGAGAATGCTGGAGTCGATATGCAGAAGTCTCATAGTCCGTATTCCTTCGAACAGCGCTGAATTGCGCTTGACGGAGAGATAGGACCGCCCGATATATCTGAACAGGCTATATTACTCGATACAAAGCATCTGCTGGATAGATAGATGATAGACGCAATCACGCTCGACCAAATGCGCACGCTCGTTGCAGCCGCCGAAAGCGGAAGCTTTTCAGCAGCCGGCAGACGGCTCGGCCGGGCTCAGTCGGTCGTGAGCCAGACAATCCAGGGGCTTGAGACCCGGCTCAAGGTAACGCTTTTCGAGCGGGACGGCCGTTTTCCGGTCCTGACCGAGGCCGGGGTTGCATTGGTGAACGAAGCACGCGCAGTCCTGCGCCAGGCAGATCATTTCAAGGCTCGCGCACGGGATCTCGCCGGGGGTGTCGAGCCGGAACTGTCGATCGCCATCGACGTGATGTTCCCGATCGATATCTTCACCTCGGCGGTGGCCGAATTCGGAGAGATCTTCCCCGATACGACACTGCGCGTTTATGTCGAAAGCCTGGGCGCTGTTATCCAGCCGACCCTCGAAGGACGCTGCTCCTTTGCCGTCGCCGGATCGATCGCGCTTTTCCCTCCTGAACTTGATCTTGAGCGGCTTCTCGCGGTGCGATTGACACTGGTGGCATCGCCGCTGCATCCGCTCGCACAGATGCCGGAGGCGATTTCGCCCGAGCAGCTCGCCGAGCACATCCAACTGGTGCTGACGGACAGGTCGAGCCTTTCGGAAGGCAAGCAGTTCGGAGTTCTCGCCGCCAAGACCTGGCGCCTCGCCGACCTCGGCGCGAAACATGCTTTCCTGAAAGCCGGACTTGGGTGGGGCAGCATGCCGACCTGGATGATCAAGGCCGACCTTGCCGCCGGCAGCCTCGTCGAACTTAACGTCGATCCAGGGGTCTGGCCGCAGGGTGACCAGATGCCGATGCACGCCGTCCACCGATCGGGCGCGCCTCCCGGCCCGGCGGGACGCTGGCTGATCGAACGCCTGCGCGACCGGGCACAGCGTTGCGTCCGGCGGGAAGAACCGTCTGCCGGATAGGTTGACAACACAAGCGGCCTCATACCCTTTTTTCGGGAGTGTACAGCGAGATAGAGCGATTTAGACTTGATCGAATTGGAATGCTTGAATCTTGCCCAACGCCGAGCACCCACGCGGTGCGGCTCGTCGATGATAACGGCCCCGACCTTGCCGCTGGGCCTCAAGTCGGCCTGAGTTGCCGGATCACGCTTTGCTGGCCGATTTGCTTGACTAGCTTGTTTGCAGTCCGTCCTGCCCCTTCGACATCCGGCTTGTCCTGATCGACCCAGCGCAAATTGGCGCCCGGACGGCGTTTCCGTATGAGTGAAAACGCCGGGCTCCGCATCGAAATACGCCTCGCGGACGAGCGGCCGTGCTCGGGTGCAGTTTTCAGGGCGCCCTTTGCAGCCTTGCCGCGTCCTTCGAGAAAGACTGCGTCGTTGTTGTGGGCCTCGGCAAAGCCTGGGCGGAGCCGTAACACCTCCTCGTAGTGACGACCGCTTAGAAGCGGTCGTTCAATCGTTCGAACAGGCCGGCGAGCCGAAGCCAGGCGTCGACGTAATCGGGTCGGTGCCTTGTCGCGGGTTGGTAACTGGACACGCCCCCTCGAGATTTCCGTCCTGTTCGACAAGTATCGCGTAGTTGCAGTGTTGTTCAGGACAGCATGGCTTCGTAGTGATTCAGGGCGCCGCGCCGATCGCCGGACGACTTGAGCAGTACTCCCAGGCTGTTGTGGGCTTCGGTGTAGTTTGCGCGGAGATCCAACGCACGCTCGTAGCACCGGAACGCGTCGGGCGCGCTGCCAGAGCCGCGTTGCTGGCCGACGCCCTTGAGAAATCAGTTCTCCATAGTCGTTCGATCGTCTTTCGGATCGCCATAACCAGCGTCGACGGGCACGCCATTTGGATTTGGCGCCGGCGCATCTCTCGTGTCGCGAGGCGGAAGCTTGCGCTCTGACTTTGGCGCCGGATCTTGGGAAGGCGGATGGCGGACCGGCTGTACTTTGGGATCGTCCTTTTGGGACGAAATTCCAATTCTCTCAGTCATAGGCTTGGTACTCGCGTTTTCCACAAGAAGAACTTGTCGGATGAAGCAAGGTTCCGACCAAATGAAAGCGTCACTCGTACGACCGACAGCCCCCTAACGGTCGCAGTAGTTTTAGATTGCATTCTAAATCTAAACGTTTATAGATGTCGCTCGAAATCTAAAGGAGACGACCATGAGGGTTAGCCGAGCCCAGGCAGAAGCAAACCGTGAAACAGTAATCAACGTAGCCAGCAGGCTCTTCCGCGAGCGTGGCTTTGATGGCATCGGCCTTAAGGACTTGATGCAAGGTGCCGGTCTCACCCAAGGCGGCTTCTACAAGCAGTTTGATTCCAAGGATGACCTCGCAGCGCTTGCCTCAAGGCGCGCAATGGAAAGCACGACCCGAAGGTGGTCCTCCGTCGCGGCGTCCAGTCCTGATCCGCTCCAGGGTGTCATTGACCTCTATCTTTCAGCAGAGCACCGGGGCGAAACCGCGGACGGGTGCCCGTTAGTCGCCCTCGGGTCAGACGCTGCGCGCCAGAGCGAAGACATCCGCGAACCGTTTCAAGATGGCATCAAAGCACATCTGGAGGTTCTGGAAGAACTGCTGCCAGCGGCAGAACACGAAGAGGCGTCGAGCAAAGCCATGTCATTGCTCGCGCTGATGGTCGGCGCGGTGACTTTGTCGCGCATCGTGACTGACAAGAACCTAGCGGATCGCTTTCTCGAAACCGCGATTGCTGAAGCGAAGCGTCTCACGGCCGCTCGTATTGGGGAGCCATGATGCGTCGTATCGTTGTAACAGGCATGGGTGCGGTCAGTCCGCTAGGTGCCAGCGTCAGCAGCTCTTGGTCTGGTTTGCTGGCGGGGCAATCTGGCGTCGGGCACCTCCCCGACGAGGCCGTTGGCGATCTCCCAGCCAAAGTTGGCGGCGTGGTCCCTTCTCTAAAAGAGAACAACGAAGCTGGCTTCGATCCTGACAGCGTGATGCCAATAAAGGATCAACGTAAGGTTGACCGGTTCATCCTCTTCGCACTAGCGGCGGCAGGCGAAGCACTCTCACAAGCACGGTGGAGACCCATCTCTGAGGACGAGCGCCAGCGGACGGCAACGATAATCGCGTCGGGAATCGGGGGATTTCCTGTAATCACGGACGCCGTTCGAACAGTTGATGAAAAGGGGCCGCGTCGGCTTTCACCCTTCACAATTCCATCGTTCCTGGTCAATCTCGCGGCTGGCCATGTTTCCATCCGTCACGGCCTCAAGGGGCCGATCGGCGCTCCTGTGACAGCATGTGCCGCCGGAATCCAGGCAATTGGCGACGCAGCCCGCATGATCCGGGCGAACGAAGCGGACATCGCAGTCTGTGGTGGAGCGGAAGCGTGCATGAACACCGTAAGCCTTGGGGGCTTTGCGGCCGCACGCGCTCTATCGACACGGTTCAACGACACCCCTGCCCTCGCATCGAGGCCGTTCGACATGATGCGCGACGGGTTCGTGATGGGTGAAGGCGCCGGAATCCTGGTGATCGAATCCTTGAGCCACGCGCTTGCTCGCGGGGCGGAGCCGATCGCTGAACTGGTTGGCTATGGAACAACCGCCGACGCCCATCACGTGACCTCTGGTCCCGAAGACGGATCGGGTGCGGCAAGGGCGATGGAAATCGCGATCCGTCAGGCGGGTATTTCTCCGCATGAGATCCAGCATCTCAACGCTCACGCTACGTCGACGCCACTCGGCGATCGCGGAGAAATCGAGGCTATCAAGACGGTGTTCGGTTCGGCGGGAGGGATCGCGGTCAGTGGCACAAAGTCGGCGACCGGGCACCTCCTCGGCGCCGCAGGTGGACTGGAAGCAATCTTCACGATCCTGGCGCTCAGAGATCAGGTAGCACCACCAACGCTGAACCTCAATGCACCCGATCCCTCTGCCGATGGAATCGACTTCGTCGCGAACAAGTTCCGGCCCGTCCGAATGGATCACGCAATCACCAATGGCTTTGGCTTCGGGGGCGTGAACGCGAGTGCTGTGTTTCGGCGTTGGGCCAGTTGACCTCATGGACAGCAGCGGTCGAGCAGCGGCCGAGGAGTCTATCGGTGCGGTCTTCATGCCGTGCCAAGTTCCCTGCGGCACACCATCGGTTCCAGCCCTCTCCGACGCGGGTCCGATAGCCGCCGACGGGACCCCTTTCGCTACGTTGGTCAAGACAAAGCCTTGCAGACAAGGGAACGATACGTAATAACGTACCTCTACGCCCAACTGGTGAGGCTGGCGAGGCAGCTACCAGATCTTTCTTCAACGCGGCACCGCATAAAGTATGGCAATGCCGAAAGCCATTTTCGACGAGACCCAGCAGCTTCCTGAGATCAATGACCGAGCAGGTTTCCAGCTTGCGGCGGTCCAAGCTCACGATCTTGCGAGCCAAGGCTTCAAGATTTCAATCTTCGTGGCTCTGCTTTTGCTGGGCGCGCTTATCGCGAATACCCTTAGCCTGAGTGCCATCTGGATCGCATTCTTCTGCACCAATGCAGCCGCGCTCATTCTTTTTGGAACGGGGCTTCAATCTGCCTACGACATCGCACGCTGGCGTCGAGAGCAGGCGGGCCTTGCCAGCCTACCGCTCGGAAGGTTGCAGCAATGGACAATTGCCCTCGTCACCTCACCATGGTTGTCCGAGGACACACGAGAACCGGATCGGTTTGAACGATTGAGCGGGAGCGTACTCCTTGCCGGGCAGTCATTTTTGTCACGCATGGGGGCCCACCCACTCCGGGTCTTCTGTCTTGCCCTCTTCGCATGTCTGATCGTCTATGCTGGCTGGAGCGTAAGGGCCGATGACATAGCACTGAGAACGATGACCTTTCTCATCATTACGGTCTGCCTGGCTTTCGCGTTCCTTCTGCTGGTGACGGAACGACGGCTTGCCGGCATCGATGCGGTCGAGTGGCGGGAGGCGAAAGCAGTCTCGCAATTGGCGCGCGTGCCCATTTTGGTGCTCATTGTGTCTTGCTTTTGCCTGCTCCTGAGCACACGCGGGCCTGGACTGTCGATCAAATTCCTGGCGGCCTTGGGAGGCTTTGTCGTTCTCGTCGGGTTTGAGTTGCTGCTCCGCGCGAGCGTCGCCATGTTCGGCCCGCAAAACGACAGCCGCGAGCCGGTGTTGATCACCACGAGCCTTGTCGCCGGCGCACTTCAGTGGCCACCCCAGCCTTTGATCGGCCTTCAATCCGAGTTGCAAGCCAAACACGGCATCGACCTTCGACAGGTCTGGGCCTTTTCGTTCATTCGAAGGGCCGCTCCCGCCATCATTTTCGGAACACTGCTTCTGGGTTGGCTAATGAGCGGTGTGCGCGAAATTTCGATGAGCAACCGAGGCGTTTATGAGCGGTTCGGCAAGGCGGAGGCCGTCCTGCATTCCGGCATTCATGTCGGCCTTCCATGGCCATTTGGCCGTGTCCTTCCTATCGAGAACGGCAGCGTGCATGAACTGGCAACGTCCGTCAGCACGAATATCAATGGTGAGCCGCCGGCCGATGCCGAAGGGCCAGCACCGGAAAGTGCCAATCGGCTGTGGGATGCCACGCATATCAGCGAGAAATCACAAGTGATCGCTAGCGGCAGCGACAGCGAGCAGAGTTTTCAGATTGTCAACATGGATGTGCGCTTCCTCTATCGCATCGGTCTTTCTGACCGAGCGGCGATGGAGGCGGCCTATCGGATAGGCGATCTCCCAGACTTGATCGAAAGCACCGCGAACCGCGTGCTGGTGCATGACTTTGCAAGAAGGACGCTTAACGATGTCTTGAGCGAAGGCCGGTTGACACTGGCAAACGATATTGCCTCGGCAGTCCAGAAGAATTTGGACGATCTGAACAGCGGTGCCGAAATCCTCGCGGTCGTGGTCGAGGCCATCCACCCGCCCGCCGGAGCGGCCAATGCCTTTCACGGTGTCCAGGCAGCCCAGATCAGCGCCGAGGCGCTCGTCGCACGCGAGCGCGGAACGGCTGCCGAACAGGCGAACGAGGCTCAATTGAATGCCAGCCTCGTCCGGGACAATGCGATGGCGACGGCAAGGGAAGGCATAGCGGCTTCGGAGGTTTCGAAACTGCGGTTCGAGGCCGAGCAATCGGCTTTCCACGAGGCGGGACAGGCGTTTCTGACAGAGGAATACTTCAATCAACTGACGACGGGGCTATCCCGCTCGAAGGCTCTCGTCCTCGATCACCGCATCGGCGGAAACATCGCTCCGACCCTTGATCTGCGGAGCAGAATGTTGCCGGTCGATCCCGACACAACTGCCGAGCCTAACACTCCACACCAAAGCGAAAAAACCGGCCCATGACCGACATGCACGCTCATCCGGATTCAGACCATCACGGTCACGATCATCATCATCAATCTCAAGGCAGTGATGACAATGAAATGATGCCCTTTCGGTGGTCCCGCCTCATCGTTGCGGTGATTGTGGTCGCGATTATCCTGGTCGCCGCCTGCCTCGTCCAGGTGAGATCGGGGGCGGCGACCATCATCACCAGATTTGGCAATCCTGCTCGCGTTCTTATCCAACCAGGCCTCGCCTTTCGGCTTCCCATCCCGCTAGAAAAGACCATCGACGTCGATTTGCGGGCTAAGTCGACCTCCAGCGGCCTGCAGGATGTCGGAACCAAGGATGGCTTGCGGATCATCGCGCAAGCCTATGCAATCTGGCAGGTCCCGCCTGAAGCGGACGCCATCAAGCGGTTCGTCCGGTCGGTCCAGAACCAGCCAGAACAGGCGGCGGCACAAATCCGTACTTTCCTCGGCTCATCGCTCGAAACCACGGCCAGCAATTTCGACCTGACGTCGCTGATCAACCCCAATCCGGACAAGCTGCGAATCGACGACCTCGAAGCGCAGCTCAAGGCCCAAATCGAACGGAAATTGTATGATACCTACGGCCTGCGGGTTGTCGATGTCGGCATCGAACGGCTGACCCTGCCCTCCGTGACGTTGAACGCCACAGTCGACCGTATGAGGGCCGAGCGTGAGACGATCGCCACCGAACGCGCGGCAGTCGGCAAGCGCCAAGCAGCCGAAATACGCTCTGCAGCCGAACGCGACGCGAGAGTTTTGCAGGCGGACGCGACTGTGAAGGCCGCGGAAATAGAGGCAAAGTCCCGCGTCGAAGCGGCTCAGATCTATGGATCAGCATACAAAAGCGCGCCGGGGCTTTATGAACTTCTGCGCTCCCTCGACACGCTTGGCACGATCGTGAATTCCAACACGCGCCTTGTCCTGCGCACCGATGCCGCACCATTTCGGGCCCTAATAGATGGACCGCCCAGCATCTCGTCGGTTGGCGGAGCACGCTGAAGATGCACACGGCCGGGGATAGATATTCAACAGCGCAACATCAGGCAGTTCATCTAGTGTCCGTGCTATTGTCTGCGATGATGGTTCTTGCGGCCGTTGTCTGGGCGACATCCAATATCAGGGAGATTGCGCCACAGAACCGGGCCGTGGTTCTACATTTGGGTGCTCTGAGCCGCGCGCAGGAATCCGGCCTGCTGTGGGCCCTGCCCGCACCTTTCGAGAGTGTTCTGCTTCTGCCGGACGCCGGAACGGTTCTGGAACGCAGGATCAGTGGATTGCTTCGCTCTCCCGAGGCCCAAACCGGCGAAGCCGGCGCTGCAAGCGAGAACGACACCTTGGCGGGCTCGGGATATCTGCTAACCGGCGACGCCAGTGTCGTTCAGCTTGATATCCGCATCTTTTATCGGGTGACAGACCCCTTTGCCTACGTCCTGCAGGAACAGCATGTTCTTCCGGCGCTGGACCGCATAGTGACCCGTAGCGCGGTTGTGGTCTGCGCATCACGAGACCTGGACAGTATTCTGGTCGCGCGCCCGGAACTGGTCGCTTCTGACAGCGATGTCGCCGCCCGTCGCGAGCGCTTGCGAGCTGATCTGGTGAGTAGCATTAACGCCAGCCTGGCAGCGCTGAAATCGAACGGCATGAGTCTCGGGATCGAGATTGACCGAGCTGATGTTCAATCCGCGCTTCCGGCAGCGTCCGTGAGCGCGTTCGATGCGGTGCTGACGGCAAGCCAGCAAGCCGAGCAGGCGATTGCGTCGGCGCAAAACGATGCGGAGAAGGACAGACAGGCCGCCGATCAGCAAGCCGACCGGATCGTGCAGGTGGCGGAAGCGCAATCCAGCGAGCGGCTGGCAAAGGCCCGAACTGACACAGCCACCGTTACAGGCTTTGCCAGCGCGCGGGGGGCCGACAGCGACCCCGGACTTCTCTGGCGTCTCTATCGAGATCGCGTTGCCAAAATCCTTTCACAAGCAGGCTCTGTGGTTACGGTCGACCCCAATGACGCGCGCCTCATTTTGCAGGGAGCGGACAAATGAGTGTCCTGGGGGATCATTCACACGGCTCCCATGGCCACCATACGCACCATCATGGCCATATGCTCAGTTCAGGCTTGCTGACCGCAAGCGAAAAGCAAGCGGCGGCCGTCCAGCTCACGTTCGCTATGATCGCATTGAGCCTGCTTGCTCTCGGCATTGGCTGGCGTTGGCTTGCCCCAGACGAAGAGGGCATCAGCCAGCTTCTACTGGCAGTCGCCTCGCTGATCGTTGCGGTGCCGGTTGTCCGGTCAGGTTGGCATAGCCTGCGCCACCCAAGCCTGCACGGCATTACGGATCAACTGATCGCTCTTGCTATGTTGGCCGCTTGGGCGACGGGCGACCTCCTCACCGCCGCCCTTCTGCCGATCATCATGATATTCGGCCATGTGCTGGAAGAGCGCAGTGTCATCGGGTCAAAAGAAGCGATGGAGGCGTTGGCGCGTCTGACCCGTAGCCACGCACGCCTTGTCACCCCGGAGGGCGGAACGCGTGAAGTCGACAATGCCGCCTTGAAGCGAGGCGACCTGGTGGAAGTGAGAGCGGGAGATCGCATTCCTGCCGACGGTCGCGTCAGGACAGGAGAGGCAAGCCTCGACACTGCGCCGATCACCGGAGAATCCGTACCTCTCGAGGTCTCCGCCGGTATGGACGTCTTCGGAGGGGCGATCAATCTGGATGGACGCCTGGAGATCGAGGTGACCCGCACCGGCGGCGATTCTACGCTTGGAAGGGTTATCGCGCTGATGCAGCGCGCGGAAAACTCAAAGCCGCCGATCACCCGACTGCTGGAGCGTTATGCCCAGCAATATTTGGGTTTCGTATTGACGATGGCCGCGATCGCCTGGTTCCTTACCTACAATGACCAGGTCATGCTTGCGATCCTAGTTGCCGCCTGCCCCTGCGCCCTTGTCCTGTCTGCGCCCGCGACGGCGATTGCCGGCATTGCGGTGGCGGCACGCCACGGCATTCTCATCCGCAGCTCGGCATTCCTGGAGGAACTGGCTGATCTAAGGTCGCTAATCATCGACAAAACCGGCACTGTCACCTTCGGGCGACTTCGGCTGCAGGAAGTTGTCCTGACTGGCAATGAGGACCGGGAAGGTGTTCTTGCTTTGGCCGCGTCTTTGGGGGCTGCCAGCAGCCATCCGGTTAGCCGAGCCCTGGCCTCACTTGTCGCTCATGAAGCATATTATCCGCTGACGAATGTCAGGGAAATCCAAGGTCTAGGTGTGATTGCTAACGGCGCGGCGGGCGAAGTCGCTCTTGGACGCCCCGAGCTGTTTGGACGCATGTCAGTCGCCGTTCCTTCCATTCCCTTGCACGACGGTCCGCTCGCAGGGTTATCCATCGAAGGCGACTTCGTCGCTTGGCTACTCCTGTCGGACACCGTCAAGCCGGAGGCGGCGGGGGCATTGATGGATTTGCGGGCGCTTGGGCTCAATCGTCAGCTTCTCTTGACCGGCGACCGTCCCTCCGTCGCGTACGCCTTGGCAGAGGAGATCGGCATAAACGATGTCGTGGCTCAGGCCCTGCCCGCCGACAAGCTGAACCGTGTGATGAGCGAAACGAAGAGCGGGTTCAGACCTCTTGTCGTCGGCGACGGGATCAACGACTCGCTCGCCCTGAAAGCGGGCGCTGTCGGGATCGCGATGGGCGCGGGCGGCGCCGATATCGCACTGGCCTCCTCAGACATTATTCTGATCGGTAGCGACTTGCGGCGGCTCGGCACGTGCATCCGCCTCAGCCGGCTATGCCGCCAAACGCTGAAAGCCAACGTCACCATCGGCCTCGGCTGGACGGTGGCGATCGTAGCATTGGCCGGGTTCGGGTTTCTTGGAACGGCGGGAGCCGTCGTCGCGGCGATCCTCCACAACTTCAGTACTTTGCTGGTTCTCGCCAATGCCGGCCGCTTGATGCGATACGACGAGCCGCTTGCAGCGTAAGGCAGCATGCGGTCAATTGAGCGCAGATGCCGTCTGTTCCTTGTTATCAATCTGCGACATGGGACGACCGCAATAGGCCGACGTCGGCATGTATCTCCAGACCGTCATGCTGCTGCTCCGCGCAGATGGGGAGGAACGGCTCTCGTTCAGGGTTTCCAAGAGCTGCCAATCGCCGCGGGTTCATCGACTCCTTCGGGAAGATCGGTGAACTTTCTGGCGTCCTCTGGCCTTCTTCCGGGCTTGCTCGGATGAAGCATTTCATCGATTACATCGTCCGCTGATGCGATGACACCCACATCCTCCAATCCACGGAGCAGGCCCACGGTTGAGATCAGGTGGAGATTTGGTGGCCTGTTGAAAACCCTTAGGCCAGCGTCTTCGAACAGGATCGCGGCGGGTTCATTGGTCTTGAGTTAGCGTTCAATGCCACCTTCATCGGAGAGGAAGTCAACCATTGCGAGTTCACTGGCGTTCTTCTTGAGTTTTTGCCCAAGCCGGCGCTTTTGTCGTTCAATCTTACCTATGTCTGTCCGCTCGATCACGAAAGGTGGAGAGTTACCATCGATGAAATCTTTAACTTTGGCATCTTTGAGGTGGGAAAGATCGCTGGTGAGTTCGTCATAGACGGCATCAACGATAACAATCCGCATATCCAGTTGAAGCAGCAGGCTAAGCCGATCAGCCACCAACAGGCTATCGGACCGCGTCAGGCAGCATAATCATGCACCTCTTCATCCCATCCTCCAGAGCTTTTCGAAGATGGCCGCCTGGTTTTCGATTTCATGTGCCGGGGGAAGCGCCATGGGAAGGTCTGCGTCTCCCGGCGCCACGAGCAGGTCTGCGTAGTTCCTCAGACCAAGGCGGCGAACAGCGAGTGCAAGGATTGTGCTGAATTGGGTCTGCTAAAAATCTTCGACACCACAAGTCAGAACTTTCCCTATCATGGGCCAGGATCTGGAAGATCGGTCTGGATTCCACATGGCATTTCGAAGGAAGCTCGGAAGGAAACAATCGATCACCCAGTCAGACATGGCCGCTAAAATGGGCACGAGTCGAACTCAGGTGAAACGAGTGCTCGACCCTCACAGCGTGGCCGGTTCACTTGAAACACTCGACCGAGCTGCCCGATCGGTGGGGAAAAACTGAAGGTTGAGCTCGTCGATGCCTGAAAGAACTTACCCCAGATGAATTAAACTTCGCGCACGAAAAGCCGAGGGCGCGGCCGTAAGAAGCTCTGGCGGCCATTTTTCCAGCCAATGAGCGCAGGCGCTATAGTCGCGACAGCGTCGGCAGCCGACGAGGCGTCGAAGAGGACAATATCTGCGGCATTGCCGATGGCAATGCCGTAGCCCTCGCTTCTTAGGAGGGTGGCAGCCTGGGTCGTGGCCATAGCGAAGACGCCGTCGAGGCCATCGGCGGTGCCGATCTGGGCGATGTTGGCGTAAAGATTGGCCATACGCATCAAGTTGACGTCGCCGAAGGGCGTGAATGGGTTCATGACATTGTTAGTCGAGATGGTCGTAACGACGCCGAGGGCTGCCAGGCTGTGGGCGGGCGTCACGCCGCGCGGGATGAGATGGGTCGAACTACGGCCGGTCAGGAAGAGATCCGTAGACGGCAGGACGGTTAATCCGATGCCGGCCTCGGCAAGGTGGCGGCCGATCGTCTCCAGCTCTTCCGGTGGCAAAGCTGAGAGCTTGGTGACATGGCCGACCGAGACGCGTCCTTGGTAGCGGCGCGCGACAGTCTCGGCGATGACAGTCGGAAGATTAGAGCCTGAGGGGTTGAGGTCGAAATCGAGGTGGAAATCGACGGCGACGTCTTGGCGCATGGCGAGGTCGAAGATCCGGCGGATGTGTTCGGCGGGCTCCGGATCGGTGTAAGGGCAGCCCCCCACCAGATCGGCACCTGTCCTCAGCGCCTGTTCCAGCATCGCCTCCGTTCCGGGATCGTTCGTTAGGCCCTCCTGGGCAAAGGCGCAGATTTCGATGTCGATGAGGCTGGTATAGTCGGCCTTTAGATGCTTGATCGCCTCGAATGAACGGAAGCCGGCGCGCGGGTCGATTTCGACAAAGGTGCGCAGCCGGGTAGTGCCGTTGAGAACTGCCTTTTCGACCACTGCAGCAGCGCGGGCATAAACGTCTTCCTCGCTAAAGGCGGCCTTGGCTCGGGAGGTTTCGCTGACAGCCTCCGCGAGGGTCCCGGTGCAGAGATTGCAGCGGCTTATGATGCCGGCCTTATCGAGGTGGATGTGGGTTTCAATGAGACCGCCGCAGGCGAATTTCCCCCCGGCATCATAGTGCGGTGCATCGCAGACGAAATGAGGCGCGATCGCCGCGATGCGGCCCGCCTCGAAGGCGATGTCCGTCGGTTCGATCAAGCCCGGCAGTCGGGCATTGCGGATGACGAAATTGATCGCCATGGGACCTCCTCAGACCGACAGAAGAAAATTGCGGGCGACGCGGTTGTGATCGGCGATTAGCGCCTCGATATCAACGCCCGCAGGCATGCCGTCGGTGACGCGCCATTTGCCCGCGATCATGACGCGATCGGCCCTGGTAGCGCCGCAGAGCACCAGGGCGGCGA
Organism: Rhizobium mesoamericanum STM3625; assembly: GCF_000312665.1. Lineage (GTDB taxonomy): Bacteria > Pseudomonadota > Alphaproteobacteria > Rhizobiales > Rhizobiaceae > Rhizobium > Rhizobium mesoamericanum. The sequence continues at coordinate 1,538,881 of NZ_HF536773.1, read as the reverse complement.
GCGGATCGCCGGCGCCGGAGAAACGCAATTCATCGAGCTTGTAGAAGGAAAGGTCCGCCTGGTGGCCTGGCGCGATCGTGCCGATATCGTCGCGGCCGAGCAGCTTTGCAGAGCCGGCGGTTCCCCAACGCAGCGCGTCGAGATGAGTGACGGCTTCGGCGCCATAGGTCAGCCGATTCAGCATCAGCGCATGGCGCACGCTTTCCATCAGGTTGGAATTGTCGTTGGAGGCGGAGCCGTCAACGCCGAGACCGACCGGCACACCTGCGGCTTCCAGCTCAAAGGTGCGGCACATGCCGGATGCAAGCACCATGTTGGAGGTTGGGCAATGGCAGATGCCGACGCCGTGGCGGCCGAGTTCGGTGATCTCGCCATCGTCGAAATGGATGCCGTGGGCGAGCCAGGTGCGTGCATTCAGCCAGTTGCAGCGATCTAGATATTCCACGGGTGTACAGGCGAACTTGCTGCGGCAGAATTCGGCCTCTGCGCTCGTCTCGACCAGATGGGTGTGGAGCCGGCAATCGTAGCGCTCGGCCAGTGCCGCCGTTTCGCGCATCAGCTCCAGCGTGACGTCGAACGGCGCGCAGGGCGCGAGCGCGACCTGCGTCATCGCCCCTTCGGAGCGGTCGTGATATTGCAAAAGCACACGCTCGCTGTCGGCCAGGATCACGTCGTCGTCCTGCACGACATTGGCGGGCGAAATGACGCCTTGCTGATTCTTGATGTTGAGGCTGCCCCGCGTCAGCGTGATACGCATGCCGAGGCGGGCTGCCTCTTCGGCCTCGACATCCATCGCGTCTTCGAGGCCGGCGGCGTAGAGATAGTGGTGATCGGAGGTGGTGGTGCAGCCCGAAAGCAGGAGCTCAGTCAGCGCGAGACGGACGGCAAGACGGAAGGCTTCGGGCGTCATATGCGTCGCCCAGACCGGATAGAGCGCGCGGATCCATGGCCAGAGCGACTTGTTGATTGCGGCCGGATGGGCGCGTGTCAGCGTTTGGAACATATGGTGATGGGCGTTGACGAGGCCGGGAATGACGACGTGCCGGCCGGCGTCGAAACATGCATCGACGCTGGCCGCAGGCTGCCGTCCAGCCGTGACCAGCTCAACGATACGGCCATTCTCGACTACGATGCCGCCCTCGGCGCCCTCGGCCATGATGGCGAGCGGCGATTGAATCCAGAGACGACCCTTCATCGGTGGTGCTCCCACGCGCCATGCATTGACGGAAATTAGGCGATCAGGCGACCGCCACGGGCGATGATGGTGCCGCTGCGGAAGACGGTGCGATCGATGGGACGGGCAGCGACGGCCTCTGGCAGCGACGCGACAGGCAGGATGATAAAATCGGCGGGTGAACCGGCCTGGAGCGGCCCGACAGGCCGGCCGAGGATCTCGGCCGGCGCCTGCGTCGCAAGGCGGAAGGCTGCAGCCAGGTCCTCATCCGAACGGAAATCCTGGCGATCGCAGAGAATGCCGACGCGCTCGAGCATGTCGCCATTGCCGAAAGGCGACCATGCGTCGCGGATATTGTCGTTGGCGCAAAAGAGCCGGACGCCGGCGGCGGCAAGCCGCTTGACCGGCGGCATGGGCACGGGTCCCGGGGCGCTGGTCATGATCGACACGCCCGACCTGGCGAGTGCCGAGGCAGTACTGCCGAAATCGGCATCTTCCAACTCGCCGAGGCAAAAGGCGTGGCTGACGACCACCTTGCCTTCGAGCCCCAGCGCGACCGTGCGGTCGGCGATCTGTCGAAGCTCGAAGGCGCCGAGTGCACCGCCGTCATGCAGATGAATATCGAGCCCAACACCATATTTGTCGGCGACGGCGAAGATCGTATCGAGATGGCCGGTTACGTCGTTGTCGATGCCCGCGGGATCCAGGCCGCCGACGAGATCGGCGCCGGCTGCGATTGCCGCATCGAGCAGCTCCGCGGTGCCGGGATCGCGCAACACGCCGGATTGCGGGAAGGCAACCGTCTGGATATCGATGAGATGACCATGGCTCTGCTTCAATGAAAGCACCGCCTCGAGGCCTTTCAGGCCAACTTCGGTATCGATATCGACATGGCTACGCACGGCAAGCGTGCCGTAGGCGGCGAGCCTTTCCAAAAGGGCACCACCGCGGGCTTCGATCGGCAGAGCCACTGTGCGCCGCAGGGATTTCTCCGCTTCGATGCGCATTGCGACCGTATCACCCGGCATATGTGGGATGAAGGGCAAGCCTATCAGCGTCTTGTCGAGATGAATATGACCGTCGACGAACGGAAGGCTGAGCAGGCCGCCGGCGGCATCGAAACGTGGCACTGCAGCAGGGCCGATGCCGGCCGCTGCATTAGGACCGATCGCGGCGATCCGGTCATTCTCAAGGATGAGCGAAACGATCTCGCCGGCTTCGGTCCTGGCGTTTTCGACTACGAGGCTCGGCGTCATCAATTCTTCCCTCATCCCCTATGCAATCAGCCCGACCCTGCGTGCCGCGACGACGCGATAGAGCGGATCCTTCCACACCTCTTCCTCCTGTAGAGCGGAAAAGACAAGGCTGACATCGTGTTCGTCGTCCGATGCAATCGCCGCGCGTTTGATCTCCCTCCAGACGGGCGCTGGCCGGCTGCGCATTTCTTCCAGCGCCTCGACGGTGGGGAGTGTTGGAAAACCGATCTTCGGCACCAGCGAGGCAATCACCTGCCAGAAGGCACGATAGAGGGGCTCGGCATTATCCAGGTGCGAAGAAACGAGGCGCAGCCAATGCATGCCGGTGACGGAATGGAGCGCGGAGAAATCCATGGTTCCGGCGAAGAGGGCAAGCGAGGTCGCGGCCATTCGGCGCGGGGTATCGGCGCTGAAAGCCAGGCGGTCGATGACAGGGCGGAAGCCCGGAAGTGTGGCGACGGCGCGGATATTGTGCCAGAGCAGATCGGTTTCGGGCTCGTAGCTGCGAATGCCTTCGATGTTGCCTACATCGGCAAGTACGGTTCCCGGATCATCCGTATCCGGAGCGGCGCCGGTCGCGGGTGGAAGCGACAGATAGCAGGCTGCCCAATAACCGAGCGCTGTGCCAACCTCCTGGTCGTCCTTCTTGAGGACACCATAGGCAAGGCGCATGAGCGGATGCATGGCGCTGCCGGCAAGACCGCTCGTCATGGCGGGCAGATAGGTACGGATAACGGCATCGATGCCGAGACGACGGGTTTCGCCGATGAAGAAGGCACGGTAATCTGCCTCGCGCGCGCGATCGCCAAGCGCCTCAGCCCAGGACGTCCTGATAATCGGCGAAACCGGCGGCGGCATCGGCGGAAGCTTGTTGCTTTCTCGATACTGCTCGTACCACTGTTCCAACCGTTCCGGCGAGGCGCCGAGGCGGTCAAGCGCGACCAGCACCATCGGAACGTGGTTGGCGAGCAGATAGGGAAATTCGACGCTGTCCTCGCGTGCCCGCGAAAGGATGGTCTCCAATCCGGAAAATTGAACAGCGGCAGCCCTTCTCATGCCAAAACCTCCCTTGATGTCATGACGTCCTCGTCTATGCCAGGATCGAAATGCGGCTCGTCATAGGCGGCCAATGCTTCAAGATACCGGTTGGAGTCCTCCATGAACAGCGCTTTCACCAAGGCGCCGACGATGCGCGGCACGCCGTATTTGAGACCGGTGACGCCGTTGCTGATCGGACCAAGGCTCGCCAGCGCGCCGGCATTGAACATATGGATGCGCGAGACCCAGCCGGCTTCGGCATGTCTCGGCATTAGTTCGAAACCGGGGCCGAGATAGGGATGGCCGGCAAGCATCGCATTCTCTTCTCCCTGCGGCGGATGGAACCGGTCCTTCCAAAGCGCAGTGGCCTCGATGAGGCCGACAAGCTCCGGCCTGAGCGCGAAATTGATCTCGTAACCGGTGCCCAGCAGGAGGTGATCTGCGTGGAAGATGCCATTTGCGGTCGTCAGCCTGATCTTGCCGCCGTCCATCGAGAGTTCGCGGACCCCACAGCCTAGCTGCATGTTAAAACTAGGGTGTCGGCGGGCTCTGTCATACTGTTCCTGTGTCGGCGGCACCTTGAAATTGCAGTAGAGATTTGCGAAGCGCCAGCGCTCCACATCCGACAGGTCGGCGAAATGGCCGAGGAAACCGGGAAAGTTGGTCCATGCGAGAACCTCCGTACGCGGCAAATCGGCGCTACGAGCAAACATGGTCACCTCTCGGGCTCCGGTCTCCAGGGCCGCCACCGCCCAGTCGAAGCTCGACGTGCCGCCGCCAAGGATCGCGACATCTCTGCCGCCGAGAAAATCGATAGAGATCGGCTCATTGCTATGCGTCCAGGCGGATTTCGGCAGCGCCTTGACCATCGCGGGTATACGGGGGCCGCCGCAACCGTCGATGCCGGTCGCCATCACCAGGTGGCGACAGGTGATCGTGCGGCTGGTGCCGTCACCCTTTGTCAGCGTGAGAGCAAGTCCGCCCTCCGCCGGATCTATCGACGAAAGCATAGTGCTGTTTTCGACGTCGATGCCGACAGTCCTTCGAAACCAGATAAGATACGCCATCCAATCCCGGCGGCTGATCTTGTCCAGCGCGCCCCAAGCGTCGGCGCCATTCAGTGCCTCGTACCAGGAGCGCAGCGTCAGGCTCGGGATGCCGAGGTCAGGGCCTGAGAGGTACTTCGGCGAACGCAGGTTCTGCATGCGGGCACAGGTGATCCAGGGACCTTCGCGGCCCTCTTCGCTCTGATCAATCACATGAACAGACCTGATGCCGCGCCGCTTCAGGGCGAAGGCGACTGATAGGCCGGAGAGGCCGGCGCCACAGATGACGACGGAATGGAGATCGTGGCGGTCTTCGTCAACTAGCTTCGGCCAGTCGGCGCAGAGCGCTTCCACGCGCGCCATTTCATCATGGGCGCGACGTTCCAGCTCTCTCAAGCGCTCGTCCGACGTTATCTTCATGAATGTGCAGCTCGTGCGCGTTGGACAGGGTAGTATAGGCGCGCAGGGAATGATCAACTCCCTGCCATTTTTTAAGCAACGCGCACAAAATATGGACATTGATGCGCGAATATGTTCTAATTTGTGATTTTTAATGTTTACGATTTTTTGTCAAGTGCGCTTGAGTGCGATTTTGTTTGATGTATATTGCCCCAAGCCAATGAAAAAAGGGGAGCAAACATGAAATCGCTCAGCAGTCTCACACGGAAATTGGCGATCGCGGGTTTCGTCTCGGTCGCATTTGTGAGCTCCGCCATCGGCGCTGACAAGAAATACGAAGGCATTACGCTTACGCTTGCCTCCCAGAACGATCAGTTCGCCGCGGTTCTGGCTGCCATCGCCCCCAAATTCACCGAGGAGACGGGCGCCACCGTCAAGGTCGATATTCTCGACTACGGCTCGTTGCTGACCAAGACGACGACGGATTTCGTCGGTGGCACCGGCGGCTACGATCTCGTGACGATGGATATAGTCTGGGCGGGCCAATATGCCGAAAACAAATACACCGTCGACCTCACCGACTGGATGAAACGCGACGCCGCCGAACTGAAGCTCGACGACATCTATCCGACGCTTCTCAACGCGCTTGGCCATTGGGGCGACAAGCAGGTCGCCTTTCCCTTTGCCGGCTATGCCAATGTGCTTGCCTATCGCAAAGATCTCTTCGACGCCGCCGGCCTGAAGGCGCCGACGACGATGGAGGAACTGGTGGAGGACGCCTACAAGCTGACCGACCCCAGCAAGAATATCTACGGTTTCGTCGCCAACGGCCAGAAAGGCCCGGCGGTCGCACAGGACTGGATGCAGTACAACACCGAGATGGGCGGTGCGATTCTCGGCTCCGACGGCAAGCCGGCACTGAATTCGGAAGCCAATATCAAGAGCCTGACCGTCTACAAGGATCTCTTCATGAAAGCGGCACCTCCCGGCGCCGTTAATTATGACTGGGGCGGACGCGAGGAAAGCTTCCGCCAGGGCATTGCCGCGAGCATGCAGACATGGTCGGTCGGCGCGCCCGGCTACTATGATCCTGCGATTTCCAAGATCGTTGACAAGGTGGCGATCACAACGGCGCCGCGTGGCGCCGGCCTGCCGAAGCTCTACGGCATTGGCGGCTGGGGTATGGCGATCAACGCCGGCATCAAGGACACGCAGAAGGAAGCCGCATGGGCCTTCATCAAGTGGCTGGTCAGCCCGCCAGTGCACAAGGAATTCAATATGATGGGCGCCGGCAGCTTCCTGCGCAAGAGCGAGATGACCGATCCCGACCTGCTAAAGAAGTTCCCCTTCCTGCCTGTCATCGCCGAGACATTCGAGCATGGCGACGGCGAATATCGTCCGCGCATCCCGCAATATCCGGAGATTCAGGACCTGCTCGGCACAGCCGTGAACGATGTGCTCGTCGGCAATGCCGATCCCAAGAAGGCGCTCGACGCCGCCCAGGAAGCCGCTGCGAAGCTCTTCTGACAACGGTTGACAAAACAACTCCTCCCCTGAGGCCGTGCCTATGTCGCGGCCTCGCCGTTTCCGGACATTGATCCGATGCGCCTCAGGCCTCATGATCGGGGGCGAGCCGCCGGCTCGATCCCGGTAGCGCGTATCGAACCAGGAACCTGATGGACATGACGTGACCCTATCCCTCACTTCCGCGCTGAAGCCCTCTCCGGCCTTGAGCGTTTCCTATCTCGAACGCAGGCGGCTGTTCTTCGCCCTGATGACACTGCCGGCTATCATTTACGTGCTCGTCATCGGCGTTTGGCCGCTGGCGCAGGGTATCTGGTTCAGCCTTTACGAATACAATCTGCTGAAGCCAGGGCGAACGCATTTCGTCGGGCTCGGCAATTATGTCGATCTTCTCTCGGATACTGTGACGCGCGGGGCTTTCGTCAATACCGTCGTCTTCACCTTGAGCGCCGTGACCGTCGAACTGCTGCTCGGCTTTGCCATTGCGCTGGCGCTCTGGCGCGACGACCGCTTCAACCGGATCTGCCTGGCATTGATCCTGATTCCGGTGACAATCACGCCGCTTGTGGTCGGGCTGGTTTTCCGGGCGCTGCTGCTCGCCGACTACGGGCTCATCGGCTATTATCTCGCCGAGTTCGGGATTTCCGATCCGCGGGGCCTTTTCGCCAATCCGAGCTCGGCGCTGGCGACCCTTATTTTCGTCGATATCTGGGAATGGACGCCGCTGGTGGCGCTAATCCTGCTTGCGGGCCTGAAGGCACTGCCGGGCGATATTCTCGAGGCATCGGAAGTGGATGGAGCAACGGCGCTACAGCGTCTGAGGATCATCATCATTCCGCTCATGCTGCCTTCGATCCTTCTGGCGCTGACGCTGCGCACCATCGATGCCTTCCGGGTCTTTGACAGCGTCTACGTGACGACCGGCGGGGGACCGGGCAATGCAACCAACACGCTGATGCTGCATGCAGTGAAGCAGGGACTGGAATTCTTCAATATCGGCCGCGCCTCGGCGATATCAAACCTGACGCTGATCTGCATCGCCGTGATCGCGGCGGGCTTCATCCTGTTGATCCGCAGGGCGGACAGAAAGGCGAACGGGCGATGAGCATACGCACCCTCCGCCGCATCGGCGAGCGCGGCTTCATCCTTGTCATGCTCGCCTTTTTCCTGCTGCCCTTCCTGTGGTTGGCATCGACCGCCTACAAGCCGTCACGCGACATCTTCTCCATCCCGCCGAGACTGACTTTCGTGCCGACCTTCGAGCAGTTTACGACGGTATTCCGCCTGTTCGACGTCTGGAGTCTCGTGTCTTCGAGCCTACTGATCGCCTGCGGTTCCGTAGTCCTGTCGCTGCTGCTCGGCGTGCCGGCGGGCTATGCGCTGGCGCGTTCGACCAGCCGCTACGCTATTGCCGTTGCCTATTTCTTCATGGCGATCCGCATGGTGCCGGCCGTGGCAGCACTGATCCCCTTCTATCTGATGATGCGCGACATCGGGCTGCTCGGCAGCTGGATCGCAGTCGTCCTCATCAACGCGATGCTGAACTCGGCCTTCGTCACCTGGATGATGTTTTCCTATTTCCGCAGCTTGCCGAAGGAGCTGGAAGAAGCGGCGCTGACGGATGGATGCACGCTGTTCGGCTCGTTCTGGCGTGTGGCACTGCCGGCGGTTCGCTCGGGGGTGGTGGCCTCCACCCTTTTCTGTCTGATGTTTTCCTGGAACGACTTCCTCTATCCTATGTTCCTCACCCGGCTCGATTCCAAACCGATCTCGGTGGCGCTGCTTTCAGCCTATGGAACGAAGGACATCACCTGGGGCACGCTCGGCGCACTGGCGCATTTCTCGACGATCCCGATCGTACTGATCGTTCTCTTTCTCAACCGCTATTTCGTGCAAGGCCTGACGAAGGGCATTCATTAAATCCAAAATGACAGCAGCATGACATCGTGCGAAAGCCGACCGCAGGTGTCAATCATGCTCCAAAGAAGCAACGCGCTCAGGCGCGCATCGCCACTTCAGTCGTGGCATCGAAAACGTGGATGCGGGCGGGGTTGGCGGCAAGCGACAAGCGCTCGCCGATCTTCACGCGGCTGGTGCCGTCAATGATGACGCGCAGGCGCGGCGCGGACAGTGTCACCTCATCCTCCTCGGCCGAGAGCGACTTCAACCGGTCGGCAGCCTCGACATCGACGTGGACGAGCAGGTTGGCGCCGAGATCCTCGACGAAGGCAACAGTCCCGGCCAAGCCGCCGGTATCGACCGGTTGGAAAGCTTCCGGACGGATGCCGAGCACCACGGCGCGGCCGGCGGCGGAGGCGATGCGCGGCCGCTCGGCGAGCACCTCGCCCGTGAAAAGAATGGAGGACTGGCCGAAGCGTGCCTCGGGGCCGCTCTCCGTCGCGAAGAGCTCGGCTGCCAGCAGGTTCATCGCCGGCGAGCCCATGAAGCTTGCGACGAAGAGATTGGCCGGCTGATCATAGAGGCTACGCGGCGTGCCGAGCTGCTGCAGGACACCGCTCTTCATGACGGCGACGCGATCACCCATGGTCATGGCCTCGACCTGGTCGTGGGTGACATAGACCGTGGTAATGCCCGACATCTTTTGCATGCGGGCGATTTCGGCGCGCATTTGGCCGCGCAGGCGAGCATCGAGATTGGAAAGCGGCTCATCCATCAGGAATGCCTGAGGGCTGCGGGCGAGCGCCCGGCCCATGGCGACACGCTGGCGTTGGCCGCCGGAGAGTTGAGCAGGCTTGCGGGCGAGATAGTCCTCGAGCTCCAGGAGCTTCGCTGTCTCTTGCACCTTGACGGCGATTTCGGCCTTGTCGAGGCCGCGCACGCGAAGGCCGAAGCCGATATTCTCGGCGACCGTCAGATGCGGATAAAGCGCGTAGGACTGGAAGACCATGGCGATATCGCGATCGCGCGGGGCAAGATCGTTGACAACGGTGCCGTTGATCGTCAAGCGGCCATCGGTGATTTCTTCGAGGCCGGCGATCATGCGCAGCGCCGTCGACTTGCCGCAGCCGGAGGGACCGACAAGGACCAGGAATTCGCCGTCGCGGATGGTCATGTTCAGATTGCGGATCGCCGCATAATTACCGCCGTAGCTCTTGCTGATCTGGTCGAAGACGATTTCAGCCATGCTCTTTCCTTGCTGAACAGAAGGTCGTTACGGATCCTGGACGGGTCAGGTCGTGTAGACGCCGCCGGTGACGTTGACCCCCTGCCCGGTCATGAAGCGGGCAGAATTCGAGCAGAGGAAAACGACCACATCGGCCACATCCTCAGGCGTTTCCAGCCGGCCGAGCGGCGTTTGCGCGATATAATCCGCAACGACGCGTTCGGGCGTGACGCCGCGCAGGCTTGCCTCCCAGGCGATCTCGCGCTCCTGCATGCCGGTCTTGACGAAACCTGGGCAGACGGCATTGACGCGGATGCCCGAAACCGCAAGCTCGCGGGCGAGCGCCTGCGTCCACCCGAGCACGGCAAACTTGCTAGCGGAATAATGAGCCAGCAGCGGCGCGCCGATCTTTGCCGCAAGGGAGGCCGTGTTGACGATGACGCCGGTGCCTGCGCTCGTAAAACGGCGGGCGGCAATCTGATTGGTCAGGAAGATGCCGCGAATATTGACATCGAAATTATAGTCCCACTCCTCGTCGGTCAGCTCCAATGCATGCTGCATGGTGGACACACCGGCATTGGCGCAGAGGATATCGTACCCCCCCATCTTCTCCGCCACTTCGGAAAATGTCGCCTCGACGGAAGCGCGCTTGCGAACGTCGATCGCATGCGCGGTGGTGCCTTTGCCGATCTCGGCAGCCGTCCGTTCGGCGGCAGCCAGGTTAATGTCGCAGATCGCCACCTGGACCGCCTGGCGGGAGAGCGCAGTCGCGATCGCACGCCCTATCCCCGTAGCCCCGCCGGTTACGATCGCACGCTTGCCGGATAGTTCTGGAAAGCTCGGAGATTGCATGCCGCCCTCATAGAATAGAAACATCACCGATCATATAACAACAAAACCATACACAACAAGGGAAATTTATGTTTGAATTTGTTCGAGTCATTCGATACATAGTAAGCAACAATCAGACAATCGTAGCCACGAGCTGCGGCGGGAGGATGAGAACGTATCATGGGCGCGGAACAGAAGATGGCCCCCGCAGCGGAAAAACCGAAGGTTCTGGCCCAGGTGCGGCATGCGCGCATCCTGGAGACACTGGCGCGCAAGGGCGCGGTTTCCGTCAGCGATGTCGCCTCCCAGCTTGCTGTATCCGAAATGACTATCCGCCGCGACCTGATTGAACTGGAAAAGGAGGGCAGGCTGGTGCGCACGCATGGCGGCGCGGTGCGTAGCGGCAACGCCTTCGAGGCGATCGCTAGCGAAACGGTCGATCGCGAGGAACCGACATTCGAATCCAGGCTGACGCGCAATGCCGCCTCGAAGCGGACAATCGCGATGGCGGCGGCAGGCGTTGCTGCCGGCGCGCGCACTCTGGCGCTCGACGTTGGCACCACCACCTATCTGCTGTCCGGCCTGTTGCTCAACCAGCCGCATACGAAGATCTTCACCAACAGCGTGCGCAACGCTATGCAGCTGGGCACCGGCTTCGGCGAGGTCTACCTGCCCGGCGGGCGCATGCGCGGCGAAGAAATGGCCATCAGCAGTCAATCGGCCGTCTCGCAATTTGAGGAGCTCTGGTTCGACATCGCCTTCGTCGGCGTGTCCGGGATCACGGCGCAAGGAATCTATGACTATTCCTTCGAGGACACCGATATGAAGCGGGTCTATCTGCGCCGCGCGACGCAGAAGGTGGTGCTTTGCGACTCCACCAAGTTCAAGCGCATGTCGCTTGTGCATATCGCGCCGCTACAGCAATTCGACATGCTGATAACCGATGCCATGCCACCGGCCGACCTTGCCGATGCGCTCGCCGCCGCCGGTGTCGAGTTGCGAATAGCGCCCGAGGAGCAGCCGCTGCTTTGATTTCGCCTTTCCTGTATCCGTTCCGGCGGAAGCCCCTCCATTTGATTTCGCTTCAGGGAGTTCTCACATGGTCTTCGACTTTTTCGGTGCAAAGAAGAAGGCGGTCATCGCGATGGCGCACATCGGTGCCCTGCCCGGCTCGCCTGCCTACGACGCCGCCGGCGGGCTGACCAAGCTCGTTGACGACGTGCTTTGCGATATCGAGAAGCTGCAAGCGGGCGGCGTCGACGCCGTCATGTTCGGTAACGAGAACGACCGGCCTTACGTTTTTCAAGCGCCGCTGGAAGGACTGGCGGCGATGACCTCGATCGTTGAGCGGGTGAAGCCGCATCTGACGATCCCGTTCGGCGTCAACTATCTCTGGGATCCCTCGGCAAGCGTTGCGATCGGCGCGGTGACGGGTGCGAGCTTCGTTCGCGAGATATTCACCGGCGTCTTCGCCTCCGACATGGGCATTTGGCAGCCGGATTGCGCTAGGGCGTCGCGGCTGCGGCACAGTCTCGGCCGCGACGAGATGAAAATGCTCTTCAACATCAACGCGGAATTTGCACATTCGCTGGACCAGCGCCCGATTGAACTCAGGGCAAAGAGCGCCGTATTCTCGTCGCTCGCCGACGCCATCCTGGTTTCGGGGCCGCTGACCGGACAGGCAGTCGATCAATCGGACCTGAGGCGCGTCTGCGAGACCGTCAAGGATGTCCCTGTCTTTGCCAATACCGGAGTCAACAAGGACAATGTGCGCGACATATTGAGCGTTGCCAGCGGGGTCATCATCGGCACGCACTTCAAGGTGGACGGTAATACGTGGAACCCCGTCGACAGCGACCGGGTAATGCGCTTCATGGAGATCGTCGAGACGCTGCGCTGAAGGAACCGCCATGTCCATCACGCTCGGCCTCGATATCGGCACCACCTCCACCATCGGCATCCTGATCGAGCTGCCGAACCGCGTGCTCGGGCTCAGCTCTCGGCCTTCGACACTTCATTCGCCGCGGCATGCCTGGGCCGAGGAAGACCCGGCGCAATGGTGGGCGAATGTCTGCGAGATTGCCAAGGAACTGATTGCAACGAGCGGGATCGAGCCCGGACAAATTTCGGCCGTCGGCGTGACCGGAATGCTGCCGGCCGTCGTGCTGCTTGATGACGCCGGCCGGGTGCTGCGGCCCAGCATCCAGCAGAGCGACGGGCGTTGCGGCGAGGAGGTCGAGGAACTTAAGGCCGAGTGGGATGAGGCGGATTTTCTCGCCAAAGCGGGGAACGGTATCAACCAGCAGTTGGTGACAGCAAAACTGCGCTGGATCGCCCGACACGAGCCGGAGACCTTCGGTCGCATTGCCTCGGTTATGGGGTCTTATGATTTCATCAACTGGAAACTGACCGGCAAAAGGGCGATTGAACAAAACTGGGCGCTGGAAGCAGGCTTCGTCGATATTAATACCGGCAATCTTGACGACGAGCTGATCGGCCTCGCTAGAATTCGGCGGGATGCCATTCCCGGGAAGGTGGTGTCGCATGAGGTGCTTGGTGATGTGACAGACGAAGCCGCCAAGGCGACGGGGCTTGCAGTTGGAACGCCTGTCATCGGCGGGGCAGCCGACATGATCGCGTCAGCTTTCGGCGCGGGCATCAACAAGGCGGGCGACGTGCTGCTGAAATTCGGGGGTGCCGTCGATATTCTGACGGCGACTGATATCGTGCGGCCAGACCCTCGCATGTTCCTTGACTATCACTTAGTGCCAGGGCTCTTTATGCCGAACGGCTGCATGTCGACCGGCGGGTCGGGGCTGAACTGGTTCATCAGCACCTTTGCGGGACGCGAGGAGATCGCTGCAAAGGCAGAAGGAATATCCGTGTATCGCTATCTCGACCGGCTGGCCGCGGCATGCGCGCCCGGTGCGGACGGGATAACGATCCTGCCTTACTTCCTCGGTGAGAAGACACCGATTCACGATGCCAGCGCGCGCGGACTGATCGAAGGACTGACGCTTTCGCATCATATCGGCCATCTCTGGCGAGCGATGCTGGAAGCCTATGCCTATGCGCTGCGCCATCATGTCGACGTGCTGAACGATATCGGTCACCCGACGACACGTTTCATGGTCTCTGACGGAGGATCGCAGAGCCGGATCTGGATGCAGATCGTTTCCGACGTGCTGCAGCAGCCACTACAAGGTCTGACTGGCCATCCGGGCTCCTGCCTCGGTGTTGCCTGGGCAGCCGCGATCGGCGCTGGACTGACCGAAGACTGGTCCGGTGTAACCGCCTTTGTCGGGCGGGGTGAAAGGATCGTGCCCAATCCCGAGAATGCGGCGGTTTATAACGGGGGCTATCGGACCTATCGTGCGCTCTACAGACCATAGACCCACCGGAATTTAAGACGATGATACAGGCAGACGAGGATCCGAGGAGGCAGGCGACCGGACGCGGCGGCATGGTAACAAGTCCGCATGCGCTGGCGAGTGAGGCGGGTGCGGCGATCCTGCGGGCCGGCGGCAATGCGCTTGAGGCCGCGATTGCCATCGGCAGCACGATTGCAGTTGTCTATCCGCATTTCTGCGGACTTGGCGGCGATTCTGTCTGGCTCGTTGCCGATCGTAGCGGACGGAAGACATGTTTTCTTGGCATTGGGCAGGCGGCGCGGAAATTGCCTAATTTCGACGAGAGCATCCCGCTGCGCGGACCGCTTTCGGCGCTGACCTCGGCGTGCGCCGTTGACGCCTGGCGGCACGCGCATGACTATTCCGCGCGGCACTGGGGCGGAAGGATTGATTTTGCTGCCTTGCTTGCTGATGCGATCCGCCATGCGAAAGAGGGCTTTCCGATCACACGCTCGCAGAGTTTCTGGCTTGCCTTCCGGCAGGCGGAGGCCGCCAATTGGCCGGGTTTTGCCGCGCTCTTCATGCCCGGTGGCACAGCGCCGGAAACAGGCAGTCTGTTCCGGCAGGAAAACTTGGCGTGGTCGCTGTCGCTAATTGGCCGTGATGGACCACGTTCCTTCTACAGGGGCGAACTCGGCGCGAGGATCGCGGCGGGACTGCAGGCTGCGGGTTCTCCCCTGACCAGCGACGACCTTGAAGCGACCCGAACGCGCGAGGTGGCGCCCGTCAGTCTCTCCTATCGCGGATTCGAGCTGCTCGCGCCGCCGCCGCCAACACAGGGTTTGTCGACGCTGGCGATCATGGGGATTCTCGCCCACTTCGATTTTGCCCCCCATCAGGCCGGCAGCGCCGACCACCTGCATCTCTGCGTAGAAGCGGTCAAACGCGCCTTTCTCGACCGTGGCGGCATTGCCGATCCCGATGTCGTGCCGCAGCCGGTGGCGGAATGGCTGAGCGCACATCATCTTGCGCAGGCGGCGGCCTCCATCGATCCCGCGCGGGCACTCGCGTGGCCGGCACCCTATCGCAGCGGCGATACCGTGTTCTTCGCCGCAACCGATGCTGAGGGCGGCAGCGTCAGCGTCTTGCAGAGCACCTATTTCGACTGGGGCAGCGGCGTGGTCGTCGGCGATACGGGCATTCTGTGGCAGAACCGCGGGGCGGCCTTTTCGCCCGATCCCACGCATGTCAATGGCATCGCACCCGGCAAACGTCCTTTCTATACCTTGAATCCAGGTCTTGGCCTGCGCAGCGGCAGGCCGGCTTTACTCTACGGCACACAGGGCGCCGACGGGCAGCCGCAGACGCTTGCGATGCTGTTGACCCGGCTGATCGACTTCGGTGAGGAACCGGCAGTAGCGTTGGCCGGGCCACGCTTTCTGCTTGGAAAGACCTTTTCCGACAGCAGCGACAGTCTGAAGTTGGAAAGCGATACCGGCGAAGTGGTTTTTGCCGAACTAGCCGCAAGAGGCCATGCGGTGTCGCCTATCGAGGCGAAGAGTCCGCTTGCGGGGATGGCAGGGGCCATCGTCATCGACGGGGACGGCCTGGCGACGGGTGCGCATGACCCACGGGGCGATGGATTGGCGATCGGAATCACTTTCGGCGACATTGATCGATGAAGAACAAGATTTTTCTGAGGACAGATCTCTGGATGAACCATGAGGCTAGGACCCATGCGACAAATCCTGGCATTGCTAAAGCGGGTCCAAACTTCGCGAGTGCTAAACGGCTTCGTAGGCGCTGTTTGCCTTGAATGCGCCTAGCATACTATGAGGACAGGTGAAAGAACTGTCGAATTCGAACTGACAGTGCTGACGGGTGTGCCCCCGTTTCCGGGTTTCCATTCCGATGTAATGCCTCCTCGGCTTTGGTCCTTGCGGAAAGCAGCAGGCCTAGCTCTTCGGCGATCGCGGGTCGTTCTCGCAGAACGGCGGCAAGGCGCTGCTTGGGAATCTCGTAGATGACAACGGGCGTTAGGGCTCGAACGTCAGCGATCTCAAGCGCTCCGAGGAGCACGCCGCGTTCACCGAAGAAGTCACCGGGAGCAAGCCTGGCGAGTTCGATATAAGTTCCTTCGTCTGTCTCTTCCAACGCCACGACTCCGCTTCGGACAATCATTAGGGATGTCAACGCGGTCTCCCGATGGGCGATGATTTCCCCTTTTCGAAACGGCAGACGAATCATGTTCGAAGCGATGTCTTCCTTTTCGGAGTCTGTGAGGCCGGCAAAAAGAGAAATGGATTCCATAAGGCGCACTGCGGTCGTTGGAGGTTTCGGCCGGTGCTCGTTGTTGACCGCTCCGTCGATCGAGACTTGGATCGCTCCCTCGGTCCCAGACATCTGCAGTCCAGACGCCTCTACGTGCCGATACACGAGATCGAAGAGTTCATTGCGCGCGTTTCCTACC
Organism: Rhizobium mesoamericanum STM3625; assembly: GCF_000312665.1. Taxonomy (GTDB): domain Bacteria; phylum Pseudomonadota; class Alphaproteobacteria; order Rhizobiales; family Rhizobiaceae; genus Rhizobium; species Rhizobium mesoamericanum. Next base: position 1,522,669 of record NZ_HF536773.1, on the reverse strand, counting down.
CTGGTAACGTCGCTGACGTGAAATCCCAGCTCGAATTCTACTGCATCCTTGTCCAGACCGCTGATTGTCACTGACGGTGCGGGCGTCTTGAGGATGGCGTTGCTGCTGAGCAATACCTTTTCCATCGCGTCCAGCATCGCGCTTGGCGGCCTGGTTGGGGCTAGGCGAACCTTGAGAGTTGCGCCGTGGCTGGCATCCGGGCCGCTTACATTGGTGATACGGCTCTTCGCAAGAACGCTATTAGGTACGACAATGAGATCGTTGGTTGAGCTTAGAAGCTGTGTCGAACGCCAGTTCGTCTCGACCACCCTGCCCTGAACGTTGTCGTCGAGCTGGATCCAATCGCCCACTGACAGCGGACGGCCGAGGTTGAGCGCGATGCCCGAGAACACATCATTGAGAGTGCTCTGCAGCGCAAGGCCGAGGACGATCGCAAACACGCCCGATGTGGCGATAATCGTGCCGACCGGAAGCCTGAAAACGTAAGCGACCACACACAGCGCTGCACTGACATAAATCAATGCTACCACGAGATCCTGGAGCAGCCTTCCCTCGCGAGGCTTCCGTTCGATAATCAAGAACATCCGAACAGAGCTGGCAAGTACCATGGCTCCTCCGAGCCACCAGATCGTCTTCAGCAGACCGTGGCTGATGACATCTGAGACGTCGAACGATCCGTCTTCGAGCAAATATGGGGGTATGCCATGATAAAACAGCAGCGCTGTCAGGGCGGCGAAGAACAGGATGTTCGCGATCAAGCGCCCCAGATCACTGTCCGGGAGCAGAACTCTCGCAGCCGCACGAAAAACGACGAGCGCTAAGAACTGTGCGAGTGGATCAACGAGTACGTCGCTCAAAAATGCCCACCAAAAAAAGAACTTCAAGGAGGTACACTCTACCTGTGATCCTTCGGCCGTCTAGGATCTTTCGGCTACGCATGTAAGCCTGAGTCAGCGAAGGAACCGGCAGCCCACCGGAGCCGGGCTGCCGTAAACATGTCGATCAGTCGCCGAGCCACTGATACTCAGCGATCGATGCTTTGCCCGTCCGCTTATCGAAGAGGCAGATCATGTTGACCTTCGTCCTTGCTTTCCCCTTACCAACCTGACCGCGCAGGAGTACAGCGATCTTGCCTACGCTGTCGTCGAACACGACCGGTGCCGATGCCTCAGGCGTATCCATCCGGGAGAGCCCGATGCAGGTGCCGTTTGCTTTCGAAAACAAAACATTCCAAGCGCCACCGCTAGAGGCAGTTGCCGCGCCGAACGGCACCGTAACTAAAAGCGACGCCAGAGATATCTTGGTCAACATATTGCTTCCTTCCACTTTTGTGCGGCGTGTCTCCACACGATGGCGAAAGAATGGCCCGTTCAGGTGCGTTGCCCCTCTCAGAGTGTGATTAAGCTCGGTCGGAGCCATTTGCTGATAATGACAATTGGCCGCCGAACGCCAACGGGTCGGAGGGCGCGCCACCGAGATTGTCTACCAAGGCCGCGACGATTAATGGCACAGCGAAGATTTGCGTGGCAACGATCGTCCGGATACTGACGTTCAGGGCGATACCGCGTTTGAACCTGCAGCCGGAATTAGCCCCATGCCGGCGCTGGGCTCCCCTGGTAGCGATCTTGACAGTAATGTCTTCGCCACCGTGTCAGTCGAGGATGATCTGCTTTGGTAAGGGGTTCCGCCGACCGAATGTCAGGCAGAGGCGCAGGATCGCAAAGATGGAGTTGACAGAGCACATTTCCTCAAGACTCATGGGCTGCATCTGGATACGGGACCGATATCGCTCATCCTTCCCCGGCTAGAAGAAGACGTAATCCCAGTCTCTGATCCCGCGTTTCGATATTGCGCGGTACTCTGCCCGTGGATGTGCCGAACTACAGGCTTTCGAAACGTCCGCTGTTTGTCACCAAAGACCGACACTGCACCAGGAGAACTTCCATGAAAGACGGAAAACCGGAGGGAATTCGAGATTATGGGGCCCCCGCAGGCGGTTGGGGCGCACTCAAAGCGGTCGCGCGAACACTCAAGGAGCAGCAGGTCGTCTTTAGAGGTGCCACGGCACTTCTCAAAGCTAACCAACCGGATGGATTCGACTGTCCGGGGTGCGCATGGCCCGATCCGAACCATACCTCGGCCTTCGAGTTCTGCGAGAACGGCGCAAAGGCTATCACTTGGGAGTCGACCAGCAAGCGAGCGACCCCAGAGTTCTTCGCGGAGCACAGCGTTTCCGAATTGTGGAAGTGGGACGACCACAGCCTCGAGGATGCCGGCCGGTTGACGATGCCGCTAATCTACGATCGACCCAGCGACCGGTTCATCTCGCTTTCATGGAACGCGGCCTTCGACATCATCGGCCAGACTCTCCGGGATCTACCAGATCCGAACATGGTGGAGTTCTACACCTCGGGCCGCGCGTCTAATGAAGCGGCCTTTTTGTACCAGCTGTTTGTTCGCGCGTACGGGACCAACAACTTTCCCGACTGTTCCAACATGTGTCACGAAGCAACATCAGTTGGTCTTCCGAAATCGATTGGCGTCGGTAAGGGCACCGTTGAGCTGCGCGACTTCGATGACTGTGACCTCATCATCAGCATTGGTCACAACCCTGGGACAAATCATCCAAGGATGATGACGACGCTTCACGAGGCGTCGAAGCGTGGCGCTCCGATCATGGTGTTCAACCCATTGCGAGAACGAGCACTTGAGCGCTTTGCCGCACCGCAAGATCCTGTCGAAATGGCAACGCTTTCCTCAACTTCGATTGCCTCGTCGTACTATCAGTTGAAGGCAGGCGGCGACATCGCCTTGCTGAAGGGCATGATGAAGTTGATCTTCGAGCGCGACGACGCTGACCTAGCGGCAGGGGGGACAGGTGTCCTGGACCGAGAATTCATCGTTGCCCATACGGTAGGGCTTGAGGACCTCCAAAATGACGTGAAGGGCACTTCGTGGGAAGACATTTATCGCAAATCGGGCCTCGGTCACGATGCGTTCGAGAGTGCAGTAACAACATATCTGAGCGCGGAGCGTGTGATAGCCTGCTACGGGATGGGAGTAACCCAGCACCTTACAGGCACCGAGGTCGTCCAGCAGTTAGCAAATCTACTGATGCTACGAGGTAATATCGGCAAGACCGGCGCGGGGATATGTCCTTTGAGAGGACACTCAAATGTTCAAGGGGACAGAACTGTCGGGATCACGGAGATTCCCAATTCCGCTCTCCTTGACGGGATCGAACGCGCTTTCGGCTTCAGACCGCCTTCCGAGAAAGGACATAACGCGGTCGAAGCCATCGAAGCGATGCTTGCTGGAAAATCTAGAGCCCTAGTTTGCCTTGGCGGCAACCTGGCTGTCGCCATGCCAGACCCGGATGTGACATTCGCGGCTGTACGCAAGCTCGATCTCGCCGTGCACCTTGCTACGAAGCCCAACCGTTCGCACCTATTGATCGCCAAAACGACGATACTGCTACCGGTTCTCGGACGCACCGATCAGGATGTGCAACTGTCTGGTTCTCAGTCCGTCACTGTGGAGGACTCGATGTCGATGGTGCACGCGTCGAAGGGCTTTCTCAAGCCTCCTAGCGATCATCTCAAGTCAGAGCCCGCGATAATCGCCGGCATCGCCAAAGCCACTCTTGGCACCCTTCATGACATCGCCTGGGACGATCTGGTGGCCAATTATGACCGCATCCGCGACAGGATCGAGATCGTGTTTCCTGATTTTCGGGAGTTCAACACGCGCGTCAGGAAGCCAGGCGGTTTCCGGCTAGATATCCCCGCCTCGAGGCGCGAATGGCGTACGGCCAATGGCAAAGCGAACTTCTTAACAGCACGGGGCCTCGACGAGGACCAGCGAATGAGCTTTCCGGAGGCACTTGTATTGACGACAATCCGTAGCCACGGTCAGTACAACACCACCATCTACAACCTCGATGATCGGTATCGTGGTGTTTTCGGACGCCGGGATGTGGTGTTCATGTGCAAGCACGATATGGAAGCAAGGGGCATAACTGAAGGTGACAGGGTTGACATCACCTCGATCAACCTGAGGCCGCAGGCGGCACCTCGAAAGGCGAGCGGCTTCATCGCGATCGAGTATAACATTCCTCAAGGTACCGTTGCTGGCTATTACCCCGAACTCAATCGTGTGATCGCGCTCGCTGACTACGATCCTCACTCTGGCACACCGGCTTATAAAGGCGCTCCGGTCACCATCTCGAAAGCGCTATCATCACATCCCTGAACCCTTTGAGACGACCAGGATTTCGCCAGAAGACGCCTCCCAGCAATACGCCTCTCTGGTGATCGCCTGAATCAACGGCGACAACAAGGTCTGAATGACGAGCGCGGCCACCACCGTTAACGGGGTTGGCCACCACCTACCAGTTCCCCGGATCGGCGGTGTGATCGGCAGCGGCAAATTCATCCGCCTTTTCCCGATCCAACGTCAGACCCGTCGCCCTCTTCGTCTCGTCCATGATCAGATAGTGAAGGGGTGGCGCTTCCCTGGCGAGCTCCTGATAGAGGAGAAGCGCGGCTTCCTCGGCAGTATCGGCCTCGATCTCTCGCGTGAAGGACACATTAAACTTGTGCATAGCTTCAGGCCTTCTCCATCGTCGCGTTCATAGGCGGACAATAGACTGAGAGCTAAAGAGTTCAAGCCCGCGCCCCAGCTGCCTGGTCGGCCCCACCTTAAACAGACCGCATCAACCCGCCATCCACCTTCAGGCTCTGGCCGGTAATGTATCCGGCCCCGTCCGACACGAGAAACGCAATCGTCGCCGCCACTTCCGCACTGGTCCCATAGCGCTTCATCGGCACGCTCCCGCGCCGTTCTTCCGTCGCCGGCAGGCTGTCGATCCAGCCGGGCAACACGTTGTTCATGCGGATATTCTCAGCCGCGTAGGTATCGGCAAAGAGCTTGGTATAAGCGGCAAGGCCGGCGCGAAAGACGGCCGAGGTCGGGAACATCGGCGACGGCTCGAACACCCAGGCCGTCGAGATATTGACGATCGCGCCCTTCTTCTGCGCCTGCATAATCGGCGTCACCAGCCGCACCGGACGGATGACGTTCATCAGGTAGACATCCATGCCTGTACGCCACTGCTCGTCGGTGATCTCGTTGAGCGGTGCGCGCGGCCCATGGCCGGCGCTGTTGACGAGCACGTCGATGCGGCCCCATTGCTTCATCGCCGCCTCGACCAGTTGCTTCAGATCGTCGTTCGACTGGTTGGAGCCGGTCACGCCGACACCGCCGAGTTCCCGGGCGAGCGCCTCGCCCTTTCCGGAGGAGGACAGGATCGCGACCTTATATCCGTCGCCCGCAAGACGCCGTGCGCTCTCGGCCCCCATGCCACTGCCGCCCGCCGTGATGACTGCCACTTTTTCTACTGACATATCAAATGCCCTCCTGAGGTGATATCGCCAATTGATCGATGCGTGGGCGCACGCTACCATGTTCACTGCGTGAGTACGAAACAGTTCTCCTCTTTCGTGGCAGTAGATAAACTATTCGATGAGCGATATCCCGGGTAAGCTTCCCTCCCTCAACGGCCTCAGGGCCTTCGAGGTCGCGGCGCGCCACCTGAACTTCAGGCACGCTGCCGAGGAACTCGGCGTCACGCAGGGTGCCGTCGCCCAGCAGGTGCGCGGGCTTGAAGCGCAGCTCGGCATGGCCCTGTTCGAACGGCTTCCCCGCACGCTGGCGCTGACTGCTGAAGGCCGCCGCTACATCGCCGATATCAGGCGCGCCTTCGAAATCATCGCCCGCGCGACCGACGAGCTGAAGCCGCAGGCGATCAAGTTCACCATCAGCACCACGCCCACCTTCGCATCTAAGTGGCTGATCCCGCGCCTGCCCGATTTCACCGCCCTACATCCCCATCTCGACCTGCACATTCTGGCGACCGAACGCCTCTCGAATTTCGCCGCCGATGGCGTGAATCTCGCCGTCCGCTATGGCCGCCCGCCCTTCGGGCCTGGGCTGAATGCCGAACTGCTGTTCGAGCAGGAGGTCATCGCCGTCTGCAGCCCGCTGCTGCTTGCCGGCAGGAATGCACCGCGCACAGCAGAGGAGTTATCGGCCTATCCGCTGCTGCACGACGCCCATAATCTCTGGCCGGAATTTATCGAGCGGCATCTCGCCAATATCGTGAGCCCCACCTTTAAGGGCATCAGCTTTTCGACGACTGCCCATGCGATCGAGGCGGCAATTGCCGGACAGGGCATCGTTCTCGCCAATGGCGGCTTCGTCACCGACGATTTGGCCAAAGGCCGGCTGGTGCGTGTCTTCGACGCGAGGCTGCGCGGCCCCTCGGATATCTACCTCGTCTGGCCCCGCTACCGGAAATCGTCTGCGCTGGACACCGTCATCGACTGGCTTTTCGCCGAGGGGCGGAAGGACGGCGCGGTAGATGGCAGGTCTATTGCCCCATAAAGCCGGGCCGTAGCCCGCTTGCATGCGGTGCGCCGAGATCTCATTTAAGCCTCTTGCGCAGGCGCCACACGCAGAGACACCGGATTCATTTTCTTCATTCCCGCCCGTAATATCAGACAATCACAGGGATATTGATGTTTCACCTCGTCCTTGGACTTCCCTGGCTGGTCGTTGTCATCAGGTTCATTCTGCCCCTGCCGTGGATATGGCCTGCCAAGGCCATGCTTGCTGGTGTGCTTCTGATCGCCTCCCAGCATCTGGTATTCAATCGGATCTCCTCAGGCTCCATCTTCGCTCCCGAATATCCGCGGCCGCTGATCGTGGCCTTCAATTTCCTCTTCGGCGCAACGGTCCTGCTCGCCGTCTTCCAGATCGCTCTCGATCTTCTCTCGCTGATCCCTCTTTTGCTCAACGGACATTTTCCGGTCGTGCCGCCAGTGGTCCGCTATGTCATGGGAACGGTAGCCATCCTTCTTGCCGCGGTCGGCGTCGCCCAGGCCGTGCGCATCCCGCCTTTGAAGAATGTAGATATCGCCATCAAAGACCTTCCCGAGGCCTTCGACGGCTACCGCCTGCTGCAATTGACCGACCTGCATCTCAGCCGCCTGTTCCCGGTGTCCTGGGCCGAGGCCGTCGTGAAAAAGGCCAATGAGCTGAAAACCGATCTGATCGTCGTGACCGGCGATTTCATCGATGGCCACCTCGAGAGGCGCCGCGCCGATGTCGCTCCGCTGGCACAGCTGCAGGCGCCCGACGGCATTTTCGCCATCCCTGGAAATCACGAATATTATTTCGGCTACGACGACTGGATAGCGCATGACACGAGCCTTGGCATCCACATGCTGACGAATGAACATGCGGTCATCGAGCGCGGTGGCGATCGTATCGTCATTGCCGGCGTCACGGATCTTGCGGCCTTCGGCAGAAAGATGCCGAATCCTGACCTTACGGCAGCATTGGAAGGCGCTCCGGCCGAAGCCCCTGTCATCCTCCTCGATCATCAGCCGAGAATGGCAGCTGAGACCGCGAAGAGAGGCATTGCGCTGCAGCTGTCCGGCCATACCCATGGCGGCATGGTCCTCGGCCTCGATCGCTTGGTCGCCCGTGCCAATGGCGGCTTCGTCTCCGGCCTCTACGAGATCGGCGACATGCAGCTCTATGTCAACAACGGCACCGGGTTATGGCCAGGCTTTGCATTGCGGCTCGGACGGCCCTCGGAACTGACGGTATTCACGCTACGCCGGCGGTCCTGACCGCGCTACGGTTTCTTCTCGGCGACAAGCCCGCGAATGCGCTCGGCCACATCAGGATCGACGGGATTGTAGACGACCATGTTGAGATCCGGCCTGCCATCGATGGCAAAGCTTGAATATTCCAGCGCGATATCGCCGAGCATGGGATGCCTCAGCCGCTTGGTTCCCTCGCCATGGGAAATCACGTCATTCTCCTGCCAGATCCCCTTGAATTCCGGACTGGCGAGACAGAGTTCTTCAACCAGCTTAGTAATTTCTGACGTAGCCCCGGCGCGCGCCGCATCCGCCCGGAAGGCACCGACGACGAATCGGGCCATGGCTTCCCAGTCATGCTGGACGTTGCGCATATTCGGATTGCTGAAGAGCAGGCGCAGGATATTGCGGTCTTCAGGCCCAAGCTTTCCGTAATCGGTCATGACGACGGTCGCTGCCCGGTTCCAGGCAACGATATCCCAGGCCGCCGTCCGCACCAGCGCCGGACTGACCTCAAGCGTATCGATGAGACGCTGCAGGCGCGGACTGATGCCCTCGATGGCGCGGTAGCGCACCTCCGGCGGGCGGCCGAGGCCGAGCATGAAGAGATGCTCGCGCTCCGGCTCTGTCAGCATCAGGCCATTTGCGATCCGGTTCAGCACGTCGGGAGATGGCGCGCCGCCACGCCCCTGCTCCAGCCATGTATACCAGGTCGGGCTGATATTGGCGCGCTGCGCGACCTCTTCGCGCCGCAGCCCCGGCGTGCGCCGGCGGCCCGAGAATCCGAACACCGCCGGATCGAGGCGCGAGCGGCGGTCGCGAAGGAAGATGCCAAGGGCGTTGTTGCTGTCGGTCGTCATGGCGCGCACCTGTTAGCTATTATAATAGGATAGCGTCACTACTTTAACAGCATAAAACATAGCGCAATAGTGGTCTTCATCGCAATAAGGAGAGACCCAATGCGTATTTTCCTCACCGGCGCCACCGGCTTCATCGGCTCGGCCATCGTGCCGGAACTTCAGAAGGCAGGCCATCATGTCATCGGCATGACCCGTTCCGACACAGGCGCGAGGGCGCTTCAAGCAGTCGGCGTCGAGGTCCACCGCGGCGTTCTGGAAGAGCCCGACAGCGTGCGAGCCGGTGTCGAGAAGGCCGATGCGGTCATACATACGGCTTTCGACCATGATTTTTCCAATTTCGTGGAAAATTGCCACAAGGACAGCCGCGTAATTGCTGCGATGGGTGAGGCTCTGAGAGGCTCGAACCGCCCTCTCCTCATCACCTCGGGTACCGGCATGGGCAATGCCCATCTTGGCGAACCGGCGAGCGAGGATGTCTTCAACATCGAGCATCCGAACCCGCGCATCGCCTCCGAGCTTGCGGGCAATGTGCTTCTGGAGGCCGGCGTCAATGTCTCCGTCATGCGCCTTCCGCAGGTCCACAACACCGTCAAGCAGGGTCTCGTCTCGCCGCTGATCGAAATATCCAAGGCAAAAGGTGCATCCGCCTATATCGGCGAAGGGCACAACCGCTTTCCGGCAGCCCACCTGCTGGATGTAGCCCTGCTCTATCGCCTTGCCATCGAACGCGGCGAACCCGGCGCGCGCTACAATGCCGTCGACGAGGAAGGTGTGACGATGCGCGAAATCGTCGAGGCGCTGGGCCGAGGCCTGAGACTGCCCGTCATCTCGCTCGAGCCGGAAATGACCGCCGAATATTTCGGCTGGATGGGGATATTTGCCGGTCTCGACTTTCCGGCGTCCAGCGAAAAAACCCGCCGGATCCTCGGCTGGAACCCCACCGGTCCAGGCTTAATCGCCGATCTCGACGCGATGTTTAATCAACAGTGAAGCCCGTATGATGCCATTGGCTTCCGGAACCCGGTCAGATACGCTCCTCGCGAACATGCCGACGAGGCGGGCTAGCTCGCTCATCGGCAACGGGGCATTGGAATCGAGCGTGGCAAGAATGCGTGCGTCCCTGCCATCCAGCGTCTAGTTTCCAGAAAGTTGAGAAGTGCATTACCTTTGACATGGCGGCCAATTCGCATTGTATCCTTTGTCTTTCCACTGCTAGGGATTGTCGCTGTCGTTACCACTTCGCCTTGTGGGCATTGACCTTTGTCGCACCGCGGCCGTTGCGACATTCACGGCCTGGAATTTGATCATTGCCCGCTATGGCATCTTTAGTCTGACCTGCCTGCTTCTGATTATCGATCGGCGGTTCCCCAGCCCTTTGGAATGGCCCCTACCCGGCTCGTGATCGGCCTGCTTCTGGGTGGCGCGGAATATGTAGGGTATTTTGTTAGTGCTGCTTTCGCCGTGCGTCTCGCCGGCGCTGCCATCCCCCAGTGGGCGAGGAATCCGTGGCGACAGCTATAGATTACGAGAAAAACGCGGTAGCGGTCTCATCTAGAAGCCCGCCACAACGCTCGATATGGAGAGTAGCTGGCAACCCTTGGCGGACCAGATCTGCGTGGCGCCAGAGGACCAGTTCACGATGACGCTTGATACCTGGCACCACGCGTCCGGAACAATCATATCGCCCTACGCATTTATGGGTTAGTCGGGCGTAAGCGTAATCGGAGCGCGGCGCTCTCCTCATCCTCGGGTATCCGGGGTTGCTTCCAGCCTTCGAGCTGTGACGCGGGGTTCGAATCCCTGCCCCGACCACCAAATTCGATATAATCGAATACCCCCCCTGATGTCCCGTCGAGGTTTGTCCCTGAAAGTCGCGACGATCTTCAGTCAATCGTGTAAACGGCGGTATTGTGCTGGCGCTCGCGCAAGCCTTGTACCAGGCGTTCCGAAACATGGTATTCCTCTAAAGTAAAGGTTCCGACATTCTCGCCCTCTCCCGCGGTACCAATTTACGTCGGGCCAGACGATCAAACTGAAACGTCGCTCTGGCGCTGTGCATCAATTCGATGCGAAAACCCGTAAGCCGCTTTGATTTCGGAGACCTCTATGAAGACTCGACATTGGGATCGACGGGGAAACGGTGGTCTCACCTTCACGGAACTCGGTTTCGGCACCGCACCGCTTGGCAACTTGTACCGAGCGATAAGCGATGAAGAAGCTGCGGCGGTTCTGGATGCAGCATGGGAGTGCGGTACCCGCTATTTCGACACCGCCCCGCTCTATGGACTTGGTCTGGCGGAAAGTCGGGTTGGCCGCTTTCTCAGGAGCAAGCTGCGACACGAGTTCGTGCTGTCCACGAAAGTGGGCAGGATCATGAAAGTTTGCCCTCCGGAACAACGAACGGGCATCGGGAAATTCTTCAATACGCCTAGTCGCCGTGAGGTTTTCGACTATAGCTACGACGGTGTGATGCGCTCCTTTGAAGCATCCCTTGAACGTACTGGGCTCGACAGTTTCGATATCCTGTTTGTCCACGATCTCGACGTCTTCAATCACGGCACACAAGAAGCCTGTGACTACTACGTCGAACAGTTCATGAGCGGCGGCTACCAAGCAATGATTTCACTTCGAGACCAAGATGTGGTTAGCGCAATCGGTGGCGGGATAAACGAGTGGCAGATGTGCCAACTGCTTGCTGAGCGCGGCGACTTTGACCTGTTCCTGCTCGCCGGTCGCTACACGTTACTCGAGCAAGAGGCGTTGGAAACGTTCCTTCCAATGTGCGTGACCCGCGGCATCGGTATCGTGCTCGGCGGCCCGTACAATTCGGGCATCCTGGCGACAGGGCCCATTGCGGGCGCGCAATATAACTACTCGGATGCTCCTACGGAAGTTCTCGAAAGGGTCCAGCGGATCGAGGAAGTGTGCCGGAAGCATGGAGTTTCTCTGCCAAACGCGGCCCTCAATTTTCCATTTTTCCATCCGGCAGTTGTCTCGGTAATTCCCGGCGGCCAATCGGTGAATCAAGTCGTTTCAAACTATCGCGCCCGAAGCACACCCATTCCTGTCGAACTGTGGGATGACCTGAAAACTCTCGGCTTGATGCGCCAAGACGCGCCTGTGTGCGAGACGTGGGGGATTGAGAGCGAATGATGAGGTTCTCAGGCAAGACGGTCGTGATCACAGCCACGGTTCAATTTTGCGGGCATTGTCCACTCGGGGTCCGCCATCGACCTGGAGGATGGCGACCTCGAACTCGCGTTCGACAAGTCACGGACACCAGGGCCGACCTTCACGGTCCGCCCAGCGGCTTCGAGCCTTAAGCCTTTGGTAGCACGAGCGGAGTAGTGCTGCGTCTCTGCATGACGCCAAGGGAGTCAACACCGATCGCTTCCTGCTCGAGTAAGACTTCCCCTGAACCGGCTCGAGAAAGGTCGATTTCTTGGGTTTGTAGGACCTCGGGCCCCCGGTCCGCTCGAGTCCTACGATCTTTGCGATCCGATAGCTCCTTGTCTCGGGAATGGACAAAGACTAGGTCCGCAGACCGTTTACGGCAGACGACTGCAACACATTCCTGCAAATCATGCATCAATCGCTATGCAGCATCGGATGTGGCTCCCCGCCCTTCCAGGTCTTGAGAAGCACCTCAATGAACTTCTCGGCGGCTGGCGACAGCGGCGCGCCGCGTCTGCGTACGATCCCGATGGTGCGAGTAACCACTGGATCAACGATCGGGCGCGAGACCAAGTATGGGTGCTCTTCCTGGGGGGTCGCCAGTCTGGGAAGGACTGAGATGCCCAACCCAGCCTCGACGAGGCCCAGCGACGTATTGAGATGGGTGACCTCATAGAACCAGTTCAGCCTGAGGTTACGCTTCGCGAGAGCGCCATCCAACAAAGCCCGATTTCCGCTCGATCGATCGACGACGACGAGTGGATAGCCATCGAGCTGCCCCCAGTTCAGTTGTTCGTGTGCCGCAAGGGGGTGATCCTTTCGCATTGCAAGCACGAATGGGTCATCGATCAGCGGTTCGAAGGAAAGGTCCGGGTCCGAATTCCCCATCAGATTGATACCGAACTCTACCTCCCCCCGCGCAACCGCTTGCAGTCCCTCGTTTGCAGTCAGATCGCGGATACGAAGCCTGATATGGGGATAGTCAGCTCCGAACTTCTTGATGACCGTGGGCAGAAAATAGAAGGCGGCGGTCGGAACACAGGCCATTGTGATTAGTCCGCGGCGCTGAGACCCTCCATCCTTTAGGGCGAAGAGGGAACCATCAAACTCTTCGAGCATCCGCCTTACGAGCGGAAGCAACTCTTGCCCTGTGGCTGTCGCCGCAACGTGGCGGGTCGTCCGATCGAGTAGTGGCGCGCCAATGGACTGCTCAAGCTTCTGGATTCGTCGGGTGAGAGCTGGTTGGGAGATATTGAGAGCTTCAGCGGCCCGATGAAAACTTTCGAGGTCCACGACCGCTTGAAAGGCGCGGAGATCTAGTATCTCGCAATTGATGCTCATTTCGCAATAATCCCCTAAAACATTGCATTTAACAAATAGGCCGATGTTTCGCATATTGCAATAAGCAAGCGAATTGTTCCGGCTTACGCAATATTCGAGGACACGTAATGAACGATCTGATACGCATACCTTGCGTCCTTATGCGCGGCGGCACTTCGCGGGGTCCTTTTTTTCTGGCTTCCGATTTGCCCTCGGACCAAGCTGGTCGCGACGCAACGCTGCTTTCCATAATGGGATCAGGGCACCCGTTGCAAATTGATGGAATCGGAGGAGGAAACCCGGTGACGTCAAAAGTTGCAATCATCGGTCCGGCCAGCGTTCCGGAGGCAGACATCGACTATCTGTTCGCCCAGGTGCGTACCGACCGACAGATCGTGGACTACTCACCAAACTGCGGCAACATGCTCGCCGCTGTTGGTCCATTCGCGATCGAGGCCGGTCTCGTGCCGGCCGGCAATTTTGACACGCTCGTACGGATTCATAACGTGAACACGGGAAAGATCATCGAGGCGAAGGTCCCGACCCGAAAAGGCGAAGTTATCTACCTGGGCGATGCGTCGATTGATGGAGTCCCGGGCCTCGCGGCTCCGATTGCCCTCACCTTCCTGGACGCGGCGGGCGCGAAGACGGGAAGGCTCTTTCCTACCGGGAAGCCGCTAGACGTTATCGACGGGGTCGAAATTACCGCGATCGATTGCGCAATCCCCATGGTTCTTATTCGCGCCGCAGACGTGGGCGTAACCGGCTACGAAGACGCTGAGTCTCTATCGGCGAACCGTCAACTCATCGACCGCCTCGCGTCCATTCGGACTGAAGCAGGTCTTTTGATGGGAATGGGAGATGTGTCCGACATGGTCATCCCGAAGCCCGTTCTGATTTCCCCGGCCAAGAAGGGCGGAACGATATCAGTGAGATATTTTATGCCCAATGACTGCCACCCTGCTCTCGCTACCACAGGTGCAGTCGGGATTGCCACGGCGGCTACGACCTCAGGAACCGTAGCAGCACAAATCGTCGGCGAGCAACTACTGCCGACGCTGGTTCGTATCGAACACCCCAGCGGACGTATCGACGTGCAACTGGAGACCCGAAACGGATCGACAGTCGCGGGCCTGGTTAGGACCGCGAGGAGACTATTCGAAGGATACGCCTTCGCTAAGCCGAACGAGCGTGTTGAAAACGCTGCATAACCCGCTCCGGCGAGGACCGGAGCACATAGGGAGGAAATCTCATGCGTAAATATCTCTTGGCAGCAGCTACCGCGCTGTCCCTCACTACCGCAGCTCATGCCGCCGACTCTGTTCGCATGAGTGTGGGCTCCTACAATCTAAACAACCTGCCCTTCCCGGTGGCTGAAAGCTTAGGGTTCTACAAGGAGGAGGGTTTGGACGTCACGACTGAGAACTTCGCTCAGGGTGGCTCGAAAGTCCTTCAGGCGCTGGTGGCCGGTTCGACCGATGTCGCTGTCGGCTTTTACGACCACACAATCCAGATGCAGTCCCAAGGGAAGCATGTCGTAGGCTTCGTCCAGCTCGCAAGGAATTCAGGCCTTGTTCTCGCTGGCAAGAACGACACCGATTTCGATCCCGCGAAACCTGAGACCATCAAAGGCAAGAATGTCGGCATCACCTCGCCCGGTTCCTCATCTGACTTCTTTATTCGCTATTACCTGAAGCAGCATGGCCTGACTGACAATGACATCTCGATTATCGGCGTCGGCTCGGGTGCTGCGGCTGTAGCCGCTCTCCAGCAAGGGAAGATCGACCTTCTGGTCAACTATGACCCCGCCGCCACGATCGTCGTTGAGCGTGGGCTGGGCAAAATCCTAATCGACGCAAGAAGCGACGAAGGTGCCAAGGCTGTATACGGAGGCATCTATCCAACATCCGTCCTTTATGCCAGCCAAGACTACATCAACGAGCATCCTGAGGTAATTCAGAAGGTCACCAATGCGACCGTGAAGGCACTTCACTGGATGAAGGATCACTCTGCTGAGGAGATCGTAGCCCAGCTCCCGGATGACTTTGTTTCGGGCGACAAGCAGACGTACATCAAGGCTGTCGAGAACGCGAAGGCAATCTTCTCGCAGGACGGCCGGTTCACGCCCGCTGACCTCGAGGTTCCACTCGCAGTCCTCAGGAGCTTCAACGAGAGCGTCGGCAAGGCCACGATTGACCTTAACACGACGTATACAAACAAGTTCGTCGAAGCCGCGGGCCATAGTGCCGAAAACTAAGGGGTGTAATATGGCAAACGCAGTAATGAAAATCGAGGCGGTGTCTCAGCTTAGCCTTCCCCCGATGGTCACCATAGACAACGTCACCATGGCGTTCGGGTCCTTTGTCGCAGTCGAAAACGTGAACCTCACCGTCGGCAATGGCGAATTCCTTGCCATTGTGGGGCCCACGGGTTGCGGAAAATCGACAATTCTCAATGCGATCGCGGGCCTTCTGAAGCCGGCGAAAGGAGAAGTCTGCATTGATGGGGCGCCCGTCAAGGACGTCCAAAACAACATCGGGTACTTGTTCCAGCAGGACGCCTTGCTGCCCTGGAAGACGGCATATCAAAATGTGGAGTTGGGCCTGTTGTTTCGCGGCGTGGCAGCCGAAGAGCGTCATCGCAAGGTCATGGCCTGGTTGGAGAAAGTGGGACTCAAGGGTTTCGAAGGACGCTTCCCCCACCAACTGTCGGGCGGCCAGCGCAAGCGCGTACAGATGGCGCAGGCTCTGATCACCGAGCCCAAGGTCATCTTGATGGATGAGCCGTTCTCGGCGCTGGACATACATACTCGCCACCTCATGCAGAACGAACTGCTCAAGCTTTGGCAAGAAGACCGTCGCGCCGTGGTCATGATCACGCACGACCTAGAAGAGGCTATCGCACTGGGCGATCGTGTGGTGGTTCTGGCGGCCGGACCACGCAGCCGGGTGATCGAAAGCTTCGGTGTCGACCTCGAACGTCCGAGAGATGTGGCCGAGATCAAACTCGATCCCAAGTTCATGACCCTTTACCGCGATATTTGGGCGTCCCTACGGGGCGAAGTGGAGAAAAGCTATGCACGCCATTAATGTCCGCCTAATCCAAATCACACTGCTGGCTGTAATCCTGGGCGCTTGGCAGGTGGGCGTCACATCTGGCGTCATCGATCGCTTCTTCTTCCCGGCACCCTATGACATCGTAAACCAGGTGGTCAGCTGGATTAGCGATCCGGGTTTCTACAAACACGTCGGCATTACGCTTAGCGAGACTGTACTCGGCTATCTCATCGGGACCGGTCTTGGTGTCGCCGCCGGCGTATGGCTCGGGTTGAGCCCCTCCATTTCGCGCATCCTCGACCCGTTCATCAAGGCCGTCAACGCGATCCCCCGCGTGGTGCTTGCTCCTATTTTCGTCCTGTGGCTAGGACTCGGCCTGTGGTCGAAGGTAGCCCTGGCGGTCACGCTGGTCTTTTTCGTCACATTCTTCAACGCCCTTCAGGGCGTCCGCGAAGTAAACCCGGTCGTTCTGTCGAATACCCGTATCCTCGGGGCGAGGCGGTCCGAGCTGCTAAGGCACGTCTACTTCCCAGCAGCGGCAACCTGGATTCTTTCCTCGCTCCGTACCTCCGTGGGGTTCGCTGTAGTCGGCGCAATCATCGGCGAATACCTGGGCGCATCCGCCGGCCTTGGCTACCTGATCGCACGCTCTGAAGGCAATTTCGACGCAGTGGGCGTGTTCGGCGGCATCATTATCCTCGCGGTGTTCGTCCTCATCATCGACCTGTTCCTCGATGTAGCCGAAAAGCGTCTCATCACGTGGAAGCCGCGACCTGGAGAAGAACGACCCGCTTGAACGATCATTGCTTGGAAGTGCTAAAGGGCGGCCTAGTGGCGCCCTTTATGTATTTTTGCGGTTTCGACGATTAGGGATGGAGTGCTCGGCATCCGGACTTGACTGAGGTCGGTCTCGCGAAATCCTAGCGCAAAGTCAAAAATAATGGATCGACTTCCGCGAGAACAACGCACTCCGCTCCCATACTCTTGTAGTCGCAAAGGCGTCATTCTTGCGTCGGTCAGGTCATTCTCAGATCGACGCCGAAGAAATTTGGATAGTGCTTTTGAACGGCTGCAGATCGTCCAGTACCGCCTGACCGCGCCCATTCTCTACCAGTGAGGCGGCCAAGTCGAGATCATCGCTCCGGAAGGTCACGCCCCATGGTGGAGGCCTATCGTCGGTACGTCGAGACGTTAATCGAACATTATATGCCGATTGCTATCTCCCCGCCCGTAACCGGCGGGAACCTTCCAAGTTAGTGAATGACCGTCGCGACCTGTTCGTCCGCAGGCATCGGCGCTTTATGCGTTGACGTCATTGACCAAGCCGTGACCGCGGCCGCAACCGCCATGTACATGAAAGCTCCCTTGAACGGGCGGGCGGTCAAGACGCAGTCCCTTGTCGCCTCCAGCGAGTTCAGCTTCTTTGTCATCGTGTTCCTTCGTATCTGGTCGCGGTGATATAGACGATTAGCGTCATCTAAAGAACGACAAGAATCGAGTACCTGCCCTGCAGCACGCGAATACCCGCCGATTGCCGCTCTAGCGCTCGGGACTTGGAACCCAACCTCGTGTCAGGCCTTTGCTCATGCATTTCTGAGCGGTGTCGAGCTGATCTCTAAGGTGCCTGCAGTCGTCAATCAGCATGGCTATGGCGGCCCTCATGTCACCCGAATGCCAAGCAATCGCCTGTTCAACGGCATCGAACTGAAGGTCTGGCCTTTTCTCGGCAGCTGTCATCGCTTTTCCCTCGCGGTTTCTGGCTTAGACAGGTTCATTCGCAGCCGTCATGGTTCACGCCCAACATTGACGGCCCGTTCCGGAATCAAGGGAACTTTCGAATGGTGGCAGAGCCCGCTGATTCCTTCAACCGTACACTTTGGAAGCTCTGATTGGGGGTGGAGATCGGCCATCGATTGGTTGGTCTGCCATGGACAAAGTGGCAACGCTATATCTCTACATGAAGATCAGCCAACGTCGATACAACGTTGAATAGACTCGACGAACTCTGCGGGGCGTTGGTCGGTAGAGAGCCGAAGTATCTTCACGCCAACTACTCATCAAGGAGGACGTTTCCATTTCGCTGACGGTCGATGACGGGTGTTTTCCTCGCACAGTGACCGGGCGCGATAGGTCGTTCCGAAAACTACCGCTGCGACATTGATGGCAAGAATGCGCCAATAGCGGTCACCGCACTTGTCGAGCTGATAGCGCCAGACGCGCAACACTACTGTCCGGCAAATACCACTTCGTCCCAAGGTGGGCGCGCCGGGAAAACTTCATCGAGAAATGTCAGGAATGCTTTGACATTCGGATTGGCGCGGCGGCTCTCTGGCCAGAGCGCAATCATGCTGGAGCGGTCGACGGCGAAGGCGGAGAGGATCGGCACGAGTTCGCCGCGTTTCACATATGGCGCGGCGATGTAGGTTGGAGAGATGCCGACGCCGCCGCCGGCGACGAGGACAGCGGCGACACCATCGCTTGTGTCCACCGTGATCCCAATCTCTGGCGTAGCCTCGAAGACTCGTTTTCCTGATGCAAAGGGCCAGCGAAGTGTCTGGCCCGAGCTCTGGAAGCGAAAATTGACGCAGTCATGCCCCGCAAGTTCGTCAGGATGCCGAGGTGTACCTCGTCGTCTCAAATACTCTGGCGAAGCAAAGGCGCAAAGGCGATGCGGCGCAAGCCGTCGGGACTTCAAACGGGAGTCGGCCAGTGCTCCAACCCGAATGGCGACGTCTATACCCTCCTCGATCATGTCCACGAACTGATCTCCCAGGCGCAGATCGATTGCGAGTTTCGGATGGCGTGCGCGCAAGCTAGGAAGCGCCGGGCCGAGTATATGCACGCCGACCGGAAGTGGAGCGGATATCCGGAGAATGCCGGACGGTTCGGCGCGGGCAGCCATTGCGGCCTGCTCGATATCTTCGGCTTCCCGCAAGAGACGCAAGGCGCGATCGTGCAGATCGCGGCCCTCCGGCGTAAGCGTCAGAGAGCGCGTGGTACGGAGGAATAGGACGATGCCGAGCTGCTGCTCGAGCCGCTGGACGCTCTTGCTGACGGCCGACGGTGACACCGCGAGCGCGCGGGCTGCCGCCGTGTAGCTTCCAAGGGATGCGGCCCGCGCAAATGCAATCAGGCCCGTGAGACGTTCTATACCGATTTGTGCCATGATGGCATGAGTAAAGCGAATATTGGGGCAATTATCAATCGAGGGAATTGGAATTACTTTCTGGCCATCGGCGCAATCGAGCGCCTCCAAAACGGAGCCAGAGCGATGGGCACTCAATCAAACATCTCGGATACGCTTTCAGGCAAGACCATACTCATCGTCGGCGGCACCTCGGGGATCGGGCTCGCCGCAGCCACTCAAGCCAAGTCCTTCGGCGCAAGGGTCATCGTGGTCGGATTTGACGCCGAACGGGCAAAAGAAGCCGCAGAACAACATGGCCTCAGTGGCTGGAGGGCCGCGGATGTGACCAAGCGCGAAACCATCGAATCCGCGCTCGCTGACATCGAGCATGTCGATCACCTCGTCTTGCTGGCCGGAAGCTTCGTGGTCGGCAAGGTGCTGGAAGCCGAGGTAGACCATCTCCGCCGCGCGTTCGAAGAACGCATCTGGGCAGCGATATATACTCTTCGGGCACTTGGGGACCGCCTCGCCTCCGAGGGTTCCGTGACATTCATCTCCGGAGCACTGGGTGACCGGCCGAATGCCTATGGGACCGCCGTTCTCGCTGCCGCTTCGGCGGCAATGGAAGCATTGGCACGCGGCCTTGCGTTGGAACTCGCGCCGCGCCGCGTGAACACCCTTTCGCCGGGTCCGATCGATACTCCACTGCTTGGCAAGGCACTTGGCGACGCACGCGATGCCTTTGTCGAGGGCCTCAGGGCAACATTGCCATTACATCGTCTCGGGAGCGCTGAGGAAGGCGGGGCGGCAGTCGTGTTCTTGATGGCGAATGGCTGGATGAACGGCGCGACCCTCAACCTAGACGGTGGATCGCGGCTGGTCTGAAGGCTTTTCAGCATCGCGAGCCAGAACTCTCTGAAATTTGTCGCTCGGGTTTTCGAACCCTTCAAGAAGGAATTCACTGAATGTCGACGGACCCAACCAAGACAGCCATGACCTTTTTCGGCCACTGGAACACCGGCCACATCGACGAGGCGATCGCCATGCTTTCCGAAGTCGTGCTGTATGACAACGTACCGTTCCCGAATATCGTCGGGCGGGAGAACGTCCGAAAGTTTCACCGGGATTTCGGAATTGGAACGACATTCACGGTTGATTGGACGGTGACACAGATCGCGGCGGCCGGAAATGTCGTCCTTAACGAACGGCTTGATGTCTTCCTGCATGAGGGCGGCGGAAAAATCATACTTCCGGTCATGGGTACGCTCACGGTCGTGGAGGGAGCGATCACGGTATGGCGCGACTATTTCGATCCCTCTGATTTCAATCGGCAGTTGGCTCTAATCGGGAAATAACTCAATGGAATGTATTGGCTGCTTAGGGCCACCAGTAGACTTCAGCCGTTTGCTCGCCCCGAATAATTCCACGGCATCAGCTCGTCGATCCGGCTCTGCCTGTGGCCCTTGACGATGGCGGTCAGCGTGCTGGTCAACTAGGCGAGTGGATCTGCTTCAGGCCATGTCGCTCGGCGACCTCATTCACCATCGCGCCTGGCCGAAGGCTTTCTGAAACGATCTGCGCCTTGACCTCGTCCGGCCAATGCCGGTGAACCTCACGTCCCGACCTCCTGGTCGTGAGAACCTCCAATGTAATCTCCATGGAGAAACTCCCGTGCTCGTCCATAGAGTCGATCACAGATCAGGGCGGCAAGATCAACGTGGGAGCGGAACACCGGTTACGATAGTCGCCGTCGCGGATTGGCACCATCTGTGAGCACGAGTTCGCAGGAGATCCCAACACGCGCGCAGGCCGTCGCCGCCAAGAGGGCAAAGTTGGACTGCACACCGCCCACCGCGATAGATGTATCGCACCCTTCAGCTTCCGCCGGCCCGGGCAAGAACTCTAGCTTTCTAAGCTTGTTTCCGCCTCCCCCAGGCCGGAGGCATCGTTACCCTTTACCCATAGCCTAGGCCCGGCGAGGCGCTCGCCGGCGTTGCCTAGACGCGGAGAAGGCGTTCGATTGGCGTCGGAGGCTCCAGCAGCCGGATGCACGGAAACTTCTCGAGGATCATAGCAGTCATTATGCGGTCCGCGATTGCGCGGGAAAACAGCGGATACTCATAGCAGCCACCCACCAATTGACGGAACGTGGCATCAAACGTTGAACCAGTTCACGCGGCGGAGGGCCTGCTGCCTCATATATGTAGCTGCTACACCGCGAGACTTGTCGCGCAAGTCCGCCCTCCCAAGCACCTTCGCTCTATGCTGGGCGGGCCGTGTCGACTCAGATTTTAATCGATTGACTGGCTGAGCGGAGTGAAGCCAATCTGCCGCCGTTGCGGGCTCTCCTGTCTGAGTGTCCTCAGCATCTCTTCATACTCCCGCTCCATCTCGGGCGTGACTGAGGGGCGGACTTCCTGGAGAGCCTTGTCGAAGTCGTCCTTTTCGACGGTGGATGCGTCAATCGATCGCCTCAGTGCGATAAGGCCGGCGCGCCGGGTCAGGTCTTCGAGGTCGGCCCCGGTGAAACGAAGGGTTTTCTCCGCCAAGTCAGCAAGATCAATGCCGCCCGAGAGAGGCATCTTCTTCGTGTGGATACCCAGAATTTTGAGGCGGGCCTTCGCGTCCGGAACCGGAACGTACACTAGTTCGTCAAAACGACCGGGGCGCAAGAGGGCGGGGTCGAGCAGGTTTGGTCTGTTTGTAGCCGCCATCACCACCACGCCTTGCATGTCTTCGAGACCGTCCATTTCGGCCAGCAATGTGTTTACGACGCGTTCGGTGACCGCTGGCTCGCCAAGTCCACCACCCCTCGCTGGAGCGAGCGAGTCAATCTCATCGATAAAAATGACAGTTGGCGCAACCTGCCTTGCGCGTTCGAAGAGCCGTGACACCTGTTGCTCAGACTCTCCGTACCACTTGGAAAGGAGGTCCGAGGACTTGGTAGCGACGAAGTTTGCCTCTGCCTCGCGGGCCACCGCTTTGGCAAGAAGCGTCTTGCCGGTTCCTGGCGGCCCAAACAAAAGGAAGCCCTTTGCCGGCCGGATGCCCATCCGCTTGAAGGCCTGCGGCGATCTCAATGGCAGCTCAACGCCTTCCCGGAGCTTCACCTGAGCTTCATCTAGGCCCCCTACGTCCTCCCATCGCACATTTGGAGCCTGGATCATAATCTCGCGTAGTGCCGATGGCTGGATCCGTTTCAATGCTGACAGGAAGTCGTCTTGCAGAACGGTCAGTTTCTCCAGAACATCGCTTGGAATCCCCTCCTTGAGGTTCACGTCCGGCAGCACTCGGCGCAAGGCATCCATAGCAGCCTCGCGCACCAAAGCCCCCAGATCGGCCCCGACGAAGCCGTAGGTGGTCCTGGCGATCTCGTCTAGGTCGGTGTCTTCGGCGAGTGGCATGCCACGAGTATGAATGGCAAGGACTTCCCTGCGGCCATTCTGGTCGGGCACGCCGATGACGATCTCGCGGTCGAAGCGGCCCGGACGGCGCAGGGCCTCGTCGATGGCGTCCCGGCGGTTCGTCGCCCCGATGACGACGATGTTCTGGCGAGGCTCCAGACCGTCCATGAGCGTCAGCAGCTGCGCGACAATGCGGCGCTCAACTTCCCCCGTCACCTGCTCCCGCTTTGGTGCAATTGAATCGATCTCGTCGATAAAAATGATTGAGGGAGCATTCTGAGACGCCTCCTGAAATACTTGTCTAAGACGCTCTTCGGATTCGCCGTAGCGGCTGCCCATAATCTCCGGGCCGGCAATGTGATAGAAGTTCGCCTCAGTTTCGTTGGCGACAGCTCGTGCTAGCAGCGTCTTGCCGGTGCCGGGCGGACCATATAGCAAAACTCCTTTTGGAGGATCGATACCGAGGCGCTGGAAGAGTTCGGGATGGCGCAGGGGCAACTCGACCATCTCGCGGACTTGTTCGACGGAGCTTCCGAGGCCACCGATATCGTCATAGGTAACGTCAGCCCGGCGGGCCTCTTTAGGCTCCTCAAACTGTGGGCGCAGCTCCACGACCGTCTTCTCGTTCATCTGAACAATGCCGCGCGGCTGCGTGGAAATGACAATCAGACGGATTTCCTGGAGGCCGTATGCCGGTAGGCTTAGCATCCTCGGGTCGTGTATTCTTTGTTGCACAGAGGTGGATACGATATCTCCGGCCACCATTGGTCTATGCAGAAAGGTCCGTTGGAGTGCCTCGCCTGATCCTTGCAGGACGAGGTTCTTCTGAGCGGGGGCAAGTACCACCTTGTTTGCGGGCCGAGGTTCCGCTTTGCGCACCTCGATGTGATCGCCGCTTGAAGCCCCGGCGTTCACACGCTGAAGTCCGTCGAGGCGGATTATGTTCAGTCCCTCGTCGTCGGGATAGGGGCGCATTGCGACTGCGGCCGTATGGCGCTTTCCAATCAGCTCAACAAGCTCGCCTTCTCGGATACCGAGCTTTTGCATCGCGGCCGTCGATAGACGTGCGATGCTCGCGCCCGCATCCTGAGGCCGCATATTGGCGACCTGCAGTGCCAAAATCTGATCGTCGGAAGCAGACATATCCTCTCCATTCGTAATCTAAATCACCAGTGCGATACCTAGAGGTCAAAAGGAGAAAACAAGCTGATCGCTTCTTGTAATCGTGCTCGGCTCTCTTTGGTACGCGCAATCCGACTTCTCGGATCGGAAGGATCAGTGTTGTCCATAGCGGAAGAAATCGAGGAGCCTTACTATACCTGGACATAGTCTGCGTGGCCTCAGCTGCGAATTCACATTCGCGTGCGGGAACCTGCTCTTCTGAATATCCCCCTCATAAGGCCATCGATCGAATAGCCGCAAAGTCTTGGGGTTCGCATTTCACGGCTCAGCGCTTACTGCGGCACGTCCGCGGCCAACTGGATCCCCGGGGCTTACGAAGGTTTGACGGGATTGAAGTGAGGACTTCAGATCGCGAACGATCGAGCAAAATGCCGATCTGGCAGCCGGTCCCCTGCTCCGAAAAGCTTTTTTCGCAGCGTACCGTCTGCATAAGCGGTTTTGTATCGTCCGCGCTCCTGTAACCTCGGAACGACATGATCGACGAAATCCTCGTAGCTCTCCGGAACAACGGTTCTGGTAAGATTGAAGCCGTCGATCTCGCCCTCGTCCATCCAGGAAATCATCTCCGACGCCACGCTGTCGCCATCTCCCACAATGAGTGGATAGCGCCCCCCAATCTTCAGTTCCTCCAAAAGCTGGCGCTTCGTCCAACGCTTCTCCTGCGCCAGCTGAGTGACAGATTGGATGGAGTTGGAGGTTCCGTAAGAGATCGGTTCATCCAGCTCGAACGTCGAGAAGTCGATCCCAGTGCCAGCCGAAAAGTGAGCCAGCCCGGCTTCGGGGTTTGCGTAGTGGAGATAATCCCGATATCGATCCTGCGCCGCGCTCTGTGTCGAACCGGTGATGACTGTTATGCCGACGAAAATCTTTACATCGTCGCCATTCCGACCGGCTTTGACCGCTCCCTCGCGGATGGCCCGTGCGGTCTTGCAAGCGGCAGCCTTGTCGACCGCGGTGATGAAGACGCATTCCGCGTGTTTCGAAGCGAATTCCTTTCCGCGGCCGGAGGTGCCGGCCTGATAGAGGACGGGCGTGCGTTGACGGGAAGGCTCCGCGAGATGATAACCGGTGGCCTTGTAGTAGCGGCCCTCGTGCACGATCGGCTTCACTCTGTTTGGATCCGAGTATCTGCGGCCTGCCTTGTCAAGCAAGACCGCCTCGTCTGACCAGCTACCCTCCCAGAGCTTATAGAGGACCTCGAGGTACTCGTCGGCGCGCTCATATCGGCTGTCATGCTCAGCTTGCGCGTCTTGTCCGACCGCACGCGCCGCACTGTCGAGATAGCCCGTAACGATGTTCCACCCTAACCGACCCTCCGTAAGGTGGTCGAGCGTCGACATCCGGCGCGCAAATAGATAAGGCGGTTCGCCGTTCACATTTACGGTGACACCGAAGCCGAGATGTCGTGTCACAGCCGCCATTGCCGAGATAAGCAAGAGTGGATCATTGACGGGCAGCTGGATCGACTCCCGGAGCGTCAGATCGGCTGATCCTTGATAAACATCGTAGACGCCAACGATGTCCGCCAAGAAAATTCCATCAAAAAGCCCGCGCTCAAGCGTCTTCGCAAGCGATACCCAATAGTCAAGTGTCTTGTACTTGTAGGATTGATCACGCGGGTGTGCCCATAGCCCATGATTGATGTGGCCCACCGAATTCATGTTGAACGCGTTGATCAGAATTTCTTTTGTCATCGTAAAATGGCCTAAATGGCACCGTGTCGTGGCGGCGCGCGCTCGTTCAGGTAATAGTTTCCGATGGCCTGGTACTTCCAACGGACCGGGTCATGGAGTGTGTGCGTTCTGACATTGCGCCAGTATCGATCCAGGTTAAGCTCGCTCGCCGTGGCGGAAGTGCCGGACAATTCGAACAATTTCGATGCGGCTAGCAGGCCAGCTTTTGTCGTCAGAATTCTGGCTTCGGCTACTGCCACCGATGCCGCGGCTACGGCGGCTTCTGTCGGCGTGGATTGTGCGTCATCTACAAAGCGGGATGCACGGCGCAACAATGCCCCGGCGGCCTTCAGCTTGACGTTCACCTGGCCCACTGCGCTGACCGTTAGAGGGTCGTCGGAGGCTCTTTCGACATTCGCGTCAATCCACGGCCTGGCTCGCTCGCGGACAAAGCGCTTCATCTCTTCATGTGCTCCAACGCCAATGCCGTAATCGATGGCCGCGTGCATCAACTGGGCGAACGGCCCGATCGTGGTTGCCGTGTCGAACGAGGCCTGGAACGGTATGATCCACCGTTCCTCTACACGAGCGTTATCGAACGTTACGGAGCCACTCCCGGTTAAGCGCTGCCCGAATCCGTCCCAGTCGTCGATGACGGCAACGCCTTCCGTTTCTCTTGGGATCATCACCAGATACGAAACCTGTTTGCCTCCCTCTTGCGCGATAGCAAGCGTCGGGATCCAGTGCGCAAAGATCGCCCCGGTGCAATAGAATTTGCGACCGTTGACGATCCAGTCTCCGTTCTCTTGACGCAAGGAGGTTCGTCTTTTGAAATCCTTGTTGCCAATCTCCGCAAGCGCATTTCCAAATCGTTCGCCGGCGAGGACGCGATCGTAGAAAAAGCGCTTCTGCTCCCAGCTTCCGCCGACGCGTAGTGCCTCAAGTGCATAGAAATGGTTCTGTGGGATTTGCGAAAGCGATCCGTCAGCCGCCCCGATCGTCGATATGATATCCGCGACCGTCTTAGAATCGAGCGCGGGGCCGCCGAACTCCCTTGGAACGGTGACACCCCAAAGGCCACTCTGTGAGAACTGTTCAACTTCGCTCCAGGGAAGCTCGCGACCGCGATCCCTTTCGGAAGCCGACACGGCAAAGCCCGCGGCGAGCTTACCCGCTACTTCGATGGCTTCCTCGTGGCTACCAATGACCGGCGGGACGCCTGTTGGCCGAGAGGCCGGCGCGGCAACTTTTGCTTCATCGCTCATGGCTAATTCCACTGATGCCGCTTGGGGAAAATGTCGTTCAGTTCGAAATTGCCCACCAGGTGATACTTCCACCGAACTGGATCGTGCAGAGTGTGCGTCCTTGCGTTCCTCCAATGGCGGTCAAGATTGTGGGCGGCACGTGTGGCCGAGGAACCCGCTAGATCGAAAAGCATCTCGCTTGCCTCCAGCGCGACTTCCGTGGTGAGTATCTTTGCGTTCGCCACCGCTACAGAGGCCTCTGCGCTGGAACGTTCGGTCACAGTCCTCCTCGCGATCTCATCAAGGGCGGCAGCGGCCTCATAGAGCACCTGCTGGGCAGCGTGGTAGCTCGTGTAGAGGTTTCCGATTTCATGGATGATGGTCGGATCGTCCGCCGCGCGCTCGCCGCCGAAATCGACCCACGGGCGTGCCCGGTCTCTCACGAAGGACACCGCATCGGATATTGCCGCGCCAGCAATACCGCAATCAATCGCGGCCTGGATCAATTGCGAAGTGGGGCCGGCGAGTCCCGGCCTGTCCTTGAACTCCGTCATCTGGAAAACAAGATCGGGATCGACCGCTGCGCCGTCGAAGACGACCGATCCGCTTGCTGTTGTCCGCTGCCCGAACGAAGACCAGTCGTCGACCACCTTGACACCGGGCTGGTCGCGTCGGACCCAGACCTGGACTGGGCTATTGTTGTCATCCACCGCGCGGGCTGGAATCCAATGGGCGAATATTGCACTGGTCGAATAAAAACGCCTCCCCGTGAGCCTCGGCTCTCCGTTGACCATCGATAGTCGAGTTGTGCTCGCCGTAACCACGCGGCTGCCTTTTTCAGGTCCAGCATTTCCAATCCGATGACCGTCGAGGACGTCACCGAAGATGCGGGCCTTCTGGCTCTCGCTCCCGATATCACGGAGCAAAGCGAGGACGCCGAATTGGTTTTGGGGAAGTTGGCCGAGCGATGGATCCGCTTCACACAGGATTTCAAAGACCTTGGCGACGGTTACCAAAGAGACCTCAGCGCCGCCGAACGCGCGCGGGACCGTGATCCCGCCTAGACCGCTCGCAGTGTATTCCTCAATTTCATCCCAAGGCAGTCGTCGTTCGCGGTCTCTTGACGATGCCTCCGTTTTAAAGCGTGCGGCTAACTTCTCCGCTACCCTCAACGCCTCGATGTCACTAGTTATCAAATGCGGCTTCGCGGGTGGGCGCGGCAAGCGATTTTCAACCGGCCGGTGATAGACACTGTCAGCCATCATCGACCTCATCGTGCCTTCAGGCGGCGTACTACAGCGTCGCCGCTAAGCTGGACGGCACATACCAAGGCAATGAGCACGACGATCACCGCCGCCATAACAGTCGTGTCAAAACGCTGATACCCGTACCGGATTGCCATATCGCCCAAGCCTCCCGCACCCACGGCACCCGCCATCGCGGAGGCTCCAATCATGCTGACGACGGTGATGGTGAACCCGCCAACAATTCCGGGAAGCGCCTCCGGAAGCAGGACGTGCCTGACGATATGCCATCGCTTGCAACCGATGGCCTGCGCTGCTTCAATCAGTCCGCCATCGACTTCCCGCAGGCTGACTTCCGCAATTCTCGCGAAGAACGGTGTTGCACTGATAGAAAGCGGCACGACTGCGGCCCACACCCCGATTGTAGTTCCGGTGATCAACCGAGTGAGGGGTAACAGGGCAACGAGCAACACAATGAATGGCGTTGCTCTAAAACCATTGATAACCGCGGCCAACGATCGTTGGGCATAGGGCGCCTTTATGAGACCCTCGGGGGCAGCGAGAACGAGGAAGACTGCAAGCGGGATACCGGCGACCAGCGCGATCAGAGCCGACGTGCTGACCATGAGAACGGTGTCCAGCAGCGCCTGCCAGAGGCGCTCATACATCATCGCGGACATAGCCGAGTATCCTTGCGTTATCTGCAAGTCCCTCAAATCTGGAGAGAGCGACTCGGTCGTCTGCGTCAGTTGTCAAAAGCATCCGGCCGTACGCATGGCCTTGGATCCGGTCGACCACGCTTTGAACGATCTGCACCGATGGGCCGACAACCCTCGCCAACTCCTGGAGCTTGATACCTTCACGCCCATTGCCCCCGTAGGTAAGTTCAACGAGCGCCCGTTGGTGAAAGTGCTCGCGCTGAGATGCCAGCCGGTCCGCGATATCACGCGGAATACCTGGCTCCAGCGGTTTGAGCAGTGCCTTTGTGGCTGCATGGGCTGGCTTGCTGAAAATCTCCCAGGTCTTGCCAGCCTCTGCGATCTGACCGCTTTCGAGCACAACGACATCGTCACAGATCTCACGGACGACGCTCATCTCGTGCGTGATAAGCAGGATTGTGATGCCCAGCGACCGATTGATGTCTTTGAGCAGCTCGAGGATTGAGAGCGTGGTCTCCGGATCAAGCGCGGAGGTCGCCTCGTCGCAAAGCAGAATTTCAGGTCGGTTTACCAGCGCCCTCGCGATGCCTACCCTCTGCTTTTGCCCACCTGACAAACGCGAGGGATAGGCGTCCTGCTTCCCTTCGAGGCCAACAAGCCGCAAAACATCAGCAACTCGCTCGTCGATTTCGAGCTTGGGTACACCCGCCACTATCAGAGGAAGCGCGACGTTGCCCCAAACTGTTTTCGCCGAGAGCAAATTGAAGTGTTGAAAGACCATTCCGACCTTGCGTCGGAATGTCACGAGTCCGTCGTCACTTAGCGATCGGACGTCCACCCCGTTTACCACGACGCGGCCCTCGGTGGCGGTCTCCAGCCGGTTTACAGTGCGAAGCAGACTCGATTTCCCTGCCCCGCTCCGACCTATGATGCCGAAGATCGAACCTTGTGCGACGTCCACGGTGATGCCTTTGAGGGCATGGACGGAGCCATTGTTCGTATCATAGGTCTTTCCCACGCCGTCAAACGAGACCGCTATTGCCCGCGCGGGATTGGGCGACAAACCTTCACCGCTTTCCGGCGAAGGTGCCACGATGTGATCGAACCGGCTAACGGATACCGAGGTCAATTCGTTGCCACCCAAGGCAGCGTGTAGAGCTTTTTGTCGGATGCGAACGCCTTATTGATCGCGTCCTTCACGGCCTGCGATTTCTGGTAAAGAGTGACCAGCTCCTTGATGGCCGGATCCTCCACACGGTCGGATTTCACGGCAAAAATGATAGCGAACTGCTTGTCGTCGACACCAGAGTAGAGAAGCCCCGAACTCGGATCGAACGCCTTAGAGGCGACGATAAAATGAGGGTACCCCTGAGCCAGATCAACGTCGCCGGTCACGCGCGCAAGCTGGGGACCCTCGACTTCGGTGAAACTCAGGTTCTTCGGATTTTCGGTGATGTCGTCAAGGGACCCCTTGAATCCAACGCCGTCCTTGAGCTTGAGAAGACCTGCGCGCTGGAGAAGCAGGAGTCCCCGGCCCTGGTTAACCGGGTCGTTCGCAATGGCAACCTTGCCGTTTTTGGGGATATCTTCGAACTTCTTGTACTTCAGCGAGTACAGCCCGATGTTAGCAAGCACGCCAATGCCTGCGCTTTTGAAATCATAGCCACGTTCCTTGATCGCATTGTCGAGGAACGGCTGATGCTGGAAGTAGTTGACGTCGATGTCGCCGGATTGGAGGGCAATATTCGGGGTGGTCCAATCGCTGAACTCGACCACTTGGAGATCGAGACCTTTGGCCTTCGCCTCTGGGATCAAGGCTTCAATCGAGTCCGCGTATACGCCAGGGACAACGCCGACTTTCAACGAGGCCGCCGTTGCAGGCAAAGAGAAGGACAGCGCGGCCACAGCCACAAGCAATGTTCTAAGCGTAAGTTTCATTGGTTGATCCCTTATTTGGTGGGAACAACGTATTGTCTGTAAATTTGATAGACAAAGATGAATTTTGCAAGATGACTTTCGGTTCGAGAAAATTTTCGCAGTCTCAACGTCATTCAGTCGATGGGGATGCTTCCGGTAGCGAACGAATTGACGGCTTGACCTCCCCGTCGGTCAAAACCAGATCAGCTAGAGTTCTCGTTCGGCCGGAATTGAAGGTCGATCTCAAGCTCAAATGAACCATGCCCGCTCTTCGACCTCATTCACCGCGCCGGGCCGAAGGCTTTCCGAAGTCGTCCTAGGCGAGGTGTACCCGCCTGGCAGCCGCGCAAGGTTGTAGTGTCACGAGTGAGGCTTCCCCCCGTTCTTGGCGTCTAGTCACCAGCTCTGATTTGGACTACCAACAACGTATCAGACACTTGCGCGGTGTGTCATGGATCGTCTTGATGCAATGAGGGTGTTTCGTGCCATGGCCGATGCCGGCAGCTTGTCGGCGGCAGCAAGGTCCTCAACGCCCCGCTGCCAAGTGTGAGCCGCAAGGTTGCCGATCTTGAGCGGCTCCTTGGGACAAGCCTCATCATCCGCACTAGCCGGAATTGTGCAGCTCACCGATGCAGGGCGCGAGTACGCCGAAGCTGCACGCAAGATCATCACGGACCTCGAGGAAGCCGAACGCCGAGCCTCCGCTGAATATCAAACTCCCCGGGGGACGTTGACGGTATCTCGTTCGTCCACCGCGCGCCTGTTGCACCACGGTGAGGATGGTCGAGACTTTGCCGATTTTTCGGTCAGACCACCATCGTCGAGAATGCGGGCTGCTGGGCCAATAGGTCCGACATAACCCCTAGGGCACGTGTAAGTTCCTCCAGGTTCACCGGAGCCCCGAGCGCAAGTCGTATGGCTTCGGGCGCGGACCCAATCGCAAAGGCGTCGCTGGCGACAATACCGATCCCTATCGAGCGCAATCTGGAAACCAGTTCGCCTCTCGTCCAAGGTTCAGGAACCTTTAGCCACACGTGGAAGCCGCCCGGAGAGGATTCAACATCGAACGGAAGGAGCGCCTTGACGGCATCCAGGCGCTTCACTGTTTCTTTGACTATTTCGCCTCTGACGATATCCGCTACTCCCGTCTCTATCCATTGAGACGCTAGAGCACTCGTGAGCGGAGACACAATTGACGCTGACGCCCGGATCGCATTGGCCACCCTATGTGTACGACCTTCCGGTACAGCGACATATGCGACTCGAAGGGCGGGAGACAGGCATTTGGATAAGCTGGCCACATGATAGACCGCCTCCGGCAGCAGCGCAGCGAGTGGCGGTGGCGGTGCCGGGACAAGGGCGCTATACGCGTCGTCTTCGATAATCGGCACGCCATATGTCCGCGCAACATTGACGAGATCGTGCCTTCGATGAACGGGCAGTGTCCGTGTAGTCGGATTGTGAAGCGTTGGCATACAATAGAGCGCTTTCGGCTTCGCCTCCCTGCATACCTGCGCAAACGCGTCCGGAACAAGCCCTTGATCGTCCATTGCAACCGCAGCCAATTTGAGCCTGAGATGAGAAGCGATCGAGCGAAATCCGGGGTATGTGAGTTCTTCTGCACAGACGACGTCACCGGGCTCTGTCAGCACGCTGAGAATGGCGTGAAGCGCTCCCTGCCCGCCCGAGGCGACTACGACTCGATCAGGCGATATCCCCGGAAGCCGGCTTGAAAGAAAGGAGGCAGCGACATTACGATCCTCCATAATGCCGCCGGGCTCCTGATACCGTAGTAGGAGGTCCAAGCCTTGTTGCTGAAGCTCTTTCACGCCATCCCACATTCTCTGCTCCAGGCTGGGATCGTGAAATCGCGGCGGCAGGTTCATGCTCATGTCGACGACGCCCGAGGGCTGCTGTGGTGGTCGCGCGCCACGCTTTGATCGCACGTATGTCCCTTGACCTACCTTGCCTTCAATCAGGCCACGGCTGCGGGCTTCCGAGTAGGCTCGGCTGACTGTGGTAAAATCGATGCCAAGGTCGTCAGCGAGTTTGCGCTGCGTTGGAAGGCGCACCCCTTCGGTCAATCGCCCATTTGCAATGTCCTCGGCCAAAGCATCTGCAATCGACAGGTAGATAGGTCCCTCACGGTTGCTAAGCTGAGGTGTCCAAGATGTCGCAGCCATCGATTTTCCATTGTTCTGCATTCAAAGAATATATGGAGATTATATGGATAACAAGCTAGCCCGGTTGTCAAGTTGGAGCCCGGAATGAACAGCAAGCGGGAATTCGAAGCCATCATAGCAGCCATGAAACTGGATGGCCGCTGCGCACTTTCCCTGCTCGGGGCCTAGCTCGAAGGCGCCCCTTCAGGTGGCTGTGTTGCGTGGGCGGAAAACTCGAGCCCATTAATCAGCCAAGGTACTCACTAAGCTCTGCGACAATTTGTAATATATGGCATTTGATTGGATTATTGTATGTAAGTAATGCATTCAATCAATCCTTAGAAAGAATTGAGCAATGAGCAACCAATGGCCTCCGTTGCCTCCAATCAGCACTGGATTGCGTGGGTTATGCCCTCAGTGCGGGCAGGGGCACCTTTTTGACGGTTTTCTGACTGTGAAGCCCAAATGCGAAGTTTGTGGCCTCGACTACTCGTTCGCCGATCCAGCAGATGGCCCAGCGTTCTTCGTAATCTGCTTCACATGCGTGCCAGCAGTGGCAGTGGCGTGCTGGATTGAGGTTGTCTATTCCCCCTCGATATGGGTGCATCTCTTCACGTCCCTCCCGCTGGTACTTCTGGCTTGTCTTTTGCCTCTCCGGCCTCTGAAGGGCTGGCTCATCAACAGTCAGTTCTTCTTCAAGGCGGAAGAGGGAAAGATCGACCACGACTACGTTCGACCGAAGTTGTGAGGTAGCGCTCCTCACGAGTGGATAATGTCAAGTAATAACCCGGAAATATGCATCGAGCCGGGTAACGTATTCAGCATAGATTTCCGGGCTTACCGTGATGATGGTGCGGTCGAGCAGCACTTCCTCGGCGCGGCGCTCGGAAGCTTCCAACATGAAATCCGTTCGCGTCTTGCCAAGCAACTCAGCGGCCCCGTCGATCAAGTTGCGGGTCGCAGGCTTGATGCGCATATTCAGCGGTACGCTTGCGTCCGAGCCTTTGCTCGTGTGTGAGGTCGGCATGGCAAACTCCTGTTTGCACCTACATAGCGTAAAGGCGTGCGCTTTCCGAAATGGCAAATCGGCGATGGTGGCCAACTGCTTGGCGGTCTCGGCAAATTTTCGAGGCTTTGAATGGGCACCCTTGGGCGGTTTACCGGATTCTTCTTCAGGAAAGCGATAGCCTCGGCGGTCGCACCGGTCTTGAGATGCTGCGGAAGGGCATGGTCGATCATGCAGTGGGAGCGGCGCGTTCCATTGGCAGAGGTGATTTCTCCTGAGCATCTCGCTAAATCTGCTTCCGCCGGCCGACTTCGGCTCGCGTGAGCTTGTGATCCAAAAATTGACTTCGAACGCTCCGTGGTACCGGCTTTACCGAAACCGGTATCCCAACCCTCTTGGCCACGGCTTTGGATCATGCCGATTTAGTGATCCCGAAGTGAGCCTGTCTCCTCCTAACCGGTTCGGCGTTGTTTACTTCGGCAGCAGTGTAAAGGTCTGCTTTGCCGAAGCGATCTTGCGTGAACGCGCCGTCGGTTCAAGAGGCACCTTCGCTATCGGTATTGCCGATCTTCAGGAGGTTTCTTGCGCGTCGGTCGAAATCAACCAGCCTCTGCTGCTCGCTGAATGCTGCGCATGCGCATACCGACCGATGCTGTCCGTGTCGCTTCGCATGAACTCGGAACCTGCTGCTTCAGCATCAGTGGGCGTCGATGACTGCCGGTGGGCTGGATGGCATGGATCGTCATGGGACTTCAAGAAGAAGCGCCGGGCGACGTCCAGATATCCATCATAGACGAGTCCGCCATTGATCCCGAGAAGTTCTTTCCTGTGCCTGCGATAGAGCCGCGGTATCCGATACCATGGAAGACCGGCCCGCTTGTGGTGCAGGATGTGCAGGTTGTTGTAGAGAAACAGCAGACCAAAAAGCGGGCTGTTTTCAACGACTGCCGTACGCTCGTCGTGATGATCGGCATAGCGGTGCTCGGCATATGACCGCAGTCGGCTGAGAGCCGCGCCGAGATAGACAAAGCCGAAAAGATAGAGCCAGGGCGGCATCTTACATACGTAGACCACCCAGATAAGGACGAAAGTCACGCCTATGGCATGCCGCGCCCAGAGCGCCGCCCGCTGTTGGTCGCCCTTTAGCACTATCGCAAGTTCCTGCGCCAGGAAGCTGAAGATCATGACGAACGGGCCGATCGTCAACCGTCCAAGCAATGTCATGTTCCAGGCCGCAACCATCTTGCCGACGCGGCCCATTCGTTCCCATGCGGCCTGTGTAAAATAGGAGGACTCAGGGTCTTCTATGGGATCGGTGAGATGTTCGTCGCGGTGATGCAACAGGTGACCGTCCCGATAGATCGCATAGGGCAGCCAAAGCGACAAGGGCGGCCAGCCAATTGCATCGTTGATGAAGCGGTTTCGGGTGGGGTGCCCGTGGATCACCTCATGCTGGAGCGACCCGTGCCACCCGATGAGCCAGCCACCGAGAGCGACAACGGCTACCAGCGGAAGCGATTGCCAGAACCAGGTGACGGCCAAAAAGCCACCATAGATCACGGTGGTGAGGGCTAGGGTTTGCCATTCGATGCTGGCGGTGGCGAAGAGAGCAGATTGTGGCGGAAGGCCATCGGCTGACGAAGGGTTGGACATAAAGGCAAATCCGGAAAGGCAAAAAGACGATAGATTTCAAGCGCCAAGCGCCGCCGCAGACGGCGCCGCATGGCTTTGCGGGAGAGCGGTGCAAAACGGAAACTGGTTGCGCCTGTGGGACTAAATGGAAAATATTTATTTTATGTAATTTGTATACTATTGGCTTTAATCCTTCCATAGAATTGCCGAGCCATGGCTCGGTCAGAATCCCGGAGGATATTCCATGACTTTCAATCCCACACGTCGACAGGTGCTTGCCGGCGGTGCTACCATCACAACCACCGTTGCTCTCGGCGGTATTCACCCAGCCTTTGCCAACGCCGACCGCACTAAAATCACCGTCCGCGTCGAAAAGGATCTTTCCAACCTCGATCCCGCCACCTTTGCAGGACCTTACGACCATCCCCGGCAGTGTCCCCGATCCAGGGCGCCGCCCCAGGGCTGCATTTTTTGCTGACCGCTGTCTGGCCCGCCATGACCGTTCCAGCGAAAAGCCGCGCATCGGCAGGCGAACGACAACCATCTATTCCTGCTGGCTGGAGGCTGGTTGCCGACGAGCCGACGGCGGGCCTGGACATTTCCGTACAGGGCGAGCTGCTCAATCTGCTGCGCGCGCTCCGCTCCCGTCTCGGCCTCAGCTATCTGCTGATATCCACAATCTTAACGTGGTAGGCCGCGTCACGGATCGGGTAGCGGTGATGTATCTTGGTCAGATCGTTGAGAGCGGGCCGACGACGGCGTTGTTTCGCGCGCCCGCGCATCCTTACACACAGGCGCTGCTCTCGGCCAATCTCACGCTCGATGCCGACAGGCGGAACCGGCGCATCATGCTTTCGGCGAACTGCCGAGCCCCAGCAATCCGCCCTCTGGCTGCCGGTTTCACAAGCGTTGTCCGCTGGCCCGGCCGAAATGCGCAAACGAACCCCCTGCCCTTCAGACTGGGCCAGGTGAGCGCAGCGTCGCATGCCACTTTCCGCTGTTGACGACGCCCGCCGTCATGCCTCAGGCGATTGTGGGGTAACCATGACGCGCAGCTTCCCGATCCAGCTCCGCCAGCGCTTCGTAATCGGCATCGCCGAGCAGGCTGATGCCGCGCAGCGAAAGCGTGTCGCGGACCTCTGCGAGGTTTGGATCGGCAATGGTTTCGGCCAGCGCTCGGCGCAGGATGACGAGATCCTTTGCCGGCGTCGAGGCGGCGGTGATGAAGGGCAAGCCCGGCCCTTTCGCCGTTTGCGCCAGAATGCGGACATCAGCGACACGGTCGGGATCGAAGCGCAGCGTATTGCCGTAGGTGATGCAGTCGATCGCGGCGACATCCGCCTCGCCGCTCGCAACCGCATCAATGCTCGCCCGATGGCTACGGGTCTCGATGACCGACGAGAAGAAGCGACCCTCAACCGCATACGGCGCGATGAAGTGACGGAAGAGATTGTAGCCGGAATTGCTGCCAGGCTCGTTGATTGCCGCGCGGCTACCGCTCAGATCCTCGATCGAGGCTACCGGCGACTTGGCATTGACGATGATGAAGCTGCATTTGAGTGGGCCGTCGCAGCCAGGAAGCCCATAGACCGGTGTCGCCACCAGTTGCACCTTGCTGCGCAGATGCTGGACGTAAGGATAGCCGCAGGTCTGCCCGAACAGCAGGTCCGGCCGAAGCCAGGCCTCATCATAGCGGATTTCGTCATCGAGCGCCGACGACGCCTCGAGCCCCTGGTCGCGAATGCGCGCGGCCAGCGCCTCCCAGAACAGCTGCGTCGCCTCCGCAACCGGCGGTGGGCTGACATACATGGCGAGGCTGGCAAAGGACATTTTTGTAAACTCCCGAAAAGCAGTCAAAGGCTATGCAATGCATAGATTTAAATCGCAACGGAATTTCTCCGTATAGAGGATGCCTGCCATGAGCGCCCCCGCGAAAAACCTCTTCCGTCCCGACGCCACTGGCGGAAATCCGGTGCGATGTACTCGTCATCGGGGGCGGCCCAGCCGGCTGCTGGCGGCGATTGAAGCCGCCGCCGCAAATCCCACGGTCGTCCTGGTTGACAAGGGCTATTTCGGCAGTTCCGGCGCCACCGCCTCGGCCGGCACCCAGATCTGGTATGTGCCGCCGGACCCGGAAAAGCGAGAAGCGGCCATGGCAAGTCGCGAGGCGATGGGCGGCTAATTTTCCGAGCGCGCCTGGATGCTTGCCAGACGTGCTTCATGTGCGAGCTCTACTGCCCGGTTGACGCGCTCTATGTCGACCCGGATGCCGAAGCGACCCAGGGTCTGACAGTCGAGAGCGTTCATGCGAGCAACCTCTTCGGTAGCACCGGAAGGCAATTGGCTGGCATAAGCAATCGCCGCCATATCGAGATCATTTCCGGCTGCCTCAATAACTGTCCCCCGTGTGTGGCTAACGCCGGCCAATAGAGAGTGCACCTCTTCAACAGTGAGAAAGAGGCTGTCGACCTTTTCCTGAAACTGCTTGCCCAAAAGCGTTCTCGCGGCTATCGACCGAACGTTAGAGCCTGAGATTGACCGGTGCCGGCTTTTTGTGGCGAGCGGCTCCATTGAGGGGA
>NZ_HF536773.1:925467-1484660 GCF_000312665.1 Rhizobium mesoamericanum STM3625 | reverse complement strand
GGAACGGAAGTGGAGGACGGCAACGCCGTTGCGGGCCAGCGCGAGCCCGGCAGGACCAACAGCCGGGGCAGGAGGCGACGGCGCGGGCATCATAGGGATGCTCAACAGCAGGCAGCTAGCCAAGGACGGACGGGCAGCCGAGCCGTCGGGATTAGCCGAACACGACTGCCCTCACCGCCGGGGCCGTGCCAGCGACCGGGCGATATCGACGATGTCGTCGCGCGAGGCGGTCGGATCCTGGCCGCTTTCCAGAATGCGGATGATCTCGCCGGTGTTGCCGGAAGCGATATGGATCTTCACGTCAGGGAACTTGCGGGCGATCTTCGCAAGGAAGGTCGGCAGCATGCCGATGGTGGCCGGATGGACGGTGCCGATCTTGATCTGGCGCATGCGGCTGCCGCCGGCCGCCCGCGTCAGCTCGGTGGTCAGATCGACCTCGCTGAGGATGCGCACGCAGCGATCATAGAACGTCTCTCCTGCCCTGGTCAGTTCCACCCGCCTGGTCGAGCGGATGAACAGCGCACCGCCGAGCTCCCTTTCCAGCGCCATGACGTGATTGCTGAGCGCCGGCTGGGCAATCCGCACCCTCGCTGCAGCCCGGCCGAAGTGCAGTTCCTCGGCCACCGCTTTGAAATAGGAGAGCTGGCGCAATTCCATGAGTCGGCTTTTCTGATCGCTTTTCTGTCAAAAAAGATGCTTTACCGCACGCTTTGATTTGCTTGCGGGCCTGTCAACCAGTTATGGTTTTCCGGTACACATTAACTGAATGGATTCGAAAGGGCGGAGTGTACCATTTATACAGTCCCCGCTTGAATTCTGCCCTTACAATGCACAGCCTTCAGGTGCCCCAGATTGCAGGTCGACTCCTCATACACAAATTTACCGTCTCGCGGACTGCCTAACCGACCGGCAAGCAGAGTGCTTACCTTGAGGCCACTCCAATCTCATGACGCACCGTGCGTCATATTTTGTGTAACACACCGTGCGTCATATCCGCAAGTAAAAAGTGTCGAGGTGCCGCAATGAGCCGCGGTGACCCTCATTTCCGGTTGCGAATTCCCCAAGATTTGAAACGGGAAATCGAGGCCGCTGCACGCGCCAACTCTCGAACCATCACGTCAGAGGTCGTTTATCGCCTTGAGCAGTCGTTTGGTCGCAGTGAAACTGACCAAGGAGGGTTGATCGACGAAATCGAGGCTATCCGATCCAGGCTTGCTCACGTGCAAGCTCTTATTTTGAAGCAAGAATTGAACACCGGCAGCCAAGATCGAAATTCCAAGCGAAAGCCCTAGGCAGCCGGCTCCGCGGGACGCGTGCAGAAATTCGACGATTGGTACTATCACTGCATCGATGACCAGGCAGCTGACCGGGCTGTGACGACGCATTGCGAAGTGGCGCAGATTGCCACTGTCAAACGGGGTAACCGGGACGCCAACATCCTGACGCTTGCGATCGCCAAGCTCGATCATGGCAACAAATGCATTTGGCTCGAACTTGGACGACGCCTCGAGCCCGCCAATATCTCTACAGCATCGATGTTGTCATTGGCCGGTTTGCCCTTTAGTGCTCTAGGCCGAGGCTCGTCAGCAGTCGGTTGACGTAAGCTTCCAGTCCACCCACCATGTCGAAACGATCGGGTTGGCGGAGCCAAAGCATTTGCAGCCCGTCCATCATGGCGATCAGCTCGGCCGCCATCGCCATCGCGTCAACGCCACCATCGATTGAACCTTCGGCGATTGCCCGCTCGAAGGTCACAGCAATATCATTTTGCATCCGCGCGGTGCGATTGAGAAACCACGTCTTGGCCGGATGGTCTTTCATCAAGCTCTCGGCATTCAGGATGGCGAAGGCTCTGACGACCTCGATCATACCGGCGTTGCGCCGGAAGATGTCAACCATGCCCTTGAGCAGGCTACGCAGATCCGAGCGGAAGTGGCCGATGAAGTCGGCGCTATCTATATCTTGCTTGGCAAGGATTGCGAGCAAGAGGTCCACCTTGGTCGGAAAATGGTGCAGCAGACCGGGCAGCGACAGGCCGACATCGCGAGCGATATCGCCGATCGCGGCATTCTGGTAGCCGTCTTCCGCAAAGCGCCGCAGAGCCGCAGCCAAGATTTCTGCGCGGCGCTCCTCTCCCTTGGGGGACTGGCGTCGCCGTTTCTCGATCCTGTCGGTCTTCTCTTCTTCTGCCATCGTTTCTCCCGTCGCCCTTTTTTAACGTCGAACCGCCGATCCGCAATCCTCGGGCTGAGTTGTGCTCTTCTTACATCACGCCCCGCTGCTTGACATGTTAAAAATACTGAGTAATCGGTAGGTTTAGGGCCGCGATGTGAGCAGTCTTTTAACGGGAGGTTTGCATGATCGATTCCATTCTCGACAAGATGACGCTCGAAGAGCAGGTTTCGCTGCTGTCGGGCGCCGATTTCTGGACGACCGTTGCCGTCGAGCGCCTCGGCGTCCCGAAGATCAAGGTGACGGACGGGCCGAACGGCGCCCGCGGTGCGGGCTCGCTGGTCGCCGGTGTCAAGGCGACCTGTTTCCCCGTCGCCATCGCGCTCGGCGCCAGCTGGAATCCTGATCTCGTCAAGCAGATGGGAGTTGCCCTTGCCCGCCAGGCAAAGAGCAAGGGTGCTGCCGTGCTGCTCGCGCCGACGGTGAACATTCATCGTTCCGGCCTCAACGGACGCAATTTCGAATGTTATTCCGAAGATCCGATGCTGACCGCAGAACTCGCCGTCGCCTATATCGAGGGTGTGCAGGGGGAAGGGATTGCCGCGACGATCAAGCATTTCGCCGGCAATGAATCCGAAATCGAGCGGCAGACCATGTCGTCCGATATCGACGAGAGGACACTGCGCGAAATCTACCTCCCGCCCTTCGAGCAGGCTGTCCGCCGCGCTGGCGTCATGGCCGTCATGTCTTCCTACAACCGCCTCAACGGCACCTATACGAGCGAGCATCATTGGCTGCTGACCAAGGTGCTGCGCGAGGAATGGGGCTTCGACGGCATCGTCATGTCAGATTGGTTCGGCTCGCATTCCACGGCTGAGACGATCAATGCCGGCCTCGATCTCGAAATGCCAGGCCCGGCTCGCGACCGCGGCGAGAAGCTGGTTGCGGCGGTGCGTGAAGGCAAGGTGGAGGCGGCCACCGTGCGGACGGCGGCGCGGCGCATGCTGCGGCTGCTCGAGCGGGTCGGCGCGTTCAAGAGCAAGCCAGACCTCACCGAACGGGCGATCGACTTGCCGGAAGACCGCGCGCTGATCCGGCGCCTCGGCGCCGAAGGCGCTGTCCTCCTCAAGAACGACGGCATCCTGCCGCTTGCTAAGCCCTCGCTCGACCGGATCGCCGTCATCGGGCCGAACGCCGATAGCGCCCGCGTCATGGGCGGCGGCAGCGCGCAGATTGCCGCCCATTATACGGTAAGCCCGCTCGAAGGCATTCGAGCCGCTCTTTCTAACGCCAACAGCATCAGCCACGCGGTCGGCTGCCGCCATAACCGCCTTATCGACGTGTTCAAGGGCAAGATCGCTGTCGAATATTTCAAGGGACGCGGCTGCAAGGGCGATCCGCTTCATATCGAGACCGTGGACAAGGGCGAATTCTTCTGGTTTGAGCTGCCGTCGGAAGAGCTCGACCCTGCCGATTTCTCGGCGCGAATGAAGATGCACTTCACGCCGGAGGAGAGCGGCGAGCATGCCTTCGGCATGACCAATGCCGGTCTGGCGCGGCTCTTTGTCGACGGCCGGCTCACTGTCGATGGCCGTGAAGGCTGGACGCGCGGCGAGAATTATTTCGGCACCGCCAATGACGAACAGCGCGGCGCGGTGCCGCTGGAAGCGGGCCGTTCCTACGAAATCACCGTCGAATATGAGCCGTCCATGGCTAGCGAGGAAGGGATCAACCTCATCGCGGTCCGCTTCGGCGTCGAAAAGCCGCTCGGCGAGGCCGATATCGAGTCTGCCGTCGAGACTGCCCGCAATGCCGAAGTAGCCCTTCTCTTCGTCGGCCGTGACGGCGAGTGGGATACGGAAGGATTGGACCTTCCCGACATGCGGCTTCCGGGCCGGCAGAAGGAACTGATCGAGAAGGTTGCCGCCGCTAACCCCAATACCATCGTCGTGCTGCAGACCGGCGGCCCAATCGAGATGCCCTGGCTTGGCAAGGTCCGCGCCGTCCTGCAGATGTGGTATCCGGGGCAGGAACTCGGCAATGCCGTCGCCGACGTGTTGTTCGGAGATGCCGAGCCCGGCGGCCGCCTCTCGCAGACCTTCCCGAAGGCGCTGACCGACAATTCCGCCATCACGGGCGATCCTGCCGTCTATCCGGGTCAGGACGGCCATGTGCGCTATGCCGAAGGTGTCTTCGTCGGCTACCGCCACCACGATACGCGCGCCGTCGGCCCACTCTTTCCTTTCGGCTTCGGCCTCAGCTATACCCGCTTCCGCTGGAGCGAACCGCAGCTCTCGGCAACTGAAATGAGTTCCGAAGGCGTGACCGTCCGCGTCGACCTCACCAATATAGGCGACCGGCCCGGCTCGGAACTCGTCCAGCTCTATGTCAGCTCGCCGAGAGCCAAGGTGGAACGGCCGAACAAGGAACTGCGCGCTTTCGCAAAGCTCTCGCTGCAGCCCGGCGAAACTGGGACTGCCACGCTGAAGATCACTCCCCGCGATCTCGCTTATTTCGACATCGAGACCGGCGCCTTCCTGGCTGAATCGGGAACCTATCAGCTGATCGTAGCGGCGAATGCCACGGACGTGAGGTCCATAATCGACCTGCCCTCGCCGTCCAACTACCTGCTGCCGACTTCGTATTAGGGCAGTTTGGTATAACTGCACGCTTCGGGGCTGGATTAGCACGGACAGCCGCCTGCACAAGCGGGATGGACGGATCGGCGCGACGAATGCGATCGGAAGGTAGATCGAGACGACCCTGGTCATCGCAAGCCCTCACCGCGTCGGGCACCAGACA
The DNA here is from genome assembly GCF_000312665.1 of Rhizobium mesoamericanum STM3625. Taxonomy (GTDB): domain Bacteria; phylum Pseudomonadota; class Alphaproteobacteria; order Rhizobiales; family Rhizobiaceae; genus Rhizobium; species Rhizobium mesoamericanum. The sequence goes on along the minus strand of NZ_HF536773.1, from coordinate 1,479,686 downwards.
ACAGGGCCCTTGGTGGCGGCGACCTGAGGAATTCTTGCGAAGGGAATCTTCCCATCGGTGTCGCCCCAATTTCAGCTTTGCCACGGATCGATTATGATCACTCCGGTATCTTTGAAATTCTGAACATTACGGGTGACCACAGTCGGACCGTAAACCAGCGCGGTAGCGGCGATCAAAGCATCGGCCTCGTTGCGCCGGTCTGGAATATGCAAGTGGGCACGCGTCGCTATCGCGTCATCGATTGGCAGAATTCGCTCGGCAAACGCGGGGCGAACATGGCTGTCCATCCACCCCCGCAAACGCGAACCCTGCGCAGTGTCCCGACGCTGGATGGTTAATATCCCGCGCTCAATTTCAAGGATTGTAATAACGGAAATAACCAATTCATGGGAATCTTGCGCACCGACCCACTTCGTCACGTTGGCATCTGCTTTGCCGTCTCCAACTTTGCGTAGTTCGGAGACGACATTTGTGTCCAGCAGGTACTTCAAGACAGATCGACCTCACGAGGCGCAATATCGGCTCTCGGTGGGTTTAACTCGATCGTCGATAGCCCAGGCATTGAAAGAGCATCGACGAGATTCCGACGCTTGCCAGTCAGGCGCACGAAATCGCTGTACGTCATCAACACATGCGACGGTTTCCCGCGATCTGTAATTACCACAGGTCCTTTGTTGGCAGCCTTCTTTGCCCTACTGACGTCGTGGTTCAACTCCAGCAGGCCGGAGTTGTGCTTTGTAGGAATCCTTACCCGAGAAATTCAGCGCCTGCATCGGCAAGCGTTATTCGCTGTTTTGATTGGAAAATGCCGCTATCAGTTCTGCGGTGTTTTTGAATCCCCATGTCTTCATGATCCTGGCACGATGGGATTCGATAGTGCGGACCGATAAACGAAGCTCACGACCGATCGAAGCGTTTGTTTTACCCTGTGCAACGAGTGCGACGATCTGAAACTGGCGATCGGTAAGGCGAAAGCGGATTTCAGCGACCTTTCGCGCTATCGGCTGAAAACAATAAATTGCTTTTGCGAACGGATCGGTAGCGTGCCTCGTCCGACCGTGAACCTGACACCAAAAGCGGCGCCCGTCGCTCGATATCATGATCCGCTCATCGTAATAGACCTGACCGCCGCGCATATTTTCCTGCCACATCTTACCCGTGCGGACAAAGTCGGCGTGCTTCGGATATAGTCTAGCGAAACTCCTACCGATCAGTTCAGAACCGCGATAGCCGAACAAACGGCAGAACTCCTCATTGCAGTCCCGAATGATGCGGTAAGTCGCATATACCATCGGTACCGGTATCTCTTTCAGTTGGAAGAGCAATTCATCAGCTTCCATGGCTTATTAGATCCGCATGAAGTGCAGTAGAAATACTGCTAACTCGGATTCCGAGTTGAGGTCTAGCTTCCGTTCAATCGAAATCGTTGCGACAGTTTAGAGAGGAGGAGAGGTCTTGAGAAAAGTAGTTTCTGACGCCGCAGAAGCCTTGGCAAACGAACTCGCGGACGGGATGACGATAATGTCGGGCGGCTTCGGCCTGTGCGGCATTCCGGCGAGCTTGATCGACGCTGTGCATCTATCAGGTGCCAAGGACCTTATAGTTATCTCTAACAATGCGGGCATTGATAACTATGGGCTCGGCATTCTTTTGCGCAGCCGGCAGATTAAAAAAATGATCTCGTCTTATGTCGGCGAGAACAAGTTCTTTGCAGAGCTATTCTTGTCGGGAGAACTGGAACTCGAATTCAATCCACAGGGAACACTCGCGGAGCGTATTCGCGCCGGGGGCGCGGGGATTCCTGCATTTTACACGAAAACGGGCGTCGGAACGCTTATTGCCGACGGCAAAGAAACGCGTCGGTTCGGGAACGTCGACCACGTGATGGAGACAGGCTTGTTCGCGGATATCGCGCTTGTCCACGCATGGAAGGGCGACGCTGAAGGCAATCTTCTTTACCGACGGACAGCGCGTAACTTCAATCCGATGATGGCAACTGCCGCCCGCCTCACTGTCGCGGAGGTCGAACACCTAGTGCCCATCGGCGAGATCGACCCTGACTCCGTGCACACGCCCGGCATTTTCGTTCAGAAGATCGTGCATGTGCCGGAACCTGCAAAGCGCATAGAACAGCGGACTGTGCGGCCAAAAGAAATGGAGGTTGCCTGAAATGGCTTGGACTCGCGAACAAATGGCAGCACGGGCCGCGCAGGAACTGCAGGACGGTTTTTATGTCAATCTGGGGATAGGCATTCCGACGCTCGTCGCCAACTACATTCCCGATGGGATCGAAGTGACGTTGCAAAGCGAAAATGGCATGCTTGGAATGGGGCCTTTCCCCTTCGAGGGGGAGGAGGATCCCGACCTCATTAATGCCGGGAAACAGACAATTACAGCACTGCCGAAGACAAGTTATTTTTCTTCTGCAGATAGCTTTGCAATGATACGCGGGGGCCACATCGACCTTTCGATATTGGGAGCGATGCAGGTGTCTCAATCCGGCGACCTCGCGAACTGGATGATCCCCGGGAAAATGGTGAAGGGTATGGGGGGCGCTATGGACCTCGTCGCCGGAGTTAAACGCGTCATCGTGGTCATGGAGCATGAGGCCAAGGGACAACCGAAGTTGCTGAACGAATGTACCTTGCCGCTCACCGGCCGCAGGGTGACCGACCTCGTCATCACGGACCTTGGAGTTTTCGAGGTCTCCCGCCAAGGCCCACCTGCGATGTCTTTGATAGAGATGGCGAACGACGTATCACTCGACGAGATCCGCGCCAAGACCGGATGTAATTTCGACGTAAGAAGTTCCTACAACTAGATTGGCGCCCGGATCAGGGCACTTGCGCCGTCGGTCGTACAAGGCGCACTTGAGGCAATCTCTGACAGGTTGACGACGTTCGTAACGGAATGGGTGCAGGAAGCTCCTCATGGGTCTGGATGGTTCCTGCGTCGCGAACCCGGCAGGACCAACAGCCGGGGCAGGACGCGCGGCGCGGACGGCAGACGGGATGGTCAACAGCAGGCAGCTAGCCAAGGACCCGCGGACGGGCAGCCGAGCCGTCGGGGTCAGCCGAACACGGCGGCCCTCACCGCCCCGGCCGTGCCAGCGACCGGGCGATATCGACGATGTCGTCGCGCGAGGCGGTCGGATCTTCCCGGTTCCACGCGACGCCGAGCCTTGCTGAAAAGGCTGGAATCGCTTTTTCAACCGTGCATCGCTTCGAAACAACCGGCAGCGCTACGGAAGCAACTAAGGAAAAAATCAAAGCAGCGCCTATGCCGCTCACGGTGTTGAAATTACCAATGGCGATTACACAGGAGCCCGTCTGCGTCTAAAGCGCGATCAATGATGGCAATTGGTCGCCTTGATGAGGTTTTTTGACTTTGTCTCTGCGCGGGCCAACGTCAGCACCTAACCCAAGGCTTTCGAACGGCGCAAGTCAATGCCTGCTCCATGCTGTACAGCCGCCCTTGCGGCACTCAGATCTCGTAGGGCCACATCAACGTTGAGGGATCGAGCCACCTGATCGCATGACATCGAACATGGTGCCGGGCATCAACCAGCCTGAGAACAAACCGGTCCGTGATACTCATTGCGCTAGATCGCGAGAGGTTGGTTTAAACTCTAATTCGGCAGGAGAGGCACGCGGCGTGCGGTCACGGCGTCAAGCTTCCGCAGGAGGATCGCCGCTTCCAAGAGCACCGCTGAGAACGCGGTGTCGTCGGCAGTCGCCACGCTCTCGGCCATAGTCAGAAGTGTTCGGCCGAGATGAGTGACCCTTGAACTTTGTGAAGGAGCATCCTCCAGCACCTCGACGTGTTCAAGGAGCGCGTGGACCAAGCGGGTGATGATTAGGCGTCGCTGCCTGGCATCCAGCGCCGGCAACTCGGTAGACGCCCTTATAAGCTCGGCTGTCGTCACCGTATGATTGGCGTCTCTCATATTGACCGCGCCTTCTCCAGATGCTGCCCTCCAAACGGGCAGGCTTGAACAGTGCTTACACTTCGTCGTTGAGGCTAGTACCACGGCCCTGGTACAGCGCCCCAGTAATAGAGCTCGTAGGATCGAGCTAAATATTGGTCATCTTCACTGGCGTGGATCGGTTGTCGTCCTGGTTCCAGGTGCGCGGGGTCTTCTATTTTCCTAGACCTCCGCCAAAGCCAGCGCGCGAGTGATCGCAACATCGCTCTTCCTTTCGCGTGTTATCGATGGGCTAGAGGCCTGAGACCCGCCAAAGATGACAGGGCGCGTTGAATCAGGCCGGGTTTATATTCGGAAAGTCGTTCGACATGCGCGTCGTGATGTTCGTAAGGGCCGCAGATATTTGCAAGCTCATTGCCGATCTCAAAAATGCGGTCGCGCAGTTCAGCTTCGATACCACCGTCGTGGTCGTACTCGTCGAAGCAATCCCGGGCTTCGTGCAGCAAAAGCTGGGTTTCCAGCTGATCACGGATTCGAGAAAGCCGCGCGCAATGCCTCGAGGCGCTCATCTCAATCTCCTTCAAACTCCGAGTTTTCAGGAGTATAGTCCATAGAGTTTGTGGACTATAGGAACATAACGCCAAATAACGCACGCGGTTTAAAACGGTTTCCCTTGCAAATTGGCCCGAGTGAAGGGACTACCTTCCCGACTTCCAGCTAACCGTCGCCGTAGTTGCTGCGAGCAACACATGTTCCAGCGGAAGGCTCGTGGTGTATTTTTATGCCCTCCATAGCAAAGGCGGAAATCGACGATCAGTGCGTGATCCCGGCGAGAAAGGTATACGCCAGGAGCGCCATCCTGACCGCAGCAAGCCCGCTCGGGACGAGAAAGGTGCTAGCCGCGCCCTCCCCAGTTTATTGGGTGGCGCCGATTAAAGCGTCGCTCGTTGGTGTGCCTCGCGTGGCATAGGTGTATTTTTTGCCCGTGTCTTGCCATCGTGCCGGCGTCGGGAAACAAGACGGTCGAGGCATGAACACCCGGTGCGAACCCGGCCGGGAGGGGCTGCATTGACGTTGATGTTCTTGACCCCGAAGCTCCTCGCCAAGCTGAACGGTGAAGGAGTTCAGAGGCGTCTTTGTCGTAAGTTAGGGTTTTTGTTGGAATAGGATAACCAACCAGCGCGGTCTCAGGTGGGCAACGCAGGTCCGGTCGGATCGGGTTGACCATCGAAGAAGAGATAGATCGCGGCAATCTTCCCATCTCTTGCTACGATGAAGTCAGTTCCGGCGTAGACCGGACGCTTGCCCGGCTCTCCGGCCACCCACTTCACCCGTCCGGCCTGGTCATGAAGGACTTCCGGCCCAGCAAGCGGCGTGTATCTGAACGTCGGATGCGTTGCGCGGATGACCCCCGCGATTCTGACGATTTCATCCCTGCCGCTGTAGACCCCGTGCGGTTCGACGAAGACGGCGTCGTTGTGCATGATTTCTTCTGCAACCTTCCGGCGGAGGGCTTCATCGCCCTCCGCGAAGATTCCGTGGAGATTCCGTTCGAGCAGGGTTTCTATGTCTGCCATGGTCGTTCTCCGGTTCGCTCGTGACTCAAATCTGGACGTGGCCGCCATCGACAAAGAGCTCGATGCCGTTGACGAAGGACGCGTCATCCGAGGCAAGGAACATCACCGCCTTGGCGATCTCTTCCGGCTTGCCAATACGGCCGGCCGGGATAAGGCTTGCGAGATAGTTCTTTGTGTTTTCGGCGCTTTCGCCATTGCCAAAAAGCTCCTCCACACCCGCGGTGTCGGTCACTCCGGGGCTGATCGCGTTGACCCGGATATGGCGATCCTTCAGATCGAGGATCCAGTTGCGGGCAAAGTTGCGGATGGCGGCCTTCGTTGCAGAATAGACGCTGAAGGCAGGGGTGCCCGAGATGCTGGTCGTCGAGGACGTGAGAATGACGGAGCCGCCGTCGCGCAGCAACGGAAGAGCCTTCTGCACGGTGAACAGCACGCCCTTGACGTTGGTGTCGAAGGTCTTTTGGTAGTGCTCTTCGGTGATCGCGCCGAGGGGGGCGAATTCGCCGCCGCCGGCATTGGCAAACACGATGTCGATGTGGGAATGCTTTTGCTGGACGGCATCGTAGAGCCGATCGATATCGGCCAGTTTGCCCATGTCGCCCTGGACACCTGTCACGCGGCCGCCGATTGCCTTGACGGCGGCCTCCATCGCCTCCTTCCGGCGGCCGGTGATGAACACCGACGCGCCTTCCTCAGAAAAAGCCTTCGCGGTCGCCAGCCCGATGCCGCTCGTGCCGCCCGTTACAACCACGACCTTATTCTCGAACTTCTTTGTCATTGTCATACTCCTCGTATCCAGCGCATTGCTGTTGACAAGAAGATGGCAGTAGAACGCTGATGCAAACAGTGGGCAAAAATGTTACCCAGCGTTCCAAAGGAGGAACGATGACCCGAAATGACCTGAACGACTTTGTCTACTTCGTCGAAGTGGTTACGCATGGCGGGTTCGCCGTCGCGGGACGCGCCCTGCGTGAGCCAAAATCGAAGCTTAGCCGACGCATTGCGGCACTCGAGGCGCGGCTCGGCGTTCGGCTGATCGAGCGCTCGAGCCGCCGCTTCCGTGTGACGGATGTCGGCCAAGCCTTTTACGAACGATGCAGGGCGATGGTCGCTGAAGCCGAGCGGGCGGAAGCGTTGGTAGCCGCGGCTCAGTCGGAGCCGCACGGGCTGATCCGTATGAGCTGCCCGACTGGTTTGGTTGAGCCGATTTCGGCGCTTCTGAATGAGTTCCTGCAGCTGCATCCGAAGGTGCGCCTTCAACTCGTCGCCATCGACCGCCCGGTCGATCTGATTGAGGAGCGTATCGATGTCGCACTGCGCGTACGTACCTCGCTCGACAGCGACGCATCGCTGACCATGCGCTCGCTGGGCAGCTCTGTCCGCGTCCTTGTTGCCAGCCCTCAGGTTGCTAGCGGAATCACCGGGATCGATGATCTCGGCAGCCATCCGACACTCGCGAGCAGCGACGAGTTGGGCGACGTCGACTGGCATCTGGAGACCGAAGATGGCCAGAGACATATATTAAATCACGCCCCAAGGATGAGTTGCGCCGACTTCACGGCCGTGCGCGCCGCGGCAGTGGCGGGACTTGGCGTCGCACTCCTGCCGGACCACAATTGCCGCCAGGCGCTGGATGAAGGCAAGCTCGTGCGTGTCCTGCCCGCATGGCGTGGGGTACGAGGTCTGGTGCATCTCGTGTTCACGACGCGCCGCGGCCTGCCACCTGCGGTGCGCAAGTTCATCGATTGCCTGGCTGCCGGATTTCCGAAAGACGCACTGGCGCGATGATTGCTTTTGCTCCGCTACATCCGGCGAAAGGTCGAACTGCGCGGGATTGCGCGATGTGTTTACGGCGGGAGCGGTGCCTTCGCTAAAGTGAACTAATTCGGCGACCGCGGGCGAGCTGTGGTGAACTTCTCATAAGGAGGTTCTTATTTAAGGAGGGCGTTTTACACATTCTCAACGGTCGCCCTTCATTTTAGGGCTATCTGCTGGGTACTGTTCGTTCCTGGTCGCCATGACGGCGGGTTTCAGAGTGTGTCGCGAGCACCTTTTCATTTTGATCCCTTCCAAGAGGCCGGCCTTGTCAATTCACGAAAACACCAAATCATTCCAGCAGTTCTCAGGTGTAGCAGTCAGGACGGCTTTTCTTCTTCTCGGCAATCTGCAGTCTGAAAACGTGAACGCTGCCCTCACGTCGGTAACTTTGATCGCAAAGGGCACTGTCAGATGACCACAAAGGCATCGGAGAGGACGAGACTGGACGCTTTGCTGCTCGCCGACATCATGGACACAGCGTCCACACCGGAGTTTGACTCCATCGTGGAACTGACGAGCTGCATATTTGAAGCGCCGATTGCACTCGTTTCTCTCGTGGATCGAAATCGCCAATGGTTTAAAGCCAGAATCGGCGTGGATCTCCAAGAAGCTCCCCGCCTGCATTCGTTTTGCGCGCATGTTACTGATACCATGCAGCCCCTGACAGTATCGGACGCGGCCGCCGATTTGCGCTTCAAAGACAACGTCTTCGTCAATGGAGGGTCCGCTATCCGCTCCTATGCGGGTGCGCCGCTGATCGAGAACGGCACGTGTTACGGCAGTCTTTGTGTCATGGATAGGAAGGTCCGCAGTTTTGGGCATGTGGAGCTGAACCGTTTGGAGAAGCTCGCAACTGTGGTTATTGGATTGGTCCGCGAACACCGGCAGAAATCGATTCTGAAGGAGCAGCAGCGCGAGCTTGAGCTGAGACAAGCGCGTTTCGAGCAGACCGAACAATCAGCGAAAGTCGGCGGCTTTGAAATGGATCTGCAAACCGGCCAGATTGTCTGGTCGGATCAGGTCTATCGCACGGTAGGCCTACCCGTGGGCACCGTAATGACCAGCGAAAAGGTGCTTTCCTGCTATGCGCCTGAAGAGCGCGCGGGTGTAGCAACAAGAATTCGAAACGCCCTTAGTGGCGCCGGCACAGGTGTCGATAAGGAGTATCGGATCATAACCCCTGACGGGGAGGAGCGATGGGTGCACATCGTCAGCGATATCGAGCACGTCGACGGCGTCCCCCGCCGCCTCTTTGGGATCCTGCAAGACATCTCAGATCGTCATCGACACGAGCAGCGGCTGATACAAGCGGCTAACACGGACGGCCTTACCGGGCTTCGAAACCGGGCCTCCTTTAATTGCTACATGGAGGCTCGCTACGGAGAGAAGAAGCCGGACTTCGCTTTGCTGCTGGCGGATGTCGATAGCCTCAAGCAGCTGAACGATACGCTGGGGCATGCCGCCGGCGACGTGCTCCTGAAGGAGGTTGCAAAACGACTGACCCGAGCGCTCCGTAACCGCGGTGTGATCTTCCGTCTCGGGGGCGACGAATTCGCAATTGCCGTTGAAGAGGCATCCACCGCGCGCAGCGTCATGGCAATCGCTCGACGGCTCATACGATGCGTCACGCGCCCATTGAAGATCGACGGGTCGACAATTACCCCCAAAATTACCATTGGCGGGGCATTTGCTGCACATTGCGAAAGCGTCAGTGAACTCTCGCAAAATGCCGATTTCGCGCTTTACCATGCCAAGGAGACACATCGGGGTGGCTACGTTCAATTCGAGTCCGGGTTGCGGACTCGAATTGAACGGAGGCTCAAGACGACCAGGGAATTAGAACAGGCGATCTTGGAAAACAGATTGTCGCCTCACTACCAACCAATCGTCTCCAGCGCCAACGGGGATGTCATAGGGTTCGAGGCGCTGGTGCGCATGTCACGCAGTGACGGCAGTATCATTGCGGCGGCGCAGTTTCATGAGGCGCTCACCGACGCCACCATCTCGCACCGGGTCACTACCCAGATGCTCGAACATGCAGCGGCCGACATGCGTCGATGGCTTGATGATGGCCTGTCATTCGGCCGTGTTGGCATCAATATCAGCACCGCTGATTTCATGCGAGGTGACCTCGAAACACGAATTCGCGCAACCTTCAGCCGTCATGGTGTGCCGCTTAATCACCTGTTGCTCGAGGTCACTGAAACTGTGTTTATGCAAGGATCGGAGGAAAAGGTCGCCGAGACCTTGCAGCGTTTGCGCAACAAGGGCGTTCTGGTCGCTCTCGATGATTTCGGAACCGGTTACGCTTCCCTCACTCATCTGCGGAGCCTTCCCGTGGATATCATCAAGATCGACAGAAGCTTCATCGACACCATGCTCGCCGACTCCTCCAGCATGGCCATTGTCGAACTTGTGTTTGATCTGGCAAAAAAGCTCGGCCTGAAGGTTACGGCAGAGGGCGTGGAGACCTTTGGTCAGGTCGCTCGTCTGCTTGAACTCGGCTGTCGTTCCCTGCAAGGATATTTCTTCGGGAAGCCGCTGCCCGCGTTCGCTGCCGAGCAACGGTTGCAGTCTCAAAAAGCCGCCAATGCGCCTCAAGTGGAGCGCGAGATGTTTTTGGTTGCCGGGCAGAACTGAGACGATCGTTGTTCTCATAGAGTGGTCGCTTGAGCAGATCTCTGTCTTAATGGTCGCCCCGGACGCGCACGTGCTGGTCGCGCGCCGCGCCTGCCCTCGCCGCGTGTGGCTAGAAACTCGATATGCCTCTGCTGATGCTCTGGGGCGAAAACGGCGCACGCTGAAGGGCGAGGATGGACTCGAGCCCTGGCGCGCCTGGGCGGAAACGGTGTAGGGTGAAGTTCCTTCGGTCACTTCATTCCCGAGTAGCCTGACGCCGTCATCGCGCATTTCACTTGATTCTTCGGCGCCGATGCCTGATCGACCTTGTAAGGTCTCTGCGCCATCCGGCTCAGAAGCGGCAAGGCCCACCGCAGGCCATCCCATTCCGGCGCATCGAGCGGATCGGCGAGCGGGTCTTTCCTCTGCTTGCCCCTTATTCTGCAAAGCTCGATTGAAAGCATGATCCAGTTGAGAAGCATCATCCTGCCTCCATTTATGTCAGATGCAACTGACCTAAGGCGCAACCACCCGCAAAGGTAGACGCGCGGATAAAAGGGGGTTTTCATTCATGAAAGAGGCAAGCTGGGATGATCTGCAGCTCTTCTTCCATGTGGCGACATCGGGCGGCCTGACGGGTGCTGCGGCACGCACGGGCCTCAGCGCGCCGACGATCGGCAGGCGTATGCTGGCGCTGGAGCGGGCGACGGGGCGCACGCTCTTCCGTCGTGGCCCGACCGGTTATCTGCTGGCTAAGGATGGGGAGACGCTGCTCCAGCGCGTTCAGGTCATGCAGGAGGCGGCAGAGACGATCGCCGACTGGCGCAGCGACGTCTTGAGCCTGCCAATCGTTTCGACCGGGGCGGATGCCTGGATGTTATGGTTCATCGCCGGCCACCTGCCCGAAGTCTGGCAACCGGAAGACCGGTTCCGCATGTGCTACAAGGCGCTCGATACCGGCCTCGATCTCACCTACCGCGAGGCGCATCTTGCCATCATGCATGGCCGCCCGGAGCGCGGAAATTTCGCCACGCGCCGTTCGGTTTCCGTTGCTCACGCCGCCTATCAGGCCGCCACTTTCAACACCGCCAATCACAACTGGATTTCGCTCGGAACGGAGATTGCGATGACACCGGCCGACAAATGGACCTTCGAGCAGCCGGATCACTGGATCACCAGCTGGACGAATACGCCGCTGATGCTGCTCCATCTCATCCGTGGCGGCGGCGGCCGCGGCCTGCTGCCGTGCTTCATGGGCGATGCCGAACATGGTCTCGTGCGCGCCGGGCCAGTGATCGACAGTCTCACCTACGACATCTGGATCACCGTGCATGAGGATGAGCGCCAGCGCCCGGAGGTGCGAACTGTCATCGACAGGCTGACCGGGCTGTTTGCCGCCCATGCGGATCTGTTTGCCGGGCGATGCGAGCCTGCCTGAAGAGGTATTACAGGGCGGCCGGCGCCGCTTCCTGCCGCGGCCATTGCGGCGCCTTCACGGTCGGATGCGCGATGCCCTTACCTTCGGCATCCTCGTCGCGGTTCGCCTGGAGTTTTATGCTTTGCCCTCGATCTCTTCGAGCCGGGCCTAATATCGTCGAACCGGTCTCAAAGTCCACCGGGTCATAAAGGCCTTGGGCGATAGTTAGTGGCTACCTAGATCTATGGCTGTGCGTCGGTTGCGGAATGTGTTCGTCAAAAGCTTCCTGGAGCGAAGCCTGAAAGGTCCTGCCGTCCCAAGGAAATCCTGTTTCGGACACGACTCTCAATTTGATTGAACGAAGCGGGATGGCGAGTGCGCTCCTCATATATGTGAGGGTGGCCTACCGATCGCCCCTGCCTATTTCTGCCATGACAACAAGCCGGGAGGCGATCACCATGAGCCGTATCTTCATTACAGGATCCACCGACGGTCTGGGATTGGCCGCAGCAAGCACTTTGATGGATGACGGCCATGAGGTCGTGTTGCATGCTCGCTCCAACGAGAGGGCGTTGGCCGTAGCCGACCTGCGACCTAAAGCTTTGGCGGTTGTCATCGGCGATCTTAGCAGCGGCGCGGAGACACGTTCCATTGCGGAACAGGTCAACAAGATCGGGCGCATGGACACCGTCATCCACAATGCTGGTATCTACTCCGAGAGAAGTCGTGGGAGCACGCTGGAAGGTCATGCGAAGATTCTTGCAGTCAACACGTTGGCACCTTACCTGCTTACGGCCTGGATCGATCGCCCCAATCGTTTGGTTTATCTAAGCAGTGGAATGCACCGGAGTGGCGGTGGACTGATAGACGACATCGACTGGAAAAGGCGCGCGTGGAATACAAGCCAAGCCTATTCGGAAAGCAAGCTCTATGTCGCCACCATCGCGGCCGCCGTCGCGCGGCACTGGACCGAGGTCATCAGCAATGCTGTTGATCCCGGCTGGGTGCCGACCAAGATGGGCGGGCCTGGAGCGCCTGATGATCTAAAGATGGGCTATCAGACCCAGACCTGGCTGGCGACGAGCAACGACGAGGCTGCGAAGGCAAGCGGTGCCTATTGGTATCACCGCCAGCAGCGCCAACCAGCCGCAGAGGTCACGGACGCGGCTTATCAGGATAGACTTATGGACGAGCTGACAGAATTGACCGGCGTCGGGCTATTTAATTCGATATCGAGCCGATCGCCTTGATATCAAGCCAGTCGATCTGCCGGCAGAATCCTGCCCCCTATTCGACGGCACTCGTTGGCGAACAGAAAAGTAGCAACCCATCTTGCAGTCTCATGCCTTTGCGGAGATCGCACTCAACTCCTCGAGGTCGAGGTCCCGCTCAAGTTCCTGCAGGGTTTCATCATCGATCTCGCCGGCGCGATGAAGGCGAATGAGTTCGCGGCGTCCGGATGCTACTGCCTCAAGGACGACGTCGAAATGAGCATGGAGGACTGGTACATAATGTTCGGTTCGTGCGGCATAGTCGACGATCGCCGCCGCCCTGCGCTGATACTGTTCCAGCAATCGAGGATGGATGAGTTTTCCTTCGGCGTCGTATGCTAGCCTTTGGATGGTCGTCAGTTGCGCCTTCGCCATTGCAGCTTCGGCCTCACTCATTGTCAGGCGGGCTCTTTCCGAGTCTGGCTCGGTCAGTTTCGCCCAGGCGATTACGCGCCCCAACGTCGTGCCTTGAACGAGCACCGTTCCCAAAATCACGGCGAACGACATTACCAGAATAAGGTCGCGGCCAGGAAATCCTTCCGGCAAGCTGAGGGCAAGGGCGAGCGTCACGACGCCGCGCACGCCCGCCCAGCTCAGGACGGTCGCGGCGCCGACACCGAGAGGCCGCGTTCGGGCCAGCCCCAGGGCCTTGCAGACCTTGATGGCAAGATCGGATCCAAAAACCCAGGCAAAGCGCGCGACGACAAGGGCGACGAGAATAGCGATGGCTGGCAGTCCCATTGACGCAATTACGGTGCCAAAGCCACCGCCGCGCTCGACGACATCGCGTAAGGACAGACCGATCAATATGAAGACCGCAGCCTCCATCAAGAAGACCATAACGGTCCAGAACGACGTCCCGCGCATGCGCGTTGCTGCCGACAGTACCGTATGCTGGTGCCAGGTTGCGATCAGGCCGGTGGTGACGGTGGCGATGACACCTGAAACGTGAAGCTGTTCTCCTAGCAGATAGGAAATCCAGGCGAGCAGCGTCGTAGCTGCGATAATCAGATATTCGTCGCCAAGATGGCGGACGAACTTCACCCACGCGGTTCCGACCACGACGCCGACGAGCGCACCACCAACCGCCAGCAGGAGGAAGCTGCCAACCGCCCCCACCGAGCTGAAGGTACCTGTGGCGGCGGCAGCAACTGCAAAACGGAAAAGGACCAGGCCGCTCGCGTCGTTCAGGAGGCTCTCCCCTTCAAGCAAGATCTGGAGCCGGCGCGGCAGCCTTACGCGTTCCAGCACGGCGCGGGCGGAAACGGCGTCGGGCGGCGATACGATCGCGCCGAGCGCCGCGCAGACGGCCCACGGAAGCGACGGAAAAAGGAAATGGGTCACCACGGCCACGACGGCGCAGGTGAAGAACACCGCCCCGACGGCCAGCGACGCGATGCCGACCATGTGACGGCGCAGTCGTGCGACAGCGATGGCCCAAGCGCCGTCGAGCAGAAGCGGCGGGAGGAAGATAACGAGAACCAGCTCTGGATCGACTGTGATTGTCGGCAGACCCGGAAGGAACGCCAATGTTGCCCCTCCGGTAAGCAATGCGACCGAGGGCGGGAGTCCAAATCTGTGCGCCGCGTAGTTGAGCGCGATGATCGCAAGAAACATCGCGATCACCAGTTCAAACAGGTGAGTTCCATCCATGATTGCCCCCGACAGGGTCCTCGTCGCGAGGACCCATCAAAGGGCTTGTCGGATCAAAGCGCAACACTGCTCATGGATCGAAGGCTGATTGCCGGATTTCATTGCCTTTTGATCGCCGCGACCACAGGTCCGGCGGACATGGGTTGAAGACTGTTGAACCTCGATGCGTCCCGTAAAATTGGTTGAACTGCTATTGAGAATACCACCCTGTACGCCATGTTCGCCGAATGATCCGCGCGCCAGAGTTCTTCTGGGAAAAGCGGGGCATCCTAGAGGTGGCGCCCTATGCGAAACCTAAAGTGTGCATTTTGGGGCGTGCTCGCGCTCTTGTCCCTTTTATGGTTGGTTGCTGAACCATCGGCCCTTCAGTCAGCCAGCTTTTTTGACATCCGTACGTTGATGATGCAGTTCACCGGCATCATCGCAATCGGCTGCATGAGCCTCGCGATGGCGGTGGCGCTGCGGCCGCGCTGGCCGGAGGCTTGGTTTGGTGGCCTCGACAAAATGTATCGCCTGCACAAGTGGCTCGGAATCGCGGCCCTCGTCGTTGCGGTCCTGCATTGGCTCTGGGCGCAGGGACCGAAATGGGCAGCGGGCTGGGGCTGGCTCGAGCGTCCGGTGCGCGGCGACAGACCTTTGATCGAGGATCCCTTCCAGGCATTCCTGTTGAGTTTGCGCGGTTCCGCGGAAGGTGTTGGAGAATGGACCTTTTATGCTGTTGTGCTGCTGATAGCACTGGCACTTATTCGCTATGTTCCCTATCGGATGTTCTACAAGACGCACCGTCTCCTTGCCGTCGCCTATCTGGCTCTGGTGTTTCACACGGTTGTGCTTATCAAGCTCAGCTATTGGACATCGCCGGTTGGCTGGCTGACCGCAGCGCTGCTGGTCTACGGCACATGCGCGGCTGTCATCGTCCTCTTGCGTCGGGTGGGTGCGAACCGGCAAGTGAAGGGCAAGATCCTCTCTCTGCGCTATTATTCAGGGGTGCGCGCGCTCGAAACCGAAATCGAGGTGCCGCGGGGGTGGCCGGGACACAAGCCCGGTCAGTTCGCCTTCGCCACGTCCGACGTCGCGGAGGGTGCCCATCCGTACACTATTGCCTCGGCATGGCATCCCGAAAGGCCAAGGATCTCCTTCATCACAAAGGAACTGGGCGACCACACCGGCCGCCTGCGCGATAAGCTTCGGGTCGGACAAGAGGTGAAAATAGAAGGCCCCTATGGCTGTTTTACCTTTGATGACGACTGCACGCATCAGATCTGGATCGGCGGCGGAATCGGTATCACGCCCTTTGTCGCGCGCATGAAGCACATGGCCTTGCAGAAGGCAGCGCCTGACTGGCCAGTCGGGCAGACGGCGGATCTGTTCCACAGCACCGCCGATGTTGATGAAGAAGCCCTCGCCAACCTGGCCGCGGACGCCGAGGCCGCTGAGGTCCGACTGCATTTGTGGGTCGATGCGCGCGACGGCCGACTAACGGCCGAGCGCGTTCGAGCCTCCGTTCCCAAATGGCGTGAAGCGAGCATCTGGTTTTGTGGCCCGATTGGCTTCGGCGAAGCACTAAAGCGCGACTTCGCCACACAAGGCTTTCCCGTGGCTCAGCGCTTCCACCAGGAACTCTTTGCGATGCGGTAGCAAGGTATTGACGTTGCCTGTGAAAGCCAGACGACGGTGCCGGCTGAAACAAGGTGACGCTTGCGCCTATCCTATTGACATCAGGCTGGCATTTCCGCCCGCTGCCGCGGTGTTGATGGAGGTCGACACTTCCTCCAGAAGCCAGTTGAGGCAGTAAGCATCCGGATTGGCCTCGAGCTCTTCGCTTGAGGCGCACTGAGTAAGTAGCAGCGGGCCCGGCAACGCGGCGACTTTTGCCAGCATCGCTAAGACGCGGTCGGCGTTGCCTTCGATCAATGCGCCTGCCTTTGGCGCCGTGGATGCCGCCTGCCAGGAAATGCGCTGGGCGACACTGGCGGGAACGCCTTTCAGCATCGAGCGAAGGCTGTCTTCGCCATCAATGACAGCGCTGTTTCCGGTGGCGAGCACTGCGGAGACCTGGCGAATGAGGCCGGTTCGCGACGCCGGAGCGCAGAGGATCGCGCCGCGGGAATGAAGCGCATAGAGATTGCGTTCGCCGACGGGGCCTGGCAGTTCGACTTCTAGCCCCAGTGCAGACTGGCTGCCGAGATGGCGCGCCATTTCCGCATCCTCAGGAAGGCCCTGCTGATCCAGCCATTTCGCAAAGTCGGAAAGAGCAGGGTCGCTGTAGACGGAGCTATGCTGCGGCGGAATCGGCGGCCTCGTGACCAACCGCCCAAGATAAAGCGGTCCGCCCGCCTTGGGACCGGTGCCGGACAAACCACGGCCGCCGAAGGGTTGGACCCCGACAACGGCGCCGATGATATTGCGGTTTACGTAGAGGTTGCCAGCCTTCACCTGTGACGTGACATTCGCGATCGTTTCGTCGAGGCGCGTGTGGAGGCCGAAGGTGAGGCCGTAACCGGTCGCATTAATTTCGTCGATCAGGCGGCTGAGGTCCTGGCGTCGCCACCGGATGACGTGCAGAACGGGGCCGAAAACCTCGCGCTTGAGCTCCGAGATGCTGTTGATCTCGATGATGGTCGGTGCCACGAAGGTTCCGTTCTTGGTCGCCTCCGGCAAGTCAACGCGCTCGATCGCGCAGCCGGCGCTGGCCATGACGGCCACGTGGGCCTCGATGATATTCTTGGCTTCAGTGGTGATCACCGGGCCAATGTCGGAAGCCAACCGGTTGGTATTGGCGATCGAAAGCTCGCGCAGCGCGCCCTTCAACATGGATAGGGTGCGATCGGCGACGTCTTCCTGCAGGCACAGGATGCGGAGCGCCGAGCAACGCTGTCCGGCGCTGTCGAAGGCCGAGGCGATCACGTCACCAACGACCTGTTCGGCGAGCGCCGACGAGTCGACGATCATGGCATTCTGCCCCCCGGTTTCGGCAATCAAGGGGATTGGTTTGTTGTCCTTCGACAGGCGCTTTGCAAGTTCTGCCTGGATGAGGCGGGCGACCTCAGTTGAGCCGGTGAACATAACGGCGGCGGCTTCTGGCGCTGCGACCAGGGCGGCCCCTACCCTTCCGTCCCCGGGAACGAGCTGTACGACGTCGGTGGGAATACCAGCTTCATGAAGGATACGAACCGCCTCGGCGGCAATCAGCGGGGTTTCTTCTGCTGGCTTGGCAAGTACCGGGTTGCCGGCGACAAGCGCCGCAGCGACCTGCCCAGTAAAAATTGCAAGCGGGAAGTTCCAGGGACTGATGCAGACGATCGGTCCGAGTGGGGCATGCAATGGCCCCAGCGTACGGCGGGTCTGCTCAGCATAGTAGCGTAGAAAGTCAATGGCCTCGCGCACCTCGGCGATCGCGTTCAGCAGCGATTTGCCCGCTTCGCGGATAATGAGGCCGAGCAAGGTTTCCATTTTTGCCTGCATGATGTCGGCAGCGCGTTCGAGCAGTGCGGCCCTTTCAGTCGGCGATGCCGATGCCCAGGAGGGCGCGGCCTTCAGTGCGATCACCGCGGCCGCCGCAGCCTCTTCTGCGGTTGCTTCACGCACGGTGCCGACAACGTCTCGGTGGTCGGCCGGGTTGAAGACGTCGCGGGCCGCTGGCGCTACAGCGGTTTGGCTGGTTGGCGCGGCCGTCCACAGGACCGTGGCGCTCGCCTTCAGTGTTTCTGTCAGCGCCTGTAGGGTGATCTCATTGGAGATATCAAGACCGGCAGAGTTGCGGCGCTGGCCGTACAGGTCGGAGGGAAGCGCAATCTTGTCATGCTTCTGGCCGGGTACCTGCATCTTGGCGACTGTCTCGACAGGGTCGGCAACGAGTTCGTCGACCGAGACATTGGGGTCGGCAATCCGATTGACGAAGGAGGAGTTGGCGCCGTTTTCCAGAAGGCGGCGAACTAGATAGGCAAGCAGGGTTTCATGGGTGCCGACGGGAGCGTAGATGCGGCACGGACGATTGAGGTTCTGTCGGCCGACAACCTCGTCGTACAACGGCTCTCCCATGCCGTGCAGGCACTGGAACTCGTACTTGCCGACATAATAGTCCGAACCAGCCGCGTGGTAGATGGTGGCGAGCGTCTGCGCGTTGTGGGTCGCAAATTGGGGGAAGACGGCGTCGGTCGCCGCCAGCAACTTCTTGGCGCAGGCAATGTAGGAAACGTCGGTATAGATCTTGCGGGTAAAGACCGGGAAGTCTTCTAGACCATCGAGCTGTGCGCGTTTGATTTCGGCATCCCAGTAGGCGCCCTTGACGAGGCGAACCATGATGCGGCGACCGGCGCGGCGAGCAAGATCGATAATGAAATCGAGCACGAACGGGCAACGCTTGCCGTAGGCCTGGACGACGAAACCCATACCATTCCAGCCCGCAAGGTCCTCATCGAGGCATAGCGTCTCGAAGATATCCAGCGACAGCTCAAGCCGATCGGCTTCCTCGGCATCGATGTTGAGGCCGATGTCATAGGACTTGGCAATCAATGCAAGTGCCTTGACCTTCGGCAACAGCTCGCCCATCACGCGCGCGCTCTGAGCTCTTGAATAGCGGGGATGCAAGGCCGAAAGCTTGATCGAAATGCCTGGACCTTCATAGATGCCACGCCGGTCGGAGGCTTTGCCGATAGCGTGGATCGCAGCTTCATAATCCCTGTAATACCGCTCAGCGTCTGCCGATGTCGTCGCTGCCTCGCCGAGCATGTCATAGGAGTAGCGGAAACCGCGCTGTTCCAGCGGTTTTGCTCGCTGGAGCGCCTCATCGATTGTCTCGCCCGTGACGAATTGCTCGCCCATCATGCGCATAGCCATGTCGACGCCGCGGCGGATGACAGGCTCGCCGCATCGTGCAATCAGGCGGGTCAGTGCTGCCGAGAGGTTGCGATCATTGACCGTCGCGGTGAGCTTGCCGGTCACCACAAGTCCCCAGGTTGCTGCGTTAACGAAGAGTGAGCGGCCACCGCCGAGATGAGACTTCCAATCCCCTTCAGCGATCTTGTCGCGGATCAGGGCATCGCGTGTCGCCGTATCGGGAATGCGTAGCAAAGCTTCGGCGAGACACATGAGTGCAACGCCTTCCTGGCTTGAAAGGGAATATTCGTGAACAAGCCCTTCGACGCCAGTGCCCTTGTGTTTGGCGCGGAGCGCCTCAATTAGCTTGCGAGCGGTGTTTGCCGCACCCAGTCTGACCTTCTCCGGAAGCGTGGCGGCCTCAAGGAGATGTGGGACGCAGACGGTCTCCGGCGTGCGGTAAGCCGCCGTAATGGCACGCCGCAAATCGCTTTGCGGCCGGACTGCCGGTGCAAACCCGTCGAACGGATTTACCCCGCCAGGCTGCGTGTCACCGGTCTTATTCGCCACCGTATCGCGGGGGATTGTCATGTCTTTGCTCCAGGTCGGGATTGTGAACAAAACATAGCAGTTCGCAGAAAGGTGATTTCACTTGAAAATGGGCCGAATGAACTATAATCGCCTAATTATAGTAGACGTTTGAGGGAATATGGTGAGCATCGCAACAAATGCCAGGGAAATTGACCAGTTCGACCATAAGATCATCGAGGCGCTTGTCGCCGACGGTCGCATGTCGATCACCGACCTTGCCAAAAAAGTGGGCCTTTCCAATACGCCCTGCCAGGTCAGACTAAAGCGGTTGATCGAAGATGGCTATATTCTTGGATTTCGCGCAATCGTCGATGTGAAAAAACTGGGCAAGAATCACGTTGCATTCACCGAGGTAAAACTCTCTGACACGCGTGAGCACGCGCTGAAGGCTTTCAACATCGCCGCGCGCAAGCTGCAGGAGGTGGAAGAGTGCCACATGATCGCCGGTGCTTTCGACTACCTTTTGAAGATTCGCACGTCAGATATTGCCAATTACCGGTTGGTGCTCGGTGAGAAGATCTCGAGCCTTCCTTTCGTTGCCAGTACGTCGACTTTCGTGGCCATGGAAGCCGTAAAGGAAAGCGGCGTCTGAAGATCATCCGACCGCGCAACCCGTTATGCAGTCTTCTGAGTTATGTAGTTTTCCGGCTCGACTTTGAAAATTTGGCGGAATCCGTTGCTTCCGCAGTCTTATTGCCGTTTTCGCGATCGCTCTTAGCGCTTGCGCTGCGTCCCAGCGCTGAGTTGATGCGTTCGACGGATAGAAAGCGGTTAATGTTCGCCGGCGAGAGCTAAATCAAGGAGCCTGAGGCGAAGGGAGTTTGCATGGTGCCCCTTGCCGGTAGCTCAGCTGCTCACTGCTCGAGCCCTCGTGGGTCTATAGCAGGAACGCGTTGGAGGCGTCCATTTTAATGGATGACAGGCGCCTGCTTCTCTGCGACAAGAAGGCAATGAGAGACAGGGGCGCCCTCCTAATTGGGGGGGCTGAGAAGCACCCTTTGAACCTGAACCGGATAATGCCGGCGGAGGGAGTCGCTCGGGCTCCCTGCCTCCTCGGTGGTCCCTGCGTTTTTCCTCCCCGCTCGAAAGGCGCACGATGCGAGATCAAGCCTCACCTGGAACGTTGCTCAGCCAACTGCGCGCGCAACCGCCGCTCGTCCATTGCATCACCAACTTCGTCGCCATGAATATCGCGGCCAATGTGCTTCTGGCGGCTGGTGCTTCCCCCGCCATGGTGCATGCAGAAGAGGAGGCTGGCGAATTTGCCGCAATCGCCGGCGCGCTGACGATCAACATCGGTACGCTTTCGTCAGGCTGGTTGCGCGGCATGGAAGCGGCGGCCGTCGCTGCCGGTCAGTCGGGAAAACCATGGGTCCTCGATCCTGTCGCCCACTACGCCACCGGCTTTCGTCGTGCGGCTGTGGATCGGCTGCTGGAACTTGGTCCCACCATCATTCGCGGCAATGCCTCCGAAATCATTGCCCTTGCCGGCGGCGTAAGCCGCGGTCAGGGTGTGGATAGCCGCGACGGCGTCGAGCAGGCCGAAGAATCCGCACGGCTGCTCGCAAGGGTGCACGGCGCGACTGTCGCGGTGACCGGCGTCGTTGATTTCGTCACCGACGGTGAACGGGCGGTCCGGGTTGAGGGTGGTTGCGAATGGATGCCGCGGGTAACCGCGCTTGGCTGCTCCCTGACCTGCCTTGTAGGAGCCTTCGCGGCGGTTCGGCCGGAGCAACCGTTTGACGCGACAGTTGCGGCACTTGCGACCTTTGCTGTCGCGGGTGAGTTTGCTGCCAATGGGGCGGACGGCCCGGGCTCGTTTTCTTGGCGGTTTCTCGATGCGCTTGCTGCGCTCGACGCCTTAGCGCTCGATCGCAATGTCAGGGTGTTTGCTGCATGAGATACCTCGATCTTTCTCTATACCTCGTCCTTGATCCTCACCTTTGTGCTGCCGTCGGGATGGTGGAGACCGCGCGTGCCGCGGTCGCAGGCGGGGCGACGGTCGTGCAACTGCGGGACAAGGGTGCGGACACGGCCCGAATGATCGAGACCGGGCGAGTCCTCAAGGCAGCCTTGGCTGGTACCCGCGCACGGCTCATCGTCAACGACGACGTGGCGGCTGCGATCGCAATTGGTGCCGATGGACTGCACATTGGACAAGAAGATATGGATGCATTGACTGCCCGCGCCCTAATTGGGCGCGACATGGTCCTTGGGCTTTCTGTTGAGACCGAGCCTTTGGCCGCGGCGATCGATCCGGCAATCGTTGATTATGCCGGGGTCGGCCCTGTGTTCGCAACGCCGACGAAGGCGGACCACAAGCTGCCTATCGGTTTTGATGGACTTGCTCGCCTGGTGCGGATTTGCCCCGTTCCCGCAGTCGCGATCGGTGGCTTGAAAGCGGACCATGTCGGGGATGTCTTTGCGGCTGGTGCAAACGGTCTTGCCGTCGTCTCCGCGATCTGCGGCATGCCTGACCCAAAGGCGGCCACCCGCGCCCTGGCTGAAAGCATCGGAAAGGTTCATCGATGATCCGCAACGTCCTCTCCATTGCCGGTTCCGATCCCTCGGGCGGCGCCGGAATTCAGGCCGACTTGAAGGCATTCTCTGCTCGGGGCGTCTACGGCATGGCAGTCCTGACCGCATTGACGGCGCAAAACACGCAGGGTGTTTCCGGCGTGCAGCTGGTTCCCGGGGCTTTCGTTGCCGACCAGATCAGAGCGGTGTTCGCCGATATACGTGTTGACGCGATCAAGATCGGCATGATCGCCAACGCTGAAATTGCCGAGGCCGTCGCTGGGGCGATCGAACCTCACCAAAATATCCCGATCGTCCTCGATCCGGTCATGGTGGCCAAGGGTGGGGCTGCCCTCCTCGATCTGTCAGCGGTTGAGGTCCTCACCCGGCGCCTGCTGCCGCTTGCGACGCTGCTCACCCCCAATCTTCCGGAAGCTGCAGCACTCCTTAATGGACCAACGGCCGGGACCCGCGCGGAAATGGCTGAGCAGGCGCAAAGCTTGCGTGTCTTGGGCCCTAAGGCGGTGCTTGTTAAAGGTGGCCATCTGTCTGGCAACGCAAGCCCCGACGTCCTGGCGACAGCCTCGGGGTTGACTTGGTTCGAGGCGAGGCGGGTACCAACGGCCAATACGCATGGTACCGGCTGCACACTCTCGAGTGCGCTTGCAGCTGAACTTGCAAAGGGTGCTGAGCTGCCGGTGGCCGTGGCGGATGCAAAGGCTTACCTTGCGCTGGCCGTTGCCCGGGCAGACACGTTAAGCGTGGGCTCCGGTCATGGGCCGGTTCAACATTTTCATGAGCTTTGGCAGATGGCAGCGTGCGAAACCGAAGAGCAGAGGTAACAACCAAGGCCGAACGGTGTCCGTCGCAAATGGTAACGCATTGGCAAAGTCGATGTCCGGCAGGGCCCGCGACCTATTTAGCGACCCAGCGACGAAAATACTGCGGCGCTGAAAGCTGACTGAAAGCTCGGGCTGCTAAACCGTTTCCTACGCACCGGGTAGATATGCGTTTGGAGAGCGTTACGCCGGTGCTCTGCTCAATAGGGAGGATCTCATGCGTTTTCATCGCAATTTCGTGCGCGCCTTTTCCATGTCCGCTCTGGCCATTGCCGGGCTTCTTGCCACCACCTCACTTGCTGGCGCATCCGAAAAAATCACGATCATGGTCGGCGGCTACGAAAAGCAGATCTATCTGCCGGCCAAGCTGACCGAAGCATTAGGCTACTTCAAAGATGAAGGGCTCGATGTCGAATTGCTCAACGAGGCCGCGGGCGTTGACGCCGAAAACCAGCTTCTCGCCGGTGCGGTGCAGGGTGTTGTCGGCTTCTATGATCACTGTGTCGACCTTCAGGCCAAGGGCAAGTTTGTGCAGTCTGTCGTCCAGTTCAGTCAGGCGCCGGGCGAAGTGGAAGTCGTTTCCAACAAGTATCCCGACGTGAAAAGCCTTGCCGACCTCAAGGGCAAGAACCTCGGCGTGACGGGGCTCGGCTCCTCTACAAACTTCCTGACCCTCTACATGGCATCCAAGGCCGGCCTTTCCGGCGGCGACATGGTCACTGTGCCGGCGGGTGCCGGGGCGACATTCATTGCTGCCATGCAGCAGGACCAGATCCAGGCCGGCATGACGACCGAGCCTACCATCTCGCGTCTCGTGAAGACTGGTGAGGCCCGCGTGCTCGTGGATCTGCGCACGGTGGAGACCACACGTGCTGCCCTTGGAGGCACCTATCCCGCCGCCTCTCTCTATATGGAGACGGCCTGGGTGGATGAGCACAAGGAAGAGGTGCAGAAGCTCGCAAACGCCTTCGTCAAGACCTTGAAGTTTATCAATAGCCATTCCGCCGCCGAGATCGCCGAGAAGATGCCGAAGGATTTTTATGTCGGTGACAAGGACGGCTACGTGAAGGCGCTCGAGGCGGGCAAGGGCATGTTCACGGCCGACGGCGTGATGCCGGAAGATGGTCCAAAGACGGTCCTCGCCGTACTCTCGGAGTTCTCCAAGAACGTCAAGGGCAAGCAGATCGACCTGTCAAAGACCTATACCACCGAATTCGTAAAGAACGCCCAATAGCCAATCCTCCCGGCCGCTCCCGCCTCCGGGCGGGGGCGGATTCTTCGGAGCTATAGTCTGCGAGCGCAAGTGGCGCCGCCGAAAGGATGACCCAATGTCCAAAAATCAGGGCCAGGAGCCGGCCATCGAGCTCATCAATGTCACGCGACGCTTCGTTTCCCCGACCGGCAAGACGCTGACGGCGCTTAAGGACTTCAACATGACGGTGGAGCGGGGCGAATTCGTCGCGGTGGTCGGTCCGACCGGCTGCGGCAAATCCACCACCTTGAACCTCGTCACTGGTCTGGCCAGGCCCTCGGCCGGCGAAGTGCGCCTGATGGGTGGCCCTGTGAAGGGCATCGATCCCCGCGTCGGCTTCGCCTTCCAGAAAGATGCGCTCTTTCCCTGGAAGAATGTCATCGACAACGTCATGGCCGGCCCCCTTTTTCGCGGCCGATCGCGCGCCGCCGCAGAGGCGGCCGCCAAAGACTGGCTTGCCCGCGTCGGGCTGTCGAAATTCCTGCATCACTACCCGCACCAGCTTTCGGGCGGCATGCGCAAGCGCGTAGCACTTGCCCAGACCTTCATCAACGAGCCCGAGATCCTCTTGATGGACGAGCCGTTTTCCGCGCTCGACGTTCAGACCCGCACCGTCATGCACGAGGAACTGCTGAAGCTCTGGGCAGAACGCAAGGCGTCGGTGGTCTTTGTTACACATGACCTCGAAGAGGCCGTAGCGCTCGCCGACAAGGTCTATGTGCTGACAGCCGGCCCGGCGACGGTCAAATCCGTCTACCATATCGATCTGCCGCGTCCCCGCGTCGTTTCGGAAATCCGCTACGAGCACGCATTCATCGACTATTGCAAGACCATCTGGGACGACCTGCGCCAGGAGGTCGAGACCAGCTATCGCCGCGCCAGTGAAGCAGCGTGAGAAAGGATGACGTTATGACCGGCATCACCATGGAGACCGCTACCACTTCGTTCCGTCCGGGCACATCAGACAAGGAGATCGAGAGCGCTGCGATTAAGGCGATCAAGCGCCGCAAGCAGACGGTCTTTTTCTGGCAAATCGCGATCCTTGTCGCAGCGCTCGGACTTTGGGAACTCTCTTCCGATTTCGGCTGGATTGATCCCTTCTTCTATTCAAGTCCCTCGGGGGTCTTGCAACGTCTTTATGAGTGGGCGACGCAAGGCACCACGGAAGGGTCTCTTTGGTATCATCTCGGGGTGACGATGGAAGAGGCTCTCATTGGTTTCTTCACCGGCTCGATCGCAGGCGTCGTGGTCGGCGTCGGGCTTGGGCGCAACCCGATGCTCTCGGATATTTTCTCGGTCTACATCAAGGCGATCAATTCGATCCCACGCGTCGTTCTTGCTCCGATCTTCATCATGATCATGGGACTGGGCCTCGCTTCCAAGGTAGCCCTCGCCTTCGTAATGGTGTTTTTCGTGGTCTTCGCCAACGCCTTCCAGGGGGTGCGTGAAGCCGACCGCGACATGATCGCCAATGCCCGTATTCTCGGTGCGTCGGATTGGCAGGTTACTCGCGCCGTCGTCATCCCCTCGGCGATGAGCTGGATCTTTGCCAGCCTGCATGTGTCCTTCGGCTTCGCCATCATTGGTGCGATCGTCGGCGAGTTCGTCGGCGCGCGCTTCGGCATTGGCCAGCTGATCTCGATCGCCAAGGGTACCTTTGACGCAGCCGGTATGTTCGCCGCCATCGTTTTGGTGATGGTCGTGACGCTTGCGGCCGAATACGTGATGACTCTCGTCGAGAAACGCCTTGCCAAGTGGCGCCCGCAACAAAGCCTTGAGACACATTAACCCGTTCGCTGATCAATCTGCTATCGAGGGGGCCAAAGGCCCCCTCTTTGCTATGAGGCCAACGGCAAACGGACTGTCACGGCAAGGCCACCGCTAGGTGATGTCCCGAGATCGATGGAGCCGCCGGCACCGTCCACGACTTCATGGACGATGGCAAGACCAAGCCCACTGCCTTCAGCTCGCGTTCCAATAATGCGATAGAAGCGTTCGAAAACCTGGTTGCGTTCGTTTTCGGGGATGCCGGGACCGGAATCGTCGACTGTTAGAACCACATGCGTTTTATCACGTGCTACGCTGACGGTAATTTCGCCTGGCGCCGGCGTGTAGCGCAATGCGTTATCGACGAGATTGACGACCATCTCGCGCAGCATAGTGCCGTCGCCGACCACCGGTGACTGCCCGTCCGCCTCAAGACCGATGTCGATGCCGCGTCGCAGTGCCTCCTCGGCATGGGCCTCGAGCACCTTGCGCGCGACCTCTGCCATGTCGATGCGTTCGGCGCGCGGGGCGCGACTACCCGGCTCGGCGCGCGTGAGGGTAAGAAGTTGTTCGGCGAGCCGAGATACCTGCCGGGTGCTGTGCGTCAGCGCCTGCAGCGCCTCGTGGCGGCGGGTTGCGTTCATTTCACGCGCCGCGACACCGGCCTGCGTTGCAAGTAGGGTCAAAGGTGTTCTGAGCTGATGCGCCGCATTGGCGACGAAACGGCGCTGGGCTCCCATCTGCTTCTGTACCCTGCCCATGTAATCATTGAGGGCGTGCACAAGCGGTTGCAGCTCTGTCTGCACGCTAGCAGGATCGAAGGGTTCAAGACGTTCGCGCCGACTTGCCAGAACGGCATCGCGGAGCCTCAGCACCGGCCCTAGAAGACGCCGCAGACCCAGCACGGTGACGAGGCCAGCAGCCACGACCAGGACGACCTGATTGGTGAGATCGGACATCCAGAGGCTCCGCCTTAGCGCGGCTTCACTGTTCAGCGTCACCGCCACGGTCACCGTCGCGACGCCGTCATTGCCAAGGCCGACGACCGGATGATTGATCGCCATCGCCCTGATATCCATGTCGCGAAACCGCATATCCTGGCCGGTGGCGAGCTTTTCAGGTTGCACAAGCGCTGGATCGCCGGCAACGAGATTTCCCCACGGGGTCGTCACCCGATAATAGACGCGGTCGCCATAGCCGGTGCCGAAGATCTCGAGGGCAGCTGGGGGAATATCGACCGTGATCGTGCCGCCTGGATCGACGCGCACCGCTTCTGCGATCATGCGCGCCGAACCGAGCAGCATGTTGTCGGTGACAATGTTTGCGGTGAAGACGGCACGGCGCTGGCTGACATAGAGGTTGAGACAGAGTACGCAGACGAGCGTTACTGTTACCCAGGCGAATAGCTGGGCACGAAGGCTGTGGCGAAGGCGCGCAAATGGGCCTGCAACAAGCCACCGCGGCTGAAAAAACCTCATTTCAAAGTGCCCTCAGCATATATCCGAGGCCTCGAAGTGTTGCGATCTGGACAGTTCCGCCTTCGAGCTTCTTGCGCACGCGGTGCACATAGATCTCGATGGCGCTCGGATCCGTCTCGGCGTCGAAGCCGAATACACTCTCCAGAAGCGCGGCCTTAGTCACCGTCGTCCCGGCTTTCAAAATCAAATACTCCAGGACGGAATGTTCCCGCGGTGTAAGCTGCAAAGGCTCGCCGTTCAGGCTGAATTGCCGGGTGGCGCTATCAAGCACGAGATCGCCCACGGCGATTGCCGGATTGGCCAGATCATGCCCTCGCCGGATCAGGGCGCGCAACCGCGCTTCCAGTTCGGCAAGCTCGAAGGGTTTGGCAAGATAATCATCGGCGCCTGTGTCGAGGCCCGCTACGCGTCCGTCGAGCGAGGCATTGGCCGTCAGGATAATCACGGGTGTCTTGTTGCCAGCACGGCGAATGCGCCTGAGGAGCGTCATGCCGTCGATTTTGGGCAGGGAAAGATCGAGGATGACAGCCGCGTAATTCGCGATGGCGAGCAAATGCTCGGCCTCCTCGCCGTCAAGGGCCGCATCGACAGTATAGCGTGCCTGTTCAAGCGCCCTCGCCAGCCAATCTGCCAGCTCGTGATTGTCCTCAACGATTAACAGTCTCATTGCCGCCGTCCTTTGCACCAATGAAAGTTAGAGAGAAAATCGAGCAACTGCAATTGGTTGAGGTCGCTAGCTGCAGCGATCCATATAGCAATTCTACTTGTTAGATCAGCAGACAAACACACCAATACTCTCCTCTCTTGAAGGCCCGCCGTAGGCGCGGAGGATTTGCCGATAGAGGGCAGGACATTGGCTCTACACCGGACCTCCTTGAGGTTCAAATGAAGGTTCGTTTGAAATGCCCAGCGACAATGGAAGATCCAAGCGTCGCGGTGCGAGAAGTTGAACTATCAGAAGGTCAGTTGTACGGCCTATCCGGACCCGATAATCAGCGCTACGTTCTGCGCCAGACGGGTAGATTTGACCTGGTTGCAGAGGGGAACTCTATGATGAAATTGTGTTCGGTATGGATCTGCTTTCTGGTGTTGCCGGCGATGCTTGTTTCCGAGGCAGCTCGGGCAGACACGCTTCCGCTTTCGAAGGTCAATCGCAAAATTGAGGGCCACATTCAGACCAGCAACACGAAGAAAAACGTTCAATGTCTCGCCTTCATACTGAAGGACCTTCAGGATCGAAAAATCCCCAAATCGAGGATCCTCGTCACGTTCGACGATCCCAACATCGATGGCATTGGCATTGGACTGGACGAGACGGACGAGATTTACACTTGCGAAGCCGGCGAACTCCGCGCTTGGGAAGAGAATGAGTACCAGGTCGCAAAGCGATTTTAACTGGACATGCAGCCTGAGCTGGGCCGATCAGCTTTGATGGGCGACGCTTGCATCGTAAAACCAGCCAGATGTGACCTTGGCGGGAAAAATACATCGTTGCTGCTTGCGCCCCAGCGCTCTGATGGTTCAACTCTCAAGCACGAGCATGCTGTGCAGTGATCATTGAGGGCAGCATCTGGCCACTGCAGAAGAAGACCGAGCTTGGCGCAGCTCTAGTGTTCACGAGAATTCGATGTGACCGCCTATGCGATATAGGCCTATGAAGATGGGCTGTCTGCACTTCGTGAAAGGATTGCAATCATGCACGGCTCCAGAATTTCCTTCTCCGTCTGCCTCGCCTTGGCCACTGCACTGGCAACGGGCGCGTTCGCCCAGATGCCACAGCAGCAGCCGAGTTCGAAATCCTTCAAACTCGGCTCGTTTGTCATTGTTGCCTTGCATGATGCAGAGTTCGTCAGGCCGAACGACAATACGATATTCGGTGTCGGCCACAGCCCTGAAGAGGTCCGAGACGTCCTAAAGGCGGCGGGTGCGTCGACGGACACTATTACGCTCAGCGTCGACGCACTGCTGGTGGAGGAGCCTAAGAAATTGATCCTCATCGACACAGGTGTGGGCGGTGCGTTGCAACAGTCTCTCGCTCAGGCAGGCTTCAAGCCGGAGGACGTCACCGACGTACTGATCACCCACTCGCACCCCGACCACGTGGGTGGTCTCCTCAAGGACGGCAAACTTGCCTTTCCCAAGGCAACCATCCGCATGTCGTCGCTCGAGTGGGATTTTGCCAAGACGAACGATCAGCTCGCTGACGTCGTCAAGACAATCGAGGGGCACGTGAAGACCTTCGAGCCGGGTGCCGAGGTCGTCACTGGCATTACCTCCGTCAGTTTGAAAGGACACACGCCCGGCCATGTCGGCTACGAGATGGTTTCCGACAAAGAGAAACTCTTCGACATCGGCGATACCGTTCACAGTTCGATCATTTCACTTGTCCGGCCCGATTGGCCGCTCGGGTTCGACACGGACGCAACCATCGGTGAGGAAACCCGCATTCAGACCCTGAAAAAGCTTGCCGCATCGAAGGAACTCATCTTCGCGCCTCACTTCCCGTTCCCCGGCGTCGGCCATATCCAGTCCGATGGTGATCACTTCAAGTGGGTTCCCGCATCGTGATACGGGGATGCGCGGTCACTTCGCATTCCTCCCTCACTGAGGGCCGCCTCGCCTTTGGATGACGCTGAGCTGCATCCTCGGCCCGTTGCGTCAGGACTTGACTGCCCCGGCCGTCAGGCCCGCGATGATATGCTTCTGCGCCAAGAAGAAGACGATAATGGTCGGCATGATCGTCAGCGTGATGAAGGCGAGCACGAGCTGCCAGGCGGTTCCAAACTCGCCGCGATAGACCATGATGCCGAGCGGCCACGGGTACATCGTCTCCGAGTTCAGCATGATAAGCGGTAGAATATAGCTGTTCCAGCTGCCGACGAAGGAGATTATGCTGACAGTTGCAATGATCGGCCGCGAGAGCGGCAGCGAGATGTGCCAAAAGAAGCGGATGTAGCCGCAGCCGTCAACAATTGCCGCCTGGAACAATTCTTCCGGAAGGTTGCGAAAATAGTTCCGAAACAAAAGAATGCTCATGCCAAGGCCAAAGGAGACCTGCGGCAGGACGACCCCCCAGTATGAATTCAGCAAGCCGAGGTCCCGGATCCGGATGAACAAAGGCAGGATGGCGGTCGCTGCCGGAAACATCAGGCCGATCAGGAAATAGTTGAGCAGGAAGCCGGCGCCGAAGAACTTTACATGCGCGAAGGTGAAAGCGGCCATGGCTGAAACCGAAACCGTCAGGCAGACGGTGAGCGTCGCGATGACAAGCGAATTCATCATCTGGCGCCAGTAGCGATCTCCGAAGAGAATGTCGGTGTAGTTCTCCAGATGCCATGCAGCAGGCAGTCCAAAGGGGTTGGTGCGCAGGTCACCGAGATCCTTGAAGCCGCCAAGCGCTGTCGTCAGCAGTGGCACCAGCACGATTGCGGCGATGATCGTCAGCGAGACGTAGAGGTAGATCTTCGTGCCGGTCGCAATCCGGGCTGTTGAGGCCATATCAGTCATTGCGCATGAATATCCGTTTGTAGCCGAAGGCGAGCGTCACGCAGATGAGGAACAGCACGACGCCAACGGCGCTGCCGAGGCCGACCTGCATGCGCGTAACGCCGAAGTTGAACAGGAAGGTGACCATGGTCTGCGTCGCATTGAACGGCCCACCACCGGTCAGCGGCATAATCAAATCGAAGAGCTGCAGCGAGCCAACGACGGCAAAGAAGATGGACAGGCGGACGGTCGAGCCGAGAAGCGGCAGAGTGATGTAACGGAATTTCTGCCAGCCACTCGCGCCGTCGATTTCGGCAGCCTCCAGCACGCTCTTGTCGAGAGACTGCAGCCCGGCGATGAACAGCATCATGTGGAAGCCGAAATATTTCCAGACGACAACCGCCAACACCGCATAGATCGCAAGGTCCTTGTCTGCCAGAACATAAGGGGTCGCGACGCCGAAAAGGTGGGCAGCCGAGGCAAACAAGCCATAGTCGCCATCGTAGACGAAGCGCCAGATGAGGCCAGCTGCGACCTCCGCCAGCACGTAAGGCAGGAAGAAGATCAGGCGAAAAAGGACGACACCGGCGATCCGGTGCGCCAGCATCATCGCCAGCCAGATGGCGAGTGGTATCTGGATCAAAATCGAAATAACGATGATCAGGGCATTGTTCTTCAGTGCTGTCAGGAAGGCGCTGTTCTTGAACAGCACTTCGAAATTCCGCATTCCGACAAACTGCGTCGGAAGACCGTAACCATCCCACTTGTAAAGGCTGTACCAGGCGGCCTCCCCCATCGGCAGGATAACGAAGATCGCAAACAGCAACAGTGCTGGGGGCAGAAACAGAAGCAGGACCGGCAGCCGCCGCGCCAGGCTAGGAGCCTTGCTTCGCACCGACGGTCTGACAGTCGGACGCGGGCGGACGATGCTTGTCGCGCTGATGGTGGTCATTAAGGCCGATCCCCGTTATTCAGATTGAGGGCGGCGCGGATGCGTCTCCGCGCCGCGATCGTCTTGATCAGAGCTGATCCTGCTCGAAGGCTTCCTGAATCTGTTGGGTGCCGTCGGTTGGGCTCATTTGCCCCGATACGATAGCAACGGAGACATCGTTGACCACTCGGCCAACAGACGGCCCAAGATCCTGATCGAAGAAGTTCTGGTGCCACGTCGAGTGCGCGAGTTGTTCGGCTGCCTGATGCATCAACGGATTGGTCACGCCGTCTTCTGCGCCGATTGCAACCGGAATGAGCATGCCGGCCTTGGCCATCTCGCGCTCGTTTTCGGCGTTTGTCAGATAGGCGAGGAAATCAAGCGTTTCGGGGGGCGCCTTTTTCGTCACTGCCCAGCCGTTCAGGCCTCCGAGCGTGTCGGTCACGGCGCCCGCCCCGCCGGAGACGGCAGGAAACGCGAAGCGACCGATATTGTCTGGGTCAAGTCCCTTCCCATCGCCGGAATTCGTGCGTTGGTTCGCAGCTGTGTTCTCGAAACCGAGAATCATCGCTGCCTTGCCATCACCGAAGACGCCAAGCGCCTGCGGCCAGGTCGCGCCGAGGAAGCCCGGCTGGAAAGGCTCCAGCTTGCCGAGCTCGGCGAGTTGTTCTCCGGCCTTGATGATCGCCGGATCGTTGAAGCCTTCGCCCTGCCCGTTCTTGGCTGCATCGAAGACCTTCTGGCCGCCATCGCGCATGACGAGATAGCTCCAGTAGAAATGGATCGGCCATTTTTCGCCGCCACCGCCTGCAATCGGCACGATGCCGGCAGCTTTAAGTTTTCTCACGGCGGCGAGATAGTCGTCCCATGATTTGATGGACGCGGCATCCACGCCGGCCTTCGCAAACATCTGCTTGTTGTAGAAGAAGGAAACCGTGCCCATCTTGTAGGGAACTGCGGCGATCTTGCCGTCGAAGGTCAGGCCATTGATCGAGGCCGGATTATAGCTCTTCTGCCAGGCGCCGTCCTTGGCCTTCATGGCTTCGGTCAAGTCCATCAGCGTGCCGGTCGCAAGCTGCTGCTTCAGGACGCCACCGCCCCAACTAAAAAACAGATCCGGGGCATCATTCGATTGCAGCAGTGTTGGAAGTTTCGCCTTGAAGGCTTCGTTTTCCAGAAACTGCATTTGGATCTTTACGCCTGGATGCGTGGCCTCGTACTTGTCGGCAATTTTCTTCCAGGCCGCCAGATAGTTCGGGTCGATTTCAAGGTGCAGCCACTTGACGGTCGTGTCTGCCGCAGCACTTCCCGCTGCAATCAGGAGCGCTAGTCCGGTGGCCGCCGAACGTGCAGTGAAACGGCTGCGAAGCAAGGCCTTTGCCTTCATATGGTCAAACATGATTTCTCCTCCAGGAAGGGCGAAAATCGTCCTCTGCAATTTTTCCCCTATGCGGAATAAATCATCGGGAGGTTTTGGCGAATGTCAACTCCCCTCACGGAAATTGGCAGATTCGCCTTGACAGGTGGGGTCATCGACGCGCTATTTAATTCGCATACCGTTGAAAAGGTAAGACCCTCGCCCTCGCGGGATTTTGAAGAGCCGGCAAGACCACATGAAGACCGCAGATCCCGAATTGATGCGCGCGATCAACCGCTTGAACGTGCTGGATACGATCCGTCGTCACGGGCCGATATCACGTGTCGAGATTAGCGAACGCACGCAATTGTCAACAACGACGGTTTCAGCGATCACCGCTTCGCTCCTCGACGACGGCCTCATCCTGCCGCGTCACGAGGGGGATATTCGCAACGAGGCGGCCCGCGGCCGACCGCGTGTGATGCTCGAACTCAATCCGGATGCGGCAAGAGTGGTTGGCGCCAAGATTGCGGCCAACCGCCTCGTTTTCGTCGTGACCGATTTTCGTGGTGATATGCTGTCGAAACTCACCCTTCCCATTCGCATCGATCGCCAGCCAATCGGCGTGATTGCCGATCTCGTCGAAGACGGCGTGCGCCGCTGTGTCGTCGATGCCGGCCTATCGCTCGAGGAGGTCGACACGGTCTGCCTCGGCCTTCCGGGCGTGATCGAGCACCGCACCGGCCATATCCGCAGCAGCCCGATCTTTCGTGACACGAATGTCGACTTTGCCAGCGAGATGACCGCGCGTCTCAACACGCCAACCATCGTGGAAAGCGATGCGCATGCCATCACGCTTGCCCATCACTGGTTTGGCAAGGCACGAGATCTGGAGGATATGGTTCTGATTTCTCTGGAACAGACGCTGGGTCTCGGCGTGCTCCACGACAATCAATTGTTCCGCGGCGCCGGTGGCCTCAGCCATAATCTCGGCGATCTCGTGCTCGGGATGGGAGCGCGCGGCATCGTGCGACTGTCCAGCCAGGCCGGAGAGAGCGAAATTCTGGGTGAGCAGCCGGCCAGCGGCCGGTTTGCCGAGGCCATCCGGCTTGGACGAGGAATGGCTCACGCCCAGGCACTGATCAAAGCCGAAGACAACACCTTGATCAGTGCTGCAATCCGCGCTGGAGAAGCGGTCGGTGTGGCGATTGCCAACATCGTCACCTTGTTTGCGCCGCCGCGCGTTATCCTTGTCGGCTCCAGTCTCGCACTCGGAGAGCCGTTTCTCGACAGCCTGCGAAACGCCTATGCGCTCGCAGTTCCCCCCTCTCTGAAGGGTGTTGCCGAACTTGTCTTCGATGATTCGACCGACGACTTCTGGGCGCAAGGGGCAGCCGCGGTAGCGCTTTACGAACTTTACGAGTCGCCGTGGAACACCACCGGTCCGGCGTTCTGACCGGCAAACAATCACGACATCCAACGGGAGGAAATCATGGAACGAGTCGGTATAGGCATCATTGGGTGCGGCAACATCTCCGGTGCCTATCTGAAAGCGATGGCGTCTTTTCCGATCCTTGATGTTCGCGGCGTGGCCGACCTCAACCACGACATGGCTGTGGCAAAGGCTACCGAATTCAACGTGCCGGCGAAAAAGATCGATGAGCTGTTTGCCGACCCGGCGGTCGAAATCATCGTCAACCTGACGATACCCAAGGCACACGTGGCGGTTGGGCTCAAGGCGCTTGATGCTGGCAAGCACACCTATTCGGAAAAGCCGCTTGGCATCAACTTCGCGGAAGGCAAACTGCTTGCGGAGGCTGCCAAAGCCAAGGGCTTGCGCATCGGTGCTGCCCCCGACACCTTTCTCGGTGGCGGCCACCAGACCGCGCGGGCCATTATCGATCAGGGTGTCATCGGCCAGCCAGTCGGAGGCACGGCGACCTTCATGTGCCCGGGGCACGAGCGCTGGCATCCCAATCCTGCCTTCTATTACGAAGTCGGGGGCGGACCGATGCTCGACATGGGGCCATACTACATCACCGATCTTGTCAACCTCTTCGGACCAGTCGCACAGGTGGCCGGGTTTGCCGTAACGCCGCGCAAGGAGCGTGTTATCACGAGCGAACCGCGAAACGGCGAGCATATTCCGGTGCATGTACCCACACATGTGGCGGGTCTTATGGCCTTCGCCAATGGCGCAGTCGTGCAGATCGGCATGAGCTTTGATGTCGCCGGCCACAAGCACGTGCCACTCGAGATTTACGGAACCGAAGGCACGCTAATTGTCCCTGATCCGAACCATTTCGGCGGCGATGTGGAACTGCTGAAGAAGGGCGGCGCATTCGAGCCGCAGC
This sequence comes from Rhizobium mesoamericanum STM3625, assembly GCF_000312665.1. Lineage (GTDB taxonomy): Bacteria > Pseudomonadota > Alphaproteobacteria > Rhizobiales > Rhizobiaceae > Rhizobium > Rhizobium mesoamericanum. Next base: position 1,444,016 of record NZ_HF536773.1, on the reverse strand, counting down.
AACTGACGGCGCCTTACGGCGACGGAAACTACCGCTCGATCGGTGTTGCGGATCTGGCCCATGCCATCCGCTCGAACCGGCCGCATCGTGCAAGCGGCGACCTGGCTCTGCATGTCCTTGAGGTAATGGAAGCCTTCCATACGGCCTCTAAGAACGGACATACCGTTGCCATTACAACTCATACCGAGCGGCCGATGCCGCTGTCCCAGTCGCTCGTCGACGGACGCTTGGCAAAGTAACATCAGGAGAAAGAGATGCGTGAAGCACTGATCGTCTGGGGCGGATGGAGCGGCCATGAGCCGCAGGAATGTGCCTTAATCATCAAGGACATGCTGGAGGAGGACGGGTTCAAGGTCTACGTCGAGCACACGACGGAGGCCTTTGCGGACCCGTCGGTCCAGGATCTCAGTCTCGTTGTGCCGATCGTGACAATGTCAAAGATCGAAAAGGAAGAGATCAAGAACCTTGCGGCGGCGATCGAGGGTGGTGTCGGAATTGCCGGCTACCACGGCGGTGCCGGCGACAGCTTTCGCGACTGCGTCGAATATCAGTTCATCATCGGCGGCCAGTGGGTCGCCCACCCCGGCAACATCATCGACTACACGGTTAACATCACCCGGCCCGGCGATCCCATCGTGGAGGGCATTGGCGACTTCCCTTACACCTCCGAGCAGTACTACATGCATGTCGATCCGTCGAACGAGGTGCTGGCGACAACGAGGTTCACCGGCGACCACGCCTACTGGATCGACGGCGTGGTGATGCCCGTCGTCTGGAAGCGCAAATACGGCAAGGGACGCGTCTTTTATTCTTCCCTTGGCCATCAGGCCAAGGAGTTTTCGGTGCCTGAGATGAAGACGATTTTCCGCCGCGGTGCGAACTGGGCAGCTCGCTGAACTGCTAGCTTAGAAAAATACCGGCGTCGCTGTGCGTGCCGGTATTTTATCAAGATCCCGTACGAATTCCGCGGCTATGTGTCAGGCGTAGCGGCTAAGGTCGAGGCCCTCTGTCGATATCTGCGGTTTGGCCTTGTTGATGAGATCGGTCAGCACGCGGCCGGAGCCGCAGGCCATCGTCCAGCCGAGCGTGCCGTGACCGGAGTTGAGGTAGAGATTGTCGTAGACGGTCTTGCCGATGATGGGCGTGCCGTCAGGAGTCATCGGCCTCAATCCACACCAGAATTCCGCCCGGCTCTGATCCCCGGCTCCGCCGAACAAATCTTCGACCGAGTGAACAAGTGTTGCTTTACGATTGATCGGCAAGTCCTTGTTGAATCGTGCGATTTCGGCCATGCCGCCGACACGGATACGATCGCCAAGACGTGTGATTGCAATCTTGAAGGTTTCGTCCATGATCGTCGAGACGGGCGCGCGGCTCTCGTCGACGATGGGGACGGTGATCGAGTATCCCTTCACAGGGTAGATCGGTACCCTCAGTCGGAGTGGCTGTAAGAGGGTTGGCGTGAAGCTGCCAAAGGCAGCCACGACGATATCGCCTTCAAACGCTCCGCGCGAGGTTTCGACCGCGCTGATCCGATTGTTGTCGATGCGCAGCTTGTGGACTTCGGTGCCGTAGATGAAGCGCACGCCTGACGCCTCCGCACGTTTTGCGAGCTCATTTGTAAACTTGAAGCAGTCGCCCGTTTCGTCGTTGGGCAGACGTAAGCCGCCGACAATCTTATGCTTGACCGGGGCCAGTCCCGGTTCGGCCGTGACACATCCTGCCGGATCGAGCACCTGAAACGGCACACCGTCTTTGGCGAGAACTTCAATGTCCTTGGTGATCGAGTCGAGCTGCTTTTGCGTGCGAAAGAGCTGCAGGGTCCCCTGGGACCGTTCGTCGTAGTGGATGCCGGTTTCGCCACGCAGTTCAATCAGGCAATCGCGACTATATTCGGCAAGACGGACCATACGGCTCTTGTTGGTCGCGTAGCGCGCGGAAGTGCAGTTGCGCAGCATCGACGTCACCCAGGACCAAGTGGCCGGGTCGAATGTTGGACGTATGATCAGCGGCGCATGCTTCATGAAAAGCCATTTCACGGCCTTCTGAGGAATTCCAGGCGCTGCCCAGGGGGATGCATAACCGGGCGAGATTTCGCCGGCATTGGCGTAGCTGGTTTCCAGCGCCGGTCCGCTCTGGCGCTCCAACACCGTTACCTCGTGTCCCGATTTTGCCAGATAGTAGGCAGTGGTAACGCCAATGACGCCGGCCCCAAGCACGGTGATCTTCATTATGAACCCCAGAAAAAGTCAGATCAGGTTAACTATTGCCCAAACGGGCGAGGATTTTTGAAGGTGATGATATCGGTGTCCTCAGCCATCATCTCCATTTTTGATGTCGGCCAAATACCACCGATGTGCTGGCCCAAATGTATACGCGGTGGCAAGGATATCGGCGAGTGATTGAATTTTTTGGTCAATCCTTCATGCAAACACGCAATTGCGTCGGCGTTTTTGCAACTTTCTTCAAACCATTGAACGTTTCGTGCGGCAACGACTATAGGAGGTAGCTTATGAAGCGTTGCGCCGCTGGCGACGGACTGGAGCGGCTGCGCGTCAACAGATAGAGCGAACGGACGAGCCGGAAATCGGCAATCGCGCGAAAGACGATGTCATCGCTCTGGATGACCTTCGCGGCGTGCTGCGGCAGCAGCGCCACGCCGGCGTTGCGGCTGATCAACGTCAACTGCGCAATGGTGCTGAATGTTTTAATACGGCCCACAGTCAGGTCCAGCGGCAATTCGGCGCAATTGGCAAGCATTCTTGCAATACCCGCCTGTCTGTCGAGCGCGATCACATCGTCCGGGTTGATATCGGCCAAGACAATTGGACGTGGCGACCGTGCAAGGGGATGATCTCTATGGCAGACGAGACCAAAAGGGTCCTCGCTGATCTTTCTTCCCTCCAATTCTGCGGATTCAAAGCCCGGCCCAGCCAATGCGAAATCAAGCGTCCTATTCATCACCATGTCGGCCAAGCGCTCGGCCACGTCATCATGGATGATAATGTCAATTCCCGGATGGTCAGCGCGGAATCTCGTGATTGCACCCGATAGAGGGGTCAAGACGGCTGATGGGGCAGCACCAATTGCGACACGGCCACGCTTGAGGCCGCCGACCTGTCTGAGGTTCGTCAGTGAAAGCTCGAAACGATCGAGAAGATCCTGCGCGCCCTCAAGGAACGCTTCGCCGGCATCTGTTGCTCTCACAGGACGCGTCTTGCGATCGAAGATTGCCGTTCCGCACTCCGCCTCCAGCAACCGGATCGTCTCGGTCAGCGCCGATGGAACCACACCAAGCCGCTGCGCTGCCCGGCTGAAAGAACCTTCTTCCATGACTGTGAGAGCGGCGCGAAGATGGCGCAAACCGATGTTCGTATTTTCCGAAAAGATCTTCATTTATTTCTAATTATACGAAGTTCCCATTTGTGGTTCAATGCCGGTTCTGTCGATTTCACGCGGATCTCCGGCAATGCTGCACCAGACTGTCAATAAAACATCCTATGATATTGCTCTTCAACGGCTTCCCTCCTTGCTTAAGGATGCAGGATTTGAGGGCGACATCACAGCCGATGCTGCGCTGCTTGCAGCCATGTCCACTGACAACAGCATTTATACCATGATGCCGGACGTCGTCGTTGCTCCGCGCGACAGCGAGGACGTTCGACGGCTGATGCGCGTCCTCGAGATCGAGGATCTGTCTGGTATTCCCGTGACAGCCCGCGGCGGCGGCACCGGGACGAATGGCCAGAGCCTGAACACCGGCATCATCGTCGATTTCCAAAAATACATGAACCGTTTGCTCAATGTGAACATCGACGAGCAATGGGTGGATGTTGAACCGGGCATCGTTCTCGACGAGTTGAACGCACAACTGGCAGCAAGCGGCCTGTTCTTCGCTCCGACGACCTCGACGGCAAGCCGCTGCACGATCGGGGGCATGGTGAGCACGGATGCATCTGGAAAAGGATCGAGGCGCTATGGCAAGACCAGCGACAACGTGCTTGGAATGGAAATCGTCCTTGATGGGGGGCGAACACTGGACAGTGCCGCACCGACGCCCGATTGGGCCAAGGCAATACTTTCGGAAATCGAGGCGGCATGTGAGTCGGGTCGCGATGCCCTGCTTAACCAGGTCCCGACGCTTTCGCGCCGGTTTACGGGATATGACCTTGAGCGGGCAAAGCCACCTGAAGGCGATCTCGAATGGTGGCGTCTTCCGATTGGTGCGGAGGGCACGCTCGGGCTCGTCACACGGGTGCGCCTGCGCCTGCTGCGTAAGACGAAATTCAAGCGATTGATTGTCATCGGCTTCGAGACGTTCGCTGCGGCGCTCGACGCCGGCAGTGCGCTTCTCGCGCATGATCCGCTGGCAATCGAAGTCATGGACGAATGGGTGCAGGGTCTGGCGGACAAGGCCGGAATACTGCAAGCGTTGCCGGCCAGCCTGCGGGCTTACGATGGTCAGCCGATCGCCTACAATTTCATCGAGTTCGTGGGAGACGACGAGGCAGATCTGATGGCGCGGGTCGAAACGCTACGAAAGAGCGCGACGATGCTTGCCGGCGCGATTGCGAGCCATGTCGCCGTTGACGATATCGAAATGGCAGCCCTCTGGCAGGTCAGGGCGGCAAGTGTTGGTCTGCTTGGCAAGGTCAGCGGCACTCGCCGACCGATTGCCTTCGTCGAAGACTGCGTTGTGCCCGTCGAGAACCTTGCAGCCTTTGTAAAGGACTTCACGGCGCTGCTGAACAGCAACGGCTTGAACTACGGCATGTACGGCCACGTCGACGTCGGCTGTCTGCATATCCGTCCTGCGCTCGATATCGACCGCGACGAGGACCGGGTGATCATGAAAGCTATCTCGGATGGCGTCTTCGAACTGACGCGCCGGCATGGCGGCATTTTCTGGGGAGAGCACGGCAAGGGTGTGCGTGGCGCCTATCTTGCGGAGTTCGCAGGCGCGGTCGCTTATGATGCGTTTCGCCGGATCAAACGTGCGTTTGATCCGAAGCATCGTTTCAATCCGGGAAAGCTAGTCGGTGAGCCCGGGTCTCTAATGGGGATCGAGACAACCCCGTTTCGCAGTGTCAATACGGAGGAGAATGATCCACTCAGCCTTGCTTTCAAGTGCAATGGTAATGCTCAGTGCTTGAGCTATCAACGCAGCAGTGTCATGTGCCCCTCGTTCAAGGCGACGCGAGACCTTCGCCACTCTCCGAAGGGTCGCGCCGACGCTCTAAGGCATTGGCACCAGGCGCATCGGCAGGGTGGTGCCACCGAAGAGCTTGAGAACGATGTCTTGTCAGCACTCGACGGATGCCTTGGCTGCAAGGCCTGCGCCACGAGCTGTCCGGTACAGGTCGACATACCGGAGATGAGATCGCACTTCCTCGACCGGCTTTATCGGAAGCGTCGGCGTGAGTTCGCCGACAAAGCGGCCCTGTTGCTGGAGGAGTATTCACCGGTTTTGGTCCGATGCAGGAAGCCTGCAGCTGTTTTTTCAGGGATATTCAACGCCATGGTGGAGAAACTCTCGGGGCTAAGCGATCTTCCGCGCCTCGCCTTTCATGATGTGGGCATAGGCGGATATCAGACGTTTTCGGCCAACGTGATCGCCCAACGTCAATGGCATGTGGATACGATCTTCATCTGGCAAGATCCGTTTACCGCCCTTTTCGACATCAAGGCCGCCCTGGCACTTGCAGATGGCCTTCGTGGCTTCGGCTATCGCCCCGTCTTCGTCACCATGCAGCCGGGTGGAAAAGCCGCTCACGTGCTCGGCGACAGAGCGCGCTTTATCAAGCAGGCCCGTAAGCTTAGATCGGCGATCGACACGGTGGCTTCATCCGGTCGGCCGATGGTCGGGGTCGATCCGGCCTTCGTCATGATGATCCGCCAGGAATTCGTAAAGGCGGGCCTGACGGGGCAGCACGTGTTGTTGGTCCAGGAATTCCTGAGCGCGGAAATTGCCAGCGGGCGCGCTCTGCCAAAGCTTGCCACGGCACGGCTGCCGCGCAAACTCTTTCTTCATTGCAGCGAAAGCGGCGGGCCTGGAGCGACCGCGTGGAAAAAGGTCTTTGCCGCACTTGGCGCCCCGGTCGAAATTGCTGCAACCGGATGCTGCGGTATGGCCGGCCTGTTCGGTCATCAGGAACGCCACCACGCCCTTAGCAGGCGCACGTTCGAACTTTCCTGGACCGGGCAATTGCAAGGCGAACGGGAGGCCATGGTCTCAGGTTTCTCTTGCCGTTGCCAGACGAAGCGATTCTCTTCTATTCGAGGGGAACATCCTATGCGATGGATGGCCGATGCAATCGGTGCTGAGGAACGCGGCGACCTGCGGCGCCAATAGATGAGGCGACAATGTATGAGATCGATGCCCTCGACCGGAAAATCATCCGGCAGTTGCGCCTGAACTCCCGTATATCCAACGTCGATCTCGGTAAGGAGGTCGGCCTGTCCGCGTCGGCCTGCTTGCGCCGAATTGCGCTGATGGAAAAAGCAGGAATTATCAAGGGTTATACGGCGCTTATCGATGTGCTTGGTGAGGAAGCAATCGCCGTGATCATCCAGATCACGCTGGAGCGTCAGACGGAAGAGTATCTCAACCGCTTTGAAGCAGCTGTCCGCAAATATCCCGAAATTCGCGAATGTTTCCTGATGACAGGCGGATCGGACTATCTCCTGCGTATCGATGTCGAAAGTGCCGGTGCTTTCGAAAGGATCCACAAGGAGATCCTCTCCGTCCTGCCGGGCGTACTGCGGATAAATTCAAGTTTTTCGATCCGCAACGTGCTGTCGGCGCGCCAGAAATAGAAACGCGGACCTGAAGTAGCGACTTACGCCATAAGGATCGCAAGACGACGAGCCGCGTGAATGGTAGCGTGCAGCGAACCACTCGGACTGGATACAGCATGTACGACCATTGCATCATTGGAGGTGGCATCGTCGGCTTGGCCGTTGCCATGGCGTTGCAGGAAAAAACGCCTGGCGCCAGCATCATCGTCTTGGAAAAAGAGTCCGAACTTGGGTGGCACCAGACTGGTCACAACAGTGGTGTCATCCATGCTGGGATCTACTATGCCCCGGGGTCGCTGAAGGCAAAACTTTGTCGCGACGGAGCCGAGGCGACAAAGCTCTTCTGTGCTGAAAATCGCATCCCGTTTGAAAACTGCGGAAAGCTGTTGGTTGCGACCAATGATGCGGAGACGCTACGTATGGAGGCGCTTGAGGAAAGGGCGCAGCAAAACGGCATCGACTATACCAGGCTGACGAAGGGGCAACTTAGAGCCGACGAGCCCTATATTGCCGGTCTCGGTGCTCTTCTTGTCCGCTCCACAGGGATTGTCGACTACTCGATCGTTTGCCGCGCCATGGCACAAAAGATCGAGGCAGGAGGTGGCGAAATCAGGCGCGGGGTCGCAGTCAGAGCAATTCACGAGCAGGAAAAAAGCGTTCGCATCGAAAGCGGATCCGGTTCTGTTGAAGCGAAGAGGTTGATTGCCTGCGCCGGGCTCCAATCGGACCGCATCGCACGAATGGCCGGCCTGAAGATCAATCATCGGATCGTCCCGTTTCGAGGAGAGTACTATGCATTGCCGGCATCGAAGGCGACCGTCACGCAGCGCCTGATCTACCCGATCCCTGACCCAGACTTGCCGTTTCTCGGAATCCATCTGACACGAACGATTGAGGGCGGCATGACCGTTGGACCCAATGCGGTGCTTGGGTTCGCGCGCGAAGGTTATGCCAAGGGCAGTTTCGCGATCGCGGACGTCGCCAGCATGGCTGCCTTTTCCGGCTTCTGGAAAATGGCGCGGGCGAACTGGCGTTCCGCAATCTCGGAATTCGCCAATTCCGCATCACGCGGCCGCTACCTCACGGAGTGCCAGAAATATTGCCCGTCCTTGACAATTGATGACCTACAGAGCCCACGGGCTGGCATTCGCGCGCAGGCGGTGATGGACGACGGAAGCCTGGTCCATGACTTTCTCTTCAAGCAGACCGAACGGATGCTGCATGTCTGCAATGCACCCTCGCCCGCGGCAACCTCCGCCATCCCCATTGGCCGGATGATCGTGGAGCGGCTGCTTGAGGGCGAGGCAATCAACGCGTCCCCAGCCCCGGAGCAGGCTCGAGCCTAACGTTCGGGGCCGGTTTGACGTTCCTGTGCGTCAAGGGATCGCGAGCCCTCTAGCAGCGGGAGGCGATAGATCGGTGACAATGGCCCCCTTCGCCCAAGGAAAAAGCGTGACGGGAACGTGTTTCCCATTCCTGCGCGGTTCCTGCCATCACAGGCCCGGGATCCTCACCCGCAAGAGCCGATTCACCTGGAAATATGCCAAGCGGCATCTAGGTAACGTTGAATCGGATGACAAAAAAGTATCGGCCAGTGGGGTCAAATGTGGTGGAGCACCCTGTCGCATCCGGCTAAACTTCTTCCATGGTCGCGGGATGGAGCCGGGAGAGTTCCTCCGTTCATGGCCCAGTAGCGGAGTGTACCCTAGGGAGGGGTAGTCGTATGCGGGATGTATCAGAGCCCGATCTGGAAGTCGTCCAGATACGATCCGGCGAGTCCTTCAAGATGTGGTCGCACGGTTATCCCTATCATACGGTGCGGTGGCACTTTCACCCCGAGTACGAGATCCACCTCATCACTGAAACGTCCGGCTGCTATTTCGTCGGCGACTTCATTGGTGACTTCCAGCCGGGTAATTTTGTCATGACTGGCCCAAACCTGCCCCACAACTGGGTGAGCGACGTCGTCGACAACAGGCGCATCGAGCAGCGATGCCTGGTTCTGCAATTCTCCGAGGCCTTCATCGATGGCCTGCTTTCCATTCTTCCCGAGCTCAAGGGGTTCCGCTCAGTGCTTGCCGATAGCCGTCGGGGCGTGCTCTTTCCGGTCGAGACGGCTGCCCTTGCAAAGCCGATCATGCAAGAGATGCTGGAGGCTGTGGGTGCCCGTCGCATCGCGCTTTTCATGCAGCTCGTCGAGCTCTTGACTGGTGCCAACGAGCATGTCGCCCTGACGACGTCCGACTATCAGCCGGATCCCTCCGGTTATATGTCGATCGGCACCAATAAGGCGCTCGCCTTCATCCGCGAGCGCCTGACGGAACCGTTTTCCGAGACTGATCTGGCGGCGATTGCCGGTCAGACGCCGAGCGCATTCTCCAGGTCGTTTCGGAAACATACCGGCTTCTCGGTGGTTCAGTATGTCAACCGCCTGCGCATCAATCTCGCCTGTCAGTTGCTGATGAGCAGCGAGGAGATGGCGGTGATCGATATCTGCTACGCATCGGGCTTCAACAACCTATCGAATTTCAACAGGCACTTTCTAGCGCGGAAAGGGATGCCGCCCTCCAGGTTCCGAGCACTGAGGGCACAAAACGAAAAAGCGGTGGAGGCCGCCTAACTCAAGGAGGACAGGGAGGAGACAGGACACATTGACGGCAAGTGCGAACGGAGACCGTGGCGGCCTCCGCAAGAGGATGCTTGTCCTCAAATTTGGAACAGGTGCAGCTCAGACGTGCGGCCGATCGCGGTCTCTGACCGCCAGCTTCGGACGGAGGCTCTGTGCGCTTTTGAACTCAGGCCAGCCACAGGTCTGAGTCAGCAACCGCAACAATCGATCTCTTCAATGGAGAAACCGAAAATGACTCAACTTTCGATGAAACTCGCAGGCGCTGCTGTTCTTTCGTTGGGCCTTCTCAGCGGGACATCCGTCTTTGCACAATCGGCCAAGGTCACGGATGCGACCGTCGCCTTCCTGATGCCCGACCAAAGCTCGACGCGTTACGAAGAGCATGATTTTCCGGGCTTCCAGGCCGAAATGGCCAAGCTCTGCGCAGGCTGCAAGGTGATCTACCAGAATGCCAACGGCGACGCATCGCGCCAGCAGCAGCAATTTAACTCAGCAATTTCGCAGGGTGCCAAGGCCATCGTCCTCGACCCGGTCGATTCCACCGCTGCTGCGTCGCTGGTGAAGATGGCACAGAGCCAGGGCGTCAAGGTCATCGCCTATGACCGCCCGATCCCGTCCGCCGCAGCCGACTACTACGTCTCCTTCAACAACGAAGAGATCGGCAACATGATTGCCGTATCGCTCGTCGAGCATTTGAAGAAGAACAACGTCAAGCCGGAAGACGGTGGTCTGCTCGAGATCAACGGCTCGCCGACTGATGCGGCCGCCGGCCTCATCAAGAAGGGCATCCACGCCGGCATCGCGGAAGGCGGATACCAAGTTCTGGCCGAATACGACACGCCGGAATGGGCGCCTCCGAAGGCTCAACAGTGGGCAAGCGGCCAGATCACTCGCTTCGGCAAGAAGATCATCGGCGTCGTGGCCGCAAATGACGGTACCGGCGGCGGAGCTGTTGCTGCCTTCAAGGCGGCTGGCGTTGATCCTGTTCCGCCGGTGACTGGCAACGACGCGACGATTGCCGGCTTGCAGCTGATCATCGCCGGTGACCAGTACAACACCATCTCCAAGCCGAGCGAGATCGTTGCCGCCGCTGCCGCCAACGTCGCGATGCAGTTGCTCGCTGGCGAAACACCGAAGGCCGATACGAAGCTGTTCGACACGCCGACGCAGTTATTCACGCCGGCGCTCGTGACGGCCGAGAACCTCAAGGCCGAGATCATCGACAAGACGGTCAACGGCAAGCCGATCCAGACACCTGAGCAGCTCTGCGGCGACCGCTATGCGGAGGGTTGCAAGAAGCTTGGCATCGGCAGCTAAGAGCTCCTCCCGAGGGCCCTCCGACGCTCGTAGTCGGGGGGCTCATTGCAGGTATTAAGACTCATACGGAAAGGCTTGCCCCGATGACGAACCCTCAACACGACGCGCCCCCGACCGGCGAGCTGGTGCTCAGCCTGCGTGGCGTCTCCAAGAATTTTGGCGCGGTGTCGGCACTGACGGATATCGATCTCGACGTGCATGCGGGTGAGGTCGTGGCTCTCGTCGGCGACAATGGCGCGGGAAAGTCGACGCTCGTCAAAATTCTTGCCGGCGTGCACCAGCCGACATCGGGCACGATCACCTTTGCGGGAAAGCCGGTGACGCTTTCCGACCCCAGTACCGCGCTCGATCTAGGCATTGCGACGGTGTTTCAGGATCTCGCCCTTTGCGAAAATCTCGATGTTGTCGCCAACATCTTCCTGGGCCGGGAGACCAACCCGCTGCAGCTCGACGAAGTGTCGATGGAGGTGCGTTCCTGGAAGCTACTGAATGAACTCTCCGCTCGCATCCCGAGCGTTCGCATTCCCATTGCCTCGCTTTCGGGCGGTCAGCGCCAGACGGTCGCGATCGCCAGATCGCTGCTCCTGGAGCCGAAGCTCATCATGCTCGATGAGCCGACGGCCGCACTTGGCGTGGCACAGACGGCAGAGGTCCTGAACCTCATCGAGCGGGTTCGCGACCGTGGCCTCGGCGTCATCATGATCAGTCACAATATGGAAGACGTTCGGGCCGTGGCGGACCGCATCGTGGTCCTGCGCCTCGGCCGCAACAATGGAATATTCTATCCCGACGCAACCAACCAGGAACTCGTCAGCGCCATCACCGGAGCTGCCGACAATTCCGTCTCCCGCAGGGCAAGCCGACGCCAGCTGCCGCGGGAGATCAGTGATGGAGATTCGCCATGAGCAGCAACGCCAATCAGAACGCGCCTTCCGCGCCGTTGCTGGATAGAAGCGACGTTCGCGTCAAGCATGAAACCGGCGTCAGCGGCGCCGTCCGGGCTTTCGCCGATCGCGTGCGATCGGGCGATCTCGGATCGTTGCCTGTTGTCGTCGGGCTAATTCTCATCTGGACGGTGTTTGCCTCGCTCAATCCGATCTTCCTTTCGGCCAACAATCTCGTCAACCTGCTCTTCGATGCATCAACGGTTGGCGTCATTTCGCTCGGCATCGTCTGCATTCTGATGGTCGGCGAGATCGACCTTTCCGTCGGCTCGATAAGTGGCTTCGCTTCGGCACTCGTTGGTATGCTGTGGGTCAACGAAGGCTGGCCGGTTGCTCTGGCGATCCTTGCAGCTCTCGTCGCGGGCGGTGTCATTGGCGCTCTGTATGCGTTGCTGTTCAATCGCCTGGGCATGCCGAGCTTCGTTTCGACGTTGGCCGGGTTGCTCGCTGTTCTTGGCATGCAACTCTACCTTCTCGGCGCGACGGGTTCGATCAACCTGCCCTATGGTTCGGCGGTCGTGAACTTCGGACAGTTGCTCGTCATGCCCGATGCGGTTTCCTATGTGCTCGCCGCCATCCCTGGGATCGTGTTGTTCGTGACCGGGTACCGGACCGTCGTTCGCCGACGTGAGGCGAGCCTGTCCTCGCGGTCGCTCGGCAGCCTCGTCTTGCGCGCAATACTCATCACCGTGGTCCTGGAGCTTATCGTCTTCTATCTTAACCAGGACCGCGGCATTCCATGGATGTTCGGCCTGTTCGTGGGATTGGTCGTCGCCATGAGCTACGCGCTGACCCGCACCAAGTGGGGACGTTCAATGACTGCGGTCGGCGGCAATCGCGAGGCTGCGCGTCGCGCCGGCATCAATGTCCGCCTAATCTATACGAGCGCCTTCATGCTCTGCTCGATGCTGGCTGCCCTGGGTGGCGTGCTATCTGCTGCTCGTCTTGCATCGGCAAGCCAGCAGGCGGGGACGGGCGACGTCAACCTCAATGCCATCGCCGCCGCCGTTATCGGCGGAACCAGCCTCTTTGGCGGTCGCGGCAGTGCCTATTCGGCCCTGCTCGGCATCATCGTCATCCAGTCAATCGCTAACGGCTTGACGCTGCTCGATCTGTCATCGTCGCTTCGCTACATGATTACAGGCGCCGTTCTTGCCATTGCCGTCATCGTCGACTCGCTCGCACGCCGTTCGAGGGTGTCGCACGGACGCGCCTAGACCCAAGATAAAAAGGTAAGGAATGCTAATGAGACAGGAACTTTCGGGCAAGGTCGCAGCGGTCACCGGCGCGGCCTCGGGGATCGGCCTTGAATGCGCGAAAGCGCTGCTCAACGAGGGCGTCAGGGTCGCCCTGATCGACCGGGCAGAGGATTCCCTGAGGCAGATCTGCTCAGAACTTGGACCACAGGCATTTCCGCTGGTCATCGATCTTACAAGCCCGGACAGCGTCGCAACGATGATGCCGCAGATTCTGGAAAAGTCTGGCAAACTCGACATCTTCCACGCCAATGCCGGCGCTTATATAGGCGGCGACGTAGTGGAGGGGGATCCTGATGCCTGGGATCGCATGCTCAATTTGAACGTCAATGCCGCCTTCCGCTCAGTACAGGCTGTCTTGCCGCATATGGTTGAACGGCAGACCGGCGACATCATCATGACGAGCTCCATCGCAGGCTTGGTCCCCGTAGTATGGGAGCCGATCTATACTGCATCCAAGTTTGCCGTGCAGGCGTTTGTTCACACGGTGCGGCGACAGGTGATGAAGCATGGCATCCGCGTCGGCGCGGTGGCGCCGGGCCCCGTTGTCACTGCCCTGATCAGCGATTGGCCGAAAGCGAAGCTCGAAGAAACCATTGCGGCAGGCGGCCTGATGGAAGCGAGCGAAGTAGCTGACGCTGTCATGTTCATGCTGACGCGGCCGCGCAACGTGACGATCCGCGACCTCGTCATTCTGCCTCACAGCACGGATCTCTAGACATGGCACGCCACTTTCTGGGGATAGATGTCGGCACCGGCAGCGCGCGCACGGGAGTATTCAACGAGAGCGGCGATCTGCTGTCGTCGGCAAAGCAGCCGATTGCCATCTGGCACGGGGCTGGCGGCGTGGTCGAGCAGTCCAGCGAGGATATCTGGTGGGCGGTGTCCGGCACGGTTCGTCAGGCCGTCGCGGATGCGGGCATCGACCCGGCCTCCATCGCCGGCATCGGCTTCGACGCCACTTGTTCGCTGGTTGCTCTCGGCAGGGATGGAGTCCCGATCAGCGTCAGCCGTTCCGGCGATGCCAATAGAAACATCATCGTCTGGATGGACCACCGGGCGATCGCCGAAGCCGACGAAATCAACGCCGGCGGCCATGCGGTGCTGCGTTATGTTGGTGGCCGCATGTCGCCCGAGATGGAAACACCGAAGCTCCTGTGGCTGAAGAGGCACCTCCCGGAGCAATACCGGGCGGCGACCCACTTTTTCGACCTTTCCGACTATCTGACATGGCGTGCCACGGGAAGCCTGGCGCGATCTGTCTGCACGGTGACCTGCAAATGGACCTACCTCGCCCACGAGGGACGCTGGGACGCCGACTATTTTCGCGCGATTGGCCTTGAGGACCTGGCCGCCGATGACTTCAGTCGGATCGGGACGGATATTGTCGCGCCGGGAGCCGCACTCGGTACCGGGCTTTCCGTCCAGGCGGCCGCCGACCTCGGCCTGCCGGTCGGCACGCCCGTCGGTGCCGCGCTCATCGATGCACATGCCGGAGGCATTGGGACATTGGGCGCGGTTGAGGGTGGAACGGAGCGACGTGCCGACATCGGCCGCCGTCTGGCCTATATTTTTGGTACGTCGGCTTGCTCGATGGCGACAACAGAAGAACCGACCTTCGTCGACGGGGTCTGGGGCCCGTATTTTTCAGCGATGGTTCCGGGTCTCTGGCTGAACGAGGGCGGACAGTCTGCGGCAGGTGCCGCAATCGACTATCTGGTGCGCATGCACCCGGCCTCCGGCGTAATCGAGGAGCGTGCCAAGGCCGAGGGGCTGTCGCTCGTCGGCTATCTGGAGCGAGCAGCCGCTCGCGCGGGGGACGGCGTCGCCGGCCTCGCCGACGGTGTTATCGTGGTGCCGGAATTTCTCGGCAACCGGGCGCCGTTTGCCGACCCTGATGCGCGTGCCCTGATTGCCGGATTGACGCTCGACGAAAGCGAGGATTCGCTTGTCGCACTTTACGTGGCGGGCCTTGCAGGTCTCGGCTGCGGGCTGCGGCAACTGCTTGACGCATTGGCCGATAAGGCGATCGATATTGACTTGATCATGGCCAGTGGTGGAGCGGCAAACAGTCCGCTCGTCCTGCAAATGATTGCAGACTCCACGGCGACGGAGGTGGCGAGCGTGACAAGCCCTGAGCCGGTGCTGCTTGGCGCTGCAATACTCGGGGCTATTGCCGGCGGCTACTACCCCGATCTTTCCAGCGCGATGGCTGTCATGTCGCGCATTGCAAAGGTCTATCGACCCTCGGTGGCTCTGCGCGAGAAACATGACCGGCGATATGCGGCATTTAAGCTGCTGCAGGAAACGGGTCGTAGATTGCGAGAGATGATCTAATGAGGCTGGTACCGTTTTGCATCTCTGCTGAAACTGTGCCAAGCTTTACTGCTGGTCACCGGTGGAATTGCCGGCGACTTGCCTGAGGCTCATTGCTTCCTTACCCGTCCGTTTACATTCTCGGGAAATAGGGATACTTTCTATCCTTAATAGATGCCATTCGGCATTGACCCGGACTGAATTGATGATCCTCAAAAGCCAAGTCGAATGGGCGCTCCATTGTTGTGCCATACTGGCCGGTCTGCCCGCAGGCCGTTATCTTTCCACCAAGGCGCTTGCCGAGTTCCATGGACTTCCCAAGGAGTATCTTTCAAAGGCGTTGCAAAGCCTTTCACAGGCGGGTCTCGTCGATACCACTCTCGGCCCGTCGGGGGGCTATCGCTTGGCAAAGGCGCCGTCAGAGCTGACGTTTCTTAATATCATAGAGGCGGTTGAAGGCAACGCGCGGACCTTTGTCTGCAACAATATCAGGGCCAACAATCCCTGTCGGCCGCTTGGCTACTGTGAAAGCGGCCCATGTGCTGTGGCGCGCATCATGTGGGAAGCCGACGACGCTTGGCGCCAGAAACTGGACAGCGTCAGACTTTCCGATCTGATAGAGACGCTGTCTAAGGACATCCCGGCGGAACTTTGGAGGAGCAGCTTCGACTGGGTCCTGGACCGCGCCGGATGAACGCAGTTTGACATCGCTTGCCTCAGGCAATGAATAAAGAGCGCTCTGGAGCGGCGGCGCGAGGAAAAATCGCTTTCCCGGCAATGACTGTGGACGAGATCGATCACTTCAGCGCGTCCGAAACGTGAGCAGAAACGTGGAGTGCCAGTTGTTCGCGGTCACACGTCCCTCTGTACGGTCGCTGAGCATGATCCAATCACCGATCACAAAGGGTCGCCCCTGCGTAAACGTGATGCCCGAGAAGACGTCGCCGAGCGTATTTTGCAGCGCAAGGCCGAAGATGATGGCGACAGCGCCCGAGGTTGCCACCAGGTGCCGATAGGGCTTTGAAGACGAAGCCCGATGGACAATGCCAGGCCGAGGTAGACGACAGCAATGATAGGGTCCTGCAGCAACCGCCCATCCCAGCGGCCTGCGCTCCAGAACAATATGGATCCGCACGAAACCGGAGGCCCGGTGCAGCGGGCCGCGTGCCTGATCAACACCCGGCCCGCCCCTGACTTACTTCTTCAAGGGATAGGTCAGGTCCTTCTGGTCGGTGTTAACCACGAAGACCGCAAGCAGCTTTGCAGGCTTTGTCTTGCTGCCGTTTGCGCTGACACTGTGGCGGTCGCCGGGCATCTCCGAAAAACTTTCCCCGGCCTTGTAGATTTTCTCTGGCCCGCCATTCACCTGGCTGCGGATAGAGCCTTCCAGAACCGTTGCATAGATGAAGGCGGAATCTGGATGGGTGTGGCCCTCGGAAAGACCGCCTGGGCCATATTCGACGAGGACGCCCTTGATGCTCTTGCCTGGGACGTTCGGTAGCTCGTGGTCATAGACGAGCGTGACCTTGGCAGCCTTGCCGCCGGCCTCATCGGCGAGGACCGGGTTGAAATAGGCCGCCGTAAGGGCAACTGCGACAAAGATCGACTTCATCATTTGGAGATTCCTTTCGTGGGTTGAGCTGATTTGAAGAGTTATGATGCAGCAGGCTCTGTCATTTCCGGGGGGAAGTTGCGAACCATTGCTCGAAGGTAATCCGCCCCAGGCGTGGGTTGTTGTCGGAGACGAGCGAGCCGTCTTCCAGCCGAGCGCCGAAATAGTGCGCGTTTGGATCAGCTTCGACCTTGCGGGCATCGCCCATTGCCTCGAGATAGCGGGCAACAAGTTCGTTCAGCCGGAAGCGCTCTGGGCCAGCAATTTCGATCGTTCCGTTGATGGGGGCAGCAAGTGTCACGTCTGCCATCGCATCGGCGACATCATCAGAAGCGATCGGCTGCACATAGGCTGGTGATAGATGAACTATGTCGCCGACGGTGCCGGATTGCGCAATGCCGCTCAAGAACTCCATGAACTGCGTCGAATGCACGATCGTGTAGGGAATGCTAGAGGCCTTGATCAGCTTTTCCTGGGCGAGTTTGCCGCGGAAGTAGCCGGCCTCCAGCAACCGCTCGGTCCCGACGACGGAAAGCGCGATATGGTGTTTGACACCGGCGGCCTTTTCTGCCGCAAACAGATTGCGGCCAGAGGTCTCGAAGAATTCAAGCACTGCCTTGTCCTCGAAAGAGGGCGAATTGGCGAGGTCGACCACAACCTCTGCGCCGACGAGCGCTTCGGCCAGCCCCTCTCCGGTGATCGTGTTGACGCCGGTATTTGGAGAGGCGGCAACCACCTCATGGCCCTTGTTGCGCAGGCGCTCGACTGTTTTCGAGCCGATAAGGCCGGTTCCGCCGATGATGACGATTTTCATTGGACTTCTCCCTTCAGGGCGGCCATCGGCCGCTGTGCTTATGGTTCTGAGGTCGCAGGCTTAGTTGAGGCCGGCCCTATCGAGGCCATAGGCCTTATCTGCGGAACCGGGGACGGCCTTGAAGGCGATGCTCGCGCGGTTCCAGGCGTTGATCACCATGATCGAAAAGGTCAGGTCGGAAACTTCCTTCTCTGAGAGCTGGCCGCGGACGCGTTCGTAGAGTTCATCAGGGATCCCGCCTTCGGGAAGGTTCGTGACTGCTTCCGTCCAGGCAAGTGCCGCCCGTTCGCGTGGAATGAAGAGGTTCGATTCACGCCAGATCGCAACATGATAGAGGCGCAGTTCGCTCTCGCCGTGGATCTTGGCCTCCTTGACATGCATGTCGAGGCAGAAGGCGCAACCGTTGATCTGTGAAGCCCGGATGTTCACGAGGTCACGGATTTGCTGTTCGATTACGCTGTCCTTCAGCCCCATGCTCAGGTCTGAGAGCCTCTTAAAGAACTCAGGTGAGTGCTGTGCGTAGTTGAGCCGCTGTGTCATGTCTTTCTTCTCCTATTAAGGATATCAACTGTCCTTATGGACATAAGATATCCGTAATATCTGGACAGTAAAGCTCTTCCGGCCTAAACTGCCGCATAAGGCTTATGTCGAAATGTATGGGGGGACAGATGGACATCGTATCTGCGCTGAGAGCCTTTCTGCGCGTGGCAGAGACAGGCTCGTTTTCTGCAGCGGCAATCGACCTCGGTCTCACACAGCCAGCGGTATCCAGGCAGGTTTCCGCACTTGAAGGACATCTCAACACGCGCCTTTTGCATCGTAGCACAAACGCGCTTGCCCTGACCGTCGAAGGCGAACAAATGATCACGATGGCGATGCGGGTGGTTGAAGCGGTGGACGCTCTCAACGAAGCCTCCTGCTTCGAGTCAGCCATGGCGTCCGGCCGGGTGCGGCTTAGTTTGCCCGCCCCGCTTGGTCTTTATGTGAGCGACCGTCTCGCAGGGCTGCTCGAGCGCAATCCCGGGCTGTCGGTCGAGCTGGTTTTTCGCGAGGAGCCGTCGGATCTGATCGGAGAGGGAATCGATCTTGAAGTCCGGCTTGGCCCTGTGTCGGACTGTAGCCTGATGTGTCGACGGATTGGCTGGACGACCGCGTTTCTCGTCGCGGCGCCCCGTTACCTGGAAGAGCGGAGTATGCCCAAAACGCCGCAGGACATCAGCGCTCATGAATGCGTCTGTTATAGCCGTGCCGGAGACGGGCGCTCATGGTCATTTTCAGATGGATCGGACGAGGTTGCCGTGCGCATCGCACCGCGTCTGATCGCCAATAATGCCGTGGCAGTTCATCGGGCGGTATTGATGGGGAGCGGTCTTGCTGTGCTCTCACATATTCTCGTCGCCCCCGATATCGAGGCTGGCAGGCTGGTAAACGTGATGCCTGATTTCCCCCCCGCGCGCCTACCGATCAACGTCGTCTATCCATCGCGCAGGAACATGCCGTTACGTGTCAGGGCAACCCTTGATTTCCTTGTCGAGGCCGTAAGGGAAGATCCGTTGATGGCATCCTCGTTGGTCTCTTGAGTGGCGTCCCGCCTACTCGCTGGGGTACGAGGCGGTCAGGCACTTGTCCGGGGAAAGGAAAAAGCGGGCCTTTGGGCCAGGCATGCAGTCGCGAAGGACTTGGGCTCCATTCTGATCCGGTCGGGATCACCCGGACGCAAAATTTGACATGCGGCGGGAAGACGGCTCCTCGGAATTCATGTTCCGGGTTGTGCCGGTTAAGTTCTCGCCGCTTTCCGCATCGAAGAGGTGCAGACGCTGCGGCCGGACAACGAGCGCGAGGGACGAATGATCTGTAATTGCGATGTGATCTGGCAAATGAGCGATCGTCGCGGTTTCGCTTCCTTCGAGCTTGCCGTAGATATAGGTGTCCGTGCCAATACTCTCTGCGTAGTCGACGTTGAAACGGACTGTAATCCCGCTTGGCCCGCCATCCTTGGCAAGTTCAAAATGGCTCGGCCGGACGCCGAGGATAACGGCTTGTCCAGCGACCGCATTTGCGGTTTCGATTGGTAGATTGATTGGTCCGAAGCCCTGTACCTCCAACGCGACGCCACCCGGTCCGGCGGAAAGCAGCTTACCCTCGAAAAAGTTCATCTGAGGCGAGCCGATGAAGCCCGCTACGAACTTGTTGGCCGGCGCCTCGAACAGTTCGAGTGGGGTGCCGATCTGTTCGACGCGCCCTGCATTGAGAACAACGATGCGGTCGGCCATTGTCATGGCCTCAATCTGATCATGGGTCACATAGATCATCGTCGCACCCAACCGCTTGTGCAGGCGACTGATCTCGCCGCGGGTCTGCACGCGCAATGCCGCATCTAGATTGGACAACGGTTCATCGAACAAGAACAGCTTGGGGTTCCTGACGATCGCGCGACCGATTGCCACCCGCTGCCTCTGGCCGCCCGAAAGCTGCTTCGGGCGTCGGTCGAGGAGGGGCTCGATCGCCAGCATTCTTGCCGCTTCCATCACGCGCTGATCGATCTCGGCGCGGCTCATCTTGAGGTTCTCCAGGCCGAAGGAGAGATTTTTCGCAACTGTCATATGGGGGTAGAGCGCGTAGGACTGGAACACCATCGCAATCCCTCGATCGCCGGGAGGCGCCGTCGTGACATCGTCCTCGCCAATGATGATCTGACCGGAGCTTGCGTCTTCGAGGCCGGCGACAAGGCGGAGCAATGTAGACTTGCCGCATCCGGAAGGACCTACGAGCACGACGAACTCGCCCTCGCGTACATCGAGATCGATGCCATGAAGGATTGTATGATGGCCGAAGCTCTTCCTGATGTCGTTCAACTTGAGACCGGCCATGAACCTATTCCTTCGACGCAGACATCTTGAGGCAACCAGAGGCACGTTGATCTGTCGGATGCCACTCTTTTAGCAGCCGCAGTTTGCGTGGAAGCAATTAGTTCGTCAAGATGACGAACGTAATTTTCTCCAGCGTCGACCAGAGGCTTTCGCGCGGGCGCATGCAGGAACATCGCACATTGACCCTGCCTGGCAGGCTCGTACCTATTGTTGATGCAACGGATTCCACAGCATTTACGTCAGGTGCTTTAGGCGCCGCCTCGATCCCTCCCCTCGCCGCTGGAAATCGCCGAAACCGTCCTTCGCATGCCAAGTCAGAGCGGCAGCGGAGGAAGGCGCCGTTGCTCCGGCAAGGTCTGCGGAGAAAAAAGCAGATTGTGAACATGATTAAGGCCGATGGCCAATGCACCGAGCAGCGTCGCTCGGCCCCCAAGAACACTGGCCTTTACATCGATTGCGCGACGGCTTGCCTTTCCAATTCCTTGCCGAACACGCTCGACGATCAGCGGATGGCGACCGATGCTGCCGCCCAGAACGACGGTCTTCGGATCAACGATCGCATTGACGGAAACAACGAGGAGTGCCGCGATGTCGGATACCTTGCCGACAACCTCGATTGCGAGCGGGTCATTCTTTTCAGCAAGGGACAGAATGTCACGTACGGAGGTATTCGTCGGACCGCCAGAATGAGCATAGAGGTCACTGATCCCTTGAGCCGCGATCGCGCATTCGAGAGCGCCGCGTTCAAGGCTGTCCTCGGCGTAGGGGTCCGCGCCGAACGGCATGTATGAAATTTCGCCGGCGGCTCCGCTTGCGCCGCGCATCAGCTTACCGTCCTGAAGCACACCCAGTCCGATACCTGTCCCAAGGGATATGAACGCCACGGTATCGATTGCGATCGCACATCCCAGCCAGGATTCGCCAATGACGGCCGCGTTGACATCGTTTTCCAGTACAACGGGGTAGCCAAGCCTTTCACTCAGCGTCCTGCCGATATCGATGCCTGCGATGTCAACCAGATTCGGCGCCATTGAGAGCGCCCCGGTGGCTGGATCGACGACACCCGGCGTCGCTATTGCGGTCGCAAGCACAAGCTCCCGGGCAATGCCCAGATCGGCGAGCATCTTCGCAAGCATGGCTTCGGTCTGATCGATCAGATGATAGCCGCCGCGGCGGTCGGAAGGATAGTCTATTTCGCCGACAACGCTTCCGACAATATTGCCAAGGACGATGCGTGTTGTCGTCGCGCCCATGTCGATTCCGACGGCATAGCCGGCGTCGCCATTGACTTCATAGGTTATCGCAGTGCGGCCGATACGCCCGCTGGTTACGCCCTTTTCTCGTACCCAGCCACCCTCCTCCAATGTCCGGATAACCTCCGACATCGTCTGCTTGGAAAGGCCGGTGATCTTGGAAAGCTCTGCGCGCGACGTGGGACCAGCGTGAAGCAGGACGTCCATGACGGCACGGACGGAGATTTGCCGCAATACGGGAGGCGCGTTGTCGGTTAATGCCATGTTTGAGCCATCCCGCCGGATCTGTCTTCGTCGTTGCAGTGAATGGTTTGCTTCTTCCATGAAAGTCCGCCGATTTCAAACTGCTTGTTGACAGTTCACGGACGCAGCAATAATAAATTCGTCAACCTGCCGAACAAATACCGCAAAGGACTGCGTTTGTCAAACATTTCAACCATTGCGTCAGGCTTGCGACAGGCAAATCGCAACCACCGGGCCGACGGGGCAAACGCGGTTCCTGGCGTCGTTGTCGGCGTTGACCTCGGCGGCACCAAGGTCCTTGCCGGTCTTGCCGACCTCCAGGGGAGAATCCTGGCAACAGCCGAAGAGCCAACTGAACACGGTGCCGAAGCTCCGGTACTCAAACAAATCCCGCGCATGGTTTTGTCTCTGCTGGAGCGACATCGCGATCGAGGTCCATTGCGCAAGGTCGTTGTTGGCGTGCCAAGCGCGGTTTCGCCGTTGACCGGGCTTGCGTCGCTTTCTCCGCATCTGGCTGTTCCGGCCGATCGGCCACTCGCGTCGCTTCTCGCACAGAGCCTGCCCTGCCCTGTCGTGGTCGAAAACGACGTGAACCTCGCTGCCTTTGCTGAGGCCACTCTTGGCAAGGGACGCGATCGAGATTCTCTGGCATTCATTGCCTTCGGAACCGGTGTTGGCATGGGGTTGGTTGTGGGAGGGACGCTTTTTCGCGGTCATCACGGGCGGGCCGGCGAGCTTGGTTTGCTACCGCTAGGGGCAGATCCGCATCAGACTGCACGAAAGGTCCGCGCCGGTCTCTTTGAGGACCAGGTCGATTCACCTGCGGTACGGAGCCTGTATGGCGATGGTACCGTCCCGGTCAGCGAGATCTTTGCACGTGCAGCGAGGGGAGATGGCGAGGCCGCCGATGTCATCGACACGCTCGCAAAGTCAGCCTCGGTTGGCATAGCCTCGGTCCAAGTTCTTTTCGATCCTGCCCTCATCGTGCTGGGCGGCGGTATTGGTTCGCGCCGGGAGTTTGTCGAGGCTGTCGCACGGCATATGGACGCACTGCTGCCATTCGCAGCGCAGATAGAGGCCACCGGCATTGGCCCGCAAGCCGGTATGCTAGGGGCACTGATGCTGAGCCTCAGCGATTTGGCGATTATCGAGAGTACTGCACAGGAGGTCGCCCGATGACGGGGCCACAAGCAAGACCACAGGTCCTGATACCACTCGGCGACGGGCAACTTCGTTCCATGAAGCCCGTTCTCGTACCTTTCATGGCTCCGCGCCTGCAGGGGGATTGCCGGCCTGATGGCAAGATCGAGCTCTCTCTTTGGGGCTCAGGCAAACTGGCAAATCTCACCTTCACTGGCTGGAGTGCCCCGTTCACCTTTGGGCCGAACCGTGTGGAAGCGGTTGATGGAGGGCTTTATGTGGCGCAATCGGCACCCGCACTTTTCCTCAAAGGGGCAAGACTGCGAACGCTCACCCCTGCCCGGCGTTGTGCGTGGTGGGGTAGTGCTGCAAAGCGCCAATCGATCGAGCGGCAGGGGGAGCGACGGATTGCCCGCACCGGGTGGGGCGTCGTGATCGCCGAGCAGCGATCAGACGGCATCTTCGTGACCTGTGGGGCGACGATGAACGAAGCGCAGGCGGCTTTTGACCTGGACGAGGCACGGGTGATCGCGGAGGCGAATGGCTATGTGGCGCGCTGCGACGCGATGCCAGAAGCTGCGCCGCTGATGCGCGGTATGATCTCGCAGAGCCTGCATGCGGCGCTTTCCAGTATAAGGCAGGATGAGCATGGCGCTTTTGCAGGTCTTGCGGCAGGTCAGGCCTATAGCGCGCCTGCACGAACCTACTATCGTGACGGCTATTGGACGCTCCAGGCACTGCTTGACCGTGAGCCACACATCGTGCGGTCGCAGATCGATCTTCTCGCGCGTGGTATCCAGCCGAACGGCGAGGCGCCGAGCGGCGTCATCCTGACAGGTCCGGCGCAGGCCGAGGAATGGGAAAAGGTGAGGCAGTCGCATCCGCGGATCAAGGAGGAGCACCTTCGGCCCGGGGACTGGTGGAGCGACCACTTCGACAGTCCGCTCTTCTTTATCCTGACGATTGGCGACTATATCCGTGCAACCGGCGACAGCTCCCCTCTTTCTCTGCATTGGGATAAGGTGGTGACGATATTCAACCGCTATTGCGGGTACGACGAGGCCGGAAACGGGTTGCCGGTGAAGCCACGCCACGATCGTGATTGGGCCGACAACGTCTACCGCCATGGTTACGTTGCTTATGACCTCGGCCTGTGGGTTGGTGCCCTCGATGTTATCGCGCAGCATGGCGGCTTGCTCGACCAGTCGGTCGCGTCCAAGGCGGCTGCAGTCGCGCAAAAGGCGCGGGCTTCGCTGGATGAGGTGCTCCTGCAGCCAAGCGGTACCTACGCGGACTACGGAACAAAGAATGACTTCGTTGAGGACCACGTAACGTTGGACAGCCTTACGTTGCTTCGCTTCAAGGCGGTTTCGCCGGAGAGAGCAAAAATCGTGCTCGCCAGAGTGCAGGAGCTATTGGAAAGCCGCAACAACGGTGAGCAACCCTACGGCGATTGGGGCGTGCTTTGCGCCTTCCCGCCATTCAAGCGTCCCAAGGACACGCGCGAGAAATCCTATTTCGCCTACCGCTACCACAATGGTTCGGACTGGCCCTACCTTTCGGGGCTCTATGCGGAGCAGCGCCTTGCCTACGGGCTGGACGGCGCGGACTATCCGCTTTTGCGCTGGTGGAAGACCTGCCTGGAGGAAGGCTGGATGGGGGCGGTTGAATATTTCTCGCCACCATGGGGGCGCGGTTCGCTGCTCCAGGGCTGGAGCAGCATGCCGGCAGCGGCAGCCCTTGCCTACAGGGACAAGCTAGCGGCAAGCGTCGGCTGACACTACCGAGCCACCGCTTGCGGGCTTCGCTTTTCCGCATGCATTCAGAACTCCAAGACACGAGCCGCCCTCAAGAGGCAACGCCCTCAAGAGGCGGCTCTTTTGGTGTTTTGCAGGGTGTTGCGCTATTCCTTTGTCGCGCCCGCCATCAAACCGCTCATCAGCATGCGCTGTAGCGCGGTAAACATCACAAGAACCGGCAGCACCGAAAGCACCGACATGGACAGTAGCCTGGGCCAATTTATGCCGAAACGCCCGACAGTATTTGCGAGCGCAACCTGAACGGTCCATTTGTCCTGATCACTGATAATCAGAAATGGCCAGAGATAATCATTCCAGCGCCACACGAGATTGAAGGCGAGCAGCGTGCCGATCGCCGGTATGGCAAGCGGCACGATGATTCGCCATAGGATACGCCACTCAGGCGTGCCATCGAGGCGGGCCGCCTCGAGGAGGCTGTCGGGAATATTGGTAATGTACTGGCGCATCAGGAAGACGCCGGTCGGCGTCGCTGCCGGCGCGATGATGATGCCTGCGAGCGTATCGAGAAGGTTGAGATCCCGAAGCACCAGGAAGACGGGGATCATGATGATCTGCAATGGCACCATCAATGATGACATGATGAGGAGGAAGAAAAGCGTATCTCCTCGGAACCGGAACTTCGCCAGGGCATATCCGGCCATAACGCTGATGGTTACGGAAAGTAAAGCCGAGAGGACGGATACCACGGCAGAATTACGGAAGAAAATCAGGAATTTCGCGCGCGACACCGTATCAATGAAGTTCTGCAGCGTTAGTTGCGCCGGAAAAATGGTTGGCGGCCACTGGAAGATCTCCTGCTGAGACTTCAGCGACGACAGAAACAGCCAGACCGGTGGCATCAGGAAGACGAATAGGGTGAACGCCACGAAGATCAGACGCCAAGGGGAGTAAATCCGTGTCATTTGTCACCTCTCGATACGCGCAACTGAAACACGGTGAGAAGCATCAGAATGATGAACAGCACAGCTGATTGGGCTGCGGCGACACCCGCCTGCATCGGTTTCTGGAAAGCCGTGTCGTAAATCGTTTGGATCAGATAGACCGTCGCCTTGCCTGGGCCACCTCCGGTCAGCGACACAACCAGTTCGTAGACTTTGAATGCCTCGATCGATGACAGCACCAAAACGACCGCCATCGTAGGCTTGAGCAGTGGCAGCGTGATATGGGTGAACTGGCGCCATTTGCTGGTGCCGTCGATTGAGGCGGCCTCGTAATAGTCGGCGGAAATTGCTGTGAGGCCGGCGATGAAGATCATCATGTTGAAACCGGCCTGTGCCCAGACCCAGGCGATCACCATGGCGATCTGTGCCATCGTGTCCTGTTCCAGCCATGGAACCGGGGCAATTCCGACCAGCGAAAGCAGGTAGTTGACGAGGCCGTTGTTGAGGCCAAAGAGCCACCGCCAAGCGACGCCGATGATCAGGAGGCTGATCATGGAGGGGAAGAAGACAATCGTACGCACGAGCGCAAAGAGTTTGGTTTGCGGTGAGAGGAGAAGCGCCAGCGCCAACGAAACGACGATGTTGAGCGGAACGGCGATAACGACAAAAAGGATGGTCTTGAGCAGGGAATTCTGGAAATCGGTATTGCTCAAGAGCCCGATGAAATTCTCAAGTCCGACATATTGCGGCAGGGTACTCGGCACCTGTGGGACGACCACAACGCCCCGCTTGAAAAAGGCCATCAGAAGACCCTGGACGAGCGGATAGAGCGTAAAGGTGACGAGGAGCGCCACCGTCGGCAACATGAGGAGGTATGGCCAGCCGAGGCTCGCCAAGCTCTTTTTGTTGCCTTTCGGCACCGGGTGAGGACCCAGTGCCGAACTCCCCTTTTCTATAACTACGGCCGTCACTTGCTAGCCTCAAGCGAGGCGTCAGCCGCCTTCTTGATCTGTGAAATGGCTTCGGCGGAGGAGATCTGGCCGGCAACGGCTTGGGTGACAGCCGTCTTTACGGTGCCCCAGACAGCTTGCATCTGCGGCCAGGCTTGGTCGGTCGCCGCGTAAACAGGGCTCGCGTTCAGTTCGTTCTGCATGGCTTTGATCGCATTGGTCGCCGCCGGATTGTCATACTTGACAGGCGGGGCCTTCAGATTTGCCGGGATGATGCCAAAGGTTTTGGCGTATTGAGCCTGAATCTCTGGCGAGGTAATCCACTTGATGAACTCCACGGCCTCCGGAAGATGCTGGCTGGTATTGAATGCCACGATGTAGTCACCGCCGTAGATCGATGAAGCGACCGTGCCGCGCGGTGTCGGGCCGGCCTGCCAAGCGAAATGGGCGTTATCGGCCAATCCGGCAATTTGCCAGCTTCCAGACATATAGGCCACAGCCTGACCGGCGGTGAAGATTTCCTTCGGGTTGTCCGAGCTCGCTCCGGTCCAGAGGCCGGGCGGCATGGCCGCCTTGGTGATGTCAATGAACTTGTCGAGCGTGCTCGTCCAAGCCGCCTCGTCCATGACGACCTTCACAGGTTCCTTCTCTGTGTAGATGTGGTTGCCATACTGGTACTCGTGGACGATCCAGCGGCTGGCCGAAACGTCCCAGACCAACGGATAGCGCGTGCCGGACTTTTCGGCGACTTCCTTGATCTTCGGAATGAACTCATCCCAGGTCCAGCCGGTCGCCTGATCCGGGATCGCGACACCGGCCTTCTTGAATGCGTCGACATTAAGAAAGACGCCAGTCGACGTTACTCGAAGCGGTGCGGCGATGACCTTGCCGTCGAGCTTGGCACCATCGCCCCAGCCCTTGACGAAGTCATTGATCCATTCAGGCCCGATCTCCTTACTGAGATCGACGAGGAAGGGACGGATGACCGGCTCCATGGAAGAGGTCAGCGACAAGTCAGGCATGATGCCGGATGCTGCGTACTGCTGGAATTTCTGGATCATCCCATCGTAAGGGGTGATTTCTAGATTGAACGTCGTGTCGGGGTGCAGCTTCGTATACTGCTCAAGCAGGGCGCGTGTGTTCGCCTCTTCTTGGTCGTTGTCGACGTACCAGACGATCTTCAACTCGGATGCTGCCGCAAACGAAATCGTCATCGCCATGGCGGTTGCAGCCATTACTAATGTCTTGAGCGGTTTCATAGGGTTCCCCTTTTGGCTCCTCATTTCCGAACTCTATCGACGATCCGCCTGTTGTTCACTCCCTGCAAGCTGATCGTTTGTTCGTAAACATGACGAATTAAATACGAGTTTTTGGTGGTGTCAACACAAACCGGACGTCGACTTAATTAGTTCGTCGTGTTGACGAATAAATTCGGCCGACTTAGTAATTGGAAAAGCGAGAGGACACCCAATGGATATTTCCGTCGAAGCAAATGGCACCGATCTCCAGGAGTTGATCGACAGCTTGGCGGCTGCCGGCGGCGGCACACTCGCGCTGAAGGCGGGGCGGCACATCTCGGGGCCAATACGGCTCGCCAGCAGAGTGACGCTCGTTATTCAAGAGGGTGCCACGCTCGAATTTATGCCTGACTACGAGCTTTACCGCGGAAATTCGGTCAGCGTGATCGCCGAGGGGTCCGACCGTGCCTATATCGTCGCAAATCGCTCCGACGGAGTCGCGATCGTCGGAACGGGAAAGATCGTTGCCTCTGGCCATGCCTTCAGTACCGGTTTCGATGAAACTGTCGGCACGTATACGCCAAACGAGAGGCGCCCTAGGGTGCTTGTGTTTGAGGACTGCAGCGATGTCAGGCTCGAAGGCTTTGTCATCGAGGATTCACCCATGTGGACGGTTCACCTCGTTCGCTGTCGTGATGTAATCGTCGCGGACATGGCGGTATTCAACAATCGTCAGCTCCCGAACACGGATGGGATTGTCATCGACAGTTGCAGCAACGTTACGGTGAGAGATGTCGTCATTCGCACGGCTGATGACGGCATCTGCCTGAAGACAAGTCGAAGCGAAATGGGCATCGGATGCTGCGAGAAGATCGAGGTTTCAGACTGCGTCGTTGAGAGTAAGAGTTGCGCTTTGAAGATCGGCACCGAGAGCTTTGGCGACATACGCGATGTTCGCTTCTTGCGTTCCAGGGTCGAGCACTCAAACCGCGCACTAGGTATTTTCTCGCGTGATGGTGGAGTGATCGAGACCGTCGTATTCGCCGACATCAATGTTGACTGCCACGAAACGCCCGATGGCTTCTGGGGCTCGGGCGAACCCCTGACAATTACGCAACTTAATCGTCGCCCGGAACTGCCTGCGGGTGTCGTTCGGGATGTTCGTATTGAGAATGTTACCGGCTGCTGCCACGGCCCCATCAATCTTTTCGCAGAGCGAAGTGGCGGAGTTGCGGGTGTGGCTTTGTGCAATGTGCAATTGACATTGCAGCAAGGTCCGTTGGGGACGGCAAAGCAATATGATCTACGCCCCACAAACGTCGATCTGTCGCCTCCCAAGAATGTGGAAGGTCGCGGCAATGCCTGGCTGCGGGGAGCAGATGGAAAGATTATCGGCCTGGTGGACTATCCAGGAGGCGTGCCGGCGCTTTTCGCGCATAAGATCGAAAATCTTACCATAGAGGAGGTCGATATCCAGCGCCCGGAACCCCTGCCCCATGGCTGGAGCGAGACGGCAATCTGCATCGAGTGATTTCGCCACTGTGGCCATCCTGGCGGCCTGGCCGAGCCTCTTCGGCAGGCAGCATGACAGCGGACGGAAAAAAGCGCTTGCGAAAGTCTGCCGGCGTTTTCATCCTTCGGGAAAACGGGAGGAACCATGAGCCGCAACATCATCCTAGTGGACCCACTGCCGCGGACGCTTGATCTTATCATGACGCCGGAGGTTCGCTCCCGGTTGGAGCAGTTGGGAGAACTCGTCATCAGCGAAGATCGCCAGATGCCGGCTGAGCAAGTTGAAGCCCTGCTGCCGGACACGGTGTTGATCTTTGGCCAGACCGATATGCCGAAAGAGCGGCTGGACCGCGCGCCAAGGCTAAGGGCCATTATCAACGTGGAGACGAACTTCCTGCCGAATATAGATTACCAGGCTTGTGTCGAGCGCGGCATCTGGGTGATAACGCCTGCATCTGCCTTCGCATCACCGGTCGCCGAAGCCGCGCTTGGCATGGCGATTGATCTTGCGCGTGGCATCACCAAGGCTGATCGGCAGTTCAGGGCGGGCGTCGAAAGCTACGGTCTCGCCGGAAATGACGAGACATTTCGCTTTGCCGGCGCCCCTGTCGGCCTGATCGGCTTCGGCGATCTGGGGCGACAGCTGCGAGATCTTATTCGACCCTTCCGCAATACCGTACGCGTCTTTGATCCCTGGCTGCCGGCCGAGATCATCGAGCGGCTTGACTGCATACCAGCATCACTGGAGGAAGTACTGAAGGAAAGCCGCGTCGTCTTCGTCTTTGCCAGCGTGACGAGTGAGAACGAAGGCTTCATCGGTCGGCGTGAATTCTCAATGATGCAGCCGGGCTCGGCCTTCCTGCTGATGAGCCGGGCTGCCGTCGTCGACTTTCCGGCTCTGCTCGAGGCTGTGGGATCGGGCCATATCCGAGCCGCGACTGACGTCTTTCCGGACGAACCGGTCGCACTCGACGATCCTGTCCGCAAGGCGGACGGGCTATTGCTGTCAGCGCATCGCACCGGCGGCACCCGCGACGCCTTCTATGCGCTCGGCTCGATGGCAGTTGCCGACGCTGAGCTTATTATGAAAGGTCTGCCGCCGCAGCTTTGCCGGAGAGCCGATCCGGCAACCGCAAGCCGCCTGCGTTCCAAACCCGTCAGTGTTTCATGAGAGATATGGTACCACCTCCTGGTGCCTTGAGCCCGCATCGGTTAGTTTATCTGTGAATCCGTCGCTTAAGAACTGCAGGGCGCCAGCTTCCGGTTGCTCATGGCTTGATGCAGCGCCTCGCTGCGGACTTCCGCCATCAACCTTACCGACATCTACACCTGAGATGCGAAACATCAGGTGCCGAACGCCGATCTCTCCGCCTGCCAGCTCGGCTGCAGCGAGTCTCATAAGTTCTCGATCCGTTCGACCTTAACGTACGATTTCGCACTGCTTTTGTTCCTGCCCCCGTGAGCCTAGAGCAGACACCTTCGGTTGCGCAAGGCGCTCTATAACTTCGACTTTGCCGTAAGCATAGCTTATCGTTCGCGGCAGATTTTTCGACATTTACAATGGTTTTGTAAAATTGGAGGCTGCGCACATAGAAGCCATTCTTTGTGCCGTCAGCGCTCATATTGCCTCGTGCACAGTAAAGGTTTGCATCGATAAAGGGTTTCGGCATGACCAAGAAACAGATGAAATTGGGGCTCTCAATGCGGTACATGGGCTACCATGTTGGAGCTTGGAGGCACCGGGATACCGTCAAGGGCGGGAACTCAATGCTCAGGTCGTTTCTTGGCGTCGCCCAAACGGCCGAGCGCGCGAAATTTGACATGCTTTTCCTGGCGGATGGCATCGGTGTGCGACTGGACGACAAGCCGAAAGGCTCGCTTTGCCGCTCCCATCATAATGTCGAGCTGGAGCCTCTGACGCTGCTTTCAGCGTTGGCTGCGCTTACGCAAAACATCGGCCTCGTCGCCACGGCCTCGACCACCTACAATGAGCCTTTCCATATCGCCCGTAAGTACGGATCGTTGGACCAGATAAGCGGTGGACGTGCGGCCTGGAACGTTGTGACCTCTTGGTCGGACAAGGAAGCGTGGAACTTCTCGATGAGCAAGCAGCTCGATTACGATACGCGCTACGAGCGCGCCGCGGAATTCGTCGATGTCGTTACAGGTCTCTGGGATAGCTGGGACGAGGACGCGTTCATCATCGACAAGGAAACCGGCGTCTTTTTCGACGACACGAAAATGCATGTGCTCGATCACGTGGGAAAGCACTTCTCCGTACGCGGTCCGCTCAGTGTCCGCCGTTCGCCGCAGGGTCGGCCGATCCTGGTCCAGGCCGGCGTCTCCGAACCGGGTCAACAGATCGCCGCTCAGCATTGCGACATGGTCTTCATGGCCAAGAATGACTTGAAATCAGCCCAAGACTATTATGCGTCCGTTAAGGATCGTCTCGAGGGATACGGGCGCCAGCGCGGCGACCTTCTGATGATGCTCGGCCTCACTCCGATCGTTGGTCGCACGCGGCAAGAAGCGCAGGAGAAGTACGAGGAGCTAGAATCGCTGATCGATCCGATCGTCGGCCTGCAACTGCTGTATCGTTCCTTCGGCGATCTCTCGCATTTGCCGCTCGACGGCCCGGTGCCGAAGCCCGATCTCGAAAATGTCGGCCTCAAGAGTAGCGCGCAGATGTACTACGATCTAGCCCAGAAGCAGAACCTGACGATCCGCCAGCTCTACAAGAAGCTCGGCATGGCGCAGGAACACAAGACGGTCGTCGGCACGGCCGAGGACGTTGCCGACGAAATGCAGAGCTGGTTCGAAGCTGGTGCCGCCGATGGCTTCAACATCACTCCGACGCACCTGCCGCAGGGCATCGACGATTTCGTCGAATTGGTGCTGCCGGAGCTACGAAAGCGCGGTCTCTTCCGCGAGGAGTACGAAGGCCAGACCTTGCGCGAAAACCTAGGTCTTCCCGTGCCGGTAAGTCGCTACCAGCAGGCCTCGACCGGCAACAAGCTGATGGCAAGCTAACATCCAGGGGATCTGTGACATGCACGCGACAACCACAGCAGACGCCGCACTTCCTGATCTCAATCAGCCCGTTGAAGAGGGCGATCCGGCGGCGGACAATCGCATGTTCCGGAGATGCCTTGGCCAATACGGAACCGGCATCGCCATCATAACCACCGAGACCGAGGGCCGCCGCGCCGCCGTCACGGTCAACTCGTTTTCATCGGTCTCGCTCGATCCACCGCTTATCCTGTGGTCGATTGCCCGAACCTCCCGTAGCTTTTCGATCTTCACTGGAGGTGGGCGCTTTGCGGTCAACATCTTGTCGTCGCGACAGATGGATGTCTCTCGCCACTTTTCCAGCAATCTCGAAGACAAGTTTGCCGACAGTGCGTGGACACCGGGAGCGTACGGCTTGCCACTGGTCGACGGATGCCTGGCGCATCTCGAATGCGAGACAAACACACTAGTTGAAGGTGGCGACCACGTCATCATCATCGGCCTCGTCAAGCGGGCACGCCGATTCGAAGGAATGCCGCTCATCTTCTCCCAGGGGCAGTATAGCGTGCCGGAATCCCATCCCGACACGTCCCCAACCCCGGCGGCAAGCGGCGCCGTTACGGACACGACGTCCGAAGGCACGATCGTCTCGCAGATATTCGAGGCTCACAACCTACTTTCTTCCGTGTTCGACGAGCACCGCCGTGCCGAAGGCGTGGATATCTCTGTCGCTCGCGTTCTGGCCTGCCTTTACGACTCGGATGGCCTGAAGTCCGATCAACTGGCCGCTGCCACCTATCTTGGCCAAAGGGATACCGAGGACGCGATAACCGAGCTGGTTAGGCGCTCGCTGCTGGTGAGCAACCAGGGACACCTGTCCCTGACGCCCGCGGGAAGAAAGGTCCGGGAGGCGATCAAGAGGCGCTGGCAGGACTTCCAGCAGGCGCAGATTGCCGGTATTCCTGAGCGTGATCTCAAGAGCACGATCCGGGCACTGTCGAAGTTGATCGCTCAAAACAAGACGATGCTATAATCGGGGTCAGTCATGAACTGGGACTGTATCGTCATCGGCGCCGGATCGGCAGGTTGCGTTCTTGCCAATCGGCTGAGCGCCGATCCCTCGGTCAAGGTGCTGGTTCTCGAAGCTGGCGGCAGCGACAAGAAGTTCAACATCATGATGCCATCGCTGGCGTTCAAGGCTATGGCCGACAAGCGCACCAACTGGAAGTTCATGGCCGAACCGGACCCGACGCGCAACAACCGCCGGGACATGGTGCCGCGCGGCAAGGTTCTTGGCGGGTCCAGTTCGATCAATGCCATGTTCTATGTGCGCGGCAATCGCGGCGACTACGACCATTGGGCCCAACTCGGCAACCGCGGCTGGTCTTACGACGACGTTCTCCCTTACTTCAAAAAGGTGGAGGGCAATCGCGACGGCGTGACCGATATCTACGGCAAGAACGGCCCGATCGTCGTCAGCGCCGTGCGTAAGCCGCCGAAGCTCGCGCATGTCTTCATCGAGGCGATGAAGGAACTCGGCTATCCCCACAATCCGGCCTACAATGCGGAACCGACCGAAGGCGTTGCCGTCAGTCACGTGACCCAACACATGGGGATCCGGTTCAGCGCCGCCCGAGGATACCTCGACCCGGTCAAGTCCCGACCGAACCTGATGATCATCACCGGCGCAGTGGTGCGAAAAGTCATGTTCGAGGGGCGGCGGGCATCCGGCGTGGAGTTCCAGGTCGACAGCAGGCAGCGTATCGAGCACTGCCGCGGCGAAGTCATCGTCGCTGCAAGCGCCATCAATTCCCCGAAGCTGCTCATGCTCTCCGGCATCGGCCCGGCCGAGCAACTCAGAGCACATGGCATCCCGGTCTTGCAGGATAGCCCCGGCGTCGGACGCAACCTCCAGGAACATGCGAGCACGCAGGTGAAAGCCTATGTGAACGTCAAGACGCCGAACCAGGAATTCAACCTCCTCGGTATCCTGAAGTACGGCGCGCAGTTCCTGTTCGACCGCTCGGGCTACGCCACCTACACCTATACCGGCATGGGGCTGATCCGCACCCGTCCCGAGCTCGAATACCCCGACATCCAGTATCACTTCGGTGCGTTCTCCGCGAACTACACCGACGAGGGGATCGAGATGCAGAAGGAGGCGGCGATCAACCTACAGCCGAATGTCAACAATTCGCGCAGCCGTGGCTATCTGGAGCTGCGCTCGGCCGACCCGAACGAGCAGCCGAAGATCCAGTTGAACCTCCTGAGTGATCCCTACGACATCGAAACCCTGATGGCCGGTGGCCGGATTGCGCGCGCGGCGTTGCAATCCAAGGCGTTCGCCCCTTACGTTACCGGCGAGATGAAACCCGGCAAGGATGTCCAAACGGATGACGAGTGGATCGCCTATATGCGCGAGAACGCAAGTGGCAGCTACCATCCGTGCGGCACCTGCAAGATGGGGATAGACCCCGCGGCAGTCGTCAGTCCCGATCTGAAGGTTATCGGCGTCGAAGGGCTGCGCATCGTGGATTCCTCGATCATTCCGCAGATACCGAGCTGCAATCTGAACGCGATCAGCATGGCGATCGGCGAAAAGGGTGCCGACCTCATCTTGCAGGATCGGGCTGCGCGCGCCGCTGCTTGAAGGATCAGAAAACGAAGTTGAGATACGAATGAGCAGTCCGTTCACGAAGACCGTCGTTTTCTATATCGTGCCTGACTTCACGATGCTGGCTTTCACATCCGCTATGGAAGCGTTGCGCCTGGCGAATGCCGTTCAGGGGGCGCAGGCCTACCGATGGCGGGTCGTGTCCGGCGATGGGCTGCCCGTGAAGGCGAGCTGCGGCCTCACCATTACTCCGGACGGCTCCATCGCCGCGGAGAAGGCAAAGCCAAATGCCGACAGGGCCCACATGGTCGTGGTGTGCGCCGGGTGGCATGTCGAACGAGCGGTGGACAGATCGGCCGCAGCTTGGCTCAGGTGGACACGTAACGCCGGCACCACGATCGCAGGCATTTGCACCGGTGCCTACCTGCTTGCCGACGCTGGACTGCTCGCCGGCAAGCGCTGTACGATTCATTGGGAGAACCTGCCTGTTTTCAAGGAAAAGTTTCCAGCCGCGATTGCCGGAACAAATCTGATCGAATGTGATTCCAACATCTATACATGCGCCGGGGGAGCCGCGTCGTTTGATCTTATGCTGCATTTCATAGAGCACGAGTTCGGGAGGCGGACGTCGCTGGCGGTTTGCGAGCAGGCGATCTTCGACCGAATCCGTCCACCGTCCGAGCGGCAACGCAGTCTCGTGCGGACGCTCGGCAATCTCAATCCGCTTCTGCTCGCAGCCGTCGAATTCATGGAGGACGCAATGGCCGAACACGCGAGCATCGAAGCCGTTGCCCGCCACATCAAACTGTCTCGCCGCCAGATGGAACGTATGTTCGCCAAAGAACTGGCGACATCACCATCCCGATTTTACCTGGAGCTGCGCCTCGATCGAGCTCGCCTGATGATCCTGCAATCTGGCATGGCCATCATCGATGTAGCGGTTGCATGCGGCTTTGTCTCGAGCTCGCATTTCACGAAATGCTATCGCGAGCACTATGGCGTGTCTCCGAATAAGATGAGGCTGAAGGGACCCCGCAGCGCGCAACTGCAAAGCCTTGCCGATGCGCCCTGAGGTTTTGAGGCAACAAGGTGGACCTGCAGCCTGATCGCCGCTTGGCTCCATGACCAAAATTACGGCTATGCGGGTGACACCGTGCCCCCGACTGCACCGGGTACAGTCGGGTTTTCAATTCATGGCTGAAGACCGCCGATTGCCTTCAACTCCACGAATGCTTCGAATCCAGCTTCACCGCACTCACGACCATTTCCGGACTGCTTGAAGCCGCCAAAGGGCGCGGAGGCGTCCCAGGCAGGATAGTTGATCGTCACCTGGCCGGCGCGCAACCGCCTGGCAATCGCCATCGCCTTGGACAGGTCCGCGCACTGGAGATAGGCCGCCAACCCATACGGAGTGTCGTTGGTGATTGTGATTGCCTCTTCGACGCTGTCATAGGGAATGAGGCTGACGACGGGTCCGAAGATCTCTTCGCGCGCCGCTGTCATATGCGGTATGACATCCGCAAATACGGTCGGCTGCACGAAATAACCCCGGCTCAATGACTGCGGCCGCTCGCTGCCTCCGGCAACGACGGTCGCACCTTCCGCGATCGTCTTGTTGATCAGCGACTTCACCCGCTCGTATTGGAGCTCGTTCATGACCGGGCCGAGCATGACACGATCGTCGGTGACGTCGCCTAGCACGACGGACCGCGCAGCCTGTTGGGCATACTCAATCGCCCTCTCCTGCAGGTGACGCGGCACCAGCATACGCGTGGGCGCCGTGCAGGACTGGCCGGCATTGCGATAGGCGGCCAGGACGCCCTTTGTCACGGCGCTCTCCAGATCGACGTCGTCGACAAGAATGTTCGCAGAGTTGCCGCCGAGTTCCTGATGAACGCGCTTGACCGTGTCGGCAGCACTCTTGGCTACCTGGACGCCAGCCCGTGTCGAGCCCGTGAAGGAAACCATATCGACGCCGGGATGGCTCGACATGGCCGCGCCGACCGTCGGTCCGTCGCCGTTGACCAGGTTGAAGACACCTGCCGGAAAACCGGCATCATGCAGGATTTCCGCAAACAGCATCGGACTGATCGGCGCATATTCGCTCGGCTTCAGCACCACCGTGCAGCCGGTCGCGAGAGCCGGCATGACTTTGGTGACGATCTGCAATACCGGGAAATTCCACGGCGTGATCAGCGCACAGACACCGACAGGCTCGAGCGACAGCAAGGTCGGTCCAGCCATGCGCTCGAATTCGTAATATTCGAGGATACGGATCGCATCAGCTATATGCGCGCGCGCGCCGGCGATTTGCGCCTCCCGCGCAAAGGTGATCGGCGCGCCCATCTCGAGCGTCGTCAGCTGCGCCAGTTGCTCGGCGCGTTCGTCGAAGATTGACAGCACCCGGCGAAGCAGCGTCAGCCGTTCCTCACGGGAGGACTGGCTATAGGTTACAAAGGCACGGCGTGCCGCCTTCACCG
This sequence comes from Rhizobium mesoamericanum STM3625, assembly GCF_000312665.1. Classification (GTDB taxonomy): domain Bacteria; phylum Pseudomonadota; class Alphaproteobacteria; order Rhizobiales; family Rhizobiaceae; genus Rhizobium; species Rhizobium mesoamericanum. The sequence goes on along the minus strand of NZ_HF536773.1, from coordinate 1,406,320 downwards.
CCAGATCGACGTCTTCCGCAGTCCCCATCGCAATCGTTCCCGCAATTCCTTCCGTCGCAGGGTTGATGACGTCGCGTCGCGCCCGGCCGTCCGTCGTGACGAAGCGACCGTTGATGTAGAAGTGATCGAGATATTTCAAAGAGCCTGCTCCTGCTGTTGCTTGTCATCGCGAGGGGGCTTGCCGGATTGCGCCTTGCGCGAACCGCGCGGCACCAGCGCCTTGAAGGCAGCGGCCATCTTGACCACACCCGCCGGGACGCCATCCTTCAAGACCACGAAGGATCTGGCGACATCGCCTTGCGATAGGGCAATCAGGTGTTCGAGATTGTCGTCGGCATCGACCTGTCCGTCCACATGGGTGTTCGTCACGAGCCCGGCCGTCATGATCGATTCGGCGCGTAGTACGCGGGCCAGATTGATGTCATTGACGAATTTCTCGATGTAGGCATCCGCCGGATTGAGGATAATCTTCTGCGGCTCTCCCTGTTGCACGACGACGCCGTCCTTCAGGATCACCAGATGATCGGCGATCTTCAGGGATTCGTCGAGATCGTGCGTGATGAAGACGATCGTCTTGTCGAGTTCCTCCTGCAGTTCAAGCAGAAGGTTCTGCATGTCCGTTCTAATCAGCGGATCGAGTGCCGAGAAGGCTTCGTCCATCAGCATGACGTCCGGATTCGAAGCAAGCGCGCGGGCGATGCCGACACGCTGTTGCATGCCGCCGGACAGTTGTTGCGGATAGTAATTCTCGAAGCCCTTGAGGCCCAGCCGCTCCAGCCACTTCAGGGCGTTTTTGCGCGCGTCACCTTCGCTATCACCGCGCGCGCGCTGCGGCATTTCCACATTCTGCTGCACTTGCATGTGCGGCATCAGGCCGAAGTTCTGGAAAACCATGGACATACGGAAACGACGAAGATCGCGTAACGGCGCCCCGGTCAGCCCCGCGACATTGGTGCCGTCGAGCAGGACCTCGCCAGCGGTAGGCCTGATCAGGCCGTTGATGTGGCGGATCAGCGTTGACTTTCCCGACCCGGACAAGCCCATGATGACGGTGATCTCCCCCCGTTTCATGTCGACATTGATGTCCTGAAGGCCGATAACATGGCCGTGCTTGTCAAGCAGCTCCGCCTTGCTCATTCCGGCCCGCACATGCGGCACCATCTCATGTGGCTTGGTTCCGAAAATTTTGTAAAGGTTACGGATCGATATCTTCGGTTGGTCGGTCAATGGCCTCCCCCCCGATGTTGGAGAGTGGAGTTTACGCGCGACATGGAAGCCTTGCTGACGCGATCGAAGTTGATGGCCAGGAGGACGATACCGAAACCCGCGACGAGGCCGACGCCGAGTTCGAGATTGTTGATGCCGCGCAGCACGAGAACGCCGAGACCAGGCGCGGACACGAGTGACGCGATCACAACCATGGACAGCGACATCATGATCGTTTGGTTGACGCCGGCCATGATGCTTGGAAGCGCGAGCGGCAGTTCGACCTTGATCAGCTTCTGCCATGGATCGAGACCGAATGCGTCAGCCGCCTCGCCGACATTGCCGTCGACCATTCGAACGCCGAGGTTGGTCAGCCGGATCACCGGCACGACGGCGTAAAGAATGATCGCGATTCCGTAAAGCTTCGACTCGGTGACCGAGAACAGGAAGATCAGCGGGATCAAGTAGACGAAAGATGGAAGCGTCTGGAGCATGTCAAGGATTGGCAGCGTAAACCGCTCCATGTGCTTGCTCTTCGACATCACCACGCCCACTGGAATGCCGATGACAATGCAGATTAGCGTACAGGCGAACACAATCACCATCGTCTGCAAAGCGTAATGCAGGTGGTCCACGAAGCCCAACGCCAGGAGACTAACCGTCACGAGACCAAGTATGGGCCACGAGCGCGAAGCGAGATAGACAATCACCAGGAGGGCGATAACCAGCACCCACCAGGGAACGACGTCCACGACGCGCAGCGAGAAATCCAAAAGCCACGACAGCGGCTGTGTCACGGGATCTAGCACCCTTTTTAGACCGACACGCAGATACAGAAAAGTGCTCTCGATACCTGATGTCAGGTCACGCGTGCGCGGTATGGCCTGACAGGCATCATGCAGGGCATCTAGCGACGGGAACGGTGCGTCCACCAGCGATGGGCCTGACGTGTCGTTGGCCTCCTTGGCTCGTTTGAGCAGTTCCGCCATGCTCATGGGACCGTGGCTCGCGCCGGCATTGCACCAGTCGCGAAGCCCCAGACCATCGAAAAGTCCATTGTAGAACGCCATGATCCACCTCCGTGAGGAGCATAATCCGGAGCCGGCGAGGCTATAGGCCGGCCCGATGCGACAAGGAGCCCGCCGAGCACCTGGGTGTCGGCGAGTCCATGACGCGTCTTAATTGATAATGGCGGCGATTTTGGTCTTCGCGTCGTCGGACAGCCAGTTTGGCCAGACGTCCTTGTAGGTCGTGAGGAAGTGCACGGCCGTCTCGTCGGCCGAAGCCTTGTTCTCTTCTTGCCAGGAGAGAAGTGCGTTCATAACCTCATTGCTAAACGTGACCTTGCTCATCAGCGCGACCAGTTCCGGGTTCTTGTCGTAGAAAGGCTTGGCCATCGTGGTCAGTACGGTCGCCTTCGGCCAACCGGTCTTGCTCGGCGTAGCGCAATCGGCCGTGGCGTTGCACTTGGCCTTCTCGGCGTCGACCGGCCCCATGTCGACGGCGACCATCTTGTATTTTCCGAGCACGCTGGTCGGCGCCCAGTAATAGCCGAACCAAGGTGCCTTGGCTTCGTACGCCGATGCGATCGACGCGGCGAGCGTCTCAAGTGATCCATGGTTGAAAATCTCGATGCCGTGTTTTTCGCGCTCGAAGGCCTTAGCAAGATTGTCGCTCGAGGTGCGACAGCCAGTACCGACAGGGCAATTGTTGAAGCGACCGCCGACCAGCTTCGGGTTCGCGAGAATGCCGTCGATCGTCTTGAGTTCCGGATGCTGTTCCGCGAGATAGTCCGGGATCCACCATGCATCGACACCGCCATCGGACAGGACATTGGCGACCTTTACGATCTTACCTTCCTTTTCCAGCTTGTAATATACGTCGGCGACACCTGGCCAGACTTCGGTCAAAATGTCCGGTTGGCCCGTCTCGGCAAGCGAGGTGAGTGCAGGCACCGTCGACGTCGGAACCTTCTTCACCGTGCAGCCGTAGCCCTGTTCCATCAGGAAGCTCGATACCGCGGTGACGACTGCGGCGGATGACCAGTTCATTTCTGTGATCGTTACCGTCCCACAGGCGGCGCTAGCGGAAGAGGTGCTCGCGAAAAGGCCAGCGCCCACGATACCTAGAACTGCAAGAATTGACTTCATTTTTCGTTCCCCAATTAGCTTTTTCCGATGACCGTCCGCGTTAGGTACTCGGGTACGTACGCGAGCCGGCGATTTGTCTGTGCTCTTGCTTACCAAGGGAAAGATTACGGGGCGCCCGGGAGATAACAAGTTGCTTAATTCCTACGCCACGCGTAACCTCAGCTTTATGCAAAGACTTCGCTACAAGTTGCCACCACCGAACCTATTGATTACTTTCGAGGCTGCTGGACGTCATCTCAGCTTTACCAGGGCAGCAAGCGAACTCAACGTCTCGCGCGTCGCCGTCAGTCAGCAAATGCAAGCGCTTGAGAAGTTCCTCGGCACGATCCTGTTTCTGCGCCTGCAGCGGTCGGTGAAGCTAACGCGAGAGGGCGAACGCTATCATCTTGCAATTTCCGACGCTCTGGAACGTGCCCTGCGGGCAACCACCGAAATCAGCAAACGTGCGGAAAGCAATGTTGTCAATGTCGGAACGACGCCCGGCTTTATGACCTACTGGCTGTCGCCGCGACTTGGCGAGTTTCGAACCTTACATCCCGACATCGACCTTCGTTTCATCGTCTCCGATGGAAATCTTGGCTTCGAAGACAATATCGATGTGGCCATTCGCTATGGCGTCCCGCCCTTCGATGGAGCGGACGCAACCTTTCTTGCGAGGCAGACGATTGCTCCTACCTGCGCAAGCACATTTTTACCCGAAGGCTCACGGTTTCAGCCGACGGATCTCCTGAAACAGCCCCTCCTGCATTTGGAGGGTCCATACGATGAACAGACACGCTGGTCATCCTGGTTTCGCGCGCAAGGTCTCGACATGGCGAAGGCTCGCGCAGGCATTACACTCAATTCGTACACAAGTCTCGTCCAGGCAGCACTCGACGGCCAGGGATTCGCTCTGATCGGTCCACCGTTGATCGAGAAGTTTCTGTCCAACGGTAGCCTCGTCCAGCCAGTTGACGCGCAGCCAATCGTCCGTCACGCATTTCACCTGCTTCTACCGAAGACCACGCTGCCGTCCGTTGCGGTGCGCGCTTTCGCCGGCTGGATCAAGGCGTCTTTTGTGGCGCTGGGAGAAAATCCCATGGAACACGAGACTTGAGCGTTTAGCAGAAACGCGAACGCTGTCCGCCGCCGAAAGCTGACTAAGCCTGCTATCTCCCACTCAAATCCGAGACTGCCTTGGGCTAGATGGGAGCAGAACCTGAGACCTGGTCATTCGACGCTTGGCTCGCAGTTGAATGGAGTCAAACTTCTGTGGCCTGATGGCAGGCGAGCTGGGCAGTCTCATGTATATGGATCCAACGAAGTATGATTGGCCATCAGACCACACAGCTCAATGACGCCATTACCGCGAAGAAATCCTGGATAAAATGTCCAATGGCTCTATCGCGCCGTGGGCGGTTAAAGTGCTAGCCTGCGGCAAACAAGAATGCCGGAGGATGACATGACGAAGAAGACGCTTGGCGATTGGCGGGTCCTGGCCGAACGAGAGCTGAGGGCCTCGCCCGATACGCTCGTCTGGAACACGCCAGAAGGGATAGACGTCAAGCCGCTTTATACCGAGGCCGACGTCGAAGGCGCCGAGCACCTGGGATCGCTTCCGGGCTTCGCGCCGTTTACCCGCGGGCCGCGCGCCACGATGTATGCCGGTCGCCCTTGGACAATCCGCCAATACGCTGGCTTCTCCACCGCGGAGGCCTCCAACGCCTTCTACCGCAAGGCGCTCGGCGCTGGCCAGCAAGGCATTTCCGTCGCTTTCGATCTCGCCACACACCGTGGCTATGACAGCGATCACCCGCGGGTTGTCGGCGACGTCGGCAAGGCAGGCGTTGCGATCGACAGCGTCGAAGACATGAAAATCCTGTTCGACGGCATTCCGCTGGAGAAAGTATCGGTTTCAATGACGATGAACGGCGCGGTCATTCCGATACTGGCGAGCTTCATCGTTGCAGGCGAGGAACAAGGGGTATCCCATTCCGAGCTTTCAGGGACCATCCAGAACGATATCCTCAAGGAGTTCATGGTCCGCAACACCTATATTTATCCGCCCGAACCATCGATGCGGATCGTCGCCGACATCATCGAATACACCGCTAGCGAGATGCCGAAGTTCAATTCGATCTCAATCTCCGGCTACCACATGCAGGAGGCAGGCGCGACGCTGGTGCAGGAGCTTGCGTTTACGCTCGCGGACGGGCGCGAGTATGTGCGTGCTGCGATCGCCAAGGGCTTGGACGTCGACGATTTCGCGGGCCGTCTCTCTTTCTTCTTCGCCATCGGCATGAACTTTTTCATGGAGGCGGCAAAGCTGCGTGCTGCACGTCTCTTGTGGACGCGCATCATGGAGGAGTTCGAGCCCAAAAAGGCATCGTCCCTGATGCTGCGCACGCATTGTCAGACGTCTGGCGTGTCGCTGCAGGAGCAGGACCCCTACAACAATATTATCCGAACCGCCTTTGAGGCGATGTCGGCAGTGCTCGGCGGTACGCAATCACTCCATACGAACTCGTTCGATGAAGCGATCGCCTTGCCGACGGAGTTTTCGGCACGTATTGCCCGCAACACCCAGCTGATCCTTCAGCATGAGACTGGTGTGACAAAGGTCGTCGACCCTCTTGCCGGCTCCTACTACGTCGAGAGCCTTACGAAGGAACTCGCTGCCAAGGCCTGGGCCCTGATCGAGGAGGTCGAGCGACTGGGCGGCATGACAAAGGCGGTCAACGAGGGGCTGCCGAAGCGGCTCATCGAAGAAGCGGCGACGCGACGCCAGGCGGCGGTCGACAAAGGGGACGAGGTTATCGTCGGCGTCAACAAGTACCGGCTCGAGTCAGAGGAAGAGATCGAGATTCTCGCAATCGACAATGCTGCGGTGCGAGCCGCCCAGATCAAGCGCATCGAGGAGACGAAGCGTCGCCGAGACAGCGTCGCAGTAAGCGCAACCCTTGAGGCTATCGTCGAAGTCGCCCGCAGCGGCCAGGGTAACCTGCTTGCCGCGGCAGTCGAAGCGGCGCGCGCACGGGCGACCGTCGGCGAGATTTCCGACGCCATGCGTCGTGCTTTCGGCGATCACGCCGCCACGCCCGAGGTGATCAAGGACGTTTACGGCAAAGCCTATCGCGACGAGCCAGAATTGGCGGTCCTAAAAGACCGCATGGCCGATATCAGTAAGACGCTTGGTCACAAGCCGAAGATCATGATTGCCAAGCTTGGTCAGGACGGCCACGACCGCGGCGCGAAGGTGATTGCTTCGGCCTTCGGTGACATCGGCTTTGACGTGTTGGCCGGCCCGCTCTTCCAGACACCGAGGGAGGCGGCCGAACTCGCCGTCACGACTAAGGTCCACGTGATTGGAATGTCGTCTCTGGCTGCCGGTCACAAAACACTAGCACCGCAACTGGTCAACGAGCTCAAGTCGCAGGGCGCCGATGATGTTATCGTAGTGGTCGGTGGCGTCATTCCGCGGCAAGATTACGAGTTTCTGATGAACCATGGGGTCGCAGCCGTATTTGGCCCCGGTACGAACGTCTTGGATGCGGCAAATTCGGTTCTCGACCTTCTCGAGGGCAAGCGGCGAAACCGCTAGATTTTACGTGCTGTGAGCAAGGTCCGCGATGCGCTTTTCGCCGTCGCCGGCCCCTCTTTTCGTCAATAGAGGCCAACGTGTGCTCATTGTACGCGGTGAAAATGAGTCCATGTTCTCAGTTGAGAACTGAAGAATCTCGAAAAGGCCAAGCTATGAAAATAAATTTCACAGTTTCAACTTTTCGCCGGATTCGTGTTGACGAGTTCGAATTTTTGTCCCAACTTGACGAAAATAAATTACGTAAGTGGGAACGAGAGCAGCATGAAAGTGGGAATCATCGGGCTGGGTTTCCGGCTCGGCTACCTTGGCTACGTCTTCAAGTCCGTGGATGAAAGCTTCGAGATCGTGGGTTACGTCGACCCCGACCCGGCGGGACTTCCGGGGCTCGTCGACAAGGGCATTTCCGCTGGTACTGCCTATGCTTCTCCAGAGGAGCTTATCGCCAGCGAAAAGCTCGATCTTCTGATGATCGGCTCCCCGAACCATATGCATCTCAATCACATACGCCTCGGTCTCGAAAGCGGTCTGAAGGTCTTCTGCGAAAAGCCTATCGTCACGTCGATCGCCGAGAGTATCGAGCTGGCACGGCTGATGGCGAAGTTCGGCCATGAGCGCCTGATGGTCGGCCTCGTGCTGCGTTACTCTCCGCTCTATAAGGATCTGCGTGCCATCCAGGCATCCGGCAAACTTGGCCAGATCGTTTCGATCGAAGCCGCCGAGCACATCGAGCCTTATCACGGCGCATTCTTCATGCGAGACTGGCGCCGCTACGAGCGCTATTCCGGTAGCTTCATGCTGGAAAAATGTTGCCATGATCTCGACCTCTACAACGGTGTCGCTGGCGCACGACCCGAGCACGTTGCAAGCTTCGGCGGCCGCAAGAGCTTCGTACCGGCTAACGATCCCGCGCGGGAGGGAATTAATGACCTGGAGCTCTTCCATCGCAAGCCAAGCGGCTGGATGGGTTCCGACAAGGTGTTCGACAGCGACGCAGACATCATCGACTACCAGGTCGCAATTGTCGAATATGCCAACGGCGTTGGTATGAACTTCCATACCAATCTAAATGTCCCCGATCAGTTCCGCCGCTTTGCCATCATGGGATCGCGCGGAATGGCGGAGGGCGATTTCGTCCGCGGCTATCTCGATGTTCATGAGCAGTTGACCGGCAAGAAAGTGGTCGAGAACAAGTATGTGGCGACCGAGTTGTCGCAGCACTATGGTGCCGATGAGCAGATGGCCGCCGACCTCCTTGATAGCGTGCGCACCGGCAGCGAGCTTCCCGTCTCGACGCTCAACGCCCTCGAAGCTGGCATTCTCGCACTGTCCATGGACGAAGCCCGCATGAAAAAGGCAGTCATTGACCTGCGCCCCGTGTGGGACAGGTTCGACGAAGCCCTGCACGCAAGAGCGGCTTGAGGAGGGCGGCAAGATGAGCGTCCAACGCAACGCAGTCATCTTCGCCTGGATACTTCTCTTTCCAGCTGTCCTCTACGTCACGGTGATCGTCGCCTACCCGCTGGTCGATACGTTTATCCTCTCCTTCACTGATGCGTCGTTGAAGAAGACGACCAACTGGGTCGGCTGGGTCAACTACGGCAAGATCTTCAATTCGACTTTTGCCGAGGTGATCTTCAGAACCTTCGTTTGGACGTTCTTTTCCGTTTCTATAAAGATGATCATCGGCGTCTTCGGCGCCACGATGCTGAATTCGGCCGTGCCAGGGCGGGCGCTGTTTCGCGTGCTGACCATGCCGCCCTGGGTCGTTCCTATGGCGATCGGCATTTTCATGTGGGGCTGGATGTATAACGGCCAGTTCGGGATGATCTCTGGAATGCTGCAACGCTTAGGGCTTGCCTCCGGGCCGGTGGCTTTCCTCGCGGAAGGTTCGACCGCCTTCTGGGCGACGATCATTACCGACGTCTGGATCGGCGTTCCCCTGGTTACTCTCTATATGCTCGCAGCCATGCAAGCGATCCCGCAGGATCTCTACGAGGCCGCGTGGACCGACGGGGCGGGCCGTTTCTACCGCTTCCGCCGCATCACCCTGCCACTGATCGTCCCTTCGATGATCACCATGTCGATGCTGTCGCTGATTGCCACCTTCAATTCCTTCGACATCATCTGGATCCTGACGCGCGGTGGACCAAGTGGTGAAACGACGACGATGATTATCGACACCTACCGTACCGCGATCGGTTCGAACAAATATGGCGAAGGTGCTGCGCGCGCAGTGCTGATCTGCATATTCCTGTCGATCTTCTGCCTCTGCTACTTCCGCGTGACCAGCCGCCTTGCCTCTGGAGACAAGCGATGAAACAGCCCCACCTGCTTATCAATCGGTACAAGTGGTATGAGATCATCGGCATTTACGCCGGCATTTTGGTATTTCTTACCTTCGTGCTTGCACCGTTCGTCGAAGGCTTTCTCGTTTCGTTGAAGCCGCTCAGCCAACTCTTTTCCTCCCCCTACCGTTTCATTCCCGAGAACGGCTCCTTCGAGGCCTATCGGACAATGTGGGTGAGCGTGCCCGGCTTTGCGCGCTACATTTTCAATTCTTTCTTTATCTCGACTGTTGTGACGAGTGTCGTCTTGGTCTTGGTCATCCCGGCCGCGTATGCGTTCGCGCGCTTCGAGTTCAAGGGCGCCGGGGTGCTGCTCGGTGCTTTCCTCGCGGTCAATATGTTTTCGGGCGCCGTACTGCTCATTCCGCTCTTCCGCCTGATGCGTTCGTTCGGCCTGCTCAATACCTATTTCGCGATCATGGTTCCGGGTATTGCGTTCCTGATCCCGTCGGCGATCTGGCTGCTCAGAACCTACATGATGCGCATTCCCCGCGAATTGGACGAGGCAGCATTCGTCGACGGCGCCAGCCATTTCTATACGCTTCGGCGCGTCATTCTGCCGATCGCCATGCCCGGGATCACCGTGGTGGCGATCACAACATTCATCGGGTCCTACGCCCAGCAATTCATCTATGCACTCACCTTCAATTCGAAGACGGAATTCGCGCCGTTGCCGGTTGGGCTTTTTGCCTATTTTGGCCGTCAGGAGGTCGTCTGGAACGAGTTGATGGCCGCAAGCTTCGTCGGTATTGCGCCGGCAATGATCGTGATTTTCTTCCTTCAACGGTATCTCGTCAGCGGGCTAACCGCTGGCGCGGTGAAACAGTAAGCCAACCACCAGAGAAAAACGGGAGCTAATAAAAGTGACGATCCAATTCAAGACCGGGCTGATGGCCCTCGCCCTGCTCGGCTCCACCGCGCTCGGTACCATGACCGCTCATGCCGCAGGCCAAGAGATCAGCTGGATTTATTGCGGCGACAAGATCGATCCTATCCATGAGAAATACATCAAGGAGTGGGAAGGAAAGAACCCCGGGTGGAAGGTGACCCCCGAGGTGGTCGGCTGGGAGCAGTGCCAGGATAAGGCCACGACGCTCGCTGCCGCCGGCACACCTGTGGGCATGGCCTATGTCGGCTCGCGTACGCTTAAGGAATTTGCCCAGAACGACTTGATCGTTCCGGTGCCGATGACCGACGATGAGAAAAAGAGCTACTATCCGAACATCGTCGATACCGTCACCTTTAACGGCACCCAGTGGGGTGTGCCGGTTGCCTTCTCGACGAAGGCCCTCTACTGGAACAAGGATCTCTTCAAGCAGGCCGGCCTCGATCCGGAAAGCCCGCCAAAGACCTGGGCTGAAGAAATCGCCGATGCGAAAGCCATCAAGGAAAAGACTGGCATTGCCGGATACGGCCTGCCAGCCAAGACCTTCGATAACACGATGCACCAGTTCATGCATTGGGTTTACACCAACAACGGCAAGGTCATCGATGGCGACAAGATCGTTATGGATAGTCCGGAAGTCTTAGCAGCGCTGCAGGCTTACAAGGATATCACGCCCTATTCCGTTGAAGGCGCAACGGCCTACGAACAGAACGAAATTCGCGCCATCTTTCTCGATGGCAAGGTCGGTATGATCCAGGCAGGTTCGGGTGCTGCCGCCCGCCTCAAGGACACGAAGATCAACTGGGGCGTTGCACCGCTGCCGCTCGGCCCTTCCGCCAAGGGCAAAGGCACGCTGCTGATCACCGACAGTCTGGCGGTCTTTAAGGGCACGGGTGTTGAGGACAAGGCGATCGAATTTGCCAAGTTCATCACGTCGCCCGGTCCGCAGGGTGAGTATGAGCTTCAGGGTGGTGCAGGCCTGACCCCGCTGCGCCCGTCGCCGAAGGTTGATGAGTTCGTCAAGGCCGACCCATCGTGGCAGCCATTTATCGACGGCATCGCCTTTGGCGGCCCAGAGCCGCTCTTCACCGACTACAAAGGCTTCCAGAACTCGATGATCGAGATGGTTCAGTCCGTCGTGACAGGCAAGGCGGAACCAGCCGATGCACTCAAGAAGGCTGCCGGCGAAATCGACGCGTTCAAATAAGCGAATTACTTGGATCGCGGGTACACAACACCCGCGATCCCTTTAACTTTTGAGTGCAAACGCTCGCGCGGGCGGCGACCGGAGACAGGTTTTGGGACAACTTTTTCTCAACAGGGTTCAGAAGTTTTTCGGCGACTTCGAGGTTCTGAAAGGCGTTCAGCTAGAGGTGAAGAACGGCGAATTCGTTGTATTTGTCGGCCCCTCCGGCTGCGGAAAATCCACGTTGCTTCGCATGATTGCCGGGTTGGATGCGACCTCTGCTGGTGACATCGTGATCGACGGTGTCAGGGTCAACGACCTGCCTCCGGTCAAGCGCGGGATCGCAATGGTGTTTCAGTCGTACGCGCTCTACCCGCACATGAGCGTCTTCGAAAACATCGCCTTTCCGCTGCGTGTGGAAAACATGGAAGAGGAAAAGCTGAAAGCCAAGGTCGAGCATGCCGCGCGCATTCTTCATCTGGATCAACGCTTACAGCAGAAGCCGGGAATGCTTTCCGGCGGCCAGCGCCAACGCGTTGCAATCGGTCGTGCGATCGTGCGCGAGCCTAAAATCTTCCTGTTCGATGAGCCGCTCTCCAACCTCGACGCGGCGCTGCGCGCCGACATGCGCATCGAGCTTGCCAAGCTGCACCGGCAACTGAAGGCGACGATGATCTATGTCACTCATGACCAGGTCGAGGCAATGACCATGGCGGACCGGATTGTCGTGTTGAACGCTGGTGAGATTGCGCAGACCGGCGCGCCGCTGGAACTCTATCACAAGCCCGCCAATATTTTTGTCGCGAGCTTCATCGGCAACCCTAAGATGAACTTCCTGCCCGTCACCTGCATTGGCGCCAGTACAGCTGGCGTTGAGATCGACTACAAGGGACAGAAGGCGACTATCCCCGTAGCGCCTCGCCAGGGCGGGGCCGGCAAGGAGCTTACGCTCGGGGTGCGTCCTGAGCACATCCAGATTGGTTCGGGCGACATCACGCTCACGGTTGCACCAACGGTCATTGAGCGTCTGGGCGCACAGACCGTGGCGTACGCATCACTCGACGGCGAAGGTGAGAATTTCTGCGCAACCCTGCCAGGCAGTGCCGGCGTTCGCCCGGACCAGGCCCTTCTGGCCGGAATTAACGTTGCAGATTGCCATCTATTCGATGAAAAGGGCATAGCGTTCGAGCGCCAGGTCGAACTGACGGACATCGATATGAACCTGCTCAACCCGACGGCGGCCGCGTAATCGGCAGCACCCGTGCTCAGTCGTTACCTCAATATAGACGATAGAAAAGCCTGTTTGCCGGATAGGAATAGGCGCCCCGGTCGACAATGCCGAATCGGTACATGCAGCTTCTCAGCGCTGTAACGTGCCAGGGATGGGTCGGATAGGGTGAGCCGCGGTAGTTGGCTTCGGGTAGGCAATAGCGATACGTTCTGTCAAACCGCGCCAGCAACAGGGGATGTGAGTCCATACGTACGCCCTGAAAGGTCTGCCATTGCCAGGGCGGCTCGGCCGCCGATATCGCCAACAGACTGGCCGCTATTCCCAATGCAACAGAGATTTTCATCGATCTGACCTCCCACGCACCGAACGCCGCGCGAAAGAAGATATTTTTCAATCGCGTAAGGTCAAGGGGGGTACGTCGAAGGGAGGTCTCAGCGAGAAACCCAGACTACCAGACCAGGCCACGCGCCGCCACATTCTCGACGCGCGTTACCACGCCGTCACGATGAAAGACCATCGTGTCGAAGAGATTGGAGACAACGCAGGTGTGATTGGGGATGATCCGGATCTTATCACCGATCTTCGGACGCGTATCGCCACATTTCGACAGATCAATGACGCCATGTTCCTCGGACAGCCCGGTGATCACGGCCTCGGGGTAACCCACCACCGTCCCGTAGTCGGCAAATCCAAGCAGATCGGAGGTCAGCGCCTTTGAACCGGCGTCGATGACGGCGCGATCTGCCGTTGGGCGAGACACGACCGTTGCCAGGACATGCATGGCGCAGTCGGCCTCGCTGCAGTGGCCGGCGCGGACCATGGAGCGGTCGTTGTAGATATAAGTGCCTGCGCGATGCTCGGTCGCGGCACTGACGAGATGCGCCTCAAAGAGGCTCGGCGTACCGCCGTTGCTGACAGTTGGACAGGCAATGCCGTCGGCTCTCAAGAGGAGCAGTGCCTCGTTGAGGAACGCTTGGACCACCGCGGCGGAGCCGGGCTTCGGGTAATTGAGGAGGCCACCAAACGCAAGGCCTGGGGTGTTGTTTATGTGCTCTGCAAGGCTTCTTGCTTCTTCGGGTGTCTGGACGCCACACCGCCCACCGCCGGTGTCGCATTCCACGAGAACAGTCAATGGTTTCCGGGACGCGAAGTAGGAGGACAGACCATCGACCGTGGCCGTGCTGTCTGCAACGACCTTGAGATCCGAGATCCGCTCGTTGAGCGCTCCGAGACGTTCGAGTTTTTGCGGGCCGAGGATGTTGAAGGTGATCAGGATATCTTCGAAGCCAGCCGCAGCAAAGGCTTCCGCTTCGCTAATCTTCTGGCAGTTGATACCTTTTGCACCGGCAGTGATCTGTTCGGCGGCGAGTGCTGGGATCTTATGCGTCTTGATATGCGGCCGGAAGTTGAGGCCATGCTGATCCATATAAGCCTGAACCCTGGCGATGTTTGCCGCCAGCCGATCCTCGTCGATGATCGGGCGCGGCGTCGAAAGATCGGCAACCCTGTCACCCGGCTTGGCAACGACGGCGAACGGATTTTCCTGCATATGACGGCTCTCTGCGTTATTGGCCGTGAGGGTCGGCGACCATAGGCCAGATGTTCTTCGGCGCCCGACGGTATGGTGTCTTGGCTGGATTGTTGGGATAAGGCGTTCCGGCCGAGCAGTAAATGATCTCCGCGGCAATTTTGGAGAACGATGCGTAGAAATGATTGGTCGATTTGATGACCAGGATTTTCTTGGACATCGGATCGATACCCATGACCGAAAAAAGGCTCGGATCGAAGCTCTGTGCGCGGGTCGAATTCAGGATGATGTCGATGCCGTCGAGTGTCACATGTACCGCATCGCCGAACGGCGCAATGCTCTTGCCGAACTGCATCTCTGCGTTCACGACGAGCTTTACCACCTTAACGACGCCGTCTATTGGGTTGCCAGTGCCAGGCGCAGACTTTGCGCCGAACCGTAACGGAATCTCCGCCCCCTCCCCAGCCGCCATGCATATCTGCACTGCCATCGGATCCCAGATCGTCCCGACCGCGGCGCCTCTTACGCCTTGATCCAGAAGCTCTCGCAGAAGCACGGTGGCGTCGCCTGCGGTGCCCCCGCCAGGATTGTCCCAAACATCAGCGATCACCACAGGCCACGAGGTTGCGGCGGTGGCCCGCGCCACCGCTTCGATCTCATCGATCTGCGGCATAATAAAGGTGCCACGTTTGGAAAACAGCTCGAGGCCGAGTTCACGCGCTAAAGCCTCGCCCTTTTCCCGCTTGTCATTGGTGACAACAAGCATCTTCGTACCCATTTCCGGTACGTCCCCCGCCATGAAGCCATGGATAACCGAGATTGACAGGATGTCAGCGACTTCCTTCTCCAGGCGCATGATTTTGTCGACGAAGGATCGCATCGGATCGCGCGAGGTCGGAAAGACATCGATCATCCGGCAATCGAATACGGACATGACGGGACGCAGCCGGCCTTCCAGCGTATCAACGGCAATCCGCCAAAGGTCCTCCGCTCGATCGACAAAGTCTGTGTGCGGGAACTCCTTGAAGTAGACGAAGAAATCTGCGGCGGCGAGCCGTTTGGCGGTCAGATGACTATGCGGATCAAGCTCGGCGCAGACAAGAATGTCCGGCCCGACGATCTCGCGCACGCGTGCCAATATGTCACCCTCCGTGTCCTCGTAACCGGCGGCAACCATGGCGCCGTGGAGGCCGAGGACAACGGCGTCGACTGGCATTGCAGCCCTGAGCTGTGTCAGCACCTCATCGCGCAGTCCCTCATAGGTAGAGCGGTTCACGAGGCCGGCCGGATCTGCCCAGGCGGCCGTTCCCTCGATCAGATCCCACCCCTTTTCTATGCAGATGCGGCGCCCGACCGTGAGGGGTGCCGAGCAGAGAGTCGGGGTTTCCGGATGTAGCCCGGGAGGAGCATAGAGAGACGCCTCGAAGGCGCGCCGATCGACGCAAATCGGGGAGAAGGTGTTGGTTTCGGTTGCGAGCGCCGCCGTAAATATGCGCAATGGTTCGGCCTTTTGTTGATTAGCCCATCGGGTTTGGCAGATAGCCGGTAAAGCCGCATATCTTCCAGCGACCTTCATGCAGACGGCAATAATAAAGTGTCTGCCACTGCAGCACATCACGCGTACCATCGGCCTTGCTAAGGCCCCCGTCGAACTTCTTGCGCACGAGCGCCACGTCAGCTTCAACTTCGATGTCTTCAAGCGTTGTGGTCGTAAAGATCGCAGCGCGGGTATCCTCTGAGAAGGACTGCGTTGCAAAGTCCCTTGCTTGGCGCAGCCACTCGTCCCGGTAGGCCGACAGCGTCGGAAATGCCAGATGCCACTGGTCGGGGCTCACCTGCTTGCGCGCGTCGATACCAATGAATCCGTCCTCAACAAAGTCCTGCTCGACCATCGACCAGTCGGCGGCCAGAAAGGCGTCGATGTCGCGCGCAACCAGCATTTCCCAAATCGTGTGTCGGGCAATGTCGGACGCAGGAAATGGATTCTTGAAAGGATCGCGCATTATCTCCCCCGATTGAAATTCTTTTCATGAACGGTGTTTTTCGCTGGTCAAATTCCGCTTTATATGGTCATTTGTCAACTTAATACGAAAATAATTTGCAGGATCGATCGATGTCCATCAAACGCTATGGCACGGTTCAAAATGGTGCCGGCGGCAAGCCTCTGCCCTTTGCACGTGCCGTCGAAGCAGACGGCTGGCTCTATATCTCGGGTCAGGTTGCCATGGAAAATGGCGAAATCATCGATGGAACTATCGTCGGACAGACGCATAAAACGATCGAGAACGTGTTGGCGATTCTCAAGGAGGCCGGATACGGCGTTGAGCACGTGGTGCGCTGTGGCGTGTGGCTCGATGATCCGCGCGATTTCTGGACCTTCAATGCGATCTACGAGCAATATTTCGGTGAGCACCCGCCGGCCAGGGCCTGTGTTCAATCGTCGATGATGGTTGACTGCAAGGTCGAAATCGATTGCGTAGCGTATAAGCCGAAGGACCGGTAGCGAAGCCGAGGGGGACACGATGGACATTTTCTCGACATTGCAGGAAGAGAAGACCCGGCTTTCACCCTCGGAAAACCGTATTGCGGACATCCTCCTCAATGACTTCGAATTTGCGGTAAATGCCTCCATTATCGAGCTTGCGGAAAAGGCTGATGTTTCGCCACCGACCGTTACACGCTTCTGCAGGCGGCTCGGCTGCGAGAGTTTTTCCGATTTCAAGGTCCAACTCGCGAGGACAGCCTATGTCGGTATGCGTTACCTGAAGCCGGAGCCCAAAAGCACCAACCCGGCAGATGTCGCGCGCGACATCATCACCAAGGCACAGAACGCGCTTTTTCTTCTTCATAGTTCGCTCGACCTGGCTGCAATCGAGCTGGCGGCCGAGCGCCTTTCGCGTGCCGCCATGATTTATGCCTTCGGCTCCGGCGGCAACTCCTCAATGATCGCCAGCGAATTGCAGAACCGCCTGTTTCGCTTCGGCCTGCATGTGACGGCAAGCTCCGACCATGGCATGCAATTGATGATGGCAGCGGCCGCCAAGCCGACAGATGTATTGATTGGATCATCCTTCACTGGACGGAATGCCGAGCTTGTCCGCGCTTTTACGCTTGCGCGCGAGTCCGGGGTGACGACAATCGCGCTCACTCAGAGCAATAGCCCGGTCGCAAAGGTGGCCGAGATCGTCGTGCCCGTCGATCTGCAGGAAGGAAGCAATATCTTCCGGCCAACCTCGACGCGCATCGCCTATTTGGCGGTCGTCGATATTCTCGCCAGCCTCGTCGCCTACGCCATCCAGCCAAAGGCCGCTGTGTCCCTGCGCCGCATCAAGCAACAGCTTGTTGCCCACCGCGACGGAGACGACCGGCAATTGCTCGGGGACTAACATTTCCATGCCGAAAAGGGATGCAGAATGAAAAAGACGGTAGCGATCGTAACCGGTGCCGCCGGTGATATCGGCCGGGCCATTGCCGCACGGCTCGCAGAGGACCATGACGCCGTCCTTTTGGTCGACATCGACCTTGCGGCGGCCGAAAACGTGGCGCGCGAGCTTGGCGCGGGCGATCGCTATATCGCGCACGGTTGCGATGTAACGAGTGAGGCGAGTGTTGCCGAGATGGCGAGGCGGGCTGCCTCGCTTGGTGCTGTCAAGACGTTGGTGAATAATGCCGGCGCTGCGCGCGCTGTCAGCCTGCACGATACTACCCCGGAAATTTGGCGCATGGACAATGCTCTCAATCTTGAGGCCGCGTTCCTGTGCTTCCGCGCCGTGGAGAGCCTGCTGGAAGCCTCGAAGGGTTCGGTCATCAACATCGCATCCGTCAACGGCATGTACGTTTTTGGCCATCCTGCCTATAGTGCAGCGAAAGCGGGACTTTTGCATCTGACCAGATTGATCGCGGTGGAGTATGGCAAGCTCGGGATTCGCTCGAATGCGGTTGCGCCCGGCACTGTACGCACGCAGGCTTGGGAAGCGCGCGCCGCGGCAAACCCGAACGTCTTCGAAGAGGCTCGCCGCTGGTATCCCCTCCAGCGCGTCGTCGATACCAAGGATGTTGCCAACGCCGTAGCGTTTCTTGCCGGACCGCAAGCTTCGGCAATCACCGGCGTTTGCCTGCCGGTGGACTGCGGTTTGACTGCCGGCCAGGCGGAACTTGCCCGCACATTTTCGCAATCCGAGCACTATTGAAAGATATACTCAGAGAGGAACAGAGATGACTGTGGCGCCCTATCGCCTTGAAAGCTCGTGGCAGCCGGACGGTGGTCCGAACGGCCGGTTTACCTTTTCCCTTTTCAATCTTTCCAACGTCGCGCTTTCTGGCTTCACGCTTGTCTATACCTCGCTTACGCGCGTCGTTGATGCACAGGCCTGCGAGAACGCTACCTTCGTGCGCCGTAACGCCAATTTCCACGCATTCGCTCCGCCAACAGGATTTTCCTTGCAGCCCGGCGGCAGCTGGACGTTTACTGTCAGCGGCCTTCACAGGCCCGCTCGCCACTGTACGGACGGCGCCAAGTCCGCATACATCACACTGGCGGATGGTAGGCATGTGACGATTGCCGTTTCGGATCTGCTTCTCGAAGGTCGTGTGAGCGAACCCCCGCCGGTGCTTCTCCCGGAAGGCAGGCTGCCGCTGCCATTTTCCCTGCAGCCTTGGCCGGCGGACATCGACGCCAAGCCAGGCGATGATTTTCCAGTTGTTCTTTATCCCAAGGAAGGATCGGCTGCCGACGACGTGCGGGCTGTCTCGGTGATCCTTTCCCTTTGCCGTCGGCTTTTCGAGAGCGACCACGCGCCCTTCAATCTCGTTGCCTCGCCACAGGGGCGAGCTTTACAGTTTCTGGTCGATGCGACGATAGTCCCGGAGGGATATAGGATCAGTTTCTCGGCAACGCAGATTACGTTGTCCTTTGCCGATGCTGCAGGGCGTCAATATGGGCTGACGTCGCTTGCGCAGTTGCTTCACGGAGCCCGAAGCAAACCACAGACGTTCAGATTCCCAATTTCGGGTACGATTTCGGATGAGCCACGATACGGCTGGCGCGGCTGCCATCTCGACGTTTCGCGTCAATTCTATCCGACGGCTAATATCAAGCGCCTGATCGATATCCTCGCCTGGTTAAAACTCAACATCTTCCATTGGCATCTGACCGACGACGAGGCGTGGCGGCTTGAGATCAAGGCCTATCCCGAACTAACGACGACTGGCGTTCTTCGTGGCCCGGACGAGCCGCTCCTGCCACAGCTTGGCAACAGTGCGGAACCTGTCGGAGGCTTCTATTCCCAGGAAGATGTCCGCGATATTGTCGCCCATGCGGCGGAATTACATGTTGAGATCATTCCCGAGATCGATATCCCCGGTCATAGCACGGCGACGTTGACGGCACTGCCGGATCTGACCGATGGTCAGGAGGCGCCGGAAAGCTATCATTCCGTACAGGGATATCCGAACAATGCGCTCAATCCCGCGATCCCCCTGACCTACGAATTTCTCGAAAAGGTGCTTGACGAGATGGTCGAGCTGTTTCCCTCCTCATACCTGCACATCGGCGGCGATGAGGTGGCGAACGGCTCTTGGCTTGCCTCTCCACTTGCCAAGGCATTGATGGAGAAGGAAGGGATTTCGGGGACATTCGCACTGCAATCCTATTTCCTCACCCGCGTGAAGCACATGCTGACGGCGCGCGGCCGTAAACTGGCCGGTTGGAACGAAGTAGCGCATGGTGGCGGCGTTGCAGCCAAGGACACGTTGCTGATGGCCTGGGAGAATCCGCAGGTCGGCATTGATCTTGCCAGGGAAGGTTACGATGTCGTGATGACGCCCGGGCAGGCCTATTATCTGGATATGGTGCAAGCTGAGGCGTTTCAGGAGCCGGGTGCAAGCTGGGCTGGAACCGTGTCACCAGCGCATACGTATGCCTATGAAGCTGAGGGCGACTTTCCCGAGGACCTGAAGGGCAAAATGAAGGGCGTCCAGGCCTGCATCTGGTCGGAGCACTTCCTCTCGCGCGGCTATTTCAACCGGCTTGTCTTCCCCCGCCTGCCGGCGGTTGCGGAGGCTGCGTGGACGCCACGAGCGAAGAAGGACTGGTATCGCTTCGCCGCCATCGTACCCTTGAGCCCGAAGTTGTGAGGTCGGCTATGCGCATTGCCGTTGGTGGAATTCATACCGAATGCAGCACCTATTCGCCGGTGCTGATGGCCGTCGAGGATTTTCGTGTCCTACGGGCTGAGGAGCTTCTGGCATCCGACTATTTCAGTTTCCTCGATGCGGCAGGGGTAGAGCACTTGCCGCTCTTGCATGCACGCGCGGTGCCTGGCGGTCCGGTTTCCAGGGTGGCGTATGAGACGTTCAAGGCCGAGTTTCTTGACCGGTTGAAGGCTGTCTTGCCAGTCGAAGGCCTCTACCTTGCAATGCACGGTGCTATGAATGTCGAGGGAATGGATGACGCAGAGGGAGATTGGATCGCCGCGGCTCGCCGCGTCGTCGGCCCGGATTGCGTGCTCGCCGCGAGCTACGATTTGCACGGGAATGTCAGCCAGAGGATTATCGATCAACTCGATATTTTCGCGGGCTATCGGACCGCACCACATATCGACGTGCGGGAAACGATGGTGCGTGCCTGGTCAATCCTCGTCGAGGCCTTGAAGTCAGGTATACGGCCGGGTGTAGCCTGGGCTCCCGTACCTGTTCTGTGGCCGGGGGAGCGAACCTCGACCGAGGACGAGCCTGCCAAGAGCCTCTATATGGCGCTGCCTGACTTGGACCGACGGGAAGGCATCCTCGACACCAATCTGATGATTGGCTACGTGTGGGCGGATGAGCCGAGGGCGACCGCCTGTGCCGTTGTCACGGCAACCGACAAGCAGGCGGCAGTGCGCGCTGCAGAAGAGATCGCAACGTCCTATTGGAGCGCGCGCGAGGACTTCGTGTTCGGTCCGGTGACCGGCCCGTTGGACGCCATGCTCGATATTGCCGAGGACGCCTCGACGGCGCCCATAATCCTTGCCGATTCCGCCGACAATCCGACAGGGGGCGGCGTTGGTGATCGTGCCGATGTCCTAAAGGCATTGCTTGCCCGTCAGTTCTGCGGCGCCTTGCTTGCCGGCATAACCGATCGACCGGCAGTCGAGGCATGCTTTGCTGCCGGCGAGAGCGCACGGATCGATTTGGATATCGGTGCGACGCTGGATCCCTCGAGCCTGCCCGTCCGCGTCGAAGCCGAGGTCGTCTGCCTCGATGATCCTGGGCCCACGGCCGAGCGACAGGCGGTGGTGAGGATCGAAGGCATCACGGTCGTGCTTGCTGCGCGCCGCCGGCCCTATCACAATATCGCCGATTTCGAACGCCTTGGGCTCGATCCAAAGTCGGTGCGCATGCTCGTGGTTAAGTCAGGCTATCTTTCTCCGGACCTTGCGCCAATCGCCAACCCTAATCTGATGGCTTTGACGCAGGGCGTCGTGAATCAGGACATTGAGGGGCTTGTGAGCAAGCGCAGGACCAGGCCTTGCTTCCCGTTCGATCGCGACTTTGACTATGCACCACGGGCGCGCCTTTCTGCGCGCTGGACGGACTGATCATTCGCCCTCGCAGGCTTCGGCGGTGCGCCAAGCTTGCGAGGGCGCCTCCATCACGCACTACCGGGTATCCCTCCCTCGATTCCTACTATGACCCGTCTCTTCCCCGATGTATTTCGCGACCCGACGATCCGGGTCAGTATGCTCGCGATCTTCGCCTTTGGCTTTGCGGGGGCGGCGACTTCGCCGTACCAATCCGTCATCGGCATCCGCGAACTTGGCCTGAGCAACGGCCTCTATTCCGCGCTGATCTTTGCGGCTGCGGCCGTCAACGTCAGCGTCAGCATCCTGCTCGGCAACCTTGCCGACCAACTTGGGGAGTATCGCTCGTTGATGCTGACCGTTGTCGTTTTCGGCATCTTCGGTTACGGCGCGGTCTACCTCTTCCCCGCGCAGGCGACGTTCGTCTTCAGCGCGCTGTTGCTGCTGCCGATCTACAATGCACTCAATTCACTGCTTTTCGCCAATGTACGTGCTTCCACGAACGGGATGGCGCGAGACGAGGTGGCGACGGTGAACTCAGGTGTGCGGGCGATGATCTCGCTTTCCTGGGTGCTGGTGCCGGGCTTTGTCGGCGTTGTCTTGTCGCAGTCGACAAGCATGCTTCCAGCCTATCTCTTTGCAAGCCTCGCCTGCATGGCGTGCCTCTGCCTGATTGCCGCATTCCTGCCGCACCGGAGCCGAACGGACAAGGCTGTAACGCATCATCTTTCCTATCTGTCCGCGCTAGCAGAAGTCATCTCGCCGCGCGTCGCAATCAGGGTGATTGCGGTGTCGCTGATCAGCAGCACGCTTCACGTGAACGGCGCCGTGCTGCCGCTGATTGTTACAGGGCCTGCACATGGAACCGTCAGCGATGTCGGGATCCTGGTCGGCATCGTTGCCTTCCTTGAGGTCGTGTTTATCCTCGTTTGGGGGCGTGCCCAGCGGATCATGAGTCACGTTACTGCCCTGGCAGCGGGCACGATCATCTACGTCGTCTACCTTATCTTGCTCGGCCTTGCCTCTGCTCCCTGGCATGTCTACGGATTGACCATCATCAGCGGAATCGGAGCTGCGGCCCTCATCAGCATTCCGATCACTTATCTACAGGATCTGATCGCCGACCGGCCGGGCCTCGGCAGTGCGTTGATATCCGTCAATATTTTCGTCAGCGCTGGGCTGAGCGCCCTTCTCTTTGCCATTGGCACCGGTCTCAGCGGCTATTCCGGGACGGCCGTCATCGGCGCCATGGCGGGCCTGATCGGCCTTGCACTGCTGCTTTTTTTCGATCGAGCCAAACAACGGCGCTGAGGCTGTTCCTGCCTCCTTCCTAACGGAAATGCCCGCCGCGAGACCGGCGGCGGGCATCTGCTCCTGGGGCTCGGGAGAGAGTTGAGCCTCAGATGTTGGCGAGCAACTCGTTGATGCGCTGTTCCATGTCGGCAAGTGCTGCGTCGACTTCCTTCTGACCAGTGACCGCGGCGCTCATTTCCTGTCCAATGATGTCCTGAATTGCAAACTGGCGTTGGACGGTTGACGGCAGGGGTGTTCCGAGCGTAGCGACCGCGGAAATCGTGTCGCGATGCGGCAGAGCCTTAAACTTGTCGGACTGAAGTACGGCTTTTACGGCCGGCAAATGGCCAGTGCGCGACCAGTCGAAGTCGTTGTCATGGAAGAACTTCAGGAACTTGCCGATTGCGGCAGTCTGCTCCTCGGACCGGTCTTTCTGTGACACTGCCCAGCTATGGCCATCAGCATACTGCGCCTTTTTGCCGGGGAAGAGTTGAGGATAGGGATAGACTGCATAGCCGCCAGCATTGAGCGCTGTGCCGGCCTTTTCCGACGATGCCGTGTAGTCGCCGATGACCCACGTACCGTTCAGATGAACGCCGCCTTCGCCGGCAAGGAAGGCGTTTATGCCGGCCGCATAGTCGAGATCCTTGGTCGTATAGCCGTTATCGTAGATTGCCTTGTACATCTCGAGAACCTTTTTGGCCTCGGGCGTATTGATCTTGACCTGCTTGGGATCGGCAAAGAAGTTCGAATCCTGCTGGAAGAGGTAGGTGTAGAGGTTGCGTGTGTAAAGAGCGACTTCGTTCGCGAGGTTCTGGACGAAGTATGGTTTGCCAGTCTTCTCCTTGAACTGCTTGGCCTGCGCGAGAAGCTCGTCGACGCTGGTCGGAAGCTTCGGGGTGCCATCCGCGTTGACCAGATCGGCCTTTTTGAAGAGATCCATGTTGATGTGGTACAGCATGGTCCAGTTGTCGATCGGCAGCCCGTAGATCTTGCCGTCCTTGGTCACACCGCTGAGGCTGGCATCGGTGAAGTCGGAAGATGCGACACCGACAGACTTCAACACGTCGTCCAACGGCATCAGCAGGCCCTTAGACTGATAGTCGGCAAGAACTGACTGATGGATGGTGACGATATCTGGCGGGTCGCCGGCGGCAAATTGCGCCGTCAACTGGTCGTAGCCCGGCCATTCAACGGTGGTTACCGTGACATGCACATCCGGATTGTCGGCATTGAACTTGTTGATCAGCGAGGTGATGATGCCGCACTCGCCTACAGCCTTGCTGACATCTGTATTGGTGCCGAAATCGGCGTCGCAAGCGCCGAAGAAGCGCTGTACGGTCAGCTCGGTTGCTGCAAAGGCTGGGTTTGCACCGGCCAGCGTGATCACCGAGGCCGCCGCCAGCATGTATTTTCTAAGCGTAAGCGTCATTTCCATCTCCTCCTCATCGGGTCTTTGACCCTTGGCTTCAAGCCCCCTCCCCGGGAGCGGGTGCAGTGTTACCGATGGCGTGTGTCAGCGCACTGCCGCGCCGGACACTGCCGTGACGATGTATTTTTGGAAGAACAGGTAAAGGATGAGGATCGGCGCGCTGGCGAAGACCGCCTGCGACATCAGAAAGCCGAGCCCCTGAGACTGCGCGAAATTCATCTGGGTCGACGCGATCCCAACGGTCAGCGTGAACATTTCCTTGCGGGTGCCCGAAATCAGGGGCCAGAGATAGTCGTTCCAGGCGCCGAAGAAGGTGAAGATGCCAAGCGTCGCCTGTGCGGGAATAGTGAGCGGCAACAGCACCTTCCAGAAGATCTGGAAGCGGCTGGCGTTGTCGAGCAGGGCCGCTTCGTCGAGTTCCTTAGGGATAGCGCGAAAATACTGCGTCATCAGGAAGACGCCGAAGGGTGCCGAAAGCCCTGGCAGGATTAGCCCCGGATAGGTGTTGTGCAGCTTCAGCCAGCCAAATATCTGCTGACGAGCGATCAGCACCGCCTGTTCCGGTACTGCAAGGCCGAGCAGCACGATGATGAAAAGCGTGTTGCGGAACGGGAAATTCAGCCGCGCGAAGCCATAGCCGGCAAGCGACGAAAGGACCAGCGTCGCGAGTGTCAAGCCGCCGGAAACGATGGTGCTGTTCAGCACCCAACGAAATACCGAGGAGGTGCCGATGACGTCGATATAGTTCTTGATCGAGTAAGGCGCACGGAAGACCGAGTTCATGTCCTCCATCAGTTCCTTGTTGTCCTTCAGCGACAGTGCAATTACCCAGACCACTGGTGCGACCATGATAACTGCCAGCCCGATTACGAGGCCGAGAATGATGCGGTCGCCCATGGTCCGGCCGACCATATTGCCCGAGACAAATCCACTCATCCTTCTTCTCCCTTGCGCCGCGAGGCAATGTATTGCGCCATCGCGGCAATGAGGATCATCATGAACAGGACTTCGGAAGCCGCTGCACCAAGCCCGAGGTCCCACTTGGTGAAGGCTGCCTCGTAGATGTAGAGCACTACCGGTTTGGATACGTTGTTCGGGCCGCCTTGCGTCATCAGCTTTGCTTGGCCAAACAATTGGAATTGCAGGACGATCTGGATGATGACGACAAGCACGAAGGTGCGTCGTATCGATGGCAGCGTGATGTGCCAAAGCGTGCGCCAACGGCTGGCATTGTCGAGGGCGGCCGCCTCATAAATCTCGCCAGGCACCTGCTGGAGCGCGGAGAGGAAGAGCATCATCGGCAGGCCGATACACCACCAGACGGTCGCGATCGCAATGCCGATCATGGCCAGTCGCGCGTCGGAGAGGAAAGCGGGTGCGGTCGCCCCGAACCAGCCATAGATCGTCGCCAGCAGACCGAAATTGCCGATGAAAACGATGCGCCAGATAAGCGTCACGATCGTCACCGACAGCACGGAGGACGAAAAATAGAAGGCGCGAAGTATGGCCGCGGTCCGTGTACGCCGATTGAGCGCCAGCGCCAGGAGGAGGCCGATGATGGCAAGCGCCGGCACTGTCAGGAAGACGAAATAGAAGGTGTTGCCGATCGCCTGCAGAAAGATGCGATCGTTATAAAGGCGTATGTAGTTGGTGAGGCCGACGAACTTGCCGACCCCGAAGGCATCGGCCTTGTGCAGGCTCAGCCAGATACCCCAGAAGAGGGGCACAACGAGAAGGGCGACGAAAATGAGGAGATAGGGCGCCACGAAGAGGGCATTGCGCCACTGCGGCGCGTTGATGTTCTGGACATTTCGCCGTTCGGCGGCATGAGCCGCCACGCGCTGGCCGTTGAGTGCCGCCTCAGCCATGTCCCCCCTCCTCGTTATGCCAGGCGTGACCGGTGTCGTCGAAAAGGTGAGTGCGGGTACCGTCAAGATTGAGGGCGACTTCATCGCCGATCGTAATGCGGCTGTTGCCGCTATCCTCGGCTACGATGACACTGCCGTCCTTGAGACGGGTATAGAGAAGCGTCCGGTCGCCAAGACGCTCCAGCACATCAACCTTTCCCGTCGTCGTCGCAGCAATACCGTTGGCGCGCTTCACCGCCTCGGCTCGAATGCCCAGGTCATATTCGCCCGCCTTAACTCCATCTGCCCGGATTGCCGTCTGCAATTCGCTACCGTCTGGCAGCTTTGCTCGCAGAAAGCCGTTTTCCTCAGTCACGCCGATCTTGAGGAAATTCATCGTCGGCGAGCCGACAAAGGTTGCGACAAACCGACTTGCCGGACGCGAGTAAATCTCCATCGGCGTACCGATCTGCTCGATTTTGCGATTGTTCATGACGACGATGCGATCGGCCAGCGTCATGGCCTCGATCTGGTCGTGCGT
This sequence comes from Rhizobium mesoamericanum STM3625, assembly GCF_000312665.1. Classification (GTDB taxonomy): domain Bacteria; phylum Pseudomonadota; class Alphaproteobacteria; order Rhizobiales; family Rhizobiaceae; genus Rhizobium; species Rhizobium mesoamericanum. Next base: position 1,379,533 of record NZ_HF536773.1, on the reverse strand, counting down.
GACGAAGATCATTGTCGATCTGACCCGATGGCGCAGCTGTGCGAGCTCGACGCGGGTGCGAACGCGTAACGCGGCATCGAGGTTGGATAAGGGCTCGTCGAAGAGGAACGCCTTTGGCTCCTTGACGATTGCGCGGCCAATCGCGACTCGTTGGCGCTGACCGCCAGAAAGCTGACCCGGCTTGCGCTCCAATAGATGGCCGATTTCGAGCATGCGGGCCGCTTCAGCAATGCGTGCGGAGATCACCTCGGACGAAACGTTGATGTTACGCAATCCGAAGGCCATGTTGTCGGCCACCGTCATATGCGGATAGAGCGCATAGGACTGAAAGACCATTGCGATGTCGCGCTGGCCGGGTGGCAATGTGTCGATGCGCTCGCCATTGATCGAGATTGTACCGTCATCCACGCTTTCAAGGCCCGCGATCATGCGAAGGAGCGTGGACTTGCCGCAGCCGGAAGGGCCAAGGAAGACCATGAACTCGTTTGCCTTGATTGACAATGACAGGCCATCTAGCACCGTCATTGAACCATAACGCTTGGTGACATTCTGGATTTCTATATTGGCGGTCATTCGGCTGTTCCAGGACTGCAATAGGTACCCAAAATGCCGATATGGTCACGCCTGTGGCATGCCTCTTCCAAGAGAGTGTACGTCGTTACAGACATACCTCCCTTGGTCAGTGATAGTGCCAAAACAGAAGCACTTGCTCCCATCTCTTCCTCCCAGTGGCACGTCAAGACCAGTGCGCTGACGTTAAATCATACAATTGTTTTGTCAACATATCATTTGATATGTATCAAAAAACCGGATTTAAAATGCCTGCAGGCGGATCATCCGATAGGAGAGCGGTGCAATCCTCGCGTTGAGCCTGCCGTCGGTTACGCTTGTACCGGTCACAGCCTTCGGCGCGACGTTGTCGGGCTTGTCGGCAGTGTTCGTGATGCCGAGATCGCTGTGGGCAATAACTTGATCGTCGACGATCCGGAGGGCACCGAATTCGAGCAGGTTTGCATCGAGATCGAGCGTCTCCGTGCCGTGGCGATTGACGATGAAGAAGGTCACCGTGTTCCTATCCGGATCGTGAACCGCTGAGACATCGAGGTAGGGAACGTCGCCAAGATCGTCGACCTTGTAGGTCGGGCTATCGACCATCAGCTTGAGAGCTGTTCCGCGACCATAGACGGAGGCGAAATAGTAGGGATAGAAGATCGTCTGGCGCCATGCCTGACCACCCGGAACCGTCATGATCGGGGCGATCACGTTGATAAGCTGCGCCAGGCAGGCGATCTTCACGACATCCGCCCGGTTGATGAAGGTATTGAGAATGCAGCCAACTTGCAGCACATCCTCAAAATTGTAGTCGTCCTCCAAAAGGGCCGGCGCATGCGGCCAGCCATTCGCGCCCGCAAGCGTTGCTTTGTCTCGCTCCTTGGAGTGATACCAGACGTTCCACTCGTCAAACGATATATAGACGTTCTTGGTGGAGCGCTTCTTCGCCTTGATGTAGTCGATCACGCCGGCGACCGTGCCAATGTAGTTATCGAGCTCGATGCTACGGGCCAGATAGTTGGCCGTGTTCTTGGCACGATTTTCGAAGTACATGTGCAGCGAGATATAGTCGACCTCGTTGTAGGTGTGGTCGAGCACAGTTGCTTCCCATTCTGGATAGGTCGGCATGTGGGCGTTCGACGAACCGCAGACGACGAGTTCGAGCGAGCTGTCGAAGGCGCGCATTGCCTTGGCTGTCTCATGCGCCAGCCTGCCATACTCGTCGGCCGTCTTGTGGCCGATCTGCCAGGGTCCATCCATCTCGTTGCCAAGGCACCATAGCTTGATGTCCCAAGGCTCTTTCCGGCCGTTGGCGATGCGCTTGTCGCTCCACTCGCTGCCTCCGGGATGATTGACATATTCGAGGAAATTGCGCGCCTCATCGAGGCCGCGCGAGCCGAGATTGACTGCCAGCATCATCTCGGTGTTGGCCGACGTACACCAATCGGCAAATTCGTGGATGCCGACCTGATTGCTCTCTGAGGTGTGCCAGGCAAGATCGAGGCGAGTCGGGCGATCTTCCTTGGGGCCGATTCCGTCTTCCCAGTTGTAGGCCGACACGAAATTGCCGCCGGGATAGCGCACGATCGGGACCTTCAGTTCTTTGACGAGCTCGATGACATCCTTGCGCATGCCGTTCTCGTCGGCGGTCGCATGATCCGGCTCATAGATGCCCGTATAGACGGCACGGCCGAGGTGCTCGATGAAGGAGCCATAAAGGCGCGGATCAATGTCTGAGATCGTGTATTTGCTGTGCGCTGTAACCGCAGCCCTCATGCTTTCCTCCACAGTATCGTAATTTGTGATTTATATCACATTTTGAGATCAATAAAGCGGAACCAGGTGACGTGGTCAAGCGTAAAAATACGAATATTGGATGGACTCACCGCGTCTTCAGGCGCAGGAGGATGTCCTGGTCGTAATTTCCGAAGCCGCGACCGAAGATGTTGATGCCGCCAGGATGCTTGGCGTCGTCGCGTACGCCGATCCGCAGGCGGACCGAGTGGTGTTCGTCCAGCTTCAGATCGGCGAGCGTGACATCGGAAATGCGCAATCCGTCCACGAAGGCACCATCATCATTGATGCGGAAGTTTTTCAATTTGCCGTACTGCGAGCCCTTCAGCTTCCACCAGTCGGGGGTGAAAACCCCACGTTTGTCGCCAAAATCACCCGGAGACGTCCAGGTGCCGACGTCTGCACCGTTGACAGTGAGTGTAATGTCGGATGGCCAGTCGGCGCTGGTGCCAGGAACCTCGGAACTGAGTTCCATCACGAATTCGATCTCCCGGACACTGGTATTCGTCAGTCGGGCGTTGTTTGGAAATTGATACTCGACATAGCCGCGCGTGAACCAAATGAGGCCGGCCTTCATGCGATCGGGATCAAGGAAGGTATTGGGAACGTCAAGCAGCCCTATGATGCCATCGGCTGAACAAAGCCCGCAAGGCGCCGTCACTTCAAAGCCTGTATAGAGCCCGAGCGGCATCGACACCTCGATCGCGTCCGGTTCTGTTTCCTTGATTTCGTTCTTGAAGACGACGAGAATCTCATCAAAAACGCTGCGGCAGAGCTTCTGGTTGCCCTTGCGTGCCTTTTGGGTTTCAGTCTGTATCAGCCCGGCTTCTTCCAGCATCTGGACATTGGTTGAAACGCTGGATTGCGGCAGGTCAAGTATAGCAGCAATTTCATTGACGTTCAGGGCGCCTTTCTCGTGCAGAAGCTTCAGCACTGCGACTCGAGCCGGCGATGCCAACCCCTTGAGAATAGCCATGCCCTCTTCGGGGTCGACGACAAGAAAATTGCGGCTCATGGGGCTCCGATCTATGGCAACGTGATCGATGTTCTATATCAGAAAATGTGATGTTATCAATTGGCCATTGGCATGGATCCATCGGGCGATTGGCCACCGATTCAGGGAAAGTCCATCCGAGAGGGCGTTGGGTAGCTCTGTTAACAGACTTTTCCAATCCTCAACCCGGGCTGGATCTTGTAGCGCTCCGAATCATCGGCAAGGCTGAGGCAAGTGACACAGCACGACGCCATTGATGGTTACCGGAAATTCGCCAGCGATGCGGCAATGTCGGCGATGGCGCGAAAAAGGATGAGCGGATCGTCCTTCGAAGGCGTGAAACATCGCCGTCTCCAGAATTTAGCGGCGTCCTCGTCGACCGCATTGACCATCAATGCTCGCGCACCGATTAGTGCTGAAGCCTGCATGCAACGTTGGAGTGTCCAGAATCGTGCCAATACTACGCCACGCCCATTCCGGATCGGTAGCGAGTTGTCCGAGAAGCAGGCAGGGAACCGGATCGGGTGGTTGGCCGGTGTGAATAGAGCGCGGCAAGGTCAAGGCAACCACAGCCATTGGCGCAACCCCGTAGTATCCGATCACCCGCCCGGCCTCATGGACTACAAGAACGGCGGTAAAGCCTTTTTGCTGATCGGAGAGCGCGGTCGTCTTCAACCAGTAATCGAGCGTGGGTTTACCGCAGGAGAAGCTCAAAACATCATGGGTGGCGGTAAGCGGTTCGGGTGCCGATAGCGACACGTCTTACCGCTTCGCCACATAGCCGGATTCCCAAGGCGCAGGCCGCTTGGCCAGCTCGGTCATTTCGGGAACCGGAGCTGCCGGACGGGAGAGAGCTTCGATAAAATCGGCGAATCCCTCATGACTCATGCGGACAAGCACCACGCGGACAAGCACCTGCTCCATGATGACTTCCTCGGCCGCGCGCACGGCGGCGTCGCGCACAAGGCAGTGCGGGAGCGGCCGCGTAGGTCGGCCGCACGATCGATCATTGCAACGTCCGTTGCCGGCAGGCGCATTGCGATCGGCAAATCTTTGCGTTCGACGAGGGGCATATCCTATCTCCTTTACAGAAAGATAGTGCGCTGTATAGCGAAATGGAGTACGCATGGATGATCGAGTTCACATCGAGATCTTGGAGGCCAAAGCGTTTTCCATCAATGCGCATCAATCGCGGCCATCCCGTTTGGCTGTGCGACCGCCGAGATCAACCCCGTGCTGCACTCCTCCTGAACATTACCCGTGGGGTTTGGAAGGTTCTCTGTCGGGCCATCATCATCCGCCTGATCGAGGATCACATGCAGGCTTGTCGCGGATACGCGGCAAGAGCGACCTGACCGCAAGTGGCCAACATTTAGCTTATGATCCGGTTGGTGCGACGATTAATTTCGGCGTGGCCCATTGCTAAAATTTCATCAGATTTATTCACTGATATTTTCATCGGCCCCCTCAAAATGGCGACCACTGCAACAGCACTGTCAACCGATGAACTTCCATATTCGTCCCCATCAAACCGCAATCCTCCCGCATGTAAAGATTGCGACGCTTGGCGCTTTGGCCTGCGCAGTTGGAGTGATCTCAGTTGTTGGCATATTGAGCCTGCTCCTTCCGGAGCGGTTGCTTTGGGTGGAATTGACTGTCGCAGCATCCATCTCGGCAGTTGTTGCATTTTCGCTCCTACTGGCCATTTGTCTGAGCAACGAGGCGCTTCGTGAGATCGACAAGCAACTCCAGCACGCACGCTGCCACGATCCAGTTACTGGTACTCTGAGCGCCAACGCATTTGCAACTTCGGTCGGGCATGCGATAGACCGCAGGCGCGTCAACGGGACGGAAAGCCCGGACGGCATCATACTCGTTCTCAGGGTCGGCAATTTCGATTCGATCCGCCGCAGCTATGGTCCGCAATGGGCAGATACGCTGCTTCAATCGCTTATCCGGATCGTTCGATCTTCCGTGCGCTATGATGATCTCGTCGCCCAGCTCGCCTCCGACGAACTCGGGATCTATCTGCCGGGCACAACAACAGAAAATACCAAAGACATCTGTGAGCGCATCCGCGCCCGGGTTAGCGAGACCACTTTCGCAGGAGGGCGAGAGCACCACATATCGGTGATGGTACGGCTTGGCGGTACCAGGGTCAAAGACCGGGACGATTTCCTTGCGTTACGCGAGGCTGCCAACCGCGCCGCTCTTGCAGAGGATGAGTTTGGCCCCCTCCTGTTCCGTGAGCTGTTTTCATGACCGGGCGGGCACGTGCCGGCCGGCCTCCTGCAAGATCCGTGCTAGGGTGCGGTCAAGCGACTGCCGCCAATTTGGCATAGTCCAGCCGAATGTCGAGGCAAACTTGGTGCTGGATAGCTGCGTGTTCAATGGGCGCGGCGCAAGCGCGGCAAATTCGGCGGCCGTTATGTTGCGAACCTTTGCCCACTCCCCGCCATAAGCCCTGCTTGAAGCGAACACATGACGCGCGAAATCTGCCCATGAGGTAGCGCCGGTTCCAGCAAGGTGGAATGTGCCGTACGGCAGACCCTCACCCAGCGCAGCGGCAGCGCGCAGGACGGCCTCGGCAACGTCAAGCGCCGACGAGGGATTGCCGCACTGGTCCGAGACAATCGCGATTTCCTTATTCGCGCTCGCCAGCCGCAGCATAGTTTTTACGAAGTTCGTCCCGAACGGGCTGTACACCCAGCTGGTTCGCAAGATGAGATGGCGAGGTGCGGCAGCCGCCACGGCGATTTCGCCCGCAAGCTTGGAAGCGCCATAGACGTTCAGCGGCGCCGGCGTGTCTGTCTCATCGTAGATGCCCTGCTTCTTACCGTCGAAGACGTAGTCCGTCGAGAAATGGATGATCGGCACTCCGAGGCGGTTCGCCGCCTCTGCGACCGCCCCGGCCCCGGTCGCATTCACCCTGTAGGCCAATTCCGGCTCACGTTCGGCCGCATCGACGGCCGTAAAGGCGGCGGTCGAAACAATAAGGTCGGGGCGCGAGGACGCCAGTGCTGGCCAGATAGTTTCGGGCCGAGCCATATCGAGATCGGGGCGCCCCAGCAGGAACGCCTCGACGTGGGGCTGCGCCCCTGCCCGCTCAATCAGGCTTAGAGCGATCTGTCCCCCTATGCCAATCACCGCAATCCTCATGCCGGGCGCAGCTGACGTTCGCCGAGACGTGTGCCCGAGGAACTCCGGCGGCGGATCGGCTCCCACCACCAGCGGTTGGCCAGGTACCAGTCCACGGTCATGGACAGCCCTTCGTCGAACCCCGACCGCGGCTTCCACCCGAGCTCTTGCTCGATCTTGGAAGGATCTATGGCATAGCGACGGTCATGACCGGGCCGATCGGGGACGAATGTTATGAGATCCCTGTAGCTTCTTCCCTGCCCGCGTGGCCGCCGGGCATCCAGGCAGTCGCAGATGCCCTGCACAACGGCTAGGTTGCTGCGTTCGGCGCGCGCGCCAATGTTGTAGCTTTCTCCGGGCCTCGCATGCAGAACCACCAGTTCGAGCGCGCGCGCATGGTCCTCCACATGCAGCCAGTCGCGCACATTCTGCCCGCTGCCGTAGACCGGCAGCGGCTTCTCCTCGATCGCATTGATGGTCACGAGCGGGATCAACTTCTCGGGAAAATGGTACGGACCAAAGTTGTTTGAACAGTTGGACAGCAAGATGGGCAGCCCGTAAGTGCGACCCCACGCGCGCACCAGATGATCCGAGGCGGCCTTCGAGGCCGCGTAGGGTGAAGACGGGGCGTAGGCCATCTCTTCGGTAAACACGCTCCCATCGAAGGGAAGGTCTCCGAACACCTCATCCGTCGAAACGTGATGAAACCGGAAGCGTTCGCGTGCCTGGGGTCCAAGTCCGCTCCAATAGGCTAGTGCTGCATTAAGCAGGCGAACGGTGCCGACGACGTTCGTCTCGATAAAGACGTCCGGGCCTTCGATCGAACGGTCGACATGGCTCTCGGCCGCAAGGTGCATCACAGCGTCGATCTTTTCACGACACATGATATCGAGCATGCGCCGTTCGTCGCCGATGTCTGCGCGATAATGCACGTAGTTCGCCTGCCCCTCGATCATGTGTAGCGAGTGGAGGTTGCCGGCATAGGTTAGCTTGTCGACATTGACCACGCGCGCCGCTCCGCCCGCCACCAGATGCCTGCAGACGGCGGAGCCGATGAAGCCTGCACCGCCTGTAACAAGAATCCGCGTGTCCCTCTCCCCCATCACGCGGCTCCCACAAAAACTGCTGCATTCGCCAAGAGCGGAGCCCTTTGATCCTTTGTCGAAATCCGCAGGCGCCCGACATCGGCGGGCCAATCTATGGCGATTTCGGGATCATCAAAGCGAACGGCCCGCTCGTGATCAGGCGAGTAGAAGTCGCCCACTTTGTACAAGACCTCCGTATCCGGCTCCAGCGTAAGAAAGCCGTGGGCAAAGCCCACTGGCACCAATATCTGGTTACCTGTCGCAGCCGAGAGTTCGATGCCGAGCCATTTCGCAAAGGTCGGCGATTGCTCTCGAAGGTCGACCACAACGTCGAACACACGGCCGCGGACAACCCTGACGAGCTTGACCTGCGCGCGCGGCGGCAGCTGATAGTGCAGGCCGCGCAAGGTTCCGACGTCGGCGGAATAGGAATGATTGTCTTGCACGAAGGTCGTCTTTATCCCGTTCGCGGCCAAAAACGCCGCATTGTAGGTTTCGGAGAAAAAGCCGCGATCATCGTCGAATTTTCGAGGTGTCAATTCGAACACACCGTCGAGGCGGAGCGCGCGGATCTCAGGCATCGGCGAGCTCCCTGATGCGACGCCGCAGATAGGCGGCATAGTCGGTTTTCCCAAGCAAGGCGGCACGCGCCAGAACCCGGTCCGCCGGTACATATCCGAGTTCGAAGGCGATCTCTTCCGGGCACATGACCTTAACGCCCTGGCGGTGTTCGATGGCGCGCACGAAGGAGGCGGCATCATGGAGGCTGTCATGGGTGCCGGTATCGAGCCAGGCATAGCCGCGGCCGAGGCGGCAGACATGAAGGTCGCCGCGCTCGAGGTAGGCTCGGTTGACGTCGGTGATTTCAAGTTCCCCGCGCCTTGAAGGCCGGACCGATGCGGCGATATCAAGGACGTCGTTGTCGTAGAAATAGAGCCCCGTGGCCGCCCAGCTCGATTTAGGCTCTGCCGGCTTTTCTTCTATCGCCTCCGCCTTGCCTGTCGATGCGTTGAAGCTGACCACGCCATAGCGCCGGGGATCATCCACGTGGTAGGCGAAGATCGTGGCGCCTTGCTTTCGGGCTACCGCCTCTCGGCAGAGCTCGGCCAGGCCCGCACCGTAGAAGATGTTGTCGCCCAGGATGAGAGCAACTGGACTATTTCCGACGAACTGCCGGCCGATGACGAAGGCTTCCGCCAATCCGTTCGGCTGTGGCTGTTCCGCATAGGAGATCGAAAGACCGAGCTCGCTGCCGTCTCCGAGCAGAGTTTCGAAAAGGGGCCTGTCCCGCGGCAGCGTGATCACCAGGATGTCACGAATTCCTGCCAACATAAGAGTGCCGAGCGGATAATAGATCATCGGCTTGTCGTGGACGGGAAGCAGTTGCTTCGAAACCGATATCGTGACTGGATAGAGGCGTGTTCCGCTACCCCCTGCAAGAATGATGCCCCTCATGCAATGCCTCCGCTGGCCATGGTCAAAATTCGACGCAATGCCGCAGCGAGAGCGCGCGCCAAGCTTGCACTGGCCCCTGTCGGCCGATCATCTCGTTGGCTCTCCTGCGTTATTCGGATCGATTGCCGCCACGCCGGCCGAGCTGAGTTCGCCACAGCGCCAGATGCTGTAGGCTGGCTGCGTATCCCAGTCGTAGTAGAACGCAGCCGCCAGTCTCTTTGCACCCATCAGCCGGCTGAAGGCGCCGCGCATGGCGCGGACCACACTTTCCCGTTCCCGATCATCGATCGGGCAGGTCTGTGTCGTGTTGGCGATGCCCCATTCGGTGACCCAGCACGGCTTGCCCACATCCCCGGATCGGCAAAAATCAAGGAGGTTCGTCACCCTTCGACGTAGGGAGGCGTCGGTCTTGCGGCCGGGATAGATGTGGATGCCGTAACCATCGATCTCTCGGTCAATCCCGCGAGCGCGCAGCAGCGAAATGACCTCTCCGGGATCCAGCCGTTCCATGCCGCGTCGATCGGCCTCGCCGAAGCTCATGTCGGAGAGCCCGGCGGAGACGACGGCCGCACCACGGCTATGCACGGTCGCCCACAGCTCCTCGCGCGTGATCCTGGCGATCTCGACATAGGTATCGAGCCCACGCTCGAACGCATCCCGATTTGCAATCTCGGCGACGCTTCGCGGCGTTCGCCTGCCCGGCTTGCGGAACACGAGAAGATCGCCGTTGTAGGCGCTGTAGTTGATTTCGTTTCCAGGTTCGACCGCATCGAGACGAATGCCCTTGTCATCGATGGCCCGAAGCGCAGCGCGCAGATCCGCGCGATAGCGACCGAGGTCGAGGTCCGAAAGCCTGTGGACGTCCCAGATTCGGCCGAAGCCGGTTCGAGGGCGGGTTCCTGGCGGGTAGTAGTCCTCATTCCCCAGCTGGATCTCGAGGAGGATCCGCAAGCCCAGGCTATCCGCGATGGCGAGAGCTTCAATGCTCTTGTCCACCGGTTGCGACAGCGAGAGCCGAACATGGGTCGCTCCGCTCGCCGCGATCTCCGCCAGCACACGCTTCTGGTCGTCACGCGCAAGCCAGGCGAGGTTTACGCGGTTGACCCCTATGCGGCCCGCCGCTGCCTCATCTGCAGCGACAGGCGCCTGGACAAAAGCACAAAGCATCACGAGCGCACAAGACAGTGTCGTGCGCGCGCTCGCCTTGCCGCACTTGCGCCTAAAGACCGATTTGCCCAAGAGCATTGCGGAAATTCGCCTCGCAAGCGGAATACCGATCAATGACGGCCTGCGTATCGATCTGCGCGAGGAAATTCGTCAGATACGCGCGCTTGTCGGCCTCCCGGTTCCAGGTTGCCGCCTCGATATAGGGGAAACCGATGAACTCCAGCATCTCCCTCATGCGGTCGTCTACTGCGACCATGAGGGCCGGCGTGCCCGCCTGCATGCCGATAATGCAGCCGTGGAAGCGACGGCCGAAGCAGAGATCGCGCGAAGACATCGCACCGCGCCACTGGTTCGTGTCGAAAAAGACCAGAAGCTCGTATTTCCTCTGCCATTTTTCCGAATGCTTGTATTCGGTCCCGCCCGTGATCCGGCCGCTCGACTGGTCGTAGACGATGTCACTGTCGTCGCCGGTAAGGGAGAGATTGTAGGCGACTACTTCGTCCTGGACGACATAACTTGCAACGCTGTCGGGCTTGAGCAACGCATGGGCATCGACGATGGTGTCGGCGACGCTGCCGAGATAGCCGCCGAATGCGATCTTCTGGGCCTCCGCCAGCGCTGGATTGGCGAGCGCCGTCAGCGAGCGTTTCATGTCGTTCGGCGAGAAATAGAGCGACGGGCAGCCGGTCGGCTTGACGAATTTCATCCCCTGCTCGCGGAGAAACTCGGCGGTGAAGTAGCCGCGGGTGAGAAAGAAGCTCTCCTTGTTCCTCAAGACCTCAAGAAACTTGAGCGTGCCGGCAGGCAACTGCTCCTTGAGGCCCTCCTTGCGCTGGATGCCAATCCCCATGACCACGACGGGCATCTTCAGCTTCGCGAAGATTTCCGCTTCCAGATCGGCGGAATAGCCGGGGCGCAGCAGATTGGCGGAGGCGAATACGCACAGATCAAACTCGCGGTTCACTCGCTCGTAAAGTTCGTTCGAGTCCCGATTGTTGGCGAGATGCCAGAACGGCAGATAGGTGACATCATGACCACGCAAACTCGCGGCCGCTCCTTCGCCGATCAGGTAGTTGCCAGTATTGGCGATCTTCCTGACCTGCGAGATCAAGTCCTTTCTAGTCCTCGTCTCGTCGAAATAGGGCCGATGGATGACGGTCGTACCGGAAACGTCCGCAATCGTCCGCTGCAAATAGGATGGAATTCCCGTAAGTAAGATACGCATAACAATCCTCGAACCGCAAAGAGATGACCCTGGGGTGGCTAGAGCCCGATGCCGATTTCGCGAAGCGTGGTGCGGAAGGCGCGCTCGCGGTCTGAATACCTGTCGACAAGTTCGGTTGTGTTGAGCTTTGCCAGATGATCCGCCACGAACTCGGCGCGGTTTTCCGCCTTGTCGATCTCGGTGACGTCGACAGCGGGAAGGCCGGTGAAGCCAAGCATTTCGCGCATGCGGTCATCCACCGCCACCATCAGGCTCGGAACGGCCGCCTGCATGGCGATGATCGACCCGTGGAAACGGCGGCCGAGATTGAAATCCATCGACGAGGCCCAGGCGCGCCACTGGTTGGTGTCGAAGAAGGTGCGAACCTCGAATCTCTGCTTCTCTCGCTCCGCGCCGGGATAAGCCACTTCGCCGATCACCAGGCCAGAAGCGGAATCAAAGACGCGCCCCTCGGCGTTGGGCTCCACTTTCATGTCGAAGTGGAGGAACTCGTCCTGCACCACGTACTGCGGCACGGTATCCTGCGGGGCCAGCGCATTCGCGTCGAGGATCGCATCCTGATTGCCGCCAAGATAGCCGGAAAAGATCGTCCTCGCCTTGCCGACCTTGACGCTCGACAGTCTCTTCATGGACCGGCGCATGTTATCCGGCATGAAGTAGACGGAGGGGCAGCCGGTCGGACGCACGAACGAGAACCCCTGATCCTTCAGGAACCCCGCCGACTCGTAGCCGCGCGTCAGGAAGTAGTGCTCGCGCTCCTTCAGCACAGAGAGCAGCCGCTTGGTGCCCTCCGGCAACTGGTTTTCGAGATCCTTCCGGTTCTGCAGGCCGATACCGAGCATGACGATCGGCATATTGAGCCGACTGAGGACCTCAGCTTCTGCGTCTGCCGAGAGCCCTTTGCGCAGGAGGTTCGCGCAGGTGAAGACGCAGATGTCGAAATTGGCGTTGAACTCGTCGAGCCCGTTCGCGTTCTTGCTCAAATTGTAGAGGTGCCAGAACGGAATCGACTTTGCGTGGGGCGCAAGCCCACGCAAAGCCCCCTCACCGATGAGATAGTTCCCGGTGTTGCTGATGTTGCGCAGCTCCTGCAGGAACTCATCTTTCGTCTCGGGCTGTTTCTGGCGTTCCGCATAGGAAACCGACAACCCCTGCGCGCCGTTGGCAAGGCGTGTGTAGTGACCAGGAATACCCGTCACAAGAATTCTTGGACGCATTAAGCTGGACCTTTCTGTTTAAGATCGGCGAGGTACTCAGCCCGTCGCCGCTACCTCGGGATTGGCCGTCGACTGTTCGCGAAAGACCGCGGCACGCGACAGCGACGAATTCTTCACGGAACGATCGCACCACGACAGGAACTCCGAGAAGGAGGATGACCAGGAGCGTCGTGCAGCGGTCCTGATGCAGCCTTCCATGAGCGGAGCAAGCCTGCCGCGATCATGCGCGACCTCTTCGATGATCCGCGCCATCTCGCTGACCACTTGGGGATCGGAAGCCGCATTGATGAGTATGCCATCCTCGCCATCCGCGATAAGTTCGTCGACGGCGCCCACCGCGGTTGCTATGGGCACGCAACCGAGCTGCTGGGCCTCGGCGATCATCAGCGGCGCGCCCTCCCACCGCGAGGGCATGACGAGAACATCCGCCCAGCCCAACGCCTTGATCAGATCCTTGCTGGCAAAGACAGGCGGGCGCACGTCGACGCCCAGATCCCTCAGCCGGTCGCTCCAGGAAACCCTGGAATCGGCGAGGATTTCCCCCCCGATGGCCCGGGCGTCGAAGGCGACGTTGGAGGACCGCAGTTCCGCGAGCGCCGCCGCCAGCCGGTCGATACCCTTCTGCTGATCGAGGCGGCCCATGTAAAGAAGTCTCAGCCGGTCGTCTCTGCGCTCGATCCGCCTGACGGCAAGCACCTCCGTCAGGGCCTTCGGCGGCACTGAGAAGCTCGCTCCGTTCGCAACGGCGAAGACTTTCTCATGCGGGACGCCGTAGCTGTGCAGATAGATCTTGAGCTGTTCAGAGCAGGTCAGGAAGGCATCGTAGCAATGCTCGTGGGCAATCGCCGCGAAGGGCTGGCCAGCAGGCCTCTTGAAGGCCGTGTTGTCCACGACGTGAAGATAGCAGGCGGTGCGCGTGCCTTCGGATCGCAGGCGCGCGATGAGCGGATGGACGGCCATTACGTGGTTGTTGATGACGAGGTCGAAGCCGGAAAGCTGTCCCTTCAGCGCCTCCCAGTCGACCGAATGCCCCTCGGCGATAAAGTCCTGGCCCAGGAAGGAACCCGACCCTCCCCAGGCCGGAATTCCCGCGTCCCAGAAGTGAATGTAGTCGAAGCTGGAATCGAATTCATCGATCACGTCCATCCGGGACGCGCCAAGCACAAAGAGATGGGTCTCGAAACCGGCCGTCCTCAATTCCCGGGCGGCCGCATATATGACCTTTTCGGCTCCGCCGAACGAGGCGTTCGGAACCAGCAGCGCCACGGTCCGCTTGCCTTCGCTATGCCCGAGCGGCAGGACCGGTGATCCCCCGAGCTCCTTGCGCAGCGCCTTGTGCAGATCGGTGTAGGGCACGAGCCGGGCCGGGCGCCAGGTCCACCGCCTGCCGACCGTCTCGCGCAGGGGACTCATGGCAATCGCGTTGAGGCAATTGATCATCACCTGCTGCGGCGTGATGAGAGACCGGCGCGGGAGGCTTCTTGGAAAAGGAAAGCGAACTTTCAGGACAGTCGATGTCGGCCACACCTGCTGGCTGCCAATAGAGCCGAACCAGTCCATCGCGTTGTTCTGGACAATGTCCTGGGCGAGCCGGGTCGGAAGGAAAATGAGATCGGCAGGACCGATTTTGTCTGCGCCCGGCCCATGAACGATTGCCTCGATCTTGCGCTGGGCGGGATCGTTGGCCAGTTGAACGAATATGACGTTGCTGTTCTCGCTCAGGCGCTCAAGATGGGCAAGTACGTTCGGCAGCATCCGCGAACGCCGGAGCAGGTCGAGCGCCGCACCGCTTCCGGCGACCAGGAAAGGTGGGAAATGTTCATTGTCGGGCTCGCCGATGTTGGCCCAGAACGCCGGGATGATGTCGTCGAGGCGAAGCATCGTCGGTGGCTTGGTGGGATCGGTGAAAAAGGAGATCGCCGTATCTTCCGTTCGCGCAAAAAGGTAGCGCGGGCACTCCTCATGCTCGAAATCCACCAGCATCGGGCGCTGGAACAGCGCCATGTGGCGTTTGCGCAGGAAGCTGACCGACGTGGCGCGGTCTCGGTTGGCCTCCTTGAAGCGGCTCTCAGCCCTCAGCCTGTATTCGAAGACAGTGTCGTGGCAGGGCGTGCCGATGAACCCGTGCTCGATGCAGGACAGCCAGAACTCCCAATCCTCGAAGCCGTTCTGCCTGTCGTCGTTGAAGCGGACGCCGTCCTGAAAAACATCGATAGAGATCATTGATCCCGTATCGCAGATATTATCGGTGATGCAGTGGACCAGCCGCGAATAGCGGTTGCCGTAATGCGCGCGCCAGCTTACCGAAAATGTGTCGATATTCGTGTAGACCCACCCGCAGTCACTGGAGAGCAGCTGCCGATAAAGCGTCTCGATGGTGCCGGGAAGGACGCGATTGTCGGCGTCGAGGAAATAGACGGCCTTCGCCTCTGGAAAGCGCTCGAGAATGTAGTCGATGGCGCGATTGCGTGCGCCGCCAGGCCCGGCATTCTGGCCGAACACCACATTGACGGAAGAATGGGCCGCGGCGTAGAGCAACAGCTGATCGAACGTCTCGTGCCGCGGGTCGCCGTCGACCGAGACGACAATGACGAGCCGGCAGTTGCCGAGATTCGAGGCAAGTGCGGACTCGATCGCCTCCAGGGCGAGCGCCGCGTGACCGTAGAGGGGCATGGCCACGGCGATCAGGTCCGCTAAGTCCCGGTTACCGGACATCGGCGGCCTCCGTCGATTGCTTGACCAGCCTGAAGCCGGACACCTTGAGCCAGGAGTAATCGACCGAATTCGTGACTGCGCGGCTGAGGATCATCAGATCCATCGGACCGCGCGCCGGTTCGTCCAGCTGGATGTTGATGTTGACGACCTGGCTGGAGCTGACTTCGCGCCATCCACTGAAGAATGCCGACGGTTTGGCCGCCCCCTTTCGCGCAAGCTCGGCCACTTCGGAACGTGCATTCGAATTCGCCGGCGCGAGCAGGAAGCTGACCGCCGCTGGCTGACCTTCCGGATGATCGATAACGGCGCTTGCTGAGAAGGATATCGTGCCGGGCTCGACAGCGCGACTGATCGCCCCTGCCGATATGCCGCTTGGCAATGGATGACAGACGATGGCGTGCTCATGCTCGAGGAAGCGCACCGTCTGGAACTCCGGGACGATTGGCGTGACCGAAACATCCGCGATCTGGCTCAGCGCACCGACCGCCAGGCGATAGTCGACAATGTACTGGCCTTCGAGCAGGTTGCTCGGCGCAATCATGTTCGGCGCTCTGGCGGGCTTGACCCCAGGCAGACCTGTAAACACCTTGAACGCCAGCGGGCGCAGATCGAGATCCGGATGCGGAAGTTCCGAGCGCGCCGAATAGCGCTCGCCGGCGATCGGATAGCCGAGCGAAAGACCGACGGTCTCCGGTCCGGTCGCAGAGATCCGCAGCCGGAGCGTCCGCGCAGCCCCTCCGCAGGTCCGGGGCAGCGAGAAGAAATTCCAGTTCGGCACGAGTTGCGCATAGGGCACGGTCCACTCGGCCACCCCTTCGCCGCTCTCGAGGTAGCTCAATGCGACGACAAGCTCTCCGCTGGTTCTGGGCACCGAGTGCAGGTGAAGAGCAAACCCGGCCACGCCAAGGCTGGATACCGGCAGCAGTTGCTCGACGAAGGCAGTGGCAAGCAGCTGCCCAATTCCCTCGTCCTTTGGGTCGGCATAGGGATCGTGGGAGAAAATCTCGGAAACCGGTTCCCAGTTTCGCGCCTGGAATGCATCTTCGAGCGCCCGGTAGTTTTCCAGCAGCGTTTCGCGTTCGCGGCGCAGGATTGCAAGCTCCGAGGTGATTGAGGCGCTGTATCGGGCGAGCCGCCCGACGCCGCCCTCGGTCAGCGCCCGCAGAAGCAGGAAACTGTCCGATTTGTAGACGGGATCGAGCCGCTGGACAGGAACAGCGGGGACCGTCCCCAGCGACCCGAGCAGCGCCAGGCCCTCTTGCAAATCCGCCTCGCCGGCGTCGGAAAAGGCGACGCCGATCAGTGGAAAGGCATTCTGCAAAGTCGCCGGGCGGCGGCCATTCACGTCGAGGTAAACAACCAGATGCTCGACATCACTCCCCTCGAAGCACGACCGGTCCCGCTCCGATGCCGCTATCAGCTTCCTTGTCGCCAGTCGCTTCTCAATGCCGGAAGACGTCAACTCTTGCACGCACCGCCTCTTGAAGAAAATATGTCCGAACAAAACAAAAGATGCTGGATAATCATATAAGTTCCCAGATCACCCCGGTGATTTGCGAGGAACCTAACAACTAAGATTGCAGTGCACAATAATAAAAATCAGCAAAAGTCAAGAAAAATATTTCGTATATACTTTAAAAATTGAAGTAATACTTCACTCATTCACCAGCGCACTGCGACGCAGCGGTTTTCCGATCATGTTTTCAAGAATATCCTGTTGGCGATCAAGGCAGTCCGTCAGCTGGAAACGCGTCTCGACCGTCCGGCGCGCTGCGGTGCGCATTTCGATGTAGCGTTCCGGATTCTTCAAGGCGCCGAGAATGGCCTCAGCGAGTGCATCCGTGTCGAAGAACGGCACCAACAGGCCGTTCTGGCCGGGGCATATGACCTCCTGGACAGGCGCGGTATCCGATCCGATGATCAGGGCGCCGCACGCCATCGCCTCCAACATCGACCAAGACAACACGAACGGATAGGTCAGGTAGAGATGCGCGGCCGAGATCTGGAAAAGCTGCCGCAAGACCGAATGCGGCACCACACCGGGAAAGAGGACATTCTCCCGCGGTATATCCAGCGACTTCAGGAGATGATCCTTCCACGCTCCACCGCCGGGCGGCGGCACGCCATAGCTGGCACCATCTCCGCCGACGAAGACGAACAGCGCATCGGGGCGCTGGCGCACAACCTTGGCGGCAGCCTCCAAAGCCTGTGGAAATCCGCGATACGGCTCAAGGTCCCGCGCGACAAAGGTGACAATGGGAGAGCCACCGGCACTGAGCATGCGTCCGTCCGCAAGCCTGACCGAAGCTGTCGGCTCCGGTCGAAACCGCGCCGTATCGATACCCTCGTGACACACCGAAATCCGCCCCCGGGCGTCGACGGGATAGAGACTTCTCTGCCACTCGGTGGGACTGATGCCAGCCTCAATGGCCTCAAGAGACAGGAGCTGCGCGATGTTGCGCAGCCGCAGCCTCTTGCGCTTCTCGAGATCGGGCTGATCGTCGGGGACGAACCCGACGTCCGCCCCTTCAGATCGGTAGAAGAACTCGCAATACCCCAACGCGGGCACCTGCGGCAGCACGTCCTTCAAGAACATCATGCTGCCCCAGCCGATATGGCCGACGACAATGTCGGGCACCAGCCGCTGCCGCGCCATGGCGTCGAGCGTTTCGGCGACGCGATGACCAATTCGCGCATGGTGATCAGGAATACCCATGTGCCGGGCCATGTGCGGGTCTGCGCGCGGGCCAGGTTCTGCTCGATGCCGAAAGACGAGAACGGATGGGATCTTCTGGTCTATGGTCTCGGTGATGAGGCTGACCTCATTGCCCGCCCGCGCGAGGCGAGCGGCCAAGGCTGCGAACTGACCGAAGCCCCGTCGATGAATAAACGCCACGTGCATCGCGACTAGTCCGCTATCGCCATGGCCACGGCATCACTCACCGCCTGGACGCCGTACCGTGAAGCTGCCCCAGGCCAGTTCGAGCCGGTGCAGCGTCTCGAAGGCCGTCTCGAGCATCCGCTGGTCTTGGTCGCTACGTTTCACTGCGCGCTCATAAGTCATCGCCGCGTCGCGAAGATTCGCCCTCAGCTGCCGCCCCTTCTCCGTCAGCTTGAGGCGTGCGGACCGCTTGTCGCGCTGGGAGGCAACGCGATCAATGTAGTCACCGTCGGCAAGCTGCTTCAGATAGTAGGAAACGTTGGAGCCAACATAATGCCCACGATCCAGAAGCTCGGCGACCGAGAGCTCCGAGTCGCCGATCGCCAGCAGAATCATCGCCTGTGCCGGCCCGATATCGTCGACACGCAGCCTTGTTAGCTCCGCGCGAATCAACCCGGAAAAGCGGCGGCTTGCCCGCTCCATGAGGCGAGCGAGCTCGAAATAGGTAATCTGCTCGAGGTCACCGAGCTCTGCACCCTGCAGATGTCCGGGGATTGCTCGTAGTGCCTGGTCCTTCAGAGTTCCAATTTCGTCATTCAGCCCCTCCGACAGACTAAATACGTAATCTTCATTCATTATACTCTCCATCTAAGAAATTACTTCAAAACTTGAAGTATATTCAAATATTGCCAATCATCATCGATCAACATGAGCTTGCACCATCCCACCCTTGTGTGCCAGATTGAGGGAAGCAATACTACGGTTCGTCCTGATTATGACCAAATCTGTCCTGCAACAGATGGATATAATGTTAACTCAAGGCAAACAGCCATGCGTGATACGGTTCAAAATGAGACAAAAAGCAAGGGAAAGATTGATGGCGGCCACGATAAGACAAATCCAGGGTTGCTGATATCGCAAGCCAAGCGCGTATTCTTGAGCGGGTTGCTTTATGCGGCAGCGCTAAGCGTGTGCCTGAACCTATTGCAGCTGACGTTGCCTATGTTCACGCTGCAGGTTCATGACAGGGTGCTCAACAGTCAGAGCATGGACACACTTGCCATGCTCATGATCCTAGGGATCGGCGCCCTTGTGGTGCTCGGCGTTCTGGAATTCATCCGTGCCCTCTCTTTCCAAGCCATCGGAGGCGCGCTCGTGCGCCGGCTAAACATGCCGCTCATGGCCGCCGCCGTTCAGGCCTCCGTCGATCAGGGACTGTCGCGCGCGACCCAGTCGCTTCGGGACATAGCAGAATTGCGAAGCTTCCTGACCTCGTCAGCGGTGACCGCACCCCTCGACGCGATCTGGTCACCGATTTTCCTCGGCGCCCTTTACTTTTTGCATCCGCTTTTTGGCCTTATCGGGACCGTGTCCGCCGCGCTGCTCCTTTGCGGCGGCCTGGTCACGGACCTTCTGACGCACCAACTCACCAAGGAAGCGAACCAGACAAACGTCGAGGCCGTGTCCAAGATTGGCGCATCGCTGCGACATGCCGAAGCCATCGAGGCGATGGGCATGCTACCAGCCCTAGCGCATCGTTGGCGCGCCCTGCAACTGCAGGCGCTCGACGCCTTCGAAGCGAGCGGGCTTAGGAGCAAGGCGATGTCGTCCATCACCCGCAGCCTGCGCTATACCATCCAGATCGTCACCATGGCAGCGGGTGCGTTCCTGGTGCTGCAGCATGAAATCACGCCTGGCGCGATGATGGCGTCGAGCATTCTTGTCGGCCGCCTCCTGATACCCTTCGATTCGGTCATCAACAATTGGCGGCAGTGGGTGCTGGCGATCGCGGGCTGGCGTCGCCTCGAGGCCGCGCTCAAGACGGACCTTGCCGTCCGCCAAACGATGCCCACGCCGCATTCGTCGGGCGACATCGTGGTCGACAAGCTCGTCTACGCAGCCCCGGGGCTGGATGTGCCGATCATCAAGGGCATTTCTTTCTCCCTCTCTCCCGGCGAGGTTTTGGGCGTGGTCGGTCCGTCCGCGGCCGGCAAATCGACCCTCGCGCGCCTGTTGGTCGGAATAGTGCGACCGACATCTGGCGGCGTCTTCCTCGACGGCAACAATACCTATCTCTGGGAACGCAGCTCGTTCGGTCATGTGGTCGGATATCTGCCGCAATCCGTCTCGCTTCTGGAAGGCACAATTCGGGAAAATATCGGGCGCATGGCCGACAGCGATCCATACAAGGTGCTGGAGGCGGCGCGACTGGCCGACATCCATGAGATGATCGGACGCCTGCCATTGGGTTACGACACACCCGTCGGCGACGGACACCTGACCCTCTCCGGAGGGCAGCGGCAGCGTATCGCGTTGGCGCGCTGCCTCTACAACCGCCCTCGCCTGATCGTCCTCGACGAGCCGAACGCAAACCTGGACTCTATTGGCGAGCGAGCCCTCATCCGCGCGATCCAGCACGCGCGCGAGGACGGCGCCATCGTCATCCTGATCGCACACCGACCAGCCATCATGCAGGTTGCCGATAAGCTGCTCGTGCTCGAAAACGGCCGCATCACACAGTTCGGGCCGAGAACGGATGTCATTCCCGCCGCCAAGCCCGGCGAACCGCACCGGGAGGTGGCCGCGATATGACGGAAAAGACTAACCTTGCGGTCCGCCCCGATCTTTCCGAACGTCGCCTCCAGCGGCACCAGCCGGTGTCGCTGCATGTCGGCCCCTCGGCCTTGGGTCTCGACCAGTTGGATGCCCGTTCACCGCTCCGCCGTCTTGTCATTGCGGGGGTCGCCACGATCCTGGTGTCCTTCGGTGGATTTTTTGCCTGGGCGTTTTCGATCGAGCTCAGCAGCGCGACCGTCGCCAACGGCACGGTCATCGTCGATTCGAAACGAAAGACCATCAGCCATTTTGAAGGCGGCGTGATTAGACGACTGCTCGTTCAGGAGGGCGACAAGGTTTCTGCCGGACAGCCGTTGATCGAGCTGGAGGATACGCGAGCCCGTTCGAGCCTGCAGTCACTCCAAGCTCGACGCATTGGCCTGATCGCGAAATTGGCTCGATTGAAAGCCGAGCAGGATCATATGCCGCAAATCAGTTTTCCACCCGATTTCGGCGATCCTTTGGACGTGATGGTCGAGGACGCCGTCAAGGCGGAGACGATTTTTTTCAAAAAGCGGCGCGAGGCCACGGACGGGCGCATCGAGGTCCAGAAGAAGACCATCGAGGAGTACCTCGAACGAGCAAAATCATTCGGCATCCAGATACAGGCAACCGACCAGCAGATCGGCCTCATCAACGAGCAGCGGACGACGATGGCAATGTTGGTGGACAAAGGCGCCGCACCGCGCACACGACTGATCGAGGTCGAGTCCAAGCTGAGCGAGCTTGCGAGGGAACGGAGCGAGCTTGTCGGCAACAAGGCCCAGGCCGAAAAAGCCGAGGCAGGCGCACAGCTTGGGCTGACCGGAATCGAAAGCGACTTTCAGTCCACGATTGCCGGGGAAATCACATCGGCACGCATCGAGCTCGCCGATGTGGAAGAGCAGATCACCGGTTCGAAGGACGTGCTGCGGCGTCTTGAGATCCGCTCTCCACAGGATGGTATCATCAGCAACATCATGCTGCGCACCCCTGGCAGCGCGGTCACGCCCGGCCAGCCGCTGCTCGAGATCGTTCCGGAAAACGAGCCGCTGCTGGTCGAAATGAGCGTCAATCCTCGCGACATCGATAGCATTGCCGTGGGCTCTCGGACGCAAATCCGGATGACAGCCTATAATCAGCGTTCCCGGCTGCCAATGGAAGGCACCATCACTTATGTCGCCGCAGACCAGTCGGTGGATGAAAAGTCAAACAGTGCGTTTTTCGTCGCGCGAGCAAAACTGGATGCGAAATCGCTCAAGGCAAACCCCGACGTCCACCTCTATCCCGGAATGCCTGCGGAGGTGCTGATTATCCACGAGCCGCGCCGTGCGATCGACTACCTCACCTCCCCCGTCCTAGAGAGTTTCAATCGCGCCTTCAGGGAAGACTGACGTTTGAAATGCGAGGCACGCACACGGCCCATGTAATGTACCGCAAAATTTGAAGTAATTTAAAAGTAAACCTTAGAAAAAATACTTCATAAAAGCCAACATTGTCGAATAAATGTACAAATATGACTCATATCGAGAAATTTATTTCTCATAATCTGGCATTTATGCCTTCACGCACGCTTGCGCTTAGTTTTTTTGCAGTGCACATTTCATGCGCGAAATCGTCGCACCCGTGCGCCGACGACGCGTGCACATAAATCAGAAGAGGAGAGGCAGATGGCCACATTGGAAGGCGGAGCATACGACGACGCGCTGTTCGGCTCCCGCTTCAACGACTTCATTCGCGCCCATGGGGGCGATGATTTCGTGAGCAGCGGCAACGGGCACGACCTGGTGTTCGGCGGTGACGGTGACGACTTGCTGTTCGGCGGAAAGGGAAACGATTCCCTGTTCGGCGACGAAGGCAATGACTTGCTAAATGGTGGAGACGGTCACGACAATCTCGTCGGCGGCTGGGGTGATGACCTTCTTTACGGTGATAAGGGCAACGACATCCTGTTCGGCGGACAGGGAAGTGACCTTTTGGCCGGCGGCAAGGGCAACGACATACTTTATGGCGGCGATGGTGCCGACATCATCGATGGCGGCGCCGGCAACGATGTCCTGGCAGGCGGTGCTGGCCATGACGTCTTCGTCTTCGATGGCGGCGGCGGGAATGACGTCATTCTCGACTTTACCGCGGGCGAGGATCTGTTGCAGATCTCGAAGGGCATCAATGGCCTCGATGTGTCTGCGCCCGAAGACCTGGCCTCGCGTGTCACACAGGTTGGCGGCAATGTCGTCGTGGATCTCGGCCATGGCGATACGCTGACATTGGTAAATGTCGATGCCGACGACATCCAGGCCCATCCCGACCACTACTTCACCGTTCACTGAGCATAAGCTCTGCGCGCCCTGCCTCCTCCCGTGGGGCGCGCTATTCCGATCAGAGGGATAGCCTGTGACGTTCGACGAAGCGATAGACGCCACTGGCGTTTTCAGGAGCGCAAAAATCTTTCGGCTCGGCGCAGAGCTGGCCGTCCTAATCTGGGACCTTCCCCCAGCCCTTCCCGCGGCCACAAGGTGTCTGTTGTCCATGGACCAGTCGCCGATACCGCTCGTCAGCATGATGCTTCCGCTTGGCAATGGAAGACAACGGATGTTCTGGGCGTTGAGACCGGGCAACCAGCCGGTTAATGTGGGCATTTGCACGGAAGACGGCAGCACCGCCGAAAGCACCGTGATGCAGCCGGCGCGCAGGCTCGTGCCTCTCGATGTGGAGGCCCTGTTCGCGGATCTCGCGCCAGATGCCCGCATCAAGTTCGTCAGCAACCTGCTGACTGTGTGGCGAAGCGCCTTCCGCATCGCCGGCGATCATCTTTTCAACATGGTGGTCGAAGACGCCCTTCACGCGCTCGTGCCGGAGCCGCAGGCAGCCAGCATCGTCTGCCAGGTTGCGCAAGGACGCCATCTGATCGAAACGGCTGTCAGCCCGGATCTGGGCGAGATCACAGCGATCTATGCGATCGGCGCAGCCTCGATCACACGCATGGCCATAAGGCCTGTCCTCGGACGCAACGCGAAACACGGCTTGCAATCGTGCCATTTCATCGCAGACGCGGCTTTCCCTGTGTCTCTCATCGTCCTGCTGAGCAAGAATGGCATCGCCATCCGCCAGCTTGCCGACGGCAAGCCTCGTTATCAAAGCCTTCCGGCTTGGTGGAACAAAAACCGTGAAGCCGTAGAGCTGCGCGAATTGATTGTCCGTCGGCTC
Organism: Rhizobium mesoamericanum STM3625; assembly: GCF_000312665.1. Taxonomy (GTDB): domain Bacteria; phylum Pseudomonadota; class Alphaproteobacteria; order Rhizobiales; family Rhizobiaceae; genus Rhizobium; species Rhizobium mesoamericanum. The sequence goes on along the minus strand of NZ_HF536773.1, from coordinate 1,355,508 downwards.
GCCGCGTTGCCGGAAAGCGGTGCCGCCACGGCGATCGATCTTCAAGTTCGTGCACCACTGGCGACAAGCCGGATTACCAAGTCGTCAATGCATCCGTCCGGAGAGGTCGATCTCGCTCTGGCGCTCGATGGCGGTCTGCTGGCGGGTGGCTGGTTTCATGCGCCGTCGTCCGCGTTTGCCGGTATTGACTACGTCAAGGAGGACGGCATAGCCGTGCCGCTCGACGCCAACAGCTACGAATTTCCGGCATGGGCGCAAGGCAAGGATGACAAGGGCAAGACGGATGTGACCGGTTTCGTGGCCTGGGTCCCACTGGCCGAATCCCCCGGGCCCCTCCTGCAGCCGCGATTTCAGATGCGCCTTGCCTCGGGAGCGGTCAAACCGCTGATACCCAACCCACAACCTTTCGAGCCCGCCGCACAACGAAACCATGTTTTGCGCGCCGTGCCGCCGCAGCATGCGGTCGATGGTGCATTCCGCACGATTCTCGCCCCAGCCTTGCAGGAGATAGAACAACGGCTGGGCAGGACCATAGAGGTCGCCAGCACCAGGGACTACAGCCTGCCCAAGAGCGCACCCCTCGTTTCCATCGTCGTGCCCCTCTACAAGGTCCTCGATTTCCTGCGCTTCCAGATGTCTGGGATGGCTACGGATCCATGGCTCGCGGCGAATGCCGAGGTCATCTATGTTCTCGACTCGCCCGAAATCCAGGATGAGACGGAGCACCTGCTCGGCGGCCTGCACCTTCTGCACGGGCTGCCGATGAAGCTGGTGATCATGAATCGTAACGGCGGTTATGCGCGTGCCTGCAATGCCGGCGCACGGTTTGCACGCGGCGACATACTTGTCATGCTCAACTCGGACGTCGTGTCGAGCGCGCCCGGCTGGCTTCAGGTGCTGTCGCGGGGGCTGCTGGAAAGCGGCAAGCTGGGTGCCGTGGGTCCGAAACTGATCTTCGAGGACGGATCTTTGCAGCATGCAGGCCTTTATTTCGGCCGAAACGAGCGCGGGATCTGGCTGAACCACCATTTCCACAAGGGCATGCCTGGCGACTATGCGCCTGCGCAACATCCCCGCGAGGTTCCGGGCGTCACCGGCGCTTGCCTCGTGACCCGCAGGGAGACTTACGAGCGGGTCGGCGGATACACGGAGGATTACGTGATCGGCGACTACGAGGACAGCGACCTCTGCCTCAAGATCCGGCGCCTCGGGCTCCAGATCGCCTACGAGCCCGCGGCCTGCCTCTATCATTTCGAGCGCCGCTCGATCCGCCGCAGTCAGGATTACATGCGCGGCGTCGCAAGCCAATACAATTCGTGGCTGCACACGCAGCGCTGGGAAGACGACATCACCGAACTGATGGCGAACCAATTCGGCAAAGTCCCGGATCGACCCGCCGCCGGAGTGAAAATCCGGGAAAGGAACGCAGCGTGACGCAAGTCGCACTCCTGCAGCCCCCCGCACCGGCACGGCTGATCGATGAAGATCGTGTTCGCTGGCTAATCGAATCCGTTCGGGGCAATCGCTTTCTCCCGCAACCGGACTCCACCGACGCCTTCGTGGGAGACGGTGATTTTCGCGCGATAGGGGCGGAGTTTCTGGGTTACTTCATTCGCCTCGGCGGCCTGCGCGAAGACAGCCGCGTGCTCGACATTGGATGCGGCATCGGCCGGATGGCCGTGCCGCTCACCCAATATCTCGATCCGCAAACGAGCCGCTACGATGGTATCGACCCGGTCGAAGGCGGTATCGGCTGGTGCCAGCGGACGATTACGCCCGCCTACCCCAAATTCTCCTTCCAGCGACTGGACATCGCGCACGAACTATACAATCCGAACGGCAAGATCAGCGGGAAGACCTTGAGGCTTCCCTTTCCGGATCGTCATTTCGACTTTGTCATCATGACGTCCGTGGTCACGCATCTGCCGCCCGCGGAAGTTCTTGTCTACCTCGCCGAGGTCCGCAGGGTCCTGGCGCCCGGCGGGCGCCTGTTCATGACCGCCTTCGTCGTGGACCAGATCGCGGCAGCAAACGAACATGGACGACGCGATCCGCGCCTCGCCTTCCGCCGCTATGGCGAAAGCCCATGCTGGTTCGTGCCCAACCAGCCGCCGCTTGCGGCCGTCGGGTTCGAGGACGGCTTTCTGTACAAGGCGCTCGAGCGGGCCGGGCTCTCGCTCGCCCTGAAATCACTCGGCCACTGGCGCGGCACCGGCGCGGGTCACCATCAGGACTTTATTGTGGCGAAGCGCCGGGGAAATGGCCGATGAGCAAGCGTATTCTGGTGGCCGCCCACAACCATCCCTCCCTTCACCCGGGCGGAACGGAGATATTCGCTCACGACTTGTTCCGTGCCTATCAGCGCGAGGGTCACGAAGCCCTGTTTCTCGGGGCCACGAACCAGATCCATCGCGAGGCCAGACCGGGCACCAGCTTTCAGAGCATCGGTTCGGCGGGAGATGAGATCCTGCTGTGGTCAGGTCACTTCGATCGCTTCTTCATGAGCCAGATCGATCTCTATGGTGTCGTGCCTGATATAGCGGAACTGCTGCGCGAGTTCCGGCCGGACGTGGTTCACCTCCATCACCTGCTGCTGCTCGGCGCCGAGTTCCCTCACATCGTCCGCCGCACCTTGCCCGACTGCCGGATCGTCATGACGCTGCATGACTACTACCCGATCTGCCATCATGACGGCCTGATGGTGCGCACCGGCAGCAAGGAGCTTTGCCACCAGGCCAGCCCTGATCGCTGCCATGCCTGTTTCAAGGACATCCCGCTCGACCGCTTCGCCCTGCGCGAACGCCACCTGAAGGCCCTGTTGAGCACGGTTGACCACTTCGTCTCGCCAAGTGCCTTCTTACGGGACCGTTTTGTGCGGTGGGGACTGGACGAGGACAGGATCAGCGTCATTCCCAACGGCATCCCCCACCGAAATGCCGGTGCGCGCAGAGAGCTGCTCCAGGACGGGAGGCCGGTCTTTGGATATTTCGGAAATCTCAATCCCTGGAAGGGGGTCACCGTATTGCTCGACGCTGCGCGCCAGCTTCTCGCGGATGGCCTTGATTTCGAACTCCGCGTCCATGGCGGCGCGCCCTTCCAGAAAGAGGCCTTCCTAGACGAAATCAATCGGCGTTTTTCCGAAACCGCTGAGTCCGTTCAGTCCCGAGGACCCTACCGGCGCGAGGATATCGGCGATCTCGTGGCTGCGGTCGACTGCACCATCGTTCCTTCCGTCTGGTGGGAGAACGCGCCGCTCGTCATTCAGGAAGCCCAGGCTCAGGGCCGCCCGGTGATAGCCAGCAACATCGGGGGAATGGCTGAAATGATCGAGCATGGCGTCAACGGCCTGACTGTTCCACCCAACGATTCCCGAGCGCTCGCCGCGGTGATGCGGAGAATATTGGAACAGCCGAACCTGCTGCGTCAGTACTCTGAAAACGCTCGCAGGCCCGACGACATCGACACGACCGCCCGCCGCTACCTTAAGCGGATGGAGACGGTACAGGTTCAGGCATAGGAGACCCCATGACCAATCCCGCCCAACGACCGGATGCCGCATCCGAGCAGGATAACGCCAAGCCGATGAACGGCCGGGTGGATGCTATTGACATGGGTCGGATCTTCGGTTGGGCATTCGATCCGATGGCGCCGGACCAACGGGTGACCATCCGTGTCCTGCTCGATGGCAAGGTGATTGCCGAGGCGGTCGCTGATCGCAATCGTCCCGACCTGAAGCGCAATGGTATTGGCGACGGCAAACACGCATTCGAGATCGCACTGCCTGATCCTGTCCAGTCGCGTGCGAACGATATCGTCGTCATGGCGCGAAATGGAAGCGGTTCTGAACAGGCCTTGCGCGTTCCCCAGCCAGACGAGCAAGCGGCAGAAGCTCTGATTGCCGCGCCGCTGACGAAAGTGCTCGACAAGCTCGATGTACTGATGGCGGCGCAGCGGCAGCTGCAGGTCTCACAGCGCTCACTGCAGCGCACACCAGACATCGATGCCGACAAGATCGCGAACCTCAACCTGAGGGAGGTCAGCGACACCGTCGAAAGCCTCAGAGTGGATATCAGCCAGCGGCTCAATGATCTCGATGTCCATCTTATGCGGCTGGACGGGGTGGTGGCAGGAATGGAGAAGAACCTCGATATATTGCGCAAGCGTGCGAACGGCGAGTTGAAGCCCTCGCTGTTGCTGCTGTTCGTCCTCGTGGGATTTGCCGCGGGCGCCGGGCTTGCACTGATTGCCAGGATCTAACACAGGGGGTAAGGCGTGCTGGCTACAGAGCAATCCTCGGCAAATACAGGCCCAACGGCAGGCAAGCACGGGGCTAGCAGGGCAATTCGCTCCGGCAGGGTCATCGGCTGTCGTATAGACGGGGAAAACCTACTTGTCCTCGGTCTCGGCCGTGTCACGGCTGGCGGAGTGCTTGTAGGTTTCGATGGGGACCAGGTGGGCACGCGAAGCTCGTTTGTCTGTGAATGGCGACTGAGCGCACCCTCCTCTCGGGCCAAACACGGCTTCGCAGCGCTCGTGCCTACGGGGGGCATCGACCTCGCGATTACCTCGATACGGTTCGGAGAGGGGGAGACGGGCTCACACTACATCTTTGCGCCCCGGCTCGCCTCCGCGGAGGAAGCTGCCGCGCTCATGGTGGAGTCCGCGGGATCTCAATCTGCCACCATCATCGATCGTCTCGTGGACGTTCTGATGGTCGGCGATGTCGACCGCCGCAGAATTCGGGCCATCACCGCCCTTTTGGAGGCAGCTCACGCAAACGATGGCTTCGTGGAGCTGATTGGTGAAAGCCATGACGGTGCGACGTTCCTACAGGGTTGGAGCCACAGCATGGCGCCAGGACCTTGCCGGGTGAGCGTTGTCGGCAACGCCATCCCGGTGCTCGAGGAGTGTGGCATCGCCGTCTTTCCCCGCCCGGACGCTCCCGATGGCGCCTCTGGTTTTGTTGGCCTTCTCAAAGCCGCGCCCCGCGCACGCGCGATCGAGGGTCTCGTTGTTCAGGGGCGCGCCGGTTGGAGGTATGTTGGGATCCACCCCCGAAAGCGTATTGCCGGCCCGTTGGAAACGCCCGAACACATCCGGTCGATCCTGTTGCGCACACATGGGGCGCCGGACGTACTCTTGTCCTTGCGAGCGGCTGCAAACAGCTTTGAGGGCAAGGAAACCGTCTCCGGCCTGCCGTATCCCGTGAGGATGGGAATAGACAACACGTTTGAGGCGGATCGAGGAAATTTCCTTGTATCCGGCTGGCTTTATGACCCTGACAGCCATGTCGCAATGGTACGACTGCGTCGAGGTGATGCCGCGGTTCGCCTCGATGAACACTGGACGCGCCTCGATCGTCCCGATGTCACCGACAGTTTCGATGACCAGCAGCAATTCGCTGCGAGCCTTCAAGGCGAAGATCTCTCCTATGGTTTCATCGCCCAAGCTCAATTGCCGAATGAAGATCCTGGTGCGCCCCTCTACTTCGAGCTGACGCTTCGCGATTCGCGCCGAGCTTTTTTGCCGGTGAAACCGACGCGGGCCTCGGGGCGCTTGGCGGCATTGCGGCAGATCGGCTCCATCGATCCCTCGAATTGTGCGCTGCCAGCGATCGTCGATAGACAAATTGTCCCGTTCCTTAGAGAATCCGGAAGATCAGCGCCGGCCATTGACACAATCCTGGATGTCGGTTCCTTCGATCAGGAAAACAGCCCGCCTATTGTCATCGCTGTCGGGCAGAGCGAGGAAGACATTGCCCCGCTGCTGGCCTTGCTCGCGCTGGACCCGCAGACCCGGAGCGTGCCGATCGCGATCGCCATGCCTGCGGACCGCTTTCGCCGGCAGACCGCTCGGCTTCGCGAACTCGCGCGGTTCTATCGGCTTTCAGCGCGGCTGGTATCGGTGAAGGGAACAGGCGACTTCTACGACATGCTTGAAGCGGGCACGCAAGCGCTCTCTTGTGAAACGGTCGTCTCGCTCTCGGCTTCCCTGATCCCGCGGGGGGCAGGTTGGTACGGCAAACTCGTGGGGACAACTGCAACCCTGAGAGGAAGCATCGTCTCGCCCGTCCTGGTTTACGAGGACGATTCCGTTCGCTGGGCAGGAAGCTGGATCGATGACGACGACTCCCACCAACCCGTCGTGGGCCGGTATGCCGGCTATCCGCTCAAAGCGGTTAGCGACATGAAGCTGACCCAGATTGCAGCGGGCTCGCTCGAATGCTGCATCATGCCCCGCGATGCCCTGTCACGCGCAGGCGGCTTTTCAGGTGGCTATCTTGGCGCCCAGGAAAAAGGTCTGGATCTCGGCCTGCGTCTCAGCCGTTCCGGTATGGACTCCTATCTGCTTCCATCGGTCCAGATGTGGGGTTGCGACGACGCACGAAACGGGGATAGCCCGGCACTGGCGGCGCTGGTGGAAGAGATCGATCGGAAAATATTCAAGAGCCAATGGGCACCTGTCCTCGCTGTTGAAAAGCACCTGGAAAGGAGGCCGGCATGAACGAGCAGCTTCGTGTCCTCGTCGTATCGCATGCGCACCCTGCCGTGTCGCTCGGTGGGGCGGAAATTGCGTCTCACAATCTGCATTGCGGCCTGAAGGCATTGCCCAACGTGGAATCCGCTTACCTGGCCCGGGTCGGCCATCCAGTGCCGCGACATGCCGCTTCAGCACTGATGAGCCTTCGCCTTGCCGACGACGAGTTACTGTTTCACACTGACGACTACGACCACTTCTTTTTGTCCAACGGCGATACGCAGGCGCTTAGCCGGGACCTTCTGCGTTTCGCGCGCGATCTCAGACCCCATGTCGTGCATTTCCATCATGTTCTCGGCCTTGGCCTTGAAGCGCTTTACGCCCTTAGAGAAGCATTTCCGCATGCGGCCATACTCGTCACGTTTCACGAGTACCTGTCGATCTGCCATAATCACGGGCAGATGGTAAAGCGGCCTTCAGGTCAGCTCTGCGAAGCAGCATCCCCCATCGCCTGTCACGGCTGCTATCCCGAGATCCCCGTCTCACGCTTCTTGAAGCGGGAATTGTTTGTGCGCGGGATGGTTGGCCTTGCCGACGCGTTTGTCTCCCCCAGCCGGTTTCTGGCGGAGCGCTACGTCACATGGGGCATCGATAAGGACAAGCTCTGCGTGATCGAAAACGGAATCGTCGTGGAAGCACCTGCGCCCGCGCGAGAGTTGCAAGGTTCCAATCCGCGCCGCAACCGCTTTGCCTATTTTGGACAGATGACGCCGTTCAAGGGGGTCGACGTGCTGATCGAGGCTGTTTTGCGGATCCCGAAGGAGATATGGGGCGAAGACTCGTGCCTGATGATCTTCGGCGGCAACCTCGAGCGACAGCCGATCGAATTCCAGGAACGGATGAAAAAGCTCATCGCAGATGCCGGCTACCGCGTCCGCTTCTACGGTGCCTATCAGAACGCGGACGTGCCGCGCCTGATGCGTTCGATCGACTGGGTGGTTCTTCCGTCCGTCTGGTGGGAAAACTCGCCGGTCGTGATCCAGGAGGCCTTGCTCCATCGCAGGCCGATGATCTGCTCCGACATCGGGGGGATGGCGGAGAAGGTGCGGGACTGTAAGGACGGCCTGCACTTCCGTACAGGCAGCAGCCAGGATCTCGCGGACCGTATCGTCGAGGTGTTGGGCGATACCCAAATCTGGGATCGGCTGCGCCTTTCCATGCGACAACCCGCAGACCACATCGCCTGCGCGCGCGAACACGTCAAACTCTATCACGCGCTGCTGCGGCGGAAACTCGATGCAGCGATGGCCTCGAGCCCGGCGCTCCTCTCGCATTCCCTTTGACACGCACGTCACGAACAAAACGTAACGTCTTCAACGAAGAATGAACAATCAACCAACCGCTTGAGAAAAGTTCTCAAGGCCATACGAATCGGAGCCCCTCCATGCACCAGAAAGTCCGCAAGGCCATCATCCCTGCCGCCGGTTTCGGAACAAGGATGCTGCCGGCAACCAAGAGCGTTCCCAAGGAGCTGCTCCCCATTGTCGATCGGCCAATCCTCGACTACATCGTCGCGGAGGCGTTTGCGTCCGGGATAGAGCATGTGGCCATCGTCACCGGACGTATGAAGGGAGCGATCGAAGACTATTTTGACCACGCGTTCGAAGTCGACGTGAGCTTGCGCAACGCTGGCAAACATGGCCTGGCCGATCGGATGGCCCAGTACACGCCTGCCGCTGGAAGCATTTCCTTCGTTCGCCAGCAGCAAGCGCGTGGCCTCGGGCATGCGGTATGGACGGCGCGACAGATTGTCGGTGACGAGCCATTTGCCGTCCTACTTCCCGACATGTTGATGGTCGCAGACGAACCGTGCCTCAAGTCGATGATGGATCTCCATGCCCGCCACGGGGGGAATGTTGTCGCCGTGGAAAGGTGCGCGCCGGAGGAGACCCACAAATTCGGCATCGTGTCTCTGCAGTCGACGGGTGGCGATCCGCTTGTGGAAGGTCTCGTGGAAAAAACCGGCGCCGGGCGAGGCGCCGAGCAACCTTTTCATCTCCGGGCGTTACATCCTTCAGCCTGAGATATTCGATCTGCTGGAAAACCAGTCTCCCGGTGCCGGCGGAGAGATTCAGCTTACAGACGCGATGATCGCGCTGATGAGCAAGCAGATGATCAGACCGTTCGAGTTCCGCGGCCGCACGTTTGACTGCGGCGCGCCCGCAGGCTTCGTGAGTGCCAATCTCCACATGGCACTTGCCCGCGCCGACCTTGGCGCCCACGTCAACCTGGAGATCGAAACCCTTGCCGCGGCGCGCAGTGCGGTCGCCTGAGCAATACATCTGAAGCAAAAGCGGCATCACAACTTCTTTTCCTAAAAGGTCCTTCGAAGCGGCATTATCGAGAATGGCATCCGCTAGGAGCCGTTTTAGCTTCGTATTCTCGTCCTCCAGTGTCTTCAGCCGCTTGGCCTCGGACAGTGGCGCTGACTTCGACGGGCTGCAAGGGCCGGCAGAGGTCGGTATCGCGCGTCCATCTGGCTGACGGGAAAAGGCTGAGATAGCCTTCACGCCGGTTCACGCCCCGGTTCAGTTGGACTGATTGCTGCAGATTGGCAATGGTCGAGGCGGCGGTGCGGGATGATCCTTCTTGAACTGAGCGATGATCGGCTCCAGTTTTTCCTTCGGCCAGAATTTGGGAGCGCCGATCTCCTTTAGGCAAGACGCGTTCCAATACAGTCCGCTGCGCGCCAGCGACCGACCGGAGGCGACCGCTTGTGAGACAGCGTTGATGTCGCGTGACTCGGGATAGATATAAAGTGTTGTCGGATTGACCTTCACCATCGAAAGGACCAGCGGGGCATCGGACGGCGACCAACTGGTGCAGCCGTCGCTGCGGCCGCCGGCATAGGTCACGAGTTTTCCGAAAGGCACATAGCCATCATTGTCGGCGTAGGGGCTTTCTGGCTTCTTTTGGAGACATATGTCCGAGACCTTCGCTGCTGCATGCCCTCCGATTTTGCGCTGCCTGGCGTTCGCCGTCTCTCCGAAACCGTCGAACTGGACGAAGGATCGCGTCAAAATAGCCTGCTGGCTCGGGGAGGCGCGATAGTAGCCCTTGAAGGATGTCTTGATCTCGCTGGTCAGATACGCCCCGCCGGCCGTCAGATTGGAGTCAAGCGCATTGCCGAAATTCTTCGCGCACTGCTGACCATTAGAAAAATTTGCGGCACCCCCGAGATTGCGGCCGCTGCCATGCCCGGCAGAGATCGCGTGGAACGACTGCTCCGCCTCGCAGATCATGTAGAACCGTGCTCCGGTATTTCCATTGCTAAGTTTGTTCGGACGGGTGGCATCCATCGCAAAGTAGCAGGGGTTCGTCACGTTGCCCTCGGCCACTTTCTCCAGGTAGAGCGCACGGGCTCTTAGAAGGACGGCTGCGGCAATCTGACCGTTACCCTCGCCGACATGGGCCTTCAGCCAGTCAGGAATGCGTGCCGGCTGTTCCGAAGCGAATGCCCGCGCAGACATCGATGCCAGGACAAGGACGATGAAGAGGCCGACGAATTTGGAACGCTTGAATGCGGTACACACGGAAAGTTCTCCTCGTCCCATTTGACGCTCATGCATCCCGCCTCACCGCATGGAATGCAGCGACCAAAGGGGGGCAGTTGCACGCTCAGACAATAGCGTTAGAAAAGCCTTAACATTGGACTTCCAATCTAGTCGCGACCAGCTGGGAATAGCCCGTGCCCATGGGGTCGTTGAAGAACAGAGAGGTGAGTGTCGCCTGATTTTCGGCGCGGATCTCTTTCGATTCCGGCCTTATGACCATGCTTTTGCAGCGGCGGAATCCGTCTCCCGACGTTTTTAGATCGGTGTCGTTTGCAAAATCAAGCGCGGTGTAGAGGGTCGGGTCGTAGACGCCGAACACAATGAGCCCTCTGAGCGGGGTCTTCTCGGTTGGCCTTTGCGAGAAAGACAGGATAAGAGATCCGCCCTCGTAGGTCGTGTGAATGACATCCGGCTTCGTAAGCGGCACCGCCTTTCCGTAGATCGTCGCGCTCGTATAGTAGTTGTACTTGGCGACCGCGGCGAGCTCTGGTGGGTCAAGGGTCGAATTGTTGTTCTTGTCGAAATCGAGAAGCACGGACGACGAAAACACCTCATCGAATCGCCAGGTGTTACGTAGCTCGCTGAGACTTCCGTCGGCAGCCGCGACTGCTTCGAATTTCGCATCCACGAATATATGGGGATGTGCCGAGGCCACGGCCGGAAACCCGGCGATCCACAGGCCGGCGAAGCTCAACACGAATGATGCGATGTCGCGATGTAGAGACTTTCGGCATGTCATGCAACACGTCGGAAATGCGTCGGATTAAGTTCCGCGCCCACGGGGTTCGAGCGGCGCGCTGAATGGTTACGCCCCGGTCAACCGGATCAAGCCGAAATACACCTCGATCGGTGGCAATTTGCGCTTTCACCCGCCGGAAAGCAGGTGTATATGGCTAGACAGTCTAGCTAGTATGGAGCAAAAAATGGAATGGCAGCTGCAGGACGCCAAGAACCACTTCTCGAAAGTCGTGCAGAAGGCGCGACACGAGGGGCCGCAGATCGTCACGCTTCGTGGCGAGCGCACGGCAGTGGTGCTGTCCGCCCACGACTATGACGCTCTTCGCGCCGGCCGACCGACGCTGGTCGACGATCTGCTCGGTGGTCCCGATTGGGACGCTGAGCTCGCCGATGCGGTCGAGGCGCGCGCCAAGACGCCAAGCCGCGATGTGGCCTTCTGATGTATCTGGTTGACACCAACATCGTATCGGAGGCGCGACGCGGCACGCCGCAGGCGGTTGCCTGGCTGCGCTCGGTCGATCCACTCAGCATCAATCTGAGCGCGCTGACCCTCGGCGAAATCATGCGCGGCATTGCGCTGAAACAGAAGTCGGATCCGAAGGCCGCCGGTCACCTCACCGAATGGCTGCGCAAGCTGCGCCACGACCATGGCGATCGCATCCTGCCGGTGACCGACCAGATCGCCGTCGAATGGGGCCGCATCGCCGCCATCCGGCCGCGTGGCGATATTGACGGATTGATCGCCGCGACCGCAATCGTCCATGACCTGATCCTCGTTACGCGCAACGTCAAGGATTTTGAAGACACGGGCGCATCTGTGATCAATCCCTGGGAGACACCGGCGTGAGCGGCTCAGCGACGGACTCGGAACCGCAAAAATCGATCTCTCCCACTGTGGTGTAACGGTCGACACGAACCCTGGTGGCCCCCACTCCCCTCCCTTGTTCCGGAAGCCAAGATCAGGGAGGCACGGAAAAATCTTGCCGAAGTGCTCGAACGCGCCAATCAGGGCGAGGAAATCGTCATCATGGGCGGGAACGAGATCTACGCTCGCATTGGGCCGGCTGACGGGGGCAAACGCCCGTTCGGGCTGTTGCGCCAGCGGGGCCGATCGGATGACCTGTTCGACGAAAGCGATGCCGAACAGGCAGCAATCGACGCTGGCGACTGGAACGAGGACGTCGGCGTCTGGCAGGGTGGGCCGCCAGTCCCAAGCGCAAGGCATGAAGCTGCTTCTCGATGGTCACGCGGTTTACTGCTGGACGATCGGCAGCGACCGGCTTTCCTTGACGGCGCGATCGCTGATCGAGGACAAGGCCAAGACAACTCTCGTCAGCGCCGTCTCGTTCTATGAACTGGACGACAAGATGCGGCACACGCGTTATGTCCTGAACTTGCCAGGGCCTAAATAGCAACAACGGCGCTTGCCAAAGCCTCGAGCTGCCGTATGCATTTGTTCGGATGATAATTTGGAAGTGATCCATCGACTAGGATCGACGCCCTGTCTTCTCATCATCTCCTTTACGACGCGGGTTACAGAACTGCTGAACCGCCTCGAGCTAGCCATGAAGGCCTTTCATCGCTGCAGCGCATGCGGATTTGGTGGAACAGATTTGGGCGGCGAAATCAAGAGATGGCGCCTCTCTATGGTGCTGGGGGCTAGACGCCCCTCTTCCTAGGGGCGCGATCGCAGAAATATATAACGCTACGATGACAGTCGACCGGCGCCAGGCCACTATGCTGTCAGCGAAAGCCCAGACAGGAAAACGCTGTGTCTGCTGGAACGACACAAAAAAGTCCCGCGGCTAACCGCGGGACCTCTTGTGGCCGTGACCGGGAGAGAGATGGTCAGGCAGCCTGAACCTTGCGACCGGCGCGCGCCCATGCAGGAAGCCAGTCGCCGTGGGCGGCGAGCAGGTCGTCCACCATGGACCAGATCTGGTCCAGATCGAGTTCTGCAGCCGTGTGCGGGTCCATCATCGCGGCGTGATAGATGTGCTCCCGATTTTCCGTCATGAGCGCCTGGACCGTCAGTTCCTGCACGTTGATGTTGGTACGGATCAGCGCCGTCAACTGCGGCGGCAGGTCCCCGATGAAGGTCGGCTGGATGCCCGAAGCGTCAACGAGACATGGCACTTCGGCGGCGCAGTTGGCGGGCAGCGAGGTGATGCAGCCATTGTTGCGGACGTTGCCGTAGATCACCGAGGGTTCACCGGTCCACACGGAGTTGATGATCGAGGACGCATATTCCTTCGACTGCTTGACCTCAATCTTGTCGGCCGAGCGATAGGCTTCCGCCTGCCCCTTCCATCGCTCGATCTGCTCGATACAGCGCTTCGGGTATTCGTCGAGCGGGATGCCGAACTTCTCGACCAGATCCTCGCGGCCCTCCTTGATGAAGTATGGTGTGTATTCGGCAAAATGCTCGGAGCTCTCGGTGACGAAGTAGCCAAGCCGCGTCAGCATCTCGTAACGAACCTTGTTCGGGCAGCGTGGGTTCCAGCCGGGTTTCGGCGCACGACCTTCCCGGTAAGCGCGCACCAGATCCGGATAGAGGTTCTTGTAGGAACCGTCGGGCTGACGATGCTCAAATTTTAGGTAGAAGGCCATGTGGTTGATACCGGCCGAGCGGTAGCGGATCTCCTCGTACGGGATGTCGAGATCGTGCGCCAGCTCCATCGCTGTACCCTGCACGGAATGGCAGAGGCCGACCTGTTTGATCATTGGGTATTTTTCCGCGATCGCCCAGGTGTTGATCGCCATCGGGTTGACGTATTGCAGCATGATTGCTTCGGGGCAGACGGCGAGCATGTCCTCGCAGATCTTCCAGAGATGCGGCACGGTGCGAAGACCCCGCATGATGCCTCCGACGCCCAGCGTATCGGCGATCGTCTGGCGCAGCCCGTATTTTTTCGGTATCTCGAAGTCGGTGACCGTGCACGGCTCATAGCCACCGATCTGGAAGGCGACGACGACGAAATCAGCACCTGTCAACGCCTTGCGCTGGTCGGAATAGGTCTCTGCCTTGGCCTTGACCCCAAGCGTCGAGATCAGCTTGTTTACGACGATTGCGCTTTCTTCGAGCCGCTGCGAATTGATATCCATCAATGCGATGGTCGCGCCCGACAGCGCTGGGCGCTGCAGAACGTCGCCGACGATATTCTTCATGAAGACGGTGGAGCCCGCTCCGATAAACGTGATCTTGGGATTTCTTGCCATTATAACCTCCGGCATACGCAATCAGGCTACCTCGAAAGCGGCTTTCACGAGCCGTTCCGTGTAGGCGGTCTTGGGATTGGTGAGAACTTCGTTGACGGGTCCCTCCTCCATTATCTTGCCGTGCTGCATGACGATCACGCGGTGGCAGAGGGCGCGCACGACCTTGAGATCGTGCGAGATGAAGAGGTAACTGAGGCCCCGTTCGTTTTGGAGCTTGCGCAACAATTCGATGATCTGCGCCTGGATCGACAGGTCTAGTGCCGAGGTCGGCTCATCCAGCAGGATGAATTCCGGCTCAAGTGCTATGGCGCGTGCGATCGCGATGCGCTGGCGCTGGCCACCGGAAAACTCGTGCGGAAAGCGTGACAGGATATTGCCAGGCATGCCTGCGGCAATCAGCGCCTCGCGGACACGGTCGAGCCGTTCCGCCCTGGTCGCGCCCAGTCGATTGACGATCAAGCCCTCCTCGATGATCTGGCCGATCGTCATGCGCGGATTGAGGGAGGAGAACGGGTCTTGAAACACGATCTGCATGCGTGAACGAAGCGGCCGCATCTGGGCTCTGGATTTCCCGTGGATCGGCAGATTGTCGAAGAACATCTCGCCGCCGTCAGGATCGTTCAGTCGAAGCAGAGACTGTCCGAAGGTGGTCTTGCCGGAGCCGGACTCGCCAACTAGGCCGAGCGTCTCATGTCGACGAAGGGTCAGGTTCAGGCTGTCGACGGCGACCAGTTCCTTCAGTTGTGGTTTAAAGAAGCTGCCATGACGCATCATGAACGAAACGCGCACGTCGCGGGCGCTGAGGATGACATCGGAACCTTCTGGCAGCGGATTGGCCTGGCCGCGCGGCTCGGAGCCGAGCAAATGCTTGGTGTAGGCATGCTGCGGGCTGGCAAAGAGCCGTTCCGTCGTGTTGTGCTCGCGCATTTCGCCATGCTGCATGACGTAGACATAATCGGAGAACTTGCGGACCACCGTGAGGTCGTGGGTGATCAGGATCACCGCCATCCGCCGTTCCTTCTGTAGGTTACGAATGAGATTGAGGATCTGGGCCTGCACGGTGACATCGAGCGCCGTCGTCGGTTCATCGGCGATCAGCACATCGGGATCGTTGGAGAGCGCCATCGCAATCATCACGCGCTGGCGTTGTCCGCCCGACAGCTGATGCGGATACTGCTTAAGGCGCGCTTCCGGATCGGGAATCTGAACATGCTTCAAGAGCTCTAAGGCACGGGCCTCGGCTTGCTTGCGGCTGACCTTGCGGTGGACGCGGATCGCCTCGACGATCTGGCTGCCGATCGTATAGATAGGGTTCAGCGAGCTCATCGGCTCCTGGAAGATCATCGAGATCCGATCTCCCCGCAGTCTGCGACGCTGACGCTCCGAGAATCTCAGGATGTTGGTGCCGTCATATTGGACGCTCGACTTGTCAGAGATTGTGGCACGCTTCGACAGGAGCCCCATGACGGTTCGGGCGGTCACGGATTTGCCCGAACCGGACTCGCCGACGATGGCTATCGTTTCACCGCGGTAAAGCTGAAAGGAGATATCCTTGACCGCATCAACGACACCGTGCTCGACCTTGAATTTGACGCCGATATTGCGGGCATCAATGACAGGCTTTTCGGAATGCGCCTCATGGTCGTGACGGACTGGCGGCGCGAAAGAATTGACGAGGGAGAGAGCCATCTTCATCTCCTCAATACGGATCGACGGCGTCACGCAGACCATCGCCAAGCGCATTGAACGCGAAGACGGTGACCAGAACGAAACCGACGGGGGACAGGATCCAGGGATAGGTCCCGATAACGGAATAATTTGCAGTGTCCTGGAGCATCAGGCCCCAGGATATCAGGGGCGGCTTTACGGCAAAGCCCAGAAAGCCGAGGAACGATTCCAGCAGCACCACGTTCGGGATTTGGAGCGTGACCGCAACGATCACGTGGCTCATCACGTTTGGAAAGATGTGCTGAAAGATGATGCGCCGGTCAGTCGCGCCAACTGCCGTAGCAGCCCGGACATAGTCGATGCGTGCGAGCGCCAATGTCTTTCCACGGACCTCGCGCGACATCTGCGCCCAACCGAGTGCGGACATGACGACAATGACGAACGCCAGGAACACGTTGGTCGGCGCGGTGACCGGGATCAGCGATGTCAGAGCCAGGTAGAGTGGCAATTGCGGGAAGGCCAGAACGATCTCCACGAAGCGTTGCACCCAGACGTCGAACGTTCCGCCGAAATAGCCGGAGACCATGCCCACAGTTGTTCCGACGATGGTGACGATGAAGACGACAGTCAGTGCGATCATCAGCGAGATGCGAGAACCGACAATGGCACGCGAAAGGATGTCACGACCGAACTTGTCGGTTCCGAGAAAATGGACCGGCTGACCATCGACCGAACCGAAGAAGTGACGGTCGGCAGGAAAGAGGCCAAGCAGATTGTATTGCGCCCCCCTCACGAAGAAGCCGAGCATTCGCGGATGGTTGTAGTCCGGGCCGACGATCGGCTGGAAGGTCACGGGATCGAGTTCTTCGGATTCGCCGAGTGCATAGACGCGCGGCGGAAAAGCGAAGTTGCCGTCTTTGTCGCGAAAGCTCACAACTTGCGGCGGCGCAAAGCCGACATCGGTTGCTTTGGGGTCCATCGGCGCGAAAAAATCCGCAAAGACTGCCATGAGGAGCAGCAGGCCAACGAGAATGAGGCCCATCATGCCGGTCCAGGAACGCCTTAACCTTCGCCAGACGAGCGAAAGATAGCTTTCATTGCCATATGGAGCATTCTTGACAGATTCTTCGTGGGGCGGAGGTGGCGCGGAATCGAAGGCGAGCATATCAGGCTCCTCCGTACTGGCGGACACGCGGGTCCAGCATGGCAAGCAGCATATCGGCGACAATGTTACCGATGATCAGCGTCGCCGAGAGCACCATCATGAAGGTTGCCGTGACGTAGACGTCGCCGATCGCCATGGAACCGACGATCGCCGGCCCGACGGTGGGCAGCGCGAAGATGATTGCCGTCTCGATTTCTCCCGTCAGCATGTAGGGAAGCACAACGCCCTGGTACATAACGAGCGGGTGCAGCGCGTTCGGTACGGCATGGCGCATGACGACGGCCCGGCCCGATAGTCCTTTGGCGCGAGCCGTTTCGACATACTGCGCGTTCAGCGTATCGAGCAGATTGCCGCGCATGACGCGCATGTTGTAGGCGAGACCGCCGAAGGTGGCGATGGCGACAACCGGCCACACATGGCTGACAAGGTCGACGAACTTCGCCCAGGACCATGGCGCGCCGCCAAATTGCGGCGAGAAGAAGCTACCAATCTCGGAGACGTTGAATTGGAAGACGAGGAGGTAGACGATGATCAGTGCCATCAAAAAGCGCGGCACAGTCATGCCAAGAAAGGAGATGCCAGAGAGAAGGCTGTCGATCCAGGTATACTGGCGGGTCGCTGCCCAGATCCCGAAGCCGATGCCAAGGACGGATGCGAAGATGTGGCAAACCAGCGCCAATGCCAACGTGCGCGGCAGGCGCTCGGCGACGACATCGGCGACCGGCTTGTTATAGAACATACTGTAGCCGAAATCGCCCCGGGTCACGATGCCCTTGATCCAGTTAAAGTACTGGATGACGATCGGTTGGTCGAGGCCATGGGCGATGCGGTAAGCCTGAGCCTGCGCGTCGGCCTGTGCGAAGGACGCTCCACTCTGATTGATCAACTGCGAACGGATGTAGTCGGCATAATCACCGGGCGGCGCCTGGATAATTGCGAACGTCACGATGCTCAGGATAATGAGCACGGGTATCGCGGAAGCTATACGCACGAGCAGGAATCGTAACATCGGACGTTTCGCTTCTCCTTGCCGCCAGTCCCCCTGTCGGTGTGGCCGGCTTGTTGATATTGCCCGGCCGCGCTTCACGCGCGACCGGAGTTCTTGATTGGGAGGGAGTTCTTAGTTGACCGGGCCCTTTTCACCGGGCTTGCCGGGCAACTGTTCTGGGAACAGCTCATATTTGCCCTGCTTGTCGGCGGCCACCCACAGACGTTCGCGGATGACGGAGTCCTCGGCCCAGTTGAACATGAAGATCGGCGTGCCTTCGGGGACGTTCGAGAAGCGCTTGTTGATGATCAGTGCGCCCGGATATTCCGTAAGCCCGACCGTATCGACATTCTCTGTCGCTACCTTCTGGTACTGCTTCATGAGTTCGACGCGCTGGTCGTTATCCTGGCTGGCCTGGAACTTCGTGACGATGTCCACCAGCTTTTCCTCGTAAGGCAGCAGGTCAACTTTGCCGTCCTTGCCGGCGCGATGCTGCCAGCTCGTGCGGGGACCGACTGGCGCAAGCTGTTCGGTGTTCTGCACGACGGCTGCAAGTTCCGGTGAACTGCGCTGGATCAGCCAATCGAAACGTCCTGCATAATGGGCATCGTCACGCTTTGTACCGTCCAAAGCATTGAGGACGACTTTGAGACCAAGCTTTTCCATCTGTCCAATGACGCCTTCGGCAAGGCTCTTGTCGGTCGCGTACTGGTTGTTGACGAGAAGGACGATCTCAACATTCTTGCCGTCAGCAGTTCCAGCGGGGAAGTTGACGAAGCCGTCACCGTCGGTGTCCTTGAGGCCCGCCTTGGCGAGCAGCGCCTTGGCCCCTTTCAGGTCGAACGGGTAGTAAACGACCGAGTTGCGATCATAAAAGCTCGTGCCCGATGAAATGCCACCGGGGTAGATCGCTGTGAAAGGACCCTTGACCAGTGAGTCGCCGATCGCCTTCCGGTCGAGGCCCATCGTGATGGCCTTGCGGAAGTCTTCATTGCGGTTCAGCTCGCGTATGGCCTGGCCACGGCCATCCGGATCACCCCAGCCGTTGGCAGAAAGGTTCATGCGCAGGTTATAGCCGATCAGGCGTGGGCCAAAGGCCAGGCGCGCTGGCGCCGTCTTTTCCGCAGCACGCTTCAGTGAGGCCACGAAGTTTTCCGGCTGCTCCAGGTTTGAAAAATCGCCGGAACCGGCAACGGCCTGCACGTCACGGTCGGCCCAGGTCGACAGCTTGTAGTGCAGTTCGTTCAGATAGGGGAGCTGATTGCCCTTCTCATCGACCTTCCAGTAATATGGGTTGCGGCGCATCACAATGATGTCATCGGGACGATATTCGACCGGCACCCAGGCCCCCATGACCGGGATGTTCATATATTCCGGAGGGAAGGCATTCTTGAACTGGTCATAGGTATTCTTGGAGTATTTCGGATGCTGTGGTTTCAGGATATGCGAGGGGCCAGGGCAGAAGCTCGGGTAGGCCATCGTATATAGATACTGCTTCGGGAAAGCGTCCTTGAACGTCCACTCGACCGTGTAATCATCGATCTTCTTCAGTGTCGTTCCTTCGCCGAACGCCTCCGGTGAAGCGCCGCCGCCAAGTGGCGAGACGTTCGGGTCAATGACTTCGTCATCCCAGTAGAACATGATGTCGTCAGCATTGAAGGGCACGCCATCGGACCACTTCGCTCCTTCGACCAGGTGCATGGTCAACTTATGGCCGTCCTTTGACCATTCCCAGCTCTTGGCAAGGTTCGGAAGCGGCTCTGTGTCCTTCGCCTGGACCTGGAAGAGAGGTGCGGTGCGCGTCAGGCATTCCGACAGGCCGATATCAATACCGCCCCAGCCCTGAGTCTGGCCGGCACCGTAATTCCAACCTTCTGGCCGGCCGCCGATGACATGGCGCATTGTGTCGCCGTAGACACCGGTACCATCGACCATGTTCTCTGTCTTGAAGACGAGGGGTTCCTTCGGAAGGCGATCCTTGACCGGTGGCAGCTTGCCGGTAGCGACGAAGTTCTTCGTTACCCAATCCGGCTCATGGTATTCAGGCAGAGCCTTGAACTCTTCGATCGTATCTCTCGAGACGTATTTGATCTTGCCTTCCGCCGGGAACGGCGGCGGAACGGGCGGTACAGTCGGCTCGGAAGCGTAGGCACTCATGGCCGAAACCGAGACGCTAAGCGCCAGGCTGGCCATAATGCCAATGTTGCGGAAATTACTCATCGTTTCTCCCTCTTGTTCCAGGGCGTCGCCTCAGGCGAGCCCTGTTCTCCTCAACGATCCGGCAACGGCCATGCAGCGATGGGTTCCCTCCCGGAGCCAACCGCCACCGTTGTCCGAAGTTCTATACGGCCTGCCTGAGTGCCGCCTTTTCGGCACGCAGCTCCTCGATCGAGCGGACGTTGCGGCGGGCCGCGCCGTCCCATTCACGGGTCTTGACCGTAGATTTCGCCAGCCTCTCCTTGGCGGCTGGAACGGCATGAGCATATTGCGGTAGCCAGCGGGACTGGGCGACGATCATCTCGTCCACCATCTGCCAGACCTCGTCCGGGGTAGCGACAGCCCCGACAAGGGGGTCATGCAGCACTGCAAGCTTCAGAAGGTCGATATCACCGCTGATCGCCGCATGCACCGACATCCGCTGAACGTTGATCGACGCGATGCAGGTAGCCGCGCAGGCCTCCGGAATCGTGATGCCGGAGACCATGTTGATGCCAAATCGATCAACAAAGCCGGGCGATTCGATGATCGCATCCGACGGCAGGTTGGTGATGACGCCATTGTTCTTGACGTTGAAATGACCGCGGTAGACGCGGCCCGTTTCCAGAGCCTCGAGAATATGGCTTGCATGCTCGTTCGAACGTTTGGCCGGATCGATGGGTTTGGAAGCCGACTGCAGGAATTGCGGGAATTCCGTCTCGAACCAGTTGCGGGTTTCGGTGGAGTACCGGAGGTAGCCCCCGGTTTCGCCGTGGATCCAGTCGGACATGTCGATCCACTTCATGATTTCTTCCGGGCGCTTGCGATACCACGGGAGATATTCCGACAGATGCCCGTTGCTTTCCGTGGAGTATACGCCGAAGCGCTTCAGGACATCGATGCGCAGCTTTTCCTGCTGCGAGAAGACTGGATGCGCCTCGAAGGCTGCGATCAACTCATCCCTGCCGATCTTGCGACCATTGAGCTTGAGATCGACAAACCAGGTTTGGTGGTTAATTCCCGAGCAGATATAGTCGAGCTCGGAAAGCGATTTTGCGCCGAGCACTTCGGCGATCTGTTCGGCGCCATGCTGGACGCCATGGCAAAGACCGACAGTGTCGACCTTACCGTATTCGATCGCAGCCCAAGTGTTCATCGCCATCGGGTTTGCGTAGTTCAGGAACTTCGCACCGGGTTCGGCGACCTCGCGGATGTCTTTGCAAAAATCGAGGATGACGGGAATATTGCGTTGGCCATAGAGGATGCCGCCAGCGCAGATCGTATCTCCCACGCATTGGTCGATGCCGTATTTCAGCGGAATGCGGATGTCGTCGGCATAGGCCTCTAGGCCGCCGACGCGCACGCAGCTGATGATGTAACGCGCGCCACTCAGAGCTTCACGCCGGTTGGTGGTCGCGGTGACCTTGGTCGGCAGTTTGTTGGACTCGACGATCCTGTCGAGGATCTGCTTGATCATCTGCAGATTGTGCTCGCTCATGTCGGTAAGCGCGAACTCAACGTCCTGGAATTCCGTCACGCAGAGGATGTCGGTAAACAGCTTTTTTGTGAAGCCGACGCTGCCCGCGCCGATGATAGCGATTTTGAAACTCATGATCCTTGCCTCAATGCGATCAAATTGCCGGCGCTGAACAATGAGAAGAAGAATAGGACGCGGGCTTGCAGTCGACGCCAAAAAGGGCCAGAAACTCGGCTTATTCTCCTCCCCGCCGCTCCTCGATGCTGGCGGTGCTCTCTCTCTTGGGAGCCGATTATGCGCATATTCGGTGAGGCCGCCAGAGAAGGATTATGCTTTCATGGGTAATTCTGTGCTGCAGAAATTGATTGACAACGGTCCCGTGATGCGGACGGTCTCGTTGCCACGCGGCCGCCAGAGTCTACACACTATGCCGACCAGTACGGGCTACGAGATTCGCGAGAATGCGACCTACGACTGGGATGGCCGCAAGCGTGGGCAAACGCCCTTTACGGTCTTGCAGCATACGATCGGCGGCGCGGGAAACCTGCGCTACGAGAATCGCCAGCTTCGTGTGAAGGAGGGGGAGACGCTGCTTGTGCTCGTGCCGCACAATCACCGCTACTGGCTGGAGGATGGCGATCGCTGGGAGTTCTTCTGGATCTCGATGAATGGAGAGGAGGCCCTGCGCATCCACCGCTCGATCCTTGCCGTGACCGGTCCGATTCTGAAGCTGCAACCACAGACGATCGAGCATCTGGCGGATTGCAGCCTGCGACTGATTACTGGCGCAGAAACCCCGGGCTTTGCGTCCGCCATCGCCTACGAAGCAGCCATGGCGCTATATGACGACGTTTTCGGTTCTCACCCTGTATTCAGCGAGGAGTACCGGACGATGCAGCATGTCATCGACTACATCATGGCCAATCTTGAACGTCCCCTGCCCGTTGAGGATCTGGCCCGGGTCGCAGGCCTAAGCCGGGCGCATTTCTCCCGAATGTTTGCGGCCAACGAGGGCCTGCCGCCGGCCGAATTCGTCTTGGAGAAGCGATTGAAGCGGGCCGTGACACTTCTTACCAAGACCGCGAACATGCCCGTCAAGGAGGTGGCGATCCGCTCCGGTTTCGAGGACGCCAATTATTTCTCCAAGGTCTTCAGGCGTGTCTATGGGACCAATCCGACGGAGTTCCGTACGACGGGTATGTATGCGAGCGTCGGCAGGCAGGGCTGATGGCTGCGCCCTTACGTCGGCATTATCGTGGAGTGTCGTAATTGAGTTTCGGATACCAGGTCGGCGGGCGCCCTTCAGGCGTGGTGTCGAGCACGGTCCAAAGCGGCATGAGGTCCGGCGCGCCACGGGGGTCCTGGCCGGGATCGGCGGTTGCGGGGCCCATTTCCGGGTTCCAGAAATGACGGATCACGCCATCCTTGATTGTGAAGACGTTATAGGCGGCGTCATCACTGCCGTCAGGACCAATGGCGTGATAGTCGCGGCTGAACTCGTCACTCATATCGGAGTAGAGCGGCATGTGATGCCAACCGCGCTCCTTCTTGAAGGCCAGCAACCGCTCTATTGGCGAGCGCGCGACAACGGCAAGGGCAATCTGCTGGCAAATGTCGGGAACCTCTCCGTCAAGAGCCGATAGCATGGATGTGCACATCGGGCATGGTCGTTCGCGTTGCGGACCGTACATGTAATTGTATATGACCAGCGTGGACTTGCCTGTGAAGAGGTCGAGCAACGGAACCTCGCCGTCGGGGCCCTGGAAGCGGTACTCTTTAGTCACCTCACCGCCTGGCGGTAGCGCACGACGCTGCTTGGCCACTCTTTCGATATGTCGACGCAACTCGATTTCTTCAGCAAGCAGTTCATCGCGAGCCTGCCGGTACTCGGGACTTTCATTCGGAAAACTCAGTCCGTTTCTTCTTGCCAGCTCGCTTGCGGAAGCAAGGTTATTCGCATCCATCACATGAACCTCCTCCGGTTTTGGACAGGACAATGCGCCAGCCTTCCTGACGTGGTCCGCCCTTCAGACAAGAAACGTTTGGGGAGTACGCAAATCGACAACACCCTGCGGTTTTTTAATAGCTCCGACTGGCTGCACTTTCTAGGCGCTTGAATTTGTTACAATACTATCCGCCGTTGCAGCTGGCGCTTATTCTTCTGTCTCAGACTTCTGGCCCCTTCCCCACTCCGATTCAAGACCTATGTCCCTCTGATCCTTCATCTCTTGGAAGGACGAGGGAGGCTCCAAAACATCGTGGCAACCGGTGTCGAGACCTCCCTCCATGGAGAGTACAATGAGATCTTTCATATCCCTGATCGAGGCGGTCGTTGTCGCTGCCGGATCCCCTGTTGCATCGGATGACGGCAAGGGCCTCGAGCGCGCTGAGGCCGTGTGCTCGTTTCTCGAAAACACCGGCTTGAATGGCAATTGTGCCGTCGATGCCAAGGAGACGCTCATCGAGGTTTCGCTGGCGGGGCAATACGACAGCCCCGCCGACTGTTCGAAGGTCGTCGACATGTTACGGGCTCACGGTTTTCAACTTGGGCCGGCCTGGGAGCTTCGCATCAAGGCAAGCATCAAGGACGAGCCCGAGGTCACCCAATGCGGCCTGGCGCCACCCCAGCAATAGGACCCGCGCCGTAGATTGATGTGCCTTTATTGGCGACGGCTAAAAGCTATGGCGTCGTTTTCGGCGTGATCGTCAGCTCTGATCCGTGCGCATGCCGAAACTCGTCATTGCCAGTCTTACGCTCGCTTGCCTTGTGCAACAGGATTGATCGATAGCCCTGACGACGCGTTCCTTCGATCAATGTCACGTCGGAATTTCCCGGATTGTCAGAACGCTCGAACCAGTCGACCGCATGATGGAGAAAATTCATCTCGAACGCCCGGTTCGTGACGCCATGGCCGACGATGATGATGTCGTTGCCTTCATCGGTCGTATCGTCATTTACGGTCTGCAGAAACAGACGAAGCCGCTGGGCCACATCCGCCCTGCTCTCGCCATCGGGTGGTCTTGCATAGAATTTTCCGCTGTTGTTTCGCATCCGGGCCCATTTCTCGAACTCATCTGGAAACTTCTGTCGTCGCTCCGCATGGTCGTAGATTTCTGTAAAAAGACCAAAGTCTTGCTCGCGCAACAGATAGTCCTCGCGAACGTCCCCCACCCATCCCGGCGGCAGGACTTCCAATAGGGCGTCCTTACTCTGTCGCGTTCGAAGAAACGGCGAATACCAAATATCCAAGCTTTGATTAGGGCGCTCTGGCAACTCGGCCAGATAGGACGCTAGCGCCCTTCCGGCTAGGAGAACCTGTTGATAGCCCCATTGTGTCAGCGGCACATTGTGATCGCCAAACTGCCTGTAGGCGTTTTCATTGATGTTGCCGAGGGATTCGCCGTGTCGGACGAGAAAGATGCGCATTGGTCGCCGTATATGTGTCGATATCCGATTTAGACATCATGAGGGCTGACGAGGCGCGCTGCAACGTTGGTCGTTCAAACTGGGCTCCTGAAATGAGAATCGCGTTGGCGAACTCCAAAGGAGCAATTGAGTTACTATTAGCGTATGCTCTTATTCAAGATCGCGTCCACGACCGGAGGTATCCATGGCCAAAGATATGTGGAAGGCTTGCGCGGCTCCTCGCCTGATTGTGGTCATGCTGGGTCTTGCCGGGGCCTTCAGCTTCATCGGGCCTGCAGAGAGCGCGACAATCAACGTCGCGCCAAAAAGCTCGGGCCGCGATGAAGGATCGACGATCCAGGATGCGCTTGCGATCGCCCAACCGGGCGATACGATCGTCCTTTCGCCAGGAACCTACATGCAGGATTTCCGCTCGGTTCGCGATGGCCAACTCGGCAAGCCGATCACGATTGAGGGATCACTTGCATCTGTCGTCAAAGGTGGCGGCCAGCCGCGGGTGATCGAGATCAACCATAGCTATATCGAGCTGCGGAATTTCACCGTTGACGGCCGGTTTGAGAGAGCGAACACGAAGAAGAGCTACCGTGACAAGCTGCTCTACGTGATCGGAAACACGCCTGGAAAGGAATTGACCGGGCTGCGCGTGCTCGGGATGGATATTCGTAACGCAGGTGGCGAGTGCGTCCGCCTGCGTTACCAGGCGAGGCAGAACGAAATCGCCTATTCCAGGATAAGTTCATGCGGCCGTTTCGACTTCCTGTTTGACGATGGCGGGAAGAATGGCGAGGGCATCTACATCGGAACCGCGCCAGAGCAATTGGGTGGACGCGGCGCGCCAGACGGTGCGATCGATCGCTCCGATCGGAACCGTATCCACGATAATGACATCGCCACTGGTGGCAATGAATGCGTCGACATCAAGGAGGGCTCGAGCGGTAACATTGTCGAGAAGAATAGTTGCACAGGGCAGAAAGACCCCAATTCAGGTGGTTTTGACTCGCGCGGCAACAGCAATGTCTTCCGCTACAATCTTGTCTATGACGTCGTTGGCGCTGGCGTGCGCCTTGGTGGCGACGAAGAGAGCGATGGCGTCAACAACGACGTCTACGGCAATACGTTTCGCAATGTTGGTGTCGGGCTGATCCGGGCGCAAAGGGCGCCGCAGGGAAAGATCTGTGAGAATATTTCTCAGAACAACAGGGTCGTCAGCACCAGTTCGATCAGCAAGACACTCGATGCGACCGGGCCATGCGATGGACCGAAGGCAACGGCAGATCTGCGAAGCAAACCGGCGGCTTCATCAAATCGAACGGAGGTAGCGAAGGAAACCGAGAAGGGCGGCGCGCCGTTAAGTTGTCGCCCCTCTGTTGCCGGCTGTGTCATCGGTCGGCTCGAGGGCGACGATCGCAACAGGATAAAGATCGTCGATGCGAGCGACGTCGTGTTGCGTGGCCACCACCTGATATTGTCCGACGCTGTCGGGCCCGACGGAAAAGCGATGCCATTAAAGGCTCTCGCGGGAAAGCTGGTCAGGCTCGAATACACCAGTATCGAGAAGAAGCGGTTTGCCGGGGCCAAGATCATCGAGGTGGTGAATTAGGTCCGGGCGCGGCGCCTGGGATCCGGGGTCATCCAGAAGGGTTTCGGAAGACGTCAAGGTGTCGGGACTGCGCCATATGGAAAAGGACCGACAACCGATTGGAGGACGAAAGGCACGTGGCAAAAAGATGCCGGGTCCTGAACTGGTTCACCGCCTTAGCACAATCGAACTCCAGTCGGGATGTCGACTGAACAATGGGTAGCTGGCCGATAGAATTAATAGCTTTTTGCTTTGCTGCCCAATCGTTCTCATCCGGTGGCTATGGCCAATCTGCAACGCTTAGCCTTTTAATATGTGTAGATGAGCACATTCTCATGTGCTGTAGGTTGCCTCCCTGACGTGGCGCCACATAGGCTCCGGATGCGAAGGGAGACAGGCCGATGCAATGGATTTTGTGGCAGCGACCAGTGTTAGCATTCAAGATCACAGACCTGATCGATCGTATCCTGAGGGCTTGGTGCGATGAGAATGGGCTTCATAGGGGTAGCGTTGAAGCAAGGCAGAAGGCAAAGAGCCTACTTCAATGGATCGAACTTGGTATCACGGATGAGCATGAGCTTACGGACTTGATCCGCGACGACATCGTGATCTCCACGAAATAAGCTGCCCGAGCGAAGTCATCTGCTACTGCGACGCGGGGGTGAAACGTGCTACCAGCGCGTGTCGGTCGCCCGGATAAGTGAAGCGCACATGAGTGACCGGCCCGTTATTGCTCCAGGTGCGACGCTCGACGACCAGGCAGGCTGTGTTGCGCGGGATACCGAGGGCGGCGGCCTCGTCTGAACCGGCAGAAACGGCGTGAATGCGGTGCTCGGCGCTACTCCAGGGAATCTGATTGATCAGCCAGGCGCCAGGCGCCATCTCTGAAAAATTTGCGTCGGCCGCCTCGGGTACGGTCGACAGGCTGATCAGTCGTTCCTCCAGACAGAACGGTCGCCCGCCTGCCTGATGAACGCAGGCCACGTCAACAATGAAAGATCCCGGGGTGACGTCGAGGCGGCGAACATCGTCGGCCTTCGCTCTGCGCTGCTCGTGCTTCGACACGGCGAAGGAATACTGAAGATTTAGCGACTGTACTTCAGCACTTATGTCGTGGATCTCGAGAACAGCCGATTGGGCCTGCGGCTGCGTGACGAAGCTGCCCGATTTCTTGCGACGTTCGATAAGACCGGCCTTAGCAAGTTGGGTTAGCGCCTTGTTCACGGTCATGCGCGAACAATTGTATTCCTTGGTTAGATCCACTTCAAACGGGATGCGATGACCCGGCGGCCACTCGCCAGAAACGATGTGGCCTTCGATGTCGCTTACGATCCGCTGGTGCAAGGTTGTCTCCTTGCTTTTGTTCATCGTCACGCTCCGGTCAATGCCTCCCGCTCTAATCTTTATGTCGCGACCTGGAAAGCCCTATGCTGCAAGAAGCTCGCCCATCGCCTTCAGGAATCTTTGGTTAATTGCGTCGCGGGCGACGTGGCGACCGGCCGCGACCTGCTTGCGGCCGAGCGACCAGACGCAATCGACGGCCACGCCACCGGCAAAGACCCAGTGATCGAGCAATGCATCGCCGGAAAGGTAGGGTACGGCTGTTTTGTCGAGCGAAATGAGGTCGGCATGGTGACCAACCGTTATACCTCCGGGCGCCTTCAGTGCCGCGCCGCCTCCGGTAATTGCGTGATCAAACAGGCTGCGAGCGGTCGACCCACCCGGTGCAGCGATGACATTGCGAGCCCTCAGTGCCAGACGCTCCGAATATTCGAGCTGGCGCAGCTCGCCAGGAAGCGAGATCAGCACGTTGGAATCGGAGCCGATGCCGAGACGGCCGCCTTCTTCGATGAAGAGTGGCGCCTGGAACGTACCGTCGCCGAGATTGGCTTCGGTAATCGGGCAAAGGCCGGCAATGGCTGCGCTTCGCGCCATGCCGCGGGTTTCCTCGTCTGTCATGTGTGTGGCGTGGATCAGGCACCAGCGTCCATCCACCGGTGCGTTGGCAAGTAGCCACTCGACTGGCCGCGCGCCCGACCAGGCGATGCAATCTTCGACTTCCTTGACCTGCTCGGCGATGTGAATATGGATCGGTCCGTTACCAGCCAGCGGCACCACACTTCTGAGTTCCTCAGGTGTTGCAGCGCGCAGGCTGTGCGGGGCTAGACCGAGCTCGGCCCCCGTAAGCCTACCGATCACCCTACGGCAGCCGTCCATCAATGCAGCAAAGCTATCGAGTGAATTGATGAAGCGGCGCTGACCGTCAATCGGTGCCGCACCACCGAAGCCCGAATGGGCATAGAATACGGGAAGCAGCGTCAAGCCTATTCCGCTGGTGGCTGCTGCGGCCCCGATGCGCTCGGCGAGCTCGGCAATGTTGGCATAGGGCGTGCCGTCCTTGTCGTGATGCAAGTAGTGGAATTCACCGACACGGGAAAAACCGGCTTCCAGCATTTCCATATAGAGTTGGGCTGCTACGGCCTCGACATGCTCAGGCGTCATCGAGAGAGCGAACCTGTACATGACGGTGCGCCAACTCCAGAAGCTGTCGTTTAGTGGTCCGCGCACCTCCGCAAGGCCAGCCATTGCGCGCTGGAAAGCATGGCTGTGGAGGTTGCCCATCGCAGGAACGAGCGTGTCGTGATGCTCGTCGCCCGGCTCGGTTGCAACGCCCGTTTCAACACGAGCAATACGGCCATCAGCGATCGTCAGGCGCACGTCCTTCTCCCATCCGGACGGAAGAAGTGCTGCGTTTGAATGAAGTCTGGTCGCTACCGTCTGAGCCATAACGCTTTTTCTCCTCTTTGGCGCCGCTGCATATTTCTTTTCCATGGAGATGCACAAAATTTCACTTGTCACCTGTTTAATATGTATATACATGTTTCCACATAAAGGAAGGCGCAAAGCTGATGAATGGGAACAAATTTTCAAGCGATGAGGCATCCGGCGACCTGCGCCCGCATCTGTGGCGGAATGCGCGATTGGCGACGCTCGATCCGCAAAAGCCCAGTCTCGGTGTCATCGAGAAAGGCGCAATCGTCACGGAGGGCGGCCGCGTAAGTTTCGTCGGCCCGGAGGCTGATCTGCCTGTGTCCGCTATCGAGCGAGCCCAAATTACCGATCTCGAAGGGCGCTGGGTGACGCCTGGCCTCGTCGATTGCCATACCCACATCGTCTATGGCGGCAATCGCGCTCGGGAATTTGAAATGCGTCTAGAGGGCGCGACGTACGAAGAAATTGCGCGTGCCGGCGGCGGCATCGTCTCTTCAGTTAAGGCAACAAACGCACTTTCTGTCGAAGGTCTCGTCCAGGCGGCTCTTCCGCGCCTGGATAGCCTTATTTCCGAAGGTCTGACCACGATCGAGGTAAAGTCGGGCTACGGTCTGAACGTCGAGGGCGAACTGAAGATGCTGCGCGCTGCCCGAAAGCTTGAGCGCCTCCGTCCGGTCCGGGTTGTCACATCCTACCTCGGCGCCCATGCAACGCCGGTCGAATACAAGGGCCGCAACGGCGACTACATTACCGACGTTGTGATCCCGGCCCTCGAATACGCCCATGCCGAGGGCTTGGTGGATGCCGTCGATGGCTTCTGCGAAGGGATTGCCTTTTCGCCAGCGGAGATCGCGCGCGTTTTCGACAAGGCCGAAGCGCTCGGCCTGCCCGTGAAGCTGCATGCAGAGCAGCTGTCCAACCTTGGCGGAGCCAAGCTCGCTGCCTCCTATGGTGCGCTCTCTGCCGATCATCTCGAATATCTGGATGCAGAAGGTGCCGCTGCCATGGCCGCGGCCGGTACGGTTGCGGTCCTGCTGCCTGGCGCCTTTTACGCAATAAATGAAAAAAAGGCACCACCCGTTCAGGCGTTGCGCGATGCGCGCACCCATATAGCCGTTGCGACCGATTGCAATCCCGGCACCTCGCCGCTGACCTCGCTGCTGCTGACGATGAATATGTCCGCGACGCTCTTCAAGCTCACTGTCGAGGAATGCATTGCAGGGGCGACGCGCGAAGGCGCGCGCGCCCTCGGGCTGCTGGAGGAAACCGGAACGCTCGAGCCCGGTAAGTCCGCGGACTTCGCCATCTGGGACGTTGAGAGCCTCGCCGAGCTCGTCTACCGCATCGGCTTCAACCCGCTTCATGCACATGTCTTCAAGGGCGAAAGGATCGACCGTTGACCATTACCCTTCATCCCGGCTCCGTTTCGCTCAAGAATCTGGAGACGATCTACTGGACCGGTGAGCCGGCAAAGCTCGACGCATCCTTCGACGCTGGCATTGCCAAGGCGGCCGCACGAATTGCCGAGATTGCGGCGGGCAATGCGCCCGTTTACGGCATCAACACTGGCTTCGGCAAACTTGCGTCTATCAAGATCGACAGCGCCGATGTGGCGACGCTTCAGCGCAATTTGATCCTGTCGCATTGCTGCGGCGTGGGCGCGCCGCTGCCTGAAAACGTCGTTCGTCTGATCATGGCCCTGAAGCTGGTTTCACTTGGTCGTGGAGCGTCTGGCGTGCGGTTGGAACTGGTGCGGCTTATCGAAGGCATGTTGGATAAGGGCGTCATCCCGGTCATTCCGGAAAAGGGTTCGGTTGGCGCCTCGGGCGACCTGGCCCCGCTCGCCCACCTGGCCGCCGTGATGATGGGCGAAGCAGAAGCCTTCTTTGCCGGCGAACGTCTTTCCGGCCGTGTAGCGCTTGAAAGGGCCGGACTGAAGTCCGTCGTGCTCGCTGCGAAGG
Source organism: Rhizobium mesoamericanum STM3625 (assembly GCF_000312665.1). Classification (GTDB taxonomy): domain Bacteria; phylum Pseudomonadota; class Alphaproteobacteria; order Rhizobiales; family Rhizobiaceae; genus Rhizobium; species Rhizobium mesoamericanum. The sequence continues at coordinate 1,324,227 of NZ_HF536773.1, read as the reverse complement.
AGGGCCTCGCACTGATCAACGGTACGCAGACCTCGACGGCGCTGGCACTGGCGGGTCTTTTCCGGGCTCATCGGGCGGCACAAGCGGCCTTGATTACCGGAGCCATGTCGACGGACGCAGCCATGGGCTCGTCGGCTCCCTTCCATCCGGACATTCACACACTGCGCGGCCATAAAGGCCAGATCGATACCGCTTCGGCGCTTCGGGCGCTACTTGAAGGCTCAGTTATTCGCCAGAGCCACATCGAAGGCGACGAGCGTGTGCAGGATCCCTATTGCATACGTTGCCAGCCGCAGGTTGATGGCGCTTGCCTGGATCTGCTTCGCTCGGTGGCGCGGACGTTGGAAATAGAAGCGAACGCCGTTACCGACAACCCACTCGTGCTTTCCGATAACCAGGTGGTCTCCGGGGGGAACTTCCATGCCGAGCCGGTTGCCTTCGCAGCTGACCAGATCGCGCTCGCTATTTGCGAGATCGGCGCGATTGCACAGCGGCGGATCGCCCTGTTGGTCGACCCTGCGCTCTCCTACGGCCTGCCGGCCTTCCTGGCAAAGAAGCCGGGTCTTAACTCCGGCCTGATGATTGCGGAAGTCACGTCCGCGGCATTGATGTCCGAAAACAAGCAGATGTCGCACCCGGCCTCCGTCGATTCGACCCCGACCTCTGCCAATCAGGAAGACCACGTGTCGATGGCCTGCCACGGCGCCCGTCGTCTGTTGCAGATGACCGACAACCTCTTCAATATCGTCGGTATCGAAGCACTGGCCGCCGCACAGGGCGTGGAATTTCGCGCCCCCCTGACAACCGGCCCTGAACTGCAGAAGGCGATTTCGACAATCCGCCGCGCCGTGCCGACGCTCGAGCTCGACCGCTATATGGCAGACGACCTCCAGGCGGCAGGCAACCTCGTTGCAACGGGCACGCTGAACGGATCGGTCTCGCCTGGCATCCTACCTGTTCTGGAGAGCTGACATGGCTGTTTTCGAAGTGAAACAGGGCTCGTCTCCCGTTATCCTCGGCTTCCCCCACACCGGCACCGAGGTTCCCGCCGAGATCTGGGAGCGCCTGAACGACAACGGCAAGGTTCTCGCCGATACCGACTGGCACATTCATCACCTCTATGACGGCCTGTTGTCAGGCGCGACCGTGGTACGTGCAACGTTCCATCGCTACGTCATCGACGCGAACCGTGACCCGGCTGGTGTCAGCCTCTATCCTGGCCAGAACACCACGGGTCTGGTTCCTGAAACGGACTTCGACGGCAAAGCGATCTGGAAAGATGGGCAGGCGCCCGGCGCTGCCGATATCGCTGCGCGGCTGCGGGACTTTCATGTTCCCTACCATGCGGCACTTGCCGCCGAGATCGAGCGCGTCAGATCAATTCATGGTGTGGCGATCCTCCACGATTGCCATTCGATTCGCTCCCATATTCCCTTCCTCTTTGAGGGCAAGCTGCCGGATTTCAATATCGGCACGGATATGGGCAAGACCTGCGATGGCGCCATCGAGCAAGCAACGCTCACTGTTGTCGAGGCCGCCGAAGGCTACGACAGCGTACTCAACGGCCGCTTCAAGGGTGGTTGGACGACACGCCATTACGGCCGACCCGAAACTGGCGTCCACGCCATCCAGATGGAGCTCGCGCAATCGACGCATCTGGAAACTGAAGCGCCGCCATTTGCCTATGACACCGTCAAGGCGGAGCGCCTTCGCATTCATCTCAAAGATATCCTGGTGCGCATTGAACAGATCGCACCGGACTTGAAACGATAACGATCACTCGACAGGGGGAACCCGCATGACCTCAAACCCACGCCACAACATTCGCGAGATCCGCGCACCGCGCGGCAACGAGCTCAATGCCAAGAGCTGGATGACCGAAGCGCCGCTGCGCATGCTGATGAACAACCTCGACCCCGACGTGGCAGAAAATCCGAACGAGCTCGTCGTTTATGGCGGCATCGGCCGTGCGGCCCGCACCTGGGACGACTTCGATCGTATCGCAGCGACCCTGAAGACGTTGAACGAGGATGAAACTCTCCTGGTGCAGTCCGGCAAGCCCGTCGCCGTCTTCCGTACGCACAAGGATGCTCCGCGGGTCCTGATCGCCAACTCCAATCTTGTGCCGCACTGGGCGACCTGGGATCACTTCAACGAGCTCGATAAGAAGGGCCTTGCCATGTACGGCCAGATGACCGCCGGCTCGTGGATCTATATCGGCACGCAGGGTATCGTGCAGGGCACTTACGAGACCTTCGTCGAAGCCGGTCGCCAGCATTACAATGGCAACCTCAAGGGCAAGTGGATCCTGACTGGCGGTCTCGGCGGCATGGGTGGGGCACAACCGCTCGCAGCTGTCATGGCAGGTGCCTGCTGCCTGGCGGTCGAGAGCGACGAGACCCGCATCGATTTCCGCCTCCGCACTCGTTACGTTGATGAAAAGGCAAAGACGCTCGACGAGGCGCTGGCATTGATCGACAAGTGGACGAAGGCCGGTGAGGCAAAATCCGTCGGCTTGCTTGGCAACGCAGCCGAGATCTTCCCGGAGCTCGTTTCCCGCATGAAGGCTGGCGGCCCCCGTCCCGACATCGTGACCGACCAGACCTCCGCGCACGATCCGCGCAACGGCTACCTGCCGGCCGGCTGGACAGTCGAGGAGGCCAAGGCCAAGCGCGAGAGCGATCCCAAGGCCGTGGAAGCTGCAGCGCGCGCCTCCATGAAGCAGCACGTCGAAGCCATGGTTGCTTTCTGGGATGCCGGTGTGCCGACCCTCGACTATGGCAACAATATCCGGCAGGTCGCCAAGGATGAAGGTCTTGAGAACGCCTTCGCCTTCCCCGGCTTCGTGCCGGCCTATATTCGCCCGCTTTTTTGCCGCGGTATCGGTCCGTTCCGCTGGGCCGCCCTTTCAGGCGATCCGGAAGATATCTACAAGACTGACGCCAAGGTGAAGGAGCTTTTTCCGGACAACAAGCACCTGCACAACTGGCTGGATATGGCCAAGGAGCGGATTTCGTTCCAGGGGCTTCCGGCGCGCATCTGCTGGGTTGGTCTCGGCGACCGTCATCGGCTCGGTCTTGCCTTCAACGAGATGGTCAGGAATGGCGAACTGAAGGCGCCGATCGTGATCGGCCGCGACCACCTGGACTCCGGCTCGGTCGCCTCGCCGAACCGCGAGACGGAAGCGATGAAGGACGGTTCGGATGCGGTCTCTGATTGGCCGCTGCTCAACGCGCTCCTCAATACGGCGTCCGGCGCGACGTGGGTGTCGCTCCATCATGGTGGCGGTGTAGGCATGGGCTTCTCACAGCATTCCGGCATGGTCATCTGCGCCGACGGAACGGACGACGCGGCGCGGCGCCTGGAGCGCGTGCTTTGGAACGACCCGGCGACCGGTGTCATGCGTCATGCCGATGCAGGATACGAGATCGCCCTGGATTGGGCCAAGAAGCAGGGCCTGCGCCTGCCGGCAATCCTTGGAAATTGATCTGTTGCGCCGGGCCTCAATATCCCATGAGGCCCGGGAACTGCAGCACGGCCCGATCGACCGTAACCAAAGGAATGCCTTCGATCTTTGATTGGACAACAAGGATACGGTCGAAGGGGGCCTTGTGGACCGGCGCGAGTTCCGCGATTGCAACGTATGTTTGCCGTTGATTGGCAGCTCGCAGCCGTATTGGAGAAGCTGTTTCCTCAGCTCGTGGGATCTGCGCGAAAATTCGGGCGGGCCTTGATGACGATCTCCCATAGGCTGGCGGGACTGAATAGGAGCTCGTTCCGCTCATTGAAGATCAGCACGCCTAAACGATCAGGAAGCCGCCCGCTTCCGCCGGCCTCCCAGATGTCTGTATCAAGGAGCGGCCTCATTCGGAAAACTGTTTTCCGTCGCTGAACATCTCCTCGATCTCATCCGTAATGATGGTATCGAAATCGTCGGGGACCGAGATCATGCCCCTTATGAAGCCAATCCGCTGCTTTTTCGAGGCATCGGCTTCCTCCAATGGGACGACTTTCGCCATGGGTTCGCCGGCATTTGCCATGATAAATGCCTCACGTTCCGCAGCCTTTCTCAAAGCCGCGGCACATGTGTTTTCGCTTTCACTGTCTGCATGGCAAACTCGATCGACCTAGTCCACGAAACTTAGTTTACTCCTTCTCCTTGCAACATGGAGCCAAAATGATCCGCGCCACAGTCCTCAAATCCAGTGCCCATCGCCGCATGCCGTGGAAAAACGGTGGCGGGGAAACTGTCGAAATTGCGGTCTCGCCTGAGGGCGCGACTCTGTCGGATTTCGGTTGGCGCCTCAGCATGGCAACGGTGGCGACGGATGGGCCCTTTTCGATCTTTGCCGGCGTCGACCGCACGCTTTCCATTTTGGATGGGAATGGCATGTCGCTGTCGATAGACGGTGAGAACCCCGTTTTGCTGACACGGGACAGTGCGCCCCTCTCCTTTCCCGCCGATGTCTCAGTTTCGGCATCGCTTCCCGATGGACCAATCATGGACCTGAACGTCATGACCCGGCGCAAAGGCTTCCACCATCGGGTCGACAGGGTTGATGTCGATTCTACGATCACGGTGCATGCGACGGCGCCGACATGGTTTCTCCTGTGTCATGCGGGAATTCTAACCGTCGATTGCGGCGGCCAACACGATCTTGGTCCCAAGGACGCACTTCTGCTTGAGCAAGCCAAAGGCAAGGATGTGGTGGTCAGCGGTAAAGGGCGCTGTTATCTGATTTCCATCGATCTGATCTGACAGGCATCCTTGAGATGAGCGACGGGCTTTGGCGGGCAATAGGTTGGCCAAGGCTCGAATGTCTGCCGCTCAAATCAATCAGAAAAGATTATTGTTCCTATACTCTATAAAATAGATAGTTTTATCTATTTACGCCGAAGCATCCGCCCTAGGGTTTTAGCGTCGAAACAAGTTCAAGCGGTTGAAGCTGGTGCTCAGCCGCAAGGGGGCGAAACATGAATCTCAAGACATTATTGGCGGCGATTACTCTCGGTTCCGCCAGCTTGATGGCGGCATTTGTTGCCCAGGCAGCCGACAAGAAGGTAGTCGTTGCCTATCAGACCGATGCACTGCCGTCTTCAGTCGCGATTGCCAATGGTGACCTCGTAAAGGCAACCGGCTATGACATCGATTTCCGCAAGTTCAACTCAGGGGCCGAAATCTTTGCGGCGATTGCCTCTGGTGATGTGCAGGTGGGCTATGTCGGCTCGAGCCCGTTTGCAGCTGCGACATCCCGTGGGTTGGAGGTCAAGGCCTTCTATCTCGCCTCTATCTCCGGCATCGACGAGGCGCTCGTCGTTCGCAACGGCTCAGGCATATCCTCTCTGTCTGACCTTAAGGGCAAGAAGCTCGCTGCGGCGCCGGTCTCCACCGACCATTATCAACTCCTGGCGCTGATCAAGTCGTTAGGGCTGACGGAAAAGGACGTGCAGGTCTTTGCGATTCCGCAGCCGGAAATCGTCGCCAGCTACAACAGGGGCGACATCGATGGCGGCTTTGTCTGGGATCCGGCGCTGACTGAGCTAAAAAAGAGTGGCAAGGTGCTGGTCACCTCCAAGGACGTCGCCGACAAAGGCGCTCCGACCTTCTCCGCCTGGGTCGCTGCATCGAAGTTTGCGAATGAGAACCCGGCATTCCTGAAGAGCTTCGCCGGCGTCATCAACAAGTACTACGCATCCTTCGCAGCCGATAAGAAGGCCTGGGATGCTGACAGCGAGAACGCCAAGCTGCTTTCCAAGACACTTGGTGGAACGGCGGAGCAGCAGGCTGCCGCCCTCAAGAACCTGACCCTTCTGACGCCTGAGGTGCAAGCATCCCAAGCGTGGCTCGGTGGCGGCGAAAAGTCGGGCGCTGCCAAGATCCTCAAGGATACGGCAGCTTTCCTGAAGGATCAGGGCAAGGTGAGCGAAGTGCTGCCGAGCTACGCGGCTTTTGTCACGCCGGATGCACTCGTCAACGCAAGCAACTGAAGACATAAGCAAACAATCCTGCAGTACGCTGGCGCGATAGCGCGCCGGCGTCACAATACGAAGAGACCGCACATGCTCAAAGTCGATCACGCGAGCGTCTATTTCCGGACGCGGGATGGCAACATGGTCCATGCCCTTGATCGCGTTTCCCTCGATATTTCGGACAACAGCTTCGTCGTGGCACTCGGTGCCTCGGGTTGCGGCAAGTCCACATTGCTGAACGCGATTGCGGGCTTTATGCCGCTTTCGTCAGGTACCATCACTCTTGATGGACGACCGGTCACGCATCCCGGCGCGGAGCGCGGCGTCGTGTTCCAGAAGGACACGTTGCTGCCCTGGAAATCCGTCGTCGACAATGTCGCGCTTGGCCTGCAGTTTGCGGGCGTTCAAAGGGCCGCGCGGCGGGTCCGCGCGGAAGAGCTTCTGTCTCTGGTCGGTTTGAAAGACTTTGCAAAGGCGTTTCCCTACGAATTGTCCGGTGGCATGCGCCAGCGCGTCGGTATCGCCCGCGCTCTTGCCACCGATCCCGAAGTCCTCCTGATGGACGAGCCGTTCGGTGCGCTCGACAGTCTCACTCGAGAACAGATGCAGGAACTGCTCGTATCGGTTTGGAAAGCTACGGGAAAGCGCATCTTCTTCATTACGCATTCGATCGAGGAGGCGCTCTTCCTCGGTACGCAGGTCGTCGTTATGTCGCCGCGTCCAGGCCGTATCGTTGCGCGCTTTGATCTTGACTTCGTCCAGGAGTTCGTCCGGACGGGCGACGCCCGCTCGATCAAGACTGCGCCCGAGTTTGCCAGTTTGCGAGAAGAAATTCGGACCATTCTTCATGGCTCCGAGGAGATCAGGAGTGCGGCGGAATGAGCAATGTCATCGAAACGACAGGCGTTGTCGTGGGGGCCGGGCCCGATCAGCCAAACCCTGTTCACATGAAAGGGTTCGGCGCCGGCGACAGCAGCACACTTTTGATCAGCCTTGCGACCGCAGCAGTTTTGATCAGCACTTGGTGGGTCGTGGCAAAGCTCGGCTTGGTGCCGCGCCTCTTCCTGCCGACACCGCAGGAGGTTGTCACGCAGATTGGCGCTGTCTATCGCGACGGCTATGCCGGAGCCTCGCTTGGTGAACATGTTTCGGCAAGCCTCTTCAGAATAGGAACCGCGGCAGCTATCGCCATCGCGGCTGGCATTCCGATCGGCCTTTTGATGGGGCTCAATCGCTGGGCAAAGGGTATCTTCGATACGCCGATCGAATTCTACTGGCCACTGCCACCTCTCGCCTATCTGCCGCTGATGATCATTTGGCTTGGCATCGGTGAGACTTCGAAGGTGACGCTTCTCGTGCTCGCGATGTTCGCACCCATTTGCCTTTCGGCACAGGCCGGAGTTCGCTCACTACCGATCGAACGCGTCAATGCGGCGCGCTCTCTTGGCGCCCGTCCCTGGCAGCTTCTTGTCAGCATCGTTTTGCCGTCGGCCCTGCCAGAGATCCTGACGGGCATCCGCATTGCGCTCGGGGTCGGCTGGGGCACGCTGGTTGCCGCTGAACTGATCGCCTCGAACCGCGGCATTGGCTACATGATCATGTCGGCTTCCCAGTTTCTGGCAACCGATGTCGTTTTCGTAGGCATCGGCATTATCGCCGCCTGTGCATTTGCCTTCAGCGCCGCCGTTCGGCTCTTGGAAGCCACCCTGGTTCCGTGGAAGGGTAAGAGCTAACGGCAGGTGGTACCTGTCTTGGCTCACGACCGGCCGGTTCTACCGGCAAAGGCAGCGACCATTTGAGGCAGATGCAGATCTACGCATTCGATATGAACTGCCTCAGCCATATCAATCACGGCATGTGGACGCATCCACGCGATACGTCCCTTCACTTTACCGATCTCGATCTCGACTATTGGGTGGACTTTGCCTGCACCGCGAGCGGGGAAAGCGCGGCGGGATTATTTCCTGGCCGACATCGTCGGCGTCGTTCCTACGGCGGAAGGTCGAAGCAGTCGGTCGCGGATGGGCGCGTTGCGCGTTCTTAGCCGGCGTGGTCGTTGGCGGCACCGCGAGGGAAGCACTGGACAAGCGTGAGAACGACCATCGACATGCGAGCGTGGAGGCGTCTCTCACGCACTACTCGGCTTCGACAGGCGTTGATTTTTCAATGTACGGCCTGGACGAGTCGATCGAGCGGGCGTCAACCAATGGCAATCAGCGTGCGAAGCCGGTAACGTTACGCCAGATCATTGATCAAACGGTGCTCGGCTGCCGCATGAGAGCCATCGTCGGTTCGGGCCGATCAACTGGCGGATCGCCTGAAAGCTTAAGTTTCTGATGGCGGTGTCGATGGCTTCAATCTTGCACGCACCGTGGCGCCGGAACGCTTGTGTGTTTTTGTTGACCTCGTACCGGCGCTGCGGGAGCGCGGCCTCTTCGTGGCAGACGACGCCGAAGGCCCGCTCAGGCACAAACTGTTCGGTGGCAGCGGCAGGTTGCCACCCTAGCACCCTGCCGCTGCGTTTCGTCGCTAACTACTTATGGTCAAGCCTGGCGACCAGTCGATCGCCGAGCCACTGTATCCCGCAGACAAGCACGATCAGAACGGCAACGACCGCGACCATGACGGCGGTTTCGAAGCGTTGGTAGCCATAGCGGATGGCGAGGTCACCGAGGCCTCCAGCGCCGATCGCACCGGCCATCGCGGAGGCGCCGATTAGGGTCACCAGCGTGACCGTGAAGCCGGCGACGATGCCGGGCAGCGCTTCGGGAACGAGCACTTCGCGAATGATCGTCCAGCGGTTTCCGCCCATGGCGCGCACAGCATCGATCAAACCGCGGTCCACCTCGCGCAGCGAGACCTCGGCTATGCGGGCGTAATAAGGCGTCGCTGCAATGGCGAGCGGCACGATGGCCGCCCATGTGCCAAGCGCAGTGCCGACGATGAGGCGCGTCAGCGGGATCAACGCGACCAACAGAATGATGAAGGGGACTGAGCGGAAGCCGTTGATGATGGCTCCGAGAATGCCGTTCACCCAGGCATTCTCGGCAATCCCGCCCTTATTAGTGAGAACCAGTGCCAAACCAAGCGGCAGGCCAAAGACAAGCGAGATTAGCCCGGATGCACCCGTCATCAGGATTGTTTCCCAGAGGGAGCGAAGCAGGAGATTAAACATGATCGGTGTCATAGCCGAGAACCTCCACCCGTGCCGAGCGGGCCGTTAAAAACTGTAGAACCTTGTCCTTCAAGGCTGGGTCGCGTGTCGGCACAGCAATGAAGAACCGCGCCACCGGCTGGTTCTGGATATGATCGATACCGCCATGAACGAGCCGGAAAGATTGCGGGAGTGCTGCCGAAAGATCGGCAAATACCGCACCCTGTGCTGCCGGGCCAGCCATGTCGATGCTGAGGATTGCTTCGCCACCGGTCGTCAGTGACAATCGGGCGGCAATGTGTTCTGGCAATTGCGGGCGGCTGCCGGACAGCAAGCTCTGGGTGATCGGCGCCTTTGGATCGGCAAAGACGGACCAGACCTGACCTTCCTCGACAATGCGGCCGGCATCGATGACGGCGACGCGATCGGCAATATTGCGCACGACTTCCATCTCATGTGTGATGAGGACGATCGTCAGGCCAAGCTTGCGGTTGATGTCCTTCAAAAGGGTGAGGATCGAACGGGTCGTTTCCGGATCAAGTGCCGATGTCGCCTCGTCCGAGAGCAGCAAAGCGGGACGCGCGGCGAGCGCCCTGGCAATGCCGACGCGTTGCTTCTGCCCGCCTGAAAGAGACGATGGATAGGTCTTCGCCTTGTCGGCGAGGCCGACAAGCTCCAGCAATTCATGCGCGCGGGTCAAGCGCTCGGCCTTCGCGATGCCGGCGATTTTCATCGGCAACGCGACATTCTCCTCCACAGTCCTCGAAGACAGCAGATTAAAGTGCTGAAAGATCATGCCGACGCGGCGGCGAAGAGGCTGCAGATCCTTTTCGTCGAGGCCGACGATGCTGCGGCCCTCGATCTCGATCTCGCCGCTGTCAGGACGCTCCAGCCCGTTAAGGCAGCGGATCAACGTGGACTTCCCGGCGCCGCTGCGCCCGATAATACCGAGGATTTCGCCCCCGTGGACGGTGAGTGATATGCCGTCGAGCGCAGGAGTGGCACCAAAATGGCGATGCACATCGACGAGGCGAACCACTTCGTTTGACGCCGCCTTCGACGTTGCTCCGATTGTGGAGGCCGAGACGATTGAATTCATGTTGTTTCCCTTCGGAAATGCCCAAGGCGGCCTGGGCAAGGAACGCCCGGGCCGCCTTGTTCAACGCGCCTAACCCCTCGGCGCGAATGTAAATCAGTAGGCGCTGAGGCCGGTTCCCTTATACACCTTGTCGAACTCCGCCTTAACGGCATCGTTCTGATAGGATGACACCAGTGTCTTCACCCAGGCCTCGTTCTCGCTGCCCTGCTTGACTGCGATGAAGTTGCGATACGGATTGTCGGCGATCGGCTCCTGCGCGATGCGGTCAGACGCAGACAGGCCAGCCTTCAAAGCCCAGTCCGTGTTAACGACTGCAGCATCGAGATCGTCGATGGCGCGACCGACGACGCCGGCATCAAGCTCCTTGATCTCAACGTTCTTCGGGTTCTCGGTAATGTCGGTGACGGTTGCGAGGATGCCGGTTCCGTCCTTGAGCTTGATAATGCCTTCGTTCTGCAGCACGCGCAGTGCCCGCCCCTCGTTGGATGGGTCATTCGGCACACCGATGCTCGCACCATCGGAGATCTCGGCGACAGCCTTGTGCTTCTTGGAATAAAGGCCGATCGGCCAGACACCCGTGTATCCGACCGGCACGATATGATAGCCATGCTGCGCGACCTGATTGTCGAGATAAGGCTTGTGCTGGAAGGCGTTGGCGTCGATTTCGCCGCGCTCCAGAGCTTCGTTCGGTTGCGTGTAGTCGTTGAAGACGACCGTTTCTATCGTCAGGCCCTTCTTGGCTGCTTCCGCGGTCACGACGCGCCAAACGTCTTCATCCTCGCCGCTCATGATGCCGACCTTGATCGACTTGTCTTCGGCAAACGAAGCTGCCGGGGCTACAAAGGCAATCAGGGCAACCGTTGAGGCGATCGCGGCAAGGCTTGCACGACGTGTCAGGCTTGATTTGGACGTCTTCTTGTTCATTGTGGTGTTTCCCGTCTTGAATTGGTGAGGCGAGCCTCGAACGGCCAGATAATTTCAAAACTGCTGATGGCAAACCAAGCAAGCCGATCTCTATTGCGCTGCAGCACGGAAAAACTCTTCGGCGGCTAGGCGAAATAGCGGGATAAAAATTCTACTGATTTTGTAGAATATTGCTGTTGCCGGGTTCCTGGCCTGACCGTAAGTTAAGCCATCCGAGCGCGAAGAACAAACGTGCTCTTGCAACCAAGGTGATCTGGACCGCGTGCATTGAAGCAGGACAGCGCGAAATCGCAACATAATCTCGTCAACTGGAAGCGCCCCCCCGTTGTCGCGATAATCGGTGGAGGTGTTTCGGGAGCTGGCGTTGCCTACCACCTGGCGCACTTCATGACTGACCGACCGCCGGCAATCATTGTCTTCGAGCCGCGGCGCGAACTCGGCCGGGGGCTTGCCTACGATACCACCGATCCGGCGCATCGCATCAATGTCCCCGCCGCCCGCATGAGCCTGTTGCCGGACCAGCCCGGGGATTTTCTCGAATGGATCGAACGCGATGGTGCTGTCGCCGACGATCCGGAAGCACACCGGCCTGATGGCAACCTCTTTCCCCGACGTCACGTCTTCGGCGCCTATGTCGCCTCAGCCCTCACTCCCCTGGTTCTAAATGGCGCCGTGCAGCACCGTCGGGCGGTCGTTACTGATGTGCGCCGTCACGGTCTATTGTGGGAGATCTCCGACAGTCAGGGCGGGCAGACAGTTGCCGATTTCCTGGTGATCGCCACGAGCCATCCCTCGCCCTCGGCGCCCGGTGCTCTGCAAGCCCTCGAAGGACATCCCCGGTTTGTGGCCGATTCGACCGTTGCCGGAGCCCTCGACGTCATCCGTCGGGATGACCGGTTGCTGATTGTCGGCAACGGCCTGACGGCGGCCGACATTGTCGCTTCGCTCGCTCGCACTGGTCATCGCGGACCGATTACATCGATTTCGCGCCGTGGGTTGAGATCCAGGGGACATGCGCCTTACCCACAGGATCCCTTCGGGGAGTTCGAGGCGGCCCCAGCCGAGAGTGCCACCGCACTCGTACGGACCATCCGGCAGACCATAGCGCGAGCCAATGCGGCGGGGTTGACGTGGCATTGTGTCATCGATCAGGTGCGCAGCCACGGTCATTCGATCTGGCGGAATCTTCCAATTGCCGAGCGCTGCCGGATCGTTCGTCACATTAGACCCTTTTGGGACGTCCATCGGTTCCGTATCGCCCCGCAGGTCGAGGACGTGCTCGACCGCGCAATCGCGGAATCCAGGATGGAAGTGCTTGCGGCATCCGTCGGTCAGGTGGAGCGAGAGAACGACTTAATCCATGTAGAGTTGAGACGGCGGCACGCCCCACCGATTCGGCGCCACTATGATGCGGTGGTCGTATCGACAGGTCCGGCGCATGGCGGTGTTCTTGATAGCCAGAGTTGGCTTGGTAGTCTTCGCGATCATTCGTACCTGCGGCTTGATCCAACGGGACTTGGTATTGCCTGCACCGAGTTCTCGGAGGCAATCGGCGCCGATGGCAGGCCGGACCCCACGTTGCTCATTTCCGGCCCGTTGGCGCGTGGAACGTTCGGAGAGTTGATGGGGCTACCGCAGATCACCGAGCATGCCGTCTTTGTGGCAACCGAATTGGCGGCAAAGGTACGGGCCTCCTGCGATCACGGCTAGTGCGCACTCTCCAGCTCGGTACGCCTGCGACCACTATTGTGGGGTCCGAATTGGTGCGGCGGGATGCCGATCAATTTGCGCCTTCGGCGAAGGCCTCGAGTTCAGGATCGAAGTCGACCTGTACTACGTTGTTGAAGACGGCTGTCGCGAGCATGATGCCAGCAAATGCCACGAGATCAACCAGGGTCTTGGTTTCGTAGCGGGCTTTTAATTGCGTCCAGATCTCGGGCGGGATCGCGTTGGAATTAACAACAATCGCCTTGCCGAATGCAGCGAGCAACGCTTCTTCCTCGGAGAGCAGCAACGCGTCTGGGTTGAAGCCTGCATTGATTAGGGCGCGACGAAAGAAGGTGAGGGCGATCGTCGAGTTCGCTGCCTTCGAAATCGAATGCGAGAAAATCCAGATTGGTCGATCCGCGATTGCCGAGAGCTCGGAGCGCAGCGTAAACCATTCGGCATAGATGCGGTGGGCGACCGGCGAATGCAACAACGTGCGCTTCATGTTTGTCATGCGCCCGCGTATCCTCACCTCCTCGTCATGTGCTGCCCGAATAGCTTCGTTAGATGTGGCGTAGTCAATCTGCGGGATGTGGCTCATGGCAATGCTCGTTCGATGTGGGCAAAACTATCTGGGTCCGATGGATGATTGGCCGGCGGCTCTGATCTTGGCTCGTCCTCGGCCGGTTCGCCCTGATCTTAAACCGGGTCCCGCGCTTCCATAGCGCGTCCATCCGACCACGATCTATATCACCACGAACGACCTCGACTACTACATCGGTCTCGCGGCTTCTTCGGGCAACCAGGAATGATAAAGCGGATGATCGGAAAGGATCGGCAGCGGCGTCGGCTTGCCGGTGCGCTGCGAATGATAGGCCGCGGTAACGAGCTCCAGCGAGTTGCGGGCATCCTCCAATGTCACGGGCGGCTCTCCCCCGGTGGTCAGTGCACGATGGAAGAGTTCGAATTGTCTGGTATAGCCGTCTTCCTTGACGACATAGCTGGCAAGCGCCTGATCTACGCGCTTTTGGTGCTCTTGCGTCCCCGCAATGAAGCTCCAGGGATCACGACCCATCGTGTAGGGCTCGAGAATGCTCTCGACGACGAGATCGGAGAAGCAGAAGCGCAGACGAGAGATCTCCTTGCGGGAGCCAAGCGTCATCGACAGTGTTGCCAGCGAACCGTTCTTCATCTTTACCGACAGTGCCGCCGTGTCCTCGACTTGGATCGGATTGACCAGCGTCGCCCCATAGGAAAAAATCTCGGCACATGCTCCATGCACATAGTTCAGCATGTCGTGCGCGTGAATTGCATGGCCAAGCAGGCCGCCACCCAGCTCGGTCACCCATTTTCCCCGCCACGGAACAGAATAGTAGTCCGGGCCGCGCCACCAATGGGTTTCGATCGTGGTCAGGAACGGCGTGCCGGTCAGGCCGAGATCGATCAGCATCTTGAGTTTCTGAAGTCCCGAGCCGTAGCGATACTGAAATATTGGCATCAGTTGCGGACCTTCGGCCCGAGCGATAATGCGGGCCATCTCGTCAATTTCTGCGATTGAGCCAAACAGCGGCTTCTCGCAGATGACATGCTTTCCGGCCTCGATCGCTTTGCGGCACAGCTCGAAATGCGAGCTTGGCGGGGTACAGATATCGATGATGTCGAGATCGGAGCGAGCGATCATGGTCTCGGCATCCTGGGTATATTCGGGAATGCCGAACTCCTCACAGAGCGCTTGGCCGCGGTCCTCATCGAGCGAACAGAGGACGGTAACGTCAAACAGCTCCTTGTTCCACGCAAAGCCTGTGAGGTGGCGCTGGGCGATCCCTGCCCCGATGATACCGACGCGAAACTTCTTGGACATGGCGAATTCCTCAGCGATGACCCAGGCGCGCGGCCTTCGATTGTGCTTCGAGCGAAAGGCGGCAGACCTCGTAGACATGTGCCTGGGGCATCGCCGTCTCGGTACGGTCGCGGACGTCGGCAGCGAAGGCTTCGAAATAGTCGAGCTTCTCGCTGCTGCAATCGATGTGCGTCATCTCCTTGCCGTTGACGAGGAACAGGTGGTCCTTGCCGGAGCGTCCGGCAATATCGATGTATTTGCGCAACTCGATATAGCCCTCGGTGCCAAGGATGGTGAGACGGCCATCGCCCCAGGTCGGCAGGGCTTCCGGCGTAAACCAGTCGACACGCACATAGCCCGACGCCTTCTCCGAGCGCAGGAGAACCTCGCCGAAGTCCTGGAAGGCCGGCTTATCAGGCATGCCGAAATTGCCGACCGAACTCGCCACGACCTCGCCACGGGTTGATCCGGTATAGAAGAGGAACTGGTCGATCTGGTGCGAGGCGATATCGACGATGATGCCGCCGAACTGCTCCGGGTCGAAGAACCAGTAAGGCCGTGTCGGCAGCTGCAGTCTGTGCGGTCCCATGCCGAGCGTCTGGATCACCGTTCCGATCGCGCCTTCCTCGACAAGCTTGCCAGCCCTGACGGCGGACCGGACGCAATGTCGCTCCGAAAAGCAGATCGAAAAGATGCGGCCAGTTTCGGCAACTGTGCGTTTGACCTCTTCGAGTTGGGCGAATGTCGTTACACCCGGCTTGTCGGTCATAACGTCCTTACCAGCCTTCATGGCGCGGACGGCCAGTCCCGCCCGGTCGCGGGGGATCGCTGCGATGCAGATGACGTCTATCGATGGATCGGCGAAGATCGTGTCGCGGTCGATCTGCGGCGCATCCGGATAGGTCGTTTTGAAAGTTTCCAAAAGCGCCGGCACCGAGGTTTGCGGGCAATATCCGACGAACTCCGCACCCGCAGCTAGCAGCCCTTTTACGTGATCGAACGTGTGCCCATGATCGATCCCGATGACGGCAAATCTCAACATAACTGCAATGACCTCCTGGGGAAATTCCTGACGCTCGGCGTTTGAGTCCCAGGCGATCCCCTCAGGCCGAAACAGATAGCGAAACCCACACGCTGTCAAGGCTGGAAAATTGACGAAAGCCTGGTGAGAATCTATTAAGCTGCTGAAATTAAACGATAACAATCGTGTATCTAAATAGTTATTTATGCAAGGGCAACCTCAGGCAGTCTGGCCTCGAATGGCCGTCTATCTATGGTCAGCCTAGTGGCGCGCTAGCAAAGCCGGCCTCATCTTGATTGAGGGCGCCATCGATCCCCGGCACGCACATTGGCGCGCAACCGGGTGTGCCTCGACTGGCCACGCGCTGTGTTTTTTTTGGCGAGCGAGACTTCCGCCTGTCGTAGCTAATCGTAAGACTGCGCACCCAATATTAGAACGTCCAAACGCACTTCACGGAAGCATACCTTTCAGTTCCTCTCGGGCCGACAAGAGTGACGGAATGTATCGACTGATCACGGTCTCCATTCCCTCGGCAGTTGCCGCGAGCCCGACGTTCAAAGCTGCGACAGTGCGCCCGCGCGAGTTTAGCAAAGGGACCGCTACGGATCTCAATCCTAACTCGACCTCCTGGTCGATCGAAGCATAGCCGCGCTCCCGCGTCGCCACGATCTCCGCCATGAGCGCCGAAATGTCGGTGATTGTCCTTTCAGTTCGCTGTGTCCGCGGTGAAGCTTCGAGCAGCCGGCGCGTTTCATTATCAGGTAGCGCGGCCAGCAGTACGCGCCCCATCGATGTGCAGTAGGCTGGCAAACGGGAGCCCGGCATCAGGGAAATGGACATCACGCGGCGTTGCGCCGCTCGAGCCACATAAACGATCTCAGTCTCGTCGAGTATCGAGACCGAAGAGCTCTGATCAATGCTCTCCGATAACTGGTCCAGAAAGGGTTGGACGATCCGGGGCAGCGGCATTGTCGCAAGGCATCCGGTTCCGAGACGCAACACGCGCGGCGTCAAGCTGAAGAACTTGCCGTCGTAAGCTGCATAACCGGCCGCAGACAGGGTGAGCAGGCAGCGCCTCGCTGTTGCTCTGTCAAGGCCCGTCACCGCCGAGGCATCTGAAATGGATAGGCGCGGTTTCTCGAGACTAAATGCCTCGATGACTTTTAGTCCCTTTGCGAGCCCACCCATAAGGTCGCGTTCCTTGATTTCCATATGGCGGCCCTTTGTTGTGCGATAATCGTACAAATATCATATACCGCACATAATGATTGCCGTCCATGGGTATCTTGATTTACAAGATGACCAACAGACACCTGATCCTTGGTGGGAGGCAAAACGCGATGGACAAAACTGCCGCAAGTTTAAAGGAGGCGGTCGCGGAGATCCGTGACGGTTCAACCGTCATGATCGGCGGCTTTGGCGGATCGGGGGCACCGATCGAGCTGATCCACGCGTTGATCGACAGCGGCCCGAAGAACCTCACGGTCATCAACAACAATGCCGGCAACGGTCGCATCGGCATCGCCGCTATGATCGACGCGGGCATGGTGAAGAAGATGATCTGCTCCTTCCCACGCTCTTCGGATCCGCGCGCATTTACAGATAGATACCTGGCAGGCGAGATCGAGCTGGAACTTGTGCCACAGGGAACGCTGGCAGAACGCATCCGCGCCGGCGGCGCCGGCATCCCTGCCTTCTTCACCCCGACGAGCTTTGGAACGGAGTTGGCCGAGGGAAAGCCAATCGCCGAGTTCGACGGACGCAAGTACGTGCAGGAGCGGTGGCTCAAGGCGGACTTCGCGATCGTCAAAGCGCAAATCGGCGATACCTACGGCAACCTCACTTACAACAAGGCGGCCCGCAACTTTAACCCACTGATGTGCATGGCGGCAGCCCAAACGATCGTGCAGGTCTCCAAGATCGTGCAGGCCGGCGAGATTGATCCGGAGGAGGTTGTGACGCCCGGCATCTTCGTCGACCGCGTGGTTCAGGTGTCAAACCCGCAGCAGGAAGAAGAACTCATCCGGGCAGGCGCAGTTTATGCTCGGGCATATGAGGGAGTTAAGGCATGACCGTGAACACACGAGAAGAAATCAAGCTTTCCAACGCGCAAATCGCCTGGCGGGCGGCGCAGGACATCGTCGACGGCGCCTATGTGAACCTAGGTATTGGCTTTCCCGAAATGGTGGCCCGTTACCAGCCGCCTGGCCGGCAGGCAATCTTCCATACCGAGAACGGCATCCTGAATTTCGGTGAGGCACCAAAGGAGGGTGAGGAAGACTGGGATCTCATCAACGCCGGCAAGAAGGCCGTGACATTGAAGCCGGGTGCAGCCTTCTTCCATCACGCCGATAGTTTCGCCATGGTGCGCGGCGGCCATCTCGACGTCGCGATCCTCGGTGCGCTGCAGGTCGCCCAGAACGGGGATCTCGCCAACTGGCGGGTCGGCACAAAAGGTGTGCCGGCAGTCGGCGGTGCCATGGATCTAGTCCACGGTGCAAAGCAGGTATCGGTGATAACCGAGCACGTGACGAAGAACGGCGAACCAAAGCTGGTCGAGAAGTGCACCTTTCCGCTGACCGGCGTCGGCTGCATAACGCGCGTCTATACCAGCCACGCGGTCATCGACATCGTGGATGGCCGCTTCGTGCTGCGCGAGAAGCTCGCCGGAATGACGGTTGAAGAACTGCAGGCGATGACCGGCGCGCCGCTGGTCGTGGACGGTCCCGTCAAGGACCTCGTCGTACCCGAACTCTGAGGAAATGAAATGGCTGACGCATTTATCTGCGACTACATCCGAACGCCGATCGGCCGCTATGGCGGCGCGCTTTCCGCCGTCCGCGCGGACGACCTCGGCGCGGTCCCATTGAGGGCGCTCATGGAACGCAACCCGAACGTTGACTGGGAAGCGATCGCCGACGTCATTTATGGCTGTGCCAACCAGGCCGGGGAAGACAACCGGAATGTCGCGCGGATGTCGTCGCTGCTGTCCGGTCTCCCATCGAGCGTCACCGGCACCACCATCAACCGGCTTTGCGGCTCGGGCATGGACGCCGTGATAACCGCCGCTCGCGCCATCAAGTCGGGCGAAGCGGATATCCTGATCGCCGGCGGCGTAGAAAGCATGAGCCGAGCTCCCTTTATCATGCCCAAGGCGGAGTCGGCCTTTTCCCGCAGCGCGGAAATCTACGACACGACGATCGGCTGGCGATTCGTCAATCCTCTCATGAAACAGCAGTATGGCGTCGACTCGATGCCCGAGACCGGCGACAATGTCGCGATCGACTTCAACGTATCCCGCGAAGATCAGGACGCGTTTGCCGTACGTTCGCAAGCGAAGGCGGCCGCCGCCCAGGCGAATGGCAGGCTTGAAAAAGAGATCGTCTCAGTGACGATCAAGCAGCGCAAGGGCGATCCGGTCGTGGTTTCGAGGGACGAGCACCCACGGGCCACCAGCATAGAGGCCCTAGCAAAGCTGAACACGGTGAACAAGCGCGAAGGCGCGACCGTCACAGCGGGTAACGCGTCGGGCGTGAACGATGGCGCGGCCGCCCTCATCATCGCCTCGGAGGAAGCCGCCAAGAAATACGGTCTCACGCCGATCTCACGCATCCTCGGGGGAGCGACAGCCGGCGTCGAACCGCGGATCATGGGGTTCGGGCCTGCTCCGGCCACGAAGAAGCTCTGCGCTCGTCTGGGACTTGCGCCCTCGCAATTCGACGTGGTCGAGCTCAATGAAGCATTCGCCTCCCAGGGCATCGCCGTGCTCCGCGATCTCGGTATTTCCGACGACGCGGAGCATGTGAACCGGAACGGTGGTGCTATCGCTCTCGGTCACCCCCTCGGCATGTCGGGCGCGCGTATCGCTGGTACGGCCGCGCTTGAGCTGTCGCTGGGCGGCGGGAGATACGCGCTCGCAACGATGTGCATCGGCGTCGGCCAAGGAATCTCGATCGCGCTCGAACGAGTGTAAGTCGGGATGCGCAGGCGACGGACCGACCGCTGCCTGCGCATCAGAATTAAGCTACCCTTCACCAGACAAGAATGAGGGACCTATGAGCAATTCTGATGATCACAGCGCTGCGGCGCGTCGCCGGGAAGTGCGCATCACAAAAGGCTACACCCTCGAGGACCTCGCGGTCGCGACCGGACTGACGGTGGCTGAAATAACGGCGGCCGAGGAACCGAAGGGATCCGTGCAGAAGCGCCACGTCGCGCGGATCGAAAACGTATTAGGCTTAGACTGAGATCAGTTCTGGACGGGCGCGATGGCCTTCTACCTACCCGGTTTGGCCTTCCGCCTGAGTCTTGCTCAAAAGGGTTAGCAACCGCTCTCCCAGATAGATGGCCGTGTTCAGGTCTTCGTTTGGATTTTGTCAACGTGGATCGCCGAACCTGCTGTCCGAAAGAACACGATGAAGCTTTCGCGCTGGCTCTTG
This sequence comes from Rhizobium mesoamericanum STM3625, assembly GCF_000312665.1. Classification (GTDB taxonomy): domain Bacteria; phylum Pseudomonadota; class Alphaproteobacteria; order Rhizobiales; family Rhizobiaceae; genus Rhizobium; species Rhizobium mesoamericanum. The sequence continues at coordinate 1,304,073 of NZ_HF536773.1, read as the reverse complement.
AGGCTAGGAAAGAGGTCGCATGCCTGATGAGTTCAGTGGTAGGCATGCCACCAGTTCTTCAGAAAACTTGGTGCGTTGCTCGAAGTTGGTGGCGTAGGGCGTGAGTAGCCTCTTGAGCTCCCTCTTCACGCGAATACGAAGGATGGCCGCTCTCTCGCTCGTATGGTTCGGATCACGGACACCTCCTTGAGATCATGAAAAGCTGCACTTCACCCGACGCCTTCGCTGATCGGAGACGGCAGTTTGGGTCGGCTCGATGGGCAAAGTGATCAGATTTTAACGCCCTTGGTCCAGACCGGTGTGAGCGTCGAGGACGATGAAGTGCGGCGATACCAAATAATCGAGGTTCTCCGGGGCTAAGGTACTTAGCTTAGAACCGCACTCGAACATATTAGTAACTACAGGGACGATCGTTGCCGAATCCACCAGCGCACGCTGGCCGCAACGCAAAGTCGGCGTGATGAGCGCCATAACCAACCGACCCCGTTGTTTGGGGAGCATCCGAGCTTGTCGAACACGCCGCTGCGGCGCTGGCGACTGCAACAATGATCCCGAGGCGCATCATCTTTCGAAGCGGTTTCATTTTATTCTCTCTACACTGCCTGCCCACGAATTCCGATAGAAACTAGTCCCCTGGCGGAAAGGGAAAATAGCGTGCGCCATCAATACTTCGTCATCGAGTTCTGCAAATGGCAATCTTTTTGGTGCCAGCCCAGCTTTGGCCGTCGCAACACCTGCTAGTGACCGGTTTGGCACGAAGAATGCATGGTACTTCCCAGGGCTCTTTCCTTAGGAGGGAAAAATGACGGCTTTGGTCACTGACATCGTCAACGCCACTGGACAGCTCGAAGCGGCCATTCTCGACGTCACAGCTGCAAATTCCAGCGTCCTCGTTTGCTCCAAGTCAATGAAGGCAAAGGCAAAATTGCTTCCGCAGGTATTGGTAGAGCACTACCCGGAGCTCTCCTGGATTGAAACGGAGCTGCGTGGCGTGTTTGAAACCTGCTCTCACGCCATTGATCGTAAATCGGTCAATCCGGTGGTCGCAAAAGCGGCAATCTCCATCGCCGAAGAATATCGGCAGGTTATCGACGAGCTGAAGAGCAGGAACTAGAGCGCAAAACAGGGAGCTAATTCCGCTTAGGCGCTACAACCGTGTCCAGATCAGCGAAACGCAGATCACCTTCATGGTGCAACCGCGCATATGCACCGTGTCGCCACTGAGGGTGAGCACGCCCGTGAAAGTCTTCTTGCTCTCCGGCTCTACGATGGTTCCGGTGAAGTTCCCGTTGCGGCCCTGGAAGGAGCCAATGCGCTTGCCCGCACTATTGCCCGTCTTCATTGTAATGCAGTAGCCCTGCGCGCATTCATCGATGGCCGCGGTGGTGCCAACTTGTGTTTTCCAGGTGCCGACGACAGGGTCTTGAGCCAAAACACTGAAGGCCACGAGCGTCATAGACGCCGTGGTTGATACCAGCCGTTTCATCGCTTTCGCTCCCCTCATTGACAATCAGGGTATGGCCGCTGGTCCGGCCTAAAGCGTTCCACTATACGCTCCGAAGGCGTCCTGCTCCAGTGGTCAGTGCTTGCTCGCACTCGGCTTGCGCCCGGGACCGGCCCACGCAGCCCCGGGTCATCCGCGCTATGGCTTCACGCTTCCAGCCACTTCACCTGTTCTGGGGTCAGCTTGATATCGAGCGCCGAGAGGCTGTCTTCAAGCTCTGCGATGGTGCGCGGCCCGATCAGCGGGATAACCGGGAACGGTTGTGCGATCACGTAGGCGAGCGCTATATGGATTGGGCTGCGACCGAGCTTGTTTGCCAGCTCGATTGCCCGGTCCCGACGTTCGAAATTGCGATCCGAATACCAGCAACGGACGATTTCCTCGTCGTCACGCTTGTCGCGTCCGGCACGGTCTGTAAAGAAGCCGCGTCCCTGGCTCGACCACGCAAAATTCGGAATCTGCTTGGCGTTCAGCCACTTCTTCCAGGCGTCATCGGAAGCCGCCACGCAGCCTGCCCAGATCGGATCGAGCATTTCGGCAAGCGAAAAGTTATTGGAAAGGGCAGCCGGTGCCGTCTTGCCGTTCTTGGCAGCATAGGTTGCGGCTTCATCCATGCGTTCCCGCGTCCAGTTCGAGCCGCCGAAGATGCCGCGGATGCGACCACGCTTAACCTCCGCGTCCATGGCGTCGACGAACTCACCGACCGGAACATCGGTGTTGTCGCGATGCATGAAGTATATGTCGACGTAATCGGTCTTCATACGGTTCAGTGACTGATCGAGCTGCTTGGCAATGACATCGGGGTAGCAAAGCGGTGAGTGAACACCCTTGCCGATCAGTACGATCTCCTCACGAGCCGGCTTGCGGCTGGTGTGCCAGTCGCCAAAGATGCTCTCAGTCCTGCCGCCGCCATAGACGAAGGCTGTGTCGAAGACATTGCCGCCCGCTTCGTAGAACGCGTCGAGGGTCAAAGACGCGGCCGCAAAGCTTGGGAAGAATTCAAAACCGAGTGTGACAACCGAGGCGGGCTTTGAAATGCCGGGGATCAGGCGCTGCGGAATGGTGTTGCCGCGCTGCACGGCACCGCCTGCGAGGTTCGTGGTTCGCTTATCAGCCTTTTCCACGACATATTCGAGCCCGATTGAGGTACGCCACTGATCGAGGACGCGCAGGTTGCCAACCGAATCGGCCCAGTTCATTCCCGGTGAGCGGAATTCCTTCTCTCCAGCGCGGATTGCATCGCCGGCCGCATCGACCTCGAAGGAATAGAGCCAGCGATCTTCCTTGACCTCGATCGTCTGCTGCTCATTCCCTTTGAAGACCTCGATCCGGCCAACCCCGCCCTTGTGGCCTGAGGCGAACCAGAAGTCCTTGACCTCGATGCGTCCTTCCGAACCGATGATGCGAAGCGTATTGTCCTGCTGCGCCATGATCGAGCACGACACTTCGGCGATGATGCCGTTCGGAAACTTCAGGACGGCGGAAGACCATTCATCGACACCGGATTGACCGAGATGACCGACGCCACAGACCTTCTCTGGCTCAAGGAACGGTTTGCCCTCTACAGCCCCGGCGATCAACCGCGCCATTGAGACCGGATAGCCGCCGACGTCGAGGATACCGCCGCCGGCCGTCTCGTTGGCAAAGAGCCGGTGCTCGGGTTTGAACGAGCCCATGTTGAAGCCGAAGCTCGAGCGGATGATGCGCACGCTGCCAATGACACCCGTTTTGACGAGTTCGACGATCTTGGCCGTCTGCGGGTGAACCCGATACATGAAGGCCTCGCCGGCAAAGACGCCGGCCTTCTTCGCTTCATAATAGATCGCATCGGCGTCGAAAGCGGAAAGGGCAATGGGCTTTTCGACAAGAACGTGCTTGCCCGCGCGGATAGCCTTGATCGCCCATTCGGCATGGCCGGTGTGCGGGGTTGCGATATAGATCGCGTCGACCTCTTTGTCCGTCAGCAGCGCATCATATCCGTTGACGATGCGCGCGCCGGGGAAGTTTTCGCCAAGGCCCGGCTTTTCGGGGTTGCGCGTGGCAATGGCGACGAGCTTTCCGGTGCGCGAATGCGCGATACCGTCCGCAAAGGTGCGGGCGATCGTGCCAGGGCCGATAATGCCCCAACGGATCGGTTGGACTGTGCTCATAGGGAATTGTTCCTCTTCATTGCATAGGTGTTGGGATGAAGGTGCGGTTAGCGTAGGCGCTTGCCGTCGTTGTCGAACAGAAAGACGCGGTTGACACTCAGACCGACGGTCAGCGTGTCGTGATTACCGGCAGCGCGCGACTCCGGGCGCTCGATAATGAGCGGCTCGCCGCCTGCCGTTGTTGCATAGATGTAGCTCGTGTTGCCAAGGTGCTCAGCGACGTCGATGGTGACGGTGAGATCGGCCTCGCCCTGCCCGGCGTCGACAAAATGCTCCGGCCGGATACCGAGGGTCACCGGCGCGCCGGGCATGACCGGGCAAGTGGCCGGCATGCTCAGGCGGACATTCTTGTCGCCGGCAAGCGCAACGGTCGCGGTTGTGCCATTCTTTTCAATAATTTCCGCCTTGAGGAAGTTCATCTTCGGCGAGCCGACGAAGCCGGCGACGAACTGGTTGGCAGGATCATCGTAGAGGTCGAGGGGCGCGCCTACCTGCTCGATGTTTCCGGCACGCAGGACGACGATCTTGTCGGCAAGTGTCATCGCCTCGGTTTGGTCGTGGGTAACGTAGATCATCGTCGTGCCAAGCTGCTTATGCAGCCGCGAAATCTCGACGCGCATCTGAACGCGCAATTCCGCGTCGAGGTTCGACAACGGCTCGTCGAAGAGGAACACGTCAGGCTCGCGCACGATAGCGCGGCCGATTGCGACGCGTTGACGCTGGCCGCCCGAAAGTTGTTTCGGCCTGCGCTGCATCAGCTCGTTTATTTGAAGGATGTTGGCCGCATGCTTGACGCGCTTTTCCGTATCCGCCTTCGGGTTGCCGTTCATGCGCAGACCGAAGCTCAGGTTTTCCTCGACCGTCATGTGCGGGTAAAGTGCGTAGGATTGGAAGACCATCGCAATACCGCGGTCGGCTGGCTCCACGTCATTGACGACCCTGCCGCCTATATTGATCTCGCCACCCGAGATATCTTCAAGGCCAGCGATCATGCGAAGCAAGGTCGACTTGCCACAGCCAGATGGGCCAACAAAGACGACAAACTCGCCGTCCTTGACCTCAAGATTGGCGCCATGGATGATTTCCAGCGCGCCAAAGCGCTTGACGACATTTTTCAACGAAAGTTCGGACATCAGGCATTCCCCGATTATTTGACTGCGCCGGCCGCGATGCCGGCGATGAAGTGGCGCTGCAGGAACACGAAGACGACCAGGATCGGCGCCGTCAGCATGATTGCTCCAGCCATGATCCCTCCCCAGGATACCTTGGTGAGACCGATCAGCGTGCCGAGCGCCACCGGTGCCGTCATCATCCCGGGCTTAGAGTTGATCAGCAGTGGCCAGAGGTAGTTGTTCCAGGAGTGGAGGAAGAGGATGATAGCCAGCGCCGCCATCGTTGGTCTCGCAAGGGGTAGTGCGATCCGCAGGAAGATCTGCCATTCCTTGACGCCCTCGACGCGCGCGGCGTCGAAGAGCTCTCCCGGCATCATGGTGAATGCCTGACGCATGAACAGCACGCCGAGTGAATTGAAGAGCGGCGGGACAATCAATGCCATCCAGGTGTTGGCCAGCTTGAATTGACGAGCCACCATGATGAATTGCGGAATGACCACTACGGCGAAGGGCAGCGTAATCGTGCCTAGGATGATGGCGATCACAATCGACCGCCCGACAAACCGGTAGCGCGCAAGTGCCCAACCGGCCATCGAAGTCAAAAGCACCGACAAAATCGTGTAGATTACGGCAACACCGATGGAAATGGATATCGCGCGGATGAAATCGGTGTCGGCTTGGAGGTTCTTGACGTTTTCGATGAAGTTCGTGGACGGCCAGAGGACGATCTGAGGGCTGAATATCCCGAAGTCGGACATTGTCGAGAAGACAAACATCATCCACAGCGGAAACAGCCAGATGATCGCCAGTGGTGTCAGCACGGCGTGAAGGGCGATCTGCCGTAGCAGCAGGGATTGAGATTTCGATCTCATTTGGGCTCCCTTCCGATCCAGAGGTTGAGCAGTGAGATCGCGACCGCGAGCGCTGCCATGGTGTAGGCGATGGCGGAGGCGTATCCGAAATTCAGCGACAGGAAGCCCTGGCGATAAAGGAGAAGGCCGAGTGTTTCGGTTCCGCCACCGGGACCGCCGCGATTGGTGATGAGGAACGGTTCGGTAAAGAGCTGCATCGTGCCGATAACTGACAGAATGACGCAGAAGAGGATAATCGGCTTCAGCAGTGGCAGCGTAATATGAAAAAATTGCTGGGATTTGCTGACCCGATCGAGCGTTGCCGCCTCGTAGACATCGTCAGGAATGGATTGGAGCCCGGCAAGGATGATGATCGCGTTATAGCCCGCCCAGCGCCAGGTGACGGCGATGATAACAAGCGCCATCGCAGCATGGGCATTATCGAACCAGGAAACGGCCGTAAGTCCGATAAGCGTAATCAGCTTATTGACGATGCCGAAGTCGAAACTGAACATCAGGCGAAAGACCGCGGCATAAGCGACCTCCCCGACGACGACGGGCGCGAAGAAGGCAAAACGGAAAAGAGGTCGCGCCTTTAGGAGAGGTGAGTTCAGAAGAACCGCCATCACCGTAGCGATCGCGATCATGACCGGCACCTGGATCACCAGGATGATCAGGGTATTGTAAAGGGCGTTGTAGAAGGCTGGGTCGCTGAAGAGGCGGCCCCAGTTGACGGTGAGACTGAACTTCCATGGATTGACGCGCGTGTTCTGAAACGAGATCAGAAACGAACTGATGATCGGCCAGACCCAGAAGGTGGCAAAGACCAAAAGATAAGGCGCAAGAAAAGCGTAAGCGTTCCGGTTCCGGATCGGCATTCTATTCTCCTCACAGTCGAAACGAGCCATCCCGAAGGATGGAGGCTGGGCGCCATTCAGCGCCCAGCGGAACTACTCATTTCGCGATGGGAAGGCCTGTCGCCGTGGCGATCTGGTTTGCAGCGTCATCCAGCGCAGCTTTCGCGTCGGGATAGCCACCGGCGAAGTATTTGGTCTGCGCCGCTTTGTAGATCGAGTCGGCATCCGTCTGGAATGGGGTGCCACGGCTTGGGACGATCTTCGGTAGGGTCGAAAGAATATCGGCCCACACCTTCTGGTCATGCCAGTAGGGCTGCGGCTGGTTGACGAAGGGGTCCTGGACGGCGGTCAACAGCGACGGTACGAGGCCAAAGGACTTCAGCATCGTCACCTGCCCCTCATTGGTGCCAAGTGCATAGTTGATGTAGGTCCAAGCTGCTTCCTTGTTCTGAGAGTTGGCAGCGATTGCGAGCGATGAACCGCCGAGATTTGCCGCATGCGGCCCGTCTTTCGTCAAGCTCGGCATCATGTAGACGCCCCACTTCCCGGCAAGATCGGGGGATCCAGAGCGGATCGTACCTTCGTACCAGCCGCCATACATCTGGCTTGCCACCTTGCCTGCGGTATTGGCCTGGATCTTCTCGTCCCAGATGGCTGCCGTCAGGGTGCCGGCATCCTTCATCTGCTTGACCTTTTCGAGTGTCGCAACACAGGCCGGCTGATTGATGGTGATCATCTGGCCATCGGTCGAGAAGTAACCGCAGCCCTGCTCGTTGGAAATCATGCGGAACCATTCGCTGTCGCCGTTGAAGTCGGCTTGCGCCATGACAACGCCCGGATTGGCCGCCGAGATCTTCTTGCCAGCCGCGATGAAGTCGTCCCAGGTCTTGATGGTCGACGGATCAACGCCTGCCTTTTCATAAAAATCACGGCGATAGAAGACAGCGACCGGGCCCGAATCCCAGGGCATGGCGTAGGCGACGTCGCCGACCTCAAGCTCGGTGCGCTTGAAATCCGGGAACTTTGCCTGAATTTCTGGCGTGTAGCCGAGTTCTTTCAGGTTGGCGAAGCAGTCGGGAAAGCGGCTCCAGAAGATTTCCGCCTCGAAATTCTCGACGCTGACGATGTCGGGTAATCCTTCTCCGCCGGCCGCGCAGGCGGCAAGCATCTTGTCGAAGACCTGCTGGTTGCCGAGGTCCTCGACCGTAACCTTGATGTCCGGGTGCTGTTTGTTGAAACCCTCGAGCGTGGACTTCAGCGCCGATGCGGCGATGTTCCAGCTCCAGATCGTCAGATTGCCCGACTGCTGTGCAAATGCAGAACCGGATGCAAGCAGTGCGACTGCAGCGGTCGCACCGATGAGTTTGAAGCGCATTGAAAATCCTCCCTTTTCAATTGCCGTCCCTTAGCGAACGCGGCTAGACTATCCGGAAGGGAGCCGCTGTCTCCTAAAAAGGGAACATGGATTTGGCGGAAAGTAAGATCGTAAAGCGGGCTGTTTACCAGCCGGGTGCGAGCAGTATCGAAGGATTGCCGACGGCCCTTCAGATGTTTCACAACCATCCACCTGTGATGCTGATGCCGCATTGGCATGTCCAGGTTGAAGTCAACTACATCATGCAGGGCAGCGTGCACTACCGCATCAACGGCGAGAGGATCTCAATGAATGCAGGTGACATGTGCCTGTTCTGGGGCGGGCAGCCGCACCAGATGGACGATTGTTCCGAGGACTCGATCTATTCCGGCGGGCACCTTCCGCTTGTGTACTTTTTTCGGATGCGCCTGCCGATCACGATCTCCAGCCGTCTGATGAAGGGCGAGATCCTGTTCACCTCGGCAACCGACGCTGCCGACCTTGAGAACTTTCCGCGCTGGGTGCGCTACGCAAAGTCCGGTGATCCTGCAAAGGCGCAGCATGCTGTCGACGAGATGCTGTTGCGGATCGAGCGAATCGCACTCGAACCCTATTCGATGCTTCCGACAGTTGGGCCGACCGACGCTGATGACATCGAGCAGTGCTATCCGCAATCGTCACGCAGCGTGGCGCGCATGTGCGACTTCATTGCGGCCAACTTTCTGCAGGAAATTGATTCGGTCGATATCGCTCGGGCCGCTGATCTTCATCCGAAATATGCGATGAACCTATTCAAGAAGACGACCGGGATGACGCTCAACAAATATGTCAATCTGCTGCGGCTTTCGCGCGCGCAGGCGATGCTTATGAACGAGGAGGCAAATGTCTTGCAGGTCGCGATGGACAGCGGTTTCGGCTCGATCAGCGCCTTTAACAAGTCCTTCCGCCATGTCGCCGGGATGTCGCCTTCCGATTTCCGCCGTGATGTCCGCATGGTCGCGCAGTACGCGCCCTAAGCTACCGACCGTATTTCCTCACGGGCTTCGCGTCGTCGCAAACACATTGTAGACGAGCTCGGCTGAGGCTGAGAGCTCGCGATCCTTGAGTTTGATGAGCCCGAATCCGGGGACCGATATGTCCCCCTCGATGCGCAATGCCTTGACGAGACCGTGGCGTTGCAGCAGGGCCGCGACAGGCTCGGCGAAGATTCCGAGCCGCTGGCTCTGGAGAATCAGCAACATTGTCAGCAGCGCATCGGCTGTCGACACGACGCTTGCCGGGACGATGCCATGGCGGCGTATGAAGTCGTCGACAACGTGTCGAAGGAACGAGCCATGTGGCTGGAGCACCCAGCTTTGGTGCCTGAGGTCTTCCTCGGTGACGAGTGGTTTGGAGGACAGGGGATGATCAACTGCCACGATGACGCGCAGGGTCTCTTGACCAACAGGCAGATAGTCGAACCAGAGTGGATTCATGCCACTTGGAATGCGGCATACGGCAAAGTCCAGCCTTCTGCTCAGCACATCCTCGAGCAGGACGTCGCTGCTGCCGACGGCAATGCTGATGTCGATCGTCGGGTGGGTCTCAAAGATCCGTTTCAATGCGGGAGCAACGTAATCGGCTGCCGGCGTCATGATTGTACCGAACGCGACGCTGCCGCCCTGTCCAGCTGCAGCTACCACCATCTCGTATTCTGCGCGTTGAGCTTCGGAGATCAGCATCTTGGCGTGTCGAACGATCACCTCGCCCTGGGGCGTCGGTACGAGGCCACGATTGTGCCGCTCGAACAGCTGGTGGCCGGACATTTGCTCCAGCTCATTCAAGGTCCTGGATAATGCCGGCTGCGAGACGCCAAACATTTCCGCGACCACGCCGAGTTTTCCATGTTCGCTGAGCGCCACGAGCATCTTCAAGTGGCGCAGCCTGAAACCGTCCAATCCCATGATTGCCTCACTCGATATAAGATATTTGCATATCAAAATGCGAAAGACTGATTATACATTCCTGTATCGATCAGCTAAGTGCATGACAACAACGGCGTCAACGCAAGGAAATTCATCGTGGTTGAGAAAACACCTTCCCCGAATCAGAACGCAGTTCAAGAGCAGGATGGGTCGCGCCAGCTTCGCTCCAAGGCCTGGTTCGACAATCTCGCAAACCCTGACATGACCGCGCTCTATCTGGAGCGCTACATGAACTTCGGTCTAAGCCAGGAAGAGCTGCAGTCGGGAAGGCCGATCATCGGTATCGCACAGACTGGCTCCGACCTGTCGCCGTGCAATCGTCACCATCTTGAGCTGGCCAAGCGCGTGCGCGAAGGCATTCGCGACGCTGGCGGTATTGCCATCGAATTCCCTGTGCACCCGATCCAGGAAACCGGCAAGCGTCCGACTGCGGGTCTCGACCGCAACCTTTCCTATCTGGGCCTCGTCGAGGTTCTCTATGGCTATCCGCTGGACGGCGTCGTCCTGACGATCGGTTGTGACAAAACGACGCCCGCCTGTCTCATGGCCGCGGCGACCGTCAACATCCCGGCGATCGCGCTCTCGGTCGGCCCGATGTTGAACGGATGGTTCCGTGGCGAACGTACGGGCTCCGGCACGATCGTCTGGAAGGCTCGTGAAATGATGGCGCGCGGGGAGATCGACTATCAGGGCTTCGTCAAGCTCGTCGCGTCGTCCGCGCCTTCGACCGGTTACTGCAATACCATGGGTACAGCGACGACGATGAACTCGCTTGCCGAAGCACTTGGCATGCAGCTTCCGGGCGGCGCCGCAATTCCAGCACCCTACCGCGATCGTCAAGAAGTGTCCTATGAAACCGGCCTGCGTATCGTGGAAATGGTCCGCGAGGACCTGAAGCCCTCCGACATCCTGACCAAGGACGCCTTCATCAATGCCATCCGTGTAAACTCGGCAATTGGCGGCTCCACGAACGCTCCGATCCACCTTAACGCGCTTGCCCGTCATGTCGGCGTTGAGCTGACGGTCGACGACTGGCAGACCTACGGTGAGGAAATCCCGCTACTCGTCAACCTGCAGCCAGCCGGCGAATATCTTGGCGAAGACTATTATCATGCCGGTGGCGTTCCCGCCGTCATGGGCGAGCTGATCAAGCACGACCTTCTCAACACGAGTGCTATGACCGTCAATGGCAAGACCGTCGGCGAAAACTACACGACGGCGACCATTGAGGATGACAAGGTCATTCGTCCGTTCGAGCGTCCGCTGAGGGAGCGTGCCGGCTTCCGCGTCCTGCGCGGCAATCTCTTCTCGTCCGCCATCATGAAGACGAGCGTGATTTCGCCTGAATTCCGTCAGCGTTACCTCTCCAACCCGAACGATCCGGAAGCATTCGTCGGTCGTGCGGTGGTCTTCGACGGTCCGGAAGATTACCACCATCGCATCGATGATCCGGCGCTGGCGATTGACGCCTCGACGATCCTGTTCATGCGTGGTGCTGGCCCGATTGGCTATCCGGGTGCCGCTGAGGTCGTCAACATGCGTGCGCCGGATTACCTCCTGAAGCAGGGCATCAGCTCCCTGCCCTGCATTGGTGACGGCCGTCAGTCCGGTACATCGGGCTCGCCCTCTATCCTCAATGCCTCGCCGGAAGCGGCCGCAGGCGGCGGTCTTGCACTTCTCAAGACTGGCGACCAGGTTCGCATTGACCTCAAGAAGGGTACGGCTGATATCCTGATCAGCGACGACGAGCTTGCCGAACGACGCAAGGCGCTCGAGGCTGCCGGCGGTTACGTTTATCCGGAGAGCCAGACGCCCTGGCAGGAGATTCAGCGTACCTATGTCGGTCAGATGGAAACCGGTGCCGTGCTCGAGCCCGCTGTCAAGTACCAGCGCATCGCCCAGACCAAGGGCATTCCGCGCGACAACCACTAAGTTCTGGGCGCGCCGGTCGTGGCGCGCGTAGTACGAATACGGCCGCTGAAGTACAATGGGCGCGCGATGCCATCTTGGGCAGCGCGCCCATTCTCATTTCGGCGACGAGGTCAGGTTTCCCCGGTTTTGACCTTGCCGACCGACACCTGTTGTGGTCGATTTTGGCCCGCCGCCGGGATTGGAGGGCGGTGGGTTCGTTTTCATCTTGAGCGCCTCCATCGCTCGCGTGACGGAACATGTCGATGTCCTACACACTTTTAGATTCCGCCGCCGCGGGCGGCTTGTTTGTCGGTCGTGTCTGGAACCCTGCTGCCCACGGACCGAGCGTCGTGGCCCTCAGGGATGGTCAGCTGGTTGACATCACCTCCAAAGCCGTGCCGACGGTGAGTGCGCTCCTCGAACACGCCGATCCAGCCGCCTTCTTGCGCGTTGCGCCCGGCCCAGTGCTCGGTACGCTGCAGGAGGTCGGCGCCGTTGGTATCGGAACGCCTGACCCGTCCCGCCTCCATCTGCTTGCTCCCGCCGATCTCCAGGCGATCAAGGCCTGTGGTGTGACGTTCGCCCAGTCGATGATCGAACGTGTGATCGAAGAAAAGGCTGCCGGAAATCCGGACCGCGCCGCCACGATCCGCGAGCGCGTCATGACCCTCATTGGCGGTAGCCTCAACAATCTGAAAGCAGGTTCGCCCGAAGCCTCGAAGGTCAAGCAGGCGCTGATTGAGGAAGGCATGTGGTCTCAATACCTCGAGGTCGGCATTGGGCCGGACGCCGAGGTTTTCACCAAGTCGCCGGTCCTGTCGTCTGTTGGTTGGGGGGCAGATGTCGGCCTGCATCCAATTTCAACCTGGAACAATCCGGAACCCGAGATCGTGCTTGCCGTCAACAGCCGTGGCGAGATCAAGGGTGCCAGTCTTGGCAATGACGTCAACCTGCGCGACGTGGAAGGCCGTTCGGCGCTGCTACTTGGCAAGGCGAAGGACAACAATGCGTCCTGCTCGATAGGCCCTTTCATCCGGGTGTTTGACGAGACTTACAGTATCGATGAGGTGCGCAAGGCCGAACTCGACCTCAAGGTTACAGGGGCAGACGGATTTATCCTTCACGGAAAGAGTTCGATGTCGAAGATCAGCCGTGATCCCGTAGACCTCGTCAAGCAGACCTGCGGGCCTCACCATCAATACCCGGATGGTTTCATGCTGTTTTTGGGGACGCTATTTGCCCCGACACAGGATCGTGACGCACCAAACCAGGGTTTTACCCACAAGGTGGGTGATGTCGTTGAAATTTCCTCGACGGGTCTCGGCTCGCTTGTCAATACGGTGCGGCTCTCGAGCGAGTGCTCTCCATGGACTTTCGGTATCGCCGCCCTGATGTCAAATCTCGCAGCGCGCGGGCTGCTCTAGGCGGGTAATATTGCGGCGATCGTCCTCAAATCTTGCGCCGGATGGCATAAGACGCACGCCCTGCAACCATGATCTTTCCTCAAGACCTAATTGGCGTGCTGCTTGCACGCCCCTTTCAGCAATGCCATGCCTGCATCGGTCGAGCACACATGTGGCGTGGCCGGTCTCAAGGAAAAAACGTCCGCTCCGGCTGAAAGCCGAACTGGCGCGCCACCGCATCACAATCTTTGCTTAGGATAAGGTTGTGTTCATACAGTTTCTCATCTTCGCCGCCGGTGGTCGGCTTCGATTGACGACCTCGCGAACGGGTTAGAAATCCCGCGGATTGAGGAGGCCGGGACCTGTCATTTCGAGATCATCGAGATTGCGTGTGGCCAGGCGTGCGCCGTTCACGCGCGCTATTGCAGCGAGCATCGCATCGGGTGCGGTCATCGCGTGCCCCTGACGAGCCGCTTGCCCCATGATTTCACCATAGGCGAGCGCGGCTGTGAGACCGAACATTCGATCTGTAAACCGACGATCCGTTCCATCAGGCCCTGTTCCAAACACTCGGCTGGTGCGGCCTGATGTTTTGAATGCCGATAGCAATCTCGGCAATTCTCACAGTGAGCAGTGCAATTCAGCGTGGAACCGAGCCAGCCAAGCCATGACGGCTTCGTTAGGATCCTTTCGCAATGTCTCCGAGAGGACGTTCATATCGAGAATGCCCTGATGAGGCCCCCCGCGTCATCCATACGCGAAGCAAAAAGCGCACGCTCTGTTCCTGCGCAATGCAACGTATATATTCTTGCAAGAATGAATGAAACCGCTGAGGGTGCTATGAAGAAGGTCCTTGCATTGATTGGCATTCTCGCGCTTGTCGGGTGCACTACGAAGGACTTTTCCTCGCCTGGTCTCGATCCAATCCCAGGCAGTGTGACCTACGGCGGTCAGCCGCGCACCAAACTGATGAAATCGCCGCCCGGGTCGACCTTTCCGCATAATTTCATTGACCAGTGGGGTCAGCAGGTCGACGAGACCTATATGGTACAACCCGACAGGTCACTGAAGATCGTTCACAGGGAAATCCGGCCAATTCGCTTCAACCGCTGACCGCTGGGATTTTTGTCAGCTGATATTACCGAGGAGTAGGAACTAACAATTGAATTTAGTCGACGGCTAATACACATTTCATGGAGGTGCTATATACCGGAGGTCGAGCGATGATCGCGACGCCAGCCCGGCACATGGAAACATTGATGATGAATGCAAAGACGCCGAATGCCATCGATATCTATGTTGGTTCTCGCGTGAGGATGCGCAGGCAGCTCCTCGGTTTAAGCCAGGAAAGACTCGCTGATCAAATAGGTGTCACATTCCAACAGGTGCAGAAATACGAGAAAGGCCTGAACCGAATTGGTGCCAGCCGACTCCAACGGATTGCCGAGGTGCTGAGCACGTCTCCGAGCTTCTTCTTCCAACAGGATGACTCTGAGCCGCAGAGCTTCGCCGGATCTGAGGTGAGTGTCGCAGCCGACCCTGTTGCCGAATTCCTGCATTCGAAGGAAGGCCTCGCGCTAAACCGCGCTTTCCTGCAAATCACCGACACGCAACTGCGCGAGAAGATTGTCGCCTTGGTCAAGGCGATGGCCCAGGCGCAGGAAGGACGTGGCGTTGCAAACGACCGATCGAAACAAGGCGAGACCTTCGCCTGAGCCCGACGGGAACGACGCGAGTGCGCGTGCCGGGTCATCCTCAGTGTGCGGCGTTCTGAAAAGGCTACGCCCGCTCTTCCCATACCTTTACGAGTTCCACAATGGTCGCGACAGCCTTCTCCATGTCCTGCCTGCTGATCCATTCCCGCGGTGAGTGGAAGGCATGGCCGCCGGCGAAGATGTTCGGGCATGGCAATCCCATGAAGGAGAGGCGCGAACCATCCGTTCCTCCCCGGATGCTGCCGCGGATGGGCGACATACCGGCGCGCCGGATGGCCTCAACAGCGTTCTCAACAATCTGAGGGTGGCGATCGAGGACGACCTTCATATTGCGATACTGCTGCTTGACGACAAAGGTGTAGGACGAACCCGGATAGTCAGACATGACCTCCTGCACCAATGCCTCGAGACGTTTCTCCTTGTCGATGAGGCCGGCTTCCTCGAAATCCCGGACAATGAGGCTGATAGCAGCCTTTTCCATCGAACCGGTCACGCCGGTCGGATGAATGAAGCCTTCTCGTCCCTCGGTCGTCTCTGGTGCGGCATTCCTCGGTAACCGGTTGATGATGGCGCCCGCGATCTTGATGGCATTCTCCATCTTTCCCTTGGCAAAGCCCGGATGGATGGCGACGCCCTCAATGGTGATCTCGACGCCATCGGCCGAAAACGTCTCGTCCTCGATGTGCCCGGCGGTTTCGCCGTCCATCGTATAGGCAAATTGCGCACCAAGCTTGGCCAGATCGACCTTGTCGACGCCCCGACCGATCTCCTCGTCGGGCGTAAAAAGCAACTTGATTGGCCCATGTTTGATGCCGGGATTGTCTACAAGGATTTGCGCCGCCGTCATGATCTCGGCAAGGCCCGCCTTGTCATCGGCGCCGAGCAGCGTCGTGCCATCGGTGGTCACGATGTCGTTGCCAATCTGGTCTTTGAGGGCCGGATTGTCGCGGACCCGAATGACCTGCTTCTTGTCGCCGGCAAGCTGGATGTCTCCACCCTGATAGTCGCTTAGGATCTGCGGCTTCACGTTCGCCCCGGTGAAGTCGGGTGCGGTGTCCATATGCGAGCAGAAGCAAATGACCGGAACCGCCTTGTTGGTGTTGGAGGGAATGGTCGCATATACATAGCCATGTTCGTCAAGGTGGGCATCGGAGAGGCCGATTGTCCGCAATTCCTCGACCAGCAAACGACCCAATTCCTTCTGTTTCATGGTCGACGGCTGCGTCGACGATACCGGATCCGATTGGGTGTCAATGACGACATAGCGAAGAAAACGATCTAGGACGGTATCGGTCATGGCGGGTCCATTCCAGTTTTGGCGTCGTCCGATATAGCCCTCGAGCATGCGTCATGAACAGAGTGATTCAAGCGCTGAGGAAATCTCTGGACAACAAATGATTGTCTTGTGCCGTCGTGTCCGACCAAACTGAAGAGGCTGGGGAGCGGGCATGTCGGACTTAAGTCCGGTGGAACCTTACAACGGCGGACTTAGTTTTAGGCTTGTAAACCAAAGACATAATGATAGGAGTGCCAGATGAGAAAAATCATTCTAGTCGGCGCATTTGTGGGTGCATTGGCGTCCTGCACAGCCACCGAACAGGGAACGGCGATAGGTGCGGGTACCGGTGCCGTCATTGGTGGTGCGGTCAGCCACAGCTGGGGAGGAGCAGCCGTTGGGGCTGTGGCAGGCGGCGTCGCAGGCGCCCTGATTGGACGCTCGACGGAACGTCGTGGCTATTGTGTCTACCGCGATCGATATGGCCGCAGGTATGAGGCGCGCTGCTGACAGCGCGAAATGGCCGCCTCTTTTCAGAGGCGGTCTCTTCCCGACGAGAACTAGTGAGTGCTTTGCTGTTTTGCCCTTGCGACGATCTGGGTCGGGTTTACGAACTGCAAAGCGAGAACCAGCCAGAACAAGGTCGTGACCATATAGACCACGGCCATCGCATCGATCGACTGACCCGCACGCACGCCTGACGCAAAGACGGCGTAATAGAGGGACACGACCAACGTTTGTGTGGTGGGGCCGGCAATCAGGAAGGTCAGTTCAAACATTGCGATGGTGCGCACCAGCACGAGGAGCAGTGCGGCCAGCATCCCCGGTAGAAGCAGCGGCAGCAAGATACGCAGAAACAGGTTCGTCGTTCCGGCGCCGAACACGCGTGCGGCCGCTTCGATACGCGGGTCGATTTGTTCGATGAAGGGGATCATTACGAGCACGACAAATGGTAGGGACGGCACGATGTTGATCAGGACGACGCCCCAGAACGTCCCGCCGAGACCGAGCTGGTAAAGGACGGTTGCCAGCGGAATGCCGTAGGTCAACGGCGGGATCAATAACGGCAACAGAAACAGCAGGATAACTAGGCGCTTGCCGGGAAAGTTGCGGCGTGCCAGCGCATAGGCTGTCGTGACGCCGAGAATTCCCGAGATAATGACGACGGTAAATACGATCTCAAACGTGATGAGGACGACACTGGATAGCTGGAATTCCTTCCAGGCACTGAAATACCAGCGTGTTGTCCACCCAGCCGGCAACCATGTGCCGAGCCAGCGCGTCGCAAACGAGTTGACGATGACGGCGGCGATGACGGCAAGCAGATTGAGGACAAAGAGAGTGGCGAGCGCCCAGATGGCGAAACGCCAGATCTTCGAAGTGAAGCCCTGATCTCGGATCATGTCTAGCCTTTCGTGCCGCCGGCCGGGCCGCGGTAGAAGAGTGAGCGTGTCGCCAGAACGGCGAGCACGACTACCAGCTCTACGCCGCCCATAATGAGCGCGATGGCCGAACCGAGCGAGTGATCATATTGCTCGAAAGCTGCCTGATAGGCGGCGATCGAAATGACGCGCGTGGGGCCGGCAGGTGCTCCGAGGAGGACAGCAGAGGGGAACACTGCGAAGGCCTGCACAAAGGCCAGACAGAATGTGACGGCCAGTCCCGGAACGAGTAGAGGCAGAAAGACGCGGAAGAACCTTTGGCGAGGGCCGGCACCCAAGGTCGCCGCCGCTTGCTCGATCGCCGGATCGATGCCGGTCACGTAGGATAGCGTCAAGAGGAAGGCGAAGGGAAAACCAGTGATCAACAGCGAGGCAAAGACGCCCCAGTAATTGTTGGTCAGCTTGACGGGCGCCTCGAGTAAGCCAAGCATCAGCAGTGTATGGTTGAACCAACCGCGTGGCCCGAGAAACGTCAACAGGCCGTCGGCAACGAAGACCGTGCCGAGAGTGATTGGCAAGACGAGAATGGTGGTCAGCAGCCGCTGTCTGCGCATCAGGCGTACGCGCAGCGCGACCGGGACGGCGAAGGCAAGGTTGATCACCGTAACCGGCAGCGCTAGCCACATCGTTGCGGTGATGGTCTGGTACTGGAATGGATCGCTGAAGAACTTCGTATAGTTGGCGTACCACGAACCCTCCTTCGGCAGGAGGGAATCGACCAGCCCATAGAGAAAGGGGTAGACAAACAGCGCCATCATGAATGTCAGACCAGGCAGCAGCAGCAGTGTCGTGCCATCGAGTCCTCGGGCGGCAAGACGTGTTTGCAATGACGGTCCGCTCATGCAGCCGCTCCCGCAAAGACCAGTGCCCGGCCGGCAGCCGGTTGCAGCCTGGTTGATGCTCCCCGCGCCAACGGTTCGTCAGCCCGAAAATAAAGTTCCGAGCCGTCGGACGCCCGGGCCATGCCGAAGAAGGCGCGCCCGCGATATTCCATGCTGCTGACTGTGGCGGCAATCCCCTCGCCGCCTGAAGCGACAAGATCTTCCGGGCGGACGGACAGGATTGCGGCGTCGCCAACCCTGAGCGGCGACCGCATCGTGCCCGTGAGGCGGGCGCCGGCGGCCTCGATCTCGGCCTCGTCGCCGGACACGCGCGTAATGCGACCTGAAACACGGGTCCTGAAGCCCATAAAATCCGCAACCTCGACATTCACGGGCCGTTGGTAGAGATCCTGTGGCGAACCGATCTGTTCGATATTGCCTTGGCTCATGACGACGATGCGGTCGGCAAGTGACAGCGCCTCGTCCTGGTCATGCGTCACATAAATTGTGGTGGACCCGATCTGGTCGTGGATGCCGCGAATTTCGGCGCGCATCTCGAGCCGCAGTTTTGCGTCGAGGTTCGAGAGCGGTTCGTCCATCAGCACGATTGGCGGGCGAATGACAATGGCGCGGGCGATCGCCACGCGCTGCTGCTGCCCGCCAGAGAGCTGGCCCGGCAATTTGTCGGCCTGGCTTTCGAGGCGGACCATGGCCAGGGCATCTCGGATACGCTGGTCGGCCTCCGGACCTTTGATACCCTGCATTGCAAGGCCGAATCCGACGTTCTTGCGAACGCTCATATGTGGAAACAGCGCGTAGCTCTGGAAGACCATGCCAAAGCCGCGACGCTCAGGTTCAAGTTGGTCGATGCGTGTGCCGCCAAGGCGAATTTCGCCGCCGGTCAGCGCCAGCAGGCCGGCGATGCAGTTCAGCGCGGTCGACTTGCCGCAGCCGGACGGACCAAGCAGTGCAACGAACTCTCCCGGTTCGATTGCAAGATCAATGCCGTTCAAGGCGTTAAACGCTCCAAAAGCACGACGCATTCCATCGAGTTCCAGGCGTGCGCTCTTGCGCACGGGTGCGGCGGCATTCGTAACCGGGGTCAAACCAATCTCCATCTGCAGAATGAGGTGGCCAGCCCGAGAGCAAATCGCGGGCCGGCTGATGTCGTTCGATCAGCCCTTCTTGGCGCCGATCTTTTCGTCCCACAGACGGAAGGCTTCAACCAGCTGCTTTGGTTGCAGCGGAACCTCCAGCGGATTATTGGCGATCCAATCGGCATATTCCGGCCGACCGAATTCCTTGATCGTCTCCTGGCTTTCCTGCGGCGCCATTTCGAGGGTGACGTCCTTGACAGCCGGACCAGGGTAGAAATAGCCGGCGTCATAGGCGATTGCCTGCTGCTTGGGCTGCAGGATGTAGTTGAGGACGTCGATCAGCACGCCGATCTTCTCGTCCGACACTCCCTTCGGGATCACGGCGTAATGAGCATCGGTCACCCAATGGAAGCCATCGAGCTTCTGCACCTTTGCCTCGGCCGGGACGATCCCGAGTGCGCGCGGATTGATGTCCCAGCCTGTCGTGGAGACGACGATATCACGCGTCCCCTCGCCAAGCTCTTTCATCACCTGGCCGGTTCCGGTCGGATAGTACTCGATGTGTTCGCCGAGTGCGGCAAGGTAGTCCCACGTCTTTGCCCAGCCCTTGGCTGGATCGCGCGGGTCACTGTCACCAAGGAGATAGGGCAGCCCCATGAGGAAGGTGCGGCCGGGACCCGAATTAGCCGGTCGCGCATAGATGAAGCGATTCTTATTGGCCTTGGCCCAGTCAAGCAGTTCCTGTGCCGATTTCGGCGGCGTAGGTACCTTGTCAGGCATATATTCAAGCAGCGGACCGGAGGGATAATAGGTGATGACGACGCCCTGATCCTTGGCAAGTGCCTGCATTTTGAAGGCCTGCGGCTGCAGGATCTGCTCGAGATTGGGAAGCTCCGCCTTGTGTGCCGCGAGATCAATCCAAAGTGCTTGATCGAGGCCTGCCGAAAGGGCGTCCGTTCCTGTCAGAACGAGATCGATATCCACTTTGCCGGCGGCCTGCTGCGCCTTGATCTTGCCGGGCAGCTCAGGTGCAGGTGCCTTGGTGAAGGCAAAGCTGGACACCCAGTCGGCCTTTTCCGCGGCGTAGGCTTCAAACATTCCCTGCGTCAGCGCCAGGTTGCCGGCGACGTCCGCGATCGTGATTGTGACTGGGCTTGCCGGTTTCTTCGCCTGAGCAAATACCTTTAACGGCAACATGGTGGCGACGGCGGCGCCCGTCGCGGTCCCGACAAATGTTCTACGGGTAACTTTCATACTATTTCTCCTCCTCTTGTTATCCGCCGCTGGAATTGCGGTGCTAGGCGTCCTCGGCCGGTCGCTACGGAGACCGGAACCTGTCTCTAAATGACTGAAACCTCCTGAAATAATTGCCGAAAACACCGCTTCTCCTCGGGGGTGCCTTGGCAGTCGGAATAAATTGATATACTAGTATGCAGGACCAAGTCAATGTCAGGGCATCTTATGCAGGCAGCAGTTGTTCCCGTTCCGGCGGCCGCGGCTTTGGGAGCCGAGAGACCGGCGAAGCTTCGCCGGGTGACAACAGCCGACGCGATCTTTGATCGGCTCTACGCGGATATTCTCGCTCTTCGGATGCCACCAGGAATGCAGCTGCAGGAAAAGCGGATCGCAGAAGAGTTCAACGTCAGCCGCACGCCGGTTCGCGAAGCGTTGCTTCGCCTGTCCGAGGGCGGTCTCGTTGACATCTACCCACAATCCGGCACGGTCGTGTCGCGTGTTCCGGTCTCCGCAATCCCAGAGGCCGTCGTCGTTCGCAAGTCGCTGGAAGGCACAACGGTGGAGCGTGCTGCCGAGATCGCGACGCCAGCCGATATTGCCCGCCTCGAATCCATCATTGCGCGACAGAGATCGCTTGCCGCCCTTGGCGACACATTCGCATTTCACGAGGAGGACGAGGCCTTCCACGAGGCCATCGCTGGCATTGCAGGCTATCCCGGCATCTGGACAATTCTAAAGACGGTCAAGGTGCAGATCGACAGGGCCCGGCGTCTGACGCTGCCCGCTCTTGGCCGCATGGACAATGTTGTGCACGAACATGAGCTCATTCGCGACGCGATAGCGGGTCATCACGTCGAGGCGGCGCGCGCGGCTATGATGCACCACCTCGGTGCCGTCATCCCCGATGTGGCAGAACTTCGCACCCGATATCCCGATTATTTCTGCTGAGTT
This sequence comes from Rhizobium mesoamericanum STM3625, assembly GCF_000312665.1. Classification (GTDB taxonomy): domain Bacteria; phylum Pseudomonadota; class Alphaproteobacteria; order Rhizobiales; family Rhizobiaceae; genus Rhizobium; species Rhizobium mesoamericanum. The sequence goes on along the minus strand of NZ_HF536773.1, from coordinate 1,282,429 downwards.
GAACAGCGGACAACGCCAAAGAAGGCCAAGGAGGAATACATGCGTCAAGGTTGGAGATGGTTTGGGCCAGAGGCGCCAGTGACGCTTGACGAGGTACGCCAGACCGGTGCCACGAATATTGTTTCGTCGTTGCACCAGGTCCCGATTGGTCGCGCCTGGACTGAAGCTGAAGTGCGTGAACGTCAGGCGATGATCGAAACGACGCCGCCCGGGCGCTCGCGCCTCACCTGGTCGGTCGTCGAAAGCATCCCGATCCCCGACGCGGTCAAGCGCAATGGCGGACGCGCGAAGGCAGAAATCGAGGCGTGGATCGCCAGCCTTGAGGCTGTTGCTGCCTGCGGGATTGCGATCGTGTGCTACAACTTTATGCCCGTCGTCGACTGGACGCGCACGGAACTTGACCATGTGATCGATACGGGCGCCACCGCAATGCGCTTCGATCACGAGAAGTTCGCCGCCTTTGATCTTTTTGTGCTCCGCCGGGTCGGCGCAGAGCAGCAATATTCCCGTGAAGACTTGACGCGTGCTCGCCAAGTATTTGATGCAATGAGCGAAACCGATATTGCCGAGATCACGCGGATCATAACGTCGGCCCTGCCGGGTTCAACGACAGAACCGCTGACGATCCCGCAGTTTCGTGAAAGGCTTGCTGCCTATGCCGGCATCGATGCAGGCAAGTTGCGCCAGCATCTGATCGAATTTCTAAAGGCCGTAACCCCGGCCGCCGAAGCCCGCGGTGTCAAACTGACGTTGCACCCGGATGATCCACCGCGTTCGCTCTTTGGTCTGCCGCGGATCGCTTCGACGGCCAACGACTATGCGGCACTTTTCGAAGCGGTACCCTCCGAGGCAAACGGCATGTGCTACTGCACCGGTAGCCTCGGCGTACGCGCCGACAATGACTTGCCCGCAATCGCCCGTCGCTTCGCATCGCGTATCCATTTTGCCCATCTGCGCGCAACCAAGCGCGAGGGCGATGGCCGCACCTTCCACGAAAGCGCGCACCTTGAGGGCGACGTCGACATGGTTGCGGTGCTGAGGGAGCTTGTCGCTGAAGACAGCCGACGCCGGTCGAACGAGACCATCGTTTTCCGCTCCGACCATGGTCATCGGATGCTGGATGATCTCAACAAGAACGTGACGCCTGGTTATCCGGCGATCGGTCGGCTGCGCGGTTTGGCAGAGCTTCGCGGCATCCTCTACGCGTTAGGCGCGCAGCCGACGTAAGCCGACGGCGGGCCGGAAAGGTTTTCTCATCACAGCTGGGGCGAATTGGACCGCCTTGAGACGCAGTGGGACGGATCGGGAACAAACGTCGGAACAATACATTTCTCTTTCTGCAGAGAGGAGAAACGACATGACGTACGACCCCAATGACCCCATCCGAAATTCCAGCACAGAGCCGGACCTGCGCACGACGCCAGTGCACCGCAGCTCGAGAACCTGGATCGGATGGGTTGCCGCGATCGCCGTCATCCTCGTGGCGGCGTTTGCGATTACGGAGTGGTTCAACCGACCGAGCACCGACCTGAACCCGACCGCTTCGACGACTGGATCTCAGCCGACGAAGCCCGTCGCGCCACCTACGGCGCCCGCAAAGACTGCCCCGGCCAATCCATCGACTGGCGGTACGACACAGCAGTAAGTATATTGCGAAGAGGGGCCTCGCCTCTCCGAGGGAGAGGCCCCTATCTCTACCTGTTCGATGGCGCCCCCCTCGGACTTCCACAAAAAAAGCATGCCACGCGTAATAGGCTGCGACACGAGAGAGCGGTGAAGCTCGCAATCGCGGATAGCGCGAGCCAGGAGCAACAAACGCGCTTGACGAGATCAAATCCTTTCAGTTCGATGGCGCCGGAGGGGCAACTTCATCATGGCGGCTCTGGAAACTGGATGCATCATCGCACTGCTCTTGGCATGCTCGGCGCTGCTTGGCACGCGGATTAGCCGACGCCTGCCCGATCATCACCTGTCCGCAGACTCTAAGGAGGCCATCAAGCTTGCCACCGCTGTCGTCGGTACACTTTCTGCCCTTGCGCTCGGCTTTCTCGTTGCGTCGGCCAAGACGACTTTCGATGATGCGGAAACTGAACTGAGAACGTCAGCTGCCCGGCTCATTCTCCTAGACCGTGTCATGGCGCAGTATGGCCCCGAAACGACGGACGCGCGCGCCAAGCTTGCCAATCTTGTGAAGTCCCGGATCGACTTGACCTGGGGAGGCATGTCTGGCGAGCCCATTGGCACGAGGATGGCAGGTGATCTCGGCATCGAACCTGTGCAGAAGCTTTTGAGGGCGCTAGCGCCCAGGGACGATGTACAGCGCCTCCTCAAGGAGCGCGCGTTGGAAGTCAGCAGCGGCATCGCTGAGGCGCATTGGCTGGTCCTCGAGACTGGAAACGAAGGACTTCCGAGCGCCTTCCTGGTTGTGCTGACATTCTGGCTGATCGTGATCTTTCTCACGTTTGGCCTTTTGTCACCTCACAATGGCACTGTCTTGTCGATCATCATCGTCTGCGCGCTGTCTGTCGGAGGTGCGGTCTTCATCATTAACGACATGGCGCACCCATACGGGGGCCTGATCTACGTCTCGGACGAACCTTTGCGGATTGCGCTATCACAGATGGGGCGCGCTTGATCACAGCGCATGGCTCAGTGTGTTGCCACGCGCTTCCTCGAGGCCGCGAGAATGTAGTCGTCAGCAACGTCCGCAATCGCCATGGCGATTTCGGTCGACGAGAAGCCGACGAGCTTTTCTCCCTGGATGATCAGATATACGGCTTCTTCTATCTTTTCGCGGCAGGCGGAAAGCCTGTCGGCGTGGCTGATGATTATAGGACGTAATTCCATGGCCCTTCTCCGGTCGATTTGGCACACTTGATGTGCGTTGAATGCTGATGTTGGTTAAGCAGCGTACCTATTCGGGACAACTGAGACGCTGTCGAATGACAGCCCCGCTTATCGCTCAGTCCAGCGAAAAGGTCCTGCCGCCGTTAGTCTTTAAATGAGCTATTGGCGGCCAAAGCTTCAACTTAACCGTGCCTCGAACATAATCATAAAAAATCGGGTCGGCTTGTGAAATCGACGTGACACTACCATAAATGGAGCGGTCACGATATATACTGCTCAGGGTCGGCAGTACAGCATGGGGCAATATTGCCGCCTCAACCCATCGGCCTTGGCTGTATTGCCGGATGCGGTCAAATTCACGAGCGGCGGCAAAATCTGTACGAGACAGCAATTAGCTCCTTGAAATAATTTACTCTCGGTTGTATTTTTTACCAATATCAGCACAATGCTAGTCTGGCACGAGAAAAACGGGGAATGCCATGAAGGCCAAAACTCCAAATGCTGTTGATGCCTATGTGGGCGAGCGTGTCAGGTTGCGGCGAAAGCTGCTTGGCCTGAGCCAGGTTAGCCTTTCGGAATCCTTGGGGATTACGTTCCAACAACTCCAGAAATACGAAAAGGGTGTCAATCGCATCGGGGCGGGCCGGCTGCAGCGGATAGCAGAGGTACTCGGGGTGCCGATTGGCTTCTTTTTCGACGACGAGAAACCGCAGACCGCCGGCTTGCGCTTGAGTGCTGACACCGACGAGGTGGCAAATTTCATAGCCTCGAAGGAAGGTTTGGCATTGACGCGAGCCTTCATTGCGATCGAAGATCCGAACATTCGTCGAAAGCTACTTGCACTCGCGAGGAGCCTGGGCTCCACACAATCGGTCACGGATGAGCACGATGGCTGGGACCGGCCGAACGAAACGCGGGGATAGGCGGTGCTCCATCTGCAGACATTTGGCGAACTGCGTCTGACCGATGAGGCGGGCAACGCCGTTGGGTATCCCGCCAAGGCGCTATTGGCCATGGCCTATCTCTTCACATGTAAAGGCCATGTCCTTACTCGCCAAGAGGTGGCAACGTTTTTGTGGTCCGATGCCGAGCCCGATCAGGCTGGCCTCAATCTCAGAAAATTGATCTCCCGCATTCGCCAGATCGACGACAGCGACGGCGCGCCGCTTCGGATCACGTCCGCGTCGGTGGGGCTGCGTGCGCACGTCCTGACGATCGATGTGCAGACATTCGATCGAGAAGGTTCACCGATGGAAAGGCTGAAAGCGAGCAGCGAGCTGCTTCAGCGTGATTTCGTCGGCAATCTTCGTTCAGCAAGCAAAGCGATTGACAACTGGATCGCAAGGGAGCAGCGCAGCCATCGGGCTAAGTTGCGTCAGTTGCTCTTGGCGGCGGCCTCATCTGGCCAGTCCGCCGATAATCACCGAACGGTGTCTGGGGCTGCCCTGCAGCTTCTTGAACAGGATCCGAACGATGAGCAGGTCCGAGCGATCCTGCGTGGGCTGCCCGGAATTGCCAACCCGGATCTGCCGTCTCCGGGTGAGAGCCAGACAAGGGGCCATGCCCCACCGGCCGAGGCGCGTAATGCAAACCTGCGCGAGCCGGAACAACGACTTGCTTCGAACCTGCCCCGATTGGTTTTGCTTCCTCCGACATCCCAGGGCAACGTCGTGGGACTCTCGCTTGCCGGTGCGCTGATTGAGGATGTCACGATCGAGCTATGTGCTCTCAGGAATATTTCCATCGTCGCACCCCATACTGCCGAGCAAATTCGCCGAGATTCCGACAAAGCCGCGATGATTGCCCGTCATTCGATCTCCTATCTGCTCGATACGAGGCTCTCCGTCGAGGGGCTCTACGCTCAGCTGATCTACTTTCCAACCGATGAAATTATCTGGGCGACGCGTTTTCCCATGACCGCGGCAACACTGCCGACCCAGCGGCGGCTCATTGCTCTAAACCTCTCGTCATCGGTCGTGGATGAGCTTGCCAGGAAGGAGCAAGCCCGGCTGAGCCTGGAGGCGAACCCACAGGCCTATCATTCTTACCTTGTGGGTGCGAGCCTGCTGAGCAAACTGACGCTGCCGCACATTCGCAGGGCAAGAGCGGCGTTCAAGGAGGCGTTGAAATACAATCAGGACTTTTCCCCGGCATTTACCGGCCTGGCACGGACCTATACCAGCGAGTGGCTGCTGACGGCCCAAGGCAATGCGGAACTGTTGGGGCTTGCGGAGCAGAATTCATTGAAGGCAATTGAGCGGGATGAGGCTTTCGCCAGCGGCTACAGGGAGCTCGGCGTGACAAAACTCTATCTCGGCGACGTTGATGTTAGCGTGGCGGCTCTTAGCCATGCAGAGCAATTGAGCCCGCATTTCGCCGACGTGATTTATAGCCATGCCGACACATTGGTGCACGCCTCCCGGCCCAAGGAGGCTTTAGAAAAGATCCAGAAGGCGATCTCGCTTAATCCCTTATCACCGGATAGCTATCTGTGGTGTGCCGCAGGCGCAAGCTACTTCCTCGAACAGTACGACGACGCCATTGCCTATGTGGAAGCCATGAAGGACAAGGCGCCGGCTTACCGCATTGCGGCTGCGAGTTGTGCAATGATCGGCGACCGCAAGCGGGCCCAGTTCTATCGACAGCGTGCGGAGGCGCTGAACCCAGTCTTCGATGTGGAAAAATGGCTCGCCGTCGTTCCCATGAAGGAGCAATGGCAGAAGGATCTCTACAGAGAGGGGCTTTTGAAAGCTGGATTTTGACACCAACGAAAGGAAACGTCATGTCAAGGGCAGTTATAATTGGCATTGCAGGGGACGCCAAGCTTTGGATTGCGGACCTCGATACGGGGACGATCAAGGAACTTCCGCCAGCCGGTGAATTGGCAAAGATCGCGGACCTGCGCAGAGCGGGTGCCACCGTCGTTAAGAAGGTGGATTTCGCGGTTGCGGTTTCTACGGCGAAGGCGGCGTTCTCCGGTCACTTCGAGCCGCACCCCTGACTACCGTTAAGCTTGCTTCCTATTCCGATCGGACGATCCCACCCTCTGAAACACTTGCCCGAACCGCGCCCTTGCTGGCGGATTTCGGCATAACGCGCGTGGCCCGCCATACGGGTTTGGACAACATCGGCATACCGGTGTGGTGTGCTTACGTGCCAAATGGGCGATCGGTCGCGATCGCCCAGGGCAAGGGGATAACCGACGACGACGCCAAGGCGTCGGCCGTCATGGAAGCATTGGAACGGGTCGTTGCAAACAATCCGGTCGTCCCGATCCTGCGCGCGTCGGCTCAGGCTCTGCAGAACGGAGGCTTTTCTTTCGATACGCTTTCCTGCCTGATCGGCGACCGGGAGGAGGACATCCGGCCGGACGAGCAGCTTGACTGGGCGCGCGGCAAGGAACTCCTGACGGGCCAGGATATATATGTCCCGTACGAGGCGGCGCTCTTGGACAGGACGCGACACAACCGCTACTGGATGTCTTCGGATGGTCTTGCCTCCGGCAATACGGAGGAGGAGGCCATCCTGCATGGGGTGCTTGAGCGTATCGAACGCGATGCCCATTGTCTCTGGCAGATCGGCAGCGAAGAGGATCGGTTCGCGCGGTGCTTCGATCCGCTAGGCTTCGACGACCCGGTCGTGGAGGACCTTGTTCGAAAGATCGAGGCGGCGGGGCTGGTGATGCGCCTGTTCGATATGACGAGTGACATCGCTGTCCCCTGCTTTACCGCAATCCTCGGGCCTGCGAAGCCTAAAGAGAGCATTCGCTTTGTCGAAGTGACAGGGGGCAACGGCGCGCATCTTTCACCTGTACGGGCTGCCATTCGGGCGATCACCGAGGCCGTCCAATCCAGGATCACCTATATCAGCGGTGCACGCGACGACCTCTCATTGGAGGCGTTTCAGAAGCCTGCGCCTTTCGAGACCCTGCGCGCTCTGGATGCCATACCGACCGCTCCAATAAGGAACGTACCCTCACAGTGGCACGGCGTCAGGGCGCATATCGAGGCCGTCCTCAATGCGTTGCGTGACGCGGAGATTGCGCCCGTGATCGCCTTAAGACTGAGCGATCCGCACCTGCCCTTTCATGTTGTCAAAGTCTTCGTTCCTAGTCTCGAAAATCCCGAGGGCGCGCGCGCACGGCGCTTTGGCGCACGTGCGATCGCAAAGGCGCTGTTTTCATGAAGGTCGTGTTTGTTGGTCCAAGCCTGCCTGAAGCTGGCCTCTTGTTTCGGGAGGAGGTGACGATTTGCCCGCCTGCCATTCAAGGCGACGTTCGAGCTGCCGTAGAGAGGGGGGCGCTTGCCATCGGCATCGTCGATGGCGGTTTCGAATACACCGTACCGGTATGGCACAAGGAAATCCTTTACGCGCTTTCGCAGGGCGTCCGCGTATTTGGCGCCGCAAGCATGGGCGCGTTGCGAGCGGTTGAGTGCAGGGCTTTCGGCATGGTCGGAATTGGTCGTATCTACAGCGAGTACGAGTCGGGCGCGACAATCGACGATTCCGATGTGGCATTACTGCATGGACCGGGAGAGCTTGGATACAAGGCGCTGACTGTACCGCTGGTCAATGTGAGGGCCACACTTGACGAGCTTGAGGCTCGTCAGGCCTTGGCCCGGAGGCTACGGATTGCGATCGAGACCGCCGCGGCAAGCTTGTTCTTCAAGGCCCGGACATGGCGCTCAATCGTGTCAAATGTCGATGTTCCCGCAGCAGATAAGCCGCAATTGCTCGCCCTGCTTCGATCGAACGAGGTCGACCAGAAGCGGGCAGACGCTCTCGCCCTTATCGAGGCCATTCGGAAGGCGAATGATCATTCTCGCCATGCTGAAGGTACATGGCACTTCAACAAGCTATTTATTTGATCGGTCAAGCTGTATTTCGTCTGCGCCCATATCAAATGCAACAATAACGTGTGTCACGCGTTTTTCACGGGCCTTTTGCGCGTATGTGAATATTCTTTCGGCCGTTCGAGGGAGAACGGAAATGAGTACAGCATCGGAAAACAGACCGATCGGCTTGGGCAGCAGTGAGCGATCTTCTGACGATTTGGACGAACTCGTCGCACTGGCGCGCATGATCGCTTACGCAAAATACGCGGCCGAAGACGTCGACCTCGTAGGGGCGATGCACTACCTCGGGATGGCGCTGAATGAAGTTCTGCGTGAGATCGGGGACGGTCCGCATGAGGGTTTGACGGACGTACTCGCCTCAAAAGGGGCGACTTGCCTGAATTGATATACTGAGGGGACTGCGAGGATAGGCCGGCGCAATGCGTCGGCCTATTTCAATTTCTTTGAATAGACGCAGAGCTTTTCGGACTGCTGATAGTCGTTGCTCTTATAGTATTCAGCAACGCCGCCGGCGCTGCGGGAGACAAGCCAAACGTGCACGTAGCCCATAATGCGCGCCTCCTCCTCCAATCGATTCAATAGGCAAGAACCAATTCGCGAGCGCTGGTGCTGTGGACGTATCGCTATCTCCGCTACGTGAATTCCGCGACCCATCACAGACGTGTGCGGCAAGCCAAAGGCGAAGCCGATGGGCCTTTCTCTGTCGAACGCTGCCACCGCAAGGCACATAGGGGTTGTTGTCAGTTCGTCTATGCGGGAGATGGCGTTTTGGATGGACCACTCTTCGTACCAGGGTGGTTTGGCGTAGGCCTGAACGATGATGTCAGCGCTCTGAAGCGCCTCGTCGCGGGTCATGCGTCTATAAATGATCATTCACATCACTGTCACCACAACTAGGCATGAGACGCTTCGTGGTGCCTTCCTGTTCACTCTACCCCGCAACGTTAAAGCACAGGCTTGAGGGGCCGTGTCGTGACTTCATCGTGACACGCGCAACGCGCGAAGGTGGACACTGAAATTGCGAGCATTTTCGTTTTTGATAATGTCGCATACGCTCGTTGGTTGAAATCATAGTGCCATTCCCGCCGCGATACTGCACGCTACCTTGACACCAAAGAAAAGTGACTTAATCTAATTGTCGGATCCGAGATGCTCAATGTTGGAGGCAGAGAGATTTCGATCCCGATCAGGGAGGAAACAGGGTGAGGAAGAAGGCAATTACTCTTGCGCTTGCTGCCAGCACGATTTTCACGCTGCCGCAGCTCAGCAACGCTCAAGACACCATCACCGGAGATATCGTCGGTCGGCCGGACGCGCCCAACAAGATGGTTTTCCGCATGACCACGGATGGCCCGCGCAACAACGAACCGGCTTATGCCCAGGGCTATTCCAAGTTATTCAACGACTTCATTGCCAAGCGTCCCAATTGGCAAATCGAACTGCAGATGATGTCGGGTGACATCGGGCAGGAGCAGGCGCGCATGCTCGAGCAGGCGAAATCGGGTTCGGCTCCCGATTGCGCAGCCGTCGATTCCTTCGTGCTGCCACTGTTTAAGAAAGCCGGTGTACTGCAGTCCTTCTCACCCTACTTCAGCAAGGACGAGATCGCCCAACTCTTTCCATTCATCCGCGACGGAATAACCGGTGCCGATGGCAACATTTACGCGTGGTGGTGGTCGACGGATCTGCGTGTCCTCTATCGCAACAAGGATATCGTTCCGGACGCTCCCAAGACATGGGACGACCTGAAGAAGGCGGCATTGTCGTCTGTCGAACAAGGTATGGAAGGTGTCCTGTTCAACGGCAGCCGCTATGAGGGAACGACCTTCGACTGGCTCGCGAATTTCTGGGCGCAGGGCGGGAAATTGGTCGATGATGAAGGTAAGCCAATCTTCGGCGAGGGCGAAAACCGCGAGAAGTTCATCAAGGCTGTCAATTACTACCGCGACCTTGTGGAGTCCGGGGCAGCACCGAAGCGTGTGGCAACAATCGGCAATTACGATGACTTCAATGCGGCTGCGGCAGCCGGCACAACAGCGCTCTTTGTTGGCGGCAACTGGCAGTATGCCCAGCTGAGGACGGCGCTTGATCCGGACGAATTCGCGAAGTGGAGCTTCTCGCCGCTCCCAGGACCAACGGCTGATCAGCGCTCTACCGGCACTGGTGGCTGGACCGTTGCCGCCTTCAGCAAGGATGCCGCTAAGGTCAAGGTCTGCGCCGATCTCGCACGCGAGGTTTACATGGGACCGGCCAATGCGCTGCAGGAGCAGCTTCCCACACGTGCTGACCTCTATGATAAGTACGAGGTGTTTTCGAGCGATGCGAACAAGACATTCGCTGCCGCGCTCAAGGTTGGTCAGGCAAGGCCGTGGGCGCCGGTCTATCCCGAGATCTCCAACCAGATTCAGATCATGATGGGCAAAGTCTTGACCGGCACACAGGCGACCGAGGCAGCCGTAGACGAAGCCTTCAGTGCGTCGCTCAGCGCCTTCAAGCGGAGCTGAGCGATCGATCGGCGGCGCGCAGTCCCTCCTCCGCGCTGCCGGCCCTAAGGACAATGGACCAGGACTGACCGAAGATGAATGCTAGTATTGCGGCTGAGCATCTCCAAAGCCTTGGCATAAGTACCATGCACCGGCGCAATCCATCGCCCCTGCCCTGGCTCGTCCCCCTCATCCTGGTGCTGGGCGTCTTCTATCTCTATCCGTTAATCGAGGTGTTTCGCTTTGCGTTCACCGATATTTCGCTCGTCGGCACGCACGAGCAATACACGCTGCAAACAATCGTCCGTACACTGTCAAGACCTGAGCTTGGCCAGATTGTCTGGGTCACTTTCGTGTTCACCGCGTCCAGCGTCGTCGCGCAACAGGTTCTCGGCTTCTTCATCGCCCAGGTCATCGTGCGCAGCGAGAACCGTGGCCTTTTTGGATCAACAATCGTGCGCACCACAGCGCTCGTCGCTTGGGTCGTTCCCGGCATTGCCGGTGGCATTATCTGGAAGATGTTGTTTAACGAGGCGCCTTTCGGTGGCCTGAACAGCCTGTTGCGAATGGTGGGGGCTGCGCCTGTACAGTGGCTTTCCGATCCCGGCATGGTGATGTGGTCGGTTGTGATCTCCAACGTCTGGCGCGGGACCGCGTTCTCGATGGTCGTCATGTATGCCGCCATCAAGGTGATCGATCCCGAACTCTACGAGGCGGCCGAGATGGACGGCGCGAATGCGCGGCAACGAATGTTCTACATCACCCTGCCGCAACTGCGCACTGCGATCCTTGTCAACATGATCCTGATCACGATCCAGACGCTGAATACCTTCGATGCCATCATCTCGCTGACCGGTGGCGGGCCTGGACGGGCAACGGAAGTGCTTTCGCTCTACACCTTCAACGTGGTGTTCCGAAACTACGATCTTGCGGCCGGCGCTGTGTTATCAATCCTGATGCTCGTCATCAGCCTCAGCCTAGCGCTAGTATATGCGCGCTTCCTTCCGCGAGGGGAGCCGGCATGAGAACGTCAAGGGAAGATCGGCTAGGCGACGTCTTCAGTTATATGTTTCTGGCTGCCACGTTCCTGTTCTTTGCTTGGCCATTGCTCTGGCTTCTTTCATTGGCGCTAAGGACACGCAAGGAAGTGTTTCTCGGTGTCAGCCGGTTCATCCCAAAGGCACCGACGCTCGATAACTTCATGGCAATCCTATCCTCCGACAAGTTTTCCGGGTACCTCTGGAATGCGTTGGTCCTGTCCGCTTCAAGCGCGATCGGCTGCTTGGCAGTGGCACTGCCAGCAGCCTACGCGTTTTCGCGTTTTCCGTTTCGTGGGAAAGGTCCATGGATGATGGTCCTCCTCGCCTTCCAGATGATCTCACCGCTCGTCATCATGGTGCCGCTCTATCGCTACATGGCGGCCATCGGACTAACCGACAGCCGCTTCGGCGCCGCCATGGTCTATATCGCGCTTGCCGCCCCGATGGTGACCTGGATCCTTAAGGGCTTCGTCGATGGCATTCCGCGCAGCCTCGATGAGGCAGCACTTATCGACGGATGCAGCCATTTCGCGGTCTTCTGGCGGATCATCCTGCCGTTGTCGACACCGGGTATTGCGTCTGCCTTCATCATTACCGTGATTGCGGGTTGGTCGCAGTTCCTCATTCCCTTTTTGCTTATCAGCAAGGAATCTCTGATGCCGATCGGTGTCGGCATCTTTCAATACGCGGGGACACAGAACGATTCTTCTATTCAACTCCTCGCCGCTGCCTGCCTCGTATCGGTCGTACCGGCGATCGTGGCATTCCTTTGCCTTCAACGGTTCATCCTCGGCGCGATGACGGCAGGTGCCGTCAAGGGCTGAGTTTTGGTTCAAAATCGCAGGATATCATAATGACGCTTACGCTGCCTCAACGCCTTGAACGCATCCGTGTCCGCAGCGCGGAACTCGAATACTGGCGCTCGCGTGAAACCGTTCAAATCGACAGCTGGACGTTCGACGGCGAGCCGATTGCCATTGGTGCGCCTTGGTCGCGCAGCGACGGAACCGTTCATTTTGCAGCGACCGCTAAAGTGCCCGATCGCTGGCCGTTGGAGGATGCGCGTCTTCTTCTCGATCTCGGCGGGGAAAGTCTGATCACCGTCACCGACGAAGCGGGAAACGAAAGGAGGCTTGGCCTCGATCCTTATCACCGCGAATTCCTCCTGCCTTCGCGGAAGGTCAAGATCGCATCGGAAACGGTGGCACGCTTGCCGTTCGGGGAGCCGGTCCGCGGCCCGAAGCTGGAATGCGCAGCGCTGATCTGGCTGGATACGGCAGTCAACGATCTTTGGCTACTTCTGCGTCAGATCTGTGAGGCGGTCGATATTCTTGAGCAGCATGAGGTTGTTGCGCACCTCCTCGATCTCGCTGAGGATTCCATGCGCGGGTTGGAGTGGCCGTCTGCAAGCGCAGCCTATGTGGCGCGCACAGCCTCATCGCCGATGCAGCAAAAAATCTGGCGCCTCCCGCCGCTGGAAGCCTCGCCGGAAGGGCTCAATCAGGCCGAGCGGGCGAGCGTCGTTTCCGCTTACGAGACGCTGCTTACGCGACTTAAGACATTGAGGGAACGTTTCCCGCCGCAGGGCGAGATCGCCCTGACCGGTCATGCGCATATCGATCTGGCCTGGCTCTGGCCCTATGGCGAAACGAGGCGGAAGATGCGCCGGACGTTCCACACGGCGCTGTCCCTCATGGAACAGTCGTCCGATTTTCGCTTCAACCAGTCGACTGCTCACTACTATGCGCAAATCGCCGAGGACGACCCGCCGCTTCTCGAGCGGATCGTCGAGCGCGCCCGCGAAGGACAGTGGGAAACAATCGGCGGCATGTGGGTCGAGCCCGACACGAACATGCCCACTGGTGAAAGCCTCAGCCGTCAGATCCTCTACGGACAGCGCTATTTCGAGAAGACGTTCGGCGTTCGCCACAGCGTCTGCTGGCTGCCGGATTGCTTCGGCTTCTCCGGCGCCCTTCCGCAGTTGTTGCGCCAGGGCGGCATGAACAGTTTCTTCACGATCAAGGTAAACTGGTCGGAGACGAATAAATTTCCTTCCGATCTCTTCTGGTGGGAGGGCCTCGACGGGAGCCGCGTGCTGTCCCATACGTTCGACAACCCAATGCATGGGTATAACGGCTTCGTGAGACCGGACTGCTTCGTGCCGACCTGGCGAAACTTCAGGGACAAGGACAAGCACCACACCACCCTGCTTGCGGTAGGCTATGGTGACGGGGGTGGCGGCGTGACACCTGAGATGATCGTCCGCGAGAAGCAGCTCAGGGTGTTTCCGACCTTGCCAAAGGCGAGGTGGACAAAGGTGCACGACTTCTTCAACGAAGCGCACGAGGCCGCAACGCGGAAGGATCTGGCAGTATGGCGCGGCGAGATCTACCTCGAGCTGCACCGCGCCACACTGACGAGCCAAAGCGTCGTAAAGCGACTGCACCGTAAGGCCGAGCGTAGTCTCATTACTGCTGAAACACTGTTTGGTCTTGCGTGTCTGCTGGGTGGCGAAAGAGCGAAGTCTATGGAGCCACAGTGGCGCGTCGTCTTGAAGAATGAATTCCATGACATTCTGCCAGGTTCATCTATCGCGGAAGTCTACGTCGATGCCGCCAACGAGCTTGAAACCGTAATTGCCGAAGCGAAAGCGGCACAGACCAGTGCTATGGAAGCAATCGCTGCGCAGTTGTCCCCTGGGCCCGGCGACAACGTCCTCGTTGTCAACCCATCTTTGTCAGCACGCCCGCTGGGGCTGATGCTTCCGGGGGGACGAACTGTTTCCTCCGAAACCATGATCGCGCCCCTCGGGATTGCTGTGGTCGGCCCTGAGGCGCTGCTGCCCGCGCCCGGCCTATCAGTCAGCCGTAACCATCTCGAAAACGCCATTCTCAAAGTCAGCTTGGCAAAAAATGGTTCAATCGCAAGCATCGTTCACAAGGCGAGCGGTCGAGAAGCCCTGGAAGGAGGCGGCAATCGCCTCTTCGTCTACCCCGTAGACAAACCGCGCAATTGGGATGCCTGGGACATCGAGGAGGACTACGCCGCGCGCGGTGAAGAGATCACTGCGCTCGACAGCCTCGAGGTGATAGAAAACGGCCCGCACCGGGCGGCGATCAGAATCGTTAGAACGTGGCGGCATTCGCGCATCACGCAAGTGCTGTCGCTTGGCGCCAATTCCCGGCGCCTCGATATTGAAACCGAACTTGACTGGCATGATCGCCGAACCTTCCTGCGCACGGAGACGAGCGTGGCGGTACGCAACGCGCGGGCAACCTTCGAATGCGCTTATGGTGTGGTCGAGCGGCCGACCCATTCGAACACCTCCTGGGACGCGGCAATGTTCGAGGCGCCCGCGCATCGATTTGCTGACTTGTCCGAGCCGGGATTCGGCGTCGCCATTCTAAACGATGCGAAATATGGACATAGCGTGCGCGGCAACGTGCTTGGCCTTTCTCTCCTGCGTTCGCCGATCTATCCGGATCCGCTTGCCGACGAAGGATTGCAGACGTTCAGCTATGCGCTGATGCCCCACGAAGGGACGTGGTACGAGGGCGGTGTGCGGGAAGAGGCCGAAGACCTTAATCAGCCGCTTCTGGCGGTGCCTGCGAGGGGGCGCGCACTCGGCAGCTGGCAACCGCTTGGCGCAACGGGGATCGATGCCGCGCTTTCGGTCGTCAAGCCTGCGGAGGAAGGTCACGGTCTGATCGTGCGCGTTTACGAACCGGCAGGCCGTCGCGGAGCATTCGAGCTGACGCTCCCGTCCAACTGGCGCAACCGGGGAACAGTCAGCATTCTGGAGGAGCCAATGTCCGACACGCCGGTTACAGGGCTTTATCCCTTCGAGGTTAAAAGCTGGTGGATTTCGAAGGCGTGACTCATTGAACCAAGTGAAGGAACCACTACTGGCTCCTTTTTCTATTGCATCCATTCACGTAGTGTTGCTTGAGACATGCTTTGGCGATGCGGAAGGGATTGAGGGTGTTGGTATCGGGCTCGAACACGGAGCAGGCTGCGGCCGCGAACCGGGCCATGATCCTTTCCGCCATCCATCGTGGCGGACCGATCTCACGCACGGAACTGGCCGAGCAGTCGAGGCTCACCAAACAGGCTGTGACGCGGATCGTCGAGCGTCTGCTCGATGAGGGCCTTGTTATGGAGGCACGGCGTCGACACGGGTTGAGGGGGCAGCCGGCCATTGAACTGGAAATCGATCCCGATGGCGTTTTCTCCATCGGAGCGAATATCGATCGCGACCATCTTACGATCGTTGCTGTGGACGCCGTCGGCACTGTACGGGGTCGTATCCACCATGAGCGCCGATTTCTGTTGCCCGACGACTTCGTTGCCCTCGTGGGAGAGGCGCTTTCGTTCTTTCGTCGTCGCAGGATCATTCAGGAGAGCCGGCTCGCAGGCATTGGGCTCGCCATCCCAGATTGGCTCGGCGAGGTGCCGGTCATCGGGTTTCCTGCCGAATATAGGCGTTGGAACGGTTATGACGTGCGCAGCGCGTTGGAGTCGCTTTCCGATCACCCGGTCTTTATCGACAACGACGCCAACGCTGCCGCGCTCGGTGAGATTGAATATGGTCTTGGGACGGAAATCGACAGTTTCTTCTATATTTTGGCGAATGCCTGTCTCGGCGGCAGCCTGGTGATCGACGGTGTGCGCCACAAGGGGGCCAGTGGTATCGGAGGAGAAATCGGCTGGCTGCCTGTTGTCTTCGATGAGGGGCCCCATGCTGGCACGACGCAACCGCTGGGCGAGATGTTTTCACTCTTTATTCTGCTCGACTATCTACAGCGAAACGGGGTCAAGGCGATGACACCCTCCGATCTCCTGGAGCTCGATGAGATCGGCCGCAATCTCGTCAGTGCGTGGTTGCGCAAGGTGAGCGTCAAGATCGCGCAAGCGGTGGTCAACATAGGCATGATCGTCGACCCCGAAGGCGTACTCATAGGGGGTCGTTTTCCGGTTCGATTGATCGACGAACTCCTCGTCTATGTGCACGAGGAAGTCAGCCGCCTCGGAGCACAGGCGCCGTCGCTGCACAGGGCAGCAGGGTCCGAAGATGCCGCAGCACTTGGCGCCGCTGCAATTGCGCTGGCCCATGGGCTTGGGCTTCCCTCGGCGGAGCCTGCGCAACGGGTCCGCAACCCGCTTGGCGGTCATCCTGCCCCGACATCCGATTTGATGCCTGCGTAGCATGGGGTGACTGTCGCCGTCGTTTATGCTCGTATATCCGGGAGTGCTATCGCGTCCATGGGGCGCAAGGCGGCACCGAGCGCGACGCCAGCCCAGGGAAACGTCGCGCGTCTGATCTGTTGGATCCATGGCGCAATAACAAGGTCGCGGATCTTGGCGTCGCGTTCGCGCGACATGCACTCGATCACCTCATCGAGGACGGTATCGGGCAGGGAGCCGCCGAGGAGGATGGCACCCGGCGCTATAAAGCCTGACACGGCAAGCACCGCCTCGTGCAGATGGCGTGCAGCGGTCGCGACCCAGCGTTCTTTGTCGGCTGAGGCAGCTTCCAGGGATGGCAACGTTGCAACATCGTTCAGACTAGCTCCGTCAACACCCGAGCGCATGTCGCCGATTTGCCCGGCGCGGCCATGGATTCCCCGGAACACCCTGCCGCCTATCAGGAGGCCTGCGCGAACCGAGCAGTCGGTGAGGATCAAGACCATTCCGCCTTCCGGATCTCCGATACCCATGGTGCGCTCGGCTTCGATTGCAGCCTCGGTGTCATCGAGGAAGAAAAGAACCTCGCTGTCTGCGGCCAAGACGGTTTCTATCTGCTGGCGATCCATAAAGGCGTCGGGCGATGTTGCGACACCGCACCCGACAAGCTTGCTCTCACCGAACGCTCCGCGAAGGTCGGCAACTGCGTTTACGAAATCATTGGGCGTTGTGAAGGTTTGCCGGCGGACGATCTCACCCGCGAGATCCATCAAGATGATCTCGCCATCCAGCTTGCTGATCCGCAAACCGAGAGAGTAGCGCGCTTCGCCACGCAATCCGAATTCTGCGGCGGTGTAGTGTGCTGTTGTGGAACGCTTTCTCTCGCAAACGAGACCGGCCAGCGCAAGGCGGCGGACAATTCCCGTAATGGCCGGTTCCGTCAGGCCAAGCTCCCTAGAAAGCTCTTGACGCGTGAGCGGGCCGCGGCGCCGAAGCAGCCTCAGCGTCGTTCGGGAATTGTGCTCGGCGATGTCGACGGGACTGATGCCGGGACGATCGCCGTTTCGGGAGCGCTGCCTGGCTACGCCTGAGATCGAATGGCGTCGAAGTGTTTTCAAGCAAGCGGTATCCCATATCCTGCTGCTGCGCTGGCGATAAATGACGCGCAACCGATAAACCTATCGCCGAATTTTTCGGCTGCAGCAAGGACCGGCTGCCGGAGCCTGAAATTCGGCGCCGACGGCACACAGCCGGTCGTATCGGGTGATTGATCGGCTGTGTGTCGCAATAGTGCGACAGTTGGTGGACGGCAATATTCGCCATGACCTCCCCCGTTGCCGAGCCCAGAATTGCCAAAGTGACGCCTTTACGCCAAATTGCTCGTACAATTGGTTGGAGGAGCCAATGCGTGAACTCGCTGCGCATGCGGAGCACGTCTACACGTGCACTCAAAGGGATGCTGCTGTTGCAAACTCATCCATCGTTGCGTCCTGGCGGCGGTGTATTGCCATGCACAGACTTGCCCCGGAGCAGATGCGTGCGCCGTTTCGCCTTTCCGAGCAGGAGCTGAAGAGATCTCGGGAGGACTCCGAGAAACTGATTGCCGACGCGTCGGCCGAACTGGATCGCTTGTTTGCGACAGTGGGCAAGAGCGGCTGTTGCCTCATACTCACCGATCACAATGGCGTGGCGCTCGAACGCCGGGGTCTGGCGGGTGATGACCGGCATTTTCATGAACTTGGCCTGTGGACCGGTTCCGTTTGGACCGAAGCGAGCATTGGCACCAACGGCATCGGGACTGCCATCGCCGACGAGCGTTCTGTCACCATCCTGCGGGATCAGCATTTCTTCAGTTCAAACATCAATCTGAGCTGCACAACGGCGCCGATCAGGGATCATCGCGGCCAGTTGGCCGCCGCGCTTGACATCTCGACGTGTCGCGACGAGATAAACGAGATCACGTTGGGAATCCTCGGCCAGATGGTCCGTGATGCGGCCCTGCGTATCGAAATCAATCTTTTCAGAAGTGCCTTTGCTGGAGCTCGCTTCGTTATGGTTCCTGCCGCAAACAACCCGACTGCGGCACTGCTCGCCGTCGACCGACACGACCTCGTCATTGGCGCTACTCGCGCTGCGCGACTGGCCTTGCAGCTTGACGATCGACGCATTTCGGCGGGGCTGCCCGCTGCCGATGCCCTTCAGGAGCAGAGCGTTGCTGCAGACGAGGATCTGATCGAGGCAGAACGGGCAGCTTTGGTGCGAGCGCTCTCCCGCTCAATGGGAAATGTGTCTCAGGCTGCCGTTGCGCTCGGCATGAGCCGTGCAACGCTGCACAGGAAGATGAAGCGGCTTAATCTGCATTGATTGCTTTGGTGCCGCCCTGTCGCATGTATGCGACACTGTGCGGTGCGGTATTCTCCGGGGCAACTTTCTCCAAAAGCAAAACGCGCGCAGTTTCCTCTTGCCGGTTCGCTCCGAACCTGGCCTTTCAAGGAGGAGGATCAAATGCTGCATCAGAAGATCGTCGAGTCGCCGTTCAAGACGAGATACGGCAACTTCATCGGAGGAGAGTGGCGCGAGCCGATCGAGGGCCGCTACTTCGACAACGTCACGCCCGTTACTGGGGGCAAGCTTTGCGAGGTGGCCCGCTCCAGCGAACAGGATGTCAATGCGGCACTTGATGCTGCACACGCCGCCAGGGAAAAATGGGGCAGAACATCGGCCGCCGAGCGGTCCAACATCCTGATGGCGATCGCGCAGCGAATGGAGGACAAACTAGAGCTCCTCGCTCAAGGAGAAACCTGGGACAACGGCAAGCCGATCCGGGAGACGTTGGCTGCCGACATCCCACTGGCGATCGACCATTTCCGCTACTTCGCCTCCTGCATTCGCGCGCAGGAAGGTTCGATCGGCGAGATCGACCACGATACCGTGGCCTATCACTTCCACGAGCCGCTCGGTGTGATTGGCCAGATCATTCCGTGGAATTTCCCGATCCTGATGGCCGCGTGGAAGCTTGCCCCGGCACTCGCAGCCGGCAATTGCGTCGTGATCAAGCCGGCGGAGCAGACACCGGCGTCATTGCTGGTCTGGGCTGAGCTTATTGGCGATCTCTTGCCGCCGGGCGTCCTCAATATTGTCAATGGCTTCGGCCTGGAAGCTGGTAAACCTCTCGCGTCTAGCCCGCGGATCGCCAAGATCGCGTTCACTGGCGAGACAACAACCGGTCGTTTGATCATGCAATATGCGAGCCAGAACCTCATTCCGGTGACGCTTGAACTCGGCGGGAAGTCGCCGAACATCTTCTTTGCCGATGTCATGGCGGAGGATGACGACTTCCTGGACAAAGCACTGGAAGGTTTTGCCATGTTTGCGCTCAATCAGGGCGAGGTTTGCACGTGCCCCAGCCGCGCTCTTATCCAGGAATCGATTTATGACCGTTTCATGGAGAAGGCGGTCAAGCGCGTCGAAGCCATCAAACAGGGCAATCCTCTTGACCCGGCAACGATGATCGGTGCTCAGGCATCGAGCGACCAGTTGGAGAAGATCCTGGCTTATCTCGACATTGGCAAGCAGGAAGGCGCTGAAGTGTTGGCAGGCGGCTCGCGCAACGGTCTCGGCGGAGAACTCGCGAACGGATACTACGTCAAACCGACGATCTTCAAGGGTCACAACAAGATGCGGATCTTCCAGGAGGAAATTTTTGGCCCAGTTGTGTCCGTCACCACCTTCAGGGATGAGAAGGAGGCACTCGAGATCGCCAACGACACGCTCTACGGTCTTGGCGCGGGCGTCTGGAGCCGCGACGCCAACCGATGCTACCGCTTTGGTCGTGACATACAGGCAGGCCGCGTATGGACGAATTGCTACCACGCCTATCCAGCACATGCGGCCTTTGGCGGCTACAAGCAGTCGGGCATCGGTCGTGAGACCCACAAGATGATGCTCGAGCATTATCAGCAGACGAAGAATATGCTCGTGAGCTACAGCCCGAAGGCCCTTGGCTTCTTCTGAGAGCGGAGACCGCTGCATGATTGATCGGTACGCCCAAATGGGGCGTGCCGGTTGGGGGCGATGGTGATGAAAACGACGATCGGTGGCCAGCCACGTCTGGTTCTCACAGATGGCGCCGTCAAGTTTATCAGCTATGGAAAAAGTTGCGCACCGACTTGATATTTGGCGGCAAGAGTGCCATTTAGCGCTCACCACCCGTATCGATAGCCTGCAGACATGTCCCCTGGATGTGTCGCGTTGCTGTCCGGGCAAGAAAAGGCGCTCCCCAAACGGGTTGAGCGCCTTTTTCTTTGACATATGCTGTTGCTCGCCCGAAACAGCATATGATGCGGCACAAGGAGAAACTGCAGATGAACGATAACGTCATTCAATTCCGACGTCGAAAGCCCCCGCGGCCGCCTCGGCCAGGTTTTCGCAGACTGGCGATTGTGGTGGCGCTTCTCGTGTTCTTCCTGGCAGCATGGGGATATTTCGCTTTCTTCAACGTGCCGGTTTGATATCTAGCACCCACCCTGCCCTGCAATGATTTGCCGTGAACCGCGGCAAATCCAGGGCTTTTTGCTCGTGTAATCTCATTCAGACTTTCATCTGCGACAAACCGCACTACTCTTGAATAGAATTGGGCGCAAAACAACTTCCGGCCGCACAGTTTTGCCGGAACTGTCGTAGCATGAGAAACGCACGTATCGCGAAATGAGACATGCCGATGAAAACGCCCGTGATTGACAATGTCGACCGAAAGATTCTCCGACTTCTCCAAAGCGAAGGTGATCTCAGCCACGCCGCCTTGGCCGAGCGCGTTGGGGCATCGAGCGCGTCTTGTTGGCGCCGCATCAAGGCGCTTGAGGCGGCGGGAATGCTTGGGCCAACCGTTCGGCTCGTCAGCCCGGAGGCAGTCGGTCGTGGTCTGACCGTGTTTTGCCAGGTGCGGATGAAGGCACACGATTCGGTTGCGAGAAGTGATTTTGAGCGCTTTGTGGAAAGTCACGAGGAGGTGCTCGAATGCTATTCAATGTCGGGCGATTGGGACTACCTGCTTCGGGTCGCCGTCGCCGATGTTCAGGATTATGAGCGCCTGCTGATGCAAGGCATCCTGACGCACCAAGCAGTCGCGACATCCTCTTCGCATTTTGCCTTGAAGAGGGTGAAGTATTCGACTTCAGTCCCGGTATGAGCGTCGCGCTTCTCGTCGACGCCTCGTCGTCCATCAATCGTGTTCCCGAACCGTGAACCCTTGGACCTTGGTCCAAGCCAGGTCGGACAAACGTCCTGTGGCATTCGAGGAAAAGGTCTGAAAGCGGTGATTGCGAATTGACCGTCCAGCTGACCCGTGAGCAAATTCAAGCAGGTTGCGTCACGGATATTTGTGATGCCGGGTGGGTTCCCCCTCGCGTGCATCGCAGTGGTAGATAAATTGAGCGACAAGAATCGCACAGACCGCGAGCCGGAACGAACCGTAGGATCCAGGGGTATGACGATGTCCTCACATCGAAAGCTTGTTGCGGCCCTGTGCCGCGTGGCGATTAGTCTATCGCTGGCGGCCGTGCCATACAAGATCGTGGTCTCAGGTGCCTCGCTTAACCTTAGTGTCCAGACGGCCCAAGCCGCCAAAGGGGGCAATGGCGGCAATGGAGGTAACGGCAATGGGAACGGCGGCGGCAACGGCAACAGCGGTGGCAACGGCAGCAGCAACAGCAATAGCGGCGGCAATGGCAACAGCGGCGGCAACGGCAACGGCGGTGGCAACGGCAACAGCGGCGGCAATGGGAATAGCAATGGCATCGGCCATTCCAGTGGCACTACCACTACAACAACGGGCTCGACGACCGATGCCGACGATGCGGGCAGCTCGGCGATGGAGGTTCGGCACAGGGATGGCATGAGCGAACTCATTAGAAATGGCCGCTACATCATGAGGGATGCGCGGGGGCGCACAATTGTCAACCGCCGCGCGACCTTAGCAGATGAAACCCGTCTCGAATCCTTCGCTCACTGATCGTCGCGCTCATCGATAGCATCCCGCAGCGCCATTGCCGCCTCCGTTCGGTTGGCGACACCAAGCTTAGCCATGATCTGTGTCATGTGATGTTTGATGGTCTTCTCGTGAAGGTCGAGCTTTCGTGCGACATGCTTGTTGCTCAGTCCGGACGCGACGAACTGTAAGACCTGTTGTTCACGCGGTGTCAGTGCCGCAATAGCCGAAGATTTCTTCGGAGCGGGTGAGGCGCGACTGGAAAGCAAGCGCGCCGACAGCGTGGGGGCGACATAGCTTTCGCCCGCCGCCACGCTGCGGATGATTTCGGCAAGCGCCTTAGAGCCGACGCCTTTCAGCACATAGCCTTTCGCGCCGCTGTCCAATGCAGCCGTTACGTCGTCACTGGACTCCGAAACCGTGAGCATGACAATCTTCTGTGACGGGGCCGCCTCCAGGATCGGAGCGATCGCGTTCAAGCCGCCGCCGGGCATGGAAATGTCCATTAGCAAGACGTCCGGTTGCAGATTTTCTACCACCTTGATCGCATCGTCCTTCGTGCTTCCTTCCGCCACGATTTGAAATCCATCGATCTCCGACAGGCTCCGGGTTACCCCTTCCCTGAACAATGGATGGTCATCAATAACTGCGACGCGAATTGCTCCTGTCATGTCTGTGTAATCTCCTCGCTGTTAAGCGACATGCTGACAATGGTGCCTTGTTCTGAAGATTGGAGGTTGAAGGTCCCGCCAAGACTTTCAATCCGCTCCCGAAGGCCAGCAAGGCCGAGACTGGTGGGCCCGACCTGGTCGGGATCAAAACCGGAACCGCCATCCGATACGTCAATGCTGATGCGGTCACCATCCATCCGCTGCACCACGCGTTGTTCTATGCCGCCGCCGTGGCGGTAACCGTTGTTCAATCCTTCTTGCACGAAGCGATAGATGCAGATTTTGGCGGACGGAGAAAGATATTCGGGTGCCTCGCCGATCGATAAATCGACGCGCAATCCGGTTCGCTGTTCATGCGCACGCACGCTGCGCTCCAAAATCTCAGGCAGGCTGGCGGCCTCGATCTGCGGTAGCACCAGGCCGTTGCAGATCGTCCGGATCTCCTGCATTGCCTCGTCAAGGCTTGCCTTGATGGCTGCAATTTCACGCTCGCGTAACGATGCGGGTGTCGTCGGATTGACGAGTTTATCGCTGTCAAGGCGCAAAGAGGCATAGGCGACCAGTTGCGCTGGCCCATCATGTAGATCGGCGCCTATGCGCCGCAAATGGCTTTCGTTAAGCGCCGTGGCACGCTGGGAGGCCCTCTGGACACGCGCCCGCAAGGTCTGGTTCTGCAACAACAGAGCCGAAAGATCATCAATGCGGCGCTTCAGGGCACGCCGTTGCTCTTCGATCGTTCTGCTGCCTCTCAAGACGATGGCCGACAACACAACGAAGAAGGCGAGCGTGAAGGCCGCGACGGCCATCCAGCTGTGCAAGCGGGCCTGATAGAGGCTGCGCTCGAAATCGTTGGCTACTTCGTAGAATTCGGACACGGCAACGACCTGCCCCGACCATGGCTGCAGAACGGGATTGTAGATTTCAAGCAAAGGCTTGCCACTCGCCCGCTCGACCTGATCCTCTGCGTCGTCCGCGCGGTTGAATTGCGCGACCATCTTGCCAGAAAAAGCGGTCCTGAGGTCGTCGCTGAGTTCGAAGTGCTTTCCTTGTACGGCTTTGTCGTTCGAGTAGAGAACGGTGCCGTCTGCGCGCCACAGCCTAAATGACAGCAGGCGGTTTCCGAGAGCGCCCTGCCCAAGCGTCTCGTCGAGTGCACGTGAGACAGTATCGTCGAGCTCTTGACCGCTGAGCATGTCAGGCAGGAGGGGCGCGATTACGCTGTCTACATAGAGAGCTGTGGCTGCAGCGGAGTTTCGGGTTACCGCGTCCTCAATCAAACTGCTTACGAACGCGCCGACCAATGCCATCGCCATCAGCGAGACCACGCCTCCAGTAAGCAAAAACTGCTTGGCAAGCGATTGTGAGTTCCATCGTTTTACGAGTTCACGGGGCCGCACGAGATATCTCGGATCGGCCGCCCAAAGGCGGCCCTTCAGTTCATTGAAAATGCAGAATTACCGCCTTCCTCCAAGGGGTCAAACAATATCGCGTCACCGTAGACAATTTTCGGACCTTTGGTCTGCAACCGCATCAGACCTAGGTCCTAGCCTGCTGAGCAATGGTCTGAGCGCCGTGGATGTGACACCGGACGCAGGCTAACGTTCGTCTGATTTGGGACGCGGGTGACCGCGCCAGGCCGGGAAGCGGACTTCGAACCACCCCATTCGAAGTCGTGCTTTCCGGCCCATCAACGATGCGGACGCAAGCGGCAACCAATATGAGCATTTCTAAAATTCTTGGACGCGGGATTGTTGCGGTGACAATTGCGGTCGCCCCGTTGGGCGGCACAGCGGTTGGGCTTGTCCGACATCGCCTATGCAAAGCGAGGGAACGGCAACGGCAATTCTGGAGGAGGCAACAGTAAAAGACCAGGGTCGCTACCGCCGGTGCGAAACCCCCTAAGTCCGATATTGCCGGAATGAATTCGCTGAACAGGAACTTCCATGCCTACCTGCATACCAACGATCCGCGAATGGCAGCGGTTTCGGCCTATGTGAAGGCTTACGCCGAGTTCGAGGCCGAAAACGGGCCTGATGCCATTCCGACGGAACCGGCTTTCAGCGACGAAGCGTTGCGCGACGCGCTTTCGGGCTTCACCAAGGATGGCGTTGTGACGGATGCAGCACTGGCCCGAGCAAAGGACATTTTGGGTGTTGGCCCAGCCGTGGGCAAGATCGATCAAATTAGAGACACTTTACCTGTGGAGGAACCAGTGTCCGATGCCGATTCTAGCGCACCTGTTGAAGACGAGACGCCACCAACGACCGCGATCGTGGTGCAGCCCTGAGGATATAAATTGCTCGGTGATCGCGAGGCTCATCTCGAGGCGCGCGATGGCTTGCTGTCAGCGCACGACAGAAGCCCGCGTATAATCGATAGCGATCTCCATGGGGTGACTGCACGGTCTAATCCATAAGCTACCAGATATACGTTTGTATCGTCACGCCAAGTTATCGGCGTCGGGGGTACAAACTCATTAGCTTGGTGGGCAATTGCTTCCGCCCTAAATGCTCTGCAATCACGTTACGCTCCTCGGCACGACGTCGAGGGGCGTTTCATTGCGTATGCGACTCCAGCTATCGGCGAAGGGTTTGCCGAATCTCCCGAATCGAGCTAGATCTCTAACTACGCTAAACAGACGAATTATCGACTTATGGCGAAACAATAACCGCATAGACCTTTCATTAATCATATCGGCGCTTAGGCTATTGAAACGAACTGAGGAAAGAATCGTGAACCGCCACTTAAGCAGCCTCGACTTCATGCAGAGCTTTTCCACGAAATTGGAGCTCGCTCTGCAAAATCTCACAATGGCGCAGTATCCGCCGGACGCGCGCCGCGAGATGCGGAAATTCTCCTCGTCGGAAGTTGCTGCGCTTTTGGATGTCTCGGAAGCCTACATCAGGCAGATCGTCCTTAAGGACAAGGGTCCCTCACCCGAAACGACGAGCAATGGCCGTCGTATGTATACGCTGGAGCAGATCCTCGAGCTTCGCCTGATGCTGGGTGAAAAGGGGCGCAAGAAGTGGATGAACCCGCGCCGTGTTGATGGCGAGGAGTGCCAGATCATTGCGGTTACCAACTTCAAGGGCGGCTCCAGCAAGACGTCCACGACCATTCATCTCGGTCACTACCTGGCCCTCAAGGGCTACCGGGTGTTGGCGGTCGATCTCGATCCGCAGGCGTCGCTTACCAGTTTGCATGGAACGCTTCCTGATTTCGATCCCCGGGAAGACGAAACGCTTTATGCCGCCATCCGCTTTTCTGATCCCAAACCAACGAAATCGCTCGTCCACAAGACGCATATTGCGGGCTTCGACGTGATCTGCGCGGGCCTTGATCTGACTGAATTTGAAACGGCGGTCGCTCTCGAGATGCGCAAGAACGGCGGCACCAGCTTCCTCCTGCGGGTTTCGCAGGCGCTGGAGCAGGTTGCAGATGATTATGATGTTATCCTCATGGATTCGGCGCCCTCGCTGAACTTTCTGACGCTTTCGTCGCTGACGGCCGCCACCGGCGTCGTGATCCCGGTCCCCGCCCATATGCTCGACGTCGATTCCACCGGGAAGTTTCTGGAACTCGCGTCATCCTACATGCAGATCTTGAGCGAGATGGGCACATCGGCCCAGTGGGATTTCGCAAAATTCCTGGTGACAAAGTTCGAAGCCAACGATCACCCTCAAGCAAATATGACGGCATTGATGCGACAGGTCTTCGGCGAAGATCTATTGCTGAACATGGTGGCGAAATCCACGGCGGTTGCCGACGCCCTGACGTGGAAGCAAAGCCTATACGAGGTGCAGCGCTCGCGTTTCTCAGCGCCGAAAACCTACGACCGTGCGATGGAATCGATCAACGCGGCTAACGCCGAGATCGAGAAGTTGCTCTGGGCAGCATGGGGGCGCGAATGAGCCGTAAAGATTCTCGTGGCATGTTTGCCAATGTTCTTGGCCAGCTTGAACAACCGGCCGCAGCGCCGGCCACGAAGCCGACCACGTCCCCGCACCTTCTCAAGGTTGCCGCAGGCGTCAGGCAGATACAGGAAAAGGGGGAGGTCCTCGACAGGCTGCTCAAGGACGGCGATCATATCGTCGAGGTGGACCCCGATGACGTTGGCCCGTCCTCCATCCCGGACCGCTTCGACGGTGCCTATGACGAGGCGGCGATCGAAGAGATCGCGACATCGATAAAGGAGCGCGGGCAGATTGTTCCCGGCTTGATCAGACCGCAAGGTGATGGGTTGCCCTACCAGATCGTGTTCGGGCGCCGACGCTTGGCGGCAGTCAAGATGCTTGGCTTGAAGTTTCGGGCCATCGTGCGGGAACTCAGCGACGAAGAGGCAATCGTCTTCCAAGGTGAAGAGAATGCGAACCGCAACGATCTGTCGTTCATCGAGAAGTGCGCATTCGCACTGTCGCAGGAACAGGCGGGATATCGGCGCGATGTGATCTGTGCATCGCTGGCGACGGGAAAATCGCATGTCTCGGAGATGCTGCGGATCGCAACTGCGATCCCGCGCGACGTTCTGCTTGCGATCGGTCCCTCGCCTGAAATTGGTCGTCGCCGGTGGATCGACTTTGCGAACGCCTTTGCCAAGCGCCAAGACGGCGCGGCGCGCATCAAGCAATCACTCGGTCGGGACATGGCGATTGCCGCGAGCGACCGCTTTTCCGTCGCGCTTGGCGCGCTGACGGCAGAAGCAACCTCGGCAGCCGCGCAGTCCGCGGTAACAGAGATACGAGCAAATGGCTTTCTGCTGGCGACGGTCAGCTATGCCAAGGCCGGCCCGAAGATCAGCTTTACGAAGGCGGTCCCAGCCAGCTTCGTGGATTTCCTGAATGATCGCATGGAGGCGCTTCACAGCGAATTCGTGCAGTCGACCCAACGCAAAAACAAAGGATAACGCCGCAAAAGAAAAAAGCTCCCGAACGTTGCCGTCACGGAAGCCCTTCTCATAGGTTAGCAGCTAGAGAATCGCATTTCCGGGAATCGCTGTCAAGAGTTGGCACCAATCTGGTGAGGGGATTTCTTTTGCCTTCAAAAGGTGAAGGTGATGGAAACAGGAAGTGTGACGACGCCTTTCGGGCGGCGTGCGATGACGCTTGGCATGCTCGCCAGCCAGAAGGCGGCAAGCGAGCTTCAGGCGGATCAATCGGTCGATAAGTGGAAAATCTACCGGGAACTCTGCGCGGCCAAGCCTCTACTTGGCGTGACGGATCGCGCGCTTGCGGTGCTGAATGCACTGCTCAGCTTCTATCCGAAGAATGTCTTGTCGGAGGAAAATGGCCTCGTCGTGTTTCCGTCGAACGAACAGCTTTCGCTGCGCTCGCACGGCATGGCCGAACAAACGATCCGCCGTCACCTGGCTGTGCTGGTCGATGCCGGGTTGATCATTCGCAAAGATAGCCCAAACGGCAAACGATACGCCCGCAGGGCGCAGGAGGGTGAGGTTGCGGAGGCATTCGGCTTTTCACTGGCGCCGCTTATCGTGCGCTCGGAGGAGATAGAGCGCCTGGCAGCGGAAGTGGTTGCCGAGCGGCTTCACCTCCAGCGATTGCGCGAACAGCTCAGCCTCTGCCGGCGCGATGTCGCTAAGCTGATAGAGACGGCCATAGAAGAAGAGTTGGCAGGCGATTGGGAAACCGCCTATGGCTATTTCAGGGCATTGGTGGACGCCTTACCGCGTACGCCGACGAGCGAGCAGATCGTTACGGCGCTGGAAGAGATGCAGACGCTACGCGAGGATATTACTAACAGACTGGAAACGCTGCTTAAAGCAAAGGAATCGAGCGGCAATCCCGCTCAAAATGATCGTCACATACATAATTCAAACCCCGAATCTATTACTGAACTTGAACCAGCTTTAGAAACAAAGCAGGGAGCGAACTCGAGATCCGGGGTTGAGCGTCGTGCTGAGGGAGCGAGCCAGGAGCAGACGCGTGACGATCGAAATGCTCGCCGCCCGGCGAATGACAGTGGCGGCCTGAAATCGTTCCCGCTCGGACTGGTCCTGCAGGCCTGCCCCGACATGGCGAGCTACGGGCCCGGTGGCTCTATAGCGAATTGGCGGGATATGATGGCCGCGGCTGTCGTGGTCCGGGGGATGCTTGGCGTCAGCGCTTCGGCCTACGAGGAGGCGGCGGCGGCGATGGGTCCGGAGAATGCAGCAACGGTCATGGCGTACATCCTCGAACGTGGCGGCCATATCAACTCGGCGGGTGGTTATCTCAGAGATCTGACGCGTCGCGCGGAAAGGGGCGAATTCTCCATCGGTCCGATGTTGATGTCGCTGGTGCGAGCGCGTGGCGGCGGCGCGCGCCAGGCTGGGTAGTGGTTTAGCGGTCGGTTATTGGGAGATCGGGTTTCATTACAAAATGACCGACTGCTAAAGTTGGCGCCAGGAGATGCAGCGGGCGCCAGGAAATCGCGGCGGTGCAAACAGCGCTGCAGTCCTCTGTTCCGCAAAAGAGCAGGTGGGCCAACGTGATGAACGTGTCGCGGTCATGACGACAGGATTTCTCGTCCATGGGCTCGGAGGATGACGAAGTCCTCGAGCCGGATGCCGAAGCGACCCGGAAGATAGATGCCGGCTCAATCGAAAACACCGTGCCCTCTTCCAGGATCGTCTCGGAGGTTGCTGTGATATAGGGTGGCTAATGGCCTTCGGTACCCGTACCGTGACCGGTGCGAAGGGCGAAGTAGTCACCACAGCCCGAGTCCGAAATAACCTTGCGGGCGGCAAACTCGATCTCCTTTGTAGGAACCCCCGGTTTGGCGGCCTTCAGCGCGGCCTCGATGGCCCTTTCGACGATCGCGTGAATTTCGTGACATCCCTCGGGTAGCAGGCGATCACCGTCATGCGGGTGACGTCACTCGGGAAACCGCTCTTCCGACCGCCAATGTCGATGACGATCGTATCGCCTTCCTCGATGGTTCGATCGATTGCGGAATGATGCGGGAACGCTCCGTTCGGGCCTGCTCCGACAATCCAGAATGCAGGTACAGCTCCCTCCGACAAAAAGGCTGTGCGGATCTCCGCAGCGACCTGCCTTTCCGCCATCCCGGGTCGGATCGTTGCGAAGGCGGCAATCGCGGCATTCATCTTCAGTTTGTAAAACTCGGCCTCATCCTTCTTCATCCGCAGGCCATCCAGCGTCGGCGGCATGAAATCCTGGAGGGTGTCGGCGGGAAGCACTTTCAGGAGGAGGAGCGCGAAATCGGCGCGCATCGTTTCGTCGAGCGCGGCCCGTCCACGCGCGGGCGCGCTGATCACGTTCAGTGCGTCGGCAAGCGCGTCTGTCCGTCCCTGGTCGTCGGACCAGTCGAAGAATTGGGCGTAGGTGAACGCACGTGATCCTTCGGCATTCAAGGCCGGCATTAAGAAGGCTTTCCTTTCCGGCGCGATGAGAAGGAGGCATGGGCGCTCATCGGGATGCGAGTGGAAGCCGACGAACCACTCCATGTGAGAGCCGGGAGCGATCGCCACCAAACCCGTGCGGTTTCGCGCATACGCTGGCGGACCTCAGCCGACCAATCGGTACCCTTGCGCCGCCTGTTTTCGCTGCCGGAACTGTGAGGAGCCGAACGCTTACCTGGAGTGTCAGGCACAAATTGTAGAGCGGCTATTCTACGCCGGGCGGGCGTGAATAGGTTCCGCGCGATGCCAGTTTTCCAGGATCCGGCCATCGGTATGGGTCTGCCTTGCCCAACGGATGCCGTTCGAGATGACCTTGTGGACCGTCTTGTCGTGATAGATCGGATAGGTCTCGTGGCCGGGACTGAAGAAGAAGATGCGGCCACGCCCACGCTGCCACGTGCAACCGCTTCGGAACACCTCGCCACCCGAATACCAGGAAATGAAGACGAGTTCGTCGGGCTGCGGAATGTCGAAGGGCTCGCCATACATTTCGGACGCGTTGACCTCGAAGAAGGGCGGCAGTCCTTCGGCGATCGGATGCGAGGGATTGACGACCCAAACGCGCTCTAGGTCGCCTTGCGGCGTCTCGCGCCAGGAGAGATTGGCGTTGGTGCCCATCAACCGCCGAAACAGCTTGGAATGATGCCCGGAATGGAGGACGAGAAGCCCCATCCCCTTGAGCACGCGCTGTTGGATGCGGTCGATTAGGCCGTCGCTCACCTCCTCATGGGCCATGTGGCCCCACCACAAAAGCACGTCGGTATCATTGAGTAGCGAATCGGGCAGGCCCTCGTGCGGATCGTCGAGCGTGCCGCGGCGGATTTCGAAATCGGGGTTGGCGATGCCGGCCGCGATCGCTCCGTCGATACGGGCGGGATAGATTTCCTGAACCTCCTTGTGGAGTTGCTCGTGGCGGCCTTCGTTCCAGATGGTGACCTTGATTGTCATGGTATCCTCGATGTTATGAAGCTTGTGGCGGGCGGATGACGCGGCCGGCGGAATCGAACAGGTGGCAGGCCAAGGTATCGACCGCGAGGGACACGCGATCACCCGGTCGCAACGTGATGTCACCTTCGGAGCGGACGACGATCGGCTGTTCCTGCGAACCGACAGTCATGTATGTCTCGACGCCCAGCCGCTCGACGATCATGACCTCGGCCGAAAAGTCGCCCTGCCCTTCCGCTGCGATCTTCAGGTGCTCCGGCCGGATGCCGAGAGTAGCCTCACCCTGTGGCACGATCCTGCCCGCGTCCGGCAGGTCTATCGAGAGACCGAGCGGGCTCTGGACATGGGCGTGACCGGCCGTCGATCTGGTGATCGCGACCGGGATGGTGTTCATCTTCGGAGAGCCGATAAAGGTTGCTACGAATTCGTTGTCAGGCTGATGGTAGAGCGTCATTGGCGCACCCTGCTGGGCAACGACACCCTTGTTGAGGACGACGATGCGGTCGGCCATGGTCATGGCTTCGACCTGGTCATGAGTCACGTAAACGACCGTTGCCTTCAGCTCGCGATGCAGGCGCTGTAACTCGGCACGCATCTGCACGCGCAGCGCGGAATCGAGATTGGACAAGGGCTCATCGAACAAGATCAGCGACGGCTTCTTGATGATCGCGCGTCCAATGGCAACGCGCTGGCGCTGGCCGCCGGACAAGACAGCGGGCCGGCGGTCGAGATAGTCGGTCAGTTGCAGGATCTCGGCGACCCCCTCAACCTGACGGCGGATTTCAGCCTCCGGAACCTTCTTCAGGCTGAGTGAGAAGCCGATATTCTCGGCCACGGTCATGTGCGGATAAAGGGCGTAGGATTGGAAGACCATGGCGATGCCACGCTTGTCGGGCGGCACGTCATTGATCCGCTTGCCGTCAAGCATGAGGTCGCCATCGTCGATGCCCTCAAGACCGGCGATCATGCGCAGCAATGTCGATTTTCCGCAGCCGGACGGGCCGACGAAAACCGCGAACTCGCCGTTTTCCACTGTGATGTCGACGCCCTTGATGACCTCCAATGCACCGTAGAATTTGCGAACGTTCCTGAGATTGATCATCGTAGAGCTCTTTCTGGTGTCAGCCTTTGACGCCGCCTGCAAATGTCTGCACGAGGAAGCGACGTGCAAAGCCGAAGGCGATGACTGCCGGCAGGAGGTAGATAAAGGCGAGCGCCGCAAGCAGGCCGTAGTCGATCTCGTTGATGCGCAGGAATGCGCGGAACAGGCCAAGCGGCAGGGTCTGCAATTCTGGCGAAGAGAGGAAAATCAGCGGCAGCAGGAAGTCGCCCCAGGCAGACATGAAGGCGAACAGTCCGGCGGCGGCCAATCCCGGCAGCGCCAGCGGGATTAGCACACGGCGAATGCGCTGTATGAGGGTCGCGCCGTCCATCAGCGCCGCTTCTTCGTAGTCGCGTGGCAGGCCGTCGAAGAACGTCTTCATGATCCATAGGGCCAATGGCAGCTGCATTGTCGCAAGCACGAGGATCAAGCCGAGATAACCATCGATGAAACCGGTCCAGCGCATGATCGGCCGAGTGAATTCGCCGAAGATCGGCCTCAGAATAGCACCTTCAGCATTGTTCAAGGTCAGCAGGAACTTGTAGAGCGGCACAACGAGCGCCGTCGGCGGAAGGACACGGATCAATAGGATGGCATAGAGAAACGGCAGCTTCCACCAAGCTCGGGTTCGCGACAGCGCGTAGCCGCCAAGGCCGGCCAGCACCATCACCAACACGGTCGCACCACCGACGACGAAGAGCGAGTTGAACAGCCACTTCGCGCCGTCCTCCTTGGTAAAGACGCGCAAGTAGTTCGCAAAGCTCCATTGCTCGGGCCAGCGAAGGAACAGCTGCGCGTTGCCGTCGAAGGATGCGAGAAGCACCCAGAAGAAGGGAACGGCGCAAAAGATCGAGATCAGCGAAAGCGTTGCGTAGGCAAGCAGGTCCGATCGGGTCTTGTTGGCATTTTCGCTCGGGGAGATCACCGACATCTTAGACTTCCACCTTCATAGCCCTGACATAGCCGACCCCGAGAATTAGGGAGATCAGTAGTGCTACGACGGCGACCGCTGCTCCGTAACCGAGTTGGAATGCTGTGAAGGATTGATTGTAAATGTAGATGCTGACCAGCTCTGTCGCCCCGCCGGGGCCGCCGCGTGTCAGCGCGTAGACGAGGCCGAACACGGCGATGGTCGAGACGGCTGAGATCAGCATGTAGAGAAGGATCGTCGGCATCATCAGCGGCAGGGTAATGCGGCGGAACATCTGCGAAGGCGTTGCGCCATCCATGCGGGCAGCCTCATAAATCTCATTTGGGATGGTGCTCAGACCAGCAGTCAACAGGATCATCGCTGTGGCGATCCCGCGCCAGGTGTTGACGATGATGATCATCGACAGCGGAAAGACCTGAAGCCAGTCGGCCGGCGTCACGCCGAATAGGCTGACGATGCGGCTGAGCGTTGCCTGCTCGCCTCCGGCCAGCATCGAAATCCACATGAAGCCTGCAACCACCTCTGGCGCTGCGTTCGGAAGAAGGATGATCGAAGAGAAGAGGCGACTGAAATGGATGCGACGACGCAGCGCCATGGCCGAGACGAGGCCGAGCACGAATTGTCCGATGACTGCGGAGCCGACAACAAACAGGAAGGTGACGAGCAAGGAGTTCCAGAACTTCGCGTCGTCCAGAAGCCGCGCATAATTGCGAATACCGACGAAGCGCGGCCGCAAAGCGGCAGCCCCAGTCAGCGCTTCATTGGTGAAGCTCAGATAGACGGAGTAGAGCGCGGGATAGATCACGAAGGCCAGAAGCAGGGCAAGCGAGGGCAACAGGATCAGAAGAAGCTGCCGTTCGGCGCGCCTTTCGTGGACGTTTCGGGCCATGGAAAGCTCTGTAACTCATTCGGAAGGGAAATCTGGAAACGCGGGTGGGCCCGCGTCTCCCTCGCATTGAGTAAGTCGATGCTTACTTTACGACCTCGTCGCCGAGCGTTTCCTTGACGTAATCGACCAGGATTTTCTGTGCACCGGCCGCGTCGGTTTCCTTGCGCAGCAGCGCTTCTGTTGCGCGGGCAACACCTTCGGAAACCGTGCCGAAGCCGGAAGCCTGCTTAAGGAAGGTCCCGTTCTCGGCTGCGGCATGGATCGGAACGAGCTCCGTCAGCTTCTGGAAGTCGGCGTTCTTAGCCGCGTCCTTGCTCGACGGGATGTTGCCGATACGGGCCGCATAGGAGACCTGCGTCTCCACCGAACCAATCTCCATCAGCGCCTTCTTGGCCAGTTCCACGTTGGCGGACTTTGAATTGACGGCCCATGGGGCTGCAAGGTTGGCGAGAACATACTGACCGCCGGTCTGGCCGGGAACAGTCCAGGTGCCGACGACCTTGGTCACCTCAGGAATGGGGTTCTTGCTTTCACGACCCCAGTCGAAAATGTAGCACCAGGAACCGCAAGTGGTTGCGGCAAGCTTGCCGGCCGGGAACATCTGATACTTCGGCACAACCCAGGGCTCTGGTCCGAGCAACGGCTGTGTTGGCATTAGGTCATTATCGATCAGCTGCTTGTAGACATCAAAGACATCCTTGATGCCCTCACCATTCAAATCGAGCTTACCGTCGGCATCGACGAGCTGCGGCGTCTTGGAACCGACGACCAGATGCTGGAAGCCTTCATCGAAGGCGCCGCTTCCCCAGGAAACGCCGGCCGGGAAGAGCAGACCATAGGCCCCGGTCTTTTTCTTGATTTCCGCGGCGCGATCGAGCAGTTCCTTCCAGGTCTTCGGCTGTTCGGTCGAGATGCCGGCCTTATCGAGAACGTCCTTGCGATAATAGATTTCCTGAATGCCGAGCATGAATGGCATGACATAGGTTTCGCCATCCGGGCTGACGGCCAATTGCTTGGCGACATCATAGAAATTGGCGTAGCTGTCCCATGCTTTGATTTCCTTCGTCACCGGCGCAAGGTAACCAGCCTCGACCATGTCAGCGACGGCGGCCGTCGTCGGGATAGAAAAGAGATCCGGGGCGTTGCCGGCGCCAAGCTCAGTCAACAGCTTCGTCAGGTAGTCCTTGTCAGGCGCAGGGTATTCGACGACCTCGACGGTCACACCGTATTTCTTTTCGATCTTCTCGACCGTCGACTTCATGGCGTCGATGCCGGCCTGCCCGTGATTGGCAATTCGGATTGTCTCGGCATGTGCCAGCGTGGAAACCGCGCTGAGCAGAATGGCGCACAGGCCACCAATGACCGTCTTCTTCAACGGAAGTCCTCCCTTTTGGTTCGCGGCGCCCTCCAGCACCACAGTCGAAAATGTACACGCAATCCAATGGCTGGCAAGATGGTTTTTGATTGCGTTTTGCTCGTAGTGCTAATGCATTGAAGTTGCGTGATTTAATAGATCTTGTCTTCATTGGGTCATTTGTGTAACCGTTTACACACTGCATTTGGGAGGATTTTTCATGTCACGAAAATTGCGGCTTGGCGTCATTGGCGCAGGCCTGAAAGCGGCCGAGTATGCGGCAAGCTGGGCACGCATGCCCGAGATCGAATTTGTCGCGCTTGCCGATACGATCCCCTCCTCTCGCCAGCGCCTGATCGAGGTATGCGTTGCCGCTGGATCAGTCGCGCCGAAGAGCTTCGACGATTACCGGGAGATGCTGGCTTCCTGCCGAGCCGAGCTGGATGCCGTCTATGTCTCCACGCCACATGCGTTTCATGGTGAGCAGGCAACGGCTGTCGCGGAAGCCGGCCTCGACCTCTTCCTTGAAAAGCCGATGGTGACCACGGTGGCGGAAGCCGAGCGGCTGATTGCGGCGCAGAAGAAGAGCGGTGTGACCATTGTAACCGCTTTCCAGGGCGGTCTTTCGCCCCTGGTGATCGACACGCGCAAACGGGCGCTTGCCGGGGAGTTCGGCGATTTGATTGCTATATCGGGGATGATCTGGGAAAGCTGGTCCAGCAACTATGACGGTCACTGGAAGCAACAGCCGGCGATTTCAGGCGGCGGTTTCATGTTCGACACCGGCGCGCATATGATGAACACTGTCTGCCTGCTGGCCAACTCAGACTTCGTGAGCGTGTCGGCCTACATGAACAATCACGGTAAGGACGTCGACATAGCGACGGCCGTTTCAGCCCGCCTCAAGAACGGCGCGCTGGCGACGCTGACAGCTGCAGGCGAGGGTCCTCCTGGCTGCGCCTCCTACATCACCTTCTTCTATTCGAGGGCAATCGTTCGCATCGATGCCTGGGGCGGATGGCGCGAGATCAGCGTCGGCAGCAATGCCGAGCCGCGCGAAGAGGCGGAAATTCTCGGCAATCCGATGAAAAACTTCCTCGCCATTCGCGAAGGGACAATGGAAAACACCGGCTCCGTTGAAATGGGGCTGCGATTCGCTAGGCTCTGGGATGCAATCAAGGAATCGGCTGCGGCAGACGGTGTGCCCGTCAGGATAGCCGCGCCATAGGCGTGGAATATGGAATGAACAAGCGACGGATCACCTCGAAGGAACTGGCAAAGCTCGCCGGGGTATCGTCTGCTACGATCTCGCGAGCCTTCTCACCCGACTCCAGGATCGGAAGTGCAACGCGCGACCGCATCCTGGCCGTTGCTCGCGAGTATGGTTATCAGCCAAACGCCATTGCGCGCTCACTCAACAACCAGCGATCGAGGCTGGTAGCGCTGGTGGTTAACGCGATCGGCAATCCGTGCGAGGCAGAGGAGCAGCAGCTTCTCGTCCATCGGCTGCAGGCAAGGCAACTTCTGCCTATCATTCTGTGCTGCGCCGATCACGACGATCGGCTGCAGCTCATGCGGCTTGCCTCCACGTATCAGGTGGACCACGTTGTCGTCTTTTCCGACATGGTGTCGATGCAGGATGCCGTTGATATCTTCCATACGACGAAGCCGATTATTGTTTCTTTTGAACCACTTGAGAACGAGAAGGTCTCGAGCATTCGGATCGACGGGTCAGCGGCGGCCGACGAAATCATCGACAAGATCGTGACCGATGGAAAAAAGCGCTTTGCTTATCTCTCGGGCACCAAATCCAGCTGGATCGACAAGCTGCGCCGCAAGTGGTTCGCTGATGCGCTTGCCAGGCGCGGGCTGACGCTCCAGGCCGAGGCCTTCGGCGACTACGGCTACGATTCCGGTTTCAAGGAAGCTGTCTTGCTTCTTCACCGCGCCAAGGTGGATACCATCATCTGCGGCAATGACGTCATGGCGATCGGCGCGCGCGATGCGGCACGGCGCGTACTCGGGAAGAACACGCCCGATGATATTGCCATCGTCGGACAAGACGGGATCGCGATGGCGGCATGGGACTGCAACGATTTGACGACGTTGAGCCTCGACCACGCGGCCTTTATCGACGCAGTTATGGAGCTCATCGAACGCCATGACGCCGAACTAGAAGGCCCCCACAGCATTACTCTGACCTGCACGGCCCGCTGGGGCTCGACTGCGTAGGAAAGAGTTATCGAGATCGCGCGATCACAAGGTCTTCCGCCTCTTCGCGGCTCATACCAAGAACAGCCCTGCCTATGTCGAAGTTGAAACCGTTGCGTGAAAACGCCGCCATCTCCTTGGTCACGCAGTCCCGATCGCCGTCGCCTCGCCGAAATGGCCCGAAGGCGCGTCTGCGCGCGAAGACCACGGCGGCCAGCAAGTCGTCTGCTTCATCGAGTGCGGCGGTGATGGTTTCTCGATCGATACCCTTCTGTGACAGTTTCTGAGCAATGTGTCGCTTCGATCTGCCATTTCGAACCCCGGAGCGCGTCCTGATTTCAGCATAGGCAGTATCGTTGAGGCCCGCATGCTCGTAGGCGAATGCGACGGCCGAGTCCGCAATCGCCTTGAGTTGCACCTCGCTGATGTCTGTGAATTTTTGCTTCGCCTTTCGGATGATGGCATCGAACAGCTGCCGTTCCGTCATCATCTGCCTCTCGAGTCGATAGATCGTCGAATTTCTGGCCCACCTCAGCATGCGTACTGTCGGGATATCGGATGGTGTCGGCTCGTCGCTCACGGTTGAATGGCGTCCTTATTGCTTACCTGTGAGAGGAGCCAAGCGGTGAACGCCAGGCCGAGCGCGTGTTCTCGCTTACCATCCGGCGTCACCACGTAGTAGTTATTCTCGGTCGACATGGGGCGGTCGACAATGATTTTCAGTTTGCCGGAGCTCAGCTCTTGTTCGATAAGATACAGTGGCAGAAGCGCAAACCCCATCGCCATTGAGGCAGCTTCGATGATCATCGAAAACTGGTCGAATCGGTTGCCTCGATAAGACGGATCAGCGTCGATGTCGCAGTGTTCGAACCACTGGCGCCAAAGTCTCGGGCGCGTCGCCAGATGCAGGAGAGGCTTGTCTACAAGTTCCGCCGCGCTCGCGACTGGATCAGATTGCAGCAGGGTGGGGCTGGCAACGGGAACGATCTTTTCGTCGCAGAGAAAAGTGCAGGTTGCGCGTGCCCAGATCGGCTTGCCGTAGTGGATGGCAAGATCAAAGCTTTCCTCCTCAAAGTCGAACGGTTCTGAGCGCGACGCTATGTCGACGAGGGAACCTGGATGGGTCGCCAGAAAATGTGGCAGCCGAGGCGTCAGCCAGCGACTGCCGAATGTCGGCAAGGTGGCAATCGCAAGGGTTGCCGTGGCGCCGGAGGCAGCCCGGATCATCATCTCTTCCGTCTGGTGCAACAGCCGCCGTGCCTCCGGCAAAAGTCGCTTGCCGGCTTCCGACAGGATCGCCCGCTGCCGTACCCGTTCGAACAGGAGGACACCGAGCTGAGTTTCCAGGTCCTTGATCTGCCGGCTGATGGCGCTTTGGGTCAGGTTCAGTTCGAGGGCTGCCCTGGTGAAATTGCCGTGGCGGGCGGCCGACTCGAAGGACTGCAGTGTGGTCAGGTCAGGCATAAGCTTTCGAGGCAAAGTCATTCCGAAACCGCATCATCTTAGCTTCATTTATCGTTATTCATCTACTCCACGCGCGATATGATCGCAATCCAGAATGAACTCTCCCAACTGGCACTGCGAGATAAATATGTCGACCAGAAGTTTCGTCTCCTCCTGCAGCATCCGCTCAGCATTTTCCGCGGCCATGTCGGCCATGTATCGGACCGAGGTGCCCGCCTACGGCACGCTGATGGATATTGTGGCCAGGGTGAACACGGCAACGCTTAACGCCGATCCGGCGCTTAAGCACAGGCTTGAAGAAACCGATTCCCTGGAGCGTGTATCAGAAGAGCGTCACGGCGCCATTCGTCTTGGAACGGCTGCAGAACTTGCGATGATGCGGCGCGTCTTTGCCGTAATGGGCATGTTTCCGGTCGGTTACTACGACCTCAGCGAGGCCGGGGTGCCGGTGCACTCCACCGCGTTCCGGCCGGTTGGCGATGCGGCCTTGAAGCGCAATCCGTTTCGTGTCTTCACGTCCCTGTTGCGTCTGGACCTGATTGCTGACGAGGCGCTTCGCGCCGAAGCCGAGACGATTCTGCAGAAGCGCCAGATCTTCACCGCCAGCGCTGCCGAACTCACCGAAAAGGCCGAACAGCAAGGCGGTCTCGACGCGGACGATGCCAAGCGCTTCGTTGCCGAGGTTCTGGAGACTTTCCGTTGGCACAATCAGGCCAAAATCGACCTCGCCATGTACAAGCGCCTGCACGATGCGCACCGGCTGGTCGCCGATGTTGTCTCCTTCAAGGGCCCGCACATCAATCACCTGACGCCGCGCACGCTCGATATCGACGAAGTGCAGCGCCTGATGCCGGAATATGGCATTGCGCCGAAGGCTGTTGTCGAGGGTCCGCCAAGCCGCCGCTGTGCAATTCTGTTGCGGCAGACGTCGTTCAAGGCTCTCGAGGAAGCCGTCTCTTTCCAGGATGCGGACGGGACCTGGCAGCAAGGCACACATACGGCTCGTTTCGGGGAAATCGAAAGCCGCGGTATCGCCCTGACACCGAAGGGCCGCGGCCTTTACGACAAGCTTCTGACGGAGTCACGCAAGGTCGTGCGCCCGGCAGCCGATGGCTCGAACGCTAGAGCTTATGAGAAGGCGCTTGCCGATGCGTTCGTGCCCTTCCCGGACAGCTGGGCGGAAATACGCGACCAGGGCCTTGGCTATTTCCGCTACTCGCTTACCCCGAAGGGCCGGAGCACGATTGGCTCGGCTGATGTCAGCATTGATCAGCTTGTCGCGGATGGTCTCGTCTGCTTCGACCCGATCGTCTACGAGGACTTCCTGCCCGTCAGCGCGGCTGGCATCTTCCAGTCCAACCTCGGCGACGAGGCGGCGCAGGAGTTTGCCGCAAACCCCAACCAGCAGCGCTTCGAGCGCGATCTCGGCGCCTCGGTTCTCAACGAATTCGATCACTACGCCGGTATCGAGGCGCAATCGATCGCCGAGTGCCGCGCCCTTCTGAGCGCGGCACAAGCGGCTGAGTAAGGCGACAGCTGAAACCGACAACCCTCCCGAACATCAAAGAGTTTTCACATGACCATCGCAGCAAGAACAGTGAATGTGACCCAGGAAACCGTCGCACTTCTCGATAAGATCGGCGTCGATAAGGCGCTCTACACCGGCGGAGACATGGCCTCCTATAGCCCGGTCACGGGTGATCAGTTGGCC
The DNA here is from genome assembly GCF_000312665.1 of Rhizobium mesoamericanum STM3625. Taxonomy (GTDB): domain Bacteria; phylum Pseudomonadota; class Alphaproteobacteria; order Rhizobiales; family Rhizobiaceae; genus Rhizobium; species Rhizobium mesoamericanum. The sequence continues at coordinate 1,241,338 of NZ_HF536773.1, read as the reverse complement.
GCCCTGAAGACGGACAGCCGTGACGCCGCGAGCGCGAGGATCGAAAAAGCTGCCCGCGCCTTTCAGGCGTGGCGCCTTGTTCCCGCGCCCAAGCGCGGCGAGCTCGTTCGCCTGCTCGGCGAGGAACTGCGCGCGGTGAAGACGGAGCTTGGCCGACTGGTGTCGATCGAGGCCGGCAAGATCCCGTCAGAGGGTCTTGGTGAAGTGCAGGAAATGATCGACATCTGCGATTTCGCCGTCGGTCTGTCCCGCCAGCTCTACGGCCTGACGATCGCAACCGAACGCCCCGGCCATCGGATGATGGAAACCTGGCATCCGCTCGGTGTCGTCGGTGTTATCTCCGCCTTCAACTTCCCGGTCGCCGTGTGGGCCTGGAACGCCGCGCTGGCGTTGGTTTGTGGCAATGCCGTCGTCTGGAAACCTTCGGAGAAGACGCCGCTGACCGCGCTCGCCTCGCAGGCGATCCTGCAGCGTGCCATTGCCCGTTTCGGCGAAGCGCCGGAGGGTCTGAGCGAAGTGCTGATCGGTGATCGTGCCATCGGCGAGGTTCTGGTCGATCATCCGAAGGTACCGGTGGTATCCGCGACGGGCTCGACCCGCATGGGTCGGGAAGTCGGTCCGCGGCTGGCGCGCCGCTTTGCGCGTTCGATCCTCGAACTCGGTGGCAACAACGCGGGTATCGTTTGCCCGTCGGCCGATCTCGACATGGCGCTGCGCGCCATCGCCTTTGGCGCCATGGGCACGGCAGGCCAGCGTTGCACAACGCTCCGCCGACTCTTCGTGCACGAGAGCATCTATGACCAGCTCGTCCCGCGCCTGAAGAAAGCTTATGCCAATGTCTCGGTCGGCAACCCGCTCGAAACGACGGCGCTCGTCGGCCCGCTGATTGACAAGCTTGCCTTCGATGGCATGCAGAAGGCACTCGGTGAAGCGAAGGCCCACGGCGGTGCCATCAACGGCGGTGAGCGCGTCGCAATGCCAAACGACAATGCTTACTACGTCAAGCCGGCGCTGGTGGAAATGCCCGCGCAGGTCGGCCCAGTGCTGGAAGAAACGTTCGCGCCAATCCTTTACGTCATGAAATACACCGACTTCGACAAAGTGATCGAAGACCACAACGCTGTCGGCGCCGGCCTCTCCTCGTCGATCTTCACGCTAGACCTTCGGGAAGCCGAGCGTTTCCTCTCGGCCGACGGATCCGATTGCGGTATCGCCAACGTCAACATCGGGACTTCGGGTGCCGAAATCGGCGGAGCGTTTGGTGGTGAGAAGGAAACCGGCGGCGGCCGCGAGTCCGGCTCTGACGCTTGGAAGGCTTACATGCGCCGCGCCACCAACACGATCAACTACTCCAAGGCTCTGCCGCTTGCGCAGGGCGTCTCCTTCGAAATCGAGTAGGAGGCGTCATGACGATCGACGTAAAAATTGGGGAGGCGGGTTTTCGGCCCGCCTCGAGGATATCTTCTATCGGTGTCTCCGAGATCCTGCAGATTGGTGCACGTGCTGCAGCCATGAAGCGGGAAGGTAGGCCGGTCATTATCCTTGGAGCCGGCGAACCTGATTTTGAAACGCCAGACCATATCAAACAGGCCGCCTGGGACGCGATGCAGCGTGGCGATACCAAGTACACGGCGCTCGACGGCACACCGGCGCTTAAGGAAGCGATTCGCACCAAGTTTCAGCGCGAAAACCATCTTTCTTTCGACGCCAGCGAGATAACGGTCGCGACCGGCGCAAAGCAAATCCTCTTCAATGCGATGATGGCGACCGTAGGCGCCGGCGATGAGGTTATCATCCCCACGCCCTACTGGACGTCCTATTCCGATATCGTTCAGATTTGTGAAGGCAAGCCGATCCTTGTTCCGTGCGATGCAGACAGCGGCTTTCGTCTGACTGCAGAGAAGCTCGAAGCGGCGATCACGCCACGGACCCGCTGGCTATTGTTAAACTCGCCATCCAACCCATCCGGCGCCGCCTATAGTGCCGAGGACTACCGACCGTTGCTGGACGTGCTGCTCAGGCATCCACATGTCTGGATCATGGTGGACGACATGTACGAGCACATCGTCTATGACGATTTTCGCTTTGTCACGCCTTTGCAATTGGAACCGCGCCTGCGCGAGCGCACGCTGACGATCAATGGCGTCTCCAAGGCCTATGCCATGACCGGTTGGCGCATCGGCTATGCTGGAGGGCCGAAAGCGCTCATCAAGGCGATGGCGGTAGTCCAGAGCCAGGCAACGTCCTGCCCGTCCTCGATCAGCCAGGCTGCTGCCGTTGCGGCACTCAACGGACCGCAGGATTTTCTTGCAGAGCGGACGGAGAGCTTCAGGCGGCGGCGCGATCTTGTCGTTTCCGGTCTCAATGCGATCGACGGTCTTGATTGTCGCACGCCCGAGGGCGCCTTTTATACCTTCTCCGGATGCGGCGGCATTCTCGGCCGGATCACGCCGGACGGTCGCAGGATCACGACAGACAGGGAGTTTTGCGCCTATCTTCTCGAGGAGGCGGATGTCGCCGTCGTCCCGGGCTCGGCCTTCGGACTCTCGCCGTACTTCAGGATCTCCTACGCATCGGCGGAGGCAGATCTGAGGGTAGCCCTGGAGCGGATCGCAGCTGCTTGCCGGCGGCTTGGTTGATCGTCGCTGGCGCGAGACGACTTTGCCAGTCTCGCGCAGACTAGCGAGGCTATCGTACGGTCAATCGTAGGTCGGCATGATCGTAATCGTTGCCGTCGGGTCGATCAGCGCTCGATAAGATCCATCGGCAGCTTTGACGATAGGGATGTGGTCGAGAAGACACAGTCATCGATCGTCCTGTCGAAGGACGATCGATGGTAAGAGCGTACCTGCTCGTGTGTTGGCGATTGCATCTGCTGTGGCGCTAGGCGCGGTAAACGATGGCCGCACCGGTAAGACCGGCGCCCGCCGCGGCAAGAAGCAGGGTTTCACCGTCCTCGAGGGGACGCCGTGCTGTCTCCAGCGACAGGGAAAGCGGGATCGTTGCGGCAGAAGAGTTCCCGAATCGGTGAAGCGAGCAGACTGTGCGTTCGGCTTCGATCCCAAGGTTGGTTGCTACCGCCTGGAAGATTCGCACATTGGCCTGATGTGGCACGAACCGGGTAATCGCCCGGGCTTCGACAGCTGCCCCGTCGAGCGCCCTTTGTGAGGCGATACTCATCATCTCGACTGCCCGCGAAAACACCTCGCGCCCATCTCGCATGGTCATCAGATATTCCTCGGTGGGGCGCTCCGGTGCGAAGGGCTTGTTGCTGCCACCGGCGGCGATCGAGATCAGGTCATAGCCACTGCCTTCGGAGCACAGGTCGGTGCCGAGGACGCCGGCGGCGGGATTGCTCGCCGGTGTCAGGACGACGGCGCCTGCCGCATCGGCAAACAGCACGCAGCTGGCCCGTTCCGCTGGATTGATGCGACGGCTGAGGATATTGGCGGCGATAACAAGGACTGCCCTGCCCTGCGCACGTACGAAGGCGTCTGCGAGCGCCAATGCGTACAGGAATCCGGAACAGGCGCCGGCAAGGTCGAGCGCGCCGGAGTGCTCGAGGCCGAGCTTGTGGGCCACGAGCGGTGCCGTTGGTGGTAGCAAATGATCCGGTGTGGAGGTTGCCAGCAGCATCAAGCCGATCTCAGAACGGCCGATTCCGGCATTGTCGAGCGCCATCGCTCCAGCTTCTGCGGCAAGGCCGCTCAGTGTGTCGCCCTCTTCAGCCCAATAGCGAGTACGAATGCCCGTGCGGCGCTCGATCCAGCCGGCTTCGAGCTTGAGGGAGCGTTCGATTTCGGCGTTTTCGATGCAACGGCCAGGCACACTGTGTCCGAAGCCGGCCATGCGCGCGGAGCGAACGTTCGTCATGCTGGGTTTCCGATCAGGATGCTTGCCGCCTCATCGATCGCATCATAGAGGCGATCGATCTCGGCCTCCGACACGCAATAAGGCGGCATCAGATAGATGACGTTTCCAAGAGGGCGCACAAGAAGCTGACGCTCACGGAAAAATGCGCGTAACCGCGGTCCTACGTCGGCTAAATATCCGTCTGTGGGAGCAGCCATATCCAGAGCGGCAATGGTTCCGGACTGACGCACATTCCTGAAACGCGGATCTTGGGCAAAGCGGCTGAGCCCCCTCCCTTGCAGGGCAACGAGCCGATCGATGCTAGCCTGAACCGGCTCGTGCGACCAGATCTTCAAGTTCGCGACTGCCGCGGCACAGGCAATCGGGTTGGCGGTATAGGAACTCGAATGGAAGAATGTCTTGCGGCGGTCGGTGGAAAGATGCGCGTCAAAGATCTCCCTTGTGCAAAGGGTCGCGGCGAGCGGCAGGGCGCCCCCTGTCAATCCCTTCGATGTGCAGAGGATATCTGGACAAATGCCCGCCTGTTCGCATGCGAAAAGGGTGCCGGTCCTGCCCCAGCCGGTCATCACCTCATCCGCGATGAGGAGCACGCCGTGGGATTGGGCAATTTTGCTGAGCTCGCCAAGCAAGGAGGGCTCGAACATCTTCATGCCACCGGCGCCAAGTACCAGCGGTTCAAACAACAATGCCGCGACCCGGCCAGAGCGGCAGGCAAGGTCAAAGGCGTCAAGCGTGTTCTGCTGTGCACCCGCCGCTGGGAAGGGGATCCGGTCCACGCCAAACAGCAGGGGCTCGTAGGCGGCATTGAAGACGCCCCTTTCACCGACCGACATGGCGCCGATCGTGTCGCCATGATAGCCGTGCTCCATCACGACGATCCGGTCGCGATGCAGGCCGGTGTTGTGAAAGAAACCGAGGGCCATCTTTAGCGCGACTTCGACGGCTGTCGAGCCGCTGTCGGAATAGAAGACGTGCTCAAGCGCTGCCGGGCTAACCTCGATCAGTCCGCGGGCAAGATCCTCCGCCGCGGCGTGGGTGTATTCGGCAAAGATGATTTGGTCGTAGTACTCAGTCGCCGTGCGGATAGCGTTCATGATTGTCGGGTGCCGATGCCCGTGGGTGATGACCCACCATGAGGAGATTGCATCGAGAATGCGGTTGCCGTCGTCGTCGATGAGATAGGCACCTTCGGTCGCCACGACCTTCTTCATCGCCGGCTCAAGGGCATGCTGCGTGAATGGATGCCAAACGGGGGAGCGCGTCATGACTGCGGGCCCCGAAACATCGCGACGTCGAAACCGCGATGAAAAGTCGCCATCAGACGGTCATGGGTAAGCGGGTTTGTGGGCTCCAGGCGCCCCAACGAACGCGTTCCGCTCATGTGGATAATAATCCTCTGCGTCTCAAGGTTCTCTTCGCCGAGAAAGGCAATGCCGAAGATTGGCACCGACCGTCGCCTTAGTGCTTCCACCGACATCAGTGTGTGATTGATGGTGCCGAGCGAGGTTCTGGCACACAGGATGGTGAAAGCCTGCCATTGGGCAAAAACATCGGCAAAAAGGGCTTCTGAGGTCAGGGGAACGAGAACGCCGCCGGCCCCCTCAATGATAAGCGGACCCGGCGGCGTTGGCAGCGCAAGGGCACCTAGATCGATCGCCACGCCGTCGAGTGCTGCCGCCTGGTGCGGGGATACGGGCGTCTTCAGCCGATAAGCCTCGGGGACGATCCGGTCGGGTGACACCTTTCCCAATCGGACAACGGTCTCGGCATCTGTTTCCTCATCCAGCCCCGCCTGGACAGGTTTCCAGTAGTGTGCCCCGAGCGCAGCTGTCAAAGCCGCGGAGAAGACGGTCTTTCCGATACCCGTGTCGGTGCCGGTGACGACGAAGCGTGGCGTCATTGCCGTTCCTCCCGCCAAATCACGGCAAGATGCTCGAACAAGCGCGACACGGTCGCTTCATCGACGTTGAGGGTAATCGAAATGCGCAACCGGGCCGTGCCTTCTGGTACCGTCGGAGGCCGGATGGGTCTGACGTCGAAGCCCTCGCCGCGCAGGCGCTCTGCGATTTGCACCGCGCGACGATTGTCGCCGATCAAAACAGGCAAAATCTGCGATTTGCTCGCGTCCATTCCGATTGCCGCTTCCATCCTGCGACCGGCGAAAGAAACGAGGCCGGCAAGCTTATCACGCCGCTCCGGCTCATCATCGAGGATCCTCAATGCCTCCCGCACCGTCGCAGCCATCAGTGGAGACGGTGCTGTCGAATAGATGAAATTGCGGGCGCGGTTGATGAGGAAATCGCATATGATTGCTGGTCCAAGGATGAGTGCGCCTGATGCGCCAAGCGCCTTACCGCAGGTGTGCAGGGTAATGCAGTTTTCTGGATGACCTAAAGCCTCTGACAAACCGCGCCCGCCCCGGCCAAAGACGCCCGTCGCATGCGCCTCGTCGATGACGAGAAAGCCATCATGCTGCATAGCGAGCTCCATCAGCTCGCGAAGCGGAGCGCGATCGCCGTCCATCGAGTAAAGGCTTTCGACGGCGATCCAGGCTCGACCAGTTCCGCCGGCACGGCGCCATCTGCTGATCGCGTCGGCGACGGCGTCTACGTCGTTGTGCGCGGTTGCAACCGAGGCTGCACGACTTTTCGAGATTCCTTCATGAGCGCTGGCATGGATCAACTCGTCATGAACGATGATATCGTCGCGCTGCGGCAAGGTTGAGAACAGGGCTACATTGGCGGCATAGCCGCTGCCGAAGTAAAGAGCGCGCGCCGCCCCGAAATAAGCGGCTGCCTCCTGCTCCAGCGCCTCATGTTCCGGATGATTGCCGCGAAGCAGGCGCGAGCCCCCTGCCCCAACCGGCACGCCGCGATCCATTGCATCACGCAGGGCCTGCGCGAGCCGCACTGAATTTGCCAGACCGAGATAGTCGTTCGAGGTGAAATCGGCGCCGGATATCGCGACGAGGCTACGGCTCCTCCCCTTGCGATCAAGACCAGCGAGCTTGCGCTCATAGACCGCAAGGCTCAGACCGGTCATTCCGGCTGCTCCAGCTGCTGCGCGTTCAACCCGAGGCGACGAAAGAGTGCCGCATCCTGATCCTCACCGGGATTATCTGCTGTCAGGAGCGTCTCGCCCACGAAGATTGAGTTGGCGCCTGCAAAGAAACAGAGCGCCTGTGTCTCGTCCGACATGTCCGTGCGGCCTGCGGACAGACGGACATAGGACGTCGGCATCAGAATGCGTGCCAGTGCAACAGTCCGGACGAAATCGATCGGATCGATTGGCTGGGCATTGGCGAGCCTCGAACCGGGGATCGGAATCAGCATATTGATCGGGACGCTCTCGGGCGGTGTCGGCAAGTTTGCAAGTGTGACAAGCATCGAAATGCGATCTTCCGCCGTCTCGCCCATGCCGAGAATGCCGCCTGCGCAAACTTTGATGCCCGCCTCGCGCACATTCGCCAGGGTCTCCAGCCGATCCGCAAAGCTGCGGGTCGTGATGATTTCGCTATAGAAGCGCTCCGAGGTGTCAATGTTGTGATTGTAGTAATCGAGGCCGGCGTCGGCGAGCCTTGCGGATTGCTGGGGCGTCAACATCCCAAGCGTCATGCAGGTCTCCATTCCTAGAGCTCGCACGCCTTCGACCATCGCGATGATCGCGTCCATGTCGCGGTCCTTGGGACTGCGCCAGGCGGCACCCATACAATATCGCGTCGCGCCGCATTCTTTGGCCTTTCGGGCTTCTGCGAGAACGCGCTCGACTTCCAGCAGTTTTGAAGCCTTGAGCCCGGTCGGGTAGTGGGCTGACTGGCTGCAATAGCCGCAGTCCTCGGCGCATCCGCCAGTCTTAACCGATAGCAGGCGGCTCATCTGCACCGCGTTCGGGTCAAAATTGGCGCGATGGATGCCGTGAGCGCGATAAAGAAGGTCGTTGAAGGGTAAATTATAGATAATCTGAGCGTCAGCCTGAGTTGTGGGACCTGAAGGAGCGCTGCTACTCTTGGTTTCTTGCATCGAATTGGCTGAGGGAGACGGCGTCACTTCAAAATCCTCTCACATAAAGCTTCGATTCGTAGATAGAAGGCCATTTTATCTATAATTGCTTGGAACGATGTTGGGCAAGCGCCTTTTTCTGGCTCGTTGCGTCGGAACTGATCGAGAAGCGGGCAATCTCGGCCAGTATCAAGAGGACGTCGGGCCGGCGCAACTGCTATAGGAACCAGGGATGCGTGCCGAGAGCGGGAATACCCGAAGAGTGGCAAGGAATGCCGGAACAGGGGCTCAGCCCGTCCAGATGGGGCGCAGTAGACGGCGCGACACCTTTGGAAGAGGTGTAAACCACCTCGGGCTTTCCGGCTGGCTTAACTAGCCGACGATTGCAAACCGTTCGCGCGAGGCATGCTGCAGCCGCCGCGGCGGTCCGCCGATCCATTGAACGTGTCGCTCCAACGCAGTGACGGCATTCTCAACTTTGCCGGCGCGGAGAAACGTAAGAATGGCGCGATGGTCGTTGTCGACCCGCGGCTCCCAGTCGGTGAGCCAGGTGGCGAACAGAAATCTGGCGCTCGCTGCATGGAGGTCGTCGATGACGGAGAGCAAGCGCGGCATATCACAGGGTTCGAGGATCAGCCTGTGGAACCTGCGGTTGGCCTCCTCCCAGGTACGGACATCGCGCGCATTGTCGCCATCGATCGTTGCCTGTTCGGCCTGATCGAGACGTGAGGGCGTGAGGTGCTCGGCCGAGTGGCGCAGGGCGAGCCCTTCGAGGGCGGCGCGCATCTTTGCAACCTCCTGCACTTCCTTCAAATCGAAAGAGGCAACACGAACCCCCCGGCGTGGTTCACTGACGGCGAGGCCTTGCGCTTCCAGGCGACGCAGAGCCTCGCGCACGGGGACGTGCGACGACCCGAACTCCTCTGCGATGTGGTCCTGCTTCAGCTTCGAACCAGGCGGCAGGGCGCCGGTCACGATGCGCTCTGCGAGCGCGCGACTTATGCGGCCGGCTATGGTGTCGTCGTTATGAATAGTCATATTTTAGAGATAGTTCCTGCGCTCGACGCTGTCGAGGTGCCCGCCGCGCGCGGCTGTGGATTTGTCGATGGCTTTAGGGCGGATGTTTTCATTGGAATGTGGAGATCGCTATTGTATGGGCAGCGCTCCTAGTCGCCTCTCCTGGGATGGAGCAGACTGGTCAATCGGCCACGGCAGAGACACTGGGGCGGCATCGCGTGCATTCTTCCCTTCGCTCAGCAACGAGATAGCCGGTCGGAGATTTTCATGGCAGAGCGAGCGAACGATGTTGTCTCGGTGCGGGCGCGGTGGTTGACATGGGGCAGCGAGGTCGACGAGCCTGCGGAAAACGTTCGGGGTCAGGCACGCCCACCAATTATTTGTTGCCGGCGAGCTCCAGCAGTGACGACCGGCTGATGCGAGGGCACGCTGGTGTTCCTGAGGACTCGCGGGGGATAGTTCGTGTCAATCAGGCGCATGCGCCAGCTTGCGGATAGATCGTCCGTAGTCTGATCGATGCGACCGTGGCCTTGGGTCCTCGCTACACCGCCCGAGGCTATCGTCTTCCAGCGGAGGCAGCTTTGGCCGGCGGTCGAGATCGCGGTGGAAATCAAGGCATGCTGGGTTTTCTCAAGGTGGTTTGCGGCTCTGGTCCATCTCGCATGAAGCCGGTCTGCGCGCGCCAACCGCGCTTCCGCCGCGTCTGGCCGGCGCGTTTTTGAACCCGTTCTCAATGCCGCAGAGGCTCGTCTGCGAGGAGTGTAGATGCTGCGCGCGACAGCGAGTGCGCTCATGAAGAACATCGTTTGATACGTGGACATCGAGCGGTTGGCATTTGACGACGCGAAATTCTTGGATCTTTAGCGGCGTCTCGCCTTAGCGGTCAGGAGCCAAGGGCTCGGGGTGCTTTCTTTAGCAGCAAGGTTGAACGCGCGGTCCTTTGCGGAGTCAGGCAGAGTTCCCCGCGGGGAACAGTGGAACGAAGGCCCATCCCTGTCGGTGATATTTGCGCGCAAAAAAAGGGGCGGTTGGCGTGAAGGACCGACTCAAAGGAGCCCGGGCTGTTGATCCCCAAGGCTGTTGGCTGAAATACGGTTGACAATCCCTGCCTAATGATCCGCGGACATCGAGTGCGGCTTTTTAAGACGAGAAATGCGTTGATCGTTAGTTCGTCTCGCCCTAGTGGTCGGTAGCCAAGGGCTCGGGTGCTTTCTTTAGCAGCAAGGTGGAACGCGCGGTCTTTTGCGGAGTGAAGCAAAGTTCCCCGCGGGGAACAGTGGAACGAAGGCCCCTTCCTGACGCTGATATTTGCGCGTAGAAACAGGGGAGGCTAGCGTGAAAGCCCAGCTCAATGGACACAGGGCTGTTGATCCCAAGGCAGTTGGCTGAAGTTCAGTTGACAAATCCCGGCCTAATCCCGGATTCTCTTGCGAGTTTTCGATCCCCGCAACGTCCTTTGGAAAGACGAATGGCGGATTTTAGAGCTTCCACCCCCTGCAGACGCCTTGTTGGCAGCGTTCTTGGCATTCAATTGCGGCAGCAAAGACGAATGCGTAGCGGAAGCAACTGGGGAATTAGTTGCCGTAAAGGAAAAATATGTACGTCTAGCCAATATTTTAGCTTGGCTCCAATTGCTTCGTCAGCAGACGCTTCGGAAGCGATCAACGCACGTCGAAAGTACCGTTTCCCCAGGTCGTTTCCACCAATTTCCCGCTGAAAAGATCTCCACTTCCTGGGGGCCGTGGTAACCGGCGGTTTCGATCGAGCGCCGGATTCTTTTCAGATCTATGACGCCGTCGCCCATCATCCCGCGGTCGAGTAAAAGATCCGTTGTCGGGACCAGCCAATCGCAGATGTGGTGTGCAAGGACACGGTTGGATGCGCCGGCTCGGGCGATCTGCTGTTCAAGTTTGGGATCCCACCACACATGGTAGACATCGATGGCGACACCGACGCCGACGCCGAGCAGGTCGCAGACATCGAGTGCCTGTTCGAGTGTATTCACGCAGGCGCGGTCGGCGGCATACATTGGATGCAGTGGCTCGATGGCGAGCGGTATGCCGGCGGCGCGCGCGTGCGGCAGGATTGCCGCGATACCGTCGGCCACCATCTCACGAGCGTGCCTGATATCCCTGGAGCCGGCCGGCAGGCCGCCGACGACGAGAACCAGGCAGTCGGCGTTTAAGGCCGCAGCCTCATCGATCGCCTTCTTGTTGTCGTCGATCGCGGCGGCGCGCGCGGCAGGATCGGCCGCTGGAAACATGCCGCCGCGGCAAAGACCCGTCACCTGCAGCTTGTTGTCGGCGACGATACGCGCGGCTTCAGAAAGGCCGATTGCGTGGATCTGATCGCGCCAGGGAGCGATCGCCACGATATCGTGCTTGAGGCACGCCTCGACGGCTTGCTGCATATTGTATTGCTCTCGAACGGTCGCGAGATTGATGGAAAGTCCGTCGACTGCCATATCTGTTGCCCTCTGATCTCGCCGCAGGGAGATATGCTGTTGTGTTTTCAGATGCCGATTGTCGCCAGGATCGTTTTCATTCGTTGTGTAGCGAGGTCCGGGTCCCGCAAGACGCGAGCCTGGTCGGCAAGGCGGAAAAGTTCCGCAAGATGCACCATCGAGCGTGCGCTCTGCTGACCGCCGAGCATCTGGAAATGGGTTTGAAAACCGTTCAAGTAGGCCAGGAAGACGACACCGGTCTTATAGAACCGGGTCGGCGCCTTGAAGATATGCCTGGAAAGCGGCACGGTCGGCGCCAGGATATCGTTAAAGCCAGCAAGATCGTCTTTTGCAAGCTTTTGCATAGCAGCACTCGCCGCGGGCGCGATGGCGTCGAAAATACCAAGGAGCGCGTGCGAGTATCCCTGTTCGTCGCCGGCGATAAGCTGCGCGTAGTTGAAGTCGTCGCCAGTATACATCTTGACCGCCGGATCAAGCTTCCGGCGCATGACGATCTCCTTCTCTGCCGAAAGCAGGGAAATCTTCACGCCATCGACCTTGCTCGCATGGTCATTGATGATGGCGACGGCGGTCTCCATGGCCCGCATGTCGTCGCGCGAGCCCCAATAGCCTGCGAGCGCAGGATCAAACATGTCGCCGAGCCAATGTATGATGACCGGTTGGCGGACCTGCCGCAGAATGCGGTCATAGACCCGCACGTAATCTTCGGGGCTCTTGGCTGCTGCAGCAAGAGCACGGCTAGCCATGAGGATGATCCGACCACCCAATCCCTCTACGAAGGAGACCTGCTCTTCGTAAGCGCTAATCACATCGTCGATATCGACATCAGGGCCGGGAGGCAAATGGTCGGTGCCCGCACCATAGGCGATCAATGCATCGGGGCGCTTGCGCGCTGCCGATTGTACATTGGCGATCAGTTCCTGAGCTCCAGCCCAGTCTAGCCCCATGCCGCGTTGAGCGGTGTCCATTGCCTCGGCGACACCGAGACCAAGGTCCCACAGGTATTGGCGAAACGCAATGGTGCGTTCCCAGTCGATGTTGCGGTCGAGCCAGGGATCGTTGTCTGCCAACGGATCGACGACCACGTGGGCGGCTGCATAGGCGACACGGTTGAAGGCATGTCCGCCGGACGGGCGTTCCGGCGCGGCAAGCGGTGTGTTGGCGACGGCATAATCCTCTAGCGTTCCGCCGGAGACGGGAAGACGAAGTGTCGTTGCCATGGGCTCAGGCAACCCTACGGACGCAGGAGCCGGCGAGCGCGGGAACATCCACCCAGCGGCGCTCCTTCCAGCTTTGGCGTGCGAGTTCGGCAAGCTGGACGCCCTTTGCGCCTTCGCGCAGCGTGAATTTCCACGCTGCGTCCTCGACGACATAGCGCAGATAGTCTTCCCATTGCGCCTTGAACCCGTTGTCGAACACCTGGGTTTCCGGAACCTCGTCCCAAGTCTTGTAGAAGTCGATCGTCTGCGGCTGGTCAGGATTCCAGATCGGCTTTGGCGTGTTGACGCGATGCTGCGTCCAGCACCTCGTCAGGCCGCAAACGGCCGAGCCGAGGGTGCCGTCGACCTGGAAGGTCACAAGGTCGTCGCGGCGCACGCGAACCGCCCAGGATGAGTTGATGTGCGCGACGATGCCGCCTTCGAGTTCGAAGGTGGAATAAGCAGCGTCATCGGCATCGGCCCGATAGGTTTTCCCATTTTCGTCCACGCGGCTCGGGATATGGGTGGAGGCATAGCAACTGACGGCCTTGACCTCACCGAAGAGGTTATCCAGCACGTAGCGCCAGTGCGGCAGCATATCGAGGATCATGCCGCCACCATCGGCTGCGCGATAATTCCAGGAGGGGCGTTGCGCCTTCACACCCCAATCGCCTTCGAAGACCCAGTAGCCAAATTCGCCGCGCACAGAAAGTATCCTGCCGAAGAAACCGCTGTCCTTCAGCAACGCGATCTTGCGTAGCCCCGGCAGGTAGAGCTTATCCTGCACGACGCCGTTCTTGACGCCGCGCTGCTCGGCAAGTGCGGCAACAGAAAGCGCCTCCTCAAGCGTCTCCGAGATCGGCTTTTCGCAATAGACATGCTTGCCCGCCTCGATTGCCTTTCTCAGAAGGCCGACGCGCATTTGGGTTGAGCCGGCATCGAAGAAGATCTTGTTGTTGGTATCCGCAAGGGCGCTATCGAGATCGGTGGTCGTGCGCGTCAGGCCATGCTTGCGGGCAATCGCTTCGATCTTGTCGGCGCTGCGTCCAACGAGGATTGGATCGGGCACCAGGCGGTCGCCGTTGGAGAGGTGCAGGCCCCCCTGCTCGCGGATCGCGAGAATGGACCGCACCAAATGCTGGTTATAGCCCATGCGGCCAGTGATCCCATGCATGATAATGCCGAGCGATATCGTCGCCATTTGCATCTTCCTCCCAGTAAATAACTATTTAGTTACATAGGTGCCATGCGATCTTCGCGCTGTCAACCCGGCCTGCCTCTGGCCATGCGGCAAGCTTTCGAAAGCCGCCTGCGTGTTGTCGGGGCGCTCCTTTGGCACAATCGTTCGTTCTCGCCCTGAATGTCGGACGCAAACCGCTGGATATCGATGGTGGAACCCCTTATGCGGTAGGGCAAGTAATCGCTCCGAATTCCGCAAGTCGAGTACATGAAGGCAATTTCAGGCACCAATCTAGAGCAGGCAAAATCGCACAACAGGCGTGTCGTGATCGAAGCGATCCGAACGAACGGACCGCTGTCGCGGGCAGCACTTGCTCGATTGACGGCGCTCAGCACACAGACCGTATCGAACATCGTCGAAGAACTGGAGGGGGCTGAACTGCTGAAGGCGGAAGCGCCACAAAAGGCAGCCCGTGGACAGCCGATCACGCCCTACTCGATCAATCCGAACGGCGCCTATTCCATTGGTCTGGAGTTGGAGCGGGATCATGCAGTTGGCGTGCTGACCGATCTTTCTGGACATGTCCGAGCCAGGGTCGAAAAGGCCGTCGACAGACCGACGCCCGCAGAGGCGATGCCGATCCTCGCCGGTATAGTTGACGAACTGCAGCGGAGCTTCCCCTTCGATCGCACCCGCTTGCTTGGTGCCGGCATCGCGATGCCTGGGCGTTATGCTGCCGAAGGCGTGACTTCGCTCAGCCCGGTGACACTGCCTGGCTGGCAGGATTATCCCGTGGCCCGGGAACTTGCCGAACTGACCGGCGTGCCGGTTCTTATCGAAAACGACGCGACGGCCGCCGCGATTGGCGAGCGGCTCTATGGTGTTGCACGCGGCCTAAGCAGCTTTGTCTACCTGTTTCTCGGCGGGGGTATCGGCGCCGGCATGTTTCTCGACGGCCATCTCTACAAGGGAAGCCGCAACAATGCCGGCGAGATTGGCCATATGATCGTGGTCCCGAATGGACTGGCCTGCGTGTGCGGCAAGCGTGGTTGTCTCGACCGCTATGTCTCGCTCGGCTCCGCCTACGAATACCTCGACCTCCGTGGGCCCGAACAGCACGATCCCGAAACTCTTGCCGCCTTGGTTGAGCAAGGCGACAGTCGGATTGATGCCTGGGCAGAGGCTGCGGCCGAGCCAATGCGTCAGACAATCGATTTTCTGGAACTGGCCTTCGATCCGCAGACAATCGTGCTTGGCGGTTCGATGCCTCCGTCGCTGCTGCAGCACCTCGCTGGCCAGCTGGAACCGCTACATGCGCCGGTCAATCCCGGAGCAGAGCGGAACCTGCCCCGCATGATGATCGGGGCGACCGGCAGAGACACGGCGATCTTGGGCGCCGCGGCTTTGCCGATCTTTTCGGAAACGAACCCGCAGTTCGATGTCCTCCAAAAACCCCTTGCCCGATAGCCTCACGGATAGGCGTAGAGGACCGGCATCAATCCCGCGACCGCCTTGAAGCGCTCCCAGGATTTATGAGCGGGCTTCGTCCACGCGCTCTCGGCCAACGCCGAGATCCGCGGGAACACCAGGCGATCGAAGACGGCGCGATCGGTCATCGGCTCCGACCAGATGCATGCCTGGATACCGCGGAGGTTTCTTTTCTGTTCGACGCTCCAGCCTTCGACCGGATCGAAATTGTAGAGCTTCTCCGGCTCCGACCACCCGGCCCAGCTGGCGCCCGGCTCATCCCAATCGGGGCTGTTGGCCATGTCGAGGTAGTAGACTTGCCCAGGACAGACGACCATTTCATATCCCTGACCGGCAAGCGCTGCCGAGACTTCGACGCTACGCCAGCCGCAGAGATAGCTTTTTGTCTTGTCTATAACGTTGCCGTGGGCGGCCTCCTCCCATCCGCCGGTAATGCAGCCTTGCTCGGCAAGAAACTTCTGGATCCTTGCGAGAAACACGGATTGCAAAACGGCAGCTCCCGATCCCTCGATGTCGTCGGCGCCGTGCGTATTGGTGATGACGTTGAGACGCTTGGCATGCGCCTCGGCTATGGCGTCTCCGCCGATCTCGCGCAACTTCGCCAAGGCTTCGGGCGAACCCGACCAGGCGCCAAGAGGCACCTCGTCGGCACCGATGTGGATCGTCTTGAAGGGAAAGAGTTCGATCAGTTCGCGGAAGATGGTTTCAAGCACCTCATAAGTCTTCTCGCGCGCCGGGTTCACGCAGTTGTCGGGGAATCCCTGAACGGAGTGATAGCTTCCCGCTTCCTGTGGGTCGCGAAGCTCCGGGATCGCCTGCTGCATGGCATAGCAATGTCCCGGCACGTCGATCTCCGGCAAGACCTCGATGCCGAGCTCCTTGGCATGGGCCACAATCTCGCGAACCGCGGCCTTGGTGTAATAGCCGCCAGTGCGCGCCGCGCCTGACCCGAGCAGCGGCGGAATGGCAAGGCCATGTCCGCGCCATGCGCCGACCTCCGTCAGTGCCGGATAAGCATCGATTTCGATGCGCCAGGCCTCATCGTCCGAAAGGTGCCAATGAAAGCGGTTGACCTTGTTCCAGGCAAGAATGGCGAGCAGCCTCTTGATTTCGGCCTTGCCATAGAACTGCCGCGCCACGTCGAGATGCAGGCCACGCCATCCCATGGACGGCTCGTCGCGGATTACGCCTTCGACGGGGAAGCGGAATGCGCGCGGATAGAGATGCGCGCCGCGCCAGATCTGGCCAAGCGTGATCAGGCCATAGAGCAGGCCTGTCTGCGTGCTGGCGGAAATGCGCACGATCTCCTCGGCGAAGGACACGCCATAGGCCTCCGGCGCGAGGCCCTCGACGACGTCAAGCGTGACGGGCATTCCACCTTCGGAGGCGGGACGAACAATGCCCTCGACCGCAAAGAGCTGTTCGACCAGACTGGTAAAAGCAGCAGCCGCGGCGATTGCAGGGGGAGTATTGGCGTCAAGCGTGAAGCCCGGGGGAACCGAACGCTTGCCGGATACCGACACCTCGTTCGGCCACGGGACGATCGCGACAGGCACCGGCGGATTGCCCGGTACGGGATAGATTTCCGCGCCACGCTTCAATGGCGCATTATTGGCGAGCGATCGGGTCGGCTCTACCGATAACGAAAGCGTGCTGCCGTTTCCGAAGGCCACATAGGCGCCAGTTGCGCCGTCCGTCCAATGTTGGAACGGCCAGCTGAGGGCGGAGATCGTCAACGTCCATGTGTTACCGGGCTCAAGTTCGAAATTTTCGGGTGGGAGGAATTCGGTGAAGTTCGATAGCCGGCGACCGATCGTGCCACCTTCGATCTGAACCGCTGGATCCACCCTTCCCGGCCCGCTGATGCAGAGGCTGAAATCGGCAATCGACTTTGACGAAAGATTCTTGAGGGTGAGCGTATAGGCTTGGTTTCGTTCCTCGGAAGCGGGCATCCATGAGGTTTCGAGGCGCAAGGCGGGTTGGCGTTGTATCGACATGATAATCTCTTGATGGCGTTGTTGGGTTAGGTTCTAAGCATTCCGGCATAGACGCCGGGGGCGGAATTGGGGATTGGCATGGCGCCCACGGCCTTCTCGTAGAAAGCGGCCGGCCCGACATCGCCTATGATAGCGTACCCGTAGCCCATGGTTTTGAGATCGAAGAGGCTGGCAAGCAGCAGGGCATGCCCGATCCCGAGCCCGCGGGATCCTTCTTCGACGCCGGTCGGTCCAAAGAAGCTGCGCGCAATGGATTCATGGCAGGCAAAGCCGACCAGCCGCTCATCGCGGGTTGCGATAAAGCAGGTTGGTGGCTGGCGGGTCAGTGCGACTGCCGTTTCGCTCGCCCAGCCGTCGCCAAATTCCTCAGCGACCCATTTGGTGACGAGTTTGGCTTCCGGAGCGAGTGGGCGCCGGATCGTCACGCCGACATCCTTCATCCTGGCCGTGAGGTCGGCATTCGGCTCAAGGACCGAAAGATTGACGAGATAGTCCAAGGGTGCCTCCTTAATTCGATGCCGCAAGCGGGCGCACAAAATGGTTTGCCCCGATCTGTTCGACGGCCGTCGACGGCGGCCGGCTCATGGCACGGACCTTTTCGGCCTGCTCTAGAAAGCGAGCGCTTCCTCCGGTGACGAACGGCTTTCCGCCATCGGGTACGGCCGATAGCAGGAGTTGCGTGTATCGGTGGTGCGGATTACCGATGACCGCGTTCGTATCCCCCCATTCGACCATTTGACCGGCAAACATCACGACAATTTCCTCGGCTACATGCGCGGCCGTGGCTATGTCGTGGGTGATGTAGAGAAGTGCGAGGTTCTTTTCACGCTTGATGCGCGCAAGAAGCTCGAGAATTCCCATGCGGATCGACACGTCGAGCATTGAGGTCGGTTCGTCGGCCACAAGCACGCCAGGCTGTACCGCGAGCGCACGCGCGATGTTGACACGTTGCCGCTGGCCGCCTGACAGCTCGTGCGGAAACTTCCGTTTGGTGAGCGCAGGATCCAGTCCAACATCGACAAGGAGCCTCGAGACGGCGTCCGACACGGCGACCTTGCCCTCGGCATGCTTGTGCAGGATCAGCGGTCGCGACAAGTGGTGCTCGATCGAAAATACGGAATTGAGCGATGAGAATGGATCTTGGAACACCATCTGGACCTTCCGTCGGTAAGCGTGCTCATCCGAAGGAGATCCGACGGTGGTAAAATCGCGTCCCCTGAACCAAAGCTTGCCTGATGTCGGCTGATCCATGCGCGCAATAATGCGTGCACAGGTCGTCTTGCCACAGCCAGACTCCCCGACAAGCGCAAGGGCCCTGCCGGAATTGAGTGATAACGAGATCCCGCGCAAGGCGTGAACAGGGCCGAAACGACGTTCGATGTCGGTCAGACGGATCACCGGCTCGGACGGAGCTGTAGAGAGTTGAGGGCTTATGCTCATGCGATCGCTCCCGCCAGATGCCGACCCGGGAGCTGCGGCATGGCGTTCCATAGTTTGCGGGTATAGTCGTGCGCCGGTGCCTGGCTAACCTGCCTGACATCGCCGACCTCGACGAGTTCGCCTTTCAGCATGACCCCGATGCGGTGGCAGAGTTGCGCCATCAGATGCAGGTCGTGGGTGATAAACAGGACCGAGAAGCCGTAGGTTCGCTGCAGGTCGACGACTTGCTCGAGAATCTCCCGCTGTACGACGACGTCGAGGGCAGTCGTCGGCTCGTCCATGATGATCAGTTCCGGCCTGAGCGCCAGGCAGATCGCAATGACGATGCGCTGTCGCATGCCGCCGCTGAACTGGTGTGGATAGTCGCAAACACGGTTGATCGGAATACCGACCAGCTTGAACATCGCCTCGGCCTGTTGACGCGACTGGCTTTTCGAACAACCCGTGTGCCGATGCAGTACGTCGTGAAACTGCGCGTCGATCCGCATCAGCGGGTTCAGCGAGTTCATGGCGCTCTGGAAGACCATTCCGATGCGTTTCCAGCGGATCTTCTGCATTTCCCCCTGGGGCAGCTCAAGAAGATTCTGCCCGTCGAAAAGGATTTCGCCGCTGGCAACCCAGGCTGGCGGTTTCGACAAACGCGTGATGGCATAGGCGATCGTGCTCTTGCCACAGCCTGACTCGCCGGCGAGGCCGAACAACTCGCCTCGACCGATGCTGAGGGTCACATCCATCACCGCTCGAAACTCGCCCTTGTCGAGCAGATAGTCGACGTTGAGGTTGCGGATCTCTAGGAGATCATTGCTCATGGGGCAGCCTCCAGGTTGCGATTGCGTGCACGATTGAGCCTGAGCCAGCGGCTGAGTGCGGGCCCCGAGCGAAGCTGCGGATTGGCGATCTCGTCAAATGTGAAGTTGACAAGCGCCAGGCCAAGGCCGATCAGCGCGATGCCAGCGGCCGGTGCACCGATGTCCCACCATGCGCCAAGGATGATGGCCGACGAGTTCTGTGCGTTGTAGAGCATGGTTCCCCAGCTGACCTGTAGGGGGTCGCCAAAGCCGAGATATTCCAGGGTCGTCTGCGCGACGATGGCATAGATGATGCTGCCGACAAGGTTGATGCCGATAAGCGGCAAGAGGTTCGGCAGGAGCTCCACGAAGACGATGCGCCAGCCTGGTTCGCCGATCATTCTCGCAGCCGTGACGAAATCGCGGGTCCGCAGCGCGAGTGTTTGCGATCGGGTCATGCGCGCTCCCCAGGGCCAGGAAGTCAAAGCGATGATTGCCATGATCGCGAGCGGCCCGACGGTACCGGCAAAGGATGCCAGCAGGATGAGAAGTGGTATGTTCGGTATGACAAGGACGGCGTTCGTCGCTAGGTCGAGCGCGGCATCCGTGCGGCCTCCGACATAGCCGGCAATCAGGC
Source organism: Rhizobium mesoamericanum STM3625 (assembly GCF_000312665.1). GTDB lineage: Bacteria > Pseudomonadota > Alphaproteobacteria > Rhizobiales > Rhizobiaceae > Rhizobium > Rhizobium mesoamericanum. Next base: position 1,221,257 of record NZ_HF536773.1, on the reverse strand, counting down.
CGATCACCGTGCCAAGAACGGTGATGGCGATACCTGTCGCAAAGCCCACTGCAATCGACGTGCGCGCTCCCCAGACGAACTGCGTGTAGACATCACGGCCCATCTTTGTCGTGCCCATGACATGCTCGATTGTTGGCGGTTGATGCGACCGGCCGACACGGGCGCTCGGGTTCGCCGGCGCGATGACAGGCGCGAGGACCGCCATCAGGCAAAGCGCCAAGATAATGACGAGACCGACGATCGCTTTCCGCTGCTGGCGGATCAGTTTCAGGGCGGCAGTCATTCGGCGATCTCCCTCAACCTGGGGTCAACGAGACCATAAATAATATCGACGAGGAGGTTGGCTCCGAGTGTTGCCAGCGTCATCAACAGCAGTTGCCCCTGGATGACGGGATAGTCGCGGGCAACGCTTGCGGTAAACAAGGTCAGTCCGAGACCCGGATAGTTGAAGACGATCTCGGTAACGATCGATCCGCCAAACACGGCGCCGAGCATCAGCGCGAGGTTGGTCAACACCGGTAGCATCGCGTTTCTCGCACCGTAACCGAACATCACGGTCGTCGAGGTCAATCCCTTGGCCCGACCCATGGTGACGTAGTCTTCGCCGAGCACGGAGATCATCGATGATCGCATCGTCGTCTGGAACTCCCCGATGAGATAGGGCGACAGGGTCAGTACCGGCATGATCGCGTGAAAGAAGACACTGCCGACGAACGCGAAATTCAATCCTGGGTCCAGGCCCGGGTCGTAGGCATAGCCGACTGGAAACCAGCGGAGCGACACGCCGAACACGAAAAGTGTAGTCAGTGCCACGATAACAGGGGGAACGGCGATCATGACGACGGATAGGGGTGAAACGATCGTGTCGAAACGGCCGCCGCGTCGCCAGGCCGCCACCGCGCCAAGCGTCACGCCGACCAGCAAGGAAAATAGGATCGCCGTGATGACGAGGAAGGCGGTCCATAAAGTCGAGCGAGCGAGCACGTCGACGACGGTCTGCGGATAGTATTTCACGGACACCCCGAGATCGAGCGTTGCCAACCCTTTCAGATAATCAACGAATTGGATGGTGATCGGTGCATCGACTGCGCCGAAGCGTGCCTTTATCGCCTCGATCGCGGCGGGTGTCGCGCGCGAGCCGAGCTGGGCAATCATCGCGTCGACAGGGGTCCCCGGCATCAGCCGGGGAACCGTGAAGTTCATGACAATCGCAAACACCAGCGCGATCGCGTAGACGCCGAGGCGTCGAGAGGAAATCCGCATGCTGTTGTTTCCCTGGCCCGAGGCTTATTGCACAGGCTTCAGACGCAGCAGGTGCACGAGACGCATACGGTTGTTGTCATGGTTTTCCGGATTCATGACGGGCTCCTTGTCCGTCACCCAGCCGGTGAAGCGTTTGGTCGAATATTGATACCAGGTTGGACCATTGAAGACCGGCACCATCGGCATGTCGTTGGCAACGATTACCTGGATCTCGTCGAAGAGCTTCCGCCGCTCGTCGTTGCTGGTCGCCTTGCGGTACGCGTTAAACACCTCGTCCAGCTTCGGATTGGAGTAGCGCGTCGCCGCGCTCGTAATGCGGCCGGCAAAGGCAGTCGACATCGACTGGTAGTAGCCGCGGAAGGGTGTCGAGCCATCGGCACGGGAATTCAACGCAACGTCGAAGCTGCCGTCGAGCAACTGCTTCTGCCACTGCTCGTATTCGGGCGTTGCAACCGACACGTTGAGGCCCACCGCGCGCAGCCCCTCGGCGGCGATCTGCGCATCGTCGATCCAGTCGGTCCAGCCGTTGGGGATGATGATTGTGAAGGCGATGGGCTGCCCCCCGGGCGTCGTCCGGAAGTTGTCGGCGCCCTTGTTGTAGCCGGAGTCGTCGAGAATCTTATTTGCCTTGTCGACATCATAGGCCATCCATTCGTCAGCAGCACCTTCGGCTGCCTTGTTGCGCCAGGCTTCGAAGCGTGGTGGCAGACCGCTTGCATGCTGGCTGGCGACGGGATAGCCGAAGCCAGCGACATCGACCATCGAAGTCCGATCCATGGCGAGGCTGAAGGCGCGACGGAAATTGAGGTCGTGGAAAGCTTCAGCGTTTGCCGAATTGGCGGTCTTCAGATTCATCTGGAACGCAACGGTTTCGGCCGGCGGCTGCCAGTAGCCATTGTTCTTGGGATCCAGCCCCACGAATGTCTTGTCGATTTGTGGTAGGAACGAACCGATCCAGTCCATCGTGCCTTCCGGCAGCAGTGCCAGCATCTGATCATTGCCCGAAATCTGCGGGAGTTTCAGGCAATCGACGTTGAGTGAGGCTGCGTCCCAATAGTTCGGATTGCGGCACTGTTCGTAGACTTGCGGCGTGAAGCGGCGGATCTCGGTCATCGGGCCGGAGCCGACAGGGTTTTCGTTCTTGAAAGCGACCGGATCGGCGACGTCCTTCCAGACATGTTCCGGGACGACCGGGAAATCGGCGAGCGATTCCGGGAACTCGGTATTGACGTCCTTGAGGTTGATCTTGACTTCGCTTGGCGATGGCGCCTCGACCGATGCGACCGTCTCGCCAACGCCGACGGTATCGGTGGCCGGGTTCTTGAGCATCAGTTCGAGCGTATACTTGACGTCCGCTGAGGTCAGCGGCTGGCCGTCCGACCATTTGACGCCGTCGCGCAAGACATAGGTGATCGACTTCAGGTCATCGGAAAACCTGTAGCTGGTGGCGAGCCGGAAGATTGGCTTGCCGCCGTCATCAGCGTTGAAGATAACCAGCGGCTCGTAGATGAAATCCATTGTGCTCTGGCGTCGGCCCGCGAGGTCGAAGGGATTGAAATTCCGGACCCAACTCGTCTGCTCCTCGATATGCATCGACAGTATCGCTTCAGCGTTCGCCGGTGTTGCGAAGACGCCTCCGTTGGTCAGGAGAGAGACTGCGAGGCCGGTTGCGGACAAAAGAATAGCGCGGCGCGAAAACGCGCAATAATGCCTTGTTTTCATAGTCTTATGTTCCCTCTTTTGAGCTTGATTTGATTTAGTCAATCAATTTGATTTAATCAAACTACGAATTTTCGCGACGGTCAATCCGAGGCGCGGAAAATTGTTTTCGGGAGCGGCAAGTCGCGATGGGATACGCCGAAGGCGAAGGAGAATGTGCGTGGAGGGTCACCCGCAAACGTGAATGCCTCACGGCCGGTAGAGCTTACATCTGCTTGACCGCATCCGGATGCGCTGCCTTGAACTCCGGCAACATATTGCATTGGTCTGCAATACCGGCAACGCGGGGAAATGCCGACATTTCGATCCCCCAACGACGGGCATTGTAGACCTGTGGCACAAGGCAGAAATCGGCCATCGTCGGGGTGTCGCCATAGCAGAAACGGCCTGTCGTCGGCTCATCAAGCATCTGCTCGAGTGCACTTAGTCCGCTGTTGATGAACTTGATTGTCCATTCCCTTCGCGCGCCCTCATCGCCGGTAAGGCGGGCGACGTGGGAGACGACGTTGAGGTTGCAGATCGGATGGACGTCCATCGCAATGGAATAGGACAGCGCCCTCACCCGTTGCCGCCCGAAAACGGTATCGGGCAGGAATCCGCCTTCTGGCCTTGTCTCTGCAAGATATTCGATGATCGCCAGCGATTGTGTCAGCGTATGCCCATCGATACTCAGGCTCGGAACCAAGCCCTGGGGATTGATGCGCAGATAGTCTGGATCCTTATGGGCCGAGGCGACAAGGTCGATCGGCACGGTATCATAGGCAAGCGCCAGCGTCCGCAGGGCAATGCGGACCCGGTAGCTCGCCGACGAGCGCCAGTAGTCATAGAGAACGATCTCTGTCATTGCCGTTCATCCCCGCTGTAGCGCTGGACTGTCTGCTCGATCGCGCCGAAGATCGATGCGCCATGCTCGTCATTCATCTCGATGCGCACGGTATCACCGAAGTGCAGGTAAGGTGTCCGTGGCCCGCCGCGCTCGATCGTTTCGATCATCCGGATCTCGGCGATGCAGGAGTACCCATCGCCGCCCTCGGTAATGGGCTTGCCGGGGCCGCTGCCGCGCTTGTTGGAAACTGTGCCGGAGCCGATGATCGAGCCTGCCGTCAGAGCGCGCGTTTTTGCTGCGTGCGCTATAAGCTGTCCGAAGTTGAATGTCATGTCCACGCCGGCATTCGCGCGGCCAAACGGAATACCATTCAGGCTGACCAGCGGGGGAAGATGGATCTTGCCATCCCTCCACGCCTCGCCAAGCTCGTCAGTTGTTGCGGCAACGGGCGAGAAGGCCGATGAGGGCTTGGATTGGAAGAAACCGAACCCCTTGGCGAGTTCATCGGGAATGAGGCCGCGCAAGGACACGTCGTTGACCAGCATCACGAGCCGAATTGCGTTGCCTGCCTGCTCGGCTGTCGCGCCCATCGGGACGTCGTCGACAATAACGGCGACCTCCCCTTCCATGTCGATACCATACTTCTCGTCGCCAGCAAGGATCGGGTCGCGAGGTGCAAGAAAACAATCCGAACCACCCTGGTACATCAGCGGATCGGTCCAGAACGCGCTAGGCATCTCGGCGTTTCTAGCTCGTCGCACCAGTTCGACATGGTTGACGTAGGCCGATCCGTCGGCCCACTGGTAAGCGCGAGGCAACGGGGAATGCACACGTCGTTGGTCAAAGCGCTCAGATTGCCCCGAGCCGGCCTCCAGTCGCTCGGCGAGACGGGCAAGTTTTGGCGCGGCTTCCCCCCAGTCGTCCAGTGCCGCCTGAAGGGTGCGCGCGACCTCGCCCGCATGGGTAAAGCGCGTCATGTCGCGGGAGACGACGATTAACTGGCCGTCCCGAGTGGAATCTTTGAGTGTGGCGAGTTTCATGAAATCTGTCCGGGTTCAACCGCTCACTTAATACCTGGCGTTCCATCGAAGTGCCTTTCCAGGCCGTTCCAGCAATCGATGTAATCGTCCTGCAGCGTCTCAAGCTCCGCGGCATATTTCGTCAGCTGTTGCGGGAAACGCGTCTCGAACATGAAGGCCATCGTATGATCGAGCTTGACCGGTTTCAGCTCCACGGTGGATGCCTTTTCGTAGCCGGATGCGTCCGGTCCATGCGGCAGCATCATGTTGTGCAGGCTCATGCCGCCGGGGACGAAGCCCTTTTCCTTGGCGTCATATTGTCCATGGATCAGGCCCATGAACTCGCTCATGATGTTGCGATGGTACCAAGGCGGTCGGAAGGTGTGCTCGGCGACTAGCCAGCGCGGCGGAAAGATGACGAAGTCGACATTCGCCGTGCCCGCTTCGCCGCTCGGTGCCGTCAGTACCGTGAAGATCGAAGGATCGGGGTGGTCGAAGAGAATGGCACCGACCGGGGAGAAGGTCCGCAGATCGTACTTGAACGGCGTGTAGTTGCCATGCCAGGCGACGACGTCGAGCGGTGAATGATTGATCTCGGTCACATAGAACTTGCCGCACCACTTCACATGGACCCGGCATGGCGCCTCCTTGTCCTCGAAGGCGGCAACTGGGGTCTTGAAATCACGGGCGTTTGCCAGGCAGTTGGCGCCGATCGGGCCACGATCAGGCATAGTGAACTTCGCCCCGTAGTTCTCGCAGATATAGCCACGCCATTCAGCGCTGCCGCTGAGACGAGAAACCTTGAACATCATGCCCCGGGGGACAAGGCAGATCTCCGCAGGCTCGACCTCGATTATGCCCATCTCGGTGAAGACGCTGATAGTGCCCTGTTGCGGAACAATGAGCAGCTCGCCATCGGCATTGAAGAAATAGTCATCGACCATATCCTCATTGAAGGCATAGGCGTGCGCGGCCATGCCGACCTGGGTCATGACGTCGCCAGCCGCAGTCATTGTCCGGATTCCTGCCAGAAAGTCCGTATGTGACGTCGGCGCGGGAATCGGATCCCACCGCAGTTGGCCAAGTGGCAAGGAGTGATCGTCGAGGCATGGCGCCGATTTCCAGAATGGATAGCTCGATTTGGCAAATCTGCGCGTGTGACGCACGCTTGGCCTGATGCGATAGAGCCAGGAACGCTCGTTCGTCCCGCGTGGAGCGGTAAACGGCGAGCCCGAAAGCTGTTCTGCGTAGAGACCGTAGTTGCATTTCTGCGGACTGTTCTGGCCCTGTGGCAGTGCCCCGAGAAGCGCCTCCGTTTCGAAGTCGTTGCCGAACCCTGGCATGTATGCCGGTGCATTTGTTTCTGTCCGTGCGCGGGAAAGCGGTGCTTCCGTGGTATCCATGCTTGCATCTCCTCCATCCCTTTAGTTACAAACGTAACCGTCTATTTTGTAACTATCAAGGAATGAACATGGCGGATGGATTTGAGCTGGACGGCTTCATTCCCTATCGGCTCAACCGGGCATCGGAACTGATCAGCCTGTCGTTTGCCCGGCAGTACAAGGAGGAGTTCGATCTGACCCGGCCCGAATGGCGGACGTTGGCCGCGCTTGGCAGCGTCGGCGTGATGACGGCAAAGGACATCGGCGCTCATTCGCACATGCATAAGACCAAGGTCAGCCGGGCGGTTTATGCCTTGGAACAACGCCACTGGTTGAAAAGGCTTCCGAGCGAAACCGACCGGCGCTTCGAGCAGATCGAACTAACGGCGCTTGGGAGGCAATACTACCAGAGGATCACCGTGCTTGCGCAGAGGTATCAGGAGACGGTGCGTCAGATGCTTGGCGAAGAGGCGCTTCACCAGCTTGACCTTGCGCTCCAGGCGATCGAAGCGTCTGCGGGGCTCAGGCGAAAATCAAGTGAACGATGATCCGCTCAATGGATAGCCCTCGAAGTTCTTCAACGTATTGAGAACGATCGATGTCTTCACGTGCTGGACGGATTCATGTGGTAGCAGCACATCGTTGACGAAGCGTGATAGGCCGGCGAGGTCGTGGGTGGCGACCTTGAGATGATAGTCCATTTCGCCCGTCAGCGCATAGGCCTCCAGAACCTCCGGAAGACCATTGACCAATTGCGCGAAGCGGCGGGCGTTGTCGCGATTATGGGTCGCGAGCGTGACCGAAATGACGACCAGCAGATTCAGCCCCAACTTGTCAGGATCAAGGTTTGCCTGATAGCCGCGGATAAAGCCCTCGGCCTCCAGTCGCGTTCGCCGTCGCGAGCATTGCGAGGCTGAAAGTGCGATGCGTTCCGACAGTTCGATATTGCTCAAACGGCCGTCGCCTTGAAGCTCAGCGAGGATCTTGAGATCAAATCCATCAAGTTGCTCGAACATTGTATGATTTGCTCATTATTTGGTTGTTCCGTGCAGATAATTTGCCAAGCGCGCTGACAATGCAAGCACATTGCGTCGAAGCAGGACCATAATTTGCATCCGAAGGCTAAAACTGCAGGAGGAGCAAATGGGCCCGTATCCACACGACGCACCGCCGTCTCAGATTACCCCGGACAACCCCGCAGGGACGGATGGGTTCGAATTCATCGAGTTTGCGCATCCAGAACCCGAGAAGCTCGCGGAACTCTTCACGCGCATGGGGTATCGACCGGTCGCAAAGCATAAGACCAAAAGCATTACCGTCTGGCGTCAAGGTGACATCAACTACATCGTCAACGCCGAACCGGGTAGCCACGCAATGCGCTTCGTCGACGATCATGGCCCCTGTGCCCCGTCAATGGCATGGCGCGTCGTCGATGCCAAGCACGCCTTCGACCATGCCGTTGCGAAGGGGGCGATCCCTTACGAAGGTGACGACAAGACACTCGATGTACCGGCAATCGTCGGAATCGGCGGGTCGCTTCTCTACCTCGTGGAGCGTTATGGTGCGAAAGGATCGGCTTACGATCTCGAGTTTGATTGGTTGGGTGAGCGCGATCCACGCCCCGAAGGCGTCGGCTTCTTCTACCTCGACCATCTGACCCATAACGTCTATCGCGGCAACATGGACAAGTGGTGGGATTTCTATCGGGAACTCTTCAACTTCAAGCAGATCCACTTCTTCAGCATCGACGGCCGCATCACTGGCCTTATGAGCCGTGCAATCACCTCACCCTGCGGCAAGATCCGCATTCCGCTGAATGAATCGAAGGACGAGACCAGCCAGATCGAGGAGTATCTGAAGAAGTACAAGGGCGAAGGTATCCAGCACATTGCTGTCGGTACCGACGCCATTTACGAGGCGACAGACAGACTTGCCGAGAATGGGCTTCGCTTCATGCCGGGCCCGCCCGACACCTACTACGACATGTCATGCGAACGCGTGCACGGGCATGACGAACCGATCGAGCGGATGCGCAGACACGGAATTCTCATCGACGGCGAAGGTGTGCTCGATGGCGGCACAACAAAGATATTGCTGCAGATCTTCTCGAAGACTGTGATCGGTCCGATCTTCTTTGAGTTCATCCAGCGCAAGGGCGACGAAGGCTTTGGCGAGGGAAACTTCCGAGCGCTCTTTGAATCAATCGAGGCCGACCAGATACGCCGGGGCGTGATCAAGCCGGCTGCCGCCTAGCGGTCAGCGTAACTGCCAAATCAATGGCCATCGGGGGCAACCGCCTCCGGCGGCATCGTTTCGAGCAGGTTCTTCCGATGAAAGATAAACAGGCCGGCGACGACGATGATCATTCCGCCTGTGATCACGTAGAGATCCGGAACGTCGCCGAAGAACAGGTATCCCAGCGCAATTGCCCAGATCAGTAGACTGTATTGCAGCGGTGCCAGCAGTGACGCTGGGGCGAGCTTCAGCGAACGTGTGATCAAAAGGTGGGCGCAGGAGGCAACGACGCCAAGGGCGAGCATGCCGGTGAGCTCGACCGGCGTTGTCGGCTGCCAGGCACCGATGGAAAGCACCGCACCGACGATGAGGGCGGCGATCATTTGCCACCCAACGAGCGTCGTGTCGCTGGTGTTGCGCAGATATCGGTTGAGCACCAGCGTCATGGCAAAGGACAGACTGCCAACAATACCGAAAAGAGAGGGCAGTGACAGCATCGCCGAGGACGGCCGCAGTGCGATAACGACACCGCAGAAGCCAACAAAAACCGCGAGCCAGCGGCGCCAGCCAATCTTTTCGTTTAGGAAAACGTGCGAAAGAGCCGCGACATAGATCGGCCCGGCCATGTAGAAGGTCATCACGTCAGCCAGCGGCAGATAGGCGACGGCGGCGTAAAACAAACCGACATCGACTGTCGCGAAGAGGACGCGCAGGACCTGCAGCCTCTTCAACTCTACCCTGAAAAGTTGGGCAGGACCCTGCCGAGCGATGAGCGGCCCCAGAATGATGAAACTTCCGAGCGAGCGAATGAGCAGGACCTGCCCGACCGAGAAGTTTGTAACCAGCCACTTACCCATCGCGTCGTTGAGCGCAAAGAGAAAGTCCCCGAGCAGCATTAGAACAACGCCCACCAGCACGAAGTTCTTGAAGGCAGTCGCGGTAGGCTGCGGTTGCATGTCGGAATTCCTGTCGGTTGCCGCCTGGTTGCGGCAGGGGGGCGTCGCCCATAAAGTCTGGGGTGTCAAGCCATTGCAGAGGCTATTCCGGCTTGCCGCGCAGCATTTCGATGATCGCCGAGAAATCGCGGCCGCCGTTCCCCTGTTTCTCGAAAAGGGCGTAAAGCTGCGAAGCTTCGGCCCCAAGCGGTGTTGATGCACCTGTGGAAAGTGCCGCCTCCTGTGACAGCCTGAGATCTTTCAGCATCAGCGCGGCTGCAAAACCCGGCTTGTAACCGTTGTTCGCGGGCGACGTCGGGACAGGTCCCGGGACCGGGCAATACGTGCTGATCGACCAGCATTGTCCCGACGAGGTCGAGGCGACGTCGAATAGTGCCTGATGCGAAAGGCCGAGCTTTTCGCCGAGGGCGAAGGCCTCGCAGACGCCGATCATCGATATGCCGAGGATCATGTTGTTGCAGATCTTTGCCGCCTGCCCGGCTCCGTTCTCCCCGCAATGAACGATTTTCTTGCCCATGGCTTCCAGGATCGGCTTTGCCTTCGCAAAGGCCTCGTCGGAACCTCCGGCCATGAAGGTCAGGGTGCCGGCCGCTGCCCCGCCGGTGCCCCCTGAAACCGGGGCATCGAGAGAAAGGCAGCCCGCATTGCTTGCCATCTCGTGGGCCTGGCGGGCGCTGTCAACATCGATGGTGGAACTGTCGATCACAAGCGTACCAGTGGGAATGGAACGAAGGATATCGGTCCACGCGCTAAGCACATGCTTTCCCTGCGGTAACATCGTCACGACAATCTCTGCGTCCAAGACTGCCTGGCTGATATGGCTCGCAGCCGTTACGCCGTGGGCTTGTGCTGCCTGCAGGACGGGTGCTGCCAGGTCGAAGCCGGTGACCTGATGACCTGCTTTGACGAGGTTGGCGGCCATCGGCCCACCCATGTTGCCGAGCCCGATGAAAGCGATTCTTGCCATGCCAGCCTCCTATCTGTTGTCTTCCAGGATCATGGCCGCTGCCTTTTCGGCGATCATGATCGTCGGCGAATTGGTGTTGCCCGATGTGATCGTCGGCATCACGGAGGCGTCGGCAATTCGAAGCTTCGCCAGCGCCCGGAACTTGAGGCGAGGGTCAACGACACTGTCGCGATCGGCGCCCATCCGACATGTCCCGACGGGATGGAAAATCGTTGTGCCAATGTCGCCTGCTGCCCGGGCTAGTTCCGCGTCGGTGTGGTAACTCGGGCTGGGCTTGAATTCCTCCGGGTTAAACCGTGCGAATGAGGGTTGCGCGACGATCTTTCGTGTCAGGCGCATCGAACGAATAGCTATGTCGCGATCTCGTTCGGTCGAGAGATAGTTTGGGCTGATCGTCGGCTGGGCGGCGAAATCCGGGCTTGCCACATGCACCGAACCACGGCTCTCCGGCCTAAGGTTGCAGACGCTCGCTGTGATGGCCGGAAACGGGTGGACCGGATCGCCGAACTTGTCGAGCGACACCGGCTGCACGTGATATTGAAGATCAGGCGTCTCCTTGTCGGGACCGGAGCGGGTAAAGACGCCGAGCTGGCTCGGTGCCATTGCCATCGGTCCTGAACGCCTGACAAGATATTCCAGGCCGATCGCTGCCATGCCGATGAGCCTTGTTGCCTTTTCATTCAATGTCGGGACACCGGTGACCTTATAGGACATGCGAAGCTGCAGATGGTCCTGGAGGTTCTCGCCGATGCCCTTCACCTCGGTGGTGACCACGATGCCCGCGCTCTTCAGCACATCGCCGCGGCCAAGGCCCGACAGCTCCAGAATGTGCGGTGAACCGATCGCGCCCGCAGCAAGGATCGTTTCCCTGGCCGCGTAGGCGCGCTTCGTTGTGCCCGCATGTTGATAATCGACGCCGGTGACGGCGCCCTCCTCTATCAGCAGACGGCGCACCTGAGCCTTCGTGAGAACCGTCAGATTGCCTCGCCGCATCGCCGGACGCAGGAAGGCCTTGGATGTGTTCCAGCGAATCCCGGATCGCTGATTGACATCGAAGTAGCCTGATCCCTCGTTGTTGCCGGTGTTGAAGTCAGGGGTTTCCGGGATGCCGGCCTCTTTGGCGGCGGCCTGGAATGCATCGAGTACCGCCCAACGCACCCGGGCTTTTTCCACGCGCCACTCGCCGCCTTTGCCATGCAGCTCGTTTTCGCCGCGGTAGAAATCCTCCGATTTGCGGAAGAACGGCAGCACCTCGTCCCAGCTCCAGCCAGTGCAGCCCATCTGCCGCCACAGATCGTAATCGCGCGCCTGGCCGCGCATGTAGATCATGCCGTTGATCGAGGAGCAGCCGCCGAGCACCTTGCCGCGGGGATAGCCGAGCGCGCGGCCGTTCAATCCCTCTTGCGGAACCGTCGTGAAGCACCAGTCGGTTCGTGGGTTGTTGATGCAGTAGAGATATCCGACAGGGATATGGATCCAGTGATAGTTGTCGCTGCCGCCGGCCTCCAACAGCAGTACACGCGTATTCCTGTCTTCCGACAGGCGGTTGGCAAGTACACAGCCGGCGCTGCCGGCACCAACGATGATGTAGTCGAAGCGATCCATGTAAATGCCACCCGCAGGTTAGCGGCGGTAGAAGAAGCCGAGTTTCCGACCGGGGCGCGATGCGTAGAATTCACCGATGATGCCGCGGCGGAAAATCAGCACGCAAATCATGAACACCACCCCGGTGATGATGGTCACCGGGAATTCCGACGTCGCGAGGTAGTTTTCCAGCGTGACAACCAGGCCGGCGCCAAACAACGGACCGATCAGCGTGCCGATACCGCCAAGCAAGGTCATCAGGATCACCTCACCAGACATCTGCCAGGCGACGTCAGTCAGCGTTGCGAACTGGAAGACGAGGGACTTAACCGCCCCGGCCAGGCCCGCGAGTGCTGCCGACATTACGAAGGCGCCGAGTTTGTAGCGAGCGACGGAGTAACCAAGCGATATCGCCCGCTGCTCGTTTTCGCGGATTGATTTCAAAATCATCCCGAACGGCGAGTTGATGAAGCGCCAGATGATCAGGATACCGACGACGAAGACGGCCAGCACGAAATAATACATGTTGGTCGAGCTGTTGAGGTCGAGGAGACCGACCAGACGTCCACGCGGAACGGACTGGATTCCATCCTCGCCATGCGTGAACTGCGACTGCAGGCAGAAGAAGAAGAACATCTGCGACAGTGCAAGCGTAATCATCGCAAAATAAATGCCCTGACGGCGGATCGCGAAGAACCCCATGACGAGGCCGAGGATGGCTGCACCCGCGACACCGGTCGCGATGCCGAGTTCTGGCGAAAATCCCCATTCCTTTACGGCATGCGCGGTAAAATAAGCGGCCCCACCGAAGAAGGTTGCGTGGCCGAACGACAGAAGGCCGGTGTAGCCGAGCAGGAGGTTGAAGGCACAGGCAAACAGCGCGAAGCACAAAAGTTTCATCAGGAAAATCGGGTAAAAGAAGAACGGCGCCAACAGCAAAAGCAGCAGGCCTATGATGAGGAAGGCCGCCTGCACCGAAAGGGCGGTCCGGCTCTTTTCCGTCCTGATCGTTTCGGTGATCTCTGCCATCGTCACGCATCCCGGCCAAAGAGGCCCGCGGGCCTGATGAGAAGAACAATTGCCATGATGACGAAGATCACGATGTTGGACGCTTCCGGATAAAAGACCTTGGTCAGGCCTTCGGCGATACCGAGCACGTACCCAGTAATGATGGCACCCATGATCGAACCCATGCCGCCCACCACGACAACGGCAAAGACGACGATGATCATGCTGGAGCCCATCAGCGGCGACACCTGGTAGATCGGAGCGGCCAGCACCCCCGCGAAAGCGGCAAGACCGGCTCCGAGCGCGTAGGTCAGCGTCAAAAGGACCGGCACGTTGACGCCGAATGCCTGGACCAGCGTCGCATTCTCGGTGGCCGCCCTCAGATAGGCGCCAAGCTTCGTCTTCTCGATCAGGAGCCAGGTGCCGAGGCACACCACAAGCGACACGATGACGACCCAGCCGCGATAGACCGGCAGGAACATGAAACCTAGATTGACAGCGCCAGAGAGAGCTGCCGGCTGAGCATAGGGCTGGCCTGATGAGCCGTAGAGGTAGCGGAAGGTGCCTTCGACAGCGAGCGCGAGGCCGAAGGTGAAGAGCAGACCGTAGAGCGGATCGAGGTCATAGAGCCGGCGAAGGAACAATCGCTCGATCACAGCGCCAGCCAGCCCGACTATGACGGGCGCCAGGATCAGCGACGGCCAATAGCCGATGCCGGCATAGGCAAAGAGGAGATAGGCGGCAAAGGCGCCGAGCATATATTGGGCGCCGTGCGCGAAATTAATGACGCGCAACAGGCCGAAGATGATGGCAAGGCCGAGGCTCAGAAGGGCGTAGAACGAACCGTTGATGAGGCCAATCAAGAGTTGGCCCATGAATGCCTGCAGGGGAATGCCGAATATCATCGTCATCAGATCACACTCCCAGAACCTTATGCAGTGTGTCCATCCGCTGGGGCAACTCGCCCACGGGGAACTCCGATACCGTCTGCCCGTGGTCCATAAGATAGAAGCGATCGGCGATCCGGCTAGCGAAGCGGAAATTCTGTTCGACGAGCAGGATCGTCATGCCGCGTTCCTTCAATTGCTTCAGCACCTCTCCGATGCGCTGGACGATGACCGGCGCAAGGCCCTCGGTGGGTTCGTCGAGCAGCAGCATGCGAACCCCGGTTCTAAGAATGCGGGCGATCGCCAGCATCTGCTGCTCACCGCCCGACAGTTTCGTGCCCGGGCTGTTGCGCCGCTCATAGAGGTTCGGAAACAGCTCGTAGATCTCGTCGACGGTCATGCCGCCTGAAGCAACGACCGGCGGTAGCATCAGATTTTCAGACACCGTCAGGGTCGAGAATATGCCTCGTTCCTCCGGCACGAAGCCGATGCCCCGGTGCGCCGTTTTGTGCAAGGGCACCTGCATCATGTCTTCGCCGGCGAACGTCAGTTTTCCTTTGCGGGCGCGGACGATGCCGGTGATGGTGCGCAGCGTCGTCGTTTTCCCGACACCATTTCGGCCAAGGATGGTGATGGTCTCACCTTCGCCGACCTGCATGTCGACGCCATGCAGGATGTGGCTTTCGCCGTACCAGGCGTTCAGCCCCTGAATCTCGAGAAGTGCCGCCATCAGCCCTCCTCCGAGCCCATGTAGGCCTGGCGTACCCGCTCATCGGCGCTAACGCTCGCATAATCGCCTTCGGCAAGAATTTCTCCGCGCTGCAGCACGGTTACATGTTGGCAGATGTTGGCGACGACCGACAGATTGTGTTCGACCATCAGGACGGCGCGGTCGCGCGCCACTTCGCGGATCAGGGCCGACACGACCCCGACATCCTCGTGTCCCATGCCTGCCATCGGTTCATCAAGCAGGAGCACTCTCGGATCAAGGGCAAGCGTCGTTGCGATTTCGAGCACGCGCTTGCGGCCATAGGAGAGATCGGCTGCGATCGCATCGCGTTCCTTGGCAAGGCCAACCTTGGCCAGCAGTTGTTCGGCGCGTTCATTCAACTTGTCGAGAGCCGACAATGGACGCCAGAATTGCGTCGACAAATTGTTTGGCCGTTGCAGCGCGACGCGCACATTGTCGAGCACGCTCAGGTGCGGAAAGACCGCCGAAATCTGGAAGGATCGCACCAGCCCCATGCGCGCGACTTTGTCCGGCGCCGTTTTTGTGATGTCGGTGCCCATCAGGGTGATGGTGCCAGCGGTTGGCTGCAGGAACTTCGTCAGCAGGTTGAAAACTGTCGTCTTGCCGGCGCCGTTGGGGCCGATGAGGGCGTGCACGCTCGCATCGTGCACATCCAGATCGACGTTCTTGACCGCGGTGAAGCCGCCGAAGTCGCGGCGCAAGCCGCGGGCGGAAAGGACCACCCGCGGCGTTGAATTTAAGTGGGTTGCGGAAACCGCCATCGCTTCAGTTCACCAGCGCGCAGCCGCTCTTGGCGGGGTCGATATAGGCTTCCTTGCCGGGAATGGTCGCCAGAACGTTGAAGTAGTCCCATGGTTCCTTGCTGTCGGCGGGCTTCTTGACCTGCAGCAGGTACATGTCATGGATCATGCGGCCGTTCGGACCGACGGTGCCGCCACGGCCGAAGACGTCGTCGACCGGCATTTCATGCAGCTGCTTGGCAACGGCATCGGTGTCGTCGGTACCTGCCTTCTGGATTGCCTTGAGGTACTGAAGCACGGCCGAATAGGTTCCCGCGTGGACCATGTTCGGCATCTTGCCCGTGCGGGCGAAGAACTTCTTGCCGAATTCGCGGCTCTTATCATCCAGATTCCAATAGTAGCCTTCCGTCAGCGTCAGGCCCTGCGCTGCGTCTAGCCCAAGGCCGTGAACCTCGGCCAAGGTGAAGAGCAGCGCCGCCAGATGCTGACCGCCCTGGGTGATGCCGAACTCGGCAGCCTGCTTGATGGCGTTGGACGTATCGAGACCTGCATTGGCAAGACCGATGACCTTGGCGCCCGACGATTGGGCCTGAAGCAGGAAGGATGAGAAATCCTGGTTCGACAGGGGATGGCGGACAGAACCGACGACCTTGCCGCCAGCGGATTTGACGAAATCGCTCGTCTGGCCTTCGAGCGAATAGCCGAAAGCATAGTCGGCCGTCAGGAAGAACCAGCTGTCGCCGCCCTGCTTGACGAGCGCGCCTCCAGTGCCGACAGCGAGCGCATGTGTGTCATAGGCCCAGTGGAAACCATAGGGCGAGCAAGCCTTGCCGGTCAGATCGGTCGTGGCTGCGCCGGTGACGATATCGATCTTCTTCTTTTCCTTCGCAATGGCCTGGACCGCGAGCGCGACCGACGACGTGGTCAATTCCATGATCGCGTCGACCTGCTCGGTGTCATACCACTGCCGGGCAATGTTGGACGCGATGTCGGCCTTGTTCTGGTGGTCGGCATCGACGATCTCGACAGGCACGCCGAGAACCTTGCCGCCGAAATCCTCGACCGCCATTTTGGCCGCCTCGACCGAGGATTTGCCGCCGAAGTCGGCGTAGACGCCTGATTGGTCATTCAGGATACCAATCTTCACCTTGCCATCGGATGCACCATCGGCGAGTACTGCGGTGCTGCTTGCAAGCAGAAATGCGAGCGACGCAATGAGACTCTTTCGCATATGTCTCTCCTCCCAGAGATTGGCCAGAATGCGGATCTGTTCAGATTTGGCCAGCAGCTCTCCTCAAAGCTGCCGGCACCTACCCTACGATCATTGAATTGCACCGATCAGGCAAGGCCGCTTTACAACCAATTCCAAACAGTATCTGTTCGTTTTTGAACAGAACTGCTGCTCTGTCGCGGCGCCGACCCAATGAATGCAGATCGTTAGGGCGCTTTTGTCGAAACCTAGGGCGGCGCAGGCTGTGGCGCATTAGACGAAAGACCAATAGCGAGCGGCCAGGCGATCCCGAGGCCGACTAGGGGCGTGCATGAACAATCCGCCGCAGTTTACCTGGGATGACCTGCAGTTCTTTCTGGCGGTTGCCCGCACGGGTCAGCTGTCGACCGCCGCGCGGCAATTGCGCACCAGCCATGCAACCGTCTCGCGTCGCATCGACCGGCTGGAGTTTGCTCTGAAAGTCAAGCTCTTCGAGCGCAACCCGCGTGGATATGTGATGACGGCGATGGGCGCGCGCTTCGTCGAGACCGCCGAGAAGATGGAGCAGGAAACCGAGCGATTGCGCGCCGATCTCACCGAAGGCGCGACGATGCAGCGCGGTGTGGTGCGCCTCAGCGCGCCGGAGGGCTTCTCCAACTTCTTTTTCGCGCGCGTGCTGCCACGGTTCGTGACAAGCCATCCGAATTTGTCTCTCGAGCTGGTGACGATCCAGCAGATCATGTCGCTGTCGCGCAAGGAGGCCGACATCACGGTTGTTCTCGATGAGCCGAAGGGCGGACCTTATTTTTCTGACAAGCTCACCGACTATCATCTGCAGATCTATGGCTCGAAGGAGTACTTGCGACGAAGCGCGCCAATCACCTGCCGCGACGACCTCCTGAATCATCCATTCATTAGCTACATCGAAGAAATGATCTTTGCGCCCGGGCTTGACTATCTCGGCGATGTGCACCCACGCATCAAGCCGCGGTTTCAAAGCTCGAGCATCTTCGCGCAGCTGACGGCAACGCGAAACGGACTCGGGCTGTGTGTACTTCCCTATTTCTTCGCGAGCCGATACCCCGAACTCGAACGGGTCCTTCCCGACGATGTCGACCTCAGGCGACACTACTGGATCACTTGTCATCGTGATCTTCGCCAGTCGCCGCGGGTCCGGGCGGTCATCGATTTTCTGCGCGAAGCGGTCGTCGGCGAAGACGTCAGATTCATTCCCCCCTGGGTCAAGCGATAGATCGGTTCCAGGCAAGTTGACCCCTGCGTCCAGCAGGTCTATGCCCGAAGGATGTTCGCGCCGGCAGGGGAATGAGGAGGAATGACCATGCAGCATACCCGTGAGATCTTCGACTGGGCCGATCCGTTCCGGCTAGTGGAGCAGCTGACGGACGAGGAGCGCATGGTGCAGGAGACGGCGCACGCTTACGCGCAGGACAAGCTGGCGCCGCGCGTACTCGAAGCTTTCCGTCACGAGAAGACGGATCCGAAGATTTTCCGCGAGATGGGCGAGCTTGGGCTGCTTGGACCGACGATTGCACCTGAATATGGCGGTGCCGGCTTGGGCTACGTCGCCTATGGCCTGATCGCCCGCGAGGTAGAACGCGTCGATAGCGGCTACAGGTCCATGATGAGCGTGCAGTCCTCCCTTGTCATGGTGCCGATCGATGCCTTCGGTTCCGAGGTGCAGAAGCAGAAATATTTGCCAAAACTTGCAACCGGTGAATGGATCGGCTGCTTCGGCCTCACCGAGCCCAACCATGGCTCGGATCCAGGCTCGATGGTGACGCGGGCAAGGAAGGTCGATGGCGGCTACCGCCTGACCGGCGCCAAGACGTGGATTTCCAATGCCCCGATCGCTGATGTCTTTGTCGTGTGGGCCAAGACCGAGGACGGTGTCATCCGTGGCTTCATCCTGGAGAAGGGATGGACGGGTCTGTCGGCGCCGGCGATCCACGGCAAGGTCGGCCTTCGCGCTTCGATCACTGGCGAAGTGGTGATGGATAATGTCTTCGTGCCGGAAGAAAACCTGCTGCCCAATGTCACCGGTCTCAAGGGTCCCTTCACCTGTCTGAACTCGGCCCGCTTCGGTATTGCATGGGGGGCACTCGGCGCGGCGGAGGACTGTTATGCCAAGGCCCGTCAATACGTTCTGGACCGCAACCAGTTCGGTCGACCGCTCGCTGCCAACCAGCTGATACAGAAGAAGCTTGCCGACATGATAACTGAGATCTCGCTCGGCCTGCAGGGTTGCCTAAGGCTTGGGCGGATGAAGGAAGACGGCCATCCGCCGGTGGAACTGACATCAGTAGTCAAGCGCAATTCCTGCGGCAAGGCACTCGACATTGCCAGGCTTGCCCGTGACATGCTTGGCGGTAACGGCATCTCCGACGAGTTCGGCATTGCCCGCCATCTTGTCAACCTTGAGGTGGTCAACACCTACGAGGGTACCCACGACGTCCACGCCCTGATCCTCGGCCGCGCCATCACCGGCATCGCCGCCTTTGCGAATTGAAGGTGTAATCAGCATCGCAAATTGAAACCTGCACGACAATGTGCCAGCTTCCCATGACCGCGATCAATTGCGCGCGGAATGGGGGATGTTGCATGTTCTTGTTTCTTGCATTTCTGATCGGAATTATCGCAGGGCTTAGAGCCATGACTGCGCCAGCCGCTATTGCCTGGGGTGCCGCACTCGGCTGGTTTGACGTGTCGCAGACACCGCTTGCCTTCATTGGGTATCGCTGGACGCCATGGGTGCTGAGCCTGCTGGCCGTCGTCGAGTTGATCACTGACCAGCTGCCCTCGACACCCTCGCGCAAGGTTCCGATGCAGTTTGCCGCCCGCCTCATCATGGGTGCGCTGACGGGGGCCACAATCGGCACGACCGGCGGTTCGCTCGTCGGCGGGCTCATTGCCGGTATCGTCGGTGCCGCGTTTGGTACATTCGCTGGTGCGGCTGCCCGTGGTAAGCTCGCCGCCGCCTTCGGCAAGGATCCACCGGCAGCGCTGATCGAGGATGCGGTTGCAATCGTCGGCGCGCTCATCATCGCAGGAGCAGTCTGATGCCCCATTTCGACGCCATCGTCGTCGGGGCCGGCCAGTCCGGTCCCTTCCTCGCCGCCCGCATGGTCGCAAAGGGCATGACCGTGGCGTTGATCGAGCGAAAGTTCCTCGGGGGTACTTGTGTCAATGCCGGCTGCATGCCCACCAAGACATTGGTGGCAAGCGCCCGCGCTGCCCATGTGGCGCGGCGCGCGGCGGACTACGGCGTGAAGATCCCGGGCGCTATCGGTGTCGACATGGCGGTGGTGCGCAAGCGCGCCGAAACAGTAACGATGAATGCCCGCAACGGCCTCATCAACTGGTTTGCCAATATGGACGGCATGACCGTCATTTATGGCCATGCTCGGTTCGAGAACGCTCATACGCTCACGGTCAACGGCGAGACCCTGACAGCGCCAAAGATCTTCCTGAATGTCGGTGCGCGGCCGACCATTCCCGACATGCCGGGTATCGGCGACATCGACTATCTGACCAGTACCTCGATCATTCATCTCAATAGCCTTCCCAGGCATCTGGCGGTTATCGGCGGCAGCTATATCGGGCTCGAATTTGCGCAGATGTATCGCCGCTTCGGCGCCGAGGTGACGGTGATTGAGCGCGGGCCCAAGCTTGCATCGCGCGAAGATGCCGACATCTCGGACGCGATCGCCGATATTTTGCGTTCCGAAGGTATTGCCGTGCATACGGACGCCGACGGGATCGGATTTTCAAAGGCGGCAGACGGCATCCGCGTCAGCATTGGAAGTAGCCGACCGGCAGTCGAGGCGAGCCACGTGTTGATTGCCACCGGCCGCACGCCGAACACCGACGATCTTGGTCTCGACAAGGCCCGCGTCGTGACCGACAAGCGCGGCTACATTACCGTCGACGACAAGCTTGCGACTAATGTTGAGGGAATCTGGGCGCTTGGGGACTGCAATGGTCGCGGGGCCTTTACCCACACCTCCTACAACGACTTTGAGATCGCTGCCGCCAACCTGCTCGATGGTGAGGACCGCAAGCTCAGCGACCGCATCCTCGCCTATGCGCTCTACATCGATCCTCCGCTCGGCCGTGTCGGGATGAGCGAGAGGGAGGCGCGTGCCACCGGCCGCAAGATCATGATCTCAACGCGGCCGATGAGCCGGGTCGGACGCGCCAATGAGCGCGCCGAGACCAAGGGTTTCATGAAGGTCATCGCCGATGCCGAGACGCAACAGATCCTGGGTGCGGCCATCCTTGGGATCGAGGGCGACGAGGTGATCCACGGCTTCATCGATGCAATGAACGCGAAAGCGACCTACCCGGTATTGAAATGGTCGGTGCCGATTCATCCGACAGTCTCCGAGCTGATCCCAACGCTGCTTGGAGATCTACAAGCGGTGTAACGGGCATTTACGATCGACAGTATGAGCGTGCCGAGACGCATGCGAGGCGGTCTTTGCGGCTAGACTCGAACGACTTCGACTGCCGGATGTCGATGGGCTATCTTCTTGTGCCCCGCGGCCGCGCGAAGGATGCACTAGGGTACATGGATCAGGCCGTCAGACCGAACCCATTCACCCTCTTTTGCTACGCCGAAACCGGGCGTTCTAAAAAGATCTGCAGTATACTAATGATCTGTTCAGCCGTTGTTTTCATCCCGCCGATCAATGTTTGATGCCTGAATGTTGCATCGCCGAATGACTGTCATATCATGCGCATATATTGGGCGATGAGCGTGGTGCCGAATGGGCGAGAGCGGTAGCTATGGAGAAGGCTTCGGGAAAAGGCTTGGCGCGCAGGCATCATCCTATGTCAGCAGAGCGCTTCGAAAATCGACGATCGCCGCGACCGAACTCCGATATGATAACCCCAGCCTTGAACTCTCCACTCCTCCAAAGGAAGAAGACGCGTTTATGGTCGGGCACTATCTGGTCGACTGTCCATCATATCTTTACTGGGAGAGCGGTCGTCCCGCTCCCGCATCCGCAATAGGTCAAGGGCAGACCATCATTTATGACCTCAAGCGGCAACCGACATTTCTCCTGAACCACGGCTTCCACACTGTTCACTACTATTTTTCCCGTGCCGCCCTAAGCGCCATTTCAGAGGAAGCAGGTGCTTCTCCGATCGATGAGCTGCAATACAAGCCGGCATTGGCCACCGACGATCCCGTTATGCGGAATATGTCAGCCGGATTGTTACCGTTCTTTGGTCGACCCGAAGAAGCGAGCGTGCTCTTTATGGACCATGTGATGCTTGCCATCGGCATCCACGTGGCCACTCGCTATGGCGGCATGAGGCTTAGGCGGGAAGGTGCGCGCGGCGGCCTCGCACCTTGGCAGGAGAAGCGGGCTAAGGAAATGATCGTGTCTGGGATTGGCGGGGATATCTCCCTCGCCGCAGTCGCCAGCGAATGCGGGGTGTCGGCCCGTCATTTTTCCCGGGCGTTTCGACAATCGACCGGCATTTCGCCGCACCAATGGCTGACGCAGCGCCGAGTGGAGACTGCCAAGCGGCTTCTCGCCGCCAACGAACTGAACCTCACTCAGGTGGCTCTGGCGTGCGGCTTTGCTGACCAGAGCCATTTCACACGAGTTTTCGTGGCGCTAACCGGGACGAGCCCCGGGCTATGGCGGCGGAATAACGCCATATGAACCTCGTTAGGACCGAGCGGAACAGCAATCCGCTCTCGAACTGTTTCCTGTCCGAATCAAACAATAGATGACCCGTCGCTTCCAGCGGCCCTCCAGTTCAGTTCGTACGATCCTGTCTTCAGTCGGAAACGCGGGAGAAAGACATGGACTACGAGGTGTTTTTCAATGAGCGGTTGTTAGACCTTAGATCTGAGGGCAGGTATCGGGTTTTCGCCGATCTGGAGCGCGCCCGCGGCACGTTCCCCCGAGCTATGATTAACTCGCCGGACGGATCGCGCGAGGTGATCGTGTGGTGCTCCAACGACTATCTCGGCATGGGGCGTCACCCTGCAGTCGTCTCCGCTATGAAGGAGGCGGTGGATGCGTATGGGGCTGGAGCCGGAGGCACCCGCAATATTGCAGGTACCAATCACCTCCACGTCCTTCTTGAGTGCGAACTTGCCGCCTTGCATGGCAAACAGGCGGCTTTGATATTCAATTCCGGCTATATGTCGAACTGGGCCACTCTGGCGACATTGGGCACCCACATACCCGGTCTTATTATCTTTTCGGACGCAGCCAATCACGCTTCAATGATTGAAGGCATCCGCCATTCGAGGTGTGAATGCATTGTCTGGCGACACAACGACGTCTGCGATCTGAACGAGAAACTTCGTGCAGCCGACCCCCGCGCCCCGAAACTGATTGCCTTCGAATCTGTCTATTCGATGGATGGTGACATAGCTCCTATCCGTGACATCTGCGACCTCGCCGAGAACTATGGTGCGATGACCTACCTTGATGAGGTCCATGCCGTCGGAATGTACGGGCACACCGGCGGCGGTATTGCCGAACGGGAGGGCTTATCAGACCGTCTGACGATTATAGAGGGAACGCTGGCCAAGGCATACGGGGTTATGGGCGGTTACATCGCGGCGTCGGCAGCGCTGTGTGATTTCATCCGCTCGTTCGCTTCGGGCTTCATTTTTACGACAGCGTTGCCACCGGCGCTTACCGCCGGAGCATTGGCATCGATACGGCATCTCAAAAAGAGTCCGTTCGAGCGCGCCCGGCTTCAGGATCGGGTCGCCCGACTGCGCGGGCTTCTTGATCGGGCCGGCATTCCTCACATTGACAATCCCAGCCACATCGTCCCGATCGTCATTGGCGACGCAGCCAAATGCAAGCGGGTATCCGACCTGCTCGTTCGTGATCTCGGCATTTACGCACAGCCAATCAACTATCCGACTGTTCCCCGCCGGACCGAGCGTCTCAGGATCACCCCTACGCCACTTCACACCGATGCGGACATCGAACATCTCGTTAGCGCGCTCGCGACCTTGTGGTCGCATTGCGCCCTTTCCAAAGCGGCAGCCTGAGCCCCCGAGTCTTTCGGCAATCGTTGCTACCATCCGAAGAAAGGAATTCGTCATGGAACAGCAGGTAGAGCAACCAGTCGCTCCACGATCCGGCATCGCACTTCGCCCCCTCGGCGCTGTCGAACAATACTTCTGGCTTAGCGATCAAAACAGTCCCAAACACTTCTGCATGACGCTGCAGGTGTCGGGTGAAACGACAATCGAATCCTGGAGCAATGCGCTCGAGGCTACCCGGTTGCGGCACCCCCTCCTGCGTGCGACCATCGCACGCAGCGAGTTCGGCGTTCCAAGTTTTTACGGGGGCAGTGATCGCCCGATCCCGTTAGAAGTCATCAGGTCCGAACCGCCACATGCCTGGAAAGCAGTAGTATCGGATGAACTGATGAGACCGTTCAAGCAAACCGACGCGCCGCTCGTTCGTGCCGTTTTGTTTCACTCACCTCGCTATGCGACACTGGTCTTCACTGCGCATCACGCAGTAGCTGACGGTGTGTCGATCGCATTTGTACTGCGAGATATGCTCGAGGTGATGAGTGGTGGTCACCGTGAACACCTCGGCCTGGCCTTTGCGCAAGAGACCATCGCCTCAAATTGGGACATGAATCCGATCGCCGCTGCCCAGTCCGCAGTGGTGAGCCCGGCGCGAATGCTTGATCGTTCAAAGGGCGCGCCCGTCATTTCGAGCCTGCAACTGTCGCAGGAATTCTCCGCGCAGCTCAGGGTGGCTGTGCGGCGTCATGCGACGACCGTCCATGGCGCGCTCCTCTCGGCCATCATTCTGGCTGGTCGGCGGCTATCAAAAGCATGGTGCGACACGGCAATCCGCGCCGTATCCCCGGTCAATCTCAGACCAACGCTCGGCATCGCAGACGACTGTGTTGTCTCCATCGTCTTCCCGATCGGCGGGTACGCGCCGGATATCGCGACTGGGCTCTGGGATTTGGCCAGGGACGTCCGTCAAGACCTAATGCCCATGAAGACTCGAGAGGCAATTGTTAAGTCGTTCGATGCGTTTCAGCGTATCTTCGACGCTTCGCCCTCGCTCGAGGAGCTCGCCGCCATCGAGTTACAGGCTTGTGCATGCGAAATGATGCTGTCGAACCTCGGGGAAGCGCCTTTGTCGGACGCATACGGGCCTGTGCGTGTCGAAGCCCTTTGGGGGCCATCGGTTTTCGTCGGCATCGAGGGCGAGCAGATGATCGGTGCAGCGACAGTCGCCGGCCGCATTCATTTGCTTCACACGAGCTTCACACCAATTCCCGGCCTTCTGGAGACTGCCGAGAAGCTGCTTCGGGAAGCCGTCGTTTGATCATGACGCGCAGACGGCGATTTTGTCCTTTTTAGACAAAACATCGGCGCCCAGTTCACGACACCCGAGATGCCGCTACTAAACTCGACGCAAACCAGCGCGGTTGCCCGGAGGTATAGGCGATGTCTGATGTGATCGAAACGACCAAAGCTTTCTCGGCCGAGGAAGCCGCGACGCCGGCTTCGATTGTGGCGGCCCTCAAGGCTGTTGCGGGCAATCCTCCAAAGGTTCGAGCGAGTTTCGCAAAGGGTCGGTGCGTACGCGGCCGCTACGTGCCATCAAAGCGCGCAGCGGAAATTACACGCTCTGTGAATTTCACGAGACCAGGCCGTGTACTCGCGCGGTTCTCGATGGGTGGCGGCAACCCCAATGTGCCAGATACGAATAATCTCGTGTTGCGCGGATTCAGCTTTCGGATCGAGACCGACGGCGACACCTCGGACATCCTTGTCGAAAGCGCACCGGTCCATTTCGCTCGCACTCTCGACCAAATGCTTGCCTTCCTCAAGGCCAGGGTTCCAGGGCCCGACGGCAAACCGGACCCCGCCAAAGTCAAAGCCTTTTCGGACGCCAATCCGGAGACGCTTAACCAGGCGAAGTACATTGCGGCCCGTTCGCTTCCAGCAAGCTTTGCAGGAACCACGTATTGGGGTGTTCACTCATTCCCGGTTACCAACGAAGCAGGCAAGACGAGGTTTATTAAATTCAAAGTCATACCTCGAAAGGGAGAGATCGTTCTGACTGACGACGAGGCGAAGGACAGAGCCTCAGACTTTCTGCATGACGACCTTGAGGAACGCATCCGCCAGGGGGGGATTGAGTTCGATGTTCTCGCACTGCTCGACCGACCAGGCGATCCGACCATGGATGTTACCGCTCGATGGCCCGGGGAAGATGAACGCGAGACAGTTGTCCTCGGTACGATTACGATAGACGTGATCGAGGACAACGCAGCCTGCGATGTCTCGATTTTCGATCCGGGTATGTTGGCCAACGGTGTCGGCTATCCGCCCGACGAAATGTTCGCGGCGCGTCTGAAGGCTTATCGAATTTCCTTGGCAAAGCGTCAGTAACGACCGATCGAGCTACAAAACTGCCCGCGAGGATTTTGAGATGCGCAGCCAGGGAGTTTATGGACAGAGCCTCGGAGACCACTTTCACCTGGACGACGCCCCAGCCATCGTGACCAAAACGTTGAAGCGATCGGAAGTGGCGGTCACCCACATCAAATGTCGGAAACCGAGCCTGACGTCATCCATCCCGACCGAAGATGCCTATCTAGTGGCATATCAGATCGAAGACTGCATCGAGCACGAGCTTTGGATCAACGGCAAGGGCACCGGCAGGCTTCCTTTCTTCGGTGGCCAGACGTCCTTCTACGATCTGCGTGAAGACCCAACGTCCTTCATCGGCGAAACTTCGAATTGCATGATGTACTACCTGCCGAAAAGCGCCATGGACACGATAGCTGAGGAACATGGCAAGCGATTTGGCGAGTTGGAGATGCGGTCCGACAAGCCCGCCGATGATCCGATCATCGCCGCCCTTAGCACGACCCTAATGCCCGCTTTCGCCAATCCCGAATATGCGAGCCAGCTCTTCCTCGATCACACGACGCTTGCCGTCGCCAATCATATCGCTCACCGCTACGGCGGTCTGCACGTGATTGCGCGGGCTGTCGCTGGAGGTCTCTCCGCGAAGAATGAGCGGCGCGCGAAGGAAATCATCGACGCCAATCTTGCGGGAGAAATTTCCCTCGCGGAACTTGCATCGCAATGCGGACTGTCGCCGCGCCATTTCGCGCGCGCCTTCAAGCAGTCAACAGGAATGCCAGCGCATCACTGGATGGTGGTGCGGCGCTGCGATCGGGCAAAGGACCTGCTTCGGGACACCGGATTGCCGATTTCCGACATTGCACTCGCTTGCGGTTTCGCAGACCAAAGTCATTTCACCCGCACCTTTTCCCGCATCGTCGGCATCTCGCCCGGCGCGTGGCGCAGGCACGCTTAGGAGGACGATATGCAGGAGACAGGCGCTTACGGCGAACGGTTGAGAAGGACTTTCAAAGTCGCGCGCGCGCCATCCCTTGTCGCCAAAACTTTGAAAAACGCAAGGATCGCCATTACGGAAATCCGTTGCGATAAGGCAAACACGGGTCTGAGCGAGCCGATTGCAGTCGAGGACGCGTTCCTCATGACCGTACAGTTGCGCGATGTTCCGGCTCACGACATGTTCCTAGACGGCAAGCAAATTAAAACCGCGTTCCTGCCAGTGGGGACAACGAGCTTTTACGATTTGCGCTCGTCTCCCGTGGCCAACAGTATAAGTGCTTTCAACCATATCAGCTTTTATGTGCCCCGAGCAGCATTGACGGCCATAACCGATAAGGAAGGAATACCGTCGGTCGACGCTTTCAACCACAATCCGGGGGTTGGCGTGCAGGACCCCGTCATGCACAATCTGGTCCGTGCCATACTTCCGGCGTTCCGTTCCCCAGGTCTCGCCAATCAGTTGTTTGTCGACCATCTGACAGTTGCGGCAACCGCCCACGCGGTGCGCTATCACGCATGTGCGTTCCGACAAACAGCAACGCGACGTAAGACCTTGTCGTACGGAGAAGTCTCAAGAGCACAGGAGAAGCTCTCAGAACATCTCGACGGTGATCTCAGGCTGGAGGAACTTTCGGACGAATGCGGCATGTCGCCGTTAGATTTTGCGTCCGCCTTCGAGGAAACCGTCGGCGGCTCCGTTCACGCTTGGAGGCGCGACCTCAGGATTGAGCGCGCGAAGCGACTGTTGGTCCGCGGCTACGAAGCAAGAGAAGTGGCCGCACTCCTTGGTTATGAGCAAGTTTCAGACTTCGTCGGCGATTTTATCCGAAAGGTCGGGACCGACCCGCGTAGTGTCCACTGACCACTACCGACCGCTCTCTCGCATTTTAGTACGTATTCGATTTGCTCTTTGCTTTCCTTCTCTCCGCTCTAGGCAATGGGTCAATCGCGCCAATAGTTGTTCGCCGCCGCGATGGCTTGAAAGTTCGTGGCAATGATTTGGCAGGCCATTAGAATAGTTTCGGCATCGTCCTCATAGATCACCACCAGCCGGTCCCGTATGCTCTTCGAAGGCTGGACCTTCCTCACCATTTCCCATGCGAGCCTGGCGGCAAGATCGACGCCTTCGCGCGGCGTTGCGGTTTCGAGTGATGCTGCGAACTCTTTCACGGATGCCTCCCAGCTTCTTTTGCCGCTGCAGGATACCTCACTCAAGTCGGCAGGTATTGGATGGTGGCGACGCTGCTTGCACTATCCGGCCATTCCGTAACCTACCCGAATGGTCAGTTTGATGGCCCGATTGGGAAAAAGATGACAGTTGCGGAAAATCTGGATGTTCGCGTCTGGGGCAAAGTGACGTGGTCAACATAGCGAAAAGGAGCAATCGCATGTGGAACCTCACTTCCGCCAATTTCCGGATCAAGCGTTGCCTCGCGATCTCAGTCTCTCTGGCTGCCGCGATATCCTCGGCCGCTTGGGCGGACGGGCAGAAAGAAACGCCGCAGGACCTGATAAACACACTCCATGGGACATTTGGTGCGCACCACGAACGGGCGGTGCACACCAAGGGCGTGATGGTGGTCGGCACGTTCACGCCGACCAAGGACGCGAGTAAACTTACGAAAGCTCCGGTGTTCTCCGAAGGCAAACTCCCCGTCGTTGCACGTTTCTCCCTTTTTGCAGGCGTGCCCGACATTCCAGATACGGCGAATGGCGCGGCACCAACTGGCCTGGCGATCAAAATCAAGGCGAAGGACGGAACGGAATTTGACTTCGCCACCGATCAACATAATGGATTCGTCGTCGCGACAAGTGACGAATTCGCGAATTTTCTGCGATTGGTAGCCGCGAGCGGTCCGGGCGTGGAGCATCCGACGCCGCTGGAGAAATTCCTCGATGGCCATCCGATCTCTAAGCATTTTGTTGAGACACTCACGTCCCCCGCATCCTACGCAACTGCGACCTTCTTTGGGATCAACTCGTTCAAATTTACCAATGGTGACGGAAAGTCGGCCTTTGTTCGTTACCGCTTTGTGCCGAAAGCCGGAGAGCACTACTTGAAACCCGAGGAACTCAAAGCGATGGGACCGAACTATCTCCAGGAGGAAATCGTGTCGAGGATTACTAAGGGGCCGGTAGTGTTCGATTGGTATGCGCAGGTGGCCGAAGATGGCGACAAGATCGAAGACCCGTCTATTGCATGGCCGGAGAGCCGCAACCTTGTAAAGCTCGGCACATTTTATTTCAATGGCCTACCGCAGGATAAGGTCGTCGCCGACAAGCAAACGCTTTTCCTACCAGGTACCAGTCACCCTGGTATCGAACCGGCCGACCCCATGCTGACGTTCCGCAACCACACCTATCCAATATCGTTCGGAGAGCGACAGTAGGAAGCGTCGGTTGCCGGCTACCGCCCTGGTATCTCATCGGCGGTGGACTGTCCGAGCCCGGAGACGAGTTCCTTGGTGGCGGCAGGCTCGCAGAGCATGCGATAGACATGAAGTTCTTCGCGATGTTCTTCTTGCCTGACGCAACCTACGATCCGTGCTGTGGACCTAGCGGTAGCAACGGCGTAAGATGCGGCCGATGCTGAGGGGCTCTCCGAAGGACGCACGCACGTGGCTATCTTCATGGACCGGCATGATCTTGCGGGGACATCCGCTGAAGACATCGCCGAGGCGCATCGCAGGGATCTGTCTGTTCAGGATCGGTATGGGGTGAAGTTCCTCACCTACTGGTATGACCAGCGGCGCGGAACCGCGTTCTGTCTGATCGATGCGCCGGATGCCGAAACCGCGCAATGTGTACATCGCGAAGCGCATGGTTTTATTGCCGGTGAAGTGGTCGAGGTCGCGCTATCCGCCGTCGAGGCATTTCTCGGGCGCATTCATGAGCCTGAGCTGATGGCTGGCCGATCGGCCGCCGAAAGGGATGCCGGCCACAGGGCGATCCTTTTTACCGATATCGTTGGCTCTACGGAGATGACATCACGCCTTGGCGACAGAATGGCTGCCGAACTCGTGCGGGCGCACGATGCGATCGTTCGCCGATGTCTTGCGCAATGCGAGGGCAGAGAGGTCAAGCATACCGGCGACGGCATCATGGCCTCGTTCGTTTCCACCCACGCCGCCGTCGGCTGCGCGATGAGTATCCAGCGCGAATTCAGGAACTATAACGGCGGTACGCCGGAACCTATCCACGTTCGCATTGGGCTTGATTGTGGCGAGCCGATCGAGGACAGCCACGATCTCTTCGGCTCCACTGTGCAACTGGCGGCACGCTTATGTGCGGCCGCCGCCGGCGATCAGATACTCGTATCGGAGAATATTTTTCGCGACCACGGCGCGTCGGAGCTTTTCACCAATGCGACGCGCCGTAGTCTGAAGGGGTTTGCCAAGCCGGTTCTCGCATTCGCGTGTGACTGGACCGATTCCGAAGAGGATGAACCGAGGTAAATCCGGGCGGCGCGTTATTCCATCACAATCTGCAACTTCACGTCGCTTGGGCGACCCTCGAGCGCGCGATCGAAAGCTTTGATGGAATCCTCAAAGCCGAAAGTCTCCGAAATCAGCGGCTTCAGGTCGACTCGGCCCGAACCGAGCAGCGCAATGGAGCGCTCGTACTGGTGGGCGTAGCGGAACACCGTCTCGATGCGGATTTCCTTGGTCGAGGCCGAGGAAATGTCGAAGCCGACCGGGTTGACCGGCAGGCCGACGGCAACGATAACGCCTCCCGGACGGGGCAGTTCCATAATGGTTTCCCAGGCTTTCGGCGCGCCCGAGCATTCAAAGATGATATCGGCACCCCAGCCGTCTGTCAGTCGCGCCACCTCTTCGGAGAGACTTTGCTCGCGGATATTGACCGGAATGACGCCCTGGTATCGGGTGGCGATATCGAGCTTCGGTTGGGCAAGGTCGGCTACGATCGCCCGCGCGCATCCGCCGGCAAGAGCGGCGATCGCCACCATTGTGCCGATCGGGCCAGCACCGAGCACCACGGCCGTATCGCCAGGCACGATCTTCGCCTTGCTCGCGGCTTGCATGCCGACCGCAAACGGCTCGACCATGGCGCCTTCGGCGAAGCTGACGTTGTCGGGAAGCCTGTAGGTGTAGTTGGCCGGATGCACGACCTCGGGCGTCAGCACGCCATGGATTGGCGGCGTTGCCCAGAAGGTCACGGCAGGATCGACATTGTACATGCCAAGCCGGCTCGCCTTTGAATTGGGATCGGGAATGCCGGGCTCCATACAGACCCGGTCGCCCACCTTGAGATGGGTCACACCGGCACCAACCTCGACGATGGTGCCGGCAGCTTCGTGGCCGAGCACCATCGGGGCATTGACAACGAAGGGACCGATTTTGCCATGGGCGTAGTAATGAACATCAGAGCCGCAGACGCCGACCGTGTGGATCCTGATCTTCACCTGTCCCGGACCGGTATCCATCGGCAGCTCTATGTCGCGAAGCGCAAGTTCATGCTGGCGCTCGAGCACCAGCGCGCGGACTTTGGCCATTGTCTGTTTCCTTCCCGGTTGCCTCCCCGCGCCCCGAGGCGGCGCGGCTGAGGGGAAGACTATAGAACTTGAAGCCATCGCAATTCAATGCGCCGATAAGCTTTTGCTCACGAAATGATGAAATGCCCAAATGCAGCAGCTCTGCGCCGTGCCGGGCGAAGGGTCCATTCTTCGTTCGGATATCGCCGGGAGCGAACCGATACCTTAGGCGCCATTTTTGGACGACAGCATTATTCGGAAAGCTGCCGGGCTTTTCCCATCTAAATCGATTTTAAAATATTAAACTGAAATGCTAATCGATTTTAATTATTCCATTCAAAAATTCGTGTTGCGGTGCGAAGGAATTCGGGCCCTTAATGGCTGACGACGTCTGCCATTTGGAGGAACCTGGATGACTTTTACATTTCCGCTTACTGAGAAGCGCACTGTCGAGGAGCTGCTGAAACACCTGGCGGAGTACAAACTCAACTGCCCAACAAACTGTGTCGTGTCGGTGAAACCCCACGTCGCCCATGTTTCGTCAATGAACGCGTTTGCGTTGGGTACCGCTCGTACCGCGTGGTAGCGATGGAAGCAGGCGAGCGAACTACTCGTTGCTGAAATTGCCAACTTCAGCGGTAGTAGGTCAATGCTATGTCGGTCTGGTGCTCCATCGAGGAGAATGTCACGCCAAGGAGGCGTACCCCTTGCGGGTCGGAAAGACGAGCTTCAGCAGAACCCAGACTGTAGTCTCCTCGATTTTCTCCATGGCGGAACGGTTCGCCCGCTTCGAAACGACAGAAGCAGGGGTCTACCCAACTCAGGGATCTCCGTGCCCTCACACGGCACGAGGAATTCAGACCGAGTCACGCTGAGTACGCAAATTGGAGACGACACGCCGGTTCTGCACCTTGCAGGAGCGGCTCGTGCAGTCACGGACCTCGCGGTCATTTCCGTAACCCTTGGCCCAAACTCGGCTTGCATCTACGCCCTTCGAGACGAGATATGCCATCACCGCATCGGCGCGTCGCTGAGACAGCGTCGCCATTGCTGAAGCCGAGCCGGTGTCGTCGGCAAAGCCCTGCAGCTTGACCATCCACTGCGGGTTGCTGTTGAGCCAGATGGCCTGCTTGTCCAGCGTTGCCTTGGCAACGGAATCGAGCGTCGCCGAATCTTGCGTGAAGTAGGTCCGCCGACCGACGTTCAGAATGAAGTCCTCTTCGCTGCCGGCCGCAACATTCTCAAAACCGGGCGCCGGATCGTTGGTTTGTCCGGTTATCGGGGCTGCGGTGGGTTCTTCCACCTCGGCGATTTCGGTGGTGCTGCAGGCGGCTAGCGTCAGAAGCATGGTCGCAGCGACAAGCAGCCTTGAACATCCGGTTAATGCAGACATCGGCGTGATATTCCTCATTCGACCGGATTCGGTTGGCTGATCTTGGCGGCATTTTCAGCCTGGTCGGCAATATGCGGCAGTACCTGTACTGCGGTGCCGATGGGGCAGCGCTGGTAAAGATCGATGGCGTCTTCGTTGAACATGCGAATGCAGCCGCTGGAGGCGTCCTTACCGATGCTGCCGGGCTCCAGAGTACCGTGGAAGCGATAGCCGGTATCGACGCCGTCGCGAAGCAAATACATGGCGCGCGGGCCAAGTGGGTTTTTCGGCGACCCTCCATCGACCGACTCCGGCAATTCGGGGTGGCGCTGACGCATCTCCGGTGGCGGCGTCCAGCGCGGCCAAAGCGCTTTCTGCTCGATGGTGGCGCGGCCATACCATTTGAAGCCCTCACGACCAACGCCGACGCCATATCGGATAGCTGTCTTGTTCTCCATGATTAGGTAAAGAAAATGATGCGTGGTATCGACAACGACGGTGCCGATCGGCTCGCTGCTGAAATATTTGACCACCTGGCGGAGCCATTTTCTGTCGATCTTGGCAAAGTTCGTGCTTCTAAACGTCACGCCGTTGTCGACGCTGGTGCCCGAAAAATAGGAAGATGTCGCGGCGAAGGTCGGTTTGTGGACCGCTGCGGTGCCCACTGAAGCCAAACCACCCAACAAAATATCCCTGCGCGTCCACCCCATCGGCAATTCCCCCGAAAGCCAAGCAGCGAAGCGCCCATGTAAAACAGATTCTCGGTTGCCCACAAGATCAAAAAAATGAGCGGCTGGGTGTCCTCAGGAGGAAATGCGGGAAAACGATATGATGCAGGATATTAGGCTGCGAATGTCATGACCGTCGAAATACAGAAGGTCGAAAGCGAACATTATGGAAGCGCCGGAGTTGAGCTTTCCACCCCTTCCTCCGAGCTATTGCTGAAGCTGGCCGAAGTTCGGACGGCCCTGCTCGTCGAGCACGACGGCCTCGCCATCAAGGATGGCGGAACCGACTCCAAGGCGTTTAGCGTCCGCCTAGATCGCGGGGAAACGATGCGCCCAATCGTGGCCACCGCGCGTGAGAATGCGGACATTGCCGTTGTTGAGATGCACTGCGATCCGATATCCGTCCCATTTGATCTCGTACGTCCAATCGTGACCAATCGGTGGCCTCGGCTTTAAAAGTGCCAGGCAAGGCTAGATTCGAGCGGGCATAGGATCTAGAGGAAGTCGTGGTTGCAACGGATCGCGCGGCTTTCGCGGTCTACTGCTAAGCGGCTTTTCGTCTGCCAAGAGTGGCTTGGAAGGCGGTGACTTTGCATCAGGGGATTAAATGAGGGAATCCTTGAAAAGACAATTTCCCGATGTGACAGTGGGTCGGGGATAGGTGATTGACTGGGTCTTGACGCGGTCGTGCACGTCGCGCAGGCCTTTATAGGAAGTTTACCGAAGCTTCCGTCATGCGTCCAACCTCAGGCGATCCTGAATGCGACCTTTGCTTCAACGGCTGCCGCAAGGAATGCGGACTGGGCCTCTTCCTGGGTCACAGCGCCGCTGACCGTGCCTGCACAGGCTTCCAGTGCCAAGACGAAGGCGGTGCCGCTCACGACCGGCCAATTCGTGAACAGCATATCAAGGGCTTCGGCTGCCGATGCAATAGTGTGCAACGTTCGGTTGCGCTCAACGACTATAATGACCCATCCAGGTGCCGGCACAAGATTTCCGCTTCCGCATTCGAGAAATGGGACGTTGTGGATCACACAGTTAATCAACGTAAGACCTGAGGGGAGACACATCCCTCCCCCGTACGATCCGCTCCCTCAACCCCTGCCGTCACAGGTTGTTCCCCTTACGTCGCTGCTGCGTTCGGGAAACTCCTCCAAAAGCTGAACTTGAATCCAGTCCGGTTCGCGTTAGATTTGAATTACGGCATTTGCAACACTGACCACGGAGGTACTGGCAGTTGTTGTCGAGATGCATCGAGGAAGGCCGGGACACGCCCTTCGTTTCCGGCCTTTTTCTTTTTCAGCGACGTCGTACGAATAAGACGTATAATGGGATGTTGGACCCACACACGGCACGGTCCGATTGAGAGACTCCTAAGCGCTCTTGCCATTACGGGAGGAACGCACCATGCAATTACCTACATTTATCACACTGGAAGACGTGGAAGTTGAAGTCCTCACGTCCGTCATTGGAGCCTGGTGCCAAACAAATCAAATAGACCCGGACAGCGAGTGCGCGCGCGCGGTGACGGCGACGGCGCTTGACCTGATGGAAGCCGGCTTCAGGACGCGTGAGAGCCTGTCGATTGCTCTTGCCAATGCATTACATCCTGACAGCTGAAAGCAGCGGCTCCTGTTAAAGAGGCGGCACCCAACGTTGGCGCTACTCCTATGGAACCATGGCCTAACATGCCTGTTATCTTCGCAGAGAAGGATAAGGCCATGTTGAAGACCCAAAATTCGCATCAGATCGTTATGTCGTCCGATCGTCTCGCCGACTGTAAGGAATACCTCGGAACAGAATTTCACCTGATGATCGATCATGCTCTCAGCGCTGGCTGGTCCCTCGACGAGGTAGTCGTCGCACTCAACGGCCTCGCAGTAGAGGAGTTCGAGGTGCCAGAGCGAGCGATCACCTTACAATGAAACCAGCGGCGGATACCGCGCCGGTCGGAACAAGGCTCTGCGAACTAGGTCCAGACGACAGACGATACGTTCGTCCCTTATGTGGACTAGCAAAGCCGAAATCGGGGGGAAGCTCCGCAATCGCGATCGCATTCCTTAGCCTCGCAACGTCGATTCCGCCAAATGCTTCTTTATGTCCTCACCAAGACTCGAGTTGTGGAGTGCGAGGCGGTAACCACCGCCCGAACCGACCCTCGGCAAAGGCAATGAGGGATAATTCCGCAATTAGGTAGCAACTGCCACCGGACTCAGGGTGGCCTAGGCGCATATAGGGACCTTATCCAGCCAGCATACGTGCGAGCATATGTCTGATATGGTCCTGCGCGCCGTAGAAAATTGCAGCAATAATGATCGTCCGACTACTTTCTACCGGCAAGAACCAGATAGCCGCCTTGTCCCGCCGAAGAAACCGGATTCCAGGGTAAATGTCGGCCCGCAATGTATAAGGCGTATCGACGAGACGATCGATTTCGACACGCAACTTGCGGGTTCGTTCAGCGGTACGCTCCAAAGCCTCGTCAGGCGAGTCTCCGAGTTCGACATGGGAGTCGAAGAGATGATCGAAAATCAACTCTAAATCGCGATCGGCATCCTCGGAATATTCAAGAGTCCACACGAACAGCCCGCCGCTTCCGCTCGATCATTGCCTCGACGCGGCTTTCCATTTCCGTCGTGGAAATCATCGGGCCTTTCAAACGCCGCTGGACCAATTCGCGAGGCGCTGCCGTTTCGACGGCCTCAGTTTCCGTCTTTTGGCGGAGGAGTTCCAAGCCCTGCTGAAGAACGGAACTCATGCTGGAATACCGGCCGCTCTCCACCAGCGAACGTGCAAACGCGTCCTGCTGGTCGGTCAGCGAGATCGACGATTTGACACTCATCGGTTTATCTCCATTGAGCCTAGTTTGCCACCCAGTAGCACATTTTTCAATCTGCCGGACCCCGCCCTCTATTCGTCATGAGGATGACGGCCCGTAGGACGAACTTGATCATGACTCTGTTGATTTTGTCGTAATTGCTGTTTTAGTTCAAACACTTAGGCCGATATTTGATGTCTTTGCTATCAGGAGACCAAACGGATATTTCCCTGGGTTTCTCACTGGTGCCTGTTTATGATGTTCATGACCTTCTGCTATATCCTGCTGATTTAGTCAGCGACCCAAAAACACCGAACCAACACGGCTGATCGCATCGGTGGCCTACCAAACCGAACGTAATTGGGTGAAGTCAAGCATAAGCGATAAGTTCCTATCGGCGAGCTGCAGTCGCAAGGCGACGGAAAGCTGGCGCATCTGCCAGCGGAGCTGCGACAGATTTTATCTGGTCTAGCGCATCCGTTAGATCGTGCGGGACGACGACCCCTCCGCAGCTCCAACTGTCAAGTCGAGTAATCGCAGAAATGCTCCCGCCTTTTCCTCATCGTTGATGATCGCGGCGAGCTTACGCTCTTCTCCTTCGTTGTCGTAAAGGCCGTAATCGATCATCGACCAGAAGTCGAATGGCACGAGGAATCGAGAGATTGTCTCGACCGCTTCCGCGAAGGCATCTCGTGAAGTGGCAGGAAGATCCGCAAAGGCGCTTGCAACTCCAGGCGTTGCGAGCGAGCGATTTTCCACCGATTCCAATAGCCGCCATCATGGGCAACCAAAACAGGCGGGCGGGGTTGGAAAGGCGGTTTCAAAGATCAGTTGCTTTTTGTCGCGAACCCCGTCCATCGCGACGTAAAGTTCTTCGTCATCCGGACGGGACTCCTGTCCCATCCGCCTCGAGCCTTTAGAAAAAGTGGACGTCCGACATGGCATCGCGGCGTCAGTGCCGCTACTCGATCGGCGGGCATGACTCAATGGCGCCCCAGCAGCGACTTATGAGTTATTTTAAACGCTTAGCCACTTCCATAAAAAGGCGCTGCGTAATCCGGGCTACCGAAGTAGGTGCATTCTGCCCCATTCGGAAGTGCGTGCGGACATTGTGGGCGACCCGGATCATAAACAACACGGGAGAAACTCACTTGACGGCTCCCAATCTTTGCGAAATGCTAAGATGTCAGACCAATTTAAAGAGTCTGCTGCCATAAAAAATTTGGGGAACCATGAAGGCATCAAGCAGCGACAGGCCGGTTATCCGGCCCCTTCCGACAATCGATCGGGCGCGTCAGGTGACCGACGCCTTGGCCGATTATGTCCAGAGCGCGCAATTGAAGGCCGGCGATCGATTGCCGGCGGAGCGTGAACTGATGTCAGCGCTTATGGTGGGCCGCTCGACGATCCGCGAGGCGATCCGCCACTTTCAGGCGCTCGGCGTCATCGAAACCCGCAAGGGCAGCGGCACTTACCTGCTGAAGCCGGTTTCGAAGGCGACGATTCACATGCCGCTGTCGCTTGATACGGGCCATCTACGCGACGCGCTGCTGCAAACGCTCGAAGTACGGCGCGGGATTGAATGCGAAGCCTGCATGGTCGCCGCGCGAAAGCGGACCGACAAGGATCTCATCCTGATCGAACAGAACCTCAATGAGATGGAACGCGTCCACATCGACAAGGGCACATCAGGCCCTGAAGACCTAGCCTTCCATCTGGCGATCTATGATGCCACCCACAACCCGCTCTTTCGCCAGCTGCTCGAGCAGATGCGCGAGACCTTCTGGCAGTTCTGGGAGCACCCATTCGAGCGCGAGGATTTCGCCCGCCGCTCATTTCCCTTCCACCGCACGCTCTTCAACGCGATCGCCGCCCGGGACCCCGAGGCCGCGCGCGAAGAGACGCTCAAAATCCTCGAGGTTGTCGAGGAAGATATCAAGGAAATGTCGAAATGAATAACGGCGCAGACGCGTTCGATCTTGCCTCGCTCATCACCGCACATGACGAAGGAAACTTCGCCGAAGCCGTCGTGCCACCGATCTTTCAGACCTCGCTTTTTACCTTCTCCGACTATGACGACATGATCTCCTCCTATCGGGGCGAGAAGGTGCGGCCGATCTATACGCGCGGCCTCAACCCGACCGTTCGCATGTTCGAGGAGATGCTGGCAAAGCTCGAAGGGGCCGAAGATGCGCTCGGTTTCGCAAGCGGCATGGCAGCGATCTCCTCGGCCGTCCTGTCCTTCGTCGAACCGGGCGACCGGATCGTTGCCGTCAAACACGTCTATCCCGACGCCTTCCGCCTGTTCGGCACCATCCTGAAGCGCATGAAAATCGACGTCACCTATGTTGATGGTCGCGACGAGGAAGCCGTCGCGAAGGCGCTGCCCGGCGCCAAGGTTTTCTACATGGAAAGCCCGACGAGCTGGGTTATGGAAGCACACGACGTCGGTGCGCTCGCAGCACTCGCCAAGAAGCATGGCATCGTCACGATGATCGACAACAGCTGGGCGAGCCCGTATTTCCAGCAGCCGATCTCGCTCGGCGTCGATATAGTCATCCATTCGGCCTCGAAATATCTCGGCGGCCACAGCGATGTCGTGGCCGGTGTCGTCGCCGGCTCGAAGGAGATGATCGCCCGTATCAAGGCGGAAGCCTACCCCTATCTCGGCGGCAAGCTCTCACCGTTTGACGCCTGGCTTTTGATCCGTGGTCTGCGCACCCTGCCGATCCGCATGCGGGCACACGAGGCGGCCGCGATGACGATCGCCAAACGCCTGCAGGAACTAGACGTGGTGGAGACGGTCTGTCATCCGGGCCTTGCCAACCGCCTGCCGGCAGGTCTCAACGGCACGTCGGGCCTGTTTTCGTTCATATTCCGCGAGGGTGTCGATATCCGCGCCTTTGCCGATCACCTCAAGCTCTTCAAACTGGGAGTGAGCTGGGGTGGGCATGAAAGCCTGATCGTACCAGGCGAGGTCGTCCTTCAGCAGAAGGCGCAACCGAATTCCGCGGATACCTTCGGGATCCATGCGCGGTCCGTACGTCTCCACGTCGGCCTCGAAGGAACCGAGGTCTTGTGGAAGGACATCGAGGCGGCATTGGCGATCGCCTCTTAAGTTCACAACCTGAAAAACCTGAAAAGGGGGAGCAAGCATGAAAAGACTGATCACCGCCACTCTACTCGCCACGATGATGGCCGGTACGGCGCTCGCCGATACCACGCTGAAGCTGGTAGAGGTCATCACCAGCCCCGAACGCACCGAGACGCTGAAGTCGATCGTCGGCAAGTTCGAGGCCGCAAACCCCGGCACCAAGGTCGATATCATCTCGCTGCCCTGGAACGAAGCCTTCCAGAAGTTCGCGACAATGGTTTCGGCCGGCGATACGCCTGACGTGATGGAAATGCCCGACACCTGGCTGTCGCTCTATGCCAATAACGGGATGCTTGAGAGCCTCGAGCCTTATCTTGCCAAGTGGGAGCACACCAAGGGCCTGACGCCGCGTGCACTCGAACTAGGCCGCGACGTCAAGAACACCGCCTACATGCTGCCCTACGGCTTCTATCTGCGCGCGCTATTTTATAACAAGAAGCTCTTCCAGGAGGCCGGCGTTGCAGAGCCACCGAAGACGCTCGACGACTTTGTGGCTGCCTCAGAGAAGATCTCCAAGCTTCCCGGCAAGTCGGGCTACTGCCTGCGCGGCGGTCCGGGTGGTCTGAACGGCTGGGTGATGTTTGGTGCGACGATGGCCGGCTCCAACAAGTTCTTCAACGAGGACGGCACCTCGACGATGAACAGCGAAGGCTGGGAAAAGGGTCTGGAATGGGTCGTCAACCTATATAAGAAGGGTCTGACGCCGAAGGACAGCGTCAACTGGGGCTTCAATGAAACCGTCGCCGGCTTCTACTCCGGCACCTGCGCGATGCTCGACCAGGATCCGGACGCTTTGATCGCCATCGCCCAGCGAATGAAGCCGGATGATTTCGGCGTGACCAAGATGCCGGCGGGACCTTCCGGCAAGGCGTTCACCACGATTGGCTTTGCCGGCTGGTCGATGTTCACGACGAGCCAGAACAAGGATCTTTCCTGGAAGCTCATCGAAACGCTTGAAGGCCCGGAAGGCAACATCGAATGGAACAAGCGCACGGGCGCGCTGCCGGTCCACACATCGGCCGAGAAGGATCCCTTCTATTCGGGCGCGCAGTTCAAGGGCTGGTTCGAGGAGCTGGCTGATCCGAACGTCGTTCCGACCGTGATGCCTACCTACCTTGAGGAATTCGCCTTCTTCAAGGATTCGCTCGCCATCAAGACGACGCAGCAGGCACTTCTCGGCGATATCACGCCGAAGGAACTGGCTGACCAGTGGGCGGACTATCTGACCAAGGCACAGCAGAAGTTCCTCGCCAAGAAGTAATGGCCACCGGCGGCGGATTCGTCCGCCGCCTCTTTCACTGTCTTGCGACGGCGCAACACGCGCTGCGAAACGGATTTTGCCTAATGACCATGAGTGCCGATACGCTGGAAAGGCGCCAGGACAGACGCCCCTGGCTGAAGCGCGTCGCCGATTCTTGCGAACCCTACCTCTATAGTGCGCCCTCGCTGATCCTGATCATCGCGGTGATGCTGGTGCCACTGGTGATCGGGGTTTCCTACGCGTTCCGGGACATCCAGCTCCTCAACCCGTTTTCGGGTGGCTTCGTCGGGCTCGAGCATTTCCGTGCGCTCTCGACAGATGCAGCCTTCTATGGTGCGCTGAAAAATACGCTCTGGTGGACAGGCGCCTCCGTCCTGCTGCAATTCGTCTTCGGTCTCATTCTCGCGCTGCTCCTCGACAAGCCGTTCTGGGGCCGGGGCGTCGTGCAGGCTCTGGTCTTCCTGCCTTGGGCTGTCCCATCCTTCCTCGCTGGTCTTAACTGGGCGTGGCTCTTCAATCCTGTGATCGGGCCGATCCCGCACTGGCTGTTTGGGCTCGGGCTGATGAGCGAGCCCGGCAACATTCTCTCCGATCCGCAACATGCTATGTGGGGACCGATCATCGCCAACGTCTGGTGGGGCATCCCCTTCTTCGCGATCACGCTGCTTGCGGCCCTGCAGGCAATTCCGCGCGATCTCTATGAAGCGGCCTCGATTGACGGCGCGGGCTGGTTCCAGCGGTTTCGCTCGATTACCTTGCCCTTCCTCGCGCCGACGATTGCCATCACCGTGCTCTTGCGCACCGTCTGGGTGTCCAATTTCGCCGACCTGATTGTCGTCATGACCGGCGGCGGGCCGGCCGACCGGACGCAGATCGTCGCAAGCTACATCTTCACGCAGGCCTTCAAGCGCCTGGACTTCGGATATGCGTCGGCGATCGCGCTTGTACTGTTGGTGCTGCTGCTCGCCTATTCGATGCTGATCATCCTGCTGCGGCAGACCCTGCTGAACAAGGATTGATGCCATGAAGCGATCTATTCTGCCCACCATCGCGCATCGGCTGGCCATTCTCTGCTACATCGTCTTTGCGCTGTTTCCGCTGTTCTGGCTTCTTAAGGTGTCGGTGACGCCAAACGACCTGCTCTATACGGAGGGGGTCCGGATGTGGCCTTCGCGGACGACCTGGGAACACTATTCCTTCGTTATCCAGCACAGTGCTTTCCCGACCTTTTTCAAGAACAGCCTGATCGTGTCGGCCTCGACGGCCGTTGTCGTCACGATCTGTGCCTCGCTTTCCGGCTATGCCCTGTCACGGTTCAACTTCCGGGCCAAGTACTGGATTGTCGCGCTGATGCTGCTGACGCAGATGTTCCCGCTTGTCATGTTGGTAGCGCCGATCTTCAAGATCCTGACGCCGCTGCATCTGACGAACAGCCTCACCGGCCTCGTTGTTGTCTACACGGCCTTCAACGTGCCCTTCGCCACCTTCCTGATGCAGTCCTTCTTCGATGGTATCCCGAAGGATCTCGAGGAAGCGGCGATGATCGACGGTGCAACACAGTTTACCGCCTTCCGGCAGATCATCCTGCCGCTGACGCTGCCTGGCATTGCAGCAACGCTCGGCTTCGTTTTCACCGCCGCGTGGAGCGAACTGCTCTTTGCTCTCATGCTGATCAACGGCAACGATGCGGCAACCTTCCCGGTAGGGCTTTTGACCTTCGTTTCCAAATTCTCCGTGGATTTCGGACAGATGATGGCAGCGGGCGTGCTTGCGCTCATCCCGGCCGGTCTCTTCTTCCTGCTCATCCAGCGTTATCTCGTCCAGGGCCTGACGGCCGGCGCGGTCAAGGGTTAATCAAAATGGCATCGATCGATATCCAGAACGTCAAGAAGGCCTATGGCCCCGTGAAAGTGCTGCACGACGTCGACCTGAAGATCAGGGACGGGGAGTTCGTCGTGCTCGTCGGCCCCTCGGGCTGCGGCAAGTCCACCCTTCTGCGGATGATCGCCGGCCTGGAGGATGTCACCGGCGGCGAGATCCGGATCGCCGGTAACCGCGTCAACGAGCTTCATCCGAAAGACCGCGACATCGCCATGGTGTTCCAGTCCTACGCGCTTTATCCGCATATGAACGTCGCCGGCAACATGAGCTACAGCCTGAAGCTCCGGAAAACGGCCAAGGAAAAGATCGCCAATGCAGTCGGTGCTGCTGCCTCCAAGCTGGGCTTAGACCCGCTTCTGGAGCGCCGGCCGAAGGCGCTTTCGGGCGGCCAGCGCCAGCGCGTCGCCATGGGCCGCGCCATTGTGCGCCAGCCGAAGGCCTTCCTCTTTGATGAACCACTGTCGAACCTCGATGCCCGACTTCGCGAACAGATGCGTGCGGAAATCAAAAAACTGCACGGTGACCTGAAGGCAACCTCGATCTACGTCACCCATGATCAGATCGAGGCAATGACGCTCGCCGACCGGATCGTTGCCATGCACGGCGGCGTTGTGCAGCAGGTCGGCAGCCCCCTCGAACTTTACGATCGCCCTGCCAACCTCTTCGTCGCCGGTTTCATTGGCTCGCCGGGCATGAATTTCCTCGATGCGACCTATACGGACGGCGGCGTTCGCCTGAAGGACGGGACAGTCGTGCCGCTGGCTGTGCCGCTGTCGCTGGCAAACGGCGCCAAGGTCACGCTCGGCATCCGGCCGGAGCATGTCGTTATTGCTGATCAGGGCGGCCTGAATGCGAACGTCGAATTGGTCGAGCCGACCGGGTTCGGCATCATCCTGCATCTGTCGCTGCACGGTCTGCCATTCAAGATCTTCACGCTGGATCGCGCGGCGCTGACAGCTGGTCCGACCGTTAACGTGTCGTTTCCCGCGCAACATCTGCACGTCTTCGACCCAGATGGAAACAGGGCAAAATAGGAAGCGGGCCTCAGCCGTGGGCAAGGCTGCCGCGCAGCACGGCATCATTGAAGGCTGGTCTTGGTGTCGGAATGGCAACCGGGATCACTGCTTCGGTGGTGGGCACGGCCGCGTCCGTCGGCGCCATAACGGCCGGCTCCGTTCCCAAGGTCGCCACAGGGCCAGGCATGGGGATTGGCACCGGAACCGTCGTCGGAACGAGCGACGCAAATTGTGCCGGCATCAAGCTCTGGCCCGGCAGATAGTTCATTGCAACTTCATATGAGGGCAACGGGGCAGGCGTTTGCAGCTCTCCGTCCCGGCCGCGCTTCTCGTAAAACGCATTACCACCGGCAATCGCCACGTAATGCATATTCCGGTATGGGAACTTCAATCCGTCGGTGTGAAAGAACATCGCATCCTTGACGCCAGGATGCCGTTCGCCACGCAGGATTGCGTCGGCAGCATCGGTCAGTTCGATCTCCGCCATGGGCTCGACTTCGCGTGTCATGACACCAGGTGCGAACTGCTTCTCCTGGGCAACGATACCGCAGATTGTGTCAGGATAAGCACCCGACGTCAGCCTGTTCATGACTACGGTCCCGACGGCCATATAGCCGTCGCGATCCGAATGCTCTGACTCGAAGTACATTGCCCGCTTCAGGCAATCGCGATCTTTGGCAGTATAATTGAAGGTGACTTTGGTTGACTGCGCCGCTTGCGCCGCATTCTTGGGCTTGGTGGTTTGGCTCGCCACCTTCGGAGCCGGTTGCTGGGCGGTCGTGCAGCTCGCAGCCGCCATGCCCGCAAACAAGATACCGGCGAGAGATTTTCCCAACGATAGATGCGCCCTCAATGGCAGGTGCCCCCTATTTAGAGTAGTAAGCCCTTCTCGATTAAGTGGTCGCTTTTTTACCTGCGTTTCGGGTAAATTTCAAACCCAATTAGTATCACAATTTGATTTGGCCGCCTTTCGCCCGCCTTTA
This sequence comes from Rhizobium mesoamericanum STM3625, assembly GCF_000312665.1. Lineage (GTDB taxonomy): Bacteria > Pseudomonadota > Alphaproteobacteria > Rhizobiales > Rhizobiaceae > Rhizobium > Rhizobium mesoamericanum. The sequence goes on along the minus strand of NZ_HF536773.1, from coordinate 1,176,591 downwards.
TTGGCTGATTCGCGCTCCCGTGCCCACTGAAATCAATTATATTTCTAACGGGGAACGACGGAGCCGAACGGCTTCTATGCGCGAACCAGCATGCCGTCGGCAAGCTGATTCGGGCCCAACTTCGACCGCGTCACTGGCTATCGGAACAATTTCCATCGCGTTGGTCTAAAGGCAATCCGGCTGCGATCCAGGCCCCCGGCCTGCGCCGGCGACAGTTCCAGTTCGATCGGCGGATGCCCCTTGCCGATGTCGACCTCGATGTGGCGCGTGCCAGCAACGCGCCGGCTCGTGGTCAGCAAGCCGGCGATGCAGCCACCACAGCCATCGCGCAATTCGATGTCGTGCGGCCGGAAATAGAGCTGGGCGTCTCCATCCACTTCGCCCTCGACTTTAAGTCCGAGCGGCCGGTCCTCAAACCAGATTTCTCCGCCGTTGACCCGCACGCCGAGACAATTGGACTGGCCCACAAAGCCGAAGACGAAGGGCGAGTTCGGGTTGTCGTAAACTTCGTCGGGCGTTCCGACCTGCTCGATCGCGCCCTGGCTCATTACGACGACCCTGTCGGCGAGCTCCATTGCCTCGTCCTGGTCGTGCGTGACGAAAACGGTCGTGTGACCGGTACGATCATGGATCTCGCGCAGCCATTTGCGCAGGTCCTTGCGTACCTGCGCGTCGAGTGCGCCGAAGGGCTCGTCGAGAAGTAGCACGTTCGGCTCGACCGCCATGGCGCGCGCGAGCGCCACGCGCTGGCGCTGGCCGCCCGAAAGCTGGGCTGGATAGCGCTTCTCGAGACCGGACAGCTGGACAAGATCGAGAAGTTCCAGCGCCCGCCTGCGGATTTCCGCCTTGGGCGGACGTTTCGCGCCATCGCGCACGTTCAAACCGAAGGAAACGTTATCGATCACGGTCATATGCCGGAAGAGCGCATAATGCTGGAACACGAAGCCAATATTGCGCTGCTGAACGGTCTTCTTCGACGCATCCTCGTTGCCGAAGTAGATCAGCCCTTCCGTCGGACTCTCGAGACCGGCAATAAGGCGCAGCAGGGTCGTCTTGCCGGACCCGGACGGCCCGAGCAGCGCGATCAGCTCGCCGGAGCGGATGTCGAGCGAGACGTCGTGCAATGCCGGAAAGCGGTCGAATTCTTTGCGCAGGTTTTGTACGCGAACTTCCATTCTAATTCCTTCAGTGCCGTCGGCTGGCGGCAATTTCTTCGCTGTATCGCATTTCGAGCAGCGTCTTCAAAACAAGCGTCACGAGCGCAAGCAAGGCAAGGAGCGTGGCAACGGCGAACGCGCCGGTGAAATTGTACTCGTTGTAGAGAATTTCCACCTGCAGCGGCATGGTGTTGGTCTGCCCCCGGATATGGCCTGAGACCACCGATACGGCACCGAACTCGCCCATGGCGCGGGCATTGCAGAGCAGCACGCCGTAGAGCAGGCCCCATTTGATGTTGGGCAACGTCACATGCCAGAAGGTTTGCCAGCCGCTGGCGCCGAGCGAAAGCGCGGCCTCTTCGTCACCCGTTCCCTGCTCCTGCATCAGCGGAATCAGTTCACGCGCCACGAAGGGGAAGGTGACGAACATGGTGGCGAGGATCAGTCCGGGAACGGCAAACAGGATCTTGATGTCGTTTGCACTCAACCAATGGCCGAGACGAGTGTTGGCGCCGAGCAGCAGGACGAACACAAGACCCGAAATTACAGGCGAGACCGAGAACGGAAGATCAATCAACGTCGTCAGGAAGGCCTTCCCCTTGAACTCGAACTTGGCGATCGCCCAGGCAGCTGCGACGCCGAAGATCAGGTTGAGGGGGACGCTGACGCCCGCGACAATGAGGGTCAGACGAATGGCCGAAAACGTCTCCTCGTCCTGCAATGCCTCAAGGAACGGTCCTGCACCCTTGCGGAACGCTTCGATGAAGACAGCCGACAATGGCAGAAGCAGGATCAGCGTCAGGAACACGAGCGAGGCAAGGATCAGTGTCCAACGTGCGAACCGATGTTCGGTAACGGCGGAACGCACCTTTGTCGGTTGCAGGCTTGTATCAAGCGCCATAGCCATACCTCCGTCTGCTCCAACTCTGGATAAGGTTGATAATCAATAGCATGACGAACGAGATGACCAGCATCACGGCGGCGATGGCAGTCGCGGAAGCATAATTATATTCTTCAAGCTTGATGACGATCAGCAACGGTGCGATCTCCGACCGGAACGGAAGGTTGCCGGCGATGAAAATCACCGAGCCGTATTCACCCACACCACGCGCGAAAGCGAGCGCGAAGCCTGTCAGGACTGGTGCGGCCAATCCGGGCAGAAGCACACGAAAGATGGTCTGAAGACGCGTGGCGCCGAGTGTGGCTGCAGCCTCCTCGACCTCCTTGTCGATCTCCTCCATCACAGGCTGCACCGTGCGCACCACGAAGGGCAAACCAACGAAGACAAGTGCAACGACGATACCGAGCGGCGTAAAGGCGATCTTGATGCCGAACGGGGTAAGAAACTGGCCGATCCAGCCGTTCGGTGCATAAAGCGTCGCCAGCGCGATGCCGGCAACGGCGGTGGGCAGCGCAAACGGCAGGTCCACCATGGCATCGATGACGCGTTTGCCTGGAAAACGGTAACGCACCAGCACCCAGGCCAGCACGACGCCGAAGGCCGCATTGATCAAGGCCGCAGCAAAGGCGGCGCCAAAGCTGATGCGAAGAGCGCTCAGCGTACGTGGATCCAAGGCAATGGCCAGGAATTTTGTCCAGCCAAGCTCACTTGACCGCCAGGCAAGGCCCGAAAGCGGTATCAGGATCAGAAGGGTGAGCCAGGTCAAGGTAAGGCCGAGCGCCATTCCAAAGCCTGGAATGACACTCGGCCGTCTGAACCGCCACCGCGTGGGGCTATGTGCTTTCATGCGATGTATTATTGTGCCGGCTTGTAGATTTGGTCAAATACGCCGCCATCGCCGAAGAATTTCGGTTGCGCAACCTTCCACCCGCCGAAGTCGTCGATCGTCGCCAGCTTCAGGTTCGGGAAGCGCGCAATATCTGACTTATCGGCCACTTCGGGCTTGAACGGGCGGTAGAAGTGCTTCGCGGCAATCTTCTGGCCCTCGTCCGAATACAGATAGTTCAGGTAGGCTTCGGCGAGTTTACGGGTGCCCTTCTTGTCGACATTGCCATCAACGACGGCGACCGGCGGGTCAGCGCGAATGGAGAAGGTCGGCGTGACAATTTCGAACTGATCTGGACCGAGCTCTTCAAGTGAAAGATAGGCTTCGTTTTCCCAGGCAAGAAGAACGTCGCCAAGGCCTCTCTGCACGAAAGTGGTCGTTGCGCCGCGCGCGCCGGTGTCGAGAACCGGAACATGCTTCAGCAGTGTCGTCACATATTCCTGAGCCTTGGTGTCATCGCCGCCATTGGCCTGCTTGGCCCAGGCCCAGGCCGCAAGGAAGTTCCAGCGGGCACCGCCCGAGGTCTTCGGGTTGGGCGTGATGACCTGGACGTCGTCTTTCACGAGGTCGGCCCAGTCCTTGATGCCTTTCGGATTGCCCTTGCGAACAAGGAAGACGATCGTCGACGTATAGGGCGTTGAATTGTTCGGGAACTTTGTTTTCCAGTCGGCGGGGATCTTGCCGGTCTTGGTGGCGATCGCATCGATATCGCCCTCCAGAGCAAGGGTTACCACGTCGGCATCAAGCCCGTCGATCACCGAGCGGGCCTGGGCGCCGGACCCACCATGCGAAGCCTTGATCGTCACCGCCTCACCGGTATCCTTTTGCCATTTCGCAGCGAAGGCTGCGTTGAAATCCTTATACAGTTCTCTTGTGGGGTCGTAGGATACGTTGAGAAGCGTCTGATCCGCGAATGCGGGAGCAACGCCACCGATTGCGACACTGCCAACCAGCGCCACAGCCGCGAGAAGCCTCGTGATCTTTATCGACTGCATGGAAACCTCCTTCGTTTGTGGCCGAAACTCTACCAAGATGGTCGTATAATGAAACGAAGAATGTTTCTGTTCCAGGACCTGCTCTGGAATGCCATCCCATTTGAGCCCTGTTTTGGAAATGGGTTTGCTCTGTCGGGTCGGTGCAATCCGGGAGACGCCGGCACCTGAATGGATCGGCCTCGGTCAAAATGCGGTTCCTCGAAATGGTCATTGCGAAACGACATTCTCTAACACTTGGTGGGGATCCGAGCGGCGCGACTGATGTCGTCAAAACGCGCGAACGCAACGTGACTGACTGCTGGTAGCTCGCCCGACGAGCGGACCTCGAACGGTCCCCGGGAGCAAAAGCATCTCGAAGCCGAGCCGGGCAGCTTATTCGGCCCATTCGGCATCTGCGGTGAAGGCGATCGTGAGCCAGCGATTGGCGCTCTCATCCCCGATTGCAGCACCGATCTCATCTCGAAGCGCATCCCATTCCTCGACCGTCTTGGGTGGAAGGCCCTCCGGGACGATGAAATAGAGTTCTATTTGCGTGGCCCGGCCGACGCGGGCGACATAGGCGCGATAAGAGAGGAACCCCAGGCTGCGAACCGTGCGCGATGCAACGTGATCGACATGCTCCTTGAGTTCGACGGGTGCCATCAGCAGGATCTCGGTTAGCGCCTTCCAGACCGTACCGATCGGAAGCGGAATCATGACGAGGCAGACGAGGCCCAACACCAGCGGGTCTACATAATTGGCAATCCAGGCAGCAGGCGTCTGTTTTACGGCGAGGCCAACCAGAAACGCGATAAGCAGCGCAAGCGCGATACCGCCCGACATGATCCAGGCTTTGATATCGAGGGAGATGAAATCGGATTTCAAACGCCGGTTCATCCTGATCGCGATGACAGCGACGACGGTGCACAGAACCACCGTCGTGGCGGAATACGCGATCGCAACGCCGAAATGAAGTTCGTGCCCGCCATTGAGGACGCTGATGATCGCATTGATCAACGCATAGACTGACACGGCCATCAGCAGACAACCATTGAGCATGAGTACCATCGGCTCCAGATGCCAGAAACCCATGGTGAAGCGGTTGCGAATTCTACCAGACAGAGCATCGTTCTGCGCCGACTTCACAATCAGGCTGGAAACCCATAACGCAAGCCCGGTCAACGCTGCATCAGCAAGCGAGTAGACTCCATCAAAGGCGATGGAAAAAGAGCCTGAAAGAATACCGAAGACGATGCCAAGTGCGGCTATCACCATGGTGGCCGCAATTGAGATGCGTAAGACCCCCTGCTCGTTCCACATCAGCGCCTCCCAAAGGGCCAATTACAGCGCCCGTGCTTATACTAGCGTCTCCGTCGCAATCGAAAAGTTGGCAAGGGCGGCCGCTAACGACGCAACGAACCGGACACGGTATTGGGCCTTGGAGAGAACGTGCTGCAGGGTTAACGGCGGCTGGAGCTACAGCGCACTGATGCCGTCTACCGGGCTAAATGATTGAGTCGACAGCTCGGTCCGCCACGCTCCGGACCAGCCGGATCACCCGCCTCAAGGCGCCGCGATCGGTCATTTCACATAGAACACCATGCTACCGTTGCGCGCGCGCATTACCCACTCAATGTCATTCGGGGTGAGCTTTTTGGCCTTCAGCTGCCCCACAAGCCATTTGTTCGATCGAGCCGCGGCTCTGATGGCTTCGACATGCTGTGCGCTCCCGGGTGACGGGTGTGCCCCAGTCTCTGAAAAACTTGCAGTTCGATAGCTTACAATGGAGAGCCGCTTGCCATGATAGGTTCGCACCGCTTCTGGCAAACTCTCACTCCAGTTCATTCTTCGAAACTCGCGTCGATCCTGCTGGGCTTCAGCCGAACCGACGCCGGCAGCGACCAACGCGGCAATTCCGATTGTCAAGGCCAACTTCTTCATCGCTCTTTTCTCCCGAGAACGCATGATGTGCAGTTCGCAAGATAGCACTGCGCGAAATGTAAATTGAGGGTGATCTACATGCGTGAGGCTCGGTTTCTTGATAGACGAAAGGTCAGTCCCGAATTCCTGTCGAACCGACACAGCTCTATGTGACAACGCCCCCCGCGAAGCTCAACGGAAGATTATTTGCGACGGCTGGAATAAATCACCACTGGCACCCGTATACTCAGTCATGGAACGGAAAGAACGCCCATTCGATGTCATCGGCCAGCTCGCAGCGCTTCGGCGCTATGCGCGCTCGCTGGTGCGCAATTCGGATGATGCCGAAGATCTCGTCCATGACGCGCTGCTGCGCGCCTACGAGAAAAAACAGAGTTTCCGCCGTGGCGGCAACCTGCGCACCTGGCTGTTGTCGATCATGCACAATGCTCACATCGATCGCGTCCGCCAGGCTCGCTCGCTGGCGCGCCGCCACGATGAGGCGGCAGTGGAGGCCGAACAGTCGCTGCAGGCCGGCCAGGAACATGCCGTTCGTCTCAAACAGGTGCGAGACGCATTCTTCCATCTTTCAGAAGAGCAGCGCGAAGCACTGCATCTGGTTGCGATCGAGGACCTTTCCTACCAGGAAGCGGCAATGGCTCTCGACATACCGATCGGCACCTTGATGTCGCGCATTTCGCGCGCCCGTGCGCAGCTGCGCGAGTTCGAGGAGAAGACGCCACGCGCCGCGCACTTAAGGCTAATCGGAGGGGACGGCAATGAAGGCAATTGATCCTATCGTCGACGCTGATCTCGATGCTTATGTGGATGGCGAACTCGACGTGGCGCGCCGCATTCAGGTCGAGTCCTTCCTGTCGGAGAACCCCGCGATTGCCGCTAAGGTCATGGCTGACCTCAGCATTAGGGGTGAGTTGCGCCTCGCGCTTGCCAGCGAAAGCGCCTTCGGCCGCCCGGAAACGCGCGACGCCGCTCGGCGCCTGGAGCGCGGTCTCACCTACGGTCGGATCTTCCATTCGATGCAGCGGATTGCGGCTGTCGGCGTTCTGGTCGCCGCAGGCTGGGTCGCCCACACCTCCTTCGGCGCATTCACCGCAACCGAGGTTGCGGCTTCGGTACCAGCGCCGGCCTATGTCGAAGACGCGGTACGCGCCTATCACACGGCAATGCTGCGTCAGTCCGTGCCGTCTCAAACCGTTGCGAGCTACAAGGCAGAGGACATTCGCGCAGCGACAGCAATCGTCATGCCGCGGTTGCCAGAAGACTGGAAGATTTCCGATGTGCAGATCTTCCCGTCCGAGTTTGGCCCAAGCGTCGAGATGACAATCAAGACGTCGCAAGACAAGCAGCTCTCGCTCTTTGCCGTGCGACCGGGGGCGTTCGCAGTGCAGTCCGTAAACCACGTCGCGCTCGACAAGGCAGAAGCTGCCTATTGGCAGATCGGCGATGTGGCCTATGCGCTCGTCGCCGGCGATCGCGAAATAAACCTGGATGCGACAGCCGATCGGCTCGCTCGCACCCTCTACTAGTTCGTCCAACCGAGGAGATCAGTATGAACCCGACCAATCCGCGTTTTGGCTACGGCTCGGCCGCCGGCTCGCAGGCGCTCTTCGACGAGGGTCTGCGGCAACATATGCTGCGCGTCTATAATTACATGGGCCTCGGCCTCGTCATCACGGGCATCATCGCATTTATCGTCGGCAGCACGCCGGCGCTCTACGTGCCGATCTTCCAGTCCCCGCTCAAGTGGGTCGTGATGCTTGCGCCCCTCGCCTTCGTCTTTTTCTTCTCGTTCAAGCTTCAGACTGTGTCGGCCAGCGCTGCCCAGATGACCTTCTGGGCCTTTTGCGCGGTCATGGGCCTTTCACTCGCATCCATCTTTCTGGTGTTTACGGGAACGAGCATTGCGCGCACCTTCTTCGTCGCGGCAACCATGTTCGGCGCCACCAGCCTCTACGGCTATGTGACCAAGCAGGATCTCTCGCGCTTCGGCTCGTTCTTGATGATGGGCCTGATCGGCGTCATCATCGCGAGCATTGTCAACATCTTCATGGGTTCGACCGCCCTGCAGTTCGCAATCTCGGTGATCGGTATCCTCGTCTTCGTTGGCCTGACGGCCTATGACACGCAGAATATCAAGGAACAGTACTCGGAGAACTATGACCAGGAATCGAACCAGAAGCTCGCCGTTTTCGGGGCGCTCTCGCTCTACCTGAACTTCGTCAACATCTTCCAGCTGCTGCTCAATTTCACGGGTGAGCGGGAGTAGAGATAAGCGCTTCTGGGGGCAAAGGAAGCGCTAGGGCACCCGGTCCGTACTCTGTGACAGGATGCGCGGACCGGGTGCTTACAAAGCGGCCGGGTCATCACGCCCGGCCGCTTTCCTTTTTACTCTCGCTCAGATGATGCCCCAGGCCCGGTAGCGCCCTCGTCCGGTGATTTCTCGGATACCGATGTCGTTCAACAAATTGAGTGCGCCGCGGCTGCTCACCCGTAACTCGCGGGCCACCATTGCCGAAGAAACCATCGGCCGCGACAGAACAAAGTCCGCGAGTTGCGGCAGGCTGCTGTTCGAACGACGATCCCTGAAGCGGATTTCCATCTGGGTCCGCGCCAGCGAAAGACGGTCCATCTCCTTCAGGCCCGCAGCCGCACTTTCCACCATGGCCTCAAGGAATGCCTGCAAGCGCGTCAGCCGGTCGCGCGCGCGTCGCCGCTCATAGCGTATTGTCTTCAGGCCGGCATAGAAGGCAAAAAGGTGCGACGTGACCTTGCCGCGTGCGCGAAGATAGCTGGCAACGAGGAGACCTCCGAGCCAATGCTGGCGACGAAGGGGCTCGATCTTTTCCCAGGCATCAAAAATTAAAGCTGCGCCAAGCGTCGCGGGTAAGCTGTCGGCGATCACCACAGTCTTACGCCATGCGCGAAGACGCGCCGGCTCATCCCATTCCTCATCATCGAACAAACCAAGGGGATCGTCGCTCCGTTTCTCGCGAAGACGGTCGGGCGGAGCAAGTAGCTCCGCTGCGCCGAGTTGGCTATGGCTATCCAACAATCGCTGCGATCTTTCAAGGACCGCATCGATCTCGGCCAGTTCAGCGGAGAGAAGACCATCCGCCTCGCTGTCTACATCCTCGTCGGCCAGCAACTTTGCACTGTTGATCTCGGGGGCAGCCCCCTCCCCTTCTATGCCCCCAGCCAAGGCCGACAATCCAGAGGGGGCGAGCGCCCAGTCCGGCGCAGCCGTCCAGATGCGTCGTCGCACACGCAGAACGGAATGGGCAATCGTCAGTTCGTGGCTTGGCGTGCGCGTATCCATATGGGCGTCATGCAGAACGAGGTCCTCGATGTGGACCAACTCACCGGCGACCCAAAGGGCACCGACGGCATCGAAAAAATGCCTGCGCTCGGCAAAACCTTCTGCGACCGTCGCGCGTGCCGCCCGCTCATCCAGCCTCGCCAAACCATCCTCGGCTTCGACGATCGTCGGCAAAAGGCTGACCAGCAACGGACTGTCGATTTCATAGCGCATTGTTAGCTATTTCGATTTCCACGCAACGGAACCCAAATCACGCTTAACTTCCGTTATGAATGCATGATTGATCTTTACATTTACATCGTCGGTCGGCAGGTCCAGCAGCCCCTGTGGCCAGAGATGCTATTTTCCAGCCTTGAACGCGTCGTAGAGTTCGTCGAGGCGACGCGAGATATAGTCGCCAAAATCGGCAGCATCGCCGGTCTTCAGCGCGAGGGTAAAGGAATTGCCGGCGCTTCGGATACGGCCCTTGATCCTGCCCGATTGCTTCGGGGACCATTCGTATTCGGTTACCGCCCGCCTGTCAGGCTTCGTTGCCAGTTCGGTGACGACGAGTTCAAAGCGACGATCGCTCTCCTGAGCGGCGAAGTTCTCTGAGGCAAGCAGACCCTGCAGGCGGGTCCTGGTCGCATTGGTCCAGTCTTGGGCGAGGGCAATCCATTTTCGCCGTCCAGCAGCTGGTGCGGGACCGATCGCCATGATCACATCCATCGGGATGCTCTTGGCAACCGAGATCAGTTTCGACAATTCAGTCTTGTCGGTCGAAAGCGCCGTCATGATGACGGGTCGCTCGAAGCCCTTACTAGCAAGGTTGAAGGCAAAGACGGCACGTTCAATATAGGAGAGGTTGCGCCTTGCGGAGTTCTCGATGCCTTGCGCTATGACGACGTCGACGTCATCAAGTTTGCGGATAATCGCCTGGACCTTGCGTCCAAGCAAGCGCAGCGCCTGAAGCCGTCGATGCCCGTAGACCACCTGGTAACGCGCGGCGACCTGAGGGTGCTGTCTGACGAGAATAGGGACCTCTTGCCCATTTTCCTCGATCGATCGCACCAGTTCATCCGCAAGATCTTGCGGCAGCTCGGCCAGCCGATCCCTGACGAAGGACACGTCGATGAGGTCCGGATCGAGCTCGACGACGCGCTCGCCGGAGAGCAGCGCCTCCTGCATCGCCCTGCTCTCTTCCTCCATCCGCCCGAGCGTCAGGGCCATTGAGCGGACCGGGCCGGCCGGGCCACGAAGGGGCGCCTCCTCTTCCAGGTTGGCCGCGGCCAACTCCTGTGCGGTATCGTCGAACAACCCCTTCAGTCGATCCCGTCTGCTCATGTCCGACCCCATGCTTTGTGAATTCCTGCCAGCACCTCGCCATTCGCGGCGTTGACCGATTCCAACGCGCGGTCGTAGGTCGATCGCCTAACCTGACCTCTTTCAATCTCGTAGAGCGACTGCTTCGTTAGTCCCGCATCGGCGATCGCCGTGGACTTGAGGATGGTTGCCGTCAAAACGTCGTCCGCAAACAGGTTGCGCAGAAGTGCGACGATCTGTGACTGGGGCGCATCGAACGGTTCGTGGCGCGTGACAACATACTTGATGAAATCGTGCTGCAGATCGCCCCCGGCCTTTCGTACGACAGAGAGAAGGTCAGACGTCATCAGCAGGAACTGCGACATCGACGCCACGTCGACCATCTGCGGGTGGATGGTGATCAGAAGTGAAGTTGCCGCGCAGACGGCGCCGAGCGTCAGATATCCGAGTTGCGGCGGACAATCGATAACGACGATATCGTAGTTGGCCTCGACCTCGGCAATCGCAACACCGACACGCCGGAAGAACACCTCCCCGGTCCGCTGGCGATCCCCGAGCGCACGCGGCGTTTCGTGCTCGAACTCCATCAATTCGAGGTTTCCCGGCACCAGGTCGAGCCCATCGAAATAGGTCTTGCGCACTACGTCCTTTAAAGAGCGTCGGCTTGAGTCGTAACGGATCGCGCCGTAGAGGGTGTCGCCGTCAGCCAAATCGAACTCCGGCTGGACACCCAGCATGGACGATAGAGAGGCCTGCGGATCGAGATCGATGGCCAGTACGCGATAGCCGTTCAGCGCCAGGTATTGGGCGAGATAAAGGGTCGTCGTGGTCTTTGCCGAGCCGCCCTTGAAGTTCGTCACCGCAACGGTCTGCAGCTTTTCGCCCGGTCGTCGCCAGGGAAGGTAGGACAGCGCATCCTTCGGCTTGATCCGCGCCATATGGTGGCGCAGCTCGTTGATCTGTCGAAGCGTATAGGAACGCCGGCCGTTGAGGGAAACCTCCGGCTGCGGTCCCTTGCCATCCAGCGAGAGTTGGCGCAGGTATCCGTCGGATACCCCGATCATCTGTGCGGCTTCCCCGGATGTGAACGTTCGCAACGTCTTCTGTGACAGTGGCGGAAAGAGCTTCTCGCGAAGAAGCTTGAGCTGACGTGAAAGTTGGTGGGCGTGCCGCTCAATGCGCACGTCCGTCGTCGATACGCTAATGTTGTCCAAAACACCCGATCCCTATCAATGCGCTTTTCTATCAACATCGCGCTAAAAAGCGTATCGAGGATGCCATGATTCGCGAATCACGACAACAACAGCCATGCTGGCCTTCGCAGAGTTGGCCGCGGCCAACATTTTGCCTTTGCACTTGTGGAGCCCGGGCGGGCTCTATGAGAAACGAACGGAACTGAAGGGGAAGAGGCGTTGCGTCATATCCACATCATCGGCATCGGGACGGGAAATCCCGAGCATTTGACCCTCCAGGCGATCAACGCAATGAACGCCGTGGACGCGATCTTCATTCCGACCAAAGGCGCCGAAAAGGACGGACTTGCCGCTGTCCGCCGAGAAATCTGCAGTCGCTATGTCACGAACAGCAATACCAAGATCATCGAATTTGCCGTGCCAAAGCGCGCCACCGCTGGCCGAACCTATCTCGAGAGCGTTGACGAGTGGCATGCCGCCATTGCCGAGAGGTATTCGAAACTCATCAGGGACCTTCCGGAGGCCGGCCAAGGCGCCTTCCTCGTCTGGGGCGACCCCAGCCTCTATGACAGCACAATCCGCGTTCTCGAGCGCGCCCGCCAAACGAGCGCCCTCGCCTTCGAGTTCAGCGTCATTCCGGGCATTACGAGTATCCAGGCGCTTGCCGCAAGCCACCGCATTCCCATCAACCTTGTCGGAAAAGCACTCGAAATTACGACCGGCAGACGTCTCGTCGAGGAAGGCAATCGGGCCGACAGTACGGTCGTCATGCTTGATGGCGAGACGGCCTTTTCGAAGATCGATGACCCCGACGCGGAAATCTTCTGGGGCGCCTACCTCGGAACCCCTGACGAGATAACGCGTGCCGGCCGATTGGCGGAGGTTGCTGACGAGATCGTCAGGATCCGGGCTGAAGCACGCATGCGTCACGGCTGGATCATGGACATCTATCTGCTGCGCAAGGGACATGATTTCGATGATCTTTGACACGGATCATGGTTTTGCGATGATCGTGCCGATCATGTAAGTACGTGATCGAAGGAACTGGCAGTGATGGCACTTGGCGAACAGACGACGCAAAACAGCCGACAAGAGCCGTCGGCTTGGATGCGCCGTGGCGCCTGCCCGACGCTGCTGGAGCCGATGCAAACCGGTGACGGCCTGCTCGCGCGGCTCAGGCCCCCTGGCGGCATTCTTTCCATTCAGCAATTTACCCGGTTGGCCGAGGCCGCGCAAAGGCACGGAAACGGGATAGTCGAGATCACGGCGCGCGGCAGCCTGCAAATCCGTGGACTTCGGACAGAGACCGTCCAGCCGCTTGCGGCAGATCTCGACGCCGCCGGTATCTCGGTTCCCCCCGGCCCTATCATCGAACTCTCCCCGCTTTATGGCATCGCGCCGGACGAGATCGGAAATCCAGCCGAGATAGAAGCGCTGCTGCGCGACAAACTTGCCGCGGCTTTTCTTTCGCCCTTGCTGGCGCCGAAACTATCAATCCTGATCGACGGCGGTGGCACCTATGGTCTTGCCGCCGTCACCGGCGACATCCGTGTGACCGCAGTTTCCGCTGGTATCTGGCGGGTCGCCATCAGCGGCGACGAACAAACTGCCCTGCCCCTGCTGACGGGAAGTCCCGATGCTGCCGTTCAAGCGGTTGGAGATCTTCTTCACCTGCTGATGTCCTGTGGCCGCCACAAACGGTGTCGCGATATCGAACGCGGGGCTCTGCTGGCCGCCTTCCCCTTTATGGAGGGAGTGCTCGCCAGAGCGCCTGAACGCAAGGATCCCGAGGCCGGCACTCTCGCCCTTCCTGACGGTTCCTCAGTCCTCGGTCTAAGTCCGCGCTTCGGCCAGATCCACGCCGGCGAGCTTATTTCATTTCTTGGATCAGCCGGGGTGCTTGGCGCAACGCAAGTCAGGCCAGGTCCTGGGCGCATATTCTTTTTGACGGGACTCGACTGTCGGTCAGCCGAAACTCTTGCGGAAATGGCGTCCAAGTATGGTCTGTCCGTCAACCGCTCCGATCCTGAGATGAGCATTGCTGCTTGCGCCGGGGCCGGTGCCTGCGCTTCAGGCCGCTTCCAGACCAAGGCTCGCGCCGAGAAGTTGGCCGCAATTGCTGTTGAACTACTGGACGGCTCGATGGTTGTTCACGTCTCCGGTTGCGCCAAGGGTTGTGCCCATCCGAGGTCAGCTCTTTCCATTGTCGGCGCGGACGATGGCTACAATCTCATGCTGGACGGCGTCGCGTCGGATATTGCCGATGCACAGATTGCTGGCGGTGACATCGATTCCGCTATAGAGAAGCTCGCTCGCCTCGTCAAAGACGAGAGACAAGCTGGCGAATCGGCTGCCGCCTGCCTTAGGCGGATTGGCAAGTACGACGCCATAAAGGCGCTGCGACAGGGATAGGAATGCCTGACTACGACTATATTCACAGCGGGGACGCAATTTACGAGCGATCCTTCGCGATCATTCGCAGCGAAGCTGATCTTTCACGGTTTTCCGTCGAGGAAGCCGATATTGCCGTGCGCATGATTCACGCATGCGGGCTTGTTGAAGCGGCAGGGCATTTCGTGTTCTCGCCGGGCTTCGTCAGCGCCGCGCGCGCTGCCCTGCACGACGGGGCTCCGATCTTTTGTGACGCGGAAATGGTCGCTCATGGCGTTACCCGTACGCGCTTGCCGGCCCACAATGACGTGCTCTGTACGCTCCACGATCCGCGTACTGCGGAGCTTGCGAAGCAGAGCGGCAATACCCGCTCGGCAGCCGCACTTCACCTTTGGCTGGAGCGGATCGCAGGCAGCGTCGTCGCCATCGGCAATGCGCCGACAGCCCTCTTCCATCTTTTGGAACTGCTTCGGGACGGCGCGCCGAAACCGGCAGCGATCATTGGCATGCCGGTCGGTTTCGTTGGCGCAGCCGAATCGAAGGATGCTTTAGCGGAGAACTCCTATGGCGTACCGTTTGCGATCGTGCGTGGCCGCCTCGGCGGCAGTGCCATGACGGCGGCCGCCCTGAACGCTTTGGCGAGACCTGGTCTATGACGAGTTCTGGCCGTCTTATTGGTGTCGGTACGGGTCCCGGTGACCCGGAACTCCTGACCGTCAAGGCCGTCAAGGCAATCGAGGCGGCACATGTCGTTGCCTACTTCGCCAAGCAGGGCAGGGGCGGCAACGGCAAGGCGATCGTCGAGCATCTGCTGAGCGCAGAAAAGATCCTGCTGCCGCTCTATTATCCGGTGACGATCGAAATCGAAAAAAACGAAGAGGCCTATCGAAACCAGATTACCGCCTTTTACGATCGATCAGCGGCTGCCGTGGCCAAGCACTTGGAAGACGGTCGCACCGTCGCGGTACTGAGCGAGGGCGATCCACTATTCTACGGTTCCTACATGCATCTGCATGTACGCCTGGCGAACCGCTTTCCGACCGAAGTCATTCCAGGGATCAGCGCCATGTCCGGGTGCTGGTCGCTTGCCGGCATTCCGATTGTCCAGGGAGATGACGTCCTCTCCGTGCTGCCAGGGACAATGGCGGAGGCCGAACTGCAGCGCCGACTATCGGACACGCAGGCCGCCGTGATCATGAAAGTGGGGCGCAACCTTGCGAAAATCCGCCGGGCGCTAGAGGCATCAGGTCGCCTTGCCGAGGCCGTCTACGTTGAGCGGGGCACAATGGCCAATGCGGTGATGACGAAACTTGCCGACCGACCCGATGGCGACGCGCCCTACTTCTCGCTGGTGCTTGTGCCCGGCTGGGAGGCCCGCCGATGACCGGCAAGCTCTTCGTGATCGGAACGGGCCCGGGCAATCCCGAGCAGATGACGCCAGAAGCTCACGCCGCCGTCTCACAGGCAACGGAGTTCTATGGATACGGACCCTATCTCGACCGGCTGAACCTTCGCTCCGATCAGCGACGGCATGCATCCGACAACCGGGAGGAGCTGGATCGTGCGGCCGCTGCGCTGCGTGCCGCAGCGACCGGTGCGACCGTGTGCGTCGTTTCCGGCGGTGACCCGGGTGTCTTTGCAATGGCGGCAGCCGTCTGCGAGGCCATCGATAGCGGTGCTGAAGAATGGCGCACCGTCGATCTGGTCGTGCTACCGGGGATTACCGCCATGCTTGCGGTTGCCGCCCGCATTGGCGCGCCACTTGGCCACGATTTTTGCGCCATCTCGCTTTCCGACAATCTAAAGCCTTGGAATTTAATAGAAAATAGGCTTTCCTTGGCGGCCAAGGCGGGCTTCGTTATCGCGCTCTACAACCCGATCAGCAAAGCACGCCCCTGGCAATTGGGCAAGGCGTTCGAATTGCTTCTCTCAGAGTTGCCTGCAACAACACCAGTGATTTTCGGCAGGGCTGCAGGACGCCCCGATGAGTGCATCACGCTCCAGCGGCTGGGTGAGGCCGACGCTGCGAGCGCGGATATGGCAACCTGCGTCATCATCGGTTCGCCCGAGACGAAGGTTGTTGCGAGAAACGGCAAATCGGACCTCGTCTACACCCCGCGGTTCATTGCAGGAGGAAACAGGTGATCGATCGCGGCCAGCATTTCTTCAACAGTGGCGACCGTCTGCATGGCGGCGGCTGGCCCGCGCGCGACCATGATCACCTCGATACCGAGCCGGCGGGCCGCCTCGATCTTCGCATAAGTCGCCGAACCGCCGCTGTTCTTGGTCACCACGGCGTCGATGCGATGATTGCGAAGCAGCGAAACTTCGCGTTCCACATCGTAAGGGCCGCGATCCAAGACGAACTGAACATCGGGAAGGACGAGGGGCGGCTCGACCGGATCGACGCTTCGCACGAGGTAGAAGTGCTGGGGCGCGACCTCGGCGCGATGCGCTTCTTGGCGACCGATCGCCAGCAAGACCCGGCGAGGCGAGGGGCCAAGCTTCTCAATCGCTTCTGTGACGGTCCAAGCATTCGTCCAACGATCGCCCGGTACAGCCACCCATTCGCGGCGGCGCAACGCGAATGCGGGAACGCCGATCGCCGCTACGGCCTCACTGGCGTTTGCGGAGATGCGCATGGCAAAGGGATGCGTTGCGTCGATCAACAGGTCGAAGCGACCATCAAGCAGAAAAGCAGCCAGTCCGTCGGCGCCACCAAAACCGCCGATGCGAAACGGAACCGGTTGATCGGACGGTTTTTCCGTTCTACCAGCAAGCGAGAGCAAGACCTCGTACCGGCCGGTGTCAGCGAGCGCTTGGGCAAGAGCGCGTGCTTCACCAGTGCCACCCAGCATCAGGATGCGGATTTTACCCATGTCTGATATGCCTTCCGCTCTTAGCCAACGCTGGCTGACTATTATCGGCATCGGCGAGGACGGTCCAGCCGGGCTGGGTGATGAGGCAAAGCGGCTGATCGCTGCCGCGCCTGCGGTTTTCGGCGGTCGGCGGCATCTTGAGCTCGCGGCAGCGATCATCAGCGGCGAAAGGCGTGCCTGGGAAAGCCCGTTCGACAGGTCAATTGAGGCGGTCGTCGCGCGCCGTGGTTCACCGACCGTCGTCCTCGGTTCGGGCGACCCCTTTTTTTACGGCGTTGGCGCGACGCTGTCCCGACACATCAGCGCCGATGAAATGCATGTCATCCCGGCGCCATCCTCTTTCAGCCTGGCGGCTTCGCGGCTCGGTTGGCCACTGCAGGAGGTGACCACTGTTTCGCTGCACGGTCGCCCGTTGGATCTCATCCGGCCACACCTGCATCACGGCCGGCGGATCATCGCACTGACGTCGGACGGCGAGACGCCACGCCATCTCGCAGAACTCCTCTGCCTCTCCGGCTTCGGCCAATCCAAATTGCACGTTCTTGAAGCGCTGGGCGGGGCGCGCGAGCGGCAGCGCCATGCTCGTGCCGATCGCTTTGACCTTGCTGCAATCGATCCGCTGAACGTCTTTGCCGTCGAGGTCGTGGCGGGGGAGGGGGCACGAACGATCGCGCTCACGCCCGGGCTGGACGACGCGCTTTTCGAGCATGACGGCCAGATCACCAAACAGGAAATCCGCGCGATCACGCTTGCCGCATTGGCCCCGCGCCATGGCGAACTGCTCTGGGACATTGGCGCCGGCTCCGGCTCGATCGGCATCGAATGGATGCTGACCGACCCGTCGCTGCGGGCGATCGCGATCGAGCAATCAAGCGAGCGGGCCGCACGCATCGCCCGAAATGCCCTTGCCTTCGGCGTCCCCGGGCTGGCGATCGTGGAAGGAACTGCCCCCGAGGCGCTTTTGAACCTGGCTGAGCCCGACGCGATCTTCGTCGGCGGTGGCGGCAGCGAGGCAGGGGTGCTCGAGCGAGCACTGCAGGCGCTGAAGAGGGGAGGGCGCATCGTTGCCAATGCCGTGACGCTTGAGATGGATGCAATGCTGCTTTCGATGCATGAGAAGAACGGTGGGACGCTGACACGTATGGAAATCGCACGTGCAGCGCCCCTCGGCGGCATGAATGGCTGGCGCCCTGCCATGCCCGTCACGCAGTGGCGCTATATAAAGAAGTGAGACAAAGCAGATGACGACTGTGCATTTCATCGGTGCCGGACCAGGTGCTGCGGACCTTATCACGGTGCGCGGCCGTGACCTCATCACCAAATGCCCAGTCTGTCTCTATGCCGGTTCGATCGTCTCTCCGGAGCTATTGCAATACTGCCCGTCCGGCGCACGCATCATCGACACTGCGCCGATGTCACTCGACGAGATCGAGGCCGAATACCTTCGCGCCGCCGCCGTCGGTGAGGATGTCGCGCGGTTGCATTCAGGTGACCTTTCCGTTTGGAGTGCGGTTGCCGAGCAGATCCGTCGGCTCGAAAAACATGGCATCGGCTATACGATGACCCCCGGCGTGCCAGCTTTTGCGGCGGCAGCCGCCAGCCTTGGCAGGGAACTGACGATTCCGGCCGTAGCCCAAAGTCTGGTGCTGACGCGCGTTTCTGGTCGAGCATCGCCAATGCCGAACGAAGAGACTTTACAGACGTTCGGCGCGACGGGTTCGACCTTGGCCATCCACCTTGCCATTCATGCGTTGGGACAAGTGGTTTCAGAGCTGACGCCGCTCTACGGTAGCGATTGCCCGGTCGCGATCGTCGCCAAGGCGTCCTGGCCAGATGAGCGGATCGTTTGGGGGACGCTTGGCGACATCGAGGCGAAGCTGACCGCACAGCCCATCGAGCGTACGGCGATCATCTTCGTCGGCCCATCGCTTGCGGCCAGCGACTTTCGCGAGAGCTCGCTCTATGACGCGGGCTATCAGCGCCGCTTTCGCGGCCGAGAATAGGCGGGATCGGTTCGGCTCAGACCGACGCCGAGAGGTAACCCATACTTGCCCTTAACGCGCTTGCCGGATCCTTCAGATCGTGCACTTCGGCTGCGAAGGGCTCGAACGAAAATCGTCCCGCATAGCCTGCTTCCACGAGTGCTCGTACCTGTCCGGCATTGTCCAGGCGATCATCGGCCGTTACCAGGACGCGGTGCGGGTCGCGCATATCCGCGACAGAAACAGCGGGATCGTTGACACCCGAGATATGAACCAGCCCTGTCATGTCGGGAAACAGTTGTCCCTCGCCGGCAAGATGATGATGAAACGTGTCATGAACGAGCTTGAAGGTCGATCGGGCCGACAGGGCATCGATTGCCGTGGCTGCCTCTCTTTTGGAACGGAGAGAGCAAATCTCAAAGCCAAGTGGCTCCACAAGGCCTATAATTCCGGCCGTATCAAGCATCGGTTTCAGTGCGGCCAACGATTGGCGCAGATTGTCCTGACGCTCGCCATCGGCTCGACCGGTGCCATCGTTTTTCGGTACGAGAACAAGCGCCTGTGCGCCGCATGCCTTCGCATATTCGATCAGCGTCAGCGCCTCGTCGGCGCGGCGCGCATTCCACTCGTTGAAGCGCTGCAGCGCGTTGATGGAAAGTATCGTCATCCCGTGATGCCGCGCCGCCTTTGCGACGGCCCCCGGCGACGTTCCATCGATGATCGCATTTCCCGCGAGGTCGTTGCGAATTTCGACCGCGTCGATGCCGAGCGAACCGGCCAAGGCAAACAGGTCTTGGATCGGAAGCGACGGTGCTGCCATATGATTGAGCGCAAAGCGAAGCGATGGCATTTGGGGTCTCCTTGCCCGAGAAGCGTAACGTGTCCATCCGACTCTCTAGCCGAATTAAACCGGCGATCCATCTGGGTCGCGGATGGCGATGCTCTCATTCGTGAGAGAAAATAGAACATCCATGAGAGAAACCTCTCACGGGGCAACAGGCGACGATATTATCGAAATAGTGCTGTTTGATCCTCGAAGATAACGCAAATAAAAATGACAACCGATCGGCCGGATTCACTCCTTTGTTTGAAATCTAGCACAGGTTTTCGACTGCAATCGCCGATAATAAATATGAGGGAATGCGATCTGTCGTCGTATTTTAATCGTATAGATGAAGAAGCGATAACATCTTTCAGGAATTTTATTCCTTCGTATGTCAATACTACCTTGGGTCAAATATATTTTCAGCAGTACCATGAAACCAAATTCTACTATTTGGCGATGAGCGGTACAATTTTATGTACTCACCTTTCTTCTGTTAACTGTCAGAAATATTTTTGTATTGCTTATTAGAGATCGTGTATGTAGTTTGTTAATAAAGTAGAAACCAAGCGTTAAGTGACATTGGCATTTGACACAGACATGAATTCTACTTTGTTAGCGTACTAAAGGGGAAACACCACAGCGTTTAGGAGACCGTCGCAAAGTATTGCGTTTACTTCCTGCGAACCATCTCCAGCACTAAAGGGGTATGAGGCTAGTATGAATTACGTACCTTCGGAATTTGAGAATGGACGAATCGCATTGAACAGGCTCCGGCCTGCAACGACACTGTCCAAGGCAGGAGCGGATATCGAGTATTCTGACGGGGCACACAACGACGATCAGTGCCTGCTGATTGTCGACGCCAGGACACTTGAACGCGAATGCCTTGCGACAACATTGAGGGCGAACGGTCTTGGCATGGCCGCGCTTGCCGTTGGGTCGCTTGCGGAATGGCGGCGAAAAAAGGACAGCTGCCAGTCTGTTGGCGCGGTTCTTCTCAACATCGCCGGCGGGAAGGCTAACGACGCCGCGCTTTCCGAAGAAATCGCGAATATCACGTCTGAAGTCGCGCCTGCTCCAGTCGTTGTTCTAGGCGATGGCGACGATCTCAGCCAAACGTTAAAGGTACTCGAATGCGGCGCTCGCGGGTTCATTCCGACCTCTGTCGGAATCGAGGTTTGCGTCGAAGCGATTGCCCTGGCCGTTGCAGGCGGCATCTTTATTGTTGCGGGCAACACTTTTTCGCCGGCTGCAGCAGCTAGTGTCGAGCGGAGCCAGCAACAGCAGCGACCAAAAGAACTGACGCGTATCTTTACGCTGAGGCAAGCCGAGGTCGTGCAGGCGCTTCGCAAGGGCAAGGCGAACAAGATCATCGCCTATGAGCTCAATCTGCGCGAGAGCACCGTCAAGGTTCACATCCGGAACATTATGAAGAAGCTGAAGGCGACGAACCGGACGGAAGTTGCCTACAAGCTCAACGACATGTTCCAAGGCGATGCAAGATGGAGTACGCACGCCGAGTGACTCTTTTCCGGCTCGCACTGCGAACGAACTTCAACATTTCCGCAGATGGCGCGCGGTAAATTCGCTGAGCGCCATCTACTCTAAGCGGCCATCTCTCCTTCACAGCGAAATGACCCGGCATTCGTGGTGGCGGATGTCACTCGGGCACGGCCTCTTCCTTGCCAGATAAGGAGCTCACCTGTGGCTTATGGCGCCGCCCCAGGATCTGCCTGAACCCTTTGGCTGAAAAAGGCTGTACAAGCTGGGCCAGAAAGCCTTCGGCAATCCGTCCGCTGATGCCGATGTCTGCCGGCGGCCTGCGCGGCGGATTGAAGTAAGTGCCAAATATCTGATCCCACACCACGAGATTCTCGCCGTAGTTGGTGTTTCCCTCGGCAAGCACCTTCGAATGATGCCATCGGTGCAGACGCGGGGTGCTGAAAACCCAGTCGAGTGGGCCTGTCCTCACATCCATGTTGCAGTGGGTGAGAAGACCAATAAAGGCTGTTACTGCGCTAATCCAAAGAAAGACCGGCAGGGAGGCCCCAAGGAGATAAAGCGGAATCTGGCTGAGTGCGATCTTGAAAAGCGAATCGACGACGTGAAAGCGGCCGGTGTTGACGACCCAAAGACGCTCGACGCTGTGATGAAGAGCATGAAATCGCCACAGCGAAAGGAATTCGTGGGCCGCGCGGTGGGCAACGTAGAGGCCGAACTCGGCGATGACCAAACCCAGCACCACTTGAAGAACGAGCGGCCAGTGATCAGGCCACGTCGCCGCTGCCGACGCGAAAGCTGGCTGCGCGACGGTCGCTATCGCCATTGGTGCAGACGCACCGATGGCCGCCGCAATCTGCACACCCCCCTTGGTTAGAAGCGTGTGTGCGATGTCGTTGAGAGTTTCGCCATCGTGCTTTAGCCATTCCCGCTCATAGGGCATCAGCCGTTCAAAGACTGCAATCGCTATCACGATTGTCAGATAAACGACATTGAACCACAGCAGCGGCGCGTCTGTGCGGAAGGCAAAGCCAGCCCCGGCCAATCCCGCCGCGAAGAGTGCCGGCCATAGCGCCCATGACGTCGCAATGTGAAGCACCGACTTTCTCTCATTCATTGTGCGCACCCTGACCTCGCCTCAGACGGCTCATGATACATAGCAGTTGCAACTGCAAGGCAAGGCTCAGGGCGACAATTAGTGCCATATGGTCATACGTGTAAAGGAATGCAGGCGCGTATGCCGACAGGCGGGACGCCCTTGTGGCAGAGCAATGGCCACTTTGCAATATTGATACCTTACGTAGGCCCCGGCGTTGCGGCCCCCGAGGACTTTACAGACCAAACCGAAACTCTACGCCCCTAGCTCACGCTAAATTCAATGCGATGATCCGCGTCTGCCCATTGGCGGCGAGTACGAGAATTACCACGGAGTGGCGACCTTCGGTCTTCAGTTCCTCCACACGCCGGACAAAGTCCCCCGGAGAGTCGACCGCTTCGTTGTGTACTTCCAAAATCACGGTCCCGGGTCGGATCCCGTGCCGGCCGGCCTGGGAGCTGGGATCCACCGCTGCGACCACCACCCCTCTGGCATCGCGAGGCAGTTGGAGCTGGTTTCGCAACTCTGGCGTAATGCTGGAAACTTGCATGCCAAGGGCAGATACGGCAGTTGTCCCTGGTGCCGGTGCTTCCCTGCGTGTCAATGTAACGGTCAGTTCGGTACTGCGACCATCGCGCGCCACGGTCACAGGCACGGTTGTGCCAACAGGCGCTTCGGCGACGATGCGCTGCAATTGACGTGCATCGTGTATTTCTTGGCCATTGAGTTTGACGATCACGTCGCCCGCGCGAATGCCGGCGGGAACAGCCGGCCCGCGTGGATCGACGCCTGAAACCAGGACTCCGCGGGGTGGGTTCAGTCTCAACGCCTCGGCAATTTCGCTGGTCAGATCCTGGAGATATACGCCGAGCCAGCCGCGTCGGGTTTCTCCAAACTCACGAAGCTGGGCGATGATCGGCTGTGCCGTGTTGGCTGGCACCGCGAAATTCAGACCGATACTGCCGCCAGATGGGGTAAGGCCCAGCGTGTTGATCCCGATCACATCGCCGGCCATATTGAACAATGGTCCACCAGAATTGCCACGATTGATTGCTGCATCTGTCTGAATGAAGTTGTCAAAGGGACTCGTTCTGATGTCTCGGTTCTTGGCGGAGACGATTCCGGCGGTCACCGTGCCGCCGAGACCGGACGGATTGCCAATCGCCATGACCGGCTCCCCGACACGTATTTGGTCGGAATCGGCGAACTTCACGACAGGCAATGGGGTCGTCGGCTGGACCCGCAGGACGGCAACGTCGATGTACCTGTCCTCGCCCAGCAATTCGGCGGGCATCCGTGTTCCATCGTTGAGGATGACATAAATCTCCTCAGCACCCCTGATCACGTGCTCGTTGGTGACAATGATACCTGAAGCGTCGATCACGAAACCCGAACCAAGAGAACGTTGCGGACGCGGCTGCTCTCCCTCCGGAGGCTGACTTTGAGCGTCGGAGTTCGGGTCAACCACGGCGTTTCTGCTCGTCTGGATGTTGACGACGGCATCGATAACTTTGGCTGCGAGATCAGAAAGATCCCTGACTTGGGCCGTGCTGGGGGAAGCAAGCATCAGAAAAACAACAAGGCCGACAGCGACAGAACGCGCGAAAGCGCGCGGTGTGGCGCTGCGTGCGACAGTCAAAGTCGCGGATCCGGCATAACAGGTATCCATTGTCTGTCACTCCGTGTTCTAGATATTTCGGGCCAGATGTTGGCAGAACTTCGGAAATGTGTGGCTCCCGCCCTTAGAGTTCGCGGGCAATCCAATCAGCAATGTTGCGGAACAGCATAATTCAATTATAGCGCGTTCTCTTTGAATATACCAGTTGGGAAGGTTTCAGGGGGAGGGCGGGATCGACCTCGACCGGTCGCGCAACTCAGACGTTTCCCAGGCACCTTCATTTTTGATCAGCGCCTCCGATCATCTCTGAGGCGCCGGCCCGCGCAAGCCGGCCCGGAGAGAATCCGAGCCACTGCTTTGGGTTGCGACCATACTTTTAGCCAGATTTTGCCGCAATTAATACATTCTCAAGTCACATTCTGCAAAGCAGGGGGGAACGGAAATGGCGACCTGGCGTCCGGACAGCTCATTTTATCCATCTCCACGAATGGCAGCAAAAGCGGCGAGGGAAACCTTGGCCTATGTGGCTGCCTTCGATCCCGAGCGCCGAAAGCCGGACGCGATAGCCGTGGTGGACGTCGATCCAGCATCGGCCACTTATTCACGGATCGTCGGGCAGGTCGACATGCCCAATGTCGGCGACGAACTCCATCATTTCGGATGGAACGCTTGTTCGTCCTGCCTTTGCCCTAATGCGTCGCATCCGCACGTCGAGCGCCGGTATCTCGTCGTGCCGGGACTGAGATCGTCGCGGCTGCACATCATCGACACGAAGCCGGACCCGCGATCGCCGAAAATTGTTCGGGTGATCGAGCCTGCCGAGATTGCCGAGAAGGCGAACTATTCCCGCCTGCACACCGTCCATTGCGGGCCGGAAGGAATCTATGTAAACGCGCTCGGCGATGCCAACGGCAGAGCGCCAGGCGGCGTCTTCCTGCTGGACCACGACGGCTTCAATGTGCTTGGGCAGTGGGAAATCGATCGCGGCCCGCAGAAGCTCGCCTATGATTTCTGGTGGCACCTCGGGCACGACACCATGATCACCAGCGAATGGGGCACGCCCGACACCTTCGAGAATGGCCTCGTGCCGGAGGTGCTGTTAGGCTCGAAATATGGCCACAAGCTGCACTTCTGGGACCTGCTGAAGCGCAAGCACCTGCAGGAGATCGATTTGGGCGAGGAGCATCAGCTGGTGTTCGAGCTCCGCCCTGCGCACGATCCGACGAAAGCTCATGGCTTTGTCGGCTGCGTCATCAGCCTCAAGGACCTCTCGGCCTCGATCTGGACGTGGTATCGCGAGGGCAATCACTGGGCAGCGAAGAAGATCATAGAGATACCGGCAGAGCCGGCCGATCCTGACTATCTGCCACCGGTGCTGAAGGGCTTCAAGGCGGTGCCGCCGCTGGTGACGGATATCGATCTGTCAATGGACGACCGGTTCCTCTATGTTTCCTGCTGGGGCACCGGCGACATGATCCAGTACGATGTGTCCGATCCGCTGTCGCCGAAGGAAACCGGTCGGGTGCGGATCGGCGGCATAGTCTCTCGCGCCACACATCCGAAGGCCTCGAACGGGGCCCTGAATGGGGGGCCGCAAATGGTGGAGATCAGCCGCGACGGCAAGCGGGTCTATTTTACCAATTCGCTCTATGGTGCGATCGACCCACAATTTTATCCGGAAGGCATCGACGGGTGGATGGTCAAGCTCGATGTCGGGGAGAATGGCGGGATCTCGTTCGACAAGGATTTCTTCGTCGATTGGCCCAAAGGCCATCGTCCGCATCAGGTTCGGCTCGAGGGTGGTGACTGTTCCTCCGATTCCTATTGCTACCCGTGAGAGGTGCGCGGCTGCCGAGGAACCATAGGCGATGACGGCTCTTTTGCCTTGGCTAACAGTTGCCGGCCTCGGCGCATTCCACGGAATCAACCCGGCAATGGGCTGGCTCTTTGCCGTTGCACTCGGCCTGCATCGGCGGAGCCGGCGCGTCCTCTGGCTGTCGCTGCTGCCGATCGCGATCGGTCACGCGGCGGCGGTTGCGGCGATGCTCGTCCTTATTGTGACGCTCGGCCTCGTCCTGGACTTCGCGATGCTGAAGGTCGTCGGCGGCCTGCTTATCCTCGGGCTGGCGGCTCAGCATGCGATCTACGGTCACCGGCATCGCGTGAATATCGGCATGCAGACGGGCGTGACCGGCCTCGGCATCTGGTCCTTCATGATGGCGACGAGCCATGGGGCAGGAGCGATGCTCGTGCCGGCAGTGCTTGCTCTCTGTGTCGCCGATGGCGGCACACCGTTTCCGGCCGGCACCTCGATTTCTGTGTCACTCGGGGCAGTTGCGTTGCATACAGGCGCAATGCTCGCGGTCACGGGCATCATTGCAGCCGTTGTCTTCGAGTGGCTGGATCTCTCGCTCCTGCGCACGATGTGGATAAACTTCGACGTTCTATGGACCATGGCGCTGGTCATCACCGGCTTTATCCTGTTGCTTGCCTGACGGCCGTGCCTGTGTGCTGCAATGGCTTGGCTGCCATCAGGCCAACGGGGAATGCCATGCCCGGATATCTATGGATCCGTCCGATTCGCCCGGAGCTCATCTTGACGCGCATAGCCCCGGTGCTACCTTGTGGTTGTGCAGACCCGCACGGGTGAGATCTCTGAATCTGTACGGCTCCCGGAGCGGGCGCCGCCTTTCGACCACAGCAATTCAAATGGCATTCCCAGTTTTGGATGGAGGCTCAAGCATGGGACTCTTTGGCATATTGCTAGGTCTGGCGTTGTTGATGTGGCTGGCCTACCGTGGGTGGAGCATATTGATAATGGCTCCGTTGGCTGCACTCGTGGCGGCTGCGATCTCGGGTGAACCGCTTCTGGCCCACTGGACGCAGACTTTCATGAGCGGCGCCGCCCGCTTTGTCGCGCAATGGTTCCCCATGTTCCTGCTTGGCGGCCTGTTCGGCAAGCTCATGGACGACAGCGGCTCGATCAAGTCGATCGCACGGTTCCTGACCGAGCGGCTCGGAACACACCGCACGTTGCTCGCGGTGGTGCTCGCCTCAGCAGTCGTCACATATGGTGGCGTAAGCGTCTTTGTGGCCTTCTTTGTGCTGGTGCCGATGGCGGACGAGATGTTCCGTGCCGCCAATATTCCACGCCGGTTGATGCCGGCGACCATCGGTCTTGGTGCGTTCACGTTCACGATGTCGGTGATGCCTGGGACGCCTTCGGTCAACAACGCCATTCCGATGCCCTATTTCGGTACCACGACCTTCGCCGCCCCTGGTCTCGGCATCATCGCTTCCATCATTATCTTTGCTTTCGGCATGTGGTGGCTCGCCAGAGCCGAAGCGGCCGCGCGCAGGGCCGGCGAGGGCTACGTCGCTAGCGCGGAGCTTGATAGCACCGTCGATGACAGGACTCGCGAGCAAGCGGCAGCTACCGGCGGGTTCGATCCGGCCGAGATTGATCACGGCAAGCGAAGTGCAGACGAGCCACCTTTCATTCTCGCCCTACTGCCTCTGATCGTCGTTATCGCGGTCAATTTCCTGATGGCTCTGTTCGTGCTCCCACGCCTCGACTTTTCATTTCTGGCTGAACAGAGATGGGGAGGCGTTACGATCGGGGCGGTGGCTGGGGTATGGGCTGTCGTGCTGGCGCTTGCGGCCGCCATTCTGACCGTCATAATCGTCAATTACCGGCGACTGCCATCTCTTCGAGAAACGCTTGATGCCGGCGCCAATTCCTCTGCCGTGCCTATCCTGATGATCGCAAGCCTCGTGGGATTTGGCGCTGTGGTTGGAGCACTTCCTGCATTCGCTACCGTTCGCGACGCTGTGTTGGATGTTCCAGGAGGGCCCCTGGTTTCCATCATCGTGTCCATGAACGTCCTGGCCGGGCTTACCGGCACCGCCTCGGGTGGTATGGCGATCGCCCTCAATGCACTGGGCTCGGACTTCATGCGTCTTTCCACCGAGTATGGCATCGCCCCTGAATTGATGCATCGCCTGACGACGATCAGCGCTGGCACACTGGACGCCCTTCCGCACAACGGCACCGTGCTGCTGTTGCTGCAAATCAGCAAACTCACTCACGGCGAAAGTTACCTGGACATGGTGATGACGGTGATCGTGAGTGTGATCATCTCCCTTGCTGTGGTCGTCGTGCTTGCATCGATGTTCGGCTCATTTTGATAAGGGCAAAGCGGCTTGTGAGTGGTCGTTCTTCGGATCGACGCCTCTTCGGCATTGGCGACGCCGAAGATTAAGGCGGCACCTGGTTGTGCGGCGCCTGGAAGCAGGGGGAGCAAGTTATCAAGACTGAAACAAGCGACTGTATTGAGTTTCATGCCACGCGCTTGCCATGGCCATTGCGACGGAAAGATTGCCAATCTCGGGGTCCTTCAGCGTGGCGGCCCGAGCGGTGCATCGCTGAACGACGGGAACCGCCTCGACAAGGATGCGTTGACCCGATACGTGTCCGAGCGGGATCAGGCGAATAGCGGCCGCAACCTGTGCTTCAACAACAGTCCACATCAGCCCCGTCAATGCTGCGAGTGGCGCGATTTTCCAGTGATGGGCGGCAATTGCAAAACTCGCTGGATAAGTTAGTCCTGCGCGGGCTTGGCTGTGCGCTGCCGGCACATCGAGTTCCTTGAGCAAGGAAATTAACGCCGCCCCCATGCGCTGATCCTCAAGCTGCATCTCGCGGCTTTCACGGCTCGCGGCGAGCCAAGCGTTGGCATAGGCAAAACCCTCATGCTCATCGGCGTAGAGCGCCTGGATCATGCGCCAGAACAGGGCGCCATCCACCGCGGTGAATACGTTCTCAAGGCAGCCGAGGATCCAATCTCTCGCTGCCGCTTCGCTGCGCACCCATCCGGCATGAACCGCCGCTTCGAGGCCGCGCGAAAAAGAGAAGGCACCGATCGGGAGGCTTGGGCTGACAAGCCGCAATAAATGCAGCGGGATAGCGTCTTGCCTATCCTCTTGCTGTTTGCGAGAGACAGGCTCCGCCGTCCGCTTCACTGAATTTGAAGCGGTGTGCACCCCTCCTGATGGACGGTTCGCCAAGCGGTCAACGTTCATACTGTCCCACAATCTTGTCGGCGGTCGGAACCTGTTTGGTTAACTAGGCCAGAAGCTCTCCTCACGACAGATCACGCTGTAGGCTGTCGTAGTTCTTCAGCCGGTACACGATCGCTGATATGAACCAGCTCGCGACAAAGATCCCGATTGCAGCAAATCCGAAGTTTCTAAGATTGTCGTTGAAGCCTCCGACGACATCCCATAGTCCGCCCTGCAGCCCAAGCTTCTCGCCGATCAGTCCCAGTGCTTGAAGCCCACCTATGAAGAGTGCCACCAAGACTGACGCACCGGTTATAGTAAGATTGTACCAGATTTTCCGGATCGGATTTCCGAATGCCCATCCATAAGCACCGGTCATGAGAATGCTGTCGACTGTATCCATAAGCGACATGGCGGCGGTAAAGAGTGCCGGAAAGAGGAGGATCGTCCAGAGGGACATTCCCTGCATGGCCTGGGTGGCCGAAATACCAAGCAGTCCGATTTCGGTTGCGGTGTCGAATCCCAACCCGAACAAGAGTCCGATCGGGTATATATGCCATGACTCTGAAACCATCTCGAACGTTCGTCGGAACATCCGCGCAAGAAGTCCGCCGCCGGCGAGAAAAGCGTCAAGTTCCGCATCAATGATCTTTTCGCCACGTCGGGCTCGCAAAAATGCCACCCATATACCTCTGAAAATAATGAGGTTTGCGATGCCTATGACCAGCAGGAACAGGGCTGACACCGTGGTCCCGATGACACCTCCGATTTTGTGGAGATCATCCAGTCGGCTCTGCATCGCCGAAGAGGTGGCGGCAAGCGCAACCGAAGCCAGAACGACAACGGACGCGTGCCCGAGGGAGAAGAAGAATCCGACGGTAAGGGGCCTCTTCCCCTTGTACATCAATTTTCGCACGACATTGTCGATCGCGGCAATGTGATCGGCATCAAATGCATGCCGCAGGCCAAGCATATAGGCGATGAGAGCCGTTCCCAGCAGTACGGAATGATCGGCAAACGCGACCCAGGTCCAAACCCAAACAGCGACGTTTGCTGCGATAAGAAACAGCAAAATAAACAAGGCCTTGGCCTTGACCTGGGAGGGCCGATCGTCAAATGGATTGGCTATCATGGACCGCCCTCGTTGGTCGCCGCCGCTCTCGGAGGCTTGTTAAGTAGGAACTTCAGCGACGTAAAATTCTGTTCCGGATGCCGCGAAACACCCCTGGTTAAGCCATGGTTACCTTCGAATCGCGTGTTCCTCCGGCCGCCAAGAAGCGTCTGCGGTTGTCCTCCGGCGTCGTCGCCTCCGCTGGGGGAATCGGCGTCAGCGAACTGAAGCCGTAAGCGCCTATCAGCATCAGCCAGGTCACGATGACGAAGGTCGATGTCAGCACCGGCATGCCGATTGGTTCCAGGAAGATCGCGACGGACGCCCATAACCAGGTCGTCACGACCACCCCGAAGAGCGTATAGATCAATCCCCGCCAGGTCAGGACAAGAAAGACACCGCCAAGCGCCATGGCGGTGAGCGCGGCGTTATACCCGTACAGGCCATCCCTGATCGCGCCCTCCGGGGCGCCGAAGATGACTGCCACGAGCGCCGCCAGCGTGGCGCCAATAAGCGCCATTCCAGCGCCTATTCGCGAATGGACGGCAATGCCGATAATGATGAAATAGCCGCTGATCCAGTTGTCCTGAAAGAAGATCTGCCCGATCGCGTTGCCAATGCCCATGTACCAGGTCGGCAGCACATAAGCGACGCCCTCCACATACTGGTCCGGAGAAACGGGTTTGGCGAGCGGGCCTGCCTCGATGTTGTCGAATTTCAGCACTGCGAACAGGAAGAGCCATCCGACCAGCACGAAGGGCATTGTGAGAGCTGCCACCTTGTACGGACCGAGGAGGGTGGAGAGCGAGGAAAATACGATCGTCGTCATTGCCGCTGCGAAGACGATATAGACCGCGAGGTAGAGTGACGGCACCGCGCCAGTACGGAAATTCTCGCTGGTGAAAGCGACGAGGGCGAGGCCAACCAGCGCACCGTTGAACCCGAACAACCCGTCTCGGATCAATCCACTGTCGGCGCGCAGCGCGATTGCGGTTGCCGTGCCGACCACGACACCGAGTATGCAGATTGATCCATATATCCAAGAATTGAAGAACAGGGCAGCGAGGATGATCAATCCGGACAATGGATTGTTCTGAAAGACGACCTGGCCGATACCGCGCAGAGACCAGTCGACGAAGCCGAATAGTGGATGGTCCTGGAAGTAGTTCTGGTTCACGACAGGTTCTCCTGCGACACAGTCGAGGTTCATCCATTTCGAAACAGTAGCGCGGCCTGCGGGCCGCGCTGCATCAAAACAGGAAAATCAGAATAGGAAATAGCGTTGCGCCATCGGCAGCACGTCCGCTGGCTCACAGGTGATGATTTGGCCGTCCACGCGAACCTGATAGTTCTGGGGGTCCACCTCAATCTTTGGCGCAAGCCAGTTGTGGATCATGTCCTTCTTGCGGATCGTGCGTGTGCCCTTCACTGCCACGAGACCCTTGTTGAGTTTAAGTTGGTCGCCGATGCCTGCATCGAGCGCTGCTTTCGACACGAAGGTCACACCGGTCGAAGCGCGCGCACGGCCAAGGACGCCGTACATTTGGCGGAAATGCACAGGCTGCGGCGTGGAAATCGAGGCGTTTGGATCACCCATTGGCGCAATGGCGATCATACCTCCGATGAGCACCAGCGATGGCTTGACGCCGAAGGTGGCCGGCTTCCACAAGACTAGGTCGGCTCGTTTTCCAACTTCGATCGAGCCGATTTCGTGGGCGAAGCCATGTGTGATGGCTGGGTTGATCGTGTACTTGGCGACATATCGTTTGGCCCGGAAGTTGTCATTGCGTTCATTGTCCTCAGGAAGCGATCCGCGCTGCACCTTCATCTTGTGGGCAGTTTGCCAGCACCGCAGCGTCGTCTCGCCGATGCGGCCCATAGCCTGAGAATCGGATGACATCATCGAAAACGCACCGATATCGTGCAGAATGTCTTCGGCGGCAATCGTCTCCTTGCGGATGCGCGATTCGGCGAAGGCAACATCCTCGGGAATCTGGGGGCTCAGATGGTGACAAACCATCAACATATCGAGGTGTTCGTCGATCGTGTTGATCGTGTATGGTCGCGTCGGATTGGTGGAGGAAGGGAGTATGTTCTCCTCGCCGGCAGCCGTGATGATGTCCGGAGCGTGACCGCCGCCGGCGCCCTCCGTATGGAAGGAGTGGATCGCACGACCTTTCAGTGCGGCGAAGGAATCCTTGACAAAGCCGCTCTCGTTCAAGGTGTCGGTGTGAATGGCGACCTGGATGTCCTCCTCATCGGCGACCGTCAGGCAATTGTCGATTGCTGCCGGGGTGGTGCCCCAATCCTCGTGCAGCTTCAAACCGATGGCGCCCGCGCGTATCTGTTCGCGCAGGGGTTCGGGCAGGCTGGCATTTCCCTTGCCGAGAAGTCCGACATTGATCGGTAGATCCTCGACCGCCTCCAACATCCGATGAATGTTCCATGGTCCTGGCGTAACAGTGGTCGCAAGCGTTCCAACGGAAGGGCCGGTACCGCCGCCCACAAGCGTCGTCGTGCCGCTCGCGAGCGCTTCTTCTGCCTGCTGCGGCGCGATGAAATGGATGTGGGTGTCAACTCCTCCCGCAGTCAGGATCTTGCCTTCGCCGGCAACGACGTCCGTGCCCGGCCCGACAACGATGCTGACCCCTGGCTGGATGTCGGGATTGCCGGCCTTTCCGATCCCGGAGATTCGTCCAGCCTTGATGCCAACGTCCGCTTTGACAATGCCCCAATGGTCGAGGATCACCACATTGGTGATGACGAGATCGGCAACCTCGGCTGCAAGCCGTTGGCTTTGACCCATGCCGTCACGGATAACTTTGCCGCCACCAAAGGTGACCTCTTCACCGTAGACGGTGTGATCTTTCTCGACTTCGATGACGAGATCGGTATCGGCGAGCCGAATCCTGTCGCCATTGGTCGGACCGTATAGGGAGGCATAATTCTCTCGCGTGATCGTGCCCATGTTAGCTTCCTAGCTTGCCCATGATCTTGGCGTTGAAGCCGTAAATCTTCCGGTCGCCTGCGAGCGCCACCAGTTCGACGGGGCGCGCCTGACCTGGCTCGAAACGGACCGCTGTCCCCGCCGGAATGTTGAGGCGGAAGCCCTTGGCGCTTTCACGGTCGAATTGCAGCGCCGTGTTCGTCTCATAGAAGTGGTAGTGGGAACCGACCTGTATCGGTCGATCGCCGGAATTGGCCACGTCGATCGTACGAACCTCTCTGCCCGCATTAAGGTCGAGTGTTCCGTCCTCGATAAAAAGCTCGCCCGGTATCATGATGCGCCCTCTTCACGGAATGGGGTTGTGGACGGTGACCAGCTTCGTGCCGTCCGGAAAGGTTGCTTCGACCTGGATGTCGTGGATCATTTCCGGAACGCCCTCCATGACTTCGCCACGTTCCAGAAGCGTGGCCCCGTAGGACATCAGATCGGCGACGGTCCTGCCTTCGCGGGCGCCCTCGAGTATCGCGGCGGATATATAGGCGATGGCTTCCGGATAGTTGAGTTTGAGACCTCGCGCCTTGCGGCGTTCCGCCAGCAGCCCCGCCGTGAAAATAACAAGCTTGTCTTTTTCCCGTGGTAAAAGTTCCATCGCCTTTTCCTCGCCTACGTTGCCCAGATCCGCGGTGGACTTGCCGGCTTGCCCTGACATGCCGTTCGCAGAACGTCCCACGCCCGGGCAAAAAGGGTCCTTGCCTGCGAGATCCTCGGCCCGAGATAACGACAGACCACCACCTTCTCGAGTTGGCTCACGGAAAACACGTCTCCGGCATGCCCCTCCAAGGCATCCCGCACCCGATCGGCGGCATTTTCCACTGTCTGCCCTACATAGATCATCGTGCCAAAGATCGGCTGGTCTGCCAGCGCGTAACGTGATCGAGACAAGGGTGAGCCGCCGGAGAGACCAAGGCGCTCAAACCACACCGGCTTACCCTCACACAGGACTTCCGTGCGCAGGCTGACCCGGCCGCTCGTAAAGCGTTCCTGAGCAGCCGGACGCCCGAGGCAAACCAGGTCCCACCCCACATAGGTCGCGTCGGCGGCAAGACACACACGCGTCTCGACCATGGCGTCAGCACCATCGAACAGGATGGTTTCCTGGGGGAAGAATTCGCAAACCGCGGCCCCTCCGACATCGATTAAGATGCGCTGTTCGCTGCCGCCTTGTTGGCAACGATAGAATTTCGTAGCGCCCGGCGTTGTCAAAAGGGTCCTTGCGCCCTGTCCAAGGTGGATCTTCGTCTCAAGCTTGTCGCCTTCGGCGATGCCACCTGGAGGATGCAGCAGGTAGATATGGCAGGTGCCATCCGCTTCAGGATTGAATGGCTGTTGAACGATAAGCGGTCCAAAGTGGCGGCGTCGGATGAGCCGTGTCTTGCCGTTGCGCGACTCCAACCATAACTCCAGCTCCCCCTGCCAGCTGCTCGGCAGCGCATCAACATGCCTGGTTGCACTCGCAACCTCATCGAGCTGCTCCTCGGCAATAGGTGGCACGTGCATCACTTGGATCCCAGCTGTCTAGATAAAGGGTATCATAGGGCAGCATGGAGGCCATTGGCCGTATGTCCTATTTGTCGGCTCTCCGTCCCAATTCCCTCTCCCTCCCTTCTTGGATGACGCAATCTGGGCTATGGAATGAGGGACAACGGATGGACACACCGAATGGTCATCGGCGTGATCAAGTGCTCAAGCCAATGCGAA
Organism: Rhizobium mesoamericanum STM3625; assembly: GCF_000312665.1. Taxonomy (GTDB): domain Bacteria; phylum Pseudomonadota; class Alphaproteobacteria; order Rhizobiales; family Rhizobiaceae; genus Rhizobium; species Rhizobium mesoamericanum. Next base: position 1,141,752 of record NZ_HF536773.1, on the reverse strand, counting down.
AAGGGCCAGGAACCGCTGTTGGTGCTCTCGCCCGGCGACTGCGATAGCCCGGTATTCATTTGCTGACACAGAAACTCAATGGTTCAGTTTGTGAAGAGGCCATGTACATGTCATCGAAAAATGGACCCCTTCGGGTCGGAATAGGCGGTCCGGTTGGTTCAGGAAAGACGATGCTTGCAGCCCAGCTCTGCAAGTCGATGCGCCATGAATACTCCATCGCCGTTGTCACCAACGACATCTATACGAAGGAGGACGCCTTGATCCTGGCGCGGCAGCAAGCGCTGCCCGAGGACCGAATTCTTGGGGTCGAAACGGGAGGCTGCCCCCATACTGCCATTCGTGAAGATGCCTCGATCAACTTGCAGGCCATTGCCGAGATGAACAGCAGAATTCCCGATCTCGACATCGTCTTCATCGAGTCCGGAGGCGATAACCTCGCAGCGACCTTTTCGCCTGATCTTGCCGACTTGACCCTCTATGTCATCTCTGTGTGCCAGGGTGAAGAAATTCCGCGCAAGGGCGGACCGGGGATCACCAAGTCAGATCTCCTGATCATCAACAAGACTGATTTGGCTTCGTATGTGAACGTTGATCTCGAGGTGATGCGTGGCGATACAGAGCGCATGCGCGGGGCAAAACCATTCGTATTTACGGATCTTTCGCGCGGCAAGGGGGTCGCGGACATCATCCGCTTTGTCATAGACAACGGTGGTTTGTCGTCGGTTCGCGAATGAGAGCCTTAAAAAGATTCTCGGTTCGGTTGCAGCCGGAAAAAAGCGAGGTTCACCCAATTTCGAATTGGTTCCTCGCTCCATCCGCAATCAAGTCTAGTAATCCACCGGATCCCGGATGATCGGGCAGGTCATGCAATGGCCGCCGCCACGGCCGCGGCCGAGCTCGGCGCCGGTGATCGTGATCACTTCGATGCCTTCCTTGCGCAGCAGCGTGTTGGTATAAGTGTTGCGGTCATAGGCATAGACCACGCCAGGTGCGGCACAAACGAGGTTGGCGCCACTGTCCCATTGGGTGCGTTCGCGCACATAGGCGTTGCCGCCCGTTTCGACCACCCGCAACTTCTTCAACCCGAGCGCATCGCGCACTGTCTCAATAAAGCTGCCCTTGTCCTTGTGCAGTTCCACCCCACCCTTGCCGTCCGGCCGATAGGAGAAGGCATCGATGTTATGGACAATGTCGGGGTAGAGCAGCACGCAGTCGCGGTCGGCAAAGGTGAAGACGGTATCAAGATGCATGGCGGCGCGTAGCTTCGGCATGGCTGCGACGATGACGCGCTCGGCAGCCCCCTTCTCGAACAGCGCCGCCGCCACCTGGCTGATCGCCTGGCGCGAGGTGCGCTCGCTCATGCCGATCAGCACGTTGCCCTTGCCAATCGGCATGACGTCGCCGCCTTCAAAGGTGGCGAGGCCCCAATCCTTGGTCGGGTCGCCCCACCAGACGTTGACTTTGCCGGCGAAGTCCGGATGGAATTTATAGATCGACGTTGTCAGGATCGTCTCTTCGTGTCGCGCCGGCCAATAGAGCGCGTTGAGTGTGACGCCCCCGTAGATCCAGCACGTGGTGTCGCGGGTATAGAGCGTGTTGGGCAGAGGCGGCAACAGATACTCGTTGACGCCTGCCGCATCGCGGATCAGGGCCAACTGCTCGCCGCCGATCGCTTCGGGGAACTCATAGGTCGATAGTCCGCCAATCAGGGTTTCGGCGAGATCACGGTTCGACAGGCCTTCGAGATAGGAGCGAACCTCATCGATCAGCCCAAGGCCGATTTGGTTCGGTACGACCTGGTTGTCGAGTATCCACTTCTTGGCCTGTGGAACGGCGACGGTCTCGGCGAGCAGGTTGTGCATCTCCACCACCTCGATGCCACGGTCGCGCATTTTGACGGTGAAGTCGAAATGATCGCGCTTGGCATTATCGACCCAGAGCACGTCGTCGAAGAGAAGGTCATCGCAGTTTGTCGGCGTCAGCCTCTGATGGGCCCGGCCGGGAGCGCACACCATGACCTTTCGGAGCTGTCCGACCTCAGAATGAACGCCGAAGGCCTGCTGGGCGGAGCTATCAGAAGACATGCGTTTCCTCCCTCTCAAATTGTCAGGTAGCCGGTGGACAATCCAGCGATTGCGGCGACGCAGCCGATGACGGCGGCCGCAAAGATCACCCAGTCGACGGTCGTGTTAAAGATCTGTTTGCCCTGCTCGCGGCGGGCCCAGAAGTAGAGCAGCGTTCCGGGGGCATAGAGAAGGGCAGATAAAAGGACGAATTTCATGCCGCCGGCGACTATCATGAAGATCGTGTAGATCGCGGCGATGCTGGCGATCGTCAGGTCGCGCTTGCGCTCCTGTGGCCTGATGACGTCATAGCTCTCGGCTCTACGAGCGATCAGAATGCCGAAAGCCGCCACCAAAAAATACGGGATCAGCGACATGGCGCTTGTCAAATTCAACATCAGCGCGAACGCATCCTGTGACCAGTAGGTGCTAATGACGAAGAGTTGCACGACGATGTTGGTCAGCCAGAGCGCGGCAGCCGGCACCTTGTTCTGGTTCTCGGTGCCGAACAGGCGGGGCATGTCGTTCGTGCGCGCTGCGACGTAGAGCACTTCAGCGCAGACCAGTGACCACGCTAGATAGGCGCCAAGCACCGAGACGATCACCCCGATGCTGATGAAAACCGCACCCCATGGTCCGACGACAGCGGAAAGCACGCCGGCCATCGAAGGTTGGCTCATGCCAGCGATCTCGGGACGTGTCAGGACCGCGTAGGGTAGCAGCGTGACCAGCACCATCAGCGCGGAAACACCGACAAAGCCCATGATGGTTGCCTTGCCGACATCGGCGCGCGTGCGCGCATAGCGTGAATAGTTGCTCGCGCCTTCGATGCCGATGAAAACGAAGACTGTCGCCAGCATCGTCGCCTGAATCTGCCGCAGGAGGCTTGCTTCCGGCATGCCTTCGCCGCCCCAGAAATTGGCCCGGAATAGGTCGAGCTTGAAGAAGAAGAAGAGAATGATGATGAAGGCGAGGATGGGAACGATTTTCGCGACCGTAACCACGGTGTTGATGAAGGCCGCCTGCTGGATCCCCCGCAGGATCGTGAAATGGAAGAGCCAAATGCCGACAGACGCAACCAGAATGGCGACGATGGTGTTGCCGTCGCCAAAGACGGGAAAGAATCCACCGAGCGTCGATTTGATCAGCACCCAGTAGGAGACGTTACCGATGCAACTGCCGATCCAGTAGCCGAAGGCCGAGAGAAAACCGGGATAGTCGCCGAAACCTTCCTTGGCGTAGGCGAAGACACCGGCGTCGAGATCGGGCTTGCGTTCGGCCAGCGACTGGAAGACGCGCGCCAGCATGTACATGCCCCCGCCGGCGATGCACCAGGCAATAACGGCGCCAAACGGCCCCGTGGCGAGGCCGAACGTCCGTGGAAGCGAGAAGATGCCGGCGCCGACCATGGAGCCGACCACCATTCCGGACAGGGTTAGGAGCGAGAATTTCTGCGTCGCTTCGGTGCTCATGGTTCTCCCGATAAGTGCTTAGTTTAACCTTATGTTTCGCCTTGGAGGTCTGTCTGCTCGCTAGGACTATAGTGCCGAACAACAATGACTGTGATCAGCGCAGAATCCCAAAATTATGCTCAAAGTTCCGATTTCAGCTGACTGGGTCAGCGGATGAACACGGCAACAAGCTCGCGCAGTGCTTGCATAGCGTACTCTGTGTGTTTGTGACGGAATACGTGTTCGCGTGGGCCGTGGGGATCAGGTCAGGTTGTGGGTTCGGGACTCTCAAATCCCTTCGATGGCTTAAAGCCAATAGACGCGCGAAGCTTGACGATTGCAGAATGCCAAACCGAGAGGGGGCTCCCGAGGGAGAGCCGCCATTGGCAGGGAACTATCGGCAGTAATCCGGACAGGGCTGCTATCTACTCCGCCGCGGAATGAGTTCCCGCTCGACCCTATGCCGGCGCGCTGCTGAGCGCCCACGGTACAGATGCCGTTTCTATAACTCGCTTTTCCCATGTTTATGAGCAATGGCAACTTACTCTATAGCTCACACTCTATAGCTCACGGCCGGAACCGGGCGATGTGGGCTGTTCCCGCTGCCTACGTCACGCCCCTGGTCGCGGCGATGCAAAACGCCGCAAGCCCGTCGCAGCGAGCGCGTCAGCGGCCCTTTGTTCTACGCACCAGGCGTCCGCGAAGCGATCGGCCAAGGGCAGTGGTGCGTTCGTCTGGCTGCCGTCCCTCGAAGGGCGGTTCACTCCGGATAGTAAGGGTGAGGATATTCGGCGGAAGCGGTCGACGCGCGAAACAGCAGCCAGAGGCTGAACACAAGGACAACGACCTCGACAAAGGTAAGCAGAATGATGACGGCCAAGTTGAGGATATCGCCGGCCGATACCCAGCTCGCCGGGCCGCCTGTCGTCTGGATGACAGGGACGCCGGCTTTTGGCGCGCGGAGAAAATGAAGAAAGAGCTGCGTTACCTCGAACACCATGATCAACATCGAGAAGACGAGGCCAACCATGCTCGCTGCGACACCGGTCCCCGCTATTCGGCGAATGGTTGATGCAGGGGGGCGGCGATCGGGGTCAGCAATATGTCCCGCGAGCATTGTGTATCGGTAGAACCAGATCATTGTGAACGTAATCACAACCAAGCTTGCGACGGTCAAGTACTTGACCAGCGTGAAGGCACCACGTGTTGCCAGGCTGGGGTCGCGATCCAGTATGAAAATGTACACTGTCAACCCGATAGAGATCAGCCAAAGGGCCAGCTGCATCCAGAAGCCAATCCAACCGAGCCGCGAAAATGCCCTCGCAAGTCCACTGTCCGCACTCGACTTCAACATCTTTATGGCTCCGGTTGAACCCAATGCAGGCGGTGCAGTGCTCTAACCGCTCCGCGGTACCCAGCAACCCAGGCTTTTACACTATACAACATTTCGCCCCCGGCCAATATCTCCACGCTCTCCGGCTCTGGCTGGGACCAGGGCATTCATCCGTGTCGCAGCTCCCTTCGAGGTCCGATCTGACCGGAGGCAGCGCCGGACGGACCGTCGCAGCCTCTTCGAGCAAAATGCGCGACGCACGGTTGGGATTTTTCGCTGGACTCATCGCGCGTAGTCTGGCGCCATGTGCTGGTTCACATAGGTGGCCAGATGGGATCCAGTGACGGAGAGAAGGCGCATGAGGGAGTTGGATGAGCCCAAGTCTTTGAAACTGGCTGAATTCTTGTCGCTTTCAAGCAGTGGGCTGGTGTTGGGTACCCTGTTCTTTGTCGCCTCTCTTACTCCAACACTCGTTCCGCGAACCTATTTGACCCAGGGCGTGCTTTCGGGGATTTGTTTTGCTGCGGGCTATGGCATTGGTATCTTCTGCCGCAGGCTGTGGGCGTTCATGGAACTACCTGAGGCGAGCGGGATAGCCCGAGACAACATCAGGCTTGTCGTTGTGGTCTTCTGTGCTGTTGTTATTGGCACAGTATCGTCGTGGACGACTGCTTGGCAGAATTCCATTCGCAAGTTCATGCAACTCGAGCCAGTCGCGAGTGTCGGCCCGCTTCACGTCTTCTTTGTCGCGGCGGTGACCTTTCTTTCGGTTATGGCCCTGGCGCGATTGTTCCAGTTGGTGTTCCGCGCGGTTTCGACACGGCTACGCCGTTTTTTTCCGCGCAGGGTGTCACAAGTCATTGGTTTCGCCGCTGCGGTCGTCCTGTTCTGGACTGTTGCGAATGGCTTACTCCTCCGCTCCGCGTTTCACCTGCTTGACTCCTCCTTCGAGGAATATGATTCCTTGATCGAGCCGGAACGCCCGCAGCCGACGGAGCCTTTCAAAACCGGGAGTACAGCCTCCCTGCTGAAATGGGATGAGCTGGGGCGCGCGGGCCGTGAATTCATTACGTCTGGACCAACGGCCGCAGACATCAGCGCCATTGCCGGTCGAAGCGCGCTTGAGCCGATCCGCGTCTACGTCGGGCTGAGGGCGGCCGAGACTGTAGAGCAACGGGCAAAACTCGCGCTGGAGGAGTTGAAGCGCGTCCATGGCTTCGACCGCTCTGTCCTTATCGTCGTTACGCCGACCGGCACCGGGTGGATTGATCCTGCAGCGATGGACAGCGTCGAATATTTGCATGCTGGCGATGTCGCTAGCGTTGCACTTCAATACTCCTATCTTTCCAGCCCGCTCTCGCTCATCATCGAGCCGGAATACGGCGCGAACGCCGCTCGTGCCCTATTCGTCGAGGTTTACAACTATTGGTCGACGCTACCCAAGGACCGGAGGCCCAGGCTTTACGTTCATGGTCTCAGCCTTGGCTCCCTGAATTCCGAAAAATCTTTGGAACTGTTGGAAATGCTCGGAAATCCGATTGATGGAGCGCTGTGGAGCGGTCCCCCGTTCGAGAACAAGTTGTGGCGCTCCGTAACCGAGAGGCGAGCTGCCGGTTCGCCCGCATGGCTGCCGCAATATCGCGATGGCTCTTTTGTTCGATTCATGAACCAGCAGGGATCCAAACTGCCTGCGGATACGCCCTGGGGGGGAACACGCATCGTCTATCTTCAATACGCTAGCGATCCTGTCACCTTCTTCGACTACCGCGACCTCTACCGGATGCCCGACTGGATGGCTGGCCCGCGGGGTCCCGACGTTTCGCCGGACTTGCGCTGGTATCCTGTCGTGACCATGCTGCAACTGGCGCTGGACATGGCGGTGGCGACGACGACGCCGATCGGCTACGGGCATGTTTATGCGCCCGAGCACTATGTCGACGCGTGGATCAATGTCAGCGACGTGAAGGGATGGTCGGCAGACCAAATTGCCCGGCTGAAGCGATACCTGGCACAAAAGATGGTGGCCGATCTTGCGAACAGCGGTGAAGAGACTCCGGGCGCGAACCGAGGTGGATGACCCTCACGGAGGCGAGATAGGATTCCCGACGGATGTCAGGTCAAATCACCCCAGAACACCGGCCGAACGTCACAAGGACCCCTGGATATGCTGAATAGGAAGCCGCAAAGCAGTTCAGGCCGAGACTCATGCCCCCGATAGTCTTGGCGCGCGAACACTATTCGAGCCAACCTAATAATCCGGGCATGGATGTTTCGGTCATCGTACCGAACCTAGTGCTTAGCTCGTAGATTGCTGATGCACATCGAAGACTGAGCCGTAACCTCGAGCCGTCACATGGGCGATGATCTGCGGGGGAAAGCCGTGGTTCCTAGCGGTGGCTCTACTTTCCATTACGCCATGGCCCGGATGCCATGACTATGTGCAGAAAAAGCTGAACGTTTCTTATGGGGTTACATGAAGGGATGTCTGCGGCGGACGGTGGTACGGCCCCACAAAGGCACCGAATGCAACAGTATAAATTATTTCACCGCAGCAATATATGAAAGGATATGAGCGGACGCTCCAAGCTCACGGAAGGAATTGATTTGATCCTTTTCGGTTTCGCAGTAAATCAGCTGATGATTAATCAGTGGGTGGCATGATATTGATCCCGATACAAGCGCCGAAAGTGTTTTTTTTAGTTTCACATAATTAGTTGATTTGTCTTGATTAATTCAGAAAAAAAATACATTCGATTTCGAACTATATTGGTTCTGTTTAATTTTTACCTATTGCAAGCATCAATATTTGCGCTTAGCATAATTCTTACCGCGACAACTAAAGACGGCCAATAACACGTCTGTTGGGGGTTTCCTTATGCTGTAAGCATGTGTTCCGGCGAACAAATTCTCCGGAAACTTTAACTGTGCGCAGATGAGGTTACACATGGAAATAGACCTGAATTCCGTCCGCCTTGCCTCCAAATCAAAAGTCGCTGCTCTAGAGAATTACTATCCGAGCGTCGAGCCCCGTCCTTATCGTGTGAGTGTATTTGGCGCGGGTTATGTTGGTTGCGTCTCCTCCGCGTGCCTTAGCAAGGACGGCTTTGCCGTCGTCGCGGTGGATCCCGACCGGTTCAAAGTCGAGCACCTGGCCCGAGGCCAGGCTCCGATCGTCGAGCCGGGTCTAGATGAGTTGCTTCAGAGCGCGCATGCAAACGACTTGCTGAGCGCAACCCATTCCGCAGTGGACGCTATCAACGATACGGAAATCTCGTTCTGCTGTGTTGGAACACCGAGTCTGCCGGATGGCACGTTGAACACCAATCACGTTCGTGAGGTCTGCGAGGAGATTGGTAAAGCGCTACGGCAAAAGGCCGACTTTCATATCGTTGTCATGCGCTCGACCATCCTGCCGGGAACGATGGAGGAACTGGTCATTCCAACGTTGGAGAAGGCTTCGGGGAAGATTGCCGGTCATGATTTTGGCGTTGCCTATTACCCCGAATTCCTTCGCGAGAGCACGGCAATCGCCGATTATTACAAGCCCGGTGCCATCGTATTCGGGCAGTACGCTGACGATACACGCTCCATTGACGCGCTCAAGGATCTCGTCGCCCATATCGGCGTCACGCCGCATGTCATTCCGATGCGCAGCGCGGAAATCGTGAAATACGCCAATAACTGCTGGCATGCCGTCAAGATCAGCTTCTCGAACGAGATCGGCAACATCTGCAAAGCCAAGAACATCGACAGCCACGTCGTCATGGATGTGCTGTGCTCCGACACGCGCTTGAACATCTCCCGGGCCTATATGAAGCCGGGCTTTGCCTATGGGGGCTCCTGCCTCCCGAAGGACCTGCGGGCGTTGACGGCTCTTGGCCGCTCCATGAACGTGCCGACACCTGTCCTGGACGCCGCGCGGCTTGCCAATGCCGTCCAGATCGATCACGCGCGTTCGCTGATCGATGCGGCGTCGCATGAGACGATCGGCTTCATCGGCGTGACCTTCAAGGCCGATACCGACGATCTCAGGGAAAGTCCATTGCTGGAGCTCGTCGAGGGCTTTCTCGGCAAGGGTAAGGAGGTGTCGATCTACGACCCTCACGCAGCAAGGGATGCGAGCCAAGGCCGCAATTATCTCAAGCACATCGCGCCGCTGCTCCACGACAGCATCAAGGATGTTATCGCGCGGTCCGAAGTCATTGTGGTCGGCAACAAGTATCCGGGTCTCAAGGATGCGATCGAGACCGCCGGCAAGCTGGTAACCGTCATTGATCTCGCTCGCATCGAAATACCGGAAAACAGAAACGTCATCTATCACGGCCTGTGCTGGTGACACGGCACGGCGCCGGTTGCTGGCCGGTATCCCTGGCCGAACTACAGAGGAGGAGCCCCAAGCTTCTCGAAAGCATAAATGGCATGATCACCGAGGCATGGACTGATGGCAGGAACGCAGGATGCTGATGGCTATGAAGCAGTTGCCGCGCCAGTAGATCGTCTACTGGCAAAGACGTTCGACGGTCGTGACCCCGCATCCGCTTCATGGCTGGTCGCCTGGAGCGAAACGCTGGAAGCCCATCTCGCTTACATTGCTCTTATCCTCGGCATGGCCTCCGTTACACCGATCGATAGTCTTGCAAGCGCTCACTCTGGGGCGCTTTTTGGTCTCGGGTTCCTCGCGGTCTGGCGGTATGGATGGGGCCTTACGCATTTTGTGCGCTCCAACATCTATCGCTCGATCGTGTTTCCGAAAATGCGTGCCGAGGCCGAGAATGCGATGCGTGAAAGCGCCGACATACTTGGTGACCAACATGTTTTTCTTCTGGTCACCAGTTTCCGCATCGACGGCGACACCACTGCAGCCGTCTACCGCGCTGCATTCGAGGCGGCAAAGCGTGCACAAGGAGGCGCAACCGTGGTCGCTTCCATCGTCGAGATGGGCGACCAGCGTCTCGTCAAACTGCTTTACCGCCTGATCTGCGGTGACGATAGCAATGTTCAGCTTGTCATCACACGCATCGCCGGGACTGGCAAGCGCGATGCGCTGGCCTATGCGTTTCGTGCGATTTCCCGGCAGGAACCCGAGGCCGACGACGTGGTAGCCGTAATCGACGGCGACTCGATCGTCCCTCCGGATTTTGTCAGCAAATGCGTGGGCTTTTTCCGGGCAGACAGCAGCGTTGGCGCGCTCACCACGGACGAAGTCTCGCGCGTGCACGGCAAGGCAAAGTTCCATATCTGGTACAGCTTGCGCTTCGCGCAGCGCCATATCCTGATGTCGTCGAACGGGTTGTCCCGGAAAGTGCTGACGCTGACTGGCCGCATGTCGATGTTCAGGGCCTCGATCATCTGCAACCCCGACTTCGTAAAGCAGGTCGAATCCGACTACGTCGATCACTGGCGGTTCGGTCGGCTGAAGTTCCTGACCGGGGACGACAAGTCGAGCTGGTTCTGGCTCCTGCGCAACCGCTACAAGATGCTCTACATTCCAGACGTCGTCGTCGCGACCGTCGAGGAGCCTCCATCGAAACACTTCCTGCCGGCAGCGACCCAGTTGATGGTGCGCTGGTTCGGCAACATGCTGCGCACGAATTCACGGGCGTTGGCACTGGGATCGTCGAAAACCGGACTCTTCACTTGGTGGACGATCTTCGATCAGCGTGTCTCGATGTGGACCTCGCTCGCGGGACTGGCGATGGTCGTGCTCGTCGGACTATTCGAAACACCGTTCGCCTTCCTCATCTACGTTCTTTGGGTGCTCGTCACGCGCTATCTGCTGACGCTGATGCTGTTCAATTCGCGCCGACGTGTTTCAGCCCTCTACCCCTTCTTCATTTATTTCAACCAGATCTACGGATCGATCATCAAGACCTACATCTTCTTCCATCTAAACAAGCAGAAGTGGACGCGTCAAAAGACGACGCTGGTGGATAGTCGGACACGGTTCGAAAACCGGGTTCGCGAAGCCTCGTCCACACTTACACATGTCATCGCGATCATGATTTTCGTAACGATCGTCGCCCTCGTCCTGGGACAATTGGCAATTCCAGACACATCCATACTTGCAATGGCCTACGGGCTGGACCCGATAAATTGAGGGAGTGGATATGAACGTCGTAAAATTCGAAGCGGATGTACAGCGCCAGCACGCACGTTACAAACTCCCCTTGAAGTGCGTCATCGACGGATACCGGTACAATTGTCTTGACTGGTCGGTTGGCGGCATTGGTGTTGCGACCGGCAAGACGGTCCTGCCGGAATTCAAGACATTTCCGGTCGACCTTGAATTTCCCTTCGATGGCTTTGTCTTCACATTGAGGGTGGAGGCACAGGTTCGCTACTGCGACCCGACGAAGGGACGCACCGGCTTCCAGTACATGTCGCTGACGGAGGAACAGCTTCGCTTTCTGCGCTATGTGCGCGACGCCCATTTGACAGGCGAGGTCGTCACGCTCAACGACGTGCTTGATCTGTCGGGCCGATCCATCGATCCACTCTCTCGCAAGAAAGATTCCGGCCCTGAGGATCAAACTCCGGGCCACAGGTTCCAAGCCGTTGCCAAACGATCTTTGCGTATCGCGCTGCCTGCGATCCTCGGCTTCGGGCTGCTGTTTTTCCTATGGGGTGCACTCTACCAGAAGCTCTGGACCTTTGGCGCGGACGAGGCGCTTGTGACTATCGATTCAGCTGCAGTGATCGCGCCGTCGGACGGTGTGGTTACCAATATCGTGACACAGGGAGCCGTCAGGGCTGGTGACCCCGTGGCGACGATCCTTCCGACCGCCAACAACCGCAGCGTCACCGTGCTGGCCCGCTGCGACTGCACTATTCAGGATGTGCAAGTTTCGCTGGACAGCCAGGTCCGTGCCGGGCAGCGGCTTCTTTCACTCAGCATGCAAAACGCCAAGCCACACGTCGTAGCGATGGTCGATTACTCCCAGGCGTTGCGTCTTTACAAGGGCGCCCGTGTCCTGGTCGAGCTCGCTCATGGCGAGCGGATCTCGAATGCGACCATCCGGGATCTGCCGAGGCTTACAAGTACCGATCTGCAGTCCGGAAACAAGATCCCGATTAACATTGACGTTGGGGAGGCCGATCTCTCCCACATCGTCGGAACGCCTGTGACCGTGCGATTTGTGCAGTCCCCGTGGGTGACCGCAAGCCTGCCGGAAATGTTGAGGAACGCCATCAGCCCAACCGGCACAAGGAGCCAACCTGCCGCCGAAACCAATGGATGAGGGAACGCTTCAAGAACACACGGCATCGGGCAAGTTCGATAACCCGAAAAGGACACATGAGTTGAGGGAGTCAATGCGAATGAGCAGAAAACGATACCTCGCCGGATTGGCCGCCTCTGTCTTGACTGCGACCGCCCTGTTCGGCGCAGTCGGGACGTATCCTCTATACGCTGAGACATCTGATAGCGTTCAGCAGATCGTCGAAAAAATCCGTCAATCTGTCCTGGATGTCGACAAGGCGAAGACACCTGCCGAGCGGATCAAAGCCTATGACCGCGCCCGCGATCAGCTTGCTGCGCTTTCGGTAAGTGCGGAAGGTGGTGATGAGGCTGCCAAAGCGAGCATCGCCGACCTCGCGGCGGACGGCATTACCGCTGACGTCGTCACGACAGGGACGCTGAGTGCCACGCTTTCAAGCCTGACCGACAAGGCGAGCGACCCGGATGCACGGGTTGCGACGAGGCTGCGGATCGACGATCTTGTCGATACGCTATCGGCGCCAGAGCTTAAGGTATCGGCGCTGGCCAACTATGCGCGACAGATCGCGAGCGATCACGATGCCGCATTAAACCTCCTGGAGAGAGCAATTGACGTTAGCTCAAAGATTTCCTCCGCGCAGGAGAAGAATGCCGCCCTCAATAACATCGCTCAGGTGGGAGCCTACGTCGAGCCGAAGCTGACTTCGAACATCGTCAACAAGGCCGTTGGTGGCATGTGGCCAGCGCGCATGCGTGGATTTGCCCGCTACGACATCGCGCTGCGGATTCTTGGCGACAGGAAACTTGGCAAGAAGGACATCAAGGACGCCAAGTTCGAGGACATCTCCGCGGCGATGAAGGCCGAACTCCAAGCCGGCAGGGTGGAGCAGGCACTGCTGTTGGCTCTCGCCATAGATCCGGAAGCGTCCGAACATCGCGCGGATGCTGTCAACGAGGTCCTCAGTGCGGCGCTGAAAGCAAGTGAAGTGAACCTGTTCCCAGTTTTTGCCACGAGCCTTTCTGACCGGAGCGATCAGGAAGATCTGATCGTCCGCATCGTCAAGGATCGTGTCGATGCCAACCGTCTGATCGACGCGACCGCAATGACCGATGCGATGGAGCGTGGCCCGGGGCTTGCGGAAATCGACTTCACCCTTGCCTCCGAACTCAGCGACCGCGGCTTGGCGAAGATGGCCGGGCAGCAATACGACCGGGGCACGGAGCTCGTTAAATCGCTAAGCGGCGAGGCAAAGGATGCGGCGCTTGTCGCAGCTATAAGCGGCGCGACCGATCTCAAGCGCTTCGATGACGCCCAGGCTTTTGCAGATCAGCTAACCGACATGCAGGGAGCATCCAGCGCTCTCGGCAATCTTGCCAAGGCGTTTGCAGACAGCGACGATTTGAAGAAGGCTGAAGCGCTTCTCGTGAAAATCACGACCCTCAAGGACCGCGAGCAGGCGCTCTCGGGCATAGGCCGCGCAAAGGCGAGAGAGGGAGATGTCGACGCTGCAGCAAAGATTGCCGAAGAGATAACAAACGACGAGGACAAGGGCCGCGTGCAATCGGAGATCGTCCGGGTCTGGGCGCGCAGCGGCAAAATCGACGATGCGCTCGGGCTTGCAACCTCCATCAAGGAACCGGAATACCGCGTTGAAGCGCTTCTTCGCCTCGCCAAGGAGATATCCGGCAAGAACAATGCTGAGAAGGCGAGCGATGTCGTGGGGCAGGCGATTGCCTATGCAGGCGCAGTGGACAAGGCAGAGACGCGTGACGATCTGTTCTTCGACATCATCGATTACTTGTCGAAATCCAACCAGATCGAGCTCGCGAAGAAGCTCGTCAGCAAGATTTCCGATGAGAAGCTCAAGGCCAAAGCAGCAGGACGCATCGCGAGCCGGGCTGCACTGTCTGGTGATACAAAGAGCGCGATTGCCTATCTTGACAGCCCTCCAGCTGCAGCCGACGAGCAGCTCAAAGCCGACGTGATGGTCGCGGCTGCCAACGATCCAAACTATGTCAAGACTGCCATTCTTGCCGCCAAGGATATTCACGATGCGATGCTGCGGGTACGGACGTTTCGTGCAATCGCGGAAGCACAGTTGCACCACCTCGATCGGCTCGGTTGGGGAATGGGGAAGGGTGATCCGTCGGACTACAAGGATTGGCTGAAGAAGGTAGCGTTGGAGACGGGGGATGATCTCTCCCAACCCTCAACGGCGGTCTTCAGTGATGGCAGAATGTCCCTGCGTACGACGTCCTCGATGGGCGCTTTGTTCACCAATTACGGGTACCCTGACATAAGCAAGACGGCGGCAACGACCCGCTCGATGGTTCCGCTGCCGACGCCGGGACGAGTCTCGATAACGCTCGGAAATCTCAGCCCCTATGAAAGCAAATTCATGGAGGACCTCGCAGCCGGCTTTACCGGTCTTTCCCATGCCGCGCGCGCACAAGGGCTTCTTTATCCGCGGATCATCGTCATCCAGAGCGGGATCTACACGCTGGGCAGTCTCGCAACGCAACTGGACAGCATGGCTGGCAAACCGTTGGTCGAGCGGGACGGCGACATCGTAACGCTTCGTGCGCCCTTGCTTGTTGGTGAGGGAGCAGGCTTGATCTTGTCCGGTCAGGAGGCATCCACCTATCGTTTGTCTGCCACTGCCGGGGCCTTTGTCGCGGTCGGCGGCACGCTTTACATTCAAGACACAACCGTAACTTCATGGGACGAAGCCCTGCAAAAACCGCGCAACTCCGGTCCAGATACGCGCGGAATATTCCGGCCTTTTATCGTCGGCTGGAGCAATTCCGAAATGTATATTGGCGGATCAGTGTTGGATTCGCTCGGGTATGCAGCCTCGAAGTCGTTCGGCCTGACGTTTTCTGCCGGACCGAAGACAATCGCCAAGGCCCGGGAGAGGTTGCGAAACCCGACCGGCATCGTCGTCGAGAATTATTTTCATAACTTCGAGTACGGTTTCTATTCCTATGAGGCCGACGACATCTCGCTCATCGGAAATGAATACGCAAACAACGTCCTCTATGGCGTCGATCCTCACGACCGCTCGCAACGGCTGCTAATTGCGCTCAACACTGCGCACGACACGATGGTGAAGCACGGGATCATCATCTCTCGCGGCGTCGATGCCAGTTGGAAGATCGGCAACGTGGTGTTCCACAACAAGGGCTCCGGCCTGATGCTCGACCGCGACAGCGTGGACAATCTTCTCTATGGCAACCTCTCCTTCGAGAATGTCCAGGATGGCCTCACATTCTTCGAGAGCAGCTGCAACCTCGCGGTTGCCAACGCATTCGTCGAGAACGGCCGTTCCGGCGTGCGGATGCGAAACAGCTGGGATATCACCGTCCATGACAATGCCATCGTCCATAACAAGCTCGAGGCGATCAGCGGTTACATCAGCGATCTGTCGCTGGCAGAAGGCGAGCACAAGCGCGATCTGGTGATGGACCCCTATGTGCCGCTGACGACCTTTACCGCGTCCGACAACCTTATCTCTGCAAACGGCAAAGGGATAAAGGCTGCCGGCGTTTCCGGGCTCACATTGGCGCAAAACGAGTTTCACGATCAGGAAGGCCGCCTCCTCGACGGCGACGCGCGCCCGTTCGAGGGCCACGTGCTGCGCTTCAATGGGCGTCAGGACGTGGCGATCACATCCACATGCCGTCCGCAACGCCCTGCAAACTACGAATGCGCCTTCAGGGAGGCCCGGTTCTTGGGGGAGAACGACACACTTTTCTTTGACAGCAAAACGTCCGGCAATTGCACGGATACGCGCGGCTCCGTGCAATTCGAGAGTTTCCATGGAAAAGGAGACAGCAGTTGAAGAATGCGCCTCACTCTTTCCTCGCCGTAAACAGCGGAATTGTCCTGGTAGCAGCCATGCTCAGTGCGGCGGCGCTGCCGAGCTGGACGCAGGCATCTGTGACGCAAGTGACAGATGGCGGCTATCAGGGTCTCTTTGATGTAAAGGTCCGCAAGGCCTTTCTCGCCCAGAATCCGTTATCCGACGCGCGCAAGGCGTGCCTTGCGGTCGACGCCGACGCTAAGTGGCTGAACATCGAGGTCATCAAGGGCCTGACGACCACAGAGGGATACGGCACGGACCGGTCTGGCAACCAGTACGCATGGGCGGTCATGGTTCTATCCGGTCGTGCACTTGCCGGCGACAAGCGGGCCGAGGAGATGCTCAAGACGTTCCTTCTGAAGTGGGCGAATTCAGGGGCATTCAATGAAACCGAGAAAGTTCACGACGCCTACTATGCGCTTAAGCGCCTGATGCTGCCGACCGTTGTCGCCTATTCGATCATCCGTGACGGCCTCAGCGACGACGAACAGCAGAAGCTGATTGCCTGGATCGATCCGCTGGTGCGACGAACCGACCAGATTTTCGAGGGAAGCGTCGACTACAACAATCACCGCTATTTAGCCGACAGCGTCCTGATGGCCTGGGGCAGCCTAACGGGGGACCAGAAGCTTTATCAGAAGGGGCTCGACCGCTTTCGCGTCATCCTGGGCGACGCACGTGCGGATGGCAGCCTGCCTCTGGAAACCCGTCGCGGGGCGCGCGCACTTTGGTACATGCGCCAATCGCTGACCAGCATGACCGTCATGGCTGAGATTGCCGCGGGCGGGCAGAATGACCTGTTCGGCGCCACGGTGACGGCCGATGGAAGAAGCAAATCCATGTGGACGGTCCTGTCCTACTGGATGAATGGAATGACCAATCCAATCCTGATTAATGCCTATTCCGCGGAGAACTACATTCCCGGGCCGGAACAGGATTTCATGACGCCGGATTTCGGTTTTTTGGAAAACCGGGGTAACGGTCGACATTATCTCGCATTCCTCGAGGCACTGGCCGTCCACGAGCCGACAAACTTTGTTCAGAGGCGCGCAAGCGCGCTGCTGGAGCGCGAAGGCGCAAACGAACGTCCCCTCATCGACGAATTCGCCGGTGGCAACGCCACGTGTTTCTGGAGGGTTGGATGACACTCTACCAGAAGAATCTCGTCGTTCTGCTTGCAACCACCTATCTGGCGTTATTGTCAACGCCGCTCGTGGCAACCGCCCAAGTGACCGCGACGCCGGCCGAACAGGTCGATCTGCTGATTCAGCAGAACGATGGCGAGGGTCTTTTGAAAATCGCCAAGCAGCTGCGGAGCGGCGTGGTGGTCTCGACCGACAATTCGCTGAAGGTTCCAAACTATCCCAAGGCACGCCAGGCCCTCGAGGCAGCCGTGACCGTTGCCGGCATCAAACAGGCGGAAGCAAAGCTTGTGCTTGCCAAGATGCTGCTTTCGGGCGAGGGCGGGCTGGTTGACGTCGATCGCGCGCTTGGATTGTTGGATGACGTCGTAAAGACTGGCAATGCCGAAGCGGCTTATGTCCGCGGGCAAAAGCTGGCGTCGCTTCCCAACCGGGCTCAAGAAGCGCGCGACAACCTCAATCTGGCCCTTCGCCTGGGTGATGGCGCGGCGGCATTCGAACTCGCGAAGCTCGCCGGTTCAACACCGGAGCAGGCGACTGCAATGACCAGCTTCGGGCTCAACCTTCTGCGTCAGCGCGTTGCGCGAGGGGATGCCGGTGCCGCTTTTGATCTCGGCGGATATTATCGAAGGCTGTCGGACAAGCCAGAGGATCAGAAAGAGGCCCTGGCCTGGTATCGAAAATCCGCGCAACTGGGGCAAGCCACCGCCGTTGTCTGGGTGGCCCGTCTGCTCGGCAATCCCGACATGCCATTCTTTGATCCCGCTGCCGCTGTCGAACAGTATCAGGCGGCCGCCCGCGATGGATCGATCGAGGCTGCCGAGGAATTGGTGCGGGACTTCACCGATGCCGGTCCGTTGAAGGTTCCGCCGAAGGTCTACGACCTCTGGATTGCCAAGTTGATCGACGCGAAGGACGCGACGGCGGTTCTCTATTATTCACAGGCAATGCAGGAAACGGCCGAGCAGCGCAGGTTGTCGTCGGACCAGCTCTATGAGGCGACCATGTCCGGCGGTGTGGCGAATGTCGAGGATCTGATCCGGATCGGCGAGAGCTTTCGTGATGGAGCGGGTGTCGTGATCGACCAGACGAGGGCCGCAAACATCTTCCGGCTTGGTGCAAGGAACGGCTCCAATGCCGCCCTGACGAGACTAGCTCATCTGGTTATCGACGCGCCATCGCTGAGAAGCCAGGAAAACGTCGCGCTTGCTCTCGAAAAGCTTAACGGGCTTGCGGCCAAGGGAAGCGTTTCCGGTCAACTGCTGCTTGGCGACATGTATGCCAAAGGCGTCTTCGGACAGGCGGACGAGACGAAGGCGATCGAGCTTTATAGCAGAGCCCTTGCCACGGCTGAGTCGGTCGAGGTGCTCAATCGGCTGGCTGAGGTCTATCTCTCATCCTCCGATATCGAAAAACGCAAGAAAGCCTTCCCCTATATCGCGCGTGCCTCGCGAGCCGGCAGCGAGAGCGCCATGCTGAAGGAGGCTGAGGCCTATGCCAACGGCGAGATCGTCGAACAAGATTTCGACAGGGCAGTCACCCTCTACAAGCAGGCCATTTCGCTCGGCGCCACCGATGCTCTGGTCAGTCTGGCGAACCTTTATCTCTCGCGTGGCGGGGAAAGCGCATTTCATGATGCGCACGAAGCCTTCGCCGATGCAATCGCAACAGGAAACCGGGAGGCGCCGGTTGAAATGGCGCGCTTCCTCAAGGCAAACGGTAAGTTGGATGAAGCAATCGATCGGCTGACCGCGGCCGCTCGAAAGAACAATAGTCCAGCGGCCGTTGAGCTCTACGAATATCTGTCCGAGCGCGCCCAAAATCCGAATGTCGGGGTGGACTGGCTGCGCGTTGCCGTGAAGACGATGAGCGAGATTCCACGCGAGAAGGTACATCTTGCGAGCGCCATGCTGATGCCGACGGACATACGTCTCAATCTTCAGGGAGCCTCGATGCTGCGCGAGCTCGCCGACGCAAAAATCCCGGGCGCTGCCGTTGCGCTATCCAATGTCTACATCGAGGGGAAAGGAAAAGCCAAAGATGTTCGGGCCGGTCTCGAATTGTTGGAACAGGCATCTCAGAAAGGTGACGTCGATGCCCTGCTGAAACTTGGCGACCTCTATATGGACGGCAAGTATGTCGAAGAAGATGGCGAGAAGGCCGTTGGCTTTTACCGCGCGGTGATCGCCCTCCATCCGGACGACCCGACCGCCAACATGCGCATGGCGCGCGCCTATCGAGAAGGCAGAGGCGTCGAACGCAATCTCACCGTCGCGGCGACCTACCTGAAAACTGCCTCCGATGCGGGAAGCCGCATGGCGACGCGCGATCTAGGCCTCGCTTACATGTGGGGCAGCGGAGTCAAGAGGGAGGAAGACAAGGCCGTTCAGCTGCTGCGCTCCGCGGCCCAGCACGGCTTCGTCTTTGCCTGGGGTGATCTTGCGGAGACCTATGGCGCAGCCATTGGGCCTGACGTCGACGCGTCACAGAACTTCAGACTAAACATGCGCGGTGCCAGAGAAGGTCATGTGTCCGCAATGATCGGAGCCGGCATCGCGCTTTTGTCCGGCTTCGGTACCCAGCGCGATCCCGAGGCTGGCATCCTCTGGCTGGAACGGGCGTCCGCTGGCACCGGCTGGGACGCTCCCGACGCCATGTACAGGCTGGCCGAGGTCTACAAGTACGGCATCGGCGTCGACAAGGATCCGAAGAAGGCGCGCGAATGGGAGCTGCGAGCCGCGAATGCTGGCAGCACGACTGCGATGTTCCATCTCGCCCTGGAATTCGAAGCCGACAACACCGATGCCAGCAAGGCGCAAGCAATCAAATGGCTGCAGAAGGCCCGTGCCCTGCAGCATGTTCAAGCTGCAAAAAAACTCAAAAGAATGGGTGCGGGAGACATGTCTTCCGTGTCGATGCAGGGGGTTGAAGATGATGGTGTGGAAGAGTGAACGCCAACGCAGCGTCACGTTTCGCAGGCGAATACCCCGCCAGCTTCTGGGAGGGTTGAACTTGGAGAAAAACCAAGGAGCACGGGTCCTTGCCTGCACCGCTGTGATCGTGCCGGCCCGAAACGAATGCGAACTTGGGCCGACCGAGAACTGGGTCGTCCTGGTGAGAAGCGAGATTATCGCGCGGGCACGCCGGCGCATGCTCGAGACGGCGGGATCGACAAAAGACGACAGCGACGACAGTCCGAAGCAATGAGGTAACGGTCAAATGCCAAGCGGAAACGAGATTTGCAGTGCGGCCATCGGCCGTCGGCTCGGGAGTTTCCGGAAAACCGTATTCGCCGCGACGCTTGCCTTCTGCGCACCGGTTCTGGCGACGAACGCGATCGCTGCGACCGCTGCTCAGACACTGATTCCCTTGAGCCCGGATTTCGACTACTCGCACATCTGCGTCGCACCGCCAGCGGTGCCCGCGCCGCGCAACTGGAACCGATGGGACGGAAAGAGTCAAAGCACGCTCTCGCCCGACGACATGCTGCGGGATGCGCAAACGCTATTCGACCCCTACAGTCTCTATCAGAGAAGCCCGGCAACTGCCGAGCGCATTGCCCTTTACCTCAGCCAGGTACCGTTTGCCGGAGCGGGTCGCGCGCTTCATCTTTACGCCCGTATTCTTGCCGACGACGACAACGCGTCTTTGCACGCCGATGATATCGTCCGGGTCGAGACGGAGGCGATCAAACGCGGGACGATCGAGGCGGGAACGTTTCTCGGCAGGCTCTATCGCGAAGGACGGATCGTGCCAGCCGACCCCAAGAAGTCGCAGACATATCTCACTGCGGCGGCAAATGCCGGCGATCCGAATGCCGAGGTGGAGCTTGCGCGCCTCTATTACCGGAATCAGCAAATCGCTGAGAGCGCCGACGCGAGCCGTCTCTATCTGAACCGTGCAGTTTCGAAAATGTCCGAGAGGTTAGGCACTGGCGATTGCAGCGTTCTGACCGGTTTTGCCGACATCCTGGTCGACCCCGATTTGGGTCTCGACGACCAACAGGGCGCAGCACAATGGCTGCAGGCTGCCGTGAAACTTGGTGATGTCAGGGCAATGTCGACGCTTGCGCGCCGATACCTGCAAGACAGTGACGCCGCCAATCGACAGCAAGCGATGGCGCTTTTGAGGCAGGCCTCAGCGCTTGGGCACTCGGCGAGCCGGCTGACGCTTGCCGACCTTCTGCTTTCAACCTCAGCCGAAGGAAGCAGTAAGAACGAAGCATTCAAACTGTTGGCTCAGGAAGCAGAGCGTGGCAACCCGCGTGCTTTTGAAATGAAGGCCGCCTACTATCGGGGGACCTATGGCACCGAAGCCAATCCCGGTCTCGAACTGCAGAGCCTGCAGAAGGCGGCCGCGCTGCCTGACGTCAACCTGCGCACATTGGAGCAACTCGGGATCATGTACGCACGTGGCAGCGCCGGTGCGCCGAATTTCGAACTCGCCAAGCAGACGCTGGTGAGGGCTGCAGATCTTGGATCACCCCGTTCCGCCTTCGAGCTCTACAATCTCGCGTCGGGCGAAAAGCCGTCGATAAGGCTCGACAAGGATCCGTTGACATATCTGAAGGCGGCCGCCGACCATGGCCTCGGTGTTGCAATGAGCGAACTCTCATCGCTCTACTCCTGTGGGACGGGCGTCGAGAAGGACCGCGCCAAGGCGCACGTCTGGCTTGAAAAGGCAGCGGCTGCGGGCAACGCAGCAAGCCTGCTGGCATTGGCAGACGAGGCGTCCGCCAAGCGCACATATGATGGCAACGCGATAGCCCTCAAGTATCTGATGCAGGCAGCCGAGCAAGGTGACGTCGAAGCCATGATGCGGGTTAGTCTATCTTACCGTGACGGCCGGGGAACGACGAAGGATGCTGCCGCGGCTGACGCATGGTACAAGCGCGCGATGACCGCTGACGCTGGTGTTGCGACGTTGACGGAGGCGCAGGCGGTCCTGTCACCTGATGCCCCCGAGGAGCGCGATGCTATGAGGGCGAGAGCGATGCTGGAGGCGTCGGCCCACACAGGAAACCCGGAGCTGCTCTTCGAGTTGGCCAGGCTTTACATCGATCCCGATCCAACGCTCGAACCTGATCCCAAGAAGGCTGCAGCCCTTTTTGTCGCGGCGGCGTCCAAGGGCAGCGTCTCGGCAATGCTGCGGCTGGTGGACATGAAGGTAACGGCCGCTGACGGTGGCGGGGCAGATTGGCAGCGGTGGCTTGCCCGCGCGAACGCGACTGGCGATTTGCGCGCGCTCCTAAAGCAGGCTGAGTTCGAAAGCGATCCCGAGCGGCAAGCGACCATTTTCAAAGTCGCGCTCAGCCGTCCACTTTGTCAGGAGAAAGAAAAGGTTCAGGTCGCAGCGGCGATACGAACAGTGCCGCGGTTTAAGCAGGATTATCTCGGTCTCTTCGATCAGCTGATGGCCGAGCCAATGAAGGATCCGGGCTCGGAATACCAGGTTGCCCGCATCATGCTGGACGAACGACCAGCTGAAAAGGCAAAGGCAATCGAGCTCATGAAGGCCGCTGCCGAGGGAGGAAAGCGAGAGGCCATGCGCGAGATCGGCCGCATGTACAGCACCGGCGAGGGGTTGCCGGTGGATGAGAACAACAGCTATCTGTGGCTCTTAAAAAGCGCGCGGCTCGGCGACGAAGCCGCCTTGCAAAGCCTGGTGACAGAAATTTTGTCGCAGCAGGCAACCCTCGACGACCCCTCCAGAGGTGACGAGAAGGTAGAAGCGCTGCTGCGCGATCTCGCGGCGCAGAATTCACCGCAAGTCGCAATGTTCCTCTCCAGGCTTTATCTGCGGCTCTCCGAAGGCAGCCCCGCATTCACCCAAGCGGCAAAGACCTGGACCCTGAAGGCCGCAGCCCTCGGGAACGGCTCCGCCATGATCAAGGTGTCCGACTTCTACGCGGCTGGCACCCACGGGTTCGAACACTCCGATACAAAGAGCACTGAATGGCTCTCAAAGGCGGCCCATGCCGGCTACCGCGGCGCCTTTGAAAAGTATGCAATCGCGCTGCAGATCGGCTTCGGCACAAAAGCCGATAGCGAAGAGGCACAACGCTGGCTGAGCAAGTCGACTGACTTGGCAAACTGAATAGTCATGCAGGAGTAGGCGTCATGAAGACCATCCTACGCATATCGCTGACCGCTCTGATGGCGACAGCAACGATGGCGACCGCCGAAGCGAGAGTCGTAAAACCTACGCCTCGACCCGTCGTCGAAACATACGCCAATTGGGAAGAACTCCGGCTGGCAAAGGGCTGGCCCGAAGTAAATGCGGCGGCCAAACTTCCCTTGCCCAAACGCCTGTTGATTGCCACCGCGGCGCTGACCGCACCCGATCGAAAGGTGCGCGATCCCAACTACGGCTTCGCTCTTTTACTGACAGGCCCGACGTCAAGAGACACGACAAGGCTTCTCGCCAAGGGCATTCTCATGAACGACTATGTCTTTGGGGATAGGACACCGGCCGTCCTGCGCGCACTTGCTGCTGAAGCGATGCGAGGGTGCAAGAGCTGCGTAGCGGCCTACGGACTGATTCAATACGCCGGGCTCGATGTCCCACAAAATGACGTGGTTGCCTATAAGTGGTACCGATGGGCGGCCGTTGTCGGGAACGCCAAGGGCATCGAGGCAACGTCGCTTGCGCTGGCCGAAGGCCGTGGCACCCCCAAGAACATCCCCGAAGCGAAGAAATGGGCCGCCAGGCTTGAGCCGGCTCGCCGGGCAAAGCTCTATACAGAGATGGCCACGCGCATCGTACTCAGCAAGACGCCTGAGGATATGGCCGCGAGCTCCGAGTTGCTTCTGCAATCAATGGCGCTCAACCCGGTGGACGCAGGCCGACCCGCGAAGCAATTGCTCAATCTCGACTATCCAGCCTCCGTCCAAGATGAAGCAATGGCCGCCATCCGGGCGGAAGGACGGGCAGCCGACCCAAATGCACTCAAGGTGATGGCGCAGGTCCTGTGGAAGAGGGATCAGCCGCAGGCCGTCAACGAGGCGATTTCGATATTCCGAACACTGGCGGAACGCGGTAACGCCGATGCCATCGATTATCTCTCAAAGGCCCTCGCGCGTTCAGATGTCGACAAGAAAGGGAAGGATCTGATTGTCTCAAGCCTTCAATCGGCCGCAGCCAGCGGTTACGTGTCGGCGTCAAAGGTGCTGGGCGATGCCTACTACTATGGTACCGGCGTTACTGCCTCGCTTGAAACAGCACAGACCTATCGCGAGAGCGCAGCCAAGCAGAACGATCCGGAAGCTCAGTACTTACTCGGGATGATGATGCTGCAGTCGACCGATAAACCGCAAGACGACGCCACAGGGCGACAGTGGTTGGAGAAATCGGCGGCGGGCGGATATCCGCTGGCGCGCGCCGCGCTCCAGAAGCTGTCATCCAACTGAACCGACACCTGTACCTGGGAAACGACCGGTTAGCAGCCAGCTAGCGGCTCGAGCTGAACCTTGCCCTTCTTCTTTTGCGTCGTTTCGGAATTGCTTTGCGAGTTGTTGCCGCAAACCTTGCCCTGTGGACCGCGTTCAGCTCGCACGACCGCTACGCCGACCTTGCGAAACGTATTGCCGTAAACATCGTTGTTGATGCCATCCCTATCGCTGTCTCCGCCGAGACGCACACCCGCGCCGCGAACATTGCTGACGGTGTTGTAGCGGAAGACATTGTTGTTGCCGCGAGAATCGAAGCCGCCAGAGTTCTTGTCCTGCTGGCCGGAGCATTGGTTATGCTCGACGACGTTGCGGCTTGACCCTTCCTTGATATCAACGCACTCGTTGCCCCTTGTGTCGATGACATTGTGATGGATGTGATTGGCGTCGGAGGCGTCAACGGATCGGTCCGGAGCTCCATGCGCGCCTCGCTGTTCCGGCGCCGTACCGATGTAGATGCCCTCACCATTTTTACCGCCATCCCGGAAGGCGAAGTCATAGCGGCCACAATTGCTGATCTGCGAATAGGCGATTTCATTGCGGCGCGTCTGGTAGCGAAGCCTGATGCATTCGCCACCGGCGTTCTTGACGGACATGTTCAAGATCCGCAGGCCCGTTACACCGTCTCCGGGCGTCTTACCAATTACGTAGATGAGCTTGTCGCGGTAGCTCCCATTGGTGTTGCCGGCACCGAACTTGCCATCGACGGTGAAGCCGCGCAGTTCCACATAGTCGTGGTTGATTTCGATCACTCTTGGTGCACCGGCTCCCCTGACGCTTGCTGACCGAGGACCGGTGATCACGATCGGTTTTCCCGGCCTGCCGTTTCGGACCGTCTTGAAATCTTCATAGTACACTCCGGGTCTCAGCCGGATTACGTCGCCGGGCTGTGCTCTGTTGAGAGCAGCCTGGATGCCGTGCATTGACGAAGGAAAAACATCAATTGTTGCCGCAAAACTTGCACTCGCTAGCACCGTGCAACTGCAAAAGGCAACCAAGCGGGCGAAAAGAAAGCACGTCAAAGATCCATGAGTCATTGTGAACCTCTTCGCAATCTTCAAAGGACCTATCTGGCAGTGGAAGAAGCATATCTTCGGGGCAAGTAAACGGATGCGTTTGCCCTAAGATATTTTAGGAATATCTCACGTGACTATGGCAAATGATTGATAGATAAACAGATATAATGTCGTTTTTCTTCTTGTGACTCGAAAAAATCTTGTCCATCAACATGAGCTAATATAGCTTTATATTCCTGAGAATGAAGGAGCTGGACCATGTTGAGACTATTCCTCGTTACCTCCACCCTGCTGTCATTATCCGCGCCCAGCGTTCTCGCAGACAGTCCCTGGTATAGGATTATTCCGGTTCCGAATGCGCCCGGCTGTAAGGTTCTTGCCGACGCCAATGGCCGGCCTATTCAGCAGCGCTACGAGAAAGGCGGCGCGCGCATCTATGCCACCGGTGGCAAGGCATGCCCTCAAAAATTCCCGGGGGAAAGCTACGCCACGATTTCGACTGCGCGGTCGATTACAACAGACGGAAATTTCGCGCGCATCATAACCAAGACACGCAAACTGGTGGTCAGCCGCGGGGGCACAGGCAGCAATTATACGTTTGCAATAAACAAGCTCGACATACCAAGGTAGCAGCGACCCTCGGGACCCGAGTCTTCGGGAGAATCCGCGCTGTCGCTCGCCAACGCGTCCAGAGCGCAACCAGCAAGAATCGTGAAGCTGCCGCTACATGGCAGCGGGTGATCTAAGCCATGGCCGGCGCAAGATCTTGGTTAAGGCGGCACGGAATACGGCTTTGGTCGCGCGGCAATAAGAACACCCGAGTGCCACTGCATTTTCTAGGCTGCCCAGCGTCTGAGACGGCATCTAGCAAGCGGCAGCGCTGCATTTTAGCAGCCAATGACATGGATTGATTCCACCGATACACGGGTTCCCTGAATGCGCCAAACAACGCATCGTTAATTCTGCATATATAGCAGTATATCTTGAATTGAGTTTCAATTACTCGTGAATAAATACCGCGCTGCGACCGATACGCGCGAAGTATAATCGACAATTGTCCAAGTTGTTACGCAATAAGGCGTATTCTAGGTTAATTGTTGGGCCCGTTTAACCCGTGCTAACTATACGGCAGGGTTGAGGGTGTGAATCATGACCATTCCAGTCGAGCAGAACTGGGGCCCGCATCTTTCCGTCAAGAGCGACCGGAAATGGTTCGGTTTCAACAGCATTGCGATTACCGGCTTCGCGGCGGCGTTCGATTTCATTCTTCTCATCGCGGCAAGCGCTGCCGGCCACTTGTTCTACGAACGGCTCGTCTTCGGCGGCCTCGCCGATCCGTCGCTTTACGTTGGCATCGGCTTGCTTGTTGCCACGATTTTCGTTCTGGCCATGTTTGGCATCCATGCCTATCGACCTGGCGAGTTGCTCTCGTTCCGTCGCCAGTTGCTATGGATTTCCGCATTCCTGCCTGCAGTTTTTTTGTTCCTTCTCGCTGTTGTCCTGTTCCTGAAGATCGGTACGACAATATCTCGGGGCGCAATCATCACGACTGCGGTTTTCTCGATAGGTGGACTGATCGCATTGCGCCTGTTCTGGCACCGCCACCTCAGCAGAGCCGTTGCGCGTGCGGCGTTTCCAAGCCGCAGAGTACTGCTGATTTGTCCGGGTGCGATGCCGACCGAGCCTGTCGTTCAACGCGCCGCACTGAGCGGCCTTTGTGTTAAGCACACGATGCGAATTACCGAAGCCAATATGGCCTTGGCGTCAGCAAGCGAAGCCTATGAGAAGCATGGCATCACCGACGTCGATGAGGTGCTTGTCGCCTGGAGTGATTATGGGAACTTGCCTGCGCTGGAACAGTGTCTGATCGCTCTTCGCCAATTCTGTGTGCCCGTAAGCGT
The DNA here is from genome assembly GCF_000312665.1 of Rhizobium mesoamericanum STM3625. Taxonomy (GTDB): domain Bacteria; phylum Pseudomonadota; class Alphaproteobacteria; order Rhizobiales; family Rhizobiaceae; genus Rhizobium; species Rhizobium mesoamericanum. The sequence goes on along the minus strand of NZ_HF536773.1, from coordinate 1,114,319 downwards.
CATGTTCGGCGGCATTGTTGGCGATGTCGTCGAAGGCTTGGCGCAAACCGTCGGGGAACGGCGCGTCTTTCAGACACACCGGCCGCCGCTCGACTATTACGAGCGCGGGCTGAAAAGGGCGTTCGACATTGTCTTTTCGATTGCCGCCTTGGTGGTCATGTTTCCGATCTGTGTCGTTATCGCGGCTGCCATCAAACTCGACAGCCCCGGACCAGTCTTTTTTGCGCAATCGCGAAAGGGCTATAACGGTCGCGCGTTTCGCATCCTGAAGTTCCGCAGCATGTCCGTGATGGAAGATTCCATCAACGTGCGTCAGGCAACTCGCAACGATCCTCGGGTCACTCGGGTCGGCAGCTTCATCCGGTCAACCAGTCTGGACGAACTGCCTCAATTCTGGAACATCCTTCGAGGCGATATGTCGGTGGTCGGACCGCGTCCGCATGCGCTGGTACACGATGATATTTACGGAGCGCTTATCGCCCGATACGCCTCACGCAGGCATGTCAAACCGGGCCTCACTGGCTGGGCTCAGATCAATGGATGCCGCGGCGAAACGCCGACTGTGGACCGGATGGCTGATCGTGTTCGTCATGACCTCTGGTACATCAACAACTGGTCACTGTGGCTGGATCTGAAAATAGTCTTCTGGACCGCAGTCACGGTCATTGACCGTCGCAACGTCTACTAGGGTCTTATCGCTGTCGTGTGTTTGAGTTTGCTGGAGAGGTGAGTAAGCGATGATTTTGGTGACTGGCGGCGCCGGTTTTATTGGCTCGAACTTCATTCTCGATTGGTTATCGCAACATGATGAGACTGTTCTCAATCTCGACGCGCTGACCTACGCCGGCAACATTCGCAATCTGGATTCGCTTGCCGGCGACAGCAGACACATCTTCGTGCATGGGAGTATTGGCGACGCGACACTGGTCGCGAGCTTGCTGGAACGGCACAAGCCAAGAGCCGTGATTAATTTCGCTGCTGAAAGCCACGTCGATCGGTCCATTCACGGCCCAGAGGATTTCATTCAAACCAACATCGTGGGAACCTTCCGGCTGCTCGAAGCAACGCGGGCCTATTGGGCAAGACAACAGGATCGCCAGGCTTTTCGTTTCCTGCATGTATCCACGGACGAAGTGTTCGGCACGCTTGCCGCGGACGATCCTGCCTTCGACGAACAGACGCGCTATCAGCCCAACAGTCCCTATTCCGCCAGCAAGGCGGCCGGCGATCATCTTGTGCGGGCCTATCACCACACCTACGGTTTGCCCGTCCTCACCACAAATTGCTCAAACAATTACGGCCCGTATCATTTTCCGGAAAAGCTCATTCCGCTGGTCATTCACAATGCCCTGCAGGGACGCCTGTTGCCTCTTTACGGCGATGGCCAGCAAATTCGTGATTGGCTCTACGTCAAGGATCACTGCAGCGCCGTCAGGCGTGTCTTGGAAGCCGGTCTGCCAGGACGCACGTACAATATCGGCGGCTGGAACGAGCGGACCAACCTCGACGTTGTCACCATGGTCTGTGCCGTGCTCGACGAGCTTCAACCGAAGGCGGACGGAACCTCCTACCGGAGCCAGATCACCTTTGTCAGTGATCGACCCGGACATGATCGGCGATATGCGATCAATGCGAACCGGATCGAGGCGGAGTTGGGCTGGCGACCGTCGGAGACGCTGGAAGGCGGGATCAGGCAAACAGTGCGTTGGTATCTCGACAATTCCGACTGGGTTACGGCGGTCACGTCGGGCAGCTACCGCAACTGGATAGCGAAGCAATACGCATGAACATCCTGCTCCTTGGCAAGACCGGCCAGCTCGGCTTCGAACTCCAGCGCACGTTGCTTCCCCTCGGCACGGTCACAGCACTCGGGCGGGACGGCCTGGACCTCGAATCAACTGATAAAATTGCCGCAACTCTGGAAGCCCACGCTCCAGATCTCATCGTCAACGCGGCGGCTTGGACGAAGGTCGACCTGGCGGAAACCGAATCCGACCGGGCTTTTCGTATCAACGCCGATGCCGTCGCAACCATTGCCAGCTTTGCACAGGCGCACGGGGCGACCCTTGTTCACTATTCGACGGATTACGTGTTCGACGGCCGGAAGCAGGATCCCTACGTGGAAACCGACGAGGCGAACCCGTTGAGTGTCTATGGCCGATCAAAGCGGGCGGGTGAACGGGCGGTTCAGACGTCCGGATGCAAGTTCATCCTCATGCGAACGAGCTGGGTCTTCTCCGCAGAAGGCGCCAATTTCATCAACACCATCCTGCGCCTGGCCCGGGAGCGTCCTAACCTGCGCGTCGTGGCCGATCAGTTTGGCGCCCCAACATCGGCGGAACTGATTGCCGACGTGACGGCTCTGGCGGTAGCCGCGCATCGCCTCGAGCATCTCCCTGATGGTATTTATCACACGACGGCACAAGGCCGAACCAGCTGGTACGAGCTTGCTTGCCACGTCGTCAGGCGTGCCCGTGAGCTGGGCTTTGACTTGCAGGCGGATGTCACGAACATCGAGCCGATTGCAACCGAGGAATATCCTCTGCCAGCGGCGCGGCCACGCAATTGCGTGCTCAACAGTCATGCGCTCGCTGATCGCCTCGGATTGGAGTTGCCGGACTGGACCGTCCACGTGGAAAGAATGCTTCAGCAACTTAGAAAACGGGAGCTGCAGTCGTGACTCGAAAAGGCATTATCCTCGCCGGCGGCTCTGGCACGAGGCTTCATCCGGCGACACTGGCGATCAGCAAACAGCTGCTGCCCGTGTTCGACAAGCCGATGATCTACTACCCTCTAAGCACGCTGATGCTTGCTGGTATTCGCGACATTCTGGTGATCTCGACGCCACAGGATACGCCGCGCTTCGAAGCTCTGCTTGGCAGCGGCCACCAGTGGGGCGTGCGTTTTTCCTATGCGGTGCAGCCCTCGCCGGACGGTCTTGCCCAGGCGTTCATCATCGGCGAGGACTTTCTCCGTGGAGCGCCCTCGGCGCTCGTGCTCGGCGACAATATCTTCTATGGGCACGATCTGCCATTGTTGCTGCAAAGCGGTATGTCGCGCGAAACGGGAGCAACCGTTTTCGCCTATCATGTGCTTGACCCGGAGCGCTATGGCGTTGTTGAATTCGACAGCGCAAACAAGGCCCTCTCAATCGAGGAGAAACCGTCTCAACCCAAATCGAACTTTGCCGTGACCGGGCTTTATTTCTACGACGAGCGGGCAGTTGAGTTTGCCAAGCAGCTCAGGCCTTCGGCGAGGGGCGAATTGGAGATCACCGACCTTAATAGCCGCTACCTAAATGACGGTAACCTGACCGTGGAAATAATGGGTCGGGGATATGCCTGGCTGGACACGGGCACCCATGACTCTCTCCTCGACGCCGGCCAGTTCATTTCGACGCTGGAACATCGCCAAGGCCTGAAGGTTTCATGCCCAGAGGAGATTGCCTTCCGCAATGGCTGGATCGACAGCCGCCATCTCGAGCAACTGGCGGCGCCACTTGCCAAGAGCGGCTACGGCAAATATCTCCTGCGCCTCATTACGGAGGCCGCAAGTCAATGAAGGCAAAATCGCTGGCAATTGTCGACGTATTGCTGATCGAGCCTACGGTCTATGGCGACGACCGCGGCTTTTTCTTCGAAAGCTTCAACCAAGCGCAGTTCAAAGCGGTGGTCGGTCGTGATGTCAGCTTCGTGCAGGACAATCATTCCAAATCGGCAAGGGGCGTGCTGCGAGGCCTGCACTACCAGATCAAACAACCGCAGGGAAAGCTGGTGCGTGTCGTTGAGGGCGAGGTATTTGACGTTGCTGTCGATCTTCGTAAGGGATCACCGACGTTTGGCAAATGGGTCGGGGAAATCCTGTCCGCTGACAACAAACGTCAGCTCTGGATTCCGGCCGGTTTCGCGCATGGCTTCCTCGTTCTGTCCGAAACAGCGCAGTTCCTTTACAAGACCACTGACTTCTATTCGCCGGAGAACGAGCGGGCGATCATCTGGAATGACCCCACGCTGAGTATTCATTGGCCACTGGATACGATGCCCATCCTTTCAGGAAAGGACGCCGTCGCGCCGGCGTTGCGAGATGCGGAAGTCTTCAACGGTTCGCTGGACTCGTGAATCTTGTTGCTTCATCTCATAGTTGAAAATATGCCAAGCCTTGGGCAATGTTCCTGAAAAGCGACAAGAGGATGTCCGACTTGGCTGATCAGATTGTGAGCGGGTTGAGCCTGATCGTCGTTGCACAAGCCATCGCGTGGGCGCTGCTTGTATTCATCCTTTTCGTGACGATTGCCCCCATCCGGTTGCGGCCGCGGACGATCACCTACGTCAACCTTGATCGGAGCCTGGCTTTCGCGGCGATGGCGTTCTTCTTTGTGCTCGGCTATTCACGCTCCGCAGCACTGGTTGCCCTCGCTTGTGTGATCGGCGCAGGCCTGTCTGAATTACTGCAGCTCTTGTCGCCGTCGCGCCATGCACGGCTGCCCGACGCAATGGCCAAATCCAGTGGAGCCGCAGCCGGTGCCATTGTGGCCATGGTCGCATTGGCGACCTCCGGCTCAATGGCAATTTGAAACCAGGAGGCTACTCGGCGGGCGATCAAGGGCGCTTTCCGGAAACGTTTTAGTATGGCAGATAGGAAGGCGAGGCTTTCAATCGGGAGGAAGATTGCCGCAGATGAGGGGAATTCGCCAACTCGCAAAGCATCTCGACATTTCGATCGGGACGGTTTCGCGTGCGCTGAATGGCCGGCCCGATGTCAACGAGGAAACGCGCAAGCGCGTGCTCGCGGCCGCCGAAGAGCTGGGCTACGTGGCGAACCAGTCGGGACGGAGCCTGCGCCAAGGCACGACAAACGTCATCGGCCTGATGATTGAATCCAGCAAGGAAACGGTCGAAAACAGTGATAACTTCTTCCTCGGCGTTACCGGCGGCCTGCAGAGCGTCCTGTCGCGTCATAAGCTTGACCTGCTCATGCTGCCGTGCCCCAACGATGAAGACCCGTACGAATATCTGAAGCGGATGGTCGCGCGGCGCATCGTCGACGCAATGATCATTTCGGCCACACAGCGCGTCGACAAGCGCATCGATCTTCTCGTCAAGGCCAAGATTCCCTTCGTCGCGCTCGGGCGCAGCACATCCGGCGGCAACCACACCTGGATCGACCTTGATTTCGAGGGTGTTGCCGCGTGCGCTGTTGATCGCTTGGTGTCGAAGGGGCATCGCCGGATCGCCGTCGCAGCGCCGTCCAACGACATCAACCTCGGCTATATTTTCGTTGATGCCTATCGCCAGTCGCTTGAACGACATGGCATCGCCTACGATCCGTCGCTGGTAATCCGCGTCAAATCGAGCGAGCAGGGCGGCTATCAGGCCGGTCACGAGATGCTGCGGCTCGACCGCAAGCCGACCGCAATCATACTCATATACGAGCTCATGGCGATCGGCCTTTACCGGCGTCTGAACGAAGCGGGCATCGTTCCCGGGCGCGACCTTGCGGTCATCGGTTTTCGCGAAGAACCGCGCGGCAAATTCCTGCAGCCATCGCTTACCTGCTTCCGCATGTCGCTGCGCGATCTCGGCGTCGAGCTCGCTGAAACCTTGCTTGCGACGATGCCCGCCTATGCCGAACACTACCCGAAGGGTGCCCGCAACACGATTTGGCCTCTCGAGCTCGCGCCCGGCGAGAGCGATGCCTTTTCGTTAAAGGCATAGGTCAGGAGTGGCCGCCATTTTGTTTGCGGCCGCTCTCGCGAGAGTGTCGACTGAACCAGGCAAAGTCCACTTGTCGCAATCGCATCGCGGCGGACACGACGACCTTTTGTGTCGTGTGCTGCCGAACAGCTTTCTCAGTTCACCAATATGGTGACCTGGCAGTTTTTCGTTCGCGGTTAGAAGCCCTTTCTCAGGTCAACTTGACATCATCAGGGGCATGTTTCGATCACGCTGCATCAGGTCGATGAAGGGTCTTGACCTCAAGAAAATCCTCCAGCCCGAACACTCCACCTTCCCGTCCGTTGCCGGATTGCTTATAGCCGCCGAAGGGACTTCCATAGCGATGCGGCGCACCGTTGATGTGAACCATTCCGGCCCGCAGCCTTGTCGCGACGCGCTCGGCGCGATCCGGGTCACCCGTCTGGACATAGGCAGCCAGTCCATAGTTCGTATCGTTGGCGATCGCGATCGCCTCCTCCTCGGTGTCAAACCTCATGATGGCCAGCACTGGCCCGAATACTTCCTCTCGAGCGATCCGCATGTCATTGTTGACGTCGGCGAAAATCGTCGGCTTGACGAAATATCCGGTCTCAAAGCCCTCCGGCTTGCCGGCTCCGCCGACGAGAACGCGCGCGCCTTCGGCAATACCGGCGTCAATCAATGCCTGCACGCGGCCGAATTGGATGTCGCTGACAAGCGGGCCGATGTGGCCACCTTCTTCTGCCGGATGGCCAACCTTTGCTTCGCGGCCTACGCGCTCGGCAATTTCGACGGCCTTATCGTAGACCGAACTCTGCACGATGAGGCGGGTCGGCGCATCGCAGGACTGCCCCGAATTGTTGAAACATTCAAGCACGCTTGCCGTTACGCGATCCTCCAGATCGGCATCCTCGAATACGAGGTTGGGCGACTTGCCGCCGAGTTCCAGCGTCACGCGCTTGACCGTGTCCGCCGCATCCTTGCTGACGGCAATGCCCGCACGGGTCGAGCCGGTGAAGGACATCATATCGACATCCCTATGCCTCGACAGCGCGGCTCCGACATTGACACCGTCGCCGGTCACAAGGTTGAAGGTGCCGGCAGGGAAGCCCGCCTCATGCACCATTTCCGCATAGAGCAGGGCGTTGAGCGGTGTGAATTCGGAAGGCTTCAGTACACAGGTCGAGCCTGTTGCCAGCGCCGGAACCACTTTCAGCGCAATCTGGTTGATCGGCCAGTTCCACGGGGTTATGAGCCCACAGACGCCGATTGCCTCACGCAGAAGGACGTCGCCGTTCGGCAGTGTGTCGCGCATCTTCAGCCATTTCAGTGCATCGATGAAGCCCTTGAGGTGACCGACGCCAACGTCGGCCTGTTGTTCGCGGCTCATGGTGATCGGTGCACCGAGCTCGAGCGTGATCGTCTGTGCCATCTCTTCGTAGCGGCGTTTGTAAATCTCGAGCAGTCTTTCGAGGAGCGCCAGGCGCTCCTCGACGCTTGTGCGGCTGTAGGTCGCAAAAGCCTTCTTGGCAGCCGCAACCGCACGGTCGATGTCGGCGGCCGTACCCATCGAAATAACCGCAACCGGCTGTTCGGTCGCCGGATTGATGACCTCAAGGTCGTTTGCCACCAGCGGCGCGACCCATTCGCCATCGATATAGAATTTGCGTTTGTCGAGCATGCTGTTACTCCCGTCAGATTTTCTTGTGTTTTTTGTCCAGCCAGTCCGTGATCAACTGGCGGTATCGCTCGCCAGAGAAGCTTGGAAAATGCCCGCCATGCACGACGCGGGCCGGAATGGTCAAAAGGCGCTCCATCGAGGCGAGGTAATCGTCCTCGTTGGAATGATAAGCGTCTTCAATCAGTGGTCCATCATAGAGAAGATCACCAGAAATGAGCGTTTCCGTCCTTGCTTCCCAAAGAGCAATACCGCCAGGCGAGTGGCCGGGCGTATGGATCACCTCGAAGGTACGGTCACCGAGATCGATAACGTCACCGTCCTCCAGGATACGCGTGGCCGGTGCCTTCTTCACGCCGTAGCATTTCGAGCAATAAGGCTCGGGCGGTAGCGCCTCGAAGATGTCATCGGTGACGTAGGGGTCGGCAAGCGTGTTCGCCCGCGTCGGATTGGCAAGCAGATCGGATTCGGCTGAATGGACCGCCCGGCATTCGAACTCGTGATGGCAACCAATATGGTCGAAATGGGTGTGACTTGCGACTGCGATCAGATCGCGCTCAGTGACAAGCGGTACCCATTCGCGCAACGAAACAACGCCCATGCCGCTGTCGACAAGCATGTCGCGATCGCGCCCGCGCACGTGCCAGATGTTGCATCGGTAAAATTCCTGGATGAACGGCTCAGAAATGAGGGTGACGTCATCCGCCAGCCGTTTCACTTGGTACCATTTGTCCGGGTCGACACGCTGCATCGTCTCAGCCTATGCCTGTTTCGACGGCAAGGCTACGATATCGCCAACATTGACGGCAATGTTGACTGCCTGGCCCTCCATCACGGCCGCCGATTGCGGCATGTGTGCGATGATGCTCGTTTCCGGAGCGCTGGCGGGCGCCAGATGGCACCGATAGTGCGTGCCGAAGAAGGCGCTGCTGGCAACGGTGGCCTGGCCGAGCGCTGTGACAGCGACATCCCCTTCGCCAGCCCGGCGGAAATGTTCCGGCCTGATGCAAAGTGTCGTCGGCTGGCCGGCGGACGGCGTGCCCGCTGTGAAACAGGCTTTCGGCAACGAGACCTTGCCCAGCCGCGTTTCGACGATGGCGTGGCTGCTATCAACATCGCTGATCGTGCCAGGAACGAAGTTCACTTCACCCATGAAGCCAGCTGCAAAAAGCGAGCGCGGGCGCATGTAAATTTCAGAAGGTGGTCCAAAGTCTTCGATCTTGCCCTGGTTCATGACGACGATCCGGTCGCCGATGGCCATTGCCTCTTCCTGATCATGGGTGACGTGAATGAAAGTTGTGCCGACGCGTTTTTGGATCGCCTTCAATTCGTCCTGCATCTGCCGGCGAAGCTTGAGGTCGAGTGCGCCGAGCGGTTCGTCGAGCAAAAGCACGTCGGGATCGACAGCCAGGGCGCGGGCGAGTGCCACGCGCTGGCGCTGACCACCCGATAGCTCGTGTGGCTTCTTGTCCGCGGAAGACTTGAGGCCGACAAGGTCGAGGAAGGCCTTCGCGCGCTCCTCGCGCTGCGCCTTGCCGACACCGCGCATTCTAAGGCCGAAGCCGACATTGTCCTTGAGCTTCATGTGTGGGAAGAGTGCATAGTCCTGAAACATCGTTGTTGTTGGACGCTTTGCCGGCGGGACGTTGGTCATCTCCTTGCCGCCGATCGCAATCCGCCCTTTGGTCGGCACAAGGAAGCCTCCAAGGATGGACAAAAGCGTCGTCTTGCCACAGCCGGACGGCCCGAGCAGAACGATGAATTCGCCAGCATTTATCTCGAGGCAAACATCGTCGAGCGCCGTGAAGTTGCCGAATGTCTTCGTCGCGTTCTCGATGGAAACCGTCGCGGTCATGATTTCTTTGTCCTTCCAAACAGGAACACTTCCAAGACGACCAGCAACGTCACCGAAACGAGAAATACCAGTGATCCGATGGCATTGGTCTTTGGATTGAGACCGGAACGAAGCAGGCTCCAGATCTCGACGGGGAGCGTCACGTCGAAGCGCGACAGCAAGAATGCGATTATGAATTCGTCCCAGCTGAACGTCATGGACAAAAAGAAGGAGGCAAAAAGCGACGGCAGCAGCATAGGCGCGGTCACGAGAGCCATGACTTTGATGTCACTTGCACCGAGATCCCGCGCGGCCCGCTCGATGTTGATATGGTGGTCGCCCATCGACGAATAGATGATCGCAAAGCAGAGCGGCAAATTGATCACCACGTGACCGATGCCGACGGTCCAGAGCGAAAGACCGATGCCAGCGACATTGAGGGCCGTCAAAAGCCCGAGCGCAATAATAAGATAACTGACGGTCATTGGCGCGATAAGCAAGCCACGTAGAAGGATCGATCCCGGCAGCTTGAAGCGCGCAAGCGCATAAGCGGCCAGAAATCCGAGAAGGCAGGCAAGGAAAGATGATGATGTGGCCACCAGCAAGGAGTGCAGCAGCGCCGACATCAGCTTGCGATCGGCAAAGACGGCCTCGTACCATTGCAACGAGAAGCCGTTGAACGGTGGCACCGGCAGGCGCCCATCCTGAAAGGAAAATAGTACGAGGACAATAACTGGCAGGAAGATGAAGCCAAAGATCAGGACGCCGTAAATGCCGGAGATAATGTTGGTGAGCCTGTCGCGCGTCATTATGTTCTCTCGATTTTCAGCCAGCGTGCGCAGGCAACGTAAGCGGCGGTAACCACAAGCATCAGGACGATCGAGAGTGTTGCAGCCATCGGGAAATCCGCGCGGCGACCAAGCTGCAGCATGATGATCTGCGGCAGCACAAGTTCATTGTTGCCTCCGAGAATCTGCGGCGTGACGTAGTCACCGATGCAAAGCACGAAGGTCAGGAAAGCGCCTGTCATGATACCCGGCATGGTCAGCGGCAGAACGACATGCCAGAACGTCTGAAACGCATTCGCACCGAGGTCGGCTGCCGCGCGGCGATAGTTTGGCGAGAGCTGCGCGAGATTGGCATAAATTGTCAGGGTCAAAAGCATGACGAAGAAATGAACAAAGCCGATGACCGTTGCCGTGCGGTTGCTGGCGAGTTCCAACGGTTCGCTGATTACGCCGATTTTGATCAATGTCTGATTGATCACGCCATTGCGCGACAGTACCAGCAGCCAGGAATAGGACCGTACGACGTAGGAGGTCCAGAACGGCAGGATTGCAAGGATCAACGTCGTTCGCTGGTATTTTTGTGGCACCCGCTCGGCAATGATCCAGGCAAGCGGATAGGCAAAAAGGACCGAGAGGACGGTGACGATAGCGGTAATTTCCAGCGAGTTTGTCAGTCCGCGGAAAAGAGCATCCTTTTCGAAAAAGGCGATGTAGTTGCCAAAGTTCCAGACGTGAACGATCGATCCGCCTTGTTGCGTCCAGAGGCTCATTGCCGCCATGAAGAGAAAGGGGGCGACAAAGAAGACGATTGTCCAGACGAGAGCCGGGGCGACAAATCCCCAGGCTTTGCGGCGTTCGGCATCTTCAAGAGAATAAGCAGGCACGGACAAGCCTCCGGTGCCCTCTCCCAGGGTCAGGGAGAGGGTATGGTGATCGGACGCAGAAAGGGCAAAGGCGTCAGTTCTGAAGCATCTCTGTCCAGGCATCCTGCATCTTTGCGTCCAGTTCAGCACTTGGGATCGGATAAAGCTGCGTGCGCTTGAGGTAATCGGCCTGCTCGTTCCAGCGCAGAGCGGTCTTCTGTTCGGCGGTCAGATGCTCGCCTGCCTTGGCGTTTGCAGGCATAGCCCAGTAGCAGGAAGAGGTCGCAAGCCGCGCCTGTCCTTCGGGGCTGACGATATACTGCACAAACTTCAGAGCGAGGTCCTTTTTCGTCGAACTTTTCATGACGCCGATTGACTGCGCCCAGCGCACCGCGCCCTGCTCCGGAATGGTCCAGTCGAGGTTGGGCTTGTCCTTTACCAATCCCGCGGTCAGCCACTCCCCGCCGCCGAAAACTATGTCCACCTCGCCTGTCGCAAGCGCCGTCTGCGACGATACGACGTCGCTGACCTGCTTGGCGTTGGCCTTCAGGGCAAGGAGCTTGTCCTTGATAGCCGGCATATCGGCATCCGTAAGGCTCGAGGTCGCCTTGCCGAGATCGATCCCGGTCAAGCCGATCATCGGCAGATAGTAGTCATAGACGGCAATACGACCCTTGTATTTCTCTGACCAGAGCTTCGACATGTCCTTCATGTCGGCAGGATCAACCTTCGTCTTGTCGTATGAAACGGTATTGTAGCCGAATTTCTCGGTGACGGCGTAGATCTTGCCATCTCGACTGTTGTTGGCCTCCATGCGCACCTCAGGGAAGATATCCGCGTTCGGAAGCGCATCGGCTGGCATCTCCGCAAGGATCTCCTTGTCGACAGCGCGCTGAACGTCGACGCCGTCAATAACCAGCACGTCCCAGTCTCCCGGGCGCGACTGGTCGATGATGGAAAGCCCAGCGCCGGTGCCCTCGTATTCCTTCAGGTTGACCTTGACGTTGTTCGCTTTCTCGAATGGCTCGATCAATGCCGGATCGGTGTGGTCGCACCAGACAAGTGCGTTCAACTCATCCTGCGCCAGAACGGGCGCCGAACTCAGCGCAGCAGATGCCGCTGCAAGAGCCAATGTGGCGGCGGATGTCAAAAATCTGCGCGCAGATATGCCTGCAATAAGATCGGTCATGATGTTGCCCTCTGGTCAGTGACGCTCGTTTCGGCGTCTTCATGAAAAAGATTGAATGAGTTCATTTTTTAAGTCAATATCATTTTTGAGGGCATTCATTATTCGAAAGAGCAGACATGACGGGACTGCGTGCTAGGCAGAAAGCCGATCGTAATCGTCGCATACTGGAAGCGGCGGCGAGCCTGTTTCGTGAAGTCGGCTATGACAGCGCGCGGATCGAGGACATTGCCGAGCGCGCGGAGGTGTCGGTCGGCACGGTCTACAATTACTATGAAAATAAGGGAGATATTCTTGTCGCCACGGTTTCCATGGAGGTCGAGGAGGTTCTGGAATCGGGCATGTCAATCGTCGAAAACCCTCCTGCCACAACGCTCGACGCGCTTCAGGTCCTGATCGACCAATACTTCGACCATTCGCTCGTCTATCTCAGCAAGGAGATGTGGCGCACAGCCATGGCTTTCTCAATCCAGCAGCCCGAGAGCCCGTTCAGCCGCCGGTACACCGAACTCGACGGCCGTCTGTGCGACCAGGTTTCGATGCTGGTCCAGAAACTTCAGCTTCGCGGCGCCGTCATGCCCGGGATCGACACGGTCGCGGTGGGCCAGATGGTCTTTAATAACCTCAATATGATGTTCCTCGAGTTCGTCAAAGATGAAGCGATGACACTTGAGACACTCAAGGAGCGTGTCGGGCGACAGAACAGGCCGCTTGCTGTCTTGATCAGCAGCCCAAGACTTCAATAACTGGGAACTTAAGGGATGGAACATCAGCAATACGCCGTGCTTGCCGCGGCAGACCGCCTCATCGACGCTTTCGGCAGGCACGATCGCGACAGCTATTTCTCTGCTTTTGCGCCGGAGGCCACCTTCATATTTCACAACCTCGACCGGCGGCTCGCCAGCCGTGGCGAATACGAGGCGCAGTGGGCTGTTTGGGAGACGCGCGACGGTTTTCGTGTTCGCGGCTGCCGCTCGAGCGACAGAGACGTCCAGATCGCCGGCTCCATTGCCATATTCACACATTCCGTTGAGACGGACCTCAGCTTTGACGGCGAAGTGTCGACGAGCATGGAGCGCGAAACCATCGTTTTCGCGAAGCAGCCAACCGGCGAGTGGCTGGCCATTCACGAGCACCTCTCGCAGCGCACTTAGGAATAGTCTAATCGGATGCTGCCTGTGGCGAGCGGGTCGGGCTTATCGGGATCGTGTTGAGCATTTTGAAAGGGACAAGAAAATGGTCGAGTTGAAAAGGCGCCTGGAGGAACTGCGCAAGAAGTTCGCCGGAAACGCGGAATTCTTCGATCCGCGTTTCCGGCGCGTGGCTGAAAAGATCTTCAGGGGCGGCACGCGCGCTGCGCCCTATTCTGGAATTTCGACTTTTGCGGGCTTGCCCTACAAGGAAGTCAATTTCGCCGCCCCCGACTTTGGTGACCTGCAGGTTGCGGCGGTCGGCATCCCGATGGATCTCGGTGTCAGCAATCGTCCGGGTTCGCGGTTTGGACCAAGGGCGGTTCGCAGTATCGAAAGGATCGGCCCCTACAACCATGCGCTCGACTGCGCGCCAGCTTACGATCTCCGCGCAGCCGATATCGGCGACATCCCGTTCGCCAGCCGCTACCGCCTGGAGCAATGCCACGACAATATCGAGGCCGTAATCCGACAGATCGTAGACGCAGGTGTCATTCCGCTCTCTGTCGGCGGCGACCACTCCATAACCCATCCGATCCTCAAGGCGGTCGGCGCCAAGGAGCCTGTCGGCCTGATCCATATCGATGCCCACTGCGACACGGGTGGCCCGTTTGACCAGACGAAATTCCATCACGGCGGGCCGATGCGCAATGCCGTGCTTGACGGCGTTCTTGATCCGACCCGCACGATCCAGATCGGAATTAGAGGTCCTTCCGAATATCTCTGGGAGTTCTCCTACGAGTCCGGCATGACGGTAATCCATGCCGAGACGATCAACGGGATGGGCATCCCGGCGATCATCGATAAGGCACGCCAGATCGTCGGCAATGGCCCTACCTACCTTTCGTTCGACGTCGACAGCCTGGATCCTGCCTTTGCGCCGGGCACAGGCACGCCCGAGATCGGCGGCTTGACGACCCGTGAGGCGCTGGAACTCCTGCGCGGGCTGAAGGGGCTCAACTTTGTTGGTGGCGATGTCGTTGAGGTGGCGCCGCAATATGATAGCACCACCAACACCGCACAGGTCGGTGCCCAGGTGCTGTTTGAGATCCTAAGTCTTCTGGTCTTCAGCCCGGCAGTGACGGGGCACAAGTAGGCGTCATTTGATAGACAGTTGCCAAAAAAAGATCGTAGCTGGTTTCTGTGTTTGGGAAGACACTAGAAAGTGCTGCTGACCACAATTGCCGCATCGACCCCTTCCGCGTTTTGGCGCGAGCAGATGCGGGGTTTGCTGCGGATGATGTTCAATTTCGGCCACAGGAGGGTGCGATAGCCTTGGCATTCGCTGCCGGCGGTCCAGCGCAACAAACGGGAATAGACAAGGGGTTGCCGGCACTTTTCGGCAGGTGACATGTATCTCGATGGAGGCGGGCGGGCGGTCTGCCTCCATCATTTGCTATTCCTCCGATCGCCAAAAGACTGCCGACTTCAACCCTCCCGGCCGTGATCGTCGCTTGTCAGGGGTACGAACAGACCGAGCTTGACATCCCGCAATACCACATTGGTATGCATGCGGCGGATCTGTTGGTTTTCCGCCATGATCAGAGCCGCGATATCGTCATAGTGCTCGACGTCACGCGCGGTGATGATGGCGATAAGGTCCACCGCTCCTGTAACGTAATAGACCTGTTGGATGTGATCCTGTTTTTCCGCCCAAAGGCGAAACTTGGCCAGCGCGTCGTAGTTGTCTCGCTCGATCTCCATTCCAACGATAAACACCATCGGTGTTCCCGTGACCTTACGGTCGACGACAGCCACTTCCGTTTTGATAATTCCGTCCTCGCGAAGGCGTTTTAACCGCCTTTGCACAGCCGATGTCGAAAGCCCGACCCGTTCGGCGATGGTCTCAGCCGTAAGCTGACAGTCGCGCTGAACGATGTCGAGAATATCGCGATCGAAACGATCCAGTTTTTCCATTCCCGCTCCTTCGGTCCGGGGGTGGCTAGTTGCCTCCAAGACGGACGTTCCGTCATGTTTGATGCACGAGGAACGAATTTCTGCATATATTACCTAAAATGACCAGAAATTGCGCGCAAAAACTGCGCGTCTTCGCGATATTCTCCGCAAATTGTTTTTGACCGGAACCGATATGGCTGAACCCTCATCCCAGGCCCTTCGTGAGGACAATCTGCACAAGAGCTTCGGCCCACATGAAGTGCTCAGAGGCATTTCGGCGAAAGCCGGTAAGGGCGACGTGATTTCGATCATCGGCTCGTCGGGCTCTGGCAAAAGTACATTGCTGCGCTGCATCAATCTCCTGGAAATTCCGGATCGGGGACGCATCGTCGTGAATGGCGAGGAAATTGCCTTGAAGCCCGTTCGCGGCGGACAGATGCAGCCGAAAAACTGGCGACAGGTGGAGCGAATGCGCACCGGCCTTGGCATGGTTTTTCAAAACTTCAATCTCTGGGCTCATCGGACGGTGATCGAGAATATCATTGAGGCCCCGGTACACGTCATGAACGTTCCTCGCCGAGAGGCTCTGGAGAAGGCGGAAGCTCTGCTGAGCAAGGTCGGACTTTACGAAAAGCGCGACGCTTACCCAGCCTTCCTGTCAGGGGGGCAGCAGCAGCGTGCGGCAATTGCCCGGGCGCTCTGCGTCGATCCGGCCGTGATGCTCTTCGACGAGCCGACCTCCGCCCTCGACCCGGAACTCGTGGCGGAAGTGCTCAAGGTCATTCGTGATCTCGCCGAGGAAGGCCGGACCATGCTGCTCGTCACCCATGAGATGCGCTTTGCCCGCGATGTCTCCAGCCATGTTCTCTTCCTGCATCAGGGACGGATTGAAGAAGAGGGCCCGCCGGAGCAGGTCTTCGACGCTCCCCTCAGCAGTCGCTGTCGGGAATTCACCGGTATGCGCGCTCACTGATCCTGCACCGAACCATCACAGACACCACCAGCCAGGGAATCCCGCGAATGAAACTGCTCTCGACACTTCTTGCCGGCGCCGCGCTTGCTCTTTGCGCCTTTACGGCTCACGCCGAAGTCCGCTTCGGCGTCATGAACGAATCCTATCCGCCATTTTTTGCCAAGGATGCTTCGGGTGAGTGGCAAGGCTGGGAAATCGACCTGATGAACGCCGTCTGCACGCAGATGAAGGAAAAGTGCTCGATCGTCGAGCTCTCCTGGGATGGCCTTATTCCGGCCCTTCAGAGCAAGAAGTTCGACGTGATCTGGTCATCGATGTCGAATACCGCAGAGCGCTCCAAGGTGATCGATTTCACCGACAAATATTACAATACACCCAGCACCCTGATTGGCTCCCGGGACGAGAAGCCAGGTGCGACCGCCGCGGACGTCAAGGGCAAGACCATCGGCATTCAGGTGTCCACCATCCAGTCGGAGTACTACATGAAATATTTCGCCGATGTCGCAGAGGAGAAGACATACCAGACGCTCGACGAGGCCTTCCAGGATCTGGCTTCCGGCCGCATCGACTATGTCTTCGGCGATTCTCTTGCTCTTGATGCCTTCCTGAAGAGCGACAGCGGCAAGGATTGCTGTGCCAAGATGGGTGATGTCGCCGACGACCGGGAAATTCTCGGAGCCGGTGTGTCCGGCGGCCTGCGCAAGGAGGACACGGAGCTTAAGGCAAAGCTCAATGCGGCGATCGCTGCTGTGCGCGCCAGCGGCACGTATGATCAAATCACCAAGAAGTATTTCGACTTCGACATCTACGGCGCAAAATAAGCGTTCCGAACGATGGCGGTCACCCAACAAGGTATCCTGGAACTGCTCTCCCCCTACCCGCCCGGGTGGGGTGGAGTGTTGCTTTGGGGGGCCGCTTCTACGGTCGCCATCTCCGCCGGCGCCTTTCTGATCGGTCTCGTGCTCGGCATGGGAGGCGCTCTTGGCAAGCTTTCCGGTAACAGGCCGCTCCGCCTCCTTCTCGATCTTTATACGACAGCCATCCGCGCCATTCCGGAACTGATTTTGATCGTCGGTCTTTACTATGCCGGAATGGACGGTCTCAACCTGCTCCTGGCCACACTCAATCTGCCGGCGATCGAAATGAACGGCTTTGCCGTGGCCGTCGCCGTACTCGGCTTCGTGCAAGGCGCCTATACGACGGAAGTGCTGCGCGGCGCCATCCTTGCCATACCCGTCGGTCAGATCGAGGCGGCGAAAGCCTTCGGCATGACGCCGATGCTGCGTTTCCGCCGTGTCGTGCTGCCGGCATTACTGCCGAACGCATTGCCAGGCCTTGCCAATCTGTGGATGTCGATCACCAAGGACAGCGCGCTGGTCGCTGTCGTCGGATACCAGGAACTAGCGCTCTCCACCCGACTTGCGGGCGCCAGCACCAAGCACTACTTCGTGTTCTTTCTTGCGTCTGCTTTTCTCTATCTCGCCCTCACACTCGTCTCCAACGTCGTTTTCAGCCTGATCGAGCGCCGCGTACGGCGCGGCCAGCCGAAGCCTGCCTGAGGAACAAAGGCATGACCTTCTCATGGATCGCATCCTACTGGCCACTTTTATTGGCAGGAGCCGGACAGACCGTATTGCTGCTGGTGATCTCGGTCGTGTTCGGTTTCGTCCTCGCAATCGGCCTTGCTTTCGCTCAGGTCAGTGGCAGCCCGCTTGTGCAGCATCTTGCTCGTGGCTACGCAACCTTCTTCCGGGGCACGCCGCTGCTCATCCAGCTCTGGCTTCTCTATTATGGTGTTGGTTCGCTATTGCCGATGATCCCGTGCATCCGCCAAAGCCCGTTCTGGCCGATCCTGCGTGAGGGGTTCTTCTTCGCCGCCGTGAGCTTTACGCTGAACTACGCGGCCTATGAGGCGGAAGTATTGCGCGGCGCGCTGCTTGCGGTGCCAAAGGGCGAGTTGGAAGCAGGCCGTGCATTCGGGATGCGGCCCTTCACGCTGATTTGGCGCATCTGGCTGCCGCGCGCCATTCGCATCGCACTGCCGACGATCGGCGGCGAAATCGTCATGCAGCTGAAAGCAACACCGCTGGCTTTCACGGTCACGGTGATGGATCTCTATGCGGTGGCCAGCAAGGTGCGGCAAGACACGCTGCTCGTCTATGAGCCGCTGATCGTGGTTACCGTCTTTTATCTCATTCTCACCGCCATCATCGCCCGGGCCTTCCGCCTCCTCGAAGCGCAGGTACCGGTGCGGCGCTAACATCACTGCATGAAGCAGGGGTCGCGCCTTGGCGCGGATCCCACGCATCCTCGGAGACCAGACCCATGAGCAAACTCTACATTCTCGACGGCGGCATGAGCCGCGAACTCGTGCGTCTCGGCGCAGAACTGAAGCAGCCGGAATGGTCGGCGCTGGCGCTGATCAATTCGCCCGAGATTGTTCGCAAGGTCCACGATGAATTTATTCTCGCAGGCTCGGACGTCGTCACGACCAACAGCTACGCACTGGTCCCCTTTCATATCGGCGAGGAACGTTTCTGGAAGGAAGGTGCCGCTCTCATCGCGCGCTCGGGTCAACTGGCGCGCGAAGCCGCGGATGCGTGCCAGGAGCGGAAGGTTCTGGTCGCCGGTTCGCTGCCGCCGATCTTCGGCTCCTACGAGCCACAGAACTTCGATCCCTTGAAGGTGCAGGACTACCTGAAGGTGCTCGTGGAAAATCTCGATCCTTATGTGGATGTGTGGCTCGGCGAAACTCTCAGCCTGATTGCCGAGGGGGCGGCCGTTCGCACGGCGACCGCGGCGACCGCCAAGCCGCTCTGGATCTCGTTTACGCTGGCCGATGACATGGCACAGCGAAACGGTGGCGAACCGAAACTGCGTTCCGGCGAGCTGGTCGAGGACGCGGCGATCTGGGCTGCCTCGAGCGGCGCAAAGGCGCTCCTGTTCAATTGCAGCAAGCCGGAAGTAATGCAGTTGGCGGTCGAATTGGCAGCCCGAGTGTTCTCAAACAGGCGCGCGACGCTCGATATTGGTGTCTATGCCAACGCCTTCGAGGGCGAGCAAGGCGATTCTGCAGCCAACGAGGGCCTGCACAAGACCCGCAACGATCTGAATGATGACACCTATTCACGCTTCGCCTGCTCGTGGGCAGATGCCGGTGCGACAATGATCGGCGGCTGCTGCGGGGTTGGCGCGGGCCATATTCATCGGCTCAGGCAGGTACTGCTGGGTTGATAGGACGCACTTACGATGGTCTGCGCGATACTAACCACGATATGGCGAGCGTCGGAGGACTGAAGCCAGGAGGCGGGCCGGACGGTGACGCCGCCTTTCGATGCGGCGCCTTCACACGAGATCGACAGCGTAACCGCCGAGGGCCAATTTATCCGAGCCAATATCGTGGCCCCGGTCCCTTGCGTCCTGCCACATCGGCAGGGTTTGCAAGCATGCACCGGTCCATCGAAAGACAGCCGCAGCCGATGCACTCGGTCAGCCCGGAGCGCAGACGTTGCAACTCGTCGATACGCTCATCGATGCGCTTTGCCCACTCGCCCGACAATCGCGACCAATCCTGACGCGACGGGACGTGGTCGGCCGGCAACTTGCCGAGCGCGGCACCGATCTCCTCAAGCGTCAGCCCAACGCGCTGCGCAAAGATGATGAAGGCGACCCGGCGCAGCACGGATCGGTGATAGCGCCTGTGTCCTGAGCCAGCCCGCTCCGATGTGATCAGCCCTCGTTCTTCGTAATAACGCAGGGCCGATGAGGCAACGCCGCTGCGCCTTGAGACGTCAGTGATGGTCAACATCGAATCCATAGGCAGAGGAAAGCACGATTCCCGCTTGACTTCAAGTTAACTTGAACTTGTAGCCATTGTTCCATGAGGATTGAAGGAGCAGTGACAATGCGAACGAATGACGATCTTAAGGGACTTCGCGTGGCGGTCACCGGCGGCACGTCCGGCCTCGGATTGGCGCTAGTGCGACAGCTTACAGCAAAGGGTGCGTGCGTTGCTTTCATTGCCCGGACCACTGCGAACGTCGAACGCATCGCTGACGAAACCGGGGCGCACGGCATTGTCGGCGACGTCGGTAAGAAGGAGGACATCTACGCAATCGCGTTGCAGATCACGGCACGCATCGGCGGGCTCGACGTCCTGATCAACAATGCGTCAAGCCTTGGCCCTGTCCCCCTGGCGCTTCTTGCGGATACCGATTGCGAGGACATGGAATCGGCGCTCGCCGTCAACCTTGTCGGCGCATTCCGGTTGACGAAAGCGTTATTCGGCGCACTTGCAGCGTCCGCACGTGCAGGCCGCGGCGCCCTGGTGATCAACATCTCAAGCGATGCGGCGGTGAACCCCTATCCCGGTTGGGGTGCCTACGGTACGAGCAAGGCCGCTCTTGCCCATCTCACAGCGATTTGGGATGAGGAGGCGAAAGCCGACGGCATAAGGCTCCTGGCGCTTGATCCTGGGGACATGGACACTCCACTGCACGCGCTGGCGCTGCCGGATTCCGATCCGTCCAACTTGAAGGCCCCAGAGCTGGCCGCTGCCGAGATTATCGAAAAGATGCTAGACGGGCTGCTGGTTAATGCGTTTGCCATCGGGGCCCATGTATGATTGCCGCTGACCGGCTGGACCGGCACTCAGCAAGGCTGCTCGTCATAGAGGCGGACGGCTCGATGCGTCACCTGCAGCGCGCTAAGTTCGAAACTTTATTTGATCCCGGCGATCTGGTTATCGCCAATGACGCCGCGACCTTGCCAGCGAGCCTACACGGCACCCATCTCCCGAGTGACAAGCTCATCGAGATCCGCCTTGCAGGCTGGCTGTCACTTTCGGATCCCGCCCGTTTCGTGGCGATTGCCTTCGGCTCGGGCGACCACCACACACGCACGGAGGACCGGCTGCCTCCACCTGGGCTGTCGGTGGGCGATCGTCTCCGGCTCGGCCCGCTCGAAGCCATGATAGAGCGGCTTCTTGGCCATCCTCGCCTTCTGGAACTGCGCTTTTTAAGCAACCGGGCAGCCGTGTTTGCAGGACTGGCACGGCACGGTCGGCCGATCCAATACGCCCATGTTGCCGAACCATTGCCATTATGGGATGTCTGGACGAAGATAGCTGCCGCGCCGGTCGCGTTCGAGGCGCCGTCGGCAAGCTTCGCACTCGACTGGCACACGCTGCAAGCCTGGCGTCGGCGCGCCGTTGGTTTTTCAACTCTCACGCATGCCGCGGGCGTTTCTTCCACTGGCGATCCAGCGCTCGACTTGCGTCTTCCATTCGACGAGCCGTACTACATCCCGAGGCATACCGCCGTCGAGATCGCACGGGCGAAGCTCCGTGGTGGCCGTATCGTCGCGATCGGCACAAGCGTCGTGCGCGCGCTTGAGGCGGCCACCGATTGCGACGGCAATGTGAGTGCCGGAGGGGGCGTTGCGACGGGGCGGATCGGCCGAGGCACGCGGCTTCGCGTCGTCGATGCGGTTCTCACGGGTGTCCACCAGCCTGGGGAAAGCCATTTCGAGCTCCTGCGTGCCTTTGCCGAGGATGATCGACTTGCGAGGGCCTCGGCGACCCTCACCGCGTGCCGCTATCGCACGCACGAATTCGGTGATTCCGTGTTGCTTCATCGCCAACCCACGCTTCTATCGCGCGAATAGAATCGGAGCGGGTGCTTCACCCGAAGGCTCTACTTGAGGCTTGGCTATCCTGATGAGACGCCAAGCCACTGAAGAAGCCGCCGAAGAGCGAGGAGACCCGTGCGTTCGCGCTGGGCTTGTTGCGAAGACGCTCTGATCAGCGCCTTTGGGGGGCGATCGCCGCTTGCGCACCAATGGCTTGGATCAGCGGGGCGTAAGGTCTTGGAGGATCGAAAAATTGGCGCAGCTTGCATCGATATTGCCGATGCGGATGGCATGTTCCGATCGGGCGGTCAAAAGTGACAAGCGCACGTTCCGGGCGCACTTTGCTTGCACCAGAAGTTCCTGACGTGCGAAGATCAGTCCGGATTGGTCGGTGAGTTCAAACGCAACGTGTTCGCTGTAGGCGTCATCCGCGATGGTAAGTGTCGCCAATCCAGACAGCATTTCGTGAGGACTCCTCGGATTTTCCTCATCTTTGCTTGAGGCAAGGCGACGCTTCAATTGGGACAGAGAGTTTTCCCCACAACTCTAGACCATGCATTAATACCGGTGGAGCGCTGCGCCTATTCATCGCTTTCGGCCACCAGTGGTCGACCCCTTTAAGGAGAGCCTCCGCTACTGCGGTCGCGAGCGCGTTTCTGATCTTGGCGATTGCCTGCTCGCTTATCTGGCGCCGCAGTCGCCCAGGTTTCGGCTCCAGTCCAACCGCCGTTATGAAGTGCCAAAAGGCTTCTGGCCTGCGAGCTCGCAAATGGAACACTCCGCTGGTCAAAATGCTACCCTTCCGTCGGGACGCGCCGAGATGATCGCAAAGCTGGCCTGCAACGTCAGCCTTCTCACTTCTTGTCGAAATGATCCGCGTTCATTCCGAGAGCCTTTGCGAGTGCCTTTTTGCCGCTATCGGGAAGCCTCCTAAGGCTGCTGGTGATCCCTTCCTGCCATGACGGTCCCCTCTGCCACGCCTCCTCATAGGCATCGGCCAACACGTCGCCTTGACGTGTCTCGACGAGCGCTTCGAAGAGCAAGGCAGCCTGAGATCGGTCTTTGTCCGCCTTGGCACGTCCGAGCGCGTCTGCGACCCGTCTGGATGCCACGATGAGCTTATGGACTGCATATCTCTCGGGAGCCGGGACAAGGACGTTTACGCCTTCACGATGGAGAAGCACCGTGCGAACAGGCTCGTAGATGAGGTAGTCGAGAAATCGCAGGTTTTCCGCCGACGCGCCGCCCAGGGCGGGCATGAGCGACGGCTTACCCGTGTAGTCGTCTGAACCCCGGTTTCCCGTGAGGAACTCGACCCGGTAGCCTTTGCTGTTCGAGAATGCGACGACTTTCGCCTGGTCCGATGGATGTGGGACCGCTCGGAAGCTGTCGTCGACCGACCTTAGGATTTCCAGCACTGGCGGTAAACTGTCCTGCACTCCGGCCGCGATTGCGAAGTCCTGGGCAAAATCGGCATCACCGGTTTGCATTGCCGACGAGGGCAGCCGAACGCCGAGAAGGCCCGCATAGGTGCCGAATCCGACCGACCCGATCAGGACTGCCCGCAGTTGGAACAATCCGGCGTCCGCAAGGGCCTTCGTGATGTCGCCTGCGAACGGGTCCGGGCCGGGGAGACCAGCACGGCGCAACGAGCTAACCATGCGCCGGCGCTCCCTGATGTTGTCCTTGATCTCCTTGTGGGCTTTCACCCGCGCCGTGATCTCTTCGTCGCTGTGCGGGCCGACATAACTTCGCTTGTCGCCGTTTGGAGTAGGTAGATCGAAGTACCAATACTCGCGACCCTTAACGGGGACGGTGACGAAACGGCCCTCCAGGGGGAAGTCCGCGTGGAACTGCGCATCGAGCGAACGCTGCGCCAGCTCCGCAAACATCGTTCGGTATGCGAGGTCGATCTCTTTCATTATCGGTATTTTTTCCTTCGGCGCCGCGGCCCTTTGGCTGGCCACCTCGGCACGGCCCAGGGGAGGCCGCTTCTTGAAACGCTTTACGTTTACTCCAGAGGACCACCAAGCTATAATGTTTTCGCAAGAACATTATACCTTCCCTGGGGTGTGTCAATGCAGTAGTTATAATTTTCGCGCAGAAACATTATAACTACTGCGCAATCGCCGCCGCGTTTTGAGCCTTGCGGAACAGCGGTCCCAGAAGACCTGCCGCATGCTTTAACGGATGCATTTGCCAGGGACGGGCAAAGGCAATGGCGCAGCGGGCGTCGAGGACCGCGATAGCTCCGCTGTGCTGACGTCAGCCGGCGTGGCGCGGAAGCGCACACGGGAATCAGCCTTCCTTATGTGGCTCCCGGACAGGTCGACGTGTTTCGAGGTCGAATGTGTCGCCAGAACTCAGCACGTGAAGCCTGAGATCGTAGATCGACAGAGCTTCTTCAGTAGAGGCCTCGGCAATGTTCGAATGAGTGACATCACCGCCGTCGACGAGATAGACGGCTCCACTGCCTATTACCCTGAACTGATGACCCTGAACGACGATCGCTGTGTCCTCATCGATTCCAATGCCGAGCACGCGCGGGTTCTGCGAAACAGCGCCGATAAGGCGTCCGATCCTCCCGCGTTCGGCAAAATGCTGGTCGATGATTACGTTCGGGAGAAGTCCGAGGCCGGTGGCCATGCTGATGTCGCCGATGCGGAAGGAGGAGGCATTCCGGCCGCGAACCAGCATCGTCTCACTCATTGCCGAAGCGCCCGCTGAGGTTCCCGCAATGACCCCTCCGTCGGCGAAGATGTCGTGAATCTGCCGGTAGATGGGGGTATCCCCGATCAGGCTGGTGATGCGCAGCTGGTCGCCCCCGGAGAAAAACACCGCTTTGACCTGCCTTAGCCTCTCGAGCTTGTCGTCCATCGCCGCCTGGTCCCGCTCATCGATGTAGAGTTCTGTCACGTCAGGCACGCCGAGAGCGGCAAAGGACGACCGATATTTCTCGAGATAGCCGTCGGGTTCGTGCGAGGCCACCGTTGCCAACACGAGCTTGCCGTCCTTGATGCGGCTCGCCACCTCCTTCAGAATGACCCGGTGGTCATTGTGATCCTCGTGCCCGCCAATGATGATCAGGGTGCCGCGGCCGGATTTTCCGGTCTTCGTTTCCTTAGCCACGGCGCGTTTCCCCCTTTCTCAGGTAGATCTGGGGATCAGGATGGGCGCTGCTTGCAAAAGCCACCGCGAAATCTTCGCTGCTATGGGCCCAGCCGAACTTCCCATCGGGCGTCAATACGATGCCGCCCGCTTCGCCGCCGGTGCGCTCCAGATGAGCCAGCGCCGCCTCAACCGCCTGGTCGGGCGAAAGATCCTCCAGCGCCTGCATCACACGGGCGGCCAGGATCATTCGCGCGATCTGCTCACCATCGCCGGAGAAGACGACGCCGCCGATATTGTCGTCGCAGTAAAAGCCGCAGCCAGGCTGCGGCGAGTCGCCGACCCTTCCCGGCGGCGCGCCCTCAAGGCCGCCCGTGGAGACGGCTGCCGCAATACGGCCGCTTCCGTCAAGAGCAAGACAGCCAACTGTATCGTGCCCCCTTTCCTCATGTGCCGATCGTTTGGGCACAGCTATCATTGCGTCGGGGTCGCAGAGCAGCTCGCCCGCCTCGGTCGCGAAGGCTCTTGCACCGTCGCTGGCAATCAGAACGGGCTCTTCATAGAGCATCGCCTTGGCGACAGAGATTGGATTGCGCAGCCCCTTGGCAACGGCCACAGCTCCGACGTGAAAGCCCGCTCCTTCCATCAGCGCGGCGCACATTTCCACCTCGCCATCGGAATTGCGTGCGCTGCCATAGCCGGCATTGAAGGTCGGATCATCTTCCAGAACGCGAACCGCGGCTTCAACGGCATCCACACTGTTTCCGCCGTTCCGCAGGATCTCCACTCCTGCCACCAACGCTCGTCGGCAGCCGGAACGGTTCGCGGGCGCATCATTTTCAGCAATGGTCTTGGCGCCGCCATGTAGAATGATCGACCACATCAGGACGTCCTCGCCTCGGTCTTCATCGTCATCTCGGGGGGAACGAAGCCCTTTTTGCGCCTGCGGACTTGACGAGATGCCTGCTGCCAGACTTTACCCACATCGTCAGCAGTGACGACCACGAGATCATTTTCCAGCGCCACAGCGAGAGCCTTGTCGACGGCTCGTCTTTCGCTCAGGACGATTTCGATATTCTCAAGCGGGAAACTCGCACGTCTCGCTCCTTCCATCAGGATAGAGGCCACCTCACCGGCGGGCCGGCCACGTGGATCGCCATCTTCCTTCAGGATCAACTTGTCGAAGACGCCACCAGAAAGCCTGCCCATTTCCAAGATGTCTTCATCACGCCGATCACCCGCGATCCCGATCACGCCGATGCAGCTGCGGTGCTCCGCTTTGAGCTTTTCGACAAGCCCGCCGAGTGCGCGCAGACCGTCGGGATTATGGGCATAGTCGACGATGATCCTTAAACCATGCCGTTCGATGATGTTCAGGCGGCCGGGAGACTGCTCGAACGAGGTGCCGAAGGTGCTCAGCGCGTTGCGGACCACCGGCAACGCGATGCCGGCGCAATAGGCCATCGCCGCCGCCGCAAGCGAGTTCTCGACGTTGAAGCCGGCCAGGCCGCCAAGGGTCGCCGGAATTTCACCCGCCGTGGCGGCCAGCATCGTCTGGCCGCCATCGTAAAGCAGTATGTCCTGCCGCCTGGATGCCAGGTCGCAAGCGACGGCTTTGCCGCCTTCCCGAACATGATCCTTCAGGAAATCGGGCCAGTGGTCCTGCGGCTGTGTCGTGAAGTAGCACAGCTGACCGCCTGCTTCCTCGCGCATTGCAGCCGTATGTATGTTGTCGGCGTTGAGAATGCTCCATCCACCCCGCCTGACCGACTCGACCACGATGGACTTTACAGCAGCGAGATCCTCAACGGTCGCAATGCCCTTCAGACCGAGATGATCGCTCGCCACGTTCGTCACGCAACCGACGTCGCAATGCTCGAAGGCCAGGCCCTCACGAAGGATGCCGCCCCGGGCCGTTTCGAGCACCGCCACGTCGATGGTCGGCTCGGCAAGGACCACTCGGGCGCTTTTGGGCCCGGTGCAGTCCCCGCTCATGATCCGCCGGCCGTCTATCTATATGCCGGTGCTCGTGGTCAGCCCCACCTTCTGGCCATCGGCCGAGAGAATATGAGCAAGCATCAGGGCAGTGGTCGTCTTGCCATTCGTGCCCGTAACGGCGAATACCGGAACGCTCGAGGGCGTTCCCTGCGGATAAAGAAGGTCGAGAACCGGCTTCGCGACGTTACGGGTCCGTCCCTGGGAGGGATAAAGATGCATGCGGAAACCGGGCCCGGCGTTGACCTCAATAATGCCACCACCTGTTTCGAGGACAGACCGGCCAATGTCCGGCGCGATAAAATCGATGCCAGCAATGTCGAGACCGACGATCTGTGCCGCCCGGCAGGCAATCAGTGCGTTGTCGGGGTGAACCAGGTCGGTGCAGTCGACTGCAATGCCGCCGGTCGAAAGATTGGCTGTTGGCAGCAGCACCACCGGCTCGTTCCTGGCAGGCACGCTTGAAAGGCTGAGATCCGATCGCGCGATGAAATGCAGCAGGCAGTCATCCACCACGATCTTGGTCAGCGCTGCTTCGTGCCCTTCGCCGCGACGTGGATCCCGGTTCACCTGTTCAATCAGTTCCCGGATCGTCGATCGTCCGTCGCCGGTGACTTGTGCGGGAACTCGCTTCGCCGCGGCGACGAGTTTTCCGCCCACGACCAGAATGCGGTGGTCCGCGCCGGTCAATTGCTGCTCGATAAGGACCGATGGACTATGCGCCTACGCTTGTAGGAAACCCCACGTCACCTCCTCATCGCTCACCAGGCCAATATTGACGCCGCGACCATGGTTGCCATCGACCGGCTTAGTGACGACGGGAAAACGAAGGCGCCTTGCGGCGCGCACTGCGTCCGGGACGTCTTCGACAATGAAACTGCGTGGAACGGGAAGCCCCGCCTCATGCAGCAGCTTGCATGTCAGATCCTTGTCGCTGGCAATTTCAGCGGCTATTTCCGAGGTGAGCGTACTGCAGCCAGCCCTGATGCGCCGGAGATGCTTGCCGTAGCCCAGTTGCACTAGGCTGCTTGAGTCGAGTCGACGCCAGGGAATGCCACGCGCCTCAGCCTCCTTGATCAGAGATGCCGTGGTTGGGCCGAACGCCCGGTCCCGATGAAGCGATCGCAGAACGTCGAGCCCACCGGCAAGGTCGAACGCGTCGAGTGAAGAAACCGCAATTTTCTCGAGGTTTGACACTCCATGCAGCTCTGGCGGCAGCAGACTACCCACCAGTTCCAGCGCAAACCGCCCGGCCAATAGGCCAACCTCCTCGTCCTGATAGGCGTACATAACGTTGTAAACGCCCTTCTCGCCCGCCACCGAACGAGTTTTTCCCCTGGCAACGTCGGCCCCCACCATGTTCTGCAATTCGAGGGCGACATGCTCGGCCACGTGCCCAAGCCAGGTTCCTTCCGCCATGCGGCGGAGAAAACCACCGGCTTCGCCGTAGCAGCAGCCGTGTCGGTCGAGCCTGGGAAGCAGCCTCGTCAGCTTTTCCGCAAAGCCTGGAAGGCGGTTCGTCGGATACTGCTCCAGCGTTCCCAGGTCCAGCTGGATCCGGATCATTGGTGTTTGGCTGTAAAGGTGCGGTCCGCGATAGATGGTCGCCTCGCGCACATCCATGGGTCCCACCGCCCGCTCGTTCCTGACGGTGTTGTGGGATTTCATGCTGCTCCTCCGCGATTTTGATGGAACTTTGATCCATGACAACCGCATTCTCACATTCCGGTTCCGAGATAGCACGGAACCGCACTGTTGAAGCGGACGGTGCTTCGTGCCGATGCGCTTGGTTGGCTTCTATCCGGGTGCCGCAACTCATCCGACGGAGGCTGCGGAACAGGCTCATCAGTATGTGCGTTGGTTGTC
The DNA here is from genome assembly GCF_000312665.1 of Rhizobium mesoamericanum STM3625. Classification (GTDB taxonomy): domain Bacteria; phylum Pseudomonadota; class Alphaproteobacteria; order Rhizobiales; family Rhizobiaceae; genus Rhizobium; species Rhizobium mesoamericanum. The sequence goes on along the minus strand of NZ_HF536773.1, from coordinate 1,085,621 downwards.
TAAAATTATTATGCCCGGGAGGCAGATCTTCTATGACGACCGCTCTTGGCGAGCTCGAAGGAAAGGTCGTCCTTGTCGTTGAGGACGAGTTTGCTTTGGCCAGCGATCTCGCATCGAAGCTGGCGGAGATCGGAGTCAACACTATTGGTCCGGCACCCAGCGTCGAACGAGCGCTGGCCCATATCGAAGGGTCTTCGCGTATTGACGCTGCCATTCTGGATATCAATCTGGGGGGAGTGATGGTGTTTCCCGTTGCGGACGAGCTCTTGAAGCGCAACATCCCGTTCTATTTTGCGACCGGCTACAGCCGCGACGTTGTTCCGCCCCGCTTTGCAGATCAGATCTTCGTTGAGAAGCCGTTTGACAAGAAGGCCATCTACGGTGCCCTTACAGCCTGCCGAAGTTCGGTTAAAAAGGTATCGCGCGCACAAAAGAACCTCGTTCTTTCCGCGCTCTCGATCCGTGAACATGGTTTTATCCGGCCATTTCTGAAACCGGTTCAGCTCAACAAAGGTGAGGTCCTCGAGCAGCAGTTCGAAGAAATAAGGACGATTTTCTTTATCGAAACCGGTGTCGTATCGGTGATCGCTTCCTCCCTGGGCGGCTCACAGGTGGAGGTTGGCCTCATCGGGCACGAAGGGGTAACTGGCACCGGGCTGTTGGAAGGTGATTGGAGCACTCCCTACAAGCTCATGGTGCAGATCGAAGGGACCGCTCAGTGCATCGACGTCGACAGTTTTCTCCGTCTCACGCACAGGGCACCTCAGTTGCGTTCTCTTTTGTCGTCGTTTTCCAGATCGTTCGCAATTCAGATTAGCTATACCGCCCTTGCCAGCAGCCTCTATACGATCGAGCAGAGACTTGCCCGCTTGCTGCTCATGCTTGACGATCGGTCAGACGGCCATGTGCTGCAGCTCACCCAGGACCAACTGTCTGCCATGCTCGGTGTCCGGCGTGCGGGAGTAACAACCGCGCTTCCCTTCCTGGAAGGTGAGAAGCTTATCCGGTCGGTACGTGGAAAGGTGATCGTCGTGGATCGGGACGGCCTTATGCTGAAAGCCAACGGTTCTTATGGTATTCCGGAGATGGAGTATGAGCGCTTGATGGGGTTTCCCGCAAGAAGTACCGAGGAACTCGGCAAGAAAGTCGAGCGTGAATAATCAGTAAGAGGTTGCACCCATCGTGCAACTTTTGTCTTAAGCGAGGGTTCGAAACGCGAAGGCGTCAGTCGGGTAGACAGCTGTCACCTGTGTTCTTCGGAGAAAGCCCCAGTGGAAAAAAACAATCAAAATCTTTTCTCGGGAATGCGTGTCCTGATCGTCGAAGACGAATATTTTCTTGCCGACGAGACACGACGGAGGCTTCAAGACCTCGGTGCAACCGTTGTAGGTCCAGCGGCGAAAGTCAGCCGCGCGCTCGACCTTATTGCTCGTGAACACATCGATGCGGCAATCATCGATGTCTACCTCGGTGACGAACTCGCCTTCGCTGTTGCCGATGAACTGGAGGAGCGAGGGATCAGTTTTGTCTTTGCGACCGGCTACGATCCGTCCTCCATGCCGGGTAAGTACAAAAGGTTTGCGCTCTGTGTGAAACCGATCGAGTTGGAAAGGGTTGCAGTCGCCCTGTCGCTATGCCGTCCTGATTGAAAGTATACCCGCGTTCGTCGAAGTTCATCTCCTTGAGGCACTTGGTAGTAAAAAGCGTTTCCGGAGGAATGCACGCTCGCATGGATGCGGCGCGCTGAGGCCGCCTCTCTCGTCAATGTGCCCGAATGCAAAGCATGTTTCGGCGTCGCAGTCCGCGGCGCCTGGGCAGCGAGGCTGAACACGTCGCTCCCGTGCCACTATAGCCATCTCATACGGTGGGGTTCGCCTCCATGGTCAGGATCGCATCGCCCTCCTGTCAATCCTCAGCCGCCAGCCTCTAAATTCATGCGGTCTGGAGCGATAGCCGAAGCTCTCATCGCGAAACCCTGGAGCTGGCAGCAGGCAGCGGTCTGCGCGCGGACCGCCGCGCTTCCCCGACCTGTGGCCACCCTGCCGTCAAAGCATTACCAGGATCACAGCCATGGCGAGTGCCGAGATAAATCCGGCAGCACTCAATCCGAATGTCAGATAATCTGCCACCCTTTGCCATTGCTGGCTGAACTCCATGTTTCCAAGAACGGCCGCCAGCCCACCTGCCATCCAACTCGCCAATGTCAGTGCGCCAAGAAAAAGTGCCCACTGCGTTGCTGTATCCATTGTCCTGCTCCTTCGCGGATGCACGCCCGACACGGAAACCGTTGATCAATAACAACGCGGGAACTGCCTTGGTTTCTGTGCGATACCGCACGGGATGGAGCAGTATCGCATTTGATTCGGCAAACCGTTTGACAGCTCAGCCCGTCGCCGGAACTCACTGCGACCATCAAAGTCGGGTTCTCGATATCGGGAGCACGTCAACGAACTAGGATTTCTAAGTCGGCCATCAGGGTGTGGCAAATCCGCCGGATGCGGTATCGACTGGTTACTAACACCACCATCATCATGCAATGCTTTGCGATCGGGCGGTGACGGCATCGAGCGGGCGTTTCTCATCAACCGGGAAAGTGGAGCGCAAATCGATTCCTCGTAAGCGGCTCTGTGGACCGTGCGGTCAAGCTGGCCCTTCGGCGTCCCCACCTTTTACCGGCATACGCAGCGGCAGATAGGAGCGGGAAAGGCTTGACAGCTGTCGCGGACAGGCTCGTTGAACGGCTTGGGTACGGCCGGGCTGTGCTCCGGAACGAATGGCGCGCGCAGAAGTTCGGAGCTTTTGTTCGCGCAGGCTGAAAGTATGAAGATTTTAGTCATCGGCGCAACAGGACTGGTTGGCAGCGCGGTCTGCGCCCGGCTGGCGACAAGTGGACATGATGTCATGCGCGCGGTTCGTCCCGGAAAACGGCCGGCGGCTGACCCCGGCGCTTGGGTCGAAGTCGACGTGGCAGGCGCGGTTGATCCCGCCGACTGGCTGCGTCATCTCGAAGGCATAGATGCAGTCGTCAACTGTTCGGGCGCGCTGCAGGACGGAATGGGTCACAACATGGCGGGCGTCCACTCGCGCGGCCCACGAGCGTTGTTCCGTGCATGCGAGCAATCTGGTGTGCGTCGCATTGTTCATTTGTCGGCGACCGGGGTGGATCGGCAGCAGCCGTCGGCGTTCTCGCGCACCAAGCTTGACGGCGACATGGCATTGATGGAAACCGATCTCGGCTGGATAATACTGCGTCCCGCGGTGATCCTTGGCGACGCGGCCTTCGGCTCCAGTGCACTGTTTCGGGGGCTTGCCGCGCTGCCGCTTCTGCCATTGATGCCGTCCACGGGGAAACTTCAGGTGGTGCAGCTGGAGGACGTCGCAGAAACCGTGCTTCGCCTTGTCGACAAAACCGCCCCATCGAAACTCTCGCTCGAAATCGTCGGGCCGCAACAGCTTGAGTTCCATGAGATCGTAGAGCGATACCGAAGGTGGCTTGGCTGGCCTCCCGCAAAACGCTATTTGCTGCCCCGCCCGCTTGCGAGCCTTCTCTATTGGCTCGGCGACACTGCGGGCGTGTTGGGATGGCGGCCGCCGGTTCGAAGCACTGCCGCAAGGGAAATCGCTCGCGGTGCGGTGGGTGATCCAACGGATTGGATTGCCGCTACGGGAATCCGGCCGTTATCATTGGGTGAGGCTTTGGCGCGTCGCCCCGTTTCGGTTCAGGAGCGATGGTTTGCCAAACTCTACTTCCTAAAACCGATCATTTTTGTGCTGCTGCCACTCTTCTGGATATCGACCGGGATAATTTCACTGACATCAGGTTTCGAGAAGGGTGTCGAACTGATGCTGGCGGGCGGCGCAGGAGTCTTGGCAACACCCAGCGTGATCGCTGGGGCTTTTACCGACATCGTAATCGGATGCGCCATCGCTTGGCGCCGCATTGCACGATGGGGCCTCTTTGCAGCTGTCTTTCTGTCGCTCTTCTATGCCGCGGCCGGCGCGGCAATATTGCCGGAGCTGTGGAGTGAGCCGCTCGGGCCGCTGACAAAGATATGGCCAATCCTCGTGCTGCACCTCGTTGCTCTCGCGATTTTGGAGGAGCGATGATCTATTTCGTGCTCAAGTTCCTGCATATCATCGGCGCCACCGTTCTTCTCGGCACCGGCGCGGGCATCGCTTTCTTCATGCTGATCGCGCATCGCACCGGCAATGCCACGAGCGTGGCCGCCGTCGCGCGGATTGTGGTCATTGCGGATTTCGTGTTCACCACAACGGCTGTAATCGCACAGCCGGTCACCGGCATCGCGCTCGCCTGGAATGTCGGCTACTCCCTCTGGGATCGGTGGATCTTCTGGTCGATCGTTCTCTATCTTGTGACGGGCGTGTTCTGGCTGCCGGTCGTTTGGATGCAGATGGAGATGCGCAACATTGCAAGTAAAGCAGCGGCGACTGGCCAACCGCTGCCGGCGCGATACCATCGGCTGTTTTGGACCTGGTTCTATTTCGGCTTTCCGGCTTTCGCTGCGGTGCTGGGAATTATCTGGCTGATGATCACGCGCCCGGTCGGATGATCAGGGGCCATTTGCTGAAGGCTCAGCATCGCAATCGACGTGAGATGCAGTTCAAATATTCCTCCCGACAATTGAGAAAGCTTATGCAGAAGCCTCAACCGCGGATCGGCGCGCTCGGCGGCAACGGCCTCGTTCAGTTCTAACGGAAGGGTGAACTGAAAGACGGCACCTGGAAGTTCATTCAGGGAACCCCACAACCTTCCCCCATGCGCCTCGATGATCGACCGGTAGATGGACAGGCCCATGCCCAGGCCCTCGGGCTTTCGTCGTGTAGAAGGCCTCGAACGGCTGACGAGCACGCCGCCGGTTCGCATCCGCCTTGGTGCTGACCAGCACCTCCCGCGTCTCCCTTGTCGAGGCCGCTCAAAGCCTCGACCGCATTTAGGATCAGTTTAAGGATCACCAAACCGGAGGCTGGAATCAAATCGGAATGACTGGCCGGTCAAATCGGAATCGATGGCCGGCTTCGTCGGAATACGCACTTCATGATGGATGCGTTCTCGTGGGCCGTCGCACAATGCGAGGTCGGTGAGTCAGGTGACAAAGACTGCAACCACGAACGGTCTCAGCACTCCGTCGAAAAAAAGGTCCGCCACATAAACGGCATCACCTGGATCGTTGCCAAGCTGTACGTCCTCGTCTGATAAGTTTGCCCTTATCTTCAGCGTTCCGCTTCCCAGCTTCCAGTCGATGAAGAGGCACTTCTCTGGTGCGCCGATTACGGTACCTGAATACCCTTTTGCGTCCGCCAACATCGGAATGATGTGGTTGCTGCGGACCTTGAGAAGGTGGCGGATGTGCTCTGCCCACGCCAGGCCGCCGATTGACTCCGAATCGTGCCAATCAAGTTTGCTCCTCAACAAAGTATCCCAGCTATTTGGGTCGGGAATATCTGCCTCAGTCTTTCCAGCAGGAATACCGCCGAAATTCGCGGCTTCCGCGGGACGGTTCTGGCGCATGGCCTCAGCGATCTCACCGTGATAGTCCGCGAAGAAATGGAAAGGCTTCGCCGAGAGGTGCTCATCCCCCATGAACAACAGCGGTATTTGGGGAGAAAGCAGGAGTATTTCCGTGAGGGCGCGGTAGAGCTTGCCGTTTATGCCAATTGGGAGGCGATCACCAAGAGCGCGGTTGCCAATTTGATCGTGATTTTGCAGAAAATGGATGAAGGCAGTTGGCGGCAGTGCATCCGTGGGGGGCGGGGCGTCGCCGAGCACGGGTTTGCCCGGTTTAAGGTAGCCGCTCGCCATGGTCTGCTTGATTTTCCTCCATGGATCGTCCTTGAATGGCTCGTAGTGGCCGCTCGATTCACCAGTCACCGCTACATGAACCGAGTGATGGAAATCATCATTCCAGTCCGCCTTGTAGTGGCGTCCTCCCGGCGCGTCAGCCATCAAGTCAGTGCCATTCGTGGGATTCTCGGTGATCAGATGTACATGGCGGCCGTTGATCTCATCTCTGACGCAATTTGCGATCTCCTCCAGCACATGTACCTCGCTGCTATCTTTGATCTGATCGATCGCGTCCAACCGAAGGCCGTCTAGTCGAAATTCGCCAAGCCAGTAAAGGGCATTCTGGATAAAGAACGCTCGCACCTCCGGCCTCTCGTAAGCTATCGCCGCGCCCCAAGGCGTAGGGCTGTCGGATCTGAAGAAGTCCGGAGCGTATTTGCCGAGATAGTTCCCCTGCGGTCCGAAGTGATTGTAGACCACGTCGAGGAAGACCATCATCCCATGGCCGTGAGCAGCATCGATGAGTGCCTTCAAGTCGTCCGGAGTGCCGTAAGCATTGTGTGGCGCGAACTGAAGGACACCGTCGTAGCCCCAGCCACGGGTTCCTGGAAAGTGCGCAAGCGGCATAATCTCAAGTGCAGTTATGCCCAGGTCGACCAGAATCGGAAGCTTCGCTATAGCCGCGCTGTAGGTGCCTTCCCTAGTGAAGGCTCCGATGTGGATTTCGTAGATGACCGCCTGCTCCCAGGGACGGCCGCGCCATCCTGGGTTCAGCCACGTGTAGCTGTTGCTATCGGTCAAGACTGATGGTCCATCCAAGTCGCCGAGCTGCAGCCGCGAGGCTGGATCGCAGACCTGCCGGCCGTCGGACAACACGAATTGATAAGGTATGCCAGGACCCGCCGCGATGTCGATGACGTGCCAGCCATCGTTTAATTTCGTCATCGGATTGTTTGTTTGCCCGATTTTCAGCTTTACCATCTGCTCTACAGGAGCCCACAGTTCAAAACGCGTCTTCCCATCCGGGAGGAGAACGGGGCCCCATCTATGGTTTCTGTGGAAGATTGCTTGGTTTCCTTCCTCACTCATCTTAGAAGGCCCTGCCCACCGTCTACCCAGATAGGTGAACCCGTTATGTGCCGGGATTTCTCCGACGCCAGGAACGCAATCACATCAGCAACATCTTCACTACGACCTGGGCTGCCTCCGGTAATCGGGACTTGTCCCTCGGGCCAGATAACGGGGATGGCAGTCTGGTTTTTGCCGCGAATAACGGTATTAGCGTCGATGTTCGTCTCAATTTCACCGGGACACACGGCATTGATCCGAATGTGGTGACGGGCAAGTTCCAGCGAAAGTTGCTGCACCATGGCGACCTGAGCGGCCTTAGTGGCGGTATAAGCCGTCGCGCCTGGCGTGGTGAATGTCCTGGTGCCGTTTATTGAGGAGACTACGATGATCGAACCGCCTCCCGACGCCTTGAGGAGCGGTACGGTCGCGCGGATCGTTAAGAACGTCCCGGTAAGATTGACCGATATAGTTCTTGTCCACTCCAGAAGCGTTATGTCGTTAATAGGTGCCCAAACTCCGTTGATGCCCGCGTTGGCGACCACGACGTCCAGACGGCCGAAACGACCAATCAGTGAAGAAACGGCGGAGGCCATTTGTTCCTCATCAGAGACATCGGCAACTAGGGCGTTCGCCGCTCCGCCGGCTGCTTCGATCTCGCGGACGGTCTCTTCCAGTTCATCTTGGCTGTGGCCCAGAGCCCCGATTGCATAACCGTCCTTGGCGAGAGTTTTTGCCGAGGCTTCACCAATTCCGGATCCTGCCCCTGTTACCAGTGCTACGCGATCGCTCATCGTGCCTCCACGCTTAGAGCCGTTGATGCTCGAATGAACGCGCGGCATAGATATTTGATGCAGTACGGCATCGGACAATTTGGGGATGTGCAGTTATCCGAGATTGAAATCTGCAGGTCGAATTCCACCACGCTTTCAGCGGAAGGCCGAGAACCTGCGTTCTGTGCGAGTGCGAATCCATCATGTCATGGTCCGTGTATCGTTTCAGAGGCTGAAGATCGTCGACATCGCAGCTTTTTCAGATTCGCTTTCCGGCAGTTTTTTCGCGATTCGCTGTACGATCTCTCGTGGCCGTCGTTAGGTTTGAAAGGAGTATCCTTATGACAAAGATCACCGACGGCCTTAACGACCGACCAAGGGATTCCACCATCGCTCAGAGTGGTCGCGGCCTGTCGGACGTGTCGGTAATTGGTAACGTCGCGTGAGGGCCCGGGCGATGCCAGTGCGAACCTCCATAACTATGATGGCGCCCTTTATCATGGATATTCAGCGTGTTGGGCCTAGCCAAACTAAATGGCCGCCCCCACATTCGATATCGCCAACAATCTGGACAAACCGGACAATCTCTACTATCTTTGCCGTATAGATGAAGGAGGCGAACATGGTCGCTACCGCTCGAAAGTCGCAGCACAACGGTGGGATTGAGGTCGACAAGGCTGTCGTCGCCGACGTCCTTAAGGTCCTGGCGCGGCACAATCCTCGTCTCTCCAAAGCAGCCCTTGCAGCAACAGGCAAGGTCATGGCGGCGATCTCGGCCGCAACCGCCCGGCTGTCCGCTGAACAGCAGCGACGGATTGCCGCCGACGAAAAGGAACTGGCCCAGGCTGTGGAGGCGGTTGTGGCTAGCTTGGCGGAAAAATCCCGTCGCAATCTCGAGGAGGTTCCGGTCGGAAAGCCCTTGGAGGTCAGCACCGGGACGGGCCTCGGGCAATCCTTGGGCATCGAAGAGGGACGTCGCCGACTTGCCGAGTTTGCAACACCGGCTCGGATTGAGGACTGGGCGGGACCTGTTGCGGGTCCCGGCGACATAGAGAAGATGTTTGGCACGAAGCGATCGACACTGCACGATTGGCAGAAACGCGGGGCGGCGATCGGTCTGCTCAAGGGCGAGCGGAAACATGTCTTTCCCCTGGCTCAGTTTGTTGATGGTCGACCTGTGGAGGGCATGTCGCGGATCAGGAAGATCATTCCCAATCCGCGCGTTGCCTGGCAGTGGTTGATCCAGACGAAGCCAAGCATCGGAGGAGCGCCGCTCGACAGGCTCAAGAAAGGCTATGTTGACGAGGTTGTGGATGCCGCTGCGCGGGATTTCCGCTGAACCGTGAAGCTCGATTCCAGGACCGTTGCCGATCTCGCGCTCGCGTTTCAGCCGCAGTCATATCTCCGTGTCATGCCGGTCGCGCACAGGGCGACGCCGCTTGGCATGGGCGTCGGGAATACCAGGTTTTCCAGCCCGAGCCGGGCGTTCAAGCTCCTCTACATTGCGAGCGATTTGGCTACTGCCATCGCGGAGACCATTGTTCGTGACCGCTTTGAGGGGACGCAGGAACGTGTACTGGACGAGAGCGAAATCGAAGACTGGGCGGTAGCCGAGGTGACGGCGACCGATCCGCTTGTCGTTCTCGACCTGCGCACGACCGGGCTGCTGAAGTTAGGAGTCAGTACGGATGCGGCTCGGGCGAAGGAGCATCGCGAGGGACGGGAGCTAAGCGAAGTCGTCTATGGCTCCTTCGCCGTCGACGGCTTGCTTTACTCTTCGCGCCTCACGGCGGCGGCATGCGTTGCGGTCTATGATCGCGCTGTCGGGGTGAAGCTGACCGCTTCTCCAGCCGTGGAACTTGTGAGACAGGCGGATCTCGTCCCCGCCTTACAGTCGCTCGGCGTATCGATCCGGGCCGGACGATAGCGCGGTAGACTTTGGCCTTAGTCGATTTTCGCAAGTCGTTTTGCGTTGTGGTTCGTGCAAGGCGCCTTATCGCTTCGGTCCGAAAGTCTCGACGATCTCGCAATTCGCGATGAAGGCCGCCGGCCCATCTTTGACTTGCCAAAATTAACGTTGAGAGGGAGTCCGGAATAACCGGGTCGTCTGTTCATCCCTTCAACTGCCCAGACTTCGAGGCCTCAGGTTCTGCTCCCATCAAGGCGTAGGGACAATGGTCGCGCGCCCGAGGGAGCCGCGTAGTTGCTCATTCAGCATTCAACACTTCATGGTTGTTGAAATAGAATATTTAGGGAGAAACATAAAATATCGGGGTCGCATTCTTCAATTTTGCTTGTAGCATACAACTCTAAGATCGCTTTATCGACTGGCGACACGTTAGGGTCCGGAAAAAGCGAGAGATTGCTCACCATTGTCCGCGATGAGGTCGGAAAGCACGACTTTAACGGGCTGTTCGTCTGTCCGAGCGCGGCTGTGATCATATGCACTACCCGGTCGGCTCCGCTTCGCCGCCAGGCTGGCTGCAGACCGTTACTCGCTGCTTTGATCGCCCGCACGGAGTGTACTTTCGAGCGGCCCTGATAAATAGACGGATTTTCGGGGGCACCATTCGAGAGCTAGGGTAGACTGCCCAAATTCCCAACGGCTCGGGTTCGGCGTCTTCCAATATGATGTGTTCCAGCTTGCCTTCGTCGAAGGATGGATCAATGTACCATCGCGAAAGATTGGAAATGCCGAGCCCGCCCAAGCAAGCCTGATATACTGCTTCAATGGAGCTTGCTGAGAAGCGGCCCGAAATCTTTGCTGCCTCGCGCACTCTCACCGCCCGCTCGCTCGTGGCGGTGTTGAGGGATTTCATACTGCTCCGCGATTTGGACTGGATTCAGGTTACCTTGGTCCACTACAACCGCATTCCCACATCATGGTTCCGAAATTGTGCGGGACCGCATTTTCGGAGGTCCCCCAGTCGATGGGCTAAAAGCATTGCCTCCGGCCGGCCGCCGAAAAGAAGAAATGCGGCGTTTGGATGTGCGTGCCCCAAGGCACTTGGCAGAGAAAACAGAATTGCTTTAAAGAAATGCCCAGCGGCGGCCCCTTTTGAAAGCAAGATCGTTCGCTGACGTTTAAGGCGCGGAGCAAGGCGTATATGGTCTCTTCGGATACGGCATTGTTCCGGGTGGCGGCGCTATCGTTGCAGGTGATACTCCTGGGGTCTCATTCGGCGTTGAGCCAGGATGCAAGGTCCTCCGATGATCAGTGGATCGTAACGCTTGGTGGATCCGTCGAATACGGCCCCTCCTATGAAGGATCGAGGCACCTTTCCTTCAGCGGCATGCCGTCTTTTGATTTTCGACGCCTCGGCGAAGCGCCTGAGTACAGCGCGCCGGATGATAATATCGACTACGCGCTTTTCGATATCGGCGACATCGAAATCGGCCCCGTCGTCGGCCTGAGGGGTGGACGGTCGTCGTTTGACGATCCCGAACTGCAGGGTTTGCATTCAGTTCAGTGGAACCTGGATGCCGGCGTCTTTGCGCAATACTGGCCGATAGAGAATCGCCTGCGCGTGCGAGGGGAAACACGTCAGGCGTTGTGGGGCGGCGATGGCTTGCTTGCCGATCTATTTCTTGATTGGTTCCAGCCGGTCGGCGATCGCTGGCTGCTGTCTGCTGGTCCGCGCCTGTCTGTGGCAAACGGCACAAATATGCGCAACAATTTCGCGGTTTCCGCCGAGGAGGCCGCCAACAGTGGTCGCGTCGATGCGTTCGACACGAATGGTGGTCTCAAATCCATCGGTTTCACGGTTGCCGCGACCTATACGCTATCACCGGTCTGGAGCGTGCAGATCTACGACAAATATAGCCGCCTCGTGGGCGATGCCGCCAGCAGCCCGATCACCTCAAGGCTCGGCTCAGCCGACCAGAACGTCATCGGTATCACGCTCAACCGCTCCTTCCAGATCGGCTTTTGAGCTCTGCGCTGCTGCTATCTCATGCTGGCCGATATAGTCCCGCGTCACGGGAATGACGTCGTTGCGCTTGCTTAATTGGATCTGGAAAACCACCAGATCTTCGTAGCGAAATGCGGCTTCGGCGCTTGCAAGGTAGAACTCCCACATACGGCAAAAGCGTTCGTCGTAGAGTGCTGCAGCCACTTGCCAGCTCGCCAGAAAGCGCTTTCGCCAATGAGCCAGCGTCCAGGCATAGTGCAGGCGCAGCACCTCGATATCAGTAACCGCAAGACCGGCTTTCTCGATTTCGGGAAGGATCTCCGACAGCGCGGGAATGTAGCCGCCGGGAAAGATGTATTTGTCGAGCCAAGGCGTGGTGAAGCCGGGTGTTGCGGAACAGCCGATGGTGTGGAGAACCATGATGCCGTCATCTTCAAGCAGGTCCGCACATTTTTCGAAGAAGGCGCGGTAGGATGCGAGACCGACATGCTCGAACATGCCGACTGACACGATCCGGTCGAACCGGCCGCTCAGGCTGCGATAATCCTGAAGGGCAAACCGGATATCCGCCTCCATCCGCTCGTGTTCGGCAAGCCGTTTCTGGGCGTAGCCATGCTGCTCCTCCGACAGGGTGATGCCGAGCACATGCCCGCCCGGCACATGCTTGGCGATATGCAGGGCCAGCCCACCCCAGCCGCAACCGATATCGAGCACACTCTTGCCAGGCGCAAGCTGCATTTTTGCGGCGAGATGCCGCTTCTTGGCAAGCTGCGCCGCATCGAGCGACTGGTCGGGGCTCTCGAAATAGGCGCAGGAATATTGCCAGTCCGCATCGAGGAAGAGTTCGTAGAGCCTCCCATCCAGATCGTAATGGTGGGCGACATTTGCTTTGGAGCGGGCTTGCAGATTGCGATGGCGGAAGATGCGCAGCCATGTGCGGGCACGGTCGATCAGCCGGGCGATGAGGGGATGCTTGGCGTTCTGCGCCTCGCGCAGCATCATCGCCAGGAAGTCGTGGAGTGAGCCCTGTTCGATGAGAAAACGGCGATCCATATAGAGTTCGCCGAGCCGCAAATCGGCGTCGATGAGAAACGCCCATTGCGCTGCAAGGTCGGCAAAGCTGACATGCACGCGTTCTCCGGACCCGTCGCCGAAGCAAAGTTGCTGCCCATTGGATGCTGTGACATCGAGGCCGCCACGAGTGACGATGCGCGAAAGCGCTCGCTTGAGGACCCAATTGCTAAACGCCGAGGCAGCGGCTTTGCCATGGCGGAGGATGAAGTTCTGGCTTGGCCGCATCACCGATCCTTGCTGACATGGGCGTGCGGCAGAATCGGTCCGCCATCGCGGTCGCTGATGGCGCCCGGTTTTTCCGATGCGCAGGCGATCAGCCAGACACCGGCGAGGATCAGACCGCTGCCGACGATCTGCAGGCCGACGATCGGTTCGCCGAAAGCGAACCAGCCGGTGGCAACGACCAGCAGGTAGCTGATGCCAGAAAGCGGAAAGGCCTTGCTGAGGTCGAGTTCGGCGAGCACCGTCATCCAGATGAAGAAGCAGACGATCTCGACGACGACGGCTGCCAGGATCCAGTGCGAGGTCAGCGCATCCTCCAGCCAGGCCGTTCTCTCGACATTGCCGAGTTGCGCCGCGCCTAGCTTGGTGAAGATCTGGAACAGCGTGTTGAGGACAGGCACGGCAAGCCATGTCAGGCGCATTGACGTCATCACTTGGCCTCGTCCTGCGAGAAGAGGGGGGAGACCAGCCGCAACAGCGCCTGCAGCAGCCGATTGCGGTGGCGGAAGAACATGGTGTTTGCCGTAAGCTGGCTGCCGAGCCGCACCTTGTTTTCATAATAGGCCTGGCCGCTTTGGTAGCGGCAGAGACCACGATCGAGGCAATAGCGTAGGTTGGTGAACCAACTGAGGAAATAGAGGTTGTAGGGTCGTCCTCGCTCGCCATCCATGCAAAAGAACTTGTCGATTGCGAGCCGTTCGTCATGAACGATCAGGTTGGCGGCGAGCAGCTCGTCGCCGACGAAATAAAGGGCGCAGAACGAGCGGCCCGCCATATGGGTGAGGATGCCTTCAAAATAGGCTGGGGTCAGTTCTTCGAACTGCCATTCGCTGCGATTGCGCGTGTCATGATAGAGCGTCATCACCCGAGGAAGCAGATCGCCGATATCGGTTCTGATTTCGACCCTGATGGCATCAAAGGATTTCAGCTTGCGCCGCATGTCCTTTCGGGTGCCTGCCGACAGTCGGCCCATATAGTCGTCGATGGTCTTGAAATCGATATCAAGCCAGGCGGACGGAAGGCCGCCGATGGCAGCATAACGGCGTTTTGAAAACAGCGCGCCGAATTCGGAGGCAACCGGTGCCGGAATATCCTTGATCCCCATCAGCGCACAGCCCTCTTTGGCCGCAAGCGCCTCGAAGGCAGCAAGCAATTCTCCAAACAGCGCCTCGCGGCGCTCCTCGGGCACGTCGGCATGAAAGCCTATCGCGCCAGTTTCGGTGCAGGGTGAGCCAAGGCAGGCAAGCCGCAGAACGAGAAAACCCGGTGCATGCTGCCGCACGCGACGTATCAGTCGTCGCAGCACACCTTCTTCCAGCGTGGTATCCAATGGATAAGGGCACAGGAAAGCTGGCATGGCAGCGGTGATTTTTCCGTCCTCAACGACGGTCAGGTAGCGCCACTCGAAGTCGCCGATGCCGGCGTCTTCTATCGCCAGCAGGCAATCGTAATCCTCGACATGTCCCCGGAAGCACGCGTTCCAGGCCTCACGGCCGATGGCGCGGATCGTGTCGTAGACGTGCGTGACGGGCTCGAAGCTGCCGGGAAAGGGACGTTTATGCGCGAATTGCAGCATGGCCTGCCTCAAAAAAATCCGCCGTGAAAGCCGCGACCTGCCGATGCTGGCGATCGAGATGGATCATGTGGTAGCTGTCCTTGATCCACCGCAGTTCATGCGGTCCGCCAATATGCTCGGAGATGTAGAGGGCATGTCTTGGATTGCTCAGATCGTCTTCTTCCGCATGCAGGATTAGCGTCGGTGTCTGGATCTGCGGCAGGGTTCCGCGAAGCGCCTTGCCAAGCCGGTGCATTTCGACAATGCCGCGGCCGGGGAATTTCTCGAGCATTCCTTCGCCTGTCATGCCTTCGACCATGCGCCGCATCCGTTCGTCCTTGATGCCGAGAGAGTCATTCTCCCTGAAATTGAGACGGTCGAGGAAAGGGATGCACGACAACCATCCGATATGCGGCGACAGCAGCGTATAGTGCCTGGGAACATCCCAGCCGTCATAGTGGAAGCACGGCGAATAGATGGCGACCGCCTTGATCAGGTCCGGCCGCTGCTCGGCTGCAAGCAGTGAGAGCTTTCCGCCAACGCAGATGCCGGCCGCAAATATCTCCTGCGTGCGCTCGGCCAGGAATTCGGAGGCCTGCAGCACGCTTTTCAGCCAGTCTTCCCAATTCGTGCGGCGCAGTGTCCTGATATCCTCACCATGGCCGGCCAGCAGCGGCGCATGGACGCTGTAGCCGCGACGATTGAGCTGGCGGGCGACAAGCTTCATTTCGGCCGGCGCCCCGGTAAGGCCGTGGATCAGCAGCACACCTTTGCCATTCGTGCCTTCCAGGAAGAAACTCAATTCCTCAGACCTCATGCCGAAGCTCCGCCTCGCGGTTTTCCGGGGCCATGAAGCCAAACGCATGGCAGGTGCTGATCACGTGCGTGCCCGCCCTTTCCTGCTCGTCCTTGATCTGTTCGTGCAGGGCCGAGAGTTTTGTCCAGTGGGTGCGCGGCCGGTAATGATGTTCGGCATGATAGCCATTGCCGAACCACAGCCAGTTGTAGAAGGGCTTGTGGCTGCTCACGCCCCAGGCAATCGGTTCGTCCGGATCACCATGAAGATGCTCGTAATAGCCGTTGAGCGACGACAGGCAGTTGCCGGCATAATAGAAGGGCACGAAGAACAGTACGGCCTTCCAGTCGTAGATCAGTGCAATCGCCACCAGGCCGAGAAAGGCCAGCAGCTCGAAACGGCCCCACGCGGCATCGAAGGGACGCCGCCTGGCGATGGCCTTGTGGATATCGCCGAGACTGTCGCGGAAGAAGCTCTTCAGCGTATAAGACCAGACGTTTTCCGGCTCGCCGTTCCGGCCATGGCGATAGATCGACAGAAGATCGACCGTCTCGCCCTTCTCGTCCGGCCGGTCACTGTTGCCGGAGTGATGGCGCATATGCACCCAGTGGTAATAGGTCTGGGAAAAGCCGATCGCCACCGATTCCATCAGGCTGAAGGCGTAATTCATCCATCGTGGCTTGAAATAGGGGGTGTGGATGAAATTGTGCGAGATGCTGTTGATATTCCAGGATATCGACACGGCATAGAGGCATCCGAGGATCAAAGAGGCCCAGAGCGGCCGGCTCTGGAAGTCGACGATCAGGTAGACGTCGAAAACGAGATGCGCCACTGCGGCAAGGACGGGGGCGGCATCCCACCTCGTATGAGCAAAGATTTTCATAGTCCGGTTGCTCCGACACAGGCCACGCCGGCGGTAACGAGAAACACGCCCGTCGCGTGACGAAGGTTGATATTTTCCCTGAAGATGACGGCGCCGGCGACGACGGTCGCCACATAACTCAGCGCCATCAGGGGGAAGGCGATCGTGAGCGGCACGCTGGCGAGCACAACGGTCCAGGCCAGCAGTTCGATGGCCCAGAATGCGATGCCGAGCCAGGTCAGCGGTTTGGCGAGCGTCGCAACCACAGGGCGGTCGCTGGCAGCCTGCTTGAAGCAGACCTCGCGCGCCGTTTCCACCAGCACGCAGAAGAGGATCAGGCCGAGCATGGGCAATGTGAGACTGCCGGTCATCCCATCGATTCCGCCAGGACTTCCAGCAATGCGTGATTTGCGGCACTGTTGATGTTTCGCACCGCGTCGGCTGCCTGCCGCAGACGCGGTTGATCAATGAAGATTTCGGCCTGTTTGAGCAGGCGGGTCATGATCCCGCCGGCATAGTTCGGCACCGAATAATCGCCGATGACATCAGCACCGATGATGCGATGGCGGCTGCCGATCTCGCTGATCAGCGCCATCAGATAGGGCAGCCGCATGCGCCCCTGATCCCAGTTGGTCACGGCATCATCGGCGGCGAGTACGTCCTTGTCGATCGTGACATAGACTGCTTCGGTGCCGATGCGGCTGAGGATCCGATCGATGAAGTTGTCCTCGCCGATTTCGGAGATGGAATTCCAGTGAAGGGCGCCTCCGTCCTGGTGGTAGCTCGGGCCGTTTCCATAATCCGCTTTCACCCGGCTCGGGGGATGCTCGTAAGGATAAAGTTCGAGCTTGCCTTGCCGCAGCCAGCTCAGATTGGCGCCCTTGCGCTCGGGATTGCGCAGGTCGTGGCTGCAGACCCCGACCGTAACAACCCTTTCGATATAAGGGTTTGAAAGGGCGCTGTTGACCCACGAGCCGCAATGCATGCCGCCCTCGAAATTCACCCAGTCTGGGTGATTGTCGAAATGAACGAGTGTGGTCGAAGCTGGACGCCGTTCGAGAGCGGCATCGAGCAGCAGGGCGGTCACATGATGGAAGTCGCCCGAGCCCATGAAGGCAAGCTGCGGCCCTTTGCTGCGCAGCGGCAGCGACCTGGCTATGTCCCGTCCGAGTTCGGCAAGCATGTTCTGCCTGCTCCACAGTCTGATCGCCTTGCCGCTCAGCTTGTCGACATGGTGGCACGCGCCTGCAAGCGTGCAGGCGCGCACGAAGTCTGGCTGCAACTCCAAAGCATCGTCGAGATGAAGGAGGAGAAGCTGCACTATCCTATCTCCGGACTGCGCGCGTGAAGAGCTGGTCGAGCAGCGTCAGCGCCAAGTCGATCTCGTCGCGGGTAATCAAAAGGTTCGGGGCAAGCGTGATGACGTTCTTATGGTAGCCGCCGACGTCGAGAACGAGGCCATAGGTCTTGTTGCCGACCATAAGGTCGCCCTTCATGCCCTCATCGCAAAGCCAGTCCATCGTCGCCTTGTCAGGCGTGAAACCGTCTTCCTTGCAGATCTCGCATCTCAGCGCCAATCCGAGGCCGTCGACATCGCCGACGATCGCATGGCGCTTCTGCAGCTGTTTCAGGCCATCGAGGAAATATGCGCCCTTGGCCATGATCGCGGCGCCGAAATCTTCCTCTTCCAGCATCTTCATGGTTTCCAGCGCGACGGCCGTGCCCATCGGATTGCTGGCGAAGGTGGAATGGGTGGAGCCGGGCGGGAAAACCGTCGGATTGATCATTTCTTCCCTGGCCCAGACGCCCGACAGAGGGTTGAGCCCATTTGTGATCGCCTTGCCGAAGACGAGAACGTCGGGCGAAACGCCGAAATGTTCGATCGACCAAAGTTTGCCGGTCCGGTAGACGCCCATCTGGATCTCGTCGACGACGAGCAGGATGCCGTGTTGATCCAGAACCTTCTTGAGTTCGGTGAAGAAATTCATCGGCGGAATGACATAACCACCGGTGCCCTGGATCGGTTCGACATAGAAGGCGGCATATTCTGCGCTGCCGACTTTCGGATCCCAGACGCCATTATATTCGCTTTCGAAGAGGCGAGCGAATTTGCGCACGCAGTGCTCGCCATATTCCTCCTTCGTCATGCCCTTGGGGCCGCGGAAATGGTAAGGAAACTCGACGAAGTGCGCTCTTTCGCCGAAATGGCCGAAGCGGCGGCGATAGCGATAGCTGGAGGTGATCGCCGAGGCGCCAAGCGTGCGGCCGTGATAGCCGCCTTCAAACGCGAACATCAGGCTTTTGCCGCCGGTATAATTACGCACCAGCTTCAGCGAATCCTCGATCGCCTGCGATCCGCCGACATTGAAATGAACGCGTCCTTTGCGGCCGAATTTGCGTTCGGCGTCCTGCGCGATCATGGCGGCCAGTTCGACCTTCTCGCGATGCAGATATTGCGAAGCGACCTGCGGCAGCCGGTTCAGCTGGCGATGGACGGCGGCATCCAGCCGTTCATTGCGATAGCCGAAATTGACGGCGGAATACCACATCTGCAGGTCGAGAAACGGCGTTCCCGTGGCATCATAGAGATAGGAACCTTCGCATTCCTCGAAGAATTTCGGCTCCGCCGAATAGTGGACCGTATCGCCGTGAGAGCAATAGGTCTCCTCCAGCAGGCGCAGCTCGGCTTCCGATAGGTCGGAGAGCGGCGTCTTTTCGTTGAAGCTTTCAGCGTTCACAATGTTCATAAGGGCCTCTCGGTGTTCTGATTCAGGCGATTTTCGATTGCAGCACCGCGCGACGGTCTCGCGCGATGCTCGGAATGACGGCCTTCATTTTGGAAAGCAGGTCGGCGAAATCATCGAAGGCGATGAATGGGATGTTCTCGTCGCCGCAGTAGTCGGCGAGCTTGTCCTTAGCGAAGACGAGGTCGGCTCTACCGGCGACGCAGAAGTCGCTCCGTCCGTCGCCGATATAGATCTCCGGCTCGCGGCCAGAGACGATCCGGCATTTGCACACGCCCGAGCCGGACGAACAACCGGCTGAGTTGGAGGTGGGTGCCAGGGTGTAGCTGGCGACGCCATCGACACCGCTACATTGAAGCAGATTGGCAACGACCGGCAGATCGGTGATGCCATTGCGCCTCAACACGTGCCGGATGAAATAGTCGACGCCGTCGCTGACGATCGTCAGGGGCAGGCCGTTGATGCGGCAGTAGTCGCGGAAGGCGAGGAAGCCCGGGTCGATTGCCACGGTGTCAAGGATGGCGTCCAGTTCGCGACGGCTTGCCCGAATGAGGGAGATCTGGCGGCGCATGCACTCTCGTGATCCGATCAGTCCGTCTTTCCATTGCTGCTCGAGGTCTTCCCACTCAGGCTCGGCAAAACAGGACAGCACAACATCCGTCACGTCCTGAATGGAAATCGTGCCGTCAAAATCAGAAAATACCTGCATCAAATAGTCCTTCGATCTGCCTTGCGGTGGTGTTTACCGATGGCCAATGAGGCAGACCTGAGAGCAAAATGATGCGAAAATGAAAAATGACGGAGCCGTTGTCGCGGATCGTGATCGGCGCAGTCGGTCCTGCGTCAGTTCTT
This sequence comes from Rhizobium mesoamericanum STM3625, assembly GCF_000312665.1. Taxonomy (GTDB): domain Bacteria; phylum Pseudomonadota; class Alphaproteobacteria; order Rhizobiales; family Rhizobiaceae; genus Rhizobium; species Rhizobium mesoamericanum. The sequence goes on along the minus strand of NZ_HF536773.1, from coordinate 1,065,961 downwards.
CGGCAGCCGCAGTTCGACCCGCAGACCGCTGCCATACGAGGGGGTGGATAGCTTCACGGAAGCGGCAAGCCGGTCTGCGGTGTCGGCAACGATCGCAAGCCCGAGACCTGCTCCTTCGGCATTCAGCGTGTCGAGACGATAGAAGCGGTTGAACACCGCCTCCCGCTCTTCGGGCGGTATGCCTGGTCCGCTATCGCTGATCGATATCAGCCAGAACGCGCTTTCCGCGGAGAGGACGACCTCGATCGCGCCGCCGACCGGCGTGTATTTGATCGCATTGTCCAGGAGATTGCTGATCATCATCTGCAGCAGCGATTCATCCGTCCTGATCTGAGCCGATTCCGGCCCTTCCAGCGAGACGTCGAGATTGCGGCTATTGATGATCTTGCCGAAGTCCGCGATCATCGACGCGATCATGTGATAAATCTGAACCGGCATCGGATCGAGCGGGTGGTGGCTGACCCTGGCAAGGCGCAGCAACTGCTCGATGAGATGGGTGGCTCTGTTGTTGCTGGTCACCAGATCCGAGATGATCGCCTTCTGCTCCTGCTGGTTATCGGTGCTTGCCAGCATCTGGAGCAATAGTTTGACGCTTGCCTGCGGCGTGCGTAGCTGATGGGCGGCAAGATCGGAAAAGCGCCGCTCAAGGGTGAGGGACCGGCCGAGCTTTTCGAGAAGCTGGTTGATCGACCGGCCGAGAGGCAAAAGGTCCCTCGGCAGGTCCTTGACCGCAATGGCCGAAAGGTCGTCCGGCGAACGGATGCGGATCTGGTGCACAAGCCCGTGGATGGTCCGCAGGCCATTGTGGATCCCGAGCCAGATCAGAAAGCCGATTACCGGCACCAGCACGAGAAGCGGAAAGAACAGGTTTAGAAGGATGTTGGAAACCAGGGTTTGGCGCAGGGACATCTTTTCGCCGACTTCCATGACAATGCCCGAAGCCGGGATCGGCAAGGAGTAAAGCCGCCAGTTCTCACCGCGGTAAGAAAGGTCGCTGAAGCCCGCTTTCTGATAGGGCACGTCGGAGAGAAATGCGGTGCTGGAGTAAAAAATGATCTTACCGTTCACCCAGGCGCGGAACATGTGCGCATCGGCGTAGTCGTCTGCGTCCTCGTTAAAGGCGAGTTGATTGTCCATGTTGAAGTCGATGTCGTCGACCTGTTGCGGCGTGTGCTCCGGCGAGTGCTGTAACCGGTTGTGCAGCAGCCCCCACAATACGTTTGCATCATTGATAAGCTGCGCGTCGTAGATATTGTTGATCTCGCGCGTGGCGCTTTTGAAGGCGAAGGCGCCGACCACCAAGATCGTCACGACGACGACAGGGGCGATCCGCAGGAAGAGCTTGCGCGTAAGGGTTGATGGCCTCATCGTTCGATCATGTAACCAATGCCGCGGATCGATTTGATGAAATCGGTGCCGAGCTTCTTGCGCAGATTGTAGATCGTGACCTCGATGGCATTGCTTTCGACGCTGCTATAGGCATCGTAGAGTGCGTATTCGATATCGTTCTTCGTCACGTAGCGACCGCTGCGCTCCATCAGGAGCTTGAGCAGGTGAAACTCCTTTGCCGTGGTGTGCACCTGTATGTTGCCTTTGCGGGCTACCATTGCCGATGGATCTAGCTCGATATCCCCGCACCGAAGCAGGATTTCCGTCCGGCCGTCGCGTCGCCGGATCAGCGCCCGCAGGCGGGCAAGCAGTTCGTCAAGATCGAAGGGTTTGACTAGATAGTCGTCCGCTCCCTCGTCAAGACCCTCGACCTTTCGCCGGACATTGTCGAGCGCCGTCAAAAGCAGGATGGGAACGGCGTTGCCTTTACGTCTCACAGCTTTCAGCACCTCGATGCCGCTGAGACGCGGCAGGTTGATGTCAAGGATGACGGCTGCAAAATCCGAATGCTCCGTCGCTTCAAGACCTGACGCGCCGTCGCGCATCCAGTCGACCCCATAGGCATGCTTTTCGAGTGCCTTCTTCAAGGATGAGCCGAGAATGCTGTCGTCTTCGACAAGGAGAATGCGCACGGTCGTTTCGTTCCTGCAATAGACGGAGATTTGCCGATGAGAAGGGCGATTTGAAGCATTGTTGTGGCGGGCTTCGAAAAGCTCCTCAATCGCAGATCCTTCTTGCTGAGCTATCGCCCCGCGCGAGGCGAGGTCGCGGCAGCAACAGGTGCTGGCTGAGGCACATTGGTATTCCTGGCTGTCGCCATTGCACTCAGCGCATTGCGGATCTCCGCCAGAGTGTTGTTGGCGAAAATGCCGATCGCCAGACCACCGGCAATGGCCAGCAGGTGAAAGACCGGGCCCGGCAAGGCGCCGGCTATGGGCATCATAAGCAGTTCCGGTGCGAAGCGGTGCAGCAGGTAGATGGGAAAGGCCGAGACTGCAATCACTGTCACCACGCGACCGAGCCATACGGGCAAGCGAATATGCGGCAGATAAAGAAGGGCAAGAAGCGCCGCGAAGATCGTCAGATACTTGACCGTCGTTCCAATCCAAACCGTCTCCCAGAAGGCGAGATAACCAAGCACTGCTGAAGCAAGCGCCATCAGAACCATGCGCCGGGCGTTACTATCGGCAAGGCCGGCGCACCAGCCGAAGATCGCGAGGTGGAATCCCCAATAGATCGTGAAAATCTGCCGGTTGCCGATGTCAAAGACGAAAGGAAGAAAAAAGCGAGCGGCGACTGCCATCCCGAGCAGGCCAAGCGAAAAGGCAAAAGGTTGTGCCAGCGCAAACCTGCGCACCCGAGGCATCGCGAAAATAAGCGTGAAGACGAGAAGCGTCTGTGCGTAAGCTTCGATGAACCAGTAGAGATAGGGGACCATCTCGTGACGCTCCGGGTCGGCATAGCCAAAATTGCCGGTCAACATGATCGAGGCCCAGGGAACCGTCCGCCACACGAGAGCATAGGCGGCAACAATGCAAAAATAGGGAGTAAGAATGTTGATGGCGGGCCGCAGCGCAGGGCGGAATTGGCCGGCAAGGAAGTGGGCTGACTGGAAGCGCGCTAGGCTGAAGCCGACGAGGAGCATCATGACGCCCGATCCGCCGGGGATGGGCCATAGCATCTCGTGGTGCAGCACCACCATCAGGATGGCCGCAGCCCTTAGGACCAGATCGGTTGGCAGCGCTCTTGTGTCTGCAATCCGGGAGGGGCGTTTTGCCTTCAGGCAATTGTCGAGTTCGGCGATCCGCGTGTGCACCCAGCCTTCCGGCAGGTCGAGGCCAAGCCGGTCGAGTTCAAGTGCTAGCTGCAGGAAACGAAGAGAATCGCCGCCAAGCGAGACAAAGCTGTCATTGCGGCCGACTGTGAGCGGATAGAAGACGCGGGCATAAGCTTCCAGCACGCTGACGGACGCCGGACGGTCTTTCTCGCGCGTTTGCTGCATCGTCTTTGCGAGGCTGTCATAGTCGATCTTGCCGGAAGCAAGCCTTGGGAGGCTCGTTTGCTCAGTAACGGAGATCAGGTTCACGGGAAGATGGCTCGCCTCCGCAAGGGTCCGCCGCGTCCGATCAGCCGCGCCAATGTCAGTCACATAGGCCTGCAGACCTTCATCGTCACCCACCACGGCAGCAGCAATGCCTGCCTTCGCCAGAGCCTGCTCCATGATGTCGAAGCCGATCCTCAGACCTGCAACCTTTGCGAAACGGCTTTTCCGCCCGACGATACGGAAGAAACCCTGCTCGTCGCGGACTGCGATATCGCCGGTGTGCAGCGCCTCGACCTCGGCGGGGCGCGCAAGGTCGATGCGATCTGAACCGTAGCCCATCATCACGTTCGGGCCTGCGTAGACGAGCTCCCCAGCAGCACCCGGTCGGTCGACCGGATTTCCGTTATCATCCACGAGGCTGAGGCTGCCGGCGGGGATGGCAATGCCGATCCGCTCTTCATTGTCCGACAGGCTTTCTGGCGGCACGAAGGCGATACGGGCTGCAGCCTCGGTCTGGCCGTACATGACGAAGAAACGACCGCCATTGGCGCGCATGTGATCTCGGTAGAGGCGAATGAGTTCGGGGGCGAGCCGTCCGCCAGCGACCGTCATGAAGCGCATCGTCTTGAGCCTAGTCGCCCGAAAGGGGGTCTTCTCCATGAGCTCGTAGGAATAAGGCACACCCGAAAAATTGGTGCAGCCGCTTTCGCCAATCACTCGTGCGAAATCGTCGCTCATCACGGAGACATCGGGCAGGAAAATACTGCCGCCGGCGACCAGGTGAGAATGGAGGACAGATAGTCCGTAGGAGTAATGAAGTGGCAGGACCAACGCAGCCCGGTCCGCCGAGGAAAGGTCGAGATAATTTGCTATCGAGCGAGCATTGGCGTCGAGATTGGCGTATGAAAGGCGCACGGCCTTGGCAGTGCCCGAGCTGCCGGAGGTCATGAGCACGAGAGCGAGATCGGGATGAAGTTGCTGCGTGCTTCGCGCAGACCGGCTTTCATCGAACAGGCGCCAGCGGCCGTCGGCTTGCCGGAAGGTGAAGTCGGGTCGAAAGGCCGCTCGAAAATCGGTCCATAGCCGGTCGTCGCATGGGGGCAGCATCGCCACTGCGTGGCCAGCGCGCAAGGCACCTAGATATGCAACGATCATATGTTCCGAGGTTTGCGCCGAGATTGCGATAAGCCGCTTTTCTCCTTGGCCCAGCCGCTCTGCAAACCGTAACGTTCGCGCGTTGAGGTCAGCGTATGAAAGCGTCCTCCCATCGGCGAAGATAAGCGCCACGCGATCATCCGCGCGAAGGATTTCGGAGAAGATGTCGAGAGGGGTCATGCTCGCGCTTTAGGTTTCCGGAAAACGTTCCGAAGCGCCTATTATACATGAGTTTCGCAGTCAACTACTGGCGGCCTAGCCCGTCGGTTTTTGATCTTGTTGGCGGCTTTCCCACTTTCGAAAGGATTGTGATCGTCGCTGCAAACTCATCTTTGCGGATCGTCGATCCGATATCATCCAAATTCGGGGTTTACGTCATTCCCCGCACTGCAATGCTGCTCGATGAAATTAGACAGGAAGGTTGAAGCGCGAACGCAGCTCCGATGGACAGCGATCGCCTGAGGCACTTCCGAGAATGGCCCCTCAACAACGCGGAAACCTGGATTCTCCTCGCAGAAACGTGACAGGGACTCTGTCAAGCCAGCGGCCGCATCGCACTCGGAGGATACGAGCATACCGAGGGCGGAGGCGGGATTTTCGGTATGGAGGACAATTGCATTTTTAACCTGTCGCTCAAGCTGCTTTGTATAAGCAGCGTTTCTGGCGGCGGCGATGCGCACTCCTTCGACATCGACATGCTCCAAGCTGTCCAACGGGCTGCTGTCTGGTACCAGGAAGCTGGCGGTCACCCTGGTATAGGGGGGCGAGAAGGAGAACCTATCGGCACGTGATGGATCGGATGCAATGAACGCAACGTCCCATTCGTCGCCTTCGGCAGCCGCAAGAATGTCAGCGGCCGATCCGTATCGAACCAGCGACAGACCACAGTCAAGTTCTGCTGCAAGTGCGACCGCGATCTTCGCGCTCGACCCTGTTAGCGTGCCTGTCACTGGATCGAGTTGGACAAGTGCGGCATTTGACATGTTGACCGCCGCTCTGATGACTCCGGTCGGTGCGATTTCAGTGAGGAGTTCATCACGTTGCGGCATTGCTTTACGCTCCTTGCGATGCAAACCGTGCCGCGAGTGCTTCTGATCCCCTCGCCAGAACAGCGACATCGACACCAACGGCAGTAAATAGCGTTCCCAGTGAGATGCACCGTGCCGCGAACTTCTCATCCGGGGTAAGAATGCCCGCAGGCTTGCCCAACGCTTTCAGGCGTTCAATCGCGTCGACAATTGCCTCGACCACCTCCGGGTGGTTCGGTTGGCCCCTGTGTCCGAAACTCGCTGCCAGGTCTGCCGGTCCTATGAAGACGCCATCCACTCCCTCTACCGAGGCAATCGCCTCAAGGCTGTTAAGCGCTTCCCGCGTCTCGACTTGCAGCAACAGGCAAATTTCCCGTTCGGCATTTTGCGCATAGTGCGCAACTCGGCCAAAACGAGTGGCACGCGTCAGGGCAGAAACACCACGAATTCCATCGGGAGGATATCGCACGGCCGCCACTGCGGCTTTCGCCTCTTCCACGTTCTGAACGTAGGGAATGAGCAGTGTCTGAACGCCGATATCCAAGAAACGTTTGATGAGAACGGGATCGTTGATGGCAGGACGGACGACTGGAGAAACGTCGTAGGGTGCGACCGCCTGCAATTGCGGCAATACGGTCAAAACGTCACCCGGGGAATGTTCCGTGTCGAACAGGAGCCAATCGAAACCTGAAGGCGCGACGATTTCCGCGGCGTAGCTTCCCGGCAAGGCACACCACAGGCCGATCTGACTTTGACCAGCGAGAAGCTTCTGCTTGAACCGATTGACAGGATGTTCCATCTAGCACCTCACACGAACGACACGCCGATGGAGCCAACAGGGCCATAGTCGGCCTGGATCACATCACCTTTCACGATATCGACAGGACGCGTGAAGGAGCCCGCCAGGACTATTTGTCCTTTCTTCAGGCCACCGCCCACAGCATGAAGCTTGTTGACCAGCCACGCGATTCCGGCTGCCGGATGTCCCATGATCGCCGCCGACACGCCCGATTCCTCGATGATGCCGTTCTTGGAGAGAGTCGCTCCTACCCACCGGACATCAATGTCCATCGGGCGAATTATACGGCCGCCAACGACGATGGCGCCGAAAGCTGCGTTGTCCGCAATGGTATCGGTGATCGCTCGAGGGACTTCCGTCCGGTAGTCGATAATCTCGAGCGCCGGGACAACGAACTCGGTCGCGCGCATGACGTCATAAATCCTGGTGCCAGGCCCGACGAGATCCTCACCCATAACAAAGGCCAGCTCGACCTCAAGGCGCGGCTTGATAAACAAATCCGCCCTGATCTGCGCTCCGTCGTTGTAAAGCGCATCGTCAAGAATGCAGCCGTAGTCTGGCTCCGTCATCTTCGAAGCCATCTGCATTGCGCGTGACGTCAAGCCGATCTTATGCCCGACGATCCGTGCGCCCTTGGCCACCCTCGCCTGCGCCCACAAAGCCTGAATCCGATAGGCGTCCTCGAGTTCGAGGTTCGGGAAGGTCTTGCTAGGCTGAATGATCGGCTTGCGCTCGATTTCAGCTTTGAGCAGCGCGTCTGCCGCGGCCCGGCGTTCTTCTTCTGTGATCATATCGTTTGCTCTGCTGGTCGTGATTATTTGATCGGGGGACGCGGCAAAACGGCTTCGCCGGGCTCCATGACATAGGTGTAGTCGAGCGAGAACCACGGACCAGGAATATCCGCTTCGGTCGGATGGGGCTCCTCGTGACGAATGAAGTCGCCGGTCAGCGCTGCTGTGACACCGAACTGAACATCGGAGTCGATGTTCGGGTCGCTGGGGTCAAAGACCTGGGAAATCAGCGTCTTGTATCCATGCTTGAAGATCAGTGCGTGCAGGTGCGCTGGTCGGTACGGATGGCGCCCCTGCGCTTTGAGCAGGCGTCCGACAACACCATCGACCGGTATCGGATATCCGACCATCTTGACGGTCCTGAACCAGAACCGACCTTGCTCGTCGGTCATGAATTTGCCGCGCAAGTTCATCTCGGCCTGATCCGGGTCCTGGTTTTCATAAAGCCCGACGGGAGATGCATGCCACACATCCACTTCGGCGCCGGCAATTGGCTTGCCGTCGCGGTCGACGACCCTGGCATGCACGAATAAGGGAGTGCCAGGGGTCTCGGATCGGATGATCGACCCGCCATTTTCGACTCGCGGAGAGTTGAGGCGCCAGAACGGGCCCAACAGCGACTGGGAGGTCTCAGTCTGACCTCTGTCGCCGTTGTTCAGCAGGCATACAAGTGAAGACACGCCAAGAGAACCGGCCATCAGCACAAACTCGTTGTGGTGATCAGTATGCAGCTTCCCGATCTCATTCAGTATCGCTGTCGTCTCGCGAAACTCGACCTCCGTCAGTCGAACCTCGCGCACGAAGGCATGAAGATGCGTGACCATCGCCACGAGGATTTCTCGCAGGCGGGGGTCTTCAGTGCGATTCATTGCAGCGAGGACGGCTGGCGTCAGATCGCTTTCAGTTTTGATCACCATTGGGCTACCTCCCGATTTCTCTGACTATCCAAATAATCGATTATCTGTCAAGGCCGCCATGCATTCGTGCGGCCCATGGAAGTCAAGGGGGAGGGGATTAGCACATTCGGAACGCTGATTTTATTGCGTTATTGTTGCGTGAAAGGAAGCTCTGGCTTGTCCTTTTGCAAAATTAAGCGCATCCAAGTTGACAGAAATAATCGTTTATTATATCGATCGTCGACGATTAATTCGGGGAGCCGGGGAGGGAACAATGGTGCAGGATGACGACGGCGCATTTGCTCCAGAAGACGCTCCACCGTCTTCTGGCTTTCTCGATGACGGCAAAAACACAATTGGGAGCCAGCTTGCATCCCGTCTTCGTGAGGCGATCATCTCCGGCGAGCTTCAAGCCGGCAGCAAGATCAATCTCGACAAGGCGCGCAAGACGTTCAACGTAAGCCTCAGTCCGCTGCGCGAAGGGTTGGCGCGGCTGATATCGGACGGTCTAGTGGAGTTCGAGGACAATCGCGGCTACCGCGTTTCAGCAATTTCCTTGGCCAATCTGGAAGAGATCACCACCCTGCGCGAAGAGTTTGAAGTCTTTGCGCTTCGCGAATCCATGCGGCTCGGCGATGTGGAATGGGAGGGCAATGTCATGCGCGCGCTGCATCGCCTTAACCGCACCGAGCGCGACGCGGCTCGGCCAGAGACACTGGAGCGCTGGGAAGAACTCCACCGCGAATATCATCTGACACTCATCTCTGGCTGCGGGAAGCCGATCCTGCTGCATTTCTGCAGATTGCTTCTAAATCTGAACGACCGTTATCGCCGCGTGTTTCTGACCCGCACGTCGGGTGACCGCAACGTCAGCCAGGAGCACAGTGAGATTGCTCAGGGAGCCGTCGCGCGGGATCTGGACTATGCGTGCGATATGTTGCGTCAGCATATCCACCGCACGGGAACCAACCTGCGCAATCACCTTTCAACGAAGGGGATTTTGTAATGACGGTCGCGGCGTCAAGACAGAGGCTTGAACTGGGCGTGGCGCATTTTTCATCCATCGCGCTGCCGCCCAAGGAATTCGCCGTGGTGGCTGCTCGGGCGGGTTTTGCGTCGATAGGTCTGCGTCTTCACCCTGCCTTCCCTGGCGCCCCTTTCTACGAGTTGCCGGTCGGCAGTCACAGCGCCCAGGAATTCAAGACAATTGCCGATGGCGAAGGCGTCAAGGTGTTCGATATCGAGTTCTTCGTGATCGACGAGAGCTTCGTTGCGGCCTCCCATGAGGCGATCGTGGCCGCCGCTGCGAACATAGGCGCGCGCCGGCTGAGTGTTTGCGGCGATGATCGAGACGGCGGCCGTCTTGCCGCAAACCTTTCAGAGTTTTGCGCCCTCGCGGCGCGATATGGCATGTCAGTCGACATCGAAAATATGGGCTGGCGGACAGTCAGAACCTTTCGCGACAGCGTAGCAGTCGTGAATTCCTGTGGAGCAGAGAACGCCGGTGTCCTCGTTGACGGGATTCACTTCTTTCGAAACGGAGCCTCGATCGACGAGCTTCGTGTAAATGCAGGGAAGGTAAAACACGTCCAGCTTTGCGACGTCCGCGGGCCCGCTCCAAAAACATCGGACGCAATGATCGCCGAGGCGAGAAGCGGTAGGCTCGCTCCTGGAGAAGGCGAATTGCCGTTGAAGGACCTCTGGGCGGCAACCGAATCCGGCGCGGCTATCTCGGTTGAAGTGCCACTCGTTGGGCCGGTGGACCCGGATAGACATCTAAAACATCTGCATGACTGCGTACTGGGAGTTTTGAAACCGGATCATTGATCCGGCGCCGACCCGGTGTAGGCCGGTCGGGAGGAGGAAGTCTTACATGCGTTATACATTCGACTTCGGTGCGGTCCTCGACCGCGCCCCGGAATTGCTATGGGGTTCGCTTGGAACGTTTGGCCTTGCGTTGGCCGGGATGCTCCTCGCACTCGTCATTGGAATCCTGGGCGTTGTTGCAAGGGGTTCCAAGATCAAGATCATGCGCACTCTTGTAATCGTCTTCGTCGAGGTTGTGCGCAATACGCCATTCCTGGTGCAGATCTTCTTTATCTATTTCGCCCTTCCCCTCGCGGGCATCCGCCTCAATCCGACCGTTACGGCGATTATTGCCCTCGGCATCAATGGTGGGGCGTACGCAATCGAGATCATCCGAGGCGGGGTCGAAAGCGTGTCGCGCGGCCAGATCGAGGCAGGTTTTGCACTTGGTCTGCACAAGGCGGACGTCTTCCGGCTCATCGTGCTCAAGCCGGCACTGCGGGCGATTTATCCCTCGCTCACAAGCCAGTTCATCATGCTGACGCTGACAACCTCTGTCTGCACGTCAATCGCCGCTTATGAACTGACCTCGGCCGCTCAGCGCATTGAGTCTGACACCTTCCGCAGCTTCGAGGTCTACTTCACCGTGACCGCTATCTACCTGGTTATATCAACCCTGATGATGGGCCTCTTTGCCCTCATTTCTCGCCATTACTTCAACTACCCGACGCGATAGGAGGCAGCCATGGGTCCCATGGGCGAAAATGAATTCTTCTTTTTGATGCAGGGTTTGAAGTGGACTGTTCTGCTCGCGATCGTGGGGTTCATCGGTGGCGGGATATTCGGAATCCTCATCGCGCTGCTGCGCACCTCGGGGACGAAGGTCGCCCGGAGGATCACCGCAGCCTATATCGGCGTCTTCCAGGGCACGCCCCTTCTGATGCAGCTCTTTGTTGTCTATTACGGCGTTGCGCTGTTGGGCATCGAGGTCAATGCGTGGATCGCGGTGGCAATCGCCTTCACGCTCCATGCCAGTGCTTTCCTGGGCGAGATCTGGCGTGGCTCCATCGAGGCTGTGCCGAAGGGCCAGACAGAAGCCGCCAATGCACTCGGACTGCATTATGTCTCGCGGATGAAAGACGTAATCCTGCCGCAGGCCCTGAAAATCTCGATGCCGGCCACGATCGGATTCCTTGTCCAGCTCATCAAGGGCACGTCGCTGGCATCAATCGTCGGCTTCATTGAGCTTACTCGCGCCGGCCAGATCATTTCAAACCAGACCTATCGTCCGCTGCTCGTCTTCGGGATCGTCGGCGCGATCTACTTCATCATTTGCTGGCCGCTCTCCCATGCCGGAAGTGGCCTCGAAAAACGGATGGCGAAAGCTGCCCGCTAGCCGCTTCGCTCGAAGCAAAACTCTCAAGGAGGAGGATAAGCATGCATAACAATCGCAGGAATTTTCTCGGACTTGCACTGGCAACCGTTGCCTTCGCAACCGTTGGCGCTGCCGCCGCTTCTGCGGCAACTGTAGAGGAAATCAAGGCAAAGGGCACGCTCGTGGTCGGCATCCAGGGCGACAATGCGCCATGGGGGTTCGTCAACACAAGCGGCGTACAGGACGGCTTCGATGCTGACATCGCCAACCTTTTTGCCAAGGAGTTGGGCGTGAAGGTTCAGTTCCAGCCGCTCGCCGTTGCCAACCGAATTCCGGCGCTCACGACCGGCAAAGTCGACATCCTGTTTGCAACGATGGCAATGACGGAAGAACGCGCGAAATCAATTCAATACAGCAAGCCCTACGCCGCTAACACAATCTCGCTTTATGCCGCGAAGTCCGACACCGTTGCGAAGCCTGAAGACGTTGCGGGATGGGAGATCGGCGTTCCAAAGTCCAGTTCGCAGGATAAGGCTGTAACGGACGCCGTCGGATCCACCGCAACGGTCCGCCGCTTCGATGACGACGCCGCAACCATCCAGGCTCTCATCTCCGGACAGGTAAAGGCAGTTGGCGGTAACCAGTTCTACGGCCAGCGTCTGGATGCGGCGAGTGCCGGCACCTATGAACGCAAGATTAACTTTCTGACGACCTACAACGGCGTCGGGACCCGTCTCGGCGAGAAGGACTGGAACGAAGCCGTCAACGCCTTCATCGACAAGATCAAGGCCAATGGTGAGCTGGCTGCCATCACGAAGAAGTGGATGGCGATCGATCTGCCGCAGTTCCCGCAGTCAATTCCGAACATCCCGTTCACCGTCAATTAAAACCCAAACGGAGAGTTCCCGTGCTCAATTCCGCAAACGATCAACCGACTCTAATTTCCCTTGAGGACGTGCAGAAGTGGTACGGCGCTTTCCATGCATTGAAATCCATCAGTCTGTCGGTCCGCAAAGGGGAAAAAATTGTCCTCTGCGGGCCGTCAGGGTCCGGGAAATCTACGCTTATTCGCTGCATCAATGCCCTTGAGACGATCGAGGAAGGCAAGATCCTCGTCGAGGGTCAAGTGCTGGACGGAAGCACCAAATCCATTGATGCGATCCGTCGCGAAGTGGGAATGGTCTTCCAGAGCTTCAACCTCTTCCCCCATATGACCGTACTTCAGAACTGTACACTCGCCCCGATGCGTGTCCGAGGCGCAAGTCACGCCGACGCAGAGCGGCTGGCTAGAAAATATCTCGAGCGCGTTCGCATCCTTGACCAGGCGGAAAAGTATCCTGCGCAGCTATCGGGCGGACAACAACAACGTGTTGCCATCGCTCGCGCGCTCTGCATGGAGCCGAAGGTCATGCTCTTCGACGAACCGACTTCTGCCCTCGATCCTGAAATGGTGAAGGAGGTGCTCGACACAATGATCAGTCTCGCCCGTGACGGCATGACGATGATCTGTGTCACACATGAAATGGGCTTTGCCCGCCAGGTCGCTGATCGCGTCATCTTCATGGCTTCCGGAGAAATCGTCGAAGAGGCCGAACCGGAGATCTTCTTCAAGTCTCCCAAGCACCAACGCACGAAAACCTTCCTCGGCGAAATCCTTGCCCACCACTGACGTTCGAAAGCCATACCAATGCAAGACAAGAAATTCCTTGTGGGACTGATCGGGGCCGACATCCAAATGTCAAAGTCCCCGGCGCTCCACGAAACGGAGGCTCGACACCAGGGCCTCGATTACCGCTACGAGCTTCTCGACTTCGCCGAGCGAGGCCTTACTGCTTCGGCGCTGCCGGACCTCCTGGATGAGGAAGAGCGGCGTGGTTTTGCCGGAAGCAATATTACGCATCCGTGCAAGCAGACGGTGATCGCCTACCTCGATCGCCTTTCGGAGGATGCCGAGATGCTTGGTGCGGTCAACACCGTGGTCTTTCGTGACGGCGAGAGGATCGGCCACAACACCGATTGGTACGGTTTCTATGAGAATTTCCAGCGCGGCCTTGTGAACGTTGCGAGGTCGCATGCCGTCCTGCTTGGCGCCGGCGGCGCCGGTGTGGCCGTGGCGCATGCCGCAATCAAGCTCGGTATTGAGCGATTATCGATCTTTGACCAGGATTCGAAACGGGCAGAAACCTTGGCTCAGCAGTTGAACGATCGGTTCTCAAGGGATTGTGCGCATGCCACGACGGACGTCGGCAGCGCGCTTCGCTCCGCGGATGGCCTTATCCACGCGACGCCGACGGGTATGAAGAGCCATCCTGGTTTGCCGATCGATCCAGAATGGCTTCTGCCACGACATTGGGTCGCCGATATTGTCTATATGCCGCTCGTCACAGAGCTCCTTGCTCTCGCCGAAAGAAGAGGCTGCCGGACCCTTCGTGGCGGTGGCATGACCGTCTACCAGGCAGCAGCAGCTTTCGAATTGTTCACCGGGATAGCACCGGACGCAGAGCGCATGTCCCGTCATTTTACGGACCTATGCCGCCTGTCAGCTTGATGGGGAGATCCCAATGCCGCACATCATCATCGACTACAGCCGGGGCGCAGGCGAGCATGTAGCCATGGACCGACTGACGCAGACCGTGCATCGCTGCGTTCGCGATGGCGGCCTTGTGAAACCTTCCGCCGTGCGCACATTTGCGCGCGAGGCGACATACTCCTGCGTGGGCGATGAGCATGTCGATCATCATTTCATCCAAATTATTGTGCGGATGGCACCGGGTCGTACCGCGGAGACCAAGCAGAAGCTTCTTGCTGCCGTTCTCGAGGCCGCGCGGACGATCGCCGCGCCTGCTCTCGAAGCTGGAAGGCTCGGCTTACGCGCAGATCTCTACGAGTCGGACCCTGATTTTGCCGTTCAAGCAATCGCGTTCGTCTGACCAGATAGGGTGCTCAAGGAGGATACTATGAGCCTGATCTACGTTCTCAATGGACCAAACCTCAATCTGCTTGGCAAACGCCAGCCGCATATCTACGGGCATGAAACGCTCGCAGACGTGGAGGCGGACTGCCGCAAGCTGGCAGCCGAACTCGGTCATGAAATCCGCTTTCATCAGAGCAACCGGGAATATGAGATCATCGATTGGATTCATGAAGCGCGCGAGGACGGTGCGGGCATCGTCATCAATCCGGCGGCCTTCACCCATACCTCACTCGCTATCCTCGACGCCCTGAACACATTCGAAGGGCCTGTGATCGAGATCCACATCTCGAATGTGCACAAGCGCGAAAGCTTCCGACACCATTCGTTCGTTTCGCACCGCGCGGACGGCGTGATCTGCGGCCTTGGAACGGAAGGATACCAGCTTGGCATCCGGCGCGCGGCGACCATGATCAAGGCGGCGAGCAAGGGCTGAGGTGATGATGACCCGACCGGTTAAGTTGGCCGTGCTTGGCGCAGGCCTCATCGGTAAGCGCCATATTCAGCACGTCCTGACCGAGCCCTCGGCGCAACTTAGTGCCGTGGTCGATCCCACGCCGGTTGGCGAGACCATTGCCAAGGAAGTCGGCGTGAAGTGGTTTACAAGCTTCGCACAGATGATTGCCGCAGACCGTCCCGACGGGATCATCGTGGCTACGCCCAACCAGGCTCACGTGCAGAATGGATTGGAAGCCGTTGAAGCCGGCATTCCCGCACTTATCGAGAAGCCTATCGCCGACAACATTATATCCGGCGAAAAGCTGATCGCTGCGGCAGAGGCAAAAGGTGTTCCTCTTTTGACCGGCCATCACCGCCGACACAATCCGATGATGCGGAAGGCAAAGGAAATCATCGAAAGCGGGAAGCTAGGCCGCGTTCTTGTTGTCAATGCGATGTTCTGGTTGTTCAAGCCCGACGATTACTTCGACATCTCGTGGCGTCGTGAGCGCGGCGCGGGGCCGGTTTTCCTCAATCTCATCCATGATGTCGACAATCTGCGCTACCTTTTCGGCGATGTGGTCGCAGTTCAGGCACGCGAGTCCAACGCGGTGCGCGGCAACGCGGTTGAGGAAACGGCTGTGATCCTGATCGAGTTCAAGAATGGAGTTTTGGGAACTGCGACCGTCTCGGACTCGGTGGTCGCGCCGTGGAGCTGGGAGATGACAACGGGTGAGAATCCGGCCTATCCCAGAACGGAGCAGTCTTGTTACATGATCGGAGGAACGCACGGATCCCTGGCAGTTCCAGCGCTCGAAGTCTGGCGCAATCCTGGTAAACGGAGCTGGTGGGAGCCACTTGATCAGATGCGAATAGAGGTCGACGCCGAGGACCCGCTTGTCCTGCAGATCAGGCAATTCTGCAAAGTGATCCGCGGAGAAGAACCGCCGCTTGTCAGTGGGCGTGAGGGGCTCGAAACCTTGAGGGTAATCGATGCGGTAAAACGCTCGGCGGCAACGGGAGAACGCATTGAGTTGAAGTGACGCCTTGTTGGGTCAGGCTGTCGTTTGGCATTTAATTGTAAGAATGCGCCCGTTCCGGCAGGTCATGGCACTTAATTTGAGATTTTCGGTGCGATTTTCGGCGCTTGACGCTCCCCGATTCGGAAATATCCCTTTGTGATATTTGGTATTTTCCGATGAAGCTTGAACGTAGGCGGTCATCTTTTCTACGGCGGCGAATCTCACATTAAGTGCCAAAATCGAACCCAGAATCTCAGGGCAGGTGCCCGATCTCAATATAAGTGCCGCGCTATCTTATTGAAATTATCGAATTTGCAGTGTTGCGATTAAATGCGAAACCACACTGGCTAAACTAAGCGGCATGTTGCATCAGCAAGAATACGGTGACCAGCCTCGTCCCAGCGCTGTCGTTTTGAAGACCCTAGACTGTGCAGTCCAGCATCCACTGAACCCCGTACCTATCCGTGAGCTTGCCATAGTAGCTTCCCCAAGGCTGCATCACGAGTGGTGTCGTCACATTGCCGCCATCTGCCAGCTTCGCAAACAGGTCGTCAGTCCGGCCCCGATCGTCCATGATAAGAATGTGAGCCGAGCCTCTCATCGGCTCGGCGTCGTGATTGTCCGAGGCGAAGAACAGGATTCCCGGCCCCTCGAAACGGGCGTGCATCACTTTACCCTTCATCCCCTCGCTGGCGAGAGGAATTCCGTGATCTCCATGGCGCATCAACATCGTTACCCGCCCAAGGCCGCATTCCGCATAGAAGGTGAGCGCGGCATCACACTGCGTGGTGAAGAACAGATAGTTGGCCAGTTGCATGGATCAAATTCCTACTGCTGCCGGGCCTTCCGGCCCGGCTTTTGGATGGCTAATGTGGTTACGCCGCCGACCCCGTGATGGCGCTTATAAGGTCACCGTTGTCATAGCTGCGGCCAGCAATCCCCCAAGCTCCGTCAGGTGCATAGACAATGTTTGACCAAATATGGTCGCGTTGCAGCCTCCCGCCTGCGGCTCGTTCGACCACATCGGTAGCTTTCTCGATAAAGGTCCGCTTAGCTTCCGGCGTCGCCAGTGCGATCTCGGGCAGTTTCAGTTCGACGAATGCTGCCTGCGCTGGCTTCCCGGCCACAAGCACGTGCTCTCTGGGAAGGACATTGATCGAGCCGACAACGTTCGAAGTCATGAACGCATTTCCATTGAGGCCCGAGACCTCGAGGACGGCCTCCGTCAATGCTGCAAAGGCCTCCGCCTGCGCGGTAGGCGACAGCAGGCCATCCGGGATGGTCAGTGTGATGGGCATGGTCTCTCCTTGTTTTAGACATGTCCGAGTGCGATATGTACCGGACGCTCTCTATCATTAGAGAGCGACAACTCTTTATGCAAGATAAAAAGAGCGTCTGCTCTCTATGAGGTGTATATGCGCTACAGCGCTGAACATAAGAAGCGTACCCAGGCCAAGGTCATCGCCGCCGCTGGGCAGGTGTTTCGTAAGGAAGGATATGGTGGGGCGGGCATCGACGCGCTGACAAAGGCGGCAGGAGTGACGAACGGCGCCTTCTACGGGCACTTTCGATCAAAGAGCGAGGCCTTCCGCGTTGCCGTCCTTGCAGGGCTGGAAGAGTTACGTGCGGGAATATCGGCCCTCAAGGCCGAACATCCACAGGGTTGGCTGAAAAACTTCGTCAATTACTATTTGGGATACAAGCGGACATGCGATCTCGGTGAAAGCTGCGCCTTGCCAAGCTTGTCAGCCGATGTCATGCGCACCGACAACGAAACCCGAGATGCCTATACCGAAGAACTGGAGCATCTCATCGCGGAAATCGCCGCTGGCCTCCCAGAAGGTACACCAGCTGATCGTCAAGGTACGTCGCGGGACGACCGGGCCATTCTCTTACTCGCCCTGCTTACCGGCGGTGTCACTCTCGCTCGGGCTGTATCGAATCCTGCGTTATCCGAGAAGATTGCCGAGCTTGTAACGACGGAAGCGCTACGCGGGGGGAAACCCGAAGCGTAAGGCAGCAAGCAATCAGTCGGCGTTTTGCTAAGGGGCCGCCAACCTAGTCAAAAGCTCAAGTGTCATTCCGCTCTCAGCCGGAACGGAACCACAATCACTCATCAAAAAGCTCGGTGAAAATCTTCTGCACTCTAATATCAACCAAATTTTTGAACAGAGCCGACCTGCCATCAACATGTTCAGGCTGATATAAATATTACTATTTACTAATTAAGATTCTGGTATACCGTTTTTGGTGCGATCGGCACCTATGCCAAATGTCACTTCGCGGTGAGCCCTTGGAGGGGAGCGCATCCGGCCGACCGTAAGTCGCGAACGGGCCCTCGCAAACGCGGCCCACGGGAGGTGTATTATGAAACAGCTGATACTAAAAAATACAGCCGTGTTCTTCGCCGGGTTGATGCTCAGTGCGGCACCGATTGCGGCATCCCATGCTGCCGACAAGCCCACCCTCGCATTCGTCGTCAACGGAGCGTCCGACTTCTGGAAGGCCGCCGAGGCGGGTGTTAAGAAGGCGCAGGCAGAAATGCCCGATTACACCATGGAACTGAAGTATCCCGAGCAGGCGGCTGTCGCCATTCAGCAGCGTCTCATGGAAGATCTCGTCAGCGCCGGTGTCAAGGGAATCATGGTTTCCGCCGTTGATCCCAAAACCCAGACAGATGGTCTCAATAAGATAGGTTCACAGACGGCTCTCTTCACCACAGACAGCGATGCGCCGAAGACCAATCGCATCGCCTACATCGGTTCTTCGAACGTCGATGCCGGCAAGCAAGCCGCTGAAATTGCCAAGAAGGCAATGCCGAACGGCGGCAAATGCATGGGCTTTGTCGGCCTGCTGGGCGCCGACAACGCGCGCGAACGGATCGAAGGCATGAAGGACGGGCTCAAGGGCACCAAAATCGAGCTTGTCGATGTACGCGGTGACGACATTGACCAGACTCGTGCCAAGAAGAACGTCGAGGACGCGCTTGTAGCCAGCCCCGACCTCACCTGCATGGTTGGCTTCTACTCCTACAATACGCCGCGCATCTATGAGGCGCTTCGCGATGCAGGCAAACTCGGCCAAATCACCGTTGTTGGCTTTGATGACGATCCGATCACACTCGGCGGCGTCAAGGAAGGCACGATCGCCGCGACCGTGGTACAGCAGCCGTTCGAATGGGCCTATCAGGGTATGAAACTGATGGCAGCCTATCTTAAGGGGGATAAGTCAGGCATTCCCGCCAATGGCTTGATCATTATCCCCACGGTGATCATCGGCAAGGATGACGTTGACAAGTATGCCGCCAACCTGAAGGCCATGGCTGGAAAATAACCCGCTTTCGCGGCGGCGGAACTTGCCGCTGCCGCGAAGGGATCACGCCGACAATGCAGCAGTCACGGGCAGGCGATGAACCATAGCTCCGATATTCAGTCACCGGGCGCGCCCTCAACGCCGTTTCTTTCGCTTTCCGGAGTTGGCATGACCTATCCAGGCGTCGTTGCGCTCGAGGGTCTCTCACTCGACATCGTGCCAGGCGAGGTTATTGGCCTTGTCGGCGAAAACGGGGCTGGTAAATCGACCCTCATGAAGATCCTCGGGGGCGTGATTGCACCCGACCGAGGCACGATCCTGCTCGACGGGGTGGAACTGCGTTCCCTCACTGTGGAATCGAGCATCTCGTCTGGCATCGCGTTTGTGCATCAGGAACTCAATCTCTTTGAGAATCTCGATGTTGCCGCAAATATCTTCCTGGGGCGCGAACCACTGAAGGGGGGGCTTCTTAGGCTCGTCGATCGCGATCGGCTAAGGGACATGGTGAAACCACTCCTGAAGCGCGTGGGCGCACATTTTTCAGCCGACACACCGGTAGCGTCGCTTTCGCTTGCCGAACAGCAGATGGTGGAAATCGCAAAGGCGCTGTCGATCAACGCAAGGCTCGTAATCTTCGACGAACCTACCTCGAGCCTTCCACTGGCCGAAACCGAGCGGCTTCTCAGCATCATAAAATTGCTGAAGGCGGATGGTATCAGCGTTATTTTCATCTCGCATCGCCTCCACGAGGTTGAGCGCGTAGCCGACCGGGTTGTCGTACTGCGCGATGGCGCCCTTGTGGGCACGCTCGCCAAGAAGGACATCGGTCACGACCAGATGGTCAAGTTGATGATCGGCCGGGTGCTTGCGGCCCGTACAGCAAAGCCGCAGCGCTTGCCCGGCGCAGTTGCGCTGAGGGCAAATGGCTTGCGCACCGCGGCCTATCCCAGCCGGCCTGTCGACCTTGAAATCCGGTATGGAGAAATCATGGGGCTTGCGGGCCTCGTCGGCTCGGGCCGCACCGAGCTGGCAAGGGTACTCTTCGGCATTGACCGGAGTTACGGCGGAGCCATCCTGCAGGACGGACAAGAAATTGTGCTCCGTTCCGCGCGGGACGCCGTTCAACGCGGCATTTTTCTCGTCCCGGAGGATCGCAAGCGCAACGGCATTCTTCTTGATTTCCCGATCACCCAGAATATCACCCTTGCCGATCTTCCGATGCTCGCCAGCTACTTCATGCTTTCTGCCGAACGGGAGACGGCGGCGGCCGAAAAGCAGCGCCTTCGCCTCGGCATCAAGGCGCCCTCTGTCTCGACCCGAACCGGCACTTTGTCGGGTGGCAATCAGCAGAAGGTGGTGCTTGCTAAATGGCTGTCGATGAGCCCAAAGGTAATGATCTTCGACGAGCCGACACGCGGTATCGATATTGGCGCGAAACAGGAGATCTACGGTCTGATGCGAGCGCTTGCCGATGCCGGTGTCGCGATCTTGATGATCTCCAGCGACATGGAAGAGGTGATTGGTGTTTCTGACCGCATTGGCGTGATGCATGAGGGCCAGATTGCCGGCATTCTTGATGAGGACGACTTCAGTCAGGAAAGCGTCCTTTTGCTTGCCGTCGGCAGAAGCGTAAAATAGCCGCCTTGCCACTATGCTTAGGTATCGGGGGATGGATTTCGAATGATCAAAAAAGATCTTGGGCTGCTGCTTTTGATCGTCGTCGTCGGCATTGTCGTCGCCATCATCAATCCGCGCTTCCTGCTGCCAATCAATCTGGCCAATACCGCCAACCTGATCGGACTGTTCGGCATCCTGTCGATCGGTCAGGCCTACGTCATCATCACAGGCGGTATCGAACTTTCCGTGGGCTCGCTTGTAGCGCTTCTTGGGGTGCTGTTTGTCGATTTCGTTGCGGTGCAGGACATGTCGTGGATGCTGGCGCTGCCACTCATTCTGGTGCTGGGTGCGGCCATCGGTGCCATTCACGGCCTGCTGATCACCCGGCTGAACCTACAGCCCTTCGTCGTCACCCTCTGCGGCCTGCTAATTTATCGCGGAGCAGCGCGTTTCTATACGGCCGACGGAACCGCGGGTTTTGCGTTCGGCCAGAGTTTTCCAGACCTTGAATTCCTAACCGCCGGCCGGCTCTACGGTATTCCGAACACGTTTATTGCACTCGTCATCATTGCCGTCGTGATGTGGGTGGTGCTGCACCGCTCTGTCTTTGGGCGGTATCTTTATGCAATCGGCAAGAACGAAGAGGCGGCTCGCTATTCCGGTATCCGGACCGGCAGGATGGTAATGTCGGCCTATGTCATTTGCGGACTTCTTACGGCGCTTTCGGCGATCTACTTTGCGATGTACACACGCTCGATCTCGCCGGCGAGCCATGGCCAGTTCTATGAGCTCTATGCGATTGCCGCTGCCGTACTCGGCGGATTTTCGCTACGCGGAGGAGAAGGTTCGATTGTTGGCGCCGTGCTCGGAACGGTGCTGCTCCAGGAGTTGCAGAATCTCGTCAATCTGCTTGGCATCCCCTCGTCGCTGAATTTCGCCGTCATGGGAGGCGTGATCCTTATTGGCGTCCTGATCGACCAGCAATGGAACGCGATCCGTGCACAGCGACGCCTCGTCTCTGCCGCTCGCCAGACCGAAGCCCATATGGCGGACCAAGCCACAGTGCCCGTGACTGCCAATCAGGACTAGGTTGGTGGCTATGATGGCTTGGTCAGGCCGGCACTGATGTCCGAACCTTGCCGGCAGCTGCCGATTAATCTAAAACGACGGAGGGCGCCGGCGGTTACCGGCAGCCTCGTATGCAGAGCGCCAGAGCACTATTTCGTCCCAGCATGCGTCGCCAAGCTGCTACCTTCCAGATGCACACTAGCCCCACGCCATCTCCAGTCCGATCGTGCCTTGTTGTTCAATCCGCGCAGATCAGTTGCGCGGCTGCGTGAGCGCCAAGGCGACGGTTGATGCGGCCAGGGCGGAGGTAAGGGTCAAGGGCCCGACTGCGCCGTAATGATCGACGATATAGCCGCCGAGTACCGCACCGATGCTGATGGCAACTTGAAAAGACACGACCATCAGACTGCCGGCTGCCTCCAGAGCGTCGGATGCCCCGCGGGAGAGGTTGGTCGGCAGCACCACCGGGGCCATGCCGAAGGCGAAGCCCCAAAGCGTAACGAAACCGAAGGCAGCGCCGATATGGACGCCCCAAAGCACCAGCGCGAGCGCAGCAAACGCCATTAACGCTGCGGTGATTGCGAGTGCCATGCGGATATTGAGGTCGGCCACTCGCCCGCCCGCAATGTTTCCGATCACAGAGGCGATACCAAATCCGAGCAGCGCCATGGCAATCGGCCAAGTTTGCAGGAGCGTCACGTTTTCAAGGAAGGGGCGCACATAAACCGAACCGGCAAAATGCCCTGTCATAAGCAAAAGGATGGCAAGCATTCCGAGCTGAACGCCACGCCGCCCTGTCAGCCGAAAAACATCGGCAAGACTGTTGCCTGTACTTGCGGGCAGCGTTGGCAAGCTGAGTACCTGCAGCAGCATGGCAAGCGCCGCAAGCCCTGCTGTCATAGCCATGGCGGGCCGCCAGCCCAGCCAGTCGGTGATCAAGGCGCCGACCGACGGTGCAGCGATGGTGGCGAGCGAGACCCCGAGAGTGACGACAGCCATCCCGCGCCCCGTCGCATTCGCGCCAACCAACCTCGCCACAACGGCAACCGAAAGCGCCCAGAATCCGCTAAGCGCGATGCCTAATCCGGCTCGACCCAGCAACAAAAACCAAAAATCCGTCGCTAGCGCGGCAAGTATGTTAGAGCCGATTGCCAACGCACTAAGACCAACCAGTACGGTCTTGCGGTTCAATCTGCCGATGAGAACATTGCTCAACAAGGCGGTCACTGCGCCGATAGAAGCGGTCGCGGTTACGACCTGCCCGGCTGTTCCTTCACTAATGCCGAGATCGCGAGCCATTGGCGTCAACAGGCCCGCCGGCAAGAACTCAGCTGACACCAGCGCAAAGCTGGTCGCCGCCATCGAAAGGACGGCGAACCAAGTCGCTGGGCTCCACGCGGCTGGCTCGGCAGTATTAAACTCTACCGCGATGTCGTCTTGTTGTGATGTCGTGTCCGTCATTGAATCATCTCCTACGTTCGGAGATTTCATAGACGAAGTTGCCGGGATGATATGTGTCCTAAAATCCGAAATCCATGTCCATTCGTCCGGAACTTGTGCGACGCACAACGCCGGGCGAGACGCTAGTGATGCGCTTGAAGGCGCGCGCGAAGGACGCCTCGGATTCGTAACCCAACCGGGAGGCAACTTCGGCAACCGACATGCCGCTTTGACCTAGCAATTCGCGGGCAAGCTGCATCCGCAGCCGGGCAAGATAGCGTGCAGCGCCCTCTCCTAGGACAGTGCTGAAGCGTTCGGCAAAGAGCGAGCGCGACTGGCCTGCCACACTGGCGAGGCGTTCTAAGGTCCAGTTATGGCCTGGGTCTCGGTGCATCGCTGCCAATACACGACCGAGATGGGGGTCACGGATGGCGGCGAGCCAGCCGGTTGTCGAGGCTCCACTGCAGTTAACCCAGCACCGGATAAGCCGTGCTGCGAGCAAGTCCGCCATGCGGGAAAGGACAGTGGCGCTCCCCATCTGAGGCTGCGAAGCCTCTACCGTCATGGCCGCCAGCAGCGGACCAATGATCGGATCGTTGCCGGCGACATCGCAGCCCCTGATCATTGGCGGCATCAAGGCGATCAAGGGGTTCAGGGCATATGCGCTCAACGCCATGGAGCCGCAGAAGAGCGTGCTGGTCCTACCCGTTCCTTCCCGCACCACTTCGCAAACATTGCTGCCCACCCTTGTTATCTGACAGCTTTCAAGTGAGCAGCCCTCGACATCTGGTGCGCTGGCCAATCGATGTGCGATACCTTGCGGCAGTAGCACCAGATCTCCGTCGTTCAACTCCTGCCATCCTTCGGCTTCGGTATGAATCCAGCACGGACCTTGGCTAACGAAGTGAAAGCGAAGCAGCTGTTGGTGGGGAAAGGCGATGCTCCAAGGATGTTGGAGTTCGCACCGCCCATAGTTCACTCCATTCAAGCGAAAGTCTTGTAGCACTTCGCTCAGCGCATCCATTGGGATATTTGACGAAAGCTGTCGGGACGAATGATCAAGCATTTCGCCAATTTAAGTCTCGAACGTCCTGCATGCAAGTACGATGGTCGCCACGCAACTCCCTTCCGATGGCGGCACCGCTGAGAGCCGTGAGAGAGATCGCGCTCGAATTCGCAAAAGAATAGCGCGGATGAACGCCTGGTCCTTGGCATGACAAGGCAGATAAAAAATTTCTAATATCTCTTATTCTTTGGAACGTCATGTTCCGCCCGCCGATTAAATAAGACGGGACCTTTGTTGACCAGTACCCTATTAAATTTATAGGTTTTATGCATGGAGGATCCCCATGCAAGACCTGCGCATTGTTGGAATTTCAGGAAACGTAAAGGCGCCATCGCGCACATCTTCGCTCGTTGCGGCCGTTCTTCGACAGATCGAATCTAGATTTGGCTCTTCTGGACGGCACATCGATTTGGCAGTGTCTGCACCGGCGCTCTTCCGAGCCCTGCGGGTCGACCAGTTGGACGAGGAGGGCACAGAGATTGTGCGCGCGGTGGAGAGCGCAGATGTGCTGGTCGTCGGTTCGCCGGTCTATCGTGCTTCCTATAGCGGGGCGCTCAAGCATCTGTTCGACCTGGTTCACTACGAGGCGCTGGCAGGCAAGCCTGTAATCCTCGCCGCAACTGGCGGAACGCCGTTGCATGGTTTGATGATCGACCATCAGCTGCGGCCGCTGTTCAGCTTTTTCAAGGCACTGGCACTGCCAACATCGGTCTATGCGCTCGAGAGCGATTTCAATTCATACGCGGTTGCGAGTTCGGACATCCAGAAGCGGATCAGAGCGGCCGTGCATGAATTGGAGCTGATCGTTCCGCACGCCAGGACACTCGCTTTGGCGCGCGCAGAAGAACAATCGCGGCTGAGCGCCTGACAATCACGAATAAGGACGGAGAGAAAGACCGATGTCACAATCGAAAAAAGAACCCTTGAAATTCGCCTACTGGGTGCCGAACGTATCCGGCGGCCTGGTCATCAGTTCGGTCGAACAACGCACCGATTGGGGCATCGACTACAACCGCAAGCTCGCCCAGATCGCCGAACAGTCGGGCTTTGAATATGCCTTGAGCCAGATTCGCTTCACGGCCGGATATGGCGCCGACAACCAGCACGAGTCGGTTTCCTTTTCCCACGCACTTCTGGCGGCTACAGAAAAGCTTCGCGTCATTGCCGCGGTCCTGCCCGGCCCATGGAACCCGGCGCTACTCGCCAAGCAGATTTCGACGATCAGTCATCTCACCAACGGCCGCGTCGACGTCAACATTGTCTCCGGCTGGTTTCGCGGTGAATTCGCCGCCATCGGCGAGCCCTGGCTCGACCATGACGAACGTTACCGCCGCTCAGAGGAATTCATCCGGGCGATCCGCGGCATCTGGACGGAAGACGTCTATAACCTGCGCGGCGATTTCTATCGTTTCACAGACTATTCGATGAAGCCGAAGCCGATCGGCGGCATTCCGCAGGTTTTCCAGGGCGGCTCCTCGCGCGCGGCTCGCGATATGGCGGCCCGCGTTTCCGACTGGTACTTCACCAACGGCAACACGCCGGAAGGCCTGAAGGCCCAGGTGGATGACATCCGCGCCAAGGAAAAGGCGTTCGGCAAAACCTGGCGCACGAAGATCGGAATGAATGCTTTCGGCATCGTCCGCTCTTCGGAGAAGGAGGCGCAGGACGTTCTGCAGGAGATCCTCGATAAGGCCATCCCCGAGGCGGTCAAGGGATTCCACCACGAAGTCCAGAATGCCGGCAATGCCTCGCCGGAACGCGAGGGCAACTGGGCGAAGTCCACGTTCCAGGATCTGGTACAGTACAACGACGGTTTCCGTTCAAACCTGATTGGCACGCCGGAACAGGTCGCCGAACGCATCATTGGGCACAAGCGGGCGGGGGCTGATCTCATTCTGCTCGGCTTCCTGCACTTCCAGGAAGAAGTGGAATATTTCGGCAAGCACGTCCTGCCGATCGTCCGCGAACTGGAAGCGATCGAGGACCAGCGGCTGGAAGCCGCCGAGTAACGGCTTCCTTCACAAATTGAAACGCGAACGGCTCCCCATTGCGGGGAGCCGGGGGGTGGCGTGCGCCGACAGGTCGCGCGCCAGGATTTCTGCGCACAACGGAGCAGACGATGGTGAATGCGCATTACACGGCACTCGATGAGACCGCCACGCTGAGGGAATCTTCCTTGCGGCCGGCGTCCAATCGATCAAGTGGTCCCTTCCGGGATATCGAAAACAGTGCGCCTGCCCGTCAGCCGATCTTGGCGCTCGAGGAGATCACGCTTTCCTTCGGCGGCGTCACCGCGATCGCAAACGTCGATCTTGCAGTGCAGCCGGGGGAAATCCGGGCGATCATCGGGCCGAACGGGGCTGGCAAGAGCTCACTGATCAACGTGATCTCAGGGCAGTATCGGCCGGATGCCGGCCATATTCGCCTCAACGGCAAGGCTTATGCGCAGGTACCCACTGAGAAAGCCGCGCGCCTCGGCATTGCCCGAACCTTCCAGAATCTTGCCCTGTTCAAAGGGCTGACGGTTCTTGAAAACGTCATGACTGGCCTGGCATTTCAGCGCCGCTCGACCTTCGTCGGACAGGCGTTCGCGTCGCCTCGCGCTCGCCGCGAGGAGCGCGAGGCACGGGAACGAGCACGGCAAATCATTGAATTCCTGCATCTCGGACACGTCCACGACCAGCTTGCCGGCTCGCTGCCCTATGGCTTGCAGAAGCGCGTCGAACTTGCACGGGCGCTGGCGCCCGATCCGCAGATCCTGCTGCTCGATGAACCGATGGCCGGGATGACCGCCACGGAAAAACAGGAAATGGCGGGCTTCGTCCGCGCCGCACAGGTAGATTACGGCACGACCATCATCCTGATCGAACACGATATCGGCGTGGTCATGGGACTTTCCGACCAGATCGCCGTGCTCGATTACGGCCGCAAGATCGCCGACGGCCCGCCGGCTGAGGTGCGCGCCAACCAGGCCGTCATCGACGCCTATCTCGGCGTTGCCCGCGAGGGCCATCAAGAGGCGGGCGCGTGATGGAAAGCTTCGACTATCTGTTCTTCCTCGAGGTGCTGACAGGCGGATTGCTCTCCGGCGTCATGTACTCGCTCGTCGCAATCGGTTTCGTGCTGATCTACAAGACCTCGGGGGTGCTGAATTTCGCGCAAGGGGCGCTTCTGCTGTTTGCCGCTCTCACCTTCGTTTCATTGGTCGAGCGGGGGGTGCCGTTTGTTCTCGCGCTCGTCATTACCTTTGCCATCATGGTGTTGCTGGGCATCGGCATTGAACGCACGGTGCTGCGACCGCTCGTGAACAAGCCGCCGATCACGCTGTTCATGGCGACGCTTGGGCTTTCCTACATCATCGAGGGGGCTGCTCAGCTAATCTGGGGTACGCAGGTCCATGCCCTGGACCTCGGCATTGAGGACGTGCCATTCGAATTCTACGGGGTCTTCATTTCGCAGTTCGACCTCTTCGCCTCGGCCGTGGCGGCATTGATGGTCATCGGGCTGACACTCTTCTTCCGCTATACCCGGGTTGGCCTGACCTTTCGCGCGGCGGCGGACGATCAGTTCGCAGCACTCGCCGTTGGGCTTCGCCTGCCACGAATCTGGGCGACGGTCTGGGCGACCTCGGGCCTTGTCGCACTTGTTGCGGGCCTTCTTTGGGGTGCGCGAAGTGGCGTACAATTCTCGCTCTCGCTCGTGGTGCTGAAGGCCCTGCCGGTGCTCGTGCTCGGCGGCTTCGACTCGATCGCCGGCGCCATCATCGGCGGCCTCTTGATCGGGGCCTCGGAGAAGCTCGCCGAAGTCTATGTCGGCGAATATTTCGGCGGCGGTATCGAGGGATGGTTTGCCTATGTCATCGCGCTGATCTTCCTGCTCGTCCGGCCCTCCGGCTTGTTCGGCCAGAAACTCGTGGAAAGGGTCTGACCCATGGCTGTCATCACCTCCGAGCCCGTCTTGTCTGCAAAGCTTTCGGGCTGGCTAGCACCGCTCGCCGTCCTCGCCGCCGCAGCCGTCGTGCCCTTCGTCGGCTCGAGCTACCTGATTGAGGCGTTGCTCCTTCCTTTCCTGGCGCTATCATTGGCTGGCGTCGGGCTCAATCTGCTCACCGGCTATGCCGGCCAGGTATCGCTCGGCAGCGCCGCCTTCATGGCAGTCGGCGCCTTCGCAGCCTTCAATTTCAATCTGCGCGTCGAGGGTCTGCCGCTTCTCGTCTCTATTGCGCTTGCTGGTGGCATCGCGGCTGCCGTCGGCATCGTCTTCGGGCTGCCGAGCCTGCGCCTGCGCGGCTTCTATCTCGCGGTTTCCACTCTCGCGGCGCAATTCTTCGTACAGTGGGCGCTGACCAAGTTCGGCTGGTTCTCAAACGATAACCCGTCAGGCGTCATCGATGCGCCGAAGCTCGCTATCGCCGGCATCGATTTCGACAGTTCGACCGGGCGCTACTACTTCGCGCTGATCATCGTGACGGTTCTGACCTTGTTCGCCTGGCGCGTTGCGTCCTCCCAGACCGGCCGCAATTTCATCGCCATTCGCGACAACGAGACGGCGGCCCGGATCATCGGCGTGCCGGTGCTGCGCACCAAGCTGCTCGCCTTCGCGCTCTCCTCTTTCATCATCGGGGTTGCAGGCGCACTTTGGGCCTTTGCCTATCTTCGCACGGTGGAGCCGGCCGGCTTCAATCTCGACCGGTCGTTCCAGGTCCTGTTCATCATCATCATCGGCGGTCTGGCGACGATCCGCGGGGCCTTCCTGGGCGCGGCGCTGATGGTGGTCTTTCCCGTCCTGTTGTCGCGGGTCGGATCGTTCCTCCTAGGCGATCTGTTCGATTCCGGCGTGCTCGACATGAGCCAGCGCATTGTCATCGGCACACTCATCATCGCCTTCCTGATCCTCGAACCCGATGGACTCGCGGCACTCGGAAAACGTCAGATAGGACGTTTTAGACCCAGCGCGCCCAAACCCGTCGGCTGAGCTGCCAGATCATCATCTCTAATCACATTGGAACACCGGCAGAGGCCGGTCAACAGAGGGAGTTTGTCCAATGAAAAGTCTGAAAACCACATTCAAGGCGGCGGTCGCGGCGCTCGCCATCATCGGCACGACAGGCTTGGTGCCTGCCCATGCCGATGAGCAATATTTCCCGCTGCAGAGCTATCGCGTCGGGCCTTATGCGGCCGGCGGCACCGGCTTCTTCGGTGGTTTCATCGACTATCTTAACCTGATCAACAGCCGCGACGGCGGCGTGAACGGCGTCAAGCTCACCTGGGACGAATGCGAAACCCAATATGAGGTCGAGCGCGGCGTCGAATGCTACGAGCGCCAGAAGAGCCACCCGAATGCGGCAGCCTGGAACCCGCTTTCGGTCGGCATCGCCTATGCGATGATCGACCGCATCACCGGCGACAAGGTGCCGCTGATCACGGTAAACCACGGCCGTACCGACTCTACCGACGGGCGCGTCTTCCCCTATGTCTTCCCGCTGCTGCTCAATCCCTATTCGGAGACATCAGGCATCGTGAATTACCTTGCCTCGAAGGAAGGCGGCGTCGACAAGCTCAAGGGCAAGAAGATCGTCGTGCTCTATCACGGTTCGCCCTATGGCAAGGAAACCATCCCGATCTATGAGTTGCTGGCCCAGAAGTATGGCTTCACGGTCCAGCAGATCGAAGTGCCCCATCCTGGCAACGAACAGCAGTCGCAATGGCTGACGATCCGCCGCGCCAAACCGGATTACGTCGTTCTGCGCGGCTGGGGCGTAATGAACCCGGTAGCACTGAAGACGGCGGCCAAGGTCGGCTTCCCGGCCTCGAAGATCGTCGGGAATGTCTGGTCAAATTCGGAAGAAGACGTGATCCCGGCAGGGGAGGCCGCCATCGGTTATACCGCAATCACCACCCAGGCCTCGGGCGAGCAATATCCCGTCGTCCAGGAGATCGTGAAAACGCTCTACGACCAGGGCAAGGGCAACCTTGAAGACAAGAAGCGCATCGGCTCCGTCTACCATAATCTCGGCATCGTCAATGGCATCCTCAATGTCGAGGCGATCCGCACCGCCCAGGAAAAGTTCGGCAAGCGTACGTTGACCGGGGACGAAGTGCGCTGGGGCTTCGAGCACCTGAAGCTCGATGAGGCCAAGGTTGCGGCACTCGGCGCCAAAGATCTGTTCCACTCGATCAATGTCACCTGGGACAACCACGAAGGCGATGGCTATGTGACCTTCCAGCAATGGGACGGCAAGAAGTGGAACGTCGTCTCCGACTGGATCGCTCCGGATTGGAAGCTGTTACGTCCGATCATCGAAAAATCCTCGGAAGCCTACGCCAAGGAAAAAGGTATCAAGCTGCGCACGGCCGCGGATGCCGAAGGGACGGCGACCACCAACTGACACCATAAGGGATGGCGCCTGGCGCCATCCCTTACCCAATTGCAGCTGCGGCAACTTCATCGGTGGAGGACGGTTGCCTGCATTCCGCGCCTTTCGCTATCCATTTTTGGAACGAGTGACATGTCCGACGAAACGATCCTTCTCGATGTCCAAGCGGTGCAAGCCGTCTACAGTCAGACAATCAAAGCCCTGAACGGCGTGAGCTTTCGGGTCCGGCGAGGAGAAATCCTTGCACTTCTCGGATCGAACGGAGCGGGAAAGACAACGGCGCTGAAGGCCATCTCGAACCTGCTTCCGGCCGAGCGAGGTCAGGTCACATCAGGAACGATCCGCTTCGACGGGCGAAATGTGCTGAGCGCGAAGCCGTCTGACCTGGTTCGCTCCGGCCTCGTGCAGGTGCTTGAGGGCCGACATTGCTTCAAGAGCCTGTCGGTCGAGGAAAACCTCATCTCCGGCGGCCTCGGCCGCTCATCGTCCAGGGGCGAGATCGCCGCCGATCTCGAGCGCGTCTATGCCACTTTCCCTCGGCTCAAGGAGAAACGCCGCATCGCGGCAGGGCTTACATCTGGCGGTGAGCAGCAGATGACGGCGATCGGCCGGGCGCTGATGTCGCGGCCACGGCTTCTTGTTCTCGACGAACCGTCGATGGGGCTCGCGCCGCTCGTAATCAAGGACATCTTCCGCTCACTCAAGGCGCTGAATCGCGAACACGGCCTTACCATCCTTGTTGCCGAACAGAATTCGACGGTGGCGCTGCAATATGCCGATCATGCCACCGTCATCGAAAACGGCCTCGCCGTCTTGTCGGGTTCCGCCGCCGAATTGCGCGGCCGTGACGACATCAAGGCTTTCTATCTCGGGGAAGGCACGGCCTTCGCTCACGACAGGCCGGCGGCCTGATCCACTCTCACATCCACCACGAAAAGAGGAGACCAAAATGAACGTCATTGCCAAAACAGACAGGGTTGGGGTACCGGGCGTCAAACGGCCAGACAAGCCCGCGCATATCATCAGAGATGACGCAGAAGCGATCGCTGTTGCCCACCGGCTCGCCGCCGAGTTCGTCAAAGGTTCGGCGGATCGTGACCGCGAGCGGATCTGGCCGGCGGAAGAACTTGATGCCTTCTCGCAGAGCGGGCTCTGGTCGATCAACGTGCCCAAGGCCTTCGGCGGACCGGAGGTCTCCTATGTCACGCTTGCCAAGGTGGTCGAAATCGTCTCCGAGGCGGATTCGTCGATCGGACAGATCTCGCAGAACCACCTCGGCGTCGTGGCGGCGATCCGGACAGTCTCGGACAAAGCGCAGCAGGAACTGTTATTCGGCGAAATCCTGAAGGGCACGCGTTTCGGCAATGCGTTTTCCGAGTTTGGCTCCAAACGTGCCGTCGATTTCGAGAC
Source organism: Rhizobium mesoamericanum STM3625 (assembly GCF_000312665.1). GTDB lineage: Bacteria > Pseudomonadota > Alphaproteobacteria > Rhizobiales > Rhizobiaceae > Rhizobium > Rhizobium mesoamericanum. The sequence continues at coordinate 1,033,958 of NZ_HF536773.1, read as the reverse complement.
AAAGTTTGTGGACCAAGGCGACCACGTGGTCGTGAATGGCCGGAAGTTCTACTCGTCCGGCGCATTGCTTGCCCATAAGGTGCCGATCGTGGCGCTCGATGACGAGGGCCGTGCCTGGTACGCGATCGCCGACCGGGACGCTCCAGGTTTGACCGTCATCGACGACTGGTCGAGCTTCGGCCAGCGCACCACGCTCTCGGGAACCGTCGTCCTCGACAACGTCAAAGTCGACAAGGCCTGGCTGGTGCCCGGCTATAAGGGATATGACAAGCCGACGGCAGACGGCGCCATCTTCCAGATCATCCAGGTTGCTGTCGATACCGGCATCGCATCGGCAGCCATCAAGGAGACGATAAACTTCGTTCGCACCAAGTCGCGCGCGTGGGTCGACAGCGGCCTCGAGCACGCATGGGAGGACCCTTATACGATCCAGGCTATCGGTGGACTGCAGCTCAGGCTGCATGCCGCCCAGGCATTGCTCGACAAGGCCGGACTTGCGATCGACCGGGCGGTTGCCAATCCCGATGGCGACAGCGTGGCAGAAGCGCAGATCGCTACTGCAGAGGCCAAAATTCTTTCGACCGAAATCGCTATCGAGGCCACCAACAAGCTGTTTGAACTGGCCGGCACCCGCTCGACGCTCGCTGAACACAATCTCGACCGTCACTGGCGCAATGCCCGGACCCATACGTTGCATGATCCGGTACGGTGGAAATATTCGATCCTCGGCAAGTACTTCCTTAATGGTGAAAAACCGCCGCTACACGCCTGGAGTTGAAGATAGCCGTCATCGGCGCTGCAAGAAGACAACGTTCTGGTGGCAAGAGAAAGGCTCTTGCCACCGTCGCCCGCTCGCCCGTGTAAGTCGCCTCTTACGCAGCCTCACGCCGACCAGAGGACAGCTCGAGCTAAATCGGCGCATGGTGACAAGGCGCCATGTATTTTGCCGCGATTATAACGTGCATCAAGCCAGTTGCGTTTGCACGCGCTGATGCTAGTTTATGAGAGGGTGCCGATGGACTGGCGATGCGTCGGTCGCGTGTTCGGCGTGAGGGGGACACATATAGTGTCGGCGCAAAAATCATAAGGGATAAAGGGAAGATCTGGGGGGCGTCTCGCCGTCTTTTCTGGTTGGTGCTGCTGTTGAGTCTTGCCAAGGGCGTTGGGGGAGCCGAAGAGCCGCAACGGGTGCTGCTGCTGCATTCATTTGGCGCGCATTTTTCCCCGTTCAACGCCTTCTCGAGCGCGTTTCGGGTCGATCTCATTAGCCGATCCCGAAAGCCGATCGATATTTACGAGGCATCGCTTGAAACCGCGCGCTTTTCTTCCGATCAACAGGACGATCCGTTCGTGGACTACCTTACCGCTCTCGTAAGGGCGCGGCCGCCAAAGCTTGTTGTCACTATCGGGGGAGCTGCCACGCGGTTTGCTCAGGCTCACCGCAGCGAATTGTTCCCCTCGACACCTACCCTCTTCACAGCTCTGGACGAGCGCGTGTTGAAGGCCGACTCTCTGACAGCCAAGGACGCTGCGGTCGCGGTCAGTCTCGACCTGCCTGCAATGATCGAAAACATACTGCAGGTGAGACCCGAGACGAAAAAGGTCTTTGTCGTGATCGGCAGCTCCCCGCTTGAACGGTTCTGGGCGCAGGAAGCCGAGGAGGATTTCAAGCCCTTCAAGGATCGAATTGCCTTTGAATTTTCCAGCTCAATGTCGTTTGACCAGATCGTTTCCCGGGTTGCGGCGTTGCCGCCCAGCACGGCGATCCTGTCGGGTCTAATGGTGGTCGACGCGGCAGGCGTACCTTACGAAGAGGATCGGGTAATCGCCCGACTCCACGAGGCCGCCAATGCCCCATTGTTCGGTCTGTTTGACAGTCAACTAGGCAAGGGCATCGTTGGTGGCCCCCTGTTGGCAATTGACGATCTCGCAAGCGACGCTGCCGATGCCTCTTTGCGAATGCTGGCCGGCGATGCGCCAGCCGATATCCGCATACCTCCTCGCCGCCCAAGCGCACCGACCTTCGATGATCGAGAACTTGCCCGGTGGGGAATACCCGAAAGTCGTCTGCCGGTGGAGAGCGTTGCGCTGTTCAGGGAGCCAACTTTCTACGAAGCGTATCGATGGCAGATCCTCGGTGTTCTGGCTCTTCTGCTGATCGAAACCATCTTTGTGGTTGCGTTGCTCGAACACCGCAGGCGGCTGAGACGGACCAAGCAAGCGTTGAGTATCAGCGAGGAGCGTCTGAGCACGGCCGCCATTGCCGCGGACGTTGGCCTATGGGTCTGGGACATACAGAAGAATGACATCTGGGTGTCGGAGAGTGGGCGACAACTGTTCGGCTTGGGCGTCGAGGGCACGACGTTCGAGCACTTGGTCAAAGTGATCCACCCCGATGATCGCAGACCATTCTGGCGTGCCGTTGGTGAGGCGCTTACCCAGAGAGGGGAGTTCGAGCCGCAGTTTCGTCTGACTGTGCCGGGACGCGGACTACGCTGGGTCTCCTCACGCGGACGCGTGGAATTCGATTCAGCGGGCAATCCCAGCCGCATGCGTGGTGTGGCTGTCGACATCACCGGCCGACAGGCAGCGGAGGAGGAGGCGAGGGAGCTGAGCGGCCGGCTCATTCATGCTCACGAAGACGAGCGGGCGCGACTGGCACGCGAGCTGCACGATGATGTCACGCAGAGGCTGGCGGTTCTCGCTATTAATGCGGGACGTGGTGAGCGAAGGGCGGAAAGCCCCGCCGATCGTGCAGCGATGTATGAGATGCGCGAGGAGCTGGTCCGGCTGAGCGAGGATGTCCACTCGCTGTCTTATCGACTTCATCCATCGATCCTCGAAGACCTTGGACTGGAGGAAGCATTGCGGGCCGAGTGTGATCGTTTCGCCGGCTTGGAGCGGACGATCATAGACCTGGATACAGAGAGCTCCAGCACAAACATATCGCCGGACATTGCTTTGTGCCTGTTCCGCATCGCCCAGGAGGCGCTACGCAACGTCGGCCGTCACGCAAGCGCCAGCCGAGTGCGGGTATCTCTGATCCAAAAGGGGGACAAGTTGAACCTGACTATCCAGGACGACGGCAAAGGCTACAATCCACTGGCTGTAACCGGGAAGGCGAGCCTCGGTCTAGCCAGTATGCGGCAGCGCGCCAGATTGATTGGCGGAACAATCGAGATCAAGAGCGCCACGGGAGCCGGAACCACCGTGTTCGCGTCGGTTCCACTTTAGGAGAAGGACGATGGAACGGCTACGGGTGCTAGTGGCAGATGATCACGTGATGATGGCGGAGGGTCTGAAGCGTATTCTGGCCGACGATTTCGAGTTGATTGGCGTGGTGGAAGACGGTCGTGCGCTCGTCGACACCGCAAGGAGGCTCAGACCCGATGTCGTGGTCACCGACATTTCAATGCCGAACCTCAACGGCATCGAGGCTATCTATCACCTGAAGCGCGACAACCCCGCCGTCAAGATCGTCATCTTGACGATGCACCAGACGGCGGCTTACGCACGCCGTGCTATCGAAGCCGGCGCCTCCGCCTTTGTGGTGAAGCACGCAGCACCGGCCGAATTGGTGATGGCCATCCAAGCCGCGTTCAAGGGGAAGACCTTTATCGCTCCGTCAATGACCGCGGAGGTGCTGACAGATATCGAGCGCGATCCCAAACATGATGCAGAGCCCGCCCACGCTGCTCTCACCCAGCGCCAGCGCGAGATACTGCAATTGCTGACCGAGGGACACTCGGCCAAGGAGATTGCGGCGGCACTCTCGATATCACCGAGGACCGTAGAGTTTCATAAATACCAGATGATGGACGCACACCGTCTGCGCAATAGCGCCGAGCTCCTTCACTTCGCAATCAAGAACGGGATCGTCGCGGTCTGAACGCTTGAGCCCCGTAAATTTTCGGGCCGAGAACCCGTATTTTTGCGAGGTGACATTTCAGTTCCCTCAACCGATTTTTTAGGCTGTCCGCCTAAAGGGAGGGTACGATTAGCCAGTCACCTCGCTGCGCTCTACTAGCCGACCGTCACCTAGCCTTGAGCGACGGCATTCGCGGTCTATTGGAGGCGACATTTGGCGTTGTGGTGATGGTTGCGGACGAGCCATCGCTGTTCGAGACCATCGACCGCATGCGCGTGGAGCTCGCTGTTGTTGACATATCGATTGGGCATGGCAACGGCTCGAACATTATCAGCCGCCTGCGCGAGCAGTTTTGTGACCTCAAGCTGATTGTCATCAGCGTTCACGACGAGCCGAGTGTCCGCAGCGCAGTCCTGCGCGCGGGAGCGGATGCGTTCGTACTTAAACGAGCGATTGCAACGGACCTCATCCCCGCGCTGGACGCGCTCACAGGTACTGCCGAGCGGTGACGGCCACTGTGGCGATATAGAATTTTGATCGCGCAGGGGAGCAGTGTCGAGTACCCAATCGCAGGCGGGCCTAACCCTGAAAAATGCGCCAATGCGAAGCTCACCACCGTGTGGCGGAATTCCGCGTGACTTACTGAACGGCGCGTTCAACGGCAGCAAGGCCGAGCGTCCAGGCAAGAATTCGGAAGAGAGATGGAACGTCCTGGATGACACAGTTTTTGGGGATGCGAGGCCTTCGAGAAGCTCTAATCGAGAGGGGCAACGCTCACCTCGTAAATTTTCTACCCAGGAACTCGTAATATTACGAGGTGATTTTTGGCTCCGTTTTAAGCAACCTTGCGTTGGGGTCAGTGCCAAGCGGGCCTCTGGCTAGCATCTACGTCCATCTTGCGGCGCCTACCCGTACTCGCCTTGCTTTTCAGGCACCTGAGCAAGTCGCAGAAGACCATAAATTTAGGGGATGACATGGAGAAACGATCTCGCATTTTCAGTTGCGCTCTTTTGGCGATGTCGCTTGCCGCCGGTGTTGTCCGCGCGGAGACGATCAGCTTCGCAGATGCTGTATCGACACTCGTCCAGGCTTGCGGCACCGACATCAAAAAGCACTGCAGGGGAGTAAATCTCGCCGACCATGGCGTTCAACAATGCCTACAGCAGCACCAGGCCGAGGTTTCACCAAGCTGTACCACGACGCTCAGCGAGGTCACGAATTCAATCCAGTTGCGCCTAGCGGCGCAGGCCAGCGTCACCAAGATCTGCAGCGAAGATGCAGCGCGGGTTTGCCACGACGTGGCTCCTGGCGAGGCGAACCTTGTTAACTGTCTGGCCAGGGCGACAGAGGTCGTCGGCAAAAAATGCAGCCAAGCCATAACAGATGCCGGTTGGCGATAACTCTAGCTGGAGGGGTAAATGCGGATTTCAAAACTTGGGTTTATGCTCGCATTGGTCGGCACGATCACAGCGGGTAGCGCGTGTGCAGAAACCTTCACAAACCAGGAGCTGATCTCGACCCTCGGTCAAGTCGCCGAGGGAGCGCCATCCATCGATGCGGCCCTCCTTGCCGAGGAAGTCGCAGCAAATGTCGGCAAGGGAAGCACTGCACTGCCGGCGTGGTCTAGCCTTGCGGCGATGCCGCAGATCAACGTCGATATCGAGTTTGAACTCAACTCCGTAGTAATCGCACCAGAATCGTATCGGAATGTCGGCATGATCGCCGACGCCCTCCACGATCCGAGACTGCTTGGTCACAAGATTTTGATCGTTGGCCACACCGATTCGACCGGTGATGCGAAAGACAATCTCAAGCTCAGCCAGGCCCGAGCCGATGCGATTAGGGACGCGTTGAATACGACATTCGCAGTCGCGCCCGACCGGCTGTTTGCGGTTGGGGTCGGAGAGGAAATGCCATTGAACGTCACCGATCCAAAGGCCGCCGCAAATCGAAGAGTCCAGCTGATCAACGTCGGATTGCTTAAGTAACGCTGTCCGGAAGGAGCTCATGATGAATATTACCCGTCGCACCCTGACATTCGCCGGCCTCAGCCTACTCGCTGGAACCGCAATCTCTCCCGCCCTTGCCGAGTTCGGCGAAGGAGGATTGCACATTGGCGAGGACCTTGAGGATTTCTGGATTGCCACTGACGCATACATTTATGGCTACCCTTTGGTGACCATGGAAATGACGCGCCGCGTCATGACCAACGTGGCGGAACTCAAGGGCACCCGCGGCCCAATGGGGCATATCATCAAGCTGCGGCAGTATCCGGACGCGTCCTTCAAGGATGTTACAGCACCGAACGCCGATACGCTTTACACGACCTCCTGGCTTGATGTCGGCAAGGAGCCCTATGTGCTCAGCGTGCCCGACATGAAAGGACGGTATTTCCTGCTGCCGATGCTCGATGGCTGGACAAACGTCTTTCAGGTGCCGGGCAAGCGGACGACGGGCACGGGGGCACAGACATATGCCATTACGGCCCCCGGCTGGAGTGGTACGCTTCCCGAGGGAGTCACGAAATACGAGTCTCCGACCAATATTGTCTGGCTGCTCGGCCGAATTTACTGCACGGGAACCCCCGAGGACTACGCCGCGGTCCATAAGTTGCAGGACGAGTTCAAGTTGGTCCCGCTGAGTGCCTATGGCAAGGACTATACCCCGCCTCCCGGCAAGGTCGATCCGTCGATCGACATGAAGACGGCCGTGCGTGATCAGGTGAACCGTCTGACAGCCGTCGAGTATTTTACTCTGCTCGCGGAGCTCATGAAGACCAATCCGCCATCAGACGCAGATGCGCCCGCACTTGAACGGTTTGCGCGGATAGGATTGGTCGCAGGCAAGGATTTTGACGCCAGCAAGCTTAAGGCTGAGTTCCATAAGCGGATCCCCACCGTCGGGTTCGATCGGATCATGCTGCAGTTCAAGATAAACAGCCAGGTCAAGAATATTAATGGTTGGGCATTTACGACCAAGACTGGGCTTTACGGGACAGACTATCTCATGCGGGCGCTCGTCACGGCGATTGGTCTCGGTGCCAATCGTCCCCAGGACGCTGTCTATCCGACGTCCCAAAAGGACGCTCACGAGCGGACCTATGATGGCCGGAAGAATTATGTCATCCACTTCGATAAAGGCAAGGCGCCACCGGTCTCCGGCTTCTGGTCGCTGACCATGTATGACGAGAACTACTTCTTCGTCGCAAACCCAATCAATCGCTACTCAATCAGCCCTCGGCAAGATCTGAAGTATAACGCCGATGGGTCATTGGACCTTTTCCTCCAGCATGAGTCTCCCGGCAAAGGCAAGGAGTCGAACTGGTTGCCTGCACCGGCTGGCAAATTCATCCTGATGTTGAGACTATACTGGCCAAACGAGAATGACCCTTCAATCATCGACGCGACCTGGACGATCCCGCCCGTCGAGGTGATTGGCTAGAACGAGCGGCCCGTCGTCTGCAAACCGGACGACGGGCCAAATAGTTCTCACCATTCGAGAGAGAAAGCCTGATGACCTTCAAAAGAACTATATTGATTGCTGCCCCCTTGGCCGGCCTTGCCCTGTACGCCGGCGCAGTGCCGGCGCAAGATGCGATTTCTGCTCCTGCAGCAAAGTCCATTGGCGCTCCAAGCCATCAAAAGACTGAACTGGTTCCCTCGCTGATCGTGATGAATTCAAGCGGCGCGACATTGAAGGGCGACACACTCACCCTGACGAGCATTTCCGATAATTCGATCCTGTTTGCCGATCGGCCGGTTCGCTCGGCCGGCCATGCATTGACCAAGCACCTGCTGGAAGAATGGGCGCAGGGCGGCAGTTTTGAAAAAGATCCGCCGAACGCCACTGTCTCGGTGCTTAACAGGAATGGGGCCGGTGTCGAGGACGCTGTCGTCGTTCTGAAGGAACCGAAACTCGAAGGCACGAACCTGACATTTAAGGTGGATGTGCTTGAGGGCGGTCTTTCCAAGGCGGATGGTCCCGCATCGATCTTCATTGACATCATTGGCATGCCGAGGACGCCAATGTCCTTTGCGGGCGTTGCGCGCCGCACTGCGTTTCGGGGAGCATGGTATGCCGGGGCAGCAGCGGGAGCGGCTGCTGCCTACGGCCGGCCCGCTTGTGGCTTCTATCCATATCCCCCCTGCTACTAGAACGCGAGCACTCAATGCCACTGAAAAAGCTTTGGACGATGTCATTGGGTGCGATGCTGTTGCTCAACAGCGTTGCGCTTGCCGCCGATATGGCACGCACGGTCACTCCTGACGCCAAAAAGATCGAGACGGAGAGCGGTTGGACTTTTGTCTTCGCACCTTATTTCTGGGGCGCGGGGCTATCGGGTCAGGTGGCCCAGTTCGGCCTGCCGGCGGTTCACGTGGATGCGTCCTTCAGTGAAATCTGGGACCATCTCGACTTTGGTGCCATGGCCATAGGGGAAGCTCGCTACGACCGATACTCTATTTTCGCCGACGTTTTCTACACAAAGATATCCGGCCGGAAAGCAACACCCTTTGGCGTTCTGGCCGATGACGGGAAGCTCGAGACTGAAGCTTTCAGCGGGCTCATCGGCGTTGGATATTCGATGCTGGAAGATACGACCGGCCAGCTTGACCTTGTGGGCGGCGCGCGGGTCTGGTCGGTCGACACGACCATTTCGTTGCAGGGCGGCCTCCTCGACGGCAGATCGAGGAGCGACGGCGATACCTGGGTCGATGCAGTTGGCGGCTTCAAGGGAAGCTACTCTCTGACCCCGAACGTCTACCTCAGTGGGTGGGGTCTTGTCGGGGGAGGTGGCGCAGACCTCGACTGGGATGTCGCTGCAACTCTCGGTTACAAATTCAATGAGACTGTTTCTGCTGTGGTTGGATATCGTGCCATCGGCGTCGATTTCGAGAACGATGGCTTCGAGTTCGACGTCGTCCAACAGGGGCCCATCCTCGGCTTGGTCGTTCATTTCTAGTTCGATGCCATCGGTGAGGGATTTGGTTTGGCGAATTTTTTCCAGAGCTCCGGCAGCGTCATTCCACGCTCGCTTGGCTTTCTTAGCGCAGCCCTTTTTCTAACCTTGCTCTGTGCCTGTGCAGGCCGCCCCACCGGCGTGCTCGAACCGGTAACAGCCAATTCTTCGGCAAGCCAAGTCGAGATGCTAGTTGCCACGACCCGTGCGAAAGCAAATAAGCCAGGCGAGATGTTCAGCGGCGAGCGCGCTCGCGCGCCGAACTATGCCGACATAACCGTATCAATTCCGTCAGCCAAGGCCAGAAAAGTGGGCGACGTCGCGTGGCCGCGACGGTTGCCGCCAAATCCAGCGACCGATTTTGCGACGCTGAAGGCCGAGGAAATCGACCGCCGTGCGGCAGAACAATGGCTGAGCAATCATGTGCACAAGACCTCGGACGGCAGCGTTCTGGTCTTCATACACGGGTTCAATAACCGGTTTGACGACGCGGTCTTTCGTTTCGCGCAGATCGTGCATGATTCAGGCGCACACAGTGTTCCGGTCCTCGCGACATGGCCGTCACGCGGCAAGCTGCTGGACTACGGGTACGATCGCGAAAGCACCAATTACACGAGAAACGCTGTCGAAAATTTGTTTCAATATCTGGCCCGTGATCCGCAGGTAAAGGACGTGTCGATCCTGGCCCACTCGATGGGCAATTGGCTGGCGTTGGAATCCTTACGACAAATGGCCATTCGCAACGGAGGCCTTCCAGCCAAGTTTAAGAACGTCATGTTGGCGGCGCCGGACGTCGATGTCGACGTTTTCGGCTCGCAGATCGCCGACATGGGCCGGCAAAGGCCGCGCTTCACGCTGTTCGTTTCCCGCGACGACCGCGCGCTCGCTGTCTCCCGCCGCATCTGGGGCAACGTCCCCCGATTGGGAGCAATCAATCCTGACCAGTCACCTTATCGGGAGACTTTGGAAGCCAACAAGATCACCGTTATCGATCTGACGAAGCTTAAGGAGGGAGATAGTCTTCACCACACCAAATTCGCCGAGTCCCCCGAGATTGTCCAACTGATCGGCAAGCGCCTGTCAGACGGACAAACCCTGACCGACAGCAGACTGGGGCTTGGCGACAATATCGTTGTGGCGACGACCGGCGCTGCGCAAACAGTGGGGACGGCCGCCGGTCTGGTCATTTCTGCTCCGGTCGCCATCGTCGACCAAAACACGCGGCAGAACTACGGCCACTATGCCCAGTCGCTTGTCGTGTCTGGCAGTGAATCGAATTCGCAAGTAGCCAGGAGCAGGTGTGATCCCGCCAGACAGACAAAAGTCAAAAACTGCGATCGCTAGGGTGCTGCAACAATGGGTTGCGCTTGGATGAAAGCTGATCCCCACTGTCCTTGGTCAGCTGCTTGGCAATAGTGCGACGTCGCCATTGGTCAACAGACCAGAAAAACAAACACTGCTGAGCTACGCGGCCACCCTCGCGATCAACCTTCCAAGGTGAGCTCAAGATAGGAGATGTGATGCTGAACGAAGTTACAACTGCCGAACAGATCTCTCGCGTGATTTCGCAAGCGACTGCCCCAGCCTTTCTATTGGGTGCGGTTGCAGCATTCATCTCGGTTCTGATCACGCGCATGAACCGCATCGCGGATCGCAGCAATGTCTTAAGCGCCTTTCCCGAAGGGGACATGAGCCGCAGCCACCTTCAGGTCGTTCTTCCAAGGTTGAAACGGCGTGCGAGGTTGCTCAACAAGGCGATTGAGTTTGCCGTGACGAGCGGGATATGCACGACAGTGCTTGTCATATTGGCTTTTGCCAGCTCTCTTCTCAACCTCAAGCATGAATACGGCGCGGCGGTCATGTTCTCGATAGCGCTTCTATTCTTCGCCGCCTCCCTGGTTACATTGCTGTTGGAAGTGCGGGCCGCGCTCCACGACCTCGATTTCTATGTGTAGGCGACGTCGGAGGTCCCAGATGGAAGAGGGCTGTATTAGAACTACTGGGGGATCTGGGCGCAGCATTGCGGTAAATGTTCGAAATCTACAGGAGACCCTCAACGTCAGGGAGATCGACCGGGGTAGCCTTCCGTCAAGAATAGCAGCCATTAACCTTGGAAACGGGTTCACAGCCTCCAGCTCGGAGAATTGGCGCATCCTATTCAGGCCAAGAGCAAAGCACACTCGGCGGTATCAAAATTAATGCCACCGTGACCGCCAAAATAGATGGTACCGGTGTTACTGTTTTGGGAGGATCATGGGAACAAGCCGCTCCTGACCCCTATAATTTTCAGCGTTTGTGGTCCCGGAATGAACCGTGAGCAGGGATAGAATGTTAAAAGGTCGGCACCTGCGGTGACTTACCTATTCGTGAGATGGGCCGACGGTTCGATTCCGTTCAAGAGCAAAAGGCTAAAAGGGCGCAACGTCAACGCTGCCGGCTGGCCGAATTTGGATCAATACTGGCGCGAACTGATCGCCGTCGCACAAACGGACATTCCAACTTTCCCGCCACAAAATCGAAATAGCTTGGTCGACGGTTCGAATCTGTTCAACTGCCCAAGACATTGAATGACCGGGTTTCAGGTTCTGCTCCGACTAACGCGAAGGGCACTGCAATCGAATCCTGAGAAACATCAAGACCGATCTCCTTTAGCTGCTTTGAAAGTTCCAAAGGCGGGCCGGAGCCGGGCCGGAGCCCGCCTCTTTACCGGTTTAAGCCGCTCGTTTCAGCGCATCGCCGATTGTCGAGACGATCGTGTCGATCTGGTCCTTCTCGACAATGAGCGGGGGCGACAGCGCGATGATGTCACCGGTGACACGGATGAGCAGTCCCTTGTTGAAGCAATCGACGAAGACGTCATAGGCGCGGGCTCCCGGCGCTATGGCTCTCGGCGCCAGCTCGACCGCGCCGACCAGCCCGAGGTTGCGAATATCGACGACATGGGGCAGGCCCTTCAGCGAATGCAGAGCCTCCTGCCAATAGTCGGCCAAATCCGCTGCCCGGGTGAGAAGGCCTTCCTCCTCGTAGATTTCCATCGTCGCAAGACCTGCGGCGCAGGCGACCGGGTGGCCGGAATAGGTATAGCCGTGAAAAAGTTCGATCGCGTTGTCCGGCCCGACCATCAGGCCGTCATGGATCTTGCGGCTGGCAAAGACCGCGCCCATGGGGATCGCGCCGTTGGTGAGGCCCTTTGCCGTGGTGACGAGATCGGGAACGACGCCGAAATAATTTACCGCGAACGGCGTGCCGAGACGGCCGAAACCGGTGATGACCTCGTCGAAGATCAAGAGGATGCCGTACTTGTCGGCAATCACCCGCAGCTTCTCGAGATAGCCTTTCGGCGGCAGGATCACGCCCGCCGATCCCGACATCGGCTCGACGATGACGGCTGCGATGGTTTCGGCGCCATGCAACTGCACCAGGCGTTCAAGATCGTCGGCAAGTTCCACGCCGTGAGCAGGAAGGCCCTTGGAAAAGGCATTGCGCTCGACATCGAGCGTATGGCGCATATGATCGGCCGGTATCTGCGGGAAGACCCGGCGGTTGTTGACGAGACCGCCGACAGAAATGCCACCGAATCCGACGCCGTGGTATCCCTTTTCGCGCCCGATAATGCGCGTGCGGGTGCCCTGGCCGATGGCGCGCTGATAAGCGATGGCGATCTTCAGCGCGGTATCGACCGATTCAGAGCCCGAGCCGGTGAAGAAGATCCTGTCGAGCTTGGCATCAGGACCACCTGGCGCATTGGCAGCCAGTTTGGCGGCGAAGTCGAAGGCAACAGGGTGGCCCATCTGGAAGGTCGGGGCATAATCGAGCGTTGCAAGCTGCCGCTCGACGGCATGGGCGATCCTCCTGCGGCCGTGGCCGGCATTGCAGCACCAGAGCCCCGCCGTGCCGTCGAGAACCTGGTTTCCGTCGATGTCCGCGTAGTACATACCGTCTGCGCCGGCGAGAAGCCGCGGCGCGGCCTTGAACTGCCGATTCGCGGTGAACGGCATCCAGAAATTTTCGAGTACGGGCGCGTTCGTCTTGCTGATCTGGTCCATTCCGGCCTCCTTTGAGATGGCGGCGAGGATGGCGATTTCTCAGCTGCAAACAAGTCCTTTTCTTTGCCGATGCAAGTCATTGAAATTTAATGTACCGCAAGATATCATTTTCGATATTCTGAACAACAGAAACGAGTCCAATGTCAGTCGATATCGGCGGCCGCCTGCGTCATCTCCGCATCGCCCACAAGCTTTCCCAGCGCGAGCTTGCCAAGCGCACGGGCGTGCCCAATTCGACGATCTCGCTGATCGAATCGAACGCTTCTAATCCATCGGTCGGCGCCTTGAAGCGCGTTCTCGACGGCATTCCCATCGGGCTTGCGGAATTCTTCGCCTTCGAGCCCGACCGGCCGAAGAAAGCCTTTTACGCGGCTGAGGAACTGGTGGAGATCGGCAAGGGCGCCATCTCCTACAAGCAGGTCGGCGAGAGCTTGTTCGGCCGCAGCCTGCAGATCCTCAAGGAATGCTACCAGCCGGGGGCCGACACCGGAAAGGTGCCGCTTGTTCACGAAGGCGAGGAGGGCGGGGTCGTACTTTCGGGAAGGCTCGAGGTGACTGTTGACGACGAGCGGCGCATCCTCGGACCAGGGGACGCCTATTATTTTGAAAGCAGGCGTCCGCACCGCTTCCGCTGCGTCGGACCGGTGCCCTGTGAAGTCATCAGCGCCTGCACGCCGCCGACGTTTTAGTTCCTGCCCTCGATGCGTGCGAGCACGCCGTCGAGGGCAGCGGTCAAAGCGGCGATGCCGCCCTTCTTTTCGAAGTCTGAAAGAACCTGTTCGTTCAGTCCGCCCTTGGTCGCGAATTCGCTGCTCAGCGTGCTGAACGGTTCGGCGCCGGGACCGGTTGCCTTCTGCGCGAGGCTGGCAAAGAGCGGGGCGATGTAGGCATGGCCCTTGGCCCTTTCGAGGCCGCGCTTTTCCAGCCAGCCGGCAACCGTCTCCATAATTCCGAAATAGGTCGACATCATCGAACTCGCGGCTGAAATAAGATCGTACTCCTTCCTCGACTCGCAGTGGACGACCCCTCCGAGCGTGTCGAACAGCGCAGCAACCGCGTCATCAGCCGGATAGACGGCGGTCGCGCCCTGCCGTTTCGCGACGAAGGGCAGGGGGATCGCCTGGACGAGATGCACGTCTGCGCCGATCCAGTCGATGAGGGCCTGCCGTTCCGTCGCCGCGACGACGCTGACGACCCTCTGGCCATTCCTAAAGGAAAGCGCGCGGACGACATCCTCGGCGACCTGAGGCCTGATCGCCAAGAACACCATGTCGCTGCGATCGACGACCTCCTGATTGTCCCTGGCAATCCGGACAGCGGCGAATTCGCTTGCCAGAGTTTCTGCAATGTGTGCGCTTCGTGGAGAGACGTGAATCTCTAAGGCATAGGCCGGTCAGCGAGAAGCCCGCGAATCATGGCCTCGGTGATGACGCCGGTCCCGACGAATCCGATGCTTTTAACGTTCACCTGATCACTCCGCGGCTCTAAGCGGTCCTAGCGCGACATCTGTCGTGTAGGTTTCGCGCATGAAGTTGATGAAATTGTCCTGGAACTGGCGCGTATGGGCGTGGGCGAGCTCATCGGCGAGATCCACATTCCTTGTCCCTGATGGCATTCAGGCGATCGTGTGTCAACGAGCAGGGCGCGGCTGTGTACGTGAACCAAATTGCTTTAGTTCCACATCGAGAAACCGCTTGCGCCCAAGGTGTCCCGAACCCTCTTGAATGTCGGCTGCGATTGCGGCCGTGAGCGCAGCGGCATCCTGTTGGCGAATGGCTTCCAATGCTTCGGCATGACGATCCACGCGGTAGCTTTCGTCAAGATTTTCCGTTGCCTTGCGCATGAATGGGCCAAGGCGCAGCCATACGGATTCGATCAATGGCAGCAGCACGCAGACGGCGTGGCCTCGTAAAGGCAGCGGTGGAAAGTGAAGTTCCTCTCGATGCCGAGTTCGATGTTGCCGGCACCGTACGCGGCGTCGATCTCGGCATCAAGTTGCTGCAGGCGCGCAAGGCAGAGATAATCGACGAATGGCATTGCGCGCTCGGCTGCGATCGTCTCGAGCGAGACACGCACAGTAATGATTTCATCGAATTTGTGGGGTCAATGTCGGGCACCCGAACGCGGCGGTTATCAAGACTTTCGAGGACGCCGTCGGCAACGAGCCGATGAAGGGCTTCTAGCACAGGCATGGCGCTCACTTCCAGCATTTCGGCGATACCCTGGATCGTGATCGGCAGCCCGGGTGGAAATTGGCCGGTCATGATCGCATGGCGCAGACTGCGATAGACCCATTGCTTGATGGACTCTGTCGGGCGTTTGCCTTCCGAAACCAATTTGATTGCGCCGTCTTTCACTGAACCAAATCCTTTCAACGTTGACGGATGCTTTCCGGAGAATGCGACCGTAGCGGATGCATGGCTCATCACCGGCTCCAGGTTCGGCGTCTGCGAGTCGCATTCCTGGATCGCCCCACTGGAAGACCTTGTCCGCGAGATCTATGCGAAGCGCCTTCCTTTGGTCGGCATCTGTTTCGGCCACCAGATCATCGCGCAGGCGCTTGGCGGAAGGGTCGAGAAATATGGTGATGGGTGGTCGGTCGGCCCGGTCCAATATCACCGGCACGATCTCGGCAAGACGCAGACGCTGCTCGCCTGGCATCAGGACCAGGTTGTCGATCCGCCGCCCGGGGTGGAAGTCATCGGTTCAAGCTCGTTCTGCGCCAACGCGATGCTTCGCTATGACGACCGCGCGCTCACCTATCAACCGCATCCCGAATTCGCGCCGGCGTTTTTCGATGACCTCATGGCGAAGCGCGGGGGCGTCCTGCCGATTGAGCTACGGCGCAACGTTGCCGCCCCGGCCGGCGTTTCATTGGCGCGGACCGAAATTGCAAGCGAGATCGCGGAATTCCTGATCCGCCGCGGTTAGGCTGTACCGTATCGGCGACCGAGCGCTCCCATTCGCCCAGCGTATTAAAGGGCGCATGAGTATTACAAGTCTCCGGGGCTTCAGCCCCTCGAGGCTTTTGCAGTGACGCTGCACGCCGTCAACCGCGCAGGCTCGCTGATGGGGCATATGTGTGCTCGTGATGGGCTGCGGTCCGATCGGTGCACTCGCCATTATTGCCGAAAGGGGGCGCACGACCATCCTTCGCATTCCAATGCTCTTTTCCTCAATCCAATAGCGCAACAGTACTTCGCCACAGATTTCGCCGATATCCCTCGTGCCCGGTGGACGGCCTTCGAGCGCAAGCCTTGCTGCCGCCTGTTGGAAGGCTGCGTTTAGAGGAGCTGCGATCCCATGGAGGCGGGCCAGCCTGACGATTTCGCCATTCAAGTAATCGACCTCGCTTGAGGTGCCACGGGTGAAACTTTGCCAGGTCGATTGCTGGCCGGGCCTTATGCCGCTCTCGGGTGCGATCCGCCAGGACGAGATGTCGATCCTCCATTCCGAAGGTGCGGCCGGATCATAGCCGGCAGCCACGAGAACAGCGCGTGCCTCTTTTGCCAGGCTGGCTGCCGCTTTAGAACAAAGCTCGGGAGAACCGGCGAATAGTTCGACCACATTGGTGACGTTGTGCTCCAGCTTGGCAGCCTTCCATCGGCGGATGTCCGGACGCGCCTCGGCCAGAAAGCCGGCCGTCGTAAGATCCGCGACGATCGAGAGGGCCGTATCGTCGAGCCCTGCAGGGTAGCATCCAAGGGCGACGATGCCGACATTCGGCTCACCCCCGACCACGACCTCGCCGGTGACCGTGTATCGCGCCGGAATGCGAATACTGGCCGCATAGACTCGATCAAAGCGCCGCAGAGCGATATCTTCCGCAGCCAGTCCATTTTGCAGCGTCACCAGCGGCAGTTCTGATGCGAAGCGTGACCTCTCGACATTGCGCCAGGCCCAGAACTCGGTCGTGGCCTCGACATCCTGCGCCTTGACCGCAAGGATGAGGATATCACCTCGCCGGAGCGCCGGCGGTGCGGCCGTATCGGCGGTGTTGAGCCGCACGGCCCTGTTTTCCGCTGCACGGCGATAGGAAAGACCGTGCCTGGCAATATGTGCGATCTGGGCGCCGCGCCCGACCAAGACATAGGGGATGGCGTGCATTTCGAACTCGGCCGCAAGGCTTGCGCCGACCGCACCGGCACCGATGATGATGTAGCGTGTCATGATCAGGCCGTTTTCAATACGGTGAGATTGAGCGGAGGAGCCGACGGTGCGTGTTTTTCGCTCTTCCAGCGTTCGAAGGCTGCGCGCCCGAGGATGGAGATGCACGTGTCCTCCTGCGGGGCATGGACAAGCACCGACTGAATGTCGCGGAAGTGTCGCTCCAGCCCTAGCTCGTTTCCGAGACCGGGATTACCGATCCCGCGAACAGCAACCTGAACCGCGTCGCGCAGTTGCCGTCCTGCGATCAACCGAGCCCTTATGTGCTTCTCCGCATCGGCATGTTTGTCTTTCAGGGCATCGAAAATGATCTGCCGCGCACCGGAAACCAGCAGATCGATCTCGCCGGAGAGTGTCACGAAGCGTTCCGTGCGTGCAATCGGATGACCAAGATTGCTCGGAATCCGCTCGTGGGCAAAGCGGATGAACGCTTCCTGAGCGGCTTCGGCCACTCCGAGATAGAGCGCAGTCAGCGCCAGCGTGATTGCTGCGTGCGCGCGATTGTCCTGCTGTGCAACAGACGGATCGACGAGATCGATAACGTTCTCGAGTGGGATCTCGACATCGGTATATTCGACGTCGTGAGAGCCGGAGGCGCGCATGCCAAGGCTGTTCCAGTTCTCGATTACGCGAATGCCTGGGAGCTTGTTCGGCACGACAAATGTTCCGACGCGGGCCGGTGCTTCATCGGTGTGCGCCCAGACCAAAAAATGCGTCAGGCCGTGGGCACCGGTGACAAACCGCTTGCGACCGGTGATCGACCATCCCGAGGCGGTGCGGCGGGCGAGCGTCGCCGGCAGGCCGCCGCGGGCGGGCGAACCAAGGTCCGGCTCGACGCGCGCTGCGTTGATGAGCAGCGGATGCTCTTTGGCCTGCGTGAGCAGGCGCTTATAGAGATCCTCCGGCCAATGGCTTTTCGTTGCCTGACCGAGGTGGCTAAAGATCGTCATGGCGCTGATGAGCGCGACCGACGGATCACCCCGACCGAGCGCCGCGAGGATCGTCGCGACCTCGTATAGGGTTGCGCCGGCGCCTCCATATCTCGACGCGACGGTGCTTTCGAGCAGGCCGTTTTCATGAACCGCACGGATGCCTACCCATGGGAAGTCCCCCGTTCGGTCAGCCTCGGGGGCAGCGTCTGCAAGAGCACGCGTCGTCGTTCTCAGCAGGCTTGGATCGAAAGGCGTCTCATGGGCGATCATCAGGCTGCGGCCTTCTTCTTAGCCTCTTCCCGTTCACGTATGCCCTCGCGCACCAGCGGCAGGATGTAGCGGCCGTAGTCGACGGCATCGTTGAAGTTATCATAGCCGCGGATAGAGATCAGGTCGGCGCCGAGGTCGATATAGTCGAGGATCGAATCGGCAATCGTGCGCGGCGATCCGACGAGCGCGGTGGTTGCCCCGGAAGCATTGGTCGCCGTGACGGTCGGATACCATAGGGCGCGATCATGGACGTCGCCGCGTGCAGCAATGTCGAGAAGCCGCTGCGATCCGACATTGGCGGGACGAGGGGCGGTGGGCGGCGCGCGATGAAGGCCCCTTTCCCGGTTGTCCTTAAGGCGGTCAAGGACCCGGTGAGCCTTTTCCCAGGCGAGCTCGTCGGTTTCCGCAACGATTGGACGGAACGTCACCCAGATCCGAGGCCGGTCGTCCCTGCCGGCCTTTGCTGCCTCCGCGTATATTCGCTCGATCTGCTGCTTGGTTTCCGCCAGAGGCTCGCCCCACAGTCCGAATATGTCGCAGAGAGAGCCGCCGATGCGGTAGGCGGCGTCCGATGACCCGCCGAGCGAGATGGGGATCAGCCCGTGCGTCGGGCGGACGGCACTGCGGAACTGCTTGAACTGATAGTATTTGCCGTCGAAATCGAAGGGCTCCGTTGAACTCCATGCGAGCCGCAGGATGCGGATATATTCCTCCTGCCGCTCGTAGCGCTGCTCCTTGTTGAGGAAGTCCCCCTCGCGCGCCTGCTCGTCATCGCTGCCGCCGGCAATGAAATGGACGACCACGCGCCCGCCGCTCAACTGGTCAAGTGTGGCCAGCGATTTGGCAGCGACTGTCGGGTAGACGGTGTTAGGCCTGAGCGCGACGATGATCTTGATGTTCTTCGTATGCGCAAGGACGGTGGCGCCAATGGTGAAGGGGTCAAAGGAGGAGGACGAGTAGGGGATAAGCGTATAGTTGAAGCCGTAGTCATCGAGGGCGCGCGCATAGCGCTCGAGATAGCGGGGATCGACCGGAGCGTCCGGAATGGGATTGAGGTCGTTCGAGGCGTTGGGAAAGCTAACGCTGATGAATTCCGCGGACATGGGAGCTCCTCTGGTTGTCGAATGCTGGACGAAAGTTAGGCGACGGCTAAGGTGTAAGGAAGACAGGTCTTTCTATTTCCATTGAAACTATAGAAAATATTGACTAATCGGCTAAAGCTCTGGTGAGCGACTGCCTTACCAGTCGGGAGACCAGCCTAGGCTTGGAGCGACGGTTGCGGTAAGATCGGCGAGCAGGCGGATGTTCTCGGCCAGGCCGAAGGCAGGTGGCAAAAAGAGGACGACCTCATCGGCCGCGGCAAGCCCGGGATCACTAAGCACCGCTTCGATTACTTGGTCCGGCGTGCCGTGGAAGACGGGTGAGATCTGGCTTCCCGGCGGCTGGTTGGTCCGCGCGCTAGGCTCAAGCGCGCCCTTTGGCCGTGACGCTGCGATGCCTTGGGTGCGTCGTTCGAGATCATAGGCGGCGTATTTTTCGCGAAGTTCCGGCGTGGTGCCAACCAGTATCGACGCCGCCACGGCGACAGGCGGCGGCTCGCTTGCCCGTTCCCTCCGCCAGGTGGCTCGGAAAGCCTCGATGCAGCGAGCCTGATAGTCTCCGAAGCTCTCACCCTCGGCGTGGTCATGCTGTACGGTCCCGGCGATCAGTCCGATGCCGAGTTCAGCTGCTTGTATCGCCGATCCAAGGCTAGCGGAACCCTGTCTGATGCGCGAGCGAAGGGTCGGACTGTGCGGCGTCACCCTCAGTTGGCTGCCTTCAGCGGCACCCTGGTCGGATTCCGCGACGACGTGCAGGACTTCGCCGGAGATTGCAGAAAGAAAACGGGCCTGACGGCGCTTGGCTTCCGTCCGGGCATCGGTTTCGACCGTGCCGAAGACGGCATCGAAGGCGGCGTTGGAGCCGGTCGAGATTGCCAGTTCCAGCCGTCCGCCGATCAGGAGATCTGTCGTACCTGCCGCTTCCGCCAGCAGGATGGGGTCCTGATAGCGCATCGGAATGACGGCCGAGCCCAGCACGATATGGCTGGTATGCTGGCCGGCTGCGGCAAAGAAGGGAAGCGGCGAGGACAGATAATGGTCGAAATGGCGTTGATAGGCCCAACCCGACTGGTAGCCCAGACGTTCTGCCGCCTTGAAAAGTTCGATGCCCTCCCGCAAGCCGTGAGCCGGGCCGACCTCGTCGTTGAACGAGACGCGTGTGTTGAAGCCAAGACGCTTCTTCGGACGTAATGCCGCGGACGGTGCCGCGGCGGGGGCGGTGACGGTCATGCGATCCTTTCCTCGTTTAAGATCTGTCGCTGCTGCAAGGGCTGGGCGCGTGCGGAACGCGCGGAACCCGACGGGATCGATTCCAGCAACGAGCGCGTATACGGCTGGTGGGGGGTGTCGAAGATCTCGCCGGTGGTGCCGTGCTCGACAATGCGTCCGCGTTGCATGACGGAGACTGTGTGGGCAAGCTGGCGCACGAGCGCCAGATCATGCGACACGAAGATATAGGTAAGACCAAGCTTGACCTGCAGCGACAGCAGCAGTTCGACAATATCGGCCTGAACGCTGACGTCCAGCGCCGAGGTGGGTTCGTCAAATACGATCACATCAGGTTTCAGGACGAGTGCGCGCGCAATGGCAACGCGCTGGCGCTGCCCGCCAGATAAGGCGGAAGGCTTGCGGGACAAGAGATGCTCCCCCAGCCCGACATCTACAAACGCCTTGCGCACCGCAAGCGCCCGCTCCTGATGCGTCCCGATGTTGAAGCGGTCCAGCGGCTCGCGCACGAGCCTCTCGACGTTCCAGGTCGGATCGAGCGATGTGAATGGGTTTTGGTAGACGAGCTGCAGCTGGCGCCAGACAGAGCGCAGCTGTTCGGGTGACTTGCCGTTGACCTGTTCGCCGCCCACCGTGATCTTCCCGGAATCAGGCTGCTCAAGCCCAAGCAGAAGCCGGATCGCTGTTGTCTTTCCCGATCCGGATTCGCCGACCAGCGCATGCGTCGTTCCCGCCTGAACGTCGAACGAGATGTCGTTGACGGCGGTCAGAACTTTGCCGTCGACGGTGAAGTTCTTCGTCAAGCCGGCAACTTCGATCTTCGGTGTCTTCTCGCGCCTGCCGCCAAGACGCTGGAAACCAGGCTCTCGCAACAGCCGGTACCGGTCGGGGTTGAGTGCCGGCACGTCGGCATGGAGCTTTCTGGCGTAGGACGAGGAAGGGGCGGAAAATATCGTAGCAGTGCTGCCGGCTTCCTGGATGGCGCCGTCCTTGAGGACCACGATGGAATCTGCGCGCTCTGCTGCGATCGCTAGATCGTGGGTGATCAGGAGAAGGCCGATCTGCAGTTCCTGCTGCAACGCCGACAACAGGTCGAGAATACGCTTCTGGATCGTCACATCGAGCGCGGAGGTCGGCTCGTCCGCGACCAGCAGCGAAGGGCGCGGCAGAACGGCCAGACCGATCAACACGCGCTGAAGCATTCCGCCGGAAAGCTGATGCGGATAGGAGTCATAGACACGCCGCGGATTGTCGAGCCCGACCTGCGCGAATGTCTCCAGAACGAACGTTTTGCGAAGCGCCTTGTCCGGTTCGTCCAGCAGTGCGGCCGCTTCCATTGCCTGCGCGCCGATCGTGCGGACGGGGTTCAGGGAGTTGCTTGGGTCCTGCGGCACGAAGCCGATCCTGCGTCCTCTGAACGTGCGAAAGCGGCGATCCGGAAGCCCCAGTAGCTCCCGGCCCTCGAATTCGACGCGGCCGGTGGCGTGTCCCGTTGCGGGAAGCAGTCGCAGGACGGCGCGAGCGATGGTCGACTTGCCTGATCCGGATTCGCCAATCAGCGCGAGCCCTTTGCCGCGTCCGAGTTCGAAGCCGACATTGCTCACGACCCTGTGGGTGCCGTAGGCGACCGACAATCCTTCGGCCCGCAGCAGTGGGGTCGACGGTCGGTTTGAAAGCGTCGTCAGTCTGTCTTGCGGAGCCATCGGCTGATCCTGTTTACAGAGAGGACTGTTGCGATCGTGACGAGGGCCGGGGCATAAACCAGCCAGGGCCATTTGAGGTAGTCCTTGCCGATCGAGACCAGCAGGCCCCAGTCGGAGGCCGGCGGCGGGTCGCCGTAGCCAAGGAAGGCAAGGCTGGCGATCACCAGAATGGAATCGCCGAATTGCAAGACGGCAAGCGGCAGCACCGATCGCGATGCGTTCGGAAGCACGTGCCGCCACAGAATGTGCCAGCGCGAGCCACCGAGAAGGAAGGACGATTCGACGAATGTTGCCTGCCGGGTCTTGATGACTTCTGAGCGCATCACCCGCGCAAACAGTGCAACGGCGGAGACGCCCGTCGCGATTGCCGCATTCGTTGTGTCGAAACCGACTGCGGTGACGACGATGACCGCCAGCAGGAATTTCGGGATGGCCAGCAACACATCGACGAGACGGGCAAAGACCGTGTCCACCCAGCCGCCGAAGAAGCCGGCCAGCAGTCCGACAACTCCGCCCGCGACGACGCCGATGACGACCGCAATCAATGCGCTCGCCACCGATGAGGCCGTGCCATAGACAACGCGTGCATAGAGATCGCGGCCGAGATGGTCAGTTCCGAACCAGTGTGCGGCACTTGGGCCGAGCAACTTCTGTGCGGGAGTGCCGTTCACCGGATCGTAATGGGTAAAAAATCCAGGCGCCAAGGACCAGCCGATCGCGAGAGCAACGACCAGGAAAGACAGGATGACGACTGGCGGCGCGCGCAGGCCCCTCAGACGGCCGATTGCCGTCGCACCCGGGGTGGAGGAAACAGAGGCAAGTGTCATGGGGTCACTGCCTTGGAGATGGAATGAGAACTGTCGTCAGTAGTCGTCGGGCGGCGCGCTTGCCCACCGACAAGTTTGACGCGCGGATCGAGGAGCGGGTAGGTGAGATCGGCGATCAGGTTGACGACGACAAAGACGACCGCGGCGAGAGAAACGACCGCTTGCAGAACCGGCAGGTCCTGCGTGCTGACCGACCGCTGCACCAGGCTGCCGAGGCCGTTTCGCCCAAACACCGTTTCGGTGATGAGCGAGCCCCCGAGCAATTCGCCGATCGTCAAAGCGACGACCGTGATGACCGGCAGAGATGAGGGTTTGAGCAGGTGCATGACGAAGAGCCGCATCTGGCCGAGCCCGCGTGCGCGTGCGACGGCGGCATAATCCTGGCCTGATTCGTGATCGAGATTGGCAATCAGGACTTCGGCGATCTGTGCCGAGATCGGAATGCCGAGGGCGATCGCTGCGAAAAGCGTTGCCCAGAAACTGTCGGGCTCGATGACGCGAAAGACGCCCAGCTGGAAACCGAAGAGATGGATCAGCACCAGGGCGATCACGAAGTTCGGAACCGAAAGGAACAACGACGGGAAGCCGCGGAGTAGTCCCTGGCCGAACCGCCGGGGCAGAAATTGCGTGCCGTAGGCGATGATCGCCGCCAGGAACAGCGCAACTGCGAGTCCCGCCGAGGCAAGCACGAGTGTTGACGGCAGAACCTCGCCGATCAGCGTCGCCACCGGCCGGTTCGTTCGCATCGACAGACCGAGATCGCCGGTCACGAAACCGGAAAAGGCCTTCCAAAGCTGTAGGGGGATCGGTTTATCCAGGCCCTGCGCAGCGATGATCTCCTTGATCTCATCCGGCGTGAAGCCGTTCTGGGGATTGTTCAGGACGTTCGTAATCGGGTCGCCGGGCAGGATGCTGACGACGACAAAGGTGAAGACATAAGACAGCAGGATCACGACGATTGCCTGCAGGAGCCGCTTTCCGGCATAGTCGAAATAGGCCTTGCTCATGCCCATCACCTCTGTGTCTGTTGAAAGACCGGACTATTCGCTTTTCGTTGCGGTGTAGTAGCTGGCATAGGCGACGCCGTTGTAGACCTCGCCCTTGAGCTTCGGCGACTGCACGTAGATGCGCTGGACGATCTGCGTTCGCGGAATGAAATAGCCCTGATCGAGGACGTATCTCTGTAA
This sequence comes from Rhizobium mesoamericanum STM3625, assembly GCF_000312665.1. Classification (GTDB taxonomy): domain Bacteria; phylum Pseudomonadota; class Alphaproteobacteria; order Rhizobiales; family Rhizobiaceae; genus Rhizobium; species Rhizobium mesoamericanum. Next base: position 1,009,674 of record NZ_HF536773.1, on the reverse strand, counting down.
CTCATCGAGCAGCGGTTTGCGGCCTTCGATGGAGCCGGCGCCGGCAATCTTGTCGCGTAGGTCGTTGAGCGTCTTGTCGCTCTCGTCGAGCGCAAACCAGTTCTCGCCATTGTTGGCATTCGTCAGGATGCTGGCGACGGTGCCGGCGTCGATGAAGGAGCGCGTCACCTCATATGCCGGCACGCCCGCGCCGCCATACTTTACCTTCTGCCCGAAGGTGACGACGTCATAGGCCCGGATATCGACCTTCCAGCCGATCTTGCCGAGTTGTTGCGCAATCAGCTCGTCTATCGATTTCGATGCCGCGAGGTAGGGGTTGGAATTCAGCGTCAGCGACAGCGGCTTGCCATCCTTGGCGCGAATGCCGCCCGTTCCCTTCTTCCAGCCCGCCTCCTCAAGAAGCTTCTCTGCCTTTTCAGGATTGTAGGCGAGGAGCGCGCTCTGGTCGGTCGCACCTGGAACATTGCTCTGGATGAACGACGTCGCAAGCTTCCAGTCGGGCGTATAGACCGTGTCGATGATCTCTTGGCGATTGATACCGGCCTGAAGGGCCTGGCGAACCCTTACGTCGTCATAGGGGGCAAGCTTGGTATTGATCGCCCAGCCGTTGACGAAGCCGAGATAGCGGGGCGTCGCTACCGTGAGGCCTTCCGACTTGAGGGACTCGAGTTCCTGCGGCGATGCGTTGTAGGCAACGTCGGCCTGGCCCGACTGGACGGCTGCGACACGCAACGACGGTTCCGAGACGAGCTTATAGGTGATCGTATCGAGATGGGCCGGACCGGTCTGGCCGACCGCCGCAGGACCCCAGTTGTAGTCCTTGCGCTTGGTAAGCTTGACGTAGTCGCCTTCCTTCCAGGACTCGACGACATAGGGGCCGCTGCCGGAGGTCTTGCCGAGATCGGCCTGGCTGCTCGCCGGCGAGGCAATGGTCTTCGGGGAAATGAGGATCGAGCCGTGATAGCCAAGCGTTGGAATGAAGCCCAGCGTCGGCTTCTTGAAGAAGACCTTGACGGTTGTCGCATCGACGACTTCGGCATGATCATAGGTCTTGGGGAAGAGGCCGATCGGGTTGATGCCCTCGCTCTTGCGTCCGGCATACCAGATGTCGAGATTTGCGACGACGGCTGCCGCATCGAGCGCGCTACCGTCGGAGAAGGTCACGCCGCTCTTGAGATGCAGGGTGAATTCCGTCGCACTGTCGTTCTGTTCCCAGCGCTCGGCGATCCACGGGCTGACCTTGCCGTCGGCATCGACATAAAGAAGCTTGTCGGTGACATGGCCCCAGATATGGCCCTGAAAGCTTGAGATCGCACTGTTGTTGGGAATCCAGGTGTCGCCCAGCGAGTCAATCAGAAAGACGACATCTCCGCCATCATGCGCTCCGTCCTCAGCCAGGGTCGGGGTTACACCAGATGTTGCGACGAGAGCGGCAAATGCCAGTGCAGAGGTGGCGGTCAGCAGACGACGCCGGGAAAGAAGAGGGCGGGAAAAACGGTCGTCCATGAAGCGGTCCTGTTTGGTTGCCGGGCTGATGACAAACAGGAGCCTATGTGAGCGGATCGATTTCGAGAAAGACTGGTTGTTCTTTTTCTACCAAATTCGTAGATTATTTTATCAGCGCAATCTGAAGCACGAGGATCAGCATTTCCGGCTTTCGATCGCCTAGCAGAGGCATCCGTATCCGTATAGCGCGGATTACCCAGCGACGAACGTCTTCCTGTCGAGAATGCGCGGGCGGCAGTTCCCCGACAAAGCGACATCGACCTTCGTCAGCTGTCCATGGATGCCTGGGCAAGCTGCGAGGTGCCGGCATCGCGGACGAGGATGCTGGGGTTGCCATGAATACACATAGCAATCTCGGCATCCGCATCATCGGGCTCGAACCAAGCGCCGGTGGCAAGCTGCATCACACCCGGTCTTACATCCCCATTGATCGCCGCAGCCGCCAGGCAACGTCCGAGGGCGTTGAACAACCTGACGATATCCCCGTCCGAAACGCCGCGCTCTGCCGCATTAGCAGCGTTCATGCGTGCCGGTTCTCGGCCGTTGATCTTGGTGGAGCGGCTGAAGTCACCATAGTCAGCTGGCTGTGAAGGCGCGAGTGGGGCTGGTTGCAGACGGCATGAGGGGGTTCGGCTCTCGGCAGCCTCGGTCCCGCATCTGGGTCCATACCAGCGCGGATGGCCGAGGCAATCGTGATAACCAAAGCTCTCTATCGAGTCAGAAAAGCTTAGATCTTGCCCGATTGCTTCGGCAGCGACGGTGGATCTGGCTTTGGGCGTGATGAACCCGTCCGACACTGGACCAGCCGTAGGAGCCGACGAACCGTCGAGAATGACCAGGTTGGAATCGTGAAGATGTGCGGCCAGCCACTCGGTGGAGACGAGCGAGCCTGGCAGGGAAAGAGACGTGGGAAACTCCGGAATACAGAGATCAAATCCGGCGCAGAGATGGCTGCGCCGGTCCGATAAGACAGCGATCAGGCGACCAGTTTTTCGCCGTTCAGATGGCGCTCAAGGAATGGCAGGCTGTCCTGTCCCCAATAGAGTTCGTCCTCGAAGCGGAAGGTCGGAAAGCCAAAGACGCCCGCGGCCTTGGCAATCCCGATGTTTGATGTCCAGATCGATCGGGCGGCAGCGCTCTGAGCAAAAGCTTCGAGCGCTGTGGCGTCGAATCCTGCTGCATCGGCAATCGCCCGGCGAACTTCGACCTTGCCGATGTCCTCGCCGCGCGTCCAGAAAGCCTCCTGAAGGGCCCCGGTGAGCTTCAGCCAGTCGGCGCCTTTTTCGATCGCGGCGATGACCAACATGCCGGCCGGCATCGGGTCGGAAAGGCCTGAGCGATTTTCAACGTTTAGCACCTTGCCGCGCAGGGCCGCCCAACGTTTCAGATCCTTGGTCCAGTAGGAGCGGCGTGCCTCCGGTCGGTTGCGAGAATAGATCGCTCCATTGTCTTCGATCAGCGAGATCACGTAAGGGCGGATCGTCGCGTCGTGTTGAGCAGCGAGGGCCGCAAACGGCTCAAGGCCGATATAAGCCCAGGGAGAGCCGATGCCGAAGAAGTAGTCAATTGTCTTTGCCATGGCCTAAGCTTTCAAGAGCTGGGTCGAGGAAACTGCCGCATCGAATGCCAGGAGCGCGCAGTCGCGGGCGATGAGAACAGCCTTCGGATCGCGCGCCACGGCGACCGTCGCAAGCGCGCCTTCATAAAGAAGGGAAAGATGCGCAGCGATCTGATTGGTCTTGATATCGGCCTTCGACACGATGGCTCGAAAAATGTCGCCGACCGCTTTCTTATGGGTTTGTGCCACTGCGACTACACGATCGGAATCGCCGTGCTCTGCAACCGCAAGGGCAAATGCGCAGCCTCGAAACTCCGGGCTATCGGCTTTCTCATGTAGCCGCTCGAAGATTAGCTTGATCTGGTTCCGTGGACGCTCCATCGTATTCAGAACCTCGTGCAGCGAGCGGACGACGCGTTCGTGCCTCTCGTGCAGGTAAGCTGCCACGAGATGGTCCTTCGAGGGAAAATGTCTATAGAGGGTTGCCTTGGCAACGTTCGCCTCTTCGATGATCCGATCGATACCGACGGCACGGATGCCTTCACGGTAAAAGAGCGTTCCAGCAGATCTGATAATATGGTCGGATATGGGCTCTTTCATTGAACTGCTTTGGTTGGAGATCTTGTGGTAATGGTCAGCAAGCCCTTTTCAGGGACGGGCGCTCGCAAGGCTCGGCTTTTGAAGAGTAAACACCCTACTCGGCACTTGGGAAGTGGATACCTGTGCGCGCGCCTCCAGCGAACTGTTTCAATTTTTGCACCTTCTCGCGGGGTCGTGACGGTCGAAACTGCCTTTCACGTTCAAACGCTAGATGATCGAGCACATGAGAGAAAGACAGGTCGTTCCTATTCTACAATATTTGTGGAAAATGTTTCGCCGAATATGCTTCGGAAGGATCAACTTTTTTGGGGATCGAGTAAGCAGGCCCTTCAACCACTTGAGAAAGAATGCGGGTCGATCGCGGGCGGTTCGAACCACGGCGACGTCTCTTCTCTTAATAATGCATTAGCCATCTACGGCTTCGCTCATTTGGGAGAAAACAAGGATGCTTATTACCACTGCTCTGGCCGCCGAACTCGCGAGATTGACAGTGTCGATCGCTGCTCTCCCGATCTGGTCACCGAAGGTGCCGTCGAACGCGAGCGCATGATCACGGGGGCGACCTTCACCGGTCGCAAAGGCCTGCAGGCTCCTGAGTATGGCCATCACCGCCCAGTCCCGTTCAGGTGCTGCGCGGCAGTCCTAAGCGTTCACCTGATCGGCAGGGCCAGCGGCCATGACCACCCGGTCCGGCCGGAAAAGTGCCACGTCCTGTTTTGCTGTCGGGCAGAGGGAGGCGACTGTCTTGTGCCTGAATGCATGGGTGCCGGATAAGCCCTGGTTAGGCCCAGCAACAAAGATTTTGCTCGCACCGAGGCTGGCCCGATCGGCATGATCGTCGAGATACTGTTTGGGGTCGGTGTCAAAGCCCACAAGAACGAAATTGTGCCCGGCGGTTGCTGTTGTGATCGCTGGCCCGCTGGCCGGCGGGCCGCGGGTTCGCATCCCTTCAACTGCAAAAAAGTAATCGGAAAACGTTCGCACTCACGCGGGTGGGCTGTTGATCGCCGCGGAGCAATGGGGTTTCCCTGTCGCAGGGGCCTCCTGTCAGGAATCTTGAATTTGATACTGAAAAGCGATACTATATGAAATTAAGCAGGAAGCACCAAGCAACTCTTGAAGCCGTGTTTACTGACCCCGTTCTTGCCGGAATTGTCTGGCGGGACATTGAAGCGCTGTTCGCTGCATGTGGGGCGGAGATCACCGAAGGGCAAGGGTCGCGGGTGCGGGTCGCCTTGAACGGGGTGCGCGCGGTGTTCCATCGCCCGCACCCGCAAAAGGAGACCGACAAGGGGGCGGTAAAATCCGTCCGGGGCTTTCTGCTCGAAGCGGAGATAAAACCATGACCACAATGCACTACAAGGGCTACGAAGCTGTTGTTGAGTTTGATGAGGACGCCGAGATTTTTCACGGCGAGGTCATCAATATGCGCGATGTCATCACCTTCCAGGGAACATCAGCGGGCGAACTGAAGCAAGCCTTGGCAGATTCGGTTGAGGACTACCTGGCGTTCTGCAAGCAACGTGGGGAAGAGCCTGAAAAACCGTTTTCCGGTCAGTTCGTCGTTCGGACCGAACCCAGCGTCCATAAGGCGGTGTCGAGCGCGGCGCGGCGCGAGGGTGTAAGTCTCAACAAATGGGTAACGCAGGCGCTGGAACGCGCCGTATCGCATAAGGTCGCATAATCGCTGTACGAGCTTACACGCACATCAGCTGTCGCCTCCTCAATGGATATCAAAGCAGATGTCGTTGCCTGCCAGAGCCACTCCTCTCGACGCAAAGACGTCAGTCTGGCATTCTTATGGATTTTCGGAGTGATCCTGGAAAACTGAGGTGTGGTAACTCCAGTCTCCCAAATCCACTCCGAATGGACAACCTCCTGATAGCTCACAGCTAGAGCGCGGCAGCGACAACGCCGGCAGCGGAAAATACAGGGGTGGCGTCTCAAAGAGTGTTTTTCAAATGGTATGCGGCCCGATCTGCCGAATCTCTATCGGACCGATGGAGGTTGATGATGGGAGCCGCATCGGTGGAGTCTATCCCGTGCTTCTTTGCGAAGTACGCTACGTCATAAGGATCTGAAACCTTTTTACGGGCCTGTACAATGAGATGATCTCGTTTCATTGCGTCTCCTTGGAGCAGGTCGTTCGGCTTGAGCAACGATGGCCGCTTCGTCGCTGTTTGACGAGGGAGAATCTCATTTCGTGCCTTTTGATTAAAAACGTTGGGGCAGGTGTTGCAGATGGGACTCAAGGTAACCCGAAACAAATCACTGACGGTTCGGTTCGTTCAAAATTGTTATTCCTGGGCGGACCTTCTTTTCGATGGCAGAGCCCTCCGCCTCGCTAGGCCCTGAGGTTTCAAGAAAGGGGTCCCAGGGTTCGTATCCCTTCAAGAGCACTAAATGGGCGGGCTACGGTTGAGTCGTACCGATTGCTGCGAGTCTTTCTCGCAACACCTATGTGAGAAGTGGAATCATGGACGGATTTGGCTGGCTTGTAGCGTTCCAGTTGCGGTACCCGTAGGACTGCAAAAGCGATTTGCACGACCTGGACAGCTCGAGAAACCACGTCCGAATCTCCTAGGCAGGACCCTGATGAACGCGGATATGATAGCCGCCTGGGCGGTGGAAAACGGCTTCCATGCGATCGATTCGCGGAGTTATCGTCGCCATGACCATGCAGGCGTGATCACGATCGAAATAAAGAGGATGTCATTCCTCCTCATCGATGAGAGGCAAGGATTGCGACCACGCCTCATATCGCGATTGTTCAAAGACATTCCCCTTAATAGCGGACGTGGCCGCCTGCACGGTCTTCTTCTTGACCGCGATCCCAAAGGTTGAGTCCTGATGCGATCACCACAGCCCAGCCAATTTATGAAGGTTTCGTGCCGTCGGGATCGAGTTGCCATGCCAATCAGTAAGTCGATAGTAGTCTTTTAGGGGCATTTGCACGATCGGGCTGCATCGAAGCTCTGGAGCGAGCACTTGCCAGGACGACGATGCAGCCGGTTGCACAGCTCGTTCGCCGCTCAGCAAAAAGAGACTCCGGCGTTGCAATACTGAACCGAATACCCACCTGCGGACGCCGGAAATCCGTTCGCTGCAAGGTACCGACCCGGCGACGAGATAAAAGATGTCAAAGACGAATTCCGTACAAATGCAGATCCAAGCACCAATGCCACTCTGGAGCATTCGCGGTCGAAACTCGGTTTCCTGCACATATCTGACAGCGTCATCGTAATGGGATTTTTCGCAATTGGTCGGCGCTATTCTGGTCGCCGGCATCGATCCAACTGTTGACCGTCAATCAGGCTTTGCCGCATCCCTCCAGGCGCGCTCGAACGGTAGGCGCCAAGCGTTCGGCGCAATGAGTTGGTGGATCGACTTCGGCCCCCAGCCGCCCTGGTCGTAGAGGCGTACGGGCGGCGGGTGATCGAGGAGAGGTTGGGAAACCTCCCAGAGCCGCTCAATACCCTCGGCCGTATTGAACAGCGTGTGGTCACCGCGCATGGCGTCGAGAATCAGACGCTCATAGGCCTCCAGAACTTCGCCGATCAGACCGGTTTCGCTCATGGCGAATTGCAGCGAGAGCTTGTCGAGCCGGAAGCCCGGTCCAGGGCGCTTGCCATAAAAGGAAAGCGAGACTTTGGAGGCATCAGCAAGGTCGAAGGTGAGGTGGTCAGGGCCCTGTGCTCCCACGCCAGAGCCCGCAGGGAACATTGATTTCGGGGGCTCGCGGAATGCGATCGAAATAATGCGCTGCCCCTCGGCCATGCGCTTGCCGGTACGCAGGTAGAAGGGCACGCCAGCCCAGCGCCAGTTATCGATGGCGCATTTTAGCGCGATGAAGGTATCGGTGTCGCTTTCGGGATCGACGCCAGGCTCCTTACGGTAGCCGATGTATTGACCGCGCACCACGTCGTGCGGCTCAATCGGCAACATGGAGCGGAACACCTTGTTCTTCTCTTCCGATATAGGCGCAGGCTCAAGGGCAGTGGGCGGCTCCATCGCCATGAACGCGAGGATTTGGAAGAGGTGGGTCACCACCATGTCACGATAGGCGCCGGTGGTCTCGTAAAAGGCGGCGCGGGTGGAAAGGCCGAGCGTCTCCGGAACGTCGATCTGCACATGGTCGATGAAGTTGCGGTTCCAGATTGGTTCGAACAGCCCATTGGCAAATCGGAAGGCCAGGATGTTTTGAGCCGGCTCCTTGCCGAGGAAATGGTCAATGCGGAATATCTGCTTCTCGTCGAACACTTCGTGCAGCTCCTTGTTCAGTTCAACCGCACTGGCAAGGTCCGTGCCGAAGGGCTTTTCCATTATGATACGGGAGCGTTCAGTCAGCCCAGCCTGGGCGAGGAGTTGCACCGCCGGGAGGGCGGCACTTGGTGGCACGGATAAATAGTGCACGCGCCGCGTCTCGGCGCCCAGTGCTTCCTCGGCCCTGCCGACCGCTTCCTTGAGAGCATTAGCGCCGGCAGCGAGTGGGACATAGTCGAGCGATGCGGAGAACGCTTCCCATTCGGACTGCGAGAACTTGCGAGTCAAGAACTTGTCCAGTGAGTCACGGGCGATGGTGCGGAAGGCATCGGCATCGATGTCGTCGAGCGAGACGCCGATAATGCGACACCCTGGGATGAAGCCCGCATTGGTGAGGTGGAACAGCCCGGTCAGTAGCTTACGCCTTGAGAGATCGCCCGTTGCGCCGACGAGCACAACGACCTGTGGATAGCCGGGGCCAACCCGAGTTGAATTCTTGCGCAAAACACTCATCCTCAAGTCTTCCGTTGTCGCTTGGGGATGCAGGTCGACCTCAGCTTCGCGCTGCCGCGAAGGCGGCTACCTTCTTGCGTAACGCCATGACGTTGAAGCTCACCCCTCTGAGTTTAAATAGAGGCATGGATTGCGTAGCGGAGCAAGGGGCTGCAATACCGTCCCGAATTGCCGCGTCTCAGGGCCTTCGGTCGCTCCTTTGTCGACTTCTTAATAGCAATGTCCTTGCAACTTAGTCAGTAAGATGACCCAGCTCAGAGGCGCAGGCGGCTATTGACAGCAAATCCAAAGCTTTGTCGACCGCAGTGAGCACTTCGCATAGCGGGAGGGTTGCAGGGACCGCAAAGGAATGAGGTGAGAGACCTCTGCTCATGGCATATGGGTGTACCCCGTTGCGGCGCAGCCTCGATTTCTTCGTTTCCACCGGCCAGCGGTTGACCGCGGGGATGCAGACCCGCAAACTAGGTGGCGCGGTTCACATTGGGGAAGATCAAACGTCGGTCCGGTCACAGAAAGGACCGCTCCAATTCAAGCTGCCGCTAAACAACGGAGGCGTGCCGCGGCGGTCTGGGTGCGGCTGCCCCTGCAAACGGACCGCGGCCTTTGACGGCTCACAAGTCCGCGGATTTTGACGCCATCATCTCTGATCCCGAGGAACGGTCCTAGTTCATCATGATCTCGGGTGACCCGTTAAATCTAACCCGTTTCTAACGACCCTGACTATTGAAGAGCGCGAGCGCTCCGCTACTTGCCCCCTTCTCGAAGGGAGGCGGCCATGCAACACACCGATCTTCTAATACTCTCTAGGGCCGTTCAGCAATGGTATCTGTACTACGACATAGATCCGGACGACCAGGCATCGACGCTCCTTAATCGCGCCGCTGTGGAACTTTTCGACAAAGGCCATCGGTCTGTGGAAGGCATCGCCACGGCGCTGATCGAAACCTACGTTGGCCCGTGGCAGGGACACTTTAGCGCAGCTCTTCCAGTTGGAACAAAAGCCGGGGAGAGTCCCTTTTAATGGCGCTTTGGAATTAATCCCCCAAAGCCCCAGGTGATCACCTTAGCCCCGCTCAGGGGTTGACCATCTCTGGCGCGCACGGTTTACCAGCTCCGCTTCGCAATGCGCGCCTTCCTTGACCAGAGCCACCAACAGTGCCGCGACTTCAACGGTAGCCTTTCTATCCCGAACGATCCCGCTCTCACGGCACAGAGTCTTGAGGGCATATTTAATGAAGGAAAAGTCGCGGAGATGGGGAGGAGCCGACTGGCTAGTGCTAATGTTGTCGAACACCACGCCCTTTAGGAGCGCGCCGCTACAAGCAAGGGTGCCCATATCGAGGTAGTCCTCGTTCACCGCAATCTTTCGCACGCCAGCCTCCATGCCGTTCGATAGAGTCGTTAACTGCTAGGATGGCACAAGTGTACCAGAATTAGTCCATGCTAATAAATGGTGCGATTAGGATTGTCGACAGGTTTTGAGCGGCTTGGAGTTCACGGCGACTGGGGAGATTTGCCAAGCGGCCCGTGTTCAGGCCTCCGGTGAACATGCTAGTAGCGGCGCGGGAAGTTTGATTTCACCCTGGTGCAACGCAGCAGTATACTCCGAGTTAGCGGAAAGTGCCGATTGTGCTTCGACCCGGCGTCGGAGCTTTAGAACGCCTTCCTCGCTATCGCACGACATGACCGCGATGCGCGTGGGCGCAGGCGACGCCGGACCGATCTCCCACGAAGGCCCCGAGCGTAACCTCGTCGCCACCGGCATCCGGATGAAGACGGTCTTATCGTCGTTCAGGCAGGTGGAAGGCGACACGTTTTTTCCTTCTGCAAACCTGATGAGATCGTGATGATCGAAGTGGACGTGGAAGACGATCACTTCATCACCAGCGGGAATTTGCTGATCAACTGACACTGAGTGGCTCGCATTAGTTCACCGAATCAGGATGGGATCGGTGCGGCACCGGAAGGTATTCGGGCCAGGGCCGCGCAAAAAATTACGTTGTTCTCCAGAAATAGCGGCACACCGAAGTTGTGGCTCAGCTTTTCCAGAACCGCGATCGCTGATATGGATCGGACATCCGCTGTAGCGCCGGGAATAATGTTGGACGATCGCGATACCCCTCAAGGGCGAGCGATCGTAGTGAAGGCCAATTCAGTCTTCGCGAAATCCAATTTTGCTATTCCTGCCGGCGGCCTGTTGTTTATGGGCAGCGTCCGGCGCGTCGGCGCCTTTCAACTGAGCGATCACGTAGATCCTCAAACGTGCTGTCCGCGTGCTCACCTTCCGCTGAAGCCCCATGATGTCGGAATACCAATCTTTCTCGACGAGAAGGAACTTGCCCTCGACGCGTTCCATTTCCTGGGTCACCAACTTCTTATCTTTCGATCGAGCCAAGCCACATCAGAACAGCGTAGCCCGGTTCCGACCTGTCCGCGGTGGCCGTTTCGTCGTTGCCGTCGACGCCGAAGTTCCAGTTCGTCCATCGATCCCATGCTCGCCTGCTTAGCGAACGTCTCGTTTCCATCGACGCGGTGGCCGAGAACTCCCTCAAGCAGGCCGCGACCTCGATGGAGCATGCGCCGTTGGCGTCGAAAGGTTTATGGTGTCGAGGTAAGCTTGCAGGCCGATATCGGTGCAGTCGCGCAGGGCTTGTCCCAAGGCATGCTGAATGTGGGGCATCTTGTCGGGCTCCGGTTAAACACAGACAGCCACGACGGCCACGCTTCCTCATCACTGGACATTTCACGAAATAAGGTTAGCGAGCGCCTCGGTTTCCAGCGCTGTGAGAGGACGTCGATCACGCAATACCGCCTCCCGCGCTGCGAGACGCACGTGTCCGCTCGCACTTCGGCAGGCAGGCATTTTCCGCGGCTTTCTTTGCCGGTGCAAGGTCGCTCATCCCGCTGCTCGGCATTGTCGTGAACCGTTTCCGCCTGCCAATGTAGGGGCTCCGCCGATCGGAACGTCACTCGTTGGCTGACGGTCCCTTTTAACTTGCGATATAGGGCTATCCCCGGCAGCAGCTTGGCAACGCCGGCGTTCGCGATTAACGAAAATGCCGGTGGATGCTCATGTGGGGCGAAAGTATCGTGGCAAAGACTGGAATTCCGACGCAAAATGAAGGGGGCGATAGTGACCAAGCCCACCTATGTTGACATAGCCAAGCGCGCGGGCGTTGGATCGGCAACCGTCGAGAGGGTACTCAACGGACGGGGTGGCGTGAAGGAGCACACAGCTCAGAAAGTTTTGCTCGCGGCGCGAGCCCTCGATTGGCCAGGCCGGATGCCTGAAATGCATAGAGGCATTATTCGGATCGAAGTCATCCTGGTTCGACCAGACACCAGTTTCTATGCCCGCTTGGCTCGGGCTTTCAGGCGAATTGCTTCGTCACTCGATACCACAATTCAGATCCATTTGACGTTCCTGCAAGAGGATGATCCCGTCGCGATCTGCGAGCGAATTACAAATCCATCTATCCGTCGCTCGGGGCTGGTAATCGCCAGCCCAAGCCATCCGCAAATCGGTGCCGCATTGCGAAAGGCTCATAGAGGCGGGCTACCGATCGTGCAGGTTGTGAGCAAAACTATCGAAGAGGCCGATTTCGTCGGCATCGACAATCGCGCCGTCGGTCGGATGGCGGGTCTGATGCTCTCTCGCTCCGTTGGGAAGGAAGGCACGTTAGTCGCGCTCTGCCATAGCCAGATATACCAGGTCCACAAGGAGCGCATCCAGGGCTTCTCAGACTTTATCGAGAGGAACCCGCGCGAGGGACTGAATTTCAATCACGTGTTTTTCGGCATGGATGATCATAACGCGAGCGTCAGGTGCGTCATGGAGGCACTTCATCTTTGGCCCGACCTCGTTGGATTCTATAACGCCGGCGGGGCCAACACTGCCATCTTGCAATATCTTAGGCGCAGCGGCCGGAAGATGTTTTTCGCTGGTCATGAATTGACGGATGTCACTCGATCCTCTCTGGCCGACGGGACGGCGGATGTCATCTTCGACCAGATGCCTGAAGCCCAGGCCCGGCGTGCGACGGACCTTCTTTTCTCGAAAATCGGCCTCCTACACGAGTCTGTCGACAATCCACCGATCCGCTTCACGACCATCACGGCAGAAAATCTTTGATCTGAGGTGATCTGATCAGAATAGCGCGAGGCCTTGCGGTGACCGTCCGATGCCCATCCGGTTCGAGAACGCGATTTGATCTGATCTGATCAAGAATCTGCAGGCTATTCCTTAAACCAAACCGTATTTTGGGGGTGTTCAAAGGAGGACGTGTCGCATGCGAGGGAAGCCCACGGTTTATGATCTTCAATCCGCAAAGGGTCGGCGGAAATGGCTGCAGTTGCACGTGGACAGCGGGCAGGAAGCCGCTGCCGCCGTCGAGGCCGGCATCGTAATTCTCTCCTGCGAGCCGGACCATTCCCTGGAGCCTATCCGCGCGGCCGCGCCGACCGCATTCGTTTCTGCAGGTATGCCGCACGGGTTGGTGAGTTCTCCGCAGGAAGCAATCCGTGAGGGATTTAAGATCCTGAAACGCGGCGCGGACGCGGTCTACTGTTCGCATTCGCCATTCTTCATCGAAGCGATGGCGCGCGAGGGAATTCCAGTGACGGGTCATGTCGGACTTGTCCCGAATTGGGCGACCTGGACGAATTTCCGCGCCGTCGGCAGGAGCGCGGACGAGGCTCTGAAGGTGCTTCGCAAAGCCAAGGACCTGGAGAACGCCGGGTGTGCATGTGTCGAAGTCGAGGTCGTGCCGGTGGAACTGGCCGATCATATCACGCGCAACACGCACATGATCACCATGGGGATGGGATGCGGGAATGCTTGCGATACACAGTACCTGTTTTCCTGCGACGTGCTCGGCACGAACACGGGTCACTATCCGCGCCATGCCGCGAGATATGCCGACTTTGCCGCTCTTGAGCGGGAGTTGCAGGCCAAGCGCGTCGAGGCCCTGAAGGCCTTCGCCGCAGATGTGGCATCGGGAAGCTATCCCGAGCCTAAACACGAGGTCCACATGAGTGCTGAGGCCTTGGAAGGATTTCTCAGCAAAGCCGACAGGCTCTAACGGAGAGTCAAATGGATGATCTGAAATATGGAACGCGCGATAAGCGCGGTAACTATTCGCCGAACCAACCCGCTGGCACTGCCCCGGTATTCATTTGGCCCCCTAAGCCCCTGGAATTCCTGAAGTGGATTCCAAGCTATTTCTTGCCCTACAACGCATTGTTTTTCCTGTCGGCATTGGCGTGGTGGCACTGGGTGATTCCGCCTGTTGAAACGATGCAACATCTGGCATGGGGCTGGGTTTTGAAGCTTTTCGCGGTAAACGCCGTGGCTGTTTTCTTCTGGTATTTCGCCTTCGAAGTGCAGCTCTATGTACGTCGTACGCAGGGAAACCGCTTCAAATATAACGGCAAGTTTCCCTCGGAAACTCCTTCGGATGTCTTCTGGTTCAAGAGCCAGAACCTGGACAACATGCTACGTGCCTTCCTGTCGGGAGTGCCGATCTGGACGGGCGCCCAAGTAATCGTCCTTTCAGCATTCGCCAACGGCTACGCTCCATGGCTGACCTTCGCCGCCAATCCGGTCTACCTTGGTTTGTTGTGCCTTGTCGTACCTGTGATCCATGAATTTCACTTCTTCTGCGTCCACCGCCTGATCCACACGCCATTTCTCTACAAGTGGGTGCATTCGGTGCATCACAACTCCATCAACCCGAGCCCGTGGTCTTCGCTCAGCATGCATCCGGTGGAGCATCTCCTCTACTTCGCGGCCACCTTCTACCATCTGATTATCCCGTCGAATCCAATCATCGCGATGTATCAATTGCACTACGCGGGGTTCGGAGCCGTGCCAGGCCATGTCGGTTTTGACAAGGTCGAGCTCACCGAGAACACCGCTGTCGATAGCCACGCCTACATCCATTACCTGCACCACAAGTATTTCGAGGTGAACTACGGGGATGGACTGATCCCGATCGATAAGTGGCTCGGCACATTCCACGACGGTTCCAAACAAGCCGACGAACAAATGAAGGCGCGCTATCTCGCCAAGAAGGCGCGCGCGAACGCTCAGCGGGCGGCGAAGACGCCCGCCAAATAGGTAACAACGGCCGGAGAGTCGGTGCGGACGATCTAGCTTTCGCCGCACAACGCGGCGGTCAACGGGGAGGAGGAAATCCCAAATGAAGTTAGGAAATGTACTGAAGATCACGCGGCCCACATCCGAAAAGGGAGAAGACCGCGAAGAGATCACTGAGCTTATGGCGGGTGGAGAAACGATGGCCGATCTCGAGGCTTCGATCGAAGGCTACATGGAATCGCATGTAGGCGACACTCCCAAAGTCATCGAGCTGAAGCGCTAGCTCGGGACGGGTGGGCGCCAGCACCTTGCCCAGCGGTCTGCCACGGGCGGAGCCGGAGGGAGCGTGCAAAAAGAGCCTCAGCCAATTCGGATAAATCGAATGAAAGGAGACACATATGCCTTGGATTGACGCCTGTTCCGCCAAAGAGATCGACGCCGAAGACGTGGTCCGCTTCGACCACAACGGCCGGACCTTCGCGATCTTCCGCAACGACAAGGACGAGTATTACTGCACCGATGGCCTCTGCACCCATGAAGAAATCCATCTGGCGGATGGACTGGTAATGGAGAACACCGTCGAATGCCCGAAACACGCAAGCGTTTTCAACTTCACGACAGGAGAGGTCGAGACGCCTCCCGCTTGCGAGAACCTGCATACCTATTCCACCAGGGTCGAGAATGGCCGAGTAATGATTGAAATCTGACACATGGGCAGAAATTGCCGCGGCGCGCCTCTCGAAGCAGCCGCGGAAATCCGCCGGAGTACTCTCTTCCAGCTAGGCAGGTTTAAGATGGATAGAATTGCGATCGTTGGGGCAGGTGAGTGCGGTGTTCGAGCCGCTTTCGAATTGCGCGAAAAAGGCTTCGATGGCGCGGTGACCCTCATCGGCGACGAAAAGGTGCTGCCCTATGAGCGTCCCCCACTTTCGAAGGGTATCGGCACGCTCAAGGACATACGGCCAGCAGCCGCATATGATAACGCCAACATCGAATTGCGGCTCGGCACCCGCGTCGTGACAATCGACAGAGGTAGGCGTGAGCTCCACTTGGCAGACGACACTACGGTCGGCTACGACAAGCTTTTACTCGCTCTCGGCGCGAGACCACAAATTTTCTCGAGCTACGAAGGTTGTCTAACATTGCGGACCGAATCTGATGCCGCGGCCATCTTAACGAAGCTGCAGCGAGGAGCGCGGGTGGGTATCATTGGCGGTGGGTTTATCGGTCTCGAACTTGCTGCCACGGCGCGGAATGGGGGAGCTGACGTGACCGTAGTCGAGAGGAGTTCGCGCATCCTGGCGCGAGCGGTGCCTGCGGAGATTGCCTCGGTAGTGTTCGCGCGGCATGAGGCAGCGGGCGTGAGAATGCTGGTCGATTCAGGCGTGCTGTCAGCGACGCTGACGACTATCACCTTGGCCGACGGTACGGTTCTGCATTTCGACGTAGTCATCGCGGGCATTGGCGCTCTCCCCAACAGCGAACTCGCCAAGGCGTCCGGATTGGAGGTCGACAATGGCGTCGTGGTCGACAGCTCTTTTCGGAGCTCCGACCCCCACATCTACGCGGCTGGAGACTGCTGCAACTTCCCTTGGCGCAATGGTCGCGTCCGGCTGGAAAGTTGGAAGGCGGCGCAGGATCAGGGTGCCCACGTTGCAGCCACCATGCTCGGGCACAGCGGCGAATACGCCAAGATGCCCTGGTTCTGGTCCGATCAATATGACCTGACGCTGCAGGTCGTCGGCCTGTTCGATCCTTTGCGGGCGACCCACAGCCGCAGCTGTTCGCCGGATACGTATCTGGTGTTCCAATTCGAAAACGATGGTCGTCTCTCCGCTGCTGCCGGAATCGGCCCAGGCAACATGGCCGCGAAGGATGTGCGCCTTCTGGAAAAGTTGATCGAGCTCGGGCGACAGCACGATCCCGCCGAGCTCTCCAATCCGGACGTCAACCTGAAGAGCCTCGTGAAGGCCGCATGATCGCAGGGCGGAAATTTCAACATGACAAAAAAGAGACCTTTGATCGCCGACGTCAGGGCGAAAAAAGCGGCGGGAAGCTCTAAATGCTCTATGTCGCGACACTCGACGAAGCATGGCGGCCGAGCAGCGGGCCTTGACATGCTTTCGATCGAGGGGCCGCGCCATTGCGTATGAGGCGTTTCTGAACTCCACCGAAACTGGCGTTTAAGCAAGAGTGCAATCGCTCACAAGCGATCCGCATTCCGCAAAAAGGATTTTACAACATGACGAAGTTCGCTCTTCGCGTTCAATGCAAATCGAAGAGGGGGATCGTCGCGGCGATCTCGGGTTTTCTCGCGAACCAGGAATGCAATATCACGGACAGCGCCCAGTTTGACGACAGCAGCACTGGCTATTTTTTCATGCGCACGGGCTTCATCTCCGAAGGTGGCCGGAGTCTGAGCGAACTGACCTCCGGCTTTAGGCCGATTGCGGTCGAGTTCGGAATGCAAGCTGAATTCTTCAACGAAACTTCCAAGAGGAAGGTTGTTCTGATGGTGTCGCGATTCGGACACTGCCTGAACGACTTGCTCTACAGATGGCGGATTGGCGCGCTACCAATTGACGTTGTGGCGGTGATCTCAAACCATATGGACTACCAGAAGCTCGTTGTGAACCACGACATCCCCTTTCATTGTATCAAGGTGACAAAGGCCAACAAGCCACAAGCCGAGGCGGAGATCATGCACGTGGTCGAGGACACAGGTGCCGAGCTGGTCGTCCTGGCTCGTTACATGCAAATACTGAGCGACGAGATGTGCCAGAAGATGTCGGGCCGGATCATCAACATCCATCACTCCTTCCTGCCGTCTTTCAAAGGGGCGAATCCCTACAAGCAAGCGTATGAGCGAGGAGTTAAATTGATCGGTGCGACGTCGCACTATGTCACTGGCGACCTCGACGAAGGACCGATAATCGAACAAGACATTATTCGCGTGACGCATGCGCAATCGTCCGACGACTATGTCTCGTTGGGGCGTGATGTGGAGGCGCAAGTATTGGCACGGGCCATTCACGCGCATATCCACGGCCGGGTGTTCATAAATGGAAACAAGACCGTCGTGTTCCCGGCCTCGCCTGGCTCGCACACTTCGGAACATATGGGTTGAGTTCATTGCGACAAATGGTGTGTCGGCAAGCAAGACGACACATCGGGTGAAGCGTGTCCCCTTCCAACACCCCCGAGCATCCAGAGGGCGGCTTATGGGACGGAGGCATAGGATGAAAGACAATGCTATGTCCGCAATCGCGAGGATAGCCGAAACCATAGACAGCCTCGTCCAACCGGGAATGAAACCCAAGGAGTTGATCGCAGCGGTCCGGAAGAGCCGCGAAGAAGGAGATCACCCCAGCGGCCTTCTACGCCGTGATCGTTGCGTCCGAACAGAGATCCGATCGAGTGTCAGATCTTCACAATATAGCCGTCCATACACGCAACAGCCCCGACGAGGCCCCTCTCGACGATCACTAACTCTTTGGACAGTCATTCCTCCAACCGAGATAGGTTGCGGTCGGCGAGAAAATTCGTCCGAAACCATTTCGTTCCGGCGAAATCAAATCGCCCCGCTGCCCAGATCCGATCCTTCCGCCAAGCCGCGCCCGCATTCACCTGCGACCGCTGCTAATCCAGGTGGCGGCGAACGAGGCCAGACTGCCAATCGCCACGCCCGCGAGCCCTATCAGGACGGAGATATACGCGTTTAAAACCTTCACCTACCAAACCGAGCTGGCGCGCCGCGTGCAGGTCTATGCCACAAGCGTGCGGGAGCTTGACGGGCACGGTCGAAACCGCCCGCCATCGCCAAGTCCAACAGGACGGCGCGGCGGGCTTCTTCACGCCCCGTCCGCTGCCGCCTTTCTTTTCATCCTCGGGGAGCATCGAAGCAGAGAGCTTCTATGACGTCGCACCGCTCAAGGCGACGCTCGAGCGGCTGGTGGATTTCGACCGCATCAACTCGGGCGCCATGTGGTTAGCGGTGAGTCCGATTTCGATGGTCTGGTCGCTCTCAAACGACAACGATCCGGCCAATCGGTGGATGCGATCTCAGGTGGGACAGCTTGTTTCTTCTTATGGCTAAGTTTGGCCGATAGCCCTGAATTGCCTCTGCCTGCAGTTGTTGATACTTCGCTCTTGAGCGGGGTCGAACCTACGACCCCGCTGTAGAAGACTGTCCAGTCATCTAGCGCGATCAGCTGACAGATCTGACAAACTATCTCGTAGAAATTGGATGGAAACGAGTGCATGAGAGCCCTCGGGAATTGGATGGGAATGGATGGGAAATGGAATTTCTAAACACGGCGACCGTCCGGATCACGCCCGAAATCCTGTCGCTGATCGCCGAAATCGACGAATTCAAAGGTGCTTGGCGTGCGATCGACCGGATCGCTCCTGAGCGGCTGTCCAGCCTCCGGCGTTTCGCCACCATCGAAAGCGTCGGTTCCTCCACACGTATTGAAGGGGCACGTCGAAAAGCTGAGCATGCGTGGTGAACGATGCACGATTATGAAAGTTTCCCCGGTGACCAATCGATAGCCCTGAGCAATGCTATATCGATCGAAGATCCATCGCAATCCAAGGTTGAAGCCGCAGCCGACAAGTAGCCACTTGCGGCCTTACACCGGCCCCAGCTCGACACCCGACCCAAGCTAGCTTCTGATCGGGCTTGTGAGGTCGAGCTTCACTTGGATCTTGGAAAGACACGCTCCACGTTCGATTGGCCCGCCAACGCCGAAATCCGCGGGATTCTTGTGTTTCGCAAATGTAAACGAAACAACTGGACCTGCCAGCGTCATCAGCCTAGTTTGCGCCTTGTATCGGAGACCGTTCATGCTCCAGGAGTCCACGCGAAACGAAGCTCTAGCCGACAACATCGGCCTTGATGTCGCACAGCGCCTTCTGCTACCGGCGGAACGCGAAAGGACGTCTCGAAGTGCTTTTGGTCGGCAGTCGACGCAACGGTCGGTGGGGCGTTCCGAAAGGCCATACGGAGAGCCGCGACAAGTCGCGCGACAGCCTTGAGGGAGGCGTTTGAGGAAGCCGGCATCATCGGTGACGTCGATGGCACGCCGGTCGGCATTTTGCCTATTAAAAGGACAGCAGTATGAACCGTTACCCGGCTACCGTTCATCTTTTGAAAGTTTCCCAGATTGCCGCGGCCTTTCCTGAAGCGGGATTTCGCAAGACGCAGTGGTTCCTGTTGAAGGAAGCAAGTCGTAAAGCCGCGCAGCCAGGACTGCGGACGCTGTTGTCGCGGCTCGAGACCACGGGCGCATGAAGTTCGGTTTCGGTAAGTCGCTAGCGCGCGCCCTCAAATCCCAGAAGAAGTTCAGCAGGTTGCTCGAGAAGGCCCTCAAGCCGCCTCGAAACAAGGCGAAACGCGCAAGGCCGATACCGCGTGCCGCGAAACCGGTTCTGGTCGAGACGACCGCGTTTGGAAGCAATCCCGGTCGGCTGATCATGAAAACCTTCGTGCCGGCAGCACGGCTGCCGAAAAGCCCGGCACTTGTCGTCGTGCTTCACGGCTGCCGGCAGACAGCCGAGAGCCTGGACAGTGCCGCGGGCTTCTCAAAACTCGCAAATGAACGCGGTTTCGTTCTCCTTTATCCTGAGCAGAGAAGCGCCAATAATTCGCAACGATGCTTCAATTGGTTTCGCCCAAGCGCGGTCGCCAGAGACCGTGGAGAGGTCCTGTCCATCAAGCAGATGATCGAACATGCATGCGAAAAACATCATATCGACCGCTCACGGATCTTTATCACAGGACTATCGGCAGGCGGGGCGATGACAGCCGTACTTCTTGCGAACTATCCCTCGCTCTTCGCAGGCGCGGCGATTATCGCCGGCATGCCCGTCGGCTCGGCACGAGATGCGATATCGGCGCTACGAGCGATGAAGTCGGGCGCCACACCGCCATCCGGCGGTTGGGGGCGACCTGTCAGGGAGATCTCCTCCGAGGTAAAGGCGTGGCCTCCGATAACTATCTGGCAGGGCATGGACGACCACACCGTGAACCCCGGCAATGCACTCGCCAGCATAGCGCAGTGGTTGGAAGTCCAGGGCATTGCCGAAAGCAGTGGACGTGCCGAGGAAAAACCGTGGGGCAGGTTGCAGTCGTGGCGGACCTCAGACGGCCTGAAACTGGCATCCTATTCGATCAAGAATTTGGGACACGGGCTTCCAATCAAGGCGCGAGACGCCGAAAGGTCGAGACGTTCCGGTGACCCTTTCGTCGTCGCGGCGGAGATCTCGGCTCCAGCCGAATTGGTACGACTCTGGGGCTTGAAGTGAGCTTTGCTGTATAGTCGAAAGTACGGTTGCTAGGCGATAGTGGGTGACGGGGTTTTGGTTTCTGCTCCCATCAACTGCAGCCGGACGGCGAATTGACGAGGTCCCGTGTTCTGCCCCCATAAGCAGCGGGGGCTAAGGTTCGAATCTCATCCCAGGGAAGCCTCCAGCTAAAGAGGTGCCGATTATTGTCTGCTCTCGGCCGACTTGTTGGCGGGGTGGCAGGGAAAACACGCACTCCCATCCCGCCTGGGCGGGACGGGACTTACTCCGCGGCTTCGCCAAGCAGCGGATAGTCATTATACCCGGTCTCGTCCTCCGTGTAGAGGGTCTCCGACTTGATTGAGTTGAGCGGCGCACCACGCTGGAAGCGCTCCACAAGATCGGGATTGGCTATATACAGGCGACCGAAGCCGGCTGCATCCGCCTCGCCAGCTTCGATGGCCCGTTGGGCGCGCTCCCTCGTGAGACCCTCATTGACGATATAGGCGCCCCCGAAGAGCCGTCGCACCTCCTGGCCGATTTGCTGGTCACCACGATCGAGCGCCTCGCGGGCGAAGATGAAGGCGACGTTGCGGGCACTGAGCTGCTCGGCGACATAGCCGAAGAGCGCGCGAGGGGCAGTGTCGCTCATCGAATGGCTGCTCGACATTAGATTGAGGTGCACGCCGATCCGGCCCGCCGGCCAGACGGACAACAGCGCGTCCACTGCTTCCATCAGAAAGCGGGCCCGGTTGGCGATCGGGCCGCCATAGCGGTCGGTGCGCTTGTTCGAGCCGTCATGCAGGAACTGGTCGAAAAGGTAGCCATTGGCGGCGTGAAGTGCCACACCATCGAAGCCGGCACGCAACGCGTTGGCGGCCGCGACTCGGAAATCCTCCACGATGCCGGGGATCTCGTCAGTTTCCAGTGGCCGCGGCACCGAGTAGGGGCGTTTCGGATTGAGACGACTCACTTGACCCTCCGGTGCGATCGCGCTCGGGGCAACGGGCATCCTGCCGCCATGATAGACTGGATCGGAGACCCGGCCGACGTGCCAGAGCTGGGGCACGATGAGGCCGCCGGCGTCGTGAACGGCCGAGGTCACGCTCCTCCAGCCGCCGATCTGCGCTTCCGACCAGAGGCCGGGAGTGCTGGGGTAGCCAACGCCCTGCGGCGTTACCGAGGTCGCTTCTGTGATGATCAGGCCTGCGCTTGCCCGCTGTACATAGTGCTTCACGTTGATGGAGCCGGGGCTGCGCTCGTTGAAATTGCGCATTCGGGTCAGTGGTGCCATGACGATTCGGTTCTTCATCTGCAGATCGCCGATCTGGACGGGGTCGAAGAGTGTGGCCATCGGTTTGCCTTTCGTGTCTATGGTGGAGTGGGAGCGCCGGAGCGGCGCCCTCGGCAGGAATGTTCTGGCCGGTCTTGGTCCGGCCAGAGTCAAGTCTTGTTCCGGCGTTGTTAGGCTTCGAACACGAGCAGCGGTTTGCCCCCGTGTGCGGGAGCTTCCGCGAGCGCTACGGCATCGGCGAACCTCTCGAGCTTGAATAGCTGCCCTTCGGGTACTTTGAGCGTGCCGTTCGAAACGAGATCGAGCGTCCGCTTGACGGCCGACTGAACCTCGTTCTTTGGCATCGCGGTGAACCAGCGATAGAGCCAGAAGCCGCGAACGGTCTTGGTCTCATAGATCATCGACCGGGCAAACAGCGGGATCGTCAGCTTTTCGGCGTCGGTCTGGCGGTGCGTTGCCAGCGCCCCGTAGACCAGCATCTGGCCGCCCGGAGACAGCGCGCGGCACACATCCGCGCCCACCTGGCCGCTGACGCAGTCAATCGCCTTGGTGACGCCCTGCGCACTCGCGATCTCGGCCACGCGATGGGACAGGTCCTCGTCTTCGGTGCAGATCACCGCCGTGCCGCCCAACTCAAGGATTTCGTTGACGGCGGCACGACGGCGAACGACGTTCAGCGTCTTGAAACCGAAGTGCTTGCCAAGCTGGATGATCAGCTTGCCGACGGCGGAGCCTGCCGCCGTCTGCAGCAGCCACTCGCCCGCCTGAACTCGGAGCTCGTCCTGGACGAGAACCAACGCCGTGACCGGATTAATGATCATCTGTGCGGCAGTCGACAGGCTAATCCCGTCAGGCACGACGAGGACACGCCCCGCATCGGCGACGATGTACTCCTGCCACGTGCCCGTCACGCCAAGCGTGATGACGCGCTGGCCGGATACCACGCCCGTAACACCGTCGCCGAGCTTGTCGATCACACCGACGGACTCCAGCCCGAGCACCGTCGGAAAGGTCGGTGCGAAGCCATATCGGCCGCGCAGGATGTGCAGATCGCTGGCATGAACCGGCGTTGCCTCCACCCGGATGCGGATCTCGCCCACGCCAGGTTCAGGAATGGGACGGGTCTCCAGTCGAAGCCCTTCGGCCGGTTCACCAACCTTGTGGGCAACGAGTGCGCGCATGGTTTGCATCTGATGATCTCCTATCGGGTTCAGCTCGAACAATTCGAGCTGATGTCACTATGTTTGTTACAACAGACTGCGCGAAACGGCTGAGACGGCAAACGCCTCTCTTTCTGCGGAAGCGTAAAGGCAGCCAGACGTGCTGACCGTGATACCTCCATCCACCTGCCTTTGGGCCTCGCCAAGGTCCACTTGACCGCTTGCCGTTGACAACAACGGTCGTAACAATTACTGTTACATTTAAGCTTGTCAATAGGAGTTTTGCATGAGCGCAAACAGCCGCCTGACAGTGGCGACCCATATCCTTGCGTGGATGGCTCTCGTCGCGCGCAGGACATCCGATCCAGTCACATCAGAGCGTATTGCACTAAGCGTCAACACCAACCCCGTTGTGATCCGACGTACCCTGGGGCTCTTGGCCAAGGCAGGTCTTGTCGAGAGCTATCGGGGCATAAACGCCGGATGGCGTCTTACCAAGCGCGCCGATGCGATCACGTTGCGCGATGTCCACAGCGCATTGAATGAGAGCGCTCCCTTTGCCCTGCACCCATCGACACCCAATCAGGCTTGCCCCGTCGGACGCGGCATAGGGGCGGCACTCGGCAGCGTCTACGACTCGATCGATGACGTATTGCGGAGGGAGCTAGCCGTCACGACGGTTGAGGACATCCTCGAGAAAACGCTGGCAGGGCGCTAGATGTCGAGTATCAGCCACAATGCGATTGGCGGGAGATGGTCGAAGGAGCTTCGGTCTTCCTGCAATGTGGGGAGCTTTCGGATCGTGAAAGGCAGGTTTTTGACTGTCGCTGCCTAGACCTGCCTAGGCGCGTGTGTGGCGCCGGCAGTAATCTGTCGCAAGAGGGGTCGCTAGCCTCCACCTCGACAGACCAGGCCTTCTTGCGTCCTGATCGATGTCGGGCTGACCTCTGCTATCGAGTCCATAACTATGCGCACGCCAGAAGTATCGATTTTCAGGTGTTTGTGTCAGTTACTTGACTGACGCCGGTTAAATCGCAGTCTGAAGCGCTTCTGGAAATCGGTCGGCTCCTAGAGCTTCATGCTATTTCTCTTCGAGCATCTTTACAGGGCGATCCCATTGGATGAGCACGACACAGCCGGTGTCACTCCAGACGGAGTGCTCGCTACCGGGCGCATTGACGATGTAGCTGCCGCGGCCGTAATCGCCGGCTTCATCGGATTGCACGCCATCGAGTACGAGAATGGTTTCCAGCCCCTCATGTCGATGGCGCGGAACACCGGCGCCTGCTTCGTATCTCAGCAGCGCTACGCCTGGCTGGTCGCCCTCGAAGGGGCGGATCCAGTGTATTGTCACCATTTCGCGGAAGGGGACGAATTCCAGTTCCTTCCAGCCACCGGACGTCAGGAATTTGCGGGTGGTTTCAGGCATGGGAAATGCTTTCCAGAATGTCATCCACATGAGCCGTCCAGCCGACGATTGCGCCCTGGGCTCGGATCATGGCGATGGCTGCTGCTTTGAATTCGGCGAAGTAGCTCTCCGTGGCTTCTTCGGCGAGCAGGCACTCATAGCCACGATCGTTCGCCTCTCGCATGGTTGTCTGAACACAGACTTCAGTCGTCACACCTGCGAAGACAAGCTGCTTGATGCCCCTCTGCTGCAGCACCTCACCGAGCTTAGTCGCATAGAAGGCGCCCTTGCCGGGCTTTTCGATAACAACTTCGCCTTCAACGGGAGCGAGCTCCGGCAAAATCGCCGTGCCGGGCTCGCCCGAAATGAGAACGCGGCCCATGGGGCCTATGTCTCCGATCCTGAGTGTCGGATTGCCCCGGTCGCGTTTAGCCGGCGGCAGATCCGAGAGATCGGGCCTGTGGCATTCCATCGTGTGGATGATCGGGAGGCCGGCGTTGCGGAAGCCCTCGATAAGGCGTTTGACGTCGGGAACGATTCTCGTGATGCGGCTGACGTCATTGCCGAGACTTGCGCCGAAGCCACCTGGCTCGGCGAAGTCGCGCTGCATGTCGATAACGACAAGCGCGAGCTGGTCGTGTTTTACCGGAAAGGAGAAGGGTTCTGCCTTGATCTTATCCATCAATGATGCCCTGCCATATGGGCGCCGATCACGCCGATGTCTGCCGAGCGGGCCGGTGTCTCGTAGACCAGTCTGCCTCCGGAAATGACCACGATGCGATCGGACATCTCCAGCAGTTCGTCGAGGTCCTCGGAGAGCAGCAGCACGGCGGCGCCGGAGTTGCGCGCCTTCATGATGCGGGCCCGGATCTCGGCAACCGCGGAGAAATCGAGCCCGAAACATGGGTTCGAGACGATCAGGAGATCCACCTCACCGGTCAGTTCGCGGGCGAGGACGGCGCGCTGTACATTGCCGCCCGAAAGCGCCGCGATCGGCGAGGACGACGAGGCAGTCTTGACCTTAAAATCGGAAATCAGCGCCTTGGCACGCTTCTTCATCTTGCTCCTGTTCAGCCAGATCGCGTCCTTGCCGTCCGCCCTGAGATCGAAGGTGCGAAAGGATAGATTTTCGCTGACCGTCATGCGCGGCGCACAGGCATTCTGCAGCGGCTCCTCGGGGATGAAGCGAACATTGTTCTTGCGCGTTTCGAGACGTGTTGCGCCATAGGCCTCGCCCTTGACGCTGACGCGGCCGGCATCGGTTGGCCGCTGTCCGGCAAGGATCTCTGTCAGTTCCTTCTGGCCGTTGCCGGAGATGCCTGCGATTCCCACGATCTCGCCAGAGCGGACTTCGAGATTCTCGATCTCGATGGTTTTGAGCCCGGAGCGATCCGGCGCCTTCACCTGCTCCACCTTAAGCACCGGCTTGGCGGTTTGGGAAACGGGAACGCGGGTATCAAGCGAGGCGAGTTTCACGTCACCGATCATCATCGCTGCCATATCTGCGGTGGAAAGCTCGCCGATCTTGCCAGTGCCAACGAGTTTGCCGCGCCGCAGGATCGAGACGGCGTCGGCAAATTTCGTCACCTCGTGGAACTTGTGGGAGATCATCAGTACGGTCAGCTCGCCACGCTCTGTCATCCCGCGCACGAGGCCGAGCATCTCGTCTGCTTCTGCGGGCGTGAGCACCGAGGTCGGTTCGTCGAGGACGAGGAAGGAGCGGCCGAGATAGAGCTGCTTGACGATTTCGAGCTTCTGCTTCTCGCCGGCGGCAAGCTCGCTCACCCGCCGGTCGAGCGGGATGTCGAATGGCATCCGTTCCATGAAGGCGGAAAGATCCTTCCGCTCCTTGGCCCAGCTGATGATAGCAGGGACCTGCGCGCGGCTGATGACGAGGTTTTCGGCACCCGTCAGCGAAGGAACCAGGGTGAAATGCTGATAGACCATGCCGAGGCCGTAGCTCGCCGCGTCCCTGGGCGAGGAAATCGCCACCTCATGGCCATCGACGGAGAGAGAACCGGATGTCGCGTGATAGAAGCCCATGATGCATTTGACGAGCGTCGACTTGCCGGCGCCATTTTCACCAAGCAGCGCGTGGAAGCTGCCTGGGGGAACCTTGATTGAAACATGGTCGAGTGCGGTGAAACTGCCAAAGCGCATCGTCATGTCAATCGTGTCGATGCCGACAGCCTTGCCAGGTTGGGGAAGGGGTGTGTCGCGGACCGTGCTCATGGCAGCTGGCTCACAAGCGTCTCGGCGTTGGAAACAGAGCCGAAGACGCCGCCCTGCATCTTCACCATCTTGATCGCGGCGAGATGGTTGCCGTAGTCGGTCGCTCCGCAGCAGTCTTCCAAAAGCAGGCACTCGAAGCCGCGATCATTCGCCTCGCGCATCGTGGTGGAAACGCAGACATCTGTCGTGATGCCTGTCAGGATGATGTTCTCGATACGCTTCTGGTTGAGGATCAGCTCGAGATCGGTAGCGCAGAAGGAACCTTTTCCTGGCTTGTCGATGACTGTCTCGCCGTCGGCCGGGCGAAGCTCGGGGATGATCTCCCATCCGGGCTCGCCGCGAACGAGAATGCGCCCGCAGGGTCCGGGATCGCCAATCCCGGCATTGATACGGCGTGAGCGCCAGCGCTTGTTTGCGGGCAGATCGGCGAGGTCGGGGCGATGGCCTTCGCGTGTATGAATGATGTGGTAGCCCTTGGCGCGCATGGCGGCGAGTACCCTCTTGATCGGCTCGATAGGCGCCTGGACCAACGACAGGTCGTATCCCATGTGATCGACATAACCGCCCTTGCCGCAGAAATCGGTCTGCATGTCAATTATGATGAGGGCGGTATTGTCTGGCCGCAGAGCACCATTATAGGGCCAGGCATAGGGATCGGCGTCGATATAATGTCCTTTGGTCTCGGCCATGGCGTCCATTGTCTTCTTCTCCTATTCACCCGCGAGGTTGAATGTTCTTCTGTTGCGGCTTGACCGCGTTGACCGGCAATCGCCGAGGCTGGATATCGTGCTGCCTCCTCATTTCGTCAGCGACAGCGCCCCCGGTGCACCGGTGAGCGAACGTGTAGGCGAGGAG
Organism: Rhizobium mesoamericanum STM3625; assembly: GCF_000312665.1. Lineage (GTDB taxonomy): Bacteria > Pseudomonadota > Alphaproteobacteria > Rhizobiales > Rhizobiaceae > Rhizobium > Rhizobium mesoamericanum. The sequence goes on along the minus strand of NZ_HF536773.1, from coordinate 981,903 downwards.
GTCGCAATCATGATGATGAGGGTGAGGATGTAAGGGGCCGCATAGAAGAGATAGTAGCCCTTGGTCACGCCGATTGATTGCAGAGCCGGCCCAAGTGCCCCGGCTCCACCGAAGAGCAGGGCGGCAAGAAAACAGCCGATCGGGTTCCAGCGGGCGAAAATGACGAGTGCCACGGCCATCAAGCCTTGCCCGGAAGAAATGCCCTCGTTCCACGATCCTGGATAATAGAGCGAGAGATAGGCGCCGCCGACTGCCGCCAGCGACCCGCCCACGGCGGTGGCAAGCAGGCGAACCCGATCCGGGTCGATGCCCATAGCGCGGGCGGCATCCGTGCTGTCGCCGACCACGCGCAGGATGAGACCCACCCGCGTATTGCCGAAGGCCCACCAGAGTGCGAAGGCAAGCAAGGCGCCGAGGATGAAGAGCACGTTGATGTTCAGCGCTGCCTGGATCTGCGGCAGGCTCGACCAGAAACCGAAGGGGATCGACGGCAGATGCGGCGCGGCGGGCTGAATGAATGACTTACCGAGGAAGAAGGCGAGGCCGAGGCCGAATTGCATCATGGCAATGCCGATCGCGATGTCGTTCACCTTCGGCCATTTGCAGATCCAGCCGTGAACGAGACCAAAGATGGCACCGGTCGCCATGGCGGCAAGCACGCCGAACCAAGGCGAATTGGTCATGACGGTGACGGCATAGGCCGTCATGGCGCCAAAGACCAGCGTACCTTCGAGGCCGAGATTGATGCGGCCGGAGCGCTCGGTGATCGTTTCACCGAGGCTGACGAAGATGAAGGGGGTGGACACGCGGATTGCGCCCGCCAGGATTGCGAGCGGCACGCCCCAGATGCCAATGCCTGTCTCTTCCATCAGAGGCTCCTTTTCCAGAGGTCGGGATTGAAGGCCTTGAAGCGCCCGTAGAAGGTTTCGCAAAAGAGGATCACGATGAAGAGAGTGCCCTGCAGCACCAGCACCGTAGCATCGGGCAGGCCCATGCGGCGCTGGATAAGGCCGCCCGAAGCATCGATGCCCCCGAGCAGGACTGCAACCGGGATAATCGCCAAAGGATTGTGGCGGGCGAGGAAGGCGACAAGGATACCGGTATAGCCATAACCCGCCGCAAGCGAGGCATTGGCGCTGGCCTGGACGGCGACGACCTCGATCATGCCGGCAAGACCTGCGAAACTGCCGGCGATCGCCGTGAAGCCCGCGATCAGCCTACCGACCGGTAAGCCCTGGATCTGGGCGGCGCGCACATTGCCCCCGGCGATCCGCGCTGCAAAACCATAGCTCGTCACTTCTAGCAGAACCCAGGAGAGGATGCAGGCGAGGATGCCGATCACAAGGCCCCAATGCACTTCCATTCCAGGGATGTTGCCGAGCATGTAGTCCGCCGGCAGGGGCTTGGTCGAAGGTTTGTTGAGGCTGGCAGGATCGCGCAATGGGCCCTCGACGAACTGGTTCATCAGAGCGATGGCGATATAGGAGAGCAGCAGCGAGGAGATGGTCTCGTTGACGCCGCGGTAGTGGCGCAGGAAGCCGGCAAAGCCGATCCAGACGCCGCCGATCACCATGGCGGCGATCGCCATGAGAAAGAGAGATGGCAGGGCAGGGGCGGTGCCGACGAGCGGCACCGCCATGGCTGCCGCGGCGACGCCTCCGAGCACGACCGCGCCTTCGCCACCGATGATCACGAGGCCAAGGCGGGCAGGCAGGGCGACGCAGAGTGCCGTCAGGAGAAGGGGTGCGGCACGGCTTAAGCTGTTCTGTACGGAAAACCAGCTGCCGAAGCCGCCGGTGTACATGAGCTGGAAGAGCATGACCGGCGATTTGCCGATAGCCAGGATGAAGAGGGAGAAAACCGAAAGGCCAATCAGGATGGCAGCAAGGCCGATGACCATTGGTTCGGCCCTGCGCGCGGCCCACTCGAGCAGCGAACGCAGCCAGACTGGTTTGTCGGAAGCGACTGATATTGCGGGATCGTTGGCCTGAACGGTCATGGCGCTTCTCCCTGTCGCTTTTACGCGGTTGATCCGACGACACCCTCGACCAGATAATTCATGCTTTCGAGCTCGATCGCATCTTCGGAGTAGCTCTTGTCGGCCGTGACGACGGTGTTGCCCTTATTGTCCTTCAGCGGTCCCTTGAAGACCGAAAAGGCGCCCTTCATCATATCGGCGTGTGTCGCTTCGAATGCCTTGCGGCCTGCTTCGGAAACACCAGGGCCGAGCGCGCTCATCTTCACGAAACCGTCCTTCAGACCGCCGCGCACGAAGTTGCCGAGCTTGTCTCCGGCCTGGGCCTTCTTAACGAAGTCGCTGTAGACATTTCCCCAGGCCCATTCGGCGCCGGTGAGGTATTTCTCGGGCGCAAGCGAGCTCTGATTGGCGTGATAGCCGCAGACGAAGGCACCGCGGCCGGCAGCAGTTTCGACGACCACTTTGGGGCTATCGACATGGCAAGTGATGACGTCGGCGCCCTGGTCAACGAGCGCGTTGGTGGCTTCTGCTTCCTTGACGGCAAGCGACCACTCGCCGGTGAAAATTACCTGGCAGGTGATGGTCGGATCGACGCTGCGCGCCCCGAGCAGGAAGGCGTTTATATTCTGCAGAACCTGGGGGATCGGTTTGGCGGCCACGAAGCCTATCTTTTTGCTCTTTGTCGCATAACCCGCGGCGATACCATTCAAATATTGCCCCTGAAAAATGTAGCCGAAATAGGAACCGGTATTGGCCGGATGCTTGCCCTCCTGCCAGAGCCCGCCGCAGTGACGGAACTGGGCATTGGGATACTTGACTGCCATCGCCAGCATATGCGGATCGAAATAACCGAAGGAGGTCGGGAAGAGCAGGGTGGCGCCATCGAGATTGATCATCGATTCCATCGTTTTTTGAACATCCACCGTCTCGGGAACGTTCTCTTCTTCAACGACGGTGATGCCGGGCAACGCCTTGACGAGGGCTGCACCCTCGGCATGCGCCTGGTTGTAGCCATAGTCATCCTTGGGGCCGACATAGATGAAGCCGACGGTCAGAGCGGTCTGCGCGAATGCGCGCGAGGAGAGAAGACCAGGCGCTGCGCCGACAACAGCGGCGGCCGCAGAAGCCTGAAGGAAATGGCGTCGTTTCATGGAAAGGAGTCTGGTCATCGGAATGCTCCCCTTACGGCGGTCTTAGCCGTTTTCAATTTGGTTACAGAAAAGTGTATGCAATGGTTATGCCAGAATTTAGGCTATTGATTCTGCGAGAAAAATTTCCCGCATCTGACCGGATATTGAAAAATGCATGCAATTTCACCTCAATAATAGATCAAAAAATATGCATCGCCTATAAAAATGGCCTGATGCCCTGTTGTCGCACGAGGATGTCATGCGAAAGACTCATGTAAGATAGGTTTTTACTAGCGATATCAATCGTATATACTGGCGTTTGACTTTGCGTGCCGGAGCAGGCATGTGTATGCAACCACAACAATGCAGAATCATCTCTTGAAGCAAGTCAGGCGCAGAGAGCTCATCAGGGCAGGAACCACCGTCGAACAGATGGTACGAGCGATTGCCGATATGATCGTCACGGGACAGATGCTGCCTGGCGAGAAGCTTGACGAAGTCTCGCTTGCCGCCCGTTTTGACGTGTCGCGCACACCCGTGCGTGAGGCTCTTCGTGAACTCGGGGCGATGGGGCTTGTCGACCGCGAGCCAAACCGCAGCGCCGTCGTTACCAACGTGACCGAAACCTATCTGCATTCGATGTTCGAGGCGATGGCGGAACTCGAAGCGATCTGCGCCAGACTCTCGGCCGAGCGTATGACCGTCGATGAGCGGCGTACGCTGGAGCTGGAGCACAAGGCGTCGATGCGGCTCGTGCATACCGGCGCGGAAGAGGAATATGCGGCCTACAACACCGAGTTTCACACCCGTCTTTATCGGGGCGCGCACAACGATCATGTTTTCGAGATGGTGGCCCAGACGCGGGCCCGGCTGGCACCCTTTCGGCGGGCGCAGTTCCGTCTGCCTGGGCGCCTGGCAAAATCCTATGAGGAACACGACCGGATCGTAACCGCGATCATGCGAGCAGATGGCGCAGGCGCGGCTCAGGCGGCTTATTGCCATGTGGAGACGGTCAGCGATGCCAGCGCGGTGTTTGCAGCCGCCGGGGAGCCGGCGGCCTCTACTCTGCCGCCTCGAGGACCATGATGTTGGACGATGAAACCCATCGGACATAGCCCCGACGCGAGTGAAGTGCCCCAATGCGGACCAGTTGTCGACGCTCCGTGTGAAGGCGGAAGGTCAGGTCAGCCATCGTGATTCGGACTTTGCGACAAGCTGTTGACGCAACCATACCAGGCCCGGATCTGCATGAGCACGGGGATGCCATGCGGCGAACAGGGAAAAACCTTCAGCTGCGATTGGTAGCTCGTGAATGTCCAGCCATTCCGCAAATCGGCACGCGAAGTGTTTCGGCAAAGTCGATACATAATCCGTAGAAGCCACGATTGTTGGCGCCATTACGAACTGGTGGACGGAAAGACCAACACGTCTATGACGGCCCAGTCGTTCTAGCTGCTCATCTATGAAACCGTGAAAACTGCCACCGCTGGTGGACACCAGGACATGCTCCAGAGCACAATAGGTGTCGACATCCAGGGCCACGTTTCCTCTCGGATGCCCTTTCCGCTGAACCATCACATAAGTTTCATCGATCAGTTTGCGCACTTTCATCGATGCGGGAACTGCTCGTTCGGATCCAAACAGTAGGTCAACGTCGCCACGTTCAAGCTGCGACGATACGTCAGCGTCGGCGCGTACAAATGACAGCCTAATCCCTCTTCCAGCCTCTTTGCGAAGTTTTTCGACAAGGGGCACACCGATGACGATCGCCGCGTTATCGGACGTGGCAATCACAAAATCCCGCTTGTCAGAATACGGATCGAACCGAGCAGGGGTCTGTACGACGGCCTCAAGATCCTTGAGCGCGGCGCGCAGCGGCTCTCGTAATTCGAGTGCACGGCTTGTGGCCACCATACCACGCCCCTTTTCCGCGGGGACCAGAAGGCGATCGCCGAAGATGGCGCGCAGCTTCGCGAGCTGCGCTGACAGCCCTGGCTGTGTCACGCCCAGCCGTTGAGCCGCACGAGTAACATTTTCTTCTTCGATTAAGACATCCAGCGATCGAAGCAGATTCAGATCGATGTGTTCCATATACGTCAAATCTATTGGTCCTATACAATCCATCGATTTCACGTATGCCAGACAAAGTGCCAAAAGTCTCCTTGCAACCGCATTGCTTCGGCATGTTCAATGAGGAAAAAAGAAAATGGATAGACACGCGCATGTCGTTGTCATTGGTGGGACCTCTGGGATTGGCCTAGCCACCGCCTTATCTAGCATCCAGGCGAACAACCACACGACGATTGTCGGCCGCGATTCAGCAAAGCTTTCCGATGCACTCAGCAAACTGGGTGAAATGGCCCATGGCGAGACGGCTGATGCGTCGGATCGATCCGCCATGGATAGCTTGTACGCTCGGCTTTCTCCGATCGACCACCTGATCATCGCCGCGTCCGGCGGCGCGGGCGCGGGACCATTCGGCTCGATTGCCGCGGAAGACGTACGCCGGGGGTTCGAAGCTAAATTTTGGGTTCAGTTCAACGCTGCGCAAGCCGCTCTGCCTCGCCTGAACCGAGATGGTTCAATCACGTTCATTACAGCAGCCTCATCGCGGTTCGCGAATCCCGGCACATCGGGGCTTGCAGCAATAAATGGCGCAATTGAGCGACTGGTACCGACGTTAGCGCGAGAACTTGCACCAATCCGCGTTAACGCCATATCTCCCGGAGTGATCGACACGCCATGGTGGTCTGACAAGCCCACCAATATGTTTGAGCAGCAGGCTCGCAAGGCGCCGCTGGGAAGAGCCGGCCAGCCGAACGAAGTCGCGGAGGCGGCTCTATTTCTGGCGAGAAACAAGTTCATCACGGGTGTCGTCCTCGATGTCGATGGCGGTCTTCATTTGACATAACCTATTTTGAGGAGGCGCCGTTGTGCAAAAAAGCCTCCTTGTTTCATGTCCAATCGGCGAAACCATATGGCTCGTCCGCAGCGGAGTGGCGCATTGCAGGCCGTGAAGACGATCTGCTCATCGGCACGCATTCGCAGCACGTCATGTGGCTGGATCAGCGACCGGGACGCCAGCTGCTTCGAGCGCGTGCGCGAGGATCCACGCGGCTGGAAACTCCGGCTGACCTGATCGATCTCGACGGTCGTGGTGCTGCAGCGCGGGGAGATGTAGTCGGCTGTTTCGGGATCATTGATCGCAGCAAACGAGATTCAGCTGGCTCTCGAACCACTTGGTTGACGCATAGCGCAACTCGCCGATCGACTGATAGATCATCGTGAGGCTAATCCCATGCTTGCAGCTGAAGCGGTGGCGTTCATAGAGAAACTTCAGCGCGGCCTCACGGCATCGAGGTATGTCCGGTTGGAGGCGAGTTCTATGCGATTGCGAGGGCTGGGGAGGGTTATGCGTTTATGGCTGCGCGTTCGTTTGTAACTGCGTTCTTTTTGTGCACGGCACGCGGGGGCGAAGTTGCGAGGCCCAGGTGAAACTTGATTGGTGTCGGGATTCAAAGAAATTGCTGTCCACCCATTCCCGCTCTTGTTATCCAACAGGATGGAATGACGTGTCGTGTTCCGCTGATAGCAGGAAATGCCGATGAAAAAGATTTTCAATCCGCCCGCGGTTCGCCGTCCGTTCGGAAATTATAATCATGGGTTGCTTGTGCCGCCGGGTGCTTGCCTGCTCGTCACCTCAGGTCAGCTCGGCATTGGTCTCGACGACGAGGTTCCGGAAGACATCGGCAAGCAGGCCGAGCTCTGCTTCGAAGCGATCAAAGCCATTCTTGCCGATGCGGAGATGAGTTTTGCGGACGTCATCCGCATTTCCGGGTTCGTGACGAAACGGGAGGATTTCCCAGCCTATATGGCGGTGCGCGATCGGTATACTCTGGACCCGAAGCCCGTCTCGACGCTCATCATCGTCGGCGGTTTCACCCGGCCGGAATTCCTCGTCGAGGTCGAAGTCACAGCCGCCAAAGTGCTCTAATGCGCGGTGGCGCGATGTGCTTCAGAAGTTTTCCATCGACGTCTTCACCCTCGCCAGAAAACGTGCCCGCGTTTCAGGCGTACAGTTGTTCATGTCGTAGTGAGCAAGGAAAGTGACCGGACGTAGCGGGTTGATCTGCGCCCTCAAAACCCGCTTGACGATCTTCTTTGGCGGGTTGCCGGCGGCAAAGGCGCGGAATGGCGTTGCTCCATAAGTCAGCACGGCGGCAAGCTTCCTGATATGGCGCAGCCGCGATTCCACCTTGCCGTCGACGAGTTCGAAGGAGACGCCCGGAAGCCAGACGCGGTCGAAATAGCCCTTCAATATTGCGGGGAAACCAAAATTCCAGATCGGCGTGACCAGCACCAGCCCTTCGGCCCGCTTCAGCCGCTCGACATAGGACTTCACGAGTTCGGTATTGCCGGGATAGTCGTGATAGGCGAGCCGGTCATGCCGGGAGAGAACGGGATCGAAATTCTCGGCGTAGAGATCGCATCCGTCGACTTCGTGACCGGCTTGGCGCAGGCTATCCAGCGTCTGTCTATAGAGCGTCTTGCCATAGCTTTCCTCCACCGGATGCGAATGCAGCACGAGAACCCTCATGAGGCCTCCATGACGCTCGCAAGGCCGGGAAAGAGATAGTTCTTGCCGGCATTGAAATCGAAGTCCGGGTTCTCCCAGGCGATCATCTTGCCGGGGTTCAGAAGCCCCATTGGGTCGGTCTCGTGTTTGAAGGCAAGCTGCACCTTGTCGGTGCGCTTCATGCCGCCTTCCTCGAGCGTATAGCGATGCGGATTGAAGATCGGGCAGCCGTGATCCTGGTGAATCTGGATGATCTCTTCGAGACGCTCCTCGGTGGTATAGCGCACCAGCGGCAGACCGGAGCACTGGATTTGCCCGTCGAACTTGATGAATTCGAGATGCCCTGGGACCTCGTCGCCGAAGATCTCCACCATCTTGGCGACCTTGGCCACATGATCCGGGCCCGGATACTGGACCTGCAGATAGGTGAAGCCCGGATCGACTTTCAGCGCTCGCAGCGTCGTGTGGTTCCAGGCAAGTTCATAGGCATGCGGGATGCCCTTCATGCTGTCGACCTTGTCGGAGCGGAAGATCACCTCGCCCCTGTGGGCCGAAGTGAAGGCGAGGAAGGCGTCCATCGCATGCGGCGCGATCATCAGCACCGCCACCGACTGCCCCTTGCGGATATAAGGCTTGTGGCGGGTGAAATAGTCGTGGGGGATTGGAGCTGCGATCGGTGCGATTTCCTTTACGAGGATGCCGTTGCACTTGGCAAGCGCATCCGAAAAGCGCACGCAGGCCATGAAGTCGTCGTAACCGACGAGAACATCGACCCAGTCATAGGCAGGCGCAAGCGGCATTTCGATCTCGGTGATGACGCCGTTGGTGCCGTAGGCATGGCTCACCTTCTGCAGATCCCAGCCGGTGAGATCGAGCACGCGCGGCTCGGCTTCCATGGTGACGACGCGCAGGCGCAGAATATTGCCGAGATCGCGCAGCCCGCCCCAGGTGATCGAGCCGACGCCGCCCGAGCCGCCTGCAATGAAGCCGCCAACGGTCGCCATCTGCGCCGTCGAGGGATGGAACCGCAGCTCCTGGCCGGAATGAGCCTTGGTCTGCTTGTCGAGCTGGGCAATGATGATGCCCGGTTCGCAGATCACCCGGCCGGGATGGATTTCCTTGATCTTGTCCATGGCGGCAAGGTTCAGCACGATCCCGCCGGAGAGTGGCATCGCCTGGCCGTAATTGCCGGTGCCGCCGCCGCGGGGCGTGACCGGCACGCCGTGCGCGAAGGCAACCTTCAGCGTCCGGATGACGTCTTCTTCGTTTTTCGGCGTGACGACGAGATCGGCCGTCACATTGTCGAGCTGCGCCTTCAGTATGGGCGAGTACCAGTAGAAATCGCGGCTCTTCTGGCGCACGAGCGCCGGATTATCCTCGATGGCGATGCCTTCGAGTTCTTTCTTGATCGTCTGATAATCCGGCATGTCAGGCTCCAACGACGCTGTCGAGTTCACGATAGTCCGGCAGGCTGCGGTCGATTACCTTGCCGCGGCGAAGGACGACGCGGTCGGACTGCGGACGGGAAAGAAATTCGCTCCAGCGTCTGGCGCTGAAGAGCACGAGATCAGCGGCGGCCCCGACGGCGATGCGCCCCATATCCCGCCGGCCGAGAATATCGGCGGGCGAGGTGGTGACGATACGCGCGGCAGTATCCAGCGGATGGTCGAGATGCAGGATGCGGACCGCCTCGCGGAAAACCTCCACCGGATCCAGATCGCCATAGGCGTAGAAGGGATCGCGGGTATTGTCGGAGGCGACCGCGGTTGCAACGCCGGCCGCTGCCAATTCCTTGAACAGGGTGACGCCGCGCCAGCGCGGTGTGCGGCCGGGATAACGGTCCTGGAGATACACGTTGCACATCGGCAGTGAGACGATGGCGAGGCCGGCCCGCGCGACGAGTTCGACCGTACGTTTTGCCGTCTCTTCGTCCTGGCGGGCGAGCGAGCAGCAATGGCCGGCTGTCACCTTGCCGTCGAAGCGGTTGCGCAGCACCGCTTCTGCGATCGCCTTCAGGGTCTCCGCAGCCGGATCGTCGGTCTCGTCGACATGGAGATCGACATCGAGGCCGTTATCGGCCGCGGCTTTAAACAGCATGTCGAGGTTACGGTCGAGATCGGCGCTCATCCGGCTGACGCCGCCGATCAGCCCGCCCTTTTCGCGGACTATGGTGACGAGATCGGCGAAATAGGCCGTGTCCGCCATGTTTTCCATCGGAAACAGCGCCACTGCCTGCAAAGCGATCCTGTCCTTCCAGACATCGCGCATCTCGGCAAAGACTTCGAAGGAAATACGGTGCTGCGGCGCCAGTGAGTCGAGATGGGTCCGGATCAGGCTGGTGCCGTGCGCGTAGGCCGAACGCAGGGAAAACTCCATGCGCTTCTTCACGTCGGCGGCTGTCCAATTCGCCTCGCGGTCTGCCCGCACAGCCTCCAAGGCTCCCGGGAAGGTGCCGTCCGGATTGGCGTTGCGCGGCCAGATGTGGCCCTTGTCGAGATGCGTATGCATGTCGGCGAAGCAAGGCCAGACCATGCCCTCCTTCAGGTCGGTTTTCGCCAATTCGACCGGTGCTTCGCCCGGCGGCAACAGGGCCGAAATCATGCCTTCCGCGATGACGATATCGGCCCTGACGAGCCCCTCGACGACAGGTGCCTCATAACCGGTGACGGCCGCGGCAGGCAGGGTCGCATTGCTCAGCACGAAGCGGCCGGCATTGGGCGGGGAGATGAAGGAATAGGTCATCAGTTTTCCCGTTTCAGGCTGCTCTCGTGCCAGCGGTGCAGGGCAAGCCACGAAATGAAGGAGGTGACGGCGAAGATCGCCACGCCGAGCAGGGAGAGCAAAAGCAGCGCCGCGAAGAGGCGCGGAATATTGAGCCGGTATTGTGCTTCGAGGAGCCGGAAGGCAAGGCCGGAGCCGGCGCCCGCCGAGCCTGCGGCAAATTCCGCGACGACGGCGGCAATCAGCGCAAGGCCGCCGCCGATCCTGAGGCCGGTCATGAAATAGGGCTGGGCGGCCGGCAGCTTGAGAAAGAGCAGCGTTTGCCAGCGCGAGGCACCGTAGAGCTCAAACAGGTTGATGAGATTGTGATCGACGCTTTTCAGCCCCTGGACCATATTCGAAAGTATCGGGAAAAAGGCGACGAGGAAGGCGCAGATTAGCAGCGCCACCTGAGTGGACGGCGCATAGATCAGGATGAGCGGCGAGATCGCCACGATCGGCGTGACCTGAAGAATGACCGCGAGCGGATAGAAAGCGAGTTCGATCCAGCGCGACTGCACGAGGAAGATCGCAAAACCGACGCCGCCGCAGAGCGCCAGCATCAGCGACATGAGCGTAATCTTGGTGGTGACCCAGAGAGCAGGGGCAAGCGTGCCCCAATCGGTTACGAAGGCACTGGCGACCGCGGCCGGACCCGGCAGGATGTAGGGCGGCACGCCGGACAGCTTCACATAGGCATACCATATCAGGATCAGCGCCGCGATCACGAGGAGGGGGATCGAGATGCGCAGCGCGAGATTTCGGCGCCTCGCGCTTGCAGTGGTTTTGAAAAGCAGCGGCGCTGCGGCGGTCTCGTCACTCATCAATGATCCTCCGCCGCGTTGATCGCCCCGATCAGCGAATGCGAGACCGTCTCGCAGGCTTTGCGGTATTCTTCCGAAGTGCGGTAATGGGCGTCGCGTTCCAGACTGGTCGTCAGCGGCAGATCGGCATGCACGCGTCCCGGCCTTGCCTTCATCACGACGATGCGGTTCGAGAGATAGGCGGATTCGAACACTGAATGGGTGACGAAGATGACGGTGATGCCGGTCGTTTTCCAAAGACGCAGGACGTCGTCATTCAGCCTCTGGCGGGTGATCTCGTCCAGTGCTGCGAAGGGCTCGTCCATCAGCAGCAGCTTCGGCCTGGTCACCAGCGCCCGGGCAATCGACACACGCATCTTCATGCCGCCGGACAGTTCGCGGGGATAGGCCCTGGCGAAATCCTGAAGTCCGACCGTGCTCAGCGCCTCCAGGATTCGGTCGTGCGCCGCTGCCTTCGAAATATGTTTCAGCTTCAACGGCAGATGGACATTGTCGAACACGTTCTTCCAGGGCATGAGCGTCGGCTCCTGAAAGACGAAGCTGATGTCGCCCTCCGGGAGACCTTTGGAGTTGATACGCGAACTCGGCCAGTCGATCGCACCCGAGGTGACATTGCCGAGACCTGCAATGATGCGCAGCGCCGTGGATTTACCGCAGCCGGACGGGCCGAGCAGGCTAATGAACTCTCCGCTTTCAACGGTAAGCGACATGTTGGAAAGGGCCACGGTTCCGCTGGAGAAGACTTTCGAAACCGAATGCATGACGACCAGTGGCCGCTTGCGCGTCTGTTTCGGTGATAGGGCCTGAGCTTCTGCTGGGGGCATTGCCTGTCTCGTTCATGCAGGGGAATGATCCGCCGTGTTGGCGGCGGATCGCAGGCGGCGTTTGCCGCTTATTTCATCGCCATTCCGGTGCCCTTGCAGACGAATTTCGTCGTGAATGCCTTGGTGTAGTCCGTCTCCGGCTTGAACACCTTGATCGCCACCATCTCGTCGAAGAAGGCCTTGTAATGCGCGTCCGTCAGGCAGCCGATGCCCTTGTCGAGGCTGTCGCCTGATTCGATGATGCCGTATTCCTTCATCTTGGCGATGGAATAGGCGATCTGGCCATCCGTCATTTCAGGATTGTCCTTCTTGATCAGTTCGTTGGCCTTGGCGTTGTCGCCGTAGAGATAGTGGTACCAGCCTTCGATCGAGGCATCGACGAAGCGCTGGACGACATCGGGCTTGCTGTCGATCATCGCCTTCGTGGTGGTGATCATCGTCGAGTAGGGCGAGTATCCGTTGTCGGCGAGCAGGAAGACCTTCGGCTCGAAGCCGGCCTGCTTCTGGATCTCATAGGGTTCGGAGGTGAGGTAGCCCTGCTGCGCCGACTCCTTGTCAGCAAGGAACGGCGCCGGGCTGAAGTTATAGGGCTTGTACTGCTCGTCCCTGAAGCCTTTGAAGTTTGCCTTCATCCATTCGAAATAGCTGAGATAACCGTCCTTGCCGAGAAACAGCGTCTTGAGCTTCGCAAGGTCTTCGAATTTTTCGATGCCGGCATCGGGATGCGCGATCAGCACTTGCGGGTCTTTCTGGAAGATCGCCGCGACGTCGACGAGCGGAATGCCCTGTTCGACGGCCGAGATCTCGGCCTGCGGCCCACCCATGTAGAAATCGATCTTGCCGGAGATCAGCAGTGCGCTGTTTGCCGCATTCGGGCCTCCCTGGACGATCGTCACATCGAGGCCGTGTTTCGCATAGGTGCCATCGGCGACCGCCTGATAGAAACCGCCATGTTCGGCCTGCGCCAGCCAGTTGGTGCCATAGCTGACTTTATCGGCCGCGTGCGCGCCAGCCATGCAGGCTAACATTCCACCAAGACCTACAAGGGCGGAAGAGACGCTGTGCTTCAATATATTGGACATGATCGACGTTCCCCTTCTGAACTCGCAACGTCTGAGGCGACGTTCGATTTTCTTCATAGGAGCGATTGCTTTGCTCTTTGAAAAGCATCAAATTTCGTGCGCAACGATGCCTTTTCGGCATCTCTAGGGATGCCTGTGCCTAATTTGCGCTGTATGCTTTATTTTTGTGCAACGAGGTTGTGATGCTGCACTCCAGAAAACTTCTCTATATCAACGAAATCGCACGCTCCGGCTCGATCCGCAAAGCAGCGGCGCGGCTGAATGTGGCGTCTTCGGCGATCAATCGGCAGATTCTCGCATTGGAAGAAGAAATGGGAGCGCCGCTGTTCGAGCGGCTGCCGCGTGGCCTGCGCCTGACGGCGGCCGGCGAACTCTGCATTGAACACATCCGAGAGGTCTTGAAGAATTACGAGCGGCTGGAGGGGCGCATCCGCAGCCTGAAGATGCAGCAGGCGGGCAAGGTGCGGCTGGTAACGACGGTCGGCCTAGCGGCAGGCCCGTTGCCGGAAATCATTGCGCGGTTCCAATCGGAGCATCCGCGCGTCTTCATGCAATTGCGCAACGACGCCGGCACGATGACGGTCAATCCGGTGCTGTCAGGCGAAGTCGATATCGGCCTCGGCTTCAATATTCCGGCAACGCCCGGCATCCGAACGCTCGGCAATTTCGACATTCCGATCGGCGTGGTTCTGCCGCCCGGTCACCACCTGATCGGCTCTGGGCCGATCAATCTGGCCGATATCGTCCAGGAGCGGCTCGTGCTGGCGCAGCAAGGGACCAGCCTGCGCGACGTGATCAATCTGGCTTTGGCGCGCTTGGACGTGCATGTCGAACCGGTGCTCGAAACCAATGCATCGGAGATGCTGAAGAAGCTGGTCAAATCCGGGGCGGGGCTGACGATCCTGAACCCGCTCGATGTCATCAACGAATGCCGGCAGGGCGAACTGGTCTTCCGACCGATCGCGGAGCCACACGGGCGCCGCCAGCCGATGAAGCTTTTTGCCCGCGCACGCGCGCCACTTGATTCCGCCACCAGCCTGTTCGTCGAATATCTTCTCGCCGAACTGGCCGGCCTCGTGCAGGAGCTGCAGGCCAAGGGTCACATCACGGCGGATACTTCCGTTGCGATTTGAGCCACGATTCGCGACAAGGCTTTACTGCGAGTAAAGGTTGGAAAGCGGATAGTTCTTCAGATCATAAAGCAGTTCGACAAAACCCTTGACCTGATGGCGGCAGATGGCTTCGCCCTTTTCGGCTGTGCCGAGAGATGCGTCGCCGACGACGCCATAGGGATTGAGGTCGTGGGCGATCCAGGCCAGCGAATGCGGCGGCAACGGCTGCATGTATTTCGTGTGCTCGCGCATCCATTCCGCCTTGGACGTGAAATTCTCGGCCTTGTCCATCCGTACCAGATCGGGCCGGAAGTAGAGCATGAGCGACGTTTCCACCTCGCCGCCATGGATGCCGTATTTCAGTTCATTTTCGCTGATCATGCCTTGGGGATGACCGAAGCGGCCCCATTGCGTGGAGACCACGGCCATCGCATAGCGCACGCGCAGCTCCCTCGCGACGATGCTCATGATATCGACATTGCCGCCATGCGAATTGACGATCACCATCTTGCGGATGCCGGCTTCGGCGACCTTGGCGCCGATCGCTGTCCAGACCGGAATGAGCAGTTCGGCGCTAAGCGATAACGTTCCCGGTCCGTAGATATGTTCATTGGCCTTGCCGACCTCCTGTGTTGGAAGCACCAGACAATCGAGATCGGCGGGCTTCTGCTTGCGCAACTCGGCAAGCATGCCGTGGGCAATGGCGACATCGGTTGCGACAGGCAGATGAGGGCCATGCTGTTCGGTCGAGGCGATGGGAAGCACGGCGATCGTGGTGTCAGCGGAAAGCCCGGCAAAATCGTAGCTGTTCAGTTCATTCCAGTAGAATGGCATCGCCATCGCCGCACCTCTCATTGCTTGTCTAGCAGTGAGTAGGGAAATTAATTGCGCACGAAAAGCATCAATTTGCGCCCATACCGATGCCTTTTAGAGGCTGGTGAAGCTCTATCGCTCTTTAAGAGCATTTGCCCATCGCAGACATCTATGAAATGAGGGCAAGGCGCAGGAAAGTGTGCGCCGCTTCCAGACAACGACGCACAGAAATCAACGAGCTGAAGGCTCCTATCGCCTACGCGTCCAGATTGCACGGGGATAGGAGCTTCCAGAGAACGAGCTGCATCACCTTTGACAGAAGTTTTTCAATCCCAGCTTCAGGCCGCCGGGCTGGTTGCCATGATAAAGTTGCGCCAGCCGCCGAACTCGGTGATCTCTCGTCCACCGATCACGGCATGGCCCTCGCAGAGAAATCCCGTTACGCAAGTTCCATCATCGAGGGTGATCTTGCCCACACCAAGCGGGGCCGGAATGTTCTGGACGAAACGGGCGAATGCCGCCGGTGGCAGGGCCCAGACTTCAACTTCCACGCCATTGCCGGCAAAATCCGGATCTCGCACCAGCCCCGGCTTTGGCGGGATCGTGCCATTGAGGGCAAAGAGCCGGTAGCTGCCATCCGTCCGTCCGGCTTTCAACATGTATCCGCCCGCACGCGTGAGCTCATGGTTCAGCGGCATATCCGTCAGATGCGCGCCGACGACCACGATCGGAACGACGTCATCAGCTGGAGGTGTCACGCGGCATTTCTCCGGCAGCGCGGCTTTGCGGTCCTTACCCATGCCGGCCTCCGCCGCTCGGTGCATGGCGTCGGCGAAGGGTGCCATCGCATCGTCGGTGAAGGCAGGCCCCACCAGCATCACACCTGCGGGCAGATGGCCGCTGGCGTCAAAACCTGCGGGAATGGCAATCGCCGCGCAGTCAAGCAAGTTGGCAAAGTTTGTATAGCGGCCGAAATGGCTGTTTTTGACGATCGGGTCTGCCTGCATTTCTTCGACTGTATAGGTTGTGGGGGACGTCGGCAGCATCAGCAGGTCAACCTTGTCCCATTCAGAGCGGGTTTTCTGCCGCAGCGCTTCCAGCTTGTACCGGCCTTCGAAGGCGTCGACGGCATCATAAGCTCTGGCGCCTTCGATAATGGCCCGCACCGTCAGGTCGAAGTCGGCGGCATTCGTTTCAAGAAACTCCTTCACCGCCGCCAGCCGCTCGGCGACCCAGGGGCCGTTGTAGAGCAGTTCGGCCGCCTGCCGGAACGGCGCGTAGTCGAAGGGAACGACGGTGGCGCCGAGAGCGCGCGCGCTTCCGATCGCGGCGTCGTAGAGAGCTTCGACCTGCCTGTTGCCAAAAAATTCCCGCTCGGCTCCGTCGAGCACGCCGATCCGCAGACCGGAGGCGGGAAGGCTCGCTGGAACCGCCTTGCGCGAGTACGGATCGGCGGCATCGTAACCCTCCATCACCTTGCGGATTGCGACGCCGTCGCCGACCGTTGGAGCAAAGACGGTGACCACATCGACGCTGCGGCAGGCAGGCACGACCCCGACATTCGGCACCAGTCCCGGTGTCGGTTTGATGCCGACGAGATTGTTGAATGCCGCCGGCACGCGACCCGAGCCGGCGGTGTCCGTGCCGAGCGCGAAGCTTGCAAGGCCCGAGGCGACGGCAACCGCCGAGCCTGAGCTCGAGCCGCCCGACACATAGTTCTTATCGAAGACCGAGCGCGGCGCTCCATAGGGCGAGCGTGTGCCGTTAAGGCCGGTCGCAAACTGGTCGAGATTGGTCTTACCGATGACGATTGCGCCCGCGGCCCGAAGCCTCGCAACAACAGTTGCGTCCTTCTCCGGCTGGTACGAAAAGGCAGGGCAGGCTGCTGTCGTCGGCAGGCCCGACACGTCGATATTGTCCTTTACCGCGAAGGGAATGCCCCAAAGCGGCAGGCTGTTCGGCTCCGGTGCGCGCTCAATCAGGGCGCGCGCTTCGGCCCGTAGTGCTTCATCCGGCGTCGGCGTGATGAAAATGGCGGGATCCGTCGAGGCGGCCCGGCGGGCAATGACGATCTCGATGATATCGAGCGGGCTTTTGCCTGCCTCATAGGCTGCGCGAAGGCTGGACAGGTCAAGAATGGTCGGCAGCATGGGTCAGCATTCCTCCACAACAACAATGATATCGCCCGCTTTGACGTTTCGCCCGGGGCCAGCGCGCAGGTCACGGACGCGGCCTGGCGCATGTGCGGTAACGTTGATTTCCATTTTCATGGATTCGATGATGGCAAGCGTGTCGCCGGCCGCCACCGGTGCGCCCGGCTCGACCAGCAGTTTCCAAATATTACCGGGAACGGCGCTGGCAACGCCGAAGCAGCCTTCGGGAATGTCCCCATCCGGGCTTTCGCCGGAGCCTTCGTCGGTGACAAAGCTGTCGAGGCCCGCCTCCTTCCAGCGTTGGCGCTCTGCATCGAAGGCGGCCTGCTGGCGTGTCTTGAAGCTTCCGATCGAGGCGGCATTGGCGTGCAATTCCCGCTCATAGGCGGCGTAGGAGAATTCCGTCTCTTCGATCCGGACTGGATAGCCGCCATGCGGGAAGGCGCTGCGGGCTTCCGCCAACTCCTGATGGCTGACCGGGAAGAAGCGGATCTGATCGAAGAAATCCAGCAGCCACGGCTTATCCTTGGCGAAGACTGGTGTCTGCCGCCATGTATTCCAGACCTGGATGGTACGGCCGAAGAGCTGGTAACCGCCGGGACCCTCCATGCCATAGATGCACATGTAGGCTCCGCCAATGCCGACGGCATTTTCAGGCGTCCATGTGCGGGCCGGATTGTATTTCGTCGTCACCAGGCGATGGCGCGGATCGACCGGGGTGGCAACCGGCGCGCCGAGATAGACATCGCCGAGGCCAAGCACGAGATAGCTGGCGTCGAAAACGACGTCGCGCACGGCTTGTTCGTCGGCCAGTCCGTTGATGCGGCGGATGAACTCGATGTTGTCAGGGCACCAGGGCGCGTTCGGCCGCACGAGTTCCTGATACTTGCGCATGGCAAGCTCCGCATCCGGATCGTTCCAGGAAAGCGGCAAATGGACGATGCGGCTCGGTACCTTGACGTCCTGGGCTGCCGGCAGGCTTGCCTCGATCTCGGCCAGCAGGCCGAGCAGGCGTCTGCGGGTCAGCATCGTGCCGTCATAGTGAATCTGCAGCGAACGGATGCCGGGGGTGAGATCGATGATACCGGGCAACCGGGCCTTCGAGACGGCCTGCATCAAGAGATGCACCCGGAGCCGCAAGGCGATATCGAGTGTCATCGATCCATATTCGACCAACAGATTGTCATCGCCTTGTCGGCGGTAGACAACCGAGACAGGCCCGTCGTCGCTTTTGGCGAGGATCGGCGAACCTCTTTCCTCCTTCGCCCGGTGCACCGACGGCCCCGCAACCGGATCCTCAGGCCGCGCGACGGGATGGAAGCGGATACGATCACCCGGCTTGAACTGGCCCATCTTCCATTTCTCGTCGCGAGCAATGACTGCCGGGCAGACGAAGCCGCCAAGGCTCGGCCCGTCGGGTCCGAGGATGATCGGCATGTCGCCGGTGAAATCGATCGCGCCGATCGCATAGGCATTGTCATGCAGATTGGACGGATGGAGGCCAGCCTCGCCGCCATCGCTGCGCGCCCATTTCGGCGCGGGGCCGATCAGACGCACGCCGGTGCGAGCGCTGTTGAAATGCACCTCGTAGCTCGTCGAAAACAACGTCTCGATATCGCTATCCTGAAAGAAATCAGGCGCGCCATGCGGACCGTAGACAACACCGACATCCCATTCGTGCGTCAGCTCTGCCGGCTCCGTCGCCGGCTTGGGCGCTTCGGCGGCCACCCGACGGGCAAGATGAAGGACATGGCCGGTTTTCAGCGTACCGGTGGCATTGCCGCCGAACTGGCCGAGACCGAAGGTGGCGCGCGAGCCGAGCACGATGGGAGCCGCAAAACCGCCAGCGACAGCAAGGTAAGCCCGTTGTCCCGGTCCATCGATACTGCCGATGACGAGGATCTGGCCGGCACGGATGGTGACGGCCTCGCCATGCGGCAGTTTCTCGCCATCAACGCTCATTGTCATCCTAGCGCCGGCAAGGGCAACCACGGTATCGGTATAAAATTTCAACACCGGGCCGGACACCGTCAGCTCGAGTGCTGCGACCGCGTCGCCATTGCCGACAAGGCGATTGGCATGGCGAAAGGAGTGCTCATCCATAGGGCCGCTCGGCGGCACGCCGACATGCCAGAGGCCAAGCCGGCCCGGCAGTTCCTGGATGCTGGACTGGGCGCCCGGTGCGATGACCTCGATGACGTCAGGAACGAAGGTAAAGTCGCGCAACGCCGTCGTCGCGACCTTGCCGCTGGCGAGGAGATCGGAGCCGGCGATTGTGCTGAGATAGTCGAGATTTGTCTCGATGCCGGATATCGATGTGCCGGCAAGGGCCGCCTTCAGCTTTTCGATCGCCGCCGGACGATCTTCAGCGGAAACGATCACCTTGGCGAGCATAGGGTCGTAGAAGGGCGTCACCTCAGTGCCGGTCTCGATCCAGCCGTCGATGCGCGCGTCTTCGGGAAAAACGACCTTGGTCAGCAGACCGGCGCTCGGCCGGAAATCGGCGTGCGGCATCTCGGCATACACCCGCACTTCGATTGCAGCTCCTTTCGGCGGCAGAGCTTCGGCGCCTGACAGCACCTCCTCGCCCGCCGCCTGACGGATCATCCATTCGACAAGGTCGATGCCGAAGACGGCTTCGGTAACCGGATGTTCGACCTGCAGACGGGTGTTTACCTCGAGGAAATAGAATTCCTCGCGTAGCGGATCATAGATGAATTCGACGGTGCCGGCGGATTCATAGGAGACGGCGGCACCGAGATCGACAGCCGCCTTATGCAGCCGGGCGCGGGTTGCGGTGGAAAGTCCGGGGGCTGGGGTCTCCTCGACCACCTTCTGGTTGCGTCGCTGCAGCGAGCAGTCGCGCTCGCCAAGTGCGATGACCTTGCCTTTGCCGTCACCGAAGATCTGCACTTCGACATGCCGGGCATCAGCCACGAAACGCTCGACATAGACGCGCGCGTCGCCAAAGCTTGCCCGGGCGGTGCGCTGCACGCTTTCGAAGGACGCTTTCAGGCTTCCGGCGTCGGCGCAGAGCTGCATGCCGATGCCGCCGCCGCCGGCCGTGCTTTTCAGCATGACGGGATAGCCGATCCTTTCGGCCGCCTCGAGCGCTTCATCGGCGCTCGAAAGCAGACCGGTGCCGGGCAAAAGCGGCACGCCGCTCGCCTTGGCGAGTTCGCGCGCGGTATGCTTCAGGCCGAAGGCAGAGAGGTGCTCGGGCCGTGGCCCGATGAAGGCGACGCCTTCGGCGGCGAGCCGCTCGGCAAAACCGATATTTTCCGACAGGAAGCCGTAGCCTGGATGTACGGCCTCAGCGCCTGTCGCCTTGCACGCGGCGATGACCGCATCGACATTGAGATAGCTTTCGCTGGCCGGTGCCGCGCCGAGACGCACTGCTTCATCAGCAATCATCGCCGGCCTGGCGAAACGATCGGCATCGGAATAGACGGCGACCGAGGCGATGCCCATCCGCCTCAGGGTCTTGATAACCCGGATAGCAATTTCGCCACGGTTGGCGATCAGGACTTTCTTGAACATGCTCAGTCCTCGCCATCCCAGATGAGAACGCGGATCGGCGTCGGGTCGAAACCGTTGCAGGGATTGTTGATCTGCGGGCAGTTGGAGATGACACAGAGCACGTCCATGTCCGCGACTAGCTCGACATAGTCGCCTGGCGCCGAGATGCCGTCGACGATCGTCATTTCGCCATTCGGCTTGATCGGCACGTTCATGAAAAAATTGATGTTCGGCACGATATCGCGCTTGCTCATGCCGTGCTTGCTGACTTCGAGAACGAAGTTGTCTCGGCAGGCATGCAGGTATTTCGTTCCGTGGCCGAAGCGCACCGTATTGCTCTCGCAGGAGCAGGCGCCGGCGGACGTATCATGGCGGCCGCAGCTGTCGGCCGTCATGGTCAGCATGACATTGCCCTCATTCGACATGATCTTCGTGCCGATGCCGATATAGGCGGCACCCTGCATGCGCATCGTATCCTGATTGGAATAGCGCTCGGAGAAATCATCGGCACGGTAGAAGAGCGTGTCGATTGCCTGCTGGCCAAAACTGTCCTCGATGCGGATGGTCTGGCCCTTGCGCACAATGCCGGACCATGGGGCTTCGGCCGCGATGAAATGATCCTGCGCCGCATTCTGCAGGCTGCGGGCAGGAGAGGTCTGGATGAAATCGGACATCGTCTTCTCCTCAGGCCTGCATCAGGGCGTTGTTTTCGAAACCGCGCACGGCTTCGGCCGTTGCCGTGCGGCAAAGGTCATCGGCAGCAGCGGTTGCCGCCTTGTAGCGGGTGATGAGAACAGGCTTCGGCTGATAGGTGGGATCGGGATCCAGCGGATGCGGGCAATTGGAAAGGCCGACCAGCATGTCCATCTCCGCGCGCAGCTCGACGTAATCGCCGCTGTTGGAGCGCTTGGCCTGCCAGTCGAAACCGCCGGCCTCAGCGAGGCGCACCGGTGCGAAGAGATTGAGGATGCCTGGAATATCGCGCCTGTCGAGGCCGAGCTTGACAGCAACCAGGATTAGGTTGTCGCGGGTGTTGCGTGTTTTTTGGCCGGGATATTTCGCCGCGTTCGAGCTGGCCGTCGAGCCCCCCATCAGGCAGTCATGAGCGCCGGAACTGTCCTCGATCATCGAAAACATGACGCGGCCCATATCGGAAAAGATCACACGCCCCTTGCCGAGCGCCGTCGTCCACTGAACCTTCGCGGTGTCGACGAGATTGATCCGCTCGCTTTTGTCGTCGGCATTCCAGGCGACGAGCGCCACGGTGGAATTTCCCTCGCACTGGTCGATGCGGATCGCTTCGCCGCGCAGAAGCTTCGTCGACCAATACCAGCCGCCCGGGACTGTCTCCTGGTGGATGATCGCGGCGGCGTCGATCGCCGGCGCCGGTAGCGGGCTTGGGCCGGGCAGGGCCTTGGGTGCGAATTCCAGACCCTTCTTCTGGTGCTCCTCGTAGCGCGCGCGATTGGCGGCGATTTCTTCCGGGGAGCGTCTCACATGCATCATAGCGTCTCTCCTGATGGTGCCAGGTCGTCCCGGCTGTGCCCCAGGGAAGCGACCGGGCCGTCCCGGTCGGGGCTGAAGATCGATGGCTGGCCGGCAAGGCGCGGCGGCCAGATGGTAATATCCTTGGTGATGGTGGCGCCGTAACGCTCCTTCTCCTCCGGCCGATCACGACGGCGTTCGAAGGCAACGACGCGGCTGGCAAGTGTGAAGGCTTCACGCATGTCATGGGTCACCATGACCACGGTCATTTGCGTTTCGTGCCAGAGCCGCTTCATCAGCGTGTGGATCTCGGCACGGATGCCGGGATCCAGTGCTCCGAAGGGTTCGTCGAGCAGCAGCACCTTCGGCTTCATGATGAGCGCCTGAGCAAGGGCAAGGCGCTGTTGCATGCCGCCAGAAAGCTGGGCGGGATATTTGGTTTCTGAACCGGCGAGGCCGACCTCGGCGATGAGCTGACGTGCTTCCTCGACGGCGGTGCGGCGTGCGGTTCCGAAAAGCTTGGCCTTGTAGCGCGCAGCGGAAAATTCCTTGCCGAGCAACACATTGCCGAGCACCGTCAGATGCGGAAAGACGGAGTAGCGCTGAAAGACGACACCACGATCCGATCCCGGTTCCGACGGCAGCGGCTCACCATCGAGCAGGATCTTGCCTTTCGTCGGTTGCTCCTGGCCGAGCAGCATGCGCAGAAACGTGGTCTTGCCACAGCCGGACGGGCCGACAAGGGCGACGAAGGCGCGCGAAGCAACGGTCAGCGAAACGTCCTCGAGCACGACCTGGTCGCCATACTCCTTCCAGACCCTTTCGATCTTCAGTTCACTCATGCCTGTTTCTCCAGTTCGGACCAGGGGAAAACGGCAATGCGCAGGCGATCGAGCAGGGCGTTCATGACCACCGCAAGCAGGGTGATCCAGACGACGTATGGAAAGATGATATCCATCGAGAGATAGCGGCGGACGAGGAAGATGCGGTAGCCGAGGCCGGAGTCCGAGGAGATCGCCTCGGCCGCGATCAGGAACAGCCAGGCCGGGCCGAGCTGCAGTCTGAGGCAGGTGATCAGCCGCGGCAGGATCTGCGGCAGCACGACACGCAGGCCGATCTGCCAGGAGGAGCCGCCAAGCGTCTCGGCCTTGACGATCTGCTCACGTGGCAATTCCAGTGCCTTCAACGCCAGGTCACGGATCATCGTCGGCGCAACACCGATGACGATGAGGGCGATCTTCGAGGTTTCGCCAAGTCCCATCACAATGAAGAGGATCGGCAGCAGCGCCAGCGGCGGCACCATAGAAATGACGGCGATGAAAGGGGCGAGCAGCGCCCTGAGATAAGGCAGCATGCCGATCAGCATGCCGATAACAAGCGCGATCACCGTCGAGATGCCGAGGCCGGAGAGCAGGCGGACCAGGCTGGCGCCGGTGTCCGACCACAGCAGAAATTCGCCGGTGCGCTGGTCGGCGACGAAAGTCAGGCGGTTGATCGCATCGGCAAAGCCGGCAAGGCTCGGCAGAAGCTTGTCATTGGCGTTATCAGCCAGTCGCGCGGCCGAGCCGAAGGCATAGGCAAGGGCGAGCAGCACGAAGGGAAGCAGCATCAGGGCGAACTGCGCGCCCCGGCTCGGCCTCCTGTTGATCCAACGCATGGGAAATGCTCCGCTAATGAAGGGGAGGAGGCTTGGATGAACCGCGCCTCCGTTACGATCAGAGCGAACCGTCGGCGGCCGCCTTCATGTAGGCCTCGGTGAACCGCAGTCTCACATTACCGGTATCGCCCAGTACCTTGCCGTCCGGCATTTCGATGCCGATGACGTCGGCGGATGGCGCGCCATTCCCGAGCAGGCCCTTCTCGAAAAGGAAGTTGCGCACCAGATCCATGGTTTTCGGCAGATTGGGTGAGGCTGTGAAGGCAACGGCATCAGCCGGCTTGTCGAAGAGCTTGGTGGCGGCAAGCTGGGCTTCGAAGCCGGCGAGATCGGTGCCCGAAGCCGAACCCATGGCTTCGCGGGCAGCCTTGCCCCCGGCGGTGTCGGCGCGCAGCAATGCGGCCGTCTCGTACCAGATGCCGGCGAGCGCCTTGCCGAAGTTCGGATTGTCTTTCAGCACGCTACTGTTGGCGACCATCAGGTCGATGATTTCTCCGGGCACTTGCGAACTGTCGAAAACCTTTTTGGCGGTAGGATCTTCGAGGATGGTGGAAACCAGCGGGTTCCAGGTGACCACGGCCGTGACATCGGGCGTTTTGTAGGCGGCGACCATGTCGGCGTCTGATGTGTTGACCACCTTCACGTCGCGCTCCGTCAGCTTGATGCTGTCCAGTGCGCGGGCGAGGAGATAGTGCGAGACGGAATATTGGACGAGGTTGACGTTCTGGCCCTTGATGTCGGTAAGGCTCGCCTTGTCCTTCAGGATGACGGCGTCGTTGCCGTTCGAAAAGTCACCGACGATCACGGCCGTGGTATCGACGCCACCGGCCGCCGGGATCGATAGGCCGTCCATGTTGGTCAGGGTCACGGCATCGAAGGCGCCGGCCGTGTACTGGTTCATCGACTCCACATAGTCGTTGAACTGCGTGACATCGATCTTGATGCCGTATTTGTCGGCCCATTTCTTGACGATGCCGTGGTCAGCCGCATAGCCCCAGGGCATCCAGCCGACGTATATCGACCAGGCGACCTTGAATTCGGTCTTCTGTTTTGCCTCTGCGACGGAAGCAAGCCCAAGCATCAGCGATGCTGCCAGCGCTGTGGTGGAAACAATTTTCGAAAAAGTCTGCATTGAAATTCCCCTTTGCTTTTCTTCAAAAGGGATCGGCAATGACCATCGTGCCACCAATCCCTTGGCTTACGAGGTCTCCCGGGCTTTTGTCCCGCCGTGCACCCGACCGGATTTCTCCCCGGCCGGTGGTAGCTCTCGGACCAGTCGCACTTCAGGAAAGCGCCGGAACCCTAGCCACCAACTCAGCAAAATACTTTGCAAGTAGTGTGCCACCTTGTAAGCCTTTGATTTTGCTATATCCGCGCCGCTACTTGTCGGACACTGTGTGCACTCTGCAGCATTTGCTTAGTATTTAGGCAAAATGAAGCGGAGGTGACAATCGATCGATGGTCACCGCTGTCCTCAATGTCCGAGCGCGCTGGAATTTCCGGAGTTGTTCAGCACCAGGAGACAGGAGATTGTCGGGTCGTGTGCCGCAGGTAACGCACGTGGGCGCCTTCCGACCAAGACGTGTGACCGTCCACATATGGAACCGGGAGGATTCGGCTCGCGCGATGACATCGTCGATATCGCCAGCTCGTTCACGGCCGGGCGGTCTCAACTGGCGAGTAGCGCCGTGACCGCAGGTGGCTCACTGGGCATCTCTGGCTGTCGTCCGGTCTTGTTTGCATCCCGGCCTTATATTCCTGACCCGTCAAGCTCCTGGGCGTCCTCGCCCTCCCAGGGCAAAGGCAGTGAGCTATTATTGAGATTGGCAGAAGGCATGGGCATCCAGCACTTCAATTCCGGCTCGGCGTATTCGACGAGGCGGCCGGGCGAGGAATCAGACGCACGCCATCCTTCAGCACCGAACTGATCGCCATTCGACCAATACGCAAGATCAACTTCTGCCGGTCCTTGTTCGGACGGGCGGATTGTGACGAGGATCCGACTGCCGTCTTTCGGCGCAGTTGCCATATGGCGCCAGCGGTCTGGCTTATCCATCATCTTCCTCCTCCCTTGCTGCGGCCTGCAAGTGTCGCCTTGCCATTGAAAACGGTCAACCCACACTTTTGCACAGGCATCCTATGTGTTCCGCTGTCACAATGTCATGTCAGTTAGAAAGGATGTTCGGTCCGGCGCTCCGCGGTCATCGAAACTGGTTTGCCCGACGACCGGGAAAACCTGGATCGGTGCTCAGTCCAACATGACCATGAACGCGGGCACCTGCTCCTCAAAAAACCTCGAAAAGGACGCAATGCGGGGCGGCAGCGCTTGATAGGGAGGATAATAGAGGGTCAGCCAGAGATCAGGTGGAGACCATCCTCGCAAGACGTGAACGAGCCTGCCTGTTTGCAGGTGCTCGGCGATATTAAATCCCGGCAGCATCGCCACGCCCGCACCATTCGCAGCCATATCGGCGAGCACCTCGCCACTGTTGGCGCTGAATGCGCGGCCGGCCGCCACGGTAATGGTCGAGGCACCATCCGACAGAACCCAATTCTCCCGCCGGCTTTCGCCGCTATATGCGAGACAGTCATCCGGTGTCAGCTGGCTGGGATGGTCCATTTCAGTAAATCGGCTTCCAGGCGCCGCCACGAGGATTCGCGGCACGATTCTTATCTTTCGCCAGATGGTGAACTTGTCGGAAGGCGCCGACGAAATGCGGATTGCGAGATCGTAGTCGTCATCGACGATGTTGACCAAGCCGTCGGATAACGAAATCTCAAAACCCATCTTGGGGTAGAGCTCGCGAAAGCCGGAAAGGATCGGAGGCAGTACCGCCTTGCCGAACCAGGTTGGCGCACTGATCCTCAGGCGACCTTCGTCCGCCTTGTGGGCGTTGCGAACGTCCTTGCGGGCATTTTCAAGTGCTTCGACCGCCGGCTGGATCTGCGCGGCAAAAACAGCGCCATCTGTGGTCAGGGAGACCTGCCGCGTGGTGCGGACGAACAGCTGGACACCCAGATCGTCCTCGAGGGCCGCGATTGCTCTCGTCACAGCGGCCGGGGTCATATCGAGTTCGCGCGCGACCTGCGCAAAATTACGCTTCTCGGCCGCCAGTAGGAAGGTTTTCAGGGCTTTATAGTCATTCATCTCATTATTTCACAAAACGCAATTCACTCGAAAGGAATATTGCAATTCCGCGCGTCGATCAACCGGGATACATCTTTCTGCATCGAAACGGGCAAGGCAGAAAGGCACGGCCATGATCAAGGATATCACGGGACTGCATCACGTCACCTCCATGGCGTCGGATGCTCAGCAGAATAACAAGTTCTTCACGGACACACTCGGCCTGCGCCGGGTAAAGAAGACCGTCAATTTCGACGAGCCCAACGTCTATCATCTTTATTACGGTGACGAGAACGGCACTCCCGGCACGGTTATGACCTACTTTCCGTTCCCACACATGCTGACAGGTCGACCTGGTGTCGGCGAGGTCGGCGAAACCCAGTTTTCCATCCCAAAGGGCGCGCTGGCATTCTGGAAAGAGCGTCTCATTGCTCATGGTGTCGGCGGCATTCAGACGGACACCGTCTTTGGTGACAAGCGCATACGTTTTGTTGGCCCTGATGGCGACGGATTTGCACTCATCGAAAAGAACGAGGATGTCCGCGCTCCCTGGCTGGCGGAGGGCATTTCTTCAGACACTGCGATCCGTGGCTTTTCCGGTGCTCGTTTCAACCTTCGCGATACGGCAGCAACCGAGGAACTCCTTCGTTTCATGGGGTATGAGCGCGCTGAAGCCGAGGGAGACGTCAAACGGTACATTATTCCGGCTGGAAACGGCGCTGACACGATCGACCTTGCGACCCTTCCAAACACACCGTTTGCCCGTCAAGGCGCAGGTTCGGTTCATCACATCGCTTTTGCGGTCGAAAACCGTGAAAAGCAGCTTAAGGTCCGCCAGGCCCTGATGGACACCGGTTACCAGGTAACCCCCGTCATTGACCGGGATTATTTCTGGGCGATCTATTTCCGGACCCCCGGCGGGATCTTGTTTGAGATCGCAACCAACGAGCCTGGGTTCAACCGTGACGAGGATACCGCGCATCTTGGCGAAGCATTGAAACTGCCGACCCGATATGAACCGTTCCGCGACCAGATCGAGGCCAACCTGGCTCCGCTTGCGGCATAATG
Source organism: Rhizobium mesoamericanum STM3625 (assembly GCF_000312665.1). Taxonomy (GTDB): domain Bacteria; phylum Pseudomonadota; class Alphaproteobacteria; order Rhizobiales; family Rhizobiaceae; genus Rhizobium; species Rhizobium mesoamericanum. The sequence goes on along the minus strand of NZ_HF536773.1, from coordinate 953,795 downwards.
CTGGCGCATCTGATCGGCGCCAGCCGACCAAAAGACTTTCGCCCTTGAGACCACCAAGGGCTCATTACTTTCAAACGCCGAACATGGCACAAAACATCGAACGGAGTAGTCAAATGTCCAAGCTTGAAGTCCTGACCCCTGCAAACAGCCAGCTCATCTTCATCGACCAGCAGCCGCAAATGGCATTTGGCGTGCAATCCATCGACCGCCAGACGCTGAAGAACAACGTCATCGGTCTCGCCAAGGCCGCCAGGATCTTTGATATTCCGACCACGATCACGACCGTGGAAACGGGATCCTTCTCAGGGCACACCTATCCGGAACTGTTGGCGGTATATCCGGAGAACGACATTCTGGAGCGCACCTCGATGAACTCCTGGGATGACCAGAATGTCCGCGATGCACTGGCGAAAAACGCTGCGAACGGCCGCAAGAAGATCGTCGTTTCAGGCCTCTGGACGGAAGTCTGCAACACAACCTTCGCGCTCTCGGCCCTCAACGACACCGACTATGAAATCTACATGGTCGCCGACGCTTCGGGCGGCACGTCCCTCGAAGCACACAAATATGCGATGGACCGCATGGTACAGGCCGGCGTCATTCCGGTAACCTGGCAGCAGGTTTTGCTCGAATGGCAACGCGATTGGGCCCGCAGGGAAACCTATGATGCGGTCACCGCGCTGGTCAAGGAGCATTCCGGCGCCTACGGCATGGGCATCGACTACGCCTACACCATGGTTCACAAGGCCGCTGAGCGCGTCTCCCACGGAAAGCGCATTGGCCCGAACCCTGTAAAGTAAGCATCCCAGGAAAGCGCTCTGATGGGATACCGTCAGAGCGCAAGGTTAGATCAGGAAGCAACTCCATGAAACTCTATCTCATGTCACTCGGCGCCGGGTTGCTGGTCGGCATCGTCTACAGCCTTCTTAACGTTCGTTCCCCAGCCCCGCCGGTCATTGCCCTGATCGGTCTCCTCGGTATCCTCGTCGGCGAGCAGATCATTCCTTTGGCGAAAAGTCTGTGGGGCAGGGAGCCTGCAGTCGTCTCCTGGATCGGTCAGGTCAAGCCGCACATGTTCGGCCACCTGCCGAAAGGCGAGAGACGCGATAACGTCGTCTTGTCTCGCCAGACCCAACCCAACTCTGACAGCTGACGGCCAACGAGAATTGCCTTGCGGCAGGCACCACGCTGGTGGTCTGGCGCAAGGCTCTGATTTCAATCCTCGTCATGAAGCCAGGAGCATATCTCATGTTCGCCGACCTCATCCTCCACCACGGTCTCTTCACCACGCTCGACCGCAGCAATCCGACCGCAAGCGCCGTTGCGATCAAGGATGGCAAGCTCCTATCAGTGGGGGATGAGCAGACCATCATGCCTCTCGCCGGACCGGATACCAAAATCATCGACCTGAAGGGCAAGCGCGTGCTTCCCGGCCTGATCGACAACCACACCCACGTCGTGCGCGGCGGCCTGAACTTCAACATGGAACTGCGCTGGGACGGGGTCCGTTCGCTTGCCGATGCGATGAACATGCTGAAGCGCCAGGTCGCGATCACACCGGCGCCGCAATGGGTGCGGGTCGTCGGTGGTTTTACCGAGCATCAATTCGTCGAAAAGCGCCTGCCCACCATCGAGGAGATCAATGCAATCGCGCCCGACACGCCGGTATTTCTCCTACACCTCTACGACAGAGCGCTCTTGAACGGTGCGGCCCTGCGGGCTGTCGGTTATACGAAGGATACGCCGAACCCGCCCGGCGGCGAAATCACGCGTGATGCCAATGGCAATCCGACCGGAATGCTGCTTGCAAAGCCCAACGCCGGCATTCTCTATTCGACGCTTGCCAAGGGCCCGAAGCTGCCCTTCGACTACCAGGTCAACTCCACCCGTCATTTTATGCGAGAACTCAATCGGCTTGGGATCACGGGGGTTATCGACGCCGGTGGCGGCTTCCAAAACTACCCCGACGATTACGAGGTTATTCAGAAACTGGCAGACGAAGATCAGCTGACGGTTCGCCTCGCCTATAACCTCTTTACCCAGAAGCCGAAGGCCGAGAAGGAAGACTTCCTCAACTGGACGTCATCCGTCAAATACAAGCAGGGAACGGACTACTTCCGCCACAACGGCGCCGGAGAGATGCTCGTCTTCTCCGCCGCCGACTTCGAAGACTTCCGTCAACCGCGACCCGAGATGCCGCCGGAGATGGAAGGCGAATTGGAAGAGGTCGTTCGCGTCCTTGCCGAAAACCGCTGGCCGTGGCGTCTTCATGCCACCTATGACGAAACGATCTCGCGCGCGCTCGACGTCTTCGAGAAGGTGAACCGGGATATTCCGCTCGAAGGCCTCAACTGGTTCTTCGACCATGCCGAAACCATCTCCGACCGCTCGATCGATCGTATCGCCGCCCTCGGTGGCGGCATCGCCACGCAGCATCGCATGGCCTACCAGGGTGAGTATTTCGTCGAGCGCTACGGTCATGGCGTCGCCGAAGCGACGCCGCCGATCGCGCGCATGCTGGATAAGGGCGTCAATGTCTCCGCCGGCACGGATGCAACCCGCGTTGCGAGCTATAATCCCTGGGTTTCCCTCTATTGGATGATCACCGGCAAAACGGTCGGCGGCATGCAGCTCTATCCCCGTGCGAATTGCCTTGACCGTGAGACGGCTCTGCGCATGTGGACGGAAAAGGTCACCTGGTTCTCAAACGAGGAAGGCAAAAAAGGCCGGATCGAAAAGGGCCAGTTCGCAGATCTGATCGTGCCTGACAAAGACTTTTTCGCCTGCGCGGAGGACGAGATCTCCTTCCTCACCTCTGACCTTACAATGGTCGGCGGCAAGGTGGTCTATGGCACCGGCGACTTCGCGAAATTAAACGAAAATGAAGTGCCACCAGCGATGCCAGATTGGTCACCAGTGCGATCGTTCAAAGGTTATGCCGCGTGGGGCGATCCCGACGGCGCTGGCCGGCACTCACTGCGCCGCACGGCAATCACTTCTTGTGGCTGCACAAATGATTGTGGCGTCCACGGCCACGATCATGCCGGCGCCTGGACGTCGAAGCTGCCGATCTCGGACCTCAAAGGCTTCTTCGGGGCGCTCGGCTGCTCCTGCTGGGCCGTGTAGACTGGCGGAACTTGTTAGTGGGCACTTTGGAACGGGCGGCGGATTGCTGCCCGTTTTGCAATTTGCCGGGATGGGACCGCGAGAAACCGGCTATTGCAAAAGTCGCAATTAAATCGAAACTATTCGTGCAATTGTTGGTAGCAATTTCTTCGGTCAATATCACTCCATCAGACGAACACAGGCCGGTTTGAATAAGCCGCGCCGATCGCAGGAGCAGAAATGACCGACCAATATTTAACTCTTACTCGCCGCGACGCACTGCTTGCTGGAGCAGTTGCTGCCGCTTCCATAGCTTTTCCCGTCCCGTTCAATTCCGCCGCGAATGCGGCATCCACCACCATAGAAGGAAACAAGACCATGGGCTTTATCACCACCAAAGACGGCACCGAAATTTTCTACAAGGACTGGGGTTCGAAGGACGCACAGCCGATCATGTTCCATCATGGATGGCCGCTGTCGTCGGATGACTGGGACGCGCAGATGCTGTTCTTCCTCTCCAAGGGCTACCGCGTTGTTGCCCACGATCGCCGCGGCCATGGCCGTTCCGCGCAGGTCTCCGACGGCCATGACATGGATCATTATGCCTCCGACGCCTTCGCGGTCGTCGAGGCGCTCGACCTCAAGAATGTGATCCACATCGGGCACTCGACAGGTGGAGGCGAAGTCGCCCGCTATGTGGCCAAGCATGGCGAGCCGGCCGGTCGCGTCGCCAAAGCTGTTCTGGTCTCTGCGGTTCCCCCGCTGATGCTGAAGACTGAAGCCAATCCCGACGGACTGCCGATCGAGGTCTTCGATGGCTTCCGCGCAGCTCTTGCAGCAAACCGCGCCCAGTTCTTTCGTGATGTCCCGGCTGGTCCCTTCTACGGCTTTAACCGCGACGGCGCCAAGGTGCAGGAAGGTGTCATCCAGAATTGGTGGCGCCAGGGCATGATGGGCGGTGCCAAGGCGCATTACGACGGCATCAAGGCCTTTTCCGAAACGGATCAGACGGAAGACCTAAAGGCGATCTCCGTTCCGACACTCGTGCTGCACGGGGAGGACGACCAGATCGTGCCGATCGCCGACTCGGCTCTGAAATCCGTGAGGCTTCTGAAGAACGGCACTCTCAAGACTTATCCCGGCCTTTCGCATGGCATGCTGACGGTCAACGCGGATGTCTTGAACGCCGACCTCCTCGCCTTCGCAAAAGCGTAAACCCGACAACGGTCTGCCGCCGATCGACGCGGCAGGCCGTACCCGTTGGCACAAATTTAAAACTGATCGGATAGAAATATGAAGCTCCCATCCCTTCCGCTTCTATTGAGTTTCAATGGCGGCTACGTCGACACGCTCGGCTTTCTCGCTCTGTCAGGGTTGTTCACCGCGCATGTGACCGGCAACTTCGTCACCTTCGGCGCGACGGTTGCGCTCGGCACGGCAGGTGCCCTTCCGAAGCTCCTGGCCCTGCCGGTCTTTTGCGTGGTCGTCTTCTTGTCTCGCCTTGCGGGGCTGTGCCTGCAGCGGAAAAACTTGCCGGTGGTCAGGCCGCTTCTGTCTGTGAAATTCCTGTTGCTGGGCGCTGTTGCTGTTTACGCCCTCTATCATGGTCCGTTTGCGGCGAGCGAACGTCTCGTGACGCTGGTCGTCGGCATGACGCTCGTCTCAGCAATGGCGATCCAGAACGCCGTCCACAGAGCGCACTTTCCGAAGGCTCCGCCCTCGACACTGATGACTGGGACGACGACGCAGATCATGCTTGACCTGGCCGATCTTCTTGCAGGTGAGAAGGGCGAACAGACCAAGGCAGCCTCTGCGCGCATCAAACGCATGATCGTCGCAGTTATCGCATTCGCCATCGGGTGTGGGCTAGGAGCACTCGCCTTCATGGTGGCGCCTGCGGCAGCCTTCGTCATACCCGCTGTCGTTGCTGCAGCAGGGCTATTCTTGAACCCCGCTGCATCCGACGGCTAAAGGGGCAGGTGGCTGGGCTTCGACAGATTGGACTGACGGCGCCGTGGGTGTGGCCCGACGCCTTACCCCTCGCGTCGGGCCACCAAGTCAGCGGTGTTGTCCGGACGGAAATGCGGCCGGCGCTGACTTGTTGAAGGTTTTCAGCATGTCTAGATATTGGGGCGCAATAAACTAAGACATATCGTGCCCTCCCGCCTCCTTGGACGGGACTTTAGTCCAACTTCCCAAGCTCGCGATTGCGCCCCATTTCCTTTCGTTGTCCAAGCCCATCCGGACACTGGAAGGCTCCGAGCGACCTCCTCGCGAATCAAGCCTCGGAGCCTTCTGGATCCCCCGATGGCGCCAAAACACCCCTGGAAACGACGCGCGTACATCATCGTGGATCCGGAAATGATGATGATCTGACGTTATGCGTGAGGCCTTCATGGAAGAGCCCTCCGAAATGCCAATTCCGCCACTGGGCATAGACTTGGATGTCCGCCCGGGTGTCTACCGCGTTTTGACGTCGGTTGCGGCTTTGGGTGACGTCTTGATGGAGCGATGGCCGGAAAAGCAGAGAGGCCGCGCATGGCGCAGCGCCGTTGTCGCCTGTCTGAGAGCGCTCGAGACACAGACCGATGCCGAAGTCGCCAGGTCCGCCTTCATCATGGCTGCGAAAGACGCTGGAATAAGCGTGAACGCCAACGCCGAGCACTTCGAACCCCGGAAGCGGGAGACGTCAAAGAAGAAACCGCAAACGAACCAGTGACGGCAGGTCAGTCCCTGTCCACGTCCCTCTTCCTCGCCCACAGGCCCATTGTGGAGCTTTTTTTGAAGCAGCGGAACAAAAGCCCGCGGAATTTGTTTTTCCGAAACTTTGAGAATCGAAACCCCTCAAAGTCAACTCGTCACTCTGCCCCCGCAACCGCGACTGCGGGGCTTTCTTTGTGGTGCGCACTCGCACTTAGACTGACAGTTTATCTGGCCGTCATTCTGGAGTGAGCGTAAGCTGATGCTGCTGTCCGTCGAAGGCTAAGCGTACACCTTCGCGAGCAACTGGCGTGTGACCCTGAGAAATGGACCTGTGGGCCCCAGCCTCAGGGCCCCGCTGAACTAATTTTCTCGATTTTTCCCGCTCCGGTGACGCATCAAGCAGACTCCTCCTAAATGGCCCTGCGCACGACAAATCGTCATTGATACTGACGAGGCGGTCGCGTTCGAGCAATTGGATGCCTGGGGCCGGCCTCGTCATGGCGGCCTTCGCCGCGCTTGCAGGCCTCACTGACTTGATGGCCGTCGCGTGCCTGCGGGAAAGGCAGCAAGCAGGCATTTGATGGAACAACGGGCATCGCCTTCGGGACTGTTGTAAACTACCTTACCATCCATAGCTGAAGGTAGCGCCGCTGCCGTTTTCTCCATCCTGTGCCACGTCGGTTTGAGTATTTCGCCCATACTGGAAAATGCCATAAGCATTGTTGTTGCCGTTCTGCCGCAAGGTCGCGGAATGACCGTTGCCCCGTTGCTGGATGAAGCCGAGATTGCCACGGCCGGCCTGGCCGATGCCAGCCGCGTTACCACGGCCCTGCTGCCGGATGTCGGCATCTTTCAGATCGCGGTAAAGCGAATAGATACGCAGTCCGGTTGAGAAAAGACCCGCATCCTCAGCATTGTCCGGCGCGAGGTTGAACGAGATTCGGCCGCCGGCATAGGCCGGTACAGACAGGGCTACTTGCCCCAGGCTCCCGGTAAGAAGAGTGACGGTAAAGATCTTAAACATGTTGCGGATCATTTTGATCTCCAATTGGCGGCTGCCTGAGCCGATGATCAACTTTCGCATTTTGCAGCTGAACCCAGTCGGAATTTGCCGTTCAGTTGTCGTTCAGTCGGTTCGGCCTGCTCGAAAGCAAAAGGGCGCTGAAACCGGCGCCCTCTTAATGATTGCAAAGTGTGGAGACCGTTCAGTTGCCGCCGATCTGCTTCGTGCAGCTGAAACCCTTATCCCCAATCACGACATCCAGTGTCGCCTTGTATTCGGCTCCCTTGGAGTTGAGCGTGACAGAGCTGAGGATTGCCGCGTGCCCCGCTTTCGCATCAAAATCGCCACTCTGGTTGATTGTGGAGCTTCCGCCGTCTCCTGCTTTTTCGACGTGAAAGGTGTAGGTTCCGCCGACATGTTTGTTGGCCTTGACGAGTGCATCCAGTCTCACCATACCTGCTCCCGGCGCTGCTTTGATTTCGCAAAGCTGCGCCTCGTCAGATTGGTTGGCAGTCGTCATGGCCGCAATGGCGCCGACGGGAAGCAGAACCAGCGCAAAAATGGCAATCAGACGACGTGGATGTTTGATGCTATTTGGCATGGGTCGTTATCCCCTAGTGGTGTGCTGTTGCGCTCTTGGTCTCTTTCACGTTATCGCCACTTACGGGCATGCCTGGATGAAGGCTGCGACATTGCCGTTGCCGCCCTGACTGACATTGGCGCTGCAGCCATGGCCGACCTGGACGCCTGCGGCGATGTTGCCATTGCCGTCCTGGGTAAGGATAGTCGTGTGGTTGGAACCAAACTGGCCGATGCCAGCTATGTTGCGGTCGCCGCTCTGATAGGTGGCGCCGTAGTTGTCATTGCCTTCCTGACCGACAGCCGAAAGATTATGGCGACCATATTGATGGCCGACAATCCGATTGTAGCCACCGTTTTGGTAAGTCCTGATGCGGTTTCCGTACCCTTCCTGCGCACCACCGGCAGAGTTCAACCAGCCATATTGTTCGATACGCACGTCGTTGGCCATGGCAGGGGCTGTGGCGGTGAGGCCGACGAGAGCGATGAGTGCGGTTGCAATGAAAGACGTGCGGATCATGAACTGTGTCTCCTCAGGCGGATAAGACCGCGGTTGAACGACTTTCTTTTAGGCGCTCCCTTTCGAACGGAAGCTGAAGGCACCATTCAGTCGGGGTTCATTCGCAGAGATCGGCGCTCTTCTCATTATTCGGTAAACCTACCTGTTCAAATTCGATGCTCCACTGATCGCTTTCTGTTGTTCATATTCACGTGCCCGCACCAAAATCCGCTTGGCCGGCGATTGCGACCCTAGACTCCGGATTAGTCGGACGGTGCTGGGCGCGGGATTGCGATCGACACCGCCTATCCCGCCACCATCGGCGTGCCGCCAGCCTTTCTTGCGCGCATAGCCGTAGTCGGCGAGAACTCTTTCGGCAAAGAACTGCGCCCTGACATCGGTTACTTAAAGCTCAGAGAGGCACAAAACATCGCGGGCGTATCTGCTCAATCGGTGCTGGCTGTCTAAAGTGCCAGCCGTAGCTGCGGCTCCGCTCCAGAAGTTTGCCGCTTCAGCGAGGAGAGGGTGACGCCGAGCAGGCGGATGCCTTTTCGAGGCGGAAAGATCGGTGAAAGCAGAAGGTCAACTATCTCTTCGAGGTCGGCGATCGCCGGCAGAGGTGCCGGAACTGTCTTGCTGCGGGTGATCTGATTGAAGTCGGCATATTTGACCTTCAGCGTCACCGTCTTGGCGCCGATTCCGTTTGCCTCGCAGTAACCCCAGACTTTTTCGATCAGCGGCTGGAGCCCCTCGCGAGCCGGCTCATATGCATGGACGTCGTGCGAAAACGTATCCTCGGCGCCGACTGATTTGCGCACCCGGTCCGGCTTGACCTGGCGTTCATCGATACCACGGGCAATGCCGTAGAAATACGGCCCCGACTTCCCGAAATGCTCGACCAGGAACTCGAGCGTCTTCTCCTTGAGATCGGCGCCCGTGTCTATCCCGAGCCGATGCATCTTCTCTGCCGTCGCAGGGCCGACGCCATGGAATTTTTGGACCGGAAGGGCCTCGACAAAGCCCGGCCCGTTCTTCGGCGTGATGACGGCCTGACCGTTGGGCTTGTTCAGGTCGCTTGCCATCTTGGCCAGGAACTTGTTGTAGGAAATCCCCGCCGACGCGTTGAGACCGGTGACCTGCTTTATTTTGGCGCGGATCTCTGACGCGATCTCCGTGGCGATCTTCATCCCTTTCAGGTTTTGCGATACATCGAGATACGCCTCATCGAGCGAGAGCGGCTCAATGACCGTCGTGTATTCAGCGAAGATCTCACGGATCTGCTGGGAGACCGCCCTATAGACGTCGAAGCGCGGCGGAACAAAGATCAGCGCCGGACACTTTCGTTTTGCGGTCGCCGACGGCATTGCCGAATGGACGCCGAATTTGCGGGCCTCATAGCTCGCAGCCGCGACAACGCCGCGCGCAGCCGCTCCGCCTACGGCAATTGGTTTGCCTCGCAGTTCCGGATTGTCGCGCTGCTCGACCGAGGCATAAAAGGCATCCATGTCCACATGGACGATTTTACGGATGGCGGTCGAGCTCATGTCGTTCATGGCGGCTTAAGCGATCGGATAGGATCGGTAGTTGAATTACGGGCTGAAACAAAAAGAGAACATAGCAGCCTTCGGCGCGATAGCAACCGGATTCGATTGCCACCTCGGTCTGCCTTCGAAACTCCCGGCCGCCACAGGCGTTCTCCTCTCAGGTATTCAGTATCAGGAGACAGCTAATGGCGGACGACAGCACCACGACAATCCGAGCTACGTTCCAGACACGCGAAGCAGCCGATCTTGCCGTCGAACATCTGGTTCAGCAGCACGGTATTTCGAGGCCCGACATTTTCATCCAGTCGGCAAGCGACCGCAATACTACTGGATCGGTGCCATCGGGCGGGGATGCCTCTCATGAAGACGGTGCTCGCCGTGACGCGCCACTTGCGGGCGAGATAGAGGTATCGGCCGATATTGCGTCCAACCAGGTCACCGCCGTCCAGCGCAGTCTCGGAGACGCCGGCGGGCTTCGCATATCGAGCCACTGAACATGGCCGACAATCTCTCGAAATACCGTGCAAAGCGCGATTTTAAGAAGACGAGCGAGCCGAGCGGCGAAACGCAAGTCAAACCGTCGAACCAGCGGCGATTTGTGATCCAGAAGCACGATGCGAGGCAACTGCACTATGATCTCAGGCTCGAACTCGACGGCGTGTTCAAATCGTGGGCGGTAACCAGGGGTCCGTCACTCGATCCCCATGATAAGCGGCTGGCAGTCGAGGTCGAGGATCACCCGCTAGACTACGGCGACTTCGAGGGCACGATCCCCAAGGGCCAGTACGGCGGCGGCACGGTGCTGCTGTGGGATCGCGGCTACTGGGAACCGGAAGGCAGAAAGTCTCCCCAGGAGGCGCTGAGGAAGGGCGATTTCAAGTTTAGGCTCGAGGGAAAGCGTCTGCACGGCAGCTTCGTCCTGGTCCGGATGCGCAGCGACAAGGATGACGCCAAACGGACCAACTGGCTGCTGATCAAACACCATGACGATCACTCGGTCGAGAAGAATGGCGCGGCAATCCTGGAGGAGAACACGAGCTCGGTCGCATCCGGCCGCAGCATGGAGGAGATCGCCGCGGGCAAGGGGCGTAAGCCCAGACCATTCATGATGTCGAATGCAGATGTTGAGGCCGACGCGGTCTGGGACAGCAAGCACGGCTTGGCCGCCGACGAGCGTAAGAAGAAGTCGCACGAGGAGGTCGTGACCTCTACCGTGGCCGAGCTGCCGGATTTTATTGCCCCGCAGCTTTGCGAGACGCTTGCCCGGCCGCCGGCCGGTAAGGATTGGTTGCACGAGATCAAGTTTGACGGTTATCGCATCCAGGTGCGTGTTGCCGATGGCTTAGCAACGCTGAAGACGCGCAAGGGCCTCGATTGGACGGCAAGATACCCTGAGATCGCAAAGGCGGCCTCTGAACTGCCCGATTGCATCATCGACGGCGAGATCTGTGCCCTCGACGAAAATGGCGCACCTGACTTCGCCGCGCTTCAGGCATCCCTGTCGCAGGGCAAGACGGGTGACCTCGTCTATTTCGCGTTCGACCTGCTGTTCGATGGTGGCGAAGACCTGCGGCCCTTGGCTCTGGTTAGGCGCAAAGAGCGACTGCAAGGCCTCCTCGCAGATGCGCCTGACGATCCTCGTCTCCGCTATGTCGAACATTTCGAATCCGGTGGCGATGCTGTTCTGCGCTCCGCCTGCAAGCTGTCGCTCGAAGGCATTGTCTCAAAGCAGATGGATGCGCCCTATCAATCGGGCCGTACGGATACGTGGGCAAAGTCAAAATGCCGGGCTGGCCATGAAGTGGTGATCGGTGGTTATGCCAAGACCAATGGCAAATTCCGTTCCCTCCTGGTCGGTGTGCACCGAGGCGATCACTTCGTCTATGTCGGCCGCGTCGGCACGGGCTACGGCGCAAGGAAAGTCGAGATGCTGCTACCGAAACTGAAGGCGTTAGAGACGGCAAGATCGCCGTTCACCGGTATCGGCGCTCCGAAGAAGCAGGCCGAGGTTGTCTGGCTAAAACCCGAGCTTGTTGCTGAAATAGAATTCGAAGGCTGGACCGCGGATGGCCTCGTCCGTCAGGCTGCTTTCAAGGGGCTGCGAGAGGACAAGCCGGCAAAAGAGGTTGAGGCCGAGAAGCCGGCATCACCCGCCAAGACCGATACAGCTGAGCCTGCCCCTGCCGCCAACTCCAGGCGGGATCGCCGCAAAGGCGCGAAGGCCGAGGTCATGGGAGTGCTCATTTCAAATCCCGACAAGCCGCTCTGGCCGGATGCTGGCGATGGCGAGCCGGTTACCAAGGAAGATCTTGCTCGCTATCACGAAGCCGTCGGCGCCTGGCTCATCGGACATATCAAGGGGAGGCCATGTTCGATCATTCGGGCGCCTGACGGCATTGGCGGTGAGCAGTTCTTCCAGCGCCACGCAATGCCTGGGACGTCGAACCTTCTCGAACTGGTGAAGGTATTCGGTGACAAAAAACCTTATCTGCAGGTGGACCGGATCGAGGGACTGGCGGCCATCGCCCAAATCGGAGGCATCGAACTGCATCCGTGGAATTGCGACCCGGGCCAGCCGGAAGTGCCGGGCCGGCTGGTGTTCGACCTCGATCCCGGCCCCGACGTGCCCTTTGCCACCGTTGCGGACGCTGCGCGTGAAATGCGCGACCGGCTCGAGGAACTCGGCCTCGTCAGTTTCTGCAAGACCACGGGTGGCAAGGGCCTGCATGTGGTCACCCCGCTCGCAGTCAACAAGCGCAAGCCGCTCACTTGGGCCGAGGCCAAGAGCTTTGCGCACGACGTGTGCCAAGAGATGGCGCGCGACAATTCCGACCTCTATCTCATCAAGATGACCAAGAGCCTGAGGGGCGGCAGGATCTTCCTCGACTATCTACGCAATGATCGTATGGCGACTGCCGTGGCGCCGCTGTCACCACGGGCGCGGACAGGCGCCACCGTGTCGATGCCGCTCACCTGGATGCAAGTGAAGTCGGATCTCGACCCGAAGCGGTTTACCGTGCGTACGGTGCCGGCGCTTCTTGCGAAAACATCCGCCTGGCAGGACTATTGCGATGGCGAGCGCCCGCTTGAGCAGGCCATCAAGCGTCTGGGAAAATCAAGGCGGGCCGCATGATCTCCGAAGAGCGGCTTCCGGTTAGTGTCACATGGAAAAGGAAACGAAGGATACATCCAACCCCCCACGTGAGGGTGCAACGACCGATCTGCCGCACGACCGGATAAGCATTGAGCGGTTTCGGCAGGCATTCCCACGTGCGCGGTGGAACGACCGCCTCAATGCCTGGTTCGTGCCCGGCCGCACCGCCGAGAAGCGCATCGGCCGCTGGCTGGCTGAGATCGAGGCCGAGGCAGACAGGTTCGCCGACGAGAAAGGGCGGGATGCTTTCGCCTTCGACAGGATTGAAAGCTGCTATCTCGAAGCAGCACCGGCGGCCTTCCAGATCCGTACGCCCTATTCACGGCGCGTCATCGACGAGATCCGGGAAATCCCGCATGCGCGCTGGGACGCTGACCGCCGTCTTTGGACCGTTCCATATCGCTCGTTTGAGGAACTGCGTCAGCGCTGGCCGGCAATCGAGGCGGCCGCCTTGCGCAGCGAGCCGGAGGCCCGTCGCGCAAGGCGTGAGGCCATCAAGGGGACGGAGGAAGAGGCGGCGTCCAAGGCAAGGACCAGGGAACGCCGGCAAAAGCGATATCCGGTTCCTGCCGATGACAACCCGCCGCTCGAGCGCGCGATCGGCACGCATGTCGGCGTCATTTTCTTCACCGGCACGGACGGCGAGCTGGCCGAGCAGGCGATGATCGATGCCTTCTACTTTCCTGCGGCGGATGGCAAGGAATATGTCTGGGCGTCCTGGCGAACAGGCAGGTTGGAAGAATTGGTGACCACCTGGCCGGCCCGGTCGCCACCGGAACAAAGCGAACTCGACCGCGGCTGGTGGATGCCAACCCTGGAAGAGTTGCGAGTGGCGCGACGCAATGCGAGATCCAGGCGGCGAGCCGAAGAGCGCAAGGACAAATCATCCGGTGAGAGAACTGCAGACCCTTGAGGCCTTTCGAAGCCTGCCGCCGGTCCAGCCACGCGAACTCGTCGGTCTGTGGAAGGGACGCGGCATACAGTCGGGGCATCCCTTCGACGGGGTGCTCGAAAATCTCGGTTGGTTTGGCAAGCGGTTCACGTCTGACATGCGCGCGGATGCCTTGCTGTTTCGTGCAGGCGAACGGCGCCTGATCGCAATCAATCCGAAATGGATACCACTTCGCCTGGCACTTCGCTTCCATGGGCTCGGCCGGACCCGCATCGCGAGAAACCTGTTTTCCTATCTCCAGCGCCGGCTGCGCGCCAGGGGGCCGGTCGCCTCCGTAAAGACCATGATGTTTGGGGGTGTCGAGAGTGCGGCGATGGCCTATGACGACCAGCCGATCGTCGATCATTTCCGGCGGATCGATGAGCGCAGGGTCATGGGGGCAATGACGATCCCCGGCGAGGCGCGGGTCTATTTCTTCGAACTTGAGCGCGTTGACGAGCCCTGAAAACCTGTCACCCGCATCATCTACCATCCACCACCCGCTGGTTATGATGATCGACTTGCCGAGGAGAGGTCTGAGACCGCCTCCAAATCGACGGTGAAGCGATGGGTCGCTGTCGCTGGCTAAAAGCTGTGAGGGGACTTCCTCGTCATAGCGCCAGCGCCCGTGTGAGATCGTCGTGCTCGAAAGCGCTGGCCATGCGGGTTATTTCGGCCGACCGGGCGCCAACTGCCTTGGCGGTCTCGCGCCACGTCGCGGTCACCGTCGCGACTTCTTTGATGATCGCGCGGGCCCGCGTCAGGGTGAGCCCGAAATACTGCGACGCGTGTTCGAGCAGATCGAGCGAGCAGGTACCCTCGTCGAGATCTATGTTTGTCGTCAGCACGCGCGCCTTGAGATCGGTCGGCACTGGATTGAGGTCGTAAACAGGCGAGAGGGACCATCCAGCTTTGCCGAGCCAGAGGAAGCCGTGGTTGCGCAGATGATCGTCGACATTGGAGATCAGCACATTGAAGACGACGCGCCGATAGAGCGCGTGGGCGTCCGTCTTTCCCTGCGCGCCATGCCGGGCCAGGGCGTCGACGATCTCGGGGTAGCTGCCACGGTCGCCATCCTTGGCGGCCATCATCGCCATTGCGGACAGGAACGGAACGCGGATTACGCCATCGCGATCGAAGCGCCGCGATAGCATCACCGCCTTGCCAGCGACTTCGACAAGTTCGTGTTGCGGAGTGGCGATGCCGGCTTGGCCGGCCAGCCGCAGCGCGATCTCCTCCCAGGTTTCCATGCTGTAGCTGTCGGTCTCCTTCGGAAATTTGGCGATGGAGAGATGGCCATGTTGATCGATGACCGAGGCCTTCGGCCGCGCACCGCCAAGGGAGGAGCCGGGCGCGAAGATTAGTTGAAGGTCTTCGTCGGTCTCCTCGTCCCGAAGAATCCGCTCAGTGATCTGAAGCAGGCGGCCAAGGTCAATCATGGCCGGAACGTCGGCCCCTATCGGCGCCTGGAAGGTCTCATCGCCAACCCAGCGGAACCGGAGCGCACCGAGTCGCGTCGCATCTGCGACCCCGAGCAGGTAGTCGCTTTCCGCGAGTGTACGAAGGGCGCGGCTCTCGCGTTCGGCTAGGCGACGCTCGGCGCGCTGCATAAGGCGGCGGCCCCAGGTATCCGGCGCCGAGTCGCCGATCGAGCCGAAGGTCGCCAGTCCGGCAGGAGGAGCGAAGGCGCCACGCGTCAGTGCAAGGGCAGGCTCCAGCGAGAAGCGGTCCGGATCCTCAAGCCATGCAACGTCGTACTCGAAGAGAATTGTTTCTGCGCCGCGGACGCGATTGCCTCTCGCCAATCCTATCCGGCGCATGCTGCCATGCAGATCGATATGTACCTCGAAGTCAGCCATCGCGGGACGATCCGGTTGGCCGCTTTAGATGAACGTGCTTGGGCAGATCGGCACTGGCCAGCACCTGTCCGACGCTGTCGTTGCTGATGTCGGCCACTTTGCCCAGACCTTCGAGCAGACCGAGGGCCTGGAGGACGCCGGCATAGATACCGATGCTGACATTAGTATCGCCGGCTTCGACCTTTTGCAGAGTCGAGCGAGATGTGAAAGCGCGCTCAGCCACGACCGCCATAGGCAGCTTGCGGCGCCGGCGGGCGTCGTGGATATCCGCGCCAAGCTTCCGCAGCGCGCGGCGAACGGCCGCTGGAGGGGTATGTGGAGTAGGCATTTGTCACCATCAAACTACAAATTCGCTAAATATGTAGCACGAAGTTTACAATTTTCCAAGCTGGAGTCGGAGCGTAGGTCGGCGGCGGGCCACACGTTTTAGGGTCCCGCCGCCGGCGAGAAGCTGCTGGAGCATCGGCGCGCCAAACGTCGTTGGGGATCCCCGTTGCATGAGCCCCACCTAGGAAACACAAACCTCAGCCCATTGGTAATAAATTCCTAAAGATTTCTCCGATGTGGGCGGAGTTCATTCGAGCAGATATCCTTCGCGCGATCTCGGAAGTGACGCATCTCTTGGTCTGAACTTCCAAGACGGGATGGCATAGGGGACGGGGTCAGGGCAGCGAGCAATTCGTCTGAAGCCCCGCAATGTGGTGATCTGCCGCAATGATTGGGAACTGAAAGCTCATGTCGCTGTTATCCAACTTAAACGGAGAAAAGACGATGTCCAATGTTTCCAAAGCCGGGGGTGATGACCCGAACAATGCGACAAGCCGGACAACCTTTGGCAGGTCAGTTGAGAGTCAAGCTCAAAGGCGTGACGCAGCATCCGAGGCCTTCGAGACTGCTGACGGGGAAATGCTAAACATCTATCGTCTTGAGCCGCTCGCCGCCCCGCAGGATCCAAGATGGGGCAATGCTACCAATCACGGCATTATCGTCGTGGCAGCCCGCACAGCTGGGGACGCGCGCATCGTTGCATCAAGCCGAGAGCTTGACTTTATGGAAGTCGACGCGGCGCCCGCAGAAGATGTCACCACATCCAATGCCAGTGCCTTTCGCGACGACAAACTCTATTCGGTTGTGGAAATTGACAGGGGCAGGCGTGACGTGAAACGGGGTGTGCTTCAAGGAACCGTTTCGGTCAATACGATCCTGCCGGTTCAAACTGATCGTTAGTTCCAAAGTGAGTGCAAGTGACAGGCTTCATGAAATACATACGGCCTGCGCGTACTCTTCAGCTGTAAATGTTTGGGGCTTAACTGCCGCGTGTCGCTTCGGACCGATTTTCTCGGCAGCCAGAGCTTGACCAGCAATGGCCAAGGACGATCTCCGCGGCAATTGGCGCAAGGATGACGGAAGCCGAGCTAAGACTGCGGTTCGATATTGCGGCAAAGGTTTGGTTGGCTTCATCGCTCCGTAGGCCGCCGCGACAAGGCGAGGCGGACTTGAAGTCCTGTCGCCAACCAGGATACTTCACATCCAGGCGGCTGCAGGGTGGCCAGCCTGAAGATGGGCCAGGGAACAAACGGTCAGCAGGTTCACCTGCTATGCCCTCGTGAGGACGCGTACATCACCCCTTCGGCAAACGACATCGACCACCACTTGGCGGCCGGAACGGCGGATCGCAACATCGGCTGACCCGTCACCAATCAACATATGCTGCAAGACCACCTCGTCTAGGAAGGATGGAAGCTGTGGTTGATTGAGGCTGATCTGCAATGCGTTTGGTTCGAAATCGAGACCGAGGCAGCATTGTAGCAACAACAGTGGCGCTGCCGCCGCCCAGGCTTGCGGTGAACAGGCGACGGGATAGAAGGTCGGCCCTTGCGCGCGCTGACGCGGCAGTCCACAAAACAGTTCGGGGAGTCGCCGCAGATCGATGTAGGTTGAGGCGGCAAACAACCCCTCAAAGATCCGAGCGGCATCGGCTCGAAAACCATAACGTGCAAGACCGCTGGCGATCAGGGCATTGTCGTGCGGCCATATCGACCCATTGTGATAGCTCATGGGATTGTAGCGTGCCTCCGTCGAGGCGACCGTGCGAATGCCCCATCCGCAAAAAAATGATGCACTCATCAGGCCACGGGCGACCTGTGCCGCCCGTTCGGGATAGGCTATGCCGGTGAACAGGGCGTGGCCGGCATTTGAGGAGCGAACCCGGCAGGGTTGCTTGTCGCCATCGAGAGCCAGCACGTAAGTGCCGAGTTCCTCGTCGAAAAAGGCGGCATCGAAGGATCGTCGCAGGCCCTCCGCCCGCGCCAGGAGGTTTGCTGCGCGTTCTGGACGATTAATCTGCCGGAATATTTCAGCCGCCGCTTGCCAAGCGCCGTAGACATATGCCTGTACCTCGGCGATGGCAATCGGTCCCTGAGCCAAAGTCCCGTCCGCATGAAAGACGGAATCTCGGCTGTCCTTCCACGCTTGGTTGATGAGGCCCTCGTCGGTCAGTCGACCATACTCTACGAAGCCGTCACCGTCTCGATCGCCATACTCGTCGATCCACGTAAGGGCGGCCTCCAGATGCGCCAGAAGAGGATAGATGCTCGAAAGATCACCGGTGCGCTTGAGATATTCGCCAGCCAGAATCACAAAGAGTGGTGTGGAATCGATGCTCCCGTAGTAGCGCCGGAAGGGAACTTCACCAAGTTCGGCCATCTCACCGCAGCGAACCTCGTGCAGGATTTTCCCCGGTTCGGCGTCAGCGGCGGGATCGATCTCCGTTGCCTGATTTGCCGCGAGATGCCTCAGAACACCGCGGGCAATCGCAGGGTCCAGCCAGAGCGTCTCGAGCGCGGTTATGAGCGCGTCGCGGCCAAAGACTGTGCTGAACCATGGGATACCGGCATAAGGATACGGGCCTTCCGATTTGTCTGTTATCAGCATGTAGAGGTCGGAGATGCTGCGACGGGCCATCTCGTTGAAGATTTCGTTGGATGTATCGATCGAAGCCGCACGTGAGCTGGAAGCGCGTAAGGCTCTGCGTGCGTCTCGCAGCGCAAGGAAAAAGGATCGATGGTCCCCGGGTTTTTTGGGCTCGCCCTCGTAGCAGCCAATCTCGATGAACAAAGATCGGGACTGATGCGGCGCAAGATCGAGATCATAACTGATATGGTTGCTGCCAAGTTCGTCCGGCTTTGGATCGAATGAAAGCCGGGTCGATCGCGTCCGATCGTCGAGACCGATATAGGAGAGAAGGACATAGTCCTGTTTGACGACAGGCGACAGATGACGTCCTCTCTTGCTTCTTACCGTGCCCCGGACTTCGAACAGATCGGCGAAATCGGCTTCAAAAGCGATCTCAATTCGAATTCGGTGCGGCCGGTCGTCGTAGTTCTTTGCCGTCAATCGTTCGTGGCAGTGACCATTCCAGAGAAAGCGAGACCGACGCAGGTGAATGAGATCGTGGCCGAGGACAAGCCTATCCTTGTCATCAAAGAGATCGGGATTGGTGAGATCGCAGGTGAGCGTTGCGTTGTCGTCGCGCAAGCTCGACGACAACAGCATTGGTCGCTGGCGATTGATGGTCAGATAGAAATGCGAGAGATATCGGGTGTCGCGATGAAAAAGCCCTTCCGGGCTACCTGGCCCGAAAAGCACGTCGCCATTGTGATCGAAGACGGTGAATGTATCGCCGTGCTTAAGGGTGCGCGGCCGGCGCTCCTGCAATGAGGCGGCGGCCGGGATGAAAAACTGAGCGACGGGCCGCGCCAGACCTGTCGATGCGGGGGATGAATTGGGGTTTGCAGAAGCGACCGACATTGCTCCTCCTCAAAACTCAGGCGACGACCTGAAGTCCGACTGCTTGTCCGTTCGACCGGCGACGTGGCGCGGCTTTTGTACGAACACCCGGAAGCTTGCGGTAGATGTTGAGGTAGTCGCGCGCCATCCGTTCCGCAGTGAAGCGCTTCTCGAATGTTGCTCGCACTTTGCGGCGATCTAACCGAAGCGCCCATTCGACGTTCTCGACCGCCTCGGTGACGCTGTCAACCACAATGCCGGAGACGCCGCAGTCAATCACCTCCGGAACCGATCCGCAGCCGAAGGCAATGACCGGTGTGCCGCAAGCCATTGCCTCGATCATCACCAGTCCGAACGGCTCGGGCCAATCGATCGGGAAAAGCAAGGCTCCCGCGTTTCCAAGGAATGCTGCTTTCTGCTGCTCGTTGATCTCGCCGATGAACTCGACGTTGGAATGACTCTCCACCATCGGCTTGATAACGGCTTCCCAATAGGCCTTGTCCGCATTATCGATCTTGGCGGCGATCTTCAGAGTAATGCCAAGTTTGGCCGCAATCTTGATGGCGCGATCCGGTCGTTTTTCCGGGGAGATGCGGCCGAGGAAGGCAAGATAGTTGCCTTGCGGTTTGGCGGTGAAGGGGAGGAGATCGGCCGGAATGCCGTGATAGACCGTCCCTGCCCAATTAACCGGTGGCATCGGTCGGCGCTGGTCGTTGGAGATCGACACCAACGGGATATCGGCAAAGGTCTTGTAGAAGGGCCTGAGATCCGGCAGATCAAGACGACCGTGCAAGGTCGTGAGCGTGCGATCGGCAAAATCCCGGATCAACGGAAAATGCAACAGATCGATGTGGAAATGCAGCACGTCGAACTCATGTGCGCGCCGGCGAATTTCCTCAAGCATTACGAGCTGATGCGGGAGCTGATCCTGGACTGCGGGATTAAGGCGAAGTGCAACGTCCGAGCAGGGCACCAGTGTTGCGTCGCTGACGGAGTCTGCGCTGGCAAAGAGCGTGACGTCGTGGCCCTGCGCGACAAGTTCTTCGGTGAGATAGGAGACAATCCGCTCTGTTCCTCCATAGAGCTTGGGCGGAACGCTTTCGGCGAGCGGTGCGATCTGAGCGATCTTCATCGGCAAAACCTCCTCGATTGAGCAAGAGTCGTCGGTAAAAATCATGCCTTTCGTTGGCACGGGTTTGTTCGAACCGGGGTCAGCTTTCGAATGGGTGTCGGTGTCGGTCTCCTCTTCTGTAGCTGCAGAGACCAAATCCGCCGAACGGCCGTGCCCGCGCTCGTCGACGTTGAGTCTTGCGAACGGGCGACACCGAAGAGCATTGCTGTGACGGTTCATGCGCGCCGTCCAACAACTTCAACGCCTCGAGAATTTCATCATAAGAAGCGGCTTTATCGGTTCCCGGATAGAGCCGAAGCGCAGGCGTGGACTCGACGGCAAAGATGTCGGACGCCCATGAAGCCAGAATAGCCCGCTTTTCGTCCTTGCCGATGTTTTCGGCCGCAATGACGTCCCGCGGGTGATGGAAATGTTCGCCTGGGCGAAGCAGATGACCGGCATTGATAGCGGCCATGGCTTCCTGCGGTATTGAATTGCTGATGCCTTCCTTTCTCATGGTGTTGCTCCATTGATCTTGACCGTTGGAACGTGTCTTGTTCGATGTTGCGTGCAAGCGGGCGCGACAAGAGCGAGGCGCTCTGGCGTGCTATCGGAATGGGACGGCAATTCCGTCAGCCGGTCGGCTCTTTGGATTGACTGACGAGCGGTTCGGCTGGGCTGGCGCTGCACGACATAACTCAACCCTTTGCTTTCCGCATAGCGCACAGCGGACTGAAGGGTTGGGAACTCCAGTTTGAGCTGTGTGAGCGTGTCGGCACTGCCCGTATAACCCATCAACGGCTCGATGAAGGGTGGGGTGCGGACTTCGAAGACAAGGTGCCAAGCTCTGGTCCGCGCGGCCCCCGACGTCGTCACCGAGCGCGGCGGTTTGAAAATGCGAGCGACCGCATCCTCTGGAAACGGCGAGCGCTCCAAAAACAGAGCTTCCCGCCGATTGTCATTTGAGGGCCGTAAACCTGAATTGGGGGCCGTGCCTGTGCTATATGTCTCGCTGATATTGTCCATTGTTCATCCCTCTTTATTGGCGAAGGATGGCAGGGGCCGCCGCTGACCGGCGGCCCAGTCAATTGTTCTCCTCAGGTCTTGATGGCGATACGCTTTAGCTGCGACTGCGCCTTCTCGGTTTTGGGTAGCGTGACGGTCAGGACGCCATTCTTGAACAGGGCCTCCACCTTGTCTTCCTCGACGTCGACGCCGAGGGGAATACGGCGCTCGAAGCGACCGTAAAAGCGCTCCGAGAACTGTTTGTTCTCGGTCTCGGAGTTCTTCTGCCCTTTCAGCGTCAACACACCATCGTTCAGCAAGATCTCGATGTCTTTTTCTTCGAGGCCGGCCACCTCGGCTGTCACCTTGATCTCCTTGTCGCTGTCGGAGATCTCGATGTTAGGCCAGCCGGCGCCGAATGCGCTGGTTGCGCCAACCGAAGGCAGAGCGGAACCAAATCCGCGGAAGACGTCATCAAACAGCCGGTTTACTTCGCGATGCAACGCCAGGAATGGATCCCGATCGCTGTCGCGGTAGAGACTGGGTGCCTGGTTGCCGTCATTGCGACCCCAGGGGATAAGATCACGGACACTCATGGGTTTTTCTCCTTCTCGTTCTTATAGACATGTCTGCGATGGCGCCGGGGACACACCCCGGCACCTTGTTCGAACTATGCACTGGCGGGAAGGTTTCAGGCCGCCTGGTTTGCCGTGTCGATCCGCTTGGTCTCACTTTCCGGCAGAGCCGAATCGGTTGAGATCGCGATCCGGTGTGGCTTCATCTCTTCGGGAAGTTCACGCTTCAAATCGATGGTCAGCAGACCGTTGACGAGGCTTGCGCCCATGATCTTGACATGGTCGGCAAGCTCGAAGCGACGCTGAAATGCTTGACCGCCAATACCGTGATGTAGGTATTCGCCGTCTTCAGCATTTGCCTTTTGACCGGAGACGATCAGCATGTTCTGGTTCTGCGTAAGATCGAGTTCGTCTTGCGAGAAGCCTGCAACCGCCATCGTGATTCGGTAGTCATCATCGCTGGTCTTGGCGATGTTGTACGGCGGCCAATCGTCCATCGTCTCGGCACGGCTCGCAGCCTCGAGGGCATTCAACATTCGGTCAAAGCCAATGCTCGACCGAAACAGGGGCGAGAAATCGAAATTGGTGGTTCTCATAGCCACATCCTCCTTGAAGCAACATGGATACGAGACAGCGCCGAGTTCAAAGACATCCCGGCGTCTGCTCAACGTACCGGCCCCGTTTGGGCGTCCGGCAACAAACGATTTAGTTACTCGAAGTGACGGTTCAAGAGGGGCTGGCGCCGATCGCGTAATTTCTAATTTCGAAGGTCCGCAAGGCCGCCGGACTTCATGACCAACAGTTTGACACGGCCCTGATGAAGGAATGTTTCGCATGTAAACGCGGCCGAATTCCTTCCAGTCGGCTCGTGTATTTCAGGTGCGCCGGTTCACAAAACGCGCCGCAAATTGAAGGCGTCGCGAGCTTCCCAATTATGTTCCCATTTTGTGACATGGATGAGGATCTTTGGCTTGCCCTGGTCATTTTCCGAACACGTCAGGTAGAATGAGCAGCTTCGCAGGAACCTTCAGAACATTTGCGTGTTAGCCGAAGTTCTTTGTTCAGCGAGGATGTCATGTATCATCACGTCAAGAAACTCATGTACACCGTCCGGGTCGACGAACCGGATCCAAAATTCGGCAACATGTTGCTCGAACAGTTCGGCGGGGCAAATGGCGAACTGGCAGCTGCCATGCAATATTCGATCCAAGGCATGAACTGCGAGGACCCGGGCCGCAAGGATCTGCTCATGGACATCGGGACTGAAGAGCTCAGCCACCTTGAAATTGTCGGTACCCTTGCCCGCTTGCACCTTAAACCTCTGAAATCCGTGAGAGAGGAAGCAGAGGTTGACCCTCTGATTGCCATTGCCGGCGGTGGTGGAATCAATCTGTTCAATTCCATGGGCAATCCATGGACTGCGGACTATCTGAAGATCACCGGCGAGCTTGATGTCGACTTGCGCAGCAACATTGCCGCTGAGGCCCGCGCCAAGATCGTCTACGAGCGCCTGATTGATTTCTGCCGCGATCCTGGCACGAAGGACGCGCTTCAGTTTCTGATGACCCGCGAAATCACACATATGCGTGCATTTTCGCTTGCTCTGGAGACCATGGGTAAGCCGCCCCTCAGCGTTGGTGCGATCGCGCCGACGCCGAAACTTGTCAATCAGTACTTCAACGACTCGACCGGAGAGGGGGATCACGGAGAGGTCGATACGCGCGGCGCCTGGAATGAAGGCGAGCAGTGGGAATTCGTCGAGGCTCCAGCGTTTCAGGGCATGAAGCCTGGCAAGGTTGAGGGAGCAGCTATCCACGCGCAAAGTGCGCCCCTTGAAGGATCGAAGGCAATCCAGGAGGTGCTGATTGACCAACTGCGAGATCTGTTGCACGCGGAAAAGCAGCTCCTAAAGGCTCTGCCCAAGATGGAAAAGGCCGCGCGCTCGAGGCAGTTGCAGACGCTGCTGCAAACTCATCTCCATGAGACTGAAGTCCAGGCGGAACGCCTTACCGAATGTCTCAAAATCTTGGGCGCACCTGCTCGTGTGAAGCCGTGCAAGGGTATGGCCGGCCTCATCGAAGAGGGTGAGGAAGTGATGAGCGAAGCGAAGAAGAAGGATGATGCGTCGGCTGATATCGCCCTGATTGGGGCGGCTTTGCGCGTCGAACACTATGAAATCGCTGCCTACATGACGGTCCGGAACTTGGCGCTGCAGCTTTCGCAGCCGCAGATTGCCCACCTTCTTACGCTGTCGCTGGGCGAAGAACAGAATGCCGGTCAATTGCTGGATCAGGTCTCGCAGCCGCTGATGTCGGTTGCTCGCATGCCACTCGCCGTTGCGTAAGTGATCTCGGCAATCAATCGGTTTTCAGACCTTGCGGCGAGAGGGCGACGCGCTCCCGCCGTGCGCAATCAAGAATCAGACGACAGAACTAAGGTGAGGCGATGACAAACATACGTGCCCATGGTTTCGAATCGAAAGCCCAATTGGAAGAGTACCTGAATGACATCGAATCGACCGGTCCTGATCTGGGACCTGGTTCCTCTCAAGTTCCCATAGAGGAGGAGATAGAAAGGCTTTGGAAGCAGGTGGCCGAACTGCGCAATGGGATTTCATCTGTGTTGAGGGCCACCGAGAATAGGGCGCGGCGTTCCACGAGTCTTTGGCTCAAAATTGGAACGGTGATGGCAATCTTATTTCTTGGAAGACTAGCCCAGAATCTATGAATGGCGCTGGAAACCTGCGGCTTTCCCCTGCTTGTTATAGCGAGGAAGAACCACGCGCGATCAGATGCAAGTTCCAACTGGCGTCCAGGACCAATCTGCTTTTGGAAAGCTCGGCAGCCGGTTGCCTATTCTGGTCGAAGGACACGAACAACCTGGTTGTGCCCCGGTTATTTTGATTGGAGGTTCATTACGTGCGCCTACCTAGCGCCAATTGCCTGACCATAACCACGTCGATGTCGAATAGTCATGCCGGCGACGCAGAACCTGCCTGCTGGGCCCGGATAGCCTGCGCGGCCGCGGCCGCGCCTCCACCGTCCTTCTCGTCACCTCCGACCTGCACAGTCGGCTGCGCAAACGTAATTCCGTTTGCCAGAAACAACTCACGGATCTTGGCGTAGGCTTTGCGACGGATGTAGGTCTGCATGCCAGGAACGGTAGTCATCGCAAAACTCAACACAATGCCGTAGTCGGCGAATTCCTCGACGCCCTTCATCTTCAAGGGCTCGATGAAGAGTGGCCCCAGTTCCGCGTCCTCCTTGAGTTCTGCTCCAACCTTCTTGGTCAGCTTGCGGGCCTTCTCGATATCGGTATTGAAGCCGACGGTGATCCTGAACTTGTCAATAACCCAATCGCGGCTCATGTTCTGGACAGCTCCCAGTTCGCCGAATGGCACCGTGAAGACCGGTCCGCGATGATGGCGAAGCCGCACCGATCGCAGGCTGAAACCCTCGACGGTTCCTTTGTAATCCTTGGCCTGGATGTATTCCCCAACGCGAAAAGCGTCATCCAGCATGTAGAACACACCGCTGATGACGTCCTTGACGAGAGTCTGCGAGCCAAAACCAATGGCCACGCCGAAGATGCCGGCGCCCGCGATCAATGGCCCGATCTGCACACCCATCTGCGCCAACACGACGAGGGCTGCCATGACCGCAACGACGACAGCTAAAGCATTGCGGAAGATCGGCAAAAGCGTGCGGAACCGCGCCCGCCGGGCGGCATCGGCAGGCGCAAGGGATGTCGTGTCGGTTGCTGTGCGTAATGTTCGGTCGATCCAGCCTCTGGCCAGTTGCCAAAGCAAATCCGCAACCACGAGGATCAGAACACTCTTCAGGCCGCCATAGAACAAGGCAGCGATGGTCGGATTGCGCTGACCCACTGTGTCCGGATTGAATTGCCAAACAAGTGCCAGCCAACCGACGGCGAGGCAGATCACCGCAGCGCGTGCGCTCCGAACGACCAAGACACCACGGAGGCTACCGGAATCGCTTACGAAGGACGCTGCCGCGCGCCCAACGGTGTTGAGCATCGCCGGCAGGACAAGCAAATAGATGCCGATCCAGAAAAGCCCTCTCATATTGAGGCACCAGATAAGCCACAACGTGACGAGAAAGACTGACACAGCGGCTTTCCACGGTCGAGGCCGCTGCGACGTCGCCCACACAGCCTCGATTCCGAAAAGTAGCCCGATGACGGAGAAGCAATAACTGATCGCAGCCGTCACGAGCGGTGGAACTCCAAGGGGTTCGCCAACAGCAGCGGTCGCAATAGCCAAACAAGCGATACCGACGAGGACAATCAATCTTGCGCGCAACGACGCCGCGATATCGGCTGCTGACAAGCATACGACTGCCAGGCGAAACAGAATGAATGCGGAGAGATAGGCAAGCAAAGTGACGCGGGCGAGAGGCGGCCATTCTACCGCGAAGAATACAATCGCCATCGCGCCTGCGAAGATGCCCACCGGGGCCAACCGTCCCGGGAGCGTCTGATGCTGCGAGATCAGTCTGCGGTATAGTCCCTCGGCGAAAAGACCAAGTGCGACCAGTCCGCCGAATATGACGAAGACGGGTGCATAACCCCTGCTTATGGCATCCTGCCGTGCTCTCATAGCGGCCGCGGCCACTTCCGCCGGAATTGAAGGTATCGCAGTAATGATTTCGTGAACGCGCGTCCGTGTGGCAGACTCCAATTTCGCCAAATTCGGGCTATCTGTCGATGAGGCAGGGCTCGATGGGCCGGCCTCTTTCCGGTCCTTGAGCCATGTCTGCACATCCGGATCCTGAAGGAGGCGCACGAGTTCGTTGATCTTCTCCGGTGGGGCCGCGGCCGTCGGCGCTTGCGCGAGGGCATTGAAGGCGAAGAAAAGTCCGGCGACGAGAGACAAAAACCCCTTC
The DNA here is from genome assembly GCF_000312665.1 of Rhizobium mesoamericanum STM3625. Taxonomy (GTDB): domain Bacteria; phylum Pseudomonadota; class Alphaproteobacteria; order Rhizobiales; family Rhizobiaceae; genus Rhizobium; species Rhizobium mesoamericanum. Next base: position 927,034 of record NZ_HF536773.1, on the reverse strand, counting down.
ATGATAAACCTCCTACTGCGTGAGCGTCTGCGGCTTTAGATCACCACCGAGTGTTTCGTCGGCCGGCAGCGGTTTCCTTCTTTTTGCGAGAGGCGGCTGTTCGATGATCGTGGCCGGAACCGCGACGGCCGTCGCAGCAACAGTCCCGATGTTCGTTACGGTACCTCCAACTACAGCGGTGATGCCCTGGCCAAGTGTAACCTTCGAATCGGTGAGTGTCTGGCCAGTCATAAGGCGCTGGCCGATAAGTTGGACGATCTCCGGGCTTTCGGCAAACTTGCCGTGATTGAGCCCATCCTCGGTCTTCACCTTCGTCAGATCGATCGCGGTGATGCCCGCCTTTTCAAGCTTCGAACGGTAGGGCTCTTCGGTCGGGTTAATCGCGCCTAGACGGGAGACCCGACCGGTAATAAAGCTCGAGACCGCGAGAGCCTTGTCATCCTGAGACACGAAGATCGTGAACTTCGGACGTGGCTCGCCCATCTCCACAAATTGCTTGGCGAAGACCTGGATGTCGATATCAGGAGAAGCGAGGATCACATTATGAATCTTCGAATTCACGTGGCCATCGCGTATCCCCATCTGCCGGAGCGATTCCATGGCAAGCCAGGTTCCCATCGAGTGAGCCATGATGGTGATGTCCTTGACATTGGGGTCCGCGGCCAGGGTGCGCAAAGCCTGCTCCAATCCTGTCCGCGAATAATTCGTGCTCTCTTTGTCGTATTCGTAGGCCGTTAACTCGGCTCTCGATGGCCATGTGAACAGGACGGGCGTCGCCTCCATCTTGCTGTCGTGCACGATCTGCGCCAGCCGGAAGACAGAATCCTCGTAGGTGTTGTTGAAGCCGTGAACGAACACCAGCGCATGTCCACCGTTCACATGCTGCCCGAACCATTCCCGCCCCTGCGCGACAGTGTCAATCTGCTGGACATTTGTTACGGCGAAATCTGTTGCCGGGTTAGGCGGGAGACGCTTCGGCCACTGCACGGTGCCTGCCTCGCGCTTCGGAGGAAGCGAGACCGAAATTTGCGTCAGATGGGGTTTGGAGCTGCGCTCTCCATTAAATAGCGTCGCCGGGTCTCCAGACGGCTCGCGCGTAGTTGCAACCAACATCTCTACCTTGGAGGTCGCAGGAGTGGACGCCGAGACTGCAACCGGCGTCATCACGCCGTCGGGATGTCCGCAACTTGTCAAAAGGAGGAGAAGAAGAGGGATACTACGTTTCACCATGCCCGCATTCCAGCAATCGCCCAGGGAGGGGCTTATCAACGCTGGACGCTAGCAGGTGGCGTGAGACGAGGCCCGTAACATCGCGTAACATCTGTGCGGATGGACGCGCCCGTGGTGCGAAATTATCACGCCTGAAAATGCCAACGGCTAGTTCATTAATGTCGGCTGAACCCGATCGATCGCGGCTCCTGCAGCCCGCAGCCCTGCAAGAACGCGCTCCTGGTCTTCTGGACGGGCCAGACGCATAGAAATCTCACGCTCGACCATCGGCATAAGCGTCGGGGCCTTCGCATCAAGCCGATCGAGTTCGCTTCTGGCCTGGTCGATCTTTCCGGAT
>NZ_HF536773.1:914948-925367 GCF_000312665.1 Rhizobium mesoamericanum STM3625 | reverse complement strand
AGAAGCCAGTGCAATCGTCTTGACCGCCTGGTCGCCCTGGCGACCCGATAAAGCTTCGAATGTGGGGATATATCGGCCCTTGGGAATCGTGATGACAACAGGCTCACTGCCGCCAGCCATCAGATAATAGCGTTCCAGCTCCCGCCTGATGCGGCCGGCCTCGATCCGCACCGCGGGATCGCCCTGAGCATCAAAATTCTTCCTTCCGAAAACGACCTCGGCGATCGTGTAGGCCTTGAGGTAGTGGGATCGACCGGCAAGCGTTTCCGTCACGACATATGTCAGGAACCGCCGGGCTCGCTCCGGCAGATGGACCCTCTCGCTTGCGAGAATGCGTTCCAGCTGGTCTTGCACTTCCTCGACTGATGGCGTTGCGGGGGCCACGTCGCATGACCTTGCACTTACCATCGAATTCCCCTCGCTGCTGACTAAGCAATATAAATGTGTCGCAACTGATAAGCATGACCACAATGGTGTGACAATACCGCATTTGCACCGCTCACAATGCTTATTTGGCGTTGCGCGTCAAATGACGCTGTTTGAAGCGAGGTATTCTACCGTATTCTACGCCGCTCATCTGGAGAACCATAATACAGTATCTCCCAACGACTATACGCGATCACTGCGTTCAAGCTGTCGTTTGGGTACCAGGAGGGAGGTGGCGCGAATGGACAAGTCCTTCAATCGTCTAGGTGACACTGCGAGATGCGGTCTGGCGCGCATGTTGTTAAGATTGCCGGCGTCTCAGCGGGAGGCTGTCCGGTTAGCTGCGGCTGGTAGACCACGCCTGAAAATGCCGACGGCTAGTTGATCACTGTCGGCTGAACCCGGTCGACCGCGGCCCCGGCACGCGCAGCTCTGCAAGACGCGCTCCTGGTCCTCCGGACGCGCCAGGCGCATAGAAATCTCACGCTTTACCATCGGCATCAGCGCAGGGGCCTTCGCATCAAGCCAATCGAGTTCTCTTTTCGCTTGGTCGATCTTTGCGGTCGCACCCAGAATCGATGCCAGGACCATGCGGTGCATCGATTGTAGTTCAGATCAGACATTCGCGACCATAGTTCCGCTGCCTGAAGGTCGCCTCTCATGAAAGCGCACAGCGGTATCCCACTTGCCCGCCATGAGACGCAGGCCATATAGCAGTCAGCAAGAATGCAGGTCCGCCGGGCTACTATGAAGTCGGTTTGGCGACCATCGGCTCGAAGCGGTCCCTGATGGGGGCTGGTCATCCCAAGCTGAGCGACTGCGAGGCCACAACGAGGCTGATCCTCATGTCGTGCGCCCTTTAAGGGCCGGCGCTCAAAATTTTCAATCTCTCGCGAATCTGTCTTGCCTGGTCTGCGCTCGTGTAGCCTTCAGGCGGCGACACTCGTCTCGTTACCTGCGCGCATGCGTGTCTTGTCTTGAATCGTGAGGCTGTCTCTCGGCGGACGTCACGTCCCGCGCCCTTGTTATGCCTGCTCTGTGGCCGCCGCTCACTTCCCCCCATGTGAGCAGTCATTGCGTCTGCGGAGGGTCAAAGCCTGCGTGGGCAGACGTGCTTTCGCGCGCGATAAGGGTGAATCCCATGTCGATCTGTTCGAGGCCTGATCTCGTCGAGGCATCGAGAGCCAGGAGGACCTTCCCGGCAGCAAGTCTACCTGTTTCGTAGCGCCGGGTCGCGATTGAGGAGAGAGACGGGGCCGCACATGCCGCAAACTCGAGGTCGTGAAAGCCGATAATCGAAATGTCGTCCGGTACACGAATGCGACGCTTCCTGCACTCCTGCATAGCGCCAAGGGCCAAGTTGTCGTCGGTGCAAAAGATCGCTTCGGGTAGATCACCGCGATCGTGCATTTCGCCAAAGAGCTCGGACCCGAGCGCCACAGAACTGTGGCGCGGTCGAGGGGCAATTATTTCCAAACTTTTGAAGCCAACCTCATGCATTGCAGCGTGGTAACCGTCGAACCGCGACTGGGCGCGATGGTCGAGATTGCCGGTCAGGAATGCAATCCGCCGAAATCCGCGTTCGACGAGATGCCGGGTTGCAGTGTAACCGGCATCCTCCTGCGACATGCCGATATTGAGGTTAATCGGATCATTGGATAGTTCGAAGGTCTCGACAACGGGAAGGCGCGCCCGCACCAAAAGCTGACGCGACAGTGAGGTGTGGTGGGTTCCCGCGATGATGATCGCTTCTACCCGCTGACCCAGGAGTGCCTTGATCGCATTCTCCTCCTCTATTTCTGAATATCGGCTGTTCACAACGATGACTTGGAAACCCGCCGCTATCAGAACCTCATGCAAGGCAAATAAGTAGTCGGCAAAGATGACGTTGTAGAGCGTAGGCACGATCACGCCGATCATATGGGTGCGGGAGGAGGCCAGTCTGCTGGCCGCAACATTCGGGATATAACCCAACTGATCAATCGCGCTGTTGACGCGCAGCCGCAAAGCCTCCGAAACGACTGCCGGTTTGCGCAGCACTCGCGAAACGGTGATCGGGCTCACGCCCGCCAGGCTGGCAACATCGTCGAGAGTTATTCGCCGCATGGAAAGCCTATCCAAAAAAGAGCTCCAGGGCACGGGGATAGCCCGCAGAACGCGCTAATACTAGCATTTGACAGCGCTATCATCTGTGTTAACTTTTTGTTTGTCCGTCAAGGGACGGGGTGGATCCCTTCCGGACCAAGCATGCCAATTAGAATATTGGAGGGCGGGCTTGGTCCGCCTGCGGAGGAGAACATCCATGCTTAGAAACTTGAAAGCGAAGTCTGTGCGCGTTGCGGCAGCTTCCGCACCGATAGTTGCGCTGTTGTGCGGCACCGTATACGCGGAACCTAAAGTCGTGAAAGGACCTGCGGCAGATCCGGGCTGCATGACGCCCTGGGCTTCCGATACGCAGTTTTTACAGTATCCTAAGAAGGACGGCCCGTATCGCATAGCACTGGCCAATGGCTACATTGCCAACACATGGCGCATCCAGATGATCCAGACCGCAAAGGCCTATGCGGCGCAACCCGACGTCAAGGCAAAGCTGAAAGAGTTCAAGGTCGTTTCGACCGGCGAGGACGTGCCGGCGCAGATTTCGGCGATCAATAACTTCATCGACGCCGGCTATGATGCGATCATCGTCAATGCCCAGAACCCGACCGCTTTTGGCCCCGTGATCAAGCGCGCCAAGGAGGCCGGCGTCGTGCTCGTTGCCTTCGACAACACGCTGGATACGAAAGACGCAATTAACGTCAACGTCGACCAAAAGGGGCTGGGGGTCACTTGGGCCGAGTGGCTCGTCAAACACCTGCCCAATGGCGGCAAGATCTTGGAAGTAAGGGGGGTTGCCGGCACATCGGTCGATACTGACCGGCACAACGGCATCAAGGAAACGCTCGCAGCCTCAGGCAAGAAGTTTGATGTCACCGAAGTCGTCGGCAAGTGGGACGATGGCGTTGCCCAGAAGGCAACAGCTGATGCCATCGCTACAAACGGTCCCTTTGATGGCATCACCGCACAAGGCGGCGATACTGGTGTCGTTCAGGCAATGATAGACGCGAAGCATCCCTTCGTGCCTTTCGGCGGCGAAACCGAAAATGGCTTTCGCAAGCTCTGCGCTGCCCATGCCAGCGAGGGGCTGGTTTGCTCGTCGGCAGGAACGGGACCTGCCCAGGTGGCGGTCGCCATAAAGGTCGCCATCGCCGCGCTTGAGGGCCAGGTCGTTCCACAGGCCGTCAAGTTGCCGACGGCGCTCGTGTCGCATCCGGACTTCAAGAAGGATCAGGACTACTATCCCGATCAGTCCGACAACTTCTTCGTCGGTAATTCTTTCCCCACCTGTGGTATCAATTTCACGGCCCAGGAAATAATGGGGCAGACCAAGGAAAATCAATAGCAGCCGATGACTCTATCGAACCGACTGCGGGCACACGCGCCCGCAGTCGAGAGCGAAGTGCACCCGATGGGAGGGCGCGTAATCTTGTCAGAACCGCTGTTTCGCATGGAAGGCATATCGAAGCGCTACGGCGGTGTCACAGCACTCAACAGAGCTGATATCGCAATTCGACCAGGCGCGATTCATGCCGTGCTGGGCGAGAACGGTGCGGGAAAATCAACACTCATCAAAATTATGGCCGGTGTGACCGCAGCCGATGAAGGCCGGATGCTTCTGGACGGTAAGGATGTGTCGTTCCGATCGCCTGCGGCGGCCAATGCGGCTGGGATCGTGTCGGTCTTTCAGGAACTGTCGCTTGTTCCCGACCTATCCGTTGCCGATAACGTTGTCATTAGCAATCCACCCAAGCGTTTTGGCATGATCGACAGGCGTGCCCAGCGTCGGATTGCCGAGGAAGCCCTGTCACGCGCCGGCGCCTTCGACATTCATCCGTCATCGCTGGTTAAGGACCTCCCGCTTTCGCGCCGACAGATGGTCGAGATCGCAAAGGCTCTCGCCCGCAGACCGAGGCTGATGATCCTGGATGAGGCGACATCCGCTCTCAGCAAGTCTGACGTCGAGAAGGTATTCAGTGTCCTGAAGCGACTGCGTGCGGAAGGATTGGCGCTCGTCTACATCTCGCATCGCATGCATGAAATCGCAGAACTCGCCGACGAATGCACGGTATTCCGCAACGGGCGCAGCATCGAGTCGTACAAAGCCGGCACAAAGACCGATCAGCAGGTTATCGAGCTGATGATCGGCCGGGAATACAAAAGCGTATTTCCAGACAAACCGGGTGTCGAGATTTCGACGGCGCCCGCTCTTTCCTGCCGTGGCCTTTGCTGGGAGGATCGTTTGGCCGACATCGAATTCGATGCTCGCCCTGGCGAAATTGTCGGCGTCGGGGGCTTGGACGGGCAGGGGCAACGCGAACTCTTGCTCGCGCTCTTCGGTGTGCTTCGCGACGTCAGGGGCGACGTGCGGATCGATGGTCGCAGTGTGCGCTTGACGAGCCCGAAGGAGGCGAAATCTGGAGAAAACGGCATCGCACTCATCCCGGAAGATCGAAAGACCGAAGGATTGATGCTGCCAATGACGGTGCGAGAGAACCTGTCGATAGCTGCTCTCGGCAGCGTTTCACGCAATGGCATCATCGATCGCAGTGCGGAGGCAACCCGTGTCAACGAGCTCCTCGGACTTCTCTCCATCAAGGTGACGAACATGAACATGCCCGCGAGCAGTCTGTCCGGGGGAAACCAGCAGAAGGTTGTGATTGCAAAATGGCTGATGAACCGGCCGCGGATCATCCTGCTGAATGACCCGACACGCGGCATTGACGTTGGGACCAAGCAGGAAATCTATCAGCTGCTGCGAAAGCTTGCCGACGGTGGTGCTGCGATTGTCTTCTATTCCACCGACTATGATGAGCTGATCGGTTGCTGTGATCGTGTGCTCGTCATGTATGACGGTACCATTGTTCGAACGCTCGAGGGCGACGATATCAATGAACGTGAGCTGATCGGCAGTGCGCTGAACATCTCCGCCCAGCCGCTGGAACGGAGGACAACGCAGTGACAACAGCTACAGGTGGCGAGTGGCGGTTCTGGTACGAACTCAACAGGGGGACGTTCCTTGCGGCCGCCCTCTTCGCAGTAATGTTTGCGATCTACGTCTCCAACCACCCGGCAGGCTTCACGCCGAACGTCGTGCAGACAGCGGCCAACAAGGCGACATTACTGGCGTTCGTCGCCATGGCGCAGTGTCTCGTGGTAATCACAGCGGGCATTGACCTTTCTGCTGGGATGATCCTGGTGCTGTCGAACTGTCTCGCCTCCTGGCTGGTCGTCGGCACGCCGCTACAGACCAGTCTCGGCGTCGCGGCCGTCTTAGGCGCCGGGCTTGGCTGTGGCATGTTGAATGGCCTGATTATCATCTTCGGCAGACTACAGCCAATCGTGACGACGATCGCCACGAGCGCAATTTTCTTTGGGCTTGCCTTACTGTTGCGACCAATGCCAGGTGGCTCCGTCAACGAGAGCCTTGCAGATGTATTTACCTCGAAGCTCTTCGGGATATTCCCCAGCAGCCTCGTCGTGCTTGCAGCCACGATCCTGCTGGTGTGGGTTCCTTTCAGCAGATCGGTGTACGGCCGGGCGGCCTATGCGGCAGGCTCGGCAGAAAGTGCGGCTTACATGTCCGGTATGCCGCTTAAGCGGGCGAAGCTTACCGCTTACACGCTTTCCGGGCTTCTTTCGGCCATGGGCGGGCTTTATCTCACCTTCTTTTCCTATACCGGCGAAGCGGCCTTCGCGAGCGGCAATGCCTACACCCTTTACTCGATTGCCGCAGTCGTCCTCGGGGGAGTATCGCTGGCAGGCGGCAAGGGCAGCGCTATCGGAGCGGTATTCGGGGCGCTTGCGTTCCGCTCGATCGGCGATCTCCTTTTCGTCTTCGATCTTGACCCACTTTGGCAGCCGCTATTCCAAGGAATCGTGCTGATGCTAGCTATCGGCGTAGGATCGATTGGCCTGGCTCGCGTGCGCAACCGACTGGAATGGTTCCAATGAGCGAGGATGCATTCAGCATGCGGCATTCGATTGTTCCCGCTCGACTCCGAGGGAGAGATCCCGCCGTGGCGATTGCCTTTGGCTGCATCCTGCTGCTCCTCCTTGGCGGGTCGATCTATTCGTCCAACTTTCTATCGCTCGATTACCTCTTGCAACAGTTGAAAGTAGCCTCGTTTCTTGGGGTGATAGCGACGGGCATGATGATGGTAATCCTGCTGGGGCAGATTGATCTTTCCGTTCCATGGACAGTGACCGCCGGCGCGATGATGGCGTGCGCTGCAACAGCCTATGGAACAAGCGGCTCTGTTCTTGCTATTCCCTTCGGAGTTGCCTGTGGCGCAGCGATCGGTTTCGTCAATGGGGTTGCCGTCGCCTACCTGCGCATTCCCTCGATGATAATCACGCTTGCGACCAATGCGGTCGTGCAGGGATTGATGGTCGTCTACACCGGGGGGTTTTCACCGCAGGACTCGGCCTCCCGCGCGATGCGCTTTATTGCAACCGGCCAAACCATCTCCCCAATCCCGAACGGGGTTCTGGTGTGGCTTGCCGTCGGCATTCTCTCCGTCTTCCTGCTGACCCGAACCACGTTCGGTCGCTCGCTCTATGCTATCGGAAACCGGGAACGGGCGGCTTATATGTCGGGCATTGACACGCGGCGTATTACTTTGCTCGCCTTCGTCATCTGCGGGTCACTCAGCGCGCTTGGTGGCGTGTTGCTGGCTGGTTATGCATCAAAGGCTTCGCAGTCGATGGGCGATGCCTATCTCCTTCCGTCAATCGCGGCCGTGGTCCTCGGCGGAACCCATGTTCTCGGTGGAAAAGGGACCTATCTTGGTACTGTAGCCGGCGTAATCCTTATTACCCTGTTGCAGTCAATTCTTTCGGTGATGCAAATTGAGGAAGCTGGCCGCCAGCTCATCTACGGAGTGGTCATTATAGCCATGCTATTGCTCTACGGCCGGCAGAAGAACTGAAGGTTCATCGCGTTTGGCTCGTTCTGGAATTGCATTGTCTTTGTTGTGAGATCCTGAAGGGCGCAGGCGTCGAACACACCGCAACGAACAACGTGGTCCTGTTCGGCCGCCGACGAACAATAGCACTGAAGCCTGCCATCGAAGCCCTCTTCCTAGACATCGGCTCAAAGGTCACCAAAAGCGAACTCAAGTGGGGCTGACGCGCTCAACTGTGTGGAAGGGTCTGCGATAGCAGTACCTCAATAGAGATATCGGAAGTGCTGGTGCAGTCGTCAGGAACAACTTGCTCGTGCGGCGGTTATTTCGAAACGATAGCGGAGGTTCATTATGCGTGTTTGCTTTCCTCTCGCAGCAATTGTCGTGCTGACCATAGTTACCTCGGTGTCGGCACAGTCTTTGCCCGACGAAGCTGGACCGGCTGTAGGTCCGAGAGACTCTACTGCTCAGCAGGAGAGCATTACAAACCCGGGTGGTTTTGGTAAGTCACCGAGCGTAAAGGCAATCGACCCAAATCGTACTGACTCCACTGGCAAGCTCGACTGCAGACGGCAGAAAGATGTCAGGACTGAGAAGCGTGGTCCGGTTCGTAAGGACATGGATTGCGTGCGCTAGCCTGAGGGCTAAGCGACAACTTCCGCCATGTCCTGTGCCTTACTCTGAATGACCGATGGCCAATTGCCCCAGCATCCAGGCACCATCCTCGCTCTCAGCGATGCTCCGGCTGACGTACACAGCCCTTCCGTTCAACTATTGTTCGGGCCTCTTTAGCCCCAAAATCCATCGGTTGGTGGTGAAAACGGCGACGCTCTTGACCTTTCGCCAAAATGAGAACAAAATAAGAACATTCCCATGGAGGTTCTCATGACCCACACCGAGCAAGTCATTGCAAATGCTCTGGCAGTAGTTGCCGCGAGCCGCGCTGAACGAGAACGCGACGCAGAACGCCGCAAGCGTGTTTTTGGGAAGATCGAAACCGGCCTTCCACTGCCACGGATCAAGGGCCAGCAACTGAGCCTGGATTTGCACTGATGCTACCGACGACCAAGGAAGACGTCGATTTCGAAGTCCAGGCGGCTCTCGCCTGGCACGACGATGACGTGAACGCGACCATTGCCACGCTCCTCGAGGATATAAGACATCTGCGCTGTCAACTTGCTTTGACTGAAGGCGCTATGAGCCGTGGCATGACGCGTGGATGGAAGCCCGCATTTGAACGGAAATGAACATGCGCCACCGAAGGGGCATCGATCTGGCGCCGCCTGTCGACTATGCCGTCGATCTGCACCACGAAACGCTAGGATCACTTCAGGAGATGTTCGTGCTCGTGGCGGCTTGTCCGGTCTGCTTAAAAAGCGCGTCGATCGATCGGTGGGAACTTGGCCGAAGCGTAGGCAAACATATCACTCTTGCCAATTTGGCGAAGAAGCTGAAATGTTCGGGTTGCGGAAATCATGCGGGCAATAGCCTATTGTTAGGCAAGTTGCCGCGAGATTGACCGAAAACAATCGTGGGCAGACTCATCTCCAAGGAGCCACGCTCGAGGAGATGGCGTTCCAAAAACCCCTTCGAACGATGCAAATGGCCGTCACGGCTTGACGGACGGAACTAGCTGGGCAGATCGTGCTCAATGGCAACTGAATCACGTGCCCACTCGTATCTCCACCCGCCGCGGCGGGTCGTCTGGCAATTGCTTGAACGTCATTTAACGGGAAGATCTACTGTCCGGAATTGACGACGTTACGCCTGGATCGCGAGTCTTCGCACATGCTCCATGCCGAATAAGCCAAAATGATAATAAATCTGTGGTTTCGGCTGATATCAGATCGCGCTATTCTCAGGCTATGGAGATGAGACCGCTACTCTCACGATTGCGACCCGAAATGCAGGCGCCCGCCGTAGCAGACAAGCTTCACGAACTGGGCTTGGACATCGCACGTCTTCATTCTGATGCTCGGCAAGCCATTGATGCGGAACATGCCAGAATGTGCTCCGAAGGGTATTACGACGTTACTGACGTCGCCATTCGTCTGTTCGTTTGGTACGTGGTTGACAGTGGCCGATTCGATGCAAGATGCCTGACAAAACCGGGCACCATCAGCAGGTCGATTTTCACAATGCGGCAATGGGCGTCATCCGATCCTGCCCGTGCTGCAGCGATCGAAATCGAGATTACTGCGTTGAAGATCTTCCTGCTTCGAGCCTTTGAGAGTGTCCGTGCCCCGCGCCACGCCATCTTGGCTGCCGAGGACCGGCTGCTTGGAGCTTAAAACATAGTTGGCAACACGTCCCTTCGAACGGGGCGCACCTTGCCGTTCACTGTAGGGTATATCAAAATAACTTTGCCCTTGGCTCGAGATTGGCCAGGAGGCGTCGAGTCAAACTCCTAAGGGAGCGCCTAAACGGCCGCTCTAAAGCAAGTGCAATGCAGTTTGTCATTGGTATCGGCACGATGCGGACACGATCCAGGGGACTGGCGGCCGTATGCACAGCCCGCGATCCGCAACAAACAGCGGCGTGAAACCGTTCTTCTGACCACCGATATTGGAGGCTGGGTCCCCGATATCGTCCGCGCTAGTGTCCCGTGTTGACGCGGTCTCACCAAAAACAGCATTGTTGCTGCAAGCAGAGCAAAGGCCGTTCGATTAAGGCGCGCAAACCATCAGGCATCGACACGGCCGATCTTCAGGCGCCGCAGAGGGGGTGCTTCAATCATTTGCCTCTCGCAATTTCGGTTGCCGAAGAAATCGCGTTCTTCTTCGAAGAAACGGCTCTCGCGTTCCATCCGCCGAACAAAACCCTGGAAGATCGCAATGGGTGCCTTAGCCAAGGCTCGTCCGTTTCTGAGACCATTATCCATTTTCTCGGTTGCCCTTTTGGCCATAGGAGGCTTTTGGCGATCGCTCGTTGTTTGGATCAGCTGCGTCCGAACTCGTCGACGATGCGGATGATATCGTCCTCTCCGAGA
>NZ_HF536773.1:860779-914848 GCF_000312665.1 Rhizobium mesoamericanum STM3625 | reverse complement strand
CCGCGATCTCCGGACTGGAATCCCTGAAGTCCTGGCCAATCAGGATGGCATCACCGCGGCGCGCCATTCCAGCGTCGAGCAGGTAGCGGCCAAAGGCTGTCGCATAGAGCGCTGAGGCTCGGCCCTTGAGGTCGACCGATAGGCCGCGAAGCCCACTTGTTCCGAATTTCACTACACATCAATCCTTCAATGTGTGTGTCCTAAGGCCGGCTTCTCCTCCTTCCGGAAACGACACAACAATTTTGCTGGCACAACTTTCAGTTTTCTTTTTGGGGTGAGTCTCACGCCAGATAAGGAACAAAACGCCGCCTACATAGCCAATTTGCATAAGAAAGATGCAAATAATGCTATAGTATAGTGTCAATGTTACAGATTCATAATGCAGGTACGCGATCAAGGCGAACGCAACTGTAGCTACTAGCATTCGCAAGTAGACGCCGGGCGCGCGCATTAATTGGACAAAACGTGTCATGGTTATTTCCAATAATTACACCGAGAGTTCCATGGTTGTCAGAATTTTGCAACAGAAATAAATCGGAGTCACGCCCGCAAGTGTGCCAAGGTTCGTGGTTTCGGCGGAGAATCCTGATGCAATGCAATATTTTCTACTGAATCCTTCTGCAATTCACCGATCGAGATCTTCATCGACGGATGACAAATATATTCAACAATTTACGATAATCAGCAATGGCCGGCTCGCATGCGGCGGACGGGCGGAGCAGGCCGATGCGCTATCTCTCTCAAAAGTCTCGCCTCGCATGCCTAAACTTTATCGCATTGCAATAAATGACTTTGCAAATACTGAGTTCATGTCTATTGTGCGATGCAGCGTAGTATTGATGACTTACTGCAACGCTAACGGCGGAGCAAGGACATGTCGATCGCAGAGCGGTTCGGGAAGGGATACACCACCGGCTTCGACTACCTTAGGGTGATACTTGCGGTCGCCGTCTTATGTATCCACAGCTTCGCCGTCTCTTACGGAAAGGCGGGAGAAGCTTTCTTGTTTCAGCCGCCGCTGCGTGGCCTGATAACCTTCGTGCTGCCGGCCTTTTTCGCTCTGAGCGGCTTTCTTGTCAGTGCCAGTCTCCTAAGGACGCGCAACGTTGCACGCTTCCTTGGTCTGCGTGCGCTTCGCCTCGTTCCGGCGCTCGCCGTCGAGGTAACGCTCTGCGCGCTGTTGCTCGGGCCGATGTTCACGGTGCTTCCACTTGGCGCCTACGTCTCGGATCCGCAGTTTTCGGCCTACTTTCTGAATATCGTCGGCCACATCCAATATCTGTTGCCCGGTCTGTTTCGCGATAATCCGTACTATCAGGCCGTCAACGTGTCCCTGTGGACGATCCCGTACGAACTGGAGTGCTACGTCGCATTGACGGTGCTTGCGGTAGTGGGTGTTGTCTATCGGCCGGTATCGTTGATTGTCGTTGTGGTGCTGGCCCATGTCGCGGTGATAGGCCGCGACCTTTTGCGTGGGGCGGCCGAACTGCCGATGGACGGCGCGCTGCCCGGGCGCATTCTGCTTTTGAGTTTCTTGGCTGGCGTCGTTCTCTATATCTGCCGCGAACGCATCACGGTAACACCGCTGCTCGCGATTGCAGCGGCCGTCGTCTCGTTCTTGATGTTGAACCTGCCTTATGCGCCTTATTTCGCAGCCTTCCCAATTGCTTACGTGACGGTTGCGATCGGACTTACGAAACCGCCCAAGCATCCCCTTCTTGCCAGCGGCGATTATTCCTATGGGATCTACCTTTATGCATTTCCCGTGCAGCAGGCGGTTGCCCATCTTTTCCCTCAACATCGCGAATGGTACATTAGTATCGCCCTGGCGCTGCCGGTAACGATTGTGCTTGCGACGTTTTCCTGGCACGCCGTGGAAAAGCATGCACTCAAGCTCAAAGGCTTGATGGCAGGTAAGGCTGGCAAGGCGCGAGCAGCCAAGCCAACGATGGTCGCCCGCGAGGTAACGGTGGCCGGCGATGGGCGTTGAACCAATCGGTATCGTGACAATCGCGCTCGGTCTTTATTGCATGGCGCTTGGTCAGGATGCCACGATCAAAGCCTTCGTTACGCTGACGCTGTTGGGGGCAGCGGCCGCATTCGTTGTCGGTTCTTCAAGCATTCAGCCGGCCCACCTTTTCCTGATATTCGTTGCGTTGGCTGCGATACGCAATAAACGGCCCCAGGCACTGTTTGACGCTATCCAGTTCGGCCGGCCCGGTTTCTGGCTCGCCTGTCTCGTTCTTTATGGCGTCTTGTCCGCGTACTTTTTGCCCCGCTTGTTTGCCGATGCAACGTTCATTGTACCCCTTGGCGTATCTGACCGGCCGTTGACGGGCGGCGTCGTACCGCTCGGACCGATCAGTAGCAACCTGACCCAGGCGGTTTACCTCGCCGCGGATCTGGTTTGCTTCATGCTCATCGTAGCTGTCGGATCGACGATGGAGGGCTACCGGGCAATTGTAATCGGCTTGATTGCATATGCCGCCTTCAACGTCCTGTTTGCGCTTATCGACGTCGTTACGGGCGCCGTTGGCGGCCAGGAACTCCTGCAGTTCATCCGCAATGCGCAATATACCTTCCATGACAACGACACGGTAAACGGCTTCAAGCGAATCGTAGGGTCGTGGCCAGAGGCATCTGCTTTCGCGGGGACGACGCTTGGGGCTTTCGGCTTCACCTCAACGATGTGGCTATGCCAGCGATATTCGATCTGGACCGGGCCCTTAGCCATAATGTCTCTGGTTCTGATCATTGCCTGTACGTCTTCCACGGGGCTCGTTGCCGCCCCCGTCTGCTTGGCAATCTTCTATGGTACGGCGGTGCTGCGCAGTGGGGTCGGTCACAACAGCAGCAATAGCGCCGCGGTGGTGGTCCTCGGGCCCCCTTTGGCTCTGCTCGCCATTCTTATCGTTGTCTTACAAGACGACGTCTTCAACGCAATTCACAGCTACGTAGATCTTCTTGTTTTTAGCAAATCAACGTCGAGCTCAGCGCTCGAACGCGGTTTTTGGAACACCAGCGGACTGCAAAACTTTTTCGACACTTATGGCCTTGGGGCGGGATTGGGAACCGCGCGCACATCAAGCTTCCCCGTCGCCGTGCTGTCAAACGTCGGCATTCCTGGTGCACTGTTCATGCTGGTGTTTGCAGTCACCGCGCTCGCCCCGGGACGTCATCCCTCAAAAAGCTTTATTGCCGATATCAGGTGTGCTGCGCGCAATGGCTGCCTGTGCCTGCTTGCCGGATCTGTTGTGGCGGGCCCCACTGTCGACCTTGGTCTCCTTTTCTTTATTCTGGCCGGACTGGCTGCGAGCCGTCCCGCACCCATCGAGGTCATGGGAGCCCCGTTTATTCCACTTTACCAGGGCGCGATCCCACCCGAGTCTCGCTCCTTGGTCGGACAACCCTAAATCATCGATGGTGAGATCATGACCTGCCCGAAGGGCCAACCTGGAAGAGGACCATCCCTTAAGAAATCAGGCAGAGCGCCAGGTCGCTCTTTCGGCCCGCTCAAGGACGGTTCCTTCGATGGGCGATGCTTGGTCAATCCGGTCGGTTAGTAGTAGAAAGGGCGAGAAAACATGCCAATCATAGACCTCCAGCCCGGCGGGACCATCGTCCCCCTATTACGTTGCGATGTATGCATTGTCGGGTCCGGACCGGCTGGCGCCACCCTGGCTCGCGAGCTATCTAACTCAGGACTGAGTGTGGTGCTTCTGGAAAGCGGCGGAGAGCAGCGCAATCCCGAAAATGACGCTCTCAATGACATCGAAAACATCGGGCGGCCGCGTGCGCCCGACCAATGGTCGGTGCGTAACAGGATCCTTGGCGGCAGTTCACATACCTGGGGAGGGCGGTGTGGGCCATTTGACGCGATCGACTTCGAGCAGCGTGATTGGGTCGATCATTCGGGGTGGCCAATCGCCATGCACGAGCTCGATCCTTACATGGATCGCAGCGCAAGCCATCTGGGGCTCGCGGTTGGCAGCGGCTATAGCGACCAGCGCTTCTGGTCGATCGCCGGACGGACTGCGCCGGAAGCTGAGGTTGCTGCCAACCGCCTGCTGCCATTCTTCTGGCAGTTTAGCAGGGACGATGCGGAGTCTTATCCGTTCGAGTATATGCGCTTCGGCCGGCATATTGCCAAGCATCTGGGATCAAACGTCACATTGGTGACGGGAGCGACCGCTCTCAGAGTGCTTGCAAACGACGCGTCTACCAAAACGCGCGGGCTTGAGTTTGCAACAAACGACAGACGAAAGCATAGTCTCGTTGCCGGCGCGGTTGCGCTCTGTGCCGGAGGTATCGAGAACGCCCGCATCCTTCTGAATTCCGGCAAGCCGGACCGACCTGCGCTTGGCAATGATCGGGACCAGGTAGGCCGCTACCTGATGGATCACCTTCGCGGTCCAGCGGCAGTTTTCTCGCTTAACGGTTCGGCAGCGTTGCAGCGCCGGTTCGGACGCTACAATGTGCAGGGTCATTTCTTCCGCGCTGGCCTTAGACTGAGTCCGACGATTCAACGAGAAGAACGGCTGCTTAATTGCGCGGCGTGGCTCGGCGAGGTTCTTGCGCCAGACGACCCATGGGACGCGTTGCGGCGCCTGGCGGCGCGCAAGCCGCGGTTACCCGAGGATGCAATAAGCGTGGTGCGCAATATTCCTCTAATGGTGCGCGGCACTATCGACTATTTCGGGGCGCGCAACGGACTACCCCGCAAGCTGCAGGAGCTGACGCTGGAGTGCATGTGCGAGCAGGTGCCCGATGCAGACAGCCGCATCAGCTTGTCTGACCGTCGGGATCGCTTCGGGATGCGGCTGCCCAAGCTCGATTGGCGCAGCCATCCGGACGAGGCGCGCACCATGCATCGCATGGCAGAACTGGTCGCGTCCGAATTCTCCAGGATTGGCTTTCCGGTGCCGGTTCTGGCGGACTGGGTTCGCGACAGGGCGCCGATTCCCGAAAGCTTCGTCGACGTCGCTCATCCAACCGGGACAACACGCATGTCAAGCGATCCGTCCCGGGGGGTCGTCAACGTCGATTGTCAGGTTCACGGCGTCGAGGGGCTTTATGTATCAGGCAGCTCGGTATTTCCTACAGCCGGTCATTGCAACCCGACGCAGATGATTGTCGCCATGGCCATCCGTCTGGCCGACCATTTGAAGGACAGACCAGAGCGCCCCATTCTCACGGAGATGCTGGTCCATGCCGGATGAAACCATTCTCGTGACGGGTGCGACGGGCCGGATTGGCCGGGTCGTTGTTTCCGATCTCCTTGAACGCGGCTATCGCGTGCGAGCGACCACCTCTCGCACGCCGCCGTCGGCCGACAATAGAAGCCTTGAATGGCGCAAAGTTGATCTTGCCAATGAAACTAAGCTCAATCTGCTGGTCGAGGGCTGCAGCGGCGTCATCCATCTAGCTGCTGAGATCGGCAAGAAGGACCTGATGAGAGCCCTCAACGAACACGCAACCGAACGGCTCGCCCGCGCCGCGCAGGATGCCGGTGTCAAGGCGTTTTGCTATACGAGTTCGATAGCGGTCTACGGCTCGGGCCGCTCGATCCACATCTCCGAGAGTTCGCCGGTCTTGTCCGTAGACCAGGACGTCGTCTCTGAGTATTGGGCCCTCGACTATGTTCGAGAATATGGCCGCACCAAGCTTGCGGGTGAGCTGGCGCTCCTGCGCGTTGCCGAGCGGATGCGATGCACTGTGCTGAGGCCGGCTGTCGTTGTGGATATCAGCCAGATCATCGGCGTTCGCGACTGGAATTTTATCAAACGCATGCTTGCCTCGCACCGGCACGCCCACCACATTTATGTCGGCGATGTTTCGGACGCACTGATCTGGTCAATGGAGCAAGGCTTGGCGGGCAAGGGGGAGCCCGGACGGGTTGATATTTACAATCTTGCAGAAGATGACCGCGATATGCCGAGGCATATCGATTTCATGCGCAAGGCCTTCGCGGTAAGCGGTGATCGCCGCTACCGTGTTTTCAGCGCCCCATGGATTGTCGACTGGCTCCACGATTTCATCCGGTTCCACTCCTTGCCAATCAGAAACCCGCTTTGGCGCATGCGTTTTTCCGGCGAGCGTTTGAGCAAAGCCGGCTACAGGCTGAAATACGGGATGGCAAAGGCTGAACAACTGGCGCTTGCCAGATTGGCCAAGGAGGCGAGGGCGGCCATGCAATCTGACCTCGTCAGACCGGACAATCCCGTCTAGTTCAAAGGATATTTGTTGTGTCTCTTGCGGCCGTTTTGCACGTCACTGGCCCGTCGTATGTAGAACGCATGCAGCAACAACATGGATCACCACGTAACCTGCTTCGAGCACCGAGACAAAAATAAAGCCCCAGCCGATTGCGTGCGTGAACGGGCTACCGGTGGAGAGGCTGACGCCCGTATAGGCAATCAATACGGCGACAACGATCAGCGTAAAAATCAGGACGGGCATGCGCAAAGCGCAGATTGCGCCGATCAGAAATGAGACGACAAGCGCCCAGCCCATCGGGTATTCCGCCCCCCTTGACACCCCGATATCGGGTATCTGTCATCTTGATGCAGCGGCGCAAAGCTCGCTGTCAATTGCTGCTGACATCGCTTACGGCTGCACTTTGTTCTTCGCGCTGCTCCACCCGGATCACATCGCCAGGCAGGACAGGATCGTTGTCATTCACAACCAGCGTTCGCATACTGCCGTCCACAACCCGATTGATTGTCATCAGGAAGGTGAAGGGATCCTTTTCCTCGGCGATCGAAGCGATGGCCGACGGGGCGCGGATCTGAAGGTTCTTCAGCTGCTCGCGCTCCGTCTTGGCCTTTTCGGCGTTTGACGCAAATCGGTCGCGCAATTCGGCTGCCTCGGTCAGCGCGTTCACACGGTAGCGATTGTGCACGTCGGCGATATCCTGGTCCACCTTGGCAAGGTCTTGCTCGGTCTTGAGCGTGGCCAACGAAACATCGAGATTGCGACTTTCGAGTTCGGCAACGTTCTGGTTGGCACCAAGCTGGCGGGCGGTAACCGTCAGGCCCTGCGAGACCAGCTTATTGACCGAATTGAGGTCCTTGCCAGCCAGCTCGATCTGTTTTGCAAGGGAAGCACTTTTCTCCTTCAGCGCCGCAATCTGGTTGTTGGCGAGCACTTTAGCGCGGTTCAGCGCATCGATCTCTGTCATCATCGAGCGCTCGCGCGTTTCAAAAAGCGACTGTTCTTCCTCCATCATTCGGGAAAACCGCGGATCCTTCGCCTTTGACACCAGCTCCGCGGGAAACGTCACTGACGATGCTCCGCTTAAAACGGCATCGACGCGCGCCTGTCGCGCCAGGAGACCGAGCCTTTCTGCTTCCAGTTCCCGCATCTGGCCCCGGCTCGACAAAGCATCACGCTGAAGGCCGATGACGTTGGCATCGGTCGAACCGATGCCGCCGGCCATGCTCAATGCCTGAATGACGGTGAGGCCGGGATTGTAGTTGTACTTGCCGGGGGTTGCCACCAAGCCGGTTACGAACAACGGGCGGTATGACGAGATTTCCACCGAGGCGCTCGGCCGTTTCTGCAAGCCGACCTCGCTTTGGAGACGCTGTCCAATCGTTTCGGAGATCTGTTCCAGGGTTTTGCCGGACACCGGAACGGTCCCAATGATTGGCAATGAAAGGTTGCCCGCTGAAGAAACGACGAACTCTCCGGACAAGGGAGCCCATTCGAACGCCGTCATGGTGCTCGGGCGCCATTCGTAGACGCGAATTTTCAGCGTGTCCTGCGGTCCAGGAACGTATTCCTCGCCGGCTTGGGCGCCACCGGCTGCAATGGCGATTGCCAGAAATGCGCTACAGGCCGCTACCTTGCTGTTCAAGGTGTCCTTCGAAGTGGAGCCGAACCATTGTCTTTTGACCCAATCGCATATGGAAGAAAACCGCATGTCATTGCTCCTGTTGACACAGTCCTGGCAGGCACGTGGGGTTAGGCCGATACTGCCAATGTGGCGCCCGTGGTACGGGCAACATAAGTGCGGAAGCGATCCACAAAGACATCCTTACGAAAATCGGCAGCGCGAGACACGGCATCTGCAGGGTTGAAGTCCAGCCGTTCCATACGCTCGACCGCATCAATCAGGGCCTCAACTGTCTGCGTTTCGAAGAATACGCCGGTCTTGTTGTTCACCACGGTCTCCGTGGCGCCACCCCTGCCAAAGGCAATGACCGGTCGCCCGCTGGCCATCGCCTCGACTGGCACGATCCCGAAATCTTCTTCTCCGGGGAAGATGAGACCCTTGCAGCGGGCATAGTGATGCCTAAGGACGTCGAAGGGCTGGGCGCCCAGTATTTTCACGGTTGGGCCAGCAAGTTTTTTGAGATGATCAAGCATTTCGCCACCGCCGATGACAACCAGCTTGGCCTTCATCCGGTTGAAGGCCTCGACCGCCAGGTCTGGGCGCTTGTACCCGACGAGTTCACCGACCATCAGGTAATAATCTTCGACGTCGCAGGCAGGGACCGGACGGAAGGCGGCCGTGTCGACAGGCGGATGAATGATGTCGGCATCGCGGCGATAATAACTCTTGATGCGTTGTGCAACAGTCGTCGAATTGGCAATGAAATCGTCGACACGATTGGCGGTCGCAACATCCCATGTCCTGAGATAATGCGCCATGGGCGGCATCATCAGGCGCGTCATCAGGCCGGAGCTGTCGTAGTAGCGGTTGTACATGTTCCAGATGTAGCGCATCGGGGAATGGCAGTAGCAAAGATGCAAGGCGGGCGAGGTCGGTATGATGCCCTTTGCAGGACCCGACTCGCTGCTGACGACGAGGTCGTAAGCTCCAAGATCAAGCTGTTCCAGGGCCATTGGCATCAGCGGAAGGTAGCGTTTGTACATCCGCTTTGCGTAGGGCAGGCCGCCGATGAAGGTTGTCTGTATCTTATGTTTCTTGATCTTGTCGGAAATGACCGAAAGATCACAAACATGTGTATAGATGTCAGCCGTCGGAAATATATCGCAGAGTGCTTCGAGAACCTTCTCGCCGCCTCGCATTCCTACTAGCCAGTAATGAATAATTGCTACTCGCACGCCAAGCCCCTCGCGATACTAGAATCAACGTTACTGTGGCGTGCATTGCGGGCGTACTTCTTGCTAATCCCCTCGATTAAAAAAGAGACGATGAGCAATTATATTAGGCAGTTAACACAGAAATATGATGAACAAATGACGTCCATTTCCCGCGCTGCACAGTTATATAGTGCAGCGCAATAAATTTATTGTCAAATCGTTTAATACTTGTTAGCTTTCTTGTGCATGCCATGATGGCATTGTCTGCAAGTGCCCGAAGTCTATTTTTTTACAAGGGGAGTACGCAGATGAGGGAAATTGATCTCGGTCGAGATTTCGACGGGTTCAACAAGGTACCGCTGCAATCTCGCACGGCGACCACCCGAAGGTCCGATCGGTTCGGACATGAGAGCCGCTCCGCCGTCTCCGGCGGCGTCAAGTACGCGATTGATGCCGTCATAGCCCTCATTGGGCTTCTCGTGCTGTCGCCGATGATCCTCATGCTGATCGCAATCCTCCTGATCCTGCAGGGGCGGCCGATCTTCATAGCCCACCGACGCATCGGACGGTACGGCGTGATGTTTCCGTGTCTGAAGTTTCGCACGATGGTGAGAAATGCCGACGAGGTTTTGCGCCGTCATCTGGCGGCCAATTCTGCGCTCAGGGCGGAATGGAACGCGACACGCAAGCTCAGAGACGATCCACGTGTGACGCCGTTCGGCGCATTTTTGCGCAAGAGCAGCATTGATGAAATTCCGCAGCTGTTCAACGTCCTTCGCGGCCATATGAGCCTGGTCGGACCGCGGCCGATCGTTGCAAGCGAAGCTGAACTCTATGGTGTTCACTATGCCGACTACATCAGGGTCCGCCCGGGATTGACTGGCTTGTGGCAGATCAGCGGACGAAGCGATATCGGCTACGGTGAGCGCGTCTTGCTCGACGCACGCTATGTCGAACAACAAAGTGTCCTTGGCGACATGGCGATCATCTTGAAGACGATCCCTGCGGTGCTTCGCTCACGTGGCAGCTACTAAGTTACGAAGGCGCGACAATC
The DNA here is from genome assembly GCF_000312665.1 of Rhizobium mesoamericanum STM3625. Taxonomy (GTDB): domain Bacteria; phylum Pseudomonadota; class Alphaproteobacteria; order Rhizobiales; family Rhizobiaceae; genus Rhizobium; species Rhizobium mesoamericanum. Next base: position 904,743 of record NZ_HF536773.1, on the reverse strand, counting down.
GCGCCATCCCCTTCATCGACGGGCTTTGGCGCCTGCTTAAAAGGCAGGGCTGGTTGGTCGCGCAAAGGTCCAAGGGCGGGCAAGCCTTGAATGTGAATTGATCTGGATCTTTTTCACACGCGACACGATGGCGGTTGTCAGGAGAGTTTCGAATGAGCGCGAGGGAATTCGCAATCAATGGCCGCTTTCTGACGCAGGACGTGACGGGCGTCCAGCGCTACGCGCGCAATGTCGTCAAGGCGATGGACAGTCTTGCTCTATCAGACGGCTCCGCCCTCATCGTACCGGCCAATGCGACCGACCTGTCGTTGCGGCTGATACGAACCGAAAAGGGCGGACATTTGAACGGTCACGCCTGGGAGCAGATAGAGCTGCCGTATCTCAGTGGCAGTCGCAGGCTTCTCAACTTGTGCAACACGGCGCCGGCTGCAAAAACCGACCAGATCGTCTGCATTCACGACGCAAACATTTTTGCCGCGCCGCAAAGCTATAGCCGGGCGTTCCGTACGCTTTACCACACTCTCCAGCCGCTGCTTGTGCGCCGATCCTTACGTATAGCCTGCGTATCCCATGCGGCCGCGCGGCAATTGGCGCGGCATCTTCCTGTTCGCCTGTCGGATATCGCTGTGCTTCCGAACGGCCACGAGCATGCGCTGCTTTGGGATCCATCTGCGGCCGAATTGGCCCCGAAAATGCTGGGAGGGATGAACGCGCACAGGCCGTTTGTCCTCGCCCTTGGTTCGCGAGCACGCCACAAGAATCTGTCGCTCCTGATCGACATCGCACCGGAACTTGATGAAATGAACCTTGACGTTGTCATCGCCGGCGGGGGCGACGGCATATTTACCAAGGAGGCATTGCAACGGCGGTCAAACGTCCACCTTCTCGGGCGCGTATCCGACAACGATCTCGCTTATCTTCTTGATCGTGCGCTTTGTCTTGCATTCCCATCCTTCACCGAAGGTTTTGGATTGCCCATCATCGAAGCGATGGCGAGATCCTGTCCTGTCGTTTCGTCCGACTGCGCCAGCATGCCGGAGGTTTGTGGCAGCGCAGCACTTGTTGCTTCGCCCTTTGAGCCGCGCCAATGGATCGAGCGCATAGGGATGCTTCAATCGTCTGAGCAGTTGCGCAATGATTTGGCGGGTCGGGGCCAGGACCATGTTCGCCAATTCTCATGGAAGAAGACTGCAGGCGGCTACACGGAGCTCCTTGCCGATCCGAGAGCCGCGATAAAGAGCCACAAGCCAGCCGATCCGGTCCTGCCGCGCGTTAGCGTCATCTTCGCCACCAGGGGGCGACCGCACATCGTTGCGGCAAGCGTGCGGCACTTTCTCTCGACACAGCGACTGAAGCCTGAGGCAGTGCTTGTCTCCTGTGTCGATATTTCGGATGCCGGCGATCTCCGAAATCACCCGGACGTGACCATAGTCACTGGTCCGCCGGGGCTTGCCGCGCAGCGCAATACCGCGCTGAACCATGTTGAACCGGGAACCGAAATCGTCGCTTTCTTCGACGATGATTTCATCGCTGATAAAAACTGGCTGGCGAGTGCCCTGCAGGCTTTCCGCGACGAGAACGACGTCGTGAGCTTTACGGGCCACGTCCTTGCAGATGGGATCAAGGGACCGGGAATATCTTTTCAAGAGGCGGTCGATCTGGTCGATGCCGGCCAGGCAGAAGCGACGTGGTCCGAACCGTTCAGCCCTTACGGCTGCAACATGGCCTTCCGGTTTTCGGCCATTGGCGATCTGCGCTTCGACGAGCGGCTCGTCCTTTACGGCTGGCTGGAGGATCGTGACTTTGCGGCGGCCCTTTCCAGGCGCGGCGGCCGATTGGTCAAGTCGGCTCTCGCCTTTGGTGTCCACATGGGCGTCAAAAGCGGGAGGGTCAGCGGTGATCGGCTCGGATACTCCCAGGTCATCAATCCACTTTATATGCTGGCCAAGGGGACGATGAGCCTTCCAAACGTCGTCGGCCAGATCTTCCGCAACATCGCCAGCAACTTTAGTCGTGCTGTCTGGCCCGAACCCTTCATCGACCGGCGAGGCCGAGTGCGCGGTAATCTGTTGGCCGCCTTCGACGCCTTGCGTGGTCGTCTCGAGCCGGAACGCGCCGCTGTTATCGCCACGCCGCCATCTGCCAGCAAACCACGTCAGCGCTAGGAGCACGAATGATGTTCAACAGGCCCCGCCCTATCGATGTTACCTCGAGACTCTGGCGGGTGAACGAAACACAGTCGGATGCGACCGGCGACGGGCCAATCGCACTTCTGCGTGCGGTGATTGATCTCGGCATCCGTCATAAGGTTTCGCTTTCCGTTTGTAGCATGGCAGGCATCCTGATCGCTGCTCTTTATGCGCACTCATTGCCGCCCACCTACCAGGCGACCGCGACGCTTCTGCTCGAACCGCGTCAGTCTGCAGTCACCGGCGGCGAGTTCGGTGCCCAGCAAACGCTTGATCTCAACCGTGCCGATAGCGAACTTCAGACGATAAAGTCGGAGCGCTTGTTGTCGGCGGTATTTGAAAGCCTGAATCTGAAAGATGACCCGGAGCTTGGTCGCAGCCAGCCGAGCTTCATTGGTAGCTTGTTGGGCAGGCTGTCCCTTGGGCATCTAACGGCCGATCGCGCAACAGTCGATCAAACAGCGCCGGACGCTCAAAGCGGGGGAATCGAACTTGCCAACGAGGCGGACCGGGCGGCCTTCCTCAATTTTATGTCTCGCCTCAACGCCCGCCGCGTCGGGCAATCCTTTGTTATCGAAATCGAGTATTCTTCGTCTGATCCGAAGCTTCCCGCTCGCGTCGCCAACGCAACGGTTTCGGGATACATCTACCAGACCGTAGGTTTCAAGGAGCAGATCGCTCGGGCACGGACCGAAGCATTGCAGGATAGGCTCGATTCACTTGCGAGGCAGGTGGACGCTGCACGCGAGGCAATGCACGCAGGCACGCTACCGGCAATCGCGACGCCGGATGCTGATGCGCGCATCATCGGCGCGGCGCTGTCACCGCTAGGACCATCGGCTCCGCGTAAATCTCTCATCACGGCACTTGGCGGGGTTATTGGACTAATCCTTGGCTTCGGCGTCGTCGTCGTGCGCATGGCGCTCGATCGCCGCGTTCGTAGCGCTAGGGAACTAGCCCGGGAAATGGACGTACGATGCCTCGGTTCCATCCCTAATGTCCCCGGCGCCAAGGGAGTTCCCTGGCATATTACCAGCCCGCAACAGCAGAAATTCGTCGCAGCCATTCGCGACTTGCGCACGTCCATCGAAATTGCCTGCACGAGCCTTCGAAACGACAAGAGCATCGTGATTGCCGTTGTCGGGTGGACACCTGGCGCCGGCGTATCGACGCTTTGCGCCAGCCTCGCGCAACTCATCAACCGCGGAGGCCGGCAGGTAACCTTGTTCAAGGCCGCTGATGGCGATGATCACCGCGCGGTCGGCGACAGTCTGCCTGCTGTCTCGCTGGCCGGTGCCGTATTTGCTGGCCTGATGCCGGAGCAATTGAATTTCGAGGACGTTGGAGGAATCGCCGTCCTGCCAATCCATTCCAGAGACACGAACGCCAACCTGTTCACCGATTTTCGCAATCCGCGTGTTCGGCGCATTTTCGAGGCCGCACGCTTACGCGGTGACGTACTTCTTGATCTTCCGGCGCTGCGCCATTCCATGGATGCGCTTGCATTGGCAAGCTATGCCGACGCGGTTCTTGTCGTCGCGCGATCTGGCCAGACGACAATCGAAGAGGTTTCTGAATCTGTTCAGCTCTTGCGCCGCGCAGGTGCCAATGTGGTCGGCACCGTCATAAATCGCACACGTGGGTGATTGAGCCCTTAAGGTGGTGCACGATTGAGTGTCGGAGAGTTGATCTTTGGCAATCGTGCAGCAGACTGCGTGCACCCCGTCGCCCGCTCATCGGTCCGTGAGTTCCAGCCGGCCGCTGCCGGTTATCAGCCTCACCCCGAGCAACAACAAGGTCGCTCCATAGCTGGCCGCGCCAACGGCAATCGCGAGTGCGAGTTCTATGACGTGCGGATAGTTTCGCCCTGCAAGTTCATCGCGCAAGAGCCAGACGACGACTGCCATTGCGCCGGCGGCTGTTGTCACCTTCCAGAGGTTCTTCAACTGTGAAGAAATGCTGAGATCCAGCAAGCGCCGGGCTTCGGCGAGATAGAATACAAACATGAGCGTTGAAAGGACGATCCTGGCGATACTCACACCGGTGACCGAGCCAAGATAGAAGCCGATTGAAATCAGGAGCACGCGAAATCCAAGGTCCACCACGTTCAGTCGGAAGATTACGTGTGGTCGATCAAGGGCCACGCTGACAGACGACAGCGTCTGGAAATAGGGAATTGGCGCAACGGCGAGAGCCAGCAGGCTGAGCAGAGGTGCTGCTTGTTCCCACTTGGCACCAAGCAGCAAGTCGGTGGCGAGATCTGCCGTCAAAGATATCCCAACACAGGCCGGCGCCGAGATCAGCATGGCAAAGCGCGTTGCCTTCAGAAAAGCCTGTCTCACGCGTGCGCGATCGGCGTTGATCTGTGAGAACGCCGCCATGACCGGCTGCAATGCCGGGCCGATCAGGCTCTGGGTCGGTATGACTGCAACGTCGCTTGCGACGGCGTAGCGTCCGAGGGTCGGGCGGTCGGCCAGCGCTCCTATCAGGAACCGATCGAATTGCCAATTCAAGGCCGAGACGAGTTGGGCTGACGAAAACCAGCCTATAAAGCCGGCAAAATCGGGCAGGCGTGCCAGAGAAAACGCAGGCCGGTAGGGAGCAAGGATGTAGGAAGCAACTGTTGATGCGAACGAGGCGAGCACGAAGTTCGCAACGATGGCCCAATAGGCTCCGCCGCTCAGGACGACGATCATTGCGATCAGGGCGGCGGTCAGCTTGCCCGATGCCTCTAGTATGAACGTCGGGCGAAATCCGAGCTGGCGGGCGAAATTGACCATCGCTGGGCTGGTCAGTCCACGCGAAATGGGCCCGAGTGCCAGCACTGCAACGAGCAAGACCAGATGGCTGTCATGATTGATCCACGAATAGGGCCAGGCCGCCACGAGGACGATGGCTCCGATGACGACGCCCCTCATCAGGCCGACGGTGAAGCCGGTGTCGAGGTGGCTCTTGTCAATTGCCGGAAGTCTTACGAGAGCCTGAGTGACGGGAACCTCGAGCATCGTATCGACGACCACGACGAGCGAGGTCGCCAGCGCCGCGAGCCCGAAGTCGGCAGGCGTCAGGATGCGGGCAAGAACAAGCAGCGTGAAGAAATCGATAATCCGTCCGACAAAGCGCGAGAAGACCAGCCAACCGGCTCCCTTGATTGCCTTTACCGCAAGCATGTCTCACTCCGAGATCCTGAACTCCCGCCATGGGGAGTAATCCAGCCATGGCGCATCTTCTTGTGCGGGGCCGCGCATTTCTGCGCGGCCCCGCCCCCCAGCCGTCCTCCTCGATCTGCTTGGAGCCGGATTAATCCGGCAGCTGTCCTTTGACGTTCCTCCACGTCGTAGTTCGGCTATTTGAGGTGTGCCGACACTCCCCTGACGATGTGCGCTATCTCCAGCGCAGGTAAGAGTACGGTTCTCAAAACCGGAAAATCGCGGGCAATGGCGCCCTCCCGCCAGAGCTGTGATTTGACCGTTGTAAGCTTCTTTGCAAGATCAGCGGCGACGGGCTCATTCAGCACATTAACACTTTCCTGGCGACCAAAATCGACTGAACGCGCTCCAACACTCAACGCCATCATGTCGAACGTACGCGGACTGGTAATGGCTTGCTTGAGGCGCACCCAGGCAAGATCCGCGTCGGCCATGATCTCGGCTCCATCCCCGATCCGATCGATGTATTGAAGGACGCCTGAAAGCAGGAGATTGCCGTTCGAAGGATCGAGCTCGCCATAAGCGATCTTGCCGGCATTGCTGTAAATGGTCCCATCGGCTGCCTCACTCAGATGGCGAACGGATGGAATGGCAGGTTCAAAGAGGCTCTCGATAATCTGCCAGTAGCGAAGGATAACCGTCTCGATCTTCAGAGGATTATAGAGATTTTCCTCCACGACCAGTCCGGTGACCTGCGGGAAATGATCTTCGCTCAGACCCTTATAATTGCACCGGGCAAACTGGATCGTCTCAAATCTGCGCTCGGGCAGTCCGGCTGCCACCAGGCGCTGCGTGCTTCCATAAAGACCGGTATCGCAAAGGATGATGCGCGTTGCGTTGCCGGCGACCTCGTCCAGATGTCGTTTAAACAGTTCGTTCTGTCGTGCAATGTCATCGAGCACGACACGCCCTTCGGGGGTGTCGATGATGGCAAAGAAGCGGCTTGGCTCGAAAGGCAGCTGCCATGGCCCGGAAAGCTCGTAATCGCGCCCACCAAGTGCATTGGCAACATCTCCAAAGGTGTTTTTCGCAAACTCCCGGCCAAGCTCATCGAGCACGGCCGGGCTTTGCCGCATGAGGGCCGCACGGGCTGCCACCAGGCGCGAAATCAGAATGTTTTCGCGCCGAATTGCAAGGCGCAAGCCAAGCTTCGCAAGGGTCCTTTCGAAGGCCTCCCTGATGCCGATGCCGCCGCGCGCACAAAATAGCAAGGCCGCATCTCCCTGCGTTTCAGCCTGCTTGGCGTAAAGCCATATGAAGAGACAAAACTGTGCAACGATTGGACCGAACACTTCCCGCCCAAAGGCCGTGCTATCCACGAGATCGGGCGTGCAGCTCGACGTTCGCCGGATGCGGCTGCCGATACTGCGCATGGCCTCCGCCCGCGCGCCATCGGCGCGCGTGGCAAGCCGCCTCAGGCGACCCTTGGGAAGATGCAGGGCTTGAATTCCCATCTTTCTCGGCACGATACAGTCAGCGAGCATGTCGTCGCCCAGGTGCAGCAAACGTGACGCCGCGACACCTTCTTCCTCGAGAACCCGTGAAAACAGTCCGCCAAATCTCTTGCTCTCTCCGATATCAGCGCTCGAATAGATGTTGTCGATAAGGCCGGGGCCATGAAAGTAGTTGATCAGGTCCGCCAGGTGATGTCTCGGCAGCCCGGTATCGGAAACGGCAACGATGCGAATGCCGGCCTGGCGCTGCAGACGCAACACCCTGGCAAGTTTTTCATTCGCCGAAAGTGAAACCTTCTCGATGGCCATTTCCAGCAGGATGCGCTTCTCGATCAGCCGCTCGGGGAGACCCAGCATGGCAAGTTGGCGCTCGACGATGTCGACAAGTCGCACTTCGCCCGCACCGCCGCCAATGTTCAGGGCGCGATAGGCAAAGCTTTCAGCCAGTTGCCGGGTCCGAAACAGATGCGCGGGGCTGATGGAAATTCCTTCATTGCGCAGCAGGCGAGCAAACCGCTGCTCGGCCTGCATCATACGCGATCTCTGTGACCGCGGCTGGCGCAACAGCAAGGTATCGAACACGTCTGTCGAGATCAGATCGATGCCGTCCAGGGGACGTTGAAGGAGATCGTCGAGGTTTTGCCGCAGCACTGGATAACCCTCTGCCGTCGATCCTCCTGCCTGCACATCGTGAGGATGCACTGCAGCAAGACTGGGTCCTGGAATTCGCAACCGCAAAAAAGTCTGCCGCATTATTTGATCTACATCAAGCGAATATTTTAATTTTATTCCCCATCACAGAATCGGTGCAAAAACTACTCGCGTGCCAATTGTTTTGCGTACGTAGTGCTTGAGATGTCGACTCTTTTTTAATTGCGCTATACTGTCTATGACTTTCGGGGGAAAAATACGGGGACCATATATGGATGACGCGAGCCATCATTCCTTACGAATGTCCGCAGTGCAGCAATTCGATGTCGTCGTGCTCGGCGCCGGCATCTCCGGTCTGGTCGCAGCGTCGATCCTTTCGGCGCAGGGAAACAGCGTCGTCGTCATTGACGAATACGACCACGTTGGCGGAAACCACATGGATTGGTCCTCGAACGAAGGCTACACCTTCGACGTCGGAAGTTTGATATTCCAGGATGATTCCCCTCTGCTTCGGCATTTTCCGGAGCTTCTTGAGCGCTATGTCCCGATCGAACCGACCTGGGGGAGACTCAATCCCCAAGGCAAAATCACGATCTACCCGATCTCGGTGCGCGACGACATCATTGGTGCAGGTCCAATTGGCGTGATCCGCATCTTCGCGTCGGTTCTCTATGCGCGCATCTTCCAGCGCCGGATGGAGAACGCCAGAGACTTTGCGCGTTTCTGGATTGGCAGTTATCTGCTGCACAGGTCCGGACTTGGAACTTACATGCGGCGCTTCTACGGCATCAATCCGGAAGAGATCGATCTCGACCTCGCGCGCAAGCGGATGCTTTGGATTGCAGATTATGCCTCCCTCATCAACCTCATCCGCCGCCTTGCCAGGCGCAAGCGATCAACCGGGCCCAAGAATCGCCAGTTGGCGCGTCCAAGAGAAGGCTTTGAATCGCTTTATCGTTCGGCCGTCTTAAGGCTCGAGAGCGGTGGCGTCGTCTTCAAGCTCAAGACATCGGTGCGCCAGCTTCACAAAACGGACTGCGGATACGAGTTGTTGCTTGATGAGGGTACGTTGAGCAGTGCCCGAATTGTTTCCACCGTACCGATCTCGGTTGCCGAGCGCATATGTGGTAACGGACAAACATCGGCACTGAATACCATTACGCTGATATCGCTTTATTTCAGCTTTGCCGGAGAGCGTGGATTTCCTCAATCCATCATTTACAACTTCTCGCATGAGGGCTCTTGGAAGCGTTTGACCGTCTACTCTGACTTTTATGGGCGCGTCGCCGACCGGGAGTATTTTGCGGTCGAAGTGATTGCTAGTACGGCAACAACTCCAGAAGAGGCGGAGGCGCAGTTTCGCCAACACGTTTGTGCGAATGGATTGTTCCGCGGGGATTTGCAGCTTGAGGGAAGCCATGTGCTGACAAACGCCTATCCAATCTACAGTAAAGGGGCTTCCCAAATCGCGGCCGAGGCGATCGCGCGACTGAAAAGTTTCGGAATTGAATCGATCGGCCGTCAGGGCGGGTTCAACTATCAGCCGACCGCCCGTGTCTCGACGATCGATGTCGAGACGGCGATCGCAACCAGTTGAGATGGCAAACGGCTTATCGTTCAGGTGCCGCACGCGCGGCAACAATCGGTGTTAGATGAAGAGAGGTCGATGATGCGTATTCTGCATATCCTCAATCATACACGACGTTTGAACGGGCATGTACACGCAGCCGTGGACCTCGCCTGCGAGCAGGTCAATCAGGGGCATCAGGTCTATATCGCAAGCGAAGGAGGAGACTTCGACGCGTTGCTCAAAGCAAACGGCGTCAAGACGCTCCAGATTGACCAGCAACGGAAGGTTCCGAGTCTGCTCAGGGCGCTTTTCAGCCTGAATAGAAGTCTCAAGCAATATGATATCGACGTCGTTCATGCGCATATGATGACAAGCGCGGTGATCGCTTTTCCGGTCTGCAAGTTAAGACGCATCCCGCTTGTTACGACAGTCCACAACGAATTTGAAAAAAGCGCGACGCTGATGGGGCTCGGAACACGCGTCATCGCCGTCAGCGATGTCGTCGGTGCTTCGATGCGTCGGCGCGGCGTTCCACAGTCGAAACTGAAGGTCGTTTTGAATGGCACGATCGGAACCAGCCGATCGAAGGGACGCAGCGAAGAGCCGAAGGCGCTGCGCTCACCGAGCATTCTGTTTGTCGGAGGGCTGCATCCTCGCAAGGGCCTGCCCGATCTTTTTGATGCTTTCGAAACCGTGCACAGGTCCTACCCAACTGCAAACCTCTATATTGTTGGGGATGGTCCGTTTCGCGAGGAGTACCAGGCCAGGGCCGCGGCACTCGAGAGCGCATCTGCAATCACCTTTGTCGGCTCAACCACGGACCCATATCCCTATATGCTGGGCGCAGACATCTTCGTTCTGCCGTCCCATGCCGACCCCGCGCCGCTCGTGCTGTCGGAGGCACGCGAGGCAGGCTGCGCGGTCATCGGTTCTGCTGTCGACGGAATTCCCCAACTCCTCGAGAATGGCGAGGCTGGGCTTTTGGTTCCGCCCCACGATCCCGCCGCCCTCGCCAAAATGCTTGGGTTTCTCCTGGAGGCTCCGGACCGGATTTCCGATTGGCGACTGAAAAGCCAGTTTCACATCGAACGTCTGACCATCGAACGGGTCGCCAGGGAAACTTTCGACGTCTATTGCTCGGCAATGCCACGCGCCAAGGTGCTTGCGCTGGCCAGCTGATGGCTGGCCGCAACGTTAGACGCAAAAGGCCTGCTTGAAACGCGACCGAATCTGGTGAGACCGTGACGGGTCAATGCGAATGGCCGCCAAATGCCGGGCCATGCGATTTGGGAGCAGGAAAAGCGCGAGGCCAAACAGACAAAGAGCAATCCGCTTGTTGCCGGTGTTCTCGCGCACCACGGCACCGATGTAGGCTGACATATGGCCGATCCCCGGCCTCTTGCCGTCAATGACAAGGCTCATCGTATTGAGCTCCATCACGTAGGCGTAATTGTTGCGAACCTCGACTTTTTCGGTCGCCGTAGGTCGCGATTGAACGAGTTCCGCTAGATGATGGAGGCGACCCATGAAACGGTCCACTTGGGCCTTCATTCGTTTGGATGTAACCTCGGAAAAGGACGACAGATTGGCGTTATGAATCCTGTATTTGCCAAGCGGTTTATCGATCGAGATCACTGTTCCGACAAAGGGAGCAAGCAGGTACGAGACCCCGTCGATCCCACGCTCATAAGCCATGTCGCCGAGGCCTTCATAGACGTCGCGGCGATAAATGTTCCCTGACGTTGGCGGCGTGTCGTAGTACCCCTTTTTTTGAATGGACTGGATAAGCGGTCCAGAACCAGCGGTAGGCTGGAGGGAAGGAAACGCATTGCCGATGGGTGTTCCATCCTTGTCGATTGGAAGGAGCATGAATTGTATTTTGGAAACGTCTGGCCGAAGATAAGGCGCTATCTCGGCGAGCGCCCCTTCACCCAGCACATCGTCAGCATCAAGAAAATAGATGAAATCGCCCTTTGCTAGCGACAGGGCGTTCAAACACGTTTTCAATGACCCGCGATTTTCTGTCCGCACGGCACTAATTCTATCGCCGAATTCCTGGATCTTGTCCCAGGAGTTGTCGGTTGATCCGTCATCGACCACTATAATTTCGAAGTTGTCGTAGTTTTGTGAAAGAACACTCCTAATACATTCGGAGACGTACATTTCGTAGTTGTAGCAGCTTATTATGATGCTGAGAAACGGTTGGGATTTTAACATCTTGCAAACCTTCTCCACACAGATTATGTTGCAGAGCAGCATAACAAGTGCAGTGCAAGACGTCTACAGAAATACACGCTCGGCCGGTGCAATATAACCAGTCGAAGACCTTTAGACACACGCGCTCCGAAGTATTTTTCGGGGTGAGATCAGGTAATTACATCGGCCTTTGCCGTAGTGTCCTGGATATCACGGAGGTGGTATTGTCGACGCTGGGATGGGTCCGTGCGCATATGCTGATCGCAGGTCCTGCGATAGCCCTAATTGGACGCTATAATGTCGGCCGCGAAGCCGGCATAGATATAACTTTGCCGCCCTTTGGTTCGGAGGACGAATGCAAATGCAAGCCGGCCTGCCATTGCGCGACCACTCCCGACGTCGCCTCAAGGTCCTCTACATTCAGCCGGGAACGAGTTCGTTTGCCGGGATCGAGCGAGTCGTTGACAATGTCTGCACCATGCTGGCGGACAGGTTCGCGGAGGATTTCGAGGTCGATGTGCTTTATACCTCCGTCCAAAAAAATCGTCCGACGCAGGCACGTGGCTACCAGGTCATCGACCGAGTAGCGCATGGGCGCCTGGAACTGATGCGAATATTCAGAAGCGTCATCAAGGCAAAGGATTATGGTCTCATCGTCGTCCCGCAAATCGAGCCTGCGGTCATCTGCATGGCTGCTTGCATCGGACTGAAACGCCGGTTTGCCCTCCATTTGCATGGAAATCCCAAGCGCGAGGCCGGTCATCTCAAGGCGAAGATTCTGTTCTTGCTGATGCGCGTCTACTTTCTGTCACGCGTGTCTTATGTCTTCGGGACATCACCCAGGCAGCTGGAGTCGTTCAAGGAGATGTTCAACAGCAAAACTCCGCAAGCGTGGGTACCCAATCCCGTCCGCTCTTTCGACCTTTCTGAAACGCCTTCCTCCCTCGAGGCCACCGGCACCGTGACATTCGTCAATGTCGGTCGGTTTGCCTTCCAGAAGGGCCAGGACATTCTGCTTCAGGCATTCTCCGAACTGATCAAGATCCGACCAAACGTCAGGTTAAGGATCGTTGGATATGGCACCGGCGAGGCTGATCTGCGCGCAGAGATCACGCGGCTCTCACTCGATGAAGCCGTCAGCATCGAACATTACCCGATCAGTCCTCAGCCGGCGCTTGCAACGAGCGATATCTACGTCTCGACATCGCGGTGGGAAGGGTGGTCGCTTGCAATCTGCGAAGCGTTGCGGTTCGGATTGCCGGTAATTTCGACGGACTGCGAATTCGGACCGAGCGATATCCTCGTGGATGACCGCCTTGGCCGCCTCGTGCCAGTGAGCGGTGGCGCAGCGCTCGTCGAGGCGATGGCCTATTACTGCGACAACCTTGCGCTCGAACGATCGCACTCTGATTACCGAAAGACCTTTATCGACAGGTATAGTCCCGAGCGCGTGGTGGAAATCCACGCGCAGGCTCTCAGGTCTGCCGCCAGGGAGCTTGCCTAAGGTCAATCGTCGGCAAGGAGAATTTACATGACGTCTCCTCTCTCTCGGCGCGGCTTCCTTCAGGCCTCTTCTGCATGGCTGGCCTTGCAGTGCCAAAGTGCCTCGGCTGCAACAGCGGTGGCCGACGATCCGACAGTAGGCAGGGAGATCGTCTTTGAGGACCGATTCAATTCGATCGATTGGTCTGTCTGGGATGCTGGTCCAAAGGCGACGACGGCTGCAAACGGCTTTTACGGTCGATCGGCATTCGCCTCAAAGTATGGCGACGAGGGCTTCAATCCGTATGCCATCGTCGACGATGGAGCGGCAGAAGATGGCAAGGCGCTCGAGATTTCCGCAAAATATATCGGGCGACCAATGAACGTGCCAAACTACTACGGCAACAGCTTGCCTGAATTCCAATGGATTTCAGGAAACCTCCAGACTGCGAGACCAGATGGGGTCGTCCTTAAGGGATGGCGCAAGGGTTATTTCGAGGCGCGCATGCTCTTTCCGCGCCACCCTTTGACCTGGCCGGCATTCTGGATGCTGAACGCTCGAAGCATCCTGGAGCCCAAGACCAGCATCGAACTCGATGTTGTCGAACACAAGGGATGGGAACCGACCGTCTACGGGACCTATCTTCACGAGTGGGGCGGGCAGGACGAGAGCGGGCATGGCGCAGGCGTCGAAACACCGGTCGACATGACCGTATCCTATTGCCGCTATGGCATGCTCGTCGACGACAAGCGATGCGTTCCATATTTCAACCGCGTTCCAGTCCGCGACAGGACGACGGGAATGCTGGCTGACTGGCCGATCACGCGCTCCGCACGAATGGACGAAGAACTCGATGTGTTTTGGCCTCTTTTGACGCTTGCGCTGAGAACAGATGTTCCATTCCCGCAGCCTCTTAAGGAAGCGGACATGTTCACTCGCATGCGTGTCGATTACTTCAGGGTTTATGCGTGATGGACGACAGGAGGTTTGCCGCGCACGCGATGAAATCGAACGCATTTCTCAGCGGTGTTCCTCAAGAGAATTTCCGCTCCCCGGAAGGTCCTGCGCAAGCGTGCGGCAATGACCGAAAGAGTAGTCGGGCGCAGCCCCTGAAGACCTGAAAGTTCAATCCCTCTAGATCATGAAGGAGAAAACTGGTGGATACCGAAAATCTGGACTGTTCCAAGAGTGTTGATGAAATGGCGCTATTTGCTGCTTCGATCCTGAGCTCAGCGACCTCTTCATCCGTTGAGATCTCCAGTGCGAGGAGCGTGCTCGTCGAAGTTAAGCGCGCATCATACCGCCTTGCCACCGACGAGGACGTTAAGGCCCAATACCAGCGGCTTGCGCTGGCTTGTGCGGCCCGTGGCCAGACCTCAAGGCGCTGAAAACCAGTAACTGTGCTCTTCGATACCCGGGTTTCGCGGTCTGTCGACCTGAGAAGATCAAAAACTTCTCAGGCATTGGCACTTGGAACGATCGGGAACAATTCGTCGCCGTTCTTCGCTTTCTGGAAGCAATCGAGTTCGCCAAGAGGAACCGGTTTGGAGAACAGGTAGCCCTGAAGGTCGGTGCAGCCGAGGGCTGCCAGAAAATCCCTTTGATATTCGGTTTCAATCCCTTCGGCCGTCGTCGAGATGCCGAGGTTGCGGCTAAGCGCGACGATGGCACCAATGATGGCCGCGCCGTTGGCTTTTGTGCCGAGCTGTGAGACAAACGATCGATCGATCTTGATGCGGTCGATGTCAAAGCGCACCAGATGGCTAAGGCATGAAAAGCCGGTTCCGAAGTCATCGAGCGAAATCTGGACACCCTGGCTGCGCAAGGATTTCAGCACCGTATAAACGTCCAGGTTATCCTCGATGAGCGAGGACTCGGTAAGCTCGAGCTCAAGCCGGGACGGCGGCAAGCCGCTCTCTTGAAGAACGGTGATGACTTCCTCGGCAAAATTCGGTCTCCTCAACTGGGCGGGAGAGACGTTGACCGCAACGAAGGTGTCTTCCGGCCATCCGCAAGCCGCTCGGCACGCTTCGCGCAGAACCCAGAAACCGAGAGCGTCGATGAGGCCGCCTTCCTCGGCCGCTGGAATGAAGCTCGCAGGCGTCAGAAGGCCACGATGGCTGTGACGCCAACGCACGAGGGCCTCAGCGCCCGATACCGAATACCCTGGCTTGGCGCGATGGACCGTCTGGTAATAGACTTCGAGCGATCCGAAGTCCGGCCTGTTCGCAGGCGGATCGGATTGCGAAGCGCCGGCGGGCGAGGCTGCGCCTCTTGCCAAGACTTCGCGCAGCTCGTGCTTGAGAATGTCGCGCGCATTCCTGCCGCCATCCATGGAGGGTGAATAGACGCGCCACTGACCCCTGCCGCCCATCTTCGCCTCATATAGCGCGACGTCGGCATAGCGCATGATGTCATCGGCATTCCGCCCGGTGTCCGGCACGACGGTGACCCCGATCGAGGCGCCGATCCGTGCGACAGCTTCGCCGCCAAGCAGCGGGAACGGCTTACCGAGTTCCGCCACGATCGCCTCGCAGATTGCCGGCAAATGCTGATCCTCCTTGAGGTCCCGCAGGAGCACGGCGAATTCATCCCCGCCAAGCCGGGCCAGCGTGTCCCCTGGGCGAAGAAGGGCGCGGATGCGCTGCGTAGCCATCCTGATGAGTTCATCGCCGGCAGCATGGCCGAACGTGTCATTTACCGCTTTGAAGCGGTCGAGGTCGAGAAGCGCGACCGCCGAGCGCTCGGTCGAATTGCGCGGGTCGGCTAGGCACTCTTCGAATCTCATTGCGAAGAGGGCGCGATTGGGAAGCTCCGTCAGTACATCATGCAAGGCGAGCTGCCTGGCATGCAGCTCGCTCTTCTTCAACTCTCCGAGGCTGCTTCTTAGGCGCACAAGCAGGACCGAAAACAGCATCGCGATCACCAGGGCGGCAATCGAAAGCGCCGGCATCAATCGGCCGATCACCCTGGAGCCCGGAAGATCAGGCCGCCACACGATGAAGCCGATCGGTTCGCCATTAGCCGTGGCGTTGATCTGAAACGCGACCTCGTTTTCGTCTGCATCGGCCGTACGCGCAAAGCGCGCGCCGTTAAGGCCCTGTTGTCGACTGAGTTCATCGAGCGCCGGACCGTCGATAAACCGCACGACGATCAGGAATTGCCGCATCGTCTGCGGCTGTCCCTCAGGGGCTTCGTTGATGGCGACGACGCCCACGATCGTCGGCCGACCTTCCAACCGCATCAGATTGGCGAAAGCGCGGTTGGGCCGCGCCGTGCTCGAAAGATGGCCTGCTATTGCGGAGGGCGTTGGGTCAGTGGAAGCCGTGTCCTGGTTTACCGCAAGTTTGGCATCTTGAAGGAGAGGCAGGAAAAGAGGCTTCATCCAGCGATACCGCTTTTCCGTCTTGGCGTCTGCGAGCATCAGCAACCGAGCGTTCTCATCCACGACAAAGGCCTGGTCGTAGCCGAAGGCAGACATGGCCGTGTGGCTGATGCCGCTTGCGGCGGCCGCAGTCAGGAGCGCATCGAGGCTGGAAGAGCGTCCGGATGACCGGGCGGCGGGATAAACGCGTGTGAGGTAGCCGCTGCCGAACTGGCCAATGACATGAGCGACCTGGTCGACCTGTTCTAAAAGGCGCGCGTTCACGAGCTGTCGCTGTCGATCAAGAGCCGCAGAGTCGCTTTCGGCTCCTGCCCACAGCGCCGAGAGCACGACAAGTCCGATCGCGCCAAGGCCGCTGACGGCGATAAGGAAGAGAATTCTTCCTGAAGTTATCCAGGATTGCTGAAATGTATTGGAGCTGGAAGGAGGAACGATGTGCAAGTATGGACCCCTGAACACCACTACAATCGGGCGCTTGCATCGACGATAGCAAAGAAGCGTTCACGCAGAATTAAAGGCTAAGGCGCACCATCGGGCGAGATCGACTACGCCCCAAGGAGTTTCGCGATGAAATTGCGCCTTTCCATGAAGACAATAGTGCGCGGAGCTCTGGTGGCTGCCGGATTGCTTATCGTCTCGGCCGCGGCGCAGCGCCAGGTGGCCGCGCAAGACCTGACGCCGATGAGAATTGCCGTCGAAGGCGCATTTCCGCCCTTCAATTACCTCGATGCAAACAACAAGCTTCAAGGCTTCGATATCGATATCGCCAATGCGCTTTGTGAGGTCGGCAAGTTCGAATGCCAATTCATTATCGAGAAGTGGGACGACATGATCCCCGACCTTGTCGGCGGAAAATACGATGCGATCATCTCATCCATGTCGATGAGCCTTGAGCGGCGTCAGAAGGTTGCCTTCACGGAAAAGTACTACAGCAGCCCAACGATATTCATCGCTCGAAAAGATTCGCCAATCAGCGATGTCAGCCCCGCCGCCTTGGGCGACAAAAATCTCGGAGTGACATCGTCGACGGCACAGGAATCCTATGCCAACCACCTGTACCCGAAGACGAAAAAGACCGTTTTTCGGTCCTCGCCGGAATTATACAAAGGTCTGGCGGATGGAAGCGTCGATATTATTCTGGAGGACAAACTCGCCATCTACGACTGGATTGCCAACACCAAGGCGGGAGGCTGCTGCGAGTTCAAGGGGCCGGATCTGGCCGACGTCACTTACTTCGGGGAAGGTGCTGGAATTGCTCTGCGCCTGGACGACAAGGACCGTCTTGCCCGGCTGAATGCTGCCTTGCAGCAGATCAAGGCGGATGGGACTTACGACTTGATCAACGCGAAATATTTCCCGTTCAGCATCCAGTAGCTTGGGCGAGGGGATTTTCGGGTGACGGAGCGGACGGGCGGGTTTCCAGCTGACGGTCGTACGCGCACATCCCGATCGCTGTCTCTTCCCAGCCTCTCATAACCTGAAGGCCGCAGGTTCAAATCCTGCCCCCGCAGCCAACGAAAATTGAATGTTTTGCCATTCAAGTCGCTTCACAAAAAGCTCCTCCGCGTATGCGTCGAGGAGCTTTTTTGTTTCTGCTCCGTGTCAGGTTCTCCGGCCCACAGCTTCTCCAGATAATCGTGGCGCGTCAGGGCCTCGAACTGCTTCTCCAGGATAGTCACCGCTTCCATCGCCGCGAGGATCGAGGCGATCTGGCCATGCACCTCGAGCGACGCCGGCTGATGTCCAGGTGTCTTGCCGATCACCACCTTCTGTATGAACTGGCGCACGATGTTGATGAAAGGCTGCTTCGTTTCCGTGTCGGCCTGCTCGCGCATGTAATAGAAGGCCGAGTTGATGACCAACTCGACGCGTTGCTGGTATGAAAATATGCTGACAATGCTGATGGCCGGGCGGGCCGCCGAGCAACTGATGCTCAAGCGCGTCTCGGCTGGCTCCGGAGGCAGTGACGACAGCGATCTGGCGTGGGCCACGCGGATGGCCTTCGACATGGAACGGACCTCCGGTTTGGGGCAGAGTATCCGCTACTTTACCGGCCGCATTGTGACCCGGGCGAAGTGTTTGGTCGTGAACCCGAGCTGGCGGCGCGCGTTCAGGCCAGGCTGGAAACGGCGCTCGACCGGGCGGGTGCGATCCTCAGAACGCGCGGACCGGTCTTCAATGCACTCGCCACCTTCAACTCAACGAAGTGGCGCGCGGGAAAGACGGCCACCCGCGTTCTCCTGTGAGGACTCGGCGAGAATGAGAATATTCGCGGTGCACACAAGCTGCGCATTCCTAGCGCCTCAGATTCCTTGCACCGCTCGCCCGCTTGGGTGCCCGGGAGTCCTGTCGATACCAATCATCACGCCTTTATCGGTCGCGTCGCAAGGCAGTCCGCTGCTGATCGCGACACAGTTGCCGGTGAGAAAACGATACACGGGCAGCGTTCTCAGCTTGCTCCCGCAAGCGTTCCGGGCGTCTGGCGGCCGCGAACACAGCGGTAGAGGCGGTGACGACCGCTCTCCGTGTTCCGCATCGCGGCGTATCGCTCACTGCGTCGATATCCCCAAGGTGTCCTGCCGATCTTTATCTTGCCGCGGTGATGCCCGCAGGAAATCGAAGTCGCAGCCGAGCGTCGCCGGCAGGACATGGCGGCGGTAGAGCTGGGCGTATCCGCGCGGCGGCTCGGCCGTAGGTACCACGAAGGCGGCGCGGCGCCGGGCCAGTTCGTTTTCTCCGACGAGGAGGTCTATGCGCTTCTCCGATGCCGAAATGCGGATGCGATCGCCGTTCTGGACCAACGCTAGCGGCCCGCCGACGTCCGCTTCGGGGGTGACGTGGAGCACGATGGTTCCGAAGGCCGTACCTGACATGCGCGCATCGGAAATGCGCACCATGTCCTTGACGCCCTTGGCCGCCAGTTTCTTCGGGATGGGAAGATAGCCGGCTTCCGGCATGCCGGATTTGCTCCTCGGGCCGGCGTTCTGCAGAACGAGCACGTCGTCCGCCTGCACGTCGAGATCGGGATCGTCGATGCGCGCGGCGAGATCCTCCAGCGAGGAGAAGACCACGGCGCGGCCTTCATGTTCCATAAGGGCAGGCGTTGCCGCCGCACGCTTCAGGATCGCGCCGTCCGGAGCAAGCGTACCGCTGAGCGCAATCAGGCCGCCAAGCGGATCGACGGGGTTTTCGGCGGAGCGGACCACGGCGCGATCGACCGGGTCGATGAGCGACTTTGCCAGTCGCTCGGCAAGCGTCTGGCCGGTGATGTCGCGGCAGCCGAGATGGAGCTTGTCGGGCATTTCGCGAAGAACGGCTTCCAGCCCGCCGGCGGCGTGGAAATCCTCCATGTAGCCGGTGCCGACCGGCTTCAAGTCGACGATAACGGGCGTGTCGTCCGAAAGTCGGTTGAAGGCCTCGAGGTCGATGTCGATGCCGGCGCGGCCGGCGATGGCGGCGAGATGGACGATCGCATTGGTGGAACCGGAAACGGCGAGCAGGACGCGGAGCGCGTTTTCGACGGATTCGCGGGTAATAAGGCTCGACGGCAGCGGGCCGCCTTCGATCGCCATCTTCGCGGCAAGCGTCCCGGTTTCTTCCGCCGAGCGCAGGCGGTCGGCGTGGACGGCGGGGATGGCGGATGTATTGGGCAGCATCATGCCGAGTGTCTCGGCGATCAGCGCCATGGTGCTCGCCGTGCCCATGACGGCGCAGGTGCCGGAGGTGACCGCAAGACGACCTTCGATCAGGGAGATTTCTTCTGAATCCACTTCGCCGGCGCGGTGCTTGCCCCAGAAACGTCGGCAATCGGTGCAGGCGCCGAGACGCTCGCCTTTGTGCCGGCCGGTCATCATCGGCCCACCGACGACCATCGCAGCCGGGCGGTTGGCGGAAAGCGCGCCCATCAGGAGGGCCGGGACGGTCTTGTCGCAGCCACCCATCAGCACGACGGAATCCATCGGCTGAGCGCGGATCATCTCCTCCGCCGTCATTGCCATCAGGTTGCGGTAGACCAGAGAGGTAGGCGACAGGAATACCTCGCCCAGCGAAATGACCGGGAAGGTGATGGGGAGCGCACCGGCGGCGAGAACACCACGCTTAACCGCCTCGATCATTTCCGGGAAGTGGCGGTGGCAGTTGTTGAATCCGCTTTCGGTGGTGCAGATACCGACGATCGGCTTGTCGAGCGAAACGCCGGTATAACCCATGGAGCGGGCAAACGAGCGGCGCAGATAGCGGGCAAACTCGAGGTCGCCGTAATTGGTTAGTCCGTTATCGAGTCCGGACGGCTTCTTCTTGTCAGTCATGTCAGTGTCCACTCACCAGCTTGTGGCGAATATATTTGGGGTTGAGATAGTCAAGGATGCCGAGGCTGCCGCCCTCGCGGCCGTAGCCGCTCTGGCGCGTGCCGCCGAAGGGGGCTTCGGCGGTGGCCAGCAGCGTTTCATTGATGCCGACCATGCCGGCCTCCAGCGCTTCCGAGGTTTCTGCCGCAAGCGCCGAATCACGCGTGAAGACGTAGGCCGCGAGGCCGAATTCGGTGGCGTTGGCCCGCGCGATGACCTCGTCGAAACTGTCGAAGGCAGCAATCGGCGCGATCGGTGCGAAGGGTTCTTCCAACATGATGCGGGCATTGTCCGGCACATCGGCGAACACCGTCGGTTCTAGGAAATGGCCCTTCTTCAGATGCGCGGGACGCTTGCCGCCCGCAAGCAGGCGGGCACCCTTTTCCAGCGCGTCGGCGACGAGCGCTTCCGCAGAGTGCAGCGAGCGGGCGCGGATCATCGGGCCCATGTTGATGCCGGCGTCCGTGCCGTTGCCGACCACCAGCTTTTCAGCATAGGCTGCGAAGGTTTCCTCGAAGGCAGCCGCGATAGAGCGATGAACGTAGAACCGCGATGGCGAGATGCAAACCTGACCGCAATTGCGGAATTTGGTCGCCGCGAGTTTTCCCGCCGCCGCGACCGGATCGAAATCGGAATGGATGATGACCGGCGCATGGCCGCCGAGTTCCATCGTGACCTTCTTGATGCCTTCCGCCGCATTGCGCAGGATCTCGCGGCCGACCGGCACGGAGCCAGTGAGCGAGACCTTGCGGATTACCGGCGAGGCGATCAGCCGGGATACCATCGGCATGGCATTGCCCGTGAGGATCGAAAGGCATCCCGCCGGCAGGCCGGCGTCGATCAAGGCGCGGCCAATTTCCATGGCCGACCCCGGCGCTTCGGACGCGGGGCGCAGTACCACCGTGCAGCCGGCCGCAAGTGCTGCGGCGATCTTGCGCGCCGGCAGGAGCATCGGGAAGTTCCAGGCGGTCAGGGCAAGGCAGGGGCCGACCGGCTGATAGACGACGGTCAACCGCTCATCGGCGTTGCGGCCGGGGATGGTGTGGCCGTAGACGCGCTTGGCTTCTTCGCCGTACCATTCGAACTGGTCAGCGCTGGCACGAACTTCGGCTACGGCCTCGGCGGTAGGCTTTCCGGTCTCGGTGCTCATGACCCGGCCGATGTGGGCGACGCGCTCGCGCATGATGTCGGCCGCGCGACGCAGGATCGCGGCGCGGTCCCAGGCGGCGACCGCCCTCCAGCTGGCAAAGGCCTCGGAGGCGGCGTCAACCGCTTGCGCCTCGTCGCCTTCCGTGGAGGCGGGGACGGTTCCAAGGCGCTCCTCAGTCGCGGGGCTGAACACGTCGATGACGCCGCCATCGGCGGCGGGTCGCCATTCGTTGCGGATCAGAAGGCCGTAGTTTTCGTACATGCTATCGCTCTCAGATCAATGTTTCGGTGTATTGACGCTCGACGGATTCCACCCAATTGCCGACATTCCATTGGCCGTAGGCGCCGAGACCGACCGCCGGATGATCGCCGAAATAGATGGGAACATGGATGAGGCTCAGGCCCTTCCAATTCCGGGCCTCTTCAAGGGCGGCGACGAGACTCTGCTCGTCCGTGCCGCCATGGAGCGCTTTCACGCCGTTCACGGCGCCCGCCATCTGCACATAGTCGACGGCGACGCTGTCATTGGTGCGGAAATCGCGGCCGTATTGGGCAAGCTGCAGATGGCTGATCGCGGCCATGCGGCGATTGTCGAAGAGCAGGATGGTACCGTGCACGCCATGCTCCACGCCGTCGATCAGCACTTGCGGGTTCATCATAAAGGAGCCGTCGCCGGTAAAGGCGATACCATAGCGGCCGTTTTCCGCAAGCGCCGACGACAAAAGCGCGGAGACGGCGAAGCCCATGTAGGACGCACCGGTCTCGGTGAAGGTGTCACCGGGCGCATGGTCCTTGACAATCTGGAAGCCGTTCGCCTGTACGTCGCCGGCATCGAAGAATTTCACCGCGCCGTGCCTGCAGCAGAAATCGGCGGCGGCGCGGATGGCGCGGGGCTGGGTGAGGACGGGCTTATCCCAAACCGTATCGTGGATCGCTGGGGCTGCGACCTGTCGCTCGATGAAGGTGGACCATTCCGTACGGCGGGCGGCGCCAGCGGCAAGCCATTCCGCCTTGAACGGGGAGAGGGCCTGTGCCTTGAGTGCGTTTGCCAGCCGGTGCGCAACGGCGGACGCGTCGCCCGGCAGCGCTGTCGTCCTGTTGTAGTGCTGGACGTCAAGCGGATCGGCATTGATGTTGATGACCGCCTTGACCTTCGGCCAGCCGATGCCGGAGCAATCCGCCTGGCAGACGGCACGGCTGCCGATCACGACGAGCAGTTCGGCCTCCTTCATCGTCCAGTTGCCGCTGATCGAGCCCTTCGAGCCGCCGACCTGCATGTTCTGCGGATGCTCGGCCGGCAGTACGCCGCCGGCGCCGGGGCTCGTCACCACCAGCGCGCCGGCCGCCTCTGTCAGCGCCCGGACGGCTTCCGAAGCACCACGGCTGCCGCCGCCGAGCTTGATCGCCACCTTGCCCGCAACCGCGATCTGGCGGGCGGCATCCTCGATAATGTCGTTGCCTGCCGGCGCGAGCGGCGCGAAATGCGGCCGGACAGGCAGGGCGTCCAGTCGCAGCGTCACGGGCGCTGGCTGCGTGTTCAGCGGCAGGTTCATGAAGAATGGACCGGCCTTCCACGGGTGGAAGACGGCGGCCGCGCCCTTGCGCAGCCCGTCCCTCAGGGCGCCGGGGCTGTAGAGCGTATAAGAGGCTCCCATCAGCGACGTGACCTGGGAAAACACTCCTTGCCCAGGCTTCGGCACCTGCTGCATGTTATAGCCTTCGCCATGGGTCGTCTCGTCGCCGTAGAGATGATAGACGCCGACGCCGTTGGAGGCGGCCGCGAGCGAAGCGGCCATCGCCTGTAACGCACCTGGACCGATTGATGTGACGACGGCCGCGACCTCTCCGTAGACCCAGGACAGCGCCGTGCCCGCATGCGCCATCTCGATTTCGTTGCGGAACTGCCAGCAGCGGACGAGCCCTTCGGCCTCATAGGCTTCGAGCACGTCGGCGATGGCGGTGCTCCCATGGCCGAAGATCGCCAGATATTTCGTGACGCCTTGGCGCATGAGGCCAAGCAGCAGCGCTTCGGCAAGCGGCATCGTGACCGGCTGGTCGAGCCTTCCGGCGTCGACGGCGACATTCAGGCCGCCCGCCGACTTCAGCCATTTCGCCCGGTCCGAGGCCGTCGCTTCCGGGCCTTGGGGAAAGGTCGATACACTCATGCCGAATTCCTCTGCGAGCGGAGGTCGACGGTCTTGCCGATGCGCGCCGATTCCTCGGCGCCGAGCGCGAAGCGGAGCACCTGGCGGGCTTCGCGCGGCGTCAGTATCGGCGCGCTGCCCGTCTGCAGGGCATCGATATAGTGGCGCGTGGAGAGAACGAAGCTCTGTTCCCAGCCGGTGGCAATGTCGCGGAACTCGGTGATCTTGCCGTCGCTGTAGAGCACGACCGGGGCGCTGTCAGCGAGACGCCCGTGGCCGCCGTTGATCCAGATTACGCCGCCCGTGCCGGTAATCTCGACGCGGTCGTCTTGAGCATAGTGGCGCGTGGCAAGCTCCATGTCCGGCGAATAGACGATCTCGAGGTTACCAATACGGTTTCCGGGAAAGCGGAAGGAAATCTGCGATTGCGCGTCGAAGCGGATGCCGCCCGGACCTTCCGTGTCGCCGATGAAGGCATGGACCTCGTCGGGATCGCCCATGAAGTGCCAGGCGAGCGCGAACTTGTGGTGACCGTCGTCGAAAACGAGCGGGCCGCCACCGGACTGATCCGCCTTCTGGCGCCAGGCATTGGCCGCGGCCGGCACTTCCCAGGCGGTAGCGCTCTTGGCCGGGTTGGACTTGATGCGGATGGAAAGCGGAGTTCCGATCGCGCCTTCCGCAATCAGTGCCTTCGCCTTGAGGACTGGCGGATAGAAGATGAAGTTTTCGAAGATCTTGACCGGGCGATCATAGGCTTCTGCGGCCTTTACCAGCTTGTCGGCCTCTTCGAGCGAAACGCACATTGGCTTCTGCAGCGAGATGATCTTGCCGGCCTTCATCGCCTTTTGCGCCGCCGCCAGATGCAGGTGGTGCGGAAGCAGGATCTCGACCAGGTCCACGTCCGGACGGGCAAGCACCGCGTCCAGATCGGTCTCGATGGCGACGTCCGCAAGCCCCCAGGCGCCGGCCTTGGTTTGCGCAAGTTCTGGGTCGCGGTCACAAAGCGCGACGATCTTAGCTGCGGGATTGTTCAGGTACTCGATCGCATGGAGGTCGGAGATGCGTCCGGTGCCGATTATGGCGACCCTAATCGGACTGCTGCTCATTCATAGGCCCTTTCTGTGGCATGGCAATTGTAACGGAAGAAACGATCTTGCCGAGTTCGGCGAGGCGCTGGTCGGAGACGCGGACGCTCGGGCCTGAAACGCCGATCGCGGCGATCATCCGGCCGTCCTCGTCGTAGACAGGGCGCGCGACGCAGCGGATGCCAAAGGCGAACTCTTCGTCATCGACGGCATATCCGCGCGCCCGCGTTCTGGTGATCTCCTCTTCCAGCGCGCGACGCGTCGTAAGCGTTCGCGGCGTATAGGAAGCAAGCGGGCCTTCGGAAACCGCTCCGCCGAAGGCGAGAAACGCCTTGCCGAGCGCAGTGCAATGGAGCGGCGAGAGAGCCCCGACCGGATGATCGACCTTCAGTGGCAGCGAGGAATCGACCTTGTCGATGTACCAGACGCGCTGGTCGACCAGCACGGCCATATGGGCGCATTCGAGCGTCTCAGTGACAAGCTGCTCGAGCGCGGGGCGCCAGGCTTCCTTGACGGCGATGATTTCCGAAAGCGAATGGCTGCTCTTCGCCTTGGGCGCGACTTTCGAGGTTGCGAGATACCGGCGCCTGTCATCCTGCAGGGCATAGCCCGAGGCCACGAGGGTCTTCATCAGATGCGCCGCGTTAGACTTGTCGATACCGAGCGCGTCGGCCACATCAGTCAGGCGGGCCGCCTCGGGACGCGACGCCAGATAGTCCAGGGCTTCCAGCCCGCGTGTCAGGGATTGCAATAGGCGCATCGGCTGAGACTCCTTCGGTCTGCAGGCAAGAGTTTCACTATGTTAAACGAAAGTACAGCATATTGAAACAAACTTCCCATGCAACCGGCATTATGCATATATTTCGGTGTTTGTTGAAAATTGCAATACTTTTGTGTTGACATTTCCAACATTTTTGCGAAATGCTCTCATTGCGATCACTAAAGTTTAATTATCGTAAACTTCCTGGGAGGAACCAATGTTTTCGATGACGCGGCGCTCGTTGATGATGGCAGCGCTTATGACATCCACCGTCAGCTTTACTCACCAAGCCTTTGCAGGCGGGGGCGAGGTGACGATCAGTCACTATTTTACCGGCGAACTGGGCCTGAAGGCCTTCGCCGAGCAGGTCGCCAAGTTCGAAGAGGCGACTGGCATCAAGATGAAGGATAGCCCGGTAGGGCATGAAGATTTCAAGACGGATATCCTGGTACGCGCTGCAGGCCACAGCCTCCCCGACGTCTTCAGCTATTGGGCCGGCGCTCGCGTCGCCTTCATCGTGAAGGCGAACAGCCTGGCGCCCCTCGATGACCTCTGGGCCAAGAACAATCTCGACGGCGTCGTTTCCAAGACCATTGCCAAGAGCGCGACGATCTATGACGGCAAACGCTTCCTGATCCCCTTCAACTATCACTATGCCGGCATCTTCTTTAACAGGAAGGTACTTGCCGATGCTGGCGTCACCGAAATGCCGGCCAAGTGGGAGGACTTTATCGCGCTCTGCAAGAAGCTGAAGGAAAAGGGTGTAACGCCGATCGCGCTCGGATCGAAGAACCGTTGGCCGGCCCAGTTCTGGTTCGATTACCTGCTTCTGCGTACGGCTGGTCCGGAATACCGCGCTAAGCTGATGGCCGGTGAGGCTTCTTATGACGATGCGGAAGTCATCAACGCGATGAAGCTCTGGAGGGATCTGCTCGACGTCGGTTTCTTCGTTCAGAACGCCAATGCCGATGACTGGACCGATGCCGCCGATAAGGTTGCTCGCGGCGATGCGGCCATGACCCTCATGGGTACCTGGATCACCGGTTATTGGGACGGCGTGGGCCTCAAGGCCGGCGAGGATTACGACTTCTTCCCGTTCCCGTCAGTCAAGGACGGCGTGCCGAATGCGGCTGTAGGCCCGGTCGACGGCCTAGTCATGTCCGCAAACGCCAAGAATCCCGAAGGTGCGCAGAAGTTCCTCTCGTTCATGATGACCAATGCCGATGTCCAGGCCAACTGGGCCAAGGCTCAGGGCGCGCTTTCGGCCAACGTCAATGTCGATCCGAAGACCTACAACGTGGTGATGCAGAAGGCGGCAAAGACGGTTTCCGAAGCGCCGACCTTCGCCTTCAACTACGACCTCGCCACACCGCCTCCGGTTGCCGAAGTGGGCCTTTCGATGTTCAGCCGCTTCATCGACGACCCTTCCAAGCTGGAAACGGTCTTGAAGGCTGTCGCTCCGGAAGCCAAGAAGGCGTTCGCGGAATAAGCACCACATATCGAGCCGCGGCCTATCCGGCCGCGGCTTCTGCAAGAAGGAAGGACCCTGATGGAGCGGCATAATCGCTTCTGGCGCGTGATCTTGCTGTCACCGCCATTCTTTGTTTTCGGCCTCTTCATTATTTGGCCCCTGTTCAGCTCGTTTTACTACAGTTTCACCAACTGGAACGGCTTCGACAGCAACTATGATTACGTTGGGTTTGCGAATTTCAGCAAGATCGTCACTGATCAGCTTTTCCTGAATGCTGCGATCAACACGACGATCTGGATGATCGTCGCAATCGTGGTGCCGACCCTTCTAGGGCTCTTCCTCGCATTGCTGTTGGACAGCAAGGTCACCGGTGCGGGCGCCTTCAAGACGATCTTCTACCTTCCGATCTGCCTCTCCGCGGTCATCGTCGGGCAAATCTGGGTCTGGATCTATCAACCCGACTGGGGACTTCTCAATACGTTGCTATCGCATGTCGCGGGCGAGCGGATGCGCTTTGCCTGGCTCGCTAAGCCCGATACCGCACTCTATGCCGTCATTGTCGCCTGGTGCTGGCAGCAGACCGGCCTTTCCATGGTGATCTATCTGGCGGGACTGACGGCGATACCTGAGGATCTCATCGAGGTCTGCAGCATCGAGGGCGCCAGCCGCTGGCAGCGGATCAGCCACGTCATCGTACCGCTGCTCACGCCCTCGACCGTGGTGGTGATCGCCCTGTCTGTCATCAACTCTCTGAAAGGATTCGACATTCTCTACATCATGACCGGCGGCGGTCCATTCAACAGCTCCGATACGCTGGCCGTGCACATGTATAACGAATCCTTTCGGAAATACCTGATGGGATACGGCAGCGCGATTTCCGTCGTGCTCTTCCTCATCGCTCTCGCAATCATCAGCATCTATTTCCGCCAGTTGAAGAAAGTAGACCGCATCTATGGCTAGCCGTTCGACGGCCCAAGGGCCCTTTCATCCCTGGCGTGTGGCGACATTCGTCATCTTGAGCGTGCTTGCCGTCTGCTTCCTGCTGCCGACGCTCGGGGTGCTGCTCTCCTCGGTCAAGACGACGCGGGAGATCGCGCTCGGTAATCTCTGGTCTGTACCCTCGTCGCTCTATCTCGGCAATTTCGCCGAAGTCCTGGCGAACCCGGCGGTTCACCAGTATTTCATCAATACACTGCTGGTCACGGTTCCTGGCACGGCCATGTCGATCGCGCTCGGTGGCCTGACGGGATATGTCTTCGCCAAGCTTCCGTTTCGCGGTTCCAACACGCTGTTCCTGGTCGTCGTCGCCGGCATGTTCTTTCCGCCGCAGGTCATCCTGGTGCCGCTCTTTCGGCTCTTCAACGGCATGGGCCTGATCGACACGCTCTGGCCGATCTTCATCGTACACACCGCGCTCGGCATCCCGATCTGCACGCTTCTCATGCGCAATTTCTTCGCGACTGTGCCGACCGCCTTGCGCGAGGCGGCGATCCTCGAAGGCGCGAACGAGTGGCAGGTGCTGACGCAGGTCGTGCTGCCGCTGAGCCTCCCGGCACTTGCCGTACTCTCGACGCTGCAATTCACCTGGATCTGGAACGATTTCCTCTGGCCGCTGATCTTTACCCAGTCGGACGAGAAGCGGACGATCATGATCGGTATCGTCAACTTGAAGGGCCAGTATTCCGTCGCATGGGGTGTGCAGGGCGCGCTTTCGCTCGTCGCCAGCCTGCCGACGCTCCTCGTGTTTCTTTTCTTCCAGCGCTACTTCATCAAGGGCATGACCATGGGCGCGGTAAAGGGCTAATTTTGATGTCTCAGCTTTCTCTTCGTTCCATCCACAAGGCCTTCGGCACCATCGATGTCATCCGCGGCATCGATCTGGACGTGGCCGAGGGTGAATTCGTCGTGTTCGTCGGTCCGTCCGGCTGCGGCAAGTCCACCATGCTGCGGATGATCTCCGGCCTGGAAGACGTGACCAGCGGCGAGATCAACATCGCGGGAAAGGACGTAACGCGCGTCGCCCCGGCTGAGCGCGAAATCGCGATGGTCTTCCAGTCCTACGCGCTGTTTCCGCACATGACGGTTGCCGAGAACATCGGCTTTGGCCTCAAGCTTGCCCGCCGTCCGCGCGACGAGATCAAAAGGAAGGTGGAGGAGGTCGCCGCTGTCCTCCAGATCGGCCAGTTGCTGGAGCGCACCCCGCGCGAGCTTTCGGGCGGCCAGAGGCAGCGCGTGGCCATCGGCCGGGCGATCATTCGCCAGCCCCGTATCTTCCTGTTCGACGAGCCCTTGTCCAACCTGGACGCGGCGCTGCGCGTGCAAATGCGCCTGGAGATCGCCCGCCTGCACCAGCGGCTCGGCGCGACCATGATCTATGTGACCCACGACCAGACCGAGGCCATGACGCTTGCCGACCGGATCATCGTGTTCAACAAGGGGCATATCGAACAGGTCGGCGCGCCAATGGAGCTCTACGAGTGGCCGGCCAACATGTTCGTCGCCGGCTTCATCGGCGCTCCTGCGATGAACTTCATTCCGGGTCGGCTTGACGTCGCGGCCGGAGGCCAGCTTCTGTCCATCGGCTCCTTCGGCATCGCTCTGCCCTATGCTTGTGACGCGCAGGGCGATGTCACGGTTGGCATCAGGCCTGAACATCTTAGCCTCGCCCCGCCGAGCGAGCGCGGCCTTTCGGGGCGCGTCGAACTCATCGAACAACTCGGCGCTCAGACGTTTGCCTATATCGAACTGGAAGAGCCGGCGATGACCGTAACGGTCCTCGTATCGCCCGACGTCAGGCTACGGACAGGAGACCTGGTGGCGCTGACACCCGTGCCCGAGAAGGTACATGTCTTCGATGGCAGCGGCAGAGCTGCAAGGTGATCGCTGTTGAGTAGCCGGCGGTGGGCATTGTCCGCTGCCGGTAGGGGCTTGAAATTGCAAGTCTCCATGCCATCAGGCCCCCGCAACCAAACCTTCCAGCGATTTAGCAGATTGCGCCCCACGGCCGATCCACACACGACCCAATCGGTGAAAATTGGGCAGCAATCTGGGCGAGACGGCGCCGCGCGGCTGGCGGCGGCAGACGCATGGCCGCCGCTGGCCGTGGCCAGCAATCCGACGTCCGCTGGTCCGGCAAAGGGATTCGCTCTGTCAGCGAAACGATGGTGCGCGTTCATCCCGGTTCTCCGCGTTCTTCTGGGACTGCTCTTTGAGTCCTCCACCGCTCCACCTCCGCTATCCTTCATCAAGGAGTCTTTCAGGTAGCTGAAATTCAGACCGATCTTCCAAAACGGCCGGCACGGCCGGGCCGCAAGGGGCCGCCGGCTTTTGAGTGAATGCATACGTCCGCTGTTCGTGCCCAGGCAGCCATAACAGACGAAGTGGCTGAATTGCGCCTCCATCCGATTCCCACATCTGCTTCGTGCCGACTGCGGTCTATCGTTGCTTCAACGAGCAGTTTCAGGGGGAGGTGGTGACAGGGAAATGAAAGAGGGGTGTGCGTCGCCCCTCTTCGGCGCGCAAACCAATCCGCCTCGGCGTTTGTTCCGTCACCTACCAGACAATTTAGTTTAGTCGAAAGGGCGTGCTGAGCGTGCAGGACGTCGGAGCCGTCCTCTCGGCGAAGGTTCCACTTCCCGAGGAAGTCGTTCACCGCAAGTGCGTCCACGAGATAGGGCATGTGCTAATGGCGATGTCATCGAGAACGGCGGAAGTAATCAACATCCGCATAGAATCCTTGGTAGAGGGTGAAGCCGTTCAGGACGGTGGGCGGGTTCACTATGAGATGAGCAATCGGGCGTCGCCGACCGTTGGCCAAGGATCTTGGTACGCAGATCATTGAAGAGCGGGACGCACTCGAGGCGCCACCAGTTGCGGTCGAAAAGCTCTTCGAATCCGCTCCGCTTTTCGAGGGTTTAAGTGCTGAGGAGACGGGTGACCTCGCGATAGCAAAGCGGACGACACAATTCCGGCGAAAGATTTCGAAGATGTCGCACGACGGCATTCTGCACGTGAAGCGGATACGACCTCACGCGACAAGGAGTATTGCATGATCGGTTCTGAGCTAGCACAGTTTAGCCACGAGCATAACCAGCAACCACGCTCCGTAGCGGCAGAGTATGCCAACCTGCAGTCGGAGCTTGCGATTGCGCTCTCGAACGCCATGGTCATCCCTTGTCGGCTGCAGGGATTTGGATTATATATCCAGATATAGCAGGAGGTCGACGATGGGCAGTTCCGCACAGAAGAGGGCGCTTCAGAATTACCGCGCACGCCTGACGCAGCGCGGCTTCACGCGCTTTGAGGTGATGGCGCTCGACGCCGATCGCGAACTGATCCGCACGCTTGCCCGGCGCCTGGCCGAGGAAGGTCCGGAAGCGGAGCAGGTCCGTTCGGCTGTAAAAATGGTTGTGGCTGGCAATCGGCCGAAACCTGGCAATATTCTTACCGCCCTGCGTCGCTCCCCCTTGGTCGGCGCTGATCTCGACCTTTCCCGCCCGCGTGAGAATGGGCGCAAGGTCGATTTGTGACGCACTACCTTCTGGACACAAACATTATCAGCAACATCGTCAAGGCTCAGCCTTCGGAGTCGCTTATGACTTGGTTGACGGAGCAGCGCGACGAGGATCTGTTCATTTCCTCGCTGACGATTGCTGAGATCAGGCGTGGCATTCTCGAAAAGTCGCGCGGAAAGAAGCGCGATGCGCTGGATGCCTGGTTCGCAGGGTCGGAAGGGCCGCAATCCCTCTTCGCTGGGCGGGTTTTGCCTTTCGACGATAGGGCCGGTCTGATTTGGGCGCGGCTGATGGCCGACGGCAAAGCCGCCGGGCGTCCTCGCAGTGGGCTCGACATGATCGTAGCTGCGATTGCTGGGGCAAATGACTGCGTTGTTGTCACCGACAACGAGCGTGATTTCGCCGGCATCGAGATCATCAATCCAATTCGCGGAACGGTCTGATGCGAGCAAAGCCCTTCTCGCGCCTCACGCTGGCCCCCGTGTGTGAGGCAGCAGGTTCGGTTCGTTCTTGCTGTCCGCGCAACTGGCGAACGGCGACTTTGCTCAGGCTAGGTCGTCCGCCGCGATGTGAGCGACCTCGGTGATCCGGAGCAAGGGTATTTCCGCGAGCACATTTGCCTCGCGAACGCGTTCGGCAGAAGGCGCTTCAAAGAGACAGAAACACTTCTCCTCCGAGGGAACGAACGTCGAGCGCAGATAGCGCACCGGCTTACCTTCGTTCGTCAACTTGGCGGTGACCTGCTTCGCACGAGACGCGGCTGCGGTGAGTTGTTCCGGAGTGATGCCGGGCAAGTGTCTTTCAACCATATACTGTGGCATGATAGTCTCCTCGGCGTGAGACAGGCGGGCGGCGAACTATCCGCGCCCGCCATCGGCAAAACTATAGCTTTTCGCGGTAGAGAACGAAATGAATATCTATTTCGCCGCGAGCTATCCAACTTCGTGCGTCGTGTCCAAAAAGCCACAACAACCTGTGGGTTCTGCTGCCGCCGTGGAGCATTATGCCAATGCCTTGAGGCTTCGACATGACGACCGACAGACGAACTACAATCTCGGCCTATTTGATCAAGCCAAAGGGGGTAATGACCGCGCGGAAATGTTCTTCAATCGCGCAAGAGAGGCCAACGCTTCACAATGCTCTCGAAGACAATGACATAGATCTCGCCTCGGCGGGCTTTTGGGCGGGGAGAGGGCGTGTGGTCGTGCTTTCCGCGTCCCACTCTACCCTCGATCAGGCGCAGTCGCAGCGCTCCGCGACGCTGTTGCCTTTCGACGTCTCGACGATCGAACTTGCCGGCGGCTCGGTTCGCTGCATGCTTTCCGGCGTCCGGCACGGCGCTGACGGAACGTCTAACCTTCGCACGAAGGAGCGGGTGACGAGGACGATCCAGGGTCCCGCGGCCCTTTCTGGACTGGACGATTCTGCGTCGATTGCGGCGGCGTAGCCGGATCTGTGGGTTGAAGACATGCTTTGCAAAATGCAAGCATAACCGATGTCTGTGCGGACGTTGGCCCTGAACATGAGCGAGGCTGTTTAGGTCAAAGTGCAGCGGGTAGCAGGCGCAGAATTTACTACCATCCCTTGTCGGAAGTTTCGCTCGTCCTAACTAAAAGCCGGTTGTTGAAGCAAGCACTGGTTGATCCCTTCGTCGTTGCCGAGGTTGGATATCAAAAATGATATGGAACCACCGCATTGTCCGCATCACAATCGGTCTCGTGCTGCTGGTGCTTGCGGCGATTGTTTTTTTGCCGGGCCTGACGGGCGTCACCAGCCTTGATGGAACTGTTAACGCACGATTTGCCACAGTGAACGCGCCAATCGACGGCGCGATTGCCGAAGCGCCATCCAGGGTGGGGGTCCCAGTCGTCGAAGGACAGCCCCTCCTAAGGATTGTGAATGCGAGGGTGAATCGCGAAACTCTCGCCTCGCTTCGGGCTGAGCACAATGCCGCTCTAGACCGTGCTGCGGCGCTCAGACGGGAGCGCGACGAGCTGATTGCGCTTCGCCAGCAACTGGCTGCGCGATTAGAAGTCTATAAGAGGACGACAATCGCCAATCTCGAGCGCGAAGTTGAAATCTTGCGCAAGCGGGTGGAGGTTTCCCAAGCACAGGATGTTGTTGCGCAGGTCGACCTCGACCGACGGCTGACGCTCGAGTCGAAGGGTATTTTGACGAAGAAGCTCGTTGAATCGGCCCGCGCGGCCGGAGCAGCCACGGGCGGAGAAGTCGAAATCAGCAATATGACCGTTGAACAATTGGAACAGAAGCTCGATGCAGTCCGGCAGGGCATCTTCATCGGCGACGGACAAAACGATGTCCCTTATTCCCGGCAGCGGGAGGACGAAGTGCTTGTTCGGATTAATGATCTCAATACGCGCATAGCAGAAAACGAAACACGCGCGGTCGAAGTCGGAAAGCAGATCGCCGAAGAGAGCAATCGCGTCGACAGCTTGGCGTCGGCGACGGTCTTCGCCTCGTTCGATGGGGTCGTCTGGAGCAGCAACATCGTGAATGGCTCGAACGTTCTTTTGAATAACGAGTTGATGCGCGTCCTGGATTGCCGCGAATTATTCGTGGATATCCTGGTTCCCGAGGTCGACTACGACGAAATTTACGTTGGAAGGACGGCCGAGGTCCGACTTTTCGGGCGCGGCGACGTCTTCAAAGCGGTGGTCCTGTCTGTGAGAGGCGGTTCCGCGATAATCGAAAAGGATGCCTTTGCGGCCAACCAGCCTGTGACGACCGCGCGCAGCGCTCGTATTCGTCTGAGCCTTGCTCCCTCCACCCTCAATTCCGACTTTGCGAATTTCTGTCAGGTCGGGCGCTCGGTGCAAGTACGCCTGTCCAAGCACGATGTCGGTATCAAGAAATGGATTGAAAGCCTGTGGTTCAGCATCTCGTAGCGCTGGCGCCGACCTTTCTCGTCCTTGCCTTCTTTTTTCTCGGACCATTCAATTGGTCGCGTTCTAACACCTGGGCTCGCGCAATTACGTGCGCTTTCGTGGCCGCAGTCGCACTGCGCTACATGGTGTGGCGATTTGTCGAAACCGTGCTTCCTTTTCCGAATGATGAGCCAGGCCTTTATTGGGTCTGGTTCCTGTTCATCGTCGAAATTCTGGCCGTGTTTGAGGTCGTGCTGTTTTTGATATTGATGAGCAGAAACGTCGATCGCAGCGCCGAAGCAGACAGGCTCGCGTTGACCTTCTTCGACCGAGACGTCGACGAGCTCCCAACGGTGGACATATTTATCCCGACCTACAACGAGCCGTTGGATGTTCTGGAAAGAACCATTATCGGCGCTCTGTCGCTCGACTATCCTGCCCATAAGCTGAAGGTTTTTGTCCTCGATGATCAGCGTCGTGACTGGCTCAAGGCCTATTGCGAGGCCCGGGGAGCAATCCACGTCACGAGACCCGACAATACCCATGCCAAGGCTGGCAACATGAACAATGGCCTGAAGGTGAGCTCGGGCGACTTCGTTGCAATCTTTGATGCGGACTTCGTGCCATACCGGCATTTCTTACGCCGGACGCTGCCTTTCTTTTCCGATGAAAGCATTGGCATCGTCCAGACGCCGCAGCACTTCTTCAACACCGATCCAGTCCAGTCGAATCTCGGTCTGGAAAATATATGGCCAGACGAGCAGCGCCTGTTCTTTGATGAAATCGCGCCAAGCAGAGACGTTTGGGACGTTAGCTTCTGCTGCGGATCGTGTTCGATCGCGCGACGCAAGGCAATCGAGGCGATTGGTGGCTTTCCGACAGAGTCCATCACGGAAGACCTTTTGACAACGCTTGCCATGCTCAACAAGGGGTATAAGACGCGTTATCTGAACGAGCGGCTGTCGATGGGATTGGCGGCGGAGAACCTGACTGGCTATTTCGTGCAGCGCGAGCGGTGGTGCCAGGGCGGCATTCAGACGCTTTATCTGCCCAATGGTCCCTTGCGCGGACCAGGTCTGTCGCTCTTTCAGCGGGTCATGTTCCTGCCTGTCTCGTGGCTGGTGCAATATTTGGTTCGCTTCAGCATTTTGGTCGTTCCGATAATCTATCTATGGTTCGGCGTGCTTCCGCTTTATTTCACCAGCGCCGACGACTACGTATCCCACCAGGTGCCGGTGCTGACCGCCTATTTTCTGTTGATGCTCTGGATAACGCCAACGCGATATTTGCCGTTGATTTCAAGCGCAGTCGGCGCTTTTGCCACATTTCGCATGCTACCAACCGTCATTTCGAGCCTGGTGCGACCATTCGACAAGCCGTTTAGGGTCACTCCAAAGGGGAGTGGTAACGAAGCTGGTGGATTTGACAGATATACTTTCGCCTGGATCGCCAGTTTGACCACGATCACGGCACTCGGCTTGCTCATCAACGTCGTGCCGGAGACATCTCACATCACCGGTCAGTTCTCGCCGGTCGCTGTTTTCTGGTCGGGGATCAACATTGTCGTGCTCGCCATTGCGTCCCTGATTTGCTTTGAGAAGCCCCGACGATTGTTCCACGCCTTTAAGCTTGACGAGCCTGCAAATGTGGACGGCGTCCGAGGCCGCGTCGTCAGTCTTGCATTGGACAAGGCTGTGGTCACTGTCCCGGCAGGCACACGTTTCCAATCGGAAACGGTAACACTGTCTCTTGATGGCTTTGAGCCAATTCGCGCCGAACTAAGGCAGGTTACTCAGCGGCGCAGAAGTATTAGCCGTACCGGCGACAAGCAGTCCTATTTTCTGCATCTCCATTTCGATCTCGCCGGGCAAGAGCGCGACAAACTGATCGTAAAGCTTTACACCGGTCGCTACTCACAGGATGTGCCTGACATAGATAAGGTCGCCGTCTCGATCAATCTCTTCTTGCGCACATTCGGGCGAACACGCGGCTTATAACCAAGTGCCTAGCGCTAACGAAGCGCGGCGACCGAAAGCACGCGCGTTAGGCACGAGCGGCGGGTCCCATCTGGTGCAGTGAGCTTGGCTTGCGAGCGATGTCAACTGACTTCCTCGTCAATGCCTCGACGAACTCTAACCGCAGCGGGGAATTGCACTCGTCTCCCCCGTCCGTCGGCTGCCGTGGTGAACAAGGTTGCCTACGGTCAGGTGATCCCCTTCGGACAGAGAAACGAGGGAGGTGCTCGCGCCTGTCGAGGTCTGCTCGATCTCGCAGAGCAATGCGCGAGAAATAGATCGCCCGTCTTGAGCCTTGTCGCTGCAAGCGTGGCGAGACAACCCGTGTCGTCGAGGACAGTTGGGGGAGAAATTTTCTGGACTTCTGGGAACAAAGCCCTTGCATCGCGGTTCGGTGACCGCTTTGGGATCTAGTCGCCCCCAGAGCAAACACTCGCTAACTGCCCCGCCTCGCGCGGGGCCTCTTTTGGGGGGATGTTTGTAGCATGGCTGATGCCTTCTTCGACAGCTTTCGATATGGCCTTGCGGTCCTTCTCGTTCGTTGTCCGGATCTTAGGCGCTATGCCCACATCGCTCATTGGTGGACCGAAGAGATCGAAAACTACGGCGACGCTATTCGTTTCCGTGACAAATTGCGCGATGAGGATGGGGACAGGCTTCTCCTGGACGAATATGAGCAACTCTGCACAGAACTTGAGGCTGAGCTACATTCCCATTTCGGCGCTTCTGGTATGCTTTAGTCATCCGCCCCTCTTTAAGGGATACTGGGACGAGCGGGCGGAGGCAAGCGGCCGTTCCCGGAACCTTTGAAGCTCTTCTTTTGTTTTTGTCCGGGAGGAAAATGTCATGTCGATGAGCGATATCCAGCCATTCAGAAGCGCGGTGAAGCACGCAAATGCCCGAGAGCTGAACAAGCAACAGCGGGAAATAGTTGACGCTTATCGGGTGGGGAAACTCGATGAGAAAGATTTCCAAGACCAGCTCTTAAAAGATCCGGCGCTGGCCAAGTGGGTGCGTGAGGTATTAGAGGCGGCAAGCAAAGATCCCCTGAACAAGTGATGCGGCCCCTCCGTAGCCATGCTGCTGGATCCCACATCCTGCATCGATTTCCACGCCGATACCGGGCCGCCCCGAATGATGCGCCTGAGAGATGGTAGCCCTGAAGGCCGTAGCCTGGGTTTGTTATCGGCTGATGCGTGTCGATAATATGATCGACGACAAGGTGCGTTCAACGCCGTCAATCATTCCTATTTCATCGACAAGCTGGTCCAGCTCCCGAATGGACGGCGCCTCAACAATGGCGATCAGGTCAAAAGTGCCGCTCACCGAGTGAAGTGATTTTACTGCTTGAATGCGCTGAAGGGCAGCACACACCTGCGAGAGCACCTTCGGTGCCAGGGTGATCATCACGTGGGCTCGAGCTAGGCTCGACGAGTAGGCCTCCGAAAGTCGAATTCCGTATCCCGCTATGATGCCTTCTCTCTCCAATCGTTCCAGCCGGGCCTGAACGGTTGTCCGCGAGAGCTGCAGTCTCTTGGCCAATGTTGCAACAGGCATTCGTGCGTTCTCGCCGAGCACGGCCAAGAGATCCCGATCTTTATTGGTGAGGATCATTGCGCCTCCTGCACTGTGCCAAATTGTTCGTCATTAAGCACAGATTAATGCGGCATTTCGAGCATTTCGTCACTATGAATCGCGTGAGATCCCCATAGGTTTATAAAAATCCAATAGCGAACCAAGGGGACGTGAATGAAAGAGATAGTGGTAATTGGCGCAGGCAAAATTGGTGGCGCCATCGCTGTTATGCTTGCGGAGACCGGTGACTACGAGGTGACGGTGACTGATCGTGACCAGGCGCAGCT
This sequence comes from Rhizobium mesoamericanum STM3625, assembly GCF_000312665.1. Lineage (GTDB taxonomy): Bacteria > Pseudomonadota > Alphaproteobacteria > Rhizobiales > Rhizobiaceae > Rhizobium > Rhizobium mesoamericanum. The sequence goes on along the minus strand of NZ_HF536773.1, from coordinate 866,375 downwards.
AGGCAAGCTGGACGCTCATCCGGCAGTCCGCGGCGCTATCGTCGATATTACTGACAAGGAGGCGCTCGTCGGTCTTCTTCGAGGCAAGTTCGCCGTCCTGTCGGCCGCTCCCTTCCATCTCACGGGTAAGATTGCAGAGGCTGCCCTTGCCGCATCGGTCCACTATCTTGACCTCACGGAAGACGTGGCGACCACCAAGAAGGTCGAAGAGTTGTCCAAAGGGGCAAACGTCGCCTTCATCCCGCAGTGCGGCCTGGCGCCCGGTTTCATTTCGATCGTCGCAAACGATCTCGCCCAACGCTTCGATAGTCTCGACAGCGTCCGCATGCGTGTCGGCGCTTTGCCCCAATATCCATCCAACGCGTTGAACTACAATCTGACCTGGAGCACGGACGGTCTGATCAACGAATATATCGAACCCTGCGAAGCGATCGTAGAAGGCAAGCTCGTGACGGTTCCTGCCATGGAAGAGCGCGAAGAGTTCTCTCTCGACGGGGTTACCTATGAAGCGTTCAACACGTCTGGTGGCTTGGGGACGCTTGCCAAGACGCTCGAGGGTCGCGTACGCACGATGAACTATCGCACGATCCGCTATCCCGGCCATCAGGCGATCATCAAGGCTCTTCTAAACGACCTCAACCTCAAGAATCGACGCGACGTACTGAAGGACCTGTTCGAGCACGCCCTTCCTGCCACGATGCAGGATGTCGTCGTTGTTTTCGTGACTGTCTGCGGCTGGAAAGATGGCCGCTACCTTCAGGAGACCTATGCAAACAAGGTCTATTCCAGCGTTGTCGCGGGAAAGAAGATGAGCGCGATCCAGGTCACAACCGCAGCTGGGATTACAACGATACTCGATCTGCTTGCTGCGGGACGGCTTCCTCAAACAGGTTTTATTCGTCAGGAGGAAGTTGCCCTTGCAGATTTCCTCAATAACCGTTTTGGGCGCGTCTACGACCCGGAGGCGCTTCGTCTGAAGCAGGCCGTTTAGGCCACCTTATGCGACGGCCCATTCCGTTCTCGTCCATTCCGCAGGCGCCGACAGGGAGCTGACCGCGCAGAAGACGGCCGAATCCGCGCGGCTGTAAACACTCCATGTCGCCTGCGTGCGCTGCTTTTGCAGATGCTGCTCATCTAAGGGCAGGAGCCGGGTCGCGGTTGTTTGCGCCGCGATCCGGTTTGGTTTTCCCAAATTAATGTTGGCTTTATTGGCATCGCCTCAGGGTGTTGGCATAAATGACAACATGCTTGCAGCGGTACTTCTTGAACGTTCAAAGACCGTCTTCCCCGACGGGGCGATCATGGAGATTGTTATCTGGAAAGTGCCTGAGCCGACTCCCGGAAGTGTCCATTTGTTCAAGTACCGACTTTATTACGGGAAGGACGGACATCGCATCGTTGGATTCGACAAGGAGCGCGGCAAGGGCGACCATTACCATCTCGACGTTGACGAGTATCGCTACGACTTCACGACGACCGACGCCCTCCTTTCCGACTTTCGGAAGGAAATAATCAAGAGGAGGCAGCAACCATGAGAGAAGCGCTGATACAGATCAGATCAGATAGTGAGGCCGTCTTCAACGAGGCATTGCATAGAGCCACGCGCGCCATGCGCACGGGCGAGCCATCCGAACCGGTTGCTGTCTTTACTTTTTCCTCGCTCGCCCAGCTGCTTACGGTCATCAATCCAAAGAGATGGGAGTTGATCGAACACTTGCAGAAGCTCGGACCATCGAGCATTCGCGGATTGGCCCGATCCATCGATCGCGACGTGAAAAGAGTACACGAAGATGTTTCTCTTCTTGCCGAATGGGCCATCATTGAACACGAGGACGGAAAGATCTGCATTCCATACGATGTCATCCACGCGAACTTCGACCTGCGGGCGGCCTAAATCGTCAGTCCCGTGTGGACGGCGCAGGTCCGTCTGCAGGCTTAAAATAGAGCAAAGTGCTCATGCGTACCCAGCCACTAACGCAGCTGTGGAATTGCGGGGCCAGCCGTCACCAATATCCTTGTAACCCTGGTTGGATAGGTTTTGCGCCATCGACGCCGATGGCATCGTTCGCTGGGTGCAAATTGAAGCGGGCGACGGCCCGACAGCATTTGCAACTTTCCAACCGCGGGGGCGGAGATGCTCGCCGCTGTTGGCAACCTTCGACACCGAAGGCGTCGCATCTCCGACATCAGAAGGTATCATCGACTGGCTGCAACGGCCTGTTAAGTTAGAGCTCAATCCGATCAAGCTTCGTTCGCTTTGGCCGACAGCCGGACAAACATACGTCGACCGCTTCGCGCACATAATGTCATTCGCCCTGAGAATTTCTCTTTTCGTCTGGTGCCGTGCCGAATTCTGAAATCGCAAATGAGATGATGCTGCGAAGGCGAGGCGTCATGCGCCGATCACGATGATAGATGAGTGACATGGGCCGTTCACGCAGATGCCAATCTGGAAATAGTTGGACGAGAAGGCCAGTCTCGATGTCTGAACTTAGCAACATGGCAGGTTGCATGATCACGCCAAGCCCGACCCGGGCAGCCGTACGCAGGGCCTGGCCACTGTTGACGGTTATCGAGATGCGCGGCAAGACCTCCACCTCGTCGTTGCCTTTCGTCAGTTTCCAGGGTGAGCGTGCTGCGGGAGTAAACCCGATGGCTTCATGATTGGCGAGGTCACCGGGATGATCGGGGTGACCACGCTGCGTTAGGTAGTCCGGTGCAGCACAAATCATCATCCGATAGGGAGCGAGAGGACGGGCAATTAAACGGCTGTCCGGCGGCTCCCCGATTCGGAAGGCAATGTCGAAGCCCTCATCGACAATATCGACATTGCGATCCGTCAGGGTGATATCCAATTTCACCTCAGGCGCAAGCACGCGGTAGCGTGGCAATGCTGGCATCAGGACTTCTGCGCCAAAGGTTGTCGGTGCTGTGATCTTTAGTTGTCCACGGGGTTCCGATCGCTCTGCCTCGGCATGCTGATCGGCAACGGCCACACGCTCCAAAATGTCCCTGCACTGCTCGACATAGCTCTTACCGAAATCTGTCAGACTCTGGCGGCGCGTGGTTCTGTTCAGAAGACGCATTCCAAGCCGTTCCTCCAGAGCCGCCACATGCTGTCCCACCATTGCGGGGGATATGCCCAGCTTGACGGAAGCGGCACTCATCGAGCCCTCCTGGACAGTCGTTACGAATACCTGCATGGAACGAAAAAGGCCCATTCGATACTTTTGCTTTGAGATCTATCAGATATTTCCACGATTATCGTTGTTCGTGGACATAATTACAACCTCATGACGCTGCAAAAGGAGCACGACATGACGCAGAACAGATTTATGGGCAAAACCATTTTAATCACGGGAGCCGGAACGGGTATGGGGCGAGCCGCCGCTCTTCGCCTGGTCGAAGAAGGCGGACAGGTTGTTCTGGTTGGACGCCGGCCTGACCCGATCCATACGCTTCAGTCTGAGATTGAAGCTATCGGCGGAACTGCTATTGCGATTGCTTGTGATATAGCGGACGGCAAAGCGGTATCGTCAGCGGTACAAACCACCATTGACCGATTTGGAAAGCTGGATGCCCTGTTTGCCAACGCCGGGGTGCTCGGCGATTTCCAGCCTTTGGCCGAAACAACGGCAGACGACCTCGATGCGCTGATCAGCACCAATTTGCGCGGCACATTTCTTACGATCAGGAGTTGCCTGCCACATTTAGAGAATGGCAGCATTCTCATCAATGCTTCCTGGACAGCGGGCGGCGTCATGCCGGGCGCTGGAGCCTACGCCAGCACCAAGGGTGCCTTGCATGCAATGATGCGCACGCTCGCGGTTGAGCAGGGGCCCCGCAACATTCGTGTCAACGCCATCAATCCGGGCATCATCCTGACCCCAATGGCAGATGATGTCATCGATCCCGTTTTCGCCGCACGCTTGGCCAACCACACCCCGCTTCGCCGCAATGGCAGATCGGAAGATATCGCCGGGACAGTGGCCTGGCTGCTTTCCGACGATGCACGTTTCGTGACGGGACAGGAGATCACTGTTGACGGCGGTTTCACCTTGGGAGGTATCCGTTTCTAGCCGGCCCACTCACGTTCCCCATATTCGTTTAACTTGCGAAGATTGGACCTGCCGATCTTCGCAAGTAATCCAGAGGCCTGCTCGGGCCGAAAGTAATCATCGATATGACCGGAAGAGGCGACTTGAAAGGGAAGACTTCCTTGCTGCTGAGACGCGCGATACCAACGTGCGGGATCGATCACATTTCTTGCGACTTCACCCGAAAGGACCATTTGATTGTGGTCCAGGGCGGTAGAATTGCTATATTGATTTTACAGCCAAGGGTTTTGTCGTTGGGGGGCGGCCATGCGGATCGCGATCATGGGGTCGGGCGCTATCGGCGGCTATCTTGGTGCGCGGCTTGCTCTGGCCGGCCAGGATGTCATCTTTATTGCACGTGGTGCCCACCTCGAAGCAATGCGAAGCCACGGACTTCGGCTTGAAAGCCCGCTCGGCAACGTCGGTCTGACACACGTAAGGGCGACCGAGATGCCTGACGAGATCGGCCACGTCGATGTCATTTTCTTTGCTGTCAAGCTCTATGACAGCACAACGGCGGCGGCGGCGATTGTGCCGATGGTCGGGCCGGAGACGAGAGTGGTGACGCTGCAGAACGGCATCGACAGTGTCGAAACACTTGCTCGGCTGGTGCCGCCTTCGCAGGTTGTCGGCGGTACCGCCTATATTTCAGGTTATCTCAAGCGGCCTGGCTTGATCGTGCATGTGGGCGGTGCCACGCAGTTCTATGTCGGCGGCCACAATGACCCGGTGATCGGTGCGCTGCTCACGGCGTGCATTCAGGCTGGAAACATTGGACTGCAGACGGTTGAAGATATCGACCAGGCGCTCTGGACTAAGTTCGTGACGCTCTGCGCGTTTTCAGGTGCGACTAGCTTGATACGTTCTGGAATCGGACCGATCCTGACCGATCCTGAATCGCGCATATTCCTCGACCAGTTGAGGGACGAGGGCATGGCGGTGGCGAAGGCAGCGGGCCATCCGATGCAGGACGGATACGAGGCGCACGCTCAATCCGTGTGGCAAAACCTGCCGCTCGATACGCGCTCATCGATGGCCAACGATCTTTTGCAAGGAAAGAAGCTGGAACTTGCATGGCTTTCGGGACGCATGCACTCGCTCGGGCGCGAACTTGGCGTACCGACGCCATCACATACGGCGGTCTATCGGGCGCTGCATCTATACGCAAACGGCACACCTCTCCACGGTTGATGGTTTTTCTGGGAAGGAAACAATGGAAACCGAGCAAAATCGGGCTGAAAGCACCGCTTCGACTAGTACCGAAGATGCACAAGCCATGTTGAACAAGCACCGGGCATCTTGCCGGAAGACCCGTCGGCGAAAACATAATGTTTCATTGTGAGGTCTACGGCTTGCTTCGTAACCAGCATTCCGAAGAGATACGGAAGCTGTTCAGAAATCGCTTATGGGGATGCGGTCGCCTCGGCGACTGCCCTGAAAAGGAGCGCCATCGACCACTATTACGGGATCGACCTCTCCCCAAGTCCTTGTACCTCGCA
>NZ_HF536773.1:811996-860679 GCF_000312665.1 Rhizobium mesoamericanum STM3625 | reverse complement strand
AGAATCGCTAAAGGATTTGCGGTGTCCTATCGCCGTTGCGATGTAGCGATTTAACTCGTCCCAGATTTCCGGCCAGGTTTCGCGATAGGCTTGCCTACGCAGTCTGGATGCTTCCCACCGAGGATCGGATGTAGCCGTCGTTGTAGAGGGACACCATATCCTTTCCCCAGCCTATGTAGATTGGTCGAGCGGTTGTCGGCACTGCCATTCGTGAAGAACCAGGGGCCGTTGGGCCATTCATCTCCCGGCGCTGCGTCAGGGTCGGACTTGGAGGCATGATATTGCCCCTGCTGCTGTAATTTCATCACGCTAACTGTCGAGGGTTCGTTCTGACGAAAGCTGCAAGGTAGCGACGCCAATCGGCAGTTGGCAGGGATGAGACGCACGAGATATCGGTTGGGGGCGCTGCACCGCGACGGTAGCTTCTAGGCGAGGGCGTGCGTGCTGGCTCGGGTCTTCCGGCTGGTCAAAGGCAGAGACATCAACCGCCGATGCTCAGCTTCCGGGGTGCCATATGACTCGCCTGCGAACTCGACTAACCTACTCCGATCCCGAATTCCCAGATTGCCCCTGGTCGACCGGATCAACTGCTCGCCTTCGAGAACGTGAATTGCATCCGTTACGGAGGGCCGACGCGCTCCAAGCATGATCGACAGATACTCGTGCGTCAGACCGAAGGAGTTCGTTGCCGAGCGATCATCCACCATGAGTAGCCAGCGCGCTAACCTCGAACTTGCCGTTGGCGAGGGCGGTGTGGCTGACCTGGATACCGAGGGATCGAGCAAAGCGTGCAGCCAGGATCTCAAGCTCGGGACACTCCTTGAGAAACAGCAGGAAGTCATCTGCCGCCATTGCAAGAGTCTCGCCCTCGATCTGATTAATCAGCTCATGTGGTGTTCGGTCGTCGCCTACTGCGATCCCGGTGCCAGTCATTCCCTCTCGTCCAATCAAACCCGCCTCGATCCGCGATCCGGCGGAGCCAACTGCGATAAGCGATCCAACGAAATCGGTGGGGAAATAGACCCGGCTGATGGTCTGGTTCGCTACCTCCAGGACAGCGCCTCTGGGCAGAGCGATGTGCCGAAGGAGTGGAAGTAGGTTTCCCAATTGATGCCGAGGCAGCCGAGCGAGAATTTCATTGCGACAGGCCACCTCCAACGGCACCGACCTCGGTCTCACCGATCGCGATAGTGCTAGCGCCAATCCTTCATCATCGAGAGGTTTGCGCAGCACGATTTTGTCTGCATGGCGGGCAGGAACAATATCGGGCTCGTATGCCGTGGCAAAGACAAACGGGACACCAAGGCGTTCCAGTTCGTCCGCTACTGGAAACACCATCTCTCCGCCCAGATTGATATCGAGGATCGCGCCGTCGAGGTCGCGCGTGGACGCGATCAACTCAAGTGCGATGTCCACGGAAGGCGAAGCACCAGCGACGACGGCACCGAGATCTGCAAGCCAACTCGCCAGCTCGGTAGCTGTATGGTAATCGTCCTCAACGACGAGAATGCGTTTTCCCTCAAGGGCTTCTCGCGCGACCATGACGATCCTCGCTCACACATACTGAAAGGGACGGTATGTAGCGCAGGGTTCATGCTTAGCAAGGCGAGAGGTCTGCTTTGGGCCGACTGGCGTCCTATCCTCTACTTGTTCCTCCCGCCGCCACGCTGGTCCGCCGACTGCGGTCTGCGGCTAGAGCTTGCTCACCGCTTCGACGATATCGCGCAACGTGATCGGCTTTTGAAGCCTGGTGACATCAGCTAGTTCATCGGGGATCACATCCGGATTGTAACCCGTCAGGAAAACGAATGGCGTCCCGCGCTCAACGAGTTTACGTGCGATCTCGAACCGCGGGCCACCTCCACCAAGATTCAAGTCGAGCACAACGGCGGTTGGCGTCTCTTCTTCGAGAAGGCGCAACACGTCCTCCTCAGTTGGGCATGGGCCAAGGACCTCGGCACCTGCTCCTCGCAGCGCCGCCGCCGTGTCGGATGCGATGTAATAATCGTCTTCGACCACGAGAACGGTCTTTCCAGTGAGGTCCGGCGCTCCGGTCATGTCGACAGTTCCTCCGTATAGTCGTGTTGGCGCGGGGGCGTCAGTCTCCAGAATGCTTTCAGCTTCTCTAAGCGGAAACTCAATGTGGCAGTGAGCGCCGCCCGGCTCAATCGACGTCTTGCCTGTACCACGAAGTTCGTAAGGTATTTTCGCCTCGATCAATTCGGAGCCGAAGCCGCGGCGTGTTGATGGAGGCCGAAATGGCGCGCCTTCCTCGACCCAATCGATTGCAAGCCACGGCTTTTCCCGCTTCTCGAAGAGTGTCCACGTGACCGATACCTTGCCGCCATTGACCGACAACGCGCCATATTTCAAAGCGTTGGTGGCGAGTTCGTGGAACGCCAAGGTCAAGACTTCGACGGCCTTGGGGGACAGCATAAGATCGGGGCCGGTCAGTTCATACTGGTTTTCGGAATGCGCCTGCGCTCCGATTTCGCTTTCAAGGATGCCGCGTAGCGATCCGCCTGCATTGGCCTGACGCGTGAGCAATGTCTGAACCCGGGCCAAAGCCAGCAGCCGACCAGCGAGCGACACCTTATAGTTCTCGACATCGCCCGCTCCATCGGCGGACCTCACCACGGTGGAACGGATTATCGCCATGATGTTTCTTACGCGATGCTGCAGTTCGGCTAGCAGCACGCCTTGGTGTTCAACGGCCATTTTTGTCTCGGTGACGTCTTCAGCGATACCACCAATGCGCTCCACGTTGCCCTTCTCGTCACAGAGCGGGAAGTCTGTGTCCCTGATCCAACGGAATGAACCATCGTTCCGCCGGATGCGGAATTCATGGACGGCCGGCTCACCATTGCGCGCCTGATTGATGTGGTTCATAGCCGTGTCCCGATCCTCAGGTACGATCATCGCTGCCCAGCGCCTGATGTCGCCGATGAAAGTGTCGGGTGCGGTGCCATAGATTGTCGCGATGGCCGGGCTGACGAACTCCATGTTGAGCGTCTCGGCGTTTCGCATCCACAGGGCCGCTGCGGAGGCGTTGGCGAACTGCTGAAACCGCTCTTCGCTCACGCGCAGTGCCGCTTCGGCGCGGGCGCGCTCGACGGCCGCCCATGTTCGCTCCGCTGCTTCCTCGGTCAATTGGATATCGCACAGCGTGAACTCATGCGGCGTGGCGTAGTTGACCCCCAGCCAGGCGACGAGTCTTCCTGCCTTTACCAGCGGTACATTCAGGGACGCACCGATGCCCGCCTCGGCGAAAGCTCCTCTCTCTGCTTCGCTCAACCTTTCGTCCTGAGCAAGGTCGGGCTGGATGCGATTATGCCCGGCGCGCAAATCCGCCAGAATGTCGGACCCGTAGTCAGCATAGCGGAACGTCCCGGACATGTCGGGCGCGCCGTCGACATAGTTCGGGGACACGACGAAGGTCTCGCCATCCCCAGTATCTTCTCCATAGGCGACGCGGCTTGCGCCCAGATGTCGACCAAGGACCGTGGCGGCAGCGAGCTGGATCGCTGCCGGGTCCGCCAGCGGTCGAAGCGTATCGCTGAGTTCGAGCAGGAATGCCTGCCGCTCTTCGCTTTCGCGCAGGGCGATCTCGGCGCGTTTGCGTTCGGTGATGTCATAGAAAACGCTGACTAAGCGCCTGCTTCCAGAGCCACCGACGCGTGCTGTAGAACTATGAATCCATCGTCCCGTGGGTTGGTGCCACTTTTCAATCTGCTCGGCCTCTCCGGTTTGAACCACCCGGCCAAATGTTTCAGTCCAATATGCCTCTGTTCCAGGCATTACCTCACTAGCCAGCTTACCTGCGACATCCTTCAATCCGCTCTGCTTTTCGTAACCAGCATTTGCTTCTAGGATCTTCCAATCTACAGGCCTGCCAACGTCGTCATAGATCATTTCGAAAATGCAGCAGGCTTCTATCATTGTTTCAAAAACCGCACGAAACTTGGCCTCGCTCTCCCGCAAGGCATCGTTCTCGGTCTTGGCATCCGCGAGGAGGCGCTCCAGTTCTCGTGCGTCAGCCACAGTTAAGCTCCTCGTGTAGGACATCGCTCACGAAGTCGATAAGCTGCACCGTATCACACAACTTGGCGGTAGCTCGGCTCTTTCACAGCCAATGCGCGGTTCGGGCCGACTGTCGTCCTGACCGGATTGCGCAACGAGCGGTCATGTTGACCGCGGGCCTCCCATGAAGACCGGCCCGTGAACAAGGCGGCCGCACGCTTTCACCGCTGAACTTGGCTGATCCGCGCAACCCGATATCCGCAATTTACGTCAGCATTTACTGTTACGTACTTCTTTGCATCAACGACGATCACCCAGAAGGTTCCAACCTAACATCGGAGCCTTCCATGAACCGTCACGTAAGAACCATCGGCGTTGCACTGCTCTTTGGCCTGCCGTCCGTCGCCTCAGGGCAATCTGGCCCCACACCGGTGACCGTCGATAACTTTGTGCGTGCCGAATCCGACACCTATATCGGCAGTCTCGCCAAGCAGGCCGGCGGACTTGGGAAGCTGGTTCATCATCGTGAACCGACACCCGTCGAGGACCATTCGGTCATCAGGCTCAACCGGGACACCCTCTATAGCTACGGCATTTTTGACCTCGATGCCGGCCCCGTGACCTTCACGTTGCCTGATCTGGCGCGCGCTTCATGTCTCTGATGGCCGTAAGTCAGGACCATTATGCGACGACCGTTTACGGAGCCGGAACACACACCTTCGACAAGGCCACCGTCGGAACGCGATATGTCCTGCTCGGCACCCGCATCCTGGTTGATCCCAACGAGCCTAAGGATATCGATCAGGTGCATGCGCTTCAGGATGGTATCACAGCCAGCCAAAATGGCACCGGCACGTTGGAACTGCCCACTTACGACACCGCTAGCCAAAAGAAGGTGCACGACGCGCTTCTCGTTCTCGCATCGACTCTTTCGAATTTCGACAGGGCGTTCGGTACGAAGGCAGAGGTCGATCCCATCCGCCATTTGTTGGGCGCTGCCTACGGGTGGGGCGGAAACCCCGATAAAGACGCCAGGTACCTCAACATTACTCCAGAAAAGAACGATGGCACGACCATCTACAAACTCAAGGTCAAGGACGTGCCTGTCGACGGCTTCTGGTCCATCAGCGTCTATAACGCCGAGGGCTTTTACGACAAGAACCCCTACAATGCCTACGCCCTCAATAGCGTGACGGCCGAGAAGGGCGATGATGGCTCAGTCACGGTTCAGTTTGGAGGCTGCGACGGCAAGATTGTCAACTGCCTACCGGTCGCGAGGGAGTGGAATTACATGGTCCGCCTCTACCGCCCACGAGCCGAAATTCTCGACGGTTCCTGAACATTCCCCGAGGCGGCGATCGCGAACTGATTTCCGAGATTGTTTGTGGCCGCTAACAATTATCGCGCCACGACTGCGACACCAACGTCCGCAAAAGGCCCGAACGCAGTCACGGCACCGCCCTTTGATGGCGCGGCATTCGTTGCCGCGCCATCGGATCAGTGATTATCGGAGTGAGCGGAATGCTGATCGCAACTCAGCCGAGAACAGTTCCGGCTCCTCCCAAGCGGCAAAGTGCCCGCCTTTGTCGACGATATGGAAATAACTCAGGTTCGGATACGCACGCCGCGCCCAGCTTTCCGGTGCCTGATAGCTTTCTCCCGGAAAGACAGTGATCGCCACTGGCAACGCTATGTCACGGGTCTTCTGCTGGGCCGAGAACGCCGGGCTCGTTCCGCCGGTTTCCCAATAGAGCCGTGCGGACGAGATGGCGCTGTTCGTCAACCAGTAGAGCGTGATGTCGTCTAGCACCTCATCAAGTGTCTTCTCAGTGTCGCTGTTGCTGTAGGACCAATGTGAGAAGCCCGGATGGCCGAGCATCCATGCCGCAAGCCCCGCTGGGGAATCCGTCAGGCCATAGCCGACGGTCTGCGGGCGCGTCCCCATCATGATGGCATAGGATCGGTTGCCCATTTTCGCGCTCGTGTTGAGCGCATCGAAGGTGGCGCGTTCCTCGGCCGTGAGGCTATCGGGCGCGGGTCCGCCCTGTGTGAGGACGGCAGCCACTTCCGGCGGAACCACCGCCGGAAGGTTGATGTGGATGCCGAGCAATCCCTCGGGAGCCAACCGCGCCATCGCGCTTGAGACCGGAGAGCCCCAATCGCCGCCTTGGGCTACGTAGCGTTGGTAGCCAAGCCGCTTCATGAGTTCAGCCCAGACTCTGGCGATGCGGTCGGGACCCCAGCCGGTCGTTGTTGGTTTCCCGGAAAAGCCATAACCCGGCATCGAAGGAATAACTACATCGAAAGCGTCCTCTGGATGTCCGCCCTGTGCCGTAGGATCGGTGAGCGGCCCGACAACCTTCAGGTTTTCGAATATGGAACCCGGCCAGCCGTGGGTAATGATGACAGGCAACGCGTTCGGATGCTTCGATCGAACATGGATGAAGTGGATGTCGAGGCCGTCGATGTTGGTGGTGTACTGCGGCAACACGTTCAGCTTTGCCTCGGCCTTCCTCCAATCGTAGTCACTGCCCCAGTGCTCGACCAGCGGTTTCAGCCTTTCCAGTTGGATGCCTTGCGACTGGTCGGAGACTGTCTCCCGATCCGGCCAGCGCGTCATGCGGATGCGCTGGCGCAGGTCATTCAGGTCGTTGTCACTCGCGTTGACGCGAAACGGCCTTACCGCTTCGGCGTCGGTGGATGCCACCGCTGGAGCCGATCGAAGAGAGGTGCCGACACTTGCGGCAGCCAGGCCGATCACAGCCGAGGCCACGAGTTTCCGTCGTCCTTGATCGACGACTTCCTGGGGTTGGTTGAAGTCGAGACGTTTCTTTTCCGGGGTCATTTGATTTCCTCCTTTCCAACTGCAAGCTGTTGAGCAGTTCGGCAGCTGTCAGGATGGCGAAGGAGTGCTGTCGTCGTCTGCTCGCTGTAGTTCGGCTTTGACATATTCGTCTCCATTTGAGTTCACCGAGATTCAGTTCCCCAGCGCAGCGCGCTCGATGCTGGCCGCAAAGAGTGGGTCTCGCCTTGATTGTGGGCAATCGACATCGGCTGTCGCTGCGCACGGAAAACGTCGAACGGAATGCCCTGCCTGTCGAGAAATGCCTTGAACTCGTCCGTTGTTCTGGAACGGACGAGATTGGTGAATTCGCACGACCGGTCGTCGATACGACGAACGCTCAGTCCCCAGAGAACATGGATCGTTGTCCTGCCCGTCGGCATGATTATATCCGAAACAGAGGCCTTGGACCGATCTGCGAGAGCTGCGGCAAACCGCTGAAGCGCGAGGAGATGCGCGCAGAATTGAACCGCTATTATGCGCTGGAACGGGATGAACGCTGGGAGGCGTTCAAATCCGCCCGGAGGTAATTGCGGCAAGGACACTAGACCTAGGAAATAAGACTTCGTCTCTCACGCGCGCGCCCCGCAGAAAAGTTGAAGTCCAGCGTTATAACCAGCCGCCCGCGAATCCGGCCCGGCGCAGTCCGCGGACGATGGGTTCGCAATTCCTCATCAGATTCCAAAGGAAGCCGGTGCGATAGTTTTGGATCATCAGCGCCACCGGCCCCTGATCGATCCCGAAATGATAGGGGCTGATCCACCAACCCGTCTGACTGCTTGGATCCTTGAACGTTGGGTTGAAGGACGGCTTGAACCCGTAGAGCCGAGCCATCCCCAGCTTCAGGCCCGCGAAGTTACAGACGGTTGGAATGACGATTTCGGGCGCGAAAGGCAGTGATGCCACAACGACCCAGGGGCATATGGTCCCGTCGTCTGGCCCGAAAGGAGCGCCGCGCGCGATGTAATCGAAGAACTCCCGGCGCGATTCGCCCCCGTGTAGAGTCCGCCAGCCGGGGCCGTCGCAGGCGGTGAATCCCCAGCAATGCTCACCATAACCCTCGAACTGCATTGGATTTCGGATCGCGTAGTCCTGTTGGACATAGGTGGCCTGCCGGCTATTCTCAAAATAGTCACTGTCATGGTCGCGCATGAATTCATCGCGGATGCCCCGGAAATCGATCCACATGTGCGACAACTGGTGGGTGAAGAGCGGACCGGAATACAGCAGCTCCCGCCCGTAGATGTTGCGCCATTCGTAGCTTTCCGTGTAGGCCGCATAGCTTTCCGGCGGCAGCGGGTACGTCGGCGACCCGAGCCCCAAGATGTAGAGAAGCAGGCCTTCGTCATACCCACGCCAACGATAGGGAATGAAGCCGTTCTCCGGTCGCCAGCCATGCGTCAGCGTCGCACCGTGGTTACGCGCCCAGTTCCAGTCTGCCCGCTGGTACAGCGCTGTCGCTAGCTCCCTGATTTTCGCTTCTTCGGGGGTCTCCCCGTCAAAATAGGTGGCGACTGTCAAAGCACCGGCAAACAGAAAGGCCGAGTCGATCGTCGAGAGCTCGCATTCCCACACCCGGCGTCCCGTTTCAATGTCGAGGAAATGATAGAAGAAACCCTTATAACCGGAGGCGTTAGGTTCCGGTCCCTGGTGGCATTGCATCAGGAATTCGAGACGACGTCGGGCAAGCTTGGCGCCAAACTCTCGGATGAGGACATCGCGCTCCACCATGCAGGGAATAGTCGCAAGCGCCATGCCGACGGCAGCTATGCTTGCCGGTGCGCCGGGTTGCGTCTTGTCGCGAACGAGGCCGTTGTCCGGGTTCGTACAATACAGATAGTAGTGCAACGTCGACAACTGCAGTCGACGGAAGTCCTCGTCTGTTGGCATCTGGTTCCGTCCGGTATCGGTCGACAGCAATTCCGACATGACTACCCCACCACCAACTGGACCTCATGGTTTCGAGTGTCGTCCGCGAGTGAGACGTTTCACCCAGTGAGGCCCTTGCCCACCGCCGCCCAGTCAGCGAGCGATGCCTGCGTCCAGAGATGGAATCTCTTCGCACCTTGACAAGGGGCCGCGGCGTTAAACCGTCAAGTGTGCTGCCACATGGCCTCCGAACATCCTGGGGACGCTCGCCGCCGCTGCAAGCGATCCTCCGGAGACAGCCGGCGACGCGCTCGGGCCGTTCAGAGCCTGCAACAAGGATTGGGCGACCTCTCTCGATTGTCTGCTGCGGCGTCGGTTATTTGGCGTTCTCGCGGTGACAGTTCTCGACGGCCTCGGCGGCCGTGTCGCCGAAACCCATCTGCTTGTTCTTGTCATCCGGGTCGCAGATCCAGCGGTCGTCCTCATAGACGGTCACCTCGAAGCCGAGGCGCTTCGACGCCTCGGCCGAGAGTTGCTGTTCCGTGCTGGTAAGCTTGCGCATGTGTGCCATTTGTTCGCCTCCATTAGGTGTAGCCGTAATCGTGCATGATATCGGCCCAAACGGCGCTCGCCCGACAAACTGGCCTTGGCAATTCGCCGTCCTGCCGAAATGATCCCCTAACCCGCCAAATCGGCGATCCGGCAGAAGTTCTACTGGGCAGCTGTCAGGCCTCTTTAAGCGCCTGCTTCAACCGATACATCTCGACTGGCTTGTCGCAGACTGGAACGCTGCTGAACTTCGAAGGAATCGTCGACGCGTCGTAGCCGGTGGCGAAAACGAATGGCACGTTACGATCAGCTAAAGCTTCGGCGATTGGAAAGACATCATCATCGCCAACGTTGACATCGAGGATAGCACTGTCGATTTGCCCTTCGCTTTCAAGCAGCTCGAACGCGATTTCGAGGCGACCGACTGGACCTATGACCACTGCCCCCTCCTGCTCAAGCTCATTTCGCAGCTCGTTGGCGAGCATGTACTCGTCTTCGACGACGAGGATACGAAGACCGGCTATGCCGTGCTCAGGCATGTTCTGCCTCCTTGACTGCCGTCGAGACCGGAATCGAGATCGTACAGTGCAGTCCGTCAGGTTCGAAGCTATATGACGTCTTCGCGCCAAGCTGATAAGGCAAGGCCTTTTCGATCAGCTCGCGACCTTGACCTGTTCCACTCGGCGCATCCGCAGGAGGCAGGGTCAATCCAGTCTCACGCCAGTCGATGTGCAGCCATGGCTTGTCCGAGGCGCCAGCGGGCTCGAATGTCCACCGAACCTGTAACTGCCCGGACGGTTGCACGAGCGCGCCATATTTCGATGCATTTGTCGCCAGTTCGTGGATCGCGATCGCCAATATTTGAACAGTCGAAGAGCGCAAGCGGACGCCTTTCGGGCCTTCTACCTTCACACGGTCGGGTTCAGCGCCCATTGCCGTGAGTTCTGTGGTTATCAACTCATCGAACATGACCCGATCATGCTCATTAAGACGCGATAGAAGACCCTGCACTCTGGCTAGAGCTGCAATGCGGTCACGGTAGCGTGCCCTGAAGTCAGGGAAATCCGCGCTGCTGCGTGCGGTAGCATCCGCCATGGATCGCACAACGCCCAAAAGATTGCGCGTGCGATGCTGCAACTCGGCGATCAGCAGCTTTTGTCGCTCCTCCCATTCATGCCGTTCGGTCGTGTCAAGCATTGCTCCTATCATCCGGACGGGGTGCTCCCCATCGTAGAAGAACCGCCCTCGCGCAGATAGCCAATGCAATGAGCCGTCAGGGTGGAGGGTCCGAAATTCGTGGACGTATTCGCTACGTGTGTCGCGGGCAATCGCAATGGCCGCTTGGGTGTCCTCCCGGTCATCTGGATGCACGCGAGCAATCCATGCCTCAAAGCTGGGCTTGACCTCGCCGACCTCGTAACCCTGCATGCGGAAATGTTCGTCTGACCAGGTCACGTCACCGCTCTGAACATTCCAATCCCAAAGCGCAAACCGGGCGATTTCCGCCGCGCTCCTGAGACGTTCCTCGCTGTTGGCTAAAAGCACCTCGGATGCCTTCATCGAGGTAATGTCCTGCCCGATGCCGCCGATGCTGACGACCTTGCCGTTATGCCCTCGAATTGGGAAGTCAGTGTCCCGGAGCCACCGGATTTGACCATCAGGTTGGCGCTTTATGCGGTATTCGAAGGTTGCAGGTTCGCCGGAGCGTACAAAATCGATCATGGACCGGGTATGCTCGCGGTCCTCGGGGAGGATCAATTCAAGCCAGTTGTCAAAGGTGTCTCCCCTAAGTGCCTGGTCGCGGCTCACTCCATAGATGACCTCGAACGCTGGCGTGAGATAGGTCCAAGCCAGCGTTTCTGCATCCCGAATCCAGAGCACATCCTGCGAGGCGTCGCCGAACTGGCGAAGCTTTTCTTCGCTTTCCCGCAACGCCGCCTCGGCCCGCCGCTGCTCGATCAGGTCGGCAGCCTGGCGCGCCAACAGATCAAGAAAGCGCAACTGGTCCCCACTCGGCCGATGTCCGGAGGATCGCCAATGAGTGTTCAGCATGCCGATGGGTGCTCCACCGCGCGACAGCAGCGGTGTTGCCTGAGCAGAACGAAGCCCTGCTTCGACATGCATCTGGCACGCCCGGTCAGTGTCGTTGGGGTCGAAATCGACGAAGCTCCGCTGGCCGGTAGCTAGTGCGATGCCACAACCCGTCCTGCTGTCGGCGTCAACGTGATGAAAGTAATCGATCATCTCGCGAGGGATGCCCTTCGTCACAAGCAGCACAAGTGAGCTGGTCTCGGGATCATAGGCCTGGACCGTCCCGGCATCGGAACCCGCGATGGCAATGGCGGTCGACAGGATTTCCTCATAGAGGGCTGACACACTTTCTTCCCGCGTCATTCTGACAGCCAACTGATGCAGCAGAGCGGTCTGTCTGAGCTCGACCTCAAGGCTTGCCTCACTGGCTCTGAGGGCAGTCTCAACTCGCTTGCGTTCTGTGATGTCACTGATGACGGAGATGCATCCGGTCACATTACCCGCAGCATCCATCGTTGGCGCTGTCGCTACGTCGGTCCAGAACTGCCGACCCTCGTCGTCAGTGTAAAGAAGCTCCTGGCCGGGTACGACCCTTTCCCCGCGCAGCGCCCTTGCGTTAGGCCAATTATCCTTTGGGAGCGGCTCGCCGTCTTCGTTCCACGCCTTCCAACGGTCTCCGCGGCTGCGATCGCGCGACGGGATGACACCACTGGGTAGGAAACGCCGAAACTCGTCGTTCGCGACAACCACCTGTCCTTCGGCATCGATAACGGCGAGGCCGGCCGGCACACTTTGGAAAGCGGCAGCCAGTCGACTTTCGCTCTCGCGCAATGTTGCCTCCGCGCGCGCACGCTCGACGGCCGCCCACGTCCGATCCATGACCTCCTCGACCAGCCGCAGTTCTTCGTCCTGCCATTCTCGCGGCTCCAGTGCGTGCAACACAGCGACAAGGTTGCCGTCCTTGACCAGCGGAACACCTGCCAGGCTTCGAATTGCCAAAGCTCGGATGGCCGCGCGCCCCTCTTCAGACAGTCGCGGATCGGTCTCGGCGTCGCTGACCACGTATTTTTTTCCGGCCGTGTAAGCGGCGGATATGTCGGGTGCAAAATCGGACATCCTGAGTATGTCGGGCCAAACGACAGAGACGGTCTCGACGCTTGCTCGCCGCAACATCTTGTTCTGGTCATCATCGACCTCGTAGAAAGAAGCACCGATCAGGCCCAGATGCTGAAGGAGAAGCTCCATCGCCTGCGTCAGTACAGCCCCAGGGTCTCCCAAGGAGCGCAAGGTATCGCTGAGCTTCAGCAGAAACGCCTGACGCTCCTCCCGCTGCCGCCGCTCAGTCCTGTCCTCGATTGCCAGCAGGATGAGTTGCATATGATCAATCCGCCGGGCGTTCAGGACCATGTTCTTTCGCCCAATGAGTTCGAACTCGTGGTCAACCTCGAAGTCATCGAACGCGTTGTTGTCAGGTAAGACCTCTTCGAGCAGCGTCCGCAGCGCCGGGATGTCCCATTGGTTGTTTCCCAGCTCGTAGACGAGTCGTCCCTCTGTGTTTTCTTGATCAACCTTGAAGGTCTCGTAGAAGGTCTGATTGGCCGATTTGACCCTCAGGTCCCAATCGAGGATCAGCAACGCGTCGCGGGATGCGTCCACGATCTTATCAGCATATTCCTTCTGACCCTCGAGCTCCCATAGGGCGTGTTCGCGTTCCGTGACGTCCTCGATGGAAAGGAGGATGCGGTCATTGCTACCCTCGCGCCGCATCATGAACGCGTTCAGCATCATCGTGCGACGACCGATATTTTCGAAGGCGTGATCAACCCGATAGTCAGTGATTTCTGTACTGTCCGGAAGGATCCGTTCGAGCAGTTCCCGAAGTGCTGGGATATCCCATTGGCGGTTGCCAAGGTCGTACAGCTTTACGCCCTCAGTTTCGTCAACACCGACGTCAAACATTTGCAGGAAAGCGCGATTGACCCTTTCTACCACGAGGTCGCGCGTGAGAACGATGAGGGACTGGCGCGTTGTGCGAAATATCGCCTCAAGGTACGATTGCGCCTCTGGGGCGCTTGCAGAGCCTCTGTGCTGATTGGAACCGTGCTTCACATCATCGCTCTCCATCCTGCAAGGCATTACAGCCCTGAGCGTCTGAGGATGCCCCTTTAGCCAGAGCTTCGCGCTTGCGAAAGATCGAGGATCACAGCGCGGACGGAAATCTTTGGGCCGGAAAAGCACCAAACAACGACTTCGGCAGTAAGTTCCCGACTTAGTGTAGCGCGCAATGGCACGCCCGTCTTCCTCTATTGCGAAATCCCCGAAGTGGGCGACCCACTAGCGTAGCGGCCGCGGGTCGCTAAGGCCCAGTTCCTATAGCCACTCGATCCAGCGACCATGGTGGTCGCAGGCGGCGAGTTGCCTGGTTTCGCCATGTGGCCAAATTGTTAGCCGCAGCACCGCATGTGGCGCGCCGGCGGCGAGCGGTTCTACGGAAAGCCAGGCAAGCGGAGATCGTTTCGTGGCCACAGTGCCGGCTTGGCGTATGGCCTCCTTGATTGCATCCCGCGTTGGGTGGGGCAGGTAGTCCCACACAGCCGAATGAAACACCACGAAAACCGACTCTTCTGATCGCGCAGCCAGTTTTTGCCGCACGAAATCGGCCGCGTCGGCTTGAATTAGCGTGACAGGCGCTGCCACAGCCACCCCGATCGCCGTGTCCAGTCGCTGAAGTCGAGAGGCTTGGTCGGCCCAGATAAAAGATCTGAGGCGAAGCCGCGCAGCCTCGCTCGAGAGATCGACCGGCGCGATGTCACAACCAGAGCGCGCCGAAATCGTCAGCGCTCCATCGAGCGGCGGAACATTGCCGCGGAGGTCCGGTGCGAGGCGAACCGGGGAAGCGGAGCTGCCCCATTGGGCAGTGCCATAACGATAGTGGAAGCGGTCGAAGTTGAGGTTCAGTCCGGCGCTTGCGCCGATTTCGGCAATTTCGAGCGGCACACCGGCCTCTCGCGCTATCGAGAGGAAGCCTGGCAATAGCATTGCCGACCGAGCGACTTCGTTGGTCTGCGGCACGCTGTCAAGCGCCTGGCACAATCCCTCGTCGTGCTGTCGTATCGCAGCGGTGATCGCGTCCCGTAGCATGGAATCGCCAACCTCTCGCGGCGGATACACTGCAGCAAGTCCTTCGTCAGCGCCGCGCAACACGAGTCCATGCAAGGCACCCAGCAGCCTGAGCGCCAGTGCGTCGGCCGTCGCGTTGCCAGGCCAGCCGAGCGCGCGTCGGCCGGTAGCGGTCGAGAGATCCAATCCCTCGACAAGCGCGCGGCAGACCTTGGCAGAGAAGGGCGAACCGAGCGCATCGCATATGGCGGCTTGGGCTTCGAGGTTTCGCACTGCGGCGGAAGTGTCAGTCTGGTCCATCGAGCAACCAACTTTCCATTGATATAAGGTGGTCATGGCCGTGCAGGATTAGATTCAACGTTCTCATCGTATTTCAACCTACATCGGCCTTCCCGGCAGCGCTGCAAATCCTACAGAGGCGTGCCGGATAGTCGGTATGGTGATCGGCCCGGAACCAGCGCAGAGTTTCGGGGGATGCGTCAATGCCAGCTGCGCAGCATGTTGGTATGGGTGTACATTGCGGTCGGCTTATACAAAGCGCCCATCCAGCCGGCGAATTTGTACGTCACGAAACTTTCGGCTGTATATTGCGGCAGGCATTTATGTCCAGAGATTCAGGATCTTGAAGACAGCCCCAAGACCCGAACCCTACCTTGTTTGATGGCCTCCGCTACCGACGCGCGGGGCGCGGTAGTGGACGGTCATCAGAACGATGTAACACTACGTCGAACCCTTCGTCAGGAGCGGGGGAACAAAGTGCTTGGTGAAGAGGGAAAAGTCTTCATCGCTGACGCTAAACTCGTGCGTGCCGTCCATATTCCTCTGTCGGAGCCGGGCTTTGCAAACCTCGTCCGATACGTCAAGAAAGTGAAGTTGGTGGGCGCATCCGGCCTGCTCAAACAGGGTGCGCATCCATGCTCGACTGGCTGGCGTGTTTGCAGGGAAATCCAGCACGACCGATAGTCCGGATCGCAGCAGATCGACGAGATGTGCGGCCATTGCATCACGCAAGCGCGTCGAATTACGCACATAGTCGGCAAGGCTGTTTTGCTCGCCGGGGTAGAGCCGGCCCAGCCAATAGTCTTCTTTCACCAAAACCGTATTCGGCCTTTTCTCCAAAGCGCTTGTAAGTGTTGACTTTCCAGCCGCTATCTTGCCGCACACGAGGTGTAGAGTGGGTTGTTCTAAAAGCATAATCAAAGACCTTCGCAGATGCGGGTAGCATCGTGATTATTCACATGGGCATAGACCCGGCCCGACGCATCAGGCCGGGCGGTTAATTCGTCCGCTGCTCGCGATGGGGATGTGAAATACCAAGGTCATGATAACAGGATGGCAAATCTCCCGGCTGTGATCCAGTGGCAATCGCGCATCGCGGCCTTCCCGATTGGGAGGAGAGGCGGTGCGAAATGAGCCGCGTACCCTGTCGAGCCCTGCTTTTCCGATCGCCGTTTCAGTCGGTCGAAATCGCGCTTGTGGGCTACAATCCATCTGTAGTCCGAAATCCTGACTTTTGTGACACTCCGGTCTTTCCTGAGAACGTTCGAGGATTTTCGGCGCAAAACTCTGTGGCAAAATTTGGAGTTTCGCGGCGGGCTTTTGCGACGGCCAATGATCGGTTCGGGCCACTACCTGCATTCGGCCAAACGTGCCAAAAGCCAACATCCCGCCTCGTGCGGGCGATTAGATCACGAATTCCTCCTCGTACGTCTGTGGCTCGGGAATGACTGTAACCTCCACCGGAATGATCCAGTTGGCCGCGTAGCTCTCGCAGTCGGAACGCTGGACGTCGGGCTGCACGCGCCCGGCCTCATCCATCGCGCGACATCGCAGCATATATCGTCCCACTTCTTCAGGGGTCCACATGTACTCCCACAAGCGCCATGCAAAGGGTCGTTCTGTTTCGAGGAGCCTTCCATCGCGCCAGCCTCTGCCATCTCCGGTGCAGACCTGCACCTGCTGAATACCGGCCTCTCCGCTCCAGGCAGCTCCGAAAATCCGGCACGGTTGGCCGACGATGAGATGCGCCCCCTGTACGGGACGCGCGATCTGCGCCTTGACCTCCATCTCCGTGAGGGGGACCAGCCTCGGTTCCCCGAGGCTGCGCTCCCAACGGAAATAGTCGCGCGCCTGCCAGTAGCCAAGGAACGGTTGCTCCACAACCGTGATATGTGTGATCCACTTGACCCAAGCCATGCCGAACCAGCCACCCACGACCGCGCGGAGCGGGTAGCCGTGATCGCGCGTCAACGGCTGCTCGTTCATCGAATAGGCAAGGATCGTGCTGTCAGCGATGGCCTTCTCAAGCGGTAAACTGCGCGCAAAAGCGATCGGGCCGGGAGAAGCCGTTTTCTTGTTCGTGTCGACGACGCCCCTGTCGGCGCCTACGAGCAGAACCTCACGTGCGGTTCGCTTAACGCCCGCCATTTCCAAAATCTCGCGCAGAAGAACACCTGTCCACGCGGCATTGCCGACGGCTCCGTTCTGCCATTGCAACCCCTCCATCGGCGGCACATAGTAGACGCGCCCGTTGCCTGCGCACTCGACGACGGCGGTGAAAGTCGTGCTCCGCATCGCCTTGATGCTATCGAGGTCAAGTTCGACCGACCGCTCCACCGCCCCGTCAACGCGCAATCTCCAGTCTCGGGCATCGAGGTCTGGCGACGGGAAATGGTTTCGCACGAAGAACAGCTCGGTTGGGATCAGCCAATCGGAGAGCGACGCAAACGGAAACTCGATGTTCGGTGGGGATTTCTGTCGAACTATCAGACTGGGTTGCTGTGTTGTCGGCATCGTCCTCGTCTCCCCTTTCAAGAGTACAACGTCGGCTCTCGGTCGCGGAAATTCCGGTACGATCACACCGCCCCTTGCAGTGCGTCGGTCGCGTCCGCCTTCGGGCCGCATTCTAGCACACACTGCACGTTCCTCGGATCGACCGCGCACGCAGCAAAGGGGCCACTTGCAGAACTCCGCGTTCGGCAATCGCCTGTCGTTAGGACGATAGAACCCGGGGGACCGACGGTCGTATCGAAATCGATAACAACACAGTCGAGAGAACAGGCCGATAGCCCTGAACCGCAAAAATACTCTCTTCGCAGGTCACGACACGGGGCTGAGAACTGGGCAATCATCGCCTCACTGATCGAGACTAGCTCAACTCTGTTGATCCGTTCGCATATTTAACCTGAGTGCGGACTGCCATCGCGAATGGCCACAAACAATGCGAAATCGATAGTCTGCTGTTTTGGAATATCCAAAAGCGTGGGGGCATTTGCGGGCTGACAGCGTCTCTTAGTTTGGTCGTGGCGAAATATGTTAGCGCTGCGCCAATTTACCGCGTCCCGCCAAGTTTCAGCGTTCATTTTGCCATCAGTTTCCTCGGATAGAGCTTCTGAACTCGGAAGACACGGAGATGACAGATTGACTATAGCATACCGGCAAGCCCATGCGCTAAACGACATCGGAAGATTGCCAACTGGCTTTGCCTACCGTTCTGAGATCGATGGACTTCGTGCAATCGCAATTCTTCCCGTGATCCTCTATCACGCCGAGATTCCGGGGTTCACTGGTGGGTTTGTTGGCGTGGATGTCTTTTTCGTCATCTCGGGTTTCCTGATGACGACCTTGATCGCTGGCGAACTGGAACGTGGGCGGTTCAGTCTGTTACGCTTTTACGAGCGCCGCGTCCGCCGAATACTACCAGCTCTTTTCGCTATGATTTCCGTATGCGTGATCGCTGCATGGTATTTTTTGATGCCTGTTGAGATGGAGCATTTTGCCCGTAGTGTCAGAGCAGCGGCCCTGTTCGGCTCGAACATTCAATTCCGTAACGAAAGCAACTATTTCGATATCGCTGCGCACACGAAGCCCTTGCTTCACACTTGGTCGCTGGCGGTCGAGGAACAGTTCTACATCTTGTTTCCTGTGCTCCTGATGGTCATCCAACGATTTGCGCCGAAACGACTGATGGCCATCATCGGGATATTGTTTCTGGTCTCACTTGCGGCAAGTGCATGGATGGTGACGCGTTCTCAGGCCAGTGCATTCTATCTTCTGCAATTCAGGGCTTGGGAGCTGCTTCTTGGTGCTTTTATCGCCTTGATCCCGTTGACAGGGGGTGTCGCGGCAAGTCTTAGGGAACTTCTGGTCACTATTGGATTGGCCATGATTGCCGTCGGCGTATTCGGTTTCACTGATCGGACCACGTTTCCCGGTTTGTCAGCGCTCGTGCCATGCTTGGGCGCAGCGCTCGTCATAGCTTTCGGAAAGGAAAGCCAGGGACCGGCTCGATTGCTCCGCTCTCGACCTATGGTATTCGTCGGTCTCATCTCTTATTCCCTTTATTTGTGGCATTGGCCATTAATCGTGTTCTTTCCTTTCGTTTCTGGCCACGCCTTGACGACAGCTGAAGGATGGCTCGTTGTCGCGGCTTCGGTTTGTCTTGCAACGGGCTCATGGGTTTTCGTGGAGCGCCCTTTCCGGGGCACCAAGTCGCGGATAGGACGGCAAGCGCTCATCGCCGGAGCCTTGACCTGCGGGACGACAGCCATCGTGTTCGGCGCATTGGTCACCGAATTTAAGGGAGCCCCTGATCGGCTACCCGCCGCAATCTACAAGGTTTACGCTGCCACTTACGACACCAGTCAATTCGGAAACCCGCCCTGTTTTATTGATTGGGATAATAGCGGGATAACCTCGGCAGATGTTCGCGCCGGAAGACTCTGCTCGGTCGGAACGGCAGGAAAGGGAACGCCTAAATTCCTGGTGTGGGGAGATTCTCACGCGGGAGCGATGACGCCGGCCATTGACGAAGCAGCGCGACGTGCTGGCGTGTCTGGGCTCTTTGCGGGACACGGGTCCTGTCCTCCACTGCCCGACCTTGTGATGTCACCCCAATCTCATTGCAACGAGTTCAATACAGCAGTGCGCGATCTGGTAACATCGCAACACATTCCGCTGGTCATCTTGGTTGCCTATTGGCCCAAATATGTTCATGCCGCTGAGCTGCCTAACCAAGGCGTTTATTTCGATCCGTCGATCCCGCCCCCGGTTTCCGACGAATCTGCTCCCATCGCCCGCGCCCTCGATAAACTTTTGACGGATCTGAGAGCATCGGGGACGAAGGTTGTTCTTGTCCACGATGTACCGGAAATGGGCCGATACGTCCCGGAAGCCGCCGCAAAGGCTAAGATGTTTGGTGCCTCACAAGACATCGCGCCACCTTGGGAATACATCATGAAGCGGCAGGCCTTGTCTCGCGCGCTCGTGACGCGCATGGCAGAGCAACATAATACCGGCATCGTCGATCCTCTCCCGGCATTTTGTTCCAACGGACACTGCGACGCCGTGCGTGACGGGCTGCCCCTGTACAAAGATGCCGATCACATAACGGCCGCAGCCTCAAGAAAATTAAGCTACTTGTTTGACCGGATCTTCAATCACAGTGCTTCGACATCGCCCGAAACGTCTTAACTGTTTCGCTCTGTACTCGGATCGAAGGGATGGACAGGTCTGTATCGTGAGCAAATGGCTGGACAACGCTAAACAATGGGCTCGTGCGCTCAAACGTGATGTTCTGGCTTTGTGGATTGCGGCCCGTGATCCACGTACCCCTCTTGCAGCGAAAATCGTCGCTGGTGCTGTGGCCGCTTACGCGTTGTCGCCAATCGATCTGATCCCAGACTTTATTCCGGTCATTGGTTACCTCGACGATCTCCTAATTGTTCCGTTAGGAATCATGCTCGCCCTGCGTCTCATTCCGGCAACTCTGATGCAGGAGTATCGAGTCGAAGCGTCCAAACGTCACGACAGGCCCGTCAGCAGAGTTGCTATGGCTGCAATTGTTGTTACGTGGATCATGGTTGCAGCCGTCATCGCTTATCATGTGCTTTCCTTGTAGAACTGCTACTGCGCATTCACGAAACATTGGGCATGAAATTCCGACGGATAAACAAATGTGCGAGCAGAACTTCGGTTACAAAAATGCTTTCTCTCGGCAAGAAAATACCCGCACATCGGAGGCTAGAGGAGTCGCAAGTATCTGAATGAAAGAGCGGCCCGGTGACCGGAACACTCCGTCTTCGATCAGGCGAAGCCTTCGAGTACCACTTTGCCGATCGTTGAGCCGCTCTCGAGCTGTTTGTGGGCCTTTTTCAGGTTTTCGGCATTGATCACGCCGAGGTGCTGCATCGCAGTCGAGCGGATCCGTCCGTCGTCAACTGCGCTAGAAATCTCGTTAAGGATTCGTGCCTGCTCGTCCATGTCAGGTGTCCCGTAGATGGCGCGTGTAAACATCAGCTCGTGATGGATCGACACCGACTTCCGCTTGAACTTCATGATGTCGAATCCTGACGGGTCGTCGATGAAGCAGAAGCGGCCATGCGGGGCGATGAGCTCTGCAATGTCGTCGATGTGCTGCGCCGTCTGGGTCGTAGAGAAGACGAAGGCAAGAGCGCCGATGCCGAGTGCCGCGATCTCGCCAGCGAGCGGCTTGGAATGATCAATAACAAGGTGTGCACCAAGCGATTTGACGAATTCTTTTGTTTCCGGACGCGAGGCCGTCGCGATGACGGTCAGATCGGTGAACTGCCGGGCGATCTGGATGGCGATCGATCCTACACCGCCAGCGCCGCCGATGATCAAGATGGCAGGAGAAGCGCCTGGCACAGGCTTCTGGACGTCGAGGCGGTCGAAGAACGCCTCCCACGCGGTGAGCGACGTCAGCGGAAGTGCCGCGGCGTCTGCCCAGGCGAGCTTCGATGGCTTCTTCCCGACAATGCGCTCGTCGACGAGATGAAATTCGGCGTTCGCGCCTGGACGGGTAATCGACCCTGCGTACCAGACTTCGTCGCCGGGCTTGAAACTGGCGACCTCGTTACCGACGGCGGCAACAACCCCCACGGCATCAAAGCCTACGACCTTCCATTCGAGGCCGGCTGCCGGAGGAGTGCTTCGGCGAACCTTGTAGTCCACCGGGTTGACAGAAACGGCCTTCACATCGACGAGGATGTCACGGCCCTCAGGCGCAGGCTTCGGCAGCACGATATCGACGAGCGAATCCTGTACCGAGATTGGAGAAGGGGACCTGTATCCGATGGCTCTCATAAAGTTTCTCCTGTAGTTGTCCGGCGATTCATTGTCCGAAATTCCGAAGAGCTTCTTCGCCTGCTTCCTGGTCCTGCGCCCAGCTTCCACCGGAAATGCCGAGGCCGCCAATGACCGCGCCGTCTTCCATGATGGGGAAGCCGCCAGCGGCAGCCATGACGCGGGGGACATGCCTCAGGTTGGATGCGCCGCGATCTTCGAGGAGATCGACCCATTGCGCAGTCGAGAGACCGAAAGACGCGGCCGTGTAGGCCTTGTCGATGGCGATGTTTACGGCGAGGTAGGAGCTCTTGTCGCTCCGTTCGAAAGCCTTCAGGTTGCCGGCGGCGTCAACGATGGCGACGACCGGTTCGAAGCCGACGCGCTCGGAGGCGGCGATGGCCTTGGCGATAAGGCGAGCTGCGGCCTCTCGTGTGACTGAGCGTGAAATGAAGCTGTTTCCAGACATGGATAGTCCTCTTTTGTTGTTGCTGACGATCTTCGGTCGCAGGCTGCGATCGGAATGTCCCTCAGCGACCTCCATGTAGCGATACGTACCTCGCTCAGGGATACGCACAACGCTTGCACATAGTATCCATCTTGATACCGTCGCGAAGGGCGACTTCTCTCAGAAGTGGCTTTTCCTCTTCGGACAGTGACTTGCGTAAGATTGACACGGACATCTTGCGCCTCGGCAGACCGCATCTTGCGGCCGGCCCAGAGGTGGGATGACCTTGTCACGCCACAGCAAGCTCGATAAGCACGGCACAAACGAGTACATGCATAAGTGCATGTAGGTGCAACAAGGATACTGTCATGGCCAAAGTCCGTCATTCGCGCTTCGACTGCAGTCCCGGCTGTTCGGTGGAGGCTGCTATCAGCCTTATCGATGGTAAATGGAAATGCGTCGTGCTGTTCCATCTTCTTGGCGGGACAATGCGCTTCAACGAAATCCGTCGTTACGTCGCAGGCGTTTCGCAACGCACCCTGACAAACCAACTGCGCGAACTTGAGGACGACGGCCTGATCGAAAGAAAGGTCTACGCCCAGGTCCCGCCCAAGGTCGAATATACGATTTCGCCGCTCGGCCGCAGCCTCGAACCTATTCTCGTGGCTTTGAAGGCATGGGGAGATGATAATATCGGTCGATTTGGCAAACCTGAGGCCGCGAAGGCCGCTTGATGACGGTTGGGGTCGAGAGGCGACGAGTCGCTCGGCGGTTTGCGTTAAACGGGACCTGGCTCGTCGCAAAACGTCTGAAGGCTCGCAGCGCGACCGATTTGCACTGTGAAGATAGCGAATGGTGCCGTGGCGTGATAGGTGTTGGACTTGGATCAAGCCCAGCATTTACCTGAAGGACAGATGCCATGGGAGACCAGATACGCCCGCTGCAACCGGGGGAATACGCGCCCGCCTTTGCACTTCCCTCGGCAAATCAAAAGGAAACGGTTTCTCTCGCCAACCTCCACGGCCGGCCGTTTCTGATCGCGTTTTTCCGCGGGCTGCACTGCCCGTTCTGTCGGCGTCACCTGGGACAGCTCGGTGGCCTACAGCCTTCCCTGCGCGCCGCGGGAGTAGAAACTGTTGCCGTGATCAACACGCCCGTGGAACGCGCTCGCATCTATTTCGAACACCGGCCGACGCCGGTCATGCTCCTATGTGACCAAGATTGCACCACGCACCGGGCGTTCGGCGTGCCGCATGGCAACTTCCTGCCCAAGGACAGCCGCGAGAACCCAGTATGGCCCTATCGGGCAAGCATGGAGCAATTCGAGGCCGCTCGCATCAACCCGGCGGGCGAATTGCCGGAAGCGCTACATCCGATGGCGGCCAATGCCTTGCTCAATGCCAAAGATGGCTTCGAGCTTACTGAAGTTGATAATGCCATCTTCGCAAACCACCCCACACAACTTGTCGGGCACTTTCTGATCGACGCCGATGGCGTCGTTCGCTGGGTACAAATTGAAGCGCGCGACGGTCCCGACAGCCTTTGCATCTTTCCAACTGCGGCGGAAATGCTCGCCGCGGCCGGCAGGCTTCGACACTGAAGGCGTCGCAGCTCCGACATCAGGAGGTATAACTCGACGGGCCGCAACGTCCTTCAGTTACAGTTCAATCTGATCAGAGCTCGTCCGCTTTGGCCGACAGCCGGACAAGAGGAGGAGCCCGAGAGGGCTCCGGGGTAATCCAAGACTTGTCGTTGCGGGAAGACGATCGAGGCGCAGCCGGTCTCCGGTCAGATATGCCGCCGGATTTACCCGGCGTACGAATGGCATCCTGCGCCATGCCCAACTTGCATTGTCCTCGCTCCATGCTTCAATTGGGACGACGAGCCCCTCGCAAACATTGGCCGGCTTGCCCGCTGACATCGCACGAGGTCTCCAAGATCAGCAGAATGGGGACCAGAGTGATACGGACACGCGGCCGCCACTGGTCGCGCCGACCGCTCCGGCGTCAGGCCGCAACATTCACATCCGCAACATCCCAAGCTTCGCGATCGGTGACCTGCCGACATTTTGGGTGCTTGCATCGGGGCCAGCAACCGAGCTCGTGATTTCGCACTCGCATTAACATTGCCCAGGATCGGGTGCAGCGCTCGCAAAACACTTCCCCTGCCGAGGTTGGGACTATCTGACCGACCTAAGCCTAAGCCGCTGTCCACACATCTTCGACCGGAATATACGCCAACTTGGCCCTCGCAACCTTCTCCCTCAGAATAGCGAGCTCTTCCACAAGCAGTTCCACGGCGACCTTCTGGACGACTGCCTTCAACCGATCCTCGACGCCGAAATTGTCCAGCATGTAACTGATTATTGCGTCTTTCATCAGTTCTTCGATGGCAGGATCATTCTGCTCCAACGTGTCAGCCATACTGTGCTTCCTTGGTCGCGGGTATTCCCCTTCAGTGGGGCACCTTTGAGGCTAGTCCCAAAGCATTAACTCGGTAAATTATACTCACGGGGAGACTTTCTGAATTTCAGTCATGCTCATATGTCCCTTGGTTTAGCCCATTCGACTAGTTTGTATGAGTCGGAGGTACAGATGTGCAGGAAGCCTCCCCTGCGAGGCTTGGCAAAGGGCCGGGGTGGCAATTCCAGTTTGTAGACTTGGTTGGCAACGATCGCCTGCTCAGCGCGGGGTAATTACCCACCGCCAACACCACAGCAACTCCTTTTGAGAACAGCCGCAGCCATCTTTGTGGAGCAGGGATCTGTAATGGCAAACCAACGCGTTTTGCAATTGCTAGCAGGTCCAGAATGGCTCTTTAAAACCTCGCGTCCGCAAAGGGTCCTTAGGATTCGGCAAGAGCAACATTTTATGAAACACGCGAAGTGAAGTTGCAGCGCGCTTTGTCGAGGAGAGGGCCTTGGGACTTACGAACCGCTTTCGCCTTCACTACCAAAGGCCAACGCAGAATGAATACAATCAAGCAAAACCTGTTCGCCAAACGGTTTTGTCAGGCAGCCGACGATGCCAGCGCCCAACGCAGACGCGAGCACATTCTTTTCCGGAAAGGCGGTGATCAGAACAGTCGGAATGCTCTTGCCGAGGGCGACAAGCCGGTGATGCAGATCGAGCCCGCTCATTCCGGGCATGTTGATGTCCGTCACGAGACAGACCGTGCCGCGGATATTAGGGAATCTCAAGAAATCATCCGCGGATGAAAAGGTTTGGGCGTCAAATCCCATCGACCGTAGGAGCCCCTTGATAGCCTCCCGCATCGACTCGTCGTCGTCGACGATCGCAATCAGAGGTCTCTTGGTTGACACTGCCGCCTCCCGACTTCGCCGTTCGGCGTCGTGCCGAATTGGCGTTGTGGCGCGCTTGACTGGAGGATTTAGTATTGAGCGGCCACAAAGGTCTCGCAAGCTATACGATCGTATAAGTTGTCTAGCACCTGCGGAATATCTGCCCAAGAGAGAAACGGCCAGACAGTGGCGCGACCACCCGGCCGAAGGAGCGTTTTCCAAGGCGACATATTCGCTCAGACATGTTGGCTGTCAAGAACGATCCCGCATTTTGCCTTGTGGCCGAGGTCATTAGCGCGCATTCTCGTGTACAAAGAAAGGGTTCGGCAGCGACGAAGGAGAGAGGAGGAGTGTTCTCATCGCGTCATCGGCGCTCTGCTGCTTGGCATCGCCCACTGCTGCTGCAGCGGGTGCGATCCAGCACATCCACAGCTTCGGTTGACCTTGGAGGGCACTGACATGACTGACGAGGCAGCAACCGTCATTGTTATCGATGATGACCCGGATATCCGCGATGCGCTTGGCGGTCTGCTCCGTTCCGTCGGCTTTGCCGTTAATCTCCTCGCTTCGGTGGGCGACTTCCTCAGGTCTGGACGACCCAACGGACCAACCTGTCTCGTGCTTGATGTGCGGCTTCCGGGACAAAGCGGTCTTGATTTTCAGCTCGAGCTGTCGCGACAAAATATTCAGCTGCCGATCGTCTTCATCACCGGGCACGGCGACATTCCCATGTCCGTCCAGGCGATGAAAGGGGGCGCGGTCGAATTTCTGACAAAACCGTTTCGAGACCAGGATTTGCTCGACGCCGTTCACGTCGGCCTGGCGCGCGACCGCGTGTGGCTTGAAAATGAAAGGGCGTTGGCGACGGTACGTGCGCGTTTCGATAGCCTGACCCCTCGGGAGCGTGAGGTGATGGCTTTGGTGGTGACCGGACGGCTCAACAAGCAGATTGCCAACGATCTAGGCGTGAGTGAAATTACCGTGAAGGTTCACCGCAGCCAGGTCATGCAGAAGATGGGCACCAAGTCCCTGCCCGAACTCGCGCGTATGGCTGACAAGCTAAAGCTCGCGCCGGGAAAGCCGCACGCATAAAGGTCTTGGCCGCGCGTATAGGTAGCCCCCTCCGCATGGATAATTAATCCTTCCAGGTGGCCAATAGCTAGGGCGGGAGCCCTCTGCTATCGTGCGGTTCAATCCTCCTCCCAGGCCGTGTCGTCCCCGATCGGCCCACCTTGAGCCCCTCCCGGGGCTTCCCTTTTTTGGCCTCTCGCATAACCAGATGAGGTCGCGCGCGCAGACCGAGCGAATGGATTTGAAGATCGCGCCACGCCATGTGGGACGAGGTCCACGCCTCCAAGTACTCCCTGCCAAGTTCGGGCTGTTGAAGACAACCCTGTAGCCGCGTAATCAGCAATGGCAATGTCGGGGAGAATGCATGCGATCGCCCAGCTATCCTAGCGGCGCTGGGCGGTCGTCAGCAGCGGAGGAGCATGACCAAGGGCGGCTGATGGCCAGTCAGTTGATCCGCTGGGACGCATCTGCGAGATGTGGTAAGAAAGTGGGGAAGTGGTCGCGGTTCATCATATGTGCTCGTTTTTGCCCATATGGATGGACGGATCTCCGAAACGACAGTGCCAAATGAGACAGGCGAGGTGACGAAGTCGGCAAATCAGCAAATCCTCTTTCTTCTGCGTTGGTGGAGATAGCAGGTTGGACGTTCTTTGGGAGGATGGGGATCGCGTGTTCCACCGAGAGCGGCGCCGCGGCGCCGACGGCAAGTGGAACTCGGTACTGGTCGTGTTTTCGGCCCTCGAGCACCCGACACTTCAAAGCCTCGAACGCCTCGTCCATGAATATGAACTGAAGGATGAGCTCGATAGCGCATGGGCGGTGCGACCGCTTGCGCTGGTGCGCGAGGGCGGCCGGACCCTGCTGGTGCTTGAAGATCCGGGCAGCGAGCCGCTCGCCCGGCGGCTCGGAACAGCAATGGAGACGGCGCTTTTCCTGCGCCTCGCGGTCAACATCGCCGCTGCGCTGGGCAGGGCACACGAGCGCGGCCTCGTCCACAAGGACATCAAACCAGCCAATATCCTAGTAACGGACACGGGCGCCGATGTGCGGCTTACCGGCTTCGGGATCGCCTCGCGACTCTCCCGCGAACGGCAGGCGCCCGAGCCGCCCGAAGTAGTCGCCGGAACGCTTGCCTATATGGCCCCCGAGCAGACTGGGCGCATGAACCGCTCGATCGACTCCCGCAGCGACCTTTATGCGCTCGGCGTGACCTTCTACGAAATGCTGACCGGGAGACTGCCCTTCGCCGCTTCCGACCCGATGGAATGGGTGCATTGCCACATTGCACGGCAGCCGATACCGCCCAACGAACGGGCGGCGGATGTTTCACCGGCAGTTTCGGCCATCGTCATGAAGCTGCTCGCCAAAACTGCCGAGGAACGATACCAGACGGCAGGCGGTGTCGAATACGATCTGCGCCGCTGTCTTAACCAATGGGAAATGCAGTGCCGGATTGAGGCATTCCCGCTGGGCGAACGCGACATCCCGGACCGCTTGCTGACTCCAGAGAAGCTATACGGGCGAAAGCACGAGGTCGAGACATTGCTCACCACCTTCGACCGCGTGGTGTCGAGGGGGGCGCCGGAATTGGTGCTCGTCTCTGGCTATTCCGGTATCGGCAAGTCGGCGGTCGTCAATGAACTCCACAAAGCACTGGTGCCGCCGCGCGGGCTGTTCGCGTCCGGCAAATTCGACCAGTACAAGCACGACATCCCTTATGCGACCCTGGCGCAGGCCTTTCAGCGCCTTCTCAAAGGGCTCCTCGTGAAAAGCGAGGTCGATCTGGCGCCGTGGCGCGAGGCTCTGAGCGAGGCGCTGGGGCCGAACGGACAGCTGATGGTCGATCTGGTCCCCGAACTGAAGCTCCTTATCGGCGACCAGCCGCCGGTCGCCGAACTTCCGCCACAGGACGCGCAACGGCGATTTCAGCTGGTATTCCGGCGGTTCATCAGCGTCTTTGCAAGACCCGAACATCCACTGGCGCTGTTCCTCGACGATCTCCAATGGCTAGACGCGGCGACGCTCGACCTGTTGGAGGATCTGCTGACCCGGTCGGATCTGCAGCATCTCATGTTCATCGGTGCCTATCGCGACAACGAAGTCACTGCCGCTCATCCCCTAATGCGGAAGATCGACGCGATCAAAGCGGCCGGCGGCAAGGTCGCGGCAATCGCGCTTGCGCCGCTTACTAAAGACTATCTCCGGCAGTTGATTTCAGATGCGCTCCACTGTCAGCCCGAGCGAGCAGCCCCGCTCGCACAAATGATGCACTACAAGACCGGCGGCAATCCGTTCTTCGTCCGTCAGTTCCTGTTTTCGCTCGCGGAAGAGGGAATGCTCACCTTCGATCATGACGCGGCATCCTGGTCCTGGGATCTCGAGCGCATTCACGCCAAGGGATATACCGACAACGTCGTGGACCTCATGGTCGGCAAGCTCGCGCGCCTCCCGCCGGAAACGCGGGAGGCGTTGCAGCAGTTCGCCTGCATTGGAAACATCGCTGATGCCAGGATGCTTGCACTCGTCCTCGGGATCCAGGAGGAGCAGGTCCCCGGGGCCTTGCGGCCTGCCGTCGCTCATGAACTGCTCGAGCGTCTGGCAGGCGCCTACCGGTTCGTCCACGATCGCGTTCAGGAAGCCGCCTATTCGCTGATCCCGGAAGAGCGACGCGCCGAGTTCCATCTTCGCATAGGAAGACTGCTTGTGGCGAACACTGCGCCAGAGCTGATTGACGATCATGTTTTCGAGATTGTCAGCCAGCTCAATCGCGGAGCCGCACTGATCACCTCAGTTGGGGAGCGCGAGCAACTGGGCCACTTCAACCTTTTGGCCGGCAAGCGGGCCAAGGCCTCGACGGCATACACCTCAGCGCTCAACTATTTCGCTGCCGGCACGACATTGCTGCCAGAACACGCTTGGGAACGCCAGCACCAACTGGTGTTCGCGCTTGAGCTGAACCGAGCCGAATGCGAGTTCCTTCTTGGCGCACTGGCGGACGCGGAGGAGCGGTTGGCGCAGCTTTCAAATCGCGCCGTCTGCTCCGACGACCAGGCTGCTGTCGCCTGCCTGCGGATCGACCTCTATGCTGCGCTCGGTCAGACCAGTCGCTCCGCCGCCGTCGGTCTCGACTACCTGAGGCAGCATCTCGGCATCGACTGGTCGCCGCATCCGGCCGACGAGGAGGTGCAACGAGAATACAGCCGGATCTGGTCGCAGCTTGGGAGCCGCGCGATCGAGGAACTCATTGATCTGCCGTTGATGAGCGATCCGGCCTCCTGCGCGGCGCTGGATATCCTCACCCGGCTTGTGGGGGCGGTATGGCATACCGATGCGAATCTTGCATGCATGGCGATCTGCCTAGCTGTTAATCTGAGCCTCGAGCGCGGCAACAGCGACGGGTCCTGCTACCATTATGTGTCACTTGGTTATATTGCTGGGCCACGCTTCGGTGATTATGCGGCCGGGTTTCGATTCGGTCGGCTTGGCTGCCAACTGGTCGAAGGGAGCGAACTCAAGCGCTTCCAAGCCAGGACTTATAAAGACTTCGGTGCGCACGTCATTCCGTGGACGCGACACTTTCGAACCGGCCGCGACATCTTGTGGCGAGCGCTTGAGATTGCCAACGAGAGCGGCGATCTCACCTTTGCCGGATACAGCTATGCCAGCTTGAATTCGAACATGCTTGCGGCGGGAGATCCGCTCGTCGAAGTGCAACGCCAAGCGGAGATTGGCGTCACGTTTGCGCAGAATGTGCGGTTCCAGTTCGTCATAGACCTCGCTAGCGCGCAACTCGGCCTCGTCCGGACGCTACGTGGCTTGACCCGGAAATTCGGCTCACTTGACGATGACGAATTTGACGAACGTGAGATTGAACGCCGGTTTTCAGACGATCCGAACTTGATTCTTGCGGAAACCTGCTACTTTGTCAGAAAACTCCAGGCGCGGTTCTTTGCGGGTGACTATGAGGCGGCCGTCGATGCATCATTGCGGGCGCAGAGGCTGCCGTGGACATCGGTGGCGCATTTCGAAGAAACGCCGGAGCATCATTTTTACGGCGCCTTAGCCCGCGCCGCATGCTGCGACTCTGCTATGGCTGACCAGCGAACGCGGCATACGGAGGCTCTGGTCGCCCACCACCGACAGCTTCAGATCTATGCAAAGAATTGCCCGGAGAACTTCGAGAACCGAGCCGCGCTGGTTGGCGCCGAGATCGCACGCCTTGAAGGCCGCGAATTCGACGCCGCGCGTCTTTACGAACAAGCGATCCTCTCGTCGCGCGCAAACGGTTTCATACATCATGAGGCCCTCGCATATGAACTCGCCGCCCGCTTTTATGCGCATGCCGGCTTCGAGGACTTCACCCGTCTTTATCTCCGCAACGCGCGTGGCTGCTATCGACGCTGGGGCGCCGACGGTAAGGTTCGGCAACTCGACCAACTCTGGCCTGACCCAAGAAGCGAAGAACGCGCTCCGCCTCCAACAAGCACCATTGATGCACCCCTCGAACAACTCGATCTCGCAACCGTTATCAAAATCTCGCAAGCCGTGTCTGGCGAAATTGTCCTTCAAAAGCTGATCGACACGGTCTTGCGCACTGCCGTTGAGCAAGCAGGGGCCGAGCGCGGCCTGTTGATCCTGTCGCGTGGCGGCGAGTCACGGATCACGGCGGAGGCTACGACCGCCGGCGACACGGTCGTGGTGCACGTGCGTGACGAGATCGTGACCGCTTCCACGCTGCCGGAATCGCTCCTTCACTATGTCTTGCACACAAACGAAAGCGTGGTTCTCGGCGATGCCACAGCTCAGAGTCCATTTTCCGCCGACCCATACATCTGTCAGCACCATGCTCGTTCCATTCTCTGCGTGCCGTTGCTCAACCAGGGCCAACTGACCGGAGTACTCTATCTTGAGAACAACCTTGCCCCTCATGTCTTCGCGCCGGGCCGTATCGCGATCCTGAAGCTGCTCGCCTCTCAGGCAGCAATTTCACTGGAGAATACGCGGTTGTACCGCGATCTCGCTGAACGCGAGGCCAAGATCCGTCGCCTCGTCAAGGCCAACATCATCGGGATCGTCATCTGGGATATCGAAGGTCGCATTCTTGAGGCGAACGACGCGTTCCTCAGCATGGTAGGATACGACCGCGACGACATTGCCTCGGGTCGGCTATGCTGGACGGACCTGACGCCGGTCGAATGGCGCGATCGCGACGCACGAACTGTCGCAGAGCTGAAGATGATCGGGGCGGTCCAACCCTTCGAGAAAGAGTACTTTCGCAAAGACGGCAGCCGTTTACCGGTGCTGATCGGTGGTGCACTGTTAGAAGGAAGTGGGAACGAGGGTGTCTCATTCGTCCTCGATTTGACTGAGCGCCGGCAGGCCGAAGAAGCGTTGCGCGAGAGCGAGGAAGCCTTGCGCGAGGCGCAGGGGCAACTGGCCCATGCAAACCGCGTCGCCACCATGGGGCAGCTCACAGCCTCCATCGCCCATGAAGTCAATCAGCCGCTCGCCGCATCGCTCACCAACGCCCAGGCGGCCCTGCGCTGGCTCGGTGCCCAACCACCGAATCTGGAGGAGGCGGCTCAGGCGCTCGGCCGGATCGTCGAGAACGCCAATAGGGCCGGCGATGTCATTAGCCGAATCCGCGCATTGGTGAAGAAGGCCCCCCCTCTCAAAGGGCAGCTCGACCTCAATGAAGCCATTCGTCACGTGATTGCCT
The DNA here is from genome assembly GCF_000312665.1 of Rhizobium mesoamericanum STM3625. Lineage (GTDB taxonomy): Bacteria > Pseudomonadota > Alphaproteobacteria > Rhizobiales > Rhizobiaceae > Rhizobium > Rhizobium mesoamericanum. Next base: position 828,626 of record NZ_HF536773.1, on the reverse strand, counting down.
TGACCGCAAGTGAAGTGCTCCGCCAAGGCGTCACGCTGCAAACCGAATTCACAACGAGCCTCCCGTCCGTGGAAGGAGATCGCGTCCAGCTGCAACAGGTGATCCTGAACCTGATCATGAACGCCGTCGAGGCGATGAGCGGCTTTGATGAGGAAAAGCGCGAGTTGCTGATCAGCACCGAGACAGAGGCCTCAGGAGGCGTGGTCGTCGGGGTGCGCGACTCGGGTCCAGGCCTGGACCCGCAATGTATGGACCGCCTTTTTGAGGCCTTCTACACGACCAAATCCAGCGGCATGGGCATGGGCCTGGCGATCTGCCGTTCGATCATCGAGGCTCACGGGGGCCGGCTGTGGGCCACCGCGAATGAACCTCGTGGGGCAGTGTTTCAGTTCACCCTACCTCTCGCACGAGACGAAACCGCTGATGCAAAGAATGCCGGCCAAGAGGCCTTGTTGGGAGACTAAGTGGGACCAACGACTGGCTGAAGCTCTCGCGCCAGCCAGGTTTCTGCGAAGCGTGAAGGCTTCGGAAGTTCCTCTCTTCTCCATCACGAGACGAACGGGGTGCCCGAGCTGGTTTCACCTTCACGAGCCATCACGCCGACAGGCGGCACTGGCGGAAGCAACAAACGCATCGACCGCGGTGCGAAATTGCGCGACCGGAAACTGGACGAGGCCGTGGAGAGCGTGAACCTGTTTCCATCAGCTAAAAGTGCTAGGCACCAAGCTCGATGAGCCTTAACTCCGGACCCAAGATGCGGATCCGGCTTAATACATGGTCACGGAAATCATTGAAGGGCAGAGATCCCGAAGTTGTCTAAAAGACGGACAAGCCCGACGGAGTAGCACAAAAGACCGAACTGGCTTCCAGTAACGTATAGGGTAAAGGCGGACCTCCAGGCGTGCAAAGCTTGTCCCCAGGGAGACTTGATCGTTTCGCGTGGCACGACGGAGCACATTATCAAATGAGCCTCCAAGTCCGTTGTCGGCGATGATGAAATATCTGGCGGCGTGTGAAGCGGGGAGGCGGGAGCGCAAGGCCCAACTTCCCCATATGTGCTGGGAAACATCGCCAGCGGGACCAGCTCGATTTGGATGCGGTGGAGTTCGTCTGTCATTGTATCAATCCTTGGAAGGAACGTGGAGGAACGAAGAGGCAAACAGTCCGACCCATCGGCTTGGCGGCCACCGATCGTCGGTGAACCGCCTCAACTCTCTTCTTGGTGCAGGCATCACGAGGCGTGATCAGCGCTTTTGTGAGCTTGATGACATTGCCGCAGGGGAGAAAGTACACTGACCGTAACAGGACGCGGCTGGACCTGCTATTGATCTTGAGGAAGGATCGGGTAGCGAAGAGGAGGAGACGGCTTATACCAGGGTTTAGGAGTCTTCCATCGAGGCCCGCTATGAATAATCAGACCACCACGGCTCCTTCGCGACGAGTTGCCTTCGGCGCGCTCCTCCTCCCACGGCCGATGACATCGACCAGATAGAACTTCGTCCCGAACTGCGTTACCGCATTTCCTTTTAGCCGCGTGCGCGCCGCCTAGCTATGAGAGGGAGCAACGCATGAACGCTTCAGGTCGAAACGAGTGGCTGAGCGGTCATAATTCCCTAGCAACCCGCCTTATGTGCTGCCTCGGTATAATTTGCGGAAACACAAGTATGATTGCGGACCTACACACTTTGTTTTATCTTTGCTCATGAATGCTGGCTCCCCAAATTGATGGTGTTCGCACCGGCGTCGGCAGCCATTCACTAGACGTTGGAACCACGGCCAATCAGGTTCCAGAACCTTAGGACGGGACGCAGAATGCCGACGGTATCTCCGACTCCTATCACGCCTCCAGACGAGCATGTTGTCACCGCCCAAGAGGCGCTTGAGTCCCTCTATGAGAGACTGGAGCTTCACACCGAGACCACCGTGCTGTCGGCGGCTATGGAGGCCGGATGGCCCGCCGACGAGGCAACCAAGGCGCTGGCTGCCCTTCGATTGCAAGACGCCCTCAATATTCTCGGCCGAGAGAATTGAGGTCCAGCATATCGACCTCAGCCAAAAAAACCCGAACGAGATGGAAGGCTTCGCGATAAAGCAAATCGATCCGACGAGGGATTATCCAGCGGCACGATCCAGCGCTGTGTCAACGGAACCGTCTCCAGCCTGGAATTTTGGTCTATCCGAATTTTGGTGTGGAATGGTCTGCACAGCAGACTCAGGGCTACATAGATTCTCCTTGTGGTTGCGACGAACAACATCACCCGGCGTTCGACGTCGCCAAGGATTCGCGGGTTCAATGGGAACGTCACAACGATGTTCCCGCTTATCGATGCTCCAACGGAGATGCCACGTTCCAGCGCGAGCTTCGCCGCATCTAATGGACAGTCGTGTTGCTTCTAAAACGATTCGGCAAAGCCCCAGAGGCTCGGTTGGTTGCCGCGATTTAGCAAATCGACCAGGTTATCGACCTCCTCGGCGGTGAGCATGTCCATGACAAACCCATCCATGACCGCCGGCTGTCCGACGACTTTATCGAACACCGTCCAGTAAATGTTGAGGTTCTTGCGACGGCTGTATCTTTGCTCTGCCATCCGTGTACTGCCTCTGGGCTCGGTAACGACTTTCGTCGATTGTGAGCGGTCTATCTGAGAGGACTGCTCGGCGGCTCTTGGACATCTGCGAGGCTCGTAGCCAGGCAGAGGAAGAGGGCCCGCATCGCCGCGGGTGGCAGAGCCCCTGCAGGGTCGGGTGCTTGTTGCCTTTAAGACGGCGCGCTCACAATAGAGCATTTTTATACGCCGCCAGTGAAGAGATGCGTTAGCGTTAGGAACGCTATCTACTTGTATAGCCTTCCAAAAGCTCACATCGTCCATCATTGATGTTGTCCATTTTCAATTCTCCACAAACGCGGGCATGGGAAGATCCGTGCGCCGGTTGGGCTCGCGCACGTAGGGAAAGACCAGAGCTGCCGGCTTGGTTGGGCCATCGACGCCGTCGCCCAGGCGCTTGCCGCTGCCGTTGTTCACGAAGAGCGTAAGCATCTCGTCCAGGATGTCGTCGTCTAGCCAGCGACCGCCAGCGGTCGCGTGCGATCTGTACTCGAGCGCCGCGCGCTCGATCTCCAGGAATCCTCCCGGCGCGAAGGGACGTGAAAGATCCAAGACTAGGTAATCTCCCATCAGCAAATCGAGCGCGGGGTGGCGCCCGTCGGCAGCTGGCGGCCATGCAGTTGCGCCGTCGAGTGCATCGAAGAACGCGAGGGTCGCAGCGAGACGCGCCTCGTAGAGCGGCCGATAGTCCCGGGAGAGGGAAAACGCGTCCTCCTTGTTGTAGAGGTCGCGAAGTTCGACGCCCTTCGGGTCGCGTGTCGTGTTTGACAGCATGACGTTCTTGATTTGCGGCCGGCCGACGCGTTCGAGACGGATAGGCTTGCCGCGCCGCGCAACGATCGTTTCCGCAACAGCGGCAACGAGGGTGACGCCTTCGAAACGTTCGACAATCGAAGCCGCCTCTACCTCAACGACGATCGTGAGTACGTCGCGGAACTGTAGGGTGTTCGTACCTTTCTCGTTGAAGGAGAGCTTCCCCGAAAGATCCGTGCGGATGGTAGCCTGGACATCCATGAAGAAGGGGTCGCTGATCAGTCCCGCGAAGACACGCATGCCATCCAGTTCCAAGGGTTCGCCAGTAACGAACCCCGCCTCGCACCCGTCCGACGTGATGACGGTTCCTTTCTGAACCGCGGTCACGCTCGGCCCATCTCGGAAGCGGACTTCGATCGTATGTTCCGCTGGGCCATGCAGGAACTTGCCAGCCGATCGGAACAGCGGCCGCAGTCTAAAACGGTAGGTGACGACATCGCTGAAGAAGGCCTGCGCCGTTGCCATCGGAAACGCGTTCATGATCAGGACGAGATTTCCGGGGCGTTCCGGGCTGGGGAAAGCGTAGAAATCCGTGATGTCCGCCGCTGGATCGTCAATAACGATGGGGCCGCTGAAATGATCTGACATTGTGTTCGCCTTAGTTTTTCCCGCTGTTCAAAACTTCTGTTCGATGATTCCCCTGAGCGCGTTCAGCCCAGGGGCGAACAGGTATTCGCCACTTTTCACCGTGGCGAAGGTCGGCAGGTCGAATAGGAACGGTTGTTTGGCGCCGGGCACCGACGGTTGCGATCCTACTCCGCCGACACCATTGATCGGATCCTGCTCGTTCGTTGTCCTGAATGTCGTGCAGATTGTCTTTCAGATCGACAGACGTCAGGCTCCTCACAGGAGCGAGGGTGGTCATTGTCGCGATACTCGAAGCCCAGTATTCGGGGTTGCGATCGACCTTGGGAACACGCCCAAGGTCGATCCGACGGTCGGAGAGCCGGGGTGGGGTTGGCCTGCTACTCTGCCGCCGCGTACTTCTGGAGCCGCTCAGCGACGTCCTCGTACTGCCATTCGCTGACGGCCTCGGTCTCGATGATCGCGTCACTCGCGACCTCCGGTAGGGTTCCGCCAGCTCCTTGATGAAGGCGCTAACCTGCTTCCCGAGCGCTCCATCACCTTTTGCGACCGCGCGCTGGAATCTCTGGGTCTTCTCGTACCAATCGGCCGCCTTGTAGATCTGGCTGATGCTGAGGCTCGGGAATACATCGTAGCAGGCGAGGGGTCTTGATCTGGCCTCGTGCGATGTACTCGACGACGTCGCGCGCCGTCGCATTCGGAGAGGTGGGGGATGCACTGACCCCACACCTTCGCCAGGTTCTCGGCACCATTGAGCACGAAGTCATCGAAGTACCTGGCAAGCGAGCCGTCGAACTGCGACATGAAATAGAGCGTCGGGCCGAATTCCCCGCTCGTACCAACGAACCAGCGCATCGTGCGGATCAGTCCAAGCTTGGTCGTCATCGCAGCAAACGATGCTCCGGGCGGGACGAGCAACCGCCGGGGCCTAGCGTGTCGGTGATCTGCTTCAGATCGAAGTCAGGTTTGAGAGGCCACATGCCGGTGAACTCCATGACCTCGTTCTTACTGCCCGTGCTCATGACAAGGCCGGGTAACGCAGGCCCCACGAACTGGCGTGTGTGCTGGCTTCCGGTACTGCTACGCTGCGTACTTCACGATCCATTTGAAACTCCATTCTGATCTGCGTAGTAGTCTTCGAATGTTGACAACGCCCACTCCGTCGTCAAATAGTGGCAAAAGTTGCCGGCGTCAACATTGGTACCCGGGCATCTGCGCCGAATGTTGACACCAGGCAACTCTCCAACCCAGGTCGACAGCGATAACCAAACCGAATGACAGAGCCAGGCAACGCCGCTGACGGGGTGATCTGCACCGGGCGATCGGTAAACGCAGCAATCGAAATTCTGGACGAAACCCAAAGCACGGCGTTTTCGCTTCGGAGCTCGCCTAGCCTGTCGAGCGAGCGTGTTAGTCACCACGCCCATAAGCACTTCGCCGACAAGGGTGAGTCGGTGCGGAAAGGTCTTCCAGTGCCTCCGCACGACGATGTGCAAGAGAAGGGATCAACGACCACAGAGGTTGCCGCTTGCATTGCCTCATTACCGAACCATGTATCAACTCCGGGAACCACGCCTTGGGCTCTACTTAGCCGTACCCTAGGCGGAAGCTCCCTCTACAGCAATTATACACTCGTACAGTGTGGATATCCGATAGTTTGATCCGGACGTGGTGGGAAGGACGCGTTAAAATTGTGCGTCCATTCATCAAGCGTGAGACCGAGGCGGAAGAAAGAAGAAAAGTGAGAAATGAACAAGGACTAAGGCGGTGTAAGTGACATGGAAATCAAAGGTTGACCAAAATCAGGATCGACAGTCAAAACTGCTCGCGTATATTCGGCATTCATAATGCCGCTTGATAAATCGCCGCCGCGAGCCCCCGGTGGACTTTCGCGCGCTTCCATGGGCACCTAGACATTGGCCGAAGTTTCCCAGCGGCTACGCAGTATATTCGCGCAGCGCGCAACCCTATAAGGCAGCGTGGGTCGCAAAGTGAACAGGCCGGCTGAGCGGTCTGTCTCGTATCCCAAGATTCGCTATTAGCGTGCGTTGGTGAGATAGCCTATGCTTAGCATCGCGATCAGCGGAGCAGGCAACAAAAAAGGCCGGGGCGAAACCGCACCGACCTTCCTCACATCGCTACTCATACCAGTGCCAGTACATCCGTGGTCAAAAGCAGAAAGCAATTTGCGGCAAATTGCGAGCGGCAGACGCGTTCCAGCGCTCATCAGCAATGCCGATGTGAGCCATATAGGCATTCGGGGCATGAAACGCAAGCTCAATTTTCAGTTTTGTTATCGAAGTCTGATAAAAATAAAAATTGCACGAATTGCGTTGCATCCGGAGCTACGCTCAGGCATGGTTATGTGTCCAGCAGCCAATGTTACGGGCGCTGCTGCATCAGGGCTCAGAGCCCTCGCCCCAAATTGAAGGAGGACCGAAGTGTCTTCCGAATTCGGCTATGTCTTACATTCCAGGGACCTCACGATGCTGCAAGGCATCTTGGATGCGGCTGGATACAGTGCTGCCAATAGTGTTGCTCATCCTGAGCGATACAACATCGCAGCCAAGCTACTGTTCGAACGTTTCCAACGTGGGATGACCTCCCCCGACGACCTATCCAGAGAACTCGAAAGGCATTTTGGCGGGGTGATTTCGGCAATATCTCCACCAAGCTTCGAGCGGACGCGCGCCTCCATTCAGGGTCGGCCTCCTCGGTAGAAATTTCCTGGAACTGTAGGACTTCTCCGCCTTCCCGATGTAGCAGGCCGAGAGCATGGAATAACCGCGTCAAGGCGTGGGCTGAGAGAGTGGATTGCGAGTGTGAGGAATTGTTTCTCCCTCATGTGGCGTGATCCACTATCTCAGCGGGAGGACTCTTCCTGCAGCTTCTGCAAAATCTCCAGTGCCACCTCCGCCACGGCGGTCGGAACGAAGACATGGTCGTGATGGTAGGCCGCAACCATGTTGCAGGGGATTGAGTGCGCGGCGAGGGCAGTGGCAACAGCAGCCGTCAGTCCGACACCTTCCAGCGACGAAAAAACCTCGAGAACGATCCGCCGCATCGGCGTATCGCACTTGAAGCCCAATTCTGAGGCCCTGCTTTTCGAAAGAATGAAGGAAACTCCCTCATGCTCGCGAAACGACGCCAGCGCGTCGATTGCCGCGCGCCGAATGATGTCCTCGTCAGTGGTTGTACAAAAGACGAACTCGTCCTCGCTAAGGACGGGTGTCATTGCAGACAGCATCGCGGTAGTTTCTCGTACAGCCTGCTTTGTCATCTCAATCCGGCCAAGGTTCGTTTGATCGCGAAAGTGTTTGTCATTCCGTGGCGAAGTGCCTCTCATGTCCCTTCGCCCCATCGCGGGTGACATTGGTGCTTCGATTGCGTCCCCGGTTTCGAGAAAGTCCTCTTCGTGGAGCGAAGCGCGGATCCGCCCCGTGCAGAGCGCTGGTCTTCAAGAGATGTGGCCGAACGAAGCACTTCGTCTAGGCGGCTCCAACAATTTTAGGGTCAACTCTCCGTTGACTTGCTGGAAGGAAAACGCCGGCAAGGTCGGAAAGCGCGACGCTGACCCGCGAGAGCATCGCGGCCCCCCAAGGAGCTTGACCGCGATCAGGAGGGACGAGATAGCCCGGAAAGCCAATCTGGCCGAGAAGCTGGCGCACCGTGTCGCCCTGGGAACCAGGCGAGGGGTCGACCGGAATGTTCCGAAGCGCCAAAAACTGATTTGGAGCCTTTCCCAAAACCATTTGCCTGCGGGGTGACCAACGATCCGCGTCGATGCTATCATGTTAAAAACTGCGAAACGGAGCGCGCGCCCTCTTAGGAGCGCGCACTAGTAGCCGATCATCAGCGAAAACCGCCGCTGGCGACCAATCGCTCGCCGGTCAGCCAGCGAGCATCGTCGGAAGCGAGGAAGACAGCGACGCCAGCGATGTCGTCCGGCTGGCCGATGCGGCCGAGCGGAGTCTGGGTCACTGCGCTACGCTCGAAATCCGAGCCGATGAACCCTGCGGTGTGAGTGCCCTCGGTCTCGACAATGCCAGGGAGGATCGCGTTGACCCGGATCTTGCGCGGGCCGAGCTCATTGGCAAGCACGCTGGTTATGCTGTCCAATGCGCCCTTGGTCCCGGTGTAGACGCTGGAGGCCGGCGGAGCCAGGCTGGTCGCAGCCGACGAGATGTTGATGACGCTGCCACCCTCACCGAGATGCTTGAGCGCTGCCTGGGTGCTCAGCAGAACGCCCAGAACGTTCACGTCGAACATGCGGCGATACTGTTCCTCGGTCACCTCTTCGATCGGCGCGAACTCGTAGACCCCTGAATTGTTGACGAGCACGTCGAGCTTACCGAATTCCTCGACTGCAGCCTTCACCAATCCCTGAGCCTGTTCGGCCTTCGAAACATCGCCCTGCACCGCGATGGCCTTGCCACCGGCTGCCGTAATCGTTTCGACCACTGCGTCCGCTCCCGCCTTGCTCGAAGCGTAGTTCACCACCACCTTAGCACCTTCGGCTGCGAGTGCCTTGGCAATCGCGGCACCGATCCCTTTGGAGCCTCCCGTCACGACGGCGACTTTTCCAGCGAGCTTACCCATGACCCATTCCTTTCGACTCGGAGTGCCGTCGGAATTGGCGGCATTGTTCCGTAGTTCGGAAATTCGGAACTGTTGATCCGGGTTTCAAGTCCCCATATACAAAAAACATGAGACCACTCTTTCATCCAGCAATTGAGGACGTTCGGCCTGAAGCGATCCTGCATGCTCTCTCCGATCCGGAGCGCGCGGCGATATTTGCGCAAATTGCGGGAGGAAGCTCCGGTGGGACGTGTACTGCTCTTGCCAACATATGCGCGCGCGTTATTCCCAAGTCGTCGCTATCGAACCACATCAAGGTGTTGCGCGAGGCCGGTCTTATACGCTGCGAACGTCAAGGCGTGGAAATGCATAACCATTCGCGCTGCTCGGAGTTGGACAAACGATTTCCAGGTCTCGCCAAGGCCATTCTGAGTGCTTACGGATGGACTCCCGGTGAGGAGGCAAAGGCGGATTAACTGTCTAAGACGGAAACGCTTCCCGCATGATTGCGGCCGGCAGCGATGCATTTCCATACAGCCTCGCAATCGGCTCTGTCTGACCCCCAACCACATCGCTCAGAGCACGACGAAGTCTGCAGTCGCCGCCCTGCCCAGAACGGCGCCTGGTGACTTCGCTTACATGGCCTGTTTCCGGTCGCCGAACGGCGGCCAAGGCAACGTCGGGCGGTTGACGTAGCCGGAGGGACGGGCCGAAGCGCGCTCCTGTCGCAACCGGCGTCCAGCGGCATGCCAGCCTGTCTGCTGCCTCAAGATCGAGTGAGGACTGTTTTCTCCAACTAGGTGCTAACCAGAAGAAGAATGTAGGCGACCACAGTGATCATCAACGCTCGGAATGCATAGCTGACACAGCGGTATTTTCCACGTGCAATGGTTGCAAGGATATCCGCGTTCTCAACGTACTGCTCGAAAAGATAGCTCCTATCTCGCTTCATTGCCGCCTCGCGAAAATGACCACGATGCTTGGGCCAGGTGCCCCAGAAGAGAGAAGTCGAGGAGTTAACGTGACGCGGCAGAACTACCAGAATCGCTGAGAGGATAGAAACGATCGAGGCCAGTGCCAAGACGCCAGAAAGAACGATGCCCTGTGGGGTGCCTTGTGCATAGCGGCCCCAGGTAAAGACCTCGCGTCCTTCACTGGAAGTGACTAAAAAGGCCAGCATGAAAGTAAAGATATAGGCGGCCTTCTGATCAGAAATCTTGATCTGGTCGTAAAATATGTCGTTTATCTTCTTGATGTGGTCAATGTATTCCGAGCCCACGTCATCAGTCGAAGGTACGCTGACCAAATAATCTGAGGCATTCTCAAAATCGCTCACACTGCAGCCCCCCGTGCCAAAGTGTTTCCTTGATATTACACCCGCCAAGCAAAGCAAGTCTGTCCTATGATGTCTACTTGACTTTTCAAGCACAGGTAGACAAAACCTTGAGGCATGAGGGGTAGGTCTACGAGATTCTCGTGCGGGGGCACGGTGATCATGGTGGCTGCGTTGTGCCTGACGCAGCCGGCCCTCGCGGAGCCTTTTCAGCGAACGGGCCGGGCTGCCGGCTCGGTCATTGACCGCAAGACGGGCGAGGAAGTTCGCTTTGTCGATCTCTCCAACTGGCAGAACGTCGCCCTTCATCAGGACCTGCTCGGCGGTGACGTACTGCGCACCAATGCCAATGGTCAGCTGGCGATCTTGTTTGCAGATCACACGCAGGTTCGCCTGGGCCGCAATTCCGCGCTGCAGGTCAAGCAGATGGCCGCCGATGGCGATACGGTTCTCAATCTGCAATCTGGCACCATGTGGGCGCGTGCTCAGCGCGGTGGCCAGGGACTGACGGTGGAGACGCCGGCGGCTGCTGCCGCCATTCGCGGGACTGACTGGACGCTGACGGTCAAGGGCGACCAGACCTCGCTGATCGTGCTTGAGGGGCGGGTCGAGTTCAAGAACGAGCACGGCAGCGTCGAGGTCGCGCAGGGTGAAGCGGCGGTCGCAACGATTGGGCAGGCGCCGCGCAAGCTGGTCATCGTTACCCCTGACGATCGCGAGCAGATGCTGTTTTATCTGACACTGCGCAGCGGCTTTACATTCATGCCCGCTTCGCCGTTGCCGATGCAAAAAATGCGATCCGAACGCAGCCGCATCGAGGCCAAGGCGCCGGAAGCAAGAACTGCAGAAGATTGGTTGACACTTGCCGAAGTGCAGATGTCGTTCGATGGGCGTCAGCAGGCCCTTAAGTCGTTGGCCAAGGCACGGGCCCTCAAACTTTCAGCAAGCCAACTTGCCCGCGCCGATCTTATCGAAGCCCTGATCGCTGGTTCAGAGAAACGTTACGATGATGCTGCAAAGCTGTTTTCGCGTGCTGAGCCGGGGCTCGATCCTCAGCGCCGCAGTATCGCTGCCTACGGTGGCTACTATTCGCGATCCTTACGTGACCCGGACCACGTAGAGCGGCCACCTTCCAACGTCACCGGTCCCTACGCTGCCGTCATGAAGGCTTATACGGCCGGCTTCCTCGAAGATATTCCAGCCGCCATCAGGACGATGAAGGAAGCGGAATCTCGCTTCCCGACGGATTCCAGCCTGCCGGCATTGCGTGCTCAACTCGCACTCCTTATCAACGACCGCGTCCAAATGAAGGAAGCGATCGAGCGTTCTCTCTCCATCGACCCGAACGATCCCGATGGCCTCCAGGCCCGCGCGCGCTATCGTGCCGACTTCGAAGGTAATCTCGAGGCAGCGCTGAAGGACCTGAACAACGCAATCAAAGTGGCACCGGGTTCCTCGATGGCATGGAACGATCTCGGTCTTCTGCAGGCTGCCCGGGGTGCTAGCCGTGAAGCGGAAGCTGCCTTGAAGAAGGCGATTGAACTCGATCCGGACGACCCGATCAGCCACGCCAATCTCGCTGTCCTTTATCTCGATCAGTCGCGTATGAAGGAAGCGAAGCGCGAGATCGACCTGGCATTGGCTGCTGACCCAGCCTTCGACGTGGCACTTCTCGCGCGTGGACGCTACTATCTCCAGTCAGGTGAACAAGAAAAGGCGATCGACGACCTTCTTGCGGCGTCGACGGCCAATCCGAGTTACTCGCAAGCGCAGCTAATGCTCGCGGCAGGCCATTACGAAAGAGGGGAGCGGGATCCTTCAAATCAGGCTGTCGAAAATGCGGATCGACTGGATAAGAATGATCCCGTCATCTCGGCGTTTCGAACCGCAGTCGCTATTGATGACTACGACGCTGATGGTGCGATCGCAAACGCCCAAGAGTTTTTGAGGCGCGCCCGTGCCCGTGGGGGAGATTTCAGCGCACTTGGAGCCAACCAGGATGCCGGCTCGACGCTCAACAACGCCTTTCGTCTGCAGGGGCTCGATGCCTGGGGGCGATATTATGGCGACGCGGTTTTTGATCCGTTCGAAGGCAGCGGCTTTGCGGATCAGGCGCTCAAGGGCAGTATCAATCCGTTCAAGAATGCGATCACCTTCGGTGATAGCGTGATCGAAAACACGAGCAACGCAACGAGCTTTTCTTCCCTGTTTCAAGGACTGTTGCTCGACCCGCACATGTTGTCAGGCCGGTCAAGATCGGCCACGTTGCTGCGCACACCGTTCATTGAAGGCTCACTTGGCGGCGGCATAAATAGCGTTGGCGGTCACACGGGACGCGTTGCCGAAGCCGAAATCCAGGGCTTTAGCAACGAGACAATCCCCATCAGCTTCTTCGGCAATTTCGAGTGGGAGGAAATACCGGCTGAAGGAGACTATGCGGACTTCGGCAATTTTTCCACCGAGACCAAACTGCTGAACGCCAACGGCTATATAACGGCCACGCCCACCCCAGATGATCGCGTGGTCGCGTTCGTCAACCAGACCCGCAGCGATTTCGATCTGAATTCGTTGACGCTTGACCCATCGCCTTCGACACGGCTCAACGATGAGCTTTTCATTCCTCTTTTCGGGGTTCCAGTCGCACCACCGGAACTGCCCTTCTATCGCACTCAGCAGAACAGCCTGGATAATCTCAATAGTGGCGTAGGCTGGAGTCACACCTTCGGCTACCGAAATATCGTGAACGCCGCGCTTCTTTATTCAAAGATCAAGTCGGAGAGTACGAACGACTTCGTGTTCGACCAATCATCCGTGCCATTTCTAGGAGGACCACCGCCGGACTTAGTCCCCTTCGGGCAAACCCGGGAAAGTTTATCGTCCAAGAGCTATGTCGCAGCCATCAGCCACAGTCTGGGCACTGACAACGGCCTGACTTGGCGATACGGTGTCGAGGGCGGATGGATTGATACCCATAGAAGTAGCTTCGCCGAGCTTTTTGAGCTGTTTCCACTCGGGATTGTCCCGGATATCACGAGCGGCCCAGACGACGCGTCCAGCCGAACAAATCTGGCGCGTGCTTACGTTGATTTGTTGCACGAGATTACGCCAGACCTGACAGCAGAATATGCGCTGCATGCAACGAGACTGGATGGGGATGGCGCCGACGTCAGTCGTCTGGAACCGCGGCTGGGTGTCGCTTGGGCGCCTATCCAGGACCAATGGTTGCGCGCTGCATTCATGCGCCAGAGCGTAGAAACAGGCGTGCCGACACTTGCCCCGATCGGCATTGTCGGGCTGCAGCCCAATCAGATTGCGGTCGGGCTGGACGGCTACGTCGATACCGTCGCGTTGCAATGGGATTCCCAATGGACTGATCGGTTCTTCACGTCCATGGGCTACCAGCACCAGGAATTGCATGACATGACGATCGGGTTGCCGCTGACGGCGCTGCCGGCGATTGACAGCCTGCCTCTGGAGCGAGGCAGCATTGAGCGGGCAAGCATCACAGCCAATGTTGCGTTGGGCAATGGGTTCGGTCTTTCAGCGACTTACGCCCGCATGGAGTCGGAAAACAAGGATGAAACAAGCGCCAACTTCGGTGGGGCCCTTCCGTTCATCCCGCGAAACTCGGGTCAAGTGGCCCTAACCTGGGTTAACGAAGCGAAGGTGAAAGCGACAATCGCCGCCAATTATATCGGCAAGCGAGACGGCGACGACATCGGGACAGAGCTTGATGACTTTTGGACGCTTGATGCCAACATGATTTGGGAGCCATTCGACAAGCGGTTTGCTCTTGAGGTGGCAGCGTTCAACCTGCTCGACGAGGATTTTGAGATAACCCCGGGCGTTCCCGGCTGGGGGCGTGCCGTTAAGGGCACTCTCAAAGTTCGTTTCTGATGCAAAGGGCCGCGACGCCTGGCCAATATACAGGTTTTCTCGGTTCACCGTTCACGAGCCGCAGCCTACGACTGCTTGTCCTCATTCTGGTGACCATCATCGGAATCTCCCTGATTTCGCGCCTTCCGGCCTGGCCGTTGCTGGAGCTGAAGTCCTTCGACTATTTGTCGACGGTCGATGACCTGCCGCCGCCGGAGGGAGGGCCGGTGATCGTGGCAATTGACGAGCCTTCACTTTCAGCCATCAATGCGCAATGGCCGTGGCCGCGCAGCCTGCATGCCGAGTTGATCCGGCAATTGCGGGCAGCCGGCGCAAAGGCGATCGGCCTCGACATCATTATGGCCGAGCCTTCGACGCCCGAAAACGATGCAGCGATCACCGCTGCGGTTGGCCCGGATGTCGTGCTCGCGGGCGACGAGACGCTCATTCAGACGCAGCAGGCAGATCAGCTGGTCCGGGCGACGCCGTTGCCCCAGCTGACGGCGGCCGGTGCACACACGGGCATTGCTTCCATCGAGCTCGGAGGTGATGGCGTCTACCGCAACATTCCGCTCTACGAAGATGGTTTTGCCGTCACGCTTTTACGAGCAACGGGCGATGACGGCGTGGCGATCCCGCAACGCGCGATGATCCAGTCGTTCGGCCCGGCGCGTAGCTATCCAACCGTCTCCTATTATCAGGCCCTCGACCCGAAGAACTTTCTTCCCGAGGGCACTTTCAAGGATCGCGTTGTTCTCGTCGGCCTTAGTCTGCAGAATGCACCGGAGCTCGATAAGGGGGGCGCTGATGCTTTCGCCACACCCTACACTATGCACACTGGCAAGCTTACTGCCGGCGTAGAGATTCAGGCGACCATCTACGACAATCTACGCCGACAGCTGGCCATCGCTCAGACCGGCGCATTGCCGTTTTTCGGGGTTAGCCTGTTTGCGGCACTCCTTGCGGCAGCGACTGTGTGGAAGTCGACCGGTTGGACAACGCTCGTTGCGACTGTTGGTGTCATCCTCGCATTTGCCGCACTGTCGTATGCAGGCATTCGCTTTGGTCAGGTCTTTGTATCTCCACTCGGTCCAACGGTCGCCTACGTGTCTGTCGCCTTCGGCCAGGCCGCATTCGACTTCGCGGAAGAACGAAGAAACAAGCAACGCATTACGCGGGCGTTCTCGCAGTATCTTTCGCCTGATCTCGTCAAGAAGCTCTCTGACGATCCGTCGCAACTGAAGCTCGGCGGCGAAAGACGCACGTTGTCAGTTCTCTTTTCCGACGTCCGGGGCTTTACGACGATTGCCGAAACGATGAAGGACGATCCGGAAAAGCTGACCGGCTTGATCAATCGGTTGCTGACGCCCCTTTCCGATATCGTCATGGATCACGGAGGCACGATCGACAAATATATGGGCGACTGCATCATGGCATTCTGGAACGCTCCGCTTGATGACCCCAAACACGCGCTTCACGCTGTCCAAGCATCGCTTGCCATGCAGGCCGCCATCGGAAAACTAAACAAGGAACTTGAAGCAGAAGCCAAGGCAAGTGGCGCACCCCTGCACGTGCTGAAGATGGGTGTCGGCATCAACACAGGCGAATGTGTCGTCGGCAACATGGGGTCGAACCGGCGCTTCGACTATTCCTGCCTCGGCGATTCGGTCAATCTTGCCTCTCGGCTTGAAGGCGCATCGAAGAACTACGGGGTGGCTATTCTGCTCGGGGAGGAGACCGCGCGGCTTGTCAGGGGCGCTTACACCGTGGTCGAGCTTGACCGTATCGTCGTAAAGGGCAGAACGGTACCGTCGCCCGTCTTTACCATCATCGAAGGCGCCCGACCGGAGGATCTGGATATGCACGCCGCTTTCCTATCGGGAAAGTACAATAAAACGCTTACGCCCCTTGATCCTATATTTGAAAAGCTAGAGACGGCCATTCCATCTCTCCGGCTTTATTATTCGATCATTCGAAGCGAACTTGCGCGCTCGACGGAGGAGTAGCAGCACGTCAAAGCGGTCCATCCGCTAAGTGCGTACAGGCACCCAAGCTACTCACGCCTTGGTACCGCCTCCACCTGAAACATTATTCAACTTTCCTATCTGTTCCGTTCCGGAGATTGCTTCGCGAAGCAAACGCAATGCTTCCATAGGATGGTGCTTGCTTGACGTCCGTCTCACAACAGAATGATATCACCGACCACCCAGGCGCAGGTCATTGTCCGTACGGCAGAATAAACCGCCTCCATGCCCGATCACTTAGTGGCTTTCCGACCGGGCCGAAGGGGTGTTGGCCTGGGGTCGGTGGGATCCGGCTCGGCAAAAAGGACCGCGATATCTACAGCGAGCGCGGTGGCAAGGCGATCAAGGAGATCGATTGAGGCATTATGCCTACCTCGCTCCAAGTCACTCACGACCGTCCGATCGATGTTCGCATCGACAGCAAGATTCTCCTGCGTTACGCCCAGCGTTGAGCGCAACTGTCGAAGATTCCAGGCGATGCGAGCACGAGTGTCCATGTTTCATGGCCACCATCTTGCATTGCGTTAATCCATCGGATATATCCTACATATTACCAATATGGCGGGCCACCGACCATCGATGGGCGCCCGAGATCGGTGGTCGACATGGAACTCCGCCAACTCTCCTATTTCAAAGCGGTGGCCGAGGAACTGCACTTCGGCCGGGCGGCAGCAAGGGTGCGGATTGCCCAGCCGGCGCTCAGCAATCACGTGATGGCACTGGAACGGGAGCTTGGCTGTGCGCTGTTCATCCGCTCGACCAGACGGGTGGAACTGACCAGGGCAGGGGAGACGTTCTATGATCGCTGTGTGCGC
>NZ_HF536773.1:789144-811896 GCF_000312665.1 Rhizobium mesoamericanum STM3625 | reverse complement strand
CGGCCGGAGCGGTGAGGGCGGTTTTTCGACTGACCTCCTGACGGCTCGGCTGCCCGTCCGCGGGTCCTTGGCTAGCTGCCTGCTGTTGACCATCCCGTCTTTCGTCCGCGCCGCGCGTCCTGCCCCGGCTGTTGGTCCTGCCGGGCTCGCGCTGGCCCGCAACGGCGTTGCCGTCCTCCACTGCGTTTCGGCCTGTCGGGTGCGGGCCAGCGCTCGCAGGCTTCCAGCGTGGCTTGCAAGAGAATTGCTTTTCGTATGCAGTACGCCTTCATTTGCATGAACATTGGCCTTGGGCTATGTCATTCCTTGTTTACCGCGGAGGCCAGCGTCTTGTGACGACCGGCGGGCCTGGAATGATTTTAAAACGAGCGAAGACCGGCAACGCGCGTGGCCCGGCATTGGAGCGAGATGCGGGTTTTACATTTCTTCAAAACCTATTGGCCGGATACATTTGGCGGAGTTGAGCGAGCCATTCATGCAATCGCCAAAGGGACTGCCAGTCACGGGATCGAGTCTGACGTGCTATCGCTGAGCAGGGTGGCGGAGCCGAATACCCGCGAGTTTGACGGTCACATGGCGCACAAGGCCAAGCTCGACTTTGAGTTTGCTTCGACTGGATTTTCGCGTGAGGTTTTTGGGAGGTTCCGAGAGCTCAGCGAACAGGCTGATATAGTGCACTATCATTTTCCGTGGCCAGTAATGGATATTGTCCACCTCACCTCGCTGCTTAAAATACCGACGATCGTTACCTACCATTCCGACATCGTCAAACAGCGAGTACTCCTGCAACTTTATAAGCCGCTGATGCATCGCTTCCTTGCAAGTGTTGACCGGATTGTGGCCACGTCCCCAAACTACGTCGCAACCAGCGACGTGTTGCAGCGGTATAGAAACAAAACCACAGTCATTCCGCTCGGGCTCGACGAGCACGATTATCCGCGCGCGTCGGAGGATGTGAAGGCGCGCTGGCGAGCGAGATATCCTAAGCCGTTTTTTCTCTTTGTTGGTGTTCTACGTTATTACAAAGGTGTTCATATCCTTTTGGAGGCCGCCAAACAGACGGAGCTGGATATCCTCCTGGTCGGGGAGGGGCCAATGGAAGTCTCACTGAAGGCTTATGCAAATGACCATCACCTAAGAAACGTCCATTTTCTTGGAGCATTGTCGGATGCAGATAAGTCCGCTCTCCTCGAGCTAAGCACTGGCTTCGTTTTTCCCTCTCATTTGCGCTCCGAGGCGTTTGGTCTTTCGCTTGTGGAGGCTGCTATGTTCGGGAAACCGATGATCTCCTGCGAAATCGGAACCGGGACAACATTCGTGAATGTAGGGAGCGAAACAGGATTTGTCATCCGCCCCGACAACCCAATGGAGTTGTCGGCTGCTATGACGTGCCTTTCGCGCAGCAAGGATCTGGCTCATTCGATGGGTGCTGCTGCGCGAGCGAGGTACCAATCGTTGTTCACTGCGGAGAGGATGGCAATGTCGTATGCAGATCTTTATCATACTCTGAGCGGCACTGGCGAAGCCGAACAGTCCTCCTTAGAAAACTGACATACGGCGTAGACTATAGGGAAGATCAGTGCACGCTGCGCCGGCAGAATTCCGTTTTTATCGTCGGCCACGATGGGTCTCTTCAAAAACCTTTGACAACGCCATAGCACTCGCCTTCCAATCGAATCGTTCCGCATTCGCCCTGGCTGCAGAGCAGAGTTTCGAATAAAGAGATACATCGGTGGCAAGCCGTGCAAGCCCATTTGTCATCGATTGAACGCTCGATGGTTCCACCAGTAGCACGGCGTCTCCTCCAACTTCTGGCATGGACGAGGTGTTGGAAGTCAGTGCTGGAATACCCGCCGCGTTCGCCTCGATTATGGGCAGCCCGAATCCCTCGTAGTGAGAAGGCATCGCGAGAAACTTTGCAGTCTGATAAAGTGCTCCAAGCTCGGCGTCTGAGACAAACCCTGTCAAACGGACGCTTGCGTTCAATTTCAATCTAGTGATTTCCGCCTCGAGGTCGCCCAGCCCCCAACCCTGTCCGCCGGCAATAACAAGGAGGAGCCCAGTTCGAATGGACTCCGGCAAGGCGGCAAAGGCTTCCAGAAGCCCGTTCAGATTTTTCCGCGGTTCAAGAGTCCCAACAAAAAGAACGAATGGGCGGTCAATATTCTGAAGTTCGAGTATCTCAGCCGACAGTCTGCTTTTGAGAGGCGTGCACCCCGGATAGACAACCTCGATTTTGTCCTTTGCCCAAGGGTACAAGGCACCCACAGCCGCCTTGGTTGCGTACGACACCGACACGATGCGATCTGCTCTCCTAATGGACTGCCCCATGAAAACGCGTTCACCGAGCCAACCACGAAGTCGCATTGTACCGGAGGCATGATACCAAACGAGATCATGTATCGTGAGGACTTGAGGTATCTCGAGACTGCCCAAAATCGGCAGGCGATGCGCGGGTCCCCAAAGAATGTCTAGCTGATCTCTTTCTGCCAACTTCGGCAACCGCGTGTTGCCCCATAAAATCCGCGGTAGAGCACCCCTAAACTGTGAAATATTCTGGACAACGCCTGGCGGAATGGATTCTGCCGAGGACGGAGGCTCGGGGAGATATAGTAAGACCTCGTGCCCGAGCTCAGCCAGATGCCGGCTTGTCTCGATTACATACCGCCCAATACCCGAAAGCTTCGGAACTAGATTTCGGGCGTCGATTCCAATTCTCATCTTAGTGATCACTTAACCCGGCGAGCAGGGGTACCCACGTAAACCCCTGGTTCGCTGATGCTAGTCGTTACCACTGCACCAGCACCTATCACCACATCATCGCATACTGAGATGGAGTCAATAACAACAGCACCGGCTCCGACAAAAACGTTGCGTCCGATTCTGGAGCGCCCTGCGACCACGGTATTCACAGAAACATGGGTGTAGTCCCCAATCACCGCTTCGTGCTCAATGATGGATTGAGTGTTTAATATAACGCCTTTTCCTACTACTGCTCCAGGTCCGATATGTGCGCCGTGACCAACCAAAGTAGCCTCGCCAACGTCAGCCTCTATCCCAAGCTGTGCGCTGGGGGAGATCAAAGTTGCCCAAGTTGCAGACGAACGCTCGATCTGCGCGCGTCGCCGACTATTGTCGCCAGCTGCTGGAAAGAGCTGCCAGTCAGGCTCCGGATGATCGGGGAACTCAGATATGGTACGGTAAGACGAAAAATGCTCCCCCTCGCGGGCGTTCCCGTCGATGAAAATAATAGCGTTCCAGCCAGCCGACACTGCTACATCCGCTACGCTTCGTGCATGTCCTCCAAAGCCGAGAATATAGAGGCCGCGTGGAACGCTGGTTCGGGCCGTATCGTTGATCCTTGCCATCTTGTCTTTCGGCTCACGGGCGTCCAGGTTAGCAGGCGAGAGTTGGGAAATCTGTCGTCTGTAATGATGCGCGTCGTGCGCGACAAATGTTTAGCATGACCATCACACCTGTGTAACCCTCGACTTTTAGGACGAGTAACGGGCGGTGGGAATGGCAATGAGTTCAGGACTCCGATGATCAAGGAGCCTGCTACGTTCGGATTCGACCGGAGGCGGCATTCTTTGTCGACATGAAAAAATTGCACTCTGAAGTACCAATTATTGAGCCCCCTTGGTACTTGTTGCTGCCGAAATTATGGTTGTGTGGGAGAGCGTCGGCAGTCTATAGAACGCCAACTGTTTCATGGCTTCGGGGGGCGGCTTTGCTCAAGCGCATAACAATTTTCCTTCCCATTCCATATCGGGGAGGATCACTTCGCGTGACGAAGACGATCGCACAGATGATAATGAGGGGAAGCAGCGATGCTGGGCAGGTATGCGCTGTCCGGATAGCCGTCCTAGCCGAAAAGTATAATACAGGGGTGGATTTCGCTGATGTGCTGGCAGCCGGGATTGAAGTTCGAGAATTCAGATGGCGAAGGGCCAACGTTGCGGAAGTTGAGATGGCTAATCGCAACCAAGGTAGGACTTGCGATCTGCCTTTCCGCGAGTACTTCATGCCCGACGATGGTATAGACAACTGCATGGACTCCGACCTATGGCTTGTTGTCTCAGATCGGCTAGACAAGCCGTTGGCGCCGGTTAGGCCATATGCCGTCTTCGCGACCGACTACATCCAGCGTTATGTGCCATCGATATTCCCCGACCATCTTAAGGACGTTGACTTACCTTTTCTGCAAGCCGTCCGACAGGCGGATGCGGTAATAGTTACGACGCCCCAGACCGGCAAGGACGCCGTCTCATATGCGGGCGTCCCCGCAAGGAAAGTTCACCTAGCCCCGATGGACTTCGACCCCACCGCATTTCTGAGAACACCTAGTATAGACGCTGAGAACAGATACATATTTTGGCCTACAAACCCCACCCAACACAAAAACCATATCAGGGCCCTTGAAGCACTGCAGCGGTATTACGAGAACGACGGGCGGCTGAAAGTGAAGGTTGTTGGCACCAACAGTTCCTGGTTGACGCCGTCTACCAAGCTTCCTAAACACGTGGACGAGATTCCGCACCTCCTGCAGGTGAGAAAGCTGATTGCTTCGTCTGATATCCTCCGCGAGAATCTAGAATTCTGCGGAGAGGTAACGGACGCCGAATATGCAAGGCTTTTGTCGCAGGCTAGCTTCCTCTGGCACCCGGTTCTGTATGACAATGGAACGTTTGCGGTTGCCGAAGCGGCGTGGCTTGGGTGCCCATCACTGTCGAGCGGTTACCCGCAAATGAGATATATTGGCGACAGATTCTCTATCCCGATGGAATATTTCAACGCGTCCTCAGTGGACGATATGTCAAAAGCTTTGAAGCAGATGGAAGAAAATGCGGCGGTTATCCGCAAAGCTCTGCCAAGCCATTCGGACTTGGAAAAGCACTCCTGGCAAAACTATGCAGGAGAATATTGGGGAATGCTCCAGAGGATCGCAGCATGAGAAAGCTTGGGATCTTTCTGGGGTTCACTCCCAAGCAGCTCGTCCCGCATGAAGGTATAGCGCGCTTGATTGGCTTCATCGTGAAAGGCGCGCTTTCGGCAGAAGGTGTGTCGGTCACGATAGCCGGGCCGTCATGGCTCAAGTCCGAAATTCAGGCTCTTCTCGAAGACGCGAAGGTGCCCTCCGGATTTGTGAAGATTGTTACAACGAGGGGCGAGCCGTTCATTGTGCGCCTCTGGAAGCTGTCGGAGCGATTTAGAAGAGCAAAGGCAAAGCCCAAGCAGAAAAAGAACCGAATTAAGCGAGCCGCGTTGAAAGTGTCGAGCCTCGCGGTTTATTGGCTCTCAACGACATCGACAACACTATTCTTGGCTGGAGCAATCCTCGTTGCCGCTCTCGCAGTAATATTCGCCATACCGGCTATTTTAACGTTGATCTTGCTGGTGTGTACTTACGCGATCAAGCGCGCGTTGCCACGCCTTTCTCGCTATCGCGCATTTCGCCATCTTATGCGAGAGATTTCAGAGTTTAATTTAGAATTTAAGAGGAAAGTGCGGACTCTTCGCATCGTCGATCGTGTTCAAGATAGGGAGCTAAAACGGCTCGTCAGTAAATTGAATCGTCGAGCCGATACCGACGTTTGGTATGTGCCTTCGATGTTCTGGCCTCAGGTGGCCGGGCTGACAGGGAAGGTTGTGATGGCGGCTCCCGACATCGTGTTTTACGAGCATCCTGGCCAGTATACATCCTCTGATTTTGAAGGTAGTCTTGACCGCATCACCGGAAGCATCGCGGCCGCTGATCACCTGATATGCTATAGCGAATATGTGAGATCTCATCACCTGGTCGAGCGGCAACAAGTTCCTGCTGAGCGTGTCTCGGTGATCCGCCACGGTTCGATCGACACGCGCGAGGTTGAGGCTGGTACGGGTGACAGGCAATCGGCGCTCGATGTGCTGCACACGTATTTGAATGCGAACCAGCATAGGCTTCCAGCATACCTAAACGGCTTTAGTTTCGACGACGTCGATTTTCTATTCTACTCGTCGCAGGCTCGCCCACATAAAAATATTGAAGGTCTGATAACAGTATACGAAAAGATCCTGCGAGAGCACTTCCGTCCTGTAAAGCTCGTCCTGACAGCGAAGTTTGACACACAGTCGCGGATACGAGAGCTAATCACCAAGCACGGTTTGGAAAACGATGTCTTGTCGCTTTCTTCTGTGCCAAACCATGTCTTGGCGGCCTTGTATAGGTTGGCGCGTCTGTCCGTGACGCCGACGATGTTTGAGGGAGGCTTCCCCTTCACCTTCTCAGAAGCCTACTCCGTTGGAACGCCTTCAGTCATGAGTAGGATTCCAGTGGTAACGGAGGTGATCCAGGATCAGTTCCTTCTCGATCAAATGACCTTCGATCCGCGAGACCGGAAGGAGATGCTTGAAAAGATTTTGTGGGGCATAGATAATCGGGATCTTCTGCTCAAGCAGCAGCTGCCTCTATTCGAGACTTTGCAGTTGCGGTCGTGGACAAATGTAGCAGACGAATATATTGCGCTAATCCGTAAGGTGGCGGGAGAATAGAGCTTTGGAAGACAGTTCCCGGTGAAATTGAAAAGGTGCGCTGTATTCTGAAATCGCCTATGACCAGCTAATGTTATTTCAGACTCAGGCGGGCGACTAGAGCATCGACAGTTTTGGATGCGCCAAATGGCGCGAAGTGAGCAATCGGCGGAAACGCGAAACTTTTATCTTGCGCAGCGTTGGAGCTGGTTGCGGCGTTGATCCCGGCATAATCTGCCGAGGTCTGGTATCCGAGCGTGAGTGCGGCCGATCATGATTGTAGCCGTCCGGCCGTTCAGCAATGGCGCTGCGGGCATGGTCGAAACGGGTTCTCGTTAAGCAACTCGTCGCTCATGCTTCCGTTGAAACTCTCGACATAACCATTCTGGGTCGATCTTCCCGGCGCGACGTAGTGCCATTGTGCCATTCGACCTTGTGATCCTTCGAACAGGCGAGGATGGCATTCGAGGGTATCCCCACGGTGACGGCCGCCTTGCTGAAGAAGGCTGAAGACTGCAAGTCCTAGTGCAAGCACTAGGGATAGTTTTATGACGAAGCAGCTTGTTGAGGTTATCACGTCGGTCCAACGACGTCGGCGCTGGTCTCGGGAGGATAAAGAGCGGCTGGTCGCGGCAACGTTTGAGCCAGGCGCCAGCGTATCAGACGTCGCCCGCTCGGCAGGCATCCCTCGGCGCCACCAGCGGCGCAATTCATGCCGGTTAAAATTGTCGCAGCCTTGCCGGAGCCCGAGGCCCCGGAAACAAAATCGCCGCCGCCACTTCGCAAGAAGACGAGTATTGTGACGATTGAGCTTGGCCGCGGCCGGCGCATTCGTGTGGAGAGCGATGTCGATATGGAAGCGTTGGGCCGGATCCTCGATGTTGTGGAGCGGCGATGATCCCGGTTGCGAGTGGTGTGAAGGTGTGGCTTGCCACCGGCTATACCGACATGAGGAAGGGCTTCCCCGGCCTGGCATTGATGGTGCAGGAGACGTTGAAGCGCGATCCGCATAGCGGTCATTTGTTTTGTTTCCGCGGTCGTCAAGGCGGGCTGATCAAGGTGATCTGGCATGATGGGCAGGGCGCTTGTCTGTTCACCAAGAAGCTCGAGCGCGGACGGTTCCTATGGCCGTCGGCAGCCGACGGGACGGTCGTGATCACAGCGGCGCAGCTCGGTTATTTGCTCGAAGGGATCGACTGGCGGATGCCGCAAAAAACGTGGCGTCCAAGCTCCGCGGGATAGCTGAAATGGCTGGAAAGGCGGAAGCGAATATGATTCCATCTGGCCATGACCGATGCGGCCGATCAGCTTCCCGACGACCTTGCCAGTGCGCATGCGATGATCCTTGCCGAGCGTGCGGCACGTCGTGAAGCTGAGGCCATTGCCGCCCGAGCTCAGGCGGTAAACTCGCATTCCGATGCGCTGATCGGACGGCTGAGACTGGAGATCGAGAAGCTTAAGCGCGATATCCACGGCAGCCGTTCCGAGCGCAAGGCGCGCCTGCTCGAACAGATGGAATTGCAGCTAGAAGAACTGGAAGCCGACGCCAGCCAGGACGAACTGGCCGCCGAGATGGCGGCGCGGTCATCGACCGTCAAGGCCTTCGAGCGCAAGCGTCCATCGCGGAAGCCGTTTCCCGAGCACCTGCCGCGGGAACGCGTTGTCATGGCACCGCCGTCAAGCTGCCCCTGCTGCGGTTCGGCCAAGCTTTCGAAGCTGGGCGAGGACATCACCGAGACGCTGGAAGTGATCCCACGTCAGTGGAAGGTCATTCAAACGGTGCGCGAGAAGTTCTCGTGCCGGGAATGCGAGAAAATCGCCCAGCCACCGGCACCTTTCCATGTGACACCGCGCGGTTTTGCCGGGCCGAATCTGCTGGCGATGATCCTGTTCGAGAAGTTCGGCCAGCATCAACCGCTGAACCGGCAGAGTGAACGCTATGCCCGAGAAGGCATCGACCTCAGTCTGTCGACATTGGCCGACCAGGTCGGTGCTTGCGCTGCGGTCTTGAAACCGGTGCATGGATTGATCGAGGCGCATGTACTTAGTGCTGATCGTTTGCACGGCGACGATACGACTGTGCCGATCCTCGCAAAGGGCAAGACCGATACCGGTCGCATCTGGACCTATGTCAGGGATGATCGGCCGTTTGGCGGAACGTCGCCGCCGGCGGCTCTCTATTACGCCTCGCGCGATCGGCGGCAGGAACATCCAGAACGTCATCTGAAGAGCTTCAGCGGCATCCTGCAGGCGGACGCCTACGGCGGCTACAATCCCCTGTTCAAAGTGGATCGCAATCCCGGTCCGCTCACTCAGGCGCTATGTTGGGCGCACTCGCGTCGCAAATTTTTTGTGCTCGCCGACATCGCCACTAATGCGAAACGGGCAAAGAACGCAGCAGCGATCTCGCCGGTCGCGCTTGAGGCGGTCAGGCGCATCGACGCGCTGTTCGACATCGAGCGCGAGATCAATGGGTCATCTGCCGGTAAGCGGCTGGCACGAAGGCGACAAGACAGTCGTCCCATCGTCGACGAGCTTGAGGCATGGCTGCGTTTCGAACGGACAAAACTGTCGCGCAGCTCACCGGTCACCGAGCCCATCGATTACATGCTGAAGCGCTGGGACGGCTTCACGACCTTCCTCAACGATGGGCGGATTTGCCTCACCAATAATGCCGCCGAACGGGCGCTGCGCGGCTTCGCTCTCGGCAGAAAATCCTGGTTGTTCGCCGGCTCCGACCGCGGTGCTGATCGGGCCGCATTCATGGCAACGCTGATCATGACCGCCAAGCTCAATGACATCGATCCTCAAGCTTGGCTTGCCGATGTGCTCGCCCGCATCGCCGATCATCCGGTCAGCAAGATTGACGAGCTTTTGCCTTGGAATTGGAAGGCGGAAAAGGCTGCTATCGCGGCGGCCGCGTAAACAATGCCCGAAAGAGTTCCTCCGAGCGCTGGAGGCCTTCATCTGTCAAGATCAATGACTTCGTCTTGTTCGCCGGGTCGCCGATCAGGCCCTTCTTGAACAATCGATCTGTCGTATCCCAATCAAAACCTTTCCACGCCCGACGCCCATCATGCAGGGTCAGCCATAGTAGCGCTAAGACAGCGTCGTCGATCTTGTCCTCATCGATCTCCATGCCGCAATGATAGCATGCCCGCGGCCCAATATCCTGCGGCCTTCACCGTATGCGTACATTCGAGGTGAGTTCGGTCCCATTGACATTGCCCCCAAGTTCTATCCGGTTTTAAGTTCGCTCCAGCGTAAGCGCGTAGGCCATCCCACGTATCTTTCGGACTGCTGATCGGCGATTTTCTGCATGAGTCATGCGGAGAGTCCTATGAGTGATAGTGTGAATCAGCCTCGAACCTTTGAGATTTTGACCGCGGAGCCCGTGCGAAGACGACGCAAGCCGCGGACTGGTCGGATGACGAAAAGGCGCGGATTGTCGGCGCGACGCTGCAGCCTGGGGCCAATGTCTCGGCGGTTGCCCGGTCTGAAGGCTTGGATCCCTCGCAGCTTTATGGGTGGCGTCGCAAGGCACTGGCATCGGGCGTTGTAGCACCCCTGACAGAGGGAACGGGAACGCAAAAGTTCGCGCGCGTTGAAACGGTATGCAACGGCTCGGTCGATATTGTCATTGCGGATATGGTCGTGCGCGTCGGCGGCGATTTTGACCCCGATCACCTGGCGAGGGTTCTGCGGGCGGTTCGCAAGGCATGATCGCTTCGGGTGTGGTGGTCTATGTGTCGTGCCAGCCGGTCGACTTCCGCAAGGGAGCCGCGTCGTTGATGGCGCTGGTGCGGGATGGCGGTCTCGATCCCTTCAATGGCGCGCTTTACGTCTTCCGCTCGAAACGGGCCGATCGTATTCGCATTGTCTGGTGGGATGGCAGTGGGGTCTGCCTCTATTCGAAAACCCTGGAAGATCAGGGCTTCTGCTGGCCGGGCATATCGACGGCACGGATCCGGCTGGACCATTCTCAGCTGATGGCGTTGCTGGCCGGAATGGATTGGAAGAAGATCCGCCCGGCCAAGGTCAGGCGACCCTTGTTGACGGGCTGACAGCGCCTGCGGCAAGATGAATCATGCCGCTGTAATGGTTGGGAAAACGGCTGTTTTTGTGCTCTACTCATTGCCATGGATTTTCCCCCTCACGACCTGCCGGACGACGTTGACGCGCTGAAAGCGATGGTCCTCGCGATGGCGCGCGAGCAGGCTGCGAAAGAAGCCCGACTGAAGGCCGCTGAAGCTGAGATCGCCCGGTTGGAGGCGGTGGAGAAGAGCGCCAACGAGCGGATTGCCAACCTCACATCGATCCTGAAGGTTCTGCAGCGTACCCAACATGGCACCCGTTCCGAGCGACTGCGCCTTGGTGTCAATGACGAGCAGGTGTCCTTTGCCTTCGAGGAAGTCGAGACCGGCCTTTCGGCAATCCAGAGCGAGCTTGATCACGCGGCCAAGGACAAGCCGAAACGGGCAGCACGTCCGCGCAAGGGTTTTGCCGCTCATCTCGAACGCATCGAGGAAGTGATCGAGCCGGAGATCCCTGCTGAATACGTGGGCTTGGAAAAGGTCCTGATCGGTGAGGATCGCTCCGAACGGCTGGATGTCGTGCCGCCGAAGTTCCGGGTCATCGTGACGCGCCGCCCCAAATACACCTTCCGCGGCCACGATGGCGTGCTCCAGGCTTTGGCACCGGCGCACATCATCGAAAGCGGCCTGCCGACGGAGCGGCTGCTCGCCTATATCGCCGTCTCCAAATACGCCGACGGCCTTCCGCTTTACCGGCAGGAGGCAATCTATCTACGCGACGGTGTCGAGATCAGCCGATCGTTGATGGCCCAGTGGATGGGACATCTGGGCTTCGAACTTCAGATTTGCGCCGATTACATCCTTGAGCGCGTCAAGGAGGGTGAAAGGATCTTCGCCGACGAAACGACCTTACCCACTCTTGCGCCCGGTTCGGGGAAAGCGACGAAGGCCTGGCTTTGGGCTTATGCTCGCGATGATAGACCCTATGGTGGAACCAGCCCGCCGATGGTGGCCTATCGGTTTGAGGACAGTAGGGGCGCTGACTGCGTGGTGCGTCATCTCGCCGGATTCAGCGGCATCCTGCAAGTTGACGGCTACTCGGCCTATACCAGTCTCGCCAAGACGCGTGCCAAAGACGGCAGCAATGAAACGATCCGGCTCGCAGGATGCTGGGCGCATCTTCGCCGCAAGTTTTACGACCTTCACATCAGTGGTGTCTCAAAGGCTGCAACGGACACGATCATCGCGATGACTGAGCTGTGGCGCATCGAGGATGAGGTCCGCGGTCGGGATGCCGACAGCCGTTCCATGCTGCGTCAGGAAAAATCTGCAACCATCGTCTCCGAACTCTTTGATCTTTGGGAGAAGGAGCTGGGCAAGGTCTCTGGCAAGTCCAAGACCGCCGAAGCAATCCGTTACGGGCTCACCCGGCGCGAAGCACTGGAGCGTTTCCTGACGGACGGCCGGATCGAAATTGACTCCAATATCGTCGAGCGCGCGATCAGGCCCCAAACAATTACGAGAAAGAACAGTCTATTCGCCGGCAGCGAGGGCGGTGGACGGACTTGGGCGACGCTGGCCACGCTTCTCCAGACGGCCAAAATGAACAACGTCGATCCGCTCGACTGGCTTTCCCAGACCTTGACCCGCATCGCGAAAGGCTGGCCAGTATCCGAGCTCGAGGCACTTATGCCATGGAACTTCAAGCCTGACGCCATCGGCTAACCGCTTACGTGCTCCAGCGGTTTTGGGTTGCTGTGTTTGGGGCGGTAGCGGCGGGGTGCGGTGCTGCGGAGCCATTTCGGCAGCGAACTCGGCAGGTGTCAGTCAGCCGAGGCCGGAGTGCGGTCGGTGATCGTTGTAATCGCCGCGCCCGTTTGAAAGCGCTGAGCGTGGGTGAGTGACGAGGGTTTTCATTCGAGAACTCGTTTCGCAGCCGTCCATTGAAGCTTTCGATGAAAGCGTTCTGAATGGGTTTGCCAGGCGCAATGTAGTGCCAATCCATCTTAGTCTTGTCCGTCCATTGCAGGATCGCGTTGCTGGTGAACTCGCTACCGTTGTCACTGACGATCATTTTTGGATTTTTGGATTACCGCGCTCCTCGATGATCCGATGATCCGGTCAAGCTCGCGGCCAACGCCCAGACCGGAAAGCGATGTATCGGCGACGAGTGCTAGGCATTCCCTGGTGCAATCGTCGACGACCGTTAGGACCCGGAACCTGCGACCATCGGTGAGTTGATCCGACACGAAGTCCAGCGACCAACGATAATTAGCTGCCATCGGAATCAGCATCGGTGCTCGTGTGCCGATCGCTCGCTTGCGCCGCCGCGCTTGCGCACCGTCAGCTTCTCTTCCCGATAGAGCCGGAAAAGCCTCTTGTGGTTCACAATAAGGCCCTCGCGCCTGAGCAGCACGTGAATGCGTCGACAGCCAAAGCGGCGACGTTTATGCGCCAATGCCTTCATTGCTCGCGAAGGTCATGATCGTCGCTGCGGCTGGTTTTGTAACAGATCGTCATCCGGCAAACGCCGATGGCTTTACACGCCCGCCGTTCACTCATCTGATGGTGGCTCATCAGATGCGTGACAGCGTTCCGCTTTGCTGCGGGCGTCACCACTTCTTTCCCAAAAGGTCTTTCAAAGCAGCATTGTCGAGCACGGCATCCGCCAGGAGTCGCTTCAAGTTCGTGTTCTCGTCCTCCAGCGTCTTCAGCCGCTTAGCCTCGGACACGTCCATCCCGCCGAACTTGGCTTTCCACTTATAAATACTGGCATCGCTGACGCCATGCTTGCGGCAAAGCTCCGCGACCGGCGTGCCCGCCTCGTGCTCCTTCAGGATGCCAATGATCTGTTCGTCTGTGAAACGTTTGCGCTTCATTCTCTGATCCTCTCAATGGGCCAGAGCTTACTTCAAAATGGATTATTTCAACGGGGTAAGGTCACTTCGCTTCTTCATTCGTCCGTCCGGTAATGGACCGAACTCCAATACATTTTCGAGGAAATTCTCTGTGGCAGGTCACTGGAGGAAGATGTTAAAGGTCTGAAAGCCGGGCGCCGCTAGAATGTCCTACAGGCTCGCTTCAGCGGACCTTTGGCCTAAACCAAGAAGCACGCCGTAATGGGCGAGCTTCCGAGCGTATTACAAGCCCGTGTCCTAGTTTGAGTCACTCCGCTGGCAGGGCGCCGCCCATGAGAGTGATAGTGTTAAGCGACTGCGAGGGTTTCTCCACCCAAATATGGATCAGGTACGCTAGCGCGATTACGACTGCAGTTGTTAGCAGAAGCGAAACCGAAGACCGAAATCCGTGAGTTGTCAGGGCCAGAAGCAACGTATAGCCAACAACGGCGTGCACCACATACAGCGGGTAACTGATGTTGGCCAGAAACTTCGTCACGCGGTTGACCGCGAACGCATGCTGATAATTGAATGCAAGCCAAAACAGCGCGAAAGCCGTCGCATAACTCCAGAGTTGATCA
Organism: Rhizobium mesoamericanum STM3625; assembly: GCF_000312665.1. GTDB lineage: Bacteria > Pseudomonadota > Alphaproteobacteria > Rhizobiales > Rhizobiaceae > Rhizobium > Rhizobium mesoamericanum. The sequence goes on along the minus strand of NZ_HF536773.1, from coordinate 797,871 downwards.
AAGGCTGCGCCTGGGAATAGCTTCCATAGGATCGCAAACGCGAAAATCAGCAATGTCGCAAGGAGTAAGCCCGATCTCTCCGACAGCGCCCCTGTGTGCGCGTAGTAGAAAGCTGTTCCAGCGAACATGAAGACGAGAAATTGCGAAGTGAAAGACATTCGGCCGGCAACGGTTGCAAAGGTCAGGCCCGGCGATGCTTCGATGAACAGCGCGATTACCCCAATTGCAATTGGAAGCAGGAAAACCAACGGCGATCGTTTTCGAAAGAACGGCGCCGCGATCGCGCACACTAGATAGAACTTCATCTCTATCTCCAGCGTCCAGATGATCCCGTCAATGTTGGTCGTTCCGAGTACGTCTCTAATGCCAGGGAAAAAGTGGACCAGGACATGACGAAACGGAATTGGGAAGTCTAACCCTCGACTTGCCGTATTGTAGTACAGCACACTAAGAGATATCGCAAAGCCGACTACGTAGGTGGGAACAATGCGAAAGAATCTGCCGATGAGAAAACGCGCAGCATCGTAGCGGCCGAGCGACATAGGGATCACGAAACCGCTGATTAGAAAGAACAGGCCGACTCCGAAGGCGCCGAAGTTAAACGGGGGTAGGTGCAGCCACGCAATATAGAATGGAACGCCCGAAACCTCCGGATTACCTGGAACCTTCACTAGGTCGAGGACAGCGTCCCTCTTGTACCAAAACACGCCATAAAAGTGGGACAGGACAACGCTGGCAGCAGCCAAGGCGCGAAGAGTGTCAGCGAATTGAATTCGGCCTTGATTCTCTTGATGCATCAGATTTTCTCGAATACCACGTTAATATGCTCGCCCTGCTGGGTTCGGTCTACTACGCGGAACCCAGTTCTTTCGGCGAGGACCTGCGGCGACCTGCCAGTCAGGAAGACGGTGTGGAAGCGGGTAAACTCGTACAGGTATTCGTAACAGGCTGTTGAGTGCGCCATTCGCGCTCCAGTTGGCAGGAGGGCGTTAAACTCGTTGAACTGCGCTACAGGGTCAAGGAAATGTTCGATCACATTGTTTGAGAAGATGCCCGAAATCTTCGTTGGCAAGTCTTCCTTTTGACTGACCACATGTTCCGATGTTCTGGCAGCTGATGGCTCGTAACCCCAGACATCCCATCCTTCGAGTCTAAGCGCGGCAACTGTGCTGTTCCATGCTCCGCAACCCCAATTCACGTAAGCTTCACCGCGGCGAGGGTTTGTAGATCTGAAGGCATCTATTTCGATATTCGTCGTATTGCCTTCCTTGTATCGCGAGTAGAGGAGCTGGTAGTCGAGATCAACCATCTCTTCAGGCTGGTCCAGAAACTTCTGTGCCCCAAAAATGCATTCGCATGTTGGGCACTTGTAGCGCTCCAGTTTCCCGCCGCCGAAGATGCATTTACTTGTGACGTGTTCGAAACCATCCCGTTTTGCGGAATGTCCGCAAATAATACAAGACAAAGTCCGGTCGATTAGGATGTGGTCATAAACTCGATCGAGAGCCGTCCAGAACCCCAACGTTTGATGCCTGTCAGAAAGCGCCAACTGCGCTTCCAGTGCGGCAATCTTCGAGTTCAAGTTTGATTCAACGGCGGCAATCTTTGAATTCAGGTTTGATTCAATAGCCGATAGCCTGTTGCGCAGGTCAATGTGAGCGGGTGAAGTCCCGACAATGTTCGTTTTATTCGCCAACCACCTCGCGGCTCTGCCGCCGTACTTACGAAACATATACCGCCGCCTCTTTGCTGAACTGCAATTGCATTAGCAAATCAAGCGAGATTGGCGCAATGCAGGCTCTTCCTCTTTTTCAATCATTCCTTGGAGTTTCCAATAGACATACGTGTCATGGTCCAGCCCATTCTTTCGGGAGCTCTCAAACTTTCAACGAAGCGAATAGGATTCGGTCCTGAGACGGGCTTGGCATGGCGACGTCGGCACGCACCTCCTGCATCCTGTGGTTCTTGGCGCGGCTGAACGAAAGCGGCCCCCATGGCCACGCTGACCCGCTATGACACGTGCGCGGATATTGGCAGCACGCGTGACATCGGTGGCGATGGCAAAGAAGTATTGGTCCGCACTGGCATGCAATGCGACGAGAAGGATTATCCGCCAGCCCTCGCCGAGAATCCGGGCCTCGTAAACACTCCCCGAAGGATGGATCAGTGCCGCTTTGGTTTTGATAGCCGGAAGCTTAGCCGCTTGGCATGGAGACATGAAGATATCATCAGCGCATTAATGGCGACATCAAGTCTTGGCGATCGGTCGCTCGGGCACTCGCGATGCTGTCTGGAAGGTACGCGCCAGGCAATATTAAAAGTAAGGATGACGACGCCGCTCCCAAACTCACGCCTTACTCCGTACGGCATTGCTGCCAGTTCTGATGCTTGATGGGAGTATTCACGCTAGTCACGCCGCCCAGGGAAACGATTACCTTTGGCCGGCCTCAAACATGGTTTACCCGTCTATAATGAATAACCGCTTCGCCAATCGGTCCATCGAAGATAACCTGACCATGATGGAAAACTAAGCCACGTTTACAAATAGATTGCAGGGTTTGAAAATCATGTGAAGCCAATAAAAGTATTTCAGCCTGCTCTACAAGCTCTCCAATTCGCTTGCGCGCCTTAATCATAAAGTTTGCGTCGCCGGCACCAATGACTTCGTCCAGCAGCAGGATATCTCCGCCGACCGCAGTTGAGATCGCAAAGGCAAGGCGCACTTGCATGCCAGCTGAATACGTTTTGATCGGGTAATCGATGAACTCGCCTATGTCGGCGAACTCAACGATCTCACTTTCTATCGATCGCATGAACTTTGGCGTGAGCCCCAGAAGCAGCCCGCGATAGAGGATGTTCTCTCGGCCCGTGGCGTCGGGCTCGAATCCTAGACTTATATCGAATAGAGATCTGACCGTACCCTCAACGGTCCTTTTACCCGATGAAATAGGGTATAGCCCCGCCACCATCTTGAGGAACGTACTTTTTCCAGCGCCGTTATGGCCAAGCAGGCCCACTCGCTCGCCCGGGACAATGCTCAAGCTTACATCCTTCAATGCATGGATGTCGGCTACTGCCTTACGCCCGCCGGGCCCCTTAACCAAGGATGCGAGCATGGTCTTCAGAGACCGTTCTTTGAAAGCGACCGAGGCATAATGAAGGTTCACGTCGCTCAACACAATCTTGTTTGTCATAGGTAAAAGATCACCCGTTTCTCTGCACTTCTGCCAACGACGATTGCGACGACTCCCAAGATAAATGCAGCACCGACGCACCATAAATAGTTGGCAGGAGTTGGCCATTCGCCGTGAAGCAAAGGGGCGCGAACGATTTGGAGTAGATGATAGATTGGATTGTAGTCGAGAAGTACGTGAAGGTTGCCGTTGCGAAATACGGAGGGCTCGAAATAAACCGGCGACACAAACCAGATCGCTTGAAGAATAAGGCCCAATGCGTGCGGTAAGTCGCGAAATCTGGCTGAAAAGTAGGCCATTATTGTCGACCACGGCCATGCGATCATTCCGATTAGCGGGAAAACGGAAAGTACCGCAAGCCAACACCAGCCGAAATTTTGTGGCATGACCACCAGGACCCAGCCGATCAAGCTGACACCAGCGAGTGCCAGAATTATCATTCCAGACAGTACATTTCGAAGCGTATAGATCGCCAGCGGATGACGAGTCTGCTTAATATACGCGTCTGCCTGGACAAACGCCAAAGCACCACCTGTGACGTTGAAAACGATATACTCCCAGATAATCACGCCGGAGAGGATGTATGGCGCGTATTCTGCGATCGATGATTTGAAAATTCGACTGAACACGATCGAGATCAGGATGGTCAAACCTAACGGCTGTAGCATTGACCAGAATATGCCAAAGAATGATCTTCTCCAACGTGCCCGAAGATCAGACATCATGAGATGGACCCAGAAATACCGGGCCACCCATATTCCCTTTGCGTAATCAAGCAACGATCTGCTCCACCCGTTTCAAACTGAGGTGTGAAAGAACTCGCATACCGATCCACAGATGTGATCGAGTTGCTCATCCGAGAGTCCTGGGTAGCTTGGCAAGTTCATGCCTCGAGCACTCAAGCTCTCACCGATCGGCAGCACCTGATCTGTCCGGCAGTGCGGCATTAGGTGCGCCATTGGGAAGAACGGTCGGGTCTCGATGTTCCGTTCGTTCAAGTGGGAGCGCAAAGAATCTCTCACCTCCGGTTGATCGACGATGAGCGAACACATCCAGTAAGAATGCGTGACATCGCCGAGGGGCACATGAGTACGCGCGGGCAAGCCGTCGAACCGCAACCTATAGTATTGAGCGATCGCGGATTTCCGCTGTAGAAAATCCTCCGCGAGTTCGAGCTGAGCCAAACCGATCGCCGCTTGTATGTTCGTCATGCGGTAATTGAATGCGAGCATGTCGTGCCAGTATTCGCGCGTGGGCGAAACACCCTGGCTCTTCAGTCGCCGGCATTTCTCCATTACGCCGTGATCGCGAGCCAATACCATGCCACCTTCACCGGTCGTTATGGTCTTATTTCCGAAGAAGCTGAACGTTGCCGCGTCACCGAAGGTGCCCACGTGCTGTCCCCTCCATCGCGTACCAAAAGCTTCGGCACAATCTTCGACCAACAGAAGTCCGCGGCGCTGACATATTTCAACAATGGCATCCATATCGCAGGGATGGCCGTATAGATGGACAACCATAACCGCTTTCGTTCGCGGGGTGATTGCTGCCTCAATCAAGACAGGATCGACTTGAAGTGTAGCATCAAGCGAATCTACGAAAATAGGCCTCGCGCCCGTCTGAAGTATTGTATTGACTGAAGCAATGTAGGTGAAACTGGGAACGATGACCTCGTCTCCCAGTCCTATTCCCAGAGCCTCCAGAGCAAGGTGAATAGCGACAGTGCCATTTGATACTGTTGTCGACGCTTCCGCCCCTACATAGCGCGCGAATGCTTCCTCAAATTTCGATATGAACTGACCCCGAGACGAGATCCAGCCCGTCGAGAGACATTCGTTCACGTAGGTGGATACGTTTCCGCCGAGTTGGGGCTCATATATTGGGATACGGGACATAACTACTCTCTGCGGAGAAACGATTCGTAGCCGCTTTCAGCCAGGAATTTTTCGCGCTGTGCGCTCTTCAGGTCCTCGGCAGCCATTTCCTTAACAAGATCGATAAAGCTTGTCTTGGGGGACCATCCGAGCTTCTCTTTCGCCTTGGACGGATCGCCCAACAAAGTCTCTACCTCCGCAGGTCTGAAATAGCGTGGATCGACAGCAACGATGCAGGCACCTGTCTCTGTATCGTAGCCCTTTTCATCGACACCTTTACCCTCCCAGCGGATCGAAAGGCCGACTTCCTTGCCGGCGAGTTCTACGAACTCGCGTACTGAGTGCTGTTCGCCGGTGGCAATGACAAAATCCTCGGCTGTCTGCTGTTGAAGCATGAGCCACTGCATCTCAACATAGTCGCGGGCATGTCCCCAATCGCGCATGGCGCCGAGATTCCCAAGGAATAGCGTCCTTTGGGATCCGACTTTTATACGGGCAAGCGCGCGCGTAATTTTGCGCGTTACGAACGTTTCACCGCGATTGGGAGACTCATGATTGAAGAGGATCCCGTTACAGGCATAAATTCCGTACGCTTCACGGTAGTTCACGGTGATCCAATACGCATACAGCTTTGCTACTGCATAAGGCGATCTCGGGTAGAAGGGGGTCGTTTCCCTCTGCGGGACTTCCTGCACGAGGCCGTAAAGCTCCGATGTCGAAGCCTGGTAGAAGCGGGTCTTCTTTTCCAAGCCGAGAATCCTGATCGCTTCAAGAATTCTCAGGGCGCCAATGGCGTCCGAGTTCGCCGTGTATTCAGGCTCTTCGAAGGAAACAGCAACGTGGCTCTGCGCAGCAAGATTGTAGATCTCGTCTGGCTGCACGAGTTGAATGATCCGGGTCAAGCTCGATGAGTCGGTCAAGTCGCCATGATGCAGCGTAAGATCAACCCCGGTGTCATGTGGGTCGTGGTAAAGGTGGTCGATTCGATCGGTATTAAACAAAGAAGTTCGGCGCCGAATGCCGTGAACCGAATATCCTTTGTTAAGCAGGAACTCCGCAAGATAAGCTCCGTCCTGCCCGGTAATGCCGGTGATGAGGGCGACCTTTTTTGTCATTTTTTCTCCGCAGTAGGGGCGAGTCTGTAACTCAGGGGCTCTTTGCCAACAAAGGATGACAAACATCGCCAGCCGCAATTTGCGGTGCTCTATAGCGTCTGATATCGGTAAAGTCGAATCTGAATCGGCTGGTAGGAGGGCGAGCAACCCTTGAGAGTTGCGAAAGCCGTGGATAATTGCTTGCTCACGCTCCAAGAAGTCGAAGTCGAGGCAAGTCGCGCGGGCTGACCCGCTGCACATCACTCGACCTAGTCTTTTCCGTTCGCAAGCTTTCCACCCATGACGTGCCGCAGCTTTATTCCAAGCCAGTGGATTCCAAACCCAAGGCTGGTCGACCCAGGCATCCAGCGTAACGTTCAGATTGAAGGTTTAACGGGTCCGCGATTCATCTAAGCTGAGGAGTAGGGTTCGTCTCAAGTGGCCCCGAGCAATCAGTTTCCGCTCGACGCGTTAATTCGTAGGGGTCCACACCGATCGCCCTACTGACGAGCAAAACTCCGCCGCGTCCAATCGTCTTTGGTCTCGATCTTCGAAATGGCGGTCTACCGCGGCCCGATTCGTCTCCCGAGCTCCAACTGGGTAAAGGGGTGCGGTCAAATGAGGTCAATGCCGAATGCCCGTTGAAATTTCAAAGGTCCGGAGGATGTCGTCGATGTCGACCTGCAAATCAGAAGTTTATAGCGTTTGCGTCACAAAGTGCAGCAGCTTACGGATTTCAGTTGATTGCAAAAGTCATGCAAAACGTTTACAGCAGGCCGGGACGAGGAAGAAGTCGTTTCAGTACTGCAGTGCCCAGCTGCGCGAGGACTAAGATCGACTACACGATCTTTACCGGTTAGGCATGGCAGTTCGGTGTGCCGAACCCGTCGGGCAACGACAAATGATCACCGCCCGCGCCGACAGCTCCACTTGGTCACTGGTTTGGCACGCATGGTATTAGGGGCGCTTTGGCCCATGCCATGCGGCGAATTTTGATAGCGATGTTTGGGCACATACTCCGGTCTTGGCGGCTTCACGTGGTTGGCTGGTTCTCGGGAGCCTTTGTGGCTGCCGATGTGGCAATCCGATAGCATCCATGCGATACGATCCGTTGCAGATATATTGTGTGCGAGATTGGCTAATCGGCCAAGTGGATGGTGATTTGTGCGAAGGTTTCGACAATCCTTTACCGTGTTTTGGTGGCGGGCGGCGATGCGGTTTATCGCGGCCGGCATCATGCTCGGATTGTTTGTCTGGATCCTCGTTCTTTTGCTTTGCCTCGGCCTGATGGTGGCACAGCACGGCCATCAGACTATTCGGATCAGCCTTCGTGCCCGACGGCAAACGCGCCTACTCGTCAAAGCGGCTAACGACGAACCCAGGGGGACGTCGATCTCCCCTTCAATACCTCCTTCAACTCCGGGATTGCTTCGATCAGTTCGGCCGCAGGGATCGCGCGCCGTACACAAGCGGAACCGTTAGAAACATTGACTTCCATCCACCGTCTATGAACTGGAAGGCGAGGCATGTGGTTGGATCTTCGATCATGTTTGCTATTCAACGTCATGCTGGAAGAATTTCCGTTCACACGCTACGACACCGTTCTTGGCGTCATCACCCAAATCGCTATGCATGCGATCATCGGGCCCGACGCCAGGGATCGAGGTAGATCCCGCCGAACGACCGCGATCAGCAATGGCTGCTCGGCTGAACACGCGTAGCGGCTTGTGTTCCCGATTGCCGTCGGTTTGCAGCCTCTCTCCTCCCGGCATGGCCCCTCACCGCCAAGATCCCAACCGGCAAACGGCGATTCTCGAGTATACTTTATGGACGGTGTAGAGGTCGCCGGCGTTCTACGAACAATAAGCAGAGCTGCCCTTCAAGACGGGTGGTGCCTCGCTGTGCCTGCTCATTTCACAGCCTTCCGAGCCGGTCGAAGGGGACTGGCTTTAGATGCTTCGGGGCTTCGATTTGGCGGTAAGGACATAGACCGTCATGCGACTAGCACCGGTCGAGCTGGTGTTTCAAGTCACGTGGAGTCAGGCGTGCTCGTCATCCGGTGCTACAAGGTCGACGTGACTGACACCCAGAGCTTGAGCCAATTCATAGAGCGTTATCACAGTGGGATTTCGTCGCCCGCGCTCAAGGCCACTCAAATATTGCTGACTGTAGCCAGAGCGTGCCTCGATGTCTTCCTGCGTCAGGCCTTTCTCGCGGCGCAGACGAGCAAAATTACGGCCAACCAGTTTGCGCATATCCATGCTCGGAAGATCGCCGTTTACATCTTTTAAGTTTATCAACTATAGTATGTAAACGATGAGTGCCGCTCGGCGGCATGCGCGAGGTGTACACGCTATGGAACTACGCCAACTCTCCTATTTCAAAGCCGTGGCCGAGGAACTGCACTTCGGCCGGGCGGCAGCGAGGGTGCGGATTGCCCAGCCGGCGCTCAGCAATCATGTGATGGCACTGGAAAGGGAGCTCGGCTGTGCGCTGTTCATCCGCTCGACCAGACGGGTGGAACTGACCAGGGCAGGGGAAACGTTCTATGATCGCTGCGTCAGG
>NZ_HF536773.1:785399-789044 GCF_000312665.1 Rhizobium mesoamericanum STM3625 | reverse complement strand
CGGCCGGGGCGGTAACCAGGCCACCGCGCCGACCCGATAAGGCTTTGTAAGGTCTTTCTTCGGCCGCGACGCGAATCTGGTGTGTGCTGCCTGCCGCTAAAGCAATCACGGTGTTTGCGAAGGATGTGATCGGGCAACGGCTACGGGGATGTTTGGTGACATATCTTTGGGCAAGTCAGCAGTGGACAATACGATATTCATTCCGCCCGCTGGTTTACTAACGCTGCAAGAATAACCTAAGAGCAAAGTTTCTCTGATGTTGATATGGCGACTTCTAATGCAGCTTGAAGAAATGCACCTCGACTTGAGAATTGCTGTTCTAGTCCCCTGTCACAATGAGGCGCTGACGATTACCTCTGTAGTTAAGGCGTTCCAACGCGCGCTGCCCAATTCAACAGTGTTCGTTTTTGATAACAACTCCTCGGACGACACTATTCTTCGTGCACAAGAGGCCGGCGCAATCGTCAACAGCGTTCGCGAGCAGGGTAAAGGAAACGTCATTCGACGGATGTTCGCTGACATCAACGCGGACGTATATGTACTTGTTGATGGTGACGATACCTACGACGCATCAGCTGCTCCCCTGCTGGTGAACGAGCTTGCAACGAAGGGGCTTGATATGGTGGTAGGGTGCAGGCTTACCGATGATCAGGCGGCATACCGTGCCGGGCATAGGTTTGGCAATAAGCTCCTTACATCCTGTGTAACAACGCTGTTTGGTCGACCTCTCAGGGACATGCTGTCGGGCTATCGCGTGTTTTCGCGCCGATTCGTCAAATCGTTTCCGGCTCATGCGTCCGGATTCGAGACGGAAACTGAATTGACGATACACGCGATGGAACTGCGAATGCCCGTTGCGGAAATCAATACTAAATATCGAGCAAGACCGGCCGGTTCTGCCAGCAAATTGAATACCTACCGAGATGGGCTGCGAATACTGCTAACAATAATTCGGCTTTTCAAAGCCGAAAAGCCATTGCCGTTTTTTGCGTCTGGCTTTGTTGCATGCACGGTGATCGCAGTGGCCTTGGCTCTTCCGCTGTTAGCGACCTACATTCAGACCGGACTGGTTCCTAGGTTCCCTACGGCGATCCTTTGTGCATCGACGATGCTATTTGGGATGCTGCTGCTGAGCTGCGGACTTGTCTTGGACACGGTCACGCGTGGCCGCACCGAAATGAGACGTCTGGCATACCTGTCGATACCCGGCCCATGGATGACCGGCGCTAAATGAATGAGGCGCTTTCTCTGGTCATCTGTTTTGGGTGGGTTAGAACGGTCGGATTGGTTGTTTGCCTCGGTTGCTGCAGTGTCGAGAATAGGACGTAGGCTATTTCGTTGGCCGAGTAGTTTTCTCCCAAGGGCGACGTTAGCGACTTGGCTTCTCGACAGACAATCTACCTTTAAGGAAACTTGTCGATACGGCATGACAAAGACGTGTCTCATTGCTGTGTCGATGGTCGGAAATTTAAGCTGGGCCATTTTTTGTTTCGTTATTACAACGTCTGCCAAACGGTGGCGGCCATCCGGGTAATATGCGGTTCACTTGGCGGATGGCAGTAGACTTCGCCTTGGCCAATTGCGGGTCTTCAAAGCAAATAGAATTAGGGGAAGCTTTTGATTGCGACCACCAAGAAGGCGTCGAGGATAGACACAGCCCTCGCTGCGCTAAATAGACCCGAGGCGACGATTTGCGCTGCCATCACAGTGCCGCTTCTATTTGGTTTGTATTCCCTGTATTTGGGGGCCGACGCGAACTGGGATTTGTATAATTATCATCTATATGGCCCGTTCGCTTTTCTAAACGATAAGTTTGAAACGGATATTGGTGTTGCGGGCTTTCAAGGATATTTCAATCCCTTCCTCGACTTTCTGCCATACTGGTTGAACAGCTACTTGCCCCCCAAACTGTCTGGCTTTCTCCAAGGCTGGCTCCATGGTCTGGGTTTTGTGCTCGTTCTTGGAATCGCGCGAAGAGTGCTTGTAAATCGCCGACCTGACGATAGCGTTCGACTTCCCATACTGTTGGCCTTGGCAGGCTCTCTTACAGCGAACTTTCTTTCTGAAGTTGGCAACGGCATGGGCGACAACACGACGGCCGTCTTGATACTGAGCGGCATATATCTGGTCGTCTTACGATGGAACGTGTTTGATCGTTTTGACAATAAAACGCTGGGAGTGCTTTGCTTCTCCGGCGTGCTTGTCGGATTGGCGACGGGGTTGAAATTAACAAACGGCCCTTCGGCAGTGGCGTTTTGCCTGGCGCTTCTTGTGTGCTTTCCTGGCAGTAAAGTTCGAAAGTTTGTCGCTGCCTTTTTGTTTGGGGTGGGGGTTTTGGCTGGGTTCACCGTTTTCGGAGGAACCTGGATGCTTCACATGTGGACCAAGTTCGGGAATCCGCTTTTCCCTCAGTTCGGTAGCATTTTCCCAAATCCCCTGGCCCAGCCGATGACAGTCGCAGATACGCGCTGGCTGCCAAAGAGCGTAATGGAGTACCTTCTTTGGCCATTTATCATATCGCTGGATTCTCGCCGTGTGGGTGAACTCCATGTTCGACAGATCATTTGGGCGATTGTCTACGCGCTGCTAATTCTCTTGGCATTTAAATCGCTCAGATTCCGGACCGAGCAGCCCCAGACGGCCGCAAGGGACGCTCGCTCGAGTTTCATAGTAGTATTCGTCTCGTGTGCTTTTGTTGTGTGGATGTGCATTTTTAGCATTTACCGTTATACGGTGGCCTTCGAAATGCTGGCACCACTTGCAGCCTTCATTATGCTCACATGGCTGTTTCCATATCTGCGTGCACGCCGTATCGGCGCTTGGGTTCTCACGATTGCAACTGCGATTGTCGTTACTGGTGGTGCTCGGACATGGGGACACGAAGGCTGGGCATCTCCTTTGCGTCATACTGATCTCACGTTGCATACCAAGCCCGACGCAACGACGGTTCTTCTCGTGGTTCAGAATAATTCCCTGGGGTGGTTGCCAACATTCTTTCCGCCACAAGCTGCGTTCTTTGGCATCGAGACCGGATTTCCTGGAACAGACGCTTTCGTAACGCATGTCCGAGAGACGGCCAAAAATCGTAATGGGCCCATCTTTATATTTACGAATGCTGAAGACAATCGTCGCGCTTTATCTATGCAATCCTATACCGACATTGCCCACAGACTGGGCCTCACTTCCACACAAGCGGGATGCGATTTTCTCCGGTTCGTGGTGGCGCGCATGCACTTCCGGGCAGTTGTTGATGCGGTCGAGAATGGCGACCAGTTGTGCCGAGTAGCAGTTCGTCCGGAGGACGTCGTCGATGTCGATCGGTCAAATCAGAAGTTTGTAGCGTTTGCGGCACAAAGGGCCGCAGCTCACGGATTCCAGTTGATTCCAGACTCATGCAAAACGTTCACGGCAGGCATCGGGACGGGGAAGAAAGCGTTCCAGTACTGCAGCGCGCAACTGCAGCAGGATTAGGATCGACTGCGATTACAGGATCTTTGCCGGCCGGCAATCGCTGCTCGGTGCATCTGACCTGCAGGCAGTGAACGCGCACTTAGCGACACCGGTGTGGGGCAGCATGGCATTAGGGTGCGCTATGCCGACGTCTCGCGGCGAATCTTGATCTCGGTGTTTGGGCGCTAACTCCCA
>NZ_HF536773.1:778490-785299 GCF_000312665.1 Rhizobium mesoamericanum STM3625 | reverse complement strand
CCATCTTTGCGGCTTCACGTCGTCGGATGGTTCTCGGGAGCCTTTATGGCTGCCTTCGTGCAATTCCCTAGCATTCATGCAATACATTGCGCGCGAATTGGCTAATCAGCCACGTGGATGGTTATTCGTGCGGATATTTGGGGATTACTCTCTCGTGCCTTTGCGGTGGGCGGCAATGCGGCTGATCCCAGCCGGTATTTTGGTCGGCTTGTTTGTCTGGGCGCTCATTCTTTTGCTTTGCCTTAGTTTGGTGGTCGCGCAGGCGGCTTACTTGACTATCCGAGGCGGCCCTGTGCGCGTGCCGGCAAATGGGTCAAAGAGTCCCTCGGCGCAAGCGTGAAACATACTCAAACACCAATCGCGGAAATGCCGCGACGCACACAGTACAAAGGATGCAGCAGAGCCAATACGAGGAAAACAGACCTTCGTGAGTGCCAAAGAGTGCCTCACCGGTCCGGCATCTGCCGCCGCTCGTACACGGCATCTCGCCAACAAGCGTTACAAGCACATTCCAGAGGAGAAAGTGCGGGAGAAGACTCAAGATCGCCTTTCGAAGCTCAGCGTCGCCGACCTTCCGAAGGTTATTGCCGAACGGGTCTAGCTTCCCCAGCGTCAGCATCAGGCAGCAGATCCAAATGGCCCCACCCAGCACCTGTCCGCCCAACACGCCGGTCGCGAACCACTCTCGCGGCCAATATAGAAACAGCGCGAGCGGGATGCAGAAGGTCATTGCAAGGTAAAAGCCACAGGCGAAGCGGAGCCCACGTGCCTTCTCCCAAAACATCGACGAGACGCATAAAGCCAGCCCCAATCGCACAGATCACCACTGGCACGGGACCAATAGCGGGGGGCAGCTTCACCAAACTGCTTACAGGGGGCAGCTTCAAACTGCTCACAATCAAAGAGAACGGCAAAGGAATGAAGAGCGCCGCGCCGACCATAGCCGCGCGGATCTTCGACTGGTCTGGCCGACTAATCTTACGTCGACGTTTTTTGCTCGGAGCTTTTGAGGCGCCTTTCACGATGGCCTCCCCGTCACTCCAGGTAACATCCACTCTTCGGCTGACACCGCCGCAAAACTGCACCGCGGTTGTAAGTTCATGATTCCCTCGACTTTTGAGGGCGATTTTCCTTTTGTGCTCGTGACAGTCAACTGGCTTGGACGCGCGCGTTGCACACAATGACGACCTGATGGCTGCGGCGGCCGCCCCTATAATACCTCCTCCAACTCCAGCAGGATGATTTCGATCAGCTCCTACACCAGATTGCGGATTTCAGTGAATCGGGACAGCCATTTCAACAAGTCGCGGACAAGCATTTCGCTAAGTCGCGGACAGCGGGTTCGATCGAATTCCGCTTGCCTGGCAAGCGCGAGGTCCTCGAACAGCCGCGGCATGCGGACATAGAGGACCGAGTAGTCGAGGCGGGCCGCCTGGCGTGCAAAGGCACACGCGATCCACGTCTTGCCGGTGCCTGTCTGGCCAGTCAGGATCAGGTTCTCATTTGCTTTGAGCCATGCACCCTGCGCCAGAGACAAGACGTTGCGGCGGTCCAGACCCCGATGCGATCCAAAATCGATGTCTTCAATCGAAGCATTGGCAAAACGGAGCTTCGCGGTGGCGAGCCTGTTTGTCAGCCTTCGGTCTGTTCTGACGGCGATCTCTCGGTCAAGCATCAACCCCAGTCGTTCGTCGAAGCTCAGGTCATTTCCATGAGCTTGATCGAGAAGCTCGCGATAGGCGGTTGCCATGCCGGTCAGACCGAGCGCATTCATGATGTGTCAGCATCTGATGTCCTCTTTATTGATAGTAGGTTTTGCCGCGGATATTGCCGTGCGGCGGCGCCGGCTTCACGGCCTCGCTCATGGCGGGAGCCTGATCGAGACCAGATCTGAGAATGTTGGCGACAGACGAATAGCTCAGGGCGTTGATTACCAGCGCCCGTTCGCAAGCCAGCTCAAGCCGATCCGATTGGTAACGACGCGCCAGGGAAAGAACGCCTTGAGCAGATCGATAGCCCTGTTCCGGGTGGGGGCGATCGCTGAGTAGACGCTCGATAAACGTCGCCGTATTGGTCCCGACCTTTGCTGCTTCACTACGCAACGAGTGGGGTGTCGTGTTTGCATAGCGCTGGTGCGCCTTGGGCATGTGTTCATTGATGGTGACGTGGCCTGAGCGCTGCGAGCTCCGGATGTGACTTGCGACACGTTTGTGATCGAAGAAGATCTCGACCGCCCGATACGTCAGCCTGACATCGACCCGTCTTCCGATCAGCCCATGCGGCACGGAATAGAAGGTCTTGTCGACCTCGATATGGTAATCGGGATGGACCTTTGCGGTCTTCCATTCCGCGTATTCGAACGGCGTTGAAGGCAACGGCTTCAACTGCGTGCGCTCGACCTCATCGAACAGCGCGCGTCGAGACTTTCCATATCGCCGCATCGTTCGGCTATTGAGATCTTCGATCAAGGCGCTGATACGGATATTGAGATCGACAAGGCTAAAGAAGCGCTCGTTGCGAAGCCTGGCCAAGACCCACCTCTCCACAATCAAAACTGTCCCTTCAGCGGATGGCTTATCCCGAGGATGTCGCGGGCGTGCCGGAACAACAGTTGTGTCGTAATGCTCGGCAAAAGCGGCAAACGTTGCATTCAATGTCGGCTCGAACCAAAGGGCCTTGGCCACCGCCGACTTGAGGTTGTCGCAGATCGTGGTCTTTGTTACGCCACCGAAGAAGCTGAAAGCTCGCTGGTTGGCCTCGATCCAATCCGGCAGCTTCTGACTGAAGCTGGCATAGGCGAAGGTCAGTTGCGAGGCGCTAGGCACAGCCACATAGATCTGCGCCGCGCGGATCTCGCCAGTCGACGGATCGATGATCGGGATCGTGTGGCCAGCATAGTCGCATTCCATCGCCAGGCCGCCAACATGGCGGCTGCGATAGGTGGGCTTGGCGCGGCTCTCGTAATCGGCAAATCGGCAGCAAAACCAGGTGTATCCATAGCCGTCCGGATGGGATTCCCGGTATTCCTGCCACAGGAGATGGAGGGTTACTCCCTTGCGCTTCAGCTCAATGACAACCTTGGACCAGTTCGGTTCGTGGGTGTCGCGAGGAGGTCGTCCTATTCGCCGGAACAGCCGCTCCTCAAGGACCTCGTCATCATCCAGGCCTGTGGGAAGCGGCCAAGCCGCAAGCCCTGCTTCTCGCGCCCGAAGAAGATACGTCGAAATCGACGTCTTGCTTATCTTCAACCGCTCGGACACGGCACGTATTGACAGTCCCTGCTCGAACGTCAGCCGCAGGATCGATCGGATATCCTTCACGTTGGTATGTCTCGCTTGCTTCCGTCTGGGCATCTTGTCCTCGCTCAAACCACGAGGACAAAGTGCCAGATCGGCGCTCACGAAAATCGATCTAAATCCGTCGCGATGTCTGTCCGCGACTTTGTGAAATCACTGTCCCGTACTTAGTGAAATAGGTGTCCGCGACTTACTGAAATCCCTGTCCGCGACTTTGTGAAACCCGCAACCAGATTGCAGGACGCACCCATATGGATCTCTCGAAATTTAGATGGCTTATCGTATATCGTGCATGAGCGACACAGGGTATCGCTCAGCTTCAGCGCTGAAGCGGATTACACTGGCTTTGATCTTGGCAGGAAAGGAAGCGCTGCTGTGCAGCCTCGATGTCGTTCGTGACAACGCAGCGTTCCAACCACGAATAATTGACTGCTCCGCCTGAGAATACCGTCTTTCCTGCCACCACATCCCGCCTGTTCACAGTCCATTGGAGGAGAGAACCTCGTCCGATGAACCGCTTCTGGCAGCCAAATCGCACACATGCAAACGCCACGGATTTGGAAACGGGGGTGCAGCTAAAACCCAGAGAACCGAGTCTCGCGGCCATCGCGGCTTCGTTTCCGTCCACCTCGGCAGCCAGTTTCTGCACGAACGTTTCGTAATCCTTGAGGTCAAGTGGCAACAGAGCGAGTGTGTCTCTGCGAACGTCTTCGGCCCGCGCACCGCTCCAGCTCCCGAGGCAGGCTAAAAGCACGAGCGTCAGACCGGCTGATTTACTGAGCCTCGATTTATTGGTCACAACATGGCCTCCGACCCCAACTGGTTTTGAACGTTGGTCACGCATTTAATCTCCGTTCAAATCCGGAGGCATGACCGAGGTCGCCGGATCATAGTTATAGAGTTCGATCACCGCTTGAGTTCGGAACTCCCAGTCGGGATCATCATACCGACGGAGGGTCTTCATCATTCGGCCGTCTTCGCCCGAGACCCAAATATCGATGTCGGCGACGTACGGATATTTATGCCATCTTGCTGTGTAGTGAGTTGTTGCCTCCGATCCGACCTTGGCTTCCTCGCCGAAGCTGCAATCGGAAAACTTCGGTCCATCGCGATCAACGGCAGTCCAACTATCGGGGTCATAGGTTAACCACGACCGTGCGAGCGGATGTTTTTCAAACTGTTTTGTCTTGGCAACCCTAACCTCTCGGAGCGCGTCCAGAGAGCCGTCCTTCTCTACCTCATAAATGACCTCGCTGTATTCCCTGCTTCGGCGGGTCTTCACGTACGCTGCGTTCACGGCATCGCATGTGGGATCATTTTTCAGTACACCCCGCGTGACGATTGATCCGTCGTCGGGACGCTTCGCTGCCTGAGCATTATAGTCGAACGTGGAAATCACTGTTGAGAACGGGAACTCTTTTTTGTCGGGCGGGTACCGCCGTATGACCTTCGAGAGCTTCTTCCTATCGGGCGTCAGCCAGATTTCGGCCGACGCACGGTAGCCAGGCTTGTTCCAGTTGGCATAGTAGTGAAAGAGATTGCCGTCGATGCCGGCCGCCGTACAAGATGTGTATCTCTGGTCATACGGATCAACCTCGTGAAGGTCGAATTCTTGCCAGGTGGATCTCCCCGAATATCTTTCGAACGAATTTGACGCCCTGAAGATGATCTCGATGTATTCCTTCGTTTTTCCGTCCAAAAAGGGCTGATGAATTAATTCGCGGTAATTATAACCCTTTCGCGTATTGACGTCCGCTTCATTGACGGCGAGACAGCTGCGGTCCAGCCGCTCGGGTTCATCGGGGCGCCGTGCGTCAGCGCCAAAAGCAAGCGACGAATGCGCGAAAAGAAGCGCAACGAAGGAGGCCGCACCCAAGCAGTTTGGTTGAAATTTCATGTTCCCCTCGACTTTCGAGGGAGATATTCTCGACTGCGCTTGCGGCAGTCAACTAGTCGAGACTGCTCATCGAAGCATTGCTAGCCAAGGGCTTCCCTTAACGCGCTTCAGTACCGTTCCCTGCGTCCATCACCCACATTGCAGAGGACGCGATCGCCGAGCCCGACGCAAAGGCGATTGAGGCAGGTCGACCGAACGCCACGACCGGCGACACAGCTGACCATGCGCAACCGCCAGTGTTTCCGATTACGGTCGGTTTGGAGTGCAACATGATTGAGACCGGTGGCTTGACCGTCGGCCTCTCTCCCGGAAATGGCCAT
The DNA here is from genome assembly GCF_000312665.1 of Rhizobium mesoamericanum STM3625. Taxonomy (GTDB): domain Bacteria; phylum Pseudomonadota; class Alphaproteobacteria; order Rhizobiales; family Rhizobiaceae; genus Rhizobium; species Rhizobium mesoamericanum. The sequence continues at coordinate 779,786 of NZ_HF536773.1, read as the reverse complement.
CACCGCCGAGATCAAGACCGGCAGATAACGATTCCTCGAGTACATTTTCTCGCCGGTGATTGAGGACGCCGCGGCGCTGCATGAACGATAGTCTAATTCCGTTCGCCTGCTACCAGCATAGCGGCCGGATCGACCTGGCCTAGCAGCAATTGGAGGTGGTTATAGAGTCAAATAGCACTGGTTTAAATGAGCTGGGAAAGTAGCGCTCACGTCGCGTCTAAAATGATTATAATATTTTGGGGTCAGTTGTTTAGTGTTAGGATCGCTATTGTAGGTCAGGGGTTCAATCCGACTTCAAGGCGACCACGTCTGCCGGCGATCGACCTCTGGCTTTTGCCAGCGCCTCGATCATGACAACCAATCGCGCAAGGTCTTCTTGGTGTAGCGCTTTGAGTGCTGCCGAAATCCGTTCTTGAAAAACCTCCTCGGCGCTTCGGACGCGCTCCTCGTCATGAAGTCCGAGGAGTTCATCTACGGATGTTTCCAAAATGGTCGCGATCCGGACAAGCGTGGCAAGATCGGGTTCGCGTGATCCGCTAACGTAGTTTCCGTACCGCCGGTCGCTGAGACCAGCGCGTCTAGCTACTTCAGCATTGGATATGCCGAGCTGTTCAGCACGCCGTTTAAGATTCGCGGAAAATGGGTCCATACCACATTTTGTTCATGACAAGCCGAACGGGTCTATGTACGATGCGTTGGCATTACATGGAACGTTATGTGGATATTGGACCATGGAACTCCGCCAACTCTCGTATTTCAAAGCGGTTGCCGAGGAACTGCACTTCGGCCGGGCGGCAGCAAGGGTGCGGATTGCCCAGCCGGCGCTCAGCAATCACGTGATGGCACTGGAACGGGAGCTTGGCTGTGCGCTGTTCATCCGCTCGACGAGGCGAGTGGAGCTGACCAGGGCAGGAGAGACGTTCTACGATCGCTGTGTCAGGATCCTCAGCGAGGTCGATCTGACCACCGAGCTGACGCGGGCGGCCGGCGGCAGCCGCATGCGCCAGATCAAGATCGGCACCGTCTATCCGGCCACCATCGGCATGCTGCCGACCTTCCTTGCGAAGATCGCCCGCAAGTTCCCTGACGTGAAGATCCATATCGCTTCAGGCAACACCGGCGAGATCATCCGCAACCTGGAAAGCGGCCAGATCAATCTCGGCTTCATCCGCCCGGTGGAAAACATCGGCTCGTTGCGCTTCTTCTCGATTGCGCACGAGCGCTACTATCTGGCGGTTGGCCATGGCAATCCGCTGTCAGAGCGCGACGAGATCACCATCGACGATCTCAGCGACC
>NZ_HF536773.1:749684-778390 GCF_000312665.1 Rhizobium mesoamericanum STM3625 | reverse complement strand
CAGCCGTGCTCGGCTAACTCTTCACCGCCTCCACTTTTGGACCGCTTCTGCTTATTGTCGAAAATGCTGGTGGTCACGCCGCGCCGGGTCTCGGCGAAATCCCGCTCCAGCTCAGTGCACGACAGTAATTACCGGAATTCCTGCTTCCTTGGCCGCGCGAATGAGTGCTGCGCGAGCATCGTGGGCCGAGGCATTTCCATGAATTGCATCGAGGCAGGCTCTAACCGCCACAACGTAGTCCTCGCCATCGTCGCTTGGCCATTCGGTAATCAGCGCCGCGGCAGCGTCGCCAAGAGAGGTGACGATCCTGTATTTTTCCGGTCCGCCCATCACGAGCATCAGAGGGACGAAATCTCCACTTCTGTGCCAATTCATTACACTGCTCCCTCACTGCCGTTCACAGAACGGTAACCATGCAAAAACCGTTCCCCATGCGCGCTACAGCGTCCGGTCTCGAACAGTTCTCTGCTGCTTTCTGCGCGGCGCCTGCAACGCACAGCCTCCAGCTCGCCGACCCGCAGATTTGCGAGTGGATATGATCGTCGCCTCCATGCACGGTTTTGGGGTCAGACCAACGGCTGAGGATCATGACGATGCAGGTGGTGGCAATTTGCCGAGCTGAAACATCCGCCGAGTTGCGGTTGGTCGAAGACATGTACCGGCTGCGCGCGCAGGTCTTCGGCGAGCGGCTTGGCTGGGTCGAGTGCCGGGACGATTGCGAACGCGACGAGTTCGACGCCTTGGACCCGACCTACATTCTCGCTGTAGATGCCGGTAATCATGTCATCGGCTGCGCGCGGCTCCTGCCGGCCTCAGGCCCGACCATGCTTGAGAGCGTCTTTTCATGTTTGCTTGAGGGGAGAGCCCTTCAATCGCATCCAGGGATGGTCGAGAGTTCCCGTTTCTGCGTCGACGCCGTTCAGAAGCCCGGCGCTCGTGGACATTTGCTTAGCGAGACCACGCAAACAATGTTTGCCGCAATCACGCACTGGTGCTGCATCAACGGTTACAGCGAGATTGTGACCGTTACCGATGTCTATCTCGAACGCCTTCTCAATCGTGCGGGCTGGCCACTCAGGCGACTTGGTGACCCGCAGCTCATCAATGAGACGAGGAGTGTTGCAGGCATTCTGTCCGCCGATCGCCCAAGCTTCGAGCGATTGCGTCCAGCCGGTTACCAGGCGAATTTTGCGCGACCGGAGCTGAAGAGTGGTGGGAGGGCAGCGCCGGAGTGGCCTTGATCTGTTCGCAAACGCGGCGATGCTCTCGGCCCCAAGCAGAGCGACTGCCTGATGAGAGGACGAGGCAAAAAAGCTGCTCACGACCGACGATCGGTTTTCTTCGAGCCCAAGCAGCGGTCATGGCCCGTCATGCCAAGGATCGACGTAAGTTGGTTCGACTGACGAGCCTGATCCTCGCATCAGCAACTCATCGCGTAGGCCGATCGCAGGTCCAAAATATCAGCGGCGATCGTCACGCTTAGATGAGCCGAAGCTTGATGGCGCGTGAGATGGCCTGTCTCAGGTTCTTGACGTTGAGTTTCGCCCGCACGTTGTCGAGATCCCAGCGAACCGTGTGATAGTTCACGCCAAGGATCACGGCGATATCCATCATGGTCTTGCCGGCGGCTACCCATTTCAGGCAGAGGGCCTCTCGGTCCGTAAGGCCGGGCCTTCTACGCGTCGTCGGGCGATCGGTTCCGCCAAAACGAGAATGCAAAAAGGCAACGGAAGTCGCCGCCGCGAGACATTCGACATCACGTAAGGCAATCGGTTTGAGATCATAAGGCGACGCGAGTGTCAGCATCGCCGTCTGCCCGAAGCTTACGCGGATTGGAACGGTCAAGCCGGCCCGAATGCTGAAGGCGGAAGCGGCATCCCAGAACCCGCGCTCCTCCTGCGTTGCCCGTCGCCGTTGCTCGTTCACGCTCCAGGAAAACGCGCGCATGATGCGCTTGCCCATGGTTACGACAGGATCGACAAGCGTGTAGGAGCGATCAAAGTAAATTTTCTGCCAGTCTCGCGGATAATTTGACACCGCAAAGCTTCCAGCGCCCATCGTGTCCAGATTGAGATAGGCAAAGCGATCGTAGCCATAGCTCGTGGCAATTTCAGCCACCGCTTTCTTGAGCGAGGCCTCCGTGAGGGTGGCGTGGGACGAATTGGTCAGCTCCTGAAAAAGGGCACGTATACGCATCTCTCGATATGCCTCCCTTAAGGCGCAAACGTGTTGGCGCCGACGCAGACGCCGAGCGACATCCTTGCGCAATTCGATTGAATTCATTTGCAGCAGCGCGACGTTCCAGCCCAACCGGCGGCAGCCAGCGCCTATGGATAGTTGCGCGGGCTTGGCGCTTCAAATGAAAGCGCATGACCGAAACAAAACTTAACAGTCATGTCAGGTTTGTGGGTAGCCGGGGACCGCCGGAGGATTTCGCGCATCGCCCTCATCGATGACAACGTCTGCCGTTAAAACGTAGCCGCCGAGCCTCACCGTCTTGATGAGGCGTGGCCGTTGCGGATCGTCTTCGATCTTTTGGCGCAGCCTGCTGATATGAACATCGATACTGCGCGCCACCGGTCCGGCAAGGCCTGCATGCGTTAGTGTCAGCAGTTCCTCGCGTCCCATCAGTCTGCCCGGATTGCGACAGAAGGCCAGCAACAGATCAAATTCCGCTGCGGTAAGATCGACGATCTGTCCGCCAGAATCCAGGAGCAGGCGCTTCATCAGACTGAGGCGGAAACCGGCGAAGGAGAACACCGTTTGCCGCTCGGGCGGCGGCTTATAGGCGTACGAGGCGCGTCTTATGAGGCTATTGGCACGCGCAATGAATTCGGCAGCGGAAAGGGGAGGCGACATGCAGTCGTCGGCTCCGGCACCCAAGGCCTGGACAACCAGATCGGGGTCATTTGGCGGCAGGATCATCAGGATGGGAACTGCGTCGCTGGATCGCACCTGTCGACAAAAGCGGATCGCCTCATACCGCAAGCAAACGGCATCGATAATTAACAGGTGGTATCGCGACCGATAGAGATGTCTGCGAAGTTGGAGCATGCTGTGCACGACTGTTGTCAGCATTCCCTCGCTTTCGATCGAAGCCAGCAAGGGAAGAACATCAGTGCCACCGCAAACAGCAATGATGACATTCGGTCGAATCTTTGGTCTCCGCCTGCTGCGAGTGCTTCCGATTTTGCCGCCCAGCCCACCCGAACCGGCTGCTGATTAGACGGCTAATCGCTCTATAGTTGCGGCGAATTCCAAATGTGCCAACTAACATCTTTGTGGGTAGTGAAATGCTGTTGGAGGTACCAACCTATGCGAGCGTCCTGCTCGTTTGGCGCCAGACTTCCCGAGTGATGGCGAGCGATCCGCCTGAGCGTCAAGCTACCGATGCGTTCACAACAGACGTATCCACAATGCGAACGATCTCCTTGCGCAAACGCTCACATTTCGGATCACGGCAGTTCAGGCAAGGCGAGCGGTGCTGCTGTGTCTTGCTGGCTGGATCATTACGTTCCGGAAGGTCCGGCTGAGGCGGTATATCGGGCGTTTCAGGCTGATTGCACATGGCGGGCTCCCCTATGGATCGACAACGCCCAGATCATGCGTCCGCTGATCATGAACGACCAATTCCATGACAACTCGATTGATTGGTCCAGGCTATCGGTCGCTTCATCGATGACATGAAGCTCAGATGCGCCGAGTGCCAGGCAAGGGCCAGGTGAAAGGGCCAGGTGAAATGGCGGGTGAGGGCGGAGTGTCGAGGGGCGCCGTATTCATCCGTCTGCGTGGTTTGTTCGACGGGGACGGAAATCTTTCTTAATCGACCGATGAGCGGGATTGTTTGAAGCGCCGTCGATCTCGTGAGATTGTAGGGCAAAGAAACACAACGACAGCGACAGTACGCCCATGAGACCGACGATTGTCATCGGCTCGGGGGATGGCGATCTATGCTTCATCGCGCGCTATCTCCTGGATCAGGCAGGCTATGAGACAAATCTTCAGCCGGAGGCGGATGACACTGTCTTGGCCGTCCGCCGCGTCAGCGCCTGCGCGCTCCTGATCGACGGCAGGCTGCCGGGCGCAATTTCGACCTGCGAAGCGCTGTGCACTCTGCGGGCGCAACGACAGCTCGTTGTCGTTGCGCTCGTCGATCCGGGAGCGCACGGTCAGGGTCTTGCATTTCTCAATGCCGGAGCGGACGAGGTCTTCACCCGACCGGTCCCGCCAACCCACCTTGTTCGCGCCTTGATAGCGCCTGTGGCAAACCGGCGCCTGATCCATGGAGACCTCAAAATGGACCTCTCGGCGCGACGTGTATGGCGCGCCTCGGTGCCGCTTTATCTTCCTCGGATCGAGTTTGCCATTCTTCGGTGCTTTCTGCTTGACCCGGACAGGGTGTTCGACCGCAGGACGATCATCCGCAATTGCTGGCCAAACAGGGTCTTTGTCGATCCGAAAACAGTAAATGTTCATGTCGGTCGATTGCGCAAAAGACTTCAGGCGAAAGGAGCCTCCGACCCCATTCGCTCGGTGCGGGGCATCGGCTATGGCCTGCAGGCAGCAGATCTTTCGGAGGTCAAGGGGGGCGGCAATGGCGTCTGAACTTCTCGTCGTTAACGGCCAGATTGTGACAGGAGACGGCTCGACCATCCATGACATCGGCTACGTTCGGGTTCGCGGTCATCAGATTGTTGAGGTCGCTGCAGGATCCCCGAACGCTGCAGTCGACGCCATCGTGATCAATGCCGCAGGATGCACTGTTATCCCAGGCGTCATCAACGCGCATGCGCATGGCTGCATCATCGGCCCCTCGATGCCGAGTGGTTCGAAACCTGTGCCCGCCACCGATGTCGAATATTTCCGAAACCGTCATCTCCTTTGCGGAACGACGACGCTTCTCAACGTCTGCGGGCTCGCACTGCCCGATGAAATCGACGGAGACGGACTGAGCCGACATCCATTGGACATTCATGTCACCACCGCACATACGCCAAGCAACATTCGGGCCGCGATGGAGATTGATGGCGAAGGTCTTGGCGATCGGCACCTGATGGCAACGATCGAGGCGATGATTGATGCCGGCGCAAAAGCGCTTGGAGAGGCTGGGGGCGGCCAGACACTTGGAGGAGGGGCCCAGGATTACCGGTTCATCCCCGAAGCGGTATTGGCAGCAACTGGTGTCAGGCTTTCTCCCAGATGGGCGAGAAGGCTGAAGGAAACGATCCTCGGGCGAGCCCTTGATGGGGATAGTGCAGCACCAGCCGAGGTGCTTGAAGAGATGATTGCCGAATGCGGCTTGGCGTCGATCATCGAACCGAAGCTGCTCGTGCAGCTTATCAGAAAAACCGTCATGCCACCGGTTGCGCTTTCTCTAGAGGGGCTGGCGGAAATTGCCGCGTCATGCGAGCGTTTCGGCCTGCCTAGCATCTTCCACCATGCGCTTCCGACGGCCCGCACGCTGATTGCCTTGGCGGACCGACACCCTTCGGCGCGCATTGTTGCAGCGCACGCCAACCATCCCTCTTTTGAACCGGAAGAATGCATTTCCTATGCGCGAGAACTCAAGAAGCGCGGCGTCGTCATCGATGTTTCGACGCTCGATTGCATCATAACCCGATGGCGCAATGCGCCGGCCAATATCGATCTTCTCGTCGCTGAGGGGCTCGTCGATACATTATCGACCGACTTTGCCGGTGGTGACTTTGACAGCATTCTTGCCGCAGTCCATCGCATGGTACAACGCCGGCACCTGACACTTGCGCGTGCCGTTGCGCTTTCGACCGGCAACGTTGCCCGTGTCTTTCCCGAGCTTGCGGGCGACCGCGGCCTTCTTGCGGCTGGAAAGCGCGCGGACATTGCCGTTGTGGAGAGCCATAACCTGGCCCGCGTCCGGCACCTGATTGTCAACGGACGGCTGACTTTGCAGAACGGCATGGCAAAAGAAGCTGCCTTCCAGGATGTTGCACACCAGCCCTAGCCGCCTGCAATCTGATCAAGGTGCTGCCTTTTGCCAGCGGTGCTTTAGAGGCTTAATCGGCCGGCAAAACTGGACCGCGGCTGATCTCCGCAAGCAGCGGTTTGGCGTTTCCGTCAGCCAACGCCAATGCCGCATCGATGAGCGCCTGTTGCCCGGTGGAAGTAAGTTCGCCGGCCGTCAGTCGACGGAACTTTTCCTCGATACCGTGCCACAGCAACGGCGTTCGTGGATCTCCGAGAGGGCCGCCGAGATCGGAGGCAAACCTGCCGCGTCGGGTGTGAACGACAACGCGCGCAAGCGTTTCTTCTGGAAAAAGCCGATCGCTGTCATGATGCAACGACAGCTTAACCTTGTTTGCCACGGCAATCAGATCGGGCCGGTCAAGGCAGTTGGCCGTAATAGGCAATAGGGCGGCTGCGCCATCGACGAGAGCGATAGCAAGGCAATAGGGCAGGCTGTACTGGACATCCACGAGCGTATCGGGATTGGTGCGGTTTGCGAGCTTTAGCGCCCACCCAAATGTCTGAACGTCAATCGAGACGATGGTCTCGGCATTCAGGCAATAGCGATCCACGAGCTCAAGAAGCCGGTCGAGTGCTGGATGAATGTAGCGGCAACATGCGTAGGGTTTGAAGTAGGTGGTCAAGATCTCCCAACGCTGCCCGAGATCGGAAAGAAGTCTTAGCCGGTCATAGAAGTCGGGATGGTCGAAAAGGTCCTCCGGTCCTGTGTGGCCGTGGATGGCAAGCTCAAGGGCCATCAGCCCCGTCGCGGCGCTCCAGGCGATCCCCTCCTTGACGTGGTTTCCGGTCAGCCTCGAGTAACCGGAACTACCGTTCGCCTGCTGGTTTGGGGCAAGGACACCTGCGATCGACATCGCCTGAGAAATCACCGGCGGCGCAGCTTTCAACAGGACGGCCGCCGTCGCAGCTGACGCAATTCCTGCCCAGCGGCCGGATTGACGTGTGGGGATTCCCGCCGGATTTTGCGCCGCCGCCACCCTGACGCCCATATCGTAGCCCGCAACGATGGCGGCGATGATGTCGTTGCCATCTGCATGGCAAGTCGAACCGAGAGTAAGGGCAGTCGTGATCACGGCAGCACCTGGATGCCCTCGAGCGGAGCGGTGGCCGTCGTCGACATCAAGTGCGGAGGCGGCCGTTGCATTGCAGATGATAGCGCCGATCAATGAGGATCGGCGTCCGGCAAACCAAATTGGCGCCTCACCTCCATCGAAGAGAGCGGCGACAGATTGGCGAGCTGCCACCGCACTTGTCGACGAATGCCCGGCGATTGCAGCCCCCACGAGATCCAGGGCGCACCGAATTGTTATGTCGCGCGTCTTGGAAAGCGGAGGCCGTGCAGCAATGGTGCAAACATGTTCTGCCAGTATCCGTGTAAGATACATGATCAGCGCCTCCCTTGGATCAGGCTGAAGGGATGGGGAGGTTTTGGGTGTTCGCCAGGTACTTCTCGTAGCTTGCCTGCGCCACGTACAGGTCGAGCATCGGAAGGCCGACACAGGTCACACAGACGGGGCAGTCGAACCCGACGTTCCATCGTCCTGGACGGGACAGCTCCCGTATTCCGATCAGTGGACCAACCTGCTCGAGCAGGAGGCCGCGCCTCGAGAAGTGGAGGGCAAGGCTTTGCGAATTCCGGCGGGAGACGGTCTGGATGTCGTCGCAGACGACGAGGCCTGTTCTTAGCGCACGCTGCAGGTATTCCTCCGGCGCCTCCTCTCCACCGAGGTGGAGCGTAACGGCGTTCGGATGGAGGTCGGCGTCGTCAAATACTGGGCTCCTCGCATTGGTAGCTGTGATGACGACACGGCACGAGGGCAGCCGCGCATTGTCGCTTGCCGGTGTGACAGGGATCGTCGTTCGATCCCTGACGTCGGCCAACAGGGCCTCCAGCCCTTGCGCGGAACGTCCGCGAACGACAATTTCGTCGATCCTTTGCCCGAAACGAAAATCGAGACACTCAATCACGCTGCGAGCTGTGGGGCCGGTACCGAAGAGGAACACCGATAGCTGGTCGGCCGGGTCGGTAAATAGGTCCATGACCGTGGTTGCGTAAGATCCGGTGCGGCGGGCGGAAAGGAGCGTTCCCTCAAGGACAGTCAGGAGGCGAAGAGTCCGTTTTTCCAGGAGAAGAATAGTAGAAGTCGATCGTGGAAGTCCAAGGTTGCGATTGAAGGCATTGGCTCCGATCACTTTGACACCGCCATAGCAATCATTGACGCTATAGAGGCATGAGAGTTTCCATCCCAGCCGCTCATTCTCGAACTGCCGCTTGAAGGGAGCTATGCTTTCGACGTCCCAGAAGCTCGCCTCCGGTAGCGAAAGCACCGCCTTGCCGCCGAATGACGTGCCGAGCCGGATGTCACGCCATGCCGCGTCGGTGGCCTCCAGCAACTCTCGCGTCGTAAGATCGGCGCCAGCGGCTGTTATCTCCTCGCAATCCAGAAATCTCACATCCCTGATAGATCGATTGGCATCATCCAACATATCCCGTTCCTCCACTTGGCAGAGCGGGCCGACCCTATCGGGGCGAGGGGAACAGCGGGATGAAGCTTTGATAAAGTTTCGGGAAAGCGAACGATAGGAGACGCGCCAGGCGCGCTCTGCCATCGAACGGGAACACATGGAAGTTCGATGGTCGGTGGCGGGGGAACTGCCCTGCCGGCACGACCGCTAATGCTTAGGATTGCCGCAAGTTCGCTTTCAGCGAACTGTTGGCATGAGGATCGGCAAAGTGGAAGAGCGCCGTAGCGCGCACCGAATCTGGATCGCACGGTTCGTTTGTGTGAATGCTTCGGTAGCCCCAGAACAGATAAAGGTTGCCTGGGACCATCGGAACTCTGACGAGCGGTGGATTTCGCGCCTGCGCGAGCCTGCGAAGGACAAATTGCGTTACGCGATTGTCCAGCAAGAGTTTGTCGACGAGGTTGGTAGCATAAAAAGCTCTCACCTTCCGCGTATTGGGAAACAGGAGGAAATCACCTCGTTTGCCGCTCCCTGGTATCGTCACCGGAATGAGCGCCGTAATAAGGTAAGAGTCATAGTGAAATATAAGAGAATTACTGGCAGCACCCTTACCGGTGAGACAACGCAAGATCTGGTAAAATGTCACTTGCGGGGGCGTATCGCCCACGGCAAGCGTGTATAGGCGCGAGAAAATGCTAGTAAACTCAGCCGATGTTGCCAGTTCGTCCATTCCGGTGCCCGAGACGGCCTCGCTTCCACGGAAGACAACATATTCGTGTTCAGAACGAGCAACCGCCCCGGATACAAAACCCTGCATCCGCTGCAGGTCATTTGCATCTATGTAGTTGGGAACACAGCAGAAACCATTGGTGTTGATTTCATCAAACATCTGCTGGATTGCGCTGTCCGACAAAACCGGCAACCGCACGTTGATTGTAGCGTCATCAATCATGTTCGCTCCTGGGATGAACAAAAATAGCGCTCACCTACAAGCTACGACGAGTTTGTAACCAACACAAGACGGTTGTGATGTTCAGATATACTATGGAAGCTGGTATTTTCGTCTGGACTTACCTTCGCTGAGAGGCAGAAAAATTAGGATTTTCACCAGAAAACGCCATTTCGTTGAGTGGAAACTGAGAAATTCAGTGAAATGACGCTGGGATTTGATTGGACCAACTGCTCGACACTCAACAATCGAGCCAGAAGCGCCTTGATGACCGACACGAACTGATGCCCGAGAAAGAGAGCGATTTTTGTCGTCGTGTCGCCCGCAACCTCCTTGGTGAGCTGTTAAACGCTCTCAAACTGCGAGCTTGTCGCTCGCAAACCTCCGACGATCAACACCAGCAGCAATCTGACCAAAGCGGCCGCGCCTCATCTATGCCGGCAAAGTGCGGCACTGCCCGTCGGCGGCGTACTTGCCAACGCGTTTCTGCCTGCCATGCCAGACTGGGGAGCGCTGTTGGCTGGGATCGAGGTCGGTGACGCCTTGGCAATTTTCGTCCCTTGCCTCCGGTGCGAGGATGACTGGCGCGCAATTGCGCGATACAGTTTGTGCATCGCACAATCCTGGAGGTGGCAAGACCGATGCCGGCAAACGGGAAAGCAAAGCAGCGAGGCCCACTGCGCGTCGATCTTGCGCTTCAGGGCGGCGGCGCCCATGGGGCTTTTTCCTGGGGAGTGCTCGATCGGCTTCTGGAAGAGCCATGGCTGCTGATCGAGGGGATTTCCGGTACCTCGGCCGGAGCGATGAACGCGGCGGTCATGACGCACGGCTACACCGTCGGCGGTCCTGTTGGCGCTCGCGAGGCCTTGGCGGCATTCTGGCGCAAGGTGTCGGAGGCGGCGCGCTTCAGCCCCTTCCAACGCGGTCCACTCGATGTCCTGCTCGGCCGCTGGACGCTCGACCACTCGCCGGTCTTCGTGGCGATGGACATGATGGCGCGTATCTTCTCGCCCTACGATCTCAACCCTGCCGGCGCCAATCCGCTCCGTGCCATACTCGCAGAGATCGTCGATTTCGGGCAACTTCCGGCAAGCCCAATCAGGCTGTTCGTGACGGCAACGAATGTCCGCACCGGCCGCGGCCGCGTATTCCGCAATGGCGAACTGACCCCGGACGTACTGCTTGCTTCCGCATGCCTGCCGACGCTTTTTCAGGCGGTCGAGATCGATGGTGAGGCCTATTGGGACGGCGGCTACGCTGGCAACCCGACGATCACGCCGCTGGTTCGCGAATGCACGTCTCAGGACACCATCCTCGTGCAGATCAACCCGGTCGAAAGGCTGGGCACGCCCCGATCCGCGCGCGAGATCCTCAATCGCGTCAACGAGGTCTCCTTCAACGCCGTCCTTTTGAAGGAACTAAAGATGATCGCCCTGCTTCGGAAGGTTGCGCAGGTGGAGGACGACGAGGGCGCGCGCTGGGCATCGATGCGCATCCACCGGGTCGCCAGCGATGTCATGACCGATCTTGGTTATTCCTCGAAGCTCAATGCGGAATGGGAGTTCCTGACCATGCTGCGTGACGAGGGGCGCAGATCCGCCGACGCCTTTCTGGACGCTCATGGCGACGATCTCGGCCGCCGCTCGTCGCTCGATCTCGACATACTGCTGGAAGGGGTCTGATGGATGGGGCTTCTCGGCATCCTGGTCGGGCTCGCGCTGTTGGTCTGGCTCGCCTTCCGGGGCTGGAGCGTGCTGCTGCTGGCGCCGCTTGGCGCTCTCGTGGCAGCGCTCTTTGCCGGCGAACCAATGCTGGCACATTGGACGCAGACCTTCATGAACGGTGCTGCACATTTCCTGGCTCAGTTCTTTCCACTGTTCCTGCTCGGCGCACTCTTCGGCAAACTGATGGAAGACAGCGGTTCAATAACCGCCATCGCCGACTTCATGATGGGGCGACTTGGAAAGAACCACGCAATTCTCGCCGTCGTCATCGCCGGTGCGCTGATCACCTATGGCGGTGTCAGCCTCTTCGTCGCTTTCTTCGTGCTTGCGCCGATGGCGCAGGAGTTGTTCCGGTCGGCCGGCGTTCCGCGGCGGCTGATGCCTGCGGCGATTGTTCTCGGAACGTCTACTTTCACCATGTCGGCATTGCCGGGAACGCCATCGATACAGAATGCCATCCCGATGCCGTTCTTCGGCACGACGCCGTTTGCGGCGCCGGGGCTCGGCATCGTCGCTTCGGTCATCATGCTTTGCTTCGGCCTGTGGTGGCTTCGCCGCACCGCGGCGGCTGCGCGCAGATTGGGCGAAGGGTTCGGCGAGGGTGCGCCCGCAACACCAGAACGTCTGGTTTCCGACGACCGGCTACGCGAGCGCGCCACGACCGGCAGGGAATTCGATCCGGCCGAAATCGTACATGGCCGGCATGCCGAGGCCAAGCCACCGATCATGGTCGCGGTGCTGCCGCTCGCCGTGGTCGTCCTTGTGAATCTCGGCATGGCGCTCGTGATCCTGCCGGCGTTTGATCTCGGATTTCTTTCGGATGACCGATGGGGCGGAACGTCCCGCTCCGCGGTCAGCGGCGTATGGGCCGTTGTTACGGCACTGGCGGCCGCGGTCGCGACCGTCACCACGTTGAATTTTCGTCGGTTGCCGGCTTTGCGCGAGACGATGGACGCGGGTGCCAACGCGTCTGTCCTTCCGGCGGTCGCCGTCGCCAGTCTGGTGGGCTTCGGAGCGGTTGTCGCGGCGATGCCCGCCTTTGCGATCGTGCGCGACTGGGTTCTCGGTGTCGGCGGGGGACCACTCGTTTCGATCGCGGTGGCCACGAACATCCTGGCGGCGCTCACCGGCTCCGCCTCCGGCGGTCTTACGATTGCACTCGACGCGCTTGGCAATACCTATCTTATGCGCGCACAGGAAACCGGTCTTGACCCGGCGCTGTTGCATCGTGTCGCGGTCATCGGGGCCGGCACACTGGATAGCCTGCCCCACAACGGGGCAGTCGTTACCCTGCTCGCCGTTTGCGGGTCGACCCACGGAGAAAGTTACCGCGACATTGTCGTTGTCGGAATTATCGGGGCGATCCTCGCACTGGGCGCAGTCATCATGTTGGGGACCATGCTCGGCTCGTTCTGACATCTTCAGGCTGGGACCAGGGCGCAGCTGGAGGCTGCGTGGGCGCCGGCTTTTCGGCTCATTCGGACGGTTGGCAGATCGATCACCCAGACCCTCCTCCGTTCAGTCGACTCCGGTGAGACACCACGTAGACAGGATGTCGGGATAAAAAATTGATCTTTCTATGCGTAACTTCGCCTGAAGGACGCCCCTGAACCTCTGCAAAATCCCTTCGGCATGCTGTCGTGAACCGCAGTTGGCGCCATCAGATGGATGACGCCACACTCAACTCTCCTGATCGCGATCCATTTTAATCTGCAGAAGCATGCTGTGACCGGAGACGATCAGCTCGAATAAAAAGGCGACGAGCGATGCCATCAAGGACGCGATTGCGCCACCAAAGTACCAGACCAGATTTTCTGGTCGAAGACGAATGGCAAGCGCTCCCGACAGCAGGTTGAGGATTGCGGAACATGTACAGAAGCCAGCGACCACCCCCAAAATGACAGCTGCCTGGAGAATTAAAGTGCGCTTGCGCAGATAGATGAGTTGCCGTTGGCGGTTCGCTCGTGACAGGTTGGTATCGATCACCTCGTTGAGCCTGTCAGACACCCGCCCGAGACGGGTGACGTAGATTCCGACGAACCCTCCGGTGCCTGCCAGCAGAAATACCGGCGCGAGCGAAGTTTGGATTACCTGGGCGTAGTCTGCGATGATCGGAGGAGTATCCATGCAACTCTCTGGCAATTCGATGTTGATATGAAACCGATACGATGACTGCTCCCATGCAGGCAAACCGAAAAGACACCCCGATAGGAGCTGTGAGCTGCTTTGGGCGAGGCCCTGTCGTGGCAGTGCGACATCTTTTTGGGATCTATCGCGGCCGTCGTTGGCATTGCGTACAGCGGACCAGCCGTTGGGGTGGTACTTGCGCGATGTGATGAAATTCGACGAGGGGAGTCTACAGTTACGACCAAATGACTACCTCTCTCAATACGGTAATTTACTTCCGCCCTGTCGCGTTCACTGTTAGATCTTGCGCTATCCGACAGGTCGCCGTCCTTACAGGCGCTGCCGTCGGCCAGAGGGGAATTGTCAATGAAGTTGCTGAGGGAGCCGCTTGTTCACTTTTTCCTCGCCGGCGCTGCGATGTTCGCCGCCTACGCGTTGATTGATCGCACGCCGACGCAAGCGACGGGCAGTCAGCATCAGGTTCGGATCGACGAGGCGGATGTGCGCTGGGCAGCCGAAACCTGGACCCGGCAGTGGCAAAGAAGTCCATCTCCCGAGGAACTTCGTGGGCTGGTCCGCGACCTCCTCAGGGAAGAGGTGCTTGCACGCGGGGCCCACGAGCTTGGGCTCGACAAAGACGACGCCGTGGTTCGGCGTCGCCTCGCGCAAAAAATGACGTTTATGATCGAGGACACCTCTGGATCGGCGGAGCCGAGCGAGGAGGAACTGCAGCAATTCTACCGAGTGCACGACCAGGAATTCCAACGTCAGGCCCGAGTGTCGTTCACGCAGGTCTTTTTCGATCGCGCACGGGCCGGAGCCGATGCCAGAGCGCGGCGGACCCTGGTCGAGTTCGCTGGCGCAGGCGATGCGACGCTCGTCGCCGACAAAGGCGACCAACTGCTAATCGAACCCGAGATCCGCGATGCCGACGAGGACACAGTCGCGGCGCAATTCGGCAAGGATTTTGCCCACGCGGTATTCGCATTCTCGCCGGGGACATGGAACGGTCCCATCGAGTCCACTTACGGGCTGCATCTGGTCCGCGTCGAGGCGATCACTCCGGCAGAGCTGCAGCCCCTTGCCGAGGTCAGGGATCGAGTGCTCGAACGCTGGCGCGAAGTGAAACGGCAGGAGGCCAGCAAGCGATACTTCGATGAGCTCTTCAAGAAATACCAGATCGTCATAGATGACAGCGTCAAGGCGCTTGTCGGCTCGCCAGAAACCGACCTGGAGTAGGCTATGAGCAACGCCCGTTTCGCCAGGTTCCTTCTCGCGCTCAATCTGCTGGGGTTGCTGACATTGCTGTCGATGTCGGCGACCTTCGCGCATGAGGTTCGTCCGGCCTATCTGCAACTGCACGAGGAGCGGCCGGGCGAGTTCGCCGTGCTCTGGAAGGTGCCGATGCAGGGCGACATGAGGCTCGCCCTGGAGCCGCAATTCTCCGGCGATACGGAGGCCTCGACGGCGGTCACAAAGGACGTCGGTGCCGCGGAGATCAGGACGTGGACCCTGCGCGCGCCGGCGTTGCGCGGTCAGACGCTGACGATCGGCGGACTGGAAGCCACCATGACCGACGCGCTGGTGCGCGTGGAGTACCTGGATGGCACGTCATGGACAGGCCGGTTCACCCCGCGCGCGCCGGCGGCGGTGATCCCGTCGTCAAAGACAGCGCCGGGCGTGGCGGGCGTGTATCTGAGCCTGGGCATCGAGCACATCCTGTTCGGCGTCGATCACCTGCTCTTCGTGCTCGCACTCCTCATCATCACGCGCGGGTCATGGCTGCTGGTCAAGACCATCACGGCCTTCACGATCGCGCATTCGATCACGCTGGCGTTGGCGACGCTGGGCTTCGTCCATGTGCCGCAGGCACCCGTTGAGGCGACGATTGCGCTCTCGATCGTTTTCGTTGCCGCTGAGATCGTCCGCCGGGACCAGGGCAAGGAAGGGATCGCGGCGCGAGCGCCATGGGTGGTGGCTTTCTGCTTCGGCCTCCTGCACGGCCTCGGCTTTGCTGGCGCGCTCAGCGAGATCGGCTTGCCGGAGGGGCACATTCCGCTGGCGCTTTTCTTCTTCAATCTCGGAGTCGAGGCAGGCCAGCTCATCTTCGTCGGCGCGGTGCTGTCGATCCTGGCCATCGTGCGGCGCACCCATCTCGCGCTGCCGGCATGGGTCGCGCGCGTGCCTGCCTATGCGATCGGCACCCTTGCGATGTTCTGGACCATTCAACGAGTCGCGATGTTTTGAAGTGAGAAGCCGGTCATCCGCCTGCGGTGGGGGCACCAAGCGAAAACGACCTGAGTCGGGAGGAAAATCGATGAAAAGAACGTTGATACAAGGAACTGCGCTTGCGGGCTTGATGATAGCGGGTCTTGCTTCCCCAGCCATTAGCCAGGATGTCGGAGTGCCCTCGGCCGAAGAGCTGGGAAAGACCCTGCCAAAGCCCGCCTATTCGCCCTATGCCAATCGCGAATATCCGACACGGCCGTTCTTTGGTGACACCCATCTGCACACCTCGTTTTCCATGGATGCCGGCGCGTTCGGTGCCCGGATCGGGCCGAGGGACGCCTATCGCTTCGCGCGCGGCGAGCAGGTGATATCCAACACGGGTCAGCCGGCGAAGCTGTCCCGTCCGCTTGACTTCCTGGTGGTTAGCGACCACTCCGACAATATGGGCTTCTTCCCGGATCTGTTCGCCGGCAAGCCTGAACTGCTGGCCGATCCCAAGGGCCGCCAGTGGTATAATGAAATGCAGGCGGGCAAAGGCGCGGACGTTGCGATCGACATCATCGTCTCGTTCTCACATAACGCCTTTCCCAAGGACCTCATGTATTTCCCAGGCACGCAGGCCTATCGCAGCGCGTGGCAAGAGACGATTGCTGCGGCCGAGCAGTACAACGAGCCGGGCCGTTTCACCGCCTTCATCGGCTACGAATGGACGTCGAACACCGGCGGCAACAATTTGCACCGGAACGTCATCTTCCGCGACAACGGCGACAAGGCCAGCCAGGTCGATCCCTTCACTGTCTATCCGCCATATGGCAGCGACAACCCGGTTGATCTCTGGAAATGGATGGACAGTTACGAGAAGAAGACCGGCGGAAGTGTGCTCGCCATCGCCCACAACGGCAATCTGAGCAACGGGCTGATGTTCCCGATGGTCGAAGCCTTCGGCAAGAAGCTCGACAGCGAATACGCGCAGACGCGCGCGAAATGGGAACGCCTCTACGAGACGACCCAGACGAAGGGAACCGGCGAGGCGCATCCGTTCCTGTCGCCGACCGACGAATTCGCCAATTTCGAGATCTGGGACAAGGGAAACCTTGACGGTAGCGTCGCCAAGAAGAAGGACATGCTGGAATTCGAGTACGCTCGCTCCGCCTACAAGAACGGGCTGAAGCTCGAAAAGGAACTCGGAACGAACCCCTACAAATTCGGCCTTGTCGGCAGCACCGACGCTCATACCGGCCTCACCGCGGTGGAGGAGGACAACTTCTTCGGCAAGACCGTCCCCCAGGAACCCAGTCCGCATCGGATGCAGGAAGCATTCATCGACAACAAGCAGACCGGCGTAAAGATTATGGACTGGGAGGTTTCCTCATCCGGCTATGCCGGTGTGTGGGCCAATGAAAACACGCGCCAATCCCTTTGGGACGCAATGCAGCGCAAGGAGACGTATGCTACGACCGGAAGCCGCATGATCGTGCGTTTCTTCGGCGGCTGGGATTTCGCCGATGATGACGCCAGCAACCGCCTTCCCGCCCAGATCGGCTATGCCAAGGGGGTGCCGATGGGGGGCGACCTGCACACGGCGCCGCAGGGCAAGGTGCCGACCTTCCTTGTGGCTGCCTTGAAAGACCCGATCGGCGCCAACCTCGACCGCTACCAGATCGTCAAGGGTTGGCTCGACAAGGACGGTCGTCTGCACGAGAAGATCTACGACGTTGTCTGGTCGGGCGACCGCAAGCCGGGCGCCGACGGCAAGCTTCCGTCGGTCGGCAGCACGGTGGACGTGGCGAACGCGACCTGGACGAACACCATCGGCGCGCCCGAATTGATCAAGGTGTGGAAGGACCCGGACTTCGATCCCAGCCAGTCCGCCTTCTATTACGGTAGGGTGATTGAGATTCCGACGCCACGTTGGACCGCCTACGATGCCAAGCGATTTGGGGTGGAGCCGCCTCAGGGGGCCACTATGACGGTCACGGAGAGGGCCTACACCTCGCCCATCTGGTACACGCCGTGAGCCGAGAGCTTGGTGCCGAAAGGGGGCGTACTGTCCGGCACATTGGAGACCTTCCCTGAGAGAAAGGGAAGATGTGGGTAGGGTCACGTCGGGGCGATGCCATTCCCAAGCTGAATGTGTTCGCTCTTGAGGATTCGAAGACCGAAGGTGCCGGTCTATTCTCGCTATCACACTGGTCGCAAAGGCCCGAGGAAGCTTTCGAAACGCAACAGGATCTGGCTCCGTCTGCCGCGGCATAGAGCGACGTTCTTTGATTCGTCCGCTTGTGGTGTATTCTTCCCATCTCGGTTACAGCGGGAAGTGTCCGGAACCGCGTAACGCTGCAAATCGACACTTGCCCTCGATTGTGATCGTCCATTCCACTGCCATCGTTGCCCCCTCCATCGCGGCAATCAAGATGGCTCGACCGGCACTTCGTGCGCACTCTAGAAAAGGTACCGGTCTCAAATTAACTGCAGTTGCGAAGACACGAAAATTTCCTCCTAATTGCTTCGGCGTGTCGGCATGTTTGCGTGCTGGGCCACTTGGAGCCTCGGATGCCGATCGTGGCTGAGCGTCGTTTGCCTCCCGTATTTTCCCGTATCTTACGTCCCAAGATAATCGCATGCAGATAGTGTGGTCTTTACCTAACCTAAGTCCCGAAAGGCTTTGATGACATCCGATGCGGATCCCGGTGCCATCGGACTATACGCAGCGAGAGGGAAAGACTCGTATGAAAGCAGTGTCATTGAAGGTTCTCGCTGGACTGTCAGCATTATCATTGACGATAGGGCAAGTCGATTTATCAGCCTATGCGCAGGCACCCGCACCTGCTCCGACCGCGTCTGCGCCTCAGGCAAATGCTTCAGCGCAGAACGTCGGCGCCGAAAGCCTCCTCCTTTCCGAAAATGAAATGGAGATCCTTGTAGCCCGCATCGCACTCTATCCGGATGAGCTCGTCGGCGTAATCTCCGCAGCTTCGCTGTTTCCCCTTCAGATTGTCGAAGCGCAGAGGTTCCTTGAGGCCAAGAAGAAAAAATCCGATCTCAAATTGAAGAGCGATTGGGACGGTAGCGTTGTTTCGCTTCTCAACTATCCAGACATCGTCAAGATGATGAGCGACGACCTTGAGTGGACGCAGGCGCTGGCCGATGCGCTTACCAATCAACAAAAGGACGTCCTAATCGCCATCCAACAGCTTCGCGATGAAGCCGTGGCGAAGAACATCATCACGACCGACGAGAAGGTGACCATTGTCAACGAAAACGAGAACATAATCATCCGTCCAACCAATCCGGAAAAGATCTATATTCCACAGTATCCCCCGGAAATGCTCTATCAGCCGAACTATCAGCCTGCGCCGGTCTCCTATTATCCCAACTCCTATGAGAACTACTACTATCCCGGTGCGGCATTCTTTGCCGCTGCGGCCACCGGGCTGGCCTGGGCAGCGGTAGTCAATTGGGATGATTGGGGCGTATGGGGTGGGAACTGGCGCGGCGACATCGATATCGACTGCAACAACTGCTTCAACGATCGCAACTTCAGCGGCAAGGTCAACTGGAACGATGTGGACTGGACCAAGGTGGACCGCAGTAAGCTATCGATCGATAAGGACCAACTTGCCAAGATCGACCGGACAACGATCAAATCCGGCCTGCAATCGGACAATCGCAACCAGTTGGGGAGCCGGGTCGGTTCTACCGGGGCGAACCGCAATTTTGCTCCGAGTGAGGGCGGTCGTGCCGACGATATCCGCCGGAACACTGTTCAAGGCCTGAAGAATGGTTCAGGCGGCGCTAGTCGACCGAATGCACCACGCGTCGATGCTCGTGATGGCGGAGGAGCGGGCGCCGCGCCGAAGGCGGTCAATCGCTCAGGCACCGCGGCTGGCAAGGGAGACAAATCGAAAATGGGAGCACGGCCGGACAATCGGCCAAGCCAGGCAAACGCTCTCGGAGACATGCAGTCTGGCCGCCGCGAGGCTGTCGCCTCAGAGCGAGGCGGGCAAAGCATGGGCGGAGGCCAGCGCGGCGGACCTCGCGCGCAACCGCAACAACAACCGCGTCCGTCGGCGTCTCAGCACCGGCCTCGCCCAGCGGGCGGCCGCGGTGGCGGTGAACGGCGTTAGCGAGCGGCCTTCAGCCGAATGAGGAGAAATGTATGACGAAGTCCAGATTGTTTCCGTCGCTGTTTGTCGTCGCGCTGTCAATGCTCGTCGCAACGCCTTCCATGTCGCGGATGCAGACGTCACTGTCGGAGTTTGCCGCAGGCACTCCGCTGTCATTCGACACGCCACAATCGGCACTGGACAGGCTGAAGGCGGTCCTTTTCGATAACGATGTCGACGGCCTAGCAAATCTGCTTGGCCTCAGCGCCGCCAAGCTCAGGGACAGCACCGAGGCGATGGTGAGTTATGCGCTTATTCGCCAAGGTGTCGAGCAGCGGCTAGGGCTGCAGGACCTCGGCAAACGCAAGGTCGTCCTCATCGGCGACAGGCTGTGGCCGCTGCCGTTCCCGTTATCCCAAGGCGGGGACGGAAAATGGACCTTCGATACTCAGGTCGGCCTTGAGGAGATCGTCAACCGCAGAGTGGGCGAAAACGAGTTGGCGACCATCCAGACCATGCATGACTATGTCATGGCTCAGTACATGTATGCGCAGGTGGATCGCGATCGCGATGGCGTCTATGGCTTTGCGCAAAAGCTCGTCAGCAGTCCTGGAAAACAGGATGGTCTATACTGGCCACCGGGTGTGTTTGACGAACCGAGCCCCGCCAGCCATCTGGTCCAAACGGCAGCGTTCGGAGAGGCGAGACGCGGCGACGGGTATTATGGCTACCGCTATCGAATTCTAACGGGTCAGGGAGACAATGTCGTAGGCGGTAGGGAGAGCTACATCATGAATGGCAACATGACCAGAGGTTTTGCCCTGATTGCCTGGCCGGTTCAGTACCGTACTACGGGTGTCCAAACCTTTATGGTTAGCGCCGCGGGCGTCATTTATCAGAAGGATCTTGGTCCGCAAACCGAAGAACACGCGTTGTCGGTCAAGACATTCAATCCCGATCAGAGCTGGACAATGCTGTACCATTAACCGCTGAAGTTTATCGAATGAGAGGTCTGGTCCGACGCGCCGGCCGCCGCGCTATGGTCTGATTCCGGACATCTGCACACTCCGGTCGCGTGGACCGCGTGTACCCAAGATAAGATACTGCTAGTTGGAGAGCCGATAAGGTCCTTTAGTAAAGGATCCGTCGTTTTATACAGGCAATCGCACACTTCGCGGGTCTACGAACAGCATGACGACCTAATCCGTAGGCGATTTCGAACGACTTAAAGTCGAGGTTATATCCTGCAAATTGCCTATCCTGCCTCTCGTTGCAAGTGCTATTTGACGTGCGCATACTTACCCCAGGTCTTGCAACATAGTCCGTCGGTTTTCGGACGAAGCGGCGCATCGGAGCGGGAACGGTCAAGTCGGCTGCCCACAAGCGCTCTACGTAGACTACGCGATACTACGTCAAAGACGCGCGGGCTCTGTGTAAGGGCCGAGTGGCCTGATCCGAGTGTTTCAGCCTATTCTAACCTGTATAAAGAGAGTTCCGATGCCGCAATCACTCCATCCGGCAGCTATTGAGCACTTGCCAATCTTCATCACGCCCCCCGGTCAGACCGACTACCTGTTCGTCGGCGTCGTTGTCTTCCTGATCCTGATGATCCTGATCGTCGGTAATCTTTACTTCCAGCTTCACGCTGTTCCCGAGCGTATGGCGCATCGCACCAGCAAGGTACAGATGGAAGTAGTCGCGGTCCTGGCGCTGATTTCGCTCTTCACGCACAACCACCTGTTCTGGATCGCGGGTTTGCTGCTCGCCTTCATACACATCCCCGACTTTTCGACGCCGCTCTACTCGATCGCTCAATCGCTGGGGAAGCTTTCCGGCCGCACGGTTGAAACGACCGACGACCCGGCCTTGGTTCGCGACCAGCCTCCCAAATCCGTCGAAGCCCATGCGATGCCTGAAGAGCCCGCCAAGAGCGAGCCCCAAGGCGAGGCGAAGGTATCTGCCCATGTTTGAATTGATGCTTTGCTCGCTTCTCACGATCTTCCCGGACTACCTCTACAAGCGCTATGTCCAGGGAAAGCGAATTGGCTATGAGATCAACCTCTATACCATGTGGTACGAGTTGCGCTGGGGCATTTCAGCATGCCTTATGCTCACCATTTCGCTGATCACGTTGATCTTCTATTTCCATCCCTCGACGAAAAACGTGACGGCTGTGTTCCGCACGGTGACGATCCTCCCGGAAACGGTCGGGCGCGTCGATGAGGTCTTTGTCGGCCTTAACCAGAAAGTTGAAGCCGGCGCGCCGCTTTTCCGGCTGGATGATTCACAGCAAAGGGCAGCGCTTGAGACGGCGCGGCGGAAAATCGCGGAACTGGATGCCGAAGCCAAGGTTGCGCAGACGGACTTGGTGACAGCGGATGGTCAGATCCAGGAAGCCCAAGGTGCGCTTCAGGTTGCCATCGACGAATATGAACTGAAGGCCCAGCTCCTGACCAGAGATGCTGTTGCCCGTCGCGAGGTCGATCGCCTCGCCAACACGGTCGAGAGCCGCAAGGGCGCGCTCAGTTCTGCAATCGCCAAGAAGGATACCCTCCTGGCGAAGATCGCAGACCTTCTGCCGTCACAGAAAGCGAGCGCGGAAGCGGCGCTTGCGCAGGCACAGGTGGAGTTGGACAAGACACTGGTGCGTGCCGGGGTCGCCGGCACGGTTCAACAATTCACTCTGCGGCCAGGTGATGTCGTCAACACGATGATCCGACCCGCCGGCATTCTCGTGCCGGCAACAGCGGGCAAAGGCACGCTGATCGCAGGCTTTGGACAGATCGAAGCACAGGTCATGAAGCGAGGGATGATCGCCGAGGCCACCTGCATCGGAAAGCCATTCACCATCATTCCGCTCGTTGTGACCGAGGTGCAGGATGTCATCGCGGCTGGGCAATTGCGAATTACGGATCAGCTTCTCGATGTTCAGCAACTGGCGCAGCCGGGAACGCTTACCGTCTTCCTGCAGCCGCTGTTCGAAGGCGGGCTGGATGACATCCCACCCGGCAGCAGCTGCATTGCCAACGCCTATACGAATAACCACGACGCACTCGCCGACAAGAACATAGGCGCCATGCAATGGGTCTTCCTGCACGTGGTGGACACCGTCGGTCTCGTGCACGCTATGATCCTGCGCATCCAAGCCTTGCTCCTTCCCGTACAGACTCTGGTGTTTTCGGGTCATTGATCGCGCGCCGGCGGTTTGACAATGTCGCCGACAGCTGCGCCCTCGGCGGGCGCGGCTGGCTGCGGGTGAAATGGTGGGTCGAAGAACGGTGATTGCTGACCCTGTGCGGCATTGAGTTTACGGGTTCGGTTCGTTGCGGCACAACCGACAGAAAAAGTATTGTTTGGAGGCACGCTTGAGACGCACCTATTCTCCCGCAGGACCCGCGCCACGCGGGTTAAACCGGAACTCCGGCGTGTCGAAATCCTTCCTGTCCATCCTGCTCGTCTTTTCGATGCTGCTGGTTGGGTGTGAGACGTCTCGCGTCGACCCGGTTCCGGAGAAGGTAGCAGTGCGAGCCGTCATTCCCGGCATCGCCAACGCCCGCTACTTTGTGCCAAATGATTCCGAGCGCCTGGCGGAGGAATATGATCGTTCCGCTGTTCGCGAGCTTGAATATTACAAGAAAACCGCGCACCGCGATTTGCCGACAGCCTACTTCCTGGCTCTCTCAGGAGGAGCCGATGACGGCGCTTATGGCGCGGGTTTCCTGAATGGCTGGACGGAGGCAGGAACACGGCCCCAATTCAAGCTGGTGACGGGTATCAGTACCGGCGCACTGATTGCGCCTTTCGCATTCCTTGGGCCGAGTTACGACGCGGAATTGAAAGAGGTCTTCACCACCATCAATGCCGATTCCGTGTTCAAGAAGCGGTTCATCACGGCTGCGGTCACCGACGATGCTCTTGCGAATACCGCACCGCTCTTTGCGCTGATCTCGAAGCACCTGAACGACGAGATGGTCTCGCGCATCGCCGCCGAGTATGACAAGGGCCGCCTGCTGCTGATCATGACGACCGATCTCGATGCCGCAAAGGCGGTCATCTGGAATATAGGCGCCATCGCCAAACATGGCGGTCCGGAGGCGGTCGAAACAATAAGAAAGGTGCTGCTGGCGTCGGCCGCGATCCCGGCCGCCTTCCCACCGGTGATGTTCAACGTCGAGTATAACGGAAAACCCTACCAGGAAATGCATGTGGATGGCGGCGCAGTGGCTCAGTCGTTCCTTTATACGCCTGGCGTCCACCTGAAGCAGAATGGCCGCAAGCGCGTCGCCTACATCGTCCGCAATTCGCGGCTGGCACCGACGCCAGAGAAAGTTGACAAGCAGACCATCTCCATAGCCGGTCGAGCCATATCGCTGCTCATTGGCTCCAGCGGGATCGGTGACATGTATCGAATGTACGCCAATACGCAGCGCGACCATGTCGACTATAACCTGACCTACATTGGGACCGATTTTACGGAGCCCTATCCGGGAATGTTCGATCAGACGTATATGCGAAAGCTGTTCGACTACGGCTATAAAAAGGCTCGCAGCGGCCACTCTTGGGACAAGGCACCCCCGGGCCTGCTCAAGACGCCCATGGAAACGGCATCGCGGTGACTCGCTTTGCGCTTCTAAGCGCCCGACGCATAAACCTCCGCGATGCGGTTTCTCATCCAGTATTGAAGTGCCCTCGTTTAAATTAGGCCGTTCATACCGCCGTATGTCTACAAGTCCAGGCGCGGCGAGCGGGCCGAATTGAAGCTGAGGATCAAGGACATTTGCCAGACACGCGTGCGCTATGGCTATCGTCGTGTGCACGTTCTGCTCAAGCGTGAGGGCTGGCCGGTTAATTCGAAGCGAATCTATCGCCTTTACGAGATGGACCTCCAGCTCCGCAACAAGGTCTCCAAACGTCGGGTCAAGGCGAAGCTGCGAGCTTCTGATGAGCCGCCGTTCGACGTCGAGCAGGTATTGGCGAAGCTCGCACCGCAGGAGGGCCACGCCTTTCAAAACTTATTGGAAACGATGGACTGGGCTCGCCGGCATACTTGCGCATTCAATACAGGTGAACGGCAATCCCGTATCGTTAAGCGGATGCTGAATGTTATCCGGATGCGAGCCTCCGTCGCAAGGTGGAGAGGCATGGCCCTCGACGAGTCGGTGATCGCCAAGCTCGCGCTGTTCGAGAGATGCACGAGTGAACGCATTTTGACGGAACCGATGCGCCCTTTGTATCAACTCCCGGTCGGGACTACCCTGCCGATGCGCTGTCGGAAACAGAGGCTGAATTGGCCATACATTGGGACTGTGATGTGAAGCAGGTTCATCGACAGCTAATCCAACCTCAGTTCACTGGCCGAGAAGGCTTCGAAGTTCCCGTTGACGGCCGCTTGGGGCTGACTTCTTGGGGGCCAGACCTGTCGGCGTTCAGTTGCGGCACATAGACTGTTGCCGTTCCGCGAATTCCGTTCAATCAAGCACTTAACCCATCTTGATAAGTGCGCTGCCGGTTCATTTCCCTTCAAGAGAGTCTGCAGGCTCTTGCGATTCCGTTGATTTGCATCGGCTGGCGGTAGGATGCTTGCTTTAGAGATCGTTTATTTGCAAACCGGCTGCGATTTACCGAAGATCTTCGCCGCCCAGAAGCCGTTCCGGCCTCTCACGGCGCAGGATTTCGACCGAAGGAACGTGCTGTCAAGCTGAACCTGGAACGCCTTGGCCACTCCATCCTCGTTGCGACTGTCCTGACGAGAAAGGCGCCGGAGTTCTTCTCCATCATGCACATCTTGTTTCCAGAGCGCCGTCATTAGAGTTGCAATTTCGCCGACGGCTCTGCGGTCTCGCTCGACGCCGGTCTCGCGGCATAATGTCTTCAGTGCGAGTTTGATCGTGGAAGAATCAGGAAACATTTGCATGTCTATGCTCCAATAGCTACCGGCCCCAAGAGCTTTCAGCATGGCGATAGTTTGAGGGATGTCGCCTTCACGATCGTGCTTGCTCAGTGTTCCCTGCGCTCAGGTTGCTCATACGCAAAAAAAGGGCTTTCCTGGTCGGCGGAACCGGGAAAGCCTTTGATCCGTCGCCGCCTAGGGTCTAGGGGTGCGCGACTCGGATCAACCATAGATTGCCTGCAATTTTCGCTGATGAAATCGGACTGAAGCCTGAAGCATAATCGGACTATGGTCTTATTCTGTACCGATCGGTCGAAGGCGCCGGCGGCAAGAACAGTTTCCCGCATCTAACGTGGAAAGAAGCGGACCGGTTCGTTGCGCGAACTGTAGGGTCTGGGAATCCTTCCGTGAAATAGCTGAGGAGCCCGTAGTCCAGACCGGGGCCTCCAACGCATCAATGCTCCTAAAGAGAACTTGCTGTCTTACACTGTTGGGATGATCGGTCGATAATGCAACTAAAGTTCGCTGCCTTTCAGACCGAACACCTCCAATGCCCCGAGTATATTATCAGGGCGCATGGCCGGTTCGGCTGCCAAGTTCGCCCGAAGCCTGGCTGCCGCTCCTACCCGCAGCTACGACAGCATTTACGGTAACATACTTTCTGCCTGACCCGATTGAGTGTCTATTGCCGGGGAAGATTGTGTGCGGCCAGTGGTTGAGCATAGCTCCACCGAGCTTACCGGCCTTCGGTCCGAATAAATGGGCAAGTGTAAAATGGTGGAAAGACATTTGATTGAGCCGTCGTCTTCCGTGTTAGGGGTCATCGTGGACGAAGTCCGTCAATCGCCGCTTCTCGCGCTGATTATTTTCGTACCTGTCGCGCTGGTGGTGGAGCGGCTTATGCCCGACTCGCACACGCTTTTGTTCCTGCTATCGGTCGTGGCGATCATACCTCTTGCCGCTCTCCTGAGCCGGGCAACCGAGTCGGTTGCCGCGAAGACCGGAGACGCGGTGGGCGGACTGCTGAATGCCACGCTTGGCAACCTGACCGAACTCGTGATTTCGCTCGCGGCCCTGCAGGCCGTGCAATATCTGCTGGTCAAGGCGTCGCTGGCGGGTGCCATCGTCACCAACACGCTGTTCATGCTGGGCGGCTCTTTCCTGCTCGGTGGGCTCAAGCATCACATTCAGGAATTCAACAGGGTCAATGCGCGCTTCCAGGCCAGCATGCTGTTCCTGGCAACGATCGCGGTTCTTGTCCCATCGCTGATCAGCGAAGTGGATCAGCCGCCGGCACCCGCTGTGTCACAGACGCTGAGCCTCGGGCTTTCGATCCTGCTCATCGTCGTCTACGGCCTCGGCATGTTCTTTTCGCTGCGCACGCACAAGGAGCTATTCGCCAGCGTCAGCCATGGCGAGGAAGAGAAGAAACCGTGGCCGATGACGCTGGCTCTCGCGCTGCTCGTCGTCGTCACGCTGCTGGTGGCGCTGGTCAGCGAAATCTTCGTCGGATCGGTACAGGTTGCCGCCGAACATCTCGGCATGACGCCGGCCTTCGTCGGTTTCATCGTCGTGGCGCTGGTGGGGGCGGCTGCGGAAGTGACGACAGCCTTTTCGGGGGCGCGCGCCAATCGCCTTGATCTCAGCATCGGGATCGCGCTCGGCAGTGCGGCCCAGATCGCTCTTTTTGTCGCACCGCTCCTGGTGATCGTCAGCTATTTCATCGCCCCGGACCCCATGACGCTGCAGTTCTGGCGTGGCGCGGTAACGATGATGATCGTTGCGACGCTGGCAGCTGTGCTTCTGTCCAATGGCGGGCGTGGGGCCTGGTATGCAGGGGTCATGGCTTTGGCGCTCTATGCGATCTTCGCCTTCACCCTGTTCGTCCTGCCGCCTGCAAACCCCTTATGACCAGCTGAAAAAGGCGGCGGGCGATGAAGGCAAAGAAAAACAACAAGTCACAACTGAAGACGCGGATGAGACGACTTTTCTTCGTGGCACTCTTCCAGCAGATTCGCCTCTTGTGGCCGATCTTCTCCGGCGTGTTGATCATCATGGTCGGGGCGGGTGCCATCATCGGATGGATCGAGGGATGGGGCATCGGTGAAAGCGTGTATTTCACTTTCGTCACCGGCCTGACGATCGGCTATGGCGATCTTGCGCCGAAGCAGACGGTGGCACGGCTCTTGATCGTGCCGATCGGTCTTTCCGGCATCGTGCTAACAGGCCTCGTCGCAGCGGTCAGTGTGCAGGCGCTCACTTCGGCTGCGGAAGGTGACCAAGCGGAACAAAATGATCCTAGACAGTAGGCTTAACGCGGGCTTCATCGCCCGACGATTTTGGTGAGTGACGAACATTACGGTCGGTCTCCAGTAGGAGTGCGCGACGAATCGGCTTCGCCAACGACGAAGCGTCGGCGAAATGAACTACGCCATCCGGCGCCGGTGACGTATTCAAAGCCGCCAACCGTTGGAAGGCTTTCGACTCGGTGGCGGCGCTTATGCTGGTGATAGCGATTTCGCTATCAAGCGTATAATTGGTACTAACGACGGCAATTGGGGCGTTGGCAAGGACGCGGTGTCCTCCCAAACCTACCCCATAGGCGCTGCCAAGCCCTGTGACCTTGGCCGCGCTGCAAGCACCTTAAGTTCCTCCTCCGTGCGAGGGGTGAATGTCGGCTGAGCAGGGGAGGATGCCGCCGCAGAGGCTTGCGCAGGCGTTTGTGCTGAGACGAAATTTGGCAGAAACGCAAGAATTGCCAGAGCGGACAGTCCAGTACGAAGCTCATCGCGCTATGTGTTCTCCGTAAATGCCGAAATGAATTGCGTCACAGCTCTTCGGTGGCAGCATACGAGGGAAAGACGGGTTGCTCCGGGAATATGATCCAGATGTGCGCAGGCTGTCGGAACCCCAAGGAAGATAGGCATTTCGAGACTAACGCTAGCAGGCAGTTAACGGCCAGGCTTGCAGTATCGCGTATTATCTGTTGGGACGGACGCCGCCGCCATTTGAATGGCAACGGCTAGTTGATCGCCGTGGGCTGAACCCGATCGACCGCGGCCCCGGCAGCGCGCAGTCCAGCAAGAATGCGCTCCTGGTCTTGCGGACGCGCCAAGCGCCTCGAAACCTCACGCTTCACTGCTGGCATCAGCGCAGGCGCGTTCGCATCAAGCCAATCGAGTTCGCTTTTGGCCTGGTCGATCTTTCCGGAC
>NZ_HF536773.1:719771-749584 GCF_000312665.1 Rhizobium mesoamericanum STM3625 | reverse complement strand
GGAAGCCAGTGCCATTGCCTCGTCCGCCGTGTCGCCACGGCAATCTGACGAAGCTTGGAATATGGGAATATATCGGCCCTTGGGTATCGTGATGACAACAGGCTCACTGCCGCCAGCCATCAGATAATAGCGTTCCAGTTCCCGCCGAATTCGCCCCGCCTCGATCCGCACCGCGGGATCGCCCTGAGCATCAAAATTCTTCCTTCCGAAAACGGCCTCGGCGATCGTGTAGGCCTTGAGATAGTGGGATCGACCGGCAAGCGTTTCCGTCACGATATATGTCAGGAACCGCCGGGCTCGCTCCGGCAGATGGACACTCTCGTTGGCGAGGATGCGCTCCAGCTGGTCTTGCACCTCCTCGACTGATGGCGCTGCTGGGGCCACATCACCTGACCTTGCACTTGCCATCGAATTCCCCTCGCACACCACGCAACGCCGCCTAAGCAATAAATCGTGTCGCAACTGATAAGCATGACCACATGGTGTGACAATACCGCATTTGCACCGCTCCGATGCTTATTTGGCGTAGCGCGTCAAATGACGCTATTTGAAGCGAGGTATTCTACCGTATTCTACGCCGCTCATCTGGAGAACCATGATATCGTATCTCCTTGCGACCAATACGCAATCGCTGCGTTCAAGCTGTCGTTTGGGCACCATGAGGGGACGGTCGCGCGGAATGGACAAGTCCTTCAATCGTCTAGGTGAGGCTGCGAGATGCGGTCTGGCGCGCATGTTGTTAAGGTTGCCGGCGTCTCAGCGGGAAGCCCTCCGTTTGGCTGCGGCTTGCAGACCGCCGGTTGATGAAATGCTGGGAGCTTATGAGGAGGCGTGCCTAGCACTTGAACGGTTTCGCAGGGAGGACAATGCCGAGCCAACCATGGTGTTTGAATATGAGGAACTCTGTAGGGAGTTGGAGAACGACGTCATGTGGGAAGTGTTTGGAGTGCCACATCGAAAATAAGGCACTTCTTGACCACACCAGGCTCCGCTTGATGCTGATCCATTTGGAAGAGTCAAGCAAGCGAACGCTGCGCATTCTCGGGCGTCAGGATTGATCGTGCGACCTGCCATCGGCTCTGAAACTGTTGCTCTACCGCTTCCGACGACATGTGGGAGCGCTGGGCTTCCGGACTGCGTAGAGTGTCCACTGTCGATCAAAAGGCAATCACTGCGTTCAGCCGTGGTCCACCGGACGAGTCTGGCGGCCCGAATGGACATTCAGGCGAGGCTGCCGCATCCGGTCTGGCGCGTGTGCTGTTAAACAGCCAGCGTCCGAGGCAAAATCGAATCTACACTGATTGACGAATACGAAGTCTGTGGGCCATGCTTGAAGGGACGTCATGCGCGAGGTATCCGGGTGCCTCGTTGACGATGAAGCAAGGGTTTTTCAGACGTTCGCTTCTGAGTCACTGGAGCTGAGCCAGAGGCGGCGCCTTGGTGCTCATGACGTCTCCCGCGCTGCATCATTTTGACCAGCGATCGCTTCCACGTGGCCACGACGCAACGCGCCTGTGGGATGGTAAATACGCCGCGGTTTGGTATTCGTGGTGCAAGCGCGATGAGGCAAGCGCTTCAGATGCCGCTGTTGGTTCCCAGCTCATAGCTTCCCATGATGGCACTTGCGCCGGTCGAGACTGTGGTTCCCATCATACGACCTTTAACGCGCGATCCGCCGGAGGCATCGCAAAACAGCGAATCCGATATCGCATTTGTCCGAGATTTACGCCGCTTTCAGTGCGAGTCGTCGTTGGCGCCTTTGTTGTGGTTGCCTTCAACCACCAATCGCCCTCGGAGCTGGTCGATAGCACGTTGAAAAACTGCCGGATCGTCCAGTGCCCGAGAAAGAACAATTGCTCCCTGAATAGCGAGAACGGCGTCTTCGGAGAGAAGGCGCGCTTGATCATCGTCCCGGCCCTGCCGAACGAGCGCTGAGTGTAGTGCATCCACCCAGCCTACGAAATATCCTCGTATGGCTTGCGAGAAGCGGTCTCTCGTGTTGCTGACCGCCAGAGCACCGACTAGGCATACGCGCCTGCCTGACCTGAAGTAATCCATGACGGAATCGAGCATGGCATCGATAGCACCATTAGCATCGACCTCGTCGCGTAGTGGTGCATAGACGGCTTCGTCGAACCAACGTTCGATCTCGGCTAGCACGGCCTGCACCATCTCTTCCTTTCCGTTGGGAAAGAAATGGTAAAGGCTGCCCTTGCCGAGACCTGTTGCCTCGCCGATCAGGGCAAGGCTCGCGCCTTCGTAGCCATGTTCGCGGAACACTTCAGCCAATGGGGCAATGGCGTCGGATCGTTCTGCAACCAAACGTGCCATACTAGAGACCCAAGTCGCTGAGGCTGGGGTGATCGTCAGGCCGACGGCCGAGCGGCCAGTGGAACAAGCGCTCGCTCTCAGCGATCGGCATTTCGTTGATGCTTGCGTGCCTGTGCGCCATCAGACCATCCTCGGCAAATTCCCAGTTTTCGTTACCATATGCCCTAAACCACCGCCCGCTATCGTCACGATATTCATAAGCATACCGCACTGCGATGCGATTGCCCGTAAAGGCCCAAAGTTCCTTGATGAGGCGGTATTCGTGCTCTTTGTTCCACTTACGTGTCAGGAATGCCTGAGCTTCTTCGCGATTGGTCGCAAATTCAACGCGGTTCCGCCAGCGGGTGTCGAGCGTATAGGCCAGAGCTACCTTGGCGGCGTCGCGGGTGTTCCACCCGTCTTCGGCCAGGCGAACCTTTTCGATGGCGCTTTCACGAGTGAATGGGGGAAGTGGTGGGCGAGACATAATGAAATCCTTTCCTGGTTCAGATTAGATGCCATATGGTAAAGCCGGTACCGATTGGTAATGTCTTTACTGATTGGTACAATCTATGAAAAGGAGCGTGTTGTCAACCGGGTTATATCGTGGAGACGGAAGATTCCGCGAGGCGTTGTGGAGCGACGTTGCGGCGACCCCGCTTCCTGCTGACGCAGTTGGCAACCTAGACGATCTTGTAGGCTGCGTTCCTACTCCATGCGCCGTCGCTTCGGGCGTGGGCAAGGCAGAGGTAGATGTCGACTTGTGACGACCATCCTCTATGTCCGAAACAGCAAGAACGGATGGAGGACTGACATGCACATCGATGGCGCATGCCAATGCGGAAAGATCATCTATGAAGCCGAGGTCGATCCGGAGGGCGTCGCGATCTGCCACTGCACCGATTGCCAGAGGTTGACGGGCACGGCGTATCGAGTGACCGTCAGCACACAACGCAGCCAGTTCAAGATCACGTCCGGCGAGCCCAAGCTTTACGTCAAGACGGCCGACAACGGTCGCCGGCGGCTGCAGTTCTTCTGTTGCGATTGCGGGTCGCCCATCTACACGACGGGAGAGGATGAAGATGCCGAGCAGGTCGGGATCAGACTGGGAACGGTAAATCAGCGCCAAGAGCTAAAGCCCCGATCGCAGAGCTGGTGCTCTTCGGCATTGGCATGGGCGCAGGATCTGACTGGAATTCCGGGCCGAGCGGGGGATTGAGCGTCTCTCTCGAAAATGAAACAGACCCGCTTCTCGGCTTGCGTTAAAGAGAAAAGCGATGAGGTTGGTGCGTCAGCGGGTGTCCAGCGGCTTCCGGTACCGTGCCTCGAAACTAACTCTTACGGCGAAATCAAAATCAGGCCGCCGTATCCGGGCGAGACCGATGGCGCGCACGTTAGGGCGGGCGGAACTTCCTGACTCCGCGTTCGTTTTCCGGTGACCGAAACCATAAGGAGGACTGCAAATGCCAACCACGTCCCGAGGTAGAGCACAGGATCGAGCCAAGGTCGCCGGCGGACAGGATCATGAAGTCCGCTACGAGGCGAAGAAGGAAGGCGTTTCCAAGGACGCGGTCAAGAAAGCCGTGAAGAACGCTGGGAATTCTCGCAAGAAGGTCGAAGCGGAAGTCGGCCGACATTAGGTCGTGAAGCTCGCGACCTACAACGTCAACGGCGTCAACGGCAGGCTCGAAGTTCTTCTCCGATGGCTTGAGGAGGCTGGGCCGGACGTCGTCTGCCTGCAGGAGCTGAAAGCGCCGCAGGAGAAATTTCCGGTCAAGGCGATCGAGGCTGCCGGCTACGGGGCTGTGTGGCAGGGCCAGAAGTCATGGAACGGCGTCGCGATCCTTGCCAAGGGACAGGAGCCTCACCTTACGAGAAAAGGTCTGTCCGGCGAGCCGGATGACGAACACAGCCGATATATCGAGGCTATCGTCGACGGCATCGTCATCGGAGGGCTCTATCTCCCGAACGGAAATCCATATCCCGGCCCGAAATTCGATTATAAACTCCGCTGGTTCACGAGGCTGCATGACTATGCGGCCGAGCTGCTCGATCTGGAAGTTCCGGTCGTACTCGCGGGCGACTACAACGTCATGCCGACAGATATCGACGTTTACAAGCCGGAACGCTGGACGAACGATGCGCTGTTCCGAATAGAAGTCCGGGAAGCCTTTAGGAAAATCGTGGAGCAAGGCTGGACCGATGCGCTGCGACATCTGCATCCGGACGAACGCATCTACACGTTCTGGGATTATTTCCGCAATGCCTACGCCCGCGACGCCGGACTGCGGATCGACCACTTCCTGCTGAGTTCCGAGGCGGCCGCACGGCTGTCGAAAGCAGAAGTCGACAAGCACGTCCGCGGGTGGGATCATAGCAGCGATCATGCCCCGTCTGGATAGAGCTGCAGGACGAACCGCCGAAGAAGGGGAAGACGAAGTGAACGAAGCCGCCCGGAAGGACCAGGGGGTTACGGTAGACTGCCTTGCTCCACGCCACGGGCTCGCCAGATTTCGATACGATCGATGATCCATAGGGTTCACGTGACAGATTGATCAGCGCATCGTTCGGTAGCGGACGGGCAAGCTCCTTTGCCTCCTCCCAAGGCGCTCGCATTGATCATCGGTCGTAAGCCCGTCCCGAACCTTCCGGACGCCTTTCCATCGCGGCACATGGATGCCGGCAAAGAACATCAGTGGTTTCGCCTCGTCGCATGCGAACCAGGCATTGGGCACATCGCCACCTAACTTCCACCCATTCGAGTTGCACCGTTTTCTTCCAAGAATCGCAGGCGGTCATACTCTAGAAGACAACAGCAGCTCGGCGCCGAGACTTCTACTCGCAAAAGTGCGAGTCAAAAACCAAACGTCAGCCGCCAAACCTTAGCCCGTTTGGCGGCTTTTTTTGTTAGCAAGTGAGGCTCAAGGATTAGTTATTATGCGCCGCGCAGGCTTCGTCTTCCGGAGTGGCATTGCTCTTGCCACCCTGGGTCTGAAGCTTGCTGCCGCCCGCACTGCTAGCGGGATTGGCACATTTCGTTTTGTCCATTTTCATGGTGCTGCCAGTGGACGTTGGGTCGACGGCCTTTGGCTTCTTCATGTCAGTGTTTGCGCCGCCTCCGGTGTCAGACTGGTTCTTGTCTATCGTAGAGCCGGCCGGGGCGGGGTTAGACTGGGCGAATGCTGATCCGGCAAGGCCGGCGGCGAGCAACAAGGTTGTCAAAAGTCTAAAGCGCATTTTCTCCTCCATGGAAGTTGCAGTGTCGCAACGTGGGGCTAACTTTGCAGCGGGCCGGTTGTTCCGATAGATTGGCGGGGCGCCTGTTTGTGTGCCAAGCGCCCGTCTGACAGGCTGCTCCAAAGTTACAGCTACCTGTCTCCCTGTTTCGGCCTGCCTTCAATCCTTGTCACATCGAGCAATTGTCTTTTTAAGCTTAATCACCTGATGACAAAGTCTCCGCGTTCCAAGCCCCTCGTTGCAGATGTGAAGCCGCTCCGCAGCCGTCCGCGAAAGCCGCGTGATCCATCGCAACCGCGCTTGCCGCTGGATCCTATGCCCGCTCGCATCGAGCCTTGCCTGGCGCTTCTTAAGCCGCGTCCACCAGTCGGTCCGGACTGGCTCTACGAATTAAAGTTTGACGGATATCGGATCGCAGTGCATCTCAACAACGGCAATGTTCGCATTCTCACGCGCGGCGGCCATGATTGGACGCATCGGTTCCTGCGATCGAGGCGGATGCTAAACGCCTCGGAGTCGGTTCCGCGATCCTGGATGGCGAGGCCGTCGTGCTCGACGAGCAAGGCCGCTCGAACTTCGGCCAGCTTCAGCAATCGCTCGGAGGAAGGGGTGGTAAGCTCAACTCCGGCGCTTCCATCATGTTCGCCTTCGATCTTCTGTATTTCGACGGTCATAACATTCGAAGCCTCGAACTCACTGCCCGCCGGTATTTCCTCCAATCCCTCTTGAAAAACGAACAGGGGCCCATTCGCCTGTCGGAGACCATCGATGGGGACGGGCGTGATATCTTCGCTGCTGCCTGCGAGCACGGCCTTGAAGGCATCATCGCGAAATACAAGGATGCCCCTTACCGCTCGGGCCGGCTCGGCGAATGGGTGAAGGTGAAGTGCGTCCAGAGCGACAGTTTCATGGTGCAGGAACAGCCGGGAACGAGCTCGGCAGGCTTGAAGACGACTGTGTTGCCGTAGCAGAGCGCCGGCGCAATCTTCCAGGCAGGGATCGCAATCGGGAAGTTCCAGGGTGTGATGATGCCGATGACGCCGAGCTGCTCGCGGGTGATCTCGACGCCGATATTCGGCCGCACAGACGGGTGACTTCGCCTGCGAGGCGCAGCGCTTCGCCGGCCACGAATTCGAAGATCTGGGCCGCACGGATCGTCTCGCCCATGGCTTCCGAAAGTGTCTCGCCCTCTTCGCGGGCAAGCAGCGCGCCGAGCTCATCCTTGCGGGCCGTGATCTAGTCGCCGGCCTTCTTCAGCATGACGTGGCGCCCCCAGATGCCGGGACGCGACCAGGCGGGGAAGGCGGCCTTCGCGGATCGTGCAGATCAATTCCAATTGGTTCTACTATCTCGGATTCGATCCGGCCACGGAACGTAAATCAACGGGGTTGTTTTAGCGGAACTATGAGTACCGAGACGCCTCAGGATCATTTGCGGTTTTCTCCGCTTGATCTCTCTTCGTGGGCTCGATAGGTAATTGGCCCATGAAATCACGATCACCGGGTCGGCGGAGAAATCAGCTGGACGGCCGTGAGAGCGAGCTAAGGACTCCGGGACAGCGGTGAAAGACCCGTCCTCCCGGAGTTTCGTTTTCAGCCTGTGTCGGCGAAATTTACGCCTTCACGAAATCCAGCAAGTCCGCGTTCAGTACGTCAGCATTGACCGTCAGCATGCCGTGCGAGAAGCCGGGATATGTCTTGATCGTTCCGTTCTGTAGAAGCTTGATCGACTTATGAGCTGCGTCCGCGATCGGCACGATCTGGTCGTCTTCCCCGTGAAGAACCAGCGTCGGCACTGTGATCGCTTTGAGATCTTCCGTCTGATCGGTTTCAGAGAAGGCCTTGATCCCGTCGTAGTGCGCAATCGCACCACCCATCATGCCCTGCCGCCACCAATTCTGAATCACGCCTTCATGGACAGTCGCGCCGTCCCGGTTGAAGCCGTAGAACGGGCCAGCCGGAACATCGCGGAAGAACTGCGCCCGGTTGGCGGCAAGGGCTGAACGGAAGCCATCGAACACCTCGATCGGCAGACCTTCCGGATTGCCTTCTGTCTTCAGCATCAGCGGAGGAACGGCGGAGACAAGGACAGCCTTTGCAACGCGACCTGCTGGCTGGCCATGCTTGGCAACGTAACGGGCAACTTCGCCGCCGCCAGTGGAGTGCCCGATGTGGACGGTGTTCCTCAGATCGAGCGCTTCTACAACGGCGAATGCGTCCGCCGCGTAGTGATTCATGTCGTGGCCGTCTGCGACCTGAGCCGAACGGCCGTGACCGCGGCGGTCATGGGCGACGACGCGGTAGCCTTTCGAGAGGAAGAACAGCATCTGCGCGTCCCAGTCGTCGGACGACAGCGGCCAGCCGTGATGGAAGACGATCGGCTGTGCTTCCTTAGAACCCAAGTCCTTGTAGAAGATTTCGACGCCGTCTTTCGTGGTGATGTAGCTCATTTGATCTCTCTCAATTGGGGGAACGGATAACACGAAGAGCGCTATCGCAAGCCCCTGAAGGTTTTATGAAAACTGGAAGTCCGAGAGATCGACCGATACGATCAGCGGCTCCGGAAGTGGCTTGTTGTCGGCGCCGCGCGGGTAGATGCGCATCTTGCCGGGCATGACGATACCATCTGCGGTGACGTAGTCGCTGATGTAACGGGCGGCAGCATTCTTACCTTGGATGTCGACCTCATAGTCGTGGCGGACAAGCAGCCCCCTATCGTCGAAATAGAACGTCTGCTCGGTGCTGTGGGTCGCGATCTCGTCCGGGAAGCGCACGCGCAGTCGCCGCCACTCCTGATCGTTCTCCTTCCATGGCCCGATCTCCTCGGTGACGACGCCCGGCCGCTTCAGGATGAAAGGTGAGGTGAGATAGGTCCACATCGTGTAGCCTGCGAAGTAGGCCACCTGCGGATTGCTCCAGTGGGTCTCCATCTCGTAGCCTTCGAATGACGTCCTCGGCTGCATGAGTTCCTCGACGACATGACCATTGGGGTCTTCGATGACCACTCTGTCCGGCGTGAAGACGGACCTGTTCTGCGTCGGAGCGAACGGCCAGTGGGAAACTTGCTCCCGTCTGAGATCCACTTTGACGTGGCAGTCCTCAAGCACTGTGGGCTTGCCTTTCAGTGCCCAGAGAACGCCTCCCTGATGAAGCTTTGCCGTCACTGACGAGAACCGATGGAAGCTATTGAGGCCGCCATGGGCTGCGACCACGATGTCGAGAAGTTCAGTCATGATGCGATTCCCTTAGTATTTGATGCGTTGAGGGAGGCGACAGCGGCGTTTGCGACTGCTTCGTCCTGATCGGGGGTGCCTCCGCTGACGCCCACCGCGCCAAGGAGATCGCCGTTCGCGACAAGAGGCTGTCCGCCCGGCAGGATTACGTACTGCCCGCCCCCGACGCTGTTGACGGAGAACAGGGACTGACCGGGCTGGATCAGCGGCACGAACGTGGAGGAGGGTGCCTGGAAGGCGCGCGCGGTGCGCGCCTTTCCAAGTGCTAGGTCGAAGGCTCCGGCCCATGCGCCGTCCATTCTCTCCGTCGCGACGATATCGCCGCCGCTGTCGAGGACGACGATGCTTGCCCGGATGCCGATGCCATTAGCGTAAGATTCCGCCGCCGCGATCAGCTCACGAGCTGCAGAAAGAGTTATGCTTCTCGACACGCTCAGCTCAGCCTGATGTTGGAAAGATCGATCGAGACGACCAGCGGCTCCGGCATGGCGCGGCCATCGGGCTGTCGCGGGAAGATCCGGCGCAACGTCGGGAACTTCAATCCCTGCACCTCGACATATTCTTCCATGTAATGGGCACCCGGCGTGTTTCCGGCGATCTCGACGTCGTAGTCATGACGCTTCAGGAGGCCATCCGCGTCCACGTACAAGGTCTGGACGGTGCTGTGCGTTGCGATGTCTGAAGGAAACGTCACTTTGAGGCGTTGCCAGGTCTCGCCGTCCTCCTGCCAGTCTTCGAGCTGTTCGCTGGACACACCAGGTGCTGCGAGCAGGAACGGCATGTTGAGATAGGTCCACATCGCAATTCCAGCGAAATAGGCGAGCTGCGGTTCCGTCCAAGGCGTCTCGAGATTGTGCCCGGCGAAGGAAGCGCGCGGATCGGTAAGTGTTTCGAGAACGCCGCCCTGCGAATCCTTGATGGTGACGACGCCAGGTTCGAAGCGGGTCACCCTGCCTTCCGCGCCGAAGGGAGAGTGGGAGGCCCACTCCTCGCCAAGGCCGACAGTCACGTTCGTCTCGTCGAGCTTTCCGCCATGTCCTTTGAGACCCCATAAAGCGCCGCCCTGCTTCAGATGCGCGGTCAGGGACGAGTAGCGACGCCAGGTTTCGAGACCGCCGTGGGCGTCGATGATCTTCTGTGCAAGCGAGTTCATTTGGTAGTTTCCTAGATTGGTCGACGGTCAGGCGTCGAGGAAGGTGTTCACGTGGGCGACGAAGGTCTCGGGGTACTGGAAGAGCGCCCCGTGACCGGAATCCGGATAGATGACGAGCGTTGCTGAAGTCATTGCCTTGAACATCTCGTAGGCATTGATCGACGGGAACATCGTGTCGTCGCTGCCATGGACGATGAGCGTCGGCTGCTTGATGGCCTTCAGGGATACGTGGTCCGGATCGGCTTCCGCGCACCAGCCAACGATCGATGCCGCTTGCGGGTTGCTGACATCCTCACCGCTATCGGGATCGCGGTCTTCGGTTCTTGAAAGAGCGCGGTCGATGAATGCCTCGCCTGCTTGTTGGCTTTCTTTCGACGGTGTGAAGAACAGCGGCAGGCGGACGTCGCGGGCGTTCTTGGAAAACGCAGCCTCGACGACCTCAAGCAGATGTTCCTCGCCGCCTTTGGGCGCCGATCCGGCGACGATCAGCCGACGGACGTTGACCTTGGTGCGAGCAGCCATCACCTGCGCCAAAAATCCGCCAAGGGAGAAGCCGAGAAGATCGACTTCCGGGAAGGCTAGCGCGGCAATGAACGCCTCAGCGTCCTCAGTCTGCTTTTCGACGTTGTCTGGCACTGTGCCCGACGAGGCGCCGACGCCCGCGTTGTCGAAGACGACAACCGGACGATCCGCGGACAGGGCGTTGACCACAGCGGGATCCCAGGCGTCGATCGTCCCGGTGAAGTGCTGCAACAGGATGAGAGGGATGCCGCGATCAGGTCCAAGACGGCGGAACGCAAAGCGGATGCCGTCAGCTTCGAGATATTGGGTGGGGGCGGTTTCGAGCGATGAGGTCATCTTAGGCGCTTTCAGTCTGTTGCGTAAGGTATCGGCCGGCGACCGCTCGGCGGGAAAGGTTCGGAGCCATCGAAAGACGCGCCTGCTGCATGGCGGTCCAGGCAGCGTCGTCGGGCAAAGGTGGAATGGTGATCGGTTCGCGACGGTCGAAGCCGACGAGGGCGGCGTCCACAAGATCGTCTACTTCCATCAGCATCTCGATCGGGAACGAGTTGATGTCCTTGCCCGACCGCTCCCAGAGCTCGGTACGTGTGGCGCCGGGGAGGACCGCCTGCGTGTAGACACCCTTGTCAGCATAGTGGGCAGTCATGGACTGGCTGAGGTTCAGCAGGAAGGACTTTGAGCCACTGTAGATGCCATCGTAGCGTTCCGGTGCGAGGGCGAGAACAGATGCGATGTTGATCACCGCGCCATGTCCCTTGGCGACGAACGCCTTGGCGGCGGCCGCGGCAAGTCTGGCAGGTGCCGTGATGTTGAGGGCTATGATCCTGGAGATCTCGGTGCCGCCGTTTTCCAGCAGGCTTCCGTTCAGGGACATCCCCGCATTGTTCACCAGCAGGGAGACATCGCCCGCCGCCAACCTTGCCTCGACAGCGTCAAGGTCTTCCGGCTTGGTCAGATCCGCGACCAGGATCTCGATCTTCGATCCGAGGCTTTTCAGCCGCGAGGATAACGCTTCCATCTTCGCGCGGTCCCGGGCGACGAGAACGAGGTCGAAACCACGTTTCGCCAGTCTGTCAGCGTACACCGCTCCGATCCCGCTGGACGCCCCGGTAATCAGGGCCGTACCATTTGTAGTGCTCATTCGAATGCTCCATTTCTGTGTTGAAAGCACGCGATCTTGCTGTCAGGCCCGGCAGGGGGAGCCGAACGATGTCTCGCGTGCTTTGTTGAGGATTGTTTGCCGGGACGCTCAGCGGCCGACGTCGACCAACGTGCGGCCCTTGATACGGCCTGCCAGCATTTGGCTTGCCACTTGAGAAACGTCGCCGAGGCCGACGACTGATACCGTAGAGGCGAGCTTTCCGAGGTCCAGATCGGTCGCCAGCCGCTTCCAAGCTTGTTCACGGACAGCACGAGGGGCGCGGACGGAGTCGATGCCTGCGAGGGTCAGTCCACGTAGAATGAACGGCAGCACGGAAGCTGGAATGTCTCTGCCGCCTACGAAGCCGCATGTTGTGACAACGCCGCCATAGGACGTCTGCGCCAGAATGTTTGCGAGCGAGCGTCCGCCAACGGCGTCTACGACTCCTGCCCAACGCTCGGCTGCGATTGGCGGTCCCTCGGCTGATAACGTTGCCCTGTCCACGACAGCGGCGGCACCGAGATCTCTCAGATACTCCTCCTCGCTGGACTTGCCTGTGGAGGAGACGACGCTGTAGCCGAGCGTCGAGAGGATGGCGATTGCGATCGACCCGACACCGCCGGAGGCTCCCGTTACGAGGATATCGCCGCGCTCGGGAGAAACGTTGCCGCGTTCGAGAGCAAGCACACTCAGCATGGCTGTGAACCCTGCCGTGCCAATCGCCATCGCGTCCCGCGCCGAGATCGACGGAGCCAGCTTCACGAGCCAGTCGGCAGGCACGCGGGCCTTCTGCGCGAAACCGCCATTGTGCGTCTGGCTGAGGCCCCAGCCCGTGGCCACCACCTTGTCACCTTTCTGGAAGCGAGGGTCGGCCGAATCCTCGACCGTTCCTGCGAAATCGATGCCAGGGATGAGCGGGAACGTCTGGATGATCCTCTGACCAGCGAGCGCGATTGCGTCCTTGTAGTTCACTGTCGACCATTCGATGGAGACGGTCACATCGCCTGATGTCAGGAACTCATCGTCCACCGTCTCGACTGCGGCGGTCACGCGATCGTTATCCTGCCTTGCGACGATTGCCTGGAAAGTCATCGATGTTTCCTTGTTCGTGAAGCTCGTGATCCACACTTAAGCGCACACGGAAATCATTGAAAGAATGCACAATTAACGCCTATACTTCCATAAATGTAAGTAAGGATCGAAGGAGTAGCCGTAGTGAGACCGAGGCGTCTGGAGCCGAAAAGCGGATGTGCGGCTGAACTGACGATGTCCGTCATCGGTGGTCTCTGGAAGCCGACGATCCTCGTCAATCTCCTGATGGGCAAGAAGCGTTTCATGGAATTGAGCCGTCTGATCCCGGACGCGACGCAGCGCGTGCTCACGCAGCAACTGCGCGAACTGGAAGCCGACGGGATGATCACAAGGCAGGTTTTTCCTGAGGTTCCGCCAAGGGTGGAATATTCGGCGACTGACCTTGCCCGGTCAGTCGCACCAATTCTCGGAAGCCTGCGTGATTGGGGAAACCAATTCCGCGCCAATCAGCAGCGTATGGAAGAGATGGAACCGCATTGCCCAGCTGAAGAGGTAGACGCCTAGGCGGCAGCGGACTCGCCCTGCAACGCTTCGGCTCGGGGCTTGCCGTAGAGACCGATGTTAGCATCGCCCCATTGCTTCAGCGACAGCAGGATAGGTTCCATCGTCCTGCCAAGTGGCGAAAGGCTGTATTCGACCTTGGGCGGCACCTCAGCGTACACCTTCCTATTGATCAGGCCGTCCTCTTCGAGCTCTCTGAGCTGGTTGGTCAGCATACGCGGAGTCACGTTCTCGACGTGCCGCCGGATCTCGTTAAACCTCAGCGTTCCCGAGAGCAGGTGGAAGAGAATGACCGACTTCCATTTGCCGTCGATGAGACCAATCGCGGCCTCGACGGAGCATCCTGGAGAGCAGTCGAACCTAGAGTGACGAGCCTTGGCCATCTACAGTATCCTTTTTGATACTACGTGTCGATTTTGTGCGTATTGTGCTTCAATAAATATACGCCAAGTTAGGTCTCATACAACAGCGAACAGGAGCTAAATATGAAGGCCGTAGCATACAAGACCGCAGGATCCATCAATCGTGAGGACTCACTAAAGGACGTCGAACTGTCGCGTCCCGCCGTAGCCGGACGCGACATTCTCGTGGAGGTCGAAGCAATCTCGGTCAATCCGGTCGACACCAAAATCCGCAAGGGCGTAAGTCCCGAGAAGGGGCAGTGGAAAGTCCTCGGGTGGGATGCGGTGGGCAAGGTCGTAGAAGTCGGCCCGGATGCAAAGAGCTTCAGCGTTGGTGACGAAGTGTTCTACGCGGGCTCTCTGATCC
The DNA here is from genome assembly GCF_000312665.1 of Rhizobium mesoamericanum STM3625. GTDB lineage: Bacteria > Pseudomonadota > Alphaproteobacteria > Rhizobiales > Rhizobiaceae > Rhizobium > Rhizobium mesoamericanum. The sequence continues at coordinate 735,628 of NZ_HF536773.1, read as the reverse complement.
GGCCTGGGGCAAACAGCCAGTTCCACGTCGTCGACGAACGCATTGTCGGCCGCAAACCGAAGACCATCTCGAATGCTCAGGCCGCCGCTCTTCCGCTTACGGCAATTACAGCGTGGGAAATGCTGTTCGACCGCCTCGACATCCGTAAGCCAGTACCGGGCGCCGCGAACGCGATTGTCGTCGTCGGCGGAGCAGGTGGCGTTGGTTCGATCGCCATCCAGCTCGTTCGAGCGCTGACGGATGTCACGGTCATCGCGACTGCCTCGCGCCCTGAGACACAGGAATGGGTGAAAGAACTCGGCGCGCATAATGTCATCGACCACTCGAAGCCGATTGCGGAACAGGTGGCCGCTCTCGGACTCGGTGCTCCGGCCTTCGTATTTTCGACCACCGAAACCCATCGTCATCTCAAGGAGATCATCGAACTGATATCTCCACAGGGTCGCTTTGGTTTGATCGATGATCCGGAAACGCTTGACGTGACGGGCTTCAAGCGGAAGGCGGTCTCCATCCATTGGGAGCTGATGTTCACGCGTTCGATCTACGAAACGGCTGACATCGCTGAACAGGGCAAGCTTTTGAACGAGGTCTCCCGCCTCGTAGACGAAGGAAAAATCCGTACAACGGTCACCGAGACACTGTCGCCGATCAACGCAGCCAATCTGAAGAAGGCTCACGCCGGCATCGAGAGCGGCAAGACTAAGGGGAAGGTTGTCCTGGAGGGGTTCTAATCCCGTAAGCCTCGGCTCAACGCATCAGGTTTCCCTTCCTTCGGTTCTCCGAGGCAGGGAAACCTCGTCCCGCACATATCCCCGGCGGCGTCCACCGGGGCGAGGGGACGAGTTCGCCCATGGATCCCCTGGAAGCCAAGATTCACGCGTAGCGCCCGATTGCGGGTTTTGAAGTTGCGCTGATCTGGCGACACTGCGTGGACTCTTTGTGCCTAGTCCGAGGACGGGGGGACAGTTCGAAGAAACTCCCTGATTGTCCGGGAACGAGGTTATGACAGAGAGTGGCGTACCCGTGAGCTACCGCGGGAGAGCTCGATCTGGAAGAGCTTGCGTGCGACAGATGGTGCTACTGCAAAACTGAAGCTCCGAGGCTGGCTTGGTGCTGGCAATGCTGTATGTCCGCCCAACTGGGTCAATGTGCGAGGAAAACAGCACTTACGTTTCTTCGGCGCACCGGTTCGAGAAAATCAGTGTCTGGAAAAGTGGGAGTGCGGCGGCCGACAAAGCTGCCCAGCCGCCGGCCTCCGGCGCATGAGATGGTGAAGCCGTTCCTTGACGAGGAGGGTAAATCGAACTTCGGAATGCTGCAAAATTCGCGTGGCGGGCGAGGGGGCAAGCTTGCTTCCAGCGCTGCGATGATGATGGCATTTGACCTTCTCTATTTTGACGGCCACGACATTGGGATGATGGAGCTTTCGTCGAGACGCTTTTTCTGGAATCGCTTCTACGAGCCGAGCAGGGAGCCATACGTCTCTCGGAGGTCATTGACGGTGATGGTCGCGATATATTCTCGGCGGCGTGCCAGCATGATCTCGAAGGCATCATCGCCAAGGGCAAGGACAGCACTTATCGGTCAGGCCGCCTTGGGGATTGGCTGAAGATCAAATGTGTGCAGAGCGACAGCTTTATCGTTGTTGGATACGAGCAATCGTCAGTCGCTAGGGGTGGGATCGGAAGCCTGCTACTTGCCGCCCGAAAAGGGGATGATTGGGCCTATGTCGGGTCGCTCGGAACGGGCTTCAGCGTGAGCGTCGCGGAGAAGTTGCGGAAGATGCTGAACCGCATAAAAAGGAAGACGCCGCCGGTCAGCTGTGGCGGCAGACGCAAGAACCTGGTCTGGGTCCAGCCAACGCTCATCGCAGAGATCGAATACCGTGCTTGGACGCACGACGGGAAGCTTCGTCACGCGTCATACAAAGGGCTGCGAGAGGTGCAGGACAACGCGGCTGTCTACGAACTGGAATAAACGAGCGTCAGCGCCCGAGAATATTAAAAAATTCGCCTGAACCACAGCGGACGAAGTTGACGGAAGCGGATCAATGCCGAGCTTCGGTCGCGTGCTGGGTGTCGCGATCAAGGTGCGCTCGAATCGCTCGCTTAATGTCGCCGACGGAATCGAATAGCTCGTTGTCCAACTCGATCACGTGAAATTTGACGGCGATGAACTTCAGGCGCTCGTCGAGTGGAACGGCGATCCCCACGTGCTGACCGTTAAAGACCACAGCCTGTCTCTCCATTGCTCCATCCTCCCAAGGTTAAGCATACCCTAATAAAGCGGCGGTCGAATATGCAAGGCTGCTCTTGTGGTGGTACGTTATCGGACGGTTCCCATCGGATCAGACCAAAGTCCCTGTACAAACCCGTTAGCTGTGCTCTGATATTTCGTTCAGCAAAGGAGATACGGATGACGTTGGCGACCGATATTCACGATGCTTGCCAGGTCTTGCCGCAGCTTGACGGGCAAAGCCGCTGCCGACTGATCGAACGGGTGCTGGAGCGCCTTGAGGCACACCTATGTTATGCGCTCCAGAATGTGCCTGCCGATAATCGGTACTGGCTGGAGGCCCTTGTTCCATCTGTGCGCACTTCGGTCGACGAAATCGCTCTCCTTGAAACCCAGGAGCTTTTGAGAATACTCATCGAGTTTGAGAAGCTGATTTGCCTGCTCGATGATATTATAGCCACGGCCAGTTGCCGGACGACGTTCCATTAGCCAGACAACCAACCGCGCTCGATTACCCATGGCGGAGAGGGTGTGCCGAATTATGCGACCTTCGAAGCCATCATGCCGGAAATTTCGACCGCCTTTAAGGCAGCTTCCAGCCGCGCAGAAGTCTTGTATGGGTAGTGTGTTCCAACACCACCAGCCCTGCTGATCTCCCGTCGGCTTCCACTGTTGCTTTCCTTTTCGCTTCCATCAGCCCTTCAGCCCAGACCGTTATGCGGAACCGGTTCGCAGGACGTCATCGCTTCCTTACGCCGAGATCCAAAATCGGGTTCCACGCCGTCTTTACTGAGGCCTCTGGCCAGCAGGACGTCAGTAGTGCTGGGAACGCTCTCGTTGGCTCATATCTCCAGCAGCTAAATCTCAACCCCAACACAATCGTCTACGCTACCGACACTTCGCCAACTTCAATGCAGTGGCTGCCAAACGCAGACGCAAAAAGAATCGGCTTTCCATCAGCGCCTTGGGGCTTTTGTCCGACTAGGCCGCACAATTCAATTAGGTAAGCTATTGGTTGTCCCGATCGCTGAGCGGCGGCAGGACAAGAAGGGAAGCCTCGCCTTATCCCCAATCGGCTTCCCTTCTACCGCCGAAGTGGAACCTGAATTTTCAAGTGCTCTGGTAGCGAACCCTGCGTCACAGCTCGAAGGCTGGAAGCACCCCCCGGGAAAGCCCCGCATTGGGGAACCTCTCTGCTCCAATCTGGTTTCTTCCCTGAGATCGATCGACGGTCTCATCCAACAAAAAGGAGTAATGTCATGGCCACTCAAGGTGGATCGCACGAAAAGCACGTGAAGGCTGGTCAACAGAGCCACAAGAACACGGGCTCTCAGCAGGACGCCTCTTCGTCTGATAGCAAACAGGGTTCTGGCACCCGAGGCGGCTCGCATGAGCAACACGTGAAGGCTGGTAAGCAGAGTCACAAGAACTCCTGATCCTAGCGGGGCCTGGAACAACCGGCCCCGTTAGCCTTGCTAATGCGGCGGCGCCCAGGACCTTGCTGCCATCAATGCCTTGAGAGACGAACTTCGGAGCGACCTCGTTGCCCACATTTCGAAATGGCGGCGGTCCTTCGATTGCAACGGATGAAGAGCGGCTTCGTTGGCGGCCCAAAGAATGGTTGTCACGCGACAGCTCTCATGACACGGTCGGTGGGCAGCTCAAATATCTGGCAATCATCTTGTGAAAAGCGATTTGCCGTCGCGAGACAAAGAAAGGCATTGGCACTGCAGCCAGTCTGCTTCTGTTGATCAGGCCAATCGATCCGCCGGAGAAGCACCTAGCGGCCTGACCTTCGATCAACCTCAATCAATTGAGAAAGACGAAACTTGTCATGTCGATGGCCCAGGAAATGTCTTACCGCAAAAAATGCAAGGGGATGGATATAGCGAAGATCGGCACGCATAATCCTCCTGCAGCGCCTTCGAAGAGATGCGGCTTCACGAACTACCGTTGCCGGACATTGACCCCATCAAGCGCGACGAGATATTCGCGCGTCATGGTTACGAGTTGCCACCTGGGATTGGTGACCCGATTGTTTGCTGCGACACTAAGGGGGTTCTCCGCAACGTCGTCCCAGTTGCTGGGGCCCGCGTCTTTGGACACGGGCCCCGCGTTCATTCTGCCGCAGCGGCATTGACGGTCGTCTTAGCAATTTCGGAAAGCAGCTGGTCTGTTTCCTCCTCCTCGTCGAGGGTCTGAGCGAGCAACTCCGCCACCTCATCGAGGCCAAGGGTGTTCGCCCAGGTTATCATCGTGCCATATCGGCTGATCTCGTAATGCTCGACGGCTTGTGCGCCCGCCAGTAGGCCAGGGTCCAGTGCGTCGGTTCCCTCCAACTCCACCATCACTTCCTTGCCTTCAGCAATGATCCCAAGGATGGCGTTGCAGGTCTTTTGCTCGGCAGGCTTTCCGATCAATTCAAAGGCTTGCTCCAGCCGTTGAACATGATCTTCCGTCTGGCCGCGATGGGTCTCGAAAGCCTCCTTGAGGTCGGGCGACTGCGCCGCATCAGCCATCTTAGGGAGAGTGCTGAGGATTTGCTTTTCGGCAAAGTAAATGTCCTTCATGGTTTCATAGAGGAGGTCGTTCAGGTGCTTTGAGGGTGCCATATTCGTGTTCCTTTTTTGGGATCAGGGATTTCTTGCTACGGGATACTGCCGAACCGTCGTCGAGCGTACGATGCCAGCGACGCCTCCGAACCAACCGGCGAGTGCTCCTAGAACTAGTGCCGCGAAGCCAAGTAGTGCGCCTCGCGACACGACGGTTGCCGTTTTCTGAGCAGCGTCGATTGCCTTCCGCTTTGCTTCGTCCACGGTGGCCGAATAGCTTTTCTGGTATTCGTCGACCTTAGCTCTGGCCTGTTCAACAGGGATATTTTGTGCCTTGGCGAGAGCGTCTGCAGCCCTGGTTTTGGCTTCGTCGATCTTGGACTGATCACCACTCACAACAGCCCGCATTGCCGCTATGGCCGCATTCTGAAGTGCTTGCGGGTCGTTTCCACCCGTGGCATCACGAATTTGCCGTTCGATGTTCCCCATTGGGTCTGTGGCTGCGGCAATTGACGGGGCGGCCGTTGATGCCACTGATGCCGCCGTCTGGCTGACACCGCCGACTACGCTCGAAAGACCGCTGAAGGCTCCCCCGACAAGAGCGCCTACCGAGGTCGTCAGCATGTAAAGAACAACGAGCGTCGTTACGCCCCAGGCAGTCACGCCATGGAAGCCGCCGGTAAATTTGTCCGGCCGCCCAGACAATCGGCTAGCCACGTATCCGCCGATGTAGGCAGCGACTATGCCAGCGGCGACAAACCAGAGCCCGCCGACGATGGAAAAAGTTGATGCTGCGGGGTTGTCGGAGGTTGCAGGGTCAAGAACTGCGGCCCCAATTCCGACGCCTAGCAGATTGAGCAGGAACTGGGTGGAAAGTGCCAGGATGACGCCCGCAAAGACAGCACCCCACGATATTTTGTGGTGGGAGGCGGTAAGGCGAGGGTCGGCTACATAGTCGGCATCTCCTGGCAATCGAGAGGTGGCTGGCTGGGACATCGTCCATTTCCTTTATGAGGGCGCAGAGTTACCGCGCGGTTTGTAGTCGGACTTCAATGACTAGTCCGAAAAGTTCGCCGTAGGGCCTCAGTCACCCGTCGAGCTTGGGTGTGGCGGCAAAGACCTGGAGCCGCAGAGTCGGTTGAAACAATTCTAAATGCCGATAGTTCCATCGCAGAAAACAATTCAGATGCAGCAACATCTGCCGCTGCTTCAATTGGCCGATAGGAGCGGAGAACGGTTCGATGAGTATCTGGCGTTACGCCTGCATAGGGCCACCGTCCGCATGAGCCGCATGCGTCTTTTCATGTAGGTTCCATCCAATGAGGCTGTTGTTGGAGGTGGCTGGTGATGACGACAATCGATCACGATTTACTCATCGCGACACTCGATCGCCTGAAGCTGACGGCGATCCGCTACCAACTCGACAGCCTGCTGGACGAGGCGGCCCGCTCGAAGATGACCTTGCGCGAAGCTCTGGCGTTCCTGGTCTCACGAGAGATTGCCCGGCGCGATGAACGGCGCATCTCGATGTCGAGCAAGTTGGCGCAGTTCCCCTTCGTACGCGAACTCGATGGCTTCGACTTCGAGGCGCAGCCATCGCTGGATCGAGGACAGATCAGGGAGCTGTCAACCTGCCGCTGGATTGCTCACGGCGACACCGTCCTATTCCTCGGACCTCCGGGCACCGGTAAGACGCACCTTGCTGTCAGTCTCGGCCGAGAAGCGATCCGCCAGAACTACAACGTTCAATTCGTCACGGCAGCCACTCTGGTTGCGATGCTCGCCAAGGCCCATAACAATGGCTCATTGGACAAGCAGTTGACAATCCTATCGCGGCCGAAACTGCTGATCATCGACGAGCTGGGATATCTGCCCTTCGGAGCTAACGCCGCCCATCTGTTCTTCCAACTGGTCTCTCGCCGCTACGAAAAGGGATCGATCCTGATTACCTCAAATTGATCAGTCGGAGAGTGGGGGGAGCGTCTTCGGAGACCCTGTCGTCGCCAGACAAACGAAACAGCAAACCAATGAAGGGGTCAGTTCTTCGTTTCGCCTACGGGGTCAAATCTTCACTTCGCTTGACAAACGCTCCGCTTCGGGGTGTGACAGGCATTGCGGAGATCCTTGGGCTTGGCGCTTGGTGAATATCACGGGAGGCTCAAGTCCAAACCAAGCATCCTGCTAAAAGTGAAGGCGACTAGGACCACAGCTAGAAGTGCTAGTAAAAAGACTGCAAACAGCATTCCGCCGGTGCGTAGTAAAACGCGTTTATTTACCTTCTCCCCCCGATCGTAGTGCCACTTGATGGCGAAAAACATGGCTATGCCTAACGCCAGTGCCTTAAACGTAACGAAGACTATGGGGACCCAGTCCATGATGAAGGCTCTCTTTTGCGTCAGCTACGCTTTATGTCTCATCGCAGGCAAACGCATACTTTTGAAACGCAACTCTGATATGTGACGGCGGGCGACAGGCTGGTTTTGAATCGGTCGGATTCTCAAGCATTGGTGACAACACGAAACATGTGGCCGTATGCCCAGGCGACCCAGCTTGCGTTAATATGTCACCGCCGCTCTAATTCAGAGTTGGTCTGCGATTGTGGGTTTCGATGTCAACCGCGACCGATAGGCGATTGCGCTTTGGTCGAACGTAGTCGCGGCCGGTCCTTTCCTCTTCCGCCTTGAAGCAGAAACGGCTGTTTACGAGCCGGCCTTTCAGCGGCCAAAAGGAGCAGAAGACAGGTCAGAAGGACGGGCGGGAGAGCGGTGAAGAGGTGCACCCAGATAGAGGGGGAGTAAGCAATCTGGATCCGGCATAACAGCGCGACACCGACTATGCATATGAAGCAGATCACAAAGAGCCCCAGGCGATGCGTTGGCTCGGTGGAAGGGTCGTCGAAGCCACAAACCTCGCCATTAAGGTGGCCCTGTCCGCATTGGGGACATACGCCTTGCAATCCAGTTTTTATCGGCGAAAGCGGCGGCCATTCGTTGGTCATTGTTCTGTTCTCAAGTATTGATCGGATGCGAATATCCATACACTATCCAATCAAATACCTCATATTACAAATTGTCGCAGACCTTTTGGGTGTCGCCGCGACATCGGCCTGTTCCAAGGTTTGGTGGCACGCCGACAGCTCCAATTGCTCCGACTGACCCGCCCTCCGATCTGGCCAAATGCTTTGTTGCCTGCCCCTGCGAGGACATCCGATTCTAACGGTCGAGCATGATATGGCCACTGCCTGGTGTGGATTGCTGCTGCAGCAGCTGGAATATCGTCGCTGCAGCATCCCGGGTGCCCTCGATATTGAGGTAGTTTGAAAACCCATATAATCTCCATATATTTTTTAAATTGAATACACTTGAATGGATAGTCGATGGTAGCGACACCTTAGACCGGCAGCTCAGCACCCGAGACGGGCCTGTTTACCTGTCCATTGCGGACGCTTTGGCCGAGGTAGATGGCGTGCGGCTTCCAACCCAACGCAAATTCGCCCGGCAGCCCCGGCATCGACTTCACCACAGTTAGCCGAGCCTACTCGGGGGCCCGTAGCCTTGGCCTGATCGAGGACAAGGTGGGGCACGGCAGATCTGTGCGTTCAAAGCGTCGTACGCGACCGGCACCGCCGCCCTCGGGCGTCGTTGACATGAGCTTCAGTCCTGGTTGAAGGTGCTGGTCGACGACAGCGGGCGATCTTGCAGGCGGCGGCTCATGCACAGCGCGCAACGGCATTCCTTCACGGGCTACAGCCGGAGGCGGCCAACATTCGGGACGCTGCTTGACTGGTGAACGCTTCAGGTAGAACTACGGTCGGCTCGGACCAAGGCGCAGCTGGAGGCTGCGTAGGCGCCGGTTTTTCGTCTCATTCGCACTGCTGGCAGATCGATCACAAGCCGGCAACCTCACAAAGATCACGGAAATCGCGCCGCCCGGGTGCACCTGGTGCACCCGGGGTGCACCAGGTGCTGAACCGCGGTTCATGACTTCAAATCGGCGAGTGCTGAAAGGCGGGCATCGACGCGCCTTCTGACAAGCGGCCAAGGTATTGTCGCGCAGTATCCAGCGCCTCGCGAATGGTCACATCCATATCAAGATAGCGATAGGTCCCGAGCCGCCCAACGAAGGTGATGGATGTTTCGGCGTTTGCGCGTTCAACGTATTGAGCCAGTTGTTCTTTGTCTTTGACGAGCCGGATTGGGTAGTAGGGGATGTCGTCATCGCCGCAGATTCGGGAGAATTCCCGATAACAGACGGAACCCTTATGTTCCTCCCAGGGTGAGAAATGCTTGTGCTCGGTGATGCGCGTGTAAGGCACGGACACGTCGCCATAGTTCATGACTGCACAGCCCTGGTAATCGCCATCATAGTCGAAGCGCTCAAAGTCGAGCGTCCGGTATCCCAACGGGCCGAATTCGTGATCGAAATAGCCGTCGAGCGAGCCGGAATAAAACACATGCGCAAAGTCTTCCTTTTGCGCGCGGAGGAACCGGGTGTTGAGGCTCACATGGATGTTGGGATGGTCCAGAATGCGGCCGATCATATCGGTGTAGCCGTTCTCGGGCATCCCCTGGTACTTATGCGCGAAGTAATTGTCGTCATAATTGAAGCGCACGGGAAGCCGTTTGAGAATGGACGCCGGCAATTCCGTCGGCGAGCAACCCCACTGCTTCTGCGTATATCCCTTGAAGAAGGCCTCGTAGAGGTCGTTGCCAACAAAGCGGAGCGCCTGCTCTTCGAAGGTTGCCGGGTCCTCGATCGTCTTGTCCGCCTGCGTCTCGATAAAGGAACGGGCCTCGTCCGGCCGGAAAGTCTTTCCGAAGAACTGATTGATCGTGTGCAAATTGACGGGCAAGGAATAGACTTGGCCGTTCGACGTTGTCTTCACCCGGTTCTTATAGGGCATGAAGGCCTGGAACCTGTTCACATAGTCCCAGACTTCACTGTCATCGGTATGGAAGATATGCGGGCCATAGACATGCACCATCACCCCGGTTTCCTGGTCGCGCTCGGTATGGCAGTTGCCTGCAATATGAGAGCGCATATCAAAGATCTCGACCTGATGGCCCGCCAGCGCAAGTTCCCGGCCGATGACTGCACCGGACAATCCTGCACCAACGATACCAATTCTTCCATTTACCCGCATTCCAGGACGCTCCAGTCTCGTATCGCGAAAGCTTTAGGTGAAAGCCGAAGGTGTTACGCCGCAATCGAGCTGCGCATCAGTTCGTCGTAAGCACCGATCAAGTGATCCAGTGCCAGACCCTGCTCCTGCGGGCCGAAGCTGAGGTGGCTGACCGTGAAATCCGAATAAATCGCGGTCGGCCGGTTAAGAAGGTCGGGCAGATCGACGGTCAGGGCTCGCTCGTCATCGCCCTTCGGCAGGGCCATATGCACGAGGTCCTTGCCAAGCCAGGCAATGAAGTTGATCGATTGGCGCTCCTGCCACTCGATGACTTTGCTCGGCAAAGGCAGATGCTTGCTGTTGGTCTGCAGGAAATAGTCGTGGAGCTCGTTGGCGCGCGCAGCACTTTGCCACAGGCTTCCGCCAAATCCACCCGGCGGCCGCTCAAAATGACCGACAGCTTCGGGAATGGAACCGGCCAGTTGCTGCCAGTGAGCACAGACCCCGTTATTCACGACATTGGCGGAGACAATCACATATTTCGGGTTCGTCCGCCTGAACTCGATGAAATCGCTGAGTTTTTCGAGATCCATGTAGACGATGTCGTCGTCGCACTTCAGGAATATGGAATCTGAAAAGGCCTGCAGCCGGCTCGCGTAGAAATGATAGGCTTGCCAATACGGCATATGCTCGTTCGGATTGCCAACGAAGCGTTGTATCCGCGACCGTACGTTCCCGAGTTCCAGCGAGGCACCCCAGCCGCCGCGCACCATGATCGAGGCACCGGCAGAGATATCAAGCTCGCTCCAGCTCCCGATCGCCACGTTGTTGACGTGGAGCGAGGGAACACCTGCCGCATCGACGTTGAGCACGATCTGGTTTGGAGTGCCTGGCGACAGAATACCGGGCGTCGCTCGCATCCAGAGGGCGGGAACACCGTCGCGATCGAAATGCGTAAGCCCGCTTCGCGGCAGCTTGCGCAGAGCGGAGTGCGAATTGTTCCAGCCGCCGACCACAAGCTCGAAATAGTCGTCCCCGCCGCCGTTCGGAATGATGGCAATGTGAAGGTCGTTTGTGATCGTGGCGGAGAGGCGGAGCGGCTGATTGGGCGCGACCGATCCCTTCGACTGGTATGGAGCATCCGATCCCATAAACCGAACCGGGCCAAATTCGCGCGTGACCCACTCGTGATCTTCCTGCGAGCGCGTGAAATCCCAGACATGCCACTCGTCTATGATCCCGGCATCCATCGCCGAGTGAACGTATCGGGTCAGGATTTCCATTCTTTTCTGTCTGCCCGCAAAGGTGACAAGTATAACTGGAGCCATTTCAGCCTCGTTTTCTGGGGTTGGTCGTGCTCATTGCGCGCGAGCAGTTTCTGCCGTCCACAGACGGTCGTCATACGGGATCGGGGAAAAGGCGTGCCAGTTTGCCAGTTTCTCGATATATCGCTGCCGGTAGGCGGCGCTGTCTTCGAACTCGATTTCTTCGCTCATGATCTCCGCCCCGACCTCGTAGTAGACGTCGAGGTTTCTGAGATCGGGCGTCGGTGTTTCGCCACGCTCGCATTCGCCCTGCATTTGCCAGTACAATTGCTCGAGGCGCCGGACGAGAGCCGGAATGTCGCGAAGAACGCTTCCCTCGCGCTGGCGCTCCAGGGATTGCCTGACCGCACTGAGGGCCTCACGGTCGCTTGCAAATGCGACGGCTTTGCCAACGTAGTCGTCCGGCCCGTCGCATATCAGTTCCGGGACGCCCGCCGCAGCAACGATGCTGGCACAGAAGCGCGACGCAAATCCATTGCCGGGGAAGGTCAGGACAGGCAATCCCATGGTAACGGCGTCGCCCGCCGTGGAATGGGCCCCATAAGGGAAGGTGTCGAGGAAGAGATCGGCTACGCCAATTCGGGCGAGATGCTTCGGATTGGGAGCCTTTGGCGCGAAAATCAATCGTTCCGGCGCCACCCCGTGTTGCTCGGCTGATTGCCTCAGCCGCTGATCGACGTCCTCGCCGCCGCTGAGCAACCAGAGGATACTGTTTGGTGTTGCCGAAAGAATTGCCATCCACCGCTCAAAGCAGGCGGCGGTGATCTTCTGCATGCCGTTGAAGCAGGCGAATATAAACGCATCCTCGGGAAGGCCTACCTCGGCACGCTGCGGGCGAGGTGCGATCTGCCTCTTGCGGTCGACGGGCTGGTTGCAAGGTATGCGCAGCACCTTTTCCGAATAGTAGATCTCGTGGTCCGGTGGGATGATGTGTTCGTCGGCGATGATGTATTGGTGGAAGGGACTGCCCATGGTGCCGGGATAGCCGCAGAAAGCGACGATCACCGGCGCCGGCCGATAAGCAAAGATCCTGGTGCGCGCATGCTTCGTGTAGCCGTTGACATCGACGAGGATGTCGATCTCGTCTGCGATGATCTGCCTTGCGGCATCCTCGTCGCCGATCGTCGAAATGTCGCGCCAGCAGTCGATGGCATTCATGATGCGCGTTTGTGTTGCATCAGGCGCGCGCGTCGCTTCACCGCAATAATAGGCGTAGATCTCGACGGCGCTCTTGTCGTGCGTCTCGAAGACCTCGCTGAGGGCAAACCCGACCGCGTGGTCGCGCAGATCAGACGACACATATCCGATGCGCAACCGTTGCGCGGTGTTGGATTTTTGACGAGGAGCAAGGCGGGCAAAACCGCGCAAGTCGGGGCGACCGACCAGCGACTTGCAGTAGCGATAGGCCTTGGCAAGCTGGAAGACAGGATCGTCGGCATAGCAGGCAAGGGTCAGCGGCGACAACGCGTCCAAAAGTTGGCGCTGGGAGATAAGCTCCGAAGAGACCAGCGTTGGCCATTTGCACTGGCGTTGGCGCAAGGACGTCCAATGCTGACCTGACTCGATCTTGTCGGGCCGCAATTCCATCGCCTGCCAAAGGGTCTTTTCCGCCTCCTCCATAAGGCCGGCATTCTCGAGTACTCGACCGATATGCTGGAGGATCATCAGACGATGGCCAACGCGCTCGGGTGTGATCTCGCCCGTCATCTCCGCAAAGGCTTGCCATTGCTGAATCGCTTGTCCGGCGAGACCCGCATCTTCGAGGGCGCGGCCAAGGTTGATATGCCCCTGGCCGAATCGCGGCTCGATCTTCAGGCAAGCACGCAGTGCGTTAATCGAACCCGGCAGGTCGCCCAACTGTCGCAGCGTGACGGAATAATTGAAGTAGACGAGATGCAGCAGCGAATTGGAATCGTTATATGCAATCCACGACCGGTAAAGTTCAGCGGCCTGCGCTCTCAGTCCGGCGAACTGCAAGCTTTCGGCAGATTGAAACAATTCCGTCAGCGAGAGCCGCTGTTGTCGTGCGCGCTCAAGTAGTCCGGAAAGTTGGGAAAGAGGCTCTGAGGCAAGATTGGCGTTGATGTTCATAGAAATTCCGATGACAGGCGGCCGACAGTGAGAACATGTTCTGACGGGTCATAATCGCGTTAGCTTGCTTTGGGCTTGTGCTTTCCGTGATCACGCAGTTTTGCCTCTTCTTTTCGTCCAGAACTGATATTGCTGGCATCGCGTCCCCCAAAAAAACATATGAAGCTTGTTCTGGCGAAGCTCAGATCATGCGAAGCGCCTTGAAATGCATGCATCTCAGGTGCTGTTGAAGCTTTCTGCGCCTGCGTCTCGTCGATATGTTGTCAATCGGGAAGCAGATTTAGCATGTGTCGTGAGCAAACCTATGATTGTACCTTATCGATCCAGCATAGTTTGACGGGTCCAAGTCTGAGACAAATTTGTCCTTGGATTCCGGCTGTTAACTCAAAATTTAAGCTTGGTCGCTACCTGTTGTCTCAGAAGTCGACAATTCCCAACGGGGCAAAGACTTCGACAAAAAAGAATGGACCGATCCTCTCATGAGGGGGGCTTCATTCATGGGCGTGGGAAGCAGGATGCTTTGTATCCTGTCTGCATGAAGCCTTCCTGCGCTAGGGCTCCCGCGAGCCATGTCCTCAATCCGACATTTCCGTTCATCGGGACGTTTCGACCCAAGTTTCGCGTCGAGATGAACGGGCGCCGCATATGGCACGCGCATTACGAAGCTGAGCCTCCGATGAGGGGCTCGCGGCGTTTGTCTCGTGGTCGGCAGCATCGGTGATGTTCACAAACGATTAACCTCGAAGGCTCGCGTCCATGACTTCCATCATCAGCTCCCTTAGCGCCAATCAGATCAAGTCCCTTTCGACCACGATCATCGCCTCTCTGACCACCAGCGACATCGCGGTGATGACGACCACTCAGGTCAAGGCTCTCTCCTCTGCTCAGATCGCGGTGCTCAGCACCGACGATATCGCAACCTTGTCCAGCGGGCAGATGAACGCAATTGCGCCAGCGGCGGTCGCTGGCTTGACACTGAGCCAGCTTGCAGCTCTCGACACCTCCAAGATCGAAAGCCTGGCGTCGTCTCAGGTTGCCGCACTGAATTCAGCACAGATTGCCGCTTTGACGTCATCTCAGGTCGAAGCTCTGACGTCTTCGCAGGTCGGTGCCATGACCTCGACGCAGATTGCGGCCCTCTCCACCGATGACATTACGACCTTCTCGACGGCCGATATTGCAGCGATCTCCGCGACTGCGATCGCAGGCCTTTCGACGGACAATCTCGCAGCTCTGTCGACCGGTCAGGCCGCGGCACTGAAGACCGCCCAGGTTGCGGCACTGAAGACTGCCCAGATTGCAGCGCTCACCACCGCTCAGATCGGCGTCCTGAGCTCGTCGCAGATCAATGCTCTATCTGGCACTCAGCTTGCCGCCCTGAGCACAGGCGATCTGGCAGCGCTTTCCACCGACCAAGTTGCCGCGCTGAACAGCAAGGCGATCGGCTCGCTGACGACTGCCCAGATCGGTGCGCTCAGCACCGCCCAGGCCGAGGCCCTGACCTCCGCTCTCGTCGGCGCGCTGAGCTCGGCACAGGTTGCAGCCTTGTCGTCGGCTGACATTGCGACCTTCTCGACGGCCGATGTTGCGGCGATCTCCGCGGCTGCGCTGGCCGGCCTTTCCACCGACAATCTTGCAGCTCTGTCGACCGATCAGGCCGCAGCGCTGAAGACCACCCAGCTTGCCGCACTGAAGACTGCCCAGATTGCAGCTCTGACGACGGCCCAGATCGGCGTCCTGAGCTCGTCGCAGATCAATGCCCTGTCCGGCACCCAGGTTGCCGCGCTGAGCACGGACGACCTTGCGGCCCTGTCGACCGATCAGGTTGCCGCGCTGAACACCAAGGCCATCGGCTCGCTGACGACCGCCCAGATCGGCGCTCTGAGCACCGCTCAGGCTGAGGCCTTGTCGACCGCCCAGGTGGCAGCGCTTGGCTCGGCCCAGATCGCGGCTCTCTCCTCCGCCGACATCGCCACCTTCTCGACGGCTGATATTGCAGCGATCTCCGCTGCTGCCCTGGCCGGTCTTTCCACCGGCAATCTCGCGGCCCTGTCGACCGATCAGGCTGCGGCACTGAAAACCACCCAGGTTGCCGCACTGAAGACGGCGCAGGTTGCGGCGCTGACCACCGCCCAGGTCGGCGTCCTGAGTTCGTCCCAGGTCAATGCCTTGTCGGGAATCCAGGTGGCGGCGCTGAGCACCGACGATCTGGCAGCGCTCTCCACCGGTCAGGTAGCTGCACTGAACACCAAGGCGATCGGTTCGCTGACGACTGCCCAGCTCGGCGCGCTCAGCACCGCACAGGCCGAAGCTTTGACCACCGCTCAGGTGGCCGCGCTTGGCTCGGCGCAGATCGCAGCCCTCTCTTCGGCCGATATCGCCACCTTCTCGACGGCCGACATTGCGGCGATCTCGGTCGCTGCGCTGGCAGGCCTTTCGACCGATAATCTGGCAGCTCTGTCGACCGACCAGGCCGCAGCGCTGAAGACCACCCAGATTGCCGCACTGAAGACGTCGCAGGTTGCAGCGCTG
>NZ_HF536773.1:235581-719671 GCF_000312665.1 Rhizobium mesoamericanum STM3625 | reverse complement strand
TGGCACCCAGGTGGCAGCGCTGAGCACGGGCGACCTTGCTGCACTGTCGACCGATCAGATCGCCGCGCTGAATACCAAGTCTGTCGGTTCGCTGACGACCACTCAGATCGGTGCTTTGAGCACCGCGCAGGCCGAGGCTCTGACCTCCGGTCAGGTGGCAGCGCTTGGCTCGGCACAGATTGCGGCCCTGTCGACCGATGACATTGCGACCTTCTCGACCGCCGACATTGCGGCGATTAAGTCGACCGCAATAGCTGGTCTATCCACGGACGACATCTCGCATCTGTCCAGCGACCAACTGCTGGCCGTCACCACTGCGCAGGTGGCAGCACTTAATACCTCGCAGGTGGAAGCGATTATTGCGGCATACCACGCGATCTAAGAAATGGCGGAGCGGGGCGATCATGGTCTGATCGCCCCGCACGCATGAAATCAAGTCTTGTTGTATAACTCTGCCTTCCCCGGATGCGTTCTACGCCATCCTCACTCTCGTATCCCGGTTCGGTCTCAGCTCGCCTTACTTCCAACGGCTCGAACGTCTCAGATGAGTTCCTGAGCCTTTTGTGGGACCTGAGGACATTTCCTTTTGACTTTCAGTACACCAAAGCCCCGACCGGCAAGGCGCGTGCAACGGTTCCATGGTCATGCCGTGTACACCACAGGATCAATCATCCACCCCGATATTGCGATCACGACACCTGTCGGCCCCAGAACTTTCAAAAACCGACCTGTCGCTCGTTCTTCGACGCGCCGGTGGCAATTGCGTCCAAGACGGTCTGCCAGGCTGGCGTTTTTCCGAGTTCCTCGGGGATATCCCCGTTGGCCTTTCCGGCAGCGATCAGGCTCGGAATATCGGCTCCCAAGGCGTCAGGGGATGCCATGTCATCATAGCCCGGCAGCCTCCAGAATAAGCTTGGTGATCTCCTTCGGATTGTGAAATGAGCGACAGATGGCTGGATTGGAGTTCGATGGCCTTAGCGCCCATGCGTCTGGCCATGAAACGCGACGGGAGTGCTATCGCGGCAAATGATCACTTCATCTTTCGGCACAATCAGGTCCAGAAGCTCCTCCAACCGCTCAGCCGCTTCGTCCGCATCGATCACCACGTGCATACAGTATCCCTTTGCTTGATACACTCCATCCACTGGTCTTGATCTTCGCAAATTCGTTCTCCGTCTGCCAGACTGCGTTGTCGCAACGCTCCGGCTCAGCGATGCAAAACTTCCGGAAAACCCGTATATTCCGTAAAAAGGAGTTTTGACACATGACCTCCACTGTCACGGCGGCCGCCGTCTCGAAGAATTTCGGCGCCTATCAGGACGCGGCTGTCCGCGATCCCGTCATCATCACTAAAAACGGTCGCCCGAGAACGGTGCTGATCGCCTACGAAGACTATATGCGTCTGACGAGGCGGGATAGGCGTGTTGAGCTGACGTCGTCGCTCAGCGACAACGACCTGGCAGCGATCGAGGCGTCTGAGATGGATGATGGCCTGGATCATCTCAACACCGAGTTGACCGGCAAGCATGCTGCCGATTGAGCCGAAGGTCGGGTGGGTCCTTCGCTACTCCTATCTCTGGCATTGGCAATATCTCGAAGGCCGCGAGGAGGGTGACAAAGATCGCCCGGCGCTTGTGCTGGCCATCGTCGCGCGAGTCGACGACGGCACGCCGACGGTTCGCGTTCTGCCGATCACTCATACGCCGCCCGGCAAGGCAGAAGACGCGGTCGAGATTCCGCCGGCGACGAAGCGCCGGCTTGGGCTCGACGACAATCGTTCCTGGATTGTGCTGACCGAGAGCAACCGGTTTGTCTGGCCGGGACCGGATATCCGACCGGTCGATGGCGAGACGGGATATGCCGGGCCTTTGCCGCCGGCGCTGTTTAACGAGGTGAAGCGTCGCTTTGTCGAACTTGCCCGGTCCAGCGGCATCGGGCGACACCAAGAAGCGAGTAGCGGCATAATCTTATACATGAGCCGGCATTAAACGGCCGCGGTGGCCGTGATTTGCCTAGATTGCTGAGGGCCACAGTATTTCCAACAATTCACATCCTATTCGCAAGACGGTAATTGTCATATAGTTGCATACTCTAAAAATATCGCAAAATCAGCTGATTGGGGCGCTCATCTGGGCGAGGTTTTTTCTCGATGTGGTAGTGTGCTTTACCCTGCATATATCTTCGGTATGTATCTGGTCGATGATGCCTACGGACGATGAGCCGATCTTTTCGACTGCCTGTCTTTGTAGTGGCCAAGCGAGCGCGTTGCGCTGGATCGACCCGATTTCGACTTGCAAGCCCTTAAGGGCGCAGAAAATCTTGTTCTCGTTGTTGCTAACGGTCCGCGCGATTGTGCGGGACGCGGAGATTACATGTGCTCGACGTCGATGGAGGGCTCCACCTCACGTGAGCGTTCGACGAATTCCGCGCCACCTCCAAGAAGTGCTGTCCGATCCGCGCATGGCAGCAGCACTCCCTGAGCGTTCGATGAGCTATGAGTTTCAGCGTCGCTGCGGGAAGCGAACAGTCTGGAATGTTGCAGAAAAGCACGCTATAATTGAATATCGCTATTAGACGGCTCGACCAGCCGCTGCGAACGGTTGATCACGGTATTTGTGGAAGTGCAAAACGCGCCGGTGGACTCTCCCGCTGAATTCGTAGCGCGCCTCGAAGCGCTTAAATCGGAAGGTCGACATTCCGCTGTGTTTCTGGTGCTCGCTGCAAATGGTCAGACGCGCCTCGTAGCTTTGGACTTGATGTGAGCGGTTGCCCGATGTTCGAAAAATAATGGCAAGCTTGCCCTAGACTCTGCCATGAGGAGAGGCACCATGGAACGCATCTGGCTCCAGCACTATCCACCAGGAGTTCCCGCGGAGATCGATGTAGCCAAGTATTCGTCGCTCGTCGCCTTGCTCGAGGAGAGCTTCGCCAGGTACCGCGATCGCACCGCCTTTGTTTGCATGGACAAGGCAATGACCTACGGCGATCTCGACGAGATGTCGCGTGCATTCGGTGCCTGGTTGCAGAGCAAGGGCCTGCGGAAGGGCGCGCGCGTTGCCATCATGATGCCCAATGTGCTGCAGTATCCCGTCATCATCGTCGGCATTCTTCGGGCCGGATATACGGTGGTGAACACCAACCCGTTATACGTGCCCCGGGAACTGCAGCATCAGCTCAAGGATTCTGGTGCCGAGGCGATTGTCGTGCTCGAAAACTTCGCGCACACGCTTGAGAAAGTGATTACCAACACCGACGTAAAGCACGTCGTCGTCGCCTCGATGGGCGACCTGCTGGGCATGATGAAAGGCACCATCGTCAATTTGATCGTGCGGTGGGCGAAGAAGATGGTACCCGCCTACGCACTGCCCGGTGCGACGTGGTTCAACGCGGCAATCGCCGCCGGCAAAGGGATGAGCCTCAGCGAACCTCAGGTCGGACCCGACGACGTCGCACTTCTGCAATACACGGGCGGCACCACCGGCCTGGCCAAAGGCGCAATCCTGCTCAATCGCAACGTCGTCGGCAATATGTTGCAGATCGATGCCTGGCTGCAGCCAGTGCTGGACAAAGAGCCAAGGATCGATCGTCTGACGGTCATGGCGGCGCTGCCGCTTTACCACATTTTCGCTTTCACCGCGTGCTTCCTGTTGAGCATCCACACCGGCGGGCTATGTATTCTCATCCCCAATCCTCGTGACATTCCAAACCTCATCAAGGAACTCGCAAAGCGCGAGGTGAACCATTTTCCGGCAGTCAACACGCTCTACAATGCACTGCTCGACCACCCGGATTTCGGAAGTATCGACTGGAGCCTGCTCAAATGCGCTGTGGGCGGCGGCATGGCGGTCCAGCAGACAGTCGCCGAACGATGGCTGAAGGCTACCGGCTGCCCGGTTGTCGAGGGTTATGGCATGTCGGAAACGTCGCCGGTGCTCACCTGCAATTCCCCACACACGACCGAATGGAATGGTACGATCGGGTTACCTATGCCCTCGACCGATATCTTTATTCGCGACGACGATGATAACGACGTCCCGCTCGGCGAAATCGGGGAAATCTGTGCCCGCGGCCCTCAGGTCATGCCGGGCTATTGGCAACTCCCGGACGAAACCGCTGCGGTCATGACCCATGACGGCTGCTTCCGCACAGGTGACATCGGTGTCATGGACGCGACGGGCAACGTCAGGATCGTCGACCGCAAGAAGGACATGATCACCGTATCTGGATTTAAGGTTTATCCAAGCGAAGTGGAGGCCGTGGCATCGGACCATCCGGGCGTGTTCGAATGCGCCGCGATAGGGGTGCCCGATGCGCGGTCGGGGGAAATCGTCAAATTGTTCGTGGTCAAAAAGGACTTGCGCCTCACCGAGGCGGAGTTGCTGGCGCACTGCCGAACGGAACTCACTCCCTATAAGGTGCCGAAATCCGTGGAATTCAGGACGGAACTGCCGAAGACCAATGTCGGCAAGATATTGCGCCGGGAACTTCGGGACGAACCGCAGAAGATTGATGCGCGCGCATGACCCGTGTCGTCGTCATCGGTTACAGATGCCACGGAACTGGCTGCCAAGCGCAAGCCGGCCGCAGGCCTGCTAAAGCGGATCGCCGCTCGCCCTTCGGTCAACGCGGCGGATGGTCAGGATGTTGCGAATAGGCTTGTGAACGCATTCCATCGACTGAATATTCAGAATGCGCCCTGGAGAATGATCATCATGGCTTCCCGCGCTGCCGAATTCGCGGACCGCACGCCCGCCTCCCGAAACCGCTATGTCGACTTCCTTCGGGCTGTGTCGATGCTGGTCGTCGTCGTGGGTCACTGGCTTGCGGCCGCACCCTACATCGACGAGACGGGGGCGCTGGTCGCCGCTCAAACCTTGACGATCCTTCCCTGGACGACCTGGCTTACATGGATCCTCCAGGTGATGCCGATATTCTTCATGGTCGGCGGCTATGCGAACTGCGTCAGCTGGCGAGCCGCCCGTCGAGATAATAAGTCGTACGCAGCCTGGCTCGAAGGCCGATTGCGCCGTCTTCTATGGCCGATCCTCCCGCTGCTTGCGGTCTGGGTGGCGATCGTCGCCATAGAATACAGTCGCGGCGTACGCCCGGAGCTGATCAGCTACGGCTCGCGCGTGGCATTTATTCCGGTCTGGTTTCTCGCGGTGTATGTCGGCATTGTGCTGCTCGTCCCGCTCACGGAGGCTGCCTGGACCCGATTTGGCCTAGGATCGTTCTGCGCCCTGGTCGCGGCCGCCTCCGTTATCGATATCATCTACTTTGCAGCCGGCTTGCACTGGCTCGGCTTCGTCAACTATCTGTTCGTCTGGGGTGCAATCTCTATACTGGGCCACGCGTGGTGTGACGAGCGGTTTTCCGATCGCCGGATGCTGCTTACCGCCGCCGCCTTGGGTTTGGCCGCCCTGTTGGTGCTTGTCCGCTTTGGTCCCTATCCCGTCTCGATGATCGGCGTACCGGGCGATCCCATCAGCACCACAACGCCGCCGAAAATCACCCTGATTGCGCTCGCAATTTTCCAGGGTGGGCTACTGCTGGCTGTACAGGCCCCGGCTCGCCGCTGGCTGGAGGGGCGCTTGGTCTGGATGACAACCATAGCCATCAATGGCAGCATCATGACGCTGTTCATGTGGCACCTGACGGCCACCACGCTTGTGGTCTTCGCTGCCTATCTTGCCGACGGCTTCGGTTTGCGACTTGTGCCGGGAAGCGGCACGTGGTGGTGGTCGCGACTACCTTGGCTCGCGGCCAACGCGATCGCGCTCATTCCTTTCGTCGTCGCCTTCGGGCGCTTCGAGAGACCGCGCGCAACCGCGGAGGGCATGGAGGCGCCCGCGTGGCGCTATGTGCTCGGAGCGCTCACAACTGGCCTCGGCCTTGCTCTGCTAGCGGGACTAGGGGTTGGCGGATATGGGAGATTTGGGTTGAACGTGTGGGGCATCGTGCTTTCTCTCATTGGTATCAGCCTTGTCGCGAACAGGACCAGCTCGCGCACCGCAGTCCGATGAAAGACACAGCCGTCGCAGCAGTCACACGGTAGTCGATCTCTCGACATTCCTGACGTGCCCCCAGCGGCGCTATGATATCGTCGCTTAACTTCCAGAAGTCGCTGTTTTGATTTTGTAGCGACTGCGGTAGCGAGAACTGTCTCGCATCGGAAGTATTACCTTGTGATGAAGCGATCAAACAGTGTGCGGGCCGCCGGAAAACTGATGTGGATAGCGGTTGATCCTGTCGGCTGGCAGGCCGACGCGGCCGAGGATATCTGTCACGTAGTCGCGCAGCCTGCCCCGCGGCACCACTCCGTGCAGCACTGCCGCCTCGCCGACGATATCGCGACCCGCAGGCGAGGATTGAGCGAGGAAAGCGGGTCTTGGAAGACCATCTGGATCTTCAGCGCGTCACGTTTGCGGGCAAGGAAGCTCTCATAGGGCTCGCCGCGGAAGCGCCGTTCGCCGGAGGAGACCGGGAGGATGCCGGCGATCATGCGCCCCAGCGTCGATTTTCCGCAGCCGGATTCTCCGACGACGCCGAGCGTCTCGCCGACCTTCAGCGACAGCGAGACATTGTCGACGGCGCGGGGCGCGGCCGGCGGATGGGCGTACGGTTTTGTGTCGATGAACGGATCTAAGCTATGACGGGGCGCCTGAAGGGGCGTAAACAAGGAGAATAGCGAGACGCGTCAGGCCCGCTCTGCCTTGATGTGAAGCCGCGCGCCCTCTAGGGGGACGCGATGCTGCAACATCGGGATGAGATGTCTGACTTCGGTGAGGCGATGCGGGTTGATTTCGGCGTGAAGGACGGTGGGATATTGTCCGGCCCTTGCGATAACCGTGCCCCACGGATCGGACACAAGCGATCGGCCGAAGGTCTGGCGACGCGGTCCACTCGGTGCGGGATAGCTGCCGCATTGGCCACACGCAACGAAATAGGCCTGGTATTCTATGGCACGTGCCCTGCACAGAACCTCCCAGTGCGCTCGTCCAGTCTGCAGGGTAAACGCCGCCGGAAGGATGAACACGTCGACATTTTCACTGGATAGGCGATCAAACAGGCGCGAGAAGCGAAGGTCGTAACAGATTGCACAGGCAATCTTGTAGCCGTTCATCTCATAGATCAGCAGATCCTCGCCCGGCGTGACGACGGCGGATTCAGCATAGGTTGCACCGTTCGGTGCCGTAATGTCGAAGAGGTGGATCTTCCGATAATGCCCGACATGTTCGCCACGGGAATTAAAGACGACAGTCGTGTTGTGCACGGTCCCGTGGATCTGGCTGCGCTCCAACAGGCTGCCGGCATGTACCCAGACGCCATGGTCCTTGGCGAATTGCTGGATCAGGCAATAAGCTTCACCTCCAGGCACGAGATCCGCTGCACGACGTTTGTCCTCCGCCGTTCCACCCATCCAGTCGAAGTGTTCTGGAAGAACGATCAGATGCGGAGTGTTGAGCATTGCGTCGCTCATCAGCCGTAAGGCCTGCGCCAGGTTGTGTTTCCGGTTCGGCTGTGAGTTCATTTGAATCAAGGCGACTTTCAAGATTTGGCCTCCGGATTGAATTCGAAAATGGAACGTCCAGTTGCTAGATGCGCGCGGACAGCAAACGATTGGAGCTGGCGTTGCCTCGCCGCTTCGGCAAACTTGCGCATGCTCGCGACGTCCGCGACGAAAACGCCTGTGCTGTCGGCAAGAACGGCGTAGCCCGGCAGGACTGCAGCGCCGCCGCAAGCGATCGGAATATTCAACGCGCCTCCGATGCTGGTTCGCCGATTGGTGGTTTTGGAAGACACGCCCCGGCACCAGACGGGCAGGCCGACATCGATAATTTCCTCGGCGTCCGTGCAGGGTCCATCGATGACGATGCCAGCGGCCCCTTTTGCCTTTGCAGCGGTTGCAACGCCACCCCCGACGCAGGCGATATCGTCGCTATCGACGCGAGAAATGACAAGGATATCGCCCGGCATGAGCAGATCGATCGCCTTGTAGATGATAGTGCCGTCGCGGCCAGGCGCCGCGACGGTGACGGCAACTCCGGCCGCGTGGGCCGGAAATAGCGGATGAATATCGCGCCCGACGAATCCGAAATATTCAACATGGCCAATTGTTGCCGTTTCTACCGATGACAGCAGTTCGACCAAGTCAGGAGCGAGGGGTGGATGGCGATCCATCACTTGATAGGACGTTGTCACGGATAGCTCTTCTTTCGTGTCGAGTGAGTGGGACTAGACGGGGCGTTCGCCCGACGTCGTGGTTCGATGCATGATGCGCACGAAAGCGGGATCGAATGAGTCACGACGATGCATCGTGCATCGGTTGTCCCACATCATGATGTCGCCTTCGTCCCACTGCTGGACAAAGACATGCTTGGTGCCGGTGGTGTGCTCCCACAGCTCTGCCAGGAGGGCATCGCTTTCGTCACGGGTCATTCCGACAATCCAGGCGCCATCGATTGTCCCGCCGAGATAAAGGGCCTTGCGGCCGGTCTCGCCGTGTGTGCGCACGAGCGGATGCACGATGCCGCTCCATTCCCGGAAATCCTGGCTCTTTGGTGCCGATTTGCCGAGCCGTAGCTTGCCTGTTTTGTCGTAGACATTCTGGAAGAAGATCTGCCGGCCGTCGATTGTGGCCTTCAATGCCTGAGGCAGTGTTTCGTAGGCAATGTATGTCGACAGGAAATATGTGTCACCGCCCGACGGGGGAACCTGAACTGCCCGCAGGATCGCGCCGGCTGGCGGCTTTTCGTAAAACCATGTGTCGGTGTGCCAAGTCGCTTCACTGTTTCCCATTGCCCCGCTTGGCTTGCCGTCCTTCATCGCGTTGCTGATGACGAGGATCTCGGGGTGGGTGGGATGGCCTCCTTCCTGCAGCTGTTTCGGGTGGATGACGAACTCTCCGAAATGGCGAGAGAATTCTACCTGCTGTTGATCGGTAATTCCCGTCTGCCTGAAGCGTATGACGCCATACTGCAGCCAGTAGTTTCGCAGCTCCTCGATGTCACGGCCGTCATAGCTGTTGAAGTCGAATCCTTCGATGTCGGCACATACATTGCTGGCATGCTGAACGGCTTTAAGCCTTTGTTTGGTAAGCATTTGTTATCTCCGGTGAAGACCTTGTCGATGAGGTCGATTTAATCGTAGGGCTCTCAGCCGGGAGATCTCCAATATGGACCAGGCGGCATTGATAGCGTTGCCCTATCGGTACAATCAGTCGGCCAGGAGTTTCAGGGACTGTGGAGGAATACCCAGTTGGACGTTCTGTCCAACGCCAGGCAATGCGTCGATCTCGGCCGAAGGGACCAACACGCTAAGCGCGATCTCAGGGGCGAGTTCGACGAGCGCTTCCAGCGATGCGCCGAGGTTGGTGATCCGCTTGAGCGTGCCTGTCAGCACGTTCACCTCTTGGGGCATCGATCTACCATCGGCACGTAGGACGATCTCCTCCGGTCGAATAGTGCAGTAGCGGGAATCCTCGCTCCCCTTCGTCGCGCGCAGTCTTATTTCGCTTCCGGCAACTGAGACGTCCCACATCGTTCCTGTTTGCGCAACAGCACCGAGCGTTAGAATATTCGACTTACCAATAAAGTCTGCGACAAAGGTCGAGCTCGGATTCTTGTAGATTGTCGCAGGATCGCCTTGCTGGGCAACGATACCTTTCCACAGAACGACGATGCGGTCGGACATCGTCATCGCTTCCTCCTGGTCGTGCGTCACATAGATAAAGGTCATTCCGAGATCTTGCTGTATGTCCTTCAGTTCGGCTCGCATTGCCTCACGCAATTTCAGGTCCAGGTTCGATAGTGGTTCGTCGAGCAACAGGACCGAAGGTCGCGGCGCAAGCGCGCGAGCGAGCGCCACTCGCTGTTGCTGTCCCCCCGAAAGTGCCTTCGGATAACGATCCGCCAAAACCTCGAGATGGACGCTGCGAAGGGCAGACTGCACGATCGATCCGATTTCGGCTTTTGGGGTACGCTTCATCTTGAGCCCGAAGGCGATATTTTCAGCGACGGTCATGTGTGGAAAAAGCGCATAGTTTTGAAACACCAGACCAATGTTGCGTCGCTCCGGCGCGACATTGACCTGGCTGCGTCCTCGAATACGGATATCGCCACGCGATGGCGCGTTGAAACCTGCGATCATGTTGAGTGTCGTTGTCTTTCCGCATCCCGAGGGGCCGAGGATGCTGACGAATTCACCCTTGGGTATCTGGAGGCTAAGATCGGTCACTACAGAGATTGGTCCAAAGGACTTGCTGACGGAAATCAGCTCGACGTCGATTGTGCTCATTTGCTGCCACCATGCAGTTGGGCGGAAAAACCGCCGAGTTTTTCGAAACCGAAAATCACGATGAGGATGAAGATCATGGATGCGACGTTGACGGCCGCCATGACTGGGTCGAGGCTATATTCGAGATAGTTGATGACCGTGATCGGTAGCGTCGTATCACCCGGCCGCACCAGAAATACCGACAGCGGAATGTTGTTGAACGAAATAATGAAGGCGAATGTCATTCCGGACAGCACCCCCGGCTTGATTGCCGGAAACAGGATGAATCTTGCTCTCTGCCATTGGTTCGCACCAAGGATCTGAGCAGCCCGGAACAGGTTGCCATCGAAGTTTGCGATAGACGTCACGACCATGCGAACAACGAAGGGAAGCGCAAGCACGCAATGGGCTGCGATGAGAGCCGGTGTCCCGAGCATCGACTGCAGGCCGATGACCGATAGGAACAGGACAACTGCGACGCCTTTTACGATCTGTGGTACGGAAAGTGGCGAAAGCAGAGCGGCCATGAAAGCCTCGCTTCCTGCGAATTTTTCGAAGACGACGAAGTAGGCCGCCATTGTGCCGATCACCCCACAGACAACGGAGACGATGACGGCAATCTTGACGCTCAGCCAGAATGGCTGGAGCCATCGAACAGAGGCGAGATCCCTGTACCACTCGACGGTCCACTCCCAGGGGCGGAACGTCACGTCGGAGGTTGGGCTGAGCGAGGCTGCAAGAACCACGAGAAGTGGCAGTGTGATATAGGTGAGCGTCATGATCAGAGCGCACCAGAATAGAGCGGAGATCAGCCTGTTCATTTTGTGCCTCTCGTGACGCTACGGTATCGATCCCGTTGGCGGGTTTCGAAACGGACGCTGGCGTATGAAATCAAAAGCATCAGCACGAGGAGCGCATTCGCCATGACGGCAGCGAAGGACCAATCGACGTAGAATAGAACCTGTTCGGAGATCATGGTTGCAAGCACCTTGAAGCCGGCGCCGCCGAGCAAAGCTGGGGTGGCATATGCGCTAGCCGCCATTGTAAAGGACAGGAGGAAGGAGCTGACGAGCCCCGGAAGCGAAAGAGGAAGCAGCACGTGCCAGACAACGGCATAGCGCGGCGCACCGAGCATTTGAGCGGCACGTTCGAGATTGTCATCGATGCCTTGAATGCTTGTCGTGAGTGATAGGATTGCGAAAGGCAACACGACATGCGTCAGACCGACGACGACCGCAAAGAGGTTTTTCGACAATGGCAGTGGAGAGGAAATCAGTCCCATGTGAATGAGGGCATCGTTGATGAAGCCTCGATCCTCCAGGATGATAAGCCAGCCGTAGGTTCGCAGAACGACACCCGCAAGCTCTGGGGCGAGCGAAAGCGCAAAGACGACAGAGCGCCACCGACCCTTAGAGCGGGCAAGATAATAGGCGACCGGATAGGCAAGCAATGTTGCCGAAATGGCAACGAGTCCCGACATGACGGCCGTTCGCCAGAAGCCCCATAGTGAGAGACCATCGGTCAGAAAGCGCGAGTAGCTTTGCAGGCTCAAGGCACGTGACGATGGGTCATAAAAGCTCATGCCGATCATCATTCCCATCGGCAGGGCAAAGAAGAGGACAAGAAGCCAGGTCGCCGGCGACAGGCCTATAATTCTGATCCAATCCCCGGAAGACGCAGATCGCTTGGCAGGGAGATCCAAGGCTAAGGTACTCATGAGGCTCTCTCAGTTTGCGTTTGCGACGACATCGCGTTCCCATTGTTCTGCCCATTTCGACAGGCGCTCAGACATGATGGTCAGATCAGGAAGGATCAGAGAATTCAGGTCCGCCTCCGAGGTGATCTGGCGGGCCCTGATGTCGGCGGGAAGGTCGATATCCATCCGCGCGGTGCCGACCTTATAGGCGCGCACCCAGGCTTCCTGACTTTCCTTCCCGAGGAAGAAGTCGATGAATTTTGCGGCCGCATCCTTATGTTCGGCGCCGCTTGGTATATTCAGCGTCGCGATAAGGGGGATTGTTCCTTCCTTCGGTCGGACGTAGTCGACCGGCAGACCGCTATCGACCAAAAGTTGAGCACGCCCGTTCCAGAAGGGCATCGCCCAGACCGTGCCATCCTTTATGTAGCTTTCGAGGATCGCCGAGCTTTGCTCGAAACCGATCGATCGCCTGGCGACTTCAGACATCGCCTTGAATCCTGGATCGAGATTGTCGACGAGGCCTCCGCCGTTCATGAGGGAAAACATCTGGACGAGATAAATCGCCATGATGTTCTGGAACGTCGGCAGAACGATTTTTCCCTTGAGCTCGTCAGAGGCAAGCGCGGACCAGGAAGCGGGCGGCGCCGCAATCTTATCCTTGCGATAAAGGAGTGACATGTACTGGACCTCATGCACAGCCCCGCAAGGGCCGGCTGTCGCCGAGATCCTTTGCGAAAGACGCGAGAGATTTGGAATCGATGTTGCATCGAGTTTCGCCAATACGCCGTCCTGACACCCTTGAAGCGATTGGGAGGCAGTCATGACGACCACATCGAAGCCTGGACGTCCCTTGGTGGCCTTGATCTTGGCGTAGTCCTGCGACGCGGAACCGACGGCGTCATAGATAACGTCTATCCCTGTTCGAGCTTCGAATGGTTCGATGATGGTCTTGCGAATAATTGCCTCGTAAGGGCCGCCATAGCTGTTGACCACCAGCGTCTCGGCGCGAACTTGACTGGAGAGAGCCGAGACGGCGAAGGCAGAGAGGGCAAGGGTTCGTCTGATTTTTCCCATATGAGATGATCTCGCTGTTGGTGTTGTTCCCCCGGAAATGGTCGTCGGACGACAGACGGCGGTCCAATAGCGGATCGCGACGATTCATGTTCGGCGCGTATCAATCATGGCGTGCATATTTGCAGAAAAACGACCGTTGATCGTGTCCTGTCCCAACCGGGCGAGTCTTAAGCTGGCGTACGAGGGACGGCGCTCGGAGCTGAGTTTGTTGTCAAGCTTAGCGGTCTTTGCGGCTCGCATGCCGCCCGGTCCGGTGGCGGGCCGATCCTCGTTTACGGACCAATCGTCACTCGCACCTTTGCGAGTGGATGATCGAACGACGAACCGGCAAATTTCTTCTCCTGTGCAACGAGAGAGATTTGACTGAAATGAGTTTTATCGCCCTCACCAATCCGGAAATTCAATCCGAACAAACCTTCAGTGGAGGGGAGCGCCGGACATGGTAATTCCGCAGCACGGCTCTCCTTTCCGCCTTATTAGCAAGTTGCAGAATGCTCTGGGTGATAACCTGCGTGCAGCGCTCGACGATCCAAACGTTGTTGAAATCATGCTTAATCCCGACGGCAAGCTCTTCATCGAAAGCCTGGGACACGGGATTGTGTGTGCGGGTATGATGACTCGCGCCGCAGCTGAGACGGTGATCGGGAGCGTTGCCCATGCCCTCAATTCCGAGGTGGGGGATGAACGCCCGATTATATCGGGCGAGCTTCCCATCGGAGGGCACCGCTTCGAAGGCCTTCTGCCGCCAGTCGTGGCGGGCCCGTCATTCACGATCAGGCGGCGAGCTTCACGCCTAATTCCGCTCGACGACTATGTCGCAAGCAAAATGATGACAACCGAGCAAGTTGCAACTGTGCGAAGCGCCGTCGCAGCGAAGCTGAACATCGTTGTCTCAGGTGGCACAGGCTCCGGCAAGACGACACTGACGAACGCAATCGTCGCGGAAATGATCGCCCATGCTCCCGCTGATCGCCTCGTCATTCTCGAAGACACCGCGGAAATCTGGTGCGCCGCCGACAATGCCGTATGTCTCCACACAAGCGACGCGGTCGATATGTCGCGCCTTCTCAAGAGCACAATGAGGCTGCGTCCCGATCGCATCATCGTCGGTGAAGTGCGTGATGGTGCTGCACTCACTCTGCTCAAAGCGTGGAACACCGGACATCCCGGCGGCATCGCGACAATCCACTCGAACTCGGCCCATTCCGCGCTCCAGCGCCTCGAGCAGCTCACCGCAGAAGCCAGTCAGCAGTCCATGCAGTCGGTGATCGGTGACGCCGTCGATCTTATCATCTCGATCGAGCGCACACCCAAAGGGCGTCGTGTTTCAGAGATCCTTCATGTCACAGGTTTTGCCGGTGGCGCCTACCAGATCGAACCCTTTGCGGAGGATGCACGCGATGCGGCTTAACCGGAAATTTCTCACCCTCGGCCTTTTTGCGGCAGCCGGGATCATTCTTCTTAGGTCTCCAGCGCTTGCGAGCTCCGGTGGAAATCTTCCTTGGGAAGGCCCGCTCGAGCAGATCCAGAAGTCGATCACCGGCCCCGTTGCAGGCTATATCGCGCTTGCCGCAGTTGCGATTGCGGGCGGCATGCTGATCTTTGGCGGCGAACTCAACGATTTCGCTCGGCGGTTGATGTATATCGTGCTTGTCGCTGGGATCCTGCTCGGCGCCACCACCATTGTTGGCCTGTTCGGGGCAACCGGCGCCTCCATCGGATTGGTCAAGGATCAAGTCAAAGCGAGCGTGTCGGGATCGAGTGTGGAGGGGGCTCATGAGTGAGTCTCTTTCCCGTCTCCGCCGCAGCCCCATCCACCGTGCGCTTTCCCGACCGAACCTCCTCATGGGGGCCGACCGTGAGTTGGTCCTCATGACCGGATTGGCCTGCGCCATCCTGATCTTCGTTGTGTTGACGGTCTATTCAGCGCTCTTCGGGATCGGTGCGTGGATCACAATCGTCGGGGTGCTGAGAATGATGGCGAAGTCAGATCCTCTCATGCGGCAGATCTACATCAGACACGTCTCCTACAAATCCCATTACAAGCCGACCAGCTCCCCGTGGCGCAGCTAAAGGAGGCGAACCGTGGCAGCTCTGAAACGTTTCCGGGCCACAGGCCCATCCTTCGCAGATCTCGTTCCCTATGCCGGCCTCATCGACAATGGTGTGCTGCTGCTTAAGGACGGAAGCCTGATGGCGGGCTGGTATTTCGCCGGACCGGACTTGGAAAGTGCAACTGATCTGGAGCGCAACGAGCTGTCTGGCCAAATCAACGCGATCCTGTCGCGGCTTGGCAGCGGCTGGATGATCCAGGTCGAGGCGATCCGCGTCCCGACCGTCGACTATCCCTCGAAGGATCGCTGCTATTTCCCGGATCCAGTGACCTGCGCGATCGATGCCGAGCGGCGCGCCCATTTTGGGCGTGAGCAAGGGCATTTCGAAAGTAAGCACGCGCTGGTTCTGACCTATCGCCCGCTTGAATCGAAGAAGACAGCTCTCAGCAGATATATCTATTCCGATGCGGCAAGCCGTAAGAAGTCCTATGCGGATACGGTCCTCTTCACATTCAAGAATGCGGTTCGCGAAATCGAGCAGTATCTGGCTAGCGTGCTGTCGATCAGACGCATGCAAACCCGCGAGACAACTGAGCGGGGAGGGGTGAGAACTGCACGATATGACGAGCTCCTGCAGTTTGTCCGCTTCTGCATTGCCGGCGAGAACCATCCGATCCGGCTGCCCGACATCCCGATGTATCTGGACTGGGTCGCAACAGCCCAACTTGAGCATGGTCTGACGCCGAAAGTCGAGAACCGCTTTCTGGGTGTCGTGGCAATTGATGGATTGCCAGCCGAGAGTTGGCCCGGGATCCTGAACAGTCTCGACCTGATGCCGCTGACGTATCGATGGTCGTCGCGATTCATCTTTCTCGACGCAGAGGAAGCGCGGCAAAAACTCGAACGCACCCGGAAGAAATGGCAGCAGAAGGTTCGCCCGTTCTTCGACCAGCTTTTTCAGACCCAAAGCCGATCGGTCGACCAGGATGCCCTGTCGATGGTGGCCGAGACCGAGGACGCCATCGCACAGGCATCGTCGCAACTGGTCGCCTACGGCTATTACACACCCGTCGTCGTCCTTTTCGACGAGGATCAAGAGGTGTTGCAGGAGAAAGCCGAGGCAATCCGGCGACTGGTTCAAGCGGAAGGTTTCGGCGCCAGAATCGAAACCCTCAACGCGACCGACGCCTATCTCGGCAGTCTGCCGGGGAACTGGTACTGCAATATTCGCGAACCTCTGCTCAATACCAGCAATCTCGCCGATCTTGTTCCGCTGAATTCGGTCTGGTCTGGCAACCCGGCCGCACCGTGCCCCTTTTACCCGCCGCAGTCACCGCCGCTGATGCAGGTTGCCAGCGGCTCTACGCCTTTCCGGTTAAATCTCCACGTTGACGACGTCGGACATACCTTGATCTTTGGTCCGACCGGCTCTGGCAAGTCCACGCTTCTCGCTCTGATCGCCGCACAGTTTCGGCGCTACGATGGCGCGCAGATCTTCGCGTTCGACAAGGGCAACTCCCTCCTGCCATTGACGCTTGCCGCCGGTGGCGATCACTACGAAATTGGCAGTGACAGTGACGAGGAAAGCCGAGCGCTTGTATTCTGCCCGCTCTCGGATCTCTCCACGGATGGTGATCGGGCCTGGGCGAGCGAATGGATCGAAATGCTGGTCTCCCTCCAGGGCGTCACGATCACCCCGGACCATCGCAACGCAATTTCTCGCCAGGTCGCCCTGATGGCCACTTCGCCCGGCCGCTCGCTATCGGATTTCGTCAGCGGGGTGCAGATGCGCGAGATAAAGGGCGCGCTGCATCACTACACCGTCGATGGGCCAATGGGCCAGCTTCTCGATGCCGAAGAGGATGGATTGACGCTCGGCACGTTCCAGTGCTTCGAGATCGAGCAACTGATGAACATGGGCGAGCGCAACCTCGTGCCAGTGCTTACCTATCTGTTCCGGCGGATCGAGAAGCGGCTCGACGGTTCTGCAAGCTTAATCGTGTTGGACGAGGCCTGGCTGATGCTCGGTCATCCAGTCTTTCGCAGCAAGATCCGTGAATGGCTGAAGGTGCTGCGCAAAGCGAACTGCGCCGTCGTTCTCGCGACTCAATCGATTTCCGACGCCGAGCGCTCGGGCATCATCGATGTCCTGAAGGAGTCTTGTCCGACAAAGATATGTCTCCCGAATGGAGCGGCGCGCGAGCCGGGGACACGCGAATTCTATGAGCGGATCGGCTTCAACGACCGACAGATCGAGATTGTCTCCCACGCGATCCCAAAGCGCGAATACTACGTGGCCACTCCGGAGGGACGGCGCCTCTTCGATATGGCGCTCGGCCCCATCGCGCTGAGCTTCGTAGGCGCTTCAAGCAAACAAGACCTCAAACGCATTCGCGCATTGAAGGCCGAGCATGGCCACGTTTGGCCGATCCACTGGCTCGAGATGAGAGGAGTCCACGATGCTGCATCGCTACTCGACTTCGCATAAGTGGCTCGCGGGCTTTGCCGCCACCCTGCTTGTGATGGGACCGACCATACCAGTCTGTGCAGGCGCGGCGACGGGTGCGGCCACTGAGTGGACGCAGCTTGCCAACAATGCTCAGCTCGTTGAACTCCTGAAAAGTTCAGGCCTTCAGGTGGACAACCAGCTCAGGCAGATCGGCCAGCTTGCCGAGCAGATTCAAAACCAGCTGAAGATCTACGAGAACATGTTGCAGAACACGGCACGATTGCCGGATCATGTCTGGGGGCAGGTCGAAAGCGACCTCAACAGACTTCGCGACGTTGTTGATCAGGGCCAGAGCATTGCGTTTTCGATGGGGAATGCCGACGACGTCCTCAAGCAGCGGTTCAAGAGCTATGCGGATCTGAAGACGAGCCTGCCGGACAGCGGGAGTTTCTCCTCAAGCTATCAAACCTGGTCGGATACCAACCGGGATACAATCGCGAGTACCCTGAGGGCGGCGAGCCTGACTGCCGATCAGTTCGACAGCGAGGAAAACACGATGCGTTCGCTCAGGGGCATGTCGGAGGCAGCGGACGGCCAGATGAAGGCCCTTCAGGTCGGCCATGAAATCGCCGCCCAACAGGTCGCTCAGATGCAAAAGCTTCGCGGCCTTGTCTCCCAGCAAATGACGATGATGGGCACGTGGCTTCAGTCGGAGCAGACAAACACCGACCTCGCGCAAAAGCGCCGCGAGGAGTTCTTTAAAGCGACCACGCCTCCCACGTCAGGTGGCAAGAAGATGAAGGTCGAGTGGTGATCGGTATGCCGAAACCACTCATTGTGTGCCTTCGGGCAGCCGCTATCCTGACCACCATCGTCCTGGCAGTGGCGCAGCCGGCCCTGGCGCAGGAGGGCTCGGTTCTAACGTCTCTGGAGAGCCAGATCACGACGGCTGCCAAGGGCTGGGAAACCACAGTCATGGACGCCGCCAAATCGTTGTTCTGGATTTTGGCGACGATCGAAATCGGGATCGCCGCAGTCTGGCTGGCGCTACAAGCCGCTTCCCTGGACAGCTGGTTTGCCGAGCTTGTCCGCCGCATCATGTTTGTCGGCTTTTTCGCTTTCGTGCTGGCCCAGGGACCGTCGTTTGCGAAGGCGGTCGTCAATAGTCTCTTCCAACTCGGGGCTGATGGCGGGACTGCCTCGCCTGCGGACGTGTTCAACGCCGGCTTGGCCGTCGCAAGCAAGATGTCGGAGAAAATTCAGTTCGGCTGGTTCGCAGACAACGGGCTTGCTATCGCGGCCGCATTCGCGATGGTTGTGACGGTTGTCGCCTTTTCGCTTGTCGCAGCACTCTTTGTATCTGTGATGGTCGAGATGTATCTCGGTCTCCTCGCCGGGATGATCATGCTTGGCCTTGGCGGTTCTTCGTTCACCAAAGACTTTGCGATCCGTTACCTCGTCTATGCGTTTTCGGTCGGCATGAAGCTTATGGCCATGGTCATGATTTCTCGCATCGGATCGGAAGTGCTGATCGGCCTCGCAAACGAACCCTCCGTGGGCGATCAGTATCAAACTGCCTTGGCGATTGCCGGCATTTCGGTCGTCGTCTTCATCATCGCCATGTATGTGCCAAACATCATGCAAGGCGTCGTCCAGGGAGCTTCGGTTTCGAATGGGATGGAGACGATCCGCCACGGTGGGCAAGCAGCGTCTTTCGGTCTGGGAATGATCCTCCTTGCCGCTGGTGCCGCCAGAAAGGGCTTTGCGGCGGGGCAATCCGCACGAGCCGCGGGCTCATCCGTCGCCGGTGCTGCTCTTCAAGGTTTCGGCGCCGGCATCGGCGCTGCCGTAAAAGCCACAGGTTCGGCCGCAAAGGAGAAGGCGATCGGGTCTCCTGGCGCTTATGCGGGCTCTCTTCTCGGGCTCGCCAACGCGAAGCTTGACGAGAGCCGTAGTGGTCATAGCGGGCCGAAGCGACCTGCCGAACGTAACGACTAACAGCAATCAGAAAGTGATGGATCGATGGCTTCCAACCGCCCTCCTGAAAACCCATATCTTGCTGCACGCCAGGAGTGGACGGAACGATACGGATCCTATGTGCAGGCGGCGGCTGCGTGGCGCATCGTTGGCATTCTCGGCCTTGCCATGGCCATCATCGGTTTTGGCTATGCGATCTACCTCAGCACGCAGGTCAAGCTCGTGCCCTACATCGTCGAAGTCGACAAGCTCGGAAGTTCGGTGACGTCAGGCTTCCCCGAACAGATCGAATACGCGGATGTGCGCGTGGTGCGCGCAACGCTTGGCAACTTCGTCACCAGCTTTCGGTCGGTCACGCCCGACGCCGTCGTGCAGAAACAATATATCGACCGAACCTATGCGCTTCTTCGGACACCCGATCCGTCGACGGAGAAGGTCAATGCCTGGTTCCGCGGTAATTCGCCGTTCGAGAAGGCGAAAACCGCGACCGTCGCGGTCGAGGTCAACAACATCGTGGCGCTATCGAACCAGACCTATCAGATCGACTGGACCGAATACGAGCGGGATCGCAAAGGCAAGGAAACCGGCACGCGCCGGTTTCGAGGAGTTGCGACGGTGGTGCTGACCGCGCCGCAGGACGAGGCGACCATCCGCCTCAATCCGATCGGCCTCTATATTCGTGACCTGGACTGGACGGCACAGCTTTAAGGGCAGGGGATTACACATGCACAAGTCAGTATCGATCGCGGCCACCGGCTGCGTGGCCGCACTCGTCTTTGCGATGACTACTCACGCGCAAAGCATGACGGCGAACGAAGCCAAGGGCACAACGCTGTCGCGTAAGTGGCGGGGAGCGCCAGGGCTCGTGACCGCTGGGCCAGATGGCAAAGTCATCTTCCTCTTCGGCGAAACCCAGCCGTCTGTGATCTGCTCGCCGCTGCAGGTTTGCGACATAGAGCTGCAGGGCGGGGAGATCGTGCGGGATGTGCTGATTGGCGACACTGTGCGCTGGAAAGTCGAACCCGCGACCTCCGGGGCGAACGCTGGGCAAGCGGTCCATTTGATCGTCAAGCCGTCGGAGCCCGGTCTCGTTACTTCGATGGTAATCACGACGTCGCGACGCACTTACCACATCCAGCTGAAATCTCATCCGAGCCAATATATGGCCCGTGTCGGCTTCGAATATCCCGAGGAGGTCTCGAGCAAGCTCGCCGACATCAACGCGCGCCTCGAAGCAGGTGTAGCCGGCACCGCACCCGACAAGCTGAACTTCTCCTATTCGATCGCTGGCAACGCCTCGTGGAGACCGAAGCGGGTCTATTCCGACGGTGTGAAGACTTATATCCAATTTCCGAAATCGATCTCAGGACAGGATGCACCCGTCCTTTTTGTTGTTGCCGGTGGCCAGAACCGAATCGTCAACTACCGCATGAAGAATGACATGATGATCGTCGACTATTTGGTCGACAAGGCAATCCTCGTCTCTGGAGTTGGGTGGCGCCAACAAAAGGTCACTATCCGGCGAGGAGGTTGATCGATGCGCAAGCTATTGCCTTTCTTCCTTGGCGCGGCTCTCCTTTCCGGTTGCCAAACCGCCGATGATGCTCTCACCACGAACTCGGACCCCGTCACCGTCAGCGGACCGGCTGCAGCTGCGATCGCCGGCGACATGGCAAGCCGGCTTGCCGAACAAATCGGCTCGTCACGTGCGACGACAATCAAGATGGACAAGGATAACTCGGAATATGCCGTTGCCCTGGAGGCGGCCCTGAAGGAATGGGGCTATACCGTCATCACCGATGGAAAAATTGCCAAAGACCAGAAGCCGGTCGAACTGGCTTGGTCAATCGACAAGTTCGACGGTCAGCTAATGGCCCGCCTGGCCACCCCACTCGTTACGCTTGGACGCAGCTACGCGCTGACGAATGCAGGGGCTGAGCCAGCAAGTCCACTTTCAGTCATGCAACGCAACTGACGGGAGGGACAAAATGGTCCAGTCGCTTCAGCTCGGCACATCCGGCAATGGCGCGCAACAGCCGCCCATGCGCCGCCTCAATCGACTGCCGATCATTGTCGCCATCGTCAGCATCTTGTTGTTTTTCGCGGTTGTCGTCATCGGCCTTTCGTGGCGAGGGTTCACCTTCGAGCGCGGCAATGATCTCGACGGCGTATCCAATTCACCGGCCACCACCTTTGGGGACCAACTGAAGAAGGGCGTCATGGACGGCATCATCGGTGAGCCGGACATGCAAGACGCGCTGCAACCAGCGCCGGTCGTTCAAGAGAAAAGGGAACAACAGGAGCCGGTTGTGGAGCCTCAACCTGCGGAGCGGCAAGAACGCCGGCCCCAACAGGAGTCGGAAGAAGAGTGGAAGGCCAGGTTGAAGCGGGAGCAGGATGAGCAATACATCCGTGAAGTGCAGCGCCAACGGATGGCGCGTCTGCAAGCGAGCGCCACAGCGCTCGATTCTCCGTTGAAGGTCGATATTTCCGACGCGGAGAAGTCGACAAATACCACCGACACCGGCCGACAGATCACAACGCCAACAGCCGCCCCGGACCTTTATGCGGCCGCAATGCGATCGGGTCTGATCGGCCAGAACGTCGATCCGAACGGCCAAACCTCCAAGGAGGATTTCTTCAATCGGGAGACCAAGGATCTAGGCTATCTGCCAAACAGGGTCGTGTCGCAAATGTCACCCTACGAGTTGAAACGCGGCTCGGTCATCCCGGCCACATTGTTCACCGGCCTCAATTCCGACCTGCCGGGCAGGCTCACCGCGCAGGTCAGCCAGAATGTCTATGACAGCGCCACCGGCTACCGGCTGCTGATCCCGCAGGGCGCGAAGCTGTTCGGACGCTACGATTCAAAGATCGCCTTCGGTCAGGAGCGTGTCCTCGTTGTCTGGACGGATCTCATTTTTCCGGATGGGTCAACGCTTCAGATCGACGGCATGGCGGGGACGGACGCCGAAGGTTATGGGGGATTCAAGGATAAGGTCGACCGGCATCTCTGGCGGACTTTCGGTTCTGCCGCGCTGATAGCGCTCATTGGAACCGGCATCGACATGTCGATGCCTGAAAGCTCGATACGAGCAACACAGGATACGGCCTCGGACGCAGCACGGCGAAATTTCGCCGAATCGTTTGGCAGGGTTGCAGAGCAGGCCATATCAAAGAACTTGAACGTTCAGCCGACCATCCAGATCCGGCCGGGTTACAAGTTCAATGTGCTCGTCGACCAGGACATCATCTTTCCTTCCGCCTATCGTGGACATTAGCCGCGCAGGTGAAAACCACTGTCAAGAAATGCATCGGGCCGCAACTCGGCTTCCTCTGGCCGATCGGCGACAAGATGCAGGGGGCTGTGAGCATTAAGGGTTATTGGGAGTTCGGCAGTGAAAATCGTCCGGACGGCTGGAATACATGGCTGAGCATTCAAATCTCACCTGCCGCCCCGACGTAAATTCCTCCCGGCATAGAGTGCTGTCGACACTTCCGGACCAAGCGCTCCCCAACCCAAAGACGCGCTTCTTGTTTTTACGTCGCCGACTGGCCTTTAGCAGGGGGAAGCGTAAGTCGTGGTGGCGCGTTCGCTGTCCCTCTCAGGGAAAGAGGACGAACCGGCGCCCCACCAAAAATTTGCTTGACAATAACAAGACGACCGGTCATCTATAAATTCATGCCTAGACCAGCCAATCCGGAAATTCGATCGCGCCTACTGGAAAAGGGAGGAGACCTCATCAGCACCCGCGGCTTCAATGCCACCGGTGTGCAGGAGATTACGTCGGTGGCCGATGTGCCCAAGGGGTCGTTCTACAATTATTTCGAAAGCAAGGAGGCCTTCGCTGTCGAAGTACTGACTGACTATTGGGATTCGGTGGTTTCTACCTACGGCCCGATCTTGACCGATAACAATTTGACCCCGCTCGCTCGTATTGCGCGCTATTTCGCGGGCCTGGCAGAGTTTCACGAGCGCCGCCGTTACGCGGTCGGCTGCCTGATCGGGAATATGGCGCTGGAGGTCACGCCGTCGAGCGAGCGCGTACGCGTTAAGCTGGCGGCAATCTACCGCCAATGGACGGCCTCGCTCACTGAATGCCTGCGGGAGGCCCGGGCCCGGGGTGAATTGCCGGCCAGAAAGGATCCGGCACAGGTTGCCGTTGCGTTGATCGACGCGTTCGAAGGCGCGGTCACGCGTGCTAAGGTCGAACGCAACCGGTTGCCGTTCGACAGCTTTGAAGGTTTCGTTTTGCCCGCCCTTGTGACGTGAAACAGTTTTGGCCGATAAATAGACGACCGGTCATATATTTTAAGTAAGTTTCTCGCTGGAACGCCGCGCCAGTGAGTGGTGACTCTCATCCGCGGCTAATTCAAAGGAACTGAACAATGCCCACGATCACAACTACAGACGGCGTAAACATCTTCTACAAGGATTGGGGATCAGGTCAGCCGATCGTTTTCAGCCATGGTTGGCCGCTGACAGCGGACGACTGGGATGCTCAGATGACATTCTTCCTTCATCACGGGTATCGGGTGATCGCACACGACCGGCGCGGCCACGGCCGGTCCGACCAGCCCAGCACCGGCAACGACATGGATCACTGGGTTGCCGACCTCGCGGCCCTGACGGAACACCTCAACTTGCGCGACGCGATCCATATCGGCCACTCGACAGGTGGCGGTGAGGTGGCTCGCTATGTTGCTCGCCATCAGGAGCGCGTCGCCAAGGCGGTGCTGGTCGCTTCGCTGACGCCGAACATGTATCGGAGCGAGGACAACCCGGCCGGTCAGCCGCCGGAGTGGTTCGAAGCGATCCGGGCAGGCGTGCTGGGCAACCGGTCGGAGTTCTACCGTTTCGTCCCTGAGAATCCGTTCTACGGCTACAACCTTGATGGGGCGAAGCCTTCGGAGCCGATCATTGCGAACTGGTGGCGCCAAGGCATGGCCGGCGGTGCCCTCGCTCATTACGCAACTGTCGACTCTTGGCTCGAAGATTATACCGAAGACCTCAAGAAGATCACCGTACCGGTGCTGGTGATGCACGGCGAGGCCGATCAGGTCGTCCCGTTCGCAAGTTCAGTGCCGCGTGCGGTCGACCTGCTTAAGAACGGGTCGCTGAAGACTTATCCCGGTTATCCTCATGGCATGCTCACCACGCATGCGGATGTCCTCAACCCCGACCTGCTCTCGTTCATCAGGTCCTGAGGACATCGCTCATCCATTATCGCCTATGGTAGACATTTAGGGGTGTATCTTGAGAAGGGTTCGGGTTTCGTCGTGGTGACGAAGGAACGAAACGGAAGCTCGAATTTTCCTCGAAAATTCGTCGGCCAGGGCCCTGTCGAAGCGGCGGCCCTGGCAGCGTTTGCTCGGCCTTGACGGAGGTCCGTTCCAGCGTCGGCTTCGCGCCTCGCTCCCTGTTTGCCAGGCGGGCTTGAGGGCAACCGTGGCATGTTGGAGCCACACTATCTTTATGCTGAAGAACTGACGCTATTGCTGACCTCCAATGCGAGAAAGATCGATCCGTATCCCGGCGCGGCCTATGTCCTGCTCCGTCTCGGACTCTCCCTTTCTTGGCTTCGGATCGGCGTTCTCCTCCATGGCGGGGATCTTCTCTTCACTTGGCTGCGGCACTTCAACCGCTTTTCCCGGATCCTCCGCCCGAAACACCCCGACTCCCTCGAACTCCCCGCTCTTCCATGCGTAGATCGCGTCCTCGAATATCTGCGGGAACACCTCTTTACTCGTGGGATTGCCATACCACTTGGCAACGATCCGGAGC
Organism: Rhizobium mesoamericanum STM3625; assembly: GCF_000312665.1. Lineage (GTDB taxonomy): Bacteria > Pseudomonadota > Alphaproteobacteria > Rhizobiales > Rhizobiaceae > Rhizobium > Rhizobium mesoamericanum. The sequence goes on along the minus strand of NZ_HF536773.1, from coordinate 694,358 downwards.
ACCTTGGCAAACATCGCCGTGCCTTTACGCAGATTGTCGCAAGCATCGACGAGGTCTGGTTTGAGATCACTCGCTTGCTTGACGCCAACACCAGCAGGGAACTGTGTAAGTCCAACGCGGACGACGGCCTGGCCGGCATATTGCCGCACGATCGCCATTGCCTCCTCGGCCGACGTCGCTTTCGGCACGAGGATCAACCGTCCGCCCGATTTGACGGTGACCGCCAGAGGATCGCCAGAGCCTACCGCCATAACGAACTGCTCCACGATCGCGGGCTTGAGAGAAGGGTCGGCGCATTCTTTGATCAGCGCTGGGTCCAGCATGGCGTCTCCTCGGACTTCAGGTGTTGATGGCAAAGACAAGCGGTTTATCGAAGAGCCTCGCCCATGCAGTGGTCGCGGCCCGCTGGATGGCAACGATCGATGTCCCCTCGGTCCACCAGCCATTTCCGACAGCAAGGATGAAGTCGGGATCGTGCAACATGGATTGTAGGACGGGCCAGATGAGCAGTTGCTCGTAGCAGATCAGCGGAGCGACCCGACTGCCGCCGGCCAAGACAACCGGGTTTGCGAAGAAATCTGCGCTCGCGCTGCCACTTTCGCCAAACCATGACCGCCAGGGTTGCCACATCGAACCTGGAACCGGCATGCGTTCACGGTAGAGGATGCGGCCGCCCGTCCGGTCGATCGCGACGAGGATGTTGTCGTAGCCGCCATGGTCGATCACCGCAACGCCAGCGATGATGGTGGTATCGGCATCGGCAAAGGCGCCTGTCCAAAGCCGCGTCACGGTTGGGGTCAAGAAGCCAAGCGCACTTTCTGGCAGCACCACAAAGTGCGCGCCGTTGCCGGCTACAGTGCGCACCGTTGCGATCAAGTCACGGTGGCGCTGAAGACCGACATCCCGACCAAGCGTAGCGCCCAAATCGAGGTCGACACCGCGCCAGCCGTCGGGTAGACGCGGCTCGGTCCAAGATGCGGCGGACCAAAGCCAAAAGCCCGTCAGGGCAATGGCGGCAGCTGGCCACACGCGGGTTGCGAGGCCTGCGAGGCCAGCTGTCATAAGCCCAAGTCCCCACCATCTCCACCCTGGGAACACAACACCGGCAGCCGTGACAGGATGCGCCCAGCCAATGATCCCGAATGGCGGGATGGCCATCACGGCGGCTGCGAGAAGATATCGAAACGGACGAACGCTTGCATTCTGCGTCCAAAGGACGGTGTGGACCATGACAAAGCTCAAGGAAGCGCACAACCAGAGCAGCAGGCCGGGCCAGATATCGGACGAATAGTAGGCGGTAACGCCTTGCGGCAGACCGCGGGATGCGGCCAGGAAATACCCGGCGGAGACAAGTGCCGCGACCAATCTCGTTCTCGCCAGCGACCACAGAACGGGAAAGCCGATTGCGACGGGCAGTAGAGCCACATGGCCGCTCCAACCCACCACGCCGATCGCGATCGAAGCGATTATGAGCAGCGTCGAGCGATGGTACTCACGGCTCATAGGTGAGAACCTCCTGCGCCAGACCGAGAATGCCGGAGGCTGGCAGCGGACCGAAGTACCTGGAGTCGTAGGAACCGGGAAACGGGGAATGCAGGAAGACATGTCCTGGCGGTACGATGTCACTTGGAAACGGCGCCAGCGGTCGACCCCTGCCATCTCTTTGCGCGAGAGCGGAGGAGGAGACGTCCCGGCCGTCTACGCTAACCCTGGCGCCGATTTCGACATGCTGTCCTTTTATGGCAATCACCGTCTTGATCAACGGTGCTACACCGCCTGGGCAGGAACCGGACCGGAGATAACCACGTGCTCGTGCCTCCAGCATATCAGCCGTTGCAGGCGGGCAGATGAAAACCATGTCGTTGACAGCTGCTGGACGGCTAAGTGGAACAATGCGCCACAGGCCGAGTGGTTCGCTCGGCGTCAGATTGATGCGGTAGCCGCTGGTGAGGCCGGCCACGACAACAAGTACGATGGCCAAAAGTGCCGTCGACAGGATCACCGCCACTTGGGCTTGTTGCGGCTTTGCTCTTCGACGCGATCGAGCCCATCCGGTCATCTTAGCGAGAGCCCCTGGCTGCGGGTCTGCCTCAATGTCTCGGCCTTTTTCAGCGCCAGCCTCGTTCGTTCATGAGCGCCAAGCTGCTGGACAGTTCGCATAAAATTCCAGGCGGTCCGGACCTCGGCCTTCTGGGCAATTGTCAGTCCTGCCGTGACAGTCTCGAAGGTCTTGCCGTCCGTGTCTTTCGCGGCCAGAGGCAGGAAGGTCCGCTCCCCGAAACGCACGGAGACGGCCTTGGCGAACCCTTCGAGTTCGGCCTTTACCATCCGGTCGGCAAGCGCGTATTCGAGCCCGGCCGGAAGATCGTTGCGATCAATTGCATCACGGACGCGTTCGAGCGTTTGCTTGGCCGCTGGTGAGAGCGCCGGGATGTCGATCGAAACCTTCAGACGGACCGCGCGCTCCTCCGTCTCATGTTTCAACTCGACCTCTGCCCGCTCACGAAGAAAACGCTCAAGATTGCGGGCGAGCGCCGGCACGGTGGCGATGGCTTTTTCCCGGTCCTGCTTGTTGGTACGGCTGGCGAGAAGACCGGTCTTGCCCTTCAATGGACCAAAGCTTTCGGGAACGGCAGCAATCCTTGCAAGAGTGGATTGCGCAACCGACCGGTCCTTGATCATGGCGTCGACATTGATCGCCTTGAAGGCCGCTTCCGGCTGAGCGTAGACGAGATGAAAGCGGGCCGACACGTCCGCCCACTGTTTCTTCAGACCGGGATCGGCGGCAAGTTTGTCCTCGACAGCCTGTTCGAGCGATTTCGAAAAGGTGGTGATGCCTGAAACCATCGGCTTGGCCTTGATCGTGCCGGAGATGGATTGCTTGTTCTTGCCGCCTACCAGTGCGAACGCAGCACTGATGGCTGCAAGGCGTGCGCCGAGATCGGCGAGTTTCTGTTTCTGCCGAACTGTCCATTCGAGGCGATCGCGGGCGATCGTGCGGGCGACGTTGACGAGATGAAGGCCGCGAGCCCCCGCAAAGCGCAGCGCCTGGGCGTAGAACGACGCCTGCTCGTAATCGAGCGTCGCTTCTTTTGCATTTTGGCGCGACAGGATCGGGACGAGGCCACCTGATATGGCGAAGGAGCGGCGGCCGTAATAGACCGTGAGATCCTCGCGGTGGCGCGTCATGGCGACGTAGGTGAGGTGGCGATCGAGTGACAGGGACGCGAGCACCTTCACCCGGTCAATGGTGGCGCCCTGGCTCTTGTGGATCGTCGTTGCATAGCCGAGATCGACATTGTTGTAGAAGCGCTCGTCGACCGCTATCAGCCGGCGATGCTCGCCTTCGCCGACGGCCGCCACCAGCCGGCCAGGTCCGGCGTCAAGGACCTTGGCGAGCATACCGTTCTTGACGCCAAGGCTCCCCTCGTTCTTGAGGAACACGATCTGGTCGCCGGCGGCGAATTTGCGGGTGCCGTCCTCAGTCTCGAAGGCAAAGCCCTCGGCAACAACGCCGCGCTCGACCAGCTTGGTGCGCGCCATTTCGTTCAGCATCCGCACGTCACGGCGAAGGTGTGCAAGGATCAAGCTGGTCTTCGAAGGATCATAGTCGTGGTTCCAGTCGGAAATCAGGACTTCAACCGCCTGTGCCTTGAGCTCCAACCCGACAAAGCGCCCGTTCGCCCTGTATGCATCAACCGCTTTGCCAACGTTACCGCGGGCAAGATCGAGCGAAGCATCACGCATCCATTGTTCGCGCTGGCGATAGATCGTTTCCAGTTCGGCATAACCGATCCGATCGGCAATCGCGCGAAACGCGGCGCCCGCCTCGATCGGTTGAAGTTGTTGCGGGTCACCGACCAGGACAAGCTTTGCCCCAGATCTGGTTGCGGCTTCGACGAACACGGCCATCTGCCGCGACGACACCATTCCAGCCTCATCAAGGACGAACACCGTCTTGTCGTCGAGCTGGTTGCGACCCGCATTCCATCGAAGCTCCCAGGATGCGAGCGTGCGCGAGGCGATGCCCGCTTCCTTCTCAAGACCCTCGGCCGCTTTGCCGGCGAGCGCACCGCCGACCACGTGATAACCGGCCGCTTCCCAAGCCTCGCGCGCCCCTTTCATCATCGTCGTCTTGCCGGCGCCTGCGCGGCCGATGACGGCGGCAATCCGTTCGCTGCCGGTCATGTGGGCGATCGCCGTCTGCTGCTCATCCGACAGACTCGAATGGCGAACAAAGGTTCTCTCAAGCACCGTCTCGCGGATGCCATGAGAAGCCCGGCGCGACAGCCAAATCGCCCGGTTGATCATCTCGGCTTCAAGCCGGATCTGATCCCGCGTCGTATACTTCGCTGGCACCCGAATACCCGTCGCAAAGTCGATCCGCTCGCCTTCGAGGCGGAGCGTTTCCGGGTTCTGCAGGATCCTCACCATCAAGCTCTGGAACAGAGCGGCATCGTCGATGTAGCGATGCAGGATATTTGCGACATCGCGTTCGTCGAAGACGCTTTTTTCCCGCGTGATCAGGTCGATGACGATCGCCGGACGGCGCGTTATCCGACGGGCATTCTCGGCGCGGCGCTGAGCCTGAAGATCGAGGCGTTCCAGCTTGGGAGCCAAGGATTGAGGCTTCCACCCGGATTGTTCCGCCTTGCGCTCGATCGCTTTGGTGCCGACGCCGAGGTGAATGGTCGGCTCCAGAGCAATGTGTTGTTTTTCGAAGGAGCGTCCATCGATGCGGATGTCCAGACCGGCGAGCGCCAGATGGCGGTTCTGGCAGGCAAACCAGCCGTCTCGAAACGCGTTGAAGTCGTCGACACTTCCGGCCCAAAGCTCATAGACAATCTTGCCGGCATTGTTGCGTATCGGATTGCCATCCGGCCCGAGAACCGCGACCTTCTTCGCGCCGAAGCCGTCTTCGGCCAGAGGCCTAAGCGGCGTCATCAGATGAACATGAGGATTGCCTGGTGCATCGTGATAGACCCAGTCGGCAACCACACCCTTGGCGGTGATATGTTGTTTAACGAAATCGCGCACAAGCGCGATGTTCTGCTCGGCTGTCAATTCGACCGGGAGCGCCAAGGTGACATCCTTGGCAAGCTGAGCATCGCTGCGCTTCTCGAAGGCCTCGACCCTATTCCAGAAAGCTTCAGAAGCGCCTGAGACGGAGCGATTGGCAACGATCGCCCTCAACCATTCCGGTGAATCGGCCGGAATGACAAACTCTTCGTGGAGCAGGCCCTGCTTGCGGGTGTAGTCGATGACCCGCGCTTCCCGCTCGTATTCCATTTTCGCGCAATGCCGGTAGGCCGCCGACAGCACGACGCTGCGGCCGGAGCCGCGGGCGACGATGCTGACGGAGAAATGAGGGACGGCCACGGCGGCGAATGCTCCTTCAAACGAAGAAAATCATCTGGTTCGTTGAGAGCGGCAGCGCCGTCAGGCGCCAAAAGCAGGGGCGTCGCGCCAGCGACGTATAATTGCGCCCTTGGATGAAGCTCCTTCGAACCGGCCGGGATCATGCTCAATGGCGTTGGCTACGCCAACTCGCATTTCTGTTGGTAGATCGACGGCCCGATTTGGCCGACTCTGGTGCTGTTCACGATCTAAACCGGCACGAAAGGACGATCCGAATGAAGAAGTCAGCCTCAAGGATCCGCGAAGATATCGCCAAGCTTCAGGACCAGTTGAAACAGGCAGAGACGAAGGACGCCGAACGCATCGGCCGCATCGCGCTCAAGGCCGGACTTGGCGAGATCGAAGTCGAGGAAGCTGATCTTCATGCAGCGTTGGCGGATTTGGCCGGGCGGTTTCGCAAAGGCAAGGCTTTATCGAATGGAATGGAGAGGGCAGGGCCAGGCAGCACAAGCACCACGGAGATGGCGCCTGTCACGTCTGGCGCGGCTGAGAGCAGCGCTGGCGAGGCTTGAGCGGATGCAGCGCACGATGACAATGCAAGCGCGCAAGAAAGATACGCGCGACAAGATCGAACTCGGTGGCCTGATCGTCAAAGCAGGCCTCCGATATGAGAAGCGTGCCCTTCTTCTCGGTGCGTTGATCGAACTCAATCGCCGCCTGACCTTGGACGAAAGCGAAAGGACGCGTCTTACGGCAATCGGTGCGGAGGCCTTCGGCAATGACGGCGAATAAGGCCGCACTCTTCGTGTTGTCGATCGTCCTGATGAGCGTCGTCACCATCGGCATGACGGGGATCGAGCACTGGCTCTTGGCCTTTGGCAAGACGCAGCCAGAAAAGCTTGTGCTTGCGAGGGTCGCAATAGCGGCCCCGTACATCGCGGCGGCCGGAGTGGGCGTCGTTATCCTCTTTGCTTCTGCCGGTTCGCAAAGCATCCGCTCTGTTGGCTGGGGCGTTGTTGCCGGCTGCGTTGCAACGATCCTGATCGCAGCCGTTCAGGCGACGGCTTACCTTTCTGCTTTTGCGGGAGAGGCTTCGACGAGAAAGTCCATCTTCACTTATGTCGATCCTGCAATCGGGATTGGCGCCGCAGCCGTACTCATGACCGGATGTTTCGCGCTCCGTGTCGGGCTGACAGGCAATGCCGCTTTCGCGCCGAGCAGACCGAAGCGGATACGGGGAAAACGCGCCATGCACGGCGAAGCCGACTGGATGACGTTGACTGATGCGGGGAAGCTGTTTGGCGAAGCTGGCGGTATCGTTATCGGCGAGCGCTATCGCGTAGACCGGGACAGTACGGCCGCACGCTGGTTCCGTGCCGACGATCCGCGGACATGGGGCGCCGGCGGCAAGTCGCCTCTCCTTTGCTTTGACGGTTCCTTCGGCTCCTCGCACGGCATCGTCTTTGCCGGATCGGGCGGCTTCAAGACGACGTCAGTGACAATCCCGACGGCCCTCAAATGGGGTGGCACGCTCATCGTTCTCGACCCATCGAACGAGGTGGCGCCGATGGTGTCCAGCCATCGCGAGGGCGCCGACCGATGCATCAGGATCCTCGACCCCAAGCATCCTGAGACCGGGTTCAACGCTTTGGACTGGATCGGACAGCAGGGCGGAACAAAGGAAGAGGATATCGCTGCGGTCGCGTCCTGGATCATGAGCGACAGCGGCCGCGTCAGTGGCGTTCGCGATGACTTCTTTCGTGCCTCCGGTTTGCAGTTACTGACCGCGATCATCGCCGATGTGTGCCTGTCCGGGCATACCGAAATCAAGGACCAGACGCTTCGCCAGGTGCGCGCCAATCTCTCCGAGCCAGAGCCGCAACTGCGCCAGCGCCTTCAGGCGATCTATGACAGTTCACAATCCGACTTCGTAAGAGAAAATGTTGCAGCCTTCGTCAACATGACGCCAGAAACCTTCTCCGGCGTTTATGCCAACGCCATCAAGGAGACGCATTGGCTGAGCTATCCGAACTATGCCGCACTGGTTGCCGGATCGACCTTCAAGACCGATGAGATCGCGTCCGGCAATACCGACGTGTTCGTGGCCCTCGATCTGAAGACACTCGAGACCCATGCCGGCGTAGCACGGGTCATCATCGGCTCGTTCCTGAACGCGATTTACAACCGTGACGGGGCAATGAAGGGACGCGCGCTCTTCCTCCTCGACGAGGCCGCAAGGCTGGGCTTCATGCGCATTCTTGAGACCGCACGCGACGCTGGCCGTAAGTACGGGGTCACACTGACGATGATCTACCAGTCGATTGGTCAGATGCGTGAAACCTATGGCGGGCGCGACGCGACCAGCAAGTGGTTCGAGAGTGCAAGCTGGATCAGCTTTTCGGCAATCAACGATCCTGAGACAGCGGACTATATCTCCCGGCGTTGCGGCACGACGACGGTCGAGATCGACCAGGTCAGCCATAGCTTCCAGTCGAGGGGATCGTCGCGCACCCGCTCGAAACAACTTGCGGCCCGACCGTTGATCCAACCGCATGAGGTGTTGTCGATGCGAGCCGATGAGCAGATCGTTTTCACCGGAGGGAACCCGCCTCTTCGATGCGGACGGGCGATCTGGTTCCGACGATCCGATATGAAGGCTTGCGTCGAGACGAACCGTTTCCATTCGACGGAAGAGGGGAGGTCTGGTCGGGCGGATTCGATCGATCCGGGAAAGGTGGTGGAGACGAAATCGCGCCAATCGTCCAATACAAAGTCGCAGGATTGAGTGGCACTGGGTCATCGACGCGGGCTGCAAGGAACCCGGCATGGCGGCGCCACCCGCCGGTGTGGTGCGGGGGAATGATGGATCGCCGTTAGGGTCGGGATGACGTTGGAGGCGCTAATCAGCTCGCCTGGTCAGCCTCTAAAACGATCCTGCTCGAATTCGTCGAGCAATCCAAGCGTGGTTTTCTGCGTGCCACAGCCCGCTCGTCTAAGCCATTTTGACGGCATTGTTTTTAGCCTGGCCCCGCCATTTGCGGCGAGGCCAGGTTCATTAATTTTAATCCCGGTTCGGGCGGGACCAGATCAGGTGATAACCTTCTTCACCTTCGACTTCTGCCAAGGTTGCGTAGATCGGAGCGGAAAAGCTCGGGTCATCGAGTTTGACAGAGAGATAGTCGCGATTGCTTTCGCTGGAGTGCTTCTGCCAGGCCGCACCAAACTCGACGTTGCCGGCGTAGATGCGGAAATGCGGTCCCTTGTCGGAGGGCGTTTCGATGCGGGCGATGCGCGCCTTGATGTTGAGGGCAAGCGTGCGGATCGAGCCGTCGAAGCCGTTTTCGGTGGTCGTGAAGATGCCGATGGTTGCCATTGTCCAAGTTCCTTTTTTGCTGTCTCGGGGCCGCACCATTGCGGCCTCGATGGCTGTCACAAGGCCGGAGGCGATCGGACCGCACCCCGGGGTCCCCGTTGCGCTCGCGCAAATGGGGTGGCTCATAGGGCCGCAAAGACGTGGAGGGCGGCAAGTCGCAGATCTGTTGGTTGGCGCGGAATGGGTGTGCCGTGCTGAGGGCTGAAATCGCAGGCGGAGCGCCGGAAAGGAGGAAAGGAACGCAACGACGGCGATGGGCAACGGACTGCCAAAGAACGGTGCCGAGAAGGCCTTTGTTTTTTTGCTACCGCGCAATATTCCTACACGCAGAAATAGAGACTGCGGGCGCGGCTCGCTGACTAATGCCGTGTTTGAGGTTCTTCTTGGTGCTTTGGTGCTTTTCAATCTTCCCGTCCTTACTCAGCGCGAGGCGGCCTCAAGGCGCGGCTGTTTGGTCCGAAGAAACAAGATTGCGAATGCGAGATCAGCGTAAGGTCATTCGTTAGACGTGGCGACAGCCAGTTCAAGGAGGAAACATGTCCAGTCCTTCTCCTCAGACTAAGTTTTCCGCCTGGACCCTGATGGGAATCGTGGTTGGCTCCATGGTCGGCGCAGGAATTTTTTCCCTGCCTCAGGCGTTCGGCAGTGCGACCGGACCGCTGGGCGCGGTGATTGCGTGGACGATTGCCGGTGTCGGGATGCTGATGGTGGCTTTCGTCTTCCAAACCCTTTCAGAGCGGCGACCTGACCTTGACGCGGGCATATATGCATATGCCAAGGAGGGATTTGGCGACTATGCCGGCTTCTTGTCGGCATTCGGTTATTGGAGCGCTGCCCTTTTAGGGAATGTATCGTATTTTGTTCTGATAAAATCGACCCTCGGCTTGTTCTTTCCAATTTTCGGAGATGGCAATACGGTCGTTGCGGTGATGACATCGTCGTGTCTGCTCTGGGGAATGCACTGGCTCATTCTTCGAGGCATCCGCCAAGCTGCCGCCTTAAACGCCGTGGTTACTGCGGCAAAACTCATTCCCATTGTGGTTTTCATCGTTCTGGTTCTCCTTGCCTTCAAATGGGAGGCCTTCAGCAGCGGATTCTGGGGAAGTGGAGATCGCACCTTTACAGCCATTGCGGATCAGGTACGCCGGACGATGTTGATCACTGTTTTCGTCTTCGTTGGCATCGAGGGTGCAAGTGTTTATTCACGATATGCAAAGAGAAGGTCTGACGTCGGGATCGCCACGGTTGGCGGTTTCTTCATCGTATTGGGCTTGATGCTTGCCGTCACACTCCTGTCCTACGGCATACTCTCACCTTTTGAACTTGGCCGACTTCGTAACCCGTCCATGGCAGGTGTCCTTGCCGCAGCAGTTGGACCGTGGGGGGCCGTGTTCGTCAGCCTGGGACTGATCATCTCTGTGGCTGGCGCGTATCTCGCCTGGGTTCTGCTGGCCGCAGAGATCCTTTACTCCGCGTCAAAATACGAAACGATGCCTCGCTTTCTATCGAGGGAAAACAGCCGGGGCGTGCCTGCCAATGCGCTTTGGCTAACGAATATTCTTGTGCAGCTGTTTCTCATCGTCACGCTTTTCACGCAGTACGCCTTCACATTGGCGGTAGCGATGACGAGTTCGATGATACTGATCCCATATTTTTTTGTTGCAGCCTTCGGCGTCAAACTCAGCTGGAGGGCGACACCTTTCAGAGAAACGGGACGGACCTCCGGTCGATCCGAATTTGTGCAATCTCTGCTGGCGCTGATCTATACGAGCGGTCTGATATATGCAGCAGGCGCGAAGCATCTGCTCCTTGCCAGTCTTCTTTATTGCCCCGGTACGGTTCTTTTTTATTTGGCGAGGAGGGAGCAGGGCAAAGGAACCTTCAACTCTTGGGAAAGGGCCGCTTTCGCGATACTGTTCTTAAGTGCCGCCGCGGCTATATTCGAAATTGCAAACGGGAGACTTAGCATATAGCTGACGCCTCCTACGGGAAAAGCCACACCTGCCACGAATGCTGGAGCCCTAAACGCATGCGGCATGTTCTCTGGTGGCCCGGGGGCTATCCCAGCAGTTGCCATCGCCGGTCATCAGCCCATTGCGGTTGCGGATCAAGGCAATCACACGACGGAGACACTCGTTGGGATGGTTTAGGTGGTGAGTGAATTGCCAATATCTGCTAAAGATTTCATGAAATTGCGAACCGCTCCACACGCGCGATAAGTCTGAGGTGATCGATGATCGAGAAGATTGGAACGTTGGCCGTGACGGCCTTGCTCCTTGCAGGCTGTATGGTGGTTTCAGGCTCTTACTCGTCTGAAGGTCTAGCGCCCATCCCAGGCAGTATAACCTATAGTGGGCAGCCGCGGACGAAGCTCACGAAGTCGCCGATCGGTTCTTCGTTCCCCCATACCTTCACGGATCAAACGGGACGCGAAGTCGAGGAGATCTACGTCATTCAGCCTGACCGATCCTTACGCATCGTAGAACGTCACTACCGACCATTCTTGGCTTGGAGCCGTCGCTAGAAATTCGGGCGGTAGTGGTTGGGCACCACAATCTCGCCGTTGGCCAGTTGCAACAGCGCGCCCGACCCGGTGGCTGGGCCAGGTGAGTTCTATTCCAGTTGCATCCTGCGCGCCCGGTCGTTTTCGGCCGCGAAGTTCGAATGTCCATTCCTAGCAGCCTCCTTGATACCCGGCCGCCGGTCACAGGCGCGCCCTTGTGTGACGCCGGTCCGCATGCTAAAGACTGAACCATATGGTTCAGTTTTCGACAGCTCGCCTTGATGCCTCCTTTGCCGCGCTCTCGGACGCCACCCGGCGCGGCATTCTGGAGCGGCTCGGGAGTGGGGATGCTTCGATCACGGAGCTAGCAGAAAAGTTCCACATGACCCTCACGGGCATGAAAAAGCACGTCGGCGTCTTGGAACAGGCGGGGCTGGTTACGACGGAGAAGGTCGGGCGCGTGCGGACTTGCAGGCTCGGCCTGGGCGGGCTTGAGGAAGAGGCGGCTTGGATCGAAGCGCGCCGCCAGATCTGGAACGCACGCTTCGACGCGCTGGACGAAGTTGTCGAGGCCTTAAAACGGAAGGAGAAAGGCGATGGGTGACAGAGCGAGTAACGGCCGCACGGTGGTCGAGCGGAGGTCCGAGTGCGAGCTCGTCGTAACGCGCACCTTTAACGCTCCGGTTCGCCTCGTATTCGACGCGTGGACCAAGCCCGAGTTGTTCAAGCTGTGGTGGGCGCCGAAATCGATGGGCGTCCCCATACTGTCCTGCGAGATGGATGTGCGCACCGGGGGCAGCTATCGCATCGCGTTTGGACACGACGCCTCGGACTCCATGGTCTTCTTCGGCAAATATGTCGATGTATTGCCTCCTTCGCGCCTCGTCTGGACCAATGACGAAAGCGATAACGCCGCCGTCACCACCGTGACCTTCGAGGAAGAGGACGGCAGGACGCTTCTCGTCCTGCAAGAACTCTATCCCTCGACGGAAGCGCTCGACGAGGCTTTCGTCGGCATGGAAGATGTCATGCCCGAGCAGTTCGAGCAGTTGGATGAACTTCTCATCACGCTCGGCGCAAGCGTGTGACAGCCTGCCGTCAACTCAATCGGCCAACCCTCAAACAGGGACGACACAGGGAATTGGAAGAGCGTGACTGCTTCTGGAAGTCCGCTGTTTGACGCCGTTGATTTCCGCTTCCGGCGGATGGCTGATCGTCAGAAGGCAAGGGGACATACACGTGTCCTGCTTGCAATCTGACCGTCATCTTACATTGGGCAGAAATTGCTTGAACCGGGCGGAGTTCGGGTGCGTGAACATATGCTCCGGAGTGCCCTCTTCCTTGACGAGGCCTTTGTGAAGAAAAATGACCTTGCTGGACACGTCGCGGGCGAATGCCATCTCGTGGGTTACAATAAGCATTGTTTGCCCTACCTCTGCAAGCGACCGCATGACCGTAGGAACATCGCCGGAGAACGGGTCAAGCGCTGATGTGGGTCCATCGAAAGCATAACTTTCGGACACCTTCAACTAGGCCATGGCAAACGGACACTACCAAGATGCAGCTGAATAACGTACGCAACTTCGAACGCCCCGGACGTTCGCTTGCCGTCGGCAAGAACGGAATGGCGGCCACATCCCATCCGATGGCGACCCTCACCGCCATCGATATCCTGAAGAGCGGCGGTCGGGCCATAGACGCCGCTGTTGCTGCCTGCGCCGTCCAATGCGTCGTCGAGGCTGGGTCGACCGGCATTGGCGGTGATTGTTTCGTGCTGCTGACGTCGAACGGAGGCGATGACGTCATCGCTTACAACGGCTCGGGACGTACGCCTGAAGCGGCTGAATTGCAGTGGTATCTCGATCGCGGGATGACGACGATTGAGCGCTCGTCACCCCATGCCGTGACGATCCCGGGTGCTGTTGACGCGTGGACACGGCTCGTTGCCGACCACGGCAGAATGTCGATGAGCGAAATTCTCGCGCCGGCAATCGCGCTTGCACGAGACGGCTATGGGATTACCCCAAGAGTGGCCGCCGACATTGGCCAGCAGCGCGACTTGCTGACGAAGGATCCATCTACGCGCCGCATTTTCCTTGACCGGGATCAGCCGCCTGCGATCGGCTCGCTTCAGAAGCAGCCGGAGCTCGCCGATACACTTGCAGCCATCGGCAAATTCGGACGCGACGCTTTTTACCGCGGCGCCGTGGCGCAGGACATGGTTGCTCGGCTGAGGTCGCTTGAAGGACTCCACACACTGGAAGACTTTGCGTCTGCCGCTGGAGAATATGTCAAACCGATCTCCGCCAGCTATCGCGGATGGACGGTTTACGAGTGCCCCCCGAACGGCCAGGGCATCGTCGCCTTGATGATCCTCAAAATCCTGGAGCGGTTCAAACGCGCGGGAGATCCATTGAGTGCGGACAACCTGCACGTCGAAATCGAAGCGACCCGTCTGGCCTATGCTGCCCGGAACCGCTGGCTCGCCGATCCGTCTTGCTCGAACGTTCCGACCGACTTCCTGTTGTCGGAAGGGCTTGCCGATTCTCTTGCAGTCCAGATCGACCTCACAAGAGCAAGCGACGCTTACGCCCATGTCGACGGGATCGAACACGCCGACACGGTCTATATCTCAGTCGTCGACAAGGATCGCAATGCGGTAAGCTTTATCAATTCGATCTTCAATGCCTACGGAAGCGGTCTGATGGCTCCCAAATCGGGCGTATTGTTCCACAACCGCGGCCAGAGCTTCGTGGTCAAACCAGGTCATCCGAACGCGATCGGGCCGCGCAAGCGCCCCATGCACACGATCATACCGGGCCTCGTAACGCGCGACGGGAAAACTGTTCTGTCTTTTGGCGTCATGGGCGGGCACTACCAGGCGATGGGCCATGCCCACTTCCTGTCCAAGCTGTTCGACTACGGCATGGACATGCAAGCGGCAATCGATTTGCCGCGCCTCTTTCCTCTGCCCGGAACCGCAACCGTCGAGGCGGAGGAGGTTCTGCGCACCTCAATAGGGCCGGATCTTGACGCGCGGGGATTTAAAGTCGCTCAACCCGCCTCGGCCATTGGCGGCGCTCAAGCGGTTTGGATTAACGCCGAGCACGGGACGCTTCTTGGCGCCTCCGATCATCGCAAGGACGGCTGCGCCCTTGGCTACTGATGACAATGATTGGGGGAGTGAATGTCGGAAGATCCGCATATCCGGCTTTTCATTAACGGAGCCTGGCGCGATGGGTCGAATGAACGGCTTTCAATCATGATTGGTTCGGAGTTGGCCTCTCAGACAGCGCATCGGTTGCCCGAGGAGGCCCGTACGACGTTGGAGGACAGCGCTGCGCGGACAGTCGCATAACCTTCTGAAGGCTGCTCCATATCAGTAAAATGCCGCCATTGTATTTGTTGGCGGAGCGACTCCGGCCGGCCATCAACATCGACCGCCATCTCGGCATGGATGGCCTCATGAACGCGTGGCCGAAGGTCAGACCGCTTTCTTGCAAGATCACACGCCAAATGGATAAGTCTCATCTTCGCCGGTGGTTACCTGTGTCGGCAGTGGAAGCACAGCACTTGTTTGATCGAACCACACAAACGCATCGTACTGGCCGGGCATCGATGCATAACTGTAATGGCTCCAGCGCTCTGTATCGGGCCGATAGACAACGCCGATGTAGCGTTCAAGTCGTTGTTCAGCCATGACGCGGCGAAGATCTTCATGTTTGCCGGCGCGAAGATCCAGAAGGAAACGCTCGGTGCCGGCGTCGTGGAATAGCGCTTCATAACTGTCGTGGCGAGATGGTCGGACGGCCTTGATTTCCATCGGTGCGTCCCATTCCGACGCTGCCGCGACGGTACCGGCATGCGTACCAAAGCCGATCAGGGCTGCATCGTTTCCAAAGGTCTGTCTGCACAACTGGCCAAGGTTCAGTTCACCCCGCTCCATACCCATATCGGTAAATCGGGCGTCTCCGATATGGGAGTTATGTGCCCAAACGACGGCTTTTCTATTTGAGCCTGTCTTTTCAAGGATGTTCTTCAACGTATTGAACATGTGCTTGTCACGCTGATTCCATGACTCGTGGGCGCCGTAGTACATGGCGCGATAATAGCGCTCCGCATCTGCTACCAGGAGGGCGTTCTGTAAGGCGTCGAAGAAGTCCGCGCCATCCTGCCTGGCGTACTGGAGCTCCTTCTGCAAAAGATCGATCAGGATCCTTATTATCGGCCCCTCGCATAGGGCGTATCCTTCACTCAGTGATGCGCGGCCATAGGCGGCCGGCTCTCGCGACCACGGCGAAAGACACGCGTATCGCCCACGTGCCAGTTTCGCGGCCTCAGGATCGACGCGATCGAGATAGGCAAGCACAGCGGCTATCGATGCCGTCATGTTGTAGAGGTCGAGGCCATAAAATGCCACCTTCTCGGCTAGCGGTTTCAAGGCATTGTGGGTGCGCAGATATCCGATAAAGGCATCAACATCCTGGTTGCGCCACATCCAGGTCGGAAAGCGGGTAAACGGCATCGGGTTCATCTGCCGATGCGGGCGCCCCCGCACATAACGGTCGATCGCTGCCGCATCCGGCCAGTCAGCTTCGACTGCGACAATTGTGAAGCCGTGTTTCTCGACCAGCCGGCGCGTGATGGCAGCGCGCGCTCGGTAAAACTCCGAGGTTC
The DNA here is from genome assembly GCF_000312665.1 of Rhizobium mesoamericanum STM3625. Taxonomy (GTDB): domain Bacteria; phylum Pseudomonadota; class Alphaproteobacteria; order Rhizobiales; family Rhizobiaceae; genus Rhizobium; species Rhizobium mesoamericanum. Next base: position 678,447 of record NZ_HF536773.1, on the reverse strand, counting down.
CATGCGACGCTTCACCGAGCAACACTACATGAGCCTGGCCGAATCGGTCGAAGGCGTCGGCGAAGGCCGGATCGTCCAGCGGAGGCAAAGGCTCGGCGGCGGACCGTAGCACTTCCGTTATCGATGCCTGTGATACTGGCTGCTTTGCTGTGGCCGCGGATCCGTGGATGAGGGCTTTCGGGGTGAGGTAATGCTGGAACCAGGCACTTGCCATCTCGGTCACCGCCTCAAGCGCGCCTGGCTCCTCGAACAGATGGGTGGCGCCAGGGACGACTCTCAACAGTTTTTCGCAGGTCAGGGCGGCAAGGGCTTCGCGGTTTAAAGCGAGAACCTGCTCATCATTGCCACCGACAATGAATAGCGTTGGCGCTTCGACCTCGGTCAGCCGTCGCCCAGCCAGATCTGGACGACCGCCACGCGAAACTATCGCCGATACCCGCTCCCGAAGCTCCGCCGATGCTAGCATTGCTGCTCCTGCGCCGGTGCTTGCTCCGAACAGGCCTAACGGCAAATCAGCGATATCCGGCTCAGCACCAATCCAGATGGAAGCCTCGAGCAAACGCTCCGCGAGAAGCGGGATGTCAAAGACGTTGCGACGGTTTTCTGCCTCATCCGCCGTTAGCAGATCCAAGAGAAGGGTTGCAAAGCCCGCGTCATTCAAGCTGTCGGCGACGGCAATGTTCCGTGGACTGAGCCGGCTCGACCCGCTACCATGGGCGAACAGGATAATCCCGCGCGGCTCCGGCGGAACGCTCAAATCGCCAACTAGACCGAGTGGCGGGACAGCAATCTGCCGTTTGCTGGGGTTCGGCTCGGCTTTCTCGAATTCGGTCCGTCCCTGCCTCAGAAGTCCAATCGTCTCTTCGTCGGTGAGCTGGTGGAAATCTTCGTAAAAGGAGCTAACGCCCCAAAAATCTTTGGCGGGATGAAGGCATACGACTACGTCGGCATATTGACGCATCTCGGCAAGTGTTTCTTGCGGCGCGACTGGAATGGCGAGAACGATTTTTGTGGCACCTTGGCCTCTCATGGCAGTAAGCGCCGCTTTCGCCGTCGCCCCCGTGGCAAGTCCATCATCGACAATGATTGCGGTGCGACCCTTGGGGTCTACTCGCGCGCGGTTGCCGAGGTACAGCATGCGGCGGCGCTCAAGTTCGACAAGTTCGCGCTGTCGGGCGCGTTCAAGGTAGGCATCGTCAGCACCACTCGCCAGCCGCACATTTTGGTTGACGACCGTCTCGGGGCTTTCACCATCCACAACGGCGCCCAGCGCGACCTCAGGCGCGCCCGGCGCGCCAATCTTGCGGACAAGGATCAAATCGAGCGGAGCGTTTAGAGCGCGGGCGATTTCCAGCGCCACCGGCACACCGCCGCGTGGCAAGGCATAGACGACTGAACGATCGAGCTTCAGCTTGACGAGCTTGGTTGCAAGCTGACGACCAGCATCTATCCGGTCCAGGAACTGAAAGTGTTGTCGAGCCATCGAATAAATATACGCCGTCTTGGAGGAGTTGACCCTTAAGTACCTACGCCATCAGCGCTTGGCATCGGCGTCACTTTCGTCCCTGCTCAGGAACTGAAGCGTGACGGCACCGATGTGCTCCTCCAGCCACTTCGCCATTGCGACCTCGTCGTCCAGGATGCGCCGGCACACGGAAACCGTTTCGGCGTCGCCAAGCGATTCGGCGGCGGCGATTAGGATTCGGTAGCTGGCGATCTCCATATGCTCGAAGGTGTAACTGGCGAGCGAGCCCTTCACCACCTCGTCGCTGGCGAAGACGCCGCTCAGCCCTTGCGCAATGGCGGTGAGCTTTCCGGCGGTGTCCTTCATCGTCGAAGCGCCGCCGGACATCCGCTCGAGGCAACCCTTCAGCAGCGCGGCGTGTTGCTTCGTCTCCGCGAGGTGCTGGCCAATGCGGGCCTTCAACTTGGGATAGTTCTCCAGCCTTCTATGCTGGGAACTCAGCATCGTTTCGGCCTGCTCCTCCATTGCGTGGGCGTCTCGAAGCCAGGCGATCAGGTTATCGCGTGCGCTTGTTGGCATTTGTCGTTCTCCTTCGCTGAGAAGAAACGAACCAGGAAGCTGCTTTGATGTTCCATCATCGAGGGGAAGAAGAAGGATTCATTCAAATACGATCAAGCACGTTGCAGGTCAGCAAATCCCTCAGCAGACGGTAAGGGAGGTGCGAGATAAATCAGCCGGAAACAATTCTGCGACGCATTCACTAATGGAGTATAATGACCGAGACATTTGAACTAACCCGATTTTAGAACGTGAGTGGCATCAAGATGGCAGACGAGGAACTCAGATCACAGGTCCAGCAGACATTCGTGCCGATTTGCGCGATCGGGGCCTCGGCCGGCGGTGTGCCCGCGTTGCAGAACCTGTTCCGCCAACTGCCGGCCGACCTTGGCCTCGCCTACGTCGTCATCGTCCATCTTTCGCCGGATGAGCCGAGCTCGCTCAGCGAGATTCTCTCTGTTTGCACGCGGATGCCTGTGCATCAAATCGACGACACTCCAACCCTGAAGCCAAACTGTGTTTTTGTCATTCCGCCCGACAGGGAGCTGGTGATCGAAGGCGACAGCATATCCGCGCGGCCATTCAGTGCGCCGAGAGGACGCCGCGCGCCGATCGATATGTTCTTCCGTTCGGTGGCGGCTGCCCGCGGTGACGGGGTCGCTATCGTTTTGTCGGGGGCAGGCGCTGACGGCGCGATCGGCGTTACCGCGATCAAGGAAGCTGGCGGCGTGATCATGGTGCAGGAGCCTGCCGAAGCCGGCTTCAACTCCATGCCGCAAAACGCGATCGCAACTGGAGCTGTCGATTTCGTAGCGCCGATCCCAAGACTTGTGGAGCGACTGGCCGAGGTCGCCCGCAGCAAGGAAGCTGTTCGCTCGCTCGATATGGCCGGTGCCGCGAACGATCTGCGGCGCATCGTAGCGTTGTTGCGAGCGCGAACCGGACATGATTTTTCCGCTTACAAGCGGGCGACCGTAATGCGGCGCGTTGTCCGTCGAATGCAGGTGTGCCGCATGGATACGCTGGCCGACTATGCTGACTACCTGCTGACGACGCCGGAGGAAGCACAGAACCTCTTCTCTGATCTCTTGATATCGGTGACGAGTTTCTTTCGGGACGAGCAGGCCTTCGAAGCGCTGGCCAGGCAAGCGATCAAGCCTTTATTCGAGGCCTATAATCCGGAGAGCGACGAAAGCATACGGGTGTGGGTGGTGGGCTGCGCGACGGGGGAGGAGGCTTACAGCATTGCTATTCTTCTCCACGAAGAGATGTCCAGGCAAAATGTGAAAATTCCAGTCCAGATCTTTGCTACCGACCTGGACGAGGGAGCGCTGGCAACCGCAAGAGAAGGACTATATCCAAGAGCGATTGAAGCTGATGTGTCGGAAGAACGTCTCGCCCGTTTCTTCATTGATGAGGGAACTCATTTCCGCGTTCGAAAGGAAGTGAGAGAGAGCGTGTTGTTTGCCAAGCACAGCGTGCTGAAAGAGCCTCCCTTTATGCGGCTTGATCTGATCACATGCCGAAATCTGCTGATATATCTGGAACGCGCTCTCCAGGCGCAGGTATGCTCGATCTTCCATTACGGCTTGCGGCCCGGACGATACCTCTTCTTGGGGTCGGCCGAGACGGTCGACGTCGCCGCCGACCTCTTTGCACCCGTCGACAGGCAAGCGCGGATTTACAGCGCTCGCCCGCATGGGAGCCAGCTTCTGCCAATTCTGCCCCAGTTTGCGGCTCCGCAGCAAACGATGACCAGTGATAGGCCAGCGCCGATCAGCCCAGAGCGATCAGCAATGCCAGCCGCCCTTCATGTTGCGGCGCTCGAAAACAGTGCCCCTGCGAGCATACTCGTCGACGATGGTCAAAACATCCTGCATCTGTCGCCGACCGCGGGGCGTTTTATCCTCCACTCAGCCGGGCCGGTGTCAAAGACCATCACAGCCATCGTCAGGCCCGAGCTTCGTCTGGATCTGGGAATTGCGTTATCGCGGGCGTTCGACAAAGGAGAGCCCAGCATCACGCTACCGGCTGTCGTTGCGTTCGACCATGGCAAACGTAGAATTTCAATGCAGGTCACGCCGGTTGCAACTGGCGCTCAGAAGGCGACCCAGGCGCTGGTTTTCTTCCTTGACGGCGGCGTCGTTTTGGAAAGCGACGAGCTCGAGCCGCTAGCTGACGCACGGCCCGACGAAGTAAGGCGCGTTTATGCGGAGCTGAAGGCTTCACAGGAAGCCTTGATGGTTAGCCGCAGCGGCCATGATGCGGTTGTTCAAGAGCTTCGTGCAGCCAACGAAGAACTCCAATCGATGAATGAGGAATATCGCTCGACCGCCGAGGAGCTGGAAACATCGAAAGAGGAGCTGCAGTCCATCAACGAGGAACTTCATACGGTCAACGCCGAATTGAAGAGCAAACTCGAGAGCATCTCGGCTGCCCACAGCGATCTCCAGAATCTCTCGGCGGCGACCGAAATCGGGACGCTGTTCCTCGATCCTGAAATGCGTATCAAGATGTTTACGGCGCCAGTTGCGGAACTGTTCAATATCACTCGCCATGACATCGGGCGGGCCATCACAGACTTCACTCATCAGTTGGATTACGATGATATCGAGACTGATGCCCGCACGGTCTTAAAGGATCTTATCCCGATAGAGCGGGAAGTTTTGAGCCGACGCGGCCAGCGGTTTTCGATGCGTCTGCGGCCGTACCGGACGGTGGAAGATCGGATCGACGGGACGGTTGTCACCTTCGTCGACATAACGGATCGCGCGCGCGCCGAGGCGGCTTTGCGCGAAAGCGAGGATCGGTTGCGCCAGTTCGGCGAGGCGTCCCAGGACATCCTGTGGATCCGGGATGCGGAAACGTTTCAGTGGTCCTATTTGACGCCAGCCTTCGAAGTGATCTACGGGCTCGATCGTGAGGCAGCGCTGCGTGGCGACAATATGGTTGGCTGGCTCGAACTGGTCGTGCCGGAGGATCGCGAACGGGTGGCCGAAAACCTGCAGCGGGTGCGCAATGGCGAATGGGTCACCTTCGAGTACCGTATTCAGAGGCCGTCCGACGGTGATATCCGCTGGTTGAGAAATACCGACTTTCCCATCAGGGATGAAACCGGGCGGATTGCCCATATTGGTGGTATCGGCCATGACATCACCGAGATGAAGCTTGCGGAGGAGGCACTTGCGGCTGCTGAACAGCGTCAGCGCGCTCTCCTCGAAGGAATTCCGCAGCTTGTCTGGCGGGCTGTTGACGGAGGAAAATGGACCTGGTCGAGCCCGCAGTGGACCAAGTATACCGGCCAAACCGAAATAGAAAGCCATGGCCTTGGTTGGCTTGAGCCAGTACACCCCGACGATCGGGAGCTGGCCCAAGGCACTTGGTCCAAGGCCGTCGAATCTGGTGGGGTCGAAGTTGAGTACCGGATCCGCCAGGCTGGCTCCAACAACTATCGCTGGTTCCACACCCGTGCGACACCGGTGCGGGACGCGGCCGGCGCTGTTGTTGAGTGGCTAGGTACCTCCACCGATGTTGATGATTTGCGCGGAATGCAGGCAAGACAGGAAGTGCTCGTGTCCGAGCTTCAACATCGGACCAGAAATCTCATCGGCGTCATCCGCTCGACGGCCGACAAGTCTGCCCGCGCCAGCAGCGACCTTGACGACTTTCGGGAGAGGTTTCGAGATCGGCTCGATGCCTTGGCACGCGCTCAAGGCTTGCTGTCTCGTCTGAATGACCACGATCGCGTCAGCTTTGATGAATTGATCGAAGGCGAGCTTTCGGCGGTGGATAGTAGCGCTGATCAAATCATCCTCGAAGGACCTCGGGGGGTTCGGCTACGCTCTTCCACGGTCCAGACGCTGGCGATGGCACTTCACGAGCTTGCGACAAACGCTACAAAATACGGTGCCCTGGCACAGCCGAGCGGCAAGTTGTCCATCAACTGGTCGCTCAAGGAAGACGGGCCTGATGGGCGCCCATGGCTTCATATCGAATGGCAGGAAAGCGGCGTAAGGATGCCGCCAGAGGGATCCTCCGTGAAGGGGCAGGGCCGGGAACTAATCGAACAGGCCCTGCCTTACCAGCTTGGCGCCAAGACAAGTTATACTTTAAGGTCGGAAGGCGCCTATTGCACGATTGCGATTCCGGTTTCAGCGACCAAATCCTTGAAAGCGGACGATGAAGGACGGTGAGCTCGGCAATCTCGCCCTTCTGGTCGTTGAGGATGAGTACTTGCTCGCGATGGAGCTTGGTAGCTACCTCGCTGACGCAGGCGCACACGTTGTCGGGCCCGTTGCGACTATAGAGGATGCGCTCGCACTGATCGAAACCGAGCCCCGCATCGATGGGGCGATCCTTGACGCGAATTTGCAAGGAGACATGGTCTTTCCGGTGGCTGACAAGCTCAGTGAGCGAAATGTCCCGTTCCTATTCACGACAGGGTATGATGCGTCAATCATTCCGAGCCGGTTCAAGAACATCGGATGCATTGGCAAGCCAACCAGCATGTCAAAGCTCTGCCAGGAGATCAGCCGGATAGTAGCGAGGAAACGGTTAGATACCCGGCCGTAGAAAGCGGCCACATAGGTAGCCACCTGACTTTCCATCATTCGCCTAATCCCCTGCAAATTATTCAGAGCGCGACGAGCGACAAGATGAGTGCTGGAACCATCACCACAACGCCGACCTTCAAGAATGAGATTGCGCTGACGGTCAGTCCCTCCCGGCGAAGAGCCGACAGCCATAGGATCGTAGCGAGCGAACCTGTCACAGACAGGTTCGGGCCGAGATCCACACCGATTAGAACCGCACCCGCAACGCGATCCGAAACATGCGCCGCCTGAACGGCGCTTCCGGCAAACAGTCCGGCGGGCAGGTTGTTAACGACGTTGGAGAGAAATGCAACGCCGAGACCAGCTATTGCTACAGCCTGACCATCTGACTGCGAACTGATGGTCGCTAGCTGTTGGGCAAGAGCCGCTGTCACGCCGGTATGATTGATTGCCTCGACGATCACGAATAAGCCGCCCACCAGAGGCAGCACGCTCCAGCTGACACCACGAACAATGCCGATCGGGTTTTGCCGAACGAGCGCCAGTACGAGCAGGGTCGTCAGGACGCCGGCTACAAAGGTGGGCAAACCGAGCTCCAGATGCATCGCGGACGCGGCCAAAAGCAAAACCGCGGTAACAATCAGACCGCCACCTGCCAGTTTGGCGGATGTTGTCAGCTTTGGGCGTTCGACATCAAAGGCGATCGCATCATCAGCCAGGGCAACGCGCTGCGTCCAATAGAGTGCAACGAACGTCACGAGGATCGACACGATGGAGGGCACCAGGAATGTGCCCATCCAACGAGACAGAGGCGGCATATCACCGCCCGCGAAGATCACGAGATTCGCGGGATTGGAAATAGGCAGCACGAAGCTTGCAGCATTGGCGATGAACGCGCAGATCAGGAGATAGGGGAGCGGGTCTTTAACTTTGGCCGCGCGACATGCTGCATAGACCGCCGGTGTGAGAACAACGGCAGTCGCGTCGTTCGAAAGCAACGCGGTCACGACGATACCGACGATATAGACAAGCACGAACAGCCGTCGCGGGGATCCCTTTGCGTAAGATGTTGCGATGGCGGCGATCCAGTCGAACAGACCTTCGCGGCGGGCAAGTTCCGATAGCAGCATCATGCCGACCAGAAAAAGATAGACGTCGAAACCCTTGGCGAGCCCGGACCAGACGTCGGCTGGTGTGATGATGCCAAGAACCAAAATCAGCAGGGCTCCGGCGCCAGCCCAGACGGCTTCCGGCAGCCGAAAAGGCCGGACGACGACGCCGGTCGCAGTGGCGGCGGCGATGACGGACGTATAGAGTGCTGCGTTCATGGTATGCCTTATTCTGACGGGTGTGATCGCAAGGTCCTGCGGCCTAACGGGCGGTCATCTTCATGCAAGCTGCTCCTTGGCCGCGTCTGCGAAGCTTGGCGAGCAGCAGGTAGATGAGGGGGGTCCTATAAAGGGTTATCAGCTGGCTGACCAGTAGCGAGGGAGACTTTGGGCTTTGCGTGGCGCTGGCGGAGCCGCCATCGGTCGTCCTGCTTCTCATGCGCCTTGCCGAGATTATCGATTTTCACATCGAAGGCCACTGCAAGGCAGCTACCGTTATCGGGCATCGTAGCAAAGCCCGAATTGATCCCGCCCTTCAATAAGGGTCCCCCTTTTCCCATGCTTGGTATGCATCGGCCAGCAAGGAGCCTTGGCGTAGGAGGCGCAACCAGCCCGCCCCAAACGAAGGTCACCAACGATCAATGATCACGCAGTTATCGGCGCCGAACGACGCAGCCCAGGGTCCAACTCGGCGAAACTCACGAGATGACCGTTGATGCTGCCGACATGGCTAGCAAACGCATAGTAGCACTCAGAACACGATGATTTGGCACACTCAGCTGAAGTATACGGGAATATCTGAGGCAGAGTGGGAAAGGGAACGAGCCCCTTATTGGAACAATCCGACCGCCGTGGAACGATCTTCGGGGGCTAACAGTTCTCAGGGACAAAGGAGAAAAACGATCATGGCCAAAAATAAAGTCCCGAAGGCGATTGCCGGTTATAAGGTCCCGAAAGCTATCCGCAAGTCGCCAATACTCAAGGCTCTGCTCGCCAGCGACATTGGTCGTAAGGTCCTTGCCAACGCCATTACTGCGGGAGCTGGCGCTGCGGCTGGGGTTCTCATCGGTGATCACGAGGAAGTCACCGATGCGGCGAAGACGGGAACCCGCAAAGGCGCACGCGCCATGGGGATCGCCGGCGAGGCAATTTCACGTGCGACAGAGGCTGCTGTGTCCGTTGTCAAGGACTCCGCACGTGATGCTTTGCCAAAAAAGATGCGTCCAAAGAAGCCCAAGGAGGCGGAGGACCGCCCTTCCCGAGCCGGCGTGGTTCATTAGTACCCGCAGTACCCGCGACGCCGGCACCGGAACCGCAGCCAACCCCCGACTTTGAAAAGAGCGACTGGGTTGACAAGGTAATCAATCGCTACGGCCGAACACCTGTCGAACGTATCCTGATCGCTGCCTGCCTCAAGGCAGCCCGCCGGCTCGTGCGCAGGCACCCGTTCATCGCCGCCGAACTTCTTGCCTCAGGAGCAAGCGAAGGTGGGAAAGTTGGTTTGGCGGAATTGCGGAACCTGCTGATACGCAAGTACGAGCGGTAGCGTTATTCCGTCCAGGCGCCAAGCTTGCAAGCCTCTTTCTAAGGGCAATCGATCCCGGCGGCAGTCTCATTCGCGCGGGCAACGCTGGCAAGCTGAGCTGAGGAATACCTGGGGTCACCGGTGATCTCCCGTCCCACCCAATCGGGAATTGGCAATGGATGGTCCTCGGCTGGTAGTTCAACGTCCGCCGTTACGAGACCGATGAGGGGACCCGTATACTCGTCGACCTGCCAAACAAGTCCCTGCATTACGACTTCATGTCGCCACTTTTCCAAACCCGGGCCTTTGGCGAATTCCTCGACCATCGACCTGGCGTCCGCATTTGATAGAGAGAGGTGATACTCGCTTCGCGTGAAGCCGCGTCTCAGGCCTTTTATGGTCAACGTGGCTGAATGATCGCAGAGGCGAATTCGCGCTTTTCCAAGGTCAAACTGAACAACCAGATGATCAACAATGTGAAGCCTTGAACCGGCTGCTTCGCGCCATCCATCATTCACGACGAGGAACTATCGTTCAATTTCCAAAGCCATGACGAGTAGCCTTCTTCAGCTACCTTCACAAACAGTCCAGCCGTTGCAAGGGTTCCCGGCAGCGACAGCGACAGCGGCACGATATCCAGACCTTGATGTAGCCTCCTAAAGTAATCTCTGATGCATTGAGGCGAGAACTAAAGAGCTCTTGCGAATCTATACCTCTGACCAAAAGCCGAGCAGCGCGGTGCGCCGGCCCTCCAATTCCGGCGCGGCGCCGTCGAAAGCTTCTGGTATCGCTAATGGGGTGCACGGGCGCTACCGGTGGTGCGATGTGCAATCGTCGCCCGCTCACGGCTGGATGAAGGGTCTTAGGCTGCATTCTCCTTCAATAATTGTGCCGCATTTCACGACATCTGGACTCGAGGCTCGGATAAGTCAGTGCAGATCCTTTGGCCCGAACTGCGTTGTCTCGGGGGAGCGCTCAGCATTTAAGGAAAGCTTCAGCGTTCCTCAGGCGGTTTGAGATGTCGGAATTGCAGCAACAGTAGCAGGTCGTAGGTGATTTTCAGTCCGGCGCAGATCAGGAGTGGCCAGGCTCGGAAGGACGCAGCAAAAAGTGCGCCCGCGAGCGCAGGGCTCGCCGCCGCGGCAAGACTGCGCGGCACGGATGTGAAGCTTGCGGCCGAGGCTCGCTCTGCCTCCGTCACAACGGCCATCACATAGGAGGAGCGTGTCGGCACGTCCATCTGCGAGAGTGCCGCTCGAATGAGGAGCAAACCGACAGCCAGCGGCAAACTTGGTGCGAACGCGGCGAGAGCCAAGGCAATGCTGGACGGAATGTGGGTAAAAACCATGGTGTTGATGAGGCCAATGCGCTTCGATAGCCATGCGGCGATGGGAAACGAGAACGCCGACAGCACGCCCGTCCAGAAGAAAAACACAGCCGCCTCGGAGAGCGACAGATCAAATCGCTCGAAAAGCCAGAGCGCCAGCAGCGACTGAACCACGAAGCCTCCGGCGAAAGCGTCGAGACTGAAGAGAGCCGCGAGCTTCAGGATAATGTTGCGCGAGGGGCCTTGTACGGCCGGTTTGTCGGCTTGATGCGTTATCGGGCGAGGCGGTATGCGAGCATAAAGAAGGCCGCCGAGAACGCCAACGATCGCATAGAGAACGAACATCAGCTTGATGGCGGACAATTGCACTATCCCCAATCGCACCATGAGGTCGGGCAGGGCCGCGGCGAGCCCGCCGCCAGCGCTTGCGAGAGCCCCGGCGAGGCTATAGCGGGCGAACATCTTTGTTCGATCGATGCTGGACACCTCGCGGGCGAGCACCGCATGCTCAAGCGGTACGAAGATGCTGACACTGCCGGCCGATGGATTGATCGTACCAGCGAACGCGACTGCCAGTAGCAGCGTATAGTCGTTGATCATTGGCATGACGGCGCCAGTGATAACCATCAGGCCGGCGGCCGCCAGCAGCAAACGGCGGAGATCATGATGCGCGCCAAGGAAGCCGATGATGATCGTCAACAGCGCAGAGCCGAAGAGGGACGCCGTCGCGATGATGCCGACTTGCAGCGGCGAAAATCCCAAAGCGAGCAGATAGACCGGCAACAGGATGGCCATGAAGCCATCGCCAAAGTCGCGCAAGGAGCGCGCCCCGAAAAGCCATGTGGCCGGCTGTATGCTTTGCGCCTGTATCATTGCTCTCGATCGCGTCCTGCTATTGTGGAGGCGGGGCTAGTCCAGGGTTAGTCTGGGTCCGACACCTGCTTGGATCGGCCCCGGTCCCGGGATCTGCTCGGAACGTCGTCGGTCCCACCGACTCTTCGCGCTTTTTCGTTGCGTCCGCTGCCTCGAAGAATTTCTGCGACGCCGAGGCGATTTTCAGGAAGCGACGCGCACGATCAGCTTTCCAAAATTCTTCCCTTCCAGCAGGCCAAGAAAAGCCTCCGGGGCGTTTTCAAGTCCGTCAACGATATCTTCCTTATACTTTAGCCGCCCTTCAGAGATCCACGCTCCAACCTGGTGATAGAAGTCAGGACGCTGATCGGCAAATTCGCGCTGTATGAAGCCTCGTATGGTGAGGCTTTTCCGGAGGATGGCGCGCATTGCCGCAGGAAGCTGATCACGTCCGCTCAAGACAGAGGATCCCTCGTTGTAGTGCGCGATGAGCCCGCAGACCGGTATGCGCGCGAAGTCGTTCAGCAGCGGAAACACCGCGTTCCAGACGTGGCCGCCCACATTTTCGAAGTAAACATCGATGCCGCTCGGACAAGCGGCTGCGAGCTCTGCCGGAAAATCGTTCGAATGATGATCTATGGCGGCGTCGAAGCCGAGCTCTTTGCAGAGATACTCACATTTCTTGGGACCGCCCGCGATTCCGACAACACGCGCACCGTAAATCTTTGCCATCTGCCCCACCGCCGAACCAACCGCGCCGCTCGCTGCGGCAACAACAAGCGTTTCGCCGGCTTTGGGTTTGCCGATATTGCGAAGCCCGGCATAGGCCGTGAAACCGGGCATTCCAAGAATGCCGAGTGCCGTCGTGATCGGCGCGGTTTCCGGATCGAGCTTTCGCAAGTTCGTACCATCTGAAATCGCATAGCTCTGCCAGCCGGAATGCGAGAGGACGGTATCCCCCGTCTTGAACGCCGTGTTGCGGCTGCCTACGACGCGCGCGACTGTGCCCCCTTCCATCACGTCGCCTATTTCGACAGGCTTGGCATAGGATTTAGCATCGTCCATGCGGCCTCGCATGTAGGGATCAAGGGAAAGATAAAGCGTCTGGAGAAGAACCTCGCCCTCGGCGATGTCCGGGACCGTCTCCCGCTCGAGCCGAAAATTCGCCGCCACCGGCCTTCCGGATGGGCGCGATGCAAGAACGATGCGGGTGGCAACGGGTTGACCGGTCATGGATGCGTTCCTCCTTCTGACTTTTCCTTGGTGTATCAGGAATTCGTTTCGATTGGGCGCCTGCCGTCAGCGTCGTGCCGGAACAGGGTCGCGCAGCTCCGGTTTGCAACCGTGCATTCGTCGTCGCGCCCTCGAAACCGCTGATCGATGAAACGACAAAACGAGCTCGATCATTGTCATCGAGCTCGCCATTGTGCAATCGAAGCCGCAGGACGCGGACATCTTCCTATGTATCGGCATACCCGGCAAAGGAAATGAGCTCGGCAAGCGGTCTTGACGTAGCCGCCCGTTCTATCGAACGCGCATGCCTGCCGCTTCATCGTAGTGAAGAGGCTTGTCAAATTTTTCAAGCGGCGCCTCCGGCACCGAGCCGATAGTCACGCCATGCGGCCAATCCGGGGGGCAGATGGCGATATAGCGGGCGTAACCGCCAAGCCCGCCACCGAATTTCGGATAACCGATCGCCACCAATGCACCCGTTTCCGGGACCTGATCGAGGTTGGCAACGCCTTCTGCCTGTGCAAAACCGTTGTGCATCAACCAATGTTCGCCCTCGAGGTTCGGTGTGGTGTCGGTATCGAGCGGCTCATGACCGTGAAACAGGATCTTGCGTTGCAGATGCAGGAATTTCAGCGCATCCAGACTGACGCCCGGAAAAGGCGTGGTGGTCGAAAGCGCCGGGTCCGGCCATTTCTTTGACCAGCCAGAGCGGACGAAGACAACTGATCCTTCGGGAATCGTTCCGTGCTTCGCCTCGAAATCCTTGATGTCGGAGACCTGCAGATGATAGCCGGGATCGACCTTCACCTTGTCCTCGATGGAGATGACAACGAGCGGGCGCACCGCGAAGGTCGCCGGCAGCTCGTCGATTGCGGCATATTCCGGCGCCCAATGGGCGGGCGGATCGAGCTGCGTGCCGAGCTGATCAGTCGTCAGCAGGTAGCTCGTCGCTTCGAAACCATGCGTGTCGTAGGTGTAGACGTCGCCCAGCTTGGCGAAGCCTTCCAAATTCGCACCCGCCTTTGCCGGCGAAAAGGTTGAATTGCCGAAACCTGCCCAAACTGGGATTTTCGGGGTGATCGTATGGGTGAGATCCACGTATTTAGCGCTCTTGAAGGCGTCGTTATAAACCTTCCAAAGCCCCGGCTCGTCGGCCCGGGCGACGGCAATAGCCGAGAAGATTGTCACCCCGCAAACCATCGCAACGCGTGTCACAAATCGCCTCATCGATAATCTCCCTTCCGCCTTCATGAAATAGTCGACTGACTTGAAATCTAGGACAGCGCCGCCCGTCTTTCAGCCGCGAAAAGGGGCGCTGTAGCACTTTGAATGGCGGCATAATTTTAAGATCTATGCAGTCACCGCCTTCCAATGGTTTCGCCAAAGGAGACGAAGTCAAGAGCACGTGCCGGTGAATGACGCGATCGCCCATCAATCGGCGCCTGCGGTCTGATGGCCGGGTTGCCGGTGGTCCACCTGCCCACGAACCTCGTTGCCGCGTTTCAGGAGATTGAGGATCGGGCAGAGCTTTTCCACGGTTGCCTGCAGTCTGGCGATTTCAGCGGGACTTGCAGGAGATACCAGCGTGACGAGGTAGCTGATCTCCTGGGGATAGACCGGAATATCTTCATGTCCTTCTGCACCTGCGCGCGGATCGATCGTGGCGGAGACCTCCGCATGCAAGGAATCCAAGGGCACGCCCTGATCGGAAGCATGGATGAGGAAGGTGTGGGTCAGGCAGCTCGAAAGCGCGCCGAGAAGCAGTTCCGGAGACGATGGCCCCAGATTATAGCCGGCGAAATCGGGTGGACTGTCGGAAATAACCTGAAAATCCCGAATTCTGATACGCCGTACGCCACTGCGGCCTTCAGCGCTCGCACTGGCCTTCAATGCAGCCGCCCCCAGTTCGCCCGCTTTGATGCGCGCTCGCCGATCGAGGAGCGCTTCGCGCTTCTGTTGGAGAAATTCATTCAATGTCGTCATTGCTTGCTGCTATTCCTGTTGTCTAATCCGGTGCCGGATAGTTTAGCGGGTGGTCGATCTTCGGCCGAGGCGGAGCCAGGCGAGGCGGCGGCAGCGCTAGAATTTCATGGTCGCTTCGATGTCCAGCCGCGGTCACGCGGCCTTCGCTTTCGCCTTGGCGGCCTTGACGTGAGTTACGCTGCGGCGACCGTCGACACTGACGGGGACGTCGCCGTCAACGGTGGCGCGGCGCACGACCCGATGCTGGTCGCCGTAGTCGTTGACCGCGTAGTGCTGGGTCGCGCGGTTATCCCAGATCGCGACATCCCCGGTTCTCCAGCGCCAGCGCACGGTATTTTCCGGGGCTGTGACGTAGGATTGAAACACCTCGTAGAGTTTAGCGGAGTCGCTCTTCGACAGGCCGACCAGGCGCTGAACGAAGTTGCCGAGCAGCAGCGATCTCTCGCCGGTTTCGGGATGGACACGAACGACGGGATGCTCGGTCTCGTAGATGGTCGACGTGAAAACTTCCTCGAAATGCTTCTTCTCTTCAGCGGTGGCGCCAGGGCGCACGGCTGCGTAGTCGTAGGCATTGCTGTGAATGGCCCATAAATTATCCGCCAGCGATTTGAGCGACGCGGGCAGACTTTCGTATGCGGCGTGGGTATTGGACCAGATCGTATCGCCGCCTGCTGCCGGAATGACGACGCCGCGAAGGACCGAGAATTTCGGATAAGCATCCACGAAGGTGACCTCGGTGTGCCACTGGTCGGCCCTGCCGCCGCCGCGGCTGGAATCGAGATTGAGGATGGAAGCCGTGCCGGCCACAGGACCTTGAGTTGGATGAGGCACGAGGTCGCCCAGGCGGCGTGCGAAGGCTTCCTGTTCGGAATCGTCAAGATGTCCCTGGTCGCGGAAGAAGATGACCTTGTATTTCAGGAGAAGCTGATTGATGGCTGCCACCGTTGCGTCCGAAAGATCTCCGCTGAGCCGGATACCCCTGATTTCGGCTCCGACGCGACCGGTCAGCGGCACGACGTCGGAATCGGGAATGATCTGATTGACGAGAACTGGATTGCTCATGGAAATCTCCTGGTTGATCTGGATAAAGTCAGCAGTTCGAATTAGCCCGAGCGATATTCGGCGGGACGCTGGAAGGTTCATCGTTAAGATCGACAGGCGTATGGAATAGAATAACCCATAGATTCTATAGATAAAATTTTCTAAATATATGGTGTCTTGCGAAACATGTCGTCTCTGCTTTTATGGTCCCGCTCATGGATTCTCTCTGTCGTTCTTTTTGGGAGCATTCGGCCATGAGGACGAAGGAGCCAATGGCCGGCAGCCGTGCGATGGTCGCGGACAGATCTTTCTAGAAAAGACCGCTACGCTTCCCATTCTCGCCTCAAATCAGGAATGGCTGAGAAGGTTTTAACCGCGAGCAATAGCGTCAAGGCTACTGAACCCGCGGCCCTTGCAATCCCTGTGTCCGGTCCTGCACTTCAGAATGGACCCTATGAACTTCAGTGCTCCGCAATCTGCCAGCACAACTGACCTTTTGCGCCGCCCGGATTTATGAGCATTCCTGCCGCCGAGGAAGCGGCCGTAAGCTCTTCACGGTTCGTGCCAAACTCTCCGCGATGGAAGACCGGCCCGAGCGCGCGCGCTCAGTTCACTCAGATCGAATCGAGATCTGATTTCGGCATGCGTCCTCCGCAAGATGTCATTTCCAGGCCCCCGATCATCACAACAAGGCCTGGACAGGTGATCCCAAAGAGCGCCTTGGTGAATTATTGGGGCAACACCCCGGAGTCTTTCCAGCGCCTTGGCCATATCTCATGCGAGAAGGCGCCCTGGCCTTCTCGCTGACGCCGGTAGCTCAGGGATCTTGACGACGGCATCACGCCTTGCCCTTGCGGACAACGTCCGCAATCGTCACTTCCTTGGGAATGAGCTTGAGCTTGAAAAAGGTGTCGGCGATGCTCTGCTGTTGCGCGACGACAGTGTCGTCTAGGCTCTTGACCCCGTAGGATTGGCGCTCGAGGGCCTTGACGAGGACAGGTTCGGGAATCCCGACCGTCGGCGAAAGCTTGGCAGCCGCAGCCGCGGTGTCGGACTTGGTCCATTCGTCAATCTCGGAAATGGCGTCGATTAAGACATCAATTACGTCGGCGTGACCGTCGACCAGCGCCCTGGTGCCGAGATAGAACTGATGATTGGGAACGATGCCTTCGCCGTTTCTGAGCTCTCGCGCTTCGACCGCCACTTCCGCAGCTGCCTGGAAGGGATCCCAGATGACCCATGCATCCACCGCGCCCTTTTCGAAGGCTGCGCGGCCATCGGCCGGGGCCAGGAAGGATGGTTCCACGTCCTCATAGGTCAAGCCGGCTTCTTCGAGCGCCTTGACGAGCAGGTAGTGCACGTTCGAGCCTTTGTTGAAGGCGACCTTCTTGCCCTTCAGCTCCGCGACGGACTTTATGGGGCTGTCCTTTGGGACAAGTATGGCTTCGCCGCGGGGGGCGGGCGGCTCGTGTGCGATGTAGACAAGCGGAGCGTTCGCGGCCTGGGCGAAGATTGGCGGCGTTTCGCCGGTCGATCCGAAATCGACGGAACCGGCGTTCAGGGCCTCGAGGAGCTGAGGACCGCCCGGAAACTCGGTCCATTCAACCTTGTAGTCGATGGATTCAAGTTTCTTCTCCAACGTCCCTTTGCCCTTGAGAAGCACGAGAGTTCCATATTTCTGGTACCCGATACGCACGACCTTGTCAGCAGCATGAGCCAGTCTACCCTGCGTCAAAGGTGTGGCGATGGCACCTGCCACCACCGCAGTGAAAGCGCGTCTTGTGATCTTCATCATACCCTCCGGAATAACACGGGCTCAAATTAAACTTTCTCTACGTTTTTCATAGAATATATGTGCTCTGGCGTCCGCTTCTCCGCGATTCGCTTTTTGTTCTGTCGCGACAACGAGAAAAAAGAACTGCCGCTCGTGCTGATCCCGATTTCAACACGACGAACTCAGCCGGCCGGTGGCGGAGCTCCTCAAGTCGAAAGGTGCGATATCGGGGGCGCAGATTGAGAGCCCCGAACAAGTCGCATTCGCCCATGCCGTCGACGACCTCGGTGAGCACCGGCGCCATACCGACCTTGCACTGATCGTGATGACGCGAGACCGCGCCGCAACGCGCTCCAGCGCCTCCGGCTGCTCCTTAGAGGGCCTCAGACAGACCAGATTGCCCGAGAACGCCCCACGAATCCGCGGAAGAAAAGCGCGCATATTCAAGCAACGTTACGACGGACTCGGCGTCCTTGCTGCGCTAGCAATTGGGTCTGTCGCTTGTCTTTATCAGCCACCATCTTTCGCTCGTCTGACATGTGTGTGATCGAGTGGCAGTCATGCATCGAAGGAAAATCGTCGAGCAAGGCGCAAGAGCAGCGATTTACGGTCAGCCACAACATGATTACACCAAGCGGCTGGTGGCAGTTATGCATGTGTTGCCCCAGGGGCCGGACTGTTGGGCGCTATGCCCTGGCCCTTGAGGGCGCCGTGAAGGCGGCGATCGATGCCTTATCATGGCCCGCTTCGTACAAAAGACGTCGGGCAAGTTCCACCGACGGCCCACTCAAGGCACCATCGGGCCGGACAAGGTGAAACGAGACGTGATACTCCAACCATCTT
The DNA here is from genome assembly GCF_000312665.1 of Rhizobium mesoamericanum STM3625. Classification (GTDB taxonomy): domain Bacteria; phylum Pseudomonadota; class Alphaproteobacteria; order Rhizobiales; family Rhizobiaceae; genus Rhizobium; species Rhizobium mesoamericanum. The sequence goes on along the minus strand of NZ_HF536773.1, from coordinate 660,184 downwards.
TGCGAAAGCTGAACCAGGCGGCCGGAAGCCAGCGCGGCATCCGATAGAGGCGGCCGGGCTAAAGCGATGCCGACGCCCTGGACGCAGGCGTCGATGACTAAATTGTAATCTTCGAACCGGCGGTCCTGGCCACGGGGCAGATACTCGATGCCATCTGCGGCGAACCAGCGACGCCAACCCTCGATATTCGAATCGTGCAAGATAGGCGCTGTCAGAAATGCTTGCGAACTGCAGTCCGCCCCAATCCTCGCAGCAAGGGCGGGAGCCGCGATTGGAAACGATTTTTCATGCCAGAGGGGAACCGCACGAACACCGGCCCACGGGCCCTTCCCACATCGGATGGCTAAGTCGGTCCCTTCGCCAAAATCTGCCAACCGGTGTTCGAGAACCAGCTCGAGATGGATGTCGTCGCCCTCAAGTTTTGGTAGCCGTGAGAAGAGCCACAGGGATGCGACAGAAGGTGTCAGAGAAAGACGAACAGTGGTCTTGTGCCGACGAGGGATCCAACGCTCATCGGTATCGCTGAGTAGAGCAAGGGCCTCCTGGGCTCGAGCAAAGAACCGCATGCCCTCGGGTGTAAGGCTGACACCCCGCGCCTGGCGTGCAAATAAACGCACACCCAACCAGCGTTCCAATCGCGAAATCTGCCGGGACACGGCGCCATGGGTAATGCCGCTCTCTTCGGCCGCCGCGGAAAACGAACCGAGGCGCGCGGCGCTAGCAAACGCTTCCAGCGTATCGAGGGGTGGCAGAGTTTGGGAGCTGTGAACCATGGGCACATCAGATCATCGATTGAAGTGCTTTTCAAGCCGCCCCTAAACAGCTTAATTCAGTAGCATTAACCCACGGAGGCGCAAATGACTGTGACGGCGGCTGACTTCGAAGCGAAGACCAAGTTTGACTTGCCGGCCCTCTTCGCGATCGGTGTCACGATATTCTTTTGGGCTTCCTCGTTCGTTGTTATCCGTGTCTGTCTTGGCCCTTTAACCCCGGTCCAGCTGGCTGCTGCCCGATACGTTACCGCAGGCCTCGTGGCTCTAGGCTACCTGGCATTCCGGTGGACCGCGCCGAGCAAGATAGATCTCATCCGGATTTCGGTTGCGGCCGTGCTTTTCATCGCTGCTTATGCCGTTCTCCTCAATACCGGCGAGCAGACGGTGCCAGCCGGACCCGCGAGTTTCATCATCAACACGATGCCCGTGTTTACGGCGCTAATTGCCACTTTTGCACTTGGGGAGCGATTTGGGTTTTGGGGCTGGGGTGGTACGGCCGTTTCGTTTTGCGGCGTCGCGCTGATCGCCGCTGGCGCGGAGGGTCAATTGAGCGTTGACCCCAATGCCATCCTGATCCTCGGTGCCGCTTTATGCTCTGCGGTCGCAAGCGTTCTCCAGAAGCCCGTTCTCGGCCGCATGCCGGCATTGACCGTGACCGCGTGGGTTCTGCTCATTGGTTCGGTCCCGCTTCTTCCGGCGGTCCCTGCGACCGTCTCGGCTCTCGCTGCAGCACCGGCAATCGTCAACTGGAGTGTTGCCTATCTGGTGATTTTTCCAACCGCAATCGGCTATGTTACATGGGCGATCGCCCTGAAACGTCTTTCAGCCGCGCGGGCTTCGAACTTTCTTTATGGTGTCCCTCCGACCGCGACCCTCATCGGCTTCGTCTGGCTCGGAGAAACGCCGTCTGTGATGGGTGCAATTGGTGGCGCCACGGCTATCTTAGGGGTACTTATTGTCAATCTGATGCGCTCGAAGTGACGGCCATCCCATCAAGCAATGGCCTCCAGCTAGATTGCCTGGGTGCAGGCTGATCGCGACAGGGGTTGTCTCCTTTCCTGTTTATCTCGGCCTTTCCACCACTCTGCTTTCGGTCCACCGGAAGATCGTCGAGGTGGCCACATCTTCCGCCTCTCAGGAGCTTGCCCGACGTATCCTCTTACCGGCCGTCCTGGCGGCTTGATCATGGCGCTGCGGGCTGGTCTTGGGCTTGGCTGCCGATCTTGTCCTGCGTCTTCGTTTCGAAGTCGGAGGTGTCGTGACGCTCGTGGAGCTGTTCCGATGGATCGCCGTTTATCCGGTTGACCATGCGGCCGCGCTTGACGGCGGGACGTTCGGCGATCTCGGCCGTCCAGCGCTGCACGTTCCGGTAGCTCTGCACATCCAGGAAGTTTCCCGCATCGCCGTATGTCTTGCCCTGCGCGAGGTTGCCGTACCAGGGCCAGATGGCGATGTCTGCGATCGAATATTCCTCGCCTGCCATGAACCTGTTGCCGGCAAGATGACGATCGAGCACATCAAGCTGCCGCTTCACCTCCATCGAGAAGCGATCGATGGCGTATTTGATCTGCACCGGCGCATAGGCATAGAAATGGCCGAAGCCGCCACCGAGATAGGGCGCCGATGCCATCTGCCAGAACAGCCAGTTCATCGTTTCGGTCTGCGCCTTGTGCTCTTTCGGAAGGAAGGCATCAAATTTCTTCGCCAGATAGAGCAGGATCGATCCGCTTTCGAAAACGCGCGTGGGCTCGGGCGTCGACCGATCCAGAAGGGCAGGGATCTTTGAGTTCGGATTGACCCCCACGAACCCGGATCCGAACTGCTCGCCTTCGCCGATTTTGATCAGCCAGGCGTCGTATTCGGCGCCCATGTGTCCGAGTGCGAGCAGTTCTTCCAGCATGACCGTCACTTTGACACCATTTGGCGTCGCGAGCGAATAGAGCTGCAGGGGATGCTTGCCGACGGGCAGAACCTTATCGTGAGTGGGGCCAGCAATTGGCCTATTGATGTTGGCAAACTGCCCGCCATTGCCTTTCTCCCAGGTCCATACCTTGGGTACTTCATATCCGGCGGGGAAGTTGTCGGCGGGATTCTTCTCGGTCATCACATCGATCCTTTTTTGGGAAGTCGTACGAAACTGGACGTGGCGAAAGACCCATCTGTTCTGGTCTCACTATTGGCCTGCGGCAAAATCGTTGCGGCTTTCTCATCAGATACCAATTTCACAGTTATCGACGCGTCCTTTCTAGACAATTGACTTCTTCAGCTACTGACGGGATGGCTTTTTCACAGAATACCGGAAACGAGCACCTTGATAATAGTCTATAAAATAAATAAATTAGCTGTATAACGACTGACGGGGCGGTTGTGCCGGATATCCATGCGCATAACGTACGGCCAGGAGCAGGCATTGACTCGCGCCGCTCTGGCGTTGGCTCGCAGCGCGACAGTGGCCAAGAAAGTGCTACGAGGCACGAATGGCCACTGCATAGTAGATTGGCCAGCCAGAGCTCGATCAGTCCATGACGATCCACGCCGTCCAGTTCGTCGGCAGTCAGCGCAGCACGTAGATGCTGAAGCGATCTAGGTATTTTGGAGCGATTTGACTGCATCGTCAGTCGTTGGCTGCCCGGACACAAGGAATGCGACGGGCCATTTTTTCACGTTTGAGATTGATTAACCGTGCAATGGCAGCCGCGGCTGCGCTCGCCCGAGGTTCAACAAATTGTTGTCTTCAAGGTCCAACACCTTTCGACCGCGAGAGCCAGCATTATGATAGCTGGAAAATTTTCCGGATCCGAGCCGCAAATGTTGCTGCTTCCTCACCGCGCGACAGAGGTTCCATTGTTTGGAGGCGCTCTGCCTCAACCCGTCGCGATAAAATGAGGCCCAGTTCGTCGGCTAGTGCGGGGCGGTCATGCATAAGAGCGGCAAGGCGCTCCTGCGTGATTTCATAAGCAACCACAAACGTCAGAGCCTTCACGCTTCCGGGCGATGGCGAGCCTGTCAGCATTCCCTCTTCCCCAAAACAGTCGCCTGGTGAAAGACGCATAAGCTCGATCTCCCGATCGCCTTCCTTTCGTGATATTGCCACGACACCGCTTCTAATCAACATCAGGGACATGAGCTTGGAGCCTTGTTCTGCGATGATCGCGTCCTTGCGATATGTCTGTCGCGTCATGCTTGCGGCCAGCGTTTCTTTCTCATCCTCGGTCAGCGGTGAAAAGAGCGGTATTGCGTTTAGCAGGCGCCATGCGGTGCTTGGATGCTGCAAATAGGCTGCATTCTGTTCTTGGCTGACTCCGCTTGTCACCGGTACCGCCAGCGCCAAACCGGCGGCCTTGCAGTGGCGGAATATGAGATCGTAGATTTCGTTGGTGGCAATCGGCATCTGTGCCATGTTTCTCACCCGGCAACTCAGCTCCACTTCCACCGCCTGGCCATCGAGGCCCTTGATGGTCACCGAAGGAGAGGGCGATTTGAGAATGTTGTTTGAACTGAACAGAACCGTCCGCATGACCTCCTCGATGCTAGCCGGTGGCGCCGGCGCGACCCTTATTTTGATCGAGATGCCGTGACTCTCGTCAGGACTGCTGAGGTTGGTGAGGTTTGCTTTGGCGAGCTGGCTGTTGGGGATTGCGATGAGGTCATTCGTACCGCTCAGCAGATGCGTGGCCCGCCAGTTGGTTTCAATGACACGTCCCTCGACGCCGCTGTCGAGCACGATCCAGTCGCCGACGGAGTAGGGTCGCCCCAGGTTCAGGGCAATGCCCGAGAAGACATCGGCCAGTGTGCTCTGCAGTGCAAGGCCCAGGATGATCGCAAAGACGCCTGACGTGGCAATCAACGTACCGACAGGGACGCTGAAGACGTAGGCAATGACGGAGAGCGCGGTTCCGAGATAGATGAGGCCGACGACTAAATCCTGGAGGAGGCGAGCTTCTCGTGGCTTGCGCTCAAAAATGAGGAAAAGGCGAACCGAGCTGATCAGCACCATCGCTCCGCCGATCCACCAGACGGCTTTGGCGAAGCCGACAAAGATGCGGCGAGACACATCACCAGCGTGGGTGTCGGGTGCATAGGGCTCGATGCCGTTGTAAATCAGGAGCGTTGTCAGGACGATCAAGAAGGTGATGTGGGCAATAAGCCGCCAAACGGGATGCCCACGAAGCACCAGGCGGCTGAGGATCAGGCCGAGAACGGCGAGAGCGAGAAACTGAACAATCGGATCGGTCCAAAGGGCAGCATTCATGACATTATCGTCCCATCTCGGACCAGCCGGGGGCATCGCACACCACAATGTCGCGGCTTTAGCGCTGTCATAACGCGACCATGGTCCGCCGGCTTCTGCTTTCGAGCAAAATGGCGATTACGGTGTAAATCGCAGCCAATATCCACAGTGTCAGAAAAGGTTGGCGCACATCCGGGATGGACGCGCCCAACTGTGAAATGGCGACCATGCCGTTTATCGCGGAGGTGCTTGGCAACAGCGTTGCCACTGCATGCAGAAAAGGAGGTATTGCTTCCGTCGGCCATGAAAAGCCGGCCAGAAACAGGAACGGTATTCCCAAGGCGGCCGACACAAGCTGCACCGTCAGGGGATCGCGAAACAGGCCAGCCAGAACCAATCCCAAAGAACTGACCGCAAGCACGAAGGGCAGCGCGAAGGCGAAGATCGAGAGCGGTGTTCCCAGGCGCGGAATACTGTAGAGATAGGGAAGCGCAATCAAGTAGAACGACATAATGACGGTTTCGAGGATGAGGTAAGCCAGCAGCTTTCCGGCAACGACGCCGGCGGGGCTGGCCGCTGCGGTCAGCTCGCTACTGAGTTGATTGTTTTTATAAGTGCCGAGAAGACCGACCCCAATTAACAGCGTCTGCTGCAGGATCAGCACAAAGGCGGCAGGCAGGATGTATGTTGCATAGCCCCCCTGGGGGTTGAACAGGGGGACTGCTGTCAACGGCATCGGGTCGGCGGCGGCTGCGGCAAGCACGGGGTCCACTTTGGCGGCAATCAGTCTGGCAGTTTCCACTTCTGCGCCCATCGTGCGCGCCACTGCCACGACGCCACCGGACAAGCGCTGATAGATCAGGAAGTAGCTGGCATCTGCATAGAGCGCGATTGGCGATTGGCGATGGTGCAGCAAATCCCGTTCGAAATACTGAGGGATGACAAGCACGCCATAGAGGTTGCGTGTATAGACCTCCCGCCTTGCACCGGCCTGATCGGGAAAGACCGCGCTGACAGCGACATCTGCGGAGGCATCCACGCGTCGGGCAAGTTCGCGGCTGCTGGCTGTCCCGTCGAGGTCGACGACAGCGATCGGCACGTCCCGCAAGGCTTCTGTCCGATAGGGCTGCGGGTAAAACGCGGCATAGATGACGGATGCAACCACCAGAACTGCGAAGGCGGGTTTTAGATGGAAAATACGCGCCAACTCGATGCGGCAGACTGTCAGGATGGCCTTCATTCCGGGGCTCCTTCGACTGTCGCTTGCTGGGACCGTCGGGGCCGGTTCGGCGCGCGAATGATTTCCAGCCGCAGCGCAGTCAGGCCTGCAAAGAGCAGCACCATGAAAAGCAGGACGGCAATCGGCTTCCAGGAGAGGTCGAGCGGAGTTCCTCTTATCGTTTGATCGATGCGTGCCATCAGATACCAGGTGCCAGGGATCATCTGTCCCCAGTTATAGGCAAACGCATTCATGCCGATTCTTGGGAAGCCGATGCCCATGAAACCGAAGGCCGGCGCCATCAGCAGGGTGCCGATGCTGATGGCACTCGCCATCGGCCGCAGCAGCAATGCAAGCAGAACGCCGATGAACTGGTCGGCAAGGATAAACAGGATTCCGGCAAGGATCAGCAGATAGCGATTGCCGCGCAACGGCATCTCGAGGACGCCGAAAAGAACCCAATCCGCAATTCCGAGAACCACCAGAAAAAGCAGGGTGTAGGGCAAAATCTTGCCGGCCATTGCCGGCCACAAACCGCCGCCCAAGCGTCTGAGGACACGAAGACGATGGGGAGTTTCGACGTCGAGCCCAACGGCATAGGCCATGGTCGTGACGACGATGACTTGTAGGACGCTCGGCAGCAACGCTGCGAGGAGAAAATGCGCATAGTTGAGTGTCGGGTTAAACAGCGGATTGATCTGAACGGGGATCGGGGCGAGCGAAGCTTGCGCGGCCTCGAGAGGTTGCCCTTCCGCTGTTCGCAAGGACAGGCGAATGCCGGCAGCAACAGCCGGCACGGCAGCATTGACGCCACGCAGCACGAGGTTGCCTGACGTCATTGTCTGCGTGTTGTAGAAAAAGACGACCTCCGGCCGGCGTCCGCCATAAACGTCGCGCTCCAGATTTAGTGGCAACATCAGGAGACCCCGAACCTGACCCGACAGGATCAACTGCCTGCCTTCCGCAAGATCGCTGACACGCCGCGCGACGGCTGTATCCGGTGTTGCATCGACCGTGCGGATGATCGTCCTTGACAGGTCCGTGCCGTCGAGATCGAGCACTGCGATCGGGAGGCGCGTCGCAAGGCCGGCGCTGAAGACACTTGCCAGAATCCCCATCAGCAGCAGCGGCAGGACGGTTGTTAGAAACAAAAGGAGGCGTCGACGGGAGAAGCGGTCGAATTCCCTTCTGAAGACAACCTGGAAGCTGGGGCGCAGCCGCCCCTTCGCCGTCATGTCAATGCTCCGCGGGCGGCCACGATGCGATGGCGCTCATGCCGGGGCGCAGTCCTGGCATTGGGTTGACCGGATTTGCCCGCACCTCGAAGGTCCGGAGATCGAAATCGCCGGTCGCGCGGGTGGCGCGCCAGGTCGCATACTGCCCCTGCGCGTTGATCGTCGTGACCTTGACCGGAATTCTGGCGTTGTTCATTGCCGGCACCATGACGTCGAAGCTGTCTCCGATCTTCAGGCCCTTCAGCAGATCTTCGCGCAAGTTGAACGTAAACCACGGATTTTGCAGGTCGATCAGCGAAAACAACGGGGCGCCGGCCGAAAAATTCTCACCAAGTTCAGCCACACGAGTCGTCACTTGGCCGGAGATCGGTGCACGAATGGTCAGTTCCGCAATGTCGACCTGTTGCTGGTTGAGCGACGACCTTGTTCGCTCGACCTGGGTAGCCGCGAGGGCCTTCTCCTCCTTGCTCGCTCCTGCGACCGCGAGTGCGAGGTTGGCTTCGGCTGACTCGCGTTTGCGGATGGCCGCCTCGAGGTTGCGCGTCGTCTCGTCAACGCGCGATTGCGAGGAGGCTCCGGTCGCGACCAGTTTTGCCTGGCGGTCGAAATCCTCCTGATACAAGGTGACATCGGCGGTGGCCGCAGCCAGTTCCGCCTTCCGCGCGGCGATCGTTTCTGGTCGGGTGCTATTGACCCGAACAAGATCCGCTTCGGCAACTGCAAGAGCAGCCTTGGCCATCTGCAGCCCTGCAACAAGCTGCGGGCTTTCCAACTCCGCGATAATCGCGCCACTCTCGACATTGTCGCCGACGTCAGCGTTGAGCTTGGCGATCCTGCCGGAGACGCGTGGGCTGATATCGACCCTATTGGCCGAAACTTCGCCCTGAACGATGAGCGGCGGCGGTCTGGTTGCAAACCAGAGAAGCACACCTAGACCAACGAGAACGGCAAGACCAAACAGCGCACGAACCAATCGCAACATTCAAGCCCGTCTCCCCAAAAACAGGGTCAGCTTATGCGCAATTGAATTGTTTTAACAGCCAAATTCCCGCGCAGCGAATCCCAACCAGGTACGGCCTAGCTTGAGGTCGCACAGCCAGAATCGTTGCCGTCGTCACAGGAATTGGCAATGCGCCGATTACCTGGCGCGATCGCGACGCCTTCGGTCAGGATCGTCTCGGGCCTGAATTCGTAGCCAGATCACCGCTGCCTTGGCCGGATCATCCCGGGACGCGCCAGGTTCAGCTCTCGCATCGCGGCACTTGCTTGTGGTTCCGGGCGCGGTAACTCGGATTCAGCCGAAGAAAGGTACTGGCGGGTCCCGCACGCGTGTGCAGCGCAACAACGATTGTCACTTGCAATGTTTAGAAAACCGTCTATCACTAAACACAGTGCTAAACATGAGAGTTGAGGAGTTCATGTAGGCATTCTCTGAAATTGGTGGATTTGCGCGGCCAGCGGGGAGCTGGCCTTGGTTCTGGGAGGAACGTATGCAAACGAAATCGAAAGCCCTTCTCGGGCTAGCCTCAGCATTCATCATGTCGTCGGCGCTGCCCAACCTTGCGAAAGCCGACCAACTGACACTCTGCTGGGCCTCCTGGGACCCGGCGAACGCGCTTGTCGAGTTGTCGAAGGATTTCACGGCCAAGACCGGCACCGAAATGAAATTCGAGTTCGTCCCGTGGACGAGCTATGCAGATCGCTTCCTCAACGAACTGAACTCTCACGGAAAACTCTGCGACCTGATCATCGGCGACAGCCAATGGATTGGAGGATCGGCGGAAAACGGTCACTACGTCAAGCTCAACGACTTCTTCGACAAGGAAGGCATCAAGATGGATGACTTCGTGCCGGCGACGGTGGTTGGCTACTCGGAGTGGCCGAAGAATACGCCGAACTACTGGGCTCTGCCTGCAATGGGTGACGTGGTCGGCTGGACCTATCGGAAGGACTGGTTCGAAAGGCCGGAGCTGAAGAAGGAATTCAAGAAAAAGTATGGCCGGGACCTCGCGGCGCCTAAGACCTACGACGAACTGAAAGACATCGCCGAGTTCTTCCAGAAGCGTCAAATCGACGGCAAGACCGTCTACGGCGCTTCGATCTACACCGAGCGTGGTTCTGAAGGCATCACCATGGGCGTGACGAACGTGCTCTATGACTGGGGCTTCCAGTACGACAACCCGGACAAGCCCTATGAGATGGAAGGCTTCGTCAATTCGCCAGACGCAGTCAAGGGTCTGGAATTCTATAAGGCGCTCTATGATTGCTGCACCCCGCCCGGCAGCTCCAACGTCTACATGGTCGAGTCCGCCGATGCCTTCAAATCCGGCCAGGTCGCGATGCAGATGAACTTCGCCTTTACCTGGCCCGGCCTCTACAAGGACGAGAAGGTGGGCGGCGACAAGATCGGCTTTTTCCCCAATCCAGCAGAAAAGAAGCATTTTGCGCAGCTTGGCGGGCAGGGCATCTCGGTGGTCTCCTATTCCGACAAGAAGGACGCCGCTCTGCAATACATCAAGTGGTTCGCCCAGCCGGACGTCCAGGCCAAATGGTGGAAGCTCGGCGGCTATTCCTGTCTGAAATCGGTGGTGAATGCGCCTGACTTTGCCTCCAGCCAGCCTTATGCCCAGGCGTTCCTGGACTCCATGGCGATCGTCAAGGATTTCTGGGCCGAGCCGAGCTACGCAACCCTCCTCCAAGATATGCAAAAGCGCGTTCACAACTATGTCGTGGCCGGCAACGGCACCGCCAAGGAAGCGCTTGACGGGCTGGTGAAGGACTGGACCGAAGTCTTCAAGGACGACGGCAAGATCTAGTGTCCACCTGGACGCAATTTATTCTTGCCAAAGTGGCGGCCCGGATTGCCAAGACTGCCGGGCCGCCGCGTCACTCACATACCACAAGACCGGGTGATACCTTGAACATTTCCTCTTCATCCATGGTCGAGAAGACAGTAGACGCAACCGCAAGGGCGACGCCGACATCAATCGCCCGCCGCGTCCGCGGATTGTCAGATCGAGCGATCGCCTGGGTGTTTATCGCCCCAACCATGATCCTGCTTCTCGCCATCAACATCTTCCCGCTGATCTGGGCGATCTATCTCTCGTTCACCAACTATCGCGCCAACCGTCCAAATGCGCCGGTCCTGAACGTCGGATTGAGCAACTACGAGCGGGTGCTCACCGACCCTGATATCTGGCAGGCAATGCAGACGACGGCGCACTTTGTCTTCTGGACGATCCTTTTTCAGACGGTTATCGGCTTTGCGCTTGCCTATCTGATCGACCGCAAGTTTCGCGGCCACGCGTTCTGGACGACGCTGATCCTGATACCGATGATGCTGTCTCCAGCCGTCGTCGGGAATTTCTGGCGCTTCCTCTACGAGCCGCAGATCGGTCTTTTCGCCTACGCCGTTTCTCTCCTCACCGGCATCCCGACAGGCGATATCCAAATGCTCGGCAGTGTCACTTTGGCGCCCTGGGCGATCATCATCGTCGACACCTGGATGTGGACGCCCTACGTCATGCTGATCTGCCTGGCGGGCCTTCGTTCCATCCCCGACTATATCTATGAGGCGGCCGAGGTCGACCGCGCCTCCGCATGGCGGCAATTCTGGTCGATCACGGTGCCAATGGCCTTGCCTTTCATCATGCTTGCCGTGCTGTTTCGCGGCATCGAGAATTTCAAGATGTTCGACATGGTCACGCTGTTGACGGGTGGCGGTCCGGGCTCGACCACCGAGGTCGCCTCCATCACCTTGAAGCGGGCCGCTTTCGAGAGCTGGGCGACCGGACGCGCATCGGCCTTCGCCATCGTCCTCTTCGTTGCCGTTTTCGGTCTTGCCAACATCTACGTCAAAGCGCTCAACAAGGTGAAGCAGCGATGAACTCGGTTACCTCAGCCCATTCGGTCGTCGAGCCGAGCCCGACCAGCAAGCGCATCGCCGGCGCCATCGTGATCCTCTACGCTCTGATCACGATGATCCCTCTCGTCTGGATTTTCCTGACCAGCATCAAGTCGCCGCCGGATTCCATCAGCTATCCTCCGAAGATCTTCTTCACGCCGACGCTTGAAGGCTATTGCAACCTTCTGACGACGAGAACGAGGCAAACGCCGGAATATATCGCTGCCCTGCCGGCGCCAAGCGGTACCTGCGATGAGGTTACGCGCAAACGCAACATGGTGATTGCTGGCCCCTCGAATTTTCTGCCGCGCTTTGCCAACTCGCTGGTGATTGCCTTCGGCTCGACGTTCCTGGCCGTATCGTTGGGAACGTTGGCAGCCTATGGTTTTTCCCGTTTCAGGGTGCCGCTTGCCGACGACTTGCTGTTCTTCATCTTGTCGACGCGCATGATGCCGCCGATTGCCGTCGCCATCCCGATTTATCTCATGTATCGGCAGCTTGGCCTTTCCGATACGGCGCTCGGCATGATCCTGCTCTACACGGCGGTCAACGTCTCACTCGCCGTCTGGCTATTAAAGGGCTTTATCGACGAGATCCCGCGCGAATACGAAGAAGCTGCGATGATCGATGGTTACACCCGGCTGCAGGCATTCTGGAAGGTTGTCCTGCCGCAGGCAACCACCGGCATCGCCGCCACCGCGATCTTCTGCCTGATCTTTGCCTGGAACGAATATGCCTTCGCGGCACTGCTGACCTCGGGTGAAGCCCAGACGGCGCCGCCGTTCATCCCGACAATCATCGGCGAAGGCGGTCAGGACTGGCCAGCAGTCGCGGCTGGAACGACGATCTTTCTCATCCCGATCCTTGTCTTTACCATTCTTCTGCGCAAGCAGCTCTTGCGTGGCATCACCTTCGGAGCGGTCCGCAAATGACCCATCTCATGGAAACACCGCGTAAATTGCGCCCCAAGCGTCCCTTCTTCCTGCGTCGGGGACCAATGGAGAACATCGCAACTACGTTGATCGCCATCGGTTTCCTTATGCTCTTCCAGCCGTTCCTTTTGGTGCTCTACACCTATTCGCTGGTGATGCTGCTTGCAGGCACCGCAATGTTCATCATTGTCTCGAAGTTTCCGGAGTGAGCGATGGCCGACATCAGGATCGAAAATCTCCGCAAGCAGTTCGGCAACTTCGTCGCCGTCGAGGATTCGAGCTTCGTCATCCATGACGGGGAGTTCCTGGCGCTGCTTGGACCGTCGGGCTGCGGCAAGACGACGACGCTTCGCATGATTGCGGGACTTGAACTGCCGACCAGCGGCAAGATCTACCTTGATGGCGAAGACGTTACGTTTAACCGCGCCAGCGCCCGCGACATCGCCTTCGTGTTCCAGCTCTTTGCGCTCTACCCGCATATGAACGTGCGCAAGAACATCGGCTTTCCACTGCTCTCCCAGGGGATGGCGAAGGCCGAGATCCGAAAGCGCGTCGAGGAAACCGCGCGGCTTTTGCAGATCGATCATATCCTTGAACGATCCGTCTCCGGTCTTGCCGGCGGCGATCGCCAGCGCGTGGCTCTCGGTCGCGCGATCGTACGCCGTCCGAAGTGCTTTCTGATGGATGAGCCTCTTGGCACGCTCGACGCGGAATTCCGCGAGATCATGGTCCACGAGCTGCGCGAACTGCATAACCGCATTCATGCGACGACGGTCTACGTGACGCATGATCAGCACGAGGCCATGGCAATGGCCGACAAGATCGCTGTCATGAATCATGGCGTCATCGAGCAATTCGGGACACCGCAGGAGATCTACAGCAAGCCAGCCACCATGTATGTCGCCGATTTCATTGGCTCGCCGCCGATGAACTTCATGCGTTTTACCTCGGGCCTTAAGACGGGAGCACGGTCGATATCGCTTCATGGTGTTGATGTCAGCGTTCCAGAGATACATCAGGACCTGGCCGAGGCCGAACTGGCGCTTGGCGTCAGGCCGGAACACATTCGCTTCAGTGACACCTCTCCCTTGCGCGGCGCAGTCTACGGCAGCGAGTATCTCGGTACCAACCAGGTCGTGGCAATCGAGACGGCGAGCGGCGTCATCAAGGCGCGTGTCCCGGCAAACCGCAATTTCGGCATCGGCGAAACCGTTGGCCTTGAGTTCAATCCGGCCAAGCTGGCGCTGTTTAACTGCCAGTCGGGCCGTGCCATTGCCTCGGAACTCTATTCGGAGGGGCGTCATGGCTGACATTATTCTGAAGGGTCTCAACAAACGCTTTGGCGATACACAGGCACTCGCTGACTTGAACCTCTCGATCCGAGACGGTGAGTTCGTCGTTCTGCTCGGGCCAACGGGCGCGGGCAAGACGACGACGCTGCGCCTTATTGCGGGACTGGAACGCCCTGACAGCGGCCGCATTGAAATCGCCGGTCGCAACGTCGCAGGCGAAGCTCCGGCTGACAGGGATGTCGCTTTCGTCTTCCAGCAATACTCGCTCTATCCCCACATGACGGTTTACGACAACCTTGCCTTTCCGCTGCGCGCGCCGGCGCGCAAGCTCACGAGTGAAGAGATCGACCGTCGCGTGCGCGAAATTGCACGCATGGTGAGGATCGACCACAAGCTGGAGAACCGTTCGACGCGTCTGTCGGGTGGCGAAATGCAGCGCGTTGCGATTGGACGGGCGCTGGTGCGCCGCCCCGCCATCTATCTGATGGACGAGCCGCTTTCCTCGCTCGATGCGAAACTTCGTGCGGAACTTCGTCTGGAGCTGAAGCGCATCCAGAAGGAGCTCGGTTCGACCTTGCTCTATGTGACGCACGACCAGGTCGAAGCCATGACGATGGCCGACCGGATCGGCATCGTTGCGGAGGGACGGCTGTTGCAGGTCGGGACGCCCCGCGAAATCTACGGCAATCCTGCCAGTCTTCATGTGGCTGCACGGCTTGGTCAGCCGCACATAAACCTCTTGCCAACCGATCTCCTTCCGGGCGCCAATCCGCCGCGGGGAACGAAGACGATCGGGGCGCGAACCGAGCATCTCGATATCGTCATCAATCAGAACGCCAACGCCAAGATCGACTGGATCGAGCACCTGGGAGACCAGAACCACCTTCACATCAAGGTGCGCGACCACAAGCTCGTCACACTTGCCGATCCGTATCTCGCGATCCGGCCAGGTGATAGCATCAGCCTGACGCTCCGCGACCCGCTCTATTTCGACGCCAGCGGCCAGCGCCTTGGATAAGCAATGAACGAAACAAATACACTGGCATGAAAGACGGATCCCACTCCATGAAACATTTCTTCAATCGCCGGGAAACCATCGTCACCGAAGCCCTGGACGGCCTGCTCCTGACAAGCGGCGCCGGTCGGCTCGCCCGTCTGGATACCTTCCCCGAGATCAAGGTGATCCTGCGCGCGGACTGGGATAAGTCCAAGGTCGCAGTCATCTCCGGTGGCGGTGCCGGCCACGAGCCCTCGCATGCAGGCTTCGTTGGCAAGGGCATGCTGACGGCCGCAGTATCAGGGGAAATCTTCGCCTCACCCAGTGTGGACGCGGTGTTGACGGCGATCCGCGCCGTAACCGGCCCGAAGGGCGCTCTTCTGGTCGTCAAGAACTATACCGGTGATCGCCTGAACTTCGGCCTTGCCGCTGAAAAGGCGCGCGCCGAAGGCTTCGATGTCGAGATGGTAATCGTTGCAGACGACATCGCAATTCCCGGGATCAACCAGCCTCGTGGCGTTGCCGGTACGCTATTCGTACACAAGATCGCCGGCTATCACGCCGAAACCGGAGCCGATCTTAAGACGGTCGCAGCTGAGGCGAGCGCCGCAGCGCGCGACATCATTTCGCTCGGCATGTCACTCTCGACCTGCAATGTGCCTGGCCAAGCGCATGAGGACCGGCTTGGTGCCGACGAAGGGGAGCTCGGGCTTGGCATCCACGGCGAGCCAGGGGCAGAACGCATTGCGCTGCAGCCGGTTGCCGATCTGGTGGCGACCATCGCGGAGCGCTTGGCAGCCAAGATTGAGGAAACAGAGGATTATTGCCTGCTGATCAACAACCTTGGCGCTGTGCCCCCACTCGAGATGGGCGTGATCGCCAATGCGGTGCTGTCCTCACCGCTTTCCGGCCGTGTTCGGTTGGTCATCGGGCCGGCAGCTATGATGACCGCACTCAACATGAACGGCTTCTCGCTATCGCTAATCCGGCTGGATGCTGGTCGCCAAGCCGCGCTGAAGGCCGCCGTGGACCCGCATGCCTGGCCGCCTGTGAGCGAACGACATGAGATCGCTATCGTTCCTGTTCCCAAAGTGGCGGCGCGGGATGCAGCGACGTCGGCCAGCGACGACAGTCGCAATCGTCTTTTGTTGACGACGCTTTGCGAGCATCTGATTTCGCTCGAAGCGGAGTTGAATCGCCTGGATGGCCGCGTTGGTGATGGCGATACCGGTTCCACCGTTGCTGCCGGCGCACGCAGCATCCTTTCGCGCATCGATACGCTGCCACTCAAGGATCCAGCCGCCTTGATGGCCTCGCTCGGCGAGATCCTGAGCACGAGCATGGGTGGTTCCAGTGGCGTCCTGCTTTCAATCTTCTTTACGGCGGCCTCTAAAGCCATGGCGGAAAAGACGGATATCGCTACTGCCCTGCTTGCCGGGCTCGATCGGATGACGTTCTATGGCGGGGCCGGCGTCGGTGACCGCACGATGGTTGATGCACTGGCTCCGGCGCTCGCCGCCCTCACAGCAGGCGATGTCGCGGCTGCGGCAAGAGCTGCAGCAGCTGGCGCCGAGTCGACCAAGGTCATGCGCAAGGCAAGGGCAGGACGGGCCTCCTACGTTGGCGAGAAGGATCTTGAGGGAGTGCCGGATCCTGGAGCCGTCGCTGTGGCAGGCGCATTCGAAATGATGGCAACGCTCGGATGAATTGGCGGGCGCTCGGGAGGGCATCAGATGCAGGCAGAACCGGTTCTTCTTGCTGGATTGATTGAAGCCTGCCGTGCGACGATTGCGGCAAACAGCGATCATCTGTGCGCTCTCGATCGCGCAATCGGTGATGGTGACCACGGAACCAACATGCGGCGCGGCTGCGAAGCGGTGAGCGCCGAAGAGGCCGCGCTCGCAGGTCTCCCCTTGCCGGACGCGCTGGAGAAGATCGGTTTGACACTGGTGATGAGTATCGGCGGCGCGGCCGGCCCGCTTTATGGAACGCTGCTTATGGCGATGGGGCGTGAGCTTCGCACACTGGACGAGGAGCGGGATTTCCCTTCGGTTCTGAAGCAGGCAATCGACGCGGTCGCCTGTCGCGGTCGCTCGCATGCCGGCGACAAGACCCTTCTTGATGTTCTCTATCCTGTTCAGGATGCACTCGCGCATTGTTCGCCTTTGACGGACATCGCGCGTCGGGCTGAACTTTCCGCCGAGCTGACTGCGGCCATGAAGGCCATGCGAGGGCGCGCCTCCTATCTCGGGGATCGGTCGATCGGCCATGTCGATCCTGGCGCCTCGAGCTGTGCTCTCCTGACAACCGCGATCTGCCGCTATCTCATGGAGTATCACCAGGCATGAACTTGAAGCCAAACGTTGGGATCGTGATCGTCTCCCACTCGCCGCTCGTTGCGCGGGGCACGGCCGACATGGTCCGGCAGATGGTCGGCGACAGTGTTCCGCTCGCCTGGTCGGGTGGCAACAGTCACGGCGAACTCGGCACCGATGCCCGCGGCATCCTGAAGGCCATCGAGGAGGCGTGGTCGGAGGCAGGCGTCGCTGTCTTCGTCGATCTTGGTGGCGCCGAAACCAACAGCGAGATGGCCATTGAGATGCTCGGTTTGCCGCGCGCGAAGCTCGTCTCGATTTGCAATGCTCCCGTGGTGGAGGGCGCGGTCATCGCCGCTGCGGAGGCCTCCGGCGGAGCATCGCTGGCCAAGGTCGTAGCAACGGCGGAGGAACTGTCACCCTGATGAGCGGCGGATTGCGCATAGGAAACCGGGAGGCCGAACACGTGCACGCCAGGTGCCAGACGGAAGTCGAGGTGAAGCACGGCGTGGGATTGCACGCTCGCCCCTCCGTGACGTTCACGCGGCTGGCAAAGTCGTTCCCCTGCTTGATCGAAGTCGCGGTCAACGGCAGTGACGTCTGGCTGAACGGCAAGAGCATCATTAAGATCATGGGTGCCAGGATCCGCAAGGGTTCGATATTGAAAATCCGCGCCGACGGAATCCTCGCAGAAGAGGCAGTCCGGGCGTTGAAGGATCTCATCGAGCGAAACTTCGATGAAGAGAAGAAGCATGGCCGCACCGCATAGATTGAAAGCCACCAGCGCGTCGCCGGGTGTTGCGACCGGGCCGGCTTACATCGCGGAACCGCCGGCCACAGTTTTCATGTCACCGCCTGCCGTTTCGGAGCGCGCGGAGCTTGCGGGCGCCATCGAGACCGCCATCGGCGAGCTCCAGCACCTGGCTGCTGGCGCTGACGCAGAAGGTGGCGACATCATCGATTTCCAGATCGAGGTGCTTCGCGATCCGACGATCACCGAGATGGCGAGCGCGCGGATCGATGCAGGCGAGAACGCAGTTTTTGCATGGGTGGCGACACTCGATGGATATGTCCGCGAATTGGAAAGCGCTGACGAAGAGCAGCTCAGGGCACGTGCCGTCGATATTCTCGATATCAAGAATCGTGTCCTCGCCGCGCTCACCGGAACGCCGGTAGGAGACTTTCCACCTGGGTCCATCTATGTCGGCAAGGACATGGAGCCCAGCCGCTTTCTTGCACATGACTGGTCCGCTGGTGGCGGCATTGCGCTCTATGGCGGAAGCGCTGCAGGCCATGTTGCGCTGCTTGCAAGATCCCGGTCAGTCCCGATGGTTATAGGGGCCGGTCGCTTCGCGATCGAAGAAGGGCAACTTATCGGCGTTGATGGCGATAGCGGAGCCGTTATTCTTCAAGCAGGCAAGGAGAACGCCCGCCCGCTGCAAGCCGAGCATCCGACGACGAGTGCGGCGGCGATAACCGACAATGGCAGCGCGCGCACGGCCGACGGTTTAGAGGTGCTGTTGTCCATCAACGTCAATGCCCCCGATGAAATCGAAAGGATCAGCGCAGCGTCGACCGCCGGCATCGGACTGATGCGCTCCGAATTTGCGGTAACGTCACTTGCCGATGCTGCAAACGAGGATAAGCAGTTGGCCATTTACCGGCGCCTGCTTGACTGGGCTGGCACCAGACCAGTGACGATCCGCATGCTGGATGTGGGTGGCGACAAGCCGCTCTCTGGCCTTGAAACATCGCCTGACCTTCGCGGCATACGCCTTCTCCTTGCCAGGCCTGAGATTGCGCGTGTTCAGGCGCGCGCCCTGTTGCGTGCAGCAATCTTCGGCAATCTGCGCGTCATGCTGCCGATGGTGACTTTTCCCTCCGATGTCGATGAGATCAGGCAGATCTTTCGGGAGGAGGCCGCCGCCTTTGCGCGCCGCGCCATACCGCATCGAGACCCTCCGATCGGCATGATGGTGGAAGTGCCGGCGGCTGCGCTGATGCTCGACCAGTTCGACGCTGATTTCTTTTCGTTCGGCACCAACGACCTCTTGCAATATGTTGCCGCTTCGGCTCGTGACGATACCGATTTTGCCGCTTACAGCGAGAAAGCTGTGCCGGCCGTACTGCGCCTGATCGCCTATGCCGTGAACCTTGGCGGGAGCAAACCGTTCAGCATCTGCGGCGACATGGCCGGCGATCAGCGCAGAACAGGCGCATTGCTGGCCGTTGGCATCCGGCATTTTTCCGTGGCGCCTGCCCAACTTCCCGCGATAAGGTCGGCAATCGGCGGCTTGCACGCCGATGGAACAAGGGCAGCCGGAGAGTAAGATGGCGCGCGAAGACACCGAAGACGCCATTATCGCCTATAAGTCCATTTTGGCGCAGATCATCGACAACAGACCTTCCGGAACGCGTCAGCGGCTGGCCACCGAACTTGGCAAGCATCGAAGCTTCGTCACCCAGATAACAAGCCCGACCTATGCGACGCCTCTTCCTGCCCGACATCTCGCGACGATCTTCCGGGTGTGCCATTTCAGCGCCGCCGAGCAGGAGCGCTTTGTGGATGCCTACCAGGCCGCACATCCGGGCAAACTGCCGGAGCTTGGCGCCACGGAAAAGCTGCGGCATCTTTCGCTGATGGTGCCCGATTTCGGCGACGAGCGGCGCAACCGGCTGCTGGAGGAGGCGATCGCCGATCTGGTGCAGAAGATTGCCGCAATTTCCGGACCGCCGGAGTGACGCTGCGCGAAAGCGCGACCAGACTGAAACGATCATCGCCTTGGGAGGGGCTTGATGAAGAAGTTCATGAACACAGCGCAGACCATGGTCGCCGAAAGCGTCGAAGGCTTCGTGCGCGCCCATGAGGAATTCGTTGTGTTCGGCGCGGAGCGCAAGTTCATTCGCCGCCACCACCTGGTTCCTGGCAAGGTCGCGATCATCTCCGGCGGTGGCGCGGGTCATGAACCCATGCACATCGGCTTCGTCGGTCACGGCATGCTCGATGCCGCTTGCGTTGGACATATCTTCACGTCTCCGACGCCGGACCAGATCGTGAGCGCGATAGAGGAGACAGATACCGGCGCTGGATGTCTGCTGGTCGTCAAGAACTATGACGGCGACGTCATGAACTTCGAGATGGCGGCAGAGATGGCGTCAGGCCGACATAGAATTGAAATGGTACTTGCCTGCGATGATATCGAAACGGCAAGGGCCGGCGATGGTCGTGGTCGGCGTGGTGTAGCCGGCACGCTGATCACAGAAAGGCTTCTTGGAGCAGCTGCCGAGCGATGCGTACCCATTGCCGAGCTGAAGGCCATTGGCGACAGCCTCTCCTCACGCATTCGATCGATGGGTGTCGCCCTGACGGGTGTCGCAGTGCCACATACGCAGCGAACAACGTTCACGCTTGGACCGGACGAGATAGAAATGGGGGTGGGCATTCACGGGGAACCGGGCCATTCAAGAGAGCCCTTCAGCAACGTTGATACCATCGTGAGACGTCTTAGCGAGACGATCCTCAGCGACATCAGTCGAAGCGCAGACAAAGGACTGCTTCTCGTAAACGGGCTTGGCGGCACACCGCCGGCCGAACTCTATCTTGCCTACAACTCCGCCCTTGGCATCCTTTCGGAGCACGGCGTGCGGATTGAGCGCTCGCTTGTTGGCACCTATGCCACCTCGCTCGACATGCAGGGCCTTTCGATCACGCTTGCTTTCCTAACAGACGAGGAGCTTTCTCTGTGGGATTCGCCCGTTGCAACCGCTGCGTTGCGCTGGGGTTGCTAGGCGCTGGCGCGGTTGCCAAGCGTTTCCGCAGCGCCATCAGCCGCTGATTTCACCCGTTCTCGCGCAATTGCTGGGGGAAGGGACGACGCCGTTGGCTGCCGTCGTCCCGCGATGCTCGTCGGTTGAGTGGCAGCCAGAGAAATTCCGTTGAATATTTTCATGCCGCAGTGCGAAATATATGGGCCTAAGCCACTACGTTTTCACGTGTTTTCCGCAGCATTTTTGCAAAAAACACACAGCATTGACAGCAGGAAACGTTTCCGCTTAGTATCGTAAACGTTTACGGGATGCGTTTCGGGAGGGAAACCGGAAACGGTCCAGCGGAGGAAATCGTGATCTTGAATGCCGTTCTATGCGGGTGCGGAGCCATGGCCAAGGGCTGGTTGCGTGCCATCAAGCAAACCCCGGCTCTCGCAGCCGCCATCGAGGTGAGGGGGCTTGTCGATGTCAATCCGGCAGCAGCCGAAGCGCTCGCCGCCGAGTTCGGCCTTAAGGGCGCCGTCATCGGCAGCGATCTTGCCAACGTCATTGCCAAGACAAGCGCTGACATCGTGTTCGACGTCGTCATTCCGACGGCCCGTTTCAATGTCGTCTCCACGGCACTGAAGGCTGGCTGCCACGTCCTCAGCGAAAAACCGATGGCGACATCGCTTGCAGAAGGGGCAGCGCTGATCGATCTCGCTGCCGAGACCGGCAAGATCCACGCCATCATTCAGAACCGCCGCTTCATTTCTGGCGTGCGTCGCATGCGCCGCTTCGTCGCGAGCGGGGTGATCGGCGATCTGACGGCCATCCATTGCGACTTCTTCCTCGGCCCGCATTTCGGCGGTTTCCGTGAGGAAATGGACAACGTTCTGCTGCTCGACATGGCAATCCATACATTCGACGCAGCGCGCTATGTCGCCGACAAGAAGCCGCTCGCGGTCTATTGCATCGAGCGCAATCCGAAAGGCTCCTGGTACAAGCATGGCGCCTCGGCAAACGCCACATTCGAGTTTTCCGACGATGTCGTCTTTACCTACCGCGGCTCATGGTGCGCAGAAGGGGAGCGCACGAGTTGGGAAAGCGAATGGCGTCTCGTCGGCTCCAAGGGCATGCTGACCTGGGACGGCGGCGACACGTTCAATGCAGCGGTTGCCGGCAACGAGCCGGGCCTCCTGCATGGCTTTACGCCCGTAAACGTTCCCGAACCAGCCCACGAGGAAGAAACGCACGGTCATGCCAGCGTTATTTCGGGCTTCGTCGAGGCTATCGAAACGGGCAAGCGGCCCGAGACGGCAAGTTCCGACAATATCAGAAGCCTCGCCATGGTCTTCGGTGCGATCGAAAGCGCCAAGACCGGCAAGCGCATTGAAATTTCAGCATAAGGAATAATGACGTGAGCAACCCCGCCAAGTCCATTCGTATCGGCACCATGGTCAGCGCCTCCAAAGGCGGCGCCGACAAGCGCATCGGCCAGATCGCCGAGATGGGATTTGAAAGCTTTGAACCCTTCTTCTGGCAGACGACGAACGGCCAGAATCTCGCCGAACTCGGCAAGCGCTGTCTCGATGCAATCGGTGATCGCGACATCACCATTTCGACGCTTGGCATGTTCGGCAATCCGCTCGAGACCACGGACATGGATCTGCAGACGCTGCAAGGCTGGAAGGACTGCATCGACAATGCACATCATTTCGGCGCAAACTGCGTTGCAGGCTTCACCGGCCGCATCCGCAACAGGCCTCTGACCGACAGCCTGCCGCGCTACAAGGAGATCTGGAGCGAGCTTTCAAAGCGCGCAGCCGACAAGGGCGTCAAGATTGCCTTCGAAAACTGCGCCATGGATGGCAACTTTGCGACCGGGGACTGGAACATTGCGCACAACCCGGACGCCTGGGAACTGATCTTCAACGAAACGCCCGACGACCACATCGGCCTTGAGTGGGAACCCTGCCACCAGATGGTCTACCTAATCGAGCCGCTGCCGCAGATCCGCAAATGGGCAAGCAAGATCTTCCATGTGCACGGCAAGGACGCGACAATCCGCTGGGATGTCATCAAGGAGCATGGCATCTTCGGCAAGGAGAAGTTCGTGTTCATGCGCACTCCGGGCTTTGGCGACAGCAACTGGACAGACATCATTTCGGAACTGCGGCTTGCCGGCTGGTCCGGTTCGATCGACATCGAAGGCTGGCATGACCCGGTCTATCGCGACGAACTGGAAATGACCGGCCAGGTCTACGCATTGAACCATCTCAAGCATGCCCGGGGCGGCAATTTCATCGTCGACCCGGTTTGACGACATCGTGGGGCCGGCGAGGAGGAATCGCCGGCTTGCGACAGGATAACCACAAAGGAGGAGAACTATGAGTATCCGCAAATTTGCAGTGATCGGCGCCTTGGCGCTGGCAGGCGTTTCTCTCTTTGGTCTCGCCGCCAAGGCCGAGGACGTCACCTTGACCCTCTGGTCGCTGGACAAGGTAAACCAGCCGGCACCGAGCCTGATCAGGGAATTCAACGCGCAGAACAATGGCATCAAGATAGAATATCGCGAGATCCAGTTCGATGATGTCGTCAGTGAAGCAATGCGCGCTTATTCCACGGGTCAGGCGCCAGACATCATTGCCGTCGACAATCCCGAGCATGCGATGTTTGCCTCGCATGGGGCGTTCCTCGATCTCACCGACATGATCGCCAAGTCCTCGGTGATCAAGAAGGAAAACTATTTCCCTGGTCCGCTGAACTCGGTCACGTGGGACAAGAAGCTCTTCGGCGTACCGAAAGCAACCAATACGATTGCCCTTTACTACAATGTCGACATGTTCAAGGCCAAGGGCCTCGATCCCGACAAGCCGCCGCACACCTGGGATCAACTGTTGGATGCGGCCCGCAAGCTGAATGATCCGGCAAAGAACGTCTATGGTCTTGCCTTCTCCGCCAAGGCAAACGAGGAGGGCACCTTCCAGTTCCTGCCTTGGGCGCAGATGGGCGGGGGTGGCTATGACCACATCAACGCACCAGGCGCCGTCAAGGCGCTGGAAACCTGGAAGACGATCCTCGACGAGAAGCTTGCTTCGCCTGACACCCTGACCCGCGGACAGTGGGACTCGACAGGCACCTTCAATTCCGGCAATGCGGCGATGGTGATTTCCGGCCCTTGGGAACTCGATCGCATGTCGCAGGAAGCCAAGTTCGACTGGCGCGTGACACTGATGCCGGTGCCGAAGGACGGCGTCGAGCCGTCTTCGGCGATGGGCGACTTCAACTGGGCGATCTTCGCCAGCACCAAGCATCCGGCCGAGGCCTTCAAGGCGCTCGAATATTTCGCTTCCCAGGATGACAAGATGTTCAAGAACTTTGGTCAGTTACCGGCCCGTTCGGACATTACGATTCCGCCGACTGGCAATGAGAAGAAGGATGCTGCACTCAAGGTATTCCTCGAGCAGTTGAAGTACGCCAAGCCGCGCGGTCCGCATCCGCAGTGGCCGAAGATCTCCAAGGCGATACAGGACGCAATCCAGTCCGCGCTGACGGGACAGGCCACGCCGCAGGCTGCGCTCGACCAGGCAGCCGCGACCATCAAGGGTATTCTCGGCGAGGGCTGAGATCGGCCTGACGGGCCGCTGGACGGAAGTCTGGCGGCACCGCCAAGGACACGGATTGTCGTGTTATTGTTCTTCGGACATCTTCCTCTCAAGGGAGAGGGTGGAGACTGTGGTGGCGCTCCCTCCCGGCACTCTCTGCTCTTGCTTGCGCGGCACCAATCTTGACGTCGCGGTTCGGCAAGCATCTGCTCTCTTCCTTGAGAGGAAGGTGCCCGAAGGAGCATTCAGTAAACATGGACATTCGAAGCCCATCGCGTCGAATGTATGGGTGAGGAGGCTTGGAGTATGGGCACTGTTGCCAGCGGAATAAGAGACGGAAAGGGGTTTGACGTCACACTTGCAGCAATTCCCTTTGCATTTCTGTTTTTTTTGTCTTTCTTGCCGCTTGTCTACAATGTGCTGATGAGCCTGCAACAGGTCGATATGTTCAGTCTCGCGCAGGTGTTTCGCCCCTTTGTCGGCTTGAAGAACTACCAGGAAGTGTTCGCGCGGCCGGAAGCCTGGCTGGTGATGAAGAACACGGTGATCTTCGTCGTCGCATCGATCGCCGGACAGTTCCTGATCGGCTTCGGGCTGGCGCTGTTCTTCTGGACCGGATTTCCCGGATCGTCCTGGCTGCGCGGCCTGTTTCTTGTTTCATGGGTAATGCCCGGGCTCGTCGTCGGCGCGATCTGGAATCTGATCCTGTCGGGCGATTTCGGCGTCCTGAACTACCTGCTCAAGAGCCTTTCGATCACCAATGCCAATATTTTCTGGCGCTCGGATCCCGTCTATTCGCTCTGGGCGGTGATTATCGCCAATATCTGGCTCGGCGTGTCCTTCAACATGATCCTGCTGTCTGTTGGTCTCTCCTCCATTCCGGGCGACCTCTACGAGGCGGCCGAACTTGACGGCGCCAATGGCTGGCAGCGCTTCTGGACCATTACGCTGCCGATGATGCGTTCGACGATCGGTGCCGTCATCTCGCTCGGCATGATCTTCACATTGCAGCAATTCGATCTCTTTGCGGTGATCACATCTGGCGGCCCGAACAATTCCTCCAACGTGGCGCAATACTGGGCGTGGCTTTGGTCCTTCAAGGAATATGATTTCGCCAAGGGTGCGACGATTTCAGTAGTGATGATCATCGTCGTGATGATCGCCTCGGTCATCTATGTACGTTCGACCCGACATGAGGTGCGCGGATGAGCGAGACCATGAAATACCGCCTGCTTTTCGTGATTGCCGTTGTTCTGGCAATTGTCTACCTCTTCCCGCTCTACTGGATGTATCTGAACAGCCTCAAGACCACGTCCGACATGTTCGCGACGCCGCCGACTTTCCATACCAGCAATCCGCAATGGCAAGTCTATGGTGACGTCTGGTTGGGCCTGAACATCGGCCGCTACATCTGGAATTCGGTGGTGATCGCCACCGGCACCGTCGCACTGGTGACGATACTGGGCACTGGGCTTGCCTATGTGTTGGCGCGTTACCGCAACATCTGGATCGATATCGGTCTTTTCCTCGTCCTGATGCTGCAGGTGTTACCCGCCTCACTGATGATTACGCCGATTTTCGTCGGGTTTTCGCAAATTGGCGTTCTCGGCTTCCCACGCTTTGCCGTGATTTTGGCGACAGCGGCGAAAACCATGCCCTTCTTCGTGGTGCTTGTGCGAGCCACGTTCATGAGCGTGCCCCAGGAACTCGAGGAGGCGGCCCTGGTCGACGGAAATTCGCGTGTCGGCGCTTTCTTCAACATCGTCCTGCCACTGGCGCGCAACGGCATCCTGGTCGCAGCGATCCTGATCTTCATGCAGGCCTTCGGCGAATTTGTCTATTCGAAGTCGATGATCCAGAACATTGAACTGCAGCCGTCGAGTGTCGGCCTTTACTCCTTCATCGGCCCAAATACCAGTGAGTGGAACAAGATCATGGCTTTCGCGGCGATGTATGTGACGCCGATCCTCGCCGTCTTCGTTCTTCTACAGCGCCGGATCGTCTCCGGCCTGACTTCCGGAGCTTTGAAATGACCACACAGATCGAATTGACCGGCGTCAACAAGTATTATGGTGCCTACCATGCGCTGAAGGATATCAATCTCAGGATTCCAAAGGGCAGTTTCGTGGCACTAGTTGGTCCGTCGGGCTGCGGCAAATCCACCTTGCTCCGATCGCTGGCGGGGCTGGAGAAGATTTCCGAAGGCACCTTGCAGATCGCCGGTGAGGTCATGAACGACGTACCGCCGCGCAAGCGTGACATCGCCATGGTGTTCCAGTCCTATGCGCTTTATCCGCATATGACGGTGGCCGAAAACCTCACCTATTCGTTGCGAATGCGCGGCGCATCGAAGGATGAAGCGAGAAAAAAGGCAGACGAGGTGGCGCAAATAACCGGTCTTACCGGACTTCTTGACCGCTATCCACGTCAGCTTTCCGGCGGTCAGCGCCAGCGCGTTGCCATGGGCCGCGCAATCATCCGGCATCCCAAGGCCTTCCTGTTTGACGAGCCGCTGTCCAATCTCGATGCGGCACTGCGCGTGTCGATGCGCAAGGAAATCCGCGCGCTGCACGACCGGCTCGGCGCGACGTCGGTCTATGTCACCCACGACCAGATCGAGGCAATGACCATGGCCGACCATGTTGTCGTCATGCGCGACGGCGTGATCGAGCAGCAGGGAAAGCCGCTCGACCTCTACGACAGGCCCGCCAACAAGTTCGTTGCAGGTTTCATCGGCTCTCCGGCCATGAACTTCATCCCGGCCGTCGTTGCAGAGGACGGCAAGAGCCTGACGATCGACCTCGGCAGTGTAAAGCACACGATCGCGATCGACCATCAAGTCCAGGCTGGCCGCAAGGTCACCGTTGGCCTTCGTCCGGAGCATATTAGGATCACGCCAGCAGGGCAGGGCACGTTCGACGTGCCGGTAGCCGTGGTGGAATCGACCGGTTCATCCACCTTCGTCACGGCGGCGACCACACCCGAACTGACGGTCGTCGAAACAGGCCGAGGCATCGCACATGCACGCGAGACGATCGGCGTGACCGTCGATCCGTCGCAGCTGCATCTCTTCGACGAAACGAGCGGCGCTCGCATCTAGAAAAACGAGGCGGTGATCTACGTGATCGCCGCCCATCGTATCTTAGCCCTTTCCGGCTTGCCGCTGGCGCTCCAATTGCGACCAACGGGATTCAGTAGACCTCAGCATTTATTGTTTTGACATGTTAGCTAACCATTCCAAGATCATCCGCAAGAGCATGACTGGTTCACGATCAGAATAGGATCTCCGCGGCGATATGGCCGTGGGTTATCTGGACCAGCGTTGGTAGCCGCTCTCGTCATTTTTCAGTCGGCTCGTGAAAGAAAACAGACGCTTCGATCAGCGCCGCGCGTGCGCGGCAAATCAAAGGCGCCCGATGATCCCGAACTGGTTAGCGCGCGGCCTCAATCGGCCAGCGCATAATGTCGCGGGATAGGTCACTGATTGTTTTCTTGTATACAGGCAAGCGGAAACAAACACAGTAGAAATATTCGATCCCTCTGGATTTACGTCGCCTTTCCAATTATAGATTTACGGAGACATTGAATTATCTCTGCATATCTCCAATATGTCTTAACTTTTGGTGGCATGTTACATGAATCAAAGGACGATTAGCACAGAAACTCCCTCCGTATCTTTTGTTTGTTGTATAGAATCTGGATTGCTCGAACCACTGGCGGTCCGAATGATCACGAGCTTGCGTGCGCATGGAGGCCGTTTTGCTTCTTGTCCAGTATTTGCCGTAACGCCGCGGCGAGGAGCTCCCCTGGCCGCCAAAACCCGAGAGGCCCTCGATCTTCTCAACGTCACCTATGTTCGCTTGCCATCCCATGCGAAATACGCATGGTTTCATTATATGAACAAGATGGTGGCGCTCACCTATGTCGAAACCATCGCCCAGACCGCACAGATCACCTTTGTAGACTCCGATATCCTCATCTCGGGGGAACCGACGTTACTGGAATTGAACGATTGCGATTTTGTGGCCTGCCCGGTTGACCTCGGCGTAGTTGGCTCGACAGGCCGCGACAGCCAACATGATCATTTCTGGTCGCGGATGTGCGATGTCGTCGGGCTCGACTTAGACGAGCTGCCGTGGGTAACGACCTTGATGGAAGGCGCCAGGATTCGACTGTACTGGAATTCGGGTGTTTTCTCCTATCGGCGCGAAACAAAACTTGGAAGAACGTTTTTGGAGCTTGCGGAGAGCGTCCTCGGCGAGCATGTCGGCTCCACTTGCGGCGGCGGAGAGCATTTTATCGACCAGGTCTTGTTGGGTATCATGGTGATCAAACGCGGCCTTACCTACAGAGATCTTCCTCTGAGTTATAATTATCCAGTGATCGAATCGATCAAGATGGACATCAAAGGATTGCGATCGGCCAAGGTCATTCATCTGCATAATTCCATGAGCCCGACATATTGGCCGTCCTTCATCTCTGACCTTCGTGAGGCGCACCCGCAACTTTGCACCTGGCTCGAACCCATGGGGCCGGCCGTCAATCCTGCCCCGTTTCCGTCGCGCCTGTTCAACGAAGCTCTTCGCATCGAACGTGGCATTCACAGGAAGAACTATCGAGCGAGCGTGAGGTAGACGAACTGGATGCCAGAATGCGGATTTGAAACATTCCGGCCGGTATTATGAGCGCATGCTGCGATCAGCATCGCAGCTTCTGATGATGGTGGAGAACGTTGATCTCTTTCGGCTCGGATTACATCGGCAACTACCACCCCTAATCGAAGCAAGGGCGGAGAAGCGTTACCCGCGCGAGCTTCCTGGCGGCCAGCGCCAGCGCGTCGCAATGAGCCGTGCCATCATCCGCCATCCGAAAGCATTAGTGTTCGACGAGCCCCTCTCCAACCTCGATCGTCGAGATTGGGTCGCGGCACCGCGAGGGCGGGCGAGACGGTCTGCGTAACCGTCGATCCGTCGCAACTCCAGCTCTTCGACGAAACAGAGGCGTGCGTCTCTGAAGAACAAAGCGGCCGAAAAATTCCGGCTACCGTCCGCCTTCGATCTTGCGATGACGCTGGTTTGTGCCGCTAGCCCCATACGGATAGTCGGACAGATGAGGCTGACTGACATCGCTAAGCTTCGTTATCTCTTCTTCTGAAAGGATAAGACTTGCCGCGGCAAGGTTGTCGGCGAGCTGTTCACTCGTTCTCGCTCCGAGAATGACCGAAGTCACAGCCGGCCGCGCTGCCGTCCAGGCAAGCGCCACCTGCGCCATGCTGACGCCGCGGGCGCTTGCGATGGCCTCCACCGTCTCGATGATCGACCATGTCCGCTCCTGCGCATTCCGTTGAGCATAAGATTCCATGCCGCGGTTCGGATTCTCCCCGAGACGGGTGGCACCCGTCGGCATGTGGTCGCGCCGATACTTGCCCGTCAGCCAGCCGCCGCCAAGCGGCGACCATGGCAGGAGACCCATGCCGGCATCCTGGCATGCAGCGACGATCTCGAGTTCAATGTCGCGCACCAGCAGGTTATACTGCGGTTGTAGCGTCACCGGACGAGTGTAGCCGCGTGCCTTGGCGATCTCGGCTGCCTTGGCGATCTGCCATCCGACATAGTTGGAAAAGCCGTAGTAGCCGATCTTGCCGGCGCAAACGGCATCATCAAGGAAGCGCAGCGTCTCCTCGATCGGGGTCAGTGCGTCCCAGGCATGCATCTGATAGAGATCGATATGTTCGATGCCGAGCCGAGCAAGGGAGGCATCAAGCGCTTGATTCAGGTGCCGGCGCGAAAGGCCGACGTCGTTCGGACCAGGTCCCATCGGAAACCGCCCCTTGGTCGCGATTACGGCTTGCTTTGCCTCGGTCGGTCGCGACTTCAGCCATCGCCCGATGATCTCTTCTGACGTGCCGGCACTATAGACGTCGGCTGTGTCGATGAAGTTTCCACCCCAGGCGAAGTAATCATCGAGCAGCTTGTGCGATGCAGCTTCGTCGGCCTCCGCGCCGAACGTCATCGTGCCGAGGCAGTAGGCGGTCACGACTGCTCCGCTATGGCCAAGCTTGCGGTAATCCATGGAAGATCCTCCTCGTCGAATAGTGGCGTTCTTTGGAAAGCTTGATCTTATGTCGATGAACTGTGCGTCGTGGTCGCTTCGAGCATAGACGGAGCCAACAATTATGACCCAATTAACCCTTGGAATCGGTATTTCAAACCATGTGCTGACGACCCAAATAGCAATAGCAACAGTCCAAATCAACCATGATACTGAAAACATTGATGAATTTTCATGTGCCAAGTTTGCATTATTAAGCCGTTGTGACGGCAGGGCCTGTCGCCGGCCGCATGCTCCTGGCGTATTGTCGGGAAGCGGATCGATCGCTGGGGGAAGAAGGTTGTGAAGGATTGACGCTCGGCCAGCTCGCCAGCATCATGCGGTGCAAGTGTGGGCACAAGGGCGCCCGCTCAATGGTGAGGCATTTGTCGCGATAACTCAGCGAAGGCGAAAGGACATCCGGTAATTACGTCAACCCCCTGCCGCCTTCAGGTTCGGGTCAGCAATTTACGCAATTTTTGAGTACAAGTTTGGGGACGAAACAACGCGAGGTGTTCTATGAAGGGGACTTTTATTGACTACGAACTGCTGCGGCGGTTCGACATTGATGCGTTTAAGAAAAGGTCACCCTTTCCTTGGGAGGACATTGGAGGCTTTTTAACCCAAGAGGGATTTCATTCCCTTTATACAAATTTCCCATCGCTTGATCTTTTCGAATACCACAGCAATAGGCGACGGACCCACGATCAGCGCCCGCACAACCGACACTACTTGGCCTACGAGAACTCGATCTATCACAAGGATGGGCCGCCCATGGACGCCGGCGGCCTCGTCCGTCGCGAGCAACTACCAACGGCTTGGCAGGGTTTCATGGACGAACTTGAGACGAGCGACGAATACCGTCGTTTCATTCGCCGTGCGCTCGGAATTTCCGATTTCATCCCGCGCTATGCCTGGCACGTTGGCTCGAAGGGATCCGAGGTTTCGCCACATCTCGACAGCCCTTCAAAGATCGGGACGCACATTCTCTATTTTAATACGAGCGTTGATTGGAACCCCGAGTGGGGTGGTTCCACTCTGGTACTCGGCGGCAAGAAGATCGAAGCTATGAATCCGGATTTTGCGGATTTCGAGACGAGCGCTGCGGCTCGCATCACCGACAACCACAGTTTTCTCTTCAAGAACACGTCGTCGGCCTGGCACGGCGCTACAGCCCTTACCTCTCCCGACGGCAGCTACCGCCGCCTCTTCAACATCATTTTTGAAACCTCAAGACGCTCCGTCGGGCGCAAGCTAGTCGATCGCGCACGCGCGATGTTCGCGCTGCCAAGTTAGTAGCCGCCACACCGGCACTTCACGCGGGTCGCACCGGAGCACGCAATCAGGAGCCTTTTCCATCCGATCTTTCGCCGTTGATCGGGGTCAAGACGCTGAGGCCGAATAGGTGCGACACGCTCTTATCCAATTTAAACGAGCCGCGTTTCCCTCGAATTGATCAGGCTACGCCAATCCGCAGGAGGTCGTGGAAATGCACGAGGCCGATCGGTCGGTTCTCGTCGTCGATGACAATCAGTGCCCCGATGCTGTGCTGATTGAGCTTCGCCAGCGCCGCGGTTGCCAGCACGGTCGGCTTCACAGTCTTCGGCGTTCGGGTCATGATATCGTCAACCAGCAATTCGGAGAGATTGCGCGTCAGATTTCGAGCCAGGTCGCCTTCCGTGACAATACCGCAGAGACGACCGTCATCCTCCATGATCCCGACGCAACCGAAGTGCTTGCGTGAGAGCGTCGAAATGGCTTCCGGGACTGACGTCCCCCTGCGCACCAACGGCACGCGATCGCCCGTATGCATGATATCAGCGACATGGCTGAGGCTTGCACCGAGTTTGCCCCCCGGGTGGAAAACATGAAAATCGCGTGCGGAGAAACCTCGCGCTTCCAAAAGCGCAATTGCCAGCGCGTCGCCCAAAGCGAGCTGCATCAATGTTGACGTCGTCGGAGCAAGTCCGTGCGGGCAAGCTTCCGCCTCGTTCGGCATCAGGAGAATGATGTCGGCCGCTGTTGCAAGCGACGACTTTTCCGAGCAGGTGACGGCGATCAGAGGAATCGAGAAGCGGCGCGTATAGGCAACGATGCTGCGAATTTCGGCACTTTCCCCGCCCTTCGAAAATGCAAGAACCACGTCGGTGGTGCTGATCATCCCGAGATCGCCATGGTTTGCTTCCGCAGCGTGGACAAAGAACGCTTGCGTGCCGGTCGAAGCCAGAGTGGCCGCGATCTTCACCCCGATATGTCCGCTCTTGCCGACACCGGTGACGATTACACGACCGGCAATCCCGTTGATGGTTTCGACGGCACGCGTAAACGGAGCAGCGAGACCATCTTCAAAAGCACGCTCCAGGGCCTCAAGAGCCTGTCTCTCGGTCCTAACCGTCCGCTTCGCAGACCCCAGAACACTATCCTCGATGACATTTATTGCTGTCTTGTTCATGGTGCGGTGTTAGCGGTTTTCATCCGCCAAGTCTATTTCGCGAGCGACGCACTCTGCTTTCTAAATAGATGAGCTGCAAAATTGTCCGCTGCTGGTGCAATGCTTCGTTGTTGGAGCACAACGAACAGGAAGTGGTCACGCCCAAGGCGGCCGCTGCGCTATCGATTCATCTCATTGGAGTTCCTGCGGTGGCCGTCGCCCGGGGATAGGCGGGAACGCTCCAGTCGTGATTGGCGAGGCGCGTTGAAGCTGGCTGAAGCCCTGGCGGAAGACTATCTGTCGTGGCTGCGGGATTGGGTTGAACTACCCGAGATGACAACGAAATTGGCGCACCGGCGCGACCGGGCAGGATGCGTTCCATCGAAGAAGCTTAGGTCGCTCGCGGATCCCATAGGGGTAACCCGACCGTCTGGGCAACGTTCGGATCAGCCGTGAAGACGGGTAATCTCTGGTCCCGAAATATCTGCAGAGCCTGTAAATCCGTTTCTTGATGCATGCGAGAGAGATCTAATGAGTTGTATTTGTGTCCCTTGGAGAGAGGGTCGATACCGGTGAGAACCACGTTTGCTGCCCCGCTCGCCAGCGCAAGAGCCGCTCCGACAATGCCGTTTGACCACTTGGCTTCGCCTTCGAGTTCCAGATTCAATCTTCCTGTCACCCGATGCATCAGGGCAATGCGTTCATGGCGGCTGATCAGTGTCAGTTCGTTGTAACGGTAGTCGAACGCCTCAAGTCCTCTAACGAGTCGCTCCCGCTCATGTCGCCAATTGAGAAGGCAAAGAAGTCCGGTTTTCTGATGCTGTAGCACCCGGCGAACCTCGACGGCAGCGGGATTGAGCCCTTCAATCTGATTGAACTGCATCAATGTCACATCCGGCGGGTGAGGCAGCCAGCCCTGAGCTGCAATCTGGGAGGCGTTGATGGTCAATACGCGAAACGAATCGTCCCAGCCCAGAGGCTTGGTAGAGAAAGGCGCAGAGCCGACAACGACAACGTTCTTTCCAAGAAGGAGGCGCTCCAGGTTAGGAACTCGTGGTGCCGCCAGCCGATACCGCACCCAGCGCGTAAAATAGCGCCTGGTTCGCGTCAGTCCATCAACGTCCAACATGCTCAGAATTCCTTCAATTCGAAACATCCTGATTCCGCGAATGGTGCGATCGTTGAACAAACCGGGTGCAAAGACAAGCTGACTTGCCCCGATTTAAGGTGATTTAGCTTCGCATGCCAGTCTTTCGCCGCAGAAGCCATCAGGTCGAGGCGCGACACAATGAAGACGACCTTGGGGTAGGGGTGGCGGTTAGAGGGCGTCGCTGCCAATCGTTCCTTTGAACTGAAGCAGGTAAGCGGGATCGCTTCAGGATCGGGCTTAGCATTGCCTGGAACAAGGAGGATCCGCCCCCCTGCGCCACGGGACTCGAACGTCACCGCACGGACTATTTCGGTGACTTACTCCCAAACAAGCCTTCACGGCGCCCATGTACTCGTCTATGACTTTCGCAACCCCTCATCGTCTATCTTCACAGAACCTAATCCAAGGAGAACTCGTGTGGCGGAACTGTCGGTCTATATTGGTTGGGATTCGCGAGAAGATATTGCCTACCAGGTCGCGAAGGAATCACTGCTGGAGCATGCGTCGATCGACGTAGATGTACACCCGATCAAGTTGCAGGAGCTCGTTGATCGCGGTGTTTATACGCGACCGGTTGATCCCCTGGCCTCGACCGAGTTCACCTATTCGCGCTTTTTCACACCGTGGCTTGCCGGTTACAAGGGCTGGGCGCTTTTCTGCGATTGCGATTTCCTGTTCTTTGGAGACGTCGCTGACCTGCTGCAGTATCGGAATGAGGATCAGGCCGTTGCATGCGTACATCATGACTACACGCCAAAGGAAGGCGTAAAGATGGATGGCAAGATCCAGACGACATATCCGCGTAAGAACTGGTCGTCGTTCATGCTCTTCAATTGTGACCATCCATCAACTCGCAAGCTGACGCCGGCACTCATCAATGCTGAGACGGGAGCGTTTCTGCACCGCCTTCAATGGGCAGATGACCGCGAGATCGGAGAAATTCCGGAAGAGTGGAACTGGCTGGAAGGCTGGAGTTCAAAGCCATCCGCCGGCTATCCCAAGGGGGTCCACTACACCAATGGAGGCCCGTGGTTCAAGAACTGGCAGGAGGTTGAATACGCTGAGAAGTGGCTCGACAAGGCGCTCTCCATCGATCCTCGGTTCGCTCCGGTGTGACGCTTGAATCTCGGCTATCTGGTCAAGCTCCGCTGGATGCTCTCGCGCCGATTCGTAAAGATCGGAAAGGCGCCGAACATGCGTTATTGGCCTCGCTTCCGAGGCAGAGGTCGGATTGAAATCGGCGACAGGTTTACTACGCGTTGCGGTGCGATTATCGATTCACAAAGCGGGCACATCAAAATAGGCAATGACGTCTCCTTAAATGACTATTCCATCCTACTCGGACATGGCGGCATTAGCATCGGCGACAACGTGCGCATTGCCGGGCACGTCGTCGTAGCTGCATTCGAGCACAACTACGAGGATCCGGTGATCCCGATACGCCAGCAATCCATCAGAAAAGGGGCTGTTGTGATCGGCGACGATGTATGGATCGGAGCGGGTGCGAAGGTACTTGCAGGCTCCGAGATCGCTCGTGGCACCGTCATTGGGGCAAACAGTGTGGTAAAGGGGAGAACGGTTCCTTATGGTGTGTATGTGGGAGCGCCTGCGCGTCTTGTAAAAACAAGGGCGGGCAAACATGCGAGATCAGTGACCGTCGATCGTCCCGTTCCGGCGCAAGCGTTTGGCTAGGAAGGCAAGACATACGGTTGAACGATGACAGGACCTAACTCCAACGATTTACAAGCGGCGAAGGCAGTTCCTCCGAGGGAAATCAACTCGGAGGAATGGAACTCGTTTTTTCTCGGCTATAGTCACATCGTCTTGGTTGCAAACAGCGATGAGGTCGATATCAACGAACTTGTCACGCGGTTTCCCGAGACGACGCTCTTTATCTTCTTCAACAAGGTGTACAAGGTCCTGAGCGAACCGTTTACGCGCAATGCCGTACTGGTGTCGCGAAGCGGCACGTTGGGAGCAAACCTCGTCAAGAGCGACAAAGTGTCGAGAGTCCTCCAGTACTTCGACACAAAAAGCTTCCTCGGCATCATCAATTTGGCAATCGGTGATCGCGAAAAGTTTAGCGCAGAATCTGAATTTGGAGGTGTGGCGGTCAGGCATCTCGATTTGACGGCCCTGTTTGCTCCTTTTTATCCGAAGACCAGTCTTCCTACGAGCGGATTTGCGCTGGCCTTCTGGCTCGCCAACCTTCAACTGCCAGCGACGATCACCCTGGCTGGCTTCTCCTCCAAGCGAAGTGAACGCTACCAGGTTCTCGACGTTCACGACTGGACGTTTGAGCAGGTGGTGTTGCGGCTGATGTATCGGCGCGGGAAGATTGACATCATCGGCCGCGAACGAACCAATCCTTATGCCGATCTGGCAAAACACTTTCCGGAATATTCTCCAGGCGAAATAGCCCTGACAGCGAACGAGGTGCTGTCGGAGCGCCTCGTCAATCTGAGCTCGATCGTTGACCGGCTGATGCATGTCACGAGGTTTCTGCGTTTCATCGACAGAACCTACAAGAAACTAAAGCCGAAGACGGGGAAGCAGCGGCGTTGGGATGCGATGGAAGGCAAATAGGTGCTCACGCCTCGCCACCAGGCGTCGGCACCTGTGAGCTGACAGGTTATTTTGAAACCAGCCAGGCCAGCGGTACTCAGTAATACGGTGCGGAATCTCGTCATCATGGGGACCTCGACTTCGCCTAGCTGGAGGGCTCCCGCCAAGCGAGCGGCCGTTGATCCTGCGTCCCCAGTGTTCCTTTGCAGCTAGAGGTGGAGGCCACCTGTTTAATATTTGGCATGTTTTTGACTTTAGGACGTTATCGGTGGCTCCCTGGAGAGCATCGCGTCTGGAATGTCGTCGAAGGACGCGTAGTTCAGATTATAGAGGCGCGAATAGAGCTTGCGGTTGTTCATCAGCTCCTGATGGTTGCCGCTCTCGATAAGCTCGCCGTTCTGCAGGACGATAATACGATCCGCTTCCCTGATGGTGGCAAGGCGGTGAGCGATGACCAGGCCCGTGCGGTTTTCGAGCAGTTTGACGAGCGCTTTCTGGATCAGCATCTCCGTATAGCTGTCGATATTGGCCGTCGCCTCGTCGAGCACCAGGATTTTCGCGTCGGCAACCAGCGCACGGGCAAAGCTTAGAAGCTGGCGCTGGCCGAGCGAGAGATTGCCGCCGCGCTCACCGAGCATGCTGTCGTAGCCATGCGGCAAACGGATGATGAAGTCGTGAGCACCAACCGCCCTGGCCGCCTCGATGACCTGCTCGCGGGTCGCTTGCGCCTTATGATACCTGATATTCTCGAACACCGTGCCGGTAAACAGGAACGGCTCCTGCAGAACCATGGCGATCTGGTTGCCGAGCGAATCCTGGGTCAGATCACGCACATCATGCCCGCCGACCAGAACCTGCCCCTGCTGGGCATCGTAGAAGCGATGGATTAGCGACATACAGCTCGACTTGCCGGAACCTGTTGGCCCGACAAGGGCAACCGTTTCGCCGGGGTTCACCTTGAAGCTGACGTGCTTCAAAACCGGATGCTTCGGATGGTAGCCGAAGACGACGTCGCGAAACTCCACGGATCCGTCCATGTCGGCGGTCAGTTCCCTGGCATTTGGCGCGTCCTTGATCTCGACGGGAACATCCAGAACTTCGGTCAGCCGCTGACCAGAGGCCATGGCGCGCTGCATCACTGAATATTGCAGCGTCAGCGAGCGGATCGGGTCGAAGAAGCGTTGGATGTAGAACAGGAAGGCGACGAGCACGCCGACATCGAGCGCCTGGTTGAGAACACGCGCACCGCCGACGACGATGACGAGCGCCATGGCAACACCGGTCAACGAATCCACGATCGGCACCATGACCTGCGCATAGCGTGCTGCGCTCAGGTGCGTCTTCAGGTTCGCCTTTGCCTTGTCGTCGTAGAGCATGAAGTTGACGCCCTGGCGGTCCATGCTCTGGACTGCGCGCACCCCATGGATCGCTTCCGCCAATGCGCCGTTGGCCACGGAATTGGTCTCATGCGCCGCCATGAACGACTTGCGTGCCAAGGGCAGCCAGAAGAGACGGACGACAAACAGGATCGGCAGGACCGAGAGCGTCAGAAGACCGAGCTTGAAGTCGAGATAAAGCATCACGAAGACGATGCCGAACAACAGCGCAATATCGCCAACCGACAGGACTGAGGTTTCCAGAAACTCCTGCATCGAATTCACGTCGCCCTGCAGGCGCGACATGAGGCGTCCGACCTCGGTCTTGTCCATGAAGGATAGCGAGACCCGCTGCAGATGCGAAAACATCGCCTTACGGATGTCGAAGAGCACCTCCTCCGCGACGTTTCCGACCAGTGTCTCCTGCCAGTAGCTCGCGATGTAGTTGATCAGGATCGCAGCGAGAAAGGCGATCATCGCCCATGTCAGCGCTGAACGGCTTCCTCCCGGCTGCATGCCGTGATCGATCGCGTAGCGGATGATCAGCGGGATCAGCAGTTGCATGGCCGTGAACGTCAAAACCGCGGCCACCGACAATAGAACCTGGCGGCGATACGGATGCACGAACGTCCATATGCGCTTGATGATGTTGCCGTCGAAGGCCTTCCCGAACATCTCTTCCTCGACGCGGTGGGAGCCGACGACTGCGCGCGGCGGCCGACGTCCATCGTCGCGAACGTCGGAGCGCTCGGTTTCCAGTTCCTCGGCCATATCATTCCTCCAATGAAAGAACTCAAGGGCAAAAACGCTTGTTTTGCGTGGCTTTCCCTGGGTTCGGTTATGTTTTGACCGGCCCTTCAGCCGATCGACTAAATCCTCTTTGTTCGCAGGACGAAGCTTTTCCGTCCTGCGGCGCTGAACCATTCTCCAATTCGTGACCCTAACGCCGATCTGCTTTCGGCTTCGGTCACAGAGTGGCGTTCGGCTCCCGGCTTCCCATTCTCCTTAAAGAGCGCAGCCCAGTCCTGCCGGGCTCGCTAGAATGCTATCAGGACGGCCGGGATATCGTAGACGAGACGCTTTCCTCTCCAATTGAGCCGCGCCGCTCGTAAGCGCGCTGTTCACTCAGGATCTGGAAGGCGATCGTCAAAAGTTTGCGCGCGATCGCAACACGCGCCTTGTTTGTTCCTCTGAACTTGAGATGCTCATACTGAGAACGGAGCTGCGGGTCGGTGACGATAGCCGGTGCGACAGCCTCCACAAAAGCCCAGCGCAGCCACTTGTTGCCCTGCTTGATGATCTTGCCATGGTAGGTCTTGCCGCCGCTCGAATAGGTCGAGGGAACAAGTCCGGCATAAGCGGCCAGCTTCTTCGGATTGCGGAAGCGAGAGATGTCGTCGACCTCCGCGTCGATCAGCCGAGCGAAGAACTCTCCGATGCCGGGGATGGTCTTCAGCAGCTTCACATTGCGGTTGGTCTTCGTCATCGCCCGGATCGTCACTTCCGACTGCTTGATCCGCCCGTCAATGTCACCGATGAAGTCGAGCCCTCGGTCGATCTGGATGCGGTCGATATCCGACACCTTGATCGTGGCGAGTTGCTGGCGGCCGGTCTTGCCGAACAGATCGCCCAGCTTCTTCAACTGCGCCGTCTGTTCCGGATAGCGGTCGAATACCGTTACGATCCGGTTCTTCGTCATCGTGCGCAGCCGCACGTAGAACATCCGTTCGCGAAGGGCGATGCGAAGCTCTCGCGCCTTCTCTCCGGGAGCCCACGCCTCCGGCACCAGGTCGGCCCGAAGAAGATGTGCCAGCACCGTCGCGTCGATCTTGTCCGTCTTGATCTTGGCGTCGGCGATCGCTTTCACTTTCAAGGGATGGGCGAGAACGACATCATCACAAATGTCGTCGAGCCAGTCGTACATCACCATCCAGTTGCGCGTCGCTTCGACAACAGCGTGGCTGTTCTCCCGATACCGCTCCAGAAACGAGCCGAGCGATTGACGATCGTTCTTCACACGCCCGGATCGCAGTGTCTTCCCGGCAGAATCCTGCACGACCAGGTGGCTGTAGCTTTTGTGGTAATCCACGCCGATGTGATAATCATAAGGTGCAGTCACGCTTTGCTCTCCTTTGATGAGTTTGCGGAAACCCACAAAAGGTAAGCCAATCGGCGCAAGGCGTGACTGCCCCAAGATCATCTGCATCTCAGAAATCCGTTCTCTCAATGCTGGGCGCGGCCTCTTTCATGCCACCTCCTTAGGCGCTGAGCGCATCGTCGCCTGGCCGCACCTGCAGATCGTAGAGCGCCTTGTAGCGTCTGCCGTAAGCCAGCAATTCGTCGTGCGTGCCACGTTCGACGATTTGCCCGTTCTCGACGAACAGGATCTGGTCGGCATGCATCAGCGAGCTCAAGCGGTGTGCGACAATGATCGTCACGCGATCGGCGGCGTATTTGCGCATTGCCGCGCGGATGCGCTGTTCTGTTGCCGCATCGATCGCCGCCGTTGAATCGTCAAAGACCATCACCGCGGGTTTCAGCATCAGTGCACGGGCGATCGACAGGCGCTGGCGTTGCCCACCCGATAGCGATACGCCGCGTTCGCCGACCACCGTCCCGTAGCCGGTCGGCAGGCCAAGCACGTAGTTATGCAATTGGGCACTTTCGCTCGCCCGCTCGATGCGGCTCTCCTTTGCCCAAGGATCGCCATAGGCAATGTTGTTTTCGATCGAGGTGGTGAAC
Organism: Rhizobium mesoamericanum STM3625; assembly: GCF_000312665.1. Taxonomy (GTDB): domain Bacteria; phylum Pseudomonadota; class Alphaproteobacteria; order Rhizobiales; family Rhizobiaceae; genus Rhizobium; species Rhizobium mesoamericanum. The sequence continues at coordinate 619,577 of NZ_HF536773.1, read as the reverse complement.
AGGAAGGCATCCTGCTGGACAACCGCGACCGCCCGACGAAGCGACTGCAGCGTTGCGCTGCGCACATCCTGCCCGTCAATCGTGATCTTGCCCTTCGTGACGTCGTAGAAGCGCGGGATCAAGTGGGCAAGCGTCGACTTGCCGCTACCGGGTGGTCCGACAATGCCAATTGTCTCACCGCGTTTTGCTTCGAAGGAGACATTGGAGAGAACCTCGTGCATGGGCGTGCTCGGATAGGCAAAGCTTACGTTCTCGAAGCGAAGCGTGCCTTCGGTGAGCGCCAGATCCGTAGCGTCAGGCGCATCGCGCACGGCTATTTCGAGATCGAGCAGGTTGAAGAGCCGGGTGCCGCAGGTCGACGCACGCGCAAAAGCGTTGACCATCAGACCAAGCTGGCGGACCGGCATCTGCAGGATCGTCATGAAGGTCAGGAACGATGCCAGCGTGCCGACAGTGATCTCGCCGGACATCACCTTGCCGCCGCCAATCCAGAGCACGAGGCCCATGGCTGCGAAGAAGGAGAAAGTCATCGCGCTGGTATTGACGACGCGGATGCCGACGCGCTGGTGAGCGAGCGAAAGGGCGTTCTTGGAAGCGTCCTCGAACTTCATCATCTCATGGGCCTGCGCGGCAAAGGCACGCACCACGCGGATGCCGCCTAAATTCTCTTCCATGATGCGTGTCAGCACCGACAGCCGCTCCTGCAGGTCGAGCCAGGTCGCGCGCAACCTTAGCTGTGTGGCCGATGAACGCCAGGCGACGAAAGGCACGAAGCTTAAGGCAAGCAGGCCGAGGACGAGATCGGTCGAAAGCAGCATGTAGGCGCCGATCCCGATCAGCATGGTCAACAGCACCATGCGCACCAGCGCCGTCGAGAAATACATGCGCACGCCTTCAAGGTCGAGCAGACCGACGGTGATCAGGTCGCCGGAGTGGACGCTGTCATGAAAGCTGAAGGACAGGCGCTGGATCTTCTCGTAACAGGCAAGGCGCAGCTCATAGCCGATATGGTGGCCGACGCTCTCGCTGTAGTAGTTCTGGACCATCGTAAAGATGCCTCGCAAGACGCTGGCGCCAAGCAGCATCAGCGCCGTGGTCAAAAGGGCATCCTGCGCGATCTGTCCCGCCTGGCCGCCTTCCATCGCCACCTGCGTGTGGTCGACTGCGCGGCCGAGCAGGCGAGGGATCATCAGCTGAAAGGTCGAGGCCACCAGGGTTGCGCCAATTGCGAAACCGGACTGCCAGGGATGGCGAAACGCCATGACGGTAATTCGGACGAGCGTGAAGAGGCCTTTGCCCCAGCCTGCCGCAGTCACTTTCGCCATCGAAGCCGATGGCGACGTCGCGCGTGTTAAAGCATCGCTGCTCACGGTCATGTTCCCAAAACAGAAGTGTGGTCGGACGCTGGTCCGCAGACGGCGAATCCGTGAAAGGATTGATTAGCGCCCTTACTTTTGCCGATTCCCTTCGGCCCTTCAAGTCAAGAATTCACCAACTGGTTATTTTATCGTGAGCTGGAAAACGACAAGAATGGCCCCAAAAACGGCGCGGTCCACGCTCAAAATATCGACGCGGTTTCCTACACTTATCTCCTGGAGCTGGTGGGGGTGGGACAAAGGGCTTGCCTAAATCGTCTTTTCGGGCTTTCATACACGACCAGTTTTATAGACTATAGGCGGTTCAAAACCATGTGAACCAACCCAACGCGCCAGCGAGTTTTGCCGCGTTGAAATCAATCGAGACACGATGCGCAGGAGTCGCAGGGGAGTTGAGATGACGGTTCAAGGCCTGTTTTCTTCCAAGTCGGCGGCGGCGGCACAGATCTCCGCCAAGCCGCGTTTTGCCATAGTCGGCCGTGGCTTCTCCGGAATGATGACGGCGATCGCGCTAATGAAGACCGTGCGCACGCCTTTTCATCTGCAGCTCTTCGATCCCAACTCTTCGGTGAGCGGTGGGCAGGCGCTCTCTTCGGCGCCGGCCTCGACGATCCTGAACACGCGCGTTCGCGACCTTTCCGTTTCCGCTGGCGATGCCGACGATTTCAACGACTGGCTCTGTAGCAACGCGGAATTCCGCGCTGCCGTACCTGCGGCTATCCCGGGCTTCCGCCAAATTTTCGTGCCGAAAGAGATCTTCAGCGACTACGTCTACAAACGGTTTTCCGAAGCCCTGTCTGCCCGCAAGGATATCACCGTCCAGGTCTGTCCCGAACCGGTTGTGGCGATCCGAAGGAGCCACGGCAGCCGCTTCCTTCTCGAGAGTGGCAGTTGCGCCAATCCGCTGTTCGACATGGTCGTACTTGCGACTGGCTACGGTCTGCCAGGGACTGAAGAGCCCGGACAGGATCTGTCTCCAGTCAGGGCCCAGCGCCTGATTGCGCGCCCCCACACGGTTCTCCTTGGCAGCGGCATCAGGGTGGTTGATCAACTCCTGCAGCTTCGCGATGCCGGCTACGCGGGACAGATCACCATCCTTTCCCGGCACGGTTTTCTGCCGCAGAGCCACACGCCGAACTCGGCCGATCCGGTTTTCCCGGCGGAGGCTCTGCCTTCGAACCTTCCCGAGATCCTGCGTTTCATCCGCACGGCCTGCCACGAGGCAGAGAGGGAGGGCAGAAGTTGGCAATCGGTCATGAATGGATTGCGCAGGCATGCCCGCTCTTTATGGCGTGGGCTGCCGGCCCATCAGAAGCGCCAGTTCAATCGGCATTTGCGGGCCATCTACGACAGCCATCGCAACCGCCTGCCGGAGGCTATCTATGCGCGCCTTCAGACAGAACTCGCCAGTGGCAATACGATCCTTCGCCGTGGCACCAGCGGCCGACAGGGCTTGGGCGGTCTCTTTTTCCGGCCCGCCGGCTCGCAGTCGGACGAAATCGTGCATGCCGAGCGAATCTTGGATTGCCGTTGCCGCGGACCGCAATTGACATCACCACTGCTTGCCAGCTTGCTCAACGAGGGACTGGCCCTGCCAGACGAATTGTCGCTTGGTTTGGCGGTCAATCAGTGCGGTCAGCCTTGCCTCGATGATGGATCGGTGGTCGAGGGCCTGTTTGCCGTCGGGCCGCTTGGCCTCGGCAGTCTGCCTGACATCGATCTCGTGCCCGAGATCGTTAACCAGGCTTATGCAGTCGGCGAGCGTATCGCGATGCAATTCTATCCGCAGAGCAAGGCTGTTTGATCAGGCCCGGCGAGCGCGGAACTCGCTGCGGATGATGAAGCCGAGCAGTCCGGCAACCATGATCGCCAATGCGAACCAGGTAATGGCGTAAACCAGGTGGTTGTTGGGAAAGGCGATCTGCGTCAGCCCGCCAACAGGCAGGCCGCCCGGATTGGGCGTCGCATCAGCATCGATAAAGTAGGGAGCGGCATCCGTGACATCGCGACGTTCGGCGATCGCGCTCACATCGCGCGAATACCAGCGATCATTGGCCGGATCGTTGGACTTGATCAGCGTGCCCCTCGGCTCGGTGATCCGCAGGAGCCCCGTAATCGTCACCGGGGTAGCAAGCTGTCCTTCGCTGCGTGTCGTTTGATCACGCTTGTCCGTCGGCACGAAGCCGCGATTGATCAGGATCGATGTCCCGTCGGGCAGCGTGAGCGGGGTGATCACCCAGTAACCAGGGCCAAGGGCGGTCGACGCGTAGATCAGCGTTTCCTTGTCGTTTCGAAGCGTGCCCTCGGCCGTCACCTGACGATATTCGTCGCCAGCGCGGCTGACCTGACCCCATGCGGCACGCGGCGGAGCGGGAACTGGCTGCGCATGGATGCGCTGATCGATACGGGCAATCAGGTCTTCTTTCCATGACAGGCGTTGGATCTGCCAGATACCAAGGAAAACCAGGGCAGCAATCAGCAGCACCATCAGGGTGCAGAATGTCGCGAGCCAAGCAGCGCTGCGCTGCTTTTGTCTGTCGGAGGCAATGTCGGCCATGGCCAGATACCCTTACGGGCGGCGCTGACGCCGCCCGCTTTGCCTTTAAGGCATCGTCTTCATCATTTCCGGGCTCATCGGCATCATGTTTGTGTTGAGATGATGCATGACCCAGAGGGAGCCGGCGAGCGCGATAGCCACGAGCAGCAGCGTGAAGATCAGTGCCATCATTGTCCAGCCGCCTTCCGAACGCGGGTTCATATGCAGGAAGAAGATCATATGAACGAGGATCTGCACGGCACCGAGCCCCATGATCCAGGCGGCGGTGACGGTCGAGCTTTCGAACACGCCGGCTATGACTAGCCAGAATGGGATCGCCGTCAGAATGACCGACAGTACAAAGCCGATCATGTAGCTCTTGAAGGTACCATGGGCCGCCTCGTGTCCGTGGCTGTGACCATGATGGGCTTCGTGCGCGTCCTCGGTCGCGGGTGCGTTAGCGGTCATCTGAGAACTCCCATAAGATAGACGAAGGAGAAGACGCCGATCCAGACGACGTCGAGGAAGTGCCAGAACATCGACAGGCACATCAGGCGGCGACGGTTTTCCACGATGAGACCACGCATCGACACCTGCACCATTAGCGTGACGAGCCAAACGATACCGAACGTGACGTGCAGGCCGTGCGTGCCGACCAAAGTGAAGAAGGACGACAGGAAGGCGCTGCGCGTCGGGCCAGCGCCCTCTTGGATCAGATGTGCGAACTCGTAAAGTTCGATCCCAAGGAAGGTGAGACCGAAGATGCCGGTGATGGCGAGCCAGAACAGCGTCGCACCCTTCTCCTTCCGTTCCATTTGCAGCATGGCAAAGCCGTAGGTTATGGAAGACAAAAGAAGCATCGACGTGTTGACGGCGACCAGCGGCAGATCGAAGAGATCGGCTGGTGATGGCCCGGCCGCAAAGTTGCGGCCAAGAACGGCAAAGGTTGCAAACAGCACCGCGAAGATGAGGCAGTCGCTCATCAGGTAGAGCCAGAAGCCCAGCATGGTGCTGCCTTCCGGATGGTGCTCCTCGGTGACATAGAATTCGGGCTTGTTGGCCTTGTCGATCACTGTACCGCTCATGGTCTTACACCTGCTCAGCAAGCAGCGCCGTGCGCTTGCCTTCCGTTTCCGTGACTTCCTCGGCGGGGATGTAGAAGTCGCGCTTATAATTGAAGGTATGACCGATCGCGACGGCCAGCATGGCGGCGAATGACAAGGCGGCGAGCCACCACATGTACCAGATAAGGGCGAAGGCCAGTACGACGCTGATCGCGCCAAGGATAACGCCGGTTCCGGTGTTCTTTGGCATGTGGATCGGCTTGAAGCCCTCCAGCGGGCGGGCATAGCCGCGCGCCTTCATGTCGTACCAGGAATCATGATCGTGGACGACGGGCGTGAAGGCAAAGTTGTAGTCCGGCGGCGGCGAAGACGTCGACCATTCCAGCGTACGCCCATCCCACGGATCGCCAGTGGTATCGCGCAGCTCTTCGCGCTTGAAGAAGCTGACGACGAGCTGGATGATGAAGCTCGCAATTCCGATCGCGATCAGGACGGCGCCAAAGGCGGCGATGATGAACCAGATCTGCAAGGACGGATCCTCGAACTGCGACACGCGCCGTGTCACGCCCATGAGGCCGAGCACGTAGAGTGGCATGAAGGCGAAGTAGAAGCCGATCAGCCAGAACCAGAAGGACATCTTGCCCCAGAACGGATCGAGCTTGTAGCCGAACGCCTTCGGGAACCAGTAGGTGACGCCCGCCATCAGCCCGAACACAACGCCGCCGATAATGACGTTGTGGAAGTGAGCGATGAGGAAGAGCGAATTGTGCAGCACGAAGTCGGCTGGCGGAACGGCGAGCAGAACGCCCGTCATGCCGCCGATGACGAAGGTGACCATGAAGCCGAGCGTCCACAGCATCGGCACTTCGTAGCGGATGCGTCCCCGGTACATGGTGAACAGCCAGTTGAACATCTTTGCTCCGGTCGGGATCGAAATGATCATCGTCGTGATTCCGAAGAAGGAGTTGACGCTGGCGCCCGAACCCATCGTGAAGAAGTGGTGGAGCCACACGAGGTAGGACAGGATCATGATCACGCAGGTGGCATAGACCATCGACGCGTAACCGAAGAGACGCTTGCCGCAGAAGGTAGCGACAACTTCCGAGAAGATGCCGAAAGCGGGCAGCACCAGAATATAGACTTCCGGGTGACCCCAAATCCAGATGAGGTTGACATACATCATCGGATTGCCGCCAAGGTCATTCGTGAAGAAGTTCGTGCCGGCGTAACGGTCGAGCGAAAGGAGCGCCAGCGTTGCCGTCAGGATCGGGAAGGTCGCGACGATCAGGATGTTCGTGCAGAGCGACGTCCAGGTGAAGACCGGCATCTTCATGAAGCTCATGCCGGGCGCACGCATCTTCACGATCGTCGCGATCAGGTTGATGCCCGAGAGCGTCGTGCCGACGCCGGCCACCTGCAGACCCCAGATGTAATAGTCGACACCGACGCCCGGGCTGTAGGCGGATCCCGACAGCGGCGGATAGGCAAGCCAGCCGGTCTGGGCGAATTCCCCAACGAACAGCGAGATCATGATGATGATCGCGCCTGCAGTCGTCATCCAGAATGAGAAATTGTTCAGGAACGGGAAGGAGACGTCGCGTGCACCAATCTGCAGCGGCACGACAAGGTTCATCAGGCCCGTCACGAACGGCATCGCCATGAAGAAGATCATGATGACGCCATGGGCAGTGAAGACCTGGTCATAGTGATGCGGCGGCAGGTAACCGGCCGATCCATTGAAGGCGATCGCCTGCTGGAGGCGCATCATGATGGCGTCTGAGAAGCCGCGCAGCAGCATGATCAGCGCAAGGATGACGTACATGATGCCGATCTTCTTGTGATCGACGCTCGTCAGCCACTCACGCCAGAGGTAACCCCAGAGCTTGAAATAGGTAACGACACCTAGAAGCGCGATGCCACCGAGGGCGACCGCCGCGAAGGTCACGACCAGGATCGGCTCGTGATAGGGGATCGATTCTAGGGTCAACCGACCGAAGATGAACTTCAGGAGGTCAGGATTGGAAAACATGGATGAACCCGTTCATTGATGTCGTATCGACGCAAAGCGCCAGGTCTAATTGCTGTTTGATTGCGCAGGCGCCGTGCCGTCGCCGGTGCCGTGGTCCATGCCGGGCATTGCATGCCCGTCATGTTGCATTCCCGGCATGTTCTGCATGTCATCGGTCTCGCCACCGCCATTCGCAGCGTTTGACGGCTTGGTTTCGATGCCATCGTTGCCTTCGCCCGCCAGAGCCCCGTGTTCGCCACCGGTCTGGTCGGCATGACGGTCGTCGTAGCGCAGCTTTTCACGATTTTCGGCGCTTTCCTTGCCGCCGCCACCCATCCTGTCGATGTGCATCATTTCGTTCATGCACATCTTGCCAGGTGCTGCGCACATGTTGAGGATCGCGTCAAAGAGACCCTTTTCGACCGAGGAGAAGTAACGCACGGGCTCTCTCACGCTTGGGCGCTCGAGCTTCAGATAAGTGTCCCGGTTCAGTGCGGTGCCCTTTTCCTTTACCTGCGCCACCCATTGATCGAAGCCCTTCTGGTCGACGCCGTGGAACTTGAAGCGCATGTGCGAGAAGCCGGCACCACTGTAGTTTGCCGAAAAGCCGTCAAAGGCGCCTTCCTGGTTGATGACGGCATGCAGTCTGGTTTCCATGCCGGGCATTGCATAGATCTGGCCGGCGAGCGCCGGCACGTAGAAGGAGTTCATGACCGACGACGAGGTGATCCTGAAACTGATCGGAACGTCGACTGGTGCTGCCATTTCGTTGAGGCTCGCAATGCCGAGTTCGGGATAGAAGAACAGCCATTTCCAGTCGAGTGCGACGACTTCGACGGTTAGCGGCTTTGTATCGGCCGGAATGGCGCGCTCAGCGTCAATCCGATCGAGAGGACGAAACGGGTCGAGTTTGTGCGTGCTGATCCAGGTGATGGCGCCGAGCGCGATGATGATCGCCAGTGGCGCAGACCAGATGACCACTTCCAGGCGCGTGGAATGATGCCATTCGGGATCATAAGTGGCAGCCGTGTTTGAACGGCGATAGCGCCAGGCAAACAGCAGCGTCAGGAAGATCACCGGAACGATGATCAGCAGCATCAAAACGGTCGATACGATGATCAGGTCGCGTTGCTGCATGGCGATGTCGCCTGAGGGCGACATGACCACCATATTGCATCCTGCCAGCGCCAGAAGCAGTGGCAGAACGAGGAGATGGCGGGAAAACTTTGGCAGTTTTTGCACGTCTCTATGCTCTTGTTGTTTCGTCCAAACCGCGACTAAAGCACCGTACCTGATAGCAACATGAGGTGTTTGGTCGCAGTGCAGCAGAAATGCCGCACTGCGGGATAAAACACGTGGCGCAGGATGTCAAAATCCTGATGGCAATGCGAAGGATTTTCGCGCCCAACCTTTTTTGAAGGGCTAATATAACCGCGAAGGCCGATCATGCCAGCCTTTTGCAGCCCGATTTGACAGTGCGGACTCCGATTTTTCGTCCACATCTAATTTTCAAGGAGGATGATGAACTATTTACGTCGATCGGACTTGATAAGCGCAGTGGTTTGATCAAGATCGCTAGTGAGGCGCTTTGCCACAGGGTGCCTCAACGAGGGAGGCGTTTAATGGCAAGTACAACACACTACGGACCATCGTCCACATCGATGGAAGAGGACGCGCGGCGAATTCACGCCGACAAGCCGGTATCACCCGGCAGCATCGCGATCGGCGTCGTCATCGGGCGCATGTCCGAATTTTTTGATTTCTTCGTCTATGGCCTGGCATCGGTGCTGGTCTTCCCTCAACTTGTCTTTCCTTTTGCTCCCGACCGACTGACGGCAACGCTTTATTCCTTTGCGATCTTTTCGCTCGCATTTCTGGCGCGCCCGGTCGGATCTGTCGTGTTCATGACCATCGACCGCGTCTACGGCCGCGGCGTCAAGCTGACCATCGCACTGTTCCTGCTTGGCGGGTCGACCGCGTCGATCGCGTTCCTGCCCGGCTATAATGAGATCGGTGCCTGGTCGATCGCCTTGCTTGCCCTATTCCGACTGGGCCAGGGCTTTGCCCTTGGCGGGGCATGGGATGGTCTTGCCTCGCTTCTGGCGCTCAATGCACCACCAAACCACCGCGGATGGTACGCGATGGTCCCACAGGTCGGCGCTCCGATCGGATTTGCGTTGGCAAGCGTGCTGTTCGGCTTTTTCATTGCCAACCTGTCCAGCGAAGACTTCCTGAGCTGGGGCTGGCGTTATCCGTTCTTTGTCGCCTTCGCGATCAACGTGGTTGCGCTCTTTGCCCGTTTGCGTCTTGTCATGACGCCGGAGTTCGGCTCGGCGCTCGAACAGCATGAACTCGAAGCGGCACCGATCCGCGATGTTCTGCGTGTCCATGGACGCGACATCCTGCTTGGCGCTTTCGTGCCGCTCGCAACCTTTGCCATGTTCCACCTGGTGACCATCTTCCCGCTAGGCTGGGTGTATCTCTACGGAACCCAGCCGATCGGCGGTTTCATGGTTGTGCAGATCATTGGCGCCGCGGTTGGTCTCGTCGCCATCGTCGTATCCGGCATGATCGCAGACTTAATCGGCAGGCGTGCCCAGCTTGCCATCTGTGCCGTGCTGATTGCGATCTTCAGCTTTATCGGCCCGCTCCTGATGGCAGCCGGCTCCGGGGGACAGAGTGCCTTCGTGATCATCGGCTTCGGCGTGCTTGGCCTGTCTTTCGGCCAGGCGACCGGCTCGATTTCGTCGCGATTCGGCAGGGGCTATCGTTACACCGGCGCGGCCTTTACGTCCGACCTTGCATGGCTCGTCGGCGCAGGCTTTGCGCCGCTCGTTGCGCTGACCCTGTCCAGCCGGTTCGGCTTGCCCTTCGTCGGCTATTACCTGCTTTCTGGCGCCTTGTGCACGCTTGCTGCGCTGGCGTTCAGCAGGGCACTCGAACAGCGCGACTAATTTGGTCCCCGCCCCGAAATACGGGGGTTGGTTTCGGGGCGAAATGACCCCCTAAGGGAAATCCTGTTGTGTCGGGGTTCGCCCCGACACCGTCCTTCTTTGCGCAAACCGTCGACTGTCATGGCGGGGAAGGGGTACCCTGGGCCCGCTGTGAAGCCGGTGTGTATTGAGAGGGCAGGCGGCGGTCTTCTCGCTCGGATCGGCAAAGCGGAAAGTCTTGAAATTCACTCTGCCGGCGCCGATATTTTTTTCACTTCTTTTTCATCCGGCTTGAATGCGAAAGGAGGACATCATGCTCAATCCGGAACTGCTTTGGATGTCGCCCGTCACGGTCCGTATGAAGGATGGGGCGCACCAGGTTTTCGCTTCTGTCAACGATGCGCTCGATTTTCTGGAAGGCGATTGGGCCATCTATCGCGGCAGAAACTATAACCGGGCGGTTCAAACGTGCCGCCGCGCCCTAAACCGAATGACGCCAGTCGCCATCGCGCGCGAGGCGTTCATTGACGCCTGCCAGGATGCGGGCATGTCGGCGGTCGCGGATGAACTGCAAGGGGCGAAGACTGGGGCAGGAGGCCAACACTCGCTTGCCTAGAATGACTGGGCTGGGGCACTCGATAGTGCCCCTCCGACTTTCGCGCATTCCCCCGCGCTGTTGGCCAACCATCGGCAAGGGAGCAGGGGTCTCGCGGTCATGGTTGTTCTCCCCCATCACGGAGACAATCGGGATCTTGAAGAATCAATATGCGCAAAATTAAATCGTTTACAGCGTGCGTAGCACGCACACCGTTGATCAAGCTTCATTCGTGGAGGTTGTCATGGCAAATGGAATGATGGAAGGCAAGAAAGCACAGGATTGGCTCAACCTGGCTCTCGCAGTCGCCTTATTCGTCTCGCCTTGGGTGATGGGCTTCGCTGGTGAGTTCATGGCCGCCTGGAACGCGTGGATCGTTGGCATCGTCATAGGTGCTTTGGCGCTCGCCACTTTGACCGCGTTCTCGGAATGGGAGGAATGGGCGAACATGATAATCGGGATCTGGCTGCTCGTCTCGCCCTGGCTGCTCAATTTTGCCGCGAATATGAATGCGATGTGGACACACGTGGTTTTGGGCCTGCTCGTTGCGGCAATATCGGCTTGGGCGTTGTGGGACGAACATCAGAACCCGCATGCTCATGTATGATCGAGAAAAAGTAAGGTATGGCCTGCCACTTCGGCGGCGGGCCATCCCCGGTTATGGGTCTTGATGTGTGGGTCACGTGAAGAGTTGAGCTTGCCAGCAGAGCGTCGATAGCAAGGCAACGGGGATAAGCCGGCTTTACGACGGTGTATTTCAGTTGATGTCGTTTCCGCGCAGCTCTGGCGGTCAGCGCGGGACGGGAAATACAGATCGACTCCGTTCGGCGTGTCACTCCCCCGTTAGCGGGGCAGGCCTTTTGCTTCAGACATGGAAATATTACATCGCTGCCGCTTGCGGCTGCTTGGCGGCGCGGGCGGCGGTCAGCTCCGCCGTTGTGTGATTCAGGCGATCGGCCAGCACGCGCATGATCTCGACGGCCATTTCAGGGAAATCGCTGAGCAGTTTCAGGAAGTGTTCCTTGCTGATGCGCAGAACTTCAAGGGGCGACGTGGCGCGAACGGTCGCTGTACGGGAGACATCGCACAGAATGGCAATCTCGCCGACGATGGAGTTAAGTTCTACTTCTGCGACCTTGATGTCGCCGGCAGAGGAGTGGACGAGAATATCGGCAGTGCCGGAAAGGACCACGTAGGCGGCATCGCCGGGATCCCCCTGACGGAAAAGGTCCTGACCCACATTGTATGTCATTCGATCAGAAGTGAACGCCAACAGCTTGAGTTTTGCAGGTGCAATCCTCGAGAAGATCGGCACCCGCCGCAGCATTTCGACTTCGTCTCTCAACAGCATAAACGTCATACCCCCTGCCGCGCTGTTCGGTGCGCGGCGTTAGATCGTGGCACCTCTCAAGGGGCGCCATCTTATTGTCCCTCTAATAGAGTATTACGATAACAGTTCCTTGAACATCCCGTTTTGTTCGGAAAGCTGCGGAAAGTTGCCTGCTTCAGCCAAGGCGCCGCGGTCGAAGAGCAGGATGCGATCGAAGATTTCTGCAAGCCGAGCGTTAGATAGCACCCAAATGATCGTCGGACGTTCACCTTCCTTGTGCAGCCCTTGCACGATGTTGTGGGTGATCTGGTCCTGAATGCGCTGGTCGAGTGCCGACAGCGGCCTGTTGAAAATGAAATAGTCGGAACGTTTGAGAAGCGCACGGGCGAGGTTCAGCTTCTGCCGCTGCACCATCGTCAAGCGCTTTCCGCCGGACCCGACGTCGAATTCTAGCCCGATCGCCAAGACGTCGTCGAAGAGTTCGAGCGAATCGAACAGCTCGCCCATGATGGCCCGAATGCGGTCGGACGCGTCGGCCTGCTGATAGGCAATACGACCGAACAAGACATTGTCCATCAGGCTTGCCGAAGAGACGACGCGCTCCGGATCGTATCGCTCGATCACAGCGGCGAGATCATCCGGAATATTCTTATGGAACTGTTTTCGCGCACTGACGATCCTCGCCATCAGTTCGTCGGTCAGGAGACCGAAACGGTGGCGCGGCTCGATGTAAGCAAAACTGAGGCGGATAATTGCGGAACGCTCTTCGGGCGTCGCATCATCGAAATGTCGGCTCTGCAGTTTTTGCAGTAGCGCCTGATAGGTCGGGATATCGTCGGCCGTCATGAAAGTCAGCTGCTGGAAGAACGGGTGATCCGGCGGCAGATCATGGAATAGTTCGACCGTGTTTTCTGCGATCTCAAGCCCCATAGCATAGAGTTCGTTGCTGAGGCCGGTGTCGCGGAAGAGCGTCTGGAAATAGGGGTGTGCCGCCAACCGGCGATTGGTCATCAGCGGTCGCTTCATCGAACCGAAGAGCAAGTTTTCGCCGACGGTGGCCTGCGGATTGAAAGCATCGAAATCAAATGGAACGACAATATTGCCGAGATCGGACTCCTGCATGCGCTTGCGAAGCGCCGTTCGCAGGTCGACAATGTGGCCTGCGAGCGTGACATGCACACTCGTGTTGACCGTCGATCGAAGTGCCAGATCGAGAATATCCTGCGAAATGAGCACGGCATCGAGGACCGGACGGATCACCGTCAGAATGTCCCCGGGGCCAGTCGCACCGGCTGCCTGATAATCAACCCAGTCGCTGTTGATATCCATCGTCGGGTTGCCGGCTTTGGCAGCCTCCTCGGCATGCCACTTGGCTTCCTGAGCCTGGTTGCCGTCGTACTCAGGCTCCCGCAGGGGAGCATGTTTCAAGCCGTAGAGAAGATTGTCTCGCAACGTCCCGTGAAAGAAATAGGTGTCGGCGGATGCGTAGGAAATACGACGGCCGGTAATGGATTCGGGCAGGTCTAGAAGGTCTTTGCCGTCGATCGTCACGCGACCGGAGTCCGGCCACACCAACCGCCCGAGCGCTTCGGCAAAAGCTTCAGCGCCGCTGGAATTCGGGCCGACGACGGCAACCGTTTCGTTCGGGTTGATCTCGACGGAGACGTGATCGACAAGCCGCGCGCCGCTATCGTCGCTTACCGTCAGATTGGTGACCACGAGCGGAGCGGACAATGTTCCAATCGCCTCTGCCGGAATTTCCTGGATCTTGCCGTCGATTAGCGGTTCCACATTGAACTGTTCGTAGACCTGCTGATACTTGACCTGGACATCCTGGCGCATCTGATCCCAGTCGATCAGCTCCTTGAGCGGCCCTGGCAGGTCCTTGTAGGCGCTGATGACGGCGACAAGCTGGCCGATATCCAGCCGTCCCTGCAGCGCCAGATAGCCGCCGATCGCGTAGAAGAGGAAAGGGGTAACCTGGGCCAGGAAGTTGTTCAGGAACTTGACCAGGAACTTCCACTGGTAGAGGTCATAGCGGATCGAGAAGATCAGCCCAAGCCGCGTGGCGATGTCTGCGCGTTCGAAATTCGACGTGTCGTTGCCGTGAATTGTGCCGATACCATCGACAATCTCGCCGACACGACCTGACAGCTCGCGAGCAGTGAGCTGTCGCGCGCGACCAAGTTCAAGCAGGCGCTTTCTCATGCGAGGGATCACCACCGCCTGTACGCCGACGATCGCCGCTGCGATCATGCCGAGCCAGAAATTCTGAACGATGATGAAGGCTAGCGCCGTAAGAGCCTGGCCGCCGAGCAAAGCCGGCGAGACAAAGGCGTCGCCGGTAAAGCCGCCCATTGGCTCCACCTCGTCTTTGATCATCGTCGCGATCTCAGCCGACTTGACGCGCTTGAAGTGTGCCGGCGGAAAGCGCAGCACGCGGTCGATCAGCTCGAAGCGGATGCGCCTCAGCATTCGCTCGCCAAGCCGGCCCTTGTAAGTGTTGATGTAGAATTTGAAGAGGCCGTTCAGGACGACCAGCGCAAGGAAGACGAGGCTCAGCCCCATCAGCATTTGCAGTCGGTCAAGCTGGAGGCCCTTGAAGAATTCAACCTCGCCAATGATCGGAAACTTGTAGGCCAACCGCATGAAGGTCTGCGTTGCCCCTTCTCCCTCGAAGCCCGAACCCTGAATCGGCCCGTTGACGATCTGCTTGGGCAGATCGAAGGACAGAAAATAGGGGATCATCGAGACTGCAACGACCGTTAGGATCCAAAGCTGCTGCAGCCGCGTGTTCGACCAGATGTAACGCGCGAGGCTTTTTTCCATTGCTAACCGTCAGTTGCCTGGGAGATCTCGGGGGGCAGTGACCTGCGGCAAGTCAAAGAGGGATGCCGAAAACAGGACCATGCAACCGGAGCACCGGATCTCGTAATGAAAACAAGGCGAATCGGCTTGCCGTCGTCATGCCGATTCTCGCCGGGATGTTGTTTATATCACATGATTTTCGCAAAGTGCGAGGGTTTCAGGCAATCATTGACCGAATGATCGCCGCGGTTTTCTCCGCGCCGCCGAGATCCAGCAACACCGGGGCTGTCTGCGGCGCTGCAAGTGCGGCCCTGACGGCATCTGCAACGAGCGTGGGCGTTAAATCAGCCTCCGGCAGGATGTCTGCAAGGCCGAGCGCCTTGAGCCGCTCGGCGCGAACCGACTGCTCCGTCTCTCCACCAGCCACGAATGGGATGAGGATCGCCCTGCAGTCTGTTTGCAAAAGGTCGCCAACGGTATTGTAACCCGCTTGCGAGATGGAAACGCGCGCGCCGCGCAAAAGCGAGGGAAAATCCTTGCGAAAGCGGACAAGGGTTACGTTCGACGGCCTTTCATTCGCGAGACTGGCGAAATCAGCCTCCGGAAGGTTCGGCCCGCTGATCAGTAGCCACCGCAGCTTCGCCGGCAGCATGGCGGCAGCTGCATTGGCGGCTCGAAGCAGATCGAGACCGACGGCTCCGCCACCTGCGGATGCTATGATGTCGAAGGTTTCCTCCGGCTCAGCCGCACGCCTTGTAGCCACCATACCGGTGTAGCGGATCTTGGATGCAATATCGGATGTCAGAGGAAAGGTATCCTCCAAACGAACGAAGTTTGGGTCCCCGTGGACGAGGACGCCATCGAAATGCTCGCGGACCAGTGCGACCGTCTCTTCGTCGCGTCCGGGCTTGCGGTTTTGCTGCAGGATATCGCGCACGGAGCTGAAAAGCTTCGGCCTTGGATGCGCCTTCTTGATAGCATCGAGAAGCGGAAGCAGCTCGAAGCGCATTTGCCGGCGACCAAACGGAAACGCTTCGATGATGACGACATCGGGCGCAGAATTGAAAAAGGCGGAAAGCAGGAGATCGCGCCGCCGGCTCAAAAAAGCCTCGTCGGCGGCTATGCCGTTTTGGTCAGCAAGTCCCGAAAAACCTTTATTGCTCGCCACGACTGGCGGCAGCGCCACTGTCTGGATGCCTTCTTCGGGAAAGCCAGGCACTGGTAGACCGCCGGTGACGACGGTCACTTCGAACCCGTCGCGGACGAGTGCACCAGCGACGCGGCTTGCGCGCGCGATATGCCCGATGCCGAGCAAATGCTGAACGTAAAAGAAAACGCGGGGCATGCTCATGAGGCTTTCTGCCATTCCTCTTCAAATAGCCGGCCAAGTTGACCGATACTTGCCTCGTGATCGAAATGCTCTCGCACGCGCCGTTCGGCGGCATCACCGAGCCGCAGGCGCAAGGCTGGGTCCCGGATCATAGTCTCAAGTGCGCCGGCGAACGCCACAGGATCCTGCGGTGGAACCACCATTCCATTCTCGCCGTCGACAAGGAGTTCAGGCACCCCTGAGACTGCGGTCGAGACGCAAGGCAAGCGCTGGCTCGATGCCTCCACCAGCACATTCGGCAGGCCGTCGCGATCGCCATTTGACGCAATACGGCAGGCAAGCGCGAAAGCATCTGCCCGGCGATAGTGGTCGAGCACGTCTTCCTGCGCGAGCGCGCCCTTCCAACTGATCCGATCTGAAATGTTAAGTTCCGCAGCAAGAGCCCTAAGCTTCGGCAATTTGTCGCCGCCACCAATATGCTCGAACCGCCAGTTAAGCTCGCGGGGCAGGAGTGCAAGTGCCCTCAAAAGCGTCTCGTAGCCTTTCTTCTCCACCGCTCGCCCAACGCTGAGAATGAGCACTGGGTCGGCCGGATCGCTGCCGTCACGGTGAGATCGCTGGCCGCCAAAATGGGCAAAACGCGCAAGGTCGAGGCCATGGTAGCTCAGATGCACGGCTTCCTTGCGAGCTGTCAGCGTACGCATGTGCTCATAACCGGTTCGTGTGCAGGTCACGGTCCAGCGTGCGCTGCCAAGTTTTTCGTGCAGATCCCAATCGGGCGATGTCCAGATGTCCTTGGCATGGGCAGAGCAAGTCCAGGGTACGCCTGTCAGGATGCTCGCATACTCGGTCACCGAGGCAGGCGTATGGATGAAGTGCGCGTGCAACCATTCGCCATTGTCCGGCCACTCGCGGCCAAGCACCAGCGCTTGTCCCAAGCGTCTGAAGCGATTGCGAGAGAGGTCACGCGCCAGGTCTTTTAGGAAGCGTTTCCACAGCGCCTTGATTCCCGGCTTGCGAAAGCTTGCAAAAAACCCCTTGAGGACGCGGATCGGTTCCTCGTGGAGATACTCCGGCAGATAGATGACGCGTGCCCTGATCTCGTCATGGACCGGATGCCGCTTCTTGTCGGTCGGGCGACGCATCGAGATCAAGGTCAGGTCAAAGCCGGCCTTCTCCAGGCCGAGCAGCTCCTGGGCGATGAAGGTTTCCGAAAGGCGCGGGTAGCCTTTCAGCACGACGAGAATCTTACGGCGGTGCAACAACGTCCTGGCCTTCACTCGGCTCCGACGACAGACAAATGAGGGCTGCGGCCGTCGAGCCAGTGAGCGACGGTCTGCGAGATATGGTCAAGGCCTTTCAGTTGCAGGGTACAGCCACTCTTGGATGGCGGCAGGCGCTCCGGCAGCCGCTTCAAAGCTTCAGACATCACCGTCGGATTTGCGGACTGATCTGGCAGCAACATATCGACAAGGCCGAGCTCGCTTGCCCGCTTTGCACGCAACAGCTGCTCTTCACGCGGCTTTACCCTGGGAACGATAAGGGCAGGCTTGTCGAAAGAGAGTATCTCGCAGTAGGTATTGTATCCACCCATGGCGACCACACCCGTTGCCCCTGAAATCAACTCTTCCATGTGATTGTCGAACTCGATCACCTCGATGTAGGGGATGCGGGATCCCTTGGCGACCAGCTTGGCGCGCTCGGCCGCGGGCATGTAGGGCCCGAGAACCACCAGGGCCTTTTGTTGCAAGGTCGGATCATATTCGTAGGCGTTCATGACGTCGTGTACGAGATCTGACCCGTCGCCACCACCCCCGGTCGTGACCAAGATGTAGTTGTCCGACCGCGCATTGATCGAGGTCTTGCTCGTGGAGACATTGCGTTGCAGGAAGCCGACGAAATCCATTTTCCTGCGCACGCTTGGCGGAACATCAAGGCCGACCAGCGGATCGTAGAAATCCGGCGGACCGTAGACCCAGACGGAATCGTAATATTGGTCGATCTTCTGCATGATGCCGTTGCGCTTCCATTCGGCATCAAGCAGGTGCGGCGCGTCCATGATTTCGCGCAGGCCAAGCACGAGAACGGTGCCGCGTGCCTTGAGATAGGCCAACGTGTCCTCGACCTCGCCCTTCAGTCCCATCGGTTCTTTGTCGACGATGAAGATGTCGGGCTGAAAGGTCTCGGCGGTGTGGCGAATGCTCGCCTCGCGCATCTTCAGGGTTTCATGCAGGTCGATATGGCCTGCCATCGACGTGTACTCGCCATTGCGAAGCTTGATCACGCTTGGGATCTTCACGAAGTCGACGCGCGCGCGGTAATCGAAAGCGCCTGCAATCGTGGCGCCGGAGATAATCAGAATGTTGAGGCCGCGATAGTCCTCGACCAAAGCATGCGCGATCGCGCGACAGCGGCGCAGATGACCGAGGCCGAACGTGTCGTGGCTGTACATGAGGATGCGGGCATCTTCCAGGCGCCGTGCCATGGGCACTCCTTCTGCGCTGTCGTTCATACTAGCACCGCCGGTTTTGTTGGCCGTCACGCAACAGAGCAACGCTCCGCCGGGCTGGCCGCTATTTGTAGGGATCTGCCGCATCGCGCAAGCCGTCTCCCAGAAAGTTGAACGCCAAAATAACTAGAACCACCGGTATAATTGGAAAAAGCAACCAAGGATAGAACGCGATGACACTTACGCTCTTTGCTTCTGTCAGCAGAATGCCCCAGCTGGTGATCGGCGGGCGTAGGCCGAGGCCAAGGAAGCTCAGCGCCGTCTCGCCAAGAATCATGCCTGGTATCGAAATCGTGGCCGAGGCGATCAGGTGGGACATGAAGCCGGGCACAAGATGTCGGCCGATGATGCGGGGCGTGCTGGCACCCATTAGCTGGGCTGCCTGAACGTAGTCCTCTTCGCGCAACGCCAAGAGTTTCGATCGCACGGCACGCGCAAGTCCCGTCCAATCGATGATCCCGAGAATGACCGTGATCCCGAAATAAATGACGATCGGGCTCCACGTCACCGGCATGATCGCTGCCAGCGCCATCCAGAGCGGCAGGCTTGGCAGCGACTGCAGCACCTCTATGAGGCGCTGGACAATCAGATCGAAGACGCCTCCCCAATAGCCCGCAAGACCGCCGATGACGATGCCGAGGCAGAAGCTGATGGCGATACCGATCAAGCCAATCGTCAGCGAAATGCGCGCACCATAGAGAATGCGGGAAAGCACGTCGCGGCCGAGACGGTCGGTGCCAAGCAGGAACATCTGGCCGCCGACCGCCGGGCAAACCAGGTGCAGGTCAGACGATATCAATCCCCAGAACTTGTAGGGATCGCCGCGACAGAAGAAGCGGATCGGCTGCACATCGTTTGGCTTGTCGGCGTAGAGTCGATGAAGCGTATCGATGTCGAGTGACATGCTGCGTCCATAGACGAAGGGGCCGATGAACCTGCCGTTGCTGAAGAAGTGGACACGTTGTGGCGGCGAATGGATGAAGTCGACGTTCTTGGTATGCAGCCCATAGGGCGCAATGAATTCGACAATGATGATCATGAGATAGAGGGCAAGCAGGAAAATGCCGGAGACAAGCGCGAGCCGGTGCTGCTTGAACTTCCACCACATCAACTGCTTTTGCGAGGCAAGGTGGATACGCGATTGCGCAGCCGTCATCCCTTCCGTCGCCATCGGATCGAAGGGTGCGGTTGAAACGTAGTGCGGCATCGGTGCGCCGGGCGGTGGCAAGGGCGACATTTATTTGGTGCTCCTGCCTTGCAGGCGGATACGCGGATCAAGGAAACCGAGGGCGATATCGGAAACGAGTACCCCGATCACGTTGAGGAAGGCGAGGAACATCAGGAATGACCCCGCGAGATACATGTCCTGGCTCTGCAGAGCCTTGATGAGCATTGGACCGGTCGTTTCAAGCGACAATACGATCGCGACGATTTCGGCCCCCGAGATGATCGACGGCAGGATCGAGCCGATGTCGGCGACGAA
Organism: Rhizobium mesoamericanum STM3625; assembly: GCF_000312665.1. GTDB lineage: Bacteria > Pseudomonadota > Alphaproteobacteria > Rhizobiales > Rhizobiaceae > Rhizobium > Rhizobium mesoamericanum. The sequence continues at coordinate 599,605 of NZ_HF536773.1, read as the reverse complement.
AAAGTTAAGCGCCATGCGCAAGGGATATTTCACGAGCGCGCGAAGCGGATGGAGCCCCTTGGCGCGGGCGGTGACGACGTACTGCTTCTGCATCTCGTCGAGCAGATTGGCCCGAAGCCGCCGGATCATGCCGGCCGTTCCGGCTGTTCCGACGATAATGACCGGAATCCAGAGATGCGAGAGGATCGAGCGAGCCTTTTCCCAGCTCATCGGTTCGTTGAGGAACTTCTGGTCCATCAAGTGCCCGATAGAGACACCGAACCAGATGTTTGCAAAGTACATCAGGATCAAAGCCAGCATGAAGTTCGGGATGGCGATGCCGAGCAATCCCAGAAAGGTCAACCCGTAGTCGCCCCAACTGTACTGGTGGGTTGCCGAATAGATACCGATCGGAAACGCGATCAACCAGGTCAGCAGGATCGTGGAAAAGGAGACGAGGATCGTCAGCCAGAGACGATCGCCAACGACTTCGGAGACCGGCAGTTGATATTCGAACGAATAGCCGAAGTCGCCGCGCAGCATGCCGCCGACCCAGAAGAAGTAGCGGACGATCTCAGGCTTGTCGAAACCGTATTGCTTTCGCAGCTCTTCGATTTCCTGAAGATTGGCGCTCTCGCCCTGAGCCCGCAGCTCGGCGATCTGGCTCTCGAAGAAGTCGCCTGGTGGAAGTTCGATGATCGTGAAGACCAGTGCCGAGATGATGAACAGCGTCGGCACCATCGCAGCAATGCGCCAAAGGATGTATTTCAGCATCCCTCAAGCCTCCTTGAACCAGAAGGTATCCGGCATATAGAGGCCGAGATAGGACGTTGGATCAAAACCGTAGAGGGCCTGCTCAGGGACATTCTGCAATTTGGCCGATCTGAGGATCGGTTGCAGCGTGCTGTTGATGAGGCCGATCGAGAAGACCTGTTGAGTATAGAGCGCCAGCATCTTGTGCCAGATCACCTCGCGCTCCTCGAACCGCGTGGTATCGCCCCACTGTTTGAGGAGATCGACCAGCTGCTGCACTTCCTCCAGGTCGGGTGCGCTGCCTTCCTGGCCGGCAGACAGGTGGTACATCCCCCAAAGCGGCCATTGCAGTTGATCGTCAAGCGTTGGCGCAAGCTGCCCCGGAGACATGTCTGCGGTTGCGACTCCGTTCTCGATGCCGTACCAGATCGACATCATGATGGTGCCGCTCATGGCACGGCTGCGGAAAACGTCGCGTTGCGAGGTGCGGGTGTAGAGAGCGAGACCGACCTCAAGCCAATGGTCGCGCACCAGCTCCAAGACGTCGGTGTCGAGATTGCTTTCGCCGGCCGTTTCCACCGTGATCTCGGCGCGGCGACCGTCCGGCAACAAACGGATGCCGTCAGAGCCACGGTTCGTCAGTCCGAGCTCGTCAAGAAGGGCGTTTGCCTGATCCAGATCGTGGGCAATGAAGGCGTCCGCATATTCGGGCCTGAAGAGCGGACTATCGGGCAAAACGGTGTCAGCGCTTGGCGTGCCGAGACCATAGAAGGCAACCATGTTGATCTCATGCCGATCGATCGCCATCGACAGCGCGCGGCGAAACCGTGCCTCGCGAAAGAGGTTGCGCCAGACTTCATCGGCACAGTTGAGGTTCGGCAGCAGCGCAACACGCGATCCGCGCACCTGCTTCCACAGGTTGACTTTCACCGGGAACCGCTTTTCTGCGTCCTTAAGGAAGGTGTAGTCGCTAAAGTCAACACCAGTCGCCTGCAAGTCCGATTCACCGGCGCCCGCCTTGGCGGCAATGATTGAAGACGAGCTGACGTTGAGGACGAACTGATCGATATAGGGAAGTTGCACCCCGTTCTCGTCAACCCGATGGAAGAATGGGTTGCGGACGAAGACGAATTGTTCGGCTGGCAACGGCGTGGTGTTGCGCCACGGATCGAGTGTGGGCAATTCCGGGTTTTCGGGGCGCGAGGCCCGCGACATCTTGATGTGCAAGTCCGCCCACTTCTTGACGCGGTTTTCTTTCATCAGCGCCGAAAGACGGAAATCGTCCTGATATTTCTTGTGGAATTGCCTGAGGTAGTGTCCGGGTCCACAGATCACCAGCGGTAGCGGACCGGCGAGGGCCGGCATGAACATCGGATTGGGCCGTTCCCAGGTATAGCGAACAGTCAAGGCGTCGATGACTTCGAACTTCGGCAAACTGCCGTGCGGTCTGAGTTCGAGCGCACCGCCACCCGGCGTCAGGTTCTTGTTGAGGATCACATCTTCCCACCAGTAACGGAAGTCGTCGACCGTGAAGGGTGCGCCGTCAGACCAGCGGTGTCCCTCGCGAAGATGGAAGGTGAAGACCGTGTCGTCCTTGGATTCGAAACCAAGCAGAATATCCGGCTGGAACATCAGGTGCTTGTCATAACCGATCAGGCGAGAATAGCCGTAGACGGTCATGTAGCGAATGTCCTTCTGGCTGCCGATGATCGTGCGCACCGTGCCGCCATAAACGCCGGGCTGGCGCCCCGTCTCCTTCATGTTGACGATGCGGGGATGGGTCGGCAGGCGATCGACCATGGCGGGAATACGGCCCGCTCGTAGCCAATCCCTGAGGAATTCGGGCTCGATGTCGCGATCGGCCGCCGCCTTGGCGAGCGAAGGCAGCACCGCCGAACCAACAAGGCCACCGAGAAACGTGCGTCGCGTTACCATGAGCGAAGCTCCTTTGCGTCCGCACCCTTGCGGGCTCGAACGAAATGGCCATTGCCGAGATCTGCATAGGCCAGTTCGGAAGCCTCATCATGCTCCGCAGTAAAGGTGATACCCCAATTCTGCTTGTCTGCGGCGCCATTCCTTCTCAGCGCCTCGAAATCGAGCGGCCGGTTCAGGTCGGGGAAGGGCACAGCCGCCAACAGGGACTTCGTATAAGGATGCACGGGATCGCGAAGAATGATCTCGCGCGGTGCGATCTCGACGATGCGCCCCTTGCACATGACTGCGATACGGTCGGCCATGTAGTCGACGACTGCAAGATTGTGCGAGATGAAGAGATAGGTGAGCCCGAGATCCTTTTGCAGGTCCTTGAGCAGGTTGAGGATCTGGGCCTGGACGGAAACGTCGAGCGCCGACACTGGCTCGTCGAGAATGATAAGCTTCGGCCCGAGTGCCAATGCACGCGCAATACCGATACGCTGGCGCTGTCCGCCAGAGAAACTGTGCGGATAACGGTTCAGATAGCGTCGGTCGAGGCCGATTGCGCCCATCAGCGCCTCCACGCGCTGTTTGCGCTCGGCGCCATCTCCGCGATCATGGATCTCCAGAGGCTCGCTGAGGATGTTGCGTACCGTCATGCGCGGCGACAGCGAAGAGACCGGATCCTGGAAGACCATTTGTATCTTGGTGCGCAATTCCTGCAGATCGTCACCCGAGACGGACAAGACGTCGATGACATCCTTGCCGTCGTTGAAGATAACAGTGCCACCGTCCGGAGTTACGGCACGCATCAATATCTTGCTGACGGTCGTCTTGCCACATCCGGATTCGCCAACAAGTCCAAGACATTCACCGCGCCGGATATCAAAACTGACGTCATCGACGGCGTGAACCAGCGCGGCCTCGCGTGTTCCGAACAGCCCGCGATTACGCGTCTTGAACGTCTTCGACAGGTTGTTAACCGAAAGCAGGATTTCCGGCCCCTCCGCCTTCACCTTCTTCTTGCCGATCAGGGATTCGAGATTGACCGGCACGTCGCGCAGCGCCTTGAGGCGCTCACCAGGCTTCATGTCGAAGTGCGGAACGGCCGCCATCAGGCCCTTGAGATATGGATGCTGAGGATTGCGGAAGATCGACTCGACCGGCCCCGCCTCCATGATCTCGCCGTGATAAATCACCACGACCTCGTCGGCCATGTTGGCGACGACGCCAAGATCATGGGTGATCAACAGCATCGCCATTCCGAGCTTGTGCTGGAGATCGCGCAGCAGTTCCAGGATCTGCGCCTGGATCGTCACGTCGAGCGCAGTTGTTGGCTCATCGGCGATCAAGAGCGCCGGATTGCAGATCAGCGCCATTGCGATCATCGCGCGCTGGCGCATGCCACCCGACAGCTCGAACGGGTACATGTCAAACGTGCGCTTCGGATTGGCAAAGCCGACGAGACCCAGCATCTCCTCGGTTTTCTCGCGCGCTTGCTTCTTGTCGGCATCGGTGTGGATGAGGAGCGCTTCGCTGATCTGATTGCCGACCGTGTGGATCGGTGACAGCGAGGTCATCGGCTCCTGAAAAATCGTCGCCATGCGGCGGCCACGCAGGTCGCGCATCTCCTCACTGTCGCGCGAGTAGCGAAGAATGTCCGTCGTCTTGCCGTTCAACGGGTCGGTAAAAAGGATACGCCCCTCGGCAGCAGCCGGGTTCGGGAGAATACCCATTATGCTTTGGCTAATCACCGATTTACCTGAGCCGGATTCTCCGACAAGCGCAGTGACCTTGCCCGGCAAAATACGGATGTTCGCGTTCTTTACGACGCGCAGACGATCGCCGAAGACCGAGAAAGAAACGTCAAGATTCTCGATGCGCAACAGATCCGAGGCGGACGCCATACCAATGAAATTCCCCAGTTTTTATGTTCCCGTTAAGGCACACTACCGTACCGCAATCGGGGTGTCCAGTTGATGACGGACACGGAAAAACCGGCGTATGTCTTGCGCAGTGCAAGATGAAATCTGGACCCGTCTTGAGGAGCGGTGCCGCTACTGCATGAACTTCTCGACTGTTGGCTTATTGGCCTGCTTGCGAGCATCGCGATGAAGCATGATGACCTGCTCCGCCTCTGAAAGGCCAGTCGGCGCAACCTCGCGGAATTTCTCTTCGACATGCAGGACGGGGGCTGGCACATGTGGTTGCAGGACGGTGACCTTTTGGCGGACGCCGCGCAGCTTTTCCTCGCCCAAGGTGCGCCACTCGCCACCGCAGTAGCCGGCAAATGCCTGGCTTGCGACAACCTCGCTCGAATATTTCTTTGTCAGCGATTGCAGGCGCTGGACCTCGTTGACAGCCGAGCCGAACGCGGAGAAGGTGAGCCGGTCCTTCAGGCCGACATTGCCGAACATCACGTTGCCGACGTGCAGGCCGATCCCGTAGGAAACCTTGCTCAGGCCCGCATCCATTCGTTCCCGGTTCAATTCCGCAACGCGCGCTTGCGCCTGATGGACGGCCGAAAGTGCGGCCTGACAGGCAATCTTGGAGGGGTCCTTGTGTCGGCCGCAGGGATAGACCGCCAAAAACCCATCCCCGAGGAAACTCAGGATCTCGCCACCATTGCGATTGAACGGCGCAGCGATCGCATCGAAGAACTGGTTCAGCGTCTCGATGTAGGCCTGCCTGCCCTCCTTCTCGGCATACATGGTCGACTGACGCATATCGCCCATGACGAGCGCGGCACGGATCGTCTCGCCGTCACCACGACGGATCTGGCCGTTAAGCACCCGCTTGCCAGCATCGCCGCCCAGATAGGTGGTCAGCATGTTGTTGGCGAGCTTTCCGAGAACCGCCATCTTGGCGGCCACGGCGAGGTGGTTCTGCATGCGCAGCAGCGCATCGATCATGTCATCAGAGAAACCGGTAGGGCTATCGGTTGACCACGACCCCATCATGCCCTGAACAGAGCCGTCGCCGAACGGCTGAACGAAAGCCAGATAGTCGGTGATGCGTTCCTGCCGCAGATCGATGAAGACCGGAAACTCAGCCGGTCCATCGGCCGGAATCCGGCGGCGAATATGCTGCAGATTGTTGTCCAACAGGTAGTAGTAGGGGCTCTGCAGGAAGCGGTCGGGCTTCTGTCCCGCCGCGCTATGGCGAAACCCCTCGATCGTAACGCCGCTTGCGCGTCGCCACGTGAAGCCCAGCGCGTCGTAGAGCGGGTGCAGCATCGAAAACGTCAGGTGCACGCGCACGATCGGCAAGCCCGCTGCCGCGATACGCTCGCAAAATCCGCGAACGATGGTCTCGAGGTCATCGCCAGCCAACGAAGAATTTGTCAGCCATTCCGCGACCCGATCCAGCAAGATAGTGGAGACGGTGGATTCAATCGTGCCCATTCTCGGTAGTATCCTCATAAAGCACGTCCATTCCCGAAAGACATCGGCACCCCTGCCTGCAGCAACGCCGTGCGCAGGGCGGGGAAAGAGGATGGACGAGCGGTAATATTGTGTCAACGATCTGCCGGGAGCCCGGCAGCGGCACCTGTCAAACCCTTGTTAAAGCGGGCGGAACAGGCAATCCTTTCTCGTGGTTCGTTATTAAACATAAGTAAGCATCGCCCCGACCTCAAACAATGGCATCCGCGCATTTTCTGCCATTGCGATGCAATCTCTTGGCGTACCCGAGTCTTTTTGGTCACACTGGCGGGACCTGTGGGGAGATCGAGGCACAGCCACGGCGTGAAATTTCACGATCCCGTCACTCCTCAGTGAGCTCTTCGCGGTTTCAATTGCCTCGGTCTTCCATTAGATCAGGAATACCTTCAGCACTCAGATGAGACCTGCCTTGGCCAGCTCCTTCGCCTACGACATCCTTTCAAACAAGATTGAAACACGAAGCGCCAAAGCCGGCGTCATAGGGCTCGGCTATGTCGGCTTGCCCTTGGCAATTGCCATTGCCCGCAGCGGTTTTGCTGTCACCGGCTTCGACATCGACCCGAAGAAAATCGTCTCCCTGGATGCGCAGCACTCCTATATCGATGCCGTCGCAAACGATGATCTCGCCACTGAGATGGACGGCGGGCGCTTCTCCGCCACCACGGATTTTGCCGGGCTCGCGGCTTGCGATGTCATCGTCATTTGTGTTCCGACACCGCTCACCAAACACCGCGACCCCGATCTGTCCTTTGTGGAGGCGACGTCCCGATCGATTGCCGAGCATCTGCGGGCCGGTCAGCTTGTGGTTCTGGAGTCTACGACCTATCCGGGCACCACGGACGATGTCGTCAAGGTTATTCTGGAGAAAACCGGCCTCAAGTCCGGCACGGATTTCTTCGTCGGCTTTTCCCCCGAGCGTGAGGACCCGGGCAACCAGCATTATCATACGGCGACGATCCCCAAGGTTGTCGCTGGCGACGGTCCGCAGGCGTTGGCGCTCATGAAAGGCTTCTACGGAGCGGTGGTCAAGACCGTCGTTCCGGTGTCGTCCAACGCAACGGCTGAGGCCGTCAAGCTGACGGAGAACATCTTCCGGTCGGTCAACATCGCGCTCGTCAACGAGTTGAAGACAGTCTATGCCGCCATGGGCGTCGATGTCTGGGAAGTGATTGAGGCGGCAAAGACCAAGCCGTTCGGCTATATGCCCTTCTATCCCGGGCCGGGGCTCGGTGGTCACTGCATCCCGATCGATCCCTTCTACCTTACCTGGAAGTCCCGCGAATACGAGCTGCCGACGCGCTTCATCGAGCTCGCTGGCGAGATCAACTCGGCAATGCCGCGCTACGTCGTCGGCAAACTTGCCGAGGCACTCGACATGCGTTCCGGAAAGGCGCTTAGTCGCTCACGCGTGCTGGTTCTTGGTCTGGCCTACAAGAAGAATGTCGCCGACATACGCGAGAGCCCCTCGCTGCGCCTGATGGAGATCATCGAAGAGCGGGGCGGCAAGGCCGACTACCACGATCCTCATGTCGGCGAGATCCCCTCGACACGCGAGTACCAGCACTTGAAAGGCCGCAAATCGGTCGACCTCACACAAGAGCTGCTGGACGCCTGTGACGCCGTTCTGGTGGCGACTGATCACGATAATCTCGACTACGCGCTGATCGCAAACAGTGCACGGCTGATCGTCGACACTCGCAATGTCTTTGCGCGTCTTCGATTATCCGCCGACCACATCGTCAAGGCGTGATTTCTACGCCCGATAGCTGCTTTCCCGTGATCTGGCTGGCCGCCACGGCATAGCCGCCGCTGGCGCCGTCGATGAAGTGGGCGTGATCACGCGAAAGCGGCGTCGGAACGAAACAGGTCATGAGCGCAGAGGACTGCCGGTGCAGGCCGTAGCGGGCAACGCCCTTTGCTTTCGCCTCCTCGAGGAGCGTCTGAATGCGGCCGAGATGATCCGCGTCGACGTCGATCGTCATCTTCAGGCCGTCGTCGAACTTGCGGAAATCGGAATTGCCGGAAACATCCTGAGTGTAACGCCGGGCATCAAAGCGGCCGAGCTTCGCACCCAACTGGTGCAGGACGACCACAAGGGCAATCTGAAGGAGGATGAACAGCTTCTGTCTCAGGCGCCTTTTCGGCGGCGCGGTCGCCCGCGCCTCGCGATCGACACCCTTCATCGAAAAGGCAAAGTCGGGGCCATCCGGGGGGATGGGGTGGCCGCCACGTCCCTGTTCGGCGGAGACTGCCACGACATCCATCACGAGCTTGCGAAACTCGGCAGTCGGACGGCCGCCCTCGGCCGGTACCGCGATGATTGAGACGATTTCGCCGTTGCGTGCCGCAATCGGGCTCCAGCGGCATGACAGACCGGTCAGGTCCGGCCGCGTACCCGGCGGCGCCGGCTCGACATTGTAGCGTCCATTTTTCATCTGGCGCTCGGCCCAACTTGCTCCGCCTCCGGCAAACATTGCGTAGCTGACAAACGGGCTGGCTGCATGGCGTGCGACGCGAACGTCGAGACCTTCCTTGTGAATATCCGCGATCGGTACGACCGCAATGCGCAGGCTCAGGCCCATTTCCTCCTCAACCCAGCGCTGCGCCGCTGCCAATGCCCCGCGCGCGGCACTTTCCAGGTTCCCTGGCAGCGCGACGACGGCGCCGTCGCCCCCGAACACAAAGGGGTAATCGCCCTTGTCAACCGCATTCAGGATGGCTGAGATGACACTGACGCCCGCCATGTTCACGTCCTTATAACGGCCGGCCGCGATCGCCTGTGTCGAACTGACGATGTCAGCCAACGCCAGGAACCAGCCGTCCGGAAGCGGGTGATAGTTGCTCGTATCCGTCACCCGCTCGAAGTCGGTGAAGACAGGCACGTCAGCAAAGAATCTTTCATTCGAAACGTCGTTCATTTGAGGAGCCTAGACACACCCATGCTGTGACTGCAACGTCATTTTGCAACTACGGCAATCGACTTCATATAGTTTCGTGTGCTAGCACCGCTGTCGAAAAATGGTTGAATGGACAAGAACATAGATGAGCCGTCTGGACAGCTTCATCCGCCGTTTGGCGGCTCAGCGCGATATCCTCAATGCTATCGTCGAGCTTGTGAACGGCACCGAAGGCCCGGTGCTGGAATTTGGCCTTGGCAACGGCCGCACCTACGATCATCTGCGTGAGCTCTTTCCAGAGCGCCGCATTATTGCCTTCGACCGTGAGGTCCGCTCGTATTCGTCCTCAACGCCGCCGGCAGAAAATATGGTAACAGGCGATATCCGCCAATCCGGCCAGTCTTTCGTCGGGATCGGGGCAGCGCTCGCACATGCCGATATCGGTACCGGCCATGACGATATTGACGCCGTTACACTGACATGGCTGCCGCAACTGATGGTCGGCGTTCTTGCAAAAGACGGAATAGCGGTCAGCGGTCTGCCGCTGGATCGCCCGGAGCTTCAACCATTGGCGCTTCCTGCGGGCGTAAAGGAAGGCCGCTACTTTCTTTATCGCCGGAAATAATCAGGGAAGAAACAAAACGTCATACTGTTCGATGCTGCCAGGCAGGTCGGCGACCTTCATCTCCTGCTCTTCCTCCTCGAAGAAGACCAGGCAATTCTCATAGAATCCGGCAAGGGTCTTGATGAATTCGCGGGTCTGTTCAGGACCATAGAAGAGCGGTGTGAACTCCATGTAGAGAGGAACGCGGCGCGACAGGAGCGGCAGCATGGAGCGGCAGGCGACGGGCTCATAGCCTTCGATATCCATCCAGACCAGGCCTATATCGGCAGGATTGATAGAAAGCTCGTCGAGAACCTCTGTCACCGGCTTGACTGCGACCCTCGTCTTCTCATCGCTGGCGCTCTTTCGGTACGCGCTGCTTTTTCCATGATTATGGGCGTTCATGAAGAAGTCGATCTCGCCTGCGGTTGCCCCGGCAGCGCAATTGACAAGCGTCACCGTTCCATCGAGCTTGTTCTGGCGAATATTCTTCTGCAGCAACGCGAAGTTACGCGGATCGGGTTCGATGCTGACGATGTGGGCATAGGCGCCGCTCAGCGCGAAGTAGACGGTCTGCGTTCCGATGTTGCCGCCAATTTCCAGAAGATAGCCGTTCTTGCGCATCAGGCCGCGCTCGCGCAGCACCGTGATCAGCCGGTCAACCTTGTCGCGCTCGAAGTGCCCCTTTCGAAAGACCTTGCGGCCGATGTAGTCGGAGGGCGAAAAAGTCATCAGATGATCACCCGCATCGACCGTCATCGATACGACCCGCGGCCCGATGTTCTCAATCAGCAACCGCCTGCCGGTGCGGGTATTGAAGAACCTGCTTGCGACAGCATTGCGCGCCTTGCGCAGGCGTTTCTGCCAGAATTTGGGCTTGAGCCAGCCGCGGCTCGTCATACATCTTTTCCTTCGACCAGTTCGACGGCTTTGTCACTCGGAATGACATAGACTTTCAAGGGCAAAGCACGACCGCGCACACTGATTTCACGGCTTTCCACGCCCGCCGTATCCGCACCCGAAAGGCTCGCGACGGTTTCGGAAATGACAATGGCTGCATCGAATTCCTTGGCAGCTGTCTCCAATCGGCTTGCAACGTTGACCGTGTCGCCGATCGCGGTCACGCTGCGCACCCGGCCGTAGCCAAGCGTTCCGACGACTGCGGGGCCGGCATGAATGCCAATGGCAATGTGAAGCGGCATGGAGAGTTCGTCCGAAAGCTCGGCTCCGAGCTTCTCGATGTCACGCACGATGGTCGCCGCCGCGACAAGCGCCTGACGGCAGGCCTCCTGCGGAGAGCTGCCAATGCCGAAGAGCGCCATGGCGCCATCGCCGATGAACTTGTCTATGCGTCCGCCGGCCTTTTCGACGGCATTGCCGACGAGCGCAAAATAGCGGTTGAGCAGAAATACGATGTCGAATGGAAGCCGAGTTTCCGTCAGTGATGTGAAATGACGGATATCGCAGAAGAGGACGGTGATCTCGCGTTCACGTCCAGGGCTCGTCTCCTGGGTGTTGGGTGGCAATGTCGTCTCCGATGCCGCAACGAGCAGCGGCGCGACCGTCACGTCATGGGTTGGTCGCAGCTGGCATGCAAGGCGCACGTCGGACGCGGCCTTGATCCTTTTCAGCGTCGATTGCTCCAGCTTGTCGGGGGGTGGCAGATCGTCATGGGGGCTAAGAATCTGGACACGGCAAGTCGAACATTGCCCCTTGCCGCCACAGACGGAATAGTGCGGCACGCCACCGAGCCTGCTTGCCTCCAGAACCGTGAAGCCGCGCGGCACGCTGATTGCCTCTCCGCCTGGATATCGCACGGTGATTTGATTGACCCGCTCCCTCCATCGCCGAAAAGTCCGTGCACCGACGACAATCAACAGCGCACCGGAAAACGACCCGTACAGGCCCGCCCGGATGATCGCGATCTGCCGCTGCGCTTGCGGGTCCGAATAGTAGCGGATGTTGAGGTTTTCCTGATAGCGATGGGTATCGACCATGCCTTCGTAGGCAGGTTCCGCAATCGTTCGACCCATTTCGATGAAGCCGAGTATGCCAAGCACCGGCAAGAGGATCGCAACGGCTAAAAGCATTGGGGCGACCTTGTCGTACCAGGGGCGGTAGCGCAGCCAGAAGTGCAGGCCGATGCAGCCGTGGATCCAGACGGCAAGAAGCGCAATGACCTGGCGCCAACCATTGCCGGGGGAGGTGATCCAGAGCAGGCGAACGATTGTCTCGTAGTCATCCCGAAGCTGGAAGAGCGTGTGAGCAATCCGCGTGCCGATGACGTGATCGATCAGCAAAAGCGGAATCGCGAGCCCGAGCACAATCTGCGCCATCTCTGCGGCTGGCATCACCAGGCTCCGGCGCCCGTAGACAGAACGCAAAACCAGTGTGATGTGAACAAGGACAGCACCGTAGAACACCACCGTTCCGACGGGGTTGCGCCAGATTGACAGGAAAAACCTTCGCCCATCGTCGGCTGCGGCGACTGAAATCAGGCCGAGCGCGTGGTTGGAGAGATGCAAGAGAACGAACAGGAACATGACGAGCCCGGAACCAAGCCTGGCTCTTCTGATCGAACGCTCTGAAAAAATACTGGTGGCAGCGACCGTCGCCATTCATTCCCGTTCTTGAATACCAAATGACAAATACAATAGAGAGGACGGAAATGAGGTGGAATTGCCGCCACTCCGATTGCGATCGCCTTTCACATGTTTATCAGCAGAACTTACGAAAGCCGATAATAGCGGAAATTCTAGTGGCACACCCATACAACGATTGTGAACAGTGTGTGTCGATGGAGGTGCGGAAATGCGGATTGCGTTCTACGCACCCTTGAAATCGCCGAACCACCCCGTGCCGTCGGGCGATAGACTGATGGCGCGTCTTATCATGCGGGCTCTCGAACTCGGCGGGCATTGCGTCGAAATAGTCTCGGAATTTCGCAGTTTCGCGGCGACCCCGGAAGAGGCGAATGCCCGGCGCTCTGCCGCACAAGCAGAGCTTTCGCGCCTGCGCCAGGACTGGTCGATCAAGCCGCGCCCCGATGTCTGGTTCTGTTATCATCCCTACTATAAATCGCCTGACATGTTCGGACCTGCACTCTGCCGGGAATTTGCAATTCCGTACGTCACAGCCGAGGCATCCTACTCCGCCAAAAGAGATACGACGGAATGGGGCGAGCAACAACGACTGGTCGTGGATGGCGCTGGCCAGGCAGCCGTCAATATCGTTTTGACCGAGCGTGACCGAACAGGGCTCGCACAAGCCCTGCCGACAGCTACATTCGCCACCCTGAAGCCCTTCATCGACACAACACTTTTTGCGACCGCCCTTTCGCAGGCGAAGCCGCAGCGCCTGATCACCGCTGCGATGATGCGCAGCGGCGACAAGATGCAGAGCTACACGATGCTCGCAGAGGCGCTCCGGCTCATTGGCGATCGTCCCTGGACATTGGCAATTGCTGGGGATGGACCAATGCGGGCCGACGTGGAGCGGTTGTTTAGCACCATTGAAGCCCATCGCATCGAATGGCTCGGAGAACTCAACGCCGGAGAAATCGCTCATGAGCTTGGCCGCTCGGGCATTTACGTGTGGCCGGGTTGCGGGGAGGCCTACGGGCTTGCCTATCTGGAGGCACAGGCAGCGCGACTCCCTGTCATCGCGCAAAAGACTGCGGGGGTTCCCGAGGTCGTGATCGACGGAGTGAGCGGCTACCTGACACCGTCGGGCGATACAAGGGCGTTTGCAGCAGCAGTCGCGGCCTTGCTTGACGATCCCGTCAGGCGCTCGACGATGGGCGCAAGCGCGCGTCAGTTCGTTCTTAAGGAGCGTTCGCTAGAGGTCGCAGCAAAAGCGCTCGATGCCATCCTGCAAACCTATGTGAGACGAAAAGCATGACCGACGATGAATGGGTACCTCTGCGGCAGGAACTGGAACGCTGGCGGTTGGCGGGTCGACAGGCACGGCTTTGGTTGCGCGACGATGACGCGATTGAGCCGACTGAGGAGCTCGAGACCCTGCTCAGGATCACGCGTCAGTCGTCTGTCCCGCTGACCATTGCGGTCATCCCGGCCTTCACCGGCGAAGCGCTAGCAACACGACTGTCCCTTGAAGATCACGCGCTTGTCGCCGTTCATGGCTGGTCGCACGCAAACCATGCCGGCTCGGACGAGAAGAAACAGGAGCTCGGCCGCCATCGGCAAGCGCAAGTCGTGCTTGCCGAGTTGCGCGATGGTCTTGTCGCTCTTGAAAGACTGTACGGCAAAACGCTTATCCCGATGCTGGTGCCGCCTTGGAACAGGATTAGCGAAGAGTTGGTTCCGCAGCTCAGCGCGCAGGGTTTCGATGTGCTGTCGGTGTTCGGCAAAGCCAAGGCTGGCAGCCCGATGCGCCTGCTGAATACGCATGTTGATGTCGTCAATACCCGCGGAAAGCGTGGGGACCGTCCGCATGCGGATCTGGTCGCAGAATTGGTGGCGCAGTTGCAGGCACGCTTTGGTTCGGATGATGAGGCTGTCGGCATACTCACCCACCATCTGGTGCATGGCGCATCGGAGTGGGAATTCCTCACCCGTCTCTTCGCGGAAACGATGCATCATCCGGGCGCCGTCTGGATGTCGGCGCGCGATCTATCGAGCTAGATCTCCAGGGCCTGATTGTCCCTTGCGGCAAACGCTCCTGGGAATGCCGCCTGGGCCTCCTTTTCCATCTGCTCCAGCTGCGTATCCGTTCGCGAGGGCGCATGGTGGAAGAGGGCAAACTGCTTGGTGCCGGCCATTTTTGCGAGCTCGACGCCATGCTGCCAGGTGGAGTGGCCGAAGCCCTTGAAACGCTGCATTTCGTCTTCGTTATAGGTGCAGTCGTAGACGGCGAGATCGACGTCCTTCATCATCTCGAGCGCAACCGGGTCATAGACGCCGGGGATATGCTCGATATCGTAGATCAGGGCCACCGAGCGTCCCTTCCATTCAATGCGATAGCCGATCGCGCCGCCCGGATGGTTCAGCATAAAGGTCTTGATCTTGACACCGGGCCGCGGCTCCAGCGTCTGGCCGGCGTGAAAGTCGCGGAAGCTCATCGTCGCCTGGCAGATGTCGGTTTTGACAGGGAACCATGGCGGACTGATGAACTGCTCGATCATCTCTTTCGTACTCATCTTGCCATCGAGATGACCGGACCAGATCGTAAGATCGATCGTGGGGTAGTAGATCGCCTTGAAGAAGGGCAGACCGATGATGTGGTCATAGTGACAATGGCTGAAAAAGAGGTCGACGTCCCGGACATCCTCGTTAAGCATGGCAAGCCCGGCTTCGCGTACGCCTGATCCGGCGTCGAAGATCATCCGGTGTTCACCGCAGCGGATTTCGATACACGAGGTGTTACCGCCATAGCGATCGAATTCGGGGCCCGAGACCGGGATGCTGCCGCGAACGCCCCAAAACTTTACCTGAAACAGATCTTTACTCATCGCGTCTTCAAATTGGGCCGACCCCACAACGCTACCGTAATCATATAATGATTAGCAAGCGAAGCGTGGAATTCCATGGGCGACCCCATATCGTTGGTGCCGTTTCTATCGGCTATCAGGTCAACTGGTAGATTTTCCTAAGCAATCGATTTTTGCTTCGGAAAGCAACTGCCTATGGTTTGTTTTCGGTAAACGGATCATGACATTTGGGCAGTACAGAAGCTGCATGTTCCGCATTTCTGTCTAATAGATGGTTGCTCGGTCCCTCAAATACAATTGTCGCCTCCTTCACCAATAGTATGAGGTGCCGGGACGCTGGAGGATCGATCGCCTGCGTTCAGTGAAGCCCGCCAACACCCAGCAGACGCTCCACGACGTCGTGATCGTCAGACAGTTCCTTCGGCGCACCAGCCCAGGCAAGGCGGCCACGCTCCAGGACGATCACGTGGTCGGCAAAATCCAGCGCGCTCTGAATACGCTGCTCGACCAGCAAAATGGTCATGTCACCGGTCTTTGCGAGCTCGGCGAAGGCGGCCATCAACTCCTCGCAGATGACGGGCGCCAACCCCTCGAGCGGCTCGTCGAGCAGAAGGACCGACGGACGCCCGAGGATCGTGCGCGCGGTCGAGAGCATCTGCTGCTCGCCACCCGAAAGCTGGTTACCGAGGTTGCGGCGGCGCTCCTTCAGACGCGGGAACATGCCGTAGGCTTCCTCGATCGCGCTCCTCGGCCGGTCCTTCAAACCGACGAAGAGGTTCTCCTCGACAGTCAGTGTCGGAAAGATGCAACGCGCCTGCGGCACATAGCCCAGTCCCTTGTGTGCGCGTGCCGCACTCGGCATTGCGGTTACGTCAGCAGCTCCAATTCGGATCCTGCCGTCGTAGCGTTTGGTCTGTCCGGCAAGTGTTGCAAGCAACGTGGTCTTGCCCATGCCGTTACGACCGAGAACGGCGAGGCGCGCGCCGGCGGGAACGGAGAACGACACGCCTTCGAGAACGCGTGTCGGTCCGTAACCGGCGGACAGGTTTTCGACCTCAAGCGGCGTGGCTGGCATTGGCATAGCTCCCGAGATAGGCCTCGCGAACGCGGGCATCCTTGGTGACATCGGCGGGCGATCCATCGAAGATGATTGCGCCCGCGGCGAGAACGACGACGCGCTTGGCGAAACGGAAGACAAGATCCATGTCGTGCTCGATCATCAGGACGGCGAGATCGGCGGGTAGATCGGCAAGCGCCTGCTCGATGCGGCCAGTATCGCTTTGGGGAACGCCCGCGGCTGGTTCATCAAGCAAGAGGACTTTCGGGCGCAACGCCATGGCAACGGCGATCTCCAGGAGACGCTGCTGGCCGTAGGCGATCTCGTTCACCCTGCGATGCATGAGCTGAGCGATCCCCAGTGTGCCTAGCAGATCGTTCACCTCGTCCATGACGTCGGGCATGGCAAGATAATTTCCGAACATGCGACCCGTGCGTCCCTGACGCTCAAGGATGGCAAGGGCCACATGCTCGGCCGGCGTCATCTCAAGGAAGAGCCGGGTAACCTGGAAAGATCGCACCAGTCCGCGTTTGACGCGGCCATTGGCCCCGACCTTCGTGACTGTTTCGCCGGCAAGACGGACATCACCGGAATCCGGCTGCAGGTTGCCCGTCACCAGGTTGACGAATGTCGTCTTGCCCGCACCGTTCGGCCCGATCAGTGCAACGCGATCGCCTGGCGCCATTGTCAGCGAGACGTCATTCGTCACGGCAAGGCCCCCGAAGGATTTCTTCAGGTTGATAACTTCGAAGACGGCGCTCATCGTCCAGACTCCCTCTTGCGGCGGAAGAAGCCGGCAGTGGAACCATAGAGCCCTTTGGGCGCAAACAGGACGACGCCGATCAAAAGCGCACCGACCATCGTCAGCCAATGGAACGGATTTGCCGCTGAGACATAGTCCTCAAACAGCATAAAGATGACGGTTCCCGAAAGCGCGCCGAACAGTGAACCCGTGCCACCGAGGACAAGCATGACCAAGCTTTCGGCCGATAGCGTGAAGGACAGACTGTCGAGGCCGACGACCTGTGTGGTGATGGCGTTAAGCGCCCCACCGACGCCGGCGACCGCACCCGAGATCACATACATCTTCATCAGGGCGGCCTTTGGCGAGGCTCCCATCGCGCGAATACGTATCGGATCCTCCTTGATGCCGCGACACAGCATGCCGAAGGGCGAGCGTACGAGCAGGCGCAGGATGACGAAGACGATCAGCAACAGAATGAGCGCAAAGACATAGGCGGTATGGCCGTAGAGATCGAATTCGAAGTAGCCGAAGATCGGATCAGCTGAGATGCCCGAAAGGCCATCACTGCCGCCGGTCCAGCTGGACGCCTTGTTGGCGAACTCGTGGAAGAGGTTGATCAGCGCGATCGACAGGACGAGCTGCGGCAGGCCATGGCCACGCAGGATAATGGCGCCGCTGACCAATCCGGCTGCTGCCCCGCCCACCACGCCTGCAAGCGTCATCAGCAGCGGATCATTGATGCCGTAGTGAGCCGAGAGGATGCCGGCCGCATAGGCACCTGATCCGAAGAGGGCCGCGTGGCCGAGGGTGGCAACACCGCAATAGCCGGTGACGAGATCGAGTGAGAGGACAAGCAAGGCTACCGCGACGATGCGTGTGAGCAGTGCAAGATTGTCCGGAAACAGGAGATAGCCGATGACAGCAACGAGGATTATGGTGGCGACGCCTGCCACGTCGCGCCCAAATGAGCGCCGGGGCCGGGCGGAGGTGGAAAGCGCTGCTTCGGTGTCCATGACGATAGCCATTCTATTTTGTCCTTCCCGCAAGACCGCGCGGGAAGACACAGATGATGGCAATGACCGCGAGGTAGAAGAAGAATTCGCCGAACTCCGGCATCAGGTAACGCCCTGTCGTGTCGATGCCGCCGAGCACGAGGCAGGCGATCAATGCGCCCGGGATCGACCCCGCGCCGCCGACAGAGACGACGACGAGGAAGGTCACCATGTACCGCAGCGCATAGTATGGCTCGACCGGCAGCAGTTCGGCGCCGACAACGCCGCCAAAAGCCGCAAGCCCAACGGCCACGGCAAAGCTTAGCGCGTAGATGATCTCGGTACGCACCCCAAGTGCTGCCGCCATCGCGGCGTTGTCAACGGAGGCACGCAGCTTTACCCCGAAGCCTGTTCGTTCGATCGCGTACCAAAGCCCGCCTGCGACAGCGAGACCGCATAGGATCGCAAACAAGCGGTGGACGGGGATTGTTCTGAAGCCAAGATCAGCCGAGCCCTGAAGGCCTGACGGTAAGGGGATTGTCTTCAGGGTCGGGCCGAAGACGTAGTTCGCAATACCGATGATGCAGAACGTGATGCCGATCGTCATCAACACCTGCGTCAGTTCCGGCGCCCCGTAGATGCGCCGATAGAGGAAGCGTTCGACAGGAATTGCGATGACGACTGTACCAACGACAGCGGCAATCACGGCAGCGCCGTAGCCGAGCCCGAGGTCATGTGCCGCATAGGATGCAATGTATCCCCCGATCATGGCAAATGCACCGTGCGCAAGATTGACGACACGCATCAGTCCCATCGTCACGGACAGACCGATCGAGATGACGAACAGCACCATGCCATAGGCAAGCGCATCGACGGCTATGCTGAAGACTGTTTGCATGAGGCTATCCCGATGCTGTTGGAGCGGGCCGGCATATTTGGTGCTTGCAGCGCGCGTTGCGCGCTGCAACCCATATCTGGTCTGCCGCCGGTATCAGACGCCCTTACTTCGCAGCTTTAAGGCCAGGGTCGCCCTGCTTTTCGAATGTCTGGACTTCCTTGTTGTAATAGGTGCCATCATCAGCCTTGGTGACCTCGCGCAGGTAGATGTTCTGCGTAATGTGGCGGCTTTCCGGATCGATCAAGACCGGGCCGCGCGGGCTAACCCACGTCAGACCCTTGACGGCCTCGACTGCCTTGGCAGCGTCCTGTTTGCCGCCGGTGGCCTCGATCATCTTGTAGATGACATGCATGCCGTCGTAAGCGCCGACGGCTGGGAAAGACAGCTCTGCCTTGTTGCCGATTGCCTTGGCCGCGGCTTCGACGAATGCCTTATTTTCTGGCGAGTCATGCGAGACGGCATAGTGGAAGGTCGTCTGGATGCCGAGCGCTGCATCGCCCAACGCCGGAAGGTCGGATTCCTGGGTCAGGTCGCCTGGCGCGAAGAACTTGATGCCGGCAGCCTTGAGACCGTTCTCATTGTAAGCCTTGACAAAGCCAAGCGTGGTCGGACCGGACGGCAGGAAGGCGAAGACGCCCTGCGCACCGGAATCCTTGATGCGCTGCATGATCGGGCTGAAATCGTTGGTCGAGAGCGGCATGCGGATTGCTTCGACAACTTGACCGCCTTCCTTCTCGAAGGCCGCTTTGAAGGCATTTTCGGCATCGACGCCCGGCCCGTAGTCGCTGACGACGGAAATCACCTTGCCGACGCCGGCATCATGAGCAACCTTTGCGATGGGCGTCGAGGTTTGCCAGGTGGTGAACGACGTGCGCACAACCAGGGGGCTCTTGGTAACGATCGCCGATGTGGCGGCGTTCATAATGACGAGCGGGGTGTTGGCCTGCTGCAGGATCGGCGTCACGGCCATCGCGTCAGGCGTGAAATAAAAGCCGGCGAGGTACTGCACCTTTTCCTTGACAACCAGCTCCTGCGCCAGTGCCTTGGACTTTGCCGGATCGGCGGCCGGAAGGTCGCGGTAGATCACCTCAACGGTATTGTCGCCGACCTTGTTGCCGTTGATCGCCATATAGGCGTCGATGCCGGCCTTGAAGTTCTTACCTTGTAGGGCAAATGGACCCGAGAACGGTCCGACGACACCCACCTTGATGGCATCGGCGTAGGCCGCTGTGCTCATGACTATTGCCGCAACCGCGGTCAGGACAAACCGTTTCATAAATCCTCCCATATCGATGGCGCACTCCTACGCCGGATTAGCCCGGGGCTAAATCCCGGCGATTGTGTCTCATTCAAAACGGTAATGTAAAATGAAATAAATGGCGAAACTCATGCATTGGCGGTTATGATTTAAGCCCAATTCGCCGGATGCTACCCGCCAGCTCGAGCGCCAGACGCAAAGAAGCGGCGGTCGCCACAGCCATTTGCGGCAGAATGAGCCATTCCAGCGTCCAGGCAGCACCTGATCGCTCCTGCTCGTGCACCAGCGACTGATGGATGCCGGAAAGCTGGGTTGCGTTAAAGCGTGCAAGAGCGACCAGCGTTTCGGCTGCGACGGGATTGTGCTTGTGCGCCATGGCTGACGAACCACCGCCACCTGCAAGCTCGATCTCGTCGCCCGCCTGCGCCAAAAGCGCGATGTCCTGGCCGAACTTGCCAAGGCTTCCGCTGATGAGAGAAAACAGATTGGCAAGGTCAGCGATCAATCCCCGTTGGCTTTGCCACTGCGGCTCATCGGAAAGGCCGAGCTCCTGGGCAAGGGCGGCCCGTATGGCCGGAGCCTTGTCTTGAAGTCTCTCGAGCGTGCCCGCGGCCCCACCAAATTGCAGGACAAACCGCTGTTGGGTCAGCCTGTCGCGATGAGCCTCGAGCGGCGCTCGCCAGGCACGAAGGCGGTCCGACACGGTAATCGCGATGGCCGCCTGCATGCGTGTTCGCCCCATCAGGGCAACTTTGCCAAACCGTGCGTCGAGACTGTCGAATTCCTGTGAGATCCTTGAAAGGCGGCTCGAAAACAGGAACGCGACAGCCCTGAGGCGCACCATGAGGCTGGTGTCAATGAGATCCTGGCTCGTGGCACCGAGATGAACGCAATCCGAATACGGACTTCCGACCGCCTCCCGAAGCTGCTTGACGAGTTCTGCAACCACAACTCCATCGCGGGCAGTGGCTGTTCTCAGACGGACAACATCCGGTTCAAACCTTGCGCAGGAGATGTCGATATGGCGTGCGGCCTCGTGCGAAATCAGACCATGAATGGCCTCGGCCCTGGCGAGTGCCGCTTCGAACCCGAGCATGGCGCGTATATCCGCCGCCGCGGAAAAATAAGATGCCGTCTCGTCGTCGCCAAGCAGTCCGGAGAGAAAGGGGTGATCGAAAGCTGAGATAGTCATCGGCGTCTTTCTTGCTAGGGCCGATCACTGCGCCTGCAATGCTTTCGGCGCACGGCCCATGTGGTCAAATATCCAGGAACACGGTCTCCCTGTCTCCTTGCAGGCGGATATCGAAGGTGTAGGTCGATCCCTCGCGTTGAGCGATCAGCGTGTCCACGCGCTCCCTGTGCTCGATGCGCAGAAGCAGCGGGTCGGCTTTGTTGGCCTCGACCTCCTCGGGAAAATACATCCGCGTATGAAGGCCGATGTTGATGCCGCGGGCGACAATCCAGAAGGTGATGTGCGGTGCCATCTTGCGCCCGTCCTTGTAAGGGACGCAGCCGGGCTTGATCGTCTCGAAGGTGAAAACGCCGTCGTCGGCGCGTGTCGGGCAGCGTCCCCAGCCGCTGAAGTTGGGATCGGCCGTTCCGCGCAGCTCGGCCGGGCTGTTGTAAAGACCGACGCTGTCGGCCTGCCAGATTTCTACGACGGC
Organism: Rhizobium mesoamericanum STM3625; assembly: GCF_000312665.1. Lineage (GTDB taxonomy): Bacteria > Pseudomonadota > Alphaproteobacteria > Rhizobiales > Rhizobiaceae > Rhizobium > Rhizobium mesoamericanum. Next base: position 577,952 of record NZ_HF536773.1, on the reverse strand, counting down.
ATCGCGCACCAGCGCACCTGCGCCATCAAAAACACGGCCAGTCACGGTGATGCGCTCGCCGAGCGTCTTGTCGTTGGTCATCACCGAGCCGAGGTCGGTTTCGTAGACGCCGTTGATAGCGCAGAAGTTTGGGGTCAGGCCGATATGGACATAAGGACCTGCTGTTTGTGATGGTGTTTCCTTGAGGTAGTCGAGCTGCTGCACCATCAGTTCCCCTCCAATCGGTTTTCGAACATCGTCGAGCGGCGACCGCGAAGCACGATGTCGAACTTGTATGCGCGTGCATCCATCGGGATCGTGTTGCCCCAGTCGAGTGGCGCAATCAATTGCTCAATGGCGCGCTTGTCCGGAATGGTGCCGACGATAGGGCACTTCCAGATCATCGGGTCGCCCTCGAAATACATCTGGGTAATCAGGCGCTGAGCGAAGCCATGGCCGAAGATCGAGAAGTGGATATGGGCCGGACGCCAGTCGTTGACGCCGTTAGGCCAGGGATAGGCACCGGGGCGAACGGTGCGGAATGCATATTGGCCATCATCGTCGGTGATGCAGCGCCCGCAACCGCCGAAGTTCGGATCGATAGCGGCGAGGTAGGTTTCTTTCTTGTGGCGGTAGCGGCCCCCCGCATTGGCCTGCCAGAATTCGACGAGCGTACCGGGCACGGGTCGGCCGCGTTCATCAAGCACGCGACCATGAACCACGATACGCTCGCCGATGGCGCTCTCGCCCGGTTTGGCAAAGTTATGGATCAGGTCGTTGTCTAAATCGCCGATCAGCGAATGACCGAAGACGGGACCGGTTATTTCAGAGATCGTGCCATCAAGCGACAAGAGGGCGCGCTGCGGCGATCTCAGAACGGAGGTCTTGTAGCCTGGGGTGAGGGCCGGTGCGTGCCAGGCGCGGTCACGAGCGAAAAAGGCGCCGGTTTCGGGCTTACGGTTGGTGAGTTCGGACATCCTATGCCTTTCAGGCCGCCTTTCCAGCGTCCATCTGTTCGAAAACATGCTTGGCGATCTTGATGGCGTGATTGGCGGCAGGCACGCCAGCATAGATTGCCACATGCAGCAGGGCTTCGCAGATATCGTCGCGCGAGGCGCCTGTATTGGCAGTGGCACGGACGTGCATTGCCACCTCGTCGTCCTGGCCGAGCGCGGCTAAAAGCGCGATCGTCACGATCGACCGCTCGCGGCGCGTCAGTGTCGGGCGCGACCAGACGTGTCCCCAGGCGGCTTCCGTGATCAGGTCCTGAAAGGGCTTGTCGAAGGGGGTCGAACTCGCTTCGGCGCGATCAACATGGGCATCGCCGAGTACGGCACGACGTGTGGCCATCCCCTGCTCAAAGCGCTCGGATGACGGATGGCGTTCACTCATGGGCTTTCTTCTCCATGCAATGCGAAATCGATGAATGCGCGGATAACCGCCGTCAGCGCCTCCGGCTGCTCCACGCAGGGGATATGGCCGGCATTTTGGATGATCTCGAAGCGGGCGTCAGGAATGAGTTTGGCCATCGACTTCACGAGATCGGGCGGCGTGGAACCGTCCTGGTCTCCAACAATGCAGATCGTCGGAACGTTTATCTTCGTGGCCGCCTCTGTGTAGTCGGCATCGCGGATCGCCTCGCAGGTAGCAAGATAGCCTTCCACCGGCTGGCGCACGAGCATGTTGCAATAGCCGTGATAAGCCGTGTTCTCGGGTCGCCGGAAGGCGGGTGTAAACCAGAGCTCCATGATACCGTCGACGATGCTGCCGATCCCCTTGCCGGCGACGGTTTCAATCCGCGCATTCCAGCTTTCGGCAGTACCGATCTTGGGAGCGGTATCGCAAAGGATCAGCCCCCGCACCATGTCAGGCCGTACCTTGTATAGCGCCTGGGCGATCAACCCGCCGACGGAAAGCCCACAAATGAAAGCCTGCTTGACCGCCAGAAGCTCCAGCAAACCGGCAAGATCGGAGGCATGGTCCTCGATTGAATAGGGCACTTGGCCGACATCGGATAGGCCGTGGCCGCGTTTGTCGTAGACAATGATGCCATAGTCCCCGGCCAGTCGCACGATCACGTCGCGCCAGATGCGAAAATCGGTGCCGAGCGAATTGGCGAACACGATGACCGGCTTGTCGGCTGGGCCGCCGATCAGCTGATAGTGGATCGAAACGTCGTTGATGCGGGCAAACTGCACTGCAAATCTCCTCTGCGCGCCAAATCCCCAGGCAAGCCGCGACCGACTTGATAACCGATCCTGCGCGGACCCAGATTCAAATTGAATGTTTAATCTGGTTAGGTAAAATGATATTTCGTGGTATTTCGATAACTCTGGAGTTATGAAAACCATGATCGACAGTCGCGTCAAGTTTCGCCATCTGCAGACGTTTGTCGAGGTTGCGCGCCAAAAAAGCGTGATGAAGGCTGCCGAACTGCTCAATGTCAGCCAGCCTGCCGTGACGAAGACCATCCGCGAACTTGAGGAGGTGCTGGGTGTCGCAGTCTTCGAACGCGACGGCCGCGGCATCAAGATCACCCGCTACGGTGATGTCTTCCTCCGTCATGCGGGGGCAGCGCTGACGGCCTTGCGCCAGGGGCTCGATTCTGTCTCGCAGGAGCGTTTCGGCGAGGCGCCGCCGATCAGGATTGGCGCGCTACCTACCGTATCGACCCGCGTCATGCCGCGTGCAATGGAACTGTTCCTCAAAGAGAACACCTGGAGCCGCATCAAGATCGTCACGGGGGAGAACGCCGTGCTTTTGGAGCAGCTGCGCGTCGGCGACCTTGATCTTGTCGTCGGGCGTCTGGCCAGTGCAGAAAAGATGGCCGGTTTTTCCTTCGAACATCTCTATTCGGAACAGGTCGTTTTTGCCGTGCGTGCCGACCATCCCCTGCTCAAGACCAAGCGATCGCTGTTTGCCAGCCTTGGCGAATATACCGTCCTGATGCCAACACGCGCCTCGATCATTAGACCATTCGTGGAAAACTTTTTGATCGCCAACGGCGTTGCAAGCCTCCCGAACCAGATCGAGACTGTTTCGGATTCCTTCGGCCGCGCCTTCGTGCGCGCGAGCGACGCCATCTGGATCATTTCCACCGGCGTCGTCGCCACCGATATCGCCGACGGCTTGTTGGCTGTCCTGCCAATCGATACGAGCGAGACGAAGGGGCCGGTCGGCCTGACCATGCGAACGGATGCGATCCCCTCGTTGCCGCTGTCGATCCTCATGCAGACATTGCGCGAGGCGGCCGCGGAAGTGGCAAAGCCATAGCCTGTTCCGCGTGCTGGCCCCGTGATATGTTCCTCATGTCCAACTGCGCATGGGGGAGCCTATGGGAAGGGCGGCCGCTTTACACGGGACCTGGCGAATGGTGTCTTGGAAGCGCAGGATAGTTTCGTCCGGCGCCATTTCCGACGCGATGGGTCCGGATCCCGTCGGTTTCTTATCGTACCAACCAGATGGCAGGATGATGGCGTTGGTCGTCAGCAGCGAGCGACCGGGATCCAATGGCAAGATGCCGACCGCTTCCGAAAAGGTTGCTCTCTTCGATAGCATGCTCGCCTATGCCGGCACCTACACGTTCGACAACGGCCGCGTGATCCACCACGTCGACGCGAGCTGGAATCCGGCTTGGGGCGTGAGCGATCTCATCAGGCCATTCTCCATCGACGGCAATAAGCTGGTCATCAGCGGCGCACCGGGCGTCGATCCGACGACCGGCGAGGAAGTCATATACGAGCTCGAGTTCCGCAAGATCTGAAAGGGTGGGTGAGCCTCCTTCATGTCTCCAAAGTTGGCCGGCAGCGAGCAGTTGACGGCATGGATGGACGCGTGCTCCTCCTTGCTGGATGGCAAGTCTCATAAAGGGGTTCAGTTTCAAAGATGATGGGCGCGATTTTAGGTTCAGATCACTGCATGAATAGGCCGATGGCGAGGCCGCTTGGGCGAACCGGTTTTGCGCAAACGTGGCTCGATGATGGTCGGTGCTTCCCGTGACCCCAGCTACAGATCGTCGCCGGAGCGTTCGAAACACCGGTTATTTCATCAGCCTTTTGATCTTGGCTCTGCTGGCGGGCTTGCCGATTGCCGTTTGGATGGACGTCAGCACGCTCTCACAAAACTCCGTCAAACGACAGGCTGAGGATATGAGCTCGCTGATCACCAGCATCCGCTCCTATTATGCCAGCAACGTTGTCGGCCGCATTCTTGCAGCACATGCAGCCGGTGGCGACGTTGCAACAGTCGTGACACACGATTATGCCAACACACCTGGCGCAATCCCTATTCCGGCGACGCTGTCACTCGAGCTCGGTGATGTCATTCGGCAGCAGCAAGCCAATATAACCTATCGCTTCCTTTCCGATCTGCCGTTCAAGCGGCGTGCGCCGCATCCCCTCGATGCTTTTGAAACGAATGCACTGGCAGCGTTGCGTGCCAATCCGAAGCAGACACCGACTGATATCATCCGAAGCGGCTTTACGAATACATTTCGGTTTGTGACGCCTGTCATCATGGGTGAGGCATGCGTGGCCTGCCACAACACTCATCCGGAGAGCCCGAAGACGGACTGGAAAGTCGGCGACGTGCGCGGCATTCAGGAAGTGATCATCAAGCAACCCTTTGCCCACGACGTATTCGCCTTCAAATACCTGCTACTCTATTTCTTGTTTATGGCTGGGCTTGGTATCGGCTTCATCGTTTTCCAGCAGCGCCAGACCGCCCTTATTCAGGGCGTCAATCACGAACTGGAGCAGGCTAACGAGTTCCTGGCAAGCATCTCCATGAAGATCTCGCGCTATCTCTCCCCACAGGTCTACAAGAGCATTTTCAGCGGCCAGAAGGATGTCGTCGTACACACCGAGCGCAAGCGACTGACCATCTTCTTTTCAGACATCAAGGACTTCACTGCCACCGCCGAGCGGCTGCAGCCCGAAGCGCTGACGGAAATGTTGAATGAATACCTGACCGAGATGTCTGCCATTGCACTGCGGCACGGCGGCACGCTCGATAAGTTCATCGGCGACGCGGTATTGGTATTCTTCGGCGATCCTGAAACGAATGGTGCGGTCGAAGACGCAAAAGCTTGCCTGCGGATGGCCGTCGATATGCAGCGCCGCCTTGGCGAACTGAAGGAGAAATGGCGTCTCGACGGCACGGAAGAACCGTTCGTGGTCCGCATGGGGATCAACTCGGGCTATTGTAATGTCGGCAATTTCGGCAGCAGCGATCGCATGGACTACACCATCATCGGCGCCGAAGCCAATCTGGCCGCGCGCCTCCAATCCATTGCCGAGGGTGGGAAGATCGTCATCAGTTACGAAACCTACGCACTCGTGAAGGATATTGTCGATGCGACGCCCCTGCCGCCGATCACCATGAAGGGCATCCACCGCGAGGTGGTGCCTTATGCCGTCAATGGACTGTTGGGCGCTGATCAGAACCTGCGTGTGCTGAGTGAGCACTTTGCGGGCCTCGACCTTCATCTCGATGTAGCGCAACTTGACCCGGATGAGCTCGCCCGCGTTCGCGCGGCGCTCGCAGAGGCGATGGCGGCGATTGACGCCCAGGCGCCTGCCTCCTCTTGATACCTTGTCCGAGCGGCGAGCAGCGGTGGGACGCATTTAACCACCGCCGCTCTCCGTGCACCCTTCCGTGGATGGCGGAAGGGGAGCTAGTAGGCAAGACCGACATAATTTTCCGCAAGTGCGGTCGAGGCCGCACGTGAATGCGTCAAATAGTCGAGCTCGGCTTCCTGAATTCTTTGATCGAAGTCACCGGTGTCAGGGAACCGGTGCATCATTGTCGTCATCCACCAGGAGAAACGAACTGCCTTCCAGATCCGGGCGAGTGCCCTTTGCGAGTAGGCATCGACGCCCGCGTTCGAGCGATCCTGGTAGTGCTCTATGAGACCCGAAAACAGATAATGCACGTCGCTCGCGGCGAGATTGAGACCTTTGGCGCCAGTCGGCGGAACGATATGGGCGGCATCGCCGACGAGGAACATGCGCCCAAAGCGCATTGGCTCGGCGACAAAGGAGCGCAGCGGCGCGATCGACTTCTCGAAGGACGGTGCGGTCACGAGCGCGTCGGCATGATGGGCAGGCAGGCGTCGGCGCAGTTCGTCCCAGAAACGATCATCGCTCCAGTCCTCGATCTTCTCGTCCAGGGGACACTGGATGTAGTAGCGGCTGCGATGCTGCGAGCGCATGGAACAGAGCGCAAATCCCCGTGGGTGGTTGGCATAGATCAATTCATGACTGACGGGAGGAACTTCGGCGAGAATTCCAAGCCATCCGAAGGGATAGACCTTCTCGAAGACGCGCAGCGATTTTTCCGGCACCGCCTTGCGGCTGGCGCCATGAAAACCGTCGCAGCCGGCGATGAAATCGCAGTCTATGCGATGGGCGACGCCACCCTTTTCGTAGCTCACGTAGGGGGCCGTCCCATCGAAGTCGTGCGGCTCAACATTCGCGGCCTCGTAGATCGTCTGCGCACCGCTCCCCTCGCGCCGCTCCATCAGGTCGCGGGTGACCTCGGTTTGTCCATAGACCATGACACGCTTGCCGCCGGTGAGGCCGAACAGATCAATGCGGTGGTCGCGCCCGTCGAAGGCGAGTGAAAAGCCGTCATGTGGCAAGCCTTCGGCATGCATGCGCGCACCGGCCTTTGCCTTGTCGATGAGGCTAACGGTGCCTTCCTCCAGGACCCCGGCGCGTACGCGGCCCAGAATGTATTCCTTGCCAACGCGGTCGAGGATGATGTTGTCGATACCGGCCTCGGTTAGCAACTGGCCGAGCAACAGCCCCGAGGGGCCGGAGCCAATGATGGCTACCTGTGTGTGCATGATGTCCTCCCGCACTTGTCTTTTATCAAATTGTGACGCGGCAAAGCACCATCAACAATGGACAATTCCGTCATGAAATTGCACTAATCGAACATCGTATGGAGGAGCTCGCGGTGGCAAAGATCGTCCCGACCTATGAACTTTACGGCGAGAATACCGGCAGAAAACCTGATTTCTGGCTGCATTGCGAGACGATTCCATCGAGAAGCAGCCTCCATCACTGGGAGATACGCCCGCATCGGCACGATCATTTCTTTCAGATATTGTACATAGATAGCGGTTCCGGCGAGGCGATGTTCTCCGGCATCTGGCACGCGATCGAGCCGCACTCGGTCGTCACCGTCCCGCCCGGCCTCGACCATGGCTTTCGCTTTTCCAGAGATATCGACGGCTTCGTTATCACGGTGCTGAGTTCGCACCTCAAGGCGATCCCCGGCGATCGCAGCCGACTGGGCGCGTGGATGGCATTGCCGCACCTTACGAAACTTGAGATGGATGACGAGGACGCGCGCTATGCCGCCGCGTCGCTGCGGCGGCTTGGCCGCGAGTTCATGGAACGTCAAAGCGGACGCAACGATCTGCTTGAAGCTTATTTGACATCGGCGCTTTTACTTACCGCTCGACTTTCTTCTGAGAAGTCGCAGGACCGGCTCGCTGCCGATGAGAACGAGCGCCGGATGGAAATGCTGCATGGTTTGATCCAGCGGCATTTTAAAGCGCATCAATCGGCGAGCTTCTATGCCGACGCGCTCGGCATCTCCTCGACCCATCTTAATCGGATCGCGCGGACGACGACCGGCTACGGCACAAGCGAATTGATCGCCCGCAAGCTCCTTGATGAAGCAAAGCGAGAGCTGGTCTTCACTTTCGGGAGTGTCAAGGAGATTGCCTACCGTCTTGGCTTTTCTGATCCCGCCTATTTCTCGCGCTTCTTTCTTAAACAGGCCGGCGAGACGCCGCGGGCATGGCGCACGGCAGAGCGCGCCAAGCTCGGTATCTAGGTTCTAACCCTAGCGCAGGACCAGACGCAGCGCTTTCTGCGTCTCCTTGAGAAGCGGCAGGTAGCGGGAAGGCATGTCGGCGCCCGGCGCATGGGCGGCCGGTGCGCCGATGTTGATCGCCGCGACGGTCTGCCAGCGATCATTCTCGAGGGCACTGCAATCGAACAAAGGCCGAGTTCCAGTTCCTGGTCGATGACGGCGCAACCCTGTTCACGCACGCGCCGGAACTCCGCGATCAGCTCTTCCACGTCCGTCTTGGTGTTCGGGGTGTTGGGCTTGAGCTCGGTGCGGGAAAGGATCGCCCTTGCTTCACAGGGTCTTACGCCAAGACCAGGACGCGTTCGCCGTTCGCAGCCAGGCCAAGGCAGCGACAGCGCAGGCGAACGGCAGATTGGCGATGGAAATCACCGCCGTCACCATTCCACAGCGCAAGGGCGATCCTCTCGTCGTTGAGAAGGATGAGCATCCGCGTGCAACCACGATGGAGGCGCTCGCCAAGCTTTCCACGCGCTTCAAGAAGGAGGGCGGTACGGTGACGGCGGGAAATGCGTCCGGTGTCAATGATGGCGCGGCCGCTCTGATCATCGCCAGTGAGGCTGCTGCCAGGAAATACGGTCTGACGCCGATCGCCCGAATCCTCGGTGGAGCATCTGCCGGCGTGCCGCCGCGCATCATGGGAATAGGGCCGGTTCCAGCATCGCGCAAACTGATGTCTCGTCTTGGCATGACGCAGGAAAAATTCGACGTGATCGAGCTCAACGAGGCCTTCGCATCGCAGGGCCTCGCCGTTCTGCGCGAACTTTCGATAGCCGACGGTGACGAGCGTGTGAACCGCAATGGTGGCGCCATTGCGCTTGGCCATCCGCTTGGCATGTCTGGGGCGCGCATAACCGGCACAGCAGCGCTTGAACTGCGCGAGACCGGCAAACGTTATTCGCTTTCGACCATGTGCATCGGTGTCGGGCAGGGAATTGCGATCGCGCTTGGGCGCGTGTGAAGAGACCTCAAAAGAAACGACGCGGCAGAACCGCCGCGTCACGATCCATCATCCAGGCCGACTTTACGGCATCAGTTGGCCGCCATTGACTTCGATGATCTGGCCCGTGATGTAGCCCGAAAGCGCAGGCGATGCGAGAAAGAGATAGGCGCCGACACAATCCTCCGGCGTGCCCACGAAACCCATGGGGATGGTTTTGCGCTGCAGCTCCATCTGCTCGTCGTTGGTATAACGCTCGTGAAACGGTGTGGCGATGACGCCCGGTGCTACCGCATTGACGCGGATACGATCGGGGACGAATTCCTTGGCATGGCCGCGCGTGATGGTCGAAACGAAGCCCTTCGATGCTGCATAAAGCACGGCGCCGTTGCCCCCGCCATTGCGCGCCGCAATCGAGGTGGTGTTGATGATGAAGCCCCCCTGCTTCCTGAGCCAGGGATGGGCCGCGCGCGTTGCGGCAAGCACCGAGCGGGCGTTCAGATCCATGACCTTCATGTAGTGTTCGTCAGTATATTCGGCTGTTGGCTTGCGGCCAAGCATGCCGCCAGCATTGTTCACCAGGCCGTCAAGATGTCCGAAGGTTCTGGCCGTCTCCTCGACAACGCGTTCGGTTTCGCCCTCCCGTGATATGTCGCCATGCACGAGATGCACCGTGCCCCCGGCGGCCCGGATTTCATCGGCCAACGCTTCCGCCGGCCCCCGGCTGGCATTGTAATGGATGCCGACTTTCATATGCTGGGCGGCAAAGGCGCGGGCAAGGGCTGCCCCGATGCCAGTCGAGGCGCCGGTGATCAGCACGGCCTTGCCGGCGAGATCTGGAATCTTGATGGATTGAAGCAATTGAGCAAGATTTGCCATGGCAGCGATAGCCTCCGGGAATGCGGCGGGACGGATCGTGACGCGTTGCAGTGAGCTTATCAGTCTCCATCAACGCGGAGCAATGCCATATCCGCTACGGCACCAGATCAAGCTCCGGATAATGGCGAAAGATTCCGTCTTCGTTGAAGGCAAGCCGACGGTCCGACCGCAGATAGGCGCTGATGTTCGGGCGCTTGGCGACGGCGTCGTGTAATGCCGCCAGCCCTCTATAATCGCCCGCATAGGCTTTCATCGCTTTCGGGAAGGCGTATCGCAAGCCCTCGACTACCTGAAACAATGACAAGTCAACGTAGCTCAGCGTATCGCCGACGATGTGGCTCGATCCCTTGGAATTTTGTCGCAGCACCTTTTCGAAGTAGCCGAGAAACTTTGGAATGCGCTCGCTGATAAAGGCGGCGGAGCGGGCTTTCGCCGCCTCTTTCTGATCCGCATAGTAGAGTGAGGTGGCGATTGGGTGATGCGTGTCGTGGACCTCCGCTACCAGGTCGGTGATCGTCAGCTGCAGCCCATTGGCGAGGTAGCGCAACTGTTCGTCACCCGGGGCAAGTCCAAGTTTCGGACCGAGATAAAAGAGGATGTTAGCGACGTGCGAGACAATAAGGTCGCCATCTCTGAGGAAAGGTGGCGCAAAGGCAATGTACGGTTCGTGTTTGCTCCTCATCAGTTCCAGCATTGCTGCGGTGCCCATCCCGGGCCCGGACAGCCTGGCGACGTCGATATAGTCTGCCTGGGCCTCTTCGAGGGCCAGGCGAACAAATTCGCCACGGCCCTGAATGCCGTTCCAATAGTAAAGTTCATATGCCATGAAGTCCCTCCCGGTTGCTGCTGCAGATCAGTGATGCGCGTGCTGCGCATTGCGCTTGCGAGTCGCCGCGGCCTTCTTGGCAGAAGCCGAGCGGTCGGCTGCAGAACGCGCTGCTGAGGCGGCGCCTCCTTTGCGCCCACCCTTTTGCGATGCTTCGTTGGTATCTTTCTTGCCCCGACCGGATCCGGACTTGTTGCCGCCACCGCTTTCCTTGTTAACCGTCGCCCACGCCCGGCGTTCGGCCTCCTTGGTGGAAACGCCACGGTCTTCGTAGCCTTCCTCGATATGTTCGGCTTTTCGTTTTTGCTTGTCCGTGTAAGCGGATTTATCGCCTCTTGGCATGACTTTGCTCCTTTCTGACAGAGAAAGGGCAACCTACTGATGCGCAAAAAGTTCCAGCGTCGCGTTAATGGGCGCCAACACAGGTAGCAGCGCGGGCAAGGCCGGCCTATCTGCGATAAAATTTGCGCGACGCCGCCATCATCTTTTCAAAGGTGGGAAAATTAAGCGATACGGCAGAACGCGCATCAGGGAAGAACAGTGCGACCAGATTGTCGATCGCATAGACGAGAACGAGGGCAAAGCCCAGATAGGCTATCGCGGCGATGACGAGAACAGTCATTCTATCCTCAGCGGCGCGGTGAACGCGTTGACGCAATTTCTTATCACGCCGATGCTCCCACCGCTGTGAACACCCGGATCGGAGTTTGGTTGCATCGCCAGTCGCTGTCGCACTTCTCTTGCGAGGTCAGGGCTAAGGCATTCATCTGCGGTTCTTCCCCCGAGCGCCCTTTGCGCTGTCGCGAAATCAATAAAGCAGAAGCAATGCAATCATGTGACGGAGGGCGCCGCTGTGGTGGCGTCCTTCGTCACAGGCACAGTCACGCCGATTTGCGGCTCACCGTTTTCTTTGGAGCTACAGCCTTTACCGCGCCATTTGCTTTTGGAGTAGCGGTGCTTGCTTTTGGAGAAGTGGTGCGCTTGCGCGTCTTAACTTCCTTGCCATCCAGAGATGCTGCGGATCCTTCGAGCGCTTTGCGCTCGGCGTGAGCTTGTTCCCAATGTGCGAAATCTCGTCCCGCCGGTCGTCCTTCCTCTTCCCAAAGCGCATAGGCGCGCTTCTTGATCCACTCTTCACGAGTTTCTGTCATCGCCGATCTCCTCAGATAATGCCCGTGGTTTAACGCGATACGTAGCCCCAGAGTTCCAGAGTAATCGCGCTGTTTCAAGCAATTTTTGACACGCTGCAAAAAGAAATTCTGCATTGCAGCATCTGCGCCCTGCGCAATGCGGCTTTTTTTGCTTGCGATCAGATGTTTCACGCAACACGGGCATCTTTCAGCCTTCGAGTGCGCAATTGAACACCGCAGCTTTGTCGTTATATTTCGCTGCGATGTTTTATCTCATATCGACCTACTGGCCGCATATTCTATTCGTCGTTTCGCTCGCCATGGGTGCGGCGGCAGCGATCCACGCAGCCATGACCAAGGAAGAGGTCCGCGCCGCGATCGGTTGGGTCGGTGTCATCATCCTTTCGCCGATTGTTGGCGCGGTGCTGTATGCCATCGCAGGCATCAACCGCATCCGCCGCGCCTCGCTCAGCCTTCGGCGTGATGCGCTGATACCCGAGGCAGATCTTGACGAGCTCGAAAGCTTCGACGCCGACACGGATGGCGTGATCAGCGAGTTCGGCCGTCGCTTCGCCGCCCTCCAGACACTCGGCGACCGGGTCGCCCGTAACCCGCTCGCAACGGGCAATACGATCGATATATTGGAAACGGGCGACGACTGTTACGCCGCGATGAAGACGGCGATCGATGGCGCCGAGCGAAGCGTGCTGCTAGAGACCTACATTTTCGATCGCGACGCGATCGGGCTCAGGATCGCTGATTGCCTTATTGCGGCGGCAAAGCGCGGCGTTGAAGTGCGCGTTCTTATCGATGCCGTCGGCGCGCGTTATTCCGTGCCGAGTATTCTCGGTTACCTCGCAGAAGGCGGCGTTACCGTATCGGTCTTCAACGGAAACGTCATCATCGGGTTGCGTTTGCCTTATGCGAACTTACGCACCCACCGCAAGATTCTCATCGTCGATGGCCGCATCGCGCTCACAGGCGGCATGAACATTCGCGCCGGCTTCACGCGTGAGATGGCGGGAGAAAACTTCGCCCGCGACATGCATTTCAGCGTCACTGGACCCGTTGTCGCCGATCTCTTTAATGTTGCGGCCGAAGACTGGCGCTTTACGACAGGCGAGATCTTGCAAGGGGGAATGTGGCGAACCGCGATGCCTGAGCGGCAACCGGGCGACCCGGTCTTCATGCGTGTCGTGGCCTCGGGGCCTGACCGGAGCATCGAGACGAACCACAAAATGCTGATAGGCGCCTTCTCGATTGCGCGTAAATCGATCCGGATCATGTCGCCCTATTTCCTGCCGGACCGCGAGCTCATCAGTGCACTGGCAACGGCGGCACGGCGTGGTGTCGAGGTGGACATCGTCGTCCCGGCTGTCAACAACCTCGTCCTCGTCGACCGCGCCATGACGGCACAATTCGACCAGATCCTCAGCAATTATTGTCGCATCTGGCGCTCTGGCGGTGCCTTCAGCCATTCGAAGCTTCTGTCGATCGACGGCGTCTGGTCCTATGTCGGATCGTCCAACCTCGACCCGAGATCGCTGCGGCTGAATTTCGAGATCGACCTGGAAGTGCTGAATGAAGGCTTCGCCAGCGAGATCGACGAGCATATCGACGAGGTTATCAAGTCGGCTTCGCCGGTCACCCTCGAAGGCTTACGTGCGCGCCCCTTCGCTGTGCGATTGCTCGAGAAGGTGCTGTGGCTCGGATCGCCTTATTTGTAGCGGATTTCTTCGGCCTAAAGCGTGGCAAGTTTTTATACCCGGCCTATACTCCGGAGCGAACCTCTCCTTAACCAATGCAGCGCCAGCAAATTCCGATGCGTGCCAAAAAAGACAACCTGCCCGCCAACATCCTCGCGTCGATCCGCAATAGAAGAAAGCGGCTGGATGCAGCACATGCCGAGCAAAGGCCGCGGTCGGAAGGCACGCTGATCGCCTCCTACAACGTTCACAAATGCGTGGGCAATGACCGGCGCTTCGACCCGGAGCGAACCAGCCGGGTCATCCACGAGATCGACGCAGACGTCATTGCACTGCAGGAGGCCGACACCCGCTTTGGCGAGCGCACTGGGATACTCGATCTTGGCCGGCTGGAGAGGGAGACGGGGCTGATCCCGGTCCCGGTCAACGGCATGGCCAAGGCGCACGGCTGGCATGGCAACGTCGTGCTTTTCAAGCGAGGTCTCGTTCGTGACGTGCACCAGATCAATCTTCCCGGGCTGGAACCTCGTGGCGCACTCGTCGCTGAACTTGAGTTGGAACGCGGCGGCGCCTTGCGCATCATCGCCGCCCATTTTGGCCTGCTTCGCCATTCACGCGCGCAGCAGGCCAAAATGCTTGTCGAACTGATGGCCGACAAGAGGGAGGTCCCCACCATCCTGCTCGGCGATCTCAATGAATGGCGGCTCGGTGACCGTTCATCGCTCCACACGATCCAATCGGCTTTCGGCCCGCAGCCCGTGGCGGTCCCGAGCTTTCCGGCCCGACTTCCCATTCTTGCCCTTGATCGCATCATGGCAAACCGCAAGGGTGTCGTGACAGCAGTGGAGGCCCATGACACCCCGCTTTCGCGCGTCGCTTCCGACCACCTGCCTGTTAAAGCAGTGGTCAATCTCAAGCGGATGGAAGAGCTGAACACGAAGGGCTAGCCTTCCTCGAAACCTCACTAACCACTTCGCAAGGCACCTGTTGTGATCGCGATCACCAAGCCTTGACACTGCCTGCGGTCATGGCAGGTTCTGCTCATCTGGACAGACCTTGGACGAGGAGATTGCGTGTGGTGCTTGTGGCAGAGGCTTTGCGAGATAGGGCCGACGTGTTGCGTGGTCATGCATCGGCGGCGATTGCCACCGCCATGACCAGAGTCCGGGGTGCGTGGATGGCGATAGGCCTTGCCGTCACGCTTTTGCCGGTATCTGCCCGGGCATGGGACCCTCCACCCCAGTCTCCAGCCTCAAAGCAACAGATCCAGAAGCTTGTCCAAACCTGGGGGCAGTACCGGAAAGGCGACAGTCTGCGCGACCGGCGGCAAGCCTTCGAAAGCCTGATGGAAACCACCCCGGAGCCGACACGCGTCCAAATCAGGTCGGTCGATGCTGGTGGTGTCGATGCGCAGCTCATCTGGCCGGCAAGACTGCATCATCCGCTCGGCCGGAGAGCTATCCTGTATGTTCACGGCGGCGGCTTCTACAGTGGTTCGCTTCGCACGCACCGAGCAATAGCCGGCTCGCTGGCCAAGGCGGCCTCCGCTGACGTCCTGCTCATCGACTACCGGCTCGCGCCTGACAATCCGTATCCGGCTCAGATCGATGACACGTTGGCCGCTTATCGGTGGCTGCTTGATGCCGGCTATGAGAACGATAACATCGTGATAGTTGGCGAATCCGCTGGCGGGAACTTGGCAATTGAAGCCACCCTGCGGCAAATGCGGGTGAGGGGACCCTTACCCGCGGCGGTGGTTGCGATTAGCCCTATCACCGATCTTGCCGCCACGGGCGCGTCCTTGAAGGCAAATGCAGGTAGTGACCCGGTGATTGACGCCGCCGAGCTCGATCGCATCCGCAAGGCCTATCTCGGAACACGCTCGCCCACCGATCCGATGGTGTCGCCTCTCTACGCCGATATGACCGGATTCCCCCCGCTCATGATGCAGGTTGGTTCAGGCGAAGCGCTCGTCGACGACACCTTGCGTCTTGCCGACAAGGCTCGAGAGGCTGGTGTCGACGTCAAGACGGAGATCTGGCCAGGCATGATCCATCAGTGGCAGCTCTTTCCCTCCTGGATCGATGATGCAAGACAGTCGAACCAGCGCGTTGCACAATACGCCGCCGAGCATTTCGCGGACAAGCCGCAGTAGCGTCCCGCATTGGCAGGGGAGATAGTGGGGCAGCTAAGATAATGTCGCCGCCGCAGAGACTTGGTCCGGTCGATTGTCCAATTTCTCCTTAAGGATTAGGCAATCCGGCCTGTCATTGCCGTGGTCATGGCGACCTCCTATAGCTTCGCGAGCCGCAGGCGCAGCGCGTTGGCGATCACTGAAACCGATGACAAGCTCATGGCGGCGGCAGCGATCATCGGCGACAGCAGCAGTCCGGAAATCGGGTAGAGTACGCCTGCAGCCAAAGGGACGCCGAGCGCGTTGTAACCGAAAGCAAAGCCGAGGTTCTGGCGGATGTTGCGCATCGTGGCCATCGCCAGCCGCCTTGCGCGAACGATCCCGTTCAGATCACCTTTGACAAGCGTCAGGCCGGCACTTTCCATTGCAACGTCAGCGCCGGTGCCCATCGCGATGCCCACGTCGGCGGCAGCCAGCGCAGGCGCGTCATTGACGCCGTCGCCGGCCATCGCGACCACTGCACCCTTAGCGCGCAGTTCATCGACCAAAGCCTTTTTGCCTTCGGGTAGAACGTCGGCACGTACCTCGTCGATGCCGAGGCTCGTTGCAACCGCGCGCGCCGTGCGTTCATTGTCACCCGTTGCCATGATGATTTTCAGGCCGTTGTCGTGCAGCGCCTTGATGGCAGCCGCTGTGGTCTGCTTGATCCGGTCGGCAACCGCCACGAAGCCTTCGAGCCTTTCATCGATGACCACGAACATCACCGTTTTGCCGGCGTCACGCAACGAGCGAACCTGATCGGCAACAGGCGTAATGTCGATACCGAGATCGTCCATCATTGCGGCGTTGCCAAGCGCCAGGCTGACCCCTTCGGCCTTGCCTCGCACACCCTTGCCGGTTCTTGCTTCAAAGTCGGTGACCTCGCCGAGATCAACGCCGCGCTCCTGCGCGCCGGACACAATGGCCTCGGCCAACGGGTGCTCGGATCCACGCTCGAGGCTGGCCGCGAGCTTTAGCAGGCGCATTTCCTCGGCGCCGCCAACGGGCACGACATCTGTAAGCCTGGGTTTTCCTTCGGTCAGCGTTCCCGTCTTGTCAACGATCAGCGTGTCGACCCGCGCGAAGCGTTCAAGCGCTTCAGCGTCCTTTATCAGAACACCCTCCTGAGCACCGCGACCGGTCGCAATCATGATCGACATGGGTGTTGCGAGGCCAAGTGCGCAGGGGCACGCAATAATCAGCACGGCAACGGCGGCGAGCAACGCGTGTGCCATGCGTGGCTCTGGACCGACAAGACTCCAGACGATGAAGGCGATGACGGCCGCGGCGACGACAGCAGGAACAAAGATCGCTGAAACGCGATCGACGGCGCCCTGAATGGGCGCGCGCGAACGCTGGGCTTTTGCGACGAGGTCGACGATTCGGGACAACGTCGTGTCGGCGCCGATCTTCTCGGCGATCATCACGAGCGTTCCGTTCTTGTTGATCGTACCTCCGGTCACCGCGTCGCCCTTCTGCTTTTCGACCGGGATCGGTTCGCCTGTTATCATGGACTCATCGAGGGTCGATTGCCCTTCGCTGACGGAACCGTCGATCGGAATCCGTTCGCCCGGGCGAACGCGGACATGATCTCCGACTTGGATCTCATCCACGGCGACGTCGACTTCCGTGCCGTCTGCATTGATGCGGCGCGCGGTCTTCGGTGCGAGATCAAGCAGTGCGCGTATCGCTGAACCGGTCTTCTCGCGGGCCTTCAATTCCAGAACCTGACCGACAAAGACCAAAGCGACTATGACGGCGGCCGCTTCGAAATAGACGGGAACGGCATCGCCATGGCCGCGGAATGTGTGCGGGAAAATACCGGGTGCGATTGTGGCGACGACACTGTAAAGATAGGCCGTTCCTACACCTAGCCCAATCAGCGTCCACATATTGGGGCTTCGATTGACAAGGGATGCAAGGGCTCGCCGGAAGAACGGCAAGGCGGCCCAAAGCACGACCGGCGTGGCAAGAAGCAGTTCGATCCAAGTCGCTTGCGGTTCGCCAATCCTGTCGCGCAGCGGCAAGCCGATCATCGGTCCCATGGCTATTGCAAGCAGGGGGATCGAAAGGGCGCCGCTCACAAAGAGGCGGCGGGTGAAATCCACCAATTCCGGATTTGGTCCCTCGTCAACCGGCGGAATACCCATCGGTTCCAAGGCCATCCCACATTTCGGGCAGTCGCCCGGATGATCGCTGATGACTTCCGGATGCATCGGGCAGGTATAAAGCGTGCCTTTCGGCATCGGCTTCTGTAAAGGCCCGTTACCGTCGCGATAAGCGCTGGGATCGGCTTCGAATTTCGCCTTGCAGCCTGTAGAGCAGAAGTAGAACATTTCGCTGTTGTGCTTCAGCATGTGCTTTGCAGTGGCGCGTTTGACTGTCATCCCGCAAACCGGATCCGTCGCCGTCAGATAGTCTTGCGGCGCAGTCTCGAACTTTCGCCGGCAGCCGTCCGAGCAGAAATGATAGGTAAAGCCATCATATTGAAGCGAAGGTTTTCCGGCCCCGGGATCGACTGTCATGCCGCAAACAGGATCGCGCACGATGCTGTCGGTATTCGTCGCGCCATGACCATGGCCAGGATGATCGTGGTGGCGGTGATCGTGGTTGCTCTCCATACGGATTCTCCTTTGCCTGAGATGGCAGTGGATAGTCTTATGAACCTTCCAGCGATTGGAAGGTCAAGCGGAAAGCCGGACGAATTTTGTGAGAAGCCTGCACGAGCACAAATGGCCTGCCGCGAGGCAGGCCATTTGTCAACTGCAAGGATAATGGCAGATACTGAAATATTACTCGAAACAAATTCCGCATCTTGCCGGATTATAAAAGCACGACCTGACGTTGATTACACTTCAGACAAAAGTGGTACGTGGGCCTACCATTCGGTGAGGATCAGTTTTTGCGATGCTGTTCTTGCTCATCGTCAGGTCCCTCATCAGCCTGGTGCAGCAAGAGGGTTCCCAAGGCCCTTGCGGATTCTCGGGGCAGGGCATAATGCAGCCATCCAAAGCGCGGATCGCGAATGTGGAGAAGTGACTCGCCAAGCAACGCGTCAGGTTCCGAATACCAATGTGGATCGAGCACGGCATTGACCATCTGTCCGCCTTTCCAACTTTCCTGGTAGTATGGAAGCATCTCAGCCCTGATTTGCCCGACACCATCGATGAGCTTTGATACCGCCTCTGCGTCAAGCACGAACGCGACCGGTGGATCCGTCGGAAATGTGATCGACAAGGTCTTGAGCTCATCGTCGAGCTCCCACCGCGGCTCCTCGCTGTTGCTCATGCTCACCTCTTTAGAGCCGCATTTCGACGATGCGGTGTTGGACGCAGACAACGCAAACAAGGGAAATCGACCACGATCGAGGGTGATACCAGGACAACCCTCAGATTTAGGCGAGACTAATATAGGCGCAACTTATCTTTGATGGCACCTACATCCTTGGATGTAGGAGCCTAACCCGACCGTCGAGCTCGTATCGCTCAGTCGACGAAGACGCCGACGCTGGCTGCCCGGCCCATGGCGTCAATCACCGTGAGCTTGGAGTAACCGCCGCCGTCGGGCACCCACTGATTGGTGCGGCGCCGGGAGATATCGGGTAATGGCTTGCCGTTGACAAGCCAGCGGAAGGGGGCACGGCCACCCTGCAGTTTCAGCATCAATGGAGAAAGCTCGCCGTTCTTCGCCCCGAGATCGACATGGGCACCCTCGGGCGGATAGACGATCTGCGGCGCCGGTTCGCGGCCGGAGGTTGCCAACAGGCCACTTGGATTGACTGCGAAGCGACGTTGGCTGATCGGCAGCTCGGCCTGTGTGATCCGCATTGCTCCCAATGGCGGACGAGGCAGGGGCGTCGTCGCGATCCCTGATTTTGCGAAGCCTTCAAAGAGGATGGGCGCTGCGGTGCCAAAACCTGTCAATCCAGGCACCGCGCCATTGTCCGGTCGCCCCACCCAGACGCCAAGCACGTAGCGTCCATCGTAGCCAACGGACCAAGCATCGCGATAGCCGTAACTCGTGCCGGTTTTGAAGGCGATCCCCCGTTTGGGGGCGCCGGCCGGCGGAATGACGCCGGAGAGAATATCGGCGACATTCCAGACGGCCACCGGATCAAGCATGCCTTCGCCGTCGATCTTGCCGGGGCGGTCGTTGACGCCATCGCCGATGCGGATTGGCTGACCATGGTTGGTGAGTGCGGTATAAAGCTGGACCAGATCCTTTAGCGTAATTCCGAGGCCACCGAGGCCGATTGCCAGGCCTGGCGTCTCGTTGGCGGGCAACACTGGACGCACCTCCGCGCGGCGGAAGCGAATGAGCAGCTTGGACGGGTTGACCGCGTCAAGCAGCTTTACAGCGGGAACATTCAGCGACAATTGCAATGCTTCGCGCACCGTGACGTCGCCCTGATAGCTCATGTCAAAGTTTCGCGGTCGGTAGCCGAAGAAATCGGCCGGACGATCTTCGATGATTGTTTCCTGGCTGACGAGGCCTTCTTCAAACGCGAGGCCGTAAATGAAGGGCTTCAGAGTAGAGCCTGGCGATCGGCTAGCGCGCGTCATATCGATCCAGCCCGAACGGCTGGCATCGAAATAGTCGGCTGAACCAACCTCGCCGAGAATGTCGCCGGTCTGTGCATCGGCCATGACCATGGCGATCGACAGCTTCGGGCCGAGTTGCAGGGCGGACGCGCGGGCAACGGCTTCCAATCCTATCTGCACCTGTTTCTTCAGTGTCGTTAAGTATTGCGTCGCCTTCGGATCCTTTCGTCGCGCCGCTTCGCCGACATGGGCGGCGAGCGCGGGAAGCTGCATACGACGAGATGGCACCGGCACGATTTCCGCACGCGCGGCCTCGCCCTCGCCGACAGCTTCGGCGACGGCGGCACGCTCCAGCACCCGCTTGCGTGCCGCTTCGGCCGTTGCGAGATTACGGTCCGGGCGGCGCTTTTCAGGTAGCTGCGGCAGCGCGACGAGCAAAGATGCTTCGGCGACCGTCAACCGCCGCGGCTCTTTGCCGAAATAGGCAAGGCTTGCAGCCCGCACGCCTTCGAGATTGCCGCCATAGGGCGCATGCGTCAGATAGAGATCAAGGATCTGCTCTTTCGACAGCCGCCGTTCGATCTGAAGGGCGCGGGCCATCTGGAGAAGCTTCGCCGACAGCGAACGGCCCTCGCGCGGTTCGATCAGCCGCGCGACCTGCATCGACAGGGTCGATGCACCAGAAACGATGCGGCCGTTGGTCAGCAGTTGGATGGCGGCACGGCCTAGCGCCTGCAGATCGACGCCGGCATGGGTGTAGAACCGCCGGTCCTCGTAGGCGATCAGCATCTTGAGGAATTGCGGATCGACATCTGCCGCGGTGGTCTTCAAGCGCCAGAGACCGTCGGGTGTTGCGAAGGCCCGAAGCAGCTGACCGTCCGAGTCGCGCACTTCGGCAGAGACCGTTCCAGCATTGTCGAGCGGCGGCGGATAGGCATGGTCGGCGGCGTCGAGCAAGACCAGCCCGGCGCCGGCAACGAGAATGCAGGCGACGCTTAGAATCGCGAGCTTCTTCTTCTTTCTCATTTCGACGCCGCGGTGACCTCCATCTTGCCGGTCGCCGTACGTGCCGAAAGCTGCGGCCGATACATGTCCTCAACAACGGCAGCCGGGTGATCGTAAGTGCCAGGTGTGACGGCGCGAACGACATAAGCGACATTGATTTCGCGATTGTCATCTGCTGAGCGGTTGAACGCCGCCACGAAGCGGTCGTTTCGGAACTCGGTGTGGGCAGCCGTCACCTCGCCGATCCAGTCGAAGTTCGTCAGTTGCGCGCTGTCGACCAGGCTAGGATTGTCGATCTGGAAGCCGGCCGGCAGCAGGTCTGTGACGACGGTGCGTGAGGGCCAGTCGTTGCTTTCGGTGATGTGCAGGACGACGACGTAGCGTTCATTCTGCTTTGCCTCTGTCACGTTGGCCTCTTCGCCATCCATCGTGTAGTAAGTGCGCTCGATGGCAAAGCCGTCGCCGCCTGCGGCCGGCGGTACGACGGGGGCGGCGACTGTTGTTACGACCGCCGAGAGGGGCTCGCCGGTCTGGTTGGTGAGCGTGAGCGCATTGCCCATCAATGCATCCCCGGTCATCTTCGCCAAATAGGCGCCGTTGTGGAGCGCGCCGTTCACGTCGATCTTGATCGAGTCGTCGCCGCCCTCTATGGCACGTGCGGCAAGCAGCATCCAGGCCTGCTCCTGGGTGCTGGTATATTTGCTACGATTCCATTCCTTGGCGACAGCTTTCGCGAGTTCAGGCACCACCGGCGGGACCGGGCGGCTCTCGGCTGCAAGAGCAAGGATTGCAGCACCATCCCGCAGGATCGAGCCGTAGTCCGTCCTGGAAAGATTGACGCGCGTGACCATCGATTGCTCCGACATTTGCAGGGCATCGACGAAGATGTTTTTCGAGCGGGTCGCATCGCCATAAAGCGCCAGTGCTGCCGCTATATGGGCCTTGGCAAGCGGAGTCGGGAAATCGTTGATCATCGTGTCGGCGTAGTAGCGAAGATCGCTGATCGCGGCTTTCTTGTTGCGGGCGAGCACATAGAGTGCGTAGGCGATCTGATCGCCCTGATCCTTGACATTGACGTCATAGCTCAGCGCATTCTGCAAGTTTTCCAAGGCCTGTGCGAACGCGCGATCCGGGACGTCATATTTCTGCTCGCGCGCGCGGGTCAGGAAATCGGTGACATAGGAATCGAGCCAGAGATCGCCGCTATCCGGACCCCAAAGGCCGAAGCTTCCTGCCGAAGCCTGATAGGAAAGGACCCGGTAGATTGCGTCCTGAACGCGCTTCTTGACATCGGCGTCATCTTCTAGGCCTGCCTGCCTGGCAAGCTCGCTCAGATAGAGGAGCGGTAGGGCACGGCTCGTCGTCTGCTCGGCGCAGCCAAACGGGTAGCGGTCGAGCGACATCAGCTGAGCGGGAATGTCGAAGGCGGCTGAACGCGTGACGCTGACGCTTATGGAGGCGCCAGGCAACACGCTGTCGGCCAACAAGGCCTTATCGACTCTCAGCTTGGTAGATGGATTGAGCGCCAGTACGCGGCGTTCAGTCATCGGCAATACAGCTGGCCGGACTGGGACATCAATCGTCTGGTCCAGCGACAGACCCGAGGCGTTGGAAAGGTTGATCGAAACGCTACCATTGCCAGGCTGCTTGCCTGCGACCGCAAGGGTCAGTGAAGATTTCGCGCCCACCTTGAGATGGATCGTCTGCGAAGCGTGGTCGACGCCCACCGCCTCGTTGCCGGTCACAGTCAGCTTAAAGTCTCCTGCCGGCGCGTCCGTGTTGGCAATATCGAGGCGAAGCTCGGACCTATCTCCGGGTGCGAGGAAGCGCGGCAGGCTCGCCGTCACGACGACCGGATCGCGAATGATGACATCCTTTGTCGCATGGCCAACACCAGCCTTCGACCAGGCGACAGCAATGACACGGGCTGTTCCGTTGAACTGCGGGATATCAAAGCTGACGTTTGCCTTGCCCTGCGCGTCGAGTTTCACGGGGCCGGAGAAGAAGGCGACGAGCTTTTGCGTCGGCGGACTTCCCTGAAGCGCCACGGCACCTCCGTCACCCCCCGTCCTGAGCTTGCCGGTGGCGCCGAGCGAACCATCGATCAGCCGCCCGTAAAGGTCTCGAATTTCGAGACCGAGCTGGCGCTGGCCGAAATACCAGTCTTCCGGGTTTGGCGGTTCGTAGCGAGTGAGGTTGAGAATGCCGACGTCGACGGCAGCAACGGTCACATAGGCGTCCTCGTTGGCGCCTGCACCGGCAACGGCAAGCGTGATCGGTAGTGGTGCGCGCGGCAGCATCTTCTCCGGCGCGTCGATCTTGACCTGCATTGCACGCTCAGCCGGATCGACTTTCAGCCATTTCACGCCAATGGCGCGCATCGGCATGTGGCTATCCAGCGCATCGCCGGGGCGAAATAGGGTCGCCGTAACGTAGGCACCGGCACCCCAATTGGAGGTGACGGGAATGTCGACTTCCCCGCCATTCTCGCCAATTGATGCGTTCTGGACGGCGATGAGATTTTCTGTACCAGCGGCGATCATCAATTCGCCTGCGTAACGCGACGAGACCTTCAGCTTGGCCATCTCGCCGATCTTGTAGCTGTCCTTGTCCAGCGCGATCTCAAGCCCGTCAGGCGTCTCTGTCGACGTCGTCTGGACGAACCAGCCCGCATCGAACTCGACGCTGGAGGTCGGGCCGTCGGTCGCAGTGCTTTCGACTTCAAGGCGGTATCTCCCCCAGGCGACGGGAGACGATATCTTCGTCCCGTCCGCAGAGGCATCGACGTTGCCGTTGGCAACCTGCTCGGCGGTGTAGATCGGTTCGTATTTCCAGGCAGTGCCGTCACGATACCATTGATAGTCACGGTTGAGCTTATAGAGTTTCCAGCGCAGGCCGCCGATCGCCTGCTTCTTTCCGTCTGCATCAACGCCGATAATGGTGAAGTTGGCGATCGAATTCTCGCCGACTTCACCAGAGAATTCCGGCTTGATGCCGACCTTTGGGCCCTGGTTCTTGACGGGAAGAACGAGCGAACGCTCGATGGCGCGACCACCGGCCTCCTGCATCCGGATATAGACTGTGGCGTTGAGAAGCTGCGTCGTGGCCGGCAGATCGCCGACGGTAAGATCCGTGGCACTCTCGCCGTTTTCGTCGAGTTCGGCCAGTCCGTCGATCGTCAGGCGTGTGTCTTCGCTCGCCTCCTCGTCGGCGAGGCCGAAGAAATAGCCGGGAAATGCATCCGTCTGCCGTGTCGGCTTGATGACAACATCGCCTTCAAGCGACAGCCCCGCAGCCGGTGCGCCATAGAGATACTTACCGCTGATGTCGATTGTCGCGGGCGTTTCCGGACCGATGACCTTCGCCTCGGTCTTGATCTCCATGTCGGTGCGATCCGGGACGAAGTCATCGATTAGGAAGGTTTTCGTCGCAATCGGCGAGGCTTTTGGATCGGTGTGGATGTTCATCGTCCAGGTGCCGCGCATAGCGTTTTCCTGAACGGGCAGGTCAATGGCATAGCCGCCGAGATTGCTGGTCTGGCTGACGATCCGGCGGTCCTCGACGCCATCGGGGCGCAGGAAGATGAAGGTCAGCGGCAGGTTTTCGATGGCCTTGCCATCGTTATCGCGGGCAAGGGCTGCAGCATGAACCGTTTCGCCGGCGCGATAAATGCCACGCTCCGTCCAGCTCAAGACATCGATGGCGCCAGGCGAAGCGCGGCCGGTGACGCCGCGATCGGAGAGATCAAAGCCGGCACGGGTCATGTCGAGGAAGACATAATCGGCGCTGCCGTTCTTGGCCGTGATGACCGCGGGGGTCAGGGCGGCCGTCGCACGTATCAGGCCGGCGGCAAACGTCGCGCGACCGTTCTCATCCGTCGTCGCGGTGCCGAGCACTTCATTGTTCTTTGCCAGAAGCTGCAGCTCGATACCAGCAATCGGCTTTGCCGAAGCCAGTGAGCGGGTGAACACGTTGAGGCCATCCGTGCCGGCATAGGTCGTGATACCGATATCAGAAACGACGAACCATTGCGTCGCCTGCGCATTCCAGTCCTGATCCGGCGCGTTCGGAGCGGTTGCCATCAGCACATAGACGCCCGGCTTGCGTTCGGGCAGTGCCTCATCCACCGGGAAGCTTGTGACGACATCCTTGTTGAGATCGCTGGCAATATCGATCGAGCCTTGCCAGACCAGCTCACCGCTCTCGTCCTCGATCCGCTGCGCACTATAGCCATCGAGCTGGGTCAGGAACTGCGAGCTCGTCATAAGCGGTGCGATGCCACGATCACCGATGCGGTAGAGCTTGAGATTGGCCGACGTCATGTTGACCGAAACGATCGGGAGTCCACGCCGCGCGGTCGACGGCAGCACGAAACTGTCGCCAGTAAAGCGCACGCTTGCCGTGCGATCCTTGACGTAGATATCGAAGCTGACCGGAGCCTCAAGGACCTCGTCAACCGATGAGGGCAGGCCAGTACGGAAGGTGATCTTGTAGTTTTCCCCGTGGGTCAGGCCTTCGACGCAAACCTGCTTGTCCTTGGTTTCGAGCGCTTTCGGCGCGGCACCATTCAATGTCACGAAAGGCGCATAATCCAAGGTCTTGACGAGGGATTCGGAAAATGTCGCGCAGGCGCGGGGATTTGCACTGTCGGCGTCGACTGTATGGTCGGTTATGCGAAAGCCTTGCGTCGATTTCAGCTGCAGGAAAGCTGCCTGAATCTCCCTGGAGTTCACCAGCGCCAGGCTTGCCTTGTAGGCATTGAGGGCGGCGCGATAGTTGGTGTTCTTCTCGAGCGCTCCGGCGAGTACGGAAAGTGCTTCGGCACGGCTCGACGTCGTACGGGTCAAATTGTAGCCATTTACCGCGGCGAGTACGGCCTGGCCGTAGATTTCACTGCCGTCGTTGTCGTCGGTCTTGGCGAAGCTGTCGGCAACACGTGCCGTCTCCAGCCAGAGATCGGCGTTGTCGGGGGAAAGAGCAAGCGCACTGCGGAAGGACTTTACAGCGTCGACGATATTGCCCGCCGTCAGGTCAAGGCGGCCGTTGGCAATCAGGCTTTCGGCGCTCTGGCCCTGCTGATCGTCGGCTACTTCAAGGTTGGCCTTGTCATCGCGCGCCTGCTGGATGATGTCGCCCGACAGGAAGCTTAGGCGGGGGGCCGCGCCGATGTCTGGTTCCGGCTTTGTCGATGCTGCTTCGACGATCTTGCCGGCGATGGCGCCTGGAAACGCGTTCATCGTTTTGAAATCGGACTTCAGGAAGCACCATTTTACCTTCGGATTATAGGTGAAGGCCTTGCAGGATTTGTCGCCGATGCAGGATGCCTTGCACTGATCGAGTGTGAGATTTTGCTCGGTTCGCAGATCAAAGCCGAAATAATCGGCATCCTGGATCGTCAGGATTGTGCGCCTCGTATCCGCCGCCTTGGCGGGAAGGCTCGCGCAAATTGACGAGAGAGCAACGGCGGCGATGGCGAAAAACGCGCGTACGGACATAGGTCCCCCCAAGGTGCTGGCGCTGGTCCGGGCTGCACTTTCTGCACTCCACAACCGCTTGTCAACTCAGACAAAACGCTGTTCCGCAATGAGCCAAGGCGGCGCTCACATAGGCGTGAGGTACCTGCTTTTCGTTTGCTTGGCGCAAGGCCATGTACGATCCTTGTATCCAGAAATCGGGAGACTTCGTCATGACCGCCTTCTTCTTCCGCAAGAGTTGTTTTCCGGCCATTCTGGCTGCGGGCTTCCTGTTCGGGCAGCCAGTCTCGGCCGCTGAGAGAGCAGTCGTTCTCCCGCCGGCCGCTGTCGACGAGCCCGTCAAGGCGCGCGTGGAAACTGCCGTCTTCGCAGGCGGGTGTTTTTGGGGCGTTCAAGGGGTCTTCCAGCATGTGAAGGGTGTGAGATCGGCAGTCTCTGGTTACGCCGGCGGGACCAGCAATACGGCGAGCTATGAGACCGTCAGCACCGGGACCACTGGTCATGCAGAGTCTGTGGAAGTGACCTTTGACCCGTCCGAGGTCAGCTACGGGACGCTGCTGCAGATTTTCTTTTCTGTCGTTCATAATCCGACCGAGCTTAACTCGCAGGGTCCCGACATGGGCACCCAGTACCGCTCGGCACTCTTCGTCGTAAGCCCGGAGCAGCGACGGGTCGCAGAGAGCTACATTGAGCAGCTGCGCAAGGCAGGCGCTTTTGCGGACCCGATCGTAACGCAGGTCGCGCCCCTTAAAGGCTTCTATCCCGCAGAGCCTTACCATCAGGATTTTCTCACGCTTCACCCGACCTATCCGTACATCGTTGTTAATGACCTGCCGAAAATCGAGAACCTGAAGTTGGTATTTCCGCAAAAATTCCGCAGCGAACCCGCTCTCGTTCTCAAGACAAAGGGTTGATATCCCGGCAAAATCGCTGGGGCTTTCACGTGCGTTCCACCTGCTGTAAACGATTTGTTAATGTTAACAGGGATTTGCAGGTGCACTATTTCGCTACAACGGGGAACCTATCGCTTGGAGCGCCGTTATCTCTCGGCCAACGTGAAGTTGAGCGTAGCCAGTGTTGTAAAAGAGTAGAACAAGGGACGATTTCATGAACAGCGCTGTCGAAAGCAAACCACGCACAAGCGCGGTTGCAAGTCAAAGCGTGTTAATCGTTGAGGACGAACTTCTCATTGCCATGGACCTTGAGTCGACTGTCAAGGATATGGGGCTCGATGTGATTGGTCTCGCAACCAACAAAGAGCAAGCACTGAGGCTTGCGCCGAAGGCAAATATTGCTTTTGTCGACGTCAATCTCTCTGATGGGGCCACGGGCCCGGAAATCGGACGACGTCTCATAGATGAATTCGGCGTGACCGTGATTTTCATGACCGGCAACCCGGAAGCGGTCACCGGACGAATTCGAGGAGCACTGAGCGTCGTCAGCAAGCCGGCGACACCCGCAAACGTGCAGAGTTTGCTAATGCAGGCGCTAAGAGCGCGCCGTGACAGAGCGGTAGGTATGTGATCTTCGATCCGCCGTTTCACATTCATGTTGCTTGAACGTCCAATTGATCGACCGCCGCGATCACGCCTCTGAGCTCCGCCAGGCCCTTGAGCCGTCCGATGCATGAATAGCCCGGATTGACCTTTTTCGTCTGATCATCGATCAAAAGGTGGCCATGGTCGGGGCGCATCGGAATGGTGCTGTCTGCTCTGCCGACTGTAGTCCTGCGGCGCTCCTCTCGGCGCAGCACCTTGATCAGCGAGACCATGTTGACGTCGCCACCGGCGGGACGATCATCAACATCTCAAGTGTTCAAGGTTTCGCCTGTCAGCCCGGCGTCTCGGCCTGTGTTGCGTCGAAGGGAGCAATTCACGCGTTGACGCGGGCAATGGCGATCGATTTCGCGGCCGACAAGATTCGCCTCATATCGATCAGCCCCGGCTCGGTACGCACGCCGATCCTGGAACTCGCCGCCCGCACCTTTGAAGGAGGGGATGCCGACATCGATGCCGTGTTTCGCCGTTTTGGCGAGGCGCATCCGCTTGGCCGCATCGGCGAGCCCGAGGAGGTCGCTGCACTTGCGGCCTTTCTGGCGTCCGACAAGGCTGCATTTATCACTGGATCGGATCACCGAATCGATGGCGGGCTGACGGCTGGCATTGGCGTGCGCTGAGGGGTACGTCCCCGGGTTGTTCTCCCGGGCGTTCCAACGCTTAGATGAGGCCCGTGAGCAGGCCGATGCCGACGACTGCAACAAGCCCGCCTGCCGAGCGCACGACAGTTGCTTGCTGGGGCTCGCTCACTTTGCCAACCAGACGACCGAGGGCAATGCCGACGACGTGCAGTGCTGCCGACGCCAACATGAAGCCTGCCGCATAGGTGATGCCGTCAGCCGCTGAAGGTATTTCGGAGCCGTGCGCGTGGCCGTGGAAGACTGCAAAGAGGCCGACGAGCGCTGCCGCGACTGCGACAGGGGCACGGATACCAAGTCCGACGACGGCCCCGAGGACGATGACGGAGGATGCAATTCCG
Organism: Rhizobium mesoamericanum STM3625; assembly: GCF_000312665.1. GTDB lineage: Bacteria > Pseudomonadota > Alphaproteobacteria > Rhizobiales > Rhizobiaceae > Rhizobium > Rhizobium mesoamericanum. The sequence goes on along the minus strand of NZ_HF536773.1, from coordinate 548,880 downwards.
GCTTCGACAAAGGGGACAGAAACTCCCATCATGCCGAGCGCGCCGGCGGCGGCCATTACCGAGACGAAGGTTGTCGGAACGAGCCAAAGCGCTCGACCGCCGAGTTGGAAGGCAAGAACGCCGACAAGAACCATCGCCAGCACGTGATCCAGCCCCGAGACGGGATGAGCGAAACCGTGAACGAAACCAAGTGTTTGCCCAACGCCAGTATGAGCGAAGGCGAGTGATGGAGCAAGGAGGCAAGCTGCGAACAAGCCGCTAAATTTGGAAGTCTTTGAAAACATGTGGGTTCTCTACCTTTTGCATGGTTACACCAAAAATGGCATGCCGGATCAGGGGGATAAAGCAAAAAAACGGCCACACCGTCATTTGACGTAGGTCCCTTACGAGGCGTCGTGTCTCTTCAAATTGGCTGCAATGTGCCAAACACGGAGACAAGTCCAAGCCAGACGGAACCCAAGACTATTTCTGCGCCGGTCGCCCACTTGAACGGCGGCAGTGATCGGTCGCGAGCAAGTCTTGGCACAAAAAGAGGCTCTCGACAGGATGGAGCGCAGCATCGGTAGTGAAGGCGCATCCTCCGATCGTTGCTGCGCGTCGACCGCCTGTCGAGATCGCTATCAGCGGGCCGATTGCTGACGGGCTTGTCCAGCCGGACTCTAATCCAATCTGAGGAAATTACCCGTGGCAGATCAGCTGATCGCCCTTGATAGGGCCGCTGCCGGTGCCAATCGGCAGCCAAGCTGCGCGCGGCGCTCCGAGGAAGACCGGGCTTTCACGCGAAGCAATCAGGCGACAACAATAGGACGGACCGGGCTCAGTGCGGCCTTAAGCGCTGCCCGATGGCTCTGATCACGGAAGGATCTAATAGCCTCGCCCGTCGCGACGCCCGCCCGAAACAGCATTCGACGTACGGGACCGCTGCGCGCGTTGAAGTCGCGTAGGCGACTGGTCGTCTGCACTGCAAACAAGAATGGACTCGCCTTGGTATCTCCGCCAATGTGCATCGCCTTTGCCTGCGGCTCGTACGCGACGGCGAGACCTTGCATACGCACGCGCCGCATGTAGTCGACTTCCTCGCTGTAAAGGAAAAACCGCTCGTCCCAGTCGCCGACGACTTGTCGGGCGCGGGCAGAAACCATCAAAATGGCCCCAGTCGCCCAATCGACGTTTGTGGGGGATTCATAGCGTTTCAAATCCCCGATAACCTCTCCAGTGCCAAGTCGACGTGATATGAGCCCGCCAAGTAGTGCCTCGCTCCAGACTGTCATCAGCGATGGTTCGCGACGCAATGATAGAGAAAGGCTGCCGTCCGAATTGAGAATTTGCGGAACTACGACGCCGACTGTCTGATCGCGAAGGCGATTGGACATTGTGACCGCCGCGCCGGGTATGAGCTGTAGGTCTGGGTTGAGGATAAGTATGTTCCAGTCGGCCGGTACGATTGCTGCACCAGCATTGATGCCGGCAGAATAGCCGCCGTTTCGGCCGGTTGGAATGACTCGAGCGCCGATGGGATGCGCCTTCGCTATGGCAACGGAATCGTCCCTCGAATTGTTGTCCACGACAATAACTTCAAACCTGGAAACGCCGACTAAGCCTTCCTCTAAAGATGACAGCAAGTTAGGTAGCACGTCCGCGCTATTATAGGTCACCGTAATGACGGCAAGCGGTTTTTGTTCAATCCGGCCGCTTTCATGCGTCTGGCTGCTTTTGCCATGATCGTTCAGTACCGAAGCAGTCATATTATTTTTGCTCCTGCGATTTAGTAATCGAACGTGGCCGCTCCGTCACTTTGTCGCTGCTCTCCGACATCTCCGCTGAGCCGATCGGAATTGCGACATATCGTATTGTTGAAGAAAACATTTTCTTTTGGAGCCATCAATATATGGTACTCCCATTTCGGTAGCTTAGAATTCCAAGATTATAACTTAGTATAGAGATGAGTTACTGTGTGAGCCGCACCGGGTTTTCCGGGGGATGTTTGGATCACGTCACGCGGCCACGGCAGGCTCGCGTCGCCTGGCGAAAAATCATCGAGAGCATCGCCTAAAATGCTGCCCCGCAGAAAATCATTCTGGTCCATCGGGCGATCAATCGCACGCCAATTTCTGAGCCAAGCGCGCCGAAAGAGCAGCAATCGTCAACGTTGGATTACATTGGCCGGATGTCGGGAAAACGGCAGAGCTGGCAACATACAGGTTCAAACAATCGAAAGTTGCCAGATTCTTATCTACAATACTGTTGCGCCGATCTGTTCCCATGCGAGCAGTGCCAATCTGGTGCGTCCCATGCGAAGCTTGAGCTAAAATAGCATCCAAAGACGCCGCCAACGGCTGGCGATATTCAAGCCGCCCGATGCGGGTATCCAATAGCCATTGGTTCAATCGGTCATGTGCTCTTAATAATGCTTCAGCATCCTTGCGAAAGAACCGCAGATCGATTGCGAGCTTTGGCATGGCATATCGGTCGACTTCATCAGACAACCAAACGCGACTTTCAGAAGCTGGACTATGTTCGCTATGGTAGGACAAACCGTAGCGCTTGGCTGCATTTTGTATGAAGAAACCGGGAAGTCGCATCGATGAGAAATATCGATGATAGAAAAAACGCGGGATGTAAGCGAGAGCCTCCGGTAAACCAAGTACCACGTTGCGGATATGGCTCCACCAATCAATTGATTCTGGAATATGCCGCTTACGGATGGCGTCAGCCACCAAAAGGCGGCCTAGGGGCGCGAAGCCGAGAGCCAAGCACACGGCCGACAGTGTCGCGCTGCCGTGGCGTGCGTCCGCTACGGGTGGGACAACAGGCCAAAAAGACACATTCAACAGATTGTCGGCCATCTGCGTGTTATCAGAAGGAATGAAGCGTCGCCTCGCATAGGATCCATTGCCATCAAGGAAGAAGTCGAATTTCTCGGCGACCTTCCGATCGTTGAACACGATATCGGAAATTTCGCCGATTATGTGCCCCATGTAATACTTGCCAAGAGGACCGTCAGGGCCGCCAAAAAGGCCGGGGTACTTCCGTTGCAGAACAAGTAGCTGTCGCGTGCTCTCCAGGCCGCCGCTCGCCAGTACGAGGCGTTTTACAGGAACTATTGTCTCTATGCCGCTTGGATCTCTTACCGTAACATCGGCAACGACACCTTCCAGATACCCGATTGATGTAACGGTCGAGTTCAACCGTATGTCGATAAGTGGCGACGAGGACAGCTCACGCCAAAATGCCTTCTGGATTGCCGGTCTATTTGAGAACCGCTCAAGACGGACGTCAAAGGCGGAGCTCGCTAGTTGGTCTACTTCATCCTCCTTGAAAACAGGACTACCAGCCGACAAGTAACGACAAGCAATCGAATAAAACGGTTCCAATTCTGAGAGCGCAAACGGCCACTGCGCGTCCACTCCGGGCCTGGTTCGAAAGTCGATAGGATCGTAGGGCTGGCAGCGTCCACCCCACAGGTTTGATGTGCCTCCTAACTGCCGAGAGACCGCAATTGCCATGTCATCGTGTCTGGAGGGGTCGATAAGCAGGGCATCTGACAGAGATACCTGCTGCCTGTCTGGCCTGAGGCCACCAGACTCGAGGACCAGAGTTCTCTTTCCAAACCTCGCCATTTCCAGCGCGAAAACAATTCCCGCCGGGCCTGAGCCCACGACACAAGCGTCGTATTCTTTTAGAGGGGCGGCAGCAATCGTCGTGTAAATCAAGAGCGGACCGCCTGCATGTGAGGGCAATTTGACCCTAAGGGGTCGCGAAGCCATTGATGATCATCAAGATGCGCAACCTGCTCTTTCATACTAGCATCGCTGACCTCTGGATGGGCCTCGCAAGCGTGAAGCTTTCGTTCCTCATGAGGTTTGGATCTCAGCATGGCGGTTCCAGTATAAACCAAGCAATTCGACTAGCATTCTACCGATATCATAAGTAACGCTCACCATCCTGTGCGATCTTCTTCGCGAAGTCGTTGCGAAGGGTTCCACCGTCGGCCATCCGTCGAAGTGCCCTGGTGAGATGATCGACGTTGCCAGCCTCCACAATCAGTCCATTTATTATATGCTTGACCAAGTCTGCGGCGCCTTCGTGGTGGTAATAAATCGGCAAGCCGCACCCTCCCGCTTCTAATGTCACTTGGGACGACTCCAACGGTATACAACTTCTCCGACCTTACTAAGAGCGGATTGGGCAATCAGCCTGATCAATGGTCGAGGGGGCTCAGCCATTTGGTGATCCAGGAGCCGCTTCAAAGGCCCGAGTGCCGCCGCCTCGAGCTCTTCCTGCTCAGGTATCGCCTTTGAGCGCGGGAGCTAGTCAAAAGGATGAGCGTGAGTGCTTAGGCGAGTGCGAAGATATACTATTGAAGAGCTATCCTGCCGGGATGAAGCCGAGGAATATCGACGGGCAATATTGCGTGAGTTAAGTGTTGGGTGTGTTTTATGACGGGTGCGGACATTCAATTCTACCTGGCGATCTTTTTTCGCCGAACACCGTATATAGCGGTCATATTCTTCACCGCGGTTGCGTTATCGATTGTCGCAGCTTTGCTCATGCCACGAGTCTATCGGTCAACTGCCAAAATCCTCGTTGAAGCTCCGGTGATCCCTGCTGATATGGTGAAACCGACGGTTCCGACGAGTTCGCTTGATCAATTGCTAATCGTGCAGCAGCAAATCACGACTCGTGCCAACCTGGTTGAACTTGCCAAGCAACTTGAACTTTATCGCGAAAAGGCTCTGCCCCCAACCGACGATATCGTCAAGGATATGCGTTCCCGCCTGGTGTTCGATCAACAGCTATTGGGCCTGGGAGCCGCGGCTGTTTTCAGTGTCGCTTTTGAAGCAGATACACCTACTTTGGCAGCAAAGGGCGCAAACCAGCTTGCGTCACTCATTCTACTGACAAACCAGCGTCAACGAACGGGTCGCGCCGGGGATACCCTGGAGTTTTTCGATGCCGAGGTGACAAGGCTTGGCAACGAACTCAACAGTGCAGAATCGGAATTGCTGAAGTTCAAAACGGAAAAGAGAAGTTCATTACCGGAGAGTTTGGGTTTCCGTCGGCAGCAGCAAGAAAACCAACAATTGCGGCTAACGTCGTTGGAACGGGAAGCTGCGGATCTTCGCACAAGGCGAAGCGTCTTGGTTGACACCTTTGCTGCAACCGGGCAGACCACGACCGGTGTGGTCGCCCCTAAGCAGCAAGTGCTGGCCGACTTGAACAAGGCTCTCGCAGACCAATTGGCGATTTTCTCGGAAACGAGCCCGAACATTATTAGATTGCGCGCCCGCATCGCATCCCTGCAAGCCGAGGCAGCGCCCCTTGGCGGTCCTAACGTGGACCGCGTGACAGGCATCGGACCACGTTCCGGAATTGAACTGCAGCTCGCCGACATTGATAAGCGTCTTCGAGGCATCGAGGCGGAACGGTCTAAGATTTCAGACGAAATTACGCTCATCACGCAATCGATCGATGCGACCCCGGCTACAGAAACCGCCCTGAATTCACTCGAGCGAGAAAGAGCGCATATTCAAACCCAATACGACGCTGCTATAGCGCGGCGAGCTGACGCTTCGCTCGGTGAGCAAGTCGAAACGCGCTCAAACGGGGGCCGCCTTACCCTTCTCGAGGAAGCGACGCCGCCGGAAACTCCCCTGAAACCGAAGCGCAGGCTGATCGTCGCATTCGGCGCGGCTGCAGGCATTGCACTAAGTGTGCTCTTTGTTGCGCTCCTCGAATTTCTCAATCGGACGATACGGCGCCCGAAGGAACTCGCCACCCTGCTCCAGAGCCAGCCATTGGCAGTCATCCCCTACATAGAGAGGTCGCAGGATGCTGGACTCTTACGGAGAGGGATAAAATCTGCATTTTCCGGACTGAAATTTGGCTGATGCGAGGGACGGGGCACTGTTGTGGGACATTCAATAATTCCTGGAAGGAAGGGTAAGCCGTACATGGAGTATCCACACGTCATTACTCACGAAGCCGCAAAGCATTTCGCGAGCGGACGTTCGCCTGGGGCGGGGGGGGCAGAACCGAGAGCGTCAGAGCAAATGGATTGGCAGAGCTTGCCCGAACTTCGTGTCGAGCGTGGTCTGTTCTCTCGTAATCGTATTGTGGCTGCAGAACGGCTCGTGCCTGAACATTCCGCCTTTGATATGCTGCGCACAAAATTGATGCAACGGTTGCGGCAGAACAATTGGAAATCTGTGGCCATCACCTCTCCCACGCCAGCTTGCGGGAAAACATTCGTCTCCCTCAATCTGGCCTTCAGTCTGGCACATCAAAAGGACTGCCGGACGCTTCTTCTTGACCTGGATCTTCGTCGTCCACAAGTTGGGAAGTCCCTCGGAATGAAAGATGCTGCCTCCATGGAGGCATTTTTGAAGGGAAATAGCAGCATATCTGAAACCTTCAGGCGGCATGGTGACAATCTGGCAATTGCTGCCAACAATCGTCCGGTCGAATTCGCCGCCGAACTCCTGCAAAGCAGTGAGGCAAATGACCAGCTGCAACGCCTCCAGCAAACTATGGCGCCGGACGTTCTGCTTTATGACCTGCCGCCGATGCTTTCAAACGATGACGTTCTGGCATTTCTGCCAAACGTAGATTGCGTGATTTTGGTTGCCGCGGCCGAACATAGCACGCTCAACGAGGTTGACGTCTGCGAACAGGAACTCGCCGCCAATACCAATATGGCGGGTGTTGTATTGAACAAGTGCCGATATACTATTGATAAGTATGGATACTAGAAGATCTGGAGAGCATTCCGCCAATCTCGATTGACGTCGTCTTTGATAATGTTGCTAATTTTCTGGTATTGTTATCAAATATAGGTAGGTGGTCGGCAACTTTACTGTATTGGAAATATTGTAATGCGGGAATAAATATGTCTCGCAAATTAGCGCTGTGCGTATGTTGCACACGGAAATTGTCTTGCGTTGGAGGGTGCATCTTTGGCCATCAAGACGGTATTTTCTTCATTACTATCGTTCGGCAGGATTGTCGCGCCAATGTTACTCTACCTGCCGCTGGCTGTCCTACAGGCGGATGTGGCGCGAGCCGAACTACTCCTGCCGCAGTCGAAAATACGAGTCTCGATCGTACAGTGGGTTCCCACAAAGGGGGTCTATGAGCCCTGGGCAGGGATCAGCGGTGAGTACACCATCTCCGACATGGGGACGGTCTCATTGCCGGTACTGGGAACGGTGGCGACAAACAATCATGATAATGCAGGTTTGGCGGCTGATATTGCAGAGCAGTTGCGTACCAAGCTCGGTCTGGTCTCGGCACCTGAGGCGACGGTCGAGATCATCAGCTATCCGCCGATCTATGTCGTCGGTGACGTCGCCAAACCAGGTGTGTACGAGTATCGCACGGGCCTTACGACAATCCAGGCATTTGCATCCAGCGGCGGTGAGGTCAGAGCCGACAGCAAAAGCTCCCTTGAAGTTACACGACTTCTCGGAGAAATCAGGGCTAGCGATGACTCGATCGTGCGTAGCACTGCCAGAAGCGAGCGGCTTCAGGCGGAGATGTCCGATGCGACCGAGCTTCACTTTTCACAAGCCGTCGATGAAACCAACCAATTCGCTGCTGCGATTTTCGATCAGGAAAAGACCATCTTCGGTGCGCGAAGAAGGGCAATGGAGCAGCAGGCGAAATCTTTGACAGAACTGCGCGATTTCCTGGAGAAAGAGATCAGTTCGCTTGAAGAGAAATTGACGAACGTCGAGGCGAATATCAAATCCAGCGAGGCCAAATTGGCAACTGCTGCCCAACTTGTTCAGCGCGGTATCGCTACAGCGTCGCGGCAGATGGACACTGAGCGCGATTTACGCGCCGACCAGGGCCAACGACTGGACTTAGAGACAGCTGTTATGCGTGCCCGGCAGGAATTCAGCAAAGCAAGCAGGGATCTCCAAGCCTTGTATGACGATCGCAGGTCAGAGGCTGCGGTCGAACTACAGAAGGAGCGTGCTTCGATGGCCCAGGAACGCCTAAAGCGCGAGACCAATCAAAACATATTGCTTGAGACGCTATCGGCTAATCCTTCAATTGGGCATCCTGATGATCAGAGGGTAACCTTCCATATCCTGAGACGCGAAGACGGGAAGCTCAATGACTTTCCGGCATCCGATACAACTATCTTGATGCCGGGTGACGTCGTGAAGGTGGCACGGAGCATTCCAAAAGGTGAGCTTGCGATAACGCATAGCAATGTAATCAAAGGTGACGGTGCGCCCGCCTCACCATCCCAAGCTCAGGCGAGCCAATGATGCTGGCAGAGCGCTCCTTGGGCTGCATTTCCGCAATGTTGGCCGCATCTTTGGGGATTGTCCGGTCGCAGGTGGAGGCAGTTTTGCACAATGACTGGATCTAGAAGCGGCAACGACGGTCAAAGCTACCGTCAGATCCTCAAATCGACCACACTTGTCGGTGGATCCTCAATCATCAATGTGGGATTTTCGATCCTTCGCAACAAGGCGATGGCCCTGCTTCTCGGCCCAGAGGGTGTTGGCATGATGGCGCTTTATAGCTCGATCGTCGATATCTCGCAGACGGTCGCCGGGCTCGGCATCAGCGCGAGCGGCGTTCGCCAGATTGCCGCCGCCGGCGGGGAAGACAGGGAACGGATATCAAGGGTCGTGACGATAGTGCGATCTGCCTCGTTGCTCCTTGGTCTGATTGGAGCGTTTCTGTTGCTGCTGTCCTCGTCGCGGATCGCCCAGTTCACTTTTGGAAACCAGCAGCACGCATCGGGAGTAATGGTTCTTTCACTGGCGGTCTTCTTTCAGGTGGTTGCTGGAGGTTGTGCGGCTGTCCTGCAGGGGATGCGCGAGATTTCAAGTCTTGCCTTCATGAGCGTACTCGCAGGCTTGTTCAGCGTGGTTGTTGGCATCCCACTTATCTACTTCTTGGGGGAGCACGGTATAGCACCGTGCCTGGTTTCTGCCGCCTTCGCTAGCTTTGCAGTATCGTGGTGGTTCAGTCGCCGGGTCGATGTATCCAGGTGCTCGATTTCTGCGGATCAACTGCTTCAGGAAACCAGCGCCCTCTTCAAGCTTGGCGCTGTTTTCATGGCGAGCGGCTTTTTGACGATGGGCAGCGCTTACGCTGTTCGCCTCATCGTTTCTTCCGAGAGCGGAATACATGCTGCGGGCCTCTATCAAGCTGCTTGGGCACTCGGAGGCCTGTATGCCGGCTTCATCTTGCAGGCAATGGGTACCGATTTCTATCCTCGGCTCACCGCCGTTGCGTTTGACAATTTCGAATGCAATCGTCTGGTCAACGAGCAGGCCGAAGTCAGCATGCTGTTGGCTGGCCCCGCCTTGATTGGGACGCTTACGCTCGCTCCTCTGGTCATGACGCTCTTCTATTCCTCTGATTTTCAGGCGGCCGTCGACCTCCTAAGATGGATTTGTCTGGGAATGATGCTGCGCATCATAGCGTGGCCGATTGGGTTCATCGTCCTGGCAAGAGGCGCCAAAGCAATCTTCTTCTGGACGGAAGTCGCCGCCACCGTGGTCCATGTTGGCCTTGCCTGGGTGTTTGTTCAGAAATTCGGTACCGCCGGAGCGGGCTTTGCATTCTTCGGCCTCTATGTCTGGCACAGCATACTGATATATTGGATCGCTCGGCGCCTTACGCGTTTCCGCTGGTCGGTCGCAAACCGCCGGCTGATCTTGGTCTATCTTCCTGTCTCTGCTTTCGTGTTCTGTGCCTTCGAGTTACTGCCGCTCTGGCAAGCCACAATTCTTGGCTTGGTCATTGCCACTCTGGCAGGAGTTTATTCCCTTAGAATCCTTGCCGGTCTTCTACCCCAGGACATGTTCCCACCGGCACTTCGGCCGCTGATCCAAAGCATTCGCAGCGCGTAGGACCAGGCCTCAAATTTATTGGTCTAAGATTATGGTCCTGGCGGGTGAGGGGAGGTTATCTGCGAGCAAGAGGATAGCACCCGCTGATGCCAGCGTACCTCGCCGAACCGGCACCATTTGGACGGAGATTCTCCGACCTTACGAGCAAAATCTACGCATTGATTGCTGATGAGGGTCCTGCCTCGCCCTCCGACAACTCGGGGCCTAACCATAACAGCAGACAGCTGTTGCCCCGCCACATGCTGCTACGCCGGGTGCGAACAATTACTACGAGGTTTTACGGATAGAACGCATGTACCGCAAAGTCGGAACTGCCGATGTCTATCGAGTTTTCGATCGCAGATCATAAGTCGCCGGCTGCGGGTCAGGGCTAGGGTGGGTTATTCTTAACCGGCCCGCTTGATAGCCGGGTCACAGACGTGAACCACTGCTTTCATCGCCCCAGCGACGGAGTTCAATTCACTATCTCTCATCTGTACAAACAGAGGCAAAATTATCGCGTGCCGTTGTGCTGAAAGACTTCGCTCAAGGCTGCTCGAAATGCGATGTGATCCGTCTTCCGCATAGGCTTCCTCGGTATGGATGTTCATTATCCCGCGTCTTGTAGAGACGCCTCGATCAAGCAGTTCCTGCATGACCTCACGTTGATCGAGATGAGGCAGCAACCTTACGCAAAAGCTTTGCCAATTGCTGCGAGCCCATTTGGGTTCGACTGGCAACGCGATCGCTGCTGTTGCATCAAGTTGCTCGGCATATTGCCTCGCAATCTCACGCCGCCGCGCGATGATTGCCGGCAGCCGCTTCAGCTGCTCACGCCCAACCGCCGCCTGCATGTCGGTCATGCGATAGTTATAGCCTAGCTCGGGATAGCATTCGAAAATCACCTGCTTCGAGCCGTGGCGTACTGCATCCGTCACACTCATCCCATGCTGCCGCCACAAGCGGAACTTTCGATCATACTCCGGGTTGGCCGTCGTCAGCATACCGCCGTCGCCGGTCGTTACCACCTTGCGGGGGTGAAAGGAAAAGCAGGCAATATCGCCGTGCGGCTTACCGATCTTTTCCCATCGACCCTTCCAGAGGATTTCGCTACCCGTTGCGCAAGCTGCGTCCTCGATCACCGGGATTAGATGGCGGGCCGCGATCGTAACGACGCGGCGCAAGTCGCAGGGCATTCCAAGCTGATGGACGCAAAGGATGGCCTTCGTTCGGGGCGTGATGGCGGCCTCGATTAAGTCGGGATCGATGTTGTAGCCATCCTTTTCGATATCCACGAAAACAGGCACAGCGCCACAATAGCGGATCGCATTTGCGGTTGCGATGAACGTGTGGCTAACAGTGATAACTTCATCGCCAGGCTCAACGCCAACCGCCTTGAGCGCAAGGTGGAGCGCGGTCGTGCAATTGGATACGGCACATGCGTGGGCGGCACCGACAAAATCGGCGAACTCTTCCTCGAAGGCGGCCACCTCGGGCCCTTGAGTGACCCAACCGGACAGAATGACGCGGCGAACCGCCTCGACCTCCTGTTCGTCGAGGACAGGTTTGGCAACCGGGATCTGGCTCATGCTGCCTCTCCTGCGTTCAGGCTCTTTTCCAGGCGCCACCACGCTACGAGATCGCGCAATCCCTCTTCCATTGTCACCTTTGCGCTGAAGCCCAGGAGCTTCTCCGCCTTGGCAGTCGAGGCAAGGCGCCGCGGCACGGCATTGACCTTGCGCGCCGGCCCGAATTGCGGTTCCAACGAAGAGCCCATGACCCTGGTCAACAGACCGGCAAGTTCACGAAGGCTCGTCTCGCTGCCGCTTGCAACATTGAATACCTCATCGGTGACATCAGATCTTGCTGCAAGCAGATTGGCGCGTGCAATGTCGTGCACATGCACGAAATCCATCGTTTGCGTGCCATCACCGAGGATGATCGGCGGCAAGCCGCCGGCAATGCGCTCCATCCAGCGGATCAGAACTTCCGTGTATGCGCCGTAAACATCCATGCGTGGACCGTAGACGTTGAAGTAGCGAAGCGCGACGTAGCGCAGGCCGTACATCTCCGCAAAGCTGCGCAGGAGACCTTCGTTGAAGGCTTTGGCAGCACCGTAAATGGTGCGATTGTTATAGGGGTGATGGTCCTCGGTGGTCGGAAAGGTATCGGCCAGCCCAAGGACCGAGGCAGACGATGCCGCCACAACCTTGGAAACGCCCGCCTGAACCGCCGCTTCAAGCACGTCGAAGGTACCGCCTGCCAGAACATCAAAAGCAAGCCGAGGTTCCTCAGCGCATTGCGTGATGCGAATGGCAGCCTGATGGAAGACAACATCGATGCCTTGGCTGACCTCGTTGAGAAGCGCACGGTCCCTGATGTCGCCCTCGACAATCGTCACCAAAGCCCGATCCACAGCGTCAGCCAGATTCTCACGCCTGCCGCGGACAAAATTGTCCAGGATCACGATTTCTTTGGGTTCCTCGCGAGCGACGAGATCCGCAATGTGCGAGCCGATGAGACCGGCGCCACCGGTGATCAAAATCCGTTTGTCCTTCATACTCTAACTCTCCGAATTTGGGCCGCTCGAATCCTGATCCGTTCGCCAGCGCAGGAATTTCGCAGGCACGCCGGCGACGACAGAAAAGGGTGCAACATCGTCGACGACGACTGCCCCAGCACCAACGATCGCGCCCTTGCCGATCGTCACGCCGGGAAGAATGGTGGCATTGGTGCCGATGTCTGCCCATGCACCGATGCGCACCGGCCTAATTTCGAGGTCAGTGCGAATAATCGGCATGTCGATTGGCATTGCAGTATGGCTCGAGCCCAGGACCTTCGCGCCTGGCCCCCATCCAACATGATCCTCAATAACGAGGTCACGCGCGTCAAAATAGGCCTGGGGCCCGATCCAGACATTGTTTCCAATCCGGCAGGTACCGTCATACCTGCCCTGGATGTAGGCTTGTGCGCCGATAAAGACCCCGTCACCGATTTCAAAGGTTTCCGGATGCTTGAAACCGGCTCCGCTGCCAACCTGCAAGCCACTGCCGCATTGGCGCGCGAGGCTCTTCCAGATTGACTTGCGCATGAAGCTATCGACAAAGCCGTCACCGGTCGCGAAGCGCGCATAGAGTTCCACGAGGCCCGCGGTACCATAGGAGCGCGTCAACTCCTCTGCCAGATGACTGACATAGTCGGGGTCCACGGAGGTCTGCTGACGCCCATGCACTGCCAGAACAAGACGCACGCCGGTGACGGGGTCAGCTGACATAGGCGTCCTGCTCCACAGCAGCTGCAATCTGATCGACTTGCCTCAATGTCAGCTCTGGATAGATCGGCAGCGAGAGCACCTCGCGCGCTGCGGCCTCCGATACCGGGAGATCTCCGGAACGATACCCAAGATCAACATGCGCTTTCTGCAGGTGGATCGGGATCGGATAGTGGAGCCCGGTTTGAATACCCTCTGACCGTAACGAGTGCTGCAGTCGCTCGCGGTCGAGGCTGCGCACGGCGTAGACGTGATAGACATGGCGGCGATCCATCATCGCAACGGGGACGCGCACCGCGCGCGAATTGGTCAAAAGCGTTGTGTACCGAGCGGCACGAACGCGTCGTGCTTCCGTCCAGTCCTTGAGGTGTCGAAGCTTGATCCGCAGGATCGCACCCTGGATCTCGTCCATACGATAGTTAAAGCCCTTCAGCGTGTGGTGATAACGTTGCTCCTGGCCCCAGTCCCGCAGCATCCTGATCTTCTTGGCGTGGTCGTCATCGTTGGTAACGACGATGCCGCCCTCGCCACAGGCGCCGAGGTTCTTGCCGGGGTAGAAGCTGAAGCAGCCTGATACACCGATGCTTCCCGCACGGCGTCCCTTGTATTCTGCGCCATGAGCTTGGCAGGAGTCTTCGATCACGGGAATTCCATGCTTGTCAGCGATGGCCATAATTGCGTCCATATCGGCCATCTGACCATAAAGATGAACTGGCATGATGGCTTTGGTCCGCGGTGTTATGGCGGCCTCCAGCCTGGCTGGATCCATTGTCAGCGTGGCCGGCTCGACATCAACGAAGACCGGGCGAGCGCCCGTGTAGCAGACAGCCGATGCAGTCGCGACGAAAGTGAAAGAAACGGTAACAACCTCGTCCCCGGGCCCAACGCCAGCAGCGAGCAGGGCAAGATGCAAAGCGCTCGTACCGGTATTGACCGCGATCGCATGTTTGGCATCGCAATAGGCCGCGAATTCCTCCTCAAAACGAGCGACTTCTTCGCCAAGGACGTAGTGGCCCGACGCGAGCACGCGCAGTACCGCGGGCTCAACCTCGCTCTTGATGGCGGCATACTGAGCCTTGAGATCGAGAAGGGGGATCATGCAATCAGCCTCGCCGGCTCGAGCTCAATGACACGCCCGCGCTGTGCAAGCGACTGGGTGGCAGCTTCAAGAATGCGCACGACGCGAAGTCCCGCATGCCCATCGGCGATCGGCTGGCTGTTTGTCGCAATGCAATCGACAAACTGCTTGAGTTCGCGGCCGAGTGCTTCCGTCATGTCGAGTTGAGGGGCGTACATGTCGCCGGTCCGGTAACCCACGCGCATGTCGTAGACCTTTTCGCCGTCCGTTTGCGGATTGCCGTTTAGCGTAATGCCCTTGTCGTAGACCTTGATCTTCTCGCTCGGCTCCAGATCATCGTAGACGATCATCTTGCTGCTGCCGCCGATCAGCGTTCGGCGAACCTTGACGGGTGCGAGCCAGTTGACGTGAATGTGTGCGATCAGCTTGCTTTCGAAGAAGAGCGTCAGATAGGCGATGTTCTCGGGCTCGCCGGTAACGTGGCCCATGCCCGTTGCCGAGACCGCCACCGGCTTTTCCGGCAGGACATAGTCCATGATCGACAGATCGTGGACGGCCAGATCCCATATGACGCTGACATCGTGCTGGAACAGGCCGAGATTAACGCGCACGGAATCGTAGTAATAGATGTCTCCAAGACCGTTCTCGATGATCTCCCGCATCTTGCGGACGGCACCTGTGTGAATAAAGGTGTGGTCAACCGCAAGAATGAGACGTCGACGCGCGGCCTCGTCCACCATCCGGCGAGCCTCCTCGGAGGTAGAGGCCATCGGCTTTTCGACGAATACATGTTTGCCGGCCATCAGGGCTTTCATCGCCAGCATGTAATGAGCCGATACCGGTGTGGCGATGGCAACGGCGTCAACGCTTGGGTCGCGCAGCACCTCGTCGAAATCATCTGTGATCTGGACCGTTGGATAGCGCAGCTGGACGCCAGAAAGGCGATCCTTCTTGAGATCGCACACCCAAATGAGTTTTGCACCGGGCGTTTCGGCAAGATTTCGGACCAGATTAGGCCCCCAATACCCATAACCGACGACGGCAACTCCGATCATCTTGCTCTCCCGGATGAAATCACTTCGACTGGCGCATCCTTCGCGCGGCCAATAATTTTTGCCGGTACGCCGGCAACAATTGCGTAGGCAGGCACGTCCTTGGTGACGACCGCACCCGCGCCAATCTGCGCGCCTTCGCCGATCGTTACGCCGGCGACGATGGTCGCGTTGCTGCCGATTGAGGCGTGACGCTTGACGAGCGTTGGCACGACCGACCAGTCCGCATCGGACTGAAGGGAACCGTCGAGGTTGACGGCACGTGGATGCAGATCGTTGGTGAACATCACGCCGTGACCTACGAAGACGCCGTCTTCGATGGTCACACCCTCGCAGATGAAAGAGTGACTGGAGATTTTGCAGTTTTCTGCGATCGAAGCGTTCTTCTGAACCTCGACGAATGTCCCGATGCGGGTGCCTGCGCCAACTGAGCAACCGTAAAGGTTTACCAGATCTGGATGGTGAATAACGACGCCGTCACCCAACCTAACGCTTGGTGCAATCATGTCGTAATGGTTCCCTTTTTCTCTTACTCGATACACAGAGGGAACAAGCGAATACGACTTGTGCTCGGCAGCCATCGACCCCTCTGGTGCCAGAAAACAACTTTGTCGCTTACCAGTAAACGGAACAAAAATCGGTAATTATGCTACCAAAAAGTCGTAGCCATTCGGTGGTTTATATTAAGTATATTTAAGATATAGGGTGGTAAGACGTGGATGCTGTATGCGTTATTTTAGAGTTATTATTTCCGAGAGGCGGCTTGGATCAGGATGGTAGCTTCATTACATGCGATAAGCAGATACACTTTCGACTTTTCGAACGAGGTGAAAATTGCTCTGCGAAAAGCTGCAACGACAGTGCAAGCGCGCCGAAGAGCACTGCGCGTCTCTGCTTCTAACGCACAGTCAACAAGTCCGGCGATCTACTTTTTGACGCCCGACTATCCAAAGCCGGCCGGTGGAATTCGCGTCATATACAGACTTGTCGATATTCTAAATGCAGCAGGTGTCAACGCGTTCGTCTTACACCAGAAACCACATTTTCGGTGCAATTGGTTCGAGAACCGCACGCGAGTTGCCGGTGTTTCAAACGTCACGGTGCGGCAGGGCGACTTGCTTGTTGTTTCGGAATTGGATGTCGCGGTCCTCGCAGCTCTGCCTAAGGGAGTGCGATATGCAATATTCAATCAAAATGCACATATGACATGGCAACGCGGTCCCAGTTCAGCTTGGTATGCCGCTACGCCGGATCTTGCTGGCGTCATAACAG
Source organism: Rhizobium mesoamericanum STM3625 (assembly GCF_000312665.1). Classification (GTDB taxonomy): domain Bacteria; phylum Pseudomonadota; class Alphaproteobacteria; order Rhizobiales; family Rhizobiaceae; genus Rhizobium; species Rhizobium mesoamericanum. Next base: position 532,347 of record NZ_HF536773.1, on the reverse strand, counting down.
TCTCGGACCACAATCTCGAAATGCTTCGTTACGCCTATCCCGGATGTCGGCTTGAGAGAATTCATCTCGGTATAGACGCTGACCTATTCTATCCGGGCGGCGCGAGCCGTTCACGGCGGATCGCTTATATGCCGCGCCGTGGTCAAGACGACGCCACTCAAGTTTTGGAAATACTTCGCGCGCGCGGTGTCTTGGAAGGTTGGGAAATTGCTGCTTTGGATGGCTTGTCGCATCGCCAGGTCGCTGAAGAACTCCGCCGATCCCGTATTTTCCTGGCCTTTACCCATCAGGAAGGGTTTGGGCTTCCCGCTGCCGAGGCCATGGCTTGTGGGTGCTATGTCATAGGAAACCATGGCTTCGGCGGTGGCGAATTCTTTCAAACCGAATTTTGTAGCCCGGTGCAGGTCGGTGACGTGCTGCATTTCGCCCAATCTGTCGAAAGAATCATCGCGATTGAGAACAAGACAGATGGATGGTGTGCGAAAAAGGGTGAGCTGGCGTCAAAGGCAATTGCCGAAGGATATTCGCAGGCAAGGGAGCGAGACGATGTTCTGCGGTTGTTTCGCAATTTCACACAGGCGAACGTCGGAGCGTCGAAGTGAATATTCTCGTCTATCCGCATGAGCTCGCAATGGGGGGAAGCCAGATTAACGCGATCGAACTGGCTGCAGCGGTACGCGACAGGGGGCACAATGTAACCATCACCGCCCCAGACGGCGTGCTGTCATCTATGATCCGGCAGCTGGGACTCGACTATGTGCCCATTCCCAGGGCCCCTTACTTTCCCTCAGTTGCCACCGCCTTCCAACTGTCGGCGTTGGCGCGCCGTATTGATGCAGATTTAATACATACCTACGAGTGGCGACCGGCGATCGAATGTACTTTCGGACCCCATTTTTTCGCAGGCACGCGAATGCTTGCAACCGTGCTGTCCATGGATATTTCGCATCTTTTTCCGCGCCACGTGTCGCTCATCGTCGGTACCCAACAACTCGCGCAGACCCGACCGGCCCAGAAAATATGGGTACTTGAGCCGCCGATTGATGACGAACGCAACAAGACTCGCGACGTGATCGCGGCGCGGTCGCGATGGGGATTCCACGATGACGAAATAGTCGTTTGCGTCATTTGTCGACTAACCACAGACCTTGAGAAAGTCCAAGGTGTGCTGGAAGCAATTGACGTTGTCGGGAGTATGGCGAGTAGTTTCAAGCTGCGTTTAATCGTCGCCGGGGACGGTGCCGGTAAAGCTGACGTCGATACGGCAGCAGCTTCAGTCAATTGTCGCCATGGTCGCGAGATCATTACGGTAACAGGGGAACTCCTTGAACCTGATGCCGTCTATGAGGCTTCGGACATTGTTCTCGGAATGGGTAGCTCAGCGTTGAAAGGCATGGCCTTTTCAAAGCCTCTGATCGTGCAGGGGACCGCGGGTTTCTGGAGGCTGTTTGACGAGCAGTCGGTGAACCTCTTTTTATATCAGGGCCTTTTTGGTCATGGCGGTGGAGGTCGTGTCGAGCTCAGATCAATACTCGAAAAACTGGCTGTAGATAAGGATAGAAGGACGATACTAGGTAATTTCGGGCGATCGGTAATAGAAGAGCGCTTCAGCCTCGACTTTATGGCCGATCGGCTAATCGAAATCTACCAACAAACAGTTTCCGAGAAGCAGCCATTAGACAAGAGGCTGGGTTCGATGAGCCGCACCCTATTCGACGTTGCCAAATTCCGGGCGAAAATGGAGTGGCACGCCTTGAGGTACGCGGTCAGGGGCAGGTCAGTATGAACACTTTTCTGCGCTTGCCGACGCACAACGCAATGTCGATGCGATCCGCTTCATGGCGGGGAGAAGCCGTGCCTGGTGTTTCACGTAGGCTGACAGTCAAGCCACGGAAGTCGCAGTTGTCACGGCCCACGGTTACCGTGATCATCCCTTGCTATAATTACGCACGCTACCTGTCGGCGGCCGTTGAGAGCGCTTTGTCCCAGGATGGCGTCAATGTCGATGTCGTTGTGGTCGACGATGCGTCGACCGATGAAAGTTTACGGGTTGCACAGCAATTTGCGGCGAACGACGCCCGTGTGAGAGTGATCGGTCACCGCACGAACGCCGGGCCGGTCCAAACCTTCAATGATGGATTGGCGATCGCTCAAGGGGAGTTTCTGGTTCGACTCGACGCCGACGATATTCTGACGCCCGGCGCGTTGAAGCGCGCAACCGATGTCATGAGCAGCTTTCCGTCGGTTGGATTGGTTTATGGCCATCCACTACATTTCAGTGGCGGTAAATTCCCCGTGCCGCGCACCACCGCCAGGCGCTGGACAATATGGCCCGGCAGGGAATGGCTCGCCGACCGTTGTAAGACAGCATGGAACGTCATCACTTCTCCTGAAGTGTTGATGCGTCGCAGTGTGGTGGATCGAGTTGGCGGACAGAAAGAGTTAGCCCACTCTCACGACATGGAAATGTGGCTGAGATTATCTGCATATTCGGACGTGGCCTATATTCATGGCGCTGATCAGGCATGGCATCGCGAGCACAACAAGAGTCTCTCGACTGGTGTCGACAGCCTGAACGATTTTCACGAGCGCCGCGCGGCTTTCGATGTCCTTTTTGCAGGGATCGTAGGGACCATTCCGGAAGCAGCAACGCTGCGCGCCAGCGCGACCCTGGCGCTATCAAGATACTGCCTGGAGGTGTCGAGTCGATTGTATGATCATCGGAAGGTCGACCTAGAGCAGGTTGAACTTATGGTCGATCTGGCTCGTGAAATAGTCCCGAACCTGGAGCAAGTCCCGGGCTGGCGAGGTCTGAAATGGCGTATGGCCGTTGGCCCCGGAAAAGCAGCTTGTCACCCGATATTCTTCCTTGAGCGGCTATATCGAGGTTTGCGGGGCAGGTGGCGCAAGTTGCGTTGGCATCGCACCGGCTACTAGGGACAGATCGTTCGCAGCGAGAACCACATTTTGTGGTCTCGCTATAGACCTTCTGCCCTGTCGGAACGTACTGGCGCTACCCTTCGGACTTCAAAATACTATGGCTAACCGCGTCCTGCGGATAGCTCAACTTCGCTCTTTTCCGGACTTGCCAACCGATGCCCCACCAAAGAAATCGCAGCGCTTATGCCATGTTTGACTAAGCGCGAATGCTCTTTTCTCGTGTTGAAGCAAGATTTGGTTATGCCTCTACGTCGAAAGGATTTCTATCTCCCAAATCAATTCGAGTTTATTGAATAAGTTAACTTTTAACGTCAGGGTCAAATTTGCCAATGGCCGGTCGGCTTCCGTCGGATCGAAAACGCCTGGTGCGTCTGCAGCCGTCAAAGCCAGGGCGTGGATTTACTTCGACAGTGACAGTGCTGAGCGGAGTTTCAACTCAAACCACCCGACATCCCCTCATGTCAAAGCCTAGCGGTCGACCGGCGGATGGTCGTGAAACAGATATGTACGATGACTTAGCATTTACTGCCGCCCCAGAGACGGCGGCATCGCTTCAAAGAGCCGAACATCCGACTGGGACACGGCACCGGGGTCAGGCAAAGTTACAATCGGAGGGGAGAAGCTGTGACTCCGGAGCAGTATGGCGGCGACGGCTGATTGCGCTAGTCATTGTTTCGCTGGCAATTCCTTGGGTTTTTCCGATCGGGTCCGCTCGGATGTCGGTCTATCGCTTAACACTGTGCGTTACGATATTCCCCAGCGTCTTTCTTTGGGTGATGGGCCGCGCGGGAAAAATGCGAATTGCCGATTTCGCGGTCATCCTCTTTGCCTGTTGGAGGGCCGCATCGTTTCTCGTCGTGGATGGGTCGATCGCATTTCAAGCGATTGGAATTTCCTTTGTGGAAACGATTGGCCCGTATTTTCTTGCGCGGTCGTGCGTCCGTTCAGCCGATGATTTTCGAGCAATGGCTACGACGCTCTTTGTTGTGATTGCTGTAATGCTGCCATTCGCGTTCCTCGAAGCCACAACCGGGCAAAGGGTCATTTTGAACGTATTTGGCACTATTCTCCCCACCTATCACGATTTTGGAATGGAATTCCGAGCTGGTTTAGCAAGGGTACAAGGGCCATTTGACCATTCTATACTCTTTGGCGCATTTTGTAGCAGCGGTTTTGCGCTCACTTTTCTCGTCGTCGGCTTCCAAAATCGCTTTATCGCGAGATACGCGAAGGCTGGCATTGTGGCATTCACCGCCGCGCTTTCGCTTTCCGCCGGTCCCGTATTGGGGATCGCAATTCAGTGCCTTTTGCTAGCCTGGAAGCGACTGGCTGATGCCATCGGGACAAAATTTCTTAGCATTGTCACGATCACCGCCTACTTGGTTGTGCAAGGGATTTTCTGGATAGTGTCAAATCGATCGTTAATCGAGGTCCTACTTGGAAGACTAACGTTTGATCCGATGTCATACTGGTCACGACGCCTGATCTTCGACTATGCGTGGCTATCTGTTGCAAATCACCCTCTATTTGGAACAGCATTGGGGCGATGGGACAGGCCCGTCTGGATGCCCCCTAGCATTGACAACTTCTGGCTTGCCTTCGCAGTAATGCATGGAATACCAGCGGCGTTGCTATTGGGGCTGGCGGTTTTAATTTCTGTTGTGTCAATCGCTTTGAAAAGCGGTCTTGATGAAAAGCAGGCGGAATACCGCGCTGCATATATCATCACAGTTCTAAATTGGGGCCTGGTCGGAATGACGGTCTACTATTGGGACGCCGTCTACGTCCTCTTTCTGCTGCTTCTTGGAAGTGGGCTTTGGATCCGGGATAGCGTGCCAGATGCGGCTTTTGCACCAGGTGCAGCCTTGACTGGTTCGCGATTATCAAACTCGCCAAAATCAAGCCGGCTCGCTCGGAAGTCGGAAGTGTGAGAAAGTAGTTCCGTCAAGCTTCTCATCGTTTTTGCGACGAATTGGGCTTCAGAGACCGACCGTCGGTTGAGCTCGCTGCGTATGGTAGCGTTTGGCCGCGCTATCGGACGGTGACCTGCCCCCGTTGAACCAGGCCATTCAGACCTGGAATTTTCCACTCATGATCCCTGTGGGGAAGAGGCGGAATTCGGCGAAAGCCTCCAAGTTGGCTTACAATGGGCACGCTGTGAAAGACATCTCGTTTTCTTGTCGCGCGAATCGCGTCAGAACGGCTTCAATGATTTCTTTCCGAATGTCTTGGGATGTTCTAGAAGTCGATTGTACTAATATTGCTAAGTCTGACTGACTTACAGACGCGACAAATGTAGCAATATCCTCGCGCTTGAGTGCATTGGCATCCCAATAGCTGCTACACAAAGAGTTGCTGGAGACGAACGAGCGGTCGGTATCGGTACCGAGATGGTCCACATACGATCCGTAAATTGTCCATTCTGAAAATGTAAGTTCCCGAGCTAATACATTTGGCCAGTTCCTGTGGTTCACTTCCTCAAGTCGTTTTTGGATGGCTCGAACGATTGAAGGATTCCAAACAAGGAATGATGAAATGTAGTCAGCCATCTCAGGAGGAAGAGGCTCCGGGATGCCGAGAATGCGCCTAGCAGTCCCATGCCAGGCGATGTGTTTGGTCATTTCAGGAAAAACCGCCTTCGGCTTTCTGTAAAAGCGGACAGCTCCGTCACGAACTAGATCCTCCGGTAGGATGCGATTAATGAGAACGACGTCAGAGTCCAGCATCAGAACGGCGTCTACGTTCATTGAGCCGACAGCCGCGAATTTTAATATTTGCTGTAGTATCCAACCGCGTATTGGGGGCCATGGACGTTTTGTGTCAAGGAACAGTTCCCCACGGCTGAGCGATCTCAGTGCAGGAACGCTCCTAGCGTACGGCAGTGACCCCAAAAACTTTGACAAGAGTGATATTGAGAGAAAACCTTCTGGAAGAAGACTGCTCGTTGTGTGAATAGCCAACCGACTTGATTTCCAGCGAGAAAAAAGCTGAATGTCTTCATCTGGTATAATTATATGATGCACCATGGTGCTCGGCGTGAACCTGAGGACAGATTCATGGAGCTGCTCGAAGTATTCGATGTCTCGCCGAAATGTCGGCGTCAAGGCAGCTATATCTGGCAAGGCTCCCCTCCGACTGTCGCGGGCTGAAGTCATTCGCAGTTACGCTCGCACGACATCGATTCAGGCGCAAGTCTAAGAGCAGTAGGCAATTTGGTTGGTATTTTGCAGCCAGCGTGCGCCGACAAGCACCTTAAAGATGATGGCTAAATCATTCCGCCTCATTGCGGAACATGTCATGGCCAACGCGTTATCAGCTCGCAACGTGCAGTTGAGCGTCTCGCCCCTAATTTGTGCAGATTGTCCCGAAAATGGCACGCTGGATCAGGGGGATAAAGCGAAAGATCAGCGACACCACGACATCGAACGCTCAAACCGGCTGCAACGTGCCAAGCACGGAGACAAGGCCAAGCACGGCGAACCCGAGGACTATTTCGGCAGCAGTCGCCCACTGGAGGGGCTCGAGTGACGGGTTGCGAGCGAGCCTTGGAACAAGAAGGTAGCGATTGCCTATCGCAAGCGCGATGAGGGCGAGAACGATGAGGATCTTGATGCTGAGCAGGAACTGATAACCGAACTGCCAATCCATCGGAACGGATCCGACGATCAGAGCCGTATTGATAATGCCGGTCGTAATGACGAGTGCCACCGCAACATGGCCCGCTGTCGAAAATCGCATCAGCGTTTTCCGTGCATCCTTCTGCCATCGGGCATCTCCCAACATCGGCAAGGTGATAAAGACGGGGACCAAAGCGCCGAGCCAGGCGCCACCCGACAGGAGATGAACCCCATCGTTGAGACGATGCACCATCCGTAACCAACCGCTGTTCATTGCGGCATGGCCGCTGATCGTGACGCTGACGAGCAGCAACCCGGCGCTCGCCGCGCGCGCGCTGTACCTGAAACGGCCTGTTGCCAGGCAAGATGCGATGAATAGGAACGCGGCACCGGCCTGGACACTCCAGGCCTGCCCGACGTTGGTCCCAGTAAGGACGGAGAGCAGCATTTGCGGTGCGAATGCGTCGGCCCAGCCCTCGCCGATCGCCGCCGCTCTCAGCGGGAGGAGAGACGCGGTCGTGATGATGATCAGAAGCGTTGAGAGGGTATAACAATGGCGGAGCCGTCGGCTCACCTGTGCCGCCAGATCTGCAGGCGCAATCCAGCAGATGTAAGCTGACGCGCCCCAAAGAAATATGGCGGAGCCATAAAACAGGAAGCGGCACAGGATAAGCGCCACGTCTGGTGTCATGGCTTGACCCTGAAGCCATATGCGCCAGTGGTCTTATGTCCGTCTTTCGAAAGAACGTGCCATTCCACTTTATAGGCGCCGGGATCGAGCTTTTCTGGAAGAGGAACAATCATGGTCTTTCCTTCATCCATTAGCATGGCATCACCGGTCTTTACCGAAGCATTGTCCGAGGCGGTGATTTCCACGCCGGAGAACTTGAGATCCAGCTCTTCGGAAAAGTGCAGATCAAGTTCGGCAGGGGAAATTGCGACCGTTGCCTTGTCGGCAGGCACGCTCTTGGCCAGATGAGCGTGCGCAAAGGCTTGGCCGGCAAAAATGACGAGTGCAAGAGCCGAGAGTAGGGTCAGGCGTGTATGTTTGGACATGTTCTGTCTCATATTCTGATCATGGTTCTAATGCGCTAGAGCACGCAAGCGTGCCGGTCGCGGCCCTACTTCGGCTTGGACATGTCCATGCCGCCCATATCCGAGTGGCCGTCCCTTGTGGATGTATTCGCCCCGCCAGCAGTGTCGACTGTAAACTCGACGCCAATCGATCCCGCCTTCTCGAAGCTCAGGGTGGCCCTGATCGTTTCCCCTTGCTTGAATGGCTGCGCAACGTCCATGAACATGATGTGGAAGCCACCTGGCTTCAGCTCAACCGTTTGACCAGCGGGAATGACGAGACCGCCGGCGACTGGGCGCATTGTCATCACGCCGTTGTTGACGCTCATCTGGTGAACCTCGGTCGTCGCGGCGCGATCTGACGTGATGCTGACGAGTCGGTCTTCGGTCGAACCGGTATTGGTCAGGTTCAGGTAGCCACCGCCGACCTTGGCACCGGGCACCATTGCTCGAGCACGGGGGTTGTGTATCTCGATGGCGCCCACCTTGATGTCATTGGCGGAAGCACTTGCAGCAAACAGACCGGCAAAGACCAGGCCGGTGATGATGATCATTAGCTTTTTCATGATGGTTATTCTCGGTTTGGCCGTCGCGTTGTGGTTGACTGCGATTGTACCGATCTTGCAACGTGCCTGGGTGTAAAGAGACGCAAATTGCGCCGTGGCCCAGTCGGCCGGCGTGATGGTCACCGGCAACCGACAACGGCACTGGGCTAGGGCGTCGACCGCAACGCGGCCTACTCTAAAACATCGGGGTGGGGGGCGCTCTTGGCCCTTTATTGGGCGGGTGCGGCCCCTCGCGCCTTCCCTCAACCATCGTCGGCGGAGCGGTGCGGGTACTGATGCGAAGGACTGCGATCTTGCTCGCGTCGGGCAAAGGCAGAAGGATCGACGGGCTAATCCGGCACGCCTCGCAGCCACGGGCATGCGACTTATCGTGATGACCGGCGGCACCTTTGCTGCCGTCCGTGCAGATGACCGGCAGCGTACCGTCCGGCAGAATGTATTGGGCAAACTCCGCGGCGGCTGCGGCGCTGCTCGTGATGCCTGGAGCTTGATAGGAGGAGCCGGCAAACAGCAATGCTATCGCGCAGATCACCCGCACGAGCCACTCCGTCAATCTCGAACCGACGACACTCACCTGGGCCTTTCCTCCTCCCGTTGGCAAGAAGCTCTACGGCAGATTCTCGCAAAGCTCAATGCTGGCAATCGGCCAGCAGGTGTCGTGCGGAGGAAACCGGAATTGCCGGGGTGGCGCCGCTGAATGCCGCCGTCGTTTTGCGAAACTATGAAGGGTGCTTCCGGGCGCGGCTGACGAGCTCCTTCACGAAGAGCTGGGCGAGCGGCGCCACCGCAAACGCGTATCGCCGCCAAAGCCTCTTAGGGTCGGACGCCAACCGGTGCGCCCATTCCATCCCCACATGGCGCATCCATAAAGGCGCACGCTTTTGTGCTCCAACGAGGAACTCGAGAGATGCCCCGATACAGAGCCCAATGCCACAGGCATCCGGCCGTTGAGAGAGGGCATGCGCGATCTTTTCCGATTGTGGGGCCCCGATTGCGATGAATACAAAGCGAGCCTTTTCTGCCGCAGCGAAGTCGACGCATGCCTGCAGCGCGCTGGGATGGTGCAAGACACCTGATGGAGGCACCATGCTTCTGAAACGAATTCCAGGATAAGCGCTTTCCAAATCGCGCACGATCTGAGCGTTGGCAGCGATCAACGTTATCAAGTCGCCATCCTTAATCACGGTTTTGAAAAGTCGTGCGGTTAGATCCGAGCCTGTGACAAGAGGAAGGCCGAGCGAAACAGCGCGCGACAGCGTCGAAATCGGCTTGCTGTCGCAGAGCGACATCCAGGCTTCGTCGTAGTACGGAGCAAGCTTGCGGTTTCCGCTAAGGCGGACCACGTGATCAACGTTGGGCGTCACGATGTAGCGGAATTTTGTCGAACCGTCGCTATCCGTGACAAGCCTGACGGCCGCATCCTGACCGATGTTATCGAACGGCGCGCCAAGAAAATAATGGCGATTCCGTCGACCGACGGGCACATTTCGAGCGAGAGGACTGTCCAATATCGGCATGATCTTCCCCGTGCACATTGAGTTGCCGAAAGGGCGCATTTCGGCTGCGGTAGCGTGTAAGCCAAGCATTTGATTTTGTGCTCGATTTACAGACTACGAGATCGCCGTATTGGCGCAATTATCCTGCGGTCAGCAATTGGGCGTATTCGCGAGGAGACAGCGGATCGGATGTCAGCAGAAAGAATTACGCAGAAAGAACTACGTCATGATTGTGGGATAAATGGAGCAATGCGTGATATTGTTCGAGAACATGATGGCGCGCAAGGGGGAATACTTTGTTGTATATGGCAATACTGTTCGCCTCTGCGATCTTGTCTTTACTACTTGCTGTTCCAATCATGGTGTTTGCGATCGAATGCCTGGCTGGAAGCTTGCTTGCAGGCAAAGCCCGAACGGAGGCCATAGCAATCCGACCCGCGGTGGCGGTTCTTGTTCCGGCACATGACGAAAGTTCCGGCATCGCCGAGACCGTTCGCAATATCAGGCGGGAGATGAGGCACTGCGACCGGCTCGTTGTCGTTGCCGATAACTGTAGCGACAATACGGCTGATATCGCCCGCGCCGAGGGAGCAGAGGTTGTCGAGCGCCAAAACCGGCTTGAGCGGGGGAAGGGGTACGCACTGGATGCGGGCATTCGATATTTGAGCCAAACGCCACCGAAAATTGTCGTTGTCATAGACGCCGATTGCCGCATTGGCAGTGGAGCGTTGGATCATCTGGCGAGCTCTGTCGTGGCAAATAGACGTCCCGCACAGGCTCTCAATCTTCAAATTGCGCCTCCGGGTTCAGGTTACAAAATCGCGGCCGCGGAATTCGCCTACCTGGTCAAGAATCATGTTCGCCCTCTCGGACTCTTGCGACTTGGTTTGCCCTGTCCACTCATGGGAACCGGCATGGCAATCCCGTGGTCGCTGCTCGAGGACGCGCGGCTGGCGAGCAGTCATCAAGTTGAGGACGTGAAGTTCAGTCTCGACCTGGCACGACAGGGTCATACCGCACGGTTTTGCCCGCAAGCGCTGGTAACGAGTTACTTCCCCCACTCAAAAGAAGGTACGGAGACCCAGCGCAGGCGGTGGGAGAGTGGCCATCTTTCGATGATACTCTATGCGAGCAAGGCTGTTATACGGCCGGCAAACTGGACGAAGTTCGGCTATATGGTCCTACTCTTCGATATTCTTGTGCCGCCACTCACGCTTCTGTGCGCTGCGACGTTTGCAATGACGTTGTTCTCAGGCTTGCTGGCCTTGGTCGGCGGTCCAACGCTGCCCCTTGTGGCTGCACTAGCAAATTCATTGATACTTTTGTGTTCGGCTGGCCTTGCGTGGGCTGTACATGGCCGCTCCGTTCTTCCGTTGCGAAACTTGGCCCAAGTGCCACTTTATGCCATGTCAAAGATCAGGCTCTATCCCAGCATCGCGGCAAGAAACGATGCCTGGGTGAGGACTGACCGGGAACGACGCGATCATCCAGGCTGACCATCATTATCGCACATCGTCTCAGAAACTAACTGCGCTACGCGCAGCTTGATCGTACTGACCGGTAGGGAGCCGCAGCAGAGCCGCGAGCCGACCGACAGCGCCTTCATCGAGTGCCAACGACCACTTCTGATACGAGAAGTGCTTCGTGCGTTCATGGTAACGCCGGCAGATCCTTTCTTGCGACCAGGCCAAGGGATTGCTGCTTCCCCACCGCATAGGTCACGACATGCGTGCCCTCTATTTCGAGGATTTTCTCGCGGCTGCGATGATTGGCGGAGTGCAGGATGAGGACGTCAGTGTACTGAAGGCCCGGCGCGCCTGGCGATTTCGCGCGTGCTTGCCTTGCGATTTCGCCAATGCGTGAAAGCCGCCAGAGCCGGTACCTCTTTGGGCGGTCAGCCTGAAAGCTTATGCTTCGTTGCAAGAGGCGCACTTCTCAATGGTTCCTGCCTGCTCCATCCTGTCGCTAATCAAAATGGCAGTTCGGGGCTGTCGAACAAGGGTCGACTGAAGGAGGCATCTATGCTCATGAAACGATCTTGGAGCAAGCTCCGCCGCCGGGATGCTCTCAAGCTTGCTGCATTGGCCTCGGTCGGGACAGGAGCGTTGGCGTTCACCAGAACCAGGTCGACAACTGCAAATGAGCGCCCACTTTTCCCTGGACCTTCCTTTTTTGTCAAAGGTGTCTACCAGCAACCCGTTGAGAAGATGGCGGAATGGCGTGACCGTGGGGTAAACACCATCTTTACAGTAAACGGCGGCGCGAACTTCACCACATGGACGAACGAGGCAATGAAGCAGGGCCTTTACGTCGTTCGTGCTCCTGCAGGTGTCGACGACCAATACCGAGTCATTGATCGGGCGGCATTCGAGCAAGATCTCCGCAATCCCCTTCTTCTGGCAATTGCGCTTGTCGACGAGCCATCAAATCTCAAGCCCGGCGGCGCAGGCATTACCTATTATGACGTGACGGTGCCACCTGCCGCGGTCGATGTGGTTGCGCGAGAGTTGTCCAGTGGTGGAAAGCCCCTCTGGATCAACCATGTCGGAAACCACATCAACAATGTTTATCTCGAAAAAATCATGAGCGACTACGCTGACAGCCCTTATGTCGATTGGCTCGCGCAGGACAGTTATCCTGTCGCAAACGGCGAGGATCTAACTCTCGATCTTGACGACTACGCTTCCACACCGCAGGGTCACTCGATCGATCGGTTGTTGCGATGGAGCGGTGGGCGGCCGCAATTCTCTTTCCTGGGCGTCACCAAGTTTAACGCCGGTGTGGGCCGAGACACGACGCCGGAGGAGTTTCGTCTGCAGGCCTGGTCATCGATCATTCACGGTGCGACGGGCATAATCTACTTCTCTTTCATGTTCTCGCCGCAGTTTTCCTATGACGCAACGCCGGAAAACCTCATTGACGAAATCAAGATGCTTCATGCGCAGATTGATGAGATTGAACCCATCCTGATGGACAAAGACAAAGGCGGTCGCCGTCCTTGGGTCCTCCGGAAGTCGGCCCGCGGCAAGGGCAATGGCCCGACGTCTTTGCCGTATCCCTTCGAGGCCTGCTCGATCAAGACGGATCGCGGCGAATACAAGATCATCCTGAACCTCGCCAACGAAACGGCCGAACTGACCTATGAGCCCTGGGGCCTCACTAAGGTTTCGTTTTCTCCCTATCAATGCAAACGAGGATATTCCGCCAAGGAAATCACGTAGGTTCAAAGCATATCCACGCGCCATGGTGCTGGGCATTAGTCTGTGAACACGAACTGACCACTTTTAGCGCATCTGCACAACAGATCAGAGGGCGGTTCGGCAAGGCCTTCGGCGGCTAGTTCCTCAAGTGAGGCAACAATGTCGGCAATTCCGCGCCCTTCAGCATAATGCATCAGGCCACCACGCCAGCGTGGGAAGCCATATCCGTGGATTTCAACAAGGTCGATGTCTTCCGCTCGTAGCGCGACTTTCTCGTTGAGGATCTTTGAGGCCTCGTTGACCATTGGCAGGACGACGCAGTCGATGATGCCGGCTTGATCCCACGCTCTCTGCGGTGTTTCCCGGGCTTCCCCGGCAATAATGTCAGCGACGACTTCCGACTGCTTAGGCGTGCGATCGCCCTTGGCGTAATCGAACCAGCCGCCACCGCTTTTCTGGCCAAAGCGTTCCAGTGCGCAAAGCCGTTCCGCGATCGGAGCGAAAGGGGTCTCGCCGCGGGCACGCGCCGCCTTGCGTTGGAAAGCGGCAATGTCGAGGCCGCCGAGGTCCTGGGCCTCGAATGGGCCCATGGGCAGCCCGAAGCTGCGCATCGCTTGATCGACCGCCTGTGGTGTCGCGCCCGCCAGCAACAGGCGTTCGGCCTGGGCGCGGGTGACTTTCAGGATCCGATTGCCAATGAAACCATCGCAAATGCCGGCGCGCACCGGAATCTTGCTTAGCATGCGGGCGAGCGCAAAACCAGTTGCGAGTGTCGCGGGTGCAGTTTTAGCTGTCGGCACAATCTCGAGAAGTTTCATGACGTGGGCCGGGCTGAAGAAGTGCAACCCGATAAAACGCTCGGGGCATTTGATGTGCGCAGCGATCTGTTGGGGATCGAGGTAGGAGGTGTTGGTGGCGAGCACCGCGTCGGGGCGACAGACCGCAGAGAGCTTGCCGAAGACCTCACGCTTGACGTCGACGTCTTCAAAAACCGCCTCGATGACGACGTCGATCCGAGCAAGAAGGCTGTAATCGGTCGTGCCGACTATGCCGGACAGTCGTTCCGCCGCGGTCTCGGGGCTGATCTTGCCGCGCTTGACCGCGCTTTCAAAAATCGAACGCAGGTTCGATAGCCCGCGATCTACGGCTGGTTCGTCGCGCTCGACAAGGGTGACGGGAAGCCCAGCTTCCCGAAGGGTGGCGGCAATTCCTGCACCCATTGTGCCGCCGCCGATAACGGCGGCAGAACGGATCGAGCGTGGCTCGACGCCTGCAAGCTCCGGTGGCCTTAGAGCTGCCCGTTCAGCGAAGAAGACATGGCGCAGCGCGGCAGCCTGGGGCGAGCCGCGCAATTCGAGAAAAGTCTGGCGCTCGAAGGCCATTGCAGTCTCGAAATCGGCTTCGGTCGCCTTGCGAACGCAGCCGAGCGCCCGAAGCGGCGCGTCCTCACCCTTGGCACGACTGGCAACGGTCTTCGAGGTCGTTTCCCAGAACGCCGCGTCCACGGGGGGAACGCCCCGCTGGCTGAGCGGAAGCGGAAGGGATTGGTCCAATGCTGCGCGGGCAAAGTCGATCGCTCCCTTCTCCAGATCACCCTCGATGATTGCGTCGATCAGCCCCTGCGAACGCGCCTTTTGTGCCGTAACCGGCGTACCTGTTGTGACCATTTCTGCGGCGAGTACCGGCCCGACCAGCCTTGGCAGCCGCACGGTCCCCCCTGCGCCAGGAACAATGCCGAGGCGGACTTCGGGCAAGCCGATACTCGCCTTCGGCACGGCCACGCGAAAGCGGCAACCGAGCGCGACTTCCAGTCCTCCGCCGAGCGCACTGCCGTGAATGGCTGCAGTCCATGGTTTGGTGGCCATTTCGATGCGTGCAACGAGATCCGGTAGGTGAGGGGGCATCGGCGGTTTGCCGAATTCGATGACGTCGGCGCCGGCGATGAATGTACGTCCCTCGCAGATCAGCACTACCGCGCCCACCAACGGATCGGCGTCGAGCGATTCAGCTGCGTCCCACAGATCTTGGCGCAATGCCTGCGACAGCGCGTTGACGGGCGGGTTGTCGATGGTGACGAGGGCGACGTCGCCCTTGCGTTCGATGATCAGGGTCATGATGTCAAATTCCCTAACTGGGCTTCACGAATATGTTCGTCCGCGATCACGTCCTGCATCGGTCCGCGACACGAATCCGACCAGTCTGCACATCGCTCAGGCTGGCAAGAGGTGGACGGCCGAAATCCAGGCAAGTGCGTTCCAGCGCGGTCGCAGATCGCATGTCACTCTCCTCCGAAGAGAGCGAAGTTTAGTCAAAGGCCATCACGCCGTCTTCGGGCGACGCCACATGGCGGTGCGGAATCGGTTTGCCACGAAAGCAGTATCGGTCAGACTGGCATTGCCGGCCGGGTTGGCACCGGTCACGTGGAAATCACTGAACGCAGCACTCTGGTTGACGAAGATCCCACCAGTAAGGTTGATCGAGAGGTTGACGCCGGCTGCGGCGAAGGCGTCCACGGCTGCTTCAATTCGGCCATCGTGGACGTCATAGAGTGCCGCGGTGATCGCGCCCTTTTGGCGGGCCAGCGATACCGCTTGCGCAATACCCGCGGTCGCGTCCGCTACCCCGACGACAAACGCGATCGGACCGAAGCGCTCTTCCTCATGTGCGTCCGTCTGCTCGGCATCGACAGCAAGGATAAGGGGGGTCGCAGTACGCGCTTCTACTGCGGCGATCGGAGCAGAATCACGAATGATTCTTCCGAGACTGCGTGCCGCTTCGACACGGCTGACGGTTGCGGCGTTGGCAATCGCGCCACAAACACCAGCGGCTCGCACCGGATTGGCAAGCAGATCGTCGATTGCCGCGACAATTCCCGTTGCCACGTCGTCAAAACTCTTGTGGCCTTCGTTCGTCTGGATGCCACCCTTCGGAACGTAGATGTTCTGTGGGGCGGTACACATCTGGCCGCTGTAGAGGGAAAGGGAAAAGGCAACATTGGCGCACATGCCGGCAAAGTCGTCGGTGGCGGCAATCACGATCGAATTGACGCCGGCCTCTTCCGTGTAGACTTGAGCCGAGCCCGCATGCTTGCGCACCCATTCGCCAAAGCTGCTGGATCCCGTGTAGTCGACAATGGAGACGGCATCATTTTCCACAAGATCGCGGGTGATTTCGGCGCCTGAGGCATCGGCGGCAAGGAGCGCGATGTCGGCGGCATATCCTTCTTCGCTCAGAACCTGGCGGATGACCGAAACCGTGATCGCCAAAGGCAGGATTGCGCCCGGATGCGGCTTGACGATAACGGTGTTGCCCGTCGAAAGGCTGGCAAACAGGCCCGGATAGCTGTTCCAGGTTGGGAACGTCTGGCAGCCGATCACAAGCGAGATGCCGCGCGGCACGATCCGCCAGTGTTTTTCCAGGATGATGGCATCTCCCTTGCCTTGCGGCTTGTTCCAGACGGCCTGCGGCGGCGTTCGCGTCATTTCCGCGAAGGCATAGGCAACGGCCTCCAGGCCGCGATCCTGGGCATGCGGTCCACCGGCCTGGAATGCCATGGCAAAGGCCTGCCCTGTCGTGTGCATGACGGCGTGCGCCATTTCGAAGCTCAGCCGATTGAGCCGGGCAAGAATTTCCAGGCAGATGCCAATGCGTGTCTTAACCGAGGCAGCTGCCCATGCAGATCCGGCAGCCTGAGAGGCGGTAATCAGCATGCCAGCGTCGGCAGCCGGGTAGGTAATGCCAAGGGTCGCGCCGAACGGCGAGACTTCCGCGCCGACCTGTGTCGTCGCGGGATGACCGGGCAGCTCAAAGTGCCTTCCGAGCCGGGCGTTATAGGATGCCAGACCGTCGTCCCTGGCGCTTTCGCCGTATATCTTGCCACTCGGGATTTCCGGATACGCGGACCAATAGCCGCGTACTTCTGCCGCCTTCAGAGCTGCGGCAAGTGTCGGCTGGTGGCGGTCGAAAAGGGCATCCATCACATGTTCCTCTCATGCTGTGGATTTATAATTGACCGGCCGGTCGGTTTATGCAAGAGTTTTTTCGTGAACCGCCTGATCCCGGCGGAACTGGAGGAAACATGTCCGAATCCGACACCGTCCTGTCGGCATTTGCCGATGGCGTCCTTACGCTGACGCTCAACCGTCCAGACAAGCTCAACGCCTTCAACGAAGAAATGCACCTGGTGCTACGGGCAGGCTTCGAACGTGCGCATGCAGATGCATCCGTTCGGGCTGTGCTTCTGACCGGCGCCGGTCGCGGCTTCTGCGCGGGGCAGGATCTTGGCGATCGTGACCCGCGCAAGGGTGGGGCGCCCCCAGACCTCGGACGCACGATCGAGCTTTTCTATAATCCGCTGATCCGTCTGATCAGGATACTGGAAAAGCCGGTCATCTGCGCCGTAAACGGCGTTGCCGCAGGCGCTGGCGCCAACATTGCACTTGCCTGCGATATCACCTTGGCCGCGCGCTCGGCGCGCTTCATCCAGGCTTTCGCCAAGATCGGCCTCGTGCCCGATTCCGGCGGTACCTGGAGCCTGCCGCGTCTGCTCGGTGAAGCGCGCGCAAAAGCGCTGGCGCTGACGGCCGAGCCGCTCGATGCCGAAACTGCCGCAAGCTGGGGGCTGATCTGGAAGGCGGTCGACGATGCGGCACTTCTTGATGAAGCCAAAGCTCTTGCCACGAAACTCGCAGCCGGACCGACGAAGGGCCTCGGCATGACCAAGCGCGCCATCCAGGCAGCGGCAACCAATTCACTGGATGAGCAGCTCGAGCTTGAACGTGACCTGCAGCGCGAGGCCGGACGCAGCACGGACTATGCGGAGGGCGTCGCCGCATTTCTTGAGAAGCGCAAGCCGGAGTTTAGGGGACAATGACGGACAGGGTCGTTCTGACGGCGCAGGAGCTTGCCGATGCTTGCGCGGATGCAATGTGGCGCGAGGATAATGCCACCCGTCATCTCGGCATGACGATGGAACGCGTGGCGCCCGGAATGGCGGTCATCTCGATGGTCATCAAGCCTGACATGACCAACGGCCACGGAACCTGCCACGGTGGATACATCTTCGCGCTGGCCGATTCCGCCTTCGCCTTTGCCTGCAACAGCTACAACCAGCGGGCCGTCGCGCAGCATTGCTCGGTGACCTATATCGCGCCTGCCTTGGCCGGAGACCGGCTGACGGCGACGGCCCGCGAGGTTTCGCGGCGCGGCCGCGGCGGCATTTACGATATCAATGTGACCAATCAGAACGGCGAGCACATTGCCGAATTCCGCGGCCACTCGCGCACCGTGAAGGGCACAATTTTGCCGGAACAGGCTTAGCCGCCGGCTGTTAAATTCGGAGGAGACAGACAGATGCAAGACCTATCACCCCGCCCAGGCGATCTCGACGCGATCGAAACCGCCTCGCGTGACGAGATTGCGGCGCTTCAGCTTGGCCGGATGAAATGGTCGCTGAACCACGCCTATGAGAACTCGCCCTTCTACCGCGCGCGCTTCGATGAGGTGGGTGTGCATCCGTCGGATCTGAAATCGCTCGCCGATCTGGCAAAGTTCCCGTTCACCACAAAGAAGGACCTTCGCGACACCTATCCGTTCGGCATGTTTGCCGTGCCGCGCGAAAAGCTGGTGCGCATCCATGGGTCTTCGGGCACGACAGGCAAACCGACTGTCGTCGGTTATACAAGGAAGGATATCGACACCTGGGCGGATGTTGTGGCCCGTTCGATCAATGCCGCTGGCGGACGGCCCGGCGATATGGTGCATGTCGCTTACGGCTACGGGCTCTTTACCGGCGGCCTTGGCGCCCACTATGGGGCCGAGCGGCTCGGCTGTACGGTCGTGCCGATGTCGGGTGGCATGACCGAGCGGCAGGTGACGCTGATTGAGGATTTCAGGCCGCGCATCATCATGGTGACGCCCTCTTACATGCTCTCCATCCTCGACGAGTTCCGCAGGCAGGGGATCGACCCGCGCGAGAGCTCGCTGGCGGTCGGTATCTTCGGCGCCGAACCGTGGACAAATGCGATGCGCCAGGAGATCGAGCAGTCCTTCGACATGCATGCGGTCGATATTTATGGCCTCTCGGAGGTCATGGGGCCCGGCGTTGCTAGCGAATGCGTAGAGACCAAGGATGGACTGCATATCTGGGAGGACCACTTCTATCCGGAAATCATCGATCCGGCCACCGGTGAGGTTCTTCCCGATGGCGAAATGGGCGAACTGGTTTTCACCACACTGACGAAGGAAGGCCTGCCGATCATCCGCTACCGCACCCGCGATCTGACGCGGTTGCTGCCCGGCACGGCCCGCTCGATGCGGCGCATCGAAAAGATCACCGGCCGATGCGACGACATGATGATCCTGCGTGGCGTCAATGTCTTCCCAACGCAGATCGAAGAACAGATCCTGAAGTGTCATGGGCTTGCGCCGCATTTCCAGATCGAACTCAGCCGTGCCGGTCGCATGGACCAGATGACGGTTCAGGTCGAGTGTACACCCGAGGCTGCCGACGAAATTGCACGCGCCTCCTCGGCAAAATCCCTTGCCCACTACATCAAGAGCGTCGTTGGTGTTACCACAAGGATCGAGATTCGCGACCCTGGTGGAGTCGCACGGTCCGAAGGCAAGGCCAAGCGGGTCGTCGACAACCGGCCGAAGCAATAGGGGCGATTGCTTCCCGGATGTTGCACATTCCGGGAAGCGACAAACACGAGTTACACGAGCTCGTCGCGTGGAGGACGCGGAGGTAGAACAGGAACGCAGGACGATATGGCACGAACGCGCGCAATCGACTTTGAAGAGAAACAACGCAGCCTTCTGAGCAGCGCCGCTGCCGTTTTTGCCGAGATGGGGATGGAAAAAGCCTCGATGGCTCACATAGCCTCGCGCAGCAACGTCTCCAAAGCCTTGCTTTATCACTACTATCCAAGCAAGGACGCCCTGATTTTCGACATCATTCGCAACCATCTCGAGGAACTGGAAGCCGCCGTGGCGGCCGCCGACGAACCTGGAGCGACGCCTCAGGAGAGACTGCGGCTCTTGGTGCGGCAGGTGTTGGAAAACTATCGGGACGCGGACAACGAGCACAAGGTTCAGTTGAACGGCACCAGCGCGCTTTCGCCTGAGCAGCTCGACGAACTGCGGGCTATCGAGCGTCGGATCGTCAAGCGGTTCTCCAACACGATCATCGAGATCAACCCGGATCTCAACACGAACAAGCCACTTTTGATGCCCGTGACGATGTCGCTCTTCGGGATGATGAACTGGGTATATATGTGGTTTCGCCCCGGCGGCCCCGTCAGTCGCGACGAGTATGCTGACATCGCCACTACCCTGATCCTCGAGGGCGTCAAGGCGGTGCGCTAGTAAGGACCGGCGGGGGAACCTAAAGGGTTGATTATTTCGGTTTGGCTGACATGAGGTTGCCGAGTTCCATCGGAAAGGGGAACAGGACCGTTGAGCTCTTCTCGCTGGCAATGACGTTCAAAGTGCTCAAATAACGAAGTTGCATGGCCTCTGGCTGCCTGGCGAGTATTTCAGCCGCCTCGAGGAGTTTTGCAGCTGCCTGCTGTTCACCTTCCGCATTGATGACCTTTGCGCGGCGTTCGCGTTCGGCTTCCGCTTGACGGGCAATTGCGCGGATCATCGATTCGTTGATGTCGACATGTTTGATCTCGACAGTGGCGACTTTGATGCCCCAGGCATCCGTCTGAGCGTCAAGGATTTCTTGAATGTCCAAGTTGAGCCTGTCACGTTCCGCCAGCATCTCATCGAGGTCATGCTTGCCAAGTACAGAGCGCAATGTCGTCTGGGCAAGTTGGCTTGTCGCCATCATGAAGTCCTCGACTTGTATCGTCGATTTCTCGGGGTCGATGACCCTGAAGTAGATCACTGCGCTGACGCGAACAGAGACATTGTCATGAGAAATGACATCCTGGCTTGGCACATCGAGCACGCGCGTGCGCAGGTCAACCCGTATCATCTGCTGGACGTAGGGAATGAGGAGTATCAGGCCCGGTCCCTTGACGCCGGTAAAGCGACCGAGTGTGAAGACGACGCCGCGTTCGTACTCCCGCAGGATCTTGACCGCGGATGCGAGGATGACGAGCAGGATCAGGATCGCCACAAGATAAAAGGCAAGATCTGCAAGCATAGCCATGACATCTTCTCCTGCTTCTGAAGGCCGCTAAGTCGCGTTGGCGCGCCTCTCGACCTTGAGCGTCAGCCCGTTTCGGGCGATCACACTGACAGCGTCGCCAGCGGTAAGCGTTTCGGTGGATATCGCCTTCCAGCGTTCGCCATGGGCGATGACGTAGCCCGTAGCCCCGGCCCAACTCTCGACCTGCGCCGATATCCCAATCATCTGCTCGGCGCCGGTGGCGACTTTTCGCCACCTCGAGGTAAATGCCAAGCGCGCAACGAGAAGGCTGAAAGCGAGGCATGCAAAAGCAATTGCCCCCAGGACAGGGCGCGAAACTTCCAGGCCCGGCATATCCGCATTAAACAGAATGGTTGCGCCGAGGATTATGGATATGCCGCCACCAATGCCAAGGGCGCCGAAGCTTGGCGAGTGTATCTCAGCGACCGTCAGACCCACACCGAGGAAAATAAGGCCAATGCCTGCGAAACTCACCGGAAGCAATGCCAAGGCATAGAGACCAAGAAGCAGGCAGATGCCGCCGATCGTCCCAGGAAGCATCGTCCCAGGTGCAAGAAATTCGAAGATCAGCCCGTAGATGCCAACCATCATCAGGATGATTGCAATGTTCGGATCGGTGATCACCGAGAGCAGACGTGTGCGCCAGTCCGGTTCGAATTCCTGCACGGTTAAACCGGCAGTATCGAGTCGGACGTCTGTTTGGCCGACCCGCACCATGCGGGCCTGGGCCTGGGCAAGGAGATCGTTCACATCAACTGCCGTGAAATCAATGACATGTTCGCGCACGGCTGCAGTCGATGAAAGACTTGCGCCTTCCCGAACGGCCCTCTCTGCCCAGTCGGCGTTGCGATTGCGCAATTCCGCAAGCCCGCGAATGTAGGCTACCGCGTCGTTGATGATCTTTTTGTCGCTGGCGCTGCCTGGAGCTTCAGCTTGCTTGTCATCTTGCTTGCCCGGTTCTTTTTCGGGTTTCGTATCACCGCCAAACGGGTTTACGCCAATCGCGATCGGTGTTGCCGCGCCCAAGTTGGTGCCTGGCGCCATGGCCGCGATGTGGCATGCATAGAGAATATAGGTGCCGGCACTGGCAGCCCGTGCACCGCTCGGTGCAACGAAGCCCGCGACAGGCACGGGCGAGGCAAGGATGGCGCGAATTATCTCGCGCATGGAGGTGTCGAGGCCGCCGGGTGTGTCCATCTGTAGGATAATCAAGCCCACCCCATGTCCGCCGGCACGTTGGAGGCTCCGTATCACATAATCTGCTGTTGCTGGTCCGATGGCGCCGTTCACCTTCATGACAACGGCAGCGCGGTTGGGCTGCGACGACGCCGATAGCGTAAAAATGGCCTGAGTTGATAGCACTGAGAACAACAAGATCAGGATTGGCGATAGCCACCGCCAACGCTTCAAGTTCAGCGCTACGACCTGCGGAACGCGCATGATTTCTAATATATGCCAGAAATCACAAAGAGAAAGGAACGCATCGCAAGGTACGTCCAAAGGGACGAATGCGTTCGCTCGCCTTGAGCCTCGGATGGGGCTCTTGAGCGCAATGACGACTGTTGCCGCAACAATTCATCAGAAAGCTTCGGACGGCGCGAAACTGGCTTCCGGAACCACCCGAAAAATAAGGAAATGCTAATGCAGCCACTCTAAATATAGCTTCCAATATGATAAAATTTGCAACTCGCTCGAGGATGAGATGCCGGGCGATGGTTCGACTTTTCGCAGTGTGGTTCGCATGGGTGTCGAAAAGCGTTTCCGCTATGCCGGAAAGGATGACCCCCGATCAAGGAGCTTCGGGATAACATCTCGGAATGGGAGGTATACAATGCTTCACAGATTGCTTCTCACCTTGGCTATTGCGACATCCGCGCTGGCGATCAACGGAGCCGCATGGGCTGACATCACGATCCTCGTGCCCTCGGGCAGCGAGGGCGATGGTCTGAGGGCCGCAGCCCAAGATTATGGAAAGTTGAAGGGCACGAAGGTTGAGGCTGTCCAGGCGCCCTATGCCAACGAATTCGAACAGGGCGCCAATGCCGGCGCGACCAAGTCAGGTGTCTTCGACATTATCCTGATGGACGATCCGTGGATTCCGTTCTTCGCAGAGAACGGGCACCTGGAAGATCTGACCGCTTACTTCAAGAAGGCCGGGTTGGAGGGGCCAGACAGCGATTTCCTTTCGAAGTCGCTTGCGGTCTGCCGCAATCCCTATAATACCGGCCCCTACGTATGTCTGCCCTATGTCGGGAATGCGCAGATGTTCTTCTATGACGCAGCCAAGTACAAGGAAGCTGGCGTCGACGTTCCAAAGACTTGGGACGACGTGTTGAAGGCGAGCAAGAAGCTGACTGAAAGCGGAGGTGGCCGTTATTTCGGTTACGTATTCCGAGGCGGCCAGGGAAATCCGGTGGTCGCCGATTTCATGCCGATCTTCTGGTCTTATGGCGCTGACATGTTCAACGCCGACCGAACCAAGGTAACGATCGATACGCCTGAAGGGGCCGCTGCCATGAAGACCTTCATGGCACTACGCGATGTCTCGCCGAAGGGCGTCGAGAGCTATAACGCCAACGAGGTTGGCACGGCGCTCGCCGCCGGTACTGCTGCGTCATCGATTAACTGGCCAAACTGGGTTGCGACCTTTGAAGATCCCACCCAATCGAAGATGGTCGGCAAAATCTCCTACAGTCCCATTCCTGCTGGAACCAAACCTGGTAGTTCGGAAATCGGTCACTGGACCATGGGCATCATGTCGGCGTCCAAGAATAAGCAGGAAGCTTTCGACTTCATGATGTGGGCGACCTCGCGCGAACAGATCAAAATTTCTGCCTTGCGAGGCAATCCGCCTGTCCGCGCCTCGGTCTTCACCGATCCGGAACTGACCTCGCAAGAGAAGTTCAGGCACTATCCCGTGTTGATGGCGGCAATCCAGGCCTCGACTCCGCGTCCGCGTCACCCGAAGTGGCCAGAAATCGAGAATGCCTTCGGCATCGAGCTTTCTAAGGCGGTCGCCGGCACGATCACACCGCAAGAAGCTCTGAAGAACTCGCAGGAGGCGGTCTCACGGATTACCAACCTTTACTAGGCAAGAGCTGGTCGGAGCGGAGTTTTCGGACCCCGCTCCCTTGCTGCGCCGGCAATCGCGTCCGATGGGCCTGAAACCCAAGAGTTCAGTCGCGCCGGGGCAGGGCTTTACGGGAGAGGTCAATGTTGACGTCGGAAAGCGGAACCGCGGCCGCACCGCTTCGACCAGGCGGCAGTCTGGAGCGATGGGTAGAGCGGCATTTGCGCTTCCTCATGCTTGGGCCGACAGTACTAATACTCCTTGGCCTGACGATCTTTCCCAGCATCTACATGTTCTACGCTGCGGTTCACAAAATCAGCCCGAATCCCGATCTGCCCTGGACGTTTGTCGGCGCGGGCAATTTCGTGCGGCTTTTTTCCGACACGCAGTTTCACGTCGCACTATGGAATACCACCGTATTTACCATTGCGGCGGTGACAGCGGAATTCGTCCTCGGTCTCGGTCTGGCGCTGCTCCTCGATAAATACATTCGCAAGCTGACATTTCTGAAGACAGTCCTGATGATCCCGATGATGCTGCCGCCGATCGCGGTCGCGATCACATGGAAGCTCATCTATGAGCCTCAGTTCGGTGTTCTGAACGAAATCATGTTCCGACTCGGGTTGCCTCTGCAGGCATGGGCGGGCGACGTGAACCTTGCGATGTTTTCGATCATCGTCGCCGATGTGTGGCAATGGACACCCTTCATATTCCTTCTAATGTTGGCAGGGTTAGCCAGCCTGCCTGTAGAGCCCTATGAGGCCGCCGCACTCGACGGAGCCTCGAGCTGGCAGCAATTCCGGGATCTGACGCTGCCATTCCTCAAGCCGGTCATCGCCATTGCGCTTCTCCTGCGTGTCATGGATGCGCTGCGTCTCTTCGATCTCGTCTTCATACTGACGGGAGGTGGTCCGGCTGACCGGACCAAGGTCTTGAGCCTTTATATCTATCAGGTCGCCTACCGCTTTGCCGATCCAGGTTACGCGGCGGCGATGTCGCTTTTCGTGCTGTTTGTGACCATTGTTTTAAGCACCTGGTTCATGAAACGCATGCGATTGGCGGAATGACCATGACACTGCGCAGAACCATACACGCGCGCAACCGGACCAAAGAGGTGCTGATCCGCCTGCTGGCCTATCTGACGATCGTTGTCGCGCTGGTCGTCACACTTTTTCCGATCTATTGGATCGCGACCAACTCTTTTAAGTATGATATCGACATTTTCGCAGTGCCGCCGGAGTGGCTCCCCCGCAATCCCACGCTAAAGCACTACAACGAAGCGTTTATCCAGCGTCCGTTCCTGCGCTACGCGTTGAATAGCTTTCTCGTCTCTGTAGGGACGACGATCGTTTCGGTGACCTTCGGCACAATGGCCGGCTATGCCTTGGCACGGTTCAGCTATCCCTGGCAGTGGCGCAAGCAGATTTCGTTCTGGATCCTGTCAACGCGCATGATGCCGCCCATCGTCAGCATCATCCCCCTCTACCTGTTCTTCAACTACTTCGACATGCTCAACACGAAGTCGGCTCTCATCGTCGCCTACACTGCTTTCAATCTGCCGTTCGCGACATGGATGATGAAGAGCTATTTCCAGGATCTTCCTGTCGAGCTCGAGGAGGCGGCAATCGTCGACGGCGATACACGCTGGGGCGCATTCCTGCATGTGGCGTTGCCACTTGCCCGGCCTGGGCTTGCAGCCACCGCGATCTTCTGTCTGATCATCTCGTGGAATGAGTTTCTGCTTTCCCTCATCATTACGCTCACCGAGCAGTCTCAGACTCTGCCGATCGGCATTGCCGGGCGCGTTACGCAGTACAACACCTATTGGGGCGAAATCAGTGCGGCGGGCTTCATGGCCTGCCTGCCAATCGTCATCTTCGCTTTCATCGTCCAGAAGCATCTCGTCCGGGGATTGTCCCTGGGTGCCGTCAAAGGTTGAGACATATGGCGTCTGTCGAATTCAAAAAGGTCTGCAAGAAGTTCGGCGAATTCGTTGCGGTTGATGATTTCAACCTCGAGATCAGGGACAAGGAGTTTCTCGTTTTGCTTGGACCTTCCGGTTGCGGCAAGACAACGACCATGCGGATGGTCGCGGGCCTGGAGGAGGCGACATTCGGCGACATCTACATCGACGAGGACCGCGTGAACGGTGTCCTTCCCAAGTATCGCGACGTTGCAATGGTATTCCAGTCGTATGCTTTGTATCCGCACCTCACCGTCGAAGACAACATCGGCTACCCGCTGAAGATCCGCAAAGTGCCGCCCGATGAATGCAAGCGACGGATAGCCGAGGTCGCACGCCGTGTGGAACTCGACTCCATGCTGTCGCGGCTGCCGAAGGAACTTTCTGGCGGCCAGCGTCAGCGCGTGGCACTTGCCCGGGCGATCGTGCGCACACCACGTGTCTTTCTGATGGACGAGCCGCTGTCCAACCTCGATGCGAAGCTGCGCACACAGATGCGCGCCGAGCTGAAGCACCTGCAACACGAGCTGCAGGTCACGACGATTTACGTCACCCATGACCAGATAGAGGCGATGACGCTTGCCGATCGCGTGGCGGTGATGAACAAGGGCGTTATCGAGCAGCTTGGGACACCGCGGGAGATTTATAACGATCCGCGCACGCTCTTCGTTGCCGGTTTTATCGGCTCGCCGCCGATGAACCTGATTCCGGGAGAAGTGAGAAACGGTGTGTTCGTTAGTGCCGGCCTCAGGGTAGGGGGCATCGGCTGCGCAAACGTCTCTGGAGCTGTCCTCGGAGTCCGCCCGGAGGACGTCCATCCGACCGATGCCGGTGATGCAGACGTCAATCTGGTCGCGCCGATCTATTCGGCGGAACTTACCGGCGAGAACACGCTGGTGAGCCTAAGGTTGGGAGGTCAACTGATGACCTTGCGTGCCGACAAGAATTTCACGGGTCAGATCGACCAGCAGATCGGCGTCAAGGTCGCAACGGATCGCGTTTTTCTGTTCAATGGCGAGACCAAAGACCGTGTCTATTTCTAGCCTTTGGGCG
The DNA here is from genome assembly GCF_000312665.1 of Rhizobium mesoamericanum STM3625. Taxonomy (GTDB): domain Bacteria; phylum Pseudomonadota; class Alphaproteobacteria; order Rhizobiales; family Rhizobiaceae; genus Rhizobium; species Rhizobium mesoamericanum. Next base: position 505,210 of record NZ_HF536773.1, on the reverse strand, counting down.
GCGGTGATAGTGTTCATCTTCGCATTTACTGCGGCCGCAGCCGATGACGGCCCAATCGCTGGAAATCCGCTGATTGAAATTCCTGCCGGCATGTTCATCTTCGGCCGTGACGATGGCCCTGCAAACGAACGCCCGCGGCGCGAACTTTCCGGGCAGGCGTTCGCGATCAATCGCACCGAGATCACAAACCAGCAGTATGGCCTCTTCGTCAAGGAGACCGGCCATCGTGGTGCCTTCTACGCCAATCATCCAATCTTGGGCCTGGATGACCGGCCGGTCGTCGGTGTGAGCTGGGCAGACGCCGATGCATTTTGCCGTCACTATGGGTTGGACCTCCCATCGGAACAGCAATATGAGCGGGCGGCCCGAGGAACGACGGGCAGCGCGTTTCCATGGGGCGAGCTCCCACCCGGCAATGAGCGAGCAAATTCTGGAGCAGATATCTGTTGCTCGGGTGATACGCGCGACGGTTATGCGATGACCGCACCGGCGATCTCCTTCGCCGATGGCGCAAGCAAAGAGGGCGTCCTCAATCTTGTCGGCAATGTCTGGGAGTGGACCCGTGACGTCTACGCGCCATATGAAGCCGGGGCGGCGGCGAGGAGTGCCGGGCTCTACCGCGTGCTTCGTGGTGGCTCCTGGAACAGCGACCCAAGCCACCTGACAACGACTTATCGGCTCGCCTATGATCCTGAATTCCGGTTTTCAGCCAATGGTGGCTTCAGATGCGTCCGTTCTGCACCTTGATTGTCGTCACCGATTTTCTGCTCCTAGCTGCCGGTGCCGGTGCTGAGCCGACGGCGGCGCCCGGCTACACGCTTCAGACCTTCAACACGCCTGGTGCTGCCTTCGCCGGCCTGTCTTACGACGCCGCAGGCCTGCTCGTCAGTGATCTCGCCAGTGGCCGGCTTTTCAGACGTGGCGCCGACGGCAAGCTTGTCGCATTCGGCCCGATATTCCCCCATGGTCTCGACGTGATCGGCGACCCAACCGGTCCTTATCGTGTGGTGCGCACCGATGATGGCCTTGTCGTCGCTCAGGGATGGACGCCAGTGAGTTCCAAGGAAGATCAGGTTGACCATGCGCTCGTTGCGCTTGACCCGGCCGGACAAATCCGGGTCATCAATAGCGATTTCTGGAATCCGTTCGACTTCGTTGCGGCGAACGGAGGTTACTACGTGGTAGACTCCGCTCGAAACAGTATCGAAAGGGTACTGCCCGATGGCAGCAAGAGCACGCTTCTGACATTTCGTCGCGTCGGGCAGGCAGCCACCGCACTCCGCAGTCTTTCCCCGACGGAGTTCACGGAAGGTAACAGCTACGAAACCGATGCGGTACCGACCGGTATCGCCCTTTACGGGGGGCGCCTCTATATAGCGCTGTTCGGCGGCTTTCCCTTCCTTGCCGGTGCCGGAAGGATCGTTTCGATTCCCGAGGCCGGCGATCAGGCGACGCCTGAGATCGACGTCGAAGCGCTCAATGCGCCCCTCGATATCGCTTTTGAAAGCAGCGGAGAGATGCTTGTCCTCGAACACGGCACCTATGACCAGAAAGACGGCTTTCGGAATGAGAGTGGGAGATTGCTCAAGTTCAATAAAATGATGCGGGAACCTAAGGTTATTCTTGAGGGCCTGACCCGGCCGGTGTCAGTGCTGGTCTGGGACGAGCAGCGGATCGTCGTCTCCGCGTTGGACGGCAACCTCTATATTCTGACGCGCGAAGCTGCTCGCTGACTGTGGGCACCCTGTTCTGCCGCGATCGCGCCCACCCTTCAGATTTCGGTTGCTGTGCTTTCGTCTTTGTTTCGCAGGCACTATCCCAAGACCAGTCCATTTTGGGCAGACACGGCTTGGCTCAATCACCGAATTTCAGCCGCTCCAGGATCAGCGGGTCATATTCGGGAGCCCGGATCCGCCGACGATCGGCCTCCGGTTCGCTAAGCGGTTCGACGGGTCGAAGCTTGTCCCTGGCTTCCAGCGCAAGGCGCTGATAGACGCCCGTTCCTTGACGTTTCCATGCGATCTCCTTGTCGCTGAGTTCACGAATGACCCTTGCTGGTGATCCGACCGCCAGGCTGTTTGCCGGGATTTCAGCGCCTGCCTTGACGAAGGCCATGGCGGCGACGATCGAATTTTCCCCAATGACAGCCTCATCCATCACGACGGCATTCATTCCTACCATCGCATTGCGGCCGATCCGGCATCCATGTAGCACAGCGCCGTGGCCGATATGGCCATCTTCCCCGATCACCACCTCGACATTGGGAAAACTGTGTACGACGCAGGTCTCCTGGACGTTCGAACCACGTTCCAGGATGATCCGGCCGAAGTCGCCACGCAATACGGCGCAGGGCCCGACATAGCAGGCCGGACCGATAATGACGTCGCCGATCACCACCGCCGCCGGATGAACGAACGCCGCCCGATGGATGACGGGCACGACGCCATCGTAAGAATAGACCTGCGCCATCTCAGTCACTCCCCATCTCAGTCAGACCGCATCTCGGTCAGTCTCCCCACCTCGGTCAGTCCCTTGTCTTGGCGACCATCGTCAACACGTCGTATTGCGCGACCGTCGCACCATGCTGGTTTGTAACCCTGCAATCCCAGCGCACTTCGCCATGCTCCGCGCCGATGCGCGGATTGATTTCTTTGCAGGTCAGTTGCACCTGCAGCGTGTCGCCGGGACTGACCGGCGTGAGGAAGCGCAGGTTGTCGACCCCGTAATTCGCCAGAACCGGGCCAGGTGCTGGGTCGACGAACAGGCCGGCAGCGAAGGAGACGATCAGATAGCCATGGGCAACGCGTCCGTCGAAGAAAGGATTGGCGCGGGCGGCATCCTCGTCCATGTGGGCGTAGAAGGTGTCTCCGGTGAAATTGGCAAAATGCTCGATATCCTCAAGTGTGACGGTTCGGGTGCCGGTGACGAGCTGGTCGCCGATCCGCAATTCGGCCAGCGACTTGCGGAACGGATGTTCGCCAGTTTTGCGCACCGCGGCATCCGAAACCCAGCGGCCGGTGACAGCCGACAAAAGTGTGGGCGAACCCTGCACGGCAGTTCGCTGCATGTAGTGCTTCACCCCACGCAGCCCACCGAGCTCCTCGCCGCCGCCCGCACGTCCGGGGCCACCATGCACGAGACCCGGCAGCGGGGAGCCATGGCCAGTCGACGTCTTGGCGCTGACGCGGTTGCCGATCAGCACGCGACCGTGGAACGGCGCCATGCCAAGGACCACCTCCTCTGCAAAGGCGGGGTCGTTGGTGAAGACAGAGGAGACCAGGCTTCCCTTGCCGCGGCGGGCAAGATCGACGGCCTCCTCAGCGGTGTCATAGGGCATGACCGTGCTGACCGGGCCGAAGGCTTCGACATCGTGAACCGCATTTGCTTCCCACGGCTTGTCGCAATAAAGCAGCACTGGATTAAGGAAGGCGCCGGCTCCCGCGTCGCCCGAGACAAGCTGCGGATTATCCGGATTACCGGCGACAATTTCGGCATCAGCGAGAAGATCGCGGATGCGCGCGCGGACCTCGTCACGCTGGGCAAGGCTTGCAAGCGGTCCCATGCGGACGGTGTCGTCGGCCGCGTTGCCAAGTGCTGTCTTGCCAAGGCGTTCCCCAAGCGCGGAGATCAGCGCATCGCAATAGGCGCGGGGTACGATGACCCGACGAATGGCCGTGCACTTCTGGCCGGCCTTTGCTGTCATTTCTCGGGAGACTTCCTTGACGAAAAGGTCGAACTCCTCGGTAGCGGGAGCGGCATCGAGACCGAGAACGGAGGCATTGAGGCTGTCTGCCTCCATCGTGAAACGCACGGAATTCTCGATGATCGCCGGATGCGTTTTCAGCTTGCGGCCGGTCGAGGCCGAGCCGGTGAACGTGACGGCGTCCTGTCCATCGACATGGTCCAGAAGATCGCCCACGGAACCGCAGACAAGTTGCACAGCCCCTTCCGGCAATAAACCAGTTTCAACCATGCGGCGGACCACCAGTTCGGTCAGGTAGGCCGTCTGGCTCGCCGGCTTGACGATCGCCGGCATGCCGGCAAGCAGCGTCGGCGAAAGCTTCTCCAACATGCCCCAGACAGGAAAGTTGAAGGCATTGATATGGACGGCGACGCCCTGCAGCGGCGACAGGATGTGCCGGGCCGAGAAGGTACCGTCACGCGACAAGGTTTCCACATCGCCATCCACGAGCACGCGCGTATTGGGCAGCTCGCGCCGACCCTTCGAGGCATAGGACAGTAAGGTGCCAATACCTCCGTCAATATCGATCCAGCTGTCTGCCTTCGTCGCACCGGTCGCCGACGAAAGCGCGTAAAACTCTTCCTTGCGGTCCATCAGCGCCTGACCGAGGGTCTTCAGCATAGCGGCGCGTTCGTGAAACGACATGCGACGCAGCGCCGGACCGGCCTTCTTTCGGCCGTAGGCCAAAGCCGCGGCAAAGTCGACACCCGTGGAATCGATCAAAGCCACCGGCACGCCTGTCGAGGCGTCGAGCAACGGGGTCCCATCCTTAGTGCCGGGAACCCAGCGGCCAGAGACATAGCTTTCAAGGCGGCGCGGTGGGTTTACCAGAACGTTCATCGTCTCATCCTTCCGGGTCAGTTCAGATTGAGCGCCGCAAGCTGCGCGTTAACCGCTGCCTGCCATTCGGACAGCAATGCCTCGTTGGGGGCATGGCGAAGGCCAAAACGCGCCAGCGTCTCGTAGCGGGCCGAGGCGGCCAGTCCGAAGCTTGCTGCTACGCGAGGACGCCAATAGGCGATCGCTTCACGTGCGGACTTCGATCCCTCGTCGGTTTCGACAATCCGCTTCAGCGCTTCGATGCCAAGTTCGGTGTGATGCGCCTCTCGCGGCAGGATCGCGCGGAACACGTCGGCTAGCGGTTGATAAGAAATGTGGGTGAGTTCGCGCAGCTGGATAGTGCTTGCAGTGCCCATCAGCACGTTCATGACGACCGCGTCGATCCAGCCCTGAAGCGGATAGTGGAAAACGGAAAGGCGCATGTCCCCGCCCTGGCGCGCTGCACCGACGTCGGTCTCGCGCGTCACGCGCGCATCCCACGGATGGTGGACGGCATAGCGGCCGGTATCGGCGCCGAAGCTACCCATGATCTCGAGCACGCGACCGGCATGATCAGTTTTTTCGAGCACGATCTTGGCCGACGCAATGCGCTCCTTGATGCCCGGCGCATCGTTGATCGTGTCGGCAAAGCCGGCGGCACCAGCAAGCTCGCTATCGACGAAACTCGCCATCAGGCGCAAAAGCTCGCCGCGATAGCGCGGGGGCACATTGTCAGGCGACGTGAGCATGCCACCCTTGAGCAGATATTCCTCGATCGGCATCGTATCAGACATCGGATTCCTCCCCCGCTTCGCGGATCTATTGATCGTAGCTGACCACGACCCGGTCGCTCAGCGGATAGCACTGGCAGGTCAAAACGTACCCCTGGCGGACCTCATAGTCCTCGAGTGCGTGGTTGACCTCCATCTCGGTCTCGCCCTCGAGCACCTTGGCCCGGCAAGTCGAACAGACGCCTGCCTTGCAGGCGTAGGGGGCGTCCATTTTGTTGTCGAGAGCCGCCTCCAGCAGCGTTTGTCCTTGTTTCGGCATCCTGAAGACACGCGTCGCACCGTCGAGCGTCACCGTCGCCTCGCATGCGGCCTGCCTGTCGGAGGCAGATGCGCTGTCGGTCTTGCGGCGTGCGCGGCCGGGTTGCGAGGAGGCGAAGAGCTCGAATTTGATCTGCTCGTCGCGCAGGCCGTGATCGCGAAGAGCGGCTGCGACCGTCAGCATCATCGGTTCCGGACCGCAGATGAAGGCTGCGTTGACTGAATTCAGATCGATCCAGTATTTGAAGAGTGCTGCGCATTTCTCCGTGTCGATGCGGCCGGTGAAAAGATCGATATCCTGGGCTTCGCTTTCCAGCACATGCAGTATGGAGAGCCGTCCAAGGTAGGTGTTCTTCAGGTCGTCCAGCTCCTCACGGAACATGATCGAACTGATCTGGCGGTTGGCGTAGACGAGCGTGAAACGCGAGCCGGGCTCGCGCGCAAGCGTGGTCTTGATGATTGACAGCACCGGCGTGATGCCGCTGCCGCCGGCAAAGCCGAGATAGCTCTTGGAAACCTCAGGTTCGATCGCCGTGAAGAACGCACCCATCGGCGGCATCGCTTCCAGCGTATCACCGATTTGCAGCTCTTCGTTCGCCCAGGTCGAGAAGCAACCGCCGTCCACCCGCTTGATGCCGACCTTCAAAACACCCTCGTCGCGCCCGGCGCAGATCGAGTAAGAGCGGCGTAGCTCCTCGCCATCGAATTTGCGGCGGAACGTCAGGTACTGGCCCTGCGTGAAATCGAACGCACCGCGGTCCTCGTCTTGCGGAGCGAGGGTGACGACCACGGCGTCGCGCGTTTCGCGCCTGACGTCGGTGACCTGAAGGGAGTGGAAACGTGCCATATTGCGGACCTCACTAGGCAAAGGGTCAGATGCACTTGAAATAATCGAAAGGTTCCAGGCAATCGGTGCAGCGATAGCTTGCCTTGCATGGTGTCGAGCCGAACTGGCTGATCTTTTCAGTGTTCGTCGATCCGCAGCGCGGACATGCGATTGTCAGATTGGAGCGGTCGGAAAGCCGGTCAATGCGCTGGCGCAGGATGCCGTCTATTGCGGTGCCGTCGACCGGCGGCGCAATGCCGTAGGCGCGCAGCTTGTCGCGACCGTCCGCGCTGATCCAGTCCGTCGTCCATGCGGGCGAAAGCTGGCGTTGCAGCCGCAGCTTTTCGATCCCCTTTTCGCTTAGCGTCCTCTCGATCTCGACGTTGATGATCGCGGTTGCCGGACAGCCGGAATAGGTCGGCGTCACCGTCACAACCAGCGTGTCGTCCTCAAAGGTGACATCGCGGATGATGCCAAGATCGACAAGCGAGATTACCGGAATCTCAGGATCCGGAACCTCCCCAAGCCACTGCCAGATATCGGCCGTAGATGGCAAAGTTGCGGTCGTCATAACCGCCTCCTTCCGTTACCAGGTCGCGCCTGGATAGGCCCGCTGCAGAAACTGCAGGTTAGCCAGAATGAAGCCCATGTGCTCGGTGTGAACGCCACGCTTGCCGCCCTTGTGCATAAAACCATCGGCTGGCTTTTTGAGTGTCGCTTCGGTCAGGGCCTCGCCAACCAGTTCATCCCATTTGGCTTTCAGACTTTCAGGCTGTGGTGCAATGCCTGCTGAAGAAAGCTCGGCGTCGATCGCGTCGCCGATGAAGAGTTCGCCTGTGTAGGCCCACAGCTCGTCAAGTGCCTCCTGCATTCGGCGGTGGCTTTCGACAGTGCCATCGCCAAGACGGATGATCAGATCGCGGCTGCGATCGAGATGGTAGGCCACTTCCTTGAAAGCCTTTTCGGCGATGTCGGCGATGCGCTTGTCAGTCGATGGCAAAAGTGCCTTCAGCATCAGGAAGTGCCAGGCATCGAACAGGAACTGACGCATTAGCGTCTTGCCAAAATCACCGTTTGGTCGTTCGACGAGGAGAACGTTGCGGAAGTCACGGGCATCGCGCAGATAAGCGAGATTGTCGGCACTGCGACCGCGACCTTCAATTTCGCCAGCAAGGCCGAGCCAGAGTTGGGTCTGGCCGATCAGGTCAAGTGCAGTGTTGGAAAGCGCGATGTCCTCTTCGAGGGCCGGGGAATGCCCGCACCATTCGGACACGCGATGGCCAAGGATCAGCGCATTGTCGCCGAGGCGGGTCAGGAACTCGAAAAGCGCCGTGTCGCTGACTGACGTATTGGGGATCGCGCTCATCACATATGCCCTACTTCATCGGGAATGTCGAAAAATGTCGGATGGCGATAGACCTTGGAGTTCGACGGATCGAACAGCGGGCCCTTTTCCGACGGTGCGCTGGCCGTGATGTCGCTGGAACGAACAACCCAGATGCTCACACCCTCGTTTCGACGGGTGTAGACGTCGCGCGCGTTGTTGATGGCCATCGCGGCATCGGGTGCATGAAGGCTGCCAACATGCCGGTGATTGAGGCCGTGCTGGCCGCGGATGAAGATTTCCCAGAGGGGCCATTCGCTGGACATCGGTGTTTCTCCCTGCTTGCGATCCCTCGATCGAAGACCGGAAAATCGCGTACTTGTTACAATAGCAACTGCTCAGAGCGGCGCCCTTTGGCGCCTTGATAGTTATTCAGCTGCGATCCCTGCGGCGTCGCGTCGTGATTTCATCTTTTCAGCATGGGCCATGAGACCATCACGGAACCACGCACCGTCGTTCCATGCCTTCTGGCGGGCGCCAAGGCGCTCGGCATTACAGGGGCCATTGCCGGCGATGACGGCGAAGAACTCGGTCCAATCAGGTTCCCCGAAGTCGTAGCCGCCTTTTTCCTCATTCCACTTCAAATCGGGATCGGGCACCGTCAGGCCGAGATATTCAGCCTGCGGAACTGTCTGGTCGACGAACTTCTGGCGCAGCTCGTCGTTCGAGTTCTGCTTGATCTTCCAGGACATCGACTGGGCCGAGTGAACCGATGCGTCGTCGGAGGGGCCAAACATCATCAGCGATGGCCACCACCAGCGGTTCAACGCGTCCTGGACCATTTCCTTCTGGGCGGGCGTGCCCTTGACCATTTTCATCAGGATGTCGAAACCCTGCCGCTGATGGAAGCTCTCCTCCTTGCAGATGCGAACCATGGCGCGAGCGTAAGGCCCGTAGGAACAGCGCTGCAGCGGCACCTGGTTCATGATCGCTGCGCCATCGACCAGCCAGCCGATCGCGCCGATATCGGCCCAGCTCAGGGTCGGGTAATTGAAGATCGAGGAGTACTTCGCCTTGCCGCTGTGCAGCTGTTCATACATCTCGTCCCGGCTGATGCCGAGCGTCTCGGCAGCGCAGTAAAGGTAAAGACCGTGACCGGCTTCATCCTGCACCTTGGCAAGCAAGATCGCCTTGCGCTCGAGCGTTGGGGCGCGGGTGATCCAATTGCCTTCGGGCAATTGGCCGACGATTTCGGAATGAGCGTGCTGGCTAATCTGGCGCATAAGCGTCTTGCGATAGCCTTCCGGCATCCATTCCTTCGGCTCTATCTTCTGGCCGGCGTCGATGCGCTCCTGGAAGGCACGTTCGACCGGATCCATCTCATCGAGCGTCTTGACGCGGGCGCTGTCGGTCTTGACCATCTGTGCGTACATGGTTCGTCTCCTTTGCCTTCGCGCGTCAGACACGCTCGAGGATGATTGCGATGCCCTGGCCAACGCCAATGCACATCGTGCAAAGCGCATAGCGACCGCCCTGGCGGTGCAATTGATAGGTTGCCGTCGTGACCAGTCGGGCGCCGCTCATGCCCAGCGGATGGCCGATGGCGATGGCGCCACCATTCGGATTGACATGGGGCGCATCGTCAGGGAGGTCCAGATCGCGCAGCACGGCGAGCGCTTGGGCGGCAAATGCCTCGTTCAGCTCGATCACATCCATTTTTCCAATCGAGAGCCCAGCGCGCTCCAGCACGCGGCGCGCCGCGGGTGCTGGACCGACGCCCATAATGCGCGGCTCGACGCCTGCAGCCGCCATCGCCACGATACGCGCCTTCGGTGTCAGACCCTCAGCCTTTGCAGCTGCCTCGCTCGCAACGACAAGAGCTGCTGCACCGTCATTGACGCCCGACGCATTGCCTGCTGTGACGCTGAGATTAGGGCCATTGACGCCCTTCAATTTAGAAAGTTGGTCGATCGCCGTGCCTTCGCGCGGGTGTTCGTCGCGATCGACGACCACCGGATCCCCCTTCTTCTGCGCGACCTCGACGGCGACCAGTTCGTCAGCAAACAGGCCCGCTTCCTGGGCAGCCGCCCAACGCGCCTGGCTGCGGGCCGCGAATGCATCCTGGTCGGCGCGGCTGACGCCGAAATCGGCCGCCACATTGTCGGCTGTCTCAGGCATCGAATCGACGCCGAACTCAGACTTCATCTTCGGATTGATGAAGCGCCAGCCGATCGTCGTGTCGTAGACGGCGTTGGCACGGGAAAAGGCGCTGTCTGCCTTCGGCATCACGAAAGGCGCGCGGCTCATGCTTTCCACGCCGCCAGCGATTACGAGGTCGCAGTCGCCGGCGCGGATGGCTCTTGCTGCCATTCCGACAGCATCCATGCCGGATCCGCAAAGGCGGTTGACGGTGGTTGCTGGAACGGTAAGGGGCATACCCGAAAGGAGCACGGCCATACGAGCGACGTTGCGGTTGTCCTCGCCCGCCTGGTTGGCGCAGCCGTAGATGAGATCGTCGACCTTGCTCCAGTCGACATCAGGGTTGCGTTGCATCAGGGCAGTAAGGGGCAGGGCCGCCAGGTCGTCCGCGCGCACCGTTGCAAGCGCACCGCCATAGCGGCCGATGGGTGTGCGAACGGCGTCGCAGATGAACGCTTCCGACATGCGAGATTTCCTCCTGCTCCCGCAGAGACGATCAACCAATATTGATTAACCGACCGATCGGTCATGTATTTAGCATGTGATATGTCACGGATCAATGGAAAATTTATGTAAATGTGTGATGTTTGATACTCGCAGGAAAATTCTAGCACAAAAGCCGCACACCAGCCTGAAAAGTACCAGAAACAGTGAGCTAGACGGCCCCGTCCGTCAGCATTTCAATGCGAATGTTGGTTGCTGGCGTCGAGGCGGGCAGCGGGCCGGACGCTGTCAGGAATGTTCGGGCTACAAACGCATCCGCTGCGGGCGAGAGCCGTAGATAGAGGTGTGAAAACAGTCGTCGCGCCGCTTTGCCCGGCCAGTTGTCCGGTAGTGCAGCAGCCGGCAATCTTGGATCGTGAAGATGGACAGTGCGATACCGATGGACCAGAAGAAGCCGAATTATAAGCGCCGTCGCCTGTGAAATCCCGGGGATCTCGACCAGAGCGGACAACGGGCCGAACTGCTCCAGGAATGTTTCATAGGCGCGCGCGTAGCTAGGCAGGTCCCAATATTCCAAGGCAAAGGCCTTAAGGGCGTCGTGATCCTCGGGCATGTCTGCGTGAAATATCAGACCAGGAACTGCTTCAGCCGGAAGCCTTGCAGGCCCGACCACGATGCGGCTGCCAAGGCGAGCGTAGCCGGCGCGCTTGAGCGTTTGCATGTCGTCTTCGATGGAGGGCCCGGAGACGTGGACAAACTGCCAATTGCCCTCCTGAGGAATGCCAAACAGTATGCGGGCTGCAGCCGCAAACTCGCTGCCGGCCGATTTCGACAGCCGGTAATAGCTGCGCCGGCCCTCTCTCTCACCGGAAAGCCGACCGGCGGCGACAAGCCTGGAGACGGCAGTGCGAACGAGGGTCTCGCTGATGCCGACCTGGGCGCAGATCTCGATCAGATTGCCAATCCAGGCAACACCTCCACGTGGCTCGACGACATCCCCGTAGATCGTCACGATAAAGCCGGCAGCCTTGAGCGGAGTCTCGGCAAGAATCTGTCGGATCAGTTGGCTGGCCCGGGCATCTGCATGATTGGTCGCTGCCGTCACCGGCTCCTCCTTGGATGGTGGCGGTGCGATCTATCATATTCAGCAGGCCACCGCACCCCCAGCACGAGGTGGGAGTGCTCCTGGCGAAATCGCGTAAAGCCATTGTTCAAAAGCCACCAATGGTGGCTCCGATCGTCTCATGGCTCCCGGATTGCGCTATCCAGTCCTCGCAGGATGGGGTAGAGGAAATACGAGATGACGGTGCGACGACCAACCATGATCTCTGCAGAAACGGTCATGCCAGGAAGCAGTCGCACGGGCTCGTCCGACCCCTTGAGCTTCGGGTCGACCAACGGAATCCGCGCTTTGAAATAAGGCGCTGTTGTCTGGGTTGCTGCCTCTTGCTGAGATGGCGTGAACGCGTCACGGCTCACCGTTCGGACGGTTCCAGATGCGGTGCCGAACTTCTGGAATGGATAGGCATCGAACTTGATCCGCGCCTCCTTGCCCGTGGTGATGCGACCGATGTCGCGCGTATTGACCGAGACCTCCGCTTCAAGCGGTACATTGAGAGGAACCAGTGTGACGATAGGCTCGGCCTCGCGAACCACCGAGCCGACGGAACGTGCGGCAAGATCAAGCACGACGGCATCGGCCGGCGCCGTCAAGGCCACCATGTCACGGCGAAGCTCCATCTTCTTCAGTTCCTGTGCAGCAGTGTCGCGTTGGCTGCGCAGGTCAACAAGCTGCTCCATGGCGGCCCGGCGGAAGTCCTCGATGAACGCCTGGCGATCCGCTCTAAGCTTGGCAAAGGTGTGCTCGGCCTCATCGGCCTTGCCCTGGACGGCCGAAAGACTGGTCTCTACATCGAGGCGGGCGTCACGCGAGCCAAGCAGAGTTATTAAGGACCCGCTCTCGCGATTATAGAGCCGTTCTCTGGCGCCCTCGATCTGTGACAGCGTTTCGCGGCGGTTGGTAAGGACCGCCTCTTGGTTCCGGCTTGAAGCAATCGTCGCCGCCTGAGCCGCGATCTGTTGGTCGTAGTTCTGCAACTGTGCCATATAGTAGGCGCGCCGCTGCCCGAACAACTGCATCTGAAGCAGTTCATCGCGCGATCCGCCCGCCGTCTGGGTGTAATCCGTGCCGGAAAGCTCGGCCTCCAGGCGTTTCACCTGGGCATCAAGTGCTACGAACTTTGCCCGTTGCTGATCGACGTCAGACTGGCTGAATGTCGCGTCAAGCGTGGCGAGCACCTGGCCCTTCTGGACAATCTCGCCGGCCGTGACGCTGATCGTGCGTATGATCGATGTTTCCAATGGCTGAACCACAATCGTCGGCTGCGTCGTGATCAGTTTGCCCGGCGCCACGACGACCTCGTCGATCGACGAAACGGACGCCCAGACGATTGCCGCGGCAATTAGCGCGGTGATGCCGTAGAGCGTCATGCGGGCGACCCTTGGCGGAGCGCGCTCCTCAAGTTCCACGGCATCTGACTGGAACTCCGCGATCGCTGCTGGCAAGGAGCGTCTGAGGGCTGGTTGCGTGAGCGGGGTCGTCGTTGGAACAGGAAGGTTCTCTCTTGGTTTTTCAGCGCGCGCGTTCATGCTACCTGCCTCATCTGCTGCGACCATAGGTGACGATAGGTCATGCATCGCGTCACCAGCTGATCATGCCTGCCGATATCGGCGATCTTGCCGCGTTCGACGACGAGAATGGCATCGGCATCGACGAGCGTGGAAAGGCGGTGCGAAACGATCACCACCGTTCGCCCGGCCGCGATCTGACTTAGGTTCTGTCGAATGATTGTCTCGCTGTCGGGATCGAGCGCGCTCGTTGCCTCGTCGAGGATCAGGAGTTTCGGATCGGTGATGAGCGCTCGGGCAATCGCTAAGCGCTGTTTCTGACCGCCTGACAAGTTCGATGCGTTTTCCTCGAGCATCGTGTCGAAACCACGCGGAAGCCGCTCGATGAACTCCTCGGCGCCGGCGATGCGGGCTACCTCCATGATTTCCTCGATGCTTGCATCCGGTTTTGCTGCCGCGATGTTTTCGCGCACGGTGCCGCGGAAAAGGAAGTTGTCCTGAAGCACGACGCCGGTACTTGTCCGCAGATGCACGAGATCGATCTCGCGACTGTCATAACCGTCCATCCGGACGATGCCCTGCTGGTTCTGATAGAGGCCCTGGATCAGACGGGTAATCGTGGTCTTGCCCGAGCCGCTTTTGCCAACAACGCCGAAGACCGAACCGGCGGGAATGCTGAAGGAGACATTGTCGAGTGCTGGTGGGCCATCCGGTCCGTAGCGGAATGTCACCTTGTCGAACTCGATATTGCCTCTGAGATGCGGGCGGATACCGCGACCGCGACCGGCCTGTTCCGGGCGCTGGTTCATGATCTCGCCCAACATGCGGACGGAAAGCGCGACCTCCTGGTACTCGTGCACCATCGTCACGATCTGTACGAGCGGGCCGGAGACCCGTCCCGCAAGCATGTTGAATGCGACCAGAGCGCCAATCGTCATGGCGCCGCTGAAGACATCGAGTGCGCCGAGGCCGATGATGGCGACACTCATCAACTTCTCGAGAAGCCCGGTCATGGATTGAGCGGCCGTCGATATCTTCTCGACACGGAACCGCACCGATATCGATTGTGCCGAATAGTCGTCCCAGGCGCGACGCTGGCGCGGTTCAAGCGCAAGCGACTTGACGGTGCGCATGCCGTGGACGGTTTCAACGAGTAGGGCCTGCCGGTCGCCTTCGGCCTTGTAGAGCGCTTGAAGACGGCGTTGGAAGGGGCCAACGAGAAGCATGACGACGAGGCCGACAAGCGCGGCAAAGCCGATGACGACGAGCGTCAGCTTGACGCTGTAGAGAACAAGGATCGGAATGAAGACCAGCAAGGACACGCCGTCGAGAAGGGTGAGAAACAGGCGGCCCGTCAAAAATTCGCGAATCCTGCCTGTTTGCTGCATATGCTTGACGAGAACCCCTGCGGACGCCTGCTCGAACAAGGCAATTGGAAGATTGAGCAGATGCCCGAATGTGCGTGTCGCAATGCGGATATCGATCCTGTTCGTGGCATAGAGCAAGAGATAGCGGCGCAGGAAGCTGAAGGCAGCATCGAAGACGAGCGCAATCCCGATGCCGATGGTCAGGACGGTCAGAGTCGCGTAACTTTGATGGACAAGCACCTTGTCGATGACGAGCTGGAAGAAGATCGGTGTCATCAGACCAAGGCCGTAGAGGACGATGGCGGCAAGGGCAACATCGCGGAAGAAGCTGCGCTGCTTGATAATCTCGGGAATGAACCAGCGGAAGCCGAACGGCTGGTCGGCATCATTGATGCCGAAGTTTCGCTTCAGCATCACCACGGATCCACGCCAGGACCTGGTGAACTGCTCCTCGTTCAGGAGAATAAAGTCAGGGCGCTCGGCCAGCGGGTCGAGAACCCTGATCTTTGCTTCTTCCTCGCCCATGGCGGGGCCGGCAATGACCACCCAGTTGCCGTTTTCGAGTTCCGCCAGAACCGGGAAGGCCTCGCCCAACTGGAGCAGCGACGTCCAGGAGAGGTTAATCTGTCGTGCGCGCAGTCCTGCGTCCTTGGCCATGCGCAGCAACTGCCGGATTTCGACCGGCCGCTCATCGACCGCATAGTCGTGCTGCAAGCGCTCCGGTGACAGATCGACACCGTGATGGCGCGCGACGAGAGCAAGGCAGTGTAGATTGGTGTGCAAAAATGTACTCATGGCCCACCCGGGTGTCTGCGTTGAAGAAGAGCTGTTGGTCAGTTGAAATTCGGTGAGGCGTTTGCCGATGAGCCGGACGGCTGGATGATTTCAGCCTTCTGGCCTGATGGCAGATCGTTGATGCGGCGCACTGCACCGGCCTCGACCAATCCACTTAGCGCCTTCTGCATGAGGTCGACAGCGTTCGCAAATGCATCGACCGGCATGATGATGCGCTGGCGGAAGACTGGCTTTGGGTTGTTGCTCTGATCGCGCTCGGTGGCAGACAGCGACATCAGATCAATGCGCACGATGGTGCCGGTGACTGTGATTTCGCCAATTCCGTCTGCATAAAGTTCATTGCTCATTGTCGTCTCCTCGAGTTGATGAGTGATCATGGATGGTGATGCTGTGTGTGCTGCCAAGCCGGGAACGGGTCCGTGAGGCTTCTGCCGAGATCGGGGTCAAAGCTTGCCTCTTCCCCGATCAGGCAGTCGTCGAGCGCGGTGCTGATGGCTTGCTGATCAATACCCGCGCCGATGAATACCAGTTCCTGGCGTCGATCGCCCCAGACTGGGTCCCAGTGACGGTCGAGCAACTGGCGGAATTGCGGATAGCGTGGCCAATACGCCTTAGAGACGCTCGCCCACCAGAATCCCTTGGTGTCCATGCGCCTCTGTGTGCCGGCAATCGAAAGCATGCCGATTTCGTTCGGACGCGTTGCCAGCCAGAAGTGTCCCTTGGCGCGAATGAGGCCTGACCATTGTTGCGCGAGAAAGCGATCGAGCGCGGTAGGATTGAAAGGACGGCGTGCCCGATAGACGAAGCTCGAAATGCCGTACTCTTCGGTTTCCGGAACGTGATTGCCCCAGCCGTAGAGCTCCTTGTGCCAATAGGGGTGACGGGCCGACTTCGCCTCGCTGAAGAGACCGGTATCCAGAATGGTGGAAAGTGGCAGGTCTCCGAAATCCGTTTCGATGACACGGGCATCGGGATTGAGCGCAGCAACGATCTGGCGCACCGTCGCGCGTGTTTCCGAATTGACCTCCGAAATCTTGTTGATCACGACCACGTCGGCAAACTCGATCTGCTCCACGAGGAGATCGACGAGGGTTCGTTCGTCATCGGTGTCCCGGCTTTCGCCACGATCGCTGAGGAAATCTGCGCTTGAGTAATCCGCCAGAAGGTTGGCCGCGTCGACGACGGAGACCATCGTATCCAGCCGCGCGACATCGCAAAGCGCGCTGCCGTTTTCGTCGTGAAAAGAGAATGTGGCGGCGATCGGTAGAGGCTCGGCTATCCCGGTGCCCTCGATCAGCAGGTAGTCGAAGCGACCATCGGCAGCCAACCGACGGACTTCGCTCAAGAGATCGTCACGAAGCGTGCAACAGATGCAGCCGTTGGTCAGCTCAACCAGCGTTTCATTGGTGCGCGAAAGGTTGGCGTCGCCATCACGAACGAGCTCGGCATCAATGTTGATCTCGCTCATGTCGTTGACGATGACGGCAACCCGGCGTCCTTCCCGGTTACGCAATACATGGTTGAGGATGGTTGTCTTTCCCGCGCCTAGGAAACCCGCCAAAACCGTTACTGGGAGGCGCATGTCGCCGCCTGTCATTGATACTCCCCCACCCGCTGTTACGCTGCGAGCTGCTGCCTGAATGCCACGTCCACATAGTAGTTGGTGCTGTTGTATGTGCTCGTCGGGAACAGCCCGCTGGAGCCATATGCATAGACGCCGTTGCCACCGCTCAGCGCCGACGACATGCCCTGCAGATCGCCGTTGGTCGTCGTGTCACTGAAGTAGTTGCCCGTTGCCGAGTAATTGCCATTCGTGCTGTAGGAGACGACGTAGGTCGTGCCGGCGTCGATTGCGACCTGCTGCGAGAGGTTGACCGACTGCCAGCCGCTTGCGCTCTCGTTTGTGAATGTCGCGCTTGCGAGCAGCGTACCGTTTGCCGTCCAGAGGTAGCCTGTGTGGGCCCCGGTATTTTCCGCACTCTTGTAGAAACGGATACCGGTTATCCATCCCGCTGCATCCGATTGGAACTTCATGCCGAGGTTGACCGGGCTGTTGTCATTGACCGAGGCGATCGCAGGCGTCGTCCCGGCGGCAAAGACATTCTGCTCGGGCCCCTCGTTGGTCACATTGAGCGAGACATTGGCCGTTGCCGATGCTCCTTGGGTATCCTTGATCGTGTAGTCAAAGCTTGCTGCGCCGACGTATCCGGTCATGGGAGTGAAGGTGATCGCGCCAGATTGGCTATCGAAGGCCACCGTGCCGTTGATCGCGTTTCCAACGCTTGCAACCGAGATCTGGTCTCCGTCGGGATCGTTGTCATTGGCAAGCAGACTTGATGCCTGGATGACGACAGGCGTGCCGACACCTGTGGAAATTCCAGTATCATTGACGGCGACCGGCACAGTGTTTTGCGGCGACTGTTGATAGAGGACGTCGATCCAGTAGTTGGCCGAATTATAAGTCGCAGTTGGAAACAGGCTGCCGCTTCCGTATGCGTAAACGCCATTTCCGCCGCTGGCCGAACTGGACGGCGCTGTCAACACACCGTTGCTGTGGCTTGTCGTGAAGTAGTTGGGCGTCGCCGCATAGAAGCCATTCGAATGATAGCTTGCCACATAGGTTGTGCCTGCAGAAATGCTCACCGGCTGCGAGAAAGTGATGGTTTGCCAGCCGCTTGCCGTTTCGTTGGTGAAGGTTGCCGTCGCCAGAAGCTGGCCGGTGCTGCTCCATAGTGAGCCAACGTGGGTACCGACGTCCTGAGCACTCTTATAGTAGCGCAAGCCGGTGATCTCGCCACGCGCAGATGCGATGAACTTGACGCCCAATTCCACAGAGGAGGGGTCACTGTTCGCCGCAATGCTCGGCGTGTCTGAGGTTGCGAACAGGCCCGCGCCGCTGGGTTGGGCAACGTTGAGAGAGACAGTTGCAGTCGAGGTTCCGCCGCGACCGTCGGAAATCGAGTAGCTGAAGCTTGCAGCGCCTGTATAACCCGTCGTTGGTGTGAAGATGACGGAGTTGGCTTGGCTATCAAAGGTAACAGTGCCATTGGTTGCACCGTTCGCCCCCGTGATTGTCAGCTGATCGCCGTCAGGATCGGTGTCGTTGACAAGCAGACTTGCCGCCGCGATTGACAGGGCCGTGTTCGAATAGGTGGTGAACCCGTTATCATTGGCCGCAACTGGCGCATTGTTGACCGTAGATTGATTAAAGACGACGTCCACCCAGTAATTCGATGCCTGGTAGCTTGATGTGGGGAAGGTCGTGCCTGTGCCATTGGAGAAGACGCCGTTTCCACCACTGGTATTGCTGGACAAGCCCGTTAATGCCCCGCTGGTGTGAGCCGTCGAGAAATAATTGGCGGTTGCGACATAGCTGCCTGTGGTGTGGTAGGAGGCAACGTACGTCGTTCCGGCAGTAATCTGGATTGGCGAGGAGAACTTTGCTGTCTGCCAGCCGCTCAGGGACTCGCTCGTGAATGTGACCGTGGCAATCAGGGTCCCATCCGCAGCCCAGATCGAGCCGGTGTGGGAGCCTGTATCGCCTGCGGCCTTATAAAAGCGGATGCCGGTGAGCGTGCCGCTTGTCGAGGCGGTAAACTTCATGCCCAGTTCCATTGGAGCATGGTCGTTGAAGCCGGCGCCGCTCGGGCCCTCTCCGGCCTGGAACAGCGTCTGGCCGACTGGTCCCTCGTCTACGGTCAGGCTGACGTCACCTTGGTCAGTGCCGCCACGCCCATCAGAAAGTGTGTAGCTGAAACTCGCCGGACCCGTGTAGTTCGCGTTGGGCGTGAAAATGACATTGCCAGTCTGCGCATCGAGCGCGACGGTGCCATTTGTGGCATTGCCGACAGCCGAGATGGTGAGCGCGTCACCGTTCGGATCGACGTCGTTGGCAACAAGGGAGGCGATGGAAATCGCCAGCGTGCCATTGCGCGAGATTGTAAAACCACTGTCATCGGTGGCAACGGGGGCGCTGTTCGGGCCTGCGTCGAATACGACGTCGACCCAGTAATTGGACCCGCCTGGATTGTTGCCCGGAAAAGTGCTGGTCGAGCCATAGGCATAGACACCGCCACCATCGACTGCCTTCAGCGCGCCGTTGCTGTAGGTTGACCCCGAGGTAAAATAGTTCTCGGTGACAGAGTAATAGCCATTGCTGTGATAGGAGGCGACATAGGTCGTTCCAGCCGAGATATGAATGGGCGAGGAAAACATGACGGTTTGCCACCCCGAAAGAGATTCGCCCGTCGATACACCGGTTGCAAGCAGCGTTCCGTTTGAATCCCATAGGCTGACGGCGTGGTCTCCGACGTTGTAGAAGCCCTTGTAGAAACGAATTCCTTCGATTGAGCCGCCGGTCGTGGACTGGAAGCGCACTCCGAGTTCAACGCCGTCGCGGTCAATCGCAGTCTCGAGCGCCGGCTTGGACGCCAGCGTCCAGAGACTTGATGTCGATGGCAGGACGACGGTGACCTGCTTTCCGGCCGATGGTGCCTCCATGTTCACGCTGTCATCGACAGCGCGCGACATGATCGTGTAGGTGCCACTAGCCTGAACGACCCAATTGTAGCTCCAGTTTTCGCGGCCGGTGGCCTTGAACCAGTGCTGCCCGCCGTCCGTAGATACCTCGATCCCGGCGATGATGCCCCCGCCGAAGTCCTGAGCGGTGCCAGTGATCGTAACGTGCTGGCCTTCAACAAAGCTTGCGCCGATGATTGGGGACGTAATTGTTGATGTCGGTTTGAGGCTGTCGGTCGATTGCGTCGCGAGGATGAGGGAAGCGTCCAGCGTCGTTGGCAGGATTCCCATGTCTGCAAACATGTTGACCATCGCCTGCTGAACGTTCGGGTCGGTCGGGGTGGGCGCGCCGAGGTGCTGGTCATTCAGACCCCATGACCAGAAGACGGTACCAGCGCCGAACACCAGAGCGCCACTTGCGGCTCGGTACATTGTCAGGCTGTGACTTGCGACAGCGTCGCCAATAGTGGTGCCATAGTCCCGGAGATACGTATTGACGGCGACGGAAGAGAGCGACAGATCGATGAGGCCTGCCGGTCTGAAGCCGTTTTCAACGTCGGAGTCCCATTCATAGCCGAGCAGATTCTGGACGAGATTGTAGCTTTGGCCCGGCTGCAGATTGGCAACGTCGGTGTTGCGCCAGAAGCGCAGATTCGAATAGTCGTAAGGAATGGTAATCGTATCGGAGCGATAACTGTCGACCGTAAACATCGTTCCGGTTAGCGAGTTCTCCGGCTGCTGTCCCGGATCTGCATAGCGCGGATCGCGCCATGTGCCAGTTCCAATGTTGCTCGGATCAGTGCTCGTTCCCCAAGTCTCCTTGTAGCACACCATTGTCCGATAGGCCTGGCCATTGCCGTCGATGCTACTTTCCCAGCGCACTTTCCAGTAGCACTCATTGCCGCTCCAGAAGGCAAGGTTGACGCCGTTGTCACGAGCTGCCTCAACATTGGCGCGTTGTTCTGCCGACCAGTATTCGTCATGACCGACCGAGAGGTAAGCCTGGTGATTGAGCAACAGATTGCCATTTCGGGCCGCGTCGACTCCGGAGATGTAGGATACGTCATATCCGTTCTGCTCGAGCCACTGAATCGCGGAATGCTCGACGCCGAAGATGAAGTCGTGCGTGCCACCGACAGGGCTGGTATTCGTAATGATCGGACGATTGTAGCTGATCGCCGATGCACGACCGATCGCGGTCAAACCGCAACTGCAGTTGGGCGGCAGGTAACCGATCATGTTCGCCGGATCGACCGGAACTTCTCCGTAATAGAGGCTCGCGCCGCCCCATGCATTGTAGGCCTGCCAGGTCGTATCTGAGGTTTGGAAAACGATGTTACTCTTTGAGGCATCGTCGCGCACAACAAACGGAATGATACTGGCGTCCTCGACGCCGTCTTCGCGGACCAGCTTGGCTATGTAAACACCGGATACGGCGTCCGCCGGAATCTCCCAGCTTGCCGAAACCGACCAGTTGCCGCAGTCGATCAGACCAAGCGACATATCAACGATCGGGTGTGGCTGGATTTGCGCCGTCGTCAGCGACTTGTCGATCGAGGCGACTTTGCGCGCTCCATCTCCGCCATAGTAGCCAAGGCGATAGATGTCGATACGGTAGTGGGTCGAGTCTGTGGCGATCTTGAAGTTGACCGTCTGGCCGACGTCGGTGCTGATGTCGGTTGCAAAGCCCTGAATGGTGCCACCGCCGTCGCCATCGAGGCCCCATTCGCTAATTGGGTTGCCCTTCTTCATGTTTTCAAGGGCGATAATGTTCAGAATGGGGACGGCAACTGCGGCCGCTGTCGTCGTCGTTGTCAGGGTCGCCGCAGAGGCTGTTGTTGTCATGGTCGTCGGCGCCGACGCGGATGAACTATCTTCCCCTGCTGTTGCGGTACTTATCGTCGCAAAGCTCAAGACCGGAGTAGTCGATGTGTCGCTGACGGGTGATGCTGTCACTGTGGCAGTGGGAGCGTCCAACAAAGCGGGCTCTAAGGACGTTGAGACAATGGTCGCGGAGGGGTCGGGCGGCAGGACAGTACGAGGTTTTGCTTCCGTTTGTGAATCGGTCGTCGGCGTCGACGTTGCTGCGTCAGCCAAAGCGAATTTGGCGCCGCTGATTGAGTCAAGAGGGGAGGCCGCACCTGCCGCGGGCGACATTTGTGGCGCGGTGGCGTTAACCATCAAAGCAGATGTCGTGGTCTGAAATCCCGCGAGTGAGCCGGTCGCCGACCCATCAGCGCTGAGAGCGGCAACTGGCTGGTCTCCAGGGGAAGTGACGACTGTCGCGGTGACGAGGAGAGCACTGCCCGCTGTCGCTGCGCTGTAAACAGTCGATGTGCCACCGTAAGCGCTTAAATAATCGCGGTTCTTGACGCGGATCCTTAACATTACAGACGCCCCTCAATGGCAATGCGCACATCTCTTGAGACGCTATCCTGTCACCTTTGCTGTGAGAGAAAACGATAGTAATCAGCAGTATACGATGCGGTGGAACATACCCCGATAGGATTACTAGCGCGTGTGGCGCGGGGGCAGCGCCGGGATCATCCTCCAGTTCTGCACCTTTCACGAGTTGCTGAGTGTTTGGTCGCGGGGTCAGCCGTGGCTGCAGCAGAAGTTGGAGCATACGGGCTCATGTGCCAGTTACCGGGAGCTTCCGTGGCTCACGAAACGTGACTTCAGCGATCTGAAAGCGGAGGGATAGCTCGATCTCTGCAATCGCGTGCAAACTTGCGATCGTCGTCATAAAAACTTCATGAGCAATGCAGAGCAACCCGGCTTGCACGCTGTTGCAGCAAGGTGCACAAAACGCATTGAAACGGAGATTGCGTGTGTCTGAAAAGGTGTTTGCGAGCGCCCAAGAAGTCGCCGCGCGGGCAGGCGTGTCGCGGTCGGCGGTATCAAGAACCTTCACGCCCGGCGCAAGCGTATCGGCGGAAACCCGCCGTCGGGTATTAGAGGCAGCCGAGGCGCTTGGCTATCATGTCAATGAGCTTGCTCGCGGTCTTATGCGCAACGAGAGCGGCATTGTCTGTCTCATCGTGTCTGACGTTGCAACACCCTATCGCTCTCATCTGCTGTGTGAGTTGACGCTGCTGCTTCAGAACGCCGGCAAAGTCGCGATGCTTATCAATACAGATCGCTCGAACGGGAGTGTTGATCGCGCGCTTCGCCAGGCGATCCGCTATCGTGCCGATGCCTCAATCATCCTCTCGGGAATGCCGGACAAATCCATCGCGCAACTTTGCCTGCGCAGCGGGCAGCGGCTTGTGCTCATCAATCGCGACGACGAGGAGCCCGGCCCTTTGCGGATCAACCTTGACGATTACGAAGCGGCGGGACGTATCGTGACGGCGTTTGTCAGGGCCGGATGCCGAAGGCTTGCTTTTGCCAATTCGGAAGCGGGAACGCCCAGTCTGATGGCACGAGAGCGCGGTTTCGTTGCAGCCGCCAGCGCCCTTGGGATCGAGGTTTTTGTCGAACGCCACGGCTGGACAGGGTATGAAGCCGGGAAAGCCATTGCACAGCGAATGTTGACGCGCGCCGAACGCCCCGACGCGGTTTTCTGCGCGACGGATCTTCTGGCCTGCGGCTTCATGGACACCGCCCGCCACCAGTTCGCGCTCTCGGTGCCGAACCAGCTGTGCCTCGCCGGCTTTGACGATATTGAGCAGGCTTCATGGTCCTCCTATAATCTGACAACCTTCGCCCAACCGGTTTCAGCAATTGCTTCGAAGGCGGTCGAATGGCTTTCTCATCCCCAGCCGGAGGATGATAGTACCAGTCAGGGGCAGTCCATCAGACTTCATGCCGAGCTGGTATGGCGAGGCTCGATCCGGGGCGGCTAAATAGGTCAGCGGATTGGCCGATCTCTAACATCACGTCCGCAACTATTGCTTCCATTCCCAGAAAAGATCGGACGAGAAGGGGCGGTGCTGCACGAGGCTCTTTTCCTGAGCAATCTTCTGCTCGTAGGCAGCGGCGTCTGCCTCTCCATTCAATCCGACAAAATGCATCCTGGTCGATGCTGTTTTTGGTTGCCCCTTCTGGCGGCAGATGAAGTGTACAGCGCAGGTCGGGTACTGCCAGTTGTCCGTGAGAGACTCGGCAAACTGCTTCGCACCCGGTTTCTCTCCAAGCCCGGTAAAGGCCAGGAACTGGCCGAGCTTGAAAAATCCGTTGAACAGCTGATAGGCACTTTGCTGCTGCATCTGGACGGCTTGCCCCGTCGTGAAGTCGCGACGGTAGGACAAGCCCTCTTGAAGTCCTTTGGCCTTCTTTTCGGAGTAGCTGACGAGGTTCTTCTGTGCCAGAAGTTCCATCGTAAGCTCGTAGGTCTGGTAGCGGTCGGCGTTGGCGTGAAGGTCGTCGATCCTGGCTTTCAAGTCGGCGATGTAGTCTTTGTAGAATGCAGCGGCCATTCTCAATTGCTCCGGTCTTCATTGCAGCGCTAGCTAGCAGACAAAGCGGCATGTAAACAGCTATTGCTCTATTGCAGCAAATCTTGTTTCAAATCGGCGTCAGATATGCAGCGCATGCCCGAGCGCCTTCAAAGCTGCTTCCTGGACAGCCTCGCTGCGCGTGGGATGGGCATGGATCGTGCCGGCGAGATCCTCAAGGCGTGCTCCCATCTCGATTGCCAACGCAAAGCCGGCCGAGAGCTCGGAAACGCCGGCCCCGACGGCTTGCAGGCCAAGGACGAGATTGGTATCAGCGCGCGCGACAACACGAACGAAGCCTTCCTCCGACAGCATCGTCATCGCGCGGCCATTTGCGCTGAACGGAAATTGTCCAACGCGGATCGCGTAGCCTTGAGCGCGTGCCTCATCCGGGCCAAGCCCAGCCGTCACGATTTCCGGATCGGTAAAGCAGATCGCCGGAATGCAGCGCTTGTCCCAGGCACGATTCCTGCCGCCCAGGATCTCGGCGACCATCTCCCCCTGTGCCATCGCGCGATGCGCGAGCATCGGTTCGCCGGTGATGTCGCCGATCGCATAAACGCCCCGCATCGACGTACGACAGCGATCGTCGATGCGAAGGTACGGCCCGTTGCGATCGAGGTCGAGTTCTTCGATACCCGATCCGGTGAACCGCGGTCGCCGTCCGACAGTAACCAGAAAGCGGTCGGCAGGCAGCAGTTGTTGCTGCCCGTCGGAGGTCTCGACCACCAAGGCATTGCCGTCGTCCGAGAGGCCTTGCGCCTTGGCTTCCGTCAGGACGCGGATGCCGAGTTCGCCAAGCCGTCGCGCAACCGGCCGCACGAGGTCGGCATCATATTGCGGCAGGATCTGCGGCGTAGCCTCAATGACCGTTACCTCCGAGCCCAACTTGGCGAAGGCCGTGCCAAGTTCGAGGCCGATATAGCCGCCGCCAATAACAACCAGCTTCCTCGGCAGCTTTGCGAGCGAGAGCGCTTCGGTGGATGAAATGACTGGGCCTCCGAAGGGAAGTGTAGCGAGTTCGACGGGTTCGGAGCCTGTGGCGATAACCACGGTTTCGGCGCGAATGACTTGTATGCCCACTTCGGTCTCGACCTCGACGGTCTTACCGTCGCGGAAGGCTGCGCGGCCATGAACGATCTTGACCCTTGCCTTCTGCAGCAGGGCGGAGACGCCTCCATTCAACCGGCCAACGATACCGTCCTTCCAACTGACGGTTTTTGCAAGGTCGATCGAGGCAGCCTCGACATGGATGCCCATTGCGTTCTTGCCGGCGAGCATCTGCCTTGTGGCGCCAAATTCCTCGGCAGCGTGAATGAACGCCTTTGACGGGATGCAGCCGACGTTCAGGCAGGTGCCGCCTGGCTTGTCGGCTTCAACGATGACGGTGTCGAGGCCGAGTTGTCCTGCCCTGATGGCGCAGACGTAGCCGCCCGGCCCGGCGCCGATGACGAGAAGCTTGCAGACGATCTCTTTCATGGATCCTAGCCTTCGATGAAGATGAGGGCGGGGGTTTCGAGAAGAACCCGGACACGTTGGACGAAGGTTGCTGCATCCCATCCGTCGATGATGCGATGGTCGAAACTCGATGACAGATTCATCATCTTGCGTGGTACGAACTGCGTGCCATCAAAGGCCGGTCGCACGGCAATCTTGTTCACGCCAACGATCGCGACTTCCGGATGGTTGATGACAGGTGTCGAGACGATACCACCAAGGGCGCCAAGCGAACTGACGGTGATGGTTGAGCCGCCGAGCTCGTCGCGGGTCGCGGTGCCGGTGCGTGCTGCCTCTGCCAGGCGGTTCAGCTCGGCCGCACATTCCCAGATGCCGCGCGCTTCGGCGTTTTTCACCACCGGGACCACCAGCCCGGCGGGCGTTTGCGTGGCAATGCCGATATGGACGGCGCCGTGGCGGGTGAGAATGCCCCTCTCGTCGTCGAAGGTCGCGTTCACATTCGGTTGTTCGGCGACCGCCTTCACGATCGTCCGCATCAAAAAGGGCAGAATGGTAAGCTTCGGTTGCTCCGGCTTGCGGTCACGGTTCATCGTGGCCCGCAGTTCTTCCAATGCCGTCACGTCGACTTCCTCGACATAGGTGATGTGCGGAATACGGGAGGTAGAGAGCGACATCTTTTCGGCGATACGACGCCGCAAACCCGTGAGCTTGACCTCCTCGGTCGAGGTCTTTTTCTCGATCGCCGGTCGAAGAGAGGGCTTGTCGCCACGTGCGATGAATTGTTCGACGTCCTCGCGAAGGATGCGGCCAGCAGGCCCCGATCCCTTGAGCTGGCGTAGATCGACGCCATTTTCCCGTGCAAAGAGCCGTACGGATGGTGATGCCAGTGGCTTTTCTGCTGGAACCGGAGCCTCGGGTCGTTGGACATTGACGGTCTTCGTCGCAGGCGCAATCTCCGGCTCGAGGGTGGCGGGTGGACCGTCGAGAGCGTTCGCGGGCGCCTTGGCAGGAGGCGCTTCGACGACCTGATTGTTCGCCTCACCACCACTCGTCTCAATCCGGACGAGCGGCGCCTTGACGGCAATCTTGTCGCCGATCTCAGCACCTAGCCAGATGACGGTCCCAGTCACCGGCGATGGGATCTCGACCGTCGCCTTGTCGGTCATGACGGCGGCGATCACCATGTCCTCCTTGACCGGGTCGCCCGCCTTGACGTGCCATTCCACGAGTTCGGCCTCGGCTACGCCTTCGCCGACATCGGGCATCTTGATTATGAATTCGCCCATGCGTCAGGCCTCCATGACTTCGGCAAGTGCGCGCCCGACACGCGCGGGCCCGGGAAAGTAGTCCCACTCCTGTGCGTGTGGATAAGGCGTATCCCAACCGGCGACGCGCACGACGGGGGCTTCCAGACGATAAAAGCAATGTTCCTGAACAAGGGAAACGATCTCAGCGCCAAATCCCGATGTCAGCGTTGCCTCGTGAACGACGACGCAGCGGCCAGTCTTGTTGACGGATTGTACGATCGTATCGAGATCGAGCGGCAGCAGACTACGCAGGTCGATCACTTCGGCGTCGATGCCCATGTCCTCGGCGGCTGCGAGCGCGACATGGACCATCGTGCCATAGGCGATTACGGTCACGGCGGAGCCCGAGCGCCGGATGGCGGCCCTGCCGATCGGAATGGAATAGTGCCCTTCTGGCACTTCACCAAGTTCGTGCTTCGACCAAGGCGTCACAGGGCGCTCGTGATGGCCATCGAACGGCCCGTTGTAGAGCCGTTTCGGCTCCAGGAACATCACTGGGTCCGGATCTTCGATCGCTGCAATCAGCAGTCCCTTCGCGTCATGGGGATTTGAGGGAACGACAACCTTCAGGCCGCAGACATGCGTAAACAGCGCCTCCGGGCTCTGGCTGTGGGTCTGGCCACCGAAGATGCCGCCGCCTGTCGGCATGCGAAGAACGATCGGGCATGTAAAGTCGCCGTTCGAACGATACCGGATGCGGGCCGCTTCCTGGGTGATCTGATCATAGGCAGGGTACATGTAGTCGGCGAACTGGATCTCGACGCAGGGCTTCAGGCCGTAGGCGGCCATGCCGATGGCGGTACCGACAATGCCGGATTCACTGATCGGCGTGTCGAAGCAGCGTGTCTTGCCGTATTTCGCCTGCAGTCCTTGGGTGCAGCGAAACACGCCGCCGAAGTATCCGACGTCCTCGCCGAAGACCACCACGTTGTCGTCGCGCGCCATTGACACGTCCATGGCGCTACGCACCGCTTCGATCATCGTCATTCTGGCCATGTCAGAAACCTGCCTTCTGCCGCTGGCGGCGAATGTGCGGCGGCATTTCGGCATAGACGCCTTCGAAGATGTCGCGCACCGAGGGCTTGCCGCCGGCATGCAGCGTACCGTGATGCTCGGCTTGCTTCTGGGCCTCGATGACCTCGTCCATGATTTCGGCCTCGGCCTGGACGTGGCGCTCTTCCGACCAGATACCCCTGACGATCAGATGCTTTTTCAAACGCAGCACGGGATCGCCGAGGGGCCAGGCTTCCGACTCCGCCTTCGGTCTATAGGCGCTCGGATCATCGGATGTCGAATGGGCGCCGACGCGGTACGTGACGTATTCGATCAACGTCGGGCCGAGATTTTGCCTGGCACGCTCGGCCGCCCAGCAGGCGACGGCGTAGACGGCGAGGTAATCGTTGCCGTCGACACGCAGCGCCGGGATACCGAAGCCAAGCCCACGTGCGGCAAACGTGCCGGAGCCGCCTCGCGCAATGCCTTGGAAGGTTGAAATTGCCCACTGATTGTTGACGATATTGAGGATCACGGGTGCCTTGTACGTGGAGGCAAAGACCAGTGCGGAGTGGAAGTCGGATTCGGCAGTGGAGCCGTCGCCGATCCAGCCAGCCGCAATTCTGTGATCATTCTTGATAGCGGAAGCCATTGCCCAGCCGACTGCCTGCACATATTGCGTTGCCAGGTTGCCGGAGATCGTGAAGAAACCGTGCTCCTTTGACGAATACATGATCGGCAGCTGGCGGCCGTGCAACGGATCGCTTTCGTTCGAAAAGATCTGGTTCATCATCTCGACCATCGGATAATCGTCCGCAATCAGGAGGCCTGCTTGGCGATAGGTCGGGAAGTTCATGTCGCCTTTGCGCAGCGCCTTGCGGAAGGCGCAGCTGACGGCCTCTTCGCCGAGATGCTGCATGTAGAAGGACGTCTTGCCCTGGCGTTGGGCCATCAGCATGCGCGCATCGAAGGCGCGAAGCTTCATCATGTTGCGTAGGCCAGTCAGCAGCTCCTCATCGGAGAGCATACCGGACCATGGACCGACCGCCTCGCCTTCGCGATTGAGTACGCGGATGATGGAATAGGCGAGGTCACGGATGTCCTCTGGTGCAACGTCGATCTCGGGGCGCGGCACAAGGCCGGCCTTGGCGATCTTGACGTTGGAGAAATCGGGTTGGCCGCCTGGCCGGACGGCAGGTTCCGGAACATGGAGGCTCAGTTGAGCTGCGTCCGTCATATTGTGTTTCCCTCCGCTGCGCTTTGTCCGTTTCTCTCCTTTAGAAACGGACCAGCGCATTCTTTTGTTATAGATTACGCGCGATCACCATCCGCTGCACGTCGCTTGTTCCTTCGTAAATCTGGCAGATGCGGACATCCCGATAGATCCGCTCCACTGGATAATCGGCCATATAGCCGTAGCCCCCATGTATTTGTATCGCATCCGAGCAGACGCGCTCTGCCATCTCCGAGGCAAAGAGCTTTGCCATCGATGCTTCCGAAAGGCACGGCACCCCATTGTCGCGAAGCGCCGCCGCGTGAAAGACGAGTTGACGGGCAGCTTCGATCTGGGTTGCCATGTCGGCGAGACGAAAGGCGACCGCCTGATGCTCGATGATTGCCTTGCCGAAAGCTGTACGTTCGCGCGCATAGTCACGCGCCGCCTCGAACGCCGCGCGCGCCATGCCGACAGCCTGAGCGCCGATGCCGATGCGGCCTCCTTCAAGGTTCGCCAGCGCTATCCGGTAGCCTTCTCCCTCTGCCCCAAGCCTCAACTCGGCCGGGATCCGCATGGCGTTGAAGGCGATCTGACAGGTATCCGTCGAATGTAGCCCAAGTTTCTCCTCAACGCGGATCACTTCGTAGCCCGGTGTGTCGGTCGGTACTATGAAGGCGCTAATCCCCTTCTTGCCAGCGCTCGGATCGGTGACCGCAAAGGCGATGATCATCTGTCCGTTCTTGCCCGAGGTGATGAATTGCTTGACGCCATCGAGGACGTAATGATCGCCATCGCGACGTGCGCGGCTGCGCAGATTGGATGCATCCGAGCCCGCCTGCGGTTCCGTCAACGCAAAGCCGCCGATCCATTCTCCACTGGCAAGCTTTGGCAGGAAACGCTGCTTCTGCTCTTCAGTGCCGAACTTTAAGATCGGCACGCAGGCGACCGAGCTGTGGACGCTCATGATTGTCGAGCAGGGTCCGTCGCCAACTGCGATCTCTTCGAGTGCGGCCGCATAGGCAAGCGTGCCTGTTTCTGAACCGCCATACTCCTCCGGAACCAGCATGCCGAGCATGCCGAGTTCACCCATCTCGTTGAGTTCATCTTTTGGATACCTGTGCTCGCGATCGCGGGCAGCAGCTCCGGGTCCAAGTCGCTCGCGGGCGAAGTCTCTGGCGAGATCGCGGATTTGCTGCTGCAGTTCGGAAAGGATCATGCTTGTCTCTTTCTTCCTTTCTCTAGTGGCGCTCGATCGCAACGGCGGTTGCTTCGCCACCGCCGATGCATAAAGCTGCCATGCCGCGCTTCATGCCGTAGCGCTCGAGTGCGGCAAGAAGCGTAACCAGAATCCGCGCGCCAGACGCGCCAATGGGGTGGCCTAGCGCGCAGGCTCCGCCGTGCACGTTGACCTTCTCATGGGGGAGTGCGAGGTCGCGCATTGCGGCCATCGCAACGACGGCAAAGGCCTCGTTGATCTCAAAAAGGTCGATGGTTTCGAGTGGCCAACCGGTTCGATCGGAAAGCTTCTGCAGGGCACCGATCGGAGCCGTCGCAAAGAGATTGGGGGCCTGCGAATGCGTGGTGTGCCCGGTAATTGTCGCCAGAGGCGCGAGCCCCCTTCGTTCGGCTTCAGAACGACGCATCAAGACGAGAGCGGCCGCGCCATCGGAAATCGAGCTGGAGTTGGCGGCCGTCACGGTCCCGCCGTCGCGGAAGGCCGGTTTGAGGAGAGGAATCTTGTCGAGCCTGGCCTTGCCGGGTTGTTCGTCTTGGCTGACCGTCTGCTCGCCCTTTCCAGCAGCGACAGTGACAGGCGTGATCTCGGCGTCGAAATAGCCGGCATCGATGGCCTTTTGTGCTCGTGTCAGCGACGTCACTGCATAGCGGTCCTGCGCCTGGCGAGTGAACTGGTAGGCTTCGGCGCAATCCTCTGCGAAGTTGCCCATCAACCGTCCCTTGTCATAAGCGTCCTCCAGGCCGTCGAGGAACATATGATCGATGACGCGACCATGGCCTAGCCGATAGCCACTGCGAGCACGATCGAGAAGATAGGGCGCATTGGTCATGCTTTCCATGCCGCCGGCGACGCCAATGGTGACGCTTCCCGCCGCCAGGAGGTCATGTGTCAGCATGACGGCCTTCATGCCGGAGCCACACATCTTGTTGACGGTGGTTGCACCGGTGGAGAATGGCAGACCTGCACCGATCGCCGCCTGCCGGGCGGGCGCTTGCCCCTGGCCGGCTGGCAGCACGCAGCCGAAGACGACCTCGTCGACGGCATCCGGGGTCACCTTAGCGCGTTGAAGTGCTGCGCGGATGGCGGCTGATCCGAGGTCGGGCGCCTTTACCTCCTTCAGCTCACCTTGAAAACCGCCGATCGGCGTGCGTGCCGTTCCGACGATGACGACAGGATCCTGCAAAGCCATGTTCAAGCCTCCTGTGCCGAACGCTCTAGCGCGCACTCATACGCAACGCGCCGTCGAGGCGAATGACCTCGCCGTTCAGCATGCTGTTTTCACATATATGGCGCACCAGCGCGGCAAATTCCGCTGGCTTGCCAAGGCGCGGCGGGAAGGGCACGCTCTTACCAAGCGCCTCCCGCACGTCATGCGGCATACCAGCCATCATCGGCGTCTCGAAAATGCCAGGTGCGATCGACACCACACGAATGCCGTGGCGGGCAAGCTCGCGGGCGATCGGAAGCGTCATTGAGGCGATGCCGCCCTTGGAGGCAGCGTATGCAGCTTGTCCGACCTGACCGTCGAAGGCCGCGATCGAGGCGGTATTGATGAGAACGCCGCGCTCGCCTTCTGCATCCGCCTGCTGATGCTGGATGGCCGACGCCGCAAGGCGGATCATGTTGAATGTGCCGACGAGGTTGATGCCGATTGTCCGCACGAAACTGTCGAGACTATGCGGGCCGTCGCGACCGATCACTTTCTCGCCCGGCGCCACGCCGGCGCAGTTTACGAGCCCGCTCAAACCGCCGAAGGATCCAAGCGCAGTCGCTACCACAGCGGCTCCGTCCTCTGCGCTTGTCACGTCGGCCCTGACGTAACGGGCATCGGCGCCGAGTTCTGCCGCAACTGCCTCTCCGGCTGCATCATTTAGGTCGGCGATGATCACGCGTGCGCCATTTTCAACCAGCATGTGCGCTGTCGCGGCGCCGAGGCCAGAGCCGCCGCCGGTGACGATAAAGGTTCCTCCACGGATCAGCATCGGTCTGCTCCCATCACCTCGCGATCGTCTCTTGGGACTGCGTCATCCTCCCTACGCGACCCAATAACGCCGGATTCTATTCCGTCGCTCTATTGCAAGCGATGACAAAAGTGCTGCATTGTTTCGGACAGTTTTGCCATAGTCGGAGGCGCGGGTGGCTGAGATCGAAAGGCGTATGATTGCACCTGGATTCGTCGAAGAGGCGCTGGACAGCTTGCGGCGTATGGGACGGCCGACAGCGCCAATTCTTTCTTCGCTCGGGTTGCAGGCGGTTATCGATCAACCTGTGTCGGCAGAAAGCTACGGCGCTCTCTGGCTTGCCATTGCCAAAGAACTCGATGATGAGTTTTTCGGCATGGGCGGGCGGCCGATGCGCAGCGGCAGCTTCACGCTGCTTTGCCATTGCGTGCTGCATGCGCCGACGCTCGGCCATGCGTTACGCCGGGCTCTGCGGTTCCTCGATGTCGTATTGGACGATCCACGCGGCCAACTTGTCGTTGCGGATGGACTTGCAAAGATCGAGTTGACGGATGTCGGCGGTCCACGTTCGGCCTTTGCCTACCGCACTTATTGGATCCTTATCCATGGGATCACTTGCTGGCTGGTGGGCCGACGCATTCCGATCCGGCTGGTCGACTTCCGCTGCGGCGAACCGAAGCAGGGGGCTGATTACCGGCTCTTCTTTGGTGCGCCGGTGAGATTTTCGCAGCCGATCAGCCGCCTTGGTTTTGATAGCGCGATGCTCGATCTGCCGGTCATGCGCAGCGAGCAGGCGCTGAAGCAGTTTTTGCGAGGGGCTCCAGCCAATATTCTGGTGCGCTATCGTTATGATGCGGGGCTCGCTTCCAGCGTCAGGCGGCGGCTGGATAAGACGCCACCGGCCGCATGGAAGACTTTCTCCGAGCTCGCTGCGGAAATGCGCATGCCGCCTTCGACCTTGCGTCACCGGCTGCGGGATGAGGGGCAAAGCTATGCCGGCATCAAGGACGACGTACGTCGTGATCTTGCTGTCGATCTTTTGCTTAACACGTCGAAGACGACAGGCGATATCGCCGTTCAGCTCGGCTATTCAGAGCCGAGCGCCTTCTTCCGCGCCTTTCGCAAATGGATGTCGAAAAGTCCTGACGCGTATCGACGAGAGGGCCGTGTGGCCCCTTGAAACGATCTTGATGGCCGCCGCAACCATTGCGGACTATTATGTTCCTCCGATATGACTGCTGTGCCGGAGTGCGCGCTGATGGCGATGGAACGCATGCGTTTTGAAGGAAAGATTGACCGGTATGTTTGCCTCTCGTGAGGACTTGCGGGACTTCCTGCGCGAAGAGCGGGATTGCATTCTCGTCGAAGTGACGGGAGCAGTCGGCTCGACGCCGCGCGATACCGACGCCTGGATGGTGGTCTCCAAAAACTGCTCTTTTTCAACCATCGGCGGCGGGCAGTTGGAGTACATGGCGATCGACCACGCGCGACAGGCGCTTCGTCATTCACGGTCGATCGCGGCAATGAGCATTCCCCTCGGGCCGGAGATCGGTCAATGCTGCGGCGGTCGGGTTGGGCTTTCCTTCACTGCGGTAACGCACGAGCTCGCCGACGAACTGGTTGCGCGCGTCGATGCCGAGATTGCCCGACGGCCGCATGTCTACATTTTTGGAGCCGGGCACGTAGGGAATGCGCTGGCCAGGGCACTGTCGCTCGCGCCAATGCACACGGTCCTCGTGGATACCCGCGAAGACGAGCTTGCGGCATCCCGCGTCAGTGGCGTCGAAACCTGTCTGACCGCGATGCCCGAGGCCATCGTCCGCGGTGCGCCAGCGGGCAGTTCTTTCGTTGTTCTCACGCATGACCACGCGCTCGATTTCCTGATCGCCGCGGAGGCTCTCCAGCGGGACGATGTCGCCTATGTCGGGATGATCGGTTCGAAAACAAAGCGGGCAACTTTCAAGAACTGGCTGACGCGCGACTTGGGCAGGCCGGAACTTCTTAATCGCCTCGTCTGCCCTATCGGCGGCACGGCGATAAGGGACAAACGGCCCACCGTCATCGCGACACTGGTGGCTGCGGAGATCACGCTGGCCGCGCTCTCTTTCGCAGTAGCCCATTGCGGCAAGCCGACGCACAAAGTCGACAGGCTGTAGTCTTACCGGTCAAAGGGTTCGCCGAGCGAGGCGACGCCGTTGAGCTTGAGCAGGCGACTATCTGCTGAAATGAGGCCGAGCACGATGATCGTGACGAGGTAAGGCAAGCTTGCAAGCAGCTGGGAGGGAACGTTCATCCCGCTCGCCTGGGCGGCAAGGCCCATCAAGGATACCGCTCCGAAAAGGCATGCGCCGAGGAAGATTCGACCAGTAAGCCAGGTTCCGAAGACGACAAGAGCGATTGCGATCCAGCCGCGACCCGCGATCATACCGTCTGCCCAGAGCGGCGTGTAGACCACGGCCGCATAGGCACCCGCAAAGCCAGCCATCGCGCCGCCGAATGCGACTGCAGCAAAGCGAACGGCAATCACGGGATAGCCGATAGCGTGCGCAGCCTTGGGATTTTCGCCGACAGCCCGCACAACGAGACCGGTCTTCGAATAGGCAAACATCGCCCAAATGACGAGGGTTGTCGCCAGCGAAAGCCACACGACGATGTCCTGCACAAACAGCCCCCCGACGATGCGGATTTCGGAGAGCCAAGGGAGGGCGAGTTTGGGAAGCCCCTTAACCGTCAAGCTCTCGTAGGTCTTGCCGAAGAGCGCAGACAGCCCCTGGCCGAGGATGCCGATCGCCAGGCCAGTGGCCACCTGGTTTGCCCGAAATCCGAGCGCAATCACAGCAAAGGCCAGGGAAAGGACGGCGCTGCCAAGCCCAGCCGCGACGAACCCGAGAAGGTGACCTCCGCCGTGATAGACAACGATAAAGGCGAGAGCCGCACCGAGGGCCATCAATCCTTCCACGCCGAGATTGAGAACCCCGGCACGTTCGACCACCAGCTCGCCGAGCGCGGCAAGGAGAAACGGCGTTGCGGCCGAAAGCATGCCCGCAAGAATGAACTCGGTGGCGTTCATGGCTGTCCTCTGTGAGCGGCCGCTCGTCGCCACTCGAAGCGATACCGAACGAAGGCAATGGCAACCAGGTAGGCCATTAGGAGACTTCCCTGAAAGACGCGCACCGCAGCGATCGGCAGACTTGCCGACACCATGGCGTTGTCGCCGCCAATATAAAGAGCAGCCATGAACAATGCAGAGACGACAATGCCGATCGGATGCAGACCACCGAGGTAGGCGACGATGATCGCCGAATAACCGTAACCGGTGGAAATTGATCGCTGCAGCTGCCCCAAGGGCCCCGCCACCTCGGCTGCGCCGGCAAGGCCTGCTGCGCAACCCCCGATCAACAGGGACCACCATATTGCTCGGCTCTCCTTGAACCCGGCGTAGCCCGCTGCGCGCGGCGCCAGGCCGCCGACCTGGAGCTTATATCCGACAAAGCTTCTTTGCATGAAGACCCAGGCGGCGAGGGAGAGGGCGATAGTGATCAAGAGGGAGACATTGACCCGTGTGCCGGGAATCAAGAGCGGCACCATCGCGTCGTACTGGAACATCACCGATTGAGGAAAATTAAAGCCGTTCGGGTCCTTCCAGGGGCCAAGAAGCAGGTAATTCAGAAGCTGTGCAGCGACGAGGCTGAGCATCAGCGAAACGAGGATCTCGTTTGCATTGAACCTCACGCGCCAGAATGCCGTCAACGACGCCCACAGGGCACCACCGAGTACGCCAAGGATCAACATCAGGGGCCATATCCATTGCCCGGACGCCTGCGGAAACCAGATGGGAATTGCCGAGGCGAAGATCGCGCCCAGAATAAACTGGCCCTCGGCGCCGATGTTGAAGACCTTCGCACGAAAGCCGATCGCAAGGCCCTGCGCGATGAGCAGAAGTGGGCCAGCTTTCAACAGCACTTCCGAAAACGATGCCCAGGAGAGGAACGGTTCGAGAAGCATTGCGTAGACGATGTCGAACGGATTGCGGCCCATGAGCACATAGAGGCCGAGATTGAGGCCGATGGTCACCGCCAAGGCAGCGAAAGGCGCGACAAAGGTTGCGGCAAGCGAAGCGCGCTGCCGGCGGACAAGCGTGGGCAGGAAGGCAACGGACAGGATGCTCATGCAGTGCCTTTCTCGGGCGAGAGCTGTGCGCCGATCATGTAACGACCGATGTCCTCGGAGCGGGTATCGCGCGCAATCAGCGCCGGACTGAGCCTGCCGCGGTACAGAACCTGGATGAAATCACAGAGCTCGAAAAGCTCCTCAAGCTCCTCGGAAATGACGAGAATGGCCATGCCTTCATTGCGCAATTCGACCAGCCGTCTGCGCACGGCCGACGCGGCGCCGATGTCGACGCCCCAGGTCGGTTGCGCGACGAAAAGCAGTTTGGGCGCCAGCATGATCTCGCGCCCAACGATGAACTTCTGCAGATTGCCGCCTGAGAGGGCACCGGCTTCAATTTCTGCGCCGGGCGTACGGACATCGTACTGGCGAATGCAATCATCGGTGAAGGCTTTTGCCTTGTCCTTGTCGATCAAGCCGTGGCGCACGAGATTCAAGGAATGAGCCGTCAGCAAGCTGTTGAGGACAAGCGACATTTCAGGGACCGCGCCGCGCCCGAGGCGATCTTCCGGAACGAATGCAAATCCAAGCTTTCGCCTGGCAGCTGCATCGAGCCTGCCCACATCCTGCCCCATCATATAGATCCTATCGCGCTGATCCTTCGGCAGAACAATTTCGCCGGAGATCAGCGAAGCGAGCTCGCTTTGCCCGTTGCCCGAAATACCTGCAATGCCGAGGATCTCGCCGGCACGCACCGAAAGCGTGATCTCGGACAGTTCTACGGCGAAGGGATCCTCAGGGCGATAGTCCAGCCCGATGATCTCAAGTCGCCTCTCACCCCCAGACAGCGGCGCCGCTGGCATGGGTTCGGGCATGTCCCGACCGATCATCATGCGGGCAAGATCATGTGCGTCGTGTTCGCGCGGATCGACATGTCCGGTAACGCGCCCGCCGCGCAGAATCGTCGCCCTGTCGCAGATGGCGCGTATTTCCTCGAGCTTGTGGGAGATGAAGAGGATCGACACGCCGCCGTCGCGCAGCCTGCGCAAGGTGTCGAAGAGCTTTTCGACCAACTGTGGAGGCAGGACAGACGTGGGCTCGTCGAGGATCAGCAGCTTCGGATCGGTCATGAGGCTGCGGATAATCTCCACGCGTTGCCGTTCGCCGACGGAAAGCACGTGTACGTGAGCGAGTGGGTCGACCTCGAGGCCGAAGTCACGTCCAAGCGTACGTATGCGCTCCACGAGATCGGCCTTTTTGCCCGGGACGACCAGCTGAATATTTTCCACGACGGTCAGCGTTTCGAACAGCGAAAAGTGCTGGAACACCATGCCGATCCCCTTGCGTCGCGCCTCCACGGGCGAGGCGAAGGTCAAGGGCTCACCTTCCCATGCAAGGGTACCATCGTCTGGCTGCTCGACACCGTAGATCATCTTCATCAGCGTCGATTTGCCCGCCCCGTTTTCCCCGAGAATGGCATGGATCGACCGCGGCGCCACGTCCAGATCGATGGCCTGATTGGCATGGACCTGGCCGTAGCTCTTGGTAATACCGCGAAGCGACAGGAGCGGACTGGTCATGAGTTACTTCGGCAGGGGCGTGGTCACACCCTTGACGTGCCAGTCCATAGCGACGATCTCGGCATCCGCGAGGGTTTTGCCGGACGCTACCCCTTCGCTGCCATCAGCCTTGGTTATCGGCCCGGTAAAGGGCGAAAGGCTTCCCTCGGCGATCTTTGCCTCTGCCGCCTTGATCCTGGTCATCGTGTCGACCGGAATGGCAGGGTTCCAATCAACCACTTCCACAACCTTGTCGACAACGCCAAGGAAGGCATTCGTGCCCTTGAAGGTTCCGGCGAGATGGGCATCGACCGAGGCCTTGAAGAACGGAGACCAGTCGGTGGAAACGCAACCGAGATAGGTTTTCGGGGCGTAGCTCTTCATCGAGGAGTTGAGGTTGAACGCATAGACGCCGGCTTCTTCACAGGCCGAAATGACGGAAGGCGTGTCCTGGGCATTGGAGAAGATCACGTCGCATTTTTGTGCAATCAGGGCCTTGGCCGCTTCCTGCTCCTTGGCCGGGTCGAACCAGGAATTCACCCAGACGACCGAAACCTCGATATCTGGCCTTACAGCCTGGGCACCGAGCGTAAAGGCGTTGATAGAGGTGATGAGTTCGGGGATGGCGAAGGCCGATACAGAACCGAGCTTGCCGGTCTTCGAAAGTGCGGCTGCCGCCATGCCAAGCAGATAGGTTCCTTGGAAATACTTGGCCGCAAAGGGCGAGAAATTAGGCGCCACCTGGAATCCGGAGGCGTGTAGAACGCTGACCTGAGGATTGCGGCGGGCAATCTGCAGGGCGCCGTTCTGATATCCAAAGGAGCCGGCGATGAGGAATTTGTTGCCGTCGGCGACCGTCTTGTTCATGATCCGGTCAGCGTCTGGCCCTTCCGGAATATTTTCGACGACGGTCACTTTCACCTTGTCACCGTAGGCGGCCTTGATGGGATCGAGCCCAGCTGCCAGCGCGTGCCCCCAACCGACGTCACCGATCGGAGAGGGAACAACAAGCGTGATGCCCAGCGGTTCGCCGGCCGCCAGTGCTGCACGAGCACCAAAGGCGCCAACGAGACCGGTGGCTGCGGCTCCCTGCATTAATGTCCTGCGCGTAATCTTTGTCATGTTTTGGTTCCCCTTTTTGGTGTTTTAGAATTCCAAGCTCGCAAGAGCTGCCTCCGCCTCGGCAAACAGCCGCGCTTCGTCGAGCCCCACAAATTCGCCCTTCTGCCAGACGATGCGGCCGTTGATCATGGTCAGGTCCGTCGGCATGCCGATGCCCACCTTGGCAATTAGGCTCAGCGGATCGTGTCGCGTGCCGACGTAGTCCATGCGCCGGGTGTCGATCGCAAAAAAGTCTGCGGCCATACCCGGCGCCAGTCGACCAATGTCGTGACGCCCGAGCAAGGCCGCCCCGCCACTTGTTGCATAGCCGAGGAAGTCGACAGGAGGTGGAACAGGGCGCTCGCGACTTGATGCGAAGAGGCACTGCAGCATGTAGGCCGAGTGCACGCAGTGCATCAGGTTCGAGTTGTCGTTTGACGCTGCTCCGTCACAGCCAAGCCCGACCCGCAGGTTAAGGGCAGCCATGGCAGGGATATCGGTCACCTCGGCACCGACGAGGTAAACCGGTTCCGGGCAATGCGAGACGCCGGTGCCACTTTTTGCCATCTTGCGCAGTTCGTCCTGCGTCAATTCCCAGCAATGGGCGTAGAAGGTATCAGGACCAGCAAAGCCGAGTTCTGCGCAGTAGTCGACCGTGCGCATTCCGTGGCGGGCTTCAATGACCGCGCTTTCGCCCTCACCAACATGCGTGTGCATCTGGACGCCACGATCGCGTGCCAGTGCGACGGACTCGACGAACGTCTCGCGGTAGCAATTGACCGGCTGGCAGGGTGCCACCACGACCTGGCGCATGCTAAAAGGGCTGGCGTCGTGGTAGGTGTCAATCAGGCGTGCGCAATCCGCAATGAATTCGTCTGTCGTCTCCAGCATCGCATCCGGAATGGTCGAGCCCTCGGACTTTGGCAGGGTGTTGCCGCCGCGACCGGCATGAAAGCGCATAGCGAGCAGGTCAGCTGCCTCGAATTGGCGGTCGATCAGCCGCTTTCCGGCATGCCGGGGGAAACAATACTGGTGGTCGAAGGCGGTGGTGCAACCATGCTTGATCATCTCCGCCATCGCCGTAACCGAGGAATGATAGAAGCAATCCTCGTTCAGCCGCGAGAAGATCGGATAGATGCGGTCAAGCCATTCGAGAACGGACAGCTTTGTCCAGTCGAGATCTGCGCGATTGCGCACGAAGCACTGGAAGAAGTGATGGTGCGTATTGACGAGCCCTGGATAGACAAACCAGCCTGCAGCGTCTTGCACCGTGGTGCTGATCGGTAGCTCGCCCAGGCTGAGATTTTCGCCGATGGCCTTTATGGCGGGGCCGTCTGTCAGAATATCGACATTGCGATGAACCTTTGGTCCCTTTCCCTCGTTCACGATGACGGCTGCGCAATTCTTAAAAAGGTAGCCGGCCATTTCATTCCTCGTCCTTTGGAACATTTGGCTCGGACTTCAACTCGTGCAGCCGGTGTATGCCTGGCATCTCGATGAACGCATCGAGCGCGCGGATGGAGCGGGACCAGAGACGGATCGCTGGATAAGGATCGAGCGAAACGCCACCGTCCGGCGCGAGTGCCACATAGGGGAAGCAGGCAATATCGGCCACGGTCGGACGGTCCGAAGCGAGGAACGGCTTGCCGCGAAGTTTCTGTTCGACGAGCCCCGCTTCCAACTCGCGTAACGCGGCAATTCCTTGCGCCTGAAGGGCAGCGATATCCCCATCACGCAGCAACATCTCATGCAGACGCGCGCCGCCGAGGCTCGCCGTCAGCCGATGCGAAAAGGATAGCCATTGCTGCACGCGGGCAGATTCGTCGGCGGTTTGGCCCAGCCATTCGGGAGCGCTCTGGGCGGCGAGATAGACGAGCATGGCCGACGATTCAGTGAGGAGAAGATCCCCGTCCTCAAGGATCGGGATCGATCCGGCAGGGTTGAGCGCCATAAGCTCAGGCCCCCGATGCTCGCCGCCTGGATGAAAATCTACTGGTCTGACATCCAGCTTAACGGCTGTTAAAGCCGCCATCAGGCGCACTTTGTAGCAGCTGGGGGATAGGATGTAGTCGTAAAGCTTCATTGCGCCACCAGCTGTGCGCCATAGGTATAGTTGTGGCGTTTCAGCCAGCGTCGATATGCAACCGACGTTAGGTCGGCGCGCGTGGGAATCTCCATTCCCGGGTCGAGAGGCAGAAGGCGTGGAATCTGGTTTTCCAGGATCGACCGGTCCTGAAGGAAGATGGTCTGCTGGAAATGGATGAGATCAGTCATAGAGGTTTCGTCGTCCAAAAGCGCCATCCATGGCCAAACGTCACACAGATCTTCGGCAAGCGGCTGCACGAAGAGAGTGATCACATCCCACTCGCTGGGACGGGGTGGACAGGTCTTGTAGAGCACCGAGCAGGTTGGGGCCGGCACACGGTACATGTATTCCGTCGTGATCCCGCCGCTTGCCGATTTCGCTGCCTGTGGTTGATAGAACTTCACCTGTGTTGCCCAGACCTCGTTCTCAATGTCTCGGATTTCAACCTTGTAATCCTGAACCTCGGTGTGCGGCTCTGCCCCAAGGATGTCTGTGTGCACGAATGGGAAATGCGCGATGTCGAGAAAGTTCTCCACTGCACGCAGCGGGGAACAGCGCACGCGCACGACACCGACATCGACAAACCTGCGACCGGGCTGGTCAGCCTCGGGAATTGAAAACAACGCCTTCTCAGGTCTGCCGAGAGAGGACCAGACGTGACCGTAGCGAACGCAAACGGGCAGGGCGCGCCCGCCGTGGGCGGTTACTGTGGCGTTGCCGTCGGTGTCGAGCGAGACCTCAATCGGTTCGCCCATCAGGGCAGTTTTGTACGCCTTCCCTCTGAGCTGGCTTAAGAGGCCGACTGGATACCACTGGTCGAGCATTCCCCCCGGTGTCATCACGCGGTTCCCTTCGCCTGAAGCTCTTCTGCCGCCCGCCGCAAGGTTTCGGCCGCCCGTGACGCCGAAACACGTTGGGACGGAGTCGTATCGCGATCGAGAAGGACATGGATAAGCGTCTGATCCTGCTCCTGCGCGACAAGCAACAGCGTCAAGTCCGCCGAATTCTTCTGTGACGTGCGAAGAAGACTGTCGGTGCCGGTCTTTGCGCCGGCTGCGGTTTCCATTGCAGCAATACCGGCATTCGCCGTCAGCGAACGCAGCGGAACAAGGTTATCAAATTGCGGCGGTCGGTCCGGGGGTTCCCCGACCGCCACCCATATCACCCCGCCGACTTCCTCGACGTGTTGAGTTGCGACACGGATCGTTTCGGGTGGTGTGAGGCCGGGATGCGCCGGAATGCGCAGACAGTTTCCCGCCTGTGCGTAACTCCAGCCGTGATAAATGCACGACAAGGCCTCGCCACGCACGAAGCCATGGGAGAGGCGCATGCCGCGATGAGGACAGCGATCTGCCGAAGCTGTGGGGCGTCCCGAATCACTTCTCCAGAGGGCGATCGATCCGACCCTCGTGCATGCCGGCATCACCGTTCCTGACGGCAAATCCGCGGAAAGCGCGACTGGCGTCCAGGTGCCCGTCGTATCGGATCGCATAGGTAGACTTTCTTAGCATTATCAGACGATTGCCTGCGTCAGGCGCGGTGCCAAGATCACTGGCTTGCGGCAGACAGTCCACAGGTTTGCATAACAAATTCGCATTGGCAACGCTGATTAAATAAAGGGCAGTGGAAAATTGAATGATAGTCGCTACCGCTGCTTTTCGTCGTCTACGATCGGCCTGCGGAGTATCGTTTCCACCCAGACGTCGATGGGCCCGAGCGAGCAACCCATCTCCATCATGTCGATCAATTCGGGGGCGCCGGCGATTAGCAGCTCGATCCGATCGGCACTGGTATGAGATAAAGCGTGCGATAGCCCGAGCTTTGCTGCGTGGCGCTGAATCCAGGGAACGAAAGAGGCGGAATCGAGCTCTCCGATGATCGTCATTCTTTCCTGCGGCAGGCTCAGATGTTGGTCGGGCATGATAGTCTCGCGCTGGTTCAGGCGCACATCATAGCGCCAAATTGAGCATGCGGAAGCTCTGGAGCGGCGCACGTTATCGCCGACGTATTCGACGGCGATTTCGTCCGCCACGATATTCGGTCCCCGGTGATCGTGGTGCAACTTACGGAGCTACTCACCACTCGCGTCGCAGCTTTCGCGTCCGGCTTCTGCTTGAGGGCAGTGCCGCGCATGCCAAAACAGGTCTGGCGGCGTGAGACGCCGCGCCTCCAGACGATTTTGGCGTCGACCAGATGGATCAGAAGATGACATCTCGGCTGGAGGTTTTTAGCAAAGCTGTCTCGATGTGAAGGTTTCAATAAGCGTGGCTTATCGCAACGATCAGTAAATCCAACTTAAATTTATCACATGGTTCAGATATGAAGGCTGCAAAGGGAGGATGTGCGCGGGTTCCCGCCGGTCCCGCTTGGCGGATGACGCTCCCTTTTGAAGGCAGATAAACGAAGCAATCAAGGAGAACGTTATGGACCAGAAACCCGACAGCGCAGGCAAATGTCCCGTTGCGCATGGTAGTGCGCCCCGTGGTCGATCCAACCGCGACTGGTGGCCGAACCAGTTGGACGTTCAGATTCTTCACCAGCATTCCGGTCTTTCCGATCCAATGGGCAAGGGATTCGACTATGCCGAGGAATTCAAGAAGCTCGATCTCGACGCCCTGAAGAAGGATCTTCATGCGCTGATGACCGATTCGCAGGAGTGGTGGCCGGCTGACTTCGGCCATTACGGCGGCCTGTTCATCCGCATGGCCTGGCACAGCGCCGGCACATACCGCATCACTGATGGTCGCGGTGGAGCCGGTGCCGGCCAACAGCGCTTCGCCCCACTCAACAGCTGGCCTGACAATGCCAACCTCGACAAGGCCCGCCGCCTTCTGTGGCCGATCAAGCAGAAATACGGAAACCGGATTTCGTGGGCAGACCTTCTGATCCTGACCGGCAATGTCGCGCTCGAATCCATGGGCTTCAAAACCTTCGGTTTCGCGGGTGGCCGCGCCGATGTCTGGGAGCCGGAGGAGCTCTTCTGGGG
This sequence comes from Rhizobium mesoamericanum STM3625, assembly GCF_000312665.1. Lineage (GTDB taxonomy): Bacteria > Pseudomonadota > Alphaproteobacteria > Rhizobiales > Rhizobiaceae > Rhizobium > Rhizobium mesoamericanum. Next base: position 461,046 of record NZ_HF536773.1, on the reverse strand, counting down.
GCCGGAGGGAACGTGGCTCGGCGACGAGCGCTATAGCGGCGAACGGGAACTCTCAGAGCCGCTCGGCGCCGTGCAAATGGGCCTCATCTACGTCAACCCTGAAGGTCCGAACGGCAACCCGGATCCGGTCGCCGCAGCGCGTGACATTCGCGAAACCTTTGCACGCATGGCGATGAATGACGAGGAAACCGTCGCGCTGATCGCCGGCGGCCACACTTTTGGAAAGACCCATGGTGCCGGCGATCCGTCGCTGGTCGGCGCGGAGCCGGAAGGCGGCGCGATCGAGGATCAGGGTCTCGGCTGGAAGAGCAAGTTTGGTACCGGTGTAGGCAAGGACGCGATCACTGGCGGTCCGGAAGTCACCTGGACGCAGACGCCGACGAAATGGAGCAACCATTTCTTCGAGAACCTGTTTGGCTACGAATGGGAGCTGACCCAGAGCCCGGCCGGCGCAAAACAGTGGAAGGCCAAGAACGCCGAGGCTTCCATCCCGGATGCCTTCGACGCTTCCAAGAAGCATCTGCCAACGATGCTGACCACCGACCTGTCGCTGCGTTTCGATCCGGTGTACGAAAAGATCTCGCGCCGCTTCCTCGAAAATCCAGACGCATTCGCAGACGCTTTTGCCCGCGCATGGTTCAAGCTGACGCATCGCGATATGGGACCAAAGGTACGCTACCTCGGACCGGAAGTCCCGGCGGAAGACCTGATCTGGCAGGATGTCATCCCGGCCGTCGACCATAAGCTCGTCGACGACGCAGACATTGCCGCCCTGAAGGAGAAGGTTCTCACGACTGGCCTGTCGGTGCAGGAACTTGTCTCGACTGCCTGGGCTTCTGCTTCTACCTTCCGCGGATCCGACAAACGCGGCGGCGCAAACGGTGCGCGCATCCGCCTTGCGCCTCAGAAGGACTGGGAAGTGAACCAACCCGCCCAGCTCGCAAAGGTGCTCGGCGTCCTCGAAGGCATCCAGAAGGACTTCAACGCCGCCCAGACCGGTGGCAAGAAGATCTCGCTCGCCGACCTGATCGTTCTTGCTGGCGCTGCCGGCGTCGAGAAAGCGGCAAAGGCAGGCGGTCACGCCATCAGCGTGCCGTTCACACCCGGCCGCATGGATGCCTCGCAGGAGCAGACGGATGCGGCCTCCTTCGCCCCGCTTCAGCCACGCGCGGACGGCTTCCGCAACTATGTCGGTGGTCGCCAGTTCATGAAGCCGGAAGAGGCACTGGTGGATCGCGCCCAATTGCTGACGCTGACCGGGCCCGAAATGACCGTTCTTGTCGGCGGGCTGCGCGTGCTGAAGGCGGGCGAACCGGAACACGGCATCTTCACCTCGCGCCCTGAGGTGCTGACAAACGACTTCTTCGTAAACCTGCTCGATATGGGCACGCAGTGGTCGCCCAGTGCCGCAAAGGAAGGCGTCTACGAGGGCCGCGACCGCAAGACGAATGAACTCAAGTGGACCGCCACTCGGGTCGACCTGATCTTCGGCTCTCACTCGCAGCTACGCGCCCTGGCCGAAGTTTACGGCCAGTCCGATGCGAAGGAGAAATTCGTCAAGGACTTCGTCGCGGCCTGGAACAAGGTCATGAACGCCGATCGTTTTGACCTCGTCTGATCGGCAAGACTTCGCCCGGGCGCGGCTTTCTGCTGCGCCCGGGCGTCCTTGAGGGGCCTCATGTGAACATTGCGAGGATGATCGCGCTCGCTTTTTGTAGAGTGAGGTTGTGATCGAAAGTGCCCCTTTCAAGGAAGTTGACGATCTCCACGACGACAATTGGATTGAACATCATGAACGTGTGGGTAGCATGAAGCACCAAATGGTCGTCGGCGCCTTCCAGCTTCGTCGATGCGACTGACACCTTCCCGTCATTCGGCCCTTCGATGATGGAATCGAAGACCGGATTTAAAGATATGTCGCCCGCGATGATGCCCACGGGATAGTCGGGCTTTGGTAGAACTTTCGGTGCAGCTGCTGCATCGGTTCCAAGTTCGAGCCCAGCGGGGCCGTTGATCCAGCGGAATGGTGGCATGTCTCCGAAGACATCCACGATCTCGGAACCATTATTGGGTGGAGCGAGCATCACAACCCGCCCCAGGTTCCGGGGCCGTGTGTTAGCAAGCCAGTAGCGAACCAGAATTCCTCCCATGGAGTGGGTCACAAAATTGACCCGTCGCGCGCCGCAGGCGTCGACCGAGTTTCCGACGTGGCTTGCGAGCTCCGCGATTGGTGCTGTGGTCGACGGATAGTCTTCGTTGATCACGACAAATCCCCGCCGCGCCAGCACCTTCTCGACGAGCCAAAGCGATCCGTTGCCGCGAGCAAGCCCATGCATAAGCACGACACATTCCGCATCGTGTTTCTCGGGGGGTATCGCTGTCGCTCGCTCCGTCAGGAGCGAGCATGCCGCCAGAAGCGACAGGCTAAGGGAGAAAAGAGTTCGAAAGAGCGTCCTTGTCCGGCAGCTGAGAGTACGGGAGACATTTAGGCTGACGATCTTGCCCATCTGTCCATTGTGGCCGCAAAGGTTGCATAAAGACGCCCGCCAAGAGGGCGTCGAGCAAGGAGGTATATATCGAGAAAGATGCGCAAGCATGTCGACTAATTCTCTGGCCTCCTCATCCCATGGTGCGGTTTTCGGATGCGTCTCTAATCCGGAACGACCACCGTCGCAGGCTCACTCTTTGGAACACCGAAAATTCGACGCTTCACCGTCTCCCGGACTGTTTGGACAAGGATATAGAGGAGTGGGATCACGAGGAGGCCAACGATAGTGCCGACGAGTAGTCCTCCAAGAACAGTCGTACCAATTGCCTGTCTGCTGGCCGCTCCTGCGCCAGTGGCTGCGACCAAAGGCACAACGCCAAGCACGGATGCCATTGCCGTCATCAAGACGGGTCTGAAGCGCTGTGACGTTCCGGCGGTGGCTGCCTCGATAATGCTTAGACCTCCTTCCCGACGTTCCTTGGCAAATTCGACGATGAGGATCGCATTTTTGGCCGCAAGCCCGATCAGCAGCAATAGGCCGATTTGCGCGTAGATATTGAGATCGATGCCGCCAATCACGAGACCGCCCAACGCTCCGACAACCGCCACCGTCACGGAGAGCATTACCGCCAGCGGCACGCTCCAGCTTTCATATTGAGCGACGAGGAAAAGGTAGGTGAACACGATCCCCATGACGAGGATGACTGCCGTTTGATTGCCTGCCTGCCGCTCCTGCAGAGCCAATCCGGTCCACTCGTAGCCAAAGCCCGAGGGTAATTTTTCCGCCGCGAGCGTTTCCATCGCCTCCAGCGCCTGGCCGGTGCTGGATCCATCCGCCGCCTGGCCGTTAATTGCCGCGGACGGGAAGAGATTGTAGCGGTTGACAGAGTTCGGGCCGTAGATGGTCGAAATGGAAAGCAGCCCCTGCAGGGGGACGAAATTTCCCGACTGCCCGCGCACCCGCAAGCGCTGAATATCTTCAACGCGTGTGCGGAAACTGGGCTCGTCCTGAATGCGAACCTGAAACACCCGCGAGAAGATGTTGAAGTCATCGACATAAGATGACCCGAGGTGCGATTGAAGCGTGCTGAAAATCGTTGCCGGAGAAACGCCGAAAAGTTCGGCGCGCTTCCGGTCGATGTCGAGATAGATTTGTGGCGTATCAGCGGAAAAAGTGCTGAACACGCTGCTCATCTTGCCGGTCTGATTTGCTGCTATAATCAGGCCGCGCATCACTTCAGCAAGTTCCTCCTGACTTTGGCCCGCGCGTGCTTGAAGACGGAAGTCAAAGCCCCCCGTTGTGCCGAGGCCGGGTATTGCCGGTGGATTGAACGGTACAACCGACGCGGTCGAAATCGTCGAAAATTCAGCGCGCAACCGGTCAATCAGTGCAAAGACACTTTGATCACTCCCCCGTTCGTTCCAGGGGCGCAATGCCGAGATGACCATTCCCGAGTTGGAGCCACCGCCCCCGACCATGCTCGCGCCGGCAATTCCGATCGTATTTGCAACACCGGGGGTTTGCTGAAGCACGGAACTGACCTTTGCAATTGTCTGCTGCGTTCTTTCCAGCGAGGCCCCGCTTGGCAATTGCACGTTCATGAAGAGATAGCCCTGGTCTTCGGCAGGAACGAAGCCCGTCGGCAGTACACGATAGAAGCCGTAAATGCCGCCAAAAACGGCCACAAGGAGCAGGGCGGCCAGAATGAGCCTGCGGGAGAAGGTGCCAAGCAAGCGCAGATAAAAGCGTCGCGACGCGTCCAGCCCCTCGTTCACCTTGCCGAAGAACAGTGACGGGCTTTCCTGCGCCGGCCGGAGCATGAGAACGCACAAGGCCGGGCTCAACGTCAATGCATTGATCGTCGAGAAAGTGATGGTGACCAGAATAGTAACGGCAAACTGACGGTAGAGCTCGCCGGTTATGCCGGCAAGAAAGGCCACAGGAATAAAAAGGGCGGCCAAGACCAGCGTGGTGGCAACGATCGGACCTGTCACTTCGTTCATCGTGCGCAGGGTCGCTTCGCGCACGCCAACGCCAGCCTCGCTCATCACGCGCTGGACGTTTTCCACGACGATGATTGCATCGTCAACCACGAGACTGATGGCCAGTATCATCGCAAACAGGGTGATGGTGTTGGCCGAATATCCCATGAGGTAGAGCACGGCAAAGCCGCCCACCAGCGAAACGGGTATGGTCAATGTGGGAATGACTGTCGCGCGCCAGTCTTGTAGGAAGATGTAGACGACTGCGACGACGAGGGCAAAGGTAATGGCCAGCGTGACCAGGATTTCTTGGATCGTCTGTTGAACGAAGGTAGTGGTATCGAAAACGACAGTATAGGCGACGTCATCGGGAAACTGCTTTGATAACGTCTCCAATTCCCTGACGACGGCGGCCGACACGGCCAGGGCATTGGCATCTGAGGACTGATAGACGACGACCGTCGCACTGGGCTGACCATTCAAGGTGGAGGCGCTGTCATATGATTGGGCACCGAGCTCAACTCGGGCAACGTCGCGGATGCGTACGATGGCGCCATCCCTGTTCGTACGAACGATGATGTTACCGAACTCGGCTTCGCTTGCGAGCCGTCCTCGGGCCGTAACGGTCAACTGCAATTGCTGGCCTGTTGGCGAAGGCGGCGATCCGAGCTGCCCAGCTGACGCCTGAGCGTTCTGGGCCTGGATGGCTGCAGTCAAATCGGCGGCAGTGACACCGAGGGCCTGCATGCGGTCGGGATTCATCCACACGCGCATGCTATAGGCGGGACCGAAAACGCTCGCTTCTCCGACGCCGGGGAGCCGCGCGATCGCGTCGCGGATGTTTATCGTCGCGTAGTTGCTGATGAAGATTTCGTCTTTCGTCCCCTTCGGGGAGTAGATCGCGAAACCGAGAAGCATGCTTGACGAACGGCTGCGTACGGATACGCCGGTCTGTGTCACCGCAGCCGGAAGCCGCGGCGTTGCCATGGCTACGCGGTTTTGAACGTTGACCTGGGCGATTGCAGGATCTGTCCCCGCCGCGAAGGTCACGGTCAGACTGTATGTGCCATTGTTGGTGCTGGACGACGACATGTAGAGCATATCCTCGACGCCATTCACCTGGTCCTCGATCGGTGCACCGACGCTGTCCGTCATCACGCTGGCATTGGCACCGGGATAGCTGGCGGTTACCTGAACTTCTGGCGGTGTGATTTCAGGAAACTGAGCGACTGGTATCAGGAAGAGCGCGGCGACACCCGCAATCATCATCACGATTGCGATGACCATCGCAAACCTTGGTCTGGCAACGAAGGGTGCGGATATATTCATTGCTGCGAACCAGCCTGGTTTGCAACGGAAGAAGGCAAGGTCATGCTGTCTGCAGTCGCAGACAGCTGCGTGATATTAACGGCCATGCCCTCGGTGACGTTCTGCAGTCCCTCCACGATGAGAACTTCGCCGCCTTTCAGTCCTTCGTCTACGACCCAGTTTCCGTCGGTCTGCTCGGAGACTTTTATCCGCTGGAGCGTAGCCTGCTTGTTCTGATCGACAAGCAGGACGAATTTGCCCTCGCGGTCCTGCTGGACAGCGCCCAACGGGACAACCGGGCGCATCTTTTTTTCCGCTTCCGATATGATCACAGTCACGAATTGGCCTGGAATGAGCAGATGCTCCGGATTGCTGAACAGGGCTCGAATTGGCAGCGTGCCCGTTGTCTCGTCGATCTCGTTGCCGGAGAACTCGATCTTGCCGCGCTCGCTGTATTGCTGGCCGTTGGACAAACGTAAGCTAGGCTCGTACTTCCTGGCGAGATCGTCTTTGTCGATGCCACCTGCGGCAGCCCGCAGGTCAAGGATCGTGCGGTCGCTGACGGAGAATACCACGCGGATCGGATCCATTTCGACGACGCGGGCCAGTATCGGTGAACTACCGCTCACGAAGCTTCCGGTTGACAACTCCACCGCCCCGATACGTCCCTCGATCGGAGAGGTTATTCGACTGTAGCTGAGACTGAGTTCTGCTTTTTCTACTTGCGCCTGTGCCGACAAGACGTTTGCTTGAGCGGTTTCCACCGCAGTTTGGCTCTCCTCAAGCGTGGCGCGCGGTACGGTCTGTGAGCTCAATGACTGATTTCGTTCGAGCCGTCGCTGCGCATCCGTCAAGATTGCCTGGGCGCTCGCAAGAGAAGCCTTGGCGTCTGCGAGCGAGATGTCGAGTGATCGTCTGTCGATGAGGAAAAGATCCTGATCCTTCTTGACAGTCTGGCCCTCGTCGAAAAGCCGCTTGTCGAGGAAGCCTTCGATCCGTGAGCGGATATCGACGGCATTGACGGCTTCAACGCGTCCAACGAATTCATGCCTTGGAGAGACATCCTCGACTTGAACGCTGATGACGCCGACGGATGGGACGGCTTGTGCGATGGCGCCATGGGGCGCCGACACCCAAGCTGCCAGCAGTATCAACAGGTAGGCTGGTGGAACTCGACGCTGCACTTTCATCGACCAGTCTCCAGCGGAACCGAGATGGTTTCTCAAATCAAGGCACTTGGGAGCAGTCCGCAGATCAACGGCAATTCACAAATGCTACCGCTAGTCGCCAAAATCGGCAAGTCCCGGTAGCATCCAAAGGCTCCCGCAGGGCTTTGATGACATCCGACGAGCGATACCCCAATTGCCCCATCACAACCTTTGCCGCGGAACCGCTCCGAGCCACGTCTGCATCTGATCGCCGTCTTCACAGAATGCCTGTCCGCCAACATCCGAGCAATTGACGGCTCTTAAGCAGAACCCTTGATGGTCATCTGTGGCTGGGGGGCTACGGCACCGACCCCGCGGCGACATGGCGCTTCTGGCGGCGGTCGGTGCCTGTTGTCAGCCTTGCCGTGATTGCGGTCTATGTGTCGGGCGTACCGTGCGGCGTTCGATCCGACCGGCGATGGAAAAGAGCAGGATCTCGACATCCTTATCGATCTTGTCGCCATCCAGAAGCCTAACCACATCATCGATGCCCGATGTGGGGTGGTCGTCAATCGCCAGCAGATAATCTCCCTCCTTTAAACCGGCTCGTGCTGCCGGGCTGTCCTCTTCCACACGGCGCAGGCGCACGGCCGTTGCCTGAACAAGACCGGCTTCGAGGGCGACGCGTCGATGCAGTTCCACAGTGTCGGCTGCGATGCCGATATAGGCGCGCCTCACATGGCCGAAGCGAAGGAGTTCCGACACGACATGCTTGGCGGTGTTGGATGCGACGGAAAAGGCGATGCTTTGAGCACCCTGAATGACGGCCGTGTTCACTCCGATGACTTCACCTGCCGACGATACCAGCGGACCACCAGAATTGCCCGGATTGAGGGCTGCGTCTGTCTGAATGATATCATCCATCAAGCGTCCGCTGGCGGCGCGCATCGATCGGCCGAGTGCCGATATGATGCCTGCCGTTACTGTCCACTCGAAACCAAGAGGATTGCCGATTGCAATGGCGATATGCCCGCGCTTCAGCATCTTGGAGTCCCCAAGCTTGGCAAAGGCGCCCGACCAGTCGTTCGCACGGATGAGCGCGAGATCGCTATCCGGATCGCGACCCAGCACCTTGCCTTCGATCACAGCGCCGTCAGGCGTCTTGATGCGAACGGCCTTGGCATCGTCGACGACGTGGTTGTTCGTGACGACAAGACCATCCGGCGAAATCGCAAATCCGGAACCGTGTCCGGCGCGACCGCCGACACGTTCAATGCGGCTGACCGCGGGGCCAACGAGATCAACGGCGTTTGACACGGAATGAGAATAGGCATCCAGCAGGCTGGCGTCCTTTGACGGCTGGATGTCACGATCTAGGAAACCCATGAAGAAACCCTCCGACGCACAAGCGTCGCGTTGGGAAACGGCAGCGGCTGCTAAGGCGAGAGGCTGTCGGTTCGACAGATTGAAACGGTCCTATTCAGATGAGATTGCGCACAACTCAAATCAAGGGCAGTCCTGGCTTGAGCATTGCTTCGTTCCGCAACGCCGATCGCGTAAGGTCCATCACTGAAAGTTGACCCGGAGCGAACAGGGTAACGTCACCTGCATTTCAAGCTGTGCTACATTTTTGATTTCTTGGATAAGGCGGGAACGAAACGCCGATGTTTGCGACGATTGCGCTGCTTTTAAGCCTCTCTGGTGCTGCGCCCGCTGCAGTGCAGCTGACGGCAGGCGACGTCGATGTGAAATTGGTCCTCGCCGTCGACACCTCCAAGTCTATGGACCAGGAGGAGGTCCGCATCCAGCGCGAGGGTTACGTCGAGGCACTCAAGCACAGCGAATTCGTTGAGGCGGTGACCAGCGGACCAACCGGGCGCATCGCGATCAGCTACTTCGAATGGGCAGGCTATGTGGTGCCAGATTCGGTCATCGACTGGCATCTGATCGAAACAGAAAAGGATGCGATTGCCTTTGCCAACAAGCTTGAACAGCGACCGATCACTACACAGCGCCGCACGTCGATCTCCACTGCGATTGCAAAGGGAGCTGCAATGATCGTCTCCAGCCCGTATTCGGGCACACGACAGGTGATCGATGTTTCAGGAGATGGCTCAAACAATTCCGGCAATCCCGTCGCGCCAACCCGTGACAAGGCGGTGGAGGCGGGATTGGTCATCAACGGACTTGCGCTGATGTTGCGGCCCTCTGGCGCCCCAGGCGGACTCGACAAATATTATGCCGACTGCGTGATCGGTGGACCGGGCTCGTTCGTTCTTCCAGTCTACAAAATCGAGGATTTCGCGGTCGCCGTGCGTCGAAAGCTCGTCCTTGAGGTCAGTGGCCTATCCCCTCCGCTCACGGTCGGCAGAATTGCGGATCAACCGGCAACAGACTGCATGATCGGCGAGCGCCAATGGCAAGACATGTTTGATCGCTGAGGCTGAGCAGCTGGCGCTGCCGCCCGGTCCTACTCGATTGCTATGTCAGCGTCTCGCGAAGCACATCGAAAACTCGCGGTTCAAGCGTTTGAGACGTATTGAAGCGCATGAAGTTCGTGGCCGATTGGGAAAGGCTGAATGCATTTCCCGGCGCCAGGACAATCTTGCGTTCCAGGGCAGCGCGCGCAACATCCGTCGCGTTTGCGCCGTCGGGCAATCGACACCAAAGGAACATGCCCGCCGAAGGTTCCAGCCAGGGAATAATACCGAGATTTTTCAATTTGGCCGATACGTCGAACATTGCCTTTGAGAGCCGGCTGCGAAGATTTTCCATATGCTTGCGGTAGCTGCCATCGCTGAGCACTTTGCAGACAAGCTCGGCAGAAAGCCGCCCGCCGCCGAACGAGGTGGCGATCTTGAGGTCGATCAGCCCGTCGACCCATTCTCGCCTGGCGGCGATGAAGCCGCAACGGGCGGAAGCAGATAGGGTTTTTGAAAAGCTTCCGATGTGGATGACCCGTTCAAGGCCGTCGAAAGCTGCAAGGCGTGGTGCCGGCGTATGCTCGAAATCGGCAAAGATATCATCTTCGACGATGGTGACGTCGAATTGTTCGGCGACCTTCAGAACCCGGTGGGCGACAACCGGAGAAAGCGTGGCGCCGGTCGGATTGTGGATGGCAGAGTTGGTGATGTAGAGGCGCGGCCGATGCGCCGCCACGATCTCGGCGAAGAGGTCGATGTTCGGACCTGAAGGCGTATAGGGGACGCTGACGATCCTGGCACGATGAGCCCTGAGTAACGCTTGGAAATTGAAATAGCAGGGATCATCGATGAGCACGACATCGTCCGGTTCGAGCAGGAACCGGCAGAGGAGGTCGATTGCCTGCGTACCGGATTCCGTCAGCATGACCTGGTCCGGCGAGGCCTCAATGCCTCGTTCTGCCATGCGTCTTGCGATGTGCTGACGCAGCGGCGGCAATCCGAGAGGCGAGCCATAGTCGGTAAGAGCAGTCCTGTCGCCGCGCGAAAGCGTTCGCAGGCCCCGGCGAATACCGTCTTGCGGAAGCCAGGACGGTGGAAGCCAGCCGCAGCCTGGCTTCGGGTCGCTTTCGTCGGCCTCAAGCGACTGTCGGGATATCCAGAACGGATCGACGGCGCGGTCAAGTTTCGGGGCGACGTCGGAAAGCGAAAATGGGGCGGCCAGGTTTGCGACGTAGAAGCCGGAACCTGGTCGGGACAGGATCATACCTTCGGCAACGAGGCGCTCATAGGCTTCGACAACCGTCGAGGTGGATACGCCTGACGTGGTTGCCATTGCCCGAACTGAGGGCAGTTTCGCGCCTGGTGGCAAACTACGGCCGGCAATCCGCTGCCGGATCGTGCCCATGACCATCGCCACTCGGGTGATGCCGCGCTCGATGTTTCCATCCATCCGTATTGCTGCCTCCGGCATAACAGTTCGATCAAACTGTATCAGACCGTCGCTGGCGTGGCCACAGCTTAAGGCCGATAAGAAGACCCGTTGAGAAAGGCAATACACATGGACCGCACAGCATCTGGATGGCTTAACGGCTTAATCGGCGTCATCATCTTTAGCGGTTCACTGCCCGCCACGCGTGTGGCTGTAACGCAGTTTGATCCGGTGTTTTTAACGGTCGCTCGGGCAGCGATTGCTGGTGGGCTTGCGCTACTGCTCCTCCTCCTTTTTGGACAAAAGCGTCCGGCAAGACACGATATCTTGTCGCTGATCGTGGTTGCCGCGGGTGTCGTTGTGGGGTTTCCACTTTTGACAGCGCTGGCGCTGCAGCATGTTACGTCGGCGCACTCGGTCGTTTTTGTCGGGCTGTTGCCGCTTGCAACGGCTGTCTTTGGCGTCTTGCGTGGCGGGGAGCGTCCGAAGCCTGCCTTCTGGCTATTTGCCATGATGGGAAGCGGATTGGTCTGCGGTTTTGCCTTGGTCCAGGGGCTCAATGGCGCGCCGGTCGGGGATGCGCTAATGGTGGCAGCAATTATCGTCTGCGGGCTCGGCTATGCCGAAGGTGCCAAGCTGTCACGGACGCTTGGGGGATGGCAGGTCATTTCCTGGGCGCTCGTTTTATCTCTGCCGCTGATGATCGTTTCAGCGATCTTTTTCATGCCGGCAAGCTTCTCAAACATCGATGCGCCGGCGCTGGCTGGCCTTGCCTACGTCTCGCTCTTCAGCATGCTGATAGGCTTTGTCTTCTGGTATCGGGGCCTGGCTCATGGCGGTATTGCAAGTGTCGGGCAATTGCAGTTGCTGCAACCCTTTCTCGGTCTCACTCTGGCCGGTACGCTGCTGCATGAAACTGTGACCTGGACGATGTTTGCGGTAACAGCAGTGGTTATTGCCTGCGTCGCGGCTGCCCGCAAATTCGCCCGGTAGTTGATGCCGCCGCAAACCGTCGGTGACAATAATCGCGGGAGCGTTCAGTCGACGAACTTGACGATCACGCCTGGCTTTACCATGCCGGCCAATTCCTCGGCATCCCAATTGGTCAGGCGAACGCATCCGTGTGATACGGTTTTGTCGATAAGCGAGGGTTCCGGTGTGCCGTGAATCCCATAGGTCGGTTCGGTCAGATCGATCCAGACGGTTCCGACGGGGCCATTGGGACCGCCTGGCAACCTTAGAATCTTGGTGTTCTTTCCCTGCTGAAAGTTGACTTTTGGGTCGTAGATGTAGGGGGGCATTCGCGCGACGCCTTTAACCCTGTGGGTGCCTGAAGGCGACGGCGTTTCCGCGCTGCCGATCGTGGCGGGATAAACTGCGAGCAGAAGACCGCTTTTATCGAACGCCAGAACCTGACCAATTCGCCTGCGAACTTCAATTCGATTGACCGCACCCTCTTTCGGGTCGCCGGGCATCGCCACCAGTACTGTCTTTCCAACCGCAAAGGGCGTGCCGGCGTTCAGTGCCTTTAGAAGGTCGATGTCCATGTGAAACCGCTCGGACAGTTTCTCGGCAACACTTGTGTATCCGAGGTACTTCATTTTGGCTTGCTTGGCGTAGTCTTTCGGAATGCTGTCGACCAGGCCTTGTGTGTCTTTGAGGGAGATCACATAGGGCTCTATCACCGGACCGTCGTCCATCAGCATGTGAATGACGTCAGGACTTAGCTTTCCATCTGTCGGGAGGCCCCGCATGGCTTCGAGCCCGGCGATCGCCTTGCTGACGTTCTCGCCGTAGTGCCCGTCTATCACCCCGGGAGACGACCCCATGCGATCCAGTAGGACTTGGAGACGCACGACCGCGGGCTCTGGTTGAGGGGACGCCTTGGCTGGTCGCTCCGGCGGAATGGAGTCGAGCGAGGCATTGTTGATAGCCTGTGCACCAAGCTCCTGGGCCATCGCATTGCCAAGCAGGCCTAAAGTGAGCGACAGGGCGAGAAAGATCGGTGTTTTCATGAACATGAAATCTACGACCGGCGAACTTGTTCCAGAGACTTAATCGCAGCGAGGTCGACAGTTCGATATCGTCGAGCGTTGATGCAAAATGTTTGGACACGCATGTCGCATACGGGTCTTATCGAAGCTGGCCCGAGATTATCGGCGAGATCATGTTTACCCGTCCTCGCTCTGATGCCGTTTAGAACGACATCCGAAGAACGATTGCCCAGGGGTCGATCCAGATACGCTTAGGTTCCGGCCATGTCGCGACGATACGACCTCACATGCCAGCGTGAGCCTAGTTTTCAGATAGCTGACCCCCGTCGGATCTGCTGTTTGCCGCGTGTACGAGGAGCCGCCATGGACCCCGCCTATCGGGGGTGATCCGATTGCTGCCCGCCGTTCAACTTGCTCCCGACCCGAATAAATCCTTTCGCAGCGATCTTGATTGGGCTTCGCCGTCCCCTAGCTCAGTTTATTAGGGTGTACGCGGAAACGGGGCTGCGCAGATTTTCAGCCGAATGGGAGCCCACCATGAAACATCAGACATTGGAGCAACTACAGAATATTGCGGATATCGACCAGGCATACCCGCATCGCATCATGTCGCGAAGCGAGCGTCTCGAGCGCTGGGTGGAGCTCCTAGAGCTTAGTCCGCATCGACGACTGGCAACCCTCTACCAGACCGAACATCAGCCGACTTCAGTCCTATCGCTCCTGCGTAGCGATAACTCGCCGATTTCGGTCGCCTTCGAGGATCCGATCCTTCGAGCAGCCGGGCTAGAGAACGACACCTATGGCCAAGCCAAGAAGTTCTTTGGTCTTACCGATGGCGAATTGCATAACGTTCTTTGCTATTGCCATTTCGGCGCGACGGTCAGCGCCGCAACAGCTGCCCACTATGTACGCGGTATTCTTGGCGTGAAACGGCCAGGTTTATTCGCGCGCCTGCGGGCAATGTTTGCATCCTGACTGGAGCTGATTGCTGCTCCCGTCTTCAGCCGCCGCTCGGGCGAACGGCGGCCTTTTGCTGACGATCGTCAGCGATCACTCTGCGTCATCGCCAGACAATCCGGTTTGTTGTTCCAGATTGCTCAGGCACGCATCGTTGTGGGCAAAGCGGAAAATGCTGTAGACAGCTAATCCCAAGTCTTCACTTCCGGAAATGGTCACACTCGCCGATTGGGCATTCTGGAACTTTGTATCCAGATTGTCCCATTGCTCGAACACCTGTCGCTCTTGAGCAATGACCGCCTGCCTGAACATTCCATCCTTTCCGAACTTGGATCTGGCGACGTGGTCGACCTTCTCGTCTGCGGGCCCGAACTGCGAAGCGAGGAGAGACGCTGCTTCCGTGTAGACCTGACGTGTCGTCGTGCCGCGCTGATCGTCTTCGATGTAGCGCGATATCGCGACCACATTGCAGATACCCATCCCGCGAACGTACGCGAGCACATATTGGTCGAAGAGATCACTTCCGCCAGGCAGGCGGTTGCACGAGTATTGGCCCGTCGCATCCAGCTGCTCGCCATAGATCGGTTTGCAACCGAGCGCCGACGGCAAGGCATCCTGCGACACGCCGAGCGGCCGGAAGGCTGGGGCGTTCGTCTCAGACGGTGAAATGGATGCAGTGACGGTTGCAGCGAAAGCCACCGACGTCAGAATATCGATTATAGCCATCGAATCCCTCCCGAATAGGATCGGGCAATACCATAGCGCCGGCCATCAGAAACCCGATCTGCGCGTCAGGTACGGTGTTGCAAGCCGGCTTTCCACAGCCTTTCACTGCGCCGGCATTGGAAGGTTCAAGTCCACGGCTCGAAAGTTGTTCCATCACGATTATGTGGCTGTGGACCTGCTGATCGCCTCCACCCAAACGAAGCCTGGACGGCCTTCAACGCATTTTCTGCTATCTTGAACCCTGGCCTTTAGTAGCGATGCCAGCGACTTATGCGCGATCAATGTTCGCCTGTTTCGCCCTGCCATGAGGAGGTGGCGTCATCGTTGCCTGTGCATGTGGCAAACGGTCGCGCGCAAACCGATCGCGCTGGACAGGAATATGACGAGATGTTTGCATGCCGTTGGCTGAGGGGCCGGTGTGGGGACAATATCATGGACATCCGAAATCTCCTTGCGAGTTGGCAAGGAGTACACGAAGGTTGTGCCGCTGATCAAAGGCGGCTAGTCCAGCCTGTCCCGTTCCCTTCACAGCTCGACCCGCTCGCAGCAATGGTATCGATGACCGGAGAACTTGTCACCGAAAGGAATGCACGCATGACGAAAGGAAGCTTTGGCTTTCCGCCAGCGGATCTTCGGGGCCGCGCTTTGGGGGAAATTCATGCGCGACCCTATGCGCTCGTTCAGGCGCCGCGTGTCATATTCCAGTTAGCCTTCCTGACGGAAAGCGCGGGAGACAACGATCATGAAATGCTTGCCGACCTTTCCCGCTCCAGTGGCGTTGCACCGCCGGCCCGCGAAACCAGTCACCACGCCATAAGCTGGGGGCAGGGTACGCTGCGCTGGGAGCGCCACACCGAATTTTCGACCTATTTTTGGGATTGTCCGCCACCAGACAGGTTTGGCGCGCCGATCGCTGTTCATCCCTTTGGAGACGGTTTTTCGCCGCCGGGGCCCTTCATATCAGGGATCCGCCTGGAAATCAGGCCCGATACATTGGAGACGGAGAAAGAGATTGCCGTCTTTGATCCCACCAGCCTGTGTCGCAGCGAATTGAGAAATGGTCAGGCGACGATCCTCACCGACTTCCGCCAGGACGGAGACGGATTGACGAAGTTTCTGGTTGTCGATCGCGGCATGTCGGACAGCGCGCGCGGCGCGCTGGTTCAGCGTCTTCTAGACATCGAGACCTATCGCACGCTGGCAATGATGGGCCTGCCGCTCGCGCAATCGCTCTCGCCGGAAATCCGCCAGATCGAATCGGGGCTGACTGCCATCACCCAGCGCATGAAGCTGCATGCACGCGACGAGGCTGATCAGATGCTCTCGGAGATAACACGCTTGGCGGCCGAGCTCGAAGCGAATGCGGCCCTCAGCCTGTATCGGTTTGGCGCCAGCCGCGCCTATTACGAGATCGTCCAGGAACGTATTCGCGCCTTGGCTGAAACAGCGATACCGGGCAGCGAGACGCTTGGTTCTTTCCTGGAACGGCGGCTGGCTCCGGCGATGCGAACCTGTCAGTCCGTCGAGGAGCGTCAGGCGAACCTTTCGCGCAAGCTGGCTCGGGCAACGGCGCTGCTGCGGAGCTGGATCGACGTCGAACTCGAGCGTATCAATACCACGGTACTGAATTCGATGGATCGTCGAGCACATTTGCAATTACGGCTGCAGCAGACAGTCGAGGGCCTGTCGGTGGCCGCAATCTCCTACTATGTCGTCGGGCTTTTCGGTTATATGGCAAAAGGTGCGCATAATGTCGGCTTCGAGGTGTCTCCCGAGACGCTGACGGGCCTTTCCGTTCCGATCGTCGTTGCCGGCATGTGGCTTGTCGTGCGAAGCATCAGGCGAAGACATGCCGAAGAGGACAAGCACTGACGCTGTTCCCGCGATGACAAAATACCACTACTCGGGACATCCGCCAGCCGACGACGCAAGGAAGTCATCATGGACGTGACCATCTATCACAACCCGGGTTGCGGCACATCCCGCAACGTGTTGGCAATGATCCGCAATGCAGGCATCGAGCCTGAGATCATCGAATATGTCAAAAGCCCACCGAGCCGTGATCGGCTCATCGAATTGATTTCGGGCGCCGGTTTGACGGTGCGCCAGGCGCTTCGCGAGAAGGGGACGCCCTATGCCGAACTCGGATTGGATGATCCGTCGCTGACGTACGATCAGTTGCTCGATGCGATGCTGGCGCATCCGATCCTGATCAATCGGCCTTTCGTCGTAACTCCATTGGGCACGCGCCTGGCGCGCCCTTCCGAAATGATGCTGGACATACTTCCATCGACGCACCGGGGAGCCTTCATCAAGGAAGACGGCGAACCCGTCCTGGACCCGGAAGGCAAGCGCATTCGCTGACGGCTGGACCCATATGCCGGTTTTCGGCCCACCTGGCCTCATAACTCGGCTGTCGAACACTCGTAGAGAACCGCGTCGGTGGCAGCATCGACGCCCGTCAGGCTGACGTCGTAACCCCAAAGGTGACGAATATGGCCCAGGGTGGCGTCGCGGGTGGACTCTTCCAGAAGAATCCCGTTCTTCACATTGTGCTGCAGCCGAAGTTGTCGGTCGCCAAGCAGGTCGACATCGATGACCTGGATATCGGGCTGTCTGGCACCGACATCGTAGCTGCGGGCAAGTGCTGAGCGAATTGCAGAATAGCCTCGCTCGTTGTGGATCGATGATACTTCGCAATAGTTGTCCGTGGCCCGATCAGAGAGCAGAAACAGCCGGAACTTGCGGATCATCGCTGGGCTTAGATATTGCAGCATGAAGGACTCGTCCCGGTGGTTCGCCCAGGCGTCCAGCAGCGTTGCCTGCCAATCGCCGTTGCCGGCAAACGATGGAAACCAGTCACGATCTTCGGCCGTCGGCGCCATGCAGATGCGCTGGATATCCTGCATCATCGCAAACCCCAGGGCGTAGGGATTTATGCCTGGAAAGCGCGGGTCATCGAAGCCTGGCTGAAAGACGACGTTGGAGTGGCTTTTCAGCAATTCCAGCATTGCGCCCTCGCTGAGCTTTCCCTGATCAAAGAGCCGATTGATGATGGTGTAGTGCACGAAGGTCGCACAACCCTCGTTCATCACCTTGGTTTGTCGCTGCGGGTAGAAATACTGCGCAATGACGCGCACGATCCGGAGAAGTTCTCGTTGCCATGGATCAAGGATGAGACTGTGCTTTTCCAGAAAGTAGAGCAGGTTCTCTTCAGGAAGGTTGAGAACCTTCTTGCGTTCTGACGCGTCGCGCTCGGCATCCTCGGGATTGCGGTTCTCGGCCGCAAGCGGCAGCGTACGCCATAAATCGCTATAGGTCTGCTCTTCATATTCCAGTCGTTCGCGTGCGCGCTCCCTGACTTTTTCAGAGGAAAGGCGCGGTGGACGGCGGTAGCGGAACACCCCCTGATCCATCAGGGCATGCGCGGAATCAAGGATTGCCTCCACCGCGCTCAATCCATGCCGTTCCTCGCATTTGGCAATGTATTTCTTGGCGAAGTCCATATAGCTGAGGATAGCGCCAGCGTCGGTCCATTGGCGAAACAGGTAGTTGTTCTTGAAGAAGTGATTGTGGCCGAAGGCTGCATGCGCGGTCACCAGTGCCTGCATCGCCATGGTATTTTCTTCCATGAGATAGGTGATGCAGGGATTGGAGTTGATGACCAATTCGTAGGCTAGACCACGCTGTCCCTTGCGATAGAGGTGATCCTCGAAGATGAAGCGCTTGCCGAACGACCAGTGCTGATACATCAGCGGCATGCCGACTGAGGAGTAGGCGTCCAGCATCTGTTCGGAGGAAATGATTTCCAGCTGGTTAGGATAGACGTCCAGTCCCATCTCATCGAGCGCCACGGCTTCAATGGCGTCGTAGGCGCGCGAAAGACTCGCGAAATTCCAGTCGGAACTGTCAAACAGCAGGCCTGAACTCGAGCGTCTCGCCATTCGGTCGTCCCTTACTTGCGTGTGCGCATGGCAGGCTGTCGGGTAAAGAGCTTGCGGAAAACTGGATAGATATCCGCCGGTCGGGAGATCCGCGTCATCTGGAAATTCGGCACCTCCCCGTCGACCGTGCGATAGGCGCGCCACAGCGACGTCCCGTTGTCGGTGCTTCCAAAGATTTCGGTTTCGCGCTCGTCGATGATCTCGACATAGGCATAATATTGGCAAAGACGCATCAGATGGTCGCGAAGCAGGGTCGCACAGCGCTCGGAATCGCCGCTGATGTTGTCGCCATCGGAAGCCTGAGCTGCATAGATGTTCCAAAGATGGGCCGGATACCGCTCCTCGATCACACGCAGCATTTCCTCAAGAGCGGTGGAGACAACCGTACCACCGCTCTGCTTGCTGTAGAAAAACGTCTCTTCGTCGACCTCTCGCGCCTCGTCGGTGTGACGGATGAAGACGATATCGATCCGCTCGTAGCGTCGGGTGAGGAAGAGATGGAGCAACACGAAGAAGCGCTTCGCGAGGTCCTTTTCACGCTCGCCCATCGAGGCCGACACGTCCATCAGACAGAACATCACGGCGCTGGCATTCGGCAACGGCTGCCGCTCGAAGCGGTTGAAGCGAATGTCGACTGGATCGACATACGAAATCCGCCGACGCCTGCGCTCCAGGTGCTCGAGTTCCTCGCGCAAGGCCTGCAGGCGCCGCCGCTTTGGTGCCGTCATTTCCTTTTCGGCCTCGAGCGCGGCGATCTCGTCTGCGAGCGCTTTTACCGCTGCTTCGCTCGGCCGTTGCAAGGCGATGCGGCGGCCGAAACTATTGCGCATTGTTCGCCCCACGTTGATGTTCGTGGGGGTACCGGCTGTGCTGAAGCCGACGCGGTGAGACTTGTAGGTCACCGTCTCCTTGAGGTTCAGCTTGACCATATCGGGCAGTTCCAGATCCTCGAAGAAAAGGTCCAAAACCTCGTCCCGTGATAGAATGAACTGAAAGTCATCTTCGCTCTCGCCGCGACCAGCGCCGCGGTCGCCCTCACCAGCACCCCCTTGCGGTCGCGACAGCTTGTCTCCTGCCATGTATTCCTTGTTGCCTGGGAGAATATATTCACGCTGGCCGCTGCCGGAAGCGGGCTGAAAAGTCGGCTCGCCTGCTCCACGCTTAGGCATCGGGACGCCATGAGCAGCGTCCACGTCTGCTATCTTATCGGACTTAACCTGTTCCTTGATCGCCCGTTTGAGTTCCTCTCGGGCTCGCTTCAGGAAACGCTGCCGGTTGCCAAGGCTCTTATCCTTCGGGTTGAGCCGGCGGTCGATGAAATTCGGCATCTGCCAATCCCCCGGTTCGGCATCGTCAGCCGGCCTTGTTGACCCGCATATACCAATCGACGAGCCGCCGGACCTGGCGAACCGTGTAACCACGCTGCGTCATGCGCTGGACGAACTCGGCGTGCTGTTTCTCCGTTGAGCTGTCCTTCTTGGACCCGAAGCTGATGACCGGAAGGAGATCTTCTACCTGACCGAACATACGCTTCTCGATGACTTCACGAAGCTTTTCATAGCTGGTCCAGGAGGGATTGCGACCATGGTTCTTGGCTCTGGCGCGCAAGGTGAACTTCACGACCTCGTTACGGAAGTCCTTGGGATTGGCAATGCCAGCAGGTTTTTCGATCTGCGACAGCTCGCTGTCGAGGATCTCGCGGTTGAGGATCTGTCCGGTGTCGTAATCCTTGAAGTCCTGGTCCTCCAGCCATGCATCGGCATAGGAGATGTAGCGATCAAACAGGTTCTGCCCGTATTCACTATAGGATTCGAGGTAGGCCTTCTGGATTTCATGGCCGATGAACTCGGCGTATCGGGCCGCGAGTTCGGACTTAATGAAATCAAGGTAGCGCGCCTCGGTTTCCTTCGGAAACTGTTCGCGCCGGATTGCCTGTTCCAGGATGTACATCAGGTGCACCGGATCGGCCGCCACCTCCTTGGTGTCGTAGTTGAAGGTTTCCGAGAGAACCTTGAAGGCGAATCGGGTGCTGATGCCGGTCATGCCTTCATCGACGCCGGCTGCGTCGCGATATTCCTGGACCGACTTCGCCTTTGGATCGGTGTCCTTCAGGTTCTCGCCGTCGTAGACGCGCATCTTCGTGTAGAGCGGCGAGTTCTCATGGACATGGAGGCGGGTGGCAACCGTGAAGCGGCTGAGGTTCTCAAGCACCTCGGGCGCGCACGGGCTGCGGGCCAACTCGCTCTCGCGAAGCAGCTTCTCGTAGATCTGACGTTCTTCGGTGACCCTAAGGCAGTAGGGCACCTTGACGACCAGGATGCGGTCGAGGAAGGCCTCGTTGTTCTTGTTGTTCTTGAACTGCAGCCACTCGGACTCATTGGAGTGAGCGACTACGATGCCCTGGAAGGGGAAGGCGCCAAAGTTTTCGGTGCCGTTATAGCTGCCTTCCTGCGTTGCAGTCAGCAGTGGGTGCAGCACCTTAATCGGAGCCTTGAACATTTCGACGAATTCAAGAAGCCCCTGCGTCGTCCTGTTCAGCCCGCCGCTATAGGAGTACGCGTCCGGATCGGCTTGGCTGAAGTTTTCGAGTTGGCGGATGTCTACCTTGCCGACGAGGGCCGAGACATCCTGATTGTTCTCATCGCCCGGTTCAGTCTTTGCAATTGCGATCTGCCGCAACCGGGAGGGGGTGATCTTGACGACGCTGAACTTCGAAATATCGCCGCCGATCTCGTCGAGCCGCTTCGTCGCCCAGGGCGAAATCAGCCCTGTGAGCCGCCGTCGTGCAATTCCGTACTTGTCTTCCAAGAGACCCGCCATCCGTTCTGGATGGAAGAGACCGAGAGGGGATTCAAACACAGGGCTGATTTTGCCGTCGACGGCAAGGGTGTAAATCGGGCGCAGCTCCATGAGCCTCTTGAGGCGCTCAGCCAGGGATGATTTGCCGCCACCGACAGGACCAAGGAGATAGAGGATCTGCTTTCGTTCCTCGAGCCCTTGCGCGGCGTATCTGAAATAGCCGACGATCCGTTCGATCGTGTCCTCCATCCCGTAGAAATCCGCGAAGGAGGGGTAAATCTTGATCGTACGATTGGCAAAAATCCGACCCAGCCGCTCATCCGCGCTGGTGTCGATCAGCGTCGGCTCGCCGATCGCCTCGACCATTCGCTCCTGTGCCGTCGCATATAAGCTTTTGTCATCACGGCAGGCGAGAAGGTATTCCTGTAAGCTCAATTCTTCTTGCGCGGCGCTGGTGTAGATTTCCGAGAAAAGATCGAAAACGTCGCTTTCACCTTTTTGCATGATGCTCTCCCGCGGCCGGCTGGTTAAAACGGGATCGCTGCCCTGTCGGCGCACTTAGTGAGAAAACGGCAGAATCTAGTATTCGTTCCTTCAAATACTTAGAGGATTTCGAAATTGGCTTGGGAAGGCCATATAGCATCTTTATCGTCTCCATTCTTGCGCTCGATCGCGACTCAAATGTTGAGCAGTGCTGATTGGTAATATGGCACGAAAGACGTGCAATAACCATGGCTAAGGTAATCACGCTATCGCTAGGAACGGCGTAATTTCGGCTAATACAACGCTACGCCGGCAAACAAAGCTACATCTTTCGCTTGCCCTATTGCACTGGACGGCAGCCTCTTAAACCCCTGCCGTCCCTAAAAAAGAGGGTGTGGGGACGCTCCGGTCCCGCGCGTTCGGGGCTTTCAGCCGATGCCGCCGAGGCAGACATATTTGACCTCCAGAAATTCCTCGATGCCGTATTTCGAGCCCTCGCGTCCGAGGCCAGAAAGCTTGACGCCGCCGAACGGCGCTTCCGCCGTCGAGATCAATCCGGTGTTGACGCCAACCATGCCGTATTCGAGCGCCTCGGCGACGCGAAAGACGCGGGAAAGATCCTTGGCGTAGAAGTAGGAGGCAAGGCCAAACTCGGTGTCATTGGCCTGCTCAATCACGTCGGCCTCGTCCTTGAAGCGGAAGAGCGGCGCCACTGGTCCGAAGGTCTCCTCGCGGGCAACGACCATCTCCTCTGTGACATCGGCGAGCACCGTCGCCTCGTAAAAGGTGCCACCCAGCGCATGACGCTTGCCGCCCTGGACGACGCGCGCCCCCTTGGCAAGCGCATCGGCGACGTGCTCCTCGACCTTTTCCAGCGCCGGCCGGTCGATCAGCGGCCCGAGGATGACACCCGCATCGAAGCCGTTGCCGGTCTTCAGCCCGCCGACGGCTGCCGCAAGCTTGGCGGCGAAGGCATCATAGACACCGTCCTGCACGTAGAGGCGGTTGGCGCACACACAGGTCTGGCCGTTGTTGCGGAACTTGGCGATCAGTGCGCCTTCGACGGCAGCATCGAGGTCGGCATCGTCAAAGACGATGAACGGGGCGTTGCCGCCAAGCTCGAGGCCAAGCTTCTTGATCGTCGCCGCGCTCTGCTTGTAAAGCTCCGCGCCGATCTCGGTCGAGCCGGTGAAGGTCAGCTTGCGGACCACGGGGTTCGACGTCATCTCGGCGCCGATCTCGCGGGCCGAGCCAGTGATGACGGAAAACAGCCCCTTTGGCAGTCCCGCGCGTTCGGCGAGCACGGCAATGGCGATGGCGGAAAACGGCGTCTGGCTGGCCGGCTTCAGCACCATGGCACAGCCCGCCGCAAAGGCCGGTCCGGCCTTGCGGGTGATCATCGCGTTCGGGAAGTTCCACGGCGTGATCGCGGCGACCACCCCGATTGGCTGCTTCATCACAAGGATGCGCTTGTCGGGCTGATGGCCGGGCACCAGATCGCCATAGACGCGCCGTGCTTCCTCGGCGAACCATTCGATGAAGCTTGCCCCATAGACGATCTCGCCGGTTGCTTCGGCAAGCGGCTTGCCCTGTTCTGATGTCAGGATGCGGCCAAGATCCTCCTTGTGCTCGCTCATCAGCTCGAACCATTTGCGAAGTATGCCAGAGCGCTCCTTGGCGGTGCGTGCGGCCCACCCCTTTTGGGCAAGCTGGGCCGCCTCGATTGCGGCTCTTGTTTCGGCAGCACCCAGCTTCGGGACGCGGCCGATGATCTCGCCGGTCGCCGGGTTGTTGACGTCGATCGCATTCGACGAATCAGCCTCGATCCATCTTCCGGCAACCAGCGCTGCCTGACGAAAAAGCGTGGGGTCCTTGAGGTTCATTCTGTCCATCCCATCTAGAAGCCTTGGTAATTTGGCTTCGGTGAAGCCTTTTTAGGCAATGTTGGCGTCCTTTTCCGCCATGTCAAACGCGCGATTGGAAAACGTCGCCATGCCAGGATTGATGAGGTCGACTTCAATCTCCGTGCGCTCACGAATTTTGGGAACCTTTGCCCCCAAGCGTCATCTATTGGCGTGCTAAGGAGATGAAGATGTCGCACATTCGAACCGATCGGACAGAGGCACTCGATACGATGGCCGATGTCGAGCTGGCGCGACGCGCGATTGCACGCGATCGTCACGCATTTCGCGCAATTATGGCGTCTCACAATCAGCGCCTCTTTCGGCTCGCAAGAAGCATCATTCGCAACGATAGCGAAGCCGAGGACGTGGTTCAGGAGGCCTATGTCCGGGGATTCTCGCATCTTGACCGGTTCCGGGGAGAGTCCTCGCTCGCCACCTGGCTATCTCGCATAGTGATCAACGAGGCACTCGGGCGTCTGCGAAAAGCACGGCGAACGGCGGGGAGGGGGGGTTCTGCGGGTCAAAGCCTTGGAGCCACAATCCTCCAATTTCCTGTTGACAACACGAGCGGCGATCCGGAGCGGACCATGGCGCAACGGCAAATCCTGCAATTGGTCGAGCAGGCGACCGACGCACTTCCCGATATCTACAGAACCGTCTTTGTCGCAAGAGTCATCGAGGGGCTAAGTGTGGAGGAGACGGCGGAGCTTCTTGGCCTGCGCGCAGAGACCGTAAAGACCCGGTTGCATCGCGCCAGGCGCCTCGTGCGCGAGCGCATCGACGAGCAGATCGGTCCCGTGCTGCTTTCCGCATTTCCTTTTGCCGGTCGCCGATGCGAGCGTCTGACCACCACGGTGATGGGCCGTCTCGGTTTTCCGGATTAATTGCGGGAACCTAATCGTCGCGCAGGCATCCAATGTTCGTTCCAGTAAATTGCGCCCGGGCTCGCCGGCTCGGCTGAAGGAGGTTCCTATGCATACTCGCCAGATTGCAACCCTGACCGCACTTTGCCTTTTCGGAATGGCGCCATCGGCATGGGCTGCGGACAAGCCGACGGACGCGCAGATCGCGCATATCGCATATACGGCCGGCCTCATCGACGTCGAGGCAGCAAAGCTTGCGATCTCGAAATCCAAGAACAAGGAGGTCGTCGCCTTCGCTGAGGATATGGTGCGGGATCATGAGGCTGTGAACAAGCAGGCTCTCGCATTGGTCAAGAAGCTCAAGGTCACGCCGGAGGATAATGACACAAGCAAGACGCTGAAAAAGGCTGCGACCGATGAACGGGCTAAACTCGCCAAATTTAGTGGCGCAAGCTTCGACAAGGCATATGTTGCCAACGAAGTCGCCTACCATAAGCAGGTCAATGGCGCGCTCGAGACGCTGTTGATCCCGTCGGCTAGCAATGCCGAGCTCAAGGAGCTGCTCCAAACCGGCCTTAAAGTCTTCCAGGGTCACGAGCAGCATGCTGAGCACGTCGCTGCCGATCTCAAGTAGGAGGCGGCAATATGCTGAGACGGCATCTGTGGATGGTTGCGGTATCTGCGTTGACAACAGGTGTCGTTCCGGCCCGGGCGGAAACAGTCACGGTGATAATCGAAAAAATGATGTTTTCGCCCGCCGAGATAAGCGCAAGGCCAGGCGACACTATCGAATGGATCAACAAGGACATTCTTGCCCATACGGCGACCGTAATGGGGGATTGGGAGGTGGTCATTCCCCCGGGAAAGTCCGGAAGTCTCGTGCTGAAGGCAACGACATCGGTCGACTATTATTGTCGGTTTCACCCGAACATGAAGGGCAGAATCTCGGTGCCGCCGCAGTAAAGAGGTTGCAGCGTTGCGTCCCGTGACCGACTTTCCGGTCATATTCGCCGTTGCGAAATGAAACCATCTTCGCTCGGCGGCCACACTGCCCTATACAGCTCTCATGTATTCGCTGGAACGTCCTATATCCCTTGAGCAGATCGTCAAGAAGAGCCGGTTTCGCGCGATCGCCGTGCCGATCGCGGGCGAGCTCGAAGCAAAGCAAGCGCTTGCAGCACACTCCCAAGGCGACGCCAACCATAATTGCTGGGCGTGGCGTATCGGTCAGACGTACCGCTTCGGCGATGACGGCGAGCCGAGTGGGACAGCCGGAAAGCCCATTTTGCAAGCGATCGACGGTCAATCGCTCGATAAGGTTATCGTCATTGTGGCCCGCTGGTTCGGCGGTGTGCTTCTCGGCACCGGCGGATTGATCCGCGCCTATGGCGGCACCGCCGCCGCCTGCCTCAGGGCCGGCGAACTCGTAGAGCTCGTTCCAACTTTAGAAGGAACAATCAGCGCCGCGTTTTCCGATCTTGCGATCATCAAGGCGAGGCTAATCGCCTTTGAGGGCGTGCAGGTCCTGAGCGAGAGGTTCACGGGTGCCGGTGCGGAGATCACGGCGAGCTTTCCCGAAGCAAAGTCGGAAGAAGTTGCCAGGCTGATCGCCGACACCACAAGCGGACGGAGCGCGCTCGCCATAAAGCAATAGGGCGTGCGCCCAGAGGTTAACGCCAGCCGAGGGCAGGGGCTACGTGTTTGAGGATGGCCTCGATCACATGGGCGTTGTATTCGACGCCAAGCTGATTGGGGACGGTCAAAAGCAGCGTATCGGCTTCCGCAATGGCCTGGTCTTCGGAGAGCTGTCTGACCAGCGCATCCGGTTCTGCAGCGTAGGAACGACCAAAGATTGCCTTGGTGTTTTCGTCGATATAGCCGATCGAATCCTCTTCCTTGCCGCCGCGACCGAAATAGGCACGATCACGATCGTCGACAAGCGCAAAGATGCTGCGGCTGACCGACACGCGCGGCGTGCGGCTGTGGCCGGCATCCTTCCATGCCTCGCGATAGGCGCGAATTTGCGCTGCCTGCTGGACATGGAAGGGTTCGCCCGTTTCGTCGTCTTTCAGCGTCGAACTTTGCAGGTTCATGCCGAGCTTGGCTGCCCAGATTGCAGTTGCGTTGGATCCGGCGCCCCACCAGATGCGTTCGCGCAACCCTTCCGAATAGGGTTCAAGGCGCAGCAGCCCTGGCGGGTTGGGGAACATTGGGCGCGGGTTCGGCCGAGCAAAGCCTTCGCCTTTGAGCGCGTCCAGGAAGACTTCGGCATGGCTGCGACCCATATCGGCGTCTGTCGACCCGTCCTGGGGTTGGTAGCCGAAATAACGCCATCCATCGATGACTTGTTCGGGCGAGCCACGGCTGATGCCGAGCTGCAGGCGCCCGCCGGCTATCAAATCGGCGGCCCCAGCGTCCTCGGCCATGTAAAGCGGGTTCTCGTAGCGCATGTCGATGACCGCGGTCCCGATTTCTATATTTTTCGTCTTAGCGCCGACTGCGGCCAGCAACGGGAAGGGGGAGGCGAGCTGTCGGGCAAAATGGTGGACGCGGAAATAGGCGCCGTCCGCGCCGAGCTCTTCAGCAGCAACGGCAAGGTCGATCGATTGGAGCAGCGCGTCGCCTGCGGAGCGGGTCTGCGATTGGGGAGAGGGTGCCCAGTGGCCGAAGGAGAGAAAGCCGATTTTCTTCATGATTTTTGCCCGTTGGAGATCACGTTTTTCCGTGGATTTGCGATTGGCTTAACATGGGAAGCGGCATCCGCCATGGAAAGACGATTGAACGCTCTGTTCACCCTTGAGGTTGCGTCACCTCATTGGGGCGGCGCGACCGGTCTGGCAAGTGGTAAAAAGAGCAGCGCACAGCCTGCCAGGACGGCGGCGACCAGCCAAGCCTCGTTGATCGCTTGGACGCTTGCTGCCGTCTGTACCAGCGGATCCAAGGCCGCGATCGTGTCGGGAGTGAAGTTGCCGGGGCTGCCGGTGATCGTTCCCTCCGGAGCTCCGACAAATCTTGCCGCGGCTAAGTCGCCGGCTCGCAGCTGATCCCATAGCGCCTGCCCAAGCGGCTCCGAACGCGTGTAGATGATCGTATCGATCATTGCGATGCCGATCGCTCCGCCAAGGTTGCGCATCAGATTGAAGAGCCCGCTTGCATCGGGTACTCGCGCCGGTGGCAAGGTTCCGAGTGCCAGGCGCGTTGGTGGCAGCAGACAGAACATGATCGCAGCGCCACGCACGACCTGGGGCCAGAACATGGCGTCGTAATCGGAACGTGGATCCTGAAATGCGCTCATCCCCAGTCCGATCGCGAACACCGCAAAGCCTGCGGCCGAAAGCAGGCGCGGATCCGTTCGCTTTTCGAGCGCAACGGCGATCGGTGCGGCGATCAGCTGCGTAATACCCGTTACCAGCATTGTCATCCCGATTTCGAGGGCATTGTGCCCCCTGATGAAGGCAAGGAAAACCGGCATGAGATAGACAGAGCCGAAAAGGCCGATCCCAAGCACGAAACTGAGGGTCGAGCCGACAAAAAAGTTCCGATCACGAAAATGATGCAGATCGACGATCGGGCGCGTCCTTTGCAGCGACCTGGATGCGAACCCGGTTCCAGATACAAGGCTTACGGACAGCAGGCTTAAAACATAGGGCGAAATCCAGCCGTTGGTCGGAGCTTCCTTCAGTCCCAATTCGAGACATGTCAGCGCCAACGCCATCATCACGAGTGACAAACCGTCGAGATGTCGAAGTTCGGAGAAGTCACCCTTCTGCCGCGGCAGCGACCGCCACGCTATCAGTGCCGAGACAATGCCAGGAACGATGTTGATGAGGAACAGCCAGTGCCATGAGTAGGTCGCCGTCAGCCAGCCGCCGATGATCGGTCCGACCGTCGGAGCAAGGACCGCCAGCACGCCGGCAATTGTCGTGGCAATCGCCTGCCGCTCATTGGGAAAGAGGATGAAAACGGCCGAAAATACTGCCGGAATCAAAGTTCCTCCGGAAAAGCCTTGCAGCGCCCTCCAGCTCACCACTTCGTTGAAGTCGCTGCTTGCCGCACAGCCGGCGGATGAAATGACAAACAGGCCGATGGAGGCGACGAACAGCCATCGCATCGTCAAGACGCGTGTCAGCAAGCCGGTCAGCGGTATGGCGACGACCTCCGCGATCAGGTAGACGGTCTGGATCCAACTCATCTGATCGGGGTCGATATTGATGGCCTGTTGGATCGTCGGCAAGGATGTCGCGACGACCTGCACGTCGAGGATCGCCATGAACATGCCGACGCACATCGCGATGAAGCCCACCCAGATGACCGCGGAAGGCGCGTGAGAGGAGACCGGTTCAAGACGTTGCGACATGCGGTTGCCTTGTGACCAGCAGCATTCGAGGCAATCCCACCAAGGGCTTACTCAGGGCGATGGAAAAAGGCTTCCAGGCGATAGCCGTCCGGATCGATGACGAATGCTGCATAGTAGAAAGATGCGTATTCGGGCCGTACTCCGGGTTCTCCGTTGTCGGTTCCGCCGTTTGCCGTTGCGTTTGCGTGAAAAGCCCTGACACTTTCCTCGCTGCCGGCAACAAAACAGAAGTGCAGGCCAGACTCCATATCGGGAACGACCGGGCGCTCGGCGAGCTTTATCCAAAGCTTTGGGTCTTCCGCGCCATAGCCCAACCACCTGTCACTCGTGGAAAGCCTCGTATAGCCCAGGGGCTCGAGTGCTGCATCGTAAAACTTGCGCGCGCGCTCGAGATCGGCCACGCCAATAGAAACATGATGAAACATCATTCCTCCTTGTAGGCAGCGCTCGTCGTGTGCATTCGAGCCGCTGCCGATTGGCTGCGCTTGAGGACTTTACAGAGTGGGACATAGCTGTAAAGCAAGTGACGGTCGGTATCGACCATATTTCCGCGTCGATATGATTGGCAGCGCAGTCAAACCGCCTTTTGACGATCGACAAACAAAATAATCCGGCTGACGTATCATTGCTGAAAAGAGACTGTGCGGAAGTGCAACCTATGCGAGATTGGCTGTGGAAATTCTATTGCGGTCAATCTAAAGGTCAATCGCTTTCAACTGTCTTCGATCGGTAGATCATGATTACGAAATGTCTATTTGGATTATTCTTTGCCATTGTCCTTCCTGTTGCCGCGAATGCGGTTGATTGCCCATCGGCTAAGACAGCGAAGAAGGGTTTCTTGTTGCGAAATTCCGGTGCGATCAGTGAGTTCAGACCGGCACAGGGGCCGCTGCTGGCAATAACCAATTCCTTCGGGGGGTCGGATAAGCAAACTATTTATTCATACGGGGGCCTGATCGACCTGTCGCGTTTCAGCAATGATGAGCGATATGCGATTTATCCGCTTGGTGGATTTGAAGACGCGTTCTTCCGCTGAAGAAAGATGCGCACCACATCATCAGCTTTGTTCCCTTCGATCCGCAGCAGTCCAAGGATCCATGGACATTGAAGTTGACGGTGACGAAGCAGGAAACCGTTGCAGTTGGCCGCTGCGAATATGAGGCTTTCAGAGTCAGGCAGGAAACGAAGCGAGCGGGCCAACCGGTAGACGTCTGGAGCGCGCTTTACTCTCCCGACTTGCACGCCACGCTGGCCAAAGTCTATGATGAGGGAACAAGCGAAGAGACCACCATCGCTTACGACTATATTCAATCACTATCGCATTGAACTCGTGACCGAAGCTTCGGCAAAGTGTTGACGACGAGGCCGTTAGACGACCGAGGCCCGCCGCTTGCATGTTCGGTGGGCCTCGGCTGCGTTGAAGGGATGCTGATAATTCCGCGTGTGCCCCCAGCTGCGACGCGCGGACGGTACGCTACACTAATTAGCAACCCTTCGAGCGAGTGCCATGACGTAATCATCGGCGATGTCAGCCAGAGTTAGAGCAACCTCTGGTTCATTCCAACCTGCTGAGAGAACCCTTTGCACGAAATCGTGGAAAGCCGCCGCAAGTGCCTCCTCGCGGTTGAGCGTTCTATAGGGATCATTCGCTGCTTGCATTTTCAAACGGATAGCTTCCATTGATGCGCCCCCTGCCGGTTTGCCTTGTTGCACCAGGAGTGCATTCCTCATGCACTCTACCTCTTGCCATGCGCTATTATGCTTCTTTTTTAATGACTTATGGTTTGCATGTCGTTAGCTGCGGATCCCAAAACTTGCAGCAGCGTCCATTTCTCTGGTCTGCTGCTTCAGCGACCAGGGACCTCTTGCGCCTTTTAATTGGAGTGGGTTGCTCCTTGCTGGAGGAGAAACCATTGGTAGAATAAACTACCGTCTTTCCACGCAGCGCACTCGACTGGCTCAGGATGCGTGGTTGTGGCCAAGCATTTTCAGCCATTTGTCGAAGGAATGAGCGCGCTCGCCCTCTGGAGCCGGTGCGACGGCGTGCGCCAGGTAAGGCGGAACGGCGACATTGCGCGCCTCGCGTGGGCTGTAGCCGAATTCCTTGCTGAAGGCGCGGCTGAAATGCGCGGCAGAGGAAAAGCCGGCTGCAAATGCGATGTCGATGATCTGCTGCCGGTTGGCCGCATCACATAGCGCTGCGTGTGCCGACAGAAGCCGGCGTCGTTGAATATAGTGA
This sequence comes from Rhizobium mesoamericanum STM3625, assembly GCF_000312665.1. Taxonomy (GTDB): domain Bacteria; phylum Pseudomonadota; class Alphaproteobacteria; order Rhizobiales; family Rhizobiaceae; genus Rhizobium; species Rhizobium mesoamericanum. Next base: position 430,001 of record NZ_HF536773.1, on the reverse strand, counting down.
TGGACGCCGCCGTCAGGCTCGAAAGCCTGATAGAGTCGTGTACGCGACACGCCCAATTCCTTGCACAAGCGTTCGGTGGTCAGGTCGGGCGACATCAAATTGTGTTGGATGAAGCGGTGGACCCGTTCTTTGAGCGGCAAGCTGCTGTGTTGCTCTGGGGGCGAGGAATATGCTGCTGAGGATGCAACGCAGGTCAAGATCATGTCGCGGACCGTCTGGAGGACATGTGAAAGATCGCCGTCCGCCAGCTCCGCAAGTTTTGCCTCGACGCCGACCAGATAGTCGATCAGCAGTTTGGTGGGTGTTCCCGATAGCGTAATGTTGTTCCTGATTTCGGAAGACGAGGAATAAAGCAACTCGCGCGGCAGATAGAGCGACAGGGTTTGGGCATCCGTAGAGCGCCCTCGAAAAGGGTGACCCAAAGTTCGCAGTTCCATCTTTCCCGGCTCGCCGTGAGAAACATGGCCATCAACCTCCGTCCATGTTCGGCCGCTGCGCAATATCGAAATATGCCAGTGGTCGATGAGGTTCGACCTCACCTTGGCTTCCGAGCGTATGTAGCTATGGGCAGGCGTGCTTTGCTGTACGATCAGCATGCCGCCGAGATTCCAGGCCGCGTGATCGGCTTTAAACCCTGCGTCAGGGGTCAAGTTGTCCGGAAGCCGGACATCGACCAGCGGGGCTACGTAAGCCTGCCAGGCAGCAAACTGCTGCTCAGGTTCGAGACCATGCGTGGAAAATCGCAATGGCTCCAATGCTGGCGGAGGTACTGGTCGCTCGTCGGGTGGCTTCGTCTCGCGAGGAAAACGGCGGCGTTCGACATGCGCAGCGCCGTCGGGTTGCGCAGGGGAGGGGCGAGATCGTTCGTCGTCTGGCAAGTCGGTCTCCATCACTCGATCAGGCAAGCTCCGCTTCTCTTGGTTCCATATCTGTTCTTGCGTCGGTCAGGTCATTCTCAGATCGACGCCGGGATGCAGCTTCTTCAGGTTGGGTAATGACTTCATCTGCCACGAGATCTGGGATGAGCCCAGTACGGTCAGATGGATGTGCGGACGCTTGCGCGCTTCGATCGTCAACTTCGCGAGAAGGTTTATTCCGGAGGAATTGAGGAATTCCAGACCCGTCAGGTCAAAGGTGGTCTTGCCATCGCCATCATCGAGCGCCTTCATGGCGAGTTCGTGGATGGGCGCGTAGGCATCGGGTCCCGCCAGCCGCATGGTCCCATCGAAATAGACGGTGCTGCCTTCAGACCAGATACGGTAGGCTTCTTCTCTAATTTCCATGGCGCACCTTTCGCAGTTTCATGCCGGAATGGCCATCGCGGCATAGGTTTCAAGTCTTGTTGGTTGGGTGGAGCTGTTCTCCTCGAAACGCCAGGCAAACTGCACCTCGTAGTCGCTCATCAGGGTCAACAAACCCAGTCCGGAAATGTTGCCGGTCATTGTGGCGCTCGCCTCGATCTGCTGAATAAGCAGATCGCCGGGATCGCCGACGGTTATGTTCATGAGCTGCCGCTGGAATTTCGTTGCCGTCTCGCTGTCGATAAAATTGGATACCCGAAGCCGAAAACAATCCGTCTGCGCCAACGCCTCCACGACGACCTCTCCGCGCGCGCGAAACTTGATTGCGTTCTCGATCAGTTCGTTTGCCAGATAGACGATATCCTGCTTGAGTTGATTATAGAGCCGCCTCGATGGACGTAACCTTTGGGACATCATCTCCGCGATGAAATCGGATGTCATCCCGGAGTGCTTCCAGGCGAGATCAAGCGGACCATCAAGCAGCCGAAGCCGGACCGCGTGCTTTATATCAGGGAATGCGAGGTGTTCGTGTCCAAAGACCACGACTGTCATGTTCATCACCTATGCCGCATCACAACGAGTGTGATGTCATCATGTATCTTCTGCGTTCCGATATAGGCCATGAGCCCCTCGACGATGCCGTTCTTTACGTCCTCCGCTGAGCGACCATGCAGACGGTGCGCGCTTTGGCAAAGTCGGTCGATGCCGAACAATTCGCCACGAGCGTTCTCGGCTTCTGTGACGCCGTCCGTGTGAAGCACGATCACGTCCCCGCTTTGGAAGGGTATTTCGCGGGTGTCCACGAAGGGCGAGATGTCTGATTCCAGCCCCACCGGAAGGCCGAGGTCACCAGTATCGATCCGCTCGACCTCACCTGTCTGGCGCACGACGATGAGATCTTCATGTTGCCCTGAAATGGTGAGGCGCTCGCCATCATAGTCAAGAAACGACAAGGTGAGATGCTTGTCGGTCCTCGTCCGCTCGATGTTCTTGAATATCGCTCGGTTCAGGTGTGCGAGGAATTTCGAAGGGTCCGTCTCTCCCGCCTCCTGCAGGGCTCGGGCGACCGACTGCACCATCAGCATCAGCACGCCGCTCTCTAGACCATGGCCGGTAACGTCCCCGATGCCGATCTTCAGGCTTCCGCCATTCTGCAACACGTCATAGTAGTCGCCGCCAACCTCGTCGGCGGGGCGCATGTAGGCGGCAATCTCCAGATTCTCGACTGCACCGAGTTCGGCTGCACGCGGCAACACCATCATCTGGATGTGTCGGGCCACATCGAGTTCTGCGCCAAGACGCAGGTTCTCGCTCTTCAGCTGCGTGTTGAGAGCTGAGATTTCCTCCTTCGCTTCCTCGATCTCCTTGGTTCGTTCTGCGACCAAATTTTCAAGGTTTTCGGTGTGGAAGCTGATCTGCTCGGCCATGCGATTGAAAGCGAGCCCAGCCTGCGCGACTTCATCGTTGGTGTGAATGTCGACCCTGACTGAATAGTCCTTCGCCTCGATTCGCTTGGCGGCGGCCGCTAGCGCCCGGATCCCGCTGGTAATGCGCTTCGATGCGGCAAACACCGCAGCCGCCACGATGAGCAGCGACACGAGAACCGCGGCGATCTGATAGACGAGGATGCGGTTGGTTGCCCGTGCAATCTTGGCCCTTGCCGCAATGAGGGAGGCATAGATCTCTTGCTCCGGCACGACGATGCCAAGCGACATGACTTCGCGCTGGACAGGACCGTTGACCCACAGGTTGGACGGGTTGAGCTGTCTGGTGACGACCAGATAGGGGATGTCCTGGCCATTCTCGTTGAGGGAGATGTGCTGGACGACGCCGTTGGTATCGAGTGGAAGCGATGCAACGGCCTTTTGCGAGCTGTTGCGCAAGGAGCGGTCCAGCCCTGTCACACCCTTGCTGGTCGCGTCGCTCGCCGCGCGTAGCCCGATCACCTTCTCTCCGGCGGCATTGATTGCAACAACATTGCCATCCGACATCGCCAGAAAGCCAAAGCCACTCTCCGCGACCTTCACGTGTTCGACGATCTCTGCAAGCTGATCAAGCGTGATATCGGCACCCGCCGTTCCCGCGACGCCCTGTCGATCGGCCGTCCAGAGAGGATGGAAGAAACTGACGATCAGCTTTCCTGTGATGGCATCGGTGTAGGGAGCGGTCTGGGTAATGTCTTCGGGGACGGGGCGGGCCGCGGGATTGCGCGCCCATTGCTGCCATGACTCGTAAATGCCCGGAAAGAAGAAATCCCAGAAGTTCGCGTCATTGTGGCCGGGATAAAGCTTGTCGAACGTCTGTGCCTGTTCCGTATAGGGAGCCGTCCTAAAGATCGGCCGTTCCTTCGGGCCGATGTAATACATCTGGAGTTTGGAGGCACCGGTCCGCAGAAGGTTCGGCGCTACGAGATCAAGGACGGCGCTGGTTTCGATATCGGTCTGCACTTGCGGCAGCGGATGATGGTCCTTGTCCAGCAGGTAACCCCAGACACTGACGACGGACGGCGAGCCCGGAAGGTTTTGGGCCCAATGGCCGCTGCTGTTAAAACTCACGGTCACTGCGTCGGGATCGGCTTTTGCCATGGCGGCGCCGACCGCCTCGTTCCTGATCGGTCGATCGATCTGAGCCTGGAGCACTCCGGCGAGGGCTTTAACGTCGGAGTGGACCTGGTCAAGAAGCAGGCCCACCTGCGAAGCCGTGGAATCGGTGTAGGAGCGGATATAGTCCTGGCTCGCCTTTTCAAGGCCCTGGCCGACCTGTGTGGTTGCGTCGCGCGATAGCCGCTGCACGTTCCAAAGCGCGAGGCTGCCGCTGACAAGAAGATCGAAAAGCACGGCACCGCCGACAACGATCAGGAATTTCGTCCGAAACGAGCGCAATCCGAGGGTTAGCTTGGTTGGAGAAACGGTCATAGCGGCTTCTGTCCCGACGCCGCCCAGATCGGCCAACCGGCATAGCCTCGCGGATGAAGGGCGGCAAAGATGTGATCCCTAAATCCCTGCCTGAATCGTTCGATGAATTCCGGAGGATCTCCGCGTCTCACGCACATCTCGCCCGCATATACATCCTCCCATGCTTCGATGACATCGGCGAAATCCTGCGGATCGCCGTCGAGGTTGGTGACCATGAAGCTTTCGATCCGCACATCTTCGAAACCGGTGTCCAACAAAAGACGGGATCCTTTCGGCCCCATTTCAACGTCCATGTCGAAATGGCGAAAGAGCTTGGCAACCTCGTTATAGGTCCAACTGATGCTATCGGCCCGCGGTTCGCCCAGGCAGTGGGAGTTCTTTTCGTTGGTAATGTAAACCCTGCCGCCTGGCTTGCAGATCCGATAGAGTTCCTTCAGGAGAAGTTCTGGCCGATCAAAGATCTGCAGGGAGTGCCGGCACGTCACGAAATCGAACTGATCGGATTCGAATAGCATTTGGGATGCGTCGCCGTAGGTGTATTCGATATCTCGGACGCAGAATTTTTCCGCAACAGAGCGCGCATAGTCGAGGCTTGCTGTCGAGTGGTCGAGGGCAACGATCCTCGCCGGATTGAATTCCTTCCTGACAAGCATGGCAAAATCGCCGACCCCGCAACAGATATCGGCGATCGCCATGCCGTTGCGAAGGCCGTGACGCTGCAGGATTTCCCGTTCGTGGCGCCACGTCATCTTCGTTTGGGTCCGCAGGATAGGGATGAAGCTCCTGCTCTCGACGAACGTCTGGCCCGGGTAGAAGGCGGAGTCGTAGATTTCCATGGAGATATTGGGCGAGAGTTCGCCAAGGTGGCGAAACATCTGCGTAGCCCATGTAACTACGCTCGACACGAGAACGACAATCTTGAGCTCCGGCCGCGAGCGGGAGGCATCGACCAAGACGCGCGCAAGGGCACGAAATGCCGTACTGTTCATATGCGTGACGCGCTTCAGATTGATGTAGAAAACGCCCTGGACCGTTTCAATCTTGTCTCGCAACAGTAAAAGATCATCGGCAATATCGGCGATCGAACGTGGCCGGAGAACACCGGTTGCGACAAACTCCTGATTGCTGGTGTCGAACTGCGTCGTGAAGGCGGGTGAAGAACTTATCGTGCTCAATTGAGGAGCCTCTCAAGCGGCAGGTCGACCACGAAGGTGAGCGTATCGGCTGGCGAGGCGCGCAGCTCTATTTCCGCTTCATAGTTGATCGCCAATCCCAACAGGACCGCCTTCTCGATGGGCGCAGTTTCGTCGCCGATGACCTCTATGTAGCTCGCCAGTTTTCCATTGTCTCTCAGACCATTAACGAGGTCAGAGTAATAGCGTCGCTGTTGTGACGCGCAGGGAAAGCTCAACTCGATCCGCTCTATCTGCCCATGGCGATAGAAGCCGCATGTCAACGCACCCTCTTGCGCGTCGGAACGAAACGACATCTCGAGAAGTTCGTTGAGAGCCGAAGAGAGAAGGTTGGCGTGACGCAGCGGATCACGGCGGTCGTGGCTCACCATACGAGCGACATAGTTCGACAGTTGGTCGCAATGCAGCCAATCGGCGGTAAAGGTGGCCATCTCCATTTCCAGGTCAAGGAGCTGATCGAAAGCCGTGCCCGCCATCGCTCTCGCCTCCTGCCTTTTCACACCGCACCTCCTAGGCCAATCGTCATCCGTCCTCCTTCCGGACCAGTCACAGTCCTCGTTGCGCCGCCGTTTGTCCGTCGCGCTTTCCGGTGGCCGACGAATTGGCCAATGTGGTCTGCGTGCAAGGGTGGGCTCAGGAAGTGTCCCTGCAGCCTGTCGCAGCCCTCCTCCAACAGCCACGCGGCTTGTTCGGCTGTCTCCACGCCCTCGGCAGTGACGCGCATGCCGAGCCCATGCGACAGCGCAATGACGGAGCGCACGATCGTCTGACTCTTTTCGTCGTCAAGGAGGTCGTTGATGAAGTATCTGTCGATCTTGATGTTATCGAAGGGAAAATTCTTCAGGTAACTTAAGGACGAGTACTCGGTCCCGAAGTCGTCGAGCGATATCTGGATGCCAAGCACGTTAAGGGTATTCAAAGTATCGAGATTGTTGATTGTACGCTCCAGAAGGACGGTTTCCGTAATCTCGAGTTCCAGGCGTTCGGCGGGAAGGCCGACCAGATCGAGAGTTTGCGACACGCGATCGGTGAAGCCTGCTGTCAAGAATTCTGCGGGGGACAGATTGACGGCAACAGTATAATGGTCCGGCCAGCTCAGAGCTTCCCGACAGGCTTCTTCCAGCACCCATTGACCGATTTCGCTCATCAGCCCATCGGCCTCTGCCATCGGGATAAAGGCGATTGGAGGGATCACACCGAGCCTCGGATGGCGCCAGCGCAGGAGCGCCTCGAAGCCCGTCACGGTACGCGAGCGGTCGACAAGCGGCTGATATTCGAGGAAGAATTCGCCATGTTGGAGTGCGACCCTAAGGCTGCGTCTCAGCACCTCCCGTTGTTCCAGTACTACCAACATACTGGGGTCAAAGGTTCTCGCGCGGCGCCGTCCTTCCTTTTTGGCAGCATAAAGGGCGACGTCGGCTGCTTTCATTAATTGCTCGCCTTCATCGCCATCGCGGGGCGCGATCGCAATACCGATGCTTGCTCCCACAAAGACAGTGATGCCATCCACTATAAATGGCTTCTTGAATTCGCCAACCAACGCTTCGGCCAATTGCTCGGCTTCACCTGGCTGCTCGCCAGCAGTCTGTATGATCGCGAATTCGTCACCGGCAAGACGGAAGGCTGTCTCGTTGGTGCCAAGCACACTTCGGATCCTGCCGGCGGCAAGCTTTAGAACAATGTCTCCAGCGCCGTGGCCCAGCGTATCGTTGACCGGCTTGAAGTCGTCCAGGTCAATCTGCATCAGCGCAAGACCGCTCTTGTCGTCCGAAGGAAGAAGCCGCCCCAATTCATCGCTAAACTGCCGCCGGTTGGGCAGTCCGGTCAGGACGTCGTGGGTTGCCTGATGCAAGAGCAACGCTCGTTCCTGCTCCTGCGCAGTTGTCGTCTCGGTGCGATCAGCAGCCTCGATTTCGACGACCGCCAACCCGTCTTTGGCAGGCAGCAGGAGCAGGTCATAGCGGTTGTCGGTTGACACGCCTAACCGGATGGATTGTGGCCGGCCGGTCTTGATGACGAGTTGTACGAGGTCTGCGGAAGGAGGGTTTGCGAGTGCGGGGTAAACCTCAGCCAATTTCGTCAGGGGCCCCTCGCTAAAGCCGGAGCGCTCTGCAAGTTTTTTGGACCAATCGACAAGGACGAGGTCTAAATCCCAAAGCGAGAAAGCTGCCTCGGCGCGGCTGAAGAATTCGGACCCCTGTGGAACCAGCTTAGGCCAATTCGCACGATTTTCCGGCATATGGGTTTGGCCTCCTCGTTGCGCCGCGCCTAAGTTCTTCGATGCATCCCACGAAATTGAATCAGTTGTTTGTATAAGAGCTAGCGCATGGCGTGTTGTAGTCAATCAAAAACGCTACCATAGCGTAGCATTGTGCGTCTTCATGCGGCCTGATGGCATTCGCCGAGCCAGCAGGATGCAGCAAGGGGACATCCGGATCACGTTGGAGAGACCTTGGCTGAGATTGGCAAGCAGAAACGCGAGGTGAGGATGCGCGGATAGATGACCTGTATCAATTCGCAACAGGATGCGATACGACGGGAGCGCTTAGTCAAGTCTGCAGGAGCCAGGGAGGGAAGAATGCAGTCGCTGGTGAAGCCAGTGCACAAGCCGATGGCTGTGGAGCTTCTGCAGGAGGAAATCCGGAAGGTCTGCGGCGCGTTTGATGTCGAGCCTATGGCCCGCAGCGATGTGATGGCCGGCGATGTGGCAACGCGCCGCATGGGGCTGTTCGATACCGCAATTGTCTCACTTGACGCCCGCCACGTGCAGCGCGGAGTGAAATCAATCCGGCAAGACCCCGGTGAACACCTGTTCTTGCTGATCCAGGACGAGGGGCACTGTCGCGTGGAGCAGGGAGAGCATTCGGCTCGGCTTGCTCCAGGAGACATGTTTCTTGTCGATTCCGTTCGACCCTCATCGTTCGTCTATGACGGCGAGCGCTCCAGCCAGCTATCAGTCCATATGCCACGCGGCGAGATGCTGCATCGGTTCGGAAAGACCTGCACCGACGGTGTCGCCATCAGTCGGGAGGATCCCCTTTGGTTGGCCATGCGGGCGGTGATTACCAAGATGCTGAAAGAGCCTGGCGTGTCGACGCAGCTCGGCGAGGCGATGTTGTCCCTCCTGGGTGCCTACCTCCACGGTATCAAGACAGGCGAAGCTGCCGGAATTGGCGAGACGCTGCTATCTCGAGCGCTTGCCATGATCGATCGATACCGTGCCGATCCGACGTTTGGGCCTGGCGAATTGGCAAGGCGCCTCAATGTTTCGGAGCGCATGTTGCAGCGACACTTCCGCCCGCTTGGCGAGACACCTGGCCACCGCTTGCTTAACCGTCGGCTGGAACTGGCGCACACGGCGCTTACCCAGCCGCGTCCTGCCAAGCCGACCGAAGGAATTGCCGCCGTCGCCTATGATGCGGGCTTCAACGACCTGTCCTACTTCTATCGCGAGTTCCGAAAGAAATACGGATCGGCGCCGGGCGTTGTTGCGCGTCGCCACTGACGGATTTGTCCAAAGATGACGACGGCCCAGTCCAAGCCCTGAAGCCCGCTATCGCCTAGTCTCCGCTACCAGGCAGTCCCGTCCAATGGTCGGGACCTCATTCGGAGGAGGTGAGAATGACGATCCACAGCGCCATAATCGACGGAAAGCCGATAACTGGCGAGCGCAGCTTCAGCGTACTCAATCCGGCGACGGGGATCGAAGCTGGCCGCGTGCCCAACATGGGTGCTGCAGAGCTCAATGCAGCCGTTGCTGCCGCCAAGGCCGCGTTCCCGACATGGTCGGCAAAGGGCGATCAGGAACTGCAGGCAGCATGTGCGGCCGTCACCGCCCGGATCGAAGCGCATGCCGAAGAACTCGCGCGGCTGATCACGCTCGAGCAAGGCAAGCCGCTGAACGGTCTCGGCTCGCGCTGGGAGATGGGCGGCACGGTTGCCTGGGCAGGATACACGACTGCCTTGACGTTGCCGCCCAAGGTCCTGCAGGACAACAGCGAGGGCCGTGTCGAGCTTTATCGCAAGCCGCTCGGCGTCGTCGGCTCGATTACCCCTTGGAACTTTCCGGTCATGATCGCCATCTGGCACGTCATGCCGGCACTGCGTACCGGCAACACGGTCGTCATCAAGCCGTCGCCGCTGACGCCGCTTGCGACGCTTCGCCTGGTCGAGATCATGAACGAGGTGCTGCCGCCTGGTGTCCTGAACGTCGTGACCGGCGACGACGGAGAGTTCAACATCGGCGCGGCAATGTCGGCTCATCCTGATATCAGCAAGATCGTGTTTACGGGTTCTTGCGCGACCGGCCAGAAAGTCATGCGCTCCGCTGCAGAGACGATGAAGCGCCTGACCCTCGAACTCGGCGGGAACGATGCCGGAATCGTTCTACCCGATGCCGATCCGCAGGCGATTGCCGAAGGCCTGTTCTGGGGCGCCTTCATCAACAATGGCCAGACCTGCGCGGCGATGAAGCGCCTCTATGTGCACGAATCGATCCATGATGCCGTCTGTGATGCTCTCGTGGCCTACGCGCGCAACGTTCCCGTCGGGGACGGCATGGAGGAGGGCAGCGTTCTTGGTCCCGTGCAGAACCGTATGCAGTTCGAAAAGCTCTCACGCCTGGTCAGTGACGCCAAAGAACGAGGATTGGTGTTGCTGGGCGGTGAACCGGGTGAGGGGCTGTTCTTCCCGCCGACTATTGTCGCCGGTTTGAAGAACGGCGATCCGCTTGTCGACGAGGAGCAGTTCGGGCCCGCGCTCCCGATCATCAAATACAGCAGCGTCGACGAGGCAATTGCGTTTGCCAACGATAGCGCCAATGGCCTCGGAGGTTCCGTCTGGTCGTCCGACATTTCGGCCGCAAAGGCGGTTGCGAGCCGCATGCAATGCGGTTCCGTCTGGGTCAACAAGCACGGTGCCATTCAGCCGAACGCCCCGTTCGGCGGCGTAAAGGCTTCCGGGTTCGGCGTCGAATTCGCCGAGGAAGGGCTGCAGGAATACACGAATATCCAGGTGGTATTCGCTTGATCATCAAGGGCATGCGATAGGGAGGATGTAAATGAACATGAAGCGATACATGGCTTCGGCGGGCTTGCTTCTGGCGCTTTGTGCGCCGGCAGCCATCGCTCATCCGCTGGATGGGCTGACGGCTGAGGAATACCAGAAGATCAACAGGATCCTGCGCGACCAGAAGGTTGTCGACGACAATACGCTCTATCCGCTGATCGAGTTGAAAGAACCCGCCAAGGAACAGGTTTTGTCCTGGAGGGAAGGCGACAATCTCGACCGTGAGGCGAAAGTCCAGCTGACGAGCCCACAGGGGTTCAAGGAGGCGGTCGTCAACATCACCAGGGGCACGGTCGAGAGCACGACTCCGATCAAAGGGCAACCGATGGTGCTCTTTGCCGAGTTCATGGACGCCCTGCAGGGTGCGCTTGCCAATCCCGATATGATCGCCGGTCTGAAGAAGCGCGGCCTGACGCCCGAACAGGCTTTCTGCCTGCCGCTGACCGCGGGCAATTTCTTCACCGACGAATACGAGAATTCGCGTCTGATGAAGGTTCCCTGCTACAAGGTTCCAGAGGGATCGAACTTCTACGCAAAGCCAATCGAGGGCCTTTTCGCCGTTTATGACATCGGCAAGAAGAAGGTCCTGCGCGTCATCGACACCGGCGTGATCGATGGCCCGAAGGACAACTGGGGCTATAGCGAGAAAGAGGTCGCCGACCGCGAACCGCTCCGTCCAGAAATGAATCCAGCAAAGCTCTCCCAGCCCGGCGGTCCGAACTACAAGATTTCGGGCAGCCACCTGGAATGGGACATGTGGCGGATGAACTTCCGCGTTGACAAGCGTCCTGGCCTTGTCGTCTCAAATCTCGACGTGAAGGATGGGGACAAGTGGCGTTCGGTGATCTACCAGTCGCATCTTTCTGAGGTATTCGTCCCCTATATGGATCCGACCGAGGGCTGGTACTGGCGTACCTACATGGACAGCGGAGAGTATGGTTTCGGCCTCTTCCTCAGCCCACTGCGTTCCGGCGTCGATTGCCCTGACTATGCGACCTTCCTGCCCGCAACGATTGCCGACGACAAGGGCAACCCGTTGACCATCCCCAACGCGATTTGCGTGTTTGAACGCAGCGTCGGCGATCCGGCGTGGCGCCACTTCGAAGTCTTCGCTCAGACGCCTGAGAAACCGGTCCCGGCTGAAGGTCGACCGGCGACTGAGCTCGTAGTACGAACCGCCTCCGAGGTCGGAAACTATGACTACCTTATCGACTACCGCCTCCAGCAGGACGGCCAGATCAGGCTCATGATCGGCGCAACGGGTCTGGACGCGGTAAAGGGCGTCGCAGCGACATCGGTGAATGATCCGACGGCAACGGATGACACTGCTCACGGCACGCTGATCGCACCGAACCTGGTGGCGGCAAACCACGACCACTACTTCAACTTCCGCATCGACTTCGACGTAGACCAGCCTGTCAACCATTTCGGCACGATGGATATCGTTCCGGCCGCTGTTGATGCCAAGAATCCGCGTCGCTCGATGTGGACGGTGCAGCATACGATGCCGAAGACTGAGATGGAGGCGCGATATCAATTGTCGGCGATGAAGCCGCGGTACTTCATGATTTCCGATCCGTCCCGCGAAGGCTATCTCGGCCAGGAACTTGGCTGGATGATCCATCATGGCGATGTTGCCTACGGCCCGTTCGACTTTGCCAAGGATCCGCCGATGAAGCGTAACGCATATATCGAGTATTCGGTCTGGAACACCGTCTACGACATCGATCAGCAATATGCTGGCGGCAAATATGCAATGCAGAGCGATGGCTCGGATACGCTGCCTCAATGGGTCAAGGCCAACAAGCCGCTCATGGGCAAGGATATCGTGACCTGGTTCACCGCTGGCTTCCACCATATCCCGCGCATGGAGGATTGGCCTGTCATGTCGACAGAATGGAAGACGATCCATATAGAGCCGCACAATTTCTTTGCGCATAATCCGGCACTGACGATCCGCAATGCCAAATGACAGAGAAGGGGCGCCTCGTGCGCCCCTTCTCGTTACGCGCCCGCTACCCGTGCCAGTTTTCCAGGGCTTCGACGAAGCGTGTCAACCAGGCGTTTGTCTGATGCGCATCGAGCGCGCGATGGTCTATCGTCAACGAGACGTAGGCCATCGGTCGGATCTGGATTGTGTCGAGGCCACCGACTTCCCGCACGATCACACGCTTTTCCAATTTCCCGACGCCAAGGATCGCCGATTGCGGTTGATTGATGATGATCGGCGCGGCGACCAGCGAGCCCGATACGCCGTGGTTCGAAATGGTGAAGGTGCCATCGCGCATATCCGCGTTCGTCAAGCCGCCGGCCCGCCCGCGGTCGGTCAGGTCCTGAAGTCTGGCTGCGATGGCCGATAGCGAGAGCGCCTGCGCCTGCCTGATCACAGGAACGATCAGTCCTTTATCGCTGAGCGCCATGCCAACGCCGATATTGATGTCGTCGAATACCTCGAGATAGTCGTCGTGCCAGCGGCTGTTGATCTCCGGGACCGCCCGCATCGCCACGACGCAGGCAGCGATGATATAAGCCGTATAGGATAGATTCACGCCGTCGGCGGCAAAGACCGCCTTGCTTTTCTCGCGATGCTTGATGACCGCGGTGAAATCCGCCTCGAAGATCGCCGTGACGTGAGGGGCTGTCGTCGCGGACTCCAACATATGCCGTGCAATGGAAAGCCGCATGGGCGTATGAGTGATCTTGCGTGAGCCGAGACTGACTTCGTCGCGGGCGATTGTGCCTGGTTTGGGGGCGTCCGGAATTTGCACGGACGAAGTCGCTTGATCGCTTCGTGTCCGCTGCTTTGTCTCGAACGCCGCATCCATGTCCGCGCGGGTCACTCGCCCCCCTGTGCCGGTGCCGACAACGTGAGCCGGATCGATGCCGTATTTTACGCCAGCACTGCGAACCGCAGGCGAAAAACGGTCGCCAGTACCGGTCGTCCCGCCAGGCGCCAAAGATCGAGTTTCGTGTGAATTTTCAGTGTTGGCAGCGGCGCCCTTCAGACGAATACGGCCAAGAACCGCACCCGGTGTTGCATCCATTCCAGACACCATGAGGATGTCTTCAAGAATACCGGCTGCGGGTGCGGATATCTCCTGCGTGACCTTGTCGGTTTCAATTTCGACGAGCGGATCGTCAAGGGCGACGCTTTCGCCCGGGTGTTTTAGCCAGTTACGGACAACTGCCTTTGTTCCCTCCTGTTCGATGGGTACAAGGACTTCGGCGAATTCGACCATGTCTTAGTACTCCACGAGGGCGGTGATCTTCTGTCTGATGCGGCCGACAGACGGTACCGCCCAGTCGAGCAAGGCTGGATTGTGCGGGCTTGGGATATCCGGCATCGTCAACCTCGACACAGGCGCGTCGAGATCCATGAAGGCCTCGTCGGCAACGACTGCGGCAATCTCGGCGCCGAAGCCGGCTGTTCCAAGATCCTCGTGGACGATAAGGCAGCGCCGCGTGCGACGGACCGACGAGATGACGCTCTCGCGGTCCCAGGGCATCAACGTTCGAAGATCGATGATGTCGGCCGAAAGGCCTTCAGCCGCCTCCTCGCAGCGGGGGACCATGGCGCCCCAGGTCACTATCGTCATAGCGCTGCCCTTGCGGGTAAAGCGCGCGGTGCCGAAGGGTAGCGCATAGTTGTCGCCAGGATAGGGACGGCGCGCCCATTGGTGATCGAGCATCGCCCGGTGCTCGAAGAAGATCACCGGATCGTTGCCGCGCAGGGCGGTTCGCAACAACCCTACAGCATCTTCTGCGTTCGAGGGAACGGCAACCTTCCAGCCCGGCTGGTGGACGAAGGCGACCTCGTTCGTCTGGCTATGCCACGGGTCGCCACACTTGAAGAAGCCGCCTGGCATCCGCAGGACGACAGGCGCGGCAAAGCGGTTGTTGGTGCGCCAGCGGATCGTACCGCAATCGTTGATCTGTTCTGTCGCAGGCTCGGCATACTTGCGGAATTGAATTTCGGGAACGGGAACCAGCCCGGCAAGCGCCATTCCAACGGCGCGGCCGACGATGCCTTCTTCCGAAAGCGAGGTGTCAAACACTCGTTCCCTGCCGAACTTTTCCTGAAGGCCGAGCGTCACGGCGTGAACACCGCCCTTTGGGCCAATGTCCTCCCCGAACATCACCACTCGCTTGTTGATGCTCAGTTCATGGTCCAGCGTTCGCCTGATTGCCGTGACCATATTGATGCGTTGGCCGTCCGGGGTCGCCACGTCGCTTGTTTCGGGGGGGCGGTAGCCGTGACAATGCTGGCCACCCATCGTCTGCATCTCGCCCTCGAAGAACACATGACGTGTAACGGTTTCAGGGGATGCAACAGCTCGGCTCTCTGCCTCTGCTCGTGCTTTTTCAGCAGTTTCGACGGCCTCAAGCCTGCATGCTTCCCACTCGTTGGCACTTATCACCGAAGGCACGAGGTAGTCTCGCAGGCGTGGCAGCGGATCGCGCGCCCATTCCGCCTTGACCAACGCTTCGCTTTTATAGGATTGGGTGTCCTGGAAGCTGTGACCTTCGAGCCTGGGGACAGAGAGCCGCAAAAGCGCGGGCGTTCGGCGCTCGCGAACGAAGGCGATAGCTTCGCGCGTGAGGCGGGCGGCGTCTGCGGGATCGCACCCGTCGCCTTCAAAGATCGTCAAGCCGCGCCAGCCCGCGAGATTGGCTGCGATGTTTCCGCCAGGCGTCTGCACGTCGGAGGGGACGGAGATTCCGAAGCCGTTGTCCTCGACGTAAAACAACATTGGCAGGTCTTGCGTCGTCGCGATCGTCAATGCAGACCAGAAGCCATTGGAAGCAACCGAACCGTCGCCCCCCAAAACGACGGCGATTGCGTCACGATAATCATGATCTGCGAGCACGGTTGCGTAATATTGGAGCGCCTGTGCCCACCCTGCGGTTGGGGTATATTGTGCGCCGACACCGCCGCACATCGGCAGAGCCGAGGCGCCGGTGCGGTTCGGATAGTTGAAGACCACGCCGATATCGCGGCCATCGGAATAGCCGCCGGCGCGGCCCATCGCCGAGCCTAGCGCATCGGCCGGGTCTACGCCGAGAGACAAGAGCAGTGGACGGGATCGATAATAACCGCACGTCGCGTCGTGGCGGTTCGTAAGCTGCAGCCCGAGCATGATCTGCGCCATATCGTGACCACGGGCGGAGAATTGGTAGAGGATTTTCTTTTCGGGGACGAGCCGCGTTTCCTCCATCTCGTCAAGGATTCTCGAGAGGTGCAGAAGATAGGTAACGCGCTGCCAGTCTATTCCCTCATCGGGTGCGTTCCTGCCACGCAACAGAACTGCGGTTGCCTGTGCCATCTTCGATCCTCCCAAATCTCTGATCCATGAGGAGGTTAGTGCAGCCCATCGGAAAATGCGTTTCAGCTTTCAGCACGAGATGCGCTGATGTGAAACGTTCGTTTCGTCCATCCGCGAAGTTGCACCACATCAATTCGAAATCTTCGATATGGTTCCCTGATCGGCTTGCTTGCTCGTAGCAGTTTGCCGAATCGTTCGGCCGGACCCGGCGTGGTCAGGGTCATCTGGCACTCGAGCCTCTTGGATGCCGCGGATTTTTCCTCGCCCGCAGGTCGAGGTTGCAAATTCCGGATGCCTCATATGCGGTTTTCGAAGTGCTCATTGACAAAGCAATGAGCTATATAATTGTGCAACGCACAAGGAGATATGATATGAAAATCGGCAACAGGATCGGAGAATTCCTTCAACTCCGCAAGGCATACAGGGATCTTTCCAAGCTCGACGATGCAGCACTGAAGGACATCGGTGTCGCTCGTGGCGATATCAAGCGCCTGGTATACGGTCGCTAACAGAACCCGACAAAAACCAAGACCCCAAGGCCCGTTCAAACGGGCCTTTGTTTTTTCAAGAGTATCGCGCTCACCCGAACCTCGAACGACGATCGAGCTTGAACCTTTGAGCGGTTCTTTGCCTCTCTTTGTTCGTTGCGCGCCCTTCCCAAAGACGAATGATAAGGCGTGGCCATTCGGCTGATGTGGCCAGCGCGCAATCAGCATTCAATTTCCGATTTTGAGGTCGCACGAACTGTGACTTGTCAACGACCCTAGCGCCGGAAATTAACCATTTGTTAACCAAATCAGAATTAGAAATGCTCAACGATTTCTTAACCTAGATGACCAAAGTGCTAACAGACGCTCGCTCGATCCGCATCAAGGGCCGCTCTTTTCTGGCGGTCATGCTTTCGCCAGATCTTCCCTTCGATGACTGGCTTGTAAGACTAGACGATCTTGCCGCGCGCTCCGCCGGCTTCTTCCTGGGGCGACCGGTGGTGCTCGACGTCAGCGATCTGGAGATCGACCGGGCACAGCTCAAGGGCCTGATTGCCGAACTTGCGCAGCGCAACGTCAGCATTATGGGTATCGAGGGCTGCCGTGCATCGTTGATCGGGCCCGGCATGCCGCCGGCGCTAAAGGGCGGGCGTCCGGTCTCGGATTTCGAGGTTCCGCAACAGGAGCCGATCATTGATGTTCGCACCAAGCCGCCGATCGCCGAGACCCGGCCGGCGTTGCAATCGATCGTCATTCGCGAGCCGATTCGCTCGGGTCAGTCGCTGATCTTTCCGGAAGGCGACGTCACGGTCATCGGTTCTGTGGCATCCGGTTCGGAAATCATCGCCGGGGGCTCGGTTCATGTCTATGGGACGCTCAGGGGGCGCGCGATGGCCGGATCGGTCGGCAATACGTCGGCGCGCATTTTCTGCCGCAAGCTTGAGGCCGAACTGGTTGCGATCGATGGCATCTACAAGATGGCAGAAGACATAGCGCCGAACCTGCGCGGACAGGCTGTCCAGCTCTGGCTGGAAGGCGATTCGATCAAGGCAGAGAAACTTATCTAGGCCCGAAGCTGGCTATCACATAGGAGAGAAAGATGGGGAAAGTCATCGTCGTCACTTCGGGCAAGGGCGGAGTGGGCAAGACCACATCCACCGCAGCCCTCGGAGCGGCCTTAGCACAGAGGAACGAGAAAGTGGTCGTCGTCGATTTCGATGTCGGCCTGCGCAATCTCGATCTCGTCATGGGTGCAGAGCGCCGCGTCGTCTACGACCTTATCAATGTCATCCAAGGCGACGCCAAGCTCTCCCAGGCGCTGATCCGCGACAAGCGGCTTGAGACGCTCTTCCTGCTGCCGGCCTCTCAAACGCGGGACAAGGACAACCTCACGGCCGAGGGTGTCGAGCGGGTCATCAACGATCTGAAGCGGCATTTCGACTGGATCATCTGCGACAGCCCCGCGGGGATCGAGCGGGGCGCGACGCTCGCCATGCGCCACGCCGACGTCGCCGTGGTCGTCACCAATCCCGAAGTCTCTTCCGTCCGCGATTCCGATCGCATCATCGGGCTGCTTGACTCGAAGACTGCGAAGGCCGAGCGCGGGGAGCGAATGGAAAAGCACCTGCTTCTAACACGCTACGATGCCAGCCGCGCTGACCGCGGTGACATGCTCAAGGTCGACGACGTACTGGAGATCCTCTCCATTCCGCTCCTTGGCATTATTCCTGAAAGCACGGATGTGCTGCGCGCATCCAATATCGGTGCTCCAGTCACCCTGGCCGATAGCCGCAGCGCACCTGCCATGGCCTATTTCGATGCCGCGCGCAGACTGGCTGGAGAGGAACTGCCCGTCGTCGTTCCGGGAGAGAAGCGGGGCATCTTCGGCAAGATCTTCGGAAGGAGGGCCGCTGCATGAGCATCTTCAACTTCTTTGGTAAACAGAGGACCGCGCCTGCGGCCCGCGAACGCCTACAGGTATTGCTCGCGCATGAGCGGGTTTCGGCAGGATCCGATCTGATATCCTTGCTGCGCGAGGAAATCCTCGCCGTTATCGCAAAGCATGTGCAGGTCGATAGCGAAAGGGTTCGCGTGACGATGGATCGCGACGAGCACATGTCGATCCTCGAGATCGACGTTGAAATTCCGCTGGGTGCGAGCGTTCGCGCGGCATGAACCTGAGGCGGCGCCACGAGCGCCGCTTCTTCGTTCGGCGCGTGAGGCCAGGCGATGGCTCTATTTCTGTGTCCGCAGACCATCCATCAACAGGCCGATCAGCCGGTTCGAGCGCTCTCGCCATTCTGGCGATGCCGGCAGCGAATAGATGCTCGAAAGCGCATGTAGAAGGTCGGTGGTGTCGATATCGCTTCGAATGAAGCCCTGATCGGCTGCCGTCTTTAGGAGCCCTTCGGCGGCTCCGCGCAGAATGCCTATGCCTTCGGCAAACAGCGAGGCGTTGGAATCCATCAGGATTTTCAGACTGGTTGCCATTCCCCGTTTGGCGGCGATGTAACCGACGAAGCGGCGCATCCATTCCTCCAGCGCAACGTCAGGCGCATGGCTCGCGGCCAGCTCCTTCGCCGCTGCGGCAAGCCCTTCGAGCTCCCGGCGGTAGACGACTTCGACCAAATGTTCGCGCGTTGGAAAATGCCGGTAGAGCGTGCCGATCCCGACGCCGGCCTTGCGGGCAATGTCTTCCAGCGATGTTTCGACGCCGGCCTGCGCGAAGGCGGCTGCGGCAACCTCGATGAGCTTCTCGCGATTGCGGCGGGCGTCGGCACGCATTGGCGGCGGTGTGGACGGTTCCGTCTTCGGCGGGGCCGAGGCCAAAATAAGCTCCAACGACTTTCGGGACTTGACGCTCTGCGGCAAGTCACTAGATTAAGCGGAGGCTCCTCCGTTTTAGGGGAGTGCCTATTACCTCTTAATCCAGAAAGGGGCAGGATGTCATGTCCAAACGTGCGCGGACTTGCTTCCCATGGACCTACCTAGTGCAGCGATCCTGATCGGCTACCGCTTTTTTGGATTTCCGGCTTCCAATCTCGTGACGATAGCAGGAGCTTATCATGACACGAACGGTTCATCTTTCACTGGACATAAACGCGCGCCGCTATGAGTGCGATGTCGAGCCGCGAACTATGCTGCTCGATGCATTGCGTGAGCACCTCGGCCTTACAGGAACAAAGAAGGGCTGCGACCAGGGGCAATGCGGCGCCTGCACCGTCCATGTTGACGGCAAGCGTGTGCTCGCCTGTCTGACGCTTGCTGCCCAGGTCGAGGGGCGCAGCATCACGACCATCGAAGGGTTGGTGGCCGAAAGCGGTGATCTGCACCCGGTCCAGGCGGCCTTCCTCGAACATGACGCCTTCCAATGCGGCTATTGCACGCCTGGGCAGATCATGTCGGCCGTTGCCTGCATCCGTGAAGGACGAGCGGGCTCGGACGAAGAGATACGGGAATACATGGCCGGCAATCTCTGTCGGTGCGGCGCCTACAATCATATCGTGGCGGCAGTGCGCGAAGCAGCGGAGGTGGCGCTATGAGAGACTTCGGTTATGTCAGAGCCGGCTCGCTCGAGGATGCGCGCCTGCACGCCATGCAATCAGGCGCGATGCTGCTTGCCGGCGGCACGACCCTTCTCGATCTTGCCAAATGCGGGGTCGCCGAACCTGAAACAGTCATCGACATCAGCCACCTCCCGGATCTGTCACAGATCTCGGCTGATTCCGACGGTGTCACGATCGGCGCGCTCGCGAAGATGGAGGATGTTGCCGCCAGTCCGGGGATAAGAGCAAACTATCCGGCGATTTCACAGTCGCTTTTGCTGGCAGCTTCTCCCCAGTTGCGCAACATGGCGACGATCGGCGGCAATCTTCTGCAACGGACGCGCTGTCCCTATTTCCGCGATCCTGCGGCCTTTGCCGCGTGTAACAAGCGCAGCCCTGGCTCAGGCTGCTCGGCGATCGGTGGAGTGACCCGCAATCACGCGGTTCTTGGCACCAGTGAGAACTGCATTGCCTCCTATCCGGGCGACCTTGCCGTTGCACTTGTTGCCTTGGAGGCAACGATCGATCTCGGTGATCGCAAAGTCGCCGCGGATGAATTCTTCGTGGCTCCCGGCAATACACCCGAACGTGAAACGATCCTTCAGCGTGGCGAGATGGTGGTGTCGATCAGCGTTCCTGCCTCGTCAGTTGCCAGAAACTCGACTTACCTCAAGGTTCGGGACCGGCAGTCCTTTGAATTCGCTGCTGCAAGCGCGGCCGTCGGACTGGAATTGGCTGCGGACGGCAAGACGATCCTCGATATCCGTGTTGCATTGGGTGGCGTTGCCACCAAACCGTGGCGAGCGCGCTCTGTCGAGAAGGCGCTGATCGGGAAGGATTTGGACGCGGGTACCGTCGAGAATGCAGCCCGGCTGGCCGTGGAGGGCGCCGCCGCCCATGGCGGCAATCGTTACAAGATCGAACTTGCGCCGCGTGTCGTTACACGCGCCATTCTGACTTTAGGAGGCCTCGCATGACCATCATGGAACCTCGCAAACGCGGCGATGCCTCTGACGGTACAATCGGTGGTCGCCTCTCGCGCTTCGATGGACGGCTGAAGATCACCGGGGGAGCGACATATGCTTTGGAGCAACCGGTCGAGGAGCTGGCCCACGGGGTTCTCGTGCAGAGTCGGGTCGCCGCCGGTCGGGTTGTGAAGATTGACGCAACGAGGGCGCAAGCGGCAAAGGGCACGCTGTTGGTGCTGACACCCGACGTCGAACTCGGCCTGACGAGGGCGTCCGACTGGTACGGTAACCGGCCGGACAACGAGCCCTACCGTCCGTTGTCGAATGACATTTCCTTCAATGGTCAGGCGATCGCTGCAGTGATCTGTGAAACGCTCGAGCAGGCAACAGAGGCTGCCCGACTGGTCGAGATCACCTACGAGGAGACATCTGCGATTGTTGGCTTTGACGATCCGAACGCAGGCGAGGGAAGGTTGCTCGACGCACTTACAGTGACTTGGGGCGACGCTGCAGCAGCACTCGCCGCTTCGCCGGTCCGCGTCGAGGCTGAATACCGAACGCCGCGTGAATATCACGTAGCGATTGAGCCGCATGGCCTGATTGCCAAATGGGAAGAAGATCAGCTGATCGTCTGGGAACCGAGCCAGTGGACGCACGGGATGGCTCGTACCTACGCCGAGTGGTATGGGCTGCCATATGAAAACGTACGTATCGTCTCGCCGTTTATCGGTGGAGGCTTCGGTTCCAAGGCGACAGCCTATGCCTATGGCGCTATCGCAACGGCGGCAGCCCGCAAGCTCGGACGGCCGGTGAAGCTTGCACTCACGCGCCCGCAAACGTTCACTGCCTATGGCGGCCGCGCCGCGACCAGGCAGACGATCGCGCTCGGCGCCAATGTCGATGGCGTGCTTAAAGCGATCGTACACGAGGGTGTCAGCGAGACGGCCACCTATGCGGACTTTCCCGAGCAGACGAACGCGGCAACCCCATTGATGTATGCCGTGGAGAATTTCCAGGCGAGGCACAGTCTTGTCCCGGTGAACACGGTCATGCCCGGAGCATTGCGCGCGCCCGGCAAGAATCCCAGTGCCTTCGGCCTCGAATGCGCCATGGATGAGCTTGCCTATGCAGTGGGAGTTGATCCAGTTGAACTCAGGCTTCGCAATTACGCGCAGCGTGACCCGCAATCGGGAAAACCCTGGTCTACCCGAAGGTTGCGTGAGGCACTTTTAGAAGGTGGCCAAGCCTTCGGTTGGGCGCGGCGCAGCTTTGCTCCGCGCTCGATGAAGGACGGTCGGCAACTCGTAGGCTGGGGGGTCGCCTGCGGCACATTCCCTGTTCTGCGCGCATCGAGCGAGGCACTGATCAGGATCCTGGCCGATGGCTCCGTGGAGGTCGTCAGCGGCGCAATCGACATGGGGCAGGGCACCTATACGATCCTTGCCCAGACCGCGGCCGAAGTTCTCGGTGTCCCGCCGCAAAGCATCAATGTCCGGCTTGGCGATTCATCGCTTCCCGGCGCCACCGTCGCCGGCGGTTCGATGCTTGCCGGCGCCATCACCGGGGCCGTTCACAAGGCGGCATCGGCTGCACGTGACGAACTGATCGAGCTTGCCCTCAACGATGGCGCCTCTCCGTTCCGTAATACGGGCGCCAATACGTTAATGGTCGCGGATGGCCGGGTCTTCGTGCCGCGCGAGGGGGGATTGTCTGTCTCCATTGGGGAGCTGATGACGGCTCTTCGTCGTAACAGTATCGAGACACGGCGAAACACGCTTCCAGAGGCAGAACAGGGGCCGGAGGGCCACAGGAAAGCTTGGACGACCATGGGAAGCATTCAGGGGCCGACGGCGGGCGAGTTCTCCATGCACAGCTGGTGCGCGCATTTCGTCGAGGTCAAGGTGGACGAAGACTTTGGCACGATCCGCGTTTCCCGGATGGTCTCGGCATTCGATTGCGGCAGGATCTACAACCCCAAGCTCGCCGAGAGCCAATGGCGCGGTGGTATCATCATGGGGATTGGCCAAGCTCTGCTGGAAGAAGGCTTGGTCGACGCGCGCAACGGGCGGGTCATCAACAACAATCTTGGCGACTACCTGGTCGCGACCAATGCCGACATCCCGCCAATCCAGGTGATATCGGTTGGCATCCCCGATCACAATGCCTCGGTTCTCGGAGGCAAGGGCGTCGGCGAGGTCGGGATCGTCGGTGTGGCGCCAGCGATCGCCAATGCTGTCTTTCACGCAACCGGCAAACGCGTCCGCGACCTGCCGATAACGCTCGAAAAGCTGCTGTGACTTGGGTGGTTCACCATCGCGTTGTTGTTCAGACGATGGTGCGCAGGATAGAGCTTGTACGCAACATCGAGTTCTCGCGCGCTGTGATTGACGTGCGCGAGAACAAAATTCCCCGCCGGAAATAATTGGAAGCAACGGGTGACGTCAGTGGCCTTCGCCGGCTGCCGACCCGACACTCTGGGCTGCCATTCCGATACGTTCCTGAGGACCTTGGACGAGTTGTTGGCTCCGGGTTCTTGGCAGCGGTCGGCCGACATCGTTTGCGGAAGACCCTTTCGCGTTCCTGCATCTCGTTCCCGCACGCAGCGGATCTGACAACTTCGAAATGACTTGTCCGTCCGGGTCACAAGAACTTTCGCATAAATGAATGGTCTTGTTTGGGTCAGTCTTCTAGTCGCCAGGCAGGATGTTGCGCCGCGACACTGGACGAAACCGATCGCATTTCCATTTATTGGATTCTCTGGTGCCAAGGGGGTTTAGGGGATGGCTGGAGAGGTTCCCGTTTCTATCAGTCCGATGGATGTCGGATTTGAAGGCAACACCGGCCGCTATCGGCATGCTGATTCAGTCGAGGACCTCGCCGCCATTCTCCTCAGCGACAGATGGGATTGGTCGAACGTTCCATCCTTCCATCATGCACCGGTGCCGACTCTGGAGGCCCCGGAGTTCTATACGGACGCGGCAAATGCTCGAGCAGCCTTCGTCGTAGCCGCGCATGAGGCAGGTGTTCAGATCCTGCCGGACGACGCGACAAAGATGCTGAAAGCGAGCTGAAAAAGAAGCCCCGCAGTGGGCAGGGCCGAAGAAATGATGAGCAGTGCCCTAGAGCGGGCAACAATGAAACGATACGCCTCACATTCGAGGCCTTCAAGGTAAGCGGTTCTCATCTTCGTTTCGTACCAAGCATCAATGATCAAATCACCGCTAGCTGGATCAAGGTCAGGGGTGTCGGCGTTGCTCGTCAATCGCACTTCCCATTGCCCTCACGCAAGATGAAGCACGAAAACTCGTCGGCGCATTCCAGGGCTACTGCTGCATTTTACTGACGTCCGAGTTAAAAAATAATGGCGCATGCCAAAATTCGCGTTATGGTTGCTGTGCTTCGGCGAATTTGACGATTAGGCTGCCGTGTACAGGCCGTAGTGGAAGGTCAGACACGTCTTGGTGGAGTGGGACGTCGTTGAATGGCCTTCTGAGGAGGGGCATCAATGAGTGATCGTCTGATTGGTTATTTGGTGGCGGCAGAAGTATGCGCGCTTTTTTGGATTGCCGTCGGGATGTTGTTAGTTGGAAATGTTTAGCGCCTGTCGACGTCGTTAGACCCGCAATTGGTCGGGCAGCAGCCGTTACCGCGCGCTGTCTATGACGCTGCACCAGCTAGACCGCAGCCTTTGGCCTTCTGCAGACCGGGGGCGACGGAGATTTGCGCCGCTCGCTCGTGTCAATTTTTAACGCCGCCCGCGAGATTGTTAATTGGATATTCAGCATGACCACACGCAGGTTAAGCGCATTCGCAGGTCTCGCTGTAAGTCCATGTCTGTTGAGTCTTCAAGCAAACATCGGTCGAGAGCAAGTGAACCCACCTTTTGATGAAACCGCGCTCGGAAGGGAGTTTGATCTTTTCGCAGCCGAATTGACCAAGCTGCCAAGGTCACCGGAGATCACCGCATTGGAGCTCCGCTTTGCTCTCTTGCGAGAAGCCGTGGCAATCCGTCTTTCGGGACCTGGCCGAATAACTGTTGAGTTGCCGTCGTCGCTATTCGACGCCTAGAATCGAAATCGGATCGGGTTCTGGCGGCGGTTCCGGTCTGTTCGATGGTCTCAACAATTCGTTAGGCGACGATTTCGCTAGCGACAGACGATGGAACAAGGATGGAAAAGAGGCTACCCGGGCCTGTCGATCCGGCCACCGACCTGGAATTCTTCAAGCTGTTGACCGGCAGTTTTCAGCGGCTCGTGGGCAAGGCGCTTGTTGAACCGGGCCAGGGGCCCGGCTGGCTCTATCGAGAAGCCCCAGCGGTCGTTTTGGTCCATAACACGGATCCTGATCCGCGCTTCATCTATGCCAACGTTTCAGCCCAGGCGCGCTTCGAATATACATGGGATGAGTTTACGAAGCTGCCATCGCGCTTGTCTGCCGAGGCTCCGGACCGAAAAGAGCGCCAATTGCTTCTGGATGCAGTTGAGCGCCAAGGCTATATCGCCGATTGTCGGGCGCTACGCGTCACCAAGTCCGGAAAGCGCTTCTGGATGGAGAATGGAATTGTCTGGCAGCTGCTTGACGAGCACGGCAGGTCGCAAGGCCAGGCAGCAACTTTCGCCACCTGGACGAATGTCTAACCGAGCCAGGCTGGGTATCGCCACACCTGGCATCACGCTCCAGGACCCCGTGTTGCTCAGTTTTTTGGTGCAATAGCCGGACTAAAGACCAGGAGGCTGAGGATCTCAACAGCACCTGAGCGGCAGCCTGTGCTGTATTGGCCGTGCTATCGTACTGGCGCTTCCTCAACGACATCTGCTCCGACTAGGTTCAGACCTTTGAGGCCACGCAGCTGTTCCAAGCCTCTCGGCTCGTCAAGCCGCCATCTCAGGCGTTCCTTGCCCGGCGCAAACGCATTTGAAGGGCATCGGCGCCCATGACAACTGCTTTTGGCGTGCGTCACACTCGCGGGCTTATCTTGCCTGCATGCGCAGGCGCTCGGGCATCCCCGAAAGAGCTGCTCACTGATCGGAAATTAACAGAAGATGGCTTGCGGGAGAGGCGGCAGGATCACACATTGCGACACTATTTCTAGCAAAGGACAAACAATGAACGGCAGTTTCTTTCAACCGGTCGATGCCGCAAAGGTCCCGCGTTTTGCTGGACATTCGACCTTCATGCGCCTGCCTGCGGTAACGAGCGCAGCGGGCCTGGACATTGCGCTTGTCGGCATTCCCTGGGACGGCGGGACGACGAACCGGGCCGGCGCTCGGCATGGCCCACGCGAGGTCCGTAATCAATCGAGCCTGATGCGGCGCGTTCACCACGTCTCCGGCACGGAACCGTTCAGCATCGCCAATGTTGCCGACGTTGGCGATCTCTCTGTCAATCCGATCGATCTTATCGATGGCCTTAGCCGCATCGAAAAAGGCATGGCCGAGATCGTCACGGCAGGCGCAATTCCGCTGTCGGTCGGCGGTGATCATCTCACCACCTTGCCGGTTTTGCGTGCCCTTGCGACGGGAGGGCCGATCGGTCTCATCCATTTCGATGCCCATTCCGACACCAACGACTGCTACTTTGGCGATAATCCCTATACGCATGGCACGCCGTTCCGTCGGGCAATCGAGGAAGGTTTGCTCGATCCGGGGCGCATCGTTCAGATCGGAATTCGTGGCTCTATCTACGATGCCGGCGAACATGACTGGGCAAAGCAGCAGGGGGTGCGCATCATCTATATGGAAGAGTTCGTCAGCCGCGGCGCTGAGGATGTCATGCGCGAAGCGCGCGAGATCGTAGGCGGTTTGCCAACCTATGTCACTTTCGACATCGACAGCATCGATCCGTCGATGGCGCCAGGTACGGGGACACCTGAGACGGGTGGCTTTACCACCCGCGAAGCTCAGCAGATGATCCGGTTGCTTGCGGGTGTGCGCATCGTCGGCGCGGACGTGGTCGAAGTCTCTCCACCCTTCGATCTTGCCGGCATGACTGCACTTGCCGGCGCCACTATGATGTTTGAGCTTCTATGCGTCATTGCCAAGCAAGTCGAAGAGCTGCGCAAGGCAAGTCAGATCTGAGTGTGATCCGTTTGGACCTCGCCGGAAAGGCGTCGATAACCGCCGCGCCAGTAAAGCAGCGGCTCGACGTCTTCGCGGATTTCAATTGCGCAGACACGGCCAATCAGGATGGCATGCGAGTGGTGGTTCAGAACCTTTTCCAGTTCGCAATCCAGAACGGTCAGCGCGTCCCTGAGGGCAGCCATCCCGGTGGCGAGGCAATACCAATGCGCGTCCGCATAGCGTTCCGCGCCACGTCGACCCCCAAGGCCGGCAAAGGATTTTGCGACATGCTCCTGGTCTGAAGCCAGCACGTTGACGCAGAAACGACGGTACTTCTCCATGGCGGGCCACGAGGACGACGCGCGGTTGACGCTGACAATGAGTGATGGCACATCGGCCGATAGCGAGGATACGGAGGTTGCGGTGAAGCCAGTGCGGTCGTCGTGTTCGCCGACGGTAATCACGCTCACTGCCCCTGCCAACTGGCGCATCGACAGCTTGAACGCAGATTGATCGACAAGTGGTCGCATCGACAGAGTGTCCATTGCTTCACCTCCTTGGTCAGGGCGTAGTCGCTTTCGCAAAGCGGTTGACCGGCATAGAAAGTCCGAGGTTCTCTCGTAGCGTCCTGCCTTCGTATTCCTCGCGGAAGAGCCCGCGGCGCCGTAACTCCGGCAGGACGAGCTTGACAAAATCATCAAGGCTCGCAGGTAGCGTCGGGAACATCAGGATAAAGCCGTCAGCCGCGCGCGTTTCAAACCACTCCTGCATGAAGTCGGCAATTTGGGCCGGTGTGCCGGTGATGCCGTTGCCCGTATGCTTCTCGGCGTAGTGGCGCACCAGTTCTCCAAGCGTGCGGCCACTCTTAACGAAGTCGACCAGTTCCTCAAACAGCGCGCGCGAGCCTTTCGGTGCGGCCGGCAGCCGGTCCATCGGAAAAGGCTGGTCCAGAGGCGCACCGCTAAGATCGGCCTCGAGGAACTCTGAAAGCATGAGGCGCCCTACATCCGGATGCATTTTCTCTATGAGATAATCGACCTTTGCCTTTGCCTCTGCTTCTGTTTCGCCGACGTTTAGCACAACACCTGGCATGATCTTCAGGTTGTCTGGATTGCGCCCATAGGCTGGCATCCGGGCCTTGACGTTTTCGTAGAAGGCGCGGTTCCGGTCGATATTGGAGGCGAGGCTGAAGACGATCTCGGCCGTGCGCGCGGCCATGTCCATACCGGGCTCCGAGCCGCCGGCCTGCGCAATGACCGGTCGGCCCTGTGGCGTGCGGGCAATGTTAAGAGGTCCGCGGACCTGGAAGTGCTTGCCCTTGTGATTGAGCGTGTGGTGCTTTGTCTTGTCGTAATAGACGCCATTTGCGCGATCGAGGAGCAGCGCGCCCTCCTCGAAGCTGTCCCACAGGCCGAAGACGACGTCGACGAATTCGTTGCCGCGCTCGTAGCGCAGGGCGTGTGGGTCAAGTCCTTCGCGATTGAAATTATAGCCGGTCTCGTCGTGGTCGGAGGTGACGACGTTCCAGCAGGCGCGGCCGCCGCTTAGATGGTCGATCGACGCGAAGAGGCGCGCGACATTGTAAGGCTCGTAATAACTGGTTGAGACGGTGGCGACGAGGCCGAGATCCTTCGTTGTCACTGACAGAGCCGACAGCAGCGATAAGGGTTCGAAGCGATTCATCTTTGTCGGGATGCGGGCAAGCGCGTCCGGATCACCGATGGCCGCAGCGGGGGAATCGGCCATGAACATGAAGTCGAACTTTGCCGCCTCCGAGCGCTTGGCAACACTAAGCAGATGGTTGAAATCATTGGCGCCATGAACGTCGCTTGCTGGATGCAACCAGGACGCCGGATGAAAACCGAACGTGTAGACGAAGGTTCCGAGTTTCATCTTGTCGGTGCGCGCCATCTCGTTCTCCCGCAGGTTTTCCGTTTGCGTAAGGTTAGCGCCACGCGACCTTTTTCATCAATGTGGTAACGCTGATTTCCGATTTAGTTTTTCTAAAGAATCGGAGGCGCCGAGAGTTGCGCCTGTCTGCGTGCGGTGGCAATGACCCAGTCGCGAAACTCCGAGCCATATGGCTTTTGGAGCGCGGAGCGGTCCCAGGCGAGGAAATAGCTCTCGCGCAGTGGCATTCTGATATCGACTGGAATGATCAATGTCTGCGCTTCCAATTCATCGGCGATCATCGACATCTGTGCGAGAACAATTCCGCGCTTGTTGACGGCAGCATCGATGGCGCTGCTCGATAGAGTGAACGACAAGGCGGAGGTACGCGCTTTCAATCCGGCATTTATTTTCGCGGCGAACTCCGCCCAACTTGGGTAAGGCGTGAAATGTCGTTCCCATTCGACATGCAGCAGTGGATAGGACAGAAGATCTGCGGCTGAAATCTTTGCGCCATCGATCAGAACAGGGGAGCAGGCCGGAACGACCCAATCGCGAAACAGCTCGACATAGTGGTCGTGCTGCAAGACATCGGATCCGTAACTGACGCGGAAATCGACTTCGTCGAAGCCCATTCGTGGTTCTTTATCGCGGCCAATCAGTCGGACTTGCGCGTCGGGATGCAGCGCTTGCCAGTCGAAAATGCGGCGGCCCAGCCATTTGTTGACGACGGACGACAAGGCGCTGAGCACCAAGCCGGTCTCATTGCGCGCCCGCTCAAGCAGTTGCTGAGCAAAGGCCAACTGCTCAAATCCCTTGGATATTTCGGCATGATAGAGCCGTCCCCAATGGGTCAGTTCCACCGTTCGGCCGCTTCGCTCCAAAAGTGTCACCCCGAGAAAGCTCTCGATCTTGCGGATTTGCTGGCTGATAGCGCCGGGCGAAACGTTTAGCTCCGTTGCTGCCGCCATTACGCTGCCGCAGCGTCCAACCGCTTCGAAAGCCTGCAGGCCCTTGAACGGAATTGCTCTGGAATTCTGTTCCTCGCTCAAGGCGGTGCCTCATGCGGTTGTCGGCGCAAAGCGTGCTTTTCGGCCGGGTGGAAGATGCCTGCAAACTGAAAGCGGTCGCCGGGATGGGTGATTTCCACATAGGTGACCATGCGATCGTTCTGCCAGGTCTGCCGGATGAGGTTCAGGCAGGGCTCGCCGCGCTTGATCTCAAGGATGCGCGCCGTTGCCGCATCGGCCGAAACCGCCCGTATCACATGCTTTGCCTTGGACCACGGCACCTGCGACAAAAGCCATTCTGCCGGTGGTGCGCTTGCAAAGGTCTCGTCTCTAGCAAGTGGCACGGCGTCGAGCAGAATGATTCTGCGTTCGATGGCGGTCGGTTTGCCGTCGACGATATGTAGACACTGGATGCGCAGCACCTCGGCATCTGCCTGCCCATGCAGTTGCCGCGCTTCTGCCTGGCCCAAAGTATCAACCCGGCGCATCAGTATCTCGTAGCGATGTTCATGGCCTGCCAACACGGCCTCGGTGCCGATGTCTTGAATGTCCATGACCGTCCGGTCGATCTGCGGCGAGGCGACGAACGAACCTGTCTTGCGTTTGCGCACCACCAGCCCTCGTTCGACAAGTGTGGTGAGCGCCTTGGTGACGGTCATACGCGAACAGCCATAGCTTTTTACCAGGTCGTGCTCTCGTGGAATGCGGTCACCCGGACGCCACGCGCCGCTCAGGATCTTGGCCTCGATATCCTCGAATATCCTGAGATAAATCGGCTCCAATTTGCGACCTCTCGAAAAAAAAGCGGCCTGAGATCCTCCGGACCCAAACACCCGAGCAGTGTTTGCGATGCAAATGTTCGGCACAAAATTTGCGTCCGGCGACTTTGACGTTGACACCTTAGGCCACGCTATATCTATTTGTATAGTCAAAAGCGGACCGCAGAAATTCGCAGTACGGGACAAAATCGGGAACTCGGCTCCTTTGCCGGAGCAAAAACTGGAGAGAGAAGACAATCATGATCGCACGTTCACTGCTTAAGGGCCTTGTCGGCGCGGCATTCCTGTTCGGAGCGACGCTGTCGGCGCACGCTGCCGACACGCTCGCTGCGGTGAAGGCCGCTGGTACGCTCAAGGTCGGCACCGAAACCGCCTTCGCCCCTTTCGACTTCATCGACGCCGGCGAGCATGCCGGTCTTAACGTCGACCTCTTCGCGGAGATTGGCAAGGAGCTCGGCGTCAAGATCGAGTGGGTTGCGCTTCCCTGGGATGGCGTTTTTCCGGCGCTCGAGGCCGGCAAATTTGATGTCGTTGCCGGTCCGGCGACGATCACCAAAAAGCGTATGGAACGCTATCGCTTTACACCGCCGATCGCCGAGGCAACGATCGCCATCCTGAAGAAGGCTGGCGACACCACGATCAGCAAGCCGGAAGATATCGCCGGCAAGACGATTGGTGTCGGCAAGGCGACTTCGCAGCTCGACCAGCTGAAGGAATTCTCGGGAACGCTGCCGTCGAAGGTCGATATCCGCGAATACCCCGCCTTTACTGAATCCTATGCCGATCTCGCCGCTGGCCGTATCGCCGGGGTTGCCAACTCGCTGCCCAATATAGCTTTCGTTGCCAAGCAACGCGAAGGCACCTTCGAAGTTGTCTTGCCGCCCTTCGGTAAGAAGTCCTATTTCGGTTTCATTGGCCTGAAGGACGCCGATCATGCACCACTGATGGACGCAATCGATGCGGCCCTTTTGAAGATAAAGGCCGATGGCCGCATGGCCGAGCTTCAGAAGAAGTGGTTCGGCGCGACCTTCGAAACGCCGGACGCCGTCAAGGATCCCGCATTCTGATTTTAAACGACAAGTCGATTGCGCTCCGCTCGGGGCGCAATCGAAGATGCTCGGATCCCCAGACAGTCAGGCGGACAAAAGCCGTATATGTCCATCAAACTCTTTGAATTGCTGC
Organism: Rhizobium mesoamericanum STM3625; assembly: GCF_000312665.1. Classification (GTDB taxonomy): domain Bacteria; phylum Pseudomonadota; class Alphaproteobacteria; order Rhizobiales; family Rhizobiaceae; genus Rhizobium; species Rhizobium mesoamericanum. Next base: position 398,280 of record NZ_HF536773.1, on the reverse strand, counting down.
TCTACGCATCGGTCTATACGGTCACGATCAGCGTCGTCTCCATTCTGATTGGCTTTGCAATCGCGATCCTTCTGTCCGGCATGCTTCTGTCGAAGAAGCAGCTCTTTATCGTGCCTGCACAAATTTTCATCAGTTTCTTCCGCGGTGTGCCGCTGCTCGTGCAGCTGCTCCTGATCTACAACATGCTGCCAGCGATCGGCTTGAACGTACCGAGCATCGTTGCGGCGATCGTTGGGCTTTCGCTTTGCACGGCCGCCTATCAGGCGGAGAACATGCGCGGCGGATTTGCCAGCGTGCCGGTCGGTCTCATCGAGTCGGCTGAGATGGTCGGTTTGACGCCGGCGCAGATCTTTCGTCGCATCAAGGCGCCGATCGCGCTGCGCCTTACATTTCCAGCCCTCGTCAACGAGGCGATCCTCATTCTGAAGGCCTCATCGCTGGTCTCGGTCGTCGGTGTGATCGAACTGACCCGCATGGCGCAGGACCTTGCCGGCAGCACATTTCTGCCGCTGCAAATCTTCGCCGCTGCCGGCCTTATCTATCTTGCCATTAACTGGATTGTGGCGCTTGCCGGTGACCTCATCGAGCGGTCCCTTCCGGGGGTACCACGATGAGCTTCGACATCAACGTCATTCTCGATCAATTGCCGGCGATCACAAGCGGGGCGGGCGTGACGATCATGATCTGGATCGTGGGCACGATCGCTGCCGCTATCATCGGGTTTTTCGTCGCCGTCGGCCGTCGGTTTGGCGGCGTAATCCTCGACAAGGCGCTCGGTTTCTGTGTCGCCGTTCTGCGCGGCACGCCGTTCCTGATCCAAATCTTTCTGGTCTATTATGGCGGTCCGTTTGTCGGCCTGTCCCTCAATCCGGTGCCTGCGGGCCTGATCGGCATCTCGATCTATGGTGCGGCATACTACAGCGAGATCTTCCGCTCCGGCTTCATGGCGGTTCCAAAGGGGCATATTGAAGCGGGGGAATGTGTGGGACTGACGCAGGGCCAGATCATCCAGCGCATTCTATTGCCTGAGATGACCATGCTGGTGCTGCCGCCGTCACTCAACATGGCTGTCTTGCTGATGAAGGAAACGGCCGTTCTGTCGATTATAACGGTGCCCGAGCTGACCGCCACACTGAGCGCCATCGGCGCCCAGCAATATGCATTCGTCGAAGCACTTTCTGTGCTGGCGCTGTTTTATTGGGCTCTTGTCGAGATCACCGGCCGTCTTGGCCGCCTCGTCGAAACGAAACTCACCAGATTCAGGTTTTTCAACGCATGAGCCTCCCCGCGATCGCAGTCAAGAATCTCTTCAAGACGTTTGGAGACACCACCGTACTCCAGAACATCGATCTTGCGATCCCGCAGGGGCAAGTCTCTTGCCTGATCGGGCCCTCAGGGTCTGGCAAGAGCACACTCTTGCGCTGCATGGCCTTCCTCGAAGAGGCCACATCCGGCACGATCACGATCAATGGCGAGGTCCTTGGCTTCACGGAAAATGCGCAAGGCGTTCGCGAGCGTATTCCACCGGCCGCCAATCGGGCAATCCGGGCGCAGATCGGAATGGTGTTTCAACAGTTCAATCTCTGGCCGCACATGACGGCACTCGGCAATGTCAGCGAAGCCTTGAAGACAGTCCACAAGATGAGCCGCAAAGACGCCGAGGAACGTGCCATGGCGCAACTCGTCAAGGTAGGACTTGAGGCGCGCGCCGGGCACTACCCTTCACAGCTTTCCGGTGGCCAGCAGCAGCGTGTGGCAATTGCGCGTGCGCTTGCGCTAAAGCCGAAGATTATGCTCTTCGATGAGCCGACCTCCTCGCTTGATCCGGAACTCACCGGCGAGGTGCTGAACGTCATGCGCGATCTTGCCAAGGAAGGCATGACCATGGTCGTCGTTTCGCACGAGATCGGCTTTGCCGCCACGGTCGGTCAGCAGATCGCCTTCCTCGATCACGGAAAAATCCTCTTTACCGGCGCACCCCAGGAGGTTTTCAAGAAGCCGCGGCATCCACGTCTGGAGCAGTTTCTCGATACCTATCTCGATCGTGGCGCGTCGATGTTGCTCTAGCGGCTTCCTTGGCGAAATGAAGCGGGGGAAAGATCTAAAGCATGCACCATAAGCCTGCGAGCAGGTCATGTGACATCGAAGCGGTGAGCCGCCTTTTTTCAGATTTTGCATGCCACATCAGCCGTTGCACAGCTGTGCAAACTTTCATCGAGAACGCTGCGCTGTCATGACGCTGTTACGCTCGAGGCGTAGCACGGCCTTCTACATCCGAGCCAATGGAGAGGGTTATGAACAGACGCGATTTCCTCGTCACCAGCACCGCGGCCGCTGGTATGCTGATGCTGCCACGCATTGCATCGGCAGCGACAACGACGATCGATCTCTACAGCGGATCGGACGCAAACATCATCGACTTCTGGAACAACGTCGTCCGCCCGGCCTTTGAAAAGGCTTACCCGGGTGTGGTTGTGAAGATCACAGACGCTGGCGACAATACTGGTTTGCGCGCCATTGCAGACCGCGCTCTGGCGGCTCTCAAGACGAAGGCGGACCCGCAAGCCGATATTTTCGAAACTTTCGATCCGCGCCTTCCGGCATCCGGTGCGGAGGCCGGCCTTTGGGTGGAGTTCTCGGCGCAGAACATCAAAGGCTTCGATCACGTCAATCCACTCGCTTTCGACAGCAAGTACTCTCTGCCCTATCGCGGCTCGCAGGTGCTGCTCGCCTATGACAAGACCAAGCTCGATCCGAAGGATGCCCCCAAGAGCTGGGAGCAGCTGACAGCCTGGATCAAGGCCAACCCGGGCCAGTTCATCTACAATCGTCCGGATAAGGGTGGTTCCGGCGGCAACTTTGTTCGCCGCGCTATTCATGAAGCCAATGGCCGCGACCCGAAGAAGTTCACGATCGACAACTTCACAGCCGACTACGCCAATCAAGCATTGAAACCAGCCTGGGCGCTTCTCAACGATCTGGCGCCGTCGCTGTACGAGAAGGGCGCGTATACGGCCGGAAACACGCAGTCGATCCAGCTTCTTGCGCAAGGCGTCGTGACAATGACGCCGGTCTGGTCCGACCAGGTCTTGCAGGCGATTTCACAGGGCGTCCTGCCGGAAACCACTGGTCTCGTCCAGCTCGGTGATCTGGCGCTATGCGGCGGCTTCTCTCGCATGACGGTATTTTCGAACGGTGCCAACAATGAGGCTGCGATGAAGCTTGCCGCTTTCCTTTTGACGAAGGAGATGCAGGAAGCAATCATCACTGAAATCGGCGGCTTTCCTGGCATTTCCTGGGATCACATTTCGGATGAACTGCGTCAGAAGTATGCCGACGTCATTCCGGCGACGATCCCGACCTTCCCGGCTGGTGACTGGGAAACCACCATCAACGACGGTTGGTATCGCAACGTCGCGCCGGGCATAAGCCGCACGTAATGCGCAGGTCCATCACACTTCCGCTTACGGCGCGGCTTTCTGCGCCGGCGAGTGGGCAGGGCCGGGTGGGGCTTTTGTTGGTTGCCCTGCCTGTGCTTCTTCTGGCCTGGCTGATCATCTACCCGATCCTATCGGCGGTGGCGAGCACGGTGTTTATCACACAGCAGGACGGCACCTCGGCGCTATCCTTCGCCTCCTATCACTTCTTCTTCAGCGACCAATACAGTCGTGCCAATCTTTGGGTCACGCTCTGGACGACCTTGATCTGCGGCCTGTTGCTTCTGGCAACTGGTCTTCCGATCGCGCTCTACCTTCGATTTTCTCATGGACCGCTCTCCACCTATGTGCAGGGGCTTGCCATCTTCCCGATGTTCGTGCCCTCGATCATCCTGTCCTATGCACTTATCCGCACCATTGGACCAAACGGCGCCGTCGACGTACTGCTGAACGCCGTCGGATTGCCAAAGCTGCCATCTCCTTATCTTACGCCCTGGGGTCCGGTCATCGGGCTCGTCTGGGACAACCTGCCGCTCACTGTCCTGATGCTGACGGCAGGGTTGGGCAATATCCCGAAAAGCTCGATTGAGGCGGCGCGCGACGTCGGTGCTTCGCCGCCCCGCGTCTTCCTCTCGATCATTTTGCCGCGCATGGGAAATTCGCTCCTCGTCACAACTTCTTTTGCGATCCTTGGGGTCTTTTCGTCCTTCACACTGCCGTATCTTCTCGGGCCGGCTTCGCCGGAGATGATGGGTCCCTTCATGCAACGAACATTCTCGGACATGAACGATCCCGTCAACGCCCTGACGCAGGCTGTGATCGCCTTCGGCTTTTGCCTCGTATTCGGGATTTTCTACGTGCGCTCTATTGCCCGAAACAGGGGAGGCGTGTGATGGGACGCGCAAGACTTGCCGTTGCCGAAGCAGATTGGATCGGCGTCTTGCTGGCATTGCTGTTGACGCTTTTCATCGCTTTGCCGCTGGTGGTTGTCGGAACCTGGGCCTTCAGCGAGGTCTGGCGTTACCCGGCTGTGGTCCCGCAGCATTTCGGATTGCGCTATTGGTCCCTGACACTGTCGCGAACCGATGTCTGGGAGGCCCTTTTTCTTAGCCTTCGGTTGGCGATGACGGTGACTATTCTTTCCGCTGTGATCTGTCTTCCGGCCGCCTATGCATTCGCGCGGATGAAATTTCCGGCCAGGAATATCCTCTTCCTGTCGTTTCTCGCCTCGCACGCGTTTCCGAAATTCGGGCTCTTGGTGGCAATTGCTGGCATCTTCCTGCGGATCGGTCTGATCAGCACATTCTGGGGCGTCGTTCTCATTCAGTTGGTCGGAACCTTGATGCTGATGATCTGGATCCCGGTCGCTGCCTTCCAAAACGTTGATCGGCGCATGGAGGAGGCAGCGCGCGATGCCGGGGCGGCCCCTTTGCGTGTATTCTGGTCAATCACGTTGCCGCAGGCGGCTCCGACGATCGTGGCGGCGGTCTTGCTGACTTTTGTCGCGACGTTCTACGAAACAGAAGGGGCATGGCTGATCGGCGCGCCGGAAATTCGCACGATGCCGGTGCTGATGGTCACCTTCATCAACAATCAGATCGTGGTTCAATACGGCGCCGTGCTCTCCGTCATGCTGTGGGTTCCATCTTTCATCGCACTGATGTTTGCGCGCAGGGTCATCGGCACAGGAACCTTCGCGAAGGGCTTGGGAGCATGATGTTCGTTGCGGCAAAAGACACCAGGAAGGGATTAAGATGGCACGCTTGACCATAAAGAGCGTCTCGAAGAGCTTCGGCACCTCCCATGCGGTTCGTGATGTCTCGCTCCATGTTGAAGACGCAGAACTGGTCTGCCTGCTTGGTCCTTCCGGCTCAGGAAAGTCGACATTGTTGCGCATGATTGGCGGTTTTGAGGCGCCGACTGCAGGAAGCATCCTGATCGACGGAAAGGATGTTACGGCAATGCCGCCGGAAAGGCGGCCGACAGGCATGGTTTTCCAGAGTCATGCACTGTGGACGCATATGGACGTCTTCAACAACATTGCATTCGGTCTGAGACTTCGCCGACTTCCGAAAGCTGAGATCGAGGAGCGCGTGGAACAGGCATTGACCCTCGTCGGCCTTACCGACTACGGCAAACGCATGACCACGCAGCTATCGGGTGGCCAGCAGCAGCGTGTGGCACTTGCCCGCTCGCTTGTGCTTGAACCAAAGATCCTGCTGCTCGACGAACCGTTCGCCAGCCTCGATCAACACTTGCGCGAGCGGCTGCGCGAGGAGGTGCGCGACATCCAGCAGCGGCTTGGCATAACCACGCTCTTCGTCACGCACGGGCAGGACGAGGCGCTGGCGCTCGCCGACCGGATCGTGGTAATGCGCGATGGCTGCACCGAACAGATCGCGCCGCCCGATCGCATTTACCGTGAGCCGCAGACCGAGTTTGTCGCCGGGTTCATCGGCTCGATGAACTTCATTAAAACGACTGTAAAGGCCGGATGGAGCCAACATGCAGCCTTTTCGCTCCCCGTTGCCGTTCAGGATGGGGAAATCGTGCTTGCAGTTCGCCCGGAGGCGCTGTCGCTGGTCGAGGCGAAGGGGAAGGGGGCCGGCATCGTTCACCGCAGCATCGATTTTGGCACCCATAAGATCGTCGAAATCGATCTCGTCGATGGGATAAGGCTGAAAGTGATGACGCAGGGCAACAGCGACTGGACGACAGGCACGTTGGTGGACCCAGTCCCCGCGGCCTTCAGGGCGTTCCGGGAAAATCGGCTTGTCTACGAATCCGCCCCCTTATCGGCTCGACAAAACGATCGGGCGTTTGGGCATGCTTAAAGGTCGGGGAATAGCGATTGAAAGAGGCGGACATCGCACCTGGCTGAAGTGGCATCGGGGTCACCGTTTTGCCGGAGACATTTCCTTTACAGGTGAACGTATCATTGAAGGTATGGAACTCGGTGCCAGCGTGGAGATCGATCTTGTCCGCTTTGCCGGTGATGGCTTCGCTGTTCTGCATGACGAGATGCTCGACGCGGCGACAACAGGGGCCGGTCCGGTTCGCGAGGCATCCGGGGCCTATCTGAAGAGCCTGCATCTACGGGACCCATTCGGCAAGCCGAGCGGCCATAAGGTCATGATGCTCGATGATCTTGGACAACTGCTCGCTCGGATCAGCCCACATCCGGGAGCGGGCCTGCAGCTTGACCTGAAAGAGAATTCTGACACCATCGGTGACGCCGACATTGCCGCATTCGCTGCGGCCGTTTCCCCGGTTGCCGGCTCTGTCATTCTGTCAGGCGGTGACGCGCTTGCCGTCGAGCGACTGTCGCAGGCCGTGCCTGAGATGGCAATCGGCTACGACCCGTGCCACGACGGCGCCATGGAGCGGCTGATGGAAACGCGCGATTTTGCGGGCTTCGTTGCTGGCGCTCTTAACGCAGTTCCGCGCGCGCAGATGATCTATCTCAACCGACGCTTGGTGCTCCATGCTGATCAGGCAGGCTATGACCTGATTGCCGCATTTCACGACGCGGGGCGGCTAATCGACGCCTACACGGTCAACTCGGCGGTGCCGCAGGCTCTACCAGGCGTCAACCGCCTGCTCGAGCTGAAGGCCGACCAGATCACGACCGACGATCCGGTTGGCCTGGAGCGGCTTTTGATGGAAGATCAGGCCTGAAAGCCTGCAACCAGCCAGGGATGGAGGACCTGGTTTCCGGCAAGAATGTCTCCGCTGGCTGTAACAGGCCCACCATTGAAAGCGGAAACCACGCCGCCCGCCTCGCGCACCAGCAAGGCAGAAGCGCCGTAATCGTGCAGCGACAGCCCGTCCTCGAAAAAGCCATCAAGGCGCCCGCAGGCGACATAGGCGATGGACAGTGCAGCTGAACCCAGCCGCCGCACGCCAGCGGTGGTCGCCATCAATCGTTTGAGCGCGTTGAAATAGACTTCCTCGGACACGGCTTTTAGCTGGCCGGGGATTGGCAGCCCGGCGCCGACGAGCACATCTTCAGTTCCCTTGGAGCTGACACATTGGATGCGCTCGCCATCGAGGTATGCCCCGCCGCCCAACTCGGCGCTGAAAAGCTCGTCCACCATTGCATCGTAGACGACGCCAGCCACGAGTTGACCGTCCTCCACGATCGAGATGGTCATTCCGAAATGCGGGATGCCCCAGGCGAAATTCGTGGTCCCGTCGATTGGATCTATATAGATCGCCGGTGCTCCGTCCTTGGCGTTCCGGTTGCCAACCGCCTCTTCACCTTTGATTGCATAGGTGGGAAAGGACCTGTTCAATTCGTCGACTATAATTCGCTCGACTGCGACGTCGATCTCCGTCTGATAATCCCTGGGCGCTTTTGCGACCAACTCGCCATCGAGACGGCGACGTAGAGAGTTGCGCGCTTTAGCGCCACCGATGAGAATTGCTTTTGCCAATGCGGCAAGACGCGGCGAAGCAGCTGGTGAGATGCGGGATGACACTGTGGAGAGTTCGCAAGGAATCGGATTCGACATCGTCATCAGGTCATGGCAGAGCCACATGAAGCTTTGATGACGAAGGCGCCGGCCCTTAAGGCGGGACATGGCGTATGCGCAGATCCGGCAACATCATCACTGCACGGTCACACGGGGTTACCGGTCGGACTATCTGGTAAAGCTCTTCTTCGTCCGGCGCTCAAGCTGGGCGTGGCGCCGCGGTTGAGCCACCGCCACTCTGGAGGCCGCCGGAATGGCCTTGCGGGGTCGTCGTTCCAACTCGTGGGGCACAAATCGGTGGTATTTGTCGGGCTCTTTCCCAAGCAAAGTCTCAACCGGCTGTCCGTTCGGCAGCCAACAATTGCTAGTCGAAGGCTTCGCGATACTGTGTGATACTTATTCAACGCTGCTGAATTTGTATGATCGCTGGGTGTTGACGTTTGTTGCTCGGCGATCCGCTGCATCGAGCACCTCATTTGAGCGAGATCGCTGCCGACGAGACTTGCGAGGCCTCGAAACCTTAGTTCGAAATGCAAATCCAAGCGCAAAAGCAACCGTTATTTAATTCTCTTCCTGAAGTGCGCCCCATAGTACTGATCGGTTGGGCAGCAATTACATTCCTTCACTCGGAAAAAGACAGTTGATTAACGTCGTGACTGGTACGTGACTTCGCGCTTAACCCCTGGTTTGGCGGTTTAGCGCTTAGTGAAACAGATGCTGATGTTTGCGGTCGTCAGCCGGTCACTTTTGGCTCAGTCTAGGCAGCGATGACTATTTTTTCTCCGACGACCAGCGCTTCGGCAATGGTGCGTCTGCGCTAGCCACAAGGAGCCCATTTGTCGGAAGCCCTTTCTCAGCCGCGCTCTTTCTTTGGCCTCGTCTCGTCGTTGCGCGTTGGCGCTCTCGGGCTTGGGGTGACCAGTTGCCTCGTCAATATCCTGGCGCTCACCGGTTCGTTTTTCATGCTGCAAGTCTATGATCGCGTCATTCCCAGCCGCAGCTTGCCGACACTCATCGGTTTGATCGTCATCGTTGTAACCCTCTTTGGCTTCCAGTGGCTGCTTGATCTCACGCGATCTCTGCTTCTGGGGCAGATCGGACGGGCGGTGGACGAGCGGTTCTCAGGACGGGCCTTTCTCTCGGTCGCGCTGTCTGCATCGCGCAAACCGTCACCCGGTGATGGTCTGCAGACGATCCGCGATATCGATACAGTTCGTGGGTTTCTATCCGGTCCGGGCCCAGGAGCGTTGTTCGATCTGCCCTGGATGCCGTTCTATCTTGGGCTCTGTTTCCTGTTTCACCACTGGATCGGTGCCACGGCCGCAGCTGGGGCTTTAATCCTGACCGGTCTCGCACTGCTTGCCGAGCTCACGTCGCGCCAACCGACGAGAGAGACGGTCACGATCCTGGCTGAGCGAATGGCATTTGCCGAAACCGCGAGGCGCAACTCCGAAGCGGTGGTCGCGATGGGTTTTGCTGCGGCCCTTTCGACCCGTTGGGCTAAGGTCAACCAACGCCACCTCGACAGTCACTTGCGCACCGCTACTCTCGTCAACTCCCTTTCGACGCTGTCGCGGACCATGCGCATGTTGCTGCAGTCCGCCGTGCTGGCGGTTGGCGCCATACTGGTCATTCGCCAGGAAGCGACCGGTGGCATCATGATTGCGAGCTCCATTCTCGTTAGCCGCGCGCTCGCCCCGATCGAACTTGCCATTGCACATTGGCGAGGATTTGCAGCTGCGCGCCAGGCCTGGTCTCGGCTGGACCGCGAAATCCGGCTCTCTGACGAGACGCCGCGCGAGGTCGCGCTGCCGGCGCCTCGGCAATCACTGACGGTTGAGAACCTTCACCTCGGAGCTCCGGGCTCAAAAATACCGATCATTCGCGGCGTATCTTTCGAGGTCAAAGCAGGTGAAGCAGTCGGCATCATCGGTCCGAGTGCCTCTGGCAAGTCTTCGTTGGCGCGGGGTGTCGTTGGCCTATGGTCAGCCTTTGGCGGAGATATCAGGCTGGATGGAGCGTCGCTTTCACAATGGACGCCGGCAGCGCTTGGCCGTCACATCGGTTACCTGCCACAGGAGGTATCGTTGTTTGAGGGAACGATCGCCGACAACATCGCCCGCTTCGATCCGCAAGCTTCTTCGGAGTTGATCATTGCCGCTGCCCGGGCGGCGGGCGTCTACGATATGATTGTGGGCTTTTCTGATGGTTTCGACACGCGGATCGGCGAGCAGGGAGTGGCGCTGTCGGCGGGCCAGCGGCAGCGCATCGGGTTGGCGAGGGCACTTTATGACGATCCGTTCCTTGTCGTGCTCGACGAACCGAATTCCAATCTTGACGTTTCAGGTGAGCTGGCACTCGCGCAGGCGATCGAGGGTATTCGCTCGCGCCAGGGAGTGGTGTTGATCATCGCCCACCGGCAGAGCGCACTTTCTGTCGTCGATAAGGTCCTGGTTCTCGAAGGCGGCCGCGCCAAGGCCTTCGGTCCGAAGGGTGCTGTTCTCAAGACAGGACCAAAGCCGGCAGTGGCCACCGGTTCGTTCGTCCGACTGTTGCGCGCCGGCGACGGAGCATCGTCATGATCAAAGCCGCCGCAACATCGACAGAAAGGGCGATCCGCCGTCTTACTCTGCTTGCCCTTACCACCGGGATCCTCCTCGTCGGCGTTCTTGGCGGACTGGCCTCGGCGATCCGTATCAACGGCGCTGTGATCGCACAGGGCATGCTCGTCGTCGACAGCTACGTCAAACCGGTGAAGCATCAGAAGGGCGGCACGGTGGGGCAGGTTTTCGTCCGCAACGGCGATCGCGTCACGGCCGGCCAGATTCTCGTCCATCTCGACGACACGCAGACAAAGGCCAATCTCGCGATCATATCGCAGCGGCTGAGGGAACTCACGGCTCGGTCCGCGAGGCTCAAGGCAGAACGCGACGGCCGCGATGCCATCCTGTTTCCGGCTGCTATCAGCGGCACCGATGCCGCTCAGACCGCGGCCCTCATAGCCGCCGAGCAGCGGCTGTTTTATGACCGTCGCGCATCTCTCGACGGAAGGACGGCGCAACTGCGCGAACGCGTTCGTCAGCTCGAGCAACAGGGCGAGGGTCTGTCGGCGCAGCAGGACGGTAAGCGTCGGGCAATCGGGATCATCGACAAGGAACTTGCAAGCCTGGAGCCGTTGCTTCGGCAAGGAGCCATTCCCGCGACACGCGTCTACGCCCTGCAGCGCGATGCAGCGGATTTGACGGGGGAACTCGGCAGTCTGGTTGCCTCGACAGCCGAGATCAAAGGAAAGATTGCCGAAACCGAGTTGCAGATTATCCAGGTGGGCGACGATCACCGAAGCGAGGTGTCCGAGCAGCTCAGGCAGGCCGAAGGCGACAGCGGCGAATATGCGGAGCGGCGCGTTGCGATGGAGGACGAGCTCCGGCACGTCGACATCAGGGCACCGCAAGACGGTATTGTCCATCAGCTCGCCGTCCACGCATCGGGAGCCGTAATCGCGCCTGCCGAGGCCATCATGCAGATCGTCCCCGATCATGACGTGCTCACACCTGAGCTGAAGCTGTCGCCACAGGACGTCGACGAGGTCGCTATCGGCAAGGAAGTCAGCCTGCGGTTTACCGCGTTCAGTTACAGGACCACGCCTGAACTGAGGGGACGCGTTCAATCTATCTCCGCGGATCTGACAACAGACGCACATTCCGGTCAATCCTTTTACACGCTTCGCGTCGCAGTGCCCGAGAGCGAATGGCAAAGACTTGGGCCGCTGGCTCCGGTTGCCGGGATGCCGGTTGAAGCCTTCATCGAGACGGGCGAGCGCACGGCGCTCGGCTATCTCGCAAAGCCGTTTACGGACCAGTTGGCCCGTGCATTTCGGGAGGAGTAGCTACAGGCGCAGGAGGAGGAAGACGTTGAGATCCATCAAAACCCGAAGGAGTTGATAATGGCAAAGTCAATACAAAACGCCGTCGGCCAACCGCTGTTTTACAGTGGCGCCTCAACCGCATGGTTCTCCGCGACCGGGTCCGGCCCGGTGCTGAACGGCACATCTGGCAACGATTCCATATGGGGTGACAGTTCCGTCAACGTGACCATGCACGGGGGAACAGGCGATGACATCTACTATCTCTATTCCAGCATCAACCGCGCAGTAGAAGAACCCGGCGCCGGGGTCGATACGATCAACACCTGGATGAGCTATACGTTACCTGAGAACTTCGAAAACCTCACAGTAACAGGTAACGGGCGTTATGCTTTTGGCAACTCGCAGGATAACATCATCTCGGGAGCCTCTGGACGGCAGACGATCGACGGCGGCGCTGGCAATGACGTGCTGATCGGTGGAGGCGGGGCGGATACATTCATCTTCACCCGAGGCCACGGGAGCGATCTAATCGTCGATTTCAGCAGCGACGATACCGTCCGGCTGAACAGCTATGGCTTCTCGTCCTTCGAGCAGGTTCTGGCCCATACCACTCAGGAGGGCGCCAATCTGCGGCTGGACCTCGGTGGTGGCGAGAGCCTCGTCTTCGCCAACACGGCGGCATCGGATTTACAGGCCAGCCAGTTCCAGTTGACACTCGACCGTTCAAATCTGGCGCTCACCTTCGACGACGAGTTCAATGGTCTGTCTTTGCGCAATGGCGATCAAGGAACGTGGGACGCGAAATTCTGGTGGGCGCCGGAACGGGGCAGTTCGCTGACTGGCAATGGCGAGCTTCAGTGGTACATCAATCCCTCTTATGCGCCGACCGCATCGGCAAATCCGTTCTCCGTCAGCAACGGAGTATTGACAATTTCGGCAGAACCCGCCTCGCAGGCGATCCAATCGCAGATCGACGGCTATCACTACACGTCGGGGCTCCTGAACACCCATTCCTCTTTTGCCCAGACCTATGGCTATTTCGAAATCCGCGCCGACATGCCGACAGAGCAGGGCGTCTGGCCGGCCTTCTGGCTGCTTCCGGAGGACGGATCCTGGCCGCCAGAACTCGATGTCGTCGAGATGCGCGGGCAGGACCCGAACACCGTCAATGTGACGGTCCACAGCGACCATGGTGGCGCGCATACCATGACGTCCTTCCCCGTCAAGGTTCCAAGCACTGATGGCTTCCACAACTATGGCGTCCTCTGGGACGAGGATCATATTACCTGGTATTTCGACGATGTGGCCGTCGCGCAGACGGACACGCCAGAGGATATGCACAATCCCATGTACATGCTGGTGAACCTCGCTGTCGGTGGGGCTGCGGGGACGCCGTCGAATGGTCTGGCGAACGGTTCGGAAATGCACATCGACTACATCAGGGCCTATGCGCTGGCCGACAGTCCGGTGCACGCGGCCACCGAAGCCACTGCAAGCGATTGGCACATTTGATGGGCCGTGATCGCAAGATGTCATTCGATCCGAGCCGTTCGAGCAGTGCTAACCGCTAGATTTGTTGACATCGCTTTGATATCGCGCTCGCCGATCGCGCAGGCGTTCGCGATATCGTTCCTGGCTCGCCGAGAGATGAGCGCGCATGGCAGCGCGCGCCCCGGCGTCGTCGCCTGCCGAAATTGCATTGAGTATGGCGAGATGCTCCCGCTGTAAGCCGGCCTGGTAGTGAAACGAGAGCACATCCTCGGTCGCATAGGGAGAATTGACGTCGCAAGGGATTGTACGCTCGCCGAGCGCATCGAGAACTTCGACATAGAAAGGATTATTGGTGGCCTCGGCAATGGAGCGGTGGAAGGCAAAGTCAGCCTGGCCCGTCGGCTTGCCTAGCTGCAGGAGGCGATCGAATTCGAAAAAGCTCTCCTGGATCTGCGCTTCCTGAGACGCATTTCTGCGGGTTGCCGCCAGCGCCGCACTTTCAGCTTCAAGCGCAATGCGAACTTCCAGCACGTTCAGAGCATGCGATATGTTGCCTGATCTATCCTGCCTTAAGATCGGAACAGATGACTGATGGCCGATCACGAAGATGCCTGCGCCTTGCCTCGTTTCAAGCAACCCGTCGGCAACGAGGGCGGCGATTGCTTCGCGAATGACTGTTCTGCTGACGTCGAAGGTCCCTGCGAGTTGGGTCTCTGTCGGCAGCTTCTGGCCAAGGGCGATTTGGCCCGAGAGGAAATCCTGACGAAGCGAACTGGCAATACGTTCGGAGAGCTTTTGCTTTCGGGATGGATTGAGATCGACCGGTGGGGGCTCGGGGTTCAAGGGTGTCGTCACGTCCGTGAATGATGCGTAAGCATATACCGAGCGGGTTACTAAGACAACTCTCGCCAAAAGTTATCATACAAAAACGGCAGGATGGAAAGGAGCTTCAATTCAATCCGAAAAATATCAATTCCTACCAGGCATTTGATCAGAATCATCTCTAGATCGTGGTTGACGCCATGTGTTGCCATGCTGTGATCAATATGTATGATGACTTGCCGATGAGAGCTTCTGTGAGGGGCATGATGAACCACACCGATTTTACCAACCGCTTCGCAATCGATCCGAAGACGGCAGCAAGATGCAGCACGGCCGAGCTGCGCGAGAATTTCCTGTTACCGCCGCTCTTCGTGCCCGGGCGCATTCAGCTCCATTACACCAATTACGACCGCATGATCGTCGGCGGTGCGATGCCGATGTCTGGTTCCCTGGCGCTAGAAACGATCAAGCCTGCCGGCACCGACACGCTTCTTGCCCGGCGTGAGCTGATCGCGGTCAACATTGGCGGTGCGGGTATCGTTACTATCGACGGCGAGGAGTTTCGCACCGGTACGCGCGACATGGTCTATGCCGGGATGGGCAGTACAGTAGCGTTCCAATCCGTTGCCTTGGCGCAGCCCGCGAAATTCTATCTGCTGAGCGCCCCGGCGCACGCCCATCATCCTGCGAAACACATCGGTATCGCCGATGCCAAGCGGATCGATCTCGGCGCCCAGGCGACCAGCAATCAGCGCTCTATCTTTCAGTTCATCCATCCGGAAGGCGCCAGGACTTGCCAGCTCGTTGTCGGCATGACGACGCTTGCGGCAGGCTCGGTGTGGAACACCATGCCTTGCCATGTGCACGATCGGCGCATGGAGGTCTATCTTTACTTCGATCTGCCGGAAAAGGCCCGCGTCCTGCATCTTATGGGCGAGCCTGAGGAGACCCGCCACCTGATCGTCAAGAACGAGGAGGCTGTTCTATCGCCGGGCTGGTCGATCCATGCGGGGGCGGGCACGTCGAGTTATACGTTCATCTGGGCAATGGCCGGCGATAATATCGACTACACCGACGTCGATCTCGTCCCCATCGAAGATCTGAAGTGAGGAAGCGCGATGACAGCAAGTGATCTTTTCGTATCGGTCGACGATGCCAAGTGGGTCAACCCGGAGCCTGGGGTAAGCCGCCGGATCATGACCTATCTGCCCGAGATGATGATGGTGGAGGTTGCCTTCGAGAAGAATGCTGTCGGTGCTGAGCATTCGCACCCGCATATCCAGGCAAGCTACGTGGCGGAAGGCAGTTTCGAGGTAACGATTGATGGTCGGACCGAAACCCTGCGGCAGGGCGCAAGCTTCATCGTTCCTTCCAATCTCGTGCACGGGGTCAAGGCGTTGGAAAAGGGCCGGCTAATCGATAGCTTCACCCCACATCGCGCCGAGTTCTTGAAGTGAGCCTGTCATGACCATGTTCGACCTATCCGGCCAGGTGGCGATTGTCACCGGTGCCAATACCGGAATTGGCCAGGCGATCGCCATCGCCTTGGCGGCTGCCGGTGCCAAAATCGTTGCCGTCGGGCGCTCGTCGATGGACGAAACGGAAGCTGCGGTTCGCAAGACCGGCGCAGGCTTTTACGCAATCAAGGCCGATCTCGGCTCGATCGAGCCGCTAAAGGCAATCGTCGACGAAGCAGTGGCAACCTTCGGCAAGCTCGACATCCTGGTCAACAATGCCGGCATCATCCGCCGCGCCGACGCCATCGACTTCACGGAAGCCGATTGGGATGAAGTCATGGACGTCAATCTGAAGAGCGTCTTCTTCCTGTCGCAGGCTGCCGCCCGGCATATGCTGGAAAGAGGCACCGGCAAAATCATCAACATCGCCTCCCTGTTGTCCTTCCAGGGCGGCATCCGCATTCCTTCCTACACTGCCTCGAAGAGCGGACTTGCCGGATTGACCCGGTTGCTAGCTTGCGAATGGGCCGCCAAGGGAATAAATGTCAATGCCATTGCGCCAGGCTATTTTGTGACCAACAACACCACGGCGTTGCGTGAGGATCCTGATCGGAGTGCCAGCATCCTTTCTCGTATCCCGGCCGGCCATTGGGGCGATCCCGCAGACCTCGGCGGTGCGGCCGTCTTCCTTGCATCGCAGGCATCCGATTACGTCCACGGCATCGTCCTGCCGGTCGATGGTGGATGGCTGGCGCGCTGAGCGCAAAGGCCAACGGGCAGATTTTCACTTGTGCCGATCGAGAGAATTGGAATGGCAAGCGCTGTCGAGCGGCCGAATATGTTTGCGCTGAGACATCGGACTAAAGTCTGACCATGTGCCGGGGGTCACAGTTTGGCCCGAATCCGTCGGAATTTTTCACCCCGCGTCGATACTTCAGTCCGTCTCGTCCGGGGCGGAACAATCAGCAGCAACATTAGCTGCAAGAATGCCATCGGGACATGCTCTCACAAGGAGCGTGTCCCAATCGGCTGAGGGGATCAATGTCTTATGCACGCGACCGGCAACTGGACGGCCTTCGGACAGTCGCCGTCTCAATGGTCCTCTACCACCATTTCTTTGCGGTCAACGGATCAGTTCTGGGTCATCTCGGCGTCCGGCTGTTCTTTGTCCTGAGCGGTTTCCTGATAACCCGGCTCCTGCTGGACGCGCGTTTTTCCGTCGGCTTTCAGTCGGGGGCCGCGCTGAAGGCGTTTTACGTTCGCCGCGCACTGCGCATATTTCCTCCTTACTTCGCGATGTTGGGCTTCATCTGGTTCGTCAACCTTGAAGGCGCCAGAGGCAACCTCAAGTGGCACGCGCTATATCTATCGAACTTCTGGTATGCGCTTCGTAACGAGTGGACGCCCTGGGTGTTGTGTCACACCTGGAGTTTGAGCATCGAGGAACAGTTCTATATCGCCTGGCCGCTGGTGATGTTCTTGGCCCCGCGCCGGTTGATTGCACCGATCAGCGTCGCTGTCTTAGCGTTGTCGCTCGCCTATCGCTTCTATTGGCCATTTACAGGCACACCAGCTCTTGCCCGCGACCTTCTTCCTCCAGCGTCGGTGGATGCGCTGGTGGCCGGTTCCCTTCTTGCCGTCCACCGGAGAAGAACTGAGAGCTGGCCGGCATGGATTGGACTAAGTGTTGTCCCTTTGACGATCGCCGCCATGACCGCGCTCTGGTTGAAGTCAGTGCCGATGACACCCGTCCTGGAGTGGTTGACGTGGATTGGTGCTGAGGTTTTTCCTCTCCTGCCACTCGTGGTGCTGGTCGGATGCTGTTCTTCTGGCGTGCGCGGAGCATTCGGCCGAATCTTGGAACAGCGGTCGATGACCGCGATCGGACGTATGAGTTACGGCGTCTATCTGTTTCACCCAGTTGTGCTGTCGCTGGTCGTCAAGGCGCAGTCCTCAATCCCGATCAACGTCTCGGAGCAGGGACCGGGTCGGTTTGTGATTGCGACCACGGCCACATTGATGCTTGCTTCGATTTCCTGGCTGGCATTCGAGAAGCCGCTCAACAAGCTCAAGCGCTACTTTCCCTATGTCAGCTCCGCGAGGACAGATGTGTTGCCGTCGACCCGGCCGAACAAGGCCGCCGGGCGAGAGTACGATGCTTCAGCCTATCAACCCAGCTATGCCAACCGCGATGAACATGGGAGCTGAAGGATGTCTGTTCCGCTGATCTCCGTCGTGCTGCCAGTCTACAATGGTGAACCCCATGTCGGTGCCGCACTCGAAAGCATTCTGCGCCAGGACTACGGGCGCTTTGAAATTATTGCGCTTGACGACGGGTCGACCGATGGCTCGCTAGGCATCCTGCAGCGGTATCGAAGTGCCGATGATCGCATTCGTATCGTTTCACGGGAAAATCGTGGATTGATTGCGACTTTGAACGAGGGCATCGCCCTGGCGAGGGGCGACCTTATCGCCAGGATGGACGCAGACGATATTTCCTATCCTTCCCGTTTCTCGCGCCAGGTCGGGCTCTTTGCCAAGCAGCCTCAGCTCGCAATCAGTGGGACCGGTATAGACCAGCTTCTTGGCAATCGGGTGGTCCGCGGTCGGCCAAATCCGATCTATCAAACAGGCGATTGGCATATCTTGTCGATGTTCTTTACGATCTTCCTGCACTCGACGGTGATGTATAACCGCAACGTCATTCCTGACGACATGCTGGTCTATGACGATGGCTACGTCCATGCCGAGGATTTCGATCTCTTCGGACGCATTGCGCGACGATTTCCAGCGGCGATGATCGATGAGAGCCTCGTTGCCTACCGTATCCACAGCGACAGTGTCTCAAGCCGGCATAAGCGGCAAATGCGCCAAACGCATCTGAAGATCGTCGCCGAAAACCTTGAACGGGAGTCTCTTTGCGAGGATCCCGGTGCCCTTCATGAGATCGGCGTCGCAGTCACCCCCGAGACGGTGCGCCGCGCTGCCACTTGCATTCTCGCGATCGAAAGAAAAATCGCCGAGCAAGCAGGCCCGTCGTCCTTGAGCTATGCGCACGGTGCCTTGTGTTTCTTCTATTTCCTGTATCAACTCATCATTGATGAGCAACGGCCGGAGCTCACACATGCATTTCTCACGCTGACGGGAAAGTGGCAGCTCATCCGGCGCCGGGAGCGATACGGCCTTCGGTCCGCTACTTACGCGCCGTGGCTGTGCCGTTTCTCAGACGGTGCGACCCGGCGCATGGATCTGATGGCACGATATTATCAGTCGGTGCCAGCTAGGTCGGTAGAGCCGCTTCAAGGGCTTGCATGATGGCTTTGACAAACCGCGAATTCGCGCTCGCACGCGCCTACCGCTTTTTGGGGTCACAGCTATGTTAGAATTCGCCCCTTTGAGTTTCCGGCTATTACGCCAGGCGCTTGGCCGGCAGGTCAGCCTGCTTGCGGCTGTTGTCATCTTAGGATTATGCACGGCTGTCCTCGAAGGCACCGGCATTGGTCTCATTATCCCGATGCTCAGTATCATCGCGGGCGAGGGGGAACCATCGGGGATGGCAGGTCTCTCAGCGGCCTTCCAGCAGGTGGGGGCTGGGTTGGATGACCGCGCAAGGCTGATTGCGATTGCCGCGGCGATCCTCGGGTTGATCACGCTGAAGAACCTATTGGCGTTCGGCAACGCCGTGCTCACCAATATGATCTACGGCAAAGCCGGCCATGCCATGCGAAGTTCTCTTGCCAACCAGCTTTTGACGATTGGATTCCCGTTCTTCCTCCAGGAAAGCCCTGGGCGATTGCTCAATATCATCTCTAATGAATCCTGGCGGGCTTCGGACGCAATACAGACCACACTTGTGACGATCGTAAACGCATCGGCCACAGTCATTTTGCTCGCCTTTCTCCTGCTTCTTTCCTGGCAGATGACACTGGGCGTTGCGCTCGGGCTCGTGCTGATCCAGGCTCTTCATGCGCTGCTTTCCGCCAGCCTCAAAGATCCGAGCCGCAACGTCACGTCGTTCAACAACGAACTCGCTGCCAAGATGCTTCATCTCGTCCACGCCGGGCGGCTCATCCGAGCCTTTGGACAAGAACAGCGCGAGAAGGCGATCTTCGATTCCTCGTCGGATGCCGTCAGAAAGGCGGGATTCGTTCTGCAGTCGCGCCAGGCAGTATTACCGCCACTGACGGAGGTCCTGCATTCAGGTCTCTTTTTGGCAGTTGTCGTCGGCGCCTGGCTTTGGGGCGTAAGTTTTCCGATAATTGCGGCTTTCGTCGTCTTGCTTTATCGGCTGCAACCACATGTCCGCGCACTACAAATGGCATGGAGTGCGGTACAAGGCTGGAGTGGTTCGTTGGAAGAGGTCAGATGGCTCCTGGACTCCTCTGATAAACCGAAGCCGCCTGAGGGCGATCGTCCGGTTCACGGACTTCGCCAGCACGTTAAATTTGAGGGCGTAACATTCAAATACCCAGGTTCCGCCTCGCGACCCGTCGTGCTGCGCGCGGCGACCTTCGACATTCGTAAGGGTCGTTCGACGGCAATCGTTGGGCGATCAGGGGCCGGCAAAACGACGATCGTCAATCTACTGTGTCGATTTGTCGAGCCTGATGCGGGGACCATTCTGGTCGACGGCATTCCACTCGATCAAATCGATCCCATTCAGTGGCGAAAGCAAATTGCACTCGCCAGCCAGGACCTTGAGCTGATTGACGGTACCATCCTGGAAAACATTACCTATGGCCACAGCGCTTCGCTTGATGAAGCCATGAACGCGGCCAAACTTGCCGAGGCGCACGAGTTCATCGACAAGCTACCTGACGGGTATGAGACGGTCGTCGGCTATAGGGGTTCCACTGTCTCGGCAGGTCAACGACAGCGCATCGCACTTGCAAGGGCCCTGGTTCGCGATCCGGAAATCCTCATTTTGGACGAAGCCACGAATGCCATGGACGGACTGTCCGAAGCTGCAATTGTCGAAACTTTGAAATCAAGAGCCGGTCGCCGCACGACAATCGTCATCAGCCATCACCGCAGTACTATCTCCTTCTGCGACGAAGTCGTCATACTTCACAATGGCCGTGTCAAGAACCAGACACCCTTCGCAGAGATCGCGACATTGAGCATGGATCAGCTCTACGAGCTTGATCGGCTCTCCTCTTAGGCCCGCATCTTAGGCCCGCATCTTAGGCCGCAACGGCCTGCCACCCATGCGTCTCGCAAGCTGCGCGGCAGCCAAGGACCTTCCCTTCGCCGTAGTGTCGGCCACGTGCGGCGACAGTTCAGCTTGCTGGCCGTGCTCGATCGTCAAGGCCAGCCTCAAAGTCACCTTCCGCCTCCCTCGTCGATTACGGGGAGTTGATTGACGGCAGGAAGAACTCGACCTCTCTTCGGCGGCGAGCTTCCAAACCCTCTACACGCTCATGCCAGAACTGTTCCGCGGCAGGGGGGTCTTCCTCCCATGCGCGAACAGTTTGCTGGTTATCATCGATCTTGACGCGTCGCTTCCCGCCGAGCCGGAGATATTCCTCCGCAAGCTGGCGGCCCTCCGTCGTTTCCATCTCGCATAGCCTCGCTGCTCAACTGCTAACCAAGGGAAACGATCCTTGCAGTCCTTTGTTCCTTAAGCCTCAAATGAAAGGGCGGACTGAACGGTCAG
The DNA here is from genome assembly GCF_000312665.1 of Rhizobium mesoamericanum STM3625. Lineage (GTDB taxonomy): Bacteria > Pseudomonadota > Alphaproteobacteria > Rhizobiales > Rhizobiaceae > Rhizobium > Rhizobium mesoamericanum. The sequence goes on along the minus strand of NZ_HF536773.1, from coordinate 377,077 downwards.
GGGCGCGTTCTCGCCATCGAGTGTATCGATGACGGCGCCCCACAAGGCGTCGATTTCTGCGTTCACGTCAAATGGTGCAACATGGCTTCTGCTGGCTTCCAAGACGGCGTCGGCCATGGTGTTCGCATCGGCCTTTGTGTCGACGAGGCGTATTGCGCCGCCGTCAACCAGCTTGCGAAACAGGCTGTGATGGGCAAGGGCGTTGCGCCGCTGCGGTTCATTGACGACAACGGGCTTGCCCGAAAAGCTTGCCGCCAGCACGCTTGCCCGACGCGCTGTCAGCCCCTCGGAGAAGCGATAGCAGAAGACGTCGACATGCCTGAAAATGCCGAAAAGTTCCTCGGCGCCTGAGACGTAACCTGTCACGGCGACCCGACCGGAAATACCGAGCTTGTCGGCGAGTGCATAGAAATCCCGCTCGATGTTATCGGTACCGCGGATGAACGATCCGACGAAGACGACGCCAACGTCGTGACCGAGTGTCAACAGCCGCGCGGCAATTTCCAGGATCGCCGTGGATTGCTTCTTGGGATAGATCGAGCCGAACTGTCCAAGGATCAGCCGTCCGGCGTTGCGCTGGGCCTCAAGCGTTCGGGCAACCGAGCCGTCATGCAGCACCCTTGGCAAGGCAAGATTCGGCGGAATGGGAATGAGCTGACGCCGGCTGGTGGACAGGGCAGACAGCGGGCTTCTGGCGAATTCTGCAGCCACTTCAGGCGCTGAAAACAGGATCCGTGTTGCAAGCATCACTACCGGGGACAAGACAAGGCGACGCTTCCAATCGAGGGCGTCCCATTCGTGCAGCACGATAACGAGCTGTTTCCGATAAAGCCGGGTAGCGAGTGCTGCGGCAATCGGCTCCAGCAGCTTTTTCTTCCAGGCCACGACGGGGAAGTTGAGAATGGCGGCGTCTGCATGGGCAAGGGCTGAGCTGAGACGGCGCATATCGCCATCAAGCACGTGCTGCTGAACCCGCTTAGCAAGACGCAGAGCAGTTTGCCGTGCAAACTCCTCCACACCGCAGGTTTGGGCTGCATCGGAGACCAGTGCGAGATAGCGACGTTTCGGCATGTCCGGACCTTCTGAAAGGTGGCGACAGCCACCACACAGCGTTGATACCGTCTTTTCGTAAAGGTCGGCTTACAATTTCAGGCGAAGGGCCCGGTGTCTTCAGCAAGCGCCTGCGACCATCACGTGTGCAGCGAGGGTTAACTATACCGCGAGGTTTTACAGCGATCGCTCGTCGAAACGGCTAACTATCGTGTCTGTTTTTGGCGGATGCCCGTTTTGAAGGTGGGTGAATGACTAGACATAGTAGTGCGTCAGCGCGTCTGAGTTATTCGATGAATGACTGGCCGACGAACCGGCTTGGAAGCCTGCCAATCGTGCGGGCCGGCATGGAGGATTCTGCGGTGGCCTTTATCCGGCTGGCGCTCGAGCGCAGAGGTGCTGGCGGGCGCCCCTTCTACTCCACCTCGGCAAACGGTCAGGTGATCGCGCTTTGCGAACACGATGCCAATTTTCGTTCGATGACGCGTCAGGCCGACCAGATTCATGCCGACGGCATGTCGGTCGTGATCTTCTCGAAGCTATCGTCGTCAAAACCGCTGCCCGAGCGCGTCGCCACGACCGATCTCGTGCATGCTGTGGCTGAGCGCGCGGCAGAAGCCGGCGTCAGCTTCTACTTCCTTGGTGCCAGCGAAGAGGTGAATGCTCGGGCGGTGGAGAACATGTCCAAGGCCTATCCCGGGCTTCGTTTTGCCGGCCGGCACAATGGCTATTTCGACCGCGCCGAGGAGGAGGCGGTTGTCCAGGCGATCAATGCAGCCGCGCCGGACATTCTCTGGATCGGCTTCGGCGTTCCACTGGAGCAGCAGTTCGTCGTTCGAAACATCAACAAGTTGCACAATGTCGGTCTGATCAAGACCTCGGGCGGTCTGTTCGATTTCCTGGCCGGGAGCAAGAGGCGTGCACCCAACTGGATGCAAAGGATGGGCCTCGAATGGCTCTACCGCATGATCCTCGAACCGCGTCGGCTGACGACCCGTTACCTGACCACCAATCCGGTCGCCATCTATGCGATGCTCCGGCATTCGCTGCGGGCTTTTTCTGCAAGTCGTTGATCGGACGACGATCATGAGCCCCTCAATTTCGCTGATCACACCGAGCTATCGCGGCGACCTTGAGAGCTGCCGTCTTCTCTGCGACTCGATCGATCGATACGTCACGGGCTACGATGCGCATTACATCGTGATTGGTGACGAGGACGCTGACGCCTTCGCCGGTCTCGAAGGCGAACGCCGGCGCGTCATCGTCTCGTCCAGCCTGCTTCCGCCGCTCTGGCCACTGCTGAAATGGCGTGGGCGGCGCTACTGGTGGGCGCCCCATCTTCGCTTGCCGATCTACGGCTGGCACCTGCAGCAGATGCGCAAGATCGCCATGACACTTGGGCAGCCGAGCGAAAGGGTGATGTGCATCGATTCTGATAATTGCTTCTGCCGTCCGCTCGATTTGAACGTGATCGCATCGACACCGAAGCTCGCGCACTACGTTGCAGTGGGCGATGTCAATCCGTCCCGGCCGAGCCACCTCCGCTGGTGGCAAAACGCCCATCGGCTGCTTGGTCTGAATGTGCCGGCGCCTCCGGGCGATGATTTCATAAGCCAGATGGTGCTGTGGGAACGGCGGACAGTCATGTCCGTAACCAAGCGCATCGAAGCAGCAAGCGGTCTTGCCTGGTGGGATGCGCTTGCCCGGGTAAGGCACTTTTCCGAGTACCTGATATATGGTGTCGCGGTGGCCAATGACCCTGACCTTGCAGAGCGGCACGAACGCGTCTCTGAGAGCCCTTGCCTGACCTATTGGGAGGGGCCGGCTCTCGATGCTGCTGGATTGGCGTCATTCATGGGTGGGTTGAAGCCCGGCCAGACAACGATCGCCATTCAGTCGCATACGCGCACGCCAATCGAGGTGATCCGCGAGGTCGCTCTTGGCTGACGCCGGCTCCAGAGCACGTGTTCTCAAGTGCTTTACCGCAACAGGAAATGACCCCGATTATCGGACATACTCTGCGTAGCCAGGCCTTTCCAACACTGATCTAGCCGCCTTCAATATGGCTCGCCACAAGTCTCTGATTCGGAGGCTGCGCTGGGGATGACGCGTGCGCTGAAACAGCCGGGGAATGCATGGATTTACAGAAAACCGCGTGCCCAACCGCTTTGTGGCGACCGGCCTTCGTGTCGCTGCTGCTGACAATGTTGCTGCTGACGCCGGCGCTGATCAACGGCTTTCCGCTGGTGATGGACGATTCCATTGCCTATTCCGGCCAAGGCGTCGGTTGGATCCGGTCGAACACCGCCGCCGTTCTGATCGCATTGCCCTACCGATTCGTCGGCTACTGGGCGCTGCCGATGTTCAACGCGGTCCTGACAGCAACCGCCTGGCTGCTCTTCTATCGCGGTTTTTCACCAACTGCCCCGCTCGTACTGGCGCTACCACTGGCGGTTCTGAGCCTGCAGCCGCTTTATGCCAGCGCCGTCCTCGTGGACAGCTGGTTCTTTTCGGCCATCGCCTTTTTGATTGTCGCGATACGCTGGAAGAGCCCGTTCCTGGCCATGCTGTCGGGCATTCTCCTCTCTGGTCATGCCAGCGGATTGCTGCTCGTTCTGCCCTTCTCGCTGCTTGCGACCTTGGCATTTCGCAATCTGCGGATGCTTGCCATGCCGGGGCTGGCCATCGCCACGCTACTGCTCGTCAACACCGCCTTGGAGCACAAGTATTTTCCAGATGTCCCACGGCTCGGGCAGACGTTCCTCGCCTCTAGGCTCTTCTCGATCCATCCGGAGCTTCTGACCCGCCAATGTGGCGGATCGGGCGACACCACGCTTTGTGCGGCGGCCGATTTTATGGCCCAACTGCAGAAAGATCCCATCAATGCCGGTCGCCGTGATTTCTTCTGGGATATCGCCCGCCAATTCCCGCAGGGTTTCCAGTTGGACCGCTTCGAACGGCAGCACGCCCGTCCAATAATCATGGATGGCCTGACCTACGAGCCGATGAAGACCGCGGCCGTTATAGCCGCTGACCTTCTGAGCTTCTACGCCCCCAAGACGACGCTTGACTTCATTCCTGTCCTGACCGAGCGCATGCCCGAGGGCTTCTACCAATCGGCACAGCCGCAGGGCCTGTGGCAGACCGAAGCGGTTCGTGGTCTCTGCACGGCTCTGCGCTACACGCTCTATATCGTAACCATCGTCGCTCTTCTGCGCGGTTGGCAGTGGCTGAGCCGCGAAGAGCGGATCTGGACTGTCCTGCTGCTTCTCCTCAGCTTCGGAAACGATCTGCTGTTTGCAATCATCTCAGGGCCGCCGGACCGATATCACCATCGCATCCTGCCGCTGCTCAGCCTGATTGCGCTGATCGCGATCGGCGCCATCCGCCGCGGTCGCGCCATCGTTGCGTCAAAACACCAGCGCCTGGGCGACGATCTCGGCTATATAGGCTCTCAGCATTGAACGCCTGATGGCCAAGAGTGTCTCAGCAATAAACGGACATTAGCCTGCGTGCGAAGATACGATAATAGCCGGTTATCAGGAAGAGCTAGCTAGTGGTTCGCCCGATAAGGTGTTGGCAGGAAACCGAGGCTCGCCAATGTGCGGCCGAGCGACACCAAGAGCGGATGGCTGGCCGGCAACAGTCGCCGGGTTCGAAGGAACAGCGTCATCGATCGAAGGCAGCCGGCGCACAGACTGAGAGCGTTTTTTGCGAGAACACGTGTTGCCGACGTGCTGTGGATCCGATCAATGACATAGTTGATGCTGCCGGTGCGAAGCGAGCGCTTCATCAGGAAGCGGGCTGACACACGCTCCTCCGGTACGAATTCGCGGATCACGGCCTCCGCACACCACCAGCTCTTGAAGCCGGCCTTGCGGCACCTCGTGAAGAATTCCATGTCGCCGCCGCCGAGAAAATTGAAGCGGACATCAAAGAGCGGCGAGGCAAGGCCGGCAAATACGCGCCGCCGGATCAGGCAGTTGCCGGACCCGTGGATCTGATCGATTGCCCGTGTCGAGCCCTCTATCGAGCCGAAGAGCAGATGCTGGGTGACAGCGTCCGAAACCGGCACTTCGAACTCCCGGATCACGGGTCCGCCGACGAGATCGGCGCTCTCCCCTTTGGCCGTTCCGACGATTGCAGCAAGCCAGCCAGGCAAGGCCATTTCATCGTCATCGATCATGAGGAGAAAATCGGCTTCCGGGAAGGCGTCCATTGCCGCGCCGAAGGCACGGTTGATGGCATGACAATTGCCCTGCCGCTCTTCCGTAAGGACCAGGAATGGCAGGTTGGTCGTGGCGAGAAATTCTCGGGCATAGCTCGCGCCGGCAGGATTGGCTGCGTCGTTGTCGACAACGACGACCGCGAAGGGGAAGTCGGTCACCTGGTTAACCAGCGATGCCAGCGTGCGCGCAAGCCATGCCGGGCGACGGAACGTCGGGATGCAAACGACTGCCTCAACGGACCCCTTGCTTTGCTGCATCGTCCAAACCTCAATTGACGCAGGAGATTGTTACCGCTGCCGCTGAAGGCAACGTCGCCGACGATCGGCGGTGAAGCTGTAAATGGCTGGCGAGCATTCTACAATTGTCGGCTGAGCATGAGGTTAACGCGGCTTTCCGAGCGCCATTGCGTCGACCAACGGGGCGGGGCGCGCCTTCGGTGCCGGCGAGGAGGATGTTCTGATGACGAGACCGGCGTTGGCTTGCAACCTCAATCCGAAGACCGCTAGGAGCATCGTAAACCAGATCGGCCCGCTATTGCCGAAAAACGGGCTTTCGAGGCAGGCGAGAAACAGTGAGAACAGCCAGATCCGTAAAAACAGCCGCGTCAATGCGATATCGTTGCTGCCGGAGAGCGCACGGCGGACGTAGCCGATGGGTAAGATCACCAGCCACATGACGACCATCGCCAGCGCCGGTATGCCGCCGTTGATCAGCTGTTCAACATAGCCGTTATGGGAATTGGCGGCTGTCACTGCCCATGTGGTCATGGCTTGCCCGCTATTGAACAAGGCTTCGGTCTGCCAGAAGGATTGGAAGCCGTAGCCGATGATCGGCCGCTCGGCGATTGCCGAGAGTGCGAGGCGCCAGATGGAACCACGGTCGGTAAACGTCGGATCGATGCCGGCAGAGGCAAGCAGGCTGCTGAAACTCGGGGAGACTGCTGCAGCCAGCAAGATCAGATTCAACCCGGCAAGGCCGCCGATGAGCATCACCGCACCAAGCTTCGTCCAGCGCTCAAAAATGCAGGCAAGCAGCAAGATCGCTGGAAGCATTGCAGCCGAGGTCTTTCCCCCTGCATGAAGAACGAAGAAGCCGGCCGTCAGCGCAATCACCATTCCAACCCGGCCGTGTCCCGCCTTTGCGAGGTAGAGCCCGAAGAAGACGGCATAGACCATAGCGGCAGCGGCAACATTCTTATGACCAAAATGACCGCGCCAGTCACCCGCAAGCGATTGCTCCAGCGCGTCCGTTGCCTGATGAATGGCAAGATGGGGAAAGGCAATCACGCCAAAGTAGGAAAGCCCGATCGCGAAAGTCAGGCCGATGCACATCAGTTTTGCAAACTGCCTGCCATCCCTTGGAATGAGCAGCGCCGCATTTGCGCACAGGCAGACCAGGATTGCAAAAACGATGCGCCGGAAGGCGGCGCTCGGATCCCCTGCAAAGAGGCCGGTGAAGAGTAGCCATACCATGAGGCAAATCAGCAGGCCGTAGGGCCGCAGTAGCAGGTGGCGGGCCGGGTTCTTAAGCACCGTTACGAGCACCACGGTCGACATGGCTATGACGATCAACTGATTGAGCACGTTCGATGTGCCGCCATAGGGTGTGGATAGGCTTGCGGCGTTTGGATCGGGAAACGGGCTCAATCCGACCCAGAAATAGCTGAAGATTGCCAGGAACAGAAAGGCGGCGAAGATGCCGCTTTTCCTTGCCGCAGCAGCCTTGCCTATCTCAGCCATAGGCTTTGCCTTGGGCTGCGCTCAGGCGGCGATAATCGCGCCAAAGTCCGGACAGGACCGCAACTGCAAGGCCCAGTCCGAGGCCGAGAAATCCACCGGCACCGGCGAGCACATAGCCGCGTGGCGGGAAGCTACGGGTCGTCGGGACAACTGCTGGCGAAACGACCCGCACATTGGTCGTATCGATCTGTTGGCGCTCCGCGGCCTCGCCGGCCCTTGCCATGAATGCTTCGTAGACGGCCGCCTTGGCACGCGCCTCGCGTTCCAGTTCGCGCAGATGGATCTGCGCGGCGCTATCCTGGAAGACCGAGGACTTCATTTGATTGGCTTCCGAGTTCAGCGCGTCAAGGGCTGACCTTGCCTGGTCGAGATCAGCTTTGGCCGCTTGCACAATGCGTGCCGTCTCGGCATCGATCTGGCCTTCCAGCGCTTTCAGCTGCGGCTGTATCGACAGGATTGTTGGATGGCGTGGTCCGAGGATGGCGGATTGCGACGTTACGCGCTGTCGCAGCGTCGAATACTGCGTACGCAGCATGGTCATCGTTTCCGATTGCAGCGCAGAGGCGTTCAGGCGGTTCTTCGGGTTGGTCGACACGAGTTCGTTATAGCGGGACTGCGCCTGTATGAAGCGGGCCTTGGCGTCGATCAGCTGCGTGTTTGTCTGGTTCGACAGGAGCGTGCTGACGAGCTCGCCGGAACTCGACTGCAGGCCCTGGTCGCGCTTGAATGTTTCAACGGCGGCCTCTGCCTTGGCAACCTCCGCCTTCAGATCCCCCAGACGCGCAAACAGCGAGCTGGCCGCCCGCCCGGCTCCTTCCGATTCCCCCTTGGCGAGCTCCTCCTGGAAGGCCGTCGCGATAGCATTGGTGATGGTGACGGATTTGCCGGGGTCCTGTGTCCATACCGCGACATTGACGATGAAAGAACGTTCATCGCGGCGAGCCGTCACGCGCTTTTCGAGCGTGCGAAGCGCGTCACCGTTTGGGTCTTTCGAGCTTGGTGCAACGAATTCCGGATCAGCGGCGAGCTTCAGATCGTCGACCACGCGGCTCAAGACGTTACCCGACGTCAGGACCCGCAACTTACTCTCGACATCGAGCAGCTGGCTGTCTCGCTGCATGCTTTCGGAGAAGATGTCGTCGGCGACGACCCGCAGGTTTGATGGGTCGACGAGAAGGTCGATTCCGGCGGTAAAGCGCGGCTTGACCACAAAGACGACGGCATAGCCGGCAACCATGCCGAGGACGGCAAGGGCGGCGATCCACACAAGGCCTGCGCGTAACCAGTCGAGGATGCGTGTTAGGTCGAGCTCGAAGAGCTCTTGGAAGATGGGAGAGCTGTTGTCTGCGGAAGGGGGCTCGGCGATCTGGATGACCGGCCCCACCTGCGCGTCGACGTCAGCGGGTCGCTCGCGGCTCTTCGTCCAGCCACGTGTACTGATGACCGGAGTCTGATGTCGGGAGGCAGCTTCGTACATGGCGGTTCTGATTGACACGGCGCGAAAGCGCAGACCTATGGTTAAGAGACCTGATTTTCCTTAAGTATCCATTAATAGCGATTTCAATTGTCGCGTGCGCGCGAAGCAAGTCTCCACTAAACTTGAGATATTGATGGTTTTGTCCGCGTCCGCGGTCGAATTCTGGTTCATTTATACGCAATCCAAGGATATCCATTCATGCGTAGGCGCGACTTCGTTGTCGGCGCATTGGGTGCCGGACTGGCATCCTCCGGCGCCCTCGACCCCTTTGCACGAAGTCACCCTACTGCCAAGGCAGCCGATGCAAGAAGGAGCATTCCCTATGGCTCGGCGGTGCGTACCGACCTTCTTGTTACGGAATTCGACTATCGGGCGGCGATTGTCGACTACTGCCAGCTCGTCGTCGGCGAGGGCGGATTGAAATGGTTCGACCTGCGTCCCAGCCAGGATCAATTCGTGTTCGACCAACCTGACCGCCTGATCGCCTTTGCCGATCAGAACGGCATGAAGATGCGCGGTCATACGCTTGCCTGGTACGGCGCCATGCCCGAATGGACGCAGACCATCGGGAGCGCTGCGGCGGCTGAGCGCGAACTTGTCCACCACATCACGACAGTAGTCGGACGCTATCAGGGGCGAATTCCGAGCTGGGATGTCGTCAACGAAGCGATTGCCGATCATCCTGAAAGCGGGGCTACGATCCGTGGTTCGATCTGGCAGGAGCGGCTCGGCAAGCGTTACATTGAGCTTGCCCTGCGCACTGCCGCTGAGGTCGATCCTTCCGCACAACTCGTCATCAACGACTACAATATCGAGAATCCAACACAACAATGCAGTGACCGCCGCCAAGCGTTGCTGGATCTCCTGCGCGACCTGAAGGATCGCGACGTGCCGCTCCATGCGGTTGGCATTCAGGGCCATCTTCCTGGTGACATGGACATCGACAGAGACGGTCTGTCGAAATTCGTCGAAACAGTGAAGGAAATGCAGCTTGATGTTCTCGTGACCGAGCTCGATGTGATCGACAACAAACTGCCTGCTTTCGAATATGACCGTGACCAGCTTGTCGCTGCGCGAGCGCGGGAATTTCTAGAAGCGATCTTTGACGCGGCGCAGCCGAGTGCAATTCTGACCTGGGGTATTACCGATCGCTATACCTGGGTGCCGATGTGGTTCAAGCGCGACGACGGCAAGCCCAATCGTCCGCTGCCGCTCGATGCCGGCTGCCGGCCCAAGGCGCTGATGAAGGTGATCGAAGAATTCACGCGTGCTGCCGAATGATGTTTCGCCAGATTTCGACATACATGATTGCCAACGCTGTTTCGGCCCTCTTTGGGTTCGTTTCAGTCGTGCTTTTCACCCGCATGCTAAGCCCACATGAATACGGCATCTATGTCGTCGGCACAGGCGTTGCCGGCGTCATATCGACGCTGCTGTTCGGCTGGATAAAATTCTCCGTGCTGCGCTTCGATTCCGAAGGAGGATCGAAGGATGTTCGCACCACCGCGCTCTATGCCTATGCCGGGCTCATGCTCCTTAGTCCGCTTGTCATTCTCGTGACGTGGCTGATTGCCGAGGGCCCGTCGACCTATGTCGTGCCTGCGGTCTTCGTTGCCTTTATGGTCGGGCTGTTCGAATTCGTACAGGAGGTGTTCCGCTCACGCCAGCAGACCGGCGCCTACATGTGGTCGGTCATTCTGCGTGCCGTGCTGACACTGATCTTCTCCTCGGGCCTGGTCATGGTACTCGGCATGGGCGGGCAGGGCCTTCTGGTGAGCGTAGCCTGCTCCTATCTCGCCACCTTGTTGGTCTACGCGCCGGATGTCTGGCGCCGACCACGCCATCCGTTTGACCCTGGACTGCTGAAGGACATGGTGCACTTCGGCCTGCCGATGACGGCATCATCCTTCATCTTTGTCCTGCACACCGTTCTCGACCGCGTGATCATTGTGACCTACATCGGCGAGACGGCGGCAGGCGTCTATGGTGCCGCGGCCGATCTGGTCCGCCAGATCATTCTTTTTCCCGGTGTTGCGATCGGCTCCGCAACGATTCCCGTGGCGATCCGTCTGCTCGCACAGAAAGACCACAAGGCAACCAACCGGCATCTGATGGAAACGGCCGAGGTTCTACTGACCGTGCTGATGCCGATGGTCGTCGGACTGGCACTGGTGGCGCCGGGCTTCGCAAGCCTGATCCTTGGGCCGGAGTTTCGCGATGCGGCTGCCATCCTCATCCCGATCCTGGTCTTTGCCTGGCTGTTTCGTTCGATCTCCTACCAGTTCGTGCATGTCAGCTTTCAGCTGGCGAAGAAGCCGAGCCTGATGGGCGCGCAAGGCATGATCATACTGGCCATCAACATCATTGGCATGTTTATCCTTGTACCGCGCTTCCAGCTGGTCGGCGCGGCATGGGCGCTGCTGATTGCCGAGATAGGTGGCGTGATCGCCGGTTACTTCCTATCCTACCGCGCTCATCGCTTGCCGCTTGAACTTCGTCCGATCGTGAAGGTCAGTCTTGCGACTGCAACGATGGCGGTGCCGACGTTCATCGTCGGCAGGCACCAGACCGGTAATGTCATCGTCGACCTGACTGTCCCGATCATAACGGGTGTCGTGGTTTATGCTGCGGCCGCACTCGCGCTCAACCTGGCCGGCGCCCGCTTGGCATTGACGAGGCGGCTGCGGGTAGCCTGATCGGGAAAGGCGTCCTGGTGATCGACCACGAAGCAGAATCCAAGTAACGCACGCCTGCTTCGGGAAAATTCTTAACTCCTAAAGTATATCGATCAGGAATAGGTCGGCGGGGCACTCAATCGGAGTGTGTCAAAGGGAAGAAAAAAGTGAAGCAGACTGGCATGAACCGGGAACAAGGAAAGGGGCGTTCCGCCGCGCAGCCAACGGTCTTCGGGTCGCATATCGGTCTGTTTACCGCAGCTGATGATGGCGCACCAAAAAGCGACCTGGCGGTGCTTTTCCTCAATCCATGGGGGATCGAGGAGATGTGCACGCGCCGGCTCTATCGCGTTCTGGCGGAACGGCTCGCCGAAATCGGCATCGCAAGCCTTCGCTTCGACTATCCTGGAACCGCAAATTCGCTGGATCATACGCCGGCCGAACGCGGGCTGTCGGGGTGGTCCGAAGTGATCGGAAAAGCTGCAGAAGAGCTGAAAGTGCTGTCGGGCGCACGCAGTTTGGTTTTCCTCGGACAGGGAATCGGCGCCAGTCTCGCCCTCATGCAAGTTCGTTCAGAGCCGTCGCTTGCCGCAATTGCCCTCCTGGCGCCGGTCCTGAAAGGACGTGCCTATCTGCGTGAGCTGTCCTTGTTTTCGAGGCTCATTGATGACGGTTTGGGCATCAAGCCGGAGCTGCGCGATGGCGCGCCTGGATCAATCGCGGGACTGCGCATGCCACCCGCCGTTGCCAACGATCTCCGAACGCTCGATCTCAACAATGTCGAGATCGGCACCAAGCCGCAGATCTTTCTCGCTGAGCGCCCAGGCTTGGAAGGGGACACAGCGTTTCGCGACAGTCTCCAGGCCGCCGGCTGCCAGCTGCGCACGACACCGTTTGCTGGATATGATGCACTGGTCTCCAACCCGCTCAATCAGGAAATCCCGGACGCGCTCAATGATGAGCTAGTTGAATGGCTGCAATCACTCCCGCAATACCGGATCCCCAGCGCGCCGCCGGCCAGGAGCCCAGTTGCGATTGCGTCGATCCATTCTGCCAAAATGCGCGAAACGTTTCTTCGCTTCGGACCTCAAGATCGGCTCTACGGAGTGCTGTGCGAACCGACCGAAGCGTTCGTGGGGGTGACCGCGGTTATCCTGACGACCGCCTATGATCACGCCGCAGGTTGGGCGCGTTCGTCGGTTGAGCTTGCGCGTGAGTTGGCAGCAATCGGCGTCTCATCCCTGCGCTTTGACAGCGCCGGTGTTGGAGATAGCCCGCCGGTAGCGGGGCGTCGCAAGCAGGTTCTTTATGACGAGAGCCAGATTGCCGATGTCGAAATAGCTCGCGACTTCATTGATAGCCTTGGCATCGCCGCACGGACAATCCTGATTGGACGGTGCAGTGGCGCCTATGTCGCGTTCCGAAGTGTGCTTGCAGATCCGCGCTGGGACGCTTGCATGATCGTCAATCCGGTCGCCTTCCGTTGGCGCTTCAAGGGACTGCCCAAGACGCTCAAGGCATATATGAGAAATGTCTTCGATATGGAAACGGTTCGCCGCCTGTGGAACGGCGAAGTGGATCTCGGTGCTGTAACCAAGAACATCTCCGTGCGCCTCGTCGATCGAGCGGCTACCGGATTGTCTCCCGTCTTCGCACCCGCCCGGCCACTCACGCAGTTGACAGCGCAAGTGCATCGCGATTTCCAATCGCTGGCCAACCGAGGCGCTGTGCTTTCCATCATCTATACGGAAGGCGACGACGGGCAGGAGATGTTCCGCATCAACTTTGGCGATGCGGGCGAAAGACTGGCTGCCTACCCGAATGTGCAGCTGCATCTGTTTCCCGATGCCGACCATAATCTGACACCGCTGCCGGCCCGCCAAAAAATGATTGAGCTGGCAAAGCTGCAAGCTCTTGCTCTTGGCCACCCTCGCCAGGGCAAGCGTTTAGCAATCTGTTGACATGGATTTTGGCGGCGCGCCGGGCGCAGCAACTTCAGCGGGATGTATCCCTGGCTGGTTTAGAACAATGCTCTGCGTGGTTGCGGCTGTAGACCTGAATCTCAAGTATTGCATTGCGATATCTTGATTTAAATCTTGGAGCTCACCAAATTATATACTTAAGCGTGAAGTTCACGCGACGCCTGATAAGCTTTATATTGGGAGGTCATCATGGCAATCACTCTGATGGAAGGAAGGAAAAAGCAGGACTGGGCTAATCTGGTTCTGGCGGTTTGCTTGTTCGTCTCGCCATGGGTTATGGGCTTCGCGGCTGAAGCCATGCCGAGCTGGAATGCCTGGATCGTAGCCGTCATGCTTGGCGCGTTGGCCACAGCGGCACTGTCGGTGTTCTCCGAATGGGAGGAATGGGCAAATCTCGTACTCGGCCTCTGGCTGATTGCGTCCCCGTGGCTGCTTGGCTTTGTGGCCAGTGCGAACGCGATGTGGACGGCCGTCGTGCTTGGTGTGCTCGTTGCTGCGGTTTCATTATGGGCAGTCTGGGATGTTCATCATCCGCACGCACACGCTTAGCCGGACCTGACCCTATCGCCGCGGCTGGTCCCTTGAGAGGACTTGGCCGTTACGTATCGTACGCGCGACTCGCGATCAGTATTGGTCGCGAGGGCGGTTACGTTTCGAATATCAGCAAAAAGTAGGCAACGAACAGGACAAGGTGCACGGCGCCTTGCATGAGATGGGTACGTCCGCTGGCGAAGGTGATGATGCTCAAGGCCAGCGTCAGCACCAGCATTACGCTGTCGGTACGTTCCAGCCCCAGCACGACCGGATGGCCGCTGAGATGGCTGATGGCCAGCATTGCCGGTACCGTCAGTCCGATCGTCGACAGAACGGATCCCATGAAGATGTTAACCGACCTCTGCAGGTGATTGGCGAGCGAGGCGCGAACAGCGCTGATTGCCTCTGGCGTTGCGACAAGGATGGCCATGACGACACCGCCAAGCGCTGCGGGAGCATGCAGCGTCTCGATGAAGTAGTCGATTGGCGCAGCCAACTGCTCGACCAGGAAAACGACGAGGGCCATATAGGCAAAGAGAAGGATGACGGGAACCCAAAGCGGCCCCCCGTCCGGTTTGACATGGTCTGCTGCCTCGCCGGTCTCGTCGATGAAGAAGCCTCTATGGCGGCCGGTCTGCAGGGTCAGAAATATGCTGTAGAGCCCAACTGCAATGAAGGCGAGAACCGCCTGTTGGATAGCGGAGTAAGGCGGCCCATTGGCTGGATGCGTGAAGTTGGGCATGATCATGCTCAGCGTCGCCAGGGGAACGATAACCCCCAGATAGGCATTGGCACCTTGGAGATTGTGGTGTTGTTCAGGCCGCCGCCAGCCCCCAACCAGCAAGGACAGGCCGACCATGCCATTGAGGATGATCATCACCACGGCAAAAAGTGTGTCGCGCACCAGCGTCGGATTGTTCTCGCCATGCTGCATGACCGCCGTGATGGCCATCACCTCAATTGAGGTAATGGCAAGGGTCAGGATAAGTGTTCCGTAAGGCTCTCCCAGTCGTTCCGCGAGATGATCGGCATGACGCACGACGGACAGTGCCGAGCCAAGCACGACTGAAAACAGCCAGACGAACATGATGAGCAGCCACGCCGGATTGGCAAGCAAGCCGAATAGAATGCGACCGACAAGGAGGAACACGATGCTTGTAGCGGCGCTGACCGCAAGGAGCCACTCCTGACGTAGTATAAGCGCCAACCGTAGGCGTTGCGGTGCGGCCACTTCCGGGTTCATTCTGCCGGCCCCCATAGTCGTTGGGTAGAATACGCCATAACGCGGCGCATCCGTCCACTCCCCTCTGGCAAGCGGGACGGGCGGACAACAAGGCGAACGACGATGCGGTCCGGGCGATTTGGCTGTCTTCTTGCCGCGAGCAGCCGCGCAAAGTGCCTCCGCTGACATAAATCTTTCATCCAAAAGGTCGAAATAGGCCGGCGCATTCGTTTAAGTCTTGATCTTTGGAGAAGCCTGAAGATCACGCTGCAACAGGTGGCAATAAGGGCAGGTTGTTCACTTGCAACGGCAAGTCGGGCTCCTAGTCTCAATGGCTCCGTCGGCGACGAGATGAGCCGGCGCGTTCGGCGTGCGCTGCCGAGCTTGGCTATCGATCGACGGCTGCGAACGGCAAGCTTGGCAGGCGCCGGTGCGTACTTGTTGCGGGAGATCTCTTGCCTATCTCCTCCCGGAGAGAATTCGCGAAAGGCGCCAACAGGCCGGTTGGCGGATCGGATTGCAGCAGCCATAGGAGGAGTTGATGCAGGAGCCTCTTGTCGTCCACCGCGAGACCCACATCTCGGCGCCGCCTTCTGCGGTTTTTGCCTTGCTCACCGATCCTGAAAAGATCCTGCGCTGGATGGGGACGGAGGCACAGGTCGAGCCTCAGCCGGGTGGGCTTTATCTCGTCAACGTTACCGGCGCTCGCTTCGCTCGGGGGTCTTTCCGAGAGGTTGTGCCCGTCCATCGGCTCGCCTACAGCTTTGGGTGGGACGGGAGTGAGATTGTACCGCCCGGGTCGAGCCTGGTGGAAATAGATCTGATCGAGAAGTCGGGCGGAACCCTGTTGCGATTGACACATACCGGATTGCCAAATGCCGAGCAGTGTGCCGGACATGCGGAAGGCTGGGAGCATTATATCGGCAGACTGGCGGAATGCGCGGCCGGGCGTGATCCGGGCCCGGATCAATGGGCCGGTCGGGTTTGATAGCCTTTTTCCGATCGGTACCGCAGTAAACAAATTGCGCGGCAAGTGACAGCTTTCGGCCGCCATGGCATGATCTAAGAATGGATCTGCCCACCTCCCTTGCATGGCTGATCGACGAAGCAGGCGCATCGCCGGATCCCGAGCGGTTCCTGGCTGAATTGGGCCGCCGGCTGCTAAATGACGGGTTGCCGCTAGCAGGCGGCGCCCTGACACTTGCAGCACCCCACCCGATCATCGCGCGCCGCACCTGGCTGTGGCGCGCCGAAACCGGGGCCGTGATCGAGGCTCTGAGCTTTGTCGTTACTACAGACGATCGGGCCGGGCATGAATGGTTGACCGGTCTTGGACCCGTCCAGGAAAGCACTGTGGGCTCAATGCTTGATAGCCCCGTACTGGGCTGGGCGGGGACACGGCCGTTCACGCCTGCCGAGGTCGGCAATCTCGACCTGGCAGCACGCTTCGCCGCGCCGTCCCTGGCAGCGCTGTCGGCAAGGGCAGGACTGAGCGCGCTTCTCGAGGCCTATCTCGGTCGACGAAGCGCCGCCCGCGTGCAAGCCGGTGCTCTGTCTCGCGGCACCGGCGAGACGATAAGGGCCGCGCTGCTCTGCGCAGATCTGCGCGATTTTACGGCGCTCTCCGAGGCAACGGAACCGGCGGTGATGATCGCCACGCTCGACGCCTGGTTTGATCGAATTGCCGGTGCCGTCCACGCCTTTGGCGGTGAGGTGCTTAAATTCATGGGGGACGGGGTCCTGGCGATCTTCCCTGTCACAAGCACGCCGGGCATCGCCTGTGAGGCGGCGCTGCTTGCCATCGCTTCCGCGCGTGCGGGCATGGACCATCTCGACATCGTGCGCCAAGGCCAGGGTTTACCACCGCTTCCGTTCGGCGTGGCAGTCCATTTCGGGGAAATCCTCTGGGGCAATATCGGCGCGGCCGACCGACTGGACTTTACGGCTATTGGGCCAGCAGTGAATCTGGTCAGCCGTCTTGAGGGGCTGTGCAAGGTCTTGGGGCACACCGTCTTGCTTTCTGGCGCGGTGGCGGCTGAGACGAGCGCCGCATTGATTTCTCTGGGCAGCCACCCGTTGCGGGGAATTAGAGAGCCGTGTGCGGTCTATACGCTGCCTGACGATGAGACTGCCGGCGTTGGTGAGGAACGACAATTGGACGGCTAGAACCAAACATCGGCCACCGTGCGCGCATCGGGCGGCAAGTCCTCGAAACTATGGAGACCATCAAACCGCTGCAGGCGAATGTCGGCCACCTCCGCGGGTTCGGCAAGACGGAGGTTGACTGCAATTCGCGTCTGCCCGTTTCGGCTTGGCCTCAAAGCGCGCCAACTGACGAGATTACCGCACCGACGACAGAAATTGAAGGAAAGGCTCTGCGAGCCACAAATATAGGCGGTGAGCGCGTCGGTTTTATCTTCGACGCGAATGCCCTGGCCATCATAGTCATAGGCCCACAGCACGCCGTAGCGCCGGCAAACCGTGCAGTTGCAGATCGTGGCATCTGGAATAATGCCTCGAAACTCCCAGTGAACCGCGCCGCAATGACAAGAGCCGCGGGTTATTTTGGGGACAGGCTGGGCGTCGTCTGCAGTCATGCAAATTCTCCCCCGAGGATAACTTATATTTCTACCGCAGATGGCCAGGGAGTAATAGCCTGCGATTGTCGTCAGGCGGCCGGCGGCGCAGCTCGACGTCCAGCCAGCTTACTTTGGGGCCGCATCCCCTGTTCCTCGTCCGGCCAATGTGCTGATGACGAGTATCATGTCTTGCCAGAAACCAGCTTTTTGAATGTAGCGGGCGTCGACTTCCGCAAGAGTTTCGGGCGTCGACATGTCAATTCCCTGAAGCTGGGCCAGTCCGGTTATGCCAGGCCGCACGGAGAACACCTTGCGCTTTCGTCGTGCGAGAATGACGTCATGCTGCGTTGGAAGACAGGGGCGGGGACCCACGAAGCTCATTTCACCGCGCAGAACGTTGATAAGCTGAGGCAATTCGTCGAGCTTGTATGCTCGCAACTTTCGGCCGAGCGGAGTGATCCAGGACGACGCTGCATCATGAGACCCGACATTGGGAGAACCTGCTGCCATCGTGCGAAATTTGATGCAAACGAATGGCACTTCGAACCGCCCCACTCGCTCCTGAAGAAACAACGCGCCACCAGGGGAGGACCTGCGCACGAGAACGACAAGGACAAGGAAGATCGGGGAAAGAACGATAAGTCCGAAGAACGCAGCGCAGATGTCAAACAGTCGCTTCAGGGATCTGTTAAAGCCGGTGAGCATCGGGAGATTCAAGTTCCTCATGTCAAGTATCGATGCCAAAGCGCTCAAAAGGAGCGTTTCAGGGCGTCGCGCATATCAAAAGGCGGCGTCCAGTCCAATAGCGCGCGCGTATGCGATGTGTCCACTTCCAACCAATCGGTCAGGCGGCTTACAAGCTCCTCTTTGCCGATTGCCCGGCCGAGCATCTGAAGAACGGCCGGAGGACACGGGACCAGTCTGGCCCGGCGTCCCATTGCAGCGGCGAGCAGCCTTAACAACTCGGGCGTCGAGACGGCTTCGCCATCGCCTGCCAACAGTACCTGGCCAGCCGCGGCAGGATGAACTACCGCAGTCACGATAAGATCCGCGAGATTTTCGACGTATATCATGGATCGTCGATTGCCGATCGAGGCCATGGGCAGCGGAATTCCACTCCGAACGAGTTGCGCGAGTGCCTTGAAGCTTCCGCCTGCGCCGCGTCCATAGACCAGCGGCGGGCGGATGATGACGATCTGCATGTCCGACGTCTTGGAAAGGGCGATCAGGGCGCGTTCTGCTTCAAGCTTTGAAACGGCATAGTCGGTCGCAGGATTCGGTATATCCTGCGGTGTGAACGGACGCTCCTTGGCCGAACGTTCGCCGTTCACCTTGATGGTACTGATAAATATGAACCGTTTGACCCCAGACGCGGCGGCCTGTTTAGCAAGATTGATTGTCCCTTCGGTGTTCACCGTCCGGAAAACTTCAGGTCCAGGGTTTGATCCATCGACGACATTCTGGTTTGCAGCGGCGAGATGGATGACGGCATCGACGCCAGGCAAAACGGCTTTCCAATCCGTTCCACCATCAATGTCCCCGACGGCAAGATATCCCGCCCGATCCGAGCGACAGGCCGCCTTGAACGGGAGGTTGCGGAGGCGCAATCTGCGCAGAAGGTCCTGACCGACAAAACCGGTCGCGCCGGTAACGAGCAGCATCGTCAGCTCCGGGTCGACGCCGGCATGCCAAGCGATCGTTTGACACAGACTATCACTTGGAGGTCCCCTGGCGAACTGACACAAGGTCAACGACCCCGTCGAACGGACGGTAGTCTTGCACAAGCTCGCTCAATATGCGTCTGAGTTCCTCGACATCTCCCTCTTCGGCGGCGGAACTCAATTGCCGAAGTTTTGGCGCCAGCATCGCCCACTCGATAAACCGCTCGCGCGCACGCATTATTTTGGAATGCTCGGTTGGCTCGGGATTGTCTCCGATCAGCAGTTCTTCGTAAAGCTTCTCACCCGGCCGCAGCCCTGTGGTGACGATACTGACGTCTCCGGACGGATTTCGTTCGTCCCTGATGGTCAAGCCGGATAGCTCCACCATCCGGCGGGCGAGATCGATAATTTTGACTGGCTCGCCCATGTCGAGGACGAAGACGTCGCCTCCCTTGGCCATGGAGCCGGCCTGGATCACAAGCTCGGTGGCTTCGGGCACAGTCATGAAGAAGCGCGTGATCTCGGGATGCGTCAGGGTGATTGGCCCGCCCTGACGAATTTGCTGGCGGAACAAGGGGACGACCGAACCGGAGGATCCCAATACATTGCCGAACCGCACCATCGTGAGAATCGTCGAGGCGCGCTCGGCTGCCAAACCCTGAAGCGCCATTTCCGCGAGCCGTTTGGTGGCGCCCATGACGTTTGTCGGCCTGACGGCCTTGTCCGTGCTGATCAAGATGAATCTTTCAGCGCGGGCGGCAATCGCTGCTCGCGCCACTGTCACCGTCCCCAAGATATTCGTTTTGACCCCTTCGACCGGGTTTTTCTCCACCAACGGCACATGTTTGTAGGCCGCAGCATGATAGACAATGTTTGGCTGCCAGGTCTCCATGATCTTCTGGATCCGAAGCTCGTCGCAAACACTTGCAAGTAAAGGCACGATCTGAAGACCGGTATCCGGGTCGCCGGTAAGCTCGTTCTCCAGCGCATAGAGGCCATACTCGTTTTGGTCGAGGATCAACAATGCAGCAGGCTTCAATCGAGCCAGCCCGCGGCAAAGTTCGCTACCGATTGAACCAGCCGCGCCGGTCACGAGGACCACCCGGCCATGGATGTTGCGTTCCAGCAGCGCTTGATCGGGCTGAACTGGTGTTCGACCCAGCAGATCTTCGATATCCAGTTCCTGCAGGTCGGTGAATTCCGCCTGTCCACGGGCAAGGGCGTTCAGGTCGGGGACGGTACGAACGGCAACGCGTGCGCCCCGAAGCTGCTCCAGGATCTCGTTTCGGCGGGATCGATCGATCTTGGGAAGCGCCAAGAGGATCGTGCGCACATTCAGCCGTGCGCTCAATTCAACGATCTTCTCGGGGTTATAGACGGCAGCACCGCCGATAAGACTTCCATGCAGGCTCTTGTCATCGTCGAGATAGCCGACGACCTTGAAGTCAACACTGCCGCTCAGCGCCCCGGCAACCTGCCTGCCGCGGGACCCCGCACCATAGATGAGCATATTCGTCTGCGTATTTTGCCGCAGTATCCGCTTGTAGGCCTCACTCAGGAAGTATCTTGCCATGAAACGGGTGAGGCCGATTGCCAGGAGCAGCAACAACGGCTGCATGATGCCGATCGTGCGCGGTATCCCTGGGAAGCTGATGGCCGTAAAAATGACCATGAACGCAAGGCCATAAATCGTGATGGCCTTGATCACAGTGATGAATGCCGACCAGCCGAGGAAGCGGAAGATCGCCCGGTAGAGGCCCATTGTGATGAAGATGGGTAGCGCAATCACAAGGGATACTGGAATTGTTAGAAGCTGCCCCCCCGTCAGCGTCACCCAGTCATTCAGGCGAAAGCAAAAGGCGAGCCAGATGGTCAGAATGCAAAGGCATGAATCAACCAGCACTGCCAGGGCCCGCTTTGTTGGCCGCGGCAAATCAAGAATGCTTTGAACATACCTGTCGGAAACCGCCCGCATCCGCGCTATCCCTGCACGCGGGCCGTGATCGCCTCGGACAAGCCATCGATATGGGAAGCAACATTACTGCGGCGGGCCTTCGAGCGGGAGCGCAGCCTGATCGAAGAGGCAAAACACGTGGCCGCAAACAACAGGGCGTATGATTCGCCGAGAGCAAGCCGGTTATTCGAGTTACTCAGGATCGTAAACGCAAAGTAGGTCGCGAATGTGAGGTAGCACGCAAAAGTGCTTTTGCTGATCACGCCCGCCGACGACGCGCGATGAACCCGAAAGATGGCCGACACAACGATCAGCGCCAATATTGCGAGACCGGCAAAACCATACCGGACCAAAATCTCCAGGTAGCCATTGTGTAGCAGCGTGTACGGAACGCTGGCATAAGCTGTTGTCCTCCAGATCGTAAGCCACCCGTTTCCATTGCCGAATATCGGCGCGACGGAAATAACGCTAGCTGCATTGGCCCAAAGTTGCAGGCGCTCATCCAAGGAGGGAGGCGTCTCTGAAGAGTCAATTGCGTCCTTCATGACGCGCTCAAGTGGAGTGCCGCTATCCAACCGCTCGCCGATCATCACGACGGAATTGAGCGTCGCTGCACCATAATGCGCGAGGTTGTCACGGACCTCATAGACCCCCCACGACAAAAGCAGCAGGCCACCGATTGCGGCAATCAGCACAGTTCTTCGTCTGAGATAGAGAAGGGTCGTTATAAACATCAGCCCGACGGCCGGCAGCAACGCCAGCCATACGCCTTTCGACTTGGCGCCATAAATATTGAAAAGGGCCAAACCGATGACCATCACGGCAATCGCCGAGACAATTGTCTTTGTTCGTGCAGAGCTGCCAATCTCCCATTGATGGACTGCCCAGTAAAAGGCTCCGATAAAGATGAAGCCGCATCCGACGGCGCCGTGGATCGAATTGTGGTGGAAGCCAGGGGAGATCCGCTCGCCCGCCATAATCGCGGACAATGGCGTCGAGACCATCAGAACGACGAGCGCGCTAGAGAAGAAAACCAGCAAAATTGGCTTGATGAGATGCCAGCTCGTATGCAGCGCCACGCCCATCGCGGGAAAAAAGATCGCGAAAGCGTAGAGCCACTCCGACGCGCCTCTCTCGCCGAGCACAATCAGCCCGAAGAGAAATCTCAACAAGGTCAGGGCACCCCAGGCCACGCAGACGATCGCCAGCCAGTCTGCCAACGCCGGGCGCAGGGGCGCCTTTCGAAGTGTGAAGGTCAAGCCCATGAGCAGAATGGCAGCATATCGATAGACATCGCTTTCTATCAACGTGACTGACATCATCGCCAGCCATGAGATGCCGGTGACGAACTCAAGGACCTGACTGCGGGATGGGGATATCGTCATGACAGTGCATACCGTATTCGGCGCGCATACTCGATCAAACGAAGAAGGTGCGTGCCGATCTTACGGGGGCCCCTCAACTTTACAGCGCGGTATTGGGCCCTGTTGGCAATCTGGCTTACAGCCGAGCGTTCGGACAATTCGACGATATTTTCTCGAACGGTATAGATGTTAGCGCCCGTCTTCCATCCGCGCTCAAGCGTCATATCGTAGGGAAATTCGATATTGTCTGCACTCTTAAGCAGCTTTCGAGCGCCTTCGCGCGTGACCAGGTAGCAAGCCGCGGACCCTTGCGGTCCGTGCAGACAGCGGCCAATGCTATCTCCATATTCCGAGATGGCCACCGTCCGGCACCATTTTGATCTGTGATTAAGCAACTTTACCACGTCTGCGGACGGCACTGCTCGTAAGATCGCGGCTGCCCTAAGGGTGAAATCCTGGCGCAACTCGACGTCATCTTCCATGATGATGGCGCTTTCGTAGTTGCTGGAGAGAAAGGCTTCCAAGGCCCTCATATGAGCACGATAGCAGCCGTACTCGCCGGGCAACATCTGCCTGCCATTCCGGCGCAGGAACGCCTTCTCGTTGAACCCAGATCGTTGCGCGGCGGGGATCAAGCTTCCGTCGACCCCAGGCACCCGGTCGATCTGCATGCCAGCTGAGATCGCTTGCGATGATACTTCTGCCCACCGCTTGGAGGAACGATCCAGATTGATCACGTAAGCACCGATCAAACGTTGCAAGCGCTTCCTTCCTGTTTGGGTGTTCAATTCTAGCATCTGATCCGCGTCATTTGTGGCACTCTTCAGGCGCTTGCGTTACCTCTGCTTACGAGGAGATCATGCAAATCCGAAAAATGGACGGAGCCCTCTCCGACCGTTTCATGAGTAGCGTTTTCGTTTATCGTCACCTAAACACTTCTGCGTGTATCCACAACCATCACAGACAATATTTATGGCCACCGTAACCCAGCTGCAGCAAGGCTCTGCATGCCACTTCAATTATGGCAAATTTCAGCGCGCTAGCCGCATGAGGCCCGCTATCGTCGTTCTTAAGCGCCTTTGCAAGTCTTTAGGAGAGCGCGAGGACAAATTTCCCCTGGCGAATGTTGGTCCCGCGGGTGTTTTGGCAGGCGGGTGATAGACGACGAACCGGAAAGCTTCGATCTAATTAGCAACCCTTGCGGTCGTGATGCGATGAGCGGTCTGCCCCGTCCGGCAATTTGGCGCGAGTGCCGTTGTAAAGCACATGTCGCAGACGCAAACCGACGCCACGTGATCGCTCTTGCGCACGACCGATCCTCTGTTAAGCATTCTCAAGCGGAAAACCGAAATGCAAGTGAAAGAGACCGAACTCATGTTCCTGAGCGATCGCCAAACGGAAATAGTCGGGATGGCCAAGTCGAATGGCCGTGTTTTCGTCGAAGAACTGGCTGCGCATTTCTCCGTCACACCGCAAACGATCCGCAAGGATCTGAATGATCTTTGCGACGCTCAGATATTGACGCGCGTCCATGGCGGCGCCAACTTTCCAAGCGGTACTGAGAACGTGAAATATGAGGCGAGACGCCAGATCGCCGCGACCGAAAAACAGGCCATTGGCGTTGCAGCAGCCGGTCTCATCCCCAACAACGCCTCGCTTTTCATCAATATCGGCACGACAACGGAAGCGGTCGGCGAAGCGCTGACGAACCATCACGAACTGATGGTCATTACAAACAATATCAACGTTGCCAACCGACTCAGGCTACTTCCGACCATCGAGGTCGTGATAGCCGGCGGCGTGGTGCGTGGCTCCGATGGAGGCATCGTCGGCGAGGCGGCCGTCGATTTCATCAGGCAATTCAAGGTGGACTATGCCGTGATCGGCGCATCCGCGATCGACGAGGACGGCGCGCTGCTTGACTACGACTTTCGCGAGGTGAAGGTCGCGCAGGCCATCATCGCCAATGCACGGCACGTCATTCTGGTGGCGGATTCGACGAAGTTCGAACGCACTGCACCTGTTCGCATCGCGCAGCTACCCCAGGTGCATACATTCATTACCGATCGGTGCATTGCACCTTCGATCCGTCGCCTCTGTCAGGAAAACAGCGTTAAGCTGATCGAAACCGGATCAGCACCTGCGTAGATGCTGAGGATTTGGGGTTCATTTGACCCTTGTCCTGCGCTAGCTTTCGCCCATGAGTCTAGAAACCGTCCGCGCGTTCCTCAGCGCGCATGCTCCCGATATCGAGATCATCGAAACTGCCGAAAGCTCTTCGACGGTGGCGCTGGCGGCGGCGGCGCATGGGGTCGATCCTGCTCAGATCGCCAAGACGATCTGCCTGCGTGTGGGAGAGGAAACGATGTTGGTCGTTGCCGGCGGTCTCGCTCGGCTCGATAACAGGAAGTTCAAGCATACCTTCGGGGGCAAGGGCCGAATGCTTGGCCCCGAGGAGGTCGCGGAGGCTACCAGCCACCCGGTCGGCGGCGTCTGCCCTTTCGGCTTGCCAAGGATTTTGCCGATCTATTGCGACGTTTCGCTGCGGCGATTTGATGAGGTCGTGCCGGCAGCGGGTTCCACCAATTCGGCCGTTCGCATATCGACAGAACGCCTGGCGCAGCTCACCGGGGCGACCTGGGTCGATGTCTGCCAATAGAGATCGGCCCTGCAAAGCTTCAAACCCGCCAAGCAGTCCCTATATAAGCTCCGACATGCGTTGTTTGTCATGACAGGAGAGATTGGATGCCCCGTGCTGTTTCGCGTTTTGCCAAGATCGCGGCGATTGCCGTTCTGACAGGCGCTAGCGTGTTTGTCTCGATCGGCGAGGCCGATGCGCGCCGTGCGGGCAGCTTTGGTTTCGGCAGTCGCGGCACACGAACGTTCCAGGCGCCGCCCGTTACGAGCACCGCGCCGTCGCCGGCTGCCCCAATTGAGCGTTCAATGACCCCGCGCCCGCAAACCAATGCGCCGTATGCGGGCCAGCAACCGTTCGGCACGCAGAGGCCCGGCTTTTTCAATGGCTTCGGACGATCGATGATCGGCGGCCTCATCGCTGGCGGTCTTCTTGGCATGTTGCTCGGCCACGGCTTTGGCGGCGGCTTCGGCTTCCTCGGCATGCTGTTGCAGATCGCCCTGATCGCGGTTGCGATTTCGTTTGCCATGCGCTTCTTTGCCAATCGTCGCCAGCCCGCCTATGGCCGTCCCGGTAGCACAACCGCCAGCAATATGGCTTCCAGCGGCAACACCTCATTTCAGATCCCGTCGATTGGGTCGACGGCTGGCTACGGCCAGCGCCAGGCAAGCGCGAAGCCGAATGACGAACTCGGCTTGAGCCGACGCGACCTTGACCGATTCGAGCAACTGCTAACCGAGGTGCAGACCGCGTACGGGGCCGAAGACTATGGCACGTTGCGCCGCCTGACGACGCCCGAAGCCATGTCCTACCTTGCCGAGGAACTCGGGGAGAATGCGACGAACGGTGTGCGCAACGACGTGTCGAACGTCAAGCTGCTGCAAGGCGACATCGCCGAAGCCTGGCGCGAGGACGGCGCGGAATACGCGACGCTGGCGATGCGCTATTCTTCAGTCGACGCGCTCGTCGAGCGGGCGAGCGGCAGGCTCGTCAGCGGGGACAAAAGTCGACCGACGGAAACGACAGAAGTCTGGACGTTTGTGCGCCGGGGAGGCGGCGAGTGGAAGCTCGCGGCAATCCAGGGCACCGAGCCACGCGCGGCATAATCTTGCGGGCGGATGGTCCGCTAACCTTCTTGCGCTGTAGGGACGACCCAAAGCGGGCGATCGTCACGCTTGTTGCGCAAGGCCGGGCCTGATTGATCTTCGACGGCGAGGCCTTCCTCGCCTTCTTGAATATCCACTTCATAGCTGTAGTCGTAGAGCATTTCGCATGCCCGCTCGCTGGCCTTGATCTTTGCTTCCGTTTCGCCGATTGCCGTCGAAATAGCCTTGATGCGCGCGCGCAGCATGGAGCCGAGAATGTCTGTCGCCGGTCGCTTTTCCAGCCTTTCCAGATGATGCTCGATGCGTGAGGCGTGGCGCTCGAGTTCGCGCTTGCTGAATCGCGCCTTGCGCATGTCCTCCGATAGGTCGGCGCGCATGCGGCTCAGCGGATCAAACGTGCCAGGCTCGCGTTCGTCCAAGGTCAGCTGATTGACCAGTTTTTCAATGACCATTAGGGCCTGCAAGTCGATGGGATCCGCAAGCTCGACGTCGTACCCGGTGTCATCGAACACCTTCCTGCGGACTGGATCCAATAAGAGCTCGTAAGCTTTCTGAACGCGGCTGAATGCCTCCGGATCGCCGCCGGAGTCTGGATGCGTCGCCTTCGCGCGGCGCCGATAGGCGGCCTTCACCTGGTCGTCGGTCGCATCTCGCCGGACGCCGAGAATCTCATAAGGATTGGTCACCATCCCTCCGTCGCTGTTCGGACATTGCCGTGCCACCCATGAAGGGCATTCGTCCATCGAGGCTTTCTTCTATCATCACTGGGGCGGAGTTTGGACAAAAAGAATAAACAAAGTCACACGATGGAATCGTCCGACAGGGCCGGTGGCCTTCACCACGTGCGGGAGGCAAATAACGCGTGCGTCGCCGGCTGCTTAATCGTTATAATAGCGCTGCTCGCGTTGACGGTTTTCCTCAAATCGCGTTCTATCCGCCACCATTTGTCCGGCTGCACGACGGCCAGAGGAATTCGGAGGAGGTTTTATGCGCATAATCCGCACGATAGCAGACTTACGCGATCAGCTTGGTGTCGCTCGGCGGGACGGCAAAACGATCGGTTTTGTGCCGACCATGGGATTCCTGCATATCGGCCACATGGAGCTGGTCGCCCGCGCACGTGCCGAAAATGACGTGAGCGTGGTCTCGATCTTCGTCAATCCGCTGCAGTTTGGCGCCAACGAGGATCTGGGCAAGTATCCGCGGGATCTGGCACGCGACCGTGCGATGCTCGAGGCTGCCGGCGCCGATATTCTGTTTGCACCTGAAGTCAGCGAGATGTACCCGCAGCCGATGCTGACGCTCGTCGATGTGCCGGCACTCGGAAATCAGCTGGAGGGAGAGGTACGGCCCGGACACTTCGCCGGGGTGGCGACCGTCGTCACGAAGCTTTTCAACCTCGTGCAGCCCGATCGTGCCTATTTCGGCGAGAAGGACTACCAGCAGGTCGCGCTCATCAAACGGATGGTCGAGGATCTCGCCCAGCCGGTTCGCGTCGTTGCCGTGCCAACCGTGCGGGAGGCTGACGGGCTTGCTTGCTCTTCGCGCAACGTTTACCTCGACGAGAGGGAACGGGAAGCGGCCGTTGTCCTGCCGAAGGCGCTGGCGGAAGCCGAGCGGCTTTATGCAGAGGGATGCGATAGCCCCGAGGAATTGGAGGCCGCGTTAAGTCAGTTCATCGCGGCTGAGCCGCTTGCCACGCCCGAAGTGGTCGCAGTACGCCATCCTGAAACGCTAGAGCGCCTGTCCTCGCTGCAATCGGCGCCTGCGCTTGTTGCACTTTTCGTGCGCATCGGCACGACGCGGCTCCTAGACAACAGGGTCATCGGGATGAAATCGGTCAAGAACTCGAGGGCGGCGTAGTGAGCACCCATAGCAAGCAGAAGCGGCTGACGACCGCCTCGATCCGCGCGATGAAGGGCAATGAACGTGTCGTTTGCCTGACAGCCTATACGACGCCGATCGCGCGCCTGCTCGATCCGCACTGCGACCTTCTCCTGGTGGGCGATTCTCTCGGGATGGTGCTCTATGGCATGGAGACGACGGTTGGCGTAACACTCGACATGATGGCTGCCCACGGCCGTGCCGTCATGCGCGGCGTATCGCATGCCTGCGTCATCGTCGATCTTCCTTTCGGCAGTTACCAGGAATCGAAAGAACAGGCGTTTCGGAACGCCGTCCGGCTGATGCAGGAGACTGGATGCGACGGCGTGAAGCTGGAGGGCGGGGAGGAAATGGCGGAGACGATCGCGTTCCTGACCGCAAGAGGCGTGCCGGTTTTCGCCCATGTCGGACTTATGCCCCAGCTCGTTAATACGGCCGGCGGCTTTCGATCCCTAGGGCATTCGGAGGAAGAGGCGGTAAAGATTCGGCGCGATGCGCTGGCCGTTGACGAAGCCGGCGCCTTCGCGGTTGTCGTCGAGGGAACCGTCGAGCCCGTCGCCCGCGACATTACGGCTTCGCTTCGCGTGCCGACGATCGGGATTGGCGCATCGCCTGCGTGTGACGGACAGGTTTTGGTGTCGGACGACATGCTGGGACTTTTCAATGACTTCAAGCCGCGGTTCGTCAAGCGCTTTGCCGAGTTGAGCCCACTGGTGTCCCAAGCCGCGCAGACTTACGCCGAGGAAGTTCGCTCCGGCCAGTTTCCGGCCAAGGAACATACCTTCCAGCCAAAGCGGTAGCCTGACGGGGTGATGAAAGCAGGTCTTAGATCCGGCCGAGCCAAGCGTTTATTCCACGGGCGGCAGCCTGGCCGGTGGCGAGACACGCCGTCAGGAGGTAACCGCCGGTCGGTGCTTCCCAGTTGATCATCTCACCGGCGACGAAGAGGCCGGGCAGGGCCTTCAGCATGTAGTTCCGATCAATCTCATCCCACTTGACGCCGCCGGCCGAGGAAATTGCCTCGGCAATAGGGCGAGTTCTTTGAACAGGGATCGGCAAGGCTTTGATAAGGCCTGCCAGTTGATCGGGATCGCCGCGCTCCGTGGTGCCGGCGAACTCGCGCACGAGTGCGGCCTTCACACCGTCGATACCGACAGCCTTGCGCAGCCGGTTCGATAGACTTGCCTTCGGATCCTGTTTTCCAAGTTCGCGGGCGACGCGGTCTTGCGCGCGCCCAGGCATTAGGTCGACGTGGAGTGTTGCTGCTTGGCCAGCCGCCAAGCTCTCCCTCAATGCTGCCGTATGGGCATAGACGAGACTCCCCTCGATGCCATGCCGGGTGATGACAAATTCTCCGGGGATCGTTCCAGCCAGCGAGGATGCCGTAACTGATTTGACCGGCTCGCCCGAAAAACGCTGCCTTAGATACTCGCTCCAATCGACGTCGAACCCGCAATTGGCCGGCTGGAAGTCATCGACTGCGATGCCCTTTCCCCTCAGCCAAGGTAGCCATCTCCCGTCAGAGCCAAGCCGCGGCCAGCTTTTCCCGCCTAGCGAAAGGAGTGCTGCATCCGGTCGGATCACATTGGTGCCGACGGGTGTTTCGATTACGTAGTCGTCGCCCGAAAATCCAATCCACCGGTGCCGGACCAGTATCTTGACGCCTTGTGCCTCAAGTCTTCGCAGCCAAGCGCGCAGAAGCGGCGAGGCTTTCATGGCTGTTGGAAACACGCGCCCGGAGGATCCCACGAATGTTTCCGCACCAAGTCCTGTCGCCCATGTTCTGACATCGGACGGCTTGAAGCTGTCCAGTGCTTCGCGCAGCCGGGCGTTCGACGTGCCAAAGCGTGATGCGAAGCGCTCGTAGTCCTCGGAATGCGTGATGTTGAGCCCGGACTTGCCGGCAAGCAGAAACTTCCGCGCGACTGTCGGCATCGCTTCGTAGACGGTGACGGCGTGTCCTTCGGACGACAAGCTTTCCGCGGCCGCCAGGCCCGCCGGGCCGCCGCCGAGGATCGCGATTTGCTTTCTCACCATTAAAGGTCGCCCGGGATCGATATCAAAGGCCTCTCATGGCCTGAGTGAAGACGATGCGCAAGAGCGTTGTCATTTGAGGAGCATGCAGCACATGCGACGGGTAGGCGCTTATGGCGGACCCGTGCGAGAGCATGTGCCGCGTTGCGCAGCGTGGCTACGCCACGCGCCGTCCGCACCGGTATGAACTCAAGGGAAGTCAATCCACGATGCGGGGCGTGAATTTCGGCTGTTCTGGTTCTGCGGCTTCTTTGATCGCCTCTTCGTGATACCAGCAGCTTTCATAGACGGACGGGACCACGTCTTTTTCAACGTCGACCCTCTGGCGACGCTCTGCCCCAGCGAATCGCTTGGGGAACGTGTAAATCTTTGCGGTCTCGTGATGCACACCAATGGCCATAAAGTGCCTCCTGCTCATCGACGTCCAAGGACGTTAGCACGACCATAGCAAAGTTGCACAGGAAATGCGCTGTGTGATTGAAAAAAGTGCAACATTTGTTGGATTTGTGGGCATTCAAAAATGCTGGCATTTATATCAGAATCTACGCAAGGGTAAAAAATAATCAGATGCCTAAGTTTTGCTCATCGTGACAGTGATGCGAAAAAAATGTTGCTCCGGCTGGTTGCTCGGGGAATGTCGGGGAGGGTGAAGCTCGGTGGCGATGTTTAGGCCATTAACCACTTGAGTCCGCTGCTAGTTCTGGCCCGGCAACCGACGAAAGAGCATGATTTGCGGGACGTCTTGTCGGGTCACATCGGATTGCTTTCTAGGTCGTCGCACGCGAACTGGCACGCCACCTGCATGTAGCTTGGCATCCCTTCGCGATCTGGGCCTTATCAGGTCAGGTTCGCGTGAGGATTTGCTCACGATTTATGTTTGAGAGACTCGCAAATGACCAAGTATAAGCTCGAGTACATCTGGCTCGATGGGTACACCCCGGTACCAAATCTCCGTGGTAAGACGCAGATCAAGGAATTCGACGCTTTTCCGACCCTCGAGCAGCTCCCGCTCTGGGGCTTCGATGGTTCGTCGACGATGCAGGCCGAAGGCCGCAGCTCTGACTGCGTGCTAAAGCCCGTGGCGGTTTATCCGGACCCGGCCCGCACGAACGGCGTTCTCGTCATGTGCGAAGTAATGATGCCTGACGGTGTCACCCCGCATCCGTCCAACAGCCGCGCGACGATCCTCGACGACGAGGATGCATGGTTCGGCTTCGAGCAGGAATACTTCTTCTACGAGAACGGTCGTCCGCTCGGTTTCCCGGAAACCGGCTACCCGGCTCCGCAGGGTCCGTATTACACGGGTGTTGGCTACAAGAATGTTGGCTCGATCGCTCGCGAGATCGTCGAGGAGCACCTCGATCTCTGCCTCGCAGCCGGCATCAACCATGAAGGCATCAACGCCGAAGTGGCCAAGGGTCAGTGGGAGTTCCAGATTTTCGGTAAGGGCTCCAAGCGCGCAGCCGACCAGATCTGGATGGCTCGCTACCTGCTTCTGCGCCTCTGCGAAAAGTATGGCATCGACATCGAGTTCCATTGCAAGCCGCTCGGCGACACGGACTGGAACGGCTCGGGCATGCACTGCAACTTCTCCACCAAGTTCATGCGCGAAGTTGGCGGCAAGGCCTATTTCGAGGCGCTCATGGCCCAGTTCGACAAGAACCTGCAGGCGCACATCGACGTCTACGGTCCCGACAACCACCTGCGCCTGACCGGCAAGCATGAGACGGCCCCGTGGAACAAGTTCTCCTATGGTGTTGCCGATCGTGGCGCCTCGATCCGCGTTCCGCACTCCTTCATCAAGAACGACTATCGCGGTTATCTCGAAGATCGTCGCCCGAACTCCCAGGGTTGCCCCTACCAGATTGCTTCGCAGGTTCTGAAGACGATCTCGGAAGTTCCGACCGCCGGGTTTGCTTCGGCTGCTGCATAAGCTGCCAAGTTGCGTTCGCTGCAAATGGCGTCGATCGAAAGATCGGCGCCATTTGTCTGGTGGCATCACAAGCGGACCGAAAACGTAGCGGAATAGAATTCCCGGCACAGCGCTCTTCCAGTCCGTTGCTTGCTGAAATCATCTACCGGTTGATAAATTCAACCGAACACGCATAATCCTTTTGCCTTGCCATTGTTTGTCCTTATACTCGCGATCGGATGATCCAATCGCGAGCTGCTCGTGACCGGCAAACAGAACCATCTTCTCCGTTTACTTGGGGTGCCAGCGCTTTTCGCGGATGGCAATGAGATCGTTTTGCCGGAGAAAGCCTACGCGCTCCTCGCTTTCCTGGTCACTGCCCCGCAATATGCGATGGAGCGTGAAATCCTACGCGCGATCTTGTGGCAGTCGGACCAGTCCAAGCAGCGCGCCGGCAGCCTGCGCCAGCTTCTGGCGCGCATTGATCGCAGCATACCAGACAGTCTGCCGCGTTTGCTCAAGACGACGAATACCCATGTCTCCTTCAACCGTGATGCTTGGGACGCAGACGTACTTGTGTTGAGTGATACTGCCGCGCCCTTGCCGCGATCGGCGTGGACGCTGCTTCGCGGCGATCTTCTCGAGGGGTTCAAGGCGCCGACGATCGAGGCCGAAGAGCGAGTTGTCGTCGAGCGTCAACGCATCGAGCAGCGCCGCGAGGCTCATATTATTGCACTTCTGGAAACACCAGAGAAACGTACGTCCGACGACATCCTGATACTTGCAGGCTCGCTGCTTGAGGCCGATCCTGCAAACGAAGTCGCTTGCCGAGCGCTGATGCAACGACACGTGGACGCTGGGGATCTTGCGGCCGCACGTCAGGTGTATTTGCGATGCCGCAACGAGCTGAGGGCTGAATACGGTGCGGAGCCAGATGGCCAGACCATGGCTCTGGCGCAGGCGCTCGGCATCATCGCACCGGCCTCCCTCGCGGGTCCCTTGAAACCAATCCCGGGCGACGTGCCTTCTGACCCGGTGGGTCAGCCGCGGGTCCTCATACTGCCTCCGGATACGATCTTGTCCGATCCGATGTTGCAGCGTGTGGGGCGCGCGCTTTTGGAGGAGGTCACGATTGGTTTGAGCCAGCAGCGCGGCTTCAAGGTGATCGCCGCGCACACGAGCCTTGAGATCGTCAATCGCAGTCTCGCTGGCGATCCGGTTGTGCCGACGCCACCCGAACTGCGGTTCGACTATACCGTCTACGTTACGATCCACGGTCGGGACGATGACATCTATTCGACTTGCCGGCTGACGAAGACTTCAACGGCCGAGGTGCTCTGGGCGATCGATCTGCCGCTTGCCATGCAGAAGGTCAACACATCATTCGGTCAGCTCGCACGACGTATTGTGATGACGCTCGCCGATACGATCGAGCGTCGCGAGCTCCTGGATATGACGCATGATGTCAATCCGTCAGCCTATCGCTTGTATCTTGAAGGGAAGCGGCTCGTTTCGAAGACTGACCTTCAGCATCTGCGCCAGGCGCGCAAATGGTTCAAATCAGCGCTCTCCCGCCACGACAGGTTTTCATCGGCTCACGCTGGAATGGCACGCGTGCTTGGCATGGAGTGGCTCGTGCGCGGGATGAAAGATACGCAATTGCTGGAGGAGGCTGATCGCTCAGCCTGGCTTGCCCGTGACAGTGACCCGAATAGCGGTAGGGCAATGCGCGAACTGGGCTTCGTCGCCCTCTATCGCCGTCGCTTCAGCGATAGTCTCGACTTTTTCGCTGAAGCGCAGATGCTGAACCCGAATGACGCCGACATTCTCGCCGATCACGCGGATGCGCTGCTGCATGATGGACAAAGTGACCGGGCCCTGGAATTGAGCCTCGCAGCGCTCAAGCTCAATCCGCTGCCCCCCGATTACTACTATTGGAATCTCGGTGGCATCCATTTCGTCCAGGAAAACTACGCAAAGGCGATCGAGGTTCTGGATCGTGTCAAGGACCGTCCGGCCACCTCGCGCCTGTTGGCGGCGGCTCATGCGAAGAACGGCGATGTCGAGGCCGCGTCGCGCTATGCGTCCATCGTTCTCGAGAATTTTCCCGATTTTCGCACCGATGATGTCTGGCAATTCGTGCCGGACCGCAATCCGGATGACACCCGTCAGCTGATTGACGGCCTTCGGATGGCCGGATTGTCCTGAAGCGCTACACCTGAGGCGCTTCCAGCGCCGTCCTAGCGCAAAACTCGGTCACGCCGAAATAACGCCAGTCGGGGCATGCTCCTCCTGTCCGCAGCATGATGCTGCTAAAAGCAGGAGATGACACAATGACGACAACCCAGATCAAGCCAGTCGCAGTACGCCTTTCCGCCGCCGCTCAAGCTGTTTTGAAGCAGGACGCCGTCCAGCTTGACACGAACGCTACGGCGAGCATCGTTCACGCCCTGAAGTTCCGTTGAGGTCGATGCGAATGTCTGTTCAGACCGCACTCGAGCGCCTGGCGCAGGATCTCAGTCTTTCGTCGGCCGGTATCAATAGCTATCACGACCGCTCATTGACGCCTGGACAGACATTCGCGGCCATCAAACCGCACTTCAACGAACTGGGCATTACCCGGGTCGGTTTGCTCACCGCGCTCGACCTCGTCGAGATTCCCGTTGCTTTCGCAACACGGCCGAACAGCTACACCCTTTCTGTTTTTCAGGGAAAGGGCATTGACGAGGAGGCCGCTATGACCTCTGCGGCGATGGAAGCGGTCGAAACGCGCGTGGCGGAAATCCAGCCGAACGATCTCGTGGTGGCGACGCTAGAAGGAATGAAGGCCGAGCATGCGCCAATGATCGACCTCGATCTGGTCGCCCGCTGCGTTCCCTCCGAGATCACCTCACAGCCGATCGCTTGGAGCGAAGGCCTGGACATTATGTCCGACCGCCCCGCCTTCGTGCCTTGGCCACTCGTCGGCCTCGATCATCGGGGTGTCCGGCCCCCCGGCTTCGAGCAGTCGAGTGATGGTCTTGCATCCGGAAATCGGCCGGCGGAAGCCGTGCTTCACGGACTTTGCGAACTGGTTGAGCGTGATGCCTGGGCGCTGACACAGTTGCGCCCATACGAGCAATTGCGTGGCGCGCGCATCGATCCGAGGGCGTTCGGCGATCCAATCCTGGACATCGTCGTCGACCGCATCAATCGCGCTGGAATGCGTCTCTTATTGCTCGACATGACGACCGATATTGGCGTCCCGAGCTTTCTCGCCGTTATCATTCCCGGCAACCTTGGTGAGCACGTGGATGCCCGCTGGACGCACGTCTGCGGTGGATGCGGCTGCCACCCTGATCCCATTCGCGCAGCGCTTCGCGCCATTACAGAGGCGGCACAGAGCCGTTTGACGGCAATTGCCGGTAGCCGCGATGACTTTTCCCCGCGTCTCTACCAGCGGCTCGACGACGGCGGCCCAGTTCAGGAACTTATCAGTCTCTGCGACGAAGCGCCCATCGCTTACAAATTCCCTTTTGAAGCAGCGCCGCGTAGCATTCAGGAAAATATCAGCCACATTCTTGATCGCCTCAAGTCGAGAGGTATCGATCAGGTCGTGGCCGTGCCGCTTTCAAATCCACGCCTTCCGGTTTCAGTCGTCCGCATGATCGTTCCGGGCCTCGAGGTGGATGTCAGCGGGGAATTCATTCAACTCGGATTACGTGCCGTCAACGCCATGCAAGGGGCGATGCAATGAAGATCATTTTCGTAGGTCCGAGCTTTGGTGCCGATATCGACAGGCTTCAGTCTGAGAACCGGTCGATCCTCTTTCGGGGGCCTGCCGCACGCGGCGACATATTGCAAGCCGTTCACGATGGCGCTCGAGCGATCGGGATTGTTGATGGCTATTTCGGAGAAATGCCTTCGGTATGGCACAAGGAAATTCTCTATGCATTGCAGCACAACGTCGTCGTTGCAGGAGGTGCCAGCATGGGGGCGCTTCGGGCTGCCGAATGTGCTGCGTTCGGTATGGTTGGTCTGGGCTCGATCTACGAGGATTACGCGGAAGGCCGCTTGATTGACGACGAGGCTGTGGCGCTCGTGCATGCGCCCGAAGAACTCGCCTGGCTGCCGCTATCGGTTCCGTGGGTGGATTTTCAGCCCACGATCGACGCTCTTTACCGGAAGGGCGCTCTATCGCTTGCCGAACACAAGATGCTGTTGCTCGCCGGGCGAGCGCTCCACTTTTCGGAGCGCACCTATCCCAAGGTCGTCGGAGCTTGTGCTTTTGCCAGTGCTGATCGGGCCAAGGATCTGCTGCGGATGATTCGAGCAGGAAAGATCGAGCGTAAGCGCCAGGACGCTGAACTCGTCCTGCGATATCTGCAGGAGGTGGAATTTGCCGCTCTAAAGCGTGACTGGGGCTTCGCAGCCACCTCGCACTTCGAGCATTTGCGAGCGGAGATCACAGGCGCTGTCACGCCTGTAACGCCCGAGTAACGCCAAACCCGAATGATGGATCTTGTTGTAGCCCTGAAGGCTCATCATTGGAGAAAGCGATAGCGATGAACATTCTGACGAGGGACGAAGGAACAGGGAGTGAGTATGCCAGAATCTTTCGGTTGCTCGCGGCGGCGAAAGACGAAGCCCAGAAGCTCAAGCTGCATAATCTGATGCACTTGACCAATATGGCGCTCCTTCAGGTCGTTATCGATTGGGACGGTATCGACCCGGAACGGGAACTCGATGTCAACTTGGAAAAGCTGATCGGAAAGAAGACGCAGGTCGCAATAAAAGATGCCAGCGAGAACCTTGTGCTTCTCGACTGCCATTAACGTCGGATTGCTCCGCTGCGATCGAACGATTACTCGGCGTCGTCCAGCTGTTCCATGCCCGCAATCGCCTGCACGAGCTTTACGATTTTCTTGCGGACCTGCTCGTTCTTGATCGAGAGGAATGCGGCGTTAAGCAATACACCATCGCGGGAGACGACGAATTCCTCGCTGGGCGTTGGATTGTCGTTGGCCGTTCCGGGATGAACGTCCTCGAAGAAAGAACGGACGTCGACGTCGAGTGCGCCGGCAATCTCAACGAGCATGCTAGCCGAGACACGGTTTGAGCCCTTCTCGTACTTCTGGATCTGCTGAAACGTGACGCCGACGCGATCGCCAAGCTCGGTTTGCGATACTTTACGCATCAGGCGCTTTATGCGGATTGTCTTCCCGACGTGAACATCGACCGCATGGGGTGCATCTTTCATGACTCTCTCCTTCCAACGCCGGTTGTTGCGCGACTATTATGCTAGCGATCAACCTAACGGAGATAATTGATCGGATCAATTGTGTTGATTCGTTTTTTATCTCGTATAAGGCGCCTCGGCTCAACATATTGAAGATCCGGCCATCCGCCTGAACCTCAAGCCGCTTCCAACGCAAATCCCCGCCGCCGAGAGCGCAACCATAGATCGTATGCAGGATAACGGCTTTAAGTTGACGAGCGCTTTTGGCGCCTGTGTCTGCCAATGACGGATTTCGCCCTCGTCTCGGAAGCGGTGGTTTCGTGATGCGGCCGTCGTTCGGTGTTGTCCCAGGATGCGCTATCTTTCTTCTCTTTAGCTCCAATGGTCCCGCGGTTCCTGTGATGGAAGCGCCGGCAAGGGAATCTGCAGGTCGCAATTGCGCGGCGCTTTCGTGTTGCGGTTTGCTGTGTCAGAGATTGACCAGTCGAGGGAAGTGGATTCGTAACTGCCGTGACAATCGGGTTTGCCCATGCCGAATTGATAGCTGTACTCGTTGCTGTGACAGGTGGCGAGCCTCGCGTCATGACGATCCGGTCGGGAGATGCGCTGCCGTCCGGTCCTTTCGAAATGGGTCACCGCACACTGCAGAGCGGTCTGCGCGAATGGGTTCAGGAGCAGACGGGTCATCCGGTCGGTTATCTGGAACAGCTCTACACCTTCGCTGACCGCGACCGAAACAACGAGATCCTTGGCGGCAGGACGATTTCGATCAGCTATCTCGGCCTGGTGCGTGAGCAGTCCGCTCCCGGCGCTGGGCTGCCTGCATGGCATGGCTGGTACAGCTATTTTCCCTGGGAGGACTGGCGCGCTGGACGGCCGGCGGTTTACGACGACATCATATCCCGCCTTGCCTTTTGGGCGCAGCAGGACCCTTTGCGCCACGAGGAGCGATTGCGCCGGGCAAATTTCGCTTTTGGTATTGGTGGGGCTGTGTGGAACGAGGATCTCGTGCTGCAGCGCTACGAGTTGCTCTATGAAGCGGGCCTTGTGAAGGAGGCCGGGTGCTCGCCAAAAGCCAATCTAGGTCGCGCGATGTTTGCCGATCATCGTCGCATTCTCGCGACTGGCATGGCGAGACTGCGTGCAAAGATCAAATATCGCCCAGTCGTCTTCGAACTGATGCCGGAGAGCTTCACATTGTTGCAGTTGCAGCGCAGCGTTGAGGCACTTGCTGGCCTGACTTTGCACAAGCAGAATTTCCGTCGGTTGATCGAGCAGCAGGAGCTGGTCGAGGAAACCGGCGAATCCATGAGCGAGACGGGCGGGCGCCCGGCAAAGCTGTTTCGCTACCGCCACGCGGTGGTAGAAGAGCGCGCGCTCGCCGGTTCGAAACTCCCGCTCTCACGCAATTGACATATGCTCATGTCGAGAATATCTATTTGGGCATGATATGCTCAATTGGAGCATAAATGGAGCCGGCCATGAACCATCGAGTTTCCGCATCCTCCCTGTATGAGCGCGTCCGCCACGTCATCCCGATGGCGGAATGGATGTCCTTCGAAAATGATGTCGAGGCGATCCTCGAGCTGAAGCGGCAGCGCAATGCGGTGATCCTTGCGCACAATTACCAAACACCGGAAATCTTTCATGGCGTGGCCGATATCGTGGGGGACAGTCTGGCGCTGGCCCGCAAGGCGATCGACGTCGAGGCCGACGTCATCGTGCTGGCTGGTGTGCACTTCATGGCTGAGACGGCCAAGCTCCTCAATCCTGACAAGACGGTGCTTATCCCGGATATGGGCGCGGGCTGTTCGCTGGCGGATTCGATCACGCCAGAAGACGTGGCGCTGCTGCGCGAAGCCTACCCCGGGGTGCCTGTCATCACCTATGTGAACACCTCAGCGGCCGTGAAGGCGGCATCTGACATCTGCTGCACGTCAGGTAACGCCAGGCAGGTGGTCGAGTCGCTCGGCGTGCCACGCGTGCTGATGATTCCGGACGAATATCTCGCCCGTAACGTCGCCCGCGAAACGAAGGTCGAGGTCATCGCATGGCATGGGCATTGTGAAGTCCACGAACTGTTTACGGCCGATGACGTCCGGCAACTGCGCGAAAATTATCCCGGTGTGACCGTGCTGGCTCATCCAGAATGTCCACCGGAGGTCGTAGATGAGGCGGACTTCGCAGGATCGACCGCGGTGATGGTCGATTTTATCGGGCGCCAGCGCCCCCCTCGCGTCGTGCTTCTTACCGAATGCTCGATGAGCGATAATGTCGCGGTAAATCACCCTGATGTCGAGTTCATCCGCCCTTGCAACCTTTGTCCGCATATGAAGCGGATCACGCTCGGCAACATCCGCGCGGCCCTTGAAGAAAATCGCCACGAGGTCACGGTCGATCCTGAGATTGCCGGCCCTGCGCGGCGGGCGGTCGAGCGGATGCTTGCGATATGACCGCGCCTTTTGACGTCTTGAGCGGGCAGGTTGTTGTCGTCGGAAGCGGGCTCGCCGGTCTAATGACGGCGCTCACGCTGGCGCCGCTACCGGTCGTGCTCATTACCCGCGGCCCAATTGGTGGGCAGACCTCGAGCGCCTGGGCACAAGGCGGAATCGCGGCCAGTCTTGGTAAGGACGACAGCGCTCAGTTACACCTATCGGATACGCTTGCTGCGGGTGACGGCTTGTGCGATCCCCAGGCCGCGTATGAGATTATCGCAAAGGGCCCGAGCGTCATTGCGGCCCTGGAGCGCGTCGGCGTCTGTTTCGACAGGGATGGCCAAGGGACGCTCGTCCTTGGTCTGGAGGCGGCGCATTCGCGTCGACGCATCGTACACGCGTCGGGAGATGGGTCTGGTGCTGCGATCATCGCCGCTCTCGTTCGGGCGGTCGCAAACACGCCCTCGATTACTGTGCTAGACGCAACCGAGGTGCGCTCGCTTCTGATCCACGACGGTACTATCAGCGGCCTCATGGTTTCGAGAGGGGAGAAGACTGCCGCCGTCATGACCAACAGAGTGGTGCTGGCGACGGGCGGTATCGGCGGGCTCTTTGGCGCCACGACCAATCCGATATGCAATTTCGGGCAAGGACTTGCGCTGGCGGCACGGGCAGGGGCTCAGCTTGCCGACATGGAATTCGTCCAGTTTCACCCGACCGGCCTCGATTCTGCGCGCCGGCCGCTGGCGCTTGTCAGTGAGGCCGTGCGCGGTGAGGGCGCCATCCTTGTCAATGACCGGGGCGAGCGCTTCATGTCGGGTATCGACGGAGAAGAACTGGCACCGCGCGACATTGTTGCGCGCGCCATCAGCTCCGAGCTTTCACTGGGACGCCGTGTCTTCCTGGATGCGCGTCGCGCACTTGGCAATCGCTTCGCCTTGCGCTTTCCAACGATCCATGCGCTATGCCATGAGGCTGGCATCGACCCGGCAATCGACCTCATCCCGGTGCGCCCTGCTGTTCACTACCACATGGGCGGCATTGCAACCGATTTAGCCGGACGCAGCTCGATCCCTGGCCTCTGGGTGGTCGGCGAGGCGGCCTCGACCGGGTTGCATGGCGCCAATCGGCTGGCCAGCAACTCGCTGCTTGAGGCGGCCGTCCTCGGCACGCTGGCCGCTCGTGATATTCATGGAACGACGCAAGGGACCGTTCGCTTGGCACCAAGAGTGTCGCCGGTGCCTGCGCCGGATGCCGCGTTCGTGCGTGCGCTCGTGTCGCGTCATCTCGGTGTGCTGCGCAATGCAGGGGCTCTTGAGAAAGCAATCACGGCACTCTTGCCGCTTGCCGAAACCGACGGACCTGCCGCCGATCCGGCAATTGTTGCTTTGGCAATTGCCGTCTTCGCAATGCTGCGCAAGGAAAGTCGCGGTGCGCATGCACGCAGCGATTATCCCTTGAAGCTGCCGGTTGCCGAACGCCGCTTCATGACGCTTGCTGATGTATTCGATGTCGCGCGTGCCGAAACCCATTCCTTTGCCCGGAGTGCCTGACATGTTACTTGCCCCCTTGCCACGTCTTGTCATCGAACCGCTTGTACGCGCAGCTCTCCTTGAGGATCTCGGCCTTGCCGGCGACATCACGTCGGCTGCGGTCGTCCCGGCAGATCATCGCTCGTCGCTGGTCATGGTGGCGCGGCAGCGCGGCATCATCGCCGGTCTCGATGCTGCCGAACTCGCCTTCCATTTCGTCGAGCCCACGATCACGATGACCCGCCATAGAGAAGACGGGGCCCCCATCGAAGCAGGCGAGACCATTGCAACGATTGCTGGACCTTCGCGCGGCTTGCTGACCGGGGAGCGCACGGCGCTCAATTTCCTCGGCCATCTCTCTGGCATCGCGACGGTGACAGCAAGTCTGGTCGAGGCGGTTAGCGGCACGAAGGCATCGATTGCCTGTACACGAAAGACGACGCCTGGGCTGCGGGCTCTGGAAAAATATGCTGTTCGCGCCGGTGGCGGCATGAATCATCGTTTTGCGCTCCATGATGCTGTCTTGATCAAGGACAATCATGTCGCAATTGCTGGCGGCGTGGCGGAGGCGATTGCCCGCGCGCGTGCCGGCGTCGGGCACATGGTCAAGATCGAGGTCGAGGTGGATACGCTGGAGCAGCTGCGGGAGGCGATGGAACAGGGCGTCGACGCGGTGCTGCTCGACAATATGACCCCGGATCAACTGCGCGAAGCCGTCGCGATCGTCAATGGTCGTGCGGTCACCGAGGCTTCGGGTCGGGTAACCCCTGCGACAGTCGCTGCAATCGCCGCCTCCGGTGTCGACCTCGTGTCGGTTGGCTGGTGCACGCACAGTGCCCCAACCCTCGATATTGGGCTCGATGTGCAACGCTGACTGATATCGTTGGCCAAGACCGCCGGCGTATGACTACGCTTGCGACGCATCAAGTCGGGCGCGGGAACGAACTTTCACTGACGAGGTTCGCCACAGCGAAGCTGCTTATTGG
This sequence comes from Rhizobium mesoamericanum STM3625, assembly GCF_000312665.1. Taxonomy (GTDB): domain Bacteria; phylum Pseudomonadota; class Alphaproteobacteria; order Rhizobiales; family Rhizobiaceae; genus Rhizobium; species Rhizobium mesoamericanum. The sequence goes on along the minus strand of NZ_HF536773.1, from coordinate 334,869 downwards.
CCTGCCTCTTTTGAACATGATTCTGGTCGGGCAGAGTCGTAAACATAAAGCCTGCTTTGTAGGGGGCGATCATTGGAGGGATCCAAGCCTTATTTAACTCTGTCTAGCGGTCCGCCAGCGCTTTGAGTGTTTGACTGGCTTTTCGCTCCCACGTCGTAGCGCCTTGCCGGCGAGCGAAGTCGATGGCCGCGCTGATGTAGTACACCGCGCGGTTTTCCCGACCGCAGCGAAGTTCGACTTTTCCCCGTAACCTAAGTAGCTCCGCCGTGAAATAGTTCTCCCCAGTGTGTTCAGCGAGCGCTAGGGCTTCGTCCAGAGTGGCCGCCGCCCGTTTTATGTTGCCGGCTTGCAGATAGCTTTCTCCGAGCAGGCCCAGGTAGCAGGACTTGTCGATTTCCTGCTCCCCAAGGTTCGCGCAGGTCTGCTCCATTTTCGCAATACCGAGGGGATCGTTTCCACGCGCCAAGATCCAGCCCTGAAAAAATGAGGCGACGTTCGTCCACATACGAAAGCCGTTCGTCCTGGCGAGCATGAACAGTTCGTCAAGCTTGTGCTGGAGCGGTTGGAACTCGTCACGTAGCGCGTAAAGGATGCAACAATTTCCAAGGCAGGCCGCCAGCTGGTATGCGGAATGGCGGCGCGCGTCGGCTTCTGCGGCGGCATAGAGTTCGATTGCCCTCGCGTCATGCCCGGTTAGCTGCAATGTCCATGACAGATAAAGCATTGCCATACTCGGAAAGTCGCTGCCGATTTCATCAGCGCGGTCCGCGTGACGAAGCGCTCGCTCAAGAAAGTCGCGAGCCTTTTCGAAATGTCCTTGCGAAAAAAAGCACATGCCTTTGAACTGCATGCCGAGGACAAGTGCTTTCAAGCTGTTGCGGGATTTGCCGATGACCAGCAGCTCGTCGCCCGCCCATTCGGCATCTGCGAAGCGTCCGGAGTTGAGTGCTGTGCCGAAAAGGCCATCCAGCGCGCGGACCGGCGCCTCCACATCGCCGAGGTGATCGCTCAGCCGGATAACATTGCGATAGGCTGCGCTACCTTCGTCGGTAACATAGCCGAAGGTAGCGTAAAGGACGTCGCCCCGTTCGAGTTCGAGTTCAAGCTCTATCCGGTCTCGCTTTGCCGAAGGAGGGCATTTCGCGAGGCAGGCAAGACCATTGGAAAACATATTCGCGGCTTCGACCTTTGCCCAGGTCCTGCTCGTGTTAAGACCTGCGGCTAACCATTTGTCGACTGCCTCCTCGAAAAGTCCGGCTTCGGCGAAATGCTGCGCGAGGACCTCCGGGTGCTCGGCCGCGAGCTTTGGATTGAGGCTCTCAACAGTGCGGGCAACCTCGGCATGAAGCTCGCGGCGTCGCTCTTTAAGGAGGCTTTCGCGCGCGGCCTCTTGCAGAAGGGCATGGGTGAAAGCATAGCGTGGTTCGCTGGCGGTCGTCTGCCGCATTACTAGCCCAGCCTCCACCAATCGCTGCAGCGTTGGCTCCACGATGTCTTGCGACAAACCGCATACCTGGGCAACAACCGGCAGGTCAAATTCACGCCCGACAACAGCCGCAACCTGTGCAATCACCTTGCCGGGACCGATTTTGTCGAGGCGGGACAAAAGTGAAGACTGGATGGATGTGGGAACGCCGACGGCAAGGTTGGGCGAATTTTGGCCACCCTCCTCAAAAAGCGGTCCACTCTCCAGGACAGCTCGAGCCAATTCCTCGACATAGAGGGGTACTCCCTCGCTCTTTTCCAGGAGCAGGAGGGCAGTTTCGTCTGCGATATCGCGCCCCGCGGTGAGGCGATGCAGGAGTACGCGCGCGTCATCATCGGACAGCCGATCCAGCGCAACTTTTCTGACGCCCCCTTCTGTTTCGGTTCGTCGGCGCGTTTCACGGGAGGTAATCAGGATAAAAATTGGAAATGGCCCTGTTTCTGCGATAAGGGCCTCAAGCAAGTCGCTCGATGAAGGGTCGATCCACTGCTCGTCCTCGATCGACAACAGCACTGGACCGATTTGCGAGAGATGATGCAGCCAGTCAATAAGGATCCTATGGGATAGGCCGCGTTGTCGCGCGGAAGGGCGTACATCCGCTGGTTTGTGGCGGTCAATCGCTAGAAGTTCTGCAAACACGGGCAATGACTCGGAAATGGGGACGGTGCTCAGGGCGAGAACCGTCCCCAGCTTCGTCATGGCGATTTCCGGTGGATCGCCCCCCTCTATTCCGGCGTATCGTTTGAGGAGGGTCAAAAATGGGAAGAGGGCGCTATTGGAATAAGTGCTGGAGCATTGAAGCGTGAGGTAGGTGCCCTGGCGAATGCGCCGTTGGACCTCGAATATCAATCGCGATTTTCCGATGCCAGGTTCGCCGACGATCATGGCAGCATGGCCGCGCTTTCGCGCGACCACCTCTTCCCACAATTCCAGCAGACCCGAGATTTCCGTTTGACGCCCAACAAGTTCGGTTAGCTCTCTTCTCTTCGCAAAGCGGTTCTCCAGGGATTTGGGCCTGTCGGCTCGCCAGACATGGACCTCATTCGGGAACCCCTTAAGTGCCCGGGACCCGAAATCAGTGAACTCGAACGCGCCGGCGGCAGCATCGTAAGTCCGCTGATCGGTCATGATTGTTTGAGGCTCTGCAATGGTCTGAAGGCGCTGAGCCAGATTTGGAATCGATCCAAGAGCAACAGTCGAAACTCCTGCCGGAGCGCCGACAAAGTCTCCGACGACGACCAGGCCACTCGCAATTCCAATGCGGACACGCAGTGGCGGCCCGCCGGACACTTTTACGTCAGGAACTAATTGCAGGATGTCAAAGGCAAGCTCAAGAGCACGCTCGGCGTCATCTTCTTCCGCTATTGGATACCCGAACAGTGCCTGAAATGCGTCGCCGACATAGTTGGCGGCGATGCCGTTGTGATTTCGGACCGCGGCAGTGCATTCAGCCAGGTAAGCCTTTGTCAATCTTGTGAAATCTTCTGGATCGAGGCGTGTTGCATATCCGGTCGAGTCTACCAGGTCGCAAAATAGTATTGTCAGATGCCGCCTCTCGGCTGAGGTCGCAAACGCTTTCGCGGCATCATCGGCATTCAGCAAACTTATGGCGGCGGCAATTTTCTTGCGCGGACCCACAGGGATCTCCATCTCGCGCAAATCTTCTTCAGAAAGCATGCGAAGGCTATCGCCGTCGATCTGCGATCGCGCGAATATGCCAGCGAGGTGCTCAAGTCCCAACCCCTCTAGCCATTTCCTCACATCTTCCATCGAAACTCCCAGCAAACCGGTGATGAACTCGCTCGCTCCCTGGGTATTCATGAGGCGAAAGGATAGCACTTCTCCAAGCGTCCAAGAAGCTGCGTTAACAAAACATCGGCGGGGCAAGTGTATGACCTAGTTTCGACGTGGCATGAATTTTCGGCGCAAACGATAGACTGTGAATGCTTGGACTGCCACGTGTCAGTTGCATGTGACATCGGCGAAAAGGACTTGTCCTCTGTCTGCGTACTTGACGCCACTTTGATCGAAGCAGAACCGTTTCGCCAAGACGCGCGCGAGATAGCGCCGGTTGCACATGGCCGGCAGATCCGCACGGAATTCGCGCGGCGTGGTGGAAGGCGCCGGATCGGTAAATCGCTTATGCCCGAAGTAGGACAGGTCGCCAACGAACATCGCTCGGCCAGAGGTGCCTCCATGCCCGACCGTTGTGTCGTCAATGGCATCCTTGGCTTCGTCGATTGTTGGATAGTCGCTTTCCAGAGGTGCTTTTCCCGATAACGGAATTGGGGTTGATTTAATCGCGATATTGAACCGGACATCATCACGCTGGGGCACATGCCCATAGTCATTGAGGTAGCTCCATCTCAAACGAAGAACGCGGTTCGCTCCGACTTCCCCGGTGGGGACGGGGAGCACTTCCGACGACACGGCGGTTGGTTGGGAGCCGTCCCCGCCCAATTGGACACCGGGTGCAGGGCACGCTGTGAAGAGCGGCTTATAACGACACTCTTTGCCGCCAGCTTCCCAAATGCAATTACTCAATTGCCGCCAGTCATCTTCGCTCATTTGGCCGCTCTCTGCAGTGATCTTGTTTCCTTCGCGGGGAACCATCCAGGGATGGATATTGCCGTACGCTGACCGTCGAGCCCAATCCGTTCGGTGCGCATCGATTTCGCTAAGCTTCAACACCTCCGCCCGGACACTGACGACCTGTGCCCAGGTCGGGTTCGTCACCTCCGGAATTCGGCCCGCGGCATCTGCCGCAATGCGTTGCCCGGTAATTTGCGTCGTCAGCGTATGACATTGGGTGCAATTACCGGAGGGGTCTTCGACGGTTCTTGCACGAGCAAGATCGGTGGCGTAAGTGGCGGTGTAAGCGGAACCGATAACACGAAAAGGTAGGCGCTCGTCGCGCTTCATCTTCGGGACGTAGTCGCCAAGGCTGAAGGCCAAGGCTCTCTCGCTTGCTGCTCCACCAAAGTATCCGATCCGGGCCTGGCCAATATGCGGACTAATGACGTACGGAGCCTTATTGTCATGACATGCGGAGCATTGGATCTGGAAGGTCGAGTCATACAGCGTGGCGGCGGTAGTTCGCCCTTTGTGATCTGCATAGGATCGGCCACCTGGGGGAGTGAAGGGCGTAGTCCAGTCAAAGTGTTGCCGATTCTTGCTGCCGTCAAAGAAAACGATTTCTCCGCTTTCTCGATTGAAACCAATGATCCCGAGTCGAGCGAATGTCGGATTGTTCTTCTGCCAGTACGGTTCCGGGTCTATTTCAAGGTGGGGGCTCGATTTCCGACAGAGCGAAACCCATTCGACGGTGCCTACCACCCTACGGCTTACACGCGAATTCATCCCGCAGTAAGTGACGTTGCCCGCAAGCGAAGGCTTGTCACATTTAGCGATTTGAGTGCTCCACTTGACGATCTTGCCTTTGGCGTCGCGGTGTTCGAATTGTAGAGGACTTCCACTGATTGCGGGGTTTGGTTTCAGGTCGACGATATTGCCGTCAATTTCTAATGGGATGACCTTCGCAGCTAAGTCGCCGCAATCGATGTCTGGGATCGGGCCGAAAACGGCACGTGCCTCGTCGCCGAATCTCGTGATGATGTCAGTGCTCGCTGAAGCCGGCTTCCATTGAAAGTCGCCGTTCCAGCGGCTGGAGGCCTCAGCGAAGGAAGTTGCCTCGGCGTTGTTTTCGGAACTGGGCCAGATCATCGTCTGGTCGGCGTGCGTAGCCAGTTGGGTGAATTGCTCGCAGAGTCGGAAGGCTTCGAATTGATGTCCTTGGTTATTAGAAAGCGCTTCTGTGAGTGGTTCCCGTAGCCGTACCGGGACCGTACAGGGCCGTGGGTCACAATAATTGCGATCACGGCATTTGGCTTCATCGGCAAGAATTGCGCTGTTTGCGGTGCCAGAGCCAAGCCGATCGAATTGGGTCGACTCAACCGCAATATGCGCCGACGTGGCAGAGCTGGACAACAGCAAGGCCATCGAGAGCGCACCGAGCAATCCAAAAGCGACAGAGCGCACGGCCTTCTCCGGGCTGAGGATTACCAACTTCAGCGGGCGCTTAGAGTAACCCTCGGTGAATCCGGCAACAGAACGATCATCGCGAATCTCCAGGCGCCTGCATCTCTCTTGAAGGTCGTCACCATTGTTGCGGTGTAATCAAGCACAGGTGTCTCGATTGTCGTAAATTGTATCGTGACGACGACCGTGGACTTACCCTGAATAGTGTCCTTGTCTATCAGGTTTAGCAGGGTATTGCTTTCGATGTGCCGTCTTCTGCTGATGTTTCCCATCTCGCCGTTTACAACGTCGAGGTAATCAAGCAGCCCTGTCCTATTGGTCTTCCTTTGCAGCTGTTTGCGGCCTGTGCACAGCTCGAAAGTGACATTGTCTAGCAGCATGGCGTCCACACCTTGAGTGCTTGCGTCATCAAGCGCCCAGTTGTAGCGGTGCAAAAGATCCATTACCTCCTGTCGATCGGACGGCGGGGGATTCACAACAGTCCTGAGATATTCGCGGTTGAGTTCGTAAGTGCAGGAGGGAAGATCTTGCGCTAACGCAGCGCTAGTCAATGCAAGCGAAGAGCCTAAGCCAAGCGCTAGGGCTGGCCATCGAATTTTAGGTATTATCCAGCCGCTGGCCATACTGTGCCCCCGTTGATGGAGAATGAATTTGTGTAGTGCTGTCTGTGCAATGCTAAAGCGGCTAGACGTAACCAGACAAAATGGCAGGCCGAATCCTGAGGACGGCCACCACGGTTCACATCTGCTTTTGTAATTAAAATTAGAATACGCTAAATAGCAAGCTATGACAACTGAGGGGTCGAGAGATTGCGAAGAAAGAGCAATTTGTGCGCGAATCTACATCCCGCCAACTGGCCATCAGCTGATGGCCTGCGGAAGGATGTTGCGCCGAACGAAAACCCCTTGGAATACATTCGGGTACCCGTGGTCGTACTTGTCACTTTCCTCCACCATGGCAGCCGCAATCTCCGCGGCAAAGCGGGGAACAAGCTGCACTCTTCTTGTGGCACCGACCAGAATATCGCGCATGTCGTCGCTGACCTGTCGCAGAGTTTCCGGCTCCAGGGAGGTGCCTGCCCTGACTGACAGCATGCCCGAGAGCGCTTCAAAGAAAGCCCCCGTAAAAATCCTGGAAAATGAATGGGCATTGGCCCAGATAGCGTCGGCCAAACCAACCTGACTGAGTTGAGCAGGGTCGATATAGAAGTGGTTATTCCATGCGTTGCGCAGGCAATCAACGTCCGCGTCTGCCGGCTTCACCAAACGTAGCGCAGAACCAAATTGTTGCCCAACTCGAGAGAGGCTCGAACTACTCCAGAAATCCCGTCCTAAAATTTCGGCGAGCACGAAGGAGCAGAACGTGGGAAGCTGCATCGCACACAGGACCGCGCTCATGTCACCGAAGGATTCGCCGAAGGCTTTGACCTCCAGTTCATCGGCCTCGAACAAATCTGAGCGTATTGCGTCCAGAACGGCGTGACCGAGTTCATGGCAAAGCAGATCGGGGCTCTCGCCCGAATAGACGACAAGAGTTGGATGCCCTGCGGTCGAGCCGTGATAAAAGCTCAAAGTCACCCCGTCATACTCGGAATTCAGGGCTTCTCCTCGATCAAGGAACACGTCCATTACTTGACCGCCGCGCCACTTAACGGGCGGCTGACTACTCGCAGCCCAAAAGTCGGCCGCCCGTCGCAGTGTTGCGGCGGCGTTCCAGTATCGAAATTCGACCGCCTTCGGTGGGTTGTCGCCGAGCGACGGGATAAGGTGAAATGCTAAGGGCGTTTTCGCGATGTCGGGTGCCGGCACCGTTATGATCCTGGCTGCCAATGCAGGATCTTTCTCCCAAACGGTTACTGTAGCAGGCATCTGTGATCCTCCCGAATACTTGATGAAAACGGCATCGTTTGGCCGTGTTTGCAACTATGGACGACGGGGTCATGTGTCTTGGAAAGTTCTATGGAGGCGGCCAAGCCCGTCCAATCCACCTATGGGTCTACTGAAACCCTCAATGACGCTCACACCGTCGCGGCGTTTAAACGGTCGATGAGGCCACCCGGCCCCGTAATTCGTTGCATGCTGCCCATCTGTTTCAACCAATGATACCACCCCGCAGGCTATTTGGGCAGGTGTGCCACTATAATTTGCAGTGCTCACAGTATGTTTTCGGAAATTCAATCCTCGAACTGTGGATTGGAATTGAAGTTTCGCGGGACTGGGAGGAACTGCAGCGTCGTGGCCCTTTGGGGCCGGGGTTCAGATTTTATGTGAAGCGGCCGCACGGATTGGCTCGCCGCATTGCGACGCCGGTTCACGACCTACCGGGCTGCGAAGGTCGGTTGATGCGCAGCTTCATTTTCGTTCACAAGGATGCGTTCGCTCGATCGCTTGCTGATCTCCAAGGTTTGCGTACTGCGGTCAATAATCACGAGACCAACTCGGGCAGCAATTCCGGTGTGAGATTGCCCCGCTTGCCGAAGGTGGGCACTTCTTCTCTGAGGTGATCGAGACGGGCAGCTACGGCGCAATATTGCTGCTATGCTGTTGGCAGGCCGCCGTCGCCGCATCGATTGCGTGACCTATGGCAATATTCTAGTTTTGCGCCCGATAGGCTCGCCGGTGTGCGCATCCTTGCCGAAGCGGCCAAGGGTCCGGGCCTACCCTCGTGACCTCGGTCGGCACCTCGGACGGTCAAGTTGAGTAGGTGCGCGATGCGCTTCGGAGTGCGATCGTCGAGGCTTCCTTGGGGGCGTCCACCAAACGCTTGCGCTTTGGGGGTTCGTCATACGATCGGATGCAGACTATCAGCCTCCGCCGGACCTGGAACGCAAGGCCGCCGCACCTGGCTATCTCCAAAAACCAGAGCGATGTTCCATATACAACCAGGTGGCTAATCCTCGAAGACCTTGCCTGTACGAGCCTCGAGTCGGTAGCGGTTGCCGGGATAGATGAGGCGCGCCGTGGAGACGACGTGCCGCCCTGACCAGGTGCGGCGACGGATCGCAAGGCATGGCTCGTTCTTGAGGATCGTCAAGAGCTTGCATTCCCAGGACTGCGGCATGGCAGCCTCGACAATATGCTCGGAGCCGCTCAGCGGGGCCGTTGCCGTCAGATAGGCGTTCGGGGTCAGCGAAGCGAAATCCTGGGCCAGATAATCTGGCGCTGCTGCCGGGTTGACGAAGCGGTCTTCGATCTGCACCGGCACGCCGTTCTCGCTGTGCACGATCAAGGAGTGAAACACAGGCGCGCCGATATCGAGTTCCAGTGCGTCCGCCGTCTCCGGGGAGGCTGGTTCCTGGCCCAAAATCACCACGGAAGCCTCATGTGCGTGGCCGCGCTCTGCAATCTCTTCGGCGATGTTGCGCACCTCGAACAAGGCTGAGTAACCCTTGCGCTCCGCGACAAACGAGCCGACGCCCTGAATGCGAACCAGTTCGCCCTCACTTGCGAGTTCACGAAGCGCCCGGTTGGCCGTCATCTTGCTGACGCCGAGCTCGCTCACCAGTTCGTTTTCAGAAGGCACACGATGCTTTGGGGGCCACTCGCCGCTATGGATCCGGTCGAGTATCATCTGCTTGACACCGGCGTAGAGCGGTGCGGTATCGTTGTCCCGCTTCATCTCGCCTGGACGCTTCATTGCTTATTCCTTTTGCAACGGTGGAATCCGCTCGATAAGTCGACTTTCCTCTTGCATAACACAAAATATCTCATATGGTACCCTATACAACCTCTCGAAAGATCGGCCAGCAAAAAGGTCGGCATCGGGCAAGCCGGCGTAGACCGGTGTCGGACCGTAAGGTCAATCGTCACTTCAGAGGAGAAAGAACCAATGAAATTCAGCGCGCTTCTTCTTTCCAGCGCCTTTGCGCTTTCGGCCTTTGCTGCTCCTGTTGCGGCCAAGGACTGGAAGACTGCCACGATTACACTTGAGGGTGCGTACGCGCCCTGGAACATGACCAATGCCGACGGCACGCTCGGCGGCTTCGAGCCAGAGCTTGCGAAGGTTCTGTGCGAACGCGCGAAGATTGAATGCAAGCTCGTCGCCTCCGACTGGGACGGCATGATCCCGGCGCTCAATGCCGGCAAGTTCGATGTCATCATGGATGCCCTGTCGATCACCGACGATCGCAAGAAGGTCATCGGCTTTACGATCCCCTACGCTGCGACACCGGCAGCCTTTGCAACGGCCAAGGACAGCCCGCTGGCCAATGCAGCTGGGACGGGCGCCACGATCAAGATGACACCAGGCCAGACCGGCGTTAAGGAAATCGATGCGCTGAAGGCGGCCTTCAAGGGCAAGACGATCGGCATTCAGGCCGCCACCGTCTATGCGAAGTTCGTCTACGACAATTTCGGCGACATCGCGGAAATCCGCGAATACAAGACCGGCGCTGACCGCGATCTCGATCTGCAGAACGGCCGTATCGATCTCGGCTTTGACGATGCCGTCTACTTTGCGAACGCTTTCCAGTCTGCCAATGACACGCTGGCATTTACCGGTCCTGAAATCGTCGGCTCGATCTGGGGCGAGGGTGAGGGCCTGGGCATTCGCCAGGCCGATACCGACCTTCGTGACAAGTTCAACGAAGCGATCAAGTCCGCGCTTGCCGACGGTACCGTGAAAAACCTGTCGATGAAGTGGTTCAAGGTCGACGTCAGCCCGCAGAACTGATTTCCGGCGGCGGCCGGACGTCCCGGTCTCCGGCTTCAATGCCGGGGGCCGTATGCTATTCTGACACGCCGAGACAGCGGCGGGCGCGGGGAACGTGACATGGCAACACTGGAACTGATTGGATTCGGCTCGACCGGATGGGGGGCGCTGCTTCTGCTTGCCACCTTGATGACGCTCGCCGTGACTGCAAGTGCGCTTGCGATCGGCGCCGTGCTTGGTGCGATAATCTCCGCGGCGAAGCTGTCCGGCAGAACCTCGCTCGTTGCACTCGGCAACGTCTATACGACCGTCTTTCGCGGTGTGCCGGAACTGCTGATCATCTATCTGATTTATTTTGGAGGCTCCTCCGCCGTCACCTCGATCGGCAAGGCGATGGGTTACGAGGGTTTCCTCGGGTTGCCCTCGTTCCTCGCCGGTGCGCTGGCTGTCGGAATCATCTCCGGCGCCTATCAGGCGGAAGTCTTCCGCGGTGCCTACCTTGCCATTTCCAAGGGTGAGCTGGAGGCCGCGTCGGCGATCGGCATGCATCGTGGCCTAAGGTTTCGGCGGATTGTCATCCCGCAGGTGCTGCGTTTCGCGATCCCCGGTCTCGGCAACGTCTGGCAGCTCAGCTTGAAGGATTCGGCGCTGATCTCGGTGACAGGCCTGGCGGAGCTGATGCGTACCAGTCAGGTCGCCGCCGGTTCGACGCGACAGTATTTCCTGTTCTTTATCGTTGGCGGCGCTCTCTATCTGATCCTGACCAGCCTCTCTGACCGCGTCTTTAACGGCGCCGAGCGGCGCGCCAATCGCAGCATGCCGACAGCGGCCATGGGAAAGGCGTGAGGTAGGAAGATGGATTTCGCTTTTCTCGCTCAAACAATGACCACCCTGCTCAAGGCCGTTCCGATGACCTTGGCTCTGTTCTCTCTTTCGGTCTTCTTTGGCGGCCTGCTGGCGCTCCTGATCGTCTGGATGCGCGTCGGCGGCAACCCAGTGCTTTCGGCGATCGCCAAGGGATACATTTTCGTCTTCCGTGGCTCGCCGCTGCTGATCCAGATGTTCCTCGTCTTTTATGGCCTCGGTCAGTTCGCCTTCATCCGCTACTCCTTCCTCTGGCCGTTTCTACGCGAACCGTTCGTTTGCGCCGTTCTATCGCTGGCGCTTTGCACGGCCGGCTACTCGGCCGAAATCTTCCGTGGCGGCATTCGCGCCGTCTCGCCGCGCGAGATTGAGGCGGCGCGCTCCATCGGCATGTCCGGTGCGCTGCTGGTTCGTCGCATCCTGGCACCGATCGCCTTCCGGCACGCACTGCCGGCTTATTCCACCGAGATCGTCCTGATGATGAAATCGACGGCGCTCGCAAGCCTGGTCACGGTGTGGGAAGTGACCGGTGTGGCGCAGCGGCTGATTTCGCAAACGTACCGCACGATGGAAGTGTTTCTCTGTGCTGCCATCATCTACCTCGTTCTCAACTTCATCATTCTGCAGGCGATGTCCCTGCTCGAGTATTCGCTCTCGCGACACCGCCGCGCGATTCCGCCGGCGCTGAAAGCCTGAGAGCCTTACGGACACGATTGGAGCTTTTATGCCAGGCGTTACCCGACTTTCCGTACACAACATCCGCAAGAGCTTCGGCACGCACGAGGTCCTGCGCGGCATATCCCTCGATGCGCAGGATGGCGACGTTATCTCACTGCTTGGGGCCTCCGGCTCGGGCAAGTCCACCTTCCTGCGCTGCATCAACCTGCTCGAGACCGCAACCGATGGCGAGATCTGGGTCGACGGAGAACAGATCCGCATGGTCCACAAGGGTGGCACGAGCCGCCCGGCGAGCCAGAAACAGGTGGACCACATCCGCTCGGAACTCGGCATGGTCTTCCAGTCCTTCAATCTCTGGTCGCACATGACGATCCTGCAGAATGTGATTGAGGGGCCCGTTCATGTCCTCAAGCGTCCACGTGCTGAATGCATCGCCGAAGCCGAGGTGCTGCTGGAAAAGGTTGGTATAGCAGACAAGCGACATGCTTATCCCGCGCACCTGTCGGGCGGCCAGCAGCAACGCGCCGCAATCGCCCGGGCCCTTGCGATGAAGCCGAAGGTCATGCTTTTCGACGAGCCGACCTCCGCCCTCGACCCTGAGCTCGTCGGCGAGGTGTTGCGTGTCATGCGTGCGCTCGCCGAGGAGGGAATGACCATGCTGGTCGTCACGCACGAGATGAGTTTTGCCCGCAATGTCTCAAACCGCGTTGTCTTCATGAAGGAAGGCTTGGTCGAAAGCAGCGGCGCCCCGGACGAAATGTTCGGCGGCGGCGCCTCGCCTGCCTTCCGCCAGTTCATCGGTCATTTCGGAAGCGGACAATGATGGTTGCCATCGATACGCGGATCGGCTGGCGCGACGTCGCACGCGTTGCGGCAGGCGACACGCTTTCGCTTTCACCTGCCGCATGGGCCCGTGTCGATAATGCCAGCCGGATCGTCGAAAGGATCGTCGAAACGGGCGCGCGCGCCTACGGCATCAATACCGGCGTCGGTGCTCTTTCCGATACGGTGGTTGATCGTGCCTCCCAGAGCCGGCTATCGCGCAACATCATCTTGAGCCATGCCTGTGGGGTTGGCGAGCTGTTGGCGGCGCGTGAGGTTCGAGCGATCATCGCTGCGCAAATCGCCAATTTCGCGCACGGGCGTTCCGGCGTGCGTGCGGAAATCGTCCGTCATCTGGCGGCATTCTTGGAACGGGACTGTGTGCCTGATGTCCCGTCCAAAGGTTCGGCCGGATACCTGACACATAACGCCCACACGGCGCTCGTTCTGATCGGCGAGGGAAGTGCATCGGTGGCGGGCAAGCGGATGAATGGTCGCGAGGCGCTGAATGCGATCGGCCTTCGGCCGCTCGTGCTCGCTGCAAAGGAAGGATTGAGCCTTGTCAACGGTACGGCCTGTGCAACTGGTCTAGCCAGTGTTGCCCTGGAACGCGTCAGCCGCCTGCTCGACTGGGCGGATGCGGTCGCGGCCCTGACGCTGGAGGCATCGGGATGCCAGATGGCAGCATTCGACGAAGCCGTCCTGGCTCTGCGTGCGTCGCGCGGCATCGCGCATGTTGGCGCGTCTTTAAGGGGGCGCCTGGATGGCAGCGGCCTGATCGCAGCCGCCCTTGGCAAACGTACACAGGATGCGCTTAGCCTGCGTGCGGTCCCGCACGCCCATGGCGCGGCCCGCGATGTTTTTGACACTGTGTCTGAGGTTGTCGATCGCGAACTTGCCTCAGTTACCGACAATCCGGCGGTGTCAGGGACGCCGGAAAATCCGGTTGTCTCCTCGGAGGCCCATGCGGTGGCGCCGGCGCTTGCGCAGGCCTGCGACAGCCTGGCGATCGCCCTTGCGCAGATATCCGCCATGAGCGAGCGTCGCATGGACCGGCTCGTCAATCCTCTGGTCAGCGGTCTGCCGCCGTTCCTGGCGAGCGACGCCGGCAGCAATTCCGGCTTCATGATCGCGCAGTACACGGCGGCGGCGCTCAGCAACGAGAACCGCAGGCTGGCTGCACCCGCCTCCACAGATGGCGGCCTGACCTCTGGTCTCCAGGAGGACTTTCTTGCCCATCCGACGGCGGCGGCAAACAAGCTTTTATCTGTGATCGATAACGCCGAATATATTCTAGCAATCGAGTTGATGGCTGCTGCCCAGGCGCATGATTTCCTGACGTTGACGGGAGCGCGCGCCAAGGGCACGGAAGCAATTCACCACGCCACACGGGCCGTCGTTGCGCATTACGGCGACGATCGGCCGCTGGCCGGCGACATGGAAGCCCTTCGCACCTTGATCCGCGAGGAAGCACCGCCAACTGTGAGATGAGGAGCAAAAATGACAGCTGGGTTCGATGTGGCCGTCATTGGTCTTGGGGCAATGGGAAGCGCAGCGCTTTCCTTTCTTGCTGCGCGGGGCGCCAAGACGATTGGGATTGATGCCTATTTTCCAGCGCATGCGCTTAGCTCTTCACATGGAGATAGTCGCCTCATTCGGCTCGGTTATTTCGAGGATCCGTCCTACGTGCCGCTGCTTCAGCGCGCCTATCGCAACTGGCGCGATTTGGAAACCCGGCTTCGTGCAGACGTATTGACGATTACCGGTGTCCTCCAGATTGGCGCCGACGACGGCAAGGTTGTTGCGGGAACGCGCGCGTCCTGCAGGATGCATGGGTTACCGCACGAGGTTCTCGATAGGGCGGATATGGCGCGTCGGTTTCCCGCCTTCCAACTGGATGAGGACGAGATTGCCGTTCTCGACCCGCAGGGCGGTTATCTCAGGCCAGAAGTGGCTGTCATGGGCTATCTTAAACTTGCGGCGCAGGATGGCGCGGTCCTTCACTTCGGCGAACGGGTGACTGCGATCGAGACAAGCGACGGCGGCGTGAAAATTTGCACCGCTGACGGCCAATATCGCGCCAAGAAGGTCGTCGTTGCGACCGGCTCCTGGATCGCCGAGCTGGTTCCGCAATTGCAGGCGCATGCTGTCCCGATACGGCAGGTGGTTGCCTGGTATCAGCCGCGAGACGGGTTTGCGACCGAACCGCAACGGATGCCGTGTTTCCTGAGGGACGAGGGGGCAGAAGGCTCCTATTTCGGCTTCCCGGCAATCGGCGTCGATGGCGTGAAGGTCGGCCGCCACGCGCACTTTCGCGAGCCGATAGATCCAAACCAGCCCAATCCGCCGGTCAATGATGCGGATACAAGCCTGCTCGACGGCTTTATTTCCAAGCGCGTGCCGGCGGCGGCCGGGTTGCGCGTCAACGCGGTGACATGCCGTTATACAATGCTGCCGAGCGAGGATTTCCTTCTCGACCTTGCGCCCGGCAATCCGAACGTGGTCGTCGCCTCGCCGTGCTCCGGGCATGGCTTCAAGTTCACAAGCGTCGTCGGCGAGATTCTCGCCGACCTGGCCCTCGAGGGTGGAACCAACCTGCCGATCGCCGCCTTCTCCTTTGATGCGATGAACCGCTTCGTCGCTGCTCGAAAGCCGGTCTGATCTAGGCCCTATAGGCGCAATCCGCTTTCCGCGTCGAAAAGGTGAATTGCCTCCCGGTCAAACGAAAGCGTTAGCGGTCGTCCATTCTCCAAGGCCGTGCGGGGCGGTAGGCTGGCCATGATCCGTTGCGTGCCTGCAAAGGCGGTGACGACAAGCTCCGGTCCGGTCAATTCCGCGACCTCGCACTTTGCCGGAATCATCAGTTCCGAAGAGCCGAGCCGAAATGCTTCCGGCCGAATGCCTATGATCAGCTTTTGCCTATCCTTGGGTCGGGTCTCAAGTCCGTCCGGCAGCGGCAACACGGTGTCACTCCCGTCGATCTGAAGTTGACCGCCGTGAACCCTAACGTTCAAAAGGTTCATTGGAGGCGCGCCGACAAAGGTGGCGACATAGAGGGTTGCCGGCCTGTCGTAAATCTCCGATGGGGTGCCAAGCTGTTCGATCCGCCCATCGCGCATGACGGCGATGCGAGTGGCGAGCGTCATGGCTTCGATCTGGTCGTGCGTGACATAGACGACAGTGGTTTTCAGCATCTGATGCAGGCGCTTGAGTTCGGTACGCATTTCCATGCGCAGTTTCGCATCGAGATTGGAGAGCGGTTCGTCGAACAGGAAAACTTCGGGCTTTCGCACCAGCGCCCGACCGATCGCAACGCGCTGCCGCTGGCCGCCCGACAGTTGGCTCGGTTTGCGCTCAAGGAGGTTTTCGATCTGCAAGAGCTTGGCGGCTTCGCGCACTGCCTGGTCCCGTTCGGCGGCGGGAACCTTGCGCATCTCCAAGCCAAAGCCGATATTTCGGTGGACCGTCAGGTTGGGATAGAGTGCATAGGACTGGAAGACCATCGCGATGTCGCGGTCCTTTGGGTGTACGCCAAGGACCGAGCGCCCGCCGATGCGCACGTCGCCGCTTGTCGCCTCGGCCAGTCCAGCGATGATGTTGAGCAGGGTCGACTTGCCGCAGCCCGAGGAGCCGAGCAGCACGAGAAATTCACCGCTCTCTAGCGCGATCTCGATGCCTTTCAGAGTTTCGACATCGCCGTATGTCTTACGGATATTGACGATTTCAAGCGCACTCATTGAGCGGTTTCCTCGGATGCTGATTGTCCGCCGTAGCTGCGCGGAAGGGTGGAAATGGCCCGCGAGGCGACTTCGGTTCCCGCCTTCAGGCAAGCGGCAAGCGACTTTTCCTGCGCCAGTGCGGCAAGAAAACCGGCGTTGAAGACATCGCCGGCGCCGATCGTATCGACAACCTTGACCGATGGGGCGGCAACCGAAATTCCCTGTCCATCAGCGCCGATCGCCAGCGCCCCGTCGGGTCCGCGTTTGACAACGACGATCGCACCATCTGGCATGTGCGACCGGATCTCGGCTGCGGCTTCGACGGGGTCGTCAATGCCGGCAAGGGTGGTCGATTCCACTTCGTTGAGCAGCGCGATTGCGCAGCGGGAAAGCCAGCGTCGCGTCGCATCGCAATTCTCGTTCGTCCAACCGTCGAGCGGCCAGCCAGTATCAAGCGCAACGGCAATTTGATGCCGATCCGCCCAGTCGAAGAACGCGTCGTAGTCGCGTGTGAGATCGTCGGTCAGGAACGAGCCGCAAAGTAGAGCAAATCCGCCCGACAGCTGCGTGCCATCGAGAACAGCAAGCACATGGGCAAGATTGAAGCGTGGCAGATGGCCACGGGTGGTGAAGAACGTGCGTTCCCCGTCGGGATGGGTGATGCCGACGGACAGTGTCGTTTGCTCCGGGCACACTGACCACTTCGCAGTCCGCTCCCCAAACGCCTCGCTCAGCCACCGACCAAACTGATCGTTGCCGACATTTGCGGCAATCTCGAATTGGATACCGAGCCCCTCCCAGGCGAGGGCACTGTTACCGGCTGCCCCGCCGACGCGAAGTTCGTCATGATCCACGATGATCTCGGTGCCGGCTTTTGGCCAGGGAGCTGCCGGACCGAGAATGAGATCCACATTGACGTTTCCGATGACTGCAAGCGGACGCATTCACTCGCTCCGGGTAATCTTGGTCGAACGCACCGGTGTCCCGGCGTTGTCGACCCGCGCATTGGCGAAGGCAATCATGAAGCGCTGTGCCACCGGCAACATTGCGAATATCGCGGCCAAGCCCGAGGCCGGCTTGAAACCGATGGTGATCGCGCCTGCGACAGGCTCTTCGCCAGAAGCATCGAAGATGATGACCGGTGCGCCGGTTTCGACAACCGATGTGGCCATGGCGGTGACGAGGCTTGTCGTGTGATCATGGCCTCGAAAAAGGACGACGCCGATCGCCGGGCCGAGCATCTCCATCGGTCCGTGTCGCAATTGGCCGCCCTCCAGTGAAAAGCAAGGGCGACGGGAAAGTTCTGTCAAGCCAAGCGCCAACGCTTCCGCAAGACCTTGCAAACGCCTCCCGGAGGTAACCACCGTTGCCACACCGTCCAGGGCAGCAAGAGCGGCATCGATGTCTGGCGCTTCGGGGAAGGTCAGAGCGGCAAGCGCGGTCGCGGGATCCTCGCCAATGGCCACCAGCACTGCCAGATGCAGCGCAAAGGAGACGGTCAGGCTGCGCGTCGCGGCAAACGCCAGTTCCGTGCCACCGACACCGATCAGGGAAGGGGCGGTGCGCGCGAGAAACGATCCGGCCTCCAGCGTCAAGCCGAACGTGTCGGAGCCACCGCCGGTCTCATTGAACCAGCGAACGACCTCGGCGCTTTCGCCAGATTGAGAGGTGATGATGACTGTTCGCCCGTCCAGCGGGAGCGGTTGTCCGAGCTGTTCGGAGAGCGGCAGGGCGATCGCATCGATGCCGAGGGCGCGGTAGAGAGGCTCGACGGCGCGGCCGACGGCATGAGATCCGCCCATACCGAGAAGAAGGAGCCTGCCATTCTTCTTCAGCGATGCCGCGATAGCTTGAGCAGTTTGTGCTGCAGCGTTGTAGGACGCCAGCGCATCCGCATGCTGACGCGCCATCTCGCGATCGATCGCGATCAGACCGACTGGTCGTGTGGTTTCCATTGTGCTTCTCATCCCTTGATGCCGCCACTTGTCAGTCCTGAAATCAGGGCCCGTTGCATGACAAGACCAACCAGCACCGGGGGCAGGGCGGCGAGCACACCGGCGGTTGCGATCAGTCCGTAATCGGAGACACGGCCACCGGCCAGATCGGCAATGGCAACCGTGAGTGTCTTGGCACGCTGGTCAGAGGTGAAGAGCAGCGCATAGAAGAATTCATCCCAGCCGAGCAGGAAGGCAAACAGCGCCGAGGTTGCAACCACCGGCATGGCGAGCGGCAGGGTGATGATTTTCCAGGTCTGAAGCAGACCCGCGCCGTCGATCATGGCTGCCGCTTCGATTTCCTTCGGGATCGAGTCAAAGCCTGATTTCATCAGCCATGTCGTGAAGGGTGCAAGGATCGTCAGGTAGACAAGGGCGAGGCCGAAAACGTTGTTCAGCATACCGAGGTAGGCGAGACCCATGTAGAGCGGCACGGCAAGGGCTACCGGGGGCAGCATATAGGTAGCGATGACCATCGACAGTGACCAGCCGACGGAAGGCGTTCGCGACACAGCCCAACCGGCCGGAATGGCCAGTGCAATGGCGGCGATCGTCGCCATGCCGGCAACCTCGATGCTGTTTCTGAGCGACGAGGTGAAGGCTGCCCCGGCACTATTTTCGACAGTCGACAGCAGGGTGGCGTAACGCGAGAGGTCGGCTGACTGTGGCCACCAGCGTAGTGGCTTGGCGGCAAGATCGGCCGCCGGCGAGATGCTCATGACGAACAGCCAGAGAACCGGTGCCAGAATGACGGCAGTAAGCAGCAATGCGCAGGCATAGATGAAGGCTGAAAAGATCGGGCTTTTGCGTTCCATCAGGCGGCACTCCCAGCGGTCTTGCGCACCAGGGCGGCATAGGCAACGGCGAGCAGCGTCACCAGCAGCGTGACGATCAGGGCCAAGGAAGCGCCGGAGCCGGCGCGCTGGAAGGAGAACGCTTCCTGATAGACCAGGATCGACAGCGTCCTCGTGCTGTTGGCCGGGCCGCCACGGGTCATGACCCAGATAATATCGAACACCTTGAAGGCTTCAATTGTACGCAGTACGAGCGCCACCATCAGTGGACCGGCGAGATAAGGCAGGATCACGAAGCGAAAGCGGGCGAAGGGACCGGCACCATCGACGAGCGAAGCGGCCGTGACCTCGCGGGGGACGGCCTGGAGGGCAGCAAGGGCAATCAAAGCCACCAAAGGGAAGTTCTTCCAGCAATCGGCAACGATCAGTGCGGCAAGTGCGGTACCCGGCTCCCCAAGCCAGGAGCGATAGGCGTCGATCAGGCCGATTTGCGTCAGCGCTGCGTTGAGTGCGCCATATTCCGGATTGTAGATCAGCCGCCAGAGCGTCGCATTCACGACTGTCGGAAGCGCCCAGGGCAGGATCATCAGGGCACGCAAAATCGCACGGCCACGGAAGTCCTGATTGAGTAGCAGGGCTGCAAGCACGCCAATCACCATTTCGGCGGCGACCGAAATGACCGCGAACCAGGTGGTCGTGATCAATGTTCGCTGAAAACTGGAACCGGAAACCATCTTCACGTAATTGTCGATGCCGACGAAGTTGCCGGCGGTGCCGACGAGTTTGGCGTCGGTGAAGGACAGGCCGACGGTGTCGACCAGCGGCCATCCGATGACGGCGATCATCACGACAAGCAGCGGCAACATCAAAAGCCACGCGCGGGTTGTCATCCAGGTGCCGGACATAAGGCGCCCTCTCAATTCATCGGATTGGCGGATCAAGCCAGGCGGCACGAGGCCGCCTGGACGGTTGTAGTCTCGCTTAGAGCCCGCTGTTTTCGGCAGCCGACTTCAGCGCGTCCTCGGGCGAGGACTGGCCAAGCAGGGATTCTTGGATCGCCTGCTGCAGGGCTGTCGAGAGCTCCTGATACTTCGGGGTCGTCGGGCGTGGATACATGGCGGCGAGACCGACCTTGGCCGCAGCGATCATTTCCTCCTGACCCTTCGTCACAGCCGGGTCGTCATATGAGGAGGCCCAGATCGGCAGGCTGAGCTTGGCGTACTGGTTTTGCGTCGCCTGCGAGGTCATAAAGGCGATGTATTTCCAAGCCTCATCCGGATGCTTGCTGGCGGTAGTGACGCCGAGGCCCATCGATCCGTTGACGGCCGACGCCTCGCTCTTGCCTGCCACGCCCGGAGCCGGGACGACGCCGACCTTGCCCGCGACCTTGCTGTCCTTCGGATCGTTCGCCATGTTGTACATGTAGGTCCAGTTCAGCGCGAACGCGGCATCGCCGTTCTCAAAGACCTTACGCACATCCTCTTCCAGGAATTCCTTGGAGTTCGGGTTTGTCAGGCCGGATTTGTAGCTGGACACCATGTAATTCAGCGCGTCCAGACCGCCGCCATTCTGGAAGTCCGGCTTGCCGTCCTTCAGGAAATCGCCCTTGTAGGCGCTGACGAGCGTCGTGTAATCGCAAATGGCGGCTTCAGCCTGGGCCCAGCTCCAGGCGATCGGTGTTGCAAGAAGGCCCTTGTCCTTGATCGTCTTTGCCTGCTCGGTCAGCTCATCCCAGGTCTTCGGCGGCGCCTTGATGCCGGCTTTCTCAAGGATTTCCTTGTTGTAGAACAGGTATTTGGTGTCCAGGATCCACGGCATTCCATAGTATTTGCCGTCGTATTGAACCGTGGTCCATGCGCCAGGGAGGACGCCCTTTTTCATATCATCGGTAATGTGCGAGGAAATGTCGACCAGCACCTTGTTGGTCGCGTATTCGGCCGGCCAGATGACGTCGAAGAGGACGACGTCATAACCACCGCCGGATCCCTGAGCGAGCACGGTCTTGTCGTGCAGGCCCTCATAGGGAACGAATTCGAGATTGACCTTGACGTCAGGGTTTGCCTTTGAAAAGGCATCCGTCATGGCACGGACGTCGGCTTCGCTATAGGCCGCCTGCGCCATGAATAGCGCATTGATCGTGGTTTCGGCAAAAGCATGTGGCGCAAAAGATGCGCCGATCAGCGCTGCGCCGAGCAGCGTCTTGTTTAGGGATTTCAACATTCCAGCCTCCAGTTTTTTGACATTCACCCGTTTTCCAAAGGCGGCTATCGCCGCCCTCGGTTGTCGAAAAGGCGCCGGTGGGCCAGCTGCCAGTCTCAGAGCGTCTTCAGAGCCGGTTTTTCGGCTCGTCTCGTTCCCTGGAACTCTTTGGTTCCTTATTAGGTCAATTGTGTTGACTTATTTCTTCTTCAATATTCTACTGCTGTCAAGAGGGAACTAAGATGAACGACGCGCGCCCAATACGGGCAAAGAGCGGCACCAACCACGAAGGCACCAGCGCCCATAACAGGCGAGTGATGGTGGATGCCCTCAGGATGAACGGGGCGCTCTCGCGCGCTGATCTGGCACGCGCCACGAAGCTTACCAAACAGACCGTGTCGAACATTATCGACGAACTCGAGCAGGAAGGGCTGGTG
Organism: Rhizobium mesoamericanum STM3625; assembly: GCF_000312665.1. Taxonomy (GTDB): domain Bacteria; phylum Pseudomonadota; class Alphaproteobacteria; order Rhizobiales; family Rhizobiaceae; genus Rhizobium; species Rhizobium mesoamericanum. The sequence goes on along the minus strand of NZ_HF536773.1, from coordinate 313,188 downwards.
ACCGCGCAGGAAGCCGTCCGCAAGGGCAGGGGGCAGCCATCTACACCCTATCGGCTGGTGCCAGAAGGGGCCTTTGCAATCGGATTACAGATTGATCGTCACCTGACGCGGGCCATCGCCGTCGATCTTGTCGGCAATGTGCTGACGCGGGCCGAAGCGAACCTGCCGCCCGATGGGCCGTCGCACGGTGCAACGGTTATTCTCGAACTGATCGAGAAGGTGCGCCGCGATCTTGCCGGGCTTGTCGCGCAATCGGAGCGCCGGCTCGTTGGCCTGGGAGCAGCAATGCCCGGACCGTTCGGTGTCGAGGCGACGGGTGACGATCCCTGGATGATGGCCGCCTGGCAGAAATTTCCCCTTCTCGAGACGCTGGCAACAGGCACCGGGCTTGGCGTTCGGCTTCAAAACGACGCGGCGGCATGCGCCACGGCAGAGCGCATGGTGGGGGCTGCCCAGGGGCTTGATCACGCTGTCTGCCTTTATCTCGGCTATGGTATCGGTGCGGGCCTGATCCTCGGTGGGGAACTCTACAGTGGTGCCAACGGCAATGCGGGTGAAATCGGTATGGCCCTCCTTTCTGCAAGCGGCAGCCCGACGCCACTCGAACATCGCGCCTCGCTCGCCTCGCTCTACCAGCACCTGGCGATCGACCCGGCAGATCCCGGCGTCTATGTGATGGTGAACGAACTGGCGCTGAAGGATGATGTAAGAATACAGAGCTGGATCGAAGAAGCGGTAATGGATCTGCGTTGGAGCGTGCACCTTATCGAATCGCTCTTTGATCCGCAGACGGTCATTCTTTGCGGCGGTGCGCCGGAGGCCTTGGCGCGACGCCTCATCGAGGCGATGCATCCTCTGCCATCATCGATCGCAGATCGCCGAGACAGGACAATTCCTCGCTTCCAGCTTGGTATGACTGATCCATGGGCCGTGGCGCTTGGTGCGGCCGCCGAGCCTATCAGCCGCGCCTTCGATCCGAGCTTTGCAGCCATTCTCAAGGATTCGCTCTAAGAACGCTTGCAGCCGATGGATCGGGTCGATCCATGGAAACATTTTCCGGCTGTTGTTCGAGTGGCTCAATCTCGAGATTGACGGCCACCGGCTCTTGGCCGGACCACGCCAACTAACCGTCCTGACCATCGAGTTCCCACAGATGCTTGCCGTCTTGACTTGGCGTTGTTCTCATGAAGTGGCTTCATAATCCGGATTTCCGGTATCTTGCAGTAAATGTCACAAAAATCCCGGGGACATCGACGCACAATGCATTTGCATTACTCCTTGACTCGCTCCTTCGTATTGGAGTCGCAACCTTATGGCATTTCCTGCATGATGCTGGATGTTTCCCACCTGGAGAGCAAAGGAGGCTCGGTCATGGGTAAACTGGTCCTGGTCGTGTTTGGTCTGATCACAAGCGCTCTCTTCAATATGCCAGCCCAGGCATTTCCAGCAATCAGCCCACCCGGGATCAAACCGCCGCAGCAGGTAGAATCCGTACAATGGCGCCATGGGGACGGTGGCCCCTACGGTGATTACGCCGCGATCCTCGGCGGCGCACTAACACAGCCGCACTACGGCCCGTACCTTGCCGCATATTATGGCTCTTCTTACAGATATCAGCATCGGCCGTATGCCTATTATCGGCCATACCGCGAGTATGAACCGTCGGTTGCCTATGAAGGTGGAAGCCATGTGAGTTGGTGCTTTGCACGCTATCGTACGTATAGGGCATTCGACAACACGTTCCAGCCCTACTATGGACCCCGTCTCCAATGTGCCGGCCCCTATAAATGGCGCTAATCACTTGCCTTCTCGGGGCTTTTTGCGATCCCACTCGAGCCAGAGTTGGCGCAGCCCAAACGCAGCGCAAAACCGTGCTCGTTCCTGGTCATTTTGCCTGCCTGAGGGTGATCCCCTTACGAGATGATATCGCCAGGTCCGGAGAGAACAAGTGAGAGGGTAGCGCCGTCGCAGAGCATGGGATCAGAGCGCGCTGAGGGCCAGCAACACGCAAAATCCCAATAAGACGGCAGAGCCACACCTCCTCGCGGCGAGTGGCATTTGGTCGCCCTCTCCGAGGACAAGACGGCCGATCGACAACCACATGCAGGACGCCCCACCGGCTGCAACCACGAAACTTACGAATAGATCTGGTGCAAGGATGCCTCGGGAGGGAAGCATTGCAAGCGCGATAATGATCGCCTTGGGGTTCAATAGAGTGGTCGCAACCACCTGCCTGACACCTATTGCAACTGGCTGCATCTGACGGGACGGGCGGCCCCATAACTTTAAAGCTAAGTAAAACATCCAAGTAGCCGACGCTAGCTTGACGCCTTGAGATACGGCGGGATGTTGTTGAAGAAAGGGACCTCCGAATAGGGAGACAGGCACTATGACGGCCAGGTAGGTCAGAATGACGGCAACCAACAGGACGCCCATTCGCGACAACCTCAGCCCGTGAGAGGCCATTGCCAGAACAGCGTTTGTCGGACCGGGCAAGATCAGAAGCGCAACAACACTGGCGGCAAAAGCGGGAGTATCCATTGCAAAATCCTCTAGGAGCGAAGGTGGTTTTTGCACACTTTTACATCGCCCGTATTTGACCTAAATCATTTGATCGGGCGCGTTATCACTGCATCTTTTTGATCCAACCAGGTCGTTCAATGGTGCTTCCCGGCTATGGCTAAAGGCCGCGCACTTCGGAGAGTTCATCGAGTTTGCCACGTATTCTGCGCTTCACTTCCGCGTCCTGCTCTTTCATGGCGGCGAGCATTTCCCGAAGCGTTTGGCGCAGTCCATGGATCTGATCGATGAGATCCATGATGAGGTCGACGCCGGCGTCGTTGACGCCCATATCACGTGTCAGGTCGAGGATGAGTTGCGCCCGCGCGACATCCGTGTCGCAAAAATCGCGGGCGCCATCACGCGTCTGCGGTAGAAGCCATCCCTGTTCGACCCAGACCTCAAGCACCGCCACGTCGATCTTCAGGAAACGGCGGAATTCACGATCGTCCATGGCTATTCTCCCATGCCCTTTCTCGGATCCTGCGCGCCGCCCGCCGTCCAGCTGGTCATGAAGTCGGTCAGTTGCCGATCCGCCGCGTCCGGCAGCACGATTTTCAGCGAGATGTAGATGTCCCCCGCGCTGCCGCCTTTCTTCGGGACGCCCTTGCCCTTCAGGCGCAAGACCTTTCCGGTGTTTGAGTACGGCGGCAATGTAAGGTTGACGGGGCCGGACGGCGTCGGCGCCCGAACCTTGCCGCCGAGGACGGCCTCGCGCAGCGTAATCGGCAGATCGTAGCGGATATCGTCGCCATCCCGAACATAGAAGCGATGCGGACGCACACGAATTTCGACCAGCGCGTCTCCGGACCGGCCGCCACCAATACCTGGCTCGCCCTTGCCTCTAAGTCTGAGCGTCTGGCCGTCGCGTGTTCCGGGCGGGATCTGAAGATCGAGCGCCGGCCCATCTGGCAAACGGATCTGTGTCTTCGTGCCGTTGATCGCATCGAGGAAATCGACCTCCATTGAATAGTGCCGATCTTGTCCGTGCGCATGGAAATCGCCCCCACGCGTTCGTCGCGAAAAGAAACTCGAGAAAATATCGTCGCTGTCACCGAAGTCGGCAAAACCCGCACTGTTGTGGTAAGGATTGCCGGCATTGGCGGCCGAGGCATAGTCGCGATAGTAGTGGCGCTGCTGTTGTTCGGCACCGCTAATGTCGATCTCGCCTCGGTCGAAGCGCCCCCGTTTTTCCTCATCGCTCAAAAGCTCATAGGCAGTGGAAATCTCCTTGAAGCGCTCCTCAGCCTTCTTGTCGCCGGGATTGAGATCGGGATGAAGTTTTTTGGCGAGCTTGCGAAATGCGCTTTGAATGTCCTTCTGTGTGGCGTCCTTTTTCACGCCGAGAAGCTCGTATGGATCGCGGCTCATAAATGTCTCCGGTTCGGCCGGCGGAAATCGCCGACTTTTTGCGATCTATATAGGTTGTCGGGCTTGCTCCGACGAGAGGTTGTATCTTCGCAGACAACGTCAGTTGCGACGCAGGTTAAGATCGCTCGTCACAACTTGCTGGCCGGATGCCGGATCCATGTCGACCGTTCGGATCCGTATTGCATTGGCGTCCACGCGCTGGATCGTCATGCTGGCGCTGCGATCGCCGTTGATGACCTTCGACCAGTGCACGGCAAGATTGATGGCATCGCCGCTGCGCGTTCCGCGGAGCCCAGAGACGCCTCCTGAAGGACCGATGTAATTACCGGAGTATTGAATGCCGCTGACTTTAATGTTGGCAGAAACCGCTCGTGTAATAACGATCATCCCACGGCACATCCCTTTCATCGAAAGCGCTTCGCCACTCGCCTCGGTCTTGAAATTGCAGCTGAGATTAATGGGGGACGAGGAGGTCGTGCGCTTCATCATGCCTCCGCCCGTCCAATCACCGGCGAGCGATTGAAGGAACGGCGCCTCATCGGCGTATGCGGTTCCGGTCACTAGCCAGATCAATGCGGTGACGGCAGCAGCGTGGCGGCAGCTTTTCATGACGTCCTCCTCTGGAGATGATCGATAATGCCTCACAATGCCTGAAGTTCCCGCTGGCGATCGTCGTCACGCTAGGGGCATAGAGAACCCAACGAGCGAGGGGCGAAGTTGGACGGTGCACGGAAAAAGGCGACGGACGCAGCAAAGCCTAATGGCGGTTCAATTGGCGGCCCCGTCAGTAGCTGCACGATAGCGCGTTAGTCGGTCTGAAGCCATGGCTGCAGGCGGGATTCACCGAATACCGTGGTTGGTATCGGAAATCAGGCGGATTTGGATTTCGAGGCGTTGTCGTGCAAGCTGCAGTAATTGCTGCCAGCACGATCAGCATTCCGGCTGCCATGAAAGCCCGAAATTTGCTCATATGCGTCTCCTCACGGGGCATTTTGAAAGCAGAAAAACAATCTACCACTTCATCCGGCGCATGCGAGGGGAATGACGAGCACTTGACCGCACTGATGACGTACGGCGGCAAGCGGGGTGCGTAACAAGGTTCGACCGGGCTCTCCAGCCAGCCATCCGCCGTTTCGTTTAGAGGTGCCGTCTGCGTGACTTGGAACTAATGAGGTACGAGACTGTTCAGCTATAGCATTGTTACGACGCTGACGTGCCCGGCTGGCTGGGTCAGCGGTGTTCTTGAGGAGTGTCTCATCATGAAGATTTCGCCCAGATTTCGATCCGTTGCGGTTGCCGTTATCGCCACCACCGGAGTTAGCTTTGCCAGCGTCGCCCATGCCGACAACGGTACGATCAGCTTCGCCGTCTACAAGGCCGCCTTCTTCGTCGGTGGCGCCGGAGGCGAGGGCACGCTGACCTTCCATGGCCGCCATTATCCCATCTCGGTCGGCGGCATTTCCGGGGGCCTCGCCTTCGGTGCCTCTAAGACTTATTTCCATGGTACCGTGCGCCACATACGCCGCGCTCAAGATGTAACGGGGGTATACGCGGCAGCGGGCGGTGGCGGCGCGGTCGGCCAAGGGGCCCAGATGATCGTCATGACCAATGACAGAGGCGCCCAACTCGAGCTCTCGGGACGGCAAGTCGGCCTGCAAGTCAACGCCGATGTCAGCGGTATGAGCATCACGGTGAAGTAAGGGCCACCGCACCGTTCGATATCCGGAGAGCTCATGCGGTCGGCTTTTGGTTGCAGTGGAGATGGGGTCATCTACTGCAAGCCACGCAAGGTCATGACTGGAGTGACGGCCTAGTCATCTGCGTCATTCACCAGCGAAGAATCCTCCGGCCCAGCACGAAGCCGGCGGCTGTAGCAAGCAATATTCCGATGGAATACCAGGTGGCCAGAAACAGCGGGCTATCATCCGGACAATGCCAGGCATAGATGGCAGCGGCAATACCGCCGGCGGCAAGTCCAGCGACTGCGCCTGCCATGCCGGGGTTTTCGGGCGCGCCCTGTCGGACAGAATAGAGAATGGCGGTCAGTGGCGCGATCGAAAGGACTGGAACGAAGAACAGGCAGAACATCGAGAAACGTCCTTTCATGCTCGTGGCCCATGCGTTCTGCGGCACGATCAGAAGCTCCATGACAATCCCACCTATCAGGATGACGAAGGGCAAAAGCAGCATCAAGGTCGCTGATCTAAGCGAAAGGCCGGGCTTGCCGATGCGAAAGGCCAGGCGCGTTGTGGTGATGGCCAGCAACAGCGTCAGGCAAAGCTTGAAGATGACGCGCGGTGTCTCGATGGCGTCGGCCATGTTCTTGCGGATACCGATGGTCACAAGCAGAAGTATCGCGGAGAGCACTATCCCGATCGTAAGAGCACTGACGAATACACGGTCGAAGCGGACGCGCACCTGCGAGTCATTTGTCAGTAGGTTGATAAGATCATCCGTCTTCACGTCCGTCGCTCCGATAAAGGGCGGCCAAACCCTTGAGTGCCCTATGTAACGCAACTCGCACCGCGCCTTCGGTCATTTTCAGTCTTTCAGCCGTTTCCCGAATGCCGGCTCCGCCAAGGGAAATTGACCGCACGATTTCGCGCTGTGGATCGCGCAGACCTTCCAGCATTCGGTCGACATCGACACGGTCACCTCCATCCTCGTTCCTGTCGGCTTCCAGCGTCTCCATCACATCCTCGATCGGCACACTGACGTGGCGGCCACGCCGGCGCAGGCGGTCGATCAGCTTGTTGCGCACGATAATCGACAACCACGGGCCGATTGGGCGGGAAACGTCCCAGGTCCCGCGCTTCAAGTGAACGGCCAGCAGAACTTCCTGCACCACGTCCTCCACCTCACTCGGCGGCGCACCAAACTGATCGCAGCGCCGCCGGGCAATGGACCGGAGATAAGGCGTGACGGCCCTCAGGAACCGGTCGTAGGCCTGGGCGTCACCGGCCACCGCCGCTCGCATCCACGCTGCCCACTCCTCTTCTCGCGCCGAATATTTCATCCGTCACTATCCCCTACGTGTCGGACCACGTCTCTGTTACCAGCATTCCGAAGATTTCTGACGCAGCGCCTATTGAGCGCATCAACGGACAATCGGCAAGGGGTGGTTTGGCAAGAAAACGCAAAAGCCGCCCGGCTCTGTGAGCGGGACGGCTGTTGCGGAGGATGGCCTGGAAATTTCTAGGGATGAGCAGCGCCCAAGATGCGCCCGATCAGGGCGTCAAGCGACAGGCGGCCCGGGCCATAACGCATGATGGCAAGAGCCATAGCGGCCCAGGTAATATGAATGGGCCAGCCATCCGGAACAGTCAGCTCGACCACGACGGTCATAAGGAGCAAGCCGACGCTGGCAAAGCGTGTCGCAAGACCAAGTACCAGGAGGGACGGAAAGATGATTTCGCCGCAGCCCGAAATAAAGGCCATCGTGGCGGGGGCCGGAAATGGATAGGGACCACCCGGAAGATGGAGCATGAATTCCTGTGTAAACAGATCGATTGCCGTGTCGCTGAGCTGGAGGAAGCCATCCCATTTCAATGTGCCGGACCGCCAGAATGGCACCGCGAGCGCAAAACGCAGGACAGCCTGGACGAGATCCGGTTGAGCCACGATGCGGATCAGGTCGGTTACCGCGGCGAAAAGCCTGGCGGGCTGTGAACGCGCGCCACCACCGGGCAGGGTATCAAGCATGTTCGACATTGGAGTTCTCCATCGCGATATGGGAAAATGCGCCTGCTGCGATGATTTCACAGATGGCAAGGGTAAGATCGAAGCGGGCATGGGCAGCAAGACCAGCGGCTGCAGCTACTGCGAGCGGTTCGCCGCCAACCAGGGCATTGATGAAGTCCGCGCCGCCCGGTTGCAGAACGCGTATGCTGACTTCATCCCCAAGACGGCTGATCAACCCATCCTCGGGACGGGGCTCGACCCGGCCGACAGAGCCCGTGCTGCGGTTCATGGCGAAAATAGTCACAGCCGGATAACTGGATGATATTACACGCATTGCCGGATGGGGCTGAAGGACAAGGGCGCCCATCTCTTGCGGAGACGCGAGGGCGAGCGCTGCAGGATTGAGCGCGTGCGCGTCCGCAGCGTGATAGGCATCCAGCCAGGCTCGTTCGATCCTCGCTACGTCGGAGAGCCAAGGCATGGCCTGCGCATATTCGTAGCGGTCGATGAAATCCGGAAAACCCCGACCGTATTCGAAAAGTAGCGGCGAGTTCGGCGGGGTCTCGCGTACGTGAAAACGCGCCATAGCGCGGAAGAAATCAGGTCCGGTGATGCGTTGGACGGCTGGGAAGATCGAAGCCAGTGCCTCGATCAAGCTCACTGTCACATTGTTGCGGTAGATAGCGTAACCCGTCTTTGCATGTTTGCCGCGCGGGCCTGTAATCAGCGTTGGTGCTGGCCGATCGGGTGAAAGCAGACCGCCGGCAAATTGATGAACGAAATCAGAGGTGTTCGGCCGAATTGCTAAGACTTCAGCCGAAGACATGGAAAGCCTCCATGCGACCTGTAAGCTGGCGGTGGGTGTATTTGGCGAGAATGGCTTGAGCCGCAAGCGCCTCGGACCGCAGCACCGGCCAATCCGGAATGTTGCTGTCCCATTCGACCAGCGTCGGGATTGGTCCGCTGCCAGCGATCACGATCTCATAGAGTTGCCAAACGGCATTTGCGACTGGGCCGTCATGGCTATCGATCAGCAGTAGCTCACCGTCATCGTCCTCTTGCTCCGCGTGACCGGCGAGGTGGATTTCACCAACCTCGGCGAGCGGAAAGTCGCGCAGGTATTCCAATGCCGAGAAGCCGTGATTGGTGGCCGACACAAAGACATTGTTGATGTCGAGCAGCAGTCCGCAACCGGTGCGCTTCGCTATCTCGCGGATGAAATCGGTCTCGCTGATCGAGGATTCCGAGAAGAGCACATAGGTAGATGGATTTTCCAGAAGGATGGATCGCCCGATAGTTGCTTGCATCTGGTCGACGTGATCGCAGACATGCGTCAGCGTCGCAGGGGTATAGGGAAGCGGCAGCAGATCGTTCAGATAGGTATCCAAGTGAGTTGACCAGGCGAGGTGTTCCGAAACGAGTGCTGGTTCATAGCGGTCGACGAGGCTCTTGAAACGCTTGAGGTGCTCCTTGTCGAGTGGCTGGGAGCCGCCAAGTGACATGCATACACCGTGCAATGAGATCGGGTGATCGCGGCGCATCCTTTCGAGGGCTCGGTGTGGAGGACCGCCCGCGCCCATGTAGTTTTCGGCGTGGACCTCGAAGAAACCCAAAGAGCCGGGCTCTGCCACGATTGCCCCCAGGTGCTCCGGCTTGAAGCTGGTTCCTGCTTGGCCAGCCACTGAAATCGCCGGAAAGCGGAGCGCGCTATCTGTCTTCTGGTGGGGATTGGCCGTCGTGTTGACGTGGACCATGTTCGCCTCCGCTTTCCTGATTTCGGGTTTAGATGTCGCGTTCCAGTGGTTTCAGCGAACCGTGACGACCGCCTGGCAGCTCAAGTGAAGCACAGGTGCCACCTTGGACGAATTTCCAGGAGTTGCCCTGGAAGTCTTTCACAGCGGTCCCCTGGCAGGTGGTGCCAGGGCCGGCCGCACAATCATTTTGGGCCTTCAGCGCGACGCCGTAGCACTTCTCCTTATGAGCAGCGACCGCAGCAGCGGCTTCCGCCTTCGTCAATGGGGCTGCGCTTGCCATCGTGGCAAGTGCAGAGGTAATGGCGCTTGCAAGAAGGGCGGTGCTGATTGAGGTCTTCAACATTCATTTTCTCCGTTGCTCATGACGCCCTTTTTCATCGGGCACGGCAGGTACTCGCAACGGGAGTGGGCGTTGTTACAGAGATCAGGGTAACGAACGCGTGATAAAACGCTGCGACTTAGGCTCACGCCCGGCCAAAGATGGAGGCAGGACAAGAGCAGTCCAGAATCCTGCGCTGAGACCGAACAGTGAACGTCATGCCGCTCGTCGAAATCTACCGGGAAATTCTAAGGCCATTCGGCTTTGTGAAGCGTTCGATGCGAAAGTCTTGCAGCGGAATGTCCGTTCCACCCGTCGCCATGATCTCGGCCATAACGTCGCCAACGCCGGGTCCGAGTTGGAAACCGTGGCCGGAAAAGCCGAATGCATGGAAGAGCCCCGGTGTCGTCGATGACCGTCCGATCACCGGAAGACCATCCTCGACATAGCCCTCGCAACCAGACCAGGTTCGTATCACCGCAACGTTTTTCAGCGCAGGCAAAATCGGCAGCAGCGAACGGAGCTGACCAGGCAAGCGAGCCGGATCTGCCTTGGCGTATCCCGTATCCAGCGAAACGTCTATGCGATTTGCGCCACCACCGAAGACGATGTTGCCTCTTTCCACCTGTCTGAGATACCCGCCTCCGTGATCATGCGCCCAGACGCCGACGACCGGGAGGATGCGGTGGGGGAGAGGTTCTGTTACTCCCATTTGCGGACCTTTGGCAACGATCGGAACCGTCTCTCCGAACAGGGTTGCGATACGTGCGCCCCAGGCACCCGTCGCGTTCAGCAGCATCGAGGCTTCATGCGAACCCTTCGATGTTTCGACCTTAAATCCATAGTCAGTTTTTCTGATCGCCCTGATGACGACATTTTCGACGATGTCGGCGCCTAACTTTTGAGCGGCATTTGCGAAGGCCGGTGCAATAAGACGCGGATTGCCGCTTCCATCTTTCGGGGAAAAGGATGCCGCGATCGCCTCGGGGCCAAGGCCAGGAAAGCGCGACCGCAGGTCCCTTGCGGTCAGCTCCTCCAGTTCCAGCCCCCACGGCCGTGATTCCTCGATGAAGGACCGCATCGCTGCAAGTCCTTCCTGGCTGAACACTAGCCGCAGGTGGCCGGTCGCACGAAATTCCACGTCGCGCCCAAGCATCGCCTCGGCCTCTCCCCACAGCGCAAGCGAACGGTGGGAAAGCGGTAATTGTGGAATGTATCGGCCGCTTCGCCGGATGTTGCCGAATGACGCTATCGTGGCGCCGCTCCCGACCCGATTGCGTTCGATAAGTGTGACGCGGATGCCGCGCCGGGCGAGAAAGAAGGCAGAGGCGGCTCCCATGAGCCCGCCGCCCAGCACAATAGCATCCATGGAAAATCTCCAGAGGCTGAAAACAGTCCCCCATCCTGTGCAACCCGGGTCGGCGCTGTCAAAGTTGAGATCACGGCAGGCCCATAAGTCCGGCCTATGGGTTGCTTGGTCCCAGAGCATAAGTCTGGCTTATGACATTTGGCGTTTTCGCTCTTGGACCTAGCCGATCCGTTCGTGCCAGTTTCATCGCCGATACAAGAAAGGAACGAACATGGCGGATGCGACAAGGCAAGATCGAGAGGCTTTGCGGCAAGACTGGAAGATCGGCGTTGACATCGGCGGCACCTTCATCGATTTCTGCGCCCTGGAAAGCCGCTCTGGTCGCGTCGCTTCGCTGAAGGTGCTGACCACGCCCGATGATCCGGGTGCCGAATTGATGACCGGCCTTTCCTTGCTTGCCGAGCGCGAGGGATTGGAGCCGGAGGCAATCAGCCGCTTCGTTCACGGCACCACCGTCGGTATCAACACCGTAATTCAGAGGCGCGGCGTATCGCTCGCGCTCATGACGAATGCTGGTTTCGAAGATGTCATCGAGCTGGCCCGGCTTAGAATGCCCGACGTCTACTCCCTCTTCTGCTCACGGCCGGAGCAGCTCATCGCACGCGACATGATCTTTGGCATTCCCGCACGCTTGCGGGCCGATGGCAGTGAAGCGCAGGCGCCGGACATGAAGGCGGTTGCCACGGCGGTCGCAGCTGCAAAAGCCAAGGGCGCGGCGGGCATCATCGTATCCTTTCTGCACTCCTGGCGCGACGATGCCCAGGAAACTGCGGTCAAGAGCGCAATCGAAAAGCTCGCACCCGATCTCTTCGTCTTCACGTCCTCGGAAGTGTGGCCGGTCATTCGCGAATACGAGCGTACGACGACCGCGATCCTCAACGGCTACGTCCATCCCAGGGTTTCGAGCTACCTGGCGGCCCTCGAACACAAGCTTGCATCGCGCGGAGTGACGGCGCCGGCCTTGCTGACCAAATCGAACGGCGGCGTCATGAACGCGGCGGAAGGAAAGCGTTCCTGTGTGCAGATGCTGCTCTCCGGCACGGCCTCGGGGGTAATCGGCGCCGCCTGGCTGGCGCGCCTTGCCGGTGAAAGACATGTTCTCACCCTCGACATAGGCGGCACCTCGGCGGACTTCGCCTTGATCATCGACGGCGAGCCGCAATTCGGGACGGGCGAACTGATCGGCGAGTTTCCGCTTCATATTCCTTCGGTCTCGGTCAGCTCCATCGGTATCGGCGGTGGCTCCGTTGCCAGCATCGATGCCCATGGTGTCTTGCGGGTGGGGCCGGAATCGGCCGGCTCGACACCAGGTCCCGCCTGTTATGACCGGGGCGGCACGAAAGCGACCGTGACCGATGCCATGGCCGTCTGCGGCTGGCTCGGACACAGCGAGATGGCCTACGGTCAATTGCGGATCGATGTCGGGCTGGCGCGCGCCGCCGTCGCAAAGCTCGCCGAGCGTATCGAACGATCGGTTGAAGAGGTGGCCCAGGCCATTCTGGACATCGCGATCTCCGAGATGTTCGTCGAGGTGGAAAAGCTGGCGTCGCGGGCTGGAGTTGACTTGCGGGAGTTTACCCTCATGCCGTTCGGCGGTGGCGGACCCATGCTGGGCGCCTTCCTGGCTCGCGAATTCCGCATGGCGAAAGTCATCGGGCCACTGCGTCCGGGTGTGGTGTCGGCTCTCGGCGGTCTGGTCGCGGATCTGCGCGGCGACTTCATCAAGACGGTTTTCACGCACCTGTCGCCGGAGGCAGCGCCGTTGCTGCGTGCCTGTTCGGAGGCGCTGTCTGCCGAAGGGCGGGACTGGCTTGTCAAGCAGGGCCACGAAGGTGCCGCCGAATTGCGGATTTCGGCCGACATGCGCTATGTCGGCCAAAGCTTTGAAATCGAGGTTCCGCTGCGGGCAAGCTGGGTGGAGGAGGGCAAATTCACTGCGATCGAAGAGGCGTTTCATGCCATGCACGCCCGCCTTTATGATTTTGCCGACCCGCACGGCAAGATCGAAATCGTCAATCTCCGCCTGTCTGCACTCGGCGCGGGACCGGCGCTGCAAACGACCCTCGACCGCGAAGAGATCGCCGGTATAGCCCAACCCGAGCGTGAAATACCGGTCTATACGGGGAAAACGTTCGAATGGATCGGACTATACCGACGGGACACGTTGCATCCCGGCGAGTGCTTCCAAGGGCCTGCTGTCATAGCGCAGGACGATACGACCTTTGCCATTCCGGTCGGCACACAGGTGGTGATTGATCGGCACCTGAACCTTCATCTCACGTTTTCGGAGTAGCGGCCCATGTTCGACCATTCGAACCTTCAAGTATTTGCCAACCATACCCGGGCCGCAGCGGAGAACATGGCCTACACACTGCAGCGGACGGCACATTCGGCCTTCGTCAAGGAGACGGAAGATTTCACGGTCATGTTGATCAATCGCAAGGGCGAAACCTTCGGCGTCCCGATGGGGCTCGGCGCGACATGGTATCCGGGGCTTACCTATACCCGGGCCATCGAAATGATCGGGGAATACAGGCCGGGCGACGTTGCCTTTACCAACGATCCCTATTCCTGCTTCGTGGCCACTCACGCGCCGGACACACACCTTTGGAAGCCGGTTTTCTATGATGGTGAAATCATCGCCTGGACCGGCGGGCATATCCACAACACCGACATGGGTGGTGCCGTGCCTGCTTCCCTGTCGCGTGCGCTGACAGAGATCCACCAGGAAGGCATTCGCTTTCCGCCGATGAAGCTGGTCAACGAAGGTGTCTTCGATGAAGACATCCTCAAAATCATGACCACGAATGTCCGCAAACCAGACCTTAATATCGGCGACATCAAGGCGCTGGTCGGTGCGCTGAACACCGGTGAACGGAAGATCCTGGCAATGGTAGAGAAATTCGGCAAGCAGGCATTTCTCGAAGGCGCCGAAGTCCTTCTGGATCACGCGGAAGCACAGGCTCGCGATCTCCTGCGGGCGATGCCGGACGGCATTTGGGAATTTGTCGATTATGCCGACGAGGATTCCATAGAAGCCAATCCATGCCGCCTGAAGCTGACGCTGACGATCAAGGGTGACGAGGCGATACTCGATTTTACCGGATCCGATCCGCAGCTCGGCTCGTCGCTCAATGTTCCGTCGGGCGGCGATCCGCGCCACACCATGCTGCTGGTCGGCGTCTATTACATTCTCTACACGCTAAATCCCAAGATCCTGCTTAACACCGGCTTGACGCGCCCTTTCACCTGCGTTGCCCCGCAGGGGAGCGTGCTCAATCCGGTGTCGCCGGCGGCTGTCGGCATGCGTTCGCTTACCTGTGCGCGCCTCCGGTCCGTGATCTTCGGCGCCTTCAGCCAGGCTATTCCCGATCTGTTGCCTGCTGCACCGGCCGGCAACAATTGCATCGTCAACGTCATGACCACTGACGAACGGACCGGCCGCAGCGTGATTGCCGCCGTCAATCCGGTGGTTGGCGGCGGCGGTGGGATGCCACATCGCGACGGGACCAATGGTTCCGGTGCCGATGCTGCCTATCTGAAGAACACGCCGATCGAAATCACGGAAACCGAAGTGCCGATCGAGTTCGTCAAATACGGGCTTGCCAGGGATAGCGGCGGTGCCGGCCGCTGGCGCGGCGGTCTGGCGACCGAAATGGCGTTCCGCGTGTTCACGCCCGGCAGCCGTATCACGGCCCGCAACCGCGACCGCAGTTTCTTCCGTCCCTGGGGATTGCTCGGCGGCAAGGCAGCAGGGCTCTCCAACATGGTGCTCAATCCCGGGCGCGAGGACTATCGCCGGCTCGGCAACATCGATACTGCAGTCCTGCAGCCGGGCGATGTGCTTGAGATCCGCTCGGCCGGGGGCGGCGGTCGCGGAAATCCGCTCGAGCGTGAGGCCTGGCGCGTGCTGCAGGATGTGGAGCGCGGCTACGTTTCCCTTGAAGCTGCCGAGCGCGACTACGGAGTGGTCATCCGGGCTGGCAAGGTCGACGAAGCCGAAACGTCCAGTCTCAGGGCATCGCGTGCGGCTCCCTCTGCCCACTTCCACTATGGCAGCGAGCGCGAAAGCTACGAGGCGCAGTGGACATCCGCCGCTTACGACCTGCTCACGGATATTCTTGCCGGCCTTCCCATCCACTGGCGGTTCTTCACCAAGACGGAGATTTTCCGCCGAATGGCGGGACGTGCCGGACATGAGGGCGTCGCGGCAGCGCTTGGCGATGTTTGCGCACGTTACCCGGAGATGCCCGAGCCTCGCATTCCGATCAAAGAGGCGGCTGAATGAGCCAGGACCTGGGTCTAACTGGAGAAGTGGGGCGTATCGTGCGCCTCGCCGAGCAGGACCGCCAACCCGTCCGCTTCCTGCTCGACGGCATTGAACGCCAAGTGTTGGCCGGCGACACGGTACTGACCGCCATGCTGACATTTTCTCGCATTCTTCGGCAATCCGAGTTTGGGCCGGAGGGGCGAGCTGGTTTCTGCCTGATGGGCGCCTGTCAGGACTGCTGGGTCTGGCACCAGGATGGGACCCGCCTGCGTGCCTGTTCGACCCTCGTCGAAAACGGCATGTCCTTAATGACCCAGGCGCCGGGAGATTGGCCATGACGATGGCGGCTGAGCGGAAGGCAACTGTGATTGTCGGCGCTGGTCCGGCGGGCATACGCGCAGCCGAGCTTCTTGCAGCCGCCGGTATCCGCCCCGTCGTCATCGATGAGGGATTGAAGGCGGGCGGCCAGGTATATCGTCGTCCGCCGCAGGGCTTTGGGCGCCCGGCCGAGCAGCTTTATGGGTCGGAGGCGGGCAAAGCGCTTGCCCTTCATGCTCTCTTCGATCGTCTGGTGGCTCGCGGGGAGGTCGAATACTATCCTCAAAGTTCAGCGATGGCGCTAGCGGACAATGTGCTGCAGGTGCTCACGCCCGCCGGTCGCCGGGAATTCGCCTATGACCGGCTAATTCTCGCGACCGGCGCGACCGACCGGCTGGTGCCGCTACCTGGCTGGCAAGCTCCGGGGGTCTACAGTCTCGGAGCCATGCAAATCGCGCTGAAGGCACAAGGCGTCGCCTTGGGGCGAAGGATCGTCTTGGCGGGCTCCGGACCACTGCTGACCCTCGTTGCGGCCCAGCTTTTGAAGGCAGGGGCAAATGTCGTGGCCATTCTCGATACCGCCTCACTTCGAAATCAGATCCTTGCCCTACCGGGCATGATGGCAAGGCCGGCTCTGGTCCTGCGGGGCCTGGCGATGCGACTGAAACTCGGCCGCCTATATCGCGCAGGCGTGACGCTGACGGATATCGTCAGCGACGAAAGCGGCCCGGGGGCCGTTCGTTGGCGGGATGCCGGCGGGTGCGACCATCATACCGAATGCGATGCGGTCGGCATTGGCTGGCACTTAAGGGCCGAGACACAACTTGCCGGCCTGGCCCAATGCAGTTTCGATTATGGTCCGGGCTGGGCTCAATGGTTGCCGCGGGCCGATCGAATGGGCCGCTGTATGGAGGGTGTCTATCTTGCCGGTGACAGCTTGCGGATCCTTGGGGCGGATGGCGCCGAAGTTGCCGGACGGCTTGCCGCGAGTGCCTGCCTTGCCGATATCGGGCTGCCTTTTCCGGATCCGGCACGGGATCTCCGCCTGATGGCCCGCTACGAGCGCTTTGCTCGCGCCGTCGCCAGCGCCTTTCCCTGGCCTGTGGACATGATCCGATCCACACCTGATGAAACGATGGTCTGCCGCTGCGAAGGTATCAGCGCAGGCGATCTTCGCCGGAGTGTTGACTATGCCGGAGGTGAAGCAAACCGGGTAAAGTCAATGGTGCGGGTGGGTATGGGACGTTGTCAGGGGCGGTTTTGTCAGCTGGCCGGCGCGGAACTGATTTCGGCGCATGTGGGAATCCCTGTTTGCGACGTCGGTCGACTGCGCGAGCAGGCGCCGGCTCGTCCGCTGCCCGTCGGATCCTGGATAAGCGAGGCATAATCAGGTTCGCTTTGACCCAATGGGGACGATTTTTATCCCCATTGCGCTTCGCCATCCTTCAACACGACGGCACAGGCCTCGCGCAGATAGTCGCGTATGGCAAGGTGACTGCCAGTCAAAGGACGGTCCCGGCTGGTCAGCAGCGCGATTGGAACCGTCTTTCGTGGCAGAAGCGGCCGACGCAGGAGGCCGGGAAACTGTTCCCACGGCAGGAGGCCATCCACGATCGCGACGCCAAAGCCGTTACGGACAAACGGCAAGGCGGTAATGGAGATATCGATTTCGATCGCGGGATTGAACGACTGATTTTCCGAAGCTGCGGCATTGGCAAGGAGCTGACCGGGGAGGGTATCGGCGCGGTAGGAAATCAGCGTCTCGTTCTGAAGATTGGCAAATGTAATGCTGTCGCGCGCGGCAAGATGGTGCCCCTCCGGCACGATACAAACAAGTTCAGCATATCCGAGGGTTTCGACATCAATACCAGGCCGCGCTATATTGTTCATGACGATGCCGAGCGGGGCGTCGCCATTGCGGATCATATCCACGACGTTAATCAGCGGAGCGATCAGAGAGCGGACGACGATATCCGGGTAGGTCGTCCTGAAGGCGAGAAGCGCCTTCGGTACGATCGACATGGCAGGTGGCGTCGTGGCTGCGATCCTGATCAGTCCAGTCCGCCCGAAGCGCATGTCGGTCGTTCGGCGTCTAAGCGCTCCGAGCTCGGAAAAGATGCGCCAGGCTTCCGGATAAAGTTCTTCGGCCTCCCGGGTGGGAACCAGCTTGCCTCGCACGCGATTGAAGAGCTTGAACCCCAGCTGGTCTTCCGCATGCAGCAAGATCTGGCTGAGTGCCGGCTGCGTGATGTTGAGCATGGCGGCAGCGCCGGTCACCGTCCCACATCGCATGAGCATGCAAAAGACTTCGAGCTGACGGGCTTGCATCTGGAATTTCCGCGTCCTTGGTTCGGTTGCCGGAGGAGTCTAGGATTGACGAGCCGTTTCAGAAGTCCGCCACCTTACCCCACGCGGATTGCGAGAAACGGTCGGGGTGATAGGGCTTTGCGTCAACAATCGGAGCGGCTCCGGTGACGATATCAGCAATCAGATGGCCGGCTCCCGGTCCGATCCCGAAACCGTGACCGCTGAAACCGGCCGCCAGCACCAAGCCTGGTATGCGTGCGATCTCGCCAATGCCCGGCACGCCGTCCGGCGTCGAATCGATATAGCCGGCCCAACTGGCGGTGATGCGGCGGTTTTTGATCGCCGGCAGCAATTCGACCGCGCGGTCATAGGTAATGCTGATCGTGGCCTTGTCGGCAGCCGGATCGAGGATGCGCATCCGCTCCATTGGCGTCGGCCGATCCAGGCGCCAGCGCGAGAGGTTTTCATGGCCGCTGCGAAAGCCCTCGAAACCCCCGACGGAAAGGGAGCGCCAGCGACGAATGAACATCGGCAGAAACTGT
This sequence comes from Rhizobium mesoamericanum STM3625, assembly GCF_000312665.1. Taxonomy (GTDB): domain Bacteria; phylum Pseudomonadota; class Alphaproteobacteria; order Rhizobiales; family Rhizobiaceae; genus Rhizobium; species Rhizobium mesoamericanum. The sequence continues at coordinate 294,698 of NZ_HF536773.1, read as the reverse complement.
GCTGCGAACCGCATGTTCTGGGGCGTGGGATCGACGCGGCCACGTCCGCTGATGGCGAGCGTATGGCCACCGTCGCCCCTGCGCGTCACCGAAACATGGGCGGTATGGAGAGCATCCGGAAGTTCGCCGTCGCCAGCGCTGACCGAAAGGATCGACGAGCGGATCGACGCCTGCGGGAAGCGGATACCGAGCTGGCGGCAGAAGGACGAAGCCCAGGCGCCTCCTGACAGGATGGCAGTTCTTGTTCTGATCGTGCCTTCCTCGGTCACGACGGCGGAAAGTTTTCCGCCTTCGGTTTCTATGCCGCGAGCCGCGCAATTCTGGCGCAGGCAGCCCCCCAGTTTTATCAGGGCGCGAGCGACCGCAGGGGCGGCGTTGGCCGGATCGGCAATGCCATCTGTCGGTGAAAAGACGCCGCCCTTCCAGATGCGACCGGTCGCCTTGCCGCGCTCGCTGGCTTGACCTGAATCAAGCATATGCGTCGTCACACCGACATCGCGCGCAAAGTCGCGCCAGCGTGCCCACCCGGCTAACTCTTCCTCATTGTTGCTCAGGTAAAAGAGGCCGCAGCGGCGAAAGCCGGTATTTTCCCCGGTTTCCGCGGCGAACTGGTCCCAGAGGTCGAGGCTCTTCGTCGCCATCGGCAATTCCCGGGCGTCACGGTTCTGCTGCCGGCACCAGCCCCAGTTGCGGCTGGATTGTTCGGCACCGACGCGACCTTTTTCGAGGAGAACGACTTTGAGTCCCCGCTTCGCCAGATAATAGGCTGCAAAAACGCCGACAATACCGGCACCGATGACGACGACGTCGGCAGAGGCCGGAAATTCCGGAGAGTTTTCGACAAGGGTAAGCGGTGCGGGCATGGATGCGTGTCTCCTTTCGAGCCGACAGCATAACGAAATGATCGGACATGAAGCTGCCGCACAACAGGGTCATGCAGCATAAGATTCTGCCCGTGGTGAGCCAAGCGGCCTAATGTGCTGGACCAATTCGTGCAGAATGAAATAGCAAAGACGAAGCATGGTGTTATGCTCGATCCGGGAAATTTCGCAGCATAAAATGCCGCCTTATATGGGAAAGATCTGCCATGAAGCTCGACCGTATCGACATCAAGATTCTGTACGAACTTCAGAAGAACGGCCGTATCACCAATGTCGAATTGGCGGAACTGGTCAACCTGTCGCCGAGCCCCTGTCTGATGCGGGTCAAGAAATTGCAGCAGGAAGGCTATATCGAGGGATATTCGGCCCAGATCAATATCGGGAAACTCGGCCAGACGCTGACCGTGTTTACGGAAGTCACGCTCAAGAACCACCGACAGATTGACTTCGCACGTTTTCTCTCGGCAGTGGAGAAGGTCGATCAGGTCGTCGAATGCCATCTCGTCTCAGGTGGCTATGATTACATGCTGAAGTTTGTGACGGCCGGTATCGGAGAATATCAGACGATCATGGAGCGCCTCACCGACATGGATATCGGCATTGACAAGTATTTCAGCTTCGTGGTGCTCAAGTCGCCGATCGTCAAGGCGCACATGCCCTTGACGAGCCTGTTTCCCATGTAGCAGCCGCCAACGGTATGGGCGGTATCTGGCTAGCCATGGCCATACTCACGCTTGAGTTCCGGGTCCTGGATGAGATTGTCGAGCCAAGTCGGATCAAGCTTCGGAACGGATCCGAACAGCAGCTGGGAATAGGGGTGGCGGGGCGCATTTGCGGCTTCGCGTGTGATCTGTTCGACTTTTCTGCCCCCATACATCACGACGATCTCGTCGCAGATCGCCTCGACGACCGATAGATCGTGGCTGATGAAGATGTAGGACAAATGCAGTTCACGCTGCAGGTCCTTGAGCAGGTCGATGATCGCCGCGGCAACGACAGTGTCGAGCGCAGAGGTAATTTCATCGCAGATGATCAGGCGCGGCTCTGCAGCAAGCGCGCGAGCGAAATTCACGCGCTGCTTCTGCCCGCCTGACAATTCCGACGGATAGCGATAGCGAAGCGCGCGGGGCAATTGCACCATGTCAAGCAACTCGTTGACCCTGGCCGCTCGAGCCTTGCGGTCCATCCCATGATAAAAAGTCAGAGGCCGCTCGAGAATATCAGCGATCGATTTTGCCGGATTGAGCGCGGTGTCGGCATATTGAAAGACGATCTGCATCTCGCGCAATTGATCGCGCGTGCGCAATTTCGCGGCGCAGTTCATCTCGTTCCCGTTGAAGCCGATGGTGCCTGACACTGCAGGCAGTATGCCGGCGATTGCCCGCGCCAGTGTGGATTTTCCACATCCGGATTCGCCGATAATGCCGAGATTTCTGCCCTTCGCCACCGCAAGGCTCACGGATTGAACCGCGCACACAGCCGGCAGACCGTTGGCCTGGATATCGCCATAGCCCGCTATCAGACCATCGATGCTCAGCACCGGCGCGATCGAGCGATCCGGGCCGCTGCTGCGGAAGGCCTGTTTCGGCTCGACCGCGGCCAGCAGCTCGCGCGTATAGGGATGGCTCGGCCGTCTCAGGATCGTTTCCGTCTCCGCCATTTCCTGGATTTCGCCGCCCTTAAGCACGGCAATCCGATCGGCGATCTGTGCGACGACCGCCAGATCATGCGAAACGTAGACGCCGGCAATGTCGCCGGCACGGATGACGGACTTGAACGCTTTCAGCACGTCGATTTGCGTCGTCACGTCGAGTGCAGTGGTCGGTTCATCGAATATGATCAGCTTCGGCTCGCCGATCAGGGCCATGGCCGCCGCAAGCCGCTGCAACTGACCTCCCGAGACCTGATGCGGGTATCGTTCGCCAATCGTCTCCGGATTTGGCAGCGACAGCGCCCGGAAGAGCTCGATCGCGCGCTTGCGAGCCCGTTCGGGTGACATCAACCGGTGAATACGGGTGACCTCGATCACCTGCTCCATGATCTTTGTTGCTGGGTTGAAAGCGGCCGCCGCGCTTTGCGGAATATAGGCGACCGTGGTGCCACGGACCTTCGAACGTTTACTCTCGGAAAGGGCAGCCATATCCTGCCCATCGACTTGGACGGTGCCCCCGGAGATGCGGCAGCCCTCCCGCGCATGCCCCATGAGCGTCAGCGCGATCGTTGTCTTGCCAGAGCCGCTTTCGCCGATGAGTGCGACAATCTCGCCCTTGGCGATATTGAAACTGACGCCCTTGATGATCTCGACGATACGCCCGGAGTCGGTCGTCGCCTCAACCTTCAGATTCTTGATTTCAACGAGGTTGGCCAACGTCATGCACTCCTGTCCCTGATCCGGCGCGGCAAGTTGTCGATCAGCAGGTTGACGCTGATGGTGAGACTGGCAATGGCAAAGGAAGGCACGATCACGGCCGGTGCAGCGAAGGGCAGACCGCCGATATTTTCGCGCACTAGCGCTCCCCAGTCGGCATAGGGCGGCTGCAGTCCGAGGCCGAGAAAGGAAAGGCCTGACAAGAGGAGAACGACAAAGACGAAGCGTAGGCCGAAATCCGCCAGAACGGGGCGAATAATGTTCGGCAAAATTTCCGACCCGATGATGTAGCCGACCCGCTCACCACGAGTGCGCGCAACGGTGATGAAATCCATTGAGTTGATGTTGACCGCGAGCGCGCGGGCGAAGCGATAGGCACCGGGCGTATAAATGACGGCGAGTGTGATGATCAGCACCGGAATGGACGAGCCGACGGCGGCAACGACGACCAAGCCGAAAAGCTTGCTTGGAATGGAGTTCAGAGCATCGAGAAAACGGCTCAGGATCGTGTCGAACCATCCACCCATAACAGCCGCGATCATGCCAAGCGTCACACCACAAAGGCAGCATAGCGCGACCGCGGCCAGCGAGATGCCAACCGTATAGCGTGCGCCCATCAAGACGCGCGAGAGCATATCACGGCCGAGATAGTCCGAGCCCAGCCATAGTTGCCGGCTGATCGGGCCAAAATAATCCGTATCGACGATGTCGCCGACGGAGTAGGGGATGATATAGGGCGCAAAGAGGGCGACGATCGTCCAGCCGAGAATGACGGCGAAGGCGACGACGCCAACGAGGCTAACGTTGTAACCAAACATGGATGGAGTGCGGGGAGCCAAGCTTTTCGTCGTCATCGCAGCCTCGGATTTGACAGGATTGCGATGATGTCGGCGGCGGTGATCAACAGGAGATAACCAAGACAGAAGATCATTGCGCAGCTTTGGATGAGTGGGAGATCACGGGTCGCGACTGCATCCACCATCAGCTTGGCGATTCCTGGATAGTTGAAGATAGTCTCGACGATGATCACGCCGCCGACGAGATAGGAGAGCGAAAGCGCGATCGCATTGACGATGGGCCCCAGTGCATTGGGCAATGCATGTCTGAACACCATGCGACCGCGCGAGGCGCCCTTGAGGAGGGCCATTTCGACGTAAGGGGTCTTCAGCGTTTCGATGAGCGCTGCCCGGGTCATGCGGATCATTTGCGCCGAAATGACGAAGGTGAGCGTAATGACCGGCATGGCATAGATTTTCAGCAGGTCGAAGAGCGTATGGGCCTCGCTCGTCGAAGACAATGCCGGCAGCCAGCGCAGATAGACTGCAAATAGTAGAACGGCGAGCGTCGCGACCATGAATTCGGGCACCGATATGACGCCGATCGAGATGACGGTTACGAGCCGATCATAATAGGAGCCGCGAAGCATGGCCGAGGTAATGCCAAGCAGGAGTGCAAGCGGGACCGAAACGAGCGTTGTGATGGCGGCCAGTTCCAGCGTTGCCAGCAGGCGGCGGCCAATCAGCTCCGCAACCGGCATGTTGTTGGCATAGGAGGTGCCAAGGTCACCCTTCATCAGGCCAAAAAGCCATTCCAGGAACCGCAGGATCGCGGGCTCGTCGAGATGCATCGCCCTGCGCAGACCTGCAACTGCTTCCGGCGTGGCCGCCTGGCCGAGCAGGATGGAGGCAGTATCTCCCGGCAGCATGCTGGTCGCGAAAAAGACGGCGAAAGATACGATCAGCAAGGAGATGATCGCAATGAAAAGCCGGTTTAGGACAAGAACGGAGACCTCGTATCTCAAAGACAGTGCTCCTGCGGTGATCTGTGAAACGAACGGCGTTCGCAAGACGGAGATCCCCGGACTTTGCGCCGCCCGGGGAGGTTCAATGGCCGCTAGGCGTCGAGCCACAAATACTCCGCCATTGCATAGCCCATCATGCCACCGAGCGGGTTGGCTTCCAATCCGTGCACCTTGCTCGAAAGTGCATCCACATTCGAGATATAGGCCGGGATGATGGTACCTGCTTCTTCAGCAATCATCACCTGCATTTCGGCGTAGATCTGCTTGCGCTTGGCCTGATCCAGCAAGCCGCGTGCTTCGACAAGCATCTTGTCGAATTTTTCCGACTTGTACTGGCTTTCGTTCCACGGTGCATTCGAAGCATAAAGAAGCGAAAACAGGATGTCCGGCGTCGGGCGCGGATTGATATTGCCGAAATGGATGGGCGCTTTCAGCCAATAGTTATCCCAATAGCCATCGGAGGGAACGCGCTGGACGTCGAGTTTCATGCCGATGTCGGCGCCGGCCGCCTGGATGATCATCGCCATGTCGATCGACGAGGTTGCAGCGTCCGAGGCTATCACCGGAATGGATTGTCCAAGCACGCCCGCCTTTTGAAAATGGAACTTCGCCTTGTCGGGATCGAAGGCCTTAGGCTTCAGATCGTTGTTGTGGTAGATACTGGCGGGGGAGACGGGCTGATCATTGGCAACTTCGCCGAGGCCGCGCAGGGCTGACTTGACGATCTGCTCGCGATTGACCAGGCATTTCATGCCATCGACGAAGTCCTTCTTGTTGCCGGGCGTCATGTCGAGGCGCATGTTGAGATTGGTATAGTTGCCGCTGGTCGTTTTCGAAAGCGTAAAGCCCTGCTGCCCGTCAATCAGCTTCATGGCGCGCGGATTGATCGAAGCGGCGTAGTGAATGTCCCCCGAAAGCAGCGCATTGACGCGGGCATTGTCATCACTGATCGCAAAGAATTCGAACGAGTCGAGATAGGGCTGGCCGGATTTCCAGTAGTTCTTGTTCTTCACTACGACCGAGCGATTGCCCGGGTCGAAGGTTTCGAGAACGAAAGCGCCGGTGCCATTGCCCTTCGAGAAATCGGTCGTGCCGTTGGCGACGATCATGAAGTGGTGCAAGGCGAGAATGGTTGGCAGGTCGGCATTCGGATCGGCCAGGGTAATTTCGACCGTCGACTTGTCGACTGCCTTGAAGCTGGTCATCTGCGCGGCAATCTTGGCGACTTTCGAGCCGACGCCGGGATCGAGATGGCGTTTGAGCGAGAAGATGACATCGTCGGCCGTCAGCTCCTTGCCGTCATGGAATGTCACGCCCTTGCGCAGCTTGATTGTCCAGGTCTTGGCGTCCTTGCTTTCGATGCTCTCGGCGAGTTCCATCTGCGTCACGCCGGCTTTATCGATGAAGGACAGACGATTGTAGAGCGAGCAACAGCGCACATAGTCCGTCGACAGCGATGCCTTGGCAGGATCCAGCGTATCGGCAGTCGAGGACGACCAACCGGCTGCTTTCAGATTGCCGCCGGATTTGGGCGTGGCCGCGACGGCATTCGATGCCCGGCCGAGCACCAGGCCGCCCGCCGACATTGCGACACCGCCTGCCAGAAGCATGGTGAGTAGTTCGCGGCGAGTGGCACCTCGGCGAATGGCATTCTCGACCAATGCGTCGTCGGTGGCGGTCCAGTTTGTAATTCTGTCAGTCATTTCATTCCCCTTTTTCTGTTGGTTGATGGGATACCCGTCTTGGCTGCGAGCTTTCCCGGGTTGGATCATTGTCTTTCGGTCAGCCTCTCTTTCACCGCCGAGGCGAAGGCCGCCATCGACGTGAAATGGTAGTCGGGTTGCGTGAAGCTCTTAGGCTCTATCGTGCCGCCGTAGCCGTCCTGCGCGTGACGGCGCTGGATCCAGCAGTTTGTCATCCCCAACTGGTGGGACACGCCGATATCGTGGTACTGGCTCTGCGCCACGTGGAGAATATCGTCCTTGCCGGCGTTTTCGCCGGATACGAAGTCGAAGACCTGGTGAAAGAAGGCTGGATCCGGCTTTTCCGTGCCGGTGTCGTCGGCGGTGAAGGCAGCATGGAAGGGATGTCCAAGTTCCGCCGAGAAATGTTCGAAAGCCCAGCGGCGGGCGTTCGTCATGGCGATAAGCCGATATTTGCGGGCGAGCTGCGCCAGGGCTGCGGCACTGTCGGGAAAGGCTTTCCATCGCCTGGCGGAATCGCGCAGGCGCTGACCGTAGCTCTCGTCGACCGGCAAACCGAGTTTTGGTGCGATGGCGAGATAGACGCGCACAAGATCATCGGGAAACAGATCCGCATCGTCAGCGTAGCGCGCGGCTCGATAGAGCGAGAGAGCTTCCTCGCCATCGATCATCACCTTCGCCTCAGCTGCAATTTCGCTGAGGCAGGTTTTCAGGCCACCTTCGAAATCGATGAGCGTCCCGACGACGTCAAAGCTCATATATTTGAATTCTGCCAATGGCTTGGTCATTTCGTACCCCAGTCTGCTTGCTGGCGGCGGCAGCGGCCGCTTTGCGAAAGATTATGCTGTTCCGAGGCCTACTCGTTTTCTGATGCTCCCGAATTGCCGGGGCTAGGCCATTCCTTCAGGCAAGTTTGGCATTTCGATCGCACCGTTTGCGCCGAATCGGACCAGTGGTGCGGCACAAAATTCCGAAAAACGCCTGCGCGCGGTATATCGGTCCCGGGCCTTGACGGGTTCATCCCTTGAGCGCCCGGCGGACGTCGGGATCTTCGAGCGTCTGATCAAGCGTCCTTTCCGTTCGTTTGATGATTGCTTCGATGTCAGCGTCGGTGCAGCAAAGCGGCGGGGCGTAACCCAGCACGCCATTGGCGAAGGCGCGGAGGACCAGGCCGTTTTCCCAAGCCCGATCGAAAATCCGGCGCGAAGGCTGGGCTTCCGCTGGCAGCGGCGTTTTTGCAGCCTTGTCGACGACCAATTCGATCGCAGCCAGCATGCCGCGACCGCGGACGTCGCCCACCAGGGGATGATCTCGCAGGCTTTCAAGGCCGGCCATCAACATCGCACCAGCCTTTATGCCGTTTTCGAGCAGCCCGCCTTCGTAGAGTTTCAATACTTCCAAGCCGACCGCTGCGCTGACTGGATGGGCGGAATAGGTGTAGCCATGACCCACGGCAGAAGTTCCCGCTCGATCGGCAATGACCTGATAGACGTGATCCGCCATGAAGACTGCACCCATCGGAACGTAGCCAGAGGTGAGCCCCTTCGCCGTCGTCATGAAATCGGGAACGATGTCCTCTTCGGAACAGGCAAAGAGAGGGCCCGTTCGGCCGAAACCGGTGATCACTTCGTCGGCGACGAAGAGGATGTCGAGCTCTTTGCAGAGGTCCCGCATAGCCTTCATCCATCCGTTCGGCGGGACGATCACCCCGCCGGAGCCCTGAATTGGCTCTGCATAGAAAGCGGCGACCCGGCTTGCTCCAATCGCTTCGACCTTCGACCTGAGTGCGGCGAGCGAAGCTTGGATGATCGTGTTCGCATCCTGTCCGACGGGGTTGCGATAAGGATAGGGCGACGGAATCTTGTGCTGCCAGTCGAGCGGAACGCCAAAGCCTGTATGGAAATTGGGCAAGGCGGTCAGTCCCGCGCCGACCGTCGAAGAGCCATGATAACCCTGCTCGATCGAGATGAACTGATCGCGTTGCGGTTCTCCGCGCGCAAACCAATAATAGCGGATGAAGCGGACGGTACTGTCGATGGCATCCGAGCCACCTAGTGTAAAATAAATGTGCTTGAGGTCGCCGGGAGCTCGCTCGGCGAGCTCGGCGGCAAGACGGATGGCTGATTCGCAACCAAGACCGAAATAGGCCGTCGCGTAGGGAAGCTCACGCATTTGGCGAGCCGCAGCCTCTACAATCGTTTCGTGACCGTAGCCGGCGTTGACACACCAAAGACCCGCGAAACCATCTACCAGCTGGCGGCCGTGGCCATCGATGATCGTCGCTCCCTTGGCCGATGAAAGCACCCGTACGCCTTGCTGCTCATGGCCGCGATAAGAGGCTACCGGATGCACCAGATGGGCGCGATCGAGCTCGATGAGGGAATTGCTGTACATGTTCTTCTCCGGATCAGCCGAGCGCCTGATTGGCAAGGGCGAAAGTGGTGACGGTCTTCGAATTAGTATGTCTGATGATGGGGTTCGCCATGGCGATGCCGCCACTGACATGGGGGAGCGAATGGCTGGCGAGCCACGGCCCAAGACCGGTTTCCGTGCTGGTGTCGATCCGCAGGAAGGCGCCTGCTTTGCGACACATGAAGTGGGAGAGGAGCGATTTCGCATCCTCGATATCTGGCGCCACGACGGGCCCCACGACCTCGCCTCGGCCAAAGCTGCGAAGGCAGGCGAAGGCGACGACGTTACCGCTGCGGCGGATGACAGCGAATTCACCAAGATCCGCAAAACGTGTAATGAGAGTGGAGCGGTCGGCGCCGAAAGCCTCTCGGTCGAGGGCTGCAATGGCCGGGATATCGGCTTTGGTTGCTGCCTCGGTGTTTTCCGGTTTCTGGGTCGCTGTGACGTGCCCCTGGTGTTGAACGATGGTGCCGATCTGGCGAAACCCCAGTCTTTCATAGAGAGGTAGACCATCGGCAGTTGCGATGAGGCGCAAGGGGCGGTTCTGCGCAAGCGCGAAGGCAGCCTCCATGAGACGGCGTCCCAGTCCGCGTCCCCGCATGCGTTCAGCTACGATCACCATGTTGATCGTAGCGCAGTCGGTTTCATAAGGTGTCAGGAGCGTGGTGCCGACGACTTCATCATCGGCGGCGATCGCAACGACACCTTCGCTGAGATCAAGGGCGACGTTCCAGTCCTCCAGACGATGAGGCCAGCCGGCCTCACGCGACAAGCAGACCGCGGCATCCAAATGTTGCGGACCGAAAGGCCTGATTTCTATCCGTTGCTCCGGCATGACGCTCCTCGAATTTCTTTCGTCCAAGTGTCGGAGCGTCGGGGCCGGAAGATTATCTGAAGGCGACGTCCTTGACGGTATCTTTCGCCGTAGCTGCTCCTTCTTGCCGCATGTTATGCCGTAGCCCTGCTGACAACTGTCTCGAAAGTGGAGACGAAGGACGACCTTGTCGGTCGGTCCGTGCAAGCAAATGCCAAACGAACGCCGCTATACGATACTTTCTGCTCCGAACCTCGCAAAATCAGTGGGCTCCAGTGCCGAAAGCAATCCTATTATCGTGTTCTCCACCAATCGCCTCGAGGGGCAGCACGTAAGGACGAAGCGCATGACCACCTTCCGCCCGAAATACATCACCTTCGATTGCCACGGCACGCTGATCAATTTCCAGATGGCGGAAGCTGCCCGTGACCTTTATGGCGATCGTCTCGATGAAATGGCCATGTTGCAGTTCATCAGGAATTTCGCTGCTTATCGGCTCGACGAGATCATGGGTGACTGGAAGCCTTATGCTGAGGTGGTGCACAATTCGCTCGAGCGGACCTGCAAGCGCAACGGCGTTGCCTTCAAAGAGGAAGACGCCAAGATGGTTTATGAGCGCGTACCCACCTGGGGGCCGCACGCCGACGTTCCGGCGGGTCTTGCCAAGGTCGCGAAGGAAATTCCGCTCGTCATCCTGTCGAACGCGATGAACAGCCAGATCATGTCAAATGTCGCAAAGCTCGGCGCACCTTTCCATGCCGTTTATACGGCAGAGCAGGCCAATGCCTATAAGCCGCGCTTCCAGGCCTTCGAATACATGTTCGATATGCTGGGCTGCGGCCCGGAAGACATTCTGCATTGCTCGTCTTCCTTCCGCTACGACCTCATGTCGGCTCATGATCTCGGCATCAAGAATAAGGTCTGGGTCAACCGTGGTCACGAGCCGGCCAATCCCTATTATGGCTATGTCGAAATCGCCGACATTTCCGGTCTGCCCGGCGTCGTGGGGCTCTGAGAAAGGGCAGCCAGATGAAATATTCCTCTTATTGGCACGATACGGCGCCCCGCTTTGTGGGTGCGGCCGCTGGCCCGGTCGAGGGGCACTATGACGTCGCCGTCGTGGGTGGCGGCTTCACCGGGCTTGGGGCTGCCCGGCAGCTCGCCATGGCGGGGGCGAAGGTCCTGGTTCTGGAGGCCGAGACCGTAGGCTTCGGCGCGTCCGGGCGCAATGGAGGCCATCTGAACAACGGTCTGGCGCATAGCTACATCGGGGCAAAAGCGGAATTGGGCAAGGAGCGGGCGATCGCGCTTTATCGCGCACTGGACGCTTCGATCGACACGCTCGAAGACATTATCGCGGACGAAGAGATCGACTGCAATTTCCGCCGCGCAGGCAAGCTGAAGCTCGCCTCCAAGCCGCAGCATTTCGAAGGCCTGGCAAAGAACTTCGAAGCGGTACATGTCGAGGTCGATCCCGATACCGCGCTGCTTTCCGCCACCGATCTCAAGGACGAGATCGGTTCGCCGTTCCATGGCGCGATGCTGTCCAAGAAGAGTGCCATGATGCATATGGGACGCTATGTCGCGGGATTGGCCGAGGCGGCCAAGCGGCGCGGGGCGGTCATCGTGGAAGGCGCTGCCGTAACGGAACGGAGCCAGTCCGGCGGCAGGCACGTCTTGAAGACCAGTAAAGGCACCGTGACGGCAGACCAGGTCATGATCGCGACCGGCGCCTATACGACAGCCAATTTCGGTTACTTCCGCCGTCGCATCATGGCGGTCGGGAGTTTCATCGTAGCGACACGGCCCTTGACGGATGTGGAGGTTGCCGCGGCAATGCCCGGCAATCGCACCTGCGTGAACACGATGAACATCGGCAACTATTGGCGCCTGTCACCGGATAACCGGCTGATCTTCGGCGGGCGCGCCCGGTTCTCCGCGACGTCGGACCAGCGCTCTGACGCCAGGAGCGGCGCGATACTTCGCGAAAGCCTCGCCCGGATATTTCCCCAACTCGCCGGGGTCAAGATCGACTATTGCTGGGGCGGTCTCGTCGATATCACCAAGGACCGCTATCCACGCGCCGGCTATCATGACGGCATCTGGTACGCGATGGGCTATTCGGGTCATGGCGCACAGCTTTCCACCCATCTCGGTATGACCATTGCGGATGCTATCCTGGGAAGGCCTGACCGCAACCCGCTCAAGGGGCTCGATTGGCCTGCCGTTCCCGGCCATTTCGGCAAGCCATGGTTCCTGCCCTTGGTAGGCTTGTACTACAAAACGCTCGACAGATTTCAGTGACGCGCCTCAACGAAATCAGCAGCATAAGAAGAGGGGCCGCGCTTGCGACCCCTTTTCCAGTCTGAGACACGACAACTCAGTTAAGGCCACCGATATGGAAGGCCTTTGTTTCCAGATACTCTTCGATTCCGAGCTGCGAGCCTTCGCGCCCGAGGCCTGATTGCTTGACGCCACCAAACGGTGCGACCTCCGTGGAGATCAAGCCGGTATTGAGGCCGACCATGCCAAATTCGAGAGCCTCGCCCACCCGCCAGGCGCGCTTCAGGCTCTCGGTATAGAAGTAGGCCGCAAGCCCGTAGGGCGTGCCATTGGCAATGGTGATCGCCTCTTCTTCCGTTTCGAAGCGGAAGAGCGGTGCGACCGGCCCGAACGTCTCCTCGGCGGCGAGCTGCATGGTGATGGTGGCCCCGGTCAGGACGATCGGCGCGGTATATTGCGGGCCGGCCGGCAGGCCTCGCTTGGCTGTCACGATCATTGCGCCCTTGGAAAGCGCGTCTTCGACATGGCGGTTGATCTTGGCGATGGCCGCTTCATTGATCATTGGACCGATCGTGACGCCGGCCTCCGTGCCTGGACCGACCTTCATGGCATCGACGCGGGCGGCGAGCTTCTCGGCGAAAGCATCGTAGACACCGGCCTGGACCAGGATGCGGTTGGCGCAGACGCAGGTCTGGCCGCCGTTACGGAACTTGGAGACGATCGCTCCCTCCACGGCAAGGTCAAGATCGGCGTCGTCGAAGACGATGAAGGGAGCGTTGCCGCCGAGCTCGAGCGAAAGCCGTTTGATGCTGGTCGCGGCGCCGCGCATCAGCAGCGAGCCGACAGGGGTGGAGCCGGTGAATGAAATCTTGCGCACGGTCGCGTTGGCAAGGATTTCGGCGCCGATCTCGGAGGGCATGCCGGTGACGATGTTGATGACGCCGGCCGGGATACCAGCCATTTCTGCAAGCACGCCGAGCGCCAGAGCCGAGTAGGGGGTGAATTCGGAAGGTTTTACCACGACAGTACAGCCGGCAGCGAGAGCCGGGGCGAGCTTACGCGTGATCATCGCATTCGGGAAGTTCCAGGGTGTGATAATGCCGCAAACGCCGACCGGCTCCTTCAGAACGAGGATGCGGCGGTCAGGGGTCGGCGAGGGGATGGTCTGGCCGCCGATGCGACGTGCTTCTTCGGCGAACCATTTGACGAAGGACGCGCCGTAGCGGATTTCACCACGCGCCTCGTCAAGCGGCTTGCCCTGTTCGATCGTCAGAATAAGCGCAAGGTCATCGATATGCTCGAGGATCAGATCATGCCAGGCTTCCAGCATCGCTGCGCGCTCGGCATGCGTGCGCTTCTTCCACGAAACATAAGCCGCATCGGCGGCCTCGATTGCTGACCGGGTTTCATCACCGCCGATATCCGGCACCGTTCCGATGACGGCCTGAGTTGCCGGATCGACGACGGCAACGGTCTTGCCCGAGCGGGCGCAAAGCCAGTTGCCACCGATCAGCGCCTGCTCACGGAATAGGGATGGCACTTTCAAATTTTGCATGTTCAGATCCTCGATAACACTTCAAATCGCGGCGAGCAGTGCTGCGGTGATCGCGTCGGTCCGGTCCTTGCCCGGAAGCGTGCCGATGCCGCTTGCGGTTGTTGCTTCGATCGCCGCCATGACGGCATTTGCCGCGGCCTGCTCGCCCAGATGTTCGAGCATCATGGCACCGGACCATACCGTTGCGATTGGATTGGCAATGCCGAGATGGGCAATATCGGGCGCAGACCCGTGCACAGGTTCGAACATCGACGGAGCGCTCCGCTCAGGGTTGATGTTGGCTGACGCCGCGAAACCGAGGCCGCCCTGGATTGCTGCGCCGAGATCCGTGAGGATGTCGCCGAAGAGGTTGGATGCGACGACAACGTCGAGGGTTTCCGGGGCCATTACCATGCGGGCTGCCATGGCATCGATGTGGTAGCTCGTGACCTCGACATCCGGATAGTCCTGGGCAAGCTGCCGGGTGATTTCGTCCCAGAAGACCATGGAATACTTCTGGGCGTTGGATTTCGTGACCGAGGCGAGCTTGCCGCGCCGGGCTCTTGCCTGCTCGAAGGCGAAACGCAAAATGCGTTCGACGCCTTTGCGGGTGAAGATCGACGTCTCGACCGCAACTTCGTCGGATGTGCCCTGATGGATGCGGCCGCCGGCGCCGGAATATTCGCCCTCGGTGTTTTCGCGGATGCAGAGAATGTCGAAGGCTGCGGCCCTGAGCGGTCCCTGAACACCCGGAAGCAGCCGGTGCGGGCGAATATTGGCATATTGCACGAAGTCTTTGCGGATCGGCAGCAGCAGCCCGTGCAGAGATACGGCATCCGGCACTTCGGCCGGCCAGCCCACGGCTCCGAGCAATATGGCATCGAAACCGCGCAGCGTTGCGATGCCATCGGCGGGCATCATGGCGCCGGTTTCCTTGTAGAAGGCGCAGGACCAAGGAAATTCGGTACCATCGAGCCTAAATCCGCGCTTGTCGGCTGCCTTTTGGAGAACGGACCAGGCGGCGGCGATCATGTCGCGACCGATGCCGTCACCCGGGATCAATGCGATCTTGTAGGTTTTCATGTTCCCTGTCCTCAAAGACTGATCAAAACGCTCTTGCTCTTGCGATTGGCCTGGAATGCCTCGCGGCCGAGATCCTTGCCGATACCGGACTGCTTGTAGCCGCCGGTCGGCAGGATGTGGTCACGTGAGCGGCTATAGCGATTGACCCAGACAGTGCCGGCTTGCAGACGGCGGGTCAGTCGGATGGCGCGCGATAGGTCGCGGGTAAAGAGGCCTGCGGCGAGCCCGTAGCTCGGATGGTCGGCAAGCTGCAGGGCTTCCTCCTCGTCCTCGAATGTCTGGAGCGTCAGCACAGGACCGAAGATCTCCTCGATGATGGCGGGGGAATTCTGGTCGACTCCGGCCATCAATGTCGGGGCGTAGAAATAGCCTGGTGCCTCCATGCGTGTGCCGCCGGCAAGGCATTCTCCGCCGGCTTCGATAGTGGCGGAGACGATCGCATCGATACGCTGTCTCTGCTTCTCCGAGATGATGGGGGAGTAGCGGCTCGCCGCATCCCAGGTAGGAGCGGGAGTAACGCCCTTCATCTGGTTCCGGATGGCATCGATCAGTTCGGCCGCGATCTTTCTCTCCACGATGAGCCGCGATCCGGCGACGCAGGCCTGGCCGGCGTTGCCGACGATACTGGCCGTAACGGCCGCGGCGGCCTTATCGAGGTCCGCATCGGCAAAGACGATCTGGGGGCTCTTGCCGCCGAGCTCCAGCGTCATCGGCTTTATGCCCGTGCGGGCGATGTTCTCCATGATCGCCGATCCGGCCCGGGTCGACCCGGTAAAGCTGATCTTGGCGATTTCGGGATGGCCGGTGATCGCCTGGCCGGTTGTCGCGCCGTCACCCAGCACCACGTTGATCAGGCCGGCGGGAAGGCCGGCACGCACGGCAAGCTGAGCCAGATAGATGGATGAAAACGGCGTCATTTCGGACGGTTTCAGGACGACGGCGTTTCCGGCAGCCAGCGCCGGGCCCAGCTTCCAGGCGGCCATGTTGATCGGAAAATTCCAGGGCGTGATGGCGCCGACCACCCCATAGGGCTCCGTCATGACCATGCCGATATTGGCGTCGTCGGTCGGCACAAGGTCGCTGCCCTCCTTGTCTGCGAATTCGGCAAAGAAGCGGATCTGCTCTGCCGAAATCGCGATATCGCCATCGACCAGCTGGCCTACGGGTCGGGTCGAAGCGACAGCCTCCAATTGGGCCAGTGTTTCTACTTCCTTTTCGATGAGGTCGGCCCAGCGGTGCAGCACGTTCAGGCGCTCGCGCGGGCGGACGCCGCCCCAATTGCTTTCCTTTAATGCCGCCTTGGCCGCCTGAACAGCCTGGTCGACAACGGAGGCGTCCGCGATCGGGCATTCGGCATAGGCCTTGCCATCGGAGGGACGGTGCATGGGAATGACACCGTTCGCAGCCCCGAAATGCCCGCCGATGAAATGTCCGACGGGAAGCGAAAGACTGTCTGGATCGAAGCTCAGGTCCATAATGATACCTCCGGTCAATTTACCGAGATGCTACAGGATCGGAAAAGCAGCTTGATCCGATCGCGTCGGCTGGCGCGGCCGAAAAACACGTTTTGAGGCGGTCCGGCAGCGTATTCTTTGGTCAGGCCAGATGTCGGCGCGGGGCTCGGAAGCCGTGCCGCGGCAGTAAAGCTTAAGGGGTGACCGTCACGTAGATCTTGCGGACCGTTTCGATCGTCTTCCATATTCCGACGAAGCCCGGCTTCATGACGAAACTCTCGCCGGCTCTATAGACGACGGGCTCGCCGCCTTCTGGCGTCAATTCGACGACGCCGGAGAGAATATGGCAAAATTCGAAGGTTTCGCCCTTGATCGAACGGCTGACCCCGGGTGTGGCCTCCCATACGCCTGTGTGCACCGTCTCGTTGCGGGCAACGTCCTGTGCCCAGGTCTTGAGCTTCGGATCTCCCGCGATCAGCCGATCGGCAGCGACAACGTTTTCACGCGGCGCAAAGGACGGGTTGGGATCAATCGTCTTGAGGAGTGACATCGGATTCCTTTCGGGCTTGAGATCAGTAGCCGCGGCGACGGTCGACGAGGCCGAGCGGGTCTAAGCCCGCCCGGATCCGCTTGATGTTGTCGATGACGGAGCGCGCGGCGCTATGGGGCTGAGTGACGCTTGCAATATGCGGCGTCAGCAGGATGCGTTCGTGGTTCCAGAACGGATGTCTGGCCGGCAGCGGTTCGGGATCGGTAACATCGATCACCGCGCCGGCAAGCCGACCGCCGTCGAGCGCGGCCAGGAGATCTTCCGAAACGAGCTGTGGTCCGCGGCCGACATGTACGAGAGCCGCACCCTGCGGCAGTTTCTTGAACAGATCGGCATTGAGAAGACCACGGGTCTCGTCGGTGAGCGGCAGGAGACAGATCAGGATATCGGTCGTGGAAAGTATGGCATGGAGTCCTGCTTGGCCGGCAAAACAGGCAACGCCTTCCAGTTCGCGTTGATTGCGGCTCCAGCCGGAAAGCACAAAGCCGAACGGCTTCAGTCTTTCGAGCACGGCCTGGCCAAGGTTCCCAAGCCCCAGCACACCAATGCGGCGTTCGGCGGCCTGAACCTGTGGCAAGGCATTCCAGACCTGACAGCGCTGTTGGCTGAGATAGGCCGGAAGATTGCGGTGGAGTGCGAGGACGCCAAGCGTCACATATTCCTGCATCATGCGGGTGATGCCGTCTTCGACCATCCGGACGATTTTTACGCGATCGGGGACACGAGCTGGTTCGAACTGGTCGATGCCGGCGCCAATCGAAAACAGAACTTCGAGATTGCGATAGCGCGGCAAGTCGTCCGGAACGGTCCAGGTTAATAGATAGCGCACGGTATCAGGATCGACGGAGGCCGGATCCATGCAAAAGGAGAGATCCGGCAGCTCATGGGCAATGGCTTGCTGGAAGATATGGCCGCGCCGGGCATCCGAGTTGAAAAGAAAGGTCATGAGCTATCTATCCTTCGGTCTTGCGGCATCATGCCAGGCAACGACGGCCGAGAGCCTCGATCATGGCCTGGCAGGCGGCGAGTTCGTCCGTGAGGATGAATTCGTTCGGCTTGTGCGCACGCCCGATATCGCCCGGGCCACAAATGATCGCTTCAAGGCCGGCGCGCTGATAGAGCCCGGCTTCGGTGCCATAGCTGACCGCTGCCAGCGGCTCGATACCAGTCAGTTCCGTCAGCAGATCGGCAAGAGGTGCTGCCCGCTCCAGGGAGAGGGCGGGGTACGAACTTAGCTCCTCCCACTGGACCTGGAATCCAAGGCGCTCGAGCGCCGCAGCGGCCTCGTACACCGGAGTGAGCAGGGCTGCCGGGTCTGCGCTGGAAATTGCCCGTGCTTCGACCTCGAGCTTACAGAAGTCCGGAGTGATATTGACGGCCTGTCCGCCGTGAATGGTGCCGACCGAGACCGATGAATAAGGAGGTTCGAACTCTGCTTCGAATGGTCCCTGTGCAAGAGAATGCGCGGTCGAAATCGCTGCCTGCAAAACATCGGCGGCGGCATGGATTGCATTGAGGCCGAGGTCGGGCCGCGATGAATGACCGGAGCGTCCCTTCAGGATGACGCGAGCGGCGGATTTCCCCTTATGTGCGAGGATGGCGCGCATATTGCTGGGCTCTCCGACGATAACGCCGAGCGGCGTTTGGCAAAGCTCGAGCAGGCGCCCAATGAGATGTGGCACGCCGCGGCAGCCCGCTTCCTCGTCATAGGAAAAGGCCAGATGTATTGGCCGCATGAGAGGGCTTGCCGCGAGCACCGGTACGGCCGCCAGAGATGCGGCTAGAAAACCTTTCATATCGCTGGTGCCACGGCCATACAGCCTGCCGCCATCCACCCGCAGTACAAACGGATTGCTCGCCCATCCCGCCTCGTTGGCCGGCACGACATCCATGTGACCGGAGAGGACATAGCCCGGCTTTTCGCGGGGACCGATCGTCGCAAAAAGGTTCGAGCGGTCACCCTCGGGGCCGACAAGGATATCAATCGTAGCGCCGAAGGACTTCAGATAGGCGCCGATCCACTCCACGATTTCAGCGTTCGGGGTCCCGACGACGGAATCGAAGCCAACCAGTTTTGCCAGAATGTCCGATGCCTGCATTGGTGTTGCCAATCTCCGATTGCGATCCTCGTCTGTGCAAGCGACGTTTTGATCAAGGGAAGGTTAAGCCGCCATCAGAGGAATACCTGCCGAAAGTACGGATCAAACGGTGAATTCTTGCGCCGTCATTTGCATACGCAGTGAAATGTTTCGCAAAGTCTCGGCTAAGCTCGCCAAAAGCATGATGCCGGTCTACGCGAATATGCAGCCGGGAGGATGGGATGGCGGCTGGATCACGAATGGATACAAAGGTACCCGACAGACTGAATGTCGACGCATTTGAACTGCGTTTGGCCGACATTGCAGACGTCGCTCTATCACAGCTTCAGGCTCTCTCGATGTCTGTCGGGTGGCCGCATCGATCGCAGGATTGGCAGCATTTATTAGATGTGGGGCATGGCTTTGTGGCGGTTGACGAAATTGGTAGGGTTTCTGGCTCGACCATGTGGTTTCCGCACGGGGAGAATTTCGCCACATTCGGCATGCTGATCACTGCGCCGCGCCTGCAGACGAACGGTACGGCCGAGTGGCTCGTCAAGCGAATGCTGGAGGAATGCCACCAAGAACGATTAAGGTTGAATGCGACGAGAGCGGCGCGCCGGATGTGCGCGACACTTGGATTTTTGCCGCAACAGACGGTCTTTCAGTGTCAGGGGGAAATTCTGTGTGTGCCTCAGGCGGGCGATATCAGGTCAGGGCTTGAGCTGAGACGGCTCGAACGCAGTGATCTGGATGTCGTTGTGGCCCTGGATGAACCGGCTTTCGGTACGCTGCGCTACCAACATCTCGTGCGATTGTTTGAAAGCTCCATCTGCTACGGTCTTTACGATGGCAGCAATCTGATGGCCTATTCCATGCGGCGCCGGTTTGGCCGCGGTCACGTCGTCGGTCCTGTTGTCGCTTATTGCGAAGAAGACGCGGTTTCTGTCGTTCATCCGCATGTCGTCGCGCATGTCGGCAGTTTTTTGCGCCTCGACACCCATTTTGATGCCGGCCGGTTCGCCAGTTTTATCCAGCAAAGCGGAATGTCAGTCTTTGACACCGTGACAACCATGGTTTCTTCTAAGACTGCCTCATATGGAGGCTTGAACGCAGGTTCTCCGATCGTATTTGCACTTGCTTCGCAGTCTTTCGGATAATTCCAAAGCACTCCCCATTTTATAAATAGCCTTGCCGCTGGCGGCTAAAGCCGTGACAAGAATTCCTTGATCAGGGTGGGGTAGCACTCGGCGAGCTAGCCGAAGTCGAAATGGGAGCGCATGGGATGGCGCTCGGATCGGTAACGCCGCCAGGCTGTCGCACCCCGACGGCGCAAGCAATGCCTGCGAATTTATGAGACCGTTGGCTTAAGCGAAGCGACCGAGAGAAGCTGCATGCTTTGCCGAGAGCGCTCAGCAAACAACAGTTCAGCGTCAGTCGGAGCGTGGCAAGTGAAACAATTGATTTGGCTATCCCCACCATTCTTCAAGCTTATTTTGACCATGCGATTGCTAGCCGATTTCATGTGAACGCCCGCTTAGGTGCAACAATGTCAGGTTAGCCTCTAAAAAATCCGCGAGCTCTCGGACGGTTGGTTCTAGCTTTTTTGTCATTGCGATGAGCGCGAGTTCCGAAGAGGATTCCGGCGGAAAGCCATCCGAGCTGCCCAATACGTGGTGTTCGGGCAGCACTGCATCGATTGGGAGCAAGCTGAGGCCGAGGCCGGATGCGACAGCAGCTTGAACGCCCATCAGACCTTGACTGGAAAAGGCGATACGCCACGTTCTTCCGCTTCGTTCGACCGCCCGAATAACCCTCTCGCGATAGATGCAGCCTGCGGGGAAAACCGCAAGCGGAACCGGATCGCTGCCCGTAGCGAGCACCGGGTCGCCGACCCAAACCAGTCGTTCTTCCCACTTGGCGATGCAGGCGCCATCCCCCGGCTCACGTTTGACGAGGGCGAGGTCGATTTCTCCGGCGTGAAGAAGCCGGCGTAACTCGAAGCTCCACCCGCTGACTGTATCGAGCCTCGCGCCCGGAGACGTCCGAGAAAAGCCGGAGAGCAGATCGATCATGCGCTGACCGGCGAAATCCTCGGGAACGCCAAGTCGAACGGTCTTCGGTAAGGGCCCGGATCGGCCGAGTGCTTGGCTTGCTTCTGCTGAAACCGTCAATATCCGCCGGGCATAGCTCATTAGAACTTCGCCCTCCTCGGTGGTCCGAATGCTCCCAGTTGGGCGGTCGCGAATGAGCAGTGCGTGGCCGAGGTTGGTCTCGAGCTTTTTGATCTGCTGGCTGACGGTTGACTGGGTGAGATTTACTCGATCCGCCGCTCGTGTAAATCCGCCCGTTTCGACGACAGCGGCGAAGGTTCTCAGAAGATCAAGATCAAAGCCAAAGGTCATTCGATTTTCCAATGATCAACATACCGACATCTAATTTCCAAATAACGCCGGGGTATGTCAATCCTGTCGCGAGGTAACAGGAGGTGGCATGAAAAAGGCCGCGCCCTCTGGAGAGAACGGATCGCTGAGATGCAGGTGATGATGGAGGGCAGTCACACTTCCAGCCTTCCGGCTTACCTTATTGGGGTTTCACAGATCTCGCCAAGATCAAGACCGACAAGATCGAGGCGACGGTACTGGCGCATCTGCTGCGAGCCGACCTCGTCCCAGAGGCCTGGGCACCCAGCGTGCGGCTGCGCACGATGGTGAAGAACCGCATCGTCACCGTGTTTGATCGCTATCCGGAGCAGACGGCACAGCTGAAGAAACTCGGCGACCTGTTTGGCAAGGCCGGCCGCATCCAGCTGACGCAGGTCAACGTCTCGGAGATTGACCGCATACAGATCGATCGCGGCCTCGACTTCATCACCGACATCAATGGGCGCATCAAGCAGTCGGAGAAAACGATCCGGGCGATGACCAAGGCCAATGCCAACGTCAAGCTGTTGAAGACGATCCCCGGCATCGGCGAGTTCTTTGCAAGGCTGATCGATGCGGAGATCGACGACATCAGCCGCTTCCGCAACCTGAAGAAGCTAGGCGCCTATGCCGGGCTGGTCCCCTCGACCTATTCGAGCGGCGGCAAGACCTTCCACGGCAAGATCATCCGGCAAGGCAACAAGTGGCTGCGCTGGGCCTTTGTCGAGGCGGTGACACCTGCCATCACCAGCGATGCACAGCTTCGCGCCCAATACGAACACCTGAAAATCAGAGGTACCAACAAGGCGCGCGTGGCGATTGCGCGCAAGCTTTTGACGATCGCCTTCCAGATCCTGCGTGACCAGCGCGCTTACGAGCCGCGCGGCGAAAGCCCACTGGAAGGCGCGTCGGCGCTATCCCGGTTGTCCTGATGTTCGTCTAGCCTGCCCGGCAGGACTGGGCTGCGCTCTTACAGGAGAATGGGAAACCGGGAGCCGAACGTCACTCTGTGACCGAAGCCAACGCATCAGGTCACGAATTGGAGATTGGTTCACGAACCGAAGGACAACTCGGTCCTGCGGGCGGAAGAGATTTAGCCGATCGGCGCAAATGTCGGTCAAAACATAACCGAACCCAAGGAAAGCCGCCAAATGGAGGTGTTTTGCCCCTTGAGTTCTTTCATTGGAGTTTGAACATGACACTTTCAGGACCCCGGCCCGAATGGCTGACCTTCGATTGCTATGGCACCCTCATCCAGTGGGATGAAGGGCTGCTGGCGGCGATGGACAAGATCCTTGCCGGAAAGGGGCGTTCTATCGACCGCGACGCCTTTATTTCCGTATATGACCGGTACGAACATCGCTTGGAAGAAGAGCGTCCCCACCGGTCGTTCAAGGATGTGAGTGCCACAGCCCTCGCATCGGCGATGAGCGAATTCTCCCTCGACATATCGGCCGGCGACGCAGATATTCTGACATCGTCCATCAGCCGCATGCCGCCCTTTCCGGAGGTGGCCGCCACCCTGGCGAGGCTGAAAGCGGCCGGATTCAAGCTCGCCATTATCTCCAACACCGACGATGCGATCATCGCCGGAAACGTCGCCCAGCTCGATGGCTCGGTCGATCGGGTAATCACGGCGGAGCAGGCCGGTGCTTACAAGCCGACAAGGCAGATATTTCAGCACGCCTGGAAGGAGTTGGGTATCAAAAAGGATCAACTGGTCCACATCTGCGCCAGTCCGCATCTTGATCTTGCCGCAGCACGCGAGCTTGGCTTCAGAACGATCTGGGTCGACCGAGGAACCGGCCGGAAGCCGCTTGCCGATTATATGCCGAATGAATCGGTCAACCGTCTTGACGAGGTTTGCGGCTTGCTTTCCGCTGCCGGCTGGATGGAATAGGCGATCATTCTGACGGAGATATATTCATGGCGCATGAACTTAAACGTGAACTGGTCGCACCGACGATCCTGCGAAACGTCGATCTCGAAAGGGAAGAGATCTGGCAGGCGCGTGTGGATCTGGCTGCCTGTTTGCGGGCCGCGGCGCGATATGGCCTTGAGGAGGGGATCTGCAATCATTTTTCGGCACTCGTGCCAGGACATGACGATCTTTTCCTGGTCAATCGACTCGGCTGGGCCTTCGAGGAGGCCACGGCCTCAAGCCTTCTGATCTGCGATTTCGGCGGTAACGTGCTGTCCGGCGATGGTGAGCCCGAGGCAACAGCCTTTTTTATTCATGCACGTCTGCACAAGATGGCGCCGCGTATCGGTGCGGCGTTCCATACTCATATGCCGAATGCGACTGCGCTGTGCATGATCGAGGCTGAACCGTTGGTGTGGGCCGGGCAGACCGCGCTTAAGTTTTACGGTCGCACCGCGGTTGATGTGGACTATAACGGCCTGGCCCTGGATGAGGGAGAAGGGGATCGTCTGGCGAGTGTCCTGGGCGGCAAGGATATTCTCTTCATGAGAAACCATGGCGTCATGGTCTGCGCACCGAATATCGCCGAAGCCTGGGACGATCTTTATTATCTGGAACGGGCAGCGGAGGTGCAATTGAAGGCGATGAGCACGGGCAGGCCGCTTCTGCCGGTCGACCCCGACATCGCGGAAGCGACTGCGAAACAGATGCGTGCGGGTGATCCGGAAAGTGCACGGTTACATCTGGAAAGCGTCAAGCGCCGGCTCGACGTGAAGTCGCCCGATTACAGATCGTGAAATGTGGCAATAGGTCACTTTGCCTATTGCTGCGTCAGCGTCACTAGCACCCATGCGTCTCACGCATGGGTGCGATGAGCAATTGTCACTTTTTTAAAACGATTGAAAACTGTAATTTCCAATTATCGAATGACGCCGGGACCGGGAAGGTGCAGTGCGGCGTGCAGCATGGGAACTGCTGGGGATTGGTGTATCATCCAGGTGTCGAAGCAATGCACATCCTCCCGCATGGCTTCGTGATGCAGGCGGCCCTCCCGGGGGCGCGTGCGGATACGGCGATGCTCCTCCTCCAGTCGCTGTTCGGTTCTGTTGAAACGCCTGCCGCATCTCCTCGCGCGGCAGGCTTTCTTTTTATGGCGATCAGCCGTTCCGCGCCCTCGATGGCGACGGCGCCCTCATAAGTGTCCAGCTCGAAAGGCGGCAAGCCTGGCTGGCTCGATGCCTGGATTTCCGGGGGCGAGGATCTTCTCGATGAAACCCGTGCCGCCGTCTCAGGCGATCTGTTCGAGGGGATGGATTTCGATGTGGGCTATGGTTGCCGGCGACAGCTGCGCGTTGAAGACGCGGATGGCTTCGCCGGCCATGTGCCGTTCCCAGATCCGGCGAGAGGCCCATTCCTCGACAAAGACGTGGATGCCCTTCTGGTCGAGGTTGCGATGGAGGTGATAGGAAAGGCATCCTCCTTCGGCGCGTGTCGCGACGGACAGTTCCGCCGCGTGTTTCTCGAAGGCATCCTCCCTGCCGGATGTGATCATGACGCGTGCCACGACTTTGATGCTGGTGGTCATTTGTCTGTCCTGTCAGGCTGGCCTCGGTTTGGGATAGGAAGCAACGCCCAAGCTGCCAGATACTGGGTAATGAAGGGTGAGGCGCCGTTCCCGATCCGGGGGCGGCGCTTGCCAATCGTTGGGCCGGTTTATTTCAGGCGCTTGAGCAGCTCCGCGGCGACGGCCGCGGCGGAGCCAGGATTCTGGCCGGTGATCAGTTCACGGTCAGTCACCACGTTGGATGACCACGGCGCGTCATTGCTGACGAAATTGCCTCCTGCCGCCTGCAATGCAGTCTGCGGATAGAACTTCATCTCGCCCCCGTTCAACAGACCCTTGGCGATTTCTTCTTCCTGATTGCTGATGACGGTCATCTTGTAGCCCGCATAGATCCAGGCCTCGGCCTTAGCCGAACCGCTTGACTCCAGCTTCGTGGTGAAGGCCGCCGCATCGGGTAAGGTCGAGAGGAGCGCGATCGGGCCATGGCAGGCAAGGGCCGTGATCTTGCCCTTCACATGGAAGTTGGCGAGCAGTCTGCCCAGTTCTGGGCTGACGAGAAGATCCTGCATCGGGGCATGACCGCCCCGGCACATAGACCGCGTCGAAATGGTCGTAGCCGATCTGCTCGATGCGGGCGAGGCTGACGACCGGCGAGGCGCTGTCGGAGGTCAGTTTGAGCTTATCCAGCATAGCGATGCTTTCCTGCGCCGCAGCCTCGTCGCCGCCGAAATACATCTTGCCCACGGAGGATTTGTCCAGCGTCGGCGCCGTACCCTTCGGGGTTGCGAAGGTGACGAGGTGGCCGGCCTCGGTGAGCGCCTTTACCGGCTGCATCAACTCGTTGAGGTAGAAGCCGGTCTCGAAAACCTTGCCGTCCTTCAGATCGAGACGGTCGGAATCGGAAAGGACGACCAGAACATTGGCGGCCTGTGCGTTGAAGGCGCTCGTTCCAAGAGCCAGCGCGAGAGCGAGAGTGCGAATGGGTTTCATGTTTTTCTCCATGCGAAAGCCATTCTCTGCCAGCATGGCAGGGAAGGTCCATGACGTGTGGTTGGTGATGCGGGTTGATGCCGGTTACGCGGTCAGCAGGTCGCGGAGCGCCTCGCCGACGCCGGTCGCCGATTGCGGGTTCTGGCCGGTGACGAGCCTTCCGTCGACGACGACCTTGGCTGTCCAGTCGGCGGCCGGATGATGATGTGCGCCGCGGGCGGCAAGTGTGCTTGCGAGCAGGAAGGGCACGACCTTGTCGAGCTTGACGGCGCGCTCCTCGTCATCGGTGAAGGCGGCGACATTCTTGCCGGCGACAAGATGTGCTCCGTTGCTGAGCGTGATGTTGACCAGTGCGGCGGGGCCGTGACAGACGGCAGCGACGACACCGCCCGCCTCGTAGATATCGCCAGCGACGCTGTTTACGGCCGGGCTTGTCGGGAAGTCCCACATCGCGCCGTGGCCACCGGCGAAGAAGATGGCGGAGTAATCTCCCGGTTTCACGTCGGCGAGGCGCTGAGTTGTCCGGATCGCGTGCCGAAAGCCTTCGCTGTTCCAGTAGCGTGTGTTGATCGCATCGTTGAGGTCGAGACCGTCCACGGGCGGCTCGCCGCCGTCGATCGAGGCGAACTCAACGGGGATGCCAGCTTCATCGAGCATGGCGAGCGGATGGGTGACTTCGCCGAGGTAGAAGCCGGTGGGTTCGCCCGTTTCGCCTTTGAAGCCATGGCTGGTCAGGACGAAGAGAACCGGTTTGATGGGCTGCGGTGCGCTTGTCATGATTTGCTCCTGAAATCCGGGATGACGGTGGATCGATCGCATTCAATGACGTGAATATATTAAAGCCGAAAAGGCGGATAAATTGGCCGCTGGACAATTCATTTGTTCGCAAAAGGACAGAATGGCGACGGACAGCACGCCGCCGCGCCCACAACGGACAGCCCTCCTGTCCCGCTCGCCCGATGATCGACGATGCGGAACGGGCGAGTCAGGGTCCGACCGGACCGCCGCTGACAGTCCTTTGCCCCCTATGACAGCAGTTCAAGATCGTAGGCTAACGGCGTTAGGTACAACGCGCCGGGCGCAGGCGGGCACATTCCCAAAAAATCCAAGAGACAAGAAAGGAATGGAGCAATTCCCGCAGGCGCGCTTGGGGAAGAGAGCATGGGCGATCGCATTCGAAGCCCGGCCGATGGCTGCCCACTTCGGTCGGAAAGCCATATAATTATCATAGGCAAAAATTCTTGACCCAGCTATGCGCCATGCGCTTGGCAGATAGTTTTTGGGGTATTCCGTCTAAAATCGGTCATCGAAAGCGTGACGCTAATCCAAAAACCTGCCCTTTGGAAGCGGCTCTACAGAATGGGCGCCGACTTCCCTTCATCTGCGAGATGCTCTTTCAGGAAGTCCATGAACGCGCGGATGCGAGCTGCAAGATGTTCATGTCCAGCGAAAACAGCATGAATCTGCTCTATGTCCTCAGGGTTGTATTCTTCCAGCACTGGTATCAGCCTTCCAGCGTCGATGTCGGGCTGCACGTGGAATTGACCCACCCTGCCTAGGCCGCTGCCGGCAAGGCAGAGCCGGCGCATGATCATGCCGCTGTTGACGCTTGTATCGCCCGCGACAGGCAGGCGGTAGACATCCGGCGAGCCGGGGTTCCGGAATGGCCATTCGTTCAGGGCGCGGCGGAAGTTGAAGCTGAGGCAATTGTGGTGGGCGAGATCCTGCGGACTCGTCGGGATGCCTTTCGTCGCAAGATACGCCGGCGCCGCAACGATGACCCGCCGGCTTTCGAGAAGCTTGCGAGCCTTTAGAGACGAGTCGTCCATGGCCCCCGACCGGATGGCGATATCGGTACGCTCCTCGATCAGGCCGATGATGCCGTCCGTCAGCGAGACGTCGAGCTGCACTTCCGGATAGAGCGCCAGAAAATTTGGGATCAGTGGAACAAGGTATCGTTCTCCGAAGCCAACCGAGGCGTTGACGCGCAGCAGCCCGCGCGGAACCATCCTGCCGCCGCCGGCGACGATCTGCTCGGTTTCAGCAATCTCCGCCAGAATGCGCCGTGCCCTGGCGAGGTAGACTTCGCCTTCCGGCGTCAGCGTCATCATCCGGGTCGAACGGACCAGCAGGCGGGTGCCGAGCCGATCCTCGATGCGCGTCACGAGCTTGCTGACAGCCGACGGCGACATCTTCAGACGCCGCCCGGCGGCAGAAAAGCTCTGCAATTCTGCTGCCGTTACAAAGACTTCCATCTCGCCTGCACGATTGTCCATTGTGTCTGCCTATGAAACAAATTCACAGGTATTTATCCAATGCTCTCGATTATCATTCAAGCCCTCTCCGCTCATATTGCCCCCAATCCTTCAACCGACAGCGCCGCTGTCTCAGCAACCCTTGCCTGGACAGGGAGGGGAGAGGACCTTGTTATGCCCATAGCCATTTTTGCATTGACGATCGCGGCCTACGCGATCGGGACCACGGAATTCGTGATTGTCGGGCTCTTGCCGACCGTCGCAAACAATCTCCATATCAGCCTGCCGCTTGCTGGGCTGATCGTCAGCGTCTATGCGCTTGGCGTCACCTTCGGCGCGCCGATCCTCACCGCCTTGACCAGCAGGATCGAGCGCAAGCCGCTGCTCCTCGGCCTGATGGCACTGTTCATCGTCGGCAACACAGTTGCCGCGTTGTCGCCGAGCTATGAGCTGCTGCTCGTCGCCCGCGTGCTGGCCGCCTTCGCCCATGGCGTCTTCTTCTCCGTCGGCTCGACCATCGCCGCCGATCTCGTGCCTGAAAATCGCCGCGCTTCGGCGATTGCCATGATGTTCATGGGCCTGACGGTTGCCATCGTTACCGGCGTACCGCTCGGCACTTATATTGGCCAGATCCTCGGCTGGCGTGCGACTTTCTGGGCCGTTGCCGCGCTTGGCGTCATCGCCTTCGTCGCGATTGCAGCCCTCTTGCCGCACAATATAAAGAAAGCGCCGCCGGCAAGTCTTCTCGACCAGGTGCGGGTGCTCGGTTCCGGCCGCTTGCTGATCGTCTTTGGCATGACTGCGCTCGGCTACGGCGGCACCTTCGTCACCTTCACGTTCCTGGCGCCGATCCTGCAGGAAATCACCGGCTTCTCCGAACAGAGCGTCAGCCTGATCCTCGTGCTCTATGGTATAGCCATTGCGATCGGCAACATTGCCGGGGGAAAGATCGCCAACCACAACCCGGTCAAGGCGCTGATTGGCCTGTTCATCCTGCAAGCCATCGTGCTCGTTATGCTTACCTTCACCGCGGTTTCCCCGGTCCTGGCCATCGTCACCCTTGCGGCGCTCGGCTTCCTCCAGTTCGGCAATGTGCCCGGCCTGCAGCTCTATGTCGTGAAGCTGGCCAAGGAACACCGTCCCGGCGCCGTCGATGTCGCCTCGGCGCTCAACATCGCCGCCTTCAATCTCGGCATTGCCATCGGCGCATGGCTCGGCGGCCTTGTGGTCGAATCCCCGCTCGGTCTCGGCGCGACCCCCTGGGTCGGTGCGATCCTCGTCGTCGTCGCCCTGCTTCTGACCATTTGGAGCGGCGCTCTCGACCGCCGCACGGCGGCCCCGGTCCTGAAGGCGGCTTGAGCCTTCCGGTTGCCCGGCGCGAACCGCGCCGGGCCAGCTTTCGATCCTCACCTCGGAGAATTCTCATGTCTACGTTCAAAGCCGGCCAGTTCTGTGCACTCGACCGCATCCGCAAACCGGAAGGCGGCCTGACGCTTGGCATCGAGCTTCCCCTCGACAACGACTGGTCGCCTGGACGGGAAGAACAGCGCGTCAGGGAGAAACGCCCCTTCGGCGTTCCCGATCTCGCGCGTTATCCCGATCTCGTTCGCCAGGTCGATCGTTCGGGTTTCGCCGCCGTCTGGATGCGCGACGTGCCGGTATTCGATCCCAAGAATTTCGGCGACGCCGGGTCCGTCTACGACCCCTTCGTCAATCTCGGCTTCCTCGCAGGCATCACCGAAAACGTCGCCTTGGGCACGGCGGCGATCGTCCTGCCGCTGCGTCACCCGATGATGGTCGCCAAGGCGGCCGCCTCCGTCGATCAGCTTTCCGGGGGGCGCCTGATCCTCGGCGTCGCTTCCGGCGACCGGCCCGTGGAATATCCGCTGCTCGGCCTTAATTTCGAGAACCGCGGCGAAGCCTTCCGTCGCGCTGTCTCCTATCTGCGCGATGCCTGGAAGACCGGCGGCCTTCCGATCGGCGACGGCCGGATCGAACCGAGCCTCGATCTGCTGCCCAAACCCCGGCAAACCCACATCCCGATGATCATCGCCGGGCAGGGCCGCCAGTCTGCGGACTGGATCACGGCGAACATGCAGGGCCGGTTCGTTTATCCGAACGGGCTGGAGCAGCTCGCCGCCCAGGCGAGCGACTGGAACTCTGCTTGCAAGTTCCTCGGCCTGCCGCGCGGTGTATTCGTAAGCGCTTTCCATCTCGATCTCGCCGACGATCCAGCCGAACCAGCGACGGCGCGCCGCTTTGGCGCGCGCATCGGGCGCAACGGCTTCATCGATCATCTGCAAGCTGTAGAAGACGCCGGCGTTGATCATCTGGCGCTTCTTCTGCGGCCGTCGCGACGGCCCCTCAACGAGGTGATCGATGAACTGGCGCGCGACGTCCTGCCTGCTCTCAAGTCCCAATCCTCCCCGGCGAAGAGCGCTGCGGAATAACCAAAGGAGTGAACTATGCATAATGTGACCGCCAATGGAGCCACCATTCCGGCCCTCGGGTTCGGCACCTTCCGCATGCCTGGCGCGGACGTGCTCAGGATTCTGCCGCATGCGCTGAAGGTCGGCTTCCGCCACGTCGATACCGCCCAGATCTACGGCAACGAGGCCGAGGTCGGCCAAGCGATCGCAGGCTCGGGCGTCGCGCGCAGTGATATCTTCCTGACCACCAAGGTCTGGGTGGAGAACTACAGGCACGACGCCTTTCTCGCGTCCGTCGACGAAAGCCTGAAGAAGCTGAAGACTGACTATGTTGACCTGCTTCTGCTGCACTGGCCGAACGAGGCAGTGTCGCTCCCCGAACAGATCGGCGCCCTGAACGCCGTAAAAGAGGCCGGCAAGGTTCGCAATATCGGCGTTTCCAACTTCAACACGGCGCTGATGGTCGAGTCGGTCAAGCTCTCCAAGGCGCCGCTCGTCACCAACCAGATCGAGTACCACCCCTATCTGAACCAGGACGTGGTGATCGCGGCTGCCAAGAAGGCCGGCATGGCCGTCACCGGTTATTATGGCATGGCCGACGGCAAGGTCTTTACCAACCCCGTCCTGAAGGACATCGGCGCCACCCATGGCAAGTCGGTGGCGCAAGTCGTTCTGCGCTGGCTGGTTCAGCAGGAGGGCGTTATCGCACTGTCGAAGACGGTTGGCGAGGCGCGTGCCGCCGAGAACTTCGCGATCTTCGACTTCGCGCTTTCCGCCGAGGAAATGGGCGCAATCCAAGGCCTTGCAAAGGCCGATGGTCGCATCGTCTCCCCCGACGGCCTCGCACCCGCCTGGGACAAGGTTGCCTGAGAAACGAAGAAGGGGAGGGGCGTTGTGCTCCTCCCGTTCATTTCCACCCTGACCCACTCTTTGTACTTCGCAGATTGGACTCCGCAATGAGTACACAAACAACCACTCGCTTCCCCTTCGCCGGAAGCACCTTCGAGGTCGATTACGGAGATCTCGTCGCAACCAACGCCTATTCCACCGACGAGAACAGTCTGATCTACGAAATCACTGGCGGTTCGCTCAAGGGCGCCACCGCGACAGTCGCCTTCGAATGGAAGGAGCTCGATGGCGGCAACTTCGTTATCTCCTGGCAGGAGGCCGATGGCTCGACCGTCGTTCATGTCGACAATTTCGAGAAGGGCTTTTCGCTAAGCTTCTTTACGACCCCGAAATCGGATTTCTACCGGCTTTCCGGGACGTTGCGTGCATTTGCCGACCTAAAGTGAATTCCAGTCGGTCATCGGCCCACTAAATTTTCTGATTTGCGAACCCTCCTCGAGACTGCACGCATCAAGCATTTGGTATGCCTTTTGTTTGAGGGCCTTCATAACAGCGCTCGTCGGGACAGCGAGGGCCAGAACACTTTATTTCGCAAGGGGCCAAAATGGGGCGGCGGTTTGATCATTTGGGCGACGTGGAGGCATTTGTCACCGTTGCTGAAAAAGGCTCGATGACCGAAGGGGCGGTTGTGCTTTCTACGACGCCCTCGGTTCTCAGCAGGGCGATTACGCGGCTTGAAACCCGCCTTGGCGCGCAACTAATGCGCCGGACCACCCGACGTTTAAGCCTGACGGATGAAGGCCGTGCTTACCTCGAACAGGCCCGTGCCGCATTTTCGATGATCGACGATGCGGAACGAGCGATTCAGGCGTCGACTGGCGCGTCGCTGACTGGTCATGTCCGTATCAGCGTGCCAACGACCTACGGTCATTACCGGCTGCCCGCGATGCTGGACCGCTTCACGCATGACTACCCGGAAGTCCACATCGAATTGAGCATCACCAACCGCAATGTCGATCTGGTGGCGGAGGGTTACGATCTGGCAATCCGCCTCGGTCCCTTGCCCGATAGTGGGCTGGTGGCGCGCAAGCTGGAGGACGCGCCTTTGCGTTTGGTTGCTTCTCCCCATTATCTCGAACGGGCTGGCATCCCGGGGCATGTGGAAGAGCTGGCGAAACATCAGTGCCTGCCGTTCGTAATGCCGAGCACAGGGCGTTGCGCACCATGGCTGTTTCACGTCGAAGGCCGCGACGTGGACTGGACGCCGCCCGGCCGCATCCGGGTATTCGACGACGTACTGGGCGTGGTGTCCCTGGCAGAAAACGGTATGGGCATCTGCCAGACCTACGATTTCATCGTGCGGGACCGTATCGAACAGGGGCGTCTTGTCGATGTACTGGAGCTCGCACGGGGCCGTTCCCGGCCTTTCTCGTTGATTTTCGCGCCACACCGCCGTCTCTCGACAGCGACACGGACGCTCATCGATTTTCTGGCCAGAGACGGTTAGACGGCTGTCGCCTCCGCAACGCTCTTTAGTGCAGGGGCGATCACCCATGCATAGCAGCCGATGGGCATCGGTTCTGTCCACCAAAAGTCATGGTGGGCGACGCGTCTAACCTTGGCTTGTGAAGGACAAATGACTTCCTCTGAGCCCGATTGATCGCCTTCAGGGCTCGCGATGGTGATCGTCCGTTTGGCGTGTCATAACCCAGGTCTGCTGTAATGATGATGATCGGTTCGCCATGAGCAGAAGCTGGAGCCGGCGGTCGCGACCCGCTTCATCATTATCAATGAGTTTCTCACCTTATACCGCCATCAGTGATGTTCGCGTATGTTGATGTTGCAGAATTCGATGATGCCTTGAAAAGCTCCCGCTTCGAGAGAGTTTTGGCCATAAGAACAAATGGGCGTCGGCTTGCACGGGGAATTAACTCGGCCTTTCGCTTAGAAGTGCCCCGCCTGGATTGTGGAATGAGGAAGTGCTCACGCGGGATTGGGAACTGCCTCGAAGAAGCGCCACGAACCGGCCTATCAATCTGCTGGCAAAAGTCAGTACTGATTTGATCTGAAAATTCGCAATACAAACACTTGAGCCAGGGACAATTTTGATGCGAGCTCTCCACAATGAAAATCATCTGATTGAGCGCATCGGTTGGCTTCGAGCTGCGGTGCTTGGCGCCAATGACGGCTTAATATCAACATCCAGCCTGATCGTGGGCGTAGGCGCCGCGACGACGGCGCAACATGAAATCCTCGTTGCCGGCATCGCAGGGCTCGTGGCCGGTGCAATGTCGATGGCGGCGGGCGAATATGTATCGGTGAGTTCCCAGGCCGACACGGAACAAGCCGACTTAGCACGCGAACGCCGTGAATTGGCCACGCAACCCGACGCCGAACTGGCGGAACTTACCGCAATCTATGAACAGCGCGGCGTCAAGCCTGATCTGGCGCGGCAGGTCGCTGAGCAGATGACGGCGAAGGACGCTTTCGCAGCCCATGCGCGTGACGAGCTCGGGCTTGCGAGCCATGTGATGGCGAGGCCGATTCAGGCGGCTCTTACGTCCGCGGCGACCTTCTCGTCCGGCGCTGCGCTGCCTTTGATCGTTGCGCTGCTTTCGCCGGCGGGCATGGTCGTCTGGAGCGTATCGGTTGCGTGCCTGATCGGGCTCGCGGTCCTCGGCGCCGTCGGCGCGCGCGCCGGTGGTGCGAACCTGTTTAAGCCAACGCTCCGGGTCGTGTTCTGGGGTGCAGTCGCCATGGCCTCGACCGCGCTCATCGGTTCTCTCGTGGGCAAGGCAATTTAGCTGGTCGTCACCGATCAACGACACCAAGCAAGCGGGAGACCTTTGTGTCAACAGAAGCTACACAAATATCACCTCCCTCTGAAGGAACGAAACAGAGGTGCGAGCTTTGATCCAGTCAGAAGCGGCATAATGCGGCGGCGCGTCTCTCCCATTGGACTGCCCGCCGTTCTGATCGCCAGCGAGCGAACGGGTTTGTCGATGCGGCGTCAGAACGTCACTTTCTGGGCGGCCTTTCAGCCGTCCCGCAAAGCGCTGTCTTCGGGTCAACCGGGCGCCTTAAGCTTGTCGTTGAATGCTGTTTGTTTAACGACGCAAGTTGGGCTGGACGAACACCTGAACATGCGACGGATGGCCGTCCACTAGACTTCCAGGCACCACCAAAACTATCACGGCCATCGCGGCTCCTATGGCCGTCAGTGGAAAGGCCGTCGAAAACTCGTCTCGAATAGGGACACCATTATCACCCCGGCATGGAGTTGCAGAAGGGTCGTTAAAAAGCCGTCTCTTTGTTTCGTTCTATGGTCCTAGGCCTTGTCTGCTATTCACTGCCGTATCGCCGTATCCAAGGTAATAGGCGACCGCCAATGCCACGGCGGTTGTGAGGAGATATAGCACGTCAAGCCAGTGGACGCCTTGAAACATGATCTGCCAGCTCCAGCGCTTTGACCTGCTGGCATCTTTCGCTTTCTCGCTCATCTTGCGTTATCAAATATGTTTGGCTGGAGTTTTTTTGGGTGCATACCCAAATGGTTCATCCGGTCCGTCAATCGCGCGGTGAACTCCATATCCAAAATAGAGAGCACTAAAGGCTAAGACGATAACGACGAAAAAAGCTGCTACGCCTTGAGCGCAGTCACTATTCAAAAGGCCGCTCATTCAATAACCCCACTGATTTGCTCCCATTAGTTGGATAATCATCAGGAGGAGACAATGGAACGTGAGACGTTTCTTCTGGCGTGTTTTGCAACGTAGAAGATTATACTGTGTGCCTTGTGGGTCACATTGGAGGCGTCAAGTAACCAAGCAGTCACCCGATCGATTTTGAGGCTGAGGTACTCTGGGAAAAAATGGGGGGAATGGATCGCTCCCGTGCGGTGGGAGGCCTCTATAGGTCAAGTGAGCGCGACGGCTATGGAGGTTGGGCCATCGCATCGCGCCAACTCGTCGCATTGCAGTCGAGCAGGCAGTCCACCACGGCTAGAAATTGGCTTACACGATCGCCGCCTCAAGGATATATCACTTAACTTTGTACTTTGGTCAGTTTTTGACCTAGGGCATTTCGGCTTCCCACCACAAGAAGTCAGACAATGGCCAGACGCAGATAGGCGGATCCCCCGAAAACAATTTCGACTTCCCCAGGCGTGATGAGTTCGATCGCGCCGCAGAGCGTGCCCGTTGTGATGAGGGCACCAGCCTTGAGCGATGTGTTCGGTCGCATTCCGTCATTGGCATAGTCCAGGAGCCACGTCAGCACATCTCCCTTGGGATGCTGGGCGGGTGCATCGTAGATTTGCTGACCGTTGAACGTGACCTTGAGCGGCGTACCGCTTGCCGTATCGATGACAGGCTTTTCCAGGCGGGGACCGAGTACGTACCCGCTGTTTCCAAGACGATCGGCCAGAAACAGCAGGAACGAGATCTTGCCACTCTCCTCGACTGCGCTCGCCAGAAGTTCAGCGCCGAGATGAACGGCGTCGACCGCATCGACGATGTCGGCGCGGCTATAATTGCCCTCTCGACGAAAGGGGAGGTCCCGGCCGAGGCGCACGGCGATCTCCGCCTCGAGCCTAATGCCCCTCTGCCAAGGAATCCGGGCTCCAGAATCGGCCTGCACATAAGGATGCAGCGGCGCAGTTACGGCCTGCCCATCGGGCGAGACGGTTACCTTCCAGGCGTTGCTTTCAATTGCCTCATCTGCGGCAAGAAAATTCTGCGCGTCCATCGCATGCCGGAGATCAACAGGCAGGGAAAACTCCGCCGTCGGCGCCTGGTTTTGTGCACGATGCAGGCTGTGTAGTTTTGCTGCAAGTGCGCGTGGATCAAAAGGTGCGGCGGCTGAAACTGCCATGAGGTCTCCTCCGTTTTGGTTCGAGTCGCAAGCCTACAGCTAACCCTAAAATGGAGCGAGCGCGCCCGATGAAAAGATCGCTATGCAACCCACGCATGCCAGGTCTGGCGGTAAGTGTCGAGGCCCGGAACGGTGTTCGGCGCGATATGCCGCTCGCCACAGGCAGCCGGCTTGATGCCGGTCAGCAGTGCTGCGCCCTGGCTTGTGCCGGTCGATCCCGGGATGGCGATGACCTCGCGATTGGTGAGCGCCGCAAGCAGCATCAGGTAGGACGCGTTGAGTGCAAAAGGTCCTTCGACAATCACGGGGCCCCGCGCGCCGATCAGATCGAGGCAGGCCTGGTTCATCAATGCGAGATATAGGCAGAGCGCAGCGTAACGCTCTGCCCCTGCAGCATGCTCTGCGTTGACCCAGCGGCCGGTTTTGCCGGGGAAGGGGCCGGAGCCGGGCACAATATTCGGCAGCAGCATCATGCCCTTCGCGATAACCTGCCTGATTGCTGATGCGACTTCGTCCTTGTCGACATCTCCGATCTCGCCCGAGATCGTTTCAAATTCTCGCCCCCCCATGAAACGGGAAGATGGAACCGCGCGGCCGTAGGCATCGACATTGGCCAGTGTGTCACGCTTGGGATCGAGATGATTGAGATCGCCGCCGACGCCGAAATTGATTACCCATGTACCCGTTGAGACAACCGCGAATGGTGCGGCTCGCCCGACCAGATGCGGCAGGAGCGACGCGTTTGAATCGTGAATGCCGCAATAGACGGGGATCTCGCGGGTGAGGCCGATGGCTTCGGCAGTCTCCGGCAAGACCGACCCGAGCGGATCGAACGCGGAGCGGATCGGCGCCATCAGATCGCGGATACCAAGTGTGTCGACAAGCGAAGAATAGCGACTGTCACGCGGATTCCAAAGGTCCGTGTGGCAGCCGAGGGAGGTGACCTCGTTCGATACGACACCGGTCAGCCGAGCTGTCCAGTATTGTGGGTAGGTAACAATTGTAGCGACCTTCGCAAAGTCATCGGGGAAGGCAGTTTTCTGGTAATGCAACTGGGCGCCGACATTCAGGCCCATGGTCTGGTGTGGCGAAAAGGTTTCCGCAAAGGGGGGGCGCGACCGCGCATAGGCGTCCCGGAACGCGGCCGGATATTCGTGCTCATAATCGAGCACCGGCATCGCCAAATTGCCGTCCTTGTCGAGAAGTGCTGCCGAGGCTCCGTGGGTGGTGATCGAGATGGCGTCGAAGCCAGGCTCCTTGGCAAAGGCGCGAAGGGAATCCAACGTGAAGGACCAGAGCTTATCGGTGTCGTAATGCGGATAGAGGCCGTCCTTGAGGACCGTGTTCGGTGTTCTTGCCGCTGCGACCTCCGCGCCTGTCGCGCTGTCGAGCACGACCACCTTGGCATTGGTCTTGCCAATATCGAGAACGGCAATGCGTCTGTAGTTCGGCGTCATGGCATATGGAAGACGGTGACGAGGTCGCTCTGGACGGGAGAATTGTCCGGGTTTGTTGCCATGATGTCGGCCATGTGTGCCCACCATTTCTTCATGACAGGATGCTCGGGCAGGGCCGCCATCGTGTGATCGGAGCGTCGTGTCAGAACGCCAAACAGGGTGTTCGTTTCGCGGTCGAGATGGATCGAGTAGTCGCTGGCGCCGGATTGGTGCAAAAGGTCGATGAGTTCGGGCCAGATTTCGTCATGGCGCTTCTTGTACTCGGCTTCCATGCCGGGATTGAGCGTCATCTTAAAGGCGTGCTTTTCCAGGGTCATTTGGAACTCATGGCTTTGATGCGGCGGGCGACGATCGGGATCGCGATGGTGATGATCAAAAGCAGGCCGATGAAGATCGACATGACGATGCCGGGAACATTCAAGAGGCCGAGGCCGAAGGTGACAAGGCCCATGACGAAGGCGGCGATGACGACGCCACCGATCTTGCCAGAGCCGCCGAGGATCGAGACACCTCCAAGCACGACCATGGTGACGACTTCGAGTTCCCAGCCCTGGGCAATCGAGGGACGGGTTGAGCCAAGCCGCGAGGTCAGGCAAACTGAGGCGATACCACTCATGACGCCGGTTAAGACGAACAGAATGAATTTCACGCGCTCGACGGGGATCCCTGAGAAGCGGGCGGCGAAATCGTTGTTGCCGATCGTGTAGACCTGACGGCCGAAATTCGTGGCATGCAGCAGGATCGCAAAGGCGATCGCGAGCACAATGAAGAGCACGAATTCGAAAGAAAAGACCCAGAAGACGTAGCCTTGGCCGAAGAAGGCGAAATCCTCCGGATAACCGCCATAGGCCTGGTCGCCGAGGACGATATAGGAAATACCGCGGAACAGGCTCATCGTGCCAATCGTGACGACGATCGACGGAAGCTTCATGGCCGAGACGAGAAAGCCATTGAACATGCCGCACAGCAGGCCGACACCAGTGCCGATGAGGACCAAACCCGGCGCTCCAACGCCGACTTGCGCTGCCGCTCCCATGGCTGTCGAGGCGAGTGCAATAATCGCGGCAACCGATAGGTCGATCTCGCCGGCAATGACAAGCAGTGCCATGGCAAAGGCGATCATCGCCTTTTCCGTGAAGTTGAATGTCGCGTCCGAAAGGTTCCAGGCGTCCAGGAAGTAGGGGGACGCCAGCGAGTTGAAGATAAAGATCAGCACCGCAACGCCAAAGAGCAGGACCTCCCAGCTTGACATGATGCGTTTGAAGGGCGTGCCAAGACGATCGGGGATGACGCGTTTTTCGCTCGGGGTGGAAACGACGGTGCTCATGCTGCCACCTCTGCTGTGGTCTCTGCTGCGGCCTTGTCGCGCAGGATGATCCGGCCGCGATTGCGTTCGCGCCTTGCGTTAAAGACGACGGCGAGGATGATGACCGTGCCCGAGATTGCCATTTGCGTGAACGGCGAGATGCCGATGACGGGGAGCGCGTTCTTGATGACGCCGAGGAACAGGGCTCCAAGCACGGTGCCGACGACCGAGCCGACGCCGCCGGCAATCGAGATGCCGCCAATGACGCATGCCGCAACGCTGTCGAGTTCGAAGCCGTTGGCGATATCGACATAGGCGACCGCGTAACGTGATACCCAGAGATAACTTGCAAGCCCTGCAAGCGCGCCTGAGAGAACGAAGGCGAGGAATTTCGTCCAGCCGACATCGATGCCGGCGTAGACTGCAGCCGTCGGATTGCCGCCAGCCGCATAGGTCGAACGGCCAAACTGCGTGTATCTCAAGAGCATGTATATCAGAGCGACAATGACGATCGCAGCCCAACTTAAAACCGGCATCCCAAGGACGATGGTGCGCGGAACGTTGAGGAACGTCGGCGTCATCTGATGCGCATTGACCCATTCGCCACCCGACAGAACGAAGGCCATGCCGCGATAGATGGTGAGCGTACCGAGGGTGACGACAATCGGCGGGATTTCCAGCGCGTAGACGAGGAAGCCGTTGATCGCACCGAGAAAGGCGCCGATCAGGATCGCCGCAAGGATGAGCGCGATTAGCGGCAGGTCGGGATAGGAAGCGTTCATCATCGCAATTGCCATGCCGGTGAAGGCCAGATTTGCGGCTACCGACAAGTCGATCGACTTAGTGAGAATGACGGTCATCTGCGCCAACGCAAGGATGATCAGGATCGACGTGTCGTTGAAGATCGCAGCAAGGTTGCCTGGTGTTGCGAAATCCTGGGCTCTCGTCGAGAAGATCGCGACCATGACCGTGATAATGACGAAGAGCAGCGTTTCGCGCCTTTTCAGGAGTCTGGACATTGCGATTACCTCAAGCATTACCGGTTGCGGCGCGGACCAGCGCTTCCGGCGTCAGATCCTTGCGTTCGAAGAGGCCAGCCATCAGACCTTCCTTCATGACGAGGGCCCGGTCAGACATTCCAATGATTTCCGGCAGCTCGGACGAGATCATGATGATCGACAGGCCCTCGGCGGCAAGCTCGCTGATAAAGCCATGCACGGCCGCCTTCGAACCGATGTCGATGCCCTTGGTCGGTTCATCGAGGATAATCACCTTTGGCATGGTTGCCAGCCATTTGCCGATAACGACTTTCTGCTGGTTACCACCCGACAATGTCCCGACAGGAACCGAAAGTGCTGCCGCGCGCAGATCCAGGCGCTCGGCATATTTGCGGGCGAGCGCAAATTCGTTGGCCGCCTTCAGGAAGCCTTTGCGTGACGTACGCCCGAGCGACGGTAGCGTCATGTTTTGGTAGATCGGCATGGGAAGCGCCAGGCCGTGACGGCCACGCTCCTCCGGCACATAGACAATGCCTGCCCGGATCGCATCGAGCGGCGAGTGGATTGCAAGCTCCCGGCCTTCAAGCTTCAGCGTCCCGGATGCCGGTTTTGTGATGCCGAAGAGGGACTGGCAGAGCTCGGAGCGGCCGGCGCCGATCAGCCCGTAGACGCCAAGGATCTCACCTTTGCGCAGCGTGAACGAGATGTCGCGAAACTCTGTCTGGTGACAATATTTCTCGACTTGAAGCACCGGGCCGCCGATCGCTACGTCGATCTTCGGAAATGCATTTTCGACATCGCGGCCGACCATGAGCCGGACGATATCGTCTTGTGGCGTCTTTTTGAGTTGGCCGTGGCCAACAGCGCGACCGTCGCGGAAGACCACGAAGTTGTCGGCAATCTCGTAGAGCTCGTCGAACTTGTGGCTGATGAAGAGGATCGCTTTGCCCTGTGCCTTCAGGCCTTCGACAATACGGAAGAGGTCATCGATTTCCTTGCGCGAAAGCGCGGCGGTCGGCTCGTCCATAATGACGATGCGCGCTTCGATGGATAGTGCGCGAGCGATTGCGACAAGATGGCGCTGAGCAATCGAGAGATCCTTGAGGCGGATCATCGGATCTATATTGCTTTCAAGGGAATGCAGGAGTTCCTTCGAGCGACTGTTCATCAGTTTCCAGTCGATCGTACGGAATTTCGTTCGCGGCGCGTGGCCGAGGAAAATGTTTTCTGCAACCGTCAATTCGTCGAAGAGGACGGTTTCCTGGTGGATGGCGGTCACGCCGACGTCGATGGCGGCCTGCGCATTGGAGAAGGTCGTGGGCTTGCCGTCGACAATGATCTCGCCTTCATTAGGGCGGTAGATACCGGTGAGAATCTTGACAAGCGTCGATTTGCCGGCACCGTTCTCGCCAATCAGCGCGGTGACTTTGCCGGGATAGAGCGCGATGCTGACGTTATCGAGTGCCTTCACCCCGGGGAAAATCTGCGAAATGCCACGCATTTCCAGAATGGCAGGCGCATCGTCGGTCTTTAAGCCTGCGACGGATTGTTGAAGGGCAGTGTTCATCTGCAGCTACCGGTGTCGAATGGGGAGGTCCCGGCGAGGCTCGTCGCCGGGTTCTTTTTCTTGAGCGAAGTTCAGGCTCAGAAGACTTTCGAGAACTGGTCGATGTTCGACGCATTATAGACGAAGGGATCAGCCATGGCAGCTTCGCCGTTTGCGCCGATCTTGATCTTGCCCATTCGGCCGGCTTCGATTTCACTGCCCGGCTTGCCGGTCGCGTCACCCTTGACGAGGTGATAGGCGATCTGCGTTGCGGAATAGCCAAGGTCGATCGGGTTCCAGATGGCAAACTCCTTCGTCGCACCCGATTTGATTGCGCCGGCCATTTCCGACGGCAGGCCGAGGCCAGTTACGTAGACCTTGCCGATGAGGCCCTTGTCTTCGACGACCTTGGAAGCGGCCAGGACGCCGACCGTCGTCGGAGCGACGATGACCTTGACATTCGGGTTCGACTTCAGCAGACCTTCGGCCTCACGATAGGACTTGTCGGAGAGGTCGTCACCGTAAACGGTGGTGACGAGGTTGAGGCCCGGGAAGTCCTTGAGCTGCTTCTTCATCTGGTCGATCCAGATGTTCTGGTTGGTCGAGGTGGTCGTGGCCGACAGGATTGCGAAGTCGCCTTTGCCCCCTTCGAGGTGGTCCTTGGCGAGCGTCAGGCACATCTTGCCGATCAGCTCGTTGGACGAAGGGTTCAGCTGCAGGATGCGGCCTTCCTTGTTGACGCCGGAATCCCACGAGATCACCTTGATGCCGCGCTGCTTGGCCTTCTTCAGGGCCGGTACCACGGCGTCGGGATCATTGGCAGAGATGGCGATCGCATCAACGCCCTGGGCAATCAGCGAGTTGATGACTTCGATCTGGCCTTCCGCCGTCGTTGAGGTCGGGCCAGTATAGATCACTTCTACGCCGCCGAGTTCCTTTGCCGCTTCCTGCGCGCCCTTGTTGGCGGCTTCGAAGAAGCCGTTGCCGAGAGATTTCACGACCAGACCGATCTTGACGTCCTTGGCGCTTGCGGCGCCTGCCATCAAGGCGACGGCAAAGGCGACGCCCACTGCCAGTGTCTTTGCGAATTTCATACTTTTATCCTCCCACGTTGATAAGACTTGACTACATCCTGACGGCGCCACTCATGCGACCGACGAGGAATCCTCCTTCGCTTGCGAGGCCACGCTCGCAATGACCAGCTTGACGCCCGCATCCTCGATCATCCGCACAGCGTCCTCGGGAACACCGTCATCGGTGATGATCGTTGAAACGCGGTCGAGCGGACACAAAATGAGGCTCGACCGGCGGTGAAACTTGCTGGAATCGACCATCACGACGAGCTCGTCGGCCTGGTGCATCAGCTTCTGCTCGCTCTGAATGATCTGTGCGTCCGCTTCCATGACGCCTAGCGGACCAATCCCCTGGGCACCGATAAAGAAGCGGCGGGCGTAGAAATTGCGGATCGCATCATTGTCGAATGGCGACAGGATGAGGCTCTGCTCACGGTAGATGACACCACCAGGTACCGTCACCGTGTTCTTCGAATGCTTGACCAGGTGCTCGGCGATCGCAAACGAGTTGGTCATCACCTGCATGCGATGGGCGGCCATGAAGTACACCATCTGGAACGTCGTCGTCCCGCCATTGATGATGATGGCATCGCCCGGATCGCAGAGATCGACGGCTGCCCGCGCGATTGAGCGTTTTTTATCGATGTTGACCGATTCCGAAACACGGAAGGGGCGTCCGGCGAGGCTGCCAAGCTGTGGCGGGTGCACGGCCTCCGCGCCACCGCGGACGCGCCGGATCTTCCCCTGCACGTGAAGTGCCGCGATGTCACGCCGGATCGTCGCCTCGGAAGCCTCGGTCAATTCAGAAATATCCTGAATCGTGACGACCGACTTTTCCTGAACGGCGCTCAATATGATGCGATGGCGTTCGCGTTCGTGCATGGGTTCCTCCTAGCTTGCTTATTTCGCAGTTGTGAGAATGTGTCAATCAAAAACGATCATAAAACTTCATATTGCGCTGCAGCATAATCGAATTTGAGCGTTTTCGATTGACAATGTCTATTTTGATGAGCGATACGTCACCGCAATGGAGCGTTGAGGTTATTCGCGCCTTCAAGAAATTTTACATGGGAGGATGACATGGCGGCAACCGTCCGGCTTCTTGATAACCGTTGGGACGATTCATACGCTGCAGGTCTGGATGAGCCTGGTAAGCTGCTATATCGCTCGAACCTGCTCGGCGCCGACAAGCGCATCACCAACTACGGTGGCGGAAATACGTCCGCCAAGGTGATGGAAACGGATCCGTTGACCGGCGGAAAGGTCAAGGTTCTCTGGGTCAAGGGTTCGGGCGGCGACGTCGGCACCATCAAGCTCGATGGCTTCGCCACCCTCTATCAGGACAAGCTTGAATCGCTGAAGGGCCTCTACAAGGGCATCGAGGACGAAGACCGCATGGTCGGCTTCCTGCCGCATTGCACCTACAACCTCAATAGCCGCGCTGCCTCGATTGACACGCCGCTGCACGGTTTCGTGCCCT
Organism: Rhizobium mesoamericanum STM3625; assembly: GCF_000312665.1. Lineage (GTDB taxonomy): Bacteria > Pseudomonadota > Alphaproteobacteria > Rhizobiales > Rhizobiaceae > Rhizobium > Rhizobium mesoamericanum. Next base: position 250,574 of record NZ_HF536773.1, on the reverse strand, counting down.
TCACTCATGTCGACCACATGCATCCGGATGCAATCATCGCGATCGCAGCCTCCAAGAACTCCAAGGAATTGACGAAAGAGATCTTCGGCGACGAGATCGGCTGGCTGCCGTGGCGTCGTCCGGGCTTCCAGCTCGGCCTCGACCTTGAATCCTTCGTCAAGGCGAACCCGAACTCGAAGGGCGTTGTGCTCGAAAGCCACGGTCTGTTCACATGGGCAAACGATGCAAAGGGCTGTTACGAGCTGACGCTCGAGATCATCAACAAGGCGATCGTCTGGTTTGCCGAAAAGACCGAAGGCAAGACGATTTTTGGGGGGGCTGCCACCCAGAGCCTGCCGGTTGAACAGCGTCGCGCCATTGCAGCCCGCCTGATGCCTGAAATCCGCGGCCGCATTGGCAAGGCGGAGCGCAAGCTCGGTCACTTCGACGATCAGGACGCCGTGCTTGAATTCGTCAACTCCAAGAACCTGCAGTCGCTCGGGGCGCTCGGAACCAGCTGCCCGGATCACTTCCTGCGCACGAAGATCCGCCCGCTGATCGTCAATTTAGACCCGGCAAAGCCTGACGTGGATGGGATCGTTGCCGGCCTTGACCACGCGCTTGAAGACTACCGCGCCGACTACGCGCGCTACTACAACGACTGCAAGCATGACAATTCGCCCGCGATGCGCGACGCGAACCCGGTGATCTTCCTCGTTCCTGGTGTCGGCATGCTGTCGTTTGCCCGTGATAAGGCGACTGCCCGAATTGCCAGCGAGTTCTACGTCAACGCCATCAACGTCATGCGCGGTGCTTCGACCGTTTCGGAGTATCAGGGCCTGCCCGAGCAGGAAGCATTCGACATCGAGTATTGGCTTCTCGAAGAAGCCAAGCTCCAGCGCATGCCGAAGCCGAAGAGCCTTGCCGGAAAGGTTGCCTTTGTCACTGGCGGGGCCGGCGGCATTGGTCGTGCAACGGCTGCGCGCCTGATCGGTGAGGGTGCTTGCGTGGTTCTGGCTGACATCGATCAGGAGGCACTCGACAGCACAAAAGCCGATTTCGCCAAGCAGTTCGGCGCAGATGCGGTTCGCAGCGTCGAACTCGATGTGACCAAGGAAGACGCGGTGATCTCATCCTTCGCGGAAGCCTGCGTCGAATTCGGCGGCGTCGACATTCTGGTGTCGAATGCTGGTATCGCTTCGTCTGCGCCGATCGAAAGCACTGAGCTATCGATGTGGAGCAAGAATATTGACATCCTGGCGACCGGCTACTTCCTGGTGTCGCGTGAAGCTTTCCGTCTTTTCCGCAAGCAGAATCTCGGCGGCAACGTGGTATTCGTTGCTTCCAAAAACGGTCTGGCATCCTCGCCGAACGCTGCTGCCTATTGCACGGCCAAGGCGGCCGAGATCCATCTTGCCCGTTGCCTGGCGCTTGAGGGGGCAGAAGCAGGCATTCGCGTCAACACCGTCAATCCTGATGCGGTCCTGCGCGGATCAAAAATCTGGAGTGGCGAATGGCGCGAACAACGTGCAGCATCGTCGAAGATCGAGATCGACGAGCTCGAGGAGCACTACCGCAAGCGCTCCATGCTGAAACTCAATGTCTTCCCTGAGGACATCGCTGAAGCAATTTACTTCCTGGCGTCCGATCTCTCCGCGAAGTCGACCGGCAACATCATCAACGTCGACGCCGGCAACGCGCAGAGCTTCCCGCGCTAAGTCCAACTGCAGCGGCGGGGCTCAGCCCGCCGCTTCGTATCCAGATGTTTCGGGAGGAAATCATGGCCGAGTCCAAGATCGCGCAGGATCTGATTGCGCTGGAAAACGACAAGCGCGTGTCCGCGCTGAAATCCGATTACGAAGCACTTGGCGCCAATCTTTCGCGCCGTGGCATCGACATTGAAAATATCACGCGCCGCGTATCCGAGTTCTTTGTCGCTGTTCCCTCCTGGGGCGTAGGCACAGGCGGTACACGCTTTGCCCGCTTTCCCGGCACTGGTGAACCTCGCGGCATCTTTGATAAGCTCGACGATTGCTCCGTCATCAACGAGCTGACGCGCGCGACCCCTCGTGTCTCGCTCCACATTCCGTGGGACAAGACCGATGCCAAGGAACTGAAGGCAAAGGGCGATGCGCTTGGCCTTGGTTTCGACGCGATGAATTCGAACACCTTCTCCGACATCCCCGGCCAGAAGCATTCCTATAAGTACGGTTCGCTCAGCCACACGGATGCCGCAACGCGCGCGCAAGCCGTCGAGCACAATCTCGAATGCATCGAGATTGGTAAGGCGATCGGTTCCAAAGCGCTGACCGTCTGGATCGGGGACGGCTCCAATTTTCCCGGCCAAAGCAACTTCACCAAGGCCTTTGAACGCTATCTTGCTTCGATGGCCGACATCTATAAGGCCCTGCCGGACGACTGGAAGCTGTTTTCCGAGCACAAGATGTACGAGCCGGCCTTCTACTCGACGGTCGTGCAGGACTGGGGCACCAACTACCTGATCGCCCAGACGCTCGGCCCCAAGGCACAATGCCTCGTCGACCTCGGCCATCACGCGCCAAACACCAACATCGAGATGATCGTTGCCCGCCTGATCCAGTTCGGCAAGCTCGGCGGCTTCCATTTCAACGACTCCAAGTATGGCGACGACGACCTCGACGCCGGTGCGATCGAACCGTACCGCCTGTTCCTCGTCTTCAACGAACTGGTCGATGCCGAGCAGCGTGGTGTCAACAATTTCAATCCGGCGCACATGATCGACCAGTCGCACAACGTGACCGACCCGATCGAAAGCCTGATCAATAGCGCCAACGAAATCCGCCGCGCTTTTGCGCAAGCCCTCATCGTCGACCGCAAGGCGCTGGCTGCCTATCAGGACGACAACGACGCCCTGATGGCGACCGAAACGCTGAAGCGCGCTTACCGCGCCGATGTCGAGCCTATACTCGCCGAAGCGCGCCGCCGTGCCGGCGGTGCGATCGATCCGGTCGCAACCTACCGCGCGAGCGGCTACCGCAGGAAGGTCGCTGCCGAGCGTCCGGCCTCGGTTGCCGGCGGTGGCGGCATCATCTGATCCTCCCGAGAGTTTATTGTCGGGCGGCCATCGATAAGGCGGCCGCCCGATTGCGTTTTAGGGCTTCCATTCGCCGGCGATCTGTCGGGTGGCGATGTTCAGGCGGTTCCAGACGTTAATGTTGGCGATGGCGATGACGAGGGCTGCCAGGCTCTTGCCATCGAAATGCCGCGTGGCTTCATCCCAGATGTTGTCGGGCACCGGATCGGCGCGATCACTGAGGCGGGTCACCGCCTCAGTCAGCGCCAGGGCTGCGCGTTCGGCCGGCGTGAAATACGGGGCGTCGCGCCAGGCGCTGACGGCAAACAGGCGCTCGTCCGTCTCGCCTGCCTTCTTGGCAATGCGCGGATGGCCGTCGATGCAGACGCTGCATCCATTGATCTGGCTGGCACGCAAATTGACGAGTTCCAAGAGGATTGGCGACAGGCCTGACTTGGTCGGCAATGTGCCGAGGGCGTGCAGCGCTTGCATCGCTTCTGGAATGACGACGGCTGGGTTTCCCATTCTCGCTTGCATCATGTGTCTCCTTGATATGTTGTCGAAATGACGCCGCGGCCGTGTCATGTCACACCGGCCAAGTTTCGTTCGTCATGGAGTTGACGCAACAGGCTGGAGGAATGTGACAATGATTGAGAAAAATTGGCTGGCGGGAGAATTCGAAGCGAACAGGGAGCATCTCAGCGCCGTCGCCTATCGGATGCTTGGCTCCCGCGCAGAAGCCGACGATGCCGTTCAGGAGGCCTGGCTGCGGCTTGGCCGCTCTGATGCCGGCACGATCGACAATATCGGCGGCTGGTTAACGACCGTTGTGGCACGCATCTGCCTGGACATGCTGCGATCAAGAAAGACGAGGCGGGAAGAGCCGTTTGATTTGCCCATTCACGAACATATCGCCGACGCGTCCAGGACGGTCGATCCCGAGGGGCAAGTTGCCTTTGCCGACTCCGTCGGCGTGGCGCTGCTTGTTATCCTCGAGAGATTGGCACCTGCCGAACGCATCGCATTCGTGCTGCACGATATGTTCGATTTGCCCTTCGACGACATTGCGCCGATCATTCACCGCTCATCGGCGGCAACGCGCCAGCTCGCAAGTCGCGCCCGCCGTCGGGTCCAGGGGAAGACGGATGTTCCAGAGGCGGACGCCACGCGCAAGAAGCAGGTCATCAACGCGTTCCTTGCCGCTTCGCGCCTCGGTGACATAAAGGCACTGCTTTCGATCCTCGATCCGCAGGTGGTCTTCACGCCTGACGCTGCGGCTATGCAGTATAATCCTTCTGTTCGTGAGCTTCGCGGCGCAGATGCCGTCGCAGAGACGTTCAAGGGTCGGGCTCAGGCAGCGCAGCCAGCAGTGATCGACGGAAAGTTCGGGTTCGTGGTTGCCGTGAACGGACAACTGCGCGTCGTGCTCTTCCTGACTTTTAACGGAGAGAAGATCGCTGGGATCGATGCCGTGGCGGATGCTGAGTTTCTCGGCAGCTTGAAATACGAGTTGTTCTGAGGTCGTCCAAACTGAAAGAGCCGCCGCTTGGAACAGCGACGACTCTCACGGGGGCAGGGAAGAGCCCGAAGCTTCAGCAATAGCTGCACATGGCAGCCGGATTGCTGGAGATCATGTTCATGAATTTGCCCACCGGAGAGGCGCGCTGTTCACCCTTCTTGGCAGCCGTCTCAAGGAGACGCTTGAAATCGTCAAGTTTGACGCCATCGGCGCGGAGTACCATGGCGATCAGGGGGTCGCGAAGGGCTTCGGTGATAGTCAGGTCTTCTCTGGTCTTGCTCATGGTTTTGCCTCCTTTCGTGGGCGGTAGCCCGTGTTCCACTCCGGCTGCATCATTCAACCACGTTGACTTCCGCAAAGAGTGGTGTTACCGGTAAGTAACAATGCATTTGTTACCGATCGGTCACATGGATGTCAAGGACCTTGTCCGCAAAAAAATCAGAATCATTGAACCTGCTGTCTCCCGCAAATTCCGACGAGAAAATCCCACCACGGGAGCGCATCGTTTCGACCGCCGCCGAGCTATTCCGTGAACACGGCATCCGCGGTATTGGCGTTGATGCGATCGCAGATGCAGCGCTCACCAACAAGATGACGCTCTATCGCCATTTCGGGTCCAAGGACGAGCTCGTCTGCGAGACGCTGCGCCGTGCGTCGGAAAAGGCCGAGGCGATCTGGCGCGATCTCGAGACGGCCCATCCCCGCGATCCGAAGGGGCAACTCAGGGCATGGGTCGAAACGCGAACGCAGAGCCTTTGCGGTGATCACGTCGGCTGTGATCTCGCCAATGCAGCGATCGAACTGAAAGGTGAGGGGCATCCGGCCTATGGCGTGATCGAACGCCACAAGGCAGAGCAGCGCGATAGGCTTGAAGCGCTCTGTCTGGCAGCCGGTGCGCGCGAACCGAAGCTTTTGGCCGATACTCTGACGCTCCTTCTTGAGGGTGCTCGCGTCACGCGCCAGGCCATGGGCAACGATACTTGCTGCAATCATTTCTCCAAGGCTTGCAACGCTGCCATCACCGCGTTTGCGTGATGGCATCCGCCCTTGGGCCGGAACTATAGCCTCTACTCTCGTTTCAAAAGATATGGGACGTAAGGGCATGGATCACAGTTACCTTCATCGTCTGTATGGAAAACGCGCCGAACTCGAGGCCAAGCTCGCGCTCTCTGAGGCGCGTGATTGCTTCGGTGATGAAGAGATCGGCGACGGCACCGATCACCAATGGAAAGAGCGGATCAACGAGATCTCAAACGAGATAGAAGCGCTTGAGCACTCGAACGGCGCTAATTGGTGGCGTTGAGGAGCTGGATGGTGCGATCGTCGAACTCTCCCAGATAGAGCCGGTCAATCACCTTATGAAAAGGCGACCCGTGGTCGCTGATCGCCGCAAAGAGCGTCATGGACGACCGCAGCTTGAGGTCATCAGGAGATCCAAAGATGTCGTGAGCGGACTTGCCTTCGATCGAAAGGACGGCCTCGACACAGCGCAAAAGCCTGCTGCCGAGAACGGGGTCTGCAAGATAGGCTGCGGCCTCCTCGGCTGAGCGAAGAGCGTATTTCTCTGCCATGTACGACGAGCCGAGGCCGGCCATCTGAGGAAAGATGAACCACATCCAGTGGGATCGCTTGTGTCCGGCCCTTAACTCCGAAAGCGCTTTCTCGTAGGCGCCATTCTGCGCATCCACGAAGCGCTCCAGATTGTAGTCGATCTCATCGGGCATCGACAATCCTCCCCTTGCGCATAACTATATCGCGGGGGAGGGTTGTCCATGCCCGACGCGCGACAGATCCTCAGCAGGTTCTGTCCGGATATGGGCTGTGCTCACGGCAATAATCGACTGCGGGTAACGATTCTGAGATCGATCCCACCGCAGCCGTATCAAGGCTTGACGCCATGGGTGCCGTATAATGAACCGTCAGCCCTGCGACGCCCAGAAGCGCAAAGGCCGCAAGAACGATGAAGCGTTCTGATATGGAAGGTTTGTGTGCATTTACATGCTCGGCGTATTCACGTTCGCCCATGCCGTTCAACTCGTCATCCGTTGCATGGCGGTGCACCACGTCGCTGCGCGCCGTGTTCCAACTCTCGCCGTTTGTCATTTTTGTTAACTCCTACACTGATGCATGCACCGGCGTGCGATCGTCCTCTCGCCGGGCAGCAGGCAAAAGCCATGTGTGTTTTTTTCGCCTCCGATTGAAGACCGAATACACAAACGCAGTGTTCATAAAATCGAACCAATCGGTTTGATTTGACTTTAAGGGCTTGGCTCGCCGATCAAATTCGGCTTAGTTCGGCAAGTCAGTCAGACTGTGGATACCCCATGAGCAAATCATTTGGCGCAATGTCAGTCGCGCAGCTTTCCAGTCTCATTCAAACGGCAGCTGTCGACCCGATCGAGGTGACGGAAGCAGTGATCGATGGCATCGAATCCTATGCGGATCGATCGGTTTTCACGGCAATCCTGAAAGATCGTGCGACGGAAGAGGCAAAAGCCTCATCCAAGCGCATGAAGGAAGGCCGCTCGCGCGGCATGCTGGATGGCATACCAATCGCCTGGAAGGATCTTTTTGATATCAAGGGGCGGACAACGACGGCCGGATCGACCGTACTGGCAAGCGGTCCCGTTGCGCAGGCGGATGCGACCGTCGTGGCAACGCTGGAGCAGGCCGGCATGGTCTCGATCGGCTGCACCAACATGAGCGAATTTGCTTTTTCGGGGCTTGGCATCAATCCGCACTACGGGACGCCGCACAATCCGCGCAGCAGCGATGTTCCGCGCATTCCGGGCGGTTCGTCGTCCGGCGCTGGCGTTGTGGTGGCAGCTGGCCTCGTACCGGTGGCGATGGGCACGGATACGGGAGGCTCTGTTCGCATCCCTGCCGCCCTCAATGGTATTGTCGGATATAAGGCGACCTGGGGTCGTTACCCAATGACGGGTGTCTATCCGCTTGCAAAAAGTCTGGATTCGCTCGGTCCGCTCACAAGGACCGTTCAGGATGCGGTCTGGATCGATGCTGGAATGCGAGGTGCCGCGGTGCCCTCAATTGTGGCCCGCCCGCTCAAGGGGCTCGATATCGTGATCCCTGACAACGTCGTGCTCGATGGCGCTGAAGCCGGCGTTGTTGCAGCGTTCGAGACGGCGGTCGACTGGCTTGCGGCGGAGGGCGCATCGATCAGCCGCTTTAGGATCCCGGCCTTCGATGAAATTCTGGCGCTCATGGCAACATATGGTGCCTTGGTGACCGCAGAAGCGTTCGCGCTTCACCGCGAACGGTTGTCCGGACCGCAGGCCGCCGACATGGATCACCGCGTGGTGATGCGCATCAAGCTTGGCGAAAAGACATCGTTGTCTAACTATCTTGCGATCCTCGATGCCCGCGAAAAGTTGATAGCCGATGTCGAGCGTCTCGTGGGTGACAGCTTCGTTGCCTTCCCGACCGTTGCCCACGTCGCCCCGCCAATCGCGCCACTGGAAGCCAACGACGATCTGTTTTTCGCAACCAACGGCAAGACGCTGCGCAATACGATGCTTGGCAATTTCCTCGATTGGTGCGGCGTATCGATCCCCTGTGGGACGGGGGATGCCGACATGCCGGTCGGCTTTCTGCTTTCTGCCATGCGCAAACGCGATGAGGCGCTCCTTAGCGCAGCGCTTTCGGCGGAGGCGGTTATCCGCGGAGAATGAGACGGGTGGCATTGCTCCCGGGAGGAGAAGATGACTGAAGACAATTTGCAGAATGGACGGTTTGCAGTTTCGACATGGTCGCTGCATCGGCTGCTAGGGCCGGTCTATCCCTACAGCCCCGATCCGAAAAAGAGTATTGCGCGCAAGGAACCGTACGGGCCGGGACAATCCTTGCTGACCGAGATCCCCAGGCAACTTGCCGTTCGCGGCATTGGGCGACTGGAGATATGCTCGTTCCATCTGCCAAGCCTTGAACCCTCCTATCTTGCGGAAATGCGCGCTGCGCTTGAGGGCGAAGGTATCCTGCTTCAGACGCTGCTCGTCGAAGACGGAGATCCAAGCCATCAGGAGACCGCGCAGCGCGATATTCATTGGATCGCCGGCTGGATTGAGATTGCGCAAGCCCTTGGCGCCAAGAACATGCGGGTGATCGCTGGAAAGCAGGCGCCAACAGGCGAAAACCTTGAGCGGGCAGCGGGCCATCTCGGCTGGCTTGCCAAGCAGGCAAACAACAGCGGCGTTCGTATCGTCACCGAGAACTGGTTCGATCTTCTGGCCTCTCCGAAGGAGACGAACGGGTTGCTTGATGCCCTGCAGGGCCAAGTCGGTCTGAACGGCGATCTCGGCAACTGGGCCGCGCCGGAAAAATACGCAGGGCTTTGCGATATCATGCGTCGAGCGGAACTTTGCCACGCCAAGGCCAATTTCGATGAATTGGGGCTCGACGTCGCGGATTATCGCAAATGCCTGGAAGCATGCCGGACTGCAGGTTACGGCGGACCGTATACGTTGATTTACGATTCACCATTCTTTGCTGACGAGTGGGACGGCATCCTGCTTGAAAAGACATTCATCGAGGAATTTTATCGGGACGAGCAACACGCGGTCGGCTGAGCCGCGAAAGGAGCATGGCATGAGCGGCGCAACGGCGATCGACGGCTTCGCAACGCGGATCAGGCGCGGTGAGGGCGGATTGATATCCGCGTGGATCGGTATTCCCGATCCGCTGTTCGTCAATCACCTGGCGCAAGAAGACTTTGATGCCATCGTGCTGGATATGCAGCATGGCGTTTGGGACATCGGGACGGCTGCCGTCGGCATTGGCCAGGGGCGACTTGCCGGCAAGCCGGTACTCGCCCGAATTCCGGTCGGCGATTTCCCATCGGCCTCGCGCCTTCTTGATGTGGGAGCTTCCGGCATCATTGCCCCGATGATCAACTCGGCATCGGACGCCGAGGCCCTCGCGAAGGCCACGAAATACCCACCGCTTGGCGAGCGTAGCTGGGGGCCGACACTGGCTTTGAACCATACGGGGCTGACGGCAAACGAGTATCTCATGAGCGCGAACGAGCAGACCGTCGCGATTGCCATGATCGAGACGCGCGCAGCACTTGATGCCGCAGATGAAATCATGCGGGTTGAGGGCATTGACGGTATCTTTATCGGCCCATCCGATTTGTCGATCGCGTTGTCGGATGGAGCGAAGGTCGCCCCTGATACGGCGGAGGTGGACGGTGTTCTCAAGCATCTGATCGCCCGTTGCCGGGCGCATGGCAAATTCGCCTGCGTCTTCGGCAGCAATGGCGAGCGGGCCGGCCAACTGTTGAGAATGGGTTTTGATTTCGTCATCGCCGGGGCCGACACACAGCAGCTGCGCTCGGGTGCAGCCAGTGCGATCGCGGCCGCACGACGAGTTCAGTCAAGCTGATTTATTTGACGGCAAGCCAGATGACATGCCGAGCGCCGCCGCCCTTGCCATTGGCGCGCGTATTGACGGCCTCGGTGGCAAAGCCGCAGTCACGAAGCCGCCGCGTGAAGCCGGCGTCCGGTCCCGACGACCAGACAGCGAGAACGCCTCCGGGTCGCAGGGCGTCGCGGGCGGCGCGCAGGCCCGCAAAGTCGTAAAGCCGATCGTTGGAGCGGCGCGTGAGGCCGTCGGGACCGTTGTCCACGTCAAGCAGGATCGCGTCAAACTGAGCCTTGCTTCGCCTTACCAGTTCGCCAACGTCGCCCTCATGGATGGCAACGCGGGGATCGTCGAGGCAGCCTTGAAATACCTCCGACATAGGGCCTCGTGCCCATTGCACGACGGCTGGTACCAGTTCGGCAACGATGATTGCAGCATCACTTGGAAAAACCGACAGGGCAGCACGAAGTGTGAAACCCATGCCGAGACCACCGATCAGCACTTCTGGGCGCGTCCGCTCCTTGATTTTTTCTTGCGAAAGCGTTGCGAGTGCCTCCTCGGAGCCGCTGAGGCGGCTGTTCATGAGCTCGTTCGAGCCGAGCATGATCGAGAATTCATTGCCTCTCTGTTTAAGACGCAATGTTCCGTCCTCTCCAGGAATGACGGCGGAATCCAGTTGAAGCCAGGGGAGCATGGCGGTCGTGCCTCGTGTTGCGCGCCTCTCCTAGCACACGGAAAGGATCCCGCGAACCGCCAATTCGATCCGCGGGGTCGCGTCACACAGGGACTTGCTCAGCGGTTGCGGCATGCCTCATAGGTCAGTGTATTCGACCCGCCACGTGCTCGTCCGCGTTGGTCCTCGGGGCAGCCCGTCCATTGGATCGAGCGGGAGTTCGTGCTGGCGGTGGTACCAAAGTCGATAGGGATCGAGAATCCCCCGCCGCCGGTTCCTTCCTTGTCGGGCGCGGTGCCAAGTGGCGGCGAGCCGTCAAAGCGGCCACTACTGTCCATGCCCATACTAGCTTGCGCAAAGGCTGAACCGACGAAACTAAGGAGGAGCACTGAAGTCACTGCGATAAGCCTGCGCATGATCGAGATCCCTTCAAGTTGAAGCACTTATCAATGTAGCGCACCGTTGGATTCAGTCCAGCGTTTCGTGCTCTACCCGGCATCGAGAATTACGCAATCTCGATCCATCCTTAATGTTGGCCACGTGCGACGGCGCAGGCCACGCTTGAATTCTGTTCGGATGCGCCAGATTTGCTAACAGGCAGGCCTAAAGGAGGCCAATGTGGAGGAGAATCCCAAGGCGGTTCTGGTGCGGATATCCGGTCGGGTTCAGGGCGTCAGCTTTCGCGTCTGGACGCGGGCAAGGGCTGAGGAGTTCGGACTAGCGGGTTGGGTTCGCAATGAAGACGATGGCTCCGTGCGAGCTCTCATCGTTGGCCCGCAGGGTGCTGTTTCGGCGATGCTGAAGGAATTCTGGAAAGGACCACCCGGCGCGTCGGTCAGTGCTGTCGAGACGGAACCGGCCTTTTATGAGACGACACCCTCCGGATTTCGGATCAGCCATTAGATGGAGCCGACAAAAAGCACGTCGAAATTCCTGGCGGATTTAGGCTGATGTCGTGCCGATTGGGCAAACTTCTCAGCAAGACATCGCGCTACCCAGCAATACGAAACCGCCCGTTGTCTGTGAGGGCTGGCGTGAAGCGAAGCCGTTCGACCGAGCAATGCCGCTGCTTTCTGGGATGATATCACTGAGGTGCCTTACTCTCTGCTTCTCTCGACAGCTGGGCGATACCCGCAACTGTTTTGGCGAAGCGAAAAATATTCTCTAAAAAGACTATTTCTTCCGATTGCCTCAAGTACAACGGATGAACTGTATCACTTAAGTACGGTAAATGTTGGCTTTATGTCGATCGAAGTAGGTACGGTATATTCACTATATTTTCTGTTAATCTTCCCTTGTAGGACGTGCGCAAGCCAAGAGTGATCTTGTTTGGACATTGTGCTCCGCGGCTTCAAACAGTTTCGCAAAAGGGTTATCTCATGGGTGGTGATAATCGCTGGTGGAATCTCCGTTCAATTTTCGCCGATACGTCGGTTGCCAGGTGGCTCGCCGTTGACGTCAGGGCAAGATCGCGTAGCGCCACGCAAGCGAGCGTTGGACAGTCAAAGTTCGCTCCTGCTTGCGGGCAGGTCGATGTCGATTACGCGTCGCTGTCGCTGGCGGACGCAACTGCAGCGGCGCGCGGCGCGCAGAGCGCCAGTTCATTCAGGGCGGTCGCGCTGCTGACGTCTGCGGGCGGGAGCATCAGCCATCCCTTTGATCTGTTTGCCTTGCAAAAGGATGTCGCCACGCCGCCGGAAGCAGGAAAGGCCGCAGGGGTCTTTGAACCAGAGACAGCAAAAGTCGCGGTGATCAAGACGGCAGTTCCTTCGGCCACCACTGACAATGTGGGATCTTCCGCGCCTCTGGGATTACTGCCGGTTGCCGCACGCGATACCAGCCCCAACAGCGTCATTGAGGCTGACGGTCAATTGCCGGGTGCAAGGCTAAACGTCCAAGCAGATTTTGTCCCGAGCGCTCACGGCATCTTTGCTCCCTCGACCAACGATCCGTTGCCGGCGCAAGACGCGGCCACGTTGACAGTTTGGAAAGAACCGCTGCCTGGAAGCGGTGGAGGCGGTGGCGGCACGATGACGGCGTCGGTCAGCACCATGTCCGGCCCGGTGATGGGGGCGGCTACTACCCTCAATACCTCTCAAACCCTTGCCGCGGCCGCGGCAGTGACCAATCCGATCATTCTTGAAAACCAGAAACAAGGCAATCCGCAAAGTGAGTGGGGCATTACCGGCGCCGGCAGCTCGAATATCGAGGGCTTCGCCACCGATATCAGCATCAATCGCGGCCAGACCGTCAGTTTCAAAATCAATACGAACTCCAGCAACTATCGCATCGACATCTACAGGCTTGGCTATTACGGCGGCATGGGAGCGCGCAAGGTTGCCACCATTCAGCATACGGGCGTCCAAAACCAGCCCACGGCGTTGCGCGACAATGCCACCGGTCTGGTCGATGCCGGCAACTGGGCTGTTTCAGCGTCCTGGGCAATTCCGGCCGACGCAGCCTCGGGGATCTACATCGCCAAGCTCGTGCGCCAGGACGGAACTTTTGGCGAGAACCAGATTCCGTTCATCGTGCGTGACGACAGCAGTCACAGCGACGTCCTCTTCCAAACTTCGGATGAAACCTGGCAGGCCTACAACCCCTGGGGCGGAGCCAATCTGTACCAGGGCAACGGGCCAGGAGGCGACTCCTCTCCAGGGCGCGCATACGCAGTTAGCTACAATCGCCCTATCACCACGAGAGGCGGCGGCCTGGCGGCAGGACCGCAGGATTATATCTTCGGAGTCGAGTTTTCGGCCATCCAGTGGCTGGAGAAGAACGGCTACGACGTTTCCTATATGGCCGGAATGGACTCCGATCGTCTCGGCAGCCTGATCCAGAACCACAAGATGTTCCTGAGTGTCGGCCACGACGAGTATTGGTCGGGGCAACAGCGCACCAACGTCGAAGCAGCGCGGGATGCCGGTGTGAACCTCTGCTTTTGGAGCGGTAACGAGGTCTACTGGGAGACGCGCTTTGCTCCGAGCATCAGTTCTGGCGCCCAAGCCTATCGCACTCTGGTGTGCTACAAGGAGACCAGGGCGGGCCCCATCGATCCGAATAACCAATGGACTGGGACCTACCGGGACCCACGGTTTGTCTCGCCAACTGCGGTTGGGGGAGGGCGGCCGGAGAATGCGCTGAGTGGCACCATGTTCCAGGTGGACTCGTACCGAAGCGATGCGATCACCATCCCTTACGACGACGCCAATCTGCGCTTCTGGCGCGATACCAGCGTGGCTAACCTGCAACCGGGCCAGACGGCCACGCTCCAGCAGAACTACCTTGGATATGAATGGGACCAATCACCCGACAATGGCTTTCGTCCCGCCGGACTGATCGAACTGTCATCGACAACCATACCCGTGACCCAATATCTGCTGGACTATGGCACCGTTACCGGGACGGCGACCGCAACGCACAATCTGACGCTTTATCGAGCTCCGAGCGGCGCCCTGGTGTTCGGCGCCGGCACTGTTTACTGGGCCTGGGGGCTCGATCAGAACCATGATCTCGAGGCCACCCCGGTCGACCCGCGCGTCAAGCAGGCTATGGTCAACCTTTTGGCCGACATGGGGATCCAGCCCGGCACATTGGAGGCCGGCCTGGTATCTGAAACCCAGTCGACGGATACGACAAAACCGGTGTCATTGATCACCGGACCGAATAACGGGACTGCCCTGAAGGTCGGCAACGCCGTCACCATCAGCGGAACCGCTTCTGACGTCGGCGGCGTCATCGCCGCGGTCGAGGTCTCGACGGATGGCGGCACGACCTGGCACCGTGCGGTTGGAGACGAGTCCTGGACCTACAGCTGGGTCGCGTCGACAGCTGGCACCTTCACCATCAAGACTCGGGCGGTGGACGACAGCCTCAATCTGGAGACCCCCGGTGCCGGCCGCACCGTGACGGTAACCGGCAACAACTTCTTTCCCGCTTCGGCGGTTCCGCCCATCGTGCCAGATCCCGATGGCAACGCCGTCGAGGTGGGGATGAAGTTCCAGTCCTCAGTGGCAGGCACGGTTACGGGCGTGCGCTACTACAAGAGCGACTTGAACATCGGGCCACATACGGCATCGCTATGGTCAAGCACAGGGACCAGGCTGGCAACAGTCACCTTCACCAATGAGTCAGATGTGGGTTGGCAGGCGGCGAGCTTTTCCAACCCGGTCGCGATCACTGCCGGTACGACCTATGTGGTCTCGTATCACACAAACTACGGACACTACACGACAACGGGAAACTACTTCGCGTCGTCCGTGACAAACGGATTCCTCACGGCTCCCGCGAATGCCGGTGTCTACACCTACAATTCGTCAAGCGTCTTTCCGAGCAGCACCTTCAACGCCGAGAACTACTGGGTCGATGTATTATTCAACCAGGCTTCGAACAAT
>NZ_HF536773.1:183099-235481 GCF_000312665.1 Rhizobium mesoamericanum STM3625 | reverse complement strand
AGACCTTCAATATCACCACGACAGCGCCCTCGACCTACAGCCTGTTCAGCGCCTCCAGCACACCGGCCCAGACGAACCTCAACGATGGTCAGCAACTCGAACTCGGCGTCAAGTTCCAGTCGAACGTTGCCGGCGACGTCACCGGCATCAGATTCTATCGCAGCGCCAACGACAACGGTCAAAACGTCGTAGACCTGTGGACGTCGACAGGCACCAAGCTTGCCACAGCCACCTATTCTGGCACCACGGGGAGCGGTTGGCAGACGGTCAACTTTGCGACCGCGGTTACCATCGCTGCCAATACCACCTATGTCGCGTCGTACCACACGACCGGAGCCTATGTGGCGACCGACGGCTTCTTCACCAGCGACGTCAGCAGCGGCCCGCTGACGGCCCTGTCGAGTGCCTCAGCCGGTGGCAACGGCGTCTATGCCTATGGCGGCTCCGCCAGCTCGGGCCTCTTCCCCACCAGCACCTATGATTCAGCGAACTACTGGGCCGATGTGGTCTTCCGGCCGCAGCTCGCCGCATGATGTGGAGAGGCAACCTGACGCGGCGTGTCGCCAAAGGGGTCTTGGTTGCGGGATGGGCCGAAGCGGTGTCACGGCGCAGATCCGAGCGAGGGATCGTGATCCCATCCAGCGCCAACAGGGGCGTCGACGACGCAGACCACGCCGGCAGCATCGTAGGTGATGGTCACGTCACCTTTCAACTCAGCCGCGAGCAGGCTTTCAATCAGGCGTGAACCGAAGCCTTTGCGCGAGGGCTGAGTGACAGCCGGCCCCCGCATTTCCCGCCATTGCAGTCGCAGCCTGGCAGGTTCATTCCGCGTAAGCGACCATTCAATCGAAATGTGGCCTTCCGCTACCGACAGGGCGCCATATTTGGCGGCATTCGTCGCCAGTTCATGCAGCGCCAGCGAGATCGACACGACGGCTCGCGGGGCAAGTTGAATACTCGGCCCGGAGATCGAAAACCTCTCCTGTTGATATGGCGAAAGCGCCTGTCTGACGACCTTCTCCAGCTCAGCTTGTTCCCAGTTGCCATGCGTCAGGAGATCGTGTGCCCTTGACATCAAGGCAAGGCGGGCCTCGAACGCTTCTACTCCAACTCTGTTGGCTTCGTCGCGTCCGAGCGTCTGGCGTGCGATGGCCATCACCGTTGCGAGCACGTTCTTCACGCGATGATTGAGTTCGCCGACGAGAACAGTCTGAAGTCGCTCGGTCTCCTTTCGCGCACTGATATCATGCGCAATTTTTGAGGCTCCAACGGTCCTGCCATAAGCATCAAGAATGGGGGAAACGCTGAGCAAGACATCGACCAAGCGGCCATCCTTGCGCCGCCGCTTGGTCTCGAACGGGTCCACCCTGAGACCGGCACTGATCTGCCGAATGATCGCCGGTTCCTCCTCAATCCTGTCGTCAGGAACCAGAAGAACGACCGAGTGGCCGATCGCTTCCTCAGCCGAGTAGCCGTAGAGCTTTTCGGCTCCGCTGTTCCAGCTGGTGATCCTCATGTTCAGATCGGTGCTGAGAATGGCGTCATCGGATGAGGCAATGATGGCGGCTAGGCGACGCTCAACTTCCTGAGCCCGTTTGCGTTCCGTGATATCGACGACAACGGCGGCGGTCTGCCGCACGGCTCCATTCGTGTCGCGCAGAGGGGAGACCGAATTCGCCACCCAGACAAGGCTTCCGTCCTTACGAACGTAGCGCTTCTCGATGTCAAAGCTCTGACCGGTTTCCAGCATTGTCCTGAAAGATCGGACGTAGTCGTCGAGATCCTTGGGAAAGGTAATGTCCTGAACCCGCATCTTCAAAAGCTCTTCTTCTGAATAACCGACGATCTCGCAGAAGCGCCTGTTGACGAGCAGGAGCCTTCCGGCGAGATCCGACTGACCGATGCCTGCCGCAGTCTGCGAGAATATCGCACGAAATCGTTCGTCGCTCTCCCGCAATGCCGTTTCGTACTTCACGCGTTCCGTTGTCTCGCCGACGATGCAGAACACGCCGCCGATCTTGCCAGCCTCGTCCCTGATCGGTGAATAGGAGATGTCGAAGTGGACGGTCTCGGGATATCCGTGCCGTTCGATATAGAACGGCCGGTCTTTTGCGACCACCGATTCTCCGTGGTCGAGGACCCGCCGCAGGAGCGGTTCCAGATCGCTCCACAATTCGCTCCAGTTCTCCCGGGCGGGGCGACCGAGGGCTTGAGGATGCTTGCTTCCGATGGTGGGCGCATAGGCATCGTTATAAAAGGCGATGAAATCTTCGCCCCAGAACAAGACGATCTGTGCTTTGGCCGGCAGCATGAGGTCGACGGCCGATTTCAGGCAGAGCGGCCACGAGGCCGGCGGGCCAAGGCCGCTTTCCACCCAGTCACTGCCATAAATCCGATCGGCCATCTCGCCCGATCCGACATTTGTCTGATTGCTGCGCAGGGGCTTTATCCTCTCTCGAATGACCTTCGATTCAAAAGTTTGGGGCGCAAACGGCAAAAGGCAAATGAGGAGGCGGTCAGCTATCGCTCGAGGTGGCACCAGGCGGCCAGAAGGGGACGCGCGGTGCACCGCATCGCGACAGTATGACCCGCTTCATTGAAGAAAATGGAGCCGATGGAAGCGCGCTGCCATCCCTTGTCGTCACAGGAAAACTCGCAGTCGGATAGCGCCAGGAAAACGCGGGACCGATATTGAATGTGATCCGGGAAACGGCTGTACGGTGCCATTACAGTCAGGCCGAGCGCCACGTCATCCCGTTCCTCCACGCCTGAGATGCCTGCCACCATCGCATGTGCGTGCGTATGCTCTATGTTGATGCTGGCAAATGGGCCGGTCTTGCTCGCAACCCATTCGAGGTTCTTGGCAAGGTCATTGATGGCAGCCGCGACCTCAGCGAAAGGCCCGCCCGCCAAGGCCAAGTTGCGCAGCGCAAACTGCAACTGGGGACCCAAGGGCACAGGCGTGGCTGGTTTCGTTGCGATTGCACGCGGCTCCTGCAGCAGGTGGAACACCTTCCCGGCCACGAATTTTTCCATGAACGGCGCGGCGTCGGACAGCATGATGTTGCCCAACGCACCGATGAGGCGTTGTACCGCAGCAGGCCTCCTCGCGCGGCTCACCGGATAGTCGCCGTTGGCCGCCCTGGTCCCACGATGCAGAAGGAGATCTGCCTCCCGTCTCAACCGGGGTTTCGACATCGATATGGAAAACTCCTTGGTCACACAAGAGGATCCTTATCTCGGCGGGACCAAAAAGCAAACTGTCCGATGCGCCTTTTTCGAGAGGTGGCATGCCAACTGGAGAATTGTTCGAAAAGTCGGCTGGCCGGCTCGAAGAAATAACGCTTGGAATGCAAATAGGCGTCGATGGCGGGCGCAACTTCGTGACGCCGACTCACTCTTCGGGAGAGGGCGAATGTCGTTTCCAGAGGCTGAGTGCAAAAGGTCGGATGGCATCGGCCAGCTTTGCGCGGGCGCAGAAGGGGACCATCGACAGCGCACGCCTTGGCACGATCTGCCCCGTTTGCCGTGATCAGGCCGCGGCTAGTTGTCCAGGGTTCCGTCATTGGGGGGCTTCTCTTCAAAACCCGACGTAGATTGGGGGATCTCAAAAGGAGTTTGACGGTGCAGCGCGGCAGCGCATTGCCGATAGTCTCTTCATCAAACACCGGTGCGTTGAGCCTATTCGTCGCCTGCCGGCACCAAACTGTCAAATACGTCGAGGAGAGCTTCTGTTATGGCGCTGCCGAGGGCGTTTCCGCTTGCCCGATAGCCTGCTCGTCCATATCGCGCGCTGCAATCGCAAGGTCTCCGCCTTGTTCGGCCACGATCGCCCGCGCCCGCTCGATTGCCCACTGCGCGAAATCGTTCCGGCTTTCAATCGTGACCGTTTCGGTTTCCATGAGGTTTCCTTTCAGAAATTCTTCAGAGTTGTCTGGGAGATTGCCGTTGCGCGTTGAGTTGTGCGCACGCGCTTTTTTGGTCCAACGTCGATCTGATCAGTTGGTCCTTAAAGCCCCCGCGGGTTCATCACCGAACCGCGCAAATCACTTCACACTGTTTCGATGTCGGTTCGCGGGAAATCATCGCCCTTGAAAGGAGCGGCTTGCCGCGGCTCTTTGCCAGTGCATACGAGAAGCAGTCGCCATAGTTCAACCCTGCCGGATGGCGTCCTTTACCAAAGGCACGCCAAGCTCGTCGCGCGAGTGTGATCTGGTCGGTGTCGACCGAGACGATTTCGACGCCGGCTTTGTGAAGCCACAAATCCAATTCCGCAGCGCCTGCCTCACCCATGCGCGCTTCTATCACAATTGCCAACTCGAGGGCTGAAGCCTCTGACATGAAGCGCCGTGGAGCATCAACAATCTTTGCCTCGAATGCTTCGGCTTCCGGCTCGCTGAAGGCGATCGCCACGACCGCGGATGTATCGATTACCATCGGCCGGGAAGTCCGTTTTCGTCATAGCCCAGAACCTCGTCGGTAGAACGGTTATCGAGAACCGCCAGCTTACCCCAGCGCCTGCGGTTGGCGGCAAGCTCCTCCAATAGAACGGTGCGATTTCCTGCATTGGAGAGACGCCGCAGCCGCTCTTCCAAGGCGCGGCGCGTGGCCATGGTAATCGTCTCTCCGGTTTTCTCGGCGAGCGCGTTGGCGAGGCGTTCAGTCTCGGATTCTTTGATGCTCAGCGCCATGCTGGTTCCTACTCTTCATATTCTACCTAAGCCAACTGCTATCGCAAGTGTGTTCCGGTGAGCGATTGGACCGGCCTGTATCACTCACACCGTGGCACCTTGCCGCTGACGTTTCAATCAATGCCATCGGGCGGCGATTTAATGGCTGATGGATGTCGACGAGACCGCCATTTTTCTTAAATCTTCTTTGAACGTGCCTGTCTGCTTCGGAGGAAAGCATCATGGTCTCGAATAAGAAAGAGCAAATCCGACGTCGCGCTTACGAAATCTGGGAGAGTGAGGGCCGCCCAGAGGGTGCCGCATTGCGCAATTGGCAACAAGCCTGCGACGAATTGGGCGGCGAAGACCAACATGAGACGGCGCAGGACCTGCGGGACGATAGGGACGATGCGGCACTGCTTCAGGGCGCCGGAGAGAGCGGCGAAATCGATCGGAGCCGTGGAACATCTTCCGGCGCTAGCAAAAGGTGAGCCAGCAGGATGCCAAGGCGTGATCGTGGCGCCGGATGGGCGAGGAGGATGTGGGCTTTCAAAGGGCTCCGCCAAGTCTGTTAATGAGAACCGAAGCGCGCGACTAAATCGACAGAGCACGATCGCTGGTGCGCCCGGGCCGGTGACCGCGGCAAGGGGCGTTCGTTGATCAGTTTCGGGTGCCTGTCGCATCGGACCTCAGCCCTCAACAGCCCCAACAAGATGAACGCCTCGTAGAAGAGAACATGACGAATGGTCTCCTATCCCGATCTGCCGACCAGGAGCGAGTGAGGTGATCATAAGTGCCGCCCACCTGCTGGTCTGCGTCTGCCGTGCATCCAGCTTGACAAGCGCGTCCAGGTCGAGGCGCTATTGGGCTTACAACGTCGTGGAAAAACGAGGATAGGATGAGGTCCAACAGACTGGCAGTCGCAGGCGTGATTGGTTTGGCATCGTGTGTGTTTGGCATGAGCCTTTCGGCATCATCTGCGCTCTCACAGGAAGTCGAGCCGCCCGCTCCATGGGTCAAGCTCGCCGGTTCGCATGCCGGAGCGGTCGGAACATGCTCAATGCTTGATGCGAGCGACATCGAGGCTTGTTACATGGTCCGGTGCGACGCCAAGAATGGTCTCATCTTCGAGATCGGCGATGCCACTGTTGGTGAGAACGGCCTGCGATTGGCGCGCTTCGAGATTGGGAGGTACAAAGAGACGATCCGCCTCGACGGCAACAGTCCCGATCAGCGAACGATTGTTCTCTCAACGCATCCGAAGCTGCTTGCCGCCCTCACATCTGGCGCTGATTTCGCCACCATGTTCGCCATCAAGGCCGGTGAGATAGATTACAGCACCGGCTTTGAACTCACAGGGGCGCGCGACCAGATATCTCGCCTCGCGAAGGCGTGCCCAACAAAGCAGTAAGGTCGGGCAAGGGTCAAGGCTCGGCTGACGGGTTCAAGAAGATCGTGAACGGAACGTAGCCTTCATCTCGTCGACCGATTCAACAGACCTAATAACAACGTGACACTACTGATCGTGTCGAATCCAACCGTGTCTAATTCGCAGCGGGCACGACGACGGCCTTCAAGAGCACGTCGGGGGCAGTGTCGGCAGGGGCTGCCAGGTTGCCCTTGCCGGTGGCTTGCCGCTTGGCCAGCAGAGTTTGCGCGTCAGACGCAGGGCCCCAAGCCCTGGCGGCACTGCTCCCCTTGCTGCCTGGTCAAGTCGGATCTTGCCCGCATAGCGGAACAGAGGTCCGCAAGCTAGCTGGCACGGCAGACCGGCCGTTCGGAAAACCGATATCTCAAACCGGGGTAGTCACTCCCGTGCACGCATGGGTGCCATGGACAAGGATTGCGAATAGGCCTGCGGCGATCTGTTCCCGGGCATGTTTTCATCAAGTACGAGCGTCCTGAGATCGTCCGTCCTAACATCGAGTGCAACTGCACTCTGCCTTTTGTCCAATTGCCAGACGAGGTAGCCAAGCGCCGGCGAGAAGCCGCAATCGCAGCCGCAATCGTCATGCGCAATGGGTTTTGGCAGCTCTGGGAGCAGCATGATCTGGGGTTTTGGCAGCTTGTAGCAATGCCCTTCGTAGGCGTAGCCATAGATAACGCCGATGCTCTTGAGGTAGCCTCGGCAGGGGTCTCCAAAGCTGCGCCACGGCAGCCCCACTGCTATCGGCAGGAAGATTGTCTTGTGGCCAGACTGCAGCGAAATGTTCACGCTTGCTTTCGCCTTTTCGGCGCTCGTGTTCCTTTCGGTGTAATCCACCCCGTCGTCGTCAGAAAAATCATCAAGGTCCTCGATTTTGGTGCTTTCGGTTGCAGCGCGTCCATACAGTCGCACCTCACTCGGGTCGTAGGGGCCGGACGTTCCGACGTTTGGATTTATGCAGCAATCGCTCATTGCCCTCTCCTCTCGGGTTGCGTCAGTAAATGATTTCTCGCCACGCAAAACTTGCATTCAGAACTTCCGCCACGGTACCTTCGGCGGCATCAACAATTGCCCTTGCGGCTTGGTTGAGTGTCAAAGTCCGCGCGTCAAGTTTCATCAGTGATGCGCCGAGCGCGCGTCCGATGTCGTCACGGGCCTTTTCCAATGCCAGCTGGAAGAACAGGGGTCTTTTACGAAAAGACTGCGCCGTCAGCTCGCGGAAGCGACCAAATTCGTCGAGTGTCAGATCACGTAAATCCACTTGGAGAAGTCGGCGTTCGGCAGAACCATTGGCCACGAGATTGCGATGATAAAGTTCAACGATCGCGTCGAATACGGCGCCGATAAAAGGCAGCGCTCGGTCGTGCGGCTCACGGGTGACTTCTGACATGCGTCTGAAGTTGGTCGCGAGGCGGATCTGGGTTTCCGGGCTGGTTTCAGCGAAGCGATTAAGCTCGTTATAGAGCAGCAAATTGCCCTGCGTCCTTCGCAAAAGACGGTCGATAGCGGAATCAAAGGAGAGAAAAGAGATCAGCGACACACAGTCGGAAAATCCTTCCGAGAAGGGGAAGAAATCACTCTCGCGGGAGGCGCCGATCGGTACGCCTATTTCCGAGTAGATAATCAGGTGTCCGACTTCATGGGCGATCGCATCGAAGTTCAGGGCGTAAGGTCGTGGTGTGCCAGTGGCATTCGAGCGTCCAAGTTCTAGAAAGCCATAGCCCGCCTGTGAGTTGTCCCATTCGACGAAAGGAATGATCTCCAGTCTGGGAATTGTGCCTCCGAAGAACCAGCGAACCCGATGACCGAGATAACTCTGCCAGATTTCGAGCACGCGATGAATGCAGGCATAGGCATGCACGCCAAGATAGGGGCGCGATAGCGGGTCGAGGCTGTCGAAATGACCGTCGGGGCCGGCCCGCACCGGTGGACGCCTGATGCCGTTGAAGGGTGGCAGGCGCGAAAAACCGTATGGCTGTTTGCTATAGAGCGGATCAGCCACATACATTCGGGCATCGCTTGGGCCCGCCTGGATCTCGTCAGGTAGAATAGACAGCCAAACGCGGTCTGGCTCCTCGTAGCCCGGGATGAAGGGAGGTTGAGGAAAAATCCAGAATCGTGTTCCCGTGCCGGCCCCGGTAGAGGCCCGCCCAACACTCGACTGCACATCCATGTTGGCCTCGCCCTACGGGTCGAAACAACTTTACGTTTAATTAGTAATTATTAATTAAATTTCTGTCAATATTAGCTGCCTCGAGATCACGAATGAAAGTATTCGTTGCAACCCAGGTTTTATATCCGCGATCGGCGGCAAATTCAGGCGACAATCTAGGCGCGAGGTTCAGCGCCAATAGTGCGTCGAGAGCCTTCTGTCGAACAAATTCACGCCGCAGGCTGGCGATTTCTTCTCGGCGCCAACCCTCGGCGCGAAGTATCTTTTCAAAGGATCGATCACGAAAATTCATTCGCCGGGCAGCCGCTGTCAAACAATCACGTTGAGCGGCGCTTACATGGCCTTGTCGCATGAGATGGGAAAATGTCTTTTGAAGATCGATCAATGCGTCCGTCACCGGCGGAAAGCCCAGTTCCGCCGGCCCCGATTGAACTGCGACTGCATCGTCTGGGGCCAGCATCCAGCGCCGGTACCACCGGAAGATCAGTCCGACGCCGATCATGCCGTATGGGGCCAACTCCGCTGCCCGAAGCGCTCCCATGCTTGCGGCTCCGATCACGACGATCCCCTGTGCAAGCGCCCACAAGATCTCCTTGTGCCTGACCGATGGGCGGTCTTCGAACTGTCCATCAATGATCACCATCGCTTTTGGATGAAATGCATGAGCAGCAAGAAGTATGTCGCCCTGGGCCACTGGCTGCAGGTAAATGGCATCAAGCGCAGCTTGAGCTTCCGTCAGTCGCAACGTCGGACCCAAAAAGACCAGTATCGGCCCGGCTTGATCGGTCGCACTCATTTTTGACCTCCTAACGCACGACGCTGAAAGGGCGAGCCCTCGGCATCAACACCCGGACGCAACGAACAGGGGCGTCAAAATTCGAACCCAACGGAACCCCAAGAACGGGTTCAAGCCCGGCATCTGTGACACGTTTCAGCAGTTCCTGAAGAGTGGACACGGGACGATCTTCTGCGATTTGTATGAAAGTATCTGGATTGAGGATGAGCTGCCGGGCCTTTGAAACAATGCTGTCGATGCGCTTGTGATAGTGGAGCCTCGTCTGATCGTCGCGAGCGCCGGAAATGGCTCCGGCGCGGGTTGCCAGCGCCTCGCGCAAGGCATTTTCCGCCGCTTGTGCGAGGTCTTGCCCAGCCGAATAACCTTCTGTTGGCAATGCAAGCACTGGATGACCGGGACCGATTTCGATGGTCTGGCACCAAACGACGGCAACGCCAGTCGGGGAGGGGGCATGCCAGAACCCGGCCGATATATTATGTGCCGATAAAAGACCGGTCAGGCGACTGACGGCGGGGCCGAGGGCTTCCGGAGCAAGCCGGTATCTGTCGAAGAAGCCGTGCGTGTCGAACGCTCTCGCAATTGCGTCGCGTTCTATGCACTCGAAGAGACCGTGCGCTGTTGCTTGATGCCAGGTTGAATGGCAGGCAAGGCCTGTCGTCGTGCGCAGGAAGAGCCCGTCGAAGTCCGGGGGCGGGTCGGTATAACGTGTGTGCACAAGTTCAAGAGGAACCATCTGGTTTTGCCCGGAGCCGAGGTTATAACCGGAAATCCAGAGGGTTGGTGTTCGCCGCCAGGCGGGCGTTGGTTGGGCGGCAAGCTGATTATCGAACAGGCCTTCCAGAATGGCGAGCTCATTGGCGCTTCCAAGGACAGCGCTGTTGGCCGGAACCAATTCGGCATGATGGCGCTCGAGCGTCTCCATGATCGCGCCGATGGCGGCTTGGGTGATGGATTGGCCGCGACCAAGCGAAGTCACCTCTGAAAGGGCATTTGGACGGATTGCCTGGGCAGTGGGCAGGTCCAACCGATCAAGCCCCGTGAGGTCTGCGATGCGTGTTATTCCTGCCTGTCTGCAAATTGGCAGGAGCTTTCGCAGGTACTTGTCTGGCGGATCTGCCTCGCGGGCCAACGATGTGCCGAAGTTGGCGGAGATCTCTGCCGCAAACTCGTCGAAGAGTTCGTCCCCTGAAACAGCGCAGTTTTGCTCACCGGTCGACAACAAGACCAAGCTCCTCGATCGACTGCTGGATTCTCTGCTGGAGTGCGGCTGCCCCCTGTGCTTGGGCAGTCTCTGCAGCAATATGCAGATCCGCCATCACGACATTGCGTAAAGCACCGGCGCGGGCATGCAGCATGGCGCGCACGCGGTAGAGCTCGGCGAGCCAATAGGCGTGACCGGTTTCCCTTGCTTTGTGGATCGCTTCGCTCGCCACCTCGATGGCGCGATCGATCTTGCCGTCAAGACCGATCATTGCGGCCTGCATTGAGAGATAGATCGGCAAGTCTATGACCGCGCCGAGCTCTCCAAGAAGATCAAACCCCTTGCAGAACCTCAAATAGCCGCCCGCAAGATTTCCAAGATGTGCCTCAGCCCACCCCCCGAATAAATGCGAAAGGCCCACGAGGGACTGCATTTCGTGCTGTTTGGCAAATTCAGACATCTCTTCCGAAACAGCTGCCAAGCGTTTGTAGTCATTGCGATAAAAGGCGGAGACTGCCTCCGTGTCTAGAGAGTGTGCCTTGCTCGGCAGGTGGGAGATCTCATTCGCGAATTGGATCATCTCCTGAAGCACACGATCGGACTCATGAACATGACCCGTCAGCCACAAGGAAAGCGCCAGTTGACCGAGTCCACAGACGCGCGCATCGTGACCGCCGTAGATGGTTCGCGCTTCGGAGGCCCTTTGTATGTCGTAGAGGGCTAGGCCCTCGCGTATCGCATTTTGCGTTTCCCGATGACGCCCGAGGTTGAAGTCGATTGCCCAGACGCAATGGTTCATCTGCAGGCGGATCTCCGGATCCTGAACGCCCGCCAGCATGACCTGCACTTCCATGGCACGCTCGTGCATTGTTAGAAAATCGGATCCTGTCAGCCACCAACCCCAATAGATTGGAAACCATCGCGACTTCTCTTCCAGCGGCTGGCGATTGGCGATTTCCACTCCTTCTTCGTAAAGCTTGCGCGCCGGCGGTGAGTTCGTGCCGACCGCCCCGGCAAGCACCGGTCCCAATGCGGTCACCGCCGTCAGCCGCAGTCGATCAATCCGGTCGACCATTTCGAGATCGTCGCAGATCGAGAGGGCGTGTTCGAGATGATGGCGGGCCTCTGCCAAGGCCGACCGACGGGCCGCTTCTTGACCAGCCGAGATGAACAGTCCCACGGCCGTTTCCTTGAGGCCCGCATGTTCGGCATGTTCGCCACGGGAGCCGACATCGATCCAAGGCGCAATCGTGGGGTCCTCGCTCAGAGCGTCAAAGAGACGCCGATGGAGCGTTTGGCTCTGCCTCCGCAGCAACAGCTTGTAGATCGTTTCCTGAATTAAAGCGTGACGAAAACCATAAGTGACGGTTCCACCAGCACGTACATGCGTTACGAAACCGGTATCGCACAGCGTGTCTGCCGCGGTCGCCAATGCCTTCTTTCCATAGTCCGGGAGCAGCCTACGAAGCAGTGGCAAGGTGAAACGGGAGCCTGCAACGGCGCCAGCTCGCGCCACATCCCGGATCGGTCCCAATTGGCCGAGCCGCGCTTCGAGAATTTCTTCGAATGCCGAAATGTGCGTCGTCGATGCAGTCTTCGGCATCGTCACCTGGTCGGCGACCTTGGTCTCGGACACCCATTGGCATATCTGCTCGATGAAGAGCGGGACTCCCCCCGAAATTCGTTCCGCAACCTCAAACAGCTCTGAAAATTCGGCCCGTCGATGTGGTGGCCAATTGCGCTCGATCGCCAGCCGCGTCTCGTCAGCACCGAGAGGTCGCAAAAGCAATCGGGAAGGATTGGTCTCCGCCAGCCATTCCACAGTAGGCTCCGGACGCATCGTCGCGATGAGAAGGATTGGCAGCCCAGGAATGGTGCGAGCCGCCTCCATCAGAAACTCGCGCGAGGTCGGATCTATCCAGTGGATATCTTCAACCACGATGAGAACCGGTCCGCCTTCACACAGGGCGCGCAGCACCTGTGAGATTGCGTTTTTGGCTCGGTCTCGTATCAGTTTGGGATTGATGCTCGCCAGGCTTTCGCTGCGCCCCTCGGCGCCAAGGATATAGGCGAAGATCTCGATGATATCGTCTTGCCGTATGCCGTGGCGCCGAAAGCGTCCAGCGACTGTGGATGCGGTCAATTTCGATTGTCCACCCGTTTCGGGCATGCCGGTGAGGCTGTTCACCAGGGGATGGAGTGTCGAATGAAAGCCGCCTGGCACGCATTGGAAGAGGAAGGATTTCGACCGCTCTGCGCGCGTTAATCTGCGGAACTCGTGAAGGAGGCGTGACTTTCCAATGCCGGCGTCCCCTTCGATGACGACCGTTTGCCCGGTTCCGGCCAGGACGCCCTTCCAGGCTTTCGAGAGTGTGCCGAGTTCGTCCGTGCGGCCGACAAAGGGGCTACCCAGTCTTCCAAACGCATAGAATCTGTCGACTTCATTCTTATGGCCGAGCGCGCGCCAGGCTCTTTCCGG
Organism: Rhizobium mesoamericanum STM3625; assembly: GCF_000312665.1. GTDB lineage: Bacteria > Pseudomonadota > Alphaproteobacteria > Rhizobiales > Rhizobiaceae > Rhizobium > Rhizobium mesoamericanum. The sequence goes on along the minus strand of NZ_HF536773.1, from coordinate 222,736 downwards.
CGCTTCGAAGCCCTTCAGATTCCATATGCCCTCGAACGAGAATGCATGCGAGCGTCCAGCCAGCCTGCAGGTTTCATCGGACACGAAGACGGTGTTGGGAGCGGCGACGGTCTCAAGACGGGTGGCAAGAGCAAGCGCCACGCCGACAACAGGCTCCTGGCTCCAGCCCTGCGCCTGAGGTCCCTGGACGAGGGCGATGGACGTCGCAATGCCAACGCGAACTTGCAGATCGGCGCGACCTGCCGCCTCGCCAATGTGTCGGCAAGTTTCGACGATCTGCAAGCCTGCCCGTATGGCAAGGGAGGCGGCATCCCGCGGTCCGAGGTCGGTCGGAAACAAGGCGAGCCCGCCATCGCCGGCTTCCACCCGCAATACCCCCGAATGCGCTGCGATAGATTTGTTTGCGGCCGATTGAAACGCCGATATCAATTCTCGATAATCTTCGAGATCCATGCGGTGGAAGAGTTCGGTCGAATCGACGAGATCGTAACAAAGCGCCGTAACGATCCGGCGCTCGATCGCATCGGTTGCGACTTCGGGTTTCCTCCGGCCGCTCCTAGCCGATGGGTTCCTGGCGCTGTTCGGATCGTTGTCCTGCATCGCGCTTCCCCAGACCGCTAGCAAAAACCACCCTGTAAGGCTAACACATTCTTAGCGGGTTGCGAGCGCATCATTGCATTGAAGTCTTGTGCATTGCTGGGTAGCACAGGCGCAACCAGCTTGGCGCACCCGAAGGGTCGGTCACCTGCTCGCAGCTAAGATTGCCCCAAGGGGCAATTCAGGGCAGATTGCGTATTGTGGGGCCGCCGGAGGTTGGGCGTTGCTGGAAAGGCTGATTGGTGAGTACGGCGTCCTGGCCGTTTTTCTTGGAGCTGCGGTGGAAGGGGAAACGGCAGCGTTTCTGGGAGGCGTTTTCGCCCACAGGCAGCTCATTCCCTACTGGCAGGTGGCGTTGGCTGCATGTCTTGGATCGTTTGCCGCAGATCAAGTCCTCTTCTTCGCGGGTCGCTACGCCACTAAATGGTCCTATGTTCAGACGCTGCTTGGATCTGAGCCGGTCGCGAGGGCGACGCGGCTCCTCGACGCTCACCCGACAGGTTTCATTTTCGCCTTTCGCTTTATCTACGGCATCCGAACGATCAGCCCCATTGCAATCGGCGTCTCAAGCGTTTCTACGCGCAGGTTTGTCATACTAAATGCGATCGCTGCACTCGCATGGGGCGTGCTGATAACCGCGATCGGGTTCGTGGCCGGTCAAGCCGTCGAGGCGTTGCTCGGACGGCTGCAACTCCACTTGCATCTGCTGATTGCTCTGGGCTTCGCTGCAATCCTTGTTCCGATCACTGCCTATGCCGTCAGACGAGAAGTCGCGAGGCGTTCCGCTCGCCCGGGCGGCACCTGAGGAAGACAAACGAGCAGTGGCGCTCACAGCCGGCGACGGCTTATTGTCGTTGATCGGGCGCCTACTCCTCATGGTGATCCGGTGCCAAGCAATCGACGATATTGAAGAAGCGAAAGAAACACGCGCTTGCGGCAAGCGGGAAGCTGGTGTTCTGCGGCAGAATGCCTATCTTTCGCGTAGTTACGAAATTACAGGATTCCCTTTTTTGCTTCTCGAAATTTCAATCGTTGCTATTCTCACGATCTTGAATGGCGTCCTCGCCATGTCCGAGCTCGCGGTCGTATCTGCGCGACCTGCTCGTCTCAAAGTGCTTGCTGATCAGGGAAGCCGCGGGGCAGCCATGGCAATCCGGCTGGCAGACGAGCCCGGACGTTTTCTATCGACTGTTCAGATCGGCATTACGCTTGTTGGCGTGCTGTCCGGCGCCTTCTCGGGTGCTACACTTGGTGCGCGACTTTCCGGCTGGCTGGCCTCTCATGGCTTGTCACTAGCGGCGGCGGATGCGCTTGGTGTCGGTTCAGTCGTCGTTGCCATCACATACCTGTCGCTAATCGTTGGTGAATTGGTGCCGAAGCAGATTGCACTTCGCGCGCCCGAGACGGTGGCAAGCAAGGTTGCTCCAGCGATGATATTCCTGTCTCGTCTGGCAGCCCCGCTCGTCTGGCTGCTCGACGTGTCCGGTCGGATCCTCCTTCGACTTCTCGGGCAGTCGGGCAAGTCGGGCGATGCCGTCACCGATGAAGAGATCAAGACAGTGCTCGCGGAGGCCCACAGCGCAGGGGTCATCGAGACGGAAGAGTCGGCAATGATTTCCGGGGTCATGCGCCTGGCAGACCGAAGTGCGAGAGCCTTAATGACGCCGCGCCGTGACGTTGAGGTGATCGATGTGGAGGATGGCTTTGCCGAGATTCGGGACCAACTCCGCCGGACTGCCCAGGCGCGATTGCCGGTGCGCAGGAATAGCTCCGACGAAATCATCGGCGTGCTTTTGACTAAGGATTTCTACGACGCGCTTGCGTCGTCGGGCCATGTCGACATCGCCGCTCTTGCGCAGGAAGTGCCGATCGTATCAGATCTGTCAGGCGCCCTCGACGTCATTCAGGCCATTCGTCGCTCACGCTGCCACATGGTGCTGGTCTATGACGAATACGGTCACTTCGAAGGCGTTATCACCTCCGGCGACATTCTGGAAGCAATTCTTGGCGCGGTTCAGGAGGACTCGATCGGCGAGAAGGCGATCGTACGCCGCCACGATGGCAGCTATCTCGTATCCGGCTGGACGCCAATTGATGAGTTTGCCGATTTCATGGGCTTTCAGATTGATACTGACAGGGACTATCAGACAGTTGCCGGGCTCGTGCTGGAAGAGATGAAGCATCTGCCTGACGTCGGCGAGAGTTTCGTGATGAATGGTTGGCGATTCGAGGTGGTCGACCTTGATGGACGCAGAATAGACAAGCTTCTCCTTACCTCTGAAGTGCCGCCCGACGATGTCGGAAGCCGAACGCTTCAGTAAGTCTATCCGACCCGCTCGTTCTCTCTGCGCGGAACCTTCAAGTGAAAGGGGAGTTCCCCCTTTTCACATATGGAGGCAGATATGAAAGCTCTTACAATAGCTGCCGCGGCGGCACTGGCGTTTACCGGCACCGCTCTAGCTCAAACGACGGTCGTGACTGTGCCTGGCGAGGTGCGTACCTATGTGACCGAGCAGGACGTTCCATCCGTTGCTTACGACGGCGATGTCGTGGTCGGAACGGAACTGCCGTCTTCGGTTGAAGTGCATACAATTCCAAGCAATGACGCATATGCTTACACGGTGATCAACAAGAAGCGCGTGATCGTCGATCCACATACGCACCGTGTAGTCGAAATCGTCAAATAATCAAATGGATCGTGGAGCTGGCTGACATTGTGATTGAACCCGGCTCCACCTTACGTAACGAAATGCGAGTTCGACTGGTCTTCTAGTGGGGTGGAGAGCCAGCGGAGCAAAGAAGATATCGCCCCCGATCAGTACGGCGGGCATCTGGGTAGCGATAGATAATCGCAAAACCAGTTCAGAACTGGCAAGCCGGCGCCGATCAGCCTCGCTGCTATCAGGTAGTCACGGGTCCGGTCAAAGCCACCGCCAGTGAGGCTCGATAAAGCTTGTTAGACAGCTAGGGGTCCGGTGTGGGAGAGATCGCGGTCGCAACTGCGCGCGTCGAAGCGACGGGAAGAGCGTAGCTGCACGCAGTCGCCCATGGCAGGTATGGTGAAAAGAGTGTTGAGCGATATGATCGCCGTCACTAATGACTGCAAAACAGAACGCGCTGATGGCGCCGCCTGCGAGCAGGAGTGCCTGCCTCGTTTCGGCTCTCCAGCCGCATGGGGTATCGAGACCGAATGGATGCGACCAGCAGTTTCCCCCGTGGCGCTCGACAGTTCGCCAGGAAGTGTCCGTCTTGTTTTTTCGGTGCCGTCGGGCAAAATCCGACTGCCGCAGCTCGTTTGTGCCGATGACCGCGGCTGTGCCAACAATGACAAGGCATGCACGATATCCGAGGAAGGAGGCGTCGTGAGTCTCAGGCCGCCACGATCAATCTCGACGTCGGCCAGCGCCGGGCTCAATCCCCTGGAATACGAGCTTGCGTCCGCGCGGGCGGACGTGTTGGGCCGCCAGGGGCGTAAAGTGGAGACTGCGTTGGTGAGGCTGGCATCATGGTCGCCGGAGAACAATCACAAGACCGATCGACAAACCCTGCTTGACGAGGCTTCCGACGCGGTCTGGGCGTTGTTTATCCAGCGCGAGATCTGTGGACTCCGCAATGACAAGGATGTCGTCAGCCTCTATCAGATCCCTGGCGAGGTTCTGGCAAGGCTTGGCGCGGCGCGCAAGTGATCGGTGGAGCGATTCTAAAGATAAGACGGCGAGCACGGCGGCCTTCTGTTGGGACTATGGAACGTCCTCCCACCACAGCAGTGCGGTGTTCACCGCATCAGGCGGCGTCTTTCCATTTTGCTGTCATGACGGCCGGGTAAGGAATTTGTCCCTACGCTCCAAGCCAGGCGTTTCTGTTGACGGGTGGTCCGGCCACCTCGGCATGCCCAGGCGATGGTAAAGTAAAATCACGTTGACAGTTTTGCAGAAAGGCCAAGACTCACAAAATATTTGAGATCGCTCGGAGAGGACGAGGATGTACAACCATATTCTCATTTCCACTGATGGATCGGAATTGGCCCAAAAGGGGATCGATCATGGGCTGTCGCTTGCAAAGAGCCTCAACGCCCGCGTGACCGTAATCATGGCAACGGAACGGTTCCCACTCTCCGTTCACGCCGGGATTGCCGGGGCATATATTCCAGGGCCGAGTGAAATGGCTCAATATGAAGCCGGTCAAGCGGAAACAGCTCAAAATGTGCTGGCGGCGGTAAAAGCGACAGCAGAAAACCTCGGTGTATCGGTGGACACTGTCCACGTCCCGGAAGCCTACCCGGCCGAAGCGATCATCGATCTGGTCAAGGCTCGTGGCTGCAGTCTGATCGTCATGGCGTCACATGGCCGCAGAGGCTTCAGGAAACTGCTGCTCGGAAGCCAGACATCGGAAGTCCTGGCAAATAGCCCCGTACCTGTGTTGGTAGTGCGCTGAAGCCGACGATAGCGACCGATGCGAGTTTCGATCACATTGAGCCAGGTGTGTCTCACAGTTGCTTCTACTCGGGCCTTGCCGGGGAGGGGCGCCGTAGTTCGAGAGGTATCGGGGCGGCGCGCCGGCGTTTGGCAAGCTTTGGGTGCTAAGTGTCGATTGCCAGATCAAGACCTTCGTTACTTGCCGGAGGCAGCTCTTAACGACTCTGCCAACCGCCATGCGTGGTAAAGAGTCCCATTCGCCCACGCCATAAGATCCAGATCTGCGCGGGCGGCGGCCATTGACGTACGTTGCAACGCTATGTCTTCGAGCAGTTTCGTTCGACTGATCTCACTTTCTCTACGGAGTTGTTTCGAGGCAGCTTCGATTGCGCTGTAAACGGTTGGGGCGGGTACAGCCTTTGGATCCCTGGACTGCTCGAGCCACGCGCCAAGCGCCACGGCGCCTGCTGCGAAGCCGTCAGGGGGCTTCCAACCGCTTGCAACGGGCGGGATGCGCATGACGTCGACATGCAGCCGGGAGAGATGATCGAGTGCATGGCAAAGCCGAACTAAGCGTGGTGCAATGGTGCCCAGATCCGTCGTTTCCAGGGAGAGCGTTTCAAGGAAACGCTCGATAGATTGAACAGCTTCGAGCGGCGGCTCGTAAACGACGGATTCGCCGACAAGCCGGCGGCGGATGGCATGGACCGCGCCCAACGCAATCTCGAGTGTTGCGCGCCATGCAGCCTCGATGGCGAGGGCGCCTCCCGCTTTGGCAATGGCCGGATCGAGACGGCTGACGGCCGTATCATTTTCATCGCCATAAATGTTGACAATGAACCGTGCGAAGTGATCGAGCCAGGGATAAAAGACGACGATCCCTGCGAACTTGAAGATGCTGCTGAACGCCGCAAGTCCCAACACACCATCGACGTCGCCGAGGCCCGCGCCCACCCAATTCGCCGCGGCGGAGAGCGGAGCGATAAACACCATGGCTAGAACGCCGACGATCAAGCTGAAAGCGATGTGCGCGAGTGCTGCCCGGCGGACCGCAAGGCTGCCGCCAATTGTGACCAAGGCGGTGGTTGCGGCCGAGCCAACACTTTGCCCAACGATCATCGCGCATCCCTGCACGAACGTCAGCGAGCCCGCGTTCAACGCAACAAGCGTGGTCGCGCCGGCGGCACTTGAGCTCTGCATCACCAGGGTCATCAGGACGCCTATTCCGGCCAGCATCCACATCGAGCCGATACCCTCGCCTGCGAATGCTTCGAGATTCCATGATACCCCGTTCATGCCTGTCTGGAGGTATTCGATGCCGGTGAAAATCAACCCGAAGCCGGCCAAGATTGCCCCTAGCGATCGCATCCTCCCGCTCCCAATCAGCCAAAGAAAGGCACCAACTCCAAGGATCGGCAGTGCTCCGTCGGCTATTCGGACGCGAAAACCGAATATCGCCACCATCCAGGGCGTCGAGGTCGTTCCCAGGGTCGCCCCCGCGATCACCGCGATCGCCTGCGGGAGGGTAACCAGTCCAGCGCTGACGAAGCCGATCACTGTGAGGCTTGTCGCTGTCGAAGACTGGGTGGCTGTTGTGAAAAGTGCACCGAAAGCGACGGCGCTGAACCGGCCCGCGACAAGCCGCTGGAGCACGCGACGTAGCGATTCGCCCGCAAGGCTTTTCAGACCCTCGGTCAGGTGGTGGATGCCTAACAAGAACAGGCCCAATCCACCCATCAGCGTCACCACAGCCGAGGCGGTCATCGAACGAACCTCCTATCTCGGACTGGGGCCAATCCTGATGTCGCTGCTGTGAATATTCTGCCCTCGCATCGCTTGTCCCCCTCCTGAGCACGTCAGGATTGCAGCAGGCTCGGCCCGACCCGCAATATGACCACAGCCGGCGCGCGGCACCGATCGTCCGGTTATGGGCTGGCGTCTCCAAGAGAACCGGCGCGCCGGCCAGCGTAAACTCCCCGAATGCCAAATTGCTCGGCCTCCGCGACGAGGAAGAATACCAAGCCCCAGAAAGAGGGCAAGGCGGGCGTCGTTGATCGCAACCACGTCGCGGTGTTGTTGCCACGTTGAGACGAAGCGCGGAACACGTACCGGATTCTCACGGCTCACCGCTTTCACTCAGACAATAAGATAACGTGACATCGCCCATGTTCAAACGCCAACGTCTTGGGGTTGAAGCGAACGCCCAAAAGTCCATTTCTTTTCGGGTGGAACGAATTTTTTCGTCAGGGAGGACGCTTTGCGCAAAACTGTGTGGGTACCACTAGGACTTGCTTTGATACTGCTATCGACGCCGATACTGCCTCCGGCGGCGGCAAGCGCGCAAACCAACGTCACTATCAGTATAGGAAGCAATCTCAACAGAGGCAGGGGAATTAGCTGTAGCCAGGGTGAAAGGCTACTGCGCAACCGGGGCTTTAGGGATGTCCGGCGTATAGATTGCCATGGACGCTTCTTTATTTACCGCGCGTGGCGAGGCAATAACCGGTTCGAGATTGCCGTAAGGCGGAGCGACGGTCGCGTTGTGGACATGCATCGCATCAGCAGGCGGCGATAGCAGCCCACGTCTCATGGTATTGAAGTGAAACGCTCCGGGCGTGCAGAGTGCGTCTGCCTAAGCCAGCCATCATGAGTGTTCATCCAGCTCCGCGCAAAGGGGGATGTCGCGTCTTATTGTAGAATGAACATCGCGGGCAATCACCCGATCGATTGCGAGCAGATTTGCCACGCCTGATCCTAGTCACACCCGCCTTCTGCTAATTTTAGCAACCGCTGCGGGTCGCAGATTGTCGGTTTTTGACGGCCGCCTTGCACGATTCCTCTTGATTTCCACGCGCTTAGAGTACGTCAACGGTGTGCAGAGTTGTCCCCGCCAGTTCCGCGATGTCCTGTCGGGAAACTTGAAAATCGATGCGAATGGCCGCGCCGCCCACCGGCTTGCCTGCTTGTTTGGAAAGCCTCAGCACGAAATGGGACACGCATTTCGACTTCTTCGGTCGGCATCTCGAGGATCCGGCTATGGGCCTCTTCAAGCCTCTCCGATGGTCTGGATTGCAAGCGTTGCCCCGGACTTCGACCCGGACGATGGCTGTAGGGCCGGACCAATCTTCACCATTTTCCGTAGCAGAGCCTCTCCTCATTGACTTGGAACAAGGAAACGCCATGCCTGACGCGTCATAAGCACCTCGTGATCGTTGAAAGGAACTCGCGGATGTCAGACTGTTTGGTCACGAAGTACGGCGACGCGCGGCTGCCGCGCTATACCAGTTATCCGACCGCTCCAGCGTTTTCTGCTACCGTTGGCCCGGATGAATATGCCCGAGGCCTTGCGGATGCGGGGACAGCAGGACCGGTTTCGATTTATTTGCACGTGCCGTTCTGCCGCTCCATGTGCTTGTATTGTGGGTGCCACACGACGATCACCCGACAGGATGCTCCGGTTCATGAGTATTTGGGTGCGATGAAGCATGAGATCGAATTGGTGGCGTTTGCCGTCGGCAATTCAGTTCCCGTGAAAAACATCCATTTCGGCGGTGGCACGCCGACGATCATGAAGCCCGATGAATTTGCTGACCTCATGAACAAGCTGAAGAGCGCCTTCGAACTCGAGGATCAGACCAGCGTGGCGGTGGAGATCGATCCCCGTACCCTGACGACCCCTATGATCCAAGCGCTCGGGGAAAACGGCGTCAATCGCGCAAGTCTTGGCGTGCAGAGTTTCGACCCCATCGTGCAGGAAGCGATCAACCGCGTCCAGAGCTTCGAGCAGACGCAGGCTGCCGTTTTGGGACTCCGCGCGGTGGGCGTTTCGAGCATCAACTTCGATCTCATTTATGGCCTTCCGCACCAGAGCGTTCGTTCATGCGTTGAAACGGTTGCATTGGCGACGACGTTGAGGCCGGAAAGACTAGCCGTCTTCGGTTACGCCCACATCCCCGTCTTCAAGAAGCACCAACGCCTTATCGATGAAGCAGCACTTCCCGACGCCTCCGAGCGAAACGATCAGGCGGAAGCGATTGCGGACGAACTCGCGAAGGCAGGTTACGTGCGCATCGGGCTCGATCATTTCGCACTGCCGGATGACGAGCTGGCGATCGCCGCGCGCACGGGTACTCTGCGCAGGAATTTCCAAGGCTACACCACGGACACATGTAACACCCTTGTCGGTCTTGGAGCTTCCGCTATCGGACGTTTGCCGACCGGCTATATCCAAAACCATGTTCCTATCGGTCTTTACGCCGAGCGGGTCTCAGCTGGTGTACTACCCACCGCCAAAGGATACCTCTTGACGCGCGAGGATAAATTGCGGGCAAAAGTTATCGAACGCCTGATGTGTGATTTTGAAGTCGATCTCGATCAGCTCACCAGTGAGTTCGGCTACGATGCAGGTTTTCTCCTCGATCGCAACGACCGTCTCAAGGATCTGGAGGCGGACGGAGTCGTGACCATATGTGATGGTCGCGTTTCCGTTGCACAGCGGTCGCGATTTATGGTTCGCGCCGTGGCCGCCGCCTTTGATGCCTACTTTGGTTCTCATGGTCGCACGCACAGCAAGGCGGCTTGAAGGCAAGGCGAGACAATCAGAATCGAGCTGCGGAGTGTGGTCATCGGGAGCGGCCGCGGCTCGCCTGCACGCGGTTTAACGTGTCGCGCAATCGGTTATGTGCATTAACGGAAGCAAGTCATTCTCTACGACAGCGGACCCATCGAGGTTGATGCACTTACCCCTGTTGATGACCATCTCTATCTCTACGCTGGAGCTCCCCCCGCAGACCAGTTAGCAGTCTCGAGCAGAGAGTGCTAATTTTCCCGTCCGGACCTCTTGAAATCGAAAAATGACAAAACCAGATCATTTTGCGCAAAGACCTCGCGCGAGGCCGTGCACCGCCCGGTCATCCGGTCCGGGCAGGGCAACAACGTCATCCTGTGTGTCCATTGGAGGAAACCATGTCATTCCGACCGCTTCATGACCGCATCCTTGTCCGCCGGGTCGACACCGAGGAGAAGACCAAGGGCGGCATCATCATTCCCGATACCGCCAAGGAAAAGCCGCAGGAAGGCGAAGTCCTTGCTGTGGGTGCGGGCGCACGCAACGATGCCGGCCAGATCCAGGCGCTCGATGTCAAGGTGGGCGACCGCATCCTGTTCGGCAAGTGGTCCGGCACCGAGATCAAGATCGACGGCGAGGAGCTGCTGATCATGAAGGAAAGCGACGTGATGGGCATCATCGATGGCCAGACCGAGCAAATGCAGGCCGCCTGAGGCGTTCTCAGTTCCTCAGTCAAGCTGTCAAACAGGAGTGGAAAAAATGGCTGCGAAAGACGTCAAATTCAGCACGGAAGCCCGCGAGAAGATGCTGCGTGGTGTCGACATTCTCGCTGACGCGGTGAAGGTAACGCTCGGCCCCAAGGGCCGCAACGTCGTGATCGACAGGTCCTTCGGTGCTCCGCGCATCACCAAGGATGGCGTCTCGGTCGCCAAGGAAGTCGAGCTTGAAGACAAGTTCGAGAACATGGGAGCCCAGATGGTCCGGGAAGTGGCCTCAAAGACGAGCGACATAGCCGGCGATGGCACGACGACCGCAACGGTTCTCGCTCAGGCCATCGTTCGCGAAGGCGCAAAGGCAGTTGTCTCAGGCATGAACCCGATGGACCTGAAGCGTGGTATCGACCTCGCTGTTAATGCTCTCGTTGCGGAGCTGAAGGCTAATGCCCGCAGGATCTCAAACAATTCCGAGATCGCCCAGGTCGGGACGATCTCGGCCAATGGTGACCCGGAAATCGGCCGCTTCCTGGCGGAAGCCATGGAAAAGGTCGGCAATGACGGCGTTATCACCGTCGAGGAAGCCAAGACCGCTGAAACCGAACTCGAAGTCGTCGAAGGCATGCAGTTCGACCGCGGCTATCTCAGCCCGTACTTCGTTACCAACGCCGACAAGATGCGGGTCGAGTTCGAAGATCCTTATATCCTCATCCACGAAAAGAAGCTTTCGAACCTGCAAGCCATGCTGCCGATCCTGGAAGCTGTCGTTCAGACCGGCAAGCCGCTCCTCATCATCGCTGAAGACGTCGAAGGCGAAGCACTTGCGACGCTCGTCGTCAACAAGCTGCGCGGCGGCCTGAAGATTGCTGCTGTCAAGGCTCCGGGCTTCGGCGATCGCCGCAAGGCCATGCTCGAGGATATCGCGATCCTCGCCGGCGGTACGGTCATTTCCGAAGATCTCGGCATCAAGCTTGAAAATGTGACGCTCAACATGCTTGGCCGTGCCAAGAAGGTTTCGATCGAGAAGGAGAACACCACCATTGTCGATGGCGCGGGCTCGAAGTCCGAAATCTCCGGTCGCGTTGCCCAGATCAAGGCCCAGATCGAAGAAACCACCTCGGACTACGACCGCGAAAAGCTGCAGGAGCGTCTTGCCAAACTCGCAGGCGGCGTTGCCGTTATCCGCGTCGGTGGCTCGACCGAAGTCGAAGTGAAGGAGAAGAAGGATCGGGTTGACGATGCCCTTCATGCAACTCGCGCGGCGGTCGAGGAAGGTATCTTGCCGGGCGGCGGCGTGGCGCTGTTGCGCTCCATCAAGGCGCTCGACAATGTCGAAACTGCCAATGACGATCAGCGCGTCGGCGTCGACATCGTTCGCCGGGCAATCGAGGCCCCTGTCCGCCAGATCGCCGAAAATGCCGGAGCGGAAGGCTCGCTTATCGTCGGCAAGCTGCGCGAAAGGAGCGAGTTTTCGTATGGCTGGAACGCTCAGACGGGCGAATTTGGCGACTTGTTTGCGCAGGGCGTGATCGATCCGGCCAAGGTTGTTCGCACCGCCCTTGAGGACGCATCTTCCATCGCCGGCCTTCTCGTCACCACCGAAGCAATGATCGCCGAGAAGCCCAAGAAGGATGTTGCTTCGCCAATGCCGAGTGCTCCCGGCATGGATTTCTAAGAGCATTCGATACTGGCCCGCCCGACCCGGGCGGGCCTATTCGGAGGAAAGTGGGATGGTTCCAACGATCATAAACCGATCGCAGGTGCCGCTGGACTCTCGCGATCTCGAAACTTGCCAGCTCGTTTTCGACGAGATCAGAACAGATCATCATGTAACAAAGGATAGCCCGGAAGCCGAATTCATCGCGAGCATCATCATTTCGCTCTACCGACAGGGCGTTCGCGATCCCAAGCAACTGCAGTCGATGGTCGAGGCGGCGCGCGGCCTCTTCCAACCGACAGGGTAGGATGGCTTTTCGGGCAGACTTTTCGTGACCGACGTCGATGAGCTTCGTTCGCCCCCGGGGCAAGCGACGGCGGCTTGATCGCAGTTGGCCGATTAATGACCGGCTAAGGATGCCCAGCTATTGACATTTGGTGCAAGGGAACGGTATTGGGTAACCGATAACCCATGGAGCGAAGATTGACGGCATCGCTTGCGGATATAGCGGAGAGGGCGGGAGTATCTGTAAAGACGGTCTCGGGTGCGTTGCATGGCGGATCGGCGCGCATGTCAGACGTCACTCGTGCAAGGATCAAGCAGATCGCCGAGGAACTCGGTTATGTCACCAATCTTGCTGCTCGCGGCGTAAGGCAGGGATGGCTGCCCCTGATTGGCGTCGTCGCAGACGAACTCATCACCTCGCCCTTCGCCACGGAAATCATTCGCGGTCTCGATGGTGCAGCGCGCAGCGCTGAGATGGCAGTGTTCGCCATGAACTTAAGTGGAGGCCGTAGCGTTGCTTCTGTTCTCGAGGAAGTTCGCCGGTTCCGTCCACGAGCGATCGCGTATGCAGCGATGTATCACAAGACGGTGTCACTGCCTCCGGAACTATCGAAGAGCGTTGGTGTAATGATCAACTGCCGGGAAGCTGGCGATCGCGTGACCTCGCTCGTGCCGGACGAGGAGGAGGCAGCAGCAGAGATGACCCGTTACTTGCTCGCTGCCGGACGGCGACGGATTGCCTTCATCAATCTTCCTGGGATCCTTGCCGGGGAGCTACGCGAGCGGGGCTTTCGAACGACCCTTGCAGCAGCGGGGCTTTCTCCTATTGCCGTCCTCCCAGCCGTCCGCCGCGCGATTTACAACGATCGCGCATCGAGCTCAGTCCAGTTGCATGTGACTGCGTTGATGGAGGCCGGCGAAAGGCCTGATGCCATCCTGTGCGGCAACGATCGCGTCGCCATGGAGGTCTATTCTGCGCTGCGTCGGGTAGGGGCCTCCATACCGGACGATGTCGCTGTCGGGAGCTTCGACAATCAGATCGAAATCGCCTCGCGGCTTGATCCACCCTTGACGACCATGGCGCTGCCGCACCGCGCCATGGGCCGTCTGGCCGCCGGGATTCTGCTGGCGGAAGAAGCCGGCGGGCCAAAATTGCGAAAGCTGCCGTTCCAGCTTGTGGAGCGGTCTTCCATTTAACTTTCGAAGCATGTCTATCAAGAGGAGGAGAATATGATGGGTAAACGTTTACTACCGGTTCTGCTTGTAACCGCGGCTTCGTTGGCAGCAACCACGGCCGAAGCAAAGACTGTCATCCACATGATGCACCAGGGCGATCCAGGGTGGGTCAAGGCCTATGCCGAAGTCGCAAAGCGCTTCGAGGAGGCCAATCCCGACGTCGACATCGAATTCATCTATGCGCCACATGACGCTTACAATGAGAAGTTCAGTGCCGCCGTCATGTCCAAACAACTGCCGGACATCATGGAAATCGATGCGCCCTTTCTCGCCAATTACGCCTGGTCGGGCTATCTGCGTCCGATTAAGTCGCTGATCGACAAGGACGTCATCGACGACATGACGTCCTCGAACGTGTCGCAGGGGACGTATCCCGTTGACAAGGAACTCTACGCAGTCGGCCTGACGGACTCGTCAGTTGTGCTCTACGGCAACAAGAAGTACCTGGAGGCGATTGGCGCGCGTATCCCGAAGTCCGTGGACGATGCCTGGACGAAAGAAGAGTTCGAAGGGTATCTTGAAAAACTCTCCAGGCTTGGTGGCGTGAAATGGCCGATCGACACCTTCCGCGGATACGGTATCAAGACGGAGTGGATTACTTACGCGTATGGTCCATTGCTTGAAAGCGCCGGTTGCGACCTGATCGACCGCAAGACCTGGAAGGCGACGGGTACACTCGACAGCGACGCCTGCGTTGCGGCGCTCACGATGATGCAGACCTGGGTCAAGAACGGCTGGGTGGTACCTGGATCGTCAGGCACCAATCAATTCTATACCGAAGGTCGCCCGGCAGCGCTTGCGCTTGGCGGGCACTGGTTCTACGCGGAAGCCGCAGCCGCGATGAAGGACGAAATTGTCGTCATGCCGCTGCCGAAGCTGGGCGACAAGGGCGTCAGCCCCAACGGCACCTGGATCTGGGGAATCACAAAGACCTCCGAACATCCCGACGTTGCCGGAAAGTTCCTGAGCTTCTTGCTGAAGGACAAGGATTATCGCGAATACGCCAAGCACGAGTCGGCCTTCCCGGGCCTGAAGAGCTTCGCTCAATCCTCGCCGCTCTATGCGCCGGGCGGCGCAATGGCGGTGGCCTTCGAGCAAGCCTCGAAGACCGCGGTTGCCCGTCCGCCGCACCCTGCTTATCCAGCGATCACGTCTGCCTTTATGCAAGCCGTCGACAAGGCCTTCAATGGTGGCGATGTGAAACAGGCGCTTTCCGAGGCCGCCCAGAAGATCGACGAAGATATCGAGGACAATGACGGCTACCCGCCGTTCGACTCCCTGCAATAGGGACCGAACCCGGGGCCGGGAAGTCCGGCCCCGAAAAACACTGTCATCACAGAACAAACCACGAGGAGGGGACGATGAGACTGCAACAATCACCTGCCGCTGCCCGACCGCACGTCGGCGGGCGCCGGGATCCTCACCGGCTGACGCAGGAGATGCTGATGATTGCGCCGGCAGTCCTCCTGCTTGCCTGCTTTCTGATTGCGCCTTTCCTCTTGTCGTTCTGGACGTCGATGACCAATCAGCCGCTGGTGCCGCGGCCGACACCGGTTCGGTTCATCGGCATGCAAAACTTCATCCGCATTTTCAACGACCCGCTCTTCTGGACCTCGTTGTGGAACGTGACGCGCTTCACTATCTGGGTCCTTCCGATCCAGTGCGGCATGGCATTTGCCACGGCTTTGCTGCTCCACCAGAAGATTCCCGGCCGCAATCTGCTTCGCGGCATGTTCTTTCTGCCCGCAATCACATCGATGGTTGTGGTCTGCGTCATCTGGGGCACGCTCTTCCAGTATCCGAGCGGTCCGCTAAACCAGATCATCGGCTTCGTTTCTGCAGGTCGCATCCAGCCGATAGACTGGCTCGGCAATCCCAGGTGGGCGATGTTTTCGATCGTCCTTCTGTCAGCCTGGCAGGCCTATGGTTTCCAGATGATCGTCTATCTAGCCGGTCTTCAGGGAATTCCAGACGAATTGTACGACGCGTCAAGGATCGACGGGGCCAACGTCTTTCAGCGGTTCTGGCATGTGACGATGCCGGGATTGCGGCCGACCCACGTCTTCGTGCTTGTCATCACCACGATCCAGGCCTTCAAGCTCTATACCCAAGTGGCCATCCTGACCCAGGGTGGACCGAGCGGTAGCACGGAAACGGTCGTCCATTACATGGTGAGAACCGGTTTCGAGCAGCAGAAGCTCGGTTATGCCTCCGCCGTCTCGGTGATCCTCTTCGTCATCGTCCTTGTAATCGCGTTACTTCAGCGCCAACTGCTGAGACGCTTCGATGTCTGATATCGCTCTCCCTCGTGTCGTGACCGCCGAGCGCTCCGGCAAGATCTCGCTTCGCATCGTTCAGACGGTTTGCATCTTTATCATCGCGCTCGTCGTGATCTCGCCCCTCTTCATGCTTTTGATCGCGAGCCTCAAGGATGACCGCTTTCTGATTCTGGCGGACATGGGTAGCTTTCGCGCCTTCTGGGTCTCCAACCCGACCCTGTCCAACTTCAAAGAGATCGCGAACTTTTCCGGTGAACTCGCCTTCGGTCGCTATCTTTTCAATTCCTTGGTTATCCTGGCCGTTACCGTTGGGTCAGGCCTTATCGTCAACTCCATGGCCGGCTTCATCCTCGCTTGGGGTTCTCTTCGCGGCAAGGCGGTGCTTTTGTCACTCGTCGTCGCGCTCTACGTCATCCCGCAGGAAAGCATCATCATGCCGCTGGTCGTGATGATGTCCCGTGCGGGATTGACGGACACTTTCGCGGTCCAGATCCTGCCTTGGGTCGCAAGCCCGCTATACATCTTCCTCTTCTACCAGTTTTTCGCCCAACTTCCGAAGGAGCTCTATGAAGCGGCGGAGATCGACGGAGCTTCGATTTTCAGGATCTACCGCTCGGTCTACCTGCCGCTCAGCCTTCCCGCTCTCGCAACGGTATCGATCTTGATGGGTATCGAAAGCTGGAACCAGTATCTCTGGCCGACGCTCGTGACACAGACAGACTATGCCCGACCGATCTCGGTCGCGATTGCCACCTTCTTCGGTCAGGACAGCATTTACTGGGATCGGGCCATGGCGGCTTCGGTTCTGATGATGATCCCCATCCTGGCCCTTTATCTCGCGTTCCAGCGCTGGTTCGTAAGCTCGTTCGTAGGCTCTGCCGTGAAAGGTTGATTGATGACTTACCAAGCCACGTCCATTCCATCCGCTCTGCAAATCATCCAAGCAGATCTCGACGCGGGAACTGTCATTCATCTGTGGCTTAAATCATGCCGGCCAGGTCTCATGGCCGACTTAAGGGTCGCCGTCGAAGATATTGAACTAGCAAGTGTTGTTACGACTCGAACCGACGAATTTGAGTTTCGCGAATTGGAACTCTCCCAAGGCGGAAAAGCGGTGCTGAGCTTTAACCCGCTGGAGGCTTCGGTCTCGGTCATCTACGCATTTCACCCATTGACCGTTCGAGACGAAGGCATTTTCATCTTGCATCAGGCATCACGGAATGCGCCTCCTATCCTTACGGACGGTTACCATTTCCGTCCGCCCTTCGGCTGGATGAACGATCCGAACGGCTTTGGTCGTTTTGGCGGGCAGGTGCATCTCTTCTACCAGCACTATCCTCACAGCCTTCGCTGGAACACCATGCATTGGGGACACGCGATCTCAAAAGACTACATCCGCTGGAAGCATTTGCCGGTTTTCCTTTTCCCATCCGACGAACTCTCGCAACGCGACGATGGACGGGGTGGCGCCTTTTCGGGTTCAGCGATACCGGGAATCGGGACTGGGGAGAGCATTCGCGTTTTCTTCACCGAGCAGGTACGCGACCGCAAGCCGGAAGAACAGATCCAACTGTCCGCCCTAAGTCACGATGGTATTTCTGCGCAGGCTCCTTCTGTGATCGTGCCTAAACGGCCTGAGGGATTGGACCTGACGCTCGATTTCCGGGATCCCTATGTCTTCGAAGGCCCGGATGGAAATTGGAAGATGCTTCTCGGCAGCCGCGACAAGGCGGGTGGGGTCGTTCTCCTCTACGAGACGCTCGATCCAAAAGGTGCTGGTGGATGGACCTTTGTCGGCACACTCCATCGGGAGGATCGCTATGGCATGACGGCGGCAGAATGCCCGTGTATTCTGCCGCTCGGCGAGCGCAAAAATCCTGAGACGCGTTGGGCTTTGGTCTTCGGCCTGCTAACGAGCCGAGACCCGAAAACGGGCCGGCGCAACCTCACCAGCATCACTGTTGGCCGCTTCGATGGCAGGACCTTCGAACGCGAAGCCGAGCAGGAGCTCGATTTCGGCTCTGACGCCTATGCATTCCAAGCCTTCGTAGACGACGGCGGTCCGGTCGGAATTGCCTGGCTGGCAAACTGGACGGATGTTTCGAAGAAGGAGGACTTCGCAACCGCAATGACGTTGCCGCGTCGGATTTTATGGGACGGCTGTTCGGTTTTGACACCTCCCGTCGAGAGCGTGACTAGTCTGCGGCATTTGCAGATCGACGAGGCCGGCCTCCTGGCCACCGGCGAACGGGTGACACTTCTGAGCGGCGCGGTCGAGATCGAACTTGATCTGGTGATGCCGGGGACGCCGTTCGAGTTGGTTTTCGAGCACCCAGACATCGACCTTGGAGTGCGCTTGGACACCGAAGGGCTAGAGATACTTTTCGGCGATCGTAACGCCAAGGCGTCGCCCCGTTATCTTGCGACGGGCGCACGGCCATCGACGGTGCGTGTTTTCCTTGATGCAGGCTCCATCGAGGTCTTCGCGGATAACGGCCGTTGGGTAGGGACGAAGCGGCTGCCAAGCGTTTCGCCCGTAACCTCCGTACGCCTTGCGGCGCCAAGGGGAGCGATCTCCGGCGCCCGCGTCTGGCAGCTTAAGCTTTTAATTTGAGGAAGAGACTATCGGGCGAAGCGCATCGAACGACCGATTTGGTGATCACCGGATTGTTTCGCAGGTCAAGGGCGCCCACGGGATCTGCGCGAGGATCAGACGCGTGAGGCGACCCTCCGATCGACCGGATGATATCCGAGCTTCTCGGAAATCTCGTTCGCTGCGGAAAGCAGGCTCTTCAGATATTCTGTGCGGTTGCGTAGGCCATCCTCCCGCGGTGCCACGAGACAGAGCGTGGCGATGCACGTGCCGTCGGCTTGATAGATTGGCACGGCGAAGCAGTGGGTAAAGTTTTCGACCTCACTGTTGAAGGTGAAATATCCATCGCGCGCTGCGCCGCGGACCTGGCTAATGAAATCTGCCGGATCAAGACGCCTTCCGTCGGGAAGCGTGAAATCGTCCGGCGGGATGAAATCGAGAATTTCCTGATCGGAAAGGTGCGACACAAGCAGCCGCCCTGAGGCAGTCCAGGGAATGGACACGAGTTCACCGACGTTCGAGGAAATTCGGAACGGGCGGATACCCTCACGCATCATGGCGACAGTATACTTCCGGCCCTCAAGGAGGCACATCTGTGCCGTTTCACGGGTTTCCTCCGCGAGGCGGATCAGCATGCGCTCGCATTCGCGCATGAGGTCGAACTGTTCGGCATAGGCCGTGCCAAGGAAATAAAGCCGACGACCGAGATAAACCCGGCCGTCATCCTGAAAGTAATCAAGCATGCCATGGCTGAGCAACAGGTTGACGAGCTCGTAGACCGAGGAGCGCGGCGCGCCGATCTCGGTTGCAATCTCGTTCGGACGCATGGGCTGACGCCTCACGCGCAGGAATTCGAGAATCTCGAACGCGCGATCCAGTCCCCGGGTGCGCCGAGATACCGTGTCGACACCAGCCTCAGCCATGCTTTTCTCCAAACTAGGTACGATCCGCACGGTAGGCCACGCAGTCGACCTCGACCTTGCAATCGACCATCATGCGCGACTGGACGCAAGCGCGGGCTGGAGGGTTGCCACCGAAATACTCGGCGTACACACCGTTAAAGCTCCAGAAATCGCGTGGATCGTCAAGCCACACGCCCACCCGCACAACGTCTTCAAGGCTGTAGCCCGCCTCATTGAGAATGGCAATCAGGTTTTCGATCGCCTTTCGGCTCTGGGCAACGATTCCGCCACCGACGATCTCACCTTTCTCCATAGGGACCTGACCGGACACATACAGCCAGCCGCCTGCTTCGGTTGCTCGGGCGAAGGGGAGTGGTTGTCCGCCTGCGCCTGTCTCACCGGCCCCATAACGCTTGATCGTCATTCTTTTCACTTTCTTTTCTAGTTGAAGCTGGCTTTTCTAGTTGAAGCTCGAGGTCTTGAGGAATTCGGCCAGGCGCGCCGTCTTGGGCTTCACGAACATCTCCTTTGGATCACCCTCTTCGCAGATGACCCCTTGATTCATGAAGATGACCCGCGATGATACTTCAAAGGCAAAACGCATCTCATGGGTGACCAGCAGCATGGTCATGCCGTCTGCCGCAAGACCCTTTATTACCTGCAGCACTTCACCCACCAGTTCGGGATCAAGAGCTGAGGTCACTTCATCGAACAGCATAAGACGCGGTGACATTGCGATTGCACGAGCAATTGCCACACGTTGTTGCTGACCACCGGAAAGCTGGCCTGGGTAATGATTGGTCCGCGCCGACAGCCCGACGCGATCGAGCCAACGCTCTGCGATTACGCGCGCTTCGGCTTTCGGCATCTTCTTGACCTTGACGAGCCCGAGCATGACGTTCTGGGCTGCAGTCATGTGAGGGAAGAGGTTGAACTGTTGGAAAGCCGTGCCGGTGAGAGCGCGTTGACGGGCAATCTCCTTCTCGCTCTTGCGCCGCCGCGTCGAGCCTTGAACGTGGTAACCGATCTCTTCGCCATCGAGGCTGATCGTGCCGCCCTGGAATTCCTCCAGCATGTTCACGCAGCGCAGCATTGTGGTCTTACCCGAGCCGGATGAGCCGATGATCGAGATGACCTCGCCTTCCTCAACGGAGCAGTCGACGCCTTTGAGAACCTCGTGTTGGCCGTACGTTTTGCGCAGCCCCTTGATTTCAAGCATTGTCTTGGCCATCGATCGGCCTCCTCAGGATGGAAGGGCAGTCTTGCGCTCGACGAATTTGCCGAAACGCTCGATACCGAAGTTGACGACGAAATAGAGAGCTCCCGCCAGGAAGTAGAACTGCAGACTCATGAAGTTGCGGGAGATGATCTCCTGTGTGCGCAACAGCAGCTCCGCGACACCGATAACCGACAGCAGCGTCGATGCTTTGACCATTTCCGCCGCGGTATTGACCCAGGCTGGCAGGCACTGGCGCAGTGCTTGGGGCCAAAGGACGGAGGTGAATGTCTGCGTGAACGTTAGACCGATCGCTTTCGCCGCTTCGGTCTGCCCCTTCGGAATGGCTTGTAGCGCGCCGCGAACGATCTCACCGACGTGGGAGGAGCAAAATATCGCGAGCGCCAGAACGCCCGCTGCGAAAGGTCCCAATTCGATGCCCACGGCGCTCGAAACGTAATAGCTGGCGAGGACAAGCACCAAAACCGGCGTGCCACGGATCACGTCCGTATAGGCCCGCACGATCAGGCGCAGCAGTCCGTTTCCATAAACCAGAGCCAGACCCACGAAGATCCCGAGCACGGAGCCGGCGAGAATGGCCAGGAGGGAGATCGATACCGTCATCGCGATGCCATTGAGGATGACATGGCGGGCGATCCAAAGCTGATCGAGAAAGGTCTGAGACATTGGCTTACCTCGGCAATGCCAGCCGCCGCTCGACAAGGCGCATCAGGGCGGCAATGAGGAAACAGGTGACGACATAGAGACCTGACGTGACTATCCAGGTCTCGATAACACGGAAGCTTTCGACGTTGATTTTGCGTGCTGCGAACGTCAGCTCGGGTACGGCGATCGTTGCGGCAAGCGATGTGTCCTTGAAGAGAGAGATGATCGTCGAGGACAGCGAAGGGAGAACGTTGCGGATCATCAGTGGCGCTATGATCGAAGTGCGTATCTGCATTGACGTCAAACCAATCGCCATTCCGGCTTCCGTCAATCCCTTTGGAATCGAAAGAAGTCCAGCGCGGAAGACCTCCGCCAGATACGCTCCCGAGTAGAGCGACAAAACCAGGACGAAGCTCTTTATCTTGTCGAGCCGGAGGCCCATCTGAGGCAGCGCAAAGAACGCAAACAGGACCAGAACGAGAATCGGAAGATTTCGGATCACAGTAACGTAGGAGCGCGCCGGCACGGCGATGATGCGGTTCTTGGAGAGCAGTGCGAAAGCGACAAAAAGACCCAGGATAGCCCCGATTAAAATCGAGGTCACCGCCAAGCCGAGGCTCAACATCAAGCCGCTGAGCAGGAAATCGAAGTTGCGCCAAACGGCCGCAAAATTCAGCGTATAACCCATGACAGGCTGCCCTCCAGAAGCGGGAGCGGGATTGGCAGCCCCGCTCCATTTTGCCAGTTACTTGTATTCGACCGGGAAGCCGATTTGCGGAGGCGTCAGATCCTTGCCAAACCAGGTCTTGAACGATTTGGCGTAGGTATCGAATTCAACGCCGGTCATTGCTTCGTGAAGGGCGGTATTGACGAAATTCAGCCAATCCTGGTCACCGCGCTTGACGCCGCAGGCATAGGTCTGCGGGTTCCAGCCGAAGCCAGCATCCTTGTACTTGCCGGGGTTCTGGGTCATGTACCAGGCTAGCGAGGACTGGTCGGTAGCCACAGCGTCGGCACGACCGGATTCCAGTGCCTGATAAATCAGGTCTACGGAGTCATACTGGTCGACGGTCGCTTCGGGAAGCGCGGCATGAACCATGGCTTCGGCGTAAACATTCTGCAGAACCGAAATCGTCACCGATGAGCCTGCAGCCTTAAGCGCAGCGTAGTCGGCATATTTGCCATCGGCCTTGAGCATCAGGCCGACACCTTCACGATAGTACGGGATCGTGAAGGCGATCTGCTGTGCGCGCTCGCCCGTCACCGTCATGAACTGGCAGGTGATGTCGACTTTGTCGGTGGTGATGTTTGGAATACGAGCGTCCGAGGACTGGTTGACGTATTCGATCTTCTCGGGATCTCCGAAGAGCGCCTTGGCGATGATGTGGCCCATGTCGACGTCAAATCCCTGGAGCTTGTCATCGGCGCTCTTGAAATGCCAGGGCGCATTGGTGCTGCCAGTCCCCATGACGAGGTGACCGCGAGCGAGCACTTCGTCGAGCTTGCTCCCGTCTGCAAAAACCGGGCTGGCAAGGATTGTGGTTGCGGCCAGAGCGATCAGGCCGACACGAAAAGAAGATGTCATGACGTTCCCCTTGTGAACATTTTGCTAGTGTCCAATATTCCGGACATCTGTCTGTTTTATTGGATTTACATAGGAAGCGTCATAGGCGATGCCTTGTCAAGGCAGGCCGCCAAAAAAACCGCGAGCTCAATCAATTGGCAGCGAAGCATTTCCCTGCGTCCGAGGTCGCTGCCTTCAACGAGTATTCCTTGATCTAACTTGGTCCGGGCTTTCTCAAAGCTGTCGGCCCCTGCAGGCATCGGCATACCCCGTAAAGACTGCTGGCTCGCGCGATCAGGATTGCAGCACAACAGTCGCAACTTGCCTTGGCGCTATTACCGGCGAATGGCATTTCCTGGGGTTCCGTAAACGCTCACCTTGAGCGGGCGTGCCGGAGTGATGTGGGCTTATGCGGGCTGCAAAGGCCGAACGGGGATCGGGAGATTGGCGATGGCTGTATTCGATGTTCCATCAGCCCCAATCATGCCTTTTGCTATGGCTAAAGAAGGCGGGCGTTGGCCAATATTCCAGCAAATGGAATCCCTAGCCATCTTTCCCCTTCAGCGTATCGCCTAACGCAAACGCCAGCTGATCAGGTGTTTCTTTTAAGAAACTCAAGAGTTCATCGCCCGGACAACCGGCGCCACCATCAAATCAGCCGCACACTGATCGGTGAACTCCGATGCGATACATTGCCAAGCACCTGATGTCGCCCGGACGGAAGCAGCCTAAAACCGATGTAACCATCAGCTCGTATGTATCCGAACAAAGCTGTTGTCGCCCTTGCAGCCAAGACGTCACGGATTGTCTGGTAGCGTCGCTCCGCGAAACCTGTCTTGGTACAAGACCGCGGTGTTTGGTGAAAAGCCGGTCGGGACTAGGGTGAGAAAACCAACACTTAGAAGCTTGAGTTTTTTGTAGCAGCTACAAAAACTTAATGAGTATCCGGGATATGCCTATATTGGCCGGGTAGGAGCTGTTGCCATGTCTGCGAAAGAGCGAATCAAGAGGTACCGGGAGACTGGCGGAGCATCCGACCTCGTCAGGGTGGAAGTCCTCGTTCCTAAAGCACATAGAGATGAGATTTTGAATGTTGCGGCAGAATTGCGCTCTGCGCATCGGGCTGAGAAGAGCCGTCTTGTGGAATTCATCAGGATTGCGACCGAGAGGTATGGGCTGAGAATTTTCGACAATATCGACATCGAAAAGTTGAACGATCTTCCGCAGAAGGCACGAGTTGTCGCCAACGCTCTTATGGAGCGCGGTGATGCCCGGGCTTATGCCATGGGACGAAAAATGCTCTCCCAGCTCGGAAACGGACACTGATGGCGCTGACGCAGATCCAAAAGGAAATCATGGCCTCCATTGCCGCGAACAGATCCGACAGCAGCTATATTGCCGGCGGCCTGGTCTTGAATGTGGACTGGCCACGGATGTCCGATGACATTGACATCTTCCATGATACCGATGAGCAAATTGGAATCTCTGCGGATGCTGATATCGCGAAATTAGAGGCTGACGGTTTCAAAGTCTCCATCGAAGTCAACATCTACGGCTGCGTTGAGGCAAGTGTAATGCGCGGAGGGGAACGCACCCCTCCAATGGATGAGCGAGACCCGAACCCGCTTTTTTCCCCTTGTCAGGGATGATGAATGGGGAGCCCGTCTGCACCCTGCTGATCTTGCCGTAAACAAGGTGATCGCGGCCTCGTTCGCGAACGAAGGCTCGAGATTACGTCGATCTGCTGATGATCGAAAACCACATGTGTCCGCTAGGGCCATCAGTTATGGCCGCAGCAGGCAAGCCTCCCCACTTCTCGCCCTTGCGTACAATTGACGAGATCCGGCGCAAAGCCTTGTCCGTCAGGAGCGAGGACTATGTTCGCGGCCTACCTTCCGACTGGACTGCCGCAATGATCCGGGACAAACTCATCATTGCTCTGAATCACGCAGAGAACTGCCTGCGTAATGCGCCCCCAGAGCTCGTGGGGATATTGGCCGTCGATACTGTAGGCGTTCCGGTGGAGATCTATGACCTCAACACCGACGGGATCGTCTATCGTAAAGCGACCTCCGAGCCTGAAGCTTCGCCAGATTTGCCTGAAGCGGGCAGTCGCTGGGGAGATACAGCCTAATTTGACCCGGAGTGGGCGCGGCCCCATTGCTTTGTGCGCTCATGCGCTGCCATCCGCACAATCCGCGGCTATTTGCCCACTTGCGCGAGGTCAGTATCCAGACGCTTGCGCACCATGTTAGGAACCTTCGCGGTCTTGATGGCATCGAGATTGGCCGGATTGTCGCCGACTTGGATGAGTGCAACCATGCCCATGCCCGCATGTGGCGTGCATTTCACGACGTATGCGCCGGGCACATCGAATTTTGCCTGATACTGTTCGCTCGCCTTGGACTTGAATTCAGCTGCGCCGTCGGGAATCAGTCCCTTGAACGTTTCAACATTGTGGGTCTTGTCCGTCGGGACGAACGTGACAGTATCGCCGGGGGCTACTTTGATGAAGCCAGGTTCGAATACCATTGCTCCATCCGCACCCTTGTTGAGCATCTGAACCTGGTGGTCGGCTGCCATCAGCGGAGCTGCCGAAACAGCCAGGGCTGCCGTTGCAGCGATCAGACAGACTTTTAAACGCATTTCCATATCTCCTTTGTTCGAGATCGTATCGACCTCGTGGACTGGAATACGGCATGCGGAACGCGCGATCTTTGACGCTGGTCAAATTCGGGAACGTCGATGCAAGCTCTTGCCGCTCAAAGGCTCTCCTGCAATGAACGAAGCGTTCGTTGTATTGGCGCCAATCAGATTGAGCACGCAGTCCACGTTGCATTCACACAACAGGGCAGCGAAATTGAAAGGAATCCTCGTGTCGCAAGCCATGACGGAGATGGACTCCCAGGGACCGCGTTGCTGTGCTAACGGTCCTCTCTACCAGGTCTTCGGCAGTCCCTCGCATGGCATATGCACGGACTTCGCGAACGCCTATTTAGGACCAATCATTAAAATTTCGAACTCGCGTGGTGGAACCGGCGATATCGACACCATCCCGGTCTTTTGATGAGGTCTCGACGAGACATCGGCTGTAACAAAGTGGGGTGGGGCACCGATCCATCCGAGCGGCCAACATTCGATGGCTACGCCTTGCTGTCCAGGATCGATCGCACGAGCAATGCAAGCTCTCTGGCTGTGTAAGGTTTCCGAAGCCAATGCGTATTTGGAAGGGCATTCTTGCTGGCGAGACCTGGCTCCGAATAGCCTGAAGTGAACAACACTCTCAGCGACGGACGTAGGGCACGTGCCTCCTTCGCTAGCTCATCCCCCGTCATTCCACCAGGCATGACGATATCAGTAAACAGCAGGGCAATTTCGTCATTGGACGCAAGCTTTTCCAGGGCCCGACGGGCATTATCGGCTTCCAACACCGAATATCCCATCGAAGCGAGCCTCGCGACGGCAACCCGGCGGACACGCGCGTCATCCTCGACAACGAGGATGGTTTCGCTCCCATGAGGCAGTGGCGGAGAGCGCCCCTCGGTCTCCCGTTCGTCTGCCGTTGCGGCACTCTGAAGTATCTTCTCGGCGGGCAAGTAGATCCTGACGGTCGTTCCACGCCCCTCTTCGCTGTAAAGTTGAAGGTGGCCGCCCGATTGTTTGACGAAGCCGTACACCATACTAAGGCCAAGACCTGTTCCGGAACCCACGTCCTTGGTGGTGAAGAACGGCTCAATTGCTCGTTTTTTCACCTCGTCACTCATGCCAAGACCCGTATCGGTCATCGAGATCAGAACGAATTCGCCACTCCGCACGTCGGGATACATTTTGGCGTAGTCGGCGTCCAAGCGAACCTGCGAGATTTCCGTCGTGAGAGTTCCTCCGCGCGGCATTGCATCGCGCGCGTTGAGCGCAATATTGAGTACCGCGTTCTGCAGCTGTGAGGCGTCAACAAGGGCATAAAGGCCAGACCCTGAAAGCACAGTCCTAAGTTCGATGGTTTCGCCCAATGTACGCCTCAACAAATCCGAAAAGCCCGTAACCAGTTGCCCAAGGTCGGTCCTTGTCGAATTCAAAGGTTGACGCCGTCCGAAGGCCAGCAACTGGCCTGTCAGTTTTGCGCCATCGGCGGCAGCGTCTTGCGCTTCGCGAAGCAATTCCCAAATCGCACCACCTTGGAGTTTGTCCTCGATCATCTCCAAGTTTCCGCTAATGACCGTAAGCAGATTGTTGAAGTCATGGGCGATGCCGCCGGTCAGCTGCCCAACAGCCTCCATTTTTTGCGCCTGACGGAGGTCCTCTTCGATCTTGTAACGGCTTGTTAAATCCCGAATAAAGCCGGTGAATATCCGCTCTCCGTTGGCGGTCGTTTCACCCACATGCAGTTCCATCGGAAACTGGGTTCCGTCAGCCCGCTGGCCGGTTACGACGCGACCATAGCCGATGATCCGCTTCTCGCCGGTCGCCAGATAATGCTCGATATAGCCATCGTGCTCACCGCGGTACGGTTTTGGCATCAGGCAGCTGACGTTGCTGCCGCAGACCGCGTCGGAGTCCATGCCGAATAGCTTTTCGGCCGCCTTGCTGAACGAGGTCACTATGCCCCTTTGATCGATGACAACCATTGCATCGGGCACGGTCTCGAGGATTGACCGGAGATGGGCTTCGCGGGCGTTGACGGCTTCCTGTGCTTGCTTCAGTGCTGTGATGTCGTTGTTCGTCTGTATGACGGCCGCACTACCGTCAGGCAGGTTCACCATTACACAACGGGATGCAACATGGATTGGGCGACCGGTTTTGTGTCGATGTACCAGTTCACCTTGCCAAAATCCACGCGTGCGCAATTGAGACTGGATGTCGTCAGAAGGCTCGGACAGCACCGTTTCCAGTAGGTCGTGGACTTGTTGGCCAACCGCTTCCTCGCGGGCCCAGCCGTACATGTTTTCACAACCAATCGACCAGTGGGTAATCCTGCCGTCGAATCCGTGGATGAGTATGTCCGCTCCGTCCAGGACATGGACCATCGCGTCTAGCTCATTTTGCGAAGCTGTCCGAGGCGATACCAGTCGATGAGGCATGGAGGCTGACCTTGTCATGATAGATTCAGTGCAAGCTGCCCCTATCGCAGGTTTTGTCGAAAAAATCATCCGTGTTGCCGGAGAGTCGAGCGAGCCTTTCGTAGCTGGCAACCTTGAGGTCATGGCGCCCGACAGGGGAAAGGATTTTGCGGCTCGCAAGCTTGCTGATGGTCCTCGAAACAGTTTCGATCGTCAGGCCCAGATAATCGGCGATGTCCTGCCTGTTCATTGGAACGGAAAGCATATCCTCTTTGGCAAGGTGCGGACGCTCGGAAAGCCGAACGACGAAGCTGCAGAGACGCTCCTCCGCATTCTTCTTCGACAAAAGTACCATCTGTTCGTGAGCCGATGCCATTTCCTGGCTGAGGAGTGCGATGTATTCGGGACGAAGGTTCTCGGAGCGCGAGACCTCTTCGTGAAAGGTCTTGCACGACATCCGGCGGATCTTGCAATCGTTTACCGCTTCGGCGGTGAAGAGGTAGGTCGCCTGCAAAGCCGCACCAACGAGATCACCCGGAAATAGGAAGGCCGTGATGACCCGGCGACCTTCACCTATGATGCGCTGAAGTCGCACTACGCCCTCCACCACCTGGAACAAATGGTTGGCTGCATCTCCCTCCCAACAGATCGTCTTGCCCGATGCTATCGTCTCCGTCGGCGAATATTGAAATATCTCTGAGAGCGACACCGCTTCACCGACGATTGTGTTGCGCTCGAAAGAGGCGGTTTTCTGCATCAGCATCGGCTTTGCCCTCGTGTGTTTGTCGAGGGCAACAGACACGAGCGATGTCACGCACCGATGATCGTTGTGTGCGAATTGGCGAGATACTGTAACAGTCTGTAACAAGGCACAATCCACGCATGACCGCGGAGATCGTTGACATAGATCAAGGTTAGCGCGCTCTGCTCGTGAGAACAGTCCCCATCACGTGGCAAGAAAGGCAACCCTCGTTTTGGGTCGTCTGTGCCTTGGGGACGACGATATGAACTACTCAACGGAAACTATGGCGGTCGCGGTCAGCGCGTTCCTTGCTTTGCTGGCAGCCGCGTTGGCGCATGATCATTTATTCGCTGCACACATGTGGGTGCTGTTCTGGTGCCTCTTGGGAGGCACGGTGCTCCTTTTGAGAAGAATCGATTTTTCGCCGGCCGGTCGGAACCCACCAAAGACAGAAGTCTACTTTGACGAGGTAATCCGGTATGGATTGATCGCGACCGTATTTTGGGGCGTCGTTGGCTTCCTTGTCGGCGTCGTTATCGCGCTCCAGCTGGCTTTTCCCGATCTCAACATCGCACCCTATCTCAATTTCGGGCGACTGAGGCCGGTGCATACATCCGCCGTCATTTTCGCTTTTGGCGGCAACGCCCTTATCATGACTTCGTTTTATGTTGTGCAGCGGACCTGCCGCGCTCGGCTGTTCGGAGGCAGCCTGGGCTGGTTCGTTTTCTGGGGCTATCAGCTCTTCATCATCATGGCGGCGACCGGTTACGTTCTTGGGATCACCCAGGCGCGCGAATATGCGGAACCGGAATGGTATGTCGACATCTGGCTGACGATCGTGTGGGTCGCCTATCTGGCTGCGTTCCTCGGCACAATTCTCAAGCGTAAGGAACCGCATATTTATGTGGCGAATTGGTTTTACCTCGGCTTCATCGTGACGATCGCGATGCTGCACGTGGTGAACAACCTCGCGGTGCCGGTATCGTTCCTCGGATCGAAAAGCTATTCAGTTTTTTCGGGCGTCCAGGACGCCTTGACGCAATGGTGGTATGGCCACAACGCCGTCGGGTTTTTCCTGACCGCCGGCTTCCTTGGGATGATGTATTACTTCGTTCCCAAGCAGGCGAACCGCCCCATCTATTCGTACCGGCTCTCCATCATACATTTCTGGGCCCTGATATTCATGTACATATGGGCCGGCCCGCACCATCTTCATTACACCGCCTTGCCGGATTGGGCCCAAACGCTCGGAATGGTCTTCTCGGTGATGCTGTGGATGCCGTCCTGGGGTGGTATGATCAACGGCCTCATGACCCTCTCGGGCGCTTGGGACAAAATCCGTACTGATCCAATCATCCGCATGATGATCGTCGCGATCGCGTTTTATGGCATGTCGACCTTCGAAGGCCCGATGATGTCGGTGAAAACCGTCAACTCGTTGAGCCACTATACCGAATGGACGATCGGCCACGTGCACTCGGGCGCGCTGGGCTGGGTAGGGATGATCACGTTCGGTGCGATCTACTATCTGACCCCTAAGCTCTGGGGCCGCGAACGTCTCTACAGCCTGCGCATGGTCAACTGGCATTTCTGGCTGGCCACTCTCGGCATCGTCGTCTACGCCGCCGTGCTGTGGGTCGCGGGCATTCAGCAGGGGCTTATGTGGCGGGAATACAACTCCCAAGGCTTCCTCGTCTATTCCTTCGCGGAGACCGTCGCGGCCATGTTCCCCTACTACGTGTTGCGGGCGGTTGGCGGGACGCTTTATCTCGCGGGCGGTGCGGTCATGGCGTGGAACGTATTCCAGACGATCCGTGGGCATCAACGCAACGAAGCCGCTATTCCATCCGCTTTCGTGCCCCAGGCACAACCCGCCGAGTGAGGTGAGACAATGGCATCTATATTAGACAAACATCAGATTCTCGAGAAGAACGCGACGCTGCTGCTTGTGGGCTCTCTCCTCGTCGTCAGCATAGGCGGAATCGTCGAGATCGCGCCCTTATTCTATCTACAGAACACCATCGAGAAGGTTGAGGGCATGCGTCCGTATTCGCCTCTCGAGCTGGCGGGGCGAAACATCTACATCCGCGAGGGTTGTTACCTTTGCCATAGCCAAATGATCCGGCCATTCCGTGATGAAGTGGAGCGGTACGGCCATTATTCGCTGGCCGCCGAGTCGATGTACGACCATCCGTTCCAATGGGGTTCGAAGCGAACCGGGCCGGATCTGGCGCGTGTGGGTGGGCGCTACTCCAATGACTGGCATGTGCAGCATTTGTCCAATCCACGTGGTGTCGTGCCGGAATCGATCATGCCAAGCTATGCCTTCCTCAAGGACCAGGAAGTGACCGTCAAAGACATCGGGATGGATCTGAAGGCCAATGAAGATGTGGGGGTTCCCTACACCGAGGAGATGCTGGCCAACGCCGAAGCGGATATGAAGGCTCAAGCTGATCCAAACGCCGACACGACGGCACTCCTCGCGCGATATCCCAAAGCCAAGGTCGGCGACTTCGACGGCAACCCCGCCAAGCTCACCGAGATGGACGCGCTGGTGTCCTACCTTCAGATGCTGGGAACGCTCGTGGATTTCTCGACCTACGATGATGCCAGCGGCTACCGGTGAGGTGATCTATGGAAACTTATACCGCGATGAGGCACTTCGCCGATAGTTGGGGCCTGGTGGCCATGGCACTGTTTTTCGTTGGCGCAGTGCTCTTCACCCTTCGTCCGGGAAGCAAGCAATGCGCCGCCGAGGCGGCTGATATTCCACTGAAGGATGACTGAGATGTCGGACAAACATGTAGATGAATTGAGCGGCGTCGAGACTACCGGACACGAATGGGATGGAATCCGTGAACTCAACAATCCCATGCCGCGATGGTGGGTATGGACCTTTTACGCAACCATCCTGTGGGCGGTCGGATACGCAATCGCTTATCCCTCGATACCAATGATTAGGGACACGACAAAGGGGTTGTTGGGTTTCTCCAGCCGTGCTGAACTAAAGCAAGACATTGATCAGGCAAGTCTAGCGCAGACGAAGTTCAGAGACCTTGTTGCCGCCAAAACGGTGCAGGAAATCGACGCGGACCAGGACCTAAGGGAATTCGCGATTGCCGGCGGCGCCTCCGCATTCAAGGTCAATTGCGCTCCTTGTCACGGATCGGGTGCGACGGGTGGGCCCGGTTTTCCCAACCTCAATGACGATGATTGGCTTTGGGGTGGGGACCTTAATGCCATTCAGCAGACGATTGCCCACGGTATTCGTTTCGATGCCGACACGGATACCCATATTTCGGAGATGCCAGCCTTCCGTGATATTCTCGAACCCACTCAGGTAAGAGAAGTGGCAGCTTATGTGTGGAGCCTAACCAACGCTCCAAGGGATCCGGCCATGGCCGACGCGGGCAAACAGGTGTTTCTCGATAACTGCGTAGCCTGCCACGGCGAGGATGCGAAAGGCAAGCCAGACATGGGCGCGCCCAATCTTGCCGATGCAATCTGGTTGAAAGGGAAGGGCGAGGACGCGATAGCGCGGCAGATCGTTGAGCCGAAGCACGGCGTGATGCCTGCGTGGTCGGCTCGCCTCGGAGACACGACCGTGAAAGAGTTGACGGTGTTTGTCCACTCGCTCGGTGGCGGTAAATAGGAGTTCAAAGAGTGTCCAGCCACGATCACAATGCTCTCCTGTCCCTGTATGGCACTCCGCGGGCGGTGATCCGCAAGCGTGTTTCTGCCAGAGCGAAAATCGTCCCGCCCGTCCCGGAGGAAGACGATCCTGAGAAGCTTGGAAATTCAATCGTGAATTTGACGTGCCTCAAAGATCACGAGACGACGAGCCGATAGCTGTCGAAGGGAGGACGTCCCTTTGAACTTGCCCCCGCAGTTCCTCCTGGCCGCGTCTTCTCTCCAAGGCGCGGCCTTTTTGTTTTGTGCGAACCGTTTCGTTCTTGATCTGCGTCAAGGAGCCAGGTCGTCGAAGGTGGGAAAACGTGCCGGTAAACAAATCGGACGTAGCCCATGAATCTCGACACAGCGCCGGAGCCAGAAGACATCGAGCGGCTGCCTTCAGAGGCGGTCA
Organism: Rhizobium mesoamericanum STM3625; assembly: GCF_000312665.1. Taxonomy (GTDB): domain Bacteria; phylum Pseudomonadota; class Alphaproteobacteria; order Rhizobiales; family Rhizobiaceae; genus Rhizobium; species Rhizobium mesoamericanum. The sequence goes on along the minus strand of NZ_HF536773.1, from coordinate 190,163 downwards.
ATGCCAAGAAGAACAGGCAGCCGCTCTATGCGGCGCGCAAGAAGGTCTTTCCCAAGCGTGCCGAAGGCCGATTCCGCCGTTTTAAGTGGCTCGTGATGCTGGTCACGCTGGGGATCTATTATCTTGCGCCGTGGATCAGGTGGGATCGAGGGCCTTACGCCCCTGACCAGGCTATCCTCGTCGACATGGCCTCCCGGCGCTTCTTTTTCTTCTTCGTCGAGATCTGGCCACAAGAATTCTACTACGTGGCGGGCCTGCTTGTGATGGCAGGTTTCGGCCTGTTTCTCGTAACATCCGCCGTTGGCCGCGCGTGGTGCGGTTATGCCTGTCCCCAGACGGTCTGGGTTGACCTCTTTCTCGTTGTCGAGCGGGCGATCGAAGGCGACCGTAACGCGCGAATGAAGCTCGACTGTAGCCCCTGGACGCTTGAAAAGCTGCGGAAGCGGCTGATCAAGCACGCCATCTGGCTGTTGATTGGTGTCGCAACCGGTGGCGCGTGGATTTTCTATTTTGCCGACGCGCCAACGCTCTTGACTTCGCTCTTGAGTGGCAGCGCGCCTGCGGTCGCCTTTGCGACGATCGGTATCCTCACCGCTACGACCTATGTACTCGGCGGATTGATGCGCGAGCAGGTATGCACCTACATGTGTCCCTGGCCGCGCATCCAGGGTGCGATGCTGGACGAGAATTCGCTTGTCGTCACTTACAACGACTGGCGCGGCGAGCCTCGGTCGCGCCACGCCAAGAAGGCTCAGGCGGCGGGCCAAAGTGTCGGGGACTGCGTCGATTGCAACGCTTGCGTGGCAGTCTGCCCGATGGGAATCGACATTCGCGACGGCCAGCAAATGGAGTGCATCACATGCGCGCTCTGTATCGATGCATGTGACGGGGTGATGGACAAGCTCGGAAAACCGCGCGGCCTGATAGCCTATGCGACGCTTAGCGAGTATTCGCAAAACATGCTTCAAGCGACAGACGGAGGAAAGACTCCCGTCCAGCCGGCGCTCGTTCGATACCCAGACGGTTCATTCGTTGCGAGCATTCGCCACTTCGATTGGCACATCATCTTTCGGCCAAGAGTTCTTTTCTATGCAGCTGTCTGGGCCGCAATCGGGGTTGGCATGCTGGTCCATCTGGCGTTGCGCGAAAGGCTTGAACTCAATGTCGTTCACGACCGGAATCCGCAGTATGTCCTGGAGTCCGACGGCTCGATACGAAACGGCTATACGCTTCGCATTCTCAACATGGTTCCCGCCCCTCGGAAAGTGAACCTCAGGTTGGAAGGGTTGGATGGCGCCACAATGCGAATTGCCGAACTCTCCAGAGAGGATGGCCGAAGCTTCACCATCGATGCGGGTCCAGACGCGGCGACAAGCCTCAAGGTGTTCGTGACGCGACATGGCAATGCGGGGTCGGCGACAGATTTCCTGTTCATCGCCGAAGACAGCGAACATCGTGACAGATCGATTTACAAGGCAACCTTCAATTCGCCCGGAGAGACCCAATGACAGCTCGCACAGCCCCCCACGGTTTCACCGGACGCCACATGCTTGTTGCCATGATTTCCTTCTTCGGGGTGGTAATTGGCGTGAACGTCACCATGGCCTGGTATGCCTCGTCCAGTTGGAGTGGTTTGGTGGTCGAAAACACTTACGTGGCCAGCCAGGAATTCAACGCCAAGGCGGCCGCCATGAAGGCGTTAGCAGCCTCGGGAGTTGCCGGGACGCTGTCGATTCGGGGAAATGAAATCGATTATGCAATTCGCAACAAGGACGGTTTGCCCGCCGACGTGGATGACGTGACTCTGTCGTTTAGACGGCCTGTCGGAGATCATGAAGATTTTCAGGTTCCATTGAGCAAGGTGGCGAGCGGCCATTTTAAGGTGCGCCATGAAGTTCGGAAAGGGGATTGGATCGTGGAGATCGTCTCGCGCAAAGCCGGCGCGGTCGTCATGCATGAGGCAAGGAGACTGGATACGGCGGAGTTCGGCCAATGACCTGCTGCACGATGAACGCGGAAAGTGTCCTAGCTCTCAGCAGTAACTCGCACAGCTCGGAAGAGATTATTTCATCCAGTCATCCCGTAGGTGAGGGGCTACGCCAACTCGACCTCAGCGTCCCGGGGGTTCACTGTGGGGGCTGTATCGCGACCATAGAGTCGGCGCTCGCCCGCCTCCCATTCGTAAAGAAGGCGCGTGTCAATCTAACCGCAAAGCGGGTCAGTTGCGTCTACCATGAAACCCTAAGGGGGCGTCCCGTGGACCCGGTGCAGATCCTAGAGGCAATCGCGAGCCGCGGATACCAAGCCCATCCCTTTATCCCGATGACGGCAGAAAACGACACCCTTAGGAACCAATTGCTTTTGGCTGTCGGGGTCTCCGGATTTGCCGCAGCAAATATCATGTTGCTGTCTGTCTCCGTGTGGTCCGGAGCGGATGCCGCCACACGCGACATGTTTCACTGGATCTCGGCACTGATCGCCGCACCTGCACTGATCTATGCCGGGCGCTTCTTCTTTTCGTCAGCGTGGAATGTCCTCAAGCATGGCCGCACAAACATGGATGTCCCGATTTCCCTGGCGGTCACGCTTTCGTATGGCGTCTCGCTCTGGGAGACGATGCACCATGGAGAGCATGCCTGGTTTGATGCCTCCGTGTCGCTTCTCTTCTTCCTGCTGATCGGCAGGACGCTCGATCACATCATGCGCGAAAAAGCCCGTGCAGCGATCAATGGCTTGGCGCGTCTCGCGCCCCGTGGGGCGCTCGTACTCTCGACCGACGGGAGCAAGCGTTTTGTCCTGATTGACGAGATTTCAATCGGCGATGAGGTCGTGATTGCTGCCGGTGAGCGTATCCCGGTTGACGGCGTGGTGGCGAGCGGTGCGAGCGAAATCGACCTGTCGATCGTAACGGGAGAAAGCAGTCCGGTCGCGGTCGAGCCAGACAGTGAGGTTCGTTCAGGTGCCATGAACCTGACGGGTTCGCTAATCGTACGTGCTACGAAGACTGCGGGCAATTCGCTGTTAGCTGAAATCATTGGGTTGATGGAGGCCGCAGAAGGCGGCCGCGCTCGATATAGGCGCATTGCTGACAGAGCGGCCGCTCTCTACTCGCCCGCAGTTCACCTTCTTGCACTCGTCTCATTCCTCGCGTGGGGTATCCTTGGAGGGGATTGGAAGCAGGCGATGCTAATTGCCGTGTCGGTGCTCGTCATCACATGCCCATGTGCGCTGGGCTTGGCAGTGCCGGTAGTCCAGGTCGTGTCGGCCGGCGAGCTCTTCCGTAAGGGAATCATGGTGAAGGACGGATCGGCGCTCGAGAGGCTGGCTGAAGTGGATGTAGTTGCCTTCGATAAAACGGGAACGTTGACGATGGGCCGTCCCCAGCTGGTGAAGGCAGAGGCGGGTGATGATGAAGCAATTGCAATCGCGACGAGCATGGCTGCTCATTCCAGACATCCGTTGTCTCAGGCGCTGGCGCACGGCATTCCAAGAGCGCCAAAGTTCATTGATACCGTCAAGGAAATTCCCGGTGGCGGTCTCGAGGCAAGGATAGGGCGCAGCCTCTATCGCCTCGGAAGCGCGAAGTTCGCGTGTCGAGATGCGCAGGCGACCAGTCAAGATGCTCGGTTTTCTGAAGTCGTGCTATCGCGCGATGGCAGCCCACTTGCATTGTTCCAGTTCAATGACACGCTGCGGCCAGGCGCAGCCGACGCGATCGCGCAGCTCGCCACCTGCGGAATAGGTGCGACCATTTTGTCAGGGGACCGCGCGCTCGTTGTCGAACACACGGCCGAGGTCTTGGGCATTCGCAACGCCTTTTGTTCGCTGACACCAAAACAAAAGGTCGAGGAGTGCAAGCGCTTGAGTTCTGAGCACCATGTCCTCATGGTTGGCGATGGCATCAACGACGCACCAGCGCTTGCTGCAGCCCATGTATCGATGGCTCCTGCTTCCGCCTCGGACATCGGTCGGCACGCGGCTGACCTCGTCTTTTTCAACGAACGTCTTGATGCTGTGCCACAAGCGATTGCCGTCGCGCGGCGGGCGGCGAAACTGATTCGGCAAAACTTCGTACTCGCAATCGGCTACAATGTGCTGGCGGTGCCGATCGCTCTTGCCGGGTACGCTACCCCGCTGATTGCTGCGATTGCGATGTCAACGTCGTCCCTCATAGTTGTGACGAACGCCCTTCGACTAAACACCTTCAGTAATAGTGCTCACTTGGGCAGGTCCCCAGCGCTGCCGTCGCAAGAGGTTTTAACCCAATGAACATGTTGATCTATCTGATCCCCATTGCACTTTTTATGGGAGGTATCGGACTCGCAGCGTTCCTGTGGTCTCTTAAAAACGGACAGTATGACGATCTGCAGGGTGCCGCCTGGCGCGTTCTCGACGACGAAGATGACGTTGTTCGTCATCGAGACAATTTCTAGATCGAAAGGACATTTCGATGCTTGTGAAAAAACGCGCTTATGCTGCGCCGGTCAGCAGACTTTGATCCTGATCAAAGAACTCTGCCACTACACGGCTAGAATTCAGTCGTTCGGCATCAGCGCCGTTGCTGATGTCATAAGAGGCTTGGCACGTCCAGGTTGGACCGCGTCAGGTCTCCGGGAGGAGGTTATCAACATGTCTGTCAGATTTCTCACCGCGTTTCTCAAGTCGTCCGGCGAAAACGGCATCGTGATGCTCGAAAGCGGGGGCGAGCAAAAGACGGTGCTGGTTGATCGGAAGGCATTGATGGCACTTGGATCGCCGCCACGTGCCGACGAAACACGTCTCCAGGAGAACGTGCGATTACTGTGCGATATTGCGGAGGCGAAACTTTTAAATTCGCTTGCTCTGGGGCAATCCATCCGGATCAGTGAGGCTGATGTGACCAATTGGAAGCGACACCATTGACGGTTCAGAGCTTGGCGCCCAGATGGTACCTCTGAACATTCCGAAGAGACGTTAATGTCAATTGTTTTGGGAAAGTAGAAAACCGCTAACAGAGGCCAAACACGGCGGGAGGCGGAGTACGGTAGATCGCTGACACGAGCGGTCATCAATTTCTTGACGTTACAAACTCGACATAACCCAATATTGAGCGCGGCTCTGACCCCGCGTGATGAGCCGGTTTCTCAGATTTGTGTCAGTTGTGCGCATCGAAGCGGGGCGGCAGTCGTCGAGGAGCGCCTGCGTATCCCAGAAGTCCGCATCGGTGAGAGGAAGTCCTCCAGTTTGTCGGCGTCCGGAAACTCGGTTGGTCTCTTGATATGAGCCCTCCATGAACGCTGGGGTGACCGACAAATCCGATGTGGCAATCGCCTTGCCGCAGCCGATCGAGAACGTTCGAGTTCACCCCAATGCCAACGCCACCTGCGGCGGTTGGCAGTTCGATTTCTTGGATCTCTCCGCCCATTTGATATTTGAGCCGTGGATGTTGATCCAAAAGCATGGTGCCTTGGCCGACGCGGCTACGGTCCCGACGCTGATGTCGAAGATCCCGATTTTCAAGCGTGACGAACCAGCATTGATGGCCACTTCCAACTTCCTTGTTCATGTTGAAGCTCTCTTGCCCCGTCGGGCTACCGGGATCCGGCCTCTCTCACGGCGGACTTCAAAATCTGCAAAGCGTAGTCTGCAGTCGCCTTCTCATCGTCCGGGCAGAGCTTCAGACAACAGCATCGGTGCTTGAGATCTCGCAGGATCCGACGCCGAACCCTCTCGATAACAGGCGCATGTTCTTTCTTCAGAAGCTCCTGCAGGCAGGCGACGGCGACTAACTCCGAGACCATGAGCTTACCTTCTACTTCGCCCTGGGTGGGAACGGCAAAGCGTTCGCCGCCTGCTTTGAAATCACGATCGGTCGAAAGCATCTGCATTCTCCTTTTTGCCTGATGTCTGCTCCGGCTCACGTGCCCGCCTGACGTTCCGAAGGACAGGCCGAACCATTCTGATCGGTGGCCTGGTTGAGATGGTCAGACAGATTGAGGACAAAGCTCCGGCCGTCGTTGTGCCAATCCGGGCGCGCTAGCCGCTCGGGTGCACGCCGGGAACGGTCCTCGACCAAGGATGCACAGAACATGCCGCAGCCGATCACAATCTGGGATCCCGGACCTCTAGAAAGAAGCAGGGACTGATGAACGAGCCGGCCGCGCCATGGAAGGATAACTCTCGATCCTGCATGTTCCACCTATGAGCTTTGTAAACAGCATAGGGGAGGAGGACATCTCTTCCTTGACGGAGATCAATCTAAGTATGAGGTGTCAAACTAATCTTAGCTCCTAGATGCGAGCTCTTCTTCGACCGGCGGCGGCATTGCCACTCCGTAATACGGGTCGATCCAAGTCAGGTTATCTGCGATCGCTTTCACGCCTGGAACGTTCTCCGTCGCGACTTTTGCAGCGCGCCTCCCCGGTTCATCGAAAATGGTTCCGACGAGTTCAGCTACGCCATTTCTGACCTGACAGCGGATGAAGCCGTTCCGGCTCCAGCTCTGCCTTCGGTGATCACGCCAAGGAGCACGCCTTTGTCGTCCATCACAGGCAAGTGGAGGACGCTGCGACGGTAATCAGGGACGGGGTCATTGCACTCTCGACCAGCATGTCTGTTTCTCCCAAGCAGGACTTCTTCTCAGATCTGTCCCTGCTTCCTTCACGTTCACGGAAGTGGGATGGCCGATACAATTCAGCGTTTGCAACTGCATGCATTGACGGAGGCCAAAGATCAGCTCCCGCCTGCCCGGTGGGCCGTCAAAAAGCCTGGGAGCATTGGCGGCCAGCAACGATCTTCCTTCGGAAGAGAGCAAAACGGTTCGAGCATCTGCACGATCGACCGATGACTTACCGCAACAAGTCTAGTCCGGAGTAACCGCGCTTGGCTGGTGCGCGTCAGGAGCGCTTGCGTCGCGGATGAGCTCGTATTTGACCTGAGTCACTCGCAGATCACGATACCAGTCAACAAGCGCTCCCCAGGGATCCGACACCTTGTTGAGGCCCGAAATGAAGGCGACGACCGTCCCAATCTCGATCCTGCCCGTTATGACGTAGTAGCCGCCGAGCGCAAAAATCCCGGCATAG
>NZ_HF536773.1:168106-182999 GCF_000312665.1 Rhizobium mesoamericanum STM3625 | reverse complement strand
AGCGAACAAGAGAACCGATAGCAGCACCAACAGCGCCTGATGGCCCCGTCCCATCATCGAGATGAAACCGGAAAGCCTCCGCGGCATGGCGTTTTCCTTGCGAAATCGCATATCCGCCTCCGTGTCTTCCCGTGCGGCTGCCTCGTGTCGTCTGCCCCCAAATCTCATGGCGCACCTGTCCCCCCGAAAGGACATTCAGTCATATCCAGACCAGTTCTTCATTGATCCACTGCAATGCCGCCGCCGATCGGTAGTCCACGCGGAGGTTGAGCCACCTATTCTCACTGGTCCCATCTTCGGACAAACCAGACCCTCAGCAGAAGTAGCTCGCAGGCGTTCGTCCTGCGGGCACTCGCTCACCGTCTCGAGATCATCGAGAAGAATTATGGGGCGCGGATGGTGCGGCAATCCCGCGCTCTCGCTCTCACGTTTATCATGCCGCGCGAGCCACCAATTTTCGCGCAAGACCGCGAGCTGGACGCCGCAGACAATTCTGCAACTAGGCAAACGTCATCAGTTGATGTCTGCCTCCGACGTCGATAACTTCGATGGCAAAGATCTGTCCATCGTCGTCCTTTATCGAGATCTTCTGCGGATGATCGACGACGTGCGTCATGCCCTTGACCGATACTTCGTGAGCGTCTTCCTTCGGTTCGTAGGTGGCGCCAAGTAGGGGCGCCGATCGCACAAGGACCTGGTCGCCAATTGTTGCGCCGAGGACTTCGATCTTAATTTCCTTCCCTTCTACTTCTTTGTGAAGCTGCGAGAAATAGGCAGTCCATTCGGATTTTGGGAGCACCTTAACGCCCATCATTTCATCCCCTTCTGCTGGGGTATCCTGCTGCGGAGAGCAGAGCTTCTGTCGTGCGCGATGTAGGAATAAGCCCGGCAGTCGGCGGGGCTGAGCAGTTTGGATAAACGGAAAGGGCATCGCTTGGCGACATAGCCAATTTCAGCGTTACCATCAGCTCAAACGCTTCCCCCGCAATCGATCTCCCAGACGTTGGTCGTTTCTCAACCCGCCGTGATTTCGATCTTCCGATCGTTTCTCTTCGCATTGGCGGTCTTGGGAAGCGTTACCTTGAGGACGCCCTTCGCGAAGGCGGCGCTCACCTTGTCGGCATCGACGTATTCCGGAAGCTGGAAGGAGCGCTGGAAGGAGCCGTAGCGACGTTCTGAAACGTGATACGATTTGTCCTTCTCTTCCTTCTCCTCGGTCTTCTCGCCGCGGATGGTCAGTATGCCGTTCGCGAGCTTGACCTCGATACTCTTCTCGTCGAGGCCGGGGACTTCCGCCGTGATCTCGAAGGCGTCGTCCTTTTCCACGACGTCAACGGCCGGTGACACCAGCCATCCGACGTTCGACGCGCCGAAGGTACGTCCTAACGACGGGCGGGCCAGGGGACGCCAGGACGACGGACCGAGGTCGTCGAACAGACGGTCGATTTCCGTGCGAAGGGACTCGAAGGGCGACCAGAAGCCGCCTTGAGCCGGAGCAGGGGTCTTGGGTTCTGTCTTAACGGGGAACTTGTCGGGCATGATCATCTCCTATTGTACAAGGACATCGGGAAGCCGGATCCCACTACACTTGCGAGCGCTCGACAATGAGCCTTGTTATGAAACCATGCTTGATAGTTTGGAACTTTGATCCGGGTCAAAGTACGCGCGTTGTGTGCGGGATTCGATTGATAACTTTGTCATTCGAGCTTTCAGCGTCGCCTTTTCGATGTGGAGCGTGATGGTGAGCAGATCGTCGTTCGACGACCTAACCCCAGCGGCACGTCAAGAGTGTGCCAGTCTGTTGTTCAAACCAGCGCTTGACTGCTCCATCAGGGTTACCTTGCCGCAAGTTCACGAGGTTTGATCGGCATCTTCGGCATCGCGCGCTTCGTTAGGCGAAGGACAATGGCGATAACATTGGAGATGCCGACGCCGCCAGACCGGGAGTCGCCGCCCGAGGTGCAATTTGCCCCGTTTGATCAAACGCAATGTAGCCCCTGGAAAAGGGGCGGATCATGGGTAATTCCCTCGAGCAATCTTGTTCAATGGAGGAATGCGTTGTGCTTTATCGTTCAAGCAGCGATGTGCCAGCAGGACGGACGTTCACCTGCAACGGTCGATCGAGGATCGATATTGAGGAAAGGAGCGATTGAATGTCAACGACACTGCAAAATATGACGCAAGCGGAATGCTTGGTAATGCTCGAAGGTGCGCACTTTGGCCATTTGGCTTGCAGCAATGAAGGGCAGCCTTACATCGTTCCCATCTACTTCGCGTTTCGGTCAAGGGTGGCCTACAGCTTCTCGATGCCCGGACGCAAAGTCGAGTGGATGCGGAAGAATCCAAAGGTCTGCCTTCAGGTCGAGGAATGGCCGTCAAAGGGTAGTTGGAGAAGCGTTGTACTCAACGGAAATTTCCAGGAGCTGCCTGACGATGACGCCTGGCACGAGGAACGGCTTCACGCTTGGTCATTGTTGCAGGAACATATGAATTGGTGGGAAGTCGGTTCGCTGAAACCGGACGAAGTCCCGCCGGCGTATGTTTCTCCGCATCTCTTTTACTGCATCTACATGAATGATATGTCAGGCCGCATTGCTATGCGGACGGACTAGAGCGACTTGCCAGTTGTTTTTGCGAGCCGAGACACATCATGAACGGTGGTTCGGATGCCGATGCATGCGTGGGAGCCGTACAATCGAGACCCCGCTAAAGAATAACGCGGTATCATCATCTGGAAGCTAGAAAGGTCGATTACCACTTGAACCGCCGCCGACGGTTTCTGCAAATCCGATTGGGTCAGAAACGAGTGGCTCATCCCAGCTCTCCGGATATTGGAATTTGTATCCTTTCAAGGCGAGAGATCGGAAAAATCCGAAAATTCGGTTGGACTATTTTGGTGTTGGAGCATTGGCCGGCTTATGCAACGAAGCGCCTGCCTTTTCGGCCGCCGCCTGCAGACGCTTGTCCCTGGTCCATAATGCTGCTCGCCGATCGAGCAGTATCGAGGCAAGCAGGTGGGCATCTGCATAGCCGATGCCCATATTGAAAATGCCGCGACGGTCGATCATCGTCATCACTTCGTCGTGCGTTGCGACGAATGCTTGGCGCTGGGCAGCCAGAAACGTTATCACACGCCCGCGATCTCGAAGGCTGCCAAGCGCCAGTTCGCCAACCACAGCCGGATGGCAGAGCAGAAGATCGTCCTCAATGATCATCCGAAGCTCCGCATCAACATTGCGAAAATGATCGATCCATATAGAAGTGTCTGCCAGTATCACTTGGCCATAGCGCTCCGGCGACGTGGAGCTGCCTCTGCATCGGGCATAGTTCCCCCGAGCGCGATGAGGCGTTTTCCGGACTCTACTCGGACAAGCGTCTCCAACGCCTGGCGGACGAGAGCCGCGGTTTCTTTTGTGCCGGTCAGGGACCTGGCCCTTTCCAGGAGGGTGTCGTCGAGATTGATAGTCGATCGCATCGTTTCTTATCCTGTACTGACGCTTTAGATAGCACCATTTGGTGATAGAATCTACGCCTAGTTCCCCAGGGCCGATACCTGTGGCGCGTCGTGACAAGAATCAAGCGGCGACCTGTCGACCGAGATAGCCCGATCTGGCCAGCATGATCGTTAGCGCTCACAATCAAGCCGGATTACCGTGGAATTGACTGCGCTTGGAGTTCCTTTTTTGTGAGTAGGCTTTGGTTTCGTTTGTAACCGATCATACAGTTCAGAGACGACCTAGCACCCTTTTGATAAAGAAAATTGAGAGTGGATTGCGGCGTATGCGTGGAAACGGAGGGGCCTTGCGGTCTGGTGATGGCTGTAGAACATGCAGGTGCCAGAAACAATCGCCGAAGTTCAGCGACAGTCATCAAGCTATCAACGGAGTTTCAAACACTTCAGACAATTCACCGCGAAATCAATACGCGACAACGGTTCTAATCCTTTCCAAGAGCTAAAATGACTGCAGAATCCATTCATTCGATCTTCTAGACCCCGTGGGGCGGCGCACCGACGTGATAGGTGAGATTCGGCCCCACCAAAATTCGATTCGTCACATCTGCCGCGTTCTGGGCGGTCCTGAAGCAAAATGGGCTTGTCGAGACCGCGAGGGAGGTTTTAAGCACGGGTGAAGGAGTATCGGATCGGTAACCTATGGCTAGGGTCAATCGTGAGCGGATCACCTTTCAAGGGCCGGCTGACGACCGACCACGGAAGAAGAGCCTCGACGCAGGCTGGCATGAGCGCAACCCCACGCAGAGAAGCGACAAGCGACAAGACCGTCGAAAAGTTTTCGACGCGATGGCTGGGTGGGGGCATCAACGCCCATTTCCCGAAGATAATTTTCAATCACTTTTCGCAGCACGAAGGCATATCGGAAAATCCGATGAGCGTTTCTCCACAAGCGCTCTGGGATCAATTTCGCTGGGCGCAGGTGGAACGCCTGTCACAAACTGTCACACTCTTAGACCAAGAGACACAGAAGTGGCATCGGGATGTGACGTTGTAATCGTCTACTGCAACCCTCATGATTGGAGGGAGTAAGATCATGCTGGCGAGCAATTTCAACGTCCGCCCCCTTTTCGAAGAGACCGCCGCGATTAACGGGCGCTGCGGCCTAGGTACGCTTTTTGAACAAAGCTCCCTCGAGCATGCGACGGCGGGCGAGATCGTCTTTTTTGAAGGCGATCGTGCCCTTCACCTCTTTGCAATTCGAAGCGGCAACCTTCGAATCTGCCGCCAGTTGCACGACGGGCGGCGCGTAATCACAGGATTTCTCACGAAGAACGACATTGTCGGCGTCTCGTTTAAGAACCGCTACCTTTACAGCGCGGAAGCGCTGGACGACGTCTCGTTCCAGCGCCAGACGAAGGGCGCGTTCGAGAAGCAGCTTTTAGCCCGTCCGGATCTGCGGCGGGTGCTTCTGTCGCAGCTTTGCGATGAGGTGGCGACGGCACAGGACCAGATGGTGCTATTGGCATGCCGGAGCGCCGAAGAGCGCCTGTGCAGTTTCCTCCTCGAGCGGTTGCACAAAAGCATGGCACAGGGATTTGAGCCGAACGTGATCAACCTGCCTATGACCCGGCTCGATATCGCTGATTATCTCGGCCTGACGATCGAAACGGTCTCCCGCACGATTACGAAACTGGCTGGCCAGGGCATTTTATCGGCGGGCCGCAGGCATTCAATTCTCGTGTTGAAGAAGGCCGCGCTTGTTCAAAGAGCCGGAGAAGATGATGCTACCTGCAATGACGGTCTCGACGATGCGACAAGGTACTATCGGCACTAAAAGTAGGTCTTGATGTCGCGCGATAGCTATGGCGTAGGATCTCAACGCCATCGCACAGGTCTTGAACATTGCCTTTGGAAATTGCCGTAATCTTTGCAGTCCTACGTGCACTGCCATGCATCGTATTGTCGGCGGACGCCACGGAACCGAGGGTTCATTGATCATGGTTGGCATGAGGTCGCGGCGGCTAACCAGACGGCCGAGCTGTCCGGCAGCAACGACTGGACGCTGAAAATTACGTCCCCCCGCAGGCCGGCGACTGCGGCGGGCTTCTGTCGGCAACGGAGGATACCACGGCACATTCAATCCTTCTTAGTGGCGGAGGAACCTCGGTTGCGGTGTTGATCGGCGAAAATGATCTCGAAGATGTGCCCCAGCTTCGACGTGGACTGGCGAAACGAACCTCGGTGCAGTTCAGCTATCCGCCGGACGATTTTCAAGCCGATGCCCAAACCGTCACTACCGCGCGAGGTGCTGGTTTCCTGCCGCATACCACCTGGATGGCGATCCTCGACTCGGACCCTATTGCTCCCGACGGACACCAGAATATCAGCGCCGGCCGGCGTATGGCGTACAGCGTTTTCGACGAGATTGCGCAAGGCATCTTTCAGTAGCGCCGGCGCGCCCTGAACAAGCGCGTTTTCGACATGAGGACAGAACTCCAGAGAGTGATGGTTTTCATAGACCCATGGGGCGAGTTGCTCGACAACGGAGGCCGAAAGTGCGACGAGATCGACGGTCTCAAAGATCCCATGGTCGAAGCTGTCAAGTCGGGCGAGAGTCGTCAATTCCGCGACGAAGCGTACGAGGTCATCCAGATCATCTTCCGCCTTGCGGGCACGTGGATGGTCGATGTTTCCCAGCTCAAGCTTTATGGCGGCAAGTGGCGTCCGTATCTCGTGAGCTATGCCGGATGTGAGAACCTTCTGTGACGTCATCAGTTCGCCGACGCGCTCGAGGGCGCGATTGACGGCAATCGCGAGGTGGGCGACCTCGCGCGGCATCTTGTCGAAATTCAGGTGCGAACGTGCATCCATCGGATCGATGTTATCAGCCGCATCGGCTGCCGCACGCACCGGCTTCAGCGCCTGCCGCACCGAGAGCAAGGTGGCTCCCAGAACCAGCACGAGCAGGATGCTCATCGGCACCAGCATATGTTCGATGACTTCGTTCCAGAAGACCGAGGAGACGACGTTTTGTGGATCGTCGATTGTCGCGACATCGACGAGGAACCGTTGATTTCCAACCACGAACCCGCGACCGCCAACGAGGGTCAGCGGCTTTCCAGGCTTCAGCGATCTCAGCCAAAAATCGGGCGGATTTACATCCGCTGGAAGAAACTGGCTCTCGCAGGCGTCATCGCAGGACTCAAACACAAGTGCCCCAGACGCATCGCGTATTCTGGCGACATAGCCGGTCGATTGTTCCTGATAACGCTGCCGGATACTGTCAGGAAGCTGGTATCGTACGCTTTTTCCCTCTACGCTTATGCCGGAAGCCAGACGCTCGGTTTCCTGCTCGACATACAGACGCGATAGCTCGCCGACGTTCCAATAATAATCAAAAAATATCACGGCGAGTTGCAGGACCATCGCGAGCACCGCAAAAAACGCGATCCGTCTGGTTAGGATTGCACCGAGGGTAGGATGTGAACGACTCACCTGCTTTCCTCTCGCATCATGTAGCCGACGCCTCGGACAGTTTCGATCGAGGAGCCTGTCGGATGCCCTTCGAGCTTCTTGCGTAGTCTCGAAATCGCCAGTTCCACCGCATTGCTGCTTCTTTCATCGCCGAATTCCGAAAATGCATGCTCAAATTTGGCTTTAGAGACCACTTTGCCGCCATTGCGCATTAGAAGTTCGAGCAGATCCTTCTCCGATGGCGCTAGTGCAATCTCGCCGCCGGCGCAGGTTACGCGTCGCGAAGCGATATCGAGTTGGAGGGCGGCGAATTCCAATGTTGGCATCGCGGCGAGGGGAGCTCGCCGCATGAGAGCACGAATGCGTGCGATCAGTTCTCCGTTGTGAAAAGGCTTCGCGAGGTAGTCATCCGCGCCTGCATCCAGGCCAGCAATACGCTCGTCGATTGCGCTGCGGGCAGTCAGAACGAGAACGGGCATCTGAATCTTCGCGCTTCGCAGTGATTTTAAAACATCGATCCCGTCCTCATCAGGTAGGCCGAGATCGAGAAGGAGAAGATCGTAGTTAGCGCCCTCGATAGCGAGCCGTCCTTCCTGCGCGGTCGCAAAGGCGTCGATTTTCCAACCGACGCTCCGAACGGTTTCGCAAAGCAGGTCGCGAAGCCGCAAGCTGTCTTCGATCAGCAGAATTCTCATGCCTTCTTCCGACCAGTAACCATGGACCAGACTAGATTTTCCCTGTGTCTCCAGCTTTCGATGACGGCGGCGCCGGCGTGGACGAATGCTAGGACCATGATGCTGTTGGCGATTGCGCCGTGCAATTCCTTCAGCCACTTTTCTCCCCAGAAGGCGTCGAGCGTCGTCATCCAGCCAGTCAGCGCGGTTGCCGCCAGCAAGGCCATCAGGCAGAGCATCATGACGGAAGCCAAAGGGTTGTGGCCAATGTAGCGCTTTTCGTTCCGATCGAGGATGTCGAGGATCTGACCAATCACCTTCGAAGGTGTCGGCACAAAATCGTTGAATCGGGAATGCTTTGTGCCGACGAACCCCCAGATTGTGCGGGTGACGATTGCGGTGGCAACGACGTATCCTGTAACGCGGTGCCAGTACTTTCCCTCTTCAAGCACGAAGAGATTGAGCATGCATGCCGCAACCACGGTCCAGTGAAACAACCGGACAACAGGATCCCACACTTTGACCGTGCGCTGGGTAGTGGTGGAGGGCGCTAAGCCCTCCTTCTGCGATGAAACCCTTGTCATCTCAGTCACCCTTCTGGACAATGGTACCAGAAACGGGGTTGAAATAGACCTCGGCGCGACTGCCGTCTTTGTCCTTGCCGTAGATCTCGTAGCAGTTGCCCGTGACCTCGAACGTCTTGACCTTGTAGCCCATGGCGTCGATTTTCGCCTTCATGGCCTCTTCGGACATCCATTTGGACTTCGGTTCTCCGGTGCAACTCGGGCTGGCAAGCGCCAGAACAGGCGTGGCGGATGCGATCGCGATAGCGGCGACTAGTTTCATCATCATGGAGAATGTCCTCTATTGATACCCGGTGCGGGCGACAGGACATCGATACTGCCACGAAGCTGTCGGTTTCCTGTCTGTCCGGCAAGACCGCCAACATCTGACTGACGCTTCAATAAAGCATCTAGATGGCGATGACGAGGATTAGGGCAGCGAAAGCCTATTCAAAGCCCATAACGCGCCGGAAGAATATCGTGCGAGTTTGGTTGCAAGCGACGCTCCGACCACGCCGCAGTTGACCAATGGGACTGCCCGCGTATTCTGCCCCTAAACCAACGTTTACGGCTCGTTCAAGAGTAATGATCCAAAAGCGGTGATGGCTATGGGGTCTCCAGCAGAAACGCAAATCCTTGTTGTCGACGACGATCCGCGTATCCGGCAGATGCTTCGGCGGTATTTCGAACATGAAGGCTACAAGATTACTTGCGTGTCAAATGGGAAGGAGATGAGATCTTCTCTTGCTACTAGGCCATTCGATATCGTACTTCTTGATCTCGTCCTTCCAGATCAGGACGGAATAGACCTGACACGAGAGATACGAAGCACTTCGAATGTGCCAATAATGATGCTCACGGGACGCGAGGACGTCGTCGATTGCGTGGTCGGCCTTGAAGTAGGGGCAGACGACTATGTTGTGAAACCCTTCCATCTGCGCGAGGTTCACGCGAGACTCAAGTCGATCCTACGCCGCTATCGGACAGGCAACAAACTGACCCCCAACTTAGACGGCATACTGGCTTTCGAAGGCTGGCGTCTCGACACTGACAAACGAAGACTTCTTAATGCTCAGAATGTTGAGGTGGAGCTTTCCACCGGCGAGTTCGAGATGCTCGACGCGTTTGTCCGCAACGCCGGTCGGGTTCTCAGCAGAGATGTATTAATGGATCTTACGCGACATCGGGCGCGGGATCCGTTTGACCGCTCGATAGATACACAGATTTCCCGGTTAAGACGAAAAATCGAAATCGATCCAGCAAGACCGAAGCTCATAAAGTCGGTTCGGTCGGTCGGCTACGTCTTCACCGCCAAACCGATTCTCACGGCCTCGGGTGCACGCGATAAATGAGCCCATGATCCCAACGGCGGAAGAGTTCGGTATTCTCCAGTTCCGCCAGGCTTCTGGGGAGGTCATTCCAGACGCGGATGAACTGGCACGCTGTTGCCTCAGCCTCAAGTGACGAAAACAGGATCTCGGCAATTTCATGGTGGTCGGCAGCGCTAAGCGCAATGAAGATTGGCACATCCATCAGTAAGCCCACCTCCGGATGCATCAGCAGCCTGAAGACGGCCAGTCCCCTAACGCGGCCCGCGAGATCGCTAGCGGTGATGCAGCGCCAAGCCCGGGTGTTATCGAAAATGGCCGCCCAGTCATTTTCGCCGAACGTTGGTGCTACACTGCACATGAGCGCAAAGGCCGCGAGATCGTTGTCTCGGTGCAATTCGCCAACGACGTAGTCGTATTGCATGGCGTCCTCCCGATCTTTCACTCTCGCCGGAGACTGTCTCGCGGATGATGATGTCGTACATTGTCATAGATCAATGAAGCCGACTTTGCTTCTGACACGCTTCCTTTGAGAGTGCAGCCTTCAGGGAGGCAGCATGCAATTTTTCGAGGGGTTTCAACCTACAAGTGGACTGTTCTCGAGATGGGTTCGAAGAAGTTTGTTGAGCGATATCGGCCCCTTGTCCTGGTCTTCTCAGCTGTTGCTTTACTCGCAGCTGGCGTACTGTCCGAGCTTCTGGAAATAGGGCTGGGTGCGACCGTTCTCTTGATCTCAAGCAGCGTCTTAGTCCTGGCCCGGCAAAGCGTCGCATTTGGTATTAGAGTGTCAGCAGTCGCGCTGGCTTCCGCGGACAGCGGACTGTTGCCACAAGTTCAGGATGCCTTGCTCCAAGAGGCGATCGCTGTCGCCGCGGTTCTAAGTGCACTTTGAGCGTTAAGCTGATCTAGTGTGACAGCAGCGTTGGAATCCTCAGGTCTTCGAGAAGACCGCGCGTCACACCCCCTCCGAGCGATTCCCGCAATCTGGAGTGACCATATGCGCCAGCGATAAGAAGGTCGGATCGGCTCTCTATGGCGGTGTCCTGGATTATGGTGGTGATGTCTTCTCCGTCGCAGCGCACGGCGGCCAACGCGACCTCGAGCCCTGAATGCTTCAGGGTTTCCACGTAGCGATCAAAGAAATCCTCGTTCCACGGAGCCGAAGCGCGTACGTGTATCAAGGTCGCTTTCGCGGCCGATTGGATCATCGGATACGCGTTAGAAGCCGCGCGAGCTGCGGCTGCACTCCCATCCCAAGCGATCGCGATGTTGTCGATGCGACCGTAGAAATCCCCCGACGGCAGGAGAAGCAGCGGGCGACCGCTGTCAAAGAAGAGACTGTCTATGATCGGCCGCGCCAGTTCGGTGTTTTCCAGGATCGTAACGTCGTAAGCGCGAGCAAGTTCGGCCAGCCGGATTGTCGCCGACATCGCCTCGGCCTCGGTGGGGACAAGTCTTACGTCGAGACCGACCCGTTCGGACCGCTCGCGCAAATGCCTGACGAGCTGAGCAGCAACGTCCCGGTCAAAGCGGTCCGCCTGGAACTCGTCGTCGCCTGAATATGTGTCGGCCGCTTCGTGGCCATGGCGCCGCCCGGCAGCCAGGCTGGCGACCAGATCGGCACCCTGATGCAAGGAGAACTGGACGGCGTTCTCTATGATCGCGAAGGAACTCGCTTCCGGACGCGTAGTCAATGGCAGATGGAACTGTGGTTTCATGGTGCCCTCCTGGACGCAAAGACGTCATTGTCATCGCTTCCAGCGGCTAAGCAGAGCGACAGCGCCGCCAGAAGTTTGCACTACCGCGATAAGAAGAGCGGAACACGGCTGTCCTTCAGCATCGAACGGGTGACGCCGCCAAAGAGACGTTGCTGTATCCGCGGGTGCTTGTAAGCACCCATGACCACCATGTCCGCTGCGACGTCGACGGCGTGCTGACGTAGCGTTTCGTCAACTCGGCGTCCGCCACTTGCGACGCGATCCACTTCTACTTTAACGCCATGGCGGGTGAGGAACGCGGCAATGTCTGATCCCGGCTCTTCACCGTTCTCCCAGCTCCTCGCTACGGGATCTACGAGCGTCACATGCACGGCATCGCAACCCATGAGAAATTCCAGGGACTGTCGGGCTGCCCGCGCGGCCTCATCGCTTGAGTCCCATGCGAGCAGGATAGACTTTGGAAACGAGCTCACAGCCTGCGTGCGTGGGTTGATCAGGATCGGCGTCGGAGATTCGAACAGAGCGCCATCGACGATACGTCTCTGAAGATCCTCGTTGCCAGCAGCTTGCGCTCCAACAAGGACGAGATCGGCGTAAAGCGCATGCTGAGCGATATCGTCATCGGCCCATGCGAACTCTGTATAGATCTCCTGGATGTCAAAAGACAGCTCCGTCCTTTCTAGGATCTCTCGTACAGCCTTCGTTTCGTCGGCGAGCCGGTCGATTTCCTTCTGTTGGCCTTCGAGCCACGTTGTCGAGATTGCTTCATAAGTTGCTATTGCCGGAACGCTTCCCATGCAAATTACAAGGGCGGTCATATGGGCGCCCTGTGTCTCGCAAAACTCGATTGCTGACTTAACATCTTGATCCCAGCGGTCGACGCCAAAGACGCACATGACGGTCTTGATACTCATCGCACTGCCCTCCTTGTTTGTCTGTGCGATCTTATCGCGTTCCGTGGGTGCTTCTTTGATGCTCGTCAAAGCGGCTATGCTCTTATAGGAAATTTGGCGTTCTGTTATGATCTGCAACGAACCCGCCACCGTTGGCGCTACACGTGCTGCCGGTGGAACGTCCCACGCAAATACGGTCCTGCGTTCCTTCGCTCGACGCGCAGCAGTTGTTCTTCTGAGTCAAAGACGCTCGGTGTTTGAAGCCGTCCCCTCGGCCGGATTGCGGCGCTCATCCAAGTCAAGGCCGCACGTCTCGCGATCAGCCAGGTTCAGTTCATATTCAAGACCGAGGGCAACGAAGTACGGAGGTCACATGAAAGCGATGGTCCTCGAAAGAATCGGCGCTCCTTTGCGACTTCTGCAGGCGTCTGACCCGCGACCTTCCAAAGGACAGCTCCTCGTACGGGTAGAGGCCTGTGGCGTCTGTCGGACGGATTTAAACGTCCTAGCGGGTGAGCTGCCGGATCCCAAGTTGCCGTTGGTGCTCGGACACGAAGTCGTCGGAAGAGTCATTGCCACGGGATTGGATGTCGCCGAGGAATTGATGGGAAAAAGGGTGGGCGTGCCATGGCTTGGACACACATGCGGATGCTGCAGGTTCTGTCTTGCCGGAACTGAAAACCTTTGCGACACGCCCGGTTTTACCGGGTATACGATCGACGGCGGCTATGCGACGCACGTCGTGGCTGACGCAAATTATGCCTTCGTCTTGCCGGACAATTCCGATCCCGTCGCGACTGCACCCCTTCTTTGCGCTGGTCTGATAGGATGGCGGTCGTTAAAGATGGCGGGAGAGGGCAAGGCAATTGGTCTCTATGGTTTCGGCGCAGCGGCTCACGTTCTCGCGCAGGTCTGTCGGTGGCGGCAACAGAGCGTATATGCTTTCGTTCGCCCGGGAGACGAGGCTGGGAAGCAATTCGCGTTAGAGCTCGGGGCCGCCTGGGCAGGCTTCTCCGACGAACGGCCACCGGTCCAGCTTGACGCGGCCATTCTCTTTGCACCCGTCGGCGAGCTCGTTCCGCGAGCGCTGGCTGCCGTCCGAAAGGGCGGGACCGTCGTTTGCGGGGGAATCTACATGAGCGACATTCCTCCGATGGCTTATCGGCTCCTTTGGGGCGAGAGGCGCATCATATCGGTCGCGAACCTCACAAGGCTTGATGCGCATGAGTTCTTCGGCATTGCGAAGGCGGCGGGTATTCGCACCATCACAACGACATACCCATTGGAGCATGCCAATGATGCATTGGAGGATCTCAGGGACGGGAGGCTCAAGGGAGCAGCCGTTCTCGTACCGTGATGGCGATTGTCCAAAATTTCGCTTGAGCCGCGGTGGCCAAGGCTGATGGCAAAGATTTGTCAGCAGGGCATGGCACCTTGTTCGTTCGCTGGCCACCCCTGGATAATCGAATGGAAGGACTTGGTGGAGCTCAGAGTGGTATCCACACCTTGAAAGCGATGAGCGAACGATCTGATGTGATTGGAACCTCCGCATCCATTTGAATGTTTTGGAGCATATTTGGCCTATGGTTTTGCACGTTCCGTTAGGCTATCTCTGGCGCGAATGCTGGAGCGTATGAATGACGGATAAAGAGGCTGATCGGCTCTTGGTAGTCGATGATGATCCGAGGATCGCACAAATGCTGATCCGATACTTTGAAGACAATGGATTTAAGGTGACCGCCGTTGGCAACGGTGCGGCCATGCGCAATGAGCTGTCCAGGAACAGATTCTCTGCGGTGTTTCTTGATCTTGTTCTACCAAAAGGCGAGAGCGGCTTGGAGCTCCTCAGGGAGCTGCGAAACACCTCTGATGTCCCAGTTTTAATGCTCACCGGCCAGGATGATGTCACTGACAAGGTGGTTGGGCTCGAGGTCGGAGCCGACGATTACATTGCCAAACCATTTCACCTTCGCGAGCTTCTCGCACGGCTTCGAACGGTTCTGCGCCGCCGGACGGCAAATGAGCCAACAGGAAGACGCGAGTTAGATGGAAATGGAAGCTTCTCCTTCGACGGCTGGCGGCTTGACCTGTCACGTCGAAGACTAACCTCTCCATCAGGAAGCGACGTGTCATTAACGACCGGCGAATTCGACATGCTGGTAGTCTTCGTTAAGAACCATGGGCGAGTTCTATCGCGGGATACTCTTATGGAGCTTACCAGAAGTCGAAGCCTGGAAGCGTTCGATCGTGCAATCGATGCGCAAATCGTTCGCTTGAGAAAAAAGATTGAACCCGACCCCAAAGATCCGACGTTGATTCAGTCGGTGCGAGGCGTCGGCTATGTGTTCACAGGCAGGCTCGACTAACGCATACGACTTTGATCGCCGTCAATGTTCGGGCAGCCAAGTCACATAGGATGAGGCAACAACGTAGATGCGGTCACGATGGTTATCTGGATTCTATTCGCGCTCATGACGACTGCCGCAACGGCAGCCATCCTGCACCCGCTTGCCTCCAATGGGACAAGGAATATCAAGGGTTCGATAAGAGCCTCGGACGTTTACCGGGATCTCTTACGCGAACTCGATAGAGAGGTGCGCACCGGCCAGATCGACGACGTTCAATACCACTACGCACGAGCCGAAACCGCCCGCCGGCTTTTCAAAGCCGTTGAGGACGGAGAGGCAACTCAGTCAACACCGTCGGCTTCTCACAAGTGGCTTAGAGTTGCTGTCGTGGCCATCATTCCGATCTTGTCCATCTGCTTCTACGTTGCACTAGGTGAACCG
>NZ_HF536773.1:0-168006 GCF_000312665.1 Rhizobium mesoamericanum STM3625 | reverse complement strand
TATCGAGCATCTCGTCGACGCCCTGCATTCGCTCTGGTCACGCTGCGCGCTCGCCCGGCACGTGGCCTAACCATGGCAAGGTTCTTATCTCGGGCAGAACGAATGAGTTTTGATTAGTGCAAACTGGGTGCCGTCTACAATCAGCATGTCGGAGTCGGAGTAGGAATTGATCTGGCCGCCCACGGGAATGCTGAATTGAGCGCGGTGTTGACAAGCAGCCGGCCGCCGTTCGACACGTAGAGGCGGGTGCCGGGGGCGCTCTGACGCCCGGCAATGGCATCGAGCTCTGGTCGAGATACGCAACAAGACGATCTCGGATCCGGGAGTTTTTGCGCTTGCGGGCGAATATGTCACCAAGCAGGGCAGCAGGCTGTGATTGGCGGGGCCTATGCCTATACGCTGAACTACGGCAGGGTGTGTGGCGCCGACGGCAACTGGTATCTGCGGTCGGAGTTGGTGCCCACACCTCCCGGAACGAACCCCGTTCCACTCTTCCGGGCCGGCGACCCGATCTACGAGGTCTATCCGCAGGTGTTGCTTGACCTTGTTGGCCTACCGACCATGCAGCAGCGCGTCGGCAACCATTACTGGACCGAACCGGCCGCACGCAAGGAAGTGTTCTGCAAGGATTCGACGCAGAACTTCAGATGCAAGGTCACCGCAGAACAGCCAAGCTACTATGCCGACGGTCAACCCGCTATCGAGATCGACGGCGTCTGGACGCGAAGGTGACAGCATCGAGTGACGCATGTTGCTCGCGGGCGACCTTGGCCAAGTTGGTATAGCGGGTGGAGGAAGCTAGAAAGCGGATGCTGCGGAATAATCGATGGAGTGGCAGGCGGGGCAGACCTCAGACGTGATGAGATTGGTTCATGCCAAAGTTGTGCCGCTTGGTCCCGAGAAGCGTGGGGTCATTTGGAAAATCATACCTTTGTTCAACGGTTTTCTTGGACAAATATATAGCGCTGACGCAGCTATGGCTTGTTTTAAATCAGCTCTCAAACGAAAATGAAGCTATGGTTTGCTTTTTTTGGAATTCGCTGTGTTCTTCCTCGCAACGCCCGAAACACGCGGTCGGCTGACTTCCATAAAACCTGCCGGGTTCATCTGAGCGCTGCTGTTCGTTGGCAAGATTGCGGCAGCAATCGCCTCGTTGTGCGCGAACTGCACGTTGAACGCTTCCGGTCGCCGGGCGACAATAATCTTGTGAAAGATCTGCGACTAGGGCACAATTTATAAACGCATTTTTTGGATGCGGCGCTATCTTGAATTCGGCCGTTCTGTGTCGAAGGATAGTTCGCGTAGGAGGGCTGCGTCTATGGGCCAGGGGTTCTTCCTTCTATTTGCTGCGGGGGCTGTGGTCACGGCCCTAACGGTGGTCCTGGCGCGGAATCCAGTTCACAGCGCGTTGGCGCTGATGGCGTGTTTCCTGCAGATCTCGGCAATTTTCGTCCTGCTCGAGGCACCGCTGCTCGCGGTCGTCCAGATCTTCGTCTATGTTGGTGCGATCATGGTCCTTTTCCTGTTCGTGATCATGATGATCGACGTGCGGGAGGCGGTCTTGCAGCGCTTCCTGCCGGGCGGCAACTTACCGGCTCTGGTGCTGCTCGTCCTGCTTGCGGCGGAAATGCTTGTGCTGGTGCTCTGGAGTGACCTCCTTTCGGCGACCGTACCTATCGCCGCGCGCAGCGGCGATCAGATCCGGCAGCTCAGTACGA
Source organism: Rhizobium mesoamericanum STM3625 (assembly GCF_000312665.1). Taxonomy (GTDB): domain Bacteria; phylum Pseudomonadota; class Alphaproteobacteria; order Rhizobiales; family Rhizobiaceae; genus Rhizobium; species Rhizobium mesoamericanum. Next base: position 166,288 of record NZ_HF536773.1, on the reverse strand, counting down.
CACTGTTCGCCGATTATCTCCTGCCGTTTGAAGCCGCCTCCGTCATCCTGCTGGCTGCCCTCGTCGGCGCCATCGTTCTGGCGCGGAAGGAGTGGTCGTAATGGTCCCACTCGGGTGGTACGTTTCGCTTTCCATTGTCCTGTTCGTAATCGGGGCCGCCGGCGTGCTGCTCCGGCGTAACATCCTGGTCGTTCTCATGTCGCTGGAGTTGCTGCTCAACTCGGTCAACATCAATTTCATAGCCTTCGGACATTACCACGCCGATTTTCGCGGGCAGATTTTCGCGATCTTCGTTATTGCCATTACCGCGGCGGAGGTCGCCGTGGCCCTCGGTATTTTGGTCGCCCTCGTGAGGAACCGTGCCACCCTCAAGATCGACGACGTGACCTTGATGAAAGGATAGCGGCTTGGATCCGGTGATCTCAATCCGGCCGCTACTTGCCATCGCTGTGGCCGCGCTGGCCGCATTTGCAGTTCTCCTTCTGAACAAGCACGAGAAACTCCGCGACGCCGTTTCGCCGTTAGCCGCAGTTGCCATGTTCGCGATCGTCGCATCGATGGCACCGACGGTGCTAGCTGGTCGCACGCTGGATTTGCGCCTATTCGAGATCCTGCCAGGAATCGACTTCGCCTTCCGGGTGGACCCACTTGGCATGGTGTTTGCCACCGTCTCGTCGCTGCTATGGATCGCGGCAGCGGTCTATTCGATTGGCTATATGCGGCACTTGAATGAGCACGCCCAGACGCGCTTCTTCGCCTGCTTCGCCGCCAGTCTCGCAGCCGCCGTCGGCGGTGCCTTCGCTGCCAACCTGTTCACGCTGGTGATCTTCTACGAGGTGCTTAGCCTGGTAACCTATCCGCTCGTCTATCATCATGAGGATGAGGAAGCCTGGGCAGGCAGCCGCAAGTACCTCGTCTATCTGATGGGCGCGTCGAAAAGCGTGCTTCTCGCCGCACTGGCGCTGACCTACCAACTCACAGGCTCGCTCGACTTTGTGGTGGGAGGACTATTTGCAAGGGCCGATGCCTCGGCTGCGCTGCTGACGGTCATCTACTTCTGCTACCTCTTTGGCTTCGCCAAGGCCGCAGTGATGCCAATGCATGCCTGGCTGCCCGCCGCGATGGTGGCGCCGACACCGGTTAGCGCGCTCTTGCATGCCGTGGCCGTGGTCAAGATGGGCGTGTTCTGCGTGCTGCGGCTGGTGTTCCATGTTTTCGGCACTGGGCTCATGAGCGAGCTCGGGCTTGGCGTTGCCACAGCCTACCTGGTCTCCTTCACGATCCTGATGGCGTCCGTCTACGCCCTGACGCGCGACGACTTGAAGGCGCGGCTCGCCTATTCTACGGTCAGTCAGCTCTCCTACATCGTGCTCGGCGCAGTTCTCCTGTCCCCGGTGGCCATGGTCGGCGGCATCATTCACATTGCGGCGCACGCCTTCTCCAAGATAACGCTTTTTTTCTGCGCCGGATCGATCTATTGCGCCTCCAGAAAACGAAACATCAGCGAAATGGCCGGCATTGGCCGCAGGCTGCCCTGGACGATGGGCGCATTCTTTGTCGCCTCCCTGAGCATGATCGGAGTGCCGCCGACCTCAGGCTTCGTCAGCAAGTGGTATCTGGCGGCCGGCTCGGTTGAAGCAGGTGAGATGGCCTTCCTGGCTGTTCTTTTGGCAAGCTCTGTGCTGAATGCGGCCTATTTCCTGCCGGTCAGCTATCTCGCCTTTTTCGGAACGGAGGCGCCAGGCGGGGCGGAGACCGTGCGCGAAATTCCGATGGTGGCCGTGCCGCTGGTCGCGACCGCCGCCCTGTCGGTGTTGATGGGCATCTTTCCAGGCTATTTCCTCGCCCTTGCTGAAGGAGTGGTCCGATGATCAAGCGTATCGTCGATTTCTTCGGTGACGGAAGATATCTGGCTGCGCGCCGCCGGCTGTTCTATCTGGTGCTTGTTCTGATCGTTGCCGCCGACTTCCTGGTTTCTCGCGACCACGCCGAATATCTATGGGACCGGCTGCCCGGCTGGTCCGCCGTTTACGGCTTCGGCTCCTGCGTGCTGCTGATCTTCGTGTCCAAGTTCCTCGGCCATCAGGGCGGGCTCATGCGGCGCGAGGACTATTATGACTGACTTCGTCCATCCCGCCGTCATATTTATTCTCGGCGCCTTGCCGATCCCCTTCCTGAACGGCAGGGTCCGCAAGGCGTATCTGCTGGTGATCCCTGCGCTCGCAATTCTTGCGGTGCTGACGATGCAACCGGGAAACTACGGCGCATTGCAGTTCATCGGGCAGGAAATCCTGATTGCGAAAGTTGACAAGCTGAGCGTCGTCTTTGCCACCGTCTTCACAATCATGGCGCTGATCGGCACCGTCTACGCGCTGCACCTGACGCATGCCGATCAGCATGTGGCGGCGTTCGTCTATGTCGGCGGCGCCCTCGGCGTGTTATTTGCCGGCGATTACCTCACCCTTTACATGTTCTGGGAGACGATGGCGCTTGCCTCTGCCTATCTGGTGTTCGCCCAGGGAGGCGGGCAGGCGATCGGCGCCGCCTTCCGCTACCTGATGGTGCACATCACCGGCGGCGTGGTCCTGCTTGGCGGTATCGTTCTCCATGGCCTTTCCACGGGCTCACTGCTCTTTGCCCCGATCGGGGCAGGGATGGAGGCTGGCGCCTATCTGATTTTGACAGGGTTCCTGCTCAACGCCGCCGTGCCCCCTCTTAACGCATGGCTGACCGACGCCTATCCAGAGGCGACCGTCACCGGGGCCGTGTTCATGAGCGCCTTCACAACCAAGACCGCAGTCTATGTGCTGGCGCGGGCCTTTCCGGGCACCGAGCTTCTGGTTTGGCTTGGGACTGTAATGGCGCTCTATGGCGTCGTCTATGCGGTGCTGGAGAACGATTGTCGGCGTCTGCTCGCCTATCACATCGTCAGCCAGGTGGGCTACATGGTCGCCGGTGTCGGCATCGGCACGGAGATGGCCTTGAACGGTGCCACCAGCCATGCCTTCGCCCATATCCTCTACAAAGGGCTACTGTTCATGGGAGCGGGCGCCGTGATCCACGCCACCGGGCGGCGCAAGCTTACCGAGCTCGGCGGGCTTTACAAAACCATGCCGCTCACCGTGGCGCTCTATATGGTCGGCGCCTTTGCGATCTCGGCATTTCCGTTCTTCTCCGGCTTCGTCACCAAGTCGATGGTGGTGGCAGCCGCCGGAGAGGATCACCGCGCGTGGGTGGTGCTGGCGCTCACGATGGCGTCGTCGGGAACGTTCCTGCATACCGGGCTCAAACTTCCGTACTTCATGTTCTTCGGCACCGACCGAGGGCTTCAGGCGCGAGAGCCGCCGCGCAACATGCTCGTTGCAATGGGTTTGGCAGCGGTGCTCTGCATTGCAATCGGGGTGTTTCCTCAGCCGCTCTACGCGCTACTGCCTTATCCGGTCGATTTCGAACCCTACACTGGCATGCATGTCACCGAGAGCCTCGGTGTGCTGATGTTCACCGCCTTGGGATTTTTCTTGTGCCTTAAAGCGCTCACCCCCGAAAACACGATCAGCATCGACACCGACTGGTTCTACCGCAAGGGCGCGAGATATTTCATGTGGTTCGCCGAAAAGCCGCTGGCGCGCTACGAGCAGGCGGTAAGCAACGTCTCGGAGACTGCGGCGCTACCCTTACTGCGTGGGGCGGCACGGGTGGGGTTCCGGATCGATCGCAGCGCCGTTGACGCTGTCGTCAACGGCGTTGCCCGCTCGATCCTGCGCGGCGGCGGGGCGTTGCGCAGGCTCCAGACCGGCATTGTGACCCATTCCGCGCTGGCAATGATTGCCGGTGTCATTGCGGCGACCGCCATATTCGTCGTCGCGTGGCAATAGGAGGCGCGATGACCTTCCCGCTGCTCAGCCTCATCGTCTTTGTACCCGCCGCGGGGGCAGTTGTGCTGACGCCTCTGCGCAAGGACGAGGTGGTGCGTTGGGTGGCGCTTGGTTTCACGCTGCTCGACGTTTTGCTCGCCGTCGCGGTGCTCGCGAGTTTCGACACTTCGAGCCATGATATGCAGTTCGTCGAGAGGCGCCCGTGGGTGCCCGCGCTCGGCATTAACTATGCGTTCGGCATCGACGGAATCAGTGCGCTCTTCGTGTTTCTCACCACCTTGTTGGGGTCGGTCTCCGTGCTCGCCTCGTGGGTTGCCATTGACCGCAAGGTGAAGGCGTTCATGATCAGTTTGCTTGCCATGCAGGCTTTGATGCTGGGCGTGTTTTTAGCGCTCGACCTGTTCCTGTTCTATGTCTTCTGGGAAGCCATGCTGATCCCGATGTATCTGATCATCGGTGTGTGGGGTGGAGAGGGCCGAGTCTATGCGGCGTTCAAGTTCTTCCTCTACACGCTGGCTGGCAGCGTCCTGTTCCTGGTCGGCGTGATCGTGCTCTATTTCAGCGGCGGCAAGACCTTCGACATACTCGTCCTGATGACGCAGCATCTGCCGTTCGCGACGCAGTCATGGCTGTTCTTTGCATTCCTCATCGCTTTCGCGGTCAAGGTGCCGATGGTCCCGCTCCATACGTGGTTGCCAGACGCCCATGTGCAGGCACCGACGGCGGGCAGCATCATTCTCGCCGGCGTGCTCCTGAAGATGGGCGCCTACGGGTTCCTGCGGTTCTCGCTGCCGATGCTGCCGGAAGCGTCCGTCTATTATTCGACGCTCATGATGGCGCTTTCAGCACTTGCTGTTGTCTATGGCGGCTTGCTTGCGTTAGCGCAGGACGATTTCAAAAAGCTGGTGGCCTATTCCAGCATCAGTCACATGGGCTTCGTGACGCTTGGGATTTTTGCTCTTAACTTGCGCGGGCTCGAAGGCAGCATCCTGCAAATGTTCAATCATGGCGTGACAACTGGCGCGCTGTTCCTCTTCGTCGGCCTGATCTACGAGCGGACCCATTCCCGCAGCATCGGCGATTATGGCGGTCTGATGAAGGTTGCGCCGATCTATACCGGTTTTCTTGCTCTGTTCGTGCTTTCGTCGATGGCGCTGCCCGGGACGAATTCGTTCGTGGGTGAACTGCTGGTTTTGTCGGGTGGCTTTGCGGCCAATCTCATCATCGGCGCGGCATCAATCCCAGGTGCTTTGCTGGGTGCGGCCTATCTGCTTGGGATGTACAGAAAGGTCGCGCTTGGTCCGGCGGACGTCGGCCACCGGTTCAAGGTCCGTGACGTCAACTCCCGCGAGATGGTTGCTATTCTGCCGCTCGCTGGCTTCGTCCTTTGGGTTGGATTCTATCCCAAGCCTTTTCTCTCGATCATCGACACCTCGGTGATGCACCTTTTGGAACAAGTGCACGGCAAGGGTGGCCCATGACCGGAGCGGCACTTTATCCGTCGATTCTCGCAAGCCTGCCTGAGATCACGGTAGTTGCGGGAGCCTGTTTCGTGCTGCTCCTCGGGCAGATCGTAGAAAAGCAACGGACCCATTTCCTTGTTTGGACCAGCGCCGCAATCGTCCTGCTCGCGGCCATCGAGACATTTGCACTTGCCGGCGAGGTAAGGGCAGCTTATGCGGGCATGTTCATCGCCGATCCCTTCGCGGCCTTTTTCAAGTTCGTATTCTACCTGGCGACCGTCCTGACTTTCCTGCTGTCGCGAAAGTATGCCGACATCGAGAGGATCGGGAGCAGCGAATATTATGTGCTCCTGCTCTTTGCGCTTTCCGGAATGATGATCATGGCCTCGGCGAGTGATCTCTTGTCGATCTATGTTGGCCTCGAACTGATGGTTCTCTCAACCTATGTGCTGACCGGTTTTCTGCGACGCGAGCAGCGGTCGAATGAAGCGGCACTGAAATACGTGATCCTTGGCGCCGTCTCGACAGCAATTTTTCTTTATGGTGTCTCGCTTGTCTATGGCCTCACCGGCACGACCCAACTGGACCGGATGGCGGCGTTGGTCACGGGCAATCCACTCGACCCTGCATTGTTGCTGGCGGTGGTCTTCATCGTTGCCGGGCTCGTCTTCAAGGTTGGAGCGGTCCCGTTCCATATGTGGGTGCCGGACGTTTACGAAGGCGCGCCGACGACCATTACCGCCTTTATGTCGGTTGGCCCGAAGGCGGCGGGCTTTGCGGTGATCCTGCGGGTATTCCTTAACCCGCTGGTCGCAGCTTCGAACGTTTGGATCATCGTCGCTGTCATTGCGGTGGCGACGATGGCGCTCGGCAGTTTCACAGCTCTGGTGCAGGACAATTTCAAGCGGCTGCTCGCCTATTCCAGCATCGCTCATGCCGGCTTCGCAATTTTTGGCGTTGTTGCCGGCGGTACGGATGGGATCGCAAGCGTGATGCTCTACGTGCTGATCTACGCCTTCATGAATCTCGGCATTTTCGCAGCCGTCATCATGATGCGGAACGGAGATTTCGCAGGTGAGGTTATTGACGACTATGCGGGTTTGGCCAAGTTGCATCCTGGGCTGGCGCTGTTGATGCTGCTCTATCTATTTTCGCTGGCAGGCATTCCACCGACGGCCGGCTTCTTCGCGAAGTTTTACGTGCTGGTCGCGCTCGTCGAACGTGGGTTTGTTACGCTGGCGGTGATTGCCGTGCTCCTGAGCACGGTCGCCGCCTATTTCTACATCCGCATCGTCATGATCATCTTCATGCGCGAACCTGAGCGGACGTTCGAACCGGCGCTGACACCGCTGGTCAGCGCCACGTTTGCCGTTACCGCCGCAGGCACGATTGGCATCGGCCTGTTTCCCGGGTGGTTTCTGAAGCTTGCTCAACAGTCCATTCTTGGCGGCTAGGCGCACTGTTGCGCTGTCCTGTTCGGTTCAAGGAAGCGTGATTTTACGTATCTAGCAACGGATAATGTTCAGGCGCAAAGCGTTCACGACGGCCTGCGTCCTTGTCGTACAGCCAAGTTTTTTTATTGCGCTGCTGATGTGGTTATTCACCACGTGTTCCGATACGCCAAGCGCATTAGCAATTTCATGACCCTTCTTGCCCGCTGCTGTCATTCTTAAACAGTCGAGTTCGTTCCGCGTGAATTCAACGGGCGGGTGCTGCTCTTTCAGGGTCAGTTGCGACAGACGATCATATATGAGCGTGGCGATAAACAGGAGCTTCGCCAATTCGATCATGCTGAAATTCCGTTCTCCCGAAATTGACATGGCACCGCGTCCGCCAGCCGCATCATGAACGGGAAAATACGCCCCCTTTTCCATACGATGTCGCTTGAAAAGCTCGACCACAGTGGCTTTCTTGCCTTCGCCGCGGGTGGCGTTGATGATGTCGACATCATAGTTGAACGGACTTGTCGATCTTAGCATCCGCCGAATAACGGGGCTGTCGATCAGCAAGTTGTGCCCATCATAGTAATCGACCATCTCCGCTGGCCAGTTGGTGATGATCTTCGTGGCTCCGATTTCGACGATGTCGACGGTGGGAAGCGTCATGATCAGGAACGCGTTCATTTCAAGCTCTTGAGTGAGAGCTTTCATGTATTTGAAGACGTCGTAGTGGGTCTTGAAGCCTCCAGCGATTTCCTCAATCCGATCGAACTCGGCCACCAGCTTCATTCCCGTCTCCGATCTAGCGACTATCCCTGCCGGATAAAGACCGGAGGGAAGGCGGTGAAGGCAAGCAGCCATCGCAGGGATTTCGTGCAGGTAGTAAAAACTTAACAAAAGGTAAATGAAATTTTCCGATTTCCGCTTCAAAATTGTGGAGAATACGCCGGCCGGAAGCTGCTTGATTTAAGGAACGCAAACACTCTCAGGTTGAGATTTGTTGCAAAGATCGTCCGGCAATGCATTGATATTGCAACCCAATGTTTATTGGGCCCGGCAGCAGCAGATGAGAGCAAGTCCGGGCCGATGCAGTTAATGGAAGCTTAATGAATTTTACGGATTCTTGTTTTCAAATTGCTCGTTCCACGCAAAGCGAGAAGGGCGATTCCAGTCACTCAATTGTCCTGAGCTCGGGGGAACAGCATGAAGGGAATAGCATTCGGCCTTGGCATCGACGCCAAAGCAATCCTGTCCGCGATGAGCAAATCGCAGGCCATCATTGAATTCGATTGCACGGGAAAGATCCTGAGGGCCAATGCCAATTTTTGCCGCGCCCTCGGCTATGACGCATCCGAGATTGTCGGCCAGCATCACCGCATGTTCGTCGATCCAGCCGAGGCGACCTCGCCGGAATATTACGAGTTTTGGGCCAAGCTTGGTCGAGGTGAGTTCGACCAGCGCCAGTACAAGCGCATAGGCAAGGGTGGCAAGGAGATCTGGATTGAAGCGTCCTACAATCCCGTTTTCAGCCGCGGCAAGCCCTACAAGGTCGTCAAGTTTGCAACCGACATTACCGAGCAAAAGCTGAAGAGCGCCGAGGACGCCGGAAAACTCGATGCACTTTCCCGTGCTCAGGCAATCATCGAGTTCACACCGAACGGCGAGATCTTGTCGGCAAACCAGAATTTCCTCTCGACACTTGGCTATCAACTCTCGGAAATCCAGGGGCGACACCATTCGATGTTTTGCGACAGTGCCTATACGAGCAGCGACGATTATCGGCGCTTCTGGCAGCGTCTGTCGGATGGTACCTTCGTGAGTGACGAATTCCTGCGCATCGGCAAGGGCGGGAGAAAGGTCTACATCCAGGCTTCCTACAATCCGATCTTCGACATGAACGGAAAGGTCTTCAAAGTCGTCAAATTCGCGACCGATGTCACTGCCCGGGTTAACAACGTCGATCGGCTGGCAGACGCCCTGAACAAACTTTCCGATGGCGACCTCACGCAGACACTGGACACCCCATTCATTCCCACGCTGGAAAAGCTTCGTACCGACTTCAATCGCGCAAGCGAGAAGCTGCGCGATGCGATGCAAGCGGTGGCTGAGAATGCCAGCGCGATTGCTGCCGGCTCGCAACAGATACGCTCGGCCTCGGACGACTTGTCGAAACGGACGGAGCAACAGGCCGCCTCGGTCGAAGAGACGGCCGCCGCGCTGGAAGAGATCACCACGACAGTGGCCGATTCCAGCCAGCGTGCGGAAGAAGCCGGTGAGCTTGTCCGCAAGACGCGCGGGAATGCCGAGCATTCCGGCGCAGTTGTACGCAGTGCCATCGCGGCGATGGGCAAGATCGAGAACTCGTCCTTGGAAATCTCCAACATCATCGGTGTCATTGACGAGATCGCCTTCCAGACCAATCTGCTGGCGCTCAACGCGGGCGTCGAAGCAGCACGCGCAGGCGATGCCGGAAAGGGTTTTGCCGTCGTCGCCCAGGAGGTGCGCGAACTTGCCCAGCGGTCTGCCAAGGCTGCGAAGGAGATCAAGGAACTGATCACGGATTCGAACACGCACGTTAAAAACGGCGTGGCTCTGGTTGGCGAGACGGGCAGTGTGCTCGAGACGATCGTGTCGCAGGTCCAGCAGGTCAACGCCAATGTCGAGGCGATTGTGGAGGCCGCCAGGGAGCAGGCGACCGGGATCAAGGAGATCAACCAGGCGGTCAACATGATGGATCAGGGTACGCAGCAGAATGCGGCCATGGTCGAAGAGTCGACTGCTGCTTGCCACAGCCTTGCGAAGGAGGCGGACGCGCTGTTCCAGTTGCTCGGGCAGTTCTCTATCGGAAATCGCGCGGCCTTGCGTCACTCAATGCCGACTGCCGCAACTGCAGCCTCTCGGCCGGTCGCATCCCCGGCGCGGACGATGGCAGCCAAAGTGAGCGCCGCCTTCCATGGCAACGCCGCGGTCGCCGGCACCGAATGGGAGAAATTCTGATCGACGGCAGGGCAGATGACATTGAGCAAGATTTGTCCTCGCCCTGCACCATATAACCCGCTAAGCCATCTATCGTGCATTGGGCAACCTGCGTTTCAGAAACCATGTGTGGAGCGAAAACGATCAACCCAGACCATCGGTACTTGACGGCAGCGCGCTCAGAAACGAGGTCGCAGTGAGGCTGTGCCAGCTTCTTGCAATTCCAGCTCCCCTGAATTAGATGTGGTTACGTAACCACAATTTCTGCGAACGTTGCCATGACCATCACCACGATTTCAGGTCGTGAACTCAACAACGATCTTGGCCGCGCAAAGCGCGCCGCCAAGGACGGCCCTGTTATCATTACTGACAGGGGGCGGCCCGCGCACGTCCTCCTATCGTTCGACGAATACAAGCGCCTTACCGGCAAAATGCGGACGCTCGGTGATATGCTGGCCGCACCCGGAGCGGAAGACGTTGACCTGGTGCTTCCGCAGCGCACTGAACTTGCCAAACCGGTCGACCTGTCCTGATGCTGCTGCTCGATACAAATGTCGTGTCAGAGTTGCGCAAGGTCGCAAGCGGCAAGGCAGATCCCAATGTTACGGTCTGGAACGAAACCATTGATCCGGCCGAAACCTTCATTTCGTCGGTAGTTCTGCACGAGCTGGAGATTGGCGTCCGCCTGGTCGAGCATAATCGGGCCGTCGCAGGAAAGGCCCTGCGCAACTGGTTGGAAAACGTCGTCCTCACGGCATTTTCCGGGCGTATTCTGCCGTTGGACGAGGCTGCAGCCGTTCAGGCGGCGAAATGGCATGTACTCAATCCCAAGCCGATCAACGACGCCTATATCGCGGCGGTAGCCTTCACCCGGCATATGACGCTGGTCACGCGAAACGTCGAAGATTTCGAGGCCTTGGGAGTGGCGCTGGTGAACCCGTGGGATATGCGGGCATAGCAGTATTTTTCCAGCTGAAACTTCGCCCTTAATTCTCACGGGACGATCTGAAACCACCCAGACTTTCCGATGTGATCGCTTGCGCCCGTGGGAAGCGTCGCTTGAACTGGAACATATATCTCGAAGATCCTCGCCCTTGCCGGTCCATTCGCTTGTTCAGTCGGGTTTGGGGCAATCGACTGAGAACCCATGCTCTGGGCGAGATCGTGCTCTGGCTGACTTTGTAGTCAGACTCCTAAGAGGCTAATTGATTGGATTTGCAATGATCCTTACAGCGGAATAGACTGGCAATTCAAGAAAGGATTGCCCAAGTCGCTTCCCGGGGCGACTGCACCAACGCTCCCGAAGCGCGACCTGAGCAAAGCCCAGGTGGATGGCCGTGGCCGCTATGGAATTCCTGCCGGTTCTTTTCATGATCGCCGGAATTGTTCTGGTGGTGGGGGCGACGCTTTTTGTCTCCTCGTTGCTGCGCCCATCAAATCCTTATCCAGCGAAGAACATGCCATATGAATGCGGCATGGACCCGGCGGGCGAAGCCGCCGGGGGGCGCTTCAAGGTGCCGTTCTTCGTCCTCGCGATCCTGCTCGTGGTCTTCGATGTCGAGACAATGTTCCTCTTTCCCTGGGCTGTCGTCCTTAAAGAGATCGGAATGGTCGGCTACGTCGAAATGTTCGTCTTCATCGTGCTGCTTCTCGTGGGCTTCGCCTACGCCTGGCTGAAAGGAGCCCTGGAATGGGAGGAGTAGGAAACGTCATCAGCGATAGCGTCCTGTTCACCACGGCCGACAGCATCATCAATTGGAGCCGAAGGTCGGCATTGTGGCCCGAGACCTTCGGCATTGCCTGCTGCGCCATCGAGATGATCTCGGCAGGTTGCGCTCGCTACGATCTCGATCGGTTTGGGGTCGTGTTCCGCCCTTCGCCGCGGCAGTCCGATGTGATGATCATCGCCGGTACTGTCACCCGGAAGTTCGCGCCCGTGGTACGCCGGCTTTATGACCAGATGCCGGAGCCGCGCTGGGTAATTGCGATGGGCACCTGCGCCATTTCGGGCGGGGTCTACAATACCTATGCCGTCGTGCAGGGGTCGGAGACCTTCGTGCCGGTCGACGTACACGTGCCAGGCTGTCCGCCGCGGCCCGAGGCGTTGATGCATGGCTTCCTCCTGCTTCAAGAAAAGATCAAGCGGTCCCGCGCACTGACCGGGACGACCGTGGATCGGGCTGCTGCGTCATGAGTGTCGTGCCACCCCTCAATCGCGCGCCGATCCTTGAACGCTTCGAAGAACAAATCGAGGATCTTGGCACCATGCACGGCATCGATGTCTTTGCCGTACAGCCAGGAATGATTGTTAAGTTTTGCCGGTTCCTGAAAGAACATCCGGCGCTGCAGTTCAATTTCCTTTCCGATATCTGCGGGGTTGATCACTATCCCGAAGTGCCGCGCTTCGAGACGGTCTACCACCTCTATTCGCTGGCCAACCGGTGGCGGGTTCGTATCAAGTGCTGGCTTGATGATCCGCCGGTCGTTCCTTCGGTCACAGGGGTCTGGCGCACCGCCAACTGGCACGAGCGCGAAGCCTGGGACATGTATGGTATTCGCTTCGACGGACATCCGGATTTGCGCCGAATCTACATGTGGGAAGGCTTCGAGGGATTTCCCCAACGAAAGGACTTCCCGCTCAGGGGCTACAAGGACAGCCTGAACCCATTTGGTGCCGAAGGTCCCCCGCCGACACAGCCTGACCTTGCCACCCGCCAAATTCCACAAGGAGGCCGCCGGACGCCGGAAAGTTGAGATGACCGAAGTCACCGAGCTCATGAGGCCGGAAGGTGAAGCACTCAACAGCAAGGAAGTGCTTCTCAACCTGGGGCCGCAGCACCCAAGCACTCATGGGGTTCTTCGACTCGTCCTCGAACTGGACGGCGAGTATGTTGAGCGGGTGGATCCCCATATTGGCTATCTGCACCGTGGCACTGAAAAACTGGCGGAAAGCTTCACCTACACCCAGATCTTCCCGCTGACCGACCGTCTCGACTATCTCTGTCCACCTTCGAACAATCTCGCCTTCGCCTTGGCAGTGGAAAAGCTGCTTGGCATAGAGGCCCCGATCCGGGCCCAATACATCCGGGTGATGATGGCGGAGCTTGCACGCATCTCCGGTCATCTCTTGATCACCGGCGCGCTGCCGATGGATCTCGGTGCCATGACCGCATTGCTCTACGCCATGCGCGAACGGGAAATGATCATGGATCTCCTGGAAATGATCAGCGGTGCGCGGATGCACACTTCCTTCTGCCGGGTCGGCGGGGTGCGCGAAGACCTGCCTGACGGCTTCTTTCCCAAGATCCGTGAGTTCATCGACATCTTCCCGAACCGGATTCGCGACTATGAACGGTTGCTCGAGTACAACCGGGTGTTCCTGAAGCGCACGCACGGGATCGGGGTGATCAGCGCTGAGGACGCCATAGATCTCGGCCTGAGTGGCCCGAACTTGCGTGCTTCGGGCGTTGATTGGGACATCCGGCGCGATGAGCCTTACGAGATTTACGACCGGCTTGATTTCAAGGTCGTCACCCGCAAAGAGGGCGATTGTTATGCGCGCTGGCGGTGCAGGCTCGACGAGATGCTCGAGAGCATCGAAATCATTAAGCAATGCATCGACCAGATGCCCGAGGGACCGTTCCAGATCGACATGCCGACGATCGCGTTCCCGGTAGACAAGGAGCGAGTGCATTGCTCGATGGAGGCGTTGATCCAGCATTTCGACCTGTCGGCCTATGGCTTCAAGGTGCCGAAGGGCGAGGTCTATTCGGCAATCGAGGCGCCGAAGGGCGAGCTTGGCTTCTACATCATCAGCGACGGTTCGCCAAAACCATTCCGCATGAAGGTGCGGGCACCTTCGTTCGTCAACCTTCAAGCGCTGTTCGGGGTGACGAATGCCAACTATCTGGCTGATATGATTGCCGTGCTCGGCAGTCTCGATCCGGTGATGGCGGAGGTGGACAAGTAGCAGGGATCTGGATGTGATGACGATGCGCGAAAAGATCGAAGAAGCGGCTGCGCGGTATCCCGACCAGCGCTCGGCGATCATGCCCGCGCTGCTGATCGCACAGAGCGAACACGGCCATCTTCCCGGTCCGGTGCTGGAAGAGGTCGCCGACATCCTCGGCGTCGAGCGAATATGGGTCTACGAACTGGCGACCTTCTATACCCTCTTCCATACCGCGCCTGTCGGGAAGTTCCACCTGCAGCTTTGCGACAACGTCTCCTGCATGCTGCGCCGATCAGAGGACCTGCTGACGCATCTGGAGGAGACGCTCGGGATCAAAAAGGGCGAAACAACCTCGGACCGGCTGTTCACACTTTCGACCGTCGAATGCCTTGGCGCCTGCGAAATGGCTCCGGTGATGCAGGTTGGCGACAATTATCACGGCCATCTCGACAGCGCACGGATCGACCTGCTTCTCGAAAAATTGCGAACGCAGGCGACCACTGCTGCCGATCTCGCCGCCGCATCATCGTTCGGGGAGTAGCCAATGTTCGAGCCGGTCCTCCTCAAGAGTGTCGATATCCGGTCTGGTCATCTGCTGTCCACCTACGAAGCTGGCGGTGGCTACCAGGCTCTGGCCAAGGCGCTGCGCGACTACACGCCTGACGAGGTCATCGAACTCGTCAAACAGTCAAACCTGCGCGGTCGCGGCGGTGCCGGGTTCCCGACGGGAATGAAATGGAGTTTCGTGCCGAAGCAAAGCGGCAAGCCGACATATCTTTGCTGCAACGCCGATGAGGGCGAGCCGGGGACCTTCAAGGACCGGATCATCATGGAGCGCGATCCGCACCAGCTCATCGAGGGACTGGCAATCAGCGCTTACGCGATCGGGGCCGAAACCGCCTATGTCTACATCCGCGGGGAGTATGTGACGGCCATTCGCCGCCTCGAGCAGGCGATCGCAGAGGCTAGTGCTGCGGGTTATCTGGGAGCGCGCATACTCGGCTCGGCTTTCAATTTCACCATACATATTCACTGCGGCGCCGGCGCCTACATCTGCGGCGAGGAGACCGCCATGCTGGAGTCGCTTGAGGGAAAGCGGGCCCAGCCGCGGTTGAAACCGCCGTTTCCGGCCGTGGCCGGGCTCTACGCGAGCCCCACGGTCATCAACAATGTCGAGACGCTGATCTGCGTACCGCATATCGTTGTGCGGGGCGCCGAATGGTTCCGCGGCATCGGCCCGGACAAGAGCCCTGGTCCGAAGCTCTATTGCCTCAGCGGCCAGGTGCGCAAACCCGGCCTCTACGAGCTGCCAATGGGCATACAGTTGCGCGAGCTCGTCGAGGAGCATGCCGGCGGACCGCTGCCGGGACGCAAGGTCAAGGCCGTGATACCCGGAGGCGTATCGGCGCCGGTCATACCGGAGCGCGGTCTGGACGTGGGGATGGATTTCGATTCGCTGGCCGCCGCCGGAACGATGCTCGGCTCGGCAGGCGTCATCGTGATCGACGACACGACCTGCATGGTCAAGGTGGCCACTCGTATCGTCGAGTTCTTCCATCATGAGTCGTGCGGCAAATGCACGCCATGCCGGGAAGGATTGAACTGGGCCGTAAAGGTCCTGCGCCGGATCGAAGCCGGGGAAGGTACCCCAGGCGACCTGGAGCAGCTGGAGAAGCTCTGCAAGGGCATATTCGGCAACACGTTTTGCGCCCTCGGGGACGGGGCGGCGATGGGATTGCGGGCGGCTCTGGCGCATTTCCGCGATGAATTTGTTGCCCATATCGAGGAGCGAAAGTGCCCGTATCACTGAAGGAGCACGCTGAAGCAGGGCCGTGAGGAAACCATGCCTAAAGTCACGATCAACGAACAGGTGCTGGAAGTCGAGGCTGGATCGACCGTGCTGCAGGCTGCCCGGCGTCTCGGCATCGAAATCCCGACGTTCTGTTATCTGAAGAGGCTGCCGCCGCTGGCGTCGTGCCGCATGTGCCTGGTGGAGATCGAAGGCCTGCGGCGCCTGCAGCCTGCCTGCGCCACCGCGGTCACCGATGGCATGGTCGTGCGGACGAACACCCCGCTGATCGACGAAACGCGTTCTTCCATGCTCGACATGCTGCTTGCCAATCATCCGCTCGACTGCCCGATCTGCGACAAGGGGGGCGAATGCGAGCTTCAGGACATGGTCATGGCCTACGGCCCCAGCCGCAGCGAGTTCCGCGATCCCAAACGTGTATTCCACTCCAGGGACATTCGTCTCAGTCCGGTCATCATCATGAACGTAAACCGCTGCATCCAATGCCAGCGATGCGTGCGAATGTGCGAGGAGGTCGTCGGAGCTGTCGCCCTCGGCACGATCGAGAAAGGGATGGATACTGCCGTCACCGGCTTTGAAGGCAGCCTTGCGAGTTGCGATCAGTGCGGAAACTGCGTCGAAGTCTGCCCGGTTGGCGCGCTGATGAGCTTTCCCTACCGCTATAAGGCGCGCCCCTGGGATCTGGCCGAGACGGACACGATTTGCCCGCACTGCGGCACCGGCTGCCAGCTTACCGTTGGCACACGCAAAGGGGAGTTCATGCGGGTCCACTCCAAACAGGAACACGGTGTCAATCGCGAAACGCTCTGCGTACGCGGACGCTTCGGGCTCGACTTTATCGAGGGTGGGGATCGGATCAAACGGCCGATGATCCGTCGCGACGGTGCGCTGGTTCCAGTGTCCTGGGGTGAAGCCGGGGACTTTTTGCGCCAGCGCCTTGCGGCCGCCGCGCACAAGCCAGCTGGCGGGCTCGCGTCAGCCCGGTTGCCCAACGAGGCGCTCTACCAGTTCCAGAAGCTGATGCGTAGCGTATTCCGGACCAACAACATCGATTGCTCGTCGCGCTGGTGCGCGCCCTTTGACGTGCTCGGCCCGATGATTACAGGCTTCTACAGCCGTGCGCCGCTGGACGAGGTGATTGGCAATGACTGTGTGCTCGTCGTCGGCGGCAACGTCACCGAAGAAAACCCGGTCACCGAATATCTGCTGCGTGATAGCGTCCGGCGGCGGCAAACGAGATTGCTGATACTCTCGGCGCGGCCTTGCCGCCTGGACGCTGATGCCCGGGCGGTTGTTCGCGCCCGGCCGGGCGAAGAAGCGGCGAGCATTGCGGCTGTGGTCGCTGGGCTCAGGGCAGCGGCTCGTCATACCTTGCCGGGCGAAGCTTTTGCTGTCACCGAAGCCGCTGTCGGCAGCCAAGCGATAGACTCAAACAGTGACGGGCAGGGTCCTCTGGCAACAGCACTCCTTGAAGGCCGCAGCGTCACGTTGCTGGTCAGCGTCGACCTCCTCAGATCACCCAAGGCGCGCGCGACCTTGCGGCAGCTGAACAATCTGCTGCAGCTTCTGCGCCTGCTCGGCAAGGCTCCGGCGATGCAGTTCCTGTTTGATCGCGCCAACCAGATGGGAGCATGGGACATGGGGGTCCTGCCGGCGACCCTGCCAGGGGGGCAGGCCGTCGCCGATGATGCCGCCCGTGATGCTCTCGCACGAAACTGGGGGAGTGATATCCCATCTGAACCCGGCGCAGATCTTCACGCGATGCTGGAACTCTGCATCGAAGGGCGGATGGGTGCGCTTTACATTGCCGGAACCGATCCCCTGATAGCCTATCCCGACCGGGACTTCGTGACGCGAGCGCTGGGCGGGGCCGATCTGGTGATTGTGCAGGATGCCTTCCTCACGGATACTGCTGGCCTTGCAAACGTCATTCTGCCTGCTGCGGGTTATGGCGAAGAATCCGGTACATTCACCAACAACGAGGGCCGAATCCAAAAGGTTCGAAAATTCCGCGAGCCCGCCTTCGAGGCGCGAGACAATCTGGCGATCTTCGACTTTGTCGCAGCGCTCAGGGGCCAACGTTTGGAGCCATCGACACCAGAGGACATTTTCAGCGAGATTGCCCGGCTGGTGCCAGCCTATCAGGAAGTGACGCTGGGCGGGCTTCATGCTGACGGCATATTCACCAGAACAGTGCCGACATCACAGACCGGAGAGTTCTTCGCGCCGCCGCCTGCGCCCAAGCCAGTCGACGGGCTCATGCTGGTCACGGGCAATTGCCTGTTTCATAACGGCTATCTTTCCGAACGCTCGGAAATCCTGAATACGGTAGCAAGCGACCCCTATGTCGCGATCAGCGAGGAGGATGCCGCCGAGCTTTGCCTTTCGGATGGCGATCAGGTAGTTGTGCGTTCGGCGAGGGGTGAGCTGGAGGCGAAACTCAAGATCGACAAAGCGTTCCCGAAAGGTCTCGTCTTCGTGCCGGAAAACTACAGATCCCTGCAGCTCAACAAACTGATGCGGAAGGGCGAGTATCCGTGCCCGGTCGAGGTGCAAGAGGCCACGACTGCCGCCCATCAAACCGACGCAGCATCAAGTCCTCAGGACCACAACCAGGGCATGGGTGGTGGGCTGCCTTGACCGGTGTCAGTGATACCTGTTCCCGCAGATATAGTCTTGGAGGTCCTGCTCCGTACGCTGCGCTTCATCGAGCCTGTGTTTGACCACGTCACCGACGCTGACCACGCCGATGACGTCGCCGTCATCCATGACCAACACGTGACGTGTGCGCCGCTCGGTCATGATCGCCATCGCGACGGGCAACACATCGCGAGTCGAGCAGGTTGCCATATCGCGGTTCATGATATCACCGACCCGCATCGTCGGCGCATCTGTTCCGTATTCGGCCACCGCATTGCAGCAGTCCCGTTCTGACAGCGAACCCAGATATTCGCTGTTGGAGCGGCTGACGACGACGAAACCGATATTATTGGCTCGAAACAGTCTCAGGACTTCCACCATCGTCTGGTCGGGACTGACCGCGATGACACCGAAACCCTTGTTCTTCATGATATCGCCGACAAACATCTGAGCCTCCTTTGCGAGCGCCTCGGGTTTTTGAGCTGGCAGCGTTCACGTTCTGCGGATATTTCGCCACCAGTTATAGCCCTGCGTCTCTTTCGTCTCGACGAGCACATCCTTCTTCGTATTCAGGCGGGCAGCGACCACTCCGCCGCCGGTGACCGCCTTGTGCGGCTTGGTGAGCAGATCATCGCGCCCAATCACGAGATCGCCCGAGGAAAAACTCGAGAATTCGTACTGTTGGCCAAGTGCGATCGCATCCGCCGGGCAGGCGTCCTCACACAGGCCGCAGAACAGGCACCGGGCCGTGTCGATCTCGAATTTTATTGGGTGTCTTTTGCCGTTTTCGTCCTCGTACGGCACGACCTCGATGCAATCGCAGGGACAAATCTTGGCGCAGAGTTCGCAGGCGACGCATTTGATCTCGCCAGTTTCGTCGCGGTTCAGATAATGGTGTCCGCGGTAGCGCGGGTACGGCAACCATTTTTCCTGATCCGGATACTGCATGGTGACGGGTCTGGAGAACATGTAACCAAAGGTCAGCGCCAAGGCGCTCGCCAGATCCGCGAAGAAGCCCCAGCCGATCCATGTTCCAAGTCTATGCTGTGCGTGCGACATTGCCGCCCCGCTACGGGGCCGCCGTGGCCCCTAAAAGGATACCGGTTATGATTATGTTCGCCATCGACAGAGGAAGCAAGACTTTCCACCCGATCGCCATGAGTTGGTCATAGCGGTAGCGCGGCAAGGTGAAACGAAGCCACATGAAGAGGTAGACGAAGAACGCCACCTTCAATGCGAACCAGAGGAGGGGCGGCAACGGGATCAGTGCGCCATTCCAGCCGCCGAAGAACAGGATCACAGCAAGCACGGATACGAGCAGCATGATCACATACTCGCTGACCATGAAGAACGCGAAACGGATGCCGCTGTACTCGGTATGAAAGCCGGCGCCGAGATCGCCTTCCGCTTCCGCGAGGTCGAAGGGAATGCGCTGCGCTTCGGCCATTCCGGCGACGAAGAACACGAAGAAGCCGACCGGCTGATATACAATGTTCCACGTGTCGCTCTGGGCGCGCACTATATCCACAAGGCTCATCGACTGCGCCAGCATGATCACGCCGACGACAGCAAACCCCATTGGGATCTCGTAGCTGATCATCTGCGCGCAGGTTCTCAAGCTCCCGAGAACCGCGTATTTGCTGTTTGCCGCCCACCCGCCGAAGATCACCCCGTAGACCTCCAGCCCGATCACCGCGAAGACGAAAAGCAATGCAACGTTCAGGTTGGAAGCATAGAGGGTGACTTGTGCATTGAGAACCGAGATGGACTCGCCGAAAGGGACAGCGACAAACACGACAAAGGGCGGAGCAAGGGCCAGGAGCGGGGCGAGTTTGAACAGGAAGCGGTCAGCGTCGGCCGGGATGTGGTCTTCTTTTGTCAAGAGCTTGATTCCGTCCGCCACCGGCTGCAGCAGCCCGTGCCAGCCCACCCGCATTGGCCCCATGCGCTGCTGCATATGCCCGGCAATCTTGCGTTCCAGCCAAGTCAGTGGCAAAGGCAGCAACAACAGGATCGCAATCAGCAGGGCGACCTTGAAGACGATCAGGCTAAGAGCGACGATAAGCTCCATGGTCGGCCGTTCCGCAGTCATGGGTTGAAACGCGCGACCGGACTTTTGCCTCCGGTTTACAAAGCACTCGCGTGCATTTGACCTTTTTACCGTACAACGCCGGCGCATGCGAGACAATGCACCATAACGGTGTCATCCCTCACGCCTCCAGGCTCCGGCGGCTTCCCTCGGGTGCTTGTCTGGTGTGTGAGCGGATTTTTGTCGCACTTTTGGCGCATATGATCCTGCCGGTTGCCAAAAAACCATAATTGCTTCACCTAGTCGCGCATCGACAATCGGCCTTAAGAATTGGATCAACGCTGAATGCGCATATCACACATTTTCCTTGGTGCATTTCTTGCGGTCGCGCAGTCCGCCTATGCTGAAGTCGCCTCACCACCTGTTTTGGCGCCGCTGAAACAGCAGGCTCAAGCCGCTCAGTTGAGTGCACAATTTTTGACCCGTTTCAGCTATAGGCCCATTCCACTCGACAACGCCTTGTCAGCGAGAATCATGGATCGATTCATCAAGTCCCTCGATCCGGATCGCATGCTCTTTTTGCAAGCGGACATCGACAGGTTCATGTCTGACCGCAGCGAGATCGACGATGCGATCAAACGGGAAGACTTGAAGATCCCGTTTTCAATCTTCAACGTCTATGAGAAGCGCATTGTCGACCGCATGACCTACGCGCGCAGCTTGCTTGAACGGGATTTCGATTTCGGTGCGCAGGAAAACTATTTTGTGCTGCGCGACAAAGAGCCTTGGCCCCAGTCGGAAGCCGAGAGCAACGAGCTATGGCGCAAACGCGTCAAAAGCGACTGGTTGCGGTTGAAGCTGGGAGGCAAGACCGACTCGGCTATTCGCGAAACGCTCGACAAACGTTATGCCAACACTCTCGAGCGCGTTTACAAGTATAAGAGCGACGACGTTTTCCAATCCTTCATGGACGCCTATACAACCTCGGTCGACCCCCACACGGACTATTTCGGCGCGACCGCTTCGGCCGATTTCAATATCTCCATGAAGCTCTCGCTTTTTGGAATTGGCGCGGTACTGCAGGAACGCGACGACTACACGACGATCCGCGAACTCGTGCCTGGCGGGCCGGCGCAGTTGTCCGGCAAGCTCTTGGTCGGAGATCGCATCATCGGCGTTGGTCAAGGCAAGGATGGCGCAATTAAGGAAGTAGTGGGCACGCGCCTTGATGAAGTCGTACAGTTGATACGAGGGAAAAAAGGCTCCGTGGTGCGCCTGGAGATCTTACCCGCGGATGCCGGTCCTGAAGGTGCGCATCGTGTTATCAGTCTGATGCGCGACAAGATCAGCCTCGAAAAACAGGCGGCCAGCAAGGCAGTGCTGCCCGTGAAGGTGGGCGAGGCCACTCACAAAGTCGGGGTGATTACTCTGCCGGCTTTCTATGAGGATTTTGAAGCCCGCCACAAAGGAGACAAGGACTACAAAAGCGCAAGCCGCGATGTCGCCAAGCTTCTCGGCGAACTGAAGCAAGAAGGGGC
Organism: Rhizobium mesoamericanum STM3625; assembly: GCF_000312665.1. GTDB lineage: Bacteria > Pseudomonadota > Alphaproteobacteria > Rhizobiales > Rhizobiaceae > Rhizobium > Rhizobium mesoamericanum. The sequence goes on along the minus strand of NZ_HF536773.1, from coordinate 144,566 downwards.
CGACAGCGTTCTCATTGACCTGCGCAATAATGGCGGCGGTTCGTTGGACGAGGCAATCGATTTGACCGGTCTGTTCATCGGCAATGGGCCGGTCGTTCAGCAACGCGGTAGTGACGGCAAGATCACGGTAAGAAGCGCCGACTTTCCGACGCCGGTCTGGACTGGCCCGGTTGGTGTCCTGATCAATCGCGGCTCGGCGTCGGCTTCGGAGATTTTTGCCGCTGCGATCCAGGATTATGATCGAGGCGTGATCGTTGGCGAACCCAGCTTCGGTAAGGGTACTGTTCAAACTGTCGTCGATCTCGACCAGATGGTGCGCAACAGCAAACCCGAGTTGGGTGAGCTGAAGGTGACGATCGCGCAGTTTTTCCGGATCAATGGCGGTACGACCCAGCTGCGTGGCGTGACGCCCGATATCAGCCTACCGGGACTTTCGGATCCGAAAACCTTTGGCGAGACCAGTTATGACAACGCCCTGCCATGGGCGCAGATCAAGCCCGCGAACTACGAGCCCGACGGCGCTGTAGGGACATTGCTGCCGGGACTACAAAGCCGCCATGATGCGCGGACAAAGATCGATCCGGACTTCCAGGGCCTGCTAAGCGACATTGCGGACCTGAAGGCACAACGCGACAAAGGGGTTGTCTCCCTCAACGAAGCAGAACGTCGCAAGGAAGCGGCCGCCCGAGAACGTCGAATGAAGTCTCGTGCGCAAGTCAGCGATGGCGAAGACCCTGGTGGAGATGATGGCCTGCAGGCAAACGAGCGTAGCCTGAGTAGTGAGATTGCTATTGAAAATGCCCGCAAGAAGGCAAAGGACGTGTTGCTGGACGAGGCCACCGCCATTGTTGCCGATGAGGCAGACTTGCAGGCAGGGATGCCGCAGGCAACAGGACAATCGGACGGAAAATAATGATCCTGACCGGCGCAACATGACGAGCAGCGTTGTGATCGGGCCGGTCCAGTCATGCGTTTCGCACAAGGATCCCGCAGTTCAGACCACTTCGGCCGCGGGGTTCAGATCGCTTCAGCGACAAAGGTGAATTGTCGGAAGCTCCTGGCGGTGAGTGGCGGCAGTCAACCTAATGGACAGGTTGGTCGCGCAAGCAAGGCTCGGCAAGGCTCAAGAATCCTGGGTGCGGGTTTGCCTTGTCTATAGCCGCAGTTTGCCTACCAGGAACGAGACGAAGCGTCGGACCTTTACCGCGATATGGCGATTGGCCGGATAGACCGCTTGTAATTGTATCGTACTGATGTGCCAATCGGGGAGAAGACGGACCAACCGGCCCTGCCTGAGGTCTTCCCCGACGATAAAGTCGGGCAGAAGGACGATGCCCAGTCCCAGCAAGGCAGCGTCGCGCAGACCAAGACTGTGATTAAGTTCCAGGCGGGGCACGATGGGAATGCGAAACTCCTCACCGTCCCTGCTGAACGGCCAAATCCGCCCCCATCTCAGTTCGGCGAAGTGGAGGCAGGCGTGGTGAGCGAGGTCATGCGGCGTCAATGGTGCCCCGTGTTCGGCAATATAGGCCGGTGAAGCGCAAATCACGATCGATGATGTCGCCAGTTGTCGGGTGATGAGATTGATATCGACCTCAAGACGGCCTCGAATTGCAAGGTCGAAGCCATCCTCGACCAGGTTTACGGGCCGATGCGACAGGTCGAGTTCAACGGACACAGCCGGATTGAGTTTGAGGAACTCCGAAACTGCCGGCACGATCACCAGATGCCCGAGGTCGGGTGGCGCCGACACCCGCAATCGGCCGACAGCTTCCTTCTGAAACGAGATTGCGGCCCGTTCGGCCTCTCGTATTTGGGGCAGGATTCCCGAAAGCGCTTCCTTGTAGGCCGCGCCGGCCTCGGTGAGGGCAATCGTGCGCGTCGATCTCTGAAAGAGCCGGATGCCGAGGCGATCCTCGAGCTGCCTGACCTGAGCACCCACAGTCGCCCGCGACATGCCTAATTCCTCGGCCGCCTTCGTGAAGCTTAGATGCGTGGAAACCGTTAGAAATGCGGCAATCCCGTCAAGCGGATCCAGCGTTTTCATAAGTGCAATTATCCATACAATGATGCTGTTTTATCCCTCTTATCATGGGAGGGGACGCAAAGTAATCGGTGGGGTGTTCTCGAGCAAAAGGAGACCCGACATGATGACATTTACCCAAGCTGCGGTTTCGCCACCAGGACATGGGACGCCGGCAATGGCATTCGGCAGGCACGTCATCCGCATAATGGCCGCCAGCACCGGCGGTTCGCTCGGCATGTTCGAAGCTTTCGTGCCGGCCGGCGAAGGACCGCCGCTGCATGTCCACGAGCGCGAGGACGAGTTCTTCTACGTCCTTGCCGGCCACTTCGGCTTCTGGTGCGCCAACGACTATGTCGAACTGGCGGAAGGCGGCAGCATCGCCCTCCCACGTGGTGTAGCCCACCGCTTCAGAAATATCGGCAAGACTGAAGGCCACCTCATGGTCGTCGTCACACCTGGCGGGTTCGAAAGCTTCTTTCCGATCGTCGAGCTCTCCAGGCCCGAAACTGCCGAACAGATCGCCTCGGTCGCCAAGGGCTTCGGCCTGATCTTTCCGTGCGACGACCGCAAGGTCGCCTGACCCACCCAACCATACCTACGCAACTTCAACAACGGTCCATCGAAAGGAGACCCAAGGATGACACACGCGCCTTCGAAGAAAGACGGAATGACCCTGACGGCAGCGCAGCTCGACGCCTATCTCGCCAGGATAGGAATGGAGCGGCCGACCAGCCTCGACATCCTGAGCCTGTCGCAGCTCCATCGCGCCCATCTCACGAGCTTTACATGGGAGGCACTGGACGCCTTCATGGGATGGCCATCCGCAATCACCCCGGCATCCGCTTTTGCCAAGATGGTCGAAAAGCGGCGCGGCGGCTGGTGCTACGAGATGAACGGCCTCTTAGGCGCCGCGCTTGCAGAACTCGGTTTTCGAGTGACCCGTCTTTGTGGCGGCGTTGACCGGGAGAAGCTCGGCGACATAGCGATCGGCAACCACCTGACGCTGCGTGTCGACCTCGACCGTCCCTATCTCGCCGAGGTCGGCGTCGCAGACGCCATCATCGAGCCGGTGCCGCTTGCCGTCGGGCCGATCAGCCAGCGCGGCTTCGACTTCTCGATCATGCCAGCGGACGGCGGCTGGCTGCGCTTCAATAACCATCCACGCGGCATCGCGAAAAGCTTCGATTTCCGGCCGGACCATATCGACGAAGCCGCAATGGCCGCAACGCATGGCTGGCTGATGCAGGATCCCGGCTCGCCGTTCACCAATGCGCTGGCGGTCCTGCGACACACGACGGACGGCTATGTTGCCCTTCAGAACGACCGTCTTCGCCGCGTGACGGCAAACAGCCTCAGCCATGAGAGCATCACCAGCGCCGACCACCTTGCCGACACGTTCCAGACCGTGTTCGACCTCGACATTCCCCAGCCCGGCCTGGTCTGGGAGCGCCTTCAGGCTGTCGGCCGCGACAAGGCCGCCTGAATAGCCGAAACCTATCCATGCTTCGCGTCGTCGCGCTCTAATTCGAACTGCACACGGTTTCTCGACGTTCTAGCAAATTGGTCTCGCAGGCTCCCGCCGGAGCTTGCAAGATCATCACCCCGCCCTCGGGCCCTTAAGGATGGAGATGTGGACGCAGCTCAAAGGCCGCCGATTGCGGAGTAGCGCGATAGGCTGCGCCGGGATGCGGAGCTGTAAGGCGTGGACCATGTCCACCAAGCTTTTCGCGCAGAGTACCTTGGCAATACTCGGTCTTGTAGACGCCGCGCCTCTGCAACTCTGGCACAAGAAGCTCTACCACGTCTTCGAAACTCTCTGGTGTCACCGCGTAGGCGAGATTGAAACCGTCCACATCGGTTTCTTCGATCCATTCCTGCATGAGGTCGGCTACAGTCGAGGGTGAGCCCACAAAGACTGGACCGAAGCCGCCAATGCCAACCCATTCCGCCATCTCGCGCACGCTCCATTCCTTGCCGGGATCGATCGTCGTGAAGGTCTCGACGGCAGACTGCACGGCATTGGTATAGCGGTGGCGCAGCACCTCGTCCGGGCCGAACTGGCCGAAGTCGATTCCGGTCCAACCTGAGATCAGCGTCAGCGCGCCCTCGAAGGATGCATATTGGCGGTATTCGTTAAACTTGCGCTGCGCTTCGGCGTCCGTTTCGCCCAAAACGATCGTCTGCAGATTGAAGGCGAGGATTTCACGAGGGTTGCGGCCGGCGCGCTCGGCGGCTTGGCGGACATTCGCGACATAGCGCTTGAGAACTGGCTTGGAGGGGGCGGCGACGAAAATGCACTCGGCATGGGCACCCGCGAAGTCCTTGCCGCGGCTCGAAGCACCTGCCTGATAGAGCACTGGCGTGCGCTGCGGAGAGGGCTCACTAAGGTGAATACCCGGCACGCTGAAGTGCTTCCCCGAATGGCGGATCGGATGCACTTTCCGCGGGTCCGTGAAGATGCCTTTCTGGCGATCCCTCACGACGGCGTCGTCCTCCCAGCTGCCTTCCCACAGCTTGTAACAGACTTCGAGATATTCGTCCGCGAGGTCGTAGCGATCGTCGTGGTTCGTCTGCGCCGGCTGCCCGACATTGAGGGCGCCGCTGTTGAGATAGGAGGTGACGATGTTCCAGCCAACGCGCCCCTTGGTCAGGTGGTCGAGTGTCGATATCCGGCGGGCAAAAGTATAGGGGTGCTCGAAGGAAAGCGATGCGGTCAGCCCGAAGCCAAGGTGTTCGGTCTCATATGCCATGGTGGGGATCAACTGCAGCGGATCGTTGACCGGCACCTGAGCGGAATGACGCAGTGCCGCATCGACATTGCCGTTCAGCACGTCGTAAACGCCAAGCACGTCGGCTATGAAGAGGCCGTCGAACTTGCCGCGCTCCAGGATCTTGGCAAGATTCACCCAGTAATCGAGATCCTTGTAGGTCCAGGATTTGTCTCGCGGGTGGCGCCAAAGGCCGGGGGATTGGTGCCCGACGCAGTTCATGTCGAAGGCGTTCAGCCTGATTTCGCGGCTCATGTCATCGTTCCTGCATTGTCTTGGTTCGGTTTGTTCAAGTGCCCACCGCTTTCCTGTTGAAGAAGCTGAAGGTCAGCACTGCGAAGATGAGGCTACCGGTGGCGACCTGCTGCCAGTAAAAATTCATGCCAGTCAAAAGCAGACCATTGGCGACAATGCTGAGAAGCAGAACCCCGAGCACGGTGCCGACGACGTTCGGGCGGCCAAGCGGCGAGAAGGTCGTGCCGATGAAGGTGGCGCCGATCGCATTCAATAGGAAGGCATTGCCTGACGAAGGAATGTAGACCGTAACGGTGGACGTCAGGATGACCCCGGCGATAGCCGCAATCGTGCCGGCAAGAATGAAGGTAACAGCGACATGCCGGCCAGGCCCGATGCCGCAATAGCGCACGACGCTTTGCTGCATTCCGATCGACAGCACCACACGGCCAAAAGGCGTTTGCGAAAACAGCACCGCCACGCTTGCAATCACGACGGCGGCGATGAGCAGCGGAACGGGTAGGCCAACGATGGTTCCGTGGCCGAGGAAACGAAAGGCATCGGGCACGCCGCTCGGCGGTAGATAGACGGGATTTCCGCCATCGGTCAGCAACTGCTGGATACTGCGGCCGATGAATAGCGTGCCGAGCGTTGAAAGGAACGGCGACACGCCGATGGCCGAAATCAGGACTGCATTGAAGGCTCCGACAAGAGCGCCGGCCAGAAGCGCGGCGGCGAGCGCGAGCGCTACCGGTTGGCCGGCAAGAACAACCAAGACGAACGCGAAGCTTGCGAAATCCACCGCGGTGCCGACGGAAAGGTCTATTCCGCCCGCCGACACTGCAAGCGTCATCGCAATCGAGACGATGGCGAGAAGCGTGAAGTTATTGACCAGAATGCTTTGCAGATTGCCAGGTGTCAGGAAGGTCGGGGCGGCGGCGGAAAAGACTAAGAAGACGGCTATCAGTGCGAGTATCAGGCCGTAGCGGGAAAGGCTGGCGAGCGATCGCTCGAAAAGGATCGAAACTGACATGGTCAGATCTTTCGTTTGCGCAGCAGGGTCGTGGCGGAAACGACGATCAGGATCAGCACACCCTGCACCCCGCTGACCAGCGTGCTCGGCAGGTTCAGGAGCTGAAAGCCGTTGATTAGGAAGCTGACGAAAAGGGCCGATATCAGGGTCCCGGTGACGGTCGGAACAAGGCGGCGCGAAAACACCGAGCCAAGCAGGGCGGTGACGACGACCGGCAGAAGCATCTCGCTGGAACCTGTCGTGCTGCCGCTGAGGTAGGAAACGGAGAGGATACCGGCCAGTCCACCGCAAAGGCCGCTGGCGATGAATGCGCCGGCGACGAGACGCTTCAGCGGCAAGCCCGCCGCACGGGCAGCCTCGGGAAATTCGCCAACCGCGTAAAGCCGCAACCCGAGCGGCGTGTATTGGATGATCGCCGTCGCAATTGCTGCGAAGCCGATCAGGATATAGGCGAGGATCGGCACACCGAAGCCATCGGAGGCAGAAATCGTCGTCAAGAAGTCGGTAGTGGCGGGAACGACTGTATTCTGCGTTAGAACCAGTTCGAGACCGGCCACGACATTCATCACGGCAAGGGTCGCCAGAAGCGGCACGATACCGGCCAATACGACTGCGGCTGCATTGACAGCGCCAATCGCAAGTCCTGTCACGATTGCCCCCGCGGCAGCGGCTTGATCCCCATAGCCGAGCCGGATCAGCGAAGCATAAATGGCGGCACTGAGCCCCATGTTGGCCGCAAGCGACAGATCTATTCCGCCGGTGACCATGTTCGAACCGCCGGCAATCAGGACGATCGTGAGGCCGATCGCAAGAACGCCTGCAATGGCCGACTGGCCGAGAACATTGCCGATGTTGCCGATCGTCGAAAAGTAGGGTGCGGTGAGTGAGAAGATGACCAGAACGGAGGCGAAGACGAGCAGGGAACCGAAGCGGAGCCCTGTCGCCGCTAGATTTCCTTTCAACCTCAGCCTCTTGCCCGCGCAATCCCTGGAAAAGGACGCGAATTGAACATCAGCCGACATGGGGCAGCCCTTCCGAAGCGCCGGTCGATGCTGCCAGCACTTCATCTGTTGTGGTGTTAGAAGAGACGAGTTCGCGCACGATCTGTCCTCGGAAGAAAACGAGGATCCTGTCGGTAATGCCTATAAGTTCGGACAGGTCTGACGAGACGACGACGACACCTGCGCCCCGCGCAGCCAGCTCGCCGATCAGTGTGTATATCTCCACCTTGGAGCCGATATCGACCCCGACCGTCGGCTCGTCCAGAAGGTAGATTTCCGACTGCCGGTTCAGCCATTTGGCAATTGCGACCTTCTGCTGGTTGCCCCCGGAGAGCGTATGCACCAGGGCATCGCGCCCGGAGGTCTTGATCTGCAGGCGCCGGACCAGGTCGTCGACGTCAGAGCGCTCGCGATTGCGTTTCAGGAAGCCAAAGCGGTTGTACCGGGAAAGGCTCGGCAAGGTGATGTTCTCGGACAGGCTGAGATCGAGGCCGACGCCGTGGCTGCGCCTGTCCTCAGGCACCAGCGCGACCTGCCGGTCGACCGCCTCTACGGGATTGCTCAGCTGCGCTGGGCTGCCATCAATTGCGATTTGACCGGATGCAGCATGCTCCAATCCGAAGAGCGTGCGGATGAGGTCTTTGGCCCCTGAGCCGAGCAGACCGGTGATGCCGAGCACCTCCCCGCGGCGCAACGTGAAAGTGACATTGTCGTAGCGATTAGGTGCCGAGAGCGCGTCAACTCTGAGGATCTCGGCACCCGCTTCTCTTTGCGATTTCGGAAACATCTCGGTGATGTCTCGCTCGATCATCAGGTTGGCGATGGCCTTGGCCGAAGTTTGCGTGATCGGCAGGCAGGCAACATCGAGGCCGTTGCGCAGAACCGTTACGTGGTCGCAGAGTTCCGCGATTTCGTTGAGGTAGTGGGAGATATAGATGATGGTAACACCTTCGTCGCGGAGGCGACGGATCAGGGCAAAAAGCGTTTCGGCCTCGCGCCTGACGAGTGCGGCAGTCGGCTCGTCGAAGATCAGCACCTTCGGTTTGTTGAGCAATGCGCGGGTGATCTGGACGATCTGCCGTTCGGCGGTGGAGAGCTCTCCAATCAGGGCATCCTTCGGCAACCGTATTTTGAAGTAGTTGCTTAGGATTTCCTCGGAACGCCGCTGCATGGCGCGGCGATTAAGAAACGGCGTGCCGGCAATCCGCATCTCCGCGCCGAGGAAAAGTGCCTCACCGACGGTGAAGGTCGGTACCAGGAGGCGATCTTGATGGATGAAGTGAATACCGAGCTCTTCGCAAAGAAGCGGGGTCAGGCGATTGTAGGCGCGGCTTTCGATCTCGACGTGCCCTTCGTCGGGTGTATGCAAGCCGGCGAGGATTTTGATGAGCGTGGATTTGCCGGCACCGTTCTGGCCGACGAGCCCGTGCACCGTTCCACGCCGAACGGCGAGTGATGCGCCTGCGAGCGCCTGCGCGCCCCCGAAACGCTTCACGATACGATCGAAACGAATGATGTCGTCGCCATGCAGGGCTATTTCGGCTGCAGTCATGTTGCTCGCTCTTGACGATGATGGATGCGATGCGGCGGGAGCCGCATCGCATGCATTGTCAGCCGATACCAAGCTTCTTGGTGATCTCGCCGACATTCTCCTTATCAGCGAGAAGGGCGGGCACGTAGGTTTCACGCGGCAAAGTCTGGCCGGCAAGCAGCTTGGCGACGTTGCGGATCGCCACGTGGCCAATCTCGGCCGGCTGCTGCGCGGCATCAGCACCTGCCGGAGAGTCGGGATCGGCAACGAGCTGAAGAACCTCAGGGCTGCCGTCGACGCCGTAGGTGCGGATCTCATTGCGGCCGGCTGCGGCGATCGCTTGAGTGGCGCCGAGTTGCGGAATGTCCCAGGCGGACCAGACGGCTTTGATGGAGCCCTTTTCCGGATACTTATTGAGGATTGCCGTTATCTGCGTGAACGCATCCTGAACCGTATTCGGGATGACGTCGCGCAACTCAGGCTGAAGGATCTTGACCTTCGGGAAATACTTGATGACGTTGACGAGCTGGTCGTATCGGATGGCGCATGGGGTGACGCCGTAAAAGCCATTGAATACCACGATGTTGCCTTCACCGCCGATATCGGAGACGAGCTGCAGGGCCAGGTCTTTGCCGATCCCCCAGTTATCCGAGGTCGTGTTGTTAAGCGAATTGGTTGAGCCGACATCGACCGTCAGCACGGGAATGCCAGCATCGCGTGCTCTTTTCAGCCACGGGTCGATGACGCTGAGCGTGCCTAGGATCTGGACGAGCGCATCCGGCTTCTGGGCAACCAGCGTCTGCAACTGGGCAATGAGCTTGCCGTCATTGCGTCCGGCGTCCACCGCGATTGGCTCCCCGCCCAGCCGCTTCACCTCGTCGATCTGGGCGTTGTAGACCTGCAGATCGAAATAGTGGTCAGTACCGGTGGCGCTGATTGCGACGCGCTTGCCCTTCAGGGAAAGTCCATCGTCGGCCGCCGCGCTCGCCGGTGCGGAAGCGAATACGCCCGCACCGGCAAAGGTTGCCCCGGCAACAGCGGCAAGCTTCAAGATTTCACGGCGTCCAAGACCGGAAGCGGTTCCCTCTGTCATCGAAATAGTCCTCACGTTTCAATTAGTGCATAAAATATATGGATTTCGGTCATTAAGGAGAAACGCTATTCCAAATGCGCTGGACGGCGGAAAAATTTCAATTGCGGCCGAGGCCGTAGGTCAGGGCCAAGGCGCCGACCAGTACTGCGCCCTTCACGAAATCCTGCGTGTAGTAAGGCGCGTTTAGCATCGTCAGGCCATTGAGCAGTACACCGACAAACACGGCGCCGACGATTGTGCCAAGCACGTTTGGGCGGCGCAGATTGAGCACTGCGAAACCGATCAGCGCGGCGGCCACCGAATCCATCAGAAGCGAACCGCCAGAGGAGACGTCGCCGCGACCGACGCGTGCGGCGATCACAACGCCGCCAAGAGAGGCGAGGGTCCCCGAGATAAGATAGGCAAGTGTCTTTAGCCGTGCGGGAGATGCGCCTGCGAGCCGGGTCGCCACCTCGTTGCCACCAGTTGCAAACAACAGCCTTCCGATGCGCGTTCGTTCGGTCAGAACATAGAGAATGAGGGCCACGACCACCATCAGAACGACCGAGACGGGGAGCGTAGAATACAGGTTATAGCGACCAATCAGGAGGAAGGCAGGATCATAGGCACCTTCCGCCTTCGATCCATCCGGGAGGGCAACACCTGCGGAGATCGAGCGGCCCGCCGTTGGGATGAGCTGCAAGCCCGACAGCAGGAACATCATGGCGAGTGTCGCCAAAAGATCGGGCACCCGCAGGCGCACGATAAGCAGTGCATTGATGAGGCCGATTGCAGCACCGAACGCCAAGACCAGCGGCACTGTCGCAAACGCATCGAGTTGCCAGACGATCATGGCGTAGCTTGCCGCCATGACACTCGAGGCGGCAACGGCGCCGATCGATAGGTCGAAGCCGCCGACGGCGAGTGTCACCGTAACGCCGGCACCGAGGATCGCCACGACGGAGACTGCCTGCAGGATGCTCATCAAATTACCGATGTTGAAGAAAGCCGGCTCAGCAAGGGTGAAGCCGACCAGCATTGCACCAAGCAAAATGAAGACTGCACCCGAGCGCAACAGCGCACCGGCGGTCTTTAACGCAGCGCGGCTGCGTTCCGGTGCCGTCTCTTCCCCGGGTACAGCCGTTTGATCGATTGTCGTCATGCCTATGTCCCCGTGATGGCTAAATTGGTGGTTGGATCGGCTGCCGTCGGCAGCAGCGCGTGGCGATCGATAGTCAGAATGCGATCGGCGACCTCATAGGCTTCTTCGGGATCGGACGTGGCGATCAATGTTGCACGATCGGTCCGCACGCGGATCGCCTCGACGATCTCGCGGCGCGCGCCGACATCGACGCCTTGAAAGGGCTCGTCGAGAAGAAGCAGCCGGCTTGGCTCGGCCTCCCAGCGGGCGATTACTGCTTTTTGCTGGTTGCCGCCGGAAAGGCTCCAGACGGAGGCGAGAGGATCTGAAGCCTTGATCCCAAAGCGCGAAATTGCCCGGTTTGCCTCGCGCCGTTCCCGGTTGCCGAAGAGGAAGCCTTTCCGATACCACTTCGTGAGGTGCGGAAGGCTGATCGTGGCGGCAAGAGAATGTCCCGGCCAACCTGCTGGCATCAAAGACGAGCGATGCCGGTCTTCCGCGGCCATCGACACGCCAGCGGCAATCGCCTCGGCCGGAGAGCGCGGCCTATAGGGTCGCCCATCCAGGAACATCTCACCACAGGCGAACCGCCCGACGCCGAAAATCGCCGAAAGCAGCCGGCTCTTGCCCGCACCGATCGGTCCCGTGATCGCGACAACCTCGCCTTGTTTTACGGTCAGGTCGAATGGCACGCTTGTCGCCGCAAGCTGCCCATTGCGTATCTCGAGGACCGGGTTTCCAACAGGGCGCGCATCCGGGCGTACAGCGTCGAGCCTGCGGCCAATCATTGATTGAATGGCGCTTGAGAAGTCGATCGGTCGGCTGAAGCTAGCGACAATCCGGCCACCGCGCATCACCAGCGCACGGTCGGCGATGGCTTGGAGATCGGCGGTGCGATGGGATATATAAAGAACCGCAATGCCTTGGGCGCGCAGCCGTCGAAGGATGTCGAAGAGCCGCTGGCTTTCCTCACTCGACAGGCTCGCGGTCGGTTCATCGAGGATCAACAAGTCCGCCTTGTCCGCCAAGGCGCGGGCGATCGCGACGAGCTGGCGCTCGGCGGCGGCAAGCTCCCCGAAATCGCGATCGAGAGGCAGCGAAAAGCCAGCGGCGTCGATCAAAGCCTTTGCCTCGCGACGCAGACCGCTGCGTGAGACGAAAAGAGACGTGCGGTGTTCGGCGATGCGATGCAGCAAGAGCGCATCTGCAACCGTCAGTCCCGGCACTCCGACGATATCAGTGGATTGATGCACGGTCGCAATCCCTGCACCGGCAGCCTCGTGCGGTGTTTTTGGCGCGAAAGGGCGCTCTTTCAGGGCGATCGTTCCACCGTCGGCGGTCAAAACGCCTGAGAGGATCTTGACGAGAGTAGACTTTCCAGCGCCGTTCGCACCCATCAGGGCGACAATCTCTCCCCGCTCGACCTTTAGATCGATCCCCACGAGCGCTCGGGTGGCGCCGAAACTGTGCGTGAGGTTCTCGATATGAAGAAGTGGCATTGTTGCAATTCCGAGCAGCTTCGAACGATTAATTTTGGTTGGGGGACAGGGGAAATTCCAGGCAAGCCTTTGCCGCTCGCCAGTTTCCGGCGGAACAAAGAATCTCCCCTGGACTGCAAAATCGAACAATTTAATCTACTAAAACCCTAGATATTATCTCTAATAATTGATGCGTCGCGGCGATCAGACGGCGACGCATTTTTCGAATGATCACAAGGAACTTGAGGATGAGACTTATCTTACGGCTCGCTTTGAGCGCCGCCATTCCATTGTTTGCCTCCGAAGCGACCTTCGCCGGCGGCGTCAGCGGCGCACCCGCCCCGTTCGACAAGGGAGGCGTCAAGATTGCATTGATCAGCTACATCTCCGCGGGTGACTTCTTTCAGGCCTATCAGGCTGGCGCCGAAGCGCAGGCGAAATCGCTCGATATCGACCTGCGGGTCTTTCCCGGTCGCCAGGACGCGGCAGAGCAGCGCGAGCAGGTACTGCAGGCGATCAATCTCGGCGTATCCGCGATCGTGATCGACCACGGCCTGCCGGAATCCCTCGGCGATGTGGCCCAGCAGGCATTGGACAAAGGCATCAAGGTCGTCGCTTTCGACGTCAACCTCAACAATCCGAAGATCCCGCAGGTGGAGCAGAGCGACCACGAGCTTGCAAAACTGGCGCTTGAGCAGGCAGTAAAAGACAATGGCACAAGCTTCAATGCAGGCTATGCCTACGTTGCCGGTTTTGCGCCGCTCGACCGCCGCAACGAAGTTTGGGACAAGTTTCGATCGGAAAATTCCGGTGCCGTGGAAAAGGCGCGGTTCGGCGTCGTCAACGATACGACGGCAACGTCCACCGCCGATCAGGCGAAGGCTGTTCTGTCGGCCAATCCCGATATCACCGTGGTCTTTGCTCCCTACGACGAGTTCGCCCGCGGCGTGAAACTGGCGGCAAACGATCTTGGCGTTGCCAAGAAGCTGAAGATCTATTCAGCCGACGTTTCGACCGCGGACATCCAGGAGATCACGGAGGAGGGCAGCCCGTGGGTTGCGACCGTTGCCACCAATCCGGCCGTGGTCGGCGCGGTGTCGGTGCGCGTCGCAGCGCTGCAAGTCGCGGGTCAGGACGTACCCCAGCAGATCACCGTAAAGCCGACATTGCTCACGCAGGAAAGCCTGCGCGCAGCCGGCGTCAAGACGATTGAGGATCTTGCACAAAAGGTGCCGGCGTTCAGCAGGAGCGATGCGGCGACTGCAACCTGGATCCCGGACAAGCTTTTCTAAGCTGCCTGCCTCGTCACCTCGGCGGGGCGGCGATGCCCCGCCGAGGTCAAATCAAGAACCGGAGTTTTATCCATGAGCCACTCCAACGTGCTCTTCGCCACCAATCGCAACAGCAGTCGAGCGGACCTCTTCTCTCGTGCCGAGGACATTTCCGCCGATCTCTCCAAACGCGCCGCCGCCCTCGACCGTGACGGGCGCCCTCCGCTTGCTGAGATCGTCAAACTCAAGAACTCGGGGCTTTTGAACGCTCTGCATGCGCCGGAGATCGGCGGCGGCGGATTGGACTGGGTGGACGGCTTGAGGTTGGTTCGCATTCTCGCACGCGGCGAAAGCTCGATCGGCCAATTGCTTGGCTATCACTTCGTCAATAGCCAGTATGTCTACTGGGCGTTCGATGAGGCGCGTGCTCGTGTTCTGGGGACGGAGACGGCCGCCAAGAGCCTCTATTGGGGCGCCGCGGTCAATCCACGCGATCCCGGTCTGGTATTGACACGTCGCGGCAGTGGTTATGTGCTTAACGGGCGAAAGTCCTTCTCAACGGCTGCGCATGTTTCCGATTACATCAACGCGAATGCGAGCCTTGATGGCAAGATCGTTGGCTTTGCGGTTCCCACAAGCCGCCCGGGCTACACGGCCAACGACGACTGGGACAATTTCGGGCAGCGCCTCTCAGACAGCGGCAGCGTCGAGTTTCACGATTTTCCGGTATACGCGGAGGATTTCGTAGATGCGACGGATCAGCCGCCGCCTGTGCTTGCCACCTTCAACACGCCGTTGATCCAGCTTGTGTTTGTCAACTTCTATCTCGGCACAGCCGAGGGAGCGTTACGGGCCGCGATCGACTATGTCCGCACCACCACTCGACCATGGGTCACCTCCGGCGTCGAGCGCGCCACCGACGACCCCTATATCCTTGAACGCATCGGCGAGTTCACAGCTGCGCTGAAAGCATCGGCTGCCCTGGCGGATGGTGCTGCGGCAGCCGTTCAGGCGAACCTGGACAAGGGACATCAGGTGACCGCGCGCGAGCGTGGAGAAGCGGCGGCTGAGGCCTATGCCGCCAAGATCCACGCAACCCATGTGTCGCTTGATCTAACGTCACGCATCTTCGAACTGACCGGTGCGCGCTCGACGGCGGAGCGGCATCGGTTCGATCGCTTCTGGCGAAACGTACGCACCCACACGCTGCACGACCCGGTCTTCTACAAGGCCAAGGAAGTGGGGGAGTTCGTTCTAAACGACAAGATTCCGCAGGTCAGTCTCTACAGCTGAATTTTCCCGTAGATTGGAGCGAGAGACACCCCATTCCCGGCGCGGGAATGGGGTTTTTGCTTTAACGCTGCCTCACAATGCTCCGCTTTTCGGAGGAATGACACCGTTCAGGTGATAATTGCCGACGACATGGTACTTCCAGCGCACCGGATCATGGAGCGTGTGGGTTCGCGCGTTACGCCAGTGCCGGTCGAGATTGAGATCGACCTTAACAGATGCCGTACCGGCCAGCTCGAAGAGCGTATTGGTTGCTTCCAGAGCGATCTCTGTCGTCAGAACCTTTGCGGCCGCCACGGCGAGCGTTGCTTCCACGACCTTCTCCTCCGTGGTGTCGACCTGTGCCGCATCGACCTTGCGGCCAGCCCGCTCGACCATCGCGGTTGCGGCCTCCAGGCGAATGGCGATCTGGCCGATCCTGGCAATTGTCAAGGGATCGTCCGACGCATTGTCGACCCCGCTGTTCGTCCACGGGCGCGACTTGGTCCGCACGAAGTCGAGCGTTTCGGCAAAAGCAGCACGGGCAATCCCGAGATCGATGCCGGCATGGATGATCTGCCCGACTGAGCCTATCGTCGTCGGGCGCTCGAAGCCCTTTTGATGATGCACGACTGAATCGGCATGGACATAGACATTGTTGAGAACCGTCGTGCCGCTGCCGGTAACTCTCTGGCCGAAGCCATCCCAGTCGTCGATGATCTCCACGCCCTGCGTGCCGTTCGGCACAAAGGCCATCACGAGCCGTTCCCTTTCATCGAGCGCGAAGATCGTAATCCAGTTAGCGAAGAGAACCCCGGTCGAATAGTATTTGCGGCCATTAACGCGGTAGCCAATGCCGTCGCGGGTGATGCGGGTATTGTAGTGGCCGACCGTCTTTGTATCGCGTTCCGAAAGCGCGTTGCCAAAGCGGTCGCCTGCGAGCGCTCGATCGAAGTAAAAGCGCTTCTGCTCCTCCGTGCCATCGGTGCGAAGCGCCTCCAGGATGTAGAAATGGTTTTGCGGGATTTGGCCAATCGATCCGTCTGCTTCGGAAAGAATGGCGGTGACCTCCGCAAGCACCGAGTTGGAAACGTCGAGCCCGCCATACTCCTCGGGAACGGTGATCCCAAGCAGGCCGGATTGCGACAGGGCATCGAGCTCGGCGAAGGGCAGCAATCTCTCGCTATCTCGCTTTGACGCCGTCAATGCAAATCGGTCGGCAAGCTCGCGCGCGACGTTAATAGCATGCTGTTCGTTTTCTATTCGCCTCGCGGTAAGACGATCCAAGGTGACGTGGTGCAATTGCGTGTGCATGGGCGGCCTCCGTTTATCCGGCGCCACGATGCGGCATTCGACGGTATGTTTCGAGGAAAGACATTTTCTTTTTGGCTGCCGCTTCAGGCTGACGTTTCATTGTCTATAGAATGAGGAGACAATATCGATGCACCAGGCGATTCGGTAAAATTGCGACGCGATGATCTCGCTGGTGCAAGCGCAAGCAACAGCCAGACCTGCAAAAACATTACGCGCAAACGAGTGTCAAGCATGAGATGCCCCACACAAAGTAATTTTGGAAGCGCGAACGCGTCATCGTCTTCATCAAGAACGGTTGTCTCGCGTCCCGTTGTCAACGCGAGCCCATTTCAAACTCCTTTCGTGGAGCTGACCATTTCTGCGAGACGTTATCTACTCGGCTCGCGGCAGTGGGATTTTACCGTTATCGCTTCTGATAGAAGACGAGCGTATCGATCGCCTTCGGTGCATCTCATTCGCTTAAGGAAAGACACATGAGCATCCGACTCTTCGACTTAACGGGCAGGCGAGCCCTCATCACCGGCTCCTCGCAAGGCATCGGCTATGCAATGGCAGAGGGTCTTGCAAGAGCGGGCGCCGAAATTGTCCTCAATGGCCGCGACGAGGCGAAGCTGAGGGCGGCGGCCCAGCGTCTCGGCGCGAAGCATACGCTCTCTTTTGACGCCACGGATCATGAGGCGGTGCGCAAGTCTGTCGATGGCTTTGAGGCGGACGTCGGCGCCATTGACATCCTTGTCAACAATGCCGGCATGCAGCATCGTACGCCACTGGAGGATTTTCCGGCCGATGCCTTCGAGCGGTTGCTGAAAACCAACATCTCCACAGTTTTCAACGTCGGCCAGGCGGTCGCTCGCCACATGATCAGACGCGGTGCCGGCAAGATCATCAATATCGCCAGCGTTCAGACCGCGCTTGCGCGCCCCGGCATCGCGCCCTATACGGCGACCAAAGGCGCGGTCGGCAACTTGACTAAGGGAATGGCGACGGACTGGGCGAAATATGGCCTGCAATGCAATGCAATCGCACCGGGCTATTTTGACACACCGCTGAACGCTGCTCTTGTCGCCGATCCGGACTTCTCAGCCTGGTTGGAAAAGCGCACGCCGGCTGGCCGCTGGGGCAAGGTGGAGGAGCTTGTCGGCGCCTGCATCTTTCTTTCCTCCGACGCTTCCTCTTTCGTGAACGGACATGTGCTGTATGTCGACGGCGGCATCACGGTCTCGCTCTGAAATGTCCTGGGAATAGCTCGCCATTCGCCCGTTTGCTGCCACCCCGTTGTTGCCAATTCTTTGAATCGTTCGAGCCAACGCGAAGTGCACCGCTTGTTCGTTCAACGCCAGAACCGCTTTGCGTGCAGCACGTTGTCAAGCGAAGCTTGGGCGTCCTCGATAAGAGCGTCTTTGTCCGCATGGGAGATAATGCTGTCGCTAGCTGTATGGTCTGTGAGTCCAAGCCTGGACAGAACGTCAGGCCCGGTCACGAGGTCAATCAACGAACCCAGTTGGTCCTGAAGCTCTGTTAGTTTCTTGAGGAAACGCCGGTGGCGACGGACGCTGCGCTTGCCGTCGAACAGCGAGGCGAAGAATTCGACTGCATAACGCAGTTTCTTTGCGTCCTTGCGAGCCTCATGACGTTGCTGGTCATCGACCTTTGCGAGCGCCCGTCCGTGCTTCTTCAGCTTCTTGCGCATCCGCCCCAGCGCCATGCCGGCGAACTCGACCGCCGGCAGGTTCCTGATTTTGTCGGTCTCCGGAAGAAAAAGGTATTCGCCGCACCGAAGCCACTCGTTAAAATCCAGCATGAGTGCACGCGCGCGGCTGGACTCCAATGCCTCAGCCACGTCGTCGTAAGCGGCCTCGCGGGCGACCTCCAGCCGGCGTTGCAGATCCGCGTCGGTCGCCTTTGGCAACAGCACATCGAGATCGCGTGCTTCACCGAGGACGCCAGCTAGCCAGCGCAATTCATCCTTCAGCCTTTGTGGCTCGGCGTCCGGAAGCAATGGCTTGAAGAGCGAAAATGCCGAGCGCAGTCGACGCAACGCTACGCGCGCCTGGTGTAGCGTTTCGGCATTTCTCTGTCGCAGGAGCACATCCTCGTTCAGACGGAAGTGTCGAAAGCATGAGGCCGCGATTGCCTGGAAGGCATCGGATGCGGGCATATCCTGTTCGAGGTCGAGATGTTCCGCCTTGAAGACGGACCTCTGCTGCTCGATCAGTGCGAAGCCCTTTTCCGCCTTGGAGCGGACACCAAAGCGGATTGGAGCAACCGCTTCGATCTTGCGCGCGAACACGAACAGGTCCCTCGGGTCGCCATCTTTCAGTTCGAGTTCGGCTTCCCGCAGGGGTGTACTTCGGTCACCGGAAACGACCGATCCCTTGTCGATCGCCACCTCGATCTGGGAGCCATTTTCGTCGATTGTCCAGAGGCGCCTCTCGACCTTCACGTCGAAGGCGGGCGAGACTGCGAGCTCGTCACCGAATTCGGTCTTCAACGGACTGGAATGGTCGAGGATCGGCTCGTCACCGTCTAGGGGTACCTCCCATTCCGAACGAGCAAAAAGGGATCGGCTCCGTCCCACAGCTTTCACGGTCTGGACACGCAGATCACCGGTCCGTCGGATGCGAAGGGTGAACCCCCTCCGAAAAAGCCTTTGATCCTCGAAGTCAAAATAGGTGGACGTCTGGTTGAGGACTTCGGCAGGTTTGGTCAGGGCTTTGAAGCCTGATAATCGCTTGGCAGCTTCGCTGGACAGCTCAAGCTTGAGTTCAACTTCGGATGACATAGGAAATCTCCCGCCCGACGAGACAAACCCCAACAACGTACAACGCCTGAACGATTTGATTGTTCGATGAGGCGATCTCCTGACGACCGATGTCGAGGTGGTCGTCCAGAATATACCGGAATTGAAACGGAAACGTTGCGGAGCCGGTCAGCGGCTGCAGCAGCGCCAATTTTATAGCGACGGGCTAAGGGTTGCTTGCCTGCGTTCCTGTCGAGAGTCGATCCTCTCACTCGTTTGGAAGGCCTGACGTCAATTGTCCCGATGCTTATCCTTTTTTTGTTTCAACGCGTCGCTGAAATCATTGATCTCTGGATCGCAATTGTTTTCCTCCATAGCGTCGCGATTGGTATCAGGGTCGTCTTCTGCAGGAAGATATCCTCGAGGTCTGTTCTCCTTTGGTCCTTCCCAGCGAGGTGATTGGTCGGTCGTGCCGGGTGCGCCATCCTGCGGTGTTTTTCCCATGGTGAGGCTCCTAGGTTTTCTGATTTTACAACCAAACTCCGTTGGAAATGTTCCTGCTTCACTCAGCAATGAAAGTGGCTCGATCTTTGTGGTATCTTCATCTCCAAATGGTCAGCGTTGCACGGCGCTACGGACGAGGGGTAGTGCTCAAGCACAGGGCGGGAGATCATGCAGACAGCGCCGCACGTAGATGGCAAGGGAAAAAATACCCAAGAGCAACCGCCACATTGAAGGTGTAGAGTTGGCGAAGGGACTTCCAGCGGGTCGAGACTCTCAAGAGCTGACTGTCCAAGGCCCAGCAGTGGACATCCGGGTCGAGCTTGTTTCGCACAATAGGGGCTCCGCGAGAGAGTAAGCGCAGGCCGTCCAAAATCAGCCTGTCTAGATCGACAGCTCTTTGGCTTGAGTATTGATCATCTCGTAGGCATCCTCGAACGGATCATGCCGTGGCACCAAAGGCCAGGCGCCGAGAAGAAGCAGGGCCTTTAGATGCTGCCAGCCGCCTTCCTCACCCAGGACCGTCGCATAAGATGACATCGCCTGGTGTTCTTCACCAGCATATAGACGTTCGTATTGGGGGAAGTTCGAGAAATTTTCGCGATTGCTGGCAGAAGGATGAAACGTCTCTGCCGCAGCGCCTTCGGCAAGGATTACTTGGTGCGTTGCAAGTAGGACGGCGTAATACTCAATGGCCATCTGATCATGCGGTGCGATTGGCGCGATTGTCGTGCCATTTACGAGATCCTTCACCCGGATTAGAACGCCATTCAGGAACAGAGCATGGCCAGGCGACAGGTAAAGATCGGAATCTGGCTTGCCATTGCCGAGCGCGTGGCGCGCCACCCGGATGGGAACGACATCCTCGCACCAGCACGCGCCGGTCTTACGGAATACTTGCAGGCCGACCCACTTTATCGGGCTGGTATCTCCTCCCAGAAGAACAACACGATCTCCAGTCTGGAGATCCTCGACGCGCTTTTTGCCACAATCTGTAAGGATCGACGTCCCGCGCAGGAAGCATTGCGCACCCTCGGACTTGTCGTTCCCGGTGCCCAATCCCAAATGCAGGCCAGCTGCTCTGGCTGGCAAAGAGGAAGCTGCCATCGCAAGGGCTGCGACGCGAGCGCCTGCAGCGGTTGCCACTCCCAAAAAATGCCGGCGCGCAGTATTGCGTGGCAGCTTCGGATCTTTCAAACGCGGCATCCTGACGCTCCTTTGCAAATGCGGGGAAATCCGGAGCAGCTTGTGGCGGAATTTCCGTAATGGCTCATAAAGACCCCCGCTGAACCGACGGGGAGGCCCACGATGTAGGGTGCTCGGAGACCTCCCGTTTCCGACAGCGTTGGACAGATTAAGAATACACGTTCCACTGTACTGGTGATAAGTCGGCAGAAAGGCTTAGTGGGGAAACGTACGGATCTCAGCTTTTCGTTTTATGAAGACAGGTTTGAGCTCTGCTCGAGACTTCGCTGACCACGGCGCATTTGCAGGCGCCGTTCCTTGACGAAGAACAAAGCTGCCCGCAAATGCAACTCCAGTCACGGGCTCACTCATTCAGATCCTTGGCCATCTGTAGATGCTGCTCGAGCGCCGGGCGAGTATTGGCGGCCCAAGCTTTCAAGGCAGCATTTTCACCTTCGTTGCCGTAACGCTTGAAAAGGTCGACTGCCTGTTTGTGCGCGTCTTCCTGGTCTGAGTGATACTGCTTCGTGAAGTCAACGCCTTGAAGGCCCTTTAGGGTATTCAGCTCTTTTTCCTGTGATGATGTCATTGCCGATGGAAGCGCAGCCTTCACGTCGCCACTGGCGACGAGCGCCTTCAATGCATCGGTTGTCTTCTGGTGATCGGCGATCATCTGTTCGGCGAAGGACTTGGTTGGTGCGTCGGAACGTTCGACCGCGAGCTTGCTGGATTCGATTTCAAACATGTCGCTCGTCGCCGCTTCCATCACGAAGTCTTCGGTCTTTGGAGCGACCCCTATCAGGGAGTTTACGCCGGATTTCTCCGCGGCCGATTGGGCAAACGCTGGGGCCACCATGAAGACGGCGAGGACAAAGGGAAGGGCAGCGGGTTTCATGGGCAATTTTCCTTAGGACCGGTTGGCGGTTGGGGATAGCCTGTCTGTCTGGCTGTTCGGCATCTGCCTCCTGAGCGACCAAGACGATCCTCCAACAACCGAGCTTGCGTATGGTTCCAGAAAGAGAGCGTGGTCGCTTCTGGACGTTGTTGGCGCTGCCTGGGAGGCAAAAGGTGGCGTCTGTCAACAAGAGGGTCGGCACGAAGCGTAATCTGGCTCATGCGGATTTCTCGATTGTCATTCCTCGTCTTTGCGGGCTGGCAAAACCGCGCTCAGGATCTGCCTGACGGTGCCGCGCACGAGGCCGGTCTCGTTCGGATCGCCCTTGAGCAACGCGTCCGTCAGATGACGAA
This sequence comes from Rhizobium mesoamericanum STM3625, assembly GCF_000312665.1. Taxonomy (GTDB): domain Bacteria; phylum Pseudomonadota; class Alphaproteobacteria; order Rhizobiales; family Rhizobiaceae; genus Rhizobium; species Rhizobium mesoamericanum. Next base: position 122,754 of record NZ_HF536773.1, on the reverse strand, counting down.
CTTGTTTCAGCGTGAGGTGCGGCGGCAGGGGCGGCACTTCCGGATCCGTCTTGAATTCCAAAACCACGGGGCAATCAGCCTCAAAGGCCTCGTCCCAACCGGGAGCGACATTTTCGGCAGTGTCGACAAAAATTCCGCGCAACCCGATCAGTTTGGCGAATTGGTGATAGGGGACATCGGGGATCGATTGCGAGGCCTCGAACTTGGGGTCACCTTCCATGACCCTCTGCTCCCATGTGACCTGGTTAAGGTCCTGATTGTTGAACACGCAGATGATAAGACGGTGATCCTCCCATCTGCGCCAGTATTTCGCGACTGTGATAAGCTCGGCCATGTTGTTCATCTGCATGGCGCCGTCGCCGACCAGGCCAACAACAGGCCTGCCTGGATGCGCAAACTTCGCCGCGATCGCATAGGGAACAGCTGCTCCCATGGAGGCCAATCCCCCAGAAAGCGAGGCCATCATTCCGCGCCTGACCTTGACATCGCGCGCATACCAATTGGCGCATGAACCGGAATCGCTAGTGATGATCGCATCGTCCGGCAGTCGAGGCGACAGTTCCCAGGCGACGCGTTGCGGGTTGATTGGCTTGGCCTCGGCGAGCGCGCGCTTCTCCAGCAGCTCCCACCATTGCGTGACGTTCTTTTCGATGGTCTCGCGCCACTGGCCGGGCTTTTGGTCGAGCAAGGGAAGCAGCGATGCCAGCGTCTCGGATGCATCTCCAACCAGATTGACGTCCATCGGATAGCGCAGGGATAGCATTGCCGGATCGATATCAATCTGAACGGCTTTGACCTGGCCTTCGGCAGGTAGGAACTCCGAATATGGGAATCCGGACCCGACCATCAGCAACGTGTCGCAATCATTCATGAGGTCCCATGAAGGCTTGGTACCCAACAGCCCGATGGAGCCGGTGACCCAGGGCAATTCATCGGGTAATGCAGCCTTGCCGAGCAGGGCCTTGGCGGCGCCGGCGCCAAGACGATCGGAAACCTCAATCAGCTGATCGGTCGCGCGCAGCGCACCCGCTCCTGCCAGAATTGCCACGCGATCCCCCGCATTCAAGATATCAGCGGCATCCTTTAGATCGTCGAGGTGAGCTGCGATACGGGGAGGTCTGTATCCGTAGCCGGAATGGACCGTTCCATGAACCCGCGCGGGTTCTTCATAAGGCATTTCCTGGAGATCGTTTGGGAGGATAACGGCACTCACCGTCCGCCTGGCGATCGCAACACGCACGGCTCTGTCGATGAGGTGGCGCACTTGTGCCGGCATCGAGGCCTGATAGACGAAGTCGCGAGCAACATCCTTGAAAAGCGCTGCGAGATCCACTTCCTGCTGGTAATGACCGCCAATCGCGCCACGCGCCTGCTGGCCGACAATCGCAAGCAACGGCTGATGATCAGCGCGCGCGTCATACATTCCTGTGATGAGGTGCGTTGCCCCAGGACCTGATGTTGCCATGCAGACGCCAAGATCGCCGGTGAACTTCGCGTGGGCAGACGCCATGAAGGCCGCCATTTCCTCATGTCGCGCCTGAACAAACTCTATCTTGCCATCCGCACGATTGAGAGCGCCAAAGACACCGTTTATTCCATCTCCCGGATACCCGAAAATTCGCCGTACCCCCCAGGCGTACAAGCGTGAAACCACAAAGTCACCGACCGTCTGTGACATCTTGAAAGCTCCTTGATCGACTGAGCATGCCAACTGGAAGAAAGACCGGCGCAGGCATCCCCTTGCTGGTCCGGTATCGCCGGATGAAGTGTCGACTCGCTCAATTTATGGATCCCGGATAGCTCTTCTGCTGAAGCACGCCGCGGCGCGGTCGCTATCGCAAGTGCCTTGAGAGCCTTTAACGGCGTCGGACATGCACGCACGCCACGCGCTTGAGCCGGCCGGGAAGAGAACCAACCAAATGAGCGTTTTTGCGAGATAGATATCTGACGAGGGCTCACGTTAACCCTCGTCAGAACGACCACTACTGGTTGTCCGGGCAGGCTTCACTCTTGGATGCGCCACCGTTACCGCCTTGGGTCGCAACTGAGCCGGGGGCTGGTTGGGCGGGGCAACGAGAGCGATCTACCGTGCCAGTCGAATTGGTGTTGGCACCAGTCGTGCTGTTCGTGGCGTTCGGATCGACGACGATCGGCTTGTTGGTACCTGTCTGCGTCTGTACGTCACCGCTTGCGCCGCCGCCTGCGTCCTGCCCCGGGGTCTTGTCGCCTGTCATGTTGTTGGGGACCGGATTGGACTGGGCAAAAGCCGATGTCGCCATTCCAAGTGACAGCACTGCCACGGCAAGAATCTTGAACTGCATCGGAATTCTCCTCGTTGTTGTCGTGGATCACCCGGTCGGAACCCTCGGCAAAACTGGATGTTCCATCGAACGGCAATTTTATGCGGATTTGGAGCCGGGGTGATCCCACGGAAGCGACTACAAAGTGGTGGTGACTGGAGCGTCATAGGACACGGGCCAGGAAACCGTTTTCTCCGAGCCGTGACAGGCGTGTGAGTGGGCGGCTAACGATCCAATAGGACATGTTGTTACTGCCTTGCGTGACTGGTTGTACAAGACCCATCTTTGAGCGTCGCCCTTTTGTCTCCGGCTTAAATGACTGCTGCAATAAGGAAGCTCAGCATGCCTTGCGTCGACGCAGCGAAAGAGCCAAATATGCCGAAGAAAATGGGCGTCGCGAGTGTGCTAAGCGCGCGGAGACGTCTCGATTAGCAGCTGAGAAGCCGGTCCATGTCAAAGCGATCAGGAAGTGCAGATTTGCCCCTCCATAGTGGACGTGTCCCAGGCTGGCTGAGCGACCGGATGGCGAAGCTCGGTGCTCTGATTACAGAGGCTGTCGTGCATCATTATGGGCGCGAGGAAATGCTGCGCAGGCTGTCTCATCCTTTCTGGTTTCAATCCTTCGGCGCCGTGATGGGCATGGATTGGCACTCGTCCGGTGTCACGACGAGCGTGCTAGGTGCCCTGAAGCGAGGCTTGAAGCCTCTTTCGGCAGAGTTGGGATTGCACGTTTGCGGTGGGCGAGGTTCACATTCTCGGAGAACGCCGACAGAGCTCATCGACATAGGCTACCGTGTCGGTATTGACGGCTCGGCGTTGGCCAATGTCAGCCGGTTGATTGCGAAGGTGGATAGCGCGGCTGTTCAGGATGGTTTTGATCTCTACCTCCACGGCTTCATTGTGACCAGTGATGGTCAATGGGTCGTCGTGCAGCAGGGAATGAATCCGGAAAGACGGCAGGCGAGACGATATCACTGGCTGTCGGAGGGGTTGGAGAATTTTCTGGACTCGCCGCATAGCGCCATTGAGGGCCGCAGCCAGGGCAATATCATTAATCTTACCGATCGGCGGGCCGATCGATCGCGAAGTGGCCAACTCGATCTTCTGGCGACCCTCGATCCGGGCCGTATCGCCCGTGAAGCCGTGGCTCTGGATCGCCCAACCGCTGTTGTTCCGCATCCTTGTGATGAGCCGCTGCTGCCTCACCTGATCATGCCCGAGCATCACGACGTGCGCGAAAGTGACGTAAGAATGAAGCGCCTCTACGCGAACTTGGCCGCTGCTGCCGATCGCGGACCAACAGATTATCCGGAACTGCTTCTCGTTCCGGGGGTAGGGCCTCGGACCGTGAGGGCGCTCGCCATGGTTTCAGAGGTGATCCATGGTGCCCCGTGCCGCTTTTCCGATCCGGCGAGGTTTTCTCTTGCGCATGGTGGCAAGGATCGGCATCCCTTTCCGGTGCCACTGAAGATTTACGACGAGACAATTCGCATTTTGAAATCGGCGGTTGCCAAGGGGAAGCTTGCCCGCGAGGACGAACTTGCCGCTTTGAGGCGTCTCGATCAACAAGCACGCCGGGTCGAACATTATGCGATGGGACCCGATTTCAAGGAAATCGTTGCCGGTGAGTTTCGCGATTCCGCCGGGTTTGGCGGGCGTAGCGTGTTTGGCTGGGAGTAATGACGCGGGCTTGATGGTTGACTTTCTGGTTACGTCACTTGAGCGGGCGGAATTTTGTGCCCGTGCTCTCCATCGGCCTTGGTTATCGAGGTGGCCAATGCCACTGCCAGAGCGTCCATGCAAACTGGCTTGAAAATGCAATCGCGTCCATGAAATCGGGCCGGAAGAATATCCCTGTTATAGCCAGTCACGAAGACGAACGGGATTCCGCGCTCGGCGAGCCTATCCGCCAACGGGAATATTCTTGTTTCGTTCACTTGGATATCGAGAACGGCTGCGTCGACCGGCTCGCGCTCGATAGCGGAAAGCCCATCCTCCAGGCCAGGGAACGGCCCGACAATTTCGCTTCCTTGCTCTTCTAAAGCCGCGCCAAGCGCGTTCGCCTGCAGATAGTCGTCTTCAACGACGAGAATATGTTTTCCAAGAAGGTCCGCAAACAACATGTCCCTCTCCCAAACTAAATCCGCGCTGCCATTCACGCCGACTTTGGTTCAGTCGTCAATGAGCGGTTTCGCAATGTGGAGGTAAGGTCAGATAGCGTACCGTTCGTGTCGATGCCCCTGACCGGGCAGGTATGACCGCGTACCTGATTGGTTTCGGGCTATGCGGAAGTCGAAGCGAGCCGCTCGCTTCCTAGCCACCAACACCTGGAGGTGCATCATTCTCAAGAAACTCACGATACTGGACCGTCTCGGCCTCGTTGACATCGATTGTCGCCGACGGCTTGGCAATCAGACGGACACCCAGTCCTCCATCGACAGGCCCTTCGCCGAAGAGCAAGACACCGGCAGCAGCAACTGCATCGGCGAGCGCCCGCGTGGTTGCCGTTTGAGGAAGGGGGCCCTTTTGGGCCTCCACCGCGTTGACCGTCAACACCGAAACACTAGCGGCTTTGGCCAAGTCCTCCGGACGCCATCGCAACAGCGCTCTTGCCGCGCCCAACTGCTCACCAGATAAGATGCAATCGCTCATTGACATCGCGGTTCTCGTAGTTCCTGTGCCGTACCGACGCTACGGGGTCGACTCTATCGATCGTTGATCCTTGGCCAAGAATTTTCTGTGCATCCGAGGGCTCCCAAACCCGTATCGCGACCTTCGGAGGAGAGTTGTTTTCGTCCGGATTGGGCAGCGGCACTTCGTCAGGTAGCCTGTCTGGATCCGGCTCCTTGATGGGAGGGTCTGGTTTGAAGGGAGGCGGCATCGGGGGGCTCGTTGGATCACCTGGAAGCACGGGCTCATTTTGTATTGAGGTCATGATGTGCCTCCAGCTTTCCGGCAAAGGATCTGCCACCCCGGTGTGATCATGATTCAAAATCCTTTTCGTCCGAATGTTATGTCCGTGGTTGGCCCAAACGACGCCAAGTACTCATTGTTCCCTTAATGGCCGGACTGCCTCTTTGACTGAACGGTATCGTCGCTGCGAAGCCATCGCCGCTCAACGACGTGCCGAAGGGCTGTCCCGTTTCCCAAACTTCCGTCCGTGGAACTCTGCGGTGCCCAGAGTGTTAGGAGCGCTCAATCGTCGAGCCCAAAAATGAATATGAAGAGTGATAAGTCGGAGGAGGGGGTGGGGGATACCACCGTAAGGCAGTTCGGAGCGCTTTGCCTGCGCTGGACGTCGGATGGACCAGAGATCCTTCTCATAACGACAAGAGAAACGAAGCGGTGGATGATCCCGAAGGGTTGGCCGATCCGAGGATTGCGGCCTCACCAGGTCGCGAAGCGCGAGGCTTGGGAAGAGGCTGGCGCTATTGGGAAGGTCGAGAGAAAACGCTGCGGTCGGTTTCGGTATGCCAAGCTTTTAGCCGACGGCCGTGAAGTCGAACCAATCGTCGAAGTCTATTTTTTGAAAGTTCGGCGCCAGAAGAAGCGATTTCCGGAAATGACCCAACGGAGCGTTGCCTGGATGAAGCCGGCGGAGGCGGCGCGCCGGGTCAAGGAACCAGAATTGAAGAGGCTGTTGACGGCAGTGGCTCGGGAATACGAGGTCACTGAAGAAGCATAATTTTTCGGCAGGTGGTGAGATCCATGATCTCAGTTTTGCTAACCCGGCCGTTAAAAGCTGCCTTGCCCGAAAGAAGTTGGACCTCGTTACGCGCCTTGTAAGCAGCTCTGGGCTTTGCCTTACTCGGCACCCGATCTTAGCAGCAAAAATCCCCCGCAGTCGCGGTTGCGGGGGTGGAGTTGCAACAGGAGTGGCTTTGAGGGGCCAAAGCCGAGCCTCCAACGTGTTATCCTAGACTTTGTTCCTGTTCCGTATCGAGCTCATTTGTAATTGTGACTTCGCCGAGGATCGAACTTATGCCGGCCCAGCTGGCTTCAACTAGCCTCAGCGCTCACTCTCCCCCGACGAACGCTCAGCGGGTCACGAAGAGGAGAAGAGGGAAAGCCCTTAGGCGGCCGACAGTCCCTGGATGGACATAGGACGAAAATCGGCCTATGGCGTGCAACGAAGAAGCCTCGCGGGTTCAACAAGAGGAGCGTGCGGCCAGGCCACGGTAAGAAAAATTCACTGCTGATACGGTCGGAATTTGATCATTCTTGGGAAAAAGGGCACGGAGGACTGCCTAGCGGTGCCTGATAGAGCCGTGCACAGCGGCAATCAGCCGGGCGTCAGGGACCGGTCTTGCGAGGAATGAAACACCTGGACCAAGGTCCACTTTTCGTACCTTCGCCAGTCCAGATACGATAATCACCTTCGTGCGCGGCCACAAGGACCGCACGCACGACGCCAGACCGAGGCCGTTGACATGCCCAGGCATGCTCATGTCCGTTATCACTGCATCAAAGCGATTTTTCTTAAGAAGGACCAATGCCTGGTCAGCATTGCCAGCTTCGGCCGCACTGATGCCGGCCCGAGCAAGAGCGACCATGGTATGATGCCGTTGCGCCACCACCTCGTCTACTAAAAGCACACGCGCCGGAGCGACGGTATTCACTAAAGCGAGAGCTCTTTTCCTCGCCAAAACCTCTTGGCCATCGCAAGATGCCTGTGTCCGCTCCATCAGTTCGCGCTCGGCAACGGCCTTCATCCAATGTTCCTCGTCGTGGCCCACCGGTCGGCCTGCCTCTTCCCAGAGCGCATAGGCCCTTTTGCTGATCCACTCACTTCTTCGGTCAGACATCTCCGCCTCCGCTGCTCACTAACCCCGAAACGGGGGCCAGGTTCCAGGGTCAAAAAAATTCATTGTTGGCAATGCGGGAGCAGTTGAGTGTTATCCGATATCCGCCGATTTGGACGTAGTTGTCGCGGGAACATCCGGCGATTTTGAAGGTTAAATGGGGCTCATCAGTTCGGTCCGAGATGAAAACCCAGAGAGATCCCAAGCGGCAGGACAATATCGTGAGGCAAAGGCAGGCCGCAAGCCTCGCAATCATTCGGTCGCAGGCGCGGGCTCCATGGTCTTTGCTGGGGACCGCGGTCGGATCGGGTTGAGCATGTGCCTCCATCGTCTTGGATCATCTCCAAGGCAGTGTGTACGTTATGGGGCAACAGGCTGGCCATTTTGGAACCTGCCATGCGTGTTGCTGTCGATCTTGTTTGGAAATCACAGGCTCTGACTTATGACAGATAAAAAAATACTCAGCGAACCCGTCGATGATCTGGCGCGCCGCTTTGCGTCGATGATCGATGACGAATTATTTGCAGCCATGGAGTTTCTCGAACAGGCGAGCGAGGCGCGTCAGCGCCAAGACCTCGACGAAATTCTCTCGAGGATCGCTCTGGCGGAAAGCGAAATCGAGCGGCGCTTTCCCGGACAGCTACTGCTTCCCTATCGCGATTGGAAGGAGCGCAACGCAAGGCTCTGATTGGCCAAGGGACCAGCTTACCGCAATTTGCGGGGACCGCCCAGCTGCATAGGCGTGTCACCACATATTTGAGGTGTCGATTTGCCCTGGTCATCAAAACGATGCTGACCGGCAAAATATAGGGAACTGTTGTGGTCCCGGCCGGTTCTGTCACAAAAGGGGCTGCGCCAGGGAGTTTAGTCGTGACAGTAATTCACATTGGACATCTTTTTGACACCGAGCCTGACACGGCATTCAGGCGTCAGGATGCGGCTGGGCGCGACCTGTTTAGCTTCGCGATCGAGTATCGGATGGGCGACGCCTGCTGGGCGGCCAGCATCTGGGCCTATTCGCATGAGGACGCGGAAGCCCGCGTCAAAGCAATGAAAGAAACATTGGCGCTGTGCGGCCAGGTCTACTGTGAAGTACCTGCGTGAACATGGCGAGGAGCTGCGCGATCCATCCAAGAACGCTACGAGGAACTTTGACAGTGATGAGATGTTACCTAAGCAATGAGCCTGTTCCCGTTAAGGGAGAGTGGCGGATGGCGTACTGCTATTTCCCTTGATCCTGAAGGCGTGAAGACATGCTGAAATCACTTCTAAAGGAGCTCGTCGGTGCATCGTCCGGAGTTCTTGAACGCTGCCCGAGCCTCCTGCCATTTCGCAACAAGTGCCACGTGTTGGTTCTATTTGAGGGAGCTAGTGACGAGCGGCCCGAAATGCAGGAGGATTTGCTGGAAAACCAGCAAGATGCACTCCGATCCCATGACATCGCCCTTCTGCGTGTTGCAGGCGGCGGGGTGTTCTCAAGCACGGATAGCCCGGTGGAAATCGACGCAGACGTAATCCGCCACGACCTGAACGGCCCGTCTCCAGAAGAGTTCGAGGCTGTTCTGGTGGATCGTGAGGGAGCGGTTGTGTTACGCTCGACGAAGCCGGTAAGTTTGCCATACCTGTTGGACCTGATCGGCGCGGGTTCCGGCGCCGGCAAGAATCCTTCAAGTAGCAGATTCTAACGCTAAAAGGATAAGTTACCGTCCGTCCGACGTTTGTATCTTCGCGATTGCGGCTTTATCAGCTTTAATTTTCCGCGATTGGCCCGCGATTGACGCTGGTACGCTGACACTTGCGATCTACATTTCCTCTTTAGGAGGAAGAGGAAATGAACGTCATGATCGTGGAGGACGAGTACTATATCGCAATGGATCTCCAGAGCATCGTCGAGCAAGCCGGATATTGCAGCTTGGAGCCCTTAGCGACGATGGAGCAGGCGCTTGCCTATGCCAACAAAGCAGACATTGCTTTGGTTGATCTCAGGCTTGCCGACGGTATGACAGGCCCGGCGCTGGGCCGCAAGCTGATGGACCGTTTCGGGGTGGAGGTCATTTATGTGACTGCGATACCGGAAGACCTGGGAACGGGGCTCGAGGGCGCCTGCGAGGTCATCACTAAGCCGTTTACCGCCGAACAGATCTCCAAGGCGCTTGCCAAGGCCGCGCGCCTGCATAGAGAAAGACAGGACAGAATTCGAGTGATTCAGTGAGGAGGAGATGGGCTTTGCCGACGGCCGGTGCGGGTTTGGCGTCGTCGTTTAGTTTTCCTGGCTAGCTGGTCACGTGCGGACAGCCCGTTTTGCATGGCCTCATATTTTGAAATTCCCCCCGTTTGGACTTTTCTTCGAATGGTGGTAGCCGAAACTCCGCCCTAGATTATTCGCCAGCTGCCGTCCTATGCAAAACGCGTGTTTTCCGCGGACGCATTTTCTGTCGCATGGGGCCGGGCTCGAGGTCGGCCATCGGCACCCGTTCTCCAATTGCTTGCTCTGTGTCGAACCTCTAATTGGCAAGGGTCGTTTCACGTTCGGAGCTTCTGGTGGTTCAAGCAGGTCCGGAAGATTGACAGCCAAATGTGGGAACTTGCGGTCCAACCGCGGGTTTGGCGGGGACTGGGTACGGGTGCACGTCGCCTCGTCCGGGATGGAAGTTTCGCTTCGTGTCACAGAGAGCGATATCATGCAGATCTATCGTGCATTTACACCTGACAACGCGATTACTGGTTCAATCGTTGTAAGGCTTTACCATTCCGGCCATAAGGTGAGGGGCTATGTTCGCAAGATCATGCCGCCCGGGACCGACGATGCCATCTTTCCGGGTGAGGAGATGGCACCAGAGGCGGCTTTCCGACTTGCCCGAGACCATGTGCGGAATGCCGAGCTCAAGTCGATCTATGTAGAACTGGCCGAGGGCCTGCAGTGGAACAATGCATGGGGCGTACTCGTATGACACCGGAGGGCTGGGCTCTGTCTAGCCCTGATCATTGTCTTCCTTGACCTCTGATATGTCATAGTTCAGATCCCAATCCTTCACCTTCTTCCTACGCCGCGAAACCTTGTTGACGGTTGCATCTTCGGAGCCTGTAACAACCGTGGGCTTAGCACTGGATACGCCGGTACTGTCGCGCTTTGCCTGGGAGGGGGCGAATTGACCTTGTGCGTCTCTTCTGTTCGTCATCGGTTTTGCTCCATTGTTCATTCGGGCTACTCGTGGTTTGCACAGACTTTGCAGCTGTAGCCCGTGCGTTTGGCCTCGCTCACTTCTTCAAACACCAATCTACGGTTAGGGATAAACCGTCGTGACGGCTGCGAGTTCCAGCTGCTCAATTGAGGTCTATCGATCATCAAGCCAAACAGGAAGAATTGGATCGGTTTGCCTGGAAGCTCGGCGCAGATGAGGAACATGGAGTCGCTCGAGCGATGCCTACCTGCGGGAGATTTGGATTTGCCATGCCCGCAAGTCGCCAACCGATCGCCGTTCTCGCGGCCTGCATAAAACCGGCGCGAGCACAAGGGCAACATCGGCATTCAGTACCCACCGCTTGGCAAAATCATAGGCCCGACGCCCGCTACCGCCGTAGGCGGGATCCTCGCTCGACCAGATCACCTGCCACTCTGTCTGTGCGGGCGGAGCAAAGAGTGGATCTGCCAGACTGTCGATGGGAAGGTCATTGCCGATATTGACAATCAACAATCGTTCGTCGTCGACGGCCGGCGCGTGATAGCGCAGCAGAAATGCTGAATCGGAAATCACGCTGCCATCCAGTTCGTCACGCAAGGCAGATAGTTGCGCATGAAATGCCGCGTGGTTGTGTCTGAGCGCCAAGAGATCGCGATGAAGCGCAACGACTTTTGAGTTCTTTTCTCGCTCCGACCAATCCAGTTTTGCCTGCTCGAATGTTCTTCGATCACATGGGTCAGCAAGCTTACTGATAAGCGCCGGATCGGTCAGGTTCGGGAATTGGGCGATAAAATCGATCCGTCCTTGGCGGACGCTGCACGCAAGCTCCCCGACGCGATCGGCAAAATAGGGAAAAGGGGAAGATGCCGCAAATTCCTGTCCCTGAAATAGCATTGGCATCTGTGGCCCGAGCAGCAGAACCGCCGTCATTGCCCGGAGGCGCGCGGGTGCGGCAATCTCGCTAATCCTCGCGCCGCAGCTTGAATTGGCGATCTGGTCGTGATTTTGCAGGAAGTGCACGAAGTTTGAGGCTGTCAGGTCCAGCGCTGGCGAGCCACGACCCGCATCCTGCCAGTCATAGCGCTGGCCTTGAAATAGGTAGCCGTACTTGGCAGCGGAGACGAACTCCTGAGCGTTGCCGCGATGGTCGTGATAGTAGGCCTCCTGACGCCCGGTGATCGCCACGATTGCCGAATGATGAAAATCATCGTTCCACAGTGCGTCAAGGCCATAGCCTCCGTTGTGCTGAGGCCGGACCATGCGAGCTTGTTGTGGTTCGTTCTCGCTGACCAGAATGGTTCGTCTATTGCCAGCGGCGCGTCTTGCCCGTCTTGCGATCACCGAAATGATGTGTTCCGGGCCTTCGTCAAAGAGGGCCTGTGTCGCATCAATGCGAAGCCCATCGAGGTGGTATTCATCGATCCAATATGCAGCATTTGCCGTGACGTATTCTCGCACCCCGTGCGAATTTGCTCCATCGAAGTTGAGGGATCTGCCCCATTCGTTCTCGTAGCGGTCCGTGAAATAGTCAGGGGTGAAATCGGCGAAGCGATTGCCGTGGCCAAAATGGTTGTAAACGACATCGAGAATAACACTGATGCCCAGTTGGTGGGCGGCATCGACAAATGCCCTAAGCTCGTCTGGTGTGCCGTAGAGGTGGGTCGGAGCATAAAGGAGCGTTCCATCGTAACCCCAACCGAATTCGCCCTCGAATTCGTTTAGTGGCATCAGCTCGACACAGGTGATTCCAATCTCTTTCAAGCAGCTCAATCTATGGCTTGCTGCTGCCAGCGTCCCTTCGTACGTAAACGTACCGATATGCATTTCATAAAAGACAAGGTTAGTCGTGCTCGGACCCTCCCAATTCCTGTCGTTCCAGACGTAAAGATTGGGATCGATGACGACTGATGGGCCTATTGGTCCGGTTGGTTGAAAGCGAGAGGCAGGGTCTGCGTATTGCTCTTGGTCATTATCAAGTCGAAACCAATACTTTGTGCTCGCAGCGATGCCGCCAATGAAGGCGGAAAAATATCCTCCTACATCATTCGACAGCTCGTGTTCCTCATCTCCATCAATCACCACGCGGACGCGGGTCCTGGAGGGCGCCCAGACCCGAAATGATACGCCACCATCGAGGAACTCGGCGCCGATTGGATATCTGCGCCGAGGGGTTTTCATGTCTGAACATTGATGGGATCTGGAAGATTGGGAGGTCATGGAACGTCCTTGGAATCGTTCTCAATCAACGATCCGTTTCCGGGGATGTTCCCAAAGGAGCGGGTGAAATTGGATTGCTCCGGCGCCGGAGGTGCCGACGCTTGGACATGGACGAGAACGAACCTGCACTGAGGCATATCTTGCTTCGGTTGATCTATTCGCAACGGCGTTGTTAAGACGGATCTTGACGTCTATGCCGACGCCCCGACGGTGGTGAGCATTGCCTTAGGCTTCTCTCGTTCAACGTCGATCAGTCGATGATATTCACGCTCCGGAACCCCATAGGCGTCTCCTGCGAACGTTTCCAGCGCTGTGCGATCACGCACGATGACATTGGCGCGCTCAGCTCGTATGAGGCGTTCACCTTCCAGCGTGTGCAGGGCCATCGTTACGGACGGCCGGCGAACGGCGAGCATCAGGGAAATGAAATCATGCGTCAGGGCGAGTTCATGGCTTTCCATCCGATCCTGAGACATCAAGATCCATCGTGCGAGCCGAACATCTACAGTATGCGACGCATTTGATAAGGCTGTGTAGGCGACTTGGAAGTGAAATGCCAGTACGTACCGCAGCAACAAATCGGTGAGCTCACGGCTTCGATCCATCGCATCGCGGAGGGTTGACAGTGGCAGTCTAAGTCCGGTTCCCGCAACCTGAACGGCGATATCGAAGGGCCCGCGGCCGGGATGTATCAGGCCGGCGATTGGGGCAAAACCCTCACGCCCCGCCATGCCGGCCTCCGCTCGCCGCCCGGTGGGCGAGACGGCAACGACAGATGCAATGCCAGTGGACGGGAAGTACGCGAAACTAAACGGTTCCCCTACCTTGGCGAGATGAAGACCCTTCGGTAGGTCGATTTCTTCAAGCCGATCTTTGATCAGACTGTAATCTTCATCGGATAGGGAGTTAAGGAGTCTATTGCTGGTGCGGTTTATGGTCATAGGGCCGGCCTCCGTCGGATCCTCTGTTTGTCGCCGGTTGGTTGGCTTCGAATTCGAGTGCGATCAGCAAGCGACGGACGCGTTCAAACAAACTTCGTCGGAAAAGGTTTCAGCCACTGTTCTTGTGGGAAAATCGCCGCTGAGGGGAGGGCCGGCATGCCTGCAAGCCCTCATGCGTATTGGGGCGTTGCAGAATCTGCACAGCGCGCAATATTCGTTAGATTGCGAGTTTGCGTACACGGGCCGTTGTACGCCATGGAAGCCAGAATGATGCTGGAAGACCTTTACCGCTTGTTGAGGGCTGGGCATGTCCAGGCGCAGGGCGTCGTTGATACGATGACCCAGCCAATCGTCGTTCTCGATCAGAGCCAATTTGTGTCGACAGCGAACAATGCGTTCTTGAAGACGTTCAAGGTCGACCGGGATGACATCCTTGGACAGGCCTTCTTTGAACTTGGAAATGGGCAATGGAACATTCCCGAACTTCGGCAGCTTATCGGTTCGATTATTCCGAAAGCGGCGGCCGTCGTCGGCTTTGAAGTTGAGCACGACTTCCCGTTGATTGGACGGCGCACCTTCCTCGTTGACGCTCGACGATTGGTTCATCCAGATGACAACAGTACGAATATTCTTGTTCTCTTCGAGGATGTGACTGAGCGACACCGTCACGATGTCGAAAAGAATTTTATCATTTCGGAGTCGCGGCACCGCATGAAGAATCTTTTCGCCGTGGTGCGATCGCTCGCGATGCATACGCAAGCCGAAGGTCGCACCGGCGTCGAATATCGCGACAGTCTTTTAGGGCGGCTTGAGACGACGCTGCGCGCTCAGGAGATTGCCGCCAACTCCGATCCCGCTGATTTCGAAACCCTCCTCAGGCAATCGGTCGGCGACGTGGAGCGTCTTGTTTGCGAGGGGCCATCCATTCAGATCAAGGCTTCAAAGATCGTCGCTACAAGCATGATATTCCACGAACTGGCGACCAATGCAGCAAAGTTCGGTGCATTGTCCCGTCCTGACGGCGAAGTTCATGTGCGGTGGTCGCTTGATGATGGGCCAAGGAACCGAAAATACTTAACGTGCGTGTGGCGCGAGGAAAATGGACCTCCAGTAACGCCGCCGGCCCACAGGGGACATGGCACCGAACTGATCGAGGGAACGACCGCACATCTGGGTGGCACTGTCGAACTCGACTTCAACTCGACAGGCTTAGCAGCGACAATTAAACTTCCTGTCTGAGCTTGATGACGTAATCTGGCAAGGCGCGTTCGTTACCTCCGATAGCTCAAGCTTTCTGCGCCAATATGTTGTGAAGCCTCACTCAGACGTCAGCCCTAAGGCCATATAAGGGGCAATCGTCAGCTCTTGAATCACGAAAAATTCGAAACCACCTTCAAAGTGAGCTTTGGGATGAAGAAGGGAGGAACGGAAATGACGCCGAGATATCACCGGCACGACGAGCCGCTGACATCAGAAGATTTGTCCAAATGCAAATTGATTCTCGAAGAATTCTGCACCGCGAATAACGTCGCGCTTACCTCCGATGAAGCCGAGCGCGTCGCGGCCATCATCATCGAGCTATATCAACAGGGCGTCCATGAACTCCATCATCTAAGGCCATTGGTAGACGCCGCGCGGGGGATGTTGGCAGACGACGCCCCACCGGCTCAGGGGCTCACAGGTTGATCCGGTAAGCCGCCAGGTCGGTTCGCAGTCTGCGAAAATGCGCGCCGAGATCCGTACGCAGGCTCGTTGAGACGAAATCGGTGTCGACGCTATGTTGCGGCCGAGGTCGGCATGGGGGTGATCAAGGATGGTGTGTCATATATGAAAATTTGCTCGGCGCTTGCCTGCGGTGAGCATCATGAAACGGGATCAAGGACCCGCCGCGCTAGAGGGAACCCAAACCCGTGTCGACGTCGTGTTGTCCGCTGTGAGCACTAGCGCGCCGACCATCGTCGCCATAACGAAGAGGATGACGATGAGGGGAAAGGCCATGCCCGACGACTTTTCTTCATTGTAGATCATTGGTTGTCCTCTCGCAGCCCGGCGACGCATGAGACGCCGCCGGAGCTGCCCGCTCAGGCCGTCATTATGTAAACAATCGTGAGAGCATCGGGATCGACGATAACGATCCGGCCATCCGCAAGGAGGAAGAAGCGGTAACCATCGTACTCCGGAACGATCTTCACAATGCGCGGCGGCAGCCGTTCAAGTCGCACCGTCTTTGGGATTTTCGTGCCGACGGCCACGGTGAAGTTCACTTCCTTCACGGGTGCGACATGCACCTCTTTGACGACCTGTCTTATCTCGGTCTGCTGCTCGACTGATATGCTGACGTCGGTCTTCATGTTCGAAGTCTGGTTGTTCGTCGTGGCTGTGTTGTTGGTGTTGGTTTCAGAAGAGCCGTTGTTGGTGGTCGATGAGTTTTGGTTCGACTGCTTGGCCGCATCACCGCTCTGTGTGGTGCTGCTCTTCGCGCTTGAGGGGGCCGAACCGCTGTCGTCCGTGGTTCCAGTCTTGGTGTTGGACTTCTGCTCTGTTGTGGTGCCACCAGAAGCATCTTGCGATTCGAACTTGGTCTTGGTCTCTGTCGAAGTTTTGCCGGACGCGCTTCCACTCGTTGAGGAGTTATCGTTCGATGGCTGCTTGGCGCTCTTTTGCACATCTGAACCCTGGCGGGGCCTCTGCTGCGATGGCTGGCCCTTGCCCTGCGGGCAGGCTCCCGAAGCATCGGGGGTACAGTCGGTACCGGTGGCGCTAGCTCTGGTTTGCGTGTCCGACTGTGCTCCCGAGCCTGCTGGAGTTGCTGTGTGAGATCCAGACTGGGATTGGCCGCTTCCCTGCTTGTCCTGGGCGGCGGCCGGCAATGTTGCAAGTGGCGAGACGCTGAGTGATAAAGCGGCGAGGATCATCGTCAGATGATTGCTCTTCATGATGAACTCCGGGAATTGGGCACGCGACGCCAGCCCGCCCGCATTCTCATGCGTTGCTTGCGTGCCCTTGATGTTGGAAGAGGGCGGCAGGAGCCGCCCAGTGATCACTGGATGACCTGGATTACCTTCCGGGAGGAAGGCTCGACGATCACACGCTGGTCATTAACAACCGCGTACGCATACTTCGGGTCATCGGGAACTGGCGTTACAACCACAGTCTTCGGCAAGGGTTGACCGACAACAATCTTCTCCTTTACCACGACGCGTTCGCTCGGCGCAGGGACCTGCTGAACATAGGTCACCACCTTCTGCGGTGGCGGATCAATAAGGGTGCCTGCTACACCGCCAACGATGCCACCGACCGCCGCACCAACCGGACCGCCGACGATCGCACCAGTTGCTGCGCCGCCTGCTGCACCCGTTACGGTCGAAGACTGCGCAAAGGCAGACGTTGATGCAACCAGCATACTTGCTACAATTCCTATTGCTTTGATATTCATTGGTTTTCCTCCATTCTAGTGCGGCTTAACCGCTGCAGAACAAACTGTCTGATGGAGGGACGGTTCCCGAGCTAGGACTTCAGTCTGGCATCGTTGGACTTTCGTCCTAGATTCTCAGGGATACCGTTTTTACTGTGTGGGGAATCGGCTTAGCATCCGATCCTGGACATTCTCCGGGCCTGCGATCATCGCAGCGAGCGAGATGACTTTCTCGCGGTCTGAGGTGTTGGTTATGAAGCCCTCAAGCAGCACGATAGGGCCGAGCATCCTGATGGCAATGGCATTGCTATCGATATCCGGATCAGCGGACAGCGCTGCTTCGATCGAAGCGATCGTCGAAGCCGAACTATGGCCTTGCGAACAGCACTCTTCGTGGCTGTAGCTGTCAGAGCTGAACTTCATAATCTCCTCCTCTTCCGCCCCCTTCACGGAATTATATATTTCATCAAATACTAATATGCATCGCGGGCGCGAGCTCGCTAGTCGGACTTAGGTCCTACTTTTCCTCGGCATTATCTGACTTAGATGCTCTCATTCCAGTATGAGAGGATATCGGGGAGGTCTTGGTCGTTGTTGCGGAACTCCCGCCGGAGCCTCCCCTGTTCAAATGCCAGTTGTCGATCCAAGTTGGGGCGTCCGAGCTTCGTAGCGGATGGGAACGCTTCTTGCAGGGTTAAAGGATTATTAGCCATGCAAAGGCTTGGTGTAATGGATTGGCACAGAAGCGAAGACTTCGCGCCGCTGATGCTTGTCATGAGTGGCAAAGAAGAGCACAGATTGGTCACCTCACTGCGCGAGATTGCCGAGGCCCTGATTGTCGCCTGGCCGACAGATGACGGCGAGGAATACATGGCCGCTGTGAAAATATGCCTGGATGCGATCTACGGAAACATCCCAGCCAAGGCGGCACGCGCAGCACTCATCCGCGCTGCGGAGGAAGCCGGAATTCCCGTTATTACCGTCGTTCATTGAGCGATCGCTCGACCAGGTCACGCTAACATCGCTCGTCTGTTCTCCTCGAGTGGCAGCCGGCGATATGGTAGCTGCGTCCTGGCAAAATCACGACGATCGCCGTTCGTGTTTGCGATCGACGAATTTGTTGAATCGGCTCGGATCACCGCTCGATGTCTTGTCCTGATAGAGAAAATCAAGCTTGTTGCGGTCAAAGATCTCGAAGAATTCCTCCCACGGAATTTCCTCTAGATTCTCATCCGGGGCGCCGAAATCAATCCGGAGCAGCCCGCCGTTGGCCGTACCCTTCACCCGAGCGGGACGGCCCTTGCGAGCCTCCACCCAAGCACGAATGTGTTCGTGATCCGTCGTCGTTTTGGATTTGGTCACGTTGGTCTCCTTTTTAATGTCGCCAGAGGAGCTAAGAGGCCCTTTGATCGAGCGGCCTTCTAGGCACCACGATCCCGAGCCGTTGCAGACCCATCAATTTAGTTCCGTCATCAGATGCTTGCGTGCTCGATTGACGCGGCTCTTGATAGTCCCGATGGGACAATGGAAGTGATCGGCTGCCTCTTCGTAGCTACGTCCATCGATGAAAATGTATTCAAAGGCGGTCCGGTACTTCTCCGGTAGCTTCACGCATGCAGCCTCAATTTCGTGCCCCAAGACTCTCCATTCCTGCACGGGTTGCACGCTTTCTTGCGAAGAAACGCAATCGGTCACTCCGACCGCCTCGCGCTTCGCGATCCTATAACGCGTGCAGAAGATGTTCCGCATGATCGTGAAGAGCCAAGATTTCAATCTGGTGCCCTTCTGGAAATGGTCGATGTTTGAGAGCGCGCGTAACAACGTTTCCTGGACCAGGTCGTCGGCGTCGTTCTGATGCTGGTAGAACGTGCGAGCAAAGGCTCGCAATGCCGGAATAAGCTCGACGATTTCTTCACTCATCGAACCGGCAGATGCATGTGCGGTCATTGTTTCATCCCCGCAATCTCTGTCGGGATTAAACCTTGCCGAAGCTATTAGTTCCGCTGCATGCTTCTTTGTACGAAATCGGACGCAGCCGTTATTCGGCCGTCAGTGCCCGAGGGGCTTTGGGGTAAACAGCGCTGTTGCGATCTCGGCCAATGCGGTCGGCTTTTCGCATAAATGGTAACCCCCGAATTTCTCCGGAATGTCAGTGGTGATATAGGCCGTGGCAAACACGAAGGGGATGGCAAGTGCATGCAGCCTTTCGGCGATCGGAAAAACAGTTTCGCCCTCCAACCTGATATCGAGAACCGCGGCGTCGATCGTCTCTTGGTCGATCATCGACATCCCGATCTCGACGGAGGGAGCGGGGCCAATGACTTTCGCTCCCACCGCTTGCAGCGCCCTTCGGGTCTCATCGGCCACGAAATATTCGTCTTCCACGATGAGTATCCGCTTGCCCTTAAGCAGTTGAAGAGGGGAAGGTTCATGGTGATCGGGACGTGTCATAGGCACCCCAGTGGTAGACCGAAGAGTTTTACCCTATCGGTCTAGTCGCGGTCTTGGCTAGCCCGGCGCGCCCGCACTCCGTTCTGTTTCATGCCCGCCTCGGTTTTCTTACAGAAAACCTTTAGCCTCGTTGTTGCTAACCCCCACCATCTGGAAGGAAGCCAGCCGGAGGGGACGACAGTCCAAAGGAAAGCTCGGCCGACCACTCTGAAGGCAGGCCTCGGTCACCTATACAGGCGACAATAGCGGAACAAAGGTCCAATCGAGATGTTCCAGGAAAAGATCCGCTCTGTCGGTTTCAATTTTTCAGCGCGGGAACCTTGTAGTCGAGAGAGAGTTTGATGATGCCGCTCAGCAAGCAGCGCCCTGCTAAACTCGAGGCCATGACCCTTAGCCCGAGTGCTGGGCGGCGCCGATCCAATATCGGAACACTGGCTCAATCGCAGCGGCGGTTCGACGCTACAGGATCAACCTGATCGAGCGGTTTTAAGAAAGCTAACGTCTGCAAGCCATCTGCATCCTTTGGCGCGATCAGACGTTATCACGATGTCAGCGGAGGCCAGTGGATGCAACCGAACTCGTCGTTCATCAGGACGCCTAACTCAGCGGCCCTCCTGGCTTTGTCAATGGCCGTCGCGAGCCTCATCTGGATTGTTCGAAACGGAAAGAACCTTCCGATTCTTGAAGCTGACCACGAAGGAGAAGACGAGGCCAGAGGCAGAAATGCTGCCGTCCCAGAGGCAATTCCGGTGAAGGGCCTTCGCGACGTCTTTTGGCGCGTGATACACGAAGTTGCCGAGGATCGTGTAACGCTCATCGCAGCCGGCGTGACGTTCTATCTGTTGCTGGCACTGTTTCCAGCCCTCGCCGCCCTCGTTGCCATTTATGGACTGGTAGCTGATCCCGCGACGATGGCCGAGCACTTGCGCGAACTTTCGAGCCTGCTCCCGCCGGGCGCCTTCGACCTCATAGCCGAGCGGATCAAAAGCCTCGTTGAAACGCGCACCTCGACACTCGGCATTACCTTCTTTGTCGGACTGGCTGTCGCGCTTTGGAGCAGCCACAACGCAACGCTTGCGATTTTCGACGCAATGAATGTTGCCTATGAAGAAAGGGAAAAGCGCGGACTGATCCGGCTGAACGCTATTGCCCTTTGCTTTACTCTTTGCGCGATGCTCGTGGCTGCATTGATGATCGGACTTGTCGCAGTGATGCCAGTTGCTCTTTCCTATATCTGGCTGGACCAGTTTAAGGAGAATATGGCGCTTGTACTGCGTTGGCCGCTCCTCCTCTTGATTGCATGGCTAGCCACAACCGCCGTTTACCGCTTCGGACCGAGCCGCGAACCGGCAACGTTTCGATGGATGACCTGGGGCTCTATCCTTGTCACGGTCTCATGGTTTGTGATGTCGCTCTGCTTTTCGTTTTATATGGATCACTTTGCCAATTACAGCGCTACCTATGGGACACTAGGAGCGCTGATCGGCTTTCTCGTGTGGGCGTGGCTTTCAGTCGCTATTTTGATCATCGGTGGTGAGTTGAACGCGGAGCTTGAACATCAAACTGCGAGAGATACGACCACAGGCGTTCCTTTGCCGATGGGTTTGCGCGGAGCCTACGTTGCCGACACCCTCGGAAAAAGCGCGTAATAAGGAACTGTCGCCACACTCTCGATTCCTAAGTGTATGGCCTTTTGCTGAAGGAGAAAGCGCGCCAAGATCCGCGACAGCAGAATTGGCCACGGTCAACCGGACGACGGTGCAATGTGCCTTGGTGTTCTCGAAATGGCTCAGGACGATATCCGCATGATCAGATCAGCTTCGAAAGGCGGACTGCCTCATGGGTGGAAACCTTTGGACTAACTCTTTGTTCTGCTCCTGACAGAAAGGAGCCGTCGATGACGACATTCATTTTGATCGCGTTACTTCTGATCCTTGCCGCCGGCGCAAGGTATTTGCTTTATGCCGCAGTGGGGTATGCGGACTATTTCCTCGAAGAGCGAAAAAGGCTGGCCGTGCTGCGAGACGCCACTAAGCGCCGCCGGAACATCCCTTAGTGTCTTTTCTTTTTCACCTTAAGCTGAAACGCCAAAAGCTGATGGATGCTGGCCTTCATTGCCCGTCTTCCAGGATCACTCACCAGCTATGAGGGCGACTGGAAGTGAGCGCAGGATCGCGGAAAGCGTAAGCTCATGCACATTCACCGAGTATCCAGAAAAGACCTCACGGCTTGGGCAGACAAGGAAAGAGGGAAGGTCAATCGTCGTGTCTCCCCAGAACTCCGGAGGAGCGGCAAGCGAGCCGTTAGCGGCGTGCCCGAGCATGAACCGCGAGGCAATGACCACGGCGTGGTGACCGATTTCATCATGCCGCGCAAAGGCAATGACATGTCTACTTCGCCTGCCTCGTGCAAAGAGCGGCAGGTAGGCTCCTCTCGAAAACAGATCGGTGTGCTTTTTGCGCTGCTGCAGGCTGAGCTGAATAATCCGCTGTTTCACCAAGCCGAACGGCAGATCAGCGCTCTCGATCTGTGCCTCCACCGCTCCTGCCGGCGGGTTGATCTTGAGCAGGTGCCGGTTGTCGGGATCGGTGAGGCTGAGGTCCACCTGCTCGGATCCCTGGTAAATGTCGGGAATGCCGGGCGCTGTGAGCTTGATCAGTGTCTGCGCCAGGCTGTTAACGTACCCAGCAGTAATGAACGGCGCCAGAACCTCCGAAAAATGCCTTTGAAACGCAGAATTGGAGCGTGAGGTCAGTGCAGCGGCATAGTTCTTGACCAGTTTCTCATAAACAATATCGGGCTTGTTCCAACTCGACGCGAGCTTTGCTTCTCGAACGGCTTTTTCCACGTAGGAGACGAAACGGTCGCTGAGCGCGCTCGCGTGGTGATCACCTTCGGGCCAACAACCAGCGAGGCTCTGATAGAGCATCCATTCGAGCTCCGGATCTGGTATCATAACACCGGCATGTTCGCCTCTATAGTGGCGGTTCATACCGCGCCAGTGGTGGAAGGCATTGCTCCAGATCACTGGGGCCTCGCTTAAAGTATAGAGCCTGGCACGTGCATCCTCCCCCCGCTTGGTGTCGTGTGTCGATGTAGCCGAAAGCCCGTGAGGAGAGGTGTGAAGACGCTCCTCCATCTGGTGGTGAAAGGCCATGAGACCTTCCGGCGCTCTGTCGGGCTGTCCTCCAACTTCGTTGAGGGCAAGCATAGCGTTTTGTCGGTAAAAGAGCGTGTCCTCCAGGGCCTTGGCCATGATCGGTCCGCTCAGCTGTTGAAATGCGAGACGTAGCACGGGCTCTGACCCATCCACGAGGACGGACCCGAGCCAATTGAGAGTTTGTTGACAAGAAGCATGGTTTGCAGCTTTTGTGACGGCGCGCCGAAGGACATCTTCATCCTCCTTGCTCACGGCGCCGTTGGCCCCATAGGTGCGATAGACGGGAAAGGCGACCAGCAACTCCCGGATCGCGCTGGCGACGTCTTGTTCTTTCAAGTCGGGCCGCGCTCGCAAGGCAAGCTTCTTCACTCTTTCCATCTCGCCCTGGAAATTCTGGTCGACCATCAGTGCCTTTGCAGCGCGAAGGCCGGTTTCAAAGTCGTCGTCACGTCGGCGCAGCGTCGAATAGACGGATCGAATGGTCTCCAAGCCCTTTGGATCGACAAGAAGATTGGAAAGCGAGGCTATGAACTCGTAGCCGGTTGTGCCCGCGACAGGCCAGTCGGCAGGCAGCTTTTCGCCAGCGCCGAGAATCTTTTCAACCACGATAAACAGGTCGGGTCCGACAGCGCGCCGGAGTCTGGCAAGATAGCCACTAGGATCAGCCAATCCATCGATGTGATCGATGCGCAAACCCTGGACCTGACCGGATTTGACGAGCTCCAGGATTAGGCGGTGACTGTCTTCGAATACGTGTTCAACTTCGACCCGTAGCCCGACCAGACCTGTGATCTCGAAGAACCGGCGGTAGCTCAAATGGCGGGCTGCGTCTTGCCAGCAGGTGAGCTGCCAATGCTGGGCATCGAGGAGGGTTCTGATCTCGTCCTTGCCCGGAGGATATGAAATGCCATCAGCCGGGGCGAGCGGCAGGACAGTGTCGAAGTAATGGAGGCGAGGCTTCCCATCGTGAGGATCGATATGCACCTGGAGCTCGCCGTCCTGCAGCACCTCCTCCAAGGGCTTGCCGAGAATGGGCAAGGTAAGCCGTTCACTCCAATCGATATCGAAGTATCTCGCGAACGTGCTCGCGCTGCCGAATTTAAGCAGGTCGGCCCACCAGGGATTTTCGGCTGACACGGCCATATGGTTCGGAACGATGTCGACGATTAGCCCAAGTCCTGCCTGTTCTAGTGCCTTGGTCAGGCGATCGAAGTCAGCACGTCCCCCAAGCGCAGCATCGATCTCGTTGCAGTCGGTCACATCGTATCCATGCGTCGATCCCGATACCGCCGACATGATCGGCGACAGGTACAGGTAACCGACACCTAGCATCTGAAGATGGGGGATTATCCGTTCTGCCCGTTCGAAGGTCATCCCATTTCGCAATTGCAAGCGATAGGTCGAGGTTGGGATGTTCAAACGCCGATCCTCCAGAAGACGGACCAAGGGGCTATCACGCCGTCAGCCGCCCTCAGCGAGAAGATTTCCTCGCCATCGGGAGCATCATCGGGCATTCGCACAGGTTCATTTGTAAGATTGCTGAAAAGATGAAGCCTGCGATCATCGATAAGGCGCCATGTAACCGACACCAAGCGATCCTCTCGATGTTCCAAGGCACCGCCGTAGCGACCAAGCTTCTTTAGCAAAGGGATGATGCGCTTGTGCCTCACGGCAAGAAGGCTGGCGTAGAACTCGAGATGGCTTGCGCCGGACTGCTCATCGCGTTTTGACCAGTCGAGCTTTGCCGCCTCGAAAGTCGAAGGTTCGGTCGGATCCAAAAGATCGTCGGCGGCAAAGCCTGGCACTCTGGAAAACTCGGCGCGCCGTCCATGCCTCACCTGCTCGTTCAGGATCGCGTTGAAGTCGCAGAAATAGGGAAAGGGCTCTCTTGCGTTCCACTCCTCGCCCATGAATAGCATCGGCATTTGTGGCGAGAGCAGATAGACGGCGGCGACAGCCCGGATCACCTCGTCAGGAAGAGAGCTGATCACGCGGTCGCCCATGGCACGATTCCCGATCTGATCATGGTTTTGGATGAATGCAACGAACGCGGTTGCTGGCAAGCCCGCGCTTTGCTTGCCCCTCTTCGCGCCTCGATAAGGCATGTGCTCGCCCTGAAACACGAACCCCTCGGCCAACGCCTTTCCGATCGAAAGCGGGTTGGAGGCGTAGTCTGCATAGTATCCGAACGTCTCGCCGGTTGCTGCGACATGAAGCGCATGATGGAAATCATCGTTCCACTGGGCGGTGAACAGGCACGCGCCGCCGCCGTCTTCGCGTCTCAGGAGATCGCTGTCGTTGGCTTCGTTTTCTACGACGAGGTGAACGTTTCTGTCGCCGGCAGCCTCGCGAATTCGACGGGCAATCTCATGCAGGATATGTGCGCCGCTATTGTCTGCCATGGCATGCACGGCATCCAGCCGCAGCCCATCGATCCTGTATTCGGAAATCCAGTAGACGGCATTCTCGACAACAAACCGGCGCACCGGTTCGCAGTCGACGCCATCGTAGTTGATGCCGCTACCCCAGGGCGTCTCGTGGCGGTCGGAAAAGATCGGCGCATAATCAGGCATGAAATTGCCGTCGGGGCCGAAGTGATTGTAAACGACGTCCAGAAAGACGCAGATGCCGCGTTTGTGCGCTGCTTCAATCAGCATCTTCAGGTGTTCGGGGCGACCGTAGGTGCTTTCTGGTGCATAGGGCAACACGCCATCATATCCCCATCCCCTCCGGCCCGGGAAATCGCTTATCGGCATGATCTGAATGGCGGTTATTCCGAGGCTTTTCAGGTGATCGAGACGATCGATGGCAGCAAGGAAAGTTCCCTCTTTTGTGAAGGTGCCGATATGCAACTCGTAAAATACCATTTCCTCCCAGGCTCGTCCCTGCCAAACGTCGCTGTTACAGGCGAAGCTGTCGAGGTCGACAATCTCACTTGGACCCCGAACATCCCATGGCTGAAATCTCGACGCCGGGTCCGGCACAATCAGTCCGTCGTCGAGGATGAAGCTGTAGAGTGATCCGGCTTTGGCGCAGGCAACGTCACAATGGTGCCAGCCATCTGGCGACCGCGTCATTTCGTGGGACCCGCCACCGTCGAGGTTCAGCAAAACACGTCGTTGATGCGGAGCCCACAGGCGAAATTGGATACCCGTGGCCAAAGCCACCGGGCCGAATGAAAACCTGCTCAAGGGCAACCTCCTTGCGCCTCAGAGTGACCGCCTTTTGGCCTGGAACACTACCCGGCTCGAAGCAGAACCAGGCTTCGGGGGGAAAGGCAGCATTCGCCGCCGACCATTCGACCATCGACGGAGTTCGGGTCAGCCGTTGTCAGCATCAGAATCCAACCGTCTCGGGTATGCGGCAACTTGAAGTGCACATCGCCATCGTGTGGATTGAATAGGACAAGCACGTCATTGATTTCCTCATCGGGACAGCCGGCCCGCGACAGGCGAAGACCAATGGTCGTGCTACCGGGGTCGGACCAATGCTCTTCTGTCTGTATCCCACCAATGGGGTTAAACCACGACACCTCCATGCCGTCGCGCCAGCTCTCGCGCCTGAAGATTGGGTGCTGCCGGCGTAAATCAATGAGGCGCTTTGTGAATTGCTCCAACTGCCGGGCACTCTCTGGCAAGTTTTCCCAATGCAAGAAGCTTAGGTCGCTGTCCTGGCAATAGCCATTGTTGTTGCCCATTTGGCTATGGCCGTGTTCGTCTCCAGCAAGGAGCATAGGCGTCCCGTGAGATAGGAAAAGCGTCGTGAGAAAGTTGCGCTTTTGCCGCTCACGCACCGCATTGATCGCTTCGTCGTCCGTCGGCCCCTCCGCCCCATAGTTGAAGCTTCGGTTATCATCATGCCCGTCTTGGTTATCCTCGCCATTGGCCTCATTGTGTTTTTCATTGTAGGAAACGAGATCATTGAGCGTAAAGCCATCGTGAGCGGTTATGAAGTTAACGCCAGCCCATGGCCTGCGACCCCGCAGATCGTAAATATCGCCGGAGCCGAGTACACGGGCAGCAAAGTCTTGCGTTGTGCCATCCTCGTCCTTCCAATATTCCCGAATTGTATCTCGATACTTGTCGTTCCATTCGGCCCAGCCGGGCGGAAAGCCGCCGACCTGGTAGCCACCGGGTCCGATATCCCAAGGCTCTCCCACCAATTTCAGCTTGGACAGGACAGGGTCCTGGCCAATGACGTCGAAGAAACCGCTGCGCTGATCAAAGCCTTTCGGTTCGCGCCCGAGGATGGTCCCAAGATCGAAGCGGAAGCCGTCGATATGCATGTTCTGCGCCCAGTAGCGAAGGGAATCCGTCACCATCTGGAGCACGCGGGGATGCGACGTATTGAGGGTGTTTCCCGTGCCGGTGTCGTTGATGTAGAACCGTGCCTGCCCGGGAAGGGTTCTATAGTAGGAGAAATTATCAATGCCCTTGAATGAGAGCGTTGGCCCCAATTCATTTCCTTCGGCAGTGTGATTGTAAACGACATCGAGAATGACCTCGATGCCAGCCTCATGAAATGCCCTGACCATATTGCAGAAACCTGCCATTTTTTGCGGGCCAAAGTATCGGGCCGCGGGCGCAAAGAAACCGAGGCTGTTGTATCCCCAGTAGTTCTTCAATCCCTTCTCGAGAAGATGAGCATCGTCTGGGAACCAATGTATGGGCAACAACTCGATCGAGGTAATGCCGAGGCTCTTGATGTAGGCGACGATCTCATGATGTCCGAGGCCCTCAAATGTACCGCGCAAGTCGCGCGGGATGGCCGGGTGCAGTTGGGTGAAGCCCTTGACGTGCGTCTCATAGAATATCGTGTTTGGCCAGGGGATCGACGGGTTTTTGTCGGCCTCCCAATCGAAAGCGGCTGGGTCGACGACGCGCCCTTTGGGCATTCCTGTCGCGCTGTCGGTCTCATCGAATGACAGGTCCTTTCTTTCGTCATTCAACCGATAAGCAAATTGCGCTTGCCCCCAGTTGATGTGGCCCACGAATTCACGTGCATAAGGATCGATCAGGAGCTTGTTCGGATTGAAGCGGTGCCCGTTCTCGGGATCGTAGGGCCCGTAGACCCGGTAACCATAAAGGATGCCGGCCTTAAGTCCAGGAATGTAACCATGCCAAATTTCGTTGGTGTATTCGGGAAGCGTGATTCGTTCGATTTCATGCGTTCCATCTTCGGAAAACAGGCATAATTCAACCCGTTCAGCGTTGCCGCTAAAGAGTGCAAAGTTAATTCCGTCTTCGTCGGGATTGGCGCCGATGGTCGTATAATCACCTGCCTGAATGGATCCGCGAGATTTGCTCATGATATGTCCTGGGGCCGAAACTGCTGATTGAAACACGCGATCGCTCCTTAGGTTCCGAGAGGGGTAAGGCTGTGCCACCGATTGAGGTTTCGTCTGAAGAAGTGCAAATCACGAGAAGCCCCTGAAGCCTCGCGGTTTTACGAAGCGGCGCACAAGCCTGAGGGTGGGAAGAAAGGCGATCAGCTTGGGTCTTTTGGGCAATTTCGAAGTTGATCTCGGCAGGACGCGCTTTCCTGCCGAAAGAGATTTGATCTAGCCTGATCTGACGGCCCATGTCAGGCTAGATCATGATTTCGCCGCCGGTTACCGGCACGACTGCGCCTGTCATGAAGCTACCAAGATCGGAGGCAAGCAGAACGTAAGCGCCCGCGAGCTCCGCCGGCTGTCCGGCACGTCCGATCAACGTCTGCTCGCCGAACTTTTCGGCCTTCTCGGCCGGCATGGTCGACGGAATGAGGGGTGTCCAGATCGGGCCTGGGGCGACGGCGTTCACGCGGATGCCTTTTGCGGCAAGCATTTCTGCCAGCCCTGCCGTGAAATTCGAAATGGCGCCTTTCGTTGTGGCATAGGCGAGCAGGTAGGGGGAAGGCTGACGTGACTGAATGGAGGTCGTGTTGATAATTGCGCTGCCGGGCTTCATATGCGGCACCGCCGCCTTCGACAAAAAAAACGGCGCGTAGATATTGGTACGGAAAGTCTGGTCCCACTCCTCGGCGCTAATGTCGGCGATGTCTGCGTAGGTTCGCTGGAACGCAGCATTGTTAACGAGCACGTCGATCTTCCCACATTCGTCGACCGTACGTCGCACCATTGCAGCGCAGTGTTCTTCAGACGTGATATCGCCGGCTACAAGAATTGCCTTGCGGCCGGCCTGCTCGATCCACTTCGCTGTATCTTGCGCATCGTCTTCCTCGTTAAGGTAGGAAACGACTACGTCGGCACCTTCTCTTGCAAAGGCGATTGCCACAGCTTTGCCGATGCCCGAATCTGCTCCCGTGATCAGAGCGACCTTTCCGGTAAGCTGTCCGTTTCCTATGTAGGTTTGCTCGCCGTGATCGGGCAGGGGCTTCATATCCTTGGTAATACCAGGGGGCTCCTGGTGCTGTGAGGGGTAAGGAGGCTTGGGACGGCGTGCGTCGTTGTTCATCTTGGACTCCAGGGTTGATGGTTCGCGCAACCTAACCCCGCGAGGAGGGAACGGTTCCCCGCCTGCAGCGGATCGTGTATCGGTTCGGGTAGAGCCCCGCGACGAAGAGGGCCTTGAATGATGATCCGACCTTATGCGCAAACCAACGAAGACGCGCTTCTCCGAGCGGGCTTACATGTTGGAGAGGCGACTAACACCGCCTCATGATCTCGTCGCGAAGCTTCGCATTTCAGGTGAGGGATCGGCCGCAAAACGCGGCCGATTTCTGCGTCAGGCTGCCTTGGCGTTAGCTGCCGTCATAGCCAGTTGGGTCAACTTCTTGTCCGTGGCCTCTTCTTCGGCGAGGTTCTGCTTCAGGAGCGGTATCGCATTCTTCAGACCAAGCTGATTGGCCCAGGCGACAAGCGTGCCGTAACGGGCGATTTCATAGTGCTCGACGGACTGTGCCGATGAAATAAGGCCGGCATCCAGAGCTGGCGATCCCTTGAACTCTTCCATAATCTCCTCACCCTCGGAAATGATACCTTGGATCGCCTCGCAGGTCTTACCGCGAGCGGGTTTGCCGACGATCTCAAACACCTGTTCAAGGCGTTCGATCTGGCCTTGGGTTTCATCTCTGTGTTGCAGGAAACCGGCCTTTCCTTCCTCCGATTGCGCGGCACGAGCCATTTTCGGTAGAGTCTTCAAGATCTGTTTTTCGGCGTAGTAAATATCCTTGAGCGTATCGAGGAACAGGTCGTCGAGCGTCTTCTGATTAGCCATGTGTATCCTCCTTGACTGGCGTCCTAGTGCAGGCCTTAAACTCAGGGGGCTCCCGGATGTTCCCTGGCTGTGGTTCAACGTGGCGTTTTGCTGGAACGGACCAGATGCCGTCCAGAAGCTGGCGCTCGACGCAGCCGCGGCAATCTTTCTCCGTACTGGCCGGGAATGTGCTGGAGTGCGGACTTGCGCGACAGCAGGTTTGGTAGGGGCCCCAGATCGCGCTAAATTCGGTCAGGTCTCACAAATATTGGCCGAAAAACATCAGGAGCGCGCCGGCCGCGATGACGGTCAGGGCCGGCCAGTTTTGCGATATACCAAGGAATCGCACGCCTTGACGCCGGGGCTCGAGCGTACGTCCACCTTGTGGTAGTCGGTGCGGCTCGCTCAATTTCTTACCAAGCGCTGGCCGGAAGAGGAGAAGAAGCCCCCCAACTATGAGAGTGGCACCGATCAGGATTGCCCACATCCTCGCCTCCGCGTTGTGGAAAGAGATGTTGGCTAAACCCGGTCCGGACCTGATAGTTCCCTATCGACCTCGTGAGAGGATGTGGCTTCCGCCGATTTTCACGAAAGACATGTTCGGCAGCCTCCCGTCCGAACCTTGTTCTTACACCGTCAGCAGACGGAGAAGGGTCTCTACAAAATGCAAGGCCCGGCGAGCGGGGGTGCTGGCGCCGGACCTTTAGCGGACCTGCATAGGGCGATGCATGGTCCCACAGCGTGGAATTGAAGCGCTGCAAGATAAAGAACGGGTGGAGACGTAGAAAGTTCCACGTGCTACGCAGTTGATAGCGCGTGTAGCGCCCCTGTCGTACGAGGCTTGGCGGCAGTCTTGAACCGCCAATGCCTAAAGAAGCTGAAAGCGTTCGTCAGATCGGCCGCCGCCCGCTCGTGACGACGAGGTCTTCTTGCTCGTCACGCTGTCTGCCGCCCAACGCCGCGGCCGCTGACGAAATGAAGGCGCCGACCAGCAGCGAAAGAGAGCCGACGAGGGCCGTGGTGGCGGCCGCTTTTCTTGCCTTGTCGAGCTGAGCTTGGGCCGTGGTCTTGGCGTCATCAATTTGCTTAAGGACTGCTTCGACCCTGTTGCGAGCGTCTGCCTCAGAAAGCCCGGCGCGAGCCGAAACGATACTGGCGATATAAGTCTTGTCGCCGTCAGACACTCGACCGTTTGCCGCGCTCTGAAGCAGGATCCGAGAGATTTCAGCGGTCGCGGCACCATCGTTTTCACGCGCTTGGCCGCTCGCTTGTGGAGGACGAAGCAGGGCATCGGTGAAGTAGGCGATTGAAGAATCCGACGGGTTTTTTGAAGCCACGGAAGCCACGCTAGCAGCCCCCACAGCCCCTGCCGTATTGGCTATCGTGCCAGCCGCATTCGCGCCGGCAGTTGCAAGCGACGCTAGCGATGACGCGAGAAATCCGGCGACGAATAACGTTGCCAAGGCCCAAGCAATGAAGCCATGTGCTGTATCACGGAAAAATATTTCATCCGTGTGGGCGGCTGCCCACTTTGTGCGCAGGCGCCCCGTTAGATAACCGCCCAAAGCCGAGGATAGCCATTGGACGACAATGAGCCAGATTGCCGCCGATACCCCGACGGTCGTTGCCGAACTGCTTTCACTTGACCATGGCGAGACCATGGTCAGTCCCATGCCGGAGCCGAGCAGCAGGAGGATGAGTGTTATGCCAGTGGCTGCAACGGCGCCGCCGAGGATCGGACCCCAAGCGAGGGCAGACCCTGAAGACTCAATTGGCATAGCGTCGCCTTCGCTTTCGCTTGTCGACATGGCAGCCCCCTACCTCATGAACAGGACGAGAAGAATGACGATCGGTAGTGGAACCCCGAGAAGCCAAAGAAGTAGACCGCGGCCCATTGAAAATCTCCTAGAAAGCCGATTTGCCTTCTTCGAACCTCCGGCCGCGGACATTGTTCCAGCTTCGTTTCCGCTCTTGTTTCAGAAGGCTATGCGGCGTTTGGCCGACCTACGCTCATTTTCGGAAGCAACCGAGACCTGATGAATTTCAACCGCCGTTACGCTGTTCAGGGCGCATTCGTCACCCTGCGGGAACAACGGCTCTCCACAAACATTCTTCCTCGCCAATGACGGAGAAACAAAATGCAACTGATCGAAACCCATGTGGGCGCCGTTACGGATGGAAAACTCTTGGTAGAATTTGTTGGTGAGGGCGGGGAACTGGTGTCTGTGCGCATGATAGCCGATGACGACAGCCTCGACGGCGGCCACGCGGTTCGCCGCGCCAAGGAGATTCTGGTGCAACTCACAGCATTTGGAAACGAGTTCGACGAAACCACTCAATCGCTAAGAGCTGATCTTTTTGAAGATCCCACGCTGCAAGGCGACGCAACGGACGTCGCGCCCGGATCATCAGAGCACTAGACGACGGGTCCCATTGCCGTTGTAGCCGGAGCCGCGCTCGCTGCCACATGGACCTCATGGCTCTACGTTCAGTTAGTGTGCGCGCGCAGAAGAGAGATCTTATGGAAAGGTGGGTCCACCTGTGCGTTGACATGCAGCGAATGTTTGCAGAGCAGACGCCGTGGCATGTCCCGTGGATGGCAAAAGTATCTCCCGAAATCGTCGAACTGGTGGCCCGATATCCAGAACGAACCGTATTCACGAGGTTCATTCCCCCAGTATCTGCCGACGTTATGCCGGGCATGTGGAAGGCCTACTACGAGAAGTGGGAGATGATGACGCGCGCAAAACTCCCTACAGAGTTGATTGATCTGGTTTCCGATCTCCGACGATATGTGCCGCCTGCACGCGTCTTTGATAAGAGGACCTATTCTCCCTGGATCGGGGGTCATCTTCACCGAAAGTTGGCGGCGGAACACATCGATACCCTTGTCATCACTGGCGGCGAAACGGACGTATGCGTGCTTGCCGCTGTGATCGGTGCTATCGACCTCGGTTACTGTGTCATTGTCCTGAAGGACGCAGTTTGCAGCGGAGCAGACTCCACCCACGACGCCTCTCTCGCGTTGCTTGGGCACCGTTTCTCAGTTCAGGTGGAAATTACCACGACGGAAGAGTTCCTTTCAGGAATTTAAGAGATTGGGTAAGAACTCAGGGAAGCTAGGTAGATTGCTCGCGCAAGAAGACCCAAATCCTGGTCCCGGGCCGATTGGCCTTATTGACCCACTCGCATAGATGCTTTGGCCATTCGATATTTGTCATCAACCCGCTTGGGACGCGTTCGATTCCGTACGCGGGTTCTTTATTGACCTCTAATTTAGAGCCGCTACGATCCAGATGCTCAACAAGTCTGGAGGTAAGAAATGCTTGTTCGACGTATCAGAGACAGCGAAATGGCGATGCTCTCACGATCTGTTCAGACGTGGTACAGACACTATAAAGCCAAGCCGGACGAGCGTGCCTCCGAAATGCTTTGCAGTGCAGTCATCGACCTCTTCAATAAAGGTCATCACACACAGGAAGAACTGACGTCCATATTGATTACGAGGTATCCGGGACCTACCGCAATACTGACCAACGCTCCAACCTCATCTGCGATCCAATAGCGCCATCCCGTGAAACTCTATAGGCAGTTTCCGAACGGTCGAATAGCGTGTGTGTGAATTTATTGGGAGGAAACCGCGATCAGCCGCCGAGTTTTGGAGGCGTTCCATAATCACGGAACGCCTCATGATGAAAGCCAAGGCGTTGTTGGCGTCTTATTTTGCACGAGGTTGCCTTAGAGCCAAGCCGGCCGAGACCTGCCCGCCCTGCGAGCGAGCTACGACCGCCTCCTGGAGCGTGCGGGCCGCGATGCGAACTTCGTCCTGAAGCGCCGTGTCTCTTTCGAATGACTGGTGACGTAGGGTTCCCAATAGCCGATGTAGCGGTCGATCTCGGCCAACGGACGCGCAGGCACAAGATCCATCGTTTTCAACCAGTCCGCCAGGCTGCGGCGGACGCTTTCTGCGCCTCCCATGTCGCCGTGGACAAGGACTGAAAAACAGCCGATCTTTCAGATGACGTTTTTAGCTGCTTGCTGATGCGGAAGCCGCAGACTGCATCGAGTCGATAATGGGGCCCGAGCAAAAGCTGTCACCTGTGGCCATCGCCTCGCAACATCGGCCACCCAGGCATAGAAGTAGGGAAACCGCTCAAATAATTGGAAAAGGACGAAGCAGGCACGACTTCTGAGTGGCCAGCTTCGAAGTTTCTGACCTGTGACCCCGGCGCTTATCGTTTCGAGACAGGTAGCCGTTCTCCTGCTCTCACCGCGCCTTTCAGTCGATTGCCCGATGGCGCTAATGGACAGACATAGCGGGAAGAATAGGCGCACGAAGGAAAATAGGAGAAGTTGAAATCGAGCACCAGTGCGCCGTCTGGACGGACACCTCCGAGATCCGCTCCCTTGATGGTGTCGAGGAGATATCGGCCACCACCATAGGTCTCGGTCCCTGAGGTCGCGTCGACAAACGGCAGGAACACGCCCCCGCCGTACCCCTCAATCCAGTAAAGGGTTAATTCGCCACCCAATCTGGCCTCCAGCCCCGTTGTACGGGAGAACGCATGCATCGACAGGTCACCATCCGCTCCTGTGGCGACGGTTATCCGTTCCGGCGTTACCGGGACAAGCTGTACCGTCAAACGCAACGAGGGATCATAAGAAAATGTCGTTGGCCCTTCGAACGCTTTGCGGTCCGCCGATTCAATTGGCGACTGAGGATGGTCGCGAAATAGGGTCGAACGGGTATCGCACCAAAGGCCCCAGGCAGCAACCACGTCGGTGCTAGAACGTACCTCGTAGTAGAGATTGGCGATCTTCTCGCGCCATTCCCACAGTTGTCGAGCCTCGTTCAAATCATTTCCTCCCATGTCGGAAATTTCGCGGCTCTCGTTCATCGAAACGCTCGCCCAATCATCGCGGCGCAACTTTAATCAATCACGCACTGATCCGAAAGATGCGGTCTAAACACCGGTTGCAGATGACGGGGATAGTCCCAAGGATGGCCGAGGCGATTGGGTGTCTCAAGGACTCGAGCCACCCAGCGGCAGTCCGCATGTGGGGTTACAAATTGTGAGCTCCACATCGAAGAGAAGGATCCGGAAGGCGCTCTGCACTCTCACGACAAAAAGCAATGCAGTTCTTTCGCGTCTGCAGCGGTGTGGCTCACCCGCTACAGGCATCCATATCTGCAATCGGCACCCGTCACCTGTTTATCCAATGACCGTTGGAACCGATCCGTTATAGCATTGTTTGAAGGCCGTGGATGTAATCGCTGCCCTCAAAACATCCATTACTGCAAGGCTCCGCCTCCAAAGAGCGGGGCCTTGTCAATATGCGCCGCCTCCGCACCAATCCGAGCAGCATTTGCCGGGAAGACGCGTGACGCAGCTTTACCCTGAAAAAGATCATGGCGGCCCGCCGAGGCGGTGGAGCTTTTCCCTTCGATGCACGTAAGCCATTTTTTTCTTCGCAATGCGGTAATTGTCATATAATTGAAAACACTAAAAAAATCTAAAAATCAGTTGCTTGTATTTGTCTTCTCATCTACCGTCTTCGCTAAGGGGAGTTTTTAGTTTCCAGCCGCTCAGTTACCGGCGGCCGGGTCAAAGGGAGGAATGATGACCTGGTCTAATCGACCTCGCTCCTTCGAGCGGCCAGATCATGCAAATGAGTTTCGTCCGATTCCATACCGACGGACGCCTGCCCTCTAGCATCGCAGATCTTTCATCCCATCTGCTATTCATGTGCCCGCATCGCGTGGAAGGGATCCTTATGGAAAAGCAAGCAGTAATCTTCAACGGTCAAGAAGTCGGAATAGTAGTTCCCAGCGAAAACCGTCTGAAGTTCATCGCCGTTCGCTTCCATGTCATAGGCTTGGACAACAGGCTCTTTGACACGGTGACCGACGTGCGGCGCGCCATTACAGAGCATCTTGCTTCGGGGAGGGCCTCACCTGCGGTGCCGTTGCACTAAATCTTCGAAGTAGTATTTACGGCCTACATCTGACGAGGAGGTAGAAATGGCTCTCGACGCGTTCAGCGCGCCACTCTTTGCGCAACGAAAGTACTTTATTCAGGAAATCGGTGGTCTAGATGACGTCTTCGATTACCTCGACGAGTGGCCGACCTGCGCAAGGGATGACACTTACGAGCGGATCGTAAACATTGCGCGCGAAGCTGCGTGCAAGCGTTGCCCGTTGTCTCTTCTAAGGAAGAGCTTTCAACATTTTCTAGCGCATCATGGCGAACTTGTGCCATGCGAAGACGTGCCGAGCTATTTTCGGAAGAGGTCGGATCGCAATATCGGGGGCACCTGAGCTCCTGTGAGATCGCAGTTATGCAAGATGGAGGGCATGCGATCGCTGGCTACTATGTCTATTATAGTCAAACGCGTAGATAGATGTTCTAATGTCGAATTGCAGGTCACATCGACCTGAGAAGATGCTTGAACACGACCGGCGCTTCCAATGTCGCGCGGGCTAGCTACTGCGCGACGCCTGTAATCGGGTTGACAATCGGACGCTCGCTTTCATCCTTGGCTCCATGAGGCTGAACAGCTGGCGGCGCAAGCGATTCCTTGTCGGCCGCTTCGTGTTTTTTGGCGATTGACCTCACGTCCTTCGGCGGCCTTTGTTCCGGCGTCGCGTTGGTGTCATTTGTCTTCATGTCATTCTCCTTTCCGCCATGGATCAACACCAATGCCGCCGACTTGTTCCAGTAATCCTGCACCTCGGGAACAACCGCCCTTGCATCTGAGTTATTGCCGGGCGACATTCGTCGCATCGACTGCTTTCCCTCAACGGCAGTCGAAAGAAGCCCGGTGCCGGCCACTCAGCACCGGGTTTCTAATTTACGGCTGGCAGTAGGTTGAGGTGAAACAACGGCGGGAAAGCTACGTTGGTCATCCGGCCAGCAAAGTTGGCTAGCGCAAATCGCTCGCGGGATCCATGCGTTCGTCTACATCACGTAGCTGGTCCACTTCTTTCGCAATCTGGTTTCGCGCCTGGTCGTGAATGTCGGTGGCAGCCGAGACAACTCGCTTAGACGCATCTTCACCGACCTCTGCCGCTTTGGTCAAAGCCTGAGACACCCCATCCGAGACCTGCTTCTTCATCTCGTCGGACAGAGCGCCCATTCCAGAATCTTCTTGTTCCGTGTGAGGAAGGGCAGCACCAATCGCTGCTCCGATGGCAAAAGCGAGAGCGCCGCCGACGAGGGGTTGATCCCGGAATTGCGCCAGTGTGTTTTCACTGATGTGAGCGCTCGCGCGATAGGAACCTCGCCCGGCCTCAGCAAGGGCGTCACCCAATTTGCCGGCCGAATTCGTGACTCGCTGCCATGTATGGGAGGACCATCCCATTGCCTGATCAAGCAACACGCCCGCTTCGTCACGTATGTCTTGGATCTGCTGGCCCGTAGCGTCCGCAAGGCCGCGAAACATCTTTCCTGTCTCGTCTACAAAGTGGCCGGCTCGTTTTCCGGTCTCGTCGGTCAACGCCTTATAGCGTGTTCCCGCATCATCAATGAAATGACTATAGCGGTTTTCGCCATCGGCCTGAACAGGGCCGGTGCGGCGCACGCTCCCTTGGACCGTCGCCAAGGGATATTCGTCTGATTGGGCATAACTCGACAACGTCGATTTCGGTCCGGCCATGAGCCAAGCCATGCTGATGCCCATGAGGGCGAGAGGGATGGGATTGTTCTTAAGCGCTGCGCCGAGACTGGCGACGTATTCTCCTCCACCAGAGGACTTCGCGTAAGCAAGGACCTCATCCACAAGCTGTCCCGGGGAGAGACGTTGTTGGATGGCATCAATCTTTTCTTCGATACGTCGGCGGTCATCGTTGATCTCGCGCTCGATCTCCGCAGTGGTCGGGCTAGTGGGCGTATAGGCCATTACGTTTTCTCCTTGATGATCTGCGCGTCACGCCGAAGGGACGCGGCGGTATGGTCGAGCCTGAGACTTTCTTCACGCAAAGCGGCGCGGCCGCGGGCGATCACAGCCCAGGCGATTATTCCAACGATGACGCCGACGATGACTGAGGAAAGGACGTCGGCGTTAGGTTCGGACATACCTCGTGCCATCAGGAACGCAGTAACAGCCTTCACAAGCGCTGCGAGCAGCACGCCGAGAGCCCCGACGGCCAAAACGAGTCCTGCAGCGATAGTGCCCGCGCCAGCCAAGGCATGTGACACTTTATCGGAGGCTTCGGCTTTGGCGAGGTTGAGTTCGTTGCGGAAAAGACCGGATAAGTCGGCAAGAAGGCCCGTAACAAGCTCGGTGATTGAACGCTGATCTTGGAAGCTAGCCATTTGGGCGATCCTCCGTAGAGCGGCCACCGAGGTGACGTTGGCCAGCCGCGCCTTTGTCGTCGGTTGGACCGGTTTGGCTCTGACGCCCTGCCGATGCCATCAGAAAGCGACTTGCGGCAAAGCCGGCGAGGGCGGCCATGCCTAAGAATGCAAGAGGCTGTTGCCTGCCATAGTTCTCTGCTGTTCGTGCAACTTGCCCTACATCTTGGTCCTTTATCTGCTCGGAAAGCCCATGCACGCTAGCGCCAAGAGTTCGTGTCAGACGACCGATGTCTCGCTGGTTGCCGTTCTCCAGTTCATTGGCGACCTTCTCCATCGCGGCAGCGACGCCGCCCAGCTTTTCTGCTATTACATTCTTCTGGCGAGATGCCATTTGCTTGGCCGCGTCAGTTGCGGCAGCTACGTCATCGCCCACGGTTTCCTTCAGGGATTGTACGTCTTCGGAAATTTTTCGGCCCAGATCGGCCGCAGCGCTTTTAGCGACCGATGTCTGCCCTACAGAACTGCCCGGAGCATGCGGTGTTGCGATATCGCGTCCGCCATCCGAGCCGACGTCTCGTTCAGTCATGGCTGTCTCCTAGTGAAAGAACGTTTGATTTCCGTCGAACAACGGATGTTTCAGATAGTTCCCGCTCCGCTGCAGCAGGACGACTTGAGGCAAAGCGATGCCGCGACCGGTGCGCGCCACCTACCGTATTTGTGCACTCACAGAGAGAGTATATGCTGCAATCTCGCGCCATCGTCTGCGAACGGCGCACCCTTTACGACGATGGTCGGTTCCGCTCAGGCAGGTGAGGCTGCAGGTGTCGACAATCTCGATGAATAATGACGGTGTCGTTGATGGCCTCACAGTTTCCCTTTATCCAGGACATTGGGGATTGTGGACTAGTTACCAGCAATATCGGCTGACGTACGCGGGCTTCACCCGGGCTTCACCAATACCTCGCCCGATCAAGTAGCAGGGTCACCAACCCGAGTGCAGCGAGATGGTCAGCCATCGGCTGGGATGCAAACGACCCTTCCGCAGCGGGGACATCTGTGGGCTGCTGATAAATGATGGAACCAATACCGTATCCGTTGGTTGGATACGGTTGAATAGATGCGTGAATACAATGGAGTCGAAAATGCTCTACTATGCCCTGGTGTTTTTGATCGTTGCGCTGATTGCTGGTGTTCTTGGGTTTGGCGGCATAGCGGGCGCTTCCGCCTCGATCGCGCAGATCTTGTTCTTTATCTTCCTTGCTCTTTTCGTCATATCGCTCGTTATGCGAGTGGCGCGACGTTAGGCGGGTCAATTGACCGTGCGTATCGGCACGCTCAGATGAATTTGAAGCCCTTCTGGTCTCCAATCACGAGCGATCGAGCCGCGCAGCGCACCTTCAACGATCGCCTGCTCCAGCTGAGTTCCGAAGCCATTCCCTGGGGTTGGTGCCGGAATTGGCGGCCCCCCGGTTTCGCTCCAGGTGAGGCGCAGTTCGTTCCCGTTAGATGCAATCTCGATGCTGATGCGGCCATCGGTCGTAGAAAGTGCTCCATGCTTGACGGCATTCGTCGAAAATTCATGCAACAGCAACGCCAGAGAGTTCAGCGCCGTGCCCTGTATTGGGACGTCAACTCCTTGAATTTTAATCCGGTCCCGGCCGGTTTCTTGATGAGCGGCGAATATTGCCTCAAGAAGTGAAAACAAGCTGGTCGAGAACCCCTCGGATATTGGGCCTGATGGATCTGGCAGTGTGAGCTGCTGGGCCCGAGCCAGAGAGAAGACCCGGTTGCGCAAATCTGAGGCGAGCTCTTTCGTATTCTCTGCTGAGCGTTCACTAATATTGATCAACGCATTGATCATCGCGAACAGGTTCTTGATGCGATGGCTCATCTCTCTAAGGAGAATAACTTGGCGCTCGCGTTCGCGCCTGCGCTCGGACACGTCGCGGGCGATTTTCGAGGCGCCGATAATCGAACCCTCCGCGTTTCGCACCGGCGAAACTGTGAGCGCGATATCTATGAGGCCTCCGTCCTTGCGCTGACGCACAGTTTCATAATAATCCACCCGCTCGCCCCGACGAACCTTTCTGAGGATGTCTTCTTCTTCATGAAGCCGGTCCATGGGGATGACGATCGTTATGGGCCGCCCGATCGCTTCGGCCGACGAATATCCAAACAGACGCTCTGCAGCGTGATTCCAAGTGGTGATAATGCCTTCAAGCGTCTTGCTGATAATCGCGTCATTGCAGTTCTCGACAATCGCAGCCAGCCAATTCGCCGAGGATGCTTCTGACGGGAACTGCTGCTTGAGGCCGAATGGGATATTGGCGGCTTGGTGTTTGTGCTCCTGCGTTCTTTCTTGACCCGGTGAGATGGAATCGATGGGATCCTTCTCATTGCCATTCATCGCGCTCTCTTTTCCTTTGTCTCCAATCGAAGTGTAATCGTGGCCGGGTATTTCCACCCCGATAGAAGTAGCAGAGATCACTCTCTCATCAAAGCGGGTACGCATATCGGGAAACATCACAGTATGTCCGTCGATGCTTGTGCGATAGGTCCGCTCCGAATGTCGTTTCCACGGCCATCAAAACCTTTTAGGAGTTTGGCTACGTTGTGCCATTGCCAGGTCGTCAGCGGCACAGACCCACGCTGACGTCTGTCTCCGATCGCTGATCGGGGTCAGGTAAGAAACGCCTGCAACACCACCACGACGGCTTGAACATTAGCGAGCTTGGAAATGAGAGGGCGATTTTTGAACCGCTCGGGTAGATCCGCTTCCACGTAGCTGGTCAAAAATAGAAAAGGGATGCCGAGGCGTGCAAGGTGATCTGCGACCGGATAACTGTGCTCATCATTGAGATGAATATCGAGAACGGCAGCCGCAACAGTTCCTTCGTCGATGAGCATAAGAGCCTCGCCGACCGAGGGAACCGGTCCCGCGACTGCGTAGCCCTCGTCTCGCAATGTCTGTGCAAGATCAGTGGCAATGAAAAACTCGTCCTCGACAATCAAGATACGGAGATCGGGTGGCAACGGAGCACCTGGCTAGGTTGGGAAGCGAAGGTGCAGTTCCAACCCTTCGGGCCGGTAATTTGTTTCTATTTTTGCCCTCAAGCGATATTCAATTTCGCCATGAAGCAGTTCGGACCCATAGCCAGTGGCTTAGGTTCGGTAACCCGCGGGCCGCCTTTCTCAATCCAGGTAAGCTGGAGCATTCGATCATCGAGTGTCCAACCCACGTTCACCCGACCGCCGTCCACTGACAAGAAGCCGTGTTTGAAGGCGTTTGTCCCGAGGTCATGTGCGACCATTGCGAGGGACACACATGGTTGCGCCGCCGATTGAACGTCCGGTCCTTCCAGATCGTAATTCTGATCACTGAAGGCTCCAACTCATCGGCGAAAATGTCTCGCACGGAGGCGCTCTTCCAGTTGTTAGACGACAGCATAGCGTACGC
Organism: Rhizobium mesoamericanum STM3625; assembly: GCF_000312665.1. GTDB lineage: Bacteria > Pseudomonadota > Alphaproteobacteria > Rhizobiales > Rhizobiaceae > Rhizobium > Rhizobium mesoamericanum. The sequence goes on along the minus strand of NZ_HF536773.1, from coordinate 81,336 downwards.
TGTTTCCATCGATTTCAGCCTGCCTAGGAAGACCTTGCCAAAGAGCTCGAGACTTGAGGCTGTTTCCAAATTGCGTTTGGCAATGCTGGCCACACCACGAGGAGATTTTTCACGCGGAGATTCAGCTCGTTGATTAGCACTTTCTGGTGCTGCTCCGCCGCAAAGCCTCCGGCCTCGCGAATTGCTTTAGCCCGAAGTGTCCCGTCTCCATCACTACCTGAAAGTATCACAGCGGCAGACTGTACGGCTCGGTCCAGGGCAAGCGAGGTGAAAAATCGATAGGCTTGCGCTCGCGCTTGGCCTGATCGGGCTTGCGAACTTGCAGCTTGCCGCCTTTGATAGTCAGGATCGTGTTACTCGGCATCACGTACACGCGGTCTTCGCGAACGACCATATCCTGTTCGGTGGCGGTGACCGGCAGCAGCGTGTAACGGGCGATCACTTTGTGCAAAAAACTTTCGCGATCGCGGCTAAGATGCGTCACAATCACGAAAGCCATACCTGGGTTGGCAGGCATCTTCTCAAAGAAAGCCTTCAGCGCAGGAATACCTCCTGCTGAAGCACCGGTACCGACGATCGGGAACTGCAGACCTTCCGACACTGCGAATACCTCCAAGATGACGCTGCAATTTTAGGCGGATAATCGGACAACCGAACCATAATGAACACCGTCGGAAAAAATCGCTTCGGCCCTTATTGTCCAGGCTGGCGAGCCTTGTGAACCGCCATTTGTAGCCAATTCTCTGGCTCGCCATGGTTGAAACGACGACCAGGGATATCGGAGGGAGGAATGACCGGCGTCTTGCCGATCTCCGGGGCCGGGTGCTCGATAACTTCGTCACCTGATCTCGGTGGCGCTATCACACCCCCACATTTGGAAACGTCTCTTTCGCGATTGCCTGCGCGCGCCGGGGCGTTCGGCGATTGCTGTTGTGCGGGAGCCTGACAATTGCTGCGATTGGTTCCTGTTTGTCCTTCACTGCAAGCGTCCGTGGCGCTTAGCAGCGTAATGGCCGACGCGAGGCCGAGAGCAATTGTGCGTCTGTCGGGCATCGCTCTTCCTCTATAGCTCTATTTGATGATCAACCCTGTCCTTTGGACAAAGTTCCGTTACCTGGTCGTCTGGCGCGGCGATCGGTTGCCTCCATCCAAAACACGAATGAGCTACGCTTCCGTGTGGCAGAACCACATGACGTCTTGTCCTCTTGCCGAGAAAAGCATCGACGTTTAGCGGGAACCTTCTGACGAACGCGTTGTTTGAAATCCAATCAGAAGGATCGTGATAATGGCTGATCCAAGGATGATGGCTGCAGGCGCAGCTCCCCCATCAATTAGCACTGTGCCCTTGCATTTCTGCGCCGCCTTTCTGATCGGCGCGCTCGTCACCGATATTGTCTATTGGAAAACCGCGGAAATGACGTGGGCCGACTTTTCAGCCTGGTTACTCACGGCCGGGCTGCTGATCGGGATCATCGCTGCTGCGACGCTTGTCATCGACGTCATTCGCGGTGCGATAAGTTTGGAGCCGATCGTCTCGTGGATTTACCTCGCCTGCCTTATTCTCGCTTTCGTCCTGTCGGTGTTCAATTTGTTCATTCATAGCCGTGATGCTTGGACCTCCGTCGTTCCTAGCGGGCTCGCGCTTTCGGCGTTTACCGCGGCGGCAATAGCGGTCGCTGCCCTACTTGGGACCATTTCCAAGCACCGCAAGCCGGAGGATTGGATCTCGTGAATCTTAAATGGAAAACCTGCCTGGGCATGGTGCTGCTGGGTTGCTCCTCCTTGAGCTCATGCAGCAATAACGATCCGGATCCGTCTGACGAAATCGGGCCTAATCCAGAGTTGCCGCCAGTTTCTCAATACCTGATCCCGCCGATGCGGGTGGCAAACGTTGTCGGCTGGAAAGAGAATGAGAGTCCGTCGGTGGCCGGTGGCTTTAAAATTCACGCTTTTGCCACGGGCCTGAAGCACCCGCGATCGGTTTATACCCTGCCGAACGGAGACACGCTGGTTGCTGAATCCGTGGCGCCGCCTGAGGCATCGGCCAAGAGGCCCAAGGACCTCATCATGGATTTCGTGCAGTCGTTTGCGACTGGCACAGGGGGAGGCAAGCCCATCAACCGTATAACAATTCTTCGCGACAGCAACGGGGACGGAACGGCCGACCTCAAGGAGGTCTTTCTCGACCACCTGAATTCGCCTTTCGGCGTGGCTCTCGTCGGCAGTGACCTCTACGTCGCAAACACCGATGCGATTGTCAGGTACCCATATGTCGAAGGCGAAACGAAGATTACCGACCCTGGCACCCGATTGACGGAATTGCCTGGCGGCCCGATCGATCACCATTGGACAAAGAGCCTGGTGGCGAGTGAGGACGGCTCTCGCCTCTATGTCGGGGTCGGATCGAATAGCAATATCACCGAGAACGGCCTGGAGGCAGAAAAAGGACGTGCAGCGATCTGGGAAGTGGAGCGCCAAAGCGGGCGTTCACGCATATTTGCCGACGGGCTGCGCAATCCGAACGGTCTCAGCTTCGAGCCGCAGACAAAAGCGCTGTGGACTGTCGTCAATGAGCGCGATGAACTCGGCCCTAATCTCGTTCCGGACTACATGACCTCCGTCAAAGAGGGCGGGTTCTATGGATGGCCCTACAGTTACTTTGGACGCAACATTGATCCACGAGTGGTGCCGCAGCGCCCGGACCTGGTCTCCAAAGCGATCGTGCCGGACTATGCGCTAAGTTCGCATGTTGCGCCGCTCGGCATGGTGTTCAACACCGGGGACGCCTTTCCAGCGAACTATCGCGGGGGCGCTTTCGTCGGCGAACACGGAAGTTGGAATCGGTACGCCTTCAACGGCTACAAGGTCATCTACGTTCCTTTCAAGAACGGGCATCCGAGTGGCTCGCCGATCGATGTCGTTAACGGTTTCCTGAGTGAGCGGAATGAAGCGCGCGGCCGCCCAGTTGGACTAGCTCTTGATAAGAGCGGCGCCTTGTTAATCGCCGACGACGCCGGCAATACGGTGTGGCGCGTCACCTCCGGTTAACCACGCGTTGTTCCCGGCTGAAGACCTGAACTCGATCAGAGTTCAAGAAGGGCGTATGGCTTTCCAGTTGGCTTTACGACATGCGCTGCCACGTTGTAGACGGGCGCGCCGCCGGGTGTCTTTCCTTGATAGGTTCCTCTATGAGCGTGACCGTGGACGACGGCCTTTACCGGAAAGCGATCGATTGTCTCCGCGAGCCTGGACGAACCCAAAAACGGGTAGATCTCCCGCGGTTCGCCCTCGACAGTATCAATCACTGGCGCATAGTGCAGCACGACCATGGCACGCTGCGAGCGGACGCGGCGCATTGCATTTTCGAGGCGCATGGACTCATCGACACTTTCAGCGACCATGGCCTTGATGGCTGCCTCGCCGAACGAACCCAGCATATGGCGACCGAAGCCGCCGGCAAAGCCTTTGACACCGACAAAGGCCACGCCGTCGACCTCGGCGGGTTGGCCGTTCAGTAACTTGACACCTGCGTCGATCAGAACCGAAGAGACCTCGTCGACCATGCCGCTCTCGTGGTCGTGGTTCCCGAGCACGGCAATCACGGGGATCGTACAACTTTGAAGGTCGGCTGCTAGACGTTCGGCTTCCTTTGGCTTGCCGAGGTCGGTCAGGTCGCCTGCAATGACCAGGACATCCGCGAGCCCGGAGATTTCGGCAAACATTTCCTTGTAGGAGCTATCGTCATCCTCCTTCACATGAAGATCAGCGACTGCCGCTATCTTTAGCTTGCGTGTTTCAGTCATCCTCAATCTCCCAGTCGCCTCGTAATCCACCTTCGCCGCCGACATCGGCAAATCCCCACTCTTTGACGTCGATTTCGTAATCGACACGCGAGTACATGCGCCCGCGGCAGATGCGCATTTGAGAAAGTGGCATTTCCGCCTGCGCCTTGAGCCGGTCGATCAGTTCGTCCATAAGCCATTGAGGCACCTTGTCCCGCTCGGTCGGATAGATCCAACGGAAGTTGAGAAGGTGAATAAGCAACACCTCCCAATGAACCTCAAGGTAGCCAAGGAGGCGAGTCCAATCGATTTCTTTGCTGGCTCTCAAAATAACATGAGCAATGTCAGCGCCGTCATAGCGATGCCTCAACTGTATAAAGCACTTTGACCAAATGAGCTCCGTTGGACTGACGATCCTAACCGGGCAATTGCACAATTTGATCTGACGCGCATTGTCGAACCATGTGTCGCCAACCGGCATGGTGCCATTGGAGGACGCAAAAATGACGTCGAAGAAGTGCTTCCCCTTCAGGACCTTCCCAATCCAGCGTTCGTCTTCCACTTCAATGGCATAATCGCGCTGCTTAAAGTAATTCAGGATGCGTGCGCAATCTCCAGCCTTGCAGAACACGTCCAAATCCTTGGTGAGACGGGAAATGCCGGTATAGGCACTGACCGCATAGGTGCCCGCTACCAGGAAAGGAATCTCGGAAGAAATGAGCTCAGCGATCGCGTCCGCAACGAAGGGCTCGGCATCGGGATCGATCAATTGCGGAACCGCCCGCGCCTTCATGATGGTAGCCTCCGATCGCTCGGCTGTTGATGCTGGGTTCATCGACGTCCTCGGTAACGGTCGAACAATTGAACACCTGAGAAACATCGATGTTCCTCAAGAAGCGATCGGACTTGTTCGCCGATGGTGAGGGCGCGCGATCGCAGCACAGCGAATACCGGTGCTGTCGAGACCCCGGGTCAAGGCGCCGAACCACGCGCGCCGGCCTTCTCGGCCAGTTTCGACCACTTTTTCTTCTGAGGCCGTTGTGACGATGTGGCGGCAACTCCCAGCCGTTCGGCCAGAGCGCTCGCGTCTGCCGGAGCGCGCACCTTCGCGTCATTGTCAAAGTAGACATAAACGTCCCGCCCGCCGGTGCGTCGTTTCAAGGGTGCAAGCACGCGAGCAGCATTTGTCGGTTCGTGGCCGTGGGCCCAAGCATTAATCATATGTGCCCAATTGCTCAGGGCCTCCTCATCATAGCCGCTGACGTAGAGCTCCTCCGACCCGTGAAGCCGGCAGTAAACGAAATCGGCAGTAACATCCATCAGCAAAGGCCACTCGACCGTATCGGCACAAACGAGTGCCACGCCATGTTCGCGCAGCAAGTGGATAAAGTCGGGAGTGGCAAAGCTTTCATGTCGAATCTCCACCGCATGGCGAACGGGCCTTTTTCCGTTGGCTTCCACCCAGTCGCGGCCGTTGAGCCGTTCATCGTGTTTCGCGGCAAGCCTTGCCGCGGCAATCGTGTCGTGAGGCAGCAGCTTAAAAAACGCAGAAAAAAGCTGAGTGTTGAAAGTCATGCGGGGAGGAAACTGCCAAAGGATCGGCCCAAGCTTCGGTCCCAAGCGCAACAGACCTGAGGCAAAGAAGTTTGCGAGCGGTGTTTCAATATCGCGGAGCCTTCTCATGTGGGTAATGTAGCGTGAGCCTTTAATCGCGAAGACGAAGCAGTCCGGTGTCTCTTCGCGCCAGCTTTCGAAAACTTCGGGACGTTGAAGTCCATAGAAAGTGCCGTTGATCTCTATCGATGCAAATTGCCGCGAAGCATAGGTGAGTTCCTGCTTATGCGGCAAGTTTTTGGGGTAGAAGACGCCGCGCCAGGGCCTGTAGGTCCATCCAGAGATGCCAATCCTGATAATGCCGGCTTTTGCCATGCGGTAGGAACTGCAAGGCAAAGCACTTGTTCCGCGCTTCGGGATCTGGATTGAACGTCAACTCGCGCTTGCCAAAAGAGCAAGTGCGGGTCCGAGGTATAAAATTCAGGAACCTAGAGGACGTCAAACGCGTTAGAGCTGAACTTTTTCAGCAGCTTATTCCACGACAGGATCAGGCGCGTAGTGAGGCACGACCACGAATGACTTCGGAGATCGACGAGATCAAGCTGGAAGGCACCGCCGAGAAAGCGGCCTTTCTGATCAACGGCAGTCAGTATTTCTCGCAATTGGCAGACACCTTGCGCCGAGCACAAAGGAGGATATGGATCGTCGGATGGGACTTCAATCCGAATATTCTCCTCGAACCGCAAAGCTCCAATCAGACGCTCGGAGAATTGCTGGAAAGCTGTGCGCGGGCCAATCCTGACCTCCAGATAAAAATTCTGATCTGGGCTCTCGGCCCGGTTTATTCCAAAAAATCGCTAAGTGTGGTCTCCAAGGCAAACTTTCCGCAAAATGGTGGCATCGATCTGCGTTTCGCCTTTCAACCAGCCGTGCGCGGCTGTCACCATGAAAAGCTTGTTTGTGTGGACGATACCGCGGCATTCATTGGCGGAATCGATCTTACTTCGCGACGGTGGGACACGTACCATCACAAAGTGCGAGATCGGCTGAGATGCGATCCTGAAGGCGTAGCCTACGATCCGCTCCATGATTTGCAGGTCATGGTGACTGGCGAGGCTGCGGCTCTCATATCAAAAGTGGCGAGACAGCGATGGCGCGATGCAACCGGTGAAACATACGACGCCGTGGCGATTAAGAGAGTCCCCGATTGGCTGAATGGGTCAGCCGTCACGCTATCCGATGTGCCGGTCAAGCTCGCAGTGAGTAAGCCGACAACTCTGTTCAAGACCGGCCTGCGACAGGGGATCCGCTTGACAATGGCTATGATCGCCAGAGCGGAGCGGCAGCTCTATATCGAGACGCAGTATCTGGCATCGTTCAATGTTTCCGAAGCGCTTGCCGCACGCTTACAGGAGCCGAATGGGCCAGAAATCGTCATCGTTTGCACGGCCACGTCTCACGGGTGGATTGAAAACACAATTATGGGGGGCAACCGAGACAGGATAATTCAGCGTCTTCGGCGCGCTGACCGAAACAACCGGCTGCGTGTCTTCCATCCAGTCGTTCACGACGGGTGCGAGCAAGCCGAATTGCTCGTACATTCAAAACTCCAGATCGCTGACGACAAACTCCTGCGCATGGGGTCCTCCAACCTCAATCACCGCTCGGAAGGCCTGGATACCGAATGCGATATTCTTTTTGAGGCATCGCGACACGACCATTGCCTTGCAATTGCGCACTTGCGCGATTTGCTAGTTGCGGAATATTTCGGCTGCAGTGTCGATGCCGTGAAAGAGGCGACCCACCGGAAGGGATCACTCATTGGCGCGATCGAGGAACTCAACGTCAATCGCAAAACCTTACGTGCATTTGTCCCGACAGGTGAAAAATATGGGCCGGTTTTCGCGACCTCTATTGTTGATCCTTCCTGTCCGATTGGGCAATCGGCGCGCGCCTTTTGCCGCCGCGTCGCTGGTCGCATTTTTCTGTTTTTCAGGACCCTGAGAAGCAATTTAGCTCGCAATGAAGACCAAATTCACAAGCGCACGCACAATAAGAAAACAGACGCAGCGAAATGCAGTTTGGGTACTGACTGAGAGCTGTCCGGCCAGAAATAGGCAAATGCAAATTACCGTCCGGACACAAAGGCCCTTAGTGTGATGGCCTGGCGCTCAATCGCCACTCTATCCGCAAGCGACGAGGAGTTGATGAAGGCTGGCAAAGCCCAAAGCACTTGCGGGCAGGAACGATCGGACGTCTGCAGTGTTCCTTGACCATGCGGGAGCAAAGAGCGCTCAGAATTCTGAGCTATAATGTGCATAGCTGTATCGGCACTGATCGCAAGATCGACCCTGCCCGAATCGCGACCGTCATTGCCGATGCTAAGCCTGACATCGTGGCGCTACAGGAAATCGACGTCCGCCGTCGCAGAACTGGCGGTGTCGATCAGGCTACAACCATCGCCTCATTGCTCAAAATGGAAGCTCATTTCCATCCGGCGCTGGCGATTGCCGATGAGCAATACGGCGACGCCATCATAACGGCCTTGCCGGCCCACCCCGTCAAGGCCGGCCTATTGCCATCACTCGGGGAGGCGCGTGGTGCGCTTTCCGTCGAGGTGGTGTTTGCCAACCGAAACTTGCTCGTCGTCAATACCCATCTCGGGCTTCGACGGCGTGACCGGGCCCAGCAGATGAGCACTCTTCTTAGTCCGGCCTGGCTTTGCTGCGACGGCTCTAATCCAACGTCCGCTATCCTCTGCGGTGACTTCAATGCGGTTCCGTCGTCGACCGCCTACCGTCTTGCAAACCGGCTATTTCAGGATGCGCAACTTGCCTGCAATCAGAGACCGAAACCAACCTTTCCTTCGCGGTTTCCTCTTATGAGAATTGACCATATCTTTGTGAGCGCCGACCTAAGGGTGGTCGCCTCAAAGGTCGTTCGCAATCGCATCACGAGCCTAGCATCGGATCATCTTCCGCTTGTTGCCGACATCGATGTTAGCAACACCTGACAAATAGCCGAACACCGGCCACGGACCGCCGCTCAGCGCTTTTGTCGCGCATTCATGGGGGGAACATTTCTTTGTGTTTTCGGTTCGATGCCCGTCCCGTGGACAATGAGAATGGAAGATTTTTTTGCCGCCCACCGATTACGGGGGCTGCCTTGTACAGTCCCAATCGAGAGCACGATGTCCGATTTTGTTCCTTTTTCACCGGCCACAAACTTATCTCTTCACGTCACGAATTCAGGTGGGCCAATCCGAGGCCGCTCCGGGGATGTCGGCGTACTGACATTTCACCGATGCATTAACTATGGATCATACTGGCAAGCCCGGTGCCTGGTGGAGGGGTTGGCCACCATGGGCGTTACCGCAGTTCTTCTCGAATATCGATCGAAGCGGCTAGATCGTGCGGAATGGCGCTGTGCGCTCAGCCCGCTGCTTCCAATGCGGTCGCCACACAACGACTATGGCTTGTACAAGAAAAAGATGCACAAGTTCTTCGGCGCAATAGCCCAACTGCCGCTGTCATGTCCGTTTCCGCTCGACGATCCAGCAAAGGCCGAGCAATTTAGGCTTGTGATCGTCGGCAGCGACGAGGTTTGGAACCTCAAGCATCCCTGGTACGGTGGATGCGCCGTCTTCTTTGGAGAAGGTTTGATTGCCGATCATCTGGTTTCCTACGCCGCGACATTCGGAAATTTTGCATCGCAAGCAAGGCTGCGAGGTCTTTGGGGGGACCGACTTAGAAGGTTTTCCCGGATTTCCGTGCGCGATCTCAACTCGGCTCGTCTAATCCGTGAGGCGCTTGCCGTTGAGCCCGAGCTTGTCCTCGACCCATGTCTGCAGTTTCCGCAACCGCTCTTGGCAGCGCGAGGCGGTGACAACGCCCGCCATGTCGCGATCTACGGCCATGGTTTTCCCAAATGGTTCCAAAATGTCGTACGCCAATGGGCAGACCGGAGAGCCTGTCGTCTGGTCAGCATTGGCTACCGCAACGATTGGGCCGACAAACAATGGATCGATGCGGGTCCGAATGAGTTCGCCTGCTTCATGGCATCCGCCAAGGCAGTCGTGACCAATTTCTTCCACGGTTGCGTCTTCTCCCTTGTCTATGAGAAGCCGTTTGCCTGCGTAATTTCCGATTATCGCATCAACAAATTGCGGGATTTGGCCGAGATCGTGGGCGCGCAGCGATACGTCATATCCGAGACCAGCACCTTCTCCCAGCTCGACACGATACTTGATCATCCCTTGGATCCGGCAATTGCCAGGCGTATTTTTGTCTTGCGCGCCAATTCAGCAAGCTATCTCCAACATGTCGTCCAATAGCGCTTCAATGGCGAACCGGTGTCCTCCACCACTCAGCCCCCGTGACATTGCACGTGCCGGGCTCTGTATAGGGTGCGGCGCTTGCGCGGTGCGGCGACCTGGATCCACTTTGCAGATGCAATTCGATAGATATGGCCAGTTGAAGCCGAAAGACGCAGGCGATCGACGTTCCGAGGAACAGGTCGATTTTCCGCGCATTTGCCCGTTTTCGCCTCTCGCCGAAAACGAGGACGAACTGGCGGCCAGGCATTTTGCGACGGCGGCTACATGCGACCCATTCCTAGGCCGATTTGACAAAGCCTTCGTCGGCCATGTGGAAGAGGGGGATTTTCGCAGCAACGGCAGCTCCGGCGGACTTCTCACCTGGGTTGCGGCCGAATTGCTACGGCGCGGTCTGGTCGATGCAGTAGCCCATGTGGCGGAAACCGATGGTGGCAATCCTCTATTTCGCTATACGCTCTCACGCAGCTTGGAAGATCTAAAGGCCGGTGCCAAATCGCGATATTATCCGGTCGAGCTGTCCGAAGTGCTCGATAAGATCAGGACCACGCCAGGCCGATACGCCGTTATTGGCGTTCCTTGCTTCATCAAGGCCGTGAGGCTTTCATGCGCCAACGATCCAATGTTGAACGAACGCATCATCTTCACGCTCGGCCTGTTTTGCGGTCACATGAAGAGCGCCCGCATGGCTGAAAGCTTTGCCTGGCAAATGGGTACGACAATTCGCGAGGTCGAACACTTTGATTATCGGGCAAAGTGTGTGGAGAGACCCGCGAACTGGTATCGAGCGCAGGCGACACTGCATAACGGCGACGTCGTTGGCCGCGACTGGTGGCATTTGGCAGACGGTGACTGGGGAGCCGGTTTCTTTCAAAATTCCGCGTGCAATTTCTGCGACGATGTGGCTGCCGAAACTGCCGACATCGCTTTTGGCGACGCTTGGGCAGAACCCTATGCCGCTGACGGGCGCGGGACGAATGTGGTGATCGTCCGCTCTCCGGAGCTGTTGGGCATTCTCGATAAGGGCATGGCCGCCCGACGAATTTTCTTGTCTACGGTCGATGCGGAGTTCGTCGTTAAAACACAGGCTTCCGGGCTTCGGCAGCGCCGTGAAGGACTTGCTTTGCGGCTGACATGGCTGAGGTTTCGCCTGCGGCCCCGCAAGAGAGTAGCGGCAGGGATTGGCGGTCTGACGTGGCGTCGTAGAGCGATTTACCGCCTGCGTTACGAAATAAGCGCCTGGAGCCACCGCGTTTTCTGGTTCTCACGCCTGCTTCGACGTCCGCAGCTTTATCTGGCATGGGCCGGGATCGTATCGGCCTTTTATCAAGGCTTTACCTATTCCCGCGGACCCATTGGCCGTGTCGTCGATAGAATCACCCGTTCAGGGGCCGACGCTGACTGACTAGGGGCGAAGTGTTGCCGCGGCGCGTAACGGTCAACCATCTCGCAGCAGAATTCCGCAAATTCTTCGGCAACAAGGGGGGCGCTGGTATGGTGTGGCGCGAGGCCTCGGTGTTCGGGAGTGAAGCAGAATGTCACGGTGACGTCGAAATCCGCAAGTGCGAACATCTGCCGGTCAAACCAGTCGAGCGCATCGGGACGAAAACGGTCGGCCCAGGAAAGGCCGGTCCTGACCGATTTGACACCGAGCCTCTTCATCCAGGCAACCGCCTCTTCCAGTCTCGGATCTTCGAAATGGAACCATTGCACCAAGCCGAATTCGGGCGTGTGCCTGGCAAATTCCTCCAACGCCAGTTTTGGTCTGCCGTCCTGGCGCAATATCCCCATGTGATAGTGTCGATAGTATGAGGACCCCTCGGCCTCTCGGTGTCGGGTGGTCGCCTCCCATTCCTGCGGAAGGTCATATAGACTGTACCACTGGCATCTCTCAACTTTGCCCTTTAGCAGCTCAGCCGTCCGCTTTAGTCCCCAAAGCTGCACTTCTTCGGCGCCGAAAGTCGACACTCCGACTTCGCTTACCCAGATCGGCAGATGGGTGACTGAGCGAATTTCTTCGATTTTGTCCGGCCACTCATCGATCTGCCAAAGGTTCCAATCGAGTGGAAAACCGTGAACGGCAACCGCGTCCATATGATCCAACACGCCATAATCCTTCATACGGCCCATAAAGGCAGGATCGATGGGCGAAATTCCGCCAAGGACCTTGGTCAGGTTTGGATTGAGTGCCGCAATTGCATCGGCGGCAAGCGTGCTCATATTCGCAAAGAGCTGCCACTCCGGATCGATCTGCGGATCCCAATGCGACTTATTGTTCGGCTCATTCCAAATCATTGCGGCTTCGATCATCGGCTTCTTCCGTTTCAGACGTCACGAGACCACCTCATTGAGGGCGGCAATTTTTGCTCCCCAGTCTCCGACTATGAGGACCGTTACGGAGCCGGGCGCCACGTCAAGTCTTGCCCAGGCATCGAGGGGGGAGCAAAGCACATAGGTAACGGCTGCCTTGATGACATCGCCGTGCGAGACGAGGACAATTCTCCGGCCCCGTCGGTTTCCGGCAAGGCTCTCGATCAGTGCGACCACTCTATGCTGAACGTCCAGCATGTGCTCTCCACCGGGGGCACGTGCGAGGCCGCGCAATGCGTTCCATCGTTGCCACTGCACATCGCGATTGAGATCAACAAAGCTTCGTCCGGTCCAGGTGCCGAAATCGACTTCATCCAAGGCGTTATTAATTTGCGGCGGGTCAAGCCTGCAGGCCTCGGTGATCGCAGTTGCGGTTTGGCGCGTGCGCTCCTGCGGGCTCGTGTAGACGTCATCGATCTTCTCGCGGACGAGTCGTTGTCCAACCCTTGCAGCTTGTTCTTGACCGGCCGGTCCGAGCCCAATCCCGCTCATGCGCCCTGCAAGGAAACTGCCGAGATTGTCATGGGCAGCATGACGAACGAGAAAGAAGGTGGTCGTCATTCCGCTGCTCCGCGAAACCTGTCCTCTACATCGTCGATGAATGCGTTCGTGCGGTTTAGCGCTTCCGCGTCGGTAAATTGCTGCGGAGGGGACTTCATGAAGTAGCTTGACGGTCCAATCAACGCACCACCGATGCCTCTATCGAGCGCCAATCGGGCGCACCGTATAGCGTCGATGACGACCCCCGCGGAGTTGGGAGAATCCCACACTTCTAGCTTGACTTCGGCATTGAGCGGCACACCGCCGAACGTCGTGCCTTCCAGCCTGATGTAAGCCCATTTCCTGTCCAACAGCCAAGGAACGTGATCGCTTGGACCCACATGGACATTTGCAGCAGAAAGCGGCATGTCCATCTGGCTCATCACAGACTGCGTCTTTGATATCTTCTTCGATTCCAGCCGCTCCCGTTCGAGCATGTTGAGGAAATCGGTATTGCCCCCGAAGTTGAGTTGATACGTGCGATCGAGACGCACGCCGCGTTCGCGGAACATGTTGACCAGCATTCTGTGAACGATGGTTGCACCGATCTGGCTCTTTACGTCGTCGCCGATGAGCGGCAACCCCTGTTCGGCAAATCGTTGCTGCCACTCCGGCCTGGAGGCAATGAAAACGGGAATACAGTTGATGAAGGCGCACTCCGCCGCAAGTGCCTGCTCGGCATACCATTTGGTCGCTTCCTCAGAACCGACTGGCAGATAGGAGACGAGAATTTCGGTTCGCGTCTGCCGCAGAATTTTTGCCACGTCCGCCAGGGGCTCCGGGGACAGCTCGATCTCGTCGCGCAGATAGCGACCTATTCCATCGAGCGTATTTCCTCGTTGTACGGTTACGCCTGTAGGTGAAACATCGGCAAAACGTTGGGTGTTATTGGGAGCAGCGTAAATCGCCTCGGAGACATCGCGTCCTACTTTCGATGCCGCGACGTCAAACGCTGCCGATATTTGGACATCGCGGACATGATAGCCGCCGAGCTCGAGATGCATGAGACCGGGAACAGGCTCATTGCCGTGAACGTCACGATAATAGGTCAATCCCTGAACAAGAGAGGAGGCGCAATTGCCGATCCCGACCAGGCCGACACGGATGGGTTGAGACTGCATGGTGAACCTCCGGCATCTACAAAGCTTCGGTCAAACAAGTGAATGCCGCATGTGTTCCCGAAATTTTCAAGCTGTCAGGCTACCTCTTGGGATCAACCGCTCTTTCAAAAGGTTTGGTGAAGCCGTCGGAAAGGAAACCGCGATGTTGGTGTACGGCGATGTCGAGCGGCTTGAGCTGCCAGCCGACGTCCTAAAAAGGATCGACACGGCGATGCTTGCCTGTAGGCAGTCGCCGCCTGGACGCCGTCGCCATGAGTTGCTGGTTCAAACTTTCATAGAGACGGGAGAGCTCATCCAAGGGCTTGCCGATCGGGAATTTGAGCTGAACGGCGCAGACGACGTCTCCACTGTTCAGGAGACTGGCGCCAAACTCCTATTTGCGCAAGCACGTGCGATCCTGGTTTCCTGGCAAGGCCACTTCGATGGTGACTTGTCGCTGGCGACAGACACGTCGTCGCTGCACTTCAATGTCAGTGGTCTCGAGCCTCTTCGCATGAAGCAGGCCGAGGGATATGCCTTTTACGCCGTTTATCCCGAAAGCTATTTGGAGGCGGCATTGCAATCAAAATTGTCCCCCAACACGGTTGTCATAGGCATTCGCAGCATCGGCTTAAGCCTTGCAGCTCTTGTGGCTGCCGCATTGGGCGCATCGCCGGCGTTTTCGCTACGGCCCGTCGGACATCCATTTCGTAGAAAGGTAAACGTCAAGGCCGCTCTCGCCGAGCAGATCCTGGCCAGGACAAATGTCGATTTTGCGATCGTCGATGAGGGGCCTGGCCTCTCTGGCAGCTCGTTTGCCAGCGTCGCAAATTGGTTGGAGGTCAACGGGGTTGCGCCGTCTCGCCTTAGTTTCTTTCCCAGTCATGGCGGAGAGCCGGGGGCATATGCCAACATTGCGCACCGCAGGCGGTGGCAAGAGAGCTCAAAGCACGTCCTTCAAATCGGTGATTTGATTGTCAAGGCGCCGCCTGCTGCACGCAGCCTGCAGAACTGGGTTGGCGAACTTGTCGGCCAGCCCGTTCACGCCTTGCGCGACATCTCCGGCGGGAATTGGCGCGCACTATATTGTGATTGCGCCGAAAATTGGCCTCCGAGCTATCGGCAGATGGAAAAGCTGAAATTCGTGGCCACTGCGGACGACCAAAGTTGGCACGTCAAATTTGCCGGACTGTGCAGGAGCGATAGGGAGAAATTGCGCAGGGGGGCCTTGCTGAAAGAGGCAGGTTTGACGCCGTCTGTCGTCGGCACATGCCATGGTTTTCTGATTGAAGAATGGGTCAAGGGTGTGCCCCTGGAAACGTCGGGGCTACACAGACACGAAATCCTGGCAGGAATTGGCAACTATCTTGCCTTCCGCGCCCGCCATCTTGCGGCACCCCATGGCGGCGCCTCGTTTGAAGCCCTCTGTCAGATGGCCACGACAAATGTGAATGAGGTGGAGGGCATCGAAGCTGCGATGCTGCTTGGACGGATCATGCAGCAAAAAGGCCGTTCGGTCCGGCACCTCATTCCCGTCGATACGGACAATCGCCTTCATCGTTGGGAATGGCTGGTTACCAGCGGGGGCAGACTTCAAAAGACGGATGCGCTCGATCACAACAGCGCGCATGATATGATCGGTTGCCAACCAATTGCCTGGGATGTGGCCGGTGCTTGTGTCGAGTTTGATCTTTCGGCGAACGAGCGGGACCGACTTGTGGATATCGTCACGCAGGAGGGCAACGTCGGCATCGACGACGGCATTCTTGTCGTCTTCGAGGCCGCCTACCTCGGCTTCCAGATTGGATTATGGTCGATGGCGCTTGCAAGCGACGAGAGCCAGGAGCGAGAGCGGATCGAGAAGACGCTCGCGCGCTATCTGGGTCGACTTCAGGTGCTGCTGGAGCGGTAGATTGAAGAACTCGACGGTGTCGGCAGGGATCATCAGTCGCCCGGCATGGAGGCAGGATGGAGAATCCTTGATGCCGGGCAATCCAAAGGTCTTGGTGGGGCCGTCGGGCAGCGCGACGAAGGCGTTGAAGACCTAGCCGACCTTGTAGAAGCGTTCGAGCTTCAGGTCGTGCATGTTCTTATCCTTAAACTCTGTCTGCGGCATATGACAATCGGCGCAGCGTCCCTTGCCGACGGAGATCCGCTCGCCCAAAAGTTCTTGCGGTGTTTCGAGTGCAGGATCCAGGCGGCCAGAGGGATCGAGCTTTGGTGCCGGCAAGAGGACGATGATGTTGTGTATCTGAACCATCATTGCGACCTGGTTTATCCGATTGAGCAGATTGACGCCTTTGCGTGTCGCGCTGACATGGTCGCCGTCGGGCAAGCAGCTTCCTGGCAAAGCTATCATGACGGACTGGGGAACTCTGGCAGGCGTTGGAACTCTGGGCGCTGTTAATGCTTAGGTGCTTCCAAGCGGGAGGCCCCACATGCAATTTACCCGATACGACGACTTCATGCCCCATGTTCAAAACTGGGGCGCACACTCCGTCGGGGTATCGGTGACTAGCGAGTGTGCCGAGCGATGAAAGAGGACGCGGCCACCGAAGCTTCATCTAAGAAAGAAGGCGGAGGCCTCGGCCGCATTCTCGGCAGTGGCATCATCTCCGGAGCGGCGGATGACGACCCGTCGGCGATCGGCACCTATGCAAGTGCCGGCGCCCGTTTTGGACCAGATATCCTTTGGACCGCTCCAGTCACGCTGCCAATGATGTTCACGGTGGTCTATCTGTCTTCGAAGCTTGGGCAGGTGTCGGGCAGGGGGCTGTTCCACGCCATTCGCGACTTTTACCCGCGTTGGCTGCTTTGGACGGTGCTTGCTGAGGTAGTCATCGGCAACACGATCGAGGCAGCTGCCGATCTCGGCGGCATGGCTGCGGCGATAAACCTCTCCATTCGACTTCCAATACCTGCGATCGTTGCCGTCGTCGCGGTCATTCTCCTGTGCCTGCAGGTAGCAGGGTCTTACATGCTCATCCGCCGCATCTTCCGCTGGCTCGCTGTGACCTTGCTCGCCTATGTCGGAGCGGCTTTGCTCGCAAGACCGGATTTCGCCTCAACGCTACGGGGATCGCTTATTCCTTCGGTAGAGTTCAACAAGGAATTTCTCTCGATCATCGTGGCGATTATTGGCACGACGCTTTCGGCCTATCTCTACACCTGGCAGTCTAACGAGGAGGTCGAGGATGAGATTGCCGAAGGACGGACAACAGTGAGGGAGAGGCAGGGCGCCAGCGAGCGGGACCTTCGCCGAACCAAACGCGAGATCCTCGCGGGAATGACTTTTTCCAATTTTATCATGTACTTCGTCATACTCTCGACCGCATCGACGCTTCACGTGAACGGACAGGTGAACATTGAGACTGCCGCTCAGGCCGCTGAAGCCTTGAAGCCGATTGCTGGGGAGGCGGCCGGGTTTCTTTTCGCAGCCGGTATCGTATCTGTGGGTTTTCTTGCCGTGCCGGTCATGACCACTGGCGCGGCATACGATCTTGCCCAATCGTTCGGAATCAAAGGCAGTCTCAACGCCAAAGCACGCGAGGCGCCAACATTCTACATTATCATCGGCGTTGTGACCGCCGTTGCCGTCGCCATGAATTTCCTGGGCTTTAACCCGATGAGAGCGCTTGTATGGTCGGGCATCGTTCAGGGCTTCTCGACACCGCCTCTCCTCTTGTTAATTCTGCTCATGACCAACAACCGGCGAATTATGGGCGATCAGGTGAACTCTCGAGCCATCAACATCATGGGGTGGATCACGACTGCAGTTATCTTTTCGGCCAGTGCTGGGCTGGTCGTTACCTGGTTTCTTTGAGCCGACCAGTTTCTCCGAAACGATCCGAAATCAACGAGCGCCGGAAACAACAAGGTGGTCAGCATAGCTACTGCCTTTTTAGGCGTTTGGAACCGAAGGCCTCGTCGTGGGTTCGTAGCCTAGTCGCCGGGCGAGGACATGATCATGGCAGGTAAATCACAACAGGCATCCGACAAAGGGTCTCACGGGGTTCCGGCGGGGGGATGGGGATCGGCGAAGGCTGTCGGGGAGATACTGCTTCGCGAACATATTCCGCTCGCGGGGCCGTCACTGCTAGCCCATCAAAACAAACCCGACGGATATATGTGCGTGAGCTGCGCATGGGCAAAGCCTGCCAAGCCACATCCGCTGGAATTTTGCGAAAACGGTGCCAAGGCCACCAGTTGGGAGGTCACGAACCGACGAGCGGATCGGGCTTTTTTTGAAGCACACAGTCTGGCCGAACTTGAAGGCTGGAGCGACCACGATCTCGAAGAGCAAGGCCGCCTGACCGAGCCCATGCGTTGGGACTCCACCACGGACAAGTATGTGCCCGTCACTTGGCTCGACGCCTTCGAGGAAATCGGCAGCGAGTTGCGGATGCTGTCACCTGAACAAGTCGACTTTTACACCTCCGGCCGCGCTTCGCTCGAAGCAGCTTATATGTACCAGCTGTTTGCCAGGATGTACGGCAGCAATCATCTGCCCGATTCTTCCAACATGTGCCATGAGAGCACGTCTGTTGGCCTGCCGGAAAGCATTGGCGCCTCGATTGGAACGGCCATTCTATCTGATTTCCAAAACTGCAGTTGCATCTTCTATCTTGCACAGAATGTCGGCACATCTTCGCCGCGATTGTTGCACGATCTGCAAGATGCCGTCGACAGAGGCGTCAAGATTGTCACCTTCAACCTTCTTCGCGAGCCCGGGCTCGAGCGCTTCGTCAATCCGCAAGCCCCCAGTCAGATGCTTACGGGCAAGCAGACACCGATTTCCTCACAGTATTGCCAGGTCAAAAACGGCGGTGACATCGCAGCCCTTTTTGGGGTGTGCAAAGCACTGATTGAGGCCGACGACGCACTCAAGGCCTCGGGTATGAGCAAAGTTGCGGGGACAGATGCGACACCGGACGACGTTGCAGACGCCGCCACCGTTGCTTTTGCCGCCTCCATAGCGGCGGCCGACAAAAAACACGTGCTCGATCATGATTTCATCGAGGCGCACACTGCCGGATTCGAGGAATTTGCGGACGCAGCCCGCAACTACGAGTGGGCGGAGCTGGAGCGCGTATCAGGCCTTACGCGCGATCAGATGATGCAGGCGGCGCACACTTATGCCAACTCAGACGCCGTGCTGATGGTTTACGGCATGGGTCTGACACAGCACATCATGGGCGTCCAGAACGTCCAGATGGTGGCCAACCTTGCCCTTCTGCGCGGGAACATTGGAAAACCTGGCGCCAATATCTGCGCTGTGCGCGGTCATTCGAATGTCCAGGGGCAGCGTACCGTCGGCATCACTGAGAAGCCCGGTCTGGTTCCCTTGGACAAGCTGGCGCAGCTCTACCGGTTCGAACCGCCGCATTGGACAGGTCATTCGACCGTGGACACATGCAAGGCGATATTGCAGGGAGAAGCGCGCGCTTTCATCGGCCTTGGTGGAAATTACCTGCGCGCAATTCCGGAGACCGAAGCTGTTGAAGAAGCCTGGCGTAATCTGCGCCTAACAGTCCAGATTGCAACCAAACTCAATCGCACGCACGTCGTCCATGGCGAGATCGCCTACCTGCTGCCCTGCCTAGGGCGCATCGAGATCGATGAACAGGCAGGTGGCCCCCAGGCGGTGTCCATGGAAAGCTCCATTGCCCATTTTCATGGCTCTCGGGGCAGAGCCAAACCGGCAAGTTCGCACCTGCTCTCCGAACCTGCCATAATTGCGGGCATCGCCAAGGCGACCCTGACGAAAGGGGTCGTGCCGTGGGACAGTTGGGTCGACGACTACACCAAGATCCGCGACGCGATCGAGCGAACTTATCCCGAAACGTTCAAGGATTTTAACAAGCGCCTATTCCAACCAGGCGGTATCCCGAGGCCATTGCCGGCGCGCGAGCGCAAGTGGGTCACGGCCAACGGCAAGGCCAATTTCATTACGCCCCGTCGGCTGTTTCCAGATTTTTCGAGTGCCGCATCGGCGAGGGATGTTCTGCATCTCGCAACGCTGCGATCAAATGACCAGTTCAATACGACGATCTACGGCTACAACGATCGCTATCGCGGCGTCGAGGGAACCAGACGGGTAATCCTGATGAATGTCGATGATATTGACCGACTGGGCCTTCACAACGGCCAGATCGTCGAACTTGTTACTGCAATCGCCGAGCAGACAAAGCGGTCGCTTCCGGGCTTCAAGGTCATGGCCTATGACATCCCGGCAGGATGTTGCGGCGCTTATTACCCGGAAACGAATGCTTTGTTTCCCCTTGATCATCACGATCAAAAGTCAAAGACGCCGGCTTACAAGCTTTTGCCCATCCGCGTGATTGCATCCCCCGCTGCGGTCCGCCACTGAGGCGCTTTCATGGGCACGGCGCGAATATTTCGGAGAACCATCGGAAAATTCCAATCAACCGCCTTCTTGTGGGCGGTGCTGTTGCTGGCTGTCGGCCTAGCGGTCTGGATTGGAACCTTAAGAGGCGCGCGCCAATACCGCACGGACCCTCCTGTGGCTGCCGACCTTCAGACATTGCGTTTCATGCCCGGTGGCATCGAAGGCACGCCACCCGAAATCTATTTTGCCCTTGGCAAGCCCTATGCGCACAATGCTTATGATCTTAGCCAGGGCAAACGGCTATATTCCTGGTTCGGCTGCCCGGAGTGCCACGGCGACGGGCGAGGGGCGCGCGGTCCTTCCTTTCTTGACGGCTGGTGGCTTTACGGCCCCGGTATCATCTCGATCGTTGCCTCGATCCGTGATGGCCGCCCCCACGGCATGCCAGCCTTTCGCGATAAGATGACCATCGATCAAATCTGGCAACTTGCCGGCTATATCCAGACGATCGGGGCCTATTCTGCCGAGGTGGGCGCCCCCAGCCGCAACGATGACAAGCAAACCCGGCCGGCCGAAAATCGGGCGCCGGCGTCAATCCTCTTCCAGGAGGGGCCGGTTGGCGTCGACCCGCAACAAGGACCAACGCCTTGAGAAGATCCGCTTATGTGAGTTTGGGTTTTCTGGTCGCATCCTTGGCGGGGTGCAACAGCATGCAGTCGGCTCTCAACGCACAATCCGAGCCGGCCGTCCAACTTAAACATTTGATCGTCTCCATGGCAGTCGTCTCCGCCGTGATCTGGATCCTGGTGATGATCGTCCTTGGTTGGGCTTTGCTGCGGGCAAACCGGACACTAGGGGACAGTGGGCACGAGCGGGAGCGCAGATTGGGCCAGGCAGTGGTGTCTTCCATTGTGGCGACCGTGCTCGTCATCGCCGGCCTGACAATCGCAAGCTTCTACACCACGCGCAGCCTTGGCCAGTCGGAGCATGCCGCTCTCACCGTCAGGCTCCGCGCCCAGCAGTGGTGGTGGCAATTCATTTATGACGAAGGCGATGCCACCAAGACGTTCCAGACCGCCAACGAACTGCACATTCCAACAGGTGTCGACGTTCGCATCGAACTTCAGGCGGCAGACGTCATACACTCGTTCTGGGTGCCCAGTCTGATGGGAAAGCGCGACGTCATTCCCGGCCGGGAGAATCAATTGACCCTTCGTGCCGACCGACCCGGTGTCTACCGCGGTCAGTGCGCGGAATTCTGCGGCCTTCAACACGGACACATGGCGTTGTTCGTCATAGCACAAGACAATGCGGACTTTGAGCGCTGGGCATCTTTCCAGCGTGCCGATGCGACGGTTGCCACCGAAAGCGAGGCTGTCGCCGGAGAAGCAGTCTTCATGTCAAAGCCTTGTGCAGCCTGTCACAGCATTCGCGGCACCGGGGCATCCGGAACAACCGGGCCTGATTTGACGCACGTGGCCAGCCGGCGGACGATCGCAGCCGGCTTGCTCGACAATACGCGAGGTGCGCTGGCGGCATGGATTGCTGACCCTCAGACACTGAAGCCAGGAAACAACATGCCCATGGTTCCACTTTCGAGCGACGAGTTACGGCAACTTGCCGCCTATATGGACAGCCTGAAATGAATGACGAAACCAGTCCAGCCGAACAGGCCAGCGTCGATCTGGACAAAGACGACCTCGAACGTCGCCTTGCCAAGACGTGGGCGACGCCAAGCGGCCTATGGGGCGCCCTTTCGACGGTCGATCACAAGATTATCGGGCGCCGCTATATAACCACGGCCTTCTTCTTTCTGGTGCTGGGCGGACTTCTCGCTCTTGCCATGCGCCTGCAGTTGGCTCAGCCCGAGGCGCGGTTCATCGGACCCGACCGTTACAATCAGATCTTCACCATGCACGGATCGACAATGATGTTCCTCTTTGCGGTCCCTGTTATGGAAGCCATGGGGGTCTACCTCGTGCCGCTGATGGTGGGAACGCGCAACATTGCCTTCCCGCGTCTGAACGCCTTTTCCTACTGGATCTATGTGGCCGGAGGCTTGCTGCTATGGATTGCCTTCGCGCTTGACGCGGGCCCGGACGTCGGGTGGTTCGCCTACGTGCCGCTTTCCGGTCCGGAATACGGGGCCGGCAAGCGAGCCGATATCTGGGCCCAGATGATCACGTTCACCGAGCTTTCTGCCCTGGCAGTCGCGGTGGAGATCGTCGTCACTGTGTTCAAGCAACGCGCACCCGGCATGTCGCTCGACCGCATACCGGTGTTCGTCTGGGCCATGCTCGTGACCTCCTTCATGATTATCATGGCGATGCCAGCAATCATGCTCGCAAGCTCGTCGCTCATCCTTGATCGCCTCGTCGGTACGCATTTTTTCAATCCGGCCGAAGGCGGCGACGCACTGTTATGGCAGCATCTGTTCTGGTTCTTTGGCCATCCAGAGGTCTACATCATCTTTGTTCCGGCCGTCGGAATGGTATCGGCAATCGTCTCCACCTTCGCGCGGCGACCCGTGTTCGGATACCATCTGGTCGTCATGGCGCTCATTGCCACGGGAGTGTTGGCCTTCGGTCTTTGGGTGCACCACATGTTTGTCGTCGGCCTGCCGCAGGTCGGAGAGAGTTTCTTTACAGCCTCCAGCATGGCGATCGCCGTTCCGGCCGGTGTGCAGATATTTTGCTGGTTGGCTACTCTTTGGGATGGGCGGCCGCAGTTTACGACTCCGCTTCTGTTTGTCGTTGGCTTCATCATTACCTTCGTCATCGGCGGCTTGACTGGCGTGATGGTCGCGTCCGTGCCTTTCGACACACAGGTCCACGATACGTATTTCGTGGTTGCTCACTTTCACTACGTGCTCATAGGCGGCGCCGTCTTTCCGCTGCTCGGAGCGATTTACTACTGGTTTCCAAAAATGACGGGACGCCTGATGAGCGAAACACTCGGGCGTCTGGCATTCGGTCTCATCTTCGTCGGCTTCAACATGACATTTTTTCCGATGCACATTCTGGGCCTCGAGGGAATGCCGCGGCGCATCTATACCTATCAGCCCGAGATGCCGTGGGCCGGCATGAACCTCTTTGTCAGTGCAAGCGCGCTCATCCTTGCCTTGGGCTTTTTCCTATTCTTCATCGACGTGTTTCGCAGCGCGCGATCAGGCAGGCCCTCCGGTGCAAATCCCTGGCGGGCCTCCACGCTCGAATGGGCCACCTCGTCACCCCCGCCGGCTTTCAATTTCGTTCGCATTCCGGTCGTGAACGATCGCGAGCCTCTTTGGAGCGAGCCTGACGAACTGACTGTTTCTACGGGGCTTGACGCCGATCGACGCGAACTCATCGTCAGCAGCCTCGTCGAAGCGCAGGCAGAGGTGCGAGAAGCATCCCCCAGAAATTCGATATGGCCTTTCTATAGCGCGATTGCGACCACGGTCATGCTCATTTGGTCGATACTCTCTCCCTGGGCCGTTGTCTGGGGATCGATCCCGATCGCGGTTGCGTTGATCGCCTGGTTCTGGCCCAAGAATGTACCGGAGGACGAGTCTTGAAGGAGCGTGTCGTCCTCGACGTTTCAAAGCTTCCCCTCCATGGCATGGGAACGGCAAGCCTTACATGGTGGGGAACCTGCGCATTCATGCTGATTGAAGGGTCCGGTTTCGGTCTGGCGATAGCCGTCTATTTCTATCTGATGAGCATCGCCAAGACGTGGCCGACTGATGCACCGGCGCCGGGGATCTGGCCTGGAACGCTTCTCACGGTGCTTTTGCTGGCAAGTGTCGTGCCGAACGTGGTCCTGTCGCGACTGGCGTGTCGCCAGGATCTGAAGCGCGTGCGCATTGGACTGATTGTCATGTCGGCGTTGGGAACGCTGCCGCTGATATTGCGCTTCTTCGAGTTTCAGGTGCTTGGAGTGAGGTGGGACGACAACGCCTATGGGTCGATCATCTGGGTCATGCTTGGCCTTCATACGACGCATATCCTGACAGACCTCATCGATACATTGGTTTTGACCTGTCTGATGTTTTCTCGTCATGCCGACAATCCGCGCCGTTACGGTGACGTTCAGGACAACGCGCTTTATTGGAACTTTGTGGTGGTCGCCTGGATTCCTTTATACCTGTGCATTTATTGGGTGCCACGGCTATGATGACGACGGCGAGATACGCCGGTCTGGTTATCGCGCCAGCGATCTGGGCCGTCAACATGCAGCTTGGCCTGGTTCTGCCCTATGCCGACTGCGGCAATAAAATGTCGTTGACGGTGCTAGGTTGCATGGTTGCGATCTTGCTGGCGATCGGCAGCGCCTTGATCTCGCGGTCTGGGAGGGCGTCGACCAGCGCCCGCACCACACTTTTTCTATGCGATCTCAGCTTTCTGACCGGACTGATCTTCGCCTTTGCGCTCATTTTGCAGGGGGTCGGCTCATGGCTTATCGATGCTTGCCAACGCTAGCGGTGGCACTCCTGCTTTGTGTTGTTGCGAGGACGGTGTCGGCGCATGAACTCGCCGAGAACACTCTCCAACCCGCGTGGACCTTCGATCCATGGATCGTGACGCCGATCTGCGTCGTCGGCGTTCTTTATGCGCGAGGTTTTTTGGCCATATGGCGGCGGGCAGGACGCGGCCGGCGCGTCATGCTCCGGCGGTCAATATGCTTTTGGAGCGGCTGGCTCGCTATCGCTGGCGCACTGATTTCGCCATTACACTGGCTGGGCGAGCATCTCTTCTTGGCGCATATGATCGAGCACGAGATCCTGATGACAATTGCCGCGCCAATGATCGTGCTTGCGCGGCCAGTGGGCTTGCTACTGTGGGGTCTACCAGCCTCTCTTAGACGCAGCACGGGAAGGCTCATGAAGGCCAATGTTATTCAAATCAGCTGGAGACGTTTAAGTGCCGGGCTCAATGCCACCCTGCTGCATGGCGTCGTCGTCTGGGCTTGGCATGCGCCGGTGATTTTCGATGCAGCCATCACGAATGTTATCCTGCATCGGGTGCAGCATTTCAGCTTCTTCTTCGCCGCCGTCCTGTTTTGGTGGGCGATGTGCTGGCGAAGCAATTACGGTATCGCTGCATGGCACCTCATCGTCACGATGTTACACACCTCGGCTCTCGGAGCGCTGATGGCGCTAGCCCCGAGGGCCCTCTACTTTACCCAGACGCGCTATACGCAAGCATGGCATTTGAGCCCGTTGGAAGATCAACAGTTGGCCGGCATAATCATGTGGGTGCCGGCGGGAACCGTTTATGCCGGTGCTGCATTGGCGATGGTGGCACTGTGGATTTCCGTCTCGGGCAGAAGGAGCGACCATGTCCAGCCTCTCCGCCTTTGACAGATATGGCAAACTCTGGCTGATGGCGATACTCGTTGGTTCCACGGCAGCCTTCGCCGCCGGTGTTTGGATAAAGAACGTCAGGCAACGCGTGGAGGTGGCACGCGACCTCACGGGAGGCGATCCGTCAAAGGCTCCAGTTACCTTCCGAAGATACGGCTGCGCAGGCTGCCACACGATACCCGGTATTGCGGGTGCGGACGGAAAGGTGGCAGCCCCGCTGTCGAATATCCGGCAACGCGTCTATATCGCGGGTACTGTCGACAATAACGCCGACAATCTCGTTCATTGGATCGTCTCGCCACAAGCTGTCATCCCCAATACCGCCATGCCCGCCACCGGGATCACGCAACAGGAAGCCCGCGATCTGGCGGCCTATCTTTACGCGCATTGAAGCTTCTCACGGATGGGGCGTCGGGCGCGGCGGAAGAGATTTGACGTAACGTGCGATCGCTTCACGATCGCTTTGCGGCAGCAACGCGGTATTGGCAACGACATCCGCCATGGAGGACCCCACCCGCCCATGGTCCGGTGTGTTGCCGGTTTTTAGCATTTCGGCGATATCTTCCTCCGACCAGGTTCCGATCCTGCTCGGAGTGATGTTGGGAATGAACCCCGTGTTTTCAGGATCGGGTCCACCGGCGAAACGCGTTGAGGGCTTGATCGCGCCGAACAGATTGCGGGAAGAATGGCATTCTGCACAGTGGCCGACGGTTTCCACCAGATAGCTTCCCCGGTCGAGCGCGGCGTCGCCCGTTGTGTGCACCTCGGAGAAATTCTGGTGAAAAAACAGTAATTTCCACAGGCCGATGAGGCGGCGGACGCGAAACAGAGCGAAGAGATCGTGCGGAGGGGCGCGACCGGAAACAGCAGGTAGTGTTTTGAGATAGGCCCAAAGGTCGCCGATATCGGCCAGCCGCATTCCGGTGAAACTGGTGTAGGGAAACACGGGATAATAATGCTCGTTGTGTGGCGACACGCCCCCTAACATTGCATTGGCGAAATCGGCGCTGCTCCATGCCCCAACGCCGTCGATGGGATCCGGCGATATGTTTGGCGCGCGAAATGTCCCGAAGGTTGATGCCAGCGCCAGACCGCCACCCAGACGCAATCGATCGTCCTGACCCGGGGTGGCATGGCAGGAAGCGCAGTCGCCTGCTGCAAACAGGAGCTTGCCCTTTTCCGGATCCCCTTTACGCAGCAGGTGGTAATCACCCGCGGCGACTGGTGAGACGGGTTTGGTCACCGCCCAGATTATGGCGAACGCAAACACCGCCGCGACGGAAAGCAAAATCAGAATGCGCGCAAACGGACGCGCCGATCCCATTGATGTCTCCAATGAAAGAACACAAGGGTGAGTACCACTCCAATCGGGGGGCTTCCTTGGGTTCGACAACAGTTTGATCGACATTGGTGCCGACCGTGATACTTTCGCGGCGTCATGGCGACTGATCGCAAGCGCTGTGATAAATCCGATCGAGTACAGCGCTCACTTCGATCAACTCTTCGCATTCGCTGTCATATGCCCCGTTCGCCACAAGACGTTTGGCCCAATCGACAACACCACGACCTGCCCAAATATCCGGCGGTGAGCAGAGCACTGCAGTCTGCGTTCCACGATAGTGCTCAGCGACGAAGTCATAAAAGGATCCGCCGACGTTATGTAGGGCCAGTCCTCCCTTCGTGCCGTAGAAGCTGGCGCTGATGACCGCATCGCGACCCGCCTGGAGATGCCAGGAGCAGATCAGTCGCACGACAGTGCCGGTTGAAAGTGTAATCACGGCGGTCGCAAAGTCCTCAACGTCGCCACTCTCGGGATGAGCAGGGCTTCCTTTCCGCAAAAGCTTGCTAACAACCGTGTCGACGGGCGGATGGCCAAGCGTCCAAAGGGCGAGATCGACCAAGTGAGTGCCAAGGTCTATGACACAGCCACCACCCGACAGTGTCTTGTCGTAGAACCATGCCTTATCCGGCCCGTAGGCATTGTGGAACGTCAGATCGGCCGCAAAGACTCTGCCGATCGCGTCTGAACGGACGAGATCACGGATAAGGGTCATTCCAGCGGTATGGCGATAGGAGAGGTCGACACATAGGAGCCTGTCGGCCCTGCGAGCTGCCGCAACCACCGCTTCGACTTCGCATTTCGTACGACCAAGCGGCTTTTGGCAGAAAACAGCCATCCCCCGCTGTAGTGCTTGGATTGACTGTTGTGCATGCAGCGCACTTGGCGTGGCGATGACGACGCCATCGAGAGCAAGATTTAGCAGGCAATCGAAGGATGGCACGATTGCGGCTTCTGGTGCGAGCTTCAGCGCTTCCATCGCCATCTCGGGCGAGGGGTCGCAAATCGCCGCAGCCTCGATCATTCCTGCCTCCAAGATCGCCTGCATGCGCTGGCGGCCAATCCAGCCGACACCGAGGAAACCTACCCTCGGGAGGCCAGTATGTGTTCGCTTGTGATCTTTGAGGGCGGCAATTTCATTCATCGGTAAACGACCAAAGCCTTGAGAAAACCATGCGGGCGATCCCGTGCCATGTTTAATGCTTCATCCAGGCGCTCCAAAGGGAAGCGGTGCGTCAACAGAGGCCAGGGATCCAGTGCACCCGCTTGAATGGCGACGACCGCATCTCGGATCCCTTGGACATAGATAGCCTGGTCACGCTCATGAGCATTGATGACGTCGAGACCACGCCAGTTCCACAATTGCATGTTGACGCTGCGTGGCCCGTCCTGGTGATATCCTGCAATGACCAGCCGACCCCGTTCACGGGTCAGTTCTGCGGCCAAATCGAGTGGCCACTGCTTTCCCACTGCTTCAATAACCCGATCGCAGAGACGGCCATCCGTGCGCTGCTTTACAAGCTCGACAATATGCCGATGATCCTCCATCTGGACGGTCTCCCGGGCGCCAGCCTGCCTTGCCCGTTCGAGAGAGGATTGCCGGCGGGAAATAGCGATGACATAGGCACCAGCTCTCGCGCATAGTTGCGTCAATAGGGCTCCAAGAAAACCGATGCCGACGATTGCGACCGTCTGCCCTCTTTCAATCTCGCAGCGTTTGAAAATGTTCATGGCACAACCGAGGGGCTCACCCGGAAACGGCCGGCCGTCAAGCGCGGCGGGGAGCCGGACAACGGCGTCCTGATCGGCGATATCGTGGGTTGCATAGGCGTGATAACTCAACGCCGCCACACGATCGCCAATAGTAAGATTGTGGACCTCTTCGCCGATCGCATCGATCACGCCCCAGCCCTCGTGCCCCAACCAGCCCGGCTCGGTGGGGAAGCGCATCCATTCCGGTCCGGCCCAGGGCACCAGGTTAGAGGCACAGACGCCGCATCCTTCCAACCGGACGCGGACCTGGTGATGGCCGGGATCGGGAAGGTGAACTTCGTTAATCTGCAATAGCCCAGGCCCGGTCAGGACGGCGGCTCGCATGGTCCGCGTTCTTGCGGATGAGATTGCGTTCATTGTCTCCTCCGGGCGATTTCGAAGCTTGGAGCTACAAAGCTCGGCCCACGTCTAACGACGTCGCGCGGATCTTGTTCCTGACGACCTCACTATGGCGAAGCATGCAACACGACCACTCCAGCGGGCGGCGACCAAGCTGCGGCTAGGTAAGTCATAGATGAAGTCAATGAAGACAAAGATGTCATAGCTGAGGAACATTCCTTGAGGCTCATTGTTCGGGGCGGTCGAAACACTCAGAAATCCACAGCTTCAGGTGAGTCATGGCACTTATTCTTGTTACGGGTGGCTGCGGCTTTATCGGCCGCCATCTCGCTGAGGAACTTCTCGCAAATGGATATGAAGTCCGCATACTCGATGCCCTGATCGATCAGGTGCATGCCGATTCCGACCCCAACCTGTTCGGTTCGCTTGAACTTATCCGTGCCGACATAAGGGACAAGTCGGCGGTCCGAGAGGCGCTTAAGGATGTGGACGCCGTCGTCCATTTGGCCGCCGAAGTCGGGGTCGGCCAATCAATGTATGAAATCGCGCGGTATGTCGGAGCCAATGACCTAGGGACGGCCGTTCTTCTCGAGGCGATGATCGGCGTACCGGTTCGTCGCATCGTGGTTGCGTCGTCGATGAGCGTGTATGGCGAAGGTGTGTATGTCTCCGGCACCGGCGAACGCTTTGGCCACATCCGCAGGGGAAGCCAGTTCGCAAAGGAGGGCAGGTGGGATCCACTCGGCCCCAATGGCGAAGTCCTGATGCCCGTCCCCACGGATGAGCAAAAGCCGGTCGATCTCGCCTCCATCTACGCGTTGACAAAGTACGCCCAAGAGCGACAGGTGCTCATTTTCGGCGAAGCTTACGGCGTGGAAGCAGTGGCGCTGCGTCTGTTTAACGTCTTTGGCGTCGGCCAAGCGTTGTCGAACCCCTACACGGGAGTCCTTGCAAACTTTGCCTCCCGGCTAGCGAACGGTCAACCGCCCACAATCTTCGAGGATGGCCGGCAGCAGCGTGATTTCGTGCATGTGCTGGATGTCGCCCACGCATTTCGACTTGCAGTGGAATGCCCGCAGGCAACCGGCCACGTCATCAATGTCGGCAGCGGCAGTGCCTATCAGATTGCTGAGGTCGCGACCTTGCTTGCCGAGGCCATGGGACTCTCAGGCATCAGGCCGAAGATCACCGGGACCGTTCGGTCCGGCGACATCCGCAATTGCTTCGCCGATATTTCCAAGGCCCGTGAACTACTGGGTTTCGAACCTCAACACCGTCTCGAGAACACGTTGTCCGCATTCGTCGAATGGGTGCGGTCCAGCAACGCGATCGACCGAAACGCCGAAATGCAGCGCCAACTCGAGGAACGAGGATTGGTGTCATGAAGACTATTGATCGAGCAGGCCGGGATTTTGGCTTCGTGGAGTGGTTCCGCCCGGGCGAGTACGAGCGTGCCGAAAACACGCTGACGGGAATGCTGGCTGCGGGTGCGCGATATTTACGCACGACCCTGTCCTGGGCCGAATACGTCGCGCCGGGCGGGCAAGAGTGGTTTGACTGGCT
This sequence comes from Rhizobium mesoamericanum STM3625, assembly GCF_000312665.1. Lineage (GTDB taxonomy): Bacteria > Pseudomonadota > Alphaproteobacteria > Rhizobiales > Rhizobiaceae > Rhizobium > Rhizobium mesoamericanum. The sequence continues at coordinate 50,950 of NZ_HF536773.1, read as the reverse complement.
ATTGCCAACATTGGCAAAGCGCATCGATCTTTTGCCCTGTATTCACTACACGCCGCCGTCACTTTCACGCACCGGCCGCGCGTCGGGCGCGCCTCGGGTGCTTAAGGACTACGCAGATTTCATAGATCACGTCTTAACCCGTTACGGGCGGTATTTCTCTCATATCGAACTCTGGAACGAACCTAACAATTTGCTCGATTGGGATTGGCGCAGTGACCGCGATTTTCTGCTGTTTTGCGAAATGGTCGGCGCGGCTGCATATTGGGCCAATCACCGCGGTTGGAAACCGGTGCTCGCAGGACCGAGCCCGTTTGATGCTCATTGGCTGAAACTCATGGGCGAACGCGGCGTGCTGAACGTTGTTTCGGCTGTCGGCCTACATGGCTTTCCGGGAACATGGGATAGCGAGACGAGCACCTGGGAGGGTTGGGAAGCACATCTTGAGCAAACGCGACGTGTTCTTGAAGACTATAATAACAAAGCACAAATCTGGATTACCGAAACCGGATATTCCACGTGGCGCAACGATGAGGTGGAGCAAGTCCGGCGGTTCCTGGCCGCTGTAGATGCTCCTGCTGATCGCATCTACTGGCATGGCTGGAAAGATATAGAGCAGGACGTGCCCGTGCGCGAAGGCTTGTGGTTCGATCCGCGTCACTATCATCTCGGCTTGAACACCGCCAATAACCGGCAGAAGCTGCTCGCGGGCCGGCTAATCGCAGGTGGACTCGAGGGCGCACAGAAGCTAATCGAGCTTGCTGCACCGTCGATCCGCAAGGCAATCGATCCTATCGTCATCGTCGGAGGAAGCGGCTTTATTGGCTGCAATCTTGCCGACAGTTATTTGGATGATGGCCAAGACGTCATCATTCTCGATAATCTGAGCCGCGAAGGCGTCGATCAGAATCTCGCATGGCTTGTGGAACGACACGGCGATCTGGTGCACCCCGTAATTGCCGATATTCGCGATTTGCGCAGCATCGAACCGGTCTTCTCAGACGCAAAGGCCGTTTTCCACCTTGCAGCTCAAACTGCCGTGACGACAAGTCTTACGCAACCGATTGAAGATTTCGACACCAACGCGCGCGGCACGATCAACGTTCTGGAAGCCATCCGTAAGGCGGGCAGGGATGCGCCCGTCGTCTTTGCGAGCACCAATAAAGTCTATGGTGGCCTGGACCAGCTCGAGCTTGCCGAACTCGAGGATCGTTATGTTCCCATCAACGAGGCCATCCGCCGATGGGGTTTCGATGAAACGCAAAAGCTCGACTTCTGCACCCCCTACGGCTGCTCGAAAGGCGCTGCGGATCAATATGTGCTCGACTATGCGAAATCCTATGGCATTCCAAGCGCCGGCTTGCGCATGAGCTGCATTTACGGTCCGCGCCAGCGCGGCACCGAAGACCAGGGATGGGTTGCTCATTTTCTGCTGTGTGCGTTGCGCGACGAGGCGATCTCCATCTACGGCAATGGCAAGCAGGTGCGCGACATCCTGCACGTCAGCGATGCCGTTGCCGCCTACAGAGCGGTCATGGGCTCTATGGACCGCACAAAAGGCAAGGCGTTCAATCTCGGCGGGGGTGTGCAGAATGCCATAAGCCTGGAGCTCATGCTTCGGGATATCGAGCGACTGATCGGCCGGTCTGTCAAGACGACGCAGTGGCCATGGCGCGCCGGCGATCAGCTCTATTTCGTCTCAGATACGCGCGCGCTTCAATCCGCCGTGGACTGGAGGCCGACAGTCCATTGGCGCGACGGTGTGCGCGACCTTTGCGATTGGCTAATGCGAGATCGACTTCCTGTTGTTCGCAGGCCAAGGAGGGCGACCGCATGACGATCATCGAGCGGCCGCAGCGCATTCTCATGACGGTCGATGCTGTCGGGGGTGTGTGGCGTTATGCCATGGACCTCGCCAAGGGACTGAGGAGGTACGGGGTTGAGACGGTGTTTGCCGGCTTCGGGCCGCCGCCCTCGCAGGCGCAGGCGAACGAGGCCGATGAAATCGGAAAGCTCCTCTGGCTCGAACCTCCGCTCGACTGGACAGTCGACAGCGAGGACCGGCTCGAGCCGGTTTGCGGTCTGCTTTCGCAGTTGGCGCACGCCCATTCGATCGAACTTCTCCACCTCAATCTTCCGTCGCAAGCTGCAGCTATGACCGGCGCCTTGCCAACAGTGGTCGTTTCTCATTCCTGCGTCGTGACTTGGTTCGATGCCGTGCGTGGAAGCGATGTTCCTCCAGCCTGGGTCTGGCAAAAACGTCTCAATCGTTTGGGCTTCGAACGCGCCGACGCAGTGGTGGCGCCAAGTCACAGTCATGCGGCCGCGCTTTGCCGTTGCTACGGTCGCATGGACGATGTCGAGGTCGTTTATAATTCGAGCAATTTGGGCCCGCCCAACATGCCCAAGGAGGACTTTGTTCTCGCGGCCGGGCGGTGGTGGGACGAGGGCAAGAATGCCGTCGTTCTCGATAAGGCAGCTGCTCTTTGCCGATGGCCCGTCCTGATGGCCGGGCCGACACGCGGACCGAATGGCCAGTATTTTGCCATTGAACATGCCAGAAGCGTCGGAGAGTTGGGGCATGCGCAGATGATGGCATTCATGACGAAGGCCGGCATTCTCGCGTCCCCCTCGCTTTACGAGCCCTTTGGACTTGCCGTTCTCGAAGGCGCGCGCGCCGGCACGGCGCTGGTGCTTGCCGATATCGAAACCTATCGCGAGCTTTGGGACGGTGTAGCGCTGTTTTGCGAGCCGCGCGATCACCGATCATTTGCCGATGCTATCAATAGATTTGCCTGCAACGACACCATGCGCACCGAATATGGCGCCAAGGCACAGGCGCGGTCACACAGTTTTTCCGCCGACCGGCAGTGCAGGGCGCTCATGGAAATCTATTCGAGAGCGCTGGTCGCGGCGCGCGACCTTGCAACAACGGGGACGATTTCATGAAATTCGTCTTTTACACACATTCGCTCGTCTCGGACTGGAACCACGGCAACGCCCATTTCTTGCGTGGGGTGATGCGCGATCTGATCCGACGCGGTCACGAGGCTGTCGCGTTGGAGCCTGCCAATTCCTGGAGCCGGGAGAATTTGCTGCGAGACAGGGGGACCGAGGCAGTGGAGGCTTTCCATCGCACCTTCCCGGAATTGCGTTCGCTGACCTATGGACGAGAGTTCGATCACGAAATGGCAATTGCCGATGCCGATGTCGTTATTGTCCATGAATGGACCGATCCGGCTGTCATTGCACAGCTCGGCAAGGTTAGGCGGCAAGGCGGCGAATTCACCCTCATCTTTCATGATACCCACCATCGAGCAGTCTCTGCAAAAGAGGACATAGCCAGTCTCGATCTTCAGGATTACGATTTGGTTCTGGCCTTTGGAGAGACGCTGCGGCAGCGCTATCTGCGGGCAGGATGGGGACGCAACGTCTTTACCTGGCATGAAGCGGCCGACGACGTCTTGTTCAAGCCATCGCCCGAGGTCGACAAGGAAGGTGACCTGATCTGGATCGGCAACTGGGGTGACGATGAGCGGAGCGGTGAGATCATCTCCTTCCTCGTGGAACCCAGCAGGCGGCTCCAGTTGAAAACCGCAGTGCGCGGCGTTCGCTACCCTCCACATGCGTTGGAAGCGCTCAAAAAAGCAAATATCGACTATGGCGGCTGGATCGCCAACGCCCTGGTGCCTCGTGCTTTCGCGCAGCATCGCGTGACCATCCACATTCCGCGCCGGCCTTATGTCGAGGCGCTGCCAGGCATACCGACCATTCGCGTTTTCGAGGCGCTTGCCTGTGGAATTCCTTTGATATCGGCGCCGTGGGATGACGTCGAACAATTGTTCCGGCCGGGAAAAGACTTCCTGTTTGCCAAGGACGGCAACGATATGGCCCGGTTGCTGCGCGATGTGCTTTCCGACCCTTCGCTTTCAGCCGAACTGGCAGCCTCTGGACTTGAGGCTATTCGCGCGCGTCATACCTGCCACCACCGCGTGGACGAACTGCTTGCCATGCTTGCGCAAGTCGGTGCGACACCTGTCAGCGAGGTGGCCCTATGAGGATGGCTTTTTACGGATCGAGCCTGCTTTCCTGCTACTGGAATGGTGCCGCTACCTACTATCGCGGTCTGTTGCGGGCCCTGGCGGCAAAAGGCTATGACATCACCTTCTATGAACCCGATGTCTATGGTCGGCAGGACCGCCGCGACATCGAGCCGCCACAGTGGTGCAGCGTCGTGGTCTACGATGGTACGGTTGCGGCGCTTAAGGCGGTGGCGGGTAAAGCCGGCGAGGCCGAGATCGTCATAAAGGCAAGTGGTGTCGGCTTTGAGGACGACCTCCTCTTGCAGGAAGTCATGAATGCCGCCCGGCCGGAAGCGCTGAAAATATTCTGGGACGTTGACGCTCCAGCTACTCTTGCCGACCTCAAGACGTCACCGGAGCATCCACTGCGCCGATCCCTTGCGGGCCTAGACCTTGTCCTGACCTACGGCGGGGGGGATCCGGTCGTTGATACATATCGTGCTTTCGGCGCGGCCGATTGCGTACCAATCTACAATGCACTTGATCCCGAAACACATTATCCAGTGGCGCCAGACAACCGCTTTGCCGCCGACCTGGGTTTTCTCGGAAATAGACTTCCGGACCGCGAAGCAAGGGTCGAGGAGTTTTTCCTTGATCCGGCGGCGACGCTAACCGCGCTTAAATTCCTGCTTGGCGGTGCCGGTTGGCAGGACAAGCCGATGACGGCAAACGTCAACTATATCGGCCACGTCTCGACGCGCGACCACAACGTTTTCAACGTGACCCCAAAGGCAATTCTCAACGTCTCCCGCAGCAGCATGGCCTCGAATGGCTTTTCGCCGGCAACGCGCGTCTTCGAAGCCGCCGGCGCCGGCGCATGCCTGATCACGGACGATTGGCTGGGGATCGAACTCTTTTTGAAACCCGGCGAGGAAGTGCTTGTCGCCCGCGATGGCCGCGATGTTCGAGAGATCCTTACGGCGCTCACGTGCGAGAAGGCGGCAAGGATAGGCAAGCAGGCCCGCGCGCGCATCATCCAGGAACATACCTATCAGCATCGCGCCACACAGGTCGATCGGATCATACGGATCTGTTCGCGAAACCTGGAGGCAGCGCAGTGAAGAAATCCCTCAATCTCGTCGTGCTGGGCCTTTCTCTATCTTCCTCCTGGGGAAACGGCCATGCAACGACTTATCGTGCCCTCCTGCGGGGCATGCACGCAGAAGGGCACAGGGTCCTCTTTCTTGAACGTGACGTCCCCTGGTACGCAAAGCAGCGCGATTTGCCGGATCCGAACTTTTGCGAACTGTCCCTTTATAGTGGCGTCGATGACCTCGTTGAGCGATCCAGCGCCAGGCTTCAGGCCGCTGATGCGGTTCTAATTGGTTCGTATGTACCGGAGGGCACTCGTATCATCGATGCCGTTGTGGCGCAGCATCCAAAGCTCTTGTGCTTTTATGATCTCGATACGCCCGTGACGCTCGCAAAACTTGATCGTAAGGACGAAGAATATATCGCGGCACGTCAGATGCCTTTGTTCGACATCTATTTCTCCTTCGCAGGCGGCGAGGTGATAAACCGGCTCGAGCAGCAGTACGGCGTATCGCATGCCGAGCCACTTTATTGTTGCGTCGATGCACAGGCCTATCAACAAACCGGCGAGCCCAAGCATTGGGATCTCGGCTATATCGGTACCTATAGCGCCGATCGTCAGCCGGCTTTGGAAAGATTTATGATCGCGCCGGCACGGCTGCTGCCAAAAATGCGCTTTGTCGTGGCCGGTCCGAACTATCCGGCCAACATCGATTGGCCGCAGAACGTCGAGCGCATCGAACACCTTGCGCCGGCTGATCATCCTACATTCTATAGCCGACAGAGGTTTACACTCAACATCACGCGCACCGACATGGCCGCGGCAGGATGGTCCCCTAGCGTGCGCCTATTTGAAGCTGCGGCCTGCAGTACACCAATCATCAGCGACTATTGGAATGGCCTTGAGGATTTCTTTCCGTCAGGCAAAGCGATCATCATCGCCTCCGGGCCCGCTGACATCGTTGCGGCCCTGACTGATCTATCCGAGAAGCACTGGCTCATGGCAGAAGCTGCCCGTGTGATCGTCTTGGATCAGCATACCGGTCACAGTCGCGCAGCGCACTTCGCTAGAGCCCTCTGCGCCGCACACCAACTTAAAATGCGAAGAAGTTCAACCCGTTTTACTATAAACGCGTAGGAGATAATCGGATGCGGCATGAGACGAAAAAAACAATTCTCGTTGCCGGTGGCGCTGGGTTTATCGGCTCCCATCTTTGTGATTGCCTGCTTGCTGCGGGAAACAGGGTAATCTGCGTCGACAGCCTTCTAACAAGTTCGTTGCGCAACGTTCTGCCACTGCAAAACCATCCGAATTTCGTCTTCATCAGGCACGACGTATGCGATGAGATCACGATCGGCGAACGTGTCCATCAGATCTATAATCTGGCCTGTCCGGCCTCTCCCCCTCTCTACCAGGCAGACCCGGTGCATACGATGATGACCAGCGTGGCCGGGACCGGCAATCTGTTGCAGCTTGCCGCACATCAAGGCGCAACGTTCTTGCAGGCTTCGACCAGTGAAGTCTACGGCGATCCGCAGGAGCACCCGCAACGGGAAGATTATTGGGGTCACGTTAATTGCACAGGCCCGCGCGCCTGTTACGATGAAGGTAAGCGGGCGGCAGAAGCGCTTTGCTTTGACAGGTTCCGGGCAGGTGAGGTCGATGCTCGCGTCGTGCGTATCTTCAATACCTATGGCCCGCGCATGCAGCCGAATGACGGACGGATCATTTCCAATCTCATCGTGCAGGCTCTAAACGGCGATCCCTTGACGATCTATGGAAAAGGAGAGCAGACGCGGTCGTTCTGCTACATTTCCGACCTGGTCGACGGATTGATCCGTCTTATGAACATCCAGCCGAACGCCGGCCTTCCGATCAACCTCGGGAACCCCGGTGAGTTCACGATATGCGAACTTGCCGAGATGATCCTGGCGATGATTCCGACACGCTCGATCGTCGTCTACAAACCGCTGCCGCAGGACGATCCTCAGCGCCGGCGTCCCGATATTTCTCGCGCAAAACAGCTGCTTTGCTGGGAGCCGAAAGTACCTCTGGTCGAAGGTCTGGCACATACGATCGCATGGTTCGACGCGACCCTAGTGCAAAAGCCGTTTGCGCGCGCACCAAATCGACGGCACTGCCCCCCGATCGTTCGTTCTGGATAACTGGCGGAGCACTATGATAATGAACGAGGCTAGTAAACGAGATGATCTTCGCAAACAGATTGCAGAGCTCGGTCCATGGTTTCACAACCTGCGCATCGGCGGCATCGAAACGGCGCCTGATCATTTCCTTGGGGACTATCCAAGCTTCAAATGGCAGCGCTTCAAACACGTTGTGCCTGCTGATCTCAGCGGCCTGAGTGTTCTCGACATCGGCTGTAATGCCGGCTTTTATTCCCTCGAGATGAAACGGCGCCGCGCAGACCGTGTCATCGCCATTGATACTGACCCGCATTATCTTCGGCAGGCTGAGTTTGCTGCGCATCATGCAGGCGCCGACATCGAATTTCGTCAGATGTCGGTCTACGACGTTGGTGAATTTCACGAGAAGTTCGACATCGTGCTTTTCATGGGGGTTCTTTATCATCTCCGCCACCCGCTGCTTGCGCTCGACCTGCTCCACGAACACGTCGTTGGCGATTTGATGCTGTTTCAATGCATGCAGCGTGGGGTTAAGGACGTCTTTTCGCCGGACGAAGATTACGCGTTTTCGGAATGGAAGATCTTCGAGCGCCCCGATTACCCGAAACTATCTTTTGTCGAGCAGCGCTATGCGGGCGATCCGACCAATTGGTTCATTCCGAACAAGGCAGCAACTGAAGCGATGGTGCGGAGCTCAGGCTTCGTTGTTCTGGAAAATCCGGAGCCGGAGGTCTATCTGCTTGCATGCGACGAGCGCCATTCTGCTCTGGAAAGGCCGCCCGCCATTGCAAGGTCGAGCGGCAAATGAGCCCCTGGGGAGATCAGTATTTCCGATCACGGCAGCTGCTGGAACCTGTCACTGCCACGCTGGTTAAATCTCAACGAACGAAGTACATGCCGACGTTGTCAGGAGTGCGATCGTGAAACTCTTGGTATTCGCATCCCTGCTAGTCGCCATGGTTTCCTGCTCGGATGAACAGCAAGAAAACGACCGAAAAATTCGCTCTCTCCTGTCCTGGAGCGCTACGGCCGTCATGATCATAGAGGCAAGAGAAAAATCGATTGTCCCGAAAGGTTTTACAAGACTTTCGCTGAAGCGCTGCGGAAAGGAGATCGATAGTCTTGCACAACAGCTGACGAAAACCGGGTCGCAGGAGTTGAGTTTGCAGATCACGGAGCTGAGCAAGGCTGTCGAGGTCGCCGGGAACGACCTAGTCAACGGTCGCAACGAAGATGCAGCGAAGCAGTTGGAAGACTTGCGGCGCCGGCAGGAAACTCTCAAAGCCGCATCTGGAGCTTCCCAATGAAGAGGGTGCTGCAGATTGCCTTGGGTGTCGTCACAAGCGTTGGTGGCTTTCTGGAAACGGGAAATATCGCGACGGCAAGTCAGGCGGGAGCGGCTTACGGCTTTAGTCTGCTTTGGGCATTTCTCGTCGGTACAATATGCACGATTTTCCTGGTCGAGATGTCCGGACGTTTTGCGATCGCCAGTCATTACACGATCATGGACGGTATACGTCACCGCTTCGGCTCCAATATCTTTCTCCTGACGCTTGCAGTTGCCGCCCTGGTCAACCTGATGGTTCTGACGGCTGAAATCGGCGGCATTTCGCTAGCCTTGCAGTTTCTGACCGGTATGAGCTTTCAATGGTGGGCGCTGCCGGCGACCTTTGCCGTCTGGCTTCTTCTCTGGCGCGGGACGTTCGGCCTCATCGAAAACGGCGTTTCGCTCCTCGGACTCCTCGCGGTCTGCTTCATCGTCGCACTATTCTTCATGGATACGCCTTGGTCACAGATCGCAACGCATTTCGTGCCCAGGTCTTCAATCAATGACCCACTGCATTACGGCTTCATTGCTACGAGCATTTTAGGCGCGGTTATCTCGCCGTACTTGTTTTTCTTCTATTCTTCTGGTGCGATCGAGGAAGAATGGGACAAGAGTTATTTTGGTCCCAATCGCGCTATCGCAACTCTTGGCATGAGCTTCGGCGCGATCATCTCCGCTGCAATCCTGATTTTGGCAGCAATGATTTATCCGCCCAGCGGCATAGAGAACGTGGAAGGATATGAGCAGATCGCCATGATGCTTACTCCCGCATTTGGCAAATGGGGCTTCTACCTGTTTGCCGGCTCGCTTGGCATAACCTGCTTTGGCGCCGCGCTGGAGGTAAGCCTCGCCCAAGCCTATATCGTCGCGCAGGGTTTCGGTTGGAACTGGTCGGAAAACGCAAAGCCTCAGCACAATCCTGCCTTCAGTCTTGTCTATACAGGATCGCTCTTGATTGCCCTCATACCGATCCTTGCCGGCATAGATCCGCTGCAGATAACCATATTCTCCATGGCAATCACGGCTCTCAGTCTGCCCTTCGGAGCGGTGCCGTTCCTCGTTCTCATGAATGATCCAATTTACGTCGGCGAACATGGCAACGGATGGGTAGCCAACGCCGCCGTGGTCTTCATTATCGCTTTGGCATTCATCCTTTCGATCATAACCCTACCGTTACAGATCCTCGGAGGTTGATATGGATCTCATTCGCGATGTCCTCGACAAACAGGTAATCGATCGAAATGGATCCCGAATTGGAAAGGTCGACGGACTGATCCTATCCGTGACGGATGACGGGCCGCCAAAGGTCGCCTTTATCGAAATGGGACCGCTAACCCTGGTACGGCGATTGAGCTGGCACTTGCATGATTGGATGCCGGCGAGATTGCGCGAGGCGCCGCCTTTTCGCATACCCTGGTCTAAGGTCAAAGACGTGGGCATCGATGTGGAGGTCGATGTCGATGACAAGGGCACTCCCATTGAGCGATATCAAGAGTGGCTCAGGCGGCATGTTCTGCGCTATATCCCGGGGGGACGGTCATGACGGAAGTCCGCCTCGAATTGCTTCTCGGAAAGCAGGTCTATGACCGAAATGATCAACCGATCGGCCGGCTCCAGGAGGTCAAGGCTGAGGAGCGAGGTTCAGATGTCGTCGTAACCGAATATCACATCGGAGCCCTTGGTTTGATGGAACGGCTCAGCGCGTTGGTGATTGTGCGCGCTCTGTTGCGCCCGTTGGGGCTGAAACAAGACGTTAGCATGCGTATTGTACCATGGCCCGATATCGATTTGTCAGACACCGGCCACCTCAAGCTTCGAGACCTGGCTCCCAAATCCGACATCTAATCGTGAGCGGATTACAAGGTCAAATCCTGCTCCTTCGTGGAAGTCGGAAGACTGCGGCCTTGCATGTGGCGGAGCGTCTTCGTCTTTGTTGAGAAAAGAGCGCTTCACTACGCTACATTCATGATCGACTGCTCTCGGCGGAGATCGCGTCCTTGCGGGCGGGTTTAATAAGACGCCCAAAACAGGGGACAGGAGGTCGATCTCTGCAGTTTTGATGCTTTCTTTAGACCTTTAGGCTCGATAGGGATTATGACAATTGCGCCAGCTCATCGTAAAGCTGCCCGGCGGGGCTTGCTCCTGCGATCAAAGCACATCGCAAATGGGCATGGCGCGCGGTCGATTTGGATGGCGAGCGCGGCCTGGCGAACCGGTTCAGTTTTCGCCTAGAACCCACTGCGCGAGAAGGAAAGACTGAAGGGCGGCCTCAAGAGCCTGACGTGACATCGCCGCTCGCCGCATTCGTCTTAACCGCAGCGGGACGGGGATGCGGGGAAATGGTCGCGATTATTTTCATTGCTGCCGCCAACAAGAGAATAGCGACGGGCAAGACTAGGGCGTTCCATTGCGGCATGGCATCGACGGTCTCCGCGACCAACGTCACGAAGTGGACGACGAGATAGAGAATAATCATTTGAAAGAAAAGATTTTTAAGGTCGGCGATACCTTCAATCACCATCCATTCCGGCAACCTCCTTCGCCATGGCGAAGACGGGCTAATGACGAAGCCAACGGTAATTGCGCAGCCGAAAATTACCAGCACGATGCCGAACAACAGCTTGTCGGTACCCTGCAGGACCGCTGTAACGACGCCTTGATCGGGATCAGTTCGGATGTAAGCGAATGCATCCCAGATTGTGAGGAGGCCTTCCCAGAACATCAAGAAGGATGCGGCGATGACGCCGATTGAGGCCAGCGCCATCACGTAACGCAAACTCAATAACACAGCGATCATTTCGTCCCATCCCTGGAAAGCGGTTTTCTCGCAGGTCAGTTTCGGAAAAAGAAATCACTATTGGCCTTCTTATTCAGTACCATCAACGCGGTACCCCTGTCCATTCCGCGCGCGGATCATCCCTCGTCACAAAAATACGTCCGAGGCGTGTCAGGGGACCTAACGACAAGCCAAGCCGCTGCACCCGATCGCAACACATGGTGCGCGTAAAAAGGTCAGAAGAGAGCCTTTACCGATCCCGCAACGCAGAAGGTCCGCTTCCGGGCGTGATCCGCGAGGTTGCTGCACACGCTGCACCAGAGCTGGCTGGTCACTCGCTCGCTGACGCCTCCTGCCTTTATTGGGCCAGCAATCCTTAATCGTCTTGGTGAAGTCGAGGAAAACGGAGCGCCCTAAAAGTTCGAGAATTGCGAAGCGCGACGTCAGACGAAAGTCATGATCGATCCTCAGGTAAAGCCGGTCATGTCGTAATCGCTTCTCTAAAGATTTAAACTGCACTATCGTGAAGTGCAATGCTATGTAGAAAGCATCATATCCTTTCCGATAAATCGAATTCTCGGTCGGATGCAAAGATATGAGTTTAGAACCGATTGGCGTCGTTACCATAATAGTCGGCCTATGCTGCCTACTGCTTGATTTCCGCTTCGCCACCGTCGTGTTTATTGTCCTGACGCTATTTGGCGCTGCGGCCGCCATACTTGCCGGCTCGGCGAGCATTCAGCCGGCACATCTCTTCCTTCTCTTCACGATTGTTATCGCTCTTTCATGGCGCCGCAATGCAAGCCTTTCGATCAAGGCAATGGGCTTTCGCCAGCCGGGCTTCTGGTTAGGATGTCTGGTGGTGTATGGAGCCATCTCCGGCTACTTCCTTCCGCGTCTGCTCGCAGGCACGACGCAGATCATACCGGTCGGAATCTCCGAATATCCGACAACCGGTGGAACCGTACCCCTTGGCCCGTTATCAAGCAATTTCACGCAGTCAGCCTATTTGGCGGCGGATTTGCTTTGCTTTTTGGTTATCCTGTCAGTCGGATCGAGCAGACGGGGATTTTCAGCAATTGTAACCGGTCTTATTGCCTATGCAGCCGCCAATGTAATCGCTGCGTTGCTCGATCTTTGGACCCGAGCCACGGGTACGCAAGACTTGTTGCAATTCATTCGCAACGCGCAGTACACGCTTCACAATGATGAAGCGATCGCCGGCATGCAGCGGATTGTTGGCTCATGGCCGGAAGCATCGGCCTTTGCGGGTATCACGCTTGGTGTCCTTGGTTTCACCGCAACCATGTGGCTGTGTGGTCGTGAGGCCCGCTGGACGGGGCCGCTTGCTTTGGCATCGCTTGTCCTCGTTGTGCTCTCGACGTCCTCGACCGGCCTTGTTGCAACTCCACTCTGCCTCGGCCTTCTGTACATGACCGCAGTTGCACGGTGCGGGGCCGGGACGGCCCACCGCAGTAGCACATTGGTCGTCTTCTTTGCACCGCAACTGGTCATTGTCGTTGGCATTATCGTCCTCCTCGACCAAAGGCTTTATGAAGCACTGCACAACTACGTCGATCTCCTGGTCCTCAGCAAGGCAACGACGTCATCCGGCCTCGAGCGTGCCTCTTGGAACGCCTACGGGTTGCAGAACTTCATTGACTCCTGGGGGCTCGGGGTTGGCCTTGGGACAGCGCGTACCTCAAGCTACCCAGTGGCTCTGCTGTCCAACGTAGGTATCCCAGGCACCGTCTTTTTCGTTCTGTTCTTGCTTTCCGCCATAGGCAGGCGAAGAGGTTTGGAGCGCACTGCAACCTCCGACGTCCGATTGGCAGCGCGCAATGGCTGTCTGTGCTTGCTGATTGGCGCCTCGGTCGTGGGTGCGCTGGTGGATTTGGGCCTCCTTTTCTTTATTCTTGCTGCGCTTGCCAGCGCTGAACCAGAGCGAACTGATCCGAAGTACGAGCCCTCCGCGCCTCGATCCCACTCGTAAAAGGGAGCGGTTTGTTCTTTTGTTGTTGGGCTAGTACCGCCAATCAACATGACAACGTCCAGACTGGCGCTCTTGCAACAGCGCACGCGCGCGCAGCCGAATTGCATGATCGAATGCTGGGCATTGTTAGCGGGGGAGGAGAAGTGGCAACAATAAATTGCAGGACTGCAGGTTAATTACATCTTGGCAACGGCCAAGCAATCACGGCCGAGGGCTGGTTTCTACTCTGCAGAGTATTTGGATCTGATCTTAGGCGAGGCCTGTTTGGTTTTTTGGGCGGTTCTCTTGACGTAAAAAAGATAGAAAAGCCAATGGACAAAGAGGTAGCCGGCCTCAAGTGCTGCTGCATAAATGATTGCCCATACCGCAACAGTTGCAAGTGAGTTCCCCAGGCCATGACCAATCACGCCGAAAACAACAACGACCAACGCCACGATCAAGGTGAAAAGCAAGACAGGAAGCCGCACGGCACAAATGGCGCCGACCAGAAACGAAACGGCGATCGCCCACGGCATCAAGCTCTTCCTCCCGCAGCCCGCCTTACACCCAATCTCAATATATGTTATCGCCATATACTGGTTTCTCGCAAGTATGCACGGTCATTCTTTTGAGCGTTTGTCATTCGGGCGTCATGAAGGTTGCATTGCTCTGCAGAGCTGATTTTCTGTCGCGCTTTTCAACCCTTAAAACATCGCCGGGTAAAATCCGATCATTGTCTGCAACGATGAGCGTGCGCACTATCCCATTCTCATTGCGATCGATCGTGGTCAAAAACGCGTCGTTTCCAGTGGTATCAGCAGTCGCCATTGCCGCGGGGGCACGCACCTGGAGATTGTTGATGAGGGATTGTGCGGTCCTTGTCTTCTCTCCATTTGCAGCCAGGCGATCCCGAAGCTCGGCAGCCTCAGTTAAGGCATTGACATGATATCGATTATGGACATCGGCCGTGTCCTGGTCGACCTTCGCGATATCCTGCTGTGTCTTCAAGATTGCAAGCGATACATCGAGATTGCGTCCTTCGAGTTCTGCGAGATTCTGATTGGCACTCAACTCGCGAGAGGAAATGGTTAGGCCTTGCGCGATCAATTTGTTCACCGAGTTCACTTCCTTGTTGGCGAGTTCAATCTGCTTCGAAAGCGAGACCGCTTTAGCCTGTAATGATTCGATCTGGCTTGCAGCCAGAACCTTGGCCTGTCTAAGGGAATCGAGTTCCGTATTCATGGAGCGCTCTCGCGTCTCAAAGAGCGCTTGCTCGTCAACCATCATCCGCATGACGTCGGCTTCGTCTTTCCGGCTCATCACCTCAGGCGGAAAAGTGACTGTCTCTGCGCCTTTCAATGTAGCTTCAACGCGTGCTTTTCGTGCCAGCAGCCCGAGGCGCTCTTCACCGAGTTCTCGCATGTCGCCATGGCTGATCAATGCATCGCGCTGGAGGCTAATTAGATTTGGGTCAACTGGGCCTATCCCTCCGGCCATACTTAATGCCTGGATAACCGTCAGGCCGGGACTGTAGTTGTATTTGCCTGGCTTGGTAACCAATCCTGCGACGAAAAATGGCCGGTATTCTGATACCTCCACCGACGCGTTGGGCCGCTTTTGCAGCCCGATCTGCATCTGCAGTTTCTCGCTAATCGAGTCAGCAGCCTGTTCCAACGTCTTTCCGGCCACGGGCACGATCCCGATGATCGGCAGTGACAGGTTACCTGCTGGCGAGATCACGAACTCTCCGGTCAGCGGTACCCATTCGAAAGCCGTCCCTGTCGAGGGTCGCCATTCGTAAACGCGGATCTTCAGTGTATCTTGTGGGCCGAGAATATAGTCGTCGGGCGAGGCGACCGAGGTGGCGGGCACAGCGAAAGTAGCCAACGCTGAAAGAAAGAATGGGACGACCATTCTCCTGAGGCTGCGCCAGAAATCGGCAAAAATTGATGAGTTTTGATCTTGCCTGTGCCTTAGGGGATATGATCGCATGTCTTACTCCAACCAACATTATCCAAGGCGGAAAGGGCGCTGCACTAACCGGCTCGAGCCCGAAGGAGGTCGGTGCTGCTGCCGGTCGCTTTTCTGACGAACGAGCTGAATTTGTCGACGAAGACTTCTCTTCGGAACTGCGCGGCTCTGGCAACGGCGTCACTTGGATTGAAATCAATCCGCTGCAGACGTTCGACTGCGTCAACAATTGCATCAACCCCTTGTGTTTCGAAAAACACACCGGTTTGGTTCGCGACGACGGTCTCGGTGGCGCCGCCACGACCGTAAGCGATAACCGGCCTGCCGCTTGCCATGGCCTCGACAGGCACAATTCCGAAATCCTCCTCGCCCGGAAAAACCAGCGCCTTGCAACGCGCATAATAGTGTTTGAGAGCGTCAAAGGATTGAGTGCCCAATATCGTGACGGTCGGCCCCGCGATCTTTCGCAGACGCCCAAGCATTTCGCCGCTGCCAATGACGACCAGCTTCGTCTTCATTCGATTGAAGGCTTCAATAGCCAGGTCCGGTCGTTTGTAGCTCACGAGCTCCCCGACCAGTAGATAATAGTCTTCGAGCTCACTGGTTGCGACGGGTCGGAATGCCTGCGTGTCAACTGGCGGGTGAATGACTTCGGCGTCACGCCTGTAATAGCTCTTGATCCGATGTGCGACGGTCGCCGAATTTGCAACAAAATCGTCGACGCGGTTAGATGTCGCGACGTCCCACGTCCTGAGGTAATGTGCCAACGGCGGCATCATCAACCGTGTGAGCAGCCCTGAACTGTCATAGTACCTGTTGTACATGTTCCAGATGTAGCGCATCGGAGAGTGGCAGTAACATATGTGCACGGCCGGCGAGGTGGGTATAATGCCTTTTGCAGGGCCGGATTCACTGCTGATGACGAGATCGTAGCCCCCAAGGTCGATTTGCTCCAACGCCATGGGCATTAGCGGCAGATATCGTTTGTACATTTTCTTCGCATAGGGCAGGCGGGCGATGAACGTGGTCGAAATCTTATGACTTTTGATCGAGTTGGAAATGGCGGACGGATCGCACACGTGCGTGTATATGTCAGCCGCTGGGTAGATATGGCAAAGCGCCTCGAGAACTTTCTCGCCACCTCTCATGCCCACCAGCCAATAGTGAATGATCGCTACACGCATAAGATGCTCCACCAGCAAAAGTAGGAAATACTCTCGTTTCGCGTGAGGCCGCACAGCTTTTGCGACGATCATCGAAAGTATTTATGTACCTCCTACCGTAATACAGAAGGTAAGAATCTTAGGGGATCTCGCCGGATACTCAAGGATATTGCGACGCACTCTTTTTATGTGCATCGCAATAGAGCATTGTCAAATCCTTTACTGCTTGTTAACCTACCCGTTTTCTTGTCGGGAGTTCAGCAGATGAGAGAAATCGATCTTGGACGTGATTTCGACGAACTGAACGGGACAGATAGCAGTTTAATCTCGCCGCGGCGGTCGGCGGCACGCAGGGATATCTCAAGCTTCGCTTCAGATTGGCTGAAATGCGGCCTCGACGTGGTCCTGGCAGTGGTTGGCTTGATATTGCTTTCCCCGATGATCTTGATGGTGATGGCGATCTTGCTGTTCATTCAGGGGCGGCCGATCGTCATTGCTCATACGCGCATCGGCAAAGGCGGGACGAGGTTTCGGTGCCTCAAATTCAGGACGATGGTGCCGGAAGGGGCCGACGTGCTTTTACGCCATCTTGCGGCAAATCCGCGCGCCAGGGCGGAATGGAACGCCGCCCGGAAGCTGAGAGATGACCCCCGCGTCACGCCTCTCGGACGGTTTCTGCGAAGGAGCAGCATCGACGAGATACCGCAGTTGATCAATGTCATACGCGGCCAAATGAGCCTTGTTGGTCCCCGTCCGATCGTTGCGAGCGAAGTCGAGCTCTATGGTCCCTATTTTGGGTATTACACCCAGGTCCGTCCGGGGTTGACCGGCCTCTGGCAAGTGAGTGGAAGGAGCAACACCAGCTACAGCGCACGTGTGGAGCTTGATGTGCGCTACATCACCGAGCGAACGACCTGGGGTGACTTGATCATCATGCTCAAAACGATCCCCGCGGTGCTGCAGTTACGCGGCAGTTGTTGAGTGTCACCGGTTCGGGCTGCGAAACCGAAATACTGGTCGGCGCCAGGCATACGTGTTGAGCAGCACCAAGATTCGGCAACGCTGGGATTGGTTGGCGATCGACGACCAAGCAGTCAGCGGCGCGGGGGCGGCGGTTTGCCGTGTTTATGGCTTTGCGGGCAAATCCTTCACGAGGAGCGCAGCATTGGTGAGTATCCATGATTCCTTTCACCATCCTCTGCCTAGTCTGAGATCGGCGCCGATGGGCATTACGGTTGGACAGGGTGAATTTGAAAGGCGGCCGGCGGCGAATGGTCAACACGCATTTCGTTCTCGTTGTAACTCAAATCCATGCGAGCCCGTGCTCGCGCGAAGAAATCATGGCGTAGCACACATAGGCCGCGGCGGCGGGATCGGGCTATGAATGCCGTCTTTACAATCAATGGCCGTTTTCTTGGGCAGCGCACGACAGGCGTACAACGCTACGCTTTGAACGTCGTGAAAGCCTTGGATGCAGCCTTGATCGGTACTGAGATGCGCGCGTCAATTGCTGCGCCGATCGCGGCGGTGGATCCGAACCTGCAGCATATAGCTCTTAAGACGTCTGGCGTGCTGCGAGGACACGCATGGGAACAACTCAGACTTCCGTCCATGTGTGAAGGCAGATTGCTCAATCTGTGCAACACGGCGCCGGCCGTTAAGAACGATCAGATCGTTTGTATTCATGACGCAAACATATTCGCTGCTCCAGACAGTTATGGGCGGTTCTTCAGGCTAGCTTACCAAGTTCTCCAGCCCCGACTCGTGCGTCATTCCGTGCGTATCGCGACGGTTTCGTATGCCGCAGCGCGCCAGATTGCCCGCCACCTTCCCATCTGTGCCAAAGACATCGCGGTACTTCCAAACGGACATGAACATGCGCTAAGCTGGAATCCGGATCAGGCAAAAATCGCCGCGCGGCTCTTTGCAGAACAGTTGAAGTCCAGCGACAGGCAATTCGTTCTGGCGATCGGCTCTCGTGCCAGGCATAAAAACCTCGCAATGCTTGTCTCGGCGGCTGAACGGCTCGATGAGCTCGGCATCGATCTCGTCTTTGCGGGCGGTGGTGCCGAGATATTTACCCATGGCACGCTTGATCGGAAGAGAAATATCTATCGACTAGACCATGTTTCCGATGACGACCTTGCATATCTGCTGGACAGGGCGCTTTGTCTTGCTTTTCCGTCATTGACGGAAGGCTTCGGCCTGCCCATCATCGAAGCCATGGCGCGAGGTTGCGCGGTTGTCGCTGCCGACTGTGCCAGTATGCCTGAGGTTTGCGGACAAGCGGCTCTGCTTGCTTCGCCCTTCGATTCCAGAGGTTGGATCCGGCATATCCAGGCTCTCAATGGTTCACCACAACTGAAGAATGATCTCGTGGAACGGGGTCGGGAACGGGCAAGGATGTTCTCGTGGTCGAATACTGCTGCGGGCTATCTTGAGTTGCTCGATCGCCCTGCTGTTTTACCACGAATCTACAAGCCTTATTTTGCGGCTGTGCCCCACGTCTGCGTCGCCTATGCAACGCGAGGTCGTCCTAATATCGTCAGCCGCACCGTTCGACATCTGTTGGCGACCCAAACTGTGGCGCCGGGAGCCATCATCGTATCCTGTGTAGACAAAGGCGACGCGGGCGACCTTGTCTCCCATCCCGGCGTGACTGTCCTTATTGGCCCGCCGGGTTTGGCCGCGCAACGCAACACTGCTCTGGCTCATCTGCCACCGGATACTGAAATCGTAGTCTTTTTCGATGATGACTTCGTGGCGGACAAGAACTGGCTCGCAGCGGCCATCGAAACCTTCCGAGATGAAAGTCAGGTCGTGGGCTTTACCGGAACTGTTGTCGCGGACGGCATCAAAGGGCCGGGAATTCTGTTTGAGGACGCGTTGCACATGCTTGACACTGCGCCCCATAGCGAACGCTTGTGGAGCGAACCGTATAGTCCGTACGGATGCAACATGGCGTTCCGCGTCTGCGCGATAGGCGAGGTTCGTTTCGACGAGCGCTTGGTCCTTTATGGTTGGTTGGAAGATCGAGACTTTGCCGCCGCCCTTGCTCGGCGTGGTGGGCGCCTCGTCAAGTCGTCTGAGGCATCCGGTGTGCATTTGGGTGTCAAAAGCGGTCGCGTAAGTGGCGAGCGGCTCGGCTATTCGCAGGTCGTCAATCCGCTTTACATGTTGCGAAAAGGGACAATGACGATGCCAAAGGTTGCCGGTCAGGTGCTGCGCAATATGGCAAGCAATTTCGGTCGAGCCGCATGGCCCGAACCGTTTATCGACAGACGCGGGCGCGCGAGAGGTAACCTTATGGGACTTGCCGACGTTTTTCGTGGACGGCTGGAGCCCGAACGCGCTGCTAGCCTCCCTGCTCGGAATGAGGAGCGGCAAGCGGCTCCCAGATATAAGAGAGATCATGTCTAATCAATCACCGACGATCGAACGGACCTCGCGGCTTTGGCGGTTAGATGATCCGGACAAGGGTGCAAGCGATGGGCCAATCGCGCTTCTTCGCGAAATGCGGGTGCTGATATGGAAGCACAAGTTCGCATTGATTGCTTGTACTGTAATCGGGCTTGTACTGGCAGGATTTTATGCGCGTTCCTTGCCCCGAACCTATGCATCAACGGCAACATTGCTCCTGGAGCCTCGCAAGGCTGCAGTGCCTGGAAAAGACGTCGACGCCCCTCAAGCGCTTGACCTCAATCGCGCCGATAGTGAGTTGCAGATTATACGTTCGGAGCGCTTACTGTCAGCGGTGTTTGAAAGTTTGGATCTTCAAAGCGATCCCGAGCTCGGACCGCAACCTCCCTCAGCCATTGAGGGGCTGCTCGCTTGGGCAAGAAGCGCGCTTGGTGGGTATGGGATGGGGTTACAATTGCCAAGCGCTACTGCCCCCCACTCTAGCAGCGTAAACGGCAAAGTCCGCAACCCTGCGGCAGATGCTCGCCTAGAAGCATTCTCCACCTTCGCCAAGCGCCTGTCGGTTCGCCGCGTCGGTCAATCATACGTTATCGAAATCGAATATTCTTCGATTGATCCCACGCTCCCCGCCCGGGTCGCGAATGCGGCTGTCTCCGGTTACATCATGCAGGCGGTCTCCTTCAAGGCAGAGGCGGTACGAGCCCGAAGCGAGGCATTGCAGGGCCGGTTGGATGCGCTCGCGGCGCAAGTCAACGCAGCCGGCGAAGCAATGAAGAACGGCTCGTTGCCGGCAATACCAACGCCAGACGCGGACGCTCGTGTCATCGGAGCAGCGCTACCGCCCTTGAGTCCGGCTGGTCCGCGTGGATTACTGATCACCCTGCTTGGAGGCATTCTCGGTTTTCTGTTTGGATCCAGCTGGGTGGCACTGAGCTTGGCCCGGGACGGAAAGATAACCAACGCTGACGAATTGGTACGGGAAACCAACGTTCCTTGTTGGGGGCTCATTCCAGCGGCTGGAGACCACAACGCAATCACCGGACATGTTCTTGACGAGAAACCTGCATACGCCGCCTCTATCCGTGATTTGAGGACTTCCATCGAAATTGCGTGTTTAGCGCTCCGCAGCGAGCGCGGTTTGGTTATCGCTGTCGTTGGGTCGACCGCGGGCAGGGGGATCTCAACTCTTTGCCGCAACCTATCCCAAATCATCAGGGGAAGTGGCCGCTACGTCACCCTCTTTCGTGCAGCCGAGACCACCGATCAAAGAGGGGAAGAGGCCCACCTTGTAGCGCCTTCCTTGACAGATGCTGCCGTCTTAGGCACGTCGCCGGATCAGCTCGTGTTCGAAAATCGCCATGGGGTAGCCGTCCTGCCGATCCATTCAGCCAACGAAACGGCAAATCTGTTTGTCGATTTTCGTCATCCACGCGTCTCTAGAATTCTGGATGCCGTACGCCTCAAGGGAGACGTGCTGCTGGATTTACCGGCACTCGACCAGTCCAAGGATGCACTAGCACTTGCGACGCATGCCGATGTGGTCGTTCTCGTAGCAATCCTCGGCAAGACTTCAATCGGCGAAATCAATAGCGGGCTGCAACAGCTGAGACGTGCCCGCGCTAAGCTGGTTGGTATGGCGGTCATTGGTGGAAGATGACGACGAACCCTCAAAATCCGTAATTCATGCAAGAACGGGCAATAAGACAACCATGAAAATACCACGGCTCGCAGTGATCATAAGCTGTTGGAACTACGAGCGGTATGTCGCCCAAGCAATACGCAGCGTAACTTCGCAGGCGCATGAGGATTGCGAGCTAATTGTCGTTGACGATGGATCGACAGATGCGTCGTGGGCCGTCATTCAACGTGAGGGGGTGCGCTGCTACCGCACCAAGAATAACGGCTCCCGGTCTGCGTGCCTTTATGGACTGAGCCGTACAAATGCGCCCTTTGTTCTGTTTCTCGATGCGGACGACGAGTTAGAACCTGGGGCCATCGACACGATCATCGAGAATCTCGACGAAGGCGTCGCCAAGCTCCAATTTCCGCTGACACGAATTGATCAGAGCGGGAAGGTCATCAGCGGCCCCGTGCCCAAGCTCGGCGCTTTCAGGGACCGGCACCTGGCCGAAAGCGTGTTGCGCACCGGGGTGTACATGTCGCCGCCGACCTCCGGCAATGTCTTCAGGCGCGATCTCTGCAGCCTGCTCGAAGAAGTTGATTACGAGCAAACGGTTGACGGCGTAATCCTTGTCGCCGCGCCATTTTGGGGTGATGTCGTCAGTCTTTCCAAGCCCTTGGGACGTTATCGGATACACGATCGCAACGACTCGGGCCTTGGCAGGCTCCCGGATGCTGTGCTGCTGCGCAGGGAGATCAGCCGGTTCATTGACCGCATGGCTCATCTGAGCAAAATATTGGCTCGGTCGGGCGCGGGACTTAAGCTGGTTCCCGCCGAACAGACTTACTTTTATCTCGAGCGCTCATTTTATCTCGCAATTGCCGAGGGTCGACGCGCATCGGCAGCAGATGCAATACGGCTAATTTGGCGGCTTTGGGCGGGGTACCACTCCATAAACGCAAAAGTGGAATTTACGTGCTTCCTATTGCTAACCGCAGTCCTTCCGAACCGACGGGCACGCCAAAGCATTGCCTATAGACTTGATGCGGGTGAGCGTTCGCTACGCGGCTTTCTGCAGGCCGTATTTGCGAGCGGACCGCGCTAGCCTCGATCGGCGACTTCAAACCGACCGCCGCCCGCGACGAGTCTCATACCAAGTGCGAGCAGAGCCGCGCCGTAGACGGCTGCACCCGTTGACGAAATCAGCGCAAGCTCCAAAACATTGTACCAGATGTGGTCTTCCATCTCCTTCCGGAGGATCAGCACCCAGATTGTCATGACCGTTCCGGCTAAAAAAATCTTCCATATGTTTTTCAACTGCGCACGAATATCGATGCCGAGCATGCGTCGCGTGTTCGTGAAATAGAAGATAAACATGATGGAAGACAGGACAACCCTCGCTATGCTGACGCCCATGACGGAATAGAGGTAGAAGCCAACCCCGAGAAAAGCGATCCTGAAACAAAGATCAATAATGTTCAGCCTGAAGATGACGTGCGGACAATCAAGCGCGAGACTGGCTGAGTACAAAGTCTGGTAGTAGGGGATCGGTATGATCGACAGGGCAAGCACGCTCAATATTGGCGCTGCTTCCACCCACTGCGAGCCAAGCAAAAGATCGGTGATGAGATCCGCGGTCAACGAAATTCCAAGACAAGCCGGAACGGAAATGAGCATCACAAACCGGACTGCCTTCAGAAACGCAATCCCAATGCGTTCGGGATCCGAAGATACTTGAGAAAATGCCGCCATGACCGGTTGCATGGCGGGGCCGATGATGCTCTGCGTCGGAATTACAGACACGTCGCTTGCCACTGCGTAGCGCCCTAGTGATGCCTTGTCGGAAAAGATGCCGATCAGAAACCGGTCAGACTGCCAATTGAATGCAGCCACCAGTTGAGCGGCACTGAACCAGCCGATAAATCTTGCGAAGTCCGCGAGGCGGGAAAGTGAGAGGGCAGGGCGATACGGCGCCAAAACGTAAGACAGCAACGTGGCGACGACGGACGCCATCGCGAAATTGGCGACAATTGCCCAATACCTACCTCCGGAAAAAACAATGATTGCGACCACGGCGCAGGCGCCGATTTTTCCCGTTACCTCAATTACGAAAAACGGCCTAAACCCCAGGTTCCGAGCAAAATGAACCATGGCCGGGCTGCTAAATCCTTTAGCAATTGGTCCTATCGCCAACACCGAGACAAGCGGAACAAGTATCTGGTCCTGGTTGACTGTGGAAAGAGGCCAAGCAATCGCCAGGATGACGATCGCGACTACAATGCTTCTCAAGAAGCCAAGCGTGAAACCTGTATCGAGATGGCTTCTGTCGATCGATTTCAACCTGACGAGCGCTTGGGTAACCGGAATTTCAAGAACGCTATCCACAACAACGACGAGCGATGTGGCCAACGCCGCAATGCCAAAGTCCGCAGGCGTTAGTAGGCGTGCAAGCACGAGGAGAGTGAAAAAGTCGATGATGCGATTGACGAGGCGAGAGAAGATTAGCCAACTGGCTCCCTTTAACGCTCTAAAGGCTAGCATCCTTAAAACGCAGCCCAGTGTTTGTGCCTGAACGACATAAGGCTGGATCCTCATCGAAGGGTTGAACTAGCTGCCTTATCGCTCCCTTTTTGCTCATGATTTCGAAAAGCATCCCGCAGTCCCGGATGCGGTGCTGGACTTGAGAGAGCGCATTTTTCCTCTGCCAAGCGCCGAGTTCCAAAGAGTGCAGTTTCGGCCCTGAAGCTGCGCGAGCGACTGGCAACAGGCCGGCTGCAGGGCCTGTGAGCCTTTCGCGCGTAATCCTGGTGTAGCACCATGGTTGCTGCCGAGTTTGTTGCTTTTGTTGCGAGCGAGATCGGCAACAAGAGAGAACCTGTTGCTCCTAGGAATCGCTGCGCTGTTGCGTCACTTTGGAACGAAGTGCCGTATGGTTGGAAATATAGGCGATGATCGGAGGGCGGCAACAGCGGGGCGAGTTCAGCAATCTCTCGCCGAACGCCGCGAGAATCAAATGTGCTACATGGCTCTCCTCGTACCAGATGGTAGCGATGTGAGCTACAAAGCCATCTGGATCGAACGAAAGCCTCGCAACGCGGACAGTGTCAGCGTTCTTCCGCAAGAGATCACCAAGTGCCTCGCGATGCTACGCATGGGCATAGAATGGAGGGCGAACTCGCGAACGCCCTCCACGGGCTGGACCATTTCATCGAGCGTCGCGTCTTTACGCGCGGTCAAGGCCCTCAGAAGGGATAGTGCTGGGCGGAATCCTCCACCGTGATCCAGCGCAGGTCGGTGAATTCGGCAATCGCCGCCTTGCCGCCAAAACGGCCGTAGCCGCTACCTTTGACGCCGCCGAACGGCATTTGCGCCTCGTCGTGCAAGGTCGGCCCGTTGATGTGGCAGATGCCGGATTCGATGCGCGCCGCAACCGCCATGGCGCGTTTGACGTCACGGCTGAAGACGGCCGCCGATAGGCCATATTCGGTATCGTTGGCGATGCGGATCGCTTCCTCCTCGCCGGAGACACGGATGATCGGCTTCACCGGCCCGAAAGATTCTTCCGAATAGACGCGCATCTCTGGCGTTACGTGATCGAGCAGCGTCGCCTCGACGACGGTGCCGAAGCGGTGGCCGCCGGCCACGAGTTTGGCGCCCTTGGCCGTCGCATCGGCGATCAACTCCTCCATTTTCTGCGCCGCGTCGAGGCTGATCAGCGAGCCCAGCACGACGTGGCCGCGGGGATCGCCCGCCGGCAGGTCAGCGGCGCGGGCGGCCAGTTTGGCGACGAGCGTGTCGGCAATCGCCTCGTCGACGATGATCCGTTCTGTTGACATGCAGATCTGGCCCTGATGCATGAAGGCGCCGAAAATGGCGGCATTGACGGCGCCGTCGATATCGGCGTCGTCGAGAATGACGAGCGGCGCCTTGCCGCCGAGTTCGAGAAGGGCAGGTTTGAGATGTCTGCCGCAGGTCTCGGCGATGATCCTGCCGACCTTGGTCGAACCGGTGAAATTCACGCGCTTGACGGCCGGGTGGGCGATCAGCGCGGCGACGATCTCAGCTGCATCCTCCGGCGCGTTGGTGAGAACATTGATGACTCCTGCGGGCAGGCCCGCTTCGGTGAGAACAGCGGCGATCAACCGGTGCGTGCCCGGGCATTGTTCGGAGGCCTTGAGGATCACGCTATTGCCGCAGGCGATTGGCATGGCGATTGCGCGGGTGGCAAGAATGACAGGCGCATTCCAGGGGGCGATCGCGAGGCACACGCCGGCGGGCTGGCGAACACCCATGGCGAGCGTGCCCGGCTTGTCGGAAGGGATGATTTCACCCGCGATCTGTGTCGTCATGGCGCCGGCCTCGCGCAGGATATTGGCTGCGAGCATCACATTGAAGCCGGCCCAAGGCGCTGTTGCTCCGGTTTCCTCGATCATCAGCCGGGTAAACTCGCCGACTTTCGAATCCATAATATCGGCGGCCTTCATCAGGATCGCGCGGCGCTGGCCGGGGCCGGTCTTCGACCAGCTGCGAAAGGCAGCCGAGGCGGCTTCACCTGCCGCCGCGACATCAGCGAGGCTGGCAGCGGCGGCGCGGCTTGCGAGCTTCTCGGTGAAGGGATCGAGGCGATCGTAGGTAAGGCCGCCGGAGGCCGCGCGGTCCGCGCCGTTGATGAGAAGAGAAATATTCATCGTGGGTCTCCTGGGAAAAAAAGTTAGAAGCCGAGCACTTCGGCGTTGATGGATGCTTCTAGGCCGCCGTCGGCGGCGAGATTGGCGCCGTTGATCCAGCGTGCGCCGTCCGAGCAGAGGAAGAGCACGGCGGGCGCGATATCCGCGGCGGTACCGGCACGGCCGACACGGGTGATGTCGCTGTCGACCCTGGCATCGCCGAGCACGGCGCGGAACTGTTTAAGGATCGGTGTTTCCACCGGCCCGGGGCTCACCGCATTGACGCGGATGCCGCGGTTCTTGAACAATGGCTGGTGAGCCGCGCGCATGGTCCACAGCAGCAGCAGCTCCTTGGAGAGTGGGTAGCCCTGCTCGTCCTTGAGATCGTGTTCGGCGGCAACATCCGCCACATCCGGAAAGCCTTCGATTGATGCAAGCGACTTGGCCCGTTCGAGATTGGCGCGCCATCCGTAACCGGCGATCGAGGCGACGTTGACGATGGCGCCGCCTTCGCGCAGGCGGAGTGCGGCGGCTTCCGACAGGGCTCGCAGGCCGTAGAAATTAACGGCGAGCGTCGAAACGACGCCGGTGCTGCCGGAAAGGCCGGCGACATTCGCGAGCGCGTCAAGGCGCGTGGGAAGCTGCGCGACGATCTCGGCAACGCCCGATGGAGTGGATAGATCGCCTTTGATGAAGACGGCACTTCCCTTGGCGGGTTCGCGCACGTCGACGCCGATAACTTCGGCGCCCATCTGGCCTGCCAGTTCCGCCGTGCGCGCGCCGATGCCGGAAGCCACACCGGTGACAAGGATTGTTTTACCAAAAAGCATGGATTTCACCTTTTGCTAGGAAACCAGGAAGCAAGGCTGTTCATTCTTCCCATCGGACCTTATTCACACCGGGCAACGTCAGCCGGTAGCCGACGGGCAGAAGCTGAAGGCCATAGCGGCGCTCAATTTCACCCCAGAGGCCCCGCGGCAGGTAGAGCGAGAAAATCAGCGCGGTGGCGCCAAGCCCGATCAGGTACCAGACCCCGGCTGAGCCGAAGAAAGTCTCGATCACGAAGAACAGGATGGCGCCGAGAATCGCGCCTTCGAACTTCCCGATGCCGCCGACCAGCACCATGAAGATCATGTATGCCGTCCACTGGACGCTGAAATAGGTCTTCGGCTGGAAGGTCGTGGCGGTTGCCAGCCATAGGCCGCCGGCGACGGCGATGCCGAAAGCGGCGAGCACGAAGAGCAACCTCTTGGTCGCTATCACGCGCACGCCGACTGACGTCGCCGCCTCTTCATTGTCGCGGATCGCCTGCATCGCCGCCCCTGCGCGGCTACGCATCAGCATGAAGAGAGCGCCGAGCAGGGCCGTCATGGAGGTCAGGGCGAGCCAGTATATCGTTGCCCGCCGCATTCCGCTGTCATAGACATTGAGCGAGATCAGCGATGTTCCCGTTTCCCCCTGGATAAGGCGGTCTAGGTTGACGAGCAAATGGGCGAGTTCGGCGATGACCCACATGCCGATGGCGAACTCGCCGCCCTTCAGCCGCAACATAAATAGCGAAAGCGGGATCGACAGCGCCCCCGTCACGATTGCGGCGGCAAAGACCGAGACGAAGGGACCCAGTCCCACATCTGCCAGGCGAATGGTGAAATAGGCGCCGAGGCCGAAGAACACCTGCTGACCGACCGAGACCAGCCCGCCGAAACCGGCGAGCGCATTCCACATGGCGGCAAGGATCACATAGATGAACAGGGCCGTCAGCCTGTCGATCGCACCGGCGCCGAGCACTGCGGGCGCGAACATCAAAAGGACAAGCATCGTCGCAATAAGGGCGAGGGCCACCCGCGACGATTTCGTCCAGCGTTCGATCGATATTCCGTTGGAGGCAAGGGTCGTGTTGGGTGTCATGTCGGGCTCCGGAGACGGGCGCAAAATTTGCGAGATGCGCCAAGTTTGTCGAGAACCGGCATGCCGAACCCGAACAGCCTGACGAAGAGAACCAGCAGGAACACTGCATGGCCGCCGATCAGGAAGCCCTGCGGATGCAATTGCGCGCCGAAGGACTGGGCGAGGCCGAGAACGATACCGCCGGCAAGCGTGCCCCAGAGGGATCCGGCTCCGCCGATGACCGCGGCCTCGAAGGCAAAGAGAAGCTGAGGGCCGCCCGCATAGGGGCTGAAGGTCGCCCGCATCCCAAGAAAGGCCCCGGCAATCCCGACCGTGACCATGGTGATGGCGGTGGCCACGGCATTCACCCTGCGTGCATCGATGCCGACCAGCCCTGCCGTGTCGGGATCTTCCGCCGTGGCACGGATGGCACGGCCGAGGGCAAAGCGGCCGAGGAAGAATTGCAGCGCACCAAGAAGCAGGATCGCGGTCGCCATCATAATGACGGCAAGCTTGCCGACGAAGATGTGGCCCGGCAGCTGCCAGGATGCATAGGAGAGATTGCCGATGAAGGGTGCGAGGGAGCGGGTGTCGGCGCCGAACTGCTCGAACAACAGGTTGTCGATGACGATCGACAGGCCGAAAGTCGTCAGAATCGGCAGCAGCATGCCGCCGCGGGCGCTGCGTTCCAAGATGAAGCGCTGCAGCAGCCAACCGACCACCGCCATCACGGGCAGCACGATCAGCAGGCCGGCGAAAGGCGGAATGCCGGCTTTGGCGGCGAGCAGCCACAGCCCGTAAGCGGCGGCGACCGCCAGGCTGCCGTGCGCGAGATTGATGATCCGCATAACGGAGAACATGAAGGACAACCCGCAGGCGATGACCGCATAATAGCCGCCGAGCAGGATGCCCTGGATCAGCGTGTTGATCACGATACGCTCCTTTCGCCGGCTGCCCGGTGCAAACCGAAATAGGCTTTGGTGACCTCGTCTCGGGTGACGGCCGCTGCTGCCCTGTCGAGGACGACGCGCCCTTCCAGCATGCAAATGACACGGCTTGCCACGCTCATGGCGCGGGCGAGGTCCTGTTCTACCAGCACAATGGTTGTTCCAGACGTCAGCAACTCCTGCAACTGGGCGTAGACGCGATCGACGACCAGAGGCGATAGCCCGAGCGAGACTTCGTCCAACAGAAGAATGTCGGGGTTGCTCATCAGTGCCCGGCCGATCGCGGTCGCCTGTTGTTCCCCGCCCGACAGGTGCCCCGTCTTGG
The DNA here is from genome assembly GCF_000312665.1 of Rhizobium mesoamericanum STM3625. GTDB lineage: Bacteria > Pseudomonadota > Alphaproteobacteria > Rhizobiales > Rhizobiaceae > Rhizobium > Rhizobium mesoamericanum. The sequence continues at coordinate 21,618 of NZ_HF536773.1, read as the reverse complement.
CGTGACGGCGGGGTTTCAGGTTGGGAAAGGCGTCGAGGACGCGATCGATGCTCCACTCGCCCTTGCGCCCGCAGCTTCTCCCGAGAAGCAGGTTCTCTTCGACCGTCATCTGCGAAAACAGGCGCCTGCCTTCCGGCACCAGGGCGATGCCCTTGGCGATCCGCTTGTGGGAGGGGACGTGAGCCAGGTCTTCATCGCCGAGAAGGACGCGACCGGAAGATGGAAAATGGGCACCGGCGATCGATCTGAGTAGCGTTGTCTTGCCCGCGCCGTTCGCGCCGACCAGCGCCAGCACCTCGCCCCTGGCGATATCGAAACTGACCCCGCGCACCGCCTGGAGCAGGCCGTGACGGACGTCGAGGTTCTGGATCGAGAGGAGGCTCATGCGGGTGTCCCTCCGAGATAGGCCTTGACCACCTCCGCATTGCTCATGACCGTTTTGGGCTCTCCATCGGCAATGATCCTGCCGGCATCCATGCAGATCAGCCGTTCCGCAACCTGCAAGAGGATATGAACGATATGCTCGATCCAGACGATGCCGATGCCGCGGCGGCGCAATTCCAGGATGGTTTCGACAAGCTCGCTCGCCTCGCCATCGGTCAGGCCTCCGCCGATCTCGTCGAGCAGCAATAGCCTCGGCTGCGTGGCAAGCGCCCGGGCGAGCTCCAGGCGTTTACGATCCAAGAGGCCGAGCGTGTCGGCCGGGCGGTTGGCTACTCCGAGCATGCCGCAGAGCGAGAGCGAATCCACCACGCGCTCGTAGGCTTCGTTGCCGCCTGCGGCATTGCCGTGGGATGCAGCGACGAAGACGTTTTCGAAGGTGGTCATGCCGCTGAAGGGTTTCGGAATCTGATGCGTCCGCACGAGGCCGGACCGGCAGCGCTCCGCCGCGGTGCAGTTGGTGACGTCGGCGCCATCGAAGGTGATGGTGCCCTGACTTGGAGGGAAGGCGCCGGCGAGCACGCTGAGCAGCGTCGTCTTGCCTGCGCCGTTCGGCCCGACAATGCCGACCGCCTCGCCGTCGGCCATGGAGAAATTGAGATTCTCCAGCACGACCAGGGCGCCGAATCGCTTGCCTATTCCCCTGGCCGAGAGAAAGGCTCCCCCCGGCCGTCTTTGAGCTTCCTGCCGCACTGTGGGTTATCCGTTGTAAGCGATGAGCTTGGCGCCGACCGGGACGTTAGGGTCTGTGGCATTTTCGGTAACGACGTAGTCGAGCGCGAACTTCGAGCCCTCCGGCGCTTTCACCCATTGCGTACCGATGATTGGCCCAGGAGAGACGTTGGCGACCGGACCGCTGGTGAAGTCGACCTTGCCGGCGATCGTGGTGGTCTTCAGCGTGCTAATCGCCTTGGCTACCGCTTCCTTGCTCTTGACGTCGGCGCTCGCCTTCAGCGCATCGAAGCCGGCGTCGAGCAGCGCAAGGCTGGCGCCGAGTTGCTGAGTCCACTGCTTGCCACTTGCTGTTTCATAGCCGTCGGCGAGCTCGGTTCCAGATACGCCCGTCAGCGTCGACTTGTAGGGGAAAGCCTTGTGCCAGTAGGCGGCGCTGCCGATGTTCATGCCGAGGTCGCCGAGCGCCTCGATGTCTGATGGAAAGAGACCAGTCTTGGCGACCTGGCAGATCTTGATCTGTTGGGTGAGGCCCTGCTGCGCGGCCTGACGCCAGAAGGCGGCGAAGTCAGGCGGGATCGGGAAAGAGTTGAAGATTTCCACGCCCTCCTGCCGGAAGAGAGCGATCTGCGCCGAAAAATCCGTGGTGCCGGTTTCATAGGCGCCGGGATCGATGATGGTGAAGCCCGCCTTGGCGAGCGCCGGCGCCAGATGGGCGCGGATCGCATTGCCGTCGGCATCGTTCGGGTACATCACGCCGACCTTCTTGTTGGTCTCGATCAGGTTCCACTGCGAAACATAGGCCTTGTGGAATTCTTCGACACCGAAGCCGAAATGATAGGTCCACTTGAAGGGCGAAGGCGCCCCGGGCTTGGCGCCGCGGCCGAAATACCAGGCTTCCCAGGGCATGACCGTCGAAAGACACGGAATGCCCGAGGCCTCGCAGGCATCAGCCACCGGATTGATGGTCTCGGGCGTCGAGACGGCAAGCATCAGATCGATCGCCTGGTTGTTGATCAGGTCCTTCGCCAGCTGGCCGGCACGCGAGGGATCGGACTGGGTATCCTGGTCGAGGATCTCCACCTTCCAGGTCTTGCCGCCTGCCTGCAGGCCGTTCGCCAGCGCCTTGCGCGCGAGGTCGAGCACATAAGCGTCTGTCTCGCCGAAACCGCCAAGAGGGCCGGTGCGCGGACTGATGAAGCCGACTTTCAGCGTATCGCTGCTCTCAGCGAGGGCCGTATGGCCGGAAAACGCCAGCGCCGCGCCGCCAGCCATGGTCGATGCGATGAAAGAGCGGCGAGTGAGCGATGCCGCGTTGAGTTTACCGTTCATGAAATCATTCCTCCCTCTCGATACGGGCCTCCCGCCCGTGTCCCATTGGTCATCCCGACCGATCAGTTCAGATCGGGTAGTGCCGTTTTTCCGATGCCATGGTGATCCATCTGAGCTCAGTGAACTCGTCGATCGCGGCTTTGCCGCCGAAGCGGCCGTAGCCGCTTGATTTGACGCCGCCGAACGGCATTTGCGGTTCGTCGGAAACGGTCGCCTCGTTGATATGGCAGATGCCGGATTCGAGCCGCATGGCGACGGCCATCGCCGCATTGACATCGGTACTGAAAACCGCTGCCGAAAGCCCGTATTCGTTGTCGTTGGCAACAGTTACGGCCTCATCGACGCTGCCGACCCGGACGATTGCCGCAACCGGTCCGAAGCTCTCCTCGCGGTAGATGCGCATGGCAGCGGTCACGTGATCGATGACGGTCGCATCCATCAGCGTGCCGTGGGCTTCGCCGCCGCAGACGAGGACCGCGCCCTTCTGCAGGGCATCGTCGACCAGCGACTTCACGCGGCGCGCCGCTTCGACGTTGATCAGCGTGCCGAGCGGCGTATTGCCGTCTTTGGGGTGGCCTGCGATGAGGGTTTCCGCCTTCGTCCGGAGTTTGCCGACGAAATTGTCGGCGATCTCGTCCATCAGGACGATCCGCTCGGTGGACATGCAAATCTGGCCCTGGTTCATGAAGGCGCCGAAGGCTGCCGCACGCACAGCCTCATCGATGTCGGCGTCGGCCAAGACGATGAATGGCGCCTTACCGCCGAGTTCGAGCAGGCAGCGCTTGAGATGCTTCGCCGCGGTTTCGGCGATGATCCTGCCGACACGGGTGGAACCGGTGAAATTGATACGTCGCACTGCGGGATGGGCGATCAGGGCATCGACGACTGCCGCGGCATCGCTCGGCGCATTGGAAACGATATTGACGACTCCGCGCGGAAAACCGGCATCACGTAGGATGTCGCCGATCAGACTGTGGGTCTTCGGGCAAAGTTCTGATGCCTTCAGGACGACTGTATTGCCGCAGGCAAGCGGCATGGCGACGGCGCGGGTACCGAGAATGATCGGTGCATTCCAAGGGGCTATCCCGACGCAGACGCCGGCCGGCTGGCGCACCGCCATGGCGAGGCTTCCAGGGATGCCCGAGGGAATGAGCTCGCCTGATATTTGCGTGGTCATCGCCGCCGCCTCACGGAAGATATCGGCGCCGAGCCCGCAATTGATCGCCGCCCATTGCGTGGTGGCGCCGGTTTCGGCGGTCATGGCGGCGATAAGCTCCGGAGTGCGGGCCTCAAGAAGGTCGGCGGCGTCGTTCAACAGCCTGCGTCGCTCGCCCGGGCCGGTCTGCGACCAGTCGGGAAAAGCGGCCGCCGCCGCATTCGCGGCCCTCGTCATGTCGGCAACGGATCCTGCCGAGGCGATTGTTGCGACATCGCCGGTGAGCGGATCGACGCGTTCGAAGGTCGCTCCAGCGGAAGCGTCCATCTCCTCGTTGTTGATCATCAGCTTTGCTGAAAACACGGTTCCACCCCACTCGTCCCGAACGGCGCCTGCATTATTGCCATGGGAGACACACGAGCGGACACGGTGGCCCAAGAAGGCCCCTGACCGTTCCTGCGTTGTCGGAATGCCTCCTCCCAAAGGCCGATGGTGATGAGGTTACGCCTAACATCTGCCAATGGAATGCGATTTATTGGGTTAATATTGTAATTATCCGGCGTCTGCTGCAGTATGGATAGGAAACGAGGGGAGGGGCATTGGCAACGGACGGAGGCATTCATCACTATGCCAGGGGCGAGTGGCACGGGCCATCGCTGTCGCATCGGCGCATCCGTTTTCAAAAAGGGCTCTATGCCGATTTTCACCATTTCGTTCTGCTCGGGGAGGGGCGGGCCGAGCTGCACTTCGAAAGCGGCGAACAACGCCCGTTGAACGGGCCGCTGCTTGCCTTCGTGCCGCCGCAGGCACACTGCGATCTGTCAATCGCTGCCGGAACCGCGGCGCATCTGGTCGGGGCTTCGCCGCAGGTCATGGTCGATGCGATCGACGACAAGGTGGAATCTTATTCACTGCGCATATTCACCGAGCAGCGCGGGCTGGTCGAGTCGTCAGATCCGTTTCTGGTGGCGGAAATCGGCCCGCTAATTTTGGGTTTCGTGCGTGAACTCGATGATCCCTCCCGGGCCTCCTGGATGGTGGCATCGGCCTATATGCGGTTGATCCTGATGACGCTGTGGCGCGGCGCCGATGGCGAGAGACGCGAGCAGCGCGGACAGGGCGAAACCGGGTCGATCCTGCAGCGATATCGCCAGCTGGTAGAGGCGGGTTTTCGCCAGCACCGGCCGATTAGCGACTATGCAGCGGAACTGGGAGTCACGGCCGATCGCCTGCATTCCATCTGTCAAAGGACGCTTGGCCGCTCGCCGATCCAGCTTCTGCACGAGCGCGTGGTGCAGGAGGCAAAGCTGAGATTGGAGCGGTCGGCTCGCAATATCCAGGAAATCTCCGACAGCCTCGGCTTCCGCGACCCGACCTATTTCAGCCATTTCTTCAAGCGCAAGACCGGCCTTTCCCCGGCGGGCTACCGTGAGATCGCCCGCGCTTCGGCCGGCTTGGAAAACAGCATGCTCTCCTCGGGTTATGCGGACTGGCCCTAGGTTTGAACGCATTGGATCGCCGGATGCGCCCATCGGACTAATCTCCGCGCGCGCAAGCCGCGGCGGACGATGACAGGAACGGGCCCGGGTGCTGCTCTGACACGCTGGCTGAGGGGAAGCAGGTTTCAGTCGCGCTTATATATCCGCTTCAGCGCAGCCAGCAGACCGTCCATTTCGTCGTGCGAAAAAAGGGCGGTGAAACGCTGTTCGTGTGCGTCGATCAACTGGCGGGCCTGGGCAAGCATGGTGCGTCCCGCCATCGTCAGATGCAATTCCTGGCGGCGGCGGTCCGCCGCGGAAGGGCGGCGCTCGACGAAGTCGCGAGCTGCCAGCCGGTTGACCAGGGCCATCATCGTCGCCCGGTCGGTGCCAAGCGTATTGGCAAGGTCGATCTGCGAGGCGCCTGGATTGCCGGCGACGAGTTCCATCACTGCAAGCTGCTTCTGCGTCAGCCCCAGCTCCTCCATGGTTTCGGCAAAGTCGCGATAGATCGCCACATTCGCCATACGCAGATGAAAGCCCAGGAGATCGCCAAGCCTTCCGACGTCGAGCGGTGGCGCAACGGAGGCTTCTTCGACCTCGACATCATCCTGCGGTGGTTTTGTGCTCATGGTTCGCTCTTGCCTCGTTCGGGGCCATAACCCTCAAAATCAGCAGGTTAGTCAATATCCGTATTGGGGATTTCACCGTGCACATTCGAACGATCGGATTTGAAAGCGATCAGCCTCTTGCATCTCTCTGGAAAAATAATAGTATGTGTTGCATACAAAATTGATGCCCGTCGCGGAGGATCGGCGGCATGGGAGGAGAATATGGCGCATTCCTTTTCCCGGATGGCTTCGTCGGCGGATTGCGGACTGGTGACGGATGATCCGATCCTCTACCGCGCCCGCGTCGCACCAGACCGTCAGGCTCTGTTCGAAATCGCGAGCGGCCGGCAGCTCACCTATAAAGAGCTCAATGCGCGGATCGCCCGCTGCACCGGTTTGCTTGGCGATATGCTCGGTACACGGCGGGACGGGGCGCGTGTCGCCATGCTGGCGCGCAACTCGGTGGATTCAATCGTGCTTGCCTTTGCCTGTCAGCGTGCCGGCGCCATCTACGTGCCGCTCAACTGGCGGCTCAACGCTGCCGAGCTTCGGCCGATCCTTGCCGATTGCGCGCCGGCGCTCCTGGTCCACGACGAAGAGTTTTCGGTCGCCGTGGCGAGCCTCGCAGACGTCGATCCCGAGATGGCGGTAATCTCGACGGCAGATGGCCCAGCCGGGCTTGCCGCCCGCATCGAGGCGAACTCCCCGGCCGAGCCGGTGTCTTGTGATGCCGAGCGGGCGTGCGTCCTTCTCTACACGTCGGGCACGACGGGACAGCCGAAGGGCGTCGTCATCACCCGCGGCAATACCTTCTTTGCTGCCGTCAATTTTTCCTTCGTTGGCGAAATCGGGCCGGGATCCGTTGCGCTGTGCGACTTGCCGTTTTTTCACACGATCGGGCTGATTGCGGTGGCGCGCACCACATTAATGCTGGGCGGTACGCTAGTGGTCTCCGACCGCTTCACGCCGGCGCGAACGCTGGCTGCCCTTGCTGACCGCAAGCAACGCATCACCCATTATTTCGCCGTGCCCCAGATTGCGCTCGCCTTGCGCAATGACCCCGCCTATAGCGCCGCGGACCTCTCCGGTCTTCACGCACTATTTGTGGGCGGCGCGCCGCTGACGCAGGCGCTGATCGAAAGCTATCTTGAAGATGGCGTTGCGTTGGTCAACGGCTACGGCATGAGCGAGGCTGGAACGGTGCTGCATGTGCCGATCGACCGGGGCGCGGTGCGGGACAACCCAGGCAGCGTCGGTCTACCGGCCCCGTTGCTCGACATTCGCATCGTTGGCGAAGACGGCCGCGAGGTGGATGAAGGCGAGATCGGTGAACTGTGGCTGCGTGGACCCGCGGTTTCACCAGGCTACTGGAACAGGCCCGCCGAAACCGCCGCCGCCTTCACCGAAGGTTGGTACCGTACCGGCGATCTCGGCCGCCGCGAAGCAAACGGCTTCTATCGCATCGTTGACCGGTTGAAAGATATGTATATCAGCGGCGGCGAGAATGTTTATCCGGCTGAAGTCGAAGCTGTACTCGCAAGCCATTCCGATGTCCTTGATGCCGCTGTCGTCGGGATTCCCGACATGAAGTGGGGAGAATGTGGGCTCGCCTATGTCGTGCTGCGGCCGGGTGCTGTGCCAACGGCCGAGGCAATTGCCGGCCATTGCGCCGCAAAGCTCGCCGCCTTCAAGCGCCCGGCCCACATCCTTTTCGTCAAAACCATTCCCCGCACCGCGTCCGGCAAGGTGCAGAAACATGTTCTGCGCCAGCTGCATTCCGACGAACTCTTCAACGACAGGCCTGATGAAACGGCCCACGGCAATCACGCCGAAACTTATGGAGTGACCTCATGACCGAAGACCAATTGCCGGTTCTGGTCGAATTCGATAATGGCATCGCATTCGTGACCCTCAACCGGCCGGAAAAGCGCAATGCGATGAATCCAGCCTTGAATGCCCGGATGCTCGAGGTGCTCGACGAGCTCGAGGGTGACGAGCGCTGCGGCGTACTCGTCTTGCGCGGCGCTGGCGAGTCCTGGTCCGCCGGAATGGATCTCAAGGAATATTTCCGCGACAATGACGACAAGCCGCGCGATGCCACGCTGAAGGCCCGGCGCCAATCCGGCGGCTGGTGGGGCCGGCTGATGTATTTCGAAAAGCCGACGATCGCCATGGTCAACGGCTGGTGCTTCGGCGGCGCGTTCACGCCGCTCGTCTCCTGCGATCTCGCCATCGCCGCCGAAGAGGCGAATTTCGGCCTTTCCGAGATCAACTGGGGCATCTTGCCGGGTGGCAACGTCACCCGTGCGGTCGCAGAGGTGATGCGCCATCGCGACGCCCTCTACTACATCATGACCGGCGAACTCTTCGGCGGGCGCAAGGCTGCCGAAATGGGTCTCGTCAACGAGGCCGTGCCGCTCGCGGAGCTCGAAACCCGCGTGCGCAAGATCTGCGCCAGCCTGCTCGAAAAGAATCCGGTGACGCTGAAGGCTGCCAAAGACACATACAAGCGTGTACGCAACCTGCCGTGGGATCTCGCCGACGATTATATCTACGCCAAGCTGGAACAGATGCTGTTTCTCGACAAGACCAAGGGGCGCGACGAGGGCCTGAAGCAGTTCCTCGACGACAAGACCTATCAGCCGGGGCTCGGTGCCTACAAACGCGGCCGCTAAAGAACAGGTCCGGGCGCCGGGTCATCTAGAGCTGATCATTGGGAGGTAGCAAAATAATGAAGATCCATGCCGCGGTGGCGCGTGCGCCCAATATTCCGTTTTCGCTGGAACGGCTCGATCTGGAGGAGCCGCGCGAGGGTGAAATTTTGGTTCGCGTGGTAGCGACTGGCGTTTGTCACACCGATATCGTCATGCGTGATCAGCACCTGCCGGTGCCGCAGCCGGTGGTGCTCGGTCATGAGGGTGCCGGCATCGTCGAGCGTGTCGGACCGGGCGTTGCCAAGGTGGCGCCAGGCGACCACGTAGTCATGACCTTCAATTCCTGCGGTCATTGCCCGAGCTGCAACGATCACGAGGAGACCTATTGCCACGAATTCTTCCCGCGCAATTTCTTCGGTGCGCGCGCCGATGGTTCAAGCGGGCTCTCATGCCAGGGAGAGCGGATTCACGGCAACATATTCGGACAATCCTCTTTTGCAAGCCACGCGCTGTGCCATGAACGCAACGTCGTGAAAGTGCCAAAGGATGCGGATCTGGCGCTGCTTGGCCCTCTGGCATGCGGTATCCAGACCGGCGCCGGCGCGGTGATGAATGCGCTCGCCGTCGAGCCTGGAAAAACACTCGCAGTTTTCGGCATGGGCTCTGTTGGTCTGGCCGCCGTGATGGCGGCGCGGGTCGTTGGCGCCTCACGGATCATCGCCGTCGATGTGAACGAGACGCGGCTGGCGCTTGCGGCGGAACTCGGAGCGACTGACATTGTCAACGGCAAGGTGAGCGACGCGGTCACCGCGGTCATGGCGCTGACCGGCGCCGGCGTCGACTATTCTGTCGATGCCTCCGGAGTGCCCGCCGTTATTGACCAGTGCGTACGGGTGCTGGCGCCGCGCGGCACATGCGGCATCGTCGGAGCCTCGCCGCAGGGCGCGACCTTGACGCTCGACCTCACCCATATCCTATCCGGCGGGCGCCGGGTGCGCGGTATCGTCGAGGGCGATTCCAATCCCGACGTGCTGATCCCGCTATTGATCGACCTTCATCGCCAAGGGCGCTTCCCGTTCGACAGGCTCGTCAGCTTCTACGATTTCGCCGACATCAACCAGGCTGTGGAGGACTCGGAAAGAGGCATCGTGCTGAAACCGATCGTGCGCCAGCCGGCCGCCTGATATCGTTCAAGGGAGGAACCAATGAACACCGTCACCCCAATCGCCACCGATGCCAGTGCTGACGTCATGAAGCACCTACTTGCTCGGCAAAGGGCGTCTTTCCTCAAGGAGGGGCCGCCGAACATCGAGACCCGCATCGATCGCATCGACCGCGTCATAGCCCTTCTCGTCGATCATAAGGATGCGATTGCGGCGGCTCTGTCGGATGATTTCGGCAGCCGTAGCGTCGAGGCGAGCCTGCTTCTCGACGTCTTCACATGCGTCGGTTCGCTCAAATATGCCAAGGCTCATCTTGGCGAATGGTTGAAGCCCGAGCAGCACGAGGCTTTGTTCCCGGACGCGGTGGCCGAGGTAGTCTATCAGCCGAAGGGGGTGGTCGGAATCGTGAGTCCCTGGAATTTCCCCTATCAGCTCGCCCTTGCGCCGCTTGCCGGGATTCTCGCCGCCGGCAACCGCGCTATGATCAAACCGTCGGAAGTGACGCCGGCCTCGGCCGCGCTGATGGCGGAATTGGTCGGCCGCTCCTTCGACGAAACGGAGATCGCCGTCGTCCAGGGCGGACCGGCGACGGGAACCGCCTTCACGTCGCTTGCCTTCGATCACCTGATCTTCACCGGAGGTACGGCGGTTGCCCATCATGTTATGCGGGCGGCAGCGGAAAACCTGACGCCGCTGACGCTCGAACTCGGCGGCAAGTCGCCGGTCATCGTCGGCCGTTCGGCCGATCTCGCAGACGCCGCGCGTCGGGTCATGACGGTTAAAACGCTGAACGCAGGCCAGATCTGTCTGGCCCCGGACCATGTCTACGTGCCCGAGGAAAGCGTTGAAGCCTTTGCCGAACACGCCGTTGCGGCGGTCAGTGCGATGTATCCGACGCTGAAGGACAATCCTGATTACACTTCGATCATCAATGCCCGTCATCATGCCCGTGTGCAGCGCCTGGTCGACGACGCCAGGGTCAAGGGCGCTCGCGTCGTCGAAATCAATCCGGCTGGAGAGAATTTCTCGCAGCAACCAGCCCACCGCATGCCGCCGACCCTGATCCTCGATCCAACCGACGATATGCGCGCGCTGCAGGAGGAAATCTTCGGGCCGGTGCTGCCAATTCTTCCCTATCGCGGGATCGCCGACGTTATCGATCGCATCAACGCCCGGCCGCGCCCACTCGCCCTCTATTACTTCAGCCAGGATGGCGAAGAGGAGCGTCGTGTTCTTGACTATACGACCTCCGGCGGCGTGACCATCAACGATTGCATGAGCCACGTCACGGCGGAAGGCCTGCCCTTCGGCGGCGTCGGTCATTCTGGCATGGGCGCCTATCACGGCAAGTTCGGTTTCCTCGCCTTCTCGCATCCGCGCGCCGTCTATCACCAGAGCAAGATGATGGAGGCGGAACATATGATGCGGCCGCCCTTTGGCGAGGCGATGCGCGGCTTTCTGGCCGAAGCGATCTGCAAGTAAAGTGCTCCTCATAAAGCCAGCAAGCGCTTGGGGCATAGCCGCTGTGCCATTTCAGGAAACTCATGCTTGCAGGGCGGGTCGAGGTGCGCTCCGTGCTGTGAACATGGCTCGTCCATTCGCCAAGCGAGCGGCCGTCACCGGGTTCTTGCACCGTGCTTCCCGGACCTGCTTCAAAGCGCAATCATCCGACATTGTTCCGACACTCCGCTGATCGATGAGAACATGCATCATCCCCCGTTCGAGGCTCGCCGATCCTGGGCGTTTTCAGATCTACACGCGGAGAAAGGTCAACAGCGCAATGGGAGATGAGGCAACGTTGTTGGGCGGGTATCCCAGTGCGTAGATCGCGGATCAAGCGCGAGGGGAAGCGATTCCGAACTGCGCGATCAGAACCGAAAAGATTGCTAGCCCGACTGTATCTTAGCCAAAATGACATGGGGTCACATCCAAATGCCAATCTGGTCGGGCATGATTTCAGGTAATTGTCAGTAATTCCCTCCAAAACGCGTGTTTGCGATTGGAGAGTACAATTGACGAAAGTGGCCGCATCTAAGAGATCCTTGCGACCGAAGATCGGCAGCATCCCGCTCTGCATGTTGACGAGCTTCTATATCCTTGTGTTTTGCAACAACACATTCTGGAAGAAAGCGACGGACTATCTCGGGAGCGGCAGCGGTCCGCTTTGGGCGTTATATCTCGCTATGCTGGCGCTGTTTGTGGCCGCAATCACCCCTTTTTCGACCAAGTACCTCATCAAGCCTTTTCTGATTTTCCTCGTCCTTGTCGCCGCGGTGGCATCTCATTTCACAGACACCTTCGGTGTGGTAATCGACAGTGACATGATCCGCAACGCGATGGAGACAACGCCTGCGGAAGCGCAGCATCTGATCACCTCTGATTTCTTCGTGCATGTCGCAATTTTGGGTATCGTGCCATCGATCCTCATAATCTGGGTAAGGGTCGATCACCGTCCGTTCGTGCGGAAGATCCTCTGGAACCTGGCCGCGATCCTCTTCTCGCTCGCCATCTTCACAATCTGTGGTGTGACCTACTCGCGCGAATACACTGCAGCCGTCAGGGAACGTCGGGACATCACGAAGAGCTTCAACCCTGTTACGCCGATAGTCAGCACTGTCCGCTACTTCATGAGCGAGGGTAACGAGGCATCGCTCGTTGTTCAGACCGTCGGAGCAGATGCCACCGTCAAGCCTGCCACATTGCCCATCAACAAGCCGAGGGTTACGATTATCGTCGCGGGCGAGACCGCTCGTGCGGAGAACTTCTCGCTCGGTGGATACCAAAGGGATACAAACCCGCGGCTCAAGGCTGCAAACGTCATCTACTTCACCAACACAACGAGCTGCGGCACGGCTACGGCAACCTCTATTCCATGCATGTTCTCAGGGTTCACCCGCTCGGAATTCACTCATGCCAAGGCCATGGCCAACGAAAATCTTGCTGACGTGTTAGCGCATGCCGGCATTGATGTTGCGTGGTTCGACAACAACACGGGGGACAAGGGCGTTGCCAAGCGGATCAAATACGTGGATTTAGCCAACTCGAAGGATCCACGCTTCTGTCAGGACGGAGAATGTTTGGATGGGATTTTCCTGGACAAGCTCGACGACTGGCTAGACAACGTCAAGGGCGACAGTGTCTTAGTGCTTCACCAGCTGGGCAGCCACGGTCCCGCTTACTATCGTCGATACCCCGAAGATCAGGGCAAGTTCGTTCCGGACTGCCGCACTCCGGAGCTTGGCAAATGCTCGACCGTGGAAATCGTCAACGCTTACGACAACTCGATCCTATACACCGACTACTTCATTGCGACCGTCATCGACCGTCTCAAGGCTCGTTCGGATAAGATGGCCGCCGGCCTGATTTACATGTCCGACCATGGAGAGTCGCTCGGCGAAAATGGGCTATATCTTCATGGAACCCCATACATGTTTGCTCCCTCGCAGCAGACACACGTGCCCTTCCTGACGTGGTTTGACAGCGATTTCGCCAAATCGATGAACCTCGACACGGCCTGCCTTCGAAAAGAGGCAACCGCCCCGACGTCCCACGATAACCTGTTCCACAGTGTGCTCTCCATGATGAACGTAAAGACCTCGGTCTACGACAAACGGCTAGACGTATTCGCAAAGTGCAGGAGTGAACTCTTGAGCATCGCGACCACGCAGCGGAAAACAGAAGATAGGAACGCGATCCGGTGAATGTGCTTGTCGTCGAGGACAATGTCGACATCGGGGACGCGGTATCGGCCCATGTGGTGGCCGATGGGCATCGCGTTGACTGGTGTTTGTGCCTCAAGGATGCTGCCCGTCGGCTTATGTTAAAAAAGTATGACCTTGTGCTCCTGGACCTGCGCCTGCCGGACGGCAATGGCCTGTCACTCCTGCGGGACATTCGAAGGGAAGACGACAAAACCCCGATCATCATCATGACGGCGCTGGACCAATACAGCGATCGGCTGGCGGGGATGAAGGGCGGGGCTGACGATTTTCTCGTCAAACCTTTCGACCTCGACGAGCTCTCGGCACGAATGAGGCTGGTCAAGCAATGAGGCGCTGGCGTGGCCGTTCTGCTGTTTATTACACTTGCCGCCGTCGGGCCTGCTCCTGCTTTCACGCCGGCCCGTCGAAGCGCTGTTGCGGTTGGCTTTCCAGCAACACCTTGAAGCGATCAGCTGCGTGACCCCGTCCGCACATTTGTGACCCATTTGGTTACGGTCGGTGATTCCAGTTTCCCAGCGGACACGCGATGGTCTCGGCGGCGACCTACCTGTCACTCGCATTCGTCGCTTCCCGATTTTTGCATGCGCCGGCTTATAAGGCATAAATCTTCATCATCGCTAGCGCCCTCGTCGGCACGATAGGGCTTCAGGCGAATTTACCTCGGCGTACATTATCCGACCGACGTCCCCTTCGGGTGGTGCGCGGCTTCCCTTGGGCGTTCGCCTGCTGGCTCGCCTTCCGGCGATTTCTTCCGTCACAGGTGTGACTGACGACCGCTTTCAGGTAGCCGTCAGATTACTGTGACCAAATCGCCGCGCGCCGGGTGTGCTTGGGGAAAGCACGCCCATCTGACATTGCTATTCATTGGAGCGGATATGACCGACCAGTCTAGCCGTCTTGTGCTGCATACGAATTCGCGTGACGAGGTGTTTGCCGACGAACGCGATGCTGTTGCGGACTTCTCATTCAATTCCACCGTCGCGAACGTGTTCGATGACATGGTCAGTCGCTCTGTCCCGTTTTACGGGGAGATGCAGCGGATGGTTTGCGAGCTGGCCCGGGATTTTGCCCAGCCCCAGTCCAACCTCTATGACATTGGCTGCTCAACGGCCACGACTCTCCTTGCACTCGACCACGTCGTTGACAACCATGTGGATTTCGTCGGAATCGACAATGCTCCGGACATGCTCAAGAAGGCGGCGGAGAAGATCGAGGAATTGGGAACGAACCGATCGATCGAGCTTGTTACTGGCGACCTCCACAAAGGCTTCACGGTGGAAAACGCCAGTGTCGTGACGATGTTGCTGACCCTCCAGTTCGTACGTCCGCTCTTCCGCGAGCGGGTCATGAAGACGATCTACGAGGGTCTCAACGAGCACGGATGCCTGCTGCTGATCGAGAAGTTGACCAGCGAGGACACGACCTTCAACAGGCTCTTCATCGACCACTACTACGACTTCAAGCGGCGTAATGGCTATTCCTCGATCGAAATATCGAAAAAGCGGGAGGCGTTGGAAAATGTCCTCATCCCTTACCGCCTCGAGGAGAACATCCAGCTCCTCAAGGAGGTAGGCTTCAAGAGCACGGAGGTTTTCTTCCGTTGGTATAATTTCTGCGGCATCGTCGCGGTCAAGTGAGGCAAAACGCCATGAAGATTCTCATGCTTGCGTTCGGGACTTTCTTTTTCAAGTACCGAAACCAGGCGTTTCCGCTCATCATCCTCGTCTTGTTTGTAGCCGTTCCGCCGACCACGGCGATTCTGGGCAGTACGGCACTCGAGCAATGGAAAGATTTTGTCGCCCTTGCCATGGTCCTTGCGGGTCTGGTGCTGCGCGCGATGGTAATCGGTTATGCTTACATCAAGCGCGGCGGCCTGAATAAGCGCGTCTATGCCAAGGACCTGGTCACGGAAGGCATGTTCGGCGTTTGCCGCAACCCGCTGTATGTAGGGAACATGCTCATATACGTCGGCCTCTTCCTGTTCCACGGCAATCCGGTGGTTGTTATTGTCGGAAGTTTGCTGTTCGGGTTTATCTATCAGTGTATTGTGTACGCCGAAGAGGAGTTCCTGGCTAACAAGTTCGGCGAAGCCTACAGCGCCTATTGTCGGGATGTCCCCCGTTGGGGATTGAAGCTGAGTGCGTTCTCTGCGTCCACCGAGGGAATGGCGTTCAACGTGAGACGGGTCATTGCCAAGGACTATTCAACGATGTCGTCGACGCTGATCGCCTTATTGGCAACTGAGTTCTATCGGGTGGCGGCGGATTCCATTTCGGATCAGGAACTGTCTTACGCGATAGTGCTTGTCGGTCTTCTCGTCGCAGTGCTTGCACTGACTGGTCTGGTAAGCTCGCTAAAGAAAAAGGGCGTCTTCGACAAACTGACTGCTGTCCGCTGAAATCTCACGCACCGGCCGAACTTCAGGGCTGGCCAGCTTGCCTTGAGTTCGGTTTCTGGTTTCCCGCTCTCTATCAGTTCGAAGGAGTGGACCCGCTCGATCTTGGAGGTGCATTGCCCCGGTTTGTTCCTCACAGGTCGATGTCTCATCCACTACTATGTGCCGACGGAGTTGGCGGGCCTGTGGTTTCGCGAGTGAGCCTTAGCGGGAGCGAGCAACTCCGAAAAGGCGAACGGTTTCACGAGGTGGTCGTCGCCACCTGCCTCCAGCCCTCCACCAATCATCGACCCCCGCCAACCGATGTGAGAAAGAGGGGAGGGGTGTTGACCCGGGCAGTCCTAAGGAAGCATGTGGTTGACGATGTGCCTGAAACAGGCAGTCTCTGCCATCTCTCATGACATCCCAAAATGTCTCGCCTCTCCGACGAAGTCAGCAGTCTTGCGATCGTCTTCGGTGAGTAAAATGCCCATTGGATCCGCGTGCCATAGTTTCCTGAACACTTCCGAAAAAGCGGAACCAAATGCGCGCCTTTACAACAGAGCGCTTATCCGCAATCTTTGGCCTGTTACAACCCAACTATGCTTCAATAGGAAAGAGACCTCCCCACGCCAGCGGCCACCCAAAACAGATTGGAGATCGAACCATGAGCCAGAAGAACATTCGGATCTATCGAAATCCAGACCGGGGCGAGTCCGTAAAGGTTATCTGGGGCGAGGGCCGTGAGAACGACTATTCCGACGTTCAAGCGGCCGCGACCGCGCTCGGCTGTTCGGCGGAGTGGTTGGAGCAGAATCTGAAGGCGAGCTTTCTAGCGAGCGTTGGCATATCGGAGCTCGATCTGTATTGGGACGACGCGATGTGGCGTTCCGACGCAACTCGGAGGAAATTCGCCGTAAAGGATCGGGTCAGTCTGTTTGGTGAGATTATTGCCGTGGATGACGAAAACGGAGAGGTTACCATCCAGATCAATGGCGCTCCTGTGGCCGTCACCTTATCAAGCGAGGGCGTTGTTCTTCTCGCAAGGGATTAGGCCGATTGGCGGGGGGCATGATAGCCAGTTTTCCGCAATATCGGGAAAGCGCCCGCAACGTTCCTCCATGGTGGCCTTCTCTCTGACGAGATCGCCTGTGACCACTCGACCCTTAAATACATTCAATTGGCAGCGCGGAAGCGAATTCCGCTGATTGGACTCTGCACAGGACCATTCGTCCTTGCGGAGGCTGGCTTGTTGGGACGGCACGAAACGTGCGTGAGCTTGCTCCACTGTGATGCATTTCGCGAGGGATACCCACATTTGAAGGTCCGACCTGATCGTCTCTTCAACTTCGGCGGCAACTTTGGCTCCTGCGCCGGCGGCGCAAGTGTTGCTGACTCTGCCGCGTCAATTGTTCGTTCAAAGCTGGGTCGCGAGGCTGAACAAAACGCTCTAGACATCCGTAAGCGCGAATTTCTGCACACCTTCTGAAGCGCGGTGCTGCCAGGCATGAAATGTCCACCAAAATTAGGTGGACACCAAATCATGGACGATACTCCTAAACTGCAGGTGCGGCTTATTGGCCGCGACGGCCGCAGTCGATATGACCCTGCTTCGCGAGATCAGCTTGTCGCAGCGTGTTTAGAGCCCGGCGTTTCAGTCTCTCGACTGGCGCGGGAACACGGGTTGAATGCCAATCTCGTTCACAAGTGGATAAGGAAGGCCAAAGAGGAGCGGGCTTTACCTTTGGTACCCGCGTTCGTCCCGGTTGAGATTGCTCCGGAAATGAACTCTGCTGGCGGCGATTTACTGAGGAAGAGCGTGCGATTGGGCAAGCCGTGTCACACGTCCAAGGTGAGTGCGCTCCTGCCGAATGGGATCAGCCTGACCGTTGAGTGCGACGATGAGAATGGACTGATCGCAATCATAGGAGCGTTGAGTCATGTCCAGGCTGGGCGCTGATCTGAAGGTCTACCCCCATCGGGAGCCAATCGACTTCCGCGCGGGCATCAACAGCCTCGCGGTCCTGGTGCAAGAGGTGATGGAGCTGGACCCGTTTGCTCCATCAGTGTTTGCCTTCTGCAATCGCCGACGTGACCGGGTGAAGCTTTTGTTCTTTGATCGGTCCGGGTTTGTCATGGTCCTGAAGAAATTGACGGAAGACAGGTTCAGGTGGCCACGAAGAGAGACTGCGGTGGTGACGCTGACGACAGAGCAACTGCATTGGATCCTCGACGGCATCGAGATTAATGCGATGATCAGCCATCGCGTGCGGCAGTATCAGATTGCTGGCTGAGGATGGCGAATTGCGATTGACGCGCAGGGGCGGTTCAGATTCAAGAATCTGATGACTCGCACCGGCGAACCGAGCATTGCAGAACTGATGGCGCAATTGGCAGCCGATGCTGCCGAAATCGCTGCACTCAAAGCCGAGAAGGAAGTGCTCTCGCAGCGGGTCGTCAAGCTGGAAGAAGAACTGGCACTGGCAAAGCTTCATCGCTTTGCCCCCGCAGCGAAAAGCACATTGATCGTCTCTTCAACGAGGCCGCGGTCGAGGATGGCAGCGAGGAAGGCGATGTTGTCGAGCTTCCGGACACCGGCTTGACGCCGCGGCCTCGCTCGCGCTTCTGAGCGTTCCCAAGGTTGCCGGACCGATCGCGATCATCCCCGGGAGGGGTCAACATTCCATGCCGAAACACATGTCGACGGTTCGATTCGGTTAGAGGCGGGTTATCTAAACAGACCTGATGTTCGTCATCGTCAATGAGCGCCTTGAATTTTCGTGTAATTTTTCTTATGTTGATATCAACGCTATCATTTTTGTAGGGATGATATCAATGCCGGCAGTCACCATTCGTAACCTCTCTGAAGAAACTCATCGTGCTCTGCGGGTGCGAGCGGCTCATCATGGCCGGAGCACCGAGGCCGAGATCCGTGACATTATTGAAGCCGCTGTTCGTCCTCCTGAACGTATTAAGCTCGGTTCCTTGCTGACGGCCATTGGTCGCGACGCCGAGCTTTCCGACAGCGACGTTGATGTCCTGCAGAGAAGTCGCGACACAACACCTGCTGAACCGATGACCTTCGAATGATCTTGCTGGACACCAACGTTATATCCGAGCCTTGGAAACCGGTTCCTGATGAGGCAGTAATCGGCTGGTTGGACGCCCAAGCTATAGAAACGCTTTTCCTCTCCGCAATAACGATTGCTGAACTTCGTTTCGGGATCGCGGCTATGCCTTCAGGGAAGCGGCAAACTATCCTCCGCGACCGCCTTGAAGGCGAAGTGCTACCCCACTTTTCCGAGCGCATCCTGTCCTTCGATCTAGCTGCTTCTCAGTTTTATTCCGAACTGGTGGTACGAGCTCGAGTATCTGGGAAAGCGATTGGCACGGCTGATGGTTACATTGCAGCCACAGCGGCAGCAAACGGCCTAGCGATCGCGACTCACGACACAAGTCCTTTCGAGGCTGCTGGGCTGAAGGTGATCAATCCCTGGTCCAGATAACTACAATGTGCATGTAGGTGTGAACGGATGGGGTGGATGCCCCTTCGGTCGGCGTCGGCGTATGACGCCTGCTTCACGCCATTGTGGCGTTCACCGAGGGAAGGCAGATGACAACAGTGCATATCCTTGCGATCGACCTCGCTAAACGGAGCTTCCAAGTCTGCGCAACGGATCGCGGCGGCGGCGATCATTCAATCGCGTCCTGTCGCGGACTCGACTTAAGCAATTGTCGAACGAGCAGCCGCCTTGCATCGTTGCGATGAAGGTCGGTGCCCCCAGCAATTTCTGGGGCCGCCTCCGCGACCGAGCAAGCTCGTGGAAAGGCGGCGCTGAGGCACGCCCGTGTGGTTCTGCGCGAGCGAGAGGGTGGCTAAGAAGACCACGATCCATGCATGCCCCGGTCAAGGGTCTTCCCGACCGATCCACGATCATACTGAGCGAACTATCGTCCTCTCCTTGCCGGAGGAGGGGGCGATGTTAGCCATCGCCTTGGCTATGGTATTCATAAGAGGCAGTCATGCTTCCAACTCCTTTGTTGAGATCTTGCGAACCCAATAAGGTAAGCCGAAAGGCTGGAAGTGTGACTGTCCCTCGATCATCACCTGCATCTCAGGGAATCCGTTCTCTCAGCGGGCGCCGCCTCTTTCATGCCATCTCCTCTCTTTTTTTCCGCGAAGCGGGATCGCCTGCGGAGCAGGAGCCCTTTCGCTCCTGCTCCCGAGCTCGTGCGGAACAGCGGGGAGAGGGGAATCGGAGGGGGATCGCCCACGCGCAAGCGCCGGCGGCAAAGCCGCCGGTCTTGCTGCGGCATAACGCCGCGAAAGATGGGGAGACCGATTTTCCGCTTGGGTGGGGAGAGCGGACAGCGTCCACATCCCCTCCTGATGGCTTGTTGGTCCGGCATCTGCCGATGTGAGCTATCGGCCGGGTTCGGTTCGGAATTCGGCTTGCCACCCACCATCGACCTTGTCTTCTCGTTCAACATTACGTATATTATGTTGAACACAGGAGAAGTTTGTGGCTGCCCGATCCCATACTGCTGCGGAAACCGAAGCAAAGGTCGCGTTGACCCGCAATAGGCTCGTGCTCGAACAAGCGAAGGCCGTCGGTCTACTTGGTACAGCAAAGAATACGCGGCTATCGGGACGAGTCCCCGCGGAGTTGATTGAGGCGGCCAAGAAACGTGCCCACGTTACCTCCGACACCGAGTTGCTGGAATTGGCACTTTCCCGGCTGGCTCTTGAAGATGACTTTGGCGTGCGTCTGGTAAGCCGTAAGGGCACCATCCCGGCGGATATCGATCTTGGGATTTGATCTCTCCGAAATCCTCCGATCTCTAAAGCCCGGAAAGTACGTGGGAACGCTCGAACGGAGAACCGACGAAGCTCTTTCGTGGGCCTCTGACGAGCCGCAAATTGGAGGGCCTCTGTTCCTGGATACCACCGTCTATCTGGACGTGCTTCAAGGCCGTTCGCCGTTGGAGGTCGATACACTATTGACGTATCGCCTATGCCACCATTCCGCGGTCTGTCTATCCGAGCTGACCCATGCCTTCGGCCGGCTGAATCCAAATCATCCCTCCACGAAAGCGGCCCTTGGAACAATTGCGGCGACCGTAGAGGACATTCCGGAACATCGACTTCACGCCCCGGAGACGGCCACTTGGGGACAGGCCGGCGTGTTGGCGGGCCTGCTTTTTCGCTTGAGCAACCTGCCAAAGGGAGAGGGACATGAGCGCCGCTTCGTCAATGACGCGCTGATTTTCCTGCAGGCCCGCCAGCTAGGCGCAAAGGTATTGACGGCTAACCTTCGGGATTTCGATTTCCTTTCTCAGCTCATGCCGAGCGTTCGGGTCATTTTCTATCGAGCGCCGTCGGCGCAGCCTCCACCATAATCGCGAACTGAACTGATGGGGTGGATGCCCCCTTCGGCCGGCGTCAGCGTATGATGCCTGCTCGGCGCCATGCTGGCGCACACGAAGGAGGGGCAGATTGCAGCGGTGCATATCCTTGCGATTGACCTCGCAAAGCGGAGCTTCCAGGTTTGTGCAACGGATCGCGGCGGGGCGGTTCTATTCAACTGGGTTCTTTCGCGAGCTCGTTTGCAGCAGTTTTTGAACGAGCAGCCGCCGTGCGTCGTCGCGATGGAGGCCTGTGCAACCAGCCACTTCTGGGGCCGGCTAGCTCAAAGCTAGACGAAGCCCTGCCAGGTTGCACGTAGGTGAAATCGGAAAGCCACAGCATATTCGGCGCGGGAGCAACTGCCGGTTCACGCAGTCGACACGGAGCGGCCTTGTCGCTGATCGCCGTGCGGATCGGCTTGCCAGGAATGATGCCTTGAAGACCCATCGCCCTCATAAGCCGAGCGACGTTGCAGCGGGGCGATAAGACCGGACGCTATATGGGTTTGAGCTGACACATATAGCGCGCTTGCATCCCATGCGCGTTTGAACATCGCAGTGGCAAATTGCGGTCACCTTTGGATGGGTTCAGCAAACAAGGTGCGACAA
>NZ_HF536772.1:3766885-4132041 GCF_000312665.1 Rhizobium mesoamericanum STM3625 | reverse complement strand
CTGGGAGAACAAGATCGCCTTCTTTTCGCCCAAGGGCATCAAGGTGCCGGTCGCGTTAAGCGTCTTCCCGGACGAATTATTCGCAACACCGCGAACCTGGGCCGAGGCCGCCTACCCTAACCTCATCCACTACAACAAGGTGGCAAAAGGCGGGCATTTCGCAGCCTGGGAACAGCCGAAGCTCTTCACGGACGAGGTTCGGACGGGCTTGCGAAGCCTGCGGAAAGCTAGCTGACCTGTCCGGCGCGCGCATATGCGCGCCTCCCTCCTCCACCAGGGTACGAACATGCAACATGTGCATACTGCCAGGACAGAGACAATCGGCAGCCGAGAGAACGGCTTCGCGCGCAGCTCGGACGGTGCTCTCGACATTAGACTTTCAAATCCCGCCGGCCATCGGCTCGGCACGAACCCGGAGCAGCTTGTCGCGATTGCCTGGTCAGTGAGTTTCGCAAGTTCGCTGAAACATGTCGCCGACCTCAAGCGAGTCAAGCTCCATTCCGATGTCAGGATATATGCCAATGTGGATTTATCATCGGACGATCAGGGATATGTCGTTGGTGTCCGCCTTGATATCTATCTCCCAGGACTGGATCGCGACATTGCATCGCGTTTGATTGAAGCGGCTCGACTTGAGTGTCCATATTGCCGGGCGACCCGCGGGAACATCCATGCCTTTTACAATCTCGTCTGAGTGCTCGGGGCGTGCGAAGCGAATGTTGAGCCACAATGGCCCCGAAGAAGGCGTTAGAGTATAACGAGGCTCGGTGGAGGTGGTTAGAGGGAATGAAATGACGCGGGCGACAGGCGATGCGGCAGGTGAGCTGTTCTTCGGCCCCTTTTGTCTGAACGTGGGTCAGCGCCTCCTTGCGAAGGAAGGAGTTCCTGTCGATCTTGGTGCGCGCGCTCTGGACCTTTTGATCGCACTTGCATCCGCTCCAAATACCCTTTTGAGCAAGCACGAGCTGATGTCCCGGATATGGCCGGACGTTGTCGTAGAAGAAGGCAACCTGCGCTTCCATATGACCGGTTTGCGCAAAGCTCTCGGCGATGGGCAGGATGGGGCCCGTTACATCACCACGATTCCCGGCCGCGGCTACTGTTTCGTTGCACCGATCAAAAGCTCGTCCCCTGCACATGTCCCCGGTCACGACGCCATAAAATTCAGGCATGCCAATCTTCCCCATCGTTTGGAACGCATGGTCGGGCGCGATGGTGATATTCTTAATCTCTCGGGTCGGGTGTCGAAGTATCCGGTCGTTTCCATCGTCGGAGGTGGAGGCGTCGGCAAAACCACCGTCGCGATTGCGTTGGCCAATCATTTGGCGGGGTCGTTCGATGGGGCCGCGGTACTTGCCGATTTTGGAACGTTAAGTGATCCATCTCTCGTTTCGCCGGCCCTGGCGTCCATGCTCGGAATACCAGTCGGCTCCCACGACGTACGCCCCAGCTTGCTCGCCTATCTTCGTGACAAGCACATCCTTCTAGTGTTCGATACCTGCGAGCACGTAGTGGACACCGTGGCAGACCTCGCGGCGAGCATAATCGATGCCGCGCCACAGGTGCGCATCCTCGTCACGAGCCGCGAAGCGCTTAGGATCGAAGGTGAAAGCATCTACAAACTCGAAACCTTGGCTTGCGCTCCGGACGAGCCGGGGATCACTGCCGAAACCATCCTCTCCTATCCAGCCTCGCAATTGTTCGTCGAACGGGTTGCCGCGAGCGGAGCTGCCTTCGCAGCGAGTAAGGAGGACGCCCATATCATTGCAGCAATCTGCCGTAAGCTCGATGGTATGGCACTTGCGCTGGAGCTGGCTGCCAGACGGGTCGAGACCTACGGCCTCTCCCAGACGGCTGCCCTGCTCGATCAGCATCTTGCCCTGGCATGGGTGGGCTCGCGCAACGCGCCACCTCGTCAGAAAACGTTGCAGGCAACCCTCGACTGGAGCTTCGGGCTGCTGTCGGAACTTGAACGCACAGTTCTACGAAGACTGGCAATCTTCGTGGGCGATTTCACGCTTGATGCCGCGTGGGAGGTTATCGCCACACCTTCCCTTGACCGACCTGCACTCTTTAGTGCCATCGATAGTCTCGTTGCGAAGTCACTGCTCAGCGCGACCTCGTTCGGCGCTATGATGCGCTATCGATTGCTGGATACCACGCGCGCCTACGCGCTCCATGGGCAGACCGCAGACGATCGCGCCGGGCTGGCGGCGAGTCACGCGTCGTACTACCGGCGTTGGTTGGAGCAGTTCGGCCCGGATTGGCCAACACTCTCGAACGGACCTGAGCGACTGCCCTATTTCCTTGGCATCAACAACGTCCGGGCGGCCTTGGAATGGGCGTTCGGCGACAACGGTAACGCCGACATAGGCATCAGTCTGGCCGCTGCGGCAGTTCCCGTCTTTCAGGCGATGTCGCTCTTTCCGGAATGCCAGCGCTGGTCCGAGCGCGCTCTGTCCTCAATGGGCGACCATTATCAGGAAAGCCGTGAGGAGATGCATCTTCAGGCTGGCCTTGGCATGTCCCGCATGTATCTCCACGGCGGCCGTGACGCGCTGCCCGCGCTCACGAGGAGTCTGGAGATTGCCGAAGGTCGAGGAAATGCGGTCGATCAGCTGAAGGTCCTCGGCCCATTGAACATGTTTCATCTCCGAACGGGAGATTTCAAATCGGCGCTCCAGTGTGCCTATCGCTGCTCTTCCGTCGCTGAGGCGACCGAAGAGCCGTCCGCGATTTCGCTTGGGCATTTCTTTCTGGGCAATTCATTGCACTTCGGCGGCCAACTTAGCCGCGCCAGGCTCGAACTGGAGGCCGCGTTAGCGAGCGATCCGCTCCCCATCCGCGCGCCGGGAAGCTATGTCGGCTTCCAGGGACGCGGGCTCTCTGGCGGAATACTTGCCAGGAATCTCTGGCTTCAAGGCTTCCCTGACCAAGCGGCCGCCCGGGCGCGGCAAGCGATCAAGGAAGCGGCTGAGGCGGACCATTCGTTGACACTTTGCATCGCGCTGCTCGGTGGCATCGCCGTTTTCCTCTGGCGCGGCGACCTAGAGAGTGCACAAGAGCACATTGATTGGCTGATTTCGCGTGCCGGGCTGCACTCCCTGTCGCCATACGTGTTAGTAGCGAGAGGCTTCGAGGCGGAAATAGCTATCCGCCGGGGAGACCCCAGCGCAGGCGTCGACGGCCTCCGTCGGTGCATTGAACGGCTGCATGCCTCCACCTATGAGGTCTTCACCACCATGCTTGAAATCTCGCTGATAAAAGGGTTAGCGGCGCTCCGCAAAGTCGACGAAGGATTGATGCGGGTCGAGAAAGCCATCCAATCGGTCGAAACCAAAGGGGACTTCTGCTACGGCCCGGAACTCCTGCGAATAAAGGGGCACCTTTTGGGATCGACTTCCGCTTCGGATGAGGCACGCCATTGCATTGCAGGTGCCATCGCCGCCAGTCGAAAGATGAGCGCACGCAGCTGGGAACTGCGCGCCTCGTGCGATCTCGCTGCACTCGAAGCGGACCTGGGAAAGAAAAAGGAAGCCGCAACGATCCTTCGGCTAGTCCTTGATGCGTTCGACGAGGGCCACGATACAAACGATCTGCGACTAGCCAAAGACATGTCGATGCATGACGGTGATGTCCCGATCGGAATCCATCCCCCACAAGCGAACGGAGTTCCAAGAAGCAGACAGTTATGAGCGAGCCGGCAGCACGCAGCCGCAAAATTTTCGCAAACACCTCGCTCAAAGGTACACGATTGCTCCCATAGCGCCTTGATTCTTCGAACGGTTAGCGAAGTTAAAGTGACCGGCGCTCTTACCGGGACAAACCTGTGGCGGCCGACAACAAACTCCGCGCGGTTTCGCCAGTGGTCGTCTACGCTGTAAGCCAGGGCAACTTTTGACGGTTCGCGGATATTCCAGCCGTCTTCTGCAAGCCGCACCTTCTCGATCGCGGACTGAAGCGTGATGAGCGCCATCACGCAGGGAGGGGTGCGAGCTGGCCAGGCCTCGATCTAGTTTCGGCTGAGCTTACGATCGAGGAAATCGTGGATCAGAGGCGCCATCTCTGGCAGCTTGTCTTCGAGCGCGAAATGCCCAGTGTCGAGAAAGTGCATCTCGGCGTGGGGCAGATCCCGCAGGTATGGCGACGCGCCATCGGCCGGGAAGATCTTGTCGTTCTTGCCCCAGACAATAAGGGTCGGCGGCTTCTTTTCGCGAAAGAACTCCTGGAATTTCGGATACAGGGGGACGTTGGTCCCGTAGTCGTGGAAGAGGTCCAACTGAATGTCATTGTTTCCGGGACGATCAAGAAGCGGCTGGTCGTGCCCCCAGTTGTCGGGGTCGATGTGTGCGATGTCGCTCATCCCATCTGTGTACTGGAACTTCGTGGTTTCAGGCTTGATCAGCACCATCAGGGCCTGGCGGTTCTCAGGCGTATCGTTCTTCCAGTATGCCTTGATCGGGTCCCAGAATTCCTTGAGCCCTTCCTCATAGGCGTTGCCATTCTGGACGATTAGCGCCGACACGCGATCGGGGTGCTTCAAAGCGAGCCGATAGCCGACAGGGGCGCCGTAATCCATGACGTACATCGCGTACTGCTTGACATCCAGCTTGCCCAGCAGGCTATCGACGATGTCGGCATAGTGCTGGAAAGTATAGTCAAATTTGGTGTGGTCGGGCGCGTCGCTCTGCCCGAAGCCGGGATAGTCGGGTGCGATCACATGGTACTTGTCGGCGAGTATCGGAATCAGGTTCCTGAACATGTGAGACGACGTCGGGAAGCCGTGCAGCAGGAGCACGACTGGAGCGTCGGCTGGTCCAGCCTCACGGTAAAACACCTTGGTGCCGTCAATATCAACCGTGTGGTAGGTAAC
The DNA here is from genome assembly GCF_000312665.1 of Rhizobium mesoamericanum STM3625. Lineage (GTDB taxonomy): Bacteria > Pseudomonadota > Alphaproteobacteria > Rhizobiales > Rhizobiaceae > Rhizobium > Rhizobium mesoamericanum. The sequence continues at coordinate 4,127,168 of NZ_HF536772.1, read as the reverse complement.
CTGCGGCACGACGAGCCCGTGCTCGACTGCGGACTTCTTGGCAGCAAGGGATATCGTTGGAATGGCTGTGGACGCGGAAAGCGCGAACACCAAGACAAGCGTTGCCCTGCTCAACATCAATCTGTTCATTTCAACCTCCAAAGTGACGGCGAAATTGATGGATCTTGGGCATGGTCGGCCGTCGGATGCCATGGATTGCTACGCCTGTCGAAGCTCCAGGACGAGTTAATTGTCGCAAGGCGTCGTGAATTTGCGTGAGGTATCGACCTCCAGAGGTCGCCGATCTGGGAGGGAGTGGCAGCCAGGCTCCTTAGGACTCTGTCGTCGCCATCGCAATTCCCTTGCTTGGCCTCAAATACGACTCCGATTATGTCTCGACCCAATTGAAGTCGATCAATGGCCCGGTCATAATTGTCGGCTGCTCTTACACCAGCTCCCTCATAATCGGCGCGGCGATCCAAGAAACAAATGTCAAGTCAGTGGTGTTCGTCGCAGACTTGCACCGGACATTGACGAGAGTGCCAGCGGGCTGGGCAAGAAGTCCCCAACGGAACTTTTGCCGCCGCGCTCGCACCCCTGTCCTCCAGCCCGAAGGCAAACAGGATCCCGCATTCAAGCTTTCTGACATTTCGGATCCATCTTTCGCGCCAGACACCTACATCCGACGCAATCGAAAGCCCCCGGAGTAGATACGAGCTATATCTGGCTTGGCATCGAATGGCGGGCCGTCAAAGCCAGCTACTCACGCGCTCGTGATCTTCACGAGTGCACGACCGTCAAGAGGCGAGAGCGCTTATATCGCTCCTTGCGCCCTTATCGAACTCCTCAACAGCCCGGGCATGCTCGGGCCGAATGCCTTCGCATGTCCCAACTATGGAGAAAAGAATGACCAACCGGCTAAAAAACAAGATCGCCGTTGTCACCGGAGCCAACGGCGGCATCGGCTTGGCGACTGCCAAGCTGTTCGCTGCCGAAGGCGCCCACGTCTACATCACCGGGCGCCGCAAGGAGCTGCTCGACGCGGCGGTCGCCGAGATCGACGGCAAGGTAACGGCGGTCAACGCTGACTCCACGAAAATGGAAGACCTCGACCACCTGTTCGCGCAGGTGAAGACCGACCACGGCCGCCTGGATGCCATCGTCGTCAACGCAGGCGGCGGCACCGTGCTTCCGCTCGGCCAGATCACCGAGGAGCAGGTTGATGACACTTTGGCGCGGAACGTCAAGGCCGTGATCTTCACGGTGCAGAAGGCGCTTCCTCTTCTCGGCAAGGGATCTTCGGTGATCCTGATCGGGTCCACGACGAGCATTGAAGGAACTGAGGCATTTTCAGTCTACTCGGCCTCGAAGGCAGCTGTTCGCAATCTTGCCCGCTCCTGGGCGCTCGACCTCAAGGGGACGGGTGTTCGCGTAAACGTGCTGTCGCCTGGACCGACTCGCACCCCCGGTCTCGTGGAACTCGCAGGCGATGACAAGAACGCACAACAGGGCTTCCTCGATGCTCTGGCGTCCACGATCCCGCTGGGTCGCGTCGGTGAGCCGGAGGAGATCGCGAAGGCTGCGCTCTTCCTGGCGTCGGACGACTCCAGTTTCGTCAACGGCGTCGAACTCTTCGCCGACGGAGGGAAGGCTCAGGTCTGATTTTTCGGTGGCGGTCGCTTCCCTCGGCTGCCACGCCAGCCGCCATCATGCGCCTTCTTGACGTGGGACGCTCCTGCACTGTCAATAGCGCGGACATCAACAGGCCACGTGAAGATTACAATCATGGACAAAGTCCTGCAGCTTGCGCTCGATCCGATCACCCAGTTCGCGGCGCTTGTCCTCGTCCTGGTGTTCGCGAGAACCCTCGTCCGCGGTAGGCCGACAGAGCGGTTCCTCGTTCACATTGCATTCTTCGTTATCCTCACCATCTTGCTCGTGGGCAACGACGTGGCCCCCTGGACTGCGGGCGTCGCCGATGAAGATCTGACCCACAAGACGTTCATCGGTATCGCCAAGGCGACATGGTGGGCTGGCGGCGCGATGGTTCTGGCCAGCTCGGTGCGCGTCTACCTCATCTTCGAGCGAAAGCCCCGAGAAGGACGCCTAATCCAAGACTTGCTGGTCGCGTTTATCTATCTCGGTGCGGCTCTCTCCATAATAGCCTTTGTGTTCGACCTTCCGGTGCGAACCCTGATCGCTACCTCCGGGGTTTTCGCGATCGTGCTGGGTCTCGCACTACAGAGCACTCTGAACGACGTTTTTTCGGGGATAGCACTGAACCTCGGGCGTCCGTACACCGTCGGCGACTGGATCGAGGTCGAGGGAGGCGTCCGCGGTCAGGTGGTTGAGACGAACTGGCGTTCGACGCATCTCTTGAACGACACCAACGACCTCGTGATCGTTCCCAACAGCACACTCGCGAAGGCCACACTGACCAATCTAACTGGTGCTGACTCCATCCATGGATCCAAGGTGGTCATTAAGGCACTTCCGACACGAACGCCGGCAGCCATCGAGGAGACGATGAGAACCGTGCTCCTTAGCGCGAACTCGATCCTGAAGTTCCCTCCGCCGTCCGTGTCAGTAACAGGCCTCGACGGTTCCGCGGTCGAAGTCGAATTGTCCTTCAAGGTCGCCAGCCTCGGCCAAACCGGAACTGCCAAGAGCGAGATCTTCGACCTGGTTTATCGGCATGCCAAGGCGGCAGGCATCCAGCTCTCCACGGCGGCGAACGTTCCAATCGAAGCAGCGTCGTCAGACCCTTCCAAACATCCCGGCACGCCTTGGCGGCTCCTGACATCGATCCCGCTGTTCTCCGCCCTCACCGAGGACGAGATGGAGACGGTCGCAAATAGCATGACGCGCTGCACGTTCAAGAAGGGGGTGGTGATCGCACCGCAGAATGCCTCAATGACGTCTTTGATGATCGTGCGCAGCGGAGTGGTGTCGGTCGAGCTGGACGACGACAATGGAGGGCGCGAGGAGCTGACCCGACTGGCTCCTGGAGATCTGTTCGGCGAACGTGGGGTGCTGATGGGGGCGCCGGAGCCCGCCACCATGCGCGCCCTCACCTTCGTCGTCGTCTACGAGATTTCGAAGGACCATCTCGCGAGTGTGATGCACGAGCGTCCGGCGCTCGTGGAGGAACTGAGCCAGCTCCTGGCGAAGCGCGTCGAGACCGAGGAGCATTTAAGGGCGGATGGCAGCGCGGGCGTGGAGGCGCATCCGATTTCATTGGCGGCCAAGATACGGCACCTGTTCAGGCTTCCGCATTGAGCTACTCGGCCGCCGGAACGTGTGAAGAGGGCAATAGTTTTCCCTGTGCGAGCAGCGCTATCGTTCCGACGGCAATCGCCCCTACCAGCACGTTGGCGAAGATGAACAGATACGGCGCAAGCTGGGTTCCGATACTGTCACCGCCACGGGACACCATCCTCATGGAGGCGGAAGCCAACGCGGTGGCACCCAGAGTTGCCGCCCAATAGGACGGAGCGAACGGCTGCTTCATGATCCAGGGCGAAACCCGGATCAGAAGCGCGGCCTGAAGCAGAGAGTAGCCCAGCAACCCGTTGGCGAAGAGATCCGGCGGGCCGGACGTCAGGCTGAGATACGCGGCACAAGCCACGGCAGGAGGTGCCAGGAGTATCCCAAGCGTGGGCCTGAGTGGCAACGCCATCTCGGGCGCAGTGAGAAGCCGCTGGAGAAGCACAGACTCCGTCGCAGCCCATGTGAACATTCCGGCACCGAACAGAAGCTGCGCAAGCGCCGTGTATCCGAATGAGCCGAGCACGAGGGCGGATACAAGCGACCCAGCCACTGTAGGCAAGTATAGTATCGCCGTGGTGGCTTCATGGTCGCGTCCACCGCGCCACATGATGCCGGTCCGCCAGGTAGCAAACAGGATTGAGAACCCCATTCCGAGGGCTAGAAGAACTACCGCCATCGAGTGCGAATACGGAAGGACAGCCCGCGCGACAAGCATCGTCGCGACGCCCGCAAGGCCGATGAAGCAACAATGGACGGGATGCTCGGCCTCCTCCATGGCTTCGTCTCGGGCAAAGATCCACTTGGCGGCGAAGAAGACGCTGATGATAGCCCAGACGCAGACGGCAATGACGTTGACCGCCTCGCCGATCATGTCAGGAAGCCCCCATAGCTCGTGCGCCAACCTCCAGTCGCCGCCAAGTCCGGCGAGGCCCAGCACCATCCCGTACATACCCGCGGGCACTCTCGGGAAACCCGGATGATCTCCAGCATGCATGTCCCTAGCCCTCCACAAACTTGTAGGCGCTTCCGTATCGGTCGACGTAACCGACACCGGGGTAGGTCCAGTGATAGCCGAGTACGCGAAGCTTCTCGTTGGCGGCCTTGTCCAGAAGCCCCGCGCGGTTTGCGAGGGCTATTTCCGGCTCGGTGTCGAAGCCGAAGTGCCAGGCGGGGTTTTCGAAAGATATGATATTGTTCGGGATGACATCTCCTGCGATGAGCAAGTTGCCGTCCCCGGCAAGCTCCAGCGAAATGTGGCCGGGTGTGTGCCCGCGTGTGCTGACGACGCTCATGCCGGAGACGATCTCGTCTCCCGGCTTCACGAGGGAGAGTCTGCCGTCGACCGCGAATAGATCCCTCTGCGCGCCGCGGGCAAATTCATGCAAAGCCTTCGGCATCGCGGTTTCGTATTCCGGATTCATCCAGAACGCCCATTCGGCCTCGCTGACATAGTAGTGCGCGTTGGGAAAAAGGAGCGAACCGTCCGGTCGCGTGGTGCCGCCGGAATGATCGGGATGGGCGTGGGTGAAAACGACCTTGGTTATGGATGCCGGATCCGCCCCGATAAAGTGGAGATTGGCAACAAGGCGCCCGTCGGTTGGCTGGAAGTTGGCTCCGGCCCCGGTGTCAACCAGGATGATATCTCTACCTTTCCGGATGAGCGGAACGTTGGTCTGCAAGGGAGCGCTGTCCGAGTCCCCGCCAAGCCGCCCAAGGGTGTCCACCCGCTCCCCGCTTCTGGCATCAGGCATGAGTATCTCGCCCGGCAGCATAATGTAGCCGTCGCTCAAGACCGTAATGTCAAACAGGCCGTGCCGGAGCGTGTGGAAGCCGTTGGAGAAGACACCGGGCGGAAGCATTTCGCGTTCTGGACTCATCGTCAGATCCTTAGCTCGCACGCGGGCGAAACCGTCCCGCTTCAAGCCGCAGTTTGTCGCGTCGAACCCGCTATTGCGAATGCGTTGTAGTGAGTTGTTGTGAGCCGCCGCAGAGCCGATCCCAAGCCTGTTCATCTCTGTGAGTTCTGGTTAGAAGCCCACGAAAAGGACCGCCTCATAGTTGCAAATAATATGACACGGCAGTACCCGATTGAGGCACCTATGGTGAGCGGGAGCAGTCAATGATTTTCGATCTCCAGTCGATCGGCGCCTTGGAACTGGAAGAGGCAGGCATTTTCACCTGGAACGTAGGGACGGATCTCGTTTTTGGCGATAGCTCCGTGGCCCTGCTCTTCGGCTTTCCTTTCGAGGTCTCAATGACCGGGCAAAAGATGTCCGCCTACCTGGCCCGCATACACCCGGACGACCTCCCGGAAGTTGCGCTCCAGATGCACAACGCCATCGCATCGTGCGGTACCTACAGCGTCCAGTACCGGGTTAGAGGCGCACTCAATGTATACCGTCTCGTCGCATCCCGCGGTCGGTGTTTCAGGGGCGGCGAGCGCGACATGACTCAGTTCGCCGGGATCATCTACCCCGTCGACCCAATAGAACCCGTACAGTAGCGATCGTCGCCGTCAGGTTAAGTCTGGACTACGGCCCCTCCCTTCAGCGTGAACGAGAACACGCTGCCCGTCGGTTCGTTCGGCGCCACCCAGAGAGTGCCGCCATGGGCTTCGACAATCGAGCGGCATATCGACAGGCCCATGCCCAGACCCGCTTCCTTCGTCGTGAAGAAGGCGTCGAATATCTGGTCGCTCTTCTGTGGATCGACCCCCGTCCCACTGTCGGCCACCACGATCAGTACCTTGCCATCGTCCCGGCGTTCCGTTCGCAGATGAAGCTGTCGCTTTCCGCCTGGTACCGATGCCATGGCTTCGGCAGCATTCAAAATCAGATTGAGGACGACCTGCTGCAGCTGAATACGGTCCCCGACAACCGCTCCGGCACTGGGATCGAGGTCCGTCGAAAGCACTATGCCCTGCCGCTGCAGTTCCCCTCGCGTCAACACGATCACGCTCTCGATCATCGAATTGACTTCGAGGATCTCCATGGACAACGGTGCCTTTCTTGCAAGCGCACGGATGCTGGCGATGACATCCCCTGCTCTGTGACCGTCGCGGATGATCCGTTCCGCTGCCTCCCGTGCCTCCCCGACGTCGATCTGATCCTCGCTAAGCCACTTCAGACAGGTTGCAGCGTTCATGACGATGGCCATTAGGGGCTGATTGACTTCGTGGGCAATGGAGGCTGTCAGTTCCCCCAGCGCCGTCAACCTGCCCGCTCGCGCGAGCAGGCTTTGGGCCTCCTCCATTCTCTTAAGGTCATCAATGTCGATGTTGGTGCCATACCACTTGATGATGGCGCCGTGCTCGTCCCGCATGGGGGTCGCCCGGATAAGAAAAGTGCGGACGGCGCCGTCAGAGCGGCGCATGCGCGCCTCGATTTCGCCTGCCTCGCCTAGGTGAAGCACCTCCGCCCACTTCCGCTGGACCTTCCCAATGTCTTCAGGATGTATGGCCCTTGCCCAGCCTTCACCCATCGACTGCTCCCGCGTCAGTCCCGTGAAGTCGTACCACCGCTTGTTGAAGCTCAGAAGCGTGCCATCGATGTCGCTGGTCCATGCAAGCGCTGGGATCATGTCGTACGCCTGTCGAAGTTCCTCGGCCGCGCGCCGGGCCTTTTCCTGTGTGTCTCTCGCAGCTTGGTACAGCCCGGCGTTTTCCAGGGATATTGCGGCCTGCGACGCCAGAAGCTCCAGGACAGCCACCTGTTCCTGCGTGAAGAGGTTGGTGGAAAGCCCGTTCTCAAGGAAGAGGACGCCGACCAGTTGTTTCAGCTTGACGATCGGGACGCATAGTATCGAAGTCGAAGGAGCATCCTGGAAGTAGGGATCGCTGGCAAAGGAGTCGTTCAGGACCCCGTCGAGGATCACGACTTCCTGCGTCCTCGTCACATACGCCAGCACCGTTTCCGGAAGGCTGCGCGTGAAATTTTCGAGCCTCACCGAAATCCGGTCGTCGTCGGTGACGGCTTCGGCGACGATCTGCATCTGACCGTCCCTGGGGAGCAGCAATAGCCCCCGGACCGCGCCGGAGTGCTCCAGGACTGTGATCATGAGACGTTCGATCAGGCGATCGAGCAGGATTTCTCCTGAGACCGCCTGCGACATCGTGAACACTGCCGCCATATCCAGCGGCTGGGAATCTGCCAGGACACTGTTGGCCTTCTCTGTTTGTTCAATCAGACCGGGCCACTGTTCGTCCAGCTGCCGTACCTTCGCGAGCGCACCCCAGCGGACGTAGCAGGATCGAGCGCTCCTGAGGAAATTATCCGCGGTAGCCCTCAGGCCGAGGTGAGCGCAGAACCGCGCGGCCAGTTCGTTTGCCAACCCTTCGTTCTGAACGAACCCATAATGGCGGGCGGAACCAGCCGCCTCCTCGTAGAGTTGGAGAGCTTCCACCTGCCTGTCGTCGAGGCGCGCCGCTTCGGCCGCGAGAAGTAGGCTTCTGTTGGTGAAGTTCTCTGGGCTGCTCCGCGCCCAAGCATCGATCTGGACCCGATGGCTGCGGATGGCTTCGAGATGCGATACCCGATCCGCTTTGTTTGCCTCAGTGGCTAAGGTTGCGTGGGCCAGCGCCTTGTAGAAATGGAACTCCGCTATCTCGATGAAAGACCGAACGTGCACGGCGCCCCCCGTGCGGCGGGCGGCCTCTAAAACTCCGGGATAGTCCCCCGACAGGAACCGGGCCTGCATGCGATAGATCCAGTGCCATTCAGACACAATCTTCAGCCGATCACCCGCTTCTTGGAGATAAGATTCGAACGAGTTCATCTCCGGCAGAGCGTCGCCTGTTTCCGGTCGGTCAAAACCGCCGAGCTCTCGTATCAGTAGCAGCTGTGCGACCGCACCGTCTGCCGCGAGCGAGAAACCGGTTCGTCTCGCCCCAACGAGGAAGCTCTGCGCATCCCTCTGCACCATGTCGAGGGGTACACCGCCTACAAGAAGGTGTGAAACGAGGGCCTGCGCCGGAGCGACACTGAACACCACATCCGCCCCGGCAATCGCAACGGCCATCGCCTGGCGGGAGTAATGCTCCGAGGCCGGGAGATGCTGGGTCCAAGGGACTACAAAGCAGCCGTAGCAGGAGTAGACCCGAGCCTTGAAGCGATCCAGCCCATGACTGTCAACGAGGTCCAGACCCAGCTTTCCGAAATGCTTCCCAGTTTCGTAATCGCCGAACCTCAGCCCCAAGGGAATGATGACTGAGACGTAGGCGTAGCAGGATGCATCGCAGTTGCCATGGCTAAGGCTGAGGGAAACCATCTTCGCATAGATGAGGTCTTCGAGGTTTCGGTCCGTAACGATGGCTGGGAGGATGGTGTAGGCCAGGACCTCCATCGCGGCGAGCCAATCCGGATCTCTCATTCTCGGCAGTTCCACAAGCTTATTTACGGGCCGCCCTGCCAATTGCCGATAAAGCTCTTCGACGCCAGCACGCACTTCGTCGTCCGCTGGATGGGCCGTCCATTCGATCCCGAAATCCCGAAGGTATTCCAACGCCACTTCGACAGCCTTGTCCTGATCGCCGAGCGTAAGGTTCAGCGAGGAGCGGAGCCCGACCACCGCCCCACGATCGACGCGGTTGCGGGCATGCGCGGCTAGTCCGCCGAGGTGTGTTTCGGCGACAGCGTGTTCGCCCGTAAGGAACTCGCACTCGGCTTGTTGCAGTTCGAGGGCGAATCTCAGATCGTATTGTTCCCAGGCATCGTCCCCGAGAAGGCTCAAGCCCGTCCTAAGGTACTTCAAGGCTGCGTGATAGGCCACGTTAGCCTTGGCGAGCCTGCCAGCATCGAGGAATGCTTCGGCTATCTGGACGCTTTCGTCCCCGGACAACACTTGCCCAAGTCCCCGTGCAAGCTGGTCTGCGACCTGGAAAATGCGGGTCTTCAATGCATCCGGTGGAAGGTTGGATAATAGCGCCTGACCGATCCGGAAATGGATTTCGGGCCTCTCGGCCTGCGGTATCATCCGGTAGGCCTCTTCCTGAACCCTGTCGTGAACAAGGACGAAGTCGTCTTCAGAGCGGAAAAGCAGCCCTCCAGCTACAGCCTCCTGCAGGATTTCGGCGATCTGCTGTTGCGTCTTGCCCGTGATCACCGCGATGATCTCAGCCGAGGCGCCGTTGCCGAGACATGACATCAACTTCACGATTTCGAGGGCCCGTGAAGGAAGCCTCCCAAGCTTGGAAACGACCAGATCTGCGACGTTGTCAGTGATCCTGGTCGCACTGATCCGACTCTCGTCCCAAGTCCACTCGCCGCGCTTCTGGTCGAATGCGAGCTGCCCCTCTAGCTCAAGAGCCTCAAGAAAGTGCAGGACAAAGAATGGATTTCCTCCGGTTTTTTGTCCCACGAGCTGTGCCAGAAAAGCAACTGATCCGATCTCTCTTCTGAGTATGTCGGCAAGAAGCTGGGCGATCTCGGCCTCGTCCAGCGGGCCGAGCTTCACCTCTTCGAAATGGCGGATCCCATTTCTCAGCGCTTCCCGCGCACCAAGCACCGGGTGTCCGGCCTGAACCTCATCGTCGCGGTAGGCGAAGATCAAGAACAGATGACGGACGTGGTCGTCGAGGGTGATCGTCTTGATGAGCTCGATGGTCGCGACATCCAGCCACTGGACGTCATCGATGAACAGCACCAGGGGGTGTTCCGCGCGCGCGAATACTTCGATGAATCGCTGAAAGACTAGATTGAAGCGCGCTTTGGCCTCGTGAGGCTGCAATTCCGGTGCGGGCGGCTGCTCGCCAATGACGAGGGCGAGCTCCGGGATGAGGTTGATCATGAGCTGAGCGTTTGGACCTAGAGAGGCCAGCAAGGTCGTGCGCCAGCGGCCCAGCTCGCTTTCCCCTAAAGCGAGGATCTGGCGCACCAGACCGCGGAACGCCTGCGCGATGGTCGCATACGGTATGTCGCGGGTGTACTGATCGAACTTCCCCGACGCGAACATGCATTCACTTGACGAAATCAGCTTGCGGAGTTCGCGGATCAGAGACGATTTTCCCACCCCTGTCGGACCCGATACGAGCGCCACGGCCTTGCCGCCTTCCGATCTGACAAAATCGAATGCGGATGCGATGGTCTCCATTTCGGTGGAACGACCATAAAGCCGATCCGGTACATTCAGCCGATCCGCCCCGTCGGCGGTGCCGACTTCGAAGTCTTCGAGAGCACCGGTCGAATTCCAGCTATCCAGACAGCGCCTCAGATCGCTGACTAGTCCCGCAGCGGTTTGATATCGTTCGTCGGAATTCTTGCTTAGAAGTTTGAGTACGATCGACTCAAGAACAGGAGGGACCGCCTCGTTTCGCTCGCGCGGCGGGATGGGTCGGCGCGCGACATGTGAGTGGATCCATTCCGTCGCATCAGTTGCCATGAACGGCAGTTCACCCGTCAGCATCTGGTAGAAGACGACGCCAAGGGAATAGAGGTCACTGCGGCTGTCGACGGGCCGCTTCATCCTGCCCGTTTGCTCGGGTGACACGTAAGGGAGGGAATCTGCCATTCCACGAGCGGTGGCAGGCAGTTCGCAGACGTTTGTCTGTGGACCAGCCTTTCCGAAGCCGAGCAGCCAAACCCTTCCCAAGTCGTCGGCAAGAAAGCGGTCTGCGCGGAGATCCCGGTGGATCAATCCTCTTTCGTGAACCTGTCTCACGGCTGCGGCCGCGTTGGTGGCTACGGCAAGAAATCGGCCCAGCTCGAATGGACGGCCTAGCTCGGCGGTCAGCGGCAGCCCGCCCTTGTCCTGAAGCACCAGGAACTCTCGCCCGTCATGACGTTCCAGCGATAATGGCGTTGCGGCCCACTTTTGATCGAGGCGGTCCGCCAAAGACAGCACGTATTCAAAACGCGGGTGGCATTCGCTGACAGTGTCGGGGGAAGCTGCCGTTACCAGTAGGAGGGGAGCACCGCCGTCACTCGACGTTGCCCGATAAAGCGCGCTGACGGCGTCCTGGCGTAGCAAGTGCATCTGGTAGCGCGACAGGTCCATCACGAAGCTCCGCTATGCCCTCGAGAGGAGGCGGCTCGTGATCCTAATCGAATTTTGAGGAGGCGGCACGGCCTGCCCGACATTATTTTCAAGCTGACTTAAACTACGCGGCGCAGCTCAGGCGGACATGGAAATTAGTGTGAGATACCGTGAGTTACTGTGAGTTTCGGCCGCTGGTTTGGGCGAGAGCCTAGCGATCCGGCTCCCGCCCAGCAGGATTATGCTTTAGCCTTGATGAAAGCCAGGATGTCAGGATTAAGGACATCGGGGTTTGTCGAAAGCATCCCGTGCGGATAGCCCTCGTATGTCTTGAGGGTGGCGTTCTTCAGCAGCTTCGCCGACAGCGGTCCGGCATCGGCGTACGGCACAACCTGGTCGTCAGTGCCATGCATCACGAGTACCGGAATCTCGATCTTCTTCAGATCTTCGGTGAAGTCGGTCTCCGACCAAGCCTTGATGCATTCGTAGTGCGCATTGGCGGCTCCCATCATTCCCTGGTGCCACCAGTTATCGATAAGTCCTTGGGAGACCTTCGCGCCCGGCCTGTTGAAGCCGTAGAAAGGCCCGGTGGGCACGTCGATGTAGAACTGCGAGCGGTTGTCGGCGAGAGCCTTCCGGAGACCGTCGAACACCTCCATCGGGAGGCCGCCGGGGTTCTTCTCGGACTTGATCATCACAGGGGGCACGGCGGCAACGATGACGGCCTTCGAGACCCGACCGGGCTTCGCGCGCGCAACGTAGTGCACGACCTCGCCGCCTCCGGTCGAATGCCCGACGTGGATCGCGTTCTTGAGGTCGAGCGCCTCGACGACTTCCGCCACGTCCGCGGCGTAGGTGTCCATCTCGTGTCCGGTGCGGCTATGTGAGGAGCGGCCGTGGCCGCGGCGGTCGTGCGCGATCACGCGATATCCCTGGGCGATGAAGAAGAGCATCTGGTTGTCCCAGTCGTCGCTGCTCAGGGGCCAGCCGTGATGGAACATGATGACCTGGGCATCCTTCGGACCCCAGTCCTTGAAGAAGATTTCCGTGCCGTCCTTTACCTTCACTTTGTCCATATGCTTATCCTCCGTTTCTGTTGGCTGATGTTTCTGCTTACTGGCGGCCGACGCTGTTGGTGCAATCGCCAGGGCGAGCGCTGCAGCGGATCCAGCGATCATCGCGTCCCGCCTTGTGAGTTCGAAACCCGTCTTCGATGTCATCGGTGTATCCTCTGGTTCTTGGATGGACGTCGGGGCGCGATCACGCGGCGGAGAGTCCAGGTGGTGTTTTGAAGAACGGCACAAAGTGCGGCAGGGACTCGATCCTGCGGAGCCACGCCTGCACATACGGATAGTCCGTGAGATCGATGCCACCTTCCGAAGCACGGGCGACATAGGCATAGAGCGCGATGTCCGCGAGCGTCAGCTTCCCGGTGAGCCAGTCCCGAATTTCGAGTTCGCTATCGAGAACTTTCAGGAGAGCGTAGGATCGGGAAGTCACGTCTCCCGGGACGGGCTTGGCGCTGAACAGCCGCGTTCGCCGTGCGGCGGCCATTCCATAGGCGAGTTCGCCCGCGGCGATGGACAGCCAGCGCTGGACTTGCGCGTCGGGAAGCCAATCCGCCCGGCGATATTTCTTTGCGAGGTAGATCAGGATCGCGTTCGAATCCCCGAGCACGACATCGCCGTCACTCTGAACGGGAACCTGGCCCAGCCTGTTCATCTTCAGGAATTCGTTTTTCTTCTGCTCGCCGCGTCGTATGTCGACTTCAACAAGTTCTACGCGCTGGTTTATGAGCGAGAGGAACAGCCGCACACGATGCGAGTGGCCTGACAATGGATGGCAATACAGAAGCATTCCTGGTCTCCAATCCCACGTGCGTTGTCGGCGCCGTTTGAGATTCGAGTATCCGGGCTCAGTCCATTCAGGTCTTTCTGAATCGTCGGCTGGTCGCTAGCCAATCGGCGGCGCACTAGATGACGACAAAAACGCCAGCGCGTGGCTCATGTTCGCAGTCGGCAGTGGACATTCCGATCCGAAACCCCAAGTCAACTTTGCGCCTCCATTCCGGCCATTAAGATAAGTCGAGCGGAATGTCCAAAGCCGACGTTCCGCTGGACGCCTGAGCCACCTACTGTATGGGCGGCAAGCAGCCATTCCGGACGCCAAACCATGGTACCTACTTTGTCGCGTAGCCGAAACAAGCGAGGCTCTAAAGCCACCTTCTCACGTTACGCGCGTAGTCGTCGAAAGCCGGGCCGAACTGGCGGCGCATCTTGGCTTCCTCGAAGGGGATGTGAACCCAATTGGCGGTAGCAAACACCAAGAGGGGGGCGACGAACATAAGAATAGCGCCCGTCGCCACAGCCACACCGAGGCTGAGGACGACGAGGCCCAGATACATGGGATTGCGGGTGAACTGAAAAGGTCCGCCGGTGACCAGCTTGTTGTTGGTTTCCGAGGTGGGATTGATCTGGGTGCCCTCACGTCTGAACAGTATCAAAGCCCAAACTGGAGCAATGAAACTCACCGCGATAAGCCCGATCCCGACGAAGAGGCTATGTACCCAAGGGACGACGGGCCACCCGGCCAAGTAGCTGGCGCCCGCAGTGAGGATCAAGAAGAGAAGGGCCCATATCGGTGGCGGAAGTTTCAACATATTCGTTCACCTCGCGCAAGGTGACCGGCGCTCTATTGCCGGCACCGGGAGCGACTATAAGGAATGTTGCCCCTCAAAGCCATTTGCGGCCGCTATGGGCCGATGCCGCCATTCTTAAATGGCGGCTTTGCGCCACAAGCGACCTCGATCTGGATTGATCATTTCCGATATGGCGATGCCGAGCTACGAAGGATAATCGAAGACGATCGACTGCTTTGCCATCCGAGCGTGATCGGAGAGTTGTCTCTTGGCAGCCTTCGGGATCGTGGCAGTGTCATTGCTTTTTTGGCAGCTCAGCGCGGAGCTGTTGTCGCCACGCACGACGAAGTCATGACGATGATCGATCGATACGGCATTTTCAGCATGGGTATTGGCTACACTGATGCGCATCTGCTGGCATCCGTTCGCCTTGAGCAGAAAGCAACCTTGTGGACCAGAGATAAGCGACTGCGAACAGCGGCTGAAAAAGCGGGCGTGTCACTACATATTCCGGCTGATGAGCCTCACTAGATGCCCGAGTTTTATGTTCAAAGGTTTTGCGAACCTTTACTGCTCTTGATGAGATACGAACTCATGACCACCACATAAAATCGCTTGTAAAATGAATCTGAACCATCGTTCGCGCGGGCTTCCCAGAATTGGCGTCCCTAAGTGGCGACCACGCGATTGGTGAAGGTTGACATCACCTCAGGAAGTGTATGACCCTGGTCAATCAAGATGCATTGACCGGTAATGAGCCTCTATTCCTTGAAGCTAGGAAAAGCGCGCCGTTGGCGGCTGCCCGGCGTTCTACGCCAAACAGAGGCGGCTCCGGCGGCGAACATCATTGTCCGCCAGCCGGCTCTATGGCACCGCGTAATCGCGTCGAGTCTGCGAGCGGGTGACCGTTCGTCCGCGGCTCAGCTTTGTGTCATGCGGCGGCCGACAAGGCTGATATCGTCGGGATTGATGAGGTCGTCGCTTGTCCAGCCGGACAAGTCGTATTCGCTCATGCAATCCTTGACCATCGCCTGCATGGCCGCGAGATCGCCGGTGGCGGTGGCAGCTCCCAGGGTCTCGATGCGGAGATTTTCGTAGTTACCGGCGTAATTGCGCTCGTAGAGTTCGTGGCGGCCACCGAATTCCGTGCCGATTGCGTCCCAAAGAAGCTTGAGGAGCTTGACGCGGTCGAGTGCTGCATAGCCGTTCGATCCACGGACGAAGCGGTCGAGATAGGGGCGAACGGCCTCGCTTTCGAAGTCTGCGGCGCTGGACGGCAGATAGATGAGACCGCTGGCGACATGGCGCTCTATCAGTTCCTTGATCCGCGGATAGGCCTGGGGCGCGAGCACGCGATAGGCAAGCCCGGCATTCAAGTTGGGCAGGTTGTAGCCGTCGGTGCCCTGCCAGTGAACGGGCGACTTGACCATGGCATCGCTCAGCGCGTGGAACGTATTGCGCCAGGCGATAACTTCACCGACACCCGCCTGCACGCCGCGGAAATCCTTCGAACCGGTCGCTTCCACTGCCATCGAGAACAGGCCGGCGATGAAGTCCAGTTTGACGGAAAGACGCGTGAGACCGTGCAGGGTGAAGCGCGGAATAAAGCCGGATGCCGGGAAGAACTGGTTGATCTTGTCGACATCGCCATAGATGAAGATGTTTTCCCAAGGCACGAGCACGTTGTCGAAGACCAGAATGGAATCATTCTCGTCGAGCCGGCTGGAAAGCGGATAGTCGAACGGGGAACCGGTCGCGGCAGCATTGAACTCATACGACGAGCGCGCAATCAGCTTGATACCAGGCGAGTCCATCGGTGCCGTGAAGATCAGCGCGAAGGACTTGTCCTTGATCGGGATGCCGTAATGGGCGATGAAGTTGTAATGGGTGAGCGCAGATCCCGTGGCCACCACTTTGGCACCCGAGACGATCAAACCCGCATCCGTTTCCTTCTCGACATGCATGAAGACGTCGCGGACTTCCTCGATGGAGCGGTCACGGTCTATGGGCGGATTGACGATGGCGTGGTTCCAGTAATCGAGACGTTCCTGCGTCCGACCATACCATCTGCGGGCATTTTCGGCATATTCACCGTAGAAGGCGGAGTTTGCGCCCAGGGTGCCGAGGAAGGATGCCTTGTAGTCAGGCGAACGGCCCATCCAGCCGTAAGAAACCTTTTGCAGTTCGGCGATGGCATCGCGCGATTTCACAAGATCTTCCGTCGTCTTGGAGCCGAGGAAGAAGGGGTGAGTGAGCTTGCCCGAACCCGTATCGGTCAACACGCCGATTTCGCTCTTCTTCTCATGGAAACGGTCGTACCAGCGGGCGACCATGCGGGCCGAATTCCGGAAGGCGGGATGCTCGGTGACGTTTTTCACGCGTTCGCCGTAGATATAGATCTCGCGGCCGTCCTGAATGCTTTCCAGGAATTCCGCGCCTGTATAGGCATCGGTCGTTCCCTGATGTTCAGGACTCCGCTTGGCAGCCATGTTGTGCATGTCGTTTCACTCCTCCGTTGGCCGGCCAAGAGATCTGCAAGCCGGTTTTCGACGTCGGGGAGCGCACTCCTGACGCTTCCCGTTCGTCAGATTCATGCGCCGGAATGGGCCCGAACGATAGGTATCATGCGATACCGGATCGGGTATCGCCATGACCCATGTCCAGCGGTAGCATCCAGCAAGATCGACGCTTGAGTGCCCATTATCAGGGCTGCGCTCGGTAGCGATCCATCGGAGGAGACCATGGACCAGCATCTTGAATTCCCCACCTCGTTCCATGGACAGGACACTCTGAAACTGTCGGGCTGCGTTCTGACGATTGGTGCGTTCGATGGTGTCCATCGCGGTCATCAAGAGCTGATCGGCACTGCCGTATGCCACGCCCGCAGGCTTGGTCTCCCCTCCGTCGTCTATACGTTCGATCCGCCGCCAAAGGTCCTACTGGCCGGCGCCCAGCCGCTGACCGAAATTGGCGACAAGCTTGCCCGAATGTCGGCGCTCGCACCCGATCATATCGTCGTCGCGCCTTTCGATACCGCCTATCGGGCACGGACGGCGGAGGATTTCATCAGAGAGATCGGCGCCTTCAACCCGCACATGATCTGGGTTGGCGAAGATTTCCGCTTCGGTTCCTGCAAGCGCGGAAATAGCGAGATGCTGGCGCATTACTTCGACACGCGCATTTTGCCGGCCGTACGTTGCGAGGCAGGCGAAATCGTCTCCAGCAGCCGGATCCGCGCACTCAAGGCGGCAGGCCGGTCGACCGAGGCCGCCAGCCTTGAGGGGTGGCCTGGCATTCGGTTCGATAGATGTCCGTCGGCGAATTTTCCTCTGACCAATGGTGCCTATCATGTCTGATGTCGAGCCTCGAGCCTTCCGCGACGCGTGCGGCGCTTTCGCCACGGGTGTCAATGTCATCACCGCACATTGCGACGGGCACGATCACGGCATGACGGCCAACGCCTTCATGTCCGTTTCGCTCGATCCGCCGCTTATAGCCATTTCCATTGCCGAGAAGGCGAAGATGCTGGGCAAGATACAGCGTGCCGGAAGGTTTGCGGTCAGCGTGCTTGCCTCCGGCATGGATCCGGTCGCCTGGCATTTTGCGGGAAAGCCGAACGACAACCTGCAGAATCTCTTCGAGACCATTGGCGGTCTGCCGGTTGTTCGAGGCGCCCTGGCGACCTTTGTCGCCGAGGTTCACGACGAGATTCTGGCTGGCGACCATACGATATTTCTGGGTCGCGTAACCACGCTCGTGCAGGCTCCGGAGCCGCAACCGTTGCTGTTTTTCAAGGGCAAGTTCGGGGAGATCGAGGACACCCGGCGCGCCCCGGCCAGCATGCTGAAAATCGAAACAGAGCTGATGTGGTGAGATTTCCTCATCGGTCCGCAAATACAACGAGACGCATCCAAGGAGGAGAAAATGCGAAACGTCACCCAGCAGAACATATCCGATGTCGTGATCGCGGCATTGTCGGCGGATATTCCCGCTCGTAACCGGGAGATCCTGACGAGCCTCATCCGCCATATCCATTCATTCTGCATCGAAGCGAAGATCACACATGCGGAACTCATCGCTGCTTGTCAGTTCCTGGTTCGCGCCGGCCACATTTCCGATGACGCCCGCAACGAGTTCATCCTGCTGTCCGATATTCTTGGCGTGGAAGTTCTCGTAGACATGCTCGACCACAAGGTGACCGATGGCGAGAGCGAATCCACCGTCCTCGGTCCGTTTTATCGCGAAAATCCGCCCGTACTGCCTAAGGGCGCTTCCATCATCCAGAAGCATTTTGAGGGCAGCCAGACAGTGCGGGTCAACGGCACGATCCGCGATACGGCAGGCCGGCCCATTTCCGGCGTAATCATCGATGTCTGGGAAGATGCGCCAAACGGCCTTTACGAACAGCAGGATCCCGAGCAGCCGGATTACAACCTGCGCGGCCGCTTCATGACCGACGCGAACGGCGAATATAGTTTTGTCGGCATTCGGCCGGCACCTTATCCAATCCCATATGATGGCGCTGCCGGCGAGTTGCTCAATTACATGGGTCATCATCCGTGGCGGCCCGGCCATATCCACTTCATGATCCAGAAGGATGGTTATCAGGGGCTCGTATCGCAGATCTACGATGCCGATACCCAATATCTCGACAACGACTCGGTCTTTGCCGTCAAGGAAAGCCTGATCGGCAAGATGAACCAGACTCCGGCTGGCTCCGACACGGATCTTGTCATGCAGTTCGATTTCAAGCTCAAGCCTCTCGCAGGCCAGACGGCAATCGCTGCGGAATGATGGAAACACCCCGCTCGGTCTTTACCACGGTCGGGCGGGGGGCTCGTTTTTGAGAGGTAATGTAGACATGTCGCTCGCTTTCCCCGAGACCGTCCCCCATGATCGCGCACCGGATCTTCTGCGCGACACGCTGATCCGCTCTGTGAAGGCGACGATCATCGAAGCACCGACCGTGCGTCAGCACAAGCTCTCGAATACCGAGATCGCCTATCAGGGGTTCGTTCTGGTGCGCGTGCAGCTCGAGAACGGCGTGGTGGGCGTGGGGGAGGCCTCGACACTTGGAGGCCCGCGCTGGGCCGAGGAAAGCGTTGAATCAATATGGGCGGCCATCACCCATTACCTGGCTCCGGCCCTAATCGGCCAGCCGGCCATGCATTTCGAGGCTAACGCGGTGCGGATGGGCAAGGCCGCAACGCGCAACTTTTCCGCAAAGGCTGCAGTCGAATCCGCGCTTTTCGATGGCGTCGGACACTCCCTGGGCCTGCCTGCGAGTGCCCTTCTGGGCGGCGCGGTGCGCGACCGTATCGGCGTGATCTGGGCGCTGGCGTCAGGAGATCCGGTTCAGGAACTTGAGGAGGCGCGCGAAAAGCTTCGCCTGCGTCAGCATAAGGAATTCAAGATCAAGCTAGGGTTCAACACGCCGGAAGCCGATATCAAGCGTTTGCAGCAGCTGCGCAGCGGCCTGGGCGATGACGTAAAGCTCATCGTCGATGTCAACCAGGCATGGAGTGAAGCGCAATGTATCCGTCTGTTTCCGGCTCTCGACGAGCTGGATGTCGCGCTGATCGAACAGCCTGTCCCGGCCAGTCAGCGGGAGGCCATGGCCCGTATCGCTGCCCGCACCCGCATCCCTCTTCTGATTGATGAAGCCGCCTTTACCAAGGAAGAACTGGCAAGCGTTGCGGCCATTGGCTGCGGCAGCGTCTATTCGCTTAAGCTGGTCAAGAGCGGAGGGCTTCTGGAGCTCAAGCGCGCCGCCGGCGTGGCTCAGTCATTCGGTATAGAACTTTATGGTGGCTGCCTGCTCGAGAGCAGTATCGGCGCGGCAGCGCATATGGCGGTGTTTTCCACCCTGCCAAAACTGGAATGGGGCAGCGAGCATTTCGGCCCCCGCATTCTGGTTGATGATCTGGTTGAAGAACCGCTGGTCTTCGAGGAATTCGAGATCCGTCTGCCGCAAGGCCCGGGTTTGGGAATTGCGCTGGATGAAGACAGGGTGCGTGCTATGGCGCGCAGGAAGTGAGACGTGCCATGAGTATCAACCGGCAGCAGGCGCGCCAGAGGCTGGAAGACATGGCGGCCGCTCTCGACCGCACGCCCTATATCGTGCGCATGGGACGGCTCTTCAACGAAACCGTCCTGATCGAGATTGATGGAAATGAATTCTATCTCGCCTTCGATAAGGGCAGAGTGGCCGAGATCAAGGAGGGTCCGAGCAAGAAGGTGCCGTGGCGGTTTGCCCTGCGCGCTCAGGGGCAGGCGCTCTGGGAGTTCTGGCAACCCCTGCCGCGTCCCGGCTATCACGATATTTTCGGTCTTGTGAAATACGGGTACGGCCGCATCGACGGCGATATTCTGATCCTGGTCAAGAACTTACGCTTTTTCAAAGAGTTCATGGCGCTCGGACGTCAGGAGGCAAATCCATGACAGCTCATATTGAAGCAATCCTCGGCCGTTACGTCAATCTCGCCATCAGCGGCGTTGCCCACCGCATTTACTTCGAAGAAGCGGGCCAAGGCACGCCGGTACTCTGCCTGCACACGGCGGGTGCCGATACGCGCCAGTGGCGTTTCGTGCTGAATGATCCCGACTTCACGAATGAATACCGCTACATCAGCTTTGACATGCCCTGGCACGGCAAGTCATTGCCGCCCGAGGGATTTGAAACGGAAGAATATCTGCTGACCACCGAAGCCTATATCGACACCATTCTTTCCCTCTGCGACGCGCTGAAGCTCGACAAGCCGTTGCTCGCCGGTTGCTCGATGGGTGGACGGATCGCTCTGCAACTGGCGGCGCTCTACCCCGACCGCTTTTCCGGCTTCATAGCCATAGAGGCGTCCGATTTCCAACCCGCTTGGTACGAAATCGACTGGTTCCACCGGCCGGATGCGCATGGTGGCGAAATGGGGGCGGCACTGGTGTCTGCCAACATAGCCCCACAGGCACCGAAACCAGAGCGCTGGAACACGCAGTGGATGTTCATGCAATCCGGTCCGGGGGTATTCCGCGGTGACCTGAGCTTTTACACCCAGGACGACAGTCTAACTGCACGGCTTGGTGCAATCGATACGACGAAAACCCCCGTTCATATCATGTGCGGGGAATATGATATGACCTGCACGCCGGAGGACGCACGCCGCACGGCGGAAGCAATTCAAGGCGCGAACCTTGCGATCATGAAGGATCTCGGCCATTTTCCGATGAGCGAGAACCCGAAAGCCTTCAAGCCCTATTTCATGAGGGCCATGAAGCACATGGCAGCTTCGACTGTAGAACTGACGGAAACCTGAAGAAGCGATGGACTTCAAGCGACTGAGTTATTTTCTTGCCGTGGCGGAGGAACTGCATTTCGGCCGCGCTTCGACGCGGTTGGGGATCGCTCAGCCGCCTCTAAGCCGGCAGATAGCACAGCTTGAGAAGGAGATCGGCGCGGTCTTGTTCGATCGCAGTCGTAGCCAGATTCGTCTCACACAGGCAGGAGAGCTTCTGCTGGAGCGGGCGAAGGAAATCCTCGAACGCGTCGACCAGACCGAGCGCGAGGTCATGAGGATCGGCCAAGGTGTCGCGGGTCGATTGCGTATCGCCTTTGTCGGCACGGCGACCTATGGATTGCTGCCCAACATAATTCGGGCCTTCCGCACAGCCAATCCCGCGATCGAGTTGGCGCTTTCGGCCATGAATAACGCTGATCTCAAACGAGCGCTCATCCAGCGCGAGATCGACATTGCGGTCGCCCGGCCCTCTATCGAGGATCCGGAAGTGAAATCGGAATCGCTTGGAAAGGAACCGCTGATCCTCGCGCTTCCCGATACCTTTGCGGAAGGCGAGCACGTCCTTGCCGATCTGAAGGGAGAGACGTTCATTCTCTACCCCCGCCGGCCCCGACCGAGCTTCGCCGATTTCATCATCGACGTCTGCAAGAGGGACGGCTTCATTCCCGCCTCGCAGGTCATGGCGCAGGACTATCTCACGGCGATCAGTTTGGTTTCCGTCGGGGTCGGAATCTCGCTCGTTCCCCTGTCGGTGTCTCAGAACCAGCGCCCCGGGGTCGTCTATCGTGCCTATCGGGGTAGCAATCCCGGCACGGAATTGTCACTGAATCACCGCCGCGACAATCGCTCGCAGCATGTGTTCCGTTTCGTCTCCCTGGCCCGTCAAATGGCGCGCGAGCAAAGCCCGCCTCATCTTTGTTAGCGGCGCCGTCGATCTAGTCCCCGGCAAGAGGTGCGCCATGTGCTTCAGCCCAGGATCGGCGACAGGATCAACCTTCGGCTGATCCGCAAGAATTGGCCCAATGCCTGCCGCTCGCAGCCAGCACGGCCGCCGGGACCGCCGTGCCCAACGAAATTTCTTCGAAAAACGTGGCGTCTATACACATCAGAACAGCCTGGCAGCGACACTCAGAGAGGCCTGGCGTCTCGCGCGTTCGACCTTCATGCTCGACTGGCTGAGCGACATCGATCTACAGCGCCGCGCGCAAACCGGATTGAACAAGGGTGGAGGCCTATCACGCCCTCAAGCGTGTGGTTAACTTCAACAGGCAAGGTGAAATCCGAGACGGGTGGCCTGACGGACAGCAACATGAGTGCTGGCCTCAACTCCTCACTGCCATCATCCATTCAAACGCATGGAAGCCCGGCGAAGTCACCGAGCAAATTGACGGCGGTGAACAGACCGACCTTTGGCTCTTGCCCCACGTCTCACTGCTCGGACGGGGAGCATACTACCCTTACCGGAAAACACCGATGGCCGCCGTTAAGGTAGTATATCGCCCCCTCCGGCAAACGCGCCCTTTATGGACGTCAAAAGCTCGACTCCGGCGTTATACTGTTTATCAAAAACAGTATAACGGTTGAGGGTAGGTCGCAAGATAGGAGGCTAGCTCTATCGCCTTGATGGGAACAGAACTTCACACTCCGTTCGACGCGTGGCTTGCAGTTGAAAGCATTCGAGCCGGTGACCACGCTATTTGAGAGCGGCTGGCAGCAGATCTCGTTGCCCATCGCAAACTTCTGTCGTGCTAGTTCGAGGCCAGTTCCGGTGGTTCCTCCTGTAATCAGAACCGTTTTCCAGTAGGGGACCATGTGCCTCCAAACGTTCTCGCCGCTATCAGGATCGGCGCTGGCTGACGAGAGCCTTGCCAACCAACAGGGCTAGAACTTCTCGCCACCCCTGGTGGGAAATGATTGCTCATCAATGTCAGAGAATCTGAGTATCTGGACAAGCCACCGCTGTAGGAGATCGGGTTAACTCGCTGACATTAGGGTCGGCAAGCCCAGCTCTACTATTGCACGGCCTCAACTCAAGGGCGTGCCATTCCTTAACGAGTTGTCGACGGTTGCGCGTGTATCGCTCCGAAAGGACCTGGACGCCGGCAAGATCGTCGATGCTGATTACGCGGAACTGGCTATCGAGCTCGCACCAAGCTGCGATGAAGCGGTTGCTTTCGAACAAGCCGAGCATGATCGGCCACACTGTCTGCTCGCCCAAGTCCGCATGCTCCCCAGAAAACGTAATGCTCAGTTTACGCTGCTCGCGCAGGGCCCGCCGCATATCCCCTAGGTCGAGGGGCGGCGCAGCTTTCATGCATCGGCCAACATAAACCGTGTCGTCATCGAGAGCCGACCGCATTTCCGGCGGCAGAACGGCATTGATCTTTGCGACGGCATTTCTGACTGCCAGACTGAGGGTAACATCAGTCTGGCGGCTGACCCACTGTGCACCGATTACAAGCGCTTGGATCTCTTCCTCAGTGAACGTGAGCGGAGGCAACAGTGAGCCAGGTCGCAGGATGTAACCTACGCCTGCTTCCCCATCTATATCCATCCCCATGCTCTGCAAGGTGGCGACATCGCGGCGTATTGTGCGCAAGGACACACCCAACTCGCGTGCAAGGGTTGTACCCGAGACCGTTCCGCGGTGCCGACGAAGCACTTGCATTAGATCAAACAGTCGGTGACTTCTGGACATTTTCACTCCATTGCTACAACGCCCTTGCCGCCAAGTTTGCGGCCCTTCTCAAGACCGGTGATGAGCTCTATCGAGCCGCTTAGCGGAACGATCTCACCAATCGGGAGGCCGAACTTGCCATTGCGCGCGGCACCCGCAATCTTGTCCAAAATCTCGACGCGCGGGGAGCACACGACGACCTTGAAGCGGCGAGTAAACATCGCTCGGATGAATTTCGCGGGGCCGGGGTTCAGATCCACATAGACGCCGTTCTTGCGCAGCATGGAAAGGCCGGTTGACACGGTCATCGTCGCGGCAGTGTCATAGACGACGTCGAAACGTGCGGCGATCGCCGCCAGATCTGTCGTACGATAGTCATAGACTGTCTGCATGCCAAATGACTTCGCCCGCTCTATATCACGAGCGCTGCAACTGCCCGAGACGGTGGCGCCCAAGAGGCGCGCAATCTGTACGGCCGCTTGACCCACCGCCCCGCCACACCCGTTGATGAAGACATTCTGACCAGGCTTCAGCTTTGCCTTGTCGACCAAACCGTTCCACGCTGTGACTCCCGGTGTTCCAAAGCAGGCAGCCTCCTCGAAGGAAATTTGGTCAGGTTTCCTCACCAGGAAACTTTCTTTCGTCACAACCGCTTCCCCCAGCGCGCCGGATTCCTTGAAGCGCGCGAGCCCAAATACTGCATCACCCACCTTCAGCCGCGTCACACCGGATCCCACCGCCGTGACGACGCCCGAGAGGTCAATGCCCATCGCGCGGGGAAAGGTCTTGCCGGTGACGATCTTCATCGCCCCGCCGCGCAGTTTCCAATCGATCGGGTTTATGGCGGCAAACTTGACCTCTACTGCCACCTCATCCTTACTGGGCGCGGCAAGCTCGAAATCCTCGACCCGCATCACTTCCGGACCACCATAGCTACTGTATTGAATGCGTTTCATAACTGTCACTACCTTAACTCAAAGGGCTCGATATTGATTTTGTTTTCTGAGCCAACTTAAAGGCAGGTGGTGCCAGTTTCTGGCACCATAGTTTTAGGATTCGATATGTGGAACGGAAAGAGGCAGAACACCGGTACCGTGACATTGTTTGACGTGCGGGCGCATTGAAACCGCAAGGCGGATTTAAGGCGAGTTGCAGCGCGGCCATCCTCCATTGGGTAGTCGCGGCTTGACGGAAGGATCGGATCAGGGCTTCAACCGACGCAGCTCTCGAGGTAGGCGCGGCACATGGCAATCAGTTGCCGACGTAGATCGTTCACCTCCTGCTCCGAATGGGATCGCTCGAAAGAATTCCGCACGGTCCCGAAGATCACCGTGACGAGAGCGCGGTTGACGGACTCAACGTCGGAGAAGCTCCGGTTCGAGGCGCTCGCGAACATGGCGGTTGTCGCCGCTTCCGTCCGCGCCGCGAATTCGGCGATCAGCGCCTCGTTGTCCATCTCTACGACGGACCGGTAGAGCGCCCGCGTGACATCGGGCCGTTCGGTCTTGGCTGCCCAGTAGGTGTCGATCAACGCTTCGGCCATCGCGGCGGCAGGCAGTCCAAGGGCTGCTCGGCAGGTGTACTCGATCTTTTCCGCGAGGATCTCGAGGTAGCGTTCGTTGACCGCGTAGATCAGGGACTGCTTGTGAGGAAAACATTGGTACATCGTCCCGACCGAGACACCTGCCCGCTCCGCAACGCGGGTCGTGGTCAGCAGCGGGTAGCCGTCCTTCACCAAAAGCTGAATGGTCGCCTCGAAAATGGCATCGAGCGTAGCGCTGGCGCGAGCCTGTTGCGGCTTTTTCCGGGGCTTCAGAGAAGACGGAGCGGATGTGGTCAAAAGCGAATCCTCAAACTGAACAATCCTTCATATCATGTCCGTCTCAACTATGAAGGAAGGTTGGAAATGACAGAACAGCGTGTCGCCCTCGTCACCGGAGGGAACAAGGGCATCGGACTACAAATCGCTCGACAGCTCGCGCAGGCAGGCGTCCATGTCGTCATCGTAGCCCGTGACGACGAGCGGGCTCAGGTTGCAGTCGAGGAACTCGTCCGGCAGGAGCTGAGCGCGGATTCCGTCAGGATCGATCTCGACGATCTGTCGACCGTCGCCACTGCTACCGACGAGATCCGATCACGCTACGGACGGCTCGACATCCTCGTTAACAACGCAGGCATCTTCGACTTCGCGGATTCGACTCCAAGCAAGGCGTCGATCGATGCCGTGCGCCGCGTGATGGAGATCAACTTCATTGGCGCGCTCGCGGTGACGCAGGCGGTGCTGCCGCTGCTGAGGGAATCCCCAGCCGCACGTGTCGTGAACGTTTCGAGCACGCTAGGATCGCTTGCTCTCAATGGCGATCCAGAGTCCACATACTATTCGCAGCGGTTCATCGGGTACAATGCGTCAAAGGCGGCCTTGAACATGCTGACGATCCAGTTGAACGAGGAGCTGAAGGGCACGGGTATCGTCGTGAACTCGGTGAGCCCTGGCTTCGTGAAGACTGACCTTACCGGGTACGGCAACATGACGGCTGAGGAAGGCGCGCGGCTGCCCGTCCGACACGCGCTGGAAGGGGCGACTTCCGGGGGCTTCTTCGAACCGGACGGCACGACGCCCTGGTAACAACTTTCGGGGGCGCAGTCGCAGGTCGCGCCCTGTTTCCGTTTCGGGTGGAAGTCAGCCCGGAGTGCCAGAGGCCTCGGCTAGACGGTAGAGCAGACCTTTTCTTTTGTCTCTTGGACAGATCTGCTACAGACCGACCGATCTCCGGGAAGCTCCCGCACAAGCATCCGAAGGGGAAGATCAAGAGCCGCCAGTGGGGTCTCGACCATCACAGGAGTGCCGACGTCGGGGTTGCCATAGACCAGGACACGCGTTTGCAGCATCGATAGACCGTGTTCGCGCGCAGCCTCTGCGTGGTCGATCTCCGCAAAGATGGCCATTCCGGCCTTCAGGATTGCCGTCTTGATGGCTTCCAGGGATTCATCGAACGTGTGGGTTGTCCGGTGCTCGATAGGCTTCATCAATGTGTCCTCAGTCAGGAGCGGTGTCGCCTTTGCGCGAAAGCCTGCCTTCCTCTGCCTTGTAGAAGTACTGGCTCGCAATCAGCCACCCCTTGAGGGGCCGCAGCGGCGGGATGCAGGTAGCGATCAGAAATGGCCCGGTGACGAAGATCTGCGTCCAGATCGAGGCGTGATGCGCGACTTCGAGCCATACGGACAATAGGACGGTCGGGATACATGCGAAGCAGATCACGAAGAAGGCCGGGCCGTCGGCTGGATCCGCGAAGGAGTAGTCCAGCCCACAGACTTCGCAGTTTGGGCGAATCGTCAGGAAGCCGTTGAACAGACGTCCCTTGCCGCACCTCGGACACAAACCCCGCACGCCGGTGTGCATCGGTGAAAGTGGCGGATAGTTGTCGTTTGTGAGCGTGTCGACGTGAGCGTGCTTTGACATCATCGTCTCCATGGATACGAACGCTAGAAGCCGAAGTGGCTCAAGCCCCAATGAGCGTCCGGGCGGCGACCGAGAGGCCATTTGAAGGCGCGGTCCTCGTCCTTTATCGGATGCTCGTTGATGCTAGCGTGACGGTACTTCATCAGTCCGTCCTCATCGAACTCCCAGTTCTCGTTGCCGTAGGCTCTGAACCAGGTTCCGCTGTCGTCGTGGTGTTCGTAAGCGAAGCGGACGGCGATACGATTTCCGGAGAACGCCCAGAGTTCCTTGATCAGTCGATAGTCGAGTTCCTTCGCCCACTTGCGAGCAAGGAATGCCTCTATCGCCGGACGACCGACCACGAACTCGGCCCGGTTTCGCCAGCGGCTGTCGACGGTGTAGGCACTCGCGACCTTCGCGGGGTCGCGAGTGTTCCAGCCGTCCTCGGCAAGCCTGACCTTCTCGGTCGCGGATTGAAGGGTGAAGGGAGGCAGTGGCGGGCGTGTCATTTTGTGTTCCTATCCAGATTGTTGGGAGCCGCTTTGAGTGCGGCTATTTCGGCTTCCAATTCCTTGATGCGCGAATCTCTTGTTTCGATTGCCTTTAGAACTTCCGCGGCTTCGAACCGGAGCGGGATGTGCTGCGGGCAGTTTGCGTCCCAGGCCGACACGTTGAACAGCAGAACCTGCTCCGGCCGCGCGGCATAGTCCTTGGGCATCAATTGGTCTACGAGTTCGTGGTCGCTTTCGACGAAGCTGGCTGTGCCCCAGATTTTCACGCGCGAGCGACTGCCGTAATCGATCAGAAACAGATGAGCCTTGTCATTCTCGACGAGGTTTCCTTGCGAGATGAACTGTCGATTTCCTACGAAGTCCACGAAGCCGAGCGTGTTCTCGTTGATGACTCGGAGAAAGCCGGGCGGTCCACCGCGATGCTGCACGTAGGGCTGGCCTTCCGCATTGGCCGTCGCCAGAAAAACGCTGATCTGCTTCTCGATGAATTCCTTGAGGTCGGGTGTGATGGCAGTCGCCCATCCCCCTCGCTCTTCCATTCGTGAGTACGATCTGCGGGACCCCTTGCGTTCCTGGATCGCTTTCACGCTTGGGGTGAACGCGACGTCGCTCGAGACCTGGTGCATCGTGTCCATCGCGCTCTCCTCCGGCGGTTTTTTCGGGCAGAGAATGCCCTCAAACGCCCTCGTAGACAACGCGTGTGAACAGCGCCGGGGGGATCACCCACTGGCCGAACTTGGCATCCCACTGCTTGGTCGGGTTGGCAGCGATGGTCTCCTCGACAGAGCGCCCGGCCTTTTTCAGCCTGGCCACCTTGTCCCTGGCACCGACGAGCATGTCGAGCCAGACCTTGATGTCTTCGCGGTTCGCGATGTCGCCATGACCGGGGATGACGATGGTCTCCTTGTCGATCATCTTGATGTTCGCCTCCGCTGCAGCGATCTGGCCGTCGATACTGCCGCCCGTCGAAGAGTCGATGAACGGGTACAGCCCGGTCCAGAGCGTGTCGCCGACATGGATCACGTTGTCCTCCTCGAAGAAGACCGAGATGTCGCTGTCGGTGTGTGCAGGGCCGTAGTATCTGAGCTTTATCGACTTGCCGTTCAGCTTCAACGTCTCCTCGTCGCCCTTCATCAGGCGGGTCGGCAGCGCGCCTTTCGGAGAAGGCGGGAATTCGAAGTTCCAGTCGTCGACACGGGTGGCGGCTTCAAGATGCTTCAGGGTGTTCGGATGCGCCATGATGGCGGCGCCTTCCGAGTTCAGCCACTCGTTGCCGTCGGTATGGTCGAAGTGCCAGTGGGTGTCGATGAGATGGGTGATCGGTTCCGGCCCGATATTGGCCAGGGCCTTTTCGAGACGTGGCCGTGTCGCGGTTATCCCGGCATCGACCAGGAGCTTGCCGTCCTTGCCAGTGACGACGGCCACGTTGCCGCCAGATCCCACGAGAACGTTCACGCCGCCACGCAGCTTGGTAGTCGCGACGTCGGCCTTGGCGGCAGCCTCGCGGATGATCAGGACCTGGCTCTTGGCGGCGGCGAAGGCCTCGCGGGGCGTCAGCCACGCGCCTGTGGCCGCAATCGTCGCGCCCCCGAGGCAGCAGAGGCAGAAGCCGCGTCTTGATAAGGCATAGTCGTGCTTGGTCATCACCAACTCCATTGGTTGACTGCGTGCCTGAAGAAGTGCCACCACGCTGGGAGGTAGCGTGGTGGCGGCCTCGATCTAAATCCGGCCGAGCTTCGATCGAGGAAAACTGATCTGCATGAGGCGCATGCCGTTTTCGTTCGATGCCAGGTTCGCTCGAACCCATATGCTAATGTCGATGAGCAATACTCTCCTCCGACGGCTATCACGAGGTAGTTGTCGTGAAGCCGGGTGAGATCCCGTGAGATGCCCGAAGCCAAATGGAAGACCTAGACTTTGGTCGAGTCCGGCTCGACCTTGGCCGTGTTTCAGAGACAAGAGTCGCATTGTTCGCCGTTGCCTGTAGGGTTAGGTTGCTCGTGCGATGAAATTGATGTTGATGCCTCCGCGCGCCGGGGAAAAGAACGAAGCAAACTTCGCGCTCCCACATATGCGGCGACATCCGCAGCCGACTGGGGAGTCAGCCATGCAAGTTCCGTTCGCAAATTCGACAGACCGTCCGGCGTCTCGGGACGCACAGCAATCGTACCTCAAAGAGACCCCGCGCCAAGCAGGCGACGACGCCATCCGCTTCGGCCGCTTCTGCGCCGTCCCGCACTCCAGGCAGCTCCTCATGGACGGCCAACCGCGCGCAATCGGCGGGCGGGCTTTCGATCTCCTCATGGTCTTGCTCCGCTCGAACGGTGGCATCGTGAGCAAGGAAGAGATCTTCGACGAAGTATGGCCCTCGATGGTCGTCGAGGAGTGCAACCTCCGTTTCCAGATCGGATCGCTTCGCCGGGCATTGGGCGACCACGGGGATATGATCAAGACTATCGTTCGCCGCGGCTACATGCTCGTTCGGGACGATACCATGCCGGAAGGCGGCGCCGCCCTGTCACCCGGCATCACACCGCGATCGGCAATCGACATTGTCGAGAGGGTCGACAAAGACAAACCATACATCGTTCTGATTGACGACGACGATGGCGTCCGACGCGCTATAACCGGGCTGCTCCGGTCGGTGGGCCACTGCGTGGGATCATTTCCCTCGGTGAAGGCGTACGAGGAGAGCGATAGCGTGCACCGCGCCGACTGCCTGATACTCGACGTCGGCCTGCCGGGACAAAACGGTTTGGACTTCCAGGCCGAACTCATGAAGTCGGGCCTTCGCCAGCGGATCGTCTTCATCAGCGGCAATGCGGACATTCCGATGTCGGTTCGCGCCATGAAGGCTGGCGCCGTAGAATTCCTGACAAAGCCCGTTCGGCACCAGGATCTGCTGTCTGCGGTGGATCTGGCGATCAACGCCTGATCGAAGCCGCTTAGCAACGCTTCCATGGAGCTACCGAATCCCAGAGCGACGACGTTCATCGGCGGCAACGAGGGCGAATGGGTGGTCGTTTCGCAGCGCGCCCTCTTGGGACCGCCAATTGCGGCGTCTCCCGAGTGGCCGTGATATCCGGAAGCACTCCAGCCGGTGGCAAAGACGCCGCCTGGATACTACGTGGGTCGCTACCAACGATCGATACACGACTCGCGAGGAAAAGCATTTGCTGGTCGAAATGCAGGTGCCGATCGGTCGACCGAAAGCCACAAGAGCGGCGCTTATCCTGCTGCGAAAGAACACCGACTGGTGGACCATGCCCCAGGACGAGCGCCGCGCCGTACTCGAGGAGCAGTCGCACCACATGGCGATTGGACTGCGCTACCACCCTGCCGTTGCTCGGCGGCTGCTTCACTGCAGGGACATGGAATCCGAGGCGCCGTTTCGAGACATGCTTGGCCAACTCAGGTCGACCGAGGAATGGAGCTTCATGGAGCGGGAGATCGATATCCCGATTGGTCAAGTCCGATCGCTAAAATCTTGCGGAATGGCCGATACGTGGAGACGGCGACGCGGAGCCGCGCGCATGCAAAAACTCTCTCGTCACCCAACCGCGTCTAACACCCATTCCCGACATCTCACACTATCTCTGCGCTGCAAGATGTAGCGTCACCTCAATGAAACCAGTGCCCTAGGACGTTCGGATCCCGGCGCTCACAGAGGTGACATCCATGAAGAAGTTCCTGTCAGGCTCCGCAATGTTGTCGGCGCTTTTAATCAGCGGCTCGGCGCTCGCAGCCTCCAAGCCCACTGTCGTCCTCGTGCATGGCGCCTTTGCCGAGTCCGCGAGCTGGGACGGGGTGGCAGCCAAACTCCTGAAGGACGGCTATCCCATCGTGGCGGTCGCCAACCCCCTGCGTGGCCTGAAGTACGACGCCGACTACGTCGACGAGGTGCTGAAGAACATCAAGGGGCCGATCGTCCTCGTCGGCCATTCCTACGGCGGATCCGTCATCAGTGACGTCACCACCAAGGATACGGGCGTGATGTCGCTTGTGTTCGTGTCGGGCCTTGCTCCGGACAAGGGTGAAAGAGTCAGCGAGCTCGGCAAGAAATTCCCCGGCAGCACGCTAGGCGGCACGCTCGCACCGCCCGTCCTCCAGCCGGACGGCAAGCACGACCTCTACATCGAGCAGAGCAAGTTCTGGAAGCAGTTCGCCGCCGACGTCCCGGAGCACAAGGCTGCCCTGATGGGCGCCGAGCAACGCCCGATCGCGGCGGAAGCATTCGAGGAACCCTCAACCGAACCGACATGGAAGTCCCTGCCCTCGCACTTCATCTACGGTTCCGAGGACAAGAACCTTCCTCCGGCGCTGCATGCCTTCATGGCCAAGCGCGCCAAAGCCAAGGAAGCAGTCGAGGTCAAGGGATCGTCACACGTCGTGATGATCTCGCACCCGGACGAGGTGGCAGCGATGATCGAGCGCGCCGCCGCAGACAAGTGACAGCCCCAGCAGCCGGAAACTTCCCAAGAAAGGAAACGCGGATGCAAACCGACATCGCCATCAAGGTGAGCCTCGGCACGATAGGCGACGTCTTCGAGACCATCGATGACTGCCTTCGTGTGGAGCACTTCAAGGTCAACGACCCCAACATCTTTCTCGCAAAGGTGACGCGGGAGAATGGCAGCAGACCGATCACGACGTCCCTCGGCTCAGGAGTCGGCACCTTCCTCGTCGCCGCCCGGGATTCCGAGCTCAGGCTCGAACAGAAGGGGCGGCTGCTCTATCACGGTGTCATGGTCGAGGACAGCGTCACCTTCATCGAGGGTTCCGACCCGATATCTCTCGAGCTGCAGTCCGATGCCTGCCTCTACGTCCTGACGTACTTGCACGAACGCTACCAGGGGCCTTGTCCGGTTGTCGGCGGCCGCTTCAACATCCGTGACACCCGGCTGGCAGAGCTGATAGCCGAGATCTCGGACGGATCGGCGGCGCGCCGCAGCGACATCTCGCGCGACTTCTCGAAGCTTGCCTTCGAGCGGTATCGGTCGCTTCCCCGTGTACATCCTCTTTCGGCGTGGCGGCTGAACCGTGTCAGGCGTCATGCGGAATCGAGGCTTGACCAACGGCTTACACTGGAAGAGCTCGCTGACGTGGCCGGGTTCTCGCGAGCACACTTTGCGGCCACGTTCAAGGCCGCGACGTCCATGGGCGTGCACGAGTTCCTTCTGCGGCTGCGAATACAGACCGCAGCGAAGCTCCTTCTCAGCACCGACCTTTCACTCGTCGACATATCGCTTCAGACCGGATTCCAGAACCAGGCACACTTCACGACGGTCTTCAAGAAGATGACGGCGTCGACACCGGGAAGATGGCGCGGCTCCAGACGCTCTCCAGACGTCCGGTCGCTTGGCAACGTTGAGCTTTCCTTGGCTCCCGTCATCGAACACGTCGATCCCAATGCCTCCGAACACACCAATCTTCACTGAGGCCGGACGCAGACCGCGTCCGCTTCCGACAGCCCAGGGAGTTTTGCCATGACTACACGCATCCCGCTCCATCCGTTCATCGAAGCCTCACCGGAAGCGGCACGCCCCACCTTGGAGGCGATCAAGGAGCAGATGGGCGGCGTCCCCAACGTCTTCAGGATGATGGCAAACAGTCCCGCAGTCCTCGAAGCCTACTCCTCTCTGAACGGCGCGCTCGGCAAGGGCAAGTTGGACAAGAAGATCCGTGAGAGGATCGCGCTCGCCATCGCACAGAAGAACGGCTGCGGTTACTGCCTCGCCGCTCACACCTATACCGGGACTCATGTGACCAAGCTCAGCGTCGACGAGATCGCGGCAGCCCGTCGGGGCGGATCCTCGGATGCGCGAGCCGATGCTGCCGTGAAGTTCGCGGTCAAGATCGCCGAGGAGCGCGGATCCGTTAGCGAGGGCGAGCTGCACGCGATGAGGGCCGCGGGATTTGATGACGAAGAGCTACTTGAAATCGTGGCCCACGTCGCCGCAAACACCTTCACCAACTACATGAACGAGGTCTTCAAGACCGAGATCGATTTCCCCAAGGTCGAGCATCACGCGGCCTGACGGTAGCAGTCGGCAGGTATCCGCGCCCTGCCGACCGAGTGCAGCCGACGTCGACCTGGTCGTCTCTCCCCGGCACCTCCACGCGTCGGCGGCACGCAAACAATGGACAAGCGGCGCGCCGCCGATGGAGGAACGCATGAAAGCCACCGTCCTTCGATCTGCCTGCTTTGGCAGCCTGCTGGTTCTGTTCGCGGCCCCCGCGGGCCATGCGCAGAGCCCGCCTCCGCCCGTGACAGTCGCCAAGCCCGTGGTGCGGGACGTAGTCGACAACGACGAGTTCATCGGACGCTTTGAGCCAGTCGAACAGGTGTCAGTGAGATCGCGCATCGGCGGCTACCTGCAGGAAATCCATTTCTCCGACGGTGCTCTGGTCAAGCAAGGCGACCTGCTCTTCGTCATAGACCAGAGGCCGTACGTAACCGCCTTCAATGAGGCGACGTCCGCGCTCGAGGTAGCGGAGTCGACGCTCACCTATGCCGACGCGCAGTTCAAGCGGGCGGAATCGCTCTCACAGAACGGTAGCCAGTCCATTTCCATCCTGGACGACCGCAGACGGGAATGGATCTCGGCGCAGGCAAACGTTCGGGGCGCACAGGCGGCACTCGACCGCGCCGCTCTCGACCTCGACTACACGAAGATCACCGCACCGTTGACCGGACGCATCGACCGCCATCTTGTCTCGATCGGCAACCTCGTCCAGGCGGACTCGTCCGTCATGACGACGATAGTAACCCTCGACCCCATCGATTTCTATTTCGACGTCGACGAACGGCGGCTGCTGAACTTCCAAGCGACCGCCCAGAAACGCGGGGTCGACCTGCAGGCATCCGGAGGCGGCGTAGATGTCATTGCGACGATCGGCGACAACTCCGGACGCGAGTTCAAGGGAAAATTGAACTTCGCCGAAAACCACGTCGATAGCGACAGCGGCACCATGCGTGTCCGCGCCCGGTTCCCGAACCCGGATCTGACACTTCAGCCGGGCCTGTTCGGCCGCATACAGGTCGAGGCCTCGAACACCTACTCGGCTATCCTCGTCCCCGACGAAGCGATCTCGTCGAACCAGAACGAGCGCATCGTCTACGTTGTAGACGACGACGGCACGGTTCGGACGAAAGCGGTGCGAACAGGACCCCGGCTCTACGGCTATCGTGTCATCCGTGCGGGCCTCGATGGCAGCGAGACAATCGTCGTCAACGGCCTCATGCGCATCCGGCCGGGTGCGAAGGTCACGCCGAAGATGACCGAATTGCCGCAGTCGGCCGCAGTTGTGGAGGCAGCACAATGAGGTTCGCCCATTTCTTCGTCGATCGACCGATCTTCGCGGCGGTCATATCTATCCTGCTTCTCGTGGTCGGCGGGATCGCCTACACGCAGTTGCCCGTCTCGCAATATCCCGAGATCGCGCCACCGACGATCATCGTCCGGACGTCCTATCCCGGCGCGGATCCGCAGACGATAGCCGACACCGTTTCCACCCCATTGGAACAGCAGATCAACGGCGTCGAAGACATGCTCTACATGTCCTCCTACTCCAGCGCCGATGGCGCGATGGCCTTGACGATCACCTTCAAGCTCGGCGCCGACCTCAACAAGGCGCAGGTGCTGGTGCAGAATCGCGTCGCAATCGCCCTGCCCCGGCTTCCCGACGAAGTCCGCCGCATCGGCGTGACGACCGACAAGAGTTCTCCTGATCTCATGATGGTGGTTCATCTTCTCTCACCGAACCATCGCTACGACCAGCTCTATGTATCGAACTACGCCCGCACTAAGGTTCGCGACGTCCTGCTGAGGCTGGATGGCGTGGGCGACATCCAGTCCTTCGGCGAACGCCAGTATTCCATGCGCATATGGCTCGATCCGGAGAAACTGTCAGCATATGGCATGACCTCAGACGACGTCGTCGAGGCCCTTCGGGAGCAGAACGTGCAGATATCAGGTGGGCGCATCGGCGCGCCTCCGGTCGTCGGCAAGAACGCCTTCGAATACACCGTCCGATCCGATGGCCGCTTCTCCGACGCCCGCGAGTTCAGGTACGTGATAGTAAAGTCCACCGCGAGCGGACGATTGGTCGAACTGCAGGACGTGGCACGGGTCGAGCTGGGCGCGCAGGACTACGTCACCAATAGCTATCTGACCAACGATCCTGCTATCGCACTCGGCATCTTCGCGCGTCCGGGCACCAACGCATTGTCGACGGCAAAGCAGGTGCGCGACATAATGGCGAACCTGTCGAAGAGCTTCCCGGAAGGTCTTGAGTTTCAGATCAATTACGACACCACCGAGTTCATCGATGATTCGATCTTCGAGGTCTATCGGACGATGGGCGAAGCCGCGATCCTGGTCGCCATAGTCGTGATCATCTTCCTGCAGTCCTGGCGCAACGCGCTCATCCCGATCATCGCCATACCGGTGTCGCTGGTTGGTACGTTCGCCTTCTTGCTCGCCTTCGGCTTCTCGCTGAACATGCTCACGCTGTTCGGGCTTGTGCTGGCGATCGGCATCGTCGTCGATGACGCCATCGTCGTGGTCGAGAACGTCGAACGAAACCTGGCGCGCGGGATGTCGCCCAGGGATGCAGCGCACGTCACCATGGACGAGGTCGGCACGGCCGTGGTCGCGATCTCGCTCGTGCTGATCGCCGTGTTCGCGCCGACCGCGTTCATCCCAGGTATTTCCGGACAGTTCTACAAGCAGTTCGCGGTCACCATATCTGTGACGACGGCAATATCTGCTTTGAACTCGCTCACCCTATCTCCGGCGCTAGCAGGCATCCTGCTGCGGGCGCACGACGACGTCCCGCACCGGAAGAACGTCTTCAGCCAGGCGGGACACGCACTGGCCAATGGCTTCAACTCGGGTTTCGATGCGATCAGCGGCGGCTATTCGTGGATCGTCAGAAAGCTCGTCGGCGGCTGGTTCGGTCGGTTGGCGGCGCTGGCCATGTTCGCCGCCCTGCTTGCGGCCACATGGTTCATGTCGACGGCCGTCCCGTCAGGCTTCGTGCCGATTATGGACCAGGGCTATTCCATCGTCGTCGTTCAGCTGCCGGACGGAGCATCGCTCGCCCGCACCGACGAGGTCGTCAAGAAGGTCGGTGCCATCGTCAAGACGGTGCCCGGCGTGCGCAACGCGATCCAGTTCTCAGGCTTCAGCGGTGCGACGTTCACTGCCGCCTCGAACGCAGGTGTCATCTTCACTCCGTTTCAGTCGTTTGAGGAACGGGAGAAGATCGGAGCCACTGCCGACAAGATCATCGCCGACATCAATTCGCGAGTCAGGGAGATCGAGGACGCGTTCATCATCGATATTCCGCCTCCGTCCGTTCGCGGCGTCGGCAACTCCGGCGGGTTCAAGATGCAGATCCTCGACGAAGAGAACCCCGACATGACGAGAGCGCTCGGGCTCGCCCGCGAGATCATGGCTGAGGCCGCCACCACCGAAGGACTGACAGGCGTCTTCACCACGTTCTCGGAATCCAGCCCCGAGTACTATCTCGCCATCGACCGGGACAAGGCACGCTACCTGGACGTTCCGATTTCGAACGTCTTCAGCGCCCTCTCCGTCAATCTCGGAACGTCGTATGTGAACGACTTCAATGCCTTCGGGCGGGTTTATCAGGTCCGGGCTCAGGCGGATCGCCAGTTCCGAAGGGACAAGGACGACATCCTTGCGCTCAAGGTCAGGTCTGCGAAAGGCGCCCTTGTTCCCCTTGGAACCATAATGGACATCCAGGACACGAGCGGGCCGACACTCGTCGAGCGCTACAACATGTACGTTTCGGTTCCGCTCCAGGGCAACCCGACGCCGGGCACCTCCACCGGAACGGCAATCAAGAAGATGGAAGATATCGCTGCGAGAGTGCTCCCGCCCGGCGTCTCCTTCGAATGGACCGAACTCGCCTATCAGGAGACGCATACTGGCAGCTCTGGAACCTACATCTTCGCGCTGTCTGTGATCTTCGTGTTCCTTGCACTCTCTGCACAGTACGAAAGCTGGGTCCTTCCCCTGGCGATCATTCTAATCGTCCCCCTCGCCGTCCTTGCAGCTCTGATCGGCGTATTGCTCCGTGGCATGGACAACAACGTGCTGACCCAGATCGGGCTCATCGTGCTCATCGGCCTCGCCGCAAAGAACGCGATTCTGATCGTCGAGTTCGCCCGGCAGGCAGAAGCGGATGGAAAATCGATCGTCGATGCGGCGGTCGAGGCTAGCCATCTGCGGCTGCGCCCTATTCTCATGACTGCCTTCGCCTTCATCTTCGGCGTCCTGCCGCTGGCGATTGCCACCGGCCCCGGCGCGGAGATGAGGCAATCGCTTGGCACGGCCGTGTTTTCGGGGATGCTCGGTGTGACCTTCTTCGGCCTGTTCCTGACCCCCGTGTTTTACGTGGTGCTCAGATCGCTACCAAGGCGCCCGCTGATGCGGCCATTTCCCAAACTAGAGATCGTGAAACAGAGTGAGGGGTGACGTGCAGCCCTCACTCCTGTAGCGGGTTTCCGAACAGGTCGGTTGGGACCACCGCAGTGTCGGCGCCGGAGTTCGGTTTCCGCCAAACGTACGGACACTACCCGGCTTCCCCACCCAAAGCGCAATCGCGATTTTCTCGCCCGCCTTGATATCACGATGTGCAACGAAATAGCCGCGGTGATCCGGCCAGCCACTTACTCAAATGTGGAAGGTGGTTCCACATCACCGCAAAGTTTTCGTCAGTGCCATTTTCACGTTCGAAAGCTGGCAGTCGAGCGCCTTACTTGAAAAACCCAAGTTGTTAGGTTATTTTGGAGCATGGTCACCGTTCTCCGCGAAGCAGGAATGCGATTTGTCATTTACACGGATGACCACGAACCGGCCCACACCCATGTCTATGGTGATGGGGAAGCCCGCATCAATATCCTTGATCTCACCGTGATATCAAACCGGGGGATGAAGAAGCGGGATTTAAG
Source organism: Rhizobium mesoamericanum STM3625 (assembly GCF_000312665.1). Lineage (GTDB taxonomy): Bacteria > Pseudomonadota > Alphaproteobacteria > Rhizobiales > Rhizobiaceae > Rhizobium > Rhizobium mesoamericanum. Next base: position 4,088,412 of record NZ_HF536772.1, on the reverse strand, counting down.
CGTAGCCCTTGCCATTGTTCAGGCGAACAAGCGTTTATTCATCGAAAAATGGGAGAGCATCCATGGGTGAAGTTATCTTTGAGGATCGTCACTACCGCGAAGCTACCATGAAGGGGGAGGCAGAGCGCGCCCGCGCGCCAATTCCTGCTTCGGTTCGTTTCGATGAGGCATCCGGCCGCATCGTCGTGGATTTCACCAACGGCGCTGCCTTCATGGTGCCTGCCCGATCGATACAGGGCCTGGAGAAGGCAACGGCCGCTCAATTGGCGGAGGTCGAGCTTCTCGGCGAAACAGGCCTGCACTGGGAAAGCCTGGACGTTGATTTCACCATCTCTGGGTTGATGAACGGCATATTCGGCACTGCGAAGTTCATGGACGCGCAGCGCCGAGGCGGTCAATCCCGATCCGCTGCGAAGATCGAAGCAAGTCGTGCCAACGGTGCTAAGGGCGGACGCCCCCGGAAGAACGGCTAGGCGCTTGCAGATAGCTGATGCAGAGCCCGGCCGTCACGAGCGTTCGATATTGCCACTCCCAGTCGCCAAACTGTTCTGCCAGGATAAGACCCTAGCGTAGATGAAAGGTTCGCCTGAGGCCCAACCCGGTCATCTACTGTGGGCAAGGACATGCCCGCAATTTGCGGGTAGTTGTCATCGCACTTCACGGACGAAGGCAGGCCCGATCCCAATTCTTCGGGCTTGGCGACCATTCGAAGTGCAAGTCCGCCAGGGCCAGTCGCAGCCGCTCTGGGTCTTCTGCAAAAATCTCCGGCATCAGCAATACCCCGACAACCGATGCTGTAACGGACATTGATACCGATCATTCAAACGAATCCACATTTAGGTAAGTGGCTGGGGTGATCCGGTGCGTTTTCGTGTCCAGCTTTTTCGTTTTCGAAGATACAGATCTCGCCTGGTTTTGGTTCGTAGGGCAATTTGCCTCCTTAGCGATGGTTCTTCAAGGGAAAGGGGAAGTTGGCCCAATTAATGCAGCCTACGCAATGGCTGCGCTAGAGGGGCGTCTATGTCGTCTACTTCGTCTGAAACACCATTGAACCGTTCGGACAGGCTGGCAACATAGCTGATGCCCTGCTCGAGCAAGATCTCGGCCGCCCGAAGCATGTCAGTAGATGTTTCTATCTCGCACCCTCGAATCGAGCAGGCGAGATAGATCGCGTTTCGGGCAGACTGATGGTCACCACGTCCGTCAGCATCCTCGGCGACGCTTTCCAGAGCGTCTACTACGAGCGAAACCATGTCGTGTCTTTCGCCCGAAGACATTTCGTTCAAAGTTCGTCCGTTCATGATCGTCATCCATTCTTCCGCCATAGCAAGCGCGCAAGGCACTGTTGGCAATATCATTGATGGTGGAGAGGCATCGGTGGACAGCTTGTGTCCGTCGTCGTCACAAGTGGCAATCGAGAGCACTGCCTGCAAGCCTGCCATCTATGCCCAGAAGGCACTGGAGACCTGCGCGAGGCGATCATCTCCTCGCAGGAGGGACTGTCGTTTAGACTGGGAATTTTGGTGACGAGGGCGCTAGTCGTCTGCAAAGCGCGGTGGAGCAGCCTGGCGCCTTGTGCGGCCTCGATATCCAGGGCGAGTTTGGCGCGTCTCTCGTCAAGTTCCTCGGCGGTCGGCTCGGGCCACAGAAGGACACCTACCCGGATTTGAAGTGCGTTGGTGGTTGCGGGTTTTAAAATCAGGACTTCCTGCTGCGCCAGGCGATCTCTCTACGGGTCTGCAAGGAAGAGGCCCCCGCCGGGGGAAGAACGGGGGCCTCTCATGAGGTGATCGCGGCCTAAGCGAGGGGACGGCCTTGCGGTGGGGGCTGAGTTGAACCGCTGCGATCGCCTTGGGAGCTATGGATTCTTCAATCTGTGTTCGGGACGACAAACTCGATCGTCTCCGAAGCGATGACCCGGTGAGTTGGATCCGCCAGTTCAACGAGGATCCGATGTCGGCCGGGCGTCAGTCCGACTATGATGAGTGTCTCGCCACTCGCGTCGACGAAGTGCCAAGGCAGGTCGTCGACCATGATATGTAGGTGGCCATCCCCGGCGAGACGTCGAGGGTGCCCTTACCGAATACGGGGACGATACGAATGTTCTCGGTCCGGTACTGAATGAACACCCGCCCATGTGACAGCGGCTCGGGGAGCGGATCATCGACTACAAGTTTAGGCTCAGCTTCGTTCTCGATGGCGACCAGCGGCGACGGGCCTTTAACGTCTCCGGCACTCGGGAACTTCAGACTGGCATCGGCCATGGCGGTCTCCGAAATTTCCGGACTGTAGCCGCAATTTTAGTCCAGCGGCCGTTGTCTCGCCTATGAGATTGCGCCTGTGACCGTCTGGAGTCGAGCAAGATGCAGTGAGGCGCCGTTAGGAGGCGTTTGCCAGCGCCGTCCGGATTGCCTGCAGCAGCTCGGAGGGGCTGACGGGCTTCAGGAAGACTTTCATGGCCCCCGAGCTTCGTGCACGGTCGCCCACGGCAACGTCAGTATGCGCGGTGATCAGGATGGCGGGGATGACGACGGACATCCCGGCAAGCCGATCCAGGAGGTCGAGACCCGAGATGCCGCCGAGCTGTATATCCGTCACGAGGCAAGTCGCCGTCTGCAGTTCGTCGGAGTCGAGAAACTCCTCGGCCGAGGCAAACGACGCCGCGTTGATGCCCGAGGCTCGCAGGAGACCTCTCAAAGCGTCCCGCACGGGTTCGTCGTCCTCAACACAGACCACCAGCGAAGGCTTTGTCATCGCGACCATAGGCTCAGTCCTTGGCGTGGCCGAAAGGCTCGTTCAATTCCAGCAAGTCGTAGTGCCGCACTAGTTCCGGCAGGGTTTGCACGTGCATCTTCTGCATCACGTTTCCCCGATGGAGCTTCACGGTAGCCTCGGTGATACCTAGGGCGGCCGAGATCTGCTTGTTCTTCTGGCCTTCCACAACGCGGGCCAGAACTTCCTGTTCCCGCCTCGTCAAGGAAGCGAAGTCGGCACGTGCGCTGCTGGCGGCTTCCTGCTTCATGGTAGCCCGGTTATCAAGCTTCACCGCCTTGTTCACGGCGTCGAGAAGATCTTGCTCGCGGACCGGTTTCGTCAGGAATTCCACTGCTCCTGCCTTCATCGCCCGCACCGCGATCGGAACGTCGGCGTGGCCGCTCATGAAGATGACGGGCCGTTGAAATCCGCTTGCCCGTAATTCCTCGAAGAACTCGATGCCGCTCTGTCCTGGAAGCCGGACGTCGAGGATCATGCAGCCTACGGTCGCCAGCTTCCCTTTGCTCATGAAGTCGGCGGCGGAGGAGAAGGCCGTGACGTTGAACTTCATCGAGCCCAGGAGGCCAACCAGCGACTCTCGCACGCCAATGTCATCCTCGATGACGACTATGTGGGGGGCGCCTTCGTGGCGTGGTTTCTGGGTCATCTGCTTTCCCCTGCAAATGGTATAGAGAATTCGAACACAGCTCCGCCCCCCTCCCGAGGCCGGGCGGACAGCGTTCCGCTATGGGCACTGATGATCGACCTGGAAATGGCCAAGCCCATCCCAGTGCCTTGCTGCTTGGTGGAAAAGAATGCTTCGAAGATCCGTTCCGATGCAATCGGGTCGATCCCCTCGCCCGTATCCTCGACCCTCACGACAACGGATCGCGAACCATTGTCAGCGGCGAAAAGGTCGATCCGGCGCGTCCCGTCGTTGGCGTCGATTGCCTCGGCCGCGTTGAGTAGCAGATTGAGCAGCACTTGCTGAAGCTGAACCTTGTCGCCGCGGATTGCCGGGATGTTCGGGGAAACCGAGACAAACACATCAATCTGACGGATCCGAAATTCGCTGCGAAGCATCGTCAGCACATGCGACACCACTTCTGCGATATCGACTATTTCCATGGTGGGTCTTGAGTTCCGGGCCATGCTCCTGACGTTGAGAAGGACGTCTCCCGCTCTCTTCCCTTCCTCCACAAGACGCTCGGCGGCCATCTTTGCTTCCGCTACGTCCGGAACATCGCGGTCGAGCCAGCTCAGACAGGTCGCGGCGTTCGTGACGATTGCCATCAGAGGCTGGTTCATCTCGTGAGCGATGGAAACGCTCACCGCGCCCATCGCCGTAAGCCTGTTCATCCGCACAATGTCTGCCTGCGCTTTCTGGAGCGCTTCCTCGCTCTTCACCCGTTCTGTGATGTCGATGATGGCTCCGAAAACCTCCAGCTCTCCCTCAGTGTTCGTCTCCACGCGCGTAACGCAGTGCACGTACCGGATCGCGCCGTCAGGCATCAGGAGCCTGTGCTCGATCTCCCATGGTTGGCGGTCGCGCAGGCCCTTGTCAAAAACCGCGGCTACCATCTCTCGGTCACTCGGATGCACTCGCTCCCTGATCGCTTTGGACGTCAGCGGGATCGATGGGCCGAAGCCGTAGATGTTATACGTCTCTTCAGACCAAACGACTTCCCCTTTCAATGGCTTGATCCGGAAGCTGCCCACGTGGCTGAGCTTCTGGGCTTCCGCAAGAGATGCCTGTGCGCGCTGCGCGTCGGCCAAGGAGCTCCGTATCCTGTCCTCGGCGAGTCGAGTCTCCGTCACGTCCACGATCGTGCCAATATAGGCGCGAGGAGACTGAACCTCATCGAGGATGAGCCGTCCGCGAGCGTGTATGAACTTCACGGTGCCGTCTGGGAGCAGAAACCGATGTTCAACGTTCAGCTCCTCGCCCTGCAAGGCCCGCTGGTGGGCTTCAGCAACTATCTGCCTATCGTCCGGATGAACGCGCGAACTCAGCGTTTCAAAAGTGATTTCGTTGGCATCGAGACCTACTATGCCAGCGCATTCGGGCGAACAGGTGAACACGTCCGTCGTCATGTCCCAGGACCAGGTGCCTGTCTCGATGATCCGCTGAGCGACTGCCATCACGAGCTGGCTTTGAGCAAGCTCGAACTCAATGCGCTTGAGCTCGTCGATATCGGTATTCACCCCATACCATCTGATGACGTTGCCGTCGTCGTCCAGCAATGGAACGGCACGCAGAACGAACCAGCGTGCCTCGCCGTCATGCCGAAGCATTCGAGCGTCAACCCCTCCAGGCTTGCCGGAGGTGCACAGATCCGTCCAGACCTTGATGACCTTGTCGAGATCGTCAGGGTGAAATGCGGATACGAAGCCGAAGCCGAGGGCAGCCTCGCGGGTGAGCCCGGTGTATTCGAACCACTGCTTATTGCCGTCCTCAAATCCTCCGTCCGGCGCCCCGATCCAGGCAAGGGCTGGTATCATGTCCCACCCTAGTCTGGGGTCTTCTGTCGCTCCGGCGGCAGTGCTTCGGGGCTCAGCCCGCCCGTGATAGTTGTTGGCGACAGCAGCGGCGGAGAAGGCCGTCGCCAGCCACTCGATATCTTCGATCGGCCTGGGTGCTACGTCGCTGGACATTTCGAGATAGATCACGCCGTCGCCTGAATTTGGCAGAGCCACAGGCAGGCAGATCGTCGTTTGCGTACTTCCGCCCCGCCCGGTCGAGATGACATCGCGGACCGTCGCTTCGTTGATCCCGTAGGTTCGAGGGCTTTCGGTCAAGAATGAAACCGACGCAGAGTCCGCCATCGCAGCTACCGAAAGCTCGCTGCCGTGCCCTACGATAAGGAATCCGCGCTTGGCGCCGGACATTGTGACAGCAGAGCGCATGAAAGGGCCGAGATCGTGTGCTTCAACCGCTCTCGAACCCTCGTCCATTAGCGACACAGCTCCGAGCCGGGATCGTACGCCGACCCTGACCGAATACACCGTAGCTCGCCTGCGTCAGGCATTAGGGAACCCAACATATGCGGAGGCCCTTGAGATCCGAGGATCAAGGATGCGTTTCGCCAACTGTCCGAAGATCGCTCCGAGGCCTCCCCAGACGATAAGTTGGAGCATTGCCGACTGTGCGCGGAATGTAAATAGAAGGCTGTCCGGGAAGTCGCTCGGCACTCCCGAAATGTCCGGAAAGGCGGACACGAGGAGCGTCGCCATCGATGCGAAGGCCAGCGTTCCGACGGGTACAGAGAACACACTCCCATGGCTGCGCCGGATCCGAACCCCGATCCAGAAGGAAACGGCCATCAAAGCGAGGGACAGCAGGACCAGCAGGAAATAGAGTTCGGTCCGGCTTCCGATCGTCTCAGCGCTGCCGACGCCGGGAGGGTTTGCCGGGTACTTGAGCTGCGGTACGAGTACTAGCGAAACGTAACCAAGGGATGCCAGCGTCCACACTATCGAGCGCGGTCCCAGGCCGAGCCGCCCGTGCAGGCATCCGAGACCGATCGCCAGCATGCCCCCAAGTGCGACGCAATAGCTTCCGATCCCTGTCAGGAGACCGAGGTTGCGCTGAGTGGCTCGGCTGACGGCTTCCTTTCCCGCGTGGCCATGATCGCTGTCGGTCTGTTCTTCGAGAACGATGGCCCGTTCGACCGTCGGCTCGAAAAACACCCGGGCGAAGCCGAAGGATAGGAGCGCCACGAGTAGGCCGGACAGCATTCCTGCGAGGAGAAGCCGCTGAAGCATTGTAGTACCCTCAGTGGCAGGGAAAGCCGAGGAGGTGACGGCCGTCGTGCACGAACTCGTGGATGGTGTTCCCCCGGACGATCGACGTCGCCCCCTGTTCGCCCCCAACAAAATAGAGCGTCGTCAGGGAGAGTATCCCGACAAAGACGACCCATGGCAGCAATTCGCCTGCGGTCAGCGGCATAGCTGGGGTCGGGTGAGTGATGATGTGCGTCATTGAAAGTCTCCTGAAGGATTGTGACGCCACATCATGAGCGGGTCCTCGAACGCGATCTTTCGTATTCGTTCGATGCTCGCGGGACGACCGAAACTCCGTCATCGCACAAATACGAAAGATCGATGCCAGCCAGGTTCGTACCCTTCTTGTAGATGCAGGAGGTACCGATGAACCCAACTTCCAAACAAAGAAAGATCGCGGGCGTTGTCCCCGCCCCCGCCGACCTACCGCGGCTCCGGGCGGGGCAGCGTGTCCGTGTCGGCAACCTTACGCCAGTGGGCCACTACCGCGTCCCCACGTACCTTCGTGGCAAGGAAGCGGTGGTCGAGGCGATCATGTCACACAGGGCCGTCAACAACGAGGAGGAAGGGTTCGGGCGCAACGCCGGATCGCTTGGCGTCTACTACAGGATCGCCGTCCCGATGACTGAGATCTGGAAGGACTATGCTGGATCGCTCGGCGACAATCTCCGCATCGAAGTCTTCGAAACCTGGCTGGAGGAACTCGACGATGACCGTCCATGAAGATCATGACCACGACCACGATCATGGTACCGGGCACTCGCCGATCGAAACGACGGAGAAGCCGGGCTACTACGACATCATGGAGCAGGCCTTCCAGGAGTTGATGATCGAAAAGGGCTACATCGGCGCCGACGAGATCCGACACCAGATCGAGGTTCTGGATTCCAGGAACCCTGCTCTCGGCGCCAAGGTCGTTGCCCGCGCGTGGACGGATCCGGACTTCAAGGCGCGCCTGCTCGAAAACGGCCGCACCGCATGCGAGGGGCTCGGCATCACCTTCTACGACCTCACCGAACTCATAGTTCTTGAGAACACGCCCACCGTTCACAATCTGATCGTCTGCACACTCTGCTCATGCTACCCGCGCCCCGTGCTCGGACTGCCGCCCGACTGGTACAAGGCGAAGCCGTATCGTGCCCGCGCGGTCTACGAGCCGAGAAAGGTGCTTGCGGAGTTCGGTACGATCATCCCAGACAACGTCGAAGTCAGGGTGAGCGACTCCACCGCGATCCAGCGATATCTCGTCCTGCCGATGCGCCCTTCCGGAACCGACGGGTTTAGCGAAGAGCAACTCGCCGCTCTCGTCACCCGTGACGCGATGATCGGCGTAATACCGGTGAAATCTCCGACCGAAGGAGTAGCGGCATGACCGGAAGCGAACACCTCCTCAAGCGTTTGCCGAACGACATCGGCGGATTGGAAGCGCCGAAGATCGAGCAGACCGATCACGAACTTCTCCCTTGGGAGAAGCGGTGTCATGCGCTCGCCGACGTGCTCGACTTCCACAAGATCATCAACACCGAGGAGAAGCGCCGCGGTGTCGAAGCCTTGGGATCCGAGATGGTGGCCAAACTCACCTATTACGAGCGCTGGATCGCCGCCTTCGCCAACATCGCGTTTCAGAAGCAGCTGATCACTCCACACGAGCTGGCCGCGAAGATGGCCGAAGTGGAGGATCGATGGGAAGCTCACTCCTAAAGCTCGTGCCCCAGCGCCCGTCTCTCTGTTTCATCGAGGACGACGCCACGCGCCGCTGGTCAGACGGTCGCTCGCCGAAGCGGTTGGCACGATGTTACTGATGGTGGCCGTGCTGGGTGCTGGCATAGGCGGCAAAGCTGCGTCCATCTCCTCGGCGATGGCCATCTCAGGCACCTTGATCGATCTGGTCCTGGCACTGGGCTCGGTGTCGGGCGGCCACTTCAATCCGGTCATCACCGTTCTCCAGTGGCGCGCACGACAGCGAGGTTTCGGATGCACGACCTGGTACGTGGCCGCGCAGATCCTCGGGGGCATAGCAGGCGCGTTGCTGGTCGATGCCATGTTCGCGGTCTCGCGCGGCACTCCGACGGCAGAACTGCCGAACGCCGCCGCCGTAGTTAGCGAGGCGCTGGCTACCTTGGGGCTGGTGATGGTCGTATTCTGCAGCATCCGGAGCAGCAGCAAGCTGACCGGGCCGTTCGCAGTCGGCCTCTGGCCACTTGGAGCGATCATCGCCACACCAACCGGATCCATCGCCAACCCCCGCCGTCGCCATCAGCATGCTCGTGTCTCCGTCGAGCGCTTCGTTAAGCGCGGTGACCCTCTTCGTGGTGGTTCAGATCGCTGGCGGCACTCTGGCGGCGGAATGCGTCGATTTCCTTTATCCATCCGCCGGACGCTGATCGCGCGCGGCCAGATTCTCCAAGGAGAAGACAATGTCGACGACGAAATTATTGGCCTCAACAGTTGTCCTATTCGTCATATCGGCCGCCGCGGCGAGCGGGCTGACAGGTGACGCCTCCCCAATTTATGGGTGAAAATCCCCGAAGGATACCGGGAATGGCAGCTGATCACCGTCGCGCACGAAGCTGGGAAGAACAACGACATCAGAGCGGTCCTCGGCAACGACATCGCGATTAAGGCCTTCCGAGATGGGACTAGGCCGTTTCCGGACGGCGCTATCATCGCGCGGCTGGCCTATGTCTATCAGTCGTCTCCGGAGAACGACAAAGTCTTCCCGGCGCCGCAGTCCTTCGTCGCCGGCGACCCGACGAATGTGCAGTTCTCGGCGAAGGATTCGAAGAAGTACGCCGACACGGGTGGCTGGGGCTACGGCCAATTCGAGAACGGCGTCGCCAATCCCAGCGAGCCGCTGATCAAAAGCTGCTTCGCCTGTCACGTAAAGCTCGACGCCTCAAAGGACTTCGTCTTCAGCCACTATTCGCCTTGACGGCAAATGCACGAGGCCGGACCACAGGAGGTCGCCGTGAGAACCAAATGCATGATGACCTCGGCCGAGACCATGTCCGCAATCCGCGAGATGTGGCAATGCGGTCGCGTTTATGAAGCTGTCGCTCATTTCGCAGAGGCATGCCGTCGGACGCGCGCCGACTTCGATTTCTCGTGGTCGAAGACCGGGTTGTAATCCAGCGCGGGAACATCGCACTTCACCACGCGCGTTGGACTGCGAAGTACGTGAAGTCGGCGACGTCGCAGCACTCCCTTTGGCGTGAGCGAAGGTGGCGTAGGCTGACAAATGACGATTTGGAGAGCCGACCGTAGCACTATGGCAGGCTGCGGGATTTCGGATTTGGTCGTTGGCGAGCACAGCTCGCTTCCTGCGTCGACGCGCCGTGGCGCCACTGCGAGACGAGCGCTCAACCGGAGGGTGGCCCGCCTTGGCTAAATGCAGACCGGCTTGTCTCGGTCATTTGTCGGCCTCGATCAAAACGTGTTTCCGTTCGAAATTCCGAACGGCGATACTTGATGATAGCGCGTCGGCCTCGCGCATACTCGAGCGTGTTGGGTTCTACAGAAAACCGCCACCATCGTTCAAAAACGCTGATGGTATCCATAAACTCTATTCGTTTGATTGATGGGAGCGAAGCACCCATATTTCTAATCAAGAAACAAGCGTCATCCGACGAGGAAAGGAAACGGATATGACGACGATTACGATCAGGCACACCAAGACGCCTTCAAGCGAAGCCCACCTGCATATCGTCGACTTTGCGCGCAAGTTAGTTCATGCATGGCATCAGTGGCAGGTCGCCCGCGAAATCGAAGCCATGCCATTCGACGTGCGAAAGGACATTGGCTGGCCGTCGGCAGACGGCGCGAATGAACGCAAAATCACGCACTGAAACCGACAATTCTCCCTAATGAAAGCGGAGCCCTGCGTTCATGCAGCTCCGCTTTCTCCGTGTTTTGGGCAGCCTTAATAAATCTTGAATTTCAGACACATATATTCTCCACTTTGAACATTTGAAGACAGCGATCGTCATTTGATCATCGTCAATTTCAGCAATGTCGCAAATTTGCTCTTTGCGGCCGCATATATCTATGAGAATGTCGCTTTTGGGATATCGAAACGACGTATTCCAAGCAACGAATAGAGCATCGACCTCGAGCACGGATTTGTCTCATGAACAAGATGTCGCATAAGCAACGCTCTCTCGTCTTCTTCATGGTTCCGCAGTTTACGATGCTGCCGTTCTCGGCGGCAATCGATACGCTGCGAATCGCCAACCGCATGCTTGGCTACCAAGCCTACACATGGCGGCTGACTTCGGTTGACGGACAGAAGGTCCATTCTTCCTGCGGCATTGGGGTCGAGGCAAATACGTCGCTTGCTGACGAGCGTCGCAATCTCGGCGGTGAGCATCGCCCGAGCATGGTGCTGGTCTGTTCCGGCATCGATGTCGAAGACTTCAACAACAAGTCTGTCAGCGCTTGGCTGCGCGAATCCTACAATCGCGGCGTCGCTGTTGGCAGCCTCTGTACGGGCGCACATATACTCGCGCAGGCGGGGCTGCTGAACGGCAAACGCTGCGCGATCCATTGGGAAAACCTGCCGGGATTCTCAGAAGCTTTTCCGCAGGCCGAGGTCTATGCCGACCTCTATGAGGTGGACAGCAATCTCTATACCTGCGCCGGCGGCACCGCCTCGCTCGATATGATGCTGAATTTGATCGGCGAGGATTTCGGTGAAACACTGGTGAACCGAGTCTGTGAGCAGCACCTAACCGATCGCGTGCGCAGCCCGAACGACCGCCAGCGCCTGCCGCTGCGCGCACGCCTTGGCGTCCAGAATGCCAAGGTTCTTTCCATCATCGAATTGATGGAAGGCAACCTTTCCGAGCCACTGTCGCTTCTGGAAATCGCGGACGGCGTAGACCTGTCACGCCGGCAGATCGAACGGCTATTCCGCCAAGAAATGGGGCGCTCGCCCGCCCGCTATTACCTGGAAATACGGCTGGATCGCGCTCGCCACCTTCTCGTGCAATCGTCCATGCCGGTCGTCGAAGTGGCCGTCGCCTGCGGCTTCGTTTCGGCCTCGCACTTCTCCAAGTGTTATCGCGAACTTTATCATCGCTCGCCGCAGCAGGAGCGCGCAGAGCGCAAGATGACGATGGCAACGGCACGCCAAGCTATTGCAGCGTAATAAAGCTGGGGCGGTTATTGGGCCGCCTCCTCCGTCATACGCGCGTCGGAATAGACCTGATTGCGACCCTTGTGCTTGGCCATATAAAGAAACTGGTCAGCTGCATTCAGATAATTGTCGAAGGTTTCATAGTCGGAAATTTCGGCAACGCCAATCGATACGGTGACGGAAAGCTCTTCGTCATCCGCCATAACCTTCAGGCGTGAGATATCTGACCGTATCTCGTCGCACAGCTTGCTCGCGGCAATCGAATCCATCATCGGGAACAGGATGGCAAACTCTTCCCCGCCAAGGCGCGAAAGCAGGTTGTCGCCACCGTTGAAGATAGTCGCCAGCCGATCTGCGACGGCTTTGAGCACTTCATCGCCGATCTCATGCCCATACGTGTCGTTCAGCCGCTTGAAATGATCGATGTCGAGTACTGCAACGGCAGCGGTAGCGTTCTGACGCAGGCAGTCATTCACCAGCTTCGGTCCGAGATCATAGAAATAGCGGCGATTATAGAGGCCAGTCAGATAGTCGCAGGCGGCTGCTGCCCGGAGCTGCTTCAGCTGTGTTAAGGTCTCGACGTTGTTGGCAATCCGGCACTGCAGTTCCTCGGCCACGAATGGCCTGTAGAGAAAGTCGGATGCACCAGCCTTCAGGAAACTCGCAGAGAGCATGCGATCGTTCGAGGACGAAACCCCGATGATCCGCAGCCTGTCCGAGCCGAAGCGGCGCCGTATCCGACGTGTCAATTCGTAACCGCTGATGTCGGGCATGTGATGATCCGTGACGACAATCTCGATGTCGTCATAAGCCTCGAGCGCGGCGAAGGCTTCGGGCCCGGACGCAGCCTCGACCACCACGTATTGCTGCGCTTCGAGCAGGCCGACAAGGACATTGCGCGTCGTATCAACATCGTCGACCACCAGAACCCGCGTTTTCCTGTTCGACAACACCCGTCTGACGCTGGCGACGACATTATCAAGCGCGGACTCATTATCCTTCAGCACGTAGTCGATGACATTGCGCTCCATGATGCGGTTGCGCGTACCGAGATCGAACGTAGCAGTGAAAACTATGGCCGGAATACCAGCCTTTATGGCGCAGTCGAGCGCTTCGCCATAGGGGGCGTCAGGAAGGTTGAGGTCGACAATCGCCATTGTGTAATCACCTGGCCCCTCGGCGATCGTTTCCTTAAGGGCTTTCAAGGAGGAGCACGGCTTGACGTTCAGCCCCAGTTCCGCATGAATCCTGTGGCAGAGAACGGCGGAAAACATCCGGGAATCCTCAACCAGGAGTAGTCGTTGACCACCATGACGTGGCCCGGACCCATCCCGATGGAGATCCCCCGCGAAAGCCATTCACCCCCATCCCCCTGAAAGCCGCAGCGGTCCGAATCGACCATCTCTTCGACTTATGTGAAGATAACTCACAGAAACACGCGTGAGAAGATATCGAGACTTGGCAACACCTGAAATTGCATAAATCTCGGTTTCGGGTGGTTGGCGCGCTCCCGCCTAACATCGTTGGGCAGAGGCTGTGTGTTAGGCAACGGCCCGTTCCTTGCGCATCGACTGAATCTGCAGCAGCGTATCGAGGTTCTGGTTGACGCGGCAGTAGAACTCCTCGTCGATGAACGGCCGCAGCATGAAGTCGTTGCCGCCAGCCTTAAGGAAGCGCGCCGACAGCAGCCGGTTCGACGATGACGACACGCCGATGATGCGCAACTCGTGCGAACCGATGCTGGCGCGGATGCGCCGGGTCAGTTCGAAGCCATCGATATCGGGCATGTTGTAATCGGTGATCATCAAACCGATGTCGCGGTTGGCCTTGAGGATTTCGAGCGCCTTGGCACCGCTGTCGGCTGTGCTGACCCGGAAATTGTACCGCTTGAGACGGCTCGACAACAGCGCGCGAGCCGTCGGGCTGTCATCAACGATGAGAACGTGATGACGATGGTTGGTCAGGAAGCGGCAGATCGACTCCGCAAGGAGATCGACAGCGAAGACGTTGTCCTTGAGGATGTAGTCGACGACGTCCTTGGCCATCAGCTTGTCGCGCATACCTTCCTGGAACGTCCCGGTGAAGACGATGGTCGGGATGCTGAGATCGACAAGGTATTCCAGTGCCTCGCCGTTCTCGGCGCCCGGCAGATTGATATTGGAGATGGCCAGCGTAATCGGGTCGGTCGACTTGTCGTAGGAGAGCTGCAGGTCCTCGAAATTCCGGCAGATTTCCACGTCGATATCGAAAAGTTCCTTCAGCCGCTTGCCGATCATCGACGTGAATACGTTCGAATCCTCGGCGAGAATAATTCGCGCATGAGCAAACATGCCTCCGGAATACTGCATTCCCGAAATACCCAAAAATGCCATTTCGAAACCTTTTGATAAAACTCCTGTCCCCGACTGAAATCGGTACGATACCTGGTTTGAATAAGTATTAATCGGCGGTCTTCGTCGGCCAACAAAAAAGCAGCCACGAGGGCCGCTCTGATATTCTTCAAAACATGATTAAGAGACTATGCGCGCAGCGCCGCGTTCTCGGGGACGAAGGGGCTCTCGCCGACGACCGTCGCGTTGTATGTCATGCCAAGGATCTTGATCTTGAGCTTCGTGCCTTCCTTCGCATAGTCGGGCCGCAGCATCGCCAGCGCCAGCGAGCGGTTGATGCGGAAGCCGAACGTGCCATTTGTCGCACGCCCGACGAGCTCGCCCGCCTCATTGTAGATCGCCTCCGAACCGCGGGCATCAACATCATTGCGGGCAATGGCAGTCTCGATATGCGGCATCAGGCGATCAAGCTCTTCCTGGAAGAGTTCGTATTCGCTCTCGTCCGACGGACCATTGACATAACATACCGGTGCGCCGTGCTCATAAGGCCCGAGAATGAGGCCTCCGTTTTCCTCGCGCATGTACCAGGCGCTGTCGGATTCGCGCAGCACGCCCATCTCTGGCAAACCCTTGGCCTCGCGCTCGAGGATGGCCGGATGCGGCTCGGTGACGATGTACTGGTGCTCGACCGGGATGACCGGAATGTTGATCCCGACCATCTCGCCGGTCTTGCGGGCAAAGTTGCCGGTACAGCTAACGACATGCTCGGCGGTGATTTCGACGCCGCCGCCGCCGGTGACCACTGCGCGCATGTGTCTTCATGGAGAATAACCTTCTGTTCTACTAATCTGTCCGACGAATGCCGCCGACGGAAATCGCCTTCACGAACTATCCAGGGAGGCCGGGCTTGCCAAACGCCTGTTTACGACATGGGGAAAGCTTGCCGCGACTGCATGCAAATAGGCAAGCCACAAAAGCGCTTTGCCTGAAAATCCGTGGACAGAAACTGTGGTCAGAGAGAGCGGTCGCTTACTTTACGACGGCCGATCCCTTGACGATGTCGATCGTTTCGCCGCCATCGAGGCCGATACGATCACCGTCGGGTGCGGTGATAAAGCAGCCCGACGCGCAAAACGTTTTCGATGCGCCGGGATCGAGCACAAGCTGCATCTTGTTGCCGCCTACGGTGAGGACGATCACAACGGCGGCGCTGTCGGTATTCGTGATGGAAGCTGCGTAAGTCTGGCCTGCGGCCACAAGTGAAAGAAATAGTACGACGGCAAATCTTGCCATGCAGCGTGGCGCGGATGAAGCGCCCTCCCTTGGAGCATCTCGGCGCTGCTGCCCCCAGCAACGACAACCCGATTGCAGACGCTATACGGCGACCGCTCTGAACGGTCGCTGAACAACGCCTTCACCCCTTGAGATTGCCATCAGCCGCCTTGCCGCGCAACCGCCGCACGGTGCCTGCTTCTTCCTCCAATTCGCCCTCGGAGACATCCTCGATCTTCGCCGGCATCTTGCCTGCGGCGGGCGTGGTTGCGACCTGATCAGCCTGGCGATGGAACACGACATCGCTCTGAGGAAGCGGGATTTCGATCCCCTCCTCCCGGAACCTTTTGAGGATCGCGATACGCAGATCGTTGCGGACCCTCAGACCATCACCCATGTCGGCAAGCATGAAGCGAAGCTCAAAGTCGAGCGAATACGGCCCGAAGCGCAGGAACTCCACATGCGGCTCTGGATTGCGCAGGACCACGGGCACCGCGTTGACGAGCTCGAGCAGAATATCCATCACCTTCTGCGGATCCGAGTCATAGCTCACCGAGACGGGTATCTCAGACCGGCCCATTTTGTTGCGATGGGTCCAGTTGCCGACGGACGCGTTGATCAGCTCGGAATTCGGGACGATGATCGACTGCTTGCGGAACGTCTCGATTTCGGTCGCGCGGACCGAAATCCGCTTCACGATACCTTCAGCCGTGCCGGAGACGACGTGGTCGCCGACCTTGAACGGACGCTCGACGAGCAGGATCAGCCCGGAGACGAAGTTCGACACGATGTTCTGGAGGCCGAAACCGATACCGACCGACAGGGCGGAGGCAACCAGTGCGAAGCTTGACAGGTCGATGCCCGCGGCAGAAACGCCGACGATCGCCGCAAGACCGACACCGAGGTAGCCGATACCTGTCTTGACCGAATTGCGGACCCCGAGGTCCACATGGCTGCGCGCCATGATGTTGCCGTCAAGCCAGCGCTGGATCCAGCGCGTCAGCAGATAGCCGCCTGCAAAAAGCAGAATGCCGGTCATTATCCCGATCAGCGAGATGCTAATCCCGCCCAGCCTGACTTCGGTAAGAAGGCGGTAGCCGATCAGTTCAAGATCCTGAATATGGAAACCCCACAGGAGCAGCACCAACGGAATCCCAACCATCAGCGCGATGGCCGAGATGCACATGCCGACCAACAAGCCTGCTTGATCGATCGCGACTGGACCGAGTTTGAAACGCTTCTCGAGGAAGCGACCAAGCGATGTCTCGCCAAAAGTCTCGCTGCGTGAAATCGCTTTGCCGGACAGCAGCCCAATATAAGTCGTGACGATGATGGCACCGGTGATGATCAGCTGCGTTGCAACGAAGCGCGCGAGCCCGACATAACCGGTCAGGGCCGTTATGATCAGGCTTGCGCCCAGCACACGCAAGATGATCGCCATGCCGTGCGGCCAATGGCGTCCCGGCGCATCCGGATCCCCGTTTCGAGCCAACATCGGCCGACCGAAGGACGCAGCGATCAAAATGAAACCGATGATCAAGGCAGCGATCAGACTCTTGACGACGGTAAGGACGAGCGGAGAGCCCATCGCTTCGCTGATGCTGCCGAAGAGGTAATCAAGCGCATTGACGATGGCCATCGCCAGCAGGCAGGCGCCGATCGAACTTGCACCACGGTTCGAAAGCTTGACGAGACGCCAATGCGGCTCCTTTGGCGCAAATACTGCGTTGGTGAAACGCCTCACGAAATAGATCAGCCCGATCGCGGCGAAGAGCGCCCCGATGATCGGCGCAATGTCCGGCCTCAGGACATTGAAGCTATTGAGGAAAAAATAAGACGTCACCAAGAGCGCCGCGAGAGCAAACGTCCGGATCAGGGTGGACCAGAAAGCGATGGAGAGACGATTGATATACGAGGGCTGCTCGTCCGTCTCCTTGCGCTGAAGGTAGCGTCCGAAGATGCGGTAGCCGCCGGACAAGAGCACCAATGCCGTCACGAGCGACATGGCGATGGCCGCAAAGAACGCAAAAGCCTTGAATTTCAGTACGAATCCGAGCCAGCTGCCGAGAGCCTGGATGAACTCCGCGCCCTCTCGGACGAAGGCGCTGGCTGCATCATCGATAACGGAAAACGAGACATCGGTACGCCGCAGCAAGGTGGCAGTAAAGAGCTGGCGGCGGGTTTCGGCAATAAGGTTGCCAAGCTTGCCAATGGACGCTGATAGCGTTTCGGCATCGCCGGTAACGGCGTTGATCTGGGCACGCTCCGCCGTCAAGGCGTTGCGTTCGGTCGTAACGATCTCCGCTTCCGCCGGCTGACCCTCCTTCGGCGGATCGCCCAGCTCGGCAAGGCGGTTTTTGATCTGATCGAGCCGCGGTCTGAGGCCAACAGAAATGTTCAGAACCGCGCGACCGAGTTCGTCGGTCTTACCTGCAAGAGCTACCAACGCGTCGTCATCGTCGTTCTTCTGCTTTACGCCATCCTCAAGAGAAGCAAAATTCTGCTTTGCTTTCTCGATCGCCTTCGCCGCCTGCTCGATTGGACTATCTGCGACAGATGCCTCGGTCGCTTGCGGCGGCTGCGAGGCCTGCGGTGCGGTAGTCTGCGCGCCCGCGAGATTCGCTCCGGCACCCAGGAGCGCCGCGACTAGGAAAATGCGAAGCAAGAGTTGTGTCGGCCGCAAAATATCCCCGCTCGGTTAATTGGATTGGATTCCAGGTTTTCATAAGAAAGAAAGGCGACAGAAAGGCGACGCGATCAGAAGCCTGCGCCCGGCTGTGCCAGATACTCCAGTTCTGCCGGTGTCGATGGACGTCCGACGAGAGCATTTCGATGCGGAAAGCGACCGTAGGCCGCAATCACTTCCCGATGGCGAAGCGCATAATCGATATATTCCTCGTCACCAAGAGCCTTGAACAGAGCGACTGAACGTTCCTGCTCTTCCAGGTCTTCGCAATGCTCGAAAGGCATGTAGAAGAATGTCCGGCATTCCGGGGCAACCTGTTGATCCGCTCCAGCTGCCAAGGCGAGCTTTGCCTCGCGCAGCGCAAGCCCGTCGGTGGCAAAGGCGAGCGGTGTAGCCCGATAAATATTGCGTGGAAACTGGTCGAGCACGATCACGGCGGCAAGCCTGCTGTTCGGCGTCGAGCGCCACTCCTCCGTCACGGCGCGCGAAAGCGCAAGATGGGTGTCGCGGAAGCGCCCGCGAATATCTCGATCGAACTCCAACGTCGCCTTGAACCATTGATCCCGCCCGCACTCTTCGAACCAGAAGTCGTAGACCTCAAGGGGCGTGCAGACATATCCAAGTTCCATGTTTTCTCCTGATAAAGGCCGTTCGATTCCAGGCTGATCGACTATTTCGTAGCAATCTTGTGACCTGACACCTCGGCACCCGCATCGGGCGCCAGTTGCAGGAAGCGCATTGACGACATGACGCCAATCGCACCAACGACGAGAAACGCCCAGCGGAAATCAACGAGCCCCGGCCCCTCAACACCGCGCAAGGCGACGGAAATGTTGAGTACCGCTGCCGCAATCGCGACACCAAGCAGCATTGAAACCTGCTGCAGCATACTCGACAGCGTCGAAGCGGAGCTCCGCTGCGCTGGATTGATATCGGCAAAAGCGAGAGTGTTCAGTGCTGTAAATTCCATCGACCGCGAGAGACCGGCAATCATCAGCAACACATAGATGATGGCGCGTGGCGTCCCAGGCACGAGAAAGCCACAGGCGGCAATCGACAATGCAGCAATCAGGCCGTTGAAGAAGAGCACGCTGCGAAATCCAAGCTTGGCAAGCAGCGGTGTCGTCACGGCCTTCATGCCGAGATTTCCAAGGAAGTAGACCAAGAGATAGGCGCCAGCCTCGATCGCGCTCAATCCGAAGCCGAGCTGGAAGAGAAGCGGCAAGAGGAACGGCGTCGCATTGATAGCAACACGGCTCGCCGTTCCGGCTGAAAGGGTCGCTATGGCAAAAGTCTGTGCTCTGAAAGCGGACAGGTCGAGCAGCGGATTGCTGACCCTGAGAAAATGTCGCGTCGCGATGGCGGACAGGACAACCCCCGCCAGCAACATCAACAGGATTGGTAACAAACCACCGTGCGATTTTACCGAGAGCTCAAGCGCCGCAAGCAGGAAGGTCAAGCCACTGGCGCTGAGAACGAACCCAAGCAAGTCCAGCCGCCCGGCCTCCTCCTCACGTTCTTCCGGCACGAAACGGAGAACCAGCGCCATGCCGAGCACCCCGATCGGCAGATTGATGAGAAAGTTCCAATGCCAGCTTGCATAGGTTGTGATCAAGCTGCCAAGCAGCGGACCGATGACTGGAGCCGTCAGCGCAGGCCAGGTAATCAGTGCGATTGCCTGGACGAGTTCGGATTTGCGGGCATTCTTCAGGACGATGATCCGGCCGACCGGCGTCATGAGTGCGCTCCCGGCGCCCTGCACGGCGCGCGCCACGACAAACGCGGCGAGACCCTCGGATAGCCCGCAGAACAGCGAGGCAACCGTGAAGACGGCAATGGATGCCATGAAGACCCGACGAGCACCGAACCGATCCCCAAGCCATCCCGAGAGCGGAATGAACGCCGCCATCGTCAGCATGTAGACGGTGATGCCGATGCTCATCGATACCGGTTGAACGCCGAAACTGGCTGCCATCTGTGGGAGGGACGTGGTGACGATGGTGCCATCGAGAATCTGCATGAAAAACGAAACGGCAACGACAAGAGGGACAATCTTTGCCCTGCGGGTGCCCTTCGCATCGTCCTTTTCTGTCGTCTGAATAGCTGTCATTTACCTGCCGATGTGAATTGGATGCCTTCGGAGACGAAAGGGCAGAGACGCCGGATCCGATGTGCCGAGCGGCACTAGCGCTAGATAGGCCGATCAGCGCAGCGCGGAAAGAGAAAATCCTGATATCTCATAGGATTTTGACTTCCGAGGGACGCACTCACGCCACGGCCAATCCGGCATGCGCAAAATGACCACGCAACAACAATTGACAGATACTCCTTCTACGACCACCGTGACGCGCAGGGGCAGCGTCAGTCCTCCTGGCTGGGCACCCATGTTCCTGACCGGACTTGGAGCACAATTCGATGATCGACACGCTGCTCGTTCTCAACACCGGCTCATCGAGCCTGAAGTTTCAGATTTTCGAGGATCGGACTTTGAACGTGCTGATGAGTGGCAAGGTCACGGGTATCGGTGACACACCTCGGTTGCGCGCCAAGCTCCCTGATGGGCGAGGAACTCAAACCTCCCTGCCCGCTAATACCAATCACAATTCGGCCCTTAGCGCCGTGATGGATCTCATCGCAGGGTACGACCACGCCTGGCGGACTGCGGCAATTGTGCATCGCGTTGTCCATGGCGGGGAAGCTTTCATTGAGCCTGTCATCGTCACCCCGGACGTGATGCGTAGCCTCGAAGCGCTGATCCCGTTGGCGCCACTTCACCAACCGCACAATCTTGCCGGCATCACGGCTTCGGCTAGGCTGGCAAGCGGAGCGCCCGATATTGCCTGTTTCGACACTGCCTTTCACGCGGGACATGACAAATTGATCAGCAGCTTCGCCCTGCCGCGAGAGATACGTGACAAGGGCATTCGCCGCTACGGTTTCCACGGCCTTTCCTACGACTGGATCTCGCAGGTGCTGGCCAAGGACCACCCCGATCTCCATGCCGGTCGCGTCGTCGTCGGCCACCTTGGCAACGGTGCCAGTCTCTGTGCACTGAGGAATGGTATCAGCGTCGATACGACGATGAGCATGACCGCGCTTGACGGCATTCCGATGGGAACGCGCAGCGGATCGATCGATCCCGGTGCTGTTCTTTATATGCTTCACGACTTGGATCTTGGCGTCGAGACCGTCCAGGATATCCTCTATGAGCGTTCCGGCCTGAAAGGATTGTCGGGCATGAGCAACGATGTCGAGGCGTTGCTTCGAAGCGACGATCCACAAGCCGCCTTCGCCCTTGAATATTTCGCCCTCAAGACCGCCCAGCATGCCGCGATGATGGCCGTCTCGATGGGCGGGATCGATGCCTTTGTCTTCACCGGCGGGATCGGCGAGCATGCCGCTGCGGTGCGTGAAGCAATCATTGGAAGGCTCGCCTTCCTTGGTGCTTTCAAGACGCTGGTTATCCCGACAAACGAGGAACGCCTTATGGCAACGCAGGCCCAAAAGCTGCTGTGCCGGGCAGCCTAAGGTATTCCGATCAGGCCAAACTCAGCTTATCGACGAGGCCGCTGACGCCCTTGACGTTCTCTACGAGCACGCGGATGGCGCGGCGTTCCAATTCGCTGGATACAATCCCTTCAAGCACGGCCCTGGAATCCTGAACCGATACTTTGACCGCATCGGGATCGAGACCAAGGTCGCCCTGCAATCGCGCACGAATGGCGCGAGCAAGTGCATCGTCACCACTTGCGGTTCTCGCCGCCGGCGCCGCGACGATGCCCTTGAGGAGATCGATGCGGCTGACGATGCCGAGAAGGCGCTTTCCGCTGACGACTGGAACACGCTTGATCCTGTTCTGGAACATCACCTCGGCGACGGCGGCGACCGGCGTATCCAACGTAACGCTGATCACGCTCGTGGACATGATATCGGATACCCGCCAACTGCGGCTGCGAATGTAATCGTCGAAGTCGACGAGCGACGTCTTATCGGGGTTGCCGGCTGATCGACCGCCACCGAACTCGATGCGCCGCATCAGGTCGCCCTCCGTCAGGAGGCCGCAAAGGTTGCCATCATTGTCGATGACAGGCAGGCCGCTGATTTCCTTGGCGACCATGAGGTCGATTGCTTGATACACGCTGCTGTCGGCGCTGATCGTCGTGATATCGGTGTTCATGATATCTTGAGCAAACATGATAATCCCATTGCACTCTGGAGGAAGTCGAATGGTGCCGATCTGATGCCCGGCGCAAACAGCGCCCGCATCGGTCATGGAAAATATTGCGCAAATCCGCACGCAAGTCGATCAGGGATCGAGATCTAAGTTTCAACCTCAGGGAATTAATTTTCGGCCCCACCCAAGAAGGTTGCCAAGGCACTTCGCCGAACTGATCTGCCGTGACGCATGGGCGCGGCTTTTACACCTCGGGCGGACCGTTCGATGGCTGGCGGCCGGAAAGCCGCAAGCTGCTTTCAGCCGAGGATGTTCCTGATGACCCTCATGAAAACCCGCGCACCAATGGCAATGAGCGCATCGGGAAAGTCGTAGTCCGGATTATGCAGTCGCGGGTGATCTTCGCCTGCTCCGAGAAAGAACATTGCAGCAGGCGCCACGGTCAGGAACAGACCGAAGTCCTCCGACGCTTTCATTGGCAACAGGCTGTTTACGGCATCGTGGCTGACGCCTTCTTCATCCAGCGCACGGCGCAACTGCGCAACCGCCTCAGGCGAATTGCAGCACTGACCGAACACGTCCTCGTAGCTGATGTCCACCTGCAGCTGCCTGGCCCTTGCCTCGGACTCCACGAGCTCCTCGGCGCGCGAGACCAATGTGGCCATTGCTTCGTCTGTGAGTGTTCGCAAGGTGGCCCAGATCTGCGCCTCGCCGGGGCTTATGCCGAAAGCCGGTTCCCCGAGACGCGCGTGCGTCACGGTCACCAGCGAGTAATCCGGCCCCAGCGGACCGTTATTCCCCAGTCCCGTCAGGCTATCGAGCAGCCGTGCCACTGCGAAGGTCGGCGCGATTCCCTGCTCCGGATTGGACGCGTGCGACGTCTTGCCCCTCAGGACAATCCTCATTCCGCGCGACGCACAATTGACCGGTCCTTCCCTGAGAAGGACGTGACCTAGCCGAACACCTGGAAAGTTGTGGAGCGACAGCGACATATCCGGCACCAGCGCGGCAAACTTCGGATCTGCGAGAACCGCAGCGGCACCAGCGCCATTTTCCTCCGCAGGCTGAAACATCAGGATTGCCCGCCCTCTTGTTGGTCGATCCCGACCGAGCCCCTTGGCGAGCGCCATCAGGATCGCCATGTGGCCGTCGTGCCCACAGAGATGCCCCCTGCCCGGCACCGTCGAGCGATACGCAACATCGGAGATTTCTTGAATCGGCAGACCGTCCAGCTCCGCTCTGATCAAGACAGTCGGGCCCGGTTCTGCCCCGTAGACGGCCGCTAAGCCGTGTCCGCCGATGCCAGTAACGACACTATCCGGTCCCGTAAGACTGAGTTCTTCCTTCAGTCGCAATGCGGTCTGCGCCTCGTCTCCGGATACCTCTGGCTTCTGGTGAAGTTCTCGCCGAAACGCCGTGATTTTGCGAAGTTCTTCGTCAGTCAAAAACATCGTCAAAATCCCTGGATAGATGCTGCCCAACGGCACCAGACGCGCTGGAATCGAATTTAGCCTGGCGGCCATTCGTCGTCGAGCCAGAAGACTTGCCTGGCAAATTTCCGGCATCACCATCTCAGATATAGGTCTTGTTTTTATATACGAATAATATTGGCTTTTCAGCGCCGCGGGCATTTGTATATGTAAGACGATATTTACAGGAGAGCTCGGATGGATGCAGATGATGCCGACCGGTACCGCGCGCCAGCACTGGACAAGGGGCTTGATATCCTTGAGCTTTTGGCCGGTGTCGAGGAAGGGCTGACGCAGGCGGAGATCGCCAAGCGGCTCGATCGCAGCCCCAACGAGTTCTATCGCATGCTCGACCGTCTGGTTCGGCGCGGTTACGTGACCAAGCTCGAAGGCGATCGCTTCACACTTACCCTCAAGCTCTTCGGCCTATCGCAACTACATGCGCCAACGCGCCGCCTGGCTTCCTTCGCCACGCCCTTGATGCGCGAGCTCGCACAACGCACAAAGCAGGCGAACCACCTGGTCGTCTTTGACCGCGGTTCGGCGGTGGTCATCGCCCAACACGAGGCGCCCGACTACTGGGGCCTCTCAATCCGCGTCGGTTCACATATCAGTCTGTTCGACACTGGTTCCGGCCACGTCTTGCTCGCCTTCCGGAGTGAGCAGGAGCGGCAGATGATGATCGCCGAACATGCGCGCAGCCGCGAGGAGGTGAAGCTCGGAGCCGAATTTTACGAGCGCCTCGCCCATATCCGCGAGTGTGGCTACGAGATGATGCCGAGCGCCCAGACGGCAGGCGTCCATAATCTTTCCGCGCCGGTCCTGGCGCCGGACGGGCGTTGCATCGCGGCCCTCACCTGTCCCTATATCCCGCTCGTCAATGCGCCGACCGCGCCCGACATCAACGAGACGATCGCCATGGTCATGAAGACTGCGGGCGATCTTTCCGCGCTGGCCGGTTCTAACGTCAGGGCCTCGGAATGATTTGACGGTCGCCAAACGATATCTCCGCTGGGCCGGATGCTTGCAGGCGACTGCCTCAAAGACTTCACAGCTGATTTCAAACCCAATCCCTATGCTGCTTTAAGGCCATTGTCAGCTAACGATCCCATTAGAAATGCTGGCGACGTAGTCCGGCGCCCAAGCGAAATGTCGTGGTAACCAAACATGCTGCCGCAGGGCGCGGCGAGCACCAGCGGAGAAGACGTGTGAATGTATTGTTGGTCGAGGACAACTTGGTTTTGGGAGACGCAATTAGCGATCACATTGCCGCGGACGGTCATTCGGTCGATTGGTGCCTGAACCTCGCAGATGCAACGGAAGCGGCCGGCACCGGCAAGTATGCTGTCATCCTGCTCGACTTGCGCCTACCGGATGGCAACGGCCTCACACTCCTTAAGACGCTTCGATGTGAGGCGAACTCCGTCCCGGTCATCATTCTGACTGCTCACGATCAGGCCTCGGATCAAATCGAGGGCCTCCAGAGCGGCGCAGACGATTTTCTCGTGAAGCCCTTTGGTCTCTCGGAACTTTCAGAGCGGATGAACTTGGTAGAGCGCAGGCATTGACATGGAATTGGCCGCGCCCCGAACAAGACACGGCCAACTAGAACATGAAGCCCTACCCGGTGCGTTCGGGACCAGGGCCACTCATTCCATCACTTTACGCTCGCGACCTTCTCCGTGAGCCGACGGCACGCGGAAAAAACATCAAGATTCGGATCGTACACCTTGGTCGCCACGTCCATCAGACCAAGCACGCTATGGAAGATGTTGTCGTGCGACCGGTCGCCGTCGGCTCGCTTGGCCATGCAGCTCATATCGAAGCCGGCGGATTTGGCGAGATCGTCGCCGACCCAGACAAGGAAGGGCACGTGCGTCTGCTGAGACGGGGCAACGATATAGGGCGCACCATGCAGATAAATCCCGTTTTCGCCAAGAGATTCGCCGTGATCCGACACGTAGATCGCCGCACCCGCAACGTTTGCGGAATGTTGCTTGAGCTTATCAATAACGGTCGAAACGATGTGATCGGTGTAGAGAATCGTGTTGTCGTAGGCGTTGTTGATCTCCTGCGAGGTGCAGCTGCCAAAATCATTGGCTCTGCAATCGGGAACAAAACGCCGGTACTCGTCGGGATAACGAGCGTAATAGGCAGGTCCGTGACTGCCAAGCTGGTGCAGGATCAAGACGCTGTCACCCTTCACGTGATCGAGCCAATCGTCCACCTTGTCGAGTAGTATGGCATCTTGGCACTCGCCGTCCTTGCAAAAGCGTTGATCATTGGACGGCGGCAGCAAGGTATATGCGACGCGATCGGTGACGTGATAGCTGCCGGTGTCGTTATCTAGCCAGGACACGTCAACCTTGGCATGGCTCAACACGTCGAGAAGATTCTCGGTCGCAAGACCCTTGTGATGCGTATAGCTCGTCCGCGGATAAATCGAGAACATGCAAGGAATCGAGACTGCCGTCGCCGTGCCACAGCTGGTCGTATTTTGAAAGTACACGACGTTCTGCTTTTCGAGTTCCGGATTGGTTTTGCGCGCGTAGCCGCCAAGCGAGAAATCATCGGCACGCGCTGTCTCGCCCGCGACGATGATCGTCACGCGCGGCTTATTGAGGCCGGCTGTATTTACACGATGCGCATCTGTGCCAAGCGGCTCAGCGACGACGTGTGCATCCTCTTCGGACGAAACCGCAAAGCGAATGGTGCTGGTGATCGGCAGAAACGGGTTCAGCCGGTCGAGGATATCTCTGTGGGCGCGCCCGACGCCTGCAAACGCCCTATAGTCGCCGAATCCGACCACGGCAAAGACGGCCAGGCACGCCAGAACCACGGCCGTATTGTGCGCCAGCTTGGACAGCACCGGGCGATGCTGGATTCGCACCCAAATGATAAGAAGTGATGGCAATATCCCGGTGAGCAGCATGTGGAGCGCAAATCGCGCCGTTATCAGATGTCCCGCCTCCGCACTCGTCGAGACCGCCGCATTGCGGATCATCTCCTTATCCACGATCACGCCAAACTGATCTGTGAACCATGAGCCGGCGGCAGCAGTAAGCACGAACAGGATCAGAAACGGCTTGGTGACGTATTTGGCGGAAAAGGCCGTGACGATTGCCATGCTGATAGCTGAAATGCCGATCACGAAGAGCAAAAACGACAAGTGATCAGTCGCGAAATAGCCGTAGGCTGTGCTCCAGAACGAATAATTCGTCGCAAGGAGCAGGTAGACAGTCGTGAGGAAACAGAGGGTGACGCTACCGATTGCAGGTCGCCGGTCAACCAGGCGGACCCTGATGCCATTGTCTTTCAAATTTATGGTCTCCGTCTCAAATCTGGCGTCGACGGGAACTAAAAGCGAATCGCAAGGCAGTCCGTGGCCGTCGATGATATTCGCCAGCTGCCATGGCGGGATTTTCTGACAGTAGCCTGAACGAGCTTTGATCGTTGCGCGAACGCGCGTGGCCCCGACACGAGCCCGTCGACCGTTCAGGCCATCTGATTGCCATATTGCGCGCCGGACAGCGTGCGCGACACAGCGTTACGCCAACCAGCGATCTTCGTCTGCCGTTCGGCCTCCTCAATCGACGGCTGGAAGCGCCGGCTGCAGGCCCAGGCCTTGCTGAATTGTTCCTGGTCCGGCCAGACCCCGGCTCGCGATCCCGCAAGCCATGCCGCACCAAGTGCCGTCGTCTCGGTGACGGCAGAACGGTCTACCGGATTGCCGACCACGTCGGCCAAGCGTTGCATGGTCCAGTCGGAGCTCGCCATGCCGCCGTCCACACGTAGCACCGTCTCGATGTGGTGACCGCCCCAATCCTTTCTCATGGCAACCAAGAGATCGAGTGTCTGGTAGGCCACGGATTCAAGGACGCCACGGGCCAACTCGGCAGGACCGCTGTTTCTGGTCAAACCAAAAATGGCACCGCGCGCCTCCGGATCCCAGTAAGGTGCGCCCAGTCCCGTGAAGGCGGGCACAACATAGACCTGCTGAGTAGGGTCGGCCCGCAGTGCCAGGGCACCACTTTCTGAGGCCTGCGAGATGAGCCCGAGCCCATCGCGCAACCATTGCACGGCTGCGCCTGCGATGAAAATCGAACCTTCCAGCGCATAGGTTGTCATGCCACCGAGCCGATAGGCGACCGTTGTGATCATGCGGTTGCTGGAGGTTACGCAATCCTGTCCGGTATTGAGAAGTGCAAAGCAACCCGTCCCGTAGGTGGATTTCATCATGCCGGGCTTGAAGCAGGCATTGCCGATGGTTGCCGCCTGCTGGTCCCCAGCAGCACCGAGGATCGGGATGGCGGCACCGAAAATGCTCGCGTTCGTCACGCCGAAATCGTCGGCGCAATCCTTGACCTGCGGGAGCATGGATGCCGGGATCCTGAGAAGGGCAAGGAGCTCCTCGTCCCACCGACCCTCCGTTATATTGAAAAGGAGCGTTCGTGACGCGTTGGTTGCGTCCGTCGCATGAACGCGCCCCCCGGTCAGATTGAAGATCAGCCAGCTGTCGATCGTACCGAAACACACCTCACCCGCCTCGGCGCGCTTCCGCAATCCGTCGACGTTGTCCAGCAACCAGCGCAGCTTGGTTCCTGAAAAATAGGGGTCGAGCAGCAGACCGGTCTTGGCACTGAAAAGTTTCTCATAACCGTCCGCCTTGAGACTGTCGCAAACCTCCGCCGTGCGCCTGTCCTGCCATACGATCGCCTTGTAAAGCGCTCTCCCCGACTTGCGCTCCCAGACCACAGTCGTCTCGCGCTGGTTGGTGATGCCAACCGCGGCGATATCCGTCAGGGGAATATTGGCCTTCGTCAGCGCCTGTCGTGCAGTGCCAACCACACTTGTCCAGATCTCATCTGGATCATGTTCGACCCAGCCCGGCTGGGGATAGAATTGCTTGATCTCTTCCTGTGCGGACGAGATCATTTTCATCCCGGCGTCGAAGACAATCGCACGTGAGGATGTCGTGCCCTGGTCAATCGCGAGAATATGGCCGCTCATTATCTTCTCCGGCGCAATAGTTCGCCCGCTGCCGCAAGCGCGCCAGCGATAGATAGGTCATGTCATAGGGGTGGTTGGGTACCGACGGCGACTCCTCGCCGCCGTCGGCACAGCTATTGGCCGGGCTTCGTACCCAACCAAAGGCCGCCGATCACTTGGACTGCCAGCTCTTGACCAGCTCGTCGTAATTGACGGTAATCGGCTTTTCCTTCTCGTTTTCGATCTTCAACTGTGGAGCGAGGTTACCCTTGGCGACAGCGTCCTTGTTCCAGTATTCAAGATCATGCTCCTCGGCGAGCTTCGGCCCGATATCGCCCTGCACCTTGGCGCGCTCCAGGCGCTGCAGGACCTTCTCCTGCTCAGAGCAAAGCGAGTCCATGGCTTCCTGCGCGGTCTTCGCGCCGGACGACGCATCGCCCACCGCCTGCCACCACAGCTGCGCTAGCTTCGGATAATCGGGCACGTTGGTACCGGTCGGCGTCCACTGCACGCGAGCCGGCGAGCGGTAGAACTCGATCAGACCGCCGAGCTTCGGCGCGCGCTCGGTGAAGCTCTTGTCGCGAATGGTGGATTCGCGGATGAACGTCAGCCCGACATGGCTCTTCTTCACGTCGACCGTCTTCGACACTACGAATTGCGCGTAAAGCCAGGCGGCCTTGGCGCGGTCGACGGGAGTTGACTTCATCAGCGTCCAGGAACCGGCGTCCTGATAGCCAAGCTTCATGCCGTCCTTCCAGTAGACGCCGTGCGGGGACGGTGCAAAGCGCCATTTCGGCGTGCCGTCGTCGTTAACCACCGGCAAGCCCTTCTTGACGAAGTCGGCAGTAAAGGCCGTGTAGGTAAAGATCTGCTGCGCAACCTCGCCCTGGGACGGAACCGGCCCCGACTCGGAGAAGGTCATGCCCTGCGCCGCCGCCGGTGCGTAAGCCTTCAGCCAATCCAGGTACTTTTGGATGGAATAGACTGCCGCCGGGCCGTTGGTGTCGCCGCCACGCGCGACGCAGGAGCCGACCGGACGCGAATTCTCGTCGACCTTGATGCCCCACTCGTCAACCGGCTTGCCGTTCGGGATGCCCTTGTCGCCGTTACCAGCCATGGAGAGCCAGGCGTCGGTAAAGCGCCATCCGAGCGACGGGTCCTTCTTGCCGTAGTCCATGTGGCCAAAGACCTTCTTGCCACCGACTTCGCGGCCGGTGAAGAACTGGGCGATATCCTCATAGGCCGACCAGTTGACCGGCACGCCGAGGTCGTAGCCGTACTTCGCCTTGAAGTCGGCCTTGTTCTTCTCGTCGTTGAACCAGTCGTAGCGGAACCAGTAGAGGTTCGCGAACTGCTGGTCGGGTAGCTGGTAAAGCTTGCCATCCGGCGCGGTGGTAAAGGACTTGCCAATGAAATCGTCGACATCGAGGCCCGGGTTGGTAACGTCCTTGCCTTCCTTGGCCATCCAGTCCGTCAGGCTGCGTGCCTGCTGATAGCGCCAATGCGTACCGATCAGATCCGAGTCGTTGATATAGGCGTCGTAGATGTTTTCACCCGACTGCATCTGCGTCTGCAGCTTTTCGACGACGTCGCCTTCGCCGATCAGGTCGTGGGTGACCTTGATGCCGGTGATTGCGGTAAACGCCGGCGCCAGCACCTTGGATTCGTATTCATGCGTGGTCAGGGTTTCCGAAACAACCTTGATGTCCATGCCGGCGAAGGGTTTTGCCGCATCGACGAACCACTGCATTTCCTTTTCCTGATCAGCGCGGGAAAGTGTCGAGAGATCACCGACTTCCTTGTCCAGGAAAGTTTTCGCCTCATTCATGCCGGCATAGGCGGAGCCCGCCATGGCCAGCAACATGCCTGTCGTTGTCGCTAGTAAATGCTTTCGCATAGTATCCTCCCAGGGTTGCGATTGCAGTCGTCACGTTTCAGGCGGCCAGTACCCCCGGCCATCTGTCATTTCCTACCATCACACGTAGCGGAAGACGCCAATGGCGTAGACTACGGAGAGGGCAAGAGCCCACCATAGGTTGGGTCCGACCAGACCCAGCCATGCGAGATGGATGTATGCTGCACCGAGCAGCGACACGAAGAGCCGATCCCCCCGCGTGGTTTCGAACCTGAGGATTCCGACACGCGGCGAACCGCCCGGCGCGAAATACTCCCAAATGCTCATGCCAACGAGCAGCATGAAAATAGCGAGGAAAAACAATGCCGTCGGCAGCGTCCACGCCATCCAGGAAAAGTTCATGAGTGGTCCTTTCTTGTCAGACGCGGCCGAGCGCGAAGCCCTTGGCGATGTAGTTGCGTACGAAGTAGATGACGAGCGCGCCGGGAATGATGGTCAGAACGCCAGCCGCCGCTAGCACGCCCCAGTCCATCCCCGCCGCCGAGACGGTGCGCGTCATGATCGCCGAAATCGGCTTTGCGGCAGTCGTCGTCAGCGTCCGGGCCAGCAGCAATTCCACCCATGAGAACATGAAGCAAAAGAAGGCGGCGACACCGATGCCGGATGCGATCAGCGGCATGAAGATCCTCACGAAGAAACGCGGGAAGGAATAGCCGTCGATGTAGGCCGTCTCGTCGATC
Source organism: Rhizobium mesoamericanum STM3625 (assembly GCF_000312665.1). GTDB lineage: Bacteria > Pseudomonadota > Alphaproteobacteria > Rhizobiales > Rhizobiaceae > Rhizobium > Rhizobium mesoamericanum. The sequence goes on along the minus strand of NZ_HF536772.1, from coordinate 4,057,226 downwards.
TCCTTTGGCACGCCGGACATGAAGCCTTCCAGGATCCAGACTGCCAGAGGCACGTTGAAGAGGCAGTGGGCGAGCGCCACCGCTATGTGCGTGTCGATGAGGCCAAAGGCGGAGTAGAGTTGGAAGAATGGCAGGGCGAAGACTGCCGGCGGTGCCATTCTGTTCGTCAGTAGCCAGAAGAAGAGATGCTTGTCGCCCAAAAACCGGTAGCGTGAGAAGGCGTAGGCGGCCGGCAGCGCCGCCAGTACCGAGATCACCGTATTCATGACGACATAGATGATCGAGTTGATGTAGCCGTTGTACCAGGACGGATCCGTAAAGATCACACCATAGTTGCGCAGTGTCGGGTTTTGGGGCCAGAGCGAGAAGGTGCCGGTTATCTCGGCATTCTCCTTGAAGCTCATGTTGATCAGCCAGTAGATCGGCAAAAGCAGGAAGATGATGTAGACGGTCGAAACGACCCAGGAGAAGTTGCCCGCAGGCTTGTATTTCATAGTCTGAGCCATGGTCCTCTCCTTTCTCAGGCGTTTGCGTCGCTGCTGGTCATCACGGTGTAGAATACCCACGACAGCAACAGGATGATCAGGAAGTAGATGATCGACATTGCCGCTGCAGGGCCGAGGTCGAACTGGCCGACGGCCATCTTCACAAGGTCGATCGACAGGAACGTAGTCGAGTTACCGGGGCCGCCGCCGGTGACGACGAAAGGCTCGGTATAGATCATGAAGCTGTCCATGAAGCGCAGCAGCACGGCGATCAGCAGGACGCGCTTCATCTTCGGCAGCTGGATGTAGCGGAAGACGGACCAGCGCGACGCGCCATCGATCTTCGCCGCCTGATAGTAGGCATCCGGGATCGAAACGAGGCCGGCATAGCAAAGTAGCACGACAAGGCTTGTCCAATGCCAGACGTCCATCACGATGATGGTGATCCATGCATCGAGGGGGTCGCGGACATAGTTGTAGTCAAACCCCATTGCCTCAAGCGTGTGGCCAAGCAGGCCGATGTCGACACGACCAAAAACCTGCCAGATGGTGCCGACCACGTTCCACGGAATGAGGAGCGGCAGCGCCATCAGCACGAGGCAGACCGGCACGCCGACGCCCTTCTTTGGCATGTTGAGCGCGATGAAGATGCCGAGTGGAATTTGCAGCACCAGAACGATCAGTGAGAAGGCGAGATTGCGCTGCAATGCCGCCCAGAAGCGGTCGGAATGAAGCGTCTGCACGAACCAGTCCGTACCCGCCCAGAAGAACTCGTTGTTCCCAAACGTATCCTGCACCGAGTAGTTCACCACGGTCATCAGCGGGATGACCGCTGAGAAGGCAACGAGCACCAGGACCGGCAGAACCAGAAACCAGGCTTTGTTGTTCCAGGTCTTTTCCATGCTCAGCCCTCCCTGCCGACGCGCCAGGAATCGGCGTAAATGTTGATTGCCGCCGGATCGAAGGTCACCCGCGCATCGGCCGGAATTTCGGAGTCCTCCGTCACGACGATGGCAATCGGCTGGCCGGCAAACGTGGCACGGACGATCTTCTGCCGTCCGATGTCCTCGACACGGTTGACGGTGACCGGCATTCCTTCGCGGCCGATATTGACGAATTCCGGACGGATGCCGAGCTCGGTCTTGGCGCCGGCGGCCGTTTGCGGCGAATAGTCCAGTGACAGTGTCTCAGTCCCGATATGGACGGCATTGCCGTGCAACTGCACGGGTAAAACGTTCATGCCCGGAGAGCCGATGAAGTAACCGACGAAAGTGTGGCTCGGCCGCTCGAAAAGCTCTGCCGGCGTGCCGATCTGGACGATCTGCCCCTCGTACATGACGACGACCTTGTCGGCGAAAGTCAGCGCCTCCGTCTGGTCATGGGTCACGTAGACCATGGTGAAACCGAACTGCTTGTGCAGTCGCTTCAACTGAGAACGCAATACCCACTTCATGTGGGGGTCGATAACGGTCAAAGGCTCGTCGAACAGGATCGCGTTTACGTCGTTGCGGACCAATCCGCGGCCGAGCGAAATCTTCTGCTTCTGATCTGCCGTCAGGCCCTGCGCCTTGCGCTTTGCCATCCCGCCAAGATCGATCATTTCAAGGATGTCCCGGACGCGGCGGTCCACTTCCGGCTCGCCGACGCCACGATTGCGCAGCGGAAAAGCGAGATTGTCGTACACGGTCATGGTGTCATAGATGACCGGGAACTGGAACACCTGGGCGATGTTGCGCGCCTGCGTGGACAGGTTTGTCACATCGTACCCGTCGAACAGGATGCGGCCATGCGATGGCTGCAGCAGCCCGGAAATGATGTTCAGCAGTGTTGTCTTCCCGCAACCGGATGGACCAAGAAGCGCGTAGGCGCCGCCGTCCCTCCATTCGTGATCGACTTCGCGAAGTGCGTAGTCGGTGTCCGACTTCGGGTTCGGTCCGTAGGCGTGGCGGATGTGGTCGAGCGTGATGCGTGCCATGTCCTTCTCCCTTACGCCTTTGCGCCAGTTGCAATTGCGCGACCGTCGGTTCCAAAAGCCATGACGTGACGCGTATCGAGGTACACGTTGACCTCGGCATCAGGATCGATGTTGTGAATGCCGTGTGCGAGCATGACCCAGCGCACGCCATCGAAATCCAAGTGCACGAAACTTTCGGAGCCGGTGATTTCCGAGATCTGCGTGCGAGCCTGCAGCCTTGCAGCGGCCGCAGTTTGCGATGAAAGACCGAGATGGTGCGGATGGAAGGCAATGGTGACTGGACCATCAGCCATTCCGGCCAGATGCCCAGGCACGGGTAGCATCGTCGCACCCTGCCGTTGAAACGCTTCACCAACCTTGACGACATCGATGAAATTGAGTGGCGGATCGGCAAAGGTCTTCGCCGTCACGAGGTCGAGCGGGCTTCGATAGACTGAAATGGTCTGTCCGAACTGTGTGACACGTCCCTCCGAAAGGGTCGCCGTATTGCCGCCGAGGAGAAGCGCTTCGGACGGCTCCGTCGTGGCATAGACAAAGATCGCGCCAGATTGCGCAAAGATCTTAGGCAACTCGGCACGCAGTTCCTCACGCAATTTATAGTCGAGGTTTGCCAGCGGCTCGTCCATCAGAACCAGGCTGGCATTCTTGACGAGCGCGCGGGCAAGCGCGGTACGCTGCTGCTGACCGCCCGAGAGATTGAGCGGCGTACGGTCGAGATAGGGTGTGAGGCGCAGTAGGTCGGCTGCCTTGCGCACTTCCCGGTCGATCGTCGCGGTATCCTTGCCTGAGATCCGCATCGGGGAGGCGATGTTTTCGTAGACGGTCAGGGCCGGATAGTTGATGAACTGCTGGTAAACCATCGCGACGTTGCGCTTCTGTACCGGCATGCCGGTCACATCGACGCCATCGAAATGGACTGAACCACTCGTCGGTCGATCGAGCCCGGCCATCAGTCGCATCAACGACGTCTTGCCGGACAGGGTCGGCCCGAGCAGCACATTCAGCGTGCCTTTTTCAAACGCAAGATTGGTCGCGTGGATATGATACTCCCCGCCCACCATCTTCGCGGCGTTCCGCAATTCAAGCATTCCGGTTCCCGTGCCTCCTCAACAGCGGGGACATTACCGCTTCACCCAGCCATCTGTGCCAGTCGCGCGGCCATGTACTCCTCCAATAGCGCTGCCTGTTCCTTGGTCAGACGCAGGCCGTCCTTCGTTCTTCGCCACAGCACATCGTCTGCGCTTCGGGCCCATTCGTGATCAATGAGATAGCGGACCTCTGCTTCATAGAGATCGCCACCAAAATAGCGTCCAAGCTCCTCGATGCTGGCCGCACGGCCAAGCAGGACCGATGCCTTCGTACCGTAGCGTCGCACCAGCCGCCGGGCGTGACGATCGGAAAGGAACGAATAGCGACCCTTCAGCTTGTCGACTTCGGCCTCGTAGCCGGTCGCCGCAAAATCGCCTCCCGGCAGATGGCTCTTGGCTGTCCAGGGCACACCTTTGACACCGATCGCCGCGCCGATCTTTTCCAGCGCGTGCTCGGATAGCCGCCGATAGGTCGTCAGTTTGCCGCCAAAGACGTTTAGCAGCGGGGCATCCTTGCCCTCGCCTTCGACTTTCAACACGTAGTCGCGGGTTGCCTCCTGCGCTTTGGAAGCGCCGTCGTCAAACAGCGGACGCACGGCCGAATAAGTCCACACGATCTCTTCCGGCCGTACCGGTTCCTTGAAATACTCGCTGGCCGCGTTGCAGAGATAGGCCGTCTCTTCCTCAGATATCTTCACATCCTTCGGATCGGCCGAGTAATCGCGGTCGGTGGTGCCGATCAGTGTGAAGTCCTGTTCGTACGGGATCGCGAAGATAATGCGATTGTCCGGGTTCTGGAAGAAATAGGCCCGCGGATCGTCGAACTTCTTCTTCACGATGATGTGGCTGCCCTGCACGAGGCGTACATGGTGAGCCTCGTTCTGTCCAAAAGCCGCGCGAATGACATGATCGACCCAAGGACCGGCCGCATTCACCAGCATTCGCGCCTGGAAGCTGCCGGCGCCCCCGCTGACGGTATCGATGGTTCCAATCGACCACAGTCCGTTCTCGCGCCGCGCCGAAACAACCTTCGTCCTCGGCATAATTAGCGCACCGCGATCGGCCGCGTCCCGCGCATTGAGGACGACCATGCGTGCATCGTCGACCCAACCGTCCGAGTATTCGAAAGCCTTGGTGAAGAGGGCCTTTAACGGCTTGGCCGCCGGATCCTTTCGCATGTCAAGGACCGCGGTCGGCGGCAGCAGCTTGCGACCGCCGAGATGGTCATAAAGAAACAGGCCGAGGCGGATGAGCCATGCCGGGCGGATACCGCCCTTGTGATAAGGCAGCACGAAGCGCATCGGCCAGATAATGTGTGGCGCCATTGCCCACAGCACTTCGCGTTCCATCAGAGATTCGCGCACAAGACGAAATTCGTAATGTTCGAGATATCGCAGGCCGCCGTGAATGAGTTTGGTCGCGCCGGAGGACGTGCCTGAAGCGAAATCGTTCATCTCCGCAAGCGCAACCGAGTAGCCGCGTCCAACCGCATCACGAGCGATCCCGCAGCCATTGATGCCGCCGCCGATAATGAAAAGATCGTGAATCTGACGGCTCACGTTCCCCCTCCGAGCCAGAATATACTGCAACGCAACATGCATGCGCATTTGCGAAAGTAAATGCAGTTAAAGCGAAGATTATTCGAATGTCAAACGAATGTTTTTCGAATTTGTGGAACACCCACCATTGCTGGGAACGTTAATGGACGGCGCGGGTCTCGTGCGACGTCGCGGCATAGCCAATCCACGCTCTGGAATAAGCTCAATATTGTTCAGGCGCTTTGAAATAGGCGCGAGGAGCGGCCCCCATCATCCGCCTGAACATCGTCGTGAAGGCGGCGACGCTGTCGTAACCGAGGTCAAGGGCAACAGCCGTGACGGTCTCTCCGCCAGCGAGGCGGGGCAAGGCGGTGAATACCGCCGCTTGCTGGCGCCAGGTCGACAGACTGATTCCCGTCTCCTTCCGGAAGAATCGGGTAAAAGCACGCCTGCTCATGGCAAGCTGCTCCGCCAAATCGTCTATGATCAATCTAGCGCTTGGAGTTTCCATGAAGCCACGGCATAGCGCCGCCAGGCGCGTATCTGAGGGAAACGGCAATCCCAACGGCCTGTCTGGAAGCCGCAGAACTTCGTCGAGCAACAGCGCCATGACGAGGTCGCGCCGTCCGCTTTGGGCATCCAGCGGCGCGACAGCCGCGATAATCAGTGCCCTGGCAAGGTCGCTCACCGCCACAACCCGGACAACCGTCGGCGGATCGGCGAGGGCAGAAGGGGCGACATATGCGGACAACATCGTGACATCGCCCAGCATGTCGACCGTGTGCACGAGACCGGCCGGGATCCAAAGCGCATGCTGCGGCGGCACCATCCAGCGTCCCTGTATCGACGAGACCATCATGACGCCGGCACGGGCATACACGAACTGCACACGGGTGTGGCTGTGCGGTTTCACATGGTAGCCGGCCGGGTATTCCGAGGGGATGGCGTAGACCGGCTCGGAGGCGGCCTCGATGGCTGCAAGCCGCTCCACATGGAGCTTGGCCAACTCGCTCATCGCCAGCGTTTGCTTGAACTTTGCCATTTTGGCCCACTCTCGAAATACCAAGACCAAAACACGAAAGCGGGACAGCCGCAAGTCCGCTATCTCCGGATCGTCAAGGGACGGAGTAAAATCGTGACAAACAGCGCAATGACGGCAGAGGGGCACTCTGCGGAACAGACGGTTTTCGGCATCATCATGGCGGTGAGCTTCTGCCATCTCCTCAACGATACCATGCAGTCGCTGATCCCCGCTCTCTACCCGATGATCAAGGATGGCTACGGCCTCGACTTCACGCAGATCGGCTTCCTCGGCCTCGTGTTCCAAGTCACTGCATCGCTTCTACAACCACTGATCGGCATCTTCACTGACAAGCGCCCGTTGCCCTATTCATTGTCTGTCGGCATGGGCTTCACGCTCATCGGCCTGGCGCTGCTCGCCTATGCGCACGCCTATTGGGTTCTTCTCATCGGTGCAGGCGTCGTCGGCCTCGGCTCGGCCGTATTCCACCCCGAATCCTCGCGCGTTGCCCGACTGGCATCGGGCGGACGCCATGGCCTTGCTCAGTCACTATTCCAGGTTGGCGGCAACTTTGGCTCGGCGCTTGGTCCGCTCCTGGCCGCCTTCATCGTCCTGCCGCGCGGTCAGCATAGCGTTGCCTGGTTCTCGCTTGCAGCGCTGACCGGAATGATCATCTTGTGGCGCGTCGGCGCCTGGTATGCCGACCACCGCAGGAACAATGCCGGCCGCAAGGCAGCGGTTTCTGCCCTTCATCTCCCGCGCGCCAAGGTGTTCGCCGCGATCGGTATCCTCGCACTTCTGGTGTTTTCGAAATACGTCTACATGACAAGCCTGTCGAGCTACTACACCTTCTACATGATCGAGCGCTTCGGCGTGTCCGTGCAGCACGCGCAGATTCTCCTGTTCGTATTCCTGGGCGCCGTCGCCATCGGCACCGTTGCTGGCGGTCCCGTTGTCGACTGGTTTGGCACCAAGTTCGTGATCTGGTTCTCGATCCTCGGAGCCCTGCCCTTCACCCTTGCCCTGCCCTATGCCGACTACGGCTGGACGGTCTTCCTGACCTTCCTGATCGGCCTCATTCTCGCCTCGGCTTTCTCGGCCATTGTCGTCTTTGCGCAGGAGTTGGTTCCAGGTCGTGTCGGCATGATCGCAGGTCTCTTCTTTGGCTTTGCCTTCGGCATCGGCGGCATCGGCGCAGCAGGCCTCGGCATGGTAGCCGACCATATGGGCATCGAGTTCGTCTACAAGATCTGCTCGTATCTGCCGCTGCTCGGCCTGCTCACCATCTTCCTGCCCGATATCGGCAAGGGTCGACGCCACGCCGAGAAAGCGGGCAAGTAAGCGAGTTCTGGAGCGCACGAACGACAAGGGCCGAGATCCCGATTTCGGCCCTCTTGTTTTGCGCTGGCGAGTTTCGCGCAATTAGCGAGCGTCGCGCAATTAGATAGCGGTGAACCCATTATCGACAAAGAGATGCGCGCCGTTAACGAACATCGACTCGTCACTGGCGAGATAGAGGGCGGCGCGCGCCACATCCTCGGGCTCGCCGATCCGGCCCTGCTGAGCGGCAATGGCAGCGTCCGACACATCGACGCCAAGCTTCTGCAATTCGCTCACCTCGCGCAGCCCGTGCGGCGTGCGTATGAAGCCGGGACAGACGGCGTTGCAACGAATATTTCGATCCCTGAACTCCACCCCGATCGCACGCGCAAACATATGCACCGCGCCCTTCGTTGTGTCGTAGAGCACCTCCATCGGCGTTGCGGCCACGGCCGAGATCGAAGACGTGCAGACGATGGAACCGCCGCCCGCAGCGATCATCCCCGGCAGGACGGCTCGCGTCATCAGGAACATGGAACGCACATTGACGGCATGGAGCCACTCCCACTCCTCAAGCGTGGTCTCAAGGAACGGCTTGATGACAATTGTGCCGGCGTGATTAAAGAGCACGGTGACGGCTCCGAACTTTTCTTCCGCACCCTTGACTGCCGCAAGGACCGCGGCCTCTTCCGACACGTCAGCGATCCAGTAATCGGCGACATGGCCTGCAGCGCGTATCTCCTCCGCCGTTTGGCGAGCCGCCGCCTGATTTCGGTCTACGATCGCCACCTTGGCGCCCTCTGCAGCAAAGAGGCGCGCGGCCGCCCCGCCCATGCCTGTCGCGCCGCCCGAGATGATGGCAACTTTCCCCTTCAGTCGATCGACCATGAGCAATCCTCTTTTGCGTTGTTCAGCCTCGCTGCATGTAGTGTTGAAGAGAGTCCCGTCCTATGTCCAGACGATACGGCGAAGCGGCGGTAACCTTACCAAATAACCAACAAAGCAGCTTTCGGTTGTCTCAAGGCGCGACACCGGGCATTTGTATTTTCAGCGGCTCACCATCAGCCGCGGTCCGGAGGGGTCCGGATCGATAGAGCCCGCCCCTGAGGGGCCTGGGGCGGGCTTCCTCAAACACAACAAAGACATAAGTATTGGTGACATTGCGCCGACAAGGCTTGCCGCGCACTAATTGTCGCTGCCTGCGCCGATGCAGACGCCAACGGTCGGCACACGCTAAAGCTGCTCGGCCTTTCGCTGCCCAGCCTAGCTTACGAGAAAAGCGCGGAAATCGTTCACGTTGGTACCCGTCGGTCCGGGTACAAAGAGATCACCCGCAAGATCAAAGGCCGACCATGCATCGTGACGGGCGAGAAACGCCCGCGCATCGCCGCCGGCGCTCCTGATGCGCGCCACTGTACCGGCGTCGCAAAACGCGCCGGCATTGTCTTCGGACCCGTCGATGCCGTCGGTATCCGCAGCCATCGCCACGACACGGTCGATGCCCTGAAGATCGATTGCTGCTGAGAGGAGAAACTCGGAATTTCGCCCGCCTTTGCCGTAGGTTCCTGATCCGATACTGACGGTGGTCTCCCCCCCGGAAAGCAGCACCAGAGGCTTTGGAACCGGAGATTTCACCAAGAACTCGCGAGCGAGCGCCGCGTGCATCCGTCCGATATCCTTCGCCTCGCCTTCGATCGAATCCGAAAGAATAAGAGGCTGCACGCCAAGAGATCTTGCCCGTTCGGCGGCCGCTTCCAGGGACACCCGCGCGGAGGCAATCACATGAACCTCGTTATTGGCAAAGATGCGATCGCCGGCCCTTGGCGCTCTGGCATTTCGGATACAATCGATTACACGCGCCGAAAGATCGATCCGGTAATCCCGGATCACTCGTAATGCCTCTTCCGCATCGCTGCTGTCGGGCACGGTTGGCCCCGACGCAACGAAGGCCGGATTGTCTCCCGGAACATCGGAAACGACGAGGCTGACGACCTTTGCCGGGTGAGCAAGAGCGGCAAGCCGCCCACCCTTGATGCGGGAAAAATGCTTCCGCACGACATTCATGCCGGAGATCGGAGCACCGGACGCGAGGAGCGCTTCGTTCAGGGCGCTTTCGTCGGCGAGGGTAAAACCGGTCGGTGGGGCCGGCAGAAGGGCAGAACCGCCACCGGATATCAGGGCAATAACCAAATCGTCGGAAGTCAGCCCGTGCAGATGGTTCATGAGCGCTTCGGCGGCGATGAGACCGGCTCTATCCGGGACAGGATGAGCCGCCTGCAGAATCTTGGTCGACCGGCAATCCGCGACCGGCCCGTGCCTGGCAACGACCAGACCGTCGAATGGGTGAGACCAGGCGCGCTCGAACGCCGCAGCCATTTGGCTTGCTGCCTTTCCTGCTCCGACAACGATTGTCCTGCCTTTCGGCGGATCTGGTAGATGGCGAAGCAATGCCTCGTACGGGTCGGCGGCCTTGACTGCCTCGTGAAACAGGGCTTGCAGGAAAGCGCGTGGATCGGAAGTCAATCCCTACTCCATATTCAAAGTTCGCGGTCCGAACACTCGGTCTAGCTGACGACTGCCCTCGCCCTCGGTCGCGTCTCGTTGCGCTCGTGGGCGAAGATCGCTGCGGGCAACGGTGGCAGCCCCCGGATAAGATCGGAGCCCCGTTCGCCAACCATGATGGTCGGTGCGTTGGTGTTGCACGATGGAACCCGCGGCATGACCGACGAATCGCAGACCCGAAGCCCCTCGATACCATGGACCTTGAGGTCGAGACCGACAACAGCGTCGGGCCCAGTTCCCATCTTGCAGGTGCCAACCGGATGGTGATCCGTCTTCGCGTTCGCGCAGCCGTAATCAAAGAGTTGCTCGTCGGTCATGACCTTCGGGCCCGGCAGTCGCTCGGCCAGTACGTAGGGCTTGAGCGCGGCCTGCTGCATGATCTCACGCGCAATCTTCAGTCCTTCCAGTGACATGGCCCTGTCATGCGGATCGGACCAATAGTTCGGATCGATCAGAGGGGCAGCACTCGGATCCGCCGAGGAAAGCCGCACCGTTCCGCGTGAACGTGGGTGCAGGTAGGCTGAGTTCAGGGTTACACCGGCGTTTTTCAGACGCTCGACCCCAGCCTCGATGCCGGATCCAAGGCCGAGGTGGAACTGGATATCAGGCGACCGCGCGTCCGGATCGGCATACCAGAAGCCACCGGTCTCGAAGAGAGAGGAGGCAACCGGGCCCGTTTTGAACAGGAGATACTGGACACCCGCCCAGATCGTTCTGTGAAGTTTCGCGACACCATCGTAGGTATGGTCGCCGGTGCATTCGGAAATGACGAAGAGATCGAGGTGGTCCTGCAGGTTGCCGCCGACGCCAGGGAGGTCGTGGTGTACCTTCACCCCTACCGATCGAAGATGGTCGGCTGGGCCGATCCCCGATTGAAGGAGCAACTTGGGCGACCCGATCGCACCCGACGACACAAGTACCTCTCGTTCGGCGCGGACGATTTCGCGGCCCCGCTCCGCGGCGATCTCGACACCGACGGCACGATGACCCTCAAGGACGACGCGCGCGACCCTTGCGCCAGTCCGAACCACCAGATTGTTGCGCGCCTTTACCGGGAAAAGATAAGCCAAGGACGCCGAAGAACGACGCCGGTCGCGTTGCGTCAGCTGGTAGAAGCCAACACCGGCCTGCTGACGGCCATTGAAGTCATGATTATAGGGAATGCCGAGTTCCTGCCCGGCCCGGATATAGGCGTCGCAGATCGGTAGCGGAGAGGCAGGCATCGAGACACCGAGCGGACCGCCATAGGAGTGATAGTCATCGGCAAAGCGCTGATTGTCCTCGGCGCGCTTGAAGTACGGTAGTATGGAGCGATAGTCCCATCCCTCACATCCATCCTCGCTTGCCCAGAGGTCGTAGTCTGCGGCGTTACCCCGGGTATAGAGCTGTGCATTGATCGATGAGCCGCCGCCGATTACCTTCGCCTGCGTATAACGCAGGACCCTGCCCTTCATGTGCTTTTGCGGAACGGTCTCCCAACCCCAGCTCGCGACGCCCTTCGTCATTTTCGCGAAGCCCGCGGGCATGTGGAACAAGGGGTTCCAATCGCCGCCGCCCGCTTCAAGCAGCAATACATTGACGCTCGGGTCTTCGCTCAGCCGGTTGGCCAGCACGCATCCCGCGGGGCCGGCGCCGGTAATAATGTAGTCGAAACGCATTTTTCTATCCCGTTACAAGCGAGGAATGGACAGGCCACCATCGGCGTCGATCACGGTGCCGGTGGCAAAACCGAAGTCGCCGGACGCCAGTGCTGCGCAGATTTTCCCAAGGTCATCGGCCTCGCCCCATCGTTTCATCGGCACGAGGCCGCTTTCGATGAGGGCGTCATACTTTGATGTCACGCCGGCAGTCATGTCGGTCCGGATAATCCCGGGGCGCACCTCAAAGACGGCAATTCCAGAATCCGCGAGCCGCAGTGCGAGCCCCTGCGAGAAGGCGGCAAGACCGGCCTTGCTGATGCAGTAGTCCAGTCGCTCAGGCGAACTCGCCTCGGCTGAGACCGACGTGATGTTGATGATCGATCGCGGATGGGGAGCCGCGCCTGTTACCAGCATTGCCTTGACGACTGCCTGCGTAAAAAACACCGTGCCCTTGAGGTTCGTCGCCATGATCGTGTCGAAGTTTTCAGGAAGCAGGGTGAGGAAATCACCGCGGACGACCGCTGCCATGCCGGCATTGTTGACGAGGCAATCGATGCGGCCGAAGTTCGAAAGCACCGCGCGCACGGTCTCGTGATGCCGAGAAACATTCGAAACATCCGCCTGTAGATAAATCGCATCCACTCCGAAACCGCGAAGCTCGTTGACGACGTCTTGGCTCTCCTCTGTTGCACCCACGCCCGTGATTGCGATGTTGTAGCCGCCCTTGGCCAGGGCGCTCGCAATCCCGAGACCGATGCCGCGGCGTCCGCCGGTGACTATGGCAACTGGCCTTTCAACACCTTCCGTCATGCTTGCAAATCCTTCGAAGCGATGTGGTCGGCAACCCGCAATGCCTGACTGGCTACCGTGAGAGCCGGGTTCACCGCGGCCGAGGTCGGCAGGAAGCTTGCATCCACCACAAAGAGGTTCTGGTGGTCATAGGAGCGGCAATAAGGATCGAGCGGCGCGCTCGCGGGGTCGTTGCCGATCCTGATGGTGCCGCATTGGTGGGACGGCGTGCGTTTATCGAACGGCTTTGAAAGAACGATCGGGAATCCGATCGACTTGAGGACCGACTTCAGCTTTTCGACCAGGTCGAGGTGGGCATCCCAATTCGTCCGTTGCCACTGCAGAACGATTCGCGCTCCATCCACCCGTACGCGGCTTTCCGGATGAGGTATATCCTCACTCATCGCATAGAAATCGATCGCATGGCCGGTGATAGTCTGGAGCAACCATTCCGGCACCAAGGGCAGCGAGCCCTTCAACACCTTTGCCGAGATTCTGCCGAGCAATTGGACGTTCCCAAGCGGCGGACCACCGTTTCCGTCCGACAGATAGAAATCGTTGAATCCGAAGGTCTTTTGATAGATGGACGTGTTCCGAAAGGTCGGCGACACAGCAATCACTGCCGATGAATTGTGGTTCATAAAATTCCGCCCGACCTGATCGGAGGAATTCGCAAGCCCCTTGGGGTGACGCGCATCAGCCGAACACAACAACAGGACCGCTGATTGAACGGCGCCGGCTGATAAAATGACCAGCTTCGGAGTGACAGTCAGGTCATCGCCGTTCTTGCGGTAACGGACCCGGTCGATCCTGCCATTTGCATCGGTCTCGAGCTTGGTCACTTTCGCGTTCGTCTCGAGGCGGACATTCGGATATTCCATGGCCCTGAGGAGAGCGGCGGTCTCCGCATCCATTTTCCCATCGCGGGAATTGGGGTGCGCGTCCCAAGGCGTCTTGGCCTTTGACATCCAGGCGTCGACATTCACTCCCAAGGGCAGCGAAAATGGGTGCAGTCCTTTCGCCTTCAGGCGCGCTCTGACATCGGCAATCGGCGGCTCGTCGGGAACAGGGGGGTAATCGTAGCCGACCGAGTGGGCGGGCTCCGTGGGGTCATCCCCTAGACTGCCCCTGACCTCGTACATCTGCTCTGCGCGGCTATACCATGGCTCCAGAACCTCGTAGGGAAACGGCCATGCGGGCGATACCCCTTCCCTGTGCCGGATCTCCTCGAAGTCCTCACGGCGATAGCGCGAGAGCACTGCGCCGTAGAATTTCGAATTGCCGCCGACATTGTAGTAGTTGCCTGGATTGAACGCGGTACCGTCGGCCTCGTACCACATCTCCTTCGGGCGAAAATGCCCGCGTTGGAAGATCGCCCGTTGGTCGCGGTTCTCGGGGCGATCGGCGATGAAGTCGCCAGCCTCAAGGATCAGGATCTCGGCCCCAGTCGATGCCAATCCCGCCGCAACGGTGGACCCACCCACGCCCGACCCTATGATGACGATATCAGGAGTGCTGCTCATTTCCGAAAATCCGGCTTTCGACTAGGCGATACGCGTCTGGCTTTGGGGATCGAAGAAGACTGCCTTGTCGAGATTGAACGCCAGGCGAGCACTCTGCCCCGGCTGAATTCGGGCGTCAGCGCGTAAACGCGCCACGACTTCCTTCCCACCAAGCTTCGTCACTGCAAATGTATCCGAGCCCGCCGGTTCCACGACTTCGATCAGGCAATCGCTTTCGGCTAGCGCCTTAGCATTACGGTCCGCGCCATCCGGGTCGGTCAACGCCTCTGGTCGGATGCCGAAGACGATCTCCCGTCCCGCATGCGCCTCAAGCGCACCATTGCCTGCTGTGACCGGCAGCCGGACCGGCTCCCCGTGCGGACGTGCGAGCGATACGGTCAGTCCAGCAGCCCCTTTCTCGATAGTTCCGGCGAGAAGATTCATGGCCGGCGACCCCATGAAGTCGGCGACGAACATGTTGGCGGGGTTGTTGTAGATTTCCGCGGGCGTCCCGAATTGCTGTACCTCGCCATCTCGCATGACGGCGATCTTGGTTGCGAGCGTCATCGCCTCGATCTGGTCATGGGTCACATAGACGATCGTCGTGCCGGTCGCCTGGTGAAGCCGCTTGATTTCGATACGCATGTCGACACGCAGCTTGGCGTCCAGATTTGAAAGCGGCTCGTCAAACAGGAAGAGCTTGGGATCGCGCACTAGGGCGCGGCCCATAGCAACGCGTTGCCTCTGGCCGCCCGAAAGCTGACTCGGTTTTCGATTGAGCAGATGGCCGATCTGAAGCACCTTGGCGACCTTGTCGATCGCCTTGTTGCGCTCCTCAACCGGCACGCCGCGCATTTCCATGCCGAACGATATGTTTCCAGCCACCGTCATGTTTGGATAGAGCGCGTAGCTCTGGAACACCATCGCGATATCGCGCTTGGATGGATGCAGGTCGGCGATGCTTCGACCATCGACGCGAATGTCACCCTCGGTGATCGATTCCAGGCCGGCGATGGTGTTGAGCAACGTCGACTTGCCGCAGCCGGACGGACCGACCAACACGAGGAAGCCGCCCTTCTCCAGGTCAAGGTCGATACCCTTCAGGATCTCCAACGAGCCAAAACGCTTCTTGAGACCGGAAATTTCTAGGAAAGCCATTGGATTATCCTTTGACAGCGCCCGCCATCAGGCCACGCACAAAGTAGCGGCCGGCGAGAATGTAGACGAGGAGTGTCGGCAGGGCTGCGATCATCGCCGCTGCCATGTTGACGTTATATTCGACGACACCCGTGGAGGTATTCACGACGTTGTTCAGCGCCACGGTCATCGGCATGGAATCGCCCGTTCCCGCATAGGCCGAGGCAAACAGGAAGTCGTTCCAGATATTGGTGAACTGGTAGATAACCGTGACGACGATGATCGGCAATGAATTGGGCAGCATGATGCGTCGGAAAATCTGGAAGAAGCTTGCACCGTCCACCTGCGCTGCCTTCACCAGCTCGGTCGGGAAAGCCTCGTAGTAGTTGCGGAAGAAAAGCGTCGTGAAGCCGAGGCCGTAGATGACGTGAACGGTGACCAGATTGACCGTCGAATTGCCGAAGCCCAGCGACACGCCGATCTGGTCGCGCAGCGTCGCCCCGAAGCGGCCGAGGCTGCCGAGGATGGTCGCCATCGGCAGGAGCACCGACTGGAACGGGATGAAGCAGGCAAACAGCATCAGGCCGAAGACCAGCGTATGGCCCGGGAAGCGCCACTTGGTCAGGATATAGCCATTGAGAGCGCCCATGATCGTCGAGATCGCCACGGCCGGAACGACCATCTTGATCGAGTTCCAGAAGTAGCCTTTGATGCCGGCGCAGGTCAGGCCGACGCAGGCCTCGCCCCAGGCTTTGAACCAGGGATCGATTGTGGGTGCTTTCGGCAGCGAAAGCATGTTGCCGTTCTGGATCTCATCCATGGTCTTGAACGAGGTAACCAGCATGACGAAAAGCGGCATCAGGTAGATGATCGCGAACATGACCAACAGGCCGTAGATGAAGATCCGGCTGAACAGTCTGCGGCGCGACGCGCTCGTCGCATCGGACATTGTCGAAGTAACAGCGCTCATCGCGATTTCTCCCGCAGCTCGGAATAGAGATAGGGAACGATGATCGCCGAGATCGTCATTAGCATGATCACAGCGCTCGCCGAACCGACGGCCATCTCATTCCGCTTGAACGTGTATTCGTACATGAAGTTGGAAGGCAGCCATGCCGAGCCGCCAGGGCCACCGGATGTCAATGCCACGACGAGGTCGTAGGACTTGATCGCCATGTGGGCGAGCACAATAAAGGCCGACAGGAAGATCGGTCGCAGCAGCGGAATGATGATGCGCCGATAGAGCTGCACCGTGGTTGCGCCGTCGATCTGCGCCGCCTTCATGATCTCGCTATCGATGCCGCGAAGCCCGGCCAGAAACATCGCCATAACGAAGCCGGACGCCTGCCAGACGCCGGCGATGACGACGGTGTAGATCACGAAATCCTTGTTCTTGATCCAGTCGAAGTGGAAGCTCGTCCAGCCGAACTGGTGCAGCGTCTGCTCAAGGCCAAGGCCCGGATCGAGGAACCATTTCCAGGCAACGCCGGTAACGATGAAGGAAAGCGCCATTGGGTAGAGAAAGATCGGTCGCAGTATGCCCTCGCCGCGGATCTTCTGATCCAGCAAGATCGCCAGAAACAGTCCGAGCGCCAGGCAGATGCCGACATAGAGCACGCCGAAAATGCCCATATTGGTGATCGAAGTGTACCAACTGGAGGGCGGATCGTTTTCAAACGTCCAGCGCCAAAGGCGTTGATAGGCGCGCGGCCCCGTCAGGACATAGGACGGAAAGGTCTTGGAATTGGTGAAGGACAGATAGACCGTCCAGATGATGAAGCCGTAGACGAAAATAAGCGTGATGGCGAAACTCGGCGCGAGCACGATCTTCGGCAGCGCGTCCTGCAGCCGCGCGCGGATTGAAATTGGCGTCCCCCGGTGCGGCGCGAGAACGGTTTTATCTGTAGCGATGGTGCTCATGGGGTCATCTCCTCCAACGAGATCGTCCGTTGCGGAATCTTCCCCGCCACAAAGGGCGGGGAAGATCGTGGGAGGCCTTGATTACTTGGCGTCCTCGATAGCCTTCACGAGTTCTTCGACAGCCTGATCGGAGGTCTTGATCTGGCCATGTACGAACTTGGAGATGACGTCCTTGTAGGCATTCGCAACCGCCGGAGGAGCGCCATAGCCCTGCGCCAGCGAACCGAACAGCGTGCCGCCTTCGTTCGCCTTCTTCAGGTCCGCGATCCCCTTCTTGCCGCAAGCGTCGAAGGCGGTATCCGGAACGTCAGTACGCGCCGGAACCGAACCCTTGACGACGTTGAACGCAGACTGGAAGCTCTTTGACAGCGTTGCCTTGGCGAGCGCGACCTGCGCTGCCTTGCGATCAGCTGGCACGTTGAACATGCCGAACATGTCGGAGTTGTAGATCACGCTGCCGTCAGTGCCGGGGAAGCGGTAGCACAGGAAATCCGTGTTCGGCTTCTTCTTGGCCGCGACGAATTCACCCTTTGCCCAGTCGCCCATGACCTGAACGAGCGCATCGCCCTTGATGACCATGGCCGTTGCAAGGTTCCAGTCACGTCCGGAGAAGTTCGGGTCGACGTAGGTGACGATCTTCTGGAGATTGTCGAACGACTTCTTCATCGTGTCCGACTTCAGCGCCTCCTCGTCGAGGTCGTTCATGGCCTTCTTGTAGAACTCGGGGCCGCCAGTCGACAGCACGATCGAGTCGAACATGGTTGCTTCCTGCCAGTTCTGGCCGCCAAGAGCCAGCGGCGTGACACCGGCCGCCTTTGCTTTCTCGAGCAGAGCGATCAGATCATCGAAGGTCTTCGGCTCGGTGCCGCCGATCTTGTCCATCACGCCCTTGTTGATCCACAGCCAGTTGACCGAGTGAACGTTAACCGGGGCTGCAACCCACTTGCCGTCATAAACGGAGAACTTCTGCAGAGCCGCCGGAACCGCCTTGTCCCAGCCCTCGGCCTTCGCCGTTTTCGTCAGGTCTCCCATGACGCCGGCCTGGGCGTAGTCGAGAACGGTGTAGCCGAGCATCTGGGATGCGGTAGGATAAGTGCCCGCAGCGACCATGGCCTTCAGCGCGGTCATCGCCGCATCACCACCACCGCCGGCGACCGGCACGTCCTTCCAGGCAAATCCCTCCTTCGCCAGATCCTGCTTGAGGACGTTGAGGGCCGCAGCTTCGCCGCCCGACGTCCACCAATGCAGCATCTGCACTTCTTTCACGTCGGCGGCCTTGGCAGCGCCGAGGCCAGCCACCGTCATTGTTACCAAAGCAGTCGTCATCAAAAACTTGCGCATCGTTTTCCTCCCGGTTTGCAAGTTCACAAATGCGGAAAATCCGCGTTCAAAAGCCCGTGCACACTCCCCGCACAAGGCTCTGGCTGCCACGGCGCAAGCGCCGCGTGGGTTAATTTAAAACGTTATAAACTTAACCAAGTCAAGTGACCCGCCTCCCCTTTCCACGTTAGGAGCAACATCAATTTCTGCCTGTTTTTGTTGCCTTTTTAGACAATGCTACAGAATCGATCGCGCTGAGGCCGAAATTTAAAACGTTTCCAGTCCAGCATTGCATCGGCTTCGCTGTCGCGTTAGTGTCCCGGCATCCGAGCCATTTGGAGGAAAGCCGAGCGTGTCTCGCATCGCACTGCCGCCCACGACCAGATCGACCCGCAGGAGCGGCAAGCCGACGCTGCGCACCATCGCGGACATGGCGGGCCTTGCCGTAACCACTGTATCGCGGGCGCTTTCGGACGACCCGGTGATCAATCACGAAACCCGCAAGCGCGTCCGCCAGATTGCGATTGATGTCGGCTATTCCCCCGATCGTGCCGCCCAGCGCCTGAAGACCGGCCGCACAAATGTCATCGCCATCCTGCTTGAGCCGCACGAGGAACTCCTCGGCTATGGCACCTCGATCATGTCCGGCATTGCCAAGGCGCTGCAGGGCACCGCCTACCATCTGATCGTCATGCCCAACCTGCCCCACACAACCAACATAGAGGCGGTCAACTACATCATGCGCAACCATATGGCCGATGGCCTGGTGATGTCGCGCACCGAACCTTTCGACCCGCGAGTGCGCTTGCTGATGGAGCACGACTTTCCATTCATCACGCATGGCCGCACCGAACTCTCCACCCCGCATCCTTATGTCGACTACGACAATTTCACGTTCGCCTACGAGGCAACTAAGCGGCTGATCGCCAAGGGACGCCGCAAGCCGGCGCTGATCAGCGGCCCGATGCAGTTCAGCTTCGGCAGCCATATCCTGCATGGCTTCATGACCGCCGTTCGCGAGGCCGGCTGCGCCTATGAGGTCATCTCCGATATAGATCTCGATCATCCGGCCGGCGCGATCCGCGACCGCATCGCAAGACGCCATGGCGAGCCCGATCCGCCCGACGCCTTCACGTGCGGCGGCGAAGTGTGCGCGCTCGCCACTATAACAGGCATGAGCGACTGTGGGCTGGCACTCGGCGTCGAGTACGACATTGTCGCCAAGCAGACCTCGCAACTCCTCTCCGCCATTCAGCCCAAGGTCGAGACCATCTACGAAGACCTGACGGCCACGGGCGAGCAGATCGGCCGCATCCTGAAGAAACGGATCAGCGGCGAGACGGATATGAACCAGCTGCAGGTGCTGTTGACGCCCAAGCCGCCTCTTTCTGGCGAAACTGGAGGCTGATGGCTGCGTCCTTGACCTCCCGGCATTGGTGGCGCCGGCCAAACGTCCCTTGGCCTCCCCGTGCGTCGCGCATCGACCCAATGCGGCCCGATCGTGGAACGCGACAGCTAAGAAGCGAGGGAGGCACGAGGCATCACGTGCGCAAGTCGTCTTCTTTGCAAACATCGATCCAGCCATCTCCTCCCTCCTTTCTCCCGCTTCGGCTCCCTTGGCGACCTTACCGCGGCATCCACCAGCCGGTGCGGCCGCCGATATGCATGTTGAGCGTCTTGGTCTCGGTGTAATCCTCCACTGCGTGACGACCGAGTTCACGCCCGAGGCCTGATTGCTTGTAGCCACCGAACGGCAACTCGGAGGCCCCGTCCATGAAGGTGTTCATCCAGATCGTCCCGGCTCTCACCTTTCGCCCGACGGTCAGGCACGTATCGAAGTCGCGGCTCCAGACGCCTGCCGAAAGCCCGTAGTCGATCGCATTCGCAATCTCGACTGCCTCCGCTCTGGTTTCGAACGTGAGCACGGAAAGGACAGGGCCGAAGACCTCTTCACGCGCAACCGCCATGCCGGGCGTCACAGCCTCTAGGATGGTGGGGGCCATGTATTGCCCCATGCCGAGGTCGAGCTTTTCGCCGCCATGTGCGACTTGCGCACCACTGCTCGTCGCACCGGCAACGTAGCCTGCGATTTTCTCCAAGTGCTGCGGCGTGATGATCGCACCAACTTGCGTCGTTGGATCGAGCGGATCGCCGACCTTCACGTCCCTCGAGAGTTCAGCGATGCGTTTGACCGCATCGGAAGCGATGCTCTTGTGCAGGATCAGACGGGAACCCGCATTGCAGCACTCGCCGGCATTGAAATAGGCACCGAAGACTGCGGCGTCGACGAATGCATCGAGGTCCGCATCGGGAAACACGATCTGCGGGTTCTTGCCGCCGAGTTCGAGCGAAACTTTCTTCAACGTCTGCGCCGCGTTCGTCATGGTGAGCTTGCCGACACCGGTGGAGCCCGTGAACGAAACCATGTCGACCTCCGGATGGGTCGTCAGCACTGCTCCGACCTCCGGTCCCGTACCGGTGACAATGTTGACGACACCATCCGGAACGCCAGCTTCTTGCAGGACTTCGCCGAGGAGGAGCGTCGATCCCGAAGTGAGTTCCGACGGCTTGACGACTGTGGTGCATCCAGCAGCAAGGGCGAAGGGCAGCTTCTGGCCGACGATCAGGAACGGAAAGTTCCATGGGGTAATGATCGATACCACACCGATCGCTTCGCGCAGGACGACACCCAGCGTACCGTCTCCGAGCGTGTTGTAGCTTTCGCCGTGCAGATCACGCGCAAGGGCTGCTGCATATCGCCAGATATCAACCGAGCCGGCGATTTCGCCACGCACCTGCGAGATCGGCTTGCCAGCCTCGATCGCGTCCAGGAAGGCCAGTTCTTCCGCACGAGCCGCGATCAGGTCAGCGGCCTTGAGCAAAATGGCAGAGCGCTCGGAAGCGGTCATCCGCGGCCACGGGCCATGATCGAAAGCCTTGCGGGCGGCAAGGATCGCCCGGTCGGCATCCGCCTTGCTGCCGTTCGGAAAGCGGCTCACAACGATGCCATGACTTGGAGCGACGCGCTCGATCGGCTGGGCAGACCCGGCCTCCCACTTGCCGTCGACCAGCATCTTGAAGTCGCGGGCCTTGTGGTCGCTAAGCGCTCTTGGATTGACCAGAACTGTCATTACCATTCTCCCTTGAATTGAGCCGGGCGCTTCTCGCTGAAAGACGCGACGCCCTCTTTGAGATCGGCGGTTTTCGCGACCAGGATCGACCCCAGGGCTTCGACAGCGGTGCCGTTGTCCTCGCCATTTGCCGACGCGATCATCAGTTTCACGATTTCGAGCGCCGCGGGTCCTCTCGACGCGACCCGTCGCGCATATTCCTTCGCGGCCTCGAGCGCGTTTCCGCTCGATGTGACCGCGTCAACGATGCAAAGGACGCGCGCCTCCTCGGCAGTGAAAATCTCACCGCCCAGTGCCATGCGACGTACCAGTTGCGCCCCGAAACGCTTCACCAGGCGTTGCGTGCCGGACCAGCCTGGCACCATGCCCAGTCCCGTTTCCGGAAGTCCGATCTTGACGTGCTCCTCGGCGATGCGAATGTCCGCGACACCGGCAAGCTCCAGCCCGCCGCCGAGAGCGTGTCCGTTCAGCGCGGCAATCAACGGCACCCTCAGCGTCGCAAGCCTTTCGAACACTCGATGCCCGTATCGGACCCAGGCGTGGCCGAATTGCTGCGGCAGCATCCCGCCCCATGCCTTGATATCGCCGCCAGCCGAGAACCCCTTGCCCTCGCCGGTCAGGATTGCAACGCGCACCTCGGCGTTGGCCTCGACTTCGTCGGCCGCATGCGCCAATGCCTTTAGCATGTCGAGATCCAGCGCATTGAGCTTCTCGGGCCGCGACACCGTCATGATGGCGACGTGATCTTCGACCTCGATTCTGACCATGCCGCTAGCCATTGAAGACACCCTCCAGGACGCGGGCGCCTTTCATCGGCAGAGACAGACCGATGCTTGCTTCGCCGAAGAGCATCGCATCCATGGTCTTGAGGTCCTTTGCCACGATCAGCGGAAACTCGGACTGATCGAGGATGTGGGTTTGCAGGTCGATTCCGGGTGCGATTTCCGTGAGAACAACGCCTTCCGGCGTCAGCTTCATCACGCACCGTTCGGTGACATAGGTGATGTCCTGTCCCTGCTCGATCGCGCGCTTGCCGGAGAAGGTGACATGCTCGACCTCGTTGACAAGTTTCTTCAGCTTACCCTCTTTCTCAATGACCAGCTTGCCGTCGGCGATCGCAAGTTTCGCACCCGCGTTGAACATGCCGGAGAACACGATCTTCCTCGCCCGCGCCGTGATGTCGACGAAGCCACCCGCCCCGGCCGTCACATGCGGCCGGAAGGAAAGTTTCGAGACATTGACCGAGCCGTCCTTGCCGATCTCGAGGAAAGACAGGAGTGAGGCATCGAAGCCTGCACCCTGGAAATAGGTGAACTGATATGGCGACGGCATATAAGCGTCGGCGTTAGACGCGCAGCCGAATGCGAAATCCAGCAACGGAACGCCTCCGACGGCACCTTGTTCGATGACCCAGGTGACGGAGCCGTGCAGCCCTTCCTCAAGCAGGATGCGAGGCACGTTGGCGGAAATACCGAATCCGAGGTTGACGCAGCTACCGGCCTCGAGCTCCTGCGCCACACGCCGGGCGATTACCTTCTGAATATTGAATTCCGGAACACGGAACGTCTCGAGCGGCCGGAAAATCTCACCCGAGATCGCCGCATCATAGAGTGTCTGCGTGGTCTGCTTCTGGTCCGGATCGACGATGACATAGTCGACCAACATGCCAGGCACGCGCACGTCATGCGGCTTCAGCGAACCTTCCTTGGTGATGCGCTTGACCTGGGCGATCACGATGCCGCCATTGTTGCGGGCAGCGAGCGCCTGATCCAGGCCACCGAGATAGGCGCCCTCATGCTCATAGGTAAGGTTGCCGCGCTCGTCGGCCGTCGTCGCACGGATGATGGCGACCTGCGGCACGATCGCCGGGAAGAACAACCAGTCCTCTCCTTCGAACAGGACGCGCCTGACCACGGGCTCCTTAGCACCAAGGTCGTTCATCGCGCAGCCCTGCCTTTTCGGATCGACGAATGTGTCGATACCGACTTTTGTCAGAACGCCGGGGCGCTTGGCAGCTGCCTCGCGATGAATATCGAACATGATACCCGAGGGAATGTTGTAGGCTGCTATCTCGTTTTTCGTGATCATCTGCCAGATCAACGGTGGCTCTGCACTAGATGGACCCGATGGATAGGAACCACCGAGGATCTTCTTCAGGAGTCCCTTCTTGGCAATATGGTCGACACCCTTGATGCCGCTCATGTCACCTGCCGCGATCGGGTGCAGCGTCGTGATATCGCGGGGATGACCGGTGCTGTCGAAACGCTCGCCAATTGCCTTCAACATCAGGTCGGGGCAGCCGAGACCGCTCGACGACGACACGGATACGACGGCTCCGTCGGGGATCAGTGCGGCAGCTTCGGCCGGGGTGATGTGCTTGCTCATCGGAATTACTCAAAGTCCTGTTTCGATTTTCACGGCCGAGCCGCTTTTGGCGGCCTTAACAACGGCAAGTCCGGTCGCGAGCGACCAGATGCCATCCTCCGCAGTCGCTGAAGGATGGCCCTTTCCGGCCACGGCGGCGTGGAACGATGTCAGTGCGATTTCGTAGAGATTGCGCGCATTGGTCGGCAGTTGTTGCTCGCCATCCGCATTCCTTAGCGTCACCGTTCCATCCGGACGCTGCGTCATGACGTTACGGCCGACAAGCGAACCCTCGGTGCCATGCACCTCAAACCCGGTTTCCGCGTATCTGGTGGTGAAAGCATCGTGAAACTGCGCAAGTATACCGTCCTCGAAACGCATCACGCCCATGACGCCATCTTCGACGCCCTTGCCCATCCCGGCCGCCTGTGAGAATGCAACCACCTCCACCGGATCGCGCCCGAGAACGAACCGCAACGTGTCGGCGTCATGAACGGTAATGTCCAGAATGACGCCGGCACCAGCTTCGGGCTTGTCCAGCCGCCAGCCTTGCAAGTGAGCCGGCAGATAGACCGCATGAAAGACACGCGCAGCAAGCGGCTTGCCGATTTTGCCCGCAGCGATCGCGTCTCTCATGGCAACATGAGTGGAGGCGTTGCGGAGATGGTGGTTGGTGGCAAGCACAACGGCGGCATCCTTTGCCGCCTTCGCCATGGCATGGGCATCCTGCAGCGACATCGCCAACGGCTTTTCGCAAAGGACATGTTTGCCGGCACGCGCCGCAGCGATCGCCTGGTCGCGATGAAGCTCGTTCGTGGTAGAGATGTAGACGGCATCGACCTCTGGATCGTTCACAAGGGTCGCGACGTCGGAAACATGTTTGGGGATCCCGTTCTGCGCGGCATAGGACCGCGCGCGCTCGGAACTCGAACTCATTACAGAGACTGCCTCGCCGCCAGTGGCGCGGATCGCATCAATCACCCACTCGCGCGCGATCGTGCTCGCGCCAATCAGTCCCCAGCGAACAGTCATGCCATCTTTCTCCCTATCTTTTTCTGCGCGGCACCACAGCTTTCACGAACAACAAGTCGGACCGCGGTGGTCACGTTTTCGGCTTCCGCCCTACCGGCATTGATCTGCTTGAGAAGAAGCTGCGCAGCGCGCCGGCCCATGCTTTGCGGATCGACGGAAACGGTCGTCAAAGCCGGAACAGCCGTCTGCGCCTCGATAACGTCGTCGAAGCCGACAACAGCGAAGTCACGGCCGGGCTCCATGTGCCGCGCACGCAGCCCGTCGCACACACCGAATGCAACAGCGTCATTGAAACAGACTGCTGCCGTCGGCCGATTACCCATCGCTATCGCCCGTCCGATCGCGTCGACACCACCCGCCCGCGATGGCGCTGACGAGATCACCAGCTCTTCATCAAAACCAAGCCCGGCCCTGTTCAGACCATCGATATAGCCGGCAAGACGCTCCTCGAAGACCGCCGTGTCGGTAAAGCCGCCGAGAAAAGCAATTCGCGTGTGCCCGAGGGAGGCCAGATGCTCGACGGCTGCGGACGTACCTCCCTCATTATCGGAGACGATCGACGAGACCTTGGCTCCAGGCAAACTGCGAACAACGACAACCACCGGAATGCCGGCAGCGACAAGCGGCTTGAAATCGACGGCTTCGGTTGCGCGTGCCGGAGAAACGATCAACCCCGAGATGCCATGCTCTCTCATCGAAGCAATAACCTCCCGCTGGCGATCAATGCTCTCGCTTGTATTGGACAGAAACTGCACAAAGCCGGCGGACTGCACGACCATGTCGACGCCGACGGCAAGTTCCGCAAAGAAGCTGTTGGTCAAGTCGTTGACGACAACACCGATGATCTTCGATTTCGCACTGGCCTGACGAAGGTTGGCAGCACCACGGTTATAGACGTAGCCAAGCTCGCGCATGGCGGAATTCACCTTGGAACGTGTCGCCTCGTTCACGAGCGGAGATCCCTGCAATACAAGCGACACCGTCGACTTCGAGACGCCGGCGGCCTGCGCGATATCAATGACGGTCACCCGCCCCTTCGTCATGGAACTCCTCCTCGGCTTTCGCCAGCTTGGGGTCTTAATAATTGGAACGTTCCAAATTTGTCAAGCATATTGTGTGGAAAGATGCGACACCGAAAATCACGACGGTTCGCCAAAAATAATATTATTTGTAGGATATTTAGATGTTCGCTCATTCCGACGTCGCGCTCGGAGGCCCCATAAATAATTCGCGTCCAGAAAACTATTGAAATTTGGAACGTTCCAATTTAATGGGTCTTTCGTCTGTTGAGGAGGATCGCGATGAGCTTGTCTTTAAATCTGCCGAACGCCGCCGGATCAACCGAGGAGTACCGCCTTGTCGGGACACCGGTTGGGCGCCCTTCCGCTCCACCCAAGTTCAACCGGATCGCTTATGCGGCCGCTCACGTCGTCTCGGACCCGCGAAAGGAGGTAGATCCTTGGGGGCGTCCGGCGATCGACTGGGACGCAACGATCGCGTTCCGCCGACACCTGTGGGGACTTGGCTTTAAGATTGCCGAGGCCATGGACACCTCCCAGCGCGGCATGGGTCTCAATTGGGCCGGCGCACAGGAGCTGATCCGCCGATCGCTGGACGAATCACGCAGCATTACAGGCGCAGATCTTGCATGCGGCGCCGGCACCGATCATCTGACGGCAACTGATGCCCGATCGATCGACGACGTCATCAAGGCTTACGAGACGCAGATCGAATTCGTCGAAAAGAATGGCGGCCGCGCCATCATGATGGCCAGCCGCGCCCTCGCTCGCGTGGCCTCCTCCGCTGACGACTACGCAAAGGTCTATGGCAGAATTCTTTCACAGGCCAAGGACAAGGTCGTCTTGCACTGGCTCGGAGATATGTTCGATCCGAACTTAGCCGGTTATTGGGGCAGCCCTCAATTCGGACCGGCGCTTGAATGCGTCCTGAGGATCATCAATGAGAACAAGGAGAAGGTCGAAGGGATCAAGATTTCTCTGCTCGACAACGCCAAGGAAGTAGAACTCCGCAATGGCCTTCCGGAAGGCATCCTCTGCTTTACCGGTGACGATTTCAACTATGCTGAGCTGATCGAAGGCGACGGCAACCGGTACAGCCACGCTCTCCTTGGCATCTTCGATGCCGTTGCACCGTCAGCGTCGATGGCACTCGCATCGCTCGCGGTAGGCGACGCCGCCACCTTCCGCTCCGTAATCGAACCGACCGTACCGCTCTCCCGGAAAATCTTCGAAGCGCCAACACAGTACTACAAAGCAGGCGTCGTCTTCCTGGCCTGGCTGAATGGCCATCAGAACCATTTCAGTCTTCCGGCCGGAATGCAGTCGGCACGTGGCATCAATCATTATGCCGACATTTTCCGGCTCGCGGACAAGGCAAACGTTCTCGACAAGCCGGAGCTTGCTGTCACGCGCATGAAGCATCTCGTGGGCGTCTTCGGTATCGACTGAGCCGCCTCCCGCAAAGATACGTTGATAGTCAACGCGAGAACCACAGCCGCCGAACCCGACGACTTCTGCAATCCTTTGTCTGAGCCGAAATTGGAAATTGGCGCCCGCACGCTGCCGCGCGCCAAAGAAACCGGAGGCCAGCCCTCGGGGCAGGAGCCTATTTCGGCAGAGCGATTACGCCTTCGTTTCGACCAGGATCACCAGAGACTCCGGCAACACCCCGTCGAAGGCCATCGCATCGGCGGCGGCCTTGCTCTGCATGGCCGCCTGCAAGGCCTCAAGATCCGGAACATCCATCATGACAGCAGCACGGGTCTGATCTTGAGGATCAACGAACGTTCGGATGTTGGTCACCCCGAGCGGTCCGAAAAACTCCTTGCGCTTCGGTGAGGTGAGCCAATGTTTCGCGCCCTTTGTGATGTTGTGATAGCCAATAATCGTTGGCATAGCATCCTCCCTGTTGATGACGCCGGCGGCCGGATCCGGGGCCGCGCTCCATCTTACTGCTTCTTGCAACCCTCTGACTTGTATGAGCATTGCACTTCGGAACGGGCACCCGCCTTGTCAGCTATGGTACAGGCGACGTGATGGTCGTCTCTTGTGCAGAGGTTGGAACATGAAATGAGAGTGGCGTTGGATGTTTTGGCATAGTTTGTCGCGCCGAGTTCGGCGATCTTGCTTTCCGCCGAAGTCAATTTGTATGGCTCTTCGCCGTGAGCGGCCAACGCCAACAACGATATCATAGTGGTACGGATGATCAGTTTCATGATTCGCTCCTTTCGTACGGACACAGGTATTCGTTCGCTAAGGCTCGTTCGATCACGCGTCATATATTCCACCGTGATCATTTGCTCGTCCACCGGAAATTTCCGAAACCAGATCCCCGAGGGAATAGCGGCCGGCCTATGCGGTTGAGAAGTTGCAGCTCTCCATTTGACGGCGTCTCCGCAGCCGGGGCGGCCCGCCCGCGAAATGAGCGGCAATGCACACGTCGCAGCGTGTCGTCACCGAAACCTCCAAGGCGATGAGTCGCGCATCTTGCCGTCGAGATGATTGGTCTTTGCTCCGGCGCTAGCGAGGAGCGCCGCGCCTTCGAAGGGTCGGGAGTGCAAGGCCGGTTCCTTCAGCCGCCCGTTGACTTCGGCGATCTCTTCCAGTCGATCAATGTCGTCCCCTTTCACGCTCGGTGGCCGTTCGTTTTACTCCGGCTTGAAGCCATAACCATTCCGCTCGCCGCGGTAGAGGCTCTGCAGGGCCAGCCGCCAGCTCGGTCTGCATTTGGTGTCCGTCAGAAGACGTGTTTCGGAGCTGGAGGAGCAAAGATCGGGCTGTTGCTGCGCGGTGGCCGCAGTTCGTCGGCCGCCGCCATCGGTTGATCGATGCTGAGGACGCCGTTGCCCGTTTGTTGCGAGGCAACGGCATAGTGGCTGGGCAACGCTCGCAACCATTTGAGAAAATGGCGCCCCCTGCAGGATTGGAACCGGGTTGTTAATGCTTGATTTTATTGCGTTTTTTTGGGTCTAGCAATGGCCAAAACGTGAGTCAAAAATCGGCTTCATCACCCTTTTTTGTTTGAGAGAAGTGCGGGGAACCACCTGATAGGCGCTTTCGCACGTCGGCGGCTCTGTTTCTACTTCTTCAATCTAGCAAGGTGAAGGAGATGCTGAACCTGAATATCCTGAAAGACGTTCAAAAGGTTCGCCTCGTCGGCAGTTGATCTACCCGACTCTGTGAGGCGGGCGACGAGCAATCGTTGCTGGGCGATGATGACTTCGCCACGGCGCACATGCCTCTCGACCATTTGCAATTCAGTCTCAACGAGAGTGCTCATGAAGAAGACCCTACCCCCCCCCGCGAAATGTCTCGTAGAATTTTTGAGCGTCCTTCGTTCAAGACTCCGGTGGGAAGCTGCAAATGATTCGCGTTGGATCGCTTGATTTTTCGGAAAATACCCTCGGTCGTGCGGCAAGCCGTATTCTCGTAAGGAACCGCTCCACCACATCCGCCATTACGGCCTGCTTGCCGGCGCGGGGCGCAAGGCCAACGTCGCAAAGATCAGGACACTGCTCGGGGTGGACGCGCGGGTCCAGGATGACGCGCCAAGCACCGATAGAACCCCGCTCACCCTGAGAGAGCCATGTCCGCACTCGAGGTCGTAGATTTCGTTCTTAGCTTCGGCGGTCCTCGACATGCCCGACACACGGAAAGAAAGCTCGACCTCCACCTTGTTGTGCTTCGGTATCGACTGACCTTCCTGGCGATGAGCCACTATGGGCCGCGCGTTATCTGAAGATGAATGGTCGGCGCAGAATGATAGGTTCCCTGGTGCATGGGTCGATGGCGAATGCATTGCCGCAGGCAATAGGTGCGCAGGCTGCCTTTCCAGAGAGGCAAGTCATCAGTCTCTCGGGCGACGGAGGCTTCGCCATGCTGATGGGCGATTTTCTCACGCTCGCTCAGCAGAACCTTCCGGTGAAGATCGTCATCTTCAACAACTCCGTACTGGGCTTCGTTGCACTTGAAATGAAAGCGTCCGGCCTCCTCGAGACGGGTACAAGCCTTAAAAATCCCGATTTTGCGGCGATGGCGAATGCCGTCGGCGTTCACGCGCGCCGCGTGGAGGACCCGGCTGACTTGGAAGGGGCGCTCGCAGATCTCCTTGCGCATGACGGCCCGGCACTTCTCGATGTCGTCACCAATACGGAAGAGCTGTCCATGCCGCCGAAGATTGAGGCCCTACAGGTCAAAGGATTCAGCCTTTGGGCTTTGAAGGCCGTAATGAACGGCAAGGGCAATCAATTGCTTGATCTGACCGTATCAAATTTCCTCCGTCGATGAGCAGCACCCGAATTCATCTCGACATCTTCGACTAAAACAATGATCGGCGGCCAGGGAAACAATCTTGGCCGCTGATCATTGTTTTAGTTCCGCGAACCCGTCTCTATAGATAGGGCCTCTCGAACCGAATTCGTCCAATGCTACTTGGCCCTGGCGCTGTTCCGGCCTCTGCGGTGTTCGATCGCCCATTCCTGACCCACTCCTTGTCTTCCATCTCATATAGACTGCAGCCCAAAGGCACGAACGGGCGGAAGTTCGCGCGCTCTACAATGGCATCATTGCCAACCTTCTTTTGCATCCGGGCGACCGGTGGCCGGAAGATCGAATGGCAATGATCGACACCGACTCCTTACGGGTCGAGAATATTCGAGAAGACTAAACGCCCATCGAGATAGGTGGCGCCACGGAAATCACCTTGTGGGGTGGCAGAAGTTATTTACCGGGCATGTCGAAAACATCGCATCAGGCATCGAAGACTATCGCAGGAGCGCTCGCCAACATAGATCCCTCCTACAAGCGGGTGCGTCTCGCCCAGCGCATTCCGGTGAGGGCCACGGTCGACGAAGCAACGATGATTTCAAACGATGAAGCCGATCCGGGAAATCATGCCAGATATCCGGAGACGCCGTCCCACAAGAGCTTGAGCGCGGTCACCGAGAGCAATGCGTAGCAGGCTCGGAAAATCTGACGCTGATCGAGAAAGCCGTGAAGCCGCCAGCCCAGGCCGACGCCACTCGGTATTGCGAGCAGGCAGATGCCCATCAGCACCAGGTCGGCGCCAGTCGGCCGTACGATCAAAAGCCACGGCACGGCCTTTGTGGCATTGCCAACTGTGAAGAACAAGCTGGTCGTTCCCGCATAGACTTCCTTGGTCAAGCCCAGCGGCAACAGATACATCGCAAGCGGCGGCCCTCCGGAATGGGCCACCATCGTTGTGATGCCCGACGCCAGACCAGCGGCGACCGCCTTAGGCTTTGAGCGGGGTCGGATGGTGACTCCCCCGCCTCCCGCAAGCCACAGGCCGACGAAGATCAGCGTGACGAACGCCATCACGATCTCGATCGCATGGTGGTCGAGCGAACGGAAGAGCAAATAGCCCGCCCCGATCCCCGCAACCAGGCCGGGCAGCAACAGGACGAGGTCCCGCCGCGACCACGTGTTCGGCTTCCAGTAGCGTAGCGCGTAGAGATCCATCGCGACAAACAAGGGCGCGAGCAGGCCTCCAGCCGTGACCGGATCCATCACAAGTGACAACAGCGGGATCCCGACGATGGCAAACCCGCCTCCGAACGCCCCTTTCAGGAAGCAGATCAGGAAGACCCCGGCGAAAGCGACCAGGACGGTCACCAGAGTCAGATCCGGCGTGATCGGTGCAGCGGTCATGACGTCCCCCCGCGCCTGTAGACATGGATCCGGCCAAATGCCGCGGCCTCGATTTCAGAGCGTGCCAGTCCGATGTCCTTCAGAGCCTCGTCGTCAAGTTCGCGAAGTCTGACTATCGCGGCACGGCGCGCGAAGTGGCGAAGCATACGCTTCAGTGAATGGCGGCCATTTGCAAGCATTGCAGACATATCCGTTTCTCCATCGGTTGGTTCGCGACAAAGCAAACACGGCGGCGCGGGAGCTGGTGAGCGCTGCAGCGTCGTGAATTCAACGCGAACTGTGGCAATGCCCGGTACGATCCGGTTGACGAAGGCATTATGCTCCGATACGTACTCGGTACAATAGGAACATTGATCTCGGAGCAATAATGGCGAAACCTGAGGCTCGCCGACACGATGGCCGCGGAGATCGCCGCCGGGTTCTCAAGCGTGGCGATCGCTTGCCGCCGCAGTGAACCTTCGCGTGGGAGCGTAAGATCGGTGTCTCCACTGCAAGCCTGGATTACACGGAGCCTCTGTGCAGAGAAATGCTCATTGCGAGGTCGGACGAGGTACGTTCATATCCGGTGAAGCGAGGAGCGGGGCGCCTTCCAGGCCTCGGTCGAGCAATGCGACCGTCCGAACCGGCGTGGAAAACCGGGCGCCGCCGACTTTGCGGCGCCCGGGGGTTGGCGGCGGCGCTACCCGGACCGCCGCTGAGATGGTGAGCATCATGTTGCCCATAATGGCCAAGCGCCGCGGCCGGTAGGGCTGGACGTATCGACATCGGCTTCGGGTCAAGCAATTCAGGCGCGGATGAACGCGAGCAGATCATCGTTGATCACATCGGCATTGACCGTGGCCATGCCGTGTGAAAAGCCCGGGTAGATCTTGAGCGTACTGTTCTTGAGAAGCTTGGCCTGAGGCACGGCTGCATTCTGATAGGGCACAACCTGATCGTCGTCGCCTTGCATGACCAGTACCGGCACGGTGATGGCCTTGAGGTCGTTGGTCTGGTCGGTCTCCGAGAAGGCCTTTATGCCGTCATAGTGGGCCTTGGAGCCGCCCATCACGCCCTGGCGCCACCAGTTGTCGATGATGCCCTGCGACACCTTCGCGCCGGGCCTATTAAAGCCGTAGAACGGCCCGGAAGGCAGGTCGCGGAAGAATTGCGGCCGGTTGCTCGCCACCGCCTGCCGGAAACCGTCGAAAACCTCTATCGGCGTGCCGCCGGGATTGTTTGCCGTCTTCACCATGAGTGGCGGGACCGCGCCGATCAGGACAGCCTTGGCGACGCGGCCCTCAGGCTGGCCATACTTCGCTACATAGCGGGCAACCTCACCGCCGCCGGTCGAATGGCCGATGTGAACGGCGTTTCTGAGATCGAGATGCTTCACGACGGCCGCGGCATCCGCGGCGTAATGGTCCATGTCATGCCCACCGCCCGTTTGTGTCGAACGGCCATGCCCGCGCCGATCATGTGCTATGACGCGAAAGCCCCGCGCCAGAAAAAACAGGAGTTGCGGATCCCAGTCGTCCGAGCTGAGGGGCCATCCGTGATGAAACATCAAGGGCTGGGCGTCTCTCGCCCCCCAGTCCTTGTAGAAAATCTCGATCCCGTCGTCGGTTTTCACGGACCCAATGTCTTCGCTGCTCTGTTTCGGCGATGGCGCGCTCTTTACCTTCGAGGCCGCATGGACCGGGATAGCCGAGAGCAGCGGCACGGATGCGGCAACAGTGCCAATCGTCAGCACGTCGCGTCGCGAAATGATTTTAGGATCGTTATCCTGGGTCATCTGGGATCTCCATATTGTGAATGTGTCGGGGCGTTGGGTAAAAGAGGGGCTTCGAGCGGATCGAGCAGCGTCAAACCCGAAAACGACGCTTCATCTCGCGACAGGCATCCGCCCGCGACAGGGCGACGTGCTTCAATTGCTCATCGGTAAGCGCAAGCAATGCAACGCGCGAAGGGCGCTTTTCCATCTCCCAAATCAACTGTCCGAGCATTGAAACGGCAGAGAAATAAAGGCCACTCAACGACAGAGAACCATGGTATCGCCGTTTGCGCGGGTAGATCTTCCTGATTGTGTTCATTGTCCTATCCTCGATTTGGGGCACCGCCGGACGGACCTTCGCGAATGGCATCGGACCTGTGCGGTTGACGGGAAAAGGATGCGCGGACCATACTTACGAAGCCATAGGACAATGGTATCGACGATACTTTGGTATCGCCATCACCTGTCATTCAATACTTTGGTTCACCTGCCATTCCCTCCTACCCGGGCTGACATGCCGCGCCCCGTAATACCTCCGGCGAAGCGCGTCTTCGATCGCGTTCAGCGGTTCGTTCTCCTCGAAGGGCTTGCCAGGAATTCGACAGCCCGGCTTTTCATCGCCTTGACATTGGTATGTCGCCCGGTCCGCTCATGAACATGATCGGCATCTCGCGACGGTCATCTGCGATGAGGCTCCGGAGATCCAGGCCGTTCAGATCCGGGAGATATACGTCAAGAATCATGCACTTCGGACAGCCGGGCCGACTTGCGGCAAGGAAGTCGGCCGCTGAAGCAAACGTCTGCGCGACCCAGCCGCCGGAATCGATGAGAAGCTCGAACGCCTTGCGCACCGAAACATCGTCATCGACGACAAAACGATGGCGCTTGCGGACCCGGCGACGCTGCTCCCTTCAGCTCATCGCGCGGTATGTAAGGGGTTTGACAGCAGACATTTCCATTTCTCAATCGATTGATGTGCGACATGCAACGCCGGAGCGTTGGTCGAGGCGAAGTGTGGCCATCCCCCATACGACCCGTTGACGTATGTACTCTGCTCCGATACGGTCTCGGTACAATAAAACATTTGTCTCGGAGCAATAATGGCTAATTCGGAATACCTGAAGCTCGCCGACACAATCGCCGCTGAAATTACCGCCGGGGTTCTCAAGCCTGGCGATCGCTTGCCACCGCAGCGAACCTTCGCGTACGAGCGTAATATCGCTGTTTCCACCGCAAGCCGGGTTTACGCGGAGCTTCTGCGCAGAGGACTGGTCGTTGGCGAGGTCGGACGAGGTACGTTCATATCCGGCGAAGCGCGGCGAGGCGCGGCAGCGCCGGGCGAACCGCGCGACGTCCGGATCGATCTTGAGTTCAACTATCCTACTCTACCCAATCAGACCGCCCTGGTATCAAGGAGCCTGGAGGGACTGGACAAGCCCGTGGTGCTGGATATCGCCTTGAGGCAGGCGACGAGCATCGGCACCAGCGGAATAAGGGAGACAGCGGCGGCCTATCTCTCGAGAACTGGCTGGTCTCCGAACCCGGAACAGCTCGTATTCACGGGCAACGGCCGCCAGAGCATTGCGGCGGCGCTTGCGGCCATTGTTCCGAACGGCGGACGATGCGGCGTCGAATCCCTGACGTATCCCTTCCTAAAAGGCGTCGCGGTTCGACTAGGGATCTCGTTGGTCCCGCTTGCGATGGATTCGTCAGGCGTGCGTCCGGATGCGCTGCGGAAGGCGCACGAGGAGGCCCATCTTTCGGCAATCTATGTTCAACCGGCAGTGCACAACCCTCTGGGAACAACGATGCCGGCGTCCCGGCGGCACGATCTCGTTCGCACCGTCGAGGAACTTGATCTCTTGGTCGTCGAGGACAACGTGTACAGCTTTCTCGATAACGAACCGCCACTTGCCGCTCTCTCGCCGGATCGCTGCATCGTGATCGACAGCCTTTCGAAGAAAATCGCGCCGGGGCTTACCCTGGGGTTCATCGTGCCGCCGCTCGCGCTGCGTGAAAACGTGATGGCAGCGGTGCGTTCCGGCGGTTGGACCGCTTCAGGCTTCGCATTCGCTGCGGCGCAGCGTCTGATGGCCGACGGCACTGCCGCCGAACTCGCGCGCCTGAAGCGTCGCGACGCGCAAGCACGTCAGACGCTTGCCGCGGATTGTCTGTCCGGCTTCGACATTCAGGCGAATCCAAACTGCTACCATCTGTGGCTGACACTGCCGCAGCACTGGCGCTCCCAAAGCTTCGTCGCCGCGGCGGCCCGTCGCGACATTGCACTCACCCCATCGACAACCTTCGCGGTCACTGCCGGCTATGCGCCGAACGCTGTCAGGCTTGCCCTTGCGGCTCCCGCAATGGATCAACTCGAGGCGGGGCTTCGCACGCTCGCCACCCTCCTTCGCTCCAGAGAGCATGATCTCGAGGCGACAGAGTGAGCGGCAACGTCGGATTGGGCTATGATTGTCGCTTCAATGTGTGGACTTCCAGGCGCGTGGACGCATGAGGTGCACCAGCGGCGATTACAAAAAGCAACGCGGTAGTTCTTTGAACTTCGGCTAAAATCGTCCCCACCGCGGACGCAGCGCCGCGACCCTATGAGGGGCTGCCCGAGATCAGCTATCCCTCCACGACCGCGATGCCATCGTCACCAACTGCGGCCGTCTATGCATCCATCGCAAGAAGATCAACATCTCAACGGTCATGGCCGGTCAGAGGCTCGGCCTCAAGCAGGTCGACGACGGTTTTTGGCTCGTCAGCTTCATGCACTATGATCTCGGATATATCGATCTGGAGCAGAGGACTTTGCAAACCATCGACAACCCGTTTGGCACGAGGTTGTCACCCATGTCTTAGGGACGATCTGTTACCTATGTCTCCGGGTCGGACACTGAAAAAGCTGGCGACCCCTGCAGGAATCGAACCTGCGACAACCTGCTTAGAAGGCAGGTGCTCTATCCAGCTGAGCTAAGGGGCCGCGCGGCGACCGGGAATTGTGCGCCCGGTCAAATTGCTACGGCTGAACGCGGCTTAATGCGTCCAAGGCTGAGTCCGCGTATAGCGGAAATTATCAGGGTAAGCCACAGTCTGGCGCTGCGGATCCTTCGGGGCTACGACGCGATACTCGATGCCGTTGCGCTTCGCGTAAGCTTCGGCCAGTTCCTGCGTTTCGAAAGTCAACTTCAGCTGCTGGCGCATATCCGAGGAAGACGTGTAGCCCATGATTGGATCGATGGTGCGCGGGGTCTCCTGATCAAACTCAAGAACCCAGATGTTGGTCTTTGCCTTGCCGGACTGCATCGCGGTCTTGGCTGGGCGATAGATCTTGGCAGACATTGCTGCAACGCCTCCGAAATTTGCGGGCTTTCGCACTCGAAACTTGATTCGGCCCCACGTCCGGGACCCCCTTCATCGAAACCATCGCACGAAGAGATGAATTTTGCTTACCGGCGAATCCCTATATTTTCAAGCAAAAAGCCGCGGCGGCGGAATCCGCATTTTTAATCGTTTCAGGCGACCTTCTCCTATTCGACCGACGTATGGCGGCATGCTGCGAAAAGGTCGAGCTTGGCATCGTAACGGTCAGTGGCCACATCCATCAGACCGAGGACGCTGTGGAAAAAATTGTCGTGGGATGCAGGCTCAGACGCCTTCTGCGCCAAGCAGGCCATATCGATCTTCGAGGCCGCACTGAAGTCTGGTGCAAGCCAGGCGATGATCGGCACATGCGTTTGCTGCGGCGGTGCGAAGAGGTAGGGTGCACCGTGCAGATAGAGGCCGTTCTCGCCAAGTGATTCGCCGTGGTCTGATACGTAGAGCATGGCGGTCGATATGGAATTGCCATATTGCCTCAGGGTATCGATCACCTTAGCCACGACATGGTCTGTGAACAAAATCGTGTTATCGTAAGCGTTCACGATTTCCTGCTGCGTGCAGGAGCCGAATTCGGCCGTCCGGCAATCGGGGGTAAATCGACGGAAATCGTCCGGGTAACGCTGATAATAGCCGGGCCCGTGACTACCGTTCTGATGGAGGATGAGGATGCTGTCGTCTTTCACACGGGAGAGCCATTCGCCCAGTTTGTCGAGCAGCGCCGTGTCCAGGCATTCACCATCGCGACAGAAACGCGGATCGGCGGCATCAGGCAGGAAACGATAGGAGATGCGGTTGGCGACATTGTAGCTGCCGGTATTGTTGTCCCACCACTCCACCTTCACTTTCGCATGGCCCAGAATGTCTATCAGATTGTCGGTCTCTAGTCCCTTGCGCTGCGTATATTGCGGCCTTGAGTAGGCAGAGAACATACAAGGGAGGGCCACCCCGGTAGTCGTTCCGCAACTTGTTGCGTTGGCATAATAGACGACCCCCCTCGCCTTCAGCTCAGGATTTGTCTCGCGGACATAGCCGCCAAGCGAGAAACTCTGCGCGCGCGCGCTCTCTCCGACGACAAGGACGACAACCCTCGGCTTGCCATTTGCACTCGGCGAACGCTGGCGGGCATCCAAGCCGAGCAGGTGACGCTCGATTTTGCGGTCGTCCTCTGAAGGGAACATGTAGAGCGCGGCGCTGCCGATCGGGATGAAGGGGTTGAAAGTCAGCATGATATCGCGGTGCAGGCGTCCGACCGCCGCATAGATCTGTGAAAAGCTGAGCCCTGCGGCCGCAAACACTGCCAGGCAAGGCAAAATGACAGCCATGTTCCAAGCAAATTTTTGGGGAAATGGTCGATGCACGACCCGAACCCACAGGATGAACAGCGATGGCAGTACTCCAGCCAAGATCAAATGCAGGAGAAAGGCGGGCGTGATAAGATGCGCTGCCGCATCCGACGTTGCAGCCGCAGCACTCCGGATCATCTCCTTGTCGATGACGATGCCGTATTGATCAGTAAACCAAGCCGCGGTGACTGAGACAAGTATGAAGAAGATCAAGGCCGGCTTGATCAAATATTTCACCGAGAAGGCCGTCATCGCGGCGATCGTAATCGCAGTGATGCCGATGACGAAGGCGATCAAAGCAAGCGGATAGGCGGCGAGATGCGTGTAGGCCCGACTCCAGAAAGTCTCGTTACCGACGGCGAGAATATAGACGGCGATGAGGATCGACAGCGTAACGCTGCCGAGGCGCGGCCTCCGGCTCGGATCCTGAGCCGTCTCATCGAAATCGTCCAATCCGCTCTCCGCGACCTGAGTGGGAGCGGGCGCGACGCTGACCGCTCGACCAATCGCGCTGATGTCAATCTTTCCTGACACCAACCTGAATGGCGATGGTATTTACGCCAAGCTTGGGGATACGTGATTTAGATATTGCGGGCGCGAGGGGAACCGTGTATTGCCCTCCCTCGTCGGCACGGAGTGTAGCGCAGTCTGGTAGCGCATCTGGTTTGGGACCAGAGGGTCGGGAGTTCGAATCTCTCCACTCCGACCACTTTTCCCTCAATTTACGAAATGACTACGCTCGCCGCCTGGCGCCGAGCGAGAGTTGCTGCGCCTTCGCGCTCCACGACAGCCCATGTTCTTGGTTCGCCAGGGAACAGCAATGCAATAACGCGCAAAATTTGCAGAGAAACCCATTGTTAAGGCCGCATAAGGTATCGTTCACCATATTCGGATGCACTTCGTTAACTCTACGGGGATCTCATAATGTCGACTTTGCGGGTTTCGCTCGTTTTTGCCATGACCGCACTTGCTCTGCCGGTCTGCGCCGCTGACCTTGCACCCCCTATTCCAGAGATGCCCGTCGCGCCTGCCCCAGTTTTCAGCTGGACCGGGCCCTATGCTGGTCTGCGCGGCGGCATAGGTTTCCTGAATAGCGATTTCAGCATACCTGGCGTGAGTTCGTCCGACGACTTTAACGGCGGCCTCGTCGGCGGCTTCGTCGGTGCGAACTATCAGATGGATAGCATCGTCGTTGGTATCGAGGGCGACCTTTCCTACAGCTGGAACAAGAAGGATCTGACCGTCCTCGGCACACCCACAGAAGTTGGGACCGACGTATCCGGCTCTGTCGTCGGTCGCATCGGCTACGCCGTCGACCGTGCCCTGATCTTCGCGACAGCGGGATGGGCTGCAACACGTGCCACGGTCGATACGCCGGCTGGCGACGAAGACAAGACCTTCAACGGCTGGACGGTTGGCGGGGGCCTCGACTATGCATTTACCGACAATCTCTTTGGTCGGGCGGAATATCGCTACAACGACTACGGCGACGAAGATATCGAGGGAGCAAAAGTCGACCTTGATGAGCAAGTCGTCTCCGCGGGGATCGGCGTCAAGTTCTAGCCCGCCTGCGCTGACAAGAGCTCATGGCGGAGAACAGGCGCCCCGATGGACGCCTCCTACTTCTTCTTTGTGGTCGTCGCGCTCATCACCTTGTCGCCTGGCCTGATGCCGAGTTTGGCGGTGATTCCAGCATTGAGTTCGATCACGTACTTCACCTCCGTGAGCGAATCGATAATGTCCTGCGAGTACGGCACCGCGTTTTGCTTGATGCTGCGAATCGTCCCGGTCGAATCGACGAACAGCATATCGAGCGGCAGGATCGTATTTTCCATCCACATCTGCACCCGCCGGGAAACGCCGAAGTCGAAGATCATTCCGGCATCTTCCGCCATCTCCTTGCGATACATGAGCCCGCGCTGGCGCTGCTCATTGGTGTCGGCGATCTCGACGGTGAAATTCAGTCGCTTACCGGACGCCGTCTGGATGATCAGCGGCTCCTTGTCGAATGTCATCGGCTGTTGCGAAAGGGCGGGAAAGGCAATGATGAAAAAAAGCGCCGCAAGGGCGCTTCTGATCCAATGGGCAACCGATATACGCATCAGTGCGCGCGGCTCACTGGGCTCGGCACGTCCGGATGGATCTCGGCGGCCATCAGCCCCTTATCGCCATCGCCGTAGCGCACGAGCACAACCTGACCCGGACGCAGCTCCGTGAGACCGAACCGGCGCAATGTTTCCATGTGGACGAAGATATCCTCCGTGCCCTCGCCGCGCGTTAGGAAGCCGAAGCCCTTGGTGCGGTTGAACCACTTGACCAGTGCGCGCTCCAAGCCGCTCGTCGCTGTCACCTGCACATGGGTGCGAACCGGCGGCAGCATCGAGGGGTGTACGGCGGTGGACTGGTCCATGGACAGAATCTTGAACGCCTGATAGCCGCGTTCGCGCCGCTGGATCAGCGCAACGATCCGCGTACCTTCGAGAATTGTCTGGTAACCGTCTCGACGCAGGCAGGTCACATGAAGAAGGACATCCTGCATGCCGTTATCGGGAACGATGAAACCGAAGCCCTTGGCCACGTCGAACCACTTGACGACACCAGTGATTTCAATGAGGTCGACCGCTTCTCCCGCGAGTTGATCGAGGTCGGTGAATTCCTTCGATGAAATCCTGTCAGCCATGTCGCCAGCCCCTCAATACGCGTCACACTGTTACGGTTAACTGATTCTTGAGATCAAGATTAACATGTTGGTAACGGATTAGCGCAAGTCCTACTTTTCGATTATTCCCAGTTGCCAATCATACTCCGCTGTCTTGCCCGAAACTGGTGTTCCGCCACATAAGAAGCCACCGAGCCGCATTAGAGAGGAAATAGAATGCGTTATCTCCACACCATGGTCCGCGTCAAAGATCTGGACGCTTCCTTACATTTTTACACCACGCTCTTTGGCCTCGAGGAGGTGAGGCGCACGCAGAACGAGAAGGGCCGCTACACGCTCGTTTTTCTTGCGGCTCCTGGCGATAAGGCTGACGCGACCGCTAAGGGGGCACCGTGCCTGGAACTGACCTATAATTGGGACACCGAGGATTATACCGGCGGGCGCAACTTCGGGCACCTCGCCTATGAGGTCGACGACATCTATGCCACATGCCAGAGGCTGATGGACAACGGCATCACGATCAACCGTCCGCCGCGCGACGGCCACATGGCCTTCGTGCGTTCGCCGGATGGTATCTCGATCGAGATTCTGCAGAAGGGCAGCAGCCTTCCGACCGCCGAACCCTGGGCTTCGATGGGCAATACCGGCGCCTGGTAGGCCGAGGCTTTTGCGAGGCTTGCGGCTTTTGCGATTTCGGACTCGCGTGTCCGCGTCGCGCTTGCCGCCGCCGGGTGGTACAGGCACTCTCCAGGCGACTCGAGGCGAACGATGCGTTCTTTGCGCAGCTTTCGCCGTCCCCTGGAGAATGCTCGCGTGCTCGCTGTTGAAAAGCGGATAGCTTTAGGACCCGCCGTTCTGATCGCCACATCGGCGCTGGTGCTCAGCGGCTGCGTGTCGGACAAAAAGGCCGCCGATACCGCGTCCGTCGTTGCCCCCGTCGTGCCGGCAGCAGTTGCACAGCAGGCTGCGGCAACCACACCGGTCCAACCCGGCTATCGCGATCCAATGGTCGCCAACGTATCGCGCGCTCAGCCGGCGCAGGATCCGAACGCACAGCCGATGTCAGCAGGATCAGCCGCTTCGGCTCCCGCAAACATCGGCGGCCTGGCAATGCAATCAACAGGTATCAACGCGCAGGCGATGAGCATCTTCTCGGCGCGGACAGTGTCGCAGAACAATCCGACCTCGACCCAATTGCAGCCTGCCGGCGGCAACGCCTACGCCCCGGTTGGTGTCAGCCCGGTACGCTCGAGCGTTTACAGTGGCCAGGTGCCGGTAGATCAGTCCCGACAGCCGCAGCCGGGTCCCCCCCTGTTGCCACAGCAGTCCTCACAGAACACTGGCACACAGAGCGCGCCGGTGCAGAGCGCGTCACTTTCGTCGGGAGCCCTGGCAGGGCAAACGATGAATGCGCTCTATAGCGCGCCGAGGCAAAACCTGCTCGGCAGTCTTTCCGGGCTGCTGCAAAAAGCCTCCCTGCCCGGTATGACGCGGATTGCACCCAATGGGCTGCATCTCCAAAACGACAAGGTCGAAGTCAGCTGCTTCAAGCCGAACCTGCTGAACGTGATCAAGGCGGTCGAAACGCATTTCGGCAAGCCGGTGATTGTCACCTCGGGCTACCGCGATCCTAATCACAACCGCATGGTCGGCGGCGCCGAAGAGTCCATGCACAAGACTTGTGACGCGGCCGACATTCAGATCGAGGGCGTGTCGAAATGGGATATCGCAAGCTACGTCCGATCACTTCCGGATCGCGGCGGCGTCGGTACCTACTGCCATACCGACTCCGTTCATCTCGATACCGGAAAGAACCGCGACTGGAACTGGGGTTGCGGCGACAGGGCCGCTCCAGCGACCATCGCTCGCGCCCTGTGACGTCTGCGCTCGTCGTTCATAACGCAGCGTAAATCCGCCTCAAGAGTTGCGAGTGTCGGTAAATAGCCTCTTGATTCAACAGCGATAAACGCCATTTCGCTCACGCAAAAAATTCCTGTCATTTTTTTCAAAAAAATGGAATTTGCGGCTTGCGGGATTCAAAGTGCCTGACTATAAGGGCGCCACCACGAAGGAAGCGCCCTTCGTCTATCGGTTAGGACACCAGATTTTCATTCTGGGAAGAGGGGTTCGACTCCCCTAGGGCGTGCCATCGTTTTCTCTTTAAAGATCAGTAGCTTCGAGCCGCAACGCAAGAATTCGATAATTATTTCGAGTTTCGGAGGCAAGCCGGGCAAACGGATCATTTTCGGCTTTCTAAAATGAGCCACTGCTATACTAGTTCGGCTCGGTGCCCTCCTCGCCAGCCTGTTGCCGCATAAAACAAGCCCTTGTACGATGCAGGCCGCGCTGCTTACTGGCCCGGCCTGAAAATTGCGAGTTTCCCGGTAAGAACCAACGCAGCGCGTTCCTCTCAACAGAGCCTTTTACTTCTGCTAAATAATTGATCTCTGTCTCAATCTAGGCCATGGGAGATACCAATATGACCGAAGGAGAGATTGGCTGGCTTACCGCGATCATCGTGGGCTTCTGCGCGGGGTGGATGGCAGACCATTTCATGCACACTCACCTTCCATTCGGGTGGGCAGCAATCGGAGTATCGGGAGCCTTTGTCCTTAACGCGATAGCCAAGAGATATGGCTATCATTGGGGCGGCTGGTTGACGTTCCTGCTACTCGGCTTTTTCGGCGCATGCCTGCTATTGATTCCGGTTCGCATCTATATTGTTCGAACGCGCGTTCCCCGACCGCCGGACGACTGGTAGAAAATGCCCCCTGGGCGCTTGCCAAATTATGTCTGACGCTGGCCGTCAAAATCTCAGTTGACAAACCAACAGGGGCGGCGCCTCGCCTTAAAGCGCCCCCTTTTATGCAGCGGCAGCGCGCGTCACCGGCTTAAGGGAACGAGGAGGCCGACGGCGCGGAAGCCATTGATTCCGCGGGAAGCGGAGCCTTCCTGGTCAATGATAGATGTGTGCGATACTGCGTTTTGGCCTATGCTGTTCTGTTGCCATTCTTCATCGAGGAGAGGAAGGCAAATGAACGACCAATTCGCGTCGACATTATCAAGTTGCTGGACGGCTGAAGCCGTCGATCTCCATGCCTTGTCCCCTTTTGGAAGAATAGGGGGCACGTTCGGGACGAAGGGAATAGTTTCCGACTTAAGTCCAAGTAGCGGGAACACTCTCCCCAGTTTCCAGTTCGACGGAAAGCGGAACAAGCCGCTTGAAGATGCGAATGGCGTGGCGCGCCTGGAATCCAGGGAGATTCAGAATGAAAACCCGTCTGACCATGATATTGGCGGCCTTGTCGATCAGCGTGTCGCCGCTCACCACATTTGCCCAGCAGGCCATTCAGGGCGGCGGCCAGCCGCAATCCGGCTCTGCCGCCTGCCCGTCGCCCGACGCAACGGGTGCCTGCCCACAACCAGAAAAGGGCAAATCGACCCAGCAGAAATCTGGCCAGGGCGCGGGCACGCAACAGAACGCGCAGCAACCTGCGAACAACGCCTTGCCCGGCGGAAGTGCCTCGGGCAAAGCGTCAAGCGAGACAAAGACAAAACTGCCCGGCTCGCAAGAAAGTTCTGGCAGCGCGA
Organism: Rhizobium mesoamericanum STM3625; assembly: GCF_000312665.1. GTDB lineage: Bacteria > Pseudomonadota > Alphaproteobacteria > Rhizobiales > Rhizobiaceae > Rhizobium > Rhizobium mesoamericanum. Next base: position 4,012,986 of record NZ_HF536772.1, on the reverse strand, counting down.
TGACGAAGCAGAAATCAACTACGGAACCTAGCAATGAAACTACGGGCAGCACGACGACTAAGAATCAGACTTCGAATACAACCACGAATGTGAACATCTCGACGGAACAGCAGACCGAAATTCGCCAAGCTTTGAAGGAAGTTCACGTTGCACCTGTCAAGGAGACAGATTTCAACGTCTCCGTCGGGACTACTATTCCGAAGAAGATCCGGCTCGCGACGCTGCCGCCGCGCATCGTGAAGATCGTGCCGGAGTACAAAGGCTACCGCTACTTCGTCCTCGCGGACGGCCGGATCGTCATCGTCGACCCTGACAGCCTCGAGATCGTCTACATCATCGCGGCCTAGCGGCTCCTGACGGTCTCGGCCATTCGTGCCGTCCGTTTCACAGCCGGAAGAGGAGTTCGGCCGCGCAAGCGCCCTTAAGATGGGCCCACCGAGCGGCATTGGGGCCGTCGGTCACCGCCCTGCCGACCAGGGCGGCCGAGCTTCTATCGAACATTGCTGCCACGTGAAGGCTCCGGCAATCAGAGCGGTGGGAGGGCCGCTGGCCAGCGAACTAGCCGCCGCAACATTTCCGACAAAGCCCGAACGTCTTGTCGAACCGCATGTTCCTTCCTATTTCTCACCCGATGCGCCCTTCGTCTATCGGTTAGGACAACAGATTCTCATTCTGTAAAGAGGGGTTCGATTCCCCTAGGGCGTACCAAAGCTGGCCTTGTTCAATAGGTTACAAGCCTGATCCCAAATGATCCCACATCAATTGGGATCGCTGTGGGATCGCAAAGTAGCGACACAGATCCTCTCGCCGAAAATCAGCGGGTAAAAGGATCGCAGACGTTTTTCCACGTTCGTTTCCGCACGTTCGCATGGTAGCTAAGTGCTGTGGACACGTAGTAGGTGCTGGCCTTGGGGCCAAGACAGGACGCAATGGAAGAACAGAGAACTAACCAAAAGGCACAGCCTGTTCGCAACTTGGCGATTGGAGCTGAAAGCCGACCGAGCAGGCATTGAGCATACTCAGGTCAAGGAGCTTGCGGACGGCATCGGTAAAGGCATTGGTGCCTTCCGGCGCAAGGCGCAGCCGACCGAGGAGCTTCTTTCCTTCCACGCGGACGCTTTCCCACTTGCCGATGGTCAGGCGGGAATTGTCGTGGCCATAGAGCGCAACCGGGTTCTTCTTGAAGCCTGAAAGCTTCCAGCCAGCGACCTCGGTTACGTCGCCAACGCGGTCAACGGTCTCATCTGAAAGGACGAAATCATACGTGCCGCCCTCGCCGGTATCGGCTGCGGCGCGCATTCCATACTTGATGGTGGCTGACATGGACCCAAACCCGGTGGATTTGAGTCAGCCTATTTATACCCTAGCCCTGTCTCATGTCCGTAACAGTTAGGAAGCGCTTTTCGTAGGATGGAAGCCGGGCCTCGCCCACGGAGATCCGCCAGACGGTCGTTCTGGATATTCCAGCGTTCGCGCTATCTCTGATCGGGATAGTCCGCTGCTTTCAAGCCCTGCGATTAATGCGGCAAATCCATCGGCGTCCATGAGCGGACTATATCATGGAGGCTAAAATGGTAACAGCAGCCATATACTTAGTCGTAATCGCCGCCATTGCCGCGCTCGTCTGGTGGGCGGTTGATGGTGTTCACCTCGTCAGGCACCTGAACGCTGTCCTTAGTAGATCACAGACGCTCCAAAAGCAGACCTGCCGCCAAGGCATGAAATGCCTCGACCGCCTTCGGTAGCACGCTCTGCGGGCTTTCGCTCGCCGCGATCCAGAGAGCAGCATTGAGAGCCGCGCCGCTGAGCAATCGGGCCGCCGCCTCTGCGTCAAGCGGCTTGAGGATGCCCTGTTTGATAAGGCGCTCGACTGTGCCCTTGGTCACCTGGAGACAACTGCTCTGGCTGGGCCACTGCGAGGGATCACCTAATACCGCAGGTCCGTCGAGCAGAACGATGCGCTGGACTTCCGGATTTAGCGCCATCTCGATATAGGCGGCACCCTCGGCGAGCAGACCCTGCCAATCGTTGCCCGTTCGAACCCCAATCTCTTTAGCGCGCGCCGCCATTTCCGTGTCAATCTGATCGACAACCGCCGCTAGGAGCCCCCGCTTGTCTCCGAAATTGTGATAGAGCGCGCCCCTAGTCAAGCCGACGTCAGCTGTCAGCTCGTCCATCGACGCTGCGGAGTACCCCTTCTCCGCGAAGGCCTTTCGCGCAGCCGCTATCAATTTGACGCGGTTTTCCTGCATCGTTTCCCTGCGTGTTCTAGCCATTCGATCCTTCAGATTAACATACGAGGCGTATATGAAGTTGACATACGGTGCGTATGTCGATACTCCACATACGCACCGTATATCAAATGGAACGTGGGTTTGTGAAGCATCACCCCGCGCTAATCGTTCATTGCCTACAATATAGAGAGATCAGAATGACCAAACGCGAAGCAATCTTTCCTGCCGACAGGCACGCTCTTTACGAAGAGCACGGCTATTCCGCCGCTATCCGATCCGGTGATCTGCTGTTTGTAACCGGACAGGTCGGCAGCCGCCCCGATGGAACACCAGAACCCAATTTCGAACGCCAAGTACGGCTGGCCTTTAAAAACCTGAAGGCCACGCTAACCGCAGCAGGATGCACGATGGATGATATCGTGGACGTAACTACCTTCCACACTGATCCCGAAAACCAGTTCGGAACTATCATGGCTGTTAAGCAGCAGATTTTCGGCAAGCCGCCCTATCCGAATTGGACTGCGCTCGGTGTAAACTGGCTCGCCGGCTTCGACTTTGAAATAAAGGTCATCGCCCGTATTCCGGCAAGTACTTGACATTGCCACACTCCGCCACGCGGGAAATCGCCCTTTTCTGTCGCAGGCGCATTCCAGAAGAAGGCTCCTGTGATGGAGCTGCTCCGGCCCGCTATAACGTAGGGACATAACGAAAAAAGGAGCTATGCCGCGAGTGTGCATAACTCCCCGGTCAATTATTGCAGCATGCTGCAATATAGCGGTTATTTCTCGCCAGCGGTCCGCTGCGCATCATGTACGGCATCGGCGCGCGAACCCGGCGAGGTTGTCTGGTCGGCAGAGAAGAAGCCGTCGCCCGTTCCATTGCCGGATACCGGCAATCAGACATACTTTCATTTTGGTCCCCTTATGGACGAGCGTTCTCATTCAGGCGCGCTTGCTCAAGGCGTCACGACAGACCCTGCCCTTGCCGGAATCCGACGCCAACCCGCCATGGCCGCAGGAGTACATGGATCTTTACGAGGAGGAGCATCCTTACGGACGCCAGCCCGGACGGCTTATGAGATCGCCATGTTGCTCGGCACCCGCCGCTGCGATCTCGCGGTTCTGACATGGGACAACATCAAGCAACGGGCCGAGGTTGCCCCGGACGGCACGGTCATTCGCCGCTTTGAGGTCATCGAATGGACCAGCCGCAAGCACAAGAAAGGCAAGAAGGGCGAGACGATCTATCATGAAGTCACCCCGTCCTTGGCGCTGTGCAGGCGCTTGGCGAACGCAAGCCGGGCCGCTGCATTGTCGCCCGCTTTGATGGCGAGGGCTATTCCGTCAAGTCGCTGATCGGCCAGATGAGCAACTGGTGCAAGCGGGCTGGCGTCCCGGTAACCGAAGGAAGGCGTGCGCGGCTATACCCTTCACGGCCTCCGTCATACGCTTGGCTCACAGCTTGCCGAATGGGCCTCGATCTGGTCGCCATCCAGCGGGCGCTTGGACACAAGCGGCTATCGACGACCGAGCATCATGTCCGCCGCGCGAAGCTTGAGCGCTTGGTGGCCGTGATCCCAAATCGATAAAGGGATCAAACCAGAACATAATAGAAACTGGCGGCACCGATCCAAAATGTAAAGTCTTGATAAGGCTGGCTTTTGTGACACCCCTAGGGCGTACCACTTTTTCGCAATAAATCAAACGCATAACTTTGGTAGAGAAATCCCGCCCGGCACGCGCCCGTATGCTCGATCGACAGGGCGTCAGCCTTCTATGGCAGTTCAGCTACGCTCTGCTGGATAGCCACATCCTTTGGGTGCTTGTCTGGCCAACGGCACGACATTCTGATCCGCTTTTCTTGCGGTCGCCTAGTGCAACAGCGGAGATGAGCGCTGTGGCAGTCGTCAGCAATTGATTGGCAGGCAAAAACAAACGGCGCGTCCGTTGGATGGCTATTTGTCTCTCACCGAAGACAAACCCAAGGACTACCAGATTATGAAACGCCTGCTCAAAACTACAACCAAGACCGTTGCTTCGGTTTTGGCAGTTGTCGCATTGCTTTCCTCTACATCGTACGCGGGCCAGACAATGCGCCACCATGAACACACTGCCACCGCACTTAAAAAGGATTGCCGGTGGGTTTTCCTATTCTGGAGAAGCTGCACCTACAGCTACGTTGGCGCCAATCAGGTCTCTAAAACCCACGCGAAACTTCCAAATTCGGAGATTGCAGTGGGTTTCTCTACGGATAGCATTTTCGCCGGTCGCACCGGACGACCCGTCAGCAAAAGCTCCTCTACTCTCTGGGGTAACACCTCTACCGACGTCTGGTTCTCCGGTGGCAGAACCTTCGGATCCTCGCATGGCAGCGCCTTGGGCGATACCACGGGTGGCTCTCTCTCAGGCAACAATGGTCGCCAGCTGGGAAGCGGTGCCAGCAATCAGGGTGGAGGCCAAGGTGGCCATGAGGGAAGTAACACCAACCCCGGGGGGAACCCTGGTGGAGAGAATCACCAGAATGGCACCGGAAGCACGGCGGGCGGCAACAATCCGGGTTCCGGGACCGGCGGGGACGAAACTCCATCTGGTGCGGGCAACACGCCAAGCAGCCCAAGCAACAATCCCGCACACAGTGACAACGGCCATGGCAACGATCCTGGCCACAGCGATCCCTCTAACCCAGGTCAGGGCAGTGGGAATGGGAACGGGAACAATTCTACTCATAGTGACAACGGTCATGGCAACGATCCCAGCCAAACCGATCCGTCCAACCCCGGCCAGGGCGGCGGCAACCATGGCACTGGCAACAACGGCAAGTGATGTCAAGCAAGGTTAGGTGGATACCCACCTAATGAGGAGCGACCGGGACTGATTAGCGGTCTCGGCGCACGACCAACCGTGGGGAAATATCATGAAGAATATCTATTGGAAAATGGGGACGACTTTGCGCGGTCTTTTGGAACTGCGATGACATGCTCCAGCCGGGCTGCGCAGCCGGCAGGTATTTGGCCTTGTAGCAAGGAGAGGACCTTCTCGTTGATTACACTGCGGGGTCATGTACAGGAGCGCGCCGAAATTCAAGCGGGCTTTTGCCTGTCCAACGTCGGCAAGCGTGACTGAAGGAGCTCGGATGGTGGAACCCCAACAACCAGGCAATCTGGGACGCCTGAAGTTCTTCCTCAAGGTAACGCATCGCAAGATCGCGGCGCATTTGGTCCAGAATTTCGCCAAAGCTCAAACCCTCGGCCGCCAATTTCCGAGCAAATGTTCTTTCGCTAAGACCAAGTCGTTTTGCGACCGTTTTTGTGGTCGCCTCGGCATGCGGCAAGAGTGGCGCAATGTTATTTTCCACGATCGTTCGAAACCGGCTGGCATTGCCCAAGCGGGCTGCTATCGCTTCCTCGCACACCTTCAGGATCAGGTCGTTGAGGAATGGGTCGTCTCCAACGACTGGGAGCTCCAGTGTTCCGGCGTTGAAAATGATCTCATCTGTTTCTGCACCAAATTCGACCTCACACCCAAATAATCGCCGAATATGGCTCAGGTCTCCGGTTCTATGGTGGATAAACCTCGCCTTGTGCGGCGAAAGATCTCGTCCGACGAGGTTGCGGCACAAACGCAAAAGGGCAAATACCAGCAACTCCATCTGATGCCGGTCCCGATGGCGTTGCACCCCGGTGTAGGAAACTTCGACAGCACCTGCAGGTCTTTCCTTTAATCGCAAGACGAGTGCCTCGTTTCCAAGGCGAACGTACCTTTCGAGGCGCCTGAGAGCGTCACCCAGGTCGTGTGATGAGGCTGCCACGTAGTAAAGCATCCCCATCTCGCGCAAATCGCATTCCTTGGCCAAGGTAAGACCCACCCAAGCATTCTTCGAAGCCTGGGCCACCAACTCCAGGAACCGCATTTGCGCCATGACATGAACTCTCCCGCGCTCTGCGATTGCTGCGCTTGAGAGGCCGGACTGCGACAGCAGCGGCGCTGCCTCTATCCCAGCACGCTGCAGATGCCGCACTGCCAAACGTGTGGCCAGTCCCCAGGCGGTTGGTCCATTGATCAAATTTTGAATACCAGCCCTTCCCTGCCCGGCCATGAGCGTCGTCCCGACGAACCCAACTATTGCTATTATTTGTAGTATCTAATCACAACTTCAACCACTGGCATTCTATTCCTATCAATATGAAAGATGTGGCAGCTCAGCGCAAATTATTGGCTGTGCATTACAAGCCGAACGCCTCCCTGCTCAATATAACCGCGGCAAGAGATAGACGCGGAGCGGACAATAAAACCGCCGAGCGACGGCTCTTTCCTGGGAACCCAAAGAGGGGCTCGTGGGAAAACTCTGAATTCGGTGGTTGCCCTGCCCTTTGGTGCAACATCGTTCAGCATTACGGCCGCGGCCGTACGACCCATTTGGAAGATGTCCTGCAAACAGGCAGTTTTCCCGACGGACCAGGAAGGGGATGGTCGTCGTCGGGAACGCCGTCGTCGCTCGCGTCGTGATCACCGCGTCCTCGGTGATGCGTTTTGGGAGGAACGCAGATCGAGCGGCGGCGGCACCTCGAGTGACGAGAGGCCGCTCTCATTGACCGCCGTGACTTGAGCCTCACCTGGGTTAAGGGAAACCTACGTCGAAACCGGGTTCACCCTGTCATGCGCCCTGAGACTCCCTGAGCATGGTGCATCCGAAGACGGCTGCTCGAAAGTAGCTGGCAAATGTGATTGGTGGCGTGATTGTTTCAAATGATCTCGAGGGCGACCCAGCGGTTATTGCCGGAGCAACTTGACGTTACTTCCCTCAGATTTCCGTAGTCGTCCTTCCTATCCCGGTGACGATGGACCGCGACAGCAAAGTAAAAGAGCCTTCGCGGGTGACTGCTTTCGTGTCAGTCAACCACACCCAATCAAAAGCCGCTGATCAGTTCGACCTTCGAGCCATCGCTGAAGCGCGCGAGCCGGAATGCTTTCGGATCTACGAGGGGTGCCCTGCCTGTGACGATATCGGCCATCAGCCGTCCCGCTGCCGGACCGATGCCGAAGCCGTGCCCTGAAAACCCGGTCGCGATGTGAAAGCCTGGAATGGAATCGACCGCCGAGATGACAGGTACGGCATCGGGGGTGACATCGATATAGCCGCCCCAATGCTGGGCAATTTCCGCCTTATCGAAGACTGGAAACGCCCTCTTCAGGCCTGCGAGTGCAGCTTGCGTCGATCTCTTCGAGGGCACTGGATCCAGAACCCTGTTGTATTCGAACGGACTTGCGTCATCCATCGACCAGCGCCTCGAAATGCGCAACTCGTCGAGGAAACGGCCGGCAAGGCGGAAAGACAGCGACTTCCATTCTGAGCGCAATGCCGGCAGAAACGCTGAAGCATAGCGGAACGAGGCTGGCACTATATCAACGATGTTGTCGTGCCCGCAGGCAATTGTATAGCCACCGTCCTGCCGCTTGCGAATGGCAAAATCCTTCGCCCATATCGTTTGCTCCGGGCCGCCTTCCAGCAGCGTCGTGCGCATCACGCTGTTCAACACCTTCAGCTGTGGAAGGTCGATGCCGAAGCGACCAGCAAACAGGCTGGACCATGCCCCGCCAGCCAGAACCACGGCCTTGCAGGCGATCGGACCGCGCTCCGTCAACACGCCGCCAACGGCGCCCGCCTCGGTCTCTATGCCGCGCACGGCGCACTCCGTCAGGATAGTCGCTCCCTTGTCGCGGGCCGCTTCGGCTATCGCCGGCGCAGCTTTCTGCGGCTCCGCGCGACCGTCAGCCGGAGTGTAAAGCGCTCCGGCCATGTCCAGCCTGGAGCCGGGAACCGTGTCGGCGAACTCCCGCGCCGTCAGCATGCGGGATTCGATCTGATAGCCGTCCAGGTTGGTGCGCCAGCGCTCGTGCTCCGCGAGATCCTTCTCGCTGTTGCAGGTGAAGATGATGCCGGCCCGCTTGAACCCCGTATCGCGTCCGGTGCGATTATCGAGGCTATCCCAGATCCTCAGCGACGCGGCCATCAGCGGCACCTCGCGCGGGTCGCGCATCGAAATCCGGACCCAACCCCAGTTCCGGCTGGACTGTTCCTTGCCGATGCCACCCTTTTCGCAGAGCGTCACGCGAAGGCCGCGCTCTGCGAGTTCCAGCGCCGTGGAGCAGCCGATGATGCCGCCGCCGATCACCACGACATCGCATTCTTTTGGCAGCTCCTCGTCGCCATGGACGGGAACGACATAAGGACCGGGCATGAAGGATGGTCTCCTGACAGGGACTCAAGAACATTTGGCTATGGTAGCCCTACAACCCCGCCACGCGTTTAGGAACCCTGCCGGCCCTTGTCCGGTCTGCCGCGCTCAGGATTGCTTGAAGGCGAAGACATCGACGGGCTCGCCCAATCCCCTTAGCGGGAACGAGCCGAGGCTTTCCATCCCTTCCTTGCAAGCGGCCATTTCAACGAAGGCTCTGGAGAAGAGTACCGGTCGCTTGATCTCCTTCGTCAGGCTTTCAAGGCGCGAGGCTACATTGACTGCAGGACCGATTACTGTGAAGTCGAGCCGCCGGCGGGAACCGATGTTTCCGTACATGACGTCGCCGACATGGACGCCAATACCATAACGCAGCACCTCGCGACCCTCGCGCGCATTTTGCTCGTTAAGGGTACCGACGGCGCGATCGGCCTCCATTATGGCAGCGAGCAGGTTCCTGCAGGCCATTGGATCGGTCAGCGGAAAGATCGCCAACATGCCATCGCCCATAAATTTCAGAATCTCGCCGCCATGCTTTTCAATCGGCTCTGACATCGCGTCGAAATAGCCGTTCAGCAACTCAATGACATCATCGCGTGGCCAATGATCCGAGATTGTGGTGAAATCACGCAGATCGCAGATCAGGATCGCCGCGCCGACAGTCGCGCCGCTGCCGCGGGTTGTCGCTCCCGCAAGTATCTGTCCGCTCGCATGGGGACCAACATATGTCTCAAGCAGCGTACGCGCGAGAATGTTCTTGATGCGGATCTCGGTAACAAGCGTCAAGGCAGGAAGGACGTCTTTGAGGAAAGCGATATGGTCCTCCGCAAAGCCGCCGGGCCGATCGCTGGAAAAGGTCACGATGTGGCGCTTACCGAGCGTGTGTTCCATCGGCCAGGCGATATATTCCGTGAGCCCCTCGCGGATCAGTTCGTCATAGAACTGATGATGGCCGTCGCCGGCATGCATTGTCTCCAGATTTTTGCGGACCTCGATCGCTCCGCTGAAAATCTCGTTCACTGGGCTGTTGCGAAACTGAGGGGTCGTCTCGACGCCATAGGCGAACGTGTCGATCACGGCTTCGGTCAGCCCGGTCTTCCAAAGAATACGTGCTCCGAGCCATTGGGGATGAAGCGTTCTGAAGTGTAGCGATGCGCGCGCCACCGGGACGCCGTCATCCCGCAGCCGCTGGCACATCTGCACGAATATGTTGTCGATAAAGCGCTCATCGCGCGTTTCGGTGACCAACCAATCGATGATCTTTCGTCGACGCGAGGGCCACACGCCTTCGCTCTGATCCGTGAAATACGAAGGCACGTCCGACAGGGATTGCATGGGTACGCTCCACAAATACAGTCGCCTCCCGATTGCGGGTAGACTTTACTCATCCTAAGATGGTGCACGATCCTTAAGATTGAAATGGCCAAGAGCCGTCCGAGTATGGATTACGGGGCTTTCAGGAGCATACGCCGGGTCTCTCCAATTGTCGTCGCGCTCTTTGCCAACGGTCTGTATTCCAGCCCGAGTGCACCATTGTAGCCATGTTCGACGAGCCAATCGACCCGTGCTTTGAGGTCGATACCGCCGCTACCAGGCTCGTTCCGTCCCGGGTGATCGGCGATATGGATATGGAAAACGTGGTCGATATTCCCGCCAACCACCTCGGCCGTATCCTCGCCCATGACGGCGGAATGGTAGACATCGTAGACGATGCCGATTTCCGCTCGCCCCGTCGCCTTGACGATGTCGATGCCTTCGACCGTTGAATGAAGGAAATAGCCAGCGTGGTCGATCAATGTATTGAGCGGCTCAAGACCAAGGCGGATACCGCTACCTTCAAGCATTTTGCCAGCAGCGGCCAGGGTGTCGATCAGCGCCGCCTTCTGTTCTTCGCGAGACTTTCCGGGAAGATCGTCGCCTGCCTGTGCAATCAATATGTGCGCACCAAGGCGCCTGGCCGTTTCCATCGAACTCTTCAAGCCTTTGAGGAAGGTGTCCTTGTTGGCACGATCGGTTAAGGCGATCATCGGTTCAGCGACAAAGCTGGTGAGCTCCGTACCGGTTTCCATCAGCGCCCACTCGATGCTGCCGATATCCTTGTTGGTCCATTTCCAGAATTCGACGGCCTCTACGCCGCGCCCGTGTGCAAGTCGGATCCTGTCGGCGAAGTTGTCGGCTTCGGCTGCAAACAACCATTCGATGCAGGCGGAAAGTCTCATTGCGGCCTCGCTGAATCGGGAGCTCTGTTGGCGACTTCAGTCGAGACACAGCAAAGGGCATATAGCAACAGGCATATGCCAAAAACCTTCCCAACTCCGTTTCTGTCTTGACGTCACATTCAGCATCGCTAACGTAAAGGCGCGTATTAATCTCCCAACTCCGCCCGTCATTTTTGACGGGCGTATCTTTTCCGGCTCGGCACAGAAGGCCAGAATTGCGACGGAGAGACGATGGCTGCCGTGGGTGTGTCGTTTAGCAAACCAAGCGTCGCTACCCTTATTGCCGGCATTCTGCTAGCGCCCCCCGATATGGCCCTTTCCCAACCGCCCGCCGCGACGTCGCATCGCGTCTGCGTCTATGCCCTGGCGGTGCCTAACTCCGACGAACACCTTTGCATCACCCGAGAAGCGTACGCGCGCGATCTCTGCATTGCGATCGACCACTTCGCGGGGGAAAACCATCTGCCCCCTGAATATTTCGCCCGATTGATATGGCGTGAAAGCAGCTTTCGAGCCGGCGCCGTCAGCCCCAAAGGCGCACAGGGCATCGCCCAGTTCATGCCTGGCACAGCAAGGCAGCGTGGGCTGAGGGATAGTTTCGATGTGCTCGAATCACTCAAGGAATCAGCACGGTACCTCGATGAGCTTAGAGAACGCTTTGGCAATCTGGGCCTTGCCGCCGCGGCATACAATGCCGGCGAGCAGGGCCTCACGGACTACCTCGACACGGGCCTGCTGCCCTTCGAGACGCGAAGCTACGTCCTTGCCATCACTGCGAGTACCATCGAACAATGGAAGAACGATCCCCCGGGCGACGCCGCACAGTTTCTAAGCCCGCATAAACCCTTTATTGATGGCTGCATCGAGCTTGCCAGCAAGGGCCGCCTCACCGAGAGCGCCTCGGTTCAGGAGGGATCCTGGGCGCCCTGGGGCGCCCAGCTTGCAGCAAACAGCAACGATGCAGTGGCAGTTCGCCTCTTCTCGGCAGTCGCGCGTCAGCTTCCGGCATCGCTCGCAAGCGAAGAGCCTGTAATCGTGCGCGTGCGTGACCACAGCTTCGGCTTTAGGCCGCGCTACGCAGCCCGAATCGGCAGGCAGACTCGGGCTGAAGCCGACAAGGTCTGCGTGACTGTCAGGGCCGCTGGAGCGGCCTGCACCGTCTTTCGAAATTGACAGAGTTTCAAACGCGGCCGGCGAAGACTTTTTGTGCCGTTGCATGAACAATGGCCCGAGTTGTGCGTTTCCCCTCCGGGAGGAAAAGGCCATGCATAGTACGCAAAACAGGCAGATCAGAAATCCCGGGCCGCGGGGCCAGAGGATAGCCAAGCAAGGCAGGCGAAGCGGTGCCGATTCGGCAGAAGAGCGCAAGCTGCACAAACTTCTCGGACGTCACGTCCCCGAACACGAGATGCAGGCGAATATCACCGGTAAGCCACCGAAACTTCGATAACTGCGACCGAAGGTATCAGAAGACCAGGAAGTCCGGGGCCGTCTGCTGCGAGGTCAATCTGAGCGTTCCATCAGACTGGACCACGTATTTTTCGAACGTTCGGTACCCCCATTTTCCCAGGAACGTGTTTTTGACCACCGTTCCCGGCGGATACGGTGAACGCGCAACGCGTCCATAGGTCAGGCTACCTGGAACAGGCTCGGGTGACGGCCCAGTCGTGCTGCAGCCGGCGAGCGCCATCGCAATGAATATCGCGGTATACCTCATGGCGACCTCCTTGCCGCCCCTCATCCTGGCCGCATGCCACGCAGCCAGAATTACACACTCACCGCCGGTTGCCGATAAACATCAGCCCTGCGGCGTCAACGTCATGGACGTCCCGGTAGCAGCGACATTGATGCCGAGCTGACCCGTCACGCTCAACGTCTGCAATTGGACCGAACCGCTGGTGCCGCCAACGAGGATATTGGCGCCCACACCGGCAACGAGCGTCGCTTCGGCCGATGCCCCCTGGTACAGACCGCCAAGGGAACCCCGATGGTATCCTGTCGTCGGTGCAAACACTGCCCACACAATCCGTCCGCGCGTGGTAAAGCCGACATCGACCCCCAGCTTGCGGATCGCGCCCGTATAGTGATCCGGTGCAGCACTGTTCGAAACCGGGCTGAAAACGCAGTCAACGGATTTGGCCGAACCGAGGACGTAACCGACACCGCCACCGACGTCGCAAGTCAGAAGCCCGATCTTCACTCCATCACGCAGGTCGGGCTCAGGCTCATGGTAGCTGCTCACCAAATCGGCGGCGATAACGCTTGAGGCCAGGGCTTGCATCAGGCATGCGGCAGCAACAACGGTTGCGATCTTCTTCATCATTTTCTCCTTGTATTGCACGGAGATACATAGCGCATCGTACCGATTTACCAAGCTCGCAAACGCATGGCTGCCTTTCGGATCTTGCACCCTGATGGCACTGTCTGGACAGCAGTCGGCGCGACTGCGACCGGCACTAAACGCCCATGTTCTGGCAGGTCACGAGCTGGAACGGGGATCCAGGCCTTTCGGCTCAAGCCTCTCGCCTCTCACGGCCTTCAAGGCTTGCGTCGATCGGGGCATCGATCCCAGCGACCAGGATCTTTTCAGTCGAGGCACCTGAATCCTTGAGTTCCCGGACAGTCTCGGGCTCGAAGAAAGCTAAATGGCGTTATCGGTGACAAAGGCCTGTCTGCAGGCTTGGAAGATGGGCACCCGTGTGGGCGTGGAACTCCCCACAAGGCTCTATCGGTAAGTGAAACGGTGCCGAAAATAGTTGGGCTAGGGGCAAAAAATAGGAGAAAGCCCCGCGTCCCGCGAGGCTGCTTCCTTTATTCGCAAACCGTTCTGTATCTGGTGATGTAGTGGTGATGGCTTCGGTGCTGGTAAGGCACCCTCCAGCATACATCGCGGTAAGCCTGGCGGGGCCGGTAATACTCACGGTATGACGGATCGTATCGGTAGTAGCGAGGTGGTGGCGGATCGTCATAATACCTGTGGCCACCCGAGCCGAACTCGAAATAAACGCCTTGCGCGCCGGCAGGAGCGCTCACCAGCAGTGCTGCGAGGCCGGCCACTGCGATAATTAACCGTTTCATGGTCAGTCTCCTTTCTCTTGAGGTTCAACGCTGTAGCCGAGGTATGGTTCACGCATTTGTGTCCCATAGGACCTAAGTCCTAGCAGGGAGACCGATGGAAAGTTCAAAAAGAGAAGCCCCGCCAGGTGGCGGGGCTCTTAATATCGCGACATCTCAAAAAGACATGCCTCGCGTGACATGACCCATATAACGGCGCTGGTCTGCTTCTGTTCCCGATCATGCTTCGTGCTGTCTACGGAGATCGAGGCTTGAACCCGCGTGCCACGTCGATGAGCGAGCGCAACTGCGTCTCATCTTGAATGCCCTGGCGATAAAATTCGATGATGATTGAGGCGATCCGTTCGGCCTCGTCCGATGAGGCTTCGATCCCTTGTTCCTTACGGATATGATCGAGCACGCGACGGCAGGCTGACAGATCTTTGGAATGCAACGGCTCGTCGCGGCGACTGAAGCGCTTATGAGACATGGCGTCTCCCTCCTCCGGAGGCAGAAAGGAGCCCCGCAGGAAGCGGGGCAGATAACAGGGACGTTTGGAAAGGGCCAAGGCAAAATGTGCGGATCGCCTTGGAACTATGTCTAGAACGCAGTTTCATGCCGTTGGTTCCCGTGCCGCCGCGTTGCCGTCGACAAGGAGGGCGGCTGCCGCTTGATGTCCGTCGCTGGACTTGGCTGACAGAGGGCTTCCCTCTTCGGCACAAATGCGGACGCCTGCGGGGCAAACGCGAAACAAAGGTCACCGGCGCTCCGGCTAACCTCAGATCCGGGACTGGCGGTAGAAAAGGAGAGCCGGCTCGAGGTGCTTCGCGAAGCAGGCCGATAGCAAAATCTTTGCTATTCAAGCACTCACAGGCGCTTCGTCCGTCCCGTTAGAGGATCTGCATATGCTATTGATTATTTGTAAGATGACGTGATCCAAGGCATCCTTCTCCGTCTGCATTTGTTTGAGGGCATCGCCGATCGCAAGTTCTTAGCGGGCCAACTCGCATTTGATGGACGAGTATGGATTACCTCATCGGACATCACCCCTCACTAACGAGCACTGGCTTCCAGCTCGGTCTCCGGGACCGACATCGACCACTCCTTCTCTGGCCGATCAGACCAAGGTCCGTCTTGCCGACAAGCGCCAGTTGCGTAGTGTCGAGGACAAGGAACGGCAGGGGAAACAAATGGGTACGACGCAATGGCCGAAGGCCCCCTTATTCGAGGAAGACATGGATGCGCTTGCCTCGATCCTGAGGACCTGGTGTGGCAAGCACCAGCATGACTTTAACGGCGAGGAAAGCCGGGTGAAGGCCCGCGAACTTGTAGAATGGTTCGAGTTTGGTGTGAAGGACCCTATAGAGCTTGCTGACCTAATTGAAGGCAAACACTGGCAGGTTGAACGTATCTAATCGCAAGCGCCGAAAAAAAGGGACACGCAGCATTCATGATCCTCGGCTTCCCCTCCTCGCTTTCCTCATCTGTCATCGGTTCGTGACGCACCATGTTGAGAATAAAGCGGGCGAGGAAGAGGAGAGAGAATAGCTTGTGGATATATATCGCCTAACGAATGCGCCCTATCCTTATGAGGGATTCCGTGGACTTCCGGCGTTCGGCATTTGACTTTGAGAGAGCGTCGAGCCAGCTCACCGACATTCTCCATCGCTGCCTTTTCGGCGAGACGACGTAGCAGCATTTTCTCGACAAACTTCACACCGTCCTCTCCGGTGGCCGTTCCATGCTGATGGTTGACGATGCCGCCGCCAAAGGCCGCGAACTGTGGTGCGGTCTATCAATGTGCTGCCGGTCATCCGTCAGCCCCACGACGAGCATTTCGAGTGCTCGCCAATGCCAAAGAAATCAATGCCGACGTCATCGGCCACCACGGCTTCCTTGATGACGTTTCGTATCACTTGAGCGTATGTTTCCGGCTGACCGTTTGGCGTCGTGCGTTACGTGCGCCTGGAGCCCCTTGGGTCAAAGCTGTGGCCCGTTAAGTCCCATCAAGCGGAAGCCGCAGCCATTGCTTCTTCGCTCGCTTTAACAACGGCATCCACCGTAATTCCGAACTTCTTGTAGACATCGTCGATCTTTCCGGATGCGCCGAAGCTGTGCATCCCGATGAACCGACCATCGAAACCCAGGTATCGGTCCCAGCTGTCCTGAACAGCGGCTTCGACTGCAACTCGCGCGGATCTTGGCCCCAAGACCTGCTGCCTGTAATCCGGCGACTGAGCCTCGAACAGGAGTCGGCATGGCATCGAGACGACCGCCGTCCGAACACCTTTGGCCTGCAACTGTTCTCTGGCCTGAACCGCTAAGTGAAGTTCCGACCCGGTCGCCATAATCGTCAGCTGACGTTCGCCACCACTCGCCTCCAACAGCACGTATCCGCCCTTAGCGGACAAGTTCTCGCTTCCAGGCTCTTTCCGCAGCAACGGCATTGGCTGCCGGGACAGTGCGATCAGAGCGGCTCTGCGTGGAGCGTCTAAGATAGCCTCCCAGCATTCGGCCGTCTCGATCGGGTCACCTGGACGGTAGACGGCGAGCCCTGGGATTGCGCGGAGTGCAGAAAGATGTTCGACCGGCTGATGGGTCGGGCCGTCCTCGCCCAAGCCGATGGAATCGTGCGTCATCACGAAGATAGAGCGGATTTCCATCATGGCAGCGAGACGAATGGCCGGTCGTGCGTAGTCTGAGAAGGTCAGGAACGTTCCGCCGTAGGGGATCAATCCGCCATGAAGGGCGATGCCATTGATAACAGCCGCCATGCCATGCTCGCGGACGCCATAGTGGATGTAGGAGCCTGCGTACTGGCCAGGTGCAATCTCGACTTGCGACTTAGCCTTCGTATTGTTCGATGGCGTCAGGTCAGCCGAGCCGCCGATCAACTCCGGAAGCGCTTCAGCAAGGTGGTTCAGCACAGTGCCGCTCGCTTGGCGAGTGGCCAGATCCTTCTCGCTGGCCAGCAGCTCCTTCTTGGCCGCGTCGATTGCCTTGCGCCATTCGTGCGGCAACTCGCCTTTCATACGACGTTCGAACTCCGCGCAGATTTCTCCGTTGGCGGTCTGGACGCGCACCGCCCAGGCCATCCGCTCGTTCTTTCCTTTCGCGCCAATGGACCGCCACGCTTCAAGGAGGTCACCTGGGATTTCGAACGGCGGCGACGACCAATCAAGCAGCTTTCTTGCGCCCGCAATCTCTTCCTCGCCCGGCGCATCGCTGTGGGCTTTCTGGGTCCCAGCTTTTGTGGGGAAGCCGAACCCTATGATCGTCTTGCAGTCGATCATCGACGGGCGGTCGACAACCTTTTGTGCCTCGACGATCGCTGTCCTAATGGCATCGGTGTCGTGTCCGTCGATCTGCTGAACATGCCAGTTTGCCGAACGGAAGCGCGCTACGTGGTCGTCCGACTCGGCGAGGCTGGTCGCACCGTCAATGGAAATCGAGTTGTCGTCCCAGAAATAGATGAGCTTGCCGAGTTTCAGGTGCCCTGCGAGTGCAATAGCCTCCTGGCTAATACCTTCCATCAGGCACCCATCACCATGGAAGACGTAGGTGTAGTGGTTCGAAAGGTTGTCACCGAACTTTGCGTTCATGATCCGCTCAGCCAAGGCCATACCGACCCCGTTCGCCAAGCCCTGCCCCAATGGACCGGTTGTCGTTTCAATACCGGTGGCATGGTGATATTCCGGATGTCCTGCCGTTCTCGACCCAATCTGGCGGAAATTCTCGATCTCGTCGATTGTCATGTCCTCGTAGCCGGTCAGGTACAGCAAACTGTAGAGCATCATCGAGCCATGACCGTTCGAGATTAGGAACCGGTCGCGGTCGTACCAGTAAGGGTCCTTGCTATCGAACTTCATGAATTCGGAGAACAAAACCGTGGCAATATCCGCCATGCCCATCGGCATTCCAGGGTGACCGCTTTTAGCCTTCTGGACCGCATCCATCGATAGGAAGCGGATGCAGTTGGCAAGCCTGCGCAGGTGGGGGTCTTTGGGGGCAGGAACAGATGGGGTGGTATCAGGCATGGGGATCTCCTCATTCCGACCGAGTGTCTCGCCTGGAGATAGGGCGAGAAGGAAGGAGCGACACTCATGCCCCGGTAAGAGGTTCGTGTTCGTACGGCAACGGCAAGTTTTCGACGATAGAAAACCGCGCCCTAAGGTGATGCCCGCTGGCTGTAACTCGCCTCGGCGCGCCCCGGCAATCCAGCAAAGCAGTGACCTGTAACTTCAAGCAACGTAACGGCAAGCGCTGAATCGGCATATTCATTTCAATATCGCGACCTCCCGATTTACAAATTTGCGAGAGACAGCGGTTGGCTCAAGGAGAACAGAGGGTTCACCCCTGATGAAGCCAGAGCGGTCGCCATAGATGACCTATCGCGGCTAGCAAAGAAGATACCTGCGATAACGAGCGTCGCGCCGATGGCTTGTATGACCGTTATGGCTTCACTTGCAAAAGCCCATCCAACCACGAGTGCGACAACCGGTGTTCACCTGAACAGCCCGCCAATCAAACAATGGCGGGAGCAGACCGCAGGACTTGTAAACGGTGTCACCGTCCTGAAGGCGACGCTCGTCGATTAGTGGATTGGACGCTCGTGCACTTGTTTCTCGCCTGAGCGGGAAGTTCGAAACCTTGCAGTGGCGACTAGCCTTGCGGAGATCGTTCTCACCAGCGCGATCCACCTGGCGCGGTCGCCCGGCGACTGAGGCTCAAAAACTCCGAGAGCATGTGGCGTCGTGCTTGCTAATAAATCAGCCGCATCGAACACCGATTGATATGGCGCTGGATCAGTAAGTCGGCGCTAGCACCTGGCACACCGCAAAAAATCATGATCGGATTGTACGCTGGCATACCAAACTGATTGATCAGACCTAAGTCCGATTTCAGATGAAGTAGCAAGTCCTAATGTCCCCCTATCCTCCTTCTCCGGGAGGATAATGGGAGGCCACGGCGTAGGGGTGGTTTGTAATGGGGTGGCCTCCCTCCACCGTCCGATTGCAGGTAAAATTTCAAACAGGCTCGCTGGCGGGATACACGCTGTCCAACGCGAACGCCACCATGCATGGATCGGCTTTCCCTGCAGTCGCCGACGATTGCCACTGGTAGACACGACGATCACGCCATGACGCTCGCCGAAGCCTGAAGCCTCAGTCTGACCTTGCACCCGCCACGGACAACAGGTTTCCCCGCGTCGGCTTCCGGACACCAAGCATCACACACATGCCATTCCGGTAAAAGTTGAACGCTTGGCAGGATGAGGTCGCAATGCATTGATCTTGACAGGCAGCGAGACTTGTACCCGAGAACTTGGCGAAAGTTCTTGCCTAAGACTTCAACATCTCTGCTTGTCCGGAAGCTCAGACTTGGACCGAAATCTTGGCCTATTCTCGTGATGTCAGTTTCTAGGCCCTTATAGCCAGAGACCGCACCACTGAACTGAAGGGCTTCGGTTGCCATGCCTTTCAGGAAGCACACATGATGGACTTCGTTGAACGTGAACGCGCGACAGCGATCATTCCCCTCGCAAGCCATTTTGCACTCTTCCGCTGCGAGCAGCTTCAGTGGCATTCCGGGCAGGTCGTAGCCGGGCAAATCGGTGTGCTCGAATAGATGCCAAGCGGAGGCATCCGGTAAATTAGGCGTAACAGTTATCTCCGTCGGAGCTTCAAGTTTTGCTGTCTCCCCTCCGAACGGGACGGGCGCGGGCTCCTTGCTCCGCTCCCCGCCCGACATGAAGAATATCTTGATAGCCCCAACCCCACTGGTGAAAGCGATAATCAGCCCCTCAGCCACATCCCGAACCGACCGAAGCGCCGACGCGGCTTTTCGGGAGCGGGAGCGCCTCTCGCTGAAAGCCCGAGGGAAGAACAAAGTGGTGGTCGTGAACCAGGGCTATCGACGCCGCTTGTCTTGACGGACGAAACCTCTGATCGTGCCCACCGAAGCGCCCGACCAAAATCGGTGAACTACGTTGCACAGGGGGTTGAGGAATCGAACAAGCGTCTGACAACCACTCTCCCAAACCGAGCACGGTGCATCGTTACCTCAATACAGCCCATAAATGGGCCGCTACGGAGCATGGGCGGTTGGGAACAGCTGGCGATCATTGCCAACGCGGCGGTGGAAATGCTGTCGCCCGCCCCCCACCGGCAACTGCACTAGCTGCAGCGTGGCAGACCCGCTCCCAGTTACGCCCTCCGACGGTGCGTTATGTATTGAAAATAATGGCCGTCCACCGCCCAACCGCCTCAGCAAATGGCTCCACGCACCTGGAATGCAGAGAACTTGGGGATCGGCGGATGAGAGGATGCGTAATTGGAGGAAGATAGGGTCGCGCGGCGGTTCCCGCTGTTGGAACAAAGAAGAGGTCGCCGTGTTCCGGATTGGAAGTGTGCTGCGGTGGTGAATATTATCCTTGGTGAGACGGTGCGTGCAGGAATGCAATGTTCAACAGGATTCTTAATCTTCTCGAAAACGACGACCGCGAGCGCCTGCAGAAGAATCTGGAGTCAATCGACCTACCGCGCCTAACAGTGCTTTCCGAGCCCAATCAGCCTCAAGATTTCAGCTATTTTCCGGAGTCAGGCATTGGCTCGATCATGGCTGTTTCGCCATCCGGAAAGTCCGTCGAAGTGGGGATTTTCGGCCGCGAGGGAATGTCGCCTCCAAACAGTCTCTTTGAAGACGATCAAGCACCCTTCAAAGTATTCATGCAGGTTGAAGGGAGTGCTCATCGGATTAGAAACGAACACCTGTTTGCGGCCCTTATCGAAAGCCGCACGATGCGAAAGCTCCTCAGCCGTTACGCGCAGACGCTGTTTGTCCAAACGGCCTACACTGCCCTTACGAATGCCACTCACCGCATAGATGAACGGCTAGCGCGATCGCTATTGATGGTTCACGACCGCACGGCTGGCGATCGGCTGCCCGTTACGCATGACTTCTTGGCGGCACTGCTCAACGTGAGACGTCCAAGCGTGACGACAGCGCTCCATATTCTTGAGGGCCATCGCCTAATCGTTGCCGAAAGGGGGCAGATAACCATACGAGATCGCCAAGCTTTACAAGCGTTCGCGGGTGATGCTTACGGTGTTCCCGAACGGGAGTTCGCCCGGCTCATTGGAGCGATGCGCTAAAGGGGTGCGTATTATTTTGCAGCAATGCTTTGAAGGGGCAGGCTGCCTTCCGAAGGTGTTGTGGTGAAGGCCGAACGGCCGAGCGCTTTCTGTTCGTAGAAGCCATGTAGGAAGAGGAGGTTCGGTTCACCGGACACTGGGCCTACACAGCAGTCGTCAGCTGACGTTTGGCTTGCCCTTAGAACCGTATCGCGTCCTTATCCGCGCCCTGCCAATCACTTACGCTCGCTCGGAACTTTCAGTTTCGCGGTCTGCGGAACCACTTTAATCTTCGCGTTTTTCCACGTTGACTAAGTGTTCCATTTTTCCAGATTCGCTGGACTTCCGGGTGGGAGCATTCTCTTAATGAGGGGCGTGTCGGACGTCGAGATTGGCGGCAGTCCAGTTATTCCAGGTCTCTTTTAGCTTCAATCGAGCCTCTTCGAAGGCTTCCTCGCCATAGAGGCTCACGAAGCTTTCCTCATAGAAGCCATTCGCCGCCAGTTTTTCGTGGATTTCTCTCGGCAGGGCGTGCGGCGACAGTCGACCAATCTCCTGGAAGCTATCTTTGCCGACCATTTCCATAAGATGGAAGCTTCGTTTCTGTGCAACAAGTGCACTTACTACCGCCGTCTCCCGTTCACCATTCGGATAGTCGGCAGGCATGATACGACATTCGCCAGATATTTCTTCTGGCATACCCATCTGCTTGCCCCTGTCGGCCTCCGGAAGGATCAGATAACTGATGAGCTTACCGCCAGCGGTAGCCTGTCTAAGAGAAAACTTCTGAGGCTGACGCTTGGAGTCTTCGCAGAGAAGCGCGTTTAGGCGTGCCAGGACAGCATCGGGCGAACCAACGAGGGCTTGACTTCCAAGCATCGTTAACCGGAGTTGCCCATCTTTCGCTCGTGGCACGCTGAATACCAAGTTAGGACTATTAAGGTTCCTCTGCACGACTTTGAACGCGACTTGGGCATCAACGAAATCGTAAAAGAGACTGGAAGGTATCATAGCGTATCTCCTCTGATAGCTCTTTCGACTCGGAGGGACTGACGCACGTGACGAGTGGATCGCTTTGAAGGAAGCGAATAACGATCCGAATCACTATTAATTAGCGTCGCTTCAATCGTCCACGATGTCAATTAACTGAAGGAAGCCCGCGACCTTTCGAAGTGCAAAACGCCAGGAGGAAGCGCCAACCCGCCACACTAGCTCCTTTCGGGGAAGCGTTGCCCTTTAATGGGCGGTGCAAAGGGCGGGTTTATGTCTGACAGCCCGACAAGAGCGGTTATGCCATCAGAATCTGCGCTGATGCAGATGCGAGTGGATTACGCGAGAGTTGACCAGATGGCACTAGATGGGGAACCAGGCTGGATTAGTCGGCGAGAGGCATTGTTGACCCGGCCGCATGACGGGGGCTTCGATCTCGAAATTCCGGCCAGCCCGGCTTCGTCGGTTGAACCGCAACTGCCCTCTTCTTGGCCAGAGTGTAGAACTCATGATGGGTCAGCTTCATGATCCAAGCGGCTGCTCGGCGGGCCACCGGGCTGCGCTCCACAGCGACAGGAGTTCGTCTTGGCCCTCGGGGTGTCGACATCACTGTTGTAGGGCTATGGGCTGGCATATCGGCGGCCCGTGGCAAACCTTTTCGGCACTCGATCAAAGCGCCTTTTCTGTTTGGTCTTCATCAAGCCAATTGGTGTTGGAATAGGGGGCACACCCTACGTCGAGGAACCGCCGAAAGTCGAGGAAACGCCCGAGAGACGACCCAATCTAGTGTTTCCGAAAGGTGTCAACATATGGGTCAAGCAACGGCCAATTGTTCTTCGGGAATTCCTCGGGAATCTTCGCTCCAATCGAAACATTACCGGACATTTTGGGTTGCGCAATCGAGCGAGAATTCTCTCTTGAAAATAAGCGCGCTTGAACAATAAAGGGATATCTGGTGGGTGATGTAGGGCTCGAACCTACGACCCGCTGATTAAGAGTCCCATCGCATGGTGAGCAAAATCAAGCCTATGCGCGAAGTGCCCCTGTAAAATGACGCTCGAAATCACCCAACGATTCCAGTGCCGTCAAGGGCAAACTGTTAAAATGAGATCCACAGTTTTCGCCGTCTGTGGATATCGGTAGTCTTGCAGGATGATGACACCCTACCAACCCAAATACAAATGGCGCCCAACCAAGATCGACGACAAGGACCCGCCGACCGATCTTGACTTCACCGGCCTCGACGGCACCGCGTATCTGGGCAGGATCAGGAAAGAGACGAACGGCACGACCAAAGGCAAATGGCACTGGGCAGGCTCATGGCCTCGGACCTGCATGGGCAAGCCACCGACGCCTAATGCCGGCTATGTGGACACGGCGAGACAGGCGACACAGAAGGTCGAGGAATACTGGGAGCTGTGCCACGAGGTGATGACGCCGAGGTCAGAGGGTCGTTGAAGCCTGACCGCGCTTGCCTTTAGTTGGGCGCCTCTCCGGCCGCTGCTGGATATACTCTTCCTTGACCATCAGCATCTCGGCAGCCATTGCCGCGGCTACGAATGCCGCCCTCGCCTGCTCCGGATCTCTGGGGCCTTCCATCGCCTCCAGGCACATGGTCTGGGCAACCACCCACTCCTTGCCTCGATGATCCTCCGGCCAGCGGTAGAGAAGGCTGTAAGCCAGATCCGCCAAGGTTGAGTGCCGGCGCATGTTCACGCCGTTCCGCTTCTCAACGCAGACGATGCAGTCTCTGATACTGATGTGTTCACCTATGTACTCTGCCATACGCATTTCCTCCGGCCGAATCAGGTGAGGATTCAAACCGGAGAGTCAAGACGTTTATAAGGATTTTCTAATCAGCGACCAAAGGCCGCCATCAGGATACGGCGGATCACATCGGCGAACGTCACGCCGAGCGCTACACCGGCTATCCCTATAACCCCGAGCGCTCCGAGCCCCATGAGTTTCCAGCGCTGCACTTCCTCTACCGTAGGCTTCATTTCTTTGACATCGTCTTGAACCGAAGCAGTTGAGAGTTCCATCTTGCTCACGCGATCGACAATCTCGTCCATGCGCCTATGCGTCGAGGCACGGCTAACGTCTGCCTTCTCTTCCGATCGTCGTATCCCCTCGAGGATCATATCGACCTTCGCCGTTAGCATGCCGATTTCTCGATGCATCGTACCTTCGTCCGTTGGCGTCAATTCCCCGGCCCCTTCAACTGCTCTTCAATGCTATGGCTTTATCGGCCGGCGTATTTGTTTTGCACATCGTCATAGAACGCCGCACAACGCCCCGTGCGTGCGTTCTGTCGATCCAAGGCGCTTCGTTCCCTGACGAGTACTGAACGCAATTCTGAACCAACGTCGACCGAAGCATGAGCTTCTAGCTCGCGGCAATCATCAGGCCAGGCAGGAAGATTAATTCCGGCGGCGATCTTTCCTTGGACTGTGGCTGATTTCTTAAGCCGGTCAGTGGTGCAGGATGAAATCCCGATCGGCAGCATCAGCAAGGCAAGCACGGTTCTTTTCGGATAGCTGAAGCTCATAGGCTTTGATCTCGCTCTCAAGGGTGTCTTTCGCCGCTTGCTGTGAAGCCTCGGCAGCAGCCAGCCGTTTGCGGTGCTCGTCCAGCGCTTGGGAGGCCGCATCGCGTTGACGTTCAATCTCGGCAGCCTTTGCTTCTGCCGCTGTCTTTTCGGACAACAGGACGTAGCCGGAAAGGATCGCCGTATCGTGGGAGGCAAGCCACAGACGGAACCCGAGGAAGGCAGCCAGGACGATCAAGACCACACCCGCAAGCTTACCCAAAGGGCCGAGGAGGAAGGAGGGCATCAACCAGCATCCTCTTCTTTCTTGGCGGTCGCGGGACCGGCGATGGTTGTTTGCTTGCTGATCCAGTCAAGGCCGAACGCACCGGCGAAAATAAGCCCGATGGGATAGATGAAGCTCTCTAGGATCTGCACCTTGATCGGCTCGCTGCTGACTATGATCACATAAGTCGACATGCCGAGGAGCCACAGCATGAGGATCGAGGAAGCCTCGCGCTTGAGGGTGCTGCGCTTGATGTAGTTAAGCATGGAGCGCCGCCTCGAATTTCTTCGCATAACCTGCGATTTCCTCCGCACGATCCAGACCATTGATTATGCGGCGTGCGTTCACGTAGTCCGTGCCGGCATCGTTCAGATAGTCGGAGAGTTTCTTGGAGGTGAACAACCCGTCCCGCATCCCGCGCACCATGATAGTGGCTGCCGTCGGAAGAGTTGCGGCGCGATCGGGGTCACTAACTACACCGAACTTGGCGTAATTGGCACGGCCGGTTATCTGGCAAAGCCCACGGCCTCGGAACGTCCATCCGTCAGTGCTGGCGGTGTTCCCTAGGTGGGTGCGGCCCCAGTCCCCACCATAGATGCGGTTGGCGATCTCCGGCTGATTGGCGGCATGCTGGGATGTACGTCCGTACCGATCGGCGTCTGTTGACGAGATGCGACCCCCGAACTTGGCCTTCAGCGCGTTCGCCGAATAGTTCAGGTTTTCGACGATGGGCACGAACGAGCCGCCGGTTTCAATCATTGGGGTCGCGAGCACATAGGCAACGTGACGCTGATCAGCCACCTGCAATTCGGAACAGGCATCAAGCAACGCCTCCATTCCCTCCACCTGATATTGCTTCAGCGAGCCGTCAAAGATCGTCTCGCGCACAGCATCAAAGAAATGCTTGCGGTCCATGGAACGCTCCAGATTGTAGGATTACTTTTCTTCGTCTATGGTCGCGCCATGTCGAACGAAGCCATCAGTCTATTTCTCGCCTGTGCTTTCGCGCTGATCGGAGCCTTTGTGCTCTACATCAACATCATGCGCGACACCTCGGAGTGGCACCGTGTCACGCGTTACCGCAAGGTGAGGCTTGAGAATGGCCGGTGGTCAGCCGATTCAGAGCTTTGGGGCCGACAGGTCCGAGGTGAGTGGCAGTATCGCGAGATGACAGACGCCGAGCACAATCAGGCCGTCATCGACGACGCTATCTAAGATTTACTCGGCTGCCGCAAAAGCCATCGGCCGGCGTGGCTTCGTTAATTGCCTGCCCAGATTGACACCGCCCTGCTCAAACCACCGCTCAAACAGGATGCTGACCGGGATCGATAATAGCGTGGTAGCCAGACCAACCAGAAGGCCAATCTCCAGCGGCATATCCCTATAAATCGGAGGGTTATGCAAGAACGACAGGATGACCAGCATCACAATGACGTTGATCAGATAAAGGCTGTAGCTGATCTTGCCTAGCAACTGGACGGTAGGGTGACCGAGGAAGGACCGAACCGAGCTATCTGACGACGAATAATAAAGCGCGGCCACCAACCATGTTCCCGCGATTATCTGCGTCACCACGGCGGTATGATCCAGTAGCGGCGAGAACAGCCGGCAGAAGACGAAAGCAACGGTCAACACCACAATGCCAATGCCACTTGTTCCTTTTGTGAGGTTCTTGGCAAGCGGAGACGCGACCAGCATTCCGAACGCAAAGGCAACGAGCCAATCACCCAGGTACGGGAAGTTCAGCACCATGTTCGGGTAATCCATCGCAATGACTGAGTAGACAACCCACGCCAGCACGCCACAAGTTCCGAACACCGCCCGCGTGGCAAACATCGCGAGCATGAACGGGATAACCAGCAATTCGACCTGGATCGTATGCGTGGGCCCGATCATGACGTTTTTCACCAGAATGGCGTTCTGAAGAAACGCGTCGATCGTCACCACTTGGAACTTTGCCCCTACGCTTTGGTAGATGAGCGATACGGCCCACAACAGGAGCAAGGAAGCGATCAGGCACGGATATAGACGGCACACCCGCCTGATGGTGAATTTAACGATGATCGAAAAGGCGTTCCCATTAGTCTTGTCTAGCGATAGCGTCAGAACGAACCCGCTCAAGATGAAGAAGAGGAGGACCGCGCTATGGCCGTTAACGACCGTCAGCGCCACCTTAGTTACGGCATCCCGAATCGTTGACAGAGACTGGATTGGTTGCAACAGGGCAGCCGGTGAACTGCCGATCGGGGCCAGAACGGCGTGGTAAAATACCACCGCAACCGCTGCCAGGCCGCGCAAGCCATCTAGCTCGACGTTTCTATTCTGCATGTGGTGTGATGCCCTCTAACAGAGGACACCTATAGCGGCAAATAAGTTGATATGCAACTAAACCGTTACCGCTCCGGTTAGTTTCCCCGTCCTTGTGCCTCCGTTCGGCATTATATCTCTGATGGTGGATGCCGATCCGATCTGAACGGCTGAGTTCAGGCCGTTGGACAGGGAATCCATGTCTGCGAGCAGGTTGCGGTTTGATGTCCCATCTTCCACATAGCCGTTCTTGGTGTTGCTGTTGGAACATCCGCCACGGATCTTGCAGAACAGGCTGTTCTTTACGACGATGCCATGGCCCGTGTTGAATAGAGATTCTGGCGCCGAGATATCGCCATGAGAGCAACCAATAAGTGAAATGCCGCTGACATCTGCGGGAGCATTTGGTTGCTGCGCTTCCGTTCCGACCATGCCAGAGGCTTTTACCTCCGAGAAGGCGAAATTGAAGACGCCATTCAGTTCGATGCCGGGGCCATAGTTCTGGTAGGATTCCAGCTTCTCGCCCTTCACGTTACCAAAATTCTCGATCTTGATGCCTGGGCCTCTCGTATTATCCACCAGCAGGCGATGGATGTAGCCACTCATCTTGCCACTGCCGTTGATGCCCTTCAGGTAGAACCCAATCGATGCAGGCTGATATGTCGATGTCGGCTGAGTGGGGCCAAGCACGTCAACACGGCAAATATCGATGCCGATCACGTCTTCCAGCCGCACCCCTTCCCAAGGCGTCTGCCAGGTATTGTAGGTGTGGTCTACGCGAAAATCTTCCCACTTGAGGAACCCGCGCGTTCTCCGCAGGTAGACCTGTCGCCCCTTGGTGAAGTAGGCCGTGCTATCCGTCACGGACATGTCAACGACCCAATTCGACGCGCTGGGCTCGTCCCCGATCGCTTCAACGCAGTATTTGAACGCGAGATCATGTAGGCGGGGATTGAACACAACCGCATTAGCCGTTGCCGCCCTGATCGCCGTCGCGCCGCCGAGGGAGCCGTCGAATGTGATCTCGGAGACCTTCGCCTTGCGATCGACGGAGAAGCATTTGAGACTTATGCCGCAAGATGCCCCTGCCTTGATCTTCCATGTCGGCTTGCCGTGGCCCACGATCTTCTGGCCGGCAAAGAGGTCGATATCCCCGGCAACGAAGCCGGTTGGCGTATAAGGGATATCTGCCCGACCGTCCGAGGCAATAGCGGCAAGGATCGCGGCAGAGTCGTCCGTGACGCCGTCTAGAAGGGCGCCGTAGCTGGTAACGTCAGACATTCTGCCCCCTGTCGTCTATCCAGCCGAGAACGGTCATGGTGTTCGTGGTAATGGAGCCGCTGGTAATCACGCGGGCGAAGTAGATATTCCCTGACGTGTCCGTGAAGAAGCCGCCTGGAATGGTCACACGCTCGGCATTCACTTCTGTCGTGCCGAAGTTGCTTACGAGCTGGTGAATAGTGGTGTTTGCCGATCCAACCGCTGCGTCCCCGATCAGGTTGCTTGCAGAGGCGGCAGCCGGGATCTGCATGAAGGAGTTCAAGATAGGCTGAACCACAATGCCGACCGGAACCGCAAGGCTCACGAGGGTGGACGCAACAGCGCTGGTTGAGTTCAGCGAAACGGCGGGGGCGCGTTTGAACACGTTCCCAACCTGCTTGAAGGCAACAATCGCCGCACTCTCTCGAATGATCGCCCCAATTCTGCGCTTTCGGTCATAATTGGTTGGCATCGTCGGAGAGGTGGAGGACGCGGAGAATAGAACGTCAACAACGCCAGTGTCAGATCTCTGGATGAGCCAGACGAAATATGAGGTATTGGCAGGCGATCCGGTATCCAAGCCACCTTGGTTTGTCCCGACCGCCCAAGCAGCATCGAGGCGCTTGGTGATGCCAGCCGCTAGCGTCATTAGGTAATATGGAGACGTATCGGAAGCAGCACTGCCGGCCGCAATGTCGATATCGTTTGTGGCGTCTGAGACGTTGTTGGAGAGAGTCAGGCCGAAAAGCTTGCCTTGTATAGCAATGCCAGACGTAACCGCGCCGACGACCTGCGCGAAGAAGGCTGTTCCGTTGCAGACCACAATTGCAGTCTGCCCATCTTTCACGAGAAGCGTAGTAGCGCCGTTGATCGTCTCCGAGGAGTTCGGGTCAATGGTGACATCACCACCCTGCGCAATGACCGTGATATGCCAGTTCGTGGCCAGGGTAGCGGCAGCCGTGAGGGACAGAGTTGCATTCGCGGTAAAGCGGAGGACGGCGTTATTGTCATTCGCTACCGCCGTGTAGTTGCCGCTCTTCGCTGCGTACACGGCCTTTCCATCAACACCAGAGCGCAACTGCGCCATGAGCGTGCGGAAAGCGTCATCGAAATTCGAAACGGCATTCGTTCCCTGAATGCCAATATTGTTGATCTCTGTGTTTGCGCTCGCCGTGGTGTCCCAGTCGAGGAACTGCGTCTTAGGGGAAACCATCAGTATAGACCCTTTCCGCCCGATGAGAGCGCTCTGGAGAATTGAGAACTGGAATTGGCGACCGAGCGCCCGTAGTCCGTCAGGCTGCCGTCGCCGCGTGATTGGCTCTTAGGCTTGTCAGGGAACTCGCTGCCGAGAATTCCACCGGGGCGCGTGACGACGTTGCCGAGAAGACCGCCGCCGATGGCGCCGACAGGTCCGAGTGTGAGGCCACCCAAGACAGCGCCTAGGATGCTCCCAGCCGCCTCTCTGGCCTTGTTGCCGAACTGCGACGGGGCCTTGTTGAACGGCTGCTGGTCGAGATACGCGCGCTGTGCTGCTACCGCCCGCTGCTCTTGAGGTGACAGCAGGCCACCGGTTAGCCCCGATTGAGCGTCGAAGGCTGGAGGAGCCTGAACGGCTGCTGTCTTGATCGAGGCGGGTTCTGCGTAGGCGCTTGTTACCGTGGGATCCACGTAATCGGGCTGTTGCATCGCCGCATAGGCCGGATTGTCGAGCGACGGGAGAATGCCGGCGTCTAGCTGCTGATCGAGAAGGCCGCGACGGAGGGCGTTCTTTCCTGTTGCTCCGGGTGCGGCTGCAAATCGTGATGCATCAAATGGTGTGGTCGCGAACCGGTCATACATCAGGTCCGGAACGGTTTGCATGGTGGGCTGTCTTTGGACGCGCATGTCTACATCCTTCAGGGGAGAGCGTTGGACCGATGACACAGGCGCGCTGTAGTCGGCGCTTAGGATGCCTTCTAGGTCAGGAGGGCGTGACGTTGGCGTGGGGGCGTTGTCGGGAATGTCAGCCAGCGGCGTGTAGTTGTTCCACGCGCTGTTGATGAAGGCGCGGGTGCGGGTCGGCTGGTTGTACGGTGACCCCGGCAGAGATGCCCACGTTCCATTGGCGTCGTTCACGAAGCCATTGACGTCACCAGCAAGCACGTTATCCAGCGCGCCGGACTGATCGAGGAGACCGATCGCGGCGATATCCTGGCTTTCTGGTCCGAAGTCCCGAAGCCCGAGATTTCCGCTTAGGTTCCCCCATGTCCGGTCGAGGAACTGATAAGCCCCGGCCGCGCTCGTCTTCTTCCGGTTCCCGGAAAGGTCCGAGAATGCCGACATTGTTCCTGGATGCTGGCTGAGATCACCGATCTGTCGCCCGCCAAACCCCACGGAATAAGGGTCCGTATAGCGCGCCGTACCCTCTGCAGCCCTGATGGACGCTAGCGCACGCTGCACATTAGGGTTTGAGCGGAGCGAGGAATAGTATTCACGGCGAGATGCCATGTGGACCTCACTTGGATGTTTGGAAGATTTCGGCTAATTTGTGCGTGGGCGGCGAACCCAACCGAGGATTCTAAGTGAAACAACCGCACCCGCTTCTTGCAGCAGCAGGACTCATTGGTGGAACTCTGGCCGTTGGCTTTCAACGCCAATCGCCGGGAACACATTTTGACTGGCGCGACTACGCCATGTTCGTGGTCTTCGGCCTGCTCCTCTATTGGCTCTTGAAGCCTTCGAAGAGCAGCGAATAACTACTGCTGCGCCTGGACGACCGCGCCGCTTCCGACGATTGCCGCAGTTCTGCCCAGCAACGCCCTTACAGCCTGAGACTTCTCTGCCGCACTGATGCGAGCCTGCTCGATGCGCTGAAGCTCGGAGGTGATCTGCGCCCGCACTTCTGGCGAGGTCGTCATCAGGCGCTTGGAGATGTTGTCGGCAACCTGTGGCGTGAGACCGCCGAGCATCCGCAGGCGTGAGCCGACGAATTGCAGAGCAGCCGGAATAACGCCCTGCGTGACAGCCGTTTTCGCCGTGTTGAAGCCCTCGGACGCGCCGCCAGTCTCAAACATGTCTGCCATCTGGCGTGCCGTGGTCGAGTTGCCACGTACCGCGTCATAGGTCGATCGCTTCTTGGCTTCGGCAAAGATCGCCTGCCGGAAGGTCTTGAACTGCGCATCGTTGTCGAAGAGCGCGCGCAGGTTCTTGACCTGCTGGCGGTTGCTGAAGAACTTCAGGATGGCATTGTTCGTAAAGCCTGCCTGATCGATCGAGTTGCGAATCCACTCGGCAGCCCCGGCGCGGGCGGCTTCCTTCTCAGGGGCGCCCATGGCTGCCAGACTGCGGCGAACCGATTCCGGCGACTGAGACATGGCAGTGCGGCCAAACTCAAGGGCCTTGTCGAGTGACTGTTGACCGCCCCACGCCTTGCGCGCCGCCGCATAGGTCGGGTTTTGGGCATCGAGCTCGGAAAGCATACGGTTCTTCAGGTTATTGATGATCCGGCCATCATTCGTGACCTTCTTCGTGATGCTGTCGGTCTCCGCGTCAACCATGTCGTCAAGGGCCGTCTTGATATACTGCCAAGCCCTCTGATCTGGAACGCGCTTGAATGTCGCCGTGCCATCGTCGGCAATGTTGACGAACATCTGCTTGAACGGCACTTGCTCATTGGCTGCAAGCTCTTCAGCCTTTGCCAGCGCTCTACGGCCGGCAGGCGTATTGATGATGCCCTCAAGCTCCTTGGTGAAGTGGATAGGTGTCTTCTCGGCTTCTCGATAGAGCGGGCCGGCAATCTTCTTTGCCGTCTCCGCGATCTCGTCCTTTGCAGCCAGATAGCCGTCAGGATCGGCCAGCGTCTGACCTACAACGCGCTTCAGGCGATCACCCTGCCCCATCTGGCGCAAGGCAAGCTGAGAGGCAACACGAGACCGAGCAGGTCCGGGAATGTTGGTTGTGGTTCGTAGGAGGTCACGCGTGGATGAGCCCCCGACATCAGCCAGGGAGAGACCGTCACGCGCCGCGCGGGCCGCTGCCTGATCGACCGACATGCCGCCATTGTTGAGCCGTTCAGCGATCTTGCCGGCGGCATAGCCAGAGGGATTTGCGCGAGCGCGCACTGCGTCAGCAACGGGCTTCAGAACAGCGCCACCGACCGTCTTGCCAATGCCGAGCGCCGCAGGAACAGCAGCACCGAAGGCAGCACCGGCTGCGGCGCCCTGACCAATATCAGTGTCATGGCCTGCAGCCTGCGCCGCGCCTACGGCAGCGCCTTGCGCACCGCCCTTGACGACGCCCCCGGCAAACCGGCCGAGTTTCGGAAGAACACCAGCGGATGCGTTGGCAACCTGACCGGCAGGGAGAAGGCGCGGGAGCATGAGAGCCGCCGTCACATCTGCCCCATAGGCAGCGCTACCGGCTCGATCGCGGGCGTTCTGCGTGCCCTGTCGATTGGCTGCAAGCTCCTCGGCATAGGTCTTGTCAGTGAAGGGCGCACGAAGAGCCGCTGCAGCCTTGTCGCCAAAGCCGAAGGTCAGGTCATCCCCGATGATATTGCCGATATCCTGCGCCGCGATGAGTGGCTTCTGCCACGTTGGGCGCTGGTCGTAGAGCGCCTTTGCCGGGTTCTGCGTCATGGCAGACAGTTCGGAGCGCAAAGACTTCTGGCTGTCATCATCGGCTGACGGTTGCTCTACCTGCGCAGCGTCCTGCTTGGGTGCGCCAAGGTGCGAGGCGATCTCGTCAACGGTCTTTTCCTGATCCTCTGGCGATAGTTGCAGGAAAGAGTCGTCAACCGTCACCTTTCGGCCGTTGATATTGAGTGTTACCCCCTGCTTCGGCGCGGAATACATTTGATCCTGCTGATTATGAAGGGTCTGAGCGTAAATCGTCGCGTCCTCTGGGTTATCAAATATCCCAAGGTGCTGCCCCGTCCGATGGTACAGATCGATGGCTTGATTTTCGTCGAGAAGCTTCCCGTCAGGAGAAACCGTGGGGACAAGTATCTCTTTGCCGTCCTCGTTGAACGACATTGAACGCACCGTGCTGATAGACCCGTCTGGGTTTTTGACTACAGGCCGCTTGGCAAGGTCAATATTCCCCGGAGAGAGTAGGCCTCTAGCGTTGCTGGTCGCCATGTTCAGTGTCGGCATTATTCGACGCTCCAAGTGGTGCCTGTGGAGGTTTTGCGTGGGCCGGGGCCGGAACCACTCATGCCACCCTGCGGCTTGTAGAAATCACCGCCGCGAAGCTGGTCAGCCCTCTGTTGGTTGAGCATCAGGCGGTTGTTTGCCAGTTCCTTGGCCCGCTGCAGGATCTTCTTGCGGATTTCCGGTGGCTTGCTGGACGACGCCTGCAGTTCAAGCAGGATGGCCCGTTCGCCTTCAGTCGGGTTGCCGCCGAAGATGGTTTTCAACTGGCTTAGAGCGCCCTGCTGCACCAGATTATCGTATTCGGTCGTTGCTGCCGAGCTTTCCGGTGAAGAAAGCGCGTCAGGAACTGCCCAATCCGGCAGATTGTTGCCGGCCGTGGCTCGTGCGCCAGTGAACCAGCCCGAATTGGCCTTGTCATTGATGGCAAGCGCCTGATCGAGAAGACCGATAGCCGATTTGTTGGTAGAGATAGCGTCATCCGCCTCAAGAATTGCCTTCTTGTCGGTCGTCGTGAGCGGCTGCGCGTCTTCGCGGGGCATCTTGCCGGTGAGGACGAACGCTTGATAGCGGGGATCGCCAGGAGCTAGGCCGAGGCTTGCGGCGGCGTTTGCGCGGTTGGAGTAGTCATCCATCCCACCGGCCTTTGCAGCTTTGCCGATAGGGCTGAAAGTGCCCGTCTGAGAATCGAAGTTGCCATATGTTCCATCAGGGAGCGTCTCAAACGAGAGAGGACGCGGCTTCTGCGCCTCAAGCTTTTGCTGATAGAACAGCTTGTAGGCATCGCCACCGGACAGAGCGCCGCTTTCAACGGCTGCCGCAAGATCCGGATTGTTCTGGCGAAGGAACTCTAGCGTTTTGTTACGCTGACGAGCTTGACCGACGCCTTGCGCAAGACCAGCGGCTTGCTCATTCGGCGTACGTCCGCTGAGAAGGCCAACACCTGCGTTTAGGAGCGTGTCAGAATTGTTGGTGAGCCATGACGGAATCACCTGACTGCCAAGAGTAGGGAAAATCGCCATTTAGAAGCTCCCCAGAAGGCCAGCGCCCGTAAGGCCGTAGCCAAGGGCGGTAAGGAACGGATTCTGTCCAGGCTGACTCTGCGTAGTCGTTCCGCCGAGTTGGCCAGCGCCCGATGCGATCGCATTCAAGCGAGATATTTGCTCCCATGGTTTTGTCTGGGATTCATTGAAGATTCGGAGCTTGTCGTTCAGTTCCTTGGTGTTGTAGTCGTCCACGAACTGGCCCCACTGCGCGAGGTTTTGGATTGGCGCTTGCATGCCGGTATAGGCAGACCCAAGCTGACCGAAACCAGTGCTTCCCATGTTGAAGGCGTTAGCGTTCGCCGCGTCCTTGCGGCTGTTGAAGTTGTTCAGGTCGTTATAGAGCAGGTTGTTCGTGTTCTTGCTGACGGCATCGGCAATCGCCGCGTTACCTGCACCGGACCCGTATCGACCGCCTGCAGAGTTCGCCAAGCTGACGTTGGTGTTTGCATCGGCGTTCGTCTGGTCGATGATCTTCTGAAGCTCAGGAGAGACGGACCATGTGGAATTCGCCAAATCCTGCGTGTTCTTCAGGGCGCCCAACTGAGCGGAATTGAAGCCGCCATTGTTGATGATGCCCTGGTACTGCCCGGAGAGGCCCTTGCCGTTGACGTTGGACGAACCGAGGCTGCCGGATGCTTCCGCCGCCATGACGCTGCCCTGAGAGGCCGGGGCGAACGTGTTTCCGGTGTAGATCTGGGTACCGATACCCCTGTTGACCAGATCCTGTGCGCCGCCCAATGCCTGACCGAGGGCCGGCTGTGCGCCAGACCAAGGCTGATTGTTTGTCGTCGTCGTCGTTTGCTTGCTGGAGCCGGTCATAGGCTAACCTCGTATGTCACGCGGAGTTTCTTCGCGTCGGGGAAGAGCGCCGCCCACCCTTCCCGTCCTTCGGCCACAAAGCTCGTTGCGCCGCCGTCCTTCGCCATCTGCTCGATGAAGCCCCGCGCTAGCGGCAGCCATTCGTTCACGCCATCGCCCACGATGCCGAGGCAGCGCATGACGGTTTTCGCGGTCCATTTCTGGAACTGCATGATCAGGATCGCCTTTGGCCCTGCCTCGTCGAACACGACCACGCAGAACGCCTGCCCAGATCGGCACATCTGCCACATCTCACCGGACGAGATGTCGCCCCCGGTGCGTTCACAGGCCTGTTGCAGGCGCGCGGAGAAGAGAGGCCAGACCTGATCGACCTCGACGGCATTCGCTATGCCTATCTTCATCGAGCGCCAAACGGGAGGTTCAGGAGGTTGATGGCCGTCACGAAGATGCCGGTATTCCCGATGGCCTTGATCTTGTCGCCTTCAGCCAACCGGATCGGGATATCGGAGACGATGAGCGTGCTGTTTGCCGGAACGCTGTTTTCCCATATGAGATAGTCCGTGGAATTGGCGTTCCTGAACCAGTAGAGCTTGCAGACGATCGCGCCAGCCGTGTCATTCGCGATCGAAACCGCCGCCACCGTCAGGGAGTCGTCAGGAGCCGTGACAATGTCGTTCTTCGACGTGCCAGAGATGACCACCGAGACAGGTGTTGCGACGTTGCCGATATATGTTCCTTGAACGCTCATTTATTGTTCACCGCTCCCGACGCCATGGGCATTCACAGCGCTGGCGATGCTCCAGACCGTGCCCTCTGCAATGACAAGCCGGAACCGATGCAGGCGACCGTCAGACCGGAAAGGAACCAACCCTGCCCTGTTTGCCGAATTGGCCGTTGACCATGTGACGCTATCGCCGTGGTAGGCCATAACCCCGTCTGCCAGCGTAAAGCCGGATATCGGGGCGTCCGTGATTACTCGAGCGCTGCTGACGAAGGTACGCGTGTCCTGGCTGATCTCGATCTCTGCCGTGTCGATCGTCGCCTCAAGGTCTGGTCCCGAGAAATAGGCCAGCTTGTTGTCAGTCGTGAACGTCGCGAAGGTCGGGCGACCACCGGAGAACACGCGGCTGTCGAAGGCTTCCGAAACCGAGGCAATGTCGGGATATAGCAAATCGAGGCCATCCCACGTAATGCCGGGAGTAGCCAGCGCCATCATCTCGCCAACTGCAATGTCAGTCGTGCACCAGCGGTCAAGCTGCCAATCGTAGCCGATCCGGTAGAAATTGCCGTTCAGTGCGCGATACTTCCACCAGACGATTTTCTCAAATGGGTCAGCCGAGCCCTGCACGTCGCCCAAATACGTCTGGTCGATCTGCTCAAGGAACCAGCGGTCCACTCGTTCCGCCCCGATCGGTTGGCGATCGACGCCGCCAAAGAAGCCGTCTTCCGAGAGATAGAAGAACCGGCCGGGGCCAATGGAGACGATCGACCGAGGCGCAAGCGTTCCCTGCTTCGGGTTGAGCACCGTGCGCGTGAAGGTGAAGCCCGATGCCGGTGCAAACGGGAAGAACTGCATGGCCGCGCGCTGGACAACGGTAAAGCCGCCCTGCTCAGCGAAGCCGCCCATAACCTCGTCGCCTTCCGGCAGCTCCTGAAAGTCTGCCCCGCGCTCCTTGATCGTCCAGAACGTGATGTCGTTGACGCCACACCAGCGAACCGTCTTCTGCCCGTTCGTGCCTTCGAGATAGCCAAGCACGAGGAAATCACCGGCCACCCAGCTATATTTCGCCTTTGGAGGGCTGCCGCCGAGATCCGAGAAATTTCCTGCCGCCTCGATGTCGTAGACCTGAATCGCATCAGAGATGTTGTGTGCCACCAGCTTGTCGCCAAAGCGGGTGAAGGTCCAAGCATCCTGCAGCGGCACGTTATAGGGTGCGCTCGGGCCTGAGATGTCCGTCCATGTGTAGTCCGTCGTGTTGAGCTTGTAGAGGCGCGTTGCCGTCCCTGCTATCACGACATAGTTGCCGGCAGCCGTGCGAACGTAGACGCCGCCCCGGCATTCTCCAGGCAGAGCAGAGGAAACAATCGTCAGCCCTGCCATCGGTCCCCAACCATTCGCCACAGGCTGCGCGTTGACGACGTTGGCGCTGCTGGAGCCTTCGAACGGGCTCTTGTCTGGCTCAAAATTCGGGAATGGGATCATCATAGCGATGAATCGACCGTGCTGTTGTAGCGATAGCGGCCGATCGATCCCAAGCCGGGATCAACGGTGAGCTGCGAGCGCTTCTTGCGGGCGCTGTCGCTGGCAACCTCTGCCGTGAATTCGTCGAGCATCTGTTTCCAGACGCCGCCTGACTGGTCTTTGACGTAACCACAGCCCCAGACCATCGCCGCCGCTAGATAGAGATCCGGGTGGTTGGTGAGAAATTCGTTGGTAGGCGCCGAATCCGAGAGCGCGAACCGGCCGAGGTAGACGAAGCGGAAGGCGTAGGCCGAGATCATCGGGCGATCGAAGGTGATCGTATCGCCCTCGATAGCCCACATCGTCGGGCGACCTTGGGCCGTCGTCGTGGAGTATGTGCCTAGAGCGCGAGGAACGACGAAGTAGTCAGACACGCCCTCAGATACATAGAGATTTTGCGGCTCCTGAACGGACAAGGACGAGATGTCGAGTGTTTGCGCACCAATGATGCCAGTCAGGTTCGCAGTCGTCCCTACAGGGCCAAGAAGGCGGTTCAGTCTAGCCTCTGCCAAGGTGATGAAGTCGGCAACATTGCCGGAAATGTCGGAGCGCGCCATCCAGTCGGCAACTGCCGCTTTAAGCTCGCTGTAGGTGCTGATTGTCATATGACGCGCTCCGAGTTGGTTTAGGCAATCAGGCCCTTGGCCTTCAGTTCCGCGTCAACTGCGCGAATCCAAGTGACGATTGCGTCAGCCTGCGCCTGGCTGTAGCCATACGGCGTGCTGTTGGTGGCTGCCGTTCCTGCCGGGGCGGTAAAGCCTGAGGCCCGAACGCTCGGGGTGGCATTGAAAAAGCCGATTTTGTCCGTGGAGGACCGGCCCATTACAGTACCGTCGGGAGAACCCGCGCTGAGATATTCTACTGCCATGTCCATGCTCCTTGTGGAGATCCTTTATCCAGATCAGTTGAAGTGGAGACGAGTCGCCAACTGCGGGCGAAGCGTGCGATATCCGTACAAAACATCGATTCTGCACGGCAGGTTGTCGTTGTTGATGTCGTACTGGCGGACGATACGCAGAGAGATGCCGTCCTGAACTTCGCGACGTGCGAAATCGACACCGTTCGGCATGACCAGATCGGCCGTGGCGAAGGTGAAGGCGTCTTCCTGATACAGCAACGAGGTCGTGTCCTGTCCCGACGCAGTGCCTGCGAAGACCATTGACTTGCCGGCACCAGCCGAGTTGATGACAACGTTCTGCGTTGCGCCAGAGGTGATCGGAGTCGGGGAAACAGTGATGTTGCCCGCGCCGCCAGCGTTTGCCGCCGTGACGACGAACTGCTGAAGAACGCCGGAATCGACTTTCGTTTCCGGGTGGACAGAGTTCACGCCGACGATGGTGAAGACATCGCCCTTGACCATCGCGCCTGTGCCGCCAGTAACGGCAATCGTAGCCGAACCGGAGGTGATGCCAGTGGAGGTGTTGACGACGTAGTTGGTATCTTCAGCGCCGCGCGTATTGCCGGGCCAAAGCGTGTTTTCCACGAAGTCGTAACCTGCAGCGCGCCCCATGTAGCCCTCGCGGTACTGCTTGGAGAGCTGCGCCTGGTCGTTGAACAGCGTCTTGGTGTCCTTGACGAGGTCCGCCATGTCCTGGGAGTTCAGGTTTGCAGTGCGGCCCGTCAGCGGAGCAAGAGCGTTGTTCATCAGAACGCGGCCGGACAGGATGTTGTTGTACGCGATGGCAGAACCGGAGGTCCAAACCGCGTTATAGACATCCTTGTACATGCTCATGGCATCGTACTCGATGTTTGCAGCGAGGACGGCCATTGCAGGGTCAAGAATGCGCTTCGAGAAGTCGTCGAGCGAAAGGGTGAGTTCCGCAGACGAAAAGTTGACGTCAACGCCCTTTTGGGTGGCGACCTGAAGCGATACGCTGTTTTCAGACACGTCCTGCGTGGCAATCGTCTTGCCGGTTCGGATGGTGTACTGGTTAGGAAGGCGGATCTTCAGGGTATCGCCGATCTTGGCGCCCGACTTTGCGAAGCTGTCATCGTACTGGCGGTTGATCGAGCCGACGAAGTTGAGCTTCTGGTGGAGGATGCGGAGCGCTTCTCGCGTCACCGCAGTGGGTGTGAGGATCGTATTAGCCATGGGTCAAACCTTGTCCTTGTTGGCTTGACAGATAGCCCTATCGCGGTTACCGTCCTGTTGGGTCAAAACAGGAGGCCGTCTATATGCTCAGCACCACATACGAAGGCATCGAATATCGTTTCTTCGATCACTTGTACGCCGTGTCTCGCGACGGCAAGTTGCTAAAAAAGCTTCAACCAATTGAACCGAGATCGCACTCAGGGGGATACCTTGAGGTCGGGCGGCATAGACTGGTTCACCGAATGGTCGCTACGTGTTGGTGTGATCGCGCAGAGGGCGCTATCCACGTTCACCACGTCAATGGCGACAAGACCGACAATCGCGCTGAGAACCTAGAGTGGCTCTCTCCTAAAACTCACATGGGTGAGCGCCATGAAGGCATTTCTCGTGGCCACAACATGTCCGAAGAGGGCAAGCAGCGGCTTAGAGAACTCCGCATTGGGTCGAAGACTTCGGATGAGACCAAGCAAAAGCAGCGCGAGGCTTCACTTAGACTTGGTGCAAAACCGCCGCCGCGCCCAGTTGGGACGAAGATGAGCGCAGAGGTGCGCGCTTTTATGAGCGCACAGAGCCCTAACGCCATGGCCTGCGAGATTGATGGTGTTCGTTACCACTCGTTCTCCAAGGCATCAGAGGCGCTTGGAATCAAAGCAGGAACGCTACGAAAGCGGTGTCTTTCTAGCAACTTCCCCAATTACCGGTTGGGCGAAAGTTCTATCTGATGTTGGGGATCAGCCCCGCTTGGCGAGCTGCGCTTGACGGCGCTTCAGCCACTCATCAGCGGAAAGACGGTCATCGAGTCCCGATGGAGGCGGGTTTGCTCGCGCTGTCACTTTGTTGAGGGGTTGGGCTGCCGGCGCCGATGGTTTCGGGGCGGCTGTTTGCTTCTGGAGAGCGAGGTGGCCGATGTGGGCAAGATACAGGGTCTTGTAGACCTGAGGCGTGTACTGCTGTCGAAGGCTGTCGCGCTCGAAGCCGAGTTCCTTGGTCGCAAAATCCGTGATCTTGTTATCCAGATCGGGCGTCCAGCCCGTAAGTTCCTTCTCCGCAAACGCTCTTGTTTCCCGGAGGCGATTTTCTGTTGCCAGTTTCGCCTTCTCGGACAAGTCTGCCTGCGTTTTGTCGAGGTATTGAGCGACCTGACCGCGCTGTTGCTGGAGCTGCTGATACTGGATCCAAGAAGCTTGGGCGCTCATCGGATCTTCGTTGACGAACTGCTGCCAGTTGACGTTCTCGTATTGCTTGAGTTGGGAATCGATCGAGTGAATGACCGATCTTGCCTCGATGACCTCCTGAGAGGTCTGGTAGTTCGCCTGGGCCTCGGCCATCTTGGCTTCGACAGACTTGCGCTGTTCCGCGACTTCCTGAGTCTTGCGGGTATAGTCTGCAGTCCGGAGGAGAGCGTCTTTCAGCTCCGGAGGCAGCTTGTAGGCCTTTCCTTCGTATTCAACGTCGGCAAGCTCGGGCTCAAGCTGTTCGCCTTCACCTTCGCCCTCTTCGCCTTCTACGACCTCGGTGTTGTTCTCCAGTTCTGTCTCCGCGACGTCACCGGCATTCGCTGCATTCTGCTGCTGCTCTCCGCCTGCAGGCATAGCCTGTGCATCGGCAACAGCCGTCAAAGCCTCTTGCATCGAGGTCCACTCCGTTCAAGGTTTGGTGGGTTGGAAAGAGCGCCGCTTACCCTTGGCGCGCGGGTTGGGGTGCAGGGCGGTCGAGCGATGCGATATGACCGGCTGCGGAAATGGCTGTCTTCGCCTTGTCGTTCTGGATGCCAGCCACAACGTCCATGCGCTTGGTCTCGGCGTTGTACTGGTCTATCGACTTGTCGGCCTTCAGGGCTTCGACTTCCTGCGTAAGCTGCTGGATAGCCTGCTGGCCCTGCTGGATCATCTGCTGAACTTCAGGCGGCAAGCCCTTGTTCTGTAGTGCGGGGTTGATGTGCTTCAGACGCTCGGCAATCTCGTCGGCTCCAGGCCAGTCGAGGTTCATCGCCAGAAGGTCGCCAATGACAGGCGCAGCAGCCGGGAAGGCTCTGACGAACTCCGTCATCTGCATCGCGGCTTCTTCGCGTCGGGTCGTGAAGCTCGGGCCGGTTGTGACAGTCAGGTCGTACTTGCCGACCGTCAGGTCATGCATCGCCATGATGGCTTGGCCCTGCTCGTCTTCCTGCGGCTTGCCGTCCGAGCCAACGACCGGTTGCGGCTGCCCGCTGTTGATCTGCACCGAACGGGGAGACCCATCCTCTCCCAGGACACGGATAACGCGCTCATCGCTGTAGACCTTCGGGATGAGGTCGATCAGGATGCGGCCGGTATGACGAATGGCGCGGGCAAGGTTGTCGATGAAGTGGAATGTCGCTACGTCCCCTTCCCGCTGCCGTGCCATGATGGCTTTGCCGCTCGTCTCGTTCGATCTGGCGCCCAAGGATGCGTCATAAATGCCGATGATGGCCTTCATGTCGTCCGAGGCGTTAAGCGCTTCCTGCAGGGCTCCTGCGGCTGGGCCAACGTCGAGAGGCTGACGGATTGGCGACTCGGTGTCGAACTCAAGGAACGCGTGGCTTTGCGTGTTCGCGGTTGCCCAACGGTCCACGTCGCTGTCAAACGTTCCCTTGCGGCCAATCCACGGCACACGAGGCGCGAGTGCAACAAGCTCCGTGCTCGTCGTGCGCCAGTAGTTGAACATCCGCGCCGCATCCTTGGCGCTGTGGATCAGGCTACGGAAGTAACGCTTGCCCTCCACCACGATCTCGTCACCGTAAACCGGGATGATCGGGATGTAGCAACCAGGCCAGTCATTCTTCTCAAGGATGTCGGCGCCCGACATGATGATCTGCGTCACCTTGTGGGAGCGCGTCGTGCGCTTGCCGACGACCTGAAGCACGCCAGCATCGATCATAGCCTGCAGGTCTATGTCATTCGCAAGATCCTCGGCTGAATACACGTGGCCGTTGGAAAGCTTGACGATCTCCTTTTCGATCGGCTCACGCTTCCACCACTCGGCAACCATGACAGTTTCGTCTTCGACCCAGATGCCGGCGTTTGCCCATGCATCGCTTTCGAAATCGACGTTAACGTCAGCGCCTTCCGCGTTCTTCTTGTCGCCGTACTTGGCCTTGAACTCGGCCTTTCGCATAGGCTCGACGACAAACGCCACGTTCCAGTCGGCGGAGTCGGCCGACATGCTGTCCGGATCGCCATAGACAGAGAACTGGTTAGCCACGCGCTCAATGGAGAGATCCATCTCGAAGGTGTCTTCGTAGGCGTAGTCCATCCCAACGCGCCAATAGCCAAAGCCGCCTGAAACGCTCTGCTCTATCGCGGTATCATAGGCCACGTCAGCATTGGACGTGTACTCGATGTTGCGGATCAGGCCGTTGATGACTTCAGCCGTCTTTGGGTCCGCGTTGCTATCGACGGGGTGAACCTTGATCGACGGCTTGTTCTGGCGGCTGTCGTTGACCACCTGGCGAATGAACGCAGGCATCTTGTTGATGGTCAGGCAAGGGCGAAACTCATCCCTGCGCTGCTTCTCTATGTCACGCGGCCATTGCTCACCGAGGCGAGAGAAACGGATGTCGTCGAGCGCGGTCTGCCGGTTGTCGGACTCTGCATCCTGGCAGCGCTCGAACGCCGTCCTGCCCTCGGAGAGCAGATCGTCTTTCTTCTCTTCAGCCATCACGCCATCCAGCCTCCAACGCCTGAAGCGCGGGGATCTCGTTTCTTTGCAACTGTCGGTTCTTCGTAGACGACACAGCCAAGGCCGAATGCGTCTGCGCCATGCGAGGCCCAATCATGCTCTGGGCCAAGGCCAATGCCGCGAGCGTCGTCTTTCTTCTCGTGATACCAGCCGAGAGCAGCGCGCCCGCCTTCGGTCGTCGCCTCGTTGAACCACATATTCGGAAACAGGCGTCTTGCTGCTTCGATGCGAGCAGATGCGGCGCCCTTCCCCTGATTAGGGACGACCGTCACCCGATAGCCGGACTCACGGAGCGCGCTTTCGTAGGAAACGTCGTAAACCTTGTCGTTGGTCGAGCCATCGTGCGGCAGCCAGAATTGCGCCCGCTCTGGCGTGTATCCTTTTGACCTGCACCAGTTGAGATGCGATGCCAGTGGTTGCCCAACCGCCTCGTAGTAATCGAGCCACCGGATCTCCTTGCCGATGAATTGGCATGCCCAGATCGTGAATGCGTCAGCTCGTGCGCCAGTGCCGCCGATATCGCAGATGAGCCGGATGGTCATGAGCGGGTCAGCGGCTACCTTGCCGATGCGGCCTTCATTCTTGGCGTCCGCGAGATGTCTGGCGTAGTAGGCGCCCGATGCAACGCTCAAATACCCGCCCTCCCAGATGTGGTCGTATTGGTCGGGCTGCATGCGGAGGCAGTCGAGGCGCTCTTGCTCCAGTTCGGGAGTGAGCCAGGGGTTGTCTCTCCAATTGGCTGTGACGAGAACCGAACCAGTTGGCCGCTCATCGCCGCACATCATCAGGTCAACAGGGTCAACCTTGCGGCGCGGGTTCCAGCTAAACCAGATCTCCGAGCCTGGAGCGCGGATCGTCGGCCGGAGCAGGTTTAGCGATCGAGCCGAGGCCGTCTGTGCTTCTTCCCACCAAGCCCGCTTGAAGCCTTCGAGAGACTTTATCGACTCCGCAGTGTGATCCTGCATGCCTTGGAAGATAATCGCGCCATCTCCTGGCGTTTCGATCGTATCGCGGAAGACCTTGAAGCCGTCCGCTTCGCCTAAGCCGAAATCAGCTAGCTTCCCCTCTAGCAATCGCTTCGAGGAGTCGGCCAGCGTCTTTTGCACCTCACGAATGCAGACCGAAAGCATTCCGCGTTCTGCGAGATGGTCCTCGATCATCAGGCCACCGAAGAAATGCGACTTGCCAGAGCCACGCCCGCCCTTTGCGCCTTTGTATCGAGATGGGGCGAGAAGAGGCTCGAAAACCTCAGCCGTTGGTATCTGAAGGACGGACAATGCGGCGTTCGATGGTGTGAACGTGATTGATCGGGTTGTCAGCGTCACCGGCCAATTGAACCGGGATGAGCTTCGGATAGATCGTGGCCCAGAATGCGCGCTCGTTCTCTGGAGCTTCCTTGGCCCATGCTACGATGCGCTTTGCCCCGCCGAGTTGTTCAGCCGCCTCGGCTATTGCATCCTTCGCTGCCTTGGAAACC
Organism: Rhizobium mesoamericanum STM3625; assembly: GCF_000312665.1. Classification (GTDB taxonomy): domain Bacteria; phylum Pseudomonadota; class Alphaproteobacteria; order Rhizobiales; family Rhizobiaceae; genus Rhizobium; species Rhizobium mesoamericanum. Next base: position 3,968,237 of record NZ_HF536772.1, on the reverse strand, counting down.
TTGTTCTGGCTTCCTTTCGGGCGGCCAGCGCCCTTTCGCGAAAGATTATTGTTGTCCTCTATTTTATTCATGCGTGGTCTCCACTCCCTTTCGGGTCTGGTGGAATATTATTCCTGCTGGCCGGTAGGCCCTTCGCATTTCGCGATACGAATTTTCTACGAAACTACCGTATAAAGCTGCCCGAGATACGCGAGCGAGCCTCTGATTGCCTCAATCCGTGCTTCTGCGTCTTCCTGCGAGTATGCCCAGATGCGGAGAGACCAGACTGAATCGTTCATCCTGTAATCGCAGAGGTATTGGAACATCTGACGGCCGAATTGGTCTGTTCTGATATGCTCGGCGTCTGGGGCGTTTCGCTTGTCTCGCTCTGCGTTGAGATCGATGATCAAAGCGCCACCCAGCAATACCTGCACACCTGGGGAGCAGCGCATGAAGTGATGGAGGCGGCTATTATGGCTAGGAGGGTTATGGTGAGGAGGATGAGAATGGGGCGGGTCACGTCAGATGCCGTAGTTGCCTAGCTTCCACATGCGTCGGATGGACGGCGAGAAGCGTTTGTCGAACATCTTCCGGCCTGCAACATGCCACACGAAAGCCGGAACGATTGGAAGGCGGCAATTCAGGACGGCAAATCTTGGATGACACCCGAGCTTGCGCTTTATCAATTCGGCACCACCACGGTTAGCTCATGCTTTGCGGCATGGAAGAATATGCTGCTGCGGTTGTCGGTGAAGAACTCAACCTCTCCGTCGCAGTCTAGAAGAACGTAGCCCTCTATTCCGTCCATGGTGGCTCTGCGCATGTAGCAGCAGTTGTCTAGGGAGGAGAAGGGATCTGGGAGGATGTCGAGGGGATGATCCACGATATCTCCTGAATGAGAACGGCAGAGGCCAGCCTGCCGACCTTGCGAACAAGGATTTGAGTAAGGGGCCGAGATTCTGACGCCACTTAAGGCATCCTACTGATCGGTTTCGCGTCCCCTACGGCATCTCAGGGTCTTTCACCTACTCTGCCGCCACGCTCCGAGATTCTAAGACCGCGCACTGTCGGAAGCGCGTAACGCGGAATCCTTTGGGAGGCTAAGCCTCAAACAACAGACAGTTCTGAGGATGTAATATCCCAACTCATAACTGATTTGCCCTTCTCACGCAACTCCTTCGCCTTGATCAAAGCGTTCAATCCCCGCTTAAGCCACAACAATTGCTGCGGGGCCATTCCGCGAAGATGCTCGTAATCCATTACGCACAGGTTATGGACCGTTCCCTTGACCTGCGGCCCATCTTCGCAGCGAAGCAGGATGCCGGTCACTTCCATCATGCGGTTGCTGGCGTCTCGTGCTCGCTTGGCGAGGCTGTCGGTCACTTCGCCATCATGACCCTTGACCGAGAACAGCGATTGCGCTCGGGCGCTAGGAGCCGGGATGCCTACCATCCGGTGATATCGGGCGATGATCTCCGCATACTCGTCGCCAGCCTTGCGCTGCTCGTCGCTAATAGAGCCATCGAGGTACATGCGCCCCAGCGTGTAGCCAGCCAGGGCGTTGTTTTCTGATAGGCCGTGAATGCGCTTCCGTGCTTCCAGTGCCACGCTGAGAGCTTCCTTTTCTGTTTCGTGGCGCTTGATGTCGCCGCTCGGGTATCGCTCTACGTTCTCCTTACGGGGACGCCCTGCCTTGCTGGATGCTCTCTTGGATCGAAGTTTTGCCGCCTTTGATGCCATTCCGCCTCTTCCTCGTTAGTCTTCTGATGAGATGGATCGGGCTACATTGCCTTCTAGCGCGTCCAAATCGATGAAATCGTCGTCCGGATCACCGGGAAGATCATAGGCCGACGAGAACTTTAAGGGAGCGTCGTTGCCGTTCTTGCGGTCGTTCCACTTCACATATTCCGGAATGCTCCGGAGGATTTTGGAGACGTACCGGCGAAGGCTGTTGCTCTCCTCGAACATCAGCATCCCGAAGCTGGTGTTCGGTGCGAACTTTTCCTGTATCTGCCGAACAACAAGATCAAGATTATCCGGTGTCTGATATGGCGATTGCCGCACTGCCCACATAGCGACCGTTCCGGCTAGTTGCTTGCCCGTCACGTAGATCATGCTGCGACCCTTCTATTTTCTCGTGCTGGCAATGACCGCTCCAGATGATTGGCGCAGTATGGGCCGCGCTTCTCGGTCACCTCTGCGCAAAAAAGGAATGGGCCACCTGCCGTCAGAGGCCACTTGCATTCACATGGATCCAGATCGACAAGCGTCTTGGCATGTGGAAGGCGCATGAGATCGTATTCGGTTGCGGGGATCTGCGGCTCTTCTGGGCCGAAGTCGGGAACGATGACGGCACGGCGCACAGGCATGATCGAGGCCATTGGCTTCGAATTGCGCACTGCCTTATGACCAGCCTTGTTGCGAAGCGGGAAGAGATCACGGTGGCGAAAGGCGATGGCCAGTACACCGTTCTTGCTGACGCTGAACTCTCGGCCGATGTCCTTGGCCGAAGCGCCAGACGCCCAAAGCTTAGAGGCGCGCTCAAGGTCTTCTGCCGTCCAGTTGCGCTCTCGAAGAACAGACGCCCGCTCTCTCCTCGGGAAAAGATCGCGGTGCTTTCTGGTTGTCGCCCTCATCTTCGTTTCAGAGCAGCCGACACGGGTGGCGATGGTTGCCATGGTCCAACCTTGCGCCCACAGTTTGGCGGCATGTTCCATGTCCACATCAGACCGCTTTGGCTTGAACAGCGGCCGGTTCCTGGCGATAACGCCCATAATGACATCGCGCTTGACGCCGAACTCAGCCGATAGTTCGCTTGATGTGAACCCGTCGTTCCACATCTGGGCTGCCTTCTCGATGTCGATGTCTGGTCTCATGTTCATTGGGCTGGATCCTCTATGCTCTGTTCTGGCGCTGGAAATGGTTCTTCGGTAGAACAACCTGCATGGTGACGACGTTGCTCGTCTGCTGCTGGCGCTGGGCTACACGCTCGTTCCATGCGCGCTCTGCCTCGGCTAATTCCTCATAGGCGCCGCGGTTCAGCCAAGTGGCGCAGAGGGGAACGAACTCCTTGTCGCGGTCCTTCATGGTGCGGAAGAAGTGCTTTGCGCCGTCGATCATGTCTTGAGCGCATGCGCCGTCTTTCAGGTGCTTCTCGAAAGCTTGTCGTGCGAGGCCGCGACCGTCAGTGTGCCGCGCGTGAGGGCGCCAGACGCCCCAGAACTCAGGAAACCCTTCAGGCTCTTGTCTCATGCTGCCACCTCGTTGAATTTCGTGACTTCGTTTCCAAATGAATGCCAGCCGGCGCGCTCCTCGCGGGCGAAAACATCGGCACGGCGCGCGTGCGGCATGACGCGATCGCAAAGCGCGTAGAACTCTTCAGGCTTGCGGCTGTGTTCTCTGGCGATTCCGTCAAATACGGTCTGCGGAATCGCTGTCTGCTTCGGATTGCCTAACGTGGCGACAACAACGGCCTCGCCGGTCGTGCGGACTCGGTAGCCGGTGCCCATGCGGATCTTCCCGGAGGCTGTCGTCTTCCGCCACATCAGCAAGGACTTGTATTCGAAGCCCCATGCCTTAACGCAGTCGATTGCCAACGGAAGCTGCGGCGCTGTTGCCCAGCAGTAGAGAAGGCAATCCATGCTGGCGAGCTTGCCGACTGGAAGCGACAGGATCTTGGCGTCGGTCATCAGTTCGTACTTCGCCAGCGCTGACTTCTTCGCGCCTTCCTTGCTGTAGAGGTCAAAGCCCCATGGCGGATCGATGACGATCATTTCGTAGTGGAGCGGCACTAGAGGGTCGAAGAACCACGTCATGCTGCTAGCCCTTCTTCCGCTGTCTGGAGCAGCACGACGCATTCGGCCGGAAGGTCTTCCGCCCATGTCATCGTTAGCCGTTCGCAGAGATTGTCGTTCTTGATGACTTTGTAGTGCTGGAGGCAGTCGAGGACCGCCTTGGAGCGGTTGTCGAGATCCTGGCGCTTGTTCTGGCGCTTAAGCGCGATGTGGAGCGAGAATGGCGCAGAGATCGGCAGCTTAGGGGCCTTGATGAAATAGCCAGCGTCATTGCGCCATTTCTTGTAGGGACCGGATAGACGGCGGTTGATGCCCCAGCCTTCGTAGAGATCCCAGGCAGATGGCGGATACGGAAGGTGGAAATGCATCGTCATGCTGCCGCCTCGCTCGCCAGTTTCCGATTGAGAGCCTTGACGTAGGCAACCTTGATCTCCTCAAAGCGGGCTATGTCGTATTCCTTGGTTTGGATATCGCCTTCAGGGCGAGGCTTCTTGGATTCCCGTCCGTGGTCGTCGAGCCACGTCATGGCGGAGGCTATGCGACGATCGAGCCAAAGGATCATGTCGGCGGGGTCGGTCATTCAGCCGCCTCCAATGCTCTGACTGGCTGCGCACTGCGCGCGATCGAAATCAGAAGGTTCCGAAATGCCGCCGGCGTTCCGATCCGAGGCGAGCTATCTGTGCCGCCGCCACGCGCACCAACCTCTCCGAGGCGCTTGGCTCGCTTGAGCCCCATCCGGCGCTCTACTTCCGCTTCCGAGATATGCAAAAACTGACCGATGGCGATGTAGTCGTTGCCCATATGGAACAGTTCAAGTGCTGTTGGTATCGCCAGCGGCATCTCTGCCACTGGGACGAGACGAAATGTATTGATCTTTGAGATCGTGGGCTGAGGGACGCCGGTCTGCGCCTGGATAGAGGATTGAGCCGTGCCGGCAGCTAGGAGGCGCCGAACTTCGAAGATTGTCTCGTCTGTGTGCTTTCTCTTCGGCATTCAGTCACCTCGCTTGAAGAAAATCGCTGGCGTCATTCTCGGCCCCAGTTCAGTTGGGCGTGCTCTGGAGGTAGAGACGCCGGGGGAACGTCAGTCTGCGGGGTCGTAGGTCGCCGCGAAAATGTCTGGTTTGCAGGGGTAAAGCTCGCCCTTAACGCCTTGGATGATGTAGTCCCCAGGCTGAGCAATCATCACGCCCTCAAGCGTTCCGGTATGAACCGTTTCACCGATCCGCATGATCGCCCCCGGCCGGTCTGGCGTGCCCTTATTCAGCGCCTCCGTGATCCAAGGTGTGGCGCCCGGTTCAAGCCTCTTGCCGGTCCAGAGAACCGCTTCGACAACGACCGGCTTCTTCCTGAACTGCGGCATCACTCGTCGTCCTTCTTCTCATCGTCGAGCAGCCAATCTGCCCATTCAATCCGCTTGCCGGCCACGTCTCGCCAGTGCTTAGCCAGCCTGCCCCTGAGTGAACGCGGCAATCTTTTCATCCAGTGCAGCCAGACGGGCACGGAGGCGCTTGGTTTCATTGTGGTGTTCCTCGATTAGGGCTGCCTCGAGCGCAGCCGCTTCTTCCATGTCAATTCGACGTGCTTCACCGTTCCAGATCGCCGCCGCGCGTCTGGGGGTGAACTTCTTTTTTACGCGTGGGGAAATGAAGCGATACGCTGCGTACACGGCGGCTTTGTACCCACCATGATAATCGCGCGGGAAGGCTTCCCTCATCATCCACTGAGCTGAAATCGTGTCACTCATGCCCTTTTGCCTCTTGGAGTAATGCTCCAAATTCTCTGTGTGGTTTTCCAACACCTTGGATTCTCCTGCGGTTATCTTCAGCCTTGTTCAGGAGCTGATGATGACCAACAGGATCACTCATATTGGAGACGAAGAGGCCGCTGCCCTTGTTGCAGGGGGCAAGTTAGCCCCTTCGTCTCGCAGGCCCGACGTGGGAACACGGGAACCCGTTATTCTCATTCATCGAAGCGTTTCGCCGCCGCCTGTCGCTTCGATTGATGCTATGGAGCCCGACTTGGGGTTTGAGCAGTTGGGCTCCATAGCCGTTCGATTGATGGCAACGTGGAAGTTGCCGAGAATGTCGCTGGAGCCCGCCCGGGAGAGGAGAGACGGGCCCCAGCTACCGAGCCCCTACCGGGAGGAGGAGGACTGAGGCTCAGGTTTGAAATCGTTGAGCGCGCCTTCGACGGCCCCATAGCAAAGCAGGTCAAGTTCCCTCTCTTCCCTGCGGCTGCATCGACCTGATGTCTTGCAGATGGCTAGGACGAGGATGGCGATAGCGATCGCTGGAATGCCGAAGATCAGGAGGAGCATGTAAACCGTGTCGTTCATTGCTCGTTTGCCCTCGCTTCAATTTCCTCAATGGCCTGCCGCAGCGCAGCCTTCATCCGTTCAAACGGAGTGCGATATTCGGCTTGGGAGGATTGATCGTCTCGGTGTTCGCTTGCTTCGTCGAAGATGGCTAGGGCGTCGAGAAGGTAGGAGGGGAGCTCGGTCATGGGACCAACTCCTCCAGGCTCTTAGTCTTCAGAAGCTTGGTGAAGATGCTTATGTCTATCTTGCGATCGACGACGGGTCGGAAGCGCCAAGGCGCAAACCCGCTTTCGTATTCAACTTTGCCGACGCGGTTGAACGGAAACCTCTTGATTTCGCAGAGGCGAATGACCGCCTCCTTCCAACCTGGGCAAAAGAAAATGTCACGTACTGTGTACACCGCCCCTTTGCGAAGGCCGTCCATCCCTTCCCCGACTATCCTTGCCCCCTCTGGAACATCACTGCGGTCGACTGCATCGTCGACACACACGACCTTCTGGCCTACGCGAAAGTTGCTCATATGCGTCCCTCCTCCTTCGCCTTTCGCTCGTTTGCGAGAGCGGCGATTTCGTCTTGATGCCAGAGTATGGAAACGGTGATCAGGTATGCGAGAGAGGCTGAAAGCCACGAGAGGATGTCGGTCATGCGGCCACCTTTCGATAGTTGCGGCACTCTTCAATGAACGCCTCCAGCGTGGAGATTTCGTCTTGCGTCAGCTCCCGATAATCCTGACGGTATCCACCTGCGGAATTAAGGATCGCACGGACTTCATCAGAAAGGTCCATGTGTTTCCCTCGGAGCGCCCCACCCCTTTGCCGCGCGCGTTCGACGCGAAGCTTGTAGGTTCCAACAATCTTTGCCACTGGGCTCTTGGTGTTCGGCCGCCTGAAGAGCTTGCCCGTCTTGGCTTTGAGGTCGATCAGATCTTCAATCTTCCGGCCGTCCCTCACACCTTCAGCGAGGGCAACAAGCTCCTCGTCGGGAGAGAACCATTCGCCACGAAGATGGCAGTGGGCAAACCGTTCGTGGATAGCTTTCTCAAGCTCACGAGTGCCCTCGACCCTAGAGACAACCTCAAGCTCAACCGGGCTCCACGTTTGGAGGCTAGCGAGGCGATAAGGAGGATACTCCGAGTGCCCGATCTTTATCGGTCCAGCCTGCCCCACCGGCTTGATGAAATATACATATCCACTCATGCTGCGCTCTCCGCTTTCTTGGTGCGCCTGTATTCGCTCATGAAGGCGCGGATCTTCTCCGCAGTCTCCGGCCACACACGGCCCCCGGACTCCAGCCGTTTTACCAGCTCGGAATTTCCAGAAGCGACCTTCCCGAAGTACGAGACCCCCATGCCGGTTTCGGCCAGGAACTTGTTCACATCCGAGAGCAGATTTTCAGTAGGAGTGTTTGCCATGACGTCCACTATATCCTCTAAAGCGGATACGTCAAGTGTCCTCTATGAAAGACGTGCAGAAATATCCCATTTAGAGGATATTGTGCGCATGCACGGTAACGACTGGAGAGCGCGTCTAGAGGACGCCATCGAAAAATCAGGCAAGTCGAAGCGCGAGATTTCCCTCGGCGCGGGTAAGGGACCTGGCTATGTCCATTCGATCTTGAAGGAAGGGAAAGACCCGACGATCGATAATCTGATCGCGATCTGCCGAGTGCTCGACGTGACCCTTACACAGGTCCTTTACGGCGTTCAGATGAGCCCTGAAACTCAGGAGATCCTGTCTCTGATAGAGACGAATCCGAACATGCGGAGCGGCATCCTTCAGATCCTGCGTGAGAAAGATAAAGCCTGATCTTCCTCAGACAGTCGCGCCGCTGCTCCTCAGTTAGGGAGCTAATGATTCCAACAAAAACAGAAACGCGCATTTTTCTTGATCTTTCATAATCGCTGTCGGCGTTCATGCAATGATACCCCACCCCATTCCCCAAGTGAGAACATTATAGGAACATTATCCTATCCCTACGTCAATCATCCTCCCATATTCGCGCCCTGTATGCATGGCACATTTATGGCACACCGACACCACGATTGCACCATTTTCACATCGTAGGATTTCGGCCATAAGGCGATCATGCCTCAGACCGATGACCAACGACACAACTTGCGATTACCGCTCGAACTAAAAAAGAAACTAGCGCACTCGGCTGTGGACAACGGCCGGAGCATGAACGCTGAAATACTTGCCAGGCTAGAAGCATCCTTCGCTCCAGATACAGCGCGCGAGATAGAGAATCTATTGCGTGGTCTTAGCCGCCTCGACGAGAAAGACAGGTACGCAGCTCTCGAATTGCTCACGAAGGCCACAAAAATTCTCAGCAAGGTCTAGGATTGTTTTCTTCTGGGACACTATTGGCGGAATCGAAAGGATGCCTCACGTTTCCTGTGGATCAGTCTGTTACGGTTCCAGCAGCAGCCGGATTTTGGACAAGATCGCCAAAATAGTATTACTGTTTCACTAGTGTAAAGTTGTCACTGCTCTTTGGTGAGACCGTTGAAATCTCCGCATACCAAGAACCCCGCCATAAAATGACGGGTTCCTGGGGCGAAAGGGGAAATCTGCTCATCGGAGCCGACCGCCGCTTATTCCGCAATGTGCCGCACTATAGCCAGCCGCACATCTTGAGGTCGTTTTCAGGGGCTACCTGACGATAGGGCTACCTCACCAGCTCGCGCTGCCAGAGAACCCTTGGCCTAATCGCATCCCGTTCCTTGCCCATACATCAACGCACGACCGAACCGGTTCCCGTCATTTCGTGCGCTCTGTCGGATTGGCAAATCGTTTCGGATGCGTTATAAAAAGCATCACTGGCAACGGTTCGCAAATATCCGCCAGTCAACGCCCCGACGCTCTGCAAAAGCGTGCGGGGCATTTCTTTTTCTCATATCCCCTTTCTCAGCACAAGCGATTTCGTCCTCTATAGCGGATATTGTGCTTGACATATCCTCAATAGCGGATAATCTGAGACCTATCAGCCGAGACGAATGAGCCCCGCAAGGAAGCACGCGAAACGTCGATCGGCATCGAGAGAGGACAGGCACAGATGGCATACACGATTGAACAAGCTCGCAAGATCTACGCCATGGGCCTCGTCCCGGCGCACAACGCTGGCTTCGATCCTTGGCTGGCGCTGGAGACCATCCAAAACGCAGCTCAGGCCGAGCGCGATGCAAAAGCGGAAGAGCGCAAGACTCGCCTGACCGTAGGTATGGTCGTAAGCGACGGACGCCTCGGTAAGGTCATTTCGATCGATGGAAATCGGGTGATGCTTCAAAGCTATCTTGCCAAGCGTTCCGCCCACATCGGCGACCTGACCGACTGGTCGTTCCGAGCCGAAAAGGCAGGTGCGTGATGGCCCTCGTCCAACGCTTCAACGTGGAAGGCCTCTTCGGCACCACCCCCCTCTACCTCTCCCATATCCCCGGCATTGGCATGCGCTGGTCTACGGATGCTGAAGAGGCATTCGAGTACGACGACCGAGACGAGGCCGAGGCGGATGCTGAAGCAAACGGAGGCGAGGTCTTCATATTCACCCGCCTCATGCGCCGTACCGATGTCGAGAGCTTCACCGGGCATAATGCCGAGAGCCGTCTTCAACACCATTACCAGATCGCAGCGGAGTAACGGACATGCTTCATATCGACCGACAGACAAAGACCATCGACGGCGTGACGTTCACCAATACTCATTCAGGCCAGAAGCGGGCCTACGGCGATAGTTACTACGAATACCATGTCGTCAGTGAGCGCCCATCCTCCGACGTTGAGGCAGTCTGCTCCGAGCACGTCTACAAGGCCATCCCGCATGCTGAATGGCAGGCAGACTACCGCCAGCCCGGATGCAGCATGGAGAAGGCTTTCCGCCCACACTACGAGTTCAGGCCGCTTGGCGATGGCAAGTATCGCTATGTCGTGACCCTGCTCTACGCGGATTGAGGGGCGAGCCATGATCAACAACGACCGTCGCCCCGGCGAGACATCCAAGCAGTTCACCCTCCGCGTCTACGAGGAAAAGCTGGAGGCCGTCAGGTTCCAGCGCCAGAAGCTCGAACGCGAGGAAGCTTATTGGGAACGCGCTGTCGCATACCAGAAGCTTGAGGAGGTCGCGTGATGCGCTGTGACCTCCGAACCTACCGAGAGTGCGCCTGCCCAGTCGGCACATGCCAGCAGCAGCGCAAGGCAATCCCGGCTCCGGTCATCCACCCGACAAACCGCGACATGCTCGCCCTCTTCGGCTGCGCTGTCGTCGTCTTCCTCTCTTTCGCCCTCGTCGGCGCTCCGGAAATGGAGCGGGCCGCGAAGGTAAATCAGGAGCAAATCACATGGCGGAAGTAGAATACAACGTAGCTCGCCAAGCCGAAGCCGCGAAACGCCTCGTCGCCAACCTGAAGGAACAGGACGCGGCAGACGACGCCGAGTTGGTAGCCGATACCATAGAAGGCGAAACAAATCTCAACGAGGCTATCGAAGCCGCCTTGGCCGAGATCGACGAGGAAGAAATCCACATCGTCGGTCTGAAGGCGAAGGAAGAGATCTTTGCCGAGCGGCGCCGGAAGAAGGAAGCCAAGGTAGACCGCATCAAGGCCCTGATCGAACAGGCCATGCTGATCACCGAGCAGACTTCCATGCGGCTGCCAACAGCCACGCTGACGCTGGCAAAGCGTGCTCCATCCCTGATCGTCACCAACGAGGCCGACATTCCGGTCAAGTTCTGGATTGAGCAGGAACGCCCTGCCCCGAAGCTCGACAAGAAGGCGCTGACAGTAGCCCTCAAGGACAACGAACCAATTCCAGGCGCAACGCTAGACAACGGCTCCCTGAGCCTGTCCGTACGGAGGAAGTAGCATGCAGGCTCTAACCAAATTCGACATGACGCCGAAGCAGGTAGCGTTGGTGAAGAACACCGTCGCCAAGGACTGCAACAACGACGAGTTCGATCTGTTCATGGAAGTGGCGAAGGCTAAGGGCCTTGATCCTTTCATCGGCCAGATCATCCCCATGGTGTTCTCCAAGGGCAATGCCGAGAAGCGCAAGCTGACGATCATCATCAGCCGCGACGGCCAGCGCGTCATTGCGCAGCGCTGCGGCGATTATCGACCCGCTTCGAAGCCTGCCACGTATGAGGTCGATAAGGCTCTTATCAGCCACCTCAACCCGCAGGGCATTGTCTCGGCCACGGTCTATCTCTGGAAGCAGGATCAAAAGTCGGGCGAATGGTACGAAGTCGCCGGCCAGTCATTCTGGGAAGAGTTTGCCCCTGTCAAGGAAGAGTGGGCGCGCAACGACGACACCGGCAAGAACTACAAGACCGGCAAGCAGACGCTTGACGATTCCGGCAACTGGTGCCGCATGCCGCGCCTAATGATCGCCAAGTGCGCTGAAATGCAGGCTTTACGCGCCGGATGGCCCGAGCAGTTCCAAGGCCTTTACGACGAAGCAGAAATGGATCGCGCCAAGGTTCTAGACCTTACCGCAACCGAGATCGTCGAACAGGAGCGCCAGGATCATCGTATGCGCGCCATCGGAGGCAAGGACTCGATCACCGTTTGGTGGGATGACGGCTTTGCGCTTGAGAATATCCCAGATGGCCAGTTTGCCGACCGCGTTGCCGAGCACATCAAGACGACGCACCCCGGCAAGATCGCCAAGTGGCAGGACGCAAACCGCGCTGGCTTGCAGATGTTTTGGGCTCGTCATCCCGGCGATGCGATTGTGCTGCGCAAGATGATTGATGCGGCGATCAACAAGGCTGCTGACGACAAGAAGGTTCTCGAAACCGTAACGATAGCTGGAGGCTGACATGGGTCGGGCTCTCATCACCATCAACTCCGACTTTGACCGCCTCAAAGCAACGCAGTGGATCCAAAAGGCTCCTTGGGGGACGCGTATCGAGTTCAAGGCCTCGAAGCGCTCCTTGCCTCAGAACGACAAGATGTGGGCTATGCTGACGGAGGTTGCCGAGCAAACGACCTATCACGGAATCCGGCTCTATCCAGAAGATTGGAAGCTTCTTTTCCTAGATGCGCTCAAGCGCGAAGTCCGCATGGTGCCGAACCTTGACGGGAACGGCTTCACGAGCCTTGGCCGGTCCTCGTCCGATTTGGACAAGGGCGAGATGATCGAGCTGATTGAGATCATCTACGAGTGGGGGACCCGTAACGGCGTCATCTTCAAAGATTTGGAGAAAGCAGCATGAGCGAGTTTCGCATCGCACCGCCATTCGCCGACCAGACATTCGACAGCCATGCCCAATGGGTGAATCGCGCCAGCAGTTGGCTCACCTGCCACGTTGATTACAACAACACCGAGCACGGCGACACCAAAGGTTGGCGCGGTAAACACTTCACAGCCATGTGCTTCGACAGCTTCGGACGGCCTTGCCACAACGGTGGCGACTTCCGCCGAGCTGAGGAAGAAGGCGCTTTCCCTGTCTGGTGGATCTGGCCGGACCAAATCGTCGATCTCATCGGAAAGGCAGCCTCAGCATGAACAGGTTGATAAAGCGCGCCCTCGCACAATGGCAATCCTGGCAGACTCGACGCCGGCTCTACCGCGCCATTCCAGCCCTCCGTTCCCTCGATCAGGCAGAGAGGGAGGCAATACAGAAGCACGGTCGCGTCAACGACATCAGACGACAGAAGGCGGCTTTCATGCTGCAGGCTTTGAAGGGGAACGCCAATGGGTGAGATAACTTTCCAGTACGACGTTACCCGAGACGGTCGAGTATTCAGTGTTGATAGCAACTGGCGTGGTTATGGCCGCCGAGAAATGAAGCAAACACCTAACTCTGACGGATATCCTTCAGTTCGGATTACAGTCGGCGGGAAGAGAAAGCGCATAGCGGTCCATCTGCTGGTGGCTGAAAGATTCCTTCCTCCGAAACCATCACTCCTCCATCAGATAAGGCATCTGGACGACGACAAGTCGCGTCCATGCGCTGAAAACCTTGCTTGGGGGACAGCCAAGGAAAACGCCGACGATCGCGAACGCCACGGCCGTACATCGCGCGGCGCGCGGCACTCCTCGGCAATAAAATCAAGTGACCACCGGCTGAAAGTCCGGCGCGGAACTGGCCACCCTTCTTTTAGGGGAAGTTCAAATGTCTAGTTTTACTCCTGGTCCCTGGTCCGTAAACCAGAATGCCTATGGCGCCGTCTTTGTGCATGGCGGCGAAACCCTCACGACCTCGGTAGGCACTGAATACAAGGAACTTATCGCTGGCGGGAATAGCCATAACACCCTGACGCTAGACAATGCTCGCCTGATCGCCGCCGCCCCAGATCTGCTTGAAGCCCTCAAGCGCCAAGCCGACAACATGGCGTTCGTATTGAACCACATGACGATGCCGGATTCTCACTACGAACGGTTCATGGAAGAGCTTGAACTCGTCCGGGCCGCCATCTCCAAAGCCGAACCCGCCCGTCAATCCGCCACCACTGTTCCGCAGGGAGGGAAGAGCGATGAGTGACCTGAACGAAAAGGCGCTTGATGCGGCAAAGCGGTCGTATGACGCCAAGTATGCCGATATGTCATCACCATGCCCAACCGAAGAGCCGGAAGCTGGCGGCGGGCCTCTCGGCTATGCCATCCGCGCCTACCTCGCCGCCCTCACAAACACGTCAGAGGCGGGTATACTGCGAGAAGCCTTGAGGCGCATGGAGGACTGCTTTGAGCAGCTTGCGGCCACCCGAACCCATGAAGTCTACTTGGCTATGATCGACGATGATTACGTTATCCCTGACAGCCAGATCATTGGTGAGCTTCGTACGGTCGAGAAAACGTTCCGATCAAAGGGTGAGCTAATCGCTGCCGCTGTGTGCCGCGATGCCGCTTCTCGCCTCTCCGCCCTCACAAACACGTCAGGAGACGATGAGGCGCCGGTGGCGTGTGAGGTTGCACAAGACCTCTATGAGGCTCTGAAAGAGCTGCTGGATATGCTTCGAAACGAAGCACCGGGAACGCGTCTGAATAACCACCGGTTTGATGCTCTCGGCATCAAAGCCCACACCGCACTTAGAAAGGCAGAGCGAAGCGCCCGACCACAGTCAGCAGCCGTGAGGGATGAGGCCGTGCCTTGCCCATGCACGCTGATCGAGCAGGACGAAGATTGCCCCGTTGGCTACCCGTCGTTGCTTTGCGGCATATGCGAAGGCAAAGGCCACGCGACACAGGACCAAGTTACCGCACTCGCCTGCGAGATGATCAAGATCGCCAGCGACATGGGCGAGCCAGAAGATCCGTTCGCGGCTTGGGAAAGCATCAGCCTTGTCCAGAGCCAGAACGAGCAGATGCGGAAGGCCTTGGAGAAGGCAGACCAGTTCATCACGAATGGCATCGATCTCGGCTACATCCGCATGCCGGATCCAAACAGCGGCGACACCGCACTATTGACGCCGGATATAGTCCGCGCAGCCCTCCGCGAAACGAAGGAGGGGTGAAGCCATGATCATTTGCACCCTTCCAGAATGCCAAACACCAGCAGGTTGCCAGCGCAGGTGTACGCCACTTAGAGCTGACGGCATTTATTTGCCAACTCCGAGCCGTGAATACGTCGACTTGCTCAAGGCCGAGATCAAATCCCTCCGATCCAGAGCCGAGAAGGCGGAAGCGGAAAGAGATTCGCTGCAACAGCAAGTCTATGGACTCATGGAGAAGGTCGAAGCTCTATCGCCTCACGAAACCTGCGGGTGCTCGTGGGACGGCCCGAATGACCTCTGCATGCATCATTCTCCCAAGCTCGCCCGCGCAGAAGCCACATGCGAAAAGCTTGCGGCGGCGCTGGATCCACTCCGCCAAGGCATCTCCGCCTCTGAATGGCACAACATCAACGGCGAGCGGATGAAGCGAATTCTCGTTGCCGAGACCGCTATAGAGCGCATCGACGAAGCCCTCTCCCTAGCCAAGCTGGCGGAAAAGCAGAAGCGCGAGAACGAGCGGGAGGATGGCGATGCGGAGCGTTGAGGAGTGGATCGGCCGCACAGACGACCAGAAGGTGCCGGATCGGGTCCGTATCCGCGTGCTCGATCGCTACGACCACAAGTGCTACCTGACCGGCCAACCCATCCGCCCCGGCGATGCTTGGGAGATCGAGCATATCCAGGCGCTCATCCTCGGGGGCGAGCACCGCGAGAACAATCTGGCCCCGGCCCTCGCAGCCGCCCACAAGGTCAAGACAGCCGCCGAGATGAAGGTGAAGGCCAAGATCGCCCGAGTGGCGAAGAAGTCCTTCATCGGCAAGAAGAAATCCAGCCTGTCGAATCCTCGCTTCAAGAAACTGATGAATGGGGATGTCGTCGACCGGCGAACTGGGGAGATCGTGAGCCGATGACAGCCCTTCCCTACATTTTTAGGTGGGACCGCCAAGGCCGCAAAGGCCAGCCGTGCGAAGTCCTCGTCCGCGCCAAGGTGATGAATAGCTGTCTCGTCCGATTTGCGGATGGCTATACCATGGTGACGAGCCGGAATGCGCTGATGAAGAACAAACCCGCCTGTGGAAACAATGTGGATGACGCGCCATGAGCCGAGCCCGCACTTACACCAAGTCCGAAATTGCCGATGCTGCTTCAGCGGCAGCTACGCATAACGTCCGAGTGGTCATGCACCCATCAGGGGAGATAGAGTTCTCGCCTCGGCATTTCGCTGTCCAGCAAGAAGAAGACACGGCGGAAAAGGCTTTGGAGGGATGGCTCAATGGAGGGAAAGTTGGTCGGCGTGCATAAGGTCAATGTCAAATTGGCCAACGGGAACACTGAGACCTATTACTACGCCTGGCGTGGGAAAGGTGCCCCGAGGATGGTGTCTAAGCCGGGGACAAAGGCTTTCACGCAGGAATACGTCCGCCTAACCCGCGACAGGGAAAAGGCGTCGATCGAGGGAACGATCGGATCTCTGATCGATGAATTCCGGAAGACGGCCGGCTATCTGAAACTGGCCGCTTCGACGCGTCGAGACTATGAGCGACAGCTCGCAACAATCCGCGTCAAGTTCGAGAACTTTCCTATCAAGGCCATCGAGGCCCGCGGCAGCCGTCGCATTTTCATCAACTGGCGCGACACCATGAAGGAAGCCCCGCGATCAGCGGACATGCATATCGCGCTGTTGTCACGGCTTTTTTCATGGGCCAAGGGGAATGAGGTGATCCTGCGCAATCCTCTGGAAGAGGTCGAACGCCTTCACTCTGGCACACGCCGAGACATCATTTGGTCCGACGATCAGCTTACGAAGCTGCTCACTGAAGCAGTCCCTCACCTGCGCCAGGTCGCCCTCATCGCCCTTTGGACGATGCAACGACAGGCAGACATCCTAACGATGCCCACGCTGGCTTTCGACGGCCAAAGGGTTTCAATCAAACAGGGGAAGACGGGCGCGAGGGTTCGCGTGGTCGCGGCGCCGGATATCATGCCGGTTCTGAGGAAGGCCAAGGAAGATGAGCGTCAGAGGGTGCTTGTGAACTCGTTCGGCCAGAACTGGACGTCCAGCGGCTTCCGAGCGTCATGGCGTAAGGAAATGAAGCGGCTCGATATCAAGGGCGTGACCTTCCACGACCTGCGCGGAACGGCGATCACATACGCCTATGCGAACCTCGATCGGTCGCACGATGAGAAGATCAAGCTGATTTCGGAGATCTCGGGACACTCGCAAGACGATGCCGAATCAATCATCCGGAAGCACTATCTCGCCGGCCAAGAGGTTATCGACGCCATCGGCCGCGGAACAAACAAAGCATAAACTGTAAAATGCTCTGGATGCTGTAAAATGGGGAGAGCGGAATTGCCGCTAAGTGCTTGAAAATGGTGGGTGATGTAGGGCTCGAACCTACGACCCGCTGATTAAGAGTCAGCTGCTCTACCAACTGAGCTAATCACCCGTAACCGCCGTGTTGCGCGGTGTGAGGGGGCGTATAAACAGGATCGTTCGGCTTGTCTAGCGCCTGTTCGAAAATTCTTTGGTTAAAGACGAAGATTTTTGCGCATGGCTGAAATGCAATGAAATCAAAGGTCCAGCGTTCCGCTTGCGATACGCACCGCCTGCCCGCCAATCCGGGCGTTCGAGATCGCTCCGCCTTCAATATCCATGTGCAGGTGGATCAATGATGGTCGACCCATTTCCACGCCCTGCTCGATCATCACCCCATGGTGTCCGTCGGTCAGGCGATCAAAGTGATGAATGGCGCCAGATAGCGCAGCCGCTGCCGCCCCTGTAGCCGGGTCCTCCACGATCCCCATGCCGCTCGCAAACATTCGGGCGTGGAACTTCGCCACATGGTTCATACCGCCCCGACAGTAGATGTAGGCCGAGGCAAGGGCGCCGTCGACGAAGGGGACCATCGCTTCCCAAAGTTGCGGGTCGAAATCCATTCGCTGCGTCGCGCCGACGTCGTGGACGGGAACCATGAGGAAGGGCACTCCTGCACTCCAGAGCGAGGGCACGTGGTTCTCAAAACCAATTTCCGTCGCCTTCAGCGACAACGCATTGGCAATCCCAAGTTTGTCGAGCGGCATGGTGATTTGCTGTGATTTCCGAGGCAGATCGAATTCGGCGAAACTCGCCTCTCCTTCCCGCAGTCGGACCGCGCAACGCACTGGCCCGACATTTTCCTCAAGGACCGAGACGAGATCGATGGTCGATTTACCGTGCGCCTGCTCGGCGAGAGCTATCGCGGTGCCGACCGTCGGGTGTCCCGCAAAAGGTAATTCGCGACCGGGTGTGAAGATCCGAATCCGCGCGGTATAGGCCGGATTGTCCGCGGGCTGGACGAAGACTGTTTCGGAAAGGTTCGTTTCCTTTGCGATTGCCTGCATCGCGTCATCGTCAAGGTCGTCACCATCGAAGATGACGGCAAGCGGATTTCCGGCGAGCTTACGCTCGGTGAACACGTCGTAGACGCTGTAGCTTCGCGCCACATCGGCCTCCTGGTCTCGGTCCTCGTTTCGCCAACCTGCCCGACCGGGCGAGCGAGTGCAAGGCGTTAAGCACCGCGCCTTTCTCCAAAATACCAATCGATAACGGGGAGCATCGCGATATTGTAGGGCTGCGCTTCCGGATCCGCCGACCGGATCGCAACTGCCCCGGCAATCTCCTTGTCGTCGGCAACCAGCATGTGTGCATGGATCTTCTCAATCATTCGTTCCGCGGTCAGATCGAACCGGAAGAGCCGCAGCACTGTCACCGTGCGTCGGGCATGGCTCGCATAGTAGCAATGACCGATCTTGGCCTCGTTGAGGTCCAGGCCTGTTTCTTCCATCACTTCACGACGCATATTGCCTTCAACGTCGCAACGCCCATTGGAGATGTCCTGAGGTTCAAGCGAGCCGGCGGCGAAATATACCTGGCCGGGATTGGCTGTGTGTCTTCCCATGCGGATAGCGACAAGCGCACCGTCGGAGCTTTCAAGGACGGGATAGGCAAACAGATGGATGCCCCCGTGCCTATTCACCTGCCGTCGCCACCACATGAATGTCGAAAATGGTATGAGGTGGCCCTCGCCAACCAAACCGCTATCCGTCAGAGCCAGTCGCTTCTGAAAAACAATCCTGCCATCAAACAACGCCGGGTTTGCCGTCGTTTCCTTCTCCCAGTTCTTGCGGATCGCTTCACGCTCGGCGACATAGAAGGGATGGTCTCCGGCGAGGACGCGAAGATCCAGCCCAGCAATCGGAAACACCGTCTGCTCCGGCGGCCAACCGGCAAAATCCTCTGAAAAATAAAGAGTCATATCAAATCCAAGGTTATGACAACGGGGCAATGATCGGAAGCCTTCGGTCGATCCCAGCCCGTGCGGGGGTAACGCTCGACCTCCTGGCCGGGTGGGAAGACTGTGCGGTAAGGCTGTCCATTTCGAACGATCTCGGGCAGGCGAGCGCTATTCGTTCTGGCGAGAGCAGCCGAAAGCCAGATATAGTCGAGCTGACACAGCCATTGCTCTTCGGGGCCACGAGCATGGTAGAGCGTCCAGCGATCGAGTGGATCGCGGCGGCGGACGACGTTCTCGGCAAAGCCATCGTGGCTGAAGACGTCAAGTGCACTGATATTCTCGTCCTGGTGTTCGAAACGGTACCCAGTGCGGCGGCGGCCAATGACGTCGACGCGCTCCTGATAGTCGTTCATGTCTCCGCATATAACGAACCGCTTGTCATCTGTGTGACCGCTGAAGCGGTCTTCGATGATGCGGCGTACCGCCAGCGCCTCGGCCCGCCGCACGGGCATTGTGCCCAGCCTGCTGTCGCCGCCATTCGTGCGCGGCCCGTCCATGGATTTGAAATGGACGACGTAGAGCGACAGCGGGACGCCACTGATCTCGAGCTCGAGTTCCAGGCAGTCCCGCTTGAAGATCTTGTCGTCGATGCGGTTGGTCAACGCCAGTTGGTCGTTGAAGAGCCCGAGATCGCGATAGGTGAGCATCGCATGGCTCCTGATCTGCTTGAGCTCGATCTTCTGCCCATCTCGTGTCTCTTCCCGCATCAGGACGGCAACGTCGATCCCCCGGCTGTCGTTGCCCTCGACAAGATACTTTTGCCGGTAGCCATTACCGACCATCCTGAAGAGATAACCGTATTCGAAGGCTTGCAGCGCTTCCATGTTATCGACTTCCTGCAGGCAAAGAATGTCGGCATCGGCGTCGGCAATCGCCAGAGCCGTCATCTGTCGGGTATCATCGGTGGAAGCGATCACCCGCGCCTGCTCGAGTTGCTGGTAGACGCCTTCGCTGCGCACTTCGAAAAGTTTGATCACCCGGTCTTGGCGCAGTTGGTTGCGGAAGCCGGTAAAGTCGAAACGCGTCATGAGATTTTCGACGTTGAAGGTAGCAATGCGCAGCGACATCGAGCATTTCCAATTGGCGTTATGCCATTAGTAGTGGCTAAGTCCCACTTCGGAAAGACGTTTCGCGATCAGGGACGCCAAGCGGCGCGCGCAATGACCCGCACGTTTTCGCCAGCCCGCAAGGTGCTCCCGATTGGAAGCCCGCAGGCACCTGGCCGTAGCCCGGCAGTAATCTCACGGCGTAGCGTTCGCCTTCGTAGAGGATGGACCCGACGCGTGCCCGAACGCCCGCACAAGCGATCATGACGTCTTCCTGGCGCACCAGCACGTCCACTTTTCGGCTGGTGGCACGCCGTGTGAGAGAAGAGGGGCTCCAGGACACTCCAGTCGAGAAGCCTGATATCACCAACTGGAGATGGCAGCATGAGAACAGTGCGGCGACCGATCAGCTCGCCAACCTGCCGCCCCTGTGGCCGGGCCGTGGATCTCCGCCGGCGGCGCAGCCTGCAGAAAGCGACTTTCGGAGGCAACGTCGGTCGCAAGGGCCATCGCCTTGTTCTGACAGTGTGTGACAACCATCGTCGCTAAGGAGCGCTGGTGGAATTCGAGAAACGTTTCCTCCATCTCCTGTTTCAAGTACCGGTCGAGTTGGCGACCGGCTCATCGAGCAGCACGACGTCAGGCGATGAGACGGGGCAGCGCGCCAATACCCAGCGCTGGCGCTGGCCACCGGAGAGATAGGCAGGACGCCGCGGCGAGATCGGCGAGCCTCACGCTCGCCAGGGCCTAAGCTCGCTGCGAGCAACGCCGCGGCGGAAACGATCGTCTTCATGGTGGATCCTCGACGAGGGAGAGCCGTTCCTTAGCCATTGCGGATAACATGATTGCGACAGCCGACTTCGCGACGCTGGCGTGCAACCCTGCCCCTTGACCCACCTTCCCCGCCCCTATCTTCTAGCGCACGTTTTGATTCAAGCATTTTGGAGGAGGACGCAAATGGAATACCGACTTCTCGGCCGTTCCGGCCTCAAGATTTCGACCGTAACGATGGGAACGATGACGTTCGGCGGCCAAGGCTGGGCGAAGATGGTTGGCGATCTCGGCGTCACCGAAGCGCGCAGGCTTGTCGACCTGTGTCTCGACGCCGGTGTCAATCTGATCGACACCGCTGACGTCTACTCGCAGGGCGTTTGCGAGGAGATCCTCGGCGAGATCATCGGCGGACCGCGCAATAACGGCGTACTGATCGCGACCAAGGCGCGCTTTCGCATGGGAGACGGCCCGAACGATACCGGCTTGTCGCGCTATCATCTCATCAGCGCCTGCGAGGCGAGCCTCCGGCGCATGAAGACTGACGTCATTGACCTTTACCAGCTTCACGAATGGGATGGACAGACGCCTCTCGAAGAAACCATGGAAGCACTCGACACGCTCGTCCGCCAGGGCAAGGTCCGCTATGTCGGCTGCTCGAATTTCTCGGGCTGGCATATCATGAAGGCGCTCGGCGTCAGCGAGAGGGAAGGGCGCGAGCGGTTTGTCAGCCAGCAGATCCACTACACGCTCGAAGCGCGCGACGCGGAATATGAGCTGCTCCCGATCAGCATCGACCAAGGGCTCGGCGTGCTCGTCTGGAGCCCGCTTGCGGCTGGCCTGCTTTCCGGCAAGCATCGCCGCAACCAGGCGGCACCGGAAGGCTCGCGGCAATTCGCCGGCTGGACCGAGCCGCCGATCCGCGACGAAAACCGCCTCTGGAATATCGTGGAAACGCTGGTGGCGATCGCCGACGGGCGTGGGGTGTCAGCAGCCCAGGTGGCGCTCGCCTGGTTGATTGGCCGAAAGGCGGTCACGTCAGTGATCATCGGCGGTCGCACAGAAGCCCAGTTCAAGGACAACCTGGCAGCCGCCGACCTGAAGCTGACCGACGACGAGCGCAAGCGCCTGGACGCAGTCAGTCTGCCGCCAGTGCTTTATCCCTATTGGCACCAGTTGAACACGGCAAGCGATCGGCTGAGTGAGGCCGACCTTGAATTGCTTGGCCCACACCTTAATCGATAGTCGGGCCTGAAAGGTCGGCGGCCGATCAGCCGCCGATTTCACTGGCGATCAGCGCACCGAGGCGCCCGATCCCCTCCTCGATCATCCGATCGTTGGCGCAGGAGAAGCTGACGCGGAACGTATTTTCGCCGGAACCGTCGGCGAAGAATGCCTTGCCGGGAACGAAAGCCACCCTTGCCGTTTCCAATGACTTGGCTAAAAGCGCGGCACCATCCATGCCCTTCGGCAGTGTCACCCAGATGAACATGCCGCCCTCCGGCTTTGTCCAGCTCGTGCCGGCAGGCATGTACGTCTCAAGCGCTGCCAGCATGAGATTGCGGCGGTGGCTATAAACCGACTTGATCTTGGCGACCTGCGCATCGAAACCGCGTTCGGCGACATGGGCGATCGCCATCTGATTGATCGTCGAGGAGTGCAGGTCTGCCGCCTGCTTCATCAGCACCAGTTTGCGGATGACCGGAGCATTGGCAACGATGAAGCCGACGCGAAGACCTGGAGCCAGCGTCTTCGAGAAGCTGCCGCAATATATTGTGCGGGTATCGTTGATGTGGCCCTTCTTCGCAATTTCGGTCGCAAGGATCGGCGCGATCGGGGTTCCGTCATACCGCAGTGACTGATACGCCGCGTCTTCAATGACCGCGATATCGAGCTCTTCTGCCAGGGCAAGGACCTTTTCTCGGCCCGCCTGATCAACTGTCTCTCCTGTTGGGTTGGCAAAGTCGGCCGAGAGATAGGCGAACTTCACCTTGCCGCCCGCAGCCGAGGCCTGCGCCTTATAGGACCCCGGCGTACGGTTGCCGTTCGGCGTCACCTGGTCGTAGTTCGGCTCGTAGGCGTTGAAGGCCTGGAGCGCACCGAGATAGGTCGGCCAGGTGACAAGTGCCGTATCATTAGGCGAGAGAAAAAGCTTGCCGAGATAATCCAAGCCCTGCTGCGAACCGGACACGATGAAGACGTTCTCGAGCTCACACGCAATGTTGAGCGCGGCCATTTGCTTGACCAGCCATTCACGAAGCGGCCTGTAGCCTTCGCTGACCGAATACTGCAGCGCCGAGTTCACGGCAGAACTGTTGAAGATATCCGCATAAGCCGCCTTGAATTCCTGGTCCGGGAAAAGTGCCGGATCCGGAATTCCCCCCGCAAAAGAAATGATGTCGGGGCGGTCAAGAAGCTTCAGAAGCTCGCGAATCTCGGATGCGCGCATGCGGGAAGAACGCGTCGCGAACATGCTTTCCCAATTCAACATGGGTATTTCCTCGATAATTTTTTTGTATTGAGATGAGAGAACCACGCAACAAATAATAAGTCAACATTGCTGACCTATTTGTTTGCTACCGTGACAATTTGGGGAAGCGAAGGTCACTTCTGTGGTCAGAAGCCAGAACCGGCCAGAATCGATCTTTTCAAGACCTACTCCGTGGCAGTAGTGTCGCCCCCGTTATCCAATAGCCTATGAAGGTGCCAGCAAATGCCCGCGTCGTCGAACACTCCTGAAATCAAGATCGAATTCCACACGTCGCCGGTCTCGGACGCCAACCGAATTCGGGCCCTGGAGTCACCCGGCTTTGGAAAGGTCTTCACCGATCATATGGTTCTGGCTCGATGGACCCCCGACAAGGGCTGGCACGATGCGAAGGTAACGCCGAGGCGGCCCTTGGAACTCGATCCTGCTAGCGCGGTGCTGCACTATGCTCAGGAAATCTTCGAAGGCATGAAGGCCTACAAGGCAGACGATGGTCGCATTTTGCTCTTCCGGCCTGAAGAGAACGCTCGCCGTTTTGCGCAGTCAGCGGCCAGGATGGCAATGCCTCCCGTTCCGACAGAGCTTTTCCTCAAGGCGGTCGAAGAGCTCGTCCGTGTCGACAAGGCATGGATTCCATCAGGTGACGGCAGCCTCTATCTGCGCCCATTCATGTTCGCCAACGAGGCCTTCCTAGGCGTCCGCCCTGCCCAGGAGTACATCTTCTGTGTCATTGCCTCCCCGGTGGGCGCATATTTCAAAGGCGGAGCCAAGGCGGTCTCCCTGTGGGTTGAGACTGAATACACCAGAGCAGCAGCCGGGGGCACCGGTGCTGCCAAATGCGGCGGAAACTACGCGGCTAGCCTCGTGGCTCAAGCCGAGGCGGCGAAGAAGGACTGCGACCAGGTCGTGTTCCTTGATGCAGCGGAACATCGCTGGGTCGAGGAACTCGGCGGCATGAACGTATTCTTCGTGATGAACGACGGATCTGTAGTAACCCCGCCTCTCGGCGGCACGATCCTGCCGGGCATCACCCGCGCCTCCGTGATCGTTCTCGCCGAGGAAAAGGGCTTGCGCGTCGAGCAGCGTCCCTACTCATTTGAGGAATGGCAGAACGATGCCGCCAGTGGCAAGCTCGTGGAAGCCTTCGCTTGCGGCACCGCAGCAGTTCTTGCGGGCATCGGCCTGGTGCGACACGCCGGCGGCGAATTCCTGATCGGAGACGGGCAAACCGGCAAGTTGACCAGCGAGTTGCGTCAAGAACTCGTCGGCTTGCAGAAGGGCGTAACCAACGATGAGCGCGGCTGGACGCGCCGCATCCTTGCCTGAGGCACCGGCACGCGAGTTATTTGGCCAGTAGGTCAGAGATTTCGAAACCCGTCGACGCCCGGTTTTTTCGGTCGGGCCGAAGGAAAAGTCATGGCTTGCGCCGAGTGACGCCATCCTTCAGCCGTTCGCCAACTCAATGAGGGCGGCACGAGAAAACCGTCGTTTCCCGCTTACGGCCTAAAGCGGGGAACGTCTTTTTTTGAGCTGGAGCCTCAATCGTCCCACTCTCAGGAATGGAACAGGGCCGCGATCTGTTCCTGTGTTGGCAGGTGACCTCGCGGCGTCAGCTTGTCGACCACTCCTGGCAGAACGGTCGACAATTGGTTCAGCAGCTCCTGCTCACTTATTCCGGCCTGACGTGCGAGATCGCTAATCGTCTTGGACCCGAGCGCGTCATTGAGGCTGCCGGGCGCAATTGGCTTGTTCTGCCCGGGCTGGACCCAGGAATCAACCACATCGCCCTGCCCGGCTTCCGTAAGCTTGCCAAGAAGGCCTCCGAGACCGCCAAGACCGCCGAGAAACCCGCCGTCAGCGCTCTGTGGACTGGCCTGGGGATTGGCTTGCTGGGTAGTTGGATCGGTCTGGCTGCCTCCGCCACCGAGAAGCTTACCCACCAATAGCGCGCCAAGTGCAATCATGATCGGCTTCGATATATTTCCGCCCGGAACGGCGTCATCAAAGATACCCATGCCATCCTCCTTTTCGGTTTCTTCATTTTACAGAACAACAACTGTAGAATGAAAGCATAAGGCTCTCGCGAACCTTGAATTCCCCGGCGAGCTATTTAGCTTAACGGGAAGATGGTCTGAATATTCAACCAATCAAGGAGGGGAATGGCAGATGTCAGTAATCGGTTGGATTATCCTTGGACTGATCGCAGGCTTCATCGGCAGCAAGATCGTCAACAAGTCGGGCGCGGGCATGCTGATGGACATCGTCCTCGGCATCGTCGGAGCGATCGTCGGTGGCGTCATCTTCAGCTTCTTCGGCGCATCAGGCATAACGGGCTTCAATATCTACAGCCTCGTCGTTGCCGTCATCGGTGCCGTCGTCGTCCTCTGGCTCTACCACGCCATCAGCGGGCGCCGCTCCATCTAGTTCGCGATTTTAGTCGATGGAATGAGCGCCGCCTCAATGGCGGCGACTTTGTCGCGTGTAACTCCGGCCTTGGGTCATCGGGCGAACGATCATGGCAGACGAGCATACATCTTCATTCTACGACGACAACGCGGCCACCTATGCCTCGCGCCAACGCACGCTGCCGGTCCGACGGCTGGACGCTTTCCTGTTGATGCTGCCGCCAGGTGCAGCCATTCTGGATCTTGGCTGTGGCGGCGGACAAGACAGCGCCTACATGCTGTCAAAGGGCTTCGATGTTACGCCGATCGACGGATCGCCGGCGATCGCAAAGCAGGCCGAAGCCTTTCTTGGACGTCCCGTCACAGTGCTTCGCTTCGAGGATTTGGACGAGGACGAAGTTTTCGACGGCGTCTGGGCCGAGGCCAGCCTGTTGCATGTTCCCCGGGCAAACCTTCCTGAGGTGTTGGAACGGATCCGCATGGCACTGCGACCCGGCGGTACCTTTCACGCCACCTTCAAGGCGGGCGAGGCCGAGGGGCACGACGGTTTCGGTCGTTACTACAACTATCCATCGGCCGAACTGCTCTCGGAAATGCTGAGCAACGGCGGCTGGCACAACATTGTCATCAGCGAAGGCGATGGGACCGGCTACGATGGCAAGCCTGCGCGGTGGCTGGCGGTGCGAACACAAAAATAAAGGCCGGAGCGTCGCTCCGGCCCTCGTGAACAAGCAGTTTGAAACCGCTTAGTTGACAGACTTGTCGACCAGCTTGTTCTTGCCGATCCAAGGCATCATGCCGCGAAGCTTCGCGCCGACTTCTTCGATCTGGTGGCTGTCGTTCATGCGGCGGATCCCCTTGAAGCGCGAACCGCCTGCCTTGTACTCCTGCATCCAGTCGGACGTGAACTTGCCGGTCTGGATGTCGTGCAGGACGCGCTTCATTTCAGCCTTAGTTTCAGCGGTGATGATGCGCGGGCCGGTGACGTATTCGCCCCACTCGGCCGTATTGGAGATCGAGTAGTTCATGTTTGCGATGCCGCCTTCATAGATCAGGTCGACAATCAGCTTCACTTCGTGCAGGCACTCGAAGTAGGCCATTTCAGGCGCATAGCCTGCTTCGACCAGCGTTTCGAAACCGGCGCGGATGAGCTCGACCAGACCGCCGCAGAGAACGACCTGTTCGCCGAAGAGGTCGGTTTCGCACTCTTCGCGGAAGTTGGTCTCGATGATGCCCGAACGACCACCGCCCACGCCGCAGGCGTAGGACAAAGCGAGTTCAAGGGCATTGCCCGAAGCGTTCTGGTGAACGGCGACCAGGCAGGGGACGCCGCCGCCCTTTTGGTATTCGCCGCGAACCGTGTGGCCCGGACCCTTCGGCGCGATCATGACGACATCGAGCGACGCCTTCGGCTCGATGAGGCCGAAGTGAACGTTGAGGCCGTGTGCAAAGGCGATTGCAGCGCCATCACGGATGTTGCCGGCGATGTCAGCCTTGTAGATGTCGGCCTGCAGTTCGTCCGGGGTCGCCATCATGATCAGGTCGCCCCACTTGGCGGCGTCAGCAACGGTCATGACCTTGAAGCCGTCAGCTTCTGCCTTCTTGATGGTCGCCGAACCAGCCTTGAGCGCGATGACGACGTTGGCGGCACCGCTATCCTTCAGGTTCAGCGCGTGCGCACGGCCCTGGGAGCCGTAGCCGACGATGACGACGTTCTTCGACTTGATGAGGTTGATATCGGCATCACGATCGTAATAGACGCGCATTGTACTTTCCTTCCCTTTGCTTGTCCTGTGACTGTGTAAGTGTGGGATCAGCCGACCAGCGGCATCTCCGCCAAAACTTTTTCCGTGCCATAGAGGCGCAGGAAGGCGCAAACTGCCCTCTCCGCCTGGCGCGCGGTATCCTTGAGGCCCGGCTCGCCAAGCAGCATGCGAACATGCAGATCGGAAACGATCAGGCCGTAGAGCGTATGGTACGCCTCGTCGGCGTTATGGAAGCGCAGCAGCCCGGCACGCTTGCCCGAATCGATAAGCCCCATGGCGCGGCGGTCGATCTGGCGGCGCCCCCGCTCCAGAAGCAGCTTGCCGAGCTTGGAGCCATCGCGGTGTGACTGCCCAATGGCAAGTCGGTTGAGCGCCAGTGAGACGTCGCCGGCGAGAACCTCCAAAAGATCCTTCGAGAAGACGACGAGATGGTCGTGGAGGCTCGCCGACGTCAGCCGCTCGCCATTTCGCTCGAATGTTCGTACCTTGCTCGCCTGGTAGGCGATCATCGCCGACAGCAGCCCATCGCGGTCACCGAACCACTTGTAGAGGCTTTCCTTGGAGCAATTCGCGGCGCGGGCAACGCCCGATGTCGTCAATGCTTTTTCGCCACCATCGACGAGCAGCTGCAACGCTTGCTCCAGAACGGCGTTCTGGCGCGGCGAAAACTCGCTGGGCTCCAAATTATCGACGGACACGGCCTCACTCCCGACAAGTACCGTACGGTACGGTTCGCGGCTTTATGCTGCAAACCATTGTGCGCGTCAAGCGGCACGATGCGAAAATTTCATGCTGCAACGCAGTGCCGAATCTCAACGCAGCTTCTGCGCTGATCTAACTTACCAACGCCGATCGGTGCCTCACCCACCATCAAGGGGTTCGCGCGCCGCCTCGACGTCTCGCACGGGCGACAGACCGTAGACCCGACTGTATTCGCGACTGAACTGCGAAGGACTTTGATAGCCGACCCGATGCCCGGCCGTGCCCGCATCAAGACGCTCGACGAGCATCAGACGACGTGCCTCGTGCAGGCGCAACTGCTTTTGATACTGCACCGGCGTCATCGCTGTGATCGACTTGAAATGATGATGGAAGGAAGACACGCTCATATTGACCTGCTCGGCGAGATCCTCGATGCGCAACGGGCGCGCGAAATTCTGCCGCAGCCAGGCAATGGCCCGAGCGATGCGATTGCCGTGACTGTCAGCGACCGCGATGCTGATCAGCCGGCCGCCATCGGGGCCGGTGAGGACACGGTAGAGGATCTCCTGTTCAATTAGCGGCGCCATTGCTGCGATATCCTTCGGACTATCGAGCAAGCGCAAGAGCCGCACGGTCGCGTCCAGAAGCTCCGGTGTCGCGACATTGACTGCAATCCCGCGGCCCCTCCCCGACACAGCTTGCCGCGGCATATCGGTCCGGCTCAGCAATTCAAGGACCTTTTCGCTGTTGATCGCAAGCGTCAGACAGAAATGCGGGACCTCCGCGCTTGCCTCGACCACCCGCCAGATGACCGGTAGATCGAGCGACGTCAGAAGGTAGTCGCCGGCACCGTAATTGATGACGTCTGTCCCGAGCCGGAGGCTCTTGGCACCTTGGATAACAAGGGCAATGCAAGGCCGATAGCTGCCGTGGCAAGGCGCGCTCGGCGTCTGTCGGCGGCTGATCCCCAAACTCTCGATAGCAGTGCGGAATTCGCCCTCTTCGCCGGCATGTCGGGCCGCAATCGAAGCGATTTCCTGATAGGGGTTGAACGGCAAGGTCATGCGAGGAAGCCCTTTATCGGCAGCAGCGGGGATGCGCACTATCTAGGATAGGTTCGCGCGCCCGAGAATAGCCATTCCCCTCAATTTTGCAGGATCATGCAAAAAGCTCGGAGGATCGCTCTACCGCACCAAAGACGTTTCGATGCATCTTCGGCCATCCTCCCAGCAACCCGAAAGGAAGTCTCGGATGCCTATTGCTAAAGGCTATGCTGCTACTGATGCGTCGAAACCTCTTACGCCCTTCACCTTCGAGCGACGCGACCCAAATCCAGATGACGTTGTGATCGACATCAAATTCGCCGGTATTTGCCATTCGGACATCCATACCGTCCGCAACGAATGGAAGAATGCCGTCTATCCGATCGTGCCGGGTCACGAGATCGCCGGTATCGTCTCGGCTGTCGGCTCTGCCGTCACCAAGTTCAAGGTGGGCGACCGTGTCGGTGTCGGCTGCTTCGTCGACAGCTGCGTCGGCTGCGCGACCCGGGACGTCGACCGCGAACAATACATGCCCGGTCTCGTCGGCACCTACAACAGTGTGGAAGCCGACGGCAAGACGGCCACCCAGGGTGGCTATTCCGACTCGATCGTCGTCAAGGAAGGCTACGTGATGTCCATTCCGGACAATCTTCCGCTCGACGCTTCCGCCCCGCTGCTGTGTGCCGGCATCACGCTCTACTCGCCGCTTCGCCACTGGAATGCCGGCCCTGGCAAGAAGGTCGCGATCGTCGGCATGGGTGGCCTCGGCCACATGGGCGTCAAGCTCGGCGCGGCCATGGGTGCTGACATCACCGTCCTCTCACAGAGCCTTTCCAAGAAGGAAGACGGCCTGAAACTCGGCGCCAAGGAGTATTATGCAACCAGCGACGAGGAAACCTTCAAGAAACTCGCCGGCACTTTCGATCTGGTGATTTGCACGGTCAGCGCTGAAATCGACTGGAATGCCTATCTTGGCCTGGTTAGGGTCGACGGCGCCTTCGTCGTTGTCGGCGCGCCGGAAAACCCGATTCCTGTCCATGCATTCTCGCTGATCCCCGGTCGCAAGAGCATCTCCGGCTCAATGATCGGATCGATCAAGGAAACCCAGGAAATGCTGGATTTCTGCGGCGAACACAACATCGTGTCCGAGATCGAGAAGATCAGCATCCACGAGGTCAACGAGGCCTACGAACGCGTTCTGAAGAGCGACGTGCGCTACCGCTTCGTCATAGATATCGCCTCTCTGGCGGCGTAACCAAAGCAAAGGGCGGCTTCGAGCCGCCCTTTTTACTATCTGTGATTTTCGTCGCGCATCGTTTCCTTCTGAGTGATCAGCCGTGCACTGTGCTGGCCGCTGAGATAGATCCAAAGCCAGCTCCAAGCCACCGCAAAACGCGACCTTGTTCCGATCAGGAAGTAGATGTGGGCAATGCCCCATATCCACCAGGCGATCCAGCCTTTCAGCTTGATGCGGCCAAAATCGATGATGGCAGCACTTTGGCCGATCGTCGCAAGGCTGCCCTGATGGCGATAGCAAAACGGTGGCGGCGCAGGATCGCCCGCAAGACGTGCCCGGATCACCTTCGCAGCATAGGCGCCCTGTTGTTTGGCAGCCGGCGCAATCCCCGGTACCGGAGCTCCTCCTGTCTGCATGACCGCAGCCGTATCCCCGACGACAAAAACATCCGGATACCCCGGCGCCGTCAAATCTTTCTCGACGACAACGCGCCCGGCCCTATCAGCCGCAACGTCGAGCCACTTGGCTGCGGGCGACGCCTGAACACCGGCAGCCCAGACAATCGTATGGCTCGGGATAAACCCTTGGCTCGTCTCGACGCCTTCTGTCGTGCACTCCACGACGCGCTCGCCGATATGCAGCTCGACGCCGAGCTCCTGAAGCGCCTGGCTGGCATAGGCGGAAAGCTCCTCGGCAAAGGTCGGCAGCACGCGCGGTCCCGCCTCGACGAGCACGACCCGTGTCTTGCGCGTATCGATGTTGCGGAATTCGCGCGGCAGGGTCTTGCGCGCCAGTTCGGCAATAATTCCGGCGAGCTCGACACCGGTCGGACCGGCTCCCACGATCGTGAAGGTCAGGAGAGCGTCGCGGATAGCGGCATCGGTTTCCGTCTCGGCCCTCTCGAAAGCCAGCAACAGACGCCTGCGGATTGTCGTTGCATCCTCCAGTGTCTTCAACCCGGGTGCGACCGGTTCCCACTCGTCACGACCGAAATAGGCATGCGTTGCCCCCGTGGCGAGAACGAGCGTGTCATAACGCAACGTCATGCCGCTCCGTAAAGAAACCGCTTTCGCGGCGGTATCAATACCAACCACCTCGCCAAGCAGCGTTGTCACATCAGGGCGGTCGCTATAGAGGTGTCGGATGGGCCAGGCGATTTCCGAGGTGGAAAGAATTGTCGTCGCCACCTGATAGAGCAGCGGTTGGAAGAGATGATGATTGCGCCGATCGATCAGGGTGATGCGGGCGCCCGCTCCCTTCAGAGCGTTGACTAACTGCAATCCGCCGAAACCGCCGCCAACAACGACAACATGGTGTTCGCTCATGACCTGCCTCTCCGTGGCATTTCGCTGTGGCCAATGTCGTTGATTGCAGGCAGCTTTCAACCGCCATTGCAGCATAGCTCGCCTGCTTCAGGCGGTTGTCATGCGTGTCCGGATCGACGTTGAGGTCGCTCAATGTGCATAGGCAACAGGTATCGAGGTCCCGCTTTTCAACAATTCCATCGATATCGAGGCGGACACGTCGAAGAGTTCGATCTTGCGGACGATCTGCTTGTAGATCACATCATAGTGCTCGACGCGCGGGAGCACGATTTTCAGAATGTAGTCATGATTCCCGGTAAGCCGGTGCGCTTCCACGATCTCCGGAATGCTGGCGATCACCCGTCGAAACGCGTCAATCCATTCGTCCGTGTGGTGCGCAGTCTTGATCAGCGCAAATACCGTCGTCGGCACTCCCATCTTCTCTCGATCAAGCACCACGATACGCCGTACGATATGGCCAGTTTCCTCGAGCCGCTGAATGCGGCGAGAACAGGCAGAGACCGATAGCGCGACCTTTTCGGAAAGCTCCGTCACCGAAATGCCCGCATCGGCCTGCAACAATTCCAGGAGTCGTCGATCGCGATCGTCGAGCATTGGTTCCTCACTGATCACTGGATGGATTTTTGCATATTATCGACTGTTTGCGCAAAAATACAGCGCCATAAAAGCGTTTCGTACAAAGAATGCAAGCCATTTGCGCGATGATCAATGCATGATCTCGGCAATAGGAAATTCCAGACGGGAGCATGAAAATAATGCAGACAATCGGATTGATTGGCGGGATGAGCTTCGAAAGCTCGGCGGTCTATTATCGCATGGTCAACGAGATGGTGCGCGAGCGCCTCGGCGGCCTGGCGTCGGCGGACTTGCTGATGCACTCGGTCAATTTCGACGAGATTGTCGCTATGCAGAAGGCGGGGGACTGGGGTGCTGCCGCAAACCGGCTCGGCGACGTAGCTCTGCGCCTGCAGATCGCTGGCGCGCGTTGCGTGCTCATCTGCACCAACACGATGCATCTCATTGCCGACCAGGTGGCCGCGCGCATCTCCGTGCCGCTGGTCCACATTATCGACGAGACCGCGAAATCGCTGAAGGCCTCCGGCCGCAAACGACCCCTGTTGCTTGCCACGCGATACACGATGGAGCACGGCTTCTATGCTAGCCGAATGAAAAGCTTCGGAATCGACATTATTGTTCCTGAGGCCGACGACCGAACTGTCGTACACGACATCATCTTCAACGAGCTGTGCGCCGGCAAAGTGCTCAATAGCTCGCGTGACAAGCTCATGCAGATTATCGAGCGCGAGCGCGTCAAGGGCGCCGACAGCATCATTCTCGGCTGCACGGAAATCTGCCTGATTCTCGACCCCAAGAATTTGCCCCTACCCGGCTTCGACACGACTGAGATCCACGCGAGAGCGGCGGTCGAGTTCGCACTGAGTGATGAGGAAGTCGAAGAGATCGTCGCCGCCTGAGCAATAAATTAGTTGACTCAGTCAAATAAAAGCAGGACAAAATCTTCTATCAGGAGATTTTGTCCATGTCCGACCCTGGCTTGATTGACACTGCCCGCGAGTTCAATCGTTTCTACACGAACTTTCTTGGGGTCCTTAACCGGGCCTATCTCGATACCGAGTTCACGCTGACCGACGCGCGCGTCCTCTTCGAAATCTGCTCCCGCAAGGGCGTCAGCGCTGGCGCACTTGCGCGCGACCTGCAGCTCGACCCTGCCTATCTCAGCAGAATCCTGAAACGTTTTCGCGCAGACGACCTGATCGAGACGAAGGCCGATCCCGGCGATCTGCGCAGTCAAATCATCACGGTCACCACCAAGGGACAAAGCCAATTCGAGGAACTTGGCCGGCGCGCCAATGCCCAGATAGCGGAACGTTTCGACACCCTCGTCGACGGCGAGCCCGAAAGCGTGGTGTCGGCAATGGCCGCCATTCGGGCGCTGCTGGACCCCGAGGCCGCGCCTCCTCCGCTGGTTATACGCGCCCATCGCCCCGGCGATATCGGGTGGATCGTCCAGAGCCAGGGCAAGGCCTATACCGAGGAATACGGCTGGGACATGCGCTTCGAGGGCCTTGTTGCTGAGGTAGCGGGCAAGTTCCTGGCCAACTTCGATCCATCGATGGAGTATTGCTGGATCGCCGAGCGTGGCGGCATCAACATTGGCTCGATCCTTCTCACCAATGGTGGCGACGGTGTTGCGAAGCTCCGCCTGCTCTATGTCGACAAAGCGGCGCGCGGTCTTGGCCTCGGCAAAATGCTGGTCAACGAATGCATCCGTTTTGCCAAGGCAAGGCAGTATCGACAGATAACGCTTTGGACGAATGACGTCCTGCACGCGGCGCGCGGCATTTATGTAAAGGCTGGTTTCCGCGTTGTCTCCGAAGAGCGACACCAGATGTTCGGGCCGGAGGAAAACGGGCAAACCTGGGTTCTTGATCTCTGAATCTGCTGCATCGAAAAAGTTTCGCTTGATTTGGAAACGATCATTTCCTAATTAGTCGCCATGACAACGGCGACCATTTCGACCCGGCAACGCGGCAGACCGCGCGCGTTCGATCGCGACGTAGCACTCGACAAGGCACTCCAGGTCTTTTCCGAGCGTGGCTATCACGCCGCGTCGATCAGCGAACTGACCGAGGCCATGGGCCTTGCCTCGGGCAGCGTCTACAAGGCTTTCAAGGACAAGCGCGGCATATTCCTCGCAGCCTTCGACCGATATCGCGCCGTGCGTCGTGACCTCCTGCACGCCCGCATGGCGAGGGTTGCAACCGGCCGCGAGAAAATTCGTGAGGTCCTGGCCCACTATGCGCTCTCGTCACATGGTGCCTCCGGCCGTTGCGGCTGCCTCGTCGTCAGCAGCGCGAACGACCTTGCACTCTTCGACCAGGAGGCAGCCGAACGTGTCGCGGCGGCCTTTATGGCCAACGAGAACCTGATTGCCGAGCTCCTGCGCCTCGGCCAAAGCGACGGCTCAATTGCAGCCGAGATCGATGTCGCGGCCACCGCCCGTACGCTCCTTTGCGTCACCAAGGGAATGCGCGTGGTGGGCAAAACGGGACGAAGCGAGGAAGACATGGTCGCTGTGGCCGAGACTGCAATGAAAGTTCTTTAATCATCCGATAGTACCACCGGAGCCTACTATGAGCCTTTCGACCACGACGCGGGAAACCGTCGCGCCACAAACGATCTCGCCGTTGATGACATTTCTTTTCGCTGCCACCTGTGGCCTGGTCGCGGCCAATCTCTATTACGGCCAGCCGCTTGCAGGCCCGATCAGCGCATCCCTAGGCTTCACGCCGGCGGCAACCGGCATGATCGTCACCCTGACGCAGATCGGCTACGGTCTTGGCCTGTTGTTGATCGTTCCGCTCGGCGACCTTCTTGAAAATCGCCGACTTGTGCTGACACTCATCGCCATCTCAGCTGTCGCTTTGGTCAGCGCCGGCCTTTCGTCGACGCCAACGATGTTTCTTCTGGCCTCGCTGTGCATCGGCCTTTCCTCGGTTGCCGTCCAGGTCCTCGTTCCCTTTGCTGCCCACATGGCGCCGGACGCTACGCGTGGCCGTGTCGTCGGCAATGTCATGAGCGGGCTGCTCTGTGGCATCATGCTGGCGCGGCCATTCGCCAGCTTCGTTGCCGAGGCGACGTCCTGGCACATGGTCTACGTCCTGACTGCTGCTCTGATGATCGCGCTCGTCGTCATCTTGAGAGCCAACCTGCCGGTCCGGGTTCCCCATACGAGGCTTAGTTATAGCAAGCTGCTTGCCTCGATGGCAGAGCTTGCTCTCCATTCGCGTGTTCTCCAGCGCAGAGCACTCTACCAGGCCGGTATGTTTGCCGCGTTCAGCCTGTTCTGGACCACAACGCCCCTATTGCTCGCAGGCCCTGAATTTGGGTTGACACAGAACGGCATCGCCCTGTTCGCACTGGCCGGCGCAGCGGGCGCCATCGCGTCGCCGATCGCCGGACGCCTCGCCGACCGCGGGTTGACGAAAGCTGCCTCCACCTTCGCGATGCTGCTTGGAATGTCGGCCTTCCTGATCAGCCAATTGGCTACGGACGGCTCGCTTACAGCCCTCTCATTGCTGACGGTAGCAGCGATCCTGCTTGACTTCGGCGTGACCACCAATCTGGTCTGCGGTCAGCGCGCCATATACGCGATCAGCGCCGAGCATCGTGGCCGCCTGAACGGCCTCTACATGGCGACGTTCTTTACCGGCGGGGCGATCGGATCGGCGGTGGGCGGCTGGGCATATGCGACCGGCGGTTGGGCGATGACCGCTTGGATCGGTTTCTGTTTCCCGGCCCTCGCGTTCCTTCTTTTCTTGACGGAAGCCCGCGGCCAGCAGCCAATCTCAGACGCCGGCTGAATCGAACCTGAGTCGGGCGGCGCGAACCAAATCATGGTTCTCTTCCGCCCAGTTCAGCAGCAAGGCCAGAGTGCCGTAGAGGGAGTGGCCGAGATCCGTCATGCGGTACTCGACGCTCGGCGGCTTGGTCGGAAAAACCTCCCGCTCGATATAGCCGTCGCGCTGCAGATCCCGCAGCGTCTGCGTCAGCATGCGCTGCGAGATGTCGGGGATCATCCGGCGCAATTCACCGAACCGGTACGGTCGCTTGGACAGTGCCTCGAGCATCAGCGTCGACCATTTGCCGCCAATCTGCTGCATCATGTCCCGCACCGGGCAATTGTTGAAATCAAGGCTGCTGAGATCGACGTCACGACGAACGCTCGAGGCCTTCTTAAGGTTGACGACGGCGCCACTCATCCCTTGGTTCCCTTTTGGTAACGTAGAGCGCAAAAACTGCCTTCTTTACAGCTCGCAGTCAATTCCTAATCTATAGTTAGTCTCTTTTTGAGACCGTCACGAACCAGAGGAAAGACATGAGCGAGACCATTCTCATCACCGGCGCGGCCGGCCAGCTCGGCCAGCGGGTCATTCATCACCTGCTCGGGACCGAAAAGGTTCCAGCTGCAAAGATCATCGCCGCGACGCGCGATCCCGCCAAACTTGCAGACCTCGCCGCTAGCGGTGTCGCCACCCGCAAGGCCGATTTCGATGACGCTGCCTCGCTCGAAGCGGCCTTCAAAGGTGTCGATCGGTTGCTGATCATCAGCACCGACGCGCTCGCCGTGCCCGGTCAGAGGCTCAAGCAGCATACGGCGGCAGTGAATGCTGCCGTCAAGGCGGGCGTCAAGCACATCGCCTATACATCGATGCCATCGCCGGACAAGTCGCTCGTGACCTTCGCACCGGATCACCTCGGCACCGAGAATGCCATCAAGACGACGGGCATTGCCTACACCATCATTCGCAATGCCTGGTACATGGACAACTATCTCCACGGCATGCCGCATAATCTCCAATCCGGGAGCTGGTACACGGGCAGCGGCGAAGGCAAGGTTGCGAATATCTCCCGGGAAGACTGCGCGCGAGCGATCGCGGCGGCGATTGCTTCCGATACCAAAGAAAGCGCAACCTACACGCTGACCGGAGCCGAATCCCTGAGTGCCAGCCAGATCGCCGCGGTCCTGACGGCTGCGGTCGGTAAACCATTGCAGGTCGTCAATGTTACCGATGAACAGCTTGGCCAAGGCATGCGCGGCGCCGGCCTCCCTGGCTTCGTCGCAGATATGCTGGTTTCTGCCGACGCTAACATCCGCGCCGGCAACTTTAATCTGGTGACAGCCGATTATGAGAAGCTGACCGGCAGGAAGCCTGAAACGCTGAAGGATTTCTTCCTCGCGCACAAGAGCGCGCTCGTCGCTTGAACCGGTAGAGGGGAGTCCGCTTCGCACCACCGGAGCGGGCCTCCAGCTATTTGGCGGCCTTAGATATCTTGGCCGCACGCCCGGCAGAACCGTCGTACCGTTTCCGCCATCCCGAATTCCAGCGCATCCGCTGTCAATCCGTGTCCAATGGACACCTCGGCGAGCTTCGGAATGCGATTTATGAGCGGCGGCAAATTAGCCACCGTCAGATCGTGCCCCGCATTGACGCCCAGGCCGATCGCCAGCGCCGCATCCGCCGTTTTGCCAAGTGCCTCCAGGATTGGCTCTGCCCTTTCGGGCGCGTCATGGCACCCACCATAGGGTCCTGTATAAAGCTCGATCCGGTCTGCGCCGATCGCCTTGGCGATCGCGACAGCCTCGGCATCGCCGTCGCCGTCGGCAAAAAGCGATACACGCGTTCCCTGCTTCTTCAGCCGCGCAATGACGTCTGCCAGGAAGTCACTGTGCTTGCGGAAGTCCCAGCCATGATCCGAAGTCGATTGCGAGGGATCGTCCGGAACCAGCGTGACCTGTTCGGGTGCCACGCCAGCGCACAGGTCCAGAAACTCATCGGTCGGGTAGCCCTCGATATTGAATTCGGCGTGCGGGAATTCGTCGTCAATCAGGTTTCGGATGACGGGCAAGTCCGAGAAACGGATGTGTCTTTGGTCGGGCCGTGGATGAACAGTCAATCCGCTCGCGCCGGATTGCAGGGCGATCCACCCGAGCCCCGCAACACTCGGCCACGGAAGGTCACGGCGGTTGCGCAGCATCGCGATGGCATTGAGATTGACGGAAAGCGTGGTCGGCATGACAGGATTCCACTGAAGCAAAAGATGATCGTTTCTAAGCCAATGAGTCGGCACGGGCCAACGAGATTCGTACATCAATGCATGTGAATCTGTGATAACGCGAGTGCCTCACCCGCCGCGGCGGCGCCCGAAGTACATCGGGTTCATTCTTCACGCTTTAAACGATCAAGCGTTTCTCCAGTGCTGATTTCTCATCATAATCGCCGTCACCTGAGGCAGCTTTCCCGCCGAGTTGCCCTGCAAATTAAAAGTCACTAATTTTGATACTAACAAATTACGCCGATCACGAGTAACGTAAGCCTACGATATCGAAGAGAACACCGTCAGTTGCTTCGATGCCTGAACACGGACAATGAGGGGGAACCCGCTCGACCGCACCCTTTTGCAATTTGCAGACGCATAATGAGCACAATGGGA
The DNA here is from genome assembly GCF_000312665.1 of Rhizobium mesoamericanum STM3625. Taxonomy (GTDB): domain Bacteria; phylum Pseudomonadota; class Alphaproteobacteria; order Rhizobiales; family Rhizobiaceae; genus Rhizobium; species Rhizobium mesoamericanum. The sequence goes on along the minus strand of NZ_HF536772.1, from coordinate 3,929,581 downwards.
GGGACCATGGCAGAAGGTTATAAGCACGGGTTCGCGACAGACATAGCGGCACCAACACGGCCGCGTCATCGTTTCCTCCCCTCAGCAGTCCTCCCCGCCGATTTGCCCCGCGGAAAAGTGCCGATCGCCGATATGGCCAATGCCTTCGGTGTCACCCATCGAACCCTGCATTTCTATGAGGAGAAAGGGCTGATCTCAGCCAGCCGAATCGGCCTGATGCGCGTCTATGAGCCCGGCGACGTCATGCGCATGGCCGTCATCAATGCTTGCCGCGAGGCCGGTATGGCGGTTGCTGTGATCCAGGACCTGATGACCGACCTTACAGAGGCCGACTCGCAGGAGGCCGCTGAGGCTTTGTTTCGTGACGCACTGATGACCCGCAAACGCGAGCTCAGCGCGGAAATGTCGACATTGCACCGGCAGGTGCAGCAGGTAAACGACCTGCTCGATCGCGAGGCGGCCGAAGATCCACTGAACGACAATCAAAGCGACTCGGCTCTGACGGATCAGGAACTGCGGTGCTTGGCGTTGATGGCGGCCGGCCTTTCGACGCAGCGGATTGCGCGCACTCTCGATCTTCGAGATGACGCTGCACAATCACTGGAAGCGGGCATCATCCAGAAATTAAACGCCAACCATCGCTTCCAAGCGATAGCCAAAGCGGTCATGCTGGGGGTCGTCCAAGTCTGATGCCGCGCAAATCGCCTAGCGTACGATCGTCAAGGTTTCTGCTGCGCGCGTGATCGCGGTGTAGAGCCAGCGCTCGCGCGTATCGCGGAACGCCCAGCTTTCATCGAACAGCACGACCTTGTTCCACTGCGAACCCTGCGCTTTGTGGACCGTCAGCGCATAGCCGTAGTCGAATTCGTCGTAACGCTTGCGCGTGTTCCAGGGGATCTCGCCTTCGGCGTCCTCGAAGGCCTGCTTCAGCAGTTTGATCTTCGCTGCGCCACGATCCATGTCGTCGTCTTCTGGCCGGATCAACAGGTTGATGCCGGGCTTCGTCGTCTCCCTGGAGGACGTCATCACCTGCCAGAGCGAGCCATTGAGCAGGCCCTTTGCGGGATCGTTGCGCAAGCAGACCAGCTTGTCGCCCGTCTGCGGGTACTCGGCCGTAAAACCCTTCAACTCGCGAAGGCGCTGATTGTATCGACGCCGCGTTCGGTTCGTTCCGACGAGCACCTGATCGGCATTAAGGACCAGCGACTGGTTCACTTCGTTCTTCGAAATCACCTGCGCGGCGCCGTAGTCGCCGTACATGATCTCGTTGCCTTCGCGAACCTGCATGGCGAGCTTGATAATCGGATTGTCTCGTGCCTGTCGGTGGATGTCCGTTAAGAGATAATCCGGCTCCTGATTGGTAAAATAACCGCCGCCCGAGACAGGCGGCAACTGGCCGGGATCCCCCAGGACAAGGATCGGCGTGCCAAAGCTCATCAGGTCCTTGCCAAGCGCTTCGTCCACCATCGAGCATTCGTCGACGATGATCAGCGCCGCCTTCGCAACGGGGCTTTGACGGTTGATCGTGAACATCGGAGCGATGGACGTCTTGCCCGTCTCCTCGTCCTCGACAGCCTCCTCGCCGCGCGGACGATAGATCAGCGAGTGGATCGTCTTGGCGTTGCCGGCGCCGCGCGAGCGCAGCACTTGAGCAGCCTTTCCAGTAAAGGCGGCAAACAGCACCTCCCCATCGACATGTTCGGCGAAGTGGCGCGCAAGCGTCGTCTTGCCCGTACCGGCATAGCCGAACAGACGGAAAAGCGGCGACCGCCCTTCCTTCAGCCATTTGGAAACAGCCTTGAGGGCTTCATCTTGTTGCGGAGCAAATTGCATCGTGGATCGACTTGGCAGGATTCGCCGGACATAGGCAACCCGGAAAATCCGACCAAACTGGGATCGCAAGGGAATTGAGCCGACGCCTCTCGCGTCTAGAGACCCCTCGTCGGATCGACGGCGAGCTCGGCTATGGCGCAATCGGCGAGTGGCGCCGCTGTGCCGAGAAAGGTCGAAAAATGGTACAGGCAGTCCTTTCTTGACTGTCAGCGCAGCGGATCGTTCGCAAGCTCGATCGGCTTGCCATGCGGCGTCGCCTCCGCCGCCCGCTGCCAGCTTTTCTGTAAATCAAGGATCACGGCGGCGTCAGCGACACCGAGCTTGGCAAGCAGCGCCGAAAGCGCAGCGACCCAGCAGTCGAAATAGTCGCTGCCGTCGGCCGCCCGGCCCGGCTTGTGCAGTTCCGCCGATAGCGTTTTTGCCCACTCGCCCCACCCAAACCGGCCCCGCTCATGCAAGTGAACTGTCATGGCGAACGCTTCAGCAGCCCAAGGCTCCGGAAACACCGGCTCTCCATCAGGCGACTTCGGCAACTGCGGCGACTGCACGAGCGGCGAACTGATCTCACATTGGCTCAAGATAGCTCTCCCAAGCATCGATCGAGACGCTGAGCGTCGGGTCGGCACACTCACCCCAGATCTCTCTGCCGTCGAACACGACCGTATACACCCATTGGGGATTTTCGCCTTTTCCATGTGCATTGTCGTCAGGAAAGACGAACGAGCCCTGCACGGCCTCGACAATGCCGGTTTTTGCACGAGCATAACGCGGCAGCCGCGTATGCGTGGTCGGATTGAAATTCCTGGTTCGGATCCTGTCACCGGCACCGTAGCGGGGCAGCGTTGTCACCGACCGATCACATGGGCCACCCTTTGCCAGCGCGCCCGCCACCATCTCGGCCTTCAGGACACGCTTTGGTGTCGCTCCATCCGTCTTTTTGTGACCAGCAGTGATCTCGTCGGCGGTGACGAAACCGTGCCGCTCAAGCAGCACCTCGAGAGCCCGCGTCCAAATCTCATAGTAACTTGCGGCGAGATAACTCGCCGGCGGAATGCTTTCGCGCGCATGCCTGCTCTCGTCAATATTCCAGGCGCCAAGCGCGCCGCTGGAAAGCGTCAGTCCGAGCGCCCGCTTTTCCCATTCCGCATGGAAATACGGCTCGTTCTTCTCTGGTGCGATGGAGCCGAAACCCATCTGACCGCCAAGATCGTGCGGGCCGTTCATGGGGCAACTCCTGGAAGAGTGGCAAGACCTGTTCCGATCATCGCATCACGGGTGACGAGATTGGCAAGCTGTTCCTCGCTCCACCCTTCGGTGCCGTCCGGTCTCTCGGGAACGACGAGATAGCGCAATTCTGCCGTCGAATCCCAGACGCGGATTTTCTTCTCGTCAGGCAAGGTCATGCCAAACTCGGCGAGCACGCCGCGCGGATCGATGACCGCCCGCGAGCGATAGGCGGGGGCCTTGTACCAGACCGGTGGCAGGCCGAGCACCGACCAGGGATAGCAGGAACAAAGCGTGCATACGACGAGATTGTGCGTCTCGTCGGTATTGAACACGGCACGCATGTGCTCACCCTGGCGGCCTATATAGCCGAGGCTCGCGATCGCCGCCGTGGCATCGCGCCGCAGCCACTCGGCGAATTCCAGATTATTCCAGGCCTTGGCAACAACCCGCGCTCCATTGCGCGGCCCGACTTTACGTAGGTCTCCACGATCACGTCGATGGCAGCGGGATCGATCAATCCCTTCTCCGTTAGAACTGTCTCAAGCGCCCTCACCCGAGCCTGCATGTCGGTATAGCGGTTATCATGGTCATGGTCGTGGTGGTGCACGAGAAATCCTCCGCCAATCTGCATTTACCTTAGGCTCACGTGTTACGCCAAGTCCTCTCGCCAATGCAACTTTTCGGTTAAGTTCGGTGCCATGAACATTCTGATTCTCGGCGCGACAGGCTTTATCGGTTCGGCGGTGGCATCCCGCCTGCTGGCCGACGGGCATAGTGTAACAGGCCTCGGCCGCAACCCGTCGCGCGCTCGTCTGAAATTTCCCGATATCAAATGGATGGAAGCCGATCTTTCAAAGATGCTGCGCGCCCAAGACTGGAGCGCCATCATTGGAGGCTATGACGCTGTCGTCAATTGCGCCGGCGCCCTGCAGGATGGTCTCGCCGACGACCTGGCGGCGACGCAACGAAAGGCGATGCTGGCGTTATACGCAGCAGCACAACAAACTCGCCCCTTAATCGTGCAGATATCCGCACAAACGAGTGGCGCCGCAGCCGATTTGCCATTCCTGGCAACAAAACGGCAGGCTGACGAAGTGCTCGCAGCAAGTGGCTTGCCCCACGTGATCCTGCGCCCAGCCCTCGTTCTTAGCCGGCATTCAAACGGTGGTTCGGCACTGTTACGTGCCCTTGCGGCCCTGCCCTTCGGAATCCCATTGGTCCATGCAACAAGTCCGGTTGCAACCGTTGCCCTTGACGACGTCGCGGCGGCGGTAAGCAGAGCTGTCGCGGGACAGCTCGGATCATGCACTGATGCGGATCTCGCGTCCACCGAGCAATTGACCCTCGCTGAACTCGTTACTCTCCACCGGCAATGGCTGGGCTTGCCCTCCACAGTTGTCGTTGCTTTGCCCACCATCGCCGCCCGGCCAATCACCTGGCTTGCCGATGCCGCCGGTCACCTTGGATGGCGCTCGCCCTTGCGTTCCACTGCCATGGCCGTCATGGCGGAAGGCGTTTTTGCCAATACCGGCAATAACCCTGGGATTGCGGCAGCCTCGGCGCGCGACACCCTGCGCATGAACCCGGCCGGGGTGCAGGATCTTTGGTTTGCCAGGCTCTATCTCTTAAAGCCGCTAATGATTGCCAGCTTGTCTTTCTTTTGGCTGCTGTCGGGCTTTCTGCCGCTCCTCGACGTGGAACGTGTCGCCACGCATTTCCATCCCCTCTTACGGGAAGGCACTGCTGCGTGGCTTTCGGTCTTCACCTGCCTCATCGATATGCTGCTTGGAGTGGCCGTTCTTGTCCGGCCGTTTGCCCGCAGAGCTATGAAGGGCATGATACTGGTCTCGCTGGCCTATCTTGCCGGTGCCACGATCATCGAACCCTCTCTGTGGCCCGATCCGCTTGGCCCCTTGGTCAAAGTCCTGCCGTCGCTAGTGCTGACGTCGACCGCCCTCGCGATTCTGGATGAGAGATGATGCTCGAACAATTGCTGCTACTGGCACATGTGATCGGCGCGACAGTCCTGTTCGGCACCGGCGCGGGGATCGCTTTCTTCATGGTGCTCGCCCACAGGACCCGGGATCCGAAGCTCATCGCTCACGTCGCAGGAACTGTCGTCGTCGCTGATGCGCTGTTTACGGCGACGGCAGCGATTCTCCAGCCGATGACAGGCTATCTGCTGGCGAAACTGATCGGCTGGGACCTGGCAGAGGGCTGGATCGCCCTTTCGCTGGCGCTCTATGTTTTTACGGGCCTGTTCTGGTTGCCAGTCGTTGCGATCCAGATCCGTATGCGTAACCTTGCCCGCGCTGCCGCCGCGGCGCGCACGGAGTTGCCGGTGGCCTATTTTCGGCTTTATCGTGTCTGGTTTGCCTTTGGATTTCCGGCATTCTTCGCGGTTGGAGGCATCCTGTGGCTGATGGTCAACAAACCGACGATCGCGTGGCTTTAACATCGGCCAGAGACTTCGGACCAAGCCGTCAGGTCGACACGCTCGGCACGTTGACCAGCGCGAAAGCGAGCCGACGGTCAGAACACGCGGCTGGACGTCAGGGAGCGAGGTAGGCTGCCATCGTGGTTGCGGCCATGCCCCATGCCTTCGGATTGCGCCACGGAAAGACTGCGCCGACAGGAACGACATCGGCTCACGCCATGCTTGCCTCCGTTAAGGTAGACGATGTCTCTTCGACGCCGCCGACGACCTAACCCTTGCGGGGACAGGCGCAGAATGCATTTGAAAGCAAGCTATTGATGTTGGCTATTTCAGAATCGGCCAGAGGCTCAATACCAAAAGCACGGCCATGGCGATGTTGAACCATTTGAGACGTACCGGATCGGACAACCAGTCGCGCAATGCCGCTCCGAATCCTGCCCACGTCGAAACGCTCGGCACGTTGACGAGCGCGAAAGCAAAGCCGACGATCATCACACTCGCCAGGTAGATGTCAGGGACAGTGTAGGTCGCCATAGCGGTTACCGCCATGACCCATGCCTTCGGATTGACCCACTGAAAGGCTGCTGCCGACAGGAACGACATCGGCTTCACGCCGCTTTTGCCTTCACCAAGGGTACGCGATGTCGCTATCTTCCAGGCGATCCAGGCAAGATAAGCGCCGCCGGCAAACTTCAGCATCGTATAGAACGACGGTACGGTATGCAGCAGCACCCCTAGTCCCAATCCGACGCCGATCAGTAGTGAGAAGAACCCCGCACCGATACCCAGCATATGCGGAACAGTACGACGAAAGCCGAAATTCACGCCGGATGCAAAAAGCATCATGTTGTTGGGGCCTGGTGTTATGGAAGTGGTAAAGGCAAAAACGATGAGTGCCAGAAATGTATCCAGCGGCATGTGACCTCCCAGAGGCGCGCGATGGCCTGAACGGGCCCGATTAATTTAGGTCAATATAACTGACCTAAGTCAGCGGCTCCATCCAATCATTGTCATGGTGACAGAAATGGTTGAAAGACAAAGACGCTGCGCAATCTTTATTCGAAACCGGAATGAACATCATGCGCGACGACGCCATTCCAACCATCAGCTTTCCCGGCGGAGCAGAGGTTCCGGCCATCGGCCAGGGCACTTGGAACATGGGAGAGAGGTCTTCTGAGGCAAAGCGAGAGATCGAAAGCCTTCGCACCGGCCTCGATCTCGGCATGACGTTGATCGATACCGCGGAAATGTACGCAGAAGGCGGAGCGGAAAAGATCGTCGGTCAAGCCATTCGAGGGCGACGGGATGAGGTCTTTCTGGTCAGTAAGGTTTACCCTTGGAACGCCAGCCGGAAGGGAACGATCGAAGCCTGCGGACGCAGCCTATCCCGCCTCGGCACAGATCGGATTGACCTCTATCTGTTGCACTGGCGCGGTGATCATCCTCTCGCCGAGACCGTAGAAGCGTTCGAAGCGCTGAAGGTATCAGGCAAAATTGGCGCCTGGGGCGTCTCCAATTTCGATACCAATGACATGGAGGAACTGCTGACGGTTCCCGCTGGAGGCAATGTCGCCACCAACCAGGTTCTCTACAACCTGTCGCGGCGTGGGGTTGAATATGATCTGCTGCCTTGGTGCCAGAAGCGCCAAATCCCGCTTATGGCCTACTCGCCGATCGAACAGGGACGAATCCTGCATCATCCGGAGCTGATCCGCATCGCCAAGGCCTACCAGGCGACGCCAGCGCAGGTGGCGCTTGCTTTCCTGCTGGAACGCGACGGCGTGATCGTCGTCCCGAAGACGTCGAGCACTGCTCGCGCTGCCGAAAACCGGGACGCTGTATCGCTCGACATTACCGATGGCGATTGGGCCGTCCTGGACGCAGCCTTCCCACCGCCGGTAAGAAAAAGGCCACTGGAGATGGTGTGATCCCCAGCGGCCTAGCATATCCCTGCCTAGTGACTACATGCCCTGCTGGCCACGGTTCATCGCGGCAATGCCGGTACGGCAGACCTCGATCAGACCGAGCGGCTTCATGATCGACACGAACTGGTCGATCTTCGACGACTTTCCGGTGATCTCCAGAATAAAGTGATCGATGGTTGCATCGACAACCTTCGCATGGAAGGCATCCGCGAGCCGAAGCGTCTCGGCGCGGGTCTCGCCAGTGCCGACGACCTTGACAAGTGCCACTTCGCGCTCGATCGGACGTTCCTGACCGAGTTCGCGGGCCCGTACCGTCAGATCAACGACCCGATGAACCGGAACGATGCGCTCAAGCTGCGCCTTGATCTGCTCGAGAACGTGCGGCGTGCCGCGCGTCACGATGGTAATTCGCGACAGATGCGCCTGATGCTCGGTTTCGGAGACAGTCAGGCTCTCGATGTTGTAGCCGCGGCCCGAAAACAGGCCGATGACGCGGGCAAGGACGCCCGGCTCGTTGTCGACGAGGACCGAAAGCGTATGGCTCTCGGCCGCCGCCGTCTCGGGCGAGATGAAGTAGGCAGAGCCCGTCGGCTGAAGGTGTGCGTTCATGATCGTGGGTTTCCTCTACCTAGATATCAAACGAGCTGCCGGCCCTTGGCGTCGATCGCGTTGGCAACCGCCTCATCCGTGGCCTCATCCGGCAGCAGCATCTCGTTGTGAGCCTTGCCCGAGGGGATCATCGGGAAGCAATTGGCGAGATTGGCGACACGGCAATCGAAAATAACCGGCTTCTTCACGTCGATCATTTCCTGGATTGCTCCGTCCAGATCTTCCGGCTTGTCGCAACGCAGGCCAACGGCGCCGTAAGCTTCCGCGAGCTTGACGAAGTCGGGCATCGCTTCCGTATAGGAATTCGACAGGCGGTTGCCGTGCAGCAGCTGCTGCCACTGGCGAACCATGCCCATGTACTGGTTGTTCATGATGAAGATCTTGATCGGCGCCTCATATTGGATCGCCGTCGACATTTCCTGAATGCACATCTGGATCGAGGCGTCGCCCGCAATATCGATGACGAGGCTTTCCGGATGCGCGATCTGAACGCCGAGCGCTCCCGGCAGGCCGTAGCCCATGGTGCCGAGGCCGCCCGAGGTCATCCAGCGGTTCGGCTTTTCGAAGCCGTAAAACTGCGCCGCCCACATCTGGTGCTGGCCGACTTCAGTCGTGATATAGGTGTCGCGATCCTTCGTCAGCGCATAGAGGCGCTCCAGCGCATATTGCGGCATGATCACGTCGTTGCTCTTGGTATAGGCGAAGGAGTTGCGCGCGCGCCAGCGGGCGATATCGGCCCACCAATCGGCGATCTGGCTCTTTTCCGGCTTTTTCGGCAGAGCCCGCCACAGGCGGACCATATCTTCCAGAACGCTTCCGACGTCGCCGCGAATGCCGAGATCGACGCGAACGTTCTTGTTGATCGAGGACGGGTCGATGTCGATGTGGATCTTTTTCGAATTCGGCGAGAAGGCATTGATGCGGCCAGTGATGCGATCGTCGAAGCGAGCGCCGATGCAGACCATGACATCGCAGTCATGCATCGCCATGTTCGCCTCGTAGGAGCCGTGCATGCCGAGCATCTTCAGCCAGTTCTTGCCTGATGCCGGATAGGCGCCGAGGCCCATCAGCGTCGAGGTGATCGGGAAGTCCGTCAGTTCGACCAGCTCGCGCAGCAGCTTGGTGGCCTCGGGGCCGGAATTGATAACGCCGCCGCCGCTATAGATGACCGGGCGCTTGGCACTCGCCATCAGCTCAACGGCCGACTGGATCTGGTGAAGATCGCCCTGCATCTTCGGCTGGTAGCTCTTCTGGATCGCGTGGGCTGCCGGTGGCGTGTAGGTGCCGGTCGCAAACTGCACGTCCTTTGGAATATCGACGACAACCGGTCCCGGGCGGCCGGACTGCGCGATGCGGAAGGCCTCGTGGATGATCGCGGCCAGATCATTGACATCCTTGACTAGCCAGTTGTGCTTGGTGCAGGGGCGTGTGATCCCTACGGTATCGCACTCCTGGAAGGCATCCGAGCCGATCAGCGAGGTCGGAACCTGCCCCGTCAGGCAGACGAGCGGGATCGAATCCATCAAGGCGTCCTGCAGCGGCGTGACGGCATTCGTCGCGCCCGGTCCCGAGGTAACGAGCATGACGCCGACCTTGCCGGTGGAACGGGCGTAGCCTTCGGCCGCATGGCCGGCACCCTGCTCGTGGCGGACGAGAATGTGCTTGATATCGTCCTGCTGGAAGATCTCGTCGTAGATCGGCAGCACTGCGCCACCCGGATAGCCAAAGATATGCTCGACGCCGTTGTCCTTCAGGGCCTGGAGGACGATCTCCGCTCCCGTCATCCGATTGCCTACTGCCTGATTGTCCGTGCCCGTCATGTTTCTTTTCCGTTTGACTGCTGGGATTTGAGTTTTGTGGTCCGGAAGCCCGAATTTCGGGCATAAAAAAAGGCCCCTGGGGAGCCTTTCATCTAGCGCATGGGTGGCTATCGCCGGATGGTTACACCATCCTGCCCATGCGCCTTCCCACCACGATAAGAGCTGCTGCGATTTTCATGGGGCGAAGTGATAGACAGAAAATTTCGCATCGTCAACGCATTCCGCAACAAAAAATCGAGCTCGATCGCACCAGCCGAGCATGTCCGCAACGGCCCGTTTGTTACAAAAAGACTTTCTTAAACGTTCGTGCATATCCTCCTTCGCTACCGCAGGGAGTTGCCCTTTGCTGAATAAGGACTTGCACACGTCAGGCAAGGCAGGCGAGCATGACCGCCGCGATGACCAGACCCCGGGCAACCGGTTTCTCGGTCGCGTTGTTGCGTGCAGCGGCTCTCGCGCCACCATCGCCGCCGTCGCCGAAGCCGGCGGCACGGAATTGGCGGAACTCTGGTCGGTCGGAAGGCTGATTTCGATCAGCGTCGGTCGCAACCGCGTGGTTGCACTCGTCTACGCCATGAACACTGGCGGCCACAGCTGGGGCGAAGGAGAGGACAACTACTTCCAGATCGAAACCGAACTGCTTGGTGAAGTTCGTGTCGACGAGGATGGTCGCGAACAGTTCTCGACTGGCATTTCGCGCTACCCCTATCTCGGCGCCATCGCTCACCGCATTCGCTCGAGTGACTTGATGCGCATCTACGACGCCGGCAGCGGAACGACGGCTGTCATCGGCAAGCTCACGCAGGACGAGAGCATCGATGCCGCCATCCACATCCCCTCCATGCTGTCGAAGCACTTCGCCATCGTCGGTTCGACCGGCGTCGGCAAGTCGACCGCTGTCTCTCTTCTTTTGCACAAGGCGATCGAAGCCGACCCCAAGCTACGCGTCCTGATCCTCGACCCACATAACGAATTTGCCGCCGCCTTCCCGACGCACTCCGTTGTCATCGACACGGATACGCTCGATTTGCCCTTCTGGTTGATGAAGCTCGAGGAATTTGCTGAAGTCGTCTTCAGAGGACGAACGCCTATTCCCGAAGAAGTGGATATTCTGCGCGACCTGTTGCCGGACGCAAAGCGCGCCTTCCGCGGGAGCGACAGCTCTCTCGTCCGGCGCACGACGGAAAAGAGTTCGATCACCGCCGATACGCCGGTGCCCTACCGTATGGCCGATCTTTTGGCATTAATTGACGAACGGATCGGCAGGCTCGAAGGCCGCAGCGAAAAGCCGCTGCTCCGATCGTTGAAGATGCGCATTCTGGCCGCGATCAATGACCCACGTTACCACTTCATGTTCTCCAGCAATACGATCAGCGACACGATCATGGAGACGGTGGCGGAAATCTTCCGTATCCCCGGCGACAGCAAGCCGATCTGCACCTTCCAGCTATCCGGCATCCCGTCCGAAGTTGTGAACTCAGTCGCCTCGGTTCTCTGCCGCATGGCCTTTGAAATCGCATTGTGGAGCGACGGCGCCATCCACATGCTCGTCGTTTGCGAAGAAGCACACCGCTATATTCCGTCGGATCCGAATCTCGGCTTCTTCCCGACGAGGCAGGCGATCGCCCGCATCGCCAAGGAAGGCCGCAAATACGGCGTATCACTGGGCATCATCACCCAGCGTCCCGGCGAACTGGATCAGACGATCCTGTCGCAGTGCTCGACGCTTTTTGCCATGCGCCTTGCCAATGATCGCGACCAGGAAATCATCCGTTCGGCGATCCCCAACTCATCGATCTCGACGACCAGCTTCATTTCCTCGATCGGCAACGGAGAGGCGATTGCCTTCGGTGAAGCGATCAGCGTTCCGATGCGAATGCGCTTCTCACGCGTCGAGGAACGCTACCTACCGAAGGCCAACGGCGCCAGCGTGAAGGTGAGCGAGGAAGATCCCGACAACATCGACCTGCGCAAGATCGTGACGCGCATGCGCGCCGTCAGCGGCCCCGACATATCAGCGTTTCAGCAAAGCTATTCCGCCGCGATGCCGCCGAGCGGTCCCTACGAGGACGAAGACGATTATGACGACGACTTCGACGGGCCGGTAGCGCGCTACTCATATCCATCGGCGCCAATGGGCGCCCATATACCAACACCACCACCGCTTGCCCCGATCGAGCCCTATCGCCGGGATATGCTGCCTGGATCAGGCTCGCCGCGAGATCCTCTAGCGGCCGAGTCACGCTCAACTGCAGCGACACCGGAAACATCCATCGACAGTCGCCTCGAGGCTCTAAGACGCGAAATTCGCGGCGAGCCGTCACCGTCCCAAGGGGAGAACCCTGCGGTCGCGGGCAGCATTCGCCGAGAATCCGGCATGTCACTGCGTGACAGCATACTGAAAAAGCCGCTCAGCAGCTTAAAAAACAAAGACTAGCGTCGCGCCACTTCCTATCCCAGACGCTCCCAGCTTTCATCCATCTGGTTGCGAAACCAGGTCATCTGCCGCTTTGCGTATTGTCGCGTCGCTGCAGCGCCCCGCTCCAGAACTTCGGCGCGGGTGAGCTCGCCCCTCAGCATCGCTGCGATTTGCGAGACGCCGATCGCCTTCATAACCGGCATATCAGACGACAACGAAAGCGAGAGCAGGGCCTTTACCTCGTCCTCGGCCCCCTGCTCCAGCATCTTTTCAAACCGCCCGTTGATCCGCCGATGGAGGACTGATCGCTCCGGTTCGACGACGATCTTGCGAGCCGTCGAAGGGTCGACGATCAAGGGTCCCGTTTGGGCCTGAAAATCGAAGATCGATCGGCCGGTCGCTTCAATGACCTCCAGCGCCCTTACGATCCGCTGCCCGTCCTGCGGACGGAGACTGCGGGCAACTGCAGGATCGCGCTCTTCAAGCCGTCGATAGAGTTCCTCAGGCCCCTCGTCCTGCAGGCGTGAGCGCAGGCTGTTGCGCACCTCCTGCGGTATCGCAGGCATGTCCGAAAGCCCACCAGTCAGCGCCTTGAAATAGAGGCCTGTCCCGCCAACAAAAATCGGCTTCCGTCGCTCGGCACGCAGGCGCTCCAGCAAGTCCGTGACCTCACGCAGCCATGCGCCTGTCGAATAGGAGCGACCGGCAGGAACATGACCGTACAGGTGATGGGGTACACCCTGCATATCTTCGTCCGAGGGCCGCGCGGTCAACAGGCGCAGCGTGTCGTAGACCTGCATACTATCGGCGTTGATGACGACGCCATCGTGTTCTTTCGCCAATTCGACGGCGAGCGCGGACTTGCCGCTAGCGGTCGGCCCGGTTATCAGGATCGGGTTCAATGCACTCAGAAGGTTTTCCATCATGGCCCTCGTTGCCACGCTTGTTGCCAATCCGTCAAATCCTGTTCTCACGCCTATGATTGCCGAACAGGCAGCCGGTGCGGTGACAGCTTCCGGTCTCTACTGGCTGGCTGACGGAATAGCCTGCGATATCGCATTGCGGGACGGCACGGACGTGGAAGCTGCTCGCGCCAACATTCTCGCCGTCATCGGCAGTGCTGCGATCGACCTTGTCGTCCAGGATGCCGAGATGCGCCGCAAGAGACTTCTGATCGCCGATATGGACTCCACCATGATCGGCCAGGAATGCATCGACGAACTTGCCGCTGAAGTCGGCCTGAAGGAAAAGGTCGCCGCAATCACCGCTCGGGCCATGAATGGAGAGGTCGCCTTCGAGCCGGCACTTCGTGAACGCGTCTCGCTCTTGAAGGGGCTGCCGATCTCCGTCGTCGACGAGGTCATTTCGAGGCGCATCACGCTGACGCCAGGCGGCCCGGAATTGATTGCCACCATGAAATCCAAGGGACACTATACGGCACTGGTCTCAGGCGGCTTCACCGTCTTCACCAGCCCAATCGCAAAGACGCTCGGCTTCGACGAAAACCGGGCGAATGTTCTTCTGGAAGACAACGGCGTTCTCACCGGATTTGTCGCTGAACCTATCCTCGGCAAACAAGCCAAGGTCGATGCGTTGAACGACATCTCAGCAAAGCTGGGTATCTCACCTGAGGACGCCATGGCCGTCGGCGACGGCGCGAATGATCTCGGTATGCTTCAGCTGGCGGGATCTGGTGTCGCACTGCACGCAAAACCGACAGTCGCAGCGCAGGCGAAGATACAGGTCAATTACGGCGACCTTAGCGCCTTGCTCTATATCCAAGGCTACCGCAAAAGCGACTTCGTAACGCCATGACCGTGATCTTAACAACCGATCGCCTGGTTTTGCGCAATTGGACCGAAGAGGATCGGTCGCTCTTCCACGAGATCAATTCCGATCCTGACGTGATGGAATTCTTCGCCTTTCGTCGCAGCCGCGTTGAAGCGGATTCGATGCTGGACACTATTCGCGATGCTATTGCTACTACAGGGCTTGGCTTCTACGCCGTAGCCCTGAAGGAAACCGATGAGCCGATCGGCTTTTGCGGCCTCTGGAAACCGGATCTCGAACCGTTCCTCCCTACAGGCACAATCGAGGTCGGCTGGCGTTTGGCGAAGCGGCACTGGGGCAAGGGATATGCAACGGAAGCGGGAGCGGCAGCACTTCGCCATGGCTTCACACAGTTCAATTCTCCCGAGATCGTCTCTTTCGCAGTGGCCGACAATCATCGTTCCACCGCCGTCATGCGCCGACTGGGCCTGGATCCTCAACCGGATCGGGACTTCGACCACCCCCGGGTACCCGACACCCATCCGCATCTGAAGCGACACGTTCTCTATGCGATCAGCCGTCAGCAGTGGATGCGAACAGGCGGCTGACGTCGATATTCATGCGCGACAGCGGCATCAGGAATGTCATCCGTCTGCCATCGTCGTTGACACGGAGATTGGAAAACCTTCAAAAGTTCATACATGGATGAACGAGGCCTCGCCTCGCTATTCCATTGGCACCGCCACGAAGCGCAGGTCACCATTCGCCGATGCGATCATCATCTGGGCATTGCGCCGGCCCTCCTGCTTCAGTGACTGCACCTTAGCAGCAACCGCCTCTGGCGAGCGCATGAATTCCTGCGCCACCTCGACGATTACGTCACCGGGCTTCAACCCCTTCTCCGCTGCCAGAGACCCGGGCGCAACCTCGGCAACGAGCACACCGTCGACGCTCTCGGCAATACCGAAGGTCTTGCGCGTCTCGGCGCTCAGCACCGAAAGCGATAGGCCGAGCACGTTCTTCGGATTGGCCGCATCGGGTGTCGCCTGATCAGACTTACCCTTGCCATCCGGCATTGGCTGGCTCTGCTGGTCATCCGGCTCGTCCATATCCTGGTTCTCGTCAGGATCCGGATTGATGACGCCGCCCTTGTTGTTGGTTTCGGCATCGTTCGAAGCAGCCTGATCGCTGTCTTCGAGGCGGCCGAGCTTTACCTTCACGGTCTGCTCCTTGCCATCGCGAAGAACGACGACGTCGACTTCCTTTCCCACCGGGCTCTCAGCCACCACCCGCGGTAAATCACGCATCTCGTTGACCGGCTTGCCGTCGAATTTCAGGATGACATCGCCGGCCTTGATCGAGCCGTCATCGACCGGCCCACCCTTGATGACGCCTGCCACAAGTGCACCCTTGGCGCTGGAAAGGCCGAGGCTATCTGCAATATCGTCAGTCACTGGCTGGATGCGTACGCCAAGCCAGCCGCGGCGTGTCTCGCCAAACTCGCGCAGCTGCTCGACGACGCCCGCAGCCAACTCGGACGGCACCGAGAAACCGATACCGATCGACCCGCCACTCGGCGAAATGATCGCCGTGTTGATACCGATGACCTCGCCCTTCATGTTGAAGAGCGGACCACCGGAATTGCCCTTGTTGATGGCTGCATCCGTCTGGATGAAGTTGTCGTAAGGTCCGGCGTTGATGTTGCGCCCGCGTCCGGAAATGATGCCGACGGTCACCGACCCGCCGAAGCCGAACGGATTGCCGATCGCCATGACCCAGTCGCCGATGCGCATCACGCTGGAATCGCCGAATTTCACAGCCGTCAGCGGCGCCTTCGGCTCGACCTTGAGCACCGAAAGGTCGGTCTTCGTATCGGTCCCGATCAGCTTCGCCTTCAGCTTTGTGCCGTCGGCGAAGTTGACTTCGATATCGTCGGCGCCTTCGATCACGTGATTGTTGGTGACGATATAGCCTTGCGGATCGATGACGAAGCCGGAACCCAACGAGTTGACGTTGTGGTTGCCCCCCTTGTTGCCCTTCTGCTTATTGAAAAAGTCGTTGAAGAACTCCTGGAAGGGCGAACCGTCGGGCGCGCGCGGCGCCGGGCCAACGCCTTCGTCGTCCTTGACATTCTGTGACGTGGAAATGTTCACGACCGCATTGAGAAGCCCTTGGGCGAGATCGGCAACGGATGCCGGCCCGTTCATCGGTGGCGTACCCTGCGCGTGGACTAGGCCGGTGAAACCAGTGTTAGCCAGAAGTGCGGCGCCGGCCAGGAGAGCGAGCGATCGTCTGAAGGTCGGGCGGGTCGTCGGGGCCATCAAGCATCCTCATTTCAAATAAAACGCACTCTGTGCACCAGCATAAGGCGGAATGATGGAGGGTGAAATCACCTTTTCGCGAAATCCCGCTCAATCTATCCGCTGTCTCACCGCAGCGCATAAAGGGTCGGCAAAGCTGCCGACCCTTCGGTGTTTCTGCAGGTCCCGATGCGTCGATCAGTTTGTCGGCGCAGTGGGCATCGCCGGTGTCGATGCGTTTCGGGGCGCGCCGCTCGCGTCGTTGAAGAAACGGAAGAATTGCGAGTTTGGCGAAATTACCAGCGTCGTGTCCTGCGATGTCAGAGCCGTCGAATAGGCGGCCATCGAGCGATAAAACTCGAAGAATGCGGGATCCTTGCTGAAGGCATCCGCAAACAACCGGTTCCGCTCGGCGTCGCCCTGCCCGCGCAAGACTTCGGAATCGCGTTGCGCCTCGGCGGTGATCTCGACCACCTGCCTGTCTGCGATCGCCCGGCGGCGCTGGCCTTCTTCAGTACCCTGCGCGCGCAGGAGTTCAGCTTCGGCAAGACGCTCGGCACGCATGCGGTCATAGGTCTTCGGCGCAACTTCGCGCGTCAGATCCGTACGACGAATACGGACGTCCTGAATGTTGAGACCAAGCTCTTCGGCATCGCGATGCAGGTCGTCACGAACCTCGAGCATCATTGCCACGCGCTCTTCCGACAGCGCGGCATCGAAGTCGCGCAGACCGTAGACACGGCGAAGCGAAGAATCGAGCTGCGTGCGCAGGCGCGCTTCCGCTGCCTCGCGATCGCCAGATACGGTTTCGCGGAACCTGCGCACGTCCCTGATGTCATAGACCACGAAAGCGTCGACATCGAAAGTCGCGCCACCGCGGACCTGGACGCGAATGTTGTCGAGATCGAAGCGAAGGGCACGCCTTTCGACGATCTGGACGCGGTCGGCATCAATGAAGGCAAATGGCAGCTTGAAATAGATGCCAGGCTCGGTCTTTACCGACTGGATCTGACCGAAGCGTACGACGATTGCCTGCTCGCGCGCGTTCACAACGAAGACCGAAGAGTAGAGCGCAATCAGGACGATGGCGAGGAGGCCGAGGATGAGCGGAAGCCTATTCGATGTCATGGCTCAACCTCCCTGCTGTGCCTGTTTGCCGATCTCGTTGAGCGGCAGGTAAGGAACAACCCCCTGCTTCTCATCGATCACGACTTTCTTGGAATTCTTGAGCACCTGTTCCATCGTTTCGAGGAAAAGACGCGTGCGGGTGACGTCGGGCGCCTTGGCGTATTGTTCGTGGATGGACGCAAACCGCTGGGCCTCGCCCTCGGCTTCCTTGACGACGCGGTTCTTATACGCCGCGGCGGCTTCGCGAATCTGGGCGGCGTCACCACGCGCCTGACCGAGCTTCTGGTTGGCGTATTGGTTGGCTTCCTCGACGAGGCGCTGCTTGTCCTGGTCGGCCCGCTGCACTTCTTCAAAGGCATCGGCAACTTCACGCGGCGGCGCCACGTCCTGGATTGTTACCGCGCCAATGGAGATGCCGGCCCTATAGCGATCCATGGTTCCCTGCACGATGTTGGCAACCTCGGTCTCGATCGGCTGACGATTGTCACGGAACGCGTCCTGGGCCGGGCGGCGGCCGACAACCTCGCGCATAGCGCTTTCGGCGACCTGTTGCAGTGTCTCGGCCGGATTCTCGACGTTGAACAGATACGCCTTTGGATCGCTAACAGTGAAAAAGACGGAGAACTGGACGTTCAGGATATTCTGGTCGCCAGACAGCATTAACCCGCTCGAGGACGAACTGGACGTCGATGCCGCCCCGATGTTCTGCTGCTGCATCGTCACCTTGACGATTTCGACGGTTTCCATCGGCCATAGGTGGAAATGCAGCCCGGGCGCTGAAATCTCTTCCTTCGGATTTCCAAAGCGCAGTTCCACGCCGCGCTCGTCCGGCTGGACGATATAGATGCACTGGAAGAGCCAGAACACCACCAGGATCATACCGACAAGAGCGACAACCCCGCCGTTGAACCCACCGGGTACAATGTTGCGAAGTTGATCCTGGCCACGCCGGATAATGTCTTCCAGATCGGGTGGGCCGCCCTTACCACCGCCGCCGCGCGGGCGATTGGGCCCTTGCCCCCATGGTCCCTGATTGTTACCGCCGCCGCCCCATGGGCCGCCGCCGCCATTCTGATTGCTCCAGGGCATCAAAACCTCGTTATTCGTTGAACTCCCGATCGCCGAACCCACGGGGGCGGCAGATGTCGGCGATCGTGACCGTTATAGGTATCGCCGCATCTGCTTTCAACGCAGCATTAGGAACTTGGCGATATTTATTGGAAAATAGTTGGTTTTCAGCGCTCAGCGCCGATCATAGACTACGAATTTGTGGGGTAGCTATCCTTGTTGCCGGCCGACACATCGCTCGTCTCCATCACCTTCCAGATCGCTGTGTCAATCGCAGGAAACGACGTATCCCTTCGAGGAATATTTCGACATGCGTCACGCACAGCCGGTCGGCTACCTTGACGGCCTGCGCATAGATCTGCCCGCCAGGTAGGAAAAACTAGGCGCCGCCCATGACGGTTGCAAAGGCGGGCAGGCCGGGGAGCATCGCCGGATCCGCCTCCAGCGATGAAGAGAACCTCTGCGCCAGGCAGGGCCTCAAACGAATTACGGTAGATGGCGACCACCCGTTCCCGCTCGTCACGAGGTAGAAATTGTGGCCACGAAGCCGCGCAGGAAATGCACCAAACATCTCGACCGAATCTAGTGGTCCTAGCAAAGGAAACGCCCATTTCGGCAGCGGTTCCAGACTTCCAACTGAGCCGATCAATCGTCGTTTCCGACAAGCAGTCATCGAGAAATCGGGGCGTCTCTCTCAAGCTTGCGGGCATACTCGGTCAGCGGATAGCACAGCAAAAAGAAGATTGCAGCGACCAGGCCGTAAACCTTGAAAGGTTCGAACGTCGCATTGTTTATCGCGTTTGCCGTCCTCATCAGTTCCTCGAAGCCAAGAATTGACGTCAATGCGGTGCTCTTGATCAGCTGCACCAGAAACCCGACGGTCGGCGCACGGGTTATCCGGAACGCCTGCGGTAGGATGATAAGCCGCAGTTCCTGCAGACGGTGAAGACCGAGACTTGCGCCAGCGTCCCATTGTCCGCGCGGAAGTGCCTCAACGCCGCTCCGCCAAATCTCGGCCAGGTAGGCACTTGCATAGAGCGTGAGGCCGCAAACGGCTGCGGTCCATGGCTCAATCCGGAACCCCAACATCGGCAACCCGAAAAACATCAGGAAGAGCTGCATGAGGAGCGGTGTTCCCTGAAACAGCGCGATGTAACCTGACGCGAGACGCCTCGGCCAAAAGGCCTTCGATATCCGAGCGAAGAGGATTGCGATGCCCACCGTCGCTCCACCAACAAAGGCGGCGATCGACAAAAGGATCGTCCAACGCGTCGCGAAGGCAAGGTTGCGCACGATATCCCAGAACGTGAACTCGATCATGATATTCCCGCTCCGAGATAACGGCGACCGCCAGCGATCAGCAAACGCCTGAGGCTTGCGGACATGGCAAGATAGATCATGGTCACGACAAGATAGGTCTCAAATGAACGAAACGTACGGGCTTGCAGCAGGTCGGCCTCTTGCGCCAGTTCTCGAACGGAAATCTGTGAGACCACGGCCGATTCCAGCATCATGATAACAATCTGACTTGTCAGCGCCGGAAAGATAATCTTGAGCGCCTGGGGCAAAACGACTTTGAAAAATACGTGCCTGGGTTTCAGCCCGAGCGCCAGCGCCGCTTCTCTTTGCCCTTTAGGGATAGCATCAAGCCCCGCGCCGACCACCTCAGTCGTGTAAGCTGCCATGTTCAGTGTCATGGCGAGTATGGCTGCGGTCACGGGGTTGAGATGGATTCCGAGACTCGGGAGGCCAAAGAAGATGAAGAACAACTGGACCAGGAACGGTGTGTTGCGGACCACTTCAACGTAGATGCCAACGGCCCGGCGCAACCAGACGAACCGACTTCTTCGCGCAGCAGCGCCAAAAACACTAAGTACCGTCCCGAAGACGGTGGTGCAGGCAATCAGCAAAAGCGTCATTCCTGCGCCATATGCAAGCGCTCCCGCGCCGCCCCAAAGCCAATCGAAGCCAAGGCTATAGGTCATCGCTACTCCTTTCGCGGCGGGGAGCAGTCATGCGATCAATCCTTCAGATTTTCAGGGTTGAGTGGCGTTTTCAGCCAGGCCTGGGAGCTTGCGTCGAGTTTCCCCTCGGTGATCATCTTGGCAACCACGTCGTTGACGGCGTTCTTCAGGCCATCCTCGCTCTTGCGCAGAGCGATGTGCGACGGCGACGTCAACAGCTGGAACTTTTGCTCCGGCTTCAACGCGTCCTGTCGAGCCAGCACCTGCGCTCCAACGTCGTTTCCGACCACCATCAACTGAGTTTGACCGGAGATGAAGGCCTGGATGACGGAATTGTAGTTTTCGAAGCGCTGGATCGTTGCCGATGCCGGGGCCGCGGCCGTCAGGGAAGTGTCTTCGAGCGTACCACGGTTAACGGCAATCGTCTTATCGGCGAGGTCATCCTTGCCTTTGATGGCAACAGCGGCTGGCCCTATGACCGCGATATAGTACGGCGCGTATGCAGCGGCAAAATCGATGACCTCGGCACGCTCCTTGGAATAGCCGACACTCATGAGAATATCGACGCGCTTGTCGTTCAGATAGGCAATTCGGTTCTGGCCGGTAACGCTTACCAGGTTGAGCTTCACGCCCAGACTATCGGCAATGCTCTGGGCGACGTCTACATCATATCCCTTGAGGCTCATATCGGCGCTGGCCGACGAGAATGGCGGAAAGTCGGAGAAAATGCCGACGCTGATTTGGCCAGCCGCCTTGATGTCGGAAAGGTCGTCGGCGTGCGCCGACACTCCGACCAGAGCAAATGCCGCGGCAGCGGTGAAGGTTCTTGCTAGTTTGCTGATTTTCATTTGCGTTCCCTTTTTTCTTGGTTCTGAATTTAAAGCGTAATTCCCACCTGTTACGTGCTCCGTCCGCGCGTTGATGGACTGAACATTGCCAGGCAAAGCAGTTCGAACAGGACCTGCGCGGCTATCTGGGCAGTATTGGTGGTCGCGTCATACTGGGGCGCAACCTCAACCACGTCCCCACCGACGAGATTCACTCCTCGGAAACCGCGCAACATGGCGAGAACCTCTCTCGGAAGAAGTCCCCCAACCTCGGGCGTCCCGGTTCCCGGCGCGAAAGCGGGATCAAGGCTGTCGACATCAAAACTGAGATAAGTTGGACCGGAGCCGACGACCTCGAGCGCGCGGGTTATCACCGCGTTGATGCCCATCTCCGCGACTTCCTCGGCGTGTATAACCGTCATGCCCGAAGCAAATGAGAATTCCCAGAGGTACTCTGCTCCTCCTCGGATGCCGATCTGAATCGTTCTTTTGGGATCTAGGACGCCGGCAAGGACGGCCTCACGGAAAGGCGCCCCGTGATGGAATTTGGACCCCTCGTAAGTTCCGGCCGTGTCGCAATGGGCATCGATGTGAATCATTCCCACAGGAGTCCGGCTCGCTAAGCCCTTGAGGATGGCACCGGAGATGGAATGATCCCCACCGACCGACAGGGGGATCACCCCGGTATCGGCGATCATGCGGTAGATGGACTCGATGTCCGCATGGCAACTAGCAAGATCAAAGCGGCTTCTCATCGGAACGTCGCCGACGTCAGCTACCTTGAGCTTTCCCATCGGTGCAACCCGCATGACATGCTCGTAGGGCCCAACACGTTCGATCGCCCGAACGGCCCTCGGACCCAACCGTGAACCAGCTCGATTGGTGACGCCAAGGTCCATGGGTACACCGATTAGGGCCACATCGAGTGCCTTAAGCACATCCGGTCGAATGCCGCCTTCAATGAACGAGGCACCAAGGAATGTCGCAGGGTCGGCAAACGGCCATTTCCGGCTGTCGCCATCCTTGAAGACACTTGCCGCAACTTCGCGAAAATGTGGATCGTGCATTTCACCGCCGGCCGAATTGCCGAAGCGAAGTCGAAGGCCCTCAAGAAAATCCTGGTCAATCGTCACGGTAGGCTCCCGGTTGTGATCCGATGCGAGATCATTGGCAAGGCGACCGACCTTTACAACCGTGATATTGCGTGAGGGGATATAACGGTTGCTGATACCCTCGCTTCCGAAACGTTGCCGTTCAACGACTGGATCGTTCAATAACGCTTGATCGGCCAAAGGCTGCTCGCTGCCCTCGTTCTGGATGGGCTTAGCCTCGGCGCGCCCGTTGCACCCGAACGGGAGATCGTCCAATGTCGGTTCTTGCTGCCGTGTCGCAAGTTTCGCCGGCGGTTCAACGTAACGAAGACACTGCGAAATGCTTAATCTCGACCCATATCTGTTACGGGCATTCCTGACGGTCGCCGAAATTGGAACGGTCAATGGCGCGGCAGTCAAATTGCACAGAACGCAAGCGGCAGTGAGCATGCAAATCCGCAAGCTCGAGGACCTGGTTGGGGTAACGCTCTTTTCCCGATCCTCCAAGGGACTTGAGCTCACGGCTCACGGCCAGATGCTGGTGGCCTACGCGCGAGAGATCGTATTGCTAAGCGACGAGGTCGGCCGTCGGCTCACCGGAAAGATACTCCAAGGGCGCATCCGTCTCGGGGTCGTCGAGGACTTCGCCGCCAGTAGACTGATAAATATCCTTCGTGATTTCAGGGCCCAGAATCCCAAGGTCGATATCGATATAATTGTCGAGCCCAACCGGCGTCTGGCAGAGATGTTCGAAGAGGGAAAACTCGATATTGTCGTTTGCGATATCACCGTCCTCAGCCGAAAACCCATCCTGATCTGGACCGAGTATCTGACATGGGTTGTCCGATCGGATTTCGTGGTCGACGCAAGCAGACCGCTTCCGGTGATTATGTTTGATGAGAGCTGCCCCTGGAATGTCCGCACCGTAGCAACGCTGTCGCAGCGAAACATAAAATGGAAGACGGCCTGCGTCGCGTCCACATTGGTTGCCATGGCAACGGCGGTAAGGGTCGGCATAGGTGTTGGCCCCATGCTTGAAGCCACGATTCCGGAGGGGTGTCGCGCCCTTGACAAGTCCGCCGATCTACCTGGCGCTGTGCGGGTCGAGATTGGATTTTATGCCCAGTCGGAGGCATCCGAAGGCGTCAGATATCTCGTTGAATTCGTGTCACGGCACACCGCGATGGCGGACCGCCCATAACGTCTCGTTATAGCCGTGAAAAATAAAAAGGCCTGTTCAACTGGTGTGCTGGCTGCAATTTGGCCTCGGTGGCAGCAACACACCGATTGAGCAAGGAAACTGGCCGATGGCAATCAAGCACTCGCCCTTCGACGAGGCGTCACCACTCCAGACAGTCCGTATCATCGGTCAGATTGCCAGCTCCACTCTCGGAAGCAGCATCGGTACACAGGCCGCCGAGATTCTTGATCGCATTGATGCCCTCCTCAAGGAGGCGGGCACGGACAAGTCAGAACTAATCCAAGCCAACTTTTGGCTACGCGACCTCACGTCTTTTGACGAAATGAACGTCGTTTGGGAACGGTGGATAACAGCAGGAACGACACCTCGGCGAACCACTTTCGAAGATCACAATCTACCGCCCCTATGCGACCTTCGGGTCGACGCGATCGCTTGGAGCATGACCAAAAATTCCGGTCCGTCGCAGGGGGTGTAGCATTCGCTCAAGCTTCGTAGGCGTCAGATCAAAGTCGACCCTGCGCCTTGATGCTACTGGTAAGCTGGCGCTTTGCAGCGCCTGTAATACGCCTCCAGCAGGCAAAGCTTACTTTACATCGGCGGTATCGCACCAGCTTCAATAAGCAGACGGCAGTCAGCAGCTTTGAGAATTCTTGAATGAATTGGAGGGGCGTGCGAGCGAAGTCATAAGTTTGCAGCGCTGGCAACTGGTATTTTTTGGTCTGATGTTGCCGGACATCGATTATCTGGCGATATTTATCGGAAAATAGTTGGTTTTCAGCGCTCAGCGCCGATCATAGACTACGAATTTTGTGGGATAGCTATCCTTGTCGCCGGCCGGCACATCGATCGTCTCCATCACCTTCCAGAGCGCTGTGTCAATCGCAGGAAACGACGTATCCCCTTCGAGGGATGTTTCGACATGCGTCACGCACAGCCGGTCGGCGAGATTGACGGCCTGCGCATAGATCTGCCCGCCCCCAATGATGCAGATTTCGTTTACACCACTTTTCCTGGCAATTTCCTCGGCAAGGTTGACGGCCTCAGTGAGCGAATTGGCCGTATGGACATCCGGATGCGCTGTCGCGGCCAGCTGTCGGGAGATCACGATATTTGCCCGCTCGGGCAACGGCTTGCCGATCGAGTCATAGGTCTTTCGGCCCATGATAACAGGTTTGCCAAGCGTCACAGCCTTGAAGCGCTTGAGATCGGTGGAAAGCCGCCATGGCATGTCACCATCGCGCCCGATGATGCCGTTCTTAGAGACGGCGACCACGATGGTCTTGCGAATTTCAGACATCAACCTCTCCGATCAGACCGCGATCGGTGCCTTGATGCTGGGGTCGGCTTCGTAGCCGACCAACTCGAAATCCTCGAACCTGAAGCCGGAGATATCCTTCACATCGGGGTTGATCCGCATGAATGGTAACGGTTTCGGAGTGCGCGTCAGTTGCAGCTTCGCCTGCTCGAAGTGGTTGTGATAGAGATGCGCATCGCCGAGAGTATGAACGAAATCGCCGAGCTGCAGGCCGGTCACCTGCGCCACCATCATCGTCAGCAGTGCATAGGAGGCGATGTTGAATGGCACGCCGAGGAAGGTGTCCGCGGAACGTTGATAGAGCTGGCAGGAAAGCTTGCCGTCGGCGACGTAGAACTGAAACAGGCAATGGCACGGCGGCAGGGCCATGTCATCAACCTCGGCAGGATTCCACGCGGAAACGATATGCCGGCGTGAATTCGGATTCTTGATGATGCCGGCGATCAGGTTCGCGATCTGGTCTATGTGGCCACCATCAGGCGCGGGCCAGGATCGCCACTGCGCGCCATAGACCGGCCCCAGATCGCCATTCTCGTCGGCCCATTCATCCCAGATCGAGACGCCGTTGTCCTTGAGGTAGCCGATATTGGTGTCACCGCGCAGGAACCAGAGCAGCTCGTGGATGATAGAACGCAGATGCAGCTTCTTGGTCGTCAGGACCGGAAAGCCTTCCTGTAGGTCGAACCGCATCTGATAGCCGAACACGGAACGGGTGCCCGTGCCCGTGCGGTCCCCGCGATCGGTTCCGTGTTCCATCACGTGCTTCAAGAGATCGAGATACTGCTTCATTGTTCGCCGCCGATTCCGTTATCTACCCATTTAGACGTTTTGGCCGGCAAAACCAATCGCAGCGCAATCTTTATCCCGGCAAAACGCGCTGAAGCCTGTGACCGGAGGCGCTTTCAGGTTATCGTAACCTTGGCACGCCTCCCTGTGTTTGGCGCGGGGGCACTCCATGGGGATCCAGCACGATCAGCATACCAGCGGCAACGCCCGTCTTCGACGAACCGCAAGTTTGGGGGAAATGATGGCAGAGAGTCGGGTACGATTGCAGCTGCGAACGGAGCTGCGGGACC
The DNA here is from genome assembly GCF_000312665.1 of Rhizobium mesoamericanum STM3625. GTDB lineage: Bacteria > Pseudomonadota > Alphaproteobacteria > Rhizobiales > Rhizobiaceae > Rhizobium > Rhizobium mesoamericanum. Next base: position 3,903,571 of record NZ_HF536772.1, on the reverse strand, counting down.
AAGTATTCGCCGAACGTGATCAGCCCATTGGCGACTTCGCCTTCAATGCGAAGGTCGCTGATGTCTTCGACGATATGGTCAGCCGATCCGTACCGTATTACCAAGAGATGCAGCGGATGGTTTGCGAGCTGGCGCAAGACTTCGCCAGACCAGGGACCAATCTCTATGACATAGGCTGTTCGACCGCGACGACATTGCTCGCGCTCGATCGAATGATCTGTCCGACCGTCAATTTCATCGGGGTCGACAATGCTCCTGACATGCTGGAAAAGGCGGCACAGAAAATCGCGCACACAGACACGCAGCGACCCATCGAGCTGAAAGTCGTCGACCTTCACCAGGGTCTCCACATGGAGAACGCTAGCGTCGTCACCATGCTGCTCACTCTGCAATTCATTCGCCCTCTGTTTCGAGAGCGCGTGATGAAGATGATCTTCTCCGGCCTGAACGATCAGGGCTGCCTGCTGCTAGTCGAGAAGCTGACCAGCGAGGACACGGTCTTCAATCGCCTGTTCATCCAGCACTATTACGATTTCAAGCGCCGCAACGGCTACTCGGAAATCGAGATATCACAGAAACGCGAAGCGCTTGAAAATGTGCTCATCCCCTATCGGCTGGAAGAAAACATGCAGCTGCTGAAGGAAGTCGGATTCCGCAGCGCCGAGGTGTTTTTCCGCTGGTACAACTTCTGCGGCATCGTGGCCGTGAAATAGGGCTGAGCACCAAGAGGAAGGCAACCGCAATCCTTGTCGGGAACTTCGTCTGCAAATACTGCAATCAGATGTTAAGAGAAGTTTGGCGATGCCTATCGAGCCCACTGTCGGGATGTTTCTCGCTGGATGCTTCATTTCAGTAACTTCGCGCGGGCGACTGAAGGCATGGTCTTCAATGTGAACCGCGTGATCGCGAAGGACTATTCGACTGTCTCAGCCGCGCTGCTGGCTGCCCTCCTGATCGAAATCTACCGGGCTGTTGTTGGCGGCAGCCAATGACCTGCCCTTCCCTTCATTCCTCTGCTTGGCTTACTTGTTGCGACAGTAGGAGCGGCCACCGGAATTGTCAGTCTCATCAAGAAGCGTGGCGTCTTCAACGATCCAAAGGCCGTCTCGTAGGCGCAGTGGCTGGCGACCTCCTTGCCTTCCTGCCTTATGGCACGGTTTTGTGACAACACCTCTTCCCATCCGAGACGGAAAACACTATATCAGCCCTGCCGGTCCTCGGGCCGGCTATGGCAATAAATGAGCGGTGTAATAAACCTATTGGACCCGGGGGCGGTACCCGGCGCCTCCACCAAAAACCGGCGGGCTTACAGTGAGATGGCCGGCTTTTGATGGGGGCGAAACAGGATCGACAAGGGTGTAAAGATCGTCTTTTTGCTCGGCATTGTACCGCCGTTATCGGGCTAAAATTGTAGTTGCAAACGACAACTATGCGGAAGCTCGTCTCGCTGCTTAATCGCGGTGTGACACTTCAAATAAAGCCCTAGTGGTTCGCACCTCTAGGCGGGGTCCGAAGGCACCTGGCAACAGAAGCCTTCACCTTCTCCCTTGCGCGCAAATCATGTATGGTTTGGTCAAGCATGACTCGGCTCAGGCCTTTTCCAGGGCGTCTTGGCATGCCATACAGCCTTGGGAAACGAGTCCGAACCAAAGAAAGACAGGAAAGCATGGGGCAGGATCACATCCGTTACGACATTCTGGCACAGGACGCACTGCGCGGCGTCATCCGCAAGGTTTTGTCTGAAGTTGCCGCGACGGGCCGCCTGCCGGGCGAGCATCACTTCTTCATCACCTTTCTCACCGGCGCGCCGGGTGTTCGCATTTCGCAGCACCTGAAGGCAAAGTATCCCGAGCAGATGACCATCGTCATTCAGCACCAGTTCTGGGAATTGAAGGTTACTGAGACGTCCTTTGAGATCGGCCTATCCTTTTCTGATGTTCCAGAAAAGCTCTTCATTCCGTTCAACGCCATCCGCGGGTTCTACGATCCCTCCGTGAACTTCGAACTGGAATTCGACGTGCCTCTCACTGACAGCGATGAGCTTCCGGCCGCCGAAATAACCGCTTATCCGGTGGCGTCCGAGAAGTCTGAGGAAACGCCCGCTACCAAAGCGGAGGGTGAGGAAAAAAAGCCCGGTTCGGTCGTCTCGCTCGACGCCTTCCGAAAGAAGCAGTAGAACCAAAGGGAAGCAACTGCTTCCCTTTTTTCAATTCCGATCGAGGCCATCCGTGACCGCCGAAGTCGTCAATCTCCGTCAGTTTAAAAAGAAGCAGGCCCGCGCTGAAAAGGAGAAGCAGGCGGATCAAAACCGCATCTCTTTCGGCCGCACCAAGGCTGAAAAGCAGCTCACGAAGGCCCTGAACGAGAAAGCCGAGCGCTCTCATCAACAAGGCAGGATCGAGAAACCCGAAGACGACAAATGACGGTCCGGAAAAACGGAAAGGATTCCGGGATCAATCAGTTGGGCGGTTTTCTGCACTCACCTCCTCAGCAACTTGAATCGAATTCTCAATCCCTGTGATGATCCGCAAGCACTCCGCGACCCTGCACGGACACCGCACCAGCTTCTCCCTGGAGGACGAATTCTGGATTGAGCTGAACAATATCGCCAGGGCGCGCGCTATTCCGCTAGCAGCGCTGATTTCCGAGATAGATGATCAGCGGCAGCCGGAGGGCAACCTCTCGTCGGCACTGCGCGTCTATGTGTTTCATTGGCTGAAATCCGACAGCAGTGGATAGTTCAATTCCCTGGTTTGGGAAGGCTGAGCATCTGCTTCGCGCAATGCCTATTGCGGCATCTGCACGCCCGGAAGCCCAGGTATTGTTTTGAAATTGAGCGAGTTTTCAGGCGGTATGGCAAGCTGCTCCTGCGCCCGCCGAGCGGCATCTGCTGCAGCCTTCTCTTGCGCTGCCCTGGCGCGTGCTTCTGCGTCGGCCTTGGCCTTGGCTTCCGCCTCAGCCTTTGCCTTCGCTTCGGCTGCTTGTCTTTCTCGCTCGGCCTGTGCAGCCAAAGCTCTCAGACGCTGCTCTTCAGCCCGCCTCTGTGCCTCGAAGGCGGCAGCCTTCTGGCGCTCTGTGTCATTGAACTTGTAGAGAGCGACTTCGCGGCGCAGTCGCTGCTTCTCCAGAATGTTCGATTGTAGACGCTCGACGCGCCGACGCTCACGCTCGAAGGCGCGCAGCGACAGGAAGCCGGTGATATCCGTGACATCGATGGTCCTGCCCGGCGATGCAAGCAGCCCGGAGAAATCGAGGCGTATCGCCGGCTCGGCGCCGGGAAGCATCTCGCTGCCCGGATTCAGCGCAATGTTAAGCGAGGCGTTGATCCGCTGCTGGGGCAGATCGATCTGACCGTTGCCGACCACCTTTGCCTGATCGGTCGCCGCGCTGACGTTCTGAAAGCGCAGGATCCCATCCGTCACATTGAAGGGAATGGCAGTTGGCGGCAGCTTAGCTTCGCCATTGTTGAGCAAGGTTTCAACAATGGGATGGACCTTACCGGCATTCAGCTGATCCTGCATCGGATCGGTGGCGGCCAGCAATGGCGCCAGCATGCCAAGATTAAGCCCACGTACACTGAGATCCCCGAGCCTCACTTCACCGGAGCCGTTCAGTGAACCAGCGATGTCCTTCATCGACTTCCCGGAGGCTTCCAGAGAAAGTGCCAGTCCGAACTTGCCGTTCGCAGCCGGAGCTCCGTCGCGCGGCCAGACGACCCCGGCGAGGTCCGCGTCCGCCAGAGCCAGCTTTGTCTGGAAGAAGCCCGTACCATCAGCATTAGTGAACAGCACACTGCCATTCAAGCTGCCGCCATCCCAGGCGCCCTTGATGTCGTTGAGCTGCAGTTCGTCGCCCTTATAGGCCACATTGGACGTGAAATCCGAAATGGGACCCGGCCAGCCAGGAAAGAATTGCTTTGCGGAAAGCTTGAGGTTGACGTCGATATCCTTGAAAACTGGCAGGCCAAGCGCCGCTTTCGACAGATCCCCTGTCGCCGCATCCGTCATTGGACCGTAGACAGCCTCTCCGAGCCACGCGGCATCGGCCTTGGACAGCGCCAATTCGCCCTTCGCCGTTGTCTTCTCCGCTTTGCGGTCGACGGTCAGCGCGCCTTTGAACTCGTTGTCGGCGGCATGTCCTGCGATGTCCGCAAAAGCGATCTTGTCACCATCGATGGTCGCGTTCGTCGTCAGCTTGAACGGCAAGCCTGTACCCATCTGCGGCATGGCGATACCGTTCATGACAAGATACGGATCAAGGTCGGCGCTCTCCAGCGATACCGCAAGCTGACCGTTCATAAAGGCTTGCGGGCGGACATCCACTTTGCCACCTGCGGTAAATGAAGTGCGGTCGGTGGCAAATGTCAGCTGCGCGTCGGCAGGATCCGTCCCCTCGGCCTGCACCTTCAGGGTCAGACGGCCGTTGGCATCTGCATCGACTGGCAAGGGATCGAGACCGGCCTGTCCAAACAGGATCGAGGTGACGCTATTCTCAAGCGTTGCCTCAAGGTTCGTCGTGCCCTTGTCTGTCAGCGCAAGGAGATCCGACATGCGGTAGTCAAGATTGACGCGGCTTCCATTGCTCACCCCTGCCAATGTCAGGGTCAGGCCGTCACCCTTGTCGCCTCCGAGCGTCAACGCTCCGCGCAGCGCGGTATTGGTGTACCACGCGGCATTGCGCACAAGCCTATCCATGACCGGATGCGGTGGCAGATGTTGCTTGAGCATGGTGAAGAACGAGCCCGGATCGGCGGACTTAAAGGTGATTTCTCCAGAGCCCTTGTAATCCAGCAGCGATCCCTCGGCGCGACCTGTTGCTGTCACCTCGGCACCCGCCAGGTTCTTGACGGAAAGCTGTTCCACCGCAAGAACGCCGTCAGCAATTGCAAAGCTTGTCTCGACATCGGCGGCCTCGACGCCAAAGGCCGTGAACTTGTCGGCCTTCAGACGCGCGTGAATCTTGTGATCGAGCACGTTGTCGCCGGCATCCTGACCGGTGAACAATCCGACAAGCGCACGCAGCGCATCCAGATCAAGCGCGTCGCCGGCAAGCGCCACGTCAAGTGTCGGGGCCTGATTGGCCACCACCTGACGATCGAGCCTGCCCTTGAGCGTCGCCTGTCCGACGGCAATTTCCAGGTTGCTGAACGTCTGGCGGTCATGAGTGAGGCCGACATCCGCCGAAAAGCCCGCTTGGCGCAATTGCCGGATCGCGGGATCGACAGAGCCCGCAAGCCATGCCGCAAGACCGCTGGGCTGATTGGAGGCCACCGTGATCCGCCCGTCGAAGGATGCCTGCCCCTGCAGATTGAGCTTGCCCTGGCCCTCGACCTGCGTTCGTCCGGGAAGCGTGCCGACAACATTGTCGACCACCCAACCCTGGCCTGCCGGTGCGACATCGAGCTGAACGTCGCGGATCGTTGTGTCTCCAGCGACGATCGCGGGCAACCGGACGCTTGCCTTCCCCGGCACCTGCGGCACTGGGATTTGTGAAACGATCTGGATCAGCGCGTTAAGCCGCTGTCGGGCGGAAAGACTGGGATCACGGTTGGTCTTGCCGTTCACCCCCTGATTGCCGATACGATTGACGTCGATCTGCTGGCCATTTGCAATCAGCAGGAATTGCGGTTTGCTTCCCGTGTCGAGCGTCGCCTCACCGGTGACGACATAAGGATCATCCGTCGGTCCGACCTCCAGCCGATACTCCGGTATTCGAACGCTTTCATTGGTGAGTTCGAACTTGCCTTTCAGCCGCGGAGGCACATCGGTCTTGTCACTCTTCCTGCCACTTCGGTTCTCGATGGATGCAGAAATCATTCCCTGATAGTTCGGCCTGCTGTCCACGAGCTTCAGCTCGCCGTCGAGATCGACGGTCACCGGCTGCTTGTCGGGCTGCAGCCGCGTGCCCATCCGCAGGACTCCGTTTTCGTCCGGCTGACCGCTGGCGATGCTGAAGCTGCCATGCGCGCCGTCCAAGGCAGCATCACCTTCGATCCGCCACGGCCCGGCAAGCGACTTTGCCGACATCTCGGCGTTCAAGCCGGTAACGTGCCGCGAGCGCCCCGACTGATCGTCGATGAACTGGAGATCACCGCCAGTGACATGAACGTTTTCGAGAACAACCGTTCTCGCCGGAATTTCAGGCCGGCTGCCACGCGTCCAGTCGAGCGTGCCGTCCTGCAGAAGTCTCAGCTTCACCTTCGGGTTGACGACGCGCATGTCGAAGATCAATGCCTCGCCCGACAGGAAAGGCGCAAGTTCCGCGTCCATGGAGAATTGCTCGATCTGTACGATCGGCGATCCATCCAGTTCCTGGCCAACCCGTACATCATGCAGTGTCACGGAGGGAAACGGCAGCAGGCGCGCATCCACCGCGCCGTGAACAACGACCTTCTTGCCGATGATCCGGCTTGCCTGATCCTCGAAATTTTTTCGGAAGTCGGTCCAGTCGATAAAGAGCGGCGCCAGCAGCGCCACGAACAGCGCCACGACAATCACTCCGCCCAAGAAGACGAGGAACCGGCCTACCAACTAACAATTCTCCATTTGGGAATCCATCGCGGACACTAGAGCATGATACCGAAAGCTGTGAAGCAGCTTTCGGGCAACATCATGCTCTATTTACTTGATTTGGAGATGAATTCGCTCATCGCCAATCAATCTCCCGTAGCGTCAATCTTGGCCGGCCTACAACTCCGGTGGAATTCTCGATTTCAGGCGCGGTGGAATATCTTTCCAGGGTTGAAGATGTCGTCCGGATCGAGCGCTTTCTTGACCTGGCGCATCAGCTCGACGGTCCCCCCGAGTTCCTCTTCAAGGAATGCCATCTTGCCCTGGCCGATGCCATGCTCACCAGTGCAGGTACCATCCATTGCCAAAGCGCGAGCGTTGAGCCTGCTGACAAAGGATTCGGCGATCGCAATGCCCTCCTCCGTTTTGTCGTCGAACAACAGAAGCACATGGAAGTTCCCATCACCGGCATGCCCGACGATCATGGCCAGCAAACCATGTTCCTCGATATCGGCCTGGGTTTCGCCGATGCAGTCGGCAAGACGCGAAATCGGCACACAGACGTCCGTCGAGAGCGCCGCCATCTCGGGCGCCAGCGCGCGCGACGCCCAGTAGGCATCGTGGCGTGCCTTCCAAAGCTTGCTGCGGTCCTCGGCGTTGACGGTCCACGAGAACTCACCGCCTCCGCATTCAGAGGCGATCTCGGCAAACTGCTCCGATTGCAGGGCAACGGTTTCATCCGAGCCGTGGAACTCGACAAAGAGCGTCGGTTTTTCCTCGTAGCTGAGTTTTGAATAGGCATTGCAGGCGCGAATTTGCAGCGCATCGAGAAGCTCGATGCGGGCAACCGGAATGCCCAACTGGATGGTCATGATGACAGCATCACAGGCAGCGCGAACGGTTGGGAAAGCGCAGACACCGCCGCCGATCTTCTGCGGAATACCCTGCAGCCGCAACGTTACAGAGGTCAAAATGCCCAGCGTTCCTTCCGCGCCGACAAAGAGCCGGGTCAGATCGTAGCCGGCGGACGACTTGCGTGCGCGTCGCGCGGTGCGGATTTCCTCTCCGTTGGCTGTGACCGCGGTTACTGCAAGCACATTGTCCTTCATCGTGCCGTAGCGCACGGCATTCGTTCCCGAGGCGCGTGTCGAGGTCATGCCGCCGATCGAGGCGTTGGCGCCGGGATCGATCGGGAAGAACAGGCCGGTATCCCGGAGATAGGTGTTCAGCTCCTCGCGCGTCACGCCGGGCTCGACGGTACAGTCGAGATCCTCGGCGTTGACTTCAAGAACCCGGTTCATTCGGCTGAAATCGATCGATATACCGCCGTTGGGCGCATTGACCTGCCCTTCGAGTGAAGAGCCCGTGCCGAAAGCAACGATCGGCACCTTGTGGTCGGCGCAGACCTTGACTGCAGCCTTTACGTCATCGGCACTCTCGGCAAAAAGCACGCCGTCGGGGAGCTGCGCGGGAATGTAAGTGGTGGTATGTGCATGCTGGGCACGAAAGGCTTGACCGGTCTGGAAGCGCTCGCCGAACCTCTGTTTCAGAACGCCGATCGCGGCAGCGATGCCAGCCTCGTTCCGTGTTCCGGTTTTTGCATCTTTGAGCGCCATCTCTTTGATCTCCTTCGCCTTCGCTGCCGGGAGGCAAGTTGGTATGAGACAAGAGACAGCGCCTGTCTAGTACAAGATTGGGCAGAACTGTTCCCTGCCGAGTGCCGTCTAGACCAACGGCGGATTGAGCCGCGCGAAGCCCTCCTGTCTGCGGTAGGGGAAGTAGGGATAGGCTGCGGTCACGGCACTTGCCTTGTCGAGCTTTTCCACTTGTTGCTTCGACAGTGACCAGCCGACGGCACCGAGATTCTGCCGCAGTTGCTCCTCGTTGCGCGCGCCGATGATGACGCTCGAAACAGTTGGGCGACCGATCAGCCAATTGAGCGCGATTTGCGGAACGGTCTTGCCCGTCTCTTCGGAAATCTCAAACAGCGCCTCGACGATATCGTAGAGCTTCTCCTCATCGACCGGCGGGCCGTATTCCGCCGTCTGATGCAGCCGACTGCTCTCCGGCAACGGTTGGCCACGCCGGATCCTGCCGGTGAGGCGGCCCCAGGCAAGCGGGCTCCAGACCAATGCGCCGACGCCCTGATCGGCAGCAAGCGGCATCAGTTCCCATTCGTAGTCGCGTCCGGCAAGAGAATAATAGACCTGATGCGCAACATAACGCGGATAGCCATGCCGCTCGGCAATGCCGAGCGACTTCATCAGCTCCCATCCCGCGAAATTGGAGACGCCGACGTAGCGGATTTTCCCTGCAGCAATCAGCCCATCCAGCGTTGCGAGTACCTCTTCGATGGGTGTCGAGGCATCGAATGCATGAAGCTGCAACAGGTCGATATAGTCCGTCCCAAGCCGCTTCAATGCCTCGTCTGTCGAGCGGATGAGGCGCGAGCGCGATGTTCCCCACTCGCCAGGACCATCGCCCATCGGCAATGCGATCTTGGTTGAGACCAGCACAGCGTCGCGCCGCCCAGCGATCGCCTGACCAAGAACTTCCTCGGAGGCGCCGCCCGAATAGACATCTGCGGTGTCGAAGAGATTAACACCCGCTTCCAGGGAAATGTCGATGAGGCGCCGGGCTTCGGCCGCGTCCGTATTACCCCATGCGCCGAAGAGCGGGCCAGAGCCTGCGAACGTTCCCGCCCCAAAGCTCAAGACCGGCACCCTAAGGCCCGATCCCCCGAGATTTCTATATTCCATGATCTGTCTCCTGTTGTGGACTTCAGAAGAGATAGACACGAAATCTACCGTGATATAGATTGCCGAAAGGAAACCCATCCGTGAATTGAAGTCATCGTGAGCAGGCAAGACATCAATCGCTCCGGGGAAATGGAAGTCTTCGTGCGTGCCGTCGAACTCGGCGGCTTTACCGCCGCTGCTCGCGCCTGTCGCATGACACCATCCGCGGTGAGCAAGCTTGTGGCAAGGCTTGAGGCACGCCTTGGCGCTCGCCTCGTCAACCGTTCGACCCGCAAGCTGCATCTGACACCCGAAGGCTGCGCCTTTTACGAGCGCAGCGTTTCCATTCTTGCAGATATAGCGGAAGCCGAACGCTATGCGTCCGCCGGCGAACAGGCCACGGGGCCCATCCGCATCAATACCAGCGCCTCCTTCGGCCACCATATTCTTGCGCCGCTGGTTTGCGAATTTCTGGCGCTCAATCCCGCCGTCACGCTCGACATCTCGCATACCGACGCCGTCGTCGATCTGGTCGAGGATCGAGCCGATGTCGCGATCCGCGCCGGACCGCTGAAGAGCTCCAGTCTCATTGCGCGCAAGCTTGGCTTTACCCGCAAGCTGATCGTAGCATCGCCGGATTATTTGAAACGCGCGGGCGAACCAACGACCATCGCCGACCTGAAGCGTCATCGCCGCGTCGGCTTTTCCTATGCGCGCAGCGTTCAGGGCTGGCCCTTGCTCGATGGTGGCGAGATCATTGCGCTGCCGATTACGCCAGGCGTCCAGGTGGGTGACGGCGAAGCGATGCGCTATATGGCGCTATCAGGTGCAGGCCTTGCCCGCCTTGCGAGCTTCACCGTTCGCGCCGATATCGAGGCCGGGCGGCTGGTGCCGGTTCTCGAGGACATCAACCCCGGCGACATCGAGGAATTCTACGCCGTCTACATCGGCCAGGGCGGCCCGCTGCCGGCCCGCGTGCGGGCGCTGCTCGACTTTCTGGCTGAGCGCGTCAGCCTCTGACACTGCAAACCCTGCAGGATTTCGCAATTGACCCATTCCTCGACTGGCGCCTATATCGGCGCATTTCCTCCGGTCTCTCCGGCCGGTTTCTTTTGAGCCAGTGCTACCCCGTGTTTCGACTGATCGCGGTTCCGCATTGGCTAGACATGCATGGGAATCATGCCATTGCACGACGCCAGCCGCTTCTTTCAAAACGCCAGCCTGCCACGATGGATGCTCTTGCTCAGCGTCTCAACCCTGCTGGTAGTTGGCCTAGAAATGCTTGGTCTTCCGGCCTCGCTCCTGATTGGCCCGATGGTGGCGGCAATTATCCTTGCCCTATCCATCGGCAAGGGATCGCTTCAAGTGCCGCGCTGGCCACTCATCTTCGGCCAGGCGCTCGTCGGTTTTCTGATGGCGCGCGCCATCACCGTCGATATCCTGAAGACCATGGCGAGCGACGCACCACTCTTTCTCGCGATGATCTTCTCCGTCATCGTCGCGGCGGCCGGCCTTGGCTGGTTGCTGAGCCGTTGGCAGGTCTTGCCCGGAACGACCGCGGTTTGGGGTTCCTCGCCAGGGGCAGCCTCCGCAATGGTTATCATGTCCGAAGCCTATGGCGCCGACGCCCGGCTCGTTGCCTTCATGCAATACCTGCGTGTGGTCTTCGTCGCGGTGGCAGCCTCGGTCGTCTCCCGCCTGTGGGTAGCCGCCGATGGGGGTGAACCGCCACCGTTCATCCTCTTTCCTCCGGTCGACTGGCAGGCGCTCGCCGCCACTGTCGCGCTCACGTGCCTGTGCGCCTACATTGCTGTGCGCTTTCGCGTGCAAGGTGGCACGATCACTGTGCCGCTGGTGGTCGGCTCGCTGCTTCAGGGCTTCGGTCTGTTCACCATCGAGCTTCCGCCATGGCTCCTGGCGATCAGCTATGCCCTGATCGGCTGGAACATCGGACTGCGTTTCACCCGTGGCATCGTCATGCACGCGGCTCGTGCCCTGCCCCGCGTGGCTGCGGCAATCCTGCTGCTGATGTCAATTTGTGGCTGCATGGCCTTTGCCTTGCACAAATTCGCTGGCGTCGACCCGCTCACGGCCTATCTTGCCACCAGCCCCGGCGGCGCGGATTCCGTGGCCATTATCGCAGCGTCGAGCGACGTCGACGTGCCCTTCGTAATGGCGATGCAAACCGGCCGCTTCCTCGTCATCCTGTTTACCGGCCCAATGCTGGCACGCTTTATCGCGCGCCTATCCGGCCTTGCGGAGAAGCCCGTCTAAGGCTCGCCCATTGGCCGGGCGTCATGCCATAGGCTTTCTTGAAGTGGCGGGTCAGGTGGCTCTGGTCTGCAAAGCCGGTGGCCGCCGCCACATCCGAAAGCCCGTCGCCCGCACCGATCATGGCGCGCGCCTGCTGCAGGCGCCGCATGAGCAGGTAGCGATGGGGGCTTGTCGCAAAAGCGGCTCTAAAGTGGCGCGAAAGGGAAAAGCGGTCGAGGCCAGTGACAGTCTCCAACTCGCCGGATCGCACAGCTTCCGTGGCATGCGCTTCGAGATAATCACGCGCCAATCTTGCCCGCTGCCACGCCACATTTCCGAGTGGACGCTCCGGGGTCTTTGCATGCTTTGCGAGGGCGCCGGCAACGCGCGAAACGAAATCGTCGACGAATAACTCATCGAGTTCGCGATCCAGCTCGCCAAGCGCTTCGAGCAACGTACCTGCCAGCAGGGGGTCGCCGATCACAGGCTCGGCAACGAAAGGCAGCCCGATCTTTTCCTTTTCCAGGCATTCGCGCAGCAGCGCCGGCTCTAGATAGAGCATGCGATATTGCAGCCCGTCATCGCTACCAGCTCCACCATCATGCTCTTCATCCGGATGCAGCACCAGCACCTGCCCCGGCATGCTGAAGCGACGCGCGCCGCGATAGGAGAACGTCTGCACACCCTTCATCGTGACGCCGAGAGCATACGTATCGTGTCGATGCGGCTCGAACGCCTTTCCAGAAAACCGCGCTTCCATCCGCTCGATGCCGGGAAAGCCCGACGCAATTACGATCCCGTCTGCGCCGGGTTGCGTGCACAAACGTTCAAGACCCTCGAAGGCATGGCTGTTTACATCCTGATCCAACGCGACTTTCGAACCCGCATGAAAGAGACTGGAATGTTTGATACCAAAATTGCGATCGTCCTGCGAAACAATCTTGCATCCTGGCAGAAGCTGAATGTCACTGCTTTCCTGATGAGCGGGATTGCCGGACAGAACCCCGAGATCATCGGTGAAGCGTACAAGGATCGCTCAGGCAATTTCTACAATGCGCTGTCCATCCAGCCGATTATCGTGTTGTCGGCTGAAGGCGAGACGCTATCGGCAATTCACCGCCGCTCCCTGGATCGCGGCATAACCTCGTCGCTGTTTATTGAGGAGATGTTTGCGACTGGCCACGACGCCGCCAACAGAGCCATCTTTGCCGAATTCGCACCTGACGATGCCAAGGTCGTCGGCATAGCCATCCGCGCCGAAAAGAAGATCGTCGACAAGGTCACCAAGGGTGCGACGATGCATCAATAACGAAAACGGCCGGGCATTGGCCCGGCCGTTCTTCTTGACTGAAATGTGGATCAGCTCTGGGTGACAGGCGCGATCTGGACTTCAACGCGGCGGTTTTGCGCGCGACCAGCTTCCGTGGCGTTGGAAGCAATCGGCTGCGACGGACCGAAACCGACAGCAGAAACACGGCGTGGATCGATGCCCTGCGTCCCGAGATAGTCGGCGACCGACATGGCGCGGCGCTGCGACAGGTCCTGGTTGTGCTGCAGGCTGCCGGTGGAGTCGGTGTGACCGTTCACGTCGATCAGCGTGCGGTTGAACTTGCGCAAGACGATCGCGACCGAATTCAGCGTCGGGTAGAAGCCGGCCTTCACGGCATCCTGGTCGACATCGAACGTGATGTTGGACGGCATGTTGAGGATGATATTGTCGCCACGGCGGGTAACAGAAATTCCTGTTCCCTGGAGCTGGGCGCGCAATTCGGATTCCTGCTGGTCCATGTAGTTGCCGATCGCACCCCCTGCGAGCGCGCCAACGCCGGCGCCGATCAGCGCAGCGTTGCGGCGTCCAACCGGCGAGCCGCCGACAGCCAGGCCGGCAAGCGCGCCCACGCCGGCACCCAGCAGCGCCCCACCTGACGTGTTCGACATTTTCTGCTCGCCGGTATAGGGGTCGGTGGTGGTGCAGGCACTGAGGTAAGTTGCAGCAACAGACAAAAGTATGAATTTCTTGATCATGGACAGGCTTGTCTCCAATTCGGTGTTGATGCGACCAGTATTAAGGATTGCGGCAACAAGATGAAGCAGGCGCTCCAGATACGGGAAACCGGGAAAAATACACAGCGACTGCGGATCGCAAGCCACAGTGGCAGACCGAGCCGCCGATCGCCCGCCTGTATGCGGACGACAGACCTGTTGCAGGGACGACGGCTAGAAGTTCTCAAAGAGCTGCCGAACCTTGTCGTAGCTCGCGTTGGCGATGTTGAGCGACTGCAGGCCGAGTTGCTCCTGCGTTTGCAGGGCGCGTAGCCGGCTCGACTGCTCCTCCATGTCGGCATCGATCAGGCGACTGATGCCGCGGGAGTAGGAATCGTCCAACGACTGCGCGAAATCGCTCTGGATTCCAATGCGCTTTTCGAGCGCGCCGAAGGCCGAACCAACCGTCGTCATCTGGTTCAGCATCATGTCGACGACGGTGATCATTTCCTTCACCTGCGCCTGTGTCGTCGTGCTGGAAACGCCGATCTCCACCTGCCCCGTAGTGTTGCCGGCGCTCTTCAGCATTACGTAGTTCTGCGACGCGCCAGCCTCGGTGGCAAAATACTGCGAGGTGAGAGCGCCGTATTCGCCCGATCCCGTCGTGCGGTCATCGATCAGATAGCGCGCATCCTTCGAACTTGTCGCCCCAACCGGCGCCAGGTCGACCTCATAGCTCAGTGTATCGATTTTGACGCTTCCGTCGGAATAGCGGATGAAGGAGGAAGGGATCTGCCTGGGCTTCGAGGGATCCGAGGAATCGTCGATTGCAACCCAATTGTCGCCATTGAAGGTCGCCGATTCGGCAACCGAGCGCAATTGATCCTTCAGGTGAGTAATATCTGTATTGATCTTGTCCTTGTCGACGCCGGACTCGGTCGCCGCGACGAGCTTTGCCTTGATCTCGCTGACAAGATCGATTGCATTATCGACTGCATCGTAAGCTGTCCCCATGGTCGCGGCCGCAAGGCCAAGGGCGTCACGAATGGCCGACTGGGCTTTCTGGTCGGTCTTCAGCGTCGAACTGATCGCCCAGTAGGCACCATTGTCGGACGATTTTTCCACTCTGAGGCCGGTCGACACCTGCCTTTGGGTCTTGGTCATATCGCGACCGATGTCACGCAAAACGTAAAGCGCGGCATCCACCGAAGTGCGCCGATAAATGCTCAAGGTACTGTACTCCAAACACAACAATACACTGATACACGCAAACCGCACCACGAACGCTCATGTCCGGGGGCGCCCGCACCGGCGCCGGAGCGGTCCCCCGAAACGCTGGAGGACCTATCGGTTTCTGCTCGAATGATTGCCGCTCATGCTTAAAAAACATCTAAGCTTCAGAGGAAATTCACCCAATCCTACAACTTTTCATAAGCTATAAGTCACTGCGTTCATCTGCGAGAGCGGCTGCCTTGCTGATTTTGTCGCCTGAAGCCGGCCCGCTTTGACACCGAGAGCCCCAGGGCCTGTGCCCCATCCGACAATTTGCTGGCGTTGCTGCCCCTGCAAGCGGATACCAAAACTGAGGACAGCCGGCCCGGAGCGGAATGAAAGCAGAACATCTTTTCTGGTCTTTCCAACCCGAATCACTACATTACGCGCCATGAGCAATAGTTTCGACGATATCCCTTTCTTCGATGAAGAGCCGGGCGAGCCGCCGCGCAAGCAGCCAGCCCCTGCCGCTCCTGCCGCCGGAGGGCTCGCCGCCCGTGCCATGGCCGCCCGCGACGGCGGCAGGCGCCCCGATTATCTTTCGGGTCTGAATCCGGAGCAGACCGAAGCCGTCGAAACGCTGGAAGGCCCGGTTCTCGTGCTCGCGGGCGCGGGCACCGGCAAGACACGCGTTCTAACAACCCGCATTGCCCACATCCTGAACACGGGCCGTGCGTTCCCCTCGCAGATCCTCGCCGTCACGTTCACGAACAAGGCTGCGCGCGAGATGAAGGAACGCATCGCCATACTCGTTGGCGGCGCTGTCGAGGGCATGCCCTGGCTCGGCACCTTCCATTCGATCGGCGTCAGGCTTCTGCGCCGCCATGCCGAACTCGTCGGCCTGCGGTCCGACTTCACGATCCTCGACACCGACGATGTCGTTCGCCTGATCAAACAGCTCATTCAGGCGGAAGGTCTCGATGACAAGCGCTGGCCCGCCAAGCAGTTCGCCGGCATGATCGACACCTGGAAGAACAAGGGCCTCGGCCCCGGAGATATTCCGGAAGGCGACGCCCGCGCTTTCGCCAACGGCAAGGGCCGCGAACTCTATTTCGCCTACCAGCAAAGGCTTTCCACACTGAACGCCTGCGACTTCGGCGATCTCCTGATGCATCCGATCGCGATCTTCCGGAAAAATCCGGACCTTCTGAAGGAATACCACGGCCGCTTCCGTTACATCCTCGTCGACGAGTACCAGGATACGAATACCGCCCAGTACATGTGGCTACGGCTGCTTGCGCAGCGTTCCAAGGGCGAACCGCAAAACGTCTGCTGTGTGGGCGACGACGACCAATCGATCTATGGATGGCGCGGCGCCGAAGTGGACAACATCCTGCGCTTCGAGAAGGATTTCCCGGGCGCCAAGGTCATCAAGCTGGAGCGCAACTACCGCTCGACGGCGCATATTCTCGGTGCCGCTGGCCATCTGATCGCCCACAACGAAGGCCGGCTCGGCAAGACCCTCTTCACCGACCGAAAAGATCCTGAAGACATCAAGGTCCAGGTGCACGCCTCATGGGATTCCGAGGAGGAGGCCCGCGCCATCGGCGAGGAAATCGAGCAGCTTCAACGCGGCGATGCCAGTGGCAAGCGGCATCTGTTGAACGATATGGCGATTCTGGTGCGCGCCTCCTTCCAGATGCGTGAGTTCGAAGACCGCTTCGTCACGCTCGGCCTCAACTATCGCGTCATCGGCGGCCCGCGCTTCTACGAACGCCTCGAAATCCGCGACGCCCTCGCCTATTTCCGCCTCGTCGCCCAGCCCGCAGACGATCTTGCCTTCGAGCGAATTATCAACACCCCGAAACGCGGTCTCGGCGACACGACGGTGCGCGCGCTGCACGATTACGCCCGTGCCCGCGACATTCCGATGCTGGCGGCTGCCGCCGACATGATCGAGACCGATGAGCTGAAGCCGAAGGCCCGCAAGGCCCTCTTCGACGTTATCCAATCCTTCCGCCGCTGGCAGGAAATGCTGGAGAACACGGCCCATACCGAACTCGCCGAGCAGATCCTCGAGGAGTCGGGCTACACCGACATGTGGAAGAACGACAAGTCGGCGGATGCGCCGACCCGCCTTGAAAACCTGAAGGAACTCATCCGCTCGATGGAGAGCTTCGAGTCCATGCGCGGGTTCCTCGAGCACGTCGCACTGGTCATGGACGCCGAGCAGAACGAAAATCTCGACGCCGTCTCGATCATGACGCTCCACTCCGCCAAGGGCCTGGAGTTCGATACTGTCTTCCTGCCCGGCTGGGAGGAAGGCCTGTTCCCGCACCAGCGCTCGCTCGACGAAAGCGGCCGCGCTGGCCTCGAGGAAGAGCGCCGCCTTGCCTATGTCGGCATCACCCGCGCCAAACGGCGCTGCCACATCTGGTTCGTCTCCAACCGCCGCATCCACGGCCTCTGGCAATCGACGATCCCGTCGCGGTTCCTTGACGAACTGCCGGAAATGCATGTCGAGGTTTCGGAGACGGAGCAGAGCTATGGTGGTTATGGCCGGGGCGGCTATGGCCAGTCACGCTTCGACAAGGCCGATCCCTTCGCCAACTCCTATACGACGCCCGGCTGGAAGCGCGCCCAGCAGAACAAGACTGACGCCACCCGTGACAATTGGGGCACCCGCTCCGGCCACGCCGTCGAACGCATCGGCTATGGCGAAAGCGGCCCGCGCGGCCGCACCATCGACGGCGAACTGGTGGCAAAATCCACCGCCACCGAGCCTTCCAGATTCAAAACCGGCGACCGCGTCTTCCACCTGAAGTTCGGAAACGGCAACATTGTCGAGATCGAAGGTAACAAGCTTACGATTGACTTCGATAAAGCTGGGCAGAAGCGCGTGCTCGATGGTTTTGTGGAGCGGGTTTCGTAGGCGAAGGCCCGCGACCCAATCACGCAGAAACAAATGCCACCAACGTCAGCACGGCTCTCCTCACCCTTTCGTGACTTCGCTTGCTGCCGTGCCTCCCTCATACTAAAGACGCGCGTACCGATCGCGGCAGAGAAGGAGGACGCTGATGAAACGCTATTCACTCGCTATGATCGCAGCCTCGCTGATGATTGCCATCGTGAGCAGTCCGACCATCGCATTTGCTTGCAGCAAGATCATTCTCGGATCCTGATAGCGACAGCCGCGCCGCTTGCCGCTGCTAGGACAGACTAAGGCCAACGCGACGAGCGGGCGTGGCGCCCGCTCACCCCAGCATCGGCATCGACCCCAGCCCCATTATATCGTTGAGCAATGCGAGCCCGATCCCGGCGGCGACGATCGCGATCCCGATTAGAAACAGCCGCCTGGCCCGATCATATTTGGCGGCGATCAGCGAATCGCGGGCGAGCAGATCTGCGAAGACCTTGACTTGCACGGCAATCCCGACCGTCAATAGCAGCATTGGCAGGATATCGATCCGGCTCCAATCATTCGGATTAGAAGCCCAGTGGCTCATAAAACTCAGGGAGAAACCGAGGATGATGCCGGCAGCTGTCAGCGAGCCATTACGAAAGGTCGCGTCGATCTTCTCCTCTGGAGAGGGCTCGGTCACTGGCTTTGGCTCTTCCTGATTCTCTGCAGCCATCAGGCGCAGCCTTCCGCGATAAAAGCCGCGCCGCGTTCTTCAAGCAGGCGCCGCAATACACTTCGATGGCAGTGATTTTCGTTCTCGCAATAGCAGCCGATTGAAAAATGGCTGGCATGCGAAAACGTGGCGAGCAGGTCGAGCACATGGCTCGCCTCCGGCACTTTCATTTCCTTCGTGAAGCTGCGCAAAAAGGCTCCCCATTCAGCGTCGGTGGTCGCTGCCTTCGCCGCGGTCACGAGCGCCTGGCTCGGCGAAAGGATTGGCAGCCAGACGTCATAAAAGTTGCGGCTTGCAAACTCTTCCTTCAGCACACCTCGGGGGGGTCGCCGAACGGTGCCGATGCGCACGCCCTCGCCCTCTGCCCGAGGCGAACCCAATTGCACGACACTGATAGCCACTGCTCCCTCCCTCAACCTGACGCGATATTTACCGCAAGGGCCGCCTCCTCACCAGTCCGCCTGGGGTTGATGTGTCACCAGATCCCCGGCAACAAGCGCCACCGGATCTGGTTACGATACTCCGCATAACCAGCCAGGTTCCTGACAAGATACTTCTCCTCATCGAGCAACCGCGCAACGAGGCCGCCAATGACGGGAAACACGACCAGCACTCCCCAATAAGAACCGAGCGCCAGCGGTACGCCGAAAAACATCGCAAGCGCCGAGCCATACATCGGATGGCGCACCACTCCGTAAAGCCCGGTGGAAATCACCCGCTGCTCTTCCGTTACGCCGACTGTCGCCGCGGCAAACGAATTCTGCCTGAGCACGAAGAAGCAACCAATAAAGCCAATTGCGATCAATGCATTGCCGAGAAGCACGACCAGGGCTGGCACGACCGACCAGCCGAACCTGTGGTCCAGCGCCGAAATTATGAAAAGTGCAAGGATTGCGATGCTGTTAAAGGC
This sequence comes from Rhizobium mesoamericanum STM3625, assembly GCF_000312665.1. Lineage (GTDB taxonomy): Bacteria > Pseudomonadota > Alphaproteobacteria > Rhizobiales > Rhizobiaceae > Rhizobium > Rhizobium mesoamericanum. The sequence goes on along the minus strand of NZ_HF536772.1, from coordinate 3,884,331 downwards.
CTGTATGCGCTTCTGCGACGGCTCGCGTTCCGCTGCCGGTCCGACGCTCATGCGCTTGCGGACCAAATCCGGGTCACGCCTGACGAAATAGGCCGTAAGCGCTGCGCACCACCCGCAGAAATGTAAGAGAAACAGCCAGCCCTGCCAGTAAGATAGAGATCCCGCAGCCAGGAAGATCATTGCCAGCATGACGAAGCAAAACTTGGCTGTCGCAACCGTTGCTTGCCGGCCGATACCCTGAACGCCACTCACCATCATCGTCACCACTCGCGTCTTGGTAGCGCGAGATAATAGATTGGCAGCATTGCGGGCGCGTCAATGGCGCATCAAACGCTTTCCTCCAGCATACCTCCAGCCCTTCCGGTTTTGACGATCCAATACTCGCCGACGGCACGTCAGCCGCAGCCGACACCGGTATCAGCGACGAAGCTCAGACAGCCTGACAGATCGTTAATGGCTCCGGCGAGGAGCAGAAAATGATTCCAAAGTCCCGCCCCCCTGGTTGCCTCGAGCCGAGACCAAGGACGCCAACGCGCAAATTTCATCGAGATCAATCAGGGACCCGATAGCGAGCCGTGATCTCCATCGACGGCGAGGCGCAATAGAAATGGTTGACCGAAACCGTTGCCACGTCTCGCAGTCCCGGTGCCGGTTCTGTGCTATGCTTGCATCGCCTTTTTACGGGCTGAAGAACTTGACCTTTTCAGGGCTCGCTTCGCCCCTGCGGCGAAGCGTCTCGGCGCTTGCGCCTCGGTTTGGCCCTTGGCATGGTGCAATGCAAATTATGGGAGTCGCACCGATGAAGGCCTTGCTTCTAGTCGATATTCAAAATGGCTTTTGCCCGGGCGGCAATCTTCCGGTTCCCCACGGCGACGAGGTTGTGCCAATCGCAAATCGGCTGATCGAGAGCGGCAAGTACGACCTGATCGTCGCCTCCCAGGACTGGCATCCGCCCGGCCACGGCAGCTTCGCCTCCTCACATCCCGGCAGGGAGCCATTCGAACTCGGCACACTATCCGGCAAGCCACAGATGCTGTGGCCGGACCATTGCATTCAGGGCACGGCGGACGCGGAACTGCATCCCGACCTCAAGACGAGCAAGATCGATCTCATCCTGCAGAAAGGTGAGAATCGTGGCGTCGACAGCTACTCGGCCTTCCGCGACAATGACCAGGACGCGCTCACAGGGCTCGCCGACTTTCTCGAGGGCCAGGACGTCACCGAACTCGATGTTTGCGGCCTCGCAACCGACTATTGCGTGAAGTTCTCTGCATTGGATGCGTCCGAAATGATGCCGGGCGTACGGGTTCGCCTCATCGAGGATGCCAGCCGGGGCATTACCGCCGAAGGCATTGCAACGGCAATCGAGGAAATGCGCGCACGCGGTATTGACATCGTCAGCAGCCGGCAAATCCTGGAAGGCTGATCACTCCGTCGCACGCCGCTGCAACTGATAGACGTCCTCGGAAAAGTCATCCATGCGTCTGGCGAGGGCGATTTGCGCGTCTTCGAGACCCTTCTTGTAGTGGACCGCGCCAACTTCCTTGGCAAAAAATTCGAGAACCAACTCCGCTTTCAGGAGGCCGATCGGCTGGTCCAGTTGGCTGTCGAAATAATGCTGGATCCGTGCAATGAGTTCAGCCTTTTCCTCTTTCGAAAATTCGATCTGGTTCATCGTTATTCCTTAAACGTCAATCGGTCGCGCGCATGGTTCAGCGAAATCGATCGTTCGATCAAGGAAATTTGCTTGCGGCAAGTACTGCCCGTCCCTAGACGGGAACCGAAATTCCAGAAGGATTATCGCTGATGACTCGCGCTGATTTTTTCGACGGTTTGCGCGGCGGCTCGGCCGTAGCACTGGCCTCGGCCCCGTTCGGGGCGTTGTTTGGAGCGCTCGCGGTCGATAACGGCATGTCGCTCTCCGAGCTGACCTTTATGAGTGCCACGGTCTATGCCGGGGCGAGCCAGATGGTCGGCATCGAGCTCTTTGGTCATAACGTCCAGGCGTGGTTGATCGTCGCCTCCATCCTGGCCGTCAATTTTCGCCACGTTCTCTATTCGGCAGCACTCGCGCCATACATCAAGCACTTCTCGCCGCTTCAGAAATTCTTCACTTTCTTCCTGCTGGTTGATCCGCAGTTCGCCGAGACCGTCAAGCGAGGCGAAGCTGGCAAGCCGGTCACCTTCGTCTGGTATCTCGGCTTCGGCATCATCATCTACATACCCTGGGTCCTGGTAAGCCTGCTCGGCGGGCTGCTTGGCAGCTTCATCGGCGACCCCAAGTCGATCGGCCTCGACATCCTGCTGCCGGCCTATTTCCTTGGCATCGTCCTCGATTTCCGTCATCGCGACAATTTCCTGCCGGTCGCCGCCGTCAGCGCAGTCGCCTCTGTCATCGCCTACCATTATGTCGGCTCGCCCTGGCATGTCAGCCTTGGTGCGGCGGCAGGCATCCTCCTTGCCGCCCTGTTCCCGCCTCCGCCGCACGAGCAGGAACTCGAATCCGATCTGCACGAGGTATAACAATGGCGTTCGATCTCCACATGGCTCTCGTGATCGTCGCTGCCGCGGTTGCCACCTACGCAACCCGCATCGGTGGATATGTCCTCATCACCACGATGAAGCGCATTCCGCCGCGCATGGAGGCTGCCCTGGCCGCAGTCCCCGCCGCTGTCTTGACGACGCTTGTTGCGCCGGCCTTCTTCGTGGGAGGTTGGGATTCGAAGCTCGCCCTGCTCGTGGCCCTCATCGTCGGTCTGCGGGCCTCGCACACCTGGATGCTGATCGTCGCCTGGCTCGTCGTCATGAGCTGGCGCCACACGATCGGCATGTGACGCCAGCAGTAATTCTCAATATTCCAGCGGCAGGGTCGCGTTCTCCAGCCATGCTTTGACGTCGTGGTCGTGGATCAGCGGCATCAGCGCCTCGCGAGTGCGCTCATGGTAGCTGTTGAACCAGTGCAGCTCGTCATGCGTCAGAAGCTCCGCAATAACGAGGTTGCGATCGATCGGGCAGAAGGTCAGCGTCTCGAAGCCGAGCATCGGCATGTCGCCACCCTCAATCGCCTCCGCCTCGCGGACATAGATCAGGTTCTCGATGCGGATGCCGAAAGCGCCGGGGCGGTAATAGCCTGGCTCGTTCGAGAGGATCATCCCCGGCAGCAACTCCTGCGTTGAGAGCCTGGCGATGCGCTGCGGGCCTTCATGCACGGAAAGATACGACCCGACGCCGTGACCGGTTCCATGGGCAAAATCAGCCCCTGCCCGCCAGAGAGCGATGCGGGCTAGCGGATCAAGGTCGCAGCCGCGCGTGCCCTTTGGGAAGCGCGCAGTGCTAATCTGAATCATTCCCTTCAGGACCAGCGTGAAGAAGCGCTTGTGGTCCTCGGTGACCGAGCCGATGCCGACGGTGCGGGTAATGTCGGTCGTGCCGTTGATGTACTGGGCGCCTGAATCGATCAGGAAGAGTTCACCTGCTTCCAGCTTGCGGTTTGTTTCCGTCGTCACCCGATAGTGCATGATTGCCGCATGCTCGCCGGCACCGGAGATCGTATCGAAGGAGATATCTTTCAGCGGGTTCTGCATGCTCTGGCCGAGGCGGGCGCGCGCTGCTTCCAGCTTCTGCGCCACCTCGATCTCGGTCACGGTCCCGGGCTTGATCTGCGACAGCCAATAGAGAAACTCGACCATCGCCGCGCCGTCCTGCAGATGCGCGGCCGCAGAACCGTTGATCTCGACATTGTTCTTGACGGCTCGTGACAGCTTCGCAGGATCGTTCCCTTCCACGACCTCCCCCCCGGCCTTGCGAATGATCTGCGCCAAGGCATACGAGGTCAGGTCAGGATCGACCAGCACGCGGCCACCGTCCGTTGCAACAGCTGAGAGCTTCTTTTCGAGTTCCGACGGCGGAAGCTGCAGGCACATCTGCGCGAGATAGGCTTCGGCCTCGATACCGGTCTTGCGCTTGTCGAGGAAAAGGTCGGCCTTACCGTCGGCATAGAGGATCGCGCGCGCAAGGGGGTGCGGCGTATGCGGCACGTCGGCACCGCGAATATTGAAGATCCAGGCGACCGAAGACGGATCGGCAATCAGCACCGCCTTGACGTTCTTCTTTGCAAGATCGGCCGCGATGGTCGCGATCTTATCGGTGGCAAGCACGCCCGCCTGCGCGACGTTCTGGATCGTCACCTGTCCCAGCGGCTCCTGCGGCCGGTCGCTCCAGAGCTTGTCGAGAGGATTGTGAGGCAGGACAACGAGCGAACCGCCAATCTCGGCAAGCGCCTTTTCAAGGCGCCGCACCTCTGCGCCAGAATGCAGCCACGGATCGATGCCGAGGCGCAGACCCTTGGAGCCGTTCTTCGCAAGCCAGACGTGAGGCGGCTCGTTCACAAGGTCCCCGCCGATGAAAACGGAGTTGTCCACCTGTTCGGCAAGCTGCGTCACGTAGCGGCCGTCCACGAAGACAATCGCCGCCGAACGCGTAACCAAGGCGACGCCGGCCGACCCGGTAAAACCCGTCAACCATGACAAGCGCTCCGAACAGGCCGGGACATATTCGCCATTGAATTCGTCGGCTCTCGGCACAAGAAAGGCATCGATGCCAAGCGCGTCAAAACTGTCTCGCAACGCCGCGACCCGGTCGCGGCCAAATTGTGGCGTCGAAGTGACTTCGAAAGATTGGAACATGCTCAATAACCCGGTTTTTGTACGAATCCCGCAGCGAAGGAATTCGGTTATGTTATCGGAATTTCAGGCGAATAGCAGGAATTCGCAAAGCGAAGCCTGAGCAAAGGCCGCCCAATAATTCGGCGGAAATGAGGCGCCGATTCACAAACTGGCACGCTTTATGCATTCAACGCATGGCTCCCATGAACGAAACCATCTCCCTCAGCTTTTCTAAATCGCTATATAGGCGCCATCAAACGGGTTCGAGACGAACCTTAAACGAAACAAAAGGAATTCAGATATGACTGCCCCTCTGTCGCGCTTCGCTTACAGCAGCCCGGTGCAGGCTGGCGAGCGCCAGACCGTGCGTCACATCATCGGCTCGCGCCGTCCGCTCCATGAGGACACCCTCAAGATGCTCGGCGCCGGCCAAAGGGTTACGCGCCATCAGGTCGCAACCAGCTACGTGTTCTGAGCAACTCGCCGCTCTCTTCTCCTCCTCCCTCACGAGATCGGCGATCAGAACCAGTAGAAGCCCGCTCGAGCGCTCCTCCTCCTTCGAGCTCGCGGGCATGACCGGGAAACTGGTCCGAAGGCGGTGCCACTGGCACCGCCTTTTCTTTTGCCTCCATCTCAAGGGCGGTCGAGATGGATCGTCACCCAGCCGTTGCGCCAGATCGTGCGGACGTGCCGCAAATGCGCGCCGTTATAGGCAGCCAACACCTTCCAGCGTTGCGCGGCGAGAATTCCCGAAAGGATGACGGAACCGCCGGGCGCCAGATGATCGACGAGCTGCGGCGCCATCTTGATCAGGGGCCGTGCCAAGATGTTGGCGATGATCAGATCGAAGGGACCATGAGCAGAAAATGCGGTCGAGTGCAGACCCGGCGCAGTCTCGGTGGTGATACCTGACGCAATGCCATTGCGCCGAACGTTCTCGGCAGCGACCCGTGTTGCGATGGGATCGATATCGGTCGCGAGAATTGGAATGTTCCGCAGCTTCCTGACGGCGATTGCCAGGACGCCGCTGCCAGTTCCGAGGTCGAGCGCATTGCGCACCCTGCGCGAGCGCAGGACCCGATCAATCGTCTCCAGGCAGCCCGCCGTCGTCCCGTGGTGGCCGGTACCGAAGGCCTGGCCGGCATCGATCTCGATCGCAATGTCGCCGGGACGCACCTTGTCGCGGTCGTGCGATCCGTGGACAAGAAAGCGCCCTGCCCGAACCGGCTTCAGACCCTCGAGTGACTTCGCCACCCAATCGACCTCCGGAATAACTTCACGCTCGACCTTGGCGTCTGGAAAGCTTGTCTTCAGCGCCTCCTCGACACGCGTGCGAACCTTAGCCTCGTCTTCACGCATCATGTAGACGGACGCTTCCCAGATGTCCTTCTTTTCGTCGATCTCCGTCGTCGCGATTGCGAAGTCTTCTTCGCCGAAGACATCGGACAGCAAATCCAGAATCTCACCTGCCTGCACTTCAGTCGTCGTCACATAAAGGCGTATTTCACTCACAATCGGTCTTTCTTCTATAGGGCGCCATCGATCCACGGCGGCGACTGCGTATCATATCCTGATACACTGCGAAGCAATTTTTGCGAGAATGCAGGTATCCGCAAGATCAGCGGCGCGGCAAGGTCGCGGATCGTGATTGCCACCGGATTGCGCATGGTGATCAGCGATGTCAACCGATAGGTCTGCTTCATGACCCTCTTGACAGCCGGCATCCTGAGTTCGGCATACTCTTTCTGCCGCCCTTCCGAGATCAGCCAGGCCAACCAGCATGCGTCCTCAATCCCAAGGTTCATCCCGCGCGCGCCGGCTGGCGAATGGATGTGCGCGGCGTCGCCGGCCAAAAACACATTGCCCTTTGCCATCGTGTCGACATGGCGGAAGTGAATGCGAAAATCGGACGCCCAGACGCGCTCGGCGACAGGCGCGGGGTGTTGAATGCGGCCTTCGAAATCCGCAAGCGTCGAGATGTAGCGCAGCACATCGCGGGTAACAGGAATACGCCCGATGATACCAGGATCGACCAGGCTGATCTCGGCAAAACCCGGATCGATCGGCAAAGCGTAGCGAAAATCCGCCAGATGGAAGCTACTCTCGAGCGACTGCCCCGGGAACTCGATGCCGACGGCTTTGCGCACCGCCGAACGCGATCCGTCGGCCCCAATCACGATGTCGAAATCTGCGGTTTCGACCGAGCCATCAGGTTTTCGAAGCACAACGGTTGGTCTCGAAAGATCGCCGGAAACCGTCTCCACGGCGGTTTGCCACTCCGGGACGATCTCGTAATCGGAGAGCTTGCCAAGCAGCAAGCGCTCCGTATGTCCCTGCGCCAAGGCGTAGATTGCGCCGTAGGGACCGGGAAGCTTGGTCGTGTCCAGATCGACAAGCTGTCTTCCCTTGGCCGTGATGCGGAAGCGCGCGATCTGCTGGCATTCTTGCAGTATGGCGTCGCTCACGCGGGAGGGTGAAAGCAGCGTCAGCGTCCTTGCGTTGATGCCAAGTGCACGGCTTTCCGTGAGCGACACAGGGCCGGTGTCGCTATCGACGATGCGCGGAAGGTGCCCGCGCCGGGCCAGCTCGAGGGCGACAGTCAGACCGGTCGCACCGGCGCCAGCGATCAAGATGCTGCGATGCCCTGACGCCATGCCGTCATCCCTTGCTGACGAGGTTCTCCAGTTTTTTTACAGCCGTATCGGGATTTTCGCCATAGGCGATCGTACCGGAGAAGCGACCGGCCGAATCGAGCAGGAAGACGGACGCCGTGTGGTCCATCGTGTAGTCGCCGTTCGGATTGCTCTCGTCCACCGGTACCTTCTTGGCGTAGACGCGGTAACCCTTGATGACGTCGGCGACCTTGTCGGGTGCGCCCGAAATGCCAATGATGCGCTTGGAGACATTGGAGACGTACTCGTTCATCACCTCAGGCGTATCCCGCTCCGGATCGACGGTCACGAAATAGGCCTGAAGCTTCTTGCCCTCCGGGTCGACCTTCTCCAGCCATCCATTCATCTCAAACAGCGTTGTCGGGCAAACTTCCGGGCAATGAGTGAAACCAAAGAAGAGTGCCGTCGGCTTGCCGCGGAAAGCCTGCTCGGTGATCGGCTGTCCATTCTGAGCGACGAGAGTGAATGGCACGCCAAACGGTCCCTCGGACACGGCCTCCTTTGTCTTGGTGACATTCAGCGTCAGCCAGCCGAGGATTCCGGCCATGACGAGCACCGCAACCCAGACCGCAATGCGGACAGTCTTCATCGATCGAACCCCTGAGATCGGGACCATTCCCGTTTCCGCGTGATATCGCCTCGTCCTTCACCGTGCAATTCAACAAGATGTTTGCCGGCGGCGACGGATTGCCCCACCGGAACGCGGGAAAGCCCAATCAGATGGGAACCACCACCAATGCTTGGTGTAACAAAACGCAACATGCAATCTTTGAGGGTTAGCAAATACTTAAAAAAACGCATCTAAATTTAGCCCTGGATAGAGCGCTAGCTGCTCTCATGACATGACGTCTGCCTGGTATCTCCACCCCGGCTATCCGCATGAGCGCAAGGTACATGCCGCGTCTCATCGCGGAGGGGGATAATCGTCACATGACTGATATGAAAGTGCGCAAGAGCCTGTCCGTTGGCCAGAGGCTTGGAACTCTTGCAGGCGCGGCGTTTATTGGCTTCGGCTCGATGCTGGCTGTCGGCTGGTACCAGAATTCGAGCGCCGACGCCGGTCTCAGGCACGCCAACGAGATCCAGGCCAGTGTCGATCGCATCAATGAGATGCGCGCGGCAAACCTCACTCTCATTCTCGCCGCCATGGACACCATCGTCGATCGCGGCAATCACAGCGTCAAGGCCGAACGCCTGAAACTGATGAACGATGCGATTAACGCATTGCAGGGTAGCTCTAAGGAGATGCATCGACTGGGAGAGGAGCTGAACGCGGGAAGCCTGCTGTCCACTTACGATGCGGACGTGGCGGCTCTGGGGAAGAGTATCGTCGAAGACCTGAAGGCTGCCGTCGAATCCGGCGCGTCTGATGGTGAATTCGACAAGCTCGATGACGTCATCGACGCTGGCGGCGACAAGGTCGGCGCGACATTGGACACGCTCGCGCGCGAAGGCGGCGAACTCGCAAAGAACCGTATCGACGACGCCAACGCCATTTCCCAACGGGCGATTGAGATCCAGCTCGCACTTGGCATCCTGGCCATCCTGACAATGGCAGCCCTGCAATATGTTCATGGCGGCGCCATCCGGCGCGGCATCGAGGGTGTGCGCAGGAGCATGCACGCCATCATGAGTGGCGACCTCGACCACCATGTTCCTGCCACCGATCGTGGCGACGAGATCGGCGACATGGCACGCGCGGCGGAGAGCTTCCGCCTTGCCGCAATCGAGAAGCAGGAGTTCCAGGCGCGCAGCGAAAGCGAACGCCAACAGAGCGATGCCGAGCGCCGGGGCCGGGAGGCGGCAAAGCTGGCCGATACCGAAGCACTCAACAGTGCGGTAAGTGCACTGGGCCAGGGCCTTGTGCGGCTCGCCGGTGGAGATGTGACAGTCACCATCAATCAGCCGTTCAAGCCGGAACTGGAGCGCCTGCGCGCCGACTTCAACCTGACCACGGCAACGCTCCGTCAGACGATGGCCGGCATCTCCAAGAATGGCGTCTCCATACAGGCGCACAGTCAACAGATGCGCTCGGCTGCAGACGACCTGGCAAAGCGCACGGAACAGCAAGCGGCATCGCTGGAAGAAACCTCCGCCGCACTCGATCAGATCACTGCAACGGTTCGCAACGCCACCAATCGCGCCGAGGAAGTCGGCCACATGGTTGCCCATACCCGACAGAATACCGCAAAATCAGATATCGTCGTCACCGATGCCATGGCCGCCATGGAGCGAATCGCCACCGCCTCGCGCGAGATCGGAACGATCATCAACGTCATCGACGAGATCGCCTTCCAGACCAATCTCCTCGCCCTCAACGCAGGCGTCGAAGCGGCACGTGCGGGCGAGGCCGGCAAGGGTTTTGCCGTCGTTGCGCAGGAAGTGCGTGAACTCGCCGGTCGTGCGGCTGGTGCTGCCAAGGATATCAAGGCCTTGATTGGAAAATCGGGGGCTGAGGTGAAGGCAGGCGGTGAGCTGGTGACGGCAGCCGGTGAAGCGTTGCGCCAGATCGGCGAAGATGTTTTGCGCATCGACGAGCATGTTAAATCAATCGTAACCTCTGCGCGCGAACAATCTACTGGACTGAACGAAATCAATACCGCCATCAGCCAGATGGACCAGGTCACGCAGAAGAATGCGGCCATGGTGGAAGAAACGAACGCCGCAAGCCACGCGCTCGCCATCGATGCCGACAGCCTGATCCAGCTGATCGATACGTTCAAGATCGGCGAGGGCATGAATGCCCGTTCCACGCCGCGGGAAGCCACCGCAGTCTCGCATCCGAAACCATCTCCCGCGCGAGGCCTGATCGGCAAGGTCGCGGGCGCATTCAGCGGCGGCGCAACCGCCAGAGCCATGGCCGCACCGGCCGGAGACAACTGGGAAGAATTCTGATCATGAACAACACCATCATCAACCAGACCGGCTCGCATCTCGAGATCGTCTCCTTCCATCTCGGCGAGCAGGAATTCTGCATCGACATCATGGCGATCCGCGAAATCCGCGGTTGGGCGCCGGTAACGCCGATGCCGCACACGCCGCCTTACGTGCTTGGCCTCATCAACCTGCGCGGCGCAGTGATCCCGGTTATCGACATGGCCTGCCGCCTCGGCATGAAAATGACCGAGCCATCCGAGCGCTCCGCCATCATCGTGACGGACATCGCCGGCAAGCTCGTCGGCCTGCTGGTCGAGCAGGTTTCCGACATGATGACCATCAAGAGCGAAGACCTGCAGCCTGCTCCGGAAATCATCCCGGAAGCCCAGCGCGCCTTCTGCCGCGGCATCGTGGCTCTCGAAAAGACGATGGTCTGCTTCCTGAACCTCGACACGGTGATCGCTGACGAGCTGGCGCAAGCTGCTTGATCGCGGCTGCGGGCTCTACAGAGCCCGCCATTGAGACTTCTGGACCGCTCGCACCGAACCGTAGCGCGCGGTTTTTTTATCTATGGCCATTCTTAGGGCCGTATTGCGGGATATGTGCACACTCCACCGTCCCGCGCGAGGTTTGGCCGAGTACACAAAGCTGATCGGGGTGTACGGATGATCGTCAGAAGGAAAACGGGGGTACGCAGGATGAGCGAGGCGAAGACCCGTCACGCCGGAGGATGTGGCTGTGGCGCGATCCGTTACAGAATTGATGAGGCACCATTGGCGAGCGGCATTTGCCATTGCCAGACCTGCCGAAAGGTTGCTTCGGCTCCGACGCTTCCCTTCGTCACCTTTCCGGTGCGAGCGCTGGTCTACGAACAGGGGGCCCCGCGGGCCTTCGCCTCTTCGAAGGGCGTCGTGCGTACGTTCTGCGGCTCATGCGGCTCTCCGCTCAGCTACCAGAACGATGCCGACCCGGATTTGATCGACATCATGACCGTCAGCCTCGACGAGCCGGATGCCTATCACCCGACGTTTCACGTCTGGACATCCGAAAAGGTCTCCTGGGATCTCATCTGCGACGACCTGCCCGCCCATCCCAAGAGCCGCGCATAGCTTGAGAGCCGCGCCTAGCTCGAAGAGCCGCGCTGCCATTCGGCTTGCCGTTCATGCCGCGTGGTGGCCATCGAGCGGCATGGTCGAGGTCGCAGGCTGATGCGGCGATCGAGCTACGCGAAGATCTCGACCGTGAATGCGAAGCGGCCCATCTCGCCTGGAGGCAATGTCAGACTGTATGGTCGCTCTGCAAGCTCCCTCGGACCGTTCTTTTCAGCGGCCGTCCCATGCCAGGGTTCGATGCAGATGAACGGCGCACCCGGTTTTTGCCAGAGCGCCAGATTGGGCAGGTTCTCAAAACTGAAATGCATCGTTGGGCCGCCCTCGACGCCGTAGCGCAGCCCCTTGCCAGCGTCCTCCGGAAAGATCATGGCATCCTGCTCAAACAGGCCGTGGTTAAGCGCAAGCCGTCCTGCCTTGAACGGTGATGCCAGCTTGGTGGGCGAAATCAGCCCACTGTCCAATCGCACCAAACCGGGTTCGCCCCGATTGTCGAGCGTTATGACGTGATCCTGCCCGGCCGCGCCCGGCAATGGCCAGAGGAAGGCGGGATGAAAGCCGAGCCCAAAGGGCATCGCACGCTGGTCGCGATTGGTCACCTCGGCGGCGACGGTCAGTGCCCGCCCCTGAAGGGTATGCTCCACCGCCAACAGGAAGTCGAACGGGAAGACCGCCATTGTCGCGGGCGATGAGGCAAGCTCATACCGGCACGTCGTTGCACTCGCCAACGCAAGGACAAATTCCGATCGACGTGCGAAGCCGTGCTGCCCCATCGGAAAGCTCTGGCCCTCGATTGTCAGCACGTCATCGGGCGCCTTGCCTACGATCGGAAATAGGATAGGCGAACGCCCGCCCCAGAAAGCCGCATCGCCGTTCCATAGCCACGACCTGCCGTCGCTGGTCTCGAGCACCTGCATCTCGGCGCCGAGCGACGAGACGTCGACGGTCAGATATGGGTTGGCGATCCGCGTCAGGCTTGGCATCGTGCGTCCTCTTCGATTATCCCCTGCGTCAGAACCATATCCACGCCGGCCGCCGATTTCCATCGCCAGTTGGCACCGGGTTTGTCATCGAACCGATTTGCCGTACGTGAACGCTATTGCGGCTTGCCGTTCTTCCACGTGACATTCTGTCCATATAGGGGGATCGTCGAGACCGCCATCTTGGCCGAGCCGTCCGTCAGTTCGCGCGAGTGCGCAAGATAGATTAACGTGTCGTTCTGTTTGTCGTAGATGCGGTTGACGACCAGCTTCTTCCAGACCAGCGACATGCCTGTCTTGAATACCTCGTCGCCGCCCTTCGACAGATTTATGTCACCGATCTCGATCGGTCCCGTCTGGCGGCACGAGATGGAGTTGTTCGAGGGGTCCTCGAACCAGTTGCCGTTCTTGACACGGTCGATGACGCTTCGGTCGAAATAGGTGACGTGGCAGGTCACGCCCTTCACCTGCGGGTCAGCCACCGCATCGATGATGATGTCGTTGCCGATCCAGTCGACCCCCACCTTGCCGACTTGGTCGGCCGACGCCGTGCCGGCGCAGAGGCCGATGAGCGAGGCGGCGGCGAGTGCTGAGCAGCTTTTCCTGGACATGATGGTTCCCTGATTTTCATCCGCATCTAAGGTAAGTGCGACGGATGCCTTTACAAGGAAGACCTCATGCCTTCCTGCAGGTGCAGGCTTCGTATCCGCTCGGTGTCAACCTGCCCGGCTTCATGCCGATCAGCGCCGGAATGGCGTTTACCGCTGCCGCTCCGACTGTCTTTGCCATTGCGATCGCCGCATGCGCGCAGACGGCAGCGTCCTCGGCGGCATTGTGATGGGCAAAGCGCAGACCGAGATGCTCGGCGATCAAGTTGAGCTTGTGCGACAAAAAATGCGGCCAGATCCGCTGGGCCATCTTCAGGCTGCAGAGATAAGTCAGTTCCGGATAGGATTGCCGATAGCAATCGAGGCTTGAGCGCCAGACGCTGAAATCGAAAGCCGCATTGTGCGCGATCATTGTCGCGCCCTTAAAATCGTCGTGGAATTCGTCCATCACCTCCGGGAACTCAGGCGCGTCCTCGACATGCTCGGGCCGAATGCCGTGAATGGCGATGTTCATGCCAGAGAAGCGCATCTCCTTCGGCCGGATCAGCCGCTCTTCAACGCGGGCAACCTTGCCATCCTCGATCCACGCCAGGCCGACCGAGCAGGCGCTGCCGCGCTGTTCGTTCGCTGTCTCGAAATCGATGGCGATGGTTTTCAACGAGATTTCCGATTCGGTTGCATTGATCTGGCATAGCTTTCCCATCCTCTGCGCGCAAATCCGGCTGTTGACATCCGCAAGCGGATTGCCAAACATGGCGCGCATGAACAGGTTGATGACCATGACGCTTACGCTGACGACCACCCTTGCGGGCGTGGCGGGAGCGATGGTGCGTTAGAACAATCCATCATCCGTTAAACCCTGCCGAGGCGAGCAGGGTTCGGAAACCGGCTCTCCTCACTTTAGAAGGAGAGTCGCATGCAGGAAAATCCAAGCCGCAGTAAGGTACCTGTCGGACTGTTGATCCGAGCCGTCCGCTCGTCCGACACCGAGGCGTTGGCAACGCTGGTCAATCTGCCGGGCTTTCGCGCCGGTACCTTGCGTCCACCCTACCAGAGTATTGAAGAGACCCGCCGCCATATCGAAAACGGCAATCCGGACGCGATGCGTCTCGTCGCAACCATTGACGAGCAAATCGTGGGCGACATCGGCATGACCCGCTATCGGGGCCGTCGCAATCATGTCGCCAGCATCGGTATGGGCGTGCATGACGACTTTACCGGCCGCGGCATCGGTAGCGCGCTGCTCGCAGCCATCATCGACGCCGCGGACAACTGGCTGAACATCATGCGTCTGGAATTGACCGTTTACACCGACAACGAGGCCGCCCTCGCCCTTTACCGAAAGTTCGGTTTCGAAGAGGAGGGAATCCTTCGTGCATACGCCTTCCGGGCCGGCAGCTGCGTCGACGCCTATGCGATGGCGCGCATCAAGCGGTAGGGAAACGTCGATGAGGCGTTCAAAGCCTGCGCCTCACTCGCCAATCAGCGCCAGCCACTCGTCCTCGTCCATCGTCTGGACGCCGAGTTCGCGCGCCTTGTCGAGCTTCGAGCCGGCGCCAGGTCCGGCAACGACGATATCCGTCTTCTTCGACACCGACCCTGCGACCTTGGCGCCGAGGCTTTCGGCCCGCGCCTTGGCCTCCTCACGCGAGAATTTTTCCAGCGAGCCGGTGAAAACGACGGTCTTGCCGGCAACAGGGCTGTCGGATGTCGCCGGCTGCTCGGCCGGTAAGGGGCTCTTGTTGTCGAGTTCTTCGAGCAGCGCCCCGATGACCGCGAGATTGCGTGGCTCCTTGTAGAATTCGACGATGGCGCGCGCGACAATCTCGCCGATGCCTTCGATAGCGTTCAAGTCGTTCCAGGCATCGCCGGAAAGGGGTGCAGCCTCCTTCATCGCCGCCTCGAAGGCGTCATAGGTGCCATAGGAGCGCGCAAGCAGTTTCGCGGTTGTTTCGCCGACATGACGAATGCCGAGCGCATAGATGAAGCGGTGGAGTGCGATCGTGCGGCGCTCCTTGATGGCGGCGTAGAGCTTGCCGACGCTGACCTTGCCGAAGCCGTCGATATTTTCAAGCTTGGTCAACGAACCCGCCTGCCGCTTCTCCAGTGTGAAGATGTCGGGCGCAGTGCGGATCTGCAGCGTCGGGTCCTCGCTCTCGAAGAAGAAATCGATTTGTTTCGATCCAAGCCCCTCGATGTCGAAGGCATTACGGGAGACAAAGTGCTTGAGATGCTCGGTCGCCTGCGCCCTGCAAATGAAGCCGCCAGTGCACCGGGTGACGGAATCCAGCTTGCCAGTCTTCTCGTTCTTCTCGCGCACGGCATGGCTGCCGCAGACCGGGCAGGTCTTCGGGAAGGCGTAAGGTCTGGCATCTGCCGGACGCTTCTCCATCACCACGTCGAGTACCTGGGGAATAACATCCCCTGCCCGCTGAACGATCACCGTATCGCCGATACGGATATCGTGCTCCTCTTCGCGAATGCGTTCGCCGGAATTGCCGATGCCCTTGATGTAGTCCTCGTTATGCAGTGTCGCATTGGTAACGACCACGCCGCCGACAGTGATCGGCGTCAGGCGCGCGACCGGCGTCAGCGCGCCAGTGCGGCCAACCTGGATGTCGATATTCTCGACCGTCGTGAAGGCCTGTTCGGCCGGGAACTTATGCGCGGTCGCCCAACGCGGGCTGCGCGAACGGAAGCCAAGACGGGCCTGCAGCTCAAGGCTGTCTACCTTGTAGACGACACCGTCGATGTCGTAGTCGAGGTCGGGCCGCTTCAAACCAATCTCATCGTAATGCGCCAGGATATCAGCAACCGAATTCAGCCGCTTCATGAGCGGGTTGACCGGAAAACCCCATTGCTTGAACGTTTGCACCATGTCGAATTGCGTCTTCGGCAAGGAGTTTGGTTCCGACATTTCGCCCCAGGCGTAGGCGAAAAACTTCAGCTTGCGGCTCGCCGTCACCTTGGCGTCAAGCTGCCGCAGTGATCCGGCTGCCGTATTGCGCGGATTGACGTAGACCTGTTTGCCCTCGGCTTCCATCTGCGCGTTGAGCGCCAGAAAGTCGCTCTTGGCCATATAGACTTCGCCGCGCACCTCAACGACGGAAGGCACACCCGCGGGCAATGTCTGGGGAATTTCCTTGATCGTGCGAATGTTGGCCGTCACGTTTTCGCCGGTCGTGCCGTCGCCGCGGGTTGCAGCGCTCACCATCCTGCCATTCTCGTAGCGGATCGACATGGAAAGGCCGTCGATCTTCGGCTCCGCCGTAAATGCGATCGACTGGTCCGGCATGCGGCCAAGAAAGCGGTAGACGCTCGCCACGAAGTCCTGCACGTCCTCCTGCGAGAACGTATTGTCGAGCGACAGCATCGGCCGCGCATGGATAACGGGCGCGAAGGTCACCGAAGGCGCGGCACCGACGCGCCGCGACGGACTGTCCTCGCGGATGAGCTCCGGAAAGCGCGCCTCGATCGCATCGTTACGCCGTTTCAGCCCGTCGTATTCGGCGTCCGAAATCGCCGGGCGATCCTCGCCGTGATAAAGCTCGTCGTTGCGGGCGATCTCCCTGGCGAGCCGCTCAAGTTCGGCAGCGGCATCTTCGATCGTGAGGGCATCAACGGCTATGGTTTCGGTCGACATTCGGCTTTCGCTCCACGGAATCTGGAGTCGGTTTTAGAGCAAAATGGATGGATTGAAAGAGAGTGAGACGTCATGTCAGGCGCCTCTCCCCAATTCGGCGATTAAGAAATCAGCCGTTCCCGGCCAGCAACCGGGCAGCAGCAGCCCTCGCCTCTTCCGTCACCGAGGCGCCCGCCAGCATACGGGCAATTTCTTCGGTACGGTCGCCAGGCGCCATCGTCGCGACGCGGGTCGCGATCTTCTCGGACCCTTCGGCGGCGGGCCCCTTAGAGATCAGAAGGTGCGTCGCCGCACGCGCTGCAACCTGTGGCGCGTGTGTCACGGACAGGACCTGCACGCGCTCGGAAAGGCGCTTCAGTCGCTGGCCGATCGCATCCGCAACCGCACCACCGACACCGGTATCGATTTCGTCGAAGACGAGTGTCGGCGCAGAACCGCGATCGGCAAGCGCCACCTTAAGCGCCAGCAGGAAGCGCGAAAGCTCGCCACCGGATGCCACCTTCATGATCGAGCCGGGACGCGTGCCGGGATTGGTTTGAACGTGGAACGCCACCACGTCGATTCCTTCAGAGGTCGCATCCTCAGGATTGGTGGTGATCTCCACCATGAAACGCGCGCGTTCTAGCTTCAAAGCCGGCAGTTCTGCCATGACGGCAGCAGCCAAGGCGTCTCCGGCATGATGACGCTTCAGGGAAAGCGCACGCGCCGCTTCCTCGTAGTTCGCCTTGGCAACGCCGACCTCGGATTCGAGCTTGGCAAGCTTTTCCTCACCTGCGTCGACCTCGGCAAGATCGCTGATCATGCGCACGGCCAGCGCCGGCAGCTCGGTCACCGGCACGGCGTATTTGCGCGAGGCTGCGCGCAAGGCAAACAGACGCTCTTCGACACGCTCCAGCTCCTTCGGATCATATTCCGTTTTCCTGAGCGCCGCCTCAACTTCCATCTGGGCATTGGAGAGTTGGTCGAGAGCAGCGTCCAGAAGCGCCACGGTATCTTCGAGCAAGCCCGGAGCCTCGTGGCTCTTGCGTTCCAGCCTGCGCACGAGCGAGGCGATATGCGGCACAGGAGAAGCATTGCCGTTCAGGAATTCGGAGGCCTCGGCAATATCGCCGGCTATGCGTTCGGCCTTCATCATCTTTTGGCGACTGTCGGCGAGTTCGTCCTCCTCGCCATCGAGCGGCGATAGCTTTTCCAGCTCCTCGACGGATGCACGCAGATAGTCCGCCTCGCGAGCAGCATTCTCCACCTTCTCACGCTGCTTCTTCAGCGTCCGCTCAGTATCGCGCCAAATCCGGTAGAGATTGGAAACGGCCGCGGCCTCTTCGTTCACCCCGGCGAAGGCGTCGAGCAGGATCCGATGGGCGTGGGTGTCGACGAGGGCCCGATCATCATGCTGGCCGTGAATCTCGACCAGCATTTGTCCCGCCTGGCGCATCAGCTGAACGCTGAGCGGCTGGTCGTTGACATAGGCCTTGGTGCGGCCGTCGGAGTTTTGGACACGGCGAAAAATAAGATCGCCATCGTCATCGATGCCGTTTTCCCGCAAAAGCTTGCGGGCGCCGTGATCCGGGCCGACGTCGAAGACAGCCGTTACCTGCCCCTTGTCCTCGCCGTGGCGGACAAGACCACCGTCTCCGCGCCCGCCAAGGGCGAGCGAAAGGCTATCGAGCAAGATGGATTTGCCAGCGCCGGTCTCCCCGGTCAGCACCGAGAGGCCGGTCTCAAAGGCGAGATCCAGCCGCTCGATCAGGACGATATCGCGGATCGAAAGCTGGATCAGCATTGGCCTCAGGTACCGAGCAGGAGTTTCTTGCCTGCGGCAGCAATCCACGAACCGGGGTTTTCACGCGGCTCGGTGCCACCACTCTTCAGGAGCTTGAAGGAATCCGCGTACCACTGACTGTCAGGATAGTTGTGGCCGAGAACCGCAGCTGCCGTTTGCGCCTCTTCGACGATGCCCATGGCATAGTAGGCTTCGACGAGGCGTGCGAGCGCTTCTTCGATCTGATTGGTGTTCGGATACTTCTCGACGACCGTGCGGAAGCGCGAGATCGCAGCGAGATATTCCTTGCGTTCCATATAGTAACGGCCGACCTGCATTTCCTTGCCGGCCAGCTGGTCACGCGCGAAGCGGATTTTCGCCTGGGCGTCATCGACGTATTCGGAATCGGGATAGTTGTCGATAACCGCCTGCATGGCCTCCACGGTCTTCGCCGACGCGCGTTGATCCTGGGTGACATCCACGATCTGCTTCGAATAAGTCAGACCGATCAGATACTGCACATAGGGAGCATCCTTCGACTTCGGATATTGCGCCATATAGCGGTTGCCCGAAGCAAGAGCATCGTCGAGACGGCCTTGGCGATACTTCACGAAAGTGCTCATAACGAGCGCCTTGCGCGCCCATTCCGAGAAGGGGTTCTCGCGGTCGATCGCGTCGAATTTGCGCGCCGCCTCGGCCATGTTACCGGCCTTCATGTTGGCGAGGCCCTGGGTGTAGAGCACATCTGGCGGATCGTTCTCAAGGCCAAGTTTGGTGATATCGATATCGGGGTCAGACTGGCATCCGGAAATTAAGGCACCTGCGCTCAGCACCAAGAGCGATGCGAACAAAGCGCGCGCTGTCTTCATCATACTTTCAGACCCTGCATAACCCATCGGAACAATCCCAACGCCGCCATCCCTCAACGGCAGCCGCGCCTTGCTGGCGTTTCTAGCCACAAATGTGCAGCCAGAGCAACGCAATGATGATGCATTAACGCATTTTTGTGGCGACGCGGACCATATTCACTGGTTTTGCACCGGGAAAGCGGCAATTGTTGCCGCTAAACATCTGCTGCATAACATTTATCGGGGAATCACCGGCAATGCGTCCTCATAAAGAAACCGCCTCCCGAAGGAGGCGGCCCTGGCCTAAAGGATTTGATGGAGGTCATGCCGACCAGGGAGCAAATTCCGGTGCGTTGACCCGGATGAAGTCCCGGGGAGCAACGCGCTGACGCGGCGCGGACGTCTCGACCACCTCATAGGCGGTCGCGTCGCTGAGCAACGCCTTGAGAGCATTGGCATTCATCTTGTGGCCACCGCGGTAGGAACGATAGCAACCGATGAACGGAGCGCCGGCAAGCGCGAGATCGCCAACGGCATCGAGCGCCTTGTGGCGCACGAACTCGTCCTTGGCATAGCGCAGACCTTCGACATTGATAACGGTATTGTCGTCCGAGATGACGACCGAATTCTCAAGAGACGAACCAAGCGCATGGCCGGAGGCCCAAAGACGCTCGACGTCCCGCATGAAGCCGAAGGTACGAGCGCGCGACAGTTCGGACTTGAACGTCGCAGCCGTCAGATCGCCTTCCCACTTCTGCCGCCCGATCAGCGGGCAGTCGAAATCGATCTCGACTTCGAAGCGCGTGCCCTCGTAGGGCCTAAACTCGCTCCACGAGCCGCCATGTTCAATGCGAACCGGCTTGGTGACGCGAATGTAGCGACGCTTCACACCGAGCGATACCAGGCCAACCTGTTCGATCGCCTCGATAAACGGCATCGAGCTGCCGTCCATGATCGGCATTTCGGCGCCATGAACTTCGATCAGGACATTGTCGAGACCGAGTGCATAAACAGCAGCCATGACATGCTCGATCGTCGCGACCGAGCGTGCCGGCGAGAATCCAAGAACGGTGCAGAGATCGGTATTGCCAACCTGCGAAGACACGGCACGATATTCGGAGGCCTCGCCATTCTCATGCATACGATTGAAGACGACGCCAGTGTCAGCCTCTGCCGGGTTGAAGGTAATCGAAACGTCAGCACCGGAATGGACGCCGATGCCCGAGAGCGTGATCGGACGTGATACCGTTGTCTGAAAACCCAACATGCCAATGACCATAAATTTTGCCTTTATTATCCCTGGTGATCGGACAGCGGCTAAAATGCCGAACCATCTGCCAGGGTTCATTTCACTCCGTCGAAGCCTCTCCATAAAACGCAAGAAGACGGTTTCTTGGCCACATACATACTTTCGCCCGGGCTCCAATCCAAATCACTGTTTCTTTCGCATTGTTACGAAAGCATGCCTTTGAAATAACAGCGCAATTAGCGCCAGATTCCAGGCCCTGAAACGGCAATGCCCGGGAGCGCGCTCCCGGGCATCCTCGTGGCGATTCTGTCCCTTGCCTCAGTTCGACTGACGACGCAGGAATGCCGGAATTTCGAGCTGATCGTCTTCCTGCATCATGCGGGCTTGCGGAACACTACGGCCCTGATCATCGAGGTTTCCGCGGCGTGGCGCATAAAGGCTTGCCTCAGGAGAAAGCGGCCGGCGCTGCTGCGAGGCGGCTGCCGGAGCGGACGTCATCTCCGGGGCAACCTCCTCTTCTCGGCGGCCAAGCGAGTTGGTGATCCGCTTCAGGAGACCCATCGGACCACGCTCCTCGTGAGCGTGAGACGGAGCGGCCGGCTGCGAGCGATGGTCAATCTCTGCCTGCACGACCGGCGGGAAATCCTCAACCTTCGGCATACGGACGGCCTGCTGGGCGGCCATCGGCTGCTGCATAACAGGCGCCGGCTGAGGAATAACCGGCTGCTGGACCGGCTGGCTCATGACTGGAGCGTGCATCGGAGCCTGCTGAACCGGTGCCGGGCGAATGATTGGAGCGGCTTCCGGCGCAGCAAAAATCTTGCTTTGCGGACGGAAAGTCTCCTGCATCGCCGGCTGCTGCACGGGGGCTGCGGCACGCGGAGCATGGATCTCCAGCTCGCGTTCCATTTCGACTTCGGCCGCGCGGATTGCCTGGGCTACCGGGTCGACGGGCTTCGGTGCCTGCTGCATGACGGGTGCAGGCTGGGCTGCGGCCGGCGCCGGAGCAACGGCCGCGGAAGGACGGATAACGGGCTTTGCGGCCGGCTGGAACGTCTTGCCAGCAGCTTCGTTGATCGCCCGATCGATGCCGGTTGCAACGACGGAGACGCGGATGATGCCTTCGAGCGATTCGTCGAAGGTTGCGCCGAGGATGATGTTCGCATCCGGATCGACTTCTTCGCGGATGCGGGTAGCAGCTTCATCGACTTCGAAGAGCGTCAGGTCACGACCGCCGGTGATGGAGATCAGCAGGCCCTGCGCACCCTTCATCGAGGTTTCGTCGAGCAGCGGGTTGGCGATTGCAGCTTCGGCAGCCTGCATTGCGCGGCCCTGGCCCGATGCTTCGCCGGTCCCCATCATTGCACGGCCCATTTCGCGCATGACGGAACGGACGTCGGCGAAGTCGAGGTTGATGAGACCTTCCTTCACCATCAGATCGGTAATGCAGGCAACGCCGGAGTAGAGCACCTGGTCAGCCATTGCGAATGCATCGGCAAAGGTCGTCTTGTCGTTGGCGATGCGGAAAAGGTTCTGGTTCGGAATGACGATCAGCGTATCGACCGACTTTTGCAGTTCCTGGATGCCCTGCTCGGCAAGCCGCATGCGGCGACCGCCTTCGAAGTGGAACGGTTTGGTAACGACGCCCACCGTCAGGATGCCCTTGTTACGGGCCGCCTGCGCAACGACGGGAGCAGCGCCCGTGCCGGTGCCGCCGCCCATGCCTGCGGTGACGAAGCACATGTGGGTTCCGTTCAGGTGATCGACGATCTCGTCGATGCACTCTTCAGCAGCTGCGCGCCCGACTTCCGGCTGCGAACCAGCACCGAGACCTTCGGTAACGTTGGCGCCGAGCTGGATGATGCGCTCCGCCTTGGTCATCGTCAGCGCCTGGGCGTCCGTGTTGGCAACGACGAAGTCGACGCCCTGGAGGCCGGCGGAGATCATGTTGTTGACAGCGTTGCCACCGCCACCGCCAACACCAAACACGGTGATACGCGGCTTAAGCTCAGTGATATCCGGCTTTTGCAGCTTGATAGTCATGTTTACCGTTCCTTCTCTTTATGGCCGCATCGCCACGCCGGCCAATTCACTCAATGATCAGAAGCTTTCCTTCAGCCACTGCCCCATGCGGGCAAAGCGACTGCTATTTCCTCCAAGCGACATGAGCAGACCGCTCTGTGACGCATGTGTTTCCTGGTCCGCGACCTGGGGATAGATCATCAGACCGACGGCGGTCGAAAAGGCTGGGCCCTTCGCTGCCGTCGGAAGGCCCGAGACGCCCATCGGACGGCCGATTCTAACGTTGCGGGCAAGAATGCGGCGCGCAACTTCGGCAAGGCCGGTGAGCTGGCTTGCACCACCCGTCAGCACGACACGCTTGCCGACGATCGGGCTAAAGCCCGAGCGCTGGATGCGGTCACGGATCAATTCCATCGTTTCCTCGATACGGGCGCTGACAATGCGCGATACCAAAGCGCGCGGCACCTGCGTCGGCAGGTCGCGTTCGTCTTCGCCAATCGGCGGGATCGAAATCAGTTCGCGCTCGTCCGAGGAATTCGGCATGGCGGACGCATGAACGACCTTCAGGCGTTCGGCATCTTCGATACGGGTTGAAAGGCCGCGGGCGAGATCCGTGGTGACGTGATGACCACCGAGGCTGACGGCATCGGTGTGCACCAGCTTACCCTCTGCGAAGACGGAAATTGTCGTCGTGCCTCCGCCCATGTCGATCGCCGCGCAGCCGAGCTCGACTTCGTCGTCGACGAGAGCGGCCAAGCCTGAAGCGTAAGGCGTCGCAACAATGCCCTCGACCGAGAGATGCGCGCGATTGACGCTAAGCTCGAGGTTCTTCAGCGCGGTGCGCTCGGCGGTGACGACGTGCATATCGACGCCGAGGACATCACCATACATCGACAGCGGATCGCGAATACCGCGCTCGCCGTCAAGCGAGAAGCCGGTCGCCAGCGAATGCAGCACCGCGCGATCCTGTCGCAGCGACTGCTGGCAGGCGGCCGACAGGACCTTCTTGAGGTCGTTCAGTTCGACTTCCTGGCCACCAAGATCGATGGTTGCGGTGTAGATGTCGCTCGTCAAGCGACCAGCCGTAACGTTGACGATCAGGCTTTCGACGGTCAGGCCGGCCATGCGCTCGGCGGCGTCAACGGCAAGACGAATCACGCTCTCCAGGGCATCGAGATCGGAAATCGCACCGGTCTTGATGCCACGCGAGCGCTGGTGGCCGATGCCGATGATTTCAATATTATGGGTGCGGCCCGGCAGAACCTGACTTTCCTCGCGAGGCGTCAGGCGGCCGATCATGCAGACGACCTTCGTCGAGCCGATGTCCAGCACCGAAACGACATGCGACCGCTTCGACGAAAGCGGCTTCAGGCGCGGCAATCCGAAATGGGACGAACCGAACAAGCTCATATATTTTGCCCCGCCTTCTTCAAATCCTTGGTGCGCTGATCAAGTACAAGTTGCCGGCGCGCCATCGCGTCCGGCGTCAACTGAATTGCCGTGCGGTCGGTAAGTCTGAGATCGACCGCAGCGATATCGCGCTCCAGAAGATCCTGCTCCTTCATGAGCTTCGACAGCCGCGCCAACGCCAGATCGACATCGTCTTCCGGCAGTTTGACCGCAATGCCGTTGTCCATATGCAGATCCCAGCGACGACCCGAAACCCAGACGTAGGCCTTTACCCGCGCCTTGATCTCCGGCCAATTTGCAAACTCGGCCTCAAGCGAGGTCGCGGCAACCTCGGCACCGCGACCGACGACCAGGGGTAACTGCGAAAACTTGTTGTCGCGCAGCGGAGCAATGACCGAGCCCCCCTTCTCTACGAGCGAAAGCTCCTGACCGTGCTGCCAGATGGCGTAGGCCTGACGCTCCTTGAGCTTCACCTCGATCGTCTTCGGATAGATCTTTCGAACTTCGACGTTCTCAACCCAGGGAAGCTTGGCGATCTTCTGGCGCGCCGCATCGACGTCCAGAGCGACAAGCGAGGTCGTACCGTCGAGCCCCAACAACTGCAGGATCTCGATTTCGGAGGTCTCGGAATTGCCGGACACCTTCACATCATCGATTGCAAATCCAGCAGCCGTCGTCGTCGCCTGCGCAACCGCCTCTGTGTGACCGCCGAGCGACATGCCGTAAAGACCCGTCGCCGCGAAGAAAGCCAAAGCAGAGACGGTTCCGGTATGCGCCGGAATATGGATGCGGCCGCTTCCGAGACTGACAAGAAAGCGGACCACGCGGCGCAACGGGCGCGGCAGAACCAGTCGACCATCACCCTCGGGATACGAAGGCTCAGACTGATGAGTTGGCCGCCCTATTCTTTTGACCGTCACCGAGAACAAGAAGCGTCCTCCACCATCCAACGGAGAAATTCCCCAAACGAGTAGCCGGCATGTCCGGCCATTTCGGGCACCAGGGAGGTTGGCGTCATGCCCGGCTGAGTATTGATTTCCAGCCAGATGATTTCGCCATCTTCGGAGAAGCGATCGTCATAACGAAAGTCGGAGCGACTGACGCCACGGCAACCAATTGCTTGATGCGCCCTTAACGCCAATGATTGTATTTTTTGGTAAATATTCGGTGAAATTTCCGCAGGAATGACGTGTTTCGATCCACCGGCGACGTACTTGGCATCGTAGTCGTAAAAGCCATGCCCCATCGGCACGACCTCGGTCACGCCGAGCACCTGATCGCCCATTACGCCGCAAGTCAGCTCTCGGCCATAGATATAACGCTCGACAAGAACCTGTTCGCCATAACGCCACTCCGGAGAGCTGATGATCTGCGGAGGATGGGATTGATCCTCCTGAACGATCACCACACCGAAGCTGGAGCCCTCTCGCACGGGCTTCACAACATAGGGCGGCTTCATCGGATGCTCAGCCGGGAAGGCGAATCGATTGATGACTTCGGACTGAGCAACGGGAATGCCGGCAGCGGCGGCGACACCCTTGGCCTTCTCTTTATCCATGGCAAGGGCCGAAGCCAGAACGCCGGAATGAGTGTAAGGAATCTCAAGGTACTCAAGGACGCCCTGGATCGTGCCATCCTCGCCAAAAGGGCCATGCAGCGCATTGAAGACGACATCGGTTCGCAATGCAGCAAGCTTTGCTGACACGTCACGATCGACGTCGATCCGCGTCACCTGGAAGCCCTCCGCCTCAAGAGCATCCGCGCACGCCGTCCCGGAAGAAAGGCTGACCGGCCTCTCCGAGGAAAATCCGCCCATCAGGACAGCGACATGCTTGCGACTCATCAACACCCCCAAAAAATAACCTGCACATTGAGTTTCGACGCTTGCACCAAGCTTGTTTCCAGGCCGAATCTCGTTCTGTCATTGAGGTGTATTAGAGCCTGATTATGGTTAATGAAGTGTTTACTTTCGTTAATTTTGCCTTGGCCGACCGCCCCGACCAAACCCAAATTGCCGTAACGGCAGCCGCATGCCCGTGCGGGTTCCCCAACGAAAGTTGCGCCAGTTCGAGGCTTCTTCGCTCGAAAATTTCCAGACGATAACGCAAGAAGCGCTCCCCAATCGGCCGCCCCACTCAGCACAACTTGAAATGCTTTCGCAGCCCGTCGCCGACGCTCCAAGGGCGCTCGCTGAGGCCCTGATACCGATGCCGATCGCGCGATCCGCGCGCAAAGACTGGTTGAGCGGCAAAAAAATGCAAAGCCTACTAATCTTTTTTTCGTTTATTACCGGGCGGCCATTTGCGCCGAATTAAAATTGCGTTAAGAGCCGCCTGCCCTCGGGGCACAGTTGTAATCCCAATTGGAATGAAAATGTCAGACGCGATAACCAGAGTATCGCCGACGCTCGCTTCATCGAACAGTGCGCAAGTCAACTCGCCGGCGCGCGTTCTGATCGCGAGCCTTGTCGGCACCACGATCGAATTCTTCGATTTCTACGTCTATGCAACCGCCGCCGTACTGGTCTTCCCGACGCTGTTCTTCCCGAACAGCGACCCGACGACCGCGCTGCTTGCATCTTTTGCAACCTTCTCGATCGCCTTCTTTGCGCGTCCGCTCGGCGCCGTGGTCTTCGGCCATTTCGGCGACAGGATCGGGCGCAAGACGACGCTCGTCGCGGCCCTGCTCACGATGGGCATTTCGACGGTCGTGATCGGCCTTCTGCCCTCCTACGAATCGATCGGCGTCATTGCCCCGCTGCTGCTTGCACTTTGCCGCTTTGGTCAGGGTTTTGGCCTTGGCGGCGAATGGGGCGGCGCCGTGCTGCTCGCCACCGAGAATGCGCCAGAAGGCAAGCGCAGCTGGTACGGCATGTTCCCGCAGCTCGGCGCCCCGGTTGGCCTGTTTTTGTCTTCGGGTATCTTCTGGCTGCTTTTGCAGGTCATGTCGCAGGATGCGCTTCTGAGCTGGGGCTGGCGCGTTCCGTTCATCTCGTCCATTTTGCTGATCGTCATCGGTCTCTGGGTCCGCCTCTCGATCACCGAGACGCCGGCCTTCCAGAAGGCGATCGACAAGCAGGAGCGTGTAGCTGTCCCGGTTGCCGTACTCTTCCGCAAGCACAAGCGCAGCCTGTTCCTCGGCACCTTCGTGGCGCT
Source organism: Rhizobium mesoamericanum STM3625 (assembly GCF_000312665.1). Classification (GTDB taxonomy): domain Bacteria; phylum Pseudomonadota; class Alphaproteobacteria; order Rhizobiales; family Rhizobiaceae; genus Rhizobium; species Rhizobium mesoamericanum. The sequence goes on along the minus strand of NZ_HF536772.1, from coordinate 3,857,332 downwards.
GGCAACCTTCGTGCTGTTCTACATCGGCTCGGCTTACCTGCTGTCCTACAACGTCAAGGTCCTGAAGATCCCGTTCCTCGATGCGCTTGAGATCCAGATCGTCGGTTCTATCGCCTTCGGCATCTTCATCCCGATCGTCGGTAAGCTTGCGGAGCGCTTCGGCCGCCGAAAGATGCTGATCATCACCACCGTGCTGATCGGTATCTTCTCGTTCTTCCTGCCCGGGCTGATGACCGGCGGTGAAGGCAGCATCGTGGTCTTCGCGATCGTTGCGATGGCGCTGATGGGCATGACCTACGGCCTGATCGGCACGGCTCTTGCCGCGCCCTTCCCGACTGCAGTCCGCTACACAGGCGCCTCGATCACCTTCAACCTTGCCGGCATTTTCGGCGCATCGCTGGCGCCCTACATCGCAACCTGGCTGCAGGCAAACTTCGGCATGCAGTATGTCGGCTACTATCTCGGTCTCTCTGCTGTCATTACCCTGATCTGCATCCTGGCCTCGGGCCAAGACGAAGTCTGACGTTAACTTGCATTGAAAACTAAAGGCCACAAAACCCTGGTTTTGTGGCCTTTATTGTCTCTAAGACAAAAAGCGATTTTCCGTAGTTCGGGCGAGGAACTTTCCCGACACCCAGCTATTCGCTGGTGACGCCCTGAAAGGGCCGGACTTCCCGTCCAGGCATGAAGACGCCGAAACGCTTGATTTCCCACTCGAGCTTGATACCGGAATTTTCGAAGACCTCACGACGGACCTGTTCGCCAAGATATTCGAGATCGTAGCCAGTCGCTTGCCCCATGTTGATCATGAAGTTGCAGTGGAGCGAGGACATCTGCGCGCCGCCGATTACCAGCCCGCGGCACCCTGCTTCATCAATCAGCTTCCAGGCGGAATGCCCTTCGGGGTTTTTGAAGGTCGAGCCCCCCGTCTTTTCGCGGATCGGCTGGACCGTCTCGCGGTGGCTGCGCACGGCATCCATCTCGGCTCTGATCTTGGCGCGGTCCTCGTTGTACCCTTCGAAGAGCACCGATGTGAAGATCAGATCATTTGCCACCGACGAATGACGATAGGAATAGCCCATGTCGGCGTTCGACAGGACATGCTTGTTTCCCTTACGGTCAACCGCGTTCACCTCGACAACCCGTTCGCGCGTCTCCGCGCCATTGGCGCCGGCGTTCATGCGTGCGGCACCGCCGATGCTGCCGGGGATGCCGTAGTAGAAGTGGAAGCCGCCAATGCCGTTATCCATTGCCATGGCTGCGACATGCTTGTCCGGGCAGATTGCACCGGCAAGGATGCGATTGTCCCCAGCAAGCTCGACAGAACCGAAGCCCTTCGCAGAAAGCCGCAAGACAACCCCGGGAATGCCGCCGTCGCGCACCAAAATGTTGGATCCGACACCCACGACAGTCACCGGAACCCCTTCCGGCAGAAGCTTGAGGAAAGCGATCAGGTCATCCTCATCGTGCGGCTGGAACATCAGCTCGGCCAGACCGCCGGCGTGGAACCACGTAACACGGTCCATCGGCGCATCCGGAGTGATCCTTCCACGGATGTCCTTTATGCCGTCGCCAAGCGACGCAAGAAGCTTTTCCCCATTCACCTGTTTCATGCAGATATTCCCGAAAGGCTTTCCAATTGCTTGGGCAGCGCTGCCGCCCAGTATGTGATACTCCCAGCCCCCAACAGAACCACAAAATCCCCCGGCTTTGCAATCTCTGCGACCATTTCAGGCAAAAGCTCTGGGGACGGCAGGAAGCGGGCATCGCGGTGACCGCCAGACTTGATCCGAGACACGAGCGCATCCGAGTTCGCGCCTTCAATTGGCTCCTCACCCGCAGCATAGACAGGCGCGAGGAAAATGCTGTCCGCATCGTTGAAGCAGGACGCAAACTCCTCAAAGAGGCTTGATAGCCGCGAATATCGGTGTGGCTGATGGACCGCGATCACGCGTCCCTTGCAGGCCTCGCGCGCAGCGCGCAGCACTGCTTTGATCTCGACCGGATGGTGGCCGTAGTCGTCGAATATCTGAACGCCGTTCCACTCGCCGGTCAGCGTGAAGCGACGCTTGACGCCGCCGAAGGAGGCAAGTCCCTTGGCGATGTCCTCGCTCGACATGCCGAGACGATTGGCAACCGCGATCGCGGCGGTGGCATTGGAGATGTTGTGACGTCCGGGCATCGGCATCACGAGATTGTCGAGCTTGATGACCTGTCCGGTCCGCCGACGGCGGATCTCGACGTCGAAGATAGAACGCGGCCCCTCGACACGGACATTCATGAAACGAACGTCAGCCTGAGGATTTTCGCCATAGGTAATGATCTTGCGGTCCTCGATGCGGCCAACCAGCGCCTGGACTTCCGGATGGTCGAGGCACAGAACGCCGAAACCGTAGAACGGCACGTTTTCGACGAACTGGCGAAATGCAGCGCGAACGGCATCGAAGTTGCCGTAGTGGTCGAGGTGTTCAGGGTCGATGTTGGTGATAACGGCAACGTCGGCGGGAAGCTTCAGGAACGTGCCGTCGGACTCGTCGGCTTCCACCACCATCCACTCGCCCTCGCCCATGCGGGCGTTGGTGCCGTAAGCGTTGATGATGCCGCCATTGATGACGGTGGGGTCGAGGCCACCCGCTTCGAGCAACGTTGCCACCAAGGACGTCGTGGTGGTCTTGCCGTGCGTACCGCCGATCGCAATCGCGTTGCGGAACCGCATCAATTCGGCAAGCATCTCCGCCCGGCGCACGACCGGCAGCAGCTTTTCGCGCGCAGCCACGAGCTCGGGGTTGCTTTTCTTGATCGCGGTCGAGACGACCACCACTTCGGCGTCACCGAGGTTCTCCGCCTTGTGACCGACAAAGACTTCGATGCCTTTGTCGCGCAAGCGTTGCACGTTTGCGCTGTCGGCCTGATCCGACCCCTGCACCCGGTGTCCGAGATTATGGAGCACCTCGGCAATGCCGCTCATGCCGATGCCGCCGATGCCAATGAAATGAACGAGGCCGATGGCCTTCGGCATTTTCATGCGCGTTTCCCCTTGAACTCTGCAATTGTACGTCGTGCCGCAATAGCCTCTACCATGTCGGCAAGCAAGTTCGCAGCATCGGGTTTACCCGCCTGCTTGGCTGCAGCGGCCATCCTGGCGAGCTTTTCCGGATCGTTCATCACATGGGTGAGGATCGATGCGATCTTCTCCGGTGAAAGCTCGGCCTGGGGAATGACCTTGGCGCCGCCAGTCGCCGCAAGCGCTGCCGCATTCGCCGCCTGATCGTGATCCAAAGCATGCGGATAAGGCACCAGGATAGCCGGTCGCCCGATCACGGAAATCTCCGAAACCGTCGATGCGCCGGAACGGCAGATAACGAGATGTGCTGCGGCAAGTCGCTCGGCCATGTCGGTGAAGAACGGCGCGGTATCAGCCGCCATCTTCAATTGCGCGACGCACGTGCTCATCATGCCCATGTCTTCCGGGCGCACCTGCTGCGTGATGCGCAGGCGATCGCGAAGCCCGTCCTCAAGCAAGCTGATCGCCGTTGGCATCGCCTTGGAGAAATATTGCGCTCCCTGGCTACCGCCGAAGACGACGAGATTGAAAGGCTCACCCGGATTGGACGAAGAATATGGCACCTTCGCCGCCTCGATGATTGCGGGGCGCACCGGATTACCAGTTGTCACCGTTTTGTCCGGAAACTGGCCGCCGCCTTCGGGCAGGAACCCGCCCGCAATTGCTTGAACACGGCTCGCCAGCGCCTTGTTGGCGCGACCCATTACGGCATTCTGCTCATGAATCATCGCCGGCACGCCAAGGCGCGTGGCAGCCATGAGCGGCGGTACGGTCGGATACCCGCCGAAGCCAACGACCACCACGGGCTTGAGACGCGCGATAAGCTTCTTGGCAGCCCGCATTCCGGACCACAGCGTCCACAGCGAGCGGGTGACAGCGACCGGGCTCTTGGACCCGATCGTCGCCGACGGCACGACATGAATCTCGTCGGCCGGGAACTTGCCGGCATAACGCTCCGCACGACTATCGGTGACCAGGTGCACGGAATAGCCGCGATCCCTCAGCTTGTAGGCCAGAGCCTCCGCAGGAAACACGTGGCCGCCGGTTCCTCCGGCGGCAAGCAGGACGATGCCTTTGCTCATAAGCAGTTACTCCGCCGGCATGCCGTGCGCGACGCGGAAGAGGCTCCGGTCCTGCGCACGCTTTTCCGGCCTATGACGCGTCAAAGCGAGAATGAACCCGGCGGTGACGCAGATGGCGACCATGGACGAACCGCCGTAGGAAATCAGCGGCAGGGTCATACCCTTTGCCGGCAGCAGTTCGAGATTGACGCCCACGTTGATGATCGACTGTATGCCGATCTGCAGCACGAGGCCAGCGACGGCAAAGCGGTTGAAGTCGTTGCGTTCCTTGTAGGCATGTGAGAGACCGCGAAGCACAAGGACGGAAAAAAGCGCGACAAGTGCCATGCAGAAGACAATGCCGAACTCCTCGGCTGCGACCGAGAAGATGAAGTCGGTATGCGCATCCGGGATGATCCGCTTGACGATACCCTCGCCGGGTCCCTGGCCGAACCAGTCGCCGCGGATGATGGCTTCACGCGCCGTATCGATCTGGAAGGTGTCGCCTTCGCCGGTCAGGAACTTGTCGATGCGAAGCGCCACGTGCGGGAAGATGTAGTAGGCGCTGACAAGGCCGCCGACACCGCCTGCACCGAGCAGGATGATCCATATCCACGGCATGCCGGCCATGAAGAACATGCCGCCCCAGACGGCGGTCGTCAGGATCGTTTGTCCAAGGTCAGGCTGTGCGACCAGAAGAGCTGCGACAATGCCGAAGAGGATGATGGCGAAGAGATTGCCTGGTATCTCAGGCTGCCTGGCGTGCTCGGCAAAGAGCCAGGCGCAAACGACCACGAAGGCGGGCTTCATGAATTCGGAAGGTTGAATCGAAATGCCGGCCAACGTGACCCAACGGCGGGATCCCTTTACCTCGACACCGAAGAACAGTGCCAAAAGCATCATGGCGAGGGCAACGATCAACAGGATGATCGCCGTGCGTCGCACCTGGCGCGGCGTAAGGAAGGATAGCCCGACCATAACCGCCAGTGACGGGATCATGAAAGCCGCGTGGCGCTTGACGAAGTGGAACGGCTCCAGCCCGATGCGCTCGGCAACCGCTGGTGAAGCGGCGAACGACAGCATGAAGCCAATGCCCATCAGGAAGATGAACATCGCCAGAAAAAAGCGGTCGATGGTCCAAAACCAATCGGCCAGAGGCCCACGTTCCGCGCGGCTTACCATGTCACTTATCTCCTGTTGCCGAACCGATCAGCATGGTGATTCCGTCGAGCGCTGCCACATGGCTTACGAATGCATCGCCCCTGACTTCAAAGTTCTTATACTGGTCGAAGCTTGCGCAAGCCGGGGATAACATCACGGCCAGAGGACCGCTGTCGTCTTCTTCGGCATCGGCTGCGGCATGCGCAACGGCGCGCTCCAGCGTCCCTGAGATCTCGTAGGGCACTGCCTCACCGAGTGTTGCAGCAAATTCGGCCGCCGCTTCGCCGATTAGATAGGCCTTGGCAATGCGCGGAAAGAACCCAGTCAACGAGGTGATCCCGCCAGCTTTGGCTAACCCACCGGCAATCCAGTAAATGCGCTCGTAGCTCGAAAGCGCCGGAGCCGCCGCGTCTGCGTTCGTGGCTTTCGAGTCGTTGACGAAAACGACGCTGCCGCGACGTGCGACCGGCTGCATGCGATGCTTGAGCCCAGGGAAGGACACCAACCCCGCACGTATTTCCTCTTCGGAGACACCGACTGCAAGGCACGCAGCAACCGCTGCTGCGGCATTCTGCGCGTTGTGGCCACCGCGTAGTGTCTGGATCCCGTCAAGATCGGCGATCGGCTTCGTGGCGCCTCCCGACGCCTGGGTGAGCTTTGTTCCGTCCGCATAGATGCCATAGGCAAGGGCATGGCGACGGGAAATTCGCGTAACCTTGCCGCCGGCTCGCTCGATACGATCTGCGATCATCTCGCAATGGCTGTCGTCCACGCCGACCACGGCCACATCGCTGCCGGCGACCAGACGTTCCTTGATGTCGGCATAGTGCTGCATCGTCCCGTGACGATCGAGATGATCCGGCGTCAGGTTGAGCAGGATGCCTGCGGACGGATTGAGTGTCGGTGCAAGGTCGATCTGGTAGGACGAGCATTCGACGACGTAAAAGCGCCCATCCTTCGGCGGCTCCAGCGTCAAGACGGCCGTGCCGATATTGCCGCCGAGCTGCGTGTCGCGACCGCTCGATTTCAGAATATGCGCAATCAGCGCTGTCGTCGTCGATTTGCCGTTGGTGCCGGTGATTGCGATGAACGGGCAATCCGGCGCATGTGCGCGCCGTTCGCGCACGAAAAGCTCAACGTCGCCGACGATATCGACCCCAGCGGCACGGGCGAGATCAACCGTCCAGTGCGGCTTCGGATGCGTCAGTGGTACGCCGGGCGACAGCACCAAAATCGACTGCGCGCTCCAGTCAATGGAGCGCAGATCAGTCGTGTGGATGCCCTCAGCAGCGGCTTTGGTGACGCTATCGGGATTGTCGTCCCAAGCCGTCACCTCTGCACCGCCGAGTTTCAGCGCCCGCGCAGTGGCAAAGCCGGAGCCGCCGAGCCCGAAGAGGGCGACTTTCTTTCCTGCGAGTGTCGTAACGGGGATCATCGCTGCTTACCGCAGCTTCAGGGTGGAGAGGCCAAGCAGGGCCAGGCCGACGGCGATGATCCAGAAGCGGATGACCACCTGGCTTTCCGTCCAGCCCTTCTTTTCGAAATGGTGATGGATCGGCGCCATCAGGAAGACGCGTCGACCAGTCATTTTGAAGAAGCCGACCTGGATAATGACCGACAGCGTCTCCATCACGAACAGGCCACCGATGATCGCCATGACGATCTCGTGCTTGGTGGCAACGGCCACCGTGCCGATCGTGCCGCCGAGCGCCAGCGAGCCGGTATCGCCCATGAAAATTGCGGCGGGCGGCGCATTGAACCACAGAAAGCCAAGGCCAGCGCCGATGACAGCGCCAAGCACGACCGAAAGCTCCCCGGTACCCGGTACGAAGTTGATCTGCAGGTAGTTGGCGAAGACGGCGTTACCTGCGAGGTACGCAATCACCCCGAAGGACGCTGCGGCAATCATGACCGGCACGATGGCGAGCCCATCGAGACCATCGGTCAGGTTCACGGCATTGCCGGCGCCAACGATTACAAAACCGCCGAAGACGACGAACATGATGCCGAGATTGATCATGAAATCCTTGAAGAAGGGAAACGCGATCGACGACCCGAACGTCGAACCCGCGGTTCCCGAGGCCAGCGCCGTGCGCATCATGAAGTAGACGGCAATGCCGGCGATCACGAATTCGATGCCGAGACGGGCCTTGCCGGAGAAGCCCTTGTGGCTCTGCTTGGTGACCTTCAGGTAGTCGTCATAGAAGCCGATCGCGCCGAAACCGAGGGTAACGAGGAGCGTCGCAACCACGTAGGCGTTCGACAGATCGGCCCACAGCAGTGACGAACCGATTATACCCGCCAGGATCATCAGGCCACCCATGGTCGGCGTGCCTGCTTTCTTGAAGTGCGTCTGTGGTCCGTCAGCGCGGATCGGCTGCCCCTTGCCCTGGCGGATGCGCAGTGAGTTGATGATGGTCGGGCCAAAGAGGAAGACAATGAAGGCGGACGTAAACAGGGAGGCGCCCGTGCGGAAGGTAATGTACCTGAATAGATTCAAGAATTTCAGGTGTTCCGACAGTTCGACAAGCCAAATCAGCATTCAGGGCCCCTTGTTACCCGCTCAAAAATCGCGTTGCGTGTCGGCAAATGGCGGGAATTTGTCAAGGAGCGCGGCGACGATCTTGCCGAAACCTAGGCCCAGTGACGATTTTACCATCAGCACGTCGCCAGCCGCGACAGCGTTCAATACATAGTCTGCTAGTTCTTCGGTCGTCTCGTAGTGGACGACCTGCACGCTTTCGGGAAGCGATTCCTTCAGCGCCACCATTTCAGGCCCGGCGAGCCAGACATGCTCGATACCGGCTGCAAGCAACGGCCCCGCCAGGTCAGAATGGACCTTTTGCGCATAGTCGCCCATCTCCAGCATGTCGCCGAGGACGGCAACGCGTCGCCCAGCACCGGCCGGCACCGCACTCGCAAGCACGGCAATTGCTGCTCGCATCGAAGCAGGATTGGCGTTGTAGCTTTCGTCGATAACCGTGAAGGCGCTCCGGTCGATTGCCAAGCGATGGCGCCGGCCCCTGCCCTTTTCCGGCTTGAGCGTCGCGAGCGCGCCGATTGCCTGCTGCATATCTGCACCGACGATCTTCACAACGCCGAGCGCAGCCAGTGCATTCTCGGCGATGTGCCGGCCCGGTGCGCCGATCGCCACTTCCTTCGTATCGCCATCAATGGTGATCCACAACGTCGAACTCTGATCAGAGCCGTTAAACTCCGCCAGGCGGAAATCCGCCTTGGCGTGCTGACCAAACGAATAGATGTGCTGGATACCCTGAGCCTGTGCGGTACGCTCCAGGAAATTGAACTGATCGTTATCGCGATTGAGCACGACCTTGCCGCCCGACGCGACGCCTTCGAAAATCTCCGCCTTGGCGGTCGCGATCTCCCGTATGCTCTTGAAATTGCCAAGGTGGGCCGGCGCGATCGTCGTGATCACGGCGACATGTGGCCTGATCATCTTGACCAGCGGACGGATCTCGTCCGGGTGGTTCATGCCCACTTCGAAGACGCCGAAGTAGGTGTCGAGGGGCATCCGGGCGAGCGTCAAAGGCACGCCCCAGTGATTATTGAACGAGGCCACCGATGCATGCACCTTGCCCGATGGGGACAAGACGCGCCGCAACATCTCCTTGGTCGTCGTCTTTCCGACTGAGCCGGTCACGGCGATGATCTGCGCGCGCGACCGCGCACGCGAGGCGATCGCGAGCTTGCCGAGGGCTGCCAATACATCCTCGACGACGATCACCGGAACGGTAAGCCGCCCCATGGCAGGAAGGCGCGCTTCGCTGACGACGAGTAGAGCCGCCCCGTTTGCCATTGCCATCGACGTGAAGTCGTGTCCGTCAACGCGGTCGCCCTTGATGGCGAAGAAGGCTTCGCCGGGCACAATGGAGCGGCTGTCGATGGAAATCCCGGTAATGCCCTCAGGCAAAGTGCCGAACGGCCGCCCTGCCATGGCGGCAATCATGTCTTCCGTCGTCCAAAGCCAGTTCACGGTTTCAGCTCCTCCAAAGCCTTACGCAATTCGGCGTGATCCGAAAAAGGCAGGGTGACGCTCCCGATCGTCTGCCCTTCTTCGTGCCCCTTGCCAGCCACGATCAGCGTGTCGCCAGATGTGAGCATACCAACCGCCGTGCGGATTGCCTCCGCGCGATCGCCAACCTCGGTGGCGCATCCTGCGGCCGCCATGATCTCGGAGCGGATGGACGCAGGCTCCTCTGATCGCGGGTTGTCGTCTGTGACGATCACCACATCTGCCAAACGGCAGGCAATCTCGCCCATGATCGGCCGCTTGCCGCGGTCGCGGTCGCCACCACAGCCGAACACGACGATGACACGTCCGGTCGTGAACGGCCGGACGGATTCCAAAACGTTGGAAAGCGCGTCGGGCTTGTGAGCGTAATCAACGTAGGCAAGCGCACCATCCCTGGTGTGGCCGACCAGCTCAAGCCGACCTGATGCACCCTGCAGCTTTTCGAGCGCAGCCATGGCGACCTTTGCCGGCACGCCTGTGGACATGGCAAGACCCGCCGCAACAAGGGCGTTGGCGACCTGGAAATCGCCGGCAAGGGGAATATCGACTTCGAAGATTTCGTCGCCGGCGTGGATTTCGGCCACCTGCTTGTGGCGAAAATGCTCGACGCGCTTCAGCGTCAGGTAGTCACCCTTGCGACCGACGGTGCGGACATCGTGTCCCGCACCACGCGCTGCTTCGACCGCCTGTTGGGACCAGGCATCGTCGGCAAAAATCACAGCCGGTGACCCCTTCGGCAGCAGCGCATCGAACAGCCGCATCTTTGCGGCCATGTAGCTTTCGACCGTCGGATGGTAGTCCATGTGATCGCGGCCGAGATTGGTAAAGGCAGCGGCTGCGAGCTTGACGCCATCGAGGCGACCCTGATCGAGACCATGGCTGGAGGCTTCCATCGAGGCATGTGTGACACCCTCGTTTGAAAGCTCGAACAGCAATTTGTGAAGCGACACCGGATCGGGTGTCGTCAGCGAGCCGTATTCGTTGCGTGTCGGCGAGACGACGCCCGTCGTGCCGATCATTGCGGCGGAATGTCCGGCATAGGCCCAGATCTGCCGGGTAAAGGAAGCAACAGACGTCTTGCCGGCGGTGCCGGTCACCGCAACCATCGTTTCCGGCTGCTTGCCATAAAAGCGAGACGCCGCGATCGACAGGAAGCGGCGTGGATCGTTTGCGACGAGAACAGGTATGGAAGCATCGATGTTATGGGAGGCAACGGCCACGACGGCGCCGCGCGCAGCCGCGTCCGCGATAAAGCCTGCTCCATCCGCCTTCGCCCCGGCGACAGCAACAAACACCATTCCGGGTTCGATCTTGCGACTGTCGGACGAGACGCCCGCAACCGCCAGCGCCCCGACAGACCGAGCCAATTGATCTTCAAGTTCCGGAAATGCATCTCCGGCGATGTCTCGCAAGTTCATCGAATGTACTTTTCTCTCTCAAGCCGCCGCGCCCCCGTGGCGAATCGGCTCCGACATTCATTCAGACTCAATAAGACACCAACATGGCCGATCCGTCGTCACCGAACTTCGGTTCCACACCGAGAATAGGCGCTGCACGCGCAATAATGTTCTTCACCATGGGCGCTGCCGTGTAGGCGGCGATGTTCTGCCCCTTCTCGCCATTGTGCGGCTCATCGCAGAATGTCAGCACAACATATTTCGGGTCATCGATCGGAAACGCAGCAAGGAACGCGTTGAAATTGAGATTCGACGCATAGCGGCCGTTGACGACCTTGTCTGCCGTACCGGTCTTGCCGCCGACGTTGAAGCCGGGAACATCGGCATTCCGGCCCGAGCCCTTGATGCCGTTCAGCTTGAAGAGATAACGAACGTCGTCGCTGGTCGTCTTCTTGACGACCACTTCTGCAACTTCGTCGGCCTGTTCGCGGTTGCGCGGCAAGAAGGTCGGCTCAATCAGCTTGCCGCCATTGACGAGCGCCGCACCCGCAACCGCCGTCTGCAGCGGGGTCGTGGAAACGCCGTGCCCGAAGGAGATCGTCACCGAGTTGATCTTCTTCCAGACCTTCGGCTGGCTCGGCATCTTCACCTCGGGTAGCTCCGTCTGCATCTTGGTGAGCAGGCCGAGCTTCGTCAGATAGTCCTTCTGCGCATCGATGCCGACGATGTCGATGATGCGGGCGGTACCGACGTTCGACGAGTACTGGAACACCTCAGGCAGCGTCAGCCAACGGCGCTGGCCGTGGAAGTCGTGGATCGTGAAGCCGCCGATACGGATCGGTTGTGTCGCATCAAAGCTGTCGTTGAGGCTGACCTTGCCGGTGTCGAGCGCCATTGCGAGGGAGAAGGTTTTGAAGGTCGACCCCATCTCGAACGTGCCGTTCGACATACGGTTAAGCCAGCCTTCCTTGGCGCCTTCCAACGGATTGTTGGGATCGAAATCCGGGGCCGATGCCATGGCAAGCACTTCACCGGTATGAATATCGAGGATGACGGCTCCAGCACCCTTTGCCTCGTAGTTCTTGATGGCGTTGACGACGACATCGCGCACAATGTTCTGGACACGGACGTCAATCGACAGGCGGACCGGCTCGAGCGGCTGATCGCTTGTCATGCCGACGGAAGCGAGGTCCGCAAGACCCTGATCGTCAATATATTTTTCCATGCCGGCAACGCCACGGTTGTCGATGTTGACGTAACCGAGGATGTGTGCGGCAGTCGGGCCGCCTGGATAGAAGCGGCGCTTCTCCGGCCGAAAGCCAATACCCGGAATGCCGAGCGCCAGAACCTGGCTTTGCTGTTTCGGCGTCAGCTGGCGACGCAGCCAGGCAAAGTGGGAGGTACGGTTGGCAAGCTTCTTGTAGGTACCCTTCATGTCAAGGTCGGGCAAAACCGTGGCAAGTTTCTCAACCGCCTCGTCCGCGTCAACGACCTTGTTCGGCTCCGCAAACAGCGAGACCGTGCGGATGTCGGTCGCCAGCACTTCGCCGTTTCTGTCGAGAATATCCGGACGCGACGCCATCAGACGGTCCGGTGGCAGGATGCTGGACACGACGTCAGGATCGCGGATCGCGTATTCGACAAGACGCCCGCCGATGACGCAGTAAACCGTGAGGAAGCCGACGATCAAGAGCCCGACGCGGCTCTTGGCCTGTCCCGCCCTCTTCTTTCGCGATCCCTCGATCGGCATATTGCCGCCGAGGCGGTTATGTGTGCCGGCGGAGAAATGCGCCTGGCTCTTCAAGACCATGATGCGTGAAAGAAACGACATCTCTACTCCACCGATCCGGTTGCCATCATGTCTTCTTCTTCGGTCTGCGGCGCGACTGCCTTCGGCTTCGCCTTTCCAGAACCGGCTTTCGCTTCGGTAACGTCAGGAACAGGGACCTGCGACTTCAACATCGGCAGTTCCTTGGCATGGACGAGCGAGGTTGACGCCGTTGGCTGCAACTGAAGCTCGTCATTGTAATTGTTGACCAGCCGCTCAAGTCTGTTCGGTTGGGACAGCAGCGCCCAATCCGCCTTCAACAGATCGATGGTATCCTTTTCAAGCTTGATCTCCGCTTCGAGGCGATGAACTTCCTCGAGCTTGAGCTCGGCATGGTGCTTGATCGTGTAGGTGACAGCCGCAGCCGCTGTCATGACACCGACGAGGATGAGGTCCAAGGTTCTCAGCATTTCACGCTCCGAGCTTTCCGAGACTCGCCAGATTCGGCAATCCGAAGATGGAAATATCTGCCGCTTCGGCAGGCGCTGTCGTGCGCAGCCCTGCCCGCAGCTTGGCAGATCGCGCCCTCGGGTTTGCTTGCGCCTCCGCTTCGCTCGCAGCAACTATCGGCTTCCCGATCCGCTCAAACGTCGCAGCACGTTCGTGCGCGACGGGCAGATGACGAGAGCCCGAAGCCTTGCCGGCGCGATCTGAGAAGAACGTCTTGACGATCCGGTCTTCGAGCGAATGGAAGGTAACGACAACAAGACGTCCGCCGGGCTTCAGGACGCGCTCGGCCGCAAACAACGCCTGCGCCAGTTCGCCCAGCTCATCGTTGACGAATATCCGAAGCGCCTGGAAGACGCGCGTCGCCGGATGGATCTTGTCCCTCATCTTTCGCGGCGTGACGAGCTCAATCAGGCCGGCCAGATCGCGCGTGGTCTGAAACGGCTTTTCAGCGCGCCGTTTTTCGATCGCATGCGCAATGCGCGGTGACTGACTTTCCTCTCCGAGAAAATGAAAGATGCGGATCAGGTCTGCGACCTTGGCGCGATTGACCACATCTGCCGCAGACACGCCTGTAGCCGACATACGCATATCCAGAGGGCCATTCTTCTGGAACGAGAAGCCGCGCTCTGCCTCATCGATCTGCATTGAGGACACGCCGATATCGAGCACAACCCCATCCAGTCCGCCGGACGGAGCAGCCTCGGCCAATTCAGAAAACTGCGAATGAACGAGCTTCAAACGACCCTGGCTCTGCGCGACAAGAGCCTGTCCGGCTTCGATAGCGGTCGGATCGCGATCCAAGGCGATCACATTGGCACCCGCACCGAGAATGGCAGAGGTGTAGCCGCCCGCACCGAAGGTGCCATCGAGAATGATTTTGCCCGGCGATGGCTCGAGCGCAATCAGAACCTCGTTAAGAAGAACCGGAATGTGGCGAACCGGTCCGCCACCGGCATCAATTGAATCTCCGCCAGGATTCGCCGTCATTCCGCTCCCTCGTACTTTCAGGAACGCCCGCCCGCCAGCCGGCGCCCTCCTCGTGCCTGCATCTGGGCAGCCTGAAAGGCCTGCGGCTGCCACAGCTGAAAATGATCCGCCCGACCGACGAAGGTCACCTCGTCCGAGATACCGGTGAAGTCGCGGATAAAATCCGTGACCATCAGCCGACCTTCCTGATCGAGCTTCATGAAGATACCGCCCCCGTGAATGAGAAGCGACATCTCGTTCGCATCCGGCGAAAATGGATCTTCCGCAGATATCTGGCGCTCGAATCTCTCCAAGAGATCCGGGCCGCCGACACTGATCGCCGGAAACACAAAGTCCTGGAAGCAATAGAGCTCCTGAACATTGCGCTGCGCCAGCACGGACCGAAACGCCGCCGGCACGGAAACCCTGCCCTTGGAATCGATTCTGTTGGTCGCATTTGAAAGGAAGCGGCTCATGACACGAAACATCCGTTCCCGAAAGAGCCCGGACCGCACTCACAAGCCCGGAACCTCGACATTCAGGCACAGCTTCGCGAGCCGAATGGACAATCTTCCATCCGGCGCCTCCGGAATGGAAGACACCTTGGCTTTGCGATTGGTGGGCACAAACTTGCCCTTGCGCAGTGCATAAATGGGATAACATGGGACCATATGGGCGTCAATGGGAAACGCCCGTCTCACGATGAGCGCAGTATCAAAAATTTATAAGCTGTTAAGTTTAACAAAGGGTTAGGAACACACTTGCCAAGGCTGCGCGCCGGCCTTTCCAGCATGTCCCCGCAAAGGGCGAATGGCTCGAACAGACAGGGCGAAATATGAGATCTGCAACAAAGGCTTAAGGCTTGCTCTTCAAGAGTGGCAGGCGCCCGTTGAAGGCGCCTGCAGCAACAGGTATCGGCCGCTATCTCCTTTGACGTAAGCGACCAAGCTATTCGGATATTGCCACCTGCAAAATAATAAGGACTGGGAGAATTGAATCAGTTAGTCGCTGCAGCATATTACTGAACTCTAAATAAGTAACGGTGGAGTAGTGCTATGACAAACTTCACATTAAAGGGACTTCTTTACGGACGCTTCGAGCCGGAAAAGCGTATTCCGCTGTCGCAGTCTGGCATGACGACCGACATCAAATGCGATTCCTGCGGCAAGATCTTCAAGCGCTGGTCCATTCTTGCGCGCAGTAGCACCACCTGCGACGAGTGCCTGGCAAAGGCGCCGACCGCCCACTGACAATCGACCACATCACCAAGAACACCTCTCTGAAAAGGTTGTTCGCCAGTTGGCCTGTAAGCCGGGTTCTGTATGGCCCCGGCCGAAGCCGGAACGTGGCAGCCATTCCTCTGGGACAACGTTTGCACGCTGCCTCACGCAACCCACCCGGATGACTGACCTGGAAACCGGCCGGAAGGCTCGCGCCTACCACGTCATCCCTATTCGGTCTTGCTCCCGGTGGGGTTTACCTTGCCATCGCCGTTACCGGAGATGCGGTGGGCTCTTACCCCACCCTTTCACCCTTACCTGCCGAGGCAGGCGGTTTGCTTTCTGTGGCACTTTCCCTGAGGTCGCCCTCGCCGGACGTTATCCGGCACCGTGTTTCCGTGGAGCCCGGACTTTCCTCACCCTACCGCCTTTCGGCATTGGTAATGCGCGGCTGCCCGGCCAACTGGCACGGCTCCCTTAGCGGAGACTGGGGGTGAATTCCACTGAAATGTTGCCGACCCCTGCGACTGCAAGCTCAGACCAGGCGCCCCCTGTCAAACGCGATCGCCTAGCGGAAAACCGGCGTCAGCTCCCGGCCGAAGTCCTCTGCCCCGAGCCAGCCCCTGGTCATGATGACAGCCCCCAGACGGCCGAGTTCATCCGACGATTTCGCTGCAACGAAATTGCCGCCCGCGAGGACCGCAATGCGCGGTGAATCCGTATAGCCAACATAGGGATATGCTGTCGTCGTGAAGGTTGACACGCACGGGGCAGACGTCGTCGGACAACCGGCGAGTGCCGGCATCAGTTTGAGCGCGGTGGATACAAGATTGTCGCGCTCGAGCGGATCGCCGTTTGAGCGAAACCACGCTCCGATATCCTCAAGCGTCTCGAATGACCGTGCTTCGAGATCCCCGCCAAGCTTCAGGTAGGTGCGTCCATCGGGATATCGAACCGGTGGCAGGATGTAGACGTGGTCCTCGTCGCGATCACCGAAGACAATCGTTGAAGGCATTTCGGAGAAAATCGTCGTCTCCCGCTCGCCAAGCTCAAAGAAGGCGACGGTGCGGGCAGCAACTCTGATATCGATCGGAGCAGGCAGGAGGTCGTTGAAATTGCTGAAGCCGCCGGCGGCGACGAGCACACGCGCCGCGCTATAGGTCTTGCCACCAGCACGGACCTCGACGAATGCGCCTCGGTCGCAAACAGAGGTAACCGTCGCATCGATAGCCGTCACGCCTGCCTGCTCGGCAAGTTTGGTTTGCGCCCGAACCAAAGCACGCGGATTGATGTGGCCCGCACGCCGCGCTTCGAAATAGCCGCTAAACGAGCAATTGAAGGAGAACTGCGGGAAGCGCTCGCGCAACGCCACAGGCGCAAGCGTCTCAACGTCGAGCCCGAGCGTTTCGCTTACCTGCAATGCCCGCCCGAGATACCCCTCGCCCGGTCGGGCGGGCGGTCCGGCAAACAGACAACCCGCCTCCGAGAAAAAGGAAACGCCACTTTTGGCTTCGATTTGCCGGTAGCGGTCGAGCGAGCGTGCCGCCAATGTCGCCCAGACCATATTGTCGTCGAAGGACCGCGTGATGCGGGCCTCGTCGTAATGACTTGCAAAAACGCCGTGGTGACGCTTGCGCTCGGCCGGCTCGCCAGGGCCGATAAGTGCAGTTCCTTCGATCATTCCGGAAAGATGGCGGGCAGCAGCCGAGCCCATCATTCCGCGTCCGACGACAATCACTTTGAAATCAACTGCCATATGTCACCTCATGGTCTGAGGCCGGATAACACAGGCGCCACGCTGAATCATATTGTTAAGCGTCAGGTCAAAACGAACCCTGGACAAGCACTTTCTGGTGATCAGAGCATCGCCAGGACCTTGCCACAGTAAGCCTTGGACACCGGGTTCATGCGGGTTGCACCGTGACCGGCATTGTATTTCAGGATCGTACCGCACGTTTCGCCGCCGCCGAGCTGATGCGCTGCGGCCAGGTATTTCATGCCAAACTTGATGTTTGTCTCGGGATCGAACAGCCCCTTGGCAGTCCCCGAGTAGCCCATCATCCGTGCTGTGGCCGGCTTGATCTGCATAAGGCCAATTTCACCCGCGCTGCCACGTGCGTTCGGATTGAAATTGCTCTCGACGCGCACCACTGCGTTCGCAAGCTCAACGGGAACGTGGTACTCGTTTGCATATTTCACGATAAGAGCGGAATAGATGTTGGTCGAGAAATCCGGCATCGCATAGCCGCTAGTCCGGTCGACAGTCTTCAAAGGAACTATCTGAGATCTTGCACCCCATTCGCCCGCGACGGCGCAATTCATGCCCATCAACAGTGCACTCGCGCACACCGCAGCAGAAACAACCTTATTCATTCAGTCTAATTACTCCGACCCAAAGAATTTCCGGACCGTGTTGAAATAACAATCCGGAATTATGCAGAAGATCTATATTAGATATTCTGCAGCAATTCTTTTTGTTGCAATTGACGACCGCTCGAAACCCCAAACAAATCAAGCGGCGCCGTTCGACGGTTGGCGTTAGACCATCGCAATGAGGAGATAATAGGGAAATGATGTGGCGGCGCAGCAGACTCCTGAAATCGACGGAGCGAGCGGCACTTTAAAAATACGACTTATGAGGAGTAACGCGGAAGCGACGCCAGCAGACGGTGCAGCGTGTCGATCGTCGAAAAATCTGCAATACCGTCAATTCGGGCGGGCCGAAAATGGCGCTGGAACGCCTCGACCTCGCCTGCCATCTTGTCTGAGAATTCGCCTGTGATCTCAGTCGCATAACCATAAAGCG
Source organism: Rhizobium mesoamericanum STM3625 (assembly GCF_000312665.1). Taxonomy (GTDB): domain Bacteria; phylum Pseudomonadota; class Alphaproteobacteria; order Rhizobiales; family Rhizobiaceae; genus Rhizobium; species Rhizobium mesoamericanum. The sequence continues at coordinate 3,839,343 of NZ_HF536772.1, read as the reverse complement.
AGAGCATCGACTGGAGGGCTTCTACCGGCTGGCCCCGGTCGCCGCGTTGGAAAAATCTTCCACCGGAAATCGGAGCAGGCTCAACCCAGTGCCCCACACCGGCTCGGTGGAGCTCTTCCCAGGGAAATTTTTCCCCCGGATCCACTTTCCGAATCGGTGCAACATCGGAGTGTCCGAGCACTCTTTCGGGGGCAATGGACCAACGTTGGCCGCAATCACGACACAATTCGATGACGGACCGAATTTGTTCTTGGGGATACTCCGGCAGCCCGCCCGGATGACCCGCATTGGCAATTTCGATGCCGATCGACAAGGAGTTGATATCAACCTCGCCCTGCCAGTAACTTTTGCCTGCGTGCCATGCACGACGCTCCTCGGGCACGAGCTGAAGAACCTCACCGTCTTCACCGACGAAGTAATGGCTCGAGACCTGGCTTTCGTTGTGACAGAGCCACTCCAGCGCTCCCTCAGGTGTCGGCATGCCTGTGTAATGAAGAAGGATCATGTCAGGCTTGCGCCCGCCCGCCCGTTCGCCATGATTGGGCGAAGGACGAACGGTCGCCTTCCGGTAATCGGCCTCAAACGAGGTCATGCTGCGCGGCGTTCCTTCTCGATCGCCTCATAGGCTTCGTTCAGCGCCGCCATGCGTTCGTTGGCGATGGCGTGGAACTCGGCCGGCACACCGCGGGAAATCAGCCGATCCGGATGATGTTCGCTGACAAGACCATGATAACGGCGACGGATCGTCGTGAAGTCGTCGGAGGGCGAAACGCCGAGCACCTTGTAGGGATCGCGGCCGATCGAAACATGGCGCGCGGCGATCCGTTCGAAATGCTCTTCATTCATATGGAAAATCTCGCCGACGTGCCGCAGGAACGCCAATTCCTTTTCATGGATAAGCCCGTCGGCCTTGGCGATGTGGAAGAGACCGTCCAACACCTCTTCCAGCACCGGGCAATTGGCTGCGCACGTTACGCACAAGGACGAAAGGCGTTCCGCATAGGCTTCATAACCGGCGACATCCTGACGCGCCAGATTGTAGAGACGAGCGACATTCTTTGCCTGCTCGGGCGGGAATTCAAAGATCTCGCGGAAGGCATCCACCTCCTTCTCGCTGACAATGCCGTCCGCCTTGGCCATCTTCGCCGAGAGCGCAATGATCGCGACCGAGAATGCGACCTTGCGGCGCGTCTCGGGATCACCTTCGAAGACTGTGCGGATAGCCTCGACCACCGCAGAAAGGACATTGCCCGCGGTGCCAATGGCATTCAGCAGTTTTTCCCAGAAGGACATAAAAGTCTCTCGCAGTGCAAATAGGAAAAACACCTTGACCAAATAATGCCCGGCTTTGCAAGGCGGCGATTGGTCGTAGGATGGAATAGACTTTTCACAATTCGTTCATGGTCGAAACGCACAGCCTCAAAAAATCGTGCGCGAGGCGGGTTCCAATTGCAGCAAGGCGCGACGCTCGCGCTATCCACAGCCCTTCTTTGGTGCGATCTTACGCTTGAAACGATTATATCACCGCTTCTCTCTATCTGTGCCGCCCCCGGCCCTATTTTCACAATAACTACACTTTACATGCCTCTTTGCCTGTCGCATCCATGCGTCAGGTAAGGCACGCTACCGTGCTGATATGAGACATTGGAGGGATCATGGCCAAACAGAAAGTCGCAATGCTCACGGCTGGAGGCCTGGCACCCTGTCTGTCATCCGCGGTCGGTGGACTGATCGAACGCTACAGCGACGTGGCACCGGACATCGAGCTCATCGCCTATCGTTCCGGATACCAGGGCGTACTCCTTGGCGACAGCATCACGATCACTGCCGACATGCGGGAGAAGGCGCCGCTTCTGCATCGCTACGGTGGCTCGCCAATCGGCAATAGCCGCGTCAAGCTTACCAACGCAGCCGATTGCGTGAAGCGCGGGCTCGTCAAGGAAGGCGAAAATCCGCTTCGTGTGGCTGCCGAACGGCTCGCCAACGATGGCGTCAACATCCTTCATACGATCGGCGGCGACGACACCAACACCACGGCCGCAGATCTCGCCGCCTATCTTGCCGCCAATGGCTACAATCTGACGGTCGTTGGACTGCCGAAGACGGTCGACAACGATGTCGTGCCCATCCGCCAGTCACTCGGCGCGTGGACGGCCGCCGAAGTAGGCGCGCACTTCTTTGACAATGTCAGCAACGAGCAGACGGCAGCACCACGCACCCTGATCATCCATGAAGTCATGGGGCGTCACTGCGGCTGGCTGACGGCGGCGACCGCCCGGGCCTATCTGCAGCGGACGAAGTCCTATGAATATGTCGATGGGTTGATGACAAACGCCAAGATGAAGAGCATCGACGCAGTCTATCTGCCGGAAATGGCATTCGACCTCGATGCGGAAGCGGCGCGTTTGAAGGACGTCATGGACCGCACAGGGCATGCAACCGTATTCGTCTCGGAAGGCGCCTGCCTTGATGCCATCGTCGAGGAACGTGAAGCGGCTGGCGAGACAATCAAGCGTGACGCTTTCGGCCACGTGAAGATCGACACAATCAATGTCGGCGGTTGGTTCCAGAAGCAGTTCGCGGGCCTCATCAGCGCCGAACGCTCGCTGGTGCAGAAGTCCGGCTATTTTGCACGTTCGGCCCCGGCCAACGGTGATGACCTGCGCCTCATTCAGAGCATGACCGACCTTGCCGTCGAAAGCGCCCTTAACAAGGTGTCCGGGGTCACCGGTCACGACGAAGCTCAGAACGGAAAGCTGCGGACGATCGAGTTCCCCCGCATCAAAGGCGGTAAGGCCTTCGATATTTCGACCACCTGGTTCGGCGAAGTCATGGACACGATCGGGCAGAAATACCCGGCCGCATGATTGACTGACAGTTAATATGGTGTCTTTGCTTTTGCCCTAGGGAATAGGAGGAGATTCCATGTCGCTCGAAGCCTGGTTCGCTTTTGCCGCCGCGTCTGCAATCATGCTCGCCATTCCGGGCCCGACGATTCTCCTCGTCGTTTCCTATGCCCTTGGCCATGGACGCAAGACGGCGCTCGCGACGGTATCGGGCGTTGCGCTCGGCGACTTCACCGCGATGACGGCGTCACTGTTCGGATTGGGGGCCGTGCTCGCGGCCTCCGCGACGTTGTTCACCATGCTGAAGTGGATCGGCGGCGCCTACCTGATCTGGCTCGGAATCAAGCTCTGGCGGGCGCCGGTGATTTCCGAACCGATGGCAGACAATGACAACCTTCCCGAAACGAAATCGCTCAAGGTTTTCCTGCATGCCTATGTCGTGACGGCTCTCAACCCGAAGAGCATCGTATTTTTCGTCGCATTCGTTCCGCAGTTCCTCGATCCGTCTCAGCCGTTCTTCGGCCAGATGCTCATCATGGAAGCCACTTTCCTGGTGCTCGCAACCATCAATGCCTCCATTTATGCGCTGGCTGCCAACGCCGCGCGCGGCCTGATCCGCAAGGCAAGTGTTCAGCGCGCAGTCAACCGTACCGGCGGCACTTTGCTGATTGCCGCGGGCGCCGTTACAGCAGGCTATCGCCGCATCGCCGCGTAAAGATTTTCGGCGGGTTGCAGCGAAGCAACGAATACGTTAATTGCGGAATCCAGGCTTAAGGTTTTTGATAACTTCTAACGCTGCCGGGGCGGCGCGTTCACGAAAGTGAGAGTATGGCAGCGATCGGTTTTTCCGGCCTAAAACGCAGTCTCATTGTTTCGACAATGCTCTGCGGCGTTGTTGCCGGATGCACGAGCGTCGAATACACGTCGCAGGCAGAATTGACCGCAGCCCAGACCGTTGTTCCGACACCCAGGCCTGGCGAAGACGCGACACTTGCAGCTGTGCCGGCCGGCGAAGGAGCGACGCAGACGGCGATGATCACCGCCGCCGACCCGACAGCAACGGCTTTGACAGCACCGGCCATGCCGGCGGGCGATCCTTCTCAGTTAAGCGGTCAAGTCCAGGCGACGACGGCCACGGGGAATGCCCAGATTCCACTTACGCCGGAGATGACGGCTATCCAGTCCGTTGTACCGATCCCGCGCCCGGGCACCCCGTCCCCATCGACGCAGCTCGCTTTCGCCGCGACGCCTCAGGCCGGCAGCGCCATTGCCGCGCTTTCGGCAATCGATACGACGCCGCATCCGATGATGGATTATGGCTTTGACACATCGGGCCCCTCCGACCCGCCGGCCGCCCCTCCCATGTTCAGCGACAGCGACGATGATGGCGCCCCGACGGTTGAGAAGAGTGCGATCACCAAGATCATCGACAAGTACTCGAAGCTTTACCAAGTGCCCGCCTCGCTGCTTCACCGCGTCGTCCATCGCGAAAGCCGATACAATGCGAAGGCCTATAACAAGCGCGGCTACTTCGGTCTGATGCAGATCAAGTACAATACGGCCAAGTCCATGGGCTACGAAGGCGAGCCCGCCGGCCTGTTTGACGCCGAGACCAACATTAAATACGCCGCCAAATACCTTCGTGGCGCATGGCTGGTCTCCGACAACAGCGAAGACGATGCAGTCCGCCTTTATGCGCGCGGCTACTACTATGACGCCAAGCGCAAGGGCATGGAAAACGTCGCAAACGGCAGCTACTGACGAGTGCGAGATAGCGTCGCTAGAATCTCCTTCACAAAGGCCTGTGGCTTATAACCGAGCCAACCCGGCGTCAGCCCGAGCCTGACGACGACAAGCTTCGCGGACGGCACGATCGCAACACTCTGCCCGTCGTGCCCCTCCATCCAAAAAGTGTCATCGGGAAGACCGGCAACGGCGCTGCTATCGCCGCCGGGTGCGGCAAGCCAGGCCTGCGCCTGCGTATATTTGCCACCCGAGGCCATCGTCGGCGCCCTCATCGCAGCCATGAACCGCTCCGGCAACAGCCTTTGTCCATTCCAGACGCCGTCCTGGAGAAGGAACTGTCCGAAGCGTGCCCAGTCGCGCGCTGTGGCGTAAAGGTAGGAACTACCAGCAAAAGTTCCGCGAGCGTCAACTTCGAGTACCGCGCTCGACATGCCGATTGGATCGAATAGTGCCGTCTTTGGATAGGCAAGCGCTGTCTGAATGTTACCGATCCTGTCCATCCATATCTTCGAGATCAGCACCGACGTGCCGCTCGAATAATTGAAGCGCTCGCCCGGGCTCGCCTCCAGGGGGCGACTGGCTGGCAGCACCGTCATATCGGGATCGAGATAGAGCATGCGCGTGACATCGGCGACCGTGCCATAACTCTCGTTGAAGGCCAGACCGCTCTCCATGCCCAGGAGGTCGCTGAGCTTGATCTTCGAATAGTCGCCGTTCTGCCACTGCGGCAGGAGTGCAGCGTCATCGAACGCGATCTTGTTGTCGAGCATCAGCCGGCCAACGATCGCTGCGTTTATGGTCTTCGTCATCGACCAGCCGATCAGCGGCATTGTCGGACTGAAACCATCCCCATAACGCTCGGCAATGATGCGGCCATTGAAAACGACGACAACCGCACGCATTGCCGGACCGGTCAGATCGCCGTTAGAAAGCAGCGCCTCCAACTCAGTGTCATTTGCCTTTGCGACGGCATTGCCGTCCGGCCAGATCGCATCGTTTTCCTGTTCAGGAGCGACCGGGTGATCGGGCACTGCGCCGGCCGCCGCTTCGAAGTCGCCGTCCGGCACGCTGCTGCAGCCAAGCGTGCCATGGTAGATTGCATAGCCCGGTGCAAAGAGCCCGAGAATGCGTGCGCTCACCCGCCTTTGCTGTCTGTCGACAGCCACCCGCACCAGCCGCAACAACGGATTTCCCGGAGCTTGAACATCTTCATGGAGCACCTGCTCAGGATCCCGCCCTGCGAGAAACACGTTCGAGCAGACGATCTTGGCCGCATAACCATCACCCACCCGCAGCAATTCAGGTGGGCTGGCATAAAGCCAAGCAGCACCCGCAGCGACGATGACGACCAATAGAAGAGCAAGTGATTTCAAGAGACGCCGTACAAATCGCATGAGCGATCCTCCTTGCTGCAAGAGAAGCAGGAAAGCGCGCCGCGCGAAAGACCCACCGCCTCCGCATGGTTTTTTCATTTCTGAAAAACTGACCTCCTGCCCACAGCCAGCGTCATCAAACTGTAGTGACGGCGCGCTAAACGCCCTGAACGCTAAAAGGGTGAAAGACTCATATGACGGAATTTGCACCGGATGCCGGCTTCCGCAAGAACCGGAAACTCAAGGCAGCTCTTCTCCGCCACAGCGCCTTTTCCAAGGCCGGATTTTCTGAACGGCTTTTCGGCCTTTTGTTTTCCGGTCTGGTCTATCCCCAGATCTGGGAAGATCCCGATCTCGACATGCTTGCGATGGAGCTTCAGCCCCATCATCGCGTCGTGACGATCGGCTCCGGCGGCTGCAATATGCTCGCTTATCTCTCCAAGAGCCCGGCGTCGATCGATGTCGTCGACCTCAATCCGCATCACATCGCCCTCAATCGCCTGAAGCTTGCCGCGTTCCGTCATCTTCCCGGCCACGCCGATCTCGTTCGCTTCCTCGCAACGCCTCACGAGACATCGAACAGCCACGCATTCGACCAGTTTCTGGCTGCCAATCTCGACGAGGCGACCCGGAGCTACTGGAACGGCCGCAAGTTCGGTCGCCGCCGCATCACGGTGTTCGATCGAAATATCTACGAAACCGGACTGCTTGGACGGTTTATCGGTGCAGCTCATCTGCTTGCCCGCCTCCATGGTGTCGACCTCACCGAGATGACGAAAGCTCGTTCGCTGCGCGAGCAGCGCCAGTTCTTCGACGAGAAAATCGCGCCGCTCTTTGATCGACCGGTCGTACGCTGGATCACCGGCCGCAAGAGCTCGCTGTTTGGCCTCGGCATCCCACCGCAGCAGTATGATGAACTTGCAAGCCTTGTAGCCGACCAGTCGATCGCGCCGGTCCTGCGCCACCGTCTCGAGAAGCTCGCCTGCCACTTCCCGATGCAGGAAAACTATTTTGCCTGGCAGGCATTCGCTCGCCGCTACGCGCCGAAGGGCGAGGGCCCGCTTCCGACTTACCTCGAGCCCGCGAACTATGAGGCGATCCGTGCCAATGTGGATCGCGTCGCCGTTCACCATGCAAGCTTCACCGAGTTGCTCGCTGGCCAGCCCGCCGCCTCGCGCGATCGCTATATCCTTCTCGACGCGCAGGACTGGATGACGGATCAGCAGCTCAACGATCTCTGGGCCGAGATCAGCCGCACGGCCCGCGAAGGTGCCCGGGTGATTTTCCGCACTGCGGCCGAAAAGAGCATCATCGAAGGACGTCTGTCGCCCACAATCCGCGATCAATGGAGCTACATGGCAGAGCGCTCGCTCGAACTCACGGTGTTCGATCGCTCGGCAATCTACGGAGGCTTCCACATCTACCGGAAAACGGCGTGAGCGAGCTCGGCGTGACCCCTGTCGCAAAGGATGACGGCCATGCCGCCCTGATGGACGGCATGTACCGTTATCAGCGCCACATCTATGATCTGACACGCAAGTATTACCTTCTCGGCCGCGATCAGACGATCCGCAATCTGAATGTACCCGCAGGTGGAACCTTGCTGGAGGTCGGTTGCGGAACCGGTCGAAATCTGGCGCTGGCCCACAAATACTACTCAAAGGCAAGGCTCTACGGCCTCGACATATCGCAGGAGATGCTGATCTCGGCGCGCAGGACATTCGAGACCAAAGCCACGCTCCCGGACTTCCGCGTCGCCGATGCGACGGCCTTCACGCCACGCGAGTTCGGGGTTGGCGGCTTCGACCGTGTCCTCATCTCCTATGCTCTGTCCATGATTCCCGACTGGGAATGCGCAATCGACTCGGCCCTGGCCGCCCTCGTCCCTGGTGGCGAATTGCACATCGTCGATTTTGGTCAACAGGAACGATTGCCGGGCTGGTTTGCTCGTCTCCTCAAGGCATGGCTACGAAGATTTCATGTGTCACCGCGCGCCGATCTCAGGCAGGTTCTGGCGTCCCAAGCCTCTGAAAATCAAGCACGACTCATCTTCGAGAGCATCTACGGTGGATATGCCTGGCGAGCTGTCATTGTGACCAAACCTTGACATTTCGCTTGAAACTAACCGAATTTTTACGTTGATATGGGAAAGAGAGGGGACATTCCTCTGCTGGACGCGTCTATCACGAAGGTCGAGCTGTGGGGCAAAAATTCCATTCGTTTCGCGACGGAACATCTATGCGCCGGCTTCTGTTTTGCGTTTTGCCGTTGGCTGTCATGCTCGCCGGATGCACGTCATCTGGCTATGACTATCTCGAAACAGCGTCCGTAAAGCCAAAAACGCGCTTCAAGGACACCGATCCCCAGGACTTCGGATCAAAGCATCCGGAGCTGCAACCGATCCACGGCATCGACGTTTCGAAGTGGCAAGGCGATATCGACTGGCAGACGGTCAAGAGTTCCGGCGTCGCCTTCGCGTTCATCAAGGCGACCGAGGGCAAGGATCGGATCGATCCGCGCTTCAATGAGTACTGGCAGCACGCCCGCGCTGTGGGCATTCCACACGCTCCCTATCATTTCTATTACTTCTGCTCGACACCCGACGAACAGGCCGATTGGTTCATCAGCAACGTGCCGAGGGAAGCGATGCGCTTGCCGCCCGTCCTCGATGTCGAGTGGAATTCGGAATCGAAGACCTGCCGCCTCCGGCCCGATCCGGCAACGGTCCGCGCCCAACTGCAGCGCTTCATGGATCGTCTCGAGGCCTATTACGGCAAGCGGCCGATCATCTATACGTCGGTCGACTTCCATCGCGACAATCTCGTCGGTTATTTCCAGGATTATCACTTCTGGGTCCGCTCCACCGCCAAGCATCCCGACGTCACCTACGCCTCCCGCCGTTGGGCCTTCTGGCAGTACACCTCGACGGGCGTCATCCCCGGAATCAAGGGACCGACGGACATCAATGTTTTTGCGGGATCGACACAGAACTGGCACAACTGGGTGGCGGCGGTGTCGAAGGACACAAATTCTTAGTAACGTCCGACGGTCTTTCTTGCTTCCGTCACAATCATTTGGGAAATCGACGGAAATTCCATTTGATGACGAGGATCGAAACTATGCACTGCTCGCCCGCAAGCCGCACGGCACTTGCACTCCTTCTTGCTGCTGGTCTTTCCACCGGCGCTGCCGCGCAGACGCCGGCACCGAGTGCTCCGGCTTCGCAGACAGCCGCTCCGGCATGTGACGGTGACCTCGCTGTATTTCTGGCAGGCGTGAAGGCCGACGCGGTCGCAGCAGGCGCGTCTGCCGAAGCCGCAGACAAGGCGCTGGAAGGGGCACAGATCGACCAGAAGGTCTTGAGCCGTGACCGCGCTCAGGGTGTGTTCAAGCAGACTTTCCTGGAATTCTCACAACGGACCGTCAGCCAGGCTCGCCTCGACATCGGCCGCCAGAAGATGAAGCAATACGCCGATGTGTTTGCCCGTGCCGAGCAGGAATTTGGCGTGCCGGCCGGCGTCATTACCGCCTTCTGGGCGATGGAAACCGACTTCGGCGCTGTGCAGGGGGATTTCAATACCCGCAATGCCTTGGTGACCCTTGCACATGATTGCCGCCGGCCGGAGCTCTTCCGTCCGCAGCTGATTGCCCTCATCGAAATGGTTCAGCACGGCGACCTCGACCCGGCAACCAATACCGGTGCCTGGGCTGGCGAGATCGGTCAGGTTCAGATGCTGCCCCGCGATATCGTCGCCTACGGCATGGACGGAGACGGTGATGGCCACGTACGCCTCAAGCAGAGCGGCCCCGACGCCATCCTGACGGCAGCCAAGTTCATCCAGCATCTCGGCTTCCAAAAGGGCCAGCCATGGCTCCAGGAGGTTACCCTCCCGGAGAACCTCCCCTGGGAAAAATCCGGCATCGGCGGTCCTCTGACGGCCGGTGAGTGGTTTGCCCTTGGGGTCAAGCCGCGCGATGGCAACACGAGCTTCTCGAACCTGCATGGCGATCTGATCCTGCCGCAGGGCCGCCTTGGCCCAACCTTCATTGCGTACCCGAACTTCCAGATCTACCTCGAATGGAACAAGTCGTTCATCTACACGACTTCGGCCGCCTATTTTGCGACCCGCCTCGCCGGCGCCGAGACCTATCTCAAGGGGACGCCCGAACAGGGCCTTTCCAACGAGCAGATGAAGGAGCTGCAGACGAAACTCGGAACGCTTGGCCACGACGTCGGCAAGGTCGACGGCATCCTGGGTTCGGGCACGCGGGTTGCCATCCAGAAGGAGCAGCAGCGTCTCGGCATACCGGCGGACGGCTGGGCAACGCCGTCGCTCCTCAACTCTCTCTGATCATCTGTCCTTCAGCACGCACGTCGGGCCGGGTTTTGCACCCGGCCTTTCGTTTGCGTGGTTTGTCCCATGGTTTCAGGGGCTTCACCGCGAGCCTTCAACTTGCCTCAAGCGTAAAGAGAGGATCGCCGACTTTAACGGCACGTTAAAATATGTGAATATTTTTCGCAGACAATTTTTGTTGTAATTTCAGTGAATTAGTAGCGGCCGAGTGTCCGCAATGTGACATTTTCGCCGCAGTGCAGTATAAAATCCGCTTTCCAAGCGACACAATCACGACATATTATCACGCCGTTAACGCGAGGAGACAGACATGGGACTTACACAATCCTTGAATGTCCTTTTGGTCAGCGCGGCGTTTGCATTCGTATTGACAATGCTTTTCATCTGAACGTCGTGACAACAGAACAGTACCGAGACTCCTGAGTAGCGAAACAGTTCAATGAATCGGAAAAGCGCATCCCACGAGGAGATGCGCTTTTCTTTTTGCCTTCTGATTGAATGAGCCTATGCGGCAGCACCAGCCTTTTTGGCGCCTTCGCGTGTGAAGCCGAGATTGGTCAGCACGGCCGAAACGAGGGGTGCGCGGTTCATCGTGTACAGGTGGAAGTCTGTGAGCCCGCGGCGCGCCAGATCCTCGATCTGTTCGGCCGCAACTTCGGCGGCAACCTTTGCCCGCTCCTCCGGCTTATCGTCGAAGCCTGAAAAACGCTCATCGAGAAACGCGGGTATAACAGTGCCGCAGGCGCCGGCGAAACGCTTCAGCTGTGTTAAGTTCTGGATCGGCATGATGCCGGGCACGATCGGAATGTTGACGCCAGCGGCCCGCACCTTTTCCAGATAGCGCTCGAAATTGTCGTTGTCGAAGAAGAACTGCGTCAAGGCCCGCGTCGCGCCGTTGTCGGCCTTTTGCTTCAGCATGTCGATATCGGCAGCCGTATCGCGGCTCTCCGGATGTTTTTCGGGATAGGCAGAGACAGAGATCTCGAAATCACCGATCTCGCGCAGGCCGGCAACCAGTGCCGCCGCATTCGCATAGCCACCGGGATGCGGCTGGTAGGGCGCGCCGACGCCACCCGGCGCATCGCCGCGAAGCGCTACGAAATGCTTCACGCCAACCTTGCGGAAACTATCGATGACACCATGCGTCTCGTCCTTGGTCGCACCGACGCAGGTGAGATGCGACGCTGTGGCAAGCGGCGTTTCAGCGATGAAACGCGAGACTGTCGCCAGCGTCGGTGCCTTGGTGGTGCCGCCGGCGCCATAGGTCACCGAGACGAAGTCCGGGTTCCAGTCCTGCAGCTCGCTGACCGTATTCCACAGCTGACCTTCCATCTCTTCCGACTTCGGCGGAAAGAACTCGAAGGAAATGCCGATCTTGCGGCGCGCGTCGCTGTTCAAAACCATATGATTATCTCCCGGCAAGTATGGGTTCGGCGCCTTCGCTGGCTAAGGAGGCCAAAAGCTGCCGCGGGTCGCGCGCAAGCCAGACAGTGACTGTAAGCCCCTGCCCGCTTTGATGACCCGGATGAAGATCGACGACCTGCTCGACATCAAGCCCTGCCTTGCGCAACCAGTCCGACATCGACTGATGCGAGAAACCAAGGCGAACATGTGCGTGCTCGTCGCGAAGGTATTCCAGCCCGTGCGGGGCAAGATCGATGATGACCAACCGCCCTCCGGGCCGCAGCATGCGCGCTGCCTCGCCGATCGCGACCTCGGGCTGGTCGAAGAAGTGCAACACCTGATGAATCGTCACCACGTCGAAGTCCTGTGCCTCGAACGGCAGGTTCAGGATATCGGCGTGGCGCACGGACGCCTTGGTAATCCCCGACTTGTCGAGATTGGCGCGCGCCACGCTCAGCATGTCGCGGCTGGCATCCACGCCAATGGCCCGGCGATAAAGGCCGGACAGAAGTTCGAGGATGCGCCCGGTCCCTGTACCGAGATCAAGAAGCGAGTCGATCGGCTGGCTGCCGAGCAGCCGAACAACGGCGGCATCGACCTCTTCATCGGCGGCATGCAGGCGGCGAAGCTCGTCCCACTCGGCCGCGTTACGGCTGAAATAGGCCTGCGCCCGCTCCGCCCGCTGGCGCTTGACAGCCGCCAACCGCTCGCTGTCACGCAGGACCACAGGATCGTTGTCGGAGGCATGCGCCAAGAGACCGCGCACGAAAATGGCAGCCTTGCCATCCTGCCTGAGCCGGAAATAGGCCCAGGCTCCTTCCTGGTAACGGTCGATGAGATCCGCTTCGCCGAGGAGCTTGAGGTGACGAGAGATGCGTGGCTGGGATTGCCCGAGAATTTCTGTAAGATCTGTGACCGTCAGGTCCCCTGCTGCAAGCAGCACCAGCAGGCGCAGACGTGTCGGCTCGCCGGCCGCCCTGAGGACGTCCACCAGCGCATCTAGACCGAGTTTGATAGGCTCACCCATATCCTGTCCAATCAACATATAAAGATATCTTTATGTGAATTGATTTGATGTGGCAAGCCGCAATTCGATCCGTTCACGAAATTAGCTGCTCGGATCGCGACATCAAGGCGCGCAAAAAAAGCCCCGGCGAGCCGGGGCTGCTTGGCAAAGTTCAAAGCCGATCTCTGATGATCAGCGCGTCAGCCGCTTGTAGGTCACGCGCTTCGGATTGACCGAATCGGCTCCGAGGCGGCGGATCTTGTCCTGCTCGTAGTCTTCGAAGTTACCTTCGAACCATTCGACATGGCTGTCGCCCTCGAAGGCAAGGATGTGCGTCGCCAGGCGGTCGAGGAACATGCGATCGTGGCTGATGATAACGGCGCAACCGGCGAAGTTTTCCAGCGCATCCTCGAGTGCTGCCAGCGTCTCGGTATCGAGGTCGTTGGTCGGTTCGTCGAGGAGGATGACGTTGCCGCCGGCCTTCAGCATCTTGGCGAGGTGAACGCGGTTGCGCTGGCCACCGGAAAGGGTGCCCACTTTTTGCTGCTGGTCACCGCCCTTGAAGTTGAATGCGCCGCAATAGGCACGAGAATTCACTTCGTGCTTGCCGAGCTTGATGATGTCATTACCACCGGAGATTTCCTCCCAGACAGTCTTGTTGCCATCGAGAGTGTCGCGGCTCTGGTCGACATAGCCGAGGTCGACGGTCTCGCCAATGCGGATGTCGCCGCTATCGGGCTTCTCCTGGCCGGTAATCATGCGAAACAGCGTCGTCTTGCCGGCGCCGTTCGGACCGATGACACCGACAATCCCGCCGGGCGGGAGCTTGAAGGTGAGGTTCTCGATCAGCATGGTATCGCCGTAGCCCTTGGTGAGGTTCTCCGCTTCGATGACCACCTGGCCAAGACGCTCTCCGACCGGGATGACGATCTGAGCGTCGCCGGGCCGACGATCGGCGGCAGCTGCCACCAACTCGTCATAGGCACGAATACGGGCTTTCGACTTCGCCTGGCGGGCCTTCGGGCTGGAGGCGATCCACTCCTGTTCGCGCGATAGCGCCTTCTGGCGGGAGGCCTCTTCACGGCCTTCCTGCTGCATGCGCTTGGCCTTCGCCTGCAGGTAGGCTGAGTAATTGCCTTCGTAGGGAATGCCACGGCCGCGGTCGAGCTCAAGGATCCAGCCGGTGACGTTGTCCAGGAAGTAGCGGTCGTGGGTGATCATCAGCACGGCACCGGGATATTCGCGCAGGTGCTTTTCAAGCCAGGCGATCGTCTCGGCGTCGAGGTGGTTGGTCGGTTCGTCGAGCAGCAGCAGGTCTGGCTGGGCCAAGAGCAGGCGGCAAAGCGCCACACGGCGCTTTTCACCGCCGGAGAGCTTGTCGACCGAAGAGTCCCCCGGCGGGCAGCGCAACGCGTCCATCGCCATTTCCACCTGGCTCTCGAGGTCCCAGAGATTCTGGCTGTCGATGATGTCCTGGAGCTTCGCCCCCTCTTCCGCCGTCTCGTCGGAATAGTTCATCATAAGTTCGTTGTAGCGGTCGAGGATCGCCTTCTTCGGTGCAACCCCTTCCATGACGTTCTCAAGAACCGTCTTGGAGGCATCGAGCTGCGGTTCCTGCGCGAGGTAGCCGAGAGTGGCGCCTTCGGCGAGCCAGGCCTCGCCGGTGTATTCCTTGTCGAGACCGGCCATGATGCGAAGAACCGTCGACTTACCGGCACCATTCGGGCCGAGGATACCGATCTTGGCATCCGGATAGAAAGAAAGGTGGATGTTTTCCAACACCTTCTTGTTGCCGTACGCCTTGTTGAGGCCGGCCATGTGATAGATGAACTGACGTGCCATTGCTAACTCGCTCCGCGGGGGGATTTTCCAATTTTGCCGCTATGTAGGCGAATTAGAACCAAGGAGCAACGCGCGGCCGCCAAAAACCGAAGGCTTTTATCGATGTCACCGCGGCCGGGCCCTTCATCGAGCCCGCTATTGCAGCTTTTCGTGGTCTATCCGGAAAAGCTGGAAATTTGTCCGCGTCGGCGAAGGCACGCGCTCCAGTCCCGGCCATGACCGCCCCGCAGCAAGGGCAGCGTAGAGCGGCGCCTCTTTGGCATCGGCTTCCAACGGGAAACGGCAGACCGCGACATAGTCGAATGGTGAAAGGGCCTGCCGACGGATGTCCGGATCGGACGAGCGAAATGCCTCGAACATCCGTTTCATGCCGGGTGAAGCGCGATGAAACGGCGCAGCACCGATGGAGAACCCATCCGGCAGAGCAAGCAGGACCGGCAAAGCAAGGCCCTGAGGCAGCGCAATTCTCGCCGGCGCAATGGTCTTCAGGACGCCGAGGTCCTGGTCCTTGCACTCGTCGAAGGCCATGTAGTCTACGGCATCAAACGTTCGAACGGTTGGCGCAACAACCAAACGAGGCAAGGCGAACCCCACCAAGACAGCAATGATTGCCGCTCCGGTCATCCGCCATTCTTTCGTGAGGCGTCGAGAACGAACAAGTTCGGCGACCGCCGCCGGCACGAAGGGTGGTACGAGCGCAATAGGAAAGCGAATGTTTCGTGTCGTCAAAAATGTCAGTGCGAGAGCCGTGACCGCCATACAAAAAGCGATGAGTGGCCCAACCTCGCCGCGCCTGAGTTTTGCCGCGATCATGGGTAGCGCAAAGACCGCCGAACACGTCGTCACCGCAACCACCGCCAAGAGATCGAATCGACCATTCTCATAGAAATAGAGAATGCTGCGCTCCTGCCAGATACGGTCAAACCAGAGTTCCCGCGACAACGGGTCGATGATGCCGTAAGGACCGCCAGCGCACGGTCGAAACAAGAACGCTGCAACTCCGAGGAGAAGCAGGCCGGGGGCGCCGATAATCAGTGCCCTGAACATTGGTGTCGACGGTCTGCGGCGCGCGACAACCGCACCGATTGCGAGAACAACGGAAAATCCGATCAACAGAAATATGTACGGAGCCGAGAAAGCGTCGCACTGGGTCGACAGTGCCATCGTCGGGCCGATGAAAGCAAACATTGCTGCCATGGTGGTACCGACCATTGCAAGCGACGCAAAGAAAAGAACGTCATTTGCCCTTTTGGTACCGAGAATAAAGCTAACGACAAGGCCGGCATAGGCAGCTGCGAGAAACGGCAAGCATTCGAGGCCGATTACCACCGAGACCGCGCTCCCGGCTCCGATCATTGCGCCGCCGACCCGATCCCATCTGACGAGGCCCGCCATGATCGTCATCATCGCAACAATCTGCGCATTGTGGTGATCGATCCGGCCCGGCGCAAACTCCGCAATGCCAAACGTCATGAGAAGTGTCATCAGCACCAGCAGCCCCGCAAACGAAGGCCCTTTCAGGTGCACGCTGCCCATCAGGCGCCGCACCAATGACGCGGTCAGAAGGCACAACAGCGCCAGCATCATCGGCGGCCAAACATAGAAGGCGTATCGAACAGCGTCATCCAGCGGAACGAAAGGCTGCAAGAGCTTTGTGATCAGGACGTAGGGAAGATCGATCAACCGTGACCATGGTGAGACGTATGGTTCGGGCATTAAAAGCGACGGCAACGTCAAATCGAACCAGCGACCATGAATGGACAGGAGGTGGCGAATTTGCACCTCCCGCATCTGATCGTCCACGTCCCGAGCGAAACTGGTGCCATCCATCAGGTCAAGGGCGAGGAGCGCAAGCGACGTGACATAGATCAAAAGAAAGACTTCAAATAGGGAGGCCTTGCCAACGGAGCGAGATCTTCCTTCCGAAGGAACTACATTCGTATCCAACTGCATCACCTCGATTGAAGGAGAATCACGCGATCAATAATTGAAAGATCAACCAGCAACAGCAACGGCAGAACGATACCGGATCAAAATCCTGCGGCATCGACGAGGCCTTCGTTACAGCCAGCCGATGTCGGCCCCGCCCCGCCAATCAGGTCGTGAAGGCCGGCTGCATCATTCGAGGTTGCTTGCGCAGACAGACCGATCGTGAGCTCACTGATGAGGCGATCCCCATCGCCATTACGTCGGCAACTCAGCTTGACGCGGTTTCCGGCACCTGGTCCAAAACTCTTGTCGAACGCCGCGCGGATTGCTTCTGATGTCAACGACTTGCCGATATTGGCCGCGAAGAGATCGCGGACCGCCGAAGCATTCAGCTCCCCGATCAGGCGAACCGACGTCGCAAAATAATCGTCGGCACTCATCTTGGTGCAAGTGCCGTGCTTGATCCATTCGTGCCTCTCAAGGCCGGATTGCGTTCCGGGCATTGCCTTGTCGAGCGCAGCCTTGGTTTGCGCCGAAAGCCCCACCTCGGGCAGCCTGCGCCAGTCACCCTTCTTGTCGGCGGTCCGCAGGTTGGCGGGGACGTCGCAATAGTCCTTGCGCATCGGCCACAGCCCGTGGAGCGAAAAGTTGGTCGCATCGAACCTGTCGCTCGTCTGGCTGCTGCATTCGGCCTTGCGCCGGTTGGTCTCGCAGAAGGCTGGCTGCCAGCTGACGGCGAGAATGAACCGCGTCTGTCCACCCGCATCCTGCGCTGTCGCAACGCCAGCAGCCGCTGTTGCAACCAGGAATATGGCTGCTCGTAT
The DNA here is from genome assembly GCF_000312665.1 of Rhizobium mesoamericanum STM3625. Classification (GTDB taxonomy): domain Bacteria; phylum Pseudomonadota; class Alphaproteobacteria; order Rhizobiales; family Rhizobiaceae; genus Rhizobium; species Rhizobium mesoamericanum. The sequence continues at coordinate 3,822,018 of NZ_HF536772.1, read as the reverse complement.
AAACGGATTGCTCATGCTCGTCCCCAGAAAGAACAATTCATGAACAGGAAATCATGCGGAATTCCTTTCCGCAACCTCCAATTGACAGGAAGCGAAAATCCCGTCGCATAAATATTGGGATGTGTTGCATTTCGCGACCAATCTGCTCTTCTCCCGGCAGCGGGAGGAGATAATGTTCGCAGATACGCAACGCCTAGGGACGGCGAATGCTTCGCTTGGCTTTCATCATCAGGCGTCACAGGGAGAGCCGCATGGAATCATCCTTGTATCTCACGGACTAGCCGAGCATTCGAAGCGCTACGCTCGTTTCGCAGCAGCCATGGCCGCTCGCGGTTACCATGTCTTTGCGTTCGATCACCGCGGACACGGTGAAACGATTGCGCCCGACGCGCCGATCGGACGCTTTGCGCGCCGCGGCGGCGTTCTGCAGGTGATCGATGATGTCGTTGCGGTTCGCAACCTTGCTGTAAGTCAATATCCGGGCTTGCCGGTCATCCTGTTCGGACACTCGATGGGGGGCCTCATTGCACTCAACGCGGCAGTCACGCATCCGCAGAAATTCGATGCCTTAGCCGTCTGGAACTCGAACTTCAATCCGGGCATGTCAGGGCGGGCGGCGCAAGCAATCCTGCTTGCCGAACGTGCCCTGAAGGGCTCCGATGTTGCGAGCAGCATTCTACCGAAGCTTACCTTCGGCACCTGGGGCAAATCCATCGACGGTCGTCGAACAGAGTTCGATTGGCTTAGCCACAATCCTGCGGAGGTCGACAAATATATTGCCGATCCGCTGTGCGGCTTCGATGCTTCGGTGTCACTCTGGCTCGATATCTTCGAACTGACGTTTCGCGCACCGCAAACGCCGCATTTGGAACGACTGCCGAAACAGACGCCGATCCACCTTGTCGGCGGCGGCCAGGACCCGGCGACCGATGGCGGAAAAGCGGTGATCTGGCTATCAAACCATTTGAAAGCCCACGGCTTCTCTCGTATCACGACGCAGATATATCAGGACATGCGCCACGAAACGCTGAATGAAATCGGAGCGGACGCGGCCATCGCTGCATTCGCCGACTGGTGCGACGAAGCGATCGCAAGATCCTGAACTGAAGGATTTCGCGATGAGCAATGGCATTTCTACCCGTCCCGCCCCCGTTTCGGAGGTCTCGACCGGCATTTTGCTGATGTTCCTGTCAGTGTTTGTCTCCCCGCTCATCGACATCTTTTCCAAGCTCGCGATCGCCACGATTCCTGCGGCGGAAATCACAGCCGCACGCTTTGTCGTGCAGGCCCTCTGCATGCTGCCGATCGTTGTCTGGCGCGGAAGCTGGAAGAGCTTTTCCTGGCGCGCCAACATCTTTCATGCCATCCGAGGCGCCGTCATAACCCTATCCATGGTCTCCTTTGTCACGACGCTAAAGTACATGCCGGTTGCCGACGCAATCGCGATCTTCTTCGTCGAGCCCATCATATTGACGATCCTGAGCAGCATCTTCCTCAAGGAGACGATCGGTTGGCGCCGCTATACGGCCTGCGGCGTCGGCTTCTTCGGTGCAATGCTGATCATCCAGCCAAGCTTCCAGGAAGTCGGCTATGTCGCGCTCCTGCCTGTCGTCAGCGCATTTTGCATCGCTATCTTCGCTTTGATGACGCGCGTGCTTTCGCACCGGGAAGACCCGTGGGCAATGCAATTTCAGATGGGCATCTGGGGCCTGCTGTTCTGCATCATCCTGCTTGCTGTCGGCAACGGCACGGGTTCCGACGTCTTTGACTCCGTAATACCCGATGCCCGGGGCTACCTCTATTTGCTCGGCGTCGGTGTGACGGCGGCCACTGCCGGCATCTTCGGCGTCTATGCCTACCGCGCAGCGCCCGCCTCGACGCTGGCGCCACTGCAGTATTTCGAGATCGTGTCGGCAACCATCTTCGCTTGGCTCGTCTTTGGCGACTTTCCGGATGCCGTCAAATGGCTCGGCATCGCCATCATCATCGCATCGGGCCTCTACATCATCTGGCGCGAGCGACGCTTTGCATCCAAACCGGTATCCGATACACCTCAATCGGCCCTGGCGCCCTGATCTGCTCGTGGGAGGAACATGACGGACAATCAGCCTCAAAAGCCACCGTTATCCGGCATCCGCGTGATCGAGCTTGCGAGGGTGCTCGCCGGTCCTTGGGCCGGCCAGATGCTGGCCGACCTCGGCGCCGACGTCATCAAGGTCGAAAACCCTGATGGCGGCGATGACACACGGCACTGGGGGCCGCCCTTCGTTGAGGGTGCCGACGGCGAAAATCTCTCCGCCGCCTACTACCATGCAGCCAACCGCGGCAAGCGCTCGATCACTGCCGACCTGAAGCGCAAAGAGGATCAGGAACTGGTCCGCCGTCTTGTCGCCACGGCCGACGTGGTCATCGAGAACTTCAAGCTCGGCGGGCTCGTGAAATACGGTCTCGACTACGAGAGCCTGAAAAAGATCAACCCAAGGCTTGTCTATTGCTCGATCACCGGGTTCGGCCAGACCGGTCCCTATGCCAGCCTGGCGGGCTACGACTATATTGTTCAGGGCATGTCCGGCTTCATGTCGATAACAGGCGAGCCGGATGGACAGCCGATGAAAGCGGGCGTCGCGATCGCCGACGTCTTTACCGGCATCTATGCGGTGGCAGCGATCGAGGCAGCGCTCATCCACGCGCAAAGGACCGGCGAAGGGCAGCTGGTCGACATGGCCCTGCTCGACGTACAATCCGCCGTCCTCGCCAACCAGAACATGAACTACCTGGTCTCCGGCCGCGCCCCGACGCGACTTGGAAACGCACATCCGAACATTTCTCCTTATGAAGTGGTGCCGGCGGCCGACGGCTATCTGATCCTCGCAGTGGGCAATGACGGCCAGTTCCGCCGCCTGTGCGCGATCCTCGGCCTTGAGGGCACCGCCGACGATCCACGATACGCGACGAACAAGGCGCGGGTTGCAAACCGCGACGAGGTCCGAAGGCTCGTTTCGACCGAAACGCTGAAATGGCAGAAAGCCGACCTGTTGAAAGCCTGTGAGGCGGACGCAGTTCCGGCCGGTGCGATCAATACCATCGAAGAAATGTTTGCGGATCCGCAAATTCAGGCGCGCGGACTGCGGGTAGATCTTTCCGACGCAAGGGGTACGGTCATCCCCGGCGTCAGGACGCCGGTCGTGCTATCGCGGACGCCCCTGCGCTACGAGCGTCCGAGCCCGAGGCTTGGAGAACATCAGGAGGAAGTTCTGGCCGAGCTCGCCGAACTTGAGAGGAAAAGATCATCATGAAGAAAACGGGCGGGGAACTGATCGTCGAGGCCTTGAAAGCGAATGGGGTGAAACGCCTCACCTGCGTGCCCGGCGAGAGTTTCCTTGCCGTTCTCGATGCGCTCTACGACAGCGAGATCGAGGTGATCGTCTGCCGCCAGGAGGGCGGTGCTGCCATGATGGCAGATGCCTGGGGCAGACTGACCGGCGAGCCGGGCATCTGCATGGTTACCCGCGGCCCCGGTGCCACGAACGCCACCGCCGGACTGCACATCGCCCGGCAGGATTCCATTCCGATGATCCTCTTCATCGGACAGGTCCAGCGCGACGCAAGAGAACGAGAGGCGTTTCAGGAGGTCGAGTTCCGCCGCGCCCTGACAGAATTCAGCAAGTGGGTGGGCGAGATCGACGACGCTGCGCGCATTCCGGAATTCGTTACCCGCGCCTTTGCAATCGCAACGTCGGGCCGTCCCGGCCCTGTTGTCTTGTCACTGCCCGAAGACATGCTCCGGGACGAAGTGGAGGCTCCTCGTGCGAAGCGCTTTTCCAGCGTCGAAGCCCATCCCGGCCGCCGCCAGATCGACGACCTTTGCCTTCGCCTACTGAAAGCGGAGCGACCGATGGTCATCGTCGGCGGCACGCGCTGGGATGCAGATGCGGTTGCCGATCTGAAGACCTTCTCGGAACGCTTCGCTCTGCCGGTCGGCTGCTCGTTCCGTCGGCAGATGCTGTTTGACCATCTGCATCCGAACTATGCCGGCGACGTCGGTATCGGTATCAACCCCGCGCTGGCCAGGGAGATCAAGGAGAGCGACCTGCTGATCCTGTTCGGCGGGCGGATGTCGGAAATGCCATCCTCCGGCTATACGCTGATTAACGTCCCCTATCCGCAGCAATCGCTCGTGCACATTCATCCCGATCCTTCCGAGCTTGGTCGTGTCTACAGACCCGACCTTGCAATCTGTGCGAGCCCGAGTGACTTCGTTGCTAATCTTGCTGATCTTGAGGCACCAAGGGACATCGGATGGGTGGAGCGGACCGAACGGATGCACCAGGCCTACATCGCCTGGTCGACCCCGCCAAAGACCGGTCCCGGTGCAGTTCACATGGGACCGATCATGGAGTGGATCGAGGCAAACACGCGCCCCGACACAATCTTCACCAACGGCGCCGGAAACTATGCCACCTGGCTGCATCGCTTCCATCGATTCCGTCAGTTCAACACCCAGGCGGCACCGGCGTCCGGCTCCATGGGGTATGGTCTGCCGGCCGCCGTGGCGGCCAAGCACCTTTTTCCCGAACGTGAGGTCGTCTGTTTTTCCGGAGACGGTTGTTTCCTGATGCACGGCCAGGAGTTTGCGACCGCTGTGCGCTACAACCTGCCGATCATCGCCATTGTCATCAATAACGGCATGTATGGCACCATCCGCATGCATCAGGAGCGCGAGTATCCGGGGCGCGTCAGCGGCACCGATCTGACCAACCCGGACTTTGCCGCGCTTGCGCGCGCGTTCGGCGGCCATGGGGAGACGGTCGAAACGACGGAAGATTTCGCGGACGCGTTTAAGCGTGCGCGGGCGAGCGGCAAGCCCTCGATCATCGAGGTAAAGCTCGATCGGGAGGCCATTACGCCGACGCGTACTCTTTCCGAAATCGCCCATACAAAAAGCCGGTGAGCGAACCCACCGGCTTTTATGACTGCAAGGCCCGTCGGGTTAGTCGAGGGCGGCCGTAACCGTGAACTCGACCTTGTACTTCGGCGCAGCAAGCTTGGCTTCGCTGGTCGCGCGAGCTGGCGTGTTCGCCGGATCGACCCAAGCTTCCCAAGCAGCGTTCATTTCCGCAAAGTAGGACATGTCGGAGAGATAAATCAGGGTCTGCAGAATCTTCGACTTGTTCGAGCCGGCTGCAGCAAGCAGACGATCGACTTCGGCGAGCGCGGACTTGCACTGTTCCGTGACGCTTTCGCCTTCGCCGACCTGGCCAGCGAGGTAGACGGTGTTGCCGTGGACGACTGCGCCGCTCATACGGGCGCCAACGTCGATGCGCTTGATGGTCATATTTTTCTCCTATTGATGAAATGAAAGACGCCGCTTGAATGGAGCGGCGTCGAAGCTTGCTCGGTGATCGGTATTAAGCGCGGATGTGGTGCGTCTTCTGATAGATCGCGGTCGAGCGGGCGCCGGAGCGGCAGTAGCCGAGCATCGGGCGCGGGAATTCATCGAGCGCGTCGACCATGCCGGCGATCGCTTCCTCGGTGACACCCATCGGGCCGACCGGCACGTGTGCTATGTCAAGGCCGAGTTCCTTGGCGCGCGCTGCTACCAGCGCATAGGGCGTCTGGTCGGGACTTTCATCGTCCGGACGATGGCAGACGATCGATTTGAAGCCCTGGGACTTGATCTGATCGAGATCCTCGACCGAAATCTGCCCCGAAACCGAATACTCGTCGTCGATCTGGCGAATGTCCATCGCTAATCCTCCTGAAATCGTGGGCTGAATGACTACGCCGCCCCATGGCCATCGTCAACCGCAGATCACTCAAACGAAAGCGAAGCTGAGCCCATAATTTCGGCTCTCGCCGGGCGCGAGCATGACGAATTCGCCCGATGCCTCCAACTCGGACCGCGACACCCAACGATGTGATACCGGCTCAATACCCAGCACGTCGGCGGGCGCCTTCTGATTGCGCCAGACCTGCAGGTGCGGCAACGTCTCGGCAAGGACGCGCACTCTGAGGGTCTTGCCGCCGATCGATGCAATTGGGCCAAGACGCACCTCAGCAAAGCTGCCTTCCGTTGCCGGCGCCTCTACGCAGAAGATGCCGCCCGGTTCCTTACCGAAATTCCAGGGAAAACCGCCGCCATCGAGCATCTTGCCTTCAAGACGCGTGCCGGCGTCGAACCATTTCCCGCCTATATTCATATGGTACATCAGGAAGGTCGGCACGATCTGGTCGCTCACGTTGAGGACCTTGTCCTTGAGATTGACCTCGCCAGTCCGCCCGTCAATGAACCAGTGACGCTCGATGCGAGCCGGCAGGCCTTCGACCGTTACGATGTCGATATCCGCCCGGCACTCGGCATTCCCATTCTCGAATTTGGTAAAGAGAATTCTGGCTGCGTGGCCAGGGCCCGAGCCATGCAGGGGATAGACCTTGCCATCAGTACGGCCGGGAACCGGTTCGCGGTGACGGATATGGTCCGGTCCGCAGGTAAACAGGAAGCCTTGCACGGAATGCGAAATGCGTGCATCGCCGTCATCGGGAACCGCCGTCTTGGGCGCGATGTCGACACCGTTGACGATACATCCGCCGATGTCCATCAACGAAGTTTCGTCCAGCATCAATGTCGGCCCTGTGGCGGCGGCAAATTCAATCATCGTTCAACGTCCTCCCGGTAGCGGCCTCTGCAGCGTTATGTCTCGGGCGGGATTTCGTCAATCACGACGGTGCGGGTTGCCACAAACGTATATGACTAAAGGAGAAATCACGGGATTTTTATCTTTTGTTCAGCACGATTTCATAAATTCCACACTAGCGTCAAAATTCGCAGGTGTGTGTCGGCCAAGTCACTGAAGGGTATGAAGACGTGAATCGCTTTGCAATAACGGGATTGTCTGCCGCAGCTGCCCTGCTGGCCATCGCTGTCGCGGCACCCTCTGCCGAGGCGCAGTTTTATAACGCGCGCCGGGGTGAGGTCGTCTTCGTGGCGCCGAACGGTGACATCCTCGACTATGTCCCGTCGGGCGCGGCTTACGCGCGCGATCGACGCGGCAACCGCGTCCTCGTCGATCCCTATGGCAACGTGATCGCAACCGAGATGCGAGCCCGGGGCTATTACCCACGCCCGCCGGTGCGCGACGCCTATAATGGTGATGTCTATTATGGCGACGATCCCTACGGCGATGGTCGTTACGCCGAGCGCGGCGCCGTGACCGGCTCGATCCCGCGCAACGCGCCAATCGACCGCCAGCCGCTCGACGATCAGCCTTACCCGCAGAGCGATGACTATGCATCGATCGAACCGGACCAGCAGCCGCCGGCTGTGATGCAGCCGAAGCCTTCTCAGGAGCCGGTGATCACGCTCAAGAACAAGTCGAAGTCCGAGATCGTCGCCCTGCAGGTTTTCCTGGACCGCGCCGGCATTTCGCCGGGCGCGATCGATGGCCACATGGGCGCAAACGTCACCAAGGCAATCTATGCCTATCAGCAGATGACGGGCGAGACACTTGATCCGAATAACACCGACGCAATTCTAGAGCAGCTGCGCTTGAACGGCGGATTGCCGCTCGTCAGCTACACGATCGCGCCTGCGGATGCCGCCGGCCCGTACGTTGCCGCAATCCCGGAGGATTATGCGCATAAGGCTGCGATGTCATCGCTCGGCTACACATCGACGACGGAAATGCTCGCCGAGCGTTTCCATATGGACGAAGGCTTCCTGAAGGAAATAAATCCGGGCGTGGATTTCACGGTTCCCGGCACGATCATCAAGGTTGTCAATCCAGGCGAAGCGAAGGCTGGATCGGTTGCACGCATCATCGCCGACAAGGGCCGCAAGCAGGTCTTTGCCTATGACAATGCCGGCAATCTGATTGCCGCCTACCCCGCCTCGATCGGCTCCACCGACACACCTTCACCTTCAGGCACGGTGAGCGTCGAGCGCGTCGCCTTCAATCCGGGCTATACCTACAATCCGAAGATCAATTTCCAGCAGGGTGCCAACGACAAGATCCTGAACATTCCGCCTGGTCCGAACGGCCCGGTCGGCACTGTCTGGATGGCCCTTTCCAAGCCGACTTACGGGATCCACGGAACGCCAGAACCATCGAAGATCGGCCGAACCCAGAGCCACGGCTGTATTCGCCTGACGAACTGGGATGCCACCGAACTGGCCAAGATGGTCAAGCCCGGCGTTACGGTCGAATTCACCGACTGATCTTTGCTCGCTATTCCCTCAAGAAAAAATGCGCCGCAAAGGGCGCATTTTGTTTTCTTCAGACACTTTAGGCGGCTGACCGGATCAGCGGACCAGTGCTTCGCGCCGGCTCCGGAAGCTTCACCGGAACCTTGCCCATGATCTCTTCGGCGAAGCAGCGGGCATTCTCCCGCGCCTTGTCGAGGTTGCTGACGCGAGCCGGATCGAGGGAATGCAGCGTGCCGCCGCAATCAAAGAGATCGCGGAAGGCAGACCGCTCGATGATCGCGGTCTCGAGCACTGCAACCTGTCTCTCGCTTAACAGCGCCTTGACGATCGAGAGCGCCCGCGTCGTCACCATCGAGTTGACGCGCGTCAGCACCACCGAGTGCCCGATGCGGATACCCGCCTTCTCATCCAGATATTGCAGCAATTCGAGGACCTGTGCGCCACCGCGTGCGTCCATGGCGCATCCCTGGATCGGGATCAGCACATGGTCGGAAAGCCCGATTGCCGTTGCAAGCAGCGGGTTGCGCGTACCCGGAAGATCGACGATGAAGTAGTCCGTGTTGTGCTTGTTTTCCGATATGTGCAGCGGCAAGGATGCCGACGTGACGAAATCGATCACCGATATGTTCGCCACATGCCCGGACACTTCATGCCATCGCGTAATCCAGTGCTGCGGATCGGCGTCGAGGATTGTCACCCGGTAGCCCTTCTGGGCTAGTTCGGTGGCGAGGAGAAGGACGGCTGTCGTCTTGCCGGCGCCGCCCTTGGTGTTTGCGAAAGTGATGACTGGCATGGTCGGTCCTCGAAGGGATGGTAAGCCGCTCTATGGCTCTGTCGCGCACTCTCGGATGCATCGTGCGGTTAACGCATCCTTTCTAATCATGGTTAATAACTTCTAAACGCAGCCCCTGAAATTGCGGCCCGCATTTCCTTAACCTCTCGCAATCACCAAGCGCACGAACAAAAAAGCCCGGAAAGCCTAGGCTTTCCGGGCCAGTTCAGGTCCGCCGTCTTCTTAAGTTCAGAAGCAATCCTTAAAGAGCGCCTTGGTGTTTTCGAGCGTCATCTTGACCGGATTGCCACCAGCGCTCGGATCCTCGATCGCCATTGCCGAAAGCTCATCGATTCGATCCGGTTTTATCCCCATTGCCGACAGGCTGTCTGGAACACCGAGCTCGGCGCGGAGCTGCAGCACGTAGTCATAGAAGCCGTCGAAACCACCGGAGATTCCGAGATAGGCCGCAGCGCGCGAAATTTTCTCGTCGATTGCCGAGCGGTTAAAGCGCAGCACCGCCGGCATCACGACGGCGTTCGTCATGCCGTGGTGGGTGTTGTAGACCGCACCGATCGGGTGCGACAGCGCGTGGATGGCACCAAGGCCCTTCTGGAAGGCGACCGCCCCCATGGCGGCAGCCGACATCATGTTGGCGCGAGCTTCGAGGTCCGTGCCTTCCTTGTAGGCACGCGGCAGGAACTCCTTGACGAGCCGCATCCCCTCAAGCGCGATGCCTGCTGACATCGGATGATAGAAGGGCGAGGAATAGGCTTCCAGGCAATGCGCGAAAGCGTCCATGCCCGTTCCGGCCGTGATGATCTTCGGCATGCCGACTGTCAGCTCCGGATCGGCGATCACGACGCCGGGCAGGAACTTCGGGTGGAAGATGATCTTCTTCACATGCGTTTCGGAATTGGTGATGACGCTGGCGCGGCCGACTTCCGAGCCGGTGCCTGCCGTCGTCGGCACCGCCACGATCGGCGCGATACCATCGACGCTGGCGCGCGTCCACCAGTCACCTATATCCTCGAAATCCCAGACCGGCCGCGTCTGGCCAGCCATGAACGCCACGCACTTGCCGAGATCGAGGCCCGAACCGCCGCCGAAGGCAACGACGCCGTCGTGGCCGCCATCCTTGAACGCCTTGACGCCAGCCGCAAGGTTCTTGTCGTTCGGGTTCGGATCGACGTCGGCGAAGATGGCGCGGCCGAGGCCGGCGTCTGCGAGAATGTCGAGCGCGGTGTTGGTGATCGCCATGGAGGCGAGGCCACGATCGGTGATCAGCAGCGGCTTCTTCATGCCGAGGCTCTTGCAGGCGTCCGCCAGTTCCTTGATGCGCCCCCGGCCGAGTTTGAAGGCGGTCGGATAGCTCCAGTTGGCTGTGATGTTGCTGCTCATGCTGTGACTTTCTTCAGATGGTAGGATTTCGGACGCGTCAGGTTGTGGAAGCCGATGATGGAGAGAGAACCACCGCGACCGGTTTCCTTGACGCCGGTCCAGCAGAGCGCCGGATCGAGATAGTCTGCGCGGTTCATGAAGACAGTGCCGGTTTCGATCTCGCGACCAAGCCGCCCTGCCCGCTCCGGGTCCTTGGTCCAAAGCGAAGCCGTCAGGCCGTATTGACTGTCGTTCATCAGCGCGATCGCCTCGTCATCGCTCTTCACCTTCATGATGCCGACGGCCGGACCAAAGGTTTCCTCGCGCATGAAGGCCATGGAATGATCGACATTGACGAGGATCTGCGGGGCAAGATAGGCGCCGCCATCGTCCTGTGGAAACAGTGTCGGATCGACCAGCGTCTTGGCACCCTTTGAGACCGCATCGGCAATCTGCTCGCGCACAAGCTTGGCGAAACGCTTGTTCGCCATTGGTCCGAGCGATGTTTCCGGATCCAGCGGATTGCCGAGCTTGTAGTTCGACACCCAGGCGACCGACTTCTCGACGAAGCTGTCATAAAGCGACTCATGCACATAGATGCGCTCGATACCGCAGCAGCACTGCCCGGAATTATAGGTCGCGCCGTCCATCAGCGTGTCAACCGCAGCGTCAAGGTCTGCATCTTCCATGACGTAGCCCGGATCCTTGCCGCCAAGCTCGAGACCGAGGCCGGTAAACGTGCCGGCCGCAGCCCGCTCCATCGAACGACCGCCTTCGACCGAGCCTGTGAAGTTGACGAAATTGAAGCTGCCGGCAGCAATCAGTGCCGACGTCGTGTCGTGATCGAGGAAAACGTTCTGGAAGACGTCTTCGGGAACGCCAGCCTCGACGAAGGCCTGCACCAACCGCTCGCCGACGAGCAGGGTCTGTGACGCATGCTTTAAAACGACCGTGTTGCCCGCCATCAACGCCGGCGCGATCGTGTTGATGGCCGTCATGTAGGGATAGTTCCATGGTGCGACGACGAAGACGACACCATGCGCCTCGCGCTCGATGCGGCGCTCGAACTTGTCGCTCTCTTCGACGACGAGCGGCGCCAGTGCATCGGCCGCGATCGAGGCGACGTAGTTGGAACGCTCGTTGAAGCCCTTGTATTCGCCGCCGTAGCGGATCGGCCGACCCATCTGCCAGGCAAGCTCGGGCACGACGACGTTAGACATTTCATTCAGCCGCGCGACACCTTTCAGCACCAGCTGAACGCGATCTTCCAGCGGCCGCTTCGCCCAGGCCTTCTGCGCCTTGCGCGCACGCCCAACCGCCTCTTTCGCCGCCTCCAGCGAGAGCGCCGGACGCTCGGCGTAGACCGATCCGTCGACCGGTGAAATGCATTGGATCATTCCCATGATCTTCATCCTATTGTTTCTGCGTGCCGAAACCGGCGGACGACGCAAACAATTTCCTTCGGATATGGAAATCGTGTGACAGACGCCTGTCCGGCCTTGGCTATGCCTATTATGCTCTTTCGAAACCGCGCGCCACTTCCCAGTCGGTGATGCGACGATCGTACTCTTCCTGCTCCCACTCGGCAGCACGCGTGTAGTGGTCGATGACGTCGTCACCGAAGGCACTGCGCAGCATCGTCGATTCTGTCATGGCAATCGTGGCTGCACGCAGCGTGCGCGGGATCTCGCGGACACTGCTTGCCCCATAGGCGTCGCCAACGAAAGGCGCCTCCAGCTTCATCTTCTTCTCGATCCCGTCGATGCCGGCGGCAAGCAATGCGGCAAAGGCAAGATAGGGATTGAGGTCGGAGCCGCCGACCCGGCACTCGATACGGATTGCGCGGGTATCGTCGCCGCAAAGGCGATAACCGGCCGTGCGGTTGTCCTTGCTCCAGATCGCCTTCGTCGGCGCAAAGGTGCCCGCCATGAAGCGCTTGTAGGAATTGATGTAAGGCGCGAGGAAATAGGTGATCTCGCTCGCGTGGGAAAGAAGGCCGGCCACGTAGCTGCTCATCAACGGCGACATGCCATATTTGCCTCCCTCATCGTAGAAGAGCGGCGTCTTTCCGTCGGCGCTCCACAAAGACTGATGGATATGCGACGAGCTGCCAGCGGCATTGTAGTGCCACTTTGCCAGGAACGTGATTGCCTTGCCCTTCGACCAGGCGATCTCCTTGCAGCCGTTCTTGATGATGGAATGGCGGTCGGCCATGGTAAGTGCGTCGGCATAGCGAACATTGATTTCTTCCTGGCCGGCCGACGCCTCACCCTTCGAATTTTCGACCGGGATGCCGGCACCCTGAAGACCGGTGCGGATTGCCCGCATGACCTCTTCTTCCTTGGTCGTCTGGAAGATGTGGTAATCTTCGTTGTAGGCGCTGGCGAGCTTCAAGTTGCGATAGCCGGATGCGTGTGCGGATTCGTAGGTCTGGTCGAACAGGAAGAATTCGAGCTCCGAGGCCATGAACGCCTTCATCCCCATGTCTTCCAACCGCTTGACCTGCTTTTTCAGGATCGCGCGCGGTGAGTGCGACACTTCTTCATGCGTGTGGTGGTCGAGAAGGTCGCAGAGCACGAGCGCGGTGCCTTCTAGCCATGGAATACGGCGCAGCGTCGAAAGATCAGGCTTCATCGTATAGTCGCCATAACCCTTTTCCCAGCTCGTCGCCTTGTAGCCGGAGACGGTTTCCATCTCCATGTCGGTGGCAACGAGATAGTTACAGCTATGGGTTTCCTTCCATGCGCTCTCGAGGAAGTATTCAGCCTGAAAGCGCTTGCCCATCAGGCGGCCCTGCATGTCCACCTGGCACGCCAGAACCGTATCGATGCGCCCGTCGGCAACATCCTGCTTGAGATCGTCGAGGGTATAGTTGCTCATATTGAATCCGCCTGAACCTTGAACTGAAACCGGGGCAACGAAAAAGCATGCCGTGAAACGCGCGAGCCGCCCCTGATGCGTTTTCGTTGATCCGGTAAGCGGGGCCGCCATCGCGGCCCCGCAATTGAAGAGGGAAGTCGAAAACCTCAGGCTTCGCCGACGGCCTTTTCGGCAGCCGCAATCTCCGCCTGACGGCGCGCGACTTCTTCGCCGATCGGCGGGCCCTTGAAGCGGCGGCTTTCGAAGCCGAACCATACGATGGCCGTCAGCAAGAGGAAGCCGACTGTCACGAAAAGCGCAGCTTCGTTCGGCGGCTGGATGCCTATGACGAAGATCAGGACCATCGCGATAATCGACAAGACTGCAAACAGCTTGAACATGCCTTCGCCGAGGTTCCACGGCCCCATCTTGTCCCACTTCGAGGTGCCCCACGCGAAGAGACCGAGCGTAATCGGGATCGCGAAGGAGAAGAAGAGGAAAATGACCGTGCACGAGACAACGATCGTGTAAACCGGCGTCTCACCGATCTTCATGAAGTCGAGTGAGGTGAACCAAACGAACAGTACCGATAGGATCGATCCCGTCCAGATGGCCGCGACCGGTGTGCGATGCTTCGGACTGACCTTCGCCAGCGCCTTCGAGGCCGGCAGACCGCCGTCGCGCGAGAAGGCGAAGATCATACGCGAAACCGACGTGACCGTTGCCAGACCACACAGCCACTGGCTGACGAAGATGGCTAGGTAGAGCAGGTCCTTGACGACGGGGTTCACCTGGCTGTCCATGGCCCAGAAAAACACGTTCCAGCCCTGCTTGGCCGCATCGTCCATGTTCGGCAGCATCAGCACGAAGGCGCAAAGCATGATGTAGCCGAAAAGCGCTGACCAAAGGACCGAAGAGACCATGCCGCGCGGCACGGAGTGGGCGGCCTTGACGGTTTCTTCCGAGGTATGGGCCGATGCATCGTAACCGGTAATCGTGTAGATCGGCAGCAAAAGGCCGAGCAGGAAGACCCAGGTGCCCGATGTCGACGGCCAGACGTTGCCGCCCGCTTCGCCTGAGTAGTTGGCGAAGGTGAAAAGGCGGCCGAATTCGTAGGACGGAGCGGCGAGCAAGCACACTGCAGCAAGAGCAATTGCCGTTGCGAAGATGAGATAGCCCGAAAAGTCCGTGAGCTTCGCAGTCAGCCCGATCCCCATGTGATTTACAAGCGCCTGAGCGCCGGTAATGACTACCAGGAAGAGGATGCGAACTGTGGTCGTATCCGTCAGGCCGAAGTAGCTCGTTCCGAAGGAGCCCATGAAGAAGTAATAGGTACCGACGTTGATCGCGCCGAGAACGGTGACGAGGCCGAGTAGGTTGAACCAGGCGGTCAACCAGCCGGTGAAGCGATTGCCGAGGATCGAGCCCCAGTGATAAAGGCCGCCAGCCGTCGGATAGGCCGAGCTGATCTGCGCCATGGCCACGGCGAAAACCAATGACACAAAGCAACCAACCGGCCAGCCGATGCCGATGGCTGCACCGCCCGCACCAGCCGTCGCTTGCGCCAGCGAGTTGATGCCGCCGGAAAGAATGCAGATGATGGAAAACGAGACGGCAAAGTTCGAAAACGAACTCATCCGTCGTTCCAGCTCCTGGGCATAGCCCATGGAGTGCAGGATGTGCGTATCCTGCTTTTTGTCGAGATCCGTGTAGTCGGACATGACTTCCCCCTGTTTAGCGATCAGCCGCGGGATTGCGGACGATCATCCAGTGCCAAAGTGCCCGTGACGTGTTCGCCTACGGGCGGATCGCAGTTAGACTGCTCCCCGGGGTCTTTTTCTTCGTTGTCAGGCGTCCAGGCTTTGCCTGAGAAGCCCCGTCAGATAGTCGACCATGACCCCTTGACCGACTTCGTCTGAGATAAGGTCGTTGCGGACCTCGATCATTACATTGCGCAGCCCATTGGACAGCCCATGCAAGATCAGCGTGTGGGTCACGCCGTCCGCCGGGCCATAGGGCTCGTTGCGTTCGATTTTGTAGAGAGGCAAGCCGGTCGATGCGGCGTTCAACACGCTGTCGGCAAAGCGGCTGTCTTCATCATGCAGTATCCCGATTTCCACGGCCCGCGTCTTGCCATGGTACACCGGAGTGAAGCTGTGGACCGTCGCGATCACCGTCTCCTGCCCCCTCGCCTTGCGATCGCGAATCACTGCGCGAATGGCGTCGTGGAAAGGAATATACAGTGCTTCGGTGCGCGCAAGGCGTTCTTCCGCACTGAGGTGCGCGTTGCCCGGTATGTCGTAGACTTCGCTTCTTTCGGGCATGGCGCCCGGAGACTCGGGCGGCCTGTTGCAGTCGTAGATCAATCGCGAAAATCGCTGATAGACGAGCGTGGCATCGATCGCTTGCGAGATCCCGCGGGCAACGGCCAGCGCGCCGGGATCCCAAGCGATGTGGCTCTTCAAGGCGTCGTCGGACAGGCCAAGCGTGCCGTAGCGCTCCGGCAGCAGCCGGGAAGCGTGCTCACAGATCAAAAGCAGCGGGCTCTTGCCGTTCGGCCGCTCGACCGAAGCACACTCGCCTTCCGCTTCGCTTAGGACCTTGAACTGAGCAGGCACCACTGCCGCACCATCCTGATCATTAATAAAAAATGTAGAAGAAAAGAATTCTTCAGCTTTCAACAGCTGTCAAGCGCGGCCTGAAAATTTCTTTTCATGACAGCAGTTGACATGGATTGTGACAAGGTTGTTAACTTTGCCTGGGAAAGTGGCACAAGACCAATCCCGGGGAGCAAGATCGCGTGACCGCTGCGTCGAAAACAGTTTCGGACGTAATCCATTCGCGTTTTGGCACGCTTACGCGGGCCGAGAAGCAATTGGCCGAGAGCCTCTTGGACAACTACCCTGTCTCCGGACTGGGCAGCATCACGACGATTGCGGAGAATGCCGGCGTATCGACGCCGACGGTTGTTCGCATGGTCCAGAAGCTGGGCTACAAGGGCTATCCGGACTTTCAGGCGCACCTCCACCAGGAGGTCGAGGCGACGATTTCGAACCCCATCACCAAGCACGACCGCTGGGCCTCCAACGCGCCGGGCACACATATTCTCAACCGCTTCGCCGATGCGATCATGGGCAATCTGCGTCAGACGCTGAGCGCGCTCGACACGGCGACGTTCGACAGCGTCGCCTCGCTCCTATCCGATCGCAAGCGCGGCCTGTATTTTGTGGGCGGACGCATTACCGGCGCGCTGGCCGAATATTTCTTTACTCATATGCAGGTCATTCGGCCGAATACCGCGCTGCTCTCCTCCAATTCCAGCAGCTGGCCGCAATACCTGCTCAACATCAACCCCGGCGACCTTTTGGTTATTTTCGATATCCGCCGCTACGAACAGGAAATGGTCAGCCTGGCGACCGCCGCCCGCAAGAGCGGGGCAGAGATCGTCGTTTTTACTGATCAGTGGGGCTCGCCAGCCGCCAAGCTCGCACGCCACACTTTTCGTGTGCAGATCGAGGCGCCATCGGCCTGGGACTCGTCCGTCGTCACTCTCTTCATCGTCGAAGCGCTGATCGAGGCCGTTCAGAGCTCGACCTGGGATGACACGAAAGAACGCATGAAAACCTTGGAAGGCCTGTTCGAACAAACCAGGCTCTTCCGCAAACTTAGTTAGGAGGGAAAATCCGACAGAGAGATGACGAAAGCAAGCATCGTGGCGCAAATGAAACATCGCCGCCAACTGCCTGCTATACAAAGAAAAAGAAGGTCACCAAACTGTCACTAAAGCTTCACGTAACGTCAGTAACAGCATCGCCGGAACACTGAAAACCCGAAGGAGAACAACAGTGATCTCTAATATTTCAAAAATGCTTTCGCTTTCTACTGCAATTGTTGTTGCCTCGACTGCAATTGCAGCCGCCGAACCCAGCGCTGACCTTATCGCTGCCGCCAAGAAGGAAGGCACGCTGACGACGATCGCGCTTCCGCACGACTGGTGCGGCTACGGCGACGTCATTGCCGGCTTCAAGGCAAAGTACGGCCTTGAAGTCAACGAACTGAACCCCGACGCCGGTTCGGGTGACGAAATCGAAGCCATCAAGGCCAACAAGGGCAACACCGGCCCGCAGGCTCCCGACGTGATCGACGTCGGTCTCTCCTTCGGTCCGTCGGCAAAAGCAGACGGCCTGATCCAGCCCTACAAGGTCTCGACCTGGGATTCCATTCCGGCCAGCGCCAAGGATGCCGACGGCTTCTGGTACGGCGACTACTATGGCGTTCTCTCCTTCGTCGTGAATACCGACATCGTCAAGCAAGTCCCGAAGGACTGGGCGGACCTGAAGAAGTCGGACTATGCCAACAGCATTGCACTCGCCGGTGATCCCCGCGCGTCGAACCAGGCCGTACAGGCCGTTTATGCCGCTGGCATCGCATCCGGTGAGAAGGATGCGACCAAGGCTGGTGAGGCCGGTCTTGCATACTTCGCCGAGCTCAACAAGGCCGGCAACCTCGTTCCGGTCATCGGCAAGTCCGCCTCGCTCGCTCAGGGCTCCACCCCGATCGTCGTCGCATGGGACTATAACGGCCTGTCCTGGCGCGATACGCTGAAGGGCAACCCGCCGGCTGAAGTCGTCGTTCCGGCATCGGGCGTCGTCGCTGGCGTTTACGTCCAGGCGATCTCGGCCTTTGCTCCGCATCCGAACGCTGCCAAGCTCTGGATGGAATATCTCTATTCGGACGAAGGTCAGCTTGGCTGGCTGAAGGGTTATTGCCACCCGATCCGCTTCAACGATCTGGCGAAGAACAAGAAGGTCCCGCAGGCACTCCTCGACAAGCTGCCGCCGGCTGCTGCCTATGAGAAGGCCGTGTTCCCGACCCTCGAGGAACAGGCTGCAGGCAAGGCCGCTATCACCACCAAGTGGGACAGCGTTGTCGGCGCCAACGTCAAGTAAGGTCTGACGCTGAACCTCTCCGCCCCCGGTGGCGGAGGGGTTTCCTCTTCGTTGCCCCGATAAGGCTGTCGTTTATGAGCACCGTTTCAACATCCTTCGCCACGCCCACCCCCATCATAAACCGCGACAGGGTCGTAGATTGGCTCGGCATCGCGCCGTTCATGATCTTTGCTGCGATGTTCCTCATCATACCGACGCTCTATCTGGTCGCAGGCGCATTCCTTACTCCGGATGGCGACCTGACCCTCAAGAACATTGCCGACCTGTTCACGCCGTCGATCCTCAGCGCCTACTGGATCAGTATCCGTGTGTCCGTGGCGTCGGCCCTTGGCGGAGCGCTGATCGGCTTCTTTCTCGCCTGGGCGGTCGTGCTCGGCGGCCTGCCGAACTGGGTTCGTTCGGGTCTTCTGACCTTTTCCGGTGTTGCATCGAATTTTGCGGGCGTGCCGCTCGCCTTCGCCTTCCTCGCCACGCTCGGGCGCACCGGCCTTGTCACCGTTCTGCTGCGCGACTGGTTTGGTTTCAATCTCTATTCTACCGGCTTCAATCTGCTGAGCTTTTTCGGGCTTACCCTCACCTACATGTACTTCCAGATCCCGTTGATGGTGCTGATCCTGACGCCGGCGCTCGACGGCATGAAGAAGGAGTGGAAGGAAGCCGCGCTGATCCTTGGTGCGACCAATGGCCAGTACTGGCGCATGGTCGCCTTCCCGATCCTCTGGCCGAGCCTGATGGGCACAACGCTCCTTCTCTTTGCGAACGCCTTCGGCGCAATTGCCACCGCCTATGCGTTGACGGGCAGCTCTCTCAACATCGTGCCGATCCTGCTCTATGCGCAGATCCGCGGCGACGTTCTTCACAACGCCAACCTCGGTTACGCTCTCGCCCTCGGCATGATCGTCATCACCGGCCTGTCAAACCTCCTTTACATCCTGCTGCGCATGCGCGCTGAACGGTGGCAAAAATGAAGACATCACGCCTTGGAGCCTGGATTGCCATCGCAATCGGCGCGATCTACTTCGTCCTGCCTCTCATCGCCACCATCGAGTTCTCGCTGCGCATGCGACGCGGCGCCTACAGCTTCGATGCTTACGCTTCGGTTTTCTCCGATGCGCAGTTCCGCGCAACCTTCGGCTATTCGATGCTGATGGCGCTGCTGACGATCGTGTTCGGCATGCTGCTCGTGGTGCCGACTGCCTACTGGGTGCGTCTGCGCCTGCCGCAGATCCGCCCGGTCGTCGAGTTCATCACCTTGCTGCCGCTCGTCATCCCGGCGATCGTGATCGTCTTCGGCTACCTCAGAATGTACAACTCGTCCTCGATCCTGCCGCTGACGGGCTCGACGACCGGTACCAACATCCTGCTCGTCCTTTCCTACATGACGCTGTCCTTGCCCTACATGTACCGCGCCGTCGACACTGCCATGCGCGCGATCGACGTGCGCACCCTGACGGAGGCAGCTGAAAGCCTCGGCGCCAGCTGGACGACAATCCTGTTCAAGTGCATCTTCCCGAACGTCATGAGCGGCGTTCTTTCTGGCTCATTCATCACGCTTGCGATCGTCATGGGCGAATTCACCATGGCCGCCCTCCTCAACCGTCCCGCTTTCGGTCCCTACCTGCAGCTGGTCGGCGCAAATCGCGCCTACGAGCCGTCGGCGCTGGCCGTCATTGCCTTCTCGATTACCTGGCTCAGTATGGGCCTGCTGCAACTCGTCTCCCGCTTCCACAAAGCCGCTCCGGCCAAGTCGTAAGGTATCCGGTTTCCATGGCCTTTCTCGAACTTTCAAACCTCAAGAAATCCTTCGGCGCAACCCAGGTCGTGCATGACTTCAACATGCAGATCGAGAAGGGTGAATTCATCTCGTTCCTTGGCCCTTCGGGCTGCGGCAAGACGACGGTCCTGCGCATGATCGCAGGCTTCGAAGCGCCCTCGGCCGGTCGCATCGCCATCGGCGGCAAGGAGCAAAACAATCTGAAGCCCAACAAGCGCAACATCGGGATGGTCTTTCAGGCCTATGCGCTTTTTCCGAACATGACGGTTCGCGACAACGTCGCCTTCGGCCTCAAAGTCGCCGGTGAGCAGGCGACGGAAATCGATCAGCGCGTCAAGGAAATGCTCGGGCTCATCAAGCTCGATCATCTCGCCGACCGCTATCCCTACCAACTCTCCGGTGGCCAGCAGCAGCGTGTTGCCCTTGCGCGCGCGCTTGCGGTGCGCCCGCAGGTCCTGCTGCTCGATGAGCCGCTGTCTGCCCTTGACGCCAAGATCCGCGTGTCGTTGCGCGAAGAAATCCGCGCCATTCAGCAGAAGCTCGGCATTACGACGGTCTTCGTGACGCACGACCAGGAAGAGGCTCTGTCGATCTCCGACCGCATTGTCGTCATGAACGCCGGCCGCGCCGATCAGATCGGCACGCCGTTCGAAATCTACAACACGCCGGCCACCCGCTTCGTCGCCTCCTTCGTCGGCACCCTCAACATGATCGAGGCGAAGATCGTCGATCCCTCGGCCAACCGTATCCAGATCGGCGATCAGGGCGTCACGCTGAAGCAGTCCGTCGCCGCCTTCAAGGCAGGCGATACGGTCTCGCTGGCGCTGCGCCCGGAAGCCGGATCGTTGGCCGAGAGCGCGCCGTGCGACACCAAGCTGACCGGTCAGGTCGTCTCCGCGCACTTCCTCGGCTCGGTCATCCGCACCCGCATGAACGTCGGCGGCAACGTCATTTCCTTCGACATGTTCAACAGCCCCGGGGTCACGCCGCCACAAGCCGGAGAAACCGTAACGCTCCGTTTCATGGCAGCCGACCTGCTCGTCATTCGCGACTGATCGGACCGGCCCCTTGCTGTAAGAATAGCAAAGCGAAAGCCCCGCTCGGATGGTGGGGCCTAACGGCTTGCGGTCGGCCCAAAACACGAGGCGATCTTTGAGATTCGCTTGTCGCGCTTTCGTTCATTTTATTTACGCATGCTTAGGCCGAAACCGGTTCCCGCTTTAGGGAGACATGCTTTGGCGGATCGCCTGGTCATTGGCATCGAACCGATGCATGTGAGCCGCATCAGGCGTCGCATAGACGATCTCGTCGGGCTCGTACTTATGCTCGCCGAAGAGGCGTGCGGTGATGAGGCCGCATTGCTCGGATTCCAGATAGATGATCGTGTCGGCCCCGAGATGCTCGACATGAACGACCTTTGCCCGCCAGGTCCCCTGCTCGCGCGAAAGGGTCAGATGCTCCGGTCGCACGCCAATGGTCTTTGCGCCGGCATCGGCAACCTTGTCGCCCGGAATGAAGTTCATCATCGGCGAACCGATGAAACCGGCGACGAAGATGTTTGCGGGACGGTTGTAGAGTTCCATCGGCGAGCCGACCTGTTCGATCGCACCGGCATTCAGCACAACGATCTTGTCGGCGAGCGTCATCGCCTCGACCTGGTCGTGGGTAACGTAGATCATGGTCGCCTTGAGGCTGCGGTGCAGGCGCGCGATCTCGAGACGGGTCTGGACGCGCAGGGCCGCGTCGAGGTTGGACAGCGGCTCGTCGAAAAGGAAGAGCGCGGGCTCGCGCACGATTGCCCGGCCGATGGCGACACGCTGGCGCTGGCCACCGGATAGCTCCGCCGGGCGCCGGGCCAGATAGGGCTCCAGCGACAGCATCGAGGATGCCTTGGTCACCCGCCTGTCGATCTCGTCCTTCGGCGTGCCGGCCTGTTTGAGCCCGAGGCCCATATTGTCCTTGACCGTCAGATGCGGATAGAGCGCGTAGGATTGGAATACCATCGCAATACCGCGCTTGGCGGGGGGCGTCAGCGTCTCATCCTTGCCGTTGATGAGAACGGCGCCCGACGTGACGTCCTCCAGCCCGGCAATGCTGCGCAGAAGGGTTGACTTGCCGCAGCCGGAAGGTCCGACGAAAATGACGAACTCGCCGTCCTTGACCTCCAGGTCGATGCCCTTCAGCACCTCATGCGTGCCGTAGGCCTTGCGGATGGATTTGAGTTGAAGCGATCCCACTAGTCGTATTCCTTACAGTTTGACCGGCTCTTGGAGCCTGACGGCCTGGCCAGTACGCACGCTTTCGTCGGCGGCGAGACAGATACGCAACGAAGCGACGGCATCTGCCATGTGGCGGTTGAGGTCGATGTTCTCGCGAATGGCCCTCAGCATGAAGGCCTGCTCGCGGTCGCAGAGTTCCTGATGGCCGGGCTCGCCCGCCATCGTCATGTCCTCGTCCGGTCGGACGAACTTGCCGTCGGGTCCAGTCTCAGCCGTGTGCAAACGAATGACCGACGTCTTGGTGTGAGCGTCGATGTCGTCGGACTTTGCGCTCGGATCCATGACGATCGAGACAGACCCCTTCGGGGACATGATATCCTTCACGAAGAACGCCGTTTCCGAAATCATCGGGCCCCAGCCGGCCTCGTACCAGCCAACGGAACCATCCTCGAAAAGCACCTGGAGCTGGCCGTAATTGTACATATCGGGCGCGATTTCGTCGGAAAGCCGCAGTCCCATGCCGCGCACTTCAAGCGGCTTGGCATCGGTGATCTGGCACATGACATCGACATAATGCACGCCGCAATCGACGATCGGCGAGGTGGTCTGCATCAGCGACTTGTGCGTCTCCCAGGTCGGACCGCTGGACTGCTGATTGAGATTCATGCGGAAAACATAGGGCCCGCCGAGCTTGCGCGCCTCTTCGATCAACCGCATCCAGGAGGGATGGTGGCGAAGGATATAACCGATCACCAGCTTGCGTCCTGCCATCCTCGCCGCCGTCACCACGCGCTCGGCATCCGCAACCGTTGTCGCGAGCGGTTTTTCGACGAAGACGTCGCAACCGGCCTCAAAGGCGGCGACCGCATAGTCGGCATGGGTGTCCGAATAGGTGCAGATGGCACAGAGATCCGGATTGAGCTCGGCAAGTGCTGCTTTAAAGTCAAAATGGACTTTATAGCCTTGCAGCTCGATCGGCAGATCAGGCGTTGAGCGGTTTACCAGCCCGACAATCTCGAAGCCGGGATTGTTATGGTAGGCCAGCGCATGGCTGCGCCCCATGTTGCCGAGACCGGCGACCAGAACGCGGATTGGCTTGTCGGGCGCACTCATTTGACCGCTCCCGAGGTGATGCCGCGTATCAGCTGCCGCGAGAAGATGACATAGAGGACGAGGACGGGCAGGATCGCGAGCGACAGCGCCGCCAGCACCGCGTTCCAGTTGGTGACGAACTGACCGATGAAGATCTGCGAACCGAGGGTGACCGTCTTTGTAGCCTCGCTCGGCGCCAGGATCAGCGGGAACCACAGGTCGTTCCAGATCGGGATCATCGTGAACACCGCAACCGTTGCCATGGCGGGGCGCACGAGGGGCAGGACCAGGCGGAAGAAGATCGCATATTCCGACAGTCCATCAATGCGGCCGGCATTCTTGAGGTCGTCGGAGACGGTGCGCATGAACTCCGACAGGATGAAGATCGCCAGCGGAATGCCCTGCGCCGTATAGACGAGGATGAGCGCCGTCAGCGTATTGACGAGGTCGGCTGCGACCATTCCCTGCAGGATTGCAACGGTCCCGAGCCGGATCGGGATCATGATGCCGATCGCCATGTAGAGACCCGTCAGCGTGTTGCCTTTGAACTTGTATTCCGAGAGCGCAAAGGCTGCCATCGCGCCGAACAGAAGCACGAAGAAGATCGAGGCAACCGTGACGATGACGCTGTTTTGGAAGTAGGTGGCGAAGTCACCCTGCCCCAGCACCGTCTGGTAGCCGATGAGGCTGAAGGAGGACGGGGTCGGGATTGCGAGCGGTGCCCGGAAGATCGAGTTCCTGTCCTTGAAGGAATTGATGATCGTCAGAAACACCGGAAAGAGTGCCACAAGCGTATAGGCGATGAGCGCCAGATGCACGAAGCCGGAGCGGACGAGAGATGTGCGTGCCTTGGACATGGACGTCGCCCCTCAGAACTGGTAGCGGCGGATGCGCCGCTGAATGACAAAGAGATAGAGCGAAACGCCCGCGAGAATGATGAGGAACATCACGGTCGCCACGGTCGCGCCCATGGAACGGTCGCCAAGCTGCAGCTGGAAACCGAAGAAGGTGCGGTAGAGCAGCGTTCCCAGAATGTCCGTCGACATGTCGGGCCCGGCAAGCGCCCCCTGCACGGTGTAGATCAGGTCGAAAGCATTGAAATTGCCGACGAAGGTCAGGATGGAGATAATGCCGATTGCGGGTAAGACGAGCGGCAGCTTGATCTTCCAGAATTGGCTCCAGCCGGTGATGCCGTCACATTCGGCGGCTTCGATGACTTCTTCCGGAATGTTGAGGAGCGCGGCATAGATCAGCATCATAGGAATTCCGACATATTGCCAGACGGAGATCAGCGACACGGCGATCAAGGCGCTTCCGGGCTTGCCGAGCCAGGGTGAAAACAGTGACTTCATGCCGACAAGGTCCATGATCCAGGGCGCGACACCCCAGATCGGCGACAGGATCAGCTTCCAAATGAAACCGACGATGACGAAGGAAAGCAGCGTCGGCAGAAAGATCGCGGTCCGGTAGAAGGTGACGAAACGCAGCTTCGGAATGGAAAGCATCGCCGCGAGTGCAACGCCGATCGGGTTTTGCACGCACATGTGGATGATGAAGAAGATGAGGTTATTCTTCAGCGCGTTCCAGAAGTCGTGCGCCCACCGGGCATCACCGAACAGGACCTTGTAATTCGCGAGACCGACGAACGCCGACTGGCCGTCGACGATATTGTAGAAGGACAGCCGAAGCGTCTCGATCAGCGGCAGGATCATCACCGCCGAATAGACGACGAATGCCGGGAACAGGAAGACCCCGATATGCCAGCGCACCGGGCGGCTGATCGGAACCACATTGGCAGCGAGTTGGGCTTCGCTCATGGCGTTTTGCCTATTGTTATTGGCTGAGCCAAAAGGCGCAGCACAGGTGGAAATAGGGATGGCAACGAGGAAGGCTGCTCATCCGCCCTAGCCGGGCGCCCGCTCCCTTCACGGGAGAAGGACTGGCAGCACCTCCCGCTCAACGTCGGCGGGCCGCATGACCCTCCCCCCGCCTGCGGGGAGAGGGCTTGAGATAAGAGTAATCGCAGGCTCAACGCCGTCGATTATCGCGGACCATCACTTGGCCGGCTTGTACCAGCTGTCGAGGCCCTTCTGCAGCTTTTCGGCAGCAGCCTGCGGCGTGTCGGTACCGTTGATGACGTTGGCCGATTCAACCCAGGTCTCGTTTTCGAGGTTAGGCGTGCCGCGCGACAGGATCTTGTAGGTCGAGCGGATCGTCGGCTTGCATTTCTCGCGCCAGGAGACGAATTCCTGGGCCAACGGGTCGTTCATCTTTACCGGCGTCGAATTCAGGCTGAAGAAGCCCGGCAGCGAGTTGGCATAGATATTGGCGAATTCCGGCGAGGCAACCCAGGAAAGGAACTTCTTGGCTTCTTCGGCGTGCGTGCTCTTGGTGTTGAGGCCGATGCCGATGTCGTTGTGATCGGAGATGTAGCAGGTGTCACCGGCATTCTTCACCGGCGGCGGGAAGGCGCCCATCTTGAACTGGGCCTGCGTGTTGAACAGGCCGATTTCCCAGGAGCCGGCCGGATAGATGGCAGCACGCCCGAGTGTGAAGAGGTTCTGGCTATCGGCATAGGTCTGGGCCTCGAAGCCGTCGCCGAGATAGGGCTTCCACTTGGCAAGAACTTCGAAGGGCTCGACCCACGGCTTGTCCGTCAGCTTCTGCTCGCCCTTGATGAGGGCAGTGCGGCCCTCCTCGCCCTTCCAATAGGTCGGGCCAATGTTCTGGTAGCCCATGGTTGCGGCTTCCCAGAGGTCCTTCGTGCCCATGGCCATCGGGATGTAGGTGCCGTCAGCCTTGATCTTGTCGAGGGCTGCGAAGAATTCCGCCTCCGTCTTCGGAATGGAGATGCCGAGCTTGTCGAAAGCATCCTTGTTGTAGATGAAGCCGTGGATGACCGAAGCCATCGGCACGCAGAAGGTGGTCTTGCCGTCGTCGGTCGTCCAGGCGGACTTGGCAACCGGCGTGAAGTTCTCCATGCCCGGAAGATCGTTCAGGCTCGCCAGGTGCCCCTTTTCGAACACTGCGAGCGAGGGGTCGAACGGACGGCAGGTGATGAGGTCGCCCGCGGAGCCAGCGTCGAGCTTGGCGTTCAGTGCGGCGTTGTATTCAGTCGGCGCGGTCGGCGAAAAGACGATCTTGATGCCGGGGTTCTTGGCTTCGAATGCCGGGATGATCTTTTCCTGCCAGATCTGCAGGTCGTCGTTGCGCCAGCTTTCGACCGTCAGCGTGACGTCGGCGGCATGAGCAAAGCCGACTGATGTCAGCAGGCTTGAGGCCAGCAGGAAGCCTTTCAGTGCAGTGTTCTTCATTTCCCTCTCCTGTTTTGAGCGCCGGTGGGGCGCTGTTCTTGACCTGAAAACGAGCGGTTGCACGCATGAACCGACACCACCGCTCCTCTTTCGGGCCGCCAGCAACTGCCGGCCCGAAAGCTCAACTCGGTGCGACGGCAAAAACACCCGTCGACCAGATGGCGCGCCCGACCGAGCCCGGTCCGGCACAGCGACGAAAGGGGAAGCTGATCGCGACATACGGCCTGAGAGCGACAAAGCCGCCACGGCCGGATCCCGGTTTCATCGAGTGGCCCGGCTTATCTTTGTCCTGCCGGTTTGACGCCCGATGCGCTGTTCCCTTTGATGGAATTAAGGCCAAAAAAATACCAATTGTCCAGCCAATTTTAACTCTTTGCCGACAGAAAAGCATCATAAAAAATTTTATCATGTAAATTCAATTAGATAAAAAGATGGCATTTTGTTCCTCTCAGGGCTTGGTAAATGGTATTTTTTTGGTATTGTATTGAAAACGAGGGAAATGAGCAGGATTTTCGGTGGTTCAATGACAGAACTTACGATCGGCATCGACGGCGGCGGCTCCAGCTGCCGGGCCGCGGTCGCGGATGCTACGGGACGTATCCTCGGCCGCGGCACGGCGGGTCCGTCGAACATTCTGTCCGACCTCGAAAACTCTCTGGTCAATATCGTTGCCTCGGCGAAAAACGCACTGAGCGATGCCGGTCTCTCACCTGAAACCGTTTCCAGCGTTTCGGCCGTCATTGGTGTCGCCGGCGCAAATGTCGGCGACTATGGCGAGCGGATCGAGCGCGCCCTTCCCTTCGCCAGACGCCGGGTCGTCACCGATGCGACGACAGCACTCCAAGGGGCGCTTGGCGATGGCGACGGCGTGATCGGCGCCTTCGGCACAGGTTCGGTCTACAATGCACGCCACAACGGACGACTGTACGGCATCGGCGGCTGGGGGTTCGTTGTCGGCGACCAGGCAAGCGGTGCCCGCCTCGGCCGCGACCTCTTGGAGCAGTCTTTGCTGGCTCATGACGGCGTGCTCCCGTCCTCGCCCGTCACCCGAACCGTATTGGCCGAGTATGGCGACGATCCCGAACGCCTTGTCGAGTTTGCCCATGTCGCCCGTCCCAATGACTTCGCCCGCTATGCACCGATCGTCTTTCAGGCTGCCGCCGAGGGCGACCCGGTTGCAACGGCGATCGTAAAGAACGCGATAACCTCGATCGGCGAGAGCCTCGATGCACTGCTCTGGCCGGAATGCGACGCGATCTGCCTGCTCGGCGGTCTGGCAAAGGCCTATCGTCCGTGGCTTTCAGAACGCCACGCCGCCCTGCTTCGCGAGCCGAAGGGCGACGTCCTGCAAGGTGCCATCGATCTCGCAATCAAGTTTTTGCGCGAAGAAGGAAAGGGCGCGGCATGACCGACGATTTTGCAAGCCTCCTTTCCCCCGAGCGCCTCCAGGCCGGCGGCACAGGCCCGCTCTACGTCAAGCTTCGGCGCACGCTGGAAGATGCCATTCGCACCGGCACGCTCAGCCATGGTGATGCCCTGCCGCCCGAGCGCGACATCGCCGAATATGCGACAGTCAGCCGCGTCACTGTGCGCAAGGCGATCGATGAGCTTGTAGCCGACGGTCTGCTCGTCCGCCGCCACGGCTCCGGGACCTTCGTCGCCAAACCGGTGTCGAAGGTAGAGCAGCGCCTCTCGCAGCTCACCTCCTTTACCGAGGATATGGCCCGTCGGGGCATGACCTCGCGCTCTGAATGGCTGCACAAGGGCATCCACACGCCCTCGCCCGATGAAATGATGATCCTTGGCCTCGCGACAGATGTGAGGGTCTCGCGCCTCAGCCGTCTGCGCATCGCCGACGACCAGCCGCTCGCAATCGAAAACGCCAGTGTATCCGGCGAATTCCTGCCCGATCCCTTCGTCGTGACGACGTCGCTCTATGCGGAACTGGAACGTCGTCAGGTCCGGCCGGTGCGCGCCGTGCAGCGGATTTCGGCGACCAACATGAAAGAGGTCGATGCCCATCTTCTCGGCGTCCCGGTCGGCGCCGCAGGGCTGTCGATCGAGCGTATCTCCTATTTGAGCTCCGGGCGCGCGGTCGAATTCACCCGCTCGCTCTACCGCGGCGATGCCTATGACTTCGTCGCGGAATTGACGATCGGTACGTCGTAAATCCTTGCCGCATTGAATGGATGGCGATCAGCGTCTATTGAAGGCACCATGACAAGTCGCATAACGATCCTCGACACCATCTCCGATCCCGGAAATCCGACGAAGCCCAATGACGACAGCTTCGGCCATAACGACGCCTGTGCCTTCGTCATCGACGGCGCGACGGGTCTTGGCGATCGCCAGTATATGGATGAGACAGGCAGCGACGCCGCCTGGATCGCCCGGCACTTCGCCCGCGGCTTTGAGAAGGAGATCACCCGTGACAGCAGCGTCGCCGACGTGGCGCGCAGCCTGTCCTTGGCAGCCCGCACGGAGTTCCTGGGCCGCAACGAGAGCGTTCCGCGCTACGCATGGCCGCTCAGCGCCTTTGCAATGTTACATCAAAGGCCGGACGGTTTTCACTTCGTCGGCCTTGGCGACTCGTGCCTGTTTCTGCTCCAAGAAGACGGCGCAGCGGCGATGTACATGGCGATCCCCGGCGCTTATCAGCATGAACAGAACCAGGCGCGAAAACATATTGCTCGCACGGGCGGGATCACCAGGGAAGGTGGCGCGCTCGGCAATTCAGAAACGCTCGCCTTGTTGCGACAACACCGCGAGCAGCAGAATTCGCCTGCAAGCGGGGTCTGGACCTTGGGCCTCGTGCCGGAGGCTGCCGACCATCTGGTTTCAAAGCCCCTTCCCATTCAAGGCAAGGCGCATGCCATCGTCTGCAGCGACGGTTTTTCGGACCTCGCGGTGCTTTACGCGACCTATGATCCGGAAAGCCTGGTGCGCACCGCATGCACGAAGGGCCTGCGGCCGATGCTTGACGAACTTCGGCGTTTCGAACGCGAGATCGATCCGGAGGGGCTGCGCTATCCGCGTTATAAGCAGAGCGACGACACGACGGCGTTGCTGGTCGAGCTGACGCTGGGTGCCTGAGACAGTTTTTCCAATAAAATTCAGTGCGTTGAAACCAGGACCTGAATCAACATATCCGGCCCTTGAATCAAAGACTGAAGACGCAGCCGATCATGCCGCGTCCTCGATTTCCTCTTCGCGCTTGCGCGGCACGTAGTTGAGAACCGGACCAAGCCAACGCTCGACTTCGGCAATATCCATGCCCTTGCGAGCGGCATAGTCTTCGACCTGATCGCGCTCAACCTTGGCGACCCCGAAATAGTAGGAATCGGGGTGAGCGATGTAGAGGCCGGAAACGGAAGAGCCCGGCCACATTGCGTAGCTTTCGGTGAGCTTCACCCCGGCCGCCTTCTCGGCATCGAGCAAGGAAAACAGCGTCTTCTTCTCGGTGTGATCGGGCTGCGCCGGATAGCCCGGCGCCGGGCGAATACCGGCATATTCCTCGGTGATGAGCTCTTCGTTGCTGAGATGCTCGTCTCTCGCGTAGCCCCAATATTCGCGACGCACCTGTTCGTGCATGCGTTCAGCAAAGGCTTCCGCAAAGCGATCGGCGAGCGCTTTTACCAGGATCGACGAATAGTCGTCGTTAGCGCGCTCGAAGCGTTCCGCAATCGCAATCTCCTCGATACCGGCCGTAACGACGAACCCGCCGACATAGTCCTGAACGCCGCTTTCGGCAGGCGCAACGAAGTCCGACAGCGCAATGTTTGGCCGGCCATCTCGCTTGGAAAGCTGCTGGCGCAGCGTGAAGAAGGTGGCAAGCTCTTCCTTCCGGCTGTCATCCTTGAAGAGGCGGATGTCGTCGCCGATTACGTTTGCCGGCCAGAAGCCGATGACAGCACGCGGGTGGAACCACTTCTCGTCGATTATCTTCGTCAGCATCGCCTGCGCATCGGCCCAAAGCTGGCGAGCCGCCTCGCCCTGCTTCTCGTCTTCCAGAATGGCCGGAAACCGGCCACGCAGCTCCCAGGTCTGGAAGAATGGGGTCCAGTCGATGTACCTGGCGATCTCTGCGAGATCGTAGCCGTCGAACACCTTGGTTCCGAGGAAGCTCGGCTTGGTCGGCTTGTAGGCCGCCCAATCGACCTGCTGTGCGTTTTCGCGTGCACGGGCAAGCGGCAGGCGTACCTTCTCGGCCTCACTTCGGGCGTGGGCTGCCGCAACCTTGGCGTATTCGGCGCGGATATCGGCCACGTAGCCGTCGCGGCCATCAGGCGACAGCAGCGACGAGACGACACCGACCGCGCGGCTGGCATCCGTCACATAGACCGCCTGGCCCTTGTTATAGCCTGGATGGATCTTGACTGCGGTGTGGACACGGCTCGTCGTTGCACCGCCGATAAGCAACGGCAGGTCCAGTCCCTGGCGCTCCATTTCGGCAGCGACATGCACCATCTCGTCAAGGGACGGCGTGATCAGGCCGGAGAGACCGATGACATCGACCTTCTCGGCAACGGCCGTCTCGAGGATCTTCGTTGCCGGCACCATGACGCCGAGATCGATGATCTCGTAATTGTTGCAGGCGAGCACGACGCCAACGATGTTCTTGCCGATATCGTGGACGTCACCCTTCACGGTTGCCATCAGGATCTTGCCGGCAGCCTTGCGATCATCACCGCCATTGCGACGCTTTTCTTCCTCCATGTAAGGCAAAAGCACCGCGACCGCCTGCTTCATCACGCGAGCCGACTTGACGACCTGCGGCAGGAACATCTTGCCGGAACCGAAGAGATCGCCAACCACGTTCATGCCGGCCATCAGCGGGCCTTCGATGACATGCAGCGGCCGCTCGGCCTGCTGACGGGCCTCCTCGGTGTCGGCCTCGATATATTCAGTGATGCCGTTGACAAGCGCATGCTCCAGCCGCTTGGCGACCGGCCATTCGCGCCAGGACAGATCCTGCGCCTTTGCTTCCCGGGTGCCGGCACCACGGAAGCGTTCGGCCACCTCAAGCAGCCGCTCGGTTGCGTCAGCGCGCCGGTTCAGCACCACGTCTTCGCAGGCCTCGCGCAGTTCCGGATCAATCTGATCGTAAACTGCAAGCTGCCCGGCATTGACGATACCCATATCCATGCCCGCCTGGATGGCGTGGTAGAGGAACACGGCGTGCATCGCCTCGCGCACCGGCTCGTTGCCGCGGAAGGAGAAGGAGAGGTTCGAGACGCCGCCCGAAATATGCACCAGCGGCATCGTCTTGCGGATCGTCCGGGTCGCCTCGATGAAGTCGACGCCGTAATTGTTGTGTTCTTCGATACCGGTTGCGACCGCAAAGACGTTCGGATCGAAGATGATGTCTTCGGGCGGAAAGCCCGCCTTTTCGGTCAAGAGCTTGTAGGCGCGCGCGCAGATCTCGACCTTGCGCTCGTAGCTGTCGGCCTGTCCCGTCTCGTCGAAAGCCATGACCACGACAGCCGCGCCATAGGCACGCAAGAGCTTTGCCTGGGAAAGGAAATTCTCCTCGCCCTCCTTAAGCGAAATCGAGTTGACGATCGGCTTGCCCTGGACACGCTTCAGGCCGGATTCGATGATCGAGAACTTCGAACTATCGATCATGACAGGCACGCGCGCGATATCGGGCTCGGCGGCGATCAGGTTCAGGAACTCGACCATCGCCTTTTCGGAATCGATCAGGCCCTCGTCCATGTTGATGTCGATGATCTGCGCGCCGTTCTCCACCTGGTCGCGCGCCACATCGAGCGCTGCCGTGTAGTCGGCATTGGTGATCAGCTTGCGGAACTTCGCGGAGCCCGTGACATTGGTGCGCTCGCCGACGTTGACGAAGGGAATATCCTTGGTCAGCTCGAAAGGCTCGAGGCCTGACAGCGACATGAAGGGGCGATGTTCGGGGATCGGACGCGGCTTGTGCTTGGCGACGACCTCAGCGATCGCCTTGATGTGCTCCGGCGTCGAACCGCAGCAGCCGCCGACGATGTTGACGAGGCCCTCGCGGGCAAACTCATCGATCTGGGCTGCCATCAGTTCCGGCGTCTCGTCATACTGGCCGAACTCGTTCGGCAGGCCGGCATTCGGATAGGCGCAGATAAAGGTATCGGCAACGCCTGACAGCTCCTGCAGGTGCGGACGCATGGCGTTGGCGCCGAGTGCGCAGTTCAGGCCGATCGTGAACGGATTGGCGTGGCGAACCGAGTTCCAGAAAGCGGACGGCGTCTGGCCGGACAGCGTGCGGCCGGAAAGATCGGTGATCGTGCCTGAGATCATGACAGGCAGGCGGATGCCTTTGGCCTCGAAGCGCTCTTCGCAGGCAAAGATCGCCGCCTTGGCGTTTAGCGTGTCGAAGATCGTCTCGATGAGGATGATATCAGCACCGCCGTCGATCAGGCCGTCGATCTGCTCGGCATAGGCCGCACGCAGGTCGTCGAAGGTGACGGCGCGGAAACCCGGATTGTTGACATCAGGTGAAATCGACGCCGTACGGTTCGTCGGGCCGATCGCGCCGGCGACGAAGCGACGACGGCCATCCTCGCGCTCGGCGCGGACTGCCGCACGACGCACGATCTCGGCACCTTCCTTGTTGAGAGCGTAGACTTCGCCTTCCATCGCGTAGT
The DNA here is from genome assembly GCF_000312665.1 of Rhizobium mesoamericanum STM3625. Lineage (GTDB taxonomy): Bacteria > Pseudomonadota > Alphaproteobacteria > Rhizobiales > Rhizobiaceae > Rhizobium > Rhizobium mesoamericanum. The sequence goes on along the minus strand of NZ_HF536772.1, from coordinate 3,788,818 downwards.
CGGCCTGGGCAATCCGCGTCGACGAGAACGTATTGGTCTCGAGAATGTCGGCGCCGGCCTTGGCATACTTGTAATGGATCTCTTCGATCGCATCCGGCTGCGTCAGGATCAGAAGATCGTTATTGCCTTTCTGGTGACAGGCACAACCGATGAAGCGGTCACCACGGAAATGGTCCTCATCGAAGCCCAGCCCCTGGATCTGCGTGCCCATGGCACCGTCAAGAACGAGGATGCGTTCGCTGGCGGCTTTCTTGAGCGCAGCAAAGACTTCACTGCCGTCGCGCTTTGCCCCTTCAGAACCAAACAGAGTATCAAACACGGGCGGACTCCTTGACGTCGTTGCGGACCAACTGACCAAATCACATAAAGATATCTTTATGTCAATATATGCCCACCATGTGGCGGCTTTGCGGCGCTAGACGGATGACAGACTCGGGCGGCCCCTATATAGGCGGTTGCGAAGGACTTGTGCACGAAATCGGAGGAGTATCATGGCACCTGCAAACGGCGACGCCTTGCTCGGAAACTGGACCACCCGCGCCTACCACCGCAACTGGCTTCTTGCGCAGGCAAACGGGCTCTTCGATTTCTTCCAGCACAACTCCGTCAACCAAAAGGGCGGCTTCTTTGATCTTAATGACACCGGCAAGCCACTCAACGCGGCAGGCCAGGTCCGCCCGATCCACATAGCCTCGCGCGCCGTTCACTGCTTTGCCATCGGCACCCTGCTTGGTCGTCCGGGTGCCGGCGACGTCGTCGATCACGGCATGCAGTATATCTGGCACAAGCATCGCGATATCAAGAACGGTGGCTACTTCTGGTCGCTCGACGACAACGGCCCGGTCGATTCCAACAAGCAGGGCTACGGTCACGCCTTTGTCCTGCTCGCAGCGTCCTCCGCAAAAACAGTCGGCCATCCGCTTGCCGACGCCATGCTTGCCGACATCACGGATGTCCTTAACACGAAATTCTGGGAAGCCGCGCACGGCGCCATCGCCGAAGAGTTCACCGCCGACTGGCAGCCTCTCGACGGCGGCAACTACCGCGGCCAGAACTCCAACATGCACTTGACCGAAGCGCTGATGGCAGCCTTCGAGGCAACCGGTGACCGCGACTATCTCGCCAAGGCCGAGAGCATTGCCGACCTCGTCATTCGCCGGGCCGCCGGTTCCGTCGGCTGGCGTGTGGCTGAGCACTTCAGCATCGATTGGGACCTCGACAAGGACTACTATCATCCGAACGAAATGTTCCGCCCTGCAGGCACCACTCCCGGCCATTGGCTGGAATGGGCGCGCCTCATTCTTCAGCTGTGGGTCCTTGGCGACAAGAAGCATGACTGGATGCCGGATGCAGCCAAGAGCCTGTTTTCGCAGTCGATCGCGCTGGGGTGGGACGATGATAAGGGCGGCTTCTTCTATACGCTCGACTGGCAGGACAGGCCATCCAAGCGCAACAAGCTGTGGTGGCCTGCTTGCGAGGGTGCCGGTGCTGCGCATTTCCTCAACGAACATCTCCCCAGTGACTACCACGAGGAACACTACCGCAGGATCTGGAACGTGATCGAACGCTCTTTCATCGATCACGAGAATGGCGGCTGGCATGAGGAGCTGACGGAAGACCTCGTGCCTGCCCACACGATTTTCCCTGGCAAGGGCGACATCTACCACGCCCTGCAGGCGTGCCTGATCCCCCTCTTCCCGGCAACCGGCAGCCTGACGAAGGTCATTGCGGAAGCCGACGGCAGGATTTGACTTTAAGCGCGCGCCACCTCAGTGGCGCTCGACCATCATTTCGAGTGATATTGCGCGGCGCCGGACTGGACTGGCAGACGCGACGCACCGGCATAAACGACGAGCAGTCGTTCAAGTAGCTGTGCGGTAGAAAACAAGTCGGTGCGAGGTTTTGTCTATGACGCGGATTCCAACGACCAACTGGGCGGCAAGCTTTCACTATGGCTTTCAAGACTGCCTCTATCCATCGTCGGTGGATGCGGTTTGCGACATCGTGGTGCGATCGGCAAAGATAAAGGCGGTAGGTTCAGGCCACTCGTTCAATGCGATCGCCGATGGGGATGTTGCCCTGTCGCTTGCCGAGCTGCCGATCAACCCCGTCATCGAAGGCGACGGAACACGGGTTAGCGTCGGCGCTCATTGCACCTACGGAGAGCTTGCGCTTTTCCTGCATCGGCATCATCTCGCCGTTCATAATCTCGCCTCCCTTCCGCATATTTCGATTGCCGGAGCAATTGCCACGGCAACGCATGGATCGGGCAACCGGAATGGCAACCTGGCGACGGCGGTTTGCGGGCTCGAAATCGTTTCAGGGGACGGCCGCCTCGTCAAGGTGACACGCGGCGATGCCGATTTCGCGGGTATGGTGGTGCATCTCGGCGCCCTTGGCATCGTCACGCGTGTGACGCTTGACGTCCAGCCGGAGTTTCAGGTCGCACAGTCCGTCTACGATGGATTGGCGTGGGACAAGCTGTTGACCAACCTCGATGACGTCATGGCGCTGGGCTACAGCGTCAGCGTTTTCACAAAATGGGGCCAAGAGGCAGGTTCGGTTTGGGTCAAGAGAACAGCATCCAACGATGATTTTCCCGCGGCCATCCATGGCGCAACGCGCGCAACGGAAAACAGGCATCCGATAAGCGGATTGGATGCGCAAAACGCCACGCAACAATTGGGGCAGTATGGTCGATGGTCCGACAGGCTCCCGCACTTCAAGATGGGATTCACGCCGAGCAACGGCGAGGAGATACAGTCAGAATTCCACCTTCCACGGAAACATGGAGCCGCCGCCATAGAGGCGTTGCTTTCGATCCGCGATAAATTTGCCCATCTGCTGCAGGTGGGCGAACTGCGCACAGTCGCGGCCGATGACCTGTGGCTCAGCCCTCAATATCGCCGCGACACCCTGTCGATCCATTTTACCTGGGTTCGGGATCAGGAAGCCGTCAACGCAGCTGTGGAGCACATCGAACAGGCGCTGTCGCCTTTTTCGGCCCTGCCGCATTGGGGAAAGGTCTTCACCGGGCGCCACATCGGGGCCAAATACGAAAAGCTTGCCGAATTTGCTCGCCTTCGAGACCGGATGGATCCAGATCGGGCGTTCTCCAACGCGTGGTTGGAAGAGGCCATCTTCGGCTCGAGTGAAACCCAGGGGTTCTAGCAGACGACGTTTGTCTGTCCAGGCTTGCCCGAGCGACAGCCGCGTCCTTTCCGGCAAGACTGCGAGAGCGTAGGCAAAACACGCCAGGCAACGCGCGATCAGGCCAGACGCAACGCATCGAGATCCTTCGCCAGCATCAGTGCCAGCGCCTCGACCGCAAGATTGTGGTCGTCGCGTTGAGGCAGGCCAGAAACGGTAACCGCGCCGATGCACCCGGTGCCCTTCACAGTGATCGGGAAGCTGCCGCCATGCGGTGCATAATCGGCATCGGCAAGGCCGTTGTCGGCGACCGTCTTTCCCTTCTGCTTGAGATCGAGGCCGATGGCGTAACTACTTCTGAAGTAGCGCAGCACCAGATTGCGCTTGCGCCGCACCCACTGGACGTTATCGGGCGTAACACCAGGCAGTGCCGCATAGAAGACGGGCATCGAATGCAGCGTGATATCGATCGCGATACCGAGGCCGCGTTCGGTTCCAAGCTCCTGCAGGAGTCTGCCGAGCTGCCATGCAGTCGTCAGATCGAACGTGTCGAAACTCAGCACCCTTTCCTGTTCTGCGATCCGCTTGAGGTCTTCGTCGGGCATGGTCACGGGGCATCCTCTCCTGCAATGTTTTGTCTGAACAAAAGCAAGCGGAGGGGAAAAGTAAAGCAGAATTGTTGCGAGTGCGCGTGCGCCTACAATTTGGGCGTCAGCATTTCGAAGCGGTCGCGGATCGTCGAACAGGTATCACCGCCAAGGCGCGCAATGGCGTCGACTTCTGCGGGATCGACACGGAGCCGTTCGGTGTCGACAACGCCGTCACGATAATGCGCATAGACGATTTCGCCCATGATGATCTGCCGGGACCTCCCGAGCTCCAGCGTGACGTGGCGCCTGCATTCGAAGGCTGCCGGCGCCTCGGCAATCCATGGTGAGGCAACCTTGTGACCAGGCATGGCCGTCAGGCCGGCTTCCTTCAGTTCATCGACGCCCCGCGGATATTTCGAGCCACAGACATGCATTGCCTCAGCAATGGCAAAGGATACGATGTTGACCGTGAACACCTCGGTCATGCGGATGTTGTGGCCCGTGTCCTTGAAGGACATGTCCGGGTTGTTTTCAACGCCGAGCGCAAGAATTGGTGGATCGGCGGAGAGGCAATTGAAGAAGCTGAACGGAGCGGCGTTGAAGCGACCATGTTCGTCGACCGTCGTCACGAGCGCTATCGGCCGCGGAATGATGGTGCCGATCATCAGCTTGTAGCGATCCCGCTCGCCAAGCGCCTTAAAATCGAACGAAACGGTCATCAATCAGCCTGCTGCCCGCAGCGGCGCAAAGGCGCTCATCGCCCCGGTGAAGGGCTTGGCCAGTGGCGATGCATAGGAGCCGCGCTTGCTGGTCGATAGTCCGAGCGACACCAGTGCTTCCGCCTGCTTGACCGCCGCGGCCACCCCGTCAACGACAGGTACGCCGTAGATATCCTGGAGCTCGCGCGCCAGATCGGTCATGCCGGCGCAGCCGAGTACGATCGCTTCGGCTCCATCTTCAAAAAGCGCCCGTTCGATTTCGGCGCGCAACTTGCCGATGGCGCCCGAGGCGGGATCCTCGAGCTCAAGAACCGGTATATCGGAGGCACGCACTTTGACGCGTCCACCCATCCCGTAACGTCGCACGAGATTGTCGATCAGGACACGCGAGCGTTCGAGCGTCGTCACGACAGTAAACCTCTGCGCCAAGAAGCCGGCCGTGGCGACCGCAGATTCGCAAAGCCCCACCACCGGCACGTCGACAAGGCTGCGCGCCGCATCAAGCCCCGTATCGTCGAAGCAGGCGATGATGGCGGCATCGTATGCGCCATTGCGCTCTTTGAGTTCATTGAGCAGCCCGGGGACGGCGAGTGCCCCGTCATAGTGTCCCTCGATCGAGGCCGGCCCCATACGAGACGTCGCAGCGATGATGTCGGTACCTGAGGCCATAACCGCGCGGGCGGCGACGGCCGCCTTCTCGGTCATGGACGCTGTCGTATTCGGATTGACGAGGAGAATGCGCATGAAATCAGCTTATCTTTGCCTGCCGCCGGCGCAGCATCAGCATGATGCCGAGCGCGACGAGGATGATGGTGAAGGAAAACAGTGTCGTCACCGTGCCGAGCGCATAGAGCACCGGCGTCGTGACGTTGGTCGTCATGCCGTAGATTTCGAGCGGCAGCGTGTTGTAGCTGCCTGATGTCATCAGCGTGCGGGCGAACTCGTCATAAGAGAGCGTGAAACCAAACAGTCCGACGCCGATCAGGCTCGGTGAAATCATCGGCAGCACGACGTGGCGGAAGGTCTGCCAGGAGGTCGCTCCAAGATCGCGCGCCGCCTCTTCGTAAGCAGGCGAAAAGCGGTTGAACACGGCGAACATGATCAGCACGCCAAATGGCAGCGTCCAGGTCAGATGCGCCCCAAAGGCAGAGGAATACCAGGCAGGCTTGAGGCCACCTTGCTGGAACACCACGCCGATGCCGAGCGATATGATGATCGACGGCACGACGAGGCTGGCGACGGTGGCATAGAAAAGCACCGTCGAGCCACGGAAGCGGCGGCGAAACGCCAACCCGGCGAGCAGCGAGACGACGACGGTGACGACCATCACCATCAGCCCCAGTGTGAAGGACCGGCGGAAGGACGCGCCGAAGTCCCCGACGGCCTGCTTCTCGAAAAGGTTATAAAACCAATGCAGCGAGACGCCGTTCAGCGGGAAGGTCAGGCCACCATCCGGCCCCTGGAAGGACAGGATCAGAATGGCTGACAACGGCCCATAGAGGAACAGCACGAACACGAGAAAGAAGGCTGCGAGCACATAGAATTCGAAGGTACGCTTCTCGTGGTTCATCTCAAAGCTCCTTGCGAATATCGACGACGCGCAGGATCGCGGCGACCATCATGAGGACGACCACCAGCAACACCACGGCATTGGCGGCAGCGGCAGGGTACTGCAGCAGCGACATCTGGTTCTTCATCATCAAGGCGACCGAGGCGCTCTGGCCGCCTGACATGACCTGAACCGTCGAGAAGTCGGCCATGACGAGCGTGACGACGAAGATCGAACCGATTGCCATGCCGGGCTTTGCCAGTGGGACGACCACGTTCCAGAGGATCTGCCAGCCGCTGGCGCCGGCGTCGCGCGCTGCCTCAAACAGCGAGCGGTCGATCCGCATCAGCGTGTTGAAGATCGGCGTCACCATGAACAACGTGTAGAGATGCACCATCGCAAGAACGACGGCGAAATCGGAGTAGAGAAGCCATTCGATCGGCTGCGGCACGATGCCCATCTGCACGAGGGCGGAATTGACCAGACCGTTGCGACCGAGCACCGGGATCCAGGAAATCATACGGATTATGTTGGAGGTCATGAACGGTACGGTGCAGACCAGGAACAGGATCATCTGCGTGGTCGTCCGGCGGATGTGAAAGGCAAGGAAGTAGGCGACCCAGAAACCGATGAAGAGTGTCAGCCCCCAGACAATCACCGTGAATTTCAGCGTGTTGAGATAGGTTTTCCAAGTAACCCATGAACCGAGCGTATCAGTGTAGTTCATGGTCAGGAACGCCGGATAGAGACCGGCGAAGTCATAGTCCCAGAAACTCACGATGGCGATCATGACGATCGGCAGGATGAAGAAGAACCCCAGGATCAGGATCAGCGGCATCGCCTGCAGATAGGAGGCAGCCCATGCCGGCCATCCGATCCGTCGAGGGCGTATCTGCTCCAATTGTTGGTCGGCCTTTAAAGACGCGATCGTCGCCATGTTCGGGTCTCTCCTTTGTCGATGCCCTCCCCCCAAAGGAACTGGGGAGAGGGCCAGGCAGAAGCGGTGCTGTTTAAGCGGCGATGAATTCGTTCCAGCGGCGAACCATGTAGCGGTCTTCGTCCATGACGGAGTTCCAGCACGCGACATGGCCCATGCGCTCTTCGAATGAGCCGCCGTCGCGAACCGCACCGGCCTTCTCCATGACCTTGCCTTCCGGCGAGAGGATATCGCCCTGCGCCGGCTTGCCTTCGATCCAGTAACCCCATTCATCGGCAGTCATGAAGTTCTTGGCTGTATCCATGCAGGCCGAATAGTAGCCCTGGCGGTTGAGATAGCCGCCGACCCAGCCGGACGTGTACCAGTTGATGTACTCGTAAGCGGCGTCGAGCTGCGCGCCCTTAAGGTGCGAGGCAAGGCCGAGACCGCCACCCCACGAACGATAGCCTTCCTTGAGCGGCTGATACTTGCAGGCGATGCCCTTCGAGCGCACGGCGGCAACGGCCGGCGACCACATCGACTGGATGACGACCTCGCCCGAGGCCATCAGGTTGACCGACTCGTCAAAGCTCTTCCAGAAGGCGCGGAACTGGCCGTCGTGCTTTGCCTTGATCAGGAACTCGATCGTCTTGTCGATCTCTTCCTTGGTCATGTTGCCCTTGTCGGCGTATTTGATGTTGCCGAGCGCTTCCATGATCATAGCGGCATCCATGATGCCGATCGATGGGATATTGAGGATCGAGGTCTTGCCCTTGAACTTCGGATCCATGATATCGGCCCAGGTGGTGATATCGCGGCCGACGAGGTCGGGACGAATGCCGAGCGTATCGGCATTGTAGATCGTCGGCATCATCGTGAAGAGTTCGGTCTCGCCCTTGGCGAAGGTCTTGGCGCTCGCGCTTTCGACGTAGCCGACGGTGTGGGGCGCCGTGCCCTGCGCGATAACGCTGTCAGGCTTCAGCTTGCCGTTCTTGAACAGCGGAACGACCTTGTCGTAGTACTTCAGCTTCTTGACGTCCATCGGCTGGATCACGCCGGTTGGGTAGACCTTCTTCAGGATCCAGTATTCGATGTCGGCAATGTCATAGCTGTCAGGCTGCGTGACGGCGCGCTGTGCGGCGGCATCGGAATCGGTCGCCGTCATCTCGAGTGTGATGCCGAGGTCCTTCTTGCACTGCTCGGCAATGGCGTTGATGTTGGAAACACCGGTGCCGAACTGGCGAAGCGTGATGGTCGACTGCGCCCAGATGGTCGGGAAGCCGGTGATCAGGCCGGAGCCGGCGGCAGCACCGATGGCCGCAGCACCGGTCTTGAGCAGGCTGCGGCGGGAAATACCCGCTGCCGTTTTGGTCGTCTTCTGTTCAATCGTCATGTCAGTTCCCCTTTTTTTGGTGGTGAGGTTCATGCACGGCCAAGGAGGACCGCGTCCTCCAGGGCCCAACTCAGAGACACCGCATCGCCGACCGATACGGGTTTGGCGAAGTAATCGTTGTCATTCGCGATGACCGTGAAGTCGTCACTGCCCGCGCCGGCAACGGTGATCTTCACCGAGGCGCCGCGATATTCGATGTTGGAGACGACGCCGTTGAAGCCGAGCGTCTTGTCGCTTGCGACATTTAGGCGGACCCGGTCCGTGCGAACGCCGATGTCGACAGCTTCGCCGACCGTCTTGCCGTTGCCGCGCACCGAGAAGGTCTGGCCTTCCGGCACCTCCAGCGTGGTAACGCCGTCTTTTGAGGCGACGACGCGGCCGGACAGGACGTTGTGATCTCCCATGAAGCGAGCGACGAAGGCGGTGGCTGGCTCCTCGAACACCTTGCGGGGCGTTGCTGCCTGCTCGATCCTGCCGTCATTCATAATGACGATGATATCGGCGAGCGCCATCGCCTCTTCCTGGCTGTGGGTGACATGGACGAAGGTGATGCCCAGCGTCTTTTGAAGCTTCTTCAGCTCGGCACGCATGCGTATCTTCAAGAACGGGTCGAGTGCCGACAGAGGCTCGTCGAGGAGCAGCGCTTCCGGATCGGTAATAAGGGCGCGCGCCAAAGCCACGCGCTGCTGCTGGCCACCGGAAAGCTGCGCCGGCCGCCGCGTCGCATAGGCGTCCATTTGCATCAGTTTCAACATCTCCAGCGCCTTGACGCGACGCGCTTCCTTTTCGACACCCTTCATCTTCAGGCTGAAAGCGACGTTTTCGACGAGGTCGAGATGCGGGAAGAGCGCGTATGATTGAAACATCATCGCCGTGCCGCGCTTTGCCGGTGGAAGGTCGGTGACGACAGCATTGCCAAGCCGGATGTCGCCTGAGGAAATGCTCTCGTGCCCAGCAATCATGCGCAGCGTCGACGTCTTCCCGCAGCCCGAAGGGCCGAGAAAGCAGCAGTACGAGCCAGCCGGAATCTTCAGGCTAATGGAATGGACCGCCGTCGTGGCGCCATACACCTTGGAAACGGATACGATATCGATCTCTGCGGCTTTCGACATTGGTCTTCCCCTGTTTGAGAAAGACAATGCATCTGCCATGCCAGTTCCTATTGCGGCGCATCAAGCAGCGGCAAATCAAGGACTTGCCACCAGGATGCGGCAGATGTGAAAAATCAGGCGGCCCAAAAATATGCACATAAAATAGGCTATCGTCTGCAATTCGTGCAGATTATCGTATACAATTTAGCCTGAACTTTGCGCGCAAAATCTATTTAACTTTTGCGCGAAACGCAGATATCATTTCCCGGTCAAAAGGTATCCGACTTTATGAAGCCCACCGCAACTGCCCTGCAGACCGCAGAGGAACCAGCCGATACAGGCGCACAACAGATCCGCGACGCGATCCGCGATGCGATCGTGGAGCGACGCCTTTCGCCTGGAACGAAATTGTCAGAGAGCGATGTCGGCAATCTGTTCAATGTCAGTCGTACGCTTGCTCGCGCCGCCTTGCAGGCTCTTTCCTACGAGGGGCTGGTCAACGTCGAGAAGAATCGCGGCGCGTTCGTCGCCTACCCCTCGCCCGAGGAAGCGCGGCAGATCTTTGCCGCCCGTCGTCTCGTCGAGCCGGGGATCTTGCGCGAGGCCGCAGCCAGAATTACGCCTTCACAGATCCAGCACCTGAAGCAATTGCTGCTCGAGGAAGGCCGCCTCATGGGCGAGCGCGGCCAGACGGCGCGACGCGCCGAGATCAAGGCGTCGGGCGATTTTCACCTGACGCTTGCCGCAATATCCGGCAACGCCATCATGCAGCGTTTCATGGATGAGTTGGTTGCCCGCTCTTCGCTGGTGATCGCCCTCTATGGCCAATCGACCATTTCGAGCTGCGGTCACTCCGAGCACGGCGACGTCGTCGCCGCGATCGAGCGGAATGATCTCGATGAGGCATGCCAGTTGATGCTGCACCACATCGCACATATCGAAGCCGATCTCGATCTGCGGGAACGCAAGAGTGTCGGTCTCAAGGAAGCCTTCGAACTATAGCTTTTTTTCACGCGGGAAGCGGGATTGCGGCCAATGACCGCAATCCGCCAGCTCAATTCTCCGAGTGGTGCTCGGCGGTGCGTTCTGCAACGGCGACGATGTCAGCCGTGCCATTTGCAAGCAGGCGCTTGCGCACGAGGACACCCATAACGCGGGCGGCGGTCTTAAAACTCATCTGGTCGAGCGGTCCTTCACCCTCCCAAGGTTTGGTAAGCCTTTCGGTGACGGCTCCGACGATATTCATCGGAACGATATCGTCGCAGTGACGCATTGCTTCGAAGACCTGGCTGATTGGTACAACGCGTCCCTCGAAGGTGACGATCGGTTCCGTAAGTTCCGTGTCCCACTCTTCGAAGGCATAGAGTGCTTCGCGGAAGAGTTCCTGAAGGGTGAACGGGGCGTGTCCATTGTGAAGCGGCGGCAAGGCATTCGTCATGTCTGTCTCCTCTTTAGGGCTAGTGCCATTCCTCCTCTTCGACCCGCAGCAACGTGGGAAACAGAACTCAGAATTCCCCTGTGGGCCGAAAACACGATCAATGTTATAGTGTAATATATGCGTGATAAAGCTTTTTATCGCCCGCAGGAATCCACCACATTCGATAAGAACGATTAGGCCATTGATATTAAAAGGATATCAATGGCCGTTCACTATCGAATTAACCGCTGGTCACACGAGCTTACGATCACTGCGCGATCGAAAACGTCACGTTGACGGTAACATTGTAGCTGGTTTCACCGCCCTGAATCGGCACGGCTGAGTCTGCCGCCTCCTTCATCATGGCGGCCCGAAGGACCGGTACCGGCTGCGGACGGGGCGACGTCTCGCTGATCTCGATCACCCGCCCGATCTTGACGTCGGCAGCCGCAGCCAGCGTCTTTGCCTTTTTGATCGCATCGGCAACTGCATTCTTGCGCGCCTCTTCCATTGCGGCCTGTGGCTTGTCGTTGGTGAACTGAATGTCGCCGCCCTGGTTGACGCCGAGCGTTACAGCTTCGTCGAGAATCGCTCCGAGTTTGGACAGGTCGCGAACGCGTACGCTCAGCGAGTTGGACACTTGGTAGCCGACCAACTGCGGCGGCTGCTGTTGACCATCGTTGGACTGCGGGAAGTTAAATTGCGGCTGCACCGAAAAACCAGAAGTCTGCAGATCACGCTCTGCAATCCCGGCCTTTTTCAAGGCCGCAAGCACGTCGCTCATCGCCTTGTTGTTTTCATCGAGCGCCTCACGTGCCGTCTTTGCCTGCTTCACGACGGAAAGGTTAAGCACCGCCATGTCGGGTGCGACGCTTGCCTGCCCCTCGCCGCTGACGGAAATTGCCGCCTCGCGCTGCTGCGAATCGGCGGCCAGCGCCGGCAGTCCCATGGCAGTCGCGGCCGGAAGGCCAAGCAGAAGGCTGAAGGCGATTGTTCTGGTGTTCGGCAGCACGGTGTTTCACTCCCTGATTGTGAAGTCTCGACCGTCGTCTTGCCGATTGATTGTGAAGCTATTGCGGCAGTCCCTTGTGAGCGCTGAAGAATTGCGTTAGAGCGGATCCCGTTCCGGTGAACCATTGCGCCGGACACGGCAGCCGAGCTGCTGCAGGGCCTGTAGCTCAATGGTTAGAGCCGGCGGCTCATAACCGCTTGGTTGGGGGTTCGAGTCCCTCCGGGCCCACCACTTTTTCCAGGGTTTTGCGCCGTGCGGCCCGTGAGGAGGCCTTTAGAGATATGGCTATCAACGCCGCGTCTCGCACGATTGCTCATGTGGACACAGGTAACCAACCGGCTCTGGTGTGCCTGTTTGCCCTCGTCGTGGTAATATCCCCTCGCTCCCCCTATCAAAAGGCGGGCAGAGGATGGAAAGGCGTCTCACCGCAATACTTTCCGCTGACGTGGTCGGCTATAGCCGTCTCATGGGGTTGGACGAGTCCGCCACGTTGGAACGGCTGAAGGCCTGTCGTCGCGAGCTGATCGATTCCACGATCGAGAAACACCATGGGCGTATCATTAAGCTGATGGGCGATGGGGCACTCGTCGAATTCCCGAGCGTCGTGGATGCGGTCCAATGCGCGGCCGTTATCCAGCGGAAAATGCCCGATCGCGACCACGGCGTTTCGGAGGACAAACGCATTCGGTTTCGCATCGGCGTCAATCTTGGCGACATCATTGTCGAAGGTGACGACATCTATGGCGATGGCGTCAACATAGCCGCCCGTCTACAGGGAATTGCAGAACCTGGCGGTATTCTCATTTCCGGCACTGCGTTCGACCATGTGGCGCATAAGGTCGATGTTGGCTTCGCGGCTCTAGGCGAGCAGCGGTTAAGGAACATAGCGGACCCGGTTCGCGTCTATCGGGTTCTGCTTGATCCGGCCAAGACCGGCACGGTCATCCTCGCCCCTCGACCAACGCGGGTCGTGAAGTTGTCAGCAATCGCAGCACTCGCAACGCTATTCATCGCTGTCGCTGCGGCTTTCGTCTGGCAATGGACCGCCTCAGCACAACGGCCATCTTTGGCAGTGCTGCCCTTTGCCAATTTGAGCGACGACCAGACTCAGGACTACTTCGCCGATGGCATCACGGACGATCTGATTACCGATCTCGCAGCGCTTTCGAACCTTGACGTCATCTCCCAGAATTCCGTGTTTCCCTACAAAGGCAAGTCCCACGACCTGAAGCAGATACGGCATGACCTTGGCGTCCGCTTCGTCGTCGAGGGCAGCGTGCAGCGGAGCGGCGACTTGATCCGCGTCAACGCGCAACTGATCGATACCTCCAGCGGAAACCATCTGTGGGCGCATCGGTTTGACGGCGGCGCGGCAGACGTGTTTCAGGTGCAGGACGAGATGGGTCGGCAGATCGCCGATGCCCTCGGATTGAAGCTCACCCGTAGCGAGAGCGAACGCATCTCGCGTCCTCCGACCGCAAATCTCGAAGCCTATGACTACTATCTGCGTGCCGAGCAGGCGGCCCGTACCGGACGCCGTTCTCGGATGCTCGAGGCCCTGGCGCTTTTTGACAAGGCGGAAATATTGGACGGCAGCTTCGCGGAAGCGTTCGCGGCCGATGCGCACGCAAGCGCCTTCGTTTGGCGGATGACATACGACGACGTGCTTCAGAGCGCGCTGGCGCGCAAAAGGGCCTATGACAAGGCAAGCCGCGCCCTAGCGCTCGATCCCGAGCTTCCGTCGCCGTATGCTGTCCTCGCCATCATGCAGGCTGTGGACCGCCGATACGAGCAGGCGATCGCCTCGGCGCAGAAGGCCGTCGCCCTTGGACCGGCAAATTCCGAGGCTCATATGGCGGTCGCATATGTTCAATTGGTCTGGGGCAAGCACGCCGACGCCGCCGCTGCTGTCGAGACAGCTCTAAGGTACGATCCGAATCCCTCCGCCATCGACAGATACACATCCGGAATGGTGTATTTTTTCCAGCATGACTACGAGAAGGCGACCGATAGCTTCCAACGCGCCCGTGATAGCTCCGAGAACAACAGCGACTTCATCACTCCCCTCGTCATGGCATATGTCCGCGCTGGCCGGATCGAGGATGCCCGTGCGACTGTTAAGGAACTATCACGGCTACGGGGCGGCCGCGAGTGCCTCGCCGGATGGCGGATCGCAAATGCCAATTTGAGAAGTGAGGATCTTGCGTTTACCGTGGACGCGCTGCGCGATGCTGGTCTGCCTGAGTGGCCGTTCGGCTTCCATGGAGACGAGCAATCGCGGCTGATGGGCGGGGAAATCGCTTCCACCGTCATGGGCAAGGTCCTTCGCGGAAATACCGAGCCGTCTAAAAGCCCAGCGATCATGCAGGTCCAGATGGACGGCAAGGCCGCATTCCGCTCGCCAACCCAGATGATGACCGAGACGGTTTCCGTCAAAGGCAACCTTCTTTGCGAGCAAAGCGAAAACGCCTTCGGCCAGCCCTCCTGCGGTCCGGTCTATAGACACGCCAATCCCGCCGACGGAACGAGCTACGCCTACGTGAACTCGACCAAGGTCTTTTACTTTTCGGCCTCTGACTAGCTGTCGCTCGGTATCAGTGATACTGATCTCGCTCGAGATCGGCGGCGATCTTCGGCCATTTGGCATCGGCCTTTGCCACAATATCCGCCGGATGGGCGGCAAAGCCCTCCGCGTCCGTCTTGTCATACATCAGGTAAAGCTTGCCGTCGACGATCTTAAAGGCTTCAGGGTCGACGTTGACTGTGACTGAGCCGTCGCTAACCTCGCCCGTGCAGTAGCCGCCGTACTGAGGCGCGTATTTCAGCGGCTCGCTCATGAACATCTCGCGGTGCTTTGAATTGGCGAAATGCCACGGTGTGCCCAGCCAGTCGTAGGTGAATTTATCCGAGCCTTTTGTCGCTTTGCCTTCGGTGAAGTAGGCGACCGTGTCGTAACCCATGATGGCAACGCCGCCGAAGTAGCCCGTGTTTACCGAGTCGTCCGCCACCGCCGGCGATTCCCCGACAGCCCATGCAGCGAGGCCGACGGTTGCCAAAAACCGAAGGCATTGTGTTACGCTTCGTGAGTGCATCTTCGCCTCCTCTTCAATCATGGATTTCCATGCATTTCTTATAAAATTCCTCGACCCGTAAAACGCTGACCGGGGGACACGCGACGCCATGCCGCTTATAGAGCCTGACGATGTCGACGTTGCCCTTCCAAATGGCCCTGGCGATTGGTGTGTAACCGTGGGACTCGGCGTGTTCTGCATCGGCCCCCTTGGCCAACAGGAACTCGGCAAGGGCGACGTGGTTCTCTTCGCCCGCGATCATCAGCGGCGTTACCCCCGCTTTGTTGGACGCATCGTCGAGAACCGCTCCGTGGTCAAGGAGCAGCTTGCTGATCGGTATGCTTCCCGAATACGCAGCTGCATGAAGAGCGGTGAAACCGCCAGCGTTCCGGGCCATGACGTCGGCGTGCTTGCTGATCAGCAAGTCCACGATAGCGAGCTGGTCGCCGAGCGCGGCATTGATAAGGGGTGTTGCCTGATCTCTCGTTCGGCTGTCGACATTAGCCCCTGCCGCCAGTGACCGCTCAACGGCCATGGCGTTTCCTTCCGAGACGGCGTCGAATAAGGGGTCGCCCGCAGCCGTTACTGTCGCTGCGAAAAACAACGCAACCGATACAAGCAACCGGCGCATGGCTTCACCTCGGTGTTTCGCGATATAATACCACAGCGCCCACTCATAGGATAGGCGGACGCTCGTGGTGGTCGATTTATAGCGATCGCAAGCCGCACGCGGTGGTTACTGCGTTAGGAAGTTTGCGCTAGTATATCGTGGGCGGAGATCGACGCACATGAAGCGCCGGACGTTTCTTGTAAAGACGGCGGAATACGTGGCCGGCATGGCAGCCATGGCAACGCTGCCCTCCCTTGTTGCCGAGGAATTTGCGAGAGCGGCCCAAATCCCCAGCGACGTCCGGCGACTGCACACCGAAAGACTAGCTCTTGATACGGATTGGGGCCAACTTGATTGTTATCTTGCCCGCCCCGACGACACCGCGCCTCATCCTGGTGTACTGGTGCTTCACGACAAGTTGGGTCTGACGCCGCACTTCGAGGAAGTCACCAGGCGTTTGGCACTCGATGGTTTCGCTGCTTTGGCACCTGACTATGCATCGCGTTTTGGAGGGACTCCGACTGAGCGCGGCCCCGCCCTCGAAACGGTGGAAATGGAGAGCAGGTCGAATATGCTCGCCGATACTCGGTCGGCCTTGGGCTGGCTGAAATCCAACGGCGTTAGCAACGGGAAGATTGGCGCGATCGGCTTTGGCCTGGGCGCGACTGCGATAGATGACCTCGTCACCAACGGAACCGATCTCGATGGAGCGGTCATCTTCTATGGACACCCGCCGTCGATCACGGATGCTGGCGCTTTCAGGACCCCCCTTCTGCTCAACCTGGCCGGTAAGGACCAATTCGTAGATCCCGAGATTCCGGCGTTTGTCGATCTGGTAAGGAAGACTGGGCTGAAGGCAGAGATATTCACCTATGAGAACACGGAGCGCGGCTTTGACGACGACAGCGACGGCGCCCACTATTCAGCCGGAGCAGCAAAGCTAGCCTGGTCGCGTACGATCGAGTTTATAAAGGTGAATTTGCAAGTGTCTTGAACGAGCATCGCTAGCAACGACCCGCCGGCCGCGAACCTCGGACATGGAAGTCGTGTGAGCACACAATATCAGCCACCGGGCGACGACCTCAGCCTGACGTCGATACGGCACCCCTTCTCCGAAGGATGCCTGATCACCTCGCCATCGAACTGCGCCGCCATCAGCTTGACGAGTTTCGATCCGATGCCGTCGCCAAGGTCGGGCGGGCACCCTGCCCCGTTGTCTGCCACGGTGAGGAGGATGTCCGCTCCTTCCGAGGTCAGCGTGATCTCCACGCTCCCGCCATCGTCGTTCGGGAAGGCGTACTTAAAGGCGTTCGTCACCAATTCGTTGACAATCAGGCCGATGGACGAGGCCTCATTGGAGGGAACGAGTAGGTGCGGGCTCCTAACCCTGAGGGCGATTGGCCTCACGTCGCGCAGCAAATCGGCCAGCCCTTGGGTCAGCTCTTCCAGGTAGTCGGCGATGTCGACCGCCGCGCCGTCATTGTGGCTTTCCTGAAGATGGCGGTGCACGTGCGCGATGACGTTCAGCCGCGAAACCGCATCGTCCAGGGCGGCCCGGGCCGGACCTTGTTCCAGTGCCCGTGCCTGAAGGCGTAGAAGTGAGGCCAAAGTGGCCAGATCGTTCTTGGTGCGGTGGCCGAGTTCTTCCAACTGGACGGCCCTCGCCTTCTCCAACCGGGCCAGATTTGTGACGGCGTGCCTGAGGCTCTCGGTAACTGCTGTAATTCCGAAACCGATCACGACGAAGAGGAAGAGTGGGAGCCATTGATCAGCCCGGATAGCCACGCTCCACTTGGGAGCAATGAAAATCCATGTGGCGATCACGGCGCTCAAAACGGTGGCGAGATAACCGGAGCCTCGGTCGCACAACAAGGCGGCCAGGAAGACGGCGGGTACGAACAGAAGCAACTGATAGTTCTGCAGAGGTGCGTCGAGCGCCGCTCGCAGAAGCGTCGCCGAAGCCACGATGCCAATGGTGACCGAGTATCGCACCAGCGTCGAAGTTTGCGTTCTGGACAGCACCGCAAGGAGGAGATTTTCCATGGCCATCGAAACTCTCTTCACAGGACAAGGTTCCCTGTTGGGCGGAAGGCAGCAGCTGTCATAACCGCATGGCGGTACGCCTTCCGGTCATGGCTTCTGGGACCTAAGTCCCGGCTCCGAATTGGCTTCGCGCTGTTTCCTTCGTATCACGACGGCGGACGTCGTCATCGACGTTATCCGGAAGGCCGCTGCCGCAGTCGCGAATCGGTAACTCAAGCCAAGCTTACAGTTTGGGGCCGCTGCTCGACGGTCCTTGCCTTACACCGCTAATACAGGACATTGAGATCGCTCCCCACACGCGTATTGTGAGCGAAAACAAGCTGCGAGGAGTTCAATGCGAAAAGAGCCGGGCCTTCCAGTAGCAACCGTGCGTGGTTGCGCCGACCATCTACGTGAGTGGTCTCGGCTGAGAGCGGCATTATGGCCCAGCCACTCCAGCGGCTATCATGCGGACGAACTCGATACAATGATAGCCCGAAATTCGGACGAGATGTTTGGGATTGTCGCCCCACTACCCGATGGTGTTTTGGCTGGGTTTGCCGAAGCTTGCCTTCGTCATGACTATGTGAACGGGTGCTCGTCCTCGCCGGTCCTCTTCCTCGAAGGAATTTACGTCGAGCCAGCCTATCGACGGCAGGGGATCGGAAGAGCACTGTTCGATGCGGTCAGATCAGCAGGAAAAGCGCTTGGGTGTGTGGAATTCGCATCTGATGCTTCCATCGATAACATTGAAAGTCACTTGTTTCACAGGGCGCTCGGGTTCGAGGAGGCTGAGCGCGTTGTTTTTTTCCGCCAGTCCTTATAGTTGGTCGCATAGCGCATCCGTTTGTGCCATGAGCGCGCTCGGCGGCAGCTTTGGTTTCGTCCCCGATTGTGAGCCTTAATCCGGCGCAATCGAATTTTGTCGAAGAACAGTTTTGCGGTCCTCTGGAAGAGACTGCGGGGTGATCAAAATACAATCCTAACTTAAGCGATTTCTTACTCTTCGAACATTGAGAAGGTGGATACAATGCAGTACGCAAATCTCGGTCAAACTGGCCTTGTCGTGTCCCGGCTCGCTTTTGGCGCCATGACTTTCTCCAGCGGCAACAAAGACATCGCTTCGGTCTACAAGGTCGGCGCGAACGATGCCGACGAACTCGTCGGAGCGGCCCTAGACGCGGGCGTGAACCTCTTCGACACCGCAGACGCCTATGCTGGCGGCCAGTCCGAGGAGCTTCTCGGTGCTGCCCTGAAGGCCCGGCGCTCGGAAGCAGTCATCACGACAAAAGTAGGCTTCCGTTCAGGTGCCCCGATCACTCAGGCGGGTCTCTCCCGCCGCCATATCATGTGGTCCGTTGACCAAAGCCTGAAGCGTCTGGGCACCGACTGGATCGATGTCTACGTCGTTCACAAGGAAGACCCCTTCACCCAGCTCGACGAGACCCTTCAGGCGCTAGACGACATCGTTCGCGCGGGAAAAGTGCGCTATCTCGGTTTCTCGAACTGGTCGGCTTGGAAGGTAGCCTCCGCACTGGAACTTCAGAAGGCGAATGGCTGGGCGAAATTCACGCATGGACAGGTGAACTACTCGCTTCTCGGCCGCGATGTCGAGCGGGATATAATCCCGATGATGAAGCATTTCGGTCTCGGGATGACGGTTTGGAGCCCCCTCGCCGCAGGATTCCTCAGCGGAAAATACACGCGCGAAAGCCTTCAGGATTCTGACAACCGCCTCTCCGGTTTCGACATCCTGCCGACAAACAAGGAACTGGGATTTAAGCTCGTCGAGGACATGCGAATGATCGCAGATCGCCACGCAGCGAGCGTCGCTCAGGTCGCGATCGCCTGGCTTCTGTCGAAGACAGGCAGTAACCTCCGTCCTCCTCGGATCGAGCAAGCTTTCGCAGCTCAATGACAACCTCAAGGCTGCGGACGTTCATCTCGCTCCAGAAGAGCTTTCCGCACTCGACCAAGCCACGGCGCTTTCTCCTGTCTACCCGAACTGGTTCGTGGACGGGCTGGTCGATCAGCCGACCATTCAGGCCTTAGCTGCCAAGACCTGAAGCCGTCAGCCTCGGCGATCTGGCGCTTCCATTTGGATGGCCCGCAGCCTACCCGGGCAGCGTTCGACATGCTTGAGCGCATTGGTGAAATGAGAACGGCCGAGTTCGAACGCTCACCCGATCGGACATGTGCATTCGTTAAACGTCGGTATCGCCTACCGGCTTCGGCATCGTCAAAACCGGCAAGGCAACACGGGCGCTTCTAATGGAATATGTCCTCATCCATCCAGCCAGGCGGCGAGGCCGTCCAGCGTCTGCAGCCCGTATTCCACGGCACCGAAGCCGATAACCACCTGACGCCGCTTTGCGCTGGGGTGGAGCTGGCGCATGGTCAGCACGGTCTTGCCGTCGGCCTGCTCATCGAAGGTCACCGTGGCGCGGAAACGGTCGGGGTCGTTGGGATCAGGCGTGCCATAGTCCATCACGATCCGCTCGTTAGGAACGATCTCCAGAAAGCGCATGAGGTTCGGGAAACGCTGCTCTTGGCCCTCGAACACGCCAACCATGTCGAACCGCCAGAGTCCGCCCTCGCGTATGTCCGCCTCGTAGCTCTCGATCTTCAGGCCGGCCGGACCGTACCATTCGGCTAGAGCCCCAGGGTCCATCCAAGCCGCAAAAACCTTGTCGCGCCGGTGATTCAGAATTTTCACCAGCACGATCTCTCGATCGAGCGACCATGTATCAAACGGGTTTGCCATTGCCTTCGCCATCCTCTTGTGTGTTGTCCAAATAGAGTTCCAGCCGATCCAACCGCTCGGTCCAGCGCCGGCGCTCCGCGTCCATCCAGTCCGCCGCCTCATCGAAACGCGCCTGCACCAGCCAGCACCAGCGGCTGCGCCCGCGCTTTTCGCTAGCGATCAGCCCGCAATCTTCCAGCACCTTGAGATGCTGGGCGAAGGATGGCAGCGCCATGTCGAAAGGCTCGGCCAGGACGCTGACTGGTACTTCGCCGGTAGCCAGGCGCGACACCACCGCGCGGCGAGTCGGATCGCTGAGAGCGTGAAAGGCGAGGTCGAGGGGCGTCGAGTGGTAAGGCATGTGGCCTATTAAAACGCGACAGAAGGTCAGTCAAGGATAATAAGGCACTTGCCTTAGTATTTGACCCTCGATACAAAGGCAGATGCCTTAGTATCTGACTCTAAAGATGGAGGCTGATGGTGCAACCGCTCGCAAGGAGAACAACAGTGGTAGTTCGTGTCGATCTCATGATTTCGCTCGATGGTTTCGCGACAACGACGGACCAGACGCCGGACGTCCCGTTCGGCGAGGACTGGTCGCGTCTCGTCGGCGCGTATGTAGCAACCCGCACGTTCCGCGAGCGCGTGTTCAAGGATACCAGCGGGGCTGGGACTACAGGCGTCGACGACGACTACGCGAAGTCGTACTTCGAAAATGTCGGAGCCGAGATCATGGGCGCGGGCATGTTCGGTCTGCACAACTTTCCCGAGGATCCGAACTGGCGTGGCTGGTGGGGCGACGAGCCGCCGTTCCGGTGTCCGGTTTTCGTTCTCACCCATAAGCCACGCCCCTCCCTGGAAATGGCCGGCGGGACAATTTTCCATTTCCTCAGCACCACGCCTGCCGATGCGCTGCAGCGGGCAGTCAGTGTGGCGGGCGGCAAAGACGTGCGTGTTGGCGGTGGCGCTACCGTTGCTCGCGATTTCCTTAAGGCAGGCCTTGTCGATCGCCTTCACGTGGCGATCGCTCCGATCTTGCTCGGGCGCGGAATACGCCTGTGGGACGATCTGCGCGGCCTGGAAGCCGGCTTCGAGGTCAAGACGGAAACGGCACCGAGTGGCACCATTCACCTGACTTTCCAACGCTAGGCACTTGCTTGCGACTTAATCGATCATGGGCTGTCCACAGGTGGTCCATGATGTCGGCTTCAGTCCAGCTGCTTATAGTCTGCTGTCCCTGTTCAACTCGAGGCAAATCTCCGCTTCTGAGGCTATCGGCCCTTAGAGAACTTTCATCGGGCAATCAGTGCTGGCAGCTACAGCACGGTCTCACCACATTGATAGGGCACTTAGCTATTGCGAACGCGATGGCGGACGCTGGGATTACGGCTTTCAAGCCCACTTCCACTTGCGTCCGTATCACCGGGTCGGTGCGACGGTCAGGGTGACATCGTCTGTGTGGACGCACCTTCTATTGGTTTGTTGGGACGGTATGCGCCGTTATTGTATAGCCAAATGGATCGACGAAGGCGAAATAACGTCCGAACGGGCCGTCCTTCGGCGGAAAAGCTATCCGCACGTCGCGCTCGCAGAGATGAGCGTGCAATTGGTCAGCGTCGTCGCAGCCAAACCAGATTGCGATTCCACCCC
>NZ_HF536772.1:3604687-3766785 GCF_000312665.1 Rhizobium mesoamericanum STM3625 | reverse complement strand
GGTTCCAGGTGACTAGCTTCTCGGTGCCGTCAAAGTCCCCGATCGGCGTGCGGACTGCGAATGGGATGGGGTGCTGTGCTGCGGGGGCATCTCGACACCCAACTTAGGAACATCGGATTGACGACTCCACAGTACTCGGTACTGGCGGGGCTTGAATTCAGCGCCGGCTTATCAAGTGCGGAGCTTGCGCGGCGGGCCTTCGTAACGCCGCAGACGATGCAGTCCATCATAGCGACACTCGAACGGGACGGACTCATCAGGCGAACGGCCCACCCAGTGCATGGCAGGGTCTTGACGACCGAACTGACGCCGGACGGGCGGTCGGCATTGCGTGCGGCTCACGAGATTGTCGCTGAGGCCGAGACTCTGACGCGAAACGCCGTTGCGCCAAATGATCCGGAGATCATTTATGCAGCCTTGCTACGGATAGCAGAAGCCATGCGGTGAGGTCCTCCGCTGACAAACGGCCGAAGATGCTTGACCGTCGAGCCTATTTCGCGACCCCGGGGCGAAACCCGTCTAACGGCCACGCGCCCTCGTGCGCGACATTGCGGATCAGGGCGAAGCCGGAAGGCCGCCATTCGCTACGTGGCGCGCGGATACCTTTCAATATCATCCGGAACGGCAGTGGGTGATAAATGCCTTTGCGCGCTCGACGTGTTGCTTGGCCGGCTGCTGTAAGGCAAAGTTCCGGCGATGAGACATGATCTAGTCATTTTCGACTTCGACGGAACGCTTGCAGATAGTGGAGAGTGGTTCTTCGGCTCGCTCAACGACGTGGCTGATCGTTTTGGTTTCCGACGGACAACCGTCGAAGAGAGAGAGGCGCTCCGGCGTTTGGGCAACCATGAGATAATTCGGAAGCTACGAGTGCCGATGTGGAAGATGCCGGCTATCGCCGCATATATGCGGCGAAGGGCGACAGAGGACATCGAATCGATACAGCTATTCGAAGGGGTGGCACCGGCATTGAGAATGTTGCGCCAGCGCGGCATGAAGCTCGCGATCGTCAGTTCCAATACAGAGCAGAACGTACGAACGGTTCTTGGCCCGGAGCTTGTCGAACTCATCAATTTCTATGGATGCGGGTCTTCAATGTTTGGCAAAGCCGTGAAATTTAGACGCGCGATGAAGCAGCTCGGGACCGCGCCCGAGCGCACCATCTGCGTCGGCGACGAGACGCGCGACATCGAGGCAGCCAACGCAGTCGGTGCGTCATCCGCGGCGGTCACTTGGGGATTTGCAGCACCGGAATCGCTTCGGCGGCTGAAGCCGACGCTGCTGCTCGAGCAAGTGCATGAACTAGGGAGACTGGCCGGGTAACCATCCAAGCCTGCTTATCGCAATCGCCTTGGATCGTTCGCGATACCATGGCGGTCCGGGCGGGGCATGCCTTGGAACAGAGACTGCCAAAGCTCGCTAAGTAGTGCCCGTGTCATCACTTAGGCTAATCTGACCTGATCCAATCCTCGTTTGTTTAACCGCTCGTGGGCCTGAGGAACACTCGCGCAGACTATTAGAGGGGTACTGGTGCGAAGGGGCAAAGCCATTAAGTAATTTCCCTGCCTCTTCGCTAGCAGAGAAGTTGCATGGCGATGTAGCATGGCGCCTTTTGCGGCTGCGTCTCGCGAGCTACCGCGTAGGTTTATTGCTTGGTCGCATGACAGCCTTCGACCGCGCATAGCGGACCGCGAGACAGCTCTATCGACCACGGTCACTGCGATGCGGCCGGCATGACATCAGCGCCATCCATGATATATCTCGCATAACGATGGTCGCGGATCAGGCTTATCTTCTGCTCCCGCCATTCGAGCAGCATGAAATAGGAAGGACCGCCCGACGGTTCGGCCGATACCAGCAATATTTCCCGGCCCTCCAACCAGGCCGGTTCGATCCTGACCCGTGGATATTCGGCATAATAGGTGAAAAATCGACCGACGTCGGCGGCACCCGAAATTTCCGGCCGTCGCGCCTGACGAAGCCGCACGTCGTCGGCAAGCATGCGACGCAACGCGTCCCAGTCTCGGGCGTTGAAGAGCGCTGCAAAGTTCACGGCCTCTGGACTTGGCGATGGCACAACCTCGGACCGCACGTCGGAGATCGCGCGCAATCTCGCCCGACCCGCGACAGATGGGCCTTGACGGCATCGACACTCAGTTCCAACAGCGCAGCGATTTCCGCAAGCGACTCCCCCAACAAATCCTTGAGGATCACCGCGCTTCGTTGCGGTACCGACAATTCTGCAAAATGACTGAGGGCGACCCGCACTGTGTCCTGCCGGATCAGCGCGTCCTCGGGGCCGACGGCGCTGATGTCGGCCAGATCAAAGACCGTCTCAAGCGGCTCCGACCGGCGCGTCCTGCGCTGGCGCAGGGCATCTATGGCTCGATTGTGTACGATGCGAAATAGCCAGGGTCTAAGAGGCGTGCCCGGTGGCATCGATCCAGCCGTCGCCAATACCCTGGCAAATGCGTCCTGAATCACGTCCTCGCCGTCGATCACCGAACCCACCAGACGAGCAGCATAGCGATGCAATTCGGGGCGAAGCGCGTCCGCTTCCCTGGCCAGGTCTGCGAGCAGTGTTTTCCGCTCTTCGGCCCCGAGGGCTGCGTCTTTTGTCATTCGATGACCGTCACGCCCGTATCCCCACGCACGGCATAGACCACGGCCTCAGCGAGGCCCGTCTTGCCGATCAGTTCGGCGACCGTATCACCGAAAGCCCGAGGCGTCATGTTCGGCCAGGTGGCGGCCTGTGCGGCAAACGTCCGACCTGCCTTCGCCGCATAGGCCCCGATGCCGATATCGCCCACACCGGTTCCGACGAACATTTGCCGGGGAACGATGATCCGGAAGCGCAAACCTAGCCCGAGTTCAGCCGACAAGTCATCGGCATATTTTGCAATGAACCACTGCGCGCGCTTGGCGCCGGCATAACCTCCCGACAGCGGCGACCCCTGCACGGCGGCTCCGCTGGAGACCAGGACGACGAGCCCGCCTGGCGCCATTGGCAAGGTCAGGGCAGCCTGTACCCAATGCAGTGCGGCCTTTACGTCTACATTCCAGTTGGTCGTGAATGCCTCCCAGCCAATCCGGTCGATCCGTTCCATGGGCGGTTCGGCACCGGCATTCATGATGACGACATCAGGTCGCGTCTGCTCCATGATCCGCCACGCCGCGTCGGCATCGGTTGCATCAGCCGACATGGCGGTGACGGCCGGTTCGTCAGCAGGCCCCTGCACGGCCGCCGCCTTTCGGGCAACCACGGTGACTTCGCTCGCGCGAGCAACGAATGCCTCGGCAAGCCCCCTCCCCAAGCCGCGGCTCCCGCCGACGATCACAATTCGCTTTCCTTCGAGATCCATTTCTCAGTCCTCCTTCCAGTCGTTTCGACCACTCGATGACGGTCGCAACAACGACGTTTCAAGGAGGTGAAAAGAGTCATCGCCATCTGCGATTTGTGGAAGCCGCAGTCAAAGAAGCCTGGCTCGACCAACTGCCGCCGTGGTGACGGCCGGCCATTGCGGTCGTCAGCTCGTGCGACGAACTAACCATCGCAAAGACGAGATATGACGGCGCTTCCTGCGACATGACAGATATCGGTGCCCTGGTACCCGCTCAGCCACAGGACCAGAACGCAAAACATCAGACGCCTGATTGAAAAGAGCGGCGTACATATATATGACAAAACTGAAAATCTCTGAGGGACCCATGTACACCGAGCTTCCCATCGAAACGATAGCAGAAAGCAGTTATCGCCGGATACGCGGAGACATCATCTTTGGTCGGTTGACCCCGGGCCAGAAGTTGAAACTCGATGGTTTGAAAGTCACCTACGAGACCAGCGTCAGTACCCTGAGGGAAATTCTTAACCGGCTGACCTCAGAAGGCCTGGTTGTGGCCGAGGGCCAACGCGGGTTCGAGGTCGCGGGGGTTTCCGTTGCGGATCTGCGCGAGATCGCGGCGCTGCGGCTGCTGTTGGAGGAACATGCACTGGAACAGTCCTTTGAACAGGGCGATGTGGAATGGGAGGCGCAGCTTGTTTCGGCTCATTACAAGCTCGCGTGCATGGAAAAGGTGATGGCTTCGGGCGATACCAGCCAGACCGAAAACTGGAAACGTTATGACTGGGAGTTCCACCAGGCACTGATTGCAGCCTGCGGCTCGCGCCTGCTGATGGAAACCCATGCTGCCGTCTTCGACAAGTATCTGCGCTACCAGATGGTGGCCCTGTCGTATCGCGGTGGTGTTGCCGAACAAGAGCACAAGCAGTTGCTCGATGCGGCACTCCATCGTGACAGCAAGACGGCCAAGGAGATCCTGCAGCGACACATCCAGGGCGGCGTTGAGCATGCTCTGGGTAAAGGCCCGCTTTCCTCCACCCGCAAGCCTGCGAGATAGCCATGGGGCTGGCGCACAAGACAGAGAAATCGATCCCCAAGAATGCGGGCGAACTTTCCGAGACCGTCAGCGACGTCGTCTTCCGACAGATCCGGCAGGATATCATTTCAGGGATTCTGGCGCCGGGGGCAAAGATCAAACTGGAACAGGCGAAGGAGCACTATTCGATCAGCGTCTCGTCGCTGCGCGAAATACTTAGTCGCCTTGCCATGGAAAACCTGGTCCTAGCCGAGGGCCAGCGCGGCTTCGAGGTGAGCCCGGCTTCTCGCAAGGAGTTGGAGGAGCTCGCTGATCTGCGCACCGTGCTCGAGACCCATGCGGTGGCGCTTTCCTTTGAGGCCGGCACATTGGAGTGGGAAGGCCGCATCGTCGCTGCCCATTACAAGTTGGCGGCGGCCGAGCGCAAGCTCCTTGGCGGAGATGACTCCAGGACCGTCGACTGGGTTCGCTATGATTGGGAATTCCATCAGGCGATCGTCTCGGCCTGTAATTCGACGACCTTGATGGCGACGCTCTCTTCCGTCTTCGACCGCTTTTTGCGCTATCATATGCTGGCAAGAAGCTTTCGTGGCAAGGACGTCGCCGATGATCACAGGTTGCTGTTCGAGCTTGCGCTGAAGCGCGACGTCGAAGCGGCAAGAGCAGTCATCCGCAGGCATGTCCAGAGCGGCGTTGACCATGTGCTAGCGAGCGGTCGGATCAACTGAGCGCCTTATTGTTTGCCGTCATCGCTTCGGCTTGTCGCATGGAGATCTAACACGCGGCGACAGATATCAAGGACAGGCTTCCGGCAAGATGAAAGTCGCTTAACGCCTCAGCGGCAGACCCCAACTCACACGGCATCCTTGGGGACACCCTCCGGCCGCATCTGCTTTTTCAGAGCCGCAATGCGAAAGATCGCATTCTGCGCCCCATAGCCGCGATAGGCACGTCGTTCAACGACCTCGAAGAAAAACCCTTCTCCGTATGTGCCGCTATAGAGCTGGAAATATTCGCCTTGCTCATCTCGATCGTAGAGGATGTTTTCTGCCTTCAGCCGTTCGGTAAGCTCGGGTTCAAGACCGAAGCGGGCCTCGACGTCGCCGTAGTAATTGGGGGAGATCGGCAGGGGCTTGAAGCCCTTGGCGCGCAGGCGCGCTGCAGTCAGAAAGATGTTGTCCGTCGAAAAGGCAAGATGCTGTATGCCAGCGCCGAATTTTTCGGCCATGAAATGTCCGGCCAGCGTACGGCGGTTTTCGGCGCCATTCATGGTAATGCGCAATGTGCCGGTCTGATTTTCAATCACCTGGCTACGCACCACGCCGGAGGGATCGATGATATCGACCATTGGGGTTTTGCGGGTTTCGAAGATGGAGGTGTAGAAAAGCAGCCAAGTCAGCATCTCGTCATAGGCAACGGTCTGGGCAATATGGTCGACCTGGAGAAGACCGGCATCCTCGTCCTCCCCCTCCTGCTCCACGGCCTCAAAGTCAATCTCGGAGAAGCGGCCGAGTGGGCTCTTCTCATCGATGAGATAAATCAGACCGCCGCCGACCTCGCGGATCCCGGGTAACTGCAACTCACCCTCGGCTACAGGCTCGGCGAAAGGCTCGGCATCGAGAGCCAAGGCGCGAGCATATGCTTGCGTGGCATCATCGACGACAAGCGCCATCGCATAGGCGAAGGTACCATGCACGGCGTAGGCGGCATTGGCGAAGCCCAACGGATCGACGTTGATCACGATGCGGATGTCGCCCTGCTGATAGAGTGTCACTTTCTTGGAGCGATGTACCGCAACCTTGCGGAAACCGAGTGCCCGGAGGATGTCGACCAATTCCACGGCCCCCCCCTCATCAGTCGCAAATTCGATGAAGCCGACGCCTGTGACGGCGGCGCGATCGGGCATTTCGATGCCGATCGGTGTCTCCACTTTGCGACGAACCTGGTCCGCCAGATAAATCAGCGAACGATGCCCATCTGCGGCGATCTTCCGTGTCGACCCGCCTCGGAACTGATCGTTGAAAATCTCGAGCGAGAAGAAGCCGTCATAGCCGGTCGAGGCCACGGCTTCGGTAAACTCCGCCACCGGCAAATCCCCCTCTCCCGGCATGTTGCGGAAGTGCCTAGACCAGTAAAGCAGGTCCATGTCGATCAGGGGTGCGTCGGCAAGCTGTACGATGAAGATCTTTTCCTTTGGGATCGAGCGGATCGAATTGATGTCGATCTTGCGTGACAGCGAATGAAAACTGTCGAGGATCAGCCCGACATTCGCATGATCAGCACGACGTACGATCTCCCAGGCATCACGATGGTCGTTGACATAACGACCCCAGGCAAGCGCCTCGTAACCCACCTTGAGGCCGCGTTTTGCAGCCCTCTCCCCCAATTCACGGAAGTCTGCGGCCGCCCGGTCGATGCCGCCGAGGGCTGCCTGCGAGACATTGGAGCATACGAGCACCATGTCGGTGCCAAGCTCCTGCATGACGTCGAACTTGCGCTCGGCGCGGTCGAAGGTACGCCCTCGCAATGCCTCTGGCATGCCCTCGAAATCGCGGAACGGCTGGAAGAGTGTGATCGTCAGCCCGAGATCCCTGGCCATCTTTCCGACATCGGCCGGACTACCGTCGAAGGCGAGGAAGTCGTTCTCGAAAATCTCCACGCCCTCAAAGCCGGCTCTTGCAATCGCTTCCAGCTTTTCTGGCAACTCGCCGGATATCGTCACCGTCGCTATCGAGGTCTTCATGGCACGCTAATCCTCCTCATGTTCTGACGCGACGGCTTTAGCGCCGCGGTCGGCAAGACGGTATTATGGCGAATGTCGTTGGCAATTCAAATCAATTGGTCAAACACAAAGTATCATATGATTTTGAAAAACTATGTTGCTTTCTCGATGGCCCTCTGGCAAAGGTTGCTCATGCAGTCTGGAGGATGACTGTTGGTCCGTGCGACCGCCAAAGAGGAGGAATCCATGTTGAAGTCTATGCTGACGCGCCGAAATGCCATGCTTTGTGCCGCTGCGCTCGCAACTGTGATCGGGCTCGCAGGCCCGGCCGCCGCTGTCACGCCAGAGGAAATCAAAGCCAGAGGAAAACTTATTGTTGGCATCCAGGGCGACAACCCACCATGGGGGTTCGTCACCAGTGCTGGCAAGCAGGATGGCCTCGATGCCGACGTCGCCACCCTCTATGCCAAGGAACTGGGTGTTGACGTCGAATTCGTACCGCTGGAAGTCAACAACCGCATTCCCGCGCTGACGACCGGCCGCGTCGACGTGCTCTTCGCCACTATGGCGATGCTGCCGGACCGCGCCAAGGCCGTGCAGTTTTCCAAACCATATGTCGCCAACGCAATTGTGCTGATCGGCGCGAAATCCGCCTCGATCAAATCCAATGCCGACATGGCAAATCTCACGATCGGCGTTGCCAAGGGTGCAGCACAGGATACCCAGGTGACGAAGAACGCGCCCCCGAGTGCCACAATCCGTCGCTTCGATGGCGATGCGGCGAGCGTCCAGGCGCTTGCCTCCGGCCAGGTGCAGGCTCTCGGAGGAAACATCTTCTACATGGACCGGGTAGAAAAGGCTCGGCCCGGCGAATTCGAAAACAAGCTTGAGTTTCAGAAACTCTATAACGGCGCCTGCACGCGTCTCGGAGAAAAGGAAATCAATGCCTCGATCAATGCCTTCATCGATAAGATCAAGGCCAATGGCGAATTGAAGAAGATTTACGACAAGTGGATGAAGGTGCCGGTTCCGGAATTCCCCGAGAGCCTTGAGGGCATTCCCTTCAGCGCGAACTGAGCCATGCGCTCATCCTCTCGGAAAGTGACAGGGCGGGCATTTCGATGCCCGTCAACACCACCCTTAAATCGCCACGCCCTTGGATTTGTCCCGTTGAGGTGACGACATGACCAGAACGATCTTTGTGCTCAACGGACCAAACCTCAACCTTTTGGGTGAGCGTGAGCCTGCGATATACGGCTCAGTCACACTTTCCGACATCAGGCAGAGGTGTCTCGCCAAAGCAAAGAGCCTTGGCTTAGATATCGATTTCCGCCAGACGAACTACGAGGGCGAGCTGGTGGAGAGCGTGCATCAGGCTCGCAAAAGCGCGTGCGGCATCATCATCAATCCTGCCGCCTACACCTTCACCTCGATTGCGCTACTCGATGCACTCAAAACCTTCGACCCGCCGAAGATCGAGCTGCATATCTCCAACGTCCATGCCCGTGAAGAGATCTACCATAAATCGCTCATCTCCCGCATCGCGACCGGCATCATGATCGGCTTTGGTGCGCGCGGCTATGAGCTGGCGATAGAGGCGATGGCTGGAATGCTGGAGAGCGGAATGGGGGGCCAAAAGGCATCATGAACTATCAGCTGGATTTCACGCCCGTCATCGACGGTCTGCCGAACCTGCTGCTCGGCTGCCTCGGCACCTTTCTGCTGGCGCTCTGCGGCATGGCGCTTGCCATCGTCATCGGAATAGGCGGGGTGGCGCTCAGGGACTCGCCCATCAAAATTCTGCGCTGGTCGGTCATCGGCTTCGTCGAGGTCATCCGCAATACGCCTTTTCTCGTGCAGATCTTCTTTCTCTATTTCGCCCTGCCCTTCGCCGGCATTCGCCTCGAACCGACACCGACCGCCATCATCGCCCTCGGCATCAATGGTGGTGCCTATGCAATCGAGATCATCCGAGGCGGCGTGCAATCCATTCCCAAGGGTCAAATGGAAGCGGGCCTGGCACTCGGCTTGCATAAGGTGCAGGTCTTCCGCCTGATCATCCTGAAGCCCGCGCTGCGAGCCATCTACCCGTCGCTCACAAGCCAGTTCGTGCTCTTGACGCTATCGACAAGCATCGCCTCGGCAATCTCAGCCTATGAGTTGACGTCGGTTGCCCAGCGCATTGAATCCGACAGCTTCCGCAGCTTCGAGGTCTATTTCACCGTCACCATCTTCTATCTCGTCATTTCCTGGCTGATGATGCGCCTCTTCGCACTCTTTTCGGCCCGCTATTTCACCTATCCGGTCAAGTGAGGGCGCCAACATGGGCAGCGAAGAATTCACCTTCCTTCTGATCGGCCTAAAATGGACCGTCCTTCTCTCCGCCGTCGGTTTCATTTGCGGCTGCCTTGCTGGTCTTGGAGTGGCCCTTGCGCGCACGTCGGGCATATCGCTCCTGGAACGGGTAACTGCGACCTACATCGCCGTCTTCCAGGGCACGCCGCTGTTGATGCAGCTCTTCGTCACCTACTATGGCCTGGCGCTCATCGGCCTCAAGCTCGATGCCTGGGAAGCGGTCGCAATCGGTCTGACACTTCATGCCAGCGCCTATCTCGGCGAGATCTGGCGCGGTTCGATCGAGGCCGTGCCGCGGGGGCAGACTGAAGCGGCCAAGGCACTCAGCCTGAGATATGTATCACGAATGAAGGATATCATTTTGCCGCAGGCAATCCGCATCTCGTTGCCAGCGACGATCGGCTTTCTGGTGCAGCTCATCAAGGGCACGTCGCTCGCCTCGATTGTCGGCTTCACGGAGCTGACGCGCGCCGGCAACATCATCTCCAACCAGATCTTCCAGCCCCTCACCGTCTTCGGCATTGTCGGCGCCCTTTATTTTCTGATGTGCTGCCCGCTGACGATCGTTGGCGCGCGCCTGGAGCGGCGCTTTGCCGCCGCCCATGCGCGATAATGGGGACCGAGCAATAATGGAAACACGATCATGACAACAGCAACTGCCCCCACCCGGAACACGATCACGGGCGAAACCATGATCGCCATGAGACATGTCGAGAAATGGTATGGTGCTTTTCAGGCCCTCCACGATATCAATATCGAAGTGCGCAGAGGCGAGCGCATCGTGCTTTGCGGGCCGTCGGGCAGCGGAAAGTCGACGCTTATCCGCTGCATCAACCACCTTGAGACCTATGAGAAGGGCGAGATCCGCGTCGGCGGCATCCTCCTTGGCAATCAGGCCAAGGCGATCGATGCAATCAGACGCGAGGTCGGCATGGTCTTCCAGCAGTTCAACCTCTTCCCGCATCTGACCGTACTCGAAAACTGCATGCTGGCGCCGATGCGCGCACTTGGCATATCGAAGGTCGAAGCCGAAGAGCGGGCGCGCATCCTGCTTGCCCGCGTGAAGATTTCCGAGCAGGCGTCCAAATATCCCGTGCAGTTGTCGGGCGGCCAGCAGCAGCGCGTGGCAATTGCACGGGCGCTCTGCATGCGCCCCAAAGTCATGCTTTTCGACGAGCCGACCTCGGCGCTAGATCCGGAAATGGTCAAGGAAGTGCTCGACACCATGATCAGCCTCGCTGAGGAAGGCATGACGATGATCTGTGTGACGCACGAAATGGGCTTTGCCCGCCAGGTGGCCAACCGGGTGATCTTCATGGCAAGCGGCGCGATCGTAGAGGAGGCGCCGCCCAGCGAATTCTTCACCAATCCTCGCCATGAACGCACCCGCAAATTCCTTGGCGAAATCCTGCGAAACTAGGACAGGAATTATGCGAGAACTGTCGCAGGGGCGAATAAACATCGCGATAGCGGGCACTGGCCTGATCGGCAGGCGCCATATCGAAGGTGTCCTATCGGAGCCGCGTGCAGCACTTGCTGCCATCATCGAACCCTCCGGATCCGCCCGGGATTGGGCCCTCGCCGAAGGTCTGCCACGGTTTGCGAGCCTTTCTGAGATCTTGGCAGAGAGCCGCCCCGATGTCGTGATCGACGCGATCAAGCAGTCGGCCCGAACAGCCCAAACGATAGCTCTCGAAAGGTCACGCCCATGATTAGCGGAACCACCCGGCTGATCGCCCATCTCGGCTACCCGACGGAAAGCTTCAAGGCACCGTTGATCTACAATCCCTATTTCGAGGAGCAGGACATCGACGCCGTCGTCGTGCCCATGGGTTGCAAGCCGGAAGACTACCCTGATTTCCTGCAGTTGATCTTCCGCCTGTCAAACATCCACGGCGCGCTGATCACCATGCCGCACAAGATCACAACCATGGGCCTGCTGGACGAAATATCCACCAACGCCCGCGTGGCAGGTTCCTGCAATGCCGTTAAACTCGATTCATACGGCAGGCTGATTGGCGACATGTTCGACGGTGAAGGCTTTGTGCGCGGGCTTAAGCGCAAGGGCCAGACGATATCAGGCGCCAAAGCGCTGATGATCGGCGCGGGCGGCGTCGGGTCTGCAATCGCGGCTTCACTGGCAGCTGCCGGGCTCGCCCATCTCGCGCTTTACGACGACAATAACGCGGCGCTTGCGGGCCTTAAGGCCCGCCTAAATTCTTATTATCCGTCAACCGAAGTCGCCACTGGTTCCAATGACCCGGTAGGCTTCGACATCGTCATCAATGCCACGCCGCTCGGCATGAACCAGAACGATCCCCTGCCCGTGGATATCAACAGACTGTCACCTGAGACCTTTGTCGGAGAAGTGGTGATGAAGGAGGAAATCACGCCGTTTCTGGCTGCCGCGCGTGAGCGGGGATGCCGGTATCAGGTGGGCACGGATATGCTGTTCGAGCAGATACCGGCCTACCTGGAGTTCTTTGGTTTTCCGACGACAACGGCTGAACATTTGAGGAAGGTTGCGCGGATTTGATATCCCCCGAGCGATGTGTGGATGTCCACGAATTGAAATCTGTACGCACGGCAAGTGGTGGAAAGACAGTCATTTAGATCAGGATCTTGCATGATCTCGTCACTTGGCCCTTCTGAGGAAAAGGCATATTCGACCTTATTCAACCCACTGCGCGGAACTGAAAGTCCGCTCCAGAACGGCGGTTCTAGTGGCTCGCGATGCAAGCAACCTCTGGAGCCCCCCCTGCTTGAACCCGCAGCCACGCGAGAAGCCCTTCGGCCTCGGACTGAGTGAGCTGAATCGATGTCGCACCGACATCGGCGGGAACGCCTGTCACGATGTCGACAACCGAATAGAGACCGTGATCTGCTTTGCGCACTTGGTATCGAAACGAGTGCTTGCTCATGCTCAATAAGCCCTGAAAGACGCCCGCGCATGTTTCAAGCCGAACCTGCTTGGAGTCAAGAAAGCGGGCATCCTGTGAGACTTCAGTCTGATGACGCGGCGTGCGCTCGCGTGTTGGGCTCTGCAGCTTAACACTCGTCTTACCCCAAGATTTTTGAGATAATGAGCATTGGGCAGAGCATCCGCTCTGCCCAATTTTCGAGGGAGGATGTCCATGCCACTTTTCGTAACAACAGGGCGCTATACAGCCACGTCAGCGAAGGGAATGATTGACAATCCATCGAACAGAGAAGCGGCGGCCCGCGGCGT
The DNA here is from genome assembly GCF_000312665.1 of Rhizobium mesoamericanum STM3625. GTDB lineage: Bacteria > Pseudomonadota > Alphaproteobacteria > Rhizobiales > Rhizobiaceae > Rhizobium > Rhizobium mesoamericanum. Next base: position 3,754,102 of record NZ_HF536772.1, on the reverse strand, counting down.
AATGGAAGCAGCGGGCGGAAAACTGCATTCTTTCTACGTCACGACCGGCGAGACCGACTGGATGGCAATCACCGAATTCGACGACGGTGCTGACTTGGTGCCTGCACTTCTCGTCATCGGCGCGTCGGGAGCCGTATCGCATGTCAAAACCGTAAGAGCTTATACAGGCGCAGAATTCAAGGCTGCGCAGGAGAAGGCGGGCACAATCGCATCTTCCTACAAGCCTCCGGCAAGATAATGCCACTCGTTGAAACATCTCTGGCAGCGGATCGAACCTCCGCTGCCAGATGCGATGTGTGCCTTTCAGGCCTCTTGCGGTCATTAAATCCCCAATTCTGTGGCAAGTTGCCAGTCCCTTTCTGCTTGCTGTGGTGAGGCGCCATCAACTGTGCAGGACAGCCAGCCAAGGTGAGATAGCTACGGCTTCTAGTCGGATAGAGCCGCTTGTATCGCTCCGCGGACGAGCACGGTGTCGCTGTCCCGCCCGTTAGCTGAGACTGTAAGCTGAATCCTTCGCGACGTACGCGCGCTTGGCGCAACCTAGTGAAAGTTCCTGCTCTTCAACTTCAGCGTATCAATGCGCAGATCCGGAACGAAGATGTCGCGAGGTCTCGCTGCCGCCCGGTCTCTCGAATCCACAGCTCCTGAAGAACCGTGCGCGAATTCGTCGCCTCGGCCGGTCGGCAACCGGAATTCCGCATCGCGATCTGCAAGACTTGAGAGATCGCCTGAGAGATCAAAAAGCTGTTGTGCAACGAGATGCACGACCTCCCCTTCCCGCTGAATGCGGCCGTTGATCGCCATCATCGAAGCCCCAAGGGCGACGCCTCGACGCCGCTCGAACAGGCTCGGCCAGATCACGACGTTGGCAGGAGCCGTCTCGTCTTCAATCGTCATGAACATCACGCCCTTGGCAGATCCGGGTTTCTGACGGACCAACACAAGCCCCGCCGTCATGAGCCAGCGGCCGTCACGCGCGTTCATGGCTTCCGCGCAGGTGACGACCCGGCGTTCACTCAAGTCCTTCCTAAGGAACGAAACAGGATGATCCCGCAGGGTCAGGCCAACATGGCCGTAATCCTGAACGACGTTATGTCCTTGTGTCATCTGGCGAAGCGCCACCACAGGCTCCTGTTGTTCTGCGATCACCTTTTCCTCGCGCTCCGAAGCCGCGGCAAACAACGGTAGCGGCTCGTCGCGAAGCGCCTTGATCGCCCACATGGCATCCCGGCGCTTCAGGCCCAAGGAAGGCAGGAACGCGTCAGCTTTGGCAAGCTGCACCAGCGCTTCGGTTGGAACACTTGATCGTCGCCAGACATCGTCAACGGATTGGAAGGGTGAACTCATCCTTGCAGCCACGATGCGCGCGGCGTCTGCGACTGCCAGCCCCTTGACCATCCGCATGCCCAGCCGAACCGCATGGCGGTCGGTATCTCCGATGCGTTCGAGCGTGCAGTCCCACCGCGACTGATTTATGCAGACAGGTCTAACCTCGACACCACGTGCGCGCGCATCGCCGACGATCTGGGCAGGTGCATAGAAGCCCATCGGCTGCGAGTTCAGAAGCGCCGCACAGAAGGCGTCCGGGAAATGGCACTTCACGAAACTACTGGCGTAGGCGATCAGTGCGAAGGAGGCGGCATGGGATTCCGGAAAGCCATAAGAACCGAATCCTTCGAGCTGGCTGAAGGTCTTCTCGGCGAACTCGGCAGAATATCCGTTCTTGATCATCCCGGAGACGAGCTTGTCCTTGAAGCGCGAGACGCCGCCCGTGAACTTGAAGGTCGCCATCGACTTGCGGAGTTGGTCCGCCTCCCCACCGGTAAAACCGGCGCAGACCATCGCGACTTTCATTGCCGACTCCTGGAAGAGCGGGACACCAAGCGTCTTGCCGAGGACGGCTTCCAGCTCGGGCGTCGGGTATTCGACCGCTTCCTTGCCTTCTCGACGTCTCAGATAGGGATGGACCATGTCCCCCTGGATCGGGCCCGGACGGACGATCGCGACCTGGATGACGAGATCATAGAAGGTCCTCGGCTTCATGCGCGGCAACATTGCCATCTGCGCGCGGGACTCGATCTGGAACGTCCCCAGCGTGTCTGCCTTGCGGATCATCGCATAGGTCGCCGCATCCTCTTGAGGTATCGTAGCAAGATCGAGGTCTATGTCCTTGTGTTGACTCAACAAGGCAAAACTCTTCGCCATGCAGGTCAGCATGCCGAGCGCCAGAACGTCGACCTTCATGAACTTGAGCGCCTCGATGTCGTCTTTGTCCCATTCGATCACCTGGCGATCGGCCATTGCCGCCGGCTCGATCGGAACGAGATCGTCGAGACGATCGTTCGTCAACACGAAGCCGCCCGGATGCTGGCCAAGGTGGCGTGGAGCGCCCATCAACTGCTGCGCAAGCTTGAGCGTCAATGCAAGACGTCGGTCTTCCGGATTGAGGCCTTGCTCGCGAACCTTGCGATCGCTGACCAGTTCCTCGGACCACGACCACATGCCAGATGACAGCGCCTTGATGATGTCCTCGGGAAGGCCAAGTGCCTTGCCGATGTCGCGGATTGCACCTTTGGCACGATAGCGGGTGACGGTTGAGCAAAGCGCTGCCTTGTCATGACCATAGGTCCTGTAAATCCACTGGATCACCTCCTCCCGCCGCTCGTGCTCGAAGTCGACGTCGATATCGGGTGGCTCGTCGCGCTCTTGGGATATGAAGCGCTCGAACAGGAGATCGTTGGTCTCCGGGTCGATCGAGGTAATGCCGAGGATGTAGCAGACGGCCGAATTGGCCGCCGACCCTCTGCCCTGGCAAAGAATCCCTTGGGAGCGCGCAAAGCGGACGATGCTGAAGACCGTCAGGAAGTACGGCGCGTACTTCATCGACCGGATGAGGTCGAGTTCGTGTTTGACGACCTTGAGCACCTTGCGCGGCAGACCTTCGGGATAGCGGATCGGGATGCACGCGCGGACATAATGCTCGAGCGACTGCTGGGCATCCATGCCCGGCACGATCGCTTCTTCCGGATACTGGTAGGAAAGCTCTTCCAGGCTGAAACGACAGCGGGCAACGATCTCCATCGTCCTCGCAATCGCATCCCGATAGCGGGGAAACAGACGCTCCATCTCTTCCGGGGGCTTCAGGTAGCGGTCGGCATGCCGCTCCCGCTCGAAGCCGACATCATCGATCGTCGTGTTGTTGCGGATGCAGGTGACGACGTCTTGGAGCTGCCGGCGGCCCGGCTCATGGAAAAGGACGTCGTTGGTGACGACCGTGCGCACGTTGAAGCGCGCGGCCATGGTCGAAATCTCATGAAGCCGCAACTGGTCGTTCGGACGTCGCCTGAGGCAGAGCGAGACGTAGGCTCTGTCCTTGAAGAGGTCGGCCATTTTTCGAAGCTGGATCGCACAGGTCTCGTCCGCGAGGTCGGGCACGAGGATGCCGATCAAGCCGTCTGCGTAGAGTGCAACGTCCTCAAGCGTCAGGATGCACTTTGCCTTGCCGCCGCGGCTCTTTCCAAGCGTCAGAAGCCTGGTCAACCGAGAGTATGCCGCCCGGTCCGTCGGATAGAGGAGGATCGACATTCCGTCCTTAAGATCGAGGCGGCAACCGACGACAAGACGCAGTCCCGTGGCGCGCGAGGCTTCGAGAGCACGAACGACGCCTGCGAGGCTGTTGCGGTCGACGACGCCGATCGCTTCGATGCCGAGTTCCTTGGCCGTTGCAAACAGCTCGTCTGCCGAGGAGGCTCCTCTCAGGAAGCTGAAATGCGTCGTAACCTGAAGCTCGGCGTACATCATGCGAATATCCCGTGCAGGAACCAGCGGTGCGATCCGGTCCCCGGATCGATCCCGTCACCGGAGCGGAAAACCCAGAGCCGCTGGCCGCGTTCATCTTCGACCACAAAATAGTCGCGGACCGCCTCAAGCTCGCTGTCGCGCTTCCACCATTCGCCGAACACCCGTTCAGGACCGTCCGCCCGAACTATTCTGTGGCGCTTGCCGCGCCAGGTGATGCTGACCGGCGGCCGGTCTGGGAGGAGCGCGATGGCTTCGATAGGGTCCGGACTATTGAGAAGCCGCACGGGCCGTGGCCAATAATGGACCCACGCCTCCTCGACTTCCGCGACAGCGGCGGCGACCCTCCGTACGCTACGCTCGGGGACGTCAGAGGCGACGGGAGCGACCCGGTAGACGCGCTGCCCGCGATTGCCCAAAATATCGATCAATGGCGTGATGTCGGTCGTATCCTCCTCCACGAGAGACGTCGATCGCTGCTCCTCCTCGAGCGGCTGCGTCATGATCGCAACGAGCGAAAGCTTTTCGATCCCGAAGCCAGGATCGATCTTCTCGGTCCTGTCGCGGAAGAGTTTAGTCAGCCAGGCGACGTCGCGGGCAGGCTTGGCAGTGCCAGCGCGGATCGCCTGCCTGGTTCCATCGACCTTCTCGACGATCAGGTCGGTTCTGCGGACGCCGAGCCCCTTTCGCTGCAGCTCCGACACGAGCCGCACCACAAGCCGCCCGACGTACTTGTTGATCGTCTCTGCTGCGCCGATCGGCTCAGCAAACGAGCGCGACACCTCGATCAGTTCGGGGCTCCTGATGGGCTCGATCGGCTCGGCCAGACGCCCGTGCATCTGATCAAGACGTCGGCCGATCTCGGGGCCGAACCGTAGGGTCAGCGGCGCGCGCGGCGTTGCGGAGAGTTCGCCTGTTGTCTTGAACCCCAACGTCCTCAGATCGATGACGATTTTCTCGGGAAGCCGAAGCAAATGGACCGGGAGGTGTTCGACTGCGCTGATGGTTTCTCCGCGCGGTACGATGATGGTCTCCTCTTGGATCGTGCGCGCGCAGGCATGAGCCGCACCCCAGGTGTCGGCGATCGCCACGCGAACTGTGAGGCCCTTCGCCCTGAACCGGTTCGCGATACCGGTGAGCATCATGTGCTCGCCACCCTGGAGATGATCGGCACCCTCGGTGTCCATGACGATCCCGTCCGGCGGATCGACAGCAACGATCGGCGAATATTGGGTCAGCGCCCAAAGCGTGATGCGTTCAAGGGCATTCGCGTCCGCGACGGTGTCGGCATCCACGAGCATCAGACCGCGAAACATGGCCTGCGCCTTGGCTGCTGGCATACCCACATGGACGCCTGATTTCCTTGCCGCAGCATCGGCAGCGGAGACCCAGCGCTTGGAACCGCTCCGGGCAATAACCGCGATCGGCTGCTCAACTGGAATGGACGGATCGGCCCGTCTGATCCTGTCGGTCGACAAATCCGGTAGAAAGATCGATACGACCCTGGGCATCACACGCTCCAACTGTAAACTCTGCGCACTCGCCCGCTTTCACTCTCATCAGCTCGACAAGCCACCGTGCCCGGCCGACGCCTGGAACCGGAAGCTCTTCCGACGGCAGCACACTCACGCGCCAGCGTGTCGTCGACGCCGTCGGCTGACCGAAATCACTAGCCTCCGTTTGCCGACGCCATCGTCGGACGACAAGCCCCATGGTTCCCGTCTTTTCGGCCGCAAGCTGCAGCCTCCGCGAGGCCGTCATCGGCAGGCGGACAAGTTCGGCGACGACCGCTCCGAGACCACCGAACGATAGGGCTTCCTCCATGGAGGCCAATACGTCCTCTTCCCTGTGGGCCTCGACGAAGACGACGCGGTTCGGATGAAGGCCGGCTTGCGCCAGCGCCGGGAAAAAGAGGTCGGGCCTTGTGAGACACCAGATCACCTTGCCCATTGTCCGTGCTGCAATCCCGGCTGCGAACAGGGCCGCGGCGGCCCCATCCACGGTTCCGGCTCCCCCACCGGCGAACTCGTGTAATGCTCCATAGGACAATCCGCCACCGGGCAGATGGTCATCGATCTCGCGCACGCCGAATGGCAGGGTCTGCTTCCGGCGTGAGATGCCGCCTTCGAGATGCGAAATGCGTTCCCGAAGCTCGGTGATGACGGGGTTTGCGCCGGATTGCGCCATCTGTGGCCTTCGTCAATTCAAGGGTTCCATCTCGTTCAAAAGCGAGGATGTTCTACATTTGTTCCTTTCTGGATTTCGAGTCAACGGCCGCGTTTTGGGTGGATTTTGAAACAACAGGCCATCCACAGCCATACCGGCTCGCGATCCATCAGGAAAACCAATGCGGTAGCGACAATTGCTCCACAGGTGTACGATATTTTACGGATGAGAAAAAATTCCTGCGATGAAAGAACTGCGCGGCAGCATCGAGGTGCGCCATCCCCATCTCAACCAACGGCCTCGACCTGCTCATTCGACTGCAGACGACGATCCTGACCTGTGAGCCGATCGTGATCGCTCGCGCTGTCGAAGGATGTTACGCTTGGGGGGCAGCGGTTCGCAGCTTTTGTATCGTCCTGCATCGCGCCGACATAAGGGGTGGTTGCGATAAGCTCACAAACTGAGATGGTACGAGAAATCGTGGAGCGTCGGGTGAAAGATTTGGAAGAAATTGCACTTTTGGGTCGGTACGTTGATCTGGTGCCTTTGGTGCACGAGCATCACGACGGGCTTGTTGACGCCGCAAGTGACGGCAATCTCTGGCAGTTGTGGTACACGGGCGTTCCAGCGCCTGATGCGATGTCAGCGTACATAGATCGATGCCTTGCGCTTAAAGCCGCAGGTACCATGCTGCCATTTGCCGTGATCGACAAAATCGGCGAGCGTATCGCCGGGATGACAACATACCTCAATATCGACCTCGAAGTTCCGCGTCTCGAAATAGGAGGAACCTGGTACGCCAACCGCGTTCAAAGAACTCCCTTGAATACCGAAGCAAAGCTGCTCTTGCTTTCACACGCATTCGATAGCTTAGGCTGCTTGGCGGTCGAGTTCCGGACCCATTTTCTGAACCATCAAAGCCGCCGAGCCATCGAACGTGTCGGGGCAAAGCTCGACGGCGTTTTGCGCCAGCATATGCGTATGCGCGACGGCACAGTTCGTGACACCTGCGTTTACAGCATTATTCCATGTGAGTGGCCTGCAGTACGCTCAAATCTCAAATGGCAACTGGAAAAACCTCGCCCACCAGCAGACTCATCGGGCTAGTCGCTTTTACGACATGGACAGGCTCCGCCTGCGGTGTGACTGCGGTCGGATGATACCGCCAATCATACCCAATGCGCGTTGCTGTGTCAGTTGTCTACTGAAGCCCATGCAACTCGGCCATGGCCGATCCTAAGAAGCGGCTAACTCAACCGCACCACGGTCGCGGCGTCGGCGGGCACCTGGTTCCACTGCATACGAACGGCACTGCCAGACCCTCGCTGATCATGATGCTGCTGACATCGTGCCCCCCTGCATAAAGAACGGCACAGGAGCGACCATAATTGCATCGGTCCGTTCCTTCGGTACCAGGCTTGCATGCGCACGGAACCCTTGTGAGCTTTACCGGACCGGCAGCCACCAATTCCTGGAGACGAGCCGTTGCACGGTCTCCGAGATCCTTCTCGGATGCGCAGCGCGGAGTGAACACCTCGGGTGCGTTGTAGCCGACGAGCCGGGTACCGTTGATTTCGCCTTCGATATGGATCGTGTCGCCATCGGTAACCGTGAACTTCGAGGACGCGAACCCGCCCCCGGCCGGCAACGGCACCACGCTTGCCGCATCGAACTTGCTGCCGGTGACAAACTGAATGCACGCAATCGCCGCCAGGACAACGGCTGCTGCCAGGAACCTCTTCTCGCTCCAACTCAGGCGGTAGGACCCCCGCCTGACAAACCTTGGTCGACGGTAGCTGGCTAAACGGTGATGACCGGACGATGATGTCCGCGGTTGAAATTGGACGACGTTGGGGCGATGTCCGAGAATCTCGAAGACCTTTCTCCACTGCTTGTTGCTGAGAGCGAAGTTGTCGCCACTGCAATCGATGCGATCCAGGATGTCGCTGAGGAATTTTCGCTGCCAAGCATTCAGATCGGGGCGGCGCAACGCGACCTCGATATCCCTTTTGAGATTACTGGTGGTTTCCATGGAGCGCCCGGTCCTGTTTGATGGACTTTAGACCGCAAACAACTAAGGGATGCTTTCAATAGCAACTGGCGCCTGAAGTCGAACAGGGCTGATACCGTTATCCGATTGATGCCTTGAATGTTCATCCAGGATATCGGAGGTTCGGTTCGGGAACAGGGAGATGACTGGCGCATGTGTAATCTCTACCGGATGGATGATCGCGACTGGGTCAACAAATGGGCGCAGGATGCCGAAAGCCTGATCAACCTGATGCCGGCCTACCAGATCAATCCCGATCAGTGGGCACCCGTGATCCGAAATACCGCCTATGGCAAAAGGCAGCTTGCAAACTGCCGTTGGGGCCTTCCCTCTCCGCCATATATGCAGAGGAAGGCGGCTGAAGCCCGAGCCGAAAAACTAAGGAAGAAGGGCGTTCCGATTGACATGGACGAAATTCTGCGGATGGAACCGGATGGCGGCGTAACGAACATCCGAAATCTGACTTTACCCCATTGGAAGCGCTGGTTCGGTGTACAACACAGATGCCTCGTGCCCGTGACAACCTTCGCGGAGCCGGACCCGGCGAGCAAAGAAGACGGCGGAAAGACCCCGAACGCCTGGTTCTCCGCTGGCCCCGACAAACCGCTGATGTTCTTCGCGGGCCTATGGGTGCCTCAGTGGAAGAGTGTGCGCAAGGTCAAGGATGGCCTGACGACTGACGACCTCTACGCTATCCTGACAACCGAACCCAACGACATCGTCCGGCCGGTACACGAGAAGGCGATGCCCGTTCTTTTGCAGTCTCGTGAGGAGACTGAAATCTGGATGCACGCTCCCTGGGAGGAAGCCCAAAAGCTGGCCCGACCACTTCCGAATGATCGCATCGTGATCACATCGCGAGAACCTTACGGCTCCACCATTGTGAGCAAGACAGGCGAGCCTCTCGAGCATCCGATGGTGCTCTAACGCAACCCCACCGGGACCTGATGAAAAGCATTAGCGCGCCTACAACCGAAAGATGGAGTGGATTCAACCGGCCTTCTCTGGCGTAATGAAGACATGGCAAAGTCCCCGCCTTCCAAGCCGTTGGTCGCATCCGAGGAACCGGTTCGTAGCAGATCTCGGAAGCCTCGCGATCCGTCGCAGCCGCGCCTTCCCCTCGATCCGATGCCATCGCGTGTCGAACCCTGCCTTGCCCTCAGCAAGCAGAGACCACCGAGAGGCGACGAATGGACCTACGAGATCAAGTGGGACGGCTATCGTATCTGTGCCCACCTTGAGAGCGGACGTGTGCGAATCCTGACGCGTGGCGGTCACGACTGGACGCATCGGTTTCCAGCCATCGAGGACGGCGTCAAGCGCTTGGGTGTCGGAACCGCGATCCTCGACGGTGAAGCGGTGGTGCTCGATGAGTTTGGCCGTCCGGACTTCGGCAGACTGCAACAGTCGCTCGGCGGACGGCTTGGAAAAAGGTTGTCGGACGTCGCGATCATGATGGCATTCGATCTTCTCTACTTCGACGGCCACGACATTCGCAGCCTGGAACTTTCGGCGCGGCGCTACTTCCTAAAATCCCTGCTGCGCGACGAAGATGGTGCGGTGCGTCTGTCGGAGGAGATCGACGGCGACGGCAACGAAATCTTCGAAGCTGCCCGCGAGCATGGGCTCGAAGGCATCATCGCCAAGAACAAAGACAGCACCTACGCGTCCGGCCGCACCGGCGACTGGATCAAGGTGAAGACCACGCAGAGCGACAGCTTCATCATCGCCGGGTACGAACTGTCCGGCGTTGCGCGCGCAGGCATCGGCAGTCTCGTCCTTGCCGCTCGCAAAGGAAATGATTTCGTTTACGTCGGCTCGGTCGGGACCGGTTTCAATGAACAGAACGCCGAGCAACTCCGCAGGATGCTCGATCGATTGAAACGAAAACGTCCATCCGTCGACTATTCAGGTCGAGGAAAAAATCTCGTCTGGGTTCAGCCCACGCTCATCGCTGAAATTGAGTATCGTGCCTGGACGCACGATGGGAAGCTTCGGGCGGCCTCCTACAAGGGGTTGCGGGACATTCAGGACAACGCGGCCATCTACGAGATCGAAACCTAGCAACACTTCGGCCCATAGCAGTCAACGAAATATCAAAGCTGGTCGGGTTCTCGACGCTTCCGTGGCCTTGTTACCGCCCACGTGCAACTTCGCGACGCACGCAACGATTGCCGGGACGGTGATCATTTGATTTCCGACATACGTCCACCCTTTCCAACGGCCACAAGATAGAAACCGCTATGTGGACGCACTCGGGATGACGGCGTGAATAGCGCTATGGGCGCCGCTATTCCTGCCTAGCGATCGGCGCCATCCGTCTGGGCAGCCGGCCAATCGTTCGAGGGCTCGTCCACGACATCACGTAGAGAAGCCGCGGCAGCTCGATCTCCAACGTGGTCCGGCTCCCTCCGGAGCCGCTCCACGGTAGCGGCGATCGCGTTGATTATTTCTTGTTGTTTCACTCCGACGTCAACATACCTGCCGATAAGCTCAAGCAGGCGCAGTTCAAGGTCGGTGCGCCAAGTCGATGGGTCGGGCTCAGTTGAATTGTCCATCGCGCATACCTCAGCGGGAGAGACGACGCCACGTCTTCAGCAAGCTGGTGCTGGGAGAGCGGGAGAAACCCTTCTGCTCATTCAGTGCCCCAGCTGATCTCGCCAAGTCTTCCCCCGGCTTGGCTAAGAACACTATTATCTAACGCTTTCGGCCCAATGCATGCAAGTTCATGGAATCCAGGACCAGCATTCGAGTGGGGAGGCCCCAAGGTCTTGGTGACCGTGTGGCGTCCGGAGAATTCAGAGCTTCCCCGGAGCTGAACGCGAAGATGGGTCCGTAGAGTGGCCATGTCCCGGACCAAGCTAGCGGCCAATCGCCTGCCTGCCCCCTATTCGTCAGGCGTTTTGGGAGCGGACTTCTCCAACGACGCGCGGATTTGGTCGATCTTTCCGTTGGCATCTCCAACGCCAAGGATGGTCTTGGCTTGATTAAGAACAGCGGGGCTGACCTCGCCCGTCTTGGTTGCCGAGGCCAGCGCATCCTCCAAAGCCTCATCCCCGAGGATCGGATCATCGACAGACGGCTCAGTTCCATTGTCGATTTCATATTGGGCATAGGCCATCGCATAAGCGGCAATCGCCGTCATTCGCGGGTCTGAGGTGTGCATGTAGGCCTTGTAGCTCCGGTTCAGGGAGTTCAGGCCTGCAAGCTGCGCCGAGGCATTCTTTTCCTTGGTGACCGTTCCCACCATGTCAGTCTTCGGTGACTGGGACTTGCTGCCAGCCTCCCCGGACTTGCCCTTGACGGCACCTTGAGACTTGTGGCTGCCTTGGTTGTCGCTGCCATCGCTGCTGCTTCCACCGCCATTTCCGCCGCCATGGCCTCCGCCATTGCCGCCGCCATTGCCTCCGCCATTGCCGCCACCATTGCCTCCGCCATTGCCGCCATCTTTGGCTATGGCGGAGATATTGACGCCGGCAATCGTCATAGGGCTCACGGCAACAGCGAGGGAAAGAGCCACCACAGACGCCAAGGTTGAAATACGCATTGCTTTCTCCAAACAGATCAAAATGTCGAGCCAATCGACATACGCAGTCGATGAAACTCGGCTGGCTGAGTCGGAAGTTAGACAGTGGACGTGGATCGCACATCGGGCGGAGGTCCAACATCGATCGGACCATAGTCTTATGGCGCCTGATATCATCAGCAAATGCGAAGAGCTTAGGAACGCGATCTCTCACCCCATCGCGTCTTGTCGGGTTGGTCCCTCCGACAACGACAATCGAGACCCGAATTTACGCACGACGCCTCACCGATTTCGTCAACATCATGCGGTCTGGGGGGGGGCCGCTGATCGGTCTTCATTGACACTATCGTGTCCGGTGCCGCGCCTATGTCTCCTCTTAAATATCGCGCCAGCTCGGCTTGCCACTCAAGGGGAGCGGTTCCTATACTCCTGTTGCTATGGACAAGACGTTCGTCACAGCAAGGGAGGATAGGCCTGGGAAAGCGTGGCTGTCCCGGTTCGTCGAAGGGCGAGCGGAGGCCGAGAAGTGGTATTTCGGTCAAACACGGTCATCTTCGCCATCCGCTAAAGACTGCCGTGCCGCCTTGCGGCAGCATATGCCCGAGTTGATGCCATACTATGAGAGCGCATGTGCCCATGTCGGAGATGATGAGGTGGCGCATCGGATGCTCAGTCACTACCGACCCGCACCGGAACGCTTTGGCTGCAGTCAGGCTGTCTGGCTGGGAAGCGAAGGGCCCGCATTGGTCCGGAACTTCGACTATCCCCCTGATGTCGTTTCGGATCGTTTTGAGCTGTCAGCATGGTCGCAACTGCGGGTCATCGCCAAGGCGCAGCGACCATGGGGAGGTTGTGTAGACGGCATGAATGAGGATGGACTGGTCGCCAGCGTCACTCTCGGCGGGAGCCGCGCTCAGGGCGTCGGGTTCTCGATTATCCTGGTAATCCGTTACATCCTTGAAACTTGTCGTCGGCTTGACCAGGCCGTTGAAGCGCTATGCCGAATACCGGTCGCACTTCCACAAAACGTCACCGTCCTCGACCGCTCGGGCAGCTATGCCACCCTATTCCTCGGCCCTCACCAGCGGCCGATCATTACGCGCCTGAAGGCATGCACGAACCATCAGCGGACCATCAGGCCCTCATCGTCTTCAGTGGCGCGACAGCTTGTTATTAATCAAGCGCTGGAGCAACCGTCCATGTCGCTTTCACGGCTGACCGATCTTTTTCTTCTGCCGCCCTTGTACTCCAACAGCGGTTCGTCCCCAACTCTCTACACGTCCATTTACCGACCTGCAGAAGGACGAGTGGATTATGTCTGGCCAGGCAAACGTTGGACCCAAACGTTCCAGGACTTCCGAGAAGGCTCGTACACACATAGCTTTGCGTAGCTTTCAGGTGATGGCCTCATATGGTGCAAGCAGGTGTGTTGCCTCCTGGTCCCTTGCCGACGAACTCCCCTGGTGCGCGGTCGTTCCTGAACAACGAGCTGGCGGTAGGTGGCTTGGATATTGATCCCTAGCCAACGTTGCTCAAGAAACCCCTCAGGCGACCAACCTGGAAAGCGACGGGCGACTGTCCGCCACACCGGCCATACTTTGTTCGTTGTCCAGCCGTGACATCGCCGTGAATGCCGCCAACAGGATACTTATTGTCGTTATTTCGATACCTGACATTTGGGGCGCGCCTAAGGTTCACGCTCTGCAAACAGACTACGAATCGATTGGACTGAGCATGAGAGCCTCGGAATACAGGGCTGCGGTTGCCGTCACAGGTTTGAGTACCGCAGATATCGAACAGCTGTTCGAAGTCGATCTGGCAACGCATCAGGCTTTGGCCGCCGGCGATCTGGCGGTTCCCCCGGCCGTTGCGCTCAGCCTGCTGCTCATGTTGGTGACGAATACCAACGCCAAAAGCGCTCGCATTCTCGTGGCCGCCAATCATCCCTCCAGGTCGAAAGCTGCTTAAAAGCGGCAATGGCGCCGGTCGCCGCCAGACACATGAAAGCTCGACGTTTTAAGCTCATCATTCCGGGCTGTCATCTCGGGGCCATAGCCTTGCCTCGTCCCGAAAGTGTTGGCTCCTCTTGACCTTCCCATCCTGGGAAGCCCCACATGTTGCTTGTTCCTTGAACTGGAGACCTTCAATGTACGAATTCAGCATCCAGAATATGACATGCGGCCACTGCGCGGGCACGGTAGAAAAGGCAATCAAAGCCACCGATCCGACTGCGCTGGCCAAGGTCGACCTGCCGACCCGAACTGCGAAGGTGGAAACCACCGTCGACCCCGCAACCATTGCGGCAGCCATCGAGAATGCCGGATATCCGAACAGCTTCAAGTCGCTTTAGGACTTCGCGGGGGCCGCCTTCGCAGCCCCCTGCTCCGCCTTCAGGCTTGGTATGCCACATAGGTCATCATGCCGCTCGCCATGTGGTAGAGGTGATGGCAGTGGAACGGCCAGTGGCCCGGATTGTCGGCATCGAAGGCGATGGTGACCTTGGACATCATCGGTAACAAGACGGTATCGCGGATCGCTCCGTTTATCGCCCGGCCGTTGACACCGACGACCTGGAACTTGTGGCCGTGTAGATGCATCGGGTGTGACATCATCGACATGTTGCTGATGGCGACTTCAACGCGGTTACCGACGGCAACATCAAGCGCGTCCCCTTGAATGCTCCAATTGTATGTCGCCATGTCTCCAGTCAGAGCGACCCCGTACGACCGAGGGGACCGACGATCCCCAGCGGGCTTCAGCGGACGCAGGCCCTGTTCGAGATCAAGGCCGAGCACCGGACCGTCCTCATCACCGACGGTGGCAACCCTTGAGACCTTCGCACCAGGCGTTGCGAGGACAAAGCCGGTCCGTTGACGAGCGCCTTCGCGAAGCGCAAGGACCGGGAAGCTGCCGCCTTCCTTTGGAATCTCAACGACAATATCGAGACGTTGGCCCATCGTGGCCGGAAACCGCCGTCCCCGAACCGGCTCGATATCGTGGCCGTCGACGGCAACGAGCGTTGCGTCTATTCCGCCAGTGTCGATGGTGAAGCCCGTGGAAGTCGCGCCGTTGATCAATCGGATTCGAACCCGACCGCCCTTCTCGACCCGGAAGACTTCGGGATCATCCAGCGTGCGGTCATTGGCAAGGTAGGCATCATATTCGATGTCGTTGATGTCCATTCCCGCCATCGCCGTTCCATGGCCCATCGACATGTTGCCCATATCCATCTTCATGGAACCGCCGGACATGTTCATCATTGCCCCCATGTCATGCCCCGACATGTCCATGTCTCCGCTGCCCTTGCCTTTCAGTGCGGCAAGCAATTCCTCGGGGGATTTGAACGAGAAGTCATGCAGGAGAACGACGACCTCCTGCTCGTCGCGCTTCTTGTCGTCCGCGGTGTGGACGATCAACGGCGCAGCAAGGAGGTTCTGCTCCAGGAGCGTGTGGGCGTGCATCCAGTGGGTTCCACCGTATGCAAGGGGGAAGTTATAGTGCCGGCTTTCGCCGGGTGTGATCAGGGCGGCGGGATTGTCCGGTACGCCGTCCTGGTCCCACGGCGGTGTCAGCCCATGCCAGTGGATCAGTGTCGGTGCGTCGATCTGACTAGAAAGCTCGACATCAAAAGGCGCTTCGGCATCGAGTATTAGTCCTGGCGAGCCATCTGGCCGCGTCAGGCCGAACACGCTCGCCGGTTTTCCATTCACCTCGATGGTTCTCTTGACGATTTTCAGCTTCTGGGCTGATCCAGTAACCGCTGTGTTCCCGGCGCTGGCTTGGGTGACGATAGGATTGACAAGGGCATAAGCGGCGGCCCCAGCCAATGTGCGGGTAAGAAATTCGCGTCTGTACATATTCGTTGTCCGGTTTCGAGAGTTGGGCGCAATGCGACCGTGAAGAAACGTCAGACAGCAAGACGGGGCGGATCGAGCCCGGGCGGTACCGATTGTCCCGTCAACGGCGAGACCTGTAGAAAATAGACGGCAGGGTTGGATAGGAGCAGGAACTCGGAGGCTCCAGAGGTCAAAGGCGTCGCACATATCGAACAAATCGAGGCGCAACAGTTTCCGGCGGGCAAATGCGACGGTTCGGAATGTCGGTGGGCATGGACCGCCATCGCAGCGGGATGATCCTCTGCCATAAGGTGCGTAGGAGTTGGAGGATCGGCGCATGGCGCAGCATGTGCAGCTGCAAACGGCGCGAAGGCCAAAACGATGGCCAGGATGACCATCGTGGCGAAACGCATCAATGCTCGATCAAAATTCGCTGCCATGCCATCCAGCTTATTATGGATCCGCTACCAGAGTAAACGCGAATGCGTGTGCGGCGTTGATCTTTATCAAACAGGTGAAAGAAGGCCCTTGACCTTCCCATCATGGGAAGGATTACCTATCTGTGCAGTGAAATGAGGATTCTTCCATGACTGCGCTATCCCAGTTCGAAAAAAGCCTGGCACAGCCTATCCCGACCGAGTTTGAAGTCGAGGGCATGTCGTGCGCATCCTGCGTCGTGCGCGTAGAGAAGGCGATCAAGGCTCTCCCCGGAGTGAACAGCGCATCTGTCAATCTCGCAACTGAACGCGCCAGCGTGACATTCAAGGACGTTGTTGATCCGGGCTCGGTCTTACGCGCCATCGAAGAAGCAGGCTATCAGGTCAAGGTCGATACGGAGGAGTTTGGCATCGAGGGAATGACCTGCGCTTCCTGTGTTGCGCGTGTGGAAAAGGTACTGAAGGCTGTGCCAGGCGTCATCGGTGCGTCGGTGAACCTTGCGACCGAGCGGGTGACCGTCCGTGTGGCCGCTGGTGCTGTGCAGACACAGACGCTTGAAGCTGCCGTGAGGAATGCCGGATATGAAGTCCGCCGCCTGCAACCGACGCATACCCCGGAAGCCAAAGACCATCGAGCCGCCGAAATCTCCAAGCTCAAGGCCAAGCTTGCGGTAGCCGCAACGTTGACCTTGCCGCTCTTCCTGCTGGAAATGGGGTCTCACTTCATCCCCGCGGTCCATAATCTGATCACGGACACGATCGGCATGCGGAACAATCTCTACCTGCAGTTCGTGCTCGCAACCATCGTCCTGTTCGGACCGGGCTTTCGATTCTTCCAGAAGGGCGTTCCGAACCTTCTGCGTTGGGCGCCTGATATGAACTCTTTGGTCGTCCTCGGAACGACGGCGGCGTGGCTGTATTCGGTCGTGGCGACCTTCGCTCCGGGCTTGCTGCCATCCGGTACCGTCAATGTCTACTACGAAGCAGCAGCCGTAATTGTGACCTTGATCCTGCTAGGACGCTTCCTTGAAGCTCGGGCCAAGGGAAGAACGAGCCACGCCATCAAGCGACTGATCGGACTGCAGGCAAAGACCGCCTTCGTTTCGCGCAACGGTGAGTTTGTCAAAACGCGGATTGAAGATGTGGTTGTCGGCGATATCATCCGCATCCGACCAGGCGAGAGGGTTCCTGTTGATGGTCTGGTCGTGAGCGGAAGCTCGTACGTCGATCAGTCGATGATCACGGGCGAGCCGATCCCCGTTGAAAAGGCGGCCGACTGCGAAGTCGTCGGCGGCACGGTCAACACCCACGGCACCTTCACCTTCCAGGCGACCAAGGTAGGCAGCGACACCCTTTTGGCGCAGATCATCAAGATGGTCGAAGCCGCACAAGGGTCAAAACTGCCGATTCAGGCCTTGGTCGACAAGGTTACAGCCTGGTTCGTCCCGGCGGTCATCCTCGCTGCAGCGATCACGTTCCTCGCCTGGTATCTGCTCGGTCCGTCGCCCGCATTGAGCTTTGCGCTCATCAACGCGGTGGCCGTTCTGATCATCGCGTGCCCCTGCGCCATGGGTCTGGCGACGCCGACCTCGATCATGGTCGGAACAGGACGTGCGGCCGAACTCGGCATCCTGTTCCGGAAGGGTGAGGCGCTGCAAAGCCTTCGGGACGCCGATGTCGTCGCTCTCGACAAAACCGGAACCCTGACGAAGGGACGGCCCGAACTGACCGACATCGACGTCATAGATGGATATGCTGAAATTGAGGTCCTGCAACTTGTCGCCAGCCTCGAGACCTTTTCGGAACATCCCATTGCCAGTGCGCTTGTTGCAGCCGCGTTGGAACGAGACATCCATGTTCTCCCTGTCATCGAGTTCCGGGCGAACCCCGGCTTCGGTATCGAAGGTTCGGTGAACGGTCGCAAGGTCCTCGTCGGTGCTGACCGTGCCCTTGCCAAAGCTGGGATCGACATTGGCAGGTTCCACGAGAAAGCGGCCGTACTCGCAAAACAGGGGAAGAGCCCGCTCTATGCGGCTATTGATGGCAACCTCGCCGCCATTATTGCCGTCTCCGACCCCGTCAAGGATACGACGCCGGCGGCCATCGGCGCGCTGCACGCGCTCGGCCTGAAGGTCGCGATGATTACAGGCGACAACAAACGGACAGCTGACGCCATTGCCCACCAGCTCGGAATTGACGAGGTCGTCGCCGAGGTGCTGCCAGACGGCAAGGTTGAGGCCGTGAACCGCCTGCGGACCGGGGGGCGCAAGGTCGCCTTCATCGGCGACGGCATCAATGACGCACCCGCTTTGACCGAAGCCGATGTCGGCCTTGCTATCGGCACTGGAACGGACATTGCTATCGAAAGCGCGGACGTCGTCCTGATGTCTGGCGACCTTAACGGTGTTCCCAAGGCCATCGCTTTCAGCAAGGTGACGATCCGAAATATCAAGCAGAACCTCTTTTGGGCCTTTGCCTATAATGTCAGCCTGATCCCGGTGGCCGCGGGCGTACTCTACCCCGTGAACGGCACGTTGATGTCGCCGGTTTTTGCTGCTGCGGCAATGGCTATGTCCAGCGTCGTCGTCCTCGGAAACGCGCTGCGCCTGCGCTCCGTAAACCCATAACGAATGCGAAGCGGCTGCTCTCGCCGGGAGCAGCCCGTCTAAGGAGATTGAACATGAATATCGGACAGGCATCCAAGGCGAGCGGCGTGTCGGCGAAGATGATCCGGTACTACGAGCAGATCAAGCTGATCACGCCAGCGCAGCGGACGGAATCGAGCTACCGTACCTACACGGACAATGACATCCATACACTGTGCTTCATTCGCCGCGCCCGCGATCTCGGTTTCTCTGTGGAGCAGATGAAAACCCTTTTGGCGCTGTGGCGTGATCGCTCGAGGGCGAGTGCTGACGTCAAGACCATCGCCATGGAACACATCGCCGAGCTGGAGCGGAAAGCTGCCGCCCTTAAGGCAATGACGGAGACCTTGAAGCATCTTGCGAACCACTGCCACGGTGATGAGCGGCCGGACTGCCCGATTATCGAGGAGTTCGCCAACGCAAGCGATGGGGATGAGGTTCCCGCAACAATGAACGGCCGGTTCGGCCTTAACGGCATCAAGCCCGATCAGCCGACGCGGCGCTGAACGCTTACTCGCGGTATCGGGAGTGACAGGTCGTGCAGGTCTGCAACATCAGATGGAACGCGTGCTCAGCCGGGATCGAAGCCAGCTGTGCCTCGCTTTGAACGTGCGTGCCGAGCGGTCCGCCGCCCATCGGCTCGCCGGGTCTCATTCGCATGCTGTCGGTCATTGCCGCCGGATTCTTTTCGGCATCGACTGCCAGTGCTGCCGCATAGGTCTTGAGATCATTCGCCAGACGGTCGAAACGGTCGCGTTCATCAATGATGTTGCGCTTCGCCTTTGAGGCCGCAGATGCAGTTTCCGCCGGGAAGTGGTCGATCAGGGTCTGGCCTGCCTTGTCCCGAATGAGCTCGGCTGCCCACTTGAAATCCGGGGAAGAGTACGTTGAAGGCTTCGCGAACATACCCGCAATGGATTTCACGGCGGCGGCAATGGCCTTCATATCTGCCTGTCGCACAGTCACAATGTCGTCTGCGCAAGCCCCGGCCGATGTGAGAGTTACAAAAATTGCTGACCCGACAATAATCGCGGACTTCATGGTATCCTTTCGTTCAGCACTACATCCTAGCGAACCCGGAAGGCTGCCGCGACCTGAATTTGATCAAGATCAATGTCTGATTTTACATCTCAGCTATCCAGAGACATTGGCGAGATTCAGCCCCATTCGGTTTATCTACGAGGATCAAGGTCGGAAAGTCATGGTCGCGGTTCTCATCGCAATCCTGCTCTTCCTTTCCCCTGTGATGCCAGGCTTCACAGCCGTGTCCTCTGATTTATTCCATGCAGAGATTTCGGCCGTCGAAATTGCCCACGAGGACTGCGACGATTCAAAGCCACACACCGCGCCTGGCCAATGCTGCGCGCTGCAGTGCCTGGTATTTGTTGCGCAAGCGGCTCCGACCGAAGTCCGTCACGTCCAAAGTTTCGTTGACGTCGCCTACCGTCAACGCGACGACCACCTGGTCGGCATCATCTTCCCGCCGTCTCTCGGACCACCCCGTGCCGCAGCCTGATCAATTCGAGCGTGGCCAAGCTCGGCTGCGCGAAAGGCAACGGAAAAACATGGAGTGTCCCGTGACATCGCTACATCATCACAGCCACGAACACACGGCGGCATCACCGCCTCCAATGACAACCGGCGAGCCGGTGATCTATACCTGTCCCATGCATCCGCAGATACGACAGCCCGGCCCAGGGAACTGCCCGATCTGCGGCATGACTCTCGAACCCGAAGTCGTCACGACGGAGACAGGGCCAAGCGCCGAGCTGATCGATATGCAGCGCCGGTTCTGGATCGGCCTGGTGCTCTCGTTACCGGTTCTGGCGCTGGAAATGGGCGGCCACCTCACGAACCTGCACATGCTTTTCGATGCACAAACGTCCAACTGGGCGCAGCTGGTTCTCTCCACCCCTGTCGTGCTTTGGGCTGGTTGGCCATTCTTCCAACGAGGGTGGCAATCCCTGGTGAGCCGTCACCTCAACATGTTCACCCTGATCGCGATGGGAACCGGGGTCGCCTGGATCTACAGTGCGGTTGCAACCGTGGTCCCAGCCGTGTTCCCCGAAACGGTTCGTTCCAGCGATGGTGCGGTCGCGGTCTACTTCGAAGCCGCCGCAGTCATTACCGTCCTCGTACTGCTGGGTCAGGTTCTGGAGCTTCGGGCCCGGGAGCAGACGGGAGGAGCGATCCGGGCCCTCCTCGATCTCGCCCCAAAGATGGCGCGGCGTGTCAAAGCGGACGGCTCCGACGAAGATGTCGGCCTGGATGTCATTGCCGTCGGGGATCGGCTGCGCGTTCGCCCTGGCGAGAAGGTACCGGTCGACGGCGTCCTTCTCGAAGGCAAAAGCTCGGTCGATGAGTCCATGATCACGGGCGAGTCGATGCCAGTCACCAAGGAAGTCGGCTCGAAGCTGATCGGTGGCACCATGAACCAGACCGGCGGCTTTGTCATGGAAACCGGAAAGGTCGGCCACGACACCATGCTCTCCCAGATCGTGCGGATGGTCGCCGAAGCCCAGCGCTCGCGAGCGCCGATCCAGCGCCTGGCTGACCAGGTATCGGGTTGGTTCGTGCCGGTCGTCATCATCATTGCCGTCATCGCCTTCGGCGCATGGTTCCTCGTCGGCCCGGAGCCGCGATTTGCCCACGGGCTGGTCGCTGCCGTGGCCGTCCTGATCATCGCGTGCCCCTGCGCCCTTGGCCTTGCGACGCCAATGTCGATCATGGTGGGCGTCGGACGCGGCGCGAGACTGGGGGTTCTGATCAAGAATGCCGAAGCGCTGGAGCACCTCGAAAAGGTCGATACCCTCGTGGTCGACAAGACCGGTACGCTCACCGAAGGTCGACCGAAACTCACAGCAATCTTTACTGATCAGGGCTTCTCGGAAGACGAGGTACTGAGGCTTGCCGCAAGCATCGAACGCTCCAGCGAGCATCCCCTTGCGCATGCCGTCGTAATCGCGGCAAAGGAACGCAATCTCGCGCTTTCAGATGCGCAAGACTTCGACAGTCCTGTCGGCAAAGGCGTGATCGGAACGATCGACGGCAAGAAGCTCATTTTAGGCAGTCACCGGATTATGGACGATTCCAAAATCGATGTGACTGCTTTGACCATTCGCGCCGAGGAACTGCGAGGCGAAGGGGCGACAGTTATCTTCCTGGCAGTTGACAGGAAGCTCGCAGGACTCCTGGCGATCGCCGACCCCATCAAGGCAACGACGCCCCAAGCAGTCCAGCAATTGGTCCAGGAGGGTGTGCGCATTGTCATGCTGACAGGCGATAACAAGACGACCGCAGCCGCCGTTGCCCGCAAGCTCGGGATTTCCAGGATCGAGGCCGAAGTCCTACCCGAAGATAAGAGCAAGATCGTCTCGCGACTGTGGAGCGAAGGTCGCACGGTTGCCATGGCGGGTGATGGCGTCAACGATGCACCAGCACTTGCTGCAGCCGACGTCGGTATCGCCATGGGCACTGGAACTGACGTCGCTATCGAGAGCGCCGGTGTCACCCTGCTCAAGGGCGATCTTCAGGGGATTGTCAGGGCACGACAGCTGAGCCGCGCGACGATGCGCAATATCCGCCAGAATCTGTTCTTCGCGTTCATCTACAACGCCGCCGGCGTGCCGATTGCAGCGGGCGCTCTCTACCCAACCTTTGGAATACTTCTCTCTCCCATCATTGCAGCCGCCGCCATGGCACTCTCGTCCGTGAGCGTCGTCGGCAATTCCCTCAGACTTAGAAGGATCGGCCTATGAACTCGCGCACCTGGATACTGATGGCGGCATCGCTTGGCATAATCGCAGTGTTCTTCGTGCTGCGGGAGCATTGGTCGCACGCCCTTGGCGTCGCTCCGTACCTTCTGCTTTTGGCATGTCCACTGATGCACCTGTTCCACGGTCACGGTGGTCACAAAGGCCATGATCACAAGGACGGCGCGTGATGACCTACGAGGCGTCCGCGACAAGTACCATTGACCTGCTGGCTCCGCCTCAGCAGGTCTTCGCATTCCTCGACGATCCATCCGTGATCGGAGCCCACATGGAGCGACCGACGCTGATGATGCTCGGTGGCACCATGGAATACGAGGTCGATGAGGGAAAGGGAGAAACGGTCGGCTCCATAATCAGGATGCGCGGAAGGTTCTTAGGTAACAGGCTATTTGTGGAGGAGATCGTCACCGAGCGGGAACCGCCCTGGCGAAAATCATGGCAAACGCTCGGCCGCCCGAAACTGCTGGTCATCGATTCCTATCACATGGACTTCGCAATTAAGCCTATCTCGGAGGGCTCCCGCGTGGTCGTGAAAATCCAATATTCGTATTCCCGCAGCCCACTGGGCAGCTGGCTCGGCTCGCTTCCGGCGAGAGCATATGCAAAGTGGTGCGTATCGAAAATGACGTCAGAGGCTGGAAACCACTTCGCCCAATCCCGACGGATCGGTGATTAGCGGGAGGGCCTGTCTCCTGGCCCTCCCATAAGGCCGTCAGGCCGCCATCTTTTCGCAGCTCTCGGCACAGCGGCGGCAAGCATCAACGCAGCTTTCCATGTCCCCGACGCGCTCGCAGTCGGCAGCGCATTCGCGGCAGATTTCGGCACACTCACGGCACGTGTGCTTGTGATGCGGTGTGCCGATCAACATGAAGTGGGCCGATGTGCGGCAGATTTCCGCGCACGCCATCATCAGCCGGAAATGGTCGGGCTTGGTGTGTTCGCCGCCCATCTCTAGGCAGTGCGTCATCGCCATCGAGAGGCACTCCTGGTAGCAGGCCAGGCAGGTTTCGATGCAGCGCTTCATTTCTTCTGATTGGTGATGCATAAAAACTCCTACTTGGCTTCCTTGTCGAGCCACTTGGTCATCTCGGCAATTTCCTTCTTCTGGGCGGCGATGACCTTCTTCGCCATGGCCCTCGCCGCCTTGTCATCGCCGTACTTAAGTTCGGCCTCCGACATGTTGATCGCACCCATATGGTGTGCAATCATCCCGCATACGAAGGCCACATCGGGGTCTTTCTGCATCATCCCTTGCATCATGTCGTCGTGCATCGACTTCATGTTCCCCATCACGGCCTTTTGGTAGTCGCCCATTTGATCCATGGGCGTGTCAATCTTCATGTCGCCGCCGGACGACATATTCATCTTCATGTCGCCGCCGGATGACGTGTCCGTCTTGGCCATATCCATCGCCTTGCATTTCTCAGGGTAAGACATTTCCTGCGCCGTTGCGGTGGCGGCCAGGGAAAGCAGTGAAACAGTGCAAGCCGCAAAAAGGAGTTTCGCTTTCATCGGTATTCTCCATTGAATTGGGTTGATCGAAACGTCACGAAGGATCGGGTTTCGGCGGCGGATCAATTGGCCGTATCAAAAGGAGCGGGTCGGCTGCGACCCTCACTGAGAAGACGACGCCCTGAGACTCCGCGAAAGTCTCGGCTACTGGACCGTGCGGGATCATGGGACAGCAATGCATGCCGATGCAGCAGGTCGGGCAATAAAGGGGACCTGAGGGGGGGATATCCCGGTGGTATTCAGCGGCATGCGCAGTTGCGCAACGATGGTCGCTCTGATTGAAGGCAGCGGCAAAGGGACCTACGCCAGCCGCCGCCAGTACCAGGACTAGCATCACGTAAAGTCGGGTCGCTTTTCTACGAAAAACCGCCACCGTGGTATTCCTTCCGCCTTCGGACCACGAAAAGAGAACCTTGTTCCCTTCTCGGATATGGATTTGCCGTCCCGGAAGGCAAGCCGAATGGTACGGCCGCAGTTGACCTGAATGAATCGTAAACACCGTCTTGCGCGGTTTCGTGGCTTCTGGCGATGGTTGCCTGGCAGTGAAATCAGTCGGGCATAGCGACTGAAAATTTACGAAACATGCCGCATCTCCTGCGGAAGGCGGGGAAAATGATGCGGCACGGCTACAGAACGTCACAGATAATCTTGCATTGGCTGATAGCCTGCCTGCTTCCCGTCCAATACCTGACGGGCGGTAGCATCGAGCGGACTCATCATACCGTGCATATGGGTGTACAGCCGTCATCCGCCGATGTGTTGCAGCACCTGGTCCACGACTATGTGGGAATGTCTATCGGCGCGCTCATGGTCCTGCGGCTCTTCCTGAGGATTATGCAACCGCCATCAGGGAGTGCATCGTCGACGGGTACAGAACTGTTGGCAAAGGTCCTTCACCTCTGCTTCTATGGGGCGATCATCGCGCAGGCTGCGCTTGGCTTCGTCGCCAGCTATCTGACCTTTTCTGTCGCGCCGCTTCACGTCATAGGCGCGAAGATGATCCTGACGATGGTCGCCATCCATTTCGCCGCCGCTGCCTGGCACACCTTGATCAAGCGGGACGGAACAATCGACCGAATGATCCTTGCCCGCAACGATGAACCTGCGACGCGGATTTTTAAGTGAGCCAGTGATCGCATTGTTCGTCAGCCTACCAAAGGTGGCGATTGGACCTAATCCAGCGCGCATCCTTCCAAATAGATGCACCGCAGGCAGACAGGACATTCGCATCATAGGCATCGGTACAATTTATGCCGGCACACAGAATGACGATATTGCAGCGCCTTACTGATCGGAGCACGAGGAAAGGCCAATGTGTATCGGTTCGTGCTTGCCCTGCTCGGGTTTCTGCACGGAAATGACTGTTCAGGCGCCGGCGTGCGAATGAAATTCGCTTTCAGATATGCTGGTTTGAGCCTCAGCCGCGATTTCGAAAACGGCTTTGCCGGAAGGTTCTCCACTTCGCCATCATCAATTCTCCTGTGTTCCAACAGGAGGCACGGAGGGTACAGATCCGATATCACCGTTATCTTGAAAAAGCCCTGCCGCAGCTTTCCGCGGCAGGAATAGCGTGGCCGATAACCGGTCCCTGCCTTACGACGGTAATTGAAAGGCCCAGTTCGCGATCAGCACGATGGCGAGGCCGCCAGCAAGCGCGAGGTAGGGCAGCATACCCGCCTTTTTGACGCCGAGATCCTGACCGACCAAGCCGAGATCGTCCATGGCCCCGGCGGGGAACTTGCCGCCGTCGCGAACATAGTGGCGATAGGCGAAGACCGGCAGGATAAGCGCTGCGAAGATGAACCCGACCCAGAGCGCGTTGGCATAGCCCCAGACCTTCGCGCCTGCGCCGAGAAAGAGAGCGTTGACGAAGGCAAGCACCGTATTGACGCCGATCAGCCAGGTAGGAGCCTTCCAGGGGCGTTCTACATGACCAGAATCCATCCGATGGATCCAGCCGGAATTAAGGTTGAGGAAGTTGAAGATAATGTAGCCGACATTTGAGACGGCGAGCACGAAGAAATAGCCGCTGGCATCGGAAGCGATCGCCAGCAGGAAAAGATTGAAGGCGAAATCGGTCCACATCGCCCGCGTCGGCGCACCGTGCTCGTTGACGTGGTCGAGATATTTCGGCAGCCAGCCGTCCTTCGAGCCCTGATAGAGCGTGCGAGAGGAACCGGCCATCGCCGTCATAATGGCGAGGAAAAGCGCCAGGATCATCAACACGACGAGAAGCTGGGTGACGATGCGGCCGGCGCCGATCAGGCCGCCGAGCGCTTCGGCGACGCCGGTGCCGTCGACAATGCCGGGCGCCAGCATGCCGGCATGGCCGAGCACGCCCTGGAAGGCGAAGGGAACGAGGAAGAAGAACAGGCAGCAGGCAAGGCCGGAATAGAAGATCGCCTTGAAAGTATCCGTCTTCGGGTTCTTCAGTTCGCGCGTATAGCAGACAGCGGTCTCAAAACCGTAGGTCGACCAGGCGGCGATATAGAGGCCACCGAGGAAAAGCGTCCAGCCGCCATTGCTCCAGGTGCCGTCGGTGCCCGCATTGGCCGCCGTCGGCGGAACCAGCCCGGTAACGTTGGCGCCAACGATCTGGCCACTAATGATCGGATAGAGGCCAATGATGAGCAACGGCACCAACACGATGATTGCCAGCCATTTTTGCACGCTCGCCGTTTCGGAGATGCCGCGATGTTGGATCGCAAAAATGATCAGCATCAGGATGCCACCGATGAAAAAGGTGGCGTTGACATTGGCGGTGGCGAGGAAAGGAATGCTGAAGCTGACGAGCGACCAACTGCGGATTGCCGGCGTCAGCGCGGCAACACCGTCAGCGCTTAATAGCGCCTTGACGGCATCCTCAGGCGAAGTGCCAGCATGGGCCGCAATATATTCGGCAACGCGGGGGCTATCGGCCGTGACCGAAGCGGCATGCGCGCTGATCCAGGCGAGAACCGCCTGAGAGTCCGCTGCCGGAATCGGGAAGAAAGCGTTGAGAATATAACCGGCCGCAATGGCGCAGCCAAGCGAGAGCACCGGCGACCACGCAAACCAGTTGCACCAGACCGACAGCGGCGCGATGAATTTCGAATAGCGCAGCCAGGCCGTGGCGCCATAGACTGAGGCGCCGCCTGACTTGTTGCCGAACATGCCGGCGATTTCGGCATAGGTGAATGATTGTAGGAAGCCCATGATCATCGAGATGATCCAGACGACAAAGGCGAGCTTGCCGGTCGTGCCTGCAATCCCGCCGATAGAAAAGAGAACAAGCGGCGGCACGCCGGCTGCCACCCAGAATGCGCCCTTCCAGTCAAGCGCGCGTATAAGCTTACCTTCGGTGCCGACAGCAACGCCGGCGTCCACGATATCCGTCATCGATGAAATTCCCCATTCTATTTTGTTCGGGACGTAACTTTGCGTACGTCTCCCTGAACGTGCCTCCCGTGGCCTGCATGGGCTGCCCGGCATTTTCCCAATCCGCGTTCCCGAGCGGATTTCCGAGTCTTGACCCTTTATGCATAGTGAAGATATTTTCTTTTTAGTCAATATGCCTTTACTTTCGGGTGGCATTTTGTCAGCATGAGTTAAGTGCCGGAGGGCACATCAAATCCCATGAGGATCATATGCGAGATCACCATCCCGGGATCGTTGGGGTGCGACCAGTATCGGCAAGCATCATCCGCTATCCCGGTATTCCCGCGCTATCGCAGGATTTCGAGCGTTACCGCTGCAAAGGTGGAGCATCCATTGTTGTTGGCGTTGAGGCAGGTGACCACGTCACCATCGTCGACAGCGAGGGAGGACAAGCCTGCGAACTTTCCTTCCTCGACGAAAACGGCCGGTTTCAATGGGCCGGCCTTGGCGCAGCCTTCACCGGCTCGGCGGACGGACTGAAGGCCATTCTCTCTTCGGATGATGAGAGTGCCGCCCGGACCCGCAGGGCGCTTGAGCGACGCGGAGCTGATCTCGGCACGGCAGGCGCGATCCGCATTTTCGGCGAAGCGTCCATTGCGGGCAGCAAGGCAGAGTTTGCTATCGCTATGAAGGGTCTGCTGATTGCCGCCGCACCCGCAGCATTGATGTCGCCTGACGCACAGGATACGGCAACACCGATCGAGGTCCATATCCGGCGCAGCAGGTTGATTCGTGACTATGCAGCGGCCCTCCCCGAGCCAATTGCCGATCCGATCGAAGACATCCGCATCAAGGCGGCGACCGCCTCAGCCTATTTCGTCCGTGCCGGAGAGTTTATCCAGATCATCGACGTCTACGGCCGGCAGTGCACAGATTTCCAGGCCTTTGCCGCCCGCAAGGTCGATAAGGGCCTCGATCTTGCGCTGGATTCCACCGTCACCCGCACCCTGCTCGGTCGCAGCTATCCTGCCCCAGGGCTGCCATCCAAAGCTTTCGACCGAGACTTCGAGCCGCTGGTGGAGATCGTCCAGGATACGGTCGGCCGCCATGACGCATTCGCGACCGCCTGCAATTCGCGCTACTACGATGACATGGGCTATCCAGGCCATGTCAATTGCACCGACAATTTCAATGCGGCGCTGGCGCCCTACGGCATACCCGGCCGCAAAGGCTGGGAGGCACTCAATTATTTCTACAATACGAATATAGACCACAACAACCAGCTCTACCTGGACGAGCCATGGTCTCGACCGGGCGATTATGTCCTGATGCGGGCGTTGACCGATCTCGTCTGCGTCTCCTCCTCTTGCCCCGACGATATCGATGCGGCCAATGGCTGGGATCCGACCGACATCCACGTCCGCACCTTCTCCGGAAAAGAAAAATTCTCACGAGCGGTAGCCTATCGCATGACCCCTGACGCCGATGCAGAACTGACGCGGGAAACCGCCTTTCACCCCCGCCTCGCGGCACTGACGCGGGATTACACCGAATATCGCGGCTACTGGCTGCCAAACCGGTTTTCCTCCGAAGGTCCGGTCGAAGAATACTGGGCCTGCCGTGAAAGGGCCGCTGTCATCGACCTGTCGCCATTGCGCAAATTCGAGGTCACGGGCCCGGATGCGGAGGAATTGCTGCAATATTGCCTGACGCGCGACGTGCGTAAGCTGTCGACTGGACAGGTCGTCTATTCCGCCATGTGCTACGAGCACGGCGGCATGATCGACGACGGCACGCTCTTTCGCCTCGGGGACAAGAATTTCCGATGGATCGGCGGCGACGACTACAGCGGCATATGGCTGCGCGAACAGGCAGAGAAGAAGGGTTACAAGGCCTGGGTCCGCTCCTCGACGGACCAGATGCACAATATCGCCCTGCAGGGTCCGAAGAGCCGCGACATTCTCAAGGAGATCATCTGGACGGCGCCACGCCAACCCGATATCGGCGAGCTCGAATGGTTCCGCTTCACCGTCGGGCGCATCGGTGGCTTCGAGGGAGCTCCCGTCGTCGTCTCGCGCACCGGCTATACCGGCGAGTTGGGCTATGAGATCTTCTGTCATCCGAAGGATGCGTTGACAGTCTTCGATGCGGTCTGGAAGGCCGGCGAGCCCTACGGGCTGAAGCCGATGGGGCTTGAGGCGCTCGACATGGTCCGGATCGAGGCAGGTCTCGTCTTCGCCAATCACGAATTCGACGATCAGACTGATCCATTCGAAGCGGGCATCGGTTTTGCCGTGCCGCTGAAATCCAAGCAGGACGATTTCATCGGCCGCGAGGCGCTCCTGCGCCGCAAGGAGCATCCCCGCCATCTGATGCTTGGCCTGGATGTGAAGGCGAACGAAACGGTTAGCCACGGCGATTGCATCCATCTCGGCCGTGCCCAGATCGGCGTCGTCACCAGTGCGACGCGCTCTCCTATCCTCGGTAAGACGGTTGCGCTCGCCCGCATCGACGTGACCCATGCCACCATCGGCACCGAGGTCGAGATCGGTAAGCTCGACGGCCACCAAAAGCGCCTGCCGGCGGTGGTGGTGCCTCTGTCACACTACGACCCGCAGAAGACCCGGCCGCGTTCGTAAAGGCTTTATTCCCTGCGCTGGGCGCTGGTGATCGCCCTTGCTGCCTCTTCGGAGGAATTGGCGAGCTGACGCATCTCGGCGGCGAGCACGGCGAAACCGGATCCTGCTGTCCCCGCCCTCGCCGCCTCGATACCTGCATTGACGGCAAGGAGCTTCAGGTAGCGCAGCGAGTGCAGGATCTCGTTGGTCTTCGAGGCAGTGATGCGCATACCGGCAGTCTGCTCGTCGATGCGCTGGTAGAGCGACTCGATGTTGATGATGCTGCCCTCGAGATAGAGCAGCTCGCCATTTTCATCCCAGACGCCGCCTCCCGTCTCCGTCACCCAGACATAATGTCCGTCACGGTGGCGGATACGATATTCCATCGTCCAGTCGATGCGGCCTTCCAGCGCGATGCCCACGACCTTATCCATCAGAGGCACGTCCTCCTCGCACATGATCGACGTGAAGGTGCGTTTAACATTGCCGATGATCTCCTCGGCTGGATAGCCGAAGATGCGTTCGATGCCATCGGTCATCTCCAGCATCGTATAGTTTTCGTCTGCCCGGCAGCGGTAAAGAAAACCGGCCATGCGGCCGAGAACGCTTGTCTGGAAATCCATGAAGGCCATGCCCCGAAGAGAAGGTTGCGGATGAACTCGTTTCGTTTCAACACATAAAAGGCCGGCAAAGGCTGCTCTTCGCCTCCCTTGCCGGTTAGGTGGGGAAGTGACCGCGGATCAATTGCGCAGATATTCCTCCATGGAATCATCGAGCGCATCGACCCACGGTGTATGATGTGTCGGCGACATGGTGCCGGTCATCAGCGAGCGATAGGCATTGTCGCGGAAGCCCATGATGTTTTCAGCCTTGTGATGCTCCCACTCCATGAAGGTTCGATTCGTGCCTTCGATGTCGAAGCTCGGATAGTCGGTCTCGGCGAGCAACTCCTTCACATAATCGCCCTGGAACCAGATCATCTGCTCGGCATCCTCGAGCGTTTCCTCGCGGGCGCGCCATTTGTCGAAGTTTGCCTGCAGGTCTTCCTCGTGCGGCAGCTTGATGCGGCCCATCATGACATCGCGCGCCCACCAGGCCTGCACGTCGAACATGTTGAAGGTGTAGAACTGATCCTGCATGCCGATATAGAAGAGCTGCGGATTCTTGTCGAAGATCACGCCCCTGTAGAGGTGGTCGGCCCAAAGGCGGTTTGCCGTCTTCAGCCGCAGGTCATCTGGCAGGAAGGGGAAATGATGCTGATAGCCCGTGCAGAGAATCAGCGCATCGACATCCTTCGATGAGCCGTCGAGGAAATAGGCCGTCTTGTTTTCAAGCCGCGTCAGCAGAGGCCGCTCTTCGAAGTTTGCAGGCCATTTGAAGCCCATCGGCTTGGAGCGATAGCTCGTCGTTACGGATTTCGCCCCATATTTCCAGCATTGCGATCCGATATCCTCGGCCGAATAGCTGCGGCCGACCAAAAGCACGTCCTTGTCCCTGAACTCCAGCGCATCGCGGAAATCGTGCGCGTGCAACACGCGGCCATTGAAGGTCTTTACACCCTCGAAATAGGGCACGTTCGGCGTCGAGAAGTGACCCGAGGCAACGACGACATAATCGAACACCTCGTCATACATCCGGTCCTTTGTGCGGTCGTGCGCCGTCACCGTGAACTTCTTCGTCTCTTCATCGAAGCGCACCATGCGCACCGGCGTGCTGAAGCGCACCCATTTGCGCACATCGGCCTTTTCGACGCGTCCCTTGATATAATCCCAAAGCACAGCCCGAGGCGGATAGGAGGCGATAGGCTTGCCGAAATGCTCCTCGAAGGAATAATCGGCAAATTCCAGGCATTCCTTCGGGCCGTTCGACCAGAGATAGCGATACATGCTGCCATGGACGGGTTCGCCATATTCATCGAGGCCCGTGCGCCAGGTATAATTCCAAAGGCCGCCCCAATCGGACTGCTTTTCGAAGCAGACGACTTCCGGAATATCAGCACCCTTCTTTGCTGCCGATTGAAAGGCCCTCAACTGGGCAAGGCCCGAAGGGCCGGCACCGATAACGGCAACTCGTGTCATGTGGCATTTCCCTCTTCGATTGTATCGACGTTCTTTTGGCAAGCACTGTTTGGCATGGCGTGCGCATCAATCCGGGAAAATGCCGGGACTGGTCGGGACGCCGTCGTCATATTTCGAAAGCCAGTCGATCGTGGTCTGGCGGTAGCGGGTCAGGCCCTTGTAGTCGATGAGTTCCGGCGGCAGGGTTTTCAGCACACGCGGGAAGCGGCGCGCCCATTTGGGCACGGTCACCAGTTCGTTCATGTTCATCAGATAGCAGCGGATGACGAAGAGAATGGCGTTCGACCGCGGCAGGCGCCACAGGCTCTGCAGCTCCACGCGAAGATGCACCTTTTCGCCGACGTTTTCCGGTGTGACCGTGGTGCGGTCCGGACCCCATTTCGGATAATTTTCCGGGCTGGTATCGAGACGCGGATTGATCGTCATCGTCCAGTTGAAACGGCGCGTGGGCTTGCCCTGCTGCAGGTTCAAAAGGAACTTCAGCGCGCGCTCGAAGATGCCTTTCTGGTGGGCAAGCGGCACCGGCCCGTGCCACTCCATGAAGTTCATGCCGATGTCGAAATCGAGCGACCAGTCGGCCTGGGTCGTGACCATGCCGGCATCCATCCACAGATTGGCGTCACGCTGGTCGACGATGCAAAAGTCGCCCTGAGCTTGGCGGGTAATGTATTCGAACGGCTCATAGGGCAGTGTCGACGCGTCGCCGAAGGTGAAGCTGTCGTCGATGCCGAGCGGGCGGTTGATCCAGCGCCACTGTTCGCCATTCCTTATGAGCGTGAAATGTTCGGGATAGCCGGCCGCCTGCTCTTCCATCAGCAGTTCCAGCGTATCCCATTGCGCTGTCATCATGTGCGGCAGCGCCTGATAGCGTAGCGGATCTTCCTTCAGCACCAGAGCCCGGTCGTGCATCTCGGCGACATAGTGCTCGTCGACGTCGATGAGGCTTTCAAAGACCGTATTCTTCTGCCCCTTCACATGCGGTTCCATGTTGACGGAATACATGTATTCGTCGCGGTCGAAGGGAAATGGAAAGCGCCGGATGTTTTCTGGACTGTTGCGATAGCTGAAATCGTCTCGAAACGTTTCCTGCTTGAAGGCGATTGCCATGTCCGTTCTCCTGGATATCGGCCGAATGCCTAGAGGTCGAGATGCAGCGCGCTCCCCTCAAAGCGGGAGACGCAGATCATTACCTTTCGGTCGGAGGCCTTTTCTTCATCGTTCAGATAGACGTCGTTATGCAGAAGTTTGCCATCACAGACGGCAACGCCTGTCTCGCATTGTCCGCATGCTCCGCCGCGACAGAGGTAGGGTGCATCGACACCCGCCGCCTCGATCGCTTCCAGCATGCTTTCGTGATGGCCGACATGTACGGTCTTGCCCGATCGGGTCAGCACGATGGAGAAGGGCTTGCCGGGTTGTGATGACAGGAAGCGTTCCGAATGGAGATTTTGCTCCGGCCATCCGGCTTGGATACCCGTTTTCAGCACGCCATCGATCATCCCGGCCGGACCACACACATAGAGATGCGTGCCGAGCGGCTGACTTTCGAGAAGGCGGGAGACCGGAATGAAATTGCGATCGGAGTCACAATAGATTTTCACGCGCTGCGAGCCATATTGTTCGACAAGCTCGCGGCAGTAAGCGCCTTGATCAAGCGAACGAACAGCATAGTGCAACTCGAAATTGGCACCTTCGCGGGAAAACTGCTCCATCATCGCGATGAAAGGGGTGATGCCGATGCCGCCGGCGATCAAGAGATGCTTGCGGCCACGCCAGTCCGGCTGGAAGAAATTGACGGGATAGGAGACCTTGAGCTCGTCGCCCTCCCTTACCTTGTCATGCATGAAGGCGGAGCCACCGCGCGATTCTTCAACCCGCAGCACGCTGATCTCATAGGCCGAGCAATCATGTGGCGGCGACATGAGCGAATAGGCGTTGCGGCGCACATGGGCTTCATCGTTCATCGAGACGATGACGTGAGCGCCGCCGGAAAAATAGGGCATGGGTTTACCGTCGAGACGCTCGAAACGGAACCGCTTTATCCGTTCGGCAACCGGCGTCACCTTTGCGACGCGGACCGGAATTTCTGTACCACCGCTCACAAAAACAACTCCTCGGGATCGGGCGCACTGCCTGGTTCCTCTGCATCGATATTGACACCCTGGAAGGCGCCCAGGCGGCGCGAATAATGATCGCGGACCAGAAGCGGCAGCCGGCAATGGCCGCAGTTAAACGGGCTATGCGTCACATCGTCTGTGACGCCCTTGCAGTGCACGCACTGTACCCGCCTTGCGAGCGAGCCGCGATGCTCCGTTATGATCGAGGCGTGGTCCATGCCCAAATCCATCGCCACCATCATCGCTTGGCCGATAAATCCCTCGGTGCCGGCGATATAGAGCCTCGTGCCCATGTGAGCCGTCGAAAGCGAGCCTCTCAGGCGGAAGAGCAACGTGGCGATCGTCGGCGCCGTGAAGAACATGTCGGCGCCAAGATTGCGCAAGGAAGCATCATGCCCCTTGCCCTGCGAGCCGCGTGCAACGTAAAGGATCTCGCTACGCGACAGCGTTGCGTCATCGAGCACGGCGCCTTGATCGAGAAGAGCAAGGGCGCCTTCCCCTTCGAGAACGAAGAGGTGTCGCCGGGCATGTGGCTGAATGGAGAGACCACGGTAAGCCGGTCGGCTCTTAATGCCTTCGACAAGCATGAGCGCCTCCTTTAGCCGATGGCCGTCCTCTTCTTCTTTTCCGGATCGTCGAATGGCAGCGTATGGGCAATCGCGCTCGCCTTGCGGTTTTGGCCGCGGACTTCCAGCTTCGTGCCTTGCACAGCCTTGTCGACATCGAGACGGGCGATCGCCATCGACTTCTTGGTAAGCGTCGAATAGCAGGGGCAGGTGATGACCCCGACCTTTTTGCCCTCGTAATAGACTTCGTCGCCGAGATCGGCCGGACCGTCAGCATCAATCAGCATGCCGAAGATCTTGAATCGTTCCTTGCCCTTGAGACGTGCATGTTCCTCGGCGCCGCGGAAACCGGTCTTGCCGGGGCTAACGGTGAAATCCAGGCCGAGCTCCCACAGGCTGTCGCCGGGCGGCTGGTCGGCGAAGGGATACATTTGCGAGTTATCATAGGGATAGAAGAGCAGATAGCTTTCGACGCGCAGCATGTCGAGGACGCTGAAGCAGCAGGGAATGATCCCCATCTCTTCACCTTCCGAGACGATGCGGTCCCAGACCAAGGACGCATCTTGTCCGCGCACGAAGATCTCGTAACCGCGCTCGCCGGTATAGCCGGTGCGCGAGATCATCACAGGCGCGCCGAACAGCGTCGTTTGCATATGATGGAAGTATTTGAGATCGCGGATGCCGGGCACATATTTGGCGAGATAATCGACAGCGATCGGTCCTTGCAGTGACAGATCGTGTAGGTCATCGTCGAAGAGGACGGCGCAGTTGCGGCCGGTCGCCTGCTTGAGCACTTCCTCGTGGCCGGACCCAGAGCCATGCACCAGCATCCACGAGTTCGGACCGGTGCGATAGACGATGCAGTCGTCCGTGAAGTAGCCGCGGTCGTTGAGCATCGCGGCATAGACCGAGCGGCCGGGATAGATCTTCGACATGTCGCGCGTCGTGATATAGTCGAGAACGGCAATGGCGTGCGGCCCAACCAGATGCACCTTTTTGAGGCCGGAAACGTCCATGATGCCGGCCTTGGTGCGGATCGCGACATGCTCCTGCGAGATGTCCTTATCGTAGGTCCAAGCGGTTCCCATGCCGCTCCAGTCCTCGAGTTTCGATCCGAGAGCACGGTGCCGGTCCGCCAGGGCGGAGAAACGCCATGATAATGCCATTCGTTCCCTCTTTTTCTTCTATGGAATATTTATTTCCTGAGTATAATTATCTTTCACGCCTTGGCAAGCCGATCCGAAGGGTTTTTCTCACTCTCGAGATAGCATTTCGCTCAAAACTTCGGCGGCCTTTTGCCGGCGGCGCGATGGGCTGCGATAACGGTATTGGCCATCAACATGGCAATCGTCATCGGCCCGACACCGCCAGGAACCGGCGTGATCGCGGCAGCTACATCGGCAGCCTCTCCATAGGCGACGTCGCCGACCAGCCGGCTCTTGCCCTCGCCCCGCTCCGGCGCATCGATCCGGTTGATGCCGACATCGATAACGGTGGCGCCCGGCTTCACCCAATCCGCTTTCACCATTTCCGGGCGGCCGACGGCCGCCACCAGAATATCGGCACCTCTTGCGACGGAGGCGAGATCCTTGGTGCGCGAATGCGCCGTCGTAACCGTCGCATTGGCAGAAAGCAGCAATTGCGCCATGGGCTTGCCGAACAGGTTGGAGCGGCCGATGACCACAGCATTCAGACCTGACAGATCCTCACCATGGATGGAGCGCACCAAAAGCATGGCGCCGGCCGGCGTGCAGGAGATCAGTCCGGTTGCCAGATCGCCGGTCGCCAGCTTGCCGGCATTGACGACATGCAGGCCGTCGACATCCTTCTGTGGCTGGATCGACTGAATGATCGCATCGGAATTCAGATGTTTCGGCAGCGGCAGCTGAACGAGAATGCCGTGGATCATGGGATCGTCGTTCAGCGCCGCCACCAGGCCGGCAAGCTCTTCCTGCGTCGTTTCGGTCGGCAGTGTGTGTTGGATGGAGTTGAAGCCGCATTCTTTGGCCATGCGACCCTTGGCGCCGACATAGGTGTGGCTGGCCGGATCATCGCCGACGATGACGACTGCAAGCCCGGTCTTCACCCTGGCCTCTTGCTCAAGTCCTGTCGCTGCGGCCTTTACAGCCTCGATTACCGAAGCCGCCGCTTGTCTCCCGTCGATCACTGCCGCAGACGTCATCGCTCACCCCATGCGCTCGGAGGCATAGGAACCAGGGCTTGCCGGGAAGACGACGGTACGATTGCCGTTCAGGAAGGTGCGGAAGTGGATATGCGCATGGATGGCGCGGGCCAGCACCTGGCTCTCCACATCGCGGCCGATCGAGACATAGTCGTCGGCCGACTGCGCATGGGTGATGCGCGCCGTGTCCTGCTCGATGATCGGACCCTCGTCGAGATCGGCCGTCACATAATGCGCCGTCGCCCCGATCAGCTTCACGCCGCGCTCGTAGGCCTGCTTGTAGGGGTTCGCTCCCTTGAAGGACGGCAGGAAGGAATGATGGATGTTGATGATCCGGCCCGACATCTTCCGGCACAGCGCATCCGACAAAACCTGCATGTAGCGCGCCAGAACGACGAGTTCGGTGCCGGTCTGGTCGACGATTTCCATCAGCTGAGCTTCGGCCTGCGGCTTGTTGTCCTTCGTCACCTTGATGTGGTGGAAGGGGATATCGTGATTGACGACAACCTTTTGGTAATCGAAATGATTGGAGACGACCCCGACGATGTCGATCGGCAGCGCGCCGATCTTCCAGCGATAGAGCAGGTCGTTCAAGCAATGGCCGAAGCGCGAGACCATGAGCAGCACCTTTATGCGCTTCTTGGCATCGTGGATTTCGGCATCCATGGCGAACTTGCCGGCGATCGGCTTGAAACCTTCGACAAGCGCTGGGCCGCCGATGCCTTCTTCTGAGATGAAGGAGACGCGCATGAAGAACTTGCCGGTATCGAGATCGTCGAACTGGCTGGAATCGACGATGTTGCAGCCCTGCTCGGCCAGATAGTTCGAGATCGCCGCAACGATCCCACGCGTCGATTTGCACGTCACTGTCAATACATAGCTCGTCATGCTGATCTTGATCCGCCGTCCATGGTTGGAAATCCGCCTCTGCGCCGGGTATGTCCCGGCGCATTGGTCATTTCAGGCATCTTTTGGCTCTGCACTCAGATATCGAGCGTGCTGTCGCGCTCCCACTGCGTGAAATGCGAACAGTAGGCGTTCCATTCCTGATGCTTCAGCTTCAGATAGGCTTCGGAGAACTCCAAACCGATCGCCTGCTTCAGACCCTCGTCCTCGTCATAGGCTCGCAGGGCGTCGAGCAGATTGAGCGGAAGGCGCGGTGCATTCTTTACCAGGTGGCCCTCCGCATACATGTCGATATCATGATGAGGTCCCGGATCGGCCCGGCTGCGCAAGCCGTCGAGGCCTGCAGCGATAATGACCGCCTGCAAGAGGTAGGGATTGACCGCGCCATCTGGCAGGCGCAGCTCGAAGCGGCCCGGGCCCGGCACACGCACCATATGGGTCCGGTTGTTGCCGGTCCATGTCACGGTATTGGGGGACCAGGTAGCACCCGATGTCGTGCGCGGCGCGTTGATGCGCTTATAGGAATTGACCGTCGGGTTGGTGATCGCCGCCAGTGATGAAGCATGCTTCATGATGCCGCCGAGGAAATGCTTACCCTGGGCCGACAGACCGAATTCGGCCTCTCTATCTGCAAAGACGTTGATCCTGCCGTCATTGTCCCACACTGAGATATGGCAATGGCAGCCATTGCCTGTGAGGCCCTTGAAGGGTTTGGGCATGAAGGTGGCGCGAAGCCCGTGCTTCTCAGCGATCGACTTGACCATGAATTTGAAGAAGGAATGCTTGTCGGCCGTCTTCAGTGCATCGTCGAACTCCCAGTTCATCTCGAACTGGCCGTTGGCGTCCTCGTGGTCGTTCTGATAGGCGCCCCAGCCGAGTTCCAGCATATAGTCGCAGATTTCCGAGATGACGTCGTAGCGCCGCATAACGGCCTGCTGGTCATAGCATGGCTTTTCCGCCGTGTCGTATTCGTCGGATATCTTGCTGCCATCGGGAGTGATCAGGAAGAATTCCGCTTCGACGCCGGTCTTGACCCGCTTGCCTTCGGCCGCGGCCTGCCTGACGAGCTTCTTCAACACATTGCGCGGCGCCTGGCCGACGAGTTCGCCTTCCATCATGCAATCGGCCGCGACCCAGGCAACATCCTTCTTCCACGGGAGCTGGATGACGGAGGATGCATCAGGCACGGCGAAAAGATCGGGATGGGCGGGCGTCATGTCGAGCCAGGTCGCAAAGCCGGCAAAGCCGGCGCCCTCTTCCTGCATACCGGCAATCGCCTGGGCCGGCACCAGTTTGGCGCGCTGAGCGGAAAAAAGATCCGTATAACTGATCATGAAATATTTGATGCCTTTGTCTTTTGCAAAGGCAGCAAGATCCAGTGTCATTCTCGTTCCCCTTTGGATTTCTTCGAGACACTTCGATGATGCATGCAGCGGCCGGGCCCCTCGGCCCGGCCGGAATCTTAAAAGCCTCCCTTACCTGGATACCAGTTGGTGCCGGCAAGTGGAATCTGCGCCATGGCGGCAGCTTCCATTGTTAGCGCACACAAGTCCTCCGGCTCCAGGTTGTGCAGATGATTTTTGCCGCAAGCGCGCGCGATCGTCTGCGCCTCCAGGGTCATCACCTTGAGATAATTGGCAAGGCGCCTGCCGGCCGCAACAGGATCGAGGCGCTTGGCAAGCTCCGGATCCTGCGTCGTGATGCCAGCCGGGTCCTTGCCCTCGTGCCAGTCATCATAGGCACCGGCCGTCGTGCCGAGTTTCTGATACTCTTCCTCCCATTTGGGATCGTTGTCGCCGATTGCGACGAGCGCCGCCGTGCCGATGGCAACTGCATCCGCGCCAAGCGCAAGCGCCTTTGCCACATCCGCACCGGAGCGGATGCCACCGGAAATGATGAGCTGCACCTTACGATGCATGCCGAGATCCTGCAGCGCCTGGACGGCGGGTCGAATACAGGCGAGCGTCGGCATGCCGACATTCTCGATGAAGACGTCCTGTGTCGCAGCGGTGCCACCCTGCATGCCATCGAGCACGACGACATCGGCACCGGCCTTGACAGCGAGGGCCGTGTCATAATAGGGCCGCGCACCGCCGACCTTGACGTAGATCGGCTTCTCCCAATCGGTGATTTCGCGCAATTCCATGATCTTGATTTCGAGATCGTCCGGGCCGGTCCAGTCTGGATGGCGGCAGGCCGAGCGCTGATCAATGCCTTTCGGCAGATTGCGCATGTTGGCGACGCGATCCGAGATCTTCTGGCCGAGCAGCATGCCGCCGCCGCCAGGCTTTGCCCCCTGCCCGACGACCACTTCGATCGCATCGGCGCGG
Organism: Rhizobium mesoamericanum STM3625; assembly: GCF_000312665.1. Lineage (GTDB taxonomy): Bacteria > Pseudomonadota > Alphaproteobacteria > Rhizobiales > Rhizobiaceae > Rhizobium > Rhizobium mesoamericanum. The sequence continues at coordinate 3,714,205 of NZ_HF536772.1, read as the reverse complement.
CGCAAGTCTTTTGGATTCATGCCGTAGCGCGAGGGGAGATACTGATAGACCAGTGTCTGCGAATGGCCGCGCTCCTCGTCCGTCATGCCACCGTCGCCTGTCGTGGTCGACGTGCCGGCAAGCGTTGCGCCCCGCCCGAGCGCTTCCTTGGCGTTGCCCGAAAGAGCACCGAAGCTCATGCCGGCGATAGTAATCGGGGTCTTCAACGTGATTGGCTTCTTGGCGAAACGGCTGCCGAGGACGACGGTGGTATCGCATTTCTCGCGATAGCCTTCGAGCGGATAGCGTGAGATCGAAGCGCCGAGGAACAGCAGATCATCGAAATGGGGCACCTTGCGCTTGGTGCCGGCGCCGCGAATATCGTAGATGCCGGTCGCCGCCGCACGGCGGATTTCAGCGAGCGTATGATCGTCGAAGGTGGCCGACTTGCGCGGCGGCGTGTATGGATTGTGGTAGCTCATGGGGTCCCCTTCGTCTCAATACGCGTCGGCATTATCGATGTTGAAATTATAAAGTTTGCGGGCTGATCCGTAGCGCTTGAACTCCCTGGGCGCGATGCCACGCACGCCGGCCTTTTCGAGAAGCTCAGAGAGCTTTGCCAGATGCTCCGGACGCATTTCCTTTTCGACGCAGTCTGAACCGAGGCTTTTGACCGAGCCACGAACAAAGAGCTTGGCTTCATAAAGGCTATCGCCCAGCGCATCGCCGGCGTCACCGAGCACGACCAGATGGCCGGACTGCCCCATGAAGGCGGACATATGGCCGATATTGCCGTAGACGACGATATCGATGCCCTTCATCGAGATGCCACAGCGCGACGCTGCGTTGCCCTTGATGACGAGCAAGCCTCCGCGGCCGGTCGCCCCCGCATATTGGCTGGCGTCACCTTCGATGATGACGCTGCCGGACATCATGTTCTCGGCGACACCAGGACCCGCCGAGCCATGCACGGTGACGATACCGCCATCGTTCATGCCGGCGCAGTAATAGCCGACGGACCCTTTGATATCGACGGTGACCGGCGCGTCGATGCCGGCGGCGACAGCATGGTGGCCGCGCGGATTGATGACTTCGAAGGCCGTGTCGTTGGCGCCTGCCGCAAGGCCATGGAGTGTGCTGTTGAGTTCGCGCAGCGGCGTGACGGATAGGTCGAAAACTGGCATGAAAAACTCTCTCGATTGCAGCGCGCCGATCAGGCAGCCTTTTCGTGATCCCAGAAATAGACGGTTGCCGGCTCCGGCTCCCATATGCGGGCATTCTCGATGCCCGGGAGATTGACCAACGCGCGATATTCGGAGCCGAAGGCGACATATTGATCGGTTTCCGCCATGACCGCCGGCTTGCAGGCAATTGGATCGCGGACGACACCGAAGCCCGACTTGGTGCCGACGACGAAAGTAAAGAAGCCATCGAGATCGTCGACCGCGCTTTCAAGCGCCGCCCCGAGATCCTTGCCTTTGGCCATCTCTGCCGTGAGATAGGCGGCGGCGACTTCGGTGTCGTTTTCCGTTTCGAAGATCATGCCCTCGCGCTTCAGCTCGCGGCGCAGGTTATTGTGGTTCGACAGAGAACCGTTGTGAACAAGGCACTGGTCCGCGCCGGTGGAGAAGGGATGCGCACCGAGCGTGGTAACGGCCGATTCCGTCGCCATGCGGGTATGCCCAATGCCGTGCGTGCCGGACATGTCGGTCACGCCAAAGCGCGAGACCACATCTTTCGGCAGGCCGACTTCCTTGTAGATCTCGACGGTATCACCGCTGCTCATGACGCGGATCTCCGGCCGCAGTGCCGTCAGGGCCGCCCTGCCCTCGTCGAGCTTGTCCTTGGCAAGGGTGATGACCGCGTGCGTGTACTTGACCACCACGGTCACCGGGACCTCGAGCGCCCGCCGCAGTGCATGTTCCAGCCCCTCGAAATCCTTGGCCGGATCGGCCGACTGAACGGTTATCTTCGCTGTATTGCCAATATCGTTGCCGTAGATCGCAATGCCCGCGCTGTCAGGTCCGCGATCGGTCATCTTGATCAGCATGGAAGACAGAAGCGCGCCGAGTTTCGGCTCCAGCGCCTTATCCTTCAGGAAAAGACCGACAATTCCGCACATGCCCGAACCCTCCGTTTTTGCATCTGCAAAATGGCTATCAGGTCCGCCGCCGTCTTTCAACTCAAAAGAATATTTTTTTCTTTTAAGGCAAGTCAGTCGGTCTTGCCGCGTTGTGGGTAACTGATGATCGACAGATATTTTGCCGGGAGTTTCACCAGCACTTCCGGTCCATGCGGCGCGTCGGCATCGAAGAAGAGACTGTCGCCCGGCTGCATGGGATAGAGCTGATCGCCGTGTCGGTACATCACCTCGCCCTCGAGCATATAGAGGAACTCCATGCCCTCATGCTGGAAGGTGGGGAAGACATCCGAATCTGCCGTCAGGGTGATGAGATAGGGCTCGACGATGACGCCGCTCGAATTATTGTCGATATGCCCAAGCAGATTATATTGATGACCCGCGCGCGTGCCCCGCCGCTCAAGCTCCACACCCTGGCCGGCCTTGACGAAGACGGCATTGTGCGGCTCCTCGTAGCGGCGGAAGAAGGCTGTCAGCGGAACGCCGAGCGCGCGCGACAACGATTGCAGCGTCGTCAGCGACGCCGATATATTGCCGTTCTCGATCTTCGACAGCATGCCGAGCGAGATACCCGTCGCGGCTGCGAGATCCGTCACGGTGATGCCGAGCTTCTTGCGATAGGCGCGGACCTCGTGGCCGATCGCCATTTCGAGATTGTTTTCTTTTGGTTCGCGAAGCGCATGTGGATTCTGCGAGAAGGCCGTGCGTCCGGTGTGGGATTGGTCGTCGGTTGCTATCTGGTCTGCCTTGGTTTTCATTCTTTATCCTTTTGCCGGCAGGGCTTGCATGGAAGAACTCTATCCTCGCAGTGAAATTATCTCAACTGCCGCGAAAATCAGGCGCGACGGGTTTCGCCGGGCGTAATCCCATACAAAGAGCGATAGGCTCGGGCAAAATGTGCGCCACTGGAAAAGCCCGTAGCAATGGCAATTTCTGAAATCGAAAGCGGGCCCTGTTCCAGAAGCCGCCTGGCATGCCGTAGCCTTATTTGCCGATATTGCTCAAGGAATGTCGAGCCGAGATGACTGGCAAACAGTCGGTCGAGGTGACGCGGCGTGACCCCGGCAATTCGCGCCATGGCCGTGCGGTCGAGCGGCATCTCGATCGTTTCCTCCATTTTTTCAAGCACGCTCAGCAAACCCGGGTGATACACGCCATAGCGTTCGGCGAGCGAGCCGCGCTGCGGCGCCGTCGGTTCGCCAACTTCGGTGTGCAGATACCAGTCGCTGACGCGCCGGGCAAAATCAGCGCCCATGCGCTCGGATATCAGCACATGCAGCATGTCAAGGGGTGCAACGCCACCGCCGCAGGTGATTCGATTACCGTCGATGACAAAGCGTGCCTGACGCGGTGACAGCGCGGGAAAAGCTTCAAGCAGCGCCGGCGCGTGCTCCCAGTGGATGGTGAAATCGCGCTCGGCCAGAAGGCCGGCCGCGGCAAGCAGATAAGGTCCCCCGGAAATACCCCCGATACGCACGCCCTCACGCGCGAGTTGGCGTAGGCAGGCAAGTACCGAAGGGTATTGCCAATCGCGCGGCGATCCGCCGGCGCAGACGAAGACCGTCCCGAGACCAGAGCCGCGACCCGGAAGCGGCTCGGCCGGCACCGGCACGCCTCCTGACGAGACCGCCGAGGTGCCGTCCGGCGAAAACGTCGACAATCGATAGATTTCCCGCCCGGCCAAGAGGTTGGCGGCGCGCAACGGCTCGCTTGCCGACGCAAAGGACATCAATGCGAAGCCCGGGATCAGAATGAAGCCTATCGCCTGGGTATTTCTTGGGTCGATCGAGATCATGTCCTTTTTTTATTGAAGTAGGTCCCAATTAGGCAAGTCGGTATTTTTCACTCTGTCATCATGAGTGGAATTCAAGCGGACCTGACCATGCGCTATTCGGCTTTCTCAGTTTTCCTAAATGGCCTTCGCGGCAATAGCGGCTGGGGGCCTGCATGGCGGCAGCCACAACCGAAGCCGCATTATGATGTTATCATCATTGGTGGTGGGGGCCACGGACTAGCGACAGCCTATTATCTGGCCAAGACCTTCGGCATCACCAATGTCGCCGTTCTGGAAAGGGGCTATCTCGGCTCGGGCAATATCGGCCGCAATACCACAATCATCCGCTCCAATTACCTGCTGCCCGGCAACAATCCTTTCTACGAACTCTCTATGAAGCTCTGGGAAGGACTGGAACAGGACTTCAACTTCAACGCCATGGTCTCGCAGCGCGGCGTACTCAATCTCTTTCATTCCGATGCGCAGCGCGATGCCTATACCCGCCGAGGCAATGCCATGCGCCTGCACGGCGTCGATGCCGAGTTGCTTGATCGCGAAGCTGTGCGCAAGAAGCTGCCCTTCCTCGATTTTGAGAATGCTCGCTTCCCGATCATGGGCGGCCTGCTGCAGGCGCGCGGCGGCACGGTTCGCCATGATGCTGTTGCCTGGGGTTATGCCCGCGGCGCAGACAGCCGCGGCGTCGACATCATCACTGGCTGTGAAGTCACAGGCATCCGCACCGACCAAGGCCGCGTCACTGGTGTTGAAACCACCAAGGGCTTCATCGGCTGCGGCAAGCTGGCGCTTGCGGCCGCCGGCAATTCCACCGTCGTCGCCAACCTGGCTGGCCTGCGCCTGCCGATCGAGAGCCATGTGCTGCAGGCATTCGTCTCAGAGAGCCTGAAGCCTTTCATAGACTGCGTCGTCACTTTCGGTGCTGGACATTTCTACGTCTCGCAATCCGACAAGGGCGGCCTCGTCTTCGGGGGCGATATCGACGGCTACAATTCCTATGCCCAGCGCGGCAACCTCGCGACCGTCGAACATGTCGCCGAAGCAGGCGTGGCGATGATCCCGGCACTGACCCGCGTGCGCTATCTGCGCAGCTGGGGCGGCGTCATGGACATGAGCATGGACGGTTCCCCTATCATCGACCGAACCCATCTCGATAATCTCTATCTGAACGCCGGCTGGTGCTACGGAGGCTTCAAGGCGACACCCGCGTCGGGCTACTGCTACGCCCATCTCATCGCCCGCAACGAGCCGCATGAGACGGCAAGACAATTGCGCCTCGACCGGTTTCAGCGCGGCTATCAGATCGACGAAAAGGGTGTCGGCGCCCAACCGAACCTGCATTGAGGACATGAGACGATGGCAAGCCTGATTTCCTGCCCTCACTGCGGCACGCGTCCCAAGGAAGAGTTCACTATCAAAGGAGATGCAAGCCTTAGCCGCCCGGCCGCGGATGCCGGCACGCATGATTGGTTCGATTACGTCTATCTACGCGACAACCCGAAAGGGCAGCACAAGGAATATTGGCATCATTCCTCCGGGTGCCGCCGCTGGCTGATCGTCGAACGGGATACCGTCAGCCACAAGGTCCATAGCGTGCGCGATGCGGCACTGGCCAAGCTTGGAGGTGGCGCATGAGCAGCTATCGTCTCTCATCCGGCGGTCTGATCGACCGCTCCAAAACCATTGCCTTCAGTTTCGACGGCAAGGGCCTGACTGGCCATCCCGGCGACACGCTTGCTTCCGCCCTGCTTGCCAATGGCATCCAGCTCGTCGGCCGCAGCTTCAAATATCACCGGCCGCGCGGCATCCTGACAGCGGGTGCCGCCGAACCCAATGCGCTTGTTACCACGGGCATGGGCGGGCGAACGGAGGCCAATAGCCGCGCCACGATGATCGAGCTCCATGATGGGCTGATCGCGCGCAGTCAGAACCGCTGGCCTTCGCTTGCCTTCGATTTCGGCGCAGTCAACGGGCTGCTCTCGCCCTTTCTGAGTGCCGGTTTCTACTACAAGACCTTCATGTGGCCGGCAGCCTTCTGGGAGAAGGTCTACGAACCGCTGATCCGCAAGGCAGCCGGTCTCGGCAAGGCGTCCTATGAAGCCGATCCCGACTCCTACGAGAAATGCTGGGCCCATTGCGATTTGCTTGTGATCGGTGCTGGACCTGCAGGACTTGCCGCAGCATTGACGGCGGGTCGCGCCGGAGCGCGAGTTCTTCTCGCGGACGAAGGCTTCGCTCTCGGCGGCAGCTTGCTTCTGGAGGACGGCTCGACCCTTGACAGCATTTTGAACGAGCTTGCCGGCTTACCGAACGTGCAATGCCTTGCGCGCACGACCGTGATCGGCTGGTACGACGATAACGTCTTCGGCGCAGTCGAACGCGTCCAAAAGCATGTGGCAATGCCTAACCCGCGTCAGCCGATCGAACGCCTTTGGCGCATCATCGCCAAGCAGGCGATCCTCGCCACCGGTGCCGAAGAACGGCCGATTGTATTCGGCGGCAACGACATTCCAGGCGTCATGATGGCCGGCGCCATGCGCAGCTATCTAAACCGGCAGGCAATCGCTCCCGGCAAGCGCACCGTGGTCTTCACGACCAACAATTCCGGCTACCGGACCGCCGCTGACCTCGAAGCGGCAGGCGTCGAAGTGTTCGCCATCGTCGATACGCGCGCTGATGGCGAACAATGGAACGGCAATGCGCGGGTCCTTCCCGGCGCATGCATCATCGATGCGATTGGCACCAAACAAGTCCGCGGGGTCAGCATTGCGAGCGGGTCGGTCACCAAGAAGATCGATGCGGATGCTTTGGCCATGTCCGGCGGCTGGAGCCCGATCATCCATCTTGCCTGCCATCGCGGTGCCAAGCCGATCTGGTCCGAACGGCACGCAGCCTTCCTCGCGCCGGAAAGACAGGATGGCCTACTGATTGCGGGCTCCGCGGCAGCTCTTGCTTCCACGAATAGCTGCCTTGGTGACGGAGCGCTCAAGGCTGCCGAGGCATTAAAGGCAATCGGTTTTGGCAAGGTTGAACCCGCCTTTGCTTCAACAGAGGAAACATCGGCTGCCGCCGCGCCGCTCTGGCATGTCAAAGGCGGCGAGGGAAAGGCCTTCATCGATTATCAAAATGACGTGCATTTGAAGGATCTCGGCCTTGCTGTGCGCGAGGGCTACGGAGATGTGGAGCTTGCCAAGCGCTATACGACCAACGGCATGGCGACCGACCAAGGCAAGCTTTCCAATATCAACGCCATCGGCCTGCTGGCAGAGGCTCGCCGCGTCTCGCCGGCCGAAGTCGGGACCACGACGTTCCGGCCCTTCTATACACCCGTCTCCTTCGGGGCATTGACAGGTACCTCGCGGGCTAAGCACTTTCAACCAGTGCGCAAATCTCCCTTGCATGAATGGGCAAAGAAGAACGGTGCGGTCTTCGTCGAGACCGGCCTCTGGTACCGCTCCTCCTGGTTTCCCCGCGATGGCGAAAAGACCTGGCGAGAAAGCGTCGATCGTGAGGTCCTGAACGTGCGCAAGAATGCCGGCATCTGCGATGTCTCGACGCTCGGCAAGATCGAAATTTTCGGCAAGGACGCCGCCACCTTTCTCGACCGCGTCTATTGCAACGGTTTCGCCAAGCTGCCCGTCGGCAAAGCACGCTATGGCATCATGCTGCGCGAAGACGGCATGATCTATGACGACGGCACCACCAGCCGCCTGAGCGAGGATCATTTCTTCATGACCACGACAACGGCGCTTGCAGCCGGCGTGCTGACGCATCTGGAATTCTGCGCCCAGACGCTGTGGCCCGAGCTGGACGTCTATTTCGCATCGTCGACCGACCAATGGGCGCAGATGGCGGTGGCAGGCCCGAGATCCCGCGTCATCCTTTCCGAGATTGTCGATGAAGACATTTCCGATACGGCCTTCCCGTTCATGAGCGCACGTTCGGTCTCCCTGTTCGGCGGCACGCTCACGGGCCGTCTCTTTCGCATCTCCTTTTCTGGCGAGCTTGCCTACGAGCTTGGTGTGCCCGCGGCCTATGGCGAGTTCGTTGCCGACGCAATCATGCAGGCGGGTCAGAAGCATGAGATCTCTGCCTATGGCACAGAAGCGCTCGGCGTCATGCGCATCGAAAAGGGTCATGTCACCCATGCGGAGATCAACGGCACGGTAACCCCCGCCGATCTTGGTTTTGCCCGCATGATTTCGACGACCAAACCAGATTTCATCGGCAAGGCGATGCTCCGGCGCGAAGGTCTGCAGGTGGCCGACCGCCCCCGCCTCGTGGGCGTCAAACCTGTGAACCCGGCAACGAGTTTCCGCACCGGCGCCCACATCCTGGCGGAAGGTGCGGCCGCTACGCTTGAAAACGATCAAGGCTATGTAACATCGAGCGCCTTTTCCCCGAGCCTTGGCCATACAATCGGCCTGGCGCTGGTCAAGCGCGGGCCCGAGCGCATCGGCGAGACCGTGATCGTCTGGAATGGCCTCAGAAGCGAATTCACCGAAGCCGTGCTCTGCAACCCCGTCTTCATCGATCCTGAAAACGAGAAGCTCCATGCCTGACCTTCCCGAACTAAGGCCTGCCCTTGCCGGCAAGGCGATCTTCGAAGGGCCGGGCATCCGGCTGGAGCCCCTGCCGGAAGGCCACCTCCTGCATATTATGGGGGCCGTCAATGCCGAAAGCCTCGCCGGCTATCTCTCCGCTGCCGGGCTTCCGGCCAGCGCCGTCCGACCCGCCGGCTACCAGCAATGGTACATAGCTGGAGATGAAGACCTTTCGCCCCCATACATCGCCGCGCTCGCTGAGCACTTAAAAGGCAAAGCCTTCGTCTCGGACCAGAGCCATGGACGCATCCGGATCGGCCTTTCCGGCGTGAAAGCCGCAGATCTGCTCTCTAGGGGGACATCGGTCGATCTCGATCCCGCGATCTTCCCCGTCGGTCATTCCGCCGTCACGCTCTTCGGGCATGTCTCCGTCCAGTTGACGCACACGCAGACGGATCGCTTCGAGCTGACGGTGTTGCGCAGCTATGCCGAAGATCTCTACGAGGCGCTCGAGCACATTGCCGGCACAGCCATGCCAATAAAAGAGCCTCGGGGTTAGCCAGATTCGCGCTGTTGGCAGGCACGAGAGTCTCGAAACTCGACACTAATCTTATCTATTCACCGGAGTGAAACTCCGATCCACCTCACCTTGCCGCCTTGAACGCCTCCCACCGCTGTTGGCGTTCCTCAGCGTAGGCAGGATTAAGATCGGCGCGCAGATCCTCTCGCTCCAGAGGCACGCCGCAACTTTCGCACGTCGGGCCAAGTCCGGCAGACCCGCCACAGGAGAGATGCGTGTAGCTGATCGCCCGTCCCTCGTCGGGCGATTTCATCCAGCTCTCTCCCCAGGCCCGAAGCGCGAGCATCACCGGATGAAAGGCGTTGCCTTTTTCAGTCAGGTAGTACTCGTACCGGGGCGGTCGCTCGTTGTAGCGGCGACGCTCGACCAATCCGTCTGCCTCTAGGGACTTCAGGCGCCCCGCGATCATCTGAGGAGTGCCTCCGGTCTGCGCCTGAATCTCCTCGAAGCGGTGATTGCGCATGAACAGCTCGCGCAGGATCAGCACGGTCCATCGGTCGCCGACGACCAACTCCGAGCGGGCTACCGGGCACAGGGTTTGATTGGCAGGTTCGATCTTGTCCATAGTAACTTTCTTTTTCATAGGTACTTGTAGATATGATTTTCATAGCTAATATACAGTCTCGTTGAAGCCAGTTCAACTACCGCGTTGCAAGCCAAGGAGATGATCAATGGTTGCCGCATATCCCAGAAAGAGAACCGCATTCCTTCTCGTAGATCCATTTAATGACTTCCTGTCCGAGGGCGGAAAGGTTTATCCGCGCCTCAAGCCAATCGCCGATGAGGTCGGGCTTCTCGATAACCTCCGCCGGTTGAACGGCGCCGTACGCGCCGCGGACATCCAGGTGGCTATTGTCCCCCACCGTCGGTGGGAGCCAGGCGATTATGAAGACTGGGATCACCCAAATCCCACCCAACAGCGGATCATGCACCAACACCAGTTCGCGCGCGGCGAATGGGGCGGCGAATGGCATCCCGACTTTGCGCCGAAGCCCGGCGACATCGTCGCCCAAGAGCATTGGGGGCAAAGCGGGTTTGCCAACACCGATCTGGACATGCGGCTGAAGCAGAAGGGGATCACCCATGTGATCGTTGCCGGATTGCTCGCCAATACCTGCATCGATACCACTGCCCGCTATGCCATGGAGCTCGGCTATCACGTGACCCTGGTACGCGATGCGACTGCCGCCTTCTCGCACGAGTTGATGCATGCCGCACACGAACTGAGCGCGCCCACCTTCGCGCACGCAATCCTCACGACAGCGGAAGTGATCGCGGCTTTGCAAGAGGCGCAAGGCTAACTCTCGAACGGACCCGGAAAGGTACGACAATGAACGAATTAGCAAAGACCGAAAGCGGCGTCATATCGGCAACACTGCTAGCGCCCACACGGCGCCAGTTACTGACCGCTACGGCGGCCGTCGGCGCCGTCAGCTTGCTTCCCGGAACGCTGCGTGCGGCGGTGACAGACGATGCAATCCAGCCCTTCCGCGTCAACATTGCGGACGACCAGCTTGACGACCTCCGCCAGCGCATCCTTGCCACGCGCTGGCCGGAGAAGGAGACAGTCGCGGATCAGTCACAGGGCGTGCAGCTCGCGACGATGCAGACACTCGCTCGCTATTGGGCAACCGATTACGACTGGCGCAAGGGCGAGGCAAAGCTCAACGCCTACCCGCAATTCATCACCAAAATCGACGGGCTGGACATTCACTTCCTCCACGTTCGTTCCAAACACGAGCATGCATTGCCGCTGATCGTCACGCATGGATGGCCAGGCTCTGTCTTTGAGCAATTGAAGATCATCGAGCCGCTCACCGATCCCACCCGCGCATGGCGGCAGCGCATCGGACGCGTTTCATGTCGTGATTCCATCGATGGCGGGCTACGGTTTCTCTGGCAAGCCAACGACCACCGGCTGGGGTCCTGAGCGCATGGCACGAGCCTGGGCAGACCTGATGAAACGCCTCGGCTATAACCGATACGTCGCCCAAGGCGGCGACTGGGGTGCATTTGTAGTCGACCAGATGGGGTTGCAGCAACCGGCCGGACTGCTTGCGATACACAGTAACATGCCGGCCACCGTTCCCGCAGATGTCGATAAGGCTCTGCAGGCCGGCAGCCTTCCTCCATCGGGCCTTTCTACCGAGGAGCAACGCGCCTACGAGCAGCTGGTGCGGACGTTCAAGCAGGTCGCATACGCAAGGATGATGGCCGCGCGTCCGCAAACTTTGTACGGCATTGCGGATTCCCCGATCGGACTGGCGGCCTGGCTACTCGACCACAATGATGCCGACGCACAGCCGGCGGCCGCGGTCACTGCGGGTCTGAACCGCACGACAAGTGCGGCGGGTGAACTGACGCGGGACGAAATCCTCGACGACATCACGCTCTATTGGCTGACGAACACCGGCGTCTCCGCGTCTCGTCTCTACTGGGAATACAAGGGAGGGTTTTTCAACGCCAAGGGCGTCACAGTTCCGGTGGCCGTGACTGTCTTCCCCGGGGAGCAGTATCAAGCTCCTCGGAGCTGGACCGAGCGGGCCTATCCCAACCTCATCTACTACAACACGGTCGACAAGGGTGGCCACTACGCGGCCTGGGAACAACCGATGATCTTCGCCCAGGAACTCAGGACGGCATTCGGATCAGTCCGCTAGCCAGCAAAGGAAAAGCCATGACAGCAGCAATCGAAACCAAACGAGAGCCGACGGTCGACATGAAGCTGGAGGTCGTCGTCATTCCCGTTGTCGACGTGTCCCGTGCCAAAGCCTTTTACAGCAATCTTGGTTGGCGGCTCGACGCCGACTTTGTCGGCCCCGATGACTATCGCGTGATCCAATTTACGCCACCGGGCTCCGGGGCCTCAGTCATTTTCGGCAAGAACGTGACCGCCGCCACACCTGGCTCTGCCCAAGGCCTCTATCTCATTGTCTCCGACATTGAAACCGCACGTGACGACCTGCTCAGGCATGGCGTCGAGGTCAGCGAAGTGTTCCACGACGCCGGGGACAATCACACCGGTTCAGACGAGCCCTACTTGTTTGGACGGTTTCGATTACCGGGTGCTGACCCCGAACGACGTAGCTATCGCTCCTACGCCTCGTTCAACGATCCGGACGGCAATGGCTGGTTGCTTCAAGAGGTGACGGCGCGCCTGCCTGGACGAGTGGACGGGAGCGATACGGCATTCACCTCGTCGTCTGAACTCGCTGGCGCACTCCGACGTGCCGAAGCGGCCCACGGGCAGCATGAGAAGCGAACCGGCCAGCGCGATGCCGACTGGCCGAGTTGGTATGCCGAGTACATCGTGAACGAGAAGGCCGGCAATTCGCTGCCGTTATGACCGCACGAACTGCAATAGGGCTGCAGAGCCCGCGAGCGGATGTGCAGCCCCTTCCTGCAAGACGTCATTATATTAAACCCAGGAGTTTCGCCATGAGCGACTATGAGATCGTCGATTCAAGCTTCACCGCAATCGTCAACGCACCGTTGGACAAGATCGACATCCCCAAATGGTGCTTCACGCTTCGCGAAAGCGAATATCAGGGATGTTCCCCAGCACATATCGCAGCTGGCTTCACCGCGGCGCCGGACGGCAAACGCATGTCAATCAATGTTGAAACCATCGGCGGAAGCCTGATGGTGCAGCACTATGTCGAGACACTCGGCGAGAAGGATCATTTGATCCTGGAATCGGTCTCCGACGTCTTCACTCCCACCGGCCGCACCACAATCCACGTCCTCTGGGAGCTGAGCGTCAAGGCCATCGATGACCAGAAATGCGAATTTACGAACCACGTCCGCTCCAGGGCGACGGACGAGATGAGGACCTTTCTCGACCGTCAAGGTATTCCTTTCGACGTGTTCCGGGCCCAGCGACAGCCCATGTCGATCGCCCACAACAAGGGAGAGACGCCGCTCTTCGCAGCAAGCATCGAGCGGGCGGCCCTCAAGAACTAGCCGGACAGGCCAAAAAAATCGACTGGAGAAGCAAAATGTCGAAACCAAACTACAAGGCGGATTCACCCGTGCAGCTCATCGATCCATACAACGACTTCCTCTCCAAAAACGGCAAAACCTTGCCAGGGAACTCAGCGATCATGTCACGCCGGTCCCGGATGCAACGGCTCCCCTCTCGTACAATGCGCCTCCCTGCACCGGCAAAAAATGAGGAGGACGTCAAATGAACAGGCATCCGAACCGCAGGGCGAGCAATGACCCGATGGGAACCCCGATCCGCACCCGGGAAATCGTCGAAACGGTCGATAGGGAGCGACGCAAGATCGTAATATCCGCGGCCATGGGGATTGCCGCCGCCAGCGTCGGCGGCCTGATGCCCGGGCGTCCAGCAGCTGCGGCTGTCGCTACTCCTGCTGGCATCGGCGCCCCCATCCTGTCCTTCAGCGCCCATGTGCCTGATGAAGATCTCGCCGATCTTCGCCGACGACTGCTCATGACCCGCTGGCCCGACCGCGAAACAGTTAACGACCAGTCTCAGGGGATACCCCTGGCCAGGATAGAATCGCTCGTCGACTATTGGAGTTCAGGCTACGACTGGCGCGAGGGCGAAGCCAAACTCAATGCCCTGCCGCAATTCATGACAGAGATCGACGGCATTAACATCCACTTTATCCACGTGCGCTCAAAACATGAAAACGCGCTTCCGGTCATCATCACACATGGCTGGCCGGGTTCGATCTTCGAGAACCTCAAGGTGATCGGGCCGCTCACGGATCCGACCGCCTATGGCGGGCGCCCCGAAGACGCCTTCGACGTGGTTATTCCCTCAATGCCCGGTTACGGCTTCTCCGGCAAACCGACGGAGACGGGCTGGGGGCCCGATCGGATCGCCGCGACCTGGGCAAAACTGATGCAGCGCCTCGGCTATACGCATTATGTCGCTCAGGGCGGCGACTGGGGCTCCCCGGTTTCACAATCCATGGCACGACTGGCACCCGACGGTCTTGCTGGCATCCATATCAACCTGCCAGCGATCGTGCCGCCGGAGGTGGCAGCGATGCTTGCTGCCGGCGAACCGGCCCCGGCGAATCTCACGGATCAAGAGCGCGCCACCTTCGACGCACTGGCTGCTGCGGCGAAGATGGGAAACCGCACCTATGCGGTAATGATGGGGACGCGTCCCCAGACCATCGGCTACGCGCTCACGGATTCTCCGGCCGGCCTCGCCGCCTGGATGCTTGGTCATCCAGGCTTTTCGCACTGGACTTATAGCAACAACGATCCTGAGAAGTCGGTAGACGACGTGCTCGATGACATCACGCTCTACTGGCTGACAAACAGCGCGGTGTCTGCGGCCCGGCTTTACTGGGAAACCGGCGGCATCAGCCCCGCCATCTCGGCGCAGCAGAAGACTAGCGAAATCGCGCTGCCGGTCGCCATCACAGTCTTTCCGGGCGAAAGCTATCGAGCACCTGAAAGCTGGGCGCGGCGCGCCTATCGCAATCTCAGCTATTTTCACGAGGTCGACAAAGGCGGCCACTTCGCCGCTTGGGAAGAGCCGGAACTCTTTGCTGCCGAATTGCGGGCAGCCTTCCGGCCGATGCGCTGAAAAAGGAGGTGGCGCCGAGCTTCGCAGGCGCCACCGGCCCTCTGTACCAAAAACGTGAAGGAAAGATCATGTCCACGCTTGCAGTTATCGGCATCATTGAAGCCGTCGCCGGCCACAGGGAACAACTCATTCCCCTGCTGGAAGAGCATCGGGCACGCTGTCTGCGCGACGAGAGCGGAACGCTAGGCTTCAATATCCTAAAGTCCAACGATGACGAGACGAAGATCTACATCTATGAAATCTATCGCGACGCGGCCGCCTTCGAGCTACACCTGAAGAGCCCTTCCCTAAAGCGATGGCGCGAAGAGACCGCCGGCCTGGTGGCAAACGTTATCGTCCAAAAGGCAACGCCGCTCGAATAGACGCTGAACCAGCAAACGAAGCGGCTGCGCAACGCCCGGGGTTGGTGGTCCCGATGGCGAGAATTTTGGTCGTCGGCGTCACATACATAGCAGTTCCTTGTGCGGTTGCGGAGAAGCCGACAAGGCAGCCAGTAAGTGCCAATGCGGCGGCACTAAAGAAATTCATGTCATCGCCCCTCTGTTTGTGGCGTCAACGGACTATGGCTTGCTTCCTTGAGAGGATAGAACGTTGTCACCGGAACGAGGCGCGAATTTCCTCAACCGTTTGGCTCTTCGCCTGCAGGTGCGGGTAGTGTCCGATGCGGGGAAGAAGTTTGAGATCTGCCTGGAGTCGTTCAGCGAGTTCGATCCCCATGTCCTTGCTGATGTAGAGATCTTCAGTACCCCAGACCACAACCACTGGAACGACGAGTTTTGCCAGATTCGCTTCGAAACTGTCCTGGTCGCGCGTGAATTGAGAATAATAGTGGTAGAAGGCGTCGACGCATGTCATGTGGCCGTGGTCCCAGCCACGGTCCATGTCGTTCATGAATTCGCGTGAGATTTCGTAACGTTCCGGAAGACCCCGGAAGAAGGTGTTCGCAAGAATTTCCTCGCGGTTGGCATTCATGAAGGCTCGCACCTGATCGGCTGCCGGCTTCGACTTGAGAGCCTGAAGGTTGTCCCACATATAAGCCGGTCGATTGAAGGGCGCGAAGTCACCGACGATGAGCGATCTGGCGATGTCGGGCTCTTCCTGTGCCAGCAGGAGAGCCGGCAGGGCTCCGATGTCGGTCGCATAGATGGTAAGTGTCGACCGGTCGATGCCGGCCCGATCGATATAACCATTCAGGATTCGTGCGTAGTCCTGGGGCGAATAGCAGAAACGTTGGACCGAGGGGCGCGACGAGAGCCCGAAGCCCGGCCAATCGAAGGCGTGAACTTCGAAATCGTCAGCAAGCGACAGCGCAATATCCTTGAACGCAAAGAGGGTTTCCGGAAAGCCGTGTAGAAGAAGCACCGTCCCTTTCGGCGCCCAAGAGCCGACGACCATTCTTCTGAGCGTGATGTCGTCATCGACCGCAATGACGCCGATATCGACCATCGGCTTGGGTGTTTGCTGCGCCATGTCATCGTTCCTCCTTATTCACCCTTACGGTTAGGCTGACCTCTGCTTCTCTCTGCAGGTCCCCTGGTGATGCATGGGAATATGCCGTCTTGCCGAAACAGCCGGTAGAGCGAGAATGTAAGAGTCAGCCTCTCGAATCCGATAAGCACCAGCGGCTCGGCTACTCCCGGCAGCACACGGCGCGCAGCCGTGGGGCGACAAAATCGATGAAAGCTCGCACCTTCAACGGAAGCAGCCCCTGACGCGAATAGACGATGTGCACCGGCCGCGCTTCACCGTCGTATTCGGTGAGGATCGGAACGAGGGTGCCCAAGCGGAATTCGTCCTGCAATTGGTAATCGAACAGCCGAGCGACCCCAATGCCGTCCAGGGCTGCCAACCGATTGGTCGCGGCTGTCGAGACCGAAAGCCTCGTGCGCGGCATGGCGACCACGTCCTCTCCGCCGATATGGTATGTCCAGAATTTCGAGGGATTGCCAAAGAGGATGCCATCGTGGTGGGCAAGGTCGAGCGGCTTCAACGGCGTCCCACACCGTCCAAGATAGCGCGGACTGGCACAGGTCAGCATGCGATAGTCGCCGGCCCTGACGGCATAGAGCGCGGTATCGGCGAGTGGCCCGAGGCGAATTGCGACGTCGACTTGCTCATCGATCAGGTGGACCATACGGTCGGCGGCGAGGAAGCGGACGGTGACCTCAGGATATTGTTCCATGAAGGCAAACACGATTGGCAAGGCAATATGCGCACCGAACTCGACGGGGGTGGTAATCGCGAGCTCGCCCCGTGGCGCTTGGTATTCGCCCGAGGCCCGTCTCTCGGCCTCGTCGAGATCGGCGACGATCCGCCGCGCGGCGTCGACATAATCGCGCCCTGCGTTGGTCAACAGGACTCGCCGGTTTGTGCGAACGATCAGCATCGTGCCGAGATGCCGTTCGAGCTCGTTGACCTTTCGGCTGACGCTGGGAAGCGGTGCATTGAGCTTGCGGCTTGCCGCCGACAAACTGCCCGCATCAACGACCGCGAGAAGGACACGCATTGCGTCAAGACGATCCATTTCGCTCCCCCGCGGACATTGAGCATGGCGCACCTCTCGATCTTGAACGAAAATTCCGTCATCGTCGACATATGGGCAGTTTCCGGGCGAAGTGGGATCCGCAACGCCGGCTAGCTCCCAAATAGCGTTGGTATCCGAGCGATTTCACTCGATCGACAGAGCAACCTGGGGAGAGCGGGCAAGCACATCGTCGAAGATACGGCTATACGAGATTACCCAGGGCCAACCCTGGCAGACGGGGGCCGAGCCGTCAGGGATTAGCCGAACACGGCTGCCCTCACCGCCCTGGCCGTGCCAGCGACCGGGCGATATCGACGATGTCGTCGCGCGCGGCGGTCGGATCCTCCCGGTTCCATGCGACGCCGAGCCCGATCCGAAAGTCGATGCCTCTGACCTTCTTCAGCTCGAAGGCGCGGTTCGGAAGCTCGCGCGTCCATTCCGGGACAAAGCCAATGCCAAGCCCGGCTGAAACGAGCGACACCAAGGACCAGGTGTCGTCGCAAGTGTAGGCGATGTTCTTCACCAGGTCGTAGGCCTCGAACTTCTCCTGGAAGTAGCGCTCGGAAAACGACAGGTTCTGTCGGGAAAAGGCGATGAGCTTCTGATCGCTGAGATCGTCGATCGTGATCTCGTCGCGCTCGGCCAGCGGATTGCCATGGCCAACCGCCAGATAGTAGCGCTCGTGCGCAATCGAGAAGAAGCGCAGCGAGCCGATGTTTTCCACCGGGCGGATGAAGCCGAGATTGATCTGGCCGCTTTCCAGGTTGCGGATGATCTCGCCGGTGTTGCCGGCAGCGATATGGATCTTCACGTCCGGGAACTTGCGGGCGATCTTCGCAAGGAAGGTCGGCAGCATGCCGATGGTGGCCGGATAGACGGTGCCGATCTTGATCTGGCGCATGCGGCTGCCGCCAGCCGCCCGCGTCAGCTCGGTGGTCAGATCGACCTCGCTGAGGATGCGCACACAGCGATCGTAGAACGTTTCCCCTGCCCTGGTCAGTTCCACCCGCCTCGTCGAGCGGATGAACAGCGCACAGCCGAGCTCCCTTTCCAGTGCCATGACGTGATTGCTGAGCGCCGGCTGGGCAATCCGCACCCGCGCTGCCGCCCGGCCGAAGTGCAGTTCCTCGGCCACCGCCTTGAAATAGGAGAGTTGGCGCAATTCCATGGATTTAGCAACCTCGCGATCCAAAATATCTGAATTTAAGATAACTGAAAATCAGATATAACGAAAGATCCCATCTCTTCAAAGGTGGGTTTCCGGTGGCAAAGACCCTGGGTAGCGAAAGACACAAGGCACTTATCGCGTTGCTAACAACAAAACGCGAGGCAGCTGGTCTGACACAAGTCGACCTTGCGGCGAAGCTCGGAGAATATCAGTCGTTTGTTGCTCGATTGGAGAGCGGCCAGCGCCGAGTCGACGTAGTGGAATTCCTTCAGTTATCCGAGCTCCTCGGATTTGATGCTGTTGAGGCACTTGAAAGTATCGCGCAAATTCCCTCGCCTTGACCGGAATTGAACGCCCGACGCACCGATCCGGATCGGCAGCATGCCGATGGTGGCCGGATAGACGGTACCGATCTTGATCTGGCGCATGCGGCTGCCGCCGGCCGCCCGCGTCAGCTCGGTGGTCAGATCGACCTCGCTGAGGATGCGCACGCAGCGATCATAGAACGTTTCCCCTGCCCTGGTCAGTTCCACCCGCCTGGTCGAGCGGATGAACAGCGCACAGCCGAGCTCCCTTTCCAGCGCCATGACATGATTGCTGAGCGCCGGCTGGGCAATCCGCACCCGCGCTGCCGCCCGGCCGAAGTGCAGTTCCTCGGCCACCGCTTTGAAATAGGAGAGTTGGCGCAGTTCCATGAAGAACACCCACGAGTGAAGGTCGAAACACAACATGTGCCGCGCGACGATTCACGCTTAGATTGCTTTCATAGTTCTATAATACGTGGTTTCATAGACTATCAAGTGTTGTGTTTCCCGCCATGGATGCACGGCAGAGAGTTGCAATGAATCTCAGGCGCTTGCGAGTTTTGAAAGGGATCTCGCAGGACGATCTTGCGCTTACAGCAGATATTGAGCGTTCTTATGCGGGCCACCTCGAGCGCGGCAGCAAGAACCCGACCGTCGTCACGCTCGAGAAAATCGCGACGGCACTTTCATGTGACATCTCCGAGCTTTTCGCTCCCGTGCCTGATGGGACAAAGCCAATCGAACCACTACGAAGCGGACGACGAGCTCCAGACCGAGATTGACCGGCGACAGGAGCTGAGAGGGCCTGTACCCTTTTTCCAATGGGCTTTCTGGACGATGACAGATAAGTCAGCGTGCACATGCGTTAGATACCGCTAGCGCCGGAGCCCCAGATGTCGAAGCGCGAGCTCGACGTCGCGCACGAGGTCGGCGTTTGATGATGCCAGATGACCGTTAACCCGGTAAAGATTGTTCTCGAAACCGACACGGGCGTGCCCTCCCAGAAGCGCTCCGGTGGTGACACATGCTGCTTCGTTCCGGCCGAATGCGCAGACGCTCCAGTGGGAAAAACGGGGCGCGTCCAGAGCAAGAAAGGGCAAAAGGTCTGTTGGCGCCGAAGTCTGCCCAACGGAGTAGCGTCCCAGCACGTAGAGCACGGGCACATCATCGAACGCCAACAGACCGCGCTGACGATATTCGGCCAGGCGGATCGCCTCCGCAGGCTCATAGAGGATGATCTGCGGCAGCACGTTTTCGCGCCGCATCCAGGCGAGCAGGTCCGCAAAGGCCGCTTCGTGCGACGCATCCGGAACAAGCTCACGCAGCGCAAGCGATGCGGCTTGCGGCCGCACGGCCTTCACGACGGCAATCTGTTCGGCGGGCGAATAAACTCCCAATGCCTCGCTGGTGATCTGGATTATCATCCTGTCTGCCACCTCGGCGCGGATCGCGGCGATCGCGGCCCGATAGGCATCAGCATCCAACAGATGCATGCCCTCCGAATTGCGGACATGGACATGGATCATCGACGCGCCTGCTTCCAGGCATTCGCGGGCGGTGCGTGCCAGTTCCGCATCCGTTAAGGGAATGGCGGGATGATCCTGTTTCGTGCGGCGCCCTCCATTCGGGGCCACGGCGATAGTTGTCTCCGGCATGCGCTCTCCATTGACTCATATGTTTCATATAGATCATAATGAAACATGTGTTGCAATAACTCCTCCCAAGGGATACAACGCCGACATGGAAAAAAATCCTCTTGAAGAGGCGATCCTTGCAGCCTTCGAAGGCATGTCCGCGCAGTTGCAGGCTGCTGCCCGCTATATTCTCGACCACCCTCGCGACATAGCCCTGCTTTCGATGCGCGAGCAGGCGCGACAGGCAGGTCTACAACCGGCTACGATGACGCGGCTCGCCAAGCATCTCGGCTTTGATGGTTACGAGGACATTCGGTCGCTCTATCGGGCTGCGGTTCGAGGCCACGCGCCAAACTTTGCCGGACGCGTGAGAGAGCAGGCGCAACACCAGAAGCTGAAGGGCGACCAGTTTCTCGCCGGCGAGATGCTGATGACATTCGGCAGACAAGCGGCCTTACTTGCCGAACCCGATTCACTCGCCTGCATCGCCGACGCCAGCACCCGCATTTCAGCGGCGCGCGACGTTTATTGCCTGGGCTTACGGTCAAGCCATGCCGTGGCCTGGCACCTACACTACATCCTCTCGCTCATCGGCAAACGTTCGACGTTGCTGGACGGGATCGGCGGAACAGGGGCCGATCCGATTGGCCGGGCCGGACCGCAAGACGTACTGGTGGCAGTAAGCGTCCTTCCCTATACGCGCGCTGCCATCGAAATCGCCGACTACGCCCGCGCGCGCGGCGTTTGCCTGGTCGCCATCACCGACAGCCCAGTCGCGCCGCTGGCGCAGTCCGCCGACATGGCCGTCATTATCCCAACCGACAGTCCTTCCTTCTTCCACAGCATGGTGCCGGCTTTCGCGGCTGCCGAAAGTATAGGCGCGCTCGTTGCCGGGCACGGCGGCGACGGGACGCTTTCGGCGCTCCGCGAATTCGACGAACGCCTTGCCGCCCTAGGCACACATCTCACATCACGCACTGTCAGGAAAACACCATGACCAACCTGCTTCATCGATCCATTCATGCCAGCCTGCCGGTCGCCGTTCGCGGCGAAGGCATTCATCTGTTCGATGCAACCGGCAAAGCCTATATAGACGCCTCCGGAGGTGCAGCCGTTTCCTGTTTGGGTCACGCCCATCCTGAAGTGCTTGCCGCACTTCATGCACAGCTCGACCGGATCGCCTATGCCCATACCGGCTTCTTCACGACAGAGGCGGCCGAAGAACTGGCGGACAGGCTCGTCGCCGACGCACCGCAAGGTCTCGACCATGTCTATCTCGTCAGCGGGGGGTCGGAGGCAGTGGAAGCGGCGCTGAAGATGGCGCGGCAATATTTTGTCGAGAAGGGTGAGCCGCAGCGTCGTCACATCATCGCTCGTCGACAAAGCTATCATGGCAACACGCTGGGCGCGCTCGCGACCGGCGGCAACGAGTGGCGGCGATCACAGTTCAAGCCGCTGCTGATCGAAACGCATCATATCGATCCATGTTATGCCTATCGCCACCAAATGCCCGAGGAAAGCGACGAGGCTTATGCGGCGCGTGCCGCCGGTGAACTGGAAGCGAAGATCCTCGAACTCGGCACCGACCAGGTCATCGCCTTCGTCGCCGAAACGGTCGTGGGTGCAACGGCGGGCGCCGTTCCGCCAGTCGCCGACTACCTGAAACGCATCCGTGCCATCTGCGATAGATATGGCGTGCTGTTGATTCTCG
Organism: Rhizobium mesoamericanum STM3625; assembly: GCF_000312665.1. Classification (GTDB taxonomy): domain Bacteria; phylum Pseudomonadota; class Alphaproteobacteria; order Rhizobiales; family Rhizobiaceae; genus Rhizobium; species Rhizobium mesoamericanum. The sequence continues at coordinate 3,692,259 of NZ_HF536772.1, read as the reverse complement.
ACGAGGTGATGTGCGGCATGGGCCGCACCGGCACGCTGCACGCCTGCGAGCAGGATGGTGTCTCGCCCGACCTCATGACCATCGCCAAGGGTCTAGGAGGCGGGTATCAGCCAGTCGGCGCGGTACTGCTGTCGAAGCGCATCTTCGATGCCTTCGCGCAAGGATCAGGCTTCTTTCAGCACGGCCATACCTATATGGGCCATCCAATGGCTGCCGCCGCAGGGCTTGCAGTCCAAACCATCCTGAAGCGGGACGATCTGCTCGGCAATGTCAGGGACATGGGCAACCATCTGGAAACATGCCTTGTCGAGCGGCTGGGTAATCACCACCATGTAGGGGACATTCGCGGCCGCGGTTTGTTCCGTGGCGTGGAACTCGTGAAGGACCGGGCGACGAAGAAACCATTCGACGCTGGGCTGAAACTCAATGCGCGGATCAAGAAGGAAGCCATGACGCGTGGCCTGATGGTTTATCCGATGGGCGGCACCATCGATGGACAGAACGGCGACCACGTTCTGCTTGCCCCGCCTTTCATCATCGTGAAAAACGACGTCGAGAAGATTGTCGAAAAATTGGCAGACGCCATCGAGGCAGCAATTTCCTCCATCTGAGGGCTGCGGAAAAGACCGATGACCTCTGGAGAAGGCCCCCGCGCTCCCGAAGCGCGGGTTTCTGTATGTTCGGCATAATCCATGGATGCGTGAACTGTGTTTTCTTGTCTATCTGTTGCGCAAATGCATCACAGGATCCGTTTGTCTTAAAGCTAGGCAACTCGCCTTTATTTTGAACAAGGTGAGCATTCCGAAAGAGACATTATTCAAGTGCCCCCTCCGCCAAGGCCCTGATTTGAGATTATTTTTGCTGATTTTGCCGCTTCATCAGGCTTGAAGCCGACCAGCAAAACTATGACTCGTCGCCTCTTTCATATGCATTCGTTTCAATGCACAAAATTATATTCTGCAAATTTTCAATGCGACAAATCTCAGAAAGCATTCTATATTTGCTGACAGCGTATCTGAGCAAACTTCAGACGCATCAACGATAAAGGGAACTTCCATGAAACAGCGTATTCGTCACTTGCTGATTGGCGCTTTTGCCGCCGCCCTCTCCTTCAGCCCGGTTCTGGCCAAGGATCTTGTCGTTGCCACCGACACCGCCTTCGTGCCGTTCGAATTCAAGCAAGGCGATCAGTATGTCGGCTTCGATATCGATCTATGGGACGCCGTGGCCAAGGATATCGGCGTCAGTTACTCGCTTCAGCCGATGGACTTCAACGGCATTATCCCGGCTCTGCAGACCAAGCAGGTCGATGTCGGCCTTGCCGGCATCACCATCAAGGACGAACGCAAGAAGGTCATCGACTTTTCAGACGGTTATTATGACAGCGGTTTCCTGCTGATGGTCCCGACCGACAGCAAGATCGCAGGCCCGGCAGACCTGAAGGGCAAGACGCTGGCGATAAAGACCGGGACGTCGGCTGCCGACTATGCCAAGGCCAATTTCAAGGACACCGAACTGCGCCAGTTCCCGAATGTCGATAACGCCTACATGGAACTTCAGACCGGCCGTGTCGACGCCGCCATGCATGATACGCCGAACGTGCTCTACTACATCAAGACAGCTGGCGCCGGAAAGGTGAAGGCTGTCGGCGAGCAGATGATGGCGCAGCAATACGGCATCGCCTTTCCGAAAGGCAGTGAGCTCGTCGCCAAGGTGAATGCCTCGCTCGCCAAGCTCAAGGACAATGGCACCTACACGGCCATCTACAAGAAGTGGTTCGGCGCCGAGCCGAAGCTCTGATCGCCAGGTAGCCTCATGCGCGTCGGTCCCGCCGGCGCGCAGTCCACGGGAGTATTCCAATGCAATTCGACTGGTCGGTGGTCATCGATGCCCTGCCTGCTCTTCTCGGCGGTGCTCGCTTGACCGTTCTCATCGCTTTTGCGGGTCTCGTCGGCGGGATCGCCGTCGGCGCTATCGCGGGCTTCATGCGCGCCTATGGCAACTGGCTGCTCAACGCCATCGCCTTCGTCTATGTGGAGATCATTCGCGGCACGCCCATCGTCGTGCAGGTGATGTTCATCTATTTCGCCCTGCCGCTACTGGCTGACATCCGCGTCAATCCCATGACGGCGGCCATCACAGCCATCATCGTCAATGCGGGCGCGTACATAGCGGAAATCGTTCGCGGCACGCTGCTTTCCGTCAGCAAGGGTCTCAAAGAGGCCGGGCTCGCGCTTGGGCTGCCGATGTGGAAGGTCCTGGCCTATGTCGTCGGGCCGATTGCGTTTCGCCGTATGATCCCGCCGCTCGGCAATCAATTCATCGTCAGCCTGAAGGACACGTCGCTCTTCATCGTCATTGGTGTCGGCGAATTGACGCGGCAAGGACAGGAGATCATGGCGGCCAATTTCCGTGCCGTCGAGATCTGGACCGCTGTCGCCATTCTCTACCTCATCATGACCGGCGTCCTGACTTTCTCTCTCCGCTTCACCGAAAAAAGGATGCGCATTCTATGAGCATCGTTGAATTCAGAAACGTCACCAAAACGTTCAGCTCAATCACCGTCCTCAAAAATGTCAATCTCAACATCGAGGCGGGCCAGGTTGTGGTGTTGATCGGTCCGTCCGGCTCGGGCAAGTCCACCCTTCTGCGCTGCATCAATGCGCTAGAGGAAATCGATGGCGGCGATCTCGTTGTCGACAATATCAGTGTGCGCGAGGGACGCTCGCGCGTGCGCCTCATCCGCCAGGAAGCCGGCATGGTTTTCCAGCAGTTCAATCTTTTCCCGCAGATGACGGCGCTCGAAAACGTCGCCTTCGGCCCTCGGCGCGTCCGTGGCCTGGGTAAGGCCGAAGCAACCGCGCAGGCCAAAACACTCCTCGCAAAGGTAGGGCTAGCGGATCGAGGCCATCACTACCCCTCCGAATTGTCGGGCGGCCAGCAACAGCGCGTGGCCATAGCGCGCGCGCTTGCGGTCAAGCCGAAGCTGATGCTCTTCGACGAGCCGACCTCGGCACTCGATCCGGAACTTCGCCAGGAAGTGCTGAAGGTCATGCAGTCGCTCGCCGAAGAAGGCATGACGATGATCGTCGTTACCCACGAGATCGCGTTTGCCCGACAGGTCGGCACGCGCCTAATCTTCATGGAGGGCGGAAAGATCACGGTCGACGGCAATCCTGCCACCCTGCTCGACAATCCTGAAAATCCCCGCCTTCGTGAGTTCCTTCAGCATGTCCATTGATAAATCCCATCGGCTTTCCCGCGTTGAGATAGCCGGCGAGCCGTTCGAAATCGGTCTCCAGCTCGGCCGCCACGGCGCGGACACAGTGCATTCGCATCTGATCCACACTTATGCCTGGGCACATGTGACCGAATCTAGGAACCATGATCGCGTGCAGGCGGCAAGAAGGCTGACCGAGACGCTCTTTCCACGTTATCTCGAGGAATTGCGCGGGCTGGCAGCCGGCCTGGAACTGCCGCTGGAGGATGTTTTCGCCTGGAACTGCCGCGGCGACATCCGGGCGACGAGCCCGGATGGCTGCACGACAGTACAAATCCCCGGCTCCGAACCCGTCGTCGCCCACAATGAGGACGGCGATCCCGGTCTTCGGCGCGGCTGCGCGCTCGCGACCGTGCGCCCGTCCAAGGGTCGAGCCTATACCGCATTCATCTATCCGGCGTCCCTTCCCGGTCACACCTTTGCCGTCAACGACGCCGGCTTGGTAATGACGGTCAACAATATCCGATCCCGCGAGACCGGAACGGGCCTGCCGCGCATGATCGTGACCCGCGCGCTTCTCGATTGCGGCTCGCTGGACGAGGCCGTTGAACGAGTAAAGACCGCGCCCCGCGCCGGTGCTTTTCATCTGACGCTTGCCAGGTCTGGAGAGGCCGCTATCCTCAGCTTGGAGTTCACCCACAAACATCTGTCCGTTCACACCGTGCAAAGCCCCTCCAGCCATGCCAATCATCTGATCCATGAGGGTATCCGCGCGGAACAGCAGCTCATTACCAGTTCTTCGAATGCGCGCCAGGAGCGGGCAGATGCAATGATTGCGGAAGCCGACGGCAGCGTCGATCCTCTCGCTATCCTTCGCGATAGGGCACAGAAGGCCTTGCCGATCTATCGCCAGCAGCCCGACGATCCGGATAACGAAAACACGCTGGCAACCGCCTGCTTCAAGATCTGTACGGACAAGGTCGATTGCACGATCTATGATGGAAGCGAGACTTCTCCGCGTTTCCGCTTTAAGAGCGATGCGCTCGATCCCGCATGAGGCAAGATGAATGATCACGATAAGCGCATTGAAAAGCTCCCCGCGTCCGAAAACACTTGAGGAGCTTCGAGCGCTGACGGTCGACATCAGACGCGGCAACACAGACCTTTCGCTGGGAGGCAAGGCGCTTGGAGTTCTCTCCCGGCTTGTCGATACGCCTGAACAGACGGCGGTCCGCACGATTTCCGAATTGGCCGAAGGGCTCGGCGTCAACCCATCCACGCTGACCCGACTCGCCAAGCGTCTAGGTTATGGCGGCTTTGGGGATCTTCAGGATATTTTCCGGGAAGCGATTTCCGACGACGGACGCTATTTCTACAGCCGCCAGGCTGGCCGGCTAATCTCGATCAAGGAGGAAGCCGACGAGGAAATCCATGTTTTCGAGAAGCTGGCGGCTGAATCGAAAGCCAATATTGACGGCTTTCTCGCGCAGCTAGACGGTCCCGAACTGCGGGCGGCGGCAGGCAGGCTCGCGCATGCGAGACGCGTGCGCGTTTACGGCGTGCGCCAGTTCCACGCTTTTGCGAGCTTTTTAACCTACGGGTTGGCTATGTTGAGAAACGATGTCGCTCTGCTCGATGCACCGCGCCTTGGTGAAGCGGAAGGACTTGCCCAGCTGGAGCCCGGCGATGTCCTTGTCGTCGCAAGTTGCGCGCCCTATACGCGCAATGTCGCGGAGGTCGCAGCCCTTGGCGCTCGCCGGGGGCTTGATGTTATCACTGTGACGGATACTCGATCTTCTCCCCTCGTCCCACCTGCCCAGCACGCATTTCTGGTCCCGCACGCAAGCAGCTTTTTCAGCAACAGCATGGGCGCCTACGTTGTCTTCTGCGAGGGCCTTCTTAACCTCGTTGCCCGCGCGCTCGCCGATTGCGCCATCGATGCGCTCGCCAAGCGCGAGGCTCTGATCCGGGATCTCCATATCGAAATCGATTAAGACACCCCTCGAACAGGATCAGTCTGCAGCAGCTCTCACAGCTTCGCTTGTTCGACCGCGCTAAAGCGCAACGCCCTACCGTCCGCAGCAACTATGGCGTCCATGTCCTCTGCGAGCGCATCGCGATCATCGATACCACGCAAGAGACGGCCGGCAAGGGTATCGAAACGTCCGGCGGCGATGTCGGCAATCAAGAGTGCAGCCCGCGACGGCTCGATGTCGACACCATCATCGAAGAGCTTCTGGATACCGGGTAGGTAGGTCTTCCCTGCCTCCGATGAAAGCTGCATTTCGGTCATCGCACTACGAACAAGACCGGGATCGACCGCGAACGCGCGCACCCCATGAATGACGGTCGTGTCGTTCAGGCATTCCGTAAGGCGCATGATGGCGGCTTTGCTGGACGCGTAGCCAGAGCCATGCGGAAAGCTGTTGCCCGTTCCACCACCAACGAGGTTTACGATCCGGCCCCTGCTCCGCGCCAACATCATAGGGGCCGCCGAGCGGCAAGCATTGAATGTGCCTCGCAGGTTGATCTCTACATCTCGCCACCACACAAGAGGGTCACAATCCCAAATCGGACCGAAGCCCTGAAACGACCCGTGATTATTGATCAAAATGTCGATCGCGCCCAATTGGGCGGCAATGCGAGTGAAGGCATTTTCAACCGCAGCAAGGTCTATCATGTCCGTCGAAATCGCGACCGCTTGCCCGCCCTCGCCCTCAATGAGCGAGACTGTTTCTTCAATCTCCGTCACCGTTCGTGCCAGCACAGCGACTTTCGCACCTTCCCTCGCTTGCTGCAGAGCGATCTCTCGACCTATTCCTCTGCCACCGCCAGTTACGACGGCGACTGTGTTCGAAAGGCGGGTCATTGTAACTCCATGTAGCATCGTTAGATTTCTATCTGGTTGAGGCACTATGTGTACGGCGTTGGCTGATGACAATGCCGCGCCGTATCTTTTTGGACTTCGCGCGAAGGACAATTGTCGTCCACGCGCTACCCCGCGCCGCGCGCGCGTGAGGGGATAGGCTTAAGCCTCTGAATTCATTTACGTTCCCAGTCCAAGCCCCTGACCACGAGTTAGCGAGCGCTTCAGCTCAAACTCCTGCGTCAGTTCCGCACGGTGGCTAAGATCGGCAAGACGGGCGACTTGCCTGATGTATCCTATGTCGCAGGTCTGACCAGGACTTGTGCGCTTCAGTTGTTCTGCGAGATCCGATGGATTGGCACGCGCGAACCGTTTTTCGATCGCCGTCGTAATGTCCTTCGCCTCGTCAAGAGCCTGGCGTCCCTCAAGGGTCGTCTTCATCTGTTCGACGAACCTCCCCCGCTCCGTAATCGATAACGTCTCGAGGTTCTGAAGCATTGCTTCGCTCTGTTTACTGAAACCGCGGATTTCGATGACGTCCCGCTTTTCGCGCTGCCACGTTTCGGAGTTGTACTCGGCGGCTAAACGGCGGTGCCAAGTCTTGCCGCAATGTTCGACGTGAAATGCGAGCGCGCTGGCCAGATTGATCGCCTGCCGGCGCTCGGCATTGTTTCCAAGTAAACCGGTCCTTCCAACCAGGGCGCCAAACTTTTCCGGCGTCGAGCTAAGTTGTTTCGCCAGCTCCGTTGGATCCGCGTTCCGATCAACGATACTCTTGCGAAGCTCCTCCATCACCGCCCGGGCGTTTGAGAAAATGCGCGGCGCCCATGATTTGGGGACTTCCCATTCACGTTCGAATGCCGGCGTTGCGTGCGAGCGCGCCGCCGCTTCGACGCTTGACTGATATGTCGCAATTGCAGGAACGAGCACTGGACGACGATCGTCGTCGTGTCGACCGCCGTGGCCGTTATTCAGGGAAACGCCAGGGGTCGGAGCCAACTGTTCATGGCGCTTTGGTTCGGCAACAGGATCACGTCGGCTGCCTGGATCCTCCCTCGTCGTCGCGACGGATGCTAACTCCAGCCGACTGTTGGTGCCGTGCAAGTCAAGGCCGCGCCGATTGGCAAAGGCGCGCGTATAGTCGAGTGTTGTCTCCTTTGCCCCTGACCGACCAAGGGTCTCCGTCAGAGATCGCATCGTCTTGAAATCATCCAGCCCTGCATAGAGCTTTACCTCATCGCGATGACGGGTCATCGCAACGTAAGTCAGATGCCGATCCATCGTCGTCGAAGCCAAAACGAAGCCTCGATCAACCGTGGTGCCCTGCGTTTTGTGAATGGTAGTTGCATAGCCATGGTCAAAGGCCTGGTAAGTCTTTACGGGAATGGTGACGTGGCGTTGCCCATCCGAGCCTCGTGTCTTGCCGTCCAGCCGAACTTGGATTGTGTCCGGCTCGACGGAGACGACTTCACCCAGCATGCCATTCTTGACGTTCAGATCACGGTCATTGGCAAGGAAAACGATGCGGTCGCCCGGGGCAAAGGCACGTGTGCCATCGTTGGTCTGATAGGTGAGCTCCCGGCCCAAATCATCCGAACCATCCATCCCCTTCGCCAGTTCGCCCTGCTCCTGCAGGACGGTGCGGATGCCGGCATTGATGGCGTGAACATCCTTGCGTCGGTGAGCCATTGCGATACGCGTTTTGTCAGGACTGCTGGCCCGATCCATGACGTAGTCCGCGACGATTGACTTCAGCGCCTCGCGACGATCGGCTTTGAAGTGGACATGTCCATGTGCCTGGTAGGCGGACAGCCCGGCTTTGGTGCGATGAGATGCAAAGTCGATCGATGCTTGTTTCTGCCAGTCTGCTCTCTGGCGGCGCACTTCCGACAGTTGCGCGTAGCCCACGGCTTCTACGATTGCCCGAAATGGCGCCCCCGCACCGATTGCCTGCAACTGTTCATCATCACCGACAAGAACGAGCTTGCCTCCGGCCTTTTTGATCTCTTCAACAAAGCGGGCGAGTTGCCGACTTCCGACCATTCCGGCCTCGTCGATGACGAAGACATCGCTGCGGTTCAGCCGGTTCCGGTCGGCCTGCCAGCTGTACTCCCAGGACGCCAGCGTGCGGCTCAAGATCCCGGACGATTGTTCCAGACCCTCGGCCGCTTTGCCCGACAAGGCAGCGCCGTGCACGCGATACCCTTGAGCTTCCCAGGCCTGTCGCGCAGCAGACAGCATCGAGCTCTTGCCAGCACCTGCAAAGCCGACCACCACTGCGATTTGTCTCGACCCGGTCACGTGTTCGATCGCCCACCGTTGCTGCGCAGACAAGCCCTGGCCTGGTGACGACCCATTGCCACTGATCGCTCTGTCCTGATCGGCGATCGCGGTTTCGACATGGCGCCTCAGGACACCATGTTTATCTCTGGCATTCATGGCAGCGACGTTGTCTGCAATCGCAGCCTCGATGGCGATCATCTCCGCCGTCGAGTAGCGTGCTTCGCCGGAGCGCCCGTGAACGTCAAGCTGTTCGGGTTGAAGTTCCACCAACGCCTTCGAAGCCATGACCGACGCAAATGCGTTCTGGAACGTCTGGGAATCGTTGATATAGCGGTGCAGAGCCTGGGCAATGTCAAAGCGGTCGAAGACGCTTTTCTCGTAGGTAATAAGCGTCAGTACCTGTTCGGGCTTGTTGCAGATAAGATCGGCATTGCGCCTCGCCGCAGCCTCGTCGAGCTTGGTTCGCAACACGGCGATACCCCGGCGCTCCAGCCGTGTCGCAAGAACACCCACGGGCTTGGTTGGCTTTATTTTCAGACCTCGCTCCCGAAGCGAGCGATGGTCGATGCGTATATCAAGGCCTGCGATCGCAAGATGCCTGTTAGCGAGATCCTCCCAGGCCTGACGCAGTTCCTTCAGCCGCCGGCGCGATGTCGGCATGTGGTTCGCAATGAGCCATTCGTTGTTTCGCTCGAGCTGGGTCTTCTCACTGAGACCCCGCTCCGATACCACGCGCGTGGTCATCATCACATGCGCGTGGGTGTTGCGAGCGTCGCCTCCGACATCCGCTCGATGGATGGCGAAGTCGACCGCTGCGCCATAACGCTCGGCGAGATTCCGGGCGAACTCTCGCGTCAACGCCAAACGCTGCTCAGCCGTCAGTTCATGCGGGAGCGCAATCCCGAATTCGCGGGCAACGCGCGCATCAATTCGTCTTTCCGCTCGCTCTGCGGCATTCCATAATGCCGAACGGTCCCGCGCCCAATCGGCATTGGCGCCATCCGGCAGAGCGATCTCGGTATGTTCGACGCCGCGCTTCCAAGTGAAGTCATAAGTCAGACCGTCGCGTTCGTTCGTCAGGCGCTCGGCAGCAATGTAGGCAGCGTGGACGACAGCACTGCCGCCGCTTCTGCGGGCGATCAATCTCATTTGGAAATAGTAGATCGCCAATGCGCCATCCTTCCTGCAGATCTGCGCTTCAGCACGCAGAGTTGCGTGAGCAGCAACCCTCGTGCCGCCATCGGCCTCGTCTCTTCGGGCCGGGGACCAAGCGGCGATAACTGCGACCAGCTTTCATTTTTCGATTGCTGGCATCTACTCGCAGAAGTGCGAGTTGCCGGAGCGAGCACGTTCGACCAGCCTCATAGCCACGCAACCTGCGGGCTGGCGGGCCGGGTGGCTCCGGTCAGGCGAATGCGCGAGAGGAGTGATCATTGTGATAGGCAAGGCAATCAGCCAACGGCTTGCAGAGCTTGGGGCGGGGAAGACGCTGCAGTTCCGTCTCAGCAAGCAGGAGCGCGCAATCGATACCCGCCGAAAGGTCCTGACCAGAGAGAATGGCAACCGCGCATCATCGTCGCGACCCCTCTCGAATGGCACCGATGCAAGTTGCCAAAGTACCCTGTTCGCAAGGGCGACTGGGAATCGTTCGATGACCTCCTGAAGCCAGGCTGCGATGACCCGGTCTCGAACCACGAGGGCACGCCTTTATGATCTATTCCCGTCAAATCAGAAACGCCGCCGCCAATATGATGCGCATGGCAGCCCGCGATCCACTATGGGCAGCCGTCGCACTTCTCACCCTTCCTCTTCGGACAGCAAAGCGATTTGCGATGGGCGCGGCAGCTTACGCGATCACGGTCATGATTGCCGCCTTCATCATTCAGTATGTCGTCGAAAGCTTGGGGGCCGTGAAAGGCGATCTCATCTGGATCATCGGCAATTGGGTGTTCTCCGCCTTTGCGATCATCCTGCTCATCAGGATGTTGTCGGCCCCTCTGATCCTGCACTTCGGATCGGCAAGCGAGGACAGCCACGGATCCGCCCGCTTCGCCGACAAACGTGAAATCGCACCACTCGTTCGCTCACGCAGCGGCCTGCTCATTGGCCGTGATCTGCGCACCGGAAAGCTGCTTAGGTATGGGGGGGCGGCGCACCTTCTAACAATGGCGCCGACCAGAAGTGGCAAGGGCGTCGGGACGATCATCCCAAACCTCCTCATGGCCGACCGCTCTGTTATCTGCATCGATCCGAAGGGCGAAAATGCAATGATCGCCGGTGAAGCCAGATCGCGCTTCGGACCGGTCCACATCCTCGATCCTTTTGGTGCAACGTCCTTGTCGTCCGCTGCATTCAACCCGCTCGACAACCTGGATCCTGAAAGCGTGGATGTCGCTGAAGACGCCGCGACCCTCGCTGATGCGCTGGTGTTTGATGAGCCGGGCCATTCGGGGGACGCGCATTGGAACGAAGAGGCCAAGGCACTGATCGCCGGTTTGCTTCTTCACTCCCTCGCAGCAGAGCCAAGCGGCGGGCCCACTCTCTCGACGCTACGGCACTATCTTACAATGCCACCTGAGGCATTCCATTCCCTGCTTCACGAAATGCAGGCGAGCGATCAGGTCAATGGCTTGATTGCGCGGGCTGCCAATCGTCATCTTGGCAAATCGGATCGCGAGGCAAGCGGCGTTCTGTCGGCGGCACAGCGCCATACGCACTTCCTCGACAGTCCACGCATGACGAAGGTACTTGCCGGTTCAGATTTTCGCTTTGCGGATCTAAAGGCGGGTAAGGCAACGGTGTTTCTGGTGCTGCCGCCGGATCGACTTGCGGTCTATTCCAGATGGCTTCGTTTGCTGATCACCCAGAGCCTGATCGACATGGCAAGAACGGCGTCCTCGGCGGCGCAATCTGAGCCGCCCGTCCTCTATCTGCTCGACGAGTTTGCAGCGCTTGGTTACCTTGCCCCCGTCGAAAGAGCGATGGGATTGATGGCGGGCTATGGCGTGCAGCTCTGGCCCATCCTACAAGACGTCCATCAACTGCGCGCGACCTACGGGCACCACGCTGGTACATTTTTATCGAATGCTGGTGTACTTCAGGTATTCGGCGTCAATGATCACGAGGGTGCCCGCCTTGTTTCCGACCTCCTCGGTCAGGAGACCGTGATTTTCAAAACAGAGGCACGCGCGCTCGATTCGGAAAAGACCGGCCTTTCCTTCGCCGAGCAGCATGTCGGACGTCCCCTCCTGACGCCCGACGAAGTTCGCAATCTGCCTGCGTCCCATGAACTTCTGTTTGTCGCGGGTCAGCGGCCGATCATCGCCCGGAAACTTCGATACTTTGCCGATCCGGAATTTGCTTTGTTGTTCAATCGGGCGAAGGCGTGATCCCGCCCGATATACCTAACGTGAATCAGTCGGTCCCGATCGATTCGGAAAAGTCGTTGGAAGCCTCGGACAAAAACACCGCGATTGTTCCGCCATGACCGTACAGCCCCACATATCCTTCCAACCCTTGCCGGCAACCCGTGGTGCCCCACCTCCTCTATCTCTTCATCAACCCGTGCTTGATCCACGCAAACAAGACGAAAGGATAAGATATGACTCTCAAGGATATTTTGCCGAGCAAGCTCGGTTTTGGCGCAGCCCCGCTCGGCAACATGTTCCGTGAGATTCCGGAGGAAGAGGCGCTGGCAACGGTCGAGGCCGCCTGGAATGATGGCATTCGCTATTACGACAATGCACCGTTCTATGGCGCCGGCCTCGCCGAGATCCGCATGGGCGAGGCGCTTGCGAGTAAGCCGCGCGACCAATATGTGATCAGCACCAAGGTTGGCCGGGTCATCCTCGACGAGATCGAGGATGTCAGCGCCCGAAACCTCGGTGAGAAGAGCGATGTCTTCAAATACGGCCGCCCCAACAAGATCGTCAACGACTACTCGGAAGACGCCACCCTACGCTCGATCGAGGACAGCCTGAAGCGGCTGAACACTGATCACATCGAGATCGCCTTTGTCCATGACGTCGCCCAGGATTTCTACGGCGACGAGTGGCTCAGTGTTTTCGAGAGCGCGCGCAAGGGCGCCTTCAAAGCGCTCGACCGGTTGCGAGACGAAGGCGTAATCAAGGCCTGGGGGCTCGGCGTCAATCGTGTCGAGCCGATCGAACTGCTGCTCGCGCTGGAGGGCCCGCGCCCGGACGGCTTCCTGCTCGCCGGCCGCTACACATTGCTCGACCATGACCGTGCCCTTCAGCGCGTCATGCCAAAAGTTGCCGAACGTGGACTCCGTATCGTTGTCGGCGGCCCTTACAGTTCCGGCGCGCTGGTGGGCGGCCCCAACTTCGAGTATGCCCCGGCAACACCTGCAATCCTCGACAGGGTGGCACGGATTAAGGCAATCGCCGATCGCCAAGGCGTGAGCATGAAGGCGGCTGGGCTGCAATTCTCCCTCGGCCATCCGGCGGTCGCAGCCGTCATTCCCGGTGCGAGCAAGCCGGAGCGCATCGCGGAGGACCGCGCAGCTCTTGCAGAGATGATCCCGGCCGATTTCTGGCGCGAGATTCGTCAGGCCGGCCTGGTCAATCCGGACGCGCCACTGCCTGTCGCGGACTGAAGACGTGAGATTGATCAAGAGCCTCCTTCATTCAGTGAAGGGTATCTGCAAAGTGTATGGCCTCCGCGAGGTCCATGCCGTTTGATCAAAGGCTCACTTAGTGGCGAAGATCGAGGAACTCCCCGGCTGCTCGTCGTCCGCTTTCCCACGCACCGTGGGCGGTGGAGAAATCCGTCTCGCATGTCCCCTCACCAGCGAAGAATATTCGCCCCTCAATGGGCCGGGCGAGTGTTTGCCTTTCAGCAGCTTGTCCCGGTAGCGCATGGCTGTAGGAGCCCAGTATGTAATCGGTATGTCGCCAGGACGAGGCGGCCAAGGGGCGCAGATGGCCGCGTATTCGGCTTCCCAGCAGGGACGACAACTGTTCCAAGCCGTATGCAAATGCGTCGAGCAGCCCACCACTCTCCAAGGAAAACGCACCCGAACCGCCAAAAAAACCTTCGACGAGAGGCCTACCTAGCGGTCGAATGTAGTAGCTACCAGTCTTGGTGTCATCTGGGTTGCCGAGGAGGTGCGTCTCGGCCTCCAGTCCATGCTCGCCATGAAGCTCGAAAAACAGCTTATCGGCCAGACCAAGCGGCAGCCGGGCGGCAGCCTGGATGTGGTCGTCGGCTTGAGGATCGAATGCAATGACTTCGCTGGCGAGGACCGCTGTTGAAACCGTCACAATGGCCGCCCGTGCTTTCACATGGCCCCCATCGGTGTACAGTTCGACACCGTTCGCAGTGATTGCGACTCGACGGACTGGGCAAGACAAATATAACGGAACTTGAGGCAGAGAACTCGCTAGGAGTTTGCCATATCCCTCGCGCACGCGCCAATTTGAGTCGCTTGCGGCGATGTCATATCGAGTAAAGTCCTCCGCCGAAAGGCCTTCGAGATCCACGCCATTCAGATAACCGCTCAACGATTGGCAGAATGCGTTCCAACGACCATTCGGCTCCAGGGAGTCCGCGGCGCAATCGCTTTGCGGCGGCGTCTCGCGTAAGCGCTTCGTCAAAGTCTTCCACGCATCAAATGCGGCAATCCTGTCCGCGGCGGGGAAACCTAGATCCCGCCACTGCTGCTGCCAGGCTGTTCGGCCTTCAACGAGCTTGAAATCGTTTTCGCGCGCGATCGCAATTAGAGGATTGCGTTCTGCCGAATGCAGCCACCCGCATCCGATATCGAGTGGTAATCCTTTCATTTCTACTGTCCAGGCCCGACCGCCAACCCGACTGCTTGCCTCAAGGAGAATGACACCCCGGCCAGCAGCCTGCAAAGCGCGGGCCGCGGATATTCCAGCTGCTCCTGCTCCGATAATCGCAACGTCGCAATCCATAAAAATACCCTGCCAAGCTGGCCTGTTGTTTGTGGAAAAATGCGGTAACAGACTATCAAGAACGGCTTCGACAGGCTCGAAAAATTGCTACTATTCCTCATGAGCTTTTTCGAAACCCTCGTCGCACTTCTTGCCGTGGCCGTGCTTTTGCTGCAGGTCACACGCCGTCTGAATCTGCCCTACCCCGGGATACTGGCGGCCGCGGGCGTAGCCGTCGCGATGCTGCCAGGCGCTCCGACCATTCCAATCGATCCGCACACCGCTCTCGCACTGTTCATAGCGCCCGTCCTCCTCGACTCGGCATATGATTTTCCTTTGAGCGCCGCGAAGCGGATGCTAGTGCCCATCCTTGTCTACTCGGTCGTTGCCGTCCTGTTCACCACCGGAGTCGTCGTTTGCATCGGCGTCTTGACTGTCGGACTTCCAATCGCGGTCGCAGTGACCCTGGGTGCGATTGTCGCACCTCCGGACGCGGCCGCAGCCACCGCGGTAATGGCAAACCTTCCCGTCGACCGCCGTGTTGACACTTTGTTGAAAGGCGAGAGCCTGTTCAACGATGCGACCGCTCTCCTGCTATTTAGCGCAGCTCTAACAGTGCAGACCGGTGGCGGGGTCAGTGCCCCGGTAGTGGCGCAGATCGCAATCGCCGCTCCGGGTGGCATACTGTTTGGCCTCGCTTTCGGAGTGCTGCTTTCGCGACTTCGGCCAGTGGCCGACAACACCGTGGGCGGCACCCTGCTCCAGTTCGTATACGCGTTCGCGACTTGGCTGATTGCCGAGCGCCTGCACCTCTCGGCTGTCCTGGCAACGGTCTCCGGTGCGATGACCCTCGCCACGCTCGCAACCGTCAACGACTCCCCGCGAATGCGAGTTCATTCATTCGCAGTCTGGACGACAATCGTCTTTCTCTTAAACGTGGTGGCATTCTTGCTGATGGGGCTGCAGGCCCGTAGTATCCTGACAGCAATGTCGTCTCTGGAGTTCGAGCGAGCGCTGGCGTTCGCCACCATCATCGTTGTCGGTGTCATCACGTCTCGTCTGGCAATTGCCTTCGTCTTTCACTGGATCGTCATTCACTATCATCGACGTGGCGGTTTTCTGGCCCCCTTTCAGCACAGCGAGACTCTGCTCGTCGGATGGGCAGGCATGAGAGGCCTTGTAACGCTCGCTACCGCATTCGTTTTGCCGGCCGACTTTCCGGAACGAGATCTTGTCGTGCTGACAGCGTTCGCGGTTGTCCTCGCCACGCTGATAATCCAGGGTGCGACGCTGGCTCCCATGATCCATTTTTTCAGGTTAGGACGGCAGGACCTTTTCCGGCAGGAAGTTGACGATGCCAGGAGATCCCTTGCGGAGGCGGCCGTGGTGCGGTTGAAGAACGAGATGGGGCCGGAAGCCGAACAATTGCGGCGGGTCTTCTCCCTCAGCGCCGATGATCCGGCTAGTCCATCGGTCATGCGACGCCGTGAGTTATCGCTTGCAGTTACTCTTGCTCAACGGGAGAAGCTCGAAGAGCTCAGGGATTCCGATCTTATTGGGCCGACGCAGTATCTCGAACTGCAGGAAGATCTCGACTGGCAGCAATTGGCTGCCGAAAGCGAGAAGCGCAGGCGCATTACCGAAAGCTGACGCTACGGCCGAGGCGTTGGCATTGCTAGGCTATGCTACGGGCTAGTCGCACATGTTCCAACGCTACGGCCGACGACCATGAGGATGATTTTTTAGAAGACAAGACTTCGATAAATTAAGCGGGTCTTCACGAACATTCCAGGGTGGAGACCTTGATCGCAGCTAGCTCGCACCCCTCAACCGAGCGATGAGCCTCCCGCTTTTGGTAATTCCGCACGCAGCAGTTTACGCCGCCGATAGAGGCTACGTGATGCTACGGGCGTCATCACGCAGGAAATGCTAGCATCTAGTCTCGAATACTCCATGCTTTGGCGATAGTTGGAAGGCCTGCATGTTACTCGTATCCCCTTGCTTTGCGCCGTCTGGCGAGCGGCCGACATTGGATGACCGCTCCATCCACTTCCCTGACGACGAAGATGCTGGTTGCGCCCACACGCGAGCATTCTGGCAAGCCCATGCTGTTCATTATGGGCAAGCGCAGTCTCAAGGACGCCGATAGGATTACCGATGAGAATAGCAGTCTTCAGTGCTCATACCTATGACAAGGATTTCTTCGACGAAGCAAATCGACGCGAACCGGCGCCTTTCGACCTGATTTACCAGGAAGCCAGTTTGTCCTTGCAGACGGTAGCCTTTGCGCAGGGCTGTGACGCCATATGCGTCTTCGTCAACGACGTTGTGAATGCGTCCGTGCTTGAGGGTTTGCACAAGCTCGGTGTGAAGGGCGTCTTTCTTCGATGCGCAGGCTTCAACAATGTCGATATCGATGCGGCCCAAAAGCTTGGTATCCTCGTCGCCCGCGTGCCTGCCTATGCGCCGGAGGCCGTCGCGGAACACACGATAGCGCTGATCATGACGCTTAACCGGCATACACATCGCGCCTATAACCGCGTTCGGGAAGGCAATTTCATGCTCAACGGCCTTTTGGGTATGACCCTTCACGGAAAGACGGTCGGCATCATTGGTACCGGCAAGATCGGACTCGCTGTCGCGAGGATCTTGAACGGTTTTGGTTGCCGTGTTCTTGGGTTCGATCCAATGCCTTCCACCGAATTTACAGCCATAGGCGAAATGGTGGACCTGGATAGCCTGCTGGCACGGTCTGACATCGTCACGCTCCATTGCCCGCTCTTTGAAGGCAACCGACACCTAATCGACAGACACAAACTGGGTTTGATGAAACCTGGCGCGATGCTGATCAATACGTCCCGCGGAGCGCTAATCGATACGCGCGCGGTCATTCTGGCATTGAAGTCCCGTCGCTTGGGTGCTCTTGGTATCGATGTTTATGAAGAGGAGAACGAGCTTTTCTTTCATGATCGGTCGTCCGATATCATTGATGACGATGTCTTTCAGCGGCTGATGACTTTTCCCAATGTCCTGGTGACGGGGCATCAGGGCTTTTTTACCACCGATGCCTTGCGCGAGATTGCAGACGTGACGTTTCAGAACCTGAATTGCCTGGCCAATGGGACAAGCTGTCCGAACGCCGTTATGAACGCATGAAGTCTTCCTTCCGGCGCTATATCCGAAATCGAGCAAGCCAGAAATGCCGATGTCATTGCGGGTTTTATGACAAGTACGCCTTCACACTGCTGGTCAACGAGGCGCACTAAAGAACACCAAGATCGATGGTCGTGTTTTATGAGACTGAGATGGTAGAATGCCTTCGCAAGCCCAACTCATTTTTGCCTGCAGCGCAGCGATAATTTGTAAAACCCAATCCCGAGATCGTGACCGTTAGGTTTGGAGGTATGGAATGGAGGAGAACCAGAAAACACCAACCCACCGTCCTGAGCCGGATGTGGCGAATTCCATACCACCGCAGTATGACTGCGGTTGCTTGTTCAGCGGCAGCGACAACGCGCTCTACGAACGTCATCTCCTTTTCGACAACGTGCTTGCGTCAAGCGAGATAGGAAACCGCGAGCGGTATGAGGCAGTCGCCCACTCTGTTCGGGATATTCTTTCCCAGCGCTGGGAAAAGACAGAAGAGATCTATGATCGGGAGAACCCGAAGCTTATTGGCTATCTCTCCATGGAGTTCTTGATCGGCCGCTCCCTCAGCAACAACATTGTCAACCTGGGGCTTGACCGTCTTGCCAGACGATTTTTTCATGAACATCAACTGGACGAATTGGCCCTGCTTTCAGAAGAGCCGGACGCCGGGCTCGGCAATGGCGGTCTTGGGCGCCTGGCAGCATGCTTTCTAGAATCCATGGCGACGATGCAATTGCCTGGAATGGGCTATGGATTGCGCTATGAGTACGGGATGTTCAAACAGTCGATTGTCGATGGCTGGCAACGCGAGCAACCGGACAATTGGTTGCGCAGACCCGATCCCTGGGAAGTCGCCCGACCTCACCTGGCGGTGCCGGTCGAGCTTGGATGTTCGTTCGAAGTGCGTGAGGGAAGCCTAAGAGCCATCGCCGGAGTGCCTTCAAGCTTGCTCGGGATCCCTTACGACAGACCCGTCGTCGGTTATGGCGGAAAAAACATCAACACGTTGCGGCTTTGGGCTTCCGCAACACCTCATGTATTCGACTTCCAGGAATTCAGTGCCGGCGACTTTGTCGGCGCACTGGCCGAGCGGCTAACCGCAGAAACGGTAACACGCGTTCTTTATCCGGACGATTCCACAAGCATGGGCCAGGGTCTTCGTTTCGTGCAGGAATATTTTCTTGTAGCGTGCTCGCTGGCCGACCTGGTTCGACGTTTCCAAAAAAACAACAGCAGTTGGGACGACCTGCCGGAAAAGGTGGCTATTCAGCTCAATGACACCCATCCAAGCCTCGCCGTTGCGGAGCTCATGCGCATCCTCCTGGATGTGGCAAAACTTGACTGGGAGCGTTCATGGGACATCACCAAAAGGACGCTTGCCTACACAAACCACACGCTCCTTCCGGAGGCGTTGGAGAAGTGGCCGCTGCGCTGGTTCGAGTTGATGCTTCCCCGGCATCTGCAAATCATCCTGGAAATCGATCGCCGCTTGGGCGAAGAGGTGCAAACCCGCTGGCCGGGCGACAATGGCCGCATCGAGCGCATAGCCATTGTCGAGCAAGGCAGTCACCTGGTCAGGATGGCGCACCTTGCAATAGCCGGCTCCCACAGTACTAACGGTGTCGCAGAGATACACTCCAATCTGCTCCGAAACGTCACCGTGAGCGACCTCGCAGAACTCTATCCCGACCGTTTCAACAACAAGACAAACGGGGTCACCCCACGCCGCTGGCTGTTGCTCTCAAATCCCGGTCTTGCCGAATGTATTTCTGAGGCTATCGGCGACCGCTGGAAAACAGACGCGACGGACCTCAAACATCTGAAATCACTTGCCGATGACAGCGGGTTCACTTCCGCAGTCCAAACAGCAAAACGTAGGGCTAAGGTCCGTTTCGCCGATTGGCTCAAGGCGCAGGCGGGTATCCAAGTCGATCCTGACACGATTTTCGATAGCCAAGTGAAGCGCATCCACGAATACAAGCGGCAATTCCTAAATGGACTACGGATCGTCGCTCTGTACCATCGGCTGCGGCAAAACCCCGATCTCGATACGCCGCCACGCACCTTCTTCTTCGCAGGAAAGGCGGCGCCCGCCTACCACGCGGCCAAACTGATTATAAAGTTCTTGAACAATCTTGCCGCCACGATTGACGGCGATCCATTGGTGCGCGGCCGCCTTCGGGTAGTATTTTTGCCCGATTATTGCGTGTCACTCGCCGAGCAGCTTATTCCTGCTAGCGACGTATCCAACCAGATATCAACGGCCGGATACGAGGCAAGTGGCACCAGCAACATGAAGTTCATGATGAACGGAGCCTTGACAATCGGCACGCGTGACGGCGCAACTATCGAAATGGCCGAGGCCGCCGGCGAGGAGAATTTTTTCCTATTCGGGCTAACCGCAGACCAAGTTGCCAAGAGCCGTGGCTGGTATAGCCCCGGCTGGCACTATGAGCATGAGGCCGAGATACGAGCTGTCCTTGATATGATCTTCTCAGGCGAATTTTCGCGAAATGAGCCGGCAGTCACCGACGCGATGCGCAACATACTTCTCCTTGGCGGCGACACCTACATGCATCTGGCCGATTTCACCTCCTACATGGAGGCAGATTCCCGCCTTCAATCACTCTACCGCGAACCGGAAGCGTGGCACCGCAAGGCGATCCTGAATATCGCGGCTTCAGGAAGGTTCTCTAGCGATCGCACCATCGGTGAATATGCCCGCGACATCTGGGAGGTAAGACCATGTCCGGTGCCATCGAATTAGTGGAGGGACGTTAGCAACGGTGGAAGATCCAGTTGATCTCTGTCGGCTCGTACGTGGGAACAACACTCTACGCCCCGGTTATTGGCTGCCGGCGAACTTCGCCTCGGCTGCTGAGCGCGACCGGGATCTTCCCCCTGCTCTAATTCGGGCTCAGGATCGCCACGCTGGTTGGCGACATCACCGAACGGGCCTCGGCGATGCCGGGCGCGCCGATTGATGAGAGCGACCTCATTTCTGCTAGCCGAAACCAGGCCATAACCAACTTCATGCCGGATAGGAGAACCCATACCGGTCGCGTATCGTCCGCCCCTCGTATTGGCGCGGATATACGTTCCGATCCTGAAGGATCGGGATGACTTTATCGACGAACTCGATGATATCATCCGGCGCCCGAGGCGGTTGCAGCGTATAGCCATCTACCGTGCCGTCTTCCCACAGGTCGATCATCTCGTCGGCCACCTCTTGCGCCGTGCCAAGCAGAAGCCGGTGGTGACCTTCGGAACGGCGCACCGCCTGACGCGCCGTCAGCTTCTCATGCTGCAACAGGTCGGAAAGCCCAAGCCCCATCCCCACGGCCTGCTGCCTGTTTTGGTCGGGCACGAAACGTTCGTAGTCCAGCACGGCATCAGGATCGAAACCGTCACGGTCCAATCCATGCTCGCGCACGAAACGTTCCAGCAGACCGTCTTCCGATCCCGTCCCACTGTAGAGTTCATGCTTGCGCAGCGCCTCCTTGCGGGATTCCCCCAAAATGACCACAAGGCCAGGGACGATGCGGATACCAGATGGATCCCTGCCGAGCGAAACGGCCCTCTCCCGAACCTTGTTGCCGAAGGCTTTCCCTGCCGGTTTGGAAAGGATGTTGCAGTAGATGATTTCGCCATGCCGTGCCGCAAGATCGATGCCGCCATCCGATGCGCCGGCCTGGGCGATGACGGGATGGCCCTGCGGGCCGCGTGGCACATTGAGCGGACCGCGCACCTGAAAGAAGGCGCCGTCGTGATCGACGGCAGCGGCGCTGGTGCTATCCCAGAAGCGGTCCGACGGAACTTCGCTCTCACGGCGCGGATCCCAGCTCGACCACAGCTTCTTCGCCAGGTCGAGGAATTCGATCGCGCGGGCATAGCGCTCGTTGCGCGGCGGAAGCGCTGCACTGCCGAAGTTGGCAGCGACATTGGGATTGAACGACGAGACGATATTGACAATCAGGCGCCCACCCGAAACGATATCGAGCGACTGGACCCGCCGCGCGAAGTTATAGGGTGAATTGTAGGTGGAGGAGACCGTAACGACAAAGCCGATATCTGGCACCTGCGCAGCCAATGCCGTGCATAGGATCAGCGGATCGATCGTATGGAATGGACGCCCCAGCGGTTCCGTCATCAGCGCCGGATGGTCGGAAAAGAACACGGCGTCGAACAGCCCCTTGTGGGCGATTTCCGCCAGGTGCCGATAATAGGCGGGATCGTTGATATCATGGCGATCTCCGCTTCGGTATTTCCATGCATTCGCGAGATAGCCGGTGGAATTTAGCCCAACATTGAGGTTCATGCGACGTTTTTGAATACTCATGCACCAGTCCGTTCTGCCTGCTCTTGTTTTGCGACACCCACGCCCGCCTGCGGGCCTGGGATCGTGCCGTTGACAGCGAAATCGCCGACGATGCGATCGTGGTAGATGCGCGGATTATGCGACGCGATCGTGCGGGCGTTGCGCCAATGGCGGTCAAGACCGTGGGCGCGCTTGGCGGCTGATGCTCCGAGCGCATCAAACAGCACCGTGCTGGCATCGAGGATCAGCGAGGTGACGACCGTGACGGACTGGCTGACCTCAAGCTCGGCATTGCGGCCGGCCAGCGCAATCTGCTTCTCATCACCACTCTGATTGGCCTCGCAGGCGCGCTGCAGCGCCCGTGCCGCCTGAAGCACGATCGCGCCGGCGCTATAGGCGGCGCCCCTCACTTTGCCCACTACCTGCTGGACCTGCGCATCCTGGGCCGATCGCAATGCATTGCCGCGGCTGTAGACCCTCTTCCTTGCTGCCACATGCCGCGCCAGATCGTTGGCCGCAGCGCGACCGATGCCGGCGAGCGAGGCGAGATGGACCAGCTGGAAGAACCCGCCGGAATAGCTGAAGCGCACCGCGCTTGGCTTGATCAGCTCGTCGGCAATTTCGACATCCTGGAAGCGTGCCGTACCGCTGGCTGTCAGCGATTGGCCAAAGCCGTCCCAATCGTCGATGATCTCGACACCGGGCGCCGAAGTCGGCACCAGCGCGCCGATCGGTTGCCCGTCGCCATCGATCGCGCCGAGCGTGATCCAGTCCGCATACAGCGAGCCAGTCGTGTAGAATTTTTCGCCATCGAGGCGCCAGTTGGCGCCGTTGCGGACGAGACGCGTCGAATAACTGCCGAGCGGCGTGTCGCCAAGTTCGGAAAACCCGCTTCCGACCGTCTCACCCTGCCCCAGCCTATTCAGCCAACTATCACGCCAGGCGCTCTCAGGTGCGTTCAGCAGATCCTCCGTGAAACCGAAGTGGCTGCGATAGGCGTTGGTGAGGTTCGGATCGGCCGCAGCCAGCTCGATGATAAGGCCGAAAAGCTCAGGCAGGGTCACGCCGAAACCGCCTTGGGCGACCGGCAACCGCAATCGCGAAAAGCCTGAGGTCTTTAGCCACTCATAGGCCTCGAACGGCAATTCATGAGCAAGATCGCGGTCGACCGCACGCTCGCCTATACGGGCGAACACGGGCCTGAAGGTCTCCGCCAGACGCTCGAAGCGCTCGCTCGGCGGTGCGCCCCACACCCCATTGATATCAGTCATGGTGTTGCTTCCTGTTGACAGCCGCAATACCGCCGGCCGAGGACGGCGGTATCAGGAACTCGGTTCTCCTTCAGTCAAGGACAGGGCGCGCTTTAAGCGGCTGCCCGTTCCTGTGCCTGAAAATCGTGAAGCAGGATCGCGATTTCGAAACCGCGGCGGGCAAGCCAGTGGGCAACGATGCGGGCACGCGAACCCAGGAGATCGTCGACAAGGACAACGCGGGCGCCACGCACGGCGATCGTCCTGTAGGACACGCCGAGCAGCTGCCCGCCCTCAGAGGAAATCGACCCCGGAAGATGGGAAGAAACAAACTCTTCCGGGGTGCGAACATCAAGGAGATAGGTCGTGCGCGCCGGATCTGCGTTCCATCTCTCGGCAGTCTGCCGATCGATGAATGTCAGGTCGTCCTTCACAGAAAGGCTCTCGCCGCGCTCGCGTGCGAAGCGGCGCGCCTCTTCCGTTGCCTCACCGTAGGATGCGGTGCGCCCAGTCTCCAGTTCGAAACCCGCATCCGTCCAGCCACGTGTGCCGTCATCGAGATAGGAGACGGCATTGGCAACGCCTGCATCGATCAGCGTCTGGGCGCCGAGAATGGCGCGTGGCAAGCCGGCGCAGGAAACGACGACCTTCGTCTCCGTGGAGGGGACGAGGTCCTTGAAGCGCAGCAGCAATTCGGCACCGGGTACGGCTACGGCGCCCGGCACATGCGCCTTTTCGTATTCGGCGAGGGTGCGCGTATCAAGGACAACGACATCCTGTCCCTGATCACGCCATGCCTTCAATTCGACCGCCGAGACGACGGGCGTCCCTCTCTCGTCGCGAACCTTTGTGACGAAAGGAACCCCGGGAATATCGAAGGTCGGAAGCGTCTCTGTGCCACCCTCAATCCAGGCCGGTATCCCACCCTTCAGGAAATGTATGTCCGTCCAGCCTGCCTGCGCCAGTCGAGCTGCTGCCGCCTCGGCTGCGCCACCGCCTCCATCGACGAGAACGGTGCGCACGACACGACGCGGCACGAAGCGGTCGACCTCGGTTTCCAGTCGTTCGACGGGCAGGTTCGTCGCAATAAGCGGCGAGGCGTAGCCGACGTCCTCGGTCGGGCGGATATCGAGCACCGCCAGTTCCAGCCCGTCGCCCAGCCAATCAACCAGTGTTGCCTTGTCTATCGTATATTTCGTCATGTCGCTGCTCCTCGATATCAAGCGTTCGGATCGAGCCACAGGTCGCCAAAACTCCAGTTGAGCCCCTGCGATCCGGTGACGTAGTTCTTGACCCGCTTGTTGGCGACGATCTGGGCGCCCGCGGCAACGAGGTCGACAGACGCCACCTCGTCGTGGATGAAATGCTGGAACTTGCTCCAGATCTCCCAGCGCTTTTTCGCGTCCGGCTCGATGGCCGCCGCTTCGAGCAGCGCGTCCGCCTTTTCGTTCGAGTAGTGGCTGGCATTCGAGAACGGCAAGCCGATCTTGAAGTTCTTGCTCCAATAGGCGCGCTGTATGCCGAGCGACGGATCGAAGGTGTTGGAAAGCGACTCCACGACCAGGTCAAAGGCGCGATCGGTGTAGACGGTCTTCAGATAGGTCGGCAGGTCGTATTTCTTGATCTCGATCCCGACACCGACCTTTTCCAGCTGGCTTTTCAGGACGTCGGCATAGCCTTGCGGCAGGTAGGAATTATAGGTCAGCCGGAGATCGAACCGCTTGCCGTCGGCCCTGCGCGGATAGCCGGCCTCATCGAGCAGCTTTTCGGCCGCAGCCGTATCATAGGGATGCGCCACGACGGTTTTGTCGTACCACTGTGGCAGAGCGGTACTGACCGGGCTCGGGGAAGCCTGCCCGTAGCCATAGAGCGCAACGTCGACGATCTCCTGAAGGTTGATCGCCTGAGCGATCGCGAGCCTGACCTCGCGCTTGGCAAAGAGCGGGTTGTCGTAGTTGAAGAAGAGCTGCTGCTGCGGGCCCGAATATGCATAGGTCGTCGTGTCGACGATAAGATTGGGGATCTGCTTCAGCCGGTCGAGATCGGCAAGCGGAACCGGATTGTCGCCGATGTCGGCTTCACCGGTCTCAAGCGCCGCAGACCGGGCGGCCGGGTCGGTGACGACGCGCAGGATGATCCGGTCGAGATAAGGCTTGCCTGCATCCCAATAATCGCGGTTTCGCTCGAAGATCAGGTGGCTGCCGGCCACCCACTCCGTCAGCTTGAAGGGGCCGGTCCCGATCGCGGTCTGCAGCGTCTGACCGTCGCCGGGTGCCAGCTTCTCAAAGATGTGCTTCGGAACAATCGGCGACTCCGAGCTCGACTGCGCCGAGAGCAGGAAGGGAGCCGGCTTCGACAACACGATAACGGCGGTGAGCGGATCCGGCGTCTCGACCGCCACCACGTTCTGGTAGGTGATGCGGCCGCGCGGATGCGCTTCCTTCAGCCTGAGGATCGAGAAGGCGACGTCGTCGGAGGTGAAGTCCACCCCGTCATGCCATTTCACACCCTTGCGCAGCTTGAAGGTGTAGCGAAGATTGTCATCCGAAACAGACCATTCCGTTGCCAGCAAGGGCTGCGGCCTGACGTCGAGATCGAAGGTCAGCAATCCCTCGACGATCTTCGGGCCGATCGCCTGGCCGGTACCCGACGACGTGTTGATGGCAAAGAGAGCATTGCCCGGGTCCACCCGGTAGAGCCAGTTCAAGGTGCCACCGGCCGTTGGCGCGGCGCCTTGTCCAAAGGAGATCGACGGGAAGAAGGTGCTGGCGCTTGCAAGCAATATCAGCTGGTTGAAACTGCGACGGTTGATGGACACGCGAAGAGCTCCTCTTTGGTTGGGATTGTGGTCCGCTAAAGGGGAGCTTCAGGGCTGTATCCGAAAAGGCGAAGTCAAAGTTTCTTCGCGATCGGGAAAGAATAATTGCGTCCGAACGATTGTTCGTAGGTAACGCGACGCGAAGGAACAGCTGCTCAATTTCCGGGCTCTGACAGGATGATGTTTCCGCTGATGAGCACGCCGACGAAACGCTAAAATCGGGCGCACCGGCGAAAGAATTTCTTTTCGTGAAATCAAACAGATATTTCTGGACTTGAATGGCCGGCCAGCCAACCGTTGACGACAAATGCCGGGGCAGGTCCCCTTCACCATCATTCCCGGGAGGCGAAATGCCGTTCGCAACAGATGCTGATGACACGCTTCTGGCAAAGGCCGCCGAGCTGCGCCAGGCGTTTCACCTCGATGCCGTCGAGAGAGACAAACAGGGCGGCAGGCCCGTCGAACAGATCAGGAGGCTCCTGAAGGAAAGCGGACTGGCATCCGCGCAGATCGCCAGAAAGTACGGCGGTCAAGGCGCCTCATGGCTCACGATCCTGCGCATCGTCAGGGAGTTCGCCAAGACGGACGGATCGCTTGCCCATCTCTTCGGCTATCACCATCTGCCCCTCAACCTCATCCTGTTTCGCGG
This sequence comes from Rhizobium mesoamericanum STM3625, assembly GCF_000312665.1. Classification (GTDB taxonomy): domain Bacteria; phylum Pseudomonadota; class Alphaproteobacteria; order Rhizobiales; family Rhizobiaceae; genus Rhizobium; species Rhizobium mesoamericanum. The sequence continues at coordinate 3,665,790 of NZ_HF536772.1, read as the reverse complement.
CTCGGCTGCACAGAAGGAAAAGTGGCTGATCGGTACGGCGGCCGGCAACTGGATCTGGAGCAATTCCGGAAACGCCTTGTCGAAGACGTCGAGCGGCGAAAGAACGGCGACGGGGTGGATCATCAATGGCAGCCGCCCTTACTCCTCCGGCTCGCACATCGCCGACTATATCCAGATCTCCTGGGAAAACGATGGCGCGCGACTGACCGCAGCCGTCCCCGCCGACCGCGACGGCATCGTCATCGAGAACGACTGGGACGGCATAGGCCAGCGGCAGACCGGAAGCGGCACCGTGCGCTTCGTTAACCTTGAGATCTACAACGACGAGCTGATCAGCTCGCCCGACGTGCCGCTGACGCCCTATTCCTCACTCACATCGCTGCTTCAGCAGAGCGTCCTCCTCAACGTCTTCGTCGGCAGTGCGCAAGGCATACTGGAAGAAGGCCGCGCCTACACGACGACGAGTTCGCGGCCCTGGATCTACTCCGGTGTCGAGCGGCACATCGACGATCCCTGGATCAAGCGCCAGTATGGCGACCTCTATATCAACACGCTCGCGGCAACCGAGCTCGCGGACAAGGCGGCCCGCAGCCTTGACGCGGCCTACGCTCAAGGCCCCTCGCTGACCGCCGCGGAACGCGGCGCGGCCGCGATCGATATCGCGACCGCCAATGTCTACGCCGGCGAGGTCGGGCTGGCCGTTTCCAGCGACGTCTTCGAGGTCATGGGCGCCCGTTCGGCCACCACCGCCAACGGCTTCGACCGCTTCTGGCGCAATGTCAGGACTCACACTCTACACAATCCCGCCGAGTACAAGAAGCGCACCGTCGGCACATGGCTGCTGACAGGCGAATTCCCCGTGCCGGCCATCTATCGCTGAAAGGAACCCGCAGTGGCGAAACGCAAGGACAAGATCAAGCTCGGCGCATTTCTGCTCTTTACCGGGCACCATGTCGCCGCATGGCGTCACCCAAAGGCTTCCGTCGGCACTGAGTTCGAGAACTATGTGGAACTCGCCAAACTGGCCGAAGTGGCGAAGTTCGATACGATTTTCTTTGCCGATGGCGTTGCCGCGCGCATCAAGGATGTCGAGGCGGCAAGCCGCAAGGCCCATAGCGGCGTCTATCCCTTCGAGCCGATCACGCTACTGTCTGCGCTGTCATCCGTCACCCGCAACATCGGGCTGATTGCCACCGCCTCCACCAGCTACTCCGATCCCTACAATCTCGCCCGGCAGTTCGCTTCGCTCGACCGGCTGAGCGGCGGTCGGGCCGGCTGGAATCTGGTGACCTCCTCCGATCCCGACGCGGCCTTCAACTTCGGCCATGAGGCGCAGATCCTCCATTCCGACCGCTATGAACGGGCGGAGGAATTCGCCGATGTCGTGCTCGGCCTTTGGGACAGCTGGGATGACGATGCTTTCCTTCGAGACCGCGAAAGCGGCCGGTACTTCGACCCTTCCAAGTTGCATCGCCTCGATCACAGCGGAAAGCATTTCAAGGTGCGCGGTCCGCTCAACATTCCGCGCTCGCCGCAGGGCCGCCCGGTCGTCGTCCAGGCCGGCGCCTCAGAGCCCGGCAAGGAGCTTGCAGCCCGCACCGCCGAAGCCATCTTCGCCGCCCAGATCACGCTCGAGGAAGCGACCGGCTTCTACGCCGACGTCAAGGGACGGCTTGCCAAATACGGCCGCTCGCATGACGACCTGAAGATCCTGCCCGGCATTTTCCCTGTCATTGGCCGCACGCGGTCGGAAGCAGAGGAAAAGTTCGAATCTTTGCAGGAGCTCATCCAGCCCGAGGTCGGCCTGAACCTGATTTCGCAGCTGTCGGGTGTCGACCTCAGGGATTATCCGCTCGATGGCCCGGTACCCGAAAATCCGCCCGCGACGAATGCCGGCAAGAGCCGGCAGGCGCTGGTTCTGGACCTTGCGCGGCGTGAGAACCTGACGATCAGGCAGCTCTATCTTCGCATTGCCGGCGCGCGCGGCCATTGGCAGGTCGTCGGCACGCCGGACGATATCGCCGATGCGCTGGAAGAGCGCTTCGAGAACTACGGCGCCGACGGCTTCAACATCATGTCGCCGATCATGCCCGGCGGCCTGTCCGATTTCATCGAGCTCGTGATTCCAAAGTTGCGCCGACGCGGTCTCTTCCGCCACGAATACGAAGGTACGACGTTGCGTGAGAATCTTGGCCTCAAGCGCCCCGAAAACAGCCTTGCCGCCAATCGCAATGCGGTCGCGGCCGAGTAAGGAAAAAGACATGAGCCGCGATACGCTTTTTCTCATCGCCCCCGGGTTCTTAGACCCGAAACAGCCCGGCCAGATCTTCGTCTGCCCCCATTGCAACGCGATCGAGGGACTGCTTGCGAGCTTTCCGGAGCTTGCCAGCAGGCTCGACGTGCACCGCGTTCCCTTTCCCCGTCCGCGCACGCGCGTGATCGAGGCTGTAGGAGAGGAAAACCAGTCATTGCCGGTGCTGGTGCTTGCCTCCAACCCGCCGCCCGATGCCGCAGACTGGAAAGGCAAGCGCTTCGTTTCCAAGACCAGTCGCATTCTCGAGCTGCTTGCCGAGCGGCATGGTTTTCCGCGACTTCACGACTGACGGAGAAGGACGATGACCGTAAAGCCAGCAGGCTTCGAACCTGCCCTGCCTCCCCTCCTCTTCGAACCGGACCAGACCAATCCCTATTTCGCTAAGGCGGTCGAACTCAGGAACATCTTTGCCGTCGACGCCGTCGAGCGGGATCAACAGGGCGGGCGTCCGACCGAGCAGGTCCGGCTTCTCAAGGAAAGCGGCCTGGTTAATCTGCTCATTCCCAAAGAATTCGGTGGCGAGGGACAGCCCTACTCCACGGCGCTTCGCATCGTGCGTGAACTCGCCAAGGCCGATGGCTCGCTCGGCCATCTCTTCGGCTATCACTTCAGCCCGATCCAGAACGCCCTGACGAGCGCCAACGAAGAGCGATCCGCCGCAATCCTGCGGCAATCGGCCAAGGGCCGGTGGTTCTGGGGCAACACGACGAATAGCTTTTCCAAGAGCCTCTTCGGCAAAAGGATCGAAGGCGGCGTCATCTTGAACGGTTATCGCCCATTCGCCTCCGGCTCACACGTCGCTGACTATCTAATGGTCGCATGGGAGGACGAGGAGACGAACGCGCGCAGCTTCGCCTACATTCCTGCCAACCGGCCCGGTATCACGATCGCCGACGACTGGGACGGCATCGGTCAACGCCAGACGGGCAGCGGCCGCGTCTTCTACAAGGACGTCACAATCAAGGATGCCGAAATCCTGCCGGAACGCCCGAAGGACCCCATATCGCTCCTCGCGCCCCAACAACAGCAGAGCGTTCTTCTCAACGTCTTTATCGGAAGCGCCCAGGGCGCCCTCATTGCCGCACGAGACTACACCATCACGAAATCGCGTCCGTGGATCTATTCAGGCGTCGAGCGCCATGCCGATGATCCGTGGATCAAGCGGCAATACGGCGAGCTCTGGACGAAGGTGCAAGCCGCCACGACCCTCGCAGACCGTGCCGCCAACGCCATAGACGGCGCCTTTGCCAAGGGCCAGGCGCTGACGGCAGACGAGCGCGGCGCCGCCGCAATCGCGGTTGCCTCAGCCAATGTGTTGGCCGGCAAGGTCGCGCTCGAGGTCACGAGCGAGATATTCGAGGTGATGGGAGCGCGCTCGGCGGTTCGCCCCTATGGCTTCGACCGCTTCTGGCGCAACGTCCGCATCCACACCCTCCACAATCCTGCCGAGTACAAGACTCGCAATGTCGGTTCATGGTTCCTGACCGGCAACTATCCGGAGCCGGGTGTCTTCCAATGAGCCGGGGACGGCTTCATCTCAACGTCAACGCCAGGCTTCCCGCTCAAATAGAGCGGCAACGATTTTAAGAAATGAGTTATTCGGCCGCCATCATGTCAGCGGCCGGCCGGATACGCCGCGCGACGATCTCCTCCATCGTCTGCAAGGCCCGCGCTTCGGCGAGCAGCCATTCACGAAACAGATCGACGCGCATCAGCTTCGCCGTGTGCGCCGTGGTGGCGAAGAAGTAGGACGAGCTGACCGGTTGCGGCACGCCGAAGGGGCTGACCAGCCGGCCGGAACGAATGTCGGCCTCCGCCAGCCTCATCTTGCCGAGCCCCAATCCCTGTCCTGCCAGCGCGGCATCGAGAACAAGAGACGACTGGTTGAGCCGGAACCCGCCGTGCGACGGAGGACAGGAAAGTCCGGCAGCACGCAGCCAGCCACTCCAGTCCGGGCAGGATTGATCATGCTCGGCTCCCTCCTCATGCAGGAGAGGCACACCTTCGATTGCCTCAGGCTTGCCCCACAGCCCATGAATGTCAGCAAACTCCGGACTGCAGACCGGCAACACGGCTTCGGAAAAAAGATGATCCACCACGAGCCCGGGATACTGCCCGCTTCCATAGCGGATCACGCAATCGGCGTCGCCGGCATCAAGGTTCGTCAACTGGGTCGATGCGTCGACCAGAACCTGAAGTCCCGGAGCAGCTCGCCGCAGCGCATCGAGACGCGGGATCAGCCATTTGCTGGCGAATGAGGGTGCGACCGAAACACGAATGGGCTGTTCATGATCGCTCTGAACGAACTGGGCCATGGCGGCCAGAACGGCATCGAAGGCGCCGGTCAATCCCGGCACTAGAGCCAGCCCGGCCGGGGTCAGATGCAACTGGCCGCGCACCCGGTTGAAGAGCGGCTGACCGAGGTAATCCTCCAGTAATCGAATCTGTTGGCCGACTGCCGCCGAGGTCACATGCAGCTCTTCTGCGGCGCGGACGAAATTTAAGTGTCGCGCCGTCGCGACGAAGGCCCGAAGCGATGTCAGTGGCGGCAACCGCGCAAGCGTCGGCCGAATTGCTTTTCTGCGGGAGTCGGCAAAAGTGCTCATGGGTTGATTGCACCACAAACCTGCCTATGAAGACGAGAATTGCCTTTCCTTCCTACCCTGGCCGTGGAACATTTTCTTGCGCCGCGAGCATTCGATCGGAGATACAAAAACTCATTTTTGAGAATTGTCTATATTTTTAGTAGATTAAAGTGTCAGCGCGCTTGCCACCGAGACCCGCAACGCGAAGTTTTCCTTTCCCAAACAGGGAGAAAAACATTCTTCCGGTTTTAGGTCAGGCTGCCCGATGATGCCGGCGACGACGCTTCGACCGAGGCGTCAATCGCGCTTCAGGGGGCATTCATGGATATCAGCAGACGCCAACTCAACAAACTTCTCGCCGCCACGGGCCTTACAGCATTCCTGCCGCTCAGAGCCTTCGCTGAGACTGCGGCACAGGCAAAGGGCGGCACCTTGAACTTCATCGTCGAGCCGGAACCGCCCACGATCCTGACGCTCGCCCACACGGCCGGCGGCACCCAGAAGGTGAGCCCGAAGATCACCGAGGGCCTCCTCACCTACGACTTCGACCTGACGCCGAAGCCACAGCTCGCGACCGAATGGTCGATCAGCGACGATGGGCTGAACTACACCTTCAAGCTCCGCCCGAACGTCAAGTGGCATGACGGCAAGCCTTTCACCTCGGATGACGTCGCCTACTCCATCGAGCTTCTGAAGCAGGTCCACCCGCGCGGTCGCGGTACCTTCGCCAATGTCACGAAGGTCGAAACTCCGGACCCGCTGACCGCCGTGATCCGGCTTTCCAAACCGGCGCCTTATCTTCTAAGCGCGCTGTATGCGGCCGAGTCGCCAATCGTGCCCAAGCACGTCTATGATGGCGTGAAGATTGCCGACGTGCCGACCAATCAAAATGGCGGCGCACCGATCGGCACCGGGCCCTTTGTCTTCAAGGAGTGGGTGCGCGGATCGCACATCATCCTGGAGCGCAACCCGGACTATTGGGACGCCGGAAAGCCCTATCTCGACCAGGTCATCGTGCGCTTCGTGCCCGATGGCGCAGCCCGAGCAGCCGGCTTCGAAACTGGCGAGTTCGATATCGGCGGCGACAATCCGATCCCGTTGAGCGATCTGGAGCGTGTGAAGGCCCTGCCGAACATCGGCGTCGACTCACGCGGCTACGAGACTAAGGGCGACCAGACGCAGCTGATCTTCAATCTCGACAACCAATATCTGAAGGACGTCCGCGTTCGCCGTGCCATTGCGCACGCGATCGATCTCAACGTCATCCTGAACACCGTCTGGTACGGCTACGGCCATGTGTCGCCAACCCCGATCAGCACCTTCCTGCCGCGCTATCTCGACACTTCGATCAAGCCCTATGCCTTCGACCTGAAGGCATCCGAGGAGTTGCTGGACGAAGCCGGCTACAAGCGGGGCGCGGACGGCGTGCGCTTCAACCTGCGGCTCACCCACAATTCCTACAATGAAGGCTTCAAGCGGGTCGCCGAATATCTGAAACAGAACCTGACGCGCATCGGCATCAACGCCACGATCGATTCCTACGATTTCTCGACCTACATCAAGAAGGTCTACAGCGAGCGCGCCTTCGACGTGACGGCGGAATATCTCGGCAATCAGTTCGACCCGACGCTCGGCGTGCAGCGCATCTACTGGTCGAAGAACTTCAAGATCGGCCTGCCCTTCTCAAACGCCAGCCACTATAACAACCCGGAAGTGGACAAGCTGCTTGAAACGGCGTCCGTCGAGATCGACGATGCGAAACGCAAGGAGCAATTCTTCGCCTTCCAGAAGATCATCGCCGACGAAGTGCCGGTGGTGAACCTGATTTCGCTTGAAAACGTCACGGTTTTCAACAAGCGGGTCAAGAACCACACGATCGGGGCCGAGGGCGTGCAGTCCAACTTCGCTGAAGTCTACATCAAGGACGGCGAAGGCTGAGGTGCGGCGGCCGTGCCTGCACGAGAAAGGGGCGCCGCAAAGCGCCCCTTTCTGTTTTTGAGGCTGAGATCAGGCGACGCGGATCGGCGTCAATTTCGCAAGGATGCGATCGGCAAGCGCAATCGCCTGGGCCCGTTGCTCGGTGATCGAGCTCGATTCCCATGCAACACCGCGCAGCGGATGCCCAATCGCGCTCAGATTACGGTGTACCAGACCGTCCTCGTTGATGAGGTCACCCGCAGGCGTCGCATCGATGCCGTAGCCGGTGCTGTGAGGACGAACCTCGCCACTTGCGAGCAGGCTCCTCACGAAAGGATCGGATACGCGGCGCCAGTCGTGCAGCTGATGCCCCCGGCAGTCGATCACGCCGTCGAACGATACTGTCTCGACGTCCGTCCCGGTCTTCAGTTCGGCGGTGATCTCACCATCCTCGGCGGCAAATCTAAGGATGCGAGCGCGGCCATGCTTCAGCCGACCTTTCGCAATGACACTCTCGACGATCTGGTGGCTCTCGGGCGCCGAGCGATGCGCGGTCACATCCCAGAAGGCCCTGAGATGCCTGGTGAACCTCAGCCGTTCGCGATCGCTGGCGCCCTGCCATAGCGAAAGAATATGCGGACGGATCGCCAGCGGCAGACCCTGCCAGTCCGCGCCATCAGCTGCGATCGCCCGCCGTTCCGCCTTGACCCGCGACAGCAGTTCGCGCGCGGTCGCCGGCAACGGCCCATCGGCCAGAAAGTCCCGCGCCGCCTCGACGGTTCTGCGCCCTTCCACGAACTGGCCACGGCGGGATATCACTCGGTAGCGCCCGTGATAGCCCCTCGCCTCCATGCTGGCGATGGCATCGACCATCGACAGGCTGGAACCGATCAGCAGGATTTTTTTGCAGTCGATCAGGCGATCGAGCGCGCGGGCGTCCCACGGATTGGCCGCAAAGCGCGGATGGCCGGCGAGATCGGCTTCGGTCGCCGGCAGCCGAGGCTGGAAGACACCGAGGGCGAGCACGGCCTCGTCAGCCTCAACTACGGTACCATCGGCGGTCGTGATTCGGATCCGGTTCGGTGCGGCCACAAGCGCTGCGGCCGACGACCTTATATGCCGCAGGGTCGAGCCGAGGCGCGCATTGGCGACCGCACGAGCGAGTTCGTCGCGGACATAGGTTCCGTAGAGATAGCGCGGCGGACTGCTCGAGCTCACCTCTGCCGGCGGCGTCCAGCCATTGGCCGGTCCGTTCCCGACAAGCCAGCGCGAGAGATGATCAGGGTCTTCAGGATAGAGGGAAAAGATCTCCGCCGGTCCATTGACGAGATGGACTGGCTCTGGCGTGCTGTAGGCAATACCACGGCCGAGCTCCTCGCGCCGTTCGATGATGGTGATCGCCAGAGGCACCTCGGTTCGGTCGAGCAGCTTGAGCGCGGTCACCGCGCCGGCAAAGCCGCCTCCAACGATGGCAACGGAGTGATGCGGAATACGATCGATGCGCAATGAGCCTCCTTCCCACCGGTTACGATGGGGCGTGATATGTCGGGCTATGAAAACGGTGCGGACGCCTTAGGCGATCAGGCGGTCGCGGTGGCCGCGGTGACCTTTCAGCAGTTCAAGGGCGTTTCGGCTGGCAATCAACTCCGCCTCATGGGCGCTTAGTCCGGCTGCATCGAAGGCTGCGGCCAGTCCGTCCTGGGTCGGGTTGTGTCCCAGGATCGGCCAATCACTGCCGGTCAGAACATGATCGGCGCCAACGAGGCTGGTCACGAAGCGAATGAACCGCGCCTCCGATGGCATGATGTCGATATAGAGATGGCGCCGCTTTCCGGTCGGCGCATCCATGAAAATGGAAGGCAGCTCGCCGAAGGGGCCGGTCAGCGCAAGAGCCGAGACCCCGAGCGCGGTAATGACGACCCGAAGGTCCGGCAGTTCCTCGAAAACGCCTGACGTGACCAGCGAGATCGCGGCGGCGGCGTTGATCGTACCGCGGCTGAGGCGAGTTCCAAGCCTTCCAAGACCGGACAATTGCGTCGAAAGCGGCTCGGGATTGATCGGGTGCAAGAAGACGGGAACGCCAAGCTCCGAGGCGACCCGCAACACAGGCCTCGCTTCCGGCGCATCGATCAGACTGTCTCCCTTTGCGCTGTCGAGAAACAGGCCAGACAGATTGAGTTCGACAATGGCGCGCCGTGCCTCGGCGGCGGCTGCCTCACCGCCGAATGCGTCAATGGTCGCCAAGGCGAAGAGGCGATCCGGATGGCGCGCCACCGTTCCCGCGAGATCGTCGTTCAGCCTGCGGCTGACCGCGCCGAAATCCGCATTAGGCCCGGCGACCATGGACAGGGCAACGCCAATAACCCGCTGCACGATACCGGCTGCATCGCTGTCGGCAAGCAGGGCATCGATATCGGAGATCTTCGTGCCGATCCGCGCCCATAGCGGATCGAGCGGGCGGCCGGGTGCACGGTAGACTTCCCAGCCCTGCGGGAGGAAGTGCGTATGGAAATCGACGATATCGAGCTTACTCATGGTGACTCCGTGATGATCGCTGCGCCGGGCAGGAATTAGAAAACCTTGCCTTCCTCCAGATGTGTCGTGGTTCCGTTGATGTAGAAGTCGCCGACCACGCGCGCCTTGTGCAGCAGCGGATTGTGGTTGAGCACCGTGCGGATGTTGCGCCAGTGCCGGTCGAGGTTGAGATGGCGCGACGTCGCGGAGCCGCCGCCGAGTTCGAAGACGTTCGTGGCGGCGGCGAGCGCGATCTGCGAGGCGACGATCTGAGTGCTCGCCGTCGTCAGCGCGCTCTCGATCAGCGCGGCTTCGAGCGCTTGCGGATCGTGTGCGCCGAAAAGTGCGGCTGTCTTGTCCAGGGCACGCGCGCTCTCGCGGATCAGTGTATCGACGGCAAAGGAGCCAGCGGCGATTTCGCCGAGAATCTTCTGCACGAAAGGATCGGCATTGGCGGTTTCGGCCGCGCTGTGGGCGGCCGAACGTGCCTGCCGGCGAACATAGTCTGTCCCCTCGGCCAGTGCACCGCGCACCGCACCCGCCATCGAGGCGGCGAGGTGAAGCTGCCGCAAGGTCGAGGTGTGGCGTCCGACCAATGTATTGAGGCCGCGCGTGGAAATTTCGTGCGGCAGCACCTCGACATTTTCGAGCAGGACCCCACCGCTTGCCGTCAACCGCTGGCCCATGCCGTCCCAGTCGTCGAGGATCGAGATGCCAGGTCGATCGACGGGAAGCAGGACACTCACGAACTCGCCGTCGTCGTTCTTCGCGCTGAAGGAAGCGAAGTCCGAAAAGGCTGTACCCGTCGCATACCATTTGCGGCCGTTGAGGCGATAGTGATCGCCTGACCTCGTCAGCCGCGTTGTCACTTCGCCCGGGCGCTTGGTGCCCTGCTCCGTGTGCGCGCCACCGAAGAGCTTGCCCGACAGAACCCGGCTAAGCTGCGTGCGATCAATCGCCGTATTGGGCGTGAGAATAAGCGTTTCGGTGAAGTTGAAATGGCTGCGCAGCGCATGCGCGACATTCGAATCCGCCGCTCCGATCGCCATGACCATCTCGATATAATGGGCAACCGATCCGCCCGGGCCGCCAAGCGCGACCGGAATGCGCAATGTGCCAAGCCCCGCTTCCTTGAACAGGCGAAAAGCCTCGAAGGGAAGTTCCCGTTCCAGGTCACGCTTGGCCGCCTCTTTCGCGATCTCAGCTGTCAGAACCGGGATGTTCGCGAGCAGTGTCGAGAGCTCGCCGCCTCCCTCCGCGGGCACAGGCGTGGCGGACAGTGTTGAGGGAGCGGTATTCGGCATGCAGGACCCTTCTCGGCCAGAAAAAGAGATGCAGGGACCCGCCGACACGGCGGATCCCTCATGTCGTGATCAGGCGACGGCGCGCGCCAGCGGCACGACGTTATCAGCACCACCGGCGGCGCTGCGCGGCACACGACCTTCGACCGGATGGCTCGGATCGTTGAAGCCAGGCGTCGAGGGGTGACCGGTCGTGACCAGGCGGTCGACCAGTGCCTCGTCCTCTGCATCGAGGGTGACGTCAAGCGCGCGGATATAGCGGTCCCAATGCTCCTCGGTGCGTGGGCCGGTGATCGCGGCCGAGATCAGCTTGTTGTTCAGCACCCAGGCAAGCGCGAACTCGGTCGGCGAAATCCTTTTGCGGGCAGCGTGCGCCGCAATCTCGCCAGCAATCGCGATCGATTCCGGACGCCATTCGGTCTCGAGGATGCGCTTGTCGCCGCGGCCGGCGCGTGTGTCGGCGGCGGGCTCCTTGCCCGCCTCATACTTGCCCGTCAGCACGCCACGGGCAAGCGGAGAGTAGGAGACGACGCCGAGACCATAGTGATGGGCAGCCGGCAACTGCTCGGCTTCGGCGGTGCGGTTGACGATGTTATAAAGCGGCTGGCTTGCGACCGGACGATCGATCCCGAGTTCATCGGCCAGATGCGCGATCTCGGCGATACGCCAGCCGCGGAAGTTGGAAACGCCGAAGTAGCGCAGCTTGCCGGCGCGGATCAGATCGGCGATCGCGCGCACCGGCTCTTCCAGCGGCGCATCAAACACGGCGCGGTGGAAATAGAGGATGTCGATATAGTCGGTGTTTAGGCGGCGGAGCGAGTTCTCCACGGTCTCGATCACCCACTTGCGCGAATGGCCGCCGAGGTTCGCGCCCTTCTTGTGGGAATTGACGAATTTGGTCGCCAGCACCCAGTGATCGCGATGCGCCTTGATGCCCTTGCCAACCACCTCTTCCGACTTGCCGTCGTGATAGACATCGGCCGTGTCGATGAAATTGATCCCCTGCTCGCGCGCCTTGTCGATGATGCGGAACGCGACGTCGTCGGGCGTCGGCCCACCGAACATCATCGTTCCCAGGCTGAGCGGTGACACCTTGAGCGCGCTGCGCCCGAGATAGCGATAATCGACCATTGCATTGTCCCTTCTTACTGAGCGTGATGGCAGGCGGCGGCATGGCCGCTGCCGAACTGGCGGAACGCCGGGTCTTCCGCCCGGCAGATATCGGTGGCGAGCGGACAGCGCGTATGGAAACGGCAGCCGGAGGGCGGATTGTGCGGGCTCGGCAAATCGCCGGTGATTGGCGCGGCCTTTTTGCGCCGCGACGGATCGGGCACGGCGGCAAGCAGCGCCCGCGTGTAGGGGTGCTTGGCGCCCGTCCAAAGCTCGCTCGTCGGGGCGCTCTCGACGATGCGGCCGAGATACATGACGAGCACACGATCAGCGAAATAGCGCACGACCGAGAGGTCATGCGAGATGAAGAGATAGGAGAGCGACCGCTCCGTCTTCATCTCGACCAGCAGGTTGAGAATCTGGGCCTGGATCGAGAGATCAAGCGCCGAGACAGGCTCGTCGCAGATGACCAGCTCCGGCTGCAGGATGAGCGCACGGGCGATGCCGATGCGCTGGCGCTGTCCACCGGAGAACTCATGCGGGTAGCGATCAAGCGAATCCGCCGGCAGGCCGACATGCGCCACCATCTTTGCCGCGATCGCATCGCGCTGCTTGCGCTCACCGATGCCGTGGACCGCAAGAGGTGCCGTCAGGATCGAGCGGATGGTGTGCCTCGGATTGAGCGAGGCGAAGGGATCCTGGAAGATCATCTGGATGCTGCGCCGGACCGATTGCAGTTCTCGCCCCGCCATGGCGGTGACGTCCCTGCCCTTGAAGGTGACGTTCCCCGACGACGGATCGACAAGCCTAACCAGCGATTTGCCGAGCGTGGACTTGCCGCAGCCCGATTCACCGACGAGCGCCACCGTCTCGCCTTCGGCGATCTCGAGCGAGACGCCATCGACGGCGCGCACGGTGCCGGCGGCTCCGACGTAATGGGTCGAGAGTCGATCAACCGACAGAAGCGACATGGGCCTTCTCCGCAATGGCTGGAACATAGGGGCACGCTACCTGCCGGCCGGCGGGTAGTGCGATGAGTTGCGGCACCGTGTAAGCGCAGGAAGGCCTCGCGACCGAACAGCGCGGGCGGAACGCGCAGCCCTTCTCACCGGCCGCCGAAACGATGGAGCCTGGGATCTCCGCGAGCGGCCCGTCGCGGTAGTGGTAATCGGCTTTCAGGCGCGGCGAGGCTGAAAGCAGCCCATTTGTGTAAGGATGGTACGGTTTATCGAACACCTCGCCCGGCAGCCCCTCCTCGATTTTGCGCCCGGCATACATGACGACGACGCGGTCGGCCCATTGCGCGACGATACCGAGATCATGGGTGATCAGGATGACGGCCATGTTCAGCTGCACCCGAAGATTATCAAGGAGCTGCAGCACCTGCGCCTGGATCGTCACGTCGAGCGCTGTCGTTGCTTCGTCGGCGATCAGCAGTTTCGGATTGCAGGCGACCGCAATCGCGATCATCACGCGCTGGCGCATGCCGCCGGACAGCTGGTGCGGATATTCGTCGATGCGGCGGCGCGCCTCCGGAATGCTGACGAGGTCCAAAAGCGCGATGGCGCGCTCGCGTGCCTCACGCCGGCTCAGGTCCTCGTGGATGCGGAGCACCTCGATGATCTGGGCGCCGATCGTCAGCACGGGATTGAGCGAGGTCATCGGCTCCTGAAAGATCATGGCGATGTCGCGGCCACGGATCCGGCGCAGCTCGCGTTCCGCAAGACCGACGAGATCGCGGCCATCGAAGCGGATCTGCCCACCGGCCCGCGCGTGCCGCGGCAACAGTCCCATCAAGCCGAGCGCCGTCAGCGACTTGCCGGAGCCGGATTCCCCGACGATGGCAAGCATCTCGCCCGGATTGGCCGAAAAGCTCACGCCCTTCACAGGTTCGGCGGACGCCAAGCGCACCGAGAAATCGGATACCTCGAGAAGCTTCGCCATCAGCGATCCTCCGAAAAGCGCGGGTTCAGCGCGTCGTTCAGGCCATCGCCGATCAGGTTGAGCGAAAGAACCGTCAAGACGATCGCCAGACCCGGTAGCGCCGTCAGATACCAGGCGGTGCGGATGACATCGCGGCCCGCGCCGATCATCGAGCCCCAGGAGACGCGATTGGGATCCCCAAGCCCCATGAAGGAGAGCGCCGATTCCATCAGGATCGCGCTTGCCACCATCACCGACGAGGTGACGATCAGCGGCGGCAGCGCATTTGGAAGGATCTCGCGGAAGATGATGCGGGCATGGCCGAAGCCGAGGCTGCGCGCGGCCTGGACATAATCCTTCTCGCGAATGGCGCGGAATTCGGCACGCGTCAGCCGCGCCACAGTGGGCCAGGAGACGATCGCGATGGCAATGGTCACGGTTGCCGTCGTCGGCTGGGCGATCGCCACCAGAACGACGAGCAGCACGAAGCTTGGAATGGTTTGGAATATCTCGATGAATTTGACGAGGATATCGTCGATCACGCCGCCGAAATATCCGGCAACTGCACCGATCGCGATCCCCGCCGTCAGCCCAAGCGCGGTGGCCGCAAGCCCGACCGTCAGCGATATGCGAGCGCCATGCACGATACCGGCCAGCACGTCGCGTCCCATCGAATCCGTGCCGAGCGGATAGGCCGGGTTCTGACCGGGCCAGAGGAAGGGCCGCGCCACCATCTCCAGCGGATCACCCGGGTAGAGAAGCGGCGCAGACAGCGCCGACAGGACAACCAGAAGCAGGATGCCTGTCCCGAAGAGTGCGTTGTAGTTGGCGAGAAAGACTTTCAGCTCCCGCCGCATGCCGCGCCAGGCTGTCCCGGAAACCGAGGCGCGCACATCAGGCGCATGGATATGCGTCCAGCGCGGCTGCTTCGGCGCTTCAGGGGTTGGAGGGACCGTCTCGGCCTTTGCCCGCGGCACAAAGTCGATTGATTCGCCGGCCAGTGTTGCGAGTTTCTGACTGTTCATCGGCTTTCTCCAATTCGGGGATCGATCCAAGCCTGCAGGAGGTCGACGGCCGCGTTGGCGACGATCACGAGGAAGGATGAAAGCAAAAGGATGCCGAGGAGCACGCTGAAATCGCGCGCCATGACGGCTTCGAAGGCAAGCCGCCCGAGCCCGGGCCAGCTGTAGACGGTCTCGACTACGACGGCGCCGCCGAGCATTCCGCCGAAGTGCATTCCCGCCATGGTCGTGATCGGGATGAGAGCGTTGCGAAGGACGTGCCGCGTGGTCAGCACGAAGGGCGAGACACCCTTGGCGCGCGCGGTTCGGACGAAATCCTGCGACTTGACCTCGAGCATCGAAGCGCGCGTCAGCCGGGCATAGATTGCGAGATAGAAAAGCGCGAGCGAGGTCGCCGGCAGCACCATATAGCGCGCCCTGTCGAGCAGCGCCGGAAGCCCGGTCAGCCGCGAACCGATCGTGCTATCGCCGCCGCTCGGCAGCCAGCCAAGTTTGACCGAGAAGAGAAGGATCAGCATCAGTCCGATCCAGAAGCCGGGGATCGAATAAAACAGCAGCGAAATCACCGAGATGATGCGATCCGGCAGACGTCCGGAGAAGGCCGCCATCAGCGAGCCGAGAAGCAATCCGAGCGCAATCGCAATCGTCAACGCCGCTAGCATGAGCAAAAGCGTACCTGGCAGGCGCTGGCCGATAAGATCGGCGACCGACATGCCGTAGCGCGGCGAGAAGCCGAGACTGAAATGCGCAAGGTTGTTCAGGTAGTTGATGAGCTGCACCAGGATCGGGCTATCGAGCCCGAACCGTTCACGCAGCGCCGCCATGGTTTCGACCGTTGCCGACCCGGATTCTGCTGCCATCACATCGGCCGCATCCCCGGGCGCCAGCTTCAGCAGGAAGAAATTCAAGATGACGATCCCGAGCATCGTAGGCACGGCCTGGATGATCGTCCTGCTGACCCTTCGACGGATCCGCCTGTAAGCCGGCATGTGCCCTACCCCGCGATCTGGAAAGATTTCACCTCGTCTTACCGCTTAGTAGTTGACTAATTCTGTGGGTTTTGTCAAATCCATATTGGTAAATAATTCCAACAACATCGCCACAACGCCGACCTATAGAAACAAATTACCAGAGATCCGGACATTTAGGAATTTCATGCCACTTCGCAGCGGTGATGAGGCAAGAATCTCTAAAGCAGGATCGATCTGCGGAATGGCACTGAAACGGGCCGCCACGGCCCCGAGATCATGAGGGTTGAACAAGATGTCACTTTATCCCGCACCCACACGGCGCAGGTTTCTCCTGGCCTCGGTCGCACTCGGCGTCACTGCAACAGCACGGCTTCCGGCCTTTTCGGCGGCCGCAACGCGCGGCGGCACGGCAACGCTCCTTCTGGCCGCGGAGCCACCTGTCCTGACAACGATTGCCCACACGGCCTTTAATGCGGTCTACGTATCGCCAAAGACGACGGAAGGGCTTCTCACCTACGACTTCGAGCTCAATCCGAGACCGCTGCTGGCAAAAGCGTGGACAGTCAGCCCCGATGGCCTGACCTATACCTTCAAACTGCGCGAGGGTGTGAAATGGCATGACGGACAGGCCTTCACCTCCGCCGACGTCGCCTTCTCGATCAAGACGCTGAAGGAAGTTCATCCGCGCGGGCGCAATACTTTCCTCAATCTCGTCGACATCGAAACGCCCGACGCGCAGACGGCCATCCTCAAACTGTCGAAGCCGGCGCCTTATCTGATCACGGCTCTTGCCGCCTCAGAAACGCCGATCGTCCCGCGCCATATCTACGAAGGCACCAAGGTCGCGGAAAACCCCGCCAATCTCGCTCCGATCGGAACTGGCCCCTTCAAGTTCAAGGAGTGGGTGCGCGGCAGCCATATCGTCTATGAGCGCAACCCGGATTATTGGGACCAGCCCCGCCCCTATCTCGACCAGCTGATCATCCGCTTCATTCCTGATGCCGCGGCTCGTTCAATCGCAATCGAGACCGGCGAAATCGACCTCGCGCCCTCGACGCCCGTGCCGCTCAGCGACCTCGAACGGCTGCGGGGCGCCGAAGGGCTCGCCTTCGAGACTAAGGGCTATCAATACCAGAACGGCGTCAGCCGCATCGAATTCAACCTCGAGCGTCCCTTCTTCAAGGATGTGCGGGTGCGTCGCGCCTTCGCCCATGTGATCGACCGCAACGTCATCCACAACACGATCAACTACGGCTATGGCGCCGCGATCCCAGGCCCCATCAATCCCAACCTTGCCAAATGGTACGTGCCGGATCTCAAGACCTATCCGATCGATCTCGCCGCGGCCGAGAAGCTTCTTGATGAGGCCGGCTACCCACGTGGTGGCGACGGCATCCGCGCCCGCATCAACCTCGACTACGTGCCGAGCGGCGAAACCTATCCGCGCGGCTCCGAGTATATTCGCCAGGCGCTGGCCAAGGTCGGCATCGACGCCACCGTTCGCAGCCAAGATTTCGCGACCTACACCAAGCGCATCTATACCGACCGCGATTTCGACTTCGCCTTCGAGGGCATGAGCAACCTTTTCGATCCAACGGTTGGCGTGCAGCGCCTCTATTGGAGCAAGAACTTCAAGCCTGGTGTCCCGTTCTCGAACGGCGCCGCCTACAGCAACCCAAAGGTCGATGAACTGCTCGAAGCAGCAGCCGTCGAGGTCGACGAGGCGAAGCGCGTCGAGCAGTGGAGTCAGATCCAGCGGATCCTCGTCGACGACGTTCCGGCGATCGACATCGTCAGCCAGCCGGAACTGACGATCTACAACAAACGGATTTCCGACCACACGATCGGCGGCGAAGGCATCGCCGGCAGCCTGGCCTATGCCTATGTCGCAGCGTCCTGAGCCAGATTAACGGGAGCACAATCATGTCCATTCAACATCGTCCCGGTTCGATCGTCGGCCTGCCAAAATTCGCAGCCCCGACCGATTTCCCAGAAAGTCCGCTCTCGCAGGCACTCAAGCAGCCCGTCCTTCTCGGCCTCTTCCTGCCAATCCAGGCCGGCGGCTGGACGCAATCCACGCTTGAGCGATCGACCGACTGGCGCTTCGACTACAACAAGGCCCTGACGCTCAAGGCCGAGGAACTCGGTTTCGATCTCGTCTTTGCGCTGTCGCAATGGCTGCCCAAGGGCGGCTACGGTGGCGTTTTCGACGGCCAGGCGCTGGACAGCTTCGTCTCAACGGCAGCGCTGGCAGGCCTTACCAAGAGGATTATGCTGATTTCGACCATGCATGTGCTCTACGGCCCATGGCATCCGCTGCATCTGGCGAAATTCGGGGCAACGCTTGACCATATCACCGGCGGGCGCTGGGGCATCAACGTGGTCACCGGCCACAGGGCGGTCGAGCACGAGATGTTCGGCTGGCCGCGTATCGAGCACGACAAGCGTTATGAGCTGGCAGCCGAATTCCTCGAGGTGGTCCAGCGCCTGTGGAGCGATAGCGAGAACTTCTCTTTCGAAGGCGAAAGCAGCTGGAAGCTCGGCGGCGGCTTCGTCACGCCGAAACCCAATTTTGGCCGCCCGATCCTCGTCAATGCCACCGGTTCGGATGCCGGCATCGCCTTTGCCGGCCGCTACTCGGACATTGTCTTTATCACCAGCCCGACAGGCGCCGACATCGACAGCGCGCTGGAATCGCTTCCCGCACACACCAAACGCGTCAAAGACTCTGCAATCGGCGTCGGTCGCACTGTGCGCACGCTACTCAACCCGATGGTGATCTGCCGGCCGACGGAGAAGGAGGCCTTTGAACTCGCCGACCGCATCGTCGCCCATGCCGACCAGCGCTCGCCGCAGGGCTTCCAGTCGCTGAACTCGGATGCCCACGCGTGGAAGGGCCGTGATCCACAGGATCCCTACCGAGCAATCGGCGGCAACATCCGCGTGATCGGCTCGCCCGAGCAGGTGGTCGATCAGTTCATGAAGCTGAAGGAAGCCGGCGTCGACGGCTTGCAGCTCAGCTTCTTCGACTTCCGCGACGACCTCGAATTCTTCGGTTCCGACGTCCTGCCCCTGATGAAGCAAGCCGGCCTGCGGCACTAGGAGAAACGCCATGACAAGCAATGCCATATCCGAAATCTGGTACACGCGTTGCCCCGTGCCGACACCCGTCGGCCTTGCCGCACAGCTTGGCTATCTCGAGGAGAACTTCCGCAAAGACGGCGTGACGCTGAAATCGATTATCGACTCCCCCGATCGCGACATCCGCCAGAGCCATTTCAACCACACGCTCGATTGGTCGTTCCGCCATGGCGGCAACGTACCGCCAATCCGGGCCCGCTCCGAAGGCCGCAAGACGCGGCTCATCGGCATCACCTGGACCGACGAATTCCAGGCGATCATCACCCTGCCTGAAACCGGCATCAAGACCACGAAGGATCTGAAAGGTCGCCGCTTCGGCATCGCCCGCCGGCCTGAGGGCATTGTCGATTTCATGCGCGCCACGGCTCTCAAGGGGCTCATTTCCGCCCTTTCGCTGGAAGGCCTGGCGCTCGACGATGTCGAGATCGTCGACATCGCGCTTTCGGACTCCGTGCTTTCCACCCAGGAGGGCCCCTCCCTCTTCGGGCTGAAGCGCCGACAGGCCTATGGCGAGGAGGTCGCGGCCCTCATTCGCGGTGACGTCGACGCCATCTATGTGAAGGGCACGGCGGGCATCAATGTCGCCAACCTGATCGGTGCCGTGCAGGTGGCGGAGTTCGGCTTTAACCCTGATCCAAAAATCCGCATCAATTCCGGCTCGCCGCGCGTGCTGACGGTGGACGAGTTGCTGGCTGACGAGCGGCCGGATCTCGTCGCGCGCCTGCTGGAATCGATTTTCAAGGCAAGCACCTGGGCCGAAGAGCATCCTGAAGAAACGAGGCGTTTCGTCGCGCGGGAGGCCGGTGCCACGGAAGAACAGGTTCTCGCCTCCAATGGCCCCGACATCCACAAGCACCTCGGCCTTGGCCTGCAGCCCGAGCTGGTGGAGGCGATCGGCCATTATAAGGATTTCCTGCGCGACTTCGGCTTCCTCGCGGCCGATTTCGACATCGCCGACTGGGTCGACCGCCGTCACATCGACGCCTTCGACCGACGCGCCGCGGCGTGAACCGGGAGAAGACCATGCTTCAGGAAAAGATCGATCCGGTCGACAAGGCCCGGCGGCTCGCCGTCGATTTCGCCGAGCGCGCCGCCCACTATGACGCGACGGGAGACTTCCCGTTCGAGAACTTCACGCGTCTTTTCGAAGCCGGCCTGCTTGGGCTGGTGACGGCGCCCGAGCATGGTGGCCACGGCGGCGGACTTGCGGAGGCGCAAGCCGTCATCAGTGAAATCGCGCGCGGCGAACCCTCGACCGCGCTCGTGCTCGCCATGCATTACAACAGTCACTACAGCCTGCGCCGATTTGCGAAATGGCCAGCTCACCTAGCCGAGCGCGTGCTGACGGCAAACCGACTGGGCCCTGCCCTGATCAACGCCGCCCAGGCCGAGCCTCGTATCGGCTCGCCCGCCCACGGCGCACTGCCCGAGACCGTCGCGCGCCGCGACGGCAACGTCTGGCGCATAACCGGCCACAAGAGCTATGTAACCGGCATTCCCGTGCTCAAATGGGTGTCGCTGCTCGCGCTGACCGATGAAGAGGAACCGCGGCTGGCTTCCTTCCTCGTTCCCACCGATAGCCCCGGCCTGCGCATCGAAAAGGCATGGAAAGCTGCCGGAATGCATGCGACGGCGAGCGACGACATCATCCTCGACAATGTCGTTATTCCATTAGAAGACATCATAGAATTCCAGTCGGCTTCCGAGCCGCTTCGTCGTGAGGAGCACGCAACCGCCTTCTTCTTCTCGCTGATCGCAGCGGTTTACCACGGCGTGGCGCTTTCCGCCCGCGATCGCGTGCTTGCCTTCTGCGCTCACCACACGCCGGCAAGCCTTGGTGCGCCACTGTCGACGGTTCCCCGCATTCAGGATGGCCTGGGAGAGATCGAGGTGCGGCTGGCAACTAATTCCCGATTGCTGCGCTCGCTCGGCGAAGACGTGGATGCCGGCAGGATCGTCGGCATGGATGGCATGACCGTCCGCCATGTCGTCATCGACAATGCGGTCGCGATCACGAGCCTCGCCCTCGAGCTTGCCGGAAACCCGGGCCTCAACCGCGACTTCCAGCTGGAACGCCATCATCGCGATGCCATCACGGCGCGCTCCCACGCGCCGCAAAGCCACATGATCCGGACAATCGCCGCCCGCAATGCGCTCAGTCGTCTCGCGCCGCGATAGCGGGACGACGGCTAGGCTTCACGTTTGACCTAAAAAGCGCAGGCTAACTATGAGCAAAGACAGTGAATTCCTTTGGTACATTCCCAATGATACAAGGCCGGGTCATCGCGGCGATATCGTCGTTGAAAATCACAACAGCCTTTCCACGCTGACGGAACATGCCCGCGCACTCGAGCAACACGGCTGGAAGGGCGCGCTCATCGGGACGGGATGGGGCAGACCGGATACCTTCACCGTTGCCGCCGCGCTTGCGGCGAGCACAACGACGTTCGAGCCGCTGATTGCGATCCGCCCCGGCTATTGGCGCCCGGCGAACTTCGCCTCAGCCGCCGCCACACTCGACCACCTCACCGGCGGCCGCGTCCGCGTCAACATCGTCTCCGGCCTCGATAATCTCTCCGCCTATGGCGACCAGGAGGGGGACCAGACAGAGCGCTACGCCCGCACCAAGGAATTCATGCGGCTGGTCCGCAGGCTTTGGACGGAAGAAAACGTCAGCTTTGACGGCGAGCACTTCAGTGTGGCCGAATCAACCGTCGTGCCGCGCATCGAGGGGTGCGGCGATCGTCGCCACCCAAAGCTCTATTTCGGCGGTGCCTCCGAGGCCGCCGAAAAGGTCGCGGCAACCGAGGCGGACGTCCAACTCTTCTGGGGCGAGCCGCTCGACGGCGTCCGTGAGCGCATCGCGCGCCTGAAGGCTCTGAGCCGCAAGCTTGACCGAGATCTACCTCCGCTAGAATTCGGGCTCAGGATCACCACGCTGGTGCGCGACTCGACCGAGCAGGCCTGGGCCGACGCCGAAGCGAAGGTGGCGGAGATGGCCAAGGGCAATGGCGCCGGCTGGAGCGATCACCGCCGGGCGGTCGCCGTCGGCCAGCAGCGACTGTTCGACCTGCATCAGGCGGGCGACGTCCTCGACGACAACCTCTTTACCGCACCCGGCAAATACGGCGGCGGTGGCGCCGGAACGACCTGGCTGGTCGGCTCGGCCGAAGACGTGGCCAGGTCGCTTCGCAAGTATCAGGATCTGGGCATCACCCATTTCGTGCTCTCCGATACGCCCTACCTTGCAGAGATCAAACGCCAGGGCAACGACTTGCTGCCGCTCTTGCGCGGCTAAGCCGTGAGTGACGACATCGTTGGCTTAAATAGCGTTGACAAGGAAGCCCGCATACCTGCGCGCGAGGGGCGCATCCGCCATGCCACCCACCAAAGCCGCTGTGAACCCTGGGATCGGTTTCAAGTTTCAGATTGTCAGGCGGAGCCAAAAGCTTCCGCCATATCGTCCAGGTCCTTGAGCGTATCATCCGGCAGATTGATTTTTTCCACGGCAATGTTTTCGCGCAGATGGGCGATGGACGAGGTGCCCGGGATCAGCAGGATATTGGGTGCGCGACGAAGCAGCCACGCGAGCGCAACTTGCATCGGTGTTGCGTCAAGGCGTTGGGCGATCGCGGATAAGGTGGACGACTGCAATGGCGTGAACCCACCGAGCGGAAAGAAGGGGACATATGCAATGCCGTCGCGAGCCAGATCGTCGATCAGGGCGTCATCAGCGCGATGTGCCAAATTGTAATGGTTCTGAACACAGACGATGTCGCAGATCCGACGTCCTTCGGTGACCTGCGCAGCAGTTACGTTGCTCAGGCCGATCTGGCGCACCAAGCCTTGTTGCTGAAGCTCGGCCAGAGCCGTGAGGGGCGCCTCGATCGACCCTTCAGCAGGGCCGTGTGCATCGAACATGATGCGCAGGTTCACCACCTCCAATACGTCGAGCCCGAGGTTGCGCAGGTTATCATGTACGGCCTGCGTCAGCTCTTCGGCCGAAAAGGCGGGGAGC
Source organism: Rhizobium mesoamericanum STM3625 (assembly GCF_000312665.1). Classification (GTDB taxonomy): domain Bacteria; phylum Pseudomonadota; class Alphaproteobacteria; order Rhizobiales; family Rhizobiaceae; genus Rhizobium; species Rhizobium mesoamericanum. Next base: position 3,642,974 of record NZ_HF536772.1, on the reverse strand, counting down.
CACGCGCCACCGCTGCCGCGTCGAGCGCCGATCTTCGTGACGATGACGAGATCATTGGGATAAGGTGCCAGCGCCTGGCGGATCAGCTTGTTGGTGACATGCGGACCGTAGAAATCGCTAGTATCGATGTGGTTCACGCCGGCCGCCACAGCCTGGCGCAGCACGGCGAGTGCCGCATCCTGATCCTTGGGCGGCCCGAACACGCCGGGTCCGGCGAGCTGCATGGCACCGTAGCCGAGACGTTTTACGGTGCGGTCGCCAAGCGCGAAAGTTCCTGACTGGTCGATGCTGGTCATGATCGTTTTTCCTTATCTGACGAAGCACAGATAGGCGTTGCCGCAAAGCACGACAATCCGGCACAATCCGTACAGGCTGTACGGTTCGGCGAACGATAGATTTTCGTTGATTTTGGAGCCCATGGCCGACGAATCTAAGGTGAATGTCCCTGTTGCTCGTCCAGGGCGGCGGCAATGGCAACTCCCAGTCCGTGAACCCTCTGATCGCCGGCCTTTTTGAGAACCTGCCGCCGGGCACGGCACAGACATCGGAAGATGCTGTCGGTTGGCTTCAGGCTGCGGCCGCCAATCTACGGATCGTCTATAAGATCCAGGGAAACATTCGATCGAAGCCGCGCCGTCGAGTTAGAGTTGCGTCGTCACCGGAAATTAGACTCAGCTCGGCGGGGAAGAGGCAAAACGCGGATACGCCGCACGACGTATCCGCCCTGTGCCACCATCGAAAAGTGTTTTTGTTTGAAACTCGTTCCGTCATCCATTTTGGTTTGTTCGGCGACTAACCGCATCCGCTGCGCCTATGTTCATGTTGTGCGCGTCAACATTTCCCAGCAGTTATGTTGACATTGCCTACTGTACGTAGGCGCTATCAGCATCCAGCAGCGACCTGACAGCAGCGGATTGAGGCCGACCAAACGTGGATTTACGGCCGCCGTCCTCCAGGTGCGGCTCAGTAAGTAATCTGCCCGTTTCTGATTTCCGCTCTATCCCCCGAGAGCTCCTCCTTCAGGACCTCTCGGGCCTGCGGGCTGATGACCGCGACTGGAGCCGCTACGGCGAGACGCACGGCCGAGCCGGCGAAATTCGCCGTAGCCATACCGAACTGATCCGCGACGCCGGCCTTTCCGCCTTCCAGGCTCTGCCCTGCGAGGCGCCGTCCGAGCAGGCGCACGACCTCGGGACTGTCTGCGAAGGCGTTGTGGCCAAGCGGATCGTTCGTCGCGATGGCGCTCGTGTCGATGACGGAAACGCCTAGTTCGTTGAAAAGAGGTGCGTACGGCTTGAGATCAGATCCACCGAGCCGTTTGACGCCGCCAGAGAGCCAGCCCGAAACCTCCAGCGCTTTGTCGCGTGTCGACGTCAGGATTGCGAAGTGCGGCCTCTTCGGTCCCATTTCGGTGAACTGGCGGCGAAACACGTCGATATCGATGTCCGGCGAGGCGAGCACCACGTTCTTCACCTTCGCCGGGATCGATTTCTCGCGCATGGCGACGCCGCGCAGGGCTTCGGCCGCGAGCCAGCCGCCCATGGAATGGGCAAGTATCGTCACATCGGAGACGTCGGGACTTTGCGTGGTCTGGAGAATTAGATCCTCGAGAGCGCGACGCGAATAGTTTGCGCTCTCCTTGTCATAGAGGTAGTCGAAGACACGGCCCCGTGATGGCCAGGTGAAGAGGATCGGCGCGGCATCGGTTCCCGAATCATGGACGATCTGGGCGAAGCGGAAGACCGCGTCGGCATAGGTGTTGTTGAATCCGTGGACGAAGATGATGACCTGATGCTTCGTGTTTCGGTTCTTCCGGTACCAGTCCAGGGCCTTACCTTCGGATTCCACCTTGTCGACCTGAGTGACCGCAAACTCTTTTTGCGGGTCGGGCGGCATGCGGGACGGCCACTGCACCTCTCCGATCTTGCGGTTCCGGTCGGGTGGGATGGACACGTCGACGCTGTTGAGGGAAATCGCCGTCCCACGGTCGCCAGAATAAAGCTTGCCGGGATCCTCCGAGGGCTTACGGGTCGTGGCGACAAGCATGGTGACCCTAGTGGTTCCGGTCGGGGCGACGGCGAGTGGCCGCAGGACGTCTTGCGCCCGGCTGGCGCACCCCGACGTGACAAGCGACAGGACCACGAGGACCGGGACGGCCTTGCACGCGCAACGAACGGTGCCGATCGTCGCAGCGCGCAAAGGGTGCAAGAGTGATCCTGCCATCTCAGTTCTGCTCCACTTCACGGGGGATACGGAACCAGGTGACGTAGAGGGCCGGCAGGAAGAGAAGCGTCAGCGCCGTGCCGACGACGATCCCGCCCATCATCGCGTAGGCCATCGGTCCCCAGAATATCTCGTGCGAGATCGGAATCAGGGCAAGGGTCGCGGCCGCGGCAGTGAGCATGATCGGTCGCATGCGATGCTCGGTGGCCTCCACCACGGCCCTCCACGCCGACATTCCTTCTGCGCGCAACTCCTCGATCTGCACGATCAGGATGACGGAGTTGCGGATGAGGATTCCGACGAGCGCAAGGACGCCCAGGAGTGCGACGAACCCGAGTGGCGAGTTGCTGGCGAGCAGCGCCACGACGACGCCGACGAGGGCCAGCGGCGCAACCGAGAATACAAGCAACAGCCTGTGGAAGCTCTGGAGTTGTATCATCAGCAGCGTCGCCATGATGACGAACATGGCAGGCGCGACCTTGGCGATCGGTCCTTGCGACTTGGCGCTTTCCTCGACTGCGCCGCCGACCTTGACGGAATATCCCGGTGGCAGCGTCTTTTCGAAGGCCGCGACCTTTTCGGAGAGTGCCTTTACGACGGTCGCCGGCTGCGTCGCGTCACCGATCCCGGCCTTGATCGTGATGGTCGGAACTCTGTCGCGCCGCCAGATCGTCGGCTGTTCGAGTTCGTAGTGGAATGTCGCCACCGAAGACAGCGGCACGGCCTGGCCGCTACTGCTCTGTAGTTGCAGATCAAGCAGTGTATCGATCGAGCCCCTCTCCTTTTCCGCGGCGCGGCCGATGACGTCGACTAGGTAGATGTCGTCGCGGACCTGCGTCAGCGCGCTTCCCTGGACGACTGTGTTGAGCGCCGTCGCGATATCCTGCGACGAGACGCCAAGCTGTCGAGCCTTGTCCTGCAACACGTCGATCTTCACGACGCGAGCCGGCTCGTTCCAATTGAAGGCAAGGTTCCTAAGCGAGGGATGGGTGCCGACGATCGTCCCCAACTTCTGCGCCAGGTCGCGCACCGTCTCAAGGTTCTCGCCGGATACGCGATACTGGATCGGCTTGCCGACCGGAGGTCCGATGTCGAGCAGCTTCACGTAGGCGTCCGTTCCCGGAAAGGTCTTCTGAAGATACGTTTCCATCTGCTGCTTCAGCTTGTCCCTAACCTCCAGCCCCTTTGTGACGATGATGGTCTGGCCGGTGGACACGTCTGCCGGCTGCACATCGAACGAAAGAAGGAAACGCGGCGCACCCCTTCCTACGTATGTCGACCAATGCTCGACATCAGGGTTGCCGGCCAACACCTCGTGCTCGAACTGGGCCATCTGGCGGCTCGTCTCGGCGATCGAACTGTTCTGCGGCAGGCTCCAGTCGACGATAAGTTCCGGACGGTCGGAGCTTGGGAAGAACTGCTGCTGCACCATCGACAGACCGACGATCGAACCAGCGAAGAGCAGGACGGTTGCGACGATGGTGATCCAGCGCCAGCGCAGGCAGAACTGCAGCAAGGTAGAGAACGCCTTCGCAAAGCGGCCCTTGTGCTCGGCGTGCTTCTTCATGGTCTTCGGTAGGATGGTCACGCCGATGAGAGGCGTGAACAACACCGCGACCAACCATGATACGACCAACGAAACTGCGATCACGACGAAAAGGGTAAAGGTGAACTCGCCCGCGCTGCTCTTGTTGAAAGCGACGGGGATGAAGCCCGCCACGGTAACCAGCGTGCCCGTCAGCATCGGGAAGGCCGTCGAGGTATAGACGTAGGTCGCAGCGCTCCTAAGGCTGTCGCCCGCTTCCAGCCGCGCGACCATCATCTCGACGGCGATCATGGCGTCGTCGACGAGAAGACCCAGCGCGATGATTAGGGCTCCCAGCGAGATGCGCTGCAGCGAGATACCTGTGTAGAGCATCACCAGGAAGGTAATGGCGAGCACCAGCGGGATTGCGACCGCCACCACCATCCCTGCTCTCATCCCGAGACTGATGAAGCTTATCGCCAGCACAATCGCGACGGCTTCGAACAGAGCCTTTGTGAAGCCGCCGACCGCCTCCTCGACCACCTTCGGCTGATCGGAGACCTTTTCGACGGAGACGCCGACCGGAAGCTCCTGGATGATGTTGCCCATCGTCTTTTCAAGGGTTTCCCCGAAGGCCAGCAGGTTGCCGCCCGTTTTCATGCCGATCGCGAGGCCGATGGCCGGCTTTCCGTTGAACCGGAAGAGCGACGTGGGCGGATCGACGTAGCCGCGGGTAATCGTGGCAACGTCGGACAGGGGGAAGAAGCGGTCGTTTACCCGAAGATTGATCCCGCGCAGCGTTTCCTCGGAGATGAACCGCCCCCCAACCCGCAAGGCGACGCGCTCGGGCCCGGTTTCGACGAAGCCCGACTGGGTGACGGCGTTCTGCGCCTGCAGCGTGGCGATGATGGCGGAGCGGTCGATGCCGAGAGCGGCGATCTTTCGGGTGGAGAATTCAAGGTAGATCACTTCGTCTTGCGCACCGACGATGTCGACCTTGCCGACGTCGGGGATCTTGAGGATCTGCGTTCGGGCGTTCTCGGCGTAGTCGCGCAGTTCCCTCTGAGTAAGTCCGCTGTCGCCCGTAAAGGCGAAGATATTGCCGTACACATCGCCGAACTGGTCGTCGAAGAAAGGTCCAATAACGCCCTGTGGAAACTCGTGCCTGATGTCGTCGACCAAGTTGCGGACGCGCGACCAGGTGGGTTTCACGTCCCGCGCGTTGGTATCCGGCAGCAAATCGACGAATACGATTGTCTGGCCGGCGGTGGTGATGCTGCGCGTATGTTCGAGGTTGTCGAGTTCCTGCAGCTTCTTTTCGATGCGGTCGGTGACCTGCTGCGTCACCTCAGCGGCCGAAGCGCCGGGCCACTGTGCCTGGATCACCATCGTTTTGATGGTGAACGATGGATCCTCTTCGCGACCGAGCGCGAGATAGGCAAAGGCGCCCGCCACCGCGAACATGATCATGAAGTACCAGACGAGAGAGCGATGCTCGAGCGCCCAGTCCGAAAGATTGAATTTTTTCACCGGCTTGGCTCCTGTGCAAGTTTCACTTTCTGTCCGTCGGCAAGTTCATCGATCCCGGCGACGACGATCTCTTCCCCTTCACGCAGGCCCGACAAAATCTTGACGGAACGGCCGTCAGGTGCCGGGCCATCCAGTTCGACCGCTCTCGCGGCGACCGTGGCCGTCGAGCGATCGACCACCCATACCTGGCTGCCCCCACCTTTGGCCTGGATGGCGGAGACGGGTAACGCGATCGCCGTGCTTTCATTGACAAGCGGCGTCGTGGTCACCACGGCGCCGAGCCGGAATATGTCGGGCGCCTGATCGATGCCGATCTTCAGCCGGTAGGTGCGGGTGTTCGGATCGGCCTGAGGCGCAATCTCGCGCACGAAGCCAGTGGCCCGAATCCTGTTATCAAGCTGGAGGGCCACGTTGAACCGATCGTTCCGGCGCACGTTGCTGAACTGCGCCTCCGGAACGTCGACGACCACGTCGCGCTGCTCCAGTCTCGCCAGCTTCAGGACAGGCTGGCCCGCTGATACAGTCTGGCCCATTTCTACGAACGTGGCGGTGACGACGCCATCGAACTCAGCTCTCAGCGCGGCGTAGCCAAGCTGCTCATGCGCCTTGGCAAGGCTGGCCGCTGCTTTCGCCGCATTGGCGGTCGCCGACTTCAGTTGCTGTTCGGCAAGATCGTGATCTGCAATGCTTGCCGCGTTGCTTTGCATTAGCTTTCGCTTGCGCATTTCCGTCGTAACGGCGTTCTCCAACTGCGCCTGCGCGCTGCGAAGATCGGCCTCGGCACTCTTGACTGCTAGCTGCAGGCTGAGAGGATCGATCTCCCCAAGGACGTCGCCCTTGTGCACGAGGTCGCCAACCTCAACTTTACGGGACACCACCCGTCCCAGGGTCCGGAACGCGAGATCGGTTTCGATGCGAGCTCGCACGATCCCCGGCATGCTTCGCGCCTGGTTCCGTTCGGCCGAAGCCATGACGACTTTGACGGGACGAGGTTTCGCCTGCTCTTCTGCGGCTGAGTTTTGATTGCAGCCGACTAGCAGGGGGATTGAAAGGAGAATTGAAAGAGAGCTGCATATGCGGAGGACTGTCATCTCACTTGCCTTCCCAGGCAACTGCCTGGCCTTCCTTCAGGAACTTGCCGCCTTCAGTGACGATCACATCTGGCGCCGCCACGCCGCCGGTGACGACGAAATCGTTCTGGCGGTACCGGCCCACGGATATCTTGCGGAGCGAAACCGAATGGTTCTTGGGGTTGACGAGCCACACGGCTGGTTCGCCTGCGGCGGAGGCGATTGCGGTATAGGGCAACACGATTCCTTCGCGCTGGGAGGTCCGCAACTTCCCCACCACCGGCGTTCCGAGCGGCCATTGCTCGGCCTCCTGAAGGCCGACCTTGATCCGGATCGTGCCGCCCTTCCCGTCGATCACGGGAGAGACCTCGCGAATGCCGGCATGCACGTCGTGCGCGGGATCCGAGACCAGCGCCACATCGACGTCGTTCAGCGGCCGGCCGTCGAGGAAGAACGCCTCGAAGACATCGAACACCGCATCCCTGGGACCGTCATGGGCGAGGGTGAAGGCGGACTGCGCCGCTGACACCACCTGCCCCGTCTCGATACTGCGCGCGGTGATGATGCCGTCCGCGGCCGCCCTCAACTCGGTGTAGGACAGAGCGTCCTGGGCGGTCGCAAACGCGGCCTCTGCCGCCTCCAGAGAAGCCTGCGCGCTCAGCAGTTCCTTCTGGGCGTCGTCGAAGACCGCCCGTGGCACGGCCTGCGATTGCAAAAGCGACTTCGACCGCTCGAACGCCAGCGTCTTCTGCGCGAGGACGGCTTGCGCGGACTCCTGCGCGGCGCGGGCGACATTGACGTCGGCCTGCTGTTCCGTGTCGTTGAGCCGCGCCAGGACGTCGCCAGCGTGGACGTGTGACCCGACGTCGACCATTCTCTCAACAACCCGGCCGCTGACGCGGAACGAGAGCTCAGTCTGGACCCGCGCTCTCACCTCGCCGGTTATCTCAGCTCCCGGTTGGTAGCGGGTCTCCGCCGCTGCAACGACGCGGACCTGCTGCGGCGGCGGGGCCACTGCGGCTTTCTCATCGCAGGCAGCCAGAACTGCACAGGCGAGACCAACTCCCAGCAATCGGGAAGACTGCATTGCTTTTGCTCCGGTGTGGTTTTCGAATGGATTGGGCGCCGGCGTTTCGCCGCGGTTCCAATTGAATTGCTTCTGCGGGCCATCGCCCATGTTGACAACGTCCACTTAGAGCTTGGAGTGGGCAATGTCAACATCGATAAAAGAAAAAGTTGACAAGCGCAACATAAATGCCGCTCGCCATTATTTTGTCCTTGTATTGCACTGCACTGTGCAATATAGAGCGAATGCACTCTGCAGTGCAATACTGAATTCAAAGGATATATGAAATGAAAGTTTGGAACGGTGCAGGGGCCGTCGTCCGGAAAGCACGGCAACATAAGGTGACTGTGAATCCATCGGTCAACGGCGGAGACCTCAACCCAAGCGGCCGGGATCACAGCCTCATGAACGCGCATGCGACAGCCGCGTCGCTACCGCGGTCGAATTCCGGTGCACTGCCGAGGAGGCCCGCATTCTTGAACGTCGTCTGCACCGTTGGGGTCGGGGCCGCTTTGGCGTGCGCCGCTTGGTCCGGGGCACGGGCCGATGAACCGGCTGCGCCCTTGAAACCGGCAATCAGTGAAGAAGCCGCCATCGCAGTTTCGCAGATGGGCAAGACCCTCATGGCAAGAGACCTGTCAACTACGGCGCGAACCATCAGGGTCTATCTGGACGAATCCGGGCGACCTCTTCACATCTTCCATACGATGAAAATCGCCGCGCACCGTCCCGATCGGATCGCTGTCGAGTTTTCTGGCGATGACGGCCAGCACAGTCTGTTCTACGACGGCAAGACCGCCTCGGTCTTCTTTCCCGGCAGCAAGAAGTACGTGGTGATCCCCGCATCGGGTGACATACCGTCCGCGCTTGATGAAGTAGCAAGCAACCTGGCCGTGGATTTTCCGCTCGGCGCGCTTTTTGCAGCCTCTCCGGACAAAGTCCTTCTCGACGACGCCATGTTCGCCCGGCAGGTCGGGACGGATAACGTCGACGACATCGAGTGCAGACATCTGTTTTTCGCGCAGAAGTCGGGGATCGACCTGGAATTGTGGGTCGAGAACAACAGCGCGGCCACGCCGCATCGCCTGGTCGTCACCTATCGGACGCTTCCGGGCGAACCCAGTTTCATTGCGGAGTTCACGAACTGGAACACGGACGAGCGCCCGTCCGACTCCGACTTCTCCTTTCATCCGCCCGCCGGTGCGGAGAAGATCGATCTCAATTCGGCCGCCACGACATCGGAAGGGGCAAAGTGATGTGCCATATGAAGCGGACCTATGCCGCTCTTCTCGCGATAACCTTCGCGACGTCGGGCACTGCCTTTGGCCAGTTTGCGCCGCCGCCAGGCGGGCCGCCTCACTTGCCGGCCGGCGGGCCGCCCCGTCCGCCCGCAGGCGCAATGCCGCGCCCGCAGATGGGCGGCACGCCGCGTGCACCGATGATCAACCACTCCCGTCCGCCGCTTAGCGCCCACAATCGTCCCCCGGCCAACCACGCATTCCCGTCCGGCGCGCCAAATGTTGGTGGCGCAAAGGGGCAGTTGGCTGAAGGGCCCGGCCGCGGGGGCAACAACTTGTCCCAGAATCTTCGCGGTACTTTGAATTCGGGCGGTAACATCAATGGGAACCAAGCCTTCCTGAACTCCGGAGGCAATATCGCCGCAAAGGACGCAGGCAATATCACCGTAAGCAACTCCGGAGATGTCAAAGTCTCCGGGAATGGCAACGGATACTTCGGGCGTGGATATTATGGCGGCGGAGACTACGTGGTCGGAGGCGATGGTGGTGGCTATTATGACCGTGGAGACTATCGTCGCGCAGCCTACCTGGCCGGCGGGTATGCGACCGGGGTCGCTACCGGGGCTGCGATTGCGTCCAATGGATACCAGTCTGGATCTTATACGGATTCCTCTCGCGCAGCTTATTCGGCTTCGTCCTCGGGGACGTCTACGGCTTCGTCTCCCGGGACGTCTTCGGCGTCGTCACATCGGACGTCCTCAACTTCTGGGGGCACGTCTGCGATTGAAGGTGCCTCTGAGGGCGGCGGGACCTATGTCGCCAATCGGCCTCAGGGCGATTCCGGCTCATCTGTTGGCGGTGCGAGTGGCGGTCCGGTGCAGACCAACAGCGGCGGCAGCACGCCCATCAACCCCTTGATCTTGGGGCTGTTTCAGAGTCTGCCGCCGGATGGCACGGCATGGACTGCCGAAGGTGCGGTTGACTGGCTTCAAGCCGCCGCGGCCAATTTGCGGGTCGTCTATGGTGTCCAGGAAAACATTGTGGTCTCGGCCGCACCTCGTGGCAACTAGAGCCGACTTCAGAAGGCGACGTGGGCGGGATCGGCGACGCATCCGCCTTGCGATGCACTTCAGAGTGCAGTATAGGTGAATGCACTCATTGGTGCAGAGGGGGTGCTATGCGCGCTGGCAATAGTCCAACCGAGGTCGGGCCGAAATCCCGGCATGGAGGGTCGCGGGAGGCCATTATCGAGGCCGCCGGGCGTTTGTTCCTGCAGCGCGGCTTCGGCTTCGTCAGCATGGACGACCTGGCAAAGGCTGCTGGCGTTGCACGACGGACGCTCTACAACCAGTTCGCAACCAAGGAAGACATCTTTCGGGAAATGCTCCGCAGAGTGTCAGGGCAGCTTGAGGACACGTTTCCCTCCGGGATGGAATCAAACGGCGAGGTGGAGGATGTGCTCCGCCTCGTGGCGCGGCTGATTCTGGACGTTCACAAGCAGCCGGAATACTCCGGCTTTCTCCGCATGGTTGTCGCCGACTCCCGCCAGTTGCCCTGGATCGCAGAGGAGTTTGCCGCGGTGATGGAGCCCCGCACCGAGAGGCTGGTGCAGTATCTCACCAGCCAGACGGCTCGGGGTATCCTGGACTGCCGCAGTCCGGCGCTTGCTGCGCACCAGTTCATGGGGATGCTGAACGAGCTGTCTCTATGGCCCTGGATGATCGGTCGTGAAAGTCTACCCTTTCCAAATGACGAGGTCGTTGAAGAAACAGTCCAGATGTTTCTGCAACGATACCGGCGTCCGCGGTCGAAGGCACGCAGCAGCCGTGGGGCCAGTTAGCGAGTTCGTCCGCCGCGGCGCACACCTCTTCGTTTCACGAGACGGGTTGAGACGTGTTGGTTCGCGGCCGCGTTGAATATGTGGGTATCAGGTGTCAACGTCTTCCACGGGCTCCGAAGGATTCGCGGCCTTTGCCTTGCGGTCGGGCGTCCAGCATCATAATCAAAGCATTCAGGGTAGTTGTCGTCTCTTGACCGTCCGACGAGGGTTCCCACGGTGAACGACGACCACTGTAATAGTCGCCTCGTCGTGGCCTAAAACCCACCGATCATCATTGGTGCTGAGGCAAATTCTCTCAGATTTTCCAAGTCTTCAGCCTCTGCCTGATCCCATGAAGTCGGGTTGTTTGTCGCCTGGCTACTGGTGGCTCGATAACCTTTGGCAGGAGCTTGTTGGAGCAGCCTTGTTTGTGTTGGTCATCGCGCAGACCTGTCTTCAGTCGAGGCTCGTTTGGCAACGTCGCGAAGCGCAAGATGGATGCTATCTACAATATCACCTTGTGACCATCGTCTGCCTCCGATCGCGATTGGGTGCTGCTGATCTTAGCCCTCCATCTCGGGACACGCTGGCAGGGTTTGATGAACGTCTGCCGTGAACTGGTCGGGGTATCAAGCCAGATACACAGGTTCCACCGCCAAACCCGGGAAGATCCACCAGAGCAGACTTGCTGTTTGAAGCGCTTCGCAGCGGAAACTCGGCGTCTCCAAAACCGATTGCCCCACCGTCGATCGCCCAGGTGCCTTGGGAGTGATCAGGCAGGTGGCTTCGTTGCTGGTAGCGGGCGAATTTCAGCGGTCGAATTGTCCTCTCTATGCGAAATCGCCGAACTAATCCGGCTTGCCTTACACTGCACAGTGCAGTATATACTGCACTGTGCAGTGTAAGTGAGAGAGATTCGGATGAGAGCTTGCAATGGCTCAGATATGACCGTCTTTGACGAGCGTCGCCGAGCGTTCGGCTTGGGCACTGGATTTTGTGGCGAATTCCTGCCGCGTTGGCCGACATTTACGACCATGGTCCTCGGGAACAGCGTTCAAACCGGTTCGCTCGGTGTGTTTGTGGGATTTGCCGGGCTACCGGCAATGCGAGCAGAGGAGGCTGTTCCGCCGTCCAATACGAAACTGAAGCGGCTGCTGGCGGAGACCATGCTCGACAATGCTGCTTTGAACGAACCCTCAACCGCTTCCCTCCTCCAGGACCGGGATGGGTTATCACGAAGGCTAGAGCAGTGATTGCGCTTGGTTTGGCCTCTACGTTCATCGCAATCGTCACGATTACCGGATTTGCACTGCTCGAACGCATCGAAGCGAACCGCTGCGTCACAAGTCGCCGCGTGTTTTGAATGGAAGTGGCGCCTGCGGCTCGCGCAGTTCTTGCCTTTAGCCGATCAGGTTCGCGGCCTCATTTGCGCTGAGCCCACCCGCAAGAGCTGCCCATCCGGACACTTGCTGTGCCAATCCGTCCCCGCGCCATTGCCGGCCAGCCCCTGCGTGCAGGCTACTTGTCGTTTGCTTCCGATCGCTGTTGCATGGCGCGCGTCAGAACCTCGAATATAGCCGCAGTTGACCATCCAAAAAGCAGCACTCCGTTCATTGCAGTTATCGGTCCAAAGAGGCGCCAACCCTCGACGGGCAGCACGTCACCGTAGCCGAGTGTCGTGTAGTTGACGAACGCGAAGTAGAGGTCGTCGGCTCCTGGCGGTGCGACGTCAAACAATGCATAGGTCGCCGCCCAGAGCGTCACCTCCACGGCATGCGCCATCATGAGAACAGAGACGGTGGCAATCATGACGCCGGCGAGCCACACCTGGGGAAGCTGATGCCGCCATCTGAGCGCGCGATCCACGGTAGCCACCAAGGGCACCATGATGACTGCATGAACGGCGATGTTGCCAAGGCTGACAATGCCGGCAAAAAGGAACTGCGTTAGTACCATCCGATTACCTCAACGAGTCCCGGACATTTTTTGGTGGAGGAGCTTCACTCGCTCGTCTCAATCTGGCGTGGAGGGCGCCCTGCCGTTACCGTACAGCGCCAGGATGCAGATCCGGGAGAGATTCGAGAACATACCTAGCCGCCGTCCCTACAATGTGGTGTGCCAGGTGACCTCCCCCGTCGTCCGATCATTGAACAGGTGGCCACTTCGTCGCCAATTCCATTCGGCAAACCTCGCTGAAATCGGCAAGAAAGTTCATCGCGCCGGAACGCGCGAGGTCAGCGATCTCGTGAAGCGATAGATTGGGCGCAAGGTAGGCTTCGATGATATGGTCCATCGTGAGTTCGGCTGCATCCACAATCGGACGGGCGCAGATCAGGCGCATCCGGGCGACCAACGCATAAAGGAACACGAGGTCGGACACGTCGTCCTTCTGGTGGCTCAGCGCATCCCCATAGAGCCTGGTTGCCTCGCCGATGAAATCTGAAAACAGCTTCTCCCGCTTGGCGATTTCGACCTCGCGATACCTTTCCTTCACCTGCGACCGCTGCGTGATCCAGGTGGTGGCGAACGAGGCCAGACCGCCCATCGCCACGCCGACGAGCCCCATCAGAGCTGAGATGTACGCGTTCAAAAGCCTCTCCTTAAAAAAAACCGGTTATCGCGCCGGACGCGGCCACGTGGCGTGGACGCGCCGAAATCGCCCCCGGCACGCCGCCAGGTCGGGTCACCGAGGGCCCGCCGTCGTCCGGCCAGCCACCGGTGCGCGGACGGTATGTCCCTGCTCGACCCTACTCCATGAACCAGCCGTGGCTCACGACCAACGACTGGCCCGTCATGCCATTTGATCTGGCGGCCGCGAAATAGAGAACGGCGTCCGCCACGTCGTCGGCGCTGGTGAACTCGCCGTCGACCGTGTCCTTGAGCATCACTGTCTTGACCACCTGCTCCTCGCTTAGGCCGAGCTCCCGAGCCTGCTCTGGGATCTGCTTGTCGACGAGCGGCGTACGCACAAAGCCCGGGCAGACCACGTTGGCTGTGACGTTGTGCTCGGCCCCTTCCTTCGCCACCACCTTGGCCAGACCGATCAGTCCGTGCTTTGCGGTGACATAGGGCGCCTTAAGCTTCGAGGCTTCCTTGGAGTGCACGGAGCCCATGTAGATCACCCGCCCGTAGTTGGCGGCGTACATGTGCCTGAGACAGGCGCGAGTGGTCAGGAAAGCGCCGTCGAGATGGATCGACAGCAGCTTTCGCCAGTCGGCGAACGGAAAGTCGACCAGTGGCTTGACGATCTGAATGCCGGCGTTGCTGACCAGCACATCGATCTTGCCGAACTTTGCGATGACCTCGCCAACCACCTTTTCCACCATTTCCTCGTCAGCGACGTTCATCGCCACGGCGAACGCGTCGCCGCCCTTGCTCTTGATCTCTGAAGCCGTTGCTGTCGCAGCGTCTAGATTAAGGTCGGCGATCACGGGAATGCCACCTTCGGCTGCGAAGCGGAGCGCGATCTCCTTGCCGATGCCGCTCGCGGCACCGGTGACAATCGCCACTCTTCCATCAAATCGAGACATGGGTAGTTCCTTTCAGTTCCAAGAAAATTCAATCGTGTTGGAGATAGTCAAACACGACCTCGCCAAGCCCAAGCGTCAGGTCGGCGATGTAGTGGCTGGCCGAGGTGACCTCCCGTACCGGTAGCCGCGCGACGTCGCACATCGCATGCTCGAACAGCTGCAGGGCGGCGGGACCGGCCCATGCGCCCTTCAGCGTCACGTCCTCGAGGTGGTAGCGCACGAGTTCGCAAATCCGGGGCGAACCGTCGACATGTGGGATGATCTTCAGCATGAAGGCGGGCTTCGCCATCGCCTTGGCCAGCGGCTCGTGGGGGAGCTCGCGGTGCTTGTATCCCATGGTCGCCGTCACGCATAAAACCGAGCCGTAGTGGAGCGTCCCGACCAGCGTCTCCTGCTCGTGCGTGAGCTTCGGCGTTGCCAACTTCTTCGGAAAGCCCCAGATCTCGCGGCCCCCGGCGATCGGCGAGTTGTCATCCAAATACATGGCATGCACGTAGCTGCCTTCCTGCACAATGCCCGACGGCGTGGTGAAGCGCACCGGAATCACCTGGCCGGTCTCGGTATAGTCGCCGAACCCGGTTGAATCCGGCATGCGGATGAATTCATAGGCCACGGTATCGCCGATCACTTCCAGCGGCTCCGGCACGACGGCGCGGAGAGCCTCCGGATCGGTGCGGTAGTTGATGACGACGAACTCCCGGTTGTAGAACTTGTAGGGCGGCCTGGGATAGGCCGGATTGTTGAGCGGCATCGCGAAGGCGTTCTCGCGGACTGCGGCGATCTTCATGGTCGTGCTCTTCTTTCTGGTGAGTTGTCAGTCGAAGTCGAAAATGGCCACGCCGTCAGGCGTGGCAGGCCGCTGCAGCACCTCGGGGTGGCGCAGTGTACGGCGGGCGTCGTTGTAGCCGGAGGCCCAATGCTCCTCCATGGTCAGGCGCGAAAACTCGTAGTCCTTGGAGCTGGCTTCGTAGTTCTTCGCGCGGTACACGAGTTGGACGATGTTGTAGACCTTCTCGTCCGCCTGCTCGAGAAGAAGCTTGATCTCGGGATCGGCTTGCATCAGAGCGTCTTGGGGGACGAGTTCCACGAGATGGCCGAGTGCGCGGCGCAGCCGCTGCTGCGACTTGAACTGGTCGGTCGCACTGCGTGTGCGGCTTGAGAAGCGGATATCCTTCTGACGTAGCTCGATACCGAGGAGGTCACGCGGGAACTCGCCCCGCGCGCTCCATAGGTCGACCTGAAAGGCCAACGTGTCCTCGCGCGGCGTGCTGTCGAGGACCCATTGCAGTGGCGTGTTCGATATGAGGCCGCCGTCCCAGTAACATTCGCCATCGATCCTCGTCGCCGGGAAGCCTGGCGGCAGGGAGCCGCTCGCCATGACGTGTTCGGGGCGGATGGTGTGGGTCGTGGTGTCGAAATATTCGAAGTTGCCGGTTCGCACGTTAACCGCGCCGACGCTAAAC
This sequence comes from Rhizobium mesoamericanum STM3625, assembly GCF_000312665.1. Lineage (GTDB taxonomy): Bacteria > Pseudomonadota > Alphaproteobacteria > Rhizobiales > Rhizobiaceae > Rhizobium > Rhizobium mesoamericanum. Next base: position 3,627,510 of record NZ_HF536772.1, on the reverse strand, counting down.
CGCATGGCGCCCGAGTTGATTCGGTCGAAATCCACCAGCCGCTCGAGCGTCGCCTTGAGCGGTGCGACGTCATAGAAGCTCTCTGCTTCGATGCTCCCCGAGGATGAAAAGAAAGGCGGCACCGGACGGGGCGTGAAGAAGCCCGCCGCGCCGTCCATCAAGGTTGCAAAGGCGTGTGCCTGATTGAGCAGGCCGCGCTCGACGTCACCCTTGAATCCCATCATGCCAAGCATTGCTGAAAACAGAGTGGCAAGCCCTTGAGCCGGGGCTGTTACCGTCTCCCAGAAGTTTCGGAGCGCCTCCACTCGCTTTTCGGGCGGATTGCCGGCGATCAGGGCGCTGTTGATGCCACCGATCGAGATGCCGGCGACCCAGTCCGGATGCAGTCCGGCTTCGGCCAAGGCTTGATAGACGCCGGCCTGGTAGGAACCCAGCGCCCCCCCGCCTTGCAATAACAGCGCGATACGCTCGAACGGAGGACGCTCCTTTGTACGATGCGTCTCATGTCCGACGGAGGGGTGGAAGTCCATGAAGTTTAACCTCTGTTACGGGGTTTGCCGCTGAGGGCGAGCAGGGCTACAAGCCAATGTTGACGCCGCCCACTTAAAGACAAGAGTGGGCAATGTCAACATCTCCGGGCGCAAAATGTTGACATAAGCAACTTTGAGGGCTAAGTGACGGACATGACCGAATTAATCGACACCAAAGACAACCGGCCTTACCACCACGGCGACCTTTACAGGGCGATCGTGGAGGCGGCACTCGAAGTCCTTAGCGAGTCTCAAAGCACGGAGTTTTCGCTGCGTGAGCTTGCCCGCCGGGCGGGCGTCAGCCACAACGCCCCCTACAAACACTTCGCCGACAAGCGCGACCTGCTCGCGGCCGTCTCGGCGGTGGGGTTCGAACTTCTGGCGATGCGCATGGCTGAAGCGACGAAGGAGCTTGACGGCCCGCGCGCGAGGCTGGCGGCCATGGCCCGTGCATACGTCGGCGGCGGGATCAACAATCCGGCCCTCTATAGATTGATGTTTGGCGGATACTTGGGCGGTGAGGACGACGGACGTCCCATAATCGAAAGGACTGCGGCCCACAACATGAAAGCCTTGATCGTCGATGCGATTACCTGCGGCGCCCTTGGACGCCCGATCTCCAACACCCGCATGATCGATGGGGCGATTCTCGTTTTTTGGTCTCAGATGCACGGTCTCACATTGCTGCTGGTGGACCGCCTCGTTGGCCCCAGCGACAAGCTGGAGGATATGACTGAGAACGTCCTGCAGGGAATGCTTGACGGGCTGGTGAGCAGCATCCCTGCGGTGCCGGAAGGCGTTTGGGTTGGTCCTCCGCTGGCGGGGTAGTACTACTTGGCCGCGATCACCCGGCGCCTTAAGCCCCACACCATGAGAGCCGCTCTCTGAGCTTCTACGTCAGCGACGCCCTTGCAATTGCCGCCTTCGCCGTCAGTGCAGCGGTTTCTTCAGCAGGCAGATTCACGGCGGAATTGTTGGACCACGGCCCCGCCACCTCCCTGAACTCGCCAATCAGCAACGTGCCGAATTCGCGGGTGGCGCGTTGGATGAGGACAGTATCGGCATGGCCCTCACGTAATTGCGCCTGTGGCTGCGGACGTTCGTTGGGCAAAGGCGTCGGCGTTGCGTGCAGCCTCGTCTGTCCGCTTCGCCGCGTCGCCCGGCGGGCATCCCATCGCACGCAGGACAGCGCGTACAATGTCTGGGATCGCCGTCACGTCAATCCTGCTCGTGCTGAAAAGAGAAGAAGCCTGCTCGACAAGCGCGACAACGATACGGACCGCGAGATCGACGGACCCGACGGCCAGCAGGCCGGCGGCCTGGGCTTCTGCGAGATCGCCCCGCAGCCGAGCCTGCACCGCCTTGGCGACGTCCGGCAGCATGACGGCCGCGCGGGCGGCGAGACGCGCCTGCGCTGGCGCGGCAGCCAGGTCGCGAAGCAGTATGGTGACGGCGGTGGCCATGCGGGTCAGCGGATTGTCGACCGCCAGGCGGGCCGGCTCCAAACGCTCGCTCAATTCCGCGATAAGGGCATCGCCCAGTTCCGCCTCCAGAGCCTGAAGGTCCCGGAAGTGCAGATAAAAAGTCCCCTTCGCCAGCCCTGCAGCCTGGGTGACAGCCTCAACTGTCGCAGCGGCTGTGTCCGGGTTGGCATAGCAGGCGCGCGCGGCTTCAAGGATCGCCGCCCGCGTGCGGGCACGCTTCGCCTCACCGATTGCTGCCCGACGCTCAAGGCTCACTCGTGCCATCACCATTCCTCTGCAGTGCGTCGACCTCGCCCGCCCTCCAGGCTGGTCTGGTCGGCGGAAGGCGGCCTCGGCAGCATTTCTCTCCTAGTCTCCGGTCGAATCGGGAGGCTTTGAAGATCCTAAGGGCGCAGGTTGTGCCGTCAATGCTTCGTCCGCGGACGCAACCCGGTCTTTCCGGCCACGTTGACCAGACACCAGTGAGTGAACTCAGGGATCGGGTGTTTGGACCTGACGCCCCCTGAGATAGCGACCACGCCAGTGATATCGGCCGGCAAGAGGATCGCGCGGCGCGTGGACGCGCGATCTGGCTTACCGTCCGACGGGTGTACCCGACAAGGCGGAGGGAGGTGATCGCGTGATTTAGTCCGACCATGTCGAGTGGCATCGCCGCCTCCTTCCTCACTTGGCTGGGGCAAATTCCGGCGTCTTCGTCGTTCGATAAAAGCTACGACCCAGCACTGACCCGAGGGCGTCGCGTAGCGCGGCAATCGGATCCGGGGAGGCTTCGGCATGACGCCAGCAGACCACCCGGTCGGGCCTCACCAACACCGCACCCTTTTTCGAGATACCGCGGAACTGCGCCCAGGCCAGACGCGGATCAAACACATCGCCATCGATATGGCCGATCCGAACTGCATCGATCAACAGGTCGTTCTCCGCGATAAGCTTCGATACCGCGGCGCACCAACTCTGCCCTTCTTCGCCGGCGATCAGAAGGAAACGGCCCGGCTTGACGAGGTCCTTCATGGCCATCCGCTGCCCCGCCTCATCGTCGAGCCAGGCATGAGGCAAGGGGCTGCCCGGATAAGTGCTTGGCTGGTAGACGCGGATGTCGTCGGTCGGCTCGGTTAGCGACGAGCCATCCGAGATAACTGCCGCCGAATGGTAGCGGTAGCCGTACTCCACGTTCAATTCATTCGCTTCCATGCTCAATTGTCTGATGGCGCGGAGCGCTGCGCTTCGGTGCGCGGCATCTTCCGGCTTGTCGCTCAGGATACGACGGAACTGTTTCCAGTTTTCCTCAGCCGAGGCGCCGGGATTGAGGCCGAAGGCTGCACCCGCTTCCATATGCGCCATCGAGTTTTCCATCGAACGCTGTATATTGCGCGCATCAACGGGGCGCCTTTCGGCGTCGTAGGTGTCAAGCAGGCTCTCCCCTGCCTCGCCCCTTAAAACCAGGGAGAGCTTCCAGCACAGATTGTGCGCATCCTGGATGGCGCTTGTCAGACCTAGGCCACCAGTGGGCGGATGGCGATGGGCCGCATCACCGACCAGGAACACGCGCCCGGCCCGGAACTTCGATGCCAGCACCCCTTCCAGAGCCCAGCGCGTGACCTTGTGAACGGTCATTGGCAAGTCAGGAATGCCAAGCGCAATGCGCATGTTCTTTTCGATCTGCTCGTCCGTCAGATCCTTCGGGCCTTCGCCCCGGTAAGTCACATGAAAAACCCACTCTTCACTGTCGGGACCCCAATGGTCCGGCCCCATTGGCACCAGCACGGCCATCTCACCGATCGCGGGACACCAGATCCAACGGATCAACACGTCCGGATCTTGCGCCAGCTTCGACAAGTCCGCCGAAACGTGCGCCGTTGCCGTCTGGGCGATCACACCAAGCCCTTCATGCGAGATGCCAACCAGCCGGGGAATGGTGCGGCCGCCGTCACAACCAAGAACGTAGCAGGCGCGCACCGAGTATTCGTCGCCCGTGTCGTGGTTCGTGATCCAAGCAGTGACACCGTCACTGTCCTGCTCCAGCCTGGTCAGTTGGTGGTGGAAGCGAACCTTGCCCGGATTGAGCTGATCAGCACGCGCCTTCATGATCGGCTCGAGGCGAATTTGAGGAAGATTGGCGCTGCGGCAGGGGCTCGCCTGCAGCCAGTTAAGATTGGTATAGCCACAGCCCCAGGTCTCAAGCTTCGCGATCAAACGACCGAGATCCGGATCTGGTCCCGCAAAACCCGCGTACCAGCCCATCGCCTTCATGTTTTCGGCTGGCGTGCTCTTGGCGTAGATCGCCTCGGCGACGCCTACGTCATCGAGAATTTCCATGGTGCGCTGATTGAGCACGTGCGCTTTTGGCAGGGACGACGTCGCGGGCAACGCGCTGACAAGGAGCGTCTCGATGCCGAGCTGCGAAAGCAGCATCGAACAGGTTAGGCCTGCCCCGCCACCGCCCACGATGAGGACCGGCACGTGAATATCAGTTTTTGCAGTGATCAACGAGTTCATTTCTAGGCTCCTCCTCCGACGCCATGGCCGAACGAACCGAATCCGGAACCTCTGACGTTGATCTCAGGCTGCAGGGACACGGTCGCCTTTCTGGCCTGCTGACGCCCTCATCCCCCGGATATCCGATCCTTTCAGCTTTTCTCCCAATTTCGAATTGACTATATGGTCATTATGAAACTATAGTCAATATTGAGAGATGGCTTGGAGGAGAACCATCAAATGAAGCTTGAAGCTGCCAGCCTTGCGCGACGTCGCGATCAGGTCGCTTTTTCTCGACCTCCAAGTCGAACATTCAGACTTGCGGACCGCCATGACATGTTAGCCATGAGACCTAGAATGAACCGGCAGGTTCTCAGAACCATCCTCTTTGCCCTGCCGAAAGTGATGAACCTTACCGCCTCCCGCGTCCCGGCGTTCGCTGAACGGCTGAAACAGCGCAACCTCGTCGCTTGGATCGGCCTCCAGGACGGTAGCATCGGGCGCATCGTGGAAATCCGGGGCGGTAGATTCCGCTCCCGTGCGGGTTCGCCGGCCGAGGCTGAAGTGGTCATGTCCTTCAAGGACCCTGCGACAGCCTTGAAGCTCCTGATGCCAAATCGCGATCAGTTGGAAATCATTCACGCAGCCAAGAACTTCAAAGTGGTAACCAGCGGACCGGATGAATCGGTGGTGTGGTTCACGCAGACCCTTAACTTCAGCGAGACCGCCGGCCTCTCCATGGGTACGCCCATGGCTGACGGCAGCATCCGCTACACCACCTGCACCAACGGCGGCCCCTTGTTCGTTTACGTCAAGGACGGCCGCATTCTCAGGGTTACGCCCCTCGAGTTCGATGCCTCCGATCCGGCCACCTGGGTGATCGAAGCCCGCGGCCGCAAGTTTAGTCCGCCGCGCAAGGCTCTGGTGGCTCCGCACGCCCTCACGATGAAATCCCTGGTCTATTCGGACAAGCGAATCCTTCATCCCATGAAGCGAGTGGATTTCGATCCTAATGGCGAACGCAATCCTCAAAACCGCGGTAAATCCGGTTATGTGCGGATCAGCTGGGATGAGGCGCTGGACATCGTCGCCACGGAGATCAACCGGCAGAAGCGCGTCCACGGACCAGGTGCCATCGCCTTCCCGATGTCGTCGCATCACCAGTGGGGCAACGTCGGCTACTACCTCAGCTCGCTGATGCGGTTCGCCAACCTGATCGGCTTTACCCGGGTTGCCGCCAATCCAGACAGTTGGGAGGGTTGGTACTGGGGGGCCATGCACCATTTCGGCAATTCGATGCGTGTCGGCGTGCCGGCGGGATATGGCGGCGTCGAGGATTGCCTCAAGGAAGCCGAGATGGTCGTCTTCTGGTCCAGCGATCCCGAAAGCACCAACGGAGCCTACGCAGGGTTCGAGGGCACGGCCCGTCGCATGTGGGCGAAAGAACTCGGTATCGAGTTCGTTCACATCGATCCGCATTGCAATCCGACTGCCCAGTTGTTTGGCGGACGCTGGTTTCCCGTCCGGCCCCAGACCGACGCAGCGCTTGCCCAGGCGATCATGTATGTCTGGGCGACGGAAGGCCTTTATGACGAGGACTACGTCGCCACCCGCACCACCGGCTTCGACGAATGGGAGGCGTACCTGCTTGGTGAAACCGATGGCGTCCCCAAAACCCCGGAATGGCAAGAATCCGAAACCGGAATTCCTGCCAAGGATGTGCGCGCCCTGGCCCGCAAATGGGGCGGCAGGAAGGTCTATCTTGCCGTCGGCATGACCGGCACCGGCTTTGGCGGCGCAGGCCGCGGCGCGACCGGTGCGCAATGGGCGCGGTGCATGATCATGATGATGGCGATGCAGGGGTGGGGCAAGCCCGGCATCAATTTCGGCAACCTCGAGATCGGCATTCCGCACGACCTGCATTTCTATTTCCCGGGCTATGCGGATGGGGGGATATCCGGCGACCTCGCCTTCACCGGCAATGCCGTGAACAACTATCAGCGCATGCCGCACATCCTGACGATGAACCCCGTCAAGCAAATGGTTCCGCGCCAGCAAATGCCCGACGCAATCATCGACGGCGAGGCCACCGGCTACCTGTGGGACGGCATGGCACAGGAGGCGCAGTTCGCGCCGTTCACCTATCCGATGCCAGGCTACTCGCCAATCCACATGATCTATCGATACGGGGGATCGTCGCTCAGCACCGTGACACGGTCCGGACGCTGGGTGGATGCCTACCGTCACGAGAGCATCGAGTTCGTGGTGAACCAGTCCATCTGGATGGAGGGCGAGGCACAGTTCGCCGACGTCATCCTGCCGGCCTGCACTTCGCTGGAGCGCTGGGACATCGGAGAATGGGCGAACTCCGGAGGCTACGCCCATCACGGCGTCAACGTCGTCAACCATCGCGTCGTCACCCTCCAGCACAAGTGCATAGAGCCTTTAGGCGAGTCGAAGTCCGACTATGAGATATTTACCGCCATCCTGACTCGGCTGGGCCTCGGCGCTGTCTTCACCGAGGGCTGTAGCGAACTCGACTGGGTCAAGCGCGTCTTCAATTCGTCGGATCTGCCCGATCACGTCGCCTGGAAGAAATTCTGTCGCAAGGGCTACTACGTCGTGCCGCCGGAAAAGCCGGAACTGCGCCAGCCTGTCGACATGCGCTGGTTCGCCGAGGGCCGGCGCAAGGACCTGCCCGAACCTGCGCCAATGCCCTCCCAGTATGCAGAGCAGTTCGGCATGGGCCTGCAGACGCCAAGCGGCAAGCTCGAATTCGTGCCCGAGATATTCAAACGGCACACAGCGGGCAATCCGGACCGGCCGGCGGTCAATCGTTACATCCCCTCCTGGGAAGGACGCAACGCCGAACTGGCGCAACGCTATCCGCTGCAGATGATCGCGACGCACAGCCGCTACAGCTTTCACACCGGCATGGACGGCAAGAACAGCGCGGTCAATCAGGTGGAGGACCATCGCGCCCTGATCGCTGGACATCGCTTCTGGCTGCTGCGCGTCAACACGGCCGACGCTGCGGCCCGGGGCATCCGCCATCGCGACCTGGTGAAAGTCTTCAACGACCGGGGCGCCGTCATCTGCGCCGCCGACATTTCGCCCCTGGTCACCCCAGGCGTCGTCAAGTCCTACGAAGCGAGCGCGGAATTTCAGCTCATCGACGTCGAAGGTGAGACCGTCGAGATCGGCGGCTGCCTGAACACGCTGACGCCAGACCGATCGCAGATGCGCGGGACCAGCAGCATGGCCCCCAACTCGTGCCTCGTGCAGATCGAGAAGTGGCAGAACGCCGAAGCCTTCAAGATGGCGCGGACGGCTTAGGAGGAAGACTTGTGAGCAAGTGGAATCTTATCATCAACGTCGGCCGTTGCGAGAACTGCCACAACTGCGTCATCGCCAATCGAGATGAACACGTTGGCAACGACTTCCCGGGCTACGCGGCGCCGGCCGCCGCCGTCGGCGAGAGCCCCATCCGCATCCTGCGCCGTACGCAGGGAAGCGCGCCCATGGTGGAGACCACATACCTGCCGGTGATGTGCAATCACTGCGACGATGCTCCCTGCATTCGCCGCGCCGGCGACGCCATCCGCAAACGCGATGACGGTATCGTCATCATCGACCCGGTGAAGGCTCGTGGCCGCAAGGATATCGTCCGTTCCTGCCCCTATGGGGCGATCGTCTGGAATGAGGAGCAACAGGTCCCGCAGACATGGTTCTTTGACGCCCACCTTCTGGACCAGGGGTGGGACCGGCCCCGCTGCCAACAGTCTTGCCCAACGGACGTCTTCGAGGTGTTGAAGCTTGATGACGCCGAGATGAAGAAAACAGCGCAAAGGGAAGGACTGAAGGTGCTCAAGGCCAACCTCGGAACCAATCCCCGCGTCTGGTACCGAGGACTGGAAAGGTGGGAGACATGCTTCGTCGGCGGTAGCGTCAGCGCCGACCTCGGCGGCAGGGTGGAATGCGTCGAGGCAGCGGAGGTCACCCTGTCCCAGGGAAGTACGGTACTGGCGAGGACGGTCACCGACGGCTTCGGCGATTTTCGCTTCAACAAACTAGCCGGGGATGGCAGCACGTATCGCATCGCCGTCAGCCACGCCCTTGGCGGCGTCTGGCGCGACTGCGTTCTGTCGGAGAGCGTCTATCTTGGAGAACTGAGGCTGGTTCCTCATTCCACAACGGATTTGCGTGGAGGAGCCGATGCTTGAGAGTGATCATTGCCCCTCTGGTATGACATCCCGCCCACGAAGACGACCGGAGAGCCGGGAAACAACCGCAGCGCGCATACTCGGTGCAGCGGAGACTTTGTGCGCGATCCACGGATCCGCGAAGACGAATGTATGCGACATTGCAAGCTACCTCAGCATGTCGCCGGCAAACGTCTACAGGTTCTTTCCGTCCAAACTGGCATTGCACGATGCGCTGGTTGTGCGCGTGCTCGACCAGATATTTCCGGCCGCGCGATCGGGCTCAGACAAGAAGCCGTACGCGGAAACACTTCGCGAATTCATCTGCGGCCTTCATCGAGGTGTTCTCGCCCTCATGCGGGATGAGGAAAAGCTTTTCGAGTTGCTCACGACCGCCGATGACGAGCACTGGCCTGCCTTCGAATCACACGTGAACCGCGTGAGAAGCATCGTCGCCGAACTGGTCGAGGCGGGTATCCGGGAACGGGAATTTCGTCAGCAGGATGGTCTTCACGCCGCCGAATACCTATGCGCGTCGACTGCAGCACTCTGGGAACCGACAGCCATCAAGACCTTCTATCTCAGGCGCTCACTCATTACGCCCGAAGAGTTGATTTCCTTCAGCGTTGAGGCGCTCCGCGACGGAGCTCCTCCATGCTGACGATGATGGCCTGCATCCGTTTCTCTGCGGCCCGTACGGTGGTGATGCCTGCCGACCGTGCCACGCGAGACGCAGAGATGTTCACGCCTAAAGGGCTCGGGACCGGTCGGCAGAAAGCAGCCGGCCGCATCGCTGAACCGGGCGTGCCGCCAGGCACGCCGGCGCTGACCTTATAGGGAGGAAGACCACCATGCTTGCAACCACACCCGGCGGCTTCGGCCGTCCCATTGTCTCCTTGCCCAACGTCGAGGCGTTCGAGCAGGTCCCGCTGCCCGAGCGGGCCCTCCCGGCTAACACCTACGAGATGCTGGCACGCGGCGCCGACATAGCGCCAGATCAGCCAGCCCTCTCATTTTTTCTACGCTCCGACGACTTCCGTGATGCCTTCGTCTGGACGCACGCGGAACTGCTGGCCGATATAACGAAGACCGCCAATGCCCTCCGCCGGCTCGGTATCGGCCGCGACGACGTCGTTGCCTTCGTGCTGCCCAATCTGCCCGAAGCCCATTTCGTGATCTGGGGTGGCGAGGCGGCCGGCATCGCATTCGCAATTAATCCTCTCCTTGAATCGGGACAGATCTCTGAGCTCCTCATTGCCGGGAGGGCAAAGTGGCTCGTCACTCTGGAGCCCTGTCCGGGAATCGACATCTGGCAGAAGGTAATAAGGGCCGCCGCGACGGTACCGGACCTGCAAGGAATTCTCACCGTCGGTCTCGCACCGTATCTGCGCTGCAACTCCGACGAACCCTCGGAGGATCGGCTGCAGAGCGCGGATATCGATGGATTTTCCATCCCCGTTCTCAGCCTTCGCGAGCAAATGAAAGGGGAAAGCGGCGACGGGTTGACCTTCGACGCGCCCAGCGCCGGGGACATTTCTTCGTACTTCTGTACAGGCGGCACGACCGGACTGCCCAAGATTGCCGCACGCACCCATCTGTCCGAGGTGTTTGACGCCTGGTCAACACGAGCCTTTACGGGCAATGCTTTCGCACCGGGCAATACGATATTCTGTGGCCTGCCGCTCTTCCACGTCAATGGCCAATTGGTGACGGGCTTGATCCCGTGGTCGCAAGGTGGACATGTCGTTTTGGGGACGCCTCACGGCTACCGCGGAGATGGAGTGATCCCTTCCTTTTGGGAGATCGTCGAACATTACCGGATCGTCGCCTTCTCGGGTGTTCCCACAGTATTTTCGGCATTGCTGCAAGTCCCCGTCGGCAGCCGCGACATTTCAAGCCTCGGCTACGGCTTTTGCGGCGCGGCTCCGATGCCCGTTGAACTGTTTCGCACCTTCGAAAAGACGATAGGCGTCCGTATTCTGGAGGCGTACGGCCTGACGGAAGGCGCCTGCGTTTCCAGCGTCAATCCGCCGGAGGGCGAGCGGCGCATCGGCTCGATCGGCCTGCGCCTCCCCTACCAGAAAATGGCATCGGTCAGACTTGATGATTTCGGCGCCTTCCTCGGATTCGCTGAGACGGAAGAGGTCGGCGTGCTTGCGATCTGTGGGCCGAACGTCTTTGCCGGATACATCAACCCCGAACACAATAAAGGTCTCTGGATCGAGATTGACGGGGAGCGATGGCTGAACACCGGCGATCTCGCTCGTCAGGACGTCGACGGTTACTTCTGGCTGACGGGTCGCAAGAAGGAGCTGATCATCCGCGGCGGCCACAACATCGATCCCAAGCTGATCGAAGACGCGGTGCAGGATCACCCGGCGGTGCAACTCGCCGCTGCAGTGGGACGGCCCGATGCGCGTGCCGGTGAACTGCCGATTCTCTATGTCCAGTTGAGGCCGGCGGCGGAGGCATCGGAAGCGGACCTGCTTGCCCATGCAATCGACCGTATTCCCGAGCGCGCTGCGCATCCAAAATCGGTTCGGATTTTGGCTTCGCTGCCCGTCACACCCGTCGGGAAGATCTTCAAACCGGCATTGTCGATGCTGGAGATCGAGGATGTGGTGCGACAGGAGGCGGCAGCCTCCGGCATCAAGCTTCTGTCGCTATCCGTCGTTCAAGACCCCCGGCTCGGACTGCTTGCAAGAATTGCAACCGAGGGCGGTCCAGGCCCGCTCCCCGAAAAGCTCGGTCGGTATGCCTTCAAGACGCAGTTCCTCTGAAATTCACGAGAAGAAAAGGACGTCATTCATGGCGATCAATCTTGCCCGTTCCGAGATAGGGGCACCAACGCTCTCGTGGACTAACACGCGGTCAGGGAACCAATCATGAACGCTCCAGCCAGGATCCCCGTTACCAACCTTCAACACCACGTCTTCTACGTCACCGACCTGGAGCGCTCGAAGGCGTTCTACACCGGGGTCTTCGACCTGCAGTTCTCCGCTCTCAACCATCCGGACAGCAGCGCCGCAATGCGCTTGTCGCAGCAGGAAATGCATTTCTTCTCATTCGGCTTCCACCATCACGACCTCTGCCTGGTGAAGCATCACAAGCTGAAGATGGACAACAATTCCATGCTGCACTTCACGTTGACGGTGAAGGAAGCAGAGGCATTCGACGACGTCAGGCGCCGCGCAGGAGAGATGGGCCTTTCGATCCGCGAAGGCCGCATGCTTGCCTCTGCGCGCCCTGTATCGCGTGCTTTTTGCGTCCGGGACCCAGACAACCACTGGATTGAGATCATTCAGGAGTCCAGCAGATGAGCAACACCGCTACAGTTCCCCCGAACGTCTTGTCCCCATTCAAACTACGCTTCGCCGGCCTCCTTAAGCGGAAATGGTTTCGCGAAATGGTGCTGTTGTGGCCGACCCTGACGAAGCGGCGGTTCTCCAATAAGACGGAAGACTACGGCGTCTTCAGGCCTTCGCTCGTTTCTCACATTGGGCAGCTCTCGATCTATGTGCGCGACATCGCACGAAGCCGGGCTTGGTACGAGAAAGTTGCCGGCATGATCCATAGCCGCACCTGCGAGCCAGAACCCCACCCGTTCAAGGAAGGGTGGCGGATTCGCTGCTGCTACATGAGCGCAACCGACCATGATGATTGCCTCGTGCTCATCGAGGAATACGACCCCGCCGGCAGGATCACTGTGCCTTCGGGCATGAGCTTCTTCCATTTCGCGCTCGAAGTGAAAGGAAACCGTCTGGAGGATGTCCTGGGCTTTGCCAAGCAACAGCAGGCCGGCGGTTTCCAGTTGAACTACGGTCCAGTCCGCCACAACAGCGAGCCGCCTTTGGGTGACGGCGAAACCGGCGGCAACGTCGCGTGCTATCTCTACGACCCCGACTGGCACAATGTCGAATTCTGCGGGGCGATGGACACAATCGAGAACTATCGCGAGCGATACGGGGACCTCAAGGGCAAGGACCGCGCCTAACCCCGCCCCGACCTTCAAAGTGCTGTGAGCGGAGATTCGAACCGCATTCTCAGCGGTCCCTCAAGAAAGGAAAAGAAATGGTAGTTAAAGTGGCCCGATTTACGATCGGTGGAGAACCCTTGTGGGGAATTTTGGACGGAGAAGAGATCGCGCCGCTCGAAGGCACCTTCGTCTCGACTGCCGACATCCTGAGCCTTCCTCCCGGTGAGCTCAAAGCGCGGGCAGGCGCTGAACGTTTCCTGATAAGCTCTGCAACCATTCTGAGCCCCGTCACAGCGCCGGCGCAGATCCTGTGCCAAGGTCTGAACTATACAGATCACGCGGACCAATCGGGGCATGCATCCCGCCAGAAGAACCTGCTCTTCATGAAGGCCGCCTCCTCACTGTCCGGAGCGTTTGATCCCGTCATCCGGCCATCAGGATGTCAGATGCTCGACTACGAAGTGGAACTTGGGCTTGTCCTGAAGCGACCACTAACTGCAGGCGACCACGTCACCCGAGACAACCTCGGTCATTTCATCGGCGGACTCGTCTTGTGCAACGACATATCAGCACGCGACGTCATGTTCGGTGAAGCCTTCTTGCAGTGGTTCCGCGGCAAAAGCGCCCGTACCTTCTGCCCTTGTGGTCCGTGGCTGGTCGTGCCCGAAGCAGACGAGGTGGCGGATCTGCTCGACAGGATTGAGATTCGTCTCTGGCTGAATGACGAATTGCGGCAGTCGGCTCATTCCCGGGACTTCATCTTCCGCCCGGAAACCTGCCTCAACGATATTGCGTCCCTGATGGATCTGTCGGCAGGCGACCTCGTCCTGACTGGAACGCCAGGCGGTGTGATCCTGCAAGCGACCGCCCCTCTCGGCCAAATTCTAACGGCCAAGCTGTTCAAGGATTCGGAGCGGAAGGATGCGATCGTCCAGGAAGCGACTGCGCACGCACGCTACCTCACGCCAGGCGACATTGTGCGTGCCGAAATGCTCACCGATGACCGCACAGTCGATTTCGGCAGGCAACTGCTCGAAATCGTAGACGCGTGATCTTGGCGGACTAGAACGCGCGCCCCTGCCTCCCGTACCGATCACCGCGGCCTGAAGGGCCAAAGTGTGACCTAGTCCAAGCCCTGGCCTAGAGCAGCCACAAGGCTGGAGGCGAGGCAGGTGCCTCAACCAAAGTAAGAAATGCCGATTGTCTTGGGCTTCGCGCAAAAGTGACGTCTCTGAGGAGGGAGACCTGCATGAAAGCTATCAATTTGCTGCCGGGATTTTTTAGCTGTCTGTTGGCGGCACCTGCGCTCGCAGGAGGATTCGATATTCTGGGGCAGCCGAATGACGTCCTCTTCGAGCCAGGACGCTACATCGAGCTCGGGTTAGGTCTTGCCAGTCCGAACGTGGAGGGGCAGATCACTGCCGTCGGCCCCCCGTTTGCTTCGGGTGATACGGCGCCCACGCTTCCATTTTACAATGGCGCCTTCAAGGCTGATATCAACGAGCAATTCTCGGGCGCGGTCATCGTAGACAATCCATACGGGCGCAAGCTCGAGTACAATAACGGGCCGCTATCCGGGCTATCGGGAGAAGTCGAGTCGGTCGCGGTCACAGGCCTGTTGCGCTACAAGCTCACGGATCGTTTCAGCGTCTTCGGGGGCCCGAGACTTCAGCGTCTCGGCGGCAACACCGATATCTCGGTCTTTGCGGGCGGCGTGCCAGCCGGCTTCGCTAACGTCGAATTTGAAGACACATGGGCGGCGGGCTACGTGGTCGGTGGTGCGTTTGAAATCCCGGAAGCCCACGTTCGGATCGCGGTCACCTATAACTCGGCGATCGACTACGATCTCGACACTTCCGGCGCTTACGCAGGCACGACGAAAGTCGAGACCCCCCAATCGGTTAACATCGATCTTCAGGCCCCGATCAGTTTTTCGACGCTGCTCTGCGCGACTGTTCGCTGGGCCGAGTGGAGCAAAACCACAATAAGTCCGCCGGGTTATCCTTTGGGCTCCCTGACCCACTTCAACGACACGACAACCTACAGGCTCGGCATCGTGCAAATGTTCAACGAGAATTGGGCGGGATTGGCGGGTCTGACCTACGAGCCAAAAACCGACGTATCGGCTGACGCGCCAATCGACGCAACAGACGGTTTGTGGGGGGCAACACTTGGCGCGATCTACACCAAGGACAAGATGAGAGTGACGACCGCTGTCTCGTACTATCAGTTCGGTGATGCTTCGGGTTCGTTCGGAAACTTCACAAACAATGATGTGGTCAGCGCCGCCTTCAAGGTGGGGTACTCGTTTTGACCGGACGTCCGCAAACGCCTCGAGTGCCTAACTTTACGGTTGCTTGTGAGTGAATCTCGGCAGTTTCCATGCCGCATATCGCCTGGGCGACCATAATCCGGCGCCCAGGCGGCACCAGACATGAATGGAGAAAACAATGCAGAAACAATTCGCCCCCAAAGTATTTCAACTGGGATACGTGGCATTGGAAACGCCCGATATCGAGCGCGCCAGGGATCACTATGCAGAAGCGATCGGCATGACCGAGACCGCGATCGGTCATGAGGGAGAAAGCTATCTGTCTATCGGCTATGAGCACCACAACATCGTCCTGCGTCAGGCCAATCGCGTGGCGATGGGCCATCTCGGCTTCCAGCTCAATCCCGGCACTGATCTAAAGGCACTTGTACGAGAACTCCGCACTTTCGGCCTTAGCGCTCAGGTCAAGTCCGACAGCCAGCCGGGGATCCGCGAGCTCATCGAGGTCGAGCCGGTGTCAGGCACCACGCTTCAGCTCTATACCGACATCGATGCTCCTGCACCCGGCTTCAAGCGCACTGGCGTGTCGCCGCTCCGGCTCGGACATGTGGCTGTGATCTCGCCCGAAGGCCCGAAGCTGAAGGCGTTCTTCATGGACTTCCTGGGCTTCTGGTTCACCGACACGATCGCTGGAATTTCCAACTTCATCACTTGCAACCGCGAGCACCATGTCGTCAACGTGGTGAGCATGCCGGACAACCGGGTCCATCACATTGCCTTCCAGCTAAAGGGAAACGCCAGCCACGCGATGGCGTGCGATTTGCTGGCGGAGCGCGGTCTTCCGGTGAAATGGGGCCCGTCGCGCCACACCGCCGGTCACAACATTGCCGGCTATCACTACGACCCCGATCAGGTGCTGATCGAACTCTATACCGACATGGACATATTCATCCCGGAGCTGAACATGTGCGAGGCGCGTCCCTGGCACGGGCACTATCCCATGGCTCCGCGCGAGTGGAAGCTCACCGAACTCGCTGCCTGGGAAACCGAGTTCGCCTTCAACCTCGCTAAGGCCTGAGAACGCCGGTCAAGTCGACTTCAGAAGTAAAGGTCAGATTTATGCAACTCTTCCATGCTCCCCGATCCTGTTCGTTGGGGATCCGGATCCTTCTCGAGGAAATCGGCGTTCCGCACCAGGTCGCCACCATCGATTTGTCCTCTGGTCAGCAGCGCGATGCCGCTTTCCTGGCCGTCAATCCTAAGGGCAAGGTGCCGGCCCTCCTCCGTGATGATGGGACGGTGCTGACCGAGTTCCAGGCAATCGCCCTTTGGCTTGCGCGGCGCTTTCCAGAGGCTGGGCTCCTTCCCGAGGACGCCGACGCCGCCGCGCGTGTGATAGAGGCAATGGAGTTCATTGTGGGCACGGTTCATATGCGCGGCTTTGCACTGGCCCTCATGCCAAGCAAGTTCGTTTCGCCGCAAACCGCGCAAGGGGAATTGCGCGTCCATGGAATGCGCGTGGCGACAGAGGGTCTGCACCACATCTCCGCTCTGTTGGGGGAGACCACCCCTTGGCTCTTTGGGCCCCGGCCCGGTGTGGCCGACGCTGCACTGTTTTACGTCACATACTGGGCCAAAGCTCTGAACATCGACCTGCCCTCCACGCTCGACGCTTTCTACGACCAAATGCTGAAACGCCCGAGCGTCGTGCGAGCAATCGACGCGTCCCCCACCTAACTTCGTCGTCCCGAGGAATGGGCCGGCGAAATGAAAAGTGGTCGCTGCCCCTTATCGATGCTTCCCGCTTTGGCCTCGCCGACCGAGATGCGTGCAATGCAAGACCTGCGGCATCAACGATCCGCCGCAAACTCCATCTGGGTTCCTGTCTTAGGCGGTGCCCCCCAAGTATCCCGCATGTGACGTGTTCGTCACGGAGGAAAAAAACTATGACCGCGATCTATATCGTCGACTACCTACGCAGCCCCTTTGCACCCGCCTATCGCGGCGCGCTTGCCGGCGTCCGACCGGACGATCTGGCGGCAAGCGTCATCAAGGCGCTGGTCGGCCGCTCCAGCATCGATCCGGCCGAGATCGAGGACATCAATCTCGGATGCGCCTTCCCGGAAGGCGAACAGGGCTTCAACATCGCCCGTTGCGCGGCTCTCATCGCAGGCCTGCCGCAGTCGGTCGGCGGCTCGACCGTCAACCGTTGGTGCGGATCGTCCATGCAAGCGGTCCAGATGGCGGCCGGTGCGATTGCCATGCGCGCCGGCGAGGCCTTTTTCGCCGGCGGGGTCGAGAGCATGAGCCGCGTGCCCATGATGGGCTTCAACCCCCTGCCGAACCCGGCCTGGAGCGACGCCGAGCGCATTGCCTTCCTGAACATGGGCCTGACCGCCGAGAACCTTGCTGACCGCTATGGCATTTCGCGCGAGGAGCAGGACGCCTATTCGCTGGAAAGCCAGACCAAGACGATCGCAGCCCGCGCCGACGGCCGGCTTGCCGCCGAGATCACGCCGGTGGGGGATGTGACCGCTGACGGTTGCCCGCGCGCGACGGACGCGGAAAAGCTCGCGGGACTGAAGACCGCCTTCAAGGCTGGTGGTTCGGTTACAGCGGGTAATTCCTCTCCCCTAACCGACGGCGCCTCCGCCACCCTCGTCTGCTCAGAAGCTTTCGTAAAGCGCCATAACCTCGCGCCGCTCGCCCGGATCTCCGGTTACGCGATTTCTGGCTGCGCGCCAGAAATCATGGGCATCGGACCGGTCGAGGCGAGCCGCAAGGCGCTGAAGCGCGCGGGCATTTCGGCGGCCGACCTCGACGTGATCGAAATGAACGAGGCCTTCGCCGTTCAGGTGCTCGCCTGTTGCCGCGATCTCGACATCGACCCGGCTTGCCTCAACCGCGATGGCGGGGCAATCGCTCTCGGTCATCCGCTCGGCGCAACAGGCGCGCGCCTCGTCGGCAAGGCGTCCCTCCTTCTGAAACGGGACGGCGGCCGCCAGGCGCTCGCCACCCAGTGCATCGGCGGCGGTCAAGGCATCGCCATGGTACTGGAGGCGGCGTAGTCATGGCCACGATCGAGAAGGCTGCCGTCATCGGCGCGGGCGTCATGGGCTCGGGCATTGCCGCCCATCTCGCCAACACGGGGCTCGACGTCGTGCTGCTCGACATCGAGAAGAGATTGGCCGACGGCGGCGTCGCCCGCCAGCTTAAAGCTGGCGGCTTCATGGATCCCGCCTTTGCCGAGCGTATCCGTACAGGCTCGACCACAGACGATCTCGGGCTTGTCGCGGATGCGGACTGGATCATCGAGGCTGTCGCCGAGAAAATCGACATTAAGCAGCCTCTCTACCGCGCCATCGACGAGTTGAGGAAGGCCGGTTCGATCGTCTCCTCCAACACCTCGACCATTCCCCTTCAAGCGCTGATCGCGGGTCTGCCGGAGAGCTTTGCCGCAGACTTCCTGATCACCCACTTCTTCAATCCCCCACGCATTATGCGCCTGCTGGAACTGGTGTCCGGCCATGCGACGAAGCCCGAGGTAACGGCGACGATCCGCGATTTCGCGGACCGCGAACTCGGCAAGAGCGTCGTCACCTGCAAGGATACGCCCGGCTTCATCGGCAACCGCATCGGCAACTACTGGATGCTGGTTGCGCAGAACGAAGCCCTCGACCTCGGCCTTGACGTCGAGGAAGCGGATGCAGTCATCAGCAAGCCCTTCGGCATCCCCTCCACCGGCATCTTCGGACTTCTGGACCTCGTTGGTATCGACCTGATGCCGACGATTATTCGCAGCCTGCAGAACGCCACACCGCCCGGCGATGCAGTGAAGGACTATGACGCAGAGCCAGCGCTTATTGCAAGGATGATTGCCGAAAACCGCCTCGGGCGCAAAAGCGGCGCCGGTTTCGTGCGCCTGTCGCCCGATCGCAAGTCGCGCGATGTGACGGACCTGAAGACCGGCGATTACCGTCCTCAGCAGCCGATTTCCTCCAAAAGCCTCGATGCCTCGGGCGGCGATCCGCGCGCCCTGATGGAGCATCCCGGCCTCGGCGGGCGCTATGCGGCGGTTGTCATGGAAAAGTCGCTCGCCTATGCCGCGTCTCTCGTGCCGGCAATCGCCGACACGCCAGAGGCCGTGGACGAAGCGATGCGCACCGGCTATGGCTGGAAGCTCGGTCCGTTTGAACTGATCGACCGTCTCGGCGCCGGCTGGCTGAAAGCGCGGCTGGAAGCCCGCGGCATCGACGTCCCGTCCTATCTGGCGCTCGCCGCTAAAAAGGGCGGCTTCTATTCGGTGGTCGATGGCCGTCGCTGCAACCTCTTGCCGAACGACGTGGTCAAGCCCGTGGCGCAGAGCGAGAGCGTGCTTCTTCTCTCCGATCTCAGGCTCGGCCGGAAGCCCGTGGAGTCATGGGAGGCGGCGAACCTCTGGGACATCGGCGACGGCGTTGCCTGCCTGGAATTCCGCACCAAAATGAACACCTGCAGCCCGGCCCTGCTCGATGCGATCGGCAAGTCCCTGGAACGCTGCAAGGCCGATTTCCGGGCGCTGGTCATCGGCAGCGACTCGCCCGTGTTCAGCGCGGGCGCGGATCTGCGCATCTTCCTCGAAACGCTTGAAAAGGGCGGAAGCGAAGCGCTCTCGGCCTTCGTCGACCTCGGCCATCGCACCTTCAAGGAAATTAAATATGCCCCCTTCCCCGTCGTCGGCGCGGCGGCGGGCCTGGCGCTCGGCGGTGGCTGCGAGATTCTATTGCATTGCGACGCCATCCAGGCCCATGCCGAGCTTTCGATCGGTCTGGTGGAGACCCGGATCGGCCTCATTCCCGGCTGGGGCGGATGCAAGGAGATGATGCTGCGCCTGTCGGCTTCGACTGCAGGCAAGCGCGGCACCGTCGCCCCGGCGATCGCCACCTTCAATCTGATCTCCGCGGCCAAGACCTCGGCGAGCGCCTTGGAGGCCCGAAAGCTTGGGTTCCTGAAGTCGTCCGACGGCATCACGATGAACCGCAATCGTCTGCTCGCCGATGCCAAGGCGAAGGCGCTGGCACTGGCGCAAAACTATGTCGCGCCGGAAGCACCGTCGATCGTCACATCGGGACCCTCCGGGACCTTCGCGATCCACAACATCGTCGAGGGTGAGGCGCTTGCGGGACGCATCACCGCCCATGACCGCGTGGTGGGCCGAGCGCTCGCCAATGTGCTGACCGGCGGCCCCTCCGCCGATCCCTTAAAACCGCTCACGGAAGACGAGGTCATCGCACTGGAGCGCGATGCCTTCATCGAACTATTCGCAACGCCCGCAACCCAGGTTCGCGTCAGGCACATGCTTGCGACTGGCAAGCCGCTGCGCAACTGAAAAAGAGGCAAGGAAACCCATGGCTGGCTACATTCCCCCCATCGAAGACGTATCATTCCTGCTCGGCGAGGTCTTCGACTTCAACGCGCAGATGGCAGCCCTCCCCGGCTTTGAGGAAGTCGACGCCGACCTTGCGACGAGCGTGCTCGAGGAGGCCGGCAAGTTCTGCGCCGAAGTGCTCGAACCGCTCAACCGCCCCGGCGACGAGGAAGGCTGCCGTCTGGAAAACGGACTGGTGACCACGCCGAAGGGCTTTGCCGATGCATACCGGGCCTTTGTCGAGGCCGGCTGGGGCGGGCTTTCCGGCGATCCGGAATTCGGCGGCCAGGGCCTGCCGCGTGCACTGCAGATCCTGTTTGACGAGATGTTGTCCTCGGCAAACCTCTCCTTCGGTCTGTTCCCCGGCCTTACACGCGGCGGGGTCGAGGCGATCGCCCACCACGGCAGCGAGGAACTGAAGCAGAAGTATCTGCCTAAGATGATTTCCGGAGAATGGACCGGCGCCATGGCTCTGACAGAATCCTCGGCAGGAACCGACCTCGGCCTGCTTACCAGCCGTGCCGAGCCGCTCGGCGACGGCTCTTATGCCATCAGGGGTACGAAGATCTTTATCTCCTCGGGCGACCAGGATTTCGGTGGCAACATCGTCCATCTCGTCCTCGCCCGCCTGCCCGATGCGCCGAAGGGCGTGAAGGGCATCAGCCTCTTCCTCGCGCCCAAGTTCCTTGTCAACGACGACGGCTCGCTTGGCGAACGCAACCGCATGTCGGTCGGGTCGCTGGAGCACAAGATGGGCATCCATGCCCAGCCCACTTGCGTCATGAACTATGACGGCGCTATCGGCTGGCTGATCGGCGAACCGGGACGCGGCCTCAACGCCATGTTCACAATGATGAATGCCGAGCGCCTCTTCGTCGGCATTCAGGGCCTCGGCATCGGTGAAGCCGCCAATCAGAAGGCCGTCGCCTATGCCCGCGAGCGGCTCCAGGGCCGTTCCGCTGACGGCGGATGCGGTCCCGTACCGATCATCGATCATGCCGACGTGCGAAAGATGCTGCTCACCGGCCGCGCACTGACGGACGCGGGCCGCGCTCTCGGGGTCTGGACCGCCATGCAGATGGACATCGCCGCGCGACATCGCGATGAGACGGTCCGCCAAAACGCAAACGGATTCGTGGCGCTGCTGACACCCGTGGTCAAGGCTGCATTCACCGACTTCGGTTTTGAGACGGCCGTCCTGTCGCAACAGGTGTTTGGCGGTCATGGCTATATCCGCGAATCGGGCATGGAGCAGTATGTGCGCGACGCGCGCATCACCCAAATCTACGAAGGCACCAACGGCGTGCAGGCCATGGACCTTGTCGGACGCAAGCTGCCGATGGAAGATGGCGACCTGCCCCGCCGCTTCTTCAAATTGATTCGTAGGGATCTGGCGGCAACCGCTGTACCGGCCGAACTCGAGATGGTGAGCGCCGCCGTCGGTGAGGCTCTTGCCCGGTTGGAAAAGCTGACCGAATACCTGTTGGCCAAAGATGCCGATCTGGACGAGGCCGGAGCGGCCGCGACCGACTACCTCCGCTTTTTCGCGCTCGTATCATTCGGCTGGCTTTGGGTGCTCATGGCCTCGAAAGCCACAGCCTCCGCAGGTGCGAGCAGTTTGCTAAAGCAACGCAAGCTTTCGCTTGCCCGCTTCTTCGCGTCCCGCCTGCTGCCCCAGACGGCGGCGCTCGATACGGCGATCCGCAGCGGCGCGGCCACTCTGATGGCACTCGACTCCGAGCTGTTCTGATTGAACCGTTCCTGGAAGGAGAAGACATGCTTGGTATCATGATGAACGCACCACTGCTTGTTTCATCGATCCTGCGTCACGAGCTGACTATCACGCAGGCAAGGCCCGATCCATCACCACACTTACGCCAGAGATCGTCGCCTGATTTAGCGCGGGAATCACGTTTTGCGGCAGCGTTCTGAAGCCGTTTCGACATCTACCAAAGGAAGGACCCCCATGAAAATTCTCGTCCCCGTGAAGCGGGTGGTTGATTACAACGTGAAGATCCGCGTGAAGCCGGATGGCACAGGCGTCGAGCTCGCGAATGTGAAGATGTCGATGAACCCGTTCGACGAGATTTCCGTCGAGGAAGCGCTGCGGCTGAAGGAAGCTGGCAAGGCTGAGGAGGTGGTGGTCGTCTCGATCGGTCCGGCCAAGGCCGAAGAGACGCTGCGCACGGCGCTTGCCATGGGTGCTGATCGTGCCGTTCTCGTCGAGACCGATGACCAGGTTGAACCGCTCGCCGTCGCCAAGATCTTGAAGGGCGTCGCCGATGCCGAAAAGCCCGGCCTCGTTATCGTCGGCAAGCAGGCGATCGATGACGACTCGAACCAGACCGGCCAGATGCTGGCGGCCCTGCTCGGATCCGCCCAGGCAACCTTCGCCTCGAAGATCGAGATCGAAGTCCCTGGTCCTGGGGGCAAGGCGCAGGTGACCCGTGAGGTTGATGGCGGCCTGCAGACGATCG
>NZ_HF536772.1:3589109-3604587 GCF_000312665.1 Rhizobium mesoamericanum STM3625 | reverse complement strand
TGGTCTCGTCGCCGATCTGTTCGACGTCCTGCCGGAATTGCAGAAGTCGCCTTAACCTATCATTCTAGGGCGCAGTGTAACGTCTTTTGGCCTGGCATAGCAGCAGATCAACGCGTGGCAGGCCAAATGATCGCCGACAAGATCGAATCCTATTCTTTTCCGCAGCAGAAAATGAACTAATGCCGGCATCAAGCTTCGCTCGCATTTTCACAAAGCTAGACAATCGGACCGGAATTCATCTCTCCGTGCGACGGCGGGAGCTGGATAATGCGGTTCAAATCGGCCGGCCGCGGCAGCCTGGCCCGAAACCCCAATGGTCCACGGTGGTGCAGCGGGTTCTGCCGCGATCCCATGGTCCGGTCGGTCCAGGTTAAGGCAACGCCTCCCCTCAAGCAGCGGCGGTCCTCAGCGTCTTGCGTTTATCGAGCGGGGCTGTGGTGCCGCATCGAAGCCTTTTGGATATTATGCAGGCACTCGCACGCCCTTGCCTCCACGCCTGCGCGATCCACTATCGTAACGACGCCACGAGAGTATTCGAGTAGCCCGTCGGACTGCAGTTGAGAACAGATGGCACTGACGGTCGCGCGGCGCAGACCTAAAACTTCCGCCACAATCTGCTGGGTGAGATCGAAATTATCTCCTAAAACGCTGTCATGGGCTATTAGCAGCCAGCGGATGACGCGCTGTTCGGCCGAGTGCAGGCTATTGCAGGCTACGGTCTCCATGAGTTGCGTAATCAGCGACTTGGCATAGCTCAGCATGGTTTCCCTGACGCACTGGAACTCAGCCAATGCCTGATCCAAGTCCGCTTTCGAAAGCCAGGACGCATAGCCCGGAACCTGCACGACGCACCTGCCGAAGGCTCCACTTCCCCCCATGATCAACCCGAAGCCAAGAAATCCCTCGTGCCCCACGGAGGTCTTCTCTACGGTCTTGCTATTGGCCATGGTGGCCATCAGTGAGATGAGCCCCGCATGCGGAAACACGGCGTGTGTGAAAGGAGCGCCGTCCTCGTAAATAACTTCCCCGGCGATCACCGGCCGGGTAAGCGATCTCGCAGCTATGAAGTCTTGAGCCGCCGGTTTCAGCGCCAACACTATTCGGTTCCGAACCGGATACCCTGTCATTTTTCCTTCCAGACCAATAATCGCGCCAATGTGCGCGATCGGACATATGTAGATACGGCGCCGAACACTAGCGACTATACGAACCTGTGCGTCGTCTAGCCAGTCTCTCTAGGAAAAATTGTCATTTATCAATTCACAATGGAAGCATACCTGAAATTAACTATTTCATATGTACGGTAACGTATATTCATAATTACGAGATCGAACTTATACGATTCCAGCTAGCCCGTCTGAGGTCTAAGCCTTCGTGAGAACGGCGCTCAAAAGAAGTCCAGCAACAAAGGGGAACAAATGCGGGGCTTAATCAATGCAATAGACTTGCCAAGACCCGAAACGAGAGATCCAGGACCAGGTAAATGCGCAGATCAGGCTGATCTTCAGGACGTGCTGGCGGAACTTGCCTCGTTCAAGACGGCTCTGGATCCGCATACGATTGTCGGAATTACTAACAGAACTGGCACCATCACTAATGTGAATGATCGGTTCTGCCAAATCAGCAAGTACTCGCGACTTGAGCTGATAGGAGCCAAGCACAGCCTGTTGAACTCGGGGCATCATCCGCCCGCTTTCTTCCAAGAGATGTGGCGGGTAATCTCAGGCGGAGCCCGATGGCACGGGGAGATCTGCAACCGTGCGAAGGACGGTTCGCTTTACTGGGTCGATACTACCATTGCACCGAAGATGGATGCATCCGGTCGCATTTGCGGTTATGTCTCGACCCGTTACGACATTACCCAGCGCAAACAGGCAGAGAAGGCGCTAAATGATGAGAACCTGCGGCGCGAGCGCGTTGAAATGCTCCTTCGGGATATCATTGAGACGCTGCCTAACGGTGTGGCCGCATATGACGAAAACGACCGCCTCATCCTGTTCAACTCCGGCTTCAAGGAATGCTACAGACGAGCCGGCGGTGCCATTGCAGAGGGACGACGCTTTCAGGAAATCTTGGAAGATGCCGTCGCATCCGGCGAGTTTGCTGATCTCTCATGCGCAGACGATAACTGGCAGAACTGGATCAACGCGAGGCTTCGCAGTCACCGCAATCCAGGAAGGGCGTTTCTCCAGGCAGTAAGCGGAGACCGATGGATCAAGGTGCAGGAACGGCGGTCCGCCTCCGGCTATATCGTCGGCGTCCAAACCGACGTCACCGATCTGAAGAGAGCGGAGCGGCAGGTCAAACTCCAGGCTGAAGCGGACCCGCTCACCGGGCTTTTAAACCGCCGCACCCTCATTGAACGGCTGACTGCCATACTGTCTCAAAAGGCCGAACGCCACAGCGCGCTTGTCCTGATCGACTTGGACGGCTTCAAGGCGATCAACGATATGCACGGCCACGGAGCAGGTGACGCGCTTCTGATCGAAGTCGGAAAACGCTTCAGAGATAATGTGAGGAAGTCGGATATTGTCGCTCGCTTGGGAGGTGACGAATTCGCAGTGCTCCTCGTAGATGTAGGCAGCAAGGCCAATGCGATCCGGATCGTCCGGAAGCTGCTCAGGTCCCTCGAAAACCCTGTCCGCCTTGGCCGAAAAGCTGTTCGGGTCAGCGGCAGCTTCGGCCTTACGATCGTTCGCAAAAGCAAGTCCGCGACGCCTCTGAAAGTGTTCAAGCGAGCGGATATCGCGCTCTACCAAGCCAAACACAACGGCCGTTCGACTTATGCAGTTTACAACACCGATATGGAGCGGAGCATACGGCGACGGGAGGCGATGATCGAAGCACTCCGCCGCGCAATCGCTCAAGGGGAAATACAAGTTGCGATGCAGCCCCAGGCGCGATTCGTCGACCGAGGTCACGCCGGCTTCGAGGCTCTGGTGCGCTGGCAGAAGGACAATCAATGGGTGCCCGCAGCGGAAATCGTTTCGCTTGCTGAGCAGTCGGACCTGATCTGCGCGCTCGGACGCGCCGTTCTGGCTGGCACGCTCAATGCCATGTGCGAAATGAAGCGGAAGGGATTTGCCCCCGGCAAGGTGGCAGTCAACGTGGCCGCTGCGCAACTACGCAATCCCAACTTCGCAAAAGAACTGCTCGATGCGGTCTCGGCTCACGGACACTCGGCGTCCGAGATCATCATCGAGGTCACCGAGGGCGTTATTCTCGACCGCACAAGCGAAGCGATTGGTGTGACGCTGAATCGGCTGTTTGAGGCAGGTGTCAAAATTGCGCTCGATGACTTCGGTACCGGCTACGCGTCTCTGACCCACCTGCAACGCTATCCGGTGTCCTACATCAAAATAGACCGCTCCTTTGTGAGGGACGTCGGCCACGACCACGGTTGCCACGCAATCGTAGGCGCCGTTACGTCACTGGCTCACAGCCTCGGCATGGAAGTGGTCGCAGAAGGCGTTGAGACGCCATCGCAATACCAGTCGCTTCTTCAGACGGGCTGTGACTATGCCCAGGGCTACCTTGTGGCCAAACCCATACTCGTCGAGGAAATCGACACTTACCTCCGGAACTGCGAAGCAAATCGACCGGTTTTCACATTCGTCGCTTGATCGTTCCCCACTTGACCACCCAGAGGAGAATTATTCATGTCGCATCCCCCGTATCAGGGCTCGAACGCCGTTTCTGGCGCAACGGACCCAAAAAAGCAGAACGTCGCACGTCGCCTCGAATTCATGCAGTTGGATAGTAACGGCCGGGCCAGCATCCGTATGCTGAAGGCGCTTGTCGAGCGCGAGTTGCCAAACGGTCTGGACAAGTTTTATGCACAGCTCCGCCAGAGCCCCGAAGTGAAGCGGTTCTTTTCAACGGAAGAAAACATCGCCCGTGCCAAGGGGGCACAGCAGGGCCACTGGGTCAGCATTTCCGATGGCAATTTTAATGAAGACTATGTCAACAAGGTCCGAGCAATTGGATCGGTTCACGCCCGGATCGGCCTTGAACCGCAGTGGTATATCGGCGGATACGCGATTATTCTCGACCATCTAATCAATAGCGCGGTCGAGGAAGTGTTCCCCAAGGGCGGTCTGTTTTCCAAGAAGACGATGAAGCCGGCCGAATTCGGAAAAGCGCTAGCAAGCTTGGTCAAGGCCGTATTGCTGGACATGGATCTGGCAATTTCGGTCTATATCGATGAAGCGGAAGTCGCAAAGCAGAAGGCACAGGCCGAAACGATCGCAACCGAGCAGAAGCTGGTCTCCGACTGTTTTGGCAAGGCTATGGCGGCCATAGCCGCCAAGAATGTCAGCTATCGGATTACCGAAGACCTGCCGGAAGCGTACCACCAACTGAAGAATGATTTCAACAATGCCTTGGAGCAAGTATCCGCAACGATTGCTGACATTGATGCAGCGGCAGTGCAGATTCATTCCGGGGCCAAGGAAATTCGTTCGGCCGCCGATGACCTGTCGAAGCGAACAGAACAGCAGGCTGCATCGATCGAACAGACCGCGGCAGCACTCGAACAGATCACAACAACAGTAAAGGATTCGAGTCGGCGCGCTGAAGAAGCGGGTAATCTCGTTGCTAAGGCAAAGACCGGCGCCGAGAAATCAGGTGAAGTCGTCAAGCAAGCGGTGACGGCAATGGGCGCGATTGAAACGTCCTCCAAGGAGGTCTCCAATATCATTGGCGTCATTGACGACATCGCTTTTCAGACAAACCTGCTTGCTCTCAACGCTGGCGTGGAAGCGGCCCGCGCTGGTGATGCCGGCAAGGGCTTTGCGGTCGTCGCTCAGGAAGTGCGTGAGCTTGCGCAGCGCTCCGCAAATGCAGCAAAGGAAATCAAGATCCTGATCACGTCATCTGGGGAGCAAGTGAAGGCCGGCGTAACACTTGTTGGCAGTACAGGCGCTGCACTCGTCGCTATTGTTGGTGAGGTCAAGGAAATCAACCAGCACATTCTCTCAATTGTCGATTCCGCTCGCGAGCAGTCAACGGCGCTTCAGGAGATAAATACTGCCGTTAATACCATGGACCAGGGAACGCAACGGAATGCGGCCATGGTGGAGGAGACCACAGCGGCAAGTCATGCACTTGTATCCGAAGTGGAGCGGATCGCGAAAATGGTGGGCGAATTCAACATCGGCGGGAACAGTCGGCAGCAGAGGTCCAGGCCCCAGCCTGAACCCGCAACAACATTGGCAGCGAAGACCCAGAACATGGCGGTTCGCGGAATGCAGGCCACAGTCGCCAGCAACTTTGCGTCGCGTGGAACCGTCGCAGTTGCTCGCGACCGCTGGGAGGAGTTTTGATCTCACCTCGTTATCCTGACCCGCGGCCAGACTGCGCTGTCAGGCGAGTTCAAACCCGTTGGTGCCAGAGGCCCTGGTCGGTAGCGCTACGGCTGCGATAGAGTGACGGTTCTGCGCCCAAAGCTCAGTCCGCAGGCCGTCGAGCTGACTATCAACTCCGCTTTCGATTACCTGCGTGAGCACGCCGGCACGGAAACAAAGCAGCACTGATGCGGACGCGAATGAGCTCTCCAACATCAGAGTGAAGCCCGTTCACGTAGCGTCCGAATGACGGCCAATTGTCTTTGCAGCAAAAGCGATTTGGCAGTCGCCGCGAAGTGCTTGCATCATTCGCCGGTCTCGTCCGAGTGTTGTTTCTTTCAGGCGGTCCGCCGCATCAAGCGCTTCAACTTCAGCAGGATCCATCAGCCGCATTTTTCGACGCTTGCTGCGGTTGTGTTGAAGCTGGCGGGGCGGTCGGCTTCGTCTTGGCGGGTCCCCAGCCGGTTTTCTCGCGCATCCACTGAAAAACGACGTAGAGCATGGGGACAACGAGGATCCCAATCAACGCCGACGCCAGCATGCCGTAGAACACCGGAGAGCCAACGGCGCGGCGGCTCGCGGCGCCGGGCCCGGTCGCGATCACGAGCGGCAGGAGACCCAGAATGAAGGCGAAGCTCGTCATCATCACGGGCCGGAAACGGAGGCGGGCGCCCTCGATGGCCGAGTCGAGCAGAGGCGTGCCCGCAGCGCGCTGCTCCAGCGCGAAAGCCGCGATCAGAATCGCGTTCTTGGCGGCGAGCGCGATGAGCACGACAAGGCCGATTTGAGCATAGACGTCGAATGCGAGTCCGATCAGCCAGACCGCCGTAACCGCCCCGAGAACAGCGATCGTGACCGAGAGTAGAACCGGTATCGGCACGTTCCAGCTCTCGTAGAGGGCAACCAGGAACAGGTAAGCAAAGACCACGGCGAGTGCCAGCACCACGGATGTCTTCCCGGCCGCCTCCTTCTCCTGCAGCGCGGTCCCGGTCCATTCGAATCCGTAACCGGCGGGAAGCGTGGTCGCCGACAAACGCTCCATCGCCGCGAGTGCCTCTCCGCTGCTGTGCCCCGGCATCGCAGCCCCGTTGACAATCGCGCCGCGGAAATTGTTGTACCGGGTCAGCGACTGCGGTCCAAGGACCAACCGCGCCTCCGCGAGCGCTCTTATAGGAACCATCTTTCCTTGATTGTTCTTCACGTGAATTTGGTAAATGTCGTCGATCTTCGACCGGTAGTCGGTCTCCGCCTGGATGTTGACCTGCCAGGTCCGGCCGAACAGATTGAAGTCATTCACGTAAAAGCCGCCGAGCGTGGCCTGCAGAGCGGTGAAGATGTCCTGGATCGATACGCCCAGCGTCTGAGCCTTGTCACGGTCGATGTCGAGATAGAGCTGCGGCGTACTGGCAGCGAAAGTGGAGAAGACGCCGGCCAGCGCCGGGTCTTGATTGGCTGCGATCGTCAGTCCCCGCACTACGGCGGCGATGTCGGACGGCGGCTGGCCTTGCAGGGCCTCGAGCGCATATTCGAAGCCGCCCGTCGACCCCAAGCCGACGATCGGCGGCACGTTAAGAGGTACAGCGAGGCCGCCCGAAAGTGCCGCGAGCTTCGGACGGGCGCGTTCGATCACCGCACTCACGCTGAGTTGCGGCTCCTTGCGGTTCTCGTAGGGTTTCAGGCGAACGACGACGAACGCACTGTTAGAGGCGGCGCTGCTGCTGAGGAAATCGAGCCCGACGACGGACACCACGTGCTCCGTCGCGGGGTCAGCTCGCATGATTTCCTCGACCTGTTGGGACACGCTGTCCGTGCGATTGAGCGAGGCGCCTTCGGGCACCTGCAGGATCACGAACATCGCTCCCTGGTCCTCGCTCGGCAGAAAGCCTTGGGGCGTTACCCGGAATACACCGTATGTAAGGGCCGCCGCACCGACTACCAGCACAATGGCGATGATGCTAACCCGAACGAGCTTGCGCACCACCCAGGTATATCCATGCGTCATCCTGTCGATGCCGCCCAGCATCCAGCCGATCGGGCCACGCGGCCGGGCCTCCGCCGGCTTGAGCAACACGGAGCACAGCGCCGGCGAAAGCGTCAGCGCAATCACTGCCGAGATCAGCATCGCGGTCGCCACGGCCACGGCAAACTGTCGGAACAGCTCGCCCGAGATGCCGGGCAGGAACGCGACCGGCACGAAGACGGAAAGCAGGACCAGCGTGATGGCGAGGATCGGCGCGGTGATCTCGCCCATCGCAGTGCGCGTCGCCTCCTTGACGGAGAGGTGCGGTTCCTCCTCCATCACGCGTTCGACGTTCTCGATCACGACAATCGCGTCGTCGACGACGATGCCGATCGAGAGCACGAGGGCCAGCAGCGAGACCGTGTTGGCGCTGTAGCCGATGAGCAGCAGGATCGCGAACGTGCCGATGATAGAGACGGGCACCGCGATCAGAGGAATGATGGTCGTGCGCAGTTTACCGAGGAAGACGAAGACGACGATGGCGACCAGCACGAAGGCTTCGCCGATCGTTTTCACCACTTCCTCAATCGACGCCGTGACGAAGACCGTTGTGTCGTAGACGTTCAGGTGCTTGAGGTCGGCCGGGAAGCGTTGGGCGAGTTCCTCCATGCGCGCGTTGACCAGTTCAGCGGTGTGGACGGCGTTCGCGCCTGGAGCCTGATAGATCGCGATCGACGCACCTGGCTGGCCATCGAAGCGACTCAACCGGTCGGACGATTTGGCTCCAAGCTCGACCCGCGCCACGTCCGACAGCCGCACAACCGAGCCGTCAGGATTGGCGCGGAGGATGATTTTCTTGAATTCCTCCGTACTGGACAGCCGCCCTTGGGTACTGATCGTGAGCTGAAATTGCTGGTCAGGGTTGAGCGGGGCGGCGCCTACGCGTCCCACCGCGGCCTGGATATTCTGGGAACTGATCGCCTGAGCGACCTCGGCGGGAGTAAGCTGGAAATTCGTCAGCTTGGCGGGGTCAAGCCAGACCCGCATCGAGTAGTCTAGTGGCCCGAACAGCGACACGTCGCCGACGCCGGGCACCCGCTTCAACGCGTCAATGATGTTAATCGTCGCGTAGTTGCTGAGATAGAGCCCGTCAAACGTGCGATCGGGCGAATAGAGCTCGATCACTTGCAGCAGCCCGGAGGACTTCTTCCGCACCGTCAGGCCTTGGCGCGTGACGTCTTCCGGCAACAGCGGCTCGGCGAGCTGGACGCGGTTCTGGACATTGACCGTATTAAGGTCGGGATCGGTGCCGAGGGCGAAGGTCACCGTCAGCGTGTATGCCCCATCCGCCGAGGAGGTCGACTGCATATACAGCATGTCGGAAACCCCGACCACCTGCTGTTCGATCGGCTGCGCGACTGTGGACTCTACAACCTCCGAGTTGGCCCCCGGGTATGCGGCGGTGACCTGCACCTGCGGAGGGACGATGTCCGGAAACTGTGCGAGCGGAATGGAGTAGATGGCAATGAGACCGGCAAGCGTTAGGACAATCGAAATGACGAACGCGAGCCGAGGTCGCTCGATGAAGATGCCGGAGATCATTGCGCGACCTCGGCTGCTGGCGCCGAAGAGGCTACTACCTGGACCTGCTGTCCCGGTCTCACCTTCTGTAGGCCTTCGATGATGACCTGCTCGTTCTCCTTCAAGCCTTCGGTGACGGCGACATCGCTGCCCTCCTGGCTACCCGGGCGAATACGCCGCTGCTCGACCTTGTTGTTCTTGTCCACGATGAGCACGTAAGGCCCGGCCTGGTCGATCACGACCGCCGCCTGCGGAATGAGGAGCGCCTGTTCCGGCTTCACCTGTTCGACGATCACGCCGACAAGCTCCTTGTCGACTAGGATCCGCCGTGGATTAGGAAACACGGCGCGGACGGTCACCGTGTCGGTCGTCCGGTCGGCTTGGACATCGAGGAAGTTGGGGCGGCCAGTCTCGCTGTAGATCGAGCCGTCAGGCAGCCGGAGCTTGATCGCCACTGCGGCGAGATCCCGCCCCTGTGCTTCGGCACGCTTGCGAACTTCGAGCAGCACGCGTGTGCTCACCGGAAAGGTGACGTATATAGGGTCCTGCTTCACGATATCGGCAAGCCGATCGCTCGATGGCGTCACATAGTCGCCGACCGAGTAGGCGAAGCGACCGATCCGTCCATCGATGGGAGCCTTGATATCGGTGTAGCTAAGATTGAGCTCGGCGCGTATGAGCGAAGCCTGCAGCCGCTGGAGCTGGCCGAACGACTGCTTGTGGTTGGCCTCTGCCACGTCTTGCCTCTCTTGTGCTGCAGCTTGTTTCTCCACGAGCTGCCGTTGGCGATTCACGTCAATCTCGGCGAGGCGCAATGCACCTTCGGCCGCTGTGATCTGCCCCTTGATCTCGCCGATCTGCGCCTCATACGGAGCCTTCTCGAGCACGACCAGAAGGTCGCCGGCTTTGACGTCCGCTCCATCGTCGAAGAGGCGCTTTTCGATGAAGCCTTCAACCCTGGCGCGGATTTGGACCGTGTCCACCGCTTCGACGCGGCCGGTATACGTGTCCGAAGGCGTGATCTCCTTCTGCAACACGGCGGCGACCGCAACCGCCGGTAGCGGCGCCCCGGGCTGCTGCGCCAGCGACTCGCTGCCGCTGCCATTCAACCAGAGCGCACTTACTATCAACGAGAGGGATAAGAGCTTTCGCATCGCACAGTAGTCTCCCCGGCTATATCACGTGATCGCAATCCCTTATCGCAGGGTACCATTCCCCTTTGCAGCAGCGGCGCGCCAGTTGCCCGCCCCAATGACTGCTGGTTGGCTTGAAGTTTCACACTAACACGACGGCCGGGTTCTCAATTTGATATGAATCAATGTGCCGGACCAGTTGTGTTAAACCACTGGCCACTGCGGAGGTGAGACGCAGGGATCTCTTTCGACGAGTGTGCCCATTCTCTAGGACTTGGCTACGTTGGTGACCGCAAGCTTGTTTTCGGGGTTGGCGGCATGAAAAAGCCGCTGCAAAGCTCCGATCTTGCGGGTTTCGATCGGGTGATATAAACAGCCTGCCGCAGTTGAGGGAAATTGCCGGGATCCGGAAGGATTGCAGTCGTGGCGGCCAGTACGCTGAACGGGCTTGTGTCTTCGGAGCAACGGCGGGGGGCTCAAGGACATTGCAGATTCGGCTTCGCGCAGGTCGACGCAACGAAAGACCGCTTATCAACGGGACAAGCGTTCACTATTCGCTACGTGCCGTAAATGAAGTGGGTATGGCGGCTTCAGCAGTGGACAGTCAATAGGTTCGTTGCCCCGCCGATTGTAACGCACTGGATACGCCATCTCCTTAAAGAGGGGTAATCTGTTGAACGCGTACATCTCTGCCTTGATGGGTCTGCTCGGCGTGGCGATCGGGAGTTTTGCGTCGTTTGCCAGCACCTGGATGACACACAAGCTACAGCTCAAGGAAAAATATCGCGAAGTCGAGATGGCCAAGCGCGAAAAATTGTTTTCAGATTTCATCGCCGAAGCTAGCCGGCTCTATGGAGACGCGATCAGCCACCAGAAGGACGATGTCTCGGACCTCGTCCTTCTGTACGCACTGGTTGCTCATATGCGTCTGTTTTCATCTCGTCCGGTTGTGGATGCCGCCGAACGGGTAATGGAAACGATCGTCGAAACCTATCTTGCGCCCAATCGCTCGCTTTCGGAAATCAAAGAGCTCGCGCGTTCCGGCGCGATGAATTTTCTTTTCGATTTCGGAGAAGCTTGCCGGGTCGAGTTGACGACAGGGCAGTGGCACCAGAACAAGTACTGACATACAGATAATATGAACCCTGACCAGCGACTGCCTGTCCACAAACTCACAAACATCAAATTATTGGACTTGTTTGTAAATTGCGATGGCCGGGCGGAATGGGCCCCGAGGGTTTCACGAAAGCACATAGTGGCTCGAAAGTGGTTTTTGGAACCCGCTCCCGAGATCTATAGCGCCGTTTAAGCTATCCGTATGGCCTCATTTTCAAAGGCTTCCTATGTTATCAGAATTTCGTTTCCGATCAGACTCTTCGGAACGGTGTCTGAGTTGACGAAACTCATATTCGATGTGTTTGACGATGATGTTTCTCCGCCAAGCCCCCTTCCCCGGAAATCTGATGAAATTCCGTAATACCGGGACTCAGGAAGTCGCCAAGTGGTAGGCAGCGGTGTGCTCGGCGCTATGTCGAACAGCGCCGAGCTAAGGTACATCGAGGCATTGTGGGCGTTAGGCGAGGCCTCTTCAGGGTCGAACATCGAAACGCCACTTCGTCCTGCGGTACCTCCCGGTGCGCTTGCCCTCTTCGATCCGGAAGAGATCAACCACGATCTGGGGTCTTTTTGCCAGACACGGATGCGGCCGTGGATCGCGACGAAATCGCCTTCGGCGACAATGAGGCCAGGTTCGTAGAAGACGTCCTGAGGTGGGCTTTGGACAATCGCCTTCAGGGCGTCGCGTCCCTGTGGGATGTTCGGGTTGTGTTGGACTAGTCCACGACGCAGAGCCTCTCCACCGCCGAAGCGTCGCGGCGCTGAAACAGGCAGGTCACCGCCTCGAGCGCAAGTGGCCTGGTGCGCTGCGGCCGACCGTCGTAATTGGTTTGCAGCTTCACGGTGATCGTTCCGGTCATGCGCAGGAACCGACCGTTGGACAACGTTGTATGCGAAGGGATCCGCCCGCGATCGTAGTCCTGCACGTTGGTGACCGTCGCTCCGCACGCCACCCTCGAACCACGGTGGGAGCGCTTCTCGGGGCCGTTCCAATCCCGACGTTCGGTGGACGAGCATCGAGCGAACGGCTACTCCGGGCGACCATCGACTGAATGTCGTCTATACCAAAGCGGTCGCGTGCGTACACGTTGAGCGTCGGCGCTCCACCCGCTACCGCCGTCGAGAGCAGCGGAGCTAAAGGTAAAGGCGACCGCCGTTTCGTGATCATTGCAATCTGTGTCGCGACGCCCCCAGCGTTGGCGACCTGTGGTGTTCCTATTACCGGGTGCCGCCGGCCCAGTTTCTAGGGCGGTGTCTTCGCGATTCCAACGTTTTACCCGGCACGTGGGAGTCTCAAATCACTTCGATGTGGAAATCGGTGCCTTCCCACTGCTGCCTAGCCTTCCAGAAGATGGTGAAGACAATGATGCCCGGGCCGAGCATTTTGGTTGGCAAGTCGCAGACATGGGTGCCGAAGCCGGTGTCACGGGTATGGCTGTCCGTGACATTAGCCCAAGCGTCGGTCGACCAATGCACGAAGGCAGTCTCACTCAGTTCAATGCGCAGACTACTTCCTGCCGCCATAACCGTCCGCTTGTCGGTTAGCCGCCAGGCGAAAGGCGCGATCGGCGGCTGACCGGCGACATAGCGGGCAACAGTCTGGGGTGGCATGTCGAAAATGACACCATCGCGGATCGAGCGCAGCAATTTGATGTGTTCCGCATGGGCCCAGACCAAGGGCATGGCACTGCCGGAAGGACGGCCAAGAAAAAGCTCGCGTTCGGACACGTCCTCGCTATCCCAAATCTGCTCGGGCAGCAGGCCGCCGTCGCTTGCCGAGGCTTCCAGTGCCGCCAGCAGGCGCCGCGCCTCGTCCGGTCGCCCGGCGGCGAGCTCGTAATGCGCGCGTTCACCGGTCAGAAGCGGCCAGAGCCTGCCAACGCCGCTGCTGGCGAAGGGGGCGCCGTCGATGCGCTCGCCATAGCCGTCATCATTGTACCGATACCAGTAGGATCCCGCCGGAAGATCGCGCCGCAACTCGGCATCGATCGCCGCCACTGTACCGAGGATACGCGGATCGTCCGCGGATCGAAGACCGAACCGAACAAGCGCAAGCGCATCAGGGCTGAGAAGCAGATCCGCTTCGATGACGGCCGCGCCGTCGTCGCGGTTGCGGATCGGGATGAAGTCGCGACCGAGCGAGGAGCCGCTGTCCGTCGCCGTGGCGATCCGCACATAGTAGCCATCGATGCCCAGCCGGCGCGACAATTCCGTGTCGGAGGCATAAGTCCATTCCTCGATGCGCTCGCTCCAGCCATCTGCTACCTCCCGAAGGTATTGGGCCGCCGACAATCGCCCGGCCGCTTCTACCGCGTCGGCCGCTGCGAGCAATCCGGCGATCTCGACGGCAAGCGTAAAAGGGGAGTAACCGGCATCTTCCTCCCAGCGATCCTGCAGGGTGGCAGGACCATTTCTGACGATATAGGCTGCTGCAGCCTCGATCATCGGCAGGTATCGGCCCGCCTCGGACGCGTCGATTTCGCCGGCGCGCAGCAGCATGTCATAAAGCAGGATGGGGAAAGCCGTCTCGTCCATCTGAATGCCATCCCAGTAGGGGCGGCCGTCCAGCCAGGCATTCTGCACCCAATGGCCATCGGCCTCCTGGATCGCCGAAAGATAATCGAGCACCGAGCGGGCGTCGGCTCCCGCACCGGCGGCAAGCAACCCACCCGCCGTTTCCACCAGGTCGCGCGTCCAGACGAGATGGTAGCCACCGAGGTCGTCGTCGCTCTTGTTGAAGCCCCAGGGGATGGAAAGGCTCGCGATAATAGCGCCGGAGGCATCGTCGCGGTGGGTGGCGAGCACGCCGGTGCTGACGCGATACCGGTTCAATTGGCCAGGTTCATGGGGCTCGTCGAGGGTAAGCAGGCCCGCCTGCCACTCCCTCCAGCCCCTGCGGTAACGCTTCAGTGCCGGCTCGACACCCTGTTCCAGACTGAGCACGGCACGAAGGGCAGCTTCCTCGGGCTGTGTGCCGAAACCGATGGCGATCTGCGCCCGCCCTTCGGTCGCCTGCATCTCAAGCGTCCCCGATAGCGCGACGTTGCCCGACGGCGCGCAGCGGTATTCTTCCTTCAGCTCCTCACCGCGCGATAGAGCCTGCCAGCCATCGGAGAAGCCGACATAGCCCACCGACCGGGCAAGCCAAGGGACAGAGGCGGCAACGGCAAGCGCCCGTCCCGAGCCCTCGCCGAAGAGCATGGGCCGACCCTTGAAATCGCCATACCAGGCCGTGTTATCAGCGCCTCCGTTGACGAGATGCGGCGCAATGAGGGCATGCAGCCGGTAGTCGGAAAGCTTGCCGGTCAAAGCCTCGAAGCGGAGATCCTGCAACACCACCTCGCGCTCCGGGTCTGAAACGATGGTCTTTGAGATCCGATAGCGGCCGTCGTGGGCGGTGTTGACGAGACGAAACGCCGGAACACCGTCCTCAACCGCATGCACTTGATGATCGGTGTCGCGCTTCTCCTCGGAAAAATAGCCGTCCGCTGTCACGACGAAGCCGAAATCGCGGACGCAGGCCATATCGAGCCGCGGCGCGTAGATCTCGTTAAGTATTCCGTGGCTTGCCGTGAACCAAACGCAGCTAGCCACGCTGACGGCGGTGCCCACCGCGCTCTTGTCGCTCGAGGTCCAACGAGGCTCAATACCGGGTGCACCTGGTGGGACAAGAGCACCGGGGGACAATGTCGGAAAGGCCAACTGCTGATCCTCCGTTCAACATGCACTCTTTTCAGTGAGCCATCGTCGGGTTGAAATCAAGCGAGGCCGCGTTTCCTTCTGGGACTTGACACCTAGGCACGCACCAACTGCGGTGTTCTCAGATGTAAAAGACTGGCCTGGCTGTGGGGAGGTAATCGCAATCGCCGGCGGCAGCCCGTCTTTCGGCAATCGGTCGATGCTTTCCTTTCCTTCGGCCGCCTTGAGTCCTTTTTCGTCGCCACGTGCGGCGGCGGCCACGAGGTCTGGGCGAAAGAGGCTGTCGAACAGACTATCGATCGAAATCGTTTCGCTCGCACTCGTCGACAAGATTCTGTGCGGCTTCCCGTGTTCCTCCAAAATAGCCGTGCCAGGCGAAGCCAAGCCAGTTTTTGTTCCGATAGAGATAAACGTAAAGAACGGGTTCTCCCCCAGAGGTATCGAACACCTTGATCGCTCCACTGCGCGTCAGCCACCGCGAAGCGTGTCCCACCCAGCACGCTCCTCGAGGCGATCGCAGAGTGTAAAGCTGCGGCGGGAGCCATAGCCTGAGATCAATCTCCAAGGCCGAACGTCCAA
Source organism: Rhizobium mesoamericanum STM3625 (assembly GCF_000312665.1). Taxonomy (GTDB): domain Bacteria; phylum Pseudomonadota; class Alphaproteobacteria; order Rhizobiales; family Rhizobiaceae; genus Rhizobium; species Rhizobium mesoamericanum. The sequence continues at coordinate 3,589,174 of NZ_HF536772.1, read as the reverse complement.
CGTGCATCCGAATTCAACTTAAGGGGACATCGCCAGGTTCGGTAGTTACGGGGGCGGGATTTGAG
>NZ_HF536772.1:3408492-3589009 GCF_000312665.1 Rhizobium mesoamericanum STM3625 | reverse complement strand
GGCGACGGCGCGGACATCAACGGGATGCTCAACAGCAGGCAGGCCGATCAAGGATCGGCGGACGGGCGGCCGAGCCGTCAGGGACTAGCCGAATACGACCGCCCTCACCGCCCCGGCCGTGCGAGCGACCGGGCGATATCGACGATGTCGTCGCGCGCGGCGGTCGGATCCTCCCTGTTCCACGCGACGCCGAGGCCGATCCGAAAGTCGATGCCTCTGACCTTCTTCAGCTCGAAGGCGCGGTTCGGAAGCTCGCGTGTCCATTCCGGGACAAAGCCGATGCCAAGCCCGGCTGCAACAAGTGACACCAAGGACCAGGTGTCGTCGCAGCTGTAGGCAATGTTCTTCACCAGGTCGTAGGCCTCGAACTTCTCCTGGAAGTAGCGCTCGGAAAACGACAGGTTCTGCCTGGAAAAGGCGATGAGCTTCTGATCGCTGAGATCGTCGATGGTGATCTCGTCGCGCTCGGCCAGCGGATTGCCATGGCCAACCGCCAGATAATAGCGTTCATGCGCAATCGAGAAGAAGCGCAACGAGCCGATGTTTTCCACCGGGCGGATGAAGCCGAGATTGATCTGGCCGCTTTCCAGGTTGCGGATGATCTCGCCGGTGTTGCCGGCAGCGATATGGATCTTCACGTCAGGGAACTTGCGGGCGATCTTCGCAAGGAAGGCCGGCAGCATGCCGATGGTGGCCGGATAGACGGTGCCGATCCTGATCTGGCGCATGCGGCTGCCGCCGGCCGCCCGCGTCAGCTCGGTGGTCAGGTCAACCTCGCTGAGGATGCGCACACAGCGATCATAGAACGTTTCCCCTGCCCTGGTCAGTTCCACCCGCCTCGTCGAGCGGATTGGCCGAGCTACTTAAGCAGTTTTCACAGTAACCGCCTTGGAATGGAATTCCAATTTCGCAAAATCGCACCATGCTCTAGAGGTGGGTGACTTTTACGCAGTCCGTGGCAGCACTATCCCGACGCTACCGCGGACGAATTCTGCACCTCCGCTCCCACGCCTTTTGGTAAGAGTCGCTAGATCACAGGGTCCATGCAGACTTCTGCCAACTCTTGGAGCGTTCTGCAGATTTCCTCGAACGCCGTGCGGATTCGGCGGCTCATGATGCGGCCGCGCAAATAGCCGTGCACGAGTTGCTCATGGTTGCGCCAATCGGCATCGACGCCTGCGGCTTTGAGGCGCTCGACGTAAACCTTTCCGTCGTCGCGCAGGGGATCGACATCGGCCGTGAATACCCGCGTTCGAGGCAGGCCCGAAAAGTCCTTAGCCTTGAGCGGCGATACTTCTTCCACCTCCTGATCTGAGGAGTGTTCCAAGCCGGAATAGGCGGCGCTATAGCTGGCGAGATCGGAGGTGCGCAGCAGCGGCGCTTCCGCGTTCTCTAAATACGACAGCCAGGTGACTTCTCCCCCGAGGCCCGGGTAAATCAAGAGCTGCGCCATGGGCATCGGGCCGGCGAGGCGTCGCATGCGCAGCGCGAGAGCCGCGCAGAGTTTGGCGCCGGCGCTGTCGCCGACAGCAATCAGTTGCGGAGTCCTGGATGCCAGATGACGCCAGACCTTTTCGACGTCGTTGATCTGAGCGGGATACCGATGCTCCGGCGCCAGACGATAGTCGACGGCAGTCACACGCATGCGCGTGCGGCTCGCAATCTCGGCACAAACGTCGTCGTGGCTTTCCAGCGAGCCGACGACAAATCCACCACCGTGGCAATAGAGAATAGCAGGCCGACCAACGCCGGCGTCAGCCTGTTCATAGTGCCGCACCGGAATGTCATCGACCATCGCGTCAATGACATGGATATCCTTGGGGCGAGGCTGTCGAAAGACAGCGCACATGGCATCATAATAGCGGCGGTTGTCCGCAGCTGAAGCGATATTCGCGTCCGCAGGATAGGATGCTTCTGTCTTGGCGATGAAGGCCAGGATTTCAGGATCGTCGATCATTTCGCGGACGCTCCTGCCTCTAGACGGCGGGTCAGCCAATCCGGGTCCATGTCCGGCACGGAGGCTAGCAACGTTTTTGTGTAGGTTTGCTCAGGCCGGCGCAGCACATCTCTGACGTTCCCTTGTTCGACAACCCGTCCGCCTTGCATGACGGCGCAATCGTGCGAAATGGCCCGCACCGCCGCGAGATCGTGGGTGATGAACAGATAGGAGACGCCGGTCACCTCCTGGATCTCCTTCAAGAGCCTCAATATGCCTTCAGCAACGAGCTGATCGAGAGCCGACGTCACTTCATCGCAGATGATGATCCTGGGTTCGGCCGCCAAGGCACGCGCGATGCCGATGCGCTGCTTCTGCCCGCCTGAAAGCTCGGATGGAAGGCGATCCCCGAACTTCGCTGGGTCAAGCTCCATGCGGTGCATCAGCTCGTCGACCTTATCGTTGCGCCTGGCGCCTTTAAGGCCGAGGTAGAATTCGATCGGACGCCCGATGATATCTCGCACGCGCTGGCGCGGATTGAGTGCCGTGTCGGCGTTCTGATAGATAATCTGGATTTGTCGCAAAAAATCCCGGCTGCGCTGCCTGAAGCTCGGTTGAAGTGGCTGCCCGTCCAGCAACACCTCACCGCCGGTCGGTGGCAAGAGGCCAGCCACGACACGCGCCGTCGTCGACTTGCCGGATCCGGATTCGCCAACGAGTGCGAGCGTGCGACCGCGGTGGAGCTCGAGACTAACCTCCTGGAGGACCTTCAACTTGCCATAGGATGCACTGACGGAGTCGATCTTCAGCAACGGCTGGACGTCGCTCGCCGGATAGGGTTTTTCTTCCGCCTCCATCGAACGCACCGACCACAGGCTTTTGGTATAGGCCTCCTTCGGTTCGGCAAGCATGCCGCGCGTGGACTGGTCCTCGACCTCTCGTCCGCGCAAAAGCACCTTTATTCGATCGGCCATTTGCGCCACGACGGCCAGATCGTGGGTGATATAAATCGCAGCTGTACCGAACTGGCGGACCGCATCGCGGATCGCGGCCAGCACTTCAATCTGCGTTGTCACATCGAGCGCCGTTGTCGGCTCGTCGAAGATGATCAGATCCGGCTTGCAGGCCATCGCCATCGCGGTCATTGCCCGCTGCAACTGGCCACCGGAGACCTGATGCGGGTAACGCCAGCCGATCACGTCGGGTTCGGGCAGACGCATACGACGATAGAGATCAACGGCCTGTCGTTCCGCATCCTGCCTCGTCAGAAGGCCGTGTGTCACCGGCCCTTCGACATATTGATCAATGAGGCGATGCGCCGGATTGAAGCTCGCCGCCGCGGACTGTGCAACGTAGGCGATCCGCCGGCCACGAAGCTTGCGCAGGAAGGTTTCGCTGCGGCCGACGAGTTCCTCTCCGTCGAAACGAACCGAGCCGCCGCTTATGCGACAGCCGTTGCGTGCATAGCCCATGGCCGCAAGGCCGATCGTGGATTTGCCAGCGCCGGATTCGCCGATCAGACCGAGGACTTCGCCCCGATGCAGATCGATATCGATACCATGGACGATCTCGGTCCACGCGCCGTCGACCTGCGCTTCCATTTTCAGGCCACGGATTTCGAGGAGCGATTTTGCGTTTCCCATCGCCTAGTCCTTCAAGCCGCTGGAACGATGCAGCATCCAATCGACGACAAAGTTGACCCCGACAGTTAGCAGCGCGATTGCCCCGGCTGGCAGGAGCGGTGTGATATCGCCGAAGCTGATCAGGGAGGCCGTTTCCTTGACCATACTGCCCCAATCCGCAGTCGGTGGCTGCAATCCAAGACCGAGGAAAGACAGGGCAGATATGCTCAGGAAGACGAAGCAGAAACGCAAGCCGAATTCTGAGATGAGCGGCGGAAAGATGTTGGGCAAAATTTCACGCCGGATGATCCACCAGAGGCTCTCACCGCGCAATCCGGCCGCTTCGACGAACTCCATGACCACCACATTCATCGAAACTGCGCGTGCCAGGCGAAAGACGCTGGTCGAGTCCAGAATGGCAATGATGAGGATCAGATTGACCAGCCCGGTGCCGAAAATGGTCAAAAGCAGCAACGCAAAGATCACGCGCGGAATTGCCATGATCACATCAACGACGCGCGACAACACTTCGTCCGTCCAGCCCCCGAGCGTCGCGGCCAGCATTCCGCCGGCGGCGCCGATCAGGAACGCGAGGGCGGTGGTTACGAAAGCCACGCCGATCGTATTGCGAGCTCCGAAAATCAAGCGGGAGAGCATATCGCGCCCCAGACCGTCGGTCCCAAGCACGAACATGGAACTCCACGGCTCGAACTCGCCACCAACGACTTCAGCCTCTCCGTAGGGAGCAAGCCACGGCGCAAAGACGGCGACCACAATGTAGAACGCTATGATGAGAAGACCAAGACGCGCCGACCAGGGGACTGTCGCGAGCCGGAATGATTTTGTTGCTGCAATCATGGCTTACTCCTCATCGCGGATGTAGCAAACGCGGATTGGTGGCGATCGCGATAATGTCCGCAAACATGTTGAGGAAGATGTAGATCGCAGCAAAAATCAGACAGCAGCCCTGCACGACCGCGAGATCGCGTTTGGCAGCGGAATCGACGAGTAATTGTCCGAGACCCGGATAGACGAAGACGACCTCGACCACCAGAACGCCCGTTACGAGATAGGCAAGGTTCAGGGTAACGACCGTGACGATCGGGGCGAGCGCATTGGGCAGGGCGTGACGGGTTATCACCTTGAAGGGCGACTGCCCTTTCAGCCGCGCAGTCTCGATGTATGGGCTCGCGAGAAGGTTGATGATCGCCGCCCGCGTCATTCGCATCATATGCGCGGCGATGACAAGGGTGAGGGTAACAGCTGGCAGGAAGCAGATATAAAGCCGCTCGACGAGCGAGGTGGTGGCGTCCACTGTGGCAAGGGACGGGAACAGGCTCGTGCGCACGGCCAGAAACAGGATGAGGATATAGGCGACGAAGAACTCCGGGAAAGAGATCGAGGTCAGCGTCAACAGGCTCGAAAGGCGGTCGAACAGGCTGTTGCGCCACAGAGCGGCCAGGAGGCCCAACGTCAGCGACAGAGGAATGGCAAGCGCTGCTGCATAGGCAGCGAGAAACAGCGTGTTTCCGAGCCGCCCGGCGATCAGCTCACCCACCGGCCGCTTGTTGGCGAGAGACATGCCAAAGTCGCCGGTCGTCACGCCGCCTAGCCATTGTACATAGCGCAAGACGACCGGCTGGTTTAGCCCGAGCTGTTCGCGCAGGGCCGCCAGGGTTTCGGGTGTCGCGCTCTGACCAAGCAACTGCTGAGCGGCATCGCCCGGAAGGAGTTCGATCGCGAAGAAAATGATGATCGAAACCAGAAAGAGCGTCAAAAGCCCCGTCGAGCACCTCTTGAGTATCAGCTTCGGTATGGGAGCCATTGCGATCTCCTAGCTGGCGGCGGATTCCATCATGATTTCACGCACCGGCTTGCCTGCATAGTCTGGAGACTCCAGATGCCGATGGTGTTTCCACACCTCACCCAATTTGATCGTCAGAGCCGGGTCCATAGGCGCGGCGGCCGATTTTGCCGTGTCGACGTGTAAAAGCATATGCTCACCGGTTGCCAGGAGTTCGTTCTCTGGCCCACCGTAGAGTTCGTGCACTATTCTTACTCGCTTGAGGTCGAAGCCGAGCAACCGCGTTTCCACACGCAGCGGTGCACCCATTTTCACCTCGCGCAGATGCCGGATGTGCGTCTCCACCGTATAAAGCGACCGGCCGCTGGCCAGATAATCTTTGTCCATGCCGATAAAATGCAGGAAGGCATCGGTTGCATCCCCGAAGACCTGCAGATAACGGCTTTCGGTCATGTGGCCGTTATAATCCACCCAATCCTCCCGAACACGATCAGCGCGCAACGCCAAGGGCTTTTGCGGATCGACCGTTGGCCGGCGTTCGTGGCTGTGCGCTTTCGCATAGAGGGACGATTCGTACTCCTTGAGGACGGCTCCCGCACCCCAGTCATTGCCTTTCAGTGCCTGCATGATGGCGACGAGGTTGTCGTCGCGAATCCGCTCGAGCTCGCGGATGCTGTGCTTGCCCGATTGAGCATCCGACTGTGCGGCGATGGTATCAATCAGTTCCTCGGTCAAATCAGGGACGTCCATCAGCTTGGTCCAGGGCCATTTCAATGCCGGGCCAAACTGGCTCATGAAATGTCGCATGCCAGCCTCGCCGCCAGCAATCCGGTAGGTTTCGAACAGGCCCATTTGCGCCCAGCGAAGGCCGAAGCCGAAGCGAATGACATCATCGATTTCTTCGGTCGTCGCGATGCCATCGTGTATCAACCAGAGCCCCTCGCGCCACACTGCCTCCAGAAGGCGGTCGGCGATATGGGCATCGATCTCCTTGCGCACGACGAGCGGTTTCATGCCGATGGCGGTGAGGAAGGATTTAGCACGATCGAGATTGTCCGCCGTCGTACGTCCCGGCACGACCTCGACGACCGGAAGCAGATAGACCGGATTAAAGGGATGGGCAACGAGGAGGCGCTCAGGCGTGGCGAAGCCCTCGATCAGTTCCGTCGGCTTGAACCCCGAGGTGGACGATCCGATCAGCGTATTTTCCTTGGCGTGCCTTTCGATTTCAGCGTAGACGCTGCGCTTCAGATCGAGCCGCTCCGGCACGCTCTCTTGAACATAATCGGCATCGCAAACCGCCTCCTCAATGGATGAAACAAAGCTCAGATTGCCCTTCGGTGGCATCGGAGCCAGAGTTAGCTTGCGATAAGCGCGCTCGGCATTGGCGAGGACTTCCCCCACCAGCCGCTTGGCCTGCGGATGCGGGTCAAAAACCTTCACATCGTAGCCGTTGAGCAGAAATCGAGCGATCCAGCCGCCGCCTATAACGCCACCACCGATTGCTGCGGCGGATTTCACCGTGCCAGTCATGTTCACCTTGCCAGATTTGGGAGTGGAGCAGGCGCCGGCCGACCGGACGGCGCCAACTATCGATGGAGTGCTTAAGCAGCACTCCACCAACGATCGATCAGCTTCCAGCCGTCGAAGAAGCGGTTAGAAGCCAGCTTTCCATGCGCAACCTTGTCGTTGCGCGCATCGATGTAGTTGCTGAACATCGGAATGATCGCGCCTCCGTCGTCGCTGACGAGCTGCTGCATCTCATGATACATGTCTCGCCGCTTGTTTTCGTCGAGGCTTGAGCGCGCCTCAAGCAGAAGCTGGTTGAAGCGGTCGTTGGACCAGTGTGTTTCGTTCCAGTCGGCGCCCTTTGCGTAGACCAGGGAGAACATCGAGTCCTCGGTTGGCCTGCCGTTCCAGTAGCCGGTGACGAACGGCTTCTTCAGCCACACGTTCGACCAATAACCATCGTCGGGCTCTCGCTTGACGTTGATGTCGATACCGCATTTGGCGGCGCTCGCCTGGAACAGCGTCGCGGCGTCCAAGGCGCCGGCGAAAGCAGCGTTCGCCGCCGAGAGTTCGACCTTCAGCGTGTCGTGCCCGGCCTTCTTCAGATGGAATTTGGCCTTGTCAGGATCATAGGCTCGTTGCGGCAGATCGGCAGCGTAGAAGCGGTTGGCCGGGGCAATCGGACTGTCGTTGCCGAGATGGCCATGGCCGCGGAGGATCTTCTGCAGCAACTCTTCGCGATTGACTGCGTATTTCAGCGCCAGCCGCACGTTCACGTCCTTGAACGGCTCGCTATCACACCACATGGGCCAGAGGTAATGGGCAGTACCCGTGACCTCTTCAATGGTAATGCCGGCCTTGCGTTGCAGGAGCGGTAACGTCTTGATCTCGACGCTGTTGATGACATCGACCTGGTCCGTCAACAAAGCATTTTGCCGAGCCGTTGCGTCGTTGATTGTCAGGAGCTCGACCTCGTCGAACCAGGCGTGATCGGCCTTCCAGTAGTCCGAGCGGCGCTTCAGCTTGATGCGCACACCAGGCTCGTGCGATTCCAGCGTATACCCGCCGGTGCCGATGCCTGACTTCCAGTTCAGGGTGCCGTCCGTATTGGCCGGCATGATGACGAACTGATACTCGGCCGTCAGGAACGGGAAGTCCGCATTGCCGGATTTCAATTCGAAGACAACAGCCTCGCCATCCTTACGGATATCGACGACCTCCGAAAGGATCGCTTTTGCGCCGGAGGTCGAATCCTTGGCACGGTGATGATTGAAGGAAGCGATGACGTCCTCGGGCGTCAATGGCTTGCCGTTGGAAAACGTGACACCCTTGCGAAGCTTGAACGTCCACACCTTGGCATCGGGACTGGGTTCCATGCTTTCGGCAAGTTCCGGCACGATCTTGCCGGCGGCATCCACTTCGGCGAGGTTGTTACAGACACCGCCCAGCATGGCCGTCACGACGGGCCCTGCCGCATAGGTGGCTGGATCAATCGAGTCGGATGTGGCTCCGCCGGAATGGCCGATGCGGAGCATCCCGCCGCGCTTTGGCGATGATTGAGCATGGGAGCGCGAGGGCATTGCGGATATGAGCGCCGCCGCTGCAGTCGCCTGCAACAGGCCTCTTCTGGTCATGGAATTCTGAGACATTTTTGTTCCCCTTTTTTGCTTTCTCATTCATCGATTGACAGGCTGCTGGTCACGCACCTCCTTGTCTGGAACGAAGCAGATGGAAAGGGGATAGAGGTTGCTGCAGGCAATAGCCGAGTTCTGTCCGGCGGCATTGAATGCCGTCGCAAAATTCTCCGCTGTCTTGGCTGCTTCGGTCAAATCGATCGGTCCTGCCTCATTCCTACCAACGCTTTCTCAGTTTCAGTTTTTCTCGAACATCCTGGGGCTTCAGGATGTTGACGTTCATTGCCGAGAGGATTGATGCGGCACGCTCGACGAGCTGACCGTTGCTGGCCAGAACACCTTTCGAGAGAAAGAGATTGTCCTCCAGGCCGACCCTGACATTTCCACCCGCGAGCGCCGCCATCGCAACGTAGGGCAATTGGTTGCGACCGATGGAAAACGCCGAATATGTCCATCCCGCCGGTACATTATTGACCAGGGCCATCAGCGTGCTCGGATCGTCCGGCGCACCGTATGGAATACCCATGCACAGCTGGATCATCACGGGATCGTCAATCAGCCCTTCTTTGACCAGTTGTTTGGCAAGCACGAGATGACCGGTATCGAAGACCTCGATTTCCGGCTTGACGCCGCTTGCCTGGATGCGTGCTGCCATCGCCCGCAGCATGCCTGGCGTATTCGTCATCACATAGTCGGCCTCGGCAAAATTCATCGTGCCGCAGTCGAGCGTGCAAATTTCCGGCAACAGTTCGTCGATGTGGACGAGCCGTTCGGTCGCGCCTACCATATCCGTCTGCTTCGGGTTGAATGGCAGCGGCTGTTCCGCTGAACCGAGCACCAGATCGCCGCCCATTCCGGCGGTGAGGTTGAGGACGACGTCCACTCCAGAATCCCGCACTCGTGCAACGACTTCGCGGTAGAGAGCGGGATCCCGCGAAGGCGCACCGGTTTCCGGGTTGCGCACGTGAATGTGAGCGACAGCTGCACCCGCCTTTGCGGCCTCGATGCTAGCCTCGGCAATTTGCTTGGGAGTTACCGGGACCCTGTCGCTCTTGCTGACGGTGCCGCCTGAACCGGTGACTGCGCAGGTAATGAATACGTCCCAATTCACGATACGGCCTCCTTAACTCGACGATTTACTATACGAATTGCAGAAGGGACCTTGTTGGCATAAATTGCCAAAGAGTTTGCTGGAATTGACAGAATGAGTTTGAGCTGCGGCTTTCTAATCTTCGATGGTTTTTCCAACATGGTGCTGGCCAGTGCAATCGAGCCGCTGCGCGCGGCCCGCGATTATGCCGGTCCCAACACATTCGCATGGCGGTTGCTGTCGTCGGAGGGAACGGATGTCCGCAGCTCCAGCGGTCTCCTCTTGCGCTGTGACGGCGACATCGAGGACGCCCGTAATCTCGACATCCTGTTCATCGTTGCTGGTTATGGCGCACGCCAGCATGCACAGAGCTCGGTCTTGAAGCGGCTGCAGCGGCTAAGCCGGTCCATTGGCATCGTCGGCGGACTCGACTGCGGCGCCTGGTTGCTCGCACAGGCGGGACTGCTAGCTGGTTACCGAGCCACGATACACTGGCAGGATCTCTCGCAATTCGCTGAGATCCATCTGGATGTCGAGGTTACATCGGATCGCTTTGTGATCGACCGCAATCGGATCACGGCAGGCGGCGCCACAACAGTCGTCGATCTCATGCTCAAGCTGATCGGCGACCATGGTGGTGGAGCCTTGGCATTCGATGTCTCCAACATGTTTGTGTACGATGCTCGATTGCGCGTCCCGGACGAGCGAGGTGCGCGAAGCCTTTCCCTCGCGACACGTGTTCCGCAGCTCCTTAAAGCAGTCGCTCACATGCGCGCGCACGTCGAAAGCCCGCTCAGCCTCAAGGCGATCTCGGATGCGACCGCAACGTCGCCCCGCACTCTGGCGCGTCTTTTTCAACGGGAACTCGGCATGGGACCGGGCCACTACTATCAAAGCATCCGGCTTGACGTTGCGCGCAGCCTCGCGGAGGAAACGTCACTCGCCGCGCACGAAATCGCCGCGCGTACGGGCTTTGCTTCGGCGGCGTCACTCTCCAGGGCGTTTAGCAGTCATTTCGGGTCGACTTTGCGGGAGACGCGGCGAAATCGGCTGGGGGTGCCCCGAAATTGAGATCTGCGGCAAACATCAGCGTGAGAATTTATTCGAATGCGCGTGTGGTGGCGGTGCGAGCATACGACCCGTGGCTTTCTGCAGCCAGGCGTGCGCGGTGCGGCGCCTCGGGCAAATAGCGGTAGAGGCCAAGTCCACGATCTTCCTTGCCGTCGATGAAGCCGAAGTTTCGGCGCAGACGCAAACTGGTCGAAACCATTCATACCCGGATCAAACGGTGGTCCCGCAGGTCTAAGCATGACGTCACGCTCCCGGCAACGAAGCCACCCCAGGACGCGGGGCTCGGGCGAAAGAAGGGATGTTCAACGGCAGGCAGGCCGACCAAGGATCGGCGAATGCCAGCCGAGCCGTCGGGGTCAGTCGAACACGACCGCCCTCACCGCCCCGGCCGTGCCAGTGACCGGGCGATATCGACGATGTCGTCGCGCGAGGCGGTCGGATCCTCCCGGTTCCAGGCGACGCCCAGCCCGATCCGAAAGTCGATGCCTCTGACCTTCTTCAGTTCGAAGGCGCGGTTCGGAAGCTCGCGCGTCCATTCCGGGACAAAGCCGATGCCAAGCCCGGCTGAAACGAGCGACACCAAGGACCAGGTGTCGTCGCAAGTGTAGGCGATGTTCTTCACCAGGTCGTAGGCCTCGAACTTCTCCTGGAAGTAGCGCTCGGAAAACGACAGGTTCTGCCTGGAAAAGGCGATGAGCTTCTGATCGCTGAGATCGTCGATGGTGATCTCGTCGCGCTCGGCCAGCGGATTGCCATGGCCAACCGCCAGATAATAGCGTTCATGCGCAATCGAGAAGAAGCGCAACGCGCCGATGTTTTCCACCGGGCGGATGAAGCCGAGATTGATCTGGCCGCTTTCCAGGTTGCGGATGATCTCGCCGGTGTTGCCCGAAGCGATATGGATCTTCACGTCCGGGAACTTGCGGGCGATCTTCGCAAGGAAGGTCGGCAGCATGCCGATGGTGGCCGGATAGACGGTGCCGATCTTGATCTGGCGCATGCGGCTGCCGCCGGCCGCCCGCGTCAGTTCGGTGGTCAGATCGACCTCGCTGAGGATGCGCACACAGCGATCATAGAACGTCTCCCCTGCCCTGGTCAGTTCCACCCGCCTCGTCGAGCGGATGAACAGCGCACAGCCGAGCTCCCTTTCCAGGGCCATGACGTGATTGCTGAGCGCCGGCTGGGCAATCCGCACCCTCGCTGCCGCCCGGCCGAAGTGCAGTTCCTCGGCCACGGCTTTGAAATAGGAGAGCTGACGCAATTCCATATAAATAACCGATCACCAAATTCTTGGCGTGCGAAACCGAGCCCGTGCTTTGGGCACGGTCATTCCTGGATAAAAATGGCGCACAAACAGGGGCATGCCGCTGGAAGAATCACAGCCCTTTGCCTACAACCGTAGTCATAGGCGTTCACTCCGAGGACGTCAAGCGTTTTTCGCTACAAGCGTATTCATTTTTTAGAGCAATCATGGCGGCACTCACTCCGGAAGCAAACAGAGCAGCGCGGGCCATCCTAAAATGGTCGGTTAGGGAACTTGCTGAAAAAGCTGGAATCGCTTTTTCAACCGTGCATCGCTTCGAAACTACCGGCAGCGCCACGGAAGCAACTAAGGAAAAAATCAAAGCAGCCTATGCCGCTCACGGTGTTGAAATTACCAATGGCGATTACACAGGAGCCCGTCTGCGTCTAAAGCGCGACCGATGAATGACCAGCGATATGGTCGCCTTGACAGGAGTCGGACCGGTGGCCCTAGTATTTCGCGAAGCAGCATAAAGGGAGTTGCAATTCTGGCGAGGCATTCTCGCTTTCACGCGAATGGTTTTGATTAGCTGCGCATGCGGTGAACGATTCGTTCCACGCTATCGGCTGGTATTGACCGGAACCGTTGCGGTAAGTCGCTTGGCACTTCCTGCCAGCGACGGCGGATCGTCCGCCGGCCGGCCCTGCGGCGACGCCAGAAGCTCTGATTGGGGTATCCAGATCGCCGAAGCATCGTCACCAAATGGCACTGCGGTTCCCTCGAAAACGCATTTGCCGACCCAAGCGCAGATGACCGCGTCGAGCATGTCTTCAAACGCTTTTAACCGCCATGCTGGGGCCTCGAACGGAGGTAGCTCCAACACGACCGAGGCGCCTGGAATTTTCTGGTCGAGGCGGGCAACGATTGCACGCCAGGTTTCGAAGAGTTTGGTGCGCCGGTTGGCAGGGTTTTCCGCTGGCCAGTAGCTGCAGGTCTTCCCCTGCTTGTAAGGCAGCCGTCTCTTGGCGCTCATCAGCTCGACAAGGGCTGGATGCGGGTAGACCTCCAGCAGGCCCGGCACGCCAACCTCTGTGGTCAGCAAGCCATATCCGCAACGCTCGAAACCCCTCCTGAGATCGTCACTGATCTTGCCGGGCCTGATCGCGCTCGGAGTGTGCGTGCTGCAATGGCGGGCGCCATAGGCAGCCGAAACAAGATTGTCTGAAACTCGCCGCGATGTGATCGGCTCGAGAGAAAGGGGCATATCCAGGGCAACAAGTTCGACAGGAGCGCCAGCGATTTTCCCGGCTGCGGCTAGGAGAGCCGCTGCCTCTGCGACCGAGCCGGAAGGCCGGGAAGTGGAGATCAGCCGCTCATCGGCGTGGGCCAGGAGGTGGCGATAGGACGATCCCGCAAACATCAGGCGCCAATTGCCGGCCGTGGAGGAAACCAAAGCGACACCGCTCGGCTGCGTCACGGTCCAGGCTGCGTCGATACCCAGAATGGTCGTCATCGCCCTTCCCCACCATTCAAACTTTCCTGAAGCGATCGAACGCCGTTAAATATCTGACCGGTGGATCGGCATCCCAGCGGTAGATCTCCGCCCGCAGGAAGTGCAGTTCCTCGTCGAGCGCTTCCTCTGGCAATTCCACCCACCAGGATTTCGGGCGGCCGTCGGAGCCATCGGACCAGCGATAGCCGCGCGCCTTTAGATGATCCTTCATGTCGAATGGGCTGCTTTCGGCGTAGATGCGAACCCGCGACCGCTGGCTGGCACGATAGAGTTCCGCAAATGGCGTTCCGGTCGAATCGAGCCGTGTCTGCCCGAGCACTTCCAATAGCGCGAAACAATCGTCGACGGCGCGGTGCCCATCGTGAAAATATCCAGACTGGCCGATCAGGTAACCCAGCTTGCTTCCCTCGAAGCCGCGTGCCGACCAGTCGATCTCGGAGACCGAGCAGGCCCACGCCTTATGGGCAAAGATCGGCGAGAAGGCTTCGCAAAAGGGCCGGTCGAAACCAGCGTTGTGGGCAATGATCAAGTCGGCCGGCTCGATGAGGGACTTGAGGCGGGCAATTTCGATCACCTGACCGGCGACCATGTCGTCGGTGATGCCGGTCAGCCGTGTGATTTCGGTTGGGATGGGAATGATCGGCTGCTGAAGTCCGCCATAAACGCCGGTCACATCGCCAATCTCGCCGGCGTCATTAAAGCTGAAGGCGACAACGCCGATCTCGATGATTTCATCGGTGCGGTGATTAAGGCCGGTGGTTTCCGTGTCGAGGATCACGCCCCGACGCGGAAATTCGGGCTGAGCACGCTCGACAACTGATCGGGGCAGGAGCTTTCGCAGGATACGAAAGTTGCCGGTCGCCTCCAGATGCCGGGCCATGGCTTCCTCGTCCTGCCCTACTCTTGCAGCGACCTGCGATCTGGCGGTCTTTGCCGTCGCCGGCGCAAGGGGGGATGCGAAGAAATCGAGTTGTGACGCTATCATGCTCTAATCCGAATGCACGAGAATGATCGCACCATACGTATCGGATTGCGCACAGGCAACGATAGCCACTCCTATAGAGACTTCGATGGATTGGACCGCGATAGGTCTACGAGGCTGGCCGTCACCGCTGCAGGGCGAACTGGAATTGATCGCGGAAATCGATAGAGCAGCTTGAGCGGAGCCGCCCAGAGCGGTAGCTGTATTTCCGTCTGAACGGACTTGGATAGCAATCCCAAACTCGCGTCGGACTCTTGATGGCCAAAATTGCGGGAGCTTCGTACGAGGCCCACTCACTTCAAAACCTGATCCTCGAAAGAGGACCTCGTCTGAGAATTGGACGTACTACCATGCCTTGTCCACGTCGATACTCACGGAAGCCGACACACACACACATACACAGCCAGGACGCGATGGGTCGCCGACGTCGGGTGTTGCGCTAGACGGGAGAGCCGAGAGGTCAGCCTACCCGTTGGTGACCTCTCAAGCCCTCTCAGGGGACCAATGGTGCCCCTGCGTGTCCTTTTTTGGCGGAAGGACAGGGCCAACTTAGGCAGACGGTGCGCGCTTGGATAGTTGGACCAAGGTCCGATCATGAGGAGGGAGGCTACAGGAGGGTTTTGTCCGCGACATCCTAAAGCCTCCCTCATCCTTCGGGGCAGAAGGACAAGGTTCAGTTAGCGCTCACGTACCAATTGGGTATCGGACTAAGGTCTGACGAACTCGCAAGCGTATTGCGAATCGCGACCGGCACATCCGGCACCACCACAAAGGAGCGCCGAAGCCCGTGAAAACAAAGACAATTACAGCCCGTGAGCCAGGACCTTCTGACAAGCCGGCGACAACCGCGCCATGTTCTCCCTGAGGCACGCGATGCCGCGTCCGCCACCAAGGGGAACGGCACGGCAGTAAGATCGGAAGTCCGGCCCACAGGCCTCACGGGCAATGGTCATCTCTTCCCGCGGCGAAAGCTGCGGTGCGGCTGTCGCCGCCGGTGCGGCGGCCTTGGGTGTGCCGGCATCCGGCGTTGCCGGCGCCGTCTCTGCCCCTGAAGATGATTTCGGGGTGGCTGCATTGCCGCTTGCGCCGAGCGCGCTGATTGCCTGTTTGCATCCAGACGAGAGCGACGCTTCATGCTGCTGCAGGCAGGCAAGCGCCTCCTTGCCACCCGGCATCACGCCGGAGCAATCGGATAGGAAATCGCTGCGGCAGGCGGACTTGATCGCGTTGCGCTGTGCATCTGTCGGTTGTTGCGACAAGGCCGCTCCAGCAAACAAGGCGACGACGGCCAGCACCGGCACGCCAGGCTTCATTCTCCACACGCCAGCCTTTGTGGATGCAATTTCCAAAGATGATGACGACGAGAAATGCTCCATAGTTCCTCTCCCTTGCGGAAATCACAAGTGTCGACCATGTCGGCATCGTGAGGCTGCACCTCACCCTCTATTTGAGGGCGCTATTGCTACCCACGGGGCAGACGATCGAGCTAAGCACGCCCGTGCGTTTCCCAAGCCGGGAATAGCAATTCCCAATGCGGTATCAGGTCAGCGGCGTGTCGCCGCATCACCTAAGTCTGCGCGTCCGGCACCGGGACAGCGCGACGCTTCCGGTATTCCTCGAAGTGCTGCAGGATCACGTAGAAGGACGGCACCAGCAGAACCGCCAGGCATGTCGATGCGATCATGCCGCTGAAGACCGAAATACCAATCGATCGCCGGGCGTTGGCGCCGGCGCCCGTTGCCAGCACCAGCGGCAGCACGCCGAGGATGAAGGCAAATGAGGTCATCAGGATCGGGCGGAAACGCAGCCGCGCCGCAAGCACGGCCGCAGCGGCAATTTCCATGCCCTGCATGCGCTTTTCCCGCGCATATTCAACGATCAGGATGGCGTTCTTTGACGAAAGCGCGATCAGCAGAATAAGGCCGATCTGCGTGTAGAGATTGTTGGCGACCCCGAGTGTGGTTAGCGCGCCGACCGTCCCGAGCAGGGCAAGGGGAACGGCGAGAATAACGGCAAACGGCAATATCCAGCTTTCGTACTGTCCGGCCAAGACGAAATAGACGAGCAGAATGGCGAGGCCAAAGACGTAATAAATCTGGTTGCCGACCGCCCTTTCCTGATAGGACAGCGCCGTCCATTCGAAGCCGGCACCTGGCGGCAGTATCTGATTGGCAATCTGCTCCATGACATCGAGCGCCTGCCCCGAACTAAAGCCGGTGGCAGGCCCGCCAACGATCGTGGCAGTTGGATAGAGATTGTAAAGGCTGATCAGCGTCGGGCCCGGCGTGCTTTTAACGTCGATCACTGTGCCAAGCGGGACCATCGTGCCATCGCCGGCCCTAACCTTCAGATTGCGGATATCATCGGGGCGCACGCGGAAATTCGGAGCCGCTTGCACATAGACCTGGAAGGTGCGGCCGAACTTGTTGAACTGGGTCACGTAGCTTGAACCGACATAGCCCGAGAGCGCCGAGAACACCTGCCCAACCGTAACCCCAAGCGTCTCGGCCTTGATGCGGTTGACCGAAACCTCGAGCTGCGGAGCGTCTGCTCTAAACGACGTCTGCAGCCGCTGGAGCGAGGATTGCGAGTTCCCGTGTTCGACGATCGTGTCAGCCAGCGTCTGCAGCAGTGGGAAGTCGAAGCTGCCGTCTTTCAGCAACACCTGCATGGTAAAGCCACTGGCATTGCCGATGCCCTGGATCGCTGGTGGGATCAGGACCAGCGTCCTGGCTTGCATGACACTTTCCAGGGCACCGTTTAGATGCTGGTATATCGACAGCAGATCCTGGCCTTTCTCCTTTGCGCGCACGTCCCAGTCCTTGAGAATGACATAGGCGACACCGGCGTTCGGCAGGCTTGCACTGTTGTCGAGGACCGAAATGCCGCTGATCGTCAGAACCTGATCGACGCCGGGCGTCGATTCGGCGATCTTACTGACCTCTTGCATTACTGCATCTGTGCGTTCCTTCGAGGCACCGTCCGGCAACTGCGCGCTGATGAGGACGTAACCTTGGTCCTCGATGGGGAGAAAGGCCGTCGGAAGCCGGGAGAGCCCCCAGAAAGCGACACCGATCAGCGCCAGACCCACGAGGACTGCGATCCCGCTATGGCGAACAAGACCGCCAACAAGCCTGGAATATCCGTTCTCCGCCGCATCGTAGGCACGGTTGAAACCGCGATAGAAGAAATTGCGTTTTTCGGGTGGTACGGGCGGCCGCAGCCACAGCGCGCACTGCGTCGGCTTCAGAGTGATTGCATTGATCGCGCTGATCAGCGCGGTTGCCGCGATGACGAGCGCAAACTGCCGATAGAGTTGACCGGTCAGCCCGGGCAGGAAGGCAGCCGGAATGAAGACCGCCATGAGGACGAGCGTAATGCCGATGACGGGTCCGAGCAACTCGTCCATTGCCGTTTCTGCCGCCTGCCTGCCGGGCATTCCGCCCTCGACATGTCGTGAAACGCCTTCGACGATGACGATCGCATCATCGACAACAATGCCGATCGCAAGCACGATCGCAAACAGCGTCGACAAATTGACGGTGAAGCCAAGCGCAGCCATCGCCGCAAACGCCCCGATGATCGTCACCGGAACGGTTGTTGCCGGCACGAGCATGGCCCGCCAATCCTGGAGGAAGAGCAGGATCACGATCAGGACCAGAACCCCGGCCTCGATCAGCGTCACGTAGACTTCGCGTATCGACGCCTTGACGAATTTCGTCGTATCAAAAGGCATGCTGTATTCGAGGCCTGGCGGAAAGCTCTTTGCGAGCTCGGCCATCTTGCCCCTGACGGATTCGGCAACCGCGATGGCATTTGCTTCCGGCAACTGGAAAATGCCGATACCGGTTGCCGGTCGTCGGTTCTGCAGGAACGACTGGCTGTAGGTCTGCGCCCCGAGCTCGACGCGACCGATGTCGCGCACGCGAGTGATCCGGCCACCGCCTTGGGAATCGACCTTGACGATGATGTTTTCGAAGTCAGGAGCGTCGTTCAGCCGGCCGCTGACGTTCAGAGTGTACTGGAAGTCCTGCCCGCTTGGCACTGGCGGTAGTCCCACCTGCCCTGCCGTCACCTCCTGGCTCTGTTGCTGCACGGTATTGATGATGTCCTGCGGCGTCAGGCCTCGAGCCTGCAGAAGATCCGGATCCATCCAGATCCGCATGGCATACTGACCGGCGCCAAAGACGTTGACATTGCCGACGCCTGGGAGCCTAGCAAGTTCATTCTGCAGGTTGATGACGGCATAGTTCGACAGAAACAGGCTGTCGTAACGGCTGTCCGGCGACGTCAGGCTGACGAAACCGAGGATCGACGTCGACTTCTTCTGCGTGGTGACACCCTGCACCTGTACCGCCTCAGGCAGCGATGGCATTGCGATCGCGACGCGGTTCTGGACGAGAACCTGCGCCTGGTCGGGGTCCGTGCCGATGGCAAAGGTCACCGTCAGCGAATAGGTGCCGTCGCTGGCGCTGGTCGACTGCATGTAGAGCATGTTTTCGACGCCGTTGACCTGCAATTCGATCGGCAGCGCCACTGTATCGACGAGGGTCTTGGCGCTCGCGCCGGGATAACGCGTCGTCACCTGAACGGTGGGAGGAACCACGTTCGGATATTGAGCGACCGGCAGTTGAAAGAGCGCGACGGCCCCGATCAGGACGAAGACCAGAGCCAGAACATTTGAGAGCACCGGCCTCTCGATGAAGAAGCGCGAGATCATCTGCTTCGCCTCCTGGATCGCGCCGGGTCTCGGTTCAT
The DNA here is from genome assembly GCF_000312665.1 of Rhizobium mesoamericanum STM3625. Lineage (GTDB taxonomy): Bacteria > Pseudomonadota > Alphaproteobacteria > Rhizobiales > Rhizobiaceae > Rhizobium > Rhizobium mesoamericanum. The sequence continues at coordinate 3,569,847 of NZ_HF536772.1, read as the reverse complement.
TGGACCTTCGATCCGCTGGGATCGCCCGTTGCTTGGGCTGCGTCTATGGTGATTTTCTCAGGTGTGACCTTCATATTGGGCACGGCCCGTTGGGTGCCGGTCATGACCACCCAATCGCCAACATCGATACCCTGCTCGATCACACGCATCGTCCCGTCGCGCTGACCGATCTTGACGGGTCGCTGTTCAATCACATCGTCCTTGCCAAGAACCAGCACATAGTTGCCCTGCTGGTTGGTGCCGATTGCATCGTCGCGAATGAGAAGCGCCTTGTCCTTGTGGGCGACCGGGACACGAACACGTACGAAGAGACCGGGTAAGAGCGCGTGATCCTTGTTGTCGATGATGCCTCGAACCGAGAGTGTGCCTGTCGAGGCATCGACTTGCGGAGCGACATAGTCGAGGTGGCCCTTGTGTGGGTATCCCTCTTCGTTACCGAGCCCGATCTCAACCGGTATGGTCGGAAGATCGACCTGGGTCAGCTTGTGTCCTGCCTTCGCCAGGCTCTGCTTGATCATCAGGACCTGCGCTTCGCTTACGTTGAAATAGACGTAGAGCGGATCGGTCTGCACGATGGTGGCAAGCTTTGTGGGGCCGGATACGCCGACCAGTGCGCCGACGTCGACAAGATGGTCCGTCACGGTGCCGTCGAAGGGCGCCACCACCTCAGTATATCCGAGGTTGATGTTTGCCAGATCGAGGCTCGCCTGCGCATTCAGAATGGCGGCGTTTGCCTCATCGAGCGTTGCCTTGGCACTATCGACGGACGTCTGCGTCGTCACTTCCTGCTTCATGAGGTTGAGCTGCCGGTCATACTCCTGCTTCGCGCCGACCTGGGAGGCCTGCTGCGAGGCGAGTTGCGCCTGAGCTTGGTCGACCTGCGCCTTGTAGGTGTCGCGCTGGATGCCGAAAAGCTTGTCACCCTTCTTTACTGCAGTGCCGTCCTTGTAGTCGATCGACTCGAGAAAGCCCTGCACGCGCGCTTCGATATCGACGGCGCTGATCGCATCGGTGTTGCCGGTCAATTCGAAATATTCAATCACGGGCTGCTGCAACGGCTGGGCGATATTCACCTTCGGCGGTGGCGGTGGGACGTACGAATTGCTGCCGCTGTCGCACGACGACAAGCCGGCGGCCACTGCAACAATCCCGATTAGGTATGGCCCCCGATACGATCTGCCACGCATTTTCCCTACCTCGACGGATGCACGAGCTTTGGATTTCATGCGTGCCCCGCAGTGGATCCCAGTGCTCCAAATGCCGAGGCTTTGTGCAGTATGGGACAATATTTGCGCGAAAGGCAATAGCAACGCACGCGATAAATAGTTGCCGATATAGATGGGGATATGCGACAAAGTTGAACCTACAGTTTCATTTCGGCCGCAGGAAAATAAACGTTGCAGTAGCTTCGCCTCCGCCGGATCGGGCTAAAGTTGCCGGGCTGTTCTTGAATGCCTCGTAGGCATGTCCAAAGGGGAAAGTCTTGCCTTTGACCCGTCTACTGATGGCAATGGCGCCAGCGACGTTAGCGTAGCCAGCATTCAACGCGTACCCAGTCAACCGTTGTCAAAGTGAGGGCCGTGACATGTCGAAATTCATACTGCCGACGCACTTCAAGGCAGTGGTTGCCGCGTGCGCGATGACCGCCGGACTTTGCGGTGCGTCCGGGGCGTGGGCGGACGATTCGAGGGAACTGCTGAAGGCAATGTCCGACTATATGGCGGCCCAGAAGACGTTCTCATTCGACTATGTCTCGTCGGTGGAGGCCGTGACGCCGGCTTTCGAGAAACTTCAGTTCGTCAGCTCCGGCACCGCAACGGTCAGCCGTCCGGACAAGATCCGGGTGACGCGCACGGGAGGCTTTGCCGACCTTGACGCAAGCTTCGATGGCATGAAGTTCACGGTTCACGGCAAGAACCTCGATGCCTATGCCCAGATCGATGCGAAAGGCAGCCTCGACGAGCTCTTCGACCGGCTGCAGAACGCCGGCGCTGAAATCCCCGGCTCGGATCTCCTCTTGTCGAACAGTTTTGATGCGCTGATGGACGGCGTTACCGAGGCCAAGCACATTGCAAGCGCTGTCGTCGATGGCGTGGAATGCGAATACCTGACCTTCCGGAAGAACGACGTCGACTGGCAGATCTGGATCGCGACTGGGGCAAAACCTATCCCGAAGCGCTACGTCGTTACCAGCAAGCACGTGGTGCAGGCACCCGAATACATGCTCGAGGTGCGGAATTTCCGCACGGGAGAAGATGTGAAGCTCGCAAACTTCGCGATCGAGATACCGGGCGATGCAAAGAAGGTCGACCTTAGCGAACTTGGGCAGATCGATGAGCTTCCGGCGCCCACAGGCATGATGGGAGATGCACAATGAAAACCGCCGTAAGGATTTTCGCATTTGCGCTCGCGGTTGCCTTCGCCTCACTTGACGTCAGCATGGAAGGCCGTGACCTGACAACGCTCACGTTCATGGCTGCCACGCCGGCGGAGGCCGTCGTCGGGCATCCGCTGACGCCGCTCTCCTATGCGGGCGTCGCCCGTCGGACGACGCGCCGTGTCGTGCGTAGAACGAATGTCTACGTCAGTACGCTGCCGGCCGGCTGCGTCTACGGAGCCTATTTCGGGGGATATTACTACCGCTGCGGATCACTCTACTACGCCAAGAGCGGTGCTACATACGTGCAGGTGGTAATCGAATAGACGGTTTCCGACTGCCCCGGCAAGCTTGCAGTGGGCACTGCTGCTACCGCATTCACAGACTTTGCGATCTGCAATGGAACCAAACCGCTGGTCTCCTCGTTTCAGAAAATTGCCGCAAATGCGGGCATGGGAGATGGCGTAAGGGCGCCAGGGCGTAAATGGCACGTCAGACCTATTGGAAGGGCTATCTCAAACTCTCACTCGTCACGGCAGCGGTATCGCTAACACCGGCGACAACAGACAGTAACCAGCTTCGATTTCATGTGCTAAACCGAAAGACGAAGAACCGCGTTGAAAGCCGCTACGTCGACAGCGTCACCCACAAGCCGATTGCCGACAAGGATCAGGCCCGGGGATATCCCCGCGGCGAAGACGACTATGTCATTCTTGAGGACAAGGAAATCGATGAAGTCGGACTGGAAAGCACGAAGACGATCGACATCGACACCTTCGTGCCACGCGGCTCGATCGACTGGATCTGGTATGACAAGCCACATTTTCTCACCCCGGAAGATAAGGTCGGCACGGAAGCCTTCTGCGTCATCCGTGAAGCAATGAAGGCAAACGACGTCGTCGGCATAGCGCGGCTTGTTCTCTACCGGCGCGAGCGTGCAGTCCTCCTCGAGCCTCAGGGCAAGGGCATCATCCTCTGGACGCTGCATTTCGGCGACGAAGTCCGCCCGCCGGCAGCAACCCTGGACAGCCACGGCAAGGTTGATGACACGGTGCTCTCCCTGATGAAGAAGCTCGTCAAGGACCGAACCGAAGATTGGCAGCCCGCCATGGTGCAGGATCCGATCCAGAAGCGTCTGAGGGCCATGATCCGTGCAAAGCAGAAGAACCTCGTCAAAGCCACACCTCCTTCGTCAAAGCAGCCGACGCGGGCCCCGACGGGCAATGTCGTCAACATCATGGATGCTTTGAAGAAGAGCCTGGCCAAGGAAACGGGACGTCCGAAATCTCACTGAGAAATCGCAGCCCGGTCCGCTACTTCAGTTTCTTAAGTGGCAAGGCGGCGTCGAAGAAATCCGCCCATGGATCGCTGCGCAAGGTATCAAGGCGCGCTGGAGCATTGTCGAGCGTGAAGTAGGCCGGACCGATTTCCTCGGTCAGCTCGTTCCACGCAAGCGGCATGGAAACGGCTGCCCCCGGACGCGAACGGGTCGAATAGGCGGCGACGGCCGTGTTGCCACGACCATTGCGCAAATAGTCGATGAAGATCTTGCCGTTCCGCTTCGCCTTCGTGGCGGTCGCCAGATATTTGTCCGGGTGATCCTTCGACATGCCATCGGCAAGCGCCTTGGCGAAGGCCTTGACGGGTGCCCAGCTGGCCTTCGGTTCGAGGGGGGTCACGACATGCAGCCCCTTTCCGCCGGAGGTTTTGACAAAGGCAGCCAGGCCCGAAGCTTCCAAACGCTCCTTCAGTTCATAGGCTGCGGCGATCACCTCAGCCCAGCTGACGTCATCAGCCGGGTCGAGGTCCATCGTGATCATGTCCGGTCGCTCCCAGCTTTCGGTCGTCGCCCCCCACGGATGGATCTCCAGCACGGCCGATTGGACGAGCGCGATCATTCCGTCGAAGTCCATGATGCGCAGCAATTTCTCACCGCCCCGGTCCTTCGGATCGGTGATCTGCTCGATATTGGCGTTCATGCCCTTCCAGGCATGCTTCTGGAAAAACCGTTGACCGGCAATCCCGTCGGGGCAGCGTAGCAACGCGAGCGGCCGCTTCGTCACATAGGGCTCCATGAAGCGCCATACGCGTGCATAGTAGCTGGCCAGCCCCTGTTTGGTGATCCCCTCCTGCGGCCAGTAGATCCGATCGGGATGGGTAAGCGTGACGCTCGATTGCGGCAGCTCCTGAGCGGTCGTCGTTGTTGCTTCGGGCATCACTTCCTCTGGCGCCTTGTCTTCTCTCAACCCACGAAACGCAGCGTGCCGCAAATTGTTATCCGCCGACCACGCCTGAAACTCGACCTCGGCAACAAGCTTTGGTTTGACATAGACCAGTCCGCGACGCTCCTCCGCAGTGAGCTCATCGTCGAACGAACTCTCGCTCTGTTTTAACGCCGACAGCGTTTCATAGAGCTCGTGCGCGAGGTTGACGCTGAAGCCTGTTCCGACCCGGCCGACATGCTCGAGCTTGCCATTGCGGTAAACGCCCATGGCCAGCGAGCCAATCGCATTTTTCATCGCCGTCGAAGGCACATATCCACCGATCACCAGTTCCTGCCTCTGCAGGCATTTCGATTTGACCCAGTCGCCGGTCCGCCCCGACACGTATTGGCTGTCAGCGAGTTTCGAGATGATCCCCTCGAGCCCGAGCTGGCGGGCATGATTGAGCACAACTGCACCCTTTTCGGTAAAATGCTCGCTAAAGCGAAGCCTCGCATCGACATCGGCGATGAGGTCCGCGAGCAAGGCCTTGCGGTTCGTCAACGACGCTTGCTGCAGGTCGTATCCATCGAGATAAAGCAGGTCGAAAGCGTAAAACAAAAAACGATCGTGACGGGCTGCGCTGAGATCGTTCTGCAGAGCCGAAAAGTCGGAGGCGCCATTTTCCCGCTCGACGACGATCTCACCGTCAAGGATCGCCGACTTCGCTGGCAGTGCCGTGAACGCCGTCGTAATTTCCGGCCCGAATTTTTCCGTCCAGTCGAGCCCGCTGCGGGTCAGCAGAGTGACCTTGCCGCTCTCAAGCCGAACCTGCAGACGATACCCATCGAACTTGATCTCGTGGATCCACCCTTCACCTGACGGAGGCTTGGCCTTGAGCTTGGCAAGCTCGGGCTCGATGAAGGCAGGCATGGTCGCCTTTTCCGCCCCCTTTGGCCACGCGTGGCGTTTTGCCTTTGCCAGACTTGCTGCAGATCTTATAGAGGCGGGCTTTGCCGCGCCCTTGGGGCGGGAGTTCCAGGTGGCGTCGGGGTTCTTCGCCACCTCCTCGATCTTACGGCCTGTTTTTACCGATTCCGGGCGCTGCTTGAGAATGTCGCCCTTGTGGCGGGCCTCCGCGTCTTCCGCCTTGATGAGCAGCCAGTTTTCCTGCCGCTCGCCCGGCTTGCCATGCATGCGAACGAGATGCCAGCGGCCGCTCAATTTCTGGCCGTCCAGATCGAATTCGAGATGACCTTTCTTGTAACCCTTGTGCGGATCGCCGTTCGGCGTCCATGTGCCCCGATCCCAAACCAGCACCGTCCCACCGCCATACTGACCTTTTGGAATGATGCCTTCGAAGTCGCCATAGTCCAGCGGGTGGTCTTCGACGTGGACGGCAAGCCGCTTTTCATCGGGATTGAGGCTTGGGCCGCGGGTTACAGCCCAGCTCTTTAGCACGCCGTCGAGCTCGAGCCGGAAGTCATAGTGCAGCCTCGTCGCATCGTGCTTTTGAATGACGAAGCTGAGCGCGGTTTGTGCTGGAGGTTTTCCGCCGCGCTTGCTCCCGCGCGGCTCTGGCGTCACCTTGAAATTACGTTTGGCTTGATAGGCCTCCAGAGCCATGGTCAGCTTGCCTTCGTCTGCCCATTATCGGCGCGCGCTGCCTTTCCGGCTCGCGGCTTGGCGCTCAGCTTGGCGCTCTGACGCAGGGCATCCATGAGATCGATGACCTTGCCCTGCGGTTTTGGCTTCGCTTTCGGAAGCTCCCTGCCCTCGATCTTTGCCTTCACCAGTTCGGATAGCGCCGCCTCGTAACGATCCTCGTATTCCTGCGGGTTGAACGCGCCCTTCTTGGTTCCAATGATGTGACCGGCCAGCTCGAGCATCTCCTTGTCGAACTTCATGTCAGGAATGTCCTTGAAGATCGTATCCGGATTGCGGACCTCGTAGTCGAAGCTCAGCGTCGTCGCGACGACATAGTCGTCCTGCGGCCGGATCAGGACCGTGCGGTTGCGGCGAAACAGCACCGCCTCTGCGATAGCGGCAACCTCCTGATCTCGCATCGCGCGGGCAATCAGCCCGAGTGCTTCCTCGTCGTCCCCGCTGACAGGCGCCAGATAATATGGGCGATCAAAATAGAGCTTGTTGATTTCGCTGTAGGGCACGAAATTCTGAACGTTCAGAACTTTGTCGCTCTCCGGCATGACGCCTGCCATCTCCTCGCCCTCGATGACGATGTATTGGCCGTTATCCAGCTGGTATCCCTTGACCTGGTCATCCCGCTCGACAGCCTTGCCCGTCTCGCTATCGACGAACTGCCGCTCGACCCGATGGCCGGTCTTGCGGTTTATGATGTTGAATGAGATGCGCTCCGAGGTCGAAACGGCCGTATATAATCCCACGCTGCAGACAAGGTCTGCGACCTTCAGGTGGCCTTTCCAACTTGCCCGAGCTGCCATGACTTTCCCCTCAGTTGTCGTTTTGCCGATTGCGTTTGCGCCGCTCGTCCAGGGCGATGATTTTCTCGACGGATGCGATGTCATCGCCGGTGACTGGAACTGGATCGGCAGCAATCGCCTCCAGCACATCCTTCGACAGTGCCCCGTTGCGGATGACCCACTCAAGGGTTTCGCGTGTCTGGCGCTCGGCTTTGAGCTGCGCGTAAAGGGCAACGATCAGCCTGTCGCGGGCATCCATCTGCCCACTCTTGCGATCGACTTTCCGGAAATTGGCCACCAGATCACTCGCCCCCACTCCACAACGAAGAGATTCAACCGATTGGAAGCGAAAAAGTTCCCGGACGTGGTGGGCTCTCGCACTCTTTCTCGCCTGAATAGTTGCCGAACCCCATCTGCCCTGACGACAGCTTCGAACCACGGCAGAGTAGAAGAAGCGATCTCGTCGTTTCACTCACATTCTTTTGCTGGCCTGGAGATTGTGGAACTGGTTGCCGAAATCGGATCGCTCGCCGGAAACGTGCCTTCCAATCCCTCGTCAAGCTGTTCTTCCATGACATTGCGATCGCCTGCTCGACGAGCGGTCATCCGCGTCGTTGGCCTGTCGGCGTTGCCGTCGCCTGCCCCAGCCGCGGCCATCTCAAGCATGAGGGCCCTGGCCAATTCGACAGCATTGCCCGGGTTGATGGATTTAGCCTCGTCATTGCGCAAGACCACGGAAACTACCTCTCCGCCATCACCTACAAACTCGACCGTAAAACCGAGCTTGCCGCCCATTTCGGGGATCACTTGTGTGCCGACAACCTGCATGGCGCTCTCCTTCAGCATTTTCCTCCCGGGGGAAACGGGAGCCGGAACCGAATGTTCCGAGCTGCAGCGGCAGGGCGACAGGCAAAAAAACCACCGCATTTGAACGGTGGCCGGGAGTGAGAAGGTCAAAACCTCCAGAGGGGGAACAGCTGCTCGTCGACCGGGAGGAATGGCCAACATGCGTGAGCAACTGCAGCCAATATGCGATCTTCGCCCCGTCTGCTCAATCAACCAGGCACCGAATTTTCGCTGTCGCGGAAATCATCTTTCCATGGTTTTTAAGAAACGCGCGATATTCTACCCACGGTCAACGGGGGCAAAAGGCCATACGCGGTTATGACATCAGAAGGTGGTCTACCTGACCGGCCCGGTCGATTCGCGAAGGATCAGCTCGACGGGCCACAATTCGTGGATCTCCAGTGGAGATCGTCCCGACAGCAGCTGCAGCACAAGATCGGCACACCGCGTTCCGGCCGCGCGCATCGAGGAGCGTGTTGCCGAAAGCGATGGCACCATGTTGTCCGCCGTAAGATACGGAAAGACATCGTCGTGCGCGATGACCGACACGTCGCGACCGATCTGAAGCCCCAGCGACCGGGCTGCGCGATAGACGCCAAGTGCGCTCATCATGGATCCCGCCACGAAGGCGCTCGGCGGGTTGGGCTGTTCGAGGAAGGATCGCGCGAAACGGAAGCCAAGCTCGTCGGTGAAGTTTCCACTCGCCATCAGCTGCGGATCGGGCTCGATGCCGTGACTTTGATGAGCCTTGCGAAAGCCGCTGTCGCGGTGAAGCGCGTAGGTCGCGCCCGCCCGGCCATTGATCATGGCGATGCGTCGATGACCGAGATCGATCAGATGCGATGTTGCCCGTTTGATCGCACCTTCGTTGTCGATATCAAGCCAGGCGTGCGGCACGTCGATGGCCGAGCGACCGTGGACAAGAAACGGCATGCCGAGTTCGTGGAGCAATGCAATGCGCTCGTCGTTGGGCTTGGGCGAATGCACAATGATCGCATCGACGCGGCGGCTCTCCACAAGTCGGCGGTAGAGCTGCATCTCGTCTTCCTGGTTCGGATCCGCCATCGGGATGACGAGGATGTCGGTCTCCTCCGCAACCAGCCGCTCTGCCATGCCGGCCATGAATTCGGCGAAGTGGAACTCGCCGGCACGTCCCATCACCACTCCGATCGCGCCGGCCCTTCCCGTCTTCAGCCGCACGGCATTGATGTTCGGGCTGTAACCCAGTCTGACGGCAGCTTCCGCGACACGGGCACGCGTGGTCTCGCTCACCTCGGGATAGCCACTCAGCGCACGACTGACTGTCGTTGGCGACAATCCGACCTGTTTCGCGAACTCTTTAAGCTTCATAAAACATTGCGTCTTTCGTGCTGGTCTGTCTGGCTTGCTGCCGCCAGTTGCTGTCTTTCTTATGGCCTAAGCATAGCAGCTTACAAACAGCCAAACCGTTTTCAATTTTAAATGTTCCAAGATGTAGCGTTTTGATCTTTTCCCACAACCGATCAGAACAGCATCTGTTTGATTTTACTTTGTTATCACTATTTGATCGCGGTTGTGTGACTTTGACACGAGTACCGGCTTGACTCAATATCGGCCTTCTGACAAGTTTTTTCAGCCAAACCGTTTTCAATTTTTCAATGTTTGGGTCTTTTGGGAGGGAGATATGAAGTTTCGTTTCACAGCGGTCGCCGTCGCGGCCGCGCTGATTGGTGTCGCGCAGCCGTCGTTTGCCGCCAATCTCAGCATTTCCGCAAACTCGACCGGCAAAAATCTCGAGCTGTTCCGCAAGCAGCTCGACGAGTTCGAGAAGGCAACAGGCAACAAGGTCAGCGTCGTGACCATGCCATCCTCCTCTTCGGAACAGTTTTCGCAGTATCGCCTCTGGCTCGCCGCTGGCAATAAGGACGTCGACGTCTACCAGACGGACGTTATCTGGGCTCCGCAGCTTGCAGACCAGTTCGTCGATCTCAAGGATGCCGCAAAGGATGTCGTTGACGATTTCTTCCCATCGATCATTGCCTCGCAGACCGTGAACGGTCGCCTCGTGGCAATGCCGCTCTTTACCGACGCGCCGGCGCTGTTCTATCGCAAGGACCTGCTCGACAAGTACGGCAAACAGCCGCCGAAGACCTGGGACGAAATGGCGGCCACCGCCAAGGAAATCCAGGAAAAAGAACGCGCCGCCGGCCAGAAGGATCTCTGGGGCTATGTCTTCCAGGGCAATGCCTATGAGGGCCTGACCTGCAATGCGCTTGAATGGGTCAAGTCGTCGGGCGGCGGCCAGATCATCGAGCAGGACGGCACCATTTCCATCAACAACGAAAAGGCCGCAGCAGCGCTTGATCGCGCCAAGGGATGGATCGGAACGATCTCGCCTTCTGGCGTTTTGGCCTACCAGGAAGAAGAGTCGCGCGGCGTCTGGCAAACCGGCAATGCCGTCTTCATGCGCAACTGGCCATATGCCTACGCTCTCGGCAATGGTGCCGACAGCGCCGTCAAGGGCAAGTTCGACGTCGCCACGCTACCGGTCGCAAAGGAGGGCGACAGCCCGTCCTCGACGCTTGGCGGCTGGAACCTCGCCGTCTCCAAATACTCGCAGAACCAGGATGCGGCGATCGCCCTGGTCAAGTTCCTGACCTCAAAGGAGAGGCAGAAGCAGCGGGCGATCGAGCTCTCCAACCTGCCGACGCTTGTGGCACTTTACGATGACAAGGACATCGCCGCCGCACAGCCGTTCATGCCGAACTGGAAGCCGATCTTCCAGAATGCCGTTCCGCGTCCGTCGGCATCGGCCAAGGTCAAGTACAACGAGGTCTCCTCGAAGTTCTGGACGGCTGTTCACAACTCGCTTTCTGGCAATGGCACGTCCGCAGAAAACCTCGAGCTTCTCGAGGCCGACCTGACGTCGCTGAAGGGCGACAACTGGTAGTCGACAGCATCGGCAGCGGCCGAGCTTGCGCCGCTGCCCTTTTTTGTGAAGACGGCACCGTCAATCGCCTCAAGAAGCGGGTATCTCATGACTGAAGCCGCAGTTTCCCCAAGCGTCGGATCGCGCGCGCGCGCCGTCAGGACCTCGTCGGACTTGCGCGCCGAGCGCATCCGATCCGCCTGGATATTCCTGGCCCCCACCCTGTTCATTCTGGCCGTCGTTGCCGGATGGCCTCTCTTCAGAACCATCTATTTCAGCTTCACGAACGCATCGCTCACCAATCTGAGCGGGGCTGAGTTCGTCGGCTTCAAGAACTATCTCTCCTGGATCACGCTGAAGAGCGGGCGCACGGTCTATAGCGGGCTGCTCGCCGACCCGAACTGGTGGAATGCGGTCTGGAACACCATGAAATTCGCGTTCCTGTCTGTGACCATCGAAACCATCCTTGGCCTCGTTGTCGCGCTTGTATTGAACGCGCATTTCCCCGGCCGCGGCATCGTGCGAGCCGCCATCCTCATCCCCTGGGCGATCCCGACCATCGTTTCCGCCAAGATGTGGGCCTGGATGCTCAACGATCAGTTCGGTATTCTGAACGACATCCTGCTCGGCTTCGGCCTGATCAGCCAGAAGATCGCCTGGACCGCCAATCCCGAGACGGCGATGATTGCGGTGCTGATCGTCGACATCTGGAAGACGACGCCCTTCATGGCGCTATTGATCCTCGCCGGTTTGCAGATGGTGCCCGCCGATATCTACGAGGCGGCAAAAATCGACGGCATCAACCCGATCCGTGTCTTCTGGCGGCTGACGCTGCCGCTGGTCCGCCCTGCCATCATGGTCGCCGTCATCTTCCGCATGCTCGACGCCATGCGCATCTTCGATCTCATTTACGTGCTGACGCCGAACAATGCGCAGACGAAGACCATGTCCGTCATGGCGCGCGAAAACCTCTTCGATTTCGACAAGTTCGCCTATGGAGCAACGGCCTCGACCGTACTCTTTCTGATCATCGCGGCGATCACCGTGCTCTACATGTGGCTCGGTCGCGTCAAACTCGGCGGGAGCGAAGGCTGATGCTCCTGACGCTCACCAAGAACACGCTCTTCTATCTGCTTGTCACGGTTATCGTCATCGTCGCGGTCTTCCCGTTCTACTACGCGATCCTGACGAGCTTCAAAGCCGGCACCGCTCTCTTCGAGGTCAATTACTGGCCAACCTCGATCTCGCTTGTCAATTACACGACGGTCCTGACCACGGGCAGCTTCATCCGCAGCCTCGGCAATTCCCTGCTGGTCGCGGTCCTCGTGGTCGCGGCCTCGTTGCTGCTTGCGGTGACGGCGTCCTATGCGCTTGCCCGTGTCAATTTCCGGGGTCGCGCGCTTTTGATGCTGACCATCCTGTCGGTCTCGATGTTCCCGCAGATCGCCGTGCTTGCGGGCCTGTTCGAGCTGATCCGCTGGATCGGCATCTTCAACACCCCCTTCGCGCTGATCTTCTCCTACATGATCTTTACCCTGCCGTTTACGGTCTGGGTTCTGACCACCTTCATGCGCGATCTGCCGATCGAAATCGAGGAGGCGGCGATCGTCGATGGCGCTTCTGCCTGGGTCATCATCACAAAGGTTTTCATGCCGCTGATGTGGCCGGCTCTTGTCACCACAGGGCTGCTTGCCTTCATTACGGCCTGGAACGAATTCCTCTTCGCCCTAACATTCACGTCATCGGACGCTCAGCGAACGGTGCCGGTTGCCATCGCCCTGCTTTCGGGCGGCAGCCAGTTCGAAATCCCGTGGGGCAACATCATGGCAGCATCCGTCATCGTCACGGTCCCTGTCGTTGTCCTGGTCCTAATATTCCAGCGACGCATCATTTCCGGCCTGACAGCCGGTGGCGTCAAAGGTTGAAGAAAGCACGATATGGCACGGATTCGACTCGACAATATCCGCAAGAGCTTTGGTGCGCTTGACGTTATCAAGGGCGTCTCGCTTGATATCCGCAAGGGCGAGTTCATGGTCTTCGTCGGCCCCTCCGGATGCGGCAAGTCCACCCTGCTGCGGCTGATCTCGGGATTGGAGGACATCACCTCGGGCACGCTTTCCTTCGATGGCGAGGCGGTCAACCGCTATGCGCCCTCAAAGCGCGGCATCGCCATGGTCTTCCAATCCTATGCGCTCTATCCGCATATGACCGTATTTGAGAACATGGCCTTTGGAATGAAGCTTTCCGGACGCGCCAAGGAAGAGTGCAAGAGCCGCGTCGAGCAGGCCGCCGGCATGCTGCAGCTGTCGCCTTACCTTGAGCGGCTGCCGCGCCAGCTCTCGGGCGGTCAGCGCCAGCGTGTGGCGATCGGTCGCGCCATTGTGCGCGATCCCAAAGTGTTCCTGTTCGACGAACCGCTGTCGAACCTCGATGCGGCGCTGCGCGTCGCAACACGGCTGGAGATCGCCAAGCTTCACCGCAGCATGCACGGCACGACGATGATCTACGTCACCCACGACCAGGTCGAGGCGATGACGCTCGCCGACCGTATCTGCGTTCTGCGTGATGGCATCGTCGAGCAGGTCGGCACGCCTCTCGAACTCTACGAGACGCCGAATTCCGTTTTCGTAGCCGGCTTCATCGGTTCGCCGAAGATGAATTTCCTGACGGGTGAATTCGCAGCACCCTACAACGCCTACACCATCGGTGTTCGCGCCGAACACATGGAGATCATCCAGCAAGACGCCGCCTGGAGCGGCACCGTCATCCATTCCGAAGTTCTCGGCTCGGACACTTTCGTTTATCTCGATATCGGCACGGGCGAACCGCTCGTCGTGCGGGAAACGGGCGTCTCGGGCCATCAGCCCGGCCAGAAACTCGGGGTTTCCCCGATGCATGGTCGCGTGCACCGCTTCGACCAATCCGGCCGCGCGCTCGAAAGGATGTCCCTGAAGGGCGCGGCCTGACTTTACCCAAACCACAGGATCACCTCGCCTCCCATCGAGGCCGATCCGACATTCGCATGAAGGAGCAAAGCCTTGCCTATTCGCACCATTGTCTGGGGTGAGAACATCCACGAAACCACCAATGCCATCGTTCGCGGCATTTATCCCGATGGAATGCACACGACGATCGCCAATGCATTGAACACCGATCCTGCCATTCGGGCGACGACGGCAACGCTGCAAGAGCCCGAGCACGGCCTGACGGAGGCACGCCTTGCCGAAACCGACGTCTTGACCTGGTGGGGCCACAAGGACCACGGCGCGGTGTCCGACGTCGTCGTCGAGCGCGTCGCCAAACGCGTTTGGGAAGGCATGGGCCTTCTCGTGCTGCACTCCGGCCACTTCTCGAAGATCTTCAAGCGGCTGATGGGCACGCCCTGCGCCCTCAAGTGGCGTGAGGCCGGCGAGCGAGAGCGTCTATGGACAATCAATCCGCGCCACCCGATCGCGGCCGGCCTCGAAGAAAACTTCGTTCTCGAAAACGAGGAAATGTACGGCGAGCAATTCTCGGTGCCCGAGCCGCTGGAAACGGTGTTCATCTCCTGGTTCCAGGGGGGCGAGGTCTTCCGCTCGGGCCTCACCTGGCGCCGAGGCGCCGGTAACATTTTCTACTTCCGCCCTGGCCATGAAACCTATCCGACCTATCATGATGCCAATGTTCAAAAGGTACTCATCAACGGCGTGAAATGGGCATATAACCCGCAGGGCGATCTGAAGAGCATCACCGATGCCCCGAATGTTCCGGTCGAAAAGGCTCTCGAACCGATCGTCGAACGCGGCCCGCGACTGCATCAGGCCGGCGAAGCCGGTTACCGCTGAGGGAGCACACATATGCGACTACTCGTTCTTGGCACAGGCACGATGGCCAAAAACCAGGTTACCAACTTCCTTGCCATCAAGGGCGTAAAGGTTGTCGGCGCCGTCGATACAGACCCGGCGCGCCTTGCCGAATTTGCCGATCACTTCGACATCGAGAAGCGTTTCCACACACTGGAGGAAGCGATCGCGTGGGGTGAATTCGACGCAGCCACCAACGTCACGCCGGATCGTATCCACCACGCGACCAGCCTGGCGCTGATTTCCGCCGGCAAGCATGTGTTTTGCGAAAAGCCCCTGGCGGAGAATTACGCCGAGGCGCTGGAGATGACGGAGGCCGCAGAGGCTGCGGGCGTCATCAACATGGTCAACCTCACCTATCGCAACGTCGCCCCATTGCAGCGGGCCCGCGAAATGGTGCTGGCCGGCGAGCTCGGCACTGTCCGCCATGTCGAGGCCTCCTATCTGCAAAGCTGGCTGGTTTCGCGCGCCTGGGGCGACTGGCGCACGGAATCGCGCTGGCTGTGGCGTCTGTCGACCGGTCACGGCTCTAACGGCGTACTCGGCGATGTCGGCATCCATATCCTCGACTTCGCCGCCTATGGCGCTGCAACCGACATCGACCATGTCTTTGCCCGGCTGAAGACCTTCAACAAGGCTCCGGGCGGCCAGATCGGCGAGTATCTTTTGGATGCAAATGACAGCTTCACCATGTCGGTCGATTTCGCAAATGGTGCGCTCGGCGTCATCCATGCGACCCGCTGGGCAACCGGCCATCTCAACGAGCTGAAGCTTCGTATCTACGGCGAAAAGGGCAGCCTGGAAGTGATCCACCGTCTGGATGGCTCCGAACTGCGCGGCTGCTTCGGCGAGGACATCGAGACGGCCACCTGGCGCGATATCAATGTTCCCGCTGTGCCGACGAACTACCAGCGCTTTGCCGAAGCGGTCAGAACCGGAAAGCAGGATGACCCGACCTTCCGCCACGCCGCAAACCTGCAGAAGGTCATCGACCTTGCAATCGTGTCGGAAAAGGAACGGCGGGAGCTCAATCTGCTGGAGGCCTCCGAGCAGGATAGCCCGGCAGAAAAGCGGATACCGCCGTTGACGGTCGTGGTCTGATTTCGAAAACCAGCCGGAAGGAACAAAGGTCCGCTCTTGCGGACCTTTGTCATTTCGACGTTAGCGAAGGCGGTTTGCGAGGAGGCCGATCGAAGCCGCATCTGCATTGGCGAAAGCGAGCCTCAGATAGCGCTCCTGCCCTTCCCCGAAGTAGCTTCCCGGCAGGCAGACAACGCCGGCTTCCTTCGCCAGACGCTCTGCAACCGCCGCCGAGCCAAGCTCCTCGAAAGGATGGCGGATAAACGCGAAATAAGCCCCGACGGCGCCGATCTCCCAGCCCGGCAATTCCGCCATTACGGCTGTCAACGCATCGGCGCGGCGCACGATTTCCAGACGATTCTTTTCCCGCCAATCTGCAAGGATCGGCATCGCTGCGGCAACGGCAACCTGGGCGGCGCGCGGCGCGCAGATCTGCATGTTGTCCATGACCTTGGTGATCTCGGCAACGATGTTGACGCCGGCCGTGATCGCCCCCAGGCGATGGCCCGGAATGCAGAAGGACTTCGAGAAGCTGTAAAGCAGGATCGCGGTGTCTTCCCAGCCCGGGATGCCAAGCAGCGGGTGCGGCGCGCCATAGCCTTCGGGAAGGAAGTCGCGATAGGTCTCGTCGACGATCAGCCATGCGCCATGCCTGCGGCAGAGCGTAAACAGCTCAAGCAGCAGTTCAGGTGGGTAGACCGCACCCGTCGGGTTGTTCGGCGTGACCACCGCCAGGACCTTGGCACCGCCGGCTAGCGCCCTTTCGGCCGATTGAACCTTGGGCAGGAAGCCATTCTCAGTGTCGCAGTCGACCAGGACCCGCTTGATGCCGAGCATCGATAGCGTCGTCTCCTGATTGAAATAGAACGGATTGGTCAGCGCCACCGTATCGCCGAAGCCGGCAAGTGCGATTGCCGCCGACATGAAGGCCTGGTTGCAGCCTGCGGTGATATGGATATTGGCGGCGGAAACCGACGCGCCATAGACATCAGACATATGCTTCGCATAGACATCCCTGAGCACGCCCTCGCCCTCGATCGGGCCATAGCCGGTCGTCTTTGGCGAGGATGCCGCTTCGCCGAGCAGGCGCAACATGTCGGGATGAGCGGGATAGCCGGGCACAGCCTGCGAAAGATCGACCAACGGTCCCCTGCCACCCTTGTATTCGCGAGCCCAGGCTAGAACGGAGGGAATGGGAGGCGGAGACAGGCGGGACACAAGCGGATTGGCAACGGCGGACATGTATATCTCTTAGCGAATGCGTGAACGAACACTCCTGCACGGAATAGGCGCCCTCGGCAACATGCATTCGAGGATGCCTCACAGAGGATTGTCAGGAACCGCAGCAAGCCTTGAGCTTCGACAGCTTCAGGACCTCGATTTGCCGGTTGCCGACGGTCGAAATCACCCCATCGTTCCTGAGCTTCGACATCTGGCGGGAGACGGTTTCGACCGTCAGCCCGAGGAAATCGGCAATATCGGCCCGCGACAGCGGCAGGTCGAATTGGCGCTTTTCTCCGACGACCTCGGGATCGAGATGGGTCGCGATCAGAAACAGAAAACTCGCAACCTTCTCCGCCGCTGTCTTGCGCCCGAGCGTCACCATCCAGTCGCGCGCCTCATCGAGCTCGCGCAGCGTCTGCTCCATCAGGCGTTCGGCAAGCGCTGGGTTGCTTTTGACCATGCGCTCCAGCGCAGCCTTGGGAATGCGGCAGAGATTGACGTCGGAGGCCGCCTCCACCGACACGGCATTCTCGTCCGCATTCAGTCGGCCGAGAAGATCCGGGGCAAACTGCAGACCGACGATCTGCTGTCGTCCGTCCTCCAGTGTCTTCGTGAGTTTCACGACGCCGCGGATCACAGTGGCATAGAATTCCGCCGGCATCTTCTCGCCGGCGAGTTCGTCGCCCGCTTGGTGATTGATGAGGCGCGTATGTGCCGAAAGCGCCAGCAACTCCTCGGCGCTGAGCGCACCGCACACACCCTTGTGGCGGACGTCACAGCTTATGCAACGCACTGGTATGTTTGAATTATGTATGTCTTTGCGCATCAAATCAGCTCCGCGCAAAAGCATAGACTGGCCACAGCCGGAGAACAGGGTTTTCTTGATCGCAGTCAAAGGATCGCTGATAAAAGGGCGGCTGCCGCTGCAAATCTTCCTGTCACTCAGCTGAGACACCAAATTGCCGCAGCCAGCACTTGTCGATTGTTCTTAGAGCCGTCTTGGCTATAGTTATTTCAGTAATTTCTGAAATCACAGACATAACGGAAACGGAAAATGAATCTTCCACCGCTTGTTCAATCCTTCGTTCTGCATTTCGGTGAAATGGGCTCGCGCTGGGGCATCAACCGCACGGTCGGGCAGATCTACGCCCTGCTCTACGTGTCGCCTTCGCCGCTCTGTGCCGAAGAAATCGCCGATGCCCTCAGCATTTCGCGCTCGAACGTGTCGATGAGCCTGCGTGAACTGCAGACCTGGAACCTCGTCCTATTGAAACACAAGCCGGATGACAGGCGCGACTTCTTCACGACGCCCGACGACGTTTGGCAGATCCTGCGAACGCTGGCTGAAGAGCGCAAGAAACGCGAAGTCGATCCGACGCTCTCGGTTCTGCGGGAAATCCTGATGCAGCGGCCGGCAAGCGAAGCAGAACGCCACGCACAGGAACGCATGAGCGAGATGCACGCGTTGATCGAACAGCTAACGCATTGGTACGAGGACGTAAAACAGCTTGAAACTGAGCGCCTTGCGACGTTACTCTCCTTGGGTGCGAAGGTGACGAAGCTTTTGGAGGCGAAGGACCGAGTCGTTTCGCTCGGCCGCAGCCGCCGGCCCACTCCCGCCAACAAGAGTTAGCGCCATGGGGAGTGCTTACTTAGACAAAAATGGAAAGCAGGCTTCCGGCAAGCCGGCAAAAGCCGTGCCCAGACATGGCGGGCTGCAAAAGGCCGCCATCGTCCAGACGCTGGCCTCACTGATCTGGATTCCGCAAGCCGCAATTGTCGCCACTGCGGTCGGCCGCATCGCCAACGGCGGCGGCTTCAACGATGTTTTATGGCTGGCAGCCTCTATCGCTACGCTTGGGATCGTAAGAAGCTGTCTAGAGGCGGCTTCCGGCCGCATGGCATTTTGGGCAGCGCGCGCCGAATTGACGGCGCGGCGTGAACGCGCCATTGAAGCCCTTTCCCGGCGCTCACCGATCGACAGCGCAAGACCAAGCTCCGGCGAAGCCGCGAGCGTCATCGGCGAACAGGCCGAGATGATCGTTCCCTACCTATCGCGCTTTCAGCCGGCGCGCTTCAAGGCGAGTGCCGTACCACTGGCAATCCTTGTCTGCGTCGTCCCGATTTCCTGGGTTGCCGCTCTCATTCTCCTCTTCGCCATGCCGTTGATCCCTGTCTTCATGGCATTGATTGGGTGGCGAGCGCAGGCGGCAAGCGAGAAGCAGCTTTCAGCCACCGGCGGCCTCAACGGTTTCCTCTTGGACCGCCTGCGCGGGATGGCCACCATCCGTTCACTTAATGCCGTCGATGCAACCGCAACAAGGCTGCGAGCCGATGCGGAATCGCTGAAGGTCCGCACCATGGCGGTGCTGAAGATTGCCTTCCTGTCGTCGGCCGTGCTTGAGCTCTTCGCGGCGCTCGGCGTAGCACTCGTCGCCGTCTATATCGGCTTTTCCCTGCTTGGAGAAATCCGCTTCGGCGCCTGGACAAGCGGCCTCGATCTGACGACCGGCCTCTTTGTGCTGCTGCTGGCACCGGCTTTCTTCGAGCCGCTGCGCGAACTCTCGGCCGTCTGGCACGACCGGGCCGCCGGCGAAGCCGCAATCAAGGCGATCGATGCGCTGAATGCCGATGGCCTGATGCTGCCCAAGGGAACTCACCAGTCGGAAGACCAGGCATCGGCGCCGGCCGGCGCTATCCGGATGCAGAACGTAGGCTTTCGCTACAGCAAGGACACCGACGCCGTAATCGATGCCTTCGATCTGAATATTCGTCCCGGCGAGCACGTCGCACTGCTCGGTGCCAGTGGCTCCGGCAAGTCGACATTGCTTGCCCTGATTGCCGGCCAGGCCAGCTGCGAGACAGGCACCGTCACCATCGACGGGCAGCCGGCCAATCCCCACCTTCAGAGCAAAATTGCCTGGGTCGGCCAGAAGCCGCATGTTTTCGCCGGTACGATCGCGGGCAATGTCCTGCTTAACCGGCGCTCCCTCGCCAGGCTGGACGCGGCAAGCGCGCTCGATCTTGCCAAGCTCGGCTCCCTTGCGCGCAATCACGGCCAACGCCCGCTCGGTGACGGCGGCACGGGGCTGTCGGGCGGCGAAGTGCTGCGCCTCGCCATTGCCCGTGCTGCCGTAAACAGAGACGCCTCAATCGTCCTTGCAGACGAGCCGACCGCGCACCTCGACGCCGAAACCGCAAGCGACATCACCGAAAGCCTGCTTGTTCTTGCAAAGGGACGCACCCTCGTCGTGGCTACCCATGACCCGCGGCTTGCCGCACGCATGGACCGGACGATCGTCCTCGATCCCGAAACTGTACGGGAGGCCGCCGAGTAATGAGCGCATCGCTTTCAATCCTCACACCGATCCTCGGGCTCTTCTTCGCGCAGAGGCGCCGCAACCTTCTGATTGGCGCAGCGCTTTCAGCGACCACGGTGGCTGCGGGCATTGCCCTGCTCGGGCTTTCCGGTTGGTTCATCACGGCAACCGGCATCGCCGGCCTCTCTGCGGCAACGATCTCCACCTTCGACGTCTTCATGCCGTCGGCTGGCATTCGTCTGCTTGCGCTTTGCCGAACCGCCTCGCGCTACGGCGAACGGCTGACGACCCATGATGCAACGTTGAGCGTACTTGCGGCCCTGCGCGAGCGCCTGTTCCGCGGATGGGCAATGCCCGGTGCGGCACGCGCGCTCGCACGCCGGCCAGCCCGCCTGCTCTTTCGCCTGACGGGCGACATCGACGCACTCGATTCCCTTTATCTGCGCGTGCTGGTTCCGGCAGGTGTTGCGATCGTCGCAGCACTTGCGGCGAGCATTGCTCTCGGGTTTATGAACCCGCTGTTCGGGCTCACCGCCGGCGGCGTCCTTTTTGTCGCAGGTATCGGCATTCCGCTGTTGGCCGGGCGCAGGGCGACCAAGCATGCCCGGCGCCGTACCTATGGCATCGAAGCCATTCGCGCCCGCACCATCGATCTCGTCGCGGGACAAACCGACTTGCTGATGGCTGGACGTCTTATCGCCCAAGGCATGGCAATTGCCGATGCCGACCGCTACGCAGCTGGCGCCGACGATCGTCTCAACCGCATCGAGGCGGCAGTTACCGTCTGCTTCGGCCTGACTGCGACGGCGTTGCTGACTGGCTCGCTGCTTACCGTTGCGGCGCTTGCCGGCGCAGGCAGGATCGGCCCGCCGGTCGCCACCCTCGGCATCCTGATCGCCTTTGCCGCGGTCGAACCCTTCGGTGCGCTGCGCCGTGGTGCGATGGAACTCGGCCGGACACTTCTCGCCGCACGCCGCATCGCGCCCCGCCTCTCGGCAGATGAAGAAGCACACTGCAAGGCGGCGCCAGATCCCGGTCTGTCGCTTTTTTTGGACGGAGTTACTGCCGGATACGATGCGCAAACACCCGTGCTGCGCGATATCAACCTCGATCTCAAGGCTGGCGAAAAGCTCGCTCTCGTTGGCTCGAGCGGTGCCGGTAAATCGACACTTCTGTCGCTCCTCGCGGCCGAAATGCGCCCTATCCAGGGAAGTGTCTCGAGCCTCGACGCCACTCTGCTTACACAGCGCACGGAGCTTTTTCGGGACAGCCTTCGCGGCAATCTCCAGCTCGCAAACCCCGATGCAGCCGACGCCACGCTGCAGGAGGCACTGACCGCCGCAGGTCTCCTTAACGATGTCCTTGCTCTGCCGCGCGGCCTCGACACGCCGCTTGGCGAAGGCGGCATGGGACTATCTGGCGGGCAGTCACGCCGGCTCGCCTTGGCCCGCCTCTTTCTCCGCGATACGCCGCTCTGGCTCTTGGATGAGCCGACAGAAGGTCTCGATGGCGCAACTGCCCGCGACGTCATGAACCGTCTTGCGGACAAGGCACAGGGGCGCTCGCTCGTTGTCGCCACGCATATCCGTCGCGAGGCCGCGATAGCCGATATCATCGCCGTCATTGAGAACGGACGCATCACAGAATTTTGGCGCCGTGGAGAGGCGGCGTTCGAAAAGGCTTTGAACCGGCTGAAACCGGATTGAGCCACACCGCATGACCGCCTGGCAATCCGGCTTGGCGGAAGCTCGTCATACCCCGAGGGACCGTGGAGAAAAACAATGGAACTGGACATCGTCGCGCTATCGCGCTTCCAATTTGCGCTGACCGCGCTTTACCACTTTTTGTTCGTGCCCCTGACGCTCGGGCTGTCCGTGCTGCTCGCCATCATGGAGACCGTCTACGTCATGACGGGCCGCCAGGTTTGGCGGCAGATGACGAAGTTTTGGGGCGTCCTGTTCGGCATCAACTTTGCAATCGGGGTCGCCACCGGCATCGTCATGGAATTCCAGTTTGGCATGAACTGGAGCTACTACAGCTATTATGTCGGCGACATCTTCGGGGCGCCTCTGGCGATCGAAGGGCTCATGGCCTTCTTCCTCGAGGCGACCTTTGTCGGCTTGTTCTTCTTCGGATGGGACAAGCTGTCGAAGGTTGGCCACCTGCTGGTGACATGGTGCGTGGCGCTCGGCACGAACTTCTCCGCGCTCTGGATTCTGGTTGCCAACGGCTTTATGCAGAACCCCGTCGGCTCGGCGCTCAATCCGCAGACGATGCGCATGGAAATCACCAGCTTCTTCGATGTGGTCTTCAACCCCGTTGCCCAGGCAAAGTTCGTTCACACCGTCTCGGCCGGTTACGTTTGCGCCTCGATCTTCGTGCTCGGCGTTTCGGCCTGGTACATGCTGAAGGGACGCCACCTCGAGATCGCCAAGCGCTCGATGACGGTTGCCGCATCCTTCGGCCTTGCCGCCGCGCTATCGGTTGTCGTCCTTGGTGACGAGAGTGGCTATCTCACCACCGAAAACCAGAAGATGAAGCTCGCAGCCATCGAGGCGATGTGGAAGACGGAACCTGCGCCCGCCGCCTTCACCGCCTTCGGCTTCCCCGATCAGCAGGCCCGGGAGACACATTTTGCCGTCCACATCCCATGGGTCATGGGTCTCATCGGGACGCGCTCGCTGACAACGGAAATTCCCGGCATCGACAAGCTTGAACAGCAAGCAGAAATGCGCATCCGCGACGGCATCAAGGCCTTTGATGCACTGATGCAAATCCGCGCTGCGCCGACGCCTGAGGCTGTCCCAGCCGAGCTCACCACTTCCTTCGAGGAATTGGGGCATGAGCTTGGCTATGCTCTTCTTTTGAAGCGTTATGTCGACGATCCGCGCCAGGCGACTGACGCACAGATCGCCCAGGCCGCGCGTGATACCATTCCGCATGTGCCGACGCTCTTCTGGTCGTTCCGCGTCATGGTTGGGCTAGGCATGTTCTTCATCGTCCTGACAGGTACCTTCTTCTGGCTCTCGGCGCGGCGTCACCTGGACAAGTACCCGCTCCTGCTGAAGATCGCCGTTATCGCCATCCCGCTTCCCTGGATTGCCATCGAAGCCGGCTGGATCGTCGCCGAGATCGGCCGCCAGCCATGGGTCATTGAAGGCGTGCTGCCGACGGCTATGGCAGTGTCGAGCCTCGGGGCAAGCACCGTGCTGACGACCCTCGTCGGTTTTGCGGTGCTCTATACGGCGCTGATTGTCGTCGAAATGACTTTGATGATCCGCGCCATCCAGAAGGGGCCGGAACCGGACGACGAGCCGGAAGCCGAGCTTATTTCCGAAACCCTTGTTCCAGCTGCGGAGTAATCCATCATGATCCTGCACCAACTCATAGACTATGAAATCCTGCGCTTGATCTGGTGGCTGCTTCTCGGCGTGCTGCTGATCGGCTTTGCCGCCACTGACGGCTTCGACCTCGGCGTCGGTATGCTACTGCCCTTTGTCGCCAAGACAGATACGGAGCGCCGTGTCGCCATCAACACGATCGGCCCGGTCTGGGAAGGAAACCAGGTGTGGCTGATCGTTGGCGGAGCCGCCATTTTCGCCGCATGGCCGCCACTTTATGCGGTGTCGTTTTCGGGCTTCTATCTCGCGATGTTTGCGATCCTGCTCGCACTCATCCTCCGACCTGTTGGCTTCAAGTACCGCTCGAAGCGCGAGAGTGCGCGCTGGCGCAACAACTGGGATTGGGCGCTGTTCATCGGCGGTTTCGTGCCGTCGCTGATCTTCGGCGTCGCCGTCGGCAACGTGCTGCAGGGCGTTCCCTTCCGCTTCGACCCGTCTGACATGCGTATCTTCTACGAGGGCTCGTTCTTTGCCCTTCTCAACCCTTACGCTCTGCTTTGCGGCCTTCTCTCGGTCGCCATGCTCGCGATGCACGGTGCTTCCTGGCTGGTCCTGAAGGCAAGTGGCCCGGTCGCTGAGCGGGCAAGGAGCTATGGCAGCCTCGCCGCACTGTCGGTAATCGTTCTCTTCGCGCTCGGCGGGATCTTCCTGACGCTCGGTGTAAACGGCTACGCCATCACCAGCGAGATCAATCCGGCCGGACCGTCGAACCCGCTCCTCAAGACGGCAACGCATGACGGCTCCTGGCTGGCAAACTATGGCACCTACCCGTGGATGATGATTGCGCCTCTCCTTGGCTTCCTCGGAGCAGCCGCAGCGTTGCTTGCCACACGGGCAAGGTGGGAGGTCGCTGCCCTGCTCTTCAGCAAGCTCTCGATCTTCGGTATCATCTCGACCGTCGGTCTCTCGATGTTTCCCTTCATCCTGCCCTCCTCACTCGATCCGAGATCGAGCCTGACGGTATGGGATGCATCGTCGAGCCACTCCACTTTGTTCAACATGCTCGTTGTCGTCGCGATCTTCCTGCCGATCGTCATCGCCTACACCGCCTGGGTCTACAGGGTCCTCTGGGGCAAGGTCGACGAGGCGACGGTCACCGACAAGAGCGGCCACGCTTACTGAAGGAGAATATGAATGTGGTATTTCGCATGGATCCTCGGCCTGCCGCTTGCGGCCGCTTTCGCAGTTCTCAACGCCATGTGGTATGAACTGATGGACGACGAAGCCAAGAAGCAAAAGCAGTAGCGCTTAAAGCCTCCTGTTTGAAAACAACGAAGGGACGACCGACAAGGCTCGTCCCTTTTGCTTGTAGAGTGATCCTACCTGAGGCAGACGCCTGCTTCGAAGGTCCTGGCGACCAGGAATTCAAGGCTAGTAGCTCGCCTCGATGAAAATGCGGGCCAGAGCTTCGACGCCGGCCTGGTCCTCGGCGTCGAAGCGCGACGCGGTCGGGCTGTCAAGATCGATCACACCCAGGATCTTGCCGTTGTGATGAAGCGGTACGACGAGTTCCGAGCGTGAGGCGGCGTCGCAGGCGATATGTCCTGGAAACGCGTGCACGTCCTCAACGAGGATAGAAATCCCCTTCTCGACGGCGGTCCCGCAGACCCCGCGACCGACGGCAATGCGAACGCACGCCGCCTTGCCTTGGAATGGCCCGAGAACGAGCTCGCTATCCGATTTGAGGAAATAGAAGCCCGCCCAGTTCAGATCCGGCATCATTTCGAACATCAGGGCCGACGTGTTCGCAGCATTTGCGATCGTATCGGTTTCGCCGTGCAGCAGGCCCTTCAGCTGCATGCAAAGCTTTGCGTAGAAACCGGCCTTGTCGGCGGAATTTATGGTCGCGGCTTGAAACATATCCGTCATCGCTTCTGTTGGCCTGGTGGGCGTTGATATAGTGGCGTGCATGGAGATTGCCAAATGCAATCGTGACAAGCGCGACGAATGGCCGTGTCACCAGATAGTGATAGTTCTTGCCGACCACCTTGTCGGTCGATGATCCGACTCTATCTAGTGACTGTCGTGACCGATGGCGGATCGCGAACGAACCTAGCCGGCAGCTGCGGTTTGCGCGCGCAGGGCGATATCGGGCGATGGTCAGGTTTGGCACCTGCCGCCCCTCATTGTTAGGCATTCCGACGAGCGGAGCAGCCATCTCGACCAGGGCTGCGCATGAAGCCATCAACCGCTTCGGCTGGGCAGATAGATCCATTGATTTCAAGCAGAGGTAAGTACGATGACACCGGAAGACAGACGGGCGGTCTTTAGCCACCGCCAGATAGCGGCAATCATAGAAGGCATCATGCAGGAAGACGGCACCGAGGAACCGATCACGGGAAAATCCCTTGGTGAGGCGATCCTGTTCGTTTCGGAGGAAGCGGCGACCAGCGCCTCCAGCGCCCATATCATTTACGGCGAGAACGGCTCGCTTAGCTATACCGATTGCCTGAGCGTTTACCGTGATTACGGCGTGGCGCTTCGCCAGCCGCCGAATTGAAAACAATATGCTGGGCGCGACCTGCGCCCAGCATCCCCCTGTAAACAGAAGGATGCAGTCGATATGGCGAAGCGAAGTGCAGGCCTGCTGATTTACCGCCTCAAGGACGATGGCTACGAGATTCTCCTGGTTCACCCCGGAGGCCCCTACTGGGCAAAGAAGGACATCGGTGCCTGGTCGATCCCCAAGGGTCTCGTCGACGAGGATGAAGATGAACTTGATGCGGCAAGACGTGAAGCCCGCGAAGAACTGGGCCTCGACGTCGAAGGGAGCTTTCATTATCTCGGGGAATACAAGCAACCCGGCGGCAAGATCGTTGTTGCCTGGGCCGTCGAGGCCGACGTCGATCTTGAGGCCCTCGCCAGCAATCGCTTTCGTATGGAGTGGCCGCCGCGCTCTGGCGTAATGGCGGAATTTCCCGAAGTGGACCGAGCCGAGTGGTTCACCCTGCATGACGCTGAGCGAAAGATCCTGAAAGGACAGCAACAGCTGCTTGTGGATTTCCTTCGGCGACGGTCGCAAAGCCCCCGGGAAGCCTATGCGACCTGAGACCCTGTGAGAGCCGGGCCCGCGATTGTGCATGGCTGCTATTCGCAATCGGCTCTCGCTTTGCCAACGGCAGTCCGTAAGAGTTTAATGACTCTCCTCCGGACAAATCCTATTCATGACAGTCCCCTCTACAGCACTGCGCGGTGTTCTCGTAGCATTTGGCGCCTATGCGGTGTTTGCCTTTAGCGACGCATCGATCAAGATCCTGCATGGCGGCGTGCCGGCCTATCAGATCGCCTTCATTGGTGCGCTCTTTGGCTGCGCTGCCCTGCCCTTCATCAAGGGACGCGACGATTCCTGGCTTGAAATCGTCAGGAGCACGAACCGTGCTCTGTGGCTACTGAGGTTCGCCTGCGGTGCGATCGGAGCAATCGCCTCGATCATCACATTCACAAAGCTGCCGATGGCAGAGGCCTTCTGTCTGCTGTTCCTGCTGCCGTCATTCGTCACCATTCTGTCGGTGATCTTCCTCGGGGAGGACGTGCGCTGGCAGCGTTGGGCCGCCGTAATCGTCGGCTTCATCGGCGTTCTGGTCGTCCTGCGTCCGGGCTTCCGAGAACTCTCGGTTGGTCATCTGGCGGCAGCAATCGGTGGTCTGGCCGCGGCGATCTCGATCGTTGTGATGCGCAAGATGGGTCCAGCCGAAAAGCGCCTGTCGCTATATGGTGCCGCGCTGCTCGGCACGATTGCCGTCAGCGGCATCCTCATGCTGTCCGAGATGGTCGTTCCAACACCGCGCCAGTGGCTATTCATCGCAAGTTACGGCCTGCTTGGCGCGGCCGGCAACGTGCTGTTGATGACCGCTGCCCGTCTGGCGCCGGCAAACCTGGTCGCCCCTCCCCAGTACAGCCAGATGCTGTGGGCAATCGCATTCGGATATCTGATCTTCGACGATGCGATCGACCTTCCGATGGCTGCCGGCATTGTTCTCATCGTCTGCTCGGGCCTGCTGACGCTGGCTCGTGAAAGGAAGCGCGGCACGCCGCTGCCGCGGGCCGTCGTTTCGGCCGACAACCAGGCGCCGCTTGCGACCTCGACCGAGGAAAGCGGCGATGTCGGGCGGCCGGTTCAAGCCGCCTCGCACGTGGTCTCTCAAGCCTAAAAAGAAACCGCCTTCACCGCAGTCGAAAGACGTTGGCAAAAGCGGTTTCCAATTGCTCAGTATCTGGCAATGACCGTTAGCGGCGCAGGACCGGGCAGCCCCGGACGTTGGCGAAGCTGATTTCATCCCCGCCACGGCGCGTCCAACCCTCGACGATCACACGACGGGGCGTAACGTCGACCACGCGTGCACGCCGGAATCCGTAGTCGCGCGCGATGTCTTCGGCAAGACGCGGATCGCAGCCACGCATGCGCGGCGGCGGGCGATAATAGTCAGGCGGTGGGGGACGATAATAGCCGGAAGGCGGTGGCGGGCGATCGCTGCCAATGTAGACATCTACCTGGGCGGAAGCCGGTGCAACCGCTCCGGCGACCGTGCCGACAGCGAGCAGCGTCGCAAGGCCGGCTTTGGCCAGAAATTGCATCATCGAAAGTTCTCCATCAGGGTACGGAAGGGGCCCGCCCCGTTACACTCTTGCCGGCAAGGTCAAGTGTTACCTTTCCGGATTTGCGCATTCATATGCGATTCGCACAAAGCAGGCTGAAAATGGCGTGGCCAAGGCAAGGCGAGAGCGCCAGTGTGGATGAAACAATTTACCGGCGGATCAGCGGGCAACCACGACCGTTTGCAAAGACCATCTGGTCCCAGCCCCGGTAATTCCGGCCGGAAACGACGACGCGCCGGGGTGTAACGCTGGTGACGCGCGCATAGCGCAACCCCGCAAAGCGTGCCTTGCGAACGGCCTGCACGGGCAAGCAGCCATACACGTCACGATATTGGACGCCTGCGACCGGCGGACGTCCCCATTCGGAAGCCGAAGCATTCGGTGCCGCAAACGGGATTGAGGCCAATGCGATGAGGGCGGCAAACGAAACCTTGGCGAGGAAATGGGTCATGGTACTACTCTCTAAACGATTGCGTGCATCTCCCGTGCGGGATTGTGCAGTCCATAACCCTCTGAAAATGAATGATCTTCGAACCGGCCATTCAGTTCCGGTTCAGTCGCTAAGATGCAGCACGATCTCGCGCCGATGCGGTCGGTCGCGATGTTCGAACAGATAAATCCCCTGCCACGTTCCGAGTGCGAGCCGACCGCCGATAACCGGGATACCAATGGAAACCTGCGTCAGCGCAGCCTTGATGTGCGCCGGCATATCGTCGGGCCCCTCGGTGGTGTGAACGATCCAGCGCATCGAGGGATCGGAGCTTGGTGGCACCAAGCGCCGGAAGAATGCGTCAAGGTCGATGCGAACATCGGGATCGGCGTTCTCTTGAATGAGCAGCGAGCATGAGGTGTGACGCACGAAAACGGTCAGCAGCCCTTCGCCCGCGCCGTTGGCGCGAACGAAGGAGACCGCTTCGCCAGTAAATTCGTAGAGGCCCTGGCCTCTGGTGGAAATGCTGATGATCTTCTGGGCCATAGCCACGCTTCCGCTCACGTCTCTATGATGAGACGTGCCGCCGAGCTGCCCTTATGTCAACGGGAGGTTTCCTTGACCGCTCAAAGCTGCAGGAATGGAACGAACCCACCAAAGATCATCCGTTTCCCATCGAAGATCGACTTCCACTCGTCGCCCTGAAGCCGAGGATCCGCCATCACTTTCGTCATGATCTCGTCGCGCGCCTGACGGGAATCATAGACGATCCAGGAAAAGATGACGACTTCATCGTCGGTCGCCTGCACGGCACGCGGAAATGAGGTCAGTTCCCCATACGGCACGTCGTCAGCGATGCATTCCACATATTCTTTGGCGCCGTATGACTTCCATATTGCGCCGGTCGTGGCGGAAAAGGCCTTGTACGCTTCGATGTTCTTCTGCGGCACGGCCAAGACAAACCCATCGACATAGGACATGTTGTTCTCCTTTTGCGTTGTCGCACGTCCAAGGACGAAGGAAGTTGGCTTGGATCGACACCGCTCTGCGAATTAAGATTAGGCAGGATCGGCGACAGGCAAGTGAATTGCCTGAACTTCCATTCAGGATTGCAGATGGTGAAGATCGATGTCGCTGCGCCCGATGATGTCTAGGCGGCGGGCTGAGCAGACAGTTCGACAAGCTGCGCCCGATCCCTTGGCTGCGCCTTTAGGTCGGCCTTCTGGCACTGTGTTGTGACGCGAAGCGTACGAAACTGTTCCACCAGAAAATCGACAAGCGCCCGAACTGCCGTCGGCAATCCTCGCGATGCGGTGAAGACGAGATAGATTGTTGCCTGCGACATCTGGTGATCTGGCAGAAGGCGCACCAACCGACCGTCGCGTATGCCTTCTGCGCAGATATGGTCCGGCAGAAGCCCCACCCCGACGCCGGCATAGATCGCCTCGAGCACTGCCGAGACACTTCGGCAGCTCATGCGAGGTTTGTGCTGGTGCCGGTATCGGGTGCCATCCGGTCCGGTGAATTCCCACACGTCCAGGTCTTGCCACTCCGTCAGGGGCCCAGCAAACGATACCGTTGGAGCCTCGGCAAGGCACTCGACGCCTGCAATCGACGGCAGTGAGCTCGCCACCTTCTGGTTGGCGACAAGAATCAAATCCACCTTGCTGAGCACGCGCATCGTCAGCTCGGAGTCAGTCTCCTCGATCAGTTGCGCACGAAGTGCAAGATCGAGACGCTCGTCTATGACGTCGACCCGTCGATCCGTGGTGAGTATCTGCAGCTGAACCTTGGGGTATCGATTGAGAAACTCCGGGATCATGGCGCCAAGCGAGCCCTCCAGCAACCCGGAAGGCATGCTCATGCGGATTAGCCCCTGTGGCTCACCTGTTGCATCGTTGATTGCCTTTGCCGCGCGATCTGCTTCACGCAGCATGTTTTCGCAGTGATTGTAGAAGGCGCGCCCGATCTCCGTCACCCGGAACCGATTGACCGTTCGCTCCAGCAGCCGGACACCAAGCCGTGTCTCCAGCGCAGTAATGTGCCGGCTGAGCTTCGATTTCGGCATATTCAGCACTCGACCGGCGGCGGAAAAACCATTGTGGCGAACAACTGCGGCAAAATAGACGAAATCGTTAAGATCCTGGAAAACACCCTCTGCGTTGAGCATCTGGGTACCTCTTTCGATAAAACGCGATAGGCCTTCAACTTCTATCGCTTAGCGTTCCCGAGGGAGGATGCCAACCGTCCGGAACAAGTTTTCGTTCCAAATTTGGAACACTGCGTTCCAATCCCTGCCCTTCAATCGAGCTGCCGGCGGGATTATCTGCGATGAAATTTCCTTGGCGCCATTACGGCGATGGCGCCAGACGCGCTCCTACGAGCCTCCGAACACAGAGACTGGCTACCGGCTGCCCCCGCAGAGTTGCGGCGCAGGGTAGTGTTGCATATAAGTATTTGAATTTGTTACATAAAAACCACACGACGAGCCAAACGAGCGTCGCAACAAGCGATTTCAGTACCGGGAGAATTGATAGATTTAATTAGGGATGAAATTAAGGTTTCAGCGGTTCGCTGATCCGCCAGCCGAAAGGCAAACTATCGGAGCGGCCCCAACTCCCGAGGCGGCTGTTCAATCGAAAAGGAAATGGATTTTAAATGAACATACGGATGGCTTTGTTGACCTCCGCCGCAGCGTTTGCTGCCGCGTCCACGCCGGTCTTTGCTGCTGACGCAATTGTTGCAGCTGAACCCGAGCCGGTTGAATACGTCCGCGTCTGCGACGCGTACGGTACAGGATACTTCTACATCCCGGGCACCGAAACCTGCCTGAAGGTCAGCGGTTACCTGCGTTTCGAAGTCTATGGCGGCCCGGATCAGAAGGGTACCTCGGACTGGAATGCCCGTACGCGCGCTCAGGTTCAGTTCACAGCCAAGAGCGACACCGAGTACGGTCCGCTCACCGGCGTAATCGTTCTTCGTAACAACGGCGACAACGCTTCGACCAGCTCGACGCTCGACTCTGCCTACATCGACATCGCCGGCTTGCGCGCCGGTCTGTTCTACTCATGGTGGGATGACGACCTTTCCGGCGAACCGGATGTTCTGTCCAGCTTCGAAACGCTGCACAACTCCATCCGCTACCAGTACGAAAACGGCGACTTCTACGCCGGCATCAGCGTCGACGAGCTGGAGGACGGCTACTTCAAGCCCGGCGAAAACCCGAACAACGTCGGCGTTGCCCTCGGCGTTGGCGGTAAGGCCGGCGTGGTCAGCTATCAGCTCATCGGCGGTTACGACACCGACAACGAAGAAGGTGCTGTCCGCGGCATGATCTTTGCTGATATCGGCCCTGGCACGCTTGGCCTGGCAGCTGTCTACGCGTCTGGTCCGAACTCCTACTACTCTCAGTCGGAATGGACCGTTGCCGCCGAATACGCGATCAAGGCAACCGACAAGTGGACCATCACCCCAATGGCCCAGTACTTCGGCAACTATGTGCCTGATCTGAACACCTTCCACGGCGACTCCTTCGACGGTCTGGGCGATGCTTGGAAGGTCGGCATCACTGTCGACTATCAGATAGCAGACAACCTCTACGCCAAGGCAACGGTCGACTACACCGATCCGGATGATGCCGACGACGTGACCAAGGGCTTCTTCCGCCTGCAGCGCGCGTTCTAAGTCGAAATACCGGCGCCCTGGATCAACCCTGGGCGCCGCCCAAGTTTTGCGTTTTCTGATCCGATTGACCTCCGATCAGTTACGGGGGCTGGTCCGGTTTCCCTGCCGGACCGGTCCTTGTTTTCTGCAGAAGATGCCACGCTTGCGCAGCAAGACATTTCGATCGACAGGCGCGATGGGATGGCGCCAGCGGCTCTCAGCTACTGCTGCCGCTTGACGTGGACCGGAACTACGCCGGCAATTCCTCGATGGAATCGACCCGATCGGGGTAGAATGCGAGATGTTCGGCGATCTCACGGACGGCCGCATACGGACTTTCATAGGTCCAGACCGCATTGGTGGAGCGGTCAGCGCCCGATATGCCAAAATACGAAGCTT
The DNA here is from genome assembly GCF_000312665.1 of Rhizobium mesoamericanum STM3625. Classification (GTDB taxonomy): domain Bacteria; phylum Pseudomonadota; class Alphaproteobacteria; order Rhizobiales; family Rhizobiaceae; genus Rhizobium; species Rhizobium mesoamericanum. The sequence goes on along the minus strand of NZ_HF536772.1, from coordinate 3,537,119 downwards.
CGCCCTTGTAGGGGCAATAGGTGTGGTGATCGCTTCGAGTGAGAAGTGACATATCGACATCACTGCGCGGTATGTATTGCACGGCAGGGTAAGACGCTTCCTTCAGCGTTAGTGCGTTGCGACTGTCGGCAATGGTCTGCCCGCCCAGCTTGACGACGACGCGCGCGGGATTGGGTCTGACAGTGATTGGATGATCGGGACCGGGTATCTTCATCGGTTGTGCGGACATCGGCAGCTCCTTTCAGTCAGAAAACAGATATAGGAGCCGCCGCGGCAAATTGCAGGAGCGGTGGCCGGCTCGTGCGGCAGGCTGCGAGAAAGTTCCAAACTCCGACGGGCAGGATACGGCAGCGATAGCTGAGCACAAACGCTACTTGGTCGTCACCGCACGTTGAAACAACCCAAGCCCAAGGACAGCCGCCAGCACGCACCCGACCCCGCCGATCTGGTATCCGGACAGCGGCTCACCAAGGACAACGAAAGCCATCAACAGCGCAGAGACCGGTGCCACCGCCGTAAAGAGCGAGGCCTCAGCGCCACTCACACGCTCGGCTCCCGCATACCAGAGAATGAAGCCGGCAACCGTCGGCACCAGTGCGTAATAGATGACCGCCGACATTGCCTCCGCTGGGAGTGCATCCGGCACGCCCTCCACGAGAGCGGCGGCGACCATCGCCACGATGAAACCAATCCCCGTCATCAACGCCGATTGCGTCAGCGCCGGAATTGGCGCACTGAGGTTTTTGTTCAGGAGGATGAACAGGCTTTCGCAGATCACGGCTCCGAAAACCAGCGCGTTTCCAAGCATGGATCCACTCCCGGCGTCGGGCGAAACAGCGATGAAGAAAACGCCGGTTGCCGCCAGCGCAATCGCCGATACCATCGATGCATGCGGCCTCTCGCCGAGAACAGCAACGGAAAGCGCCCCAGCCACGACCGGCAGCGTCCCGATGATGACACCCGCGTCGGTAGCCGTAGTCAGCCTCAGGCCAGAGATCAGTAAGGTTGTGTAGCCAACGCTACCTGCACCAGCTTGGATAACAAGGATAATCCAGTCGCGAAGGGGTATGTTTGGCAGACTGGTCCGGGTCACGCGCATCAAGACCAAGAACAACGGAAAAGCTGCCGCGAAGCGCAGGGCTGTCGCCGTAAATGGCGGCATGCCTGATGCGATGACCCGGCTCGCGATGACCGTGCTACCGACGGTGATCATCGCCAAGGTCAGATAGAGGTAACCTTGCAAATGTCGCTGCATCGTCTTCTCCTGTTTGCTAAGAAGAAAGACGAAAGACGCCTGGCGATCTTGTATGAAATTGCAGGCGCAGTCAGGCAACCGCCTTCGCATAGGCGCGTGGAGAGACGCCGTACTTGCGTACGAACACCCGCGTCATATGACTTTGATCGACGAAGCCGCTCGCGATGGCAGCTTCCGCCAGGGGCAGCCCACCAGCAATCAAGCGCCGTGCAACATGGATGCGGCGCTGGATCAGATAGGCATGAGGTGTCATCCCGGTCGCCTTGGCAAAGCCACGCAACACCTGAAACCGGCTGAGCCGGGTTGCGCGGGCGAGATCGGACAACGATATCGCAGCTGTCGGATCGCAGTCGATCAACTCCTTTGCGGTCAGGATGGATTGAGGAGCCGCCCGTCCCTCGCTTGGCGCGACCTGCGCAACGACACGAGCAATGATCTCAACAAGGGTCTCATCACGTTTCAGTTGATGCTCTTCCGCATTGGTCACGAGGGCAAAGGCTGCCTCGAAGTGCGCCGCAATCGCCCTGTCATGCAACACCGGATCAGAAATCTCGACGGCCGATCGCCGCCCTTCCGTGATCTCGGAAACATTGGCGGCGATCAACTCAGGATCGAAGTAGAGTATCCGCCACGACCTGCCCTCGCCGATCGGCGTGCCATCGTGCACTTCGTTCGGATTGACCGTGATGATATCGCCGGCGCCCGCCTCGACCACGCCGCGTCCGCTCAGGGACTTTTGCGCACCTGACGAAACCAGTCCGATGCCGAACTGCTCATGCGTATGGCGCGCGAAGCTCTGGTTGCTATCCGCTGCCACCGCTTCGATGCCGGGAACGGCCGACCTGAACATGCGAAATTGATTGCGAGCCATGTCTGCGCTTCCGAGCTAACGCCGCAATAGTGCCAGCCTGGACCACCGAAAACAATGCAGAGCGAAATCGCCGGGAGAAAGCGTGCGCGCCAGCGGTCACCGCCGGTCCGCCCGGCTGATCAATGGATGCTGATCAATGGAGCGTTTCGCGACAATCGTCACCGGCGAGAATCGCAAACACGTCCTCCAGCGCGGCAACCAGGATGTCGGTGAGTTCGTCGCCGCGATTCTCGACAAAGGCGGCCTTGGTTGCTTCATCCTGTAGTTCGAAGAAGCGCTCGATCTCGTTCGACATCTCATTGTCCTTTCACGCGCCACCAACATGTGGCGATGAAACAAAGCTATCCTGTCTGTCTTGTGCCGAACTGGAGCCAGTCTCGTCCCGGCGTTTCCCACAGTTAGAAGCTTGGAAGTCCTCGACTTTTCCATTTGCTCTTCGGGATCGGATTTCCGACGTCATAGGCAAAGGATATCACCTTTGTCGCATCCGTATCGACTTCGCATCGAAAGCTTAGATCATACCAACGGGCACTGGCACGGAATGCAACTCCTCGCAGTTCAAGGACGGTTCCCTGCGCCAGTCCAGCGCGCGGCACCATTTCGGGGCTATATCCCGGAGGCGAGTGTATCAGTTGCTGACGCAGCTCCGAACTGCACAGCTCGGCCACGCGAGCACGGCGCGGCAGATCGCCCATAGCGGTTCTCGCCACCGGATCGTTCGTCATGTTTTGCGAGAAAAGTGTCTTTGCCTCCATCAGCTCGACAGGCTTGTCCACCCTCGCCGTTCCCGTCGTATCGGGCTTTGTCGAGGCGGGCGGTTTTGCCTGCTCCAAGCTCGTCTTGGCTTCGCCTTCAGCTCCGGCAGCAGGGCTGTTCTTCTCGGCATGGCTCACCGCCAGGTCGACTTGCGGGAGATCGACATCGTCTGGGACCGGATTGGCAGGCGGCTTTTTGCTTTCGGGCTCCTTGGCCGCTTCTGCCATGTCCTCCGGCCGCGCCTGATCTTGCGGGGGCTCCGGCTTGGGCTCCGGCGAAGGCTTCGGCGTATCCGACTTCACACCCGCGACGGAAGCATCCCCTTCCGTCGATTTCTTCGGCCCGGTATCCTTCTCACCAAATTCCGTTACTGGCCGCAGCACCGGCAGGGGCTGCGGCTTGCCAGCCTGTTCGTTGGACTTGGCATCCGCTGCCGTTGCTTCCGGCGGCTTTTCCGGCGGCTTCTCTTCGGGCGCCTTTTCTTCGGGCGCCTTTGTCTCATGCGAGGGCGGCGGTGGTGGTGGCGGCGGCGCTTGCTCGGCCTTTTCTTGCTTCGGCGGTTCGGCAGATTTCTCGGCCGGCTTTTCCTCTGCCTTCTTCTCCTCCGGTTGCGGCTCCTTGGGCTTAGGCTCTTCCGGCATCTTCAGTTCCGGCGGCTTCTCCTCGGGTTTCTTTTCGTCGGGTGGCGGCACGAGATCGACGCTGACGGTTTCCTCCTCCGGCTGAGGCGTAGGCACCGGCAACTTCACGAGAAAGAAGGCAACGACGGCAAGGTGCAACAGCGCAGAGGCAATGATGCCCCAGCCGAACGGTCCCCATTTCTTCGCCGATAACTTCTGCATGCCTACGAACGATGCCCAACGCCACGCTACCGATGTGGCCTTTTAAGAAGGCATCATCAAGCCATAAAACAAAAAAGCCTTTGGTCGCACGGACGCGACCACGTCCGCGCGACCAGAAGCGACATGTTTTCAATGGCTGCCACGCTGGGCGACCACCGAGCGCTATCCGAGCGATCCTATGATTTCGCGGTAGGCGGCCTCAGGAAATGCCTTCAGCGTTCGCGTACGCACATTTCCGGCCGTCGCAAGCTGCAGGGTGAAGCGTGCCATCACGGCATCATCAGGCGCCTCGCAGATGGCAACCATGTCGTAGTCGCCCATCGTCAGAAAGAAATTCTTGAAGGAGCCGCCCATATCGCCGAGCGCCTTCTTTGCTGCGTCCAGTCTCTTTGCCGAGTCGCGTGCAGTGCGAATGCCTTGATCTGTCCAGTTGATAAGCATGACATAAGTGGTCATTGCACACCTCCACACGGAGGGTTTTGGCCCTACGCAACAGGCTATGGCGACCATCGCTCACGCGCTGTGGTCGGTCCTATCCCCCGTGGAATGTACCTTACTCCTGTCCCCATTCGACAACAAGAAACACCAGAGCCCGAGGGGTGCGCCCAAAGCAAAAGCCGGACACGAGGCCCGACTTTCGAATGCGTTCTGGTCAAATCTGGAAGCCTAGCTGTCCAGGAAGCTGCGCAGTTTGCGCGAACGGCTCGGATGCTTCAGCTTGCGCAGCGCCTTCGCCTCGATCTGCCGGATACGTTCGCGGGTAACCGAGAACTGCTGGCCGACTTCTTCGAGCGTGTGGTCAGTATTCATGCCTATGCCGAAGCGCATTCGCAGGACGCGCTCTTCGCGCGGCGTCAGCGATGCAAGAACGCGGGTCGTCGTTTCGCGCAGGTTCGCCTGGATGGCGGCGTCGATCGGCAGCAGCGCGTTCTTGTCCTCGATGAAATCGCCGAGGTGTGAATCTTCTTCGTCACCGACAGGGGTTTCGAGCGAGATCGGCTCCTTGGCGATCTTTAAGACCTTGCGGACCTTTTCGAGTGGCATGGCGAGCTTTTCGGCCAGTTCTTCCGGCGTCGGCTCGCGACCGATTTCGTGCAGCATCTGGCGCGAGGTACGAACGATCTTGTTGATCGTTTCGATCATGTGCACCGGAATACGGATCGTGCGGGCCTGGTCGGCGATCGAACGGGTGATCGCCTGACGGATCCACCACGTCGCATAGGTCGAGAACTTGTAGCCGCGGCGGTATTCGAACTTGTCGACCGCCTTCATCAGGCCGATGTTGCCTTCCTGAATGAGGTCGAGGAACTGCAAGCCACGGTTCGTATACTTCTTGGCGATGGAGATAACGAGGCGAAGGTTCGCTTCGACCATTTCCTTCTTGGCGATACGCGCTTCGCGCTCGCCCTTCTGTACCATGTGCACGATGCGGCGAAATTCCGAGATCGAGATGCCGGTTTCCGTCGCAAGATTCTGGATCTCCTGGCGGATGTCGCGGATCGTCGTGTTTTCGCCCTTGGCGAATTCCTTCCAGCCGCGTGCCGCGAGATTGCCAATCGACTTCATCCAATTCGGATCGAGCTCGGCGCCCTGGTACTGCTCGAGGAAGGAGTCGCGTTTGACGCCATAAGATTCAGCCAGGCGCAAGAGGCGGCCTTCGTTCTGAACGAGGCGCTTGTTGATGTCGTAGAGCTGCTCAACGAGTGCATCGATGCGGTTCTGGTTCAAGGACAGAGACTTGACCGCCTTGATGAGCTCATCCTTGAGCTCCTTGTAGCGGCGTTCCTGGGCGGACGACAGCGTGCCGGTGGCGGCAAGCCGCTGCTCGACCTGCTGGTCCTGAAGCTTGCGCAGCTTCTTGTAGGTCTCGGCAATGATGTCGAGCGTTTCCATGACCTGCGGGCGCAGTTCCGCTTCCATGGCGGCGAGCGACAGGTTGGATTCGTCCTCGTCTTCTTCTTCCTCCTCCGGAGGCAGGCCCTCGCCGCCGACATTGGTGATGTCGTCGTCGCCGGAACGGACGCGACGCGTCTTTTCCTTCTCTTCGGCAGCCTTGCGGTCGGCCTCGATCTTCTCGGGGCTCTGGAACTGCGGTGCAGCCTTGGCTTCCGGGCCGGAATAGGTCGTCTCGAGATCGATGATCTCACGAAGCAGCGTCGTGCCTTCGTTGAGTTCGTCGCGCCAGATGATCAGTGCCTGGAACGTCAGCGGGCTCTCGCAGAGGCCGCCGATCATGGTTTCGCGGCCAGCCTCGATGCGCTTTGCGATCGCAATCTCACCTTCGCGCGACAGAAGCTCGACCGAGCCCATTTCGCGCAGATACATACGAACCGGATCGTCGGTGCGGTCGGTCGGTTCCTTCTTCTTGGCGGTCGCAAGAGCGGTACCGCCCGAAGGTGCGAGCTCGCCGCCTTCGCTCTCGTCGTCGGAGCCGGAATCATCGTCGTCGCCGCCGGCAGTGGCTTCCTCTGCCTCTTCGTCTTCGATGACGTTGATGCCCATGTCCGACAACATCGACATCGTGTCTTCGATCTGCTCGGACGTCACTTCTTCGGACGGCAAAACGGCGTTCAACTCGTCCATTGTTACGTAGCCGCGCTTCTTCGCGGCCTTGATCATCTTCTTGACCGCGTCATCGGAAAGATCGAGAAGAGGGCCGTCGGTGCCGCCGTCGCGTTCGACTTCCGCTTCTTCGTTCTCTTTGACCTTAGTTGCCATTTATGTCGTCGCCTTCCTGACGCTATTCAAACTCGCCGCAGTGAACGGCCGTGCGCAGCCGATACGCCGCAAACGACCGTCTCGAATCACCTAGTCCCACCTAATGGGATGAGATTTAATGCCTGATTAACCACGATTGCCGGCGCCGGACGACAGAACTTCAAAGTCATCATATGTCCGGCCATGGTTGTGCGATCCGCCCTTGACCCAGTTCACCGCTTTTCAAGTCGAACGGTGATTCCCACATTTTTTGTTCTCGTCAAGCTTTTCTAGCAAAAAAGCCTCAGAAAACCCGGAAAAAGCCTTATCCACAGGCCCGGAACCGCTCAAGCGATTGCCAAGCTTAGATAGGATGTCACCACAAGAAGACAAGAGTGGCCGATATTCTTCTTCGGCCACAAAGTAGCCGCCAAGAGCCGTGGTGCCCATTGTCAGTTGATCGTACCGGGCAATCTTAATGAGACTGCCCATCCCAGAGTTGGATCTCCAGACTTGCAAGATCGACTGCGGGAATGCAGCGGACGTTGATGCAGGCCATCTCGGCGCCGTCCGGCATCTTGGCTTCTGAAAAACGAGCGATGCCGCAGGTGCCACAGAAGCGATGCTGGATCATGTGCGTATTGAACGTATAGGTCAACAGGTTCTCGCTTGGTGTTTTCAGGGTGAACTTGTCGCGTGGCACGAAGGCCAGCAATCCCCCGCGCCGCCGGCAAAGCGAGCAATTGCAGTCGAGGGCCGAGGTAAGCTCCCCCTCCACTTCAAATTCGATCTTGCCGCAATGGCAGCTTCCTTCGTAACGCATCGAGCCTCCTCAATTCCAATCCATGACCACCTTGCCGGAGTTGCCCGAGCGCATTGCCTCGAACCCCTCCCGGAAGTCGTCGATCCCGATCCGGTGGGTGATCACGGACGACAAATCCAGGCCGCCTTGCACAAAGGCGATCATCTTGTACCAGGTCTCGAACATCTCACGTCCATAGATGCCCTTCAGGTTGAGCATCTTGAAGATGACCTTGTTCCAATCGATCTCGAAACCGGCGGGCGCAATGCCGAGGATGGCGATCTTGCCGCCATTGTTCATCTTGTCGATCATGTCGCGGAACGCCGGTGCTGCCCCCGACATTTCCAGCCCGACGTCGAAGCCCTCGGTCATGCCGATCGACTTCATCACATCAGCAAGGTTCTCCTGCGAGGCGTCGACGACGTAGTCGATGCCGAGTTTGCGGGCGAGATCAAGCCGATGCGGGTTGATGTCTGTTATGACCACCTTGCGGGCGCCCGAGCGCTTGGCGACCAGTGCTCCCATAATGCCGATCGGCCCCGCGCCGGTGACAAGCACGTCCTCGCCGACGAGGTCGAAGGAAAGCGCCGTGTGCACCGCATTGCCAAACGGATCGAAGATCGCCGCGATCTCATCTGGAATATCGTCCGGGATCGGCACCACGTTCGCCTCGGGAATACAGACGAACTCGCCGAAGGAACCGGGGCGATTGACACCCACCCCAAGCGTATTGCGGCACAGATGCCCCCTGCCCGCACGGCAGTTGCGGCACTTGCCGCAGACGATATGGCCCTCGCCGGAGACTCGCTCGCCCACATGGTATTTCGTCACCGCCGAACCGATCTGCGCAATCTCGCCGCAGAACTCGTGGCCGACCACCATCGGCACCGGAATGGTCTTCTGCGCCCACTGATCCCAGTTCCAGATATGGACGTCGGTACCGCAGATCGCGGATTTCTTCACCTTGATCAGCACGTCGTTCGGCCCGACATCGGGAACCGGGACATGCTCCATCCAAAGCCCGACCTCCGGCTTCGCCTTGACCAGCGCCTTCATCATGTTCGACATGATCATACTCTCCCAAACCCTTTAAATGACTCCAAGTTCGCGGCCGGCTTCGGCAAAGACCGCGATCGCCCGCTCGACATCGGCACGCGAATGCGCTGCCGACATCTGTGTGCGGATGCGCGCCTGTCCCTTCGGCACGACGGGGAATGAGAAGCCGATCACGTAGACGCCCTTTTTCAGCATCAGCGCCGCCATGTCCTGCGCCAGCTTGGCATCACCGAGCATGACCGGAATGATCGGATGTCCCTCGCCCGCGAGCGTAAAACCGAGCTTTGTCATTTCGGAGCGAAAGAGCGTCGCATTTTCTGCCAGCCGCTCGCGCAGGCCATCGCCGTTTTCGATGAGATCGAAGACCTTCAGCGATGCGGCCGCAATGACCGGCGCCAGTGTGTTCGAGAACAGATAGGGTCGCGACCGTTGTCGCAGCCAATCGATGATTTCGGCCTTGGCCGAGGTGTAGCCACCGGACGCACCACCGAGCGCCTTCCCGAGCGTGCCGGTGATGATGTCGACCCGACCCTCGACACCGCAATGCTCTGGCGAACCGCGTCCGTGTTTGCCGACAAAGCCAACGGCATGACTGTCGTCGACCATGACCATCGCGCCATACTTTTCGGCCAGATCGCACACCCCCTGAAGATTGGCGATGATGCCATCCATCGAGAATACGCCGTCAGTGGCGATCAGCTTGAAGCGGCTGCCCTGCGCCTTCTTCAGCTCTTCTTCCAGCGCCTTCATGTCATTGTTGGAATAACGGAAGCGCTTCGCTTTGGACAGGCGCACGCCGTCGATGATCGAGGCATGGTTCAGCGCATCCGAGATGATCGCATCGTCTTCGCCAAGCAGGGTCTCGAAGAGGCCGCCATTGGCGTCGAAACAGGAGGAATAGAGAATTGTGTCTTCCATGCCGAGAAAGGAGGAAATGCGTGACTCGAGCAGCTTGTGTTCCTCCTGGGTACCGCAGATGAAGCGCACCGAGGCCATACCGTAACCATAGCGGTCGAGCGCCTTCTTCCCCGCTTCGGTAAGTTCTTCGTTATCCGCCAGCCCGAGGTAGTTGTTGGCGCAGAAGTTCAAAACCCGCTCGCCGGAGGCAACAGCGATCTCGCCCGCCTGCTTTGACGTGATGACGCGCTCGGACTTGTAAAGCCCGGCGTCCTTCAATGCGGCAATTTCGGTGCGAAGGTGGGAGAGGAATTGCGAGGTCATTGAGTGCCCTTCTTTTGACGTTCCCGATGCCCTGCACTAGCACATACCCAAGCGCCTGTCTTGCCACCGTCAACGCAGGGCTTCACGGACACAGAGGTTTGACAGAGATCAAAATCGGTCAGCGCAAAGGAGTAAAATCAGGTGCGTCAATCGGGTCGGCGGGTCGAGACGACGATCAAAGGGGTTCCACTGTCCTTACTGGCGACCATTTTGCCAGTAACCTCAGCAACAAGCGCCACGATCGGGTGGGCGTCGTGCCGGCAATTGCAAATATGCCTGGCGATGTCCGTGGGCGCGGCTTGCACCGGCAGACCAAGCTGCTCTTTCGAGGGGGGCGCTCTACCGCTCGCTGCGTTGGGGCGTTAGTCGCACATCATCGTTGCCGACCGGCAGCATGGTCTGCAGGACCCCGTCGCGTCGGACAAGCCCATGAAACAATGCGGCGGCAATATGCAGCAAAACGAGCGCGAAAAATGCAAAGGCCAGATAGAAATGCGCATTCCACAGCAGCGTGTGCAGGCTGTCGCTCTGCGGCAGGATCGCAGGAAGCCGTATCTGACCATAAAGCACGACGGGATAGGCGCCCGCAGACATCATGGCCCAGCCAATGAGCGGCATGCCGATCATCAGCATGTACAAGGCTAGGTGCGACAGGTGCGCGGCGAGCTTCATCGGCTCGGGAAGGTCAGCAGGCAGCGCTGGCGCGCCATAGACAAATCGGACCACGAGGCGGATCAGGGCCAGCACGAGAATTGTGATGCCCAGGGTCTTATGGGTGGTAAGCAAAGGGGTGTATTGCCGCCCGATCGTGGACACCATCCCGACGCCGATAAAGAGCATTGCCAGAATGCAGATTGCCATCAGCCAATGCAATGAACGCTGAACTGCGGTGAACTCTGTCTTGGCTCGGTTCATGGCTTTGTGCTCCCAGCGGTTCGGGGATAGTAGCTCGCTTCCGAAGTGCGCAGGTCATAGGATTTCGCATACGCTGCCGAACGGGCAGCCGGAAACGGATCGTCGGAAACCTTGATGCCATCAGGCAAGATGGTCGGATCGAAATTGATGTCGCGGCAAGGACCGTCTGCCTCCGCCTCGATCTTCTGCACGACCAGCGTGCCGGCTTGAACGGTTCTGCGCTCCGATGGCCATGCCTTCGTCGGATCCGAGGTTGGGTCCGATGGCGCGGCTTCCGTTAAGACCATTGTCCAGCTCTGCGGCCCCTTGCTGACGCGGTCCATGATGTCGTCTTCCAGGTGATTTGGACCGAGCTTTTCCAAATCGGTGCCGGAGATCGGCGTAACCTGCGCTTGCGGCATCAATGACCAGCGGACCGCATGTTCGGCGCCGGTGCCATCCATGAAAATGAAGGCGTTGAGGCTATTGAATGCCACCTCAGCATAGCTGGCAGTCCACGGCGCAGTCGTCGCCCACTTGCCGAAGGCCGCAAATTCCGGATGCGCTGCGGCGAAGGTTTTAATGACCTCCGGGTCCTTGCTCTTCGACGCTTCGAGCAGCTCGTAGAACGCCTGCGGCGTGGCGACCGGAAAGATCGGCGGATCGATCATGGCCATGCGCCAGGTTTCGCCGTCAGGTGTCGATATTTGAACTCCGATTCCTCGCACGCGAACCGTGGCGTCAGTCGCATTCGGGTCAGGCGTACCGAGGTTGAACCGTCCGACAACCGGATATTGCCCAGCAACGAAGGCGGTCGCCCGGGAGAGAGCGGTACCGTTCCCGTTCGCTTCGAACATGCCGGTGAAACAGATGCCTTTTGCATGATTTCGCCGATGGCCAAGCGCCGGCCCATCGGGTGGCGCCAGCGCCCCGACAAGCTTCGTCGGGGTGAGGCGGCCGGGCGAGAGCCATCCTGCGGTATAAGCGAACGCCCCGGCGCCGATGGCGACCACGGCAGCGATGATAAAGAGAGATCCCAGAGCAGAATGCGGCTGCGATTGCGACGGATCAGGCATCCAACGTTCTCCGCTGTCAATTATGTGTTCAAGGCAATGTCTGTGGGATCTCTCCGCCGGCGCATGCTAGAAACGACGACGGCAACGGCAAGGCTACGGACCGAAAGGCAAAAAGAGGCGCCATGCAACCGTGCATCACTCGCCGCCTGCATCTTTCGTGACACGGAAGATGCCATCATTGAAACGCAGGGTCAAACCCTAGTCATCGTGGCTCAGGATCACATCAAGAAATGCATCGCCATATCGTTCGAGCTTCGATTGGCCGACACCCGAGATGCCGAGCATTTCCGTGTGCGTGCGCGGCCGCTCGGTTGCGAAGGCAACGAGCGTCGTATCAGGGAAGACGACATAGGGCGGCACGCCGAGCGAACGCGCGATCCCCGTGCGCTCTGCGCGCAAAGCTTCGAAGAGCACACCGTCGCTCCCAGACAGGATGGAGCGCCGCTCGACCTGCGCCGTTCGCTTTGAACGACGTTCCGCAACCGGACGATCCTTGCGGAAGAAGACCGATCGTTCGCGCTTGAAGACGGCGCGGGCCTCCGGCTCGAGCCTGAGGGCACCGAAGGCTTGCTGATCGACCCTGACCAGCCCCATGGCGAGCAATTGCCGAAATACCGATTGCCAGGTGCGGGCCGGCAGATCGTTTCCGGCGCCGAAAACCGGGATCGTCGTGTGGCCGAAGCGTTCCGTCTTCTCGTTGACATTGCCAAGCAGCACGTCGACCACGTGTCCAGTGCCGAACCGCTCGCCCGTTCTATAGATCGCCGCAAGTGCCTTGATGGCTGCCTCTGTCCCATCCCAGGTTTCAACCGGCTTCAAACAGGTGTCGCACCCGCCACAATTGCCAACATGCACCTCGCCAAAATGCGCAAGGATCGCCTGGCGGCGGCACGAGGCGGTTTCACAGATTGCCAGCAGTGCGTTGAGCTTGGAGCGCTCGACCCGCTTGATTTCCTCGGCCGCTCCGCCCTCGTCGATCATCCGCCGCCGCTGGATGACGTCGGCCATGCCATAGGTCATCCAGACTTCGGAAGGCAGGCCGTCACGCCCGGCGCGGCCTGTCTCCTGATAATAGGCCTCGACCGAACCCGGCAGATCGAGATGCGCGACGTAGCGCACATTCGGTTTGTCGATCCCCATGCCGAAGGCGACGGTGGCGACGAGGCAAAGCTCATCCTCTTTCAGGAAGGCGTCCTGGTTGGCATCGCGAAGCGCCCGGTCCATGCCGGCGTGATAGGGAAGCGCGCGTATCCCTTGCCCGTTCAGCCACTCGGCCGTATCCTCGACCTTTGCGCGCGACAGGCAGTAGACGATACCGCTGTTGCCTTTGTGTCCTGAAAGAAAGCGCAGCAATTGCTGGCGCGGCTGGTCGCGCTCGACGATTTCATAAGAAATGTTCGGACGATCAAAGCTCGTGGTGAACACCCTGGCATTCTTCAGCGCCAGCCGTTCGACGATATCGTCGCGGGTGTGAGGGTCGGCCGTCGCCGTCAGCGCCATGCGCGGCACGCCTGGATAGTGTTCAGCTAGTCTGCCGAGTTCGCGATACTCCGGCCGGAAGTCATGTCCCCACTGAGAGACACAGTGCGCCTCGTCGATGGCCAAGAGCGAGATCCGCGCGTTGCCGATCGTATCGCGAAAGCCATCGAGAAGAATGCGCTCAGGTGTCACGTAGAGAAGATCGAGCTTGCCTGCAGAAATCGCCCGACGGACATCGATGAATTCCTCGCGCGACAGTGTCGAGTTCAGCGCCGCCGCTCTGATGCCGAGCTGCTTCATCGCCTCGACCTGATCGCGCATCAGCGCGATCAGCGGCGAAACGACGATCCCAAATCCCTCGCGGCAGAGCGCCGGGATCTGGAAGCAGAGCGACTTGCCGGCCCCCGTCGGAAAGAGGACGACCGCATCGCCACCAGAGGCGACATGCTCAACCACCTGCTGCTGCTTGCCGCGGAACGCGGGATAGCCGTAGACGCGGTTTAAAATGTCAAGCGGCGTACGTTCGGCTCCAAACAGCGCATCACCAGCGGAAAATTGCCGCTCTGCCGAGTCCATCAATGGCTCGCCGCTCCCTTGACGCGGCCGGAGAGCACGCCGAAGCCGTCGATAATGGCTTCCTGGTTTTCGAGACGAAGTCCCTCGAAATGAACCTCCTGCAGCGCGCGCATCAGCTGGTCGATCACCTCACCATTGCCGGCCTCGGTCGCTTCGGCGATCTCGCGCTCAAGTTCGATCTTCTGGAAGCGCAGCGCCTTGGCGCGCTTATGGAAAGCGAGCGCCTGCCGATAGCCTTCGCGCGCATCTTCCATCGCCGCCTCAGATGTGGCGATCCAGAGGCGGGCATTGCGGATCTGCTGCTCAAGTCCTTGCAGCAACAGGCCAAAGCCCTGCTCCTCCATACGCTCCAGTAGATACTCGCGGGTCAAATGCGGTCCCGCGACGGCCGCTGCAGCGCCGAGCATGACAGACCAAAGCCGCTGCAGTTCGCGGTTGTCGTAGTCGATCGAAGCGATCTCGTCATACTCGTCCTGCATCAAGGCAGGATGATTGATGACCGTCAGCGCCAACACGCTTTCCCGCAAGGCTGGGGTTTCCTGATGGCCCTTAACAAGACCGGAACGTGCGAGCCGGTCGGAAATGCCGCCGCCGGAAAGACGCGGGCCGCGCGATCCGTCGTTGCCTCGACCGCGAGATTGGCCACCACCGCGATCGAAGCTTCGCCGCTCGTTGCCGCGATTTTGGAATTGGGGCTGGAAGAAGCCATTCAGGCGGTCGCGCATATCCTGCTGGTAGTGGCGACGCACATTTTCATCGGCAATGATGGCAACCAGCTGCTTCAGCCGCGCTTCGAGTTCTGCCTTGGCTTCAGGCGTCTCGAACTGCCCGGTATTGATCTCGCGAGCCCAGATCATCTCCGCCAGGGGCTTGGCCTGGCTCATCACCTTGTCGAAAGGCGCTCGACCTTCGTTGCGCACCAGATCGTCGGGGTCCTTGCCGTCGGGCAGCAGGGCAAAGCGCACCGTGCGGCCCGGCTTAATATGTGGAAGCGCCAGATCCGCGGCCCGATTGGCCGCGCGCACGCCGGCGCTGTCGCCGTCGAAGCAAAGCACCGGCTGTGGCGTCATCTTCCAGAGGAGTTCAAGCTGGCTTTCGGTTAACGCCGTCCCGAGCGGCGCCACGGCATTCTCGATGCCGGCCTGATGCAGCGCAATCACATCCATATAGCCTTCGACGGCGATGATCGTGCGCTCGCCGTTGGCGCCCTGGGTTGCCCGGCGGGCGCGCGCGAAATTGTAGAGCACGTTGCCCTTGTGAAAGAGCTCCGTCTCGTTGGAGTTGAGATACTTGGCCGGCGCATCCGCAGACATGGCCCGCCCGCCAAAGGCTATCACCTTTTCGCGGGACGAGAGGATCGGGAACATGATCCGGTCGCGAAAGCGATCGTAGGAGACTGGCACATCGGGACCGTGAACGACCAGGCCGCAAGCCTCGATCTGCTCCTTGGCAACGCCTTTTGCCGCCAAAAACTCCTTCAGCGCATTGCGGCTATCTGGCGCAAAGCCAAGCCGGAACGTCTCGATCGTGCGCCCTGTCAATCCTCGATCGCGCAGATAAGCCCGTGCCCGCGCGCCGTTGGCCGTTTGCAGTTGATCCTGGAAGAATTTGGTCGCAAGCTCCATGACGTCGAAAAGTGACGTGCGATCCTTTTCACGCTTCTCGATGACTGGATCGGCAACCGGCAGGGCAACACCCGCCATGTCGGCGATCTGCTGCACCGCCTCCGGGAAGCTCAATCCCTCCAGATCCGTCAGGAACCGGAAGTGATCGCCGGTTACGCCGCAGCCGAAGCAATGGTAGCGCCCCTTGCGATCCTCACAATGAAAGCTTGGCGACTTCTCCCCGTGAAACGGGCAGCAAGCCCAATAATCGCCGCGCGAGACATTGGTCTTGCGCTTATCCCAGCTCACACGACGCCCAATCACGTCCGAAATCGGCACGCGATCGCGTATCTCGTCGAGAAAGGAATTGGAAAAGCGCATGTGAACCTCGTAACTGGGGTCCATATAAGCAGGTTCATCAGCACATGCCACGGCATTTGGCCAAAGGGCGCGCTATTCACAGGGGGCCCACAGCCTTCGAAATTCTCTAGGGCCGGCTGTTCAAAAATGCGTTACTACCCCTGCGACAGGGGGTGCGACACTGAAGGCAGCAACCCGCGTTCTGCGTGTATGGGAGGCTAGCGGTCCACCCCCCCATCTCTTGCCGATTGTCAAAAATCGATGACAGAACAATAGCTTCGCAATTGCGCCAACGGCGCTCGGCGATCGAGCAGCGACCGCTTGCGGCTCCGATGACACACATAAGGCAGCCCCCGACGCCAATCATTATTTTTTTGTAATTTGAATCACTTGCCGCATCGCAATAACCTCTCAGTCAACACAGCGATCCCCATGCGAGGCACCATCCCTACCCCCGGCGCCGTCTCGCAAGGGTGTCTTTGCAAGTCATCGGTGGCTTGGATCTCGGTCCTGCGTCGCCACCGAAAGCAAAGAGCAAGAAGGCAGGAGCACCCCCAGCTCCTGCCTTCTTTAATTTCACCCAGAAGTTTTATTTCTGTATGTTCCGCCTCCATCGGGGTCCGTGGAAGGCATTGACAGTTATCGCCCGATGCCTAATGAAAGCGACTTATCGGGACGGTCGAATGCCACATAAAGTTGAAGATTTTTTAGAGTGCGACGCCTTTTTCGTGGCCGTGCTGCGTTGTGCCCGCGAAATGCTCACGATCTATCGCGAAAGTCCGCGCATCGCGTCGATCTTTGCCGCGCAACAACGCTGGCTGATGGCCCATGCCGGCTTTGCCCTTCATTTCGGCTACCCCGGCGAACCGAAACTCGGCCTTTATTCAGGCCGTTTCATCGCCTTCGTCGTGGCCAACAAGATTGCAAGCCGCAATACCGCCGCGGCCTTCATCCAGGAAATGCTTGCCTATCGCTTCCTTCGTCCGGTCGAAAGTGCAAGCGACAAGCGCACACGCCTGCTGGAGCCTACGGAAACCGCCCACGAACACTTTTTCAGATGGCTTGCCACCCACCTTTTCATTCTCGACACCCTGGACGGCGGCAATCGGCTGGACCGGATCAACGCCGACCCGGCGGCCTTCTCCACGATGCAGCCGCTGATTTCCAAGGCGATCATCGATAGCGACGCCGTCCGTGACCCTGGCGCAACCTACGGCCTGTTCAACTGGGCTAATTCAGGCGGCCTGATCATGGACTACCTCATGAGCCGCCTCGACAACTTCGATCGCAGCTCGCAACGCGCTTATATCGGGCAGCTGTCGCTCAAGGAAATCCGCAACCAGTTCATGATCTCCAACACGCACCTGAAACGCCTGCTGACGCAGGCCTTTGAAATGGGAAGCGTCGGCTGGACCGAGCCGCCCTACAAGGGCGACACCTGGCTCTCCCACGGCTTTGTCATGGAGTATTGGGGATATCAGGCGGCAAAATTCGCCGTGATCGACGCCGCCGCGGAGGCAGTGCTAGGGCCGGCCGCCAGAAAAGTGGCGAGCCAGCGCTGATCAGTTCAGTTGCTCCTTGACGGCTCCGGAGGCCTTGGAGAAATCCATCTGTCCGGCATAGCGCTCCTTCAGAACGGCCATCACTTTTCCCATGTCCTTCGGACCGGCCGCGCCAATCTCAGCAATGATCGCCGCAATGTTGCTGCGCACTTCGGCGTCTGAAAGCTGCTTCGGCAGGAAATCCTGCAGCACGGCGATTTCGGCACGCTCCTTGGCTGCCAGTTCCGGACGTGCGTTTTCTTCGTAGATTTTCGCCGATTCGTCGCGCTGTTTCACCATCTTGGCAAGGATCTGCAGAATCTCGTCGTCACTGGCCTCGTCCTTGCCAGCGCCGCGATTGGCGATATCCCGGTCCTTGATCGCGGCCTGAATCAGGCGAACGGTCGAAAGCCGCTCGGCGTTCTTGGACTTCATGGCATCCTTGAGGGCGGCGGCGAGTTGATCGCGCAACATCATAATCACTCCTGTTTGATTGCCGCTTCATAAACCACGCGAATGCATGGGATCAAATAAATTGCGGAAAACGCCGGCAGAAAGCGCGAGAAAACCGGCAGAATGTGCGGTACAAAGATTGACCTCGCGCAATAGCGTGGCTATTTACCGCCACCTGCACCAAAATTCGTGATCAGGCCTGAGAGCGCGTGCCTTGCCGCGCGCATATGCTTGCGAACCAAATGGCTGGCCAACGTTGCCCAAGGACGTGTGGCTGCCGGAAACGGGATTAAGATGACCGCGACAGCACCCTGGACAACCGAAAAGCCGACCGCCCTGCTCGTTCTTGCAGACGGAACCGTCATTGAAGGCAAGGGCATCGGCGCGACCGGTAAGGTCCAGGCCGAGGTGGTCTTCAACACTGCGCTGACCGGATACGAAGAGATCCTGACCGATCCTTCCTATCTCGGCCAGATCGTCACCTTCACGTTTCCGCATATCGGCAACATCGGCACCAATGACGAAGACATCGAAGACCTGACGCCGGCAGCCCGCCACGGCGCGGTAGGCGTCATCTTCAAGGCCGACATCACTGATCCGTCCAACTATCGCGCCGTCAAGCATCTCGATGCCTGGCTGAAGGCGCGCGGCATCATCGGCCTGTGCGGTATCGACACCCGCGCACTGACGGCTTGGATCCGCGAGAATGGCTCGCCGAACGCCGTCATCGCATACGACCCGAACGGTGTCTTCGACCTTGAGACGCTGAAGGCGGAAGCCAAGGCCTGGAGCGGCCTCGAGGGCCTCGACCTCGCCAAGGTCGCTTCGTCAGGCCAGTCGTCGCAGTGGGCGCAGACCCCGTGGATCTGGAACGAAGGCTACGGTGAGCTTGCGCCCGAAAATGCCAGGTACCATGTGGTTTGCCTCGACTACGGCGTGAAGCGCAACATTTTGCGCCTGTTTGCCGGCCTTAATTGCAAGGTCACGGTGCTGCCGGCTACGGCGAGCGCGGAAGACGTGCTTGCCATACAGCCGGACGGTATTTTCCTGTCGAATGGCCCGGGTGACCCCGCCGCAACAGGTAAATACGCAGTTCCCGTCATCCAGAAGCTGATCAAGACCGACATCCCGGTCTTCGGCATCTGCCTCGGCCACCAGATGCTCGGCCTCGCCCTCGGCGCCAAGACCGAGAAGATGCACCAGGGCCACCACGGCGCCAACCACCCGGTGAAGGACCACACCACCGGTAAGGTCGAGATCGTTTCGATGAACCATGGCTTCGCCGTTGACACGAAGTCTCTGCCAGATGGCGTTGAAGAGACTCACGTTTCCCTGTTCGACGGCACCAATTGCGGCCTGCGGGTATCAGGCAAGCCGATCTTCTCGGTGCAGCACCACCCGGAAGCCTCACCCGGTCCGCAGGACAGCCATTACCTCTTCCGCCGCTTCATCAATCTGGTGCGCGCGAAGAAGGGCGAGGAAGCCCTCGCCGAACGCTGAGCAGTATTCGTGGACGTAGTGCCAAGTCCCGCCTTTCTGAACTGACCCGTTGTTGCCCGACATTATGGGTCGGTTCACCGGCGCGCAGCCTTTAACGTCCATCGCCAGCCGCAGAGCGTTTGCGCGCCCTTTGGCCACCCGGGTGCTGCGTTTGAAAATGCCCGCTCCTGAGCGGGGGCTCCTCCTATTTATTGGTTGCACGTCCGCCACGAGATATCCGTTTGAATTGTGCCGCGAGTGCTGATTTATTGTGTCTTGGACATGGAGGCAGCCACCCATGAGATTCTTGGTTCTCGCCGTTGCGTGCTTGCTCCCGACGGTATGTCTTGCCGCCGGGCCCGTGAAGGTCGATGCCAAGGACTACAGCTGCGCACAACTCGCGCAGATTATTCGCCAATCCAAGAAGGTCTATGTTCGCCTGGGCTTCGGTGGCCGCAATTTCCGCTACCCGCCGGCCCAATGCGGCCCCGGAGACAAGCTAAGCACCGCTAGTCTGCGCGACGGCAGCGGCAGGCAATGTCTGCTGGACTACGCCTGCGTCAATGATCCGATGTCGATGTATAACTATTAGCTCGACGCTGATCTTCAAAACCGACCACACTTGGCAGTCCGCCGGGTTGGTCGCGCGGGCTCAAAAGGAAGGTGTGCCAACCTAATCACCTCCGTACCGGCTGCGGGCCGGCGAAGAACGGCTGGCTCGCCGCGACCAGGCACGACGCGACCGAGGTCCGTCATAGGTCGCGCCATGTTGGCTCCGGCAACCTCAATCTGCCCATCCAGTCGAGCTTTCAGCTCGCGTATCGCTGCTTCGATGTCAGATGGACATGTTTCAACCTATTGACTTCAAGTTGACTTGAAGAATTACACCCGCCTTTGTGATATCCAAACCAAAGGAGATGAGAATGAACGGAGCGTTTTACCGGATTGACAAGTTCGCCGTTCCGGGGCCGCGCGCGAGGAATTCCTGATAAACGTGCTGAAAACGCATGAAGTCCTGCAAGCCCAGGAAGGCTTTATCAGCCATCAGGTACTGGAGCAGGTTTCGGGTCCTGGCGAATTCAACTTCGTGACGATCGTGCAATGGGAAAGTGTCGACATGATCGACCGGGCAAAGGTCGCGGTGCAGGCAGCCCATCGCGCCCGAAACTTCGATCCGCAAGCGCTGTTTCAACGGCTCGGCATTCGAGCCGACATTGCCAACTACAGGCCGGTCGCAGCTTGATCAGGTGGCCGGCTAGACGCCGGCCATGGTCTTCTCGCGGCCAAGAAGCAGATAGAAGCGTGCGCAAAGCATCACGGCCGCCGCCGCAAGCCCGACGAGGAATCCGAACCAGATGCCGATGCCGCCGAAGCCAAGCGGGAACGCAAAGGCCCAAGCGAGGAAGAAGCCAATCGGCCAATAGGCAATCAGCGCCAGGATCATCGGCACACGTGCATCCTTCAGACCGCGCAGCAGGCCGTTTGCGATTGCCTGCAGGCCGTCGACCAACTGGAAAAGCCCTGCAACAACGATCAAAGGCCCGGCATAGGCAAGCACCTGGGGCGCCTCGGGCAGCTTCGTGTCAAGGAACAAGCTTCCGAGAAACTCCGGCGCGACGGCAAACAGGACGCCGCCTGCACCCGCGATCAGGCAGGCGATCACGACGACTGCGATCGATGCCCGAACAACCGCCGTGTAGTCGCCCTGTCCGTGCGCCACGCCGACCCGAACGGTCGCCGCCTGCGACAAGCCGAGCGGGATCATGAATGCGATGGAGGCCCATTGCAGCGCGATACCATGCGCCGCAAGCTCGATTGTGCCGATGTGGCCCATCAGCAACGAGGCAACCGTGAAGAGGCTCACTTCGGCGAGAATCGTCACGCTGATTGGCAAACCGAGACGCACGACTTCCCAGAACGCCTTCCAGTCTGGACGCCAGAACCGCACGAAGATCTCGTAGCGGCGCGTGTCCGCCCTGCTCTGTACGTAGCCGAGGATGAACAGGAAGCCGGCAGTCTGTACGACCACTGAAACGATCGCCGCACCTTCCAGGCCCATCGCCGGAAAGCCGAAATGCCCGAGAACCAGTGCATAGGCGAAGAAGGCATTCAGCACGAGCATCGCGATCGTTACGTTGAGAATGACGGCGGCGCGACCGATCGCACTGACCAGGGCGCGCATGACGTTGTAGAGGAGGCCCGGCAACACGCCGAACTGACCGATCAGGATATAACCGTGCGCCAGTGCCGCCACTTCGCGCTTCTGTCCGGCAGCAAGCAATATCCGCTCGGAGTTGAAGAACGCCGGCAGCATGATCACCCAATAGGCGAGCACCACCCAGAGCCCCATGCGCAGCGAGCGACGCACGCTGACGACGTCGCCCCTGCCATAGGCCTGCGCAACCATCGGTATGACGGCGATCGCGAAACCCGAGCCGAAGACGAGGATCGTGAACAGGAACTGCGCCGAAAGCACCATGGCGGCGAGATTTTCGGCGCCGAGGCGCCCCACGATCATCACGTCGGTCGTGTTGATGCCGAGCTGGGCGAGCTGCGCACCGATCAGCGGGATCCCGAGCGCCAGTGTGGCCCGGAAGTGCGCTGCCCAATGGTTATCGGTTCTCGGCGCAAGCTTGCGCGCGTCGATCGGCGTGTCCATGACACTGTTCCTGTGATTGAATCGGCAACGGCCGCAGGTTGCGGCAAGGTTATCGATAGGGCTTAGATCAAAGCGCCGCGAAGAACTACTGAAAACTATGCAAATGATGAAAAATTCATCATCGCATCACGAATTCTGATAGCTCATTCCGCCGGCTGCTCGACGATGTCTGCGGCCTTGGCCGTTCGCACCTTCGCCAAAAATACGATGGCTGCGATCAGGATGATGATGGCAGAAAGAAGAAAGGGCGCTCCAGCAAAACGCACTGGCGCGTCCGGGCGCGTGAAGTAGCCGAACAACTGTGTAAAGATCAGCGGCCCGACGATGGTGGTGATGCTGCTAAGGCTTGTGAGCGCCCCTTGCAGCTCACCTTGAGCCGACGGCGGCACTTTGCCGGCCGCAATACTTCGCAGCGGCGGGTCGGCGACATTCTCCATCACGGTCAGCACGATCACAGTGTAGACCATCCAGCCTTCCCAGGCGAAGGCATAGCCCGTTAGTCCGACGACAGAAAACGACAGGCCAAGGACGGCAGTCTTCCACTCGCCCAGCACCGGCACGATTTTCGGCAAAATGACGCCCATGACGAAGGCCGCACCAATGCCGTAGATGCCAAGCGACAGGCCGATCTGCCCTTCGCTCCAGCCATAGCGATAGGTCGACACGAAGGACCAGACAGCGGGATAGACGGCATGCGCCAGCCAAAAAAGGAACATGACCGCGCATATAGGCCCGATACCGTCATAGTTTCGCATCTGCTTCAGAGTGCCCAACGGATTGGCACGCTTCCATTCAAACGTCCGGCGGTTCTTTGCCTCCAACGTCTCGGGGAGCATGAAGTAGGCGGCAACGAAATTGACGAACGATAAAGCCGCAGCCCCAAGGAATGGGACGCGGGGACCGAACTCGCCTAGGAAGCCGCCGATGACGGGACCGATCGTGAAACCGACGCCGAACGCAATACCGATCAAGCCGAAGTTCTTTGCCCGATTATCGTCATTGCTGATATCGGCGATGTAGGCCGAACAGGTCGCAAAGCTACCGCCGCTGAAGCCCGCCAGTGCGCGGCCGATGAAGAGCATCCAGAAGCTCGTCGCCACCGCACAGATAAAATTGTCGATCGCAAACGTCAGCACGGACAGAAGCAGGATCGGTCGTCGCCCGAAGCGGTCGCTGAGATTGCCGAGGAATGGCGCAAACAGGAATTGCATCACGGCGTAGACGACGAGCAGCCACCCACCGTCGAGCGCAGCTTCGCTCACGGATCCGCCGATCAGCTGTTCGAGATAGGCCGGCAACACGGGCATGATGATCGCGATCCCGATCACGTCGAGAAACAGAATCATGAAGACGAGGAAGAGGCCGCGACGAACGAATTTCGGATCGAGCATCAGACATCTCTACAGCAGGTTGTTTTCTGGAAAGACGATCGCGTCGCCGGTCTTGTTACATAACTTACGCATATGGGCGAAACAATCCGTGAACATTTCAAATCTTTTGATAGGCACACGACTTCTGTTGATGGAGAAGCGGAACAAAGGTGGATTCTAACCGCTTCTACCGCGTTCGTCTTTGACGAAGTCGACGAACGCGCGAAGCGCGGGTGGCAAGTGCTTACGACCGGCATAGTAGAGAAATGGCCCGGAGAATTCAGTTACCCATGCCCCAAGGATCGGCACCAGCGCCCCCATTTCGATGGCGGGGGACAGGACTTCCTCGAAAGTTCGGATGACGCCCAACCCCGCGATGGCTGCCGAGATTTCCATATCGATCGCATTGGCAATAAACGGTCCTTTCGGCGTGATCATCAGCGTCTCCTGGCCGCGCTCGAACTCCCATGGCAACGTCGCCCCACTCAAGAAGCGATGTCTGATGCAATCGTGCTCAAGCAGATCGCGCGGATGCTTGGGGACACCACGGCGCACCAGATAGTCAGGCGCGGCCGCCGTGACGTACCTCTGCCTGCGAGGTCCGATCGGCACTGCGATCATGTCGCGCTCCAGCCGCTCGCCGTATCGAATGCCGGCGTCGTAACCGGCGGCAAGCACATCGACGAAAGTGTCCTCACCGACCATCTCCAGTGAGATCTGCGGGTAACGCTTCAAAAAGCGGATAGCGAGATCGGGCAGGAAAAGCCGCAACGCGATTACCGGCACGTTCAGGCGGAGCGTTCCGCTCGGGCTGTCGCGGAAACTGTCGAGTTGCTGAAGTGCCTGTGCGACCTCCCCCAGCGCGGGCGCAAGCCTCTCCAGGAGCCGCTCGCCCGCTTCGGTCGGCGTGACGCTGCGGGTCGTCCGGTTGAGCAGGCGAACGCCAACGCGCTCCTCCAACCGCCGCACCGAGTCGCTGAGCGAGGACGCAGATACACCGCGCTTGCGCGCCGCGGCGCGAAAGCTGCGCTCCCTTGCAATGGCTGCGAAGGCATCCAAATCATGGAGGGGAAGATCTTCCATTGTGCATTTTCCCGTACAGGCCGTTCGCATTCATACGGATTATCGCACGAAGTCCGGTGCGGTAAAACAACTGAATGATCAATACCGCTACGAAGGAGAACGAAATGGAAAAGCATCACCTGGGTAGAAACGGTCCCTTGGTCTCGGTCGTCGGCCTCGGCTGCATGGGCATGTCTGGCATGTACGGGCCAGCCGACCGCGGCGAGAGCATTGCGACGATCCATGCCGCTCTCGACGCCGGCATTAACCTGCTCGACACCGGCGACTTCTATGGCATGGGCCATAACGAGATGCTTATCGGCGAGGCGCTAAGGGGCCGCAAGCGAGACGATATTGTCCTCAGCGTCAAATTCGGCGCCCTGCGCGATCCGGCCGGCAACTGGAGCGGTTACGACTCTCGACCGGCGGCGATGAAGAACTTCCTCGCCTATACACTGAAGCGCCTCGACGTCGATTACATCGATATCTACCGCCCTGCCCGCCTGGATCCCGACGTTCCGATCGAGGAAACCGTGGGGGCAATCGGCGACATGATCAAGGCTGGATATGTCAGGCATGTGGGCCTTTCGGAAGTCGGTGTGGACACGATCCGTCGGGCGGCAAACACGCATCCGATTTGCGACCTGCAGATCGAATATTCTCTGATCTCGCGCGGCATCGAGGACCAGATCTTGCCGACCTGCCGCGAGCTCGGAATTTCGATCACAGCTTACGGCGTTCTCTCCCGTGGGCTGATCAGTGGACATTGGCAAAAGGGGCAAGAAACGGGCGCTGGCGATTTCCGCCGTATGAGCCCACGCTTCCAAGCCGGTAATATCGAGCAGAACCTCGCGCTGGTCGAAGAGTTGCGCACGATCGCGCAAGCAAAAAAGGTATCGGTTGCACAGGTTGCCATTGCCTGGGTGGCGGCTCAGGGACAAGACATTGTGCCGCTTGTGGGCGCACGCAGGCGCGACCGGTTGACAGAAGCGCTCGATTCACGAGCCTTGCAACTCTCCTTCGAGGACATGGCGGCCATTGAACGAGCCGTGCCGAAGGATGCCGCGGCAGGTGCACGCTATCCCGACGCGCAGCTCAAACACATGGACAGCGAAAAGTGACGGTGCCCGCGCCTCCTCGCAAGGGAGAGGCTGCTTCAAGTCAAACAGGGTTGGAGAACGTATCACACGTTGAAAGCTGCCCGCTATCGAAGCCGCGTTTGAACCACCGCGCCCGCTGCTCCGAGGTGCCGTGGTTGAAGCTCTCAGGCACCACATAGCCCTGGCTGCGCTTCTGCAGCGTGTCATCGCCGATTTGCTGCGCTGCATTCAGCGCCTCCTCGAGATCGCCGGCCTCGAGAATTCCTTTCTGGTCGGTGAACTTGCCCCAAATGCCGGCAAGGCAATCAGCCTGCAGTTCGATGCGGACCGACATCTTGTTGGCATCCGCCTCGCTCATCCGCTGACGCGCCTGATTGAACTTCGGCAGGATGCCGAGCAGATTCTGGACATGATGGCCAACCTCATGGGCGACCACATAGGCTTCGGCAAAATCGCCGGAGGCACCGAACTGGCGGCTCAGCTGCCTGAAGAAAGCTGTGTCGAGATAGACCTTGTGATCGCTCGGGCAATAAAACGGCCCGGTCGCCGCCGAGGCAAAACCACAGGCAGACTGAGTCTGTCCGGAGAAGAGAACGAGGCGGGGCTCCTCGTATTGACGGCCCATGGACTTGAAAATTCCGTTCCACGTATCCTCAGTTTCAGCCAGGACTGTACGGACGAACGCGGTCATCTCGTCATTGGCGGGCGTCCGACCTGCCGAGTCGCTTTGTTCATAGCCAGGCCCGCCGGTCGTCATGCCGCCATCCATGATCTGCAGCAGGTCGATGCCCATCGCCTTGAAGACAAGGTAGATGACGACGAGGAAGATGATGGTGCCGATGCTCAAGCCACCGCCGCGCCGGCCCATGCCGCCGCCCGACGGAAAGCTGAAGCCCCCTCCACTGCCTAGTCCGCCCATTGAAGGATCGCCGCGGCGATCCTCGATGTTGTCGGACTGACGCCGGCCTTTCCATTCCATGACGGTTCCCCGCGCTAAACCTTCGGTCGCTGTAGGCTCATTTATATATCTCTGCCATCGGGAAATTCCAGCTTTCGGCCACCGCTTCCGGCGCAGAACAAATGACCAGTCTCCTTTAACCGAAGCCAGCCGCTTGACGAAACACTCGCGCTCGGGCCTCCTTGCGACCAGCTATGGAGGAGAGACAAATCATGAAGGCAGTGCGGCTCGAAGCGACGGGCAAGCTTGCCCTGCGCGATGTAGAACGTCCGCAGCCCGGAATCGGCGAATTGCTCGTGCGTGTGGAGGCCTGCGGCATCTGCGGTACTGATCGCCATCTATTTCTGGGCGAGTTTCCCTCAAAGCCCCCCGTAACCCTGGGTCACGAGTTTACAGGCATCATTGAACAGATAGGCGATGGCGTGAGCGGTTTTCGGGAAGGCATGCGCGTCACCGGCGACCCGAACATCGCCTGCGGTCGCTGCCCGCAATGCCAGCGTGGCCGCGTCAATCTCTGTGATAACCTCAAGGCGATCGGTATCCATCGCGACGGCGGCTTTGCCGACTATGTCTGCATCCCGCAGCAGCAGGCTTTCGAACTCCCCTCCGCATTGGATCCTCTCCATGGAGCGTTCTGCGAACCCCTCGCCTGCTGCATCCACGCCGTGGACCTTGCGGAAATTGGGACAGGGGCATCGGTTGTCGTCCTTGGCGGCGGCGTGATCGGCTTGCTCGTCGTCCAGTTGGCCAGGCTTGCAGGCGCCACCAACGTCGTCCTCCTTACCCGCAGCGAGGAGAAGCGGGCGCTGGCCGAGGGCCTTGGAGCAACCGCGAGCGCCGATGCCTCGACGGGCGATATCGTCGCTCGCCTGACCTCGGCAGACGGCTTGCTGCCGGGAGGGGCAGATGTGGTCATCGAATGTGCGGGCGTTGCCGAAACAATCGAGCAGGCGCCCAGCCTTGCACGCCGCGGCGGCACCGTCATTATCCTCGGGGTGATGCCTCAAGGTTCGAAGATTGCAATCGAGCCGTTCGATCTCCTCTTCCGCGAGATCAAGCTGGTCAATTCGTTCCTCAACCCGTTCACCCACCGGCGCGCGGCCAATCTGATCGCGTCGGGGATCATCAAGGTCGAGCCGCTGATCTCCCGCCGGATTGGCTTCAACGACGCCGTCGAAGCGATCTCCAAACCCGCCCGCCGGGGCGAGATAAGGGCGCTTGTTGTACCGGGCATCGACTAGGCTTTCGCAAGCTCTGCCAATTCCTGTCGATTCCGCAATTTATGGGGTTCCGTTTACAAATACATTTGCCTATAAGCCGCTTCTAGCCTGAAAAGACCATCATATGCGCGACCCGGCCGGTGCCTCCCACCCTGGCCGGCTTTCTGCGCAGCTAGGAAACGGAAAAAAGCCCATGCCGAAGCGCCAAGATATCAAATCGATCCTCATCATCGGCGCGGGACCGATCGTCATTGGCCAGGCCTGCGAATTCGACTACTCCGGCACCCAGGCGTGCAAGGCGCTGAAGGAGGAAGGCTACCGCGTCATCCTCGTCAACTCAAACCCGGCAACGATCATGACCGATCCGGGTCTCGCTGACGCCACCTACGTCGAGCCAATCACCCCTGAGGTTGTTGCCAAGATCATCGCCAAGGAACGCCCCGACGCACTGCTGCCGACCATGGGCGGGCAGACGGCACTCAACACCGCCTTGTCGCTGAAGCGCATGGGTGTTCTCGATCGCTACAATGTCGAGATGATTGGTGCGAAGCCCGCCGCCATCGACAAGGCCGAAGATCGCGCCCTCTTCCGCGAGGCGATGGCGAAGATCGGCCTCGAAACGCCGCGTTCCATGCTGGCAAACGCCACCGACATCAAGGATGCCGACCGCAAGACGCACGAGGCCGAGCGCGCCAAGCTGCGCGAAAGCCTCTCCGGCGCCGAGCTCGACAGGGCGCTCGACGAGCTGGAAAACCACTGGAACCTCGGCGAGAGCGACCGCAAGCAGCGCTACATGGCACACGCCATGGCAATCGGCGCACAGGCGCTCGATCACGTTGGCCTGCCGGCCATCATCCGCCCATCCTTCACGCTCGGCGGCACCGGCGGCGGCATTGCCTACAACCGTTCGGAATTCTTCGAGATCGTCAATAGCGGCCTCGATGCCTCGCCGACGACAGAAGTCCTGATCGAAGAGTCGGTGCTCGGTTGGAAGGAGTACGAGATGGAAGTGGTCCGCGACAAGGCGGACAACTGCATCATCATCTGCTCGATCGAGAACATCGACCCGATGGGCGTCCATACGGGCGATTCGATCACCGTCGCGCCGGCGCTGACGCTGACCGACAAGGAATACCAGATCATGCGTAACGCCTCGATCGCGGTGCTGCGCGAGATCGGCGTCGAGACCGGCGGTTCGAACGTGCAGTTCGCCGTCAATCCGAAGGACGGCCGCTTGGTTGTCATCGAAATGAACCCGCGCGTCTCGCGCTCCTCGGCGCTGGCTTCCAAGGCCACCGGCTTCCCGATCGCCAAGGTCGCGGCAAAGCTCGCCATCGGCTATACGCTCGACGAACTGGAAAACGACATTACCGGCGGCGCAACGCCCGCATCGTTCGAGCCGTCGATCGACTATGTCGTCACCAAGATCCCGCGCTTTGCCTTCGAGAAGTTCCCGGGCGCCTCCCCGGTGCTCACCACCGCGATGAAGTCGGTCGGCGAAGTCATGGCAATTGGCCGCACCTTCGCCGAATCGCTGCAGAAGGCACTTCGCGGTCTGGAAACCGGCCTCACCGGTCTCGACGAGATCGAAATTCCGGATGTCGAAGAAGGCGAATCCAGCCAGAACGCGATCCGAGCCGCTATCGGTACGCCGACGCCGGACCGTCTGCGCATGGTCGCCCAGGCGCTTCGCACCGGCATGAGCCCGCAAGAGGTACACGAAGGCTCCAAGATCGACCCGTGGTTCATCGCCCAGTTCAAGTCGATCGTCGACATGGAAGCCCGCATCCGCGAACATGGTCTGCCCTCCGACGCCGCAAACCTGCGCATGCTGAAGGCCATGGGCTTCTCCGACGCTCGCCTCGCCACGCTGACGGGCAAGCGCCCAAAGGAAGTCGCCGAGCTCCGCAACAGCCTCAACGTCCGTCCGGTCTTCAAGCGCATCGATACCTGCGCTGCCGAGTTCGCCTCGCCGACCGCCTACATGTACTCGACCTACGAAGCGCCTTTCGTCGGCGCGCTGCGCTCCGAAGCCGAGGTTTCCGACCGCAAGAAGGTCGTCATCCTCGGCGGCGGTCCGAACCGCATCGGTCAGGGCATCGAATTCGACTATTGCTGCTGCCATGCCGCCTTCGCGCTGAAGGATGCCGGCTATGAAGCAATCATGATCAACTGCAACCCGGAAACGGTCTCGACCGACTACGACACCTCGGACCGGCTCTATTTCGAGCCGCTGACGGCCGAAGACGTGATCGAGATCCTGCGCGCCGAGCAGGAAAAGGGCGAAGTCGTCGGCGTCATCGTCCAGTTCGGCGGCCAGACGCCGTTGAAGCTTGCCGAAGCGCTCGAGAAGAATGGCATCCCCATCCTCGGCACCGCGCCTGATATGATCGACCTCGCCGAAGACCGCGACCGCTTCCAGAAGCTTCTGATGAAGCTCGACCTCAACCAGCCGAACAACGGCATTGCCTACTCGGTCGAGCAAGCCCGCCTTGTCGCCGCCGAAATTGGCTTTCCGCTGGTCGTGCGCCCGTCCTACGTTCTCGGGGGCCGCGCCATGCAGATCATCCACGCCGAAAGCCAGCTGCAGACCTATCTGCTGGACACCGTTCCGGAACTCGTGCCTGAAGACATCAAGCAGCGCTATCCGAACGACAAGACCGGCCAGATCAACACGCTGCTCGGCAAGAACCCGCTGCTCTTCGACAGCTATCTCACCAACGCCATCGAAGTCGACGTCGACTGCCTCAGCGACGGCACGGATGTCTATGTCGCCGGCATTATGGAGCACATCGAGGAAGCCGGCATTCACTCCGGTGACAGCGCCTGCTCGCTGCCACCCCGGTCGCTCTCCAAGGAAGTTATCGACGAGCTCGAACGCCAGGCGAAGGCGATGGCCAAGGCCCTGAACGTCGGCGGTCTGATGAACGTGCAGTTCGCCATCAAGGACGGCACCGTCTACGTCCTCGAAGTGAACCCGCGTGCCTCGCGTACCGTGCCCTTCGTCGCAAAGACGATCGGTGCTCCGATTGCCAAGATCGCCGCGCGCGTCATGGCAGGCGAGACGCTGGACGCCACTTTTGCCGCCTATGGCGAAAAGCCGGATCCGCGCAGGCTTAAGCACATCGCGGTCAAGGAGGCCGTCTTCCCGTTCGCCCGCTTCCCGGGTGTCGATACTCTGCTCGGCCCGGAAATGCGCTCGACCGGTGAAGTCATCGGCCTTGACACGGATTTTGCACTAGCCTTCGCCAAGTCGCAGCTCGGCGCGGGCGTCGAGCTGCCGCGTGAAGGCACCGTCTTCGTTTCCGTCCGCGATGCCGACAAGGCAGGCGTTCTGCCCGCGATCCGCGTTCTCGTCGGCGAAGGCTTCAAGGTGCTGGCAACCGGCGGCACGCAGCGTTTCCTGGCGGAGAACGGAATTTCGGCGACGAAGATCAACAAGGTTCTGGAAGGTCGCCCGCATATCGAAGACGCGATCCGCAACCGCCAGGTCCAACTCGTGATCAACACGACCGACGGCAACAAGGCGATCTCGGACTCCAAGTCGCTGCGTCGTGCAACGCTGATGCAGAAGGTCCCCTACTACACCACGATGGCCGGCGCCGAGGCGGCCGCCCAGGCGATCAAGGCGCTGCGGGCCGGCAACCTCGAAGTTCGCCCGCTGCAGAGCTACTTCTGATGAACGCGACCGGCGCGCCATGCGCGCCGGTCGCTTCTCGCAGCGTCGAAGTCACTAGATTCGCGCCCGCGCATCCTGCGCGTCTGCCTTGACATTCCAGGCGCCCTGAAAGGCCGGTCGCGGTCGATCCTGCAAGATCAGCTTGCCTGCCTCCTCCCGCCGCGTCGGGATGGCGTGGCGATCGATCGCACCTTCGAGCGTCATGGCCAGGTCGCGGGCAAAAACCCGATTGCCGATGTGCCATGAGTGGGTCCATGAACCAATCTGCGGCTGCGAGGCGGGATTGAGCGTTTCGAAGTATTTACCGCAGTTGACGTCCACCGCTTTGGCATTGACGGCGTCGGGCAGTCCGACACGACCGACGCGCGGCGCAACACCGAGCCTCTTTGCGTTGGAAACGGCAAGCACGGAATCGAAGGGATTGGAGTAGTTCGTGAGCCGCATGATCCGGCGAAACATCGGCTGGTTCCAGTCGCTCGCAAGCGCCAGGCTATCGGTGGACACATCGCCGCCGATGAATGCGACCTGACCGACACGCCAGTCGGCCTTGAAGAGATCGCCCTGCTTGTCCGATTGGGCGAAGGCATCCATGATCACGTAGCAGCCGGTGGAATGGCCAAGCAGATGCACATTGGTCTCGCAGCCTGACTGCTGGCTCTGCTTTAAGAGCCGAATACCCTTCGTCACAAGCTCACTTGCGACCGCGGCAGCATCCGAGCGGTCCTCAAGGTAGTTGAGCGTCTGATTGTCGCTCGGCCAGTCAAACGCCACGATCACACCGTGCCAGCCTTCGGCTCGCATGTCGGCGCCAAGCTGCCTGATTCGCCTTAGAACGGTTGGAATGTCGTTGTTGTAGCCATGCACGAAGATGAGCACGTCGCCGCGCGGACCGATCGAATTCGGATTTTCGTCGCCGTCGGCAAGCCCCTGAACCTCCGTGACCCAATCCTTGGCGCTGGACACTGCCTGACGCGCATCGTAGCTGTCGAGGGCGGCGGGCACCTTCAGAAACTTGATCGGTCCAGGTTCCGCAATCAAGGCATCTCCCGCACGCTTTCTGGCACTGATGATATAGTCGTCGCTCATCTTCCCCTCCTGCGCCAACCATGCCCTATCGCCCGTGACGATCATATCAGCTTTCAAATTCAACCCGAAGATGCCAATTCCAGAACCAACACGGGCATTAATGCTCGACCTTCAGGGACTTCCATCCTCTTATGCGCTGTGTTGCAGTTCCAAGAAGTCAGGATTGCCGGGGGTTTCAGCCGTAAACCGCGCGCCTTCGAGTAGCGATACGAATTTTATGGAAATCAGCGGTGGCGATCTGCTATAAGCCGAGTAAGTAGGATTGTTGCACGGTTCCGAAGTTCCCCTTCGGGACCTGTTTTCTTTTGTGTCCGCAGCTAAGCGGATGCGGGGAGTGAAGGACAAAAAAATGGTTGATAAGGTACCGATGACGCAGGGTGGTTTCGTCAAGCTGCAGGAAGAGCTGCGCTGGCGTCAGCAGGAGGAGCGTCCCCGGATTATCGAGGCAATCGCCGAAGCCCGTGCCCATGGAGACCTTTCGGAAAACGCCGAATATCATGCGGCCAAGGAGGCCCAAAGCCATAACGAAGGCCGGATCAGCGAGCTCGAGGACCTGACCGCGCGCGCCGAGGTCATCGACCTTTCGAAGATGTCCGGCGACAAGATCAAGTTCGGCGCCAGGGTGAAACTCGTTGACGAGGACACCGAGGAAGAAAAGACCTATCAGATCGTGGGTGACCAGGAAGCGGACGTCAAGGCCGGCCGTATCTCGATCTCGTCGCCGATCGCCCGTGCATTGATCGGCAAGGAAGTCGGCGACTCCATCGAGGTCAATGCGCCTGGCGGCTCCAAGGCCTACGAAGTGCTTTCCATTTCCTGGGGCTGATCGATCCGTGGACGGTCGCGGCCAATCGGCTATCGTCAATGTCAGTGACGTCGAAATCATTGCGCCGAACTTCAAGAAACGGCTCTCCGGCGTCACCTCGACCATCATTCAGCTGATCCCAATCCAGCGCGCACTCGGCGAGAAAATCGCGGCTCTCGGACCAGGACTTCCGGCATCTCTGCCGCACATTCGCTTTCGCGATTTGCCGAAGCTTTGGCGCGCTCCGCAAGGCAAGCGATTTCGTGTATGGCACGCTCGCCGAAACATTGAGATGCTGCCGGCCATCGCGATGCGCGATGTCCTGCGCATGCCGCTGAAGATTGTCTTCACCTCGGCCTCACAGCGTCGCCACAGCGGCTGGACGAAGTGGCTCATCTCGAAGATGGACGCCGTAATCGCAACCAGCGGCAAAACGGCCAACTATCTCGAGGTGCCGAACACCGTTGTCCTGCACGGAATAGACACTGCCCGCTTCTCACCGGCGGACGACAAGGCAAAAGTCAAACAGCTGCTTGGTCTCGACGCGACGAAGAAGATCGTCGGCTGCTTCGGTCGTATTCGCCATCAGAAGGGCACGGACCTTTTCGTCGACAGCATGATCCGCCTGCTGCCAGCGCGACCGGACTGGATCGCCATTATTGCGGGGCGCGCAACGACCCAGCATATCGAGTTCGAGAAGGAACTGAAGTCACGCGTCGCTACCGCCGGCCTGGCTGATCGCATTCTCTTTATCGGCGAACACACCAATATCAACGATTGGTACCGGACGCTCGACCTCTTCATCGCTCCACAGCGCTGGGAAGGTTTTGGTTTGACGCCGCTTGAAGCGATGGCAACGGCGGTTCCTGTCGTCGCCACTGACGTTGGCGCATTTCCGGAGCTGGTGGTGACCGGCGCCGACGAAACCGGCATTGTCGTTCAGCGCGATCATCTCGATGCAATGGTCCAAGCGTCCTGTCTCTTCATCGACGACGACAGTCGCCGGCAGCAAGCATCGGCGCGCGCACGAGCCCATGCTGCGACTGCCTTCAGCATCGAAGGGGAAGCGCGCAAGCTTGCTGCGGTCTATCGGTCGCTTTGAGTGACGGCGTCAAGGTTTGCGCTTGAAAAGCGCAAGATAGGCGTTCGCAACCGCCTCTTCGGAGAACCGGCTCATCAGTGTCTCGCGTCCGCCTGCAGCAAGCTTTGCAGCCAATAGCGGATCGTTGATCAGCCGTTCTATGGCCTGCGAAAAGCCGTCCGTATCGCCGATTTCAACCAAAAGCCCGTTGTCGCCATCGCGCATGAACCAGGAAGGACCTTCGGAACGGCTGGAAACGACCGGCTTGCCCTGCGCCCATGCCTCAAGAATGACATTGCCAAGCGGCTCGTGGTTTGATGGCATGACGAATATATCGGCAGCTGCGACGAAAGGCCGTGCATCCTTCTGCCAGCCGAGAAAACGCACCCTGTCCGCAATGCCAAGATCAGCCGCGACCTTCTTGACGTTCTCCAATTCCTCGCCTTCGCCGGCAAGCCATAAATAGACACCCGGAAGCTTTGCTGTTGCCGCGGTCAGCAACGCAAATTCCTTGCGTGGCACGAAACGGCCCATAGACATCACAACAGGTGCATCTACCGGTGTATCGAATGCTGCACGGTCGACCGGAACGGCCTTGTCGGCACTGGTGAAGTTCGAGATGACTTCGACACCGCGTGTCCAGCCTATCTCGCGCACATGCTCGGCTATACCGGGAGTGTTGCAGACGAGAATGTCGGAGTTTTTGAAATAGCTGAGATTGGTCGGATAATCCCCGAGCCTGGAGATCTTGATGCATCCTTTGTAGTTCGGCATCAATTCGCTGGCGCGCGGCGCCCAGGCCATGATCGCGTCGGGTCGAAGCCGTCGCGCGTCGAGGGCGACTTTGAAAGGCAGCAGGATCCGATCCAGCGAAAGATTGCGAAAGTTGCTTTCCGCGATCCTGACCGAGGCTGGCATATCCTTGCGCCAGATCCGGTTCGGTCGGATGATCGCGCTCTGCTCGACATCACGTCGTGCCAAGGCGTTGACAAGATGCACGAAGAACCGTTCTGACCCGCCATCCTTGCCGAAATGGAAATGCATCACCCTCACGGCGCGCTCGTCCCCCTCTGGAACAGGCGGATATAGGCCTGCGTGATCGCCTCCTCGGAAAATCGGTTCCTAAGTGTCTCCTGACCGCCCTCGATCAATGCGGTGCGCAGGTCCGGTTCATCGCGAACGCGTGCGATCGCAATCGCAAGCCCGTCGACATCGCCGCAATCGACCATCAACGCGTCCTTGCCGTCTGTCATCACCCAGCTCGGCCCCTCGGCGCGGGAGCCGATCGTGGGCTTGCCGGCACCCCACCCTTCAAGGCACACATTGCCGAGTGGCTCGTGAAGCGAGGTTAC
The DNA here is from genome assembly GCF_000312665.1 of Rhizobium mesoamericanum STM3625. Taxonomy (GTDB): domain Bacteria; phylum Pseudomonadota; class Alphaproteobacteria; order Rhizobiales; family Rhizobiaceae; genus Rhizobium; species Rhizobium mesoamericanum. Next base: position 3,501,785 of record NZ_HF536772.1, on the reverse strand, counting down.
GGTGAAGACATCGGCCGACGCGAGATACGCGTAAGCATTGGTCCGCCATCCCGCAAACCGAACACGCTCTCGCAAGCCGAGTTCGTCGGTGAGTTTTTCAAGGTTCTCGCGCTCAGGCCCGTCGCCCAGCAACCATAGGTACGCGCCCTGAGTTCGCGCCATCGCCTTGATCAGGACATCGAAGCCCTTCCGCTTTACGAAACGCCCCATGCCGATCACAACGAACGCATTTGCGGGCGTCTGGAGCGTTTCCCTGACGATTGGCTTGCTTGGAGCCGAGCGCGTAAAGTTGGCGATCACCTCGACCCCACGCGTCCAGCCAAGTTCCCGGACACGTTTGGCAATGTCGGGCGTGATACAGACGAGCGTTTCGGAATTGCGATAGTAGCCGAGGTGTTCCGGGTAGTCTCCGAGCCGGGAAATGCGTCGGGCGTTCTTGTATCGCGGCATAAAGCGACTGGCACGCAACTGCCAGGACATGATCACGTCGGGCTGAAAATCGTTCAGTATGCCGCGCATCCGCGCCGACAAGATGAAGCGGGACAGCGAAATGCGTCGGAACACACCCTCATAGACCTCGCCGCACTTTTCTATGTCCTGACGCCAGCTGCGATCGGGCCGAATGAGCGCGCGCTGCTCGATACCGCGGTCATGCAGCGCATTGACGAGGTTGACAAAAAAGCGCTCCGCTCCGCCGTCCTTGCCGAAATGGATATGCATCACTTTCATCGCGATTGAACCTCAGCGCTTTCCTGCGTCATCAAAGTTCGGGTGCCGCTGCGTGGTCCGACGTTGATAGAGCTTGGCTTGCGTAAGGAAAGCATAAACAGCCCCTGTCATCGCCTCGATAAAGCCCGACGCTCCGCAGCGCCATAGGCCGTTATGGAAATACAAGCGGAGGAAATAAAGCGGCGGGCTGAAAATCAGCCTCAGGAAAGTCGTCCCCTCGCCCAAGGCAAAATGCTGATCGGCCTTTAAGGTCGAGTACTTGTTTTCCTTCAGGATCTGCTCATCGATGATCAGCGGCCGGTAGTGAAGAAGGCTGCCGGTCTTCGCATCCTTGATCCGTCCCGTTGGCACGATGCCTTCATGAACAGTTTGCGTCAGATCATATGCACCGCGGCCCTTGCGGATTAGCCGCAAATTCCGTCGTTCGTGCACATGTTCGGGGGTGTAGCCATAACCGACGAGATAGGGACGACGCGCCACACGCCACCCCACAATGTTATCGGCAGCGGCAACCAGTGCGGGCAAGAGCTTTCGCAGTGGCGCATCGAGCCGCTCGTCGGAATCGATATTCAGGCACCAGGGCTGGGTGCACTGGTCGAGTGCGAATTGCTTCTGCCCCGCATAGCCGCGCCAAGCCTCGTGAAACAGCCGGATCGGCCATCCCTTGTCGATATAGGATTGCAGGAGAGCGACCGTGCCGTCCGTCGAACCGGAATCGACGACGATGATTTCCGCACACTTATCGAGACTTTCGATGCAATTGCCCAGATATGCCTCTTCGTTCAGGCAAATGATGAACGCGGATATGGGCAGTTTGCTCATAGAATGATCTTCGTGTCTTCGCCACCAACGGCTAGCAAAGCGCCTTCCTTAAGGCATAAGCAGTTCCATTCATAGAGCCTCGCTTTCAGCTCCTTTGCCGCTCAGACCTCGACCAACCCGACGCGCTTGACCTGCCGGATCGTCAGCATCGTGCGCACGGTATCGACGTGTTCATTGGCCGTCAGCACCTCGATAACGAAATCCTGGAACCTCGTCAGGTTCTCCGCAACACAGTGCAGAAGGAAGTCGCTGTCTCCAGATACCATCCAGGCCTGCCGCACCAGGGGCCACTGCGCGGTCGCGGCGGCGAAGGCCTTGAGATTGGCTTCCGACTGATGCTTGAGGCCAACCATGCAAAAGGCGACAAGATCGAAGCCGAGCTTCGGGCTGTTGAGCATTGCGTGATAGCCTTCGATGACGCCGGTCTCTTCGAGCTTTCGCACGCGGCGAAGGCAAGGCGGAGCCGAAATGCCGACGCGGTCGGCAAGCTCGACATTGGTCATGCGACCGTCAGCCTGCAGCTCACGCAATATCTTTATATCGATGGCGTCAAGTTCGGCGCGAAGCACAATCCTGCCCTTCCTTTAATTCGTGATTGCCAGCTTCTATATAAAGCGACGGAATTCGCAAGAAAGTTTCAACCCGGCGATGGATTGTTGCACAGCGTGCCGGAGAAAGCCTTGTTGGTAACGCAAGGCTGCCCTTGAATAAAAGCACTGGACGTTCATAAATGGCGAATGGATCGCGAAACGGCCTCATTCGCCTCTTAGCCGCCGCTCTCCTGACAGTCGAAAGGAATTACCATGTCCGCCCGCCATACCAAGGTGCTCATTATCGGCTCCGGCCCCGCCGGTTACACGGCTGCCGTCTATGCAGCCCGTGCAATGCTGAAGCCAGTTCTGATCGCCGGCATGGAGCAAGGCGGACAGCTGATGATCACCACCGACGTGGAGAATTATCCGGGTTTTGCCGACCCCATACAGGGACCATGGCTGATGGATCAGATGCTGCAGCAGGCAAAACATGTCGGCGCGGAGATCGTCAATGACATCGTCACCGAAGTCGAGATGAACCAGCGGCCGTTCGTGGCCCGCACGGATAGCGGCCAGGTCTGGACGGCCGATACACTGATCATCGCAACCGGCGCCAAGGCGAAGTGGCTCGGTATCGAGAGCGAGCAGCACTTCCAGGGCTTCGGCGTCTCGGCTTGCGCAACCTGCGACGGCTTCTTCTACCGGAACAAGGACGTGATCGTCGTCGGCGGCGGCAACAGCGCCGTCGAGGAAGCGCTCTACCTCTCGAACATCGCGAAGTCGGTGACGGTCGTCCACCGCCGCGACAGCTTTCGTTCGGAAAAAATCCTGCAGGAGCGCCTGTTCTCGAAGGAAAACATCAAAGTGCTCTGGAACACCGAGGTCGCCGAAATCATCGGCACGCCAGCCAAGCCGCCGATGCCGCCGTCCGTCACCGGCGCTCGCCTGCGTGATACGCGGACCGGCGCAATCACCGAGGTCGCTGTCCACGGCGTTTTTGTTGCAATCGGGCACGCTCCGGCAACCGAGCTTTTCAAGGGCAAGCTGAAGCTGAAGGACAATGGCTATCTCTGGACCGCACCGAATTCGACGGCCACCAGCCTCGAGGGTGTTTATGCCGCAGGTGACGTGACCGACGATACGTTCCGCCAGGCGATCACCGCCGCCGGTATGGGATGCATGGCAGCTCTCGAAGCCGAACGATATCTGACGGGCCATATGCCTGTCGCCGTGGCCGCGGAGTAGGATCGGCTATGAGGGGTGGGGGAATGCCACTGGATTGGGACAAGCTGCGTATCTTTCACGCAGCTGCCGAAGCGGGTTCGTTTACCCATGCGGCGGATAAACTGCATCTGTCCCAGTCCGCGATCAGCCGCCAGGTCAGTGCGCTCGAGCAGGATGTCGGCACCAAGCTTTTCCATCGCCATGCGCGCGGCCTGATCCTGACGGAACAGGGGGAGCTGCTTTATCGCACCGCTCACGACGTTTTGCTGAAGCTCGAAACGGTGAAGATGCAGCTGACCGAGACGACGGAGACGCCGACCGGAAAGCTGCGTGTTACCACGACGGTAGGCCTTGGCCAAGGCTGGCTGACGGACAAGATCCAGGAATTCATGCAACTCTATCCGGATGTCCAGATCCAGTTGATCCTCGACAACGAGGAGGTGGACGTCAACATGCGTTACGCGGATTGCGCAATCCGCTTGCGCCAGCCGGTGCAGTCCGATCTGATCCAGCGCAAGCTGTTCACCGTTCACATGCACGTCTATGCCGCACCCTCCTACATCAATCGCCATGGCGAGCCACAGACGGTCGAAGACCTCGACAATCATCGCATCATCACATTCGGCGAACCAGCACCGAGCTACCTGCTTGACGTCAACTGGCTCGAGGTCGCTGGGCGCTCGTCCGATAACAAGCGCATCCCGCACCTGCAGATCAACAGCCAGACCTCGATCAAGCGCGCCTGCCTGCTGGGCATGGGCATCGCTTGCATGCCCGACTATATTGTCGGACGCGACCCTGGCCTCATCCAGCTGCCGATCAACGCGGACGTCCCGTCGTTTGACACCTATTTCTGCTACCCCGACGAAATGAAGAATGCCGCCAAGCTTAAGGCCTTCCGCGACTTCATTGTCAGCAAGGCGCGCAACTGGAACTTTTAGTTGTCCAGTTCAGAAATACAAGCTTTGCAATGTATGCATGTCTGGCATGCATAAAATGGGGTTGCCGTTTGCTCATTAAAACACCATATCGCTTACAGCTGATGCACACGGTGGCTTTTCCTCCCAGTTCCACCGCATTAGCTGTTCCCCTCTGGAGGTTTTGACCTTCACACCTATAAGGGCCCCGATTTTTCGGCGGCCCTCTTTTTTTGCCCAAGCACTCCCTTCTTGCCCGATTTTTTCGCATTGCAGCAGAAAATTGTGCAGCGCATAGCAGGCATGCGGAAACATGCATTGAAATCTGCCTCTCAAAGCATCATATCCCACTCAGCTGATGCATTTCGTGGCTTCTCTCCCAGTGCCACCGCATTGGCTGTTCCCCTCTGGAGGTTTATTGACCTTCACACCTTTAAAGGGCCCCGATCCTTCGGAGGCCCTCTTTTTTTGCTCAAAATTTAGCCATGTCAAAAATTGTGCCGTTCACGCCGTCGTGACTTGCATATCGATAATTGCCAATCCATATATCGCCAAGAGACGATTTATAATTCGGCAAACGGCGATGGATAAAGACGAAATCCTGAAGGCGATAGCCCATCCGACACGGATGGAGATCCTCAACTGGCTGAAGAATCCTAGGGATCACTTCTCCTCACAGGAGCATCCGCTAGAAATGGGCGTATGCGCCAGCCAGTTTGAGCGCTGCGGTCTCTCTCAATCGACTGTGTCAGCACATCTAGGCACATTGAGCCGAGCAGGCCTTGTCACGACAAGGCGTGTCGGCCAATGGATCTTCTACAAGCGCAACGAGGAAACCATCGCGGCTTTCCTCAATCAACTCTCAAGGGATCTGTAGGATGCCGGTCGCCTTCGCGATGCGTCGTGCGAGCGCACCTGTGCTCGCCACCATGCCTGCGAACACGACGACCGGGCAGTACTGCTTGCAGCCTCCGTTGATCGGGCGTGTAGCAACCGCCCCTCGCCTGTCCCTTTGCCGAATGGCAGGCCCGTCCGCCTCGGCCGAGTGATCTTCAAGCACCAAGAAAGGACTCTAATGAGCAAGCTTTTCGAACCGACCAACGTTGGCGATATTGCCATCAAGAACCACATCGTGATGGCGCCGCTTACGCGTAACCGCTCGCCGGGCGCCGTTCCGAACGACCTCAACGTCGAATACTACCGCCAGCGGTCAGGCGCTGGGCTGATCGTGACCGAGGCAACCGCCATTACGCATCAAGGCCAGGGCTATGCGAACGTTCCCGGTCTCTACTCTAAGGAAGCCATCGACGGATGGAAGCGAGTGACTGACGCCGTGCATGCGGCGGGCAGCAAGATTGTCGTTCAGATGTGGCATGTCGGCCGTATCTCGCACACGACGCTGCAGCCGAACGGCGGCAAGCCCGTCTCCTCGACGAATACGGCCGCGAAGTCCAAGACCTATCTCGTCAATCCGGATGGTACGGGAAGCTTCGTGCCGACCTCTGAGCCGCGTGCCCTCGAAACGTCCGAGATCCCGGGCATTGTCGAAGACTATCGCAAGGCAGCGCGCGCCGCGATCGAAGCTGGTTTCGACGGAGTCGAAATCCACGCTGCAAACGGCTACCTGATCGACCAGTTTCTGCGCTCCGGCATCAACGACCGCACGGATCAATATGGTGGCTCTGTCGAAAACCGCGCACGTTTCCTCTTCGAAGTCGTCGACGCCATCACCGCCGAGATCGGCGCTCGCCGCACCGGCATCCGGATTTCGCCCGTGACGCCGGCAAACGACTCCTCCGACCCGGATGCGCAGTCAATCTTCACCTATGTGGTTGAAGGTCTGGCAAAGTATGATCTCACCTATATCCACGTCGTCGAGGGTGCGACCGGTGGCGATCGCAACTATCAGCAGGGTGACAAGCCCTTCGACTACAAGGCGCTTCGCGACGCCTACGAGAAGGCGGGTGGAAAGGCGAGCTGGATGGTCAATAACGGTTATGACCGTGACATGGCAATCGACGCCGTCGAAAGCGGCCGCGCCGACCTCGTTGCGTTTGGCAAACCGTTCATCTCCAATCCGGACCTCGTCCAGCGCCTTAAGGACAATGCGCCCCTAGCAGTCCTTGACCAGGCAACGCTTTACGGCGGCGGTGCCGCCGGATACGTCGACTATCCGACCCAAGAAAAGGCCGCCTGAGCCCCCACTTAACGACAAAGGTCCCGCCATCTGGGGCGGGATCTTCTTTTCCGAGACCGTAACCGGCGTGGCGCAATGTTCGATCGACGCAACGGGCCAAAAGTCCGCTGCGTCGATTGTTAAAAAAATGCAGGCGCTACGCTTGGTTGCCTTTGCTAGCTCCAGCCTTCGCCGGAGCGTTCTTCTTCAGGTTGTTCTTGTTGTAATCGATAGCGGCCCGGACGAGTTTCTTTAGAGCGGGCTCATTGACATCTTCCCCCTCGAAGAAATCGATGGCGCGACGGGCGTTGCCTTCGAGGCCCGCGTTGAACAACTTGTCGGGATCGGGGAGTTTGGCTCCGTGCGCGAAGGTCAGCTTCACCTTCCCCTTGTGCGCGTTGGCGACAGCGATCATTCCGTCACGAGACCAGACGGGGCTACCCATCCACTTCCATTCCTCGACTATGCCGGGGTCGACCTCGAGAATTGTTTTACGGACGCTGGCAAACGTCTTGCCGCGCCAGTCTGCAATTCCTTCAATCAATTGATCAATGCGTTCCGATGCCTTCATTTGTCGGTTTCCTCCATTCCAGCCCACCCAGCCACCTCGACTTCGCAGTGCGCTCGGCCTTCGGGCCCACAGCGGCCGCCTCCAGATTCGCCTCACAACCGTTCACCGGGCAACTGGCTTGCCTGCCTCACCCAGTCGGCGAACTGAGCCTCATCTAGCTGATCGTTTTCATGGATGTCGAGGTATCGTACCTCTTTCTGTTTTGACACCCCTGGGGGTACCGGATCCAGCGAAGTGCCGCGGAAGAAGGCCACCTTGATGTACTTGGTGAAGCAGTGAAGGCTCAGAAACCAGCCGTTTCCCCGGATGCCGTAGAATGGTGAATTCCATTTGACCGCCTTATCGACGTTCGGCACGGTTCGTACGATCAGCGCGTCCAAGCGGCTGCCGACGCCGCTCTTCCAGCCGGGCATCTCTTCGATGTAACGCTTTACGGGCGCGTCGCCTTCGGCTTTCGCGATCTGGGGATTGCCGCCTGAGAGCAGCATCTGCTTCGCGCCGCCGGCGTTCTTGCTCATTGCTCGATCCTCTTGAGCTGTTGGGCGTCCTCATCCTCTGGATTGGTGCGGCGATCCCGCAGCGACTGGAGCAACCGCGCATCCTTGAGGCTATCTTCAGATGCCGTCGCGATGCAACTCCAAACAGGTCTAGTGATCCGCTTTGACCGGGAGGCGTGCCTCGGTGTCTTGGGCAGTCGGCAGGCAGCCAAGCGAGACCAAAGACGTGAAAACGGCCTCGTCGATAGGCGTGTGCGGTTCGCTGCCGAGTTCAGCGACCAACCGTTCATTCGACATCCGCAGCGGCTCCTGCCAGAGATAGCGCATCTCCTTCAGCTCGCGCATGAAGGTAACGAACGGGGCAGCGAGCGGCACCATCCACCAGGGAAAGACTTTCGCTTTTACCGGGAGATTGGCGACCCGTTTGATCGCAGCCAGCATCTGAGAACCATCGGCGTCCCAAAATCCGTCCATGTGATAGGTGGCAAACGATGAAAGACGGTCGCCGCATTCGATAAGACGGATCATCGTTTCTGCAACATCAGGCAGATAGGCCCATTGGTGCCCGACACCACGCCGTGCCGGATTCCTGACGGTGGCGAGCGGCTTTCCCGCCGTAACCATACCTTGCGAGAACCAGCTGCTTGCAGCCCCGGGCCCAAAGAAATCGCCGGCACGAACGATAATGACCCGCACGCCGGTGCGCGAGGCAAGCTCCAGCCGTCTTTCCATTTCGACGCGGATTGCTCCCTTCTTCGTCACGGGATGTTGCGGGCTGTCTTCTCTGAGAACCGGAAAGGCATCCGGTCCGAAATTATAAACCGTGCCTGGCAGAACAACGCGCGCACCGACCGAACGCGCGGCTGCAATGGTGTTGTCGAGCATTGGAAGAACGAGCTTTTCCCAGTCGCGGTAACCCGGCGGATTAACGGCATGAACGATAAGGCTGACACCTTGCGCCGCGGTCATGAGATCGCTGGCGTTCATCGCGTCGCCTTGGACCCAATCGAACTCGGGCGCTTTTGCGCGGGCCTTTGCAGCATCTCGGTTCAGCGCCCTCACGCGCCAGCCGCGCGCGGCGAGTTTGCGAGCAACCTCCCCTCCGATCCCGCCCGTTGCCCCGAGCACCAGGGCCGTCTGTCCGTTCTGTCTTGTCATGATGATCTCCGTCAGTTTGAACTGAGCCAATCATGCCTACGTGTTTACATAAACAAAATTGACGACGTTCGTGGCGCCGATATACATAAATGTATGAAGAAGGAACCGGACTGGCATTTCTACCGAACGCTGTTGGCCGTGCTGGACCACGGATCGCTTTCGGCAGCGGCACGTGAACTGGGCTTAACACAGCCGACTGTCGGACGGCATATCGATGCGCTTGAGGGAGCGATCGGTTCGAGGCTCTTCGTCCGCTCGCCAAACGGTCTCCTACCCACCGATGCGGCCGCTGAATTGGAACCCTATGCCCGAACGCTCGCCGCAACATCTGCCGCCCTGCTAAGAACCGCTTCGGGACATCGCGATCGGGTTGCCGGTACCGTGCGGATAAGTGCCAGCGAGGTCATCGGGGTCGAAGTGTTGCCGCCGATCCTCGAACCACTGATGGCAGCCCATCCTGAACTCAAAATAGAGCTCTCGGCATCAGACGCCATCGAGGACCTCCTCAGCCGGGAGGCAGATATTGCCGTTAGAATGGCAAAACCAGTCCAGGACCAGCTGATCGGCCGCCGCATCGGGGCGATACCGCTTTGCTTTCACGCCCACCGTCGGTACCTCGAGCAATACGGAATGCCACAGGAGATGACCGACCTCGCCCGACACCGTCTTGTCGGCTTTGACCGGCAGAGCGCCTACATCAGGACAATGATGGCGCGCTTTCCATTGCCGGACGGAATAGCCTTCGCTTTCAAGAGTGAGAATGCGCACGCGCAAATCGCGGCAATTCGCGCCGGCTTGGGTATCGGAATTTGCCAAATGGGAATTGCGGCACGAGACCCTGATCTGTTGCCAGTCCTGCCGGAGTGTTTCCGGATACCGCTCGACACCTGGGTCGTCATGCATGAAGCGATCAAGACCGCACGCCGCTACCGCGTCACGTTCGACGCCCTCGTGGGCGGCCTGACGAATTATGTGAGAGGAACCGCGCGGAAGCGCCCGGGCTGATCATCGACGATGATCGACCATGCTCATGCGCGCGGCGAGGCTTCGCTGGAATGGCTTTTCCAGGTGCCATCGACAACCTCGGTCTCCGGCCGGTCTCCGCCTTCGGCATACTCCTCATGCCATTTGCCCTTGTCATCCTGCCAGCTGATTTCAGCGGAATCGCCGCCAACCTGCTGTTCGGCCGCAACGATACGGGCTGCTTCGAGCGCTTCGGAGTGTGTGGGGAATGCTTCGGAATAAACACCGCCCAACCGGTAGGCCCAGCCCCCGTCGTGAGGAACGACCTCGTAGACCACCTTGACCATGCATCTCACTCCTCTTCTTGTTCGCGCCCGAACACTAACCGGATTGCATCCAGTTCTGCGCGGGCCGCGTTGCAAGAGACGAGTGGGCGCCGCGATATGCTTCCGGCTGACCGATGGGGTAGTATTCCATTAAATCTGCAAGACTGCAAACGGACGCTCCACCCGCGTTCGCTTGCTATGTGAAATCACGGCTTTAGACTGGCGTGATGATTCAACAGTGGAGCTTTTCGTGCAAATCGTGTCGCGCCTGAAGGGCGAAATGTTCCTGGTGCTGGCAACGCTCGTCGCCCTTGTTGCGTATCTCTCGGAACACACGGTTCTTGAGATGGGCCGCGCCATATCGCTGACAGCGGCGGCAGCACTCGTCGCGACCATCGTCGTTGCCTCCGTTCGCGTTGCCCACCATGCGGAGATTCTGGCAATCAAGGTCGGCGACCCCTACGGGACGATGATCCTGACGCTGTCGGCCGTTGCCGTAGAAGTGATCATCCTTGCGATCATGATGAGTGGCGAAGGCTCCCCAACCCTCGTTCGCGACACGATCTACGCGGCCCTGATGCTCGACGTAAACGGCATTCTTGGGCTTGCCGCCCTGCTCGGCGGCTTGAAGCACGGCGAGCAGCCATACAACGACAATTCGGGCAAGACCTACGGCGTCATGATCCTGACCGCCATGGGCATCTCGATGATCGTCCCGGAATTCGTGCCCGACGCAAAATGGCACTACTACTCCGCCTTCACCATCGTTGCGATGATCGCGCTCTACGGCCTGTTCCTGCGCATGCAGGTCGGTCAGCATAGCTACTTCTTCAGCTATGCCTATCCTCGAAGCGACCGGAAGAAGTCCGATGCGGCGGAACACTCGACGGAAGATTCGACAGCCGCGTCGATCGCGACGATCCTGATCGGCGTTGTCATCATTGGCCTCCTTGCGGAGTTCATGTCCAACTTCATGACGGAAGGCCTGCGGGATACTAACGCTCCCCTCGCCCTGACCGCCATCGTCGTTGCAGCAATTTCCGCAGCGCCCGAAATCCTGACCGCTCTACGGGCGGCGCTCGGCAACCGCATGCAGGCGACCGTCAACATCGCCATGGGCGCATCGCTATCGACCGTCATCCTCACGGTGCCGGTGATGGAGGCGATCGCCCTCTATACGGGCCAACCTTTCATCATGGCCATGACACCCGTCCAGACAGTGATGGTGGCGATCACGCTGATCGCGGCGGCGATCAACCTCAACGACGGCGAAACCAACGCCATCGAGGGCATGACGCATTTCATCCTCTTTGCAACATTCCTGATGCTGTCAGCACTTGGCCTCTGACAATCTCACCGTAGCAGCCGATCCTCACGCAGCGGCGCGTAGACTTGGATCGAATAGAACGGCACGATCTCGCCCGGAATCCTTTGCTGCATAGAGGGCGGCATCGGCCAACTTGAGTAGGTCTGTCAGCGAGCGCTGGTCGTCGACTGCGATAGCAACGCCGATACTCACCGTCAGCGAGATCCGCTCGCCGCCGCATTCGACGACGAGACCACGTGCGACACCGCACAGCCTCTGCGCCGTCGCGAGCGCCTCGCTTGCAGTCATCTTTGGCAGGTACAGCCCGAACTCTTCTCCACCCAATCGGCCGAAGCTGTCGCCCGGCCGCAGACTACGACTGATCGCTTCGGCAAACGACACGAGAACGGCGTCGCCGGCATCATGACCGAAGCGGTCATTTACCTGCTTGAAAAAATCGAGATCCATCAGCAACAGCGCATCGCCCTCGATCATCGAGCGCGGCAAAGACGACATGAACCAGCGCCTGTTGCCGATGCCTGTCAGCATGTCCGTTTCGGCGACACACCGCAATTCTGCTTCGGTCCGTTCCGTGACCAGGATGATGATGAACAGCGCAATTGCGAACTGGCACATAATGCGCAGAAAGAACGCCCAAATCGGTGTCATTGGTGCGACGCTCGGAACAAGAAGGCCCGCGATCACAAGCAATGCCAATAGCGCGCCAACCGCGATCAAGGCGGCAAGCAAGAACCGCACCGGCAATCGCTCGCATGCGCGATCTCGCAATATGCAGAATGCCGAGGCGGCAAGCGACGCGAACGCAAAGCCGTTGCCGATACTGCCACGCAAATAGCTCACGACATGAAATTGCGTTGCGAAGGCAAGGACGGCCACCACGGCCGGAATGGCGAGAGCCCACCAATCCATGGGTCGCGACTTGCCGCTGCTCAATCTGCGAATGCCGATCCAGAACAGCGCGTATCCGGCGACGCCGAGGGTAACGCTGCCGAATCCCCAAACAGGAAGCGACAGTAGATGTTGTTCTCCCAATCCAGCAAGCGCCGAAGCCAACGCTAGCGAGAAGTAACCCGCCGCGAGCGCTCCCAACCCTTCGCCACTGCGCGACTGGAGACGCATGTAAACAAAGCACACAGCACCGACCAGGAAAGAACATTGGTGCAGCAGGAGAACAGTCGCCAGGTCGAGATGGATGGTCATGATCCCGAAAACATCAGAGTCAGAGAAGTAGCGCCGACAGATAGGCGACAGTTGTTAGCGAAGAATGAACTGCGCGCCTGCAAAAAACCCGCCGTTTCTGAACTGACCCCCGAAAGTTGGACAACAACCTTCGGGGGTTTTGCATGTCGAAACACAGCCTGGCTTTTAAGCTTTCAGTTGTGGAGTTTTGTGAGAAGGGCGGGCGTAGCGCTCGTGAAGTCTGCGTGCATTTCGGCGTGGACCATGCGACGGTTCGCAAATGGGTAGCAAGCTACGAGGCGCACGGGGCTGCCGGTCTCGCGAAGAAATTCAGCCACTACGACGCAGCATTCAAGCTATCGGTTCTCCAGCGGATGTGGGAGGATGGGCTCTCCTACCGCCAGACTGCGGCGCTGTTCGACATTCGCAATAAGGGTAGCGTGGTGGATTGGGAGCGACGCCATAAGACTGGCGGAATCGACGCCTTGAGCCCGCGTCGCAAAGGAAGGCCCCGATCAATGCCCGAGCCGCCGATCTCAAAACAGCCCCAAGCTTCGCACAGTGACGAAGCAAAAAGCCGCGAAGAACTGCTGGCGGAGCTGAACTCTCTGCGCATGGAGAACGCCTACCTAAAAAAACTCGAGGCCTTAACGCGGAAGCAACCAGCGCTCAAAAAGCGCAAGTCGTCCAAGCGTTAAGGCCTTTCTATCCGCTTGACGGGTTGCTGAAGCTTTCGGGCCTTTCCCGCAGCACGTTTTATTATCGGCAAAAGGTGTCGGCGCTTTGCGACAAGCATGCTGCAATGAAGGACCGAATCAAGGCCGTCTTCCATACTCACAAGGGCCGCTATGGCTATCGCCGGATAACGGCGGCAATCCGCCAGCTCGGACATACGGCCAATCACAAGACGGTCCAGCGCCTGATGGTCGAGATGGGATTGAAATCGCTGATGCGGCCGAAGAAATACCGCTCCTACAAGGATGACGTCGGGCGCATCGCCCCCGATCTCATCAAACGGCAGTTCACCGCAGGGGCGATCAATCAGAAATGGGTCACTGACATCACCGAGTTTAACGTGGCCGGCGAGAAGCTCTACCTCTCACCGGTTATGGACCTATGCAACGGGGAGATTATCGCCTTCGAAACCGCCAGAAGGCCGGTCTTCAAGCTGGTGGAAGGCATGTTGAGCAAGGCCTTGAACCGGCTGAAAAAGAACGAACGCCCGATCCTGCATTCCGACCAGGGATGGCATTACCAGATGCCCCCTACCAGCGCCTGCTCCAAAAACGCGGCATCGCCCAGAGTATGTCACGCAAAGGCAACTGCCTCGACAACGCGGCGATCGAAAGCTTCTTCGCCACCCTCAAATCCGAGCTCTTCTATGCTAATCGCTTCGAAAGCATCCAGAGCCTGGATGACGGCATCGCCGACTACATCCACTACGACAATCACCACCGCATCAAGCTCAAACTGAAAGGACTGAGCCCTGTCCAATACAGAACTCAGTCCCTATTATCTTAGCCCATCAACTGTCCAAATTTACGGGGTCAGTTCATTTCCGGCGGGCCTCTTGTTCAGCAATACGTGGGATCCGAGACTTACTTGCAGGCAGCGCAGAAGCGCTGAATGCGCTTGCAGGCTTCCTCGAGCAGAGCTTCCGAGGTCGCGTATGAGATGCGGAAGTTCGGTCCGAGGCCGAATGCCGAGCCATGAACGACAGCGACACCTTCGCTTTCCAGGAGTTCCGAGACAAAATCTTCGTCCGTCTCGATAACCTTGCCTGACGGCGCGGTCTTCCCGATCAAGCCGGCGCAGGACGGATAGACGTAGAAGGCACCTTCCGGCGACGGGCACGTAATGCCCTTGGCCTGGTTCAGCATCGATACGACGAGGTCGCGACGGCCTTCGAAGATCTTCTTGTTCACAGGAATGAAATCCTGCGTGCCGTTCAGCGCTTCGACGGCAGCCCACTGGGCGATTGACGTCGCACCCGAGGTCTGCTGGCCCTGGATCATGTCCATCGCCTTGATGAGCTGCAGCGGGCCGGCAGCGTAACCGATACGCCAGCCGGTCATGGCATAGGCCTTGGAGACCCCGTTCATCGTCAGGGTGCGGTCGTAGAGCTTCGGCTCGACTTCCACAGGCGTGACGAACTTGAAGTCGCCATAGGTCAGATGCTCGTACATGTCGTCGGTCAGCACCCAGACATGAGGATGCTTGAGCAACACGTCCGTCAGGGCCTTCAGCTCATCGTGCGTATAGGCAGCACCAGACGGGTTGGACGGCGAGTTGAAGACGAACCACTTCGTCTTCGGCGTAATCGCCTTGTCGAGATCGGCGGCCTGGAGCTTGAAGTTATTCTCCTGCGTCGCCGAGACGATGACGGGAGTGCCGCCGCACAGCGACACCATTTCCGGGTAGGACACCCAGTACGGCGCCGGGATGACGACTTCGTCGCCCGGGTTCAGCGTTGCCATGAAAGCGTTGAACAGGATCTGCTTGCCACCGGTGCCGACGATTGTCTGCTCCCAGGAGTACTCCAGGCCGTTCTCGCGTTTGAACTTCGCGGCAATTGCCTTGCGCAGCTCAGGGATACCGGAGATCGGCGTGTACTTCGTCTCGCCGCGGTTAATCGCGTCGATGGCCGCCTTCTTGATATTGTCTGGCGTGTCGAAATCCGGCTCGCCGGCACCGAGGCCGATCACATCGCGTCCTTTTGCTTTCAGCTCGCGCGCTTTCTGGGAAACGGCGATGGTGGCTGAAGGCTTCACACGGGAAAGAGCATCGGCAAGAAAGGCCATGATATCGGTCCTATACGGTTGATTTGGGCAGAAAGCCGGGACCGGAATTCTGCGCTAAGCTCTATGTCCAATGTGCGCAGGCATTTCAAGCTCAAAGGCGTGATGGTGCCAATGATTCTTCGTGATCGGTCAGCACATGCGATTGCCGATTCGCGACATCGCCCGCTTGACCCGCTGAATCATTTTGCGAAGGAGTTGAATCAGTTTCTGAAGACAGGCGGATTTACGCACTGAAATCAAAAACTTCGCCATTTTCCGCCTTTGCCACGAATTGGCCGCAACAAATGCCGGGGCATGCCGCAATTCGGTCGCGAGCGCGCCGAGATCGGAAGCGTATTTTGTTGCATCCGACATTGGTTATTGAGGGCATACCCATGTTTGTGGAAGACGAGTTTGTCGTAAGGCGCCTTCGCGTCAGTCGCGTAACCATCACATTACTGGTCGCATTTTTCTCTTTTGCCGCGTCGATCCTTATGACGTTGGGGCTCGTCACGACGGTTTACGCCGAGGATGGGCAATCCCGGCACATGTTCGTGCAGCTGGCAGCCTCGCATACGGCCGCCGCGCCGACAGCGACAGCGGCAGAGGTGATTGCCCAGACATCCACCTCGATGAAATGGCCGCAAACTGCGACACGCGCTGACGACCAGATCCTGCGCGGCATCGTCACGCTGCTGGCCGCACTGACTGCCGCAAGTGGGCTTGCCGTCTGGCGGCGACGCGTGCGTGGCATCTTCGCGGGAACTGTATATGACGCCCGCTAGCTCGAGAATGGTAGACCGAGATCAGGACCGGGACGAATTCGGTCCGCTTCCGACCTACCTCGAGCTCTCCATGGCGATGGCCGCGGCAACCGCTCATGACGTGGCGAGTGTGAAGCAAGGTGGTCGCATTTTGCCGCGTCTTTCCATCGTCGAGAAGATCATTGCTGTATGCATCGCCGCGCTGGCGCTGTACGGAACGGCACTCATCGCCGACGGGCTCTTCATCAAAGCCAAGGCGCAACTGTCGCACATTCCTCCGAAGCGGGCCTTTGCTGCCGAACGCCGCGAAGAAGATACCGAGCTTTAGCCTGGGCCGACTTCTCGACCGAGGGCAAGCGCCGCGCCAGGCGGTAATGTGCGATGAGATGAAAGCGGGATCGGTACAGCAACGCAAGGTCGCCATCCGGTGCTCGCGACCTTGAGGCCTTTCGGCCCGAAGGAACGAAGCCCGCTTGCGCCATCTCGTCGAAGCGGACCTCGTCGATCTGCAACCGACCGGCGCGGTTTCGTCGACAAACACAAAGCCGTTATTGCGAGCGGAATGAGGTTGAAGCAGGCGTCCAACGCTCCACGTTGGTCAAGACAGACACCGGGATGGATCATGACGACACCTTCAAGGCTTCAATTCGGATTCCTTGCAACCGCGGTCTTGGCCGCCTCCCCGAGCTTTTCTGCCGATAGCGTCAAGACGAAAACCGTCGAGGTTCAAGTCGATGTCGTTGCCACTGGGCTTGAGCACCCATGGGCTGTCGAGGTTCTTCCCGATGGTTCCTATCTCGTCACCGAACGATCGGGACGATTGCGGATCTTTCGCGATGGCAAGCTCTCGGCTCCTATCGCCGGTGTCCCTGTTGTCAATGCCCGCGGCCAGGGAGGCTTGATGGACGTCGCACTTGCGCCCGATTTTACAACAAGCCGCAAGATATTTCTCACCGCTGCGACCGTGGCCAAGGGCGGCTCGGGCACAGAGGCCTTCAGCGCGACGCTTTCGCAGGACTTAACAAGGCTTAACGACGTCAGATCCATCTTTGCGATGAAGCGCTTCTCCAATGGCAATATCCAGTATGGTTCCCGCATCGCCTTTGCCAAAGACGGCTCGTTGTTCATCAGCATTGGCGACCAAGGCGACAGGGACCGCGCCCAGGATTGGAAGGACGACGCCGGCTCCATCATCCACATCAACGCGGATGGCACCATTCCAGATGACAATCCCTTCAAGGATGGCGTCAAGGCGCTTCCGGAGATTTGGTCGAAGGGTCATCGCAATCCGCAGGGCATCGCTTTCGATTCCGCCGACGGCAAACTGTACACCGTGGAGCACGGCGCCCGGGGCGGTGACGAGATCAACCACATAGAGCCTGGCAAGAACTATGGCTGGCCAATCATAACCTATGGGCGTGACTATTCCGGTGCCGAGATCGGCGAAGGCACCGCCAAGGAAGGGCTTGAGCAACCACTCTACTATTGGGACCCGTCCATAGCGCCGGGCGCATTGGCCATTTACCACGGTAAGATGTTCCCTGAATGGGATGGCAACTTCCTCGTCGCGGCTCTGAAATTCCAGCTGCTTTCCAGAATGCAGCGCGATGAGAGCGGCGCCTTCGTCGCCGAGGAGCGGATATTCGATGGCTCCTATGGCCGCATGCGTGATGTGGTCGTCGCACCCGACGGCGCCCTGCTGATCCTGACCGATGAAGACGATGGTGCGCTGCTCAGAGTATCCCGAGCGCCTGCCAATAGTGGCTGAAGTGGAGCCGGGAGGTCGGCTTTCGTTGTCATCGTTTTGCTCTCAGGCGCAAGCGCAGTAGCGACATTCTTCAGCTTGCCCAAACCAAAGGCAGCTGCTAACGCTCGGCCACACTCTCCCGCTCCCGCACCGAGGAAGAAATGACGCGTATTCAGGCGAACCTCCTTCTGTTGCTCGCAGCCGCCATCTGGGGTGGCGGCTTTGTCGCACAGTCGACGGCGATGAAAGCGATCGGCCCGTTCTGGTTCATCGGACTGCGCTTCATGATCGCGGCCGTGGCGGTTCTGCCGTTCATGCTTGTCGAGGCACGACGGGCGCCCGCCAACACCGCGCCACGCCACCTCAAGCTTTATCTCCTGACCGGTCTGGCGCTGTTTGGCGGTGCCGCCACCCAGCAGATCGGCCTGCAGACGACAACCGTGACGAATTCGAGTTTCATCACCGGGCTCTATGTCGTGATCGTACCTTTGATTGCCGTCATCTTCCTCCGCCGCTCTCCACATTGGATCATCTGGCCGGGTGCGATCATGGCCTTATCCGGCATCTACTTGCTGTCAGGCGGTCAACTCTCGGCCCTGACGACCGGCGATCTGCTGACGGTCGTGTGCGCTGTCTTCTGGGCCGGGCAAATCACTCTGGCAGGCACCACGGTCTCAAAAACCGGTCGTCCGCTTGCACTTTCAACCGCCCAGTTTGCGGTGACGGCCACCTGTGCGCTTGCTGTTGCCATCGTTGCGGAACCGATCAGCTGGGAGGCAGTATGGGCAGCGGCCCCCGAGATCCTCTATGTCGGCCTGTTCTCTTCGGGTGTCGCCTTTTCACTGCAGATCATCGGCCAGCGCTACACGACCCCGTCGCAGGCAGCCATCTTCCTGTCCTCTGAAGCGCTGTTCGGCGCCGCACTTGGCGCCCTTCTCCTGAATGAAACGATGCCGCCGCTCGGCTACGCCGGCTGCGCGTTGATGTTCACGGCTATGCTTCTGGTTGAGGTCGTGCCCGAAATAGCACGCCGTCGCACGTCAGGCAGACTGAAACCGAGCCCAAATTTGGGTTAATATGAAAAAGCGAAAAAAACTTTAGCATTTGCGCAGTCGCGCTAGCGTTGCATTTTTGGCAAAATCTGCTCCCAAACTATATTGCCAACGATATAAAGCGTTAATCTGGAGCGGCAGACGACCAAAATTTTGCGCGAACCGCCCAAAAATGTCGCTTCTAGGCGCCTGCCGACACGGAGGCGTTAAAAAACTTTTGCTTGCCAAAATCCAATAATCGCAGCACTCTTACCGTGTTCGGGCATTTTGCGAGCATGGGAAGTCCTTGAGAATGTGCGCGCCGGAGACGCTAATATTCCGGTCAACCAGTTCGGTGAAAGCGAGCGTTAGTCTCGTGTCGAGCGCGGTTGTGCTAGAGGGGACCTTTTTCTCACATTTCAATAATTGCCTGCCAACGTCTCCGCGAGGAGGCAATATCAGTGATGCTGCCCGTGTGGATGGCGGGCGGAGATAAAAGGACCTGACGCATGGCCGAGACTGGCACTGTAAAATTCTTCAACACCGACAAAGGTTTTGGCTTCATCAAGCCTGACAAGGGCGGCGCCGATATCTTTGTTCACATTTCTGCCGTTCAGGCTTCTGGCTTGGCCGGACTGACGGAGAATCAGAAGGTTAGCTTCGACACGGAGCCGGACCGCCGCGGCAAGGGCCCTAAGGCTGTCAACCTGCAGATTGCAGGCTGAGCCTCCAGCCAACGCTGTCAATTCGAGTTGAAGCCCGGCAGCGATGCCGGGTTTTGTCATTCAGCCTGCATTCACCTCACAGCCCTTACCTTGCCATCATCAAGGTGCAGAACCGGAATCGGTTTAAACAGGGAAAGACAAATGAACAGGCTTGCGAAAACGCTCTTAATGACGGCAACCGCTGCAGCCCTCACGGTATCATCGATCGGCGTTGCATCAGCAGGCGATTGGCACCACCACCACCATAGCAACGACGCGCTTGTCGGCGGCGCAGTCGGCCTTGCAACGGGCCTGATCGTCGGCTCTGCCATTGCCAGCGCACCGCGTTATGACGAGCCGCGCTACATCGACCCGCCGGTCTATGAGCAGGAAGAATACGACGCCGTCCCGGTCTATCGCGCCCCCCCGCCCCGCTACTATCGTCCGGTTGCCGATATCGAGCCTTGGACTCCGCAGTGGGAACGCTATTGTTCCTATCGCTACCGGTCGTTTGATCCGCGCAGCGGCACCTTCATCGGCAACGACGGTCGCAGCCACTTCTGCAACGCCGGCTAATCACCTCAGCGGATGATCAATCATCAAGCGCCGCGTTTCAGCGGCGCTTTTGCTTTGCGTGCTGGCTCAGATGCCCCGTAGGAAGGGATTGGTGCGCCGCTCGTCGCCGATCCGGCCGCCTGGTCCGTGCCCGCAAATGAAGCCGACGTCATCTCCTAACGGCAAGACCTTGTCGCGAATGGATTCGAGCAGTTGCTGGTGGTTCCCGCCCGGTAGGTCTGTCCGACCAATGGAGCCGCTAAAGAGCACGTCCCCCAGATGAGCGAAGTTCTGCGGGCGATTGAAATAGATTACGTGGCCGGGCGCGTGCCCCGGCGTGTGGTAGACCTCGAATTCGTGATTACCGAACGAAACCTTGTCGCCATCCTTTAGCCAGCGGTCGGGAACGACGTTCTGCATGCCGGGCGGCAGGCCGTATTTCTGCGACTGCACCTCGATGCGCTGCAGCAGAGGAAGATCGTCCTCGTTCGGGCCGACGACATCGACACCCAAAGCCTCTTTGAGTTCCTTCGCACCGCCCGCGTGGTCAAGATGGCCGTGCGTCAGCCAGATTTCCTTGATGTTGAAACCATTCGATTTTATGGCCTCCAGGATCGTCGGCACATCGCCGCCAGGATCGACCACCACGCCTTCCTTCGTCTCGGCGTCGAAGAGGATCGTGCAGTTCTGCTGAAAGGGTGTGACCGGGATAATTCCGGCCTGGAGCATGCCCATGATTGCCTCGCTTCTCTATATCCTTTCGTCCCTATAGTCCGAAACCGCGGCAGGCACAGCCCGAGATTTATCGAAGGCAGCGTCAGAGAGGGCCTGTCAATGCCCGCGCAGAGACTTCGACACCGGTCCAGTTTGAATTTAACACATTGATACAATTCGTTTACCGGCGAGACCTAGCGCGCCGGAACATCGCCATCAACCAAACGTTACCTGCCTGTACAAGACAAGGAGAAACGAGATGACCTTGAAGCGAAATCTGTTCCTGGCTGGCGCGATCGTCGTGGCAAGCGCCGGTTTTGCCCAGGCAGAGATGGTTGCCACGGCCATCAACGATCTGAATGTTCGTGCCGGCCCCGGGCCGCAGTATCCTTCCATCGCAATAGCGACGCGCGGTTCGCAGGCAATGCTGGATGGCTGCGTGCAGGGAAGCCGTTGGTGCCGCGTTAACGTCAACGGCGTGCGCGGCTGGGTCTATGCGCAGTATCTGCAGGTCGAGCAGGCCGGCAACCGCGTCATCGTCGAGCAGCACCAAGCCGACCTTGGCGTTCCTGTCGTAACCTATGAAACGACCTCAAGTATCGCTCCCGCCGATCCGGCCCCTGGTGACGAATTGCTCGGCCCTGTTGGTTCTGTCGAAGCGATCAGCCCGCCAGAAACCGTTACGACCTATGTTCAAACCAATCCGGCCCACACCGTCCGCCTCCGCGGTGATGTCGTCGTCGGCGCAGCCGTGCCGGAGGACGTAACGTTCCAGGAAATTCCGGACTATCAATATCGATATGTCCGCATCAACGATCGGCCGGTCCTTGTGGATCCCGGTACTCGCCGCATCGTTTACGTCTACAACTGAAGACCATGAAAACTATGGAAAAGGCGCCCACGGGCGCCTTTTTTCTCCGACCGCAGCATGGAAAATCTTCACGCGTGGGTTGCTCTCCATTTCACTTTACATTCAATCATGATAATATACTGAAACCCAGACGATATCCCCGCTCCCGGTCGGACGTCGGATCGCCTGTATGGCTGGCGATCCTTTAGATCGTCCAGCAAAGCGTTTTGAGGAAACGCGAAGGAGGGAAATCGTGGAAGCCTTGTTGCCCATCATCACACAAGTGATAGCAGGCGCCGTTGGCGGCAATGTCGCAAGCGGTGCACTGAAGCAGGTTGCAATCAATGCCGTTGCTCGAACGATCGTCGGCGCGATCGGCGGCATCGGAGGCGGCATGCTGCTCAGCATGGTCGGTGGAGAAGCCGCAATGACCGGCCTCGTTGCCGATGGTATCGGCGGCTTGATTGGCGGCGGCATCCTGTCGACCATCGTCGGCGCGGTAGCCGCTCGCGCGAGGTAACGAGCTTCGATGGGAAGGCGGCCGGACGTTCTCAACAAGCCCGGCCGCGCCTGCGCCCGCAAACAAGGTTAGGCGGCCGCTGCGGCAGTCGGGCACGCATCTTCACGGAGTCATTGATCAGCGCGGCTCGCTTATCACCGCCGGCGTGAACGTATGGGGACCGATTTCCGAAACGCGCATCACATCTGCCGCAGATCGAGCGATGTCCGCTCATCATCTCGCTGCCACCCCTTGCGATCTGGCGGGCATCGGCATCAAAAAAATCCTGGCGCTTCAGGAGCTCGATCGCCGCTGCATCCAGTTCGGCAACCGAACACGGTACCTTGAAGCCGCAAATCTCAGCTGACTTGTGCCCTCGCTCATGCCGTCAGCTTGAAGACCCGGTCACCATAGGCGCTTGGCTTGGAGCAGCGCGCGCATGCAGCGTTTGGGTCAACACATGGATCTTTGCGTCTTTCCACGTAAGGGACGCACCATTACCAGATTTCGCCATTCGTTGATCAAGGGCACCGAAGCCATTTGGCACTCCTCCCGCGCCCGCTCGCCATTGCTGTTGATTGTTGTCCCCAATACGTTTTATCCACTGACGTAGAGGAAATCACCCACGTAGTGAAGTTTGCGAAGTCAGGCCGAATTTACCGAAAAAGTGGCGCCCCTCTTCCGGCTTTGCATTGCATGGGGAAGCTAGGAACGGCGAAGATACGTCAGTCATGTTGGCATATTTTTGAAAACCTTCCTTCCCGCAAGGTGCGCAACAAGAAAGGAAATTCCAAATTGGCACGCCAGACGAGCCCGAAGGCGGGCAAGCCCGAAGCGCTGAAGATGCGGATGGAAAATACCGAAACCATCGATTTCGAGATCATCGAGCTCCTGTTCTTTTCCTATCGTGACTTCGTTTCCGATCCCGACGCCATTCTTGCGGAGATCGGTTTCGGGCGGGCCCACCACCGCGTCGTTCACTTTGTTAACCGCAACCCGGGCATGACGGTTGCCGATCTGCTGGATACGTTGAAGATAACCAAGCAGAGTCTTGCAAGAGTGCTCAAACAACTCATCGATTCGGGGTATATTCGTCAGATTGCGGGGCCCGAGGATAGGCGACAGCGCAAGCTCTATCCGACCAAGATGGGGCGCGAGCTTGCTCTTGCTCTGGCAGAGCCACAATCGCGCCGTATCGAGAGAGCATTCGACGGGGCTTCTCCAGAGGTTCGGGAGGGAATAAAGGCCTTCCTGAGGGGTATGCGGAACAGACAAAACGCGAAAGCAGATTGAATGGCGACAAAGACAGTGATTTCAGACGACGCTGCGCACTTGCTTGTTGTGGATGACGACACGCGCATTCGCGCTCTGCTCAACCGTTATTTGACGGAGAACGGCTTCAGGGTGACGACCGCCGCCGATGGCGCGGAAGCCCAACGCAAGCTGGCCGGCCTGGATTACGACCTCATCATCATGGATGTCATGATGCCGGGCGATTCAGGCATCGAAGTGACCAAGGGTCTGCGCACGATCAAGAATGTACCGATCATCATGCTGACGGCCTTGGCGGAATCGGGCAGCCGCATCGCTGGGCTGGAGGCTGGCGCGGACGACTATCTGGCCAAACCCTTCGATCCGCGCGAACTCGTGCTGCGCGTCAACAACATCCTGCGCCGCAATGTCTCGAACGATGCACCGAAGATCGAGCAGGTGATGTTCGGACCATATACCTTCTCGCTGACACGCAAGGAGTTGAAGAAGGCCTCCGAGGTCGTCCGGCTGACGGATCGCGAGCAGGAGATCATGCTGCTATTTGCCAAGCGCGCCGGCGATACTATTCCGCGGCATGAGCTCATCGGCAACGACGTCGATGTCGGCGAGCGCACCATCGATGTGCAGATCAATCGTCTGCGACGCAAGATCGAGGACGATCCCGCAAATCCGGTCTGGCTGCAGACGGTTCGTGGTATAGGATACCGGCTGAGCATCGATTGACAGTCGCAACCCCGGGATCAGCGGCCAAATGGTGACATTCGACTCTCTTCGGCGCGACGACCGCTCGCCCGCCCGCGGCTGGCGATGGATGTTGCGCAGATTGCGGCTCTATCTGCCGACCGGCCTCTACGTCCGCTCGCTGCTGATCATTATCATCCCGATGGTGCTATTGCAGTCCGTCGTCGCCGCCGTGTTCATGGAACGCCACTGGCAGATGGTGACGCAGCGCCTCTCGGCTGCCGTCACCCGTGACATTGCCGCGATCATTCAGATTATCGAGACCTATCCGCAAGACACGGATTATAGCGAGGTTACTCGGATCGCACGCGACCAGATGGGCCTGCAGATATCCATCGAACCGGACGGAGATCTCCCGCCACCGCGTACAAAGCCGTTTTTCTCCATCCTCGACGGGATCCTGAGCGACGAGATCAGCGACCAGGTCAAACGCCCTTTCTGGATCGATACGGTGGGTGATTCCAACATTGTCGAGATCCGCATCAAACTCGAGGATAAAATCCTTCGCGTTTTGGCAAGGCGCAGTTCGACCTACGCCTCCAACACGCACATCTTTATCGTCTGGATGGTCGGCGCCTCGCTGGTGCTGATCGGCATATCGATCCTTTTCCTACGCGGGCAGATCCGACCCATACTTGCGCTTGCGAATGCTGCCGAGAGCTTCGGCAAGGGGCAAAAGGCCGACAATTTCCATCCGCGTGGCGCCGACGAAGTTCGCCGCGCGGGCCTCGCCTTCATTTTGATGCGAGAGCGCATCGAGCGTCAGATCGAGCAGCGCACTGCGATGCTGACTGGCGTGAGCCACGATCTGCGCACGATCCTGACCCGCTTCAAGCTGCAGCTGGCTCTGGCTGGCGATAATCCTGATCTGCAGGGCATGAACGACGACGTCAATGACATGCAATCGATGTTGGAAGCCTATATGGCGTTTGCTCGAAGCGAGATCGAAGAGGATGTCGGCGAGATGAAGCTCAGCGAGCTCTTTGCAAGGCTGGAGGCCGATTTCGAACTGCATGAAGGCAAGACGCTGACCTACTCTATCGAAGGAGCGGATGGTATTTCGGTGCGTCCGAACGCTTTCACGCGTCTTGTGACCAACCTTGCCTCGAATGCGCGCCGCTACGCCAACACCCTCGACATTAACGCCAAGCATAGCGCCAAGTGGCTAACGGTCACCTTTGATGATGACGGTCCCGGCATTCCCGAAAAGAACCGCGAGGATGTCTTCAAGCCTTTCTTCCGGCTCGACGAGGCGCGAAATCTCGATGCCTCAGGCACCGGCCTCGGGCTCGCCATTGCGCGCGATATTGCCCGGAGCCACGGCGGCAACGTCACGCTCGGCGACAGCCCGCTTGGCGGGCTGCGAGCGACCGTCCGCCTGCCCGCGTGAGGACAAATGACCATCGATATCACTCGAATGACATGGTTTAATCCGCCGCCTCGCTGTGAACCCCGCGACGGCGAACTGCATGTCTCATCCGGGCCCGAAACCGATTTCTGGCAGGCAACCTATTACGGCTTTCATCGTGACAATGGCCATTTCCTGCATCAGCCAAGACAAGGCGACTTCACCGCCGAAGTGTCCTTCTCCGGACGTTATCAGGAGCTTTACGACCAGGCGGGCATGATGGTTCGCGCAGACACGACCCATTGGATGAAATGCGGTATTGAATACACCGATGGTGCAATGCATTTCAGCGTCGTCGTGACCAATGGAAATTCTGACTGGTCAGCCTTTCGGTTAGACCACACATTCGAACGCATGTGCGTGCGGGTGACGAGGAACGGCGATGCTCTGTTCATTCAATATCGAACAGGGCGCATGGAGAGCTGGCGTATGGCCCGTCTTGCGTGGTTCGATCCCGCATTTGCGGAGGTGGCTGTCGGCCCTGCGTTCTGCTCGCCTAAACGCGGCGGCTTCGAAGCCATATTCCACGATTTCAAGCTGACCGACCCGCTGTCGCGCGAGATCCACTGATCACATCAGCTTCTTGCCATTCGCCACCGGCTTGTCCGTTGCCGCAAGAACGATGGCACCCGCCTCGTCCTCGAATCCAAGCGTCAGGACCTCGGAGCGCACCGGACCAATCTGTCGTGGCGGGAAATTCACCACGCCAAGAACCTGCCGGCCGACAAGGCTCTCGGGCGTATAGTGCACCGTGATCTGTGCCGACGACTTCTTGAGGCCGATCTCCGGCCCGAAGTCGATCAACAGCTTGAAGGCTGGCTTGCGCGCTTCCGGGAACGGACTTGCCTCAACAATCGTACCGACACGGATATCGACACGCTCGAAGTCGGCATAGGTGATTTCCTCAGCCATGCTCTTGATATCCTTAGCCGGCAAGCTCTTCGGCGCGCCTGCGTGCTGCGGCAAGGGCCTTGTCGAAAAGCGGCTGCATCGCATCTTCGGCCATGAGCACGGCAAGCGCGGCAGCCGTCGTCCCGCCCGGAGACGTTACGTTTTGGCGCAGCCGCGAGGCTTCGTCGGGGGACTGGTGCAAAAGCTCACCAGCCCCCGCGACTGTTTCCCGTGCAAGGCGCATGGCAAGGTCCGCCTGCAAGCCGAGTTTACGGCCTGCCTCTGCCATACACTCGACGAGATAAAACACATAAGCCGGCCCGCTTCCCGACAGGGCCGTGACGGCATCGATGTCGGCTTCGGTTGGAACCCATTCGACCGGACCCGATACGCGTAGCAGAGAGTGGACTTGCTCGCGCTGCGCATCGCTCACGCGGGCATTGGCGAATGCACCCGTAACGCCTCGACCGACCATGGCTGGGGTGTTCGGCATGGCGCGTACCATTGCAGCCTCGCCCAGATGCTTTTCAAGGAACGACAACGTCTTGCCGGCAGCAACCGAAACAACGACGGTCTCCGGCCCCACTGTTGCCTTGACCGGCGGCAGCACGGCATCCATTACCTGCGGCTTGACCGCGAGGAATAGAACGCCGGCCGTCAATCCGGCCGGAGCCGAGGTGACATGGGTCACGCCGGCATCATTGATCGTCTTCAGCATCTGGTCCGACGGGCCGGGATCGATGACCACGATAGAAGAACCGGCCTCGCCGCTCTTCAGCCAGCCGGAGAGCATGGCCCCCCCCATATTGCCGGCACCGATGAGAACGATAGGTCCTTTAGCTGCGGATGACATTTACGCCTCGCCGACGGTTTCGAAGAGAACCGCTTCCATGGCACGGTTCGCATCCATGCCCGACCAGATTACGAACTGGAAGGCCTGATAATACGCCTCGCACGTGTCGAGTGCACTAGCCAGGAGAACCTCGACCTGTCGATTGGTCGGCTCGGCACCGCCGGCAAGCAGCAGCGACTGGCGGAAGATGATGACATCTTCCTGGCGCCACAGATCGAAGTGTCCCATCAGGACCTGACCGTTGATGGCGGCCAGGAGCTTGGTGACTTCGTTGACACGCTGTTCGGGAACCTTGACATCGAAGGCGCAGCCCAGGTGCAGCGCCTCGAACTCTTCCATCCAGGAAAAGGAAACGTGGTAGTCCGCCCACTTCCCTTCAACCGTCATCGCGATCTCGTCATCGCCCGACCGCTCGAAAGACCAGTCGTTATTGGCGGCGACGTACTCGATCATATCGACCGGGTTCGACTGACGCTCGACTTCCAATTCCATGAGGCTCATGCAGCACCTTCTTGACCGGAGTGAATGCGAACCAACTTCGTCAACGAGACACAAGGAGAACACACGCAACAGCCGGAACCACCAACCCTGATGACCGTTGAACCGCTTCCAGACTTAACGCCGTCAAACCTGCCTGGAGCTTACCAACTGCTTCGAATCATCATTTAAAATCAGTGTATAACGGGGCCGGCGACACGCCAGCCCCTCACAGCCGTTTTAGGGAACGGCACTGTGGAAAGCTTTTCGGGTTTAGATTCAGAAGGAGGGTTTAAATGACTCTGCCCATTGATCTTTTTGGCAGTGTCCACAGGTGGATAACGGCATCGGGTTTTTAGGTCGCGGCCGCGGCGTGTCTCTTAAAGGTCACACCGCGGCTTGTCTCACAACGGGAATTACTTGCCTTTGGCAGCAAGCTTCTCTTCAAGGGCTGCGATACGGGCAAGCAGTGCATCATTTTCATCGCGCGCCTTGATCGCCATTTCGCGCACGACCTCGAACTCTTCGCGCTTGACGATATCGAGCGTATTCAGCCAGCGCTCTGCCTGTGCATTGAAGGCGGTTTCGATCTCCTTGCGCACGCCCTGGGCGGCGCCGGCCGCATCCGTCATCAGCTTGGCGAACTCGTCCATGATGCGGTTTGCTCCAGTCGTCATGGCGGTTTTCTCCCTTTGCTGTCGACCAGTTAGGGCCACTTCGGCCCCTCGTGAATGAGGTAGGGCTTCGCCGGGGAGGATGCAAGCGGTTTGCTCTGGATAAGACCGCCCGTCGGCTCCCGATCGCCAATAATCGACTTGACCGATTTTGCTCCGGGCGCCATCTTCCGCGGCACATCGAGTTTGGCGCGCCTTCAGAAAGTCTCAAAGGACGCCTTGAACTGAACCGCGTCAGATGCCCGAGACCATGCCGTCGGGCTTGCGCCACCGAATGGGAAAACCTTGCCTGTAGTTACCAATCTCATGGCGGCCATGCCGTTCCCCGAGATCGACCCGATCGCCTTTTCGCTCGGCCCACTCTCAGTTCACTGGTACGGACTCGCTTATGTCGCCGGCATCATGCTCGGATGGTACTATGCGCGTCAGATCGCCGGAAACAGCAAGCTGTGGCCAGGCGAGGTTTCCCCTATCACCAAGCTGCAACTCGACGATTTCATCATCTGGGTGGCTCTCGGCATCGTTCTCGGCGGGCGCATCGGGTATATCCTGTTCTACGACCTGGCGGCCGTTATAGAGCGCCCTGTCCGGGCGATCCAGATATGGAACGGCGGCATGTCATTCCATGGTGGACTGACCGGCACGACCATCGCGATGATCATCTTCGCACGTCGCAACAGCATACCGATCTGGAGCCTGTTCGACATCGTTGCAGCCGTCGTTCCGATCGGCCTATTCTGCGGCCGTATCGCAAACTTCATCAATGGCGAGCTTTGGGGCCGCTTGACCGACGTGCCGTGGGGTATGGTATTCTGCAACCAATACATCGAGAAGACCAACGGCTACTGCCCGGGCGGTGACTTTGTTCGCCACCCCAGCCAGCTCTACGAGGCAGGCCTGGAGGGCATTGTCCTCCTTCTCGTTCTGGCACTGCTGATCTATCGATTCCGCGCCCTGAAAACCCCTGGCTTCGTCACCGGCGTTTTCGTCTGCGGCTATGCACTGTCCCGCATTTTCGTTGAGTTCTTCCGTGAACCGGATGCCCAGCTTGGCTACCTGCTGGGCACCAACTGGCTCACCATGGGTATGGTGCTATCCACGCCGATGGTACTGCTGGGAATCTGGGCCATGCTTCGCGCCCGTCGTCAGGCTGCGCCGCAGCACTGACCGCAGCTGGACAGGAGGGGATCCATGAGCACCGCGCTCGGTGAGAAGATCAAGGCTATCATTCAGGCGAACGGCCCGATTAGCGTCACGGACTACTTCTCGCTGTGCCTCGCCGATCCCGAGCATGGGTATTACAAGACACGTGAGCCTTTCGGAAGCTCCGGCGACTTCGTGACGGCACCCGAGGTGAGCCAGCTTTTTGGCGAGATGATCGGCGTCTTCATCGTTCACGCCTGGCAGCGACATAGAACACCGGCAGGCGTTCGCCTTGTCGAGATCGGCCCCGGTCGCGGCACCATGATGGCAGATATGCTGCGCGTCATTTCCCGTATCGCGCCACCCCTTTTCGAGGACATGACGGTACACCTTGTCGAAACAAGCGAGCGCCTGCGCGACATCCAGCAGGAAGCGCTGGCGTCCTATGGCAACAAGATCAGCTGGCATCAGGGTTTCGATGAAGTGCCGCCGGGATTTTCGCTTTTGGCGGCGAACGAATTGTTCGATGCCATTCCGATCCGTCAGTTCATCAAGACGGCGACGGGCTTCCGTGAGCGCATGGTAGGCATCGACGCCGATGGTGGACTGACCTTCGGCGTCGGTGTTGCAGGGATCGATCCAGGCCTTCTTCCCTTGCCGGCAAACGACGTGCTGCCAGGAACGCTGCTCGAAGTCTCGCCGGCTCGCCAGTCGGTGATGCTCGCGATCTGCGATCGGCTGAAGGCGTTTGGCGGAAGCGCTGTCGTCATCGACTACGGACATCTCGTCAGTGGGTACGGCGATACGCTGCAGGCGGTGCGCATGCATGAATATGATCCGCCGCTGGCGCATCCGGGCGAGGCCGACCTCACGAGTCATGTCGATTTCCAGGCACTGGCGCAAGCCGCCACTTCAGCCGGTGTCCACGTCAACGGCCTGCTTTACCAAGGCGACTTTCTTGTCGGTCTCGGCATTCTCGATCGAGCCGCCGCCCTCGGCCGGGACCGGGAAGCACATACGCGGCAAATTATCCAGACGGCAGTCGATCGACTGGCTGGCGAAGGTGAAGGGCGCATGGGCGAACTCTTCAAGGTCCTGGCGGTCTCCCATCCCGCCGTGGATTTGATGCCCTTCCGTTCAGTGGATTGACAGCGCGCGCGCCACTGAGCCAACATCCCTGGGCAATCGACCAGGTTGCGCCACACGAAATGGCGTGTAACCAAATTCAAGCAATCTCGGAAATTTTGATGACACAAGCAGCATCTCCGGCACCGATCCAAAGCGCGCTGCTGCAAAAGGTAGCCGGTGACGCGATTGTCCATGGCTACTTCACCCGACAGGGCGGCGTTTCGGATGGCATCTATCGCGGGCTGAACGTCGGCCTTGGCTCGAACGACGACCGTGAAAAGGTTCAGGAGAACCGGCGTCGCGTTGCAGGCTGGTTTGCGCTGCCTGTCACCCGTCTCGCCACGGTACACCAGGTCCACTCGCCTGATGTGGTCGTTGTCGGAAAGGACTATGACGGGTCCCGGCCGGCTGCGGATGCGATGGTGACAGCAGCCCCCGGCATAGCGCTCGGTGTGTTGGCAGCCGATTGTGGACCGATCCTGTTCGCCGATCCGGACAATGGTGTTATCGGCGCCGCTCATGCCGGTTGGAAAGGCGCGCTTGCCGGCGTGCTGGAGAACACGATTGACGCCATGGTCCGGCTTGGCGCGAAACGAGAGGCAATCGTTGCTTGCCTCGGGCCATCGATCAGCCAGGCAAGCTATGAGGTCGGCCCGGAATTCGTCGAACGCTTTGTCAGGCAGGATCCATCCTACCAGCGTTACTTCGTGTCCTCCAAAAAGCCGGGACACGCGATGTTTGACCTGCCGGCCCTGACCGTCGATCGGTTGCGCGCGGCCGGCGTCCGGGCGGAGAGCCTCGGGCTTTGCACTTATCCCGACACAGAGCGCTTCTTCTCTTATCGCCGGACCACACATAAGAATGAACCGGATTACGGCAGACAGATTTCTGCAATCGCTATCAGGGAGACTTAAGTGGCATGGCCCTGCATTTCGACAGATCCGAGTTCACCGTCCGCCTCGCGCGCCTGACAGACAAGATGCGCGAGGAGAAGCTGGACGCCCTGCTCCTCTTTGCGCAGGAAAGCATGTATTGGCTGACAGGATACGATACCTTCGGCTACTGCTTCTTCCAGACACTTGTCGTCAAGTCCGACGGAACGATGGCCCTACTCACCCGCTCCGCCGATCTGCGTCAGGCCAAGCACACCTCCATCTTGGAGAACGTCCACATCTGGGTCGACCGCGTGAACGCCGATCCGACCATCGACCTCCGCAATCTATTGGTCGAGATGGACCTGCTCGGTGCCAGGATCGGCGTTGAGTATGATACACACGGCATGACCGGCCGCATCGCCCGGATGCTTGATGCGCAGTTGACGTCCTTCGCCCAGATCGTCGACGCATCCTATCTCGTCAGTCGCTTGAGGCTGATCAAGAGCTTGGCCGAGGTTGCCCATGTCGAACGCGCGGCGGTGCTCGCCGATGAGGCGCTCGATCAGGCACTCGCACTGACGAGACCTGGCGCTGACGAGGCGGATGTTCTAGCAGCCATGCAGGGCGCCGTCTTTGCCGGCGGCGGCGACTACCCCGCGAACGAATTCATCATCGGCTCCGGCCAAGATGCCCTTTTGTGCCGCTACAAGGCCGGACGGCGCAAGCTCGATGCGCAAGATCAGCTGACGCTCCAATGGGCAGGCGCCTTCGCGCACTACCATGCGGCAATGATGCGTACGATCGTCATCGGCGAACCGAGCTATCGGCACCGCGAGCTCTACAACGCCTGCTACGAGACGATCCAGGCGATCGAGACCGTGCTGAAGCCGGACCACAGTTTCGGCGATGTTTTTGACATGCACGCAAAAATCATGGACGAGCGCGGTCTGTCCCGCCATCGACTCAATGCTTGTGGCCATTCGCTCGGCGCGCGGTTCTCGCCATCCTGGATGGAGCATCAGATGTTCCATGTCGGCAATCCGCAGCCGATCGAGCCAAACATGTCGCTCTTCGTGCACATGATCATCATGGATTCCGACACTGGGACGGCGATGACCCTCGGGCAGACCTATCTGACGACTGACGACGCGCCACGCGCCCTTTCCCGGCACTCTTTGGACTTCATCAACGTCTAGAGCTGCATGCCGAAGTCTTGGCGGTTTGCCGCTCAAATTTGGCCTCTTTTATTAGACGCAGATCATTGCTGGCAAGAATCCGGAATTGACACAGACCGGCGCCGGCCTTCATAAAGTCAAAGGGGCCGGCACAGGGAAGGATGTAACGAGGGATGACGCGAGTTGCGACTGCGCCGATGCTCCTTGCCTGCTTTGTCCTATCCGCCTGCAATACCACCGACGCCCTGGTCCCCCTGGTCGACATCGGCAATTCCTCCACAAACATGCGCTCATCGCCTGTGACACAAGGCGAGGTGGAGCGCATGGCGGGCACGTCGCGCCGGCAGGCTTTCGCCTCTGAACAGAGATCGACCGGGTACCATCCCGCCTACAACCAGACCGGCTACCGCCAGGGGTCGGGCGCCCCGCCCACCACCATGGAAGCCCAAGCCTTGGCCTTGCAGAGCAACACGCCCTCGCCTGCGGCCTCTGCGCCGATAAAAGCCGCGGCGCTATCTGAACCGGTTTCCAACGCCCAGGCCGAAGAAGAAGACATGGTGGAGACAACCCCGCGTGAGCCGCCTCGGCAGCAAAGCCAGACTGCCATGCTAAATACCGGCTCACCTTCAGCCGCAGCACACGGCACCACCGTCCGCTTCCTGCCGATCATCGGCGCACCGGTCCAGGCGGTCACACCACTTTCGCGCCAACTCGGGGACGAGGCCCGCTCGCACGGACTTTCGATAAAGAGTTCGAACGACAGCTCCAGCGCCTACATCCTGAAGGGATATCTTTCCGCCTTTTCCGACAGTGGCAAGGTAACCGTGGTCTACGTCTGGGACGTTCTCGATGGCGGCGGGGCGCGCCTGCACCGCATCCAGGGACAGGAAAGCGTGCCCTCCGACGCGCAGGACCCTTGGGCTGCCGTTCCTGCCTCGGTCATGCAGCAAATCGCTTCGAAAACCATCACTGAGTTCTCAACATGGCGTGATGCTCGTGGCGGTTAAGCCACAAGCTTTTCAGAAATATGAGCGGGGATGGCGCCTTAGCCCTTGCATTCAGGAGCAAGCTGGCTAAAAAGCGCGGCTATCAGCAGTCAATGGGCGGACCAAGATGAAGGTTTTCGCAGGCAATTCGAACCGGCATCTCGCCGAAGCGATCTGCAGCTATCTCAATGTGCCCTTGGGCAAAGCCAGCGTTAGAAGATTTGCCGACCAGGAAATCTTCGTCGAAGTCCAGGAAAACGTCCGCGGCGAGGACGTATTCGTCGTTCAGTCGACGTCTTTCCCGACGAACGATCACCTCATGGAATTGCTGATCATGATCGATGCGATGCGCCGCTCGTCGGCACGCCGTATCACCGCCGTTCTTCCCTATTTCGGTTATGCCCGTCAGGATCGCCGCGCCTCTGGGCGTACGCCGATCTCGGCCAAGCTGGTGGCGAACCTCATTACGGAGGCCGGCGCCGATCGCGTGCTGACCCTCGATTTGCATGCAGGTCAGATTCAGGGCTTCTTCGATATTCCGACGGATAACCTCTATGCTATCCCGGTCCTGACCCGCGATATCAAGGCCAACTACGACATCAGCAACGTCATGGTCGTTTCGCCTGACGTCGGCGGCGTCGTTCGCGCCCGCGCGCTCGCCAAACGACTCGACTGTCTGCTGGCGATCGTGGACAAGCGCCGCGACCGCCCGGGTGAATCCGAAGTCATGAACATCATCGGCGAAGTCGAAGGCAAGGATTGCCTGCTGATCGACGATATCGTCGATTCCGGCGGCACGCTCTGCAACGCCGCCGATGCGCTTCTTGCAAAGGGCGCTGCAAGCGTGACAGCCTACATTACCCACGGCGTTCTCTCCGGCGGCGCGGTTACACGCATCACCTCCTCCAAGTTGCGCGAACTTGTCATCACCGACTCGATTCAACCGACGACGGCCGTTCAATCCGCCCACAACATCCGCGTTGTGAGCACTGCGAGCCTGATCGGCGAGGCAATTAACCGCACGAGCCAGGAAGAGTCGGTTTCCAGTCTGTTCGACTGAACTGCTGCGAAATTCTTGACGACCGCTGAGGTTTGAACTTCCCCATAAATGCAACTTGCGCTAGGATTTAGCAAGAAATCCAGCCGCAGGGGAAGAATTATGACGCTCGCCGGGTTCCTGTCGCCGCGAAAGCTCGCTTTGCTTGCGCTTATCCCGCTTCTTTCCGCTTGCGCCGTCGACGTCGGGCCCAGTTATTCGCGCTCGCGCCCACCGCCGCCTCCCCGCCCGGCCGGGCCGCCGCAGATGTGCACCATGGAATATGCCCCGGTCTGCGGCCAGCGTGGGCCACGCGTCCAAACCTTCAGCAATGCTTGCCAGGCGCGCGCCGCCAACTTCACGGTCATCAGTCGCGGACAGTGCCGCCGAGAGCCCGGTATAACAATCCGCCCGCGGCCTCCCTCATCCCCGCCGCGACCCGGTGGCATGTAAACCCGCGAATACCGGCTAGTCTGCGGTCAAGGCCAGGGTCATGGCAATCCAACCCGGACGCTCGCGACGCAGCTTAGGCGGCAACGTTCGATGCCGCCGACATGACCTCCTCGGGCGCTGGGACGCCGAACATATGGCGCCCGTCGTCGGCGACCTCGGTGAAACACCATCTGACGACGCCATCGCGGTCGAGCAGGAATTCTCCGACCAGCTGGCCCTCACCCGTTGCGATCATGCGTTTGTCATCATCAGTGAATTCGTAGCCATCGGCATTATCGAGGTATTCGACAGCTGCGAGTGGAGCCATCGGTTGAGGCAGTTCGGGCATGGTGACACGCATGGAGGTGAGCGTGTCGAGGCTGACCTTGTAAGGCCAAACCGTTTCCGACTGCGTGAATTCGAGATTCGGAAGCCCGAAGGCGCGATGCGATATGCGATCAGGATCGGACGCCGCTACCAGATTGGGCAACGGATGATAGCGGAAATAAAGGCGCGCCCGATCGATCGGGGTGTTGACGATCGTCAGGCTCTCGACGCCCTTTTGCTGGAGATCGCCGGCGAGGCTCGCCATCGAGGCGATTTGCCGGCGGCAGAATGGGCAATGGAGCCCGCGAAACAGACCGACCAGCACGGGCTTCTGCCCCCGGAAGTCGTCGATTGATATCTTGCCCTGGCGCGTGATTGCATCGAGAACGACGTTCGGCGCGCGATCGCCGGGTTGCAACGGTCTTTCGCTTTGACTTTCGGGCATAACACCCTCCCTCGCTTGCGCATCGGCGGAAGGCCGAGCAGAAGAACAAAATCGCGAAAACTCAGCACTTTACCTGCCGGCATTGAATCAATCCAGGAAGGGCAGAACGACGAGTGCGTCGGGATCCAGCCCATGCCTGACGCAAACGTCTTGGGCGAGTGAAAAATATCGCTCGGCCTCGGCCATCTCGTCCTTTTCAAGGTTCAACGTCGCAAGTCCATCATAGCATGGAAAGAGAAGCTGTGGTTCGCCGATTTCGCGCGCGAGCTGAAGCGCTTCCTCGTAATAGGTCCAGGCGAGATCCGGCTTGCCGTGACATTGATGGATCTGTCCGAGCACGATGAGAGGCACCGCCAGATGATCGCGCTGGTCCAACGCCCGGTCGATCTCGATCGCCCTCTCGGCGGCCGGAACACCCTCCTTGGCGCAATTGTCCGTGAAGGTGCAGCAGGCAACAGCGAGATTGGCGAAAAGACGAGCCTGAAAGCCCAGATCGGAGATGCGCTTGGCAACGTCGAGGCCTTTGCGGCACACATCCATGGCATGCGCGGGATCGACGATGGTATAGAGGACTCCAAGATTGGAATAGGCGCGGCAGGCAGCACTGAGCAATCCCGCTGCTTCGGCAACCTCCAGACTTCGCTCGACTTCGCGCACGGCCTCGCGATGCCGCCCCAGCCGCGCCAGCGCTACGCCCTTGGTGTTCAATGCCTCCGCACGCACTTGTGCTGCTTCTGAGCCAGCGGACTCGGCGTTGTCGATAGCGGCCGTGTCGATGCAGGATAGCGCATCGTCGGCCCAGCGTGCCGCTGCACTTTGATCCCCCATGCGGAAGGCAAGATGTCCGCGCTCCTGCAGCAGATGCGCAAGCTCTATGGGTGCCACACTCTCGCTTAAAAGCGAAGCAGCCTGTGCATAATCTGCGTCCGCAAGATCGCATCTGCCGGCTGCCAGATTGAGACGGCCGAGCTTGCGCAGTATCCGCGCTGCCCCTGGCTGATCACCAACTTTTCTCAAGGTCGTCAGGGCGCGCCCATAATGTTCACGTGCCGTATCCCGCTCCCCCGCGGGGCCACAGAGGTCGGCGAACCGCTCATAAAGGGCAAGCAATTCCGAGCTGGCCTGCGGCTTATCCGAAATCGCCGCAAGAGCCTCGCGATAGAGGCGCATTGCATCATCGTTCGCATAGGTCTTGCGGGCTAGATCACCCGCGGCCATGAGATATTGAGCACCTTTGGCCGCATCGTCGGCCCGGCAGTAGTGACGGCCGAGTTGTGCAATGTCCTCAAGCCGGGTTGGAATGCCATGGTGCATCCGCTCGATCGCCGCGCCGATGCGTGCGTGTAGCTGCTTGCGACGCTGGAGCAAGAGATTGCCATAAATGGCATCGTGCAACAGCTGTTGTGGAAAGTGATAAGCGATCGCATTTGTCGAAGCGCTGCCAGGCGCTTCCTCGACGATCTCGGCTTGGCAAAGATAGTCCAGCCCATGCTCAACGCGCGCCGTATCCGATGCTACGGCACGAAGAAGCGCCATATCGAAGCGCGGCCCGATCACGGCTGCCTCCTGGACCAAACGCTTGGCATCGGGCGGCAGACGGTCGACGCGCGCAAGCAGCATCGCCTGCAGGCTCATCGGTATCTCGGTTCCCATCTCACCCCCGGCGACACTCCAACATCCATCCTCGCAACGCAGCACGCCCGTCTCGATCAGGGCCCGAACGATTTCCTCCATGAACAAGGGGTTGCCGCCCGCTCTTACGAGAATTCGTGAGCGCGTTTTGGCTGGCACGCAACTGTCCGCGCCAAAGAACTGATCGAGCAGCGCCTCACCGTCCTGAAGCGAAAGTGGCGCGAGCCGCATGAGCGTACGATTGATCCGGCTCGATTCCAGGCCTTCGCCCTCAGCAACCGAGCGCCCCGTCGTCAGCATCATCAGGCGCGTTCGCTCCAGCCTGTCCAGCACGAAGCGAAGCGCCTCGATGGAGGCAGCATCCGCCCAATGAAGATCCTCCACGACGAGCAGCAGCGGACTGAGCGACAGACGTCGCTCGAAGAGTGTGCGCGTTGCGTAAAAGATCTGCCGCCGCAGCTGCTCCGGCTCGACATGCCGCAGCGCTCCATCCGGATCGCCAAGGCCAAGGACGTAAGACAGGAGCGGTGTCAAACCCGAAACTTCGGTTTCGCTAAAGCCAAGGTCGATCAATCCCGATGCCAAGAGTTCCGCCGTCCGTGCCGCGGTTTCCCGCTCGGCTATCCCGTACGCGCTACGCAGAACGGATGCGAGCGTGCCGTAGGACTGCTCACCGAGTGGCGAACAGACGGCGCGGCGCACAACAACGTCACGATGTGCCCCTCCCTCGGTGACCGTCTTCAGGAACTCCTTGACCAACCGTGACTTGCCGATCCCTGCCTCGCCGATGAGCTGAACGAGTTGCGCACTGCCACCACAGGCAAAATCCAGACAATCGGACATCCGCGACAGTTCCGCATCACGCCCGATGAGTTCGGCGTGTAATCCAAGGCTTTCCAGCCCGCGCGCCGCATGGGGCGTCTCCATCCGCCCGAGGAGGCGATGCACCTGCACATTGCCGGTCTTCCCTCGAAGCGTCAACGAGCCTAGATTTTCGAAGGCGAAAGCATGCCGCGTCAGGCGCCAGGTGACCGGCCCAACGAGAACCTCTCCTGGTCCCGCCATGGTTTGCAGTCGCTGGGCCGTGTTCACCGTGTCACCGGTCACTGAATAGGACCGTGCCGCCGCCGCGCCAAAACCACCGCTGACCACCGGTCCGGTGTTGATGCCGACATGCAGCTGCAGCGGATCACCGCCGGCCAGATCCAGCCATTTGGCGCCAAGACGGTCTGCGCCGGCGATCATGTCAAGCGCTGCGCAAAGCGCGCGATCGGGATCATCCTCATGCGCTGTCGGCGCGCCGAACAACGCAAGCAGCGCGTCGCCGACAAACTTGTCGACAAAGCCGCCATAAGCTTCCACCGCCCGCGTCAATTCTTCGAACAGCTCGTTCTGCAGAGAGCGCATCAATTCGGGGTCGGTTCTCTCGCTGAGAGCGGTAAAGCCACAGAGGTCAGCAAATAGAACCGTCAGTGGACGCCGGTCGGCGACATCGTCCAATGGCGAGGGCGGCGTGACCGGCGGCGGGGCTTCTGTTGGGGCCGCGGTACTCTCAGCCCGACCGAGGGCGTTTCCGCACTTCGGGCAAAACGCGAAATCAGGCTGGCATGGCGCTCCACAGGAGGCACACGTAACGGGTTGTCTTGCGCCGCACTTTGGGCAGAACGCAAAACCGCTTTCGATCAAAAAGCCACAGGCGCCACAATTCATCGGCCTGCCTCTCGAACGCCTACCGCCCCTCATCTGGAGCTGACGCTGGGCAGACAGCATGGACCTGCCGCGGGTCACTCGCAAGACCCGCCCATGCTTGACGCTCAGTCGGCGCCCTTGATGACCTGGCCATTGATGGTGACGGATCCGTTTTTCGCAACGCTGATATCCCAGCGTTGGCGCCCATCGGGATCAGTCTTTGCAAAGCCTTTGGCCATCATCAGGCCAAACGATACTTGATTGAGATCGGCATTGGTCTTCGCAAGCTCCTGAACGGCGGCGATCGTCTTGTCGAGATCACGGGCCAGAACCGTCGCGTCCATGGAATAGTCCTTGGACGAGTCGATCCGCCCCCGGATCTTTCCGGAAACCTCAGCATCGTAGACGCTTGAAACCGCGCTGATTTTTGGGAAATCCATCACCAGCTCGCCGCCCTTGAAGAGCCGCTCGGCCGCCTTCTTGCCGCTGTCCTCCGATGCGGCGCCGCCTGTGAAATCAACTTTGAGAAACTCGTCGCCGAAGGCCGCAAAATCCATGTCGGCAATGGCGAACTTCAGCTGCAATTCCCGTGGCAGGAAAGCCGAATAGGCCGCAGGAACGACAGGGCTCGCGAAGCTGATCTGTTCCGCCGTCACACCGATCCCGAACCGCGTGGCATCGGTCGGACCGTCGAGGGTGACCTCATAACCGACGTTCTTCGCACCACCGCTCCCCGCAGCGCTCGATACCGTCAGATTATTGAGGCCAATCGTTTCGTTGAAACTCGTGAGTAACGGGAAGGCATCACGAAGCATCGCCTTCAACTTGTTGCTGTCGGACGCAGCAAGCTTCTTTTCGTCGGCATGGTCGATCACGAACAAGATGATGTCACGAACCTTGTTGGCAGGCAGGCCGTTTACTGCCGCCGCGAAATCAAATGCATCCGCGCGAATTTCGACCGGGGGCACCTCGCCGCTTTTGATCCTTTCGATAAATCCCGTCGCCGAGCCACTGGTGGCGAAGTTCGTTGTGCCGGCCGCAGCCCCCTCCGATGAGGCCACCTTGTACTTCATGCCGTCAAAGCCGGCATTGAGCTCCTCGGCTTCGGACTTCGACGAAAAGTTCACGGCCTTCGTGGAGAAGTCACCCGAGCGGAAATAGCTGATCGCCGGGTCGAACATGCCGCTGACCACGAACGCGTCGATGGCGTAGGTAAAATCCGCCTTCGGTTGCCCCGGCGCCTTGAAGCTGCCGGAGACATTGAGGGAGTTGTTCCCCTCCACGCTCCACAGACCGGTATCGAGTGGCGTCGCGAACATCGACCACGGCGTCAACCCGGTGATTGTCAGACTGCCCGGATCGAGCTTCTTCAGGAGCTTCGCCAAATCATAGATTATTTCGTAGCGAGTCCCTGCCGGATTGACCGTCACGACGCGGTCTTTCGCCACGCTCCTCGGCAGCAGCTTCGTCAGGCTTTCTTCGACTTGTTTCGCACCTGCCTGGTTGATCTCGGCACCGCAGGCGCCCGATGCCAGGGCGATCGCGATCGTGCTCGTTGCCGCAATGAGTTTGAACCGCATACCTGAATTCCTCTGCCGCTTACGTTTTGCGAGCATGTGAGGTTTCTGGGCGGCGGATGTCAAGCTGTCTTGCAACGCCGCAGTCAGGCCGCCGCGTCGGTCTTTACCGCAACTGACGCGCGATCGGCGTACTCGTCTACACCTGCTCCGTCGGCATTGACGAAGGCCTCGATGTCGGGGCGCGGCATCGGCTTTCCGAAAAGGAAGCCCTGCACCTGAAGGCAACCTTCGCGGCGAAGGAAATCGATATGCTCCTCCCGCTCCACGCCCTCGGCGAGGACCGGAATATCAAGGCTCTGCGCAAGAATGAGCGTCGAGCGAACGATTGCAGCAGACTGCTTGTTGGTGACGACGCCGTCGACGAAGGCACGATCGATCTTGATCTTATCGAACGGGAAGCTCTGGAGTGTCGACAGCGAGGAATAGCCAGTGCCGTAATCATCCATTGCCACCTTGACGCCCAACGTCTTCAGCCGCCGGATGGCATTCAGCGCGTGCCCGTGGTCGGCAATAATGCCGGACTCGGTGATCTCGAGCTCGAGGCGCGGTGCGGGCAGCCCGGTCTCCATCAGGATCTGCTTAACGATCTGCGGCAGGCGGCTATCGGCGAGTTGCTGCGCTGCCACGTTGACAGCAATGTTCAACGGGTTTTTCCAGCTGGCAGCTTCGATGCAGGCGGTGCGCAGCACCCATTCACCAAGCTCCATGATGAAGCCCGTCTTTTCAGAAATCGGGATGAATTCGGCCGGCGAGATATAGCCCCGTGTCGGATGTTTCCAGCGCAACAGCGCTTCGAAGCCTAACACCTCCCGTGTCATGGTATCGTTCTGCTGCTGATAGAACAGTTCAAATTCTCCGTTCTTCAGCCCTTCCCGCATCTCGATCGCAAGCGCACTTCGTTCGCGCGCTGCCTCGTCCATCGAAGGATCATAAATGCAAATGCTATTGCCCGCCGTCGTTTTGGCGCGGTACATGGCGACATCGGCCTGCGAAAGCAGGTCATCGACGGTTCGTGCCCGGTCTGGGAAGCTCGAAACACCGATGCTGGATCCGACGGTGAGCGACTGGCCGTTCCACTCCACCGGCAGTACGATCTCGTCGAGCAGGCGTTGCGCTAGGCTTCTGGCCTCGCAGCGGCCAACGTGATCGCGCATCACGACCACGAACTCGTCACCACCAACCCGCGCTGCAAACTGTCCCTTCTGCATGAGCTTCGTCAACCGCTCGCCGATGGCCCGCAGCACGGCGTCGCCGGCGGCATGGCCGTGCACGTCGTTGATTTCCTTGAAGCGATCGAGATCGAAGCAAAGCACGGCGATGTTCCAGCCGATTTCACGCGTGCTCTTGATCGCCACGGCCAGATGTTCGTTCAGCGCCGACCGGTTTGCTAGGTTCGTCAGTGGATCATGAAGGGAGAGATGGCGGTAGCGGGCGACAGCTGCTTCCGTCGATTGCATGTCGATGATGTAGGTGGAAGCGCCGAGCAGCAGGATGATAATCATCACCGCACCGACCAGGCTCGTCATCACCCCTACGGAGAGAATTTCGCGCGGAGCGGCGATTGCCGCATCCGGCACGATCGTCATGCCCGCCATACCAAGGAAATGCGTAGAAACGATTGCAAGGATCAGCGGCAGGGCCGCGCCGACCGGACTGAAGCGCGTCGTCGGCCGCCCGACCTGGCTTGCCATGAGTGCGCCGAAACCGGCTGCAGCAACCAGCGAGATGACGACGTAGGCGCTATTCCATTGAATATCACCAGCCACCTTGTAGCCAGCGATGCCGACATAGTGCATGGCCGCGACGCCAAGGCCGACGATTGCACCGCCCGCCTCGACCAGCGCATCCTGGCTACGCATCGACGCGACCGTAAAGCCGATCATTGAAGAGGCGACGCCGATGAATAGCGACAGCAGCGTCAAATCCGGCTCATAACCGCTAAGCGTCGGCGCGTGGAAGCCAAGCATGGCAATGAAGTGCGTCGTCCAAATCGTTGCGCCGCCGACGAAGCCCGACAGAAAAAGCCAATTGAATCTCTGTAGTCCATGCGTGCGCCGAACCCGCGAGAAAAGCCGCACGGTAAGCAGCGATCCAAGCAGGCAGATTACGGTTGCGAAGATCAGATGCGGCCAGCTGTGTTCGGCAACAATGCAGGTAAGAAGACGAGGCATCGGAGGGACCAGGTTGCGTTTTGGCCGTCATAGCAACGCCGACATTTTGTATTACTTAATCGCGCTGGAAATCCGGCTATATGGTTAAGCTTTCGCGATCTGCTTCAACTTCCGGACTGGTTCGAACGACCTCGCTCGCCAGGAGCTTGTTTTGAACTGTGGCCGTTGCCGATGAGGCACCAGCTTGCCTTTCCGTCACATCTATACTATAGCGCACGCGTCCGCGCAGACACCCTTGGAGGCAACGCGGATGAGGATGGGGTAACCCGCCTCCAGTTCCGCGGCAAGCATAGGCGTGCGCGGGGCTCTCCAAATAACCTCGGAAGGAAAAGTCATGAGCCACGAAAGCTACGAGCTCAAGGCCGAGGCGCGCGAACGGGTTGGTAAGGGGTCCGCCCGTGAACTTCGCCGCAACGGTTTGATTCCCGCTGTCATCTATGGTGACAAGCAGGCCCCCATTTCTATCGCTCTCAGCACCAACGAGGTGACGAAGCGCATTCACGCAGGTGGTTTCATGACCACCATTGCGACCATCGAAGTCGACGGCAAGAAGTACAAGGTTCTGCCGAAGGACTACCAGCTCGATCCGGTCCGCGACTTCACGATGCACGTGGACTTCCTGCGCGTTTCCGGCAACACGCAGGTTACCGTTGAAATCCCGGTTCACTTCATCAACGAAGAGAAGTCCCAGGGTCTCAAGGCTGGCGGCGTGCTGAACATCGTTCGTCACGAAATCGAAGTTCATTGCCCGGCCGATGCGATCCCGGAATTCTTCAACGTTGACCTCAACGGCAAGAAGATCGGCGACAGCATCCATATCTCCGACCTCACCATGCCGAAGGGCGTGGCGCCGGTTATTGCCGACCGCGACTTCACGATCGCAACGATCATCGCCCCGGCTGGCGGCGTTGACGAAACGGTTGAAGAAGAAGGCGAAGCAGAAGCCTGATCGCTTCCATAATTTGTAAAGCATAGGGCCCGCTTTCTTCGCAAAGCGGGCCCTTTTCATTGGCCCCAGGGAGCTCGTTTCAGCAACATTTAATACATTTCGTGAAACCATGCCGGTACGTTTT
The DNA here is from genome assembly GCF_000312665.1 of Rhizobium mesoamericanum STM3625. Lineage (GTDB taxonomy): Bacteria > Pseudomonadota > Alphaproteobacteria > Rhizobiales > Rhizobiaceae > Rhizobium > Rhizobium mesoamericanum. The sequence continues at coordinate 3,457,711 of NZ_HF536772.1, read as the reverse complement.
TAAGACCCACGGGCGTAGAAAATCGTGGATGGACAGTGCGGCTGGGAGCAAACGGAACAATGAACAATTCCGTTGAAAATCGTTTTTTGGCAATTATTTGCGGAGCACTGCTGCTCTTCGTCGCCCCACTGTTCGTCCTTTTTCTTTTTCTTTCCTCTGAGCGTGCAGACAAGGAAATCCGTGACCACATCTCGGTTCTTCTTGTCGCCAATTCTCAGGCGCTCGCAAAGCCGCTCTGGGACCTTGACGACGACAGCGTAACCCAGATCAGCGCGACGATCGTTTCACAGAGCGCCATTGTCAAAGTTCAGGTCCGTGACCAGTCGGGGCAGCTTGACGTCACCCAGTCTACCATACCGAAGTCGTTCAGGGGCGATCTCGTCCAGGTATCGCGCGCGATCATATACAACACGATCGACGGCCCGAAAAATCTCGGCACCATTTCCGTGTTCTATCCGGCGCTCGGTCTCTTCTCGGGCCTGAAGCACGAAGAAGTCGTCTTCATGTCGATCTTCATCTTCGCGGTGCTTGCGGTCTTCAGCGCTGCCTTGATCGGCAATCGTATCTTCATCATCCGGCCGCTGATGCGCTTGACGGCGGCGGTCGAGGCCACGCGCCAGCTCGGATCGCGCCAACACGTGAACTGGCAGTCGAACGACGAGATGGGCCGCCTCGCGCGTGGCTTCAACGAGATGCAGTCGAAGCTCGAAAGCGAGGAGCGCGAATTGAAGCTCGCGCATCGCCGTGCCGTCGATATCTACGACCTTACCCCCGCCATGCTTTTCTCCCTTGACGAGGACGATCGCATTACCGCCGTCAGCGACTACTGGCTCGTCGCGACCGGCTACGACCGACCGCACGTGATCGGTTGCCGGTTCGCCGACCTCGTGACTGCAGATACACGCGAAGCGTTCCTCAAGCGCAAGAACGATCTCGAGGGCGGCCCGGCAGTCGATGTCACGGTCAAATTCATCTGCGCCGACGGTAACATTATGGATGTGCTCATCCTGGAATCGACGGCGGCGACCGCCGGTTATGATCGGCTCTCGCTGTCGGTCATGACCGATGTGACCGAGCTCAAAGCCTCCGAGGCACGCAATCACCAGCAGGCCATCAGGGACCATCTGACCGGGCTTTTGAACCGTCAGGGGTTCGAGTCGGTGCTCGACACAAAAATTCAGGAGGCGGATGCTGCAGGCCAGGAACTCGCCTGCCTGTTCATCGACCTCGATCGCTTCAAATGGATCAACGACAATCTCGGCCACGCCGAGGGCGACAGGGCCCTTCGGGAGTTTGTCGGCCGGTTGAAGATGCACCTGGCACCATCCGATCAAGCGGCCCGCCTTGGCGGCGACGAATTCGCGATCCTTCTCCCGGCGAAGGATGGCGCCCGCCGGGCAAGCGCGATGGCCGAGCAGATTGCCTCCATCTTCATCGAGCCGTTCGGTCCGGACCTGCATATGAGCGCCAGCGTCGGTATCGCCATTTACCCGCGCCATGCCGCCAACGCATCCGAGTTGCTGCAGAAATCCGACATGGCCATGTACGCAAAGAAGCGTGACGGCAAGAACGGTGCGCAGTTCTTCGACCACAGCATGATGGACCGCACGCGAGCCCGCGCCGAAATCGAGACCTGTATCGAGGCCGGCCTCGCCGAGGACTGGTTCGACGCCTACCTGCAGCCGATCGTCAATCTAAACGGCCGCAGCATCGCGGGTTTCGAGGCCCTGATGCGTCTCAACCATCCGCAAAAGGGCTTGATGGCACCGGCGGAAATCATCCATGTCGCCGAGGAAACAGCGAAGATTATTCGCGTCGGCAACGTCATCATGGATAAGGCGATCACTCATCTTGCCGCTATTTCCAGGTTGCCGGGCATGCAGGATAGCTATCTCGCCATCAACTTCTCTCCTTTGCAGTTCGAAGACGCCCTGCCCGCACGTCTGGCTGCACTGCTTGGCCGCCACGGCATTCGCCCCCAGCGTATCGTCGTGGAGATAACCGAGGCGGTATTGATGCATAACAATCCGCAAATCCACACTGTCGTCACCGAGATGCGCCGCTTCGGCTGCAGAATTGCCCTCGATGACTTCGGTACCGGCTATTCGTCACTCAGCTATCTCAATCGCTTTCCGGTCGACATCATCAAGGTCGACCAGTCGTTCACCCAGTCGATCAACGACATGAACGATGATGTCCGCGAAAAGAGCCGCACGCTGGTGGAAAGCATCACGACGCTATCCCACAAGATGGGCTGCACTGTCATTGCCGAAGGCATCGAGACCGAGGATGAATGCCGGACGCTGCACGAAATGGGCCTCGACTTCGGCCAAGGATACCTGTTCCACCGCCCACAGCATGCCGCGGCGTTGATCGAGCGTTTGATCGCGCCGGATCATCCTGTCGCGCGGGCTTCGTGAACACCGGGAAGAAGGTCAATACGATGAAGCGACTGCTCCTTTCCATTCTGTTCGGTCTCGCTGCCTCGACCAATGCCCTTGCAGCCGCCGTCACACTCGCAACGGAGGAATATCCTCCCTTCAGCTACCGTGACGGGAAAGCCATCAAGGGCGCCTCGGTCGAGCAAGTCGAAAAGGTGATGAAGGACGCCGGCATTGAATACAAAATCGAGATGATGCCCTGGGCCCGAGCCTACGCGCTTGCCCAAAACACGCCCTTGGGCTGCGTCTTCACGACCGCGCATAATGCGAAACGCGACCCGCTGTTCAAATGGGTCGAACCTCTGCTGGTCGATCGCAACATCCTCATTACTAAGAGGGGCTCTGGCGTGGCAGCCAAGGATCTCGAGGAAGCCCGGAAATACACCGTCGGTACCCAGCGCGAAGACTATACCGAGATGACGCTGAAGGAGAACGGCTTCACCAAGCTCGACATCGCCACCGACTTCAACGCCACATTGCGCAAGCTGCTCAACGGTCGCATCGAGATGATGCCGATTTCCGAGATCTACTTCGGCAAGCTCAAGACCGAACAGCCTTTGGAGATGGTTACGGTGCTCTCCACCCAAGCGATGGGGATCGCCTGCGAGAAGGACTTTCCAAGCGATATGCTGGCCAAGATGCAAGCCGCACTGAACAAGCTGATTGCCGATGGCACGCAGAAGGCCATCTTCACCAAATATGGCCTAGGCTCCGCAGACTGATTTTTCCGCGGTCATGGCCACTTCGCCTTGACTTTGACGCCGTTTCGCGATGGTGAACGGACAAAGCACACTGCAAGGAATGAACGCGCCATGCTGATCATCGCCGGTCTCGGCAATCCCGGCGGCAAATATGCCGGAAACCGCCACAACATCGGCTTCATGGCCGCCGATGCCATTTACCGTCGCCATAATTTTTCGCCTTGGTCGAAGAAGTTCAAGGCTGAGACTGCAGAAGGCGAGATAGCAGGCGAGAAGGTGTTGCTCATCAAGCCGCAGACTTACATGAACCTCTCTGGCGAAGCCGTCGGCGAGGCCATGCGCTTTTACAAGCTGCAGCCCACCGACCTCGTTGCAATCTATGACGAACTCGACCTGCCGCCCGGCAAGGCCCGCCTCAAGACGGGCGGCGGCCATGGTGGCCACAACGGCATCAAGTCGCTGGACGCCCATTGCGGCAAGGAATATCGGCGCCTCCGCCTTGGCATTGGTCACCCCGGCGTCAAGGAACTTGTGCAACATCACGTTCTCAGCGACTTCGCAAAGGCTGACCAGGCCTGGCTTCAACCGCTGCTGGATGCGCTTGCCGACAATGCAGACATGCTGGTTCGCAAGGAAGATTCCCAGCTGATGAACAAGCTAGCGCTTGCGCTTGGCGACAAGGGCGAAGAGGACAAGCCGAAGCCGGAGAAGAAGGCAGCGGCAAAGTCCCATATCCACCAGGCCCGCAATCACAGCCAGCCAAAGTTGCCTGCATCTGGGCCAATGGCTGAAATGCTGAAGAAGATGTTCGGCAACAAGGGCGATTGACCCTCTTAGATCCTGCGACTGGTAACGGCTTAGCTCGGAGCCGCCTCGAGGGTGTGGAGAGCCTCAAAAGAACAGAATAGTAGAAAGCCTGGTTAGAGATCGCCAGGTTATTCTTCCGGCTCCGCCGTCAGCATCAGGGGATAACCTGCCTCCTTGGCATAATCCATCGCCTCCTTGACCTTGGTCTCGGCGATATCTTTCGTACAGACCACAACGACGCTCGATCCCATCTTGTGCGCTGTCATCATCACACGATAGCCAACCTCCTCACTCATGCGGAAGACTGCCTTGAGGATCATCACGACGAATTCGCGCGGCGTGTAATCGTCATTGAACAGGATGACCTTATAGAGCTTCGGCCGAGCGAGCTTCGGTTTCGACTTTGTCTTCGGTTTAAGGGCAATATCGTTGTCACTCATCGGAAACCCACCGTTGATGACATGGAGAGGCGATAACAGTTCGCCGATATCTATATTGCGCTGCAAAGCGACCCTTCAAGCCCTCGGAATGCAAGAGACCTGCGCGAAAAGCTTGACCGCGAGGCGCGTTTTATCCCATAGCCACCACCAACGAATTCAAGAACAGCAGGTTTCTGGCCATGGGCTTTAAATGCGGTATCGTCGGTCTGCCGAACGTCGGCAAATCGACCCTCTTCAATGCGCTCACAAAGACGGCAGCAGCGCAGGCGGCAAACTATCCCTTCTGCACGATAGAACCGAACACCGGTGAAGTCGCCGTTCCCGATCCCCGCATGCAGAAGCTCGCAGCGGTTGCCGGCTCCAGGGAAATCATCCCGACCCGCATTTCTTTCGTCGATATCGCTGGCCTTGTGCGCGGCGCTTCGAAGGGCGAAGGCCTCGGCAACAAGTTCCTCGCCAATATCCGCGAAGTCGATGCTGTCGTGCATGTCCTTCGCTGCTTCGAGGACGACGACATCACGCATGTGGAGGGTCGCATCAATCCGGTCGGCGATGCCGACACGATCGAAACCGAGCTGATGCTCGCCGACCTCGAAAGCCTTGAGCGCCGCGTCGAGCAGACGCGCAAGCGCGCCACTGGCAAGGACAAGGATTCGATCGCCCAGCTGCCGGTCATGGAAGCCGTGATCAAGCTGCTGAACGAAGGCAAGCCCGCTCGCCTGCTCTTGAAGACCCTGGCGCCGGACGAAATCGAGATCCTGAAGGGCCTCAACCTTCTGACCTCGCATCCGGTCCTCTATGTCTGCAACGTCGCGGAAGCCGACGCTTCGACCGGCAACGAGCACACCAAGGCAGTGGCCGCCATGGCCGAGAAGCAGGGCGCCGAATGCGTCATCATCTCGGCCGCGATCGAATCTGAAGTGGCCCAGCTTCCCGAAGAGGAAGCGAGGGAGTTCCTCTCGGCGCTCGGCCTCGAGGAAGCCGGTCTCGACCGGCTGATCCGCGCCGGTTACCACCTGCTCGACCTGATCACCTATTTCACGGTTGGCCCCAAGGAAACGCGCGCCTGGACGATCGTGCGCGGCACCAAGGCGCCGCAGGCGGCTGGCGTCATCCACACCGACTTCGAACGCGGCTTCATCCGCGCCTTCACCATCGGCTACGACGACTACATCAACTTCAAGGGTGAAGTCGGCGCCAAGGAAGCCGGCAAGGGCCGCGACGAAGGGAAGGAATACGTCGTCCAGGACGGCGACGTCATCCACTTCCGCTTCAATACCTGACGCGAGCTAAGACGCTGCCGCCCTATGCCGGCGGCAGCTTCTCCCGCATGGCAGCCGGCAGCCTGCCCATGACGAACCGACGGAGCGGCATCCATCCCGTCCCGATGATCAGCACGATCGCGCCAACTGTCAGAAGCGTGATGTAGATGTAGGTATCAACCCGGCCGTCCCCAATGCGGAAGATTCCGTAGAGAGCAAAGCCCAGCGACAGCAGGCCTGACGTCACGAAGGCGCGCCGGTCAATGATGAGACCGATCAGCATGAGCGCGACGACGGTCACCACCACAACCGGCGTCCGAAACGATACCGTCTGCAGCGCAGCAAGCGTACCGCCGCTGAGCCCCGCAAGCGATATGACACTGTAGAGCAAGGCCGGCGATGCACCGAGATGGAGCCAGAAGGCAACGTCAGAATGGACTGTACGACGAAGCGGGTCGCGTAGATCGAATGTCATCGCCAGCGCGAAAAGACCGACTGCAGACGCAATCGCGATGATCGACAAGATGATGGGATGATTGAGCTCGAAGAGTGGATCGCCGCTCAACCAGCCAAACGCCCGCAGAATCAATTGCAGCGCGATCAATGTCGCCCCCATGATCGTCAACGCAAGTGCGAGCGGCACGCGATAAAGCAGGTAGAAGAGCCCTAGCACGACCGGAAAGGCAAGGGTGTACTGCAGCGCGACGTTGCCACCTATCGGGATAAGGGAGGGCGTCTCTTCCAGCCATCGCGCGGCGACAACTGCCGTCCAGATGGCAAGCCCGACCGTCAGCACGACCGCAGGCAGCGAAAGCCTCTGACGTCGAACAAGGATCTCGGCGAGTATGAGGATTGCTGGCAGCATGGCATAAACCGAAGCGATACCCCACAAGCCGGCCAACGCCACGACGATACCGATGGTTATCAACACGTCATGGAAGCCGCGGACGAAGCTTGGAGTTTCGGTATCCGAAAAAGGCGCCGACCTTGGAGGTGCTTCGGACGACAGTTGATCGACCCTGACGCCGTGCGCGATCAGGAATGGCAGCAGCCGCTCAGCGGCCTGGCGCGGAATGAGCCCCTCCCGCTCGGCTTCATCAAGGATCAACTTCAATTCGGGCATGGTCAAATTCTCGCGGGAATCGTTGAACCGCTTCGAATGCTATTGTAGTCGTTTTGAAACTCCTACCAGGGGAAGAGGAATTGTCCGATCAGAAACTCACCTTCGACGATTTCCAGCCGGGGCTGCGCTTTGCGCTCGGGCCGCGGTCGATAACGGCAGCGGAGATCATCGACTTCGCCCGCGAATTTGACCCGCAGCCGATGCATCTCGACGAGGCGGCCGGTCGCGCCAGCATCCTCGGCGGCCTGGCCGCGTCCGGCTGGCATACTTCGGCGCTGTTCATGCGCATGATGGCGGAGAGCTTTCTCCTAAATTCGTTCTCCCAAGGCGCGCCCGGCGTGGATTTCATGGAGTGGCGAAAGCCTGTTCTTGCCGGAGATACGCTTTCTGGCCATTCGACGGTCATGGAAACCCGACAGCTGCGCTCCAGGCCCGGCATCGGCATGGTGAAGTTTCGCCATGAAGTTTTAAACCAGAAGGCAGAACTCGTCTGTCGCGCCGAGAACTCGATCATGTTCGTCATGCGTGAAACGCTGGAGAAGACCGCATGATTATGGCGGAACGCTACGCCGAAGGCGAGAAGACCGATATCGGAAGCTATCTGTTTACGGCCGAACGGATCGTTCACTTTGCCGAGCGCTTCGACCCTCAACCATTTCACTTGGACGGGGAGGCTGCGAAGGCGACACTGTTTGGCGGTCTCTGCGCTTCGGGATGGCACACTTGCGCGGCCTGGATGAAAACGTTCATCGCGTACTGGAACGCCGAGTGCGCACGCCTTGCAAGCGAGGGAGTGAAACCACCCAAGCTTGGTCCCTCCCCCGGTTTTCAGAAGCTGCAATGGCTGCGACCGGTCTACGCCGGAGAGGAAGTGACCTACTCTGTCACGTTCCTTGCGAGCCGTCCGCTGGCGTCCCGTCCGGGGTGCCGGCTGAACAGTATTCTGTGTGAGGGGGCGATCGCTGACGCCACGCCGGTCATCCGGTTCGAAAGCAGCGTCATCGAATTCGAGTGATAGCGGGCCTCAGTGGCCCGCAAATTCCACCAGCGTGCGAACGTCGACGCCAAGCTCTTCGAGCTTCTTGCGGCCACCGAGATCCGGCAGGTCGATGACGAAGCAGGCTGAAACGACCTCCGCCCCCATCTGCCGCAAAAGCTGCGTGGCGGCAACCGCCGTTCCTCCGGTCGCGATCAGGTCATCGACGAGGATGACCTTCTCACCCGGCTGCACCGCATCCAGATGCATCTCCATCTCGTCGACGCCGTATTCCAGGCTATAGGCTACCCGCACGGTATCGCGCGGCAGCTTGCCCTTCTTGCGAATCGGTACGAACCCCGCCGAAAGCTGATGCGCGACCGCACCTCCCAGGATGAAGCCCCGAGCTTCGGTTCCGGCAATCTTGTCGATCTTCAACCCGGCATAGGGCTGCACCAGTTCATCGACGGCGCGGCGGAAGGCGCGCGGATTGCCGAGAAGCGTTGTGATGTCGCGGAAAATGATGCCGGGCTTCGGGTAGTCCGGAATGGAGCGGATGTTGGCTGCAAGCTCCGAAATCGTATCACTCATGGAATGTCCATATCTGCAGGCTTCAATTTGGCTGCACACTATCAATTGCCGCAGTCCGGACCAACAAAAAAGGCGGCCCGATGGCCGCCTTTCGCTAGACTCTGCAGCGAAGCTCTCAGTGTTCCTTGTTCGCGTAGACCGACCGCTTGGTCAGGAAGATCAATCCCGTGAAGATGACCAGGAAGACCATGACCATGAAGCCCGTACGCTTGCGCTCCTCAAGGTGCGGCTCAGCGGCCCACATCAGGAAGGATGCAACGTCCTTGGCATACTGGTCGACCGTCGCCGGCGAGCCGTCGTCATACGTTACCTGACCATCGGAGAGCGGCTTCGGCATGGCCAGTGCGGCAGCATTGGCGAAGTACGGGTTGTAATGCGTGCCTTCAGCCACCTGAACACCAGCCGGCGGCTGTTGATCGTAGCCAGTGAGCAGCGAGTAGATGTAGTCAGGACCACCTTCCTGATAGCCGCCGACGAACGGGATCATGTCGATCAGGAACTGCGGGAATCCGCGCTCGATTCCGCGCGCCTTCGCGATCAGCGAGAAGTCCGGAGGAGCCGCACCGTTGTTGGCAGCGGCAGCCGCTTCGTGGTTGGCGAACGGCGACGGGAAGTGATCCGACGGAATGGCCTTCCGGGTGAACATGTCACCGCTGGCGTTCGGACCGTCCTGAACTTCGTAGTTCGCCGCGAACGCCTTCACCTGGGCGTCGGAATAGCCGAGGTCCGAAAGCGTGCGGAAGGCCACGAGGTTCATCGAGTGGCAGGCCGCGCAGACTTCCGTGTAGACCTTCAGACCGCGCTGCAACTGGCCCTTGTCATAGTGGCCGACCGGACCGGCAAAGGTCCAGTCGATGTGCTTCGGATGAAGCAGCGGATAGTGCGGCGTTGCCCCTTCGGTATGTTGCGCCGGCTCGGCGCCGTTCGAGGCGGCTTCCTCGGCAAATGCTGCGCCGCCCAGTCCCGCGACGACAGCAAGCGACAGGAGGCTTGTAACAAGCTTTTTCATGTTTCTCTTCCCTTCCTGTCGCACGTTCAGGCCTTGACCGGCTCAGCGGCCGCCGCCTTGTTGCGCTTTTCCAGAACCGCTTCCGTTATTGAGTTTGGCAAGCGGCGCGGCGTCTCGACGAGGCCGAGAACCGGCATGATCACCAGGAAGAAGGCGAAGTAGAAGAGAGTGCCAAGCTGCGACATGATCACATAGGTACCTTCGGCAGGACGTGAGCCTAGCCAGCCGAGAACGATGGCGTTGGCAACGAACAGCCAGAAGAACACTTTGTACCATGGCCGATAGGCAGCGGAGCGAACCTTCGAGGTATCGAGCCAGGGCACGAAGAACAGCACGATGATGGCGCCGAACATGATGAGAACGCCAGCAAGTTTCGAGTCGATCGGCCCGATGTTAAAGGTGATCGAACGCAGCATCGCGTAGAACGGCAGGAAGTACCATTCCGGAACGATGTGAGCAGGCGTTTTCAACGGATCAGCCGGGATATAGTTGTCCGGGTGGCCGAGGAAGTTCGGCATGTAGAAGACGAAGTAGGCGTAGACCAGCAGGAAGACCGAAACGCCAAGCGCGTCCTTGAGGGTTGCGTAAGGCGTGAAGCGAACCGTATCCGTCTTGGTCTTGACTTCGACACCGGTCGGATTTGTCTGACCAACGACGTGCAGCGCCCAGATATGCAGGACGACCACGCCGGCAATGACGAAGGGCAGCAGGTAGTGCAATGAGAAGAAACGGTTCAGCGTCGGATTTTCGACGGCGAAGCCACCGAGCAGGAACTGCTGGATCCACTCGCCGACCAAGGGAAACGCCGAGAAGAAGCCGGTGATGACGGTCGCGCCCCAGAAGGACATTTGACCCCAGGGAAGCACGTACCCCATAAAGCCGGTCGCCATCATCAGGAGGTAGATGAGAACGCCGAGGATCCAGAGGATTTCGCGCGGTGCCTTGTAGGAGCCGTAGTAGAGACCGCGAGCGATGTGCAGATAGACGGCAACGAAGAAGAAAGACGCGCCGTTGGCATGCATGTAGCGCAAGAGCCAGCCGTGATTGACGTCGCGCATGATCTTCTCGACGGAGGTGAACGCAACCGTCGTCTCTGACGCATAGTGCATGGCAAGCACGACGCCGGTGAGGATCTGCACGACGAGCATGACCGAAAGCATGGCGCCGAAGGTGTAGGCATAATTCAGGTTACGCGGAACCGGATATGCGACGAAACTGTCGTAGATCATGCGCGGCAAAGGCAGACGCGAATCGATCCACTTCTCAAGGCCGGTTGATGGCTCGTAGCTGGAATGGCCACTCATAAATCAGTCCCCCTCAACCGATCTTGATTACTTTATCGGAAACGAACGAATAGGTCGGGATCGCCAAGTTCTGCGGCGCCGGACCTTTGCGGATGCGGCCGGCCGTATCGTAGACCGAGCCATGGCAGGGACAGAACCAACCGTTGTATTCGCCGGCCTGACCAAGTGGGATGCAGCCAAGATGGGTGCACGAGCCGATCATGACGATCCAGTTTTCCTTGTCCTTGCCGGCGGAACGGTCGACGCCCGTTGCCTGCGCGTCGGAAGGCAGGTTGGCGTTGCGGGCAATCGGATCCTTCAGATCGGTGAGCGGCACTTCATTGGCAGCCTTCACTTCCTCGGGCGTGCGATTGCGAATGAAGATCGGCTTGCCGCGCCACTTGGCGGTCAGCGACATTCCGGGCTCAAGACTGGAAACGTCGACTTCGATGGAAGCCAGAGCCAATGTCGAAGCATCCGGACGCATCTGATCGATAAACGGCCAGGCGACCGCAACGGCGCCCACGGCGCCCGCCATACCAGTGGTGAGATAAAGGAAATCACGGCGAGTGGGCTCACCCGTGATCTCGCTTGTCGTTTCGTGTTCGCTCACGGCTTAAACCATCCTCTACGCAATTTTTGCGGAACTCCGCCTTCCCCTCGCGGCGGCGAATCTGTCGCGACACAATTCGACCATAGATTCCCCACCAATCCGGCGCGTTCTAAGCTTGATCGCAAATTATGTCCAGCCTTGGCAAGGCCATGTGGGCACAATGTCGCGGGAATTTTCAGATGATTTTCGAAGACAATCACATGCTTGCCACAGGTGTGCATTGCACAAATTCGGAGTGCGTGCTAGGCGAACGCCACAAACCTCTCCCTATCCCAGCGCCCGCCGATGAAAGACACTTTATACTGCATAGGAAGTGTCCTCCTGTCGCTGCTACTGGCGCTGGTGTCGTTGCGATACATCACACACGTCTGGCTTCTCGCCTTCGTGTACAGCTTTCAAATTCATTTTGCGCTCGCCGCAATCGTCGGCTGCATGATGCTTTTGCTCCTCAGGCGGCACTGGTATGCCTACACGCTTTTAACCATAGCAATAGTGCTGCTGGGGCATGGAACGATAATGCTGCGCGAATTCGCTGCCGCTCCGTCGGATGCAGGGACGCCACCACTCTTCAGGCTGATGTCCTTCAATATCGAGCACGAGAACTTCGCCAATGCGGGTCGCATTGCGGATTTCATCATCGCCTCGAACGCGGATGTCGTGAACATCCTGGAGGCTGCACCCCTTTACGCTCAAATCGCTCGCCTGGCAGCCGCCTATCCCTATTCCATAGGCTGCGGTGCCGAGACCGACGAATGCGACACGCTCGTGCTTTCAAAGCGCCCATTTACCGACAAGAAGGTGAAGAGCCTGGGCGAGCTATGGCGCAACCGGCTGACGCGCTCTGCCATCGACTTCGACGGCGTGACGATCAATTTCCTCGCAGCCCACCTCGCCAAGCCATATTTCGACGACTTTCAGACGGACGAACTTGTCGATCTCAAATCCGCGGCAAGCGCGATCGAAGGCCCCCTCGTCCTTGCCGGCGACTTCAATTCTGCAATCGTCGACCCGCGTATCCAGCGCTTCATGCGTGGAACGGGCTTTCAGACCGTCTTTCCCGAACCGGCGAGCTGGCCGATCAAGGCGCACAGCTTCGGCATCAGTATCGACCACGTTCTCACCCGGCCGCCGCTGCGGCTAAAATCGATCAAGCGCATTGAAGACAATTTCGGGTCAAACCACTTTGGCCTCATGGCCGAGTTTACAATTGACCGTTGAAGCAGGCGTCGGCGCTTCGACGTCGACGGCCAGGAATCCACCTGATTGGCGAGCCCAGAGTTCGGCATAAAGACCGCCGCGTTTCAACAGGGTCTCGTGCGTTCCCTCCTCTATGATCTCGCCTTCGTCCACGACAATTAGCCGGTCCAGCGCGGCTATGGTCGAGAGCCGATGTGCGATGGCGAGCACCGTCTTGCCTTCCATGAGGCCGATCAAATTGGATTGAATTGCCTCTTCCACCTCGGAATCCAGCGCCGAGGTGGCTTCGTCGAGAACGAGAATTGGCGCGTCCTTTAGCATGACGCGCGCAATCGCAATGCGCTGGCGCTGACCGCCGGAAAGCTTCACGCCGCGCTCCCCGACATGAGCGTCGAATCCCTTGCGGCCATTTTGGTCTTGCAGCCGCTCGATGAAGGCAAGCGCTTCGGCCCGCCGCGCTGCCTCGATGAGACGCGCTTCCCCCGCATCAGGGCGACCGAAAAGGATATTGTCGCGAACCGAACGGTGCAGCAGTGACGTTTCTTGGCTGACAACCCCGATCTGCATGCGCAGAGACTCCTGCCTCACAGCGGCAATATCCTGGCCGTCGACCAATATTCGTCCACTTTCGACATCGTAGAGGCGCAGCAAAAGGTTTACGAGCGTCGACTTGCCCGCACCGGAGCGCCCGACGATGCCAACCTTTTCTCCTGGCTCAATGGTGAGCGAGAAATTGCCTAGAACGCCGCTTTGCCTGCCGTAATGAAAAGAGACATTCTCAAAACGTATGCCGGGCCGTCGGATCACGATGTCGCGGGCGTCGGGGCGGTCGACCAATCCGAGTGGCTGCGAGATCAGCTCGGCGGCATTCTGGATCGTGCCGAGGTTGCGCATGATGCCATTGAACTGGGTCATCAACCGACCCAGAAGAAAATTGAGGCGCAATACAAGGGCAAGCGAAAAGGCCACCGCACCGGAACTGACGAGACCGGCCAGCCACAGATGAATGCTCAGTCCGGCCATGGTAACGATCATGATGCCCGAGAGCAGCGCCATCGAGGCGCGTACACCGGTGATGAAACGCGTGAACCGCAGGACGGTATGCTGATAGACGTCGAAGCCTTGCCGCATGTAGCGGTCACTCTCCTCGTCGCGCGCAAACAGCTTCAGTGTCTGGATGTTGCTGTAGGCATCGACCATTCGCCCGTTGATCATCGACGCGGCTTCAGCCGTTTCCCGGGAATGGAGCCGGATGCGCGGCACGAAATAACGCGCGAGAACGCCGAACACGGCGAGCCAGCAGAGCACGACCACGGCAAGCGAGAAGTCCAGCCGGGCAACGAGCACCAGCGTCGTCGCCGCATAGATACCGACGAACCAGACGCTCTCCATCAGCGACGTTACCAGGTCCCCCGTGGCCTGGCCGGCCGACCAGACCTTGGTGACGACGCGGCCGGAGAAATCGCTTTGAAAGAAAGAGAGCGATTGCCTCGAAACATGCAGGTAGGATTGCCAACGTGCGAGGTTATAAAAGCCGGGCGTAATGACCTGCTGATCCACGAGCGCAATCAACAGCGCAACGACAAAGCGGACGATGCCGATAAGCACGAGCATACCGAACAGCTCAGCGCCGTGCGCTGCAAGAAGGCCGCTCCAGCCTGCTGCCGGCGTGATCGTCGCAAGGATATCGACAAGCCGGCCTACGAACCAGAAGAGCGCCGCCTCGATTGCCGCCGACATGCCGCCGAGGACGAGCATGGCGACGAACGGCGCCTTCGCCTGACCGATGTAGAACCAGATGAATCCAACCGTGGAGCGTGGCGGCTGAATGTTTTCCCGCGGCGCAAAGGGATTAATCCAATTTTCGAAGACACGGAGGAGTCGTTTTATCAGCATAAATGCGATATAGGCTTATTAGCCAGAGCGGGAAAGCAACGGCCCCAGGGCGCAACCTTATAATTTCGTAACAATCGGTAACAACAACGGCATCGCCGTTGAATGAGACTGACCTCGTGACAATCTCGGGGTACAATGGATTCTTACGGGAGACGGCCGCGATGCAAGCAAGGAAGACAGTCATGTCGAGTATTCCGCTGCCCCTTGCGGAACGACTTGATGCAATCGTTGAACAGTTGGAAATGTCCTACGACGAGGCTATCGCCGAGGCGATCTCTACATGGGTCGATCGTGAGGAAGAGCGGCGTCTGTTTGCGTTGCGTACGCTTGCGTCGACCAACAGCATGCTTGTCGAAGGAAACCGCGTGAAAGACTGGGCAGACAGCCTCTGACCATAGTCGTGGATACGAACAGAGAAGCCCTCCCCGCGGGATGCAGGGAGGGCTTCTTTCTATTCGGCTGCCTCTTCCGCCTCTTCGGAGTGGTCGGCCAGGAAGCCGCCCGACTGACGGTTCCAGAGATCGGCGTAAATACCGCCATGTCCGACGAGCTCGGCATGGGCCCCTGCCTCGATGATCTTGCCCTTGTCGAGCACGATCAAGCGATCCATCTCGGTCAGGGTCGACAGGCGGTGAGCGATTGCAATCACCGTCTTGCCTTCCATCAGCGCAAACAGGTTTTCCTGAATCGCTGCCTCGACCTCGGAGTCGAGTGCCGATGTCGCTTCATCGAGCACCAGAATCGGCGCATCCTTCAGGAAGACGCGGGCGATCGCGATGCGCTGACGCTGGCCGCCGGAGAGCTTCACGCCGCGTTCGCCGACCTGCGCGTCGAGCCCTGTACGGCCCTGCATATCGACAAGCCCTTCGATGAAGTCCCAGGCATTGGCACGTTTGGCGGCTTCGATCACCTGGGCATCCGTCGCATCCGGGCGGCCATAGGCGATGTTGTCGCGGATCGACCGGTGCAACAAGGACGTATCCTGTGTCACGACACCGATCAATTCACGCAAGCTCTCCTGGGACACGCCTGAGATGTCCTGCCCATCGATCGTGATGCGGCCAGCTTCCAGATCGTAGAAGCGCAGCAACAGGTTCATCAGCGTTGTCTTGCCGGCGCCGGATCGACCGACCAGACCGACCTTCTCGCCCGCCTTGATGTCGAGAGAGAGATTGTCGATGACGCCTTTGGCCTTGCCGTAGTGGAAGCGGATGCGCTCGTAGTGGATTGCACCCTTCTTCGCTGACAGCTGCGGCGCGCCCGGCTTGTCGACGATGTCGTGCTTCTTCGTCATCATTTCCATGCCGTCATAGACCGTGCCGATGTTCTCGAACAACGCCGAGACTTCCCACATGATCCACTGCGACATGCCGTTGACACGCATGGCAAGACCAATGGCGATGGCGATGGCACCCACTGAAATCTCGCCGTTCAGCCAGAACCAGATGGACAGACCCGAGACCACGAAAAGCGCCACGCAGTTGTTTATATAGACCGAGACGTGGAACAACGTGACGCGACGCATCTGCGCATGAACGGTTCCGAGGAATTCCTCCATGCCGCTACGGGCGTAGGTCTCCTCACGGCCGGCATGTGAGAACAGCTTGACTGTCGCGATGTTCGTATAGCTGTCAACCACCCGCCCTGTCATTATCGAGCGCGCATCCGCCTGCTTCGCAGCGATCTTGCGAAGCCGCGGTACGAAGTAGGAGACGATGCCGATATAGACGGTGAGCCAAACGAGGATCGGGATCATCAGCCGCCAGTCGGCAGCAGCGATAACGATGATCATCGACAGGAAGTAAGTGACGACATAGACGAAGACATCGAGGATCTTCATCGTCGTTTCGCGAACCGCAAGAGACGTTTGCATCACCTTTGTGGCAACACGTCCGGCGAACTCGTTGGCAAAGAAGGTCATGCTGTGACGCAGCAGGAAGCGATGCATCTGCCAGCGTGCGATCATCGGATAATTGCCGAGAAGCACCTGATGCATGATGAGCGAATCCAGTCCGGCCGCGAGCGGCAGGCCAATGAGGATCAACGATCCCATCCACGCCAATCTCGGCCACTCCATTTGCAGGAATGTCGCCTTGTCGGCCTTGGTCAGCCAGTCCACGATGTTGCCGAGGAACTGGAAGAGTGCCACCTCGCCGACGGCGATCAGCGCAGTCAGGACTGCCATGATGGCGAGCCACGGGGCTGCCGGCTTCGTATAATGCCAGCAGAATGCAAAAAGGCCTTTTGGAGGAGCAATCGGCTCCTCACTGGGGAAGGGATTGAGTCGCTGTTCGAACCAGCCAAACATGAAGATGCTCCGAAACTAGATCGCTCCGGCCTCCCGGCTCGCGCAAAATGGCGCTTGAGCACATATGGGAACCGGACGTTCACGGGGCGAGGCCACGACAGCCGCGCAATGGATTAGAAATGGGAATTCAGGAAAGAAATGGCACTAGGCGTGCCAGATCGCCACTCGCGGGTTCACGCATCGAGAGCGCATACGCGGCAATATTTCCATCTGGCGCTCCCTTCTGGCGATTGAAAGATGTACACCCTTAACGCGAATCAAGCCGAATTTCCAGCCCCGGCCTGTCGGATCCTGATCAATTTTCGACCTAAATACGTCCTGTTGCGCCAAAATCACAGTTGCAATAGGTGTGTTTTGACGACCGCGAAAACGACGACATTACCATGGCAGACCTCAGACTAGCCCTCTATCAGCCTGACATTCCGGGCAATACCGGTACCATCCTGCGTCTTGCCGCCTGCCTCGGCTTTGCCGTCGACATCATCGAACCCGCAGGTTTTGACATATCGGATCGCAATCTCAAGCGGGCCGGGATGGATTATATCGCTGCTGCCGCCCTCACCCGCCACGTCAATTGGGAACGTTTCGAGGAGTGGCGAAAGTCCACTGGCCGCCGCCTGGTGCTTGCGTCCACCAAGGCCGCGGAACGCTACACGGACGTGGGGTTCCTGCCCGACGACATCCTCCTGTTCGGCCGCGAGAGCGCAGGTGTCCCCGATCAAGTGCACGCGGCAGCGGACGTTCGGATACTTGTCCCCATGGTGGAGGGTCAACGCTCCATCAACGTCGCGGTCTCGGCCGCCATGATCGTCGGAGAAGCCATGCGGCAGACGGTCTGGCGTTGACGTCCAGCTTCAGTGACGAAAATGCCGACGCAGCCCAAGAATATGTCGCAAACGGCGTTGTGAATTTCTCCAAGCAGCGTATAGTTTTTAGCCGGACAATAAAAAGAATGTCCGGAACACCATGTTTTCAATCACTTGACCAATAATATTCGAACAGAACGACGCCTGCACGCACCAGACGCTAAAGAAAGGCAGCATGGAATCCACGATCGTCATGATCAACCTTTTCGGTGCGGTCGCTCTACTGCTGTTCGGCCTGGCACAGGTAAAGGACGGTGTTTCCCGAGCGTTTGGAGCGCGGTTGCGCACCGGCCTTGCCACCGGCACGCGAAGCGGCCTGCGCTCGTTCGCGTCGGGCTTCTTTGCGACGATCGCGCTGCAGAGCTCGACTGCCACGGCGCTGATGGTCGCCTCCTTCGTCGAGCGCGAATTGGTGAAGCCGCGCATGGCGCAAATCGTTTTGCTCGGTGCCAACGTCGGAACCGCCGTGACCGCCTGGATCGTCGCAACCGGCATCGAGTGGCTGTCTCCACTGGTAATTCTCGCCGGCATGGTCCTCCACCGCAGTGGCTCGTCGTCGCGTCAGGGCGGCGGTACGGCGCTGATCGGCATCGGTCTGATGCTCTTGTCGCTGCATTTGTTGAGCGCTGCCACGCAGCCGATGCGCCAGTCGCCGGCCCTTGGTGCCTTCATTGCTCTGCTCGACAACGCCTGGCCGGTCGCACTGGCCTTTTCCGCCGGCATCGCTTTCATCTCGTCCTCGAGCCTTGCGGCAGTCGTCCTCATTCTGTCACTCGCCTCAACGGGCATCCTGTCGGCGGGCCTGATCATCGTGCTGGTGCTCGGCGCCAACCTTGGTGGCGCCATCCCGCCTGTCATAGCCTCGCTTTCCGGACCGGCGGCCGCCAAGCGCGTCACCCTTGGCAATTTGATCGTGCGGGCCATCGGCTGCCTGGTTGCGTTACCACTCGCAGGCTACGGTGGCGAGTTGCTGGGAACGTTGCCGCTGACGCCGGCAAAACTTCCGGTCGATGCCCATCTCGGCTTCAACCTGATCCTTGCAGCCTTAGCCTGGCCCTTTTCCCGCCCGATGTCACGGCTCATGGGCAGACTGGTGCCCGAGGACGCGCAGTCGGAGGGCGGGCCGCGATATCTCGACCAGCATGAACTGGCGACACCGGTCGTTGCGCTTGCCAGTGCGACAAGGGAGGTCCTCGGCGTCGGCGATCTGATCGAACGTATGCTCATGCGCGCCTCGGATGCCTTCGAAGCCAACGACCTGTCGAAACTCAAGGAAATCCCATCGCTGGAGAAGCGCGTCGACAGCCTGCAGCAGGACGTGAAAATCTACCTGTCCAAGCTTGGGCATGGTGGCCTGAGCGAAGAGGACGGTCGCCGCTCGATCGTCATCATCGACTATGCGATCAACCTCGAACACATCGGCGACATCATAGAGAAGGGCCTTATGCCGCAGGTGACGAAGAAGGTCTCGCTCGGCCTGAAATTTTCCGAGGAAGGCTATGGGGAACTCAGAAAGCTCTTCCACCTGACGATCGACAATCTGCGGATTGCCCAGACAATCTTCGTCACCCGCGACTTCAATCTCGCCAAGCAGTTGATGGAAGTGAAGGTCGAGGTTCGCCGGATGGAGAAGCAATCGTCGAAGCGGCATCTGGAACGCCTGCGCGATGGTCGCGCCGACAGCCTTCAGACAAGCTCGCTGCACCTCGACATGCTGCGCGACCTGAAGCGCATCAACGCTCACATCGTCTCTGTCGCACACCCAATCCTTGACGAGAGCGGACTGCTGATCGAAAGCAGACTAAAGGGCGCGGCCGAATAGCGCTCAATCGGCGGACGGCAGACGACGCATCGTGAATTCGATCTGATCGCCTTCAAGCTGGCGCCAACTCTCGACTTCCGTCCAGTACGCCGCCTTGGGATACTCGTCGAACCATTCACGCGCCTTGGCGCGGGCCTCAAGCAGGTTGAGGCAATATGTTTGACGCACGAAACGGTCGTTCTTCCGGGGTGTGCCCTCCGCCCGGTGGGTCGCGATCCGTCGTTTGAGACCCTCGAACGACGGAGGTCCAGGAATTTTCGTCATGAGCCTACCTCTGGAGGAAAAGGTAATATCGAACGTCGCGTTTTGCGAGTCGAATCTGAGGAAGCCTCACTCACCCGCTATGCTGGCAGGACCGTGCTTCACCTGCTATCAGGACTGAAAAGACGAAAGCAAAGAGTCGACTTCCGACGCGCACGGAGAAGGATAAGATGGAAAGACCCGAACTTCCGATCGGCCTGCCTGACGATATCGAAGACAAGAAGTCCGTCGCCCGTGCCTGGTTCGAGAGCCTTCGCGACACCATCTGCGCCTCCTTCGAAGCGTTAGAAAACGAACTCACTGGCCCGCTATCGGACAGAGAGCCGGGCCGTTTCGTGGCAAAGGATTGGTCGCGCGAGGGTGCCGGCGGTGGTGGCCGGATGTCGATGATGCACGGCCGGGTCTTCGAGAAGGTTGGCGTGCACACCTCCACCGTCTATGGCGAGTTCGCGCCCGACCTGCGAGCCCAGATGCCTGGCGCAAAGGAGGATCCTCGCTTCTGGGCCTCCGGCATCTCGCTCATCGCCCATCCGGTCAATCCCAACGTCCCCGCCGTGCATATGAATACGCGCATGGTGGTCACCTCAAGCCGCTGGTTCGGCGGCGGCGCCGACCTGACACCGGTGCTCGACCGCCGTCGCACCCAGGAAGACGAGGACAGCCAGTTGTTCCACAAGGCGATGGAGATCGCTTGTCGAAGCCATGCGGGCGTCGCCGATTACGCCACTTATAAAAAGTGGTGCGATGAGTATTTCTTCCTCAAGCATCGCAACGAGCCGCGCGGTATCGGTGGCATCTTCTATGATTGGCTCCATTCCAGCGCGGAGGCGGGCGGCTGGGATGCCGATTTCGCCTTCACGCGCGATGTCGGCAGGGCATTCGCTATGGTCTATCCGCGCATTGTTCGTTCGAACTTCAACAAACAGTGGACAGACGCGGATCGTGACGAACAATTGATTCGCCGTGGGCGCTATGTTGAGTTCAATCTGCTCTACGACCGAGGTACAATCTTTGGTCTCAAGACAGGAGGAAACGTCGAATCCATTCTCTCATCCTTGCCCCCTCTCGTACTCTGGCCTTGACTGGCAAAAAAGACGACTGGAGGGCTTAAATTCGGAGACTGGACCACTAAATCTATGCATGTACGCGTAACAATCGGAGGAGGATTGTTCATGACGATACAAAGTAGCTCTGCGGCACCGGCGGGTGCGCCAGAGCAACCGCCACCGCTTATGAATACACCCGAATTTGTGAGCCGGATCGCAGAACGGCTCCGGGCGAAAAGCGGTTCCGACCTTCCCCTTTCCTGCTTTATCGAACAAGTGAAGCTCCAAATTGCCGGCGGCAAAACGCCGGAAGAACTGGACCGTCTGGCAAGGCGCCAAGACAACAAGGCGGCGATCGACTGCTTCAGATCCTGGGCGATGCCCGAATAGCAAGAGGATGCCCAACCGGCCGGTCCTTCGCGCCGGCCGGAACCTTCTTACCGCTTCGAACATTCAAACATTGCAGCACCGCGCAATGGCATGAAATCCGACAGAAGGAGGACACAATGAGACTCTTCGAATGTGGAACGCTTGTCCCCGGATGCGACTGGCACACTCGGGCTGATGACGATGCCGAGATCGTCCGCCGCGTGGTCGAGCACATGAGGTCCGCTCACGGCGAAACCGTGATCCGCGAAAACATGATCGACAACATCAAGGCCCGGATTCGCAACGAGGCGACAGCCGCTTAGCGTATCAAATCGTTCAGCCGGGCGAGCAGCGCCGCCCGGTCCGGGGTGAAGGCTTCTTCGACCCAGAACTCTTCCAAAGCCGCCAGTGTCTCGCCGACCTGCTTGCCGGCCGGCATGCCCGCGTCCAGGACGTCGCCGCCATTGATCGGGAACTGCGGTTTCTTCCAGTCTTGCGCCAAACCAAGCAGCCTGCTGAGCCTCGCAGAGCGAGCCATCTCCTGCATGTCTCCTTCCGCCTTGCCCCGTGCCGTGGCGAGAGCAAGTTTCAAGCGCGCCTGGATCCCGACTGTGCCGTGCCGGTAGAGCAATCGCGCAAATGCAGCCGAGGATAATTCATCATTGATAACTGGCGCTTCGGCCCATGCTTTGAACCAGGCGGCCTCGGCATTGGCAAGCTTGAGGCGCGTTGCCATTTTCTCTAGGCGGTGAGCATCCGGAGGAACGATGGCGGCAAGGCGCAGAAGCGGATCAGGCTTCCAACCAAGCGCCTTTTCGGTGCCGATCAACGCAGGGATGGCATCAATGCCCCACTTTTCAGTCTCCGGCAGGACTTCGCTGAGGACGCCGACCTGCCGCATCCATAGAAGCGCCCGCCCTGGATCCTCTGCACTGAGCAGTTTGCGGAGCTCCGACCATACCCTTTCGGCCGAAAGTCTCTTCAGGTTGGCGCGCGCTGATGCGCACGCCCTCAGTCCATCGGCATCGGGACGGCCGGAACCATAGTAGGCAAAGAACCGGAAAAACCGCAGGATACGCAGATAGTCCTCGCCGACGCGCGTCGCTGCATCCCCGATGAAGCGAATGTTGCGCTTGTCGATATCGGCCAGACCACCGACCATATCGATCACCTCACCCTTGGCGTCGACATAAAGTGCATTGATCGTCAGGTCGCGACGCTCCGCATCCGTCTGCCAATCCGAGCTGAAGGCAACCTTGGCCCGGCGCCCGTCGGTTTCCACATCAGCCCTCAGCGTCGTGACCTCGAAGGGCTTTCCGTCAATGACAAGGGTCACGGTACCGTGCGCCACGCCAGTCGGAACAGCTTTGACACCAGCGGCGGCCGCGCGCGCGATGACCTCTTCCGGCGTGAGCGTCGTTGCAATATCAATATCGTTCACCGCAAGCCCCATGAGGCTGTTGCGAACCGCACCACCGACAACGCGCCCCTCGCCTCCATCTGCGTTGAGCAACGTAAAGACGCGTGTCAGAGCCGGATCCTTGAACCATGCCTCGTTGCCAAGGTTGGTCATGCATAGAGCCTTTCATAAAGGGTGCGAACGATGCCGGCGGTAATGCCCCAGATCATCCGGCTTTCATACGGCATCCGGTAGAAATGCCGTTCGAGCCCGTCGAGCACGCGCCGGTCGCGGCGATGATTGGCCGGATTCATGAGAAACGACAGCGGCACCTCGAAGACGTCATCCACTTCCGTTGGATTAAGCTTCAGCTGAAAACCGCGCCGGACAACCGCCAGCACCGGTGTAATCCGAAAGCCCGTCGACGCAAGATAGTTCGGAAGCCGCGCCACGGTCTCGACAAAAGAACCGTCAATACCGATCTCCTCTTTGGTCTCTCTGATTGCAGCCCTTTCGGCGGAGCCGTCGATGGCGTCAATCTTCCCACCCGGAAACGCGATCTGTCCGGAATGCTTGCGCAGCGTTGCCGTGCGCTGAGTGAAAATTACATGCGCATCGTCACCATCATCGACCACAGGCACCAGCACCGCCGCATCGCGAAGTTTGAAGGTCGCGACCTGAGTAACGATATCGGGATTGAGAATGTGATCGCCGTGGTCGCGCCACGAGAGATCCACCGGACCGCCGCTTTGGTGAAGCGCGCGGCGGCGAAATTCGGCCGCGGAATAGGGCGGGCGATTGTCGGTTAAAACATTGGTCATCGGGAAAGTGCATCCAGTTCGTCCGCCGGCATGATGGGAAATATCACGCCGCCGGAGCGGAGACAAAACATCGTCTTATCATCGACTTTAAGGCGCTCGCCGCGTTCAACGAGTTCGTAAAGGACGGGCCGCGAAACCAGTGCCTCCAGCCGCCCACGCACATGAAGATAGGGTTTCAACTCGCTGTTTTCACCTTGAATTACAAAGCGAAGAGAATGCTCCGGCCCAGCCTCGACCACGTCGCCGACATTGGTCCGAAACGTCAGCAGCGGCTCACCGTCCCTTTCACCGGCGTTCATTTCAACGGCCACGAACGGCGCATCTGCAA
Source organism: Rhizobium mesoamericanum STM3625 (assembly GCF_000312665.1). Lineage (GTDB taxonomy): Bacteria > Pseudomonadota > Alphaproteobacteria > Rhizobiales > Rhizobiaceae > Rhizobium > Rhizobium mesoamericanum. The sequence continues at coordinate 3,434,152 of NZ_HF536772.1, read as the reverse complement.
CGCGGATCCCCACCATTTCCGCAGGTGTCACAAGGTAGGTTTTCCCATCCTCATCCTTGCGCAGGACTGTGGAAAACAACCTGACAAGCGGCGCACGGCCGATCGGTGTCCCCATGTAAAACCACGTGCCATCCGCCCGAATCTCCATGTCGATATCGCCACAGAACGGCGGATTCCATTTGTCGACGGGCGCAACAGCTCGGGCCCTGGCGCCGGCGTCGCCGGCGGCGCGCGAGATCAGCGCAGCCAGACCAGCCGCATCCGTTGTCGCCTTGATCTCTTCGGCTGCCATTCTTCTGTCCCGGTTTGTCATTAACTCCAGAAAGCGAGATAGTCATTCGGAACGAACTTGTCAGCCCGCAACATCTCCATAACTCTATCTGGTATGACGCTTGCGTGTAAGTCCGACGATTCGCGACGAATGATGTCAGCCGCTGGAGATGCCTTATGGGTATGATGAAGACCGAAGCCCCACTCGATGAAAAGGCGATCATCGCCGCGGCCGAGAAGGCCCTTGCAGATATTGCCGCCGTTCGGGGCGAAGTCTCGAAGGTTATCTTTGGCCAGGAAAGCGTCGTGGAGAACACTCTCCTCGCGGTTCTGTCAGGCGGCCATGCCCTGCTGATGGGCGTCCCGGGTCTCGCCAAGACGAAGCTTGTCACCACGCTCGGCGAAGTGCTCGGCCTCGCCTCAAACCGTATCCAGTTCACGCCGGATCTGATGCCCTCCGACATTCTGGGGTCGGAAGTGATGGACCAGGATGACAGTGGACGTCGCTCCTTCCGTTTCGTCAAGGGTCCGGTGTTTGCCCAGCTTCTGATGGCCGACGAAATCAACCGCGCGTCGCCGCGCACGCAATCGGCACTGCTGCAGTCAATGCAGGAATACCACATCACCGTGGCTGGGCACCGCTACGACTTGCCGGCGCCCTTCCACGTCCTGGCCACTCAAAACCCCCTGGAACAGGAGGGTACCTATCCTTTGCCGGAAGCCCAGCTCGATCGCTTCCTCCTCCAGGTCGACGTCCACTATCCCGAGCTTGCGGCCGAGCGGCAGATCCTGCTGGAGACGACGGGCGTCAGCGAAACGAAACCGCAAGCGACCCTGAATGCCGAGCGCCTCGTCGAGATCCAAACGCTGATCCGCCAGATGCCGGTGAGCGACAAGGTCGTCGATGCCATCCTCGCGCTTGTCCGCTCTGCCCGGCCCGGTCAAGGAAACGCTGCGACCGACAAGAACGTCGCCTGGGGTCCCGGCCCCCGGGCCGGTCAGGCGATGATGCTCTGCGCCCGCGCCCGCGCCCTTTACGAGGGCCGTCTGGCGCCGTCTATCGATGACGTTCATGCGCTTGCGGAACCGGTGCTGCAGCATCGCATGGCACTGACTTTTGCGGCCCGCGCGGAAGGCATGTCGGTTCGCGATGTCATTGAAGGGCTGGTCAAGCAGGCCAAGGGATAAGGAAGCGTCTGCGTGGCACCCATCGGACAGATCGTCAATCCGACCTCGGGCAGCGATGCGCTCGCTCGCGCAAGGCAGCGGGCGAGCCTTGTGCCTGATTGTCTGGTCGAGGCCAAGCGGATCGCGAACACTGTGATCGCCGGCTGGCACGGTCGCCGCAAGCGCGGTATCGGCGAGAACTTCTGGCAGTTCCGCCCCTATACCGAGGGCGAGAGTCTATCCCGCATCGATTGGCGTCGTTCGGCACGCGATGACCATACCTATATCAAGGACCGCGAGTGGGAGGCAGCGCACACGATCTGGCTCTGGGCCGACATGTCTGCCTCGATGATGTACAAATCGAACTATGGAAACGCGTCCAAGGAAGGCCGCGCGCTTGTCATCATGTTGGCGCTTGCCGAAATTCTGGCACGCTCGGGCGAACGCATCGGATGTCCCGGCGTGATGGAGCCGATCGCCGCGCGCAACGCGGCCGAGCGGCTTGCAACGGCATTGATGCATGCGCCGCTGAGCGGGGGGCTGCCGGATACAACCATGATCCGCGGCTGGAGCGAGCTGGTGCTGATCGGCGATTTTCTCGACGACGCGGCGGCGGTCATGACGCGGATCGGTCCCTTGGCCCGGCGCGGGCTGCGAGGCCACGTGATCGAAATCGCCGATCCGGCCGAGGAGCTCTTCCCCTATGATGGCCGCACAGAATTCACTGATCCTGAAACCGGTTCGAAACTGACATCGGGCCGCGCCGAACATGTTCGCGAAGCCTACACGCGTGCCTATCTCAGCCGCAGGGACGATCTCGGCCAGGCGCTGCGCCACATGGGCTGGACCTTTGTCAGTCATCGCACCGACCATCTCGCCTCCGAAGCACTGGTCGCCGTCCACATGTATCTTTCGGGCATGCCGGCCACGGCTGCGCATGGAGGGCACCCATGAGCGCGCTCCCCTTCGCCTTCGCCTACCCCGCAATCCTCGGCGCCCTCGTGGCGCTACCGATCATCTGGTGGCTGCTGCGGTTGACGCCGCCGCGCCCGAAGACGGAAGTCTTCCCGCCGCTGAAAATTCTCGCAACGGTCTTAAAGCGGGAAGAAACCCCTGCCCAGAGCCCCTGGTGGCTGACGCTGCTGCGCATGATGCTTGCCGCCATCGTCATTCTGGCGATCGCCGATCCCGTCTTCAATCCGCGCACCAATTCAATTGCTTCCGGCGGCCCCCTCGTGCTCTTTGTTGACAACGGCTGGGCGACGTCGCCCGATTGGGATCGCCGCGTGAAGACGGCCGACGCGCTGATTGACGACGCTGAAGCCGCGGGTGCGCCGGTTGCGATCGCCTTCACTGCCGACCCGACCAACGATGCAGTCCCGGGAACCGCAGCCGCCGCCCGTGACAAGCTGCGTGCCGCAGAGCCAAAACCGCTTGTGCCCGATCGCCATCGCGCTCTTGAAGCGCTCCGCGCCGCACTGAACGGCGTCCGTCCTGGCACTCTCGCCTTCCTGACCGATGGCGCCGCCGCAATTGACAACGACGCAACCGTGCGCCAGCTTTCTCTTCTCTCCCCGGCTCAACTTCGTATGATCAGCGGCGAGGCGGCTGAGACGATCGCGATCACGTCGGCAAGCAATACCGCGGATGCGATGACCGTCACCGCCACCCGCCTTGATAGCGCTAGCGCCGCCTCGCGCCCCATCACTGCGCAAGATACTCAGGGCCGCCCGATCGCGACCGGCTCGATCGATTTCCAACCGGGTCAAAGCATCGCGACCGGATCGATCACTGCACCATTTGAAATGCGCAATGATTTCGCGCGCGTCAGTATCGACAACCACGCCACGGCAGGCGCTGTGCACTTGCTCGACGACGGTTTCAAGCGTCGCCGCGTCGTCCTGCTTTCGGGCGAAGTCAGCGATACGTTCCAGCCACTGCTTTCGCCGCTCTATTACATCCAGCGCGCGCTGCAGCCTTATGCCGATTTGATCGAACCGAACTCGCCAGATCTCGCGACCTCGATCCCGGATCTTCTGTCGCAGAATCCTTCCGTCATTATCATGGCTGATATCGGCCGCCTTCCCCAGCAAACCTACGACCCGCTACAGCGCTGGATCGCCAATGGTGGAACCTTGGTCCGCTTCGCAGGGCCGCGCCTTGCCGCCGCTCCCGCCGACGACCCGCTGGTGCCTGTCACCTTGCGCCAGGGCGAGCGCGCCCTCGGCGGCGCGATGTCCTGGGTCGAACCGCAACCTCTTGCCGAGTTTCCCGCATTCGGCCCATTTGCCGGAATGGCGAAGCCAACGGATATTACGGTCAAACGTCAGGTTCTCGCCGAGCCAACCCCGGATCTCGCCGAACGCACCTGGGCGAGCCTTGCCGATGGGACGCCGCTCGTCACAACGAAGCCGATCAACGCTGGCAGAATTGTCCTGTTCCATGTCAGCGCGGAGGCAACGTGGTCCGACCTGCCGATTTCGGGCAATTTCGTGGAGATGCTGCGTCGCCTTGTGCAATTGTCACGTTCCGGCGGCGTTACCGCCGAAGCCGGGGGCGCGTCAACCGCAGAGGCATTGCCGCCTTTCCGGTTGTTGACTGCCAAGGGCGCCCTGACCACCGAAACCGGTACAGCACGCCCATTGATCCCCAATGCGAAAGTCACGCCGATTGCCAGCTTTGATAACCCGCCTGGCCTCTACGGATCCGAAGAAGGATTTACCGCGCTGAACGTGCTGCCGAAGAATGCTGAACTGAAGCCGCTTGATGTGTCGGACATCACTGTCGTTCGCGAGGGATTGATCGGCGGCGAAACCTGGTCGGCAAAGCCCGCACTGTTCCTGATTGCCTTTCTGCTGCTTTTGGCCGACAGCCTGATTGTGATGTTCATGAGCGGCGCCTTCTCACGCCTGCGCACTGGCGCGCGCGCAGCCGCTCTTGTTGCGGTGGCGGTCAGTGCGGCCTTCTTCCTGCAGCCGGAGAAATCGTATGCCGATGATACCAAACCCGGTGACGAACAGATTTTCCAGCGGCTCGACAACACGCACCTCGCCTATGTCGTCACCGGTGAACAGGACGTCGACCGGATATCCGAACGAGGCCTGGAAGGCCTTACCGAATTCCTGACCTATCGCACCACATTGGAGCCGTCTCCGCCTGTCGGCCTGGATCCGACGAAGGATGAGCTCTCCTTTTATCCGATCATTTATTGGCCAATCTCGGCGAGCGCGCCCATGCCCTCGGCGGCGGCGATCAACAAGATCGATGCCTATATGCGGGCGGGCGGAACGGTGCTCTTCGATACGCGTGATCAGTATAGCGCGCTGGACAACAATGGCGGCTCGGTCAGCGCCAACGGCGAACGATTGCAGCAGATTCTCGCCAATCTCGATATTCCGCCGCTCGAGCCGGTACCGTCGGACCATGTATTGACGAAATCGTTCTACCTGCTCTCGAGCTTCCCCGGCCGCTATACGGGTAGCCCGCTATGGATTGAAGCACGCCAGGAAAACCGCGCCGAGAATGCCAAGTCGGCAGCCACGGCCGACGGCGTTTCCCCCATCCTCATCACTGGCAACGACTTTGCCGGCGCCTGGGCGGTCGATGACAACGGGGTTCCCATGCTGCCGACGGTTCCGCCAGACGAAACCCAGCGCGAATATGCCTACCGCAGCGGCGTCAACATCATGATGTACATGCTAACCGGCAACTACAAGACCGATCAGGTCCACGTTCCCGCCCTCCTGGAACGGTTGGGACAGTGACATGACGGTTGATTTCTCTCCCTTCATTCCTTGGCCGCTCCTCGCAGGTCTTGCGATCATCGTCCTGGTCACCGCAGCCTTTTCAATCTTGCGCCGCGTGCGTGGCGCCTGGATCCGTTCGATTGCAGCCCTTGCTTTGCTGGCCGCCCTCGCCAACCCACTCTTGCTGCAGGAAGACCGCGAGCAACTGTCGACCGTCGTACCCGTCATCGTAGACCGCAGCCAGAGCCAGCAGACGCCCGAGCGCATCAAGATGACCGACGATGCCCTGGCGCAGTTGAAGGATCGCCTCTCTCGCTTGCCCGGCATCGAACCACGCTACGTCGACGCGACGGAACCGGAAGGTTCCGACGCCCCGTCGACGCGGCTGTTCAATACGCTCTCCGCGGCTGTCGCAGACGTGCCGCCTGCGCGTATCGGCGGCGCGATCATGCTGACGGACGGCGAAATCCACGACGTTCCCGGCGTCAATCAGGCACTCGGCTTCGATGCGCCGATCCACGGCCTGATCACCGGCAAAGCCAACGAATTCGACCGCCGCATCGAAGTTGTCAAAGCTCCACGCTTCGGGATCGTCAACGAGGAGCAGCAGCTGATGCTGCGGGTCTTCGACGATGGGCCGAGCCCCGGCGGCACGGCAAACGTCACAGTGAAACTCAACGGCAACGAAATCGCTACACTCCAGGCAACGCCCGGCCGCGATACGCCGTTTTCTTTCAAGGTCGAGCGCGGCGGCAGCAACGTCCTCGAATTTTCGGTCGCCAACCTCCAGGGCGAAGTCACAGACGCCAACAATCGGGCAGTCCATTTGATCGACGGCATTCGCGAAAATCTGCGCGTCCTGCTTGTCTCCGGCGAGCCGCATGCCGGTGAGCGTGCGTGGCGCAACCTACTCAAGTCGGATGCGTCAGTGGATCTGGTCCACTTCACAATCCTGCGCCCGCCCGAAAAGCAGGACGGCACGCCGATCAACGAGTTGTCGCTGATCGCCTTCCCCACGCGTGAGTTGTTCGTCGACAAGATCAAGGACTTCGACCTGATCATCTTCGACCGCTACCAGCATCGTGGTGTGCTGCCGATCCTCTACTACGACTATATCGCCCAATATGTGGAAAATGGCGGCGCCCTGCTGATTGCCGCCGGTCCTGAACATGCCGGCCAGGATTCCATTGCGCTGACGCCGTTGTCGTCGGTACTGCCGGCCGCTCCGACCGGGCAGATGATCGAGAAGGCCTTCTACCCGAGGCTTTCGGAGGAAGGTCGCAAGCACCCGGTTACCCGCGGCCTAGATGGTTCTGTTGACGAACCGCCACATTGGGGCCGCTGGTTCCGCAGTGTCGATGTCGAGCCGCCACAGGGACAGACAGTGATGGTCGGTGCCGACAACCATCCGCTCCTCGTTCTCAATCGCGCCGGACAGGGCCGCGTTGCGATGCTGCTCTCCGATCAAGGCTGGCTGTGGGCTCGCGGCTTCGAGGGGGGCGGTCCGCATGCGTCGCTCTATCGTCGCGTCGCCCACTGGCTGATGAAGGAACCGGCGCTTGAGGAAGAGGCCCTCACGGCCCGGGCATCCGGTCGCACGCTGGAGATCACGCGCCAGACCATTGGCGCCGACCCAGGCAACGCAACGGTCCGCTACCCGTCCGGAAGGACCGAAACCCTTCCCCTGGCGCAGGCCGAGCCCGGCCTTTTTAAGGCCGAGAGGAAGATGGATGAGATCGGCCTTTTCGAAATCCGAAATGGCAACATGACGACGCTCGCACATGTAGGCGCGGTCGATGCTCCTGAATTCAAGGCAATGATCTCGACGAGCGAAGCGCTGAAGCCGATCGCCGACAAGACCAAGGGCCTCATCGCCCGGTTGTCCGATGCAAGTGGCACAATCAGCATTCCGCCGATCCTGCCGGTTCGAGGCCAGATTCGCGTGGCCGACGACGAACGCATGCAGATCCACCTCACCAACGAAACGGTGCTGAAGGGCATCAACACCCTGCCGCTGTTTGCCGGCTTCGCCGGCGTCGGCATCCTGCTGCTCGCCTTTGGCGCCATGTGGTGGCGCGAAGGGCATTAGCACATGGCCGCGTTGGAAGTGACCGGCTCGCCTGCCGCCGACGATCTCAGCAGGATCGGCGACGCGCTGTCAGCCTTCAACGTTTATGACGTCGGCCCTGCCGAACGCCAACCGCTTGCGGTCCTCATCCGGGACACCGATGGCAACGTCTCCGGTGGCCTGTCCGGCTATACCGCCTGGGGCTGGCTGTTCACCCAGTTGCTGTACATTCCCGACGCCGAACGCGGCAAGGGCATGGCCGGCAAGATCCTTGCTCTGGCGGAAGCGGAAGCAGCGGCACGCGGCTGCCACGGGGCGTGGATTGATACCTTCAATCCGCAAGCACTACGGGCGTATCAGCGGCAAGGCTACGAGATATTCGGTGAATTGCCGGAGTTTCCGAAAGGTCGTACCCGCACCTTTCTGCGCAAGCCGCTTCCAGAGACTAGCTGAGTGCCGTTTGGCGTGTTTCGGTATCGATCGCCGTTGCCGCCAGGGCCGCCACGATCAGCAGGCCCGCAAACAGGCCGACCGCCAGACCGAATCCACCCGAGACGATGAACGCCATTAAGGATGGAGCAAGCAGTCCCCCAAGCCGGGCCATCGCCCCAGCGGCGCCCATGCCCGTTGCCCGCGAGGCCGTTGGATAGAGTTCCGGCGTGTAGGCATAGAGCGCGCCCCACGTCCCGAGCAGTGCAAAACTCATGACCAGCAGAGACGCGCCTACCAGCATGTCGTCAGGAGAGATGACGAAGAGGAGGCAGCCAAGTGCAGACAGGAGGCAAAAACCGATCAGAGTCGGCCTGCGCCCAAACGCCTCGACCCCGTAGGCGGCAAGGACGTACCCCGGGATCTGGGCCAGTGCGACGAAGACCAAAAAACCGTATCCGCGCACGAAGCCGAATCCATCGCCTGCGAGCTTCGCCGGCATCCATGTGAAGACGCCGTAATAGGAAACCGAAACAAGGAACCAGATCGTCAGGATCAGCACGCTGCGGCGGCGGAGTTCGTTGGAAAACAGGCCCTCAACCACTTGCGGCGACGCGACGATCTGATCTTCGGGCAGGAGGGGTGTTTTCCGGTGCAGCGCCAGCATCCGATTGACGATCACCTTGGCCTCGCCGGCCCGCCCGCTCCGCAGCAGGAAGAGCGGTGATTCAGGAACGAAGAAGCGCAGCGTCAGGCCCACCAGCGCCGGCACCGCGGTGACGGCGAAAATGTAGCGCCAGGTGTCGGCTACCCCGGCAACACTCGCGGCCCAGGCGGCCAGTGCGACAACAAGTGTTCCAATCGCCCAGAAGCCTTCCAATGCCACCAACCAGCGGCCACGGCTCTTGGCGGGCAGGAACTCGGCCATCATTGCATAGTCGACAGGCAACGTACCGCCGACCGCTGCGCCCGTCAGGAAACGCAGCACGAGCAGGCCGGCAAAGCTGGGAGCGAAGATCGATAGAGTGCCAAAAAGCGCATCGCAGGCAACGGTGGCGATCAGGACCCGACGCCGCCCGACCCTGTCGGCCAGGCGTCCAAAGGCGACAGCACCGATGAGCATGCCGAGAAAGAACAGCGTGCCGGTCTGCAAGGCCTGTGGAAGCGTCAATCCGAACGTTGCGGCGATCGAAGCCGCTGTAAAGCCGACGGCGAGGACTTGCATGGCATCGGCCGCCCAGACAAGACCGAAGATGCCGATCAGGCGCCGCTGAAAGGCACCGATACCGGCGCGATCCAGTACCTCGTCCATGGAAATGCTGCTCATGCTCCGCCTCTAAAGCCACTGACGATCCCGCGAAGCGCTGCGTCTCAGGCATATGGCTCAATACCGTAGAAGGTCTATTTTCGCCAGGCGATCGTTCCCTTCAGTCTGCTATGCGCATCCTCGGCAAGCGGCACGACCAGCACGCGAGACGGATCAACGGGACCAGGAAACGAAAGCGCGTTGTGGGCTACGCGCTCGAAGCCGAGCGGGCAATAGTAAGGCGGATCACCGACGAGGATGACCGCTTCCGAACCCTTCCGACGTGCCGCGTCAATGGCAATCCGGACAAGTTCCCGGCCGATGCCGCGGCCCTTATGGGAGGGCCGCACCGCAAGCGGCCCAAGCAGGTGTCCGTTCACCGAGCCGGCCTGAACGGGCGTCATGCGCACCGACGCGATCGTCTCTCCGTCATCTGCACAGATGAAGGAAAGCGAAAGATCGTGCGGTCCCTGCTCGCGGATTCGCGCAGCGGCGCGGGTATGCCGGCCGGGCCCGAAGGCTTCTTCGTTGATATGTTCGATTGCAGCGTCGTGCGACGCATCCTCAGTGAGGTAGACCAGATCGTGCTTGTGCATGATGAGACGGAAACCAGATGACAGAATTGATGGATCTCGAGCACGCCCTTCGGCGTTCGGGAGCATCAGCGTCGTCGCAGGTTTCTCGGTACAGACATCAAATCGGGTTCCAAAAATGTAAAATGGCCGATAGCAGGAAAAAATTCGGTCGTCCAATGGAATTTGGCGCAACGACGCGTAGCGTGACGCAGTGTTCAATCTTTACCTGCCTGCAAACATGCCGGGGCTACGATATGTTCGAGCCAAGTTAAATGTGAAGGATTAAAACATGGGCATGCTAGTTGATGGCGTCTGGCATGACGTCTGGTACGATACCAAGGAATCCAAAGGCCACTTCAAGCGCGCTGCTTCCCAGTTTCGAAACTGGATTACTGCCGATGGCGCACCTGGCCCATCCGGAACGGGCGGCTTTAAGGCAGAGGCAGACCGCTACCATCTTTATGTCTCGCTGGCCTGCCCCTGGGCGCATCGCACGCTGATCTTTCGCAAGCTCAAGAAGCTTGAGGACCTCATTTCGGTTTCCGTCGTCGATCCCCTGATGCTGTCGAAGGGGTGGGAGTTCAATGTTGGCGATGGTGCGACCGGAGACCATCTCTTCGGTTTTCAAACGCTGTCAGAAATCTACGTGAAGGCCGACCCGCACTATTCGGGACGTGTGACGGTACCGGTGCTGTGGGACAGGAAGACCGACACGATCGTGAACAACGAATCGTCCGAAATCATCCGCATGTTCAACAGCGCCTTTAATCATCTGACGGGCTCGACCGCCGATTTCTACCCGGACGATCTGCGCGCCGATATCGATCAGCTCAATGCTGTCGTTTACGACACCGTCAATAACGGTGTCTACAAGGCTGGCTTTGCAACGACCCAGGAGGCTTACGGGGAAAACGTCGTCAGGCTCTTCGAAACGCTTGATACGCTCGAAGACCGCCTCCGCAAGGGTCGCTATCTCTTCGGCGATCGGCTGACGGAGGCCGATTGGCGGCTATTCACGACGTTGGTTCGCTTCGATAGCGTCTATGTCGGCCACTTCAAGTGCAACATCCGCCGCATTGATGATTACTCCAATCTTTCTGCCTATCTGCGTGACCTTTACCAGACATCAGGCGTCCAGGAGACCGTGAACTTCCGTCATATCAAGGACCACTATTACCGCAGCCACAAGACGATCAATCCGACCGGCATCGTTCCCGTCGGCCCGCTGCTGGATCTCGATCGCCCGCATGGCCGTGCCCGCTTGGCGGCAGCCTAGCTCGCCACTCTACCAGACGTGCGCAGGCTCCTTGTCGCCCGCAAGCTCCGCAAGACGGCGGCGGGTCGCCTCGGTTGTACCTAATGGCAGATCATCGATCGCGAAGAAGCCGCACTCGACGATTTCCCTATCCGGTGGCCGGGGTGCTGTCTGTTCCACCTGCGTCTTGTAGAAGACGACGTGGTCACGGCGGCTAGCCGCCGTGTTGAAATAGATATGGAAGAGCTGAGGTCGACCGAGGATGCGCAAATTTCCCTCCTCCCGGAGCTCCTTGATCAGCGCCTCTTCGGCAGTTTCATTGCGCTCGAGCCCGCCGCCCGGCATATGCCAGCCCGGCAGGTAGCTGTGGCGCACGAGAAATATGCGCCCTTCGGAATCGAAGCAGGCGGCGCGCACGCCCATCGTCATTCCGCGGGCGATCGCAAAATAGGCATGCACGATCCGCATCAGCACTCGCGACTGCCAGGGGCGTATGGTTCCGATCACGCTTTTTCCAATTCCGCTAATCCGTTCAAGCAGATGTGTTTGAATTGCAGACTGACTGGGCTATGTGTCGTCGCATGTTCAAGCTCGCGCACATCTCCGATATCCATCTCGGCCCACTTCCTCGCCTTTCGGTCCGCGAGCTCTTTTCCAAACGCATTACTGGCTTTGTGAACTGGCATCGCAACAGGAGCAAGCACCTTTTCGGCAGCACGCTCGATCTGCTGCTCGATGACATACGCGAAAAGCAAGCCGATCACCTGGCGGTTACCGGCGATCTGGTGAACCTCGCGAGCGGACTGGAGATCCGCGCCGCCGCCGCATGGCTGAAGGAACTCGGTGATCCCGCGGATAATTCGGTCGTCCCCGGAAACCACGATGCCTACGTGCCCGGCGCCTACGAAAAATCGGTGCGTGCATGGTACGACAATGTGCGCGGCGACCTCGCCCCGGCAGAGTGGCAGGAAGATCGCCACGTCTTTCCCTATCTCCGCGTTCGCGGCAAGGTCGCGATCGTCGGCTGCTCCACGGCGGTCGCAACGCCCCCCTTCGCGGCCAGCGGCTTCTTCGGAGAACGCCAGGCCCGCGATACGGTGAACATGTTGCGTGCAGCTGGGGAGGCCGGCTTGTTTCGTGTGGTGATGATCCACCATCCGCCGATCCACGGCGCTACCTCCTTTCACAAGCGGATGATTGGCATTCGCCGCTTCGGCGCCGTGATTTCCACCGGCGGTGCCGAACTGGTGCTGCACGGCCATACCCATTTGAACACGCTCAACTGGCTGCGCGGCCAAACCAGTCCGGTCCCGGTGGTCGGGATCGCCTCGGCATCGCAAGGTCCTGGAGGGCTGAAGCCCCGCGCCGCCTACAATCTCTTCACCATTGACGGCTCTCCCGGAGCCTGGGAACTGACGGGAGAGCGCTTCAGCATCAACTCGATGGGCGACGGCATCTGCGAAGAAAGCGTTGATATTTTCAAGGTTTAACGAAATTCGCGGAATCACTTTCTCGTCCAGCTGATGCAGAAACTAAAGATGACGCTACCCTGAATTCGGAAAGCATTGGAAATTGCCACCGGCCACATACACTCATCATCTCTAACCCATCATTTCACGGAGTCGTGCGCATGTATCTGGCACCCATCAGTCTTCGCTGTCTGGCTTTGGCAAGCTCTCTTGCCATCGCCGCCACTTCCTCCGCCCTTGCCATCGGCGACGAAAGCGATGAAACAAAGCCGCCGCCAAAGACCGAAACCACGACAAAATGTGCGGACGGCAAGGTCTGGGATGCGAAGCGCAAGGAATGCGTAGTCCCGAAGAAGAACTCGTTCAACGACGACGAGCTCTACAAAGCCGCCCGCGAATTCGCCTATGCCGGTCAATACGACAACGCTTTGACCGTGCTTCAGCTTGCCAGGAACCAGAACGATCCGCGCATCCTGAATTACCTCGGCTATGCCAATCGCAAGGCGGGCAGAACAGAGCTTGGAATGTCGTATTACCGAAAGGCGCTGCAGGCCGACGAGAATTATATTCTGGCACGGTCATATATGGGACAAGCTTTGGTGGAACAGGGTGACTTGCAGGGAGCGCGTGTCCAGCTCGTCGAGATCCGTGATCGGGGCGGCGAGCAGACCTGGGCCTATCGTTCGCTGCTGCAAGCCCTGAACGGCTATCGCACGTATTGAGATGGATCCGAGGCTGGGGCTTGCGAAGAAAAAGCTTTGAGAACCGGTGGGATAGGCTGCCCGATGCTTGCGAAGCATCCGGTACTTGTTTCATAAAGGACACAGAAGCAATATAAATCGATCTCCTGCTTTGCGTTCTGCTGAACGCCCGAGCGCTACTTGGAAAGACCATGCGTCAACCCGTGACGACCATCGACATCAGACGCGACCTGGTAGGCCTTCTGCCCAGGCTGCGGCGTTTCGCGATGACCCTTGCAGGTGACGCGGTGAGCGCGGATGAACTCGCGCAAGCGGCGTGCGAGCGCGCTATATCCAAGAGCAACCAATGGAATGGCGAAGGGCGCCTGGAAAGTTGGGTTTACACCCTCGCCCGCCAGCATTGGAGCGACGACCATCGCCGACGCAAGCCACATCCCGCTGCCAAGAGCAATGTCACCGATATCAGGCAAGCAAACCGCGACCGTATCTCACTCGTCGAACCCGATGTCATCCACCGCATGATCGCAGACATGCCTGAAGGCACGTCAAGCACGTTTCTGCTGGTGGTCGTCGAAGGTCATAGTTACCAGCAGGCCGCCGACATTATGGGTGTCACCATCAATATCGTTGTATCACAGCTTGCCGCGGCGAGACTGCATTTCGCCAGTGTCTCGGACAATTATGCTCACAGGTACTGAATTGCTCGATTTCAAGAAACTGCCGCTCGATGTTCAGTTAACCGCCCTGCTGGATGGTGAGACGACGCCGGAACAGAAGCACGAGCTTGAGCAGCGCCTGGCGACGGACGAAGGCGCCAAACGGCTCTTTGACAAGCTCCGGCACGGCGCCGACTTCGGAAAGCATCGCTTCGACGATGTTCTCAAGGAACCGGTTCCCCTCGCCCTGGTTCGCTCGATCAAGAGCGCACAACCGCCAAAGGCTCCGATTGCGCCGCGCGCTTCGCGGCCCTCGCTCAAGCTTGCGCCGACCGGGCCACAGGCGCTTGCGGCGGCAATCATCCTCTTTGTCGCAGGTTGTGGTATCGGTTTTTTCGTTGCCGGCAGCACCAGCACGATGCGATCGATCGCCCCGACAACGATGGAAACCGCCTCGGAACCCACCGAATGGTTGATGGACGTCGTCGCCAACCAACGGCTTATAGCCCGCCAGCCCCGTCATATTTTTGAAGTGCCGTCGACACAGGCGGAGGAAATTTCGACTTGGCTGACCTCAACTGTCGGCGTTGCGTTCCGCGTGCCTGACCTGTCGGATCAGGGCTGGACCTTCCAGGGTGCACGTGTGTTCATCGGTGACGGAAGGCCGGTCGGTCAGCTCGTCTACACCAGCGCGGATGGCGATCTGGCGTCCATCTGCTTCCGCAAGGACAATTTGCCTTCCGATGCCGATGATTTCAAGGAAACGATCAAGGACGAGATCGGCGTGGTCTCCTGGCACAATGCCGGCACGTCCTATGTGTTCGTCGGTCCATCGTCAGAAGCCTCGCTCGGCCAGCTCGCCATGCAGGTTGCGACATCGATCTGATGTTTTGGCGGGCTGCAACGATGGGCTGCCCGAGTGACGCCAGATTCTCAGCGCTCTTCAGGAAAGCGTGCAGCGGAATAGTCCGCTGCACGCATTGCCTCAGGCTTTGCCGGCCTTGACTTCGAGCACGCGGTTGGCCGCAGACACGATTGCTTCGAGAGAAGCGCCGACGATGTTCGTGCTGATGCCGGCACCAAAGAGCTTGCCACCGGGATATGAGGTCTCGACATAGGAGATGGCGGCAGCGTTCGAGCCGTGCTGGAGTGAATGTTCCGAATAGTCCTCGACCGACATGTCGATGCCGAGATAGTGCGAGAGCGCGTTGATGAAGCCGTCGACCGGGCCATTGCCCCTGCCCTCGATGCGCTTCGTCTCACCGTTGTCGGTGATCTCAGCGGCAACGATGCGCTGCCCCTTGCGCTCGGGATCGGCATAGGTGTGATGGTCGACGAACTTGATGCGGCCCTCAGGCTGCGTCACGTAGCGCTCGATGAAGCGGTCGTAAATGCGCTTCGACGGCAATTCCTTGCCTTCTTCGTCGGTGATCCGCTGAATGTCTTCGCGGAACTCGACCTGCAGGTTGCGTGGCAGGTTCAGACCGTAGTCCTGCTGCAGGATGTAGGCGATACCGCCCTTGCCGGACTGCGAGTTGATACGGATGATCGCCTCGTAGGTTCGGCCGACATCCTGCGGATCGATCGGCAGGTAAGGCACTTCCCAGACCGGGTGATTGGCGACCTTGATCGCCTTCATACCCTTGTTGATGGCGTCCTGGTGCGAACCCGAGAAAGCCGTATAGACCAGTTCACCGACATAAGGGTGGCGTTCGCCGATCGGCATCTGGTTCGAATATTCGAAGACTTCCTTCATCCGCACGATATCGGAGCAATCGATCTCAGGATCGACGCCCTGCGTGAACATGTTCAGCGCCATGGTGACGACGTCGACGTTGCCGGTGCGCTCGCCATTGCCGAACAGCGTGCCTTCGACGCGGTCGGCACCGGCCAGCAGCGCCAGTTCGGCGGCGGCGATGCCGGTGCCGCGGTCGTTGTGCGGATGCAGCGAAATGATCAGGTTCTCACGGTTGTCGAGATTGCGGCACATCCACTCGATCTGGTCGGCATAGATGTTCGGCGTCGCCATTTCGACGGTGGACGGCAGGTTGATGATGAGCTTGTTGTCGGGCGTCGGCTTCATCACGTCGATGACGGCATTGCAGATCTCCAGCGCCACCTCGAGTTCGGTGCCGGTGAAGCTCTCCGGCGAATATTCGAAACGATAGCCGCCGCCGGCCTTCGCGGCCATGTCGGAGATCATCTTTGCAGCGTCGACGGCGATCTGCTTGATGCCCATCACGTCCTTGCCAAATACGACACGGCGCTGCAATTCGCTGGTGGAGTTATAGAAGTGAACGATCGGGCGGTTCGCTCCTTCCAGCGCCTCGAAAGTGCGGGTGATCAGTTCCGGGCGGCACTGCACCAGCACCTGCAGCGATACGTCGTCGGGCACGTTGCCCTGCTCGACGCACCAGCGAGCGAAATCGAAATCCGTCTGCGAAGCAGAGGGGAAGCCGATCTCGATTTCCTTGAAACCCATGTCGAGCAGCAGCTGGAACATGCGTGCCTTGCGGTCGTGGCCCATCGGGTCGACCAGCGCCTGATTGCCGTCGCGCAGATCGACCGAACACCAGATCGGTGCCTTGGTCAGCGTCTTAGACGGCCACGTGCGGTCCGGGATGTTCACCTGCGGATAGGCGCGATACTTGATCGCCGCCTCGGGCATGCCCTTGGTTTGGGAGCGGGTGTTCGTGTCCATGTCTTCTCTTCCTCTTCCCGTCATCTGGCCAGCCGCGTCATAACGCATCGGGTCTGGCTTGGCGATGACGAATCCGGTGCGAAGGCATCCGGTTAATCAGTTTTCGGGATTGGTCACGAGGAGCGATGGCCTGGGCGGGCTTTCGGCCGCCGGGCGCTCCTCAACGGACCCGGCAACCGCGCGTAAGGCCGAGGAGAAGAAGCGAGGTAAGGGCGCGCGTGTTGTCACGGAGCGCAATACGCCCGCGAACAATCTGCGTCGAAATCATGATGCCCGTGTTCTTCATGGTCGCGCTTATAGCCGGGGTACAAAAAACTGGCAATCCCTCCGTCTATTTTTTCGCCGCTTGCACAATACGTGACAGCGCCAGCATCAGCCCTCCGGCGAGCAGTCCCCAGAATGCCCCCGAGATGCCCGCGAAGGAAACGCCCGATGCCGTCACCAGAAACGTGATGGCCGCCGCCTCCCGTGACTCCGGCTCCTGGAAGGCCGACATAGCAGAGCTCGAAAATGCACCAACCAGTGCGAGGCCTGCCACCGCCTGGATCAGGATCGGTGGCGCCAACGCCACGAAAGTCGTCACTGCCCCCGCCAAAAGGCCGAGGACGACATAGCAGATGCCCGAGACGAGGACGGCCCAGTAGCGCCGCGCCGGATCGGCATGCGCGTCCTGGCCGGCGCACATCGCCGCGGTAATCGCCGCGAGGTTGACCGCGTGGCCGCCGAACGGCGCCGACAATATCGAAAACAGTCCTGTCACGGAAAAGAGCGGCCCGGGCTTCGGCAGGTAGCCGTTGACCTTCAAGACGGCGATGCCCGGGATGTTCTGCGACGCCATGGTCACGATGAAAAGCGGCAGGGCGATGGAAACGAAAGCCGGCAGGTTAAAGACGGGCATAACGAACTCGATGGGGGGGCGCAGCGCCTGTTCGAGCGAGCTGAGCGCTCCGTCAGGAATGTCGACGCCAAAGGCAACCACCAGCACAAAGGCTGCAAGCGCTGCCGGTACCGCCCAGAGCCGCTTGACGGCACCGATGACGATCCACGCCGCCACGATCGGCAAACCGAGCAACGGATTGAAGCCGATCGCCCTCACCGGCGCAAAGCATAACCCAATCAGCACGCCAGCGAGCATCGCGTTTGCCAGGGGCGCAGGAATGGCTGCAACCGCCCGGCCGAGTGGCTTGAACAGGCCGGCAACGACGATCAGCGCCGCACAAATAAGAAACGCGCCGACAGCAGCATTGAATCCGCCCTCGACCACACCGGTACTTGCAAGCAGCGCCCCGCCCGGAGTGGACCATGCGATGCTGATGGGCAGCCGCGTCACGGAGCTGAGCACGATTGCGCAAAGCCCCAGCGCAATCGACAGCGCCATAAGGCCTGACGCCGCTTGCGTATCCGTCGCACCGACACTCTGCAGACCGTGCAGAACGACGGCAAAGGAGCTGGCAAATCCGACGAACGTGGTGAGGATGCCCATGAACAGGCTTTGGATGGAAAAGTCTTTGAGCATGGCGAGACTCAAGTAGCGGAAAGGTCCGCATGGAAGCCGTATCGCGGGGACTTGCGCAAGGGCAAATCCGCGCCAAATCGTCCTGCGATGGGAGAACTTACCCCAAAGCAAAAAAGCGCCCTCGCTCGCCATCCAGCAAGCGAGGGCGCTTCTCATGACACGAAATCAGATGTCGGACTGCGCCGTGATGATACGCGAAACGAGACCGTAGGCCTTGGCTTCTTCTGCCGACAGCCAGTAGTCGCGGTCGGTGTCGGCAGCGATCTTCTCGTAAGGCTGGCCGGTCGCTTCAGCCATGATCTTGTTCAGGCGCTCGTTCATCTTGATGATCTCGCGAGCCTGAATCTCGATGTCGGAAGCCATCCCACGCGTGCCGCCGGACGGTTGGTGCAGCAGGAAGCGCGTATTCGGCAGGCAAAGGCGCTGCTCCTTCGGCGCCGCGACGTAGATCAGCGCACCGGCCGAGGCGACCCAGCCTGTTCCGATCATCCAGACCTTCGGCTTGATGAACTTGATCATGTCATGGATCGAATCGCCGGATTCGACATGGCCGCCAGGCGAATTGACGTAGATGCGAATATCGTCGTCATTGGCGGCTGCGAGCGCCACAAGCTGCGTGCAGACCTTCTGCGCGAGTTCCTGCGTAATCGGCCCGTAGATGAAGATCGAACGCGACTTGAAAAGGTTCGCCTCCGTTTCCTTGCCGAGCGGCAGTTCCTTCGTCTTCTCGTCTTGTTCTTCTTCTTCGTACATTCGAACCTCTCTTACGTCCTATTCGGGTTCCTCGCACATAGTGCGACTCCATGCGTAAAACAATGCGGGAAAAAGACAAGCCACGGAACGGATGAAGATATGGTTAGGCGGCCGCGCCGGCTTACCGAAATGTAATTTGAGTGGCTTTGAAAAGTCGGAATCCATTCCTACGTCATCCCTAGCGAAACATCGCAAGCAACAAAGGAGCCCGGCCATGTCACCCGAAGAACACCAACTGCTGAGCGCACTTTTCGAGCGCGTCCGCACCGCATCGGCAACGCCGCGTGACCGTGATGCCGAAGCGCTGATTGATCAGGCAACGCGCGAGCAGCCCTACGCCGCCTATTATCTTGCGCAGGCCGTGATCGTGCAGGAAAAGGGGCTGGAAGCGGCGGCAAACCACATCAAGCAGCTCGAAGAGCGCATTCGCGTTCTCGAGGCCGATCAAAGCGAATACCACAGGGCCGAACAAGGCGGCGGCTTCCTCAGTTCGATCTTCGGCAGCAGCCAGGCGCCACAGCAACCGGCGCCACCGCCACCCTCGTCAGGTCCTTGGGGGAACGCCCCGCGCCAGCAGATCCAGCAGGATCGCGGCTTCGACACCGCCCCCCGCGCCATGCAGCAGCAACCGAGCGGCCCCTGGAGCCCACAGGCGACGGCTCCCTCTGCAGGCGGCAGCTTCTTGCAGGGCGCGCTGGGGACGGCAGCCGGCGTTGCCGGAGGCATGTTGCTCGCCAATTCGCTGAGCGGGATTTTCGGGAGCCACATGTCGTCGCTTGGCTGGGGCTCGCCGCTTGCCGGCAACAATCCCTTCGACAACGCGCCGACAGAAGAGACCGTCATCAACAACTATTTCAACAGCGACGGCAACAAGCAGCAGGCAGCCGATAACGCGAACAACGATAACGACGACAACGACACTGCCAGTCTCCAACAAGCCGACTATGATAGCGACGATGACAGCTTTTCCGATGACGATCCGTCCGACTTCGGCAACGACGACAGCTTCAACGCTTGACCACCTTCACGACCGCGGATGCAGGATTCGGCGACCGTCGAATCCTCGCATGCCCCATCTGCAAATGCCTCTCCACCTTCGGGCCAGATTGCAGCGGGCGCAGAAGGGTCGATTGATAAGCCCTGAACGGACGGATAAGGTCCGGCGAGTTTATTGATCAGCCGGAGCACCAGTGAAGATCCTCATCATCAGTCGGATATCCGAAGAGAAAAGACGGCAGTTTCAAACACGGCAAATGCAGAAATTGGGACTGGAGTTCGAGTTTCTGAACGCGTTTGAAGCGCGCGACCTCTCCGTCGAAGATTGCCAGAAAGCAGCAAACACCTGGCCAAGCCCGACACTGCGTGAGGATATCGCTTGCTTCACGTCGCACCGGATCGCCTGGCAAATCATCACGGAGCGAAACGAACGGACGCTGATCCTCGAAGACGACGCGGTGTTGTCCGAGAGCTTTGCCGATGCAATCAGAAGCATCGAGGCCCGTAGCGACGATTGGGACTGCGTCTACGATCTCGAATTCGCGCCTCGCCCCCATATCCTTGCAAAATCTCCCATCTGGACTGACGGCATCTACAGGGCGACGCGTGTGTTCCAAAACCGGGTCGGCACGGCCGGCTACGTCATCGGTGCGCGGGCGGCTGCAAAAATGTTGGAGGATACCAAGAACTACGCTCTGATCGACGCCTATTTCTGGCATCGCGCATGGCTGAAAGCCTACCAGATCGAGCCGACACCGGTCATCCAGATGCAATTCCTAGATGGCAGCGCCGACAAGGCGGCATTCGTGCGCAAGTCCATCGACCGTGCCTTCAGCCCGCAAAGCAAACTGCGCAAGAACCTCATGCGGCTCGGCCTCGAAGGCATCAAGACCAGAAATCTCATCCGCGGTTGGTTCGGGGGCGAAAAGCGCGGTCTCAGGATGGATCGGGCGAGCTTCCCGCCCGATCCCGCCAGATCAGCCGATTGACAGAAGCGTCCCGGAGAATGGCTGGCAAACGATGTATGCAGCCTTCATCGCCGCCGCCAGTTATGCAATGATAGCATGAAGTCCTGACGTTCAGCCGCGGCCGCGATAGGTGGCGACACCCTGATCGGGCAGCCAAACTCCTTCGGGCGGCTTGCCAGTCTGCCAGAAAACGTCGATCGGAATGCCGCCGCGCGGATACCAGTAGGCCCCGATCCTAAGCCACTTAGGGTCGAGCAGTTCGACCAACCGCTTGGCGATATAAATCGAGCAATCTTCGTGGAAGGCGCCGTGATTGCGGAAGGCATGCAGGAACAGCTTCAGCGACTTCGATTCGACCAACCATTCGTTCGGGATGTAGTCGATGACGATGTGGGCGAAATCCGGCTGCCCCGTCATCGGGCAAAGCGAGGTGAATTCCGGCGCCGTGAAGCGGACAACATAGTCGGTGCCGGCATGGTTTGACGGTACCTTTTCCAGCACCGCTTCCTCAGGCGACTTGGGAGATTCCGTCTGGCTGCCCAGCATGGATAGGTTGGATACATCTGTTATGGGCATTCAAGCCTCCTTGATGACTTTGACGCGAATACCGTGGGCTTTCTCGCCTTCTGGCTCGACGTGAATGGCGACGCTGGAGCCCGGATGCGCTGCACGGATGGCGTCTTCAAGGCGATCACAGATGTCGTGTGCCTGCCTTACAGATAGGGCAGCCGGTACGACAAGATGAAAATTGACGAAGGTGACGGTGCCGGCACGACGTGTCTTCAAATCATGCACGCCGATTGAACCCGCCGCGTTTGTGGCAATCGCCTGCTTGATCGCCGCCTCTTCCTCGGGCGTGACCGCCTGATCCATAAGACCGCCAATCGAATGCGAGATCACCTTCCATCCCTGATAGAGGATGTTGACGGCGACCAGGATCGCGAGCATGGGGTCGAAGATGGCATAGCCGGTGGCGAGCGCCAAGAGCAGACCGACCAAGACACCGACCGAGGTAACAACGTCGGACATGATGTGCTGGCCGTCCGCGGTCAACGCCGCCGAGCGATGCTTGCGCCCGTTCCTGATCAGGATCTGCGCCCAGACGGCATTGATCACACCGGCCATGAAGTTGATCGCAAGACCGAGCGCCGGCGCATCTAGCATTCGCGGCGCGGCAAGATGCCCGATCGCTTCATTGACGATCAACAGCGCCGCAACGACGATCAGCACGCCCTCGGTAACCGCCGAAAGGTATTCCGCCTTGTGGTGTCCGAACGGGTGGTCATGGTCCGCCGGCTTCTGCGCGTAGCGGATGACAAAGAAGGCGATGAAGGCGGCAACGACGTTCACCGTCGATTCCAGCCCGTCCGACAGCAATGCCACCGAACCCGTTACCCACCAGGCAAGCATCTTCAGGCCCATGACCCCGAACGACATCGGGATACCCCAGAGCGCCAGCCGCTGAACCGTGAGATTGGCCTTCTCGTCCATATTCATCCCCTGCGCAGACATCGGTGCGGATGCGAATGAATTGCAGAAGCCAGCTCATTCAAACGCAAAACCGCCCGCACGAAAATCGCGCAGGCGGCCCAACAATTCTGATATGGTGATACCAGCATATTTTGTCAAACGGCGCTGCGAGAAATACCGACGGAATTTCACGCAGCAAATCTGACGTCGAACTCGGTTCAAAGGAGGCAGGAAGGCGCTGGAGGCTTGCGCCCTCAGCCTGACGGACAGGCGGCTCCCGTATCGACCCAGGCCTTGATCAGTTCACCGAACTGCGACTGGGTGCCGGGTGCGGGCTCGCGGCCTTCGCCCGGGTTCCAGCCCCAGCCAACGAGGCTGTCATGAGACATGTGCTCGACAATCTTGTTGAGGTCCCTGCCGCCGTTGCGTGCCGGGTCCTTGAGCTGTTGACAGATTTCGCCGAGCGACTTGCCGACCCACGCCATTTCGATCGGCGCCAGATGCCATGCCGCATTGCCCGGAATGCTTTTCAACGTTGACGACTGACCGACAATGGTTGCATTCTCCGCACCGTGACAAGTGTTGCACATCATGCCGGGGACACCCATGCCGCCGTCGCCGCGGCTGACCGGCGGCTGATGCGGGTGCATCGCCATCGTCTGCAGCGGCCTGTCGCCCGCCGGATGGCAGTTCAGACATCGCGGATGTTCGATCACCTTGCCGGCCTCTTCGAAGAGCGCGACCGAGCGCGATTTCTGGTCGACGATCGAGGAGAAGGACGCCGCGGACTTGAGGGGAGACTTGTCGATCGCCGGCGCTGTCTGCGCCAGCGCCATGAACGAGGCGGGCAAGGCCGCAACAACCGAGATGCCGCCTGCCGTGCAGGCGAGTGCTAGTCTGCTTTTCATGTCCGCCTCCCTCAACTCGTCGCGACCGCAACGATTGGCAGGCCGCGAACCGGTGCGCCGGTCAGACGCCGCCAGGCGTTGGCGGTCGCCGGGCCAATCGGCGGGACTCCCGGCTCCCCGACACCCGTGGGCGGCTCGCCGGATTTGATGACAGCCACCTCGACATCCGGCATCTCGTTGATTCGGATCGACCGGTAATCATGGAAATTCGATTGTACGATCGCACCACCCTTGCCAAGCGTCACGGCATCGAACAATACGGCCCCAAGACCGTAGCCGATGCCACCTTCCATCTGCGCCTTGATGATATTTGGATTGATGGCAACGCCGCAATCAACCGCGCACCAGACTTTGTGGACGCGCGGCGTTCCGTCGGCCAGGGCGGATACCTCAACGACCTGGCTGACGTAGGTGTTAAAGCTCTTGACCACGGCGACGCCGCGCTGTCTGCCTTCGGGTATCTTCGCTCCCCAATCAGCAAGCTCCGCGGCCTTCTTCAACACGCCGGCGTAACGGGGATCTTCCTTCAGCTGCTCAAGCCGCCCCTCCACCGGATCCTTGCCCGCCATCTGGAGCAGCTCGTCGAGGAAAGTCTCGACCGCAAAGCCGGTATGCGTATGTCCGACAGATCGCCACCAGAGCGGCGGTACGGCGAGCTTCACATTATGCGAGATAACCCTGACGTTCGGCACGTCGTAAGGCAGGTCCGAAGCCCCCTCGACTGACGTACTGTCAAGATCCGCCTTGCCCAGAATCGACTGGCCGACGATCGCCTGGTCCCAGGCGACGATCCGGCCATCCGCGTTGATTGCGCCGCGCATCTTGTGAAGATACATCGGTCGGTAATAGCCGCCGCGGATATCATCCTCGCGCGTCCACATGTGCTTGACGGGACGCGACTGGTCGGTAGCCGCAAAGGCGGCGGCGGCCTCCTGCATATACGGCGAGCCGAACTGCGCCTTGCGCCCGAAGCTGCCGCCGGTGATTTGGGTATTCAGCCTGACCTTCGACGTGTCGAGCCCGACGATCTTTGCCGCGGTATTCTTGTCCATGCCGGGGAATTGTGCACCGTTATAGACGTCGAGACTGCCGTCCGCCGCCCTGATGAAAACCGCGTCGAGCGGCTCCATGGGCGCATGGGCAAGGAAGGGAAAGACAATCTGCGCTTCGAGGGTCTTCAGCCCCTTGTCGCCAAAGGCTTTCTCGACATCGCCCTTCTCGGCTGCAGTGACGCCCTTCTCTGTCAGCGACTTCGCGTAGTCGGCGGCAAGCTGGTCACTGGAGCGGGTCTCCGCGTTGGAAAGATCCCAATCGACCTTCAGCACGGAACGGCCCTTCAGCGCGGCAAATGTGTTGTCGGCATAGACGGCGACGCCCTGCGGCAGTTGCTTGACCTCGACGACACCCTTCACCTTGCGCGCTTCGCTATCGTCGAACGATTTGACCGCTGCGCCGAAGTGGTCGGGGTGGGCAACCACCACGACGAGAAGATCATCCGGCACAATGTCGAGTGTAAAGATGGCCTGGCCGTTGGTCTTCGCAACGGTGTCGAGCCTTGGCAGTTCCTGGC
Organism: Rhizobium mesoamericanum STM3625; assembly: GCF_000312665.1. Lineage (GTDB taxonomy): Bacteria > Pseudomonadota > Alphaproteobacteria > Rhizobiales > Rhizobiaceae > Rhizobium > Rhizobium mesoamericanum. The sequence continues at coordinate 3,409,628 of NZ_HF536772.1, read as the reverse complement.
CGATCAAAGTGAACTTCGCCGGGTCCTTGAGTTTGACGTCAGGCGGCGGCTTGATGCTCGCTGCCTTCGTTGCCAGTGCACCGAAGCCACTTTCCTTGCCTGAACCAGGATGCCTGACGCGGCCCTTCTCGACGATAATTTCGCTTGCCGGCACTCTCCATTCGTCAGCGGCTGCTGCAACCAGCATGGCCCGTGCCGTTGCTCCCGCCTTGCGGAACTGCTCGTAAGAATTGGCGATAGACGACGACCCGCCGGTGCCCTGCAAGCCGAAGGCGAGGTTGGCGTAGACCTTGTCGTCTGCTGGCGAATGCACGGCGCGCATCTGCCCCCAATCGGCATCCAGTTCCTCCGCGACCAGCGTCGCAAGACCGGTGAACGGCCCCTGCCCAAACTCGATGTGCTTGGATAGGATTGTCACCGTGTCATCGGGGCCGATCCTGACGAAGGTGTTCAGCGTCATCAGCGAATCCGCGCCGCCTGCCTGCACACCCTTCTCGGCCGCGAACACTGGTATTTTGGGCATCAGGGCAAAGCCGATTACCAGTCCGCCCGTGCCTGCGAGAAAGGAGCGGCGCGTTGTTGAAATCTCCTGGATCGCCATAGCTCAACCCTCCATTGAAGCGGCGGCGTTGTGGATCGCCGCTCGTATCCGGTGGTAGGTGGCGCATCGACAGATGTTCCCGGCCATTGCCCCGTCGATATCGGCGTCGGTCGGTTTCGGGATGTTTTGCAGCAGCGAGACAGCCGACATGATCTGGCCCGATTGACAGTACCCGCATTGCGGCACATCGATCGCGATCCAGGCGGCTTTCACAGCCTCCGCTTCCTTCCCCTCGAGCCCTTCGATCGTGAAGATCTCGGAACCTTCGGCAGTCGAGATCGGCGTGACGCAGGAGCGGCGCGAAAAGCCATCCATATGCACCGTACAGGCACCGCATTGGGCAACGCCACAGCCGTATTTCGTGCCTGTCAGTTTCTCGAAATCGCGGATGACCCAGAGGAGTGGTGTATCAGGATCACCGTCAAAGGTCTTCTTATGTCCGTTGAGCGTGAAAGTAACCATCGGGCGAGCCTCGTTTCTGCCGGATCCATTGCGGCCCCAGGAGCAGCGCAGCATTCTTCACAACGGGTAAGCT
>NZ_HF536772.1:3271165-3408392 GCF_000312665.1 Rhizobium mesoamericanum STM3625 | reverse complement strand
GGGCGCTCACCGCAGCTTGACCACGGCCTTCAGATAAAGGTTGCGTTACCGCAGCGCAGACCTCGCACAGGAGCAAATTGCGCTCCATGGCTCGGCACGGTATCCGGCAATATCGTCTGTACGATAGAATTCTGCGGGTACGATAGAATAACGATGGCGGGCAAGTGACGACGCCTGCCGGCGTCAACAACTCTCTGCGGGGTCGGGGAGCCTTGATAGGCCGCCGCTCCCGTCGATAATTTTAACGGATTGCGGCCAACGAAGGAGTGCCGCCTCGCCGGCCGGTGTCAGGACATAGACCCCCTTCTCCCGCCGGTCAAACCAGCCATAGACGTTGCCTAGTAGGATCTTCCCCGCATCCGGCACCATCATGCTCATATCGCGCGGTCGCACCAGACCCTGCTGGAGCGCGGCCGCACAGATCAACGCGCGCTGGCGATAGGCTGTCATGACAGGCGCACGCGAGCCACCGCCGACAGCGGGATCGCCGCGCCGGCGCTGATGCTCCCTGACCAACCTCGACCGGCGTTTCGGATTGGTGCGAGGCATCGGCGAGACCGAACTGACGATGACGCTGACCTGGCCGGCATCGGAAACTCCGAGCATGCCGATCCCCAGCCGCCGGCAAAGATCGCGATAACGCTTGTCGGCCTCACGCCCGCGACCCTTGGCGGAAACACGGGCGGCGATCCACACTTCATCGCTCATCGCGGCTCGATCGACCGCTTGCAGGATGAGCTCGAGGTTGAAGCTGAGCTTCAGTTCGCACACCACGACGACGGGCGGCTCGCCTTCACTCAGGCCCACGATATCGCAGCCGTCGATCTCGCCTTTGACGACATAACCTGCTGCCTCGAGGAAGCCCTTGACCGGCAGATAGAGCGAGGTTTCCATCGCGTAGCCGCTGAGTATCGTCAGGCCGCCTTCGTCTTTGCCTTGCGGGATAGATGCGCAACGACGTTCTCGATCATCCGCATGCCGGCGTCACCACCAAGGGTCATGATCGATTCCGGGTGGAACTGCACGGCGGCGATCGGCTCCTTCTCGTGCTCGATGCCCATGATCGTGCCATCCTCGCTTTCCGCCGTGATGATGAACTCACGCGGAAGTGTCGAGGGGTCGGCAAAGATTGAGTGATAGCGCCCGACCGTCACTTCCTTACCGAGGCCCGAGAATACGATTCCGGGCTCCAGCACACGGATGCGCGAAGGCTTGCCGTGCATCGGCAGCGCCAGATGCCGCAGTTCGCCGCCGTAGGCTTCTGCGAGCGCCTGCAGCCCTAGGCAGACGCCGAAAATCGGCAAGTTACGCGCTCGCGCCTTCTTGATCGTCGCCTTGCAATCGAAGTCCTTTGGATTGCCGGGACCTGGCGACAAAACGACGAGATCGGGATCCAGCCGGTCGAAGACTTCCTCCGGCACTGGCGTACGGACGGTGGAAACAGTTGCCCCCGTCTGGCGGAAATAATTGGCGAGCGTGTGGACAAAGCTGTCTTCGTGATCGACCAGCAGGATATTGACCCCCTTGCCGACGGCAGCAACGTCGCGGCCGACCTTGCCGGAGTTGCCGGCCTTTGCATCGCGGATGGCAGAAAGCATGGCGGAGGCCTTCAGTTCGGTTTCGGCTTCTTCTTCGTGCGGATCGGAATCGTTGAGCAAGGTTGCCCCTGCCCGGACCTCGGCAATGCCGTCCTTGATGCGAACCGTGCGCAGCGTCAGGCCGGTATTCATGTCGCCGTTGAAGCCGACCATGCCGATTGCACCGCCGTACCAGGCGCGCGGGCTCTTCTCATGGCTTTCGATGAAGCGCATGGCCCAGAGCTTCGGCGCACCGGTGACCGTCACCGCCCAGGCGTGGCTGAGGAAGCCATCAAAGGCATCCATATCGTCGCGAAGTCGGCCCTCGATGTGGTCGACGGTATGGATCAGCCGCGAATACATCTCGATCTGCCGGCGACCGATGACCTTCACCGAGCCCGGCTCGCAAACGCGGCTCTTGTCGTTGCGGTCGACGTCCGAGCACATCGTCAGCTCGGACTCGTCCTTCTTGGAATTCAACAGCTTCAGGATCTGCTCGCTGTCGGCAATCGGATCGTCACCGCGCTTGATCGTGCCTGAAATCGGGCAGGTCTCGATCCGGCGCCCGGAGACGCGCACGAACATTTCGGGCGAGGCACCGACAAGATATTCCTGGTTGCCGAGATTGATGAAGAAGGAATAGGGCGACGGATTGATTGCCTTCAGCCGCTTGGAAATGTCGGAGGGCTTGCTGTCGCAGCGCTCCATGAACTTCTGGCCCGGAACCACCTCGAAGAGGTCGCCCTTGCGGAAGCTCTCCTTCGCCTTGACGACGAGGTCGGCATATTCGCCGGGGCGATGATCGCTCTTCGGTGGAATGGCGTCGGTACGCTGGAACGGCTCGGCCGGAATGTCGCCGGCCTTGCCCACCGTCGACAACCCGCCCCTTTCAAAGTCGTAGCGGTCGATCCAGGCCTTGGCCGAATAGTTGTCGACAACGAGAATTTCGTCCGGAAGATAGAGCACCATGTCACGCTGATCGGACGGGCGCGTCAGCTTCAGGTTGATCGCATCGAACTGGAAGGCGAGATCGTAGCCGAAAGCGCCATAAAAACCGAGGTTGGCATCAGCCTGCGAATAAAAGAGGTCGGTGATGGCGCGCAGCACGGTGAAGACGGTTGGGATCTTCGAGCGCTCTTCCTCGGTAAAGGCGCGTTCCGGCGTTTTCACCGTCAGGTCGAGACGACGTGTCGTGGAAGCGCCAAGCACGAGATCGGAAATCGCCTTCAGACGCTCGGCGATGAAGGAGAGGATGACCTCTCCGCGCTCGTTGTAAGCCTCGATCCAGACCTCGCGGCCATGGCAGGAGACCCCCAGCGGCGGGTCGACGATGGCAGTGTCCCAACGGGTGTAGCGGCCCGGATATTCGTAGTTCGACGAGAAGACGGCGCCACGGCGCTCGTCGAGCTTGTCGACATAGGACGACACTGCATCGGCATAGGGAATTGCCCGCCGCTGCCGGGTGACCGATATGCCGCCCTTGGTCTCGTAGATTTCTGCTCCGTCATCCCGAAGGATCGTTACCATTGTTCCACTCCGTTATCGGGCCCGGATGACAGGCAGCCTTGAAAACAAAAAAGCCGCCTGGCGTTTTCCGGGCGGCTCACTCGTCGTCTTTGGACACGATTGGTCGAGGCCGCCTCAGCGAGCCCACCACCAAACTGCAATGTTCAAGGACGTGGTCATGGGCGGAATTGTTAGCGTGAGATCGGGCCAAGCGCAAGAGCCTGAATCCGGCAATGAAGAAGGGCGGCGCAACGGCCGCCCTTCGCATCGGGATTGCCGGTTCAGAACGTCGCCTTCGCAGTAACCATGAAGGTACGACCGCGACCCGTGTCAATCGTCGTACTCTGGATCGTGCTGGATGCCGGCGTGTATGTCTTGTCGAAGACGTTCGTCACGCTCGCCGTCAATTCCAAACCATTCTCCCACTTGTAGTTGGCAAAGAGATCAACGACGCCGTAGCCGCTCATGAACCGCGGACGTCCGGCATTCGTTGCATTGATTTGCCCGATGTCGGCCCTTCCGGCGGCAAAGAGGCGGGTGCCTATCGTCAGGCGCTGATCTTCAAGGAAGCGGCCGCCGAGAGTAGCGCTGAAGATGTTTTCCGGAAGATAGCTCTGCACACCGAAGCCGTTGATCTGCGATGGCAGATCGGTATTCGTGTGGGTATAGGCGAGATCGCCAAAGACGAAGCCCGCGTCGTACGCCGCCTGAACCTCGATGCCACGAACGTTCGACGTGCCGGGATTGTTGACGAAGAAGGTCTGCCTGCCCCCCGCGGCAAAGGCCCCGGTGATGTAGTTATCGATGTTGTCGTTGAAGTAGTTTGCCTTGAAGCGGAAACTGTCGCCGGCATCCAGAATGCCATCCACCTTGATGTTTGCACCGACTTCCCAGCCCTTGGAGGTTTCCGGCTCAAGGAAGGGGTTCGGAAAAAAGCTCTGACCGGTAGATCCGGGGTGCGTGCCGCCAGCAAAAGTTTCGTTGATGGTCGGTGCGCGCTGGGTTTCCGCGTAGGTGACATAAGGCTGGAACCAGTCCGTCGGGTTCAGAGCGAAGGTGACACTTGGGTTAAGTCGTCCGTCGGATTTATCGACGGTGTATGCACCGGCCGGCATGCCGAGCGGGTTGCTGGCAACAACCGAACCGGCACCGTCAAGATCGAAGCGATCATAGCGAAGCCCAAGCGTCAGGTCCGCCATGCCATAAGTCAGCGTGGTCGTGTCGAAGACGCCAAACATGCCGCTCTTGCCATCACCGTTGACACCACCAGAGGGCTGGGTCCGGCTGTTGATTACGTCGTACTTGTCGTGGAAATACTCCACACCGTAGTTGGTGGAGACAGCCACGTCGCCGACGTCGAATTTGGAGCTATTGGAGACGTCAAAGCCAATCCCGGTATCGGTAATGCGGCGACCGGCAGCCGCACCGCCGCCCGTGGCGTTCGTGTCGTACCTCATCTCAAGCCGGTTGTAATAAAAGTTCGTTTTGAAATCGATCAGCTCGTTGTCGCCGGGCGTGTAGGCGTAGCTTGCGGCAAATGTCTTGTTCTTCACGTTCTGGAAGTAGGAATTGGCGAAGAAGTCGTTGTCGTAGGTAATGGCGCCGAGCCTGATCGTGTTTTCCGCATTCGGCGTAATTTCAGCCTTCAGCATGCCAGAAAGAAGATCCTGCTCGGTGAAGGGCACAGTAACGCCGTCCCCGTTCTCGTAGTTGCCGGGATCGCTCTTGCTGATACCGCCTAGGACGGCAAAAACATCATTGAACCGATAGGCGCCAATGGCCGCTTCGGACCAACCAAGTTCGTTGGTTCCGACCGTCGCCGAGACGATACCACCGTAATTCTTGTCACTCTGGATCAGATCATCGATCTCATAGGTGCGGAAATTGACTGTCCCTGCCAGTGCACCGCCCCCGATGCCGGTGACTGCGCCGCGCGTCACGTCAATGCCTGCCAGGAAGGCTGGATCTATATAGGTAAAGCCCTGCGCTTCGTGCCCGGTGAAACGGAAGTTCTGGCGCACTCCGTCGATCGACATGTTGACGCGGCCTGAGCCTTCGAAGCCACGGATATTAACGGCAACACCGGGATTCTGAGGATTGTTGGCCGTGGACGTTCCAGGAACACCGCGCAGCAGATCATCTGTACCCTGCCCTGCCTGGAGGTTGATCTGGTCCGCCGTGACCGTGCTCGAGGGACCTTTGTTGTAGGGATCGTTTGCCGCCTGACGGTTGCCTTTCACGATGATCGGCGAGAGGAACGTATCAGCTTCATTTTTCGCCTTCTGCTCTTCTGACGTCTCAGCAGCCGAAGGCGCGCTTTGTGCCAAAGCGGCGACGGAAGGCATAATGATGGCGAGTGCAGTGCAGGCAAGTAGAACCGAGCGCGAATGCCGGACGATCATGAAAACAACCCCTTGAGAGAATGTCACCGGGCTGGCTGGTCGTGACGCGGCTGCGTTTTCGATGGGCTGGCTAGGCATCAGGCGAAGATTTGTCGCCTTCTTTTTGGCACATAAAAAACATGAGTATTACTGTCAATATACCGGGGAATGTTATCTTGATTTTATGGCTCATATTTTCACCGCAGCGATCAACGTTGCGATATTGCAACGAAAATCGCATCCATACGTTCTCCTTCCGCAGCGAATGTACAACGGGTGGATGCGTGAAGAAGATTGCCGTGATTCTGGCAGCGCTCAGCTGCATCGGACTATTGGCGAGCGCCAGCCTACCGAAGACAGGCCCCCAGCCGCAAATCCGACCTGTCGAACCCGGCTCGTCCCCCCAGGCTCCAACGCCTTCCCCGAAGCCTGAATCCAAGTCTGAACCCAAGCCTGAACCCAGGCCTGAACCCAGGCCTGAACCTAAGCCTGAACCCAGGCCTGAACCCAAGCCGGATCGGCCCGATGCGGGAGCAGCATCGAGCGAGCCGCCAGCGACCGACACGTCTACCGAGCCCGAGAAGCAAGGACCGAAGCTCCCCTCTCAGCAAACCCTGGAGGAGCAGCATCTGACAGTCGCAGCAGAAAGTGACGAGGTACATTCCGAATGTATCAAAGAGCTGCAGGCCCTTGGCGTAGCCTTCAAGGACATATCGCGGATCGACGATGGCAATGGCTGCGGCATCGACAAACCAATCAAGGTCACCGAAGTGCTACCGGGCATCAAGATCAAGCCGGACGCGGTGTTTCGGTGTCAAGTCGCCCTCGCTCTTGCGCGCTGGATGAAGGAGAGCGTAATCCCCGCGGCAAGCGTGGCTGCGGCAAATCAGGGCCGCATCGTCGCGGTCAACCAGGCATCATCCTATGTCTGCCGCCTGCGCAACGGTGCAGAAACCGGCAAGGTTTCCGAGCACGCGCGCGGCAATGCAATCGACATTGCGAGCTTCAGTTTCGAAGAGGGCAAGGACATCGCGGTTTTGCCGCGCAGGGAGGATCCAACGCTGATCGGAGCCTTCCAGCGGACGATCAGCGCCGCTGGTTGCCTCTATTTCACAACAGTGCTGGATCCTGAAAGTGACGCAGCCCACGAAACGCACTTTCATCTCGATGTCCTGGAGCGAAACGGGGGATATCGCTACTGTCACTAAGCTGCGTACGTCTCTCTGGCGCCTTGCGAAAACCCGATCTTGTTTTCGCACCGATCGGACCCAGCCAGCGCAACCACTCTAGAGGTTAATTTGCCGCATCAATCGCCCCGCCGCGTGCAGATATAGGGTTTCTTGATGCAGGCGATTTTCGGGGTCGAGCAAGCCGCTTTACCATCAACGACGGCACAAATCGAACACTGATCACTAAATTCCGTGCAGTCGGGATTGCTCTTCATGAAATCGGCCATGCTCACGCCAGCCGCCGGCTCGTTGGCCACAACGCTGTTTGTGATCAGCAAAGGTACAAGTGCCACGGCCAAGACATAGCGCCGGATAAAACCAAAGAGCGACATTGTCGTTTCCAATCCAGGCCAGATGATCCACGAAATTCCCCGCGTTGCGGAGAGATTCAAAACAGTCCCTCAATATAACCCTGATCATTCAGGAATATCCGCTCGGCGGAAGGCGATCTCGGCAAGCCGGGCATGGTCATGATCTCGCCAGTAATGGCGACGACGAAGCCGGCGCCAGCCGAGAGGCGCACTTCGCGAACCGGCACGATATGCCCTTCCGGCGCACCCCGCAGGTTCGGGTCGGTCGAAAAGGAGTATTGTGTCTTCGCCATGCAAACCGGCAGGTGCCCGTAGCCTTGTTCCTCCCAGGCCAGTAGTTGGTCGCGCACCGCCTTGTCAGCGGTCACCTCCCCTGCATGATAGATCTTCGAAGCCACGATCTCGATCTTCTCGAATAAGGGCACATCGTCGGGATAGAGAGGCTCAAATCTCGACTGCCCCGATTCCGCGAGTTCGACCACCTTGTAGGCGAGCTCCTCGATCCCAGCAGAACCCTCGGCCCAGTGCCGGCAGAGGATCGCCTCCGCTCCCAGGCGCGAGACATATTCTTTGACCGCTGCAATCTCCGTGTCCGTATCCGAGACAAAGTGATTGATGGCGACGACGACGGGAACGCCGAACTTGCGAACATTGGCGATATGGCGACCGAGATTGGAGCAGCCCTTCTTCAGTGCGGCAACATTCTCGGTTCCAAGGTCGTCCTTCTTCACCCCGCCATTCATCTTGAGCGCACGCACCGTCGCAACGATGACAGCCGCATCCGGCTTCAGTCCAGCCTTGCGGCACTTGATGTCGAAGAACTTCTCTGCCCCGAGATCCGCCCCGAAGCCTGCTTCGGTCACGACATAGTCGCCGAGCTTCAACGCCGTTTTCGTGGCGATAACCGAGTTGCAGCCATGGGCAATATTGGCAAACGGCCCGCCGTGCACGAAGGCGGGATTGTTTTCCAGCGTCTGGACGAGGTTCGGCTGCATGGCGTCCTTCAGGAGAACCGCCATTGCCCCGTCCGCCTTCAGGTCACGGGCAGAAACGGCCGACTTGTCGCGACGGTAGCCAATGATGATGTTGCCGAGGCGTTCCTCCAGATCCTCGAGATCCTCGGCGAGGCAAAGAATCGCCATCACCTCGGAAGCGACGGTGATATCGAAGCCGTTCTGCCTGGGAAAGCCGTTGGCCACGCCGCCAAGTGAAGAGACCATCTCGCGCAGGGCCCGATCGTTCATGTCCATCACGCGACGCCACGTGACGCGCCTCAGATCGATGTCCTGCTCGTTGCCCCAATAGATGTGATTGTCGACCATCGCGGCGAGCAGATTGTGGGCCGACGTGATCGCGTGGAAATCGCCGGTAAAATGCAGGTTGATGTCTTCCATAGGGATGACTTGCGCATAACCGCCGCCGGCCGCGCCGCCCTTCACGCCGAAACAGGGTCCAAGCGAAGCCTCGCGGATGCAGACGATCGCCTTCTTGCCGATCCGGTTCAGCCCGTCGCCCAGACCGACGGTCGTCGTCGTCTTGCCCTCACCGGCTGGGGTCGGATTGATGGCCGTGACCAGGATCAGCTTGCCATCGGGCTTCTCTGCCTGCGCGGCGATGAATTGCGCGCTGAGTTTGGCCTTGTCATGCCCATACGGCGCCAACTGCCCGGCCGGAATACCAAGCTTCGCGCCGATTTCGAAGATCGGCTTTTTCTCGGCCGCGCGCGCAATCTCGATGTCGGATTTGTGTACTGCCATCCCCGTTTCACCCGCTGTCCTTTATGCTCGATCCGAGCCATATTTGTTTCAACGAGATAGCGAAATATGCCAGGACTGTGAATAGCGCACTGGTTGCCCAGTCTTGTCCAGGGCCCTATTCGTCGGAAACCTATTCTGCACGTTGTGAGGACAAAACATGAAATCATTCGAACTCGTCGTCGAGCGCATCATCCTTTCGAGCCGCTGGATACTCGTTGCTTTCTATGTTGGGCTCGCCCTGGCACTCGCCATTTATGCCGTCGCTTTCGGTTATAAATTCCTGAAGATCGCCGGTGGAGTGTTCATCCTCGACGAAAGTGAAATGATCTTGGCGATGCTCGGCCTTATCGATGCTGCTCTCGTCGCAAGTCTTATCGTCATGGTGATGATCTCCGGCTATGAGAACTTCGTCAGCCGCTTTGACGAGGCAGAGGCCGACATTTCCTTTATAGGCAAGCTCGACGCCGGAAGCCTCAAGATCAAGGTCGCCTCCTCGATCGTGGCAATTTCGTCGATCCACCTGCTGCAAGTATTCTTGAACACCGAGCAATATACGGACAGCAAGATCATGTGGCTGACCGCCATGCATCTGGCATTCGTCGTCTCAGCGGTCATGCTCGGCATCCTCGAGCAGCTGACAAAAAAATCAGAGGCGGCGCCAAAACCCGGCGACGATATGATTCGCAGGCGTGCCTGATCCCGCCATTTTATCCGGACACTGCTGCCCGTCCTATCGTACCCGCATCCAGGTGATGCGGGTACCATCTCCTTGGGTTGCGTTTCGAACAAAGGCAAACGCAACCATAAGCCGATCCCTGTGGTTAAAGTAATACATTTGAAATTAATCACTGCGCGCCGCACCGTTTCGCACTAGCAAATATATCAGTTTGCATATTCTATTGCGCTGAAATGAAGGTAAGCAGGGACGCATTGATGTCTTACATGACTACCTCCGATAGGCAGATGTCTCTTGCCACGGAGATCTCAACTGCCAATACGAGGGCCGAATTCGCAGACGTTCTCGTCAGAGTAGCGCGCGCCTACGGCTTCCTGCATTTGACCTTGATGTATGCCCCTGCTCCAGAGAGCATTCTTCTCCAGGCCCTCGTTATCGAAACGTCTCTTCCCTCAGCATACTTCAGCCAGTTCGACCGCGCCAAAATCATGCGTTCTCCCATGCTCGCAGCCGGGATGGGCGCGTCTTGTCTACCGCGCGGTTGGGCCCTTTCCGATAGCGCCACAACAAATGTTTTCCCTGATGAGTTGAGCAAGCTGCTGCGCGCGTTCAATATCCCGACAAGCGTGGTCGTGCCCGGTTACACCGGGGACGGCGAACGCGTTCTGTTCTGGTTGGGCGGCGACCGGCCTTTACTAAGCCAAAGCGAACTCAACGAAGTGACGGTGGTGACACTCCACCTGCTCGACGCCTTTAACCGCATAAAGAAATCGACGCCCACAGAGCACGTGCCACTTTCTGCTCGCGAACGCGAAGTCATTCGCTGGACGGCACAAGGAAAAACGTCGATCGAAATCGGCCAGATCCTTTCGCTGTCGGATCACACGGTGAACGCCTACATGACGAGCGCCATCAGAAAGCTCGACTGTGTCAACCGAACGCAACTTGTTGCCAAGGCGATCCGGATGAAACTGATCAACTGAACAAGCCGCCTAGCGATCGAGCACCGAGCGAATTTCGACGAGGTTCGAGCGGACACGAAGAATGTAGAAGCCCATCGTCGCCAAATGGCTCGGCATGATCCATCCGTCCTCGCGACCATTGGAAATGATTGCGGGCTGGATCCGCAACGCGGCCTGAAACTGCCTCGTTGTCGCAGCAAAAATCGCGCCCAGATTGCGCTCGGCCACAACTTGAGAGAAGTCGGACTGGGCTGCAACAAGAATTGCATAGTAAGCATAGAGCTGACCGTATGCGAACCAGAAGCGATCGTCCGCGCGTGTATCGAACCAGCCGCGGTGATGGTTCTGCGAACGGTCGGCAAGGACATCGGAGGTGCTGCCGAGATCGTTGGCGATACGGTCGATGAACTGGATCAGGTTATCAGCGCGGCCATCGAAGATCGCATTGCAGGCGGCTAGGTCAGTATTGAACTTGCGCAGGCTTTCGAGAGCAGAGCGATAATAGCTTGGCGTCGGCGTTTTCGGCCCGAACGGATCCAGTCCGAAATACCAGCTGTATTCATCGAACTGCAGGTTGCCGCGCGCCTTCTGCAGATCGTTGTTGATCCCCGACGTTCCACGCACGCGCCCAAGCGTATCGACAAGTTCGATCGAGGTGCGGCGGACAGCCTGGTTCACGCCACGCTGAAACGACGCCTTGTTGTCGAGAAACGGCGTGTGATCCCAGTCGATCCCGAAGAAGCCGAGACGATAAAGGAGCATGGATGATATCCATGCATTCTGGTTGACGTTGAAGTCCGTCAGGTCGGCCGCGACATCGACAATGGCCGAGCGCTGGCAAGTCTTGGCCGTAGCCGCGACGTCCGTTGACGGCAGTTCCTGTCCGGCGGCAACCTTGCGTTCAGAAAGTTTGTATTCACTCACGAAGGACGGGTTAAAGCCGGACCAAACCTGGGTCTGCCAGATGAAATAGCAATAGAGAATCGCAAGCAACCCGACCAATCCAAGGATTGGCAAGCGCACCATCCAGGTCCGCTTAACATACCAGCCGCGGGCGGCGATAAATGGCCAGAAAGCCCAGGCAAAGAAGATCCGCGCCCCGCGTGCGATGGTCCGGCCGATCAACCTGAAAAACCCGGCGATCTGGTCGAGCATCGTCTTCTCCTTGTCATGACGGACGAACATTGTCTGGGCACTGACATATGCGCTTGCTTTTCGAAGGACAATATCGTGCTGATTATTATTGTTTCTTCGGCGCGAGGCTAGGATCTGAGAAAACGCAAGCGCAGACGCCTGGACATTTTTGTCGTATCGACGATCGCTCCGCGCGCGCTTTCCTCGGGATCCTGCCGGAAGGCCTCGAACTTATTCGCGAAGACGGCGTCGGCGGCCCTCTTGCGATGCTCCAGTTCCTGCGGCACCAGCATATTGCGTTCAAACAATTCAATCGGACCGGCGATTGCTGGAAAGAGGTCCGCTGAAATCTGGACCTTTGACCCAGGGATGTCGGTGTCCACCTGTGCCTGATAGATCAGCAGCCGCTCTTCAGTATCGATCACCATCTTGCGCGTCAGGGCATTGCATTGACCAACCTGGGCATTCAGCGCGTCGACGAAGACTTGGAAGAGATTGATAAAGCGCTCGCGGCGCTGGCTGTCCTCGCGCATTCCATGTTCTTCGTCGGCAACGCGGTCGGCTTCGCTCTTCAGAGCGCGCCGCTCTTCTTCCATGCGCTCCCATTCAGCCCTACTCCCATAAAGGCCTATCCTGCCTTGCGTCGTCAGCGCCTTGGCGTTCAATTCCCGAATGCGAAGGCGGGCCAGATCGATCCTGTCGACAAGCCGACGGCGCTGCTCGACAACACCGATCAACCGATGTTCGCCCAACTTGTGAAAGTCGATCGCGATTGTCCGGTAACTCGCAATGACGGCAGCGGTTTCGTTCGACTTCACCAGAAGATCGCGCAGCCGCTCCACAACAGGGGCGGCGCGCACCCGCGCGCCATGGCGACGCCACATCCGCTGACGCGAGAAGCGACCGATGAATTTCTCGCCCGTCGTGAGGCCCCGGAAACCGTCGAGATCCGCCGAAACCTTAACCGTCATCGCGTCGAGGAAAGATACGAGTTCTGCAAGAAGATTGGTCAGGCTCGCGCCGTTTGTGACAAACGCCAGGAAACGGCCGTTCTCGACAAGGAAGCGTTCATCGTCGACGGCCGCACCCTGGCGTGCAAACTCGCCGACGAAATCGACGCAGACCCTGGCTTCAAGACGCAACTGTTCGACAAGCGCGCGCGCCGCATCCAGCTCGGTGTCGAAGGAGAAAGGCTTGCGCACCGGGACGCCTCCATCAAATCGGTCATGAATCGGTTATTGCGAAACTAACGCACAAACTGAGAAACCGGAATCGATTTGAGGAATGCTCAGACCGCTTCGGCGAGCCATTGCCCGTTCATGGCATCATCCCAATGGCGCCGGCAGAGCGATACGTACTTTTCATTACCCCCGACGTCGATCTGCGCACCCTCGCGCAGCACCGTTCCCTCCGCGTCGAGACGCACCACCATCGTCGCCTTACGTCCGCAATGGCAGATGGTCCGCACTTCGCGCATCTCGTCGGCGATCGCGAGGAGTTCCTCGGACGCCGGAAACAGCTTTCCCTGGAAATCGGTTCTCAGGCCGTAAACCATGACCGGAATGTTCATCCGGTCGACGATCCGGGCAAGCTGCCAGACATGTTCGCGTGTCATGAAATGAGCTTCGTCGACGAAGACGCAAGCGATTGGCTCCCCCACCTTGCCAAGTTCGCCGATCAAGGCCTGCAAATCCGCTTCTGGTTCGAAGGCGATGGCGCTCGCCTGGAGCCCGATCCTCGAGCCGATGATCCCCTTTCCGGCGCGCTCGTCGAAGGCCGCGATCAGCAAAACGACACGCATGCCACGCTCCTCGTAGTTATAGGAGGCCTGCAGTAGCATCGTCGACTTGCCGGCGTTCATGGTCGAGTAGTTAAAATAGAGTTTTGCCATCGTTTTCTCCGTCTTTCGCTTCTTGGAAGTTAGAAACTGCGAAGAAAAGTGCCTCCTCTCGATAATCACAGGAAATTCACGTTCGAAAATCGGCAAAACCCTTGAAAATTCGGCATTCGGGAAAAATGACCAGACGTCGCAATCGGGTACTGCAATGCGGCGCAAACACACTCAAGTCGCTTGTAAAACTCGGCTATTGGTGATTGGCTTGGGAACGTAAGACTGGGAGTCTATAAATGAAAATAACAAGCGCATCCAAACTGATTACTGCCACCGCAGTTGCTGCCCTTTCCGTCGCAACGGCAACATTCGCAGCAGACCCGGACAGCTGCTCCACCGTCCATTTTTCGGACGTCGGCTGGACGGATATCACCTCCACCACCGCAACCGCAGCAGTCGTCCTGAAGGGTCTTGGCTACACCCCCGACGTCAAGGTTCTCTCCGTGCCGGTTACCTACCAGTCGCTGAAGAACAAGGACATCGACATCTTCCTCGGCAACTGGATGCCGACGCAGGAAAAGGACGTTCGCCCTTTCCTCGACGACAAGTCGGTTGAATCCTTCGGCCCGAACCTCGTCGGCGCAAAATACACGTTGGCGACAAACGCCAAGGGCGCTGAGCTCGGCATCAAGGATTTCAAGGACATTGCCGCTCATAAGGACGAACTCGACGGCAAGATCTACGGGATCGAGCCCGGCAACGACGGCAACCGCCTCGTCATGGACATGATCGACAAGAACACCTTCGGCCTCAAGGGCATGGAACTTGTTGAATCGTCCGAGCAAGGCATGCTGGCGCAAGTCGCCCGCACGGAGAAGGAAGGCAAGCCGGTCGTCTTCCTCGGCTGGGAACCCCATCCGATGAACGACAACTTCAAGCTTACCTATCTGACCGGCGGCGACGACATCTTCGGGCCGGACTTCGGAGGAGCCAAGGTCTTCACCAACGTTCGTGCGGGTTACCTTGCCGAATGCCCGAACGTCGGCGCCTTGCTCAAGAACATGGTGTTCTCGCTTAAGATGGAAAACCAGATCATGGGCAAGATCCTGAACGATGGCGAAGAGCCGGAAAAGGCTGCCTCGGAATGGCTGAAAGCCAATCCGTCCGCACTGGAACCGTGGCTCGCCGGCGTGAAGACGCGCGACGGCAGCGGCGATGGCCTCCCGGCCGTCAAGAAAAGCCTCGGTCTCTGATATCGAAAGCGGGGTAGCTTAAACCGCCCCGCTCCCGTTATCATCGCAATTGTTGTTGTTTCTTTCTGGATAGGCGAGCCCTTGAACTGGATCACCGACGTTAAAATTCCCATTGGCGCATGGGCGAAAGCTTTCGTGGATTGGCTGACTTCGAACGCCGATTGGTTCTTCAACCAGCTTGCCTTCGTTCTCGCGCACGTCATCAGCGGCCTGCTTTTCGTTCTGCAGAAGCCACATCCGTTGATCGTCGTGCTTGGGATCAGCGCGATCGCCTACTGGCTCCGCCGCTCGATCGTCGTTGCGCTCTTTACCGGTCTTGGGCTCCTGTTCATCATGAACCAAGGTTACTGGAAGGAAACGACGGAGACGCTGGCACTGGTTCTCGCCTCCACATTCGTCAGCATGATCGTCGGCATTCCGCTTGGCATCGCGGCTGCTCGGCGCGCCTGGGTCTATTCCGCGCTGCGGCCGATACTCGACTTGATGCAAACCATTCCGACATTCGTCTATCTGATTCCAGCTCTTATCCTTTTCGGTCTCGGCATGGTGCCTGGCCTGATCGCAACCGTCATCTTCGCGATCCCCGCACCCATTCGCCTCACCCGTCTCGGCATTATTTCGACGCCACCTTCCCTGGTCGAAGCTGCCGAATCCTTCGGCGCCACACCGATGCAGGTCTTGCGCAAGGTCGAGCTTCCCTATGCCATGCCACAGATCATGGCGGGCCTGACGCAGACGATCATGCTGTCGTTGTCCATGGTTGTGATCGCCGCACTCGTTGGCGCTGACGGTCTCGGCGTTCCGGTGGTTCGCGCATTGAATACCGTCAATGTCGCCAAGGGTTTCGAGGCAGGCCTCTGCATCGTCATCCTCGCGATCATTCTTGACCGAATGTTCCGCACGGCGGGCGAAGGAGATGGCGTATGACAGCGGTTCACTTCAACAATGTCAGCATCGTCTTCGGCGACAAGCCGGAAAACGCTCTCGCTCTGGCCGATCAGGGTAAGAACCGCGACGAGATCGGTGCTGCGACCGGCCTTGTTCTCGGCGTCGCGGACGCCTCGCTCTCCGTCCAGGAAGGCGAGATTCTCGTCCTTATGGGTCTTTCGGGCTCCGGCAAGTCGACCCTGCTGCGAGCCGTCAACGGGCTCGCGCCCGTCGTGCGCGGCGAAGTTTCGGTGGCAACGCCGAACGGTCTCTGTAATCCTTACAAGACCACCGCGAAAGGCTTACGCGATCTGCGCATGCATACCGTGTCGATGGTCTTCCAGCAGTTCGCGCTGTTGCCATGGCGCACCGTGGCGGAGAATGTCGGCTTCGGCCTCGAGCTCGCGGGTATGCCGGAAGCCGAACGCAAGAAGCGCGTTGGCGAACAGCTCGAGCTTGTCAATCTGACCAAATGGGCCGACCGCAAAGTCAACGAGCTGTCCGGCGGTATGCAACAGCGCGTTGGCCTTGCCCGCGCCTTTGCGACCGGTGCGCCGATCCTTTTGATGGACGAGCCGTTCTCGGCGCTCGATCCTCTGATCCGCACACGCCTGCAGGATGAGCTTCTCGAGTTCCAACGGCGCCTGAAGAAGACCATCCTCTTCGTCAGCCACGATCTCGACGAAGCCTTCCGCATCGGCAACCGGATCGCCATCATGGAAGGTGGACGCATCATCCAGTGCGGCACGCCGCAGGAGATCGTCAAGAACCCTGCCGACCAGTACGTCGCCGACTTCGTGCAGCACATGAACCCGATCAGCATGCTGACGGCGCGAGACGTGATGCAGACCGGTCTCGGTCACGCCGCCGCAGGCGCCAGCGTCAGTGGCACGGCACGAGCCGAAACGCCGCTCATCGATATCCTCGATGCCCTTTCACGCCAACCTGGCAGCATTGGGGTTGTCGAAAACGGCGCGATCGTCGGCACCATTTCGGCGCAAGACGTCGTCGAAGGTCTGACACAGCATCGACGCAAAGAAGAGGCTTGATCCCGCCGCCCGCTTCCGCCACAAAGTGGACATGAAAGATCAAGCTTCCGTTCTCAGGGAAACGGACGGAGAAGCCCGCAAGCTCGCTCGCACGCTTCTCCGCTCCGCACGTTATGCCGCAATCGCCGTTCTCGATCCCGAAAACGGCTTCCCCTTCGCCAGCCGGGTTCTCCTCGGCACCGACATCGATGGCGTTCCCGTCATTCTCGTCTCAGGTCTGTCAACGCATACCCGCGCGCTCGATGCCGACCGCCGCGCCTCGCTTTTAACCGGGGAGCCCGGCAAGGGCGATCCGCTTGCCTATGCGCGCCTGACGACCCAATGCCTGGCCGAACCGGTCGAGCGCGACAGCGAGATCCACGCCCGGATACGCAGCCGTTTCCTCAACCGCCACGCCAAGGCGAAGCTCTACATCGACTTTCCCGACTTCCGTTTCTTCCGACTTGTGCCGCGGTCAGCAAGCCTCAATGGCGGTTTTGGTCGCGCCTATATTCTGGAAGGCGATGACCTGACGATTCGATCTCCTGGCAACAAAGCCGTAGCGGCGAAAGCCGACGCGATAGTGCAAGAATTGCTAGCTGAGCGTCCAGATCTCGCAACGACGGCCGCAGCGGGACTGAAGGCCGGCGACGGCGATTGGCGCATTTGTGGAGTGGATTGCGCCGGTTTCGATCTGATTTCGGGTGATTTGCTTCTGCGATGCGAATTCGATACCGTTGCGCAGGGTGTCGACGACGTTCATTCACATATACGTAACATAAAATACGCAATACCTGAAATTTAGCTATATACAATCTTGACGCGGTATTGATAGTTTCCGCCGTCCGGCATTGAGCGGGAACATGCGCTTTTGAAATTAGTTTCACATCGGAAAGAAGATATGGACACAATCGATTTAACCGCCAATGCAAACGTTGCCGCTGCCCTTTTGTCGGCGATGGCAAATCCGAAAAGGCTTCTCATTCTCTGCAACCTCGTCAAGGGCGAAATCCCGGTCGGTGCGCTGGCTCAAGAAGTCGGCCTCAGCCAGTCCGCTCTCTCGCAGCACTTGTCCAAGCTGCGCGCCCAGAAACTGGTAAAGACGCGCCGCGACGCCCAGACCATCTACTACTCAAGCAATTCCGAGCCGGTTCTCAAGATCCTCGAAGCTCTCACTGACATCTATGGTGTTCAAAGCCGCGCCAAATCTGCGGCGTAAGGATGCGCTGACATAATGTCGGCCTATAAGCCGCACTGCCGAGGAATGCGCCCGGAATAGTGCGGCACCTTATTTCAGTACGTCTGTATACTCCTAGACCGGCAGGAATGCCGGTCTATTTTTTTCACGCCCTCCGCCGCTACGATGGCCCGACGACAACGTCCACGGCTTGACGACCGGAGAAGCGCTGATAATTTGACCGGGCAGTAAAAATCCGCCTCAGTCAATACCGGGAACGGCCTCCGAAACGGCCATGGAGAACAGCATGTCCAACCGCCTCAATACCACTCCAAACGACCTGCGGGCCTTTTGGATGCCCTTCACGGCGAACCGCCAGTTCAAGAAGGAGCCGCGCCTCTTTGTCAGCGCCAAGGACATGTACTACCAGACCCATGACGGCCGTCAGGTGCTTGATGGCACCGCCGGCCTCTGGTGCGTCAATGCCGGACACTGCCGGCCGAAAATCACCGAGGCGATCCGCGAACAGGCCGGCGAACTCGACTATGCCCCGGCCTTCCAGCTTGGCCATCCCAAGGCCTTCGAACTGGCGAACCGCCTTGTCGACATCGCGCCGGAAGGCATGGATCACGTTCTCTACACCAATTCGGGGTCTGAATCGGTCGAAACGGCGCTGAAGGTCGCCCTCGCCTATCATCGCGTGAAGGGCAACGGCTCGCGCTTCCGCCTGATCGGCCGCGAACGCGGCTATCATGGCGTCAATTTCGGCGGCATTTCCGTTGGCGGCATCGTCTCCAACCGCAAGATGTTCGGTACCCTGCTGACCGGCGTCGATCACATGCCGCACACCCATCAGCCGGGCAAGAACGCCTTCACCCGCGGCCAGCCCGAGCATGGCGGTGATCTGGCGAGCGAGCTTGAGCGTATCGTCACCCTGCACGACGCTTCGACCATTGCGGCTGTCATCGTCGAGCCGATCGCCGGTTCGACCGGCGTCCTGATCCCGCCGAAGGGCTATCTGCAGAAGCTCCGCGAACTCTGCACCAAGCACGGCATCCTGTTGATCTTCGACGAAGTCATCACCGGCTTCGGCCGCCTTGGCGCCCCGTTCGCCGCGCAGTATTACGACGTCAAGCCTGACATGATCACCACCGCAAAGGGCCTGACCAACGGCGTCATTCCGATGGGCGCGGTCTTCGTGACCGCAGAGATCCACGATGCGTTCATGAGCGGCCCGGAGCACATGATCGAGTTTTTCCACGGCTATACCTATTCCGGCAATCCGATCGCCTCGGCGGCCGCACTTGCCACGCTCGACACCTACAAGGAAGAAGGCCTTCTGACGCGCGCCGCGGAACTCTCCGACTACTGGGCCGATGCGCTGCATTCCTTGAAGGATTGCCCGAATGTCATCGATATCAGGAACACCGGCCTGATCGGCGCCATAGAGCTCGACCCGATCGCTGGCGAGCCGACCAAGCGCGCCTTCACCGCCTTCCTAAAGGCCTATGAAAAGGGCCTGCTGATCCGCACGACCGGCGATATCATCGCGCTCTCGCCGCCGCTGATCATCGAGAAACACCACATCGACGAACTCTTCGGAAAACTGCGCGAAATTCTGCAAAACAACATCTAAACGACGCGTTTTCGGGCCCGTTTTTGCCAAAACAGGCAAAAGAGGGCCCTATTTCTTTATCTTCTTGCGAAATCCGCGCTAAATTCCTAAGAAACTTCCTACGCACCCGCCGAAGCCAAACATGGCAGGCGGATGCTTTGGCCGCGCGGCCGCTGATCGCCTCTTGGCGCATCCCGCAAGGGCTGTTGTGCGATCTGGGCTCACCGCTGCGGTACTTACGTCGCGGGTTTGGAACCCACCCAAGGAGAAAGAAAATGAGTCTGAAGACTTTGTCGGCGGCCCTTGTCGCCTCGCTTGCCTTTGCGCCGCTCGCCCATGCAGATATCACCATCGGCCTCATCGCGCCGCTGACCGGCCCGGTTGCCGCCTATGGCGATCAGGTGAAGAATGGCGCGCAGGCCGCTGTTGACGAGCTGAACAAGAAGGGTGGCATCCTCGGCGAGAAAGTCATTCTCAAATATGCTGACGATGCGGGCGAACCCAAGCAGGGCGTTTCGGCCGCAAACCAGCTCGTCGGCGACGGCATCCACTTCGTCGTCGGCCCGGTCACCTCGGGTGTCGCAATCCCGGCTTCCGACGTTCTCGCCGAAAACGGCGTCCTGATGGTCACCCCGACGGCAACCGCTCCCGATCTCACCAAGCGTGGCCTCGCCAACGTCCTGCGCACCTGCGGTCGTGACGACCAGCAGGCCGAAGTCGCCGCCAACTACGTTCTGAAGAACTTCAAGGACAAGCGCGTCGCGATCATCAACGACAAGGGCGCCTACGGCAAAGGTCTGGCGGATGCCTTCAAGGCCACGCTGAATGCCGGCGGCATGAAGGAAGTCCTCGACGACTCGCTGACCCCTGGCGACAAGGACTTCAGCGCGCTCACCACCCGCCTCAAGGCTGAGAACGTCGATGTCGTCTATTTCGGCGGCTATCACCCGGAAGGCGGCCTGCTGGCGCGCCAGTTGCATGACCTCTCCGTCAAGGCGACGATCATCGGCGGCGATGGCCTCTCCAACAGCGAGTTCTGGAACATTGGCACCGACGCAGCCGGCGGCACGATCTTCACCAACGCCGTGGACGCAACCAAGAGCCCGGACTCCAAGGCAGCAGCCGACGCGCTGAAGGCCAAGGGCATCCCGGCCGAAGCCTTCACGCTCAACGCCTATGCCGCAGTCGAAGTGCTGAAGGCAGGCATCGAGAAGGCAGGCAGCGCCGAGGATTCCGAAGCGGTTGCCAAGTCGCTGAAGGGCGGCGAGCCGATTCCGACCGCAATCGGCAAGCTGACCTACGGCGAGACCGGCGACCTGACCTCGCAGAGCTTTGCGCTCTACAAGTGGGAAGGCGGCAAGATCGTTCCGGCAGAATAAGCATTCGATCTCCCGACTTGATCACCGGGCGTTCCTCTGGGGCGCCCGGTTTTCGTTTATGGACCTGCGGCGAGCCGATCTCGCTTTGTCAGACACATGGGTTATAAGTGGTAAAACGCCAGAACGGGGATGCCCATGACCGCCAAGCTCGAACGCCTTATCGACCAGGGAACAGGCCGCCTGCCGGCTGATATCGTGCTGAAAGGTGGACGTTTCTTCGATCTCGTGACCGGGGAACTTGTGGCGTCGGATGTTGCGATCAGCCAGGACCGCGTCGTCGGCACATGCGGCAACTACGCTGGCGAAACCGAAATCGACATCTCGGGAAAGATCGTGGTCCCCGGCTTCATCGACACGCATCTCCATATCGAGTCGTCGCTGGTGACCCCGCACGAGTTCGACCGCTGTGTTCTGCCTTATGGAGTGACGACCGCCATCTGCGACCCGCACGAGATCGCCAACGTTCTCGGCACCGAAGGCATTCAGTATTTTCTGGATTCCTCGCTCGAAACGATCATGGACATTCGCGTCCAGCTCTCCTCCTGCGTACCCGCCACGCATCTGGAGACGTCGGGCGCCGATCTGCCGATCGAACGGCTCCTTCCCTTCCGCCATCATCCTAAGGTGATCGGCCTTGCCGAATTCATGAACTTCCCCGGTGTGATCCACAAGGATCCCATCTGCATGGCGAAGCTCGATGCCTTCCAGGGCCAGCATATTGACGGCCACGCCCCGTTGCTCTCGGGCAACGAGCTCAACGGCTATCTCGCCGCCGGCATCCGCACCGAGCACGAATGCACGAGCGCTGACGAAGCGCTGGAAAAGATCCGCAAGGGGATGCACATACTCGTGCGCGAAGGTTCCGTGTCGAAGGATCTCGCGTCCCTGATGCCCATCATCACCGAACGTCTTTCGCCGCATCTTTCCCTCTGCACGGATGACCGCAACCCGCTCGACATCGCCGAACAGGGCCATCTCGACTACATGGTCCGAACGGCGATCAAAAACGGCGTCGAGCCGCTTGCCATTTACCGCGCTGCATCGATTTCAGCCGCCCGCGCCTTCGGCCTGAGAGATCGTGGCCTCGTCGCCCCCGGCTGGCGCGCCGACCTCGTGGTCATCGACAGCCTCGAAAACTGCCGCGCTGCTCTCGTCTTTGCAGCCGGACGTCGGGTAACGGCAGAGCTCTTCGCCACTCGCAAGCCAGTCGAGCCGGTCGGCCTTGACAGCATCAAGGCTCGACCCGTCACCGCTGCCCAGTTTGGCGTTCCGGTCGCGGATGGTGAAACCCCGGTGATCGGCGTCACCCCCGGCAAGATCATCACGGAACATCGCCGCTACCGGCTGCCGGTGAAAGGCAACCAGACCGACGTCGATCTCGGAAACGACATCATCAAGGTCGCCGTCATCGAGCGGCACGGCAAGAACGGCAACCATGCCAACGGCTTTGTTCAGGGCTTCGGCCTGAAGAAGGGCGCGATCGCCTCGACCGTCGGCCATGATAGCCACAACATCTGCGTCGTCGGCGTCAGCGAGGACGACATGGCGCTAGCTGCCAACCGCCTCGGCGAAATCAAGGGCGGCTTCGTGGTGGTCGAGGATGGCAAGGTCACCGGCGAGATCGCCCTGCCCGTCGCCGGCCTGATGAGCCTTGAACCTTATGAGACAGTGCGCGACACGCTCCATCGTCTGCGCAAGTCCGCCTATGCGCTCGGCACGACGCTGGAAGAGCCCTTCCTGCAGGTCGCCTTCCTGCCACTGCCTGTTATACCGCACCTGAAGATCTCGGATCGCGGAATGGTCGATGTCGACGAGTTCGCGCTGATCGGATGAGCCTCAGCCCGCCACCCGCGCACAGAACGCATCAAGCGCTGCGAGTTTGATTGGACCGCTTCCCGCTTCCCGCTCAAAGCCCGGCATTGCCAATCGCTCCCCGATTGCCATTCCCCCCGGGGGAACGAACTGCGCGGGTTTGCGCGTCAGGTTGAAGACGAAGAGCAGCTTCTCGCTTCCTTTGGCGCGCGTGAAGGCCAGGAGGTCCTGATTGGTGCCGATGAAGTCCATGGTGCCGTCGAGCAGTGCCGGGTGCCTTTTTCGGAATTCGAGCGTCTGCCGGTAGTGATGCAGCACGGAGTGCGGATCGATCTCCTGCGTATCGACGGAAAGAGCCGCCTGCTCGTAAGGCACCGGCAACCACGATTTCTCCGCCGTCGTAAAGCCGGCATGCGCCTTCGCCGCCTCCCAGGGCATGGGCGTTCGGCATCCGTCGCGTCCCTTGAATGCCGGCCAGAAGCGGATGCCGTAGGGATCACGCAAATCCTCGAAGGCGAGCTCGGCCTCGGGAAGGCCGAGCTCTTCACCCTGGTAGAGGCAGATCGAGCCGCGCAGCGTCGCCAGGACCGACATGGCGAGCTTGGCGATGGTTGGTCGCTCCGCTTCCGTCTTTGCAAATCGGCTGACGTGGCGGTTGACGTCGTGGTTCGAAAAAGCCCAGCAGACCCATCCGTCCGCGACCGATTTCTGGAATGCATCGACGCAGCTGCGGATATGCGCGGCGGTAAATTCGGGTCCGAGTAGATCGAAAGTGTAGCACATGTGCAGCTTGTCGCCGCCGCTTGTGTAGGCGGCAACGGTCTTCAGCGATCGTGCACCATCACCGACCTCGCCGACCGTCGTACGTGCCTCGTAGCGGTTGAGCAACGCACGGAACCGCTTTAGGAAACCGATATTCTCCGGCTGCGTCTTGTCATAGAGGTGGTTCTGCATGCCGTAGGGGTTCGTGTCCGGCGCATCGAGGCCGGCGTCGGTTTCGTCCGGGGCATGCGGCGGGTTGTCGCGAAGCAGCTTGTCGCAGAAGTAATAGTTGACGGTGTCGAGGCGGAAGCCGTCTACGCCCCGGTCCAGCCAGAACTTCACGGTGGAAAGCACTGCTTCCTGGACCTCCGGATTGTGGAAATTGAGATCAGGCTGCGAGCTGAGGAAATTGTGCTGGTAATATTGCCGACGCACGCCGTCCCATTCCCATCCCGGCCCACCGAAGATCGAGAGCCAGTTGTTGGGCGCGGTGCCGTCCGGCTTCGGATCCGCCCACACGTACCAGTCCGCCTTCGGATTGGTGCGGCTCGAACGGCTTTCGATAAACCAGGGATGGAGGTCGGAGGTATGGGAAATCACCTGATCGATGATGACCTTGATGCCGAGCCCGTGCGCCGCCGTCATCATCGCGTCGAAATCAGCGAGCGTGCCGAAAATCGGATCGACGTCGCAGTAATCCAAGACGTCGTAGCCCATATCGGCCATCGGTGATTTGAAGAAGGGTGACAGCCAGATTGCGTCGACGCCGAGACTGGCGATATAGGGCAATCTCCGGGTAATGCCCTTCAGGTCTCCGAGGCCATCTGCGTTGGTGTCCTGAAAGGAGCGTGGATAGACCTGATATATGACAGCACCGCGCCACCAGTCCGCAGTCTTGTCCGCAAGCGCCATCAACCGTTCCTCTCCTGCATCGTCCGATAGTGCCCACACTAAAGCGGGAACGAGAAAAAACAACCTTCAGCCGCGATCTGCCACGCAGCCCTGCTTCTGCATCTTGCGCCTGATCTTTTCGCGTTTCTTCATGTCCTTGCTCGGCAGCTTGCCGCCCGTGGCATTGCGCTCCATAAGGGCAAGCGTAGCACAATCGATCTTGCGTCCCTTGCCGCCCCCGCCGTGTCCGTAAGCGGTGGTCGACAGGACGGACGATGCTCCAAGCAATGCGGCAATTAGAAAGCCTGCGATCTTCTGCATCGCCTTGCCCCTCCCATAGAGCGCGCAAGCACCAGTATGCGTCGCGACCCTGAGGCAAACAATCCGAACCTGTAGCCTGAGGCCCGATGTCGCTCGCCGCTTGTCAGGAAGGTGCTCTGCGCGTATCAGCGAAGCAGCAAAATTCAGGGAGGCTTTCTGTGAGCGGGCGTTTTCTATCGATTGGTGAATGCATGGTTGAGCTGTCGCAGGCAGGTGCTGGCTTGCTGCGCAAGGGCTTTGCCGGGGATACGCTGAACACTGCCTGGTACGCCCGTGCCTGCCTACCCGCGGATTGGTCTGTCGAGTATTTTACCGCGCTCGGCGACGAAGCGATGTCCGATGAGATGATCTCCTTCTTCAAGCAGGCGGGCATCGGCACCGAATTTGTCAGGCGCATCAAGGGCAAGGCGCCTGGTCTTTACATGATTAGTCTCAAGGACGGCGAACGCTCCTTCAGTTACTGGCGCGATAGCTCCGCTGCCCGCCAGCTTGCGGCCGACGCGGAGCTCTTGCGCGAGGCGATCGAAGCCTGCGACGTCATCTATTTCTCCGGCATCACGCTTGCGATCCTGTCGCGCAACGACGCTGATACCTTGCTCACCGAGGTCCGTCGCGCCAAGGCGGCCGGAAAGATCGTTGCCTTCGACCCCAACATCCGTCCGCGGCTCTGGTCGAGTTATGACGTGATGCATGCGACGATCAGCGAAGGCGCGCGCGCCTCTTCCCTGGTGCTGCCGAGTTTTGATGATGAGGCAACTCACTTCGGCGACATCTCGATAGAGGCAACCATCCAGCGGTATCGCACACTTGGTGCGGCCGACGTGGTGGTCAAGAACGGCGCAGAGGGGGCCACGCTGAGTTTCGACGGCGTCGAGAGCTTCGTTCCCGCCGAAAAGGTCAAGACGGTCGTCGATACAACCAGCGCCGGCGACAGCTTCAACGGCGCCTTCCTCGCACGCTATCTCGAGAACAAGGATGCCCCGGCTGCAGCGGCGTTTGCCGCCAAGGTCGCCGGACGCGTTGTCAGCGAACACGGCGCCCTCGTTGCATGGGAAAAGCTCGGCATCAAGAAGGCATAAGCAGCACTGACCCATCGCCGCAAAGCGACTGTAATATTTCCATCATCGACGACCGCCAGAATGCCAGACGCGGGAATCGAGTCTCCGGGTCCGCCCGGAGTTGGGCCGCCGCTTTCGCGGGCGCGGTATGATAAAATTGGGGCTTGCTGCAACAAATGACGGATGTTGGAGGCAACGAGAGCCGGGACGCATCGCGGCTTTGTGTGATGGAACGGCTGGTTATTATCAGCGATGCCTGGCATCCGCAGGTCAATGGCGTCGTCCGTTCGATCGAGAACACCAACCGTGAATTGGCGAAGATGGGCATTGAGGCGGCGATGGTGACGCCGCAGGGCTTCCACAGCATCCCTTGCCCCACCTACCCTGAAATTCGTCTCTCGATCGCCAACTATAGCCGCGTCGCGCGCGAGATTGAACGGCATATGCCTTCCTACGTTCACATCGCGACCGAAGGCCCTTTGGGGCTGACGGCGCGGCGCTGGTGCCTGAAGAACCGAATGCCCTTCTCCACCAGCTACCATACCCGCTTTCCGGAATACGTCTCGGCCCGCCTTCCCGTACCGAAGCGCTGGCTCTATGCCTTCGTTCGTTGGTTCCACAACTCAGGCGCCGGTTGCATGGTCGCGACCCCAAGCCTTGCACGCGAACTCTCCGACAAGGGCATTCGGAACCTGATGCCGTGGAGCCGCGGCATCGACGCCAATCATTTTCGTCCGATGCCTGTGGAAGATGCGCCATTCGGCCTCGCCCGTCCGATCTTCATGACGGTCGGCCGCGTGGCCCTGGAAAAGAACCTGCCCGCCTTCCTGGATCTGGACCTGCCTGGATCGAAAGTCGTGGTGGGTGATGGACCGGCGCGCGCCGAGCTCGAGAAGCGCTACAAAGATGTGCTCTTCACCGGTCTAAAAGTCGGCGAGGACCTCGCAAAGGCTTATGCGCAGGCGGATGTATTCGTCTTTCCGTCGCTGACAGATACATTCGGCAATACAATTTTGGAGGCGCTCGCCTCCGGTGTTCCGGTCGCCGCCTATCCGGTCACCGGCCCACTCGACATTATCGGTGAAGATAGCGAGGTCGGCGCCCTCGACGACGACCTCAAGGTCGCCTGCCTGGAAGCATTGTCTGCCTCGCGCGAGAAAGCCCGCGAACTCGCTCTGCAATACTCCTGGGAAGCGGCGACCACGCAGTTCATCAACAACATCCGCGCCGCCAACGGCGTGATTACGCCAAAATGGAAAAAGGCGTGGCAATTCGCCGCCAGGTCGCTACCAAGAACGAAAAAACCCGGCGAGCCCGCCGAGCCTATCTCATCAGGAACCTGATCCGCTATTTGTTGAACGCGTCAGGGTCCCGACTGGCAATGGTGACCGCGCTAGGCTCCTCTGGTGTCCCGGCAACGGCGTTCAGAGCCCGCAACCATGGATCGAGCCGCCTGGGCCGATCAGGTCCGCTTCTTCTTCGATTCGTACGGATTATCCGGCGAACGATAATGAATGCGGATCGGCACACTTGGCATATCGAAATCGTTGCGCAGGCCGTTGATCAGATAGCGGGTGTAGGACTCCGGCAGCGCGTCCGAACGCGTGCAGGATATCATGAAGGCCGGCGGGCGAGCCTTCACCTGCGTCATGTACTTGAGCTTGATGCGGCGGCCGGAGACTGCCGGTGGCGGATGCTGAACCTGCTGCTGTTCCAGCCAGCGATTGAGGCGCGCGGTCGAAATACGCTTGTTCCAGACCCTGTCCGTATCGATGATAGACTGCATCAGCTTGTCGAGCCCGCGGCCAGTCTGACCGGAGATCGGCACGGCGCGGATGCCGCGCGCCTGCGGCAGCAACCGGTCGGTCTTTTCGCGCAGATCGGCGAGAACAGCCTGTGGTTCTTCGATCATGTCCCATTTGTTGAACGCGAGCACGGCAGCCCGGCCCTCGCGAAGGACGAGATCGACGATGTGCAGGTCCTGCTTCTCGAACGGGATCGTCGCATCGAAGACGATGACCACAAGTTCGGCGAAGCGGATGGCGCGCAGCGTGTCGGCGACGGAGAGCTTTTCCAGCTTCTCGATCACCTTCGCCTTGCGGCGCATTCCCGCCGTATCGAACATCTTGATGGTGCGACCGCGCCAGTCCCATTCCACGGAGATCGAGTCACGCGTGATGCCGGCTTCCGGTCCGGTCAGCAACCGGTCTTCGCCGAGGAAGCGGTTGATCAGCGTCGACTTGCCGGCATTCGGGCGGCCGACGATCGCCACGCGCAGCGGCTTGGTGTCGTCATAGGCCAGCTCTTCCTCTTCCTCGCCTTCCTCACCGGTCGGCTGAGGGATATCGACGTCGGTGACGGCGACATCTTCCTTCGGCGGAAATGCGCGCTCTTCACCGAGGGCGGCAATAATTGCGTCTCGCAGGTCGAGCATCCCCTGCCCGTGCTCGGCCGAGATCGGCGTCGGCTCACCAAGGCCGAGCGAATAGGCATCATAGAAGCCGGCGTCCGATCCACGCGCTTCCGACTTGTTGGCCACGAGGACCACAGGCTTGCCGCGACGGCGCAGCATCTCGGCAAGCGCCGTATCAACAGGTGTCAGGCCGGTCTTCGCATCGACGACGAAGAGGGAAAGATCGGCTTCATCGATCGCCGCTTCGGTCTGCGCACGCATGCGGCCCTGCAGGCTCTCTTCGTGGGCCTCTTCAAGACCGGCGGTGTCGACGATGGTGAAACGCAGGTCGACCAGCCGGGCCTCGCCGGGGCGACGGTCGCGTGTGACGCCCGGCGTATCGTCAACAAGCGCCAGCTTCTTCCCAACCAGGCGATTGAAAAGTGTCGACTTGCCGACATTCGGGCGACCGACGATGGCGACCGTAAAGCTCATTGAAATTCCTTACATTCAGCCCTGTGCGGCGGGCGCCTTGCCGGATGCGGTGATGTTATCAAGCATCATCTGGGCACGATTGGCAACATTGCGCGGGCTCTGCGCATCGTCAGCGATCGCCTGAAACCACTGGCGCGCCTGCGTCATGTTGCCAGCCTTATAAGCGGCAAGGCCGAGTGCTTCGCGGGCGGAGTGGCGGAAGGCGTTGCCGGGAACTGCCATTTCCTCAACCTGAGCCGAAACCTGATCGTAGGTGCCCCCTTCAATCAGCAACCACCCAGCCCGCATCTTGGCGGCATCGCGCACGGCTGCCGGCGCGGCGCTGTCCTTGCCGATCACGTCGAAGGCGGCAACGGCCCCTGCCGTATCACCCTTCTGCGCCAGCACACTGGCCGCGCGCAACCGCGCCAGGATCGGATAGGATCCGTGACCTTCCTTTTCCAGCGTCTCGAGCGCTGCCAGCGCCTCGTCGTGCTTGTTCTCGTCGGCGAGCTTCATCGCTGCGATGAACTTGTCGCCCGTGCCGGAGGACTGGTTATCGTCCCAATATTCATAGACCTTGAAGCCGATGGTGCCGAGAACGATCAGGACGGCGAGCGCGATCAGGTAGCGGCCGAACCGGCGCCATGCGCCCTTCACCTGGTCGGAACGCAGTTCCTCATTGACTTCACGAATGAAGCTGTCGTCGTTGAATGCCATTCTCGTCTCCGGCCGCGGATATGCTTCGGCATGCGGGTTGCACGCACATTGTGGGGCCTTCTACCCCATTTTTCAGCAGTTGTAAGGGGGATTGGAAAGAATCGTCACATAACGATCGGAGCCACGCCAATCAACAACTCGTGCAGCTTGAACGTGATGAGCGCCCAGGCCATAGCCCCGATGACGACTGCATAGAGATCGTACCTGCCTGAGACGAATGGGCGAAGGGTAAGCCCACCTGCGCGCTCGCGGCGCTTCAGCGCAATGCGCAGAATCACGCCCCATGCAAGAAAGGCGCCGAACAGCAGCACCGAAGAGGTCTCGCCGTTGGCCAAGAGATGCGCGAAAGCCCATATCTTCACCGACAACACCATCGGATGCTTCGTCCTGACGGCGATGTGCCCCGCCGGCAATAGCGACGCGGCCAGACAGATCAGGGCGAGCAGCATCAAGGTCAGCGTGATATGCGCCATCCAGACCGGCGGCGAGTAGAGCACACCGGTCACCTGCCGGGCCTGGCCGAAGCCATAGATCAGCAGGATGAGGGACAGGATGCTGACGACGGAATAGACACCTTTCCAGCCGTTCTCGCCCAGACTGTCGATCATGGACTGGCGAAACCCGGGCGCAATCACACGGATAAGATGAAGCCCGAGGAAAATGATGATGCCGACGATGAGCAATGCCATGGCGATCTCCTGTGCGTTTTCCGAGACTTAGCCGGAGCAACATAAAAACGCCAGCCTCACCGCAGCTTCGCCGCATTTCTGTAACAGGAAAACCGCAAACAAATTGTCGCGGTGTCCATGTTTCGCTCATTTTTCAAAGCCTCGCTCGCCCTTTCTTTGTTTGTTCCCAGCGCAGCCAGCGCCAGCGACCAGCCGAGGCAGCTCGTCATCATCTCCTTCGACGGCGCCCACGACAACGCGCTCTGGCAGAAGAGCCGTGAAATTGCGGCCAAGAACGGCGCACATTTCACCTATTTCCTCTCCTGCACCTTCCTGATGAACCAGGCGGCCAAGAAAGCCTATCAGGCGCCGCACGAAAAGCCGGGCAAGTCCAACGTCGGCTTTGCCCAAAGCGACGACGAGATCCGCGAGAGGCTCGGCAATATCTGGCACGCCCACCTCGAGGGTCACGACATCTCCAGCCACGCATGTGGCCACTTCGACGGCCGCCAGTGGAGCGAAGCCGACTGGTCGAAGGAATTTGCGACATTCCATGCCACACTGAAAAATGCGTGGAAGAGCGTCGATCTCGAAGAGCCGAAGGGCTGGCAGGATCTGGTCGACCATGGCATCCACGGCTTCCGCGCCCCCTACCTCTCGGCGACGCCGGGCGCAGACATGATCGCCGCGGAGAAAAAGGCTGGCTTCACCTATGACGCGAGCCTGGTGACCAAAGGACCCGCCATGCCGGTCGAGGAAGCTTCCATCATCCGCTTCGGCCTGCCGCTCATTCCCGAGGGCCCGCGCGAGAAGCCGATCATAGGCATGGACTACAACCTCTTCGTCCGCCACTCCAACGGTGAGGAAGACAAGGCCGATTCCAAGGAATTCGAAGACCGCTCCTATGCCGCCTTCAAGGACGCCTTCGACAAGCAATATTCGGGCAGCCGCATCCCGCTGCAACTCGGCTTTCACTTCGTCGAGATGAATGG
The DNA here is from genome assembly GCF_000312665.1 of Rhizobium mesoamericanum STM3625. GTDB lineage: Bacteria > Pseudomonadota > Alphaproteobacteria > Rhizobiales > Rhizobiaceae > Rhizobium > Rhizobium mesoamericanum. Next base: position 3,377,559 of record NZ_HF536772.1, on the reverse strand, counting down.
CGGCGCCTACTGGCGGGCGCTCGACCGGCTGGTCAGCGATGTCTGCCACCGTGCGGACGTCGCTTGCGTCAGCTATTCCGAGGCGATTCCGATGATCGAGGCGCGCGGCAAGCTACAGGAACAGACGCAAACGTCGGGGCTTTGATGTCGCAAGACGGCCTCTCGCAGTGGCTGTGGCGCTCACCAGAATACGCTTTCAAATTGTAGTGGCATTTGCTATGCCTTGACGCGAAGAGCTTGGGCAAACAGAGGTTCCGCTTTGCCGTCGTAAATACCGGTCTCGTCCAGTTTCACCCTCATGCAGCGTGAGAGCCATTGGCTTTCGGCAGCATGATTGTGTTCACCGGGTGGTGGTCTGAGACCGGTCTGGCCTTGTTGAATGTGCCACGCGCAGCGATCGCTGTCCCAGCTCTTCCATCGCTAAAGACATCGCCATGCCGTGCCCCGCGGGGCTTTCTCGCCACCTTGGTGGACTTCCTTACCGGGAGGCCAAGACGGCATGTATCCTATTCTTCAGGTCCGCTGGACCATTATACTTAGAATGGCACCCGAGCCGTGGATCGCCTGCAGCGGATGTGGCGGGCCCAAGCCATTCAGATCGAGCGGCAAGCTCAGGCTGAATGCCAACGGCAAGAAGCTCGACGCCTGGCTCATCTACAGATGCACGAGCTGCGGCAAGACGTGGAACAGGCCGCTCGTCGAGCGTCAAAACCTGCGCGATATCGACCCAGGCACGCTTGAGGCGTTGCAGACGAACGACCCCGGCTTTATCCGGTTTCATGCCTTCGATCTCCAAGGGCTTCGGCTCAAGGCGAGCCGCATCGACCAATCCACCGGGATCGCTGTCGTGAAAGAAACGATCGGCACCGTTCAGCGAGCTTTGATGCTGGAAATTGGACTTGTGGTGCCGGGCGTGGCAAGCCTTCGGCTGGATGCTTGCGAGCGAACTGCGGCTGTCTCGATCGCGGCTGTCAGCGCTGCACGAGAAAGGCAGACTTACCGCCAATCCGGCGAGAAAGGACGTGCTGCGAAGAGCGCCGCAGGACGGCACGCGGATCTGCCTTGATCTTACGGGAGAAACGGATGCCATCGCCATTCTGTCGGCGGCTGTGGGGACCGCCGGACGCGAACCGGTTCTGCCGTGAATTGGCAGCTGAAACATGATTGCCCCTGCTCAAGAGAGGGAACATGCCGAAGCGAACCCGGAGGGAAAGCGCCCGGCCTTCTCCCGTCGGCGGGAGAAGGCCAAAGCAGATGGATGAGCGAAAATGGCGGACTTACGCCTTCCTCAGCCGTCGGCGTGGATGATGCCCGCCTCCCGTTCCAGATACCGCTGATCAATATCGGGCAGCGGCTCGCCTTCGATCGCGGATTCGAAGGTGCGCAGGCGCTTGTAGATCGACAACAGCTCGACGATCGTCGTCCAAGAGTTGACGAGATACTGGAATGAGCCGCGCACCTGATCGAAGACATTGTTGATCTGCGTCAACAGACCGAGCGTCAGCTTGCCGGCGACGATCGACGGCACGAGGACGATCAGGCTGAAGAGATTGTCGGCCTGCAGATAGAAGATGCGCGCGACGTTGAAATACATGTAGTGGAAATAGAGCCGGAAGTAGTTACGGCGCACATTCGCGAAGAGTTCGGCAACGGTCGGCGGCGACGCGCGGTCGACATGGTCTTCGCCGTAGACGAGCTCCTTGCGGTAGGAGGCTTCGACGCGCTGGTTGCGGAACTCCAGGCCGGGCAGCTTGATGCCGACCAGCCCAAGGAAGACCGTACCGAAGATTGACCAGAAGAGTGCCGCCCAGACGAGCGCATGCGGCACCTCGCCGATCAGCGGCAGCTCGGTGATGCTGGCGCCGATCTTGAACAGCACCGGCAGAAAGGCGATCAGCGTCATGACCGAGCTGACGAGGCTGACGCCGAGGCTTTCCACGGTGGACGAGAAGCGCATCGTGTCTTCCTGAACACGCTGGGAGGCGCCTTCGATATGGCGAAGCTTCGGCCAGTACGACATATAGTACTCGTTCATCGCCGTGCGCCAGCGGAAGATCCAGTGGCTGACGAAGAAGAGATTGAGCACGCCGACGGTAATCGCCACGAAGGCGATGCCGGCAAAGCCCAACATGCCAAGATAGAGCTGCGCTGCGGTAACAGCCGCGGTTTTTGCCAGCGCCTGCTGGATCAAATCATAGAACGGTCCGTACCAGGCATTGATGGCGACACTGACCTGAACCGAGAAATAGGTATTGAAGATGATCAGTGCCGAGCCGAGTACCGACCACATCTGCCAGCGGTGCGGACTGTAGGTGAACCAGAAGCCGGCAAAGAGTGCGACCGCCACGATATAGTAGATATAGAACCAAAGGAACGGAGCCGACCAGAAGACTGAGACACCAATCGGGGCCTCCTCTCCGGCCGCCAACGGCGGCAGACCAACGACTGCACCGAGGTCGGAGCCCACGAAATACCAAAAGAGAACGGCCAGAAGCGCCCAAGCGACAGCTGAGATGAAGAAAATCCTAGGCTTGGGGAAATAGGATACGAACACGAGAGAGCTTGCTTTCCTGAACTGGAGTTTTCGGAGTCTCTAACAGACCAATTGCGGCGAAAACTACGGCAGTTCGTAATGGGCGGCAATGGGCTCATCCTATTGTTACGCACTTGTAAGGCACTATCATAGCCTCCTGGCGACCGGCATCACCAGCATGGCGCACACCAAAAGCGCTCCAGCAGCGGCGTAAGTCGGCGTCGTGAAGCTGCCGGTTCGTTCAGCCATCCAGCCGGCGACAATGGGGCCGATGATCTGTCCGGTGCCAAATGCTGCCGTCATCGTCGCAAGGATTCGCCGTGGGCTGACCGGAGAAAGTTTGCGGCCGATCTGCAGACCATAGGCGGTGATTGCAAGGAAAGTGGCTCCAAACAGCGCGCCACCGATAAGCGGCGCTACCGAGTGCGGCAAGAGAACGGTCGCCAGCACGCCGACGGCCTCGATGAGAAGCGCCGCCACGTAGACCCGCCCCAGTCCCAACGGGCGGACGAACGGCTTCCAGGCAAAGAGCGCCACCGAAGCCGTCAGGCCAGCGATGAACCAGCTTAGAAATTCAACGGTCGGTCCGGTGGCATCCATGCGCGCAATCGTCACCAAGAACGTGCCGGTGATCACGTAGCCGAAGCCGAAAAGCCCGTAAGATGCCGTCACGAGGACCATAGGCAGGCTCCAGGCAATCTTCGGTTCCTTACCGTGCTGTGCCGAGGCTACCGGACCTTCGGGCAGCAACCACCAGACCGCCAGCAGACTGGCGGCCGAATAGATTGCCCCACCGATCCAGGATGCCCGCCAGGCGCCTGCGCTTCCATCAAAGAGCAGCCCGACCAGCAAAACCATGACAGACGAGAGCGCGATGCCAGCGCCCGGGCCACCGAAATGCGCCGCTTGAACATGGTCATTGCCGGCCAAGGCTCCGTGGCTGAGCACGATCTGCGAGCTGAAGACGAGAGCAAAGGCGCTCGCAACACCTGCCAGGAAACGAATGACGGCAAAAGCTGGAACGGATGTCGTCATTGCCATGGCCGCAAGGAGCAACGCCGTCGCCGCCAGTGCAAGAAGCGCCACTTTGCGCTCCCATCCGGTTGCCCAGCCATAGGCGGCGAGAACCGCGCCAACGAGATAGCCAACGAAGTTCGCAGAGGCGATGAAGCCTGCATCGGCGGCCGAGAGAGGCACGCCGCTCATCATGCTCGGCAGGATTGGGGTGTAGGAAAAGCGGCCGAAGCCCATGGCAGCGGCCATCGCGATCGCGCCTGCAAGCCCGGTCTTGAACAGGTTTCCGGGGAGAGTTTCATTGCGTGCCAACATATTGTGTTTATCGCGCTGCAGCATCGCGGCGACAATCAAGATTTTCTGATCGATCGATCAATCGCACGAAATCATGCCGGTGCACCTTGAAAGTTATTATCTTACGATACATGTTTTACGACATAGTGAACGATACATCAAAGGAGTGACCTATGAGAGGTTTTAGAGGTGGAATGATGGGCGGCGGCGGTTTTCGCATGGGGCGGAAGTTTGCGTCGGGCGACCTGCAACTGGTGATCCTGGCCCTCTTGGTGGAGCAACCCCGCCATGGCTACGAGCTTATCAAGCTGCTGGAAGAGCGCTCCGGCGGCTTTTATGTTCCAAGCCCTGGCGTGATCTATCCGGCGCTGACCTATCTGGAAGAGACCGGCCTTGCCGACGTCGAGAGCGAAGGCACCAAGAAGCTCTACCGCATCACAGAAAGCGGTCGAAGGCTTGTCGAAGAGAACCGGTCGATGATCGACATGACGCTCGGAAAACTGGAGAAGATCGGCGCGAAGATGGCGCATGTGCGCAGGATTTTCGATCCCGAAAGTCGCTCCAGCGATCGGGACGAGGATGTCTTCCCGGAAGACAAGAGCGAGGTCGCAGCAGCCCGTATGCTGCTGAGATCCGCGCTTCGGCTGCGCTATCCCTGGTCGAAGGACGAGGCCAAGCGCATCGCCGGCATTCTGGAGCGCGCGGCAGGCGAAATCCTTGCCGGCGGACGTTCGGGCAATTGACCCCTCAGGCGCCGCCTTCCGGCAATGTCAGGATCAGCGGACCATTTCGCGTGGCGACGACCGTGTGCTCGTACTGCACGGTCGGAGCCTCCGGGTCCGAGTAGAGCGTCCAGGCGTCGTCACCTCCCTCGGCCCATGTTGCGCCAAGTGAAAGGAACGGCTCGACAGTGAAGACAAGGCCCTCCGTTATCATCCGCTTCTCGGATGGATCCGGCCAGGTCGAGAGTTCGGCCGGTTCCTCGTGCAGCGAGCGGCCGATCCCGTGGCTGGCCAGATTGGCGACTAGGGTATAGCGGTTCTTCAGAGCAAAGGCGCCGACGGCCTGGCCGATCTTGGCAAGCGGCTCTCCTGATTTCACCTGATTGAGGCCAACCCACAACGCCCTCTTGCCGTCTCGGCAGAGCTTTTCGATCTTCGACTTGTGGGGTGGAAGGCTGAACGACGCGCCGGTGTCGGAAAAGAAGCCGTCCTTCTCCGCGGATACGTCGATATTGACGAGATCTCCGGGATGAATGACCCGCGGCCCCGGAATGCCGTGGGCAATTTCCTCGTTGACGCTGATGCAGGTCGCACCCGGAAACTGGTAGCAAAGTTCGGGCGCGGAGCGCGCACCAGCATCTTCCAGCACCTTGCGGCCGATCTGATCGAGCTCCAGGGTCGTGATGCCCGGTTCGAGCGATGCGCTCATCACCTGCAGGGCATTGGCGCAAATTCGGCCGATTTCCTTCAGCTTGAGGAGTTCGTCTTCGCTTTCAATGATCATGAATTTCTACCCGGCCTTCTTCGGCCGGTCGGCCGGCTCTCGATGAGGATGAGAGCACGACCGCGTTCGGAATCCAATTCATCCTTTACGGCATCATGCTCCAGCTTCCGGCGGTGGCTTTCGCCTCTTCGCTCGTTTCAGTCAATGCCTTTCTAACGATCGGTGCGACTTTCGTGCCATACAACTCGATGCCGCGCATGACTTGATCATGAGGCATCAGGCCGATCGCCATCTGCAGCAGAAACCGGTCGTTCTTGAACAGCCGGTGATGCGCGATGATCTTCTCGGCCACCAGTTCCGGTTCCCCAACGAAGAGAGCGCCGTTCGGTCCGCGCGACATGTCGAAATGTGCCCGGTTGGTTGGCCCCCAACCTCGCTCGCGGCCAATCCGGTTCATCACCTCGGCCTGCGGCCCGTAGAACTGATCGGCCGCGGCATCCGTGGTATCTGCGATGAAACCGTGCACGTTGATGCTGGTCTTCAGCGTCGAAGCCTCCAGCCCCGCCCGGCCGGCAGCTTCGCGGTAGAGATCGAACAACGGCGCGAACCGGCGTGGCTCGCCGCCAATGATCGCCAGTGCCACCGGCAGTCCCATGGCACCGGCCCGGGCAACCGATTGCGGCGTACCGCCAACGGCGACCCACAAAGGCAATGGGTCCTGAAGCGGACGAGGATAGACACCACGCCCATTGATCGGCGCGCGCAGCTCGCCCGACCAGGTCACGGTTTCCTGATCGCGGAGCGCCATCAGCAAATCGAGCTTTTCCTCGAACAGCTGGTCGTAGTCCTCCAGATTGTAGCCGAAGAGAGGAAACGACTCGATGAACGAGCCTCGTCCCGCCATGATTTCTGCTCGTCCGCCAGAAAGCAGATCGAGGGTCGCAAACTGCTGGAAGACCCGAACCGGATCGTCCGAACTCAAGACCGTCACCGCGCTGGTCAGCCGGATGTTCTTGGTTTTGACGGCAGCGGCAGCCAGCGCGACGGCGGGAGCGGACGCCGCATAATCCGGCCGGTGATGCTCGCCCAATCCGAAGACATCCAGCCCGACCTGATCGGCGAGCTCGATTTCCTCGAGCAGATGCTTCAGGCGCTGTGCCCCCTCCTCACCCTTGCTTCGGCTCGGATTGGGGTTCACGTCGGCAAAGGTGTAGAGGCCTAGTTCCATGGCTCGCATCCCGTTGAATCTACACATGGAGATAAGGACGCAGCGACATCAGCGCAAATACAAATTCTGGAACCGATCGTTCGAGAATTTCGATAAGCAGTCCGCCGCGACTTGCGATCGCGGCGGAATTCTGCCTCTGATATCAACGACTTCAAGGCTTGAATGGAATCACTTTTCGAACGGCTTCATATCTCAGATAAAGACCGCCCCAGGCAATCAGCCCGAGATAGACGCCGAACAACAGATGCGAAAAGATCGGGCTGCCAACGCGCAGCTGCGTCGCGATCGCCCCGCCGAGCAGAGCTGTGAGCAGGATCGCCCCGAGGACTGACGTGCGCGGGATTGCATAGAGTAGCGCGCAGGCGAGTGTCACGATGCCGAGACCGCGGGCAAGCATCGGATCGCCCGAGTAGCCGAGCGCCGTCATCGTTTCTGTGACTGGCGCGATCGGCACCAGCTTGATCGCTCCGTCGAAAACCAGGAAAGCTGCGATCAACGAGCTCATGACAGTTCCGGTAAGGGTTTGCCAGCGCGGAAGCCGGGCAGTTGAATCAACAATTGCGGACATATCCCTATCCCCTTATTTCGTTTCCGATTTCAGATTCGCGCAAGCAGCTCGGCGAGCTGGTCGGCGCATTTGCCCCAGCCTTCGTGAAAGCCCATCTGCTCGTGCTGCTCCTTGTCGGCGGCCGTCCAATGCCGGGCCTTGGCGGTGTATTTCGTTCGGCCGTTGCCGAGGTCTTCGAGCAGGATGATGCCGACGAAGAACGGCTTTTCAGACGGCACCCAGGAGCTGGTGAAGGCGTCGGTGAAAACAATTTTTTCGTTCTCGACAATCTCCAGATAAACGCCGCGATTCGGAAACTCCTGGCCCTCGGGGCTGCGCATGACAATGAGGTTCGAGCCGCCCGGGCGTACGTCGAGCTTGGCCTCCGCGATGCTCCAGGGACGCGGAACGAACCACTCCTTCATCAGAACGGGATCGGTCCAGGCCTTAAAAATCTTCTCGCGCGGGGCGTCGAATTCGCGCACGAGAACCAGTTCGTGTTGAGCTTCCTCATTCATTTCAGCGTTCTCCTGTTGAACGAAACCTGTTTTTGATCAGGTTGTTACAAGGACGTCGGAAGTCTTCCGGTTCCGACAACCCGCAAAGGATATTTTTGCAGATTATTTCGCGACCGGCTGCGCAGGCCCATGGGCGAGGCTATCGATCTGCTGGCGGATATGCGCAGCTTCCGCTGCCGAGTGAGCAAGCGCAATGGCGCGATCGAAGGCTTCATGCGCCTCACGGGCGCGCCCGAGTTGCTTCAGCAGGCCGCCACGCAGACCGTGATAGTAGAAATAGCCGTCGAGCTTCTCGCCAAGCGTTTCGACGAGCGCCAGCGCCACCTCCGGCCCCTTGAGTTTGGAGATGGCGACGGCACGGTTGAGCGTAATGACCGGCGAAGGCTGCACACGCTCCAGCGCCCGATAAAGCAGCTCGATCTCTTCCCAATCGGTATCTTCGGCGCGCTTGGCGCGCGAATGCAGTGCCGCGATTGCCGCCTGCAGCTGGTAGGGTCCGGGCTGGCGATGACGGATTGCCTTGTCGAGCAGCGCCAGGGCCTCGTTTATCAGCTCGCGGTTCCACAGCGAACGATCCTGATCCTCGAGCAGCACGATATCGTTTTCACCATTGAAGCGGGCCTGGCGCCGCGAAATCTGCAGCAGCATCAGCGCAAGCAGCCCCATCAGCTCCGGCTCACCGGGAAAGATGCGCAGCAAAAGCCGCGCAAGCCGGATCGCCTCGTCGCTGAAGGCGCAGGCCTCGTGCTTCGGATCGGCCTGGCTGTAGCCCTCATTGAAGATCAGGTAGATCATCGTGCTGACGATCGAGAGCCGCTCGGCGCGTTCCTGCGCACCGGGTGTCTCGAATGGCACACCTGCCTTGGCAACCCGCGCCTTGGCCCGCGTTATTCTCTGCTCCATCGCGCTTTCGCCGACGAGGAAGGCACGAGCGATCTGCTGCACCGTAAGGCCCGAGACGATGCGCAGTGCCAGTGCGATCTGCTGCGTCGCCGGCAGATCCGGATGGCAGCAGATGAAGAGCAGCCGCAGGATATCGTCGCGATAGTGGGAATCGTCCAACCGTTCGGCAATGTCGCTTTCGGTGTCGCTGGTATCGGAAATCAGTTCCTCATCCGGAAGCGCCTGCGTCTTCGAGCGCTTGCGTACGGCGTCGATGCCGCTGTTGCGACCGACGAAGATCAGCCATGCCGTCGGATCGCGCGGCGGCCCCTTGTCCGGCCAGGTGCGGATGGCGCGCAGGCAGGCCTCCTGAAAGGCCTCTTCCGCGATATCAAGATCGCGGAAGTATCTTAGCAGCGCGCCAAGCGCCTTCGGTCGGGCCGAGGCAAGCGTCATGTCGATCCAGGCAATGTCTGTCATGTCGAAGGGTCTCCCGGCCGGAACACGTAGAACGGCCGAATTTCATATGAGGTGGAACCGGGATTAACGGCGGAAAGCTCCTTCGAGAAGGAAACGGCCTCCTCCAAATTATCGAAATCAACCACGTAGAAACCGAGAAGCGCTTCCTTCGTTTCCGCGAAGGGACCGTCGAGAACGAGCGGTTCCTCCTTGCCCTTGCGCACGGTGGTCGCCGCCGTCGTCGGCATCAGCCGTCCGACAGGGCCAAGCTTGCCACGCTCTGCCAGTGGCGCTTGGACCGCGTAGAGCTTCGCCATCACGGCGTCCTCTTCCTCCTTGGTCCAGGAGAACACGGTCTCTTCATTGGCATAACAAAGGATTGCATAAAGCATGTCTTACTCCTCTTCCTGAATGACGAAGGAGTAACGCGACATCCGACAGGACGCAGCAAAAAAATGTAGCGTGCAGAAGGAGATGCTGCGCTTTCGCCAAGAGCCAGGAATGGCGCGCTCGTTTGCGACCAAGCAGGCGGCGCGTACGCCGCGGCCCAAGCCTTGGAAGCGTTACGCTACCTCAGTTCCGATCCGTTTTGACCAAGCCGACGGCAACGGCCTCCTCTAGCGCCAACTCCGCCATCGCCAATGCGGCCTCGCGAGTCTTTGCGGCAGCGACGAAACGACCGTTGTGGCAGAACGTTGCGCCTTCGACGCCGCACACAGCCTCCAGATCGTGATTGGTAAGGCCGGCCCAGGCAGCCGGCAGATCCGCGCGAAGCTCAAACCCCTCGTCCCCACGGCGAATGCCGGTCACACACCAATCCCTTTCGCGCGGGTGAACGACAAAGAGCAGATGATCGGCGCCTGCCTTCACGATCGCGGGACGGAAAGGCATCCCCATCGGAAGCTCGAGGACCCGCGCCGGCCCGGTGCGCTCGATGGCCTGCAGGACAAGAGCTTCGGCCCGCAATTTTGCGGCGCCTTGGGCGATCTTCGCCTCGACGAAACTGCGGGCGATCGCCACTGCATCCTGAAACCTGCGATCGTCGGCATTTGGATCGGTATCGTCGAATACCGGTTTCAAGGTCTCCAGCAAGACCGGCAAGGTCAGCCCTGCCAGCGGCCCCGATGGGCTGAGGGCACCATTGTCCGTCAGATCGATCGCCAGCACGAAGGCGGCGTCGAACGAGGCGTGCAATGCCTCGACGTGGACTTCGGGAACGCCCGTGGCAACTAAGTAGTCGCGGCCGTAGTGCTTCCAGATCAGGCCGAACGAGCTGTAAGGCTGCCCATCCTCGCGCAGCGGCGCACCACGCTGATGATGGTCGAAGATGCGCCTGGAAGCATCATATTCGCCGCCGACGTCGTAGATGATGCGATCAGCGCCCGGTTTGATCCATTCCGGCGCCCGGCTGCGGGTCAGGCGAGCTGCCGGAAAGAGCCGCGTCAGGATGACGCTCGACAGGACTTCATCGGCATGGAAGCCACCGGAATGGGTGACGAGGAAATTAGGAGTCATGCCAGGGTGTGCCTTGTTGTTTGCGCGAGCCGCTTGCGGTGGGCAGCACATAACTGTTGCTGGCGACCATCTCAACCCGTCATCGGGCCAAATCCGCGGTGGAAAACCGCCAGCGCCCACATCGGCGCCACCAAATCTGCCACCTCTCGCAGGAATGCCGGGCGTCAAACATCGGCAAGCGTGCGCTTGACGGCGCTGCGCCACCCTTTGAGCTTTGCGGTGCGCGTCTTCTCGTCCATGCCTGGCTCGAACCGCCGGTTGCGCTTCCAACTCTTGGCAAACTCTGCACGGTCCGGCCAGGCGCCGGCCCGGCTGCCGGCAAGCCATGCAGCGCCAAGGGCTGTGGTTTCGAGGATAGCGGGCCGATCGACCGGCGCGTCGAGGAGGTCGGCAAGTCGCTGCATCGTCCAATCGGAGGCAACCATGCCACCATCAACGCGAAGAACGGTGCTCTCGACGCCGCCCTTCCAATCCTTGTGCATGGCATCGAGCAGATCGCGGGACTGGAAGCAGACCGCTTCAAGCGCGGCACGGGCGAACTCGTTGCGGCCGCTATTGCGCGTCAGGCCAAAGATCGCGCCGCGGGCATTCGCATCCCAATGCGGGGCGCCAAGGCCGGTGAAGGCGGGAACCAGATAAACGTCCTGCGTCGGGTCGGCGGCATCGGCGAGTTCCCCGGTGCGCGAGGCCGTATCGATGATGCCAAGCCCGTCGCGAAGCCATTGCACGGCAGCGCCCGCGATGAAGATCGAGCCCTCGAGCGCATAGGTGGTCTCGCCGTTCATCCGATAGGCGATCGTCGTCAAAAGGCGGTTCTTCGAGCGAACCATGTCGCTGCCGGTGTTGAGGAGCGCAAAGCAACCGGTGCCGTAGGTCGACTTCATCATGCCGGGTTCGAAGCAGGCCTGCCCGATGGTCGCGGCATGCTGATCGCCGGCAACGCCGAGGATCGGGATCTTTGCGTCAAGTATTGCGTTCTCGGTAACGCCGAAATCGTCGGCGCAGTCCTTCACCTCGGGCAGCATCGCGGCCGGAATACGCAGGATCTCAAGCAAATCCTCGTCCCACCTATTGTCCGCAATGTTGTACATCAGCGTGCGGGAAGCATTCGTCGCATCGGTCGCAAACACCTTGCCCCCGGTCAGCCGCCAGATTAGGAAGGTATCGACCGTCCCGAAGCACAATTCTCCCTTGGCGGCACGCGCCCGCGCGCCCTTGACGTTGGCGAGCAGCCACGAAAGCTTGGTGCCGGAGAAATATGGATCGAGAAGAAGGCCGGTTTTCCTGGTGAAGGTCCTTTCGAGATCCTGGCGCTTCAGCTTGTCGCAATAGCTTGCCGTACGGCGATCCTGCCAGACGATCGCGTTGTGGATTGGTTTGCCGCTCTCGCGTTCCCAGACGACGACAGTCTCACGTTGATTGGTAATCCCGAGCGCTGCAATGTCCTTCGCCTCGATCTTCGCCTCGCGGATCGCCATCTTGATCGTCGAGATGACGGAATCCCAGATTTCCTCCGGATCGTGCTCGACCCAACCGGATCGCGGATAGATCTGGCGGAACTCCTTCTGGCCTGCACCAGCGATCTGCATGTCGCCGTCGAAGACGATCGCCCGTGTCGAGGTCGTCCCCTGATCGATTGCCAGAACATATCCGCTCATGCCGTCCCCCGCTGATCATGATTGTCGGGAGAAATCAATAGGACAGGAGGGCGAGCGAGGAAAGAACCCAGCCCTCTTCGACACAGGAGATTTGGCGTCAGCGCAATTGCCAGCAGCGATGCTTTGCGCATAACCTCACCTCTATTGCGTCGCAAAAATGGCTTGAGGAGAAGAGTATGGCCAGAACAGTCGTCGTTACCGGATCTACCAGCGGCATCGGGCTTGCCATCGCGACAGCCTTTGCCGGCAAGGGCGACAACATCGTTATCAATGGCTTCGGGAAGCCCGAGGACATCAAGGCGATCATCGAGAATCTTGAATCGGTCTCTAAGGCGAAGGTGATCCATCATCCCGCTGACATGACGAAGCCGGCTGAAATCGCGGATCTGATCGAGACAGCCGCCAGAACCTTCGGCAGCGTGGATGTGCTGGTCAACAATGCCGGCATTCAGCATGTCGAGAAGATCGAGGATTTCCCGATCGAAAAGTGGGACCAGATCATAGCGATCAACCTCTCCAGTTCGTTTCACACGATGCGCGCGGCTATTCCGCTGATGAAGGCGAAGAAGCAGGGCCGCATCATCAACATAGCCTCCGCGCACGGTCTGGTCGCGTCGCCGTTCAAATCCGCCTATGTCGCGGCAAAGCATGGTATATTAGGACTGACGAAGACTGCGGCACTCGAACTTGCCGAATTTGGCGTGACTGTGAACGCGATCTGCCCAGGCTATGTGCTGACGCCGCTCGTCGAGAAACAGATACCGGATACGGCGAAGGCACGCGGCATGACCGAGGAGCAGGTCAAGACCGAGGTGATCCTCAAGGCCCAGCCGACGCGCGAATTCGTCAAGGCGGAAGAGATTGGGACGCTCGCCCTTTATCTCGCAGGCGAGGAAGCCCGGCAGGTGACAGGCGCCCATATCTCGATTGACGGTGGCTGGACTGCGGCATAACCATTCAAAACAACGATAAGACCCTGGGAACGATATGACCGACAGCATCCGCTTCATCCTGAATGGCGAGGACGTCACGCTTGGCGATGTCTGGCCGACCGAGACGCTTCTCGATTATCTCAGGTTGAAGCGCCGGCTGACCGGCACGAAGGAAGGATGCGCGGAAGGCGATTGTGGCGCCTGCACCGTCCTCGTCGGACGGCTGATCGACGGCAAGCTGCACTACGAGCCTGTCAATGCCTGCATCCGTTTCATGGGATCGCTGAACGCTACCCATGTCGTCACCATCGAACATCTGGCGGCCAAAGACGGCACGTTGCATCCGGTGCAGCAAGCAATGGTCGATTGCCACGGTTCGCAGTGTGGGTTCTGCACGCCGGGTTTCGTTATGTCGATGTACGGTCTTTGGCTTTCTAACGACAGGCCGAGCCGCGCCGATATCGAAAAGGCGCTGCAAGGCAATCTCTGTCGTTGCACCGGCTATGAGCCGATCGTCAAAGCCGCCGAGCAGGTCAGTCACACTCGTCCGAGCGCGCTCTTCGACCCGCTCGAGAAGACCCGCTCCGAAATCATCTCGCGCCTCTGGGCGATGCGCAACAGTGAGACCATTTCGATCACCACGACGCAGGGCCGTCTGGTCCTGCCGGGATCGCTGGACGCTCTGGCGCGTGTGCTTGCCGAAGAGCCGGACGCCACGATCATCGCGGGATCGACCGATGTCGGGCTATGGGTAACCAAGCAGATGCGCAGTTTGACCCCGGTCGTCTTCATAAACCATCTGACCGATCTGCAATCAATTACCGCTGGCGAAGGCGGCTTCACGATCGGCGCAGGCGTTACCTACAGCCGCGCCTTCGAAACCATCGCCAACAAGGTGCCGACGCTTGGCCGTCTCATCAACCGTATCGGCGGGGATCAGGTGCGCAACATGGGCACGATCGGCGGCAATATCGCCAATGGCTCGCCGATCGGCGACATGCCACCCCCCTTGATCGCCCTTGGCGCCACCGTGACCCTGCGGTCTCTGGAAGGAGCCCGCATGCTGCGGCTCGAGGACTTCTTCATTGCCTACGGCAGGCAGGATCGCCGCCCCGGTGAATTCGTAGAGAGCATCTTCGTGCCCTATCCCGCAAAGGACACGCAATTTGCCGTCTACAAAGTCACCAAGCGCCGTGATGAGGACATCACCGCGGTTCTCGGAGCATTCTATCTCACGCTGGACGACGAAGGCGACGTCAACGACATCCGGATCGCCTTCGGCGGCATGGCAGCAACACCGAAGCGCGCGCGCCACGTCGAGAACGCGCTGATGGGCAAACCCTGGACCGAACAGACCATCGAGGCGGTGCGGGCAGAATTCGACGCCGACTTTCAACCGCTGACAGACTGGCGCGCAACGGCCGAATATCGCCAGCTGACGGCCAAAAATCTGCTGACGCGCTTCTTCCTGGAAACATCCGGCGCGCCGGCCGAACTCCACCGCTTCGAAGAGGTGGCATAATGGACAAGTCGAGTTTCGCCGATCCGAAATTCATCATCAATGGCGCCATGCACGACGCGCAGCGCCACGATTCCGCGCACAAGCACGTGACCGGCTCTGCCGACTACATCGACGACCTGCCGGAGCCTGTCGGCCTTCTGCACGGCGCACTCGGGTTGTCCGATCGCGCCCACGCCGAGATCGTCAGCATGGACCTTTCCGAGGTCAAGGCGACGCCGGGCGTTGTATGGGTGTTCACCGGCAAGGACGTGCCTGGGATAAACGATGTCAGTTCGAATGGCAGCCATGACGAACCGCTGCTCGCCGAAAAGAAGGTCGAATTTCACAATCAGCCGATCTTCGCCGTCATTGCCGAAACGCGCGAAATCGCCCGGCGGGCGGCCCGCAAGGCGAGGATCGAATATCGCGATCTGCCGCACTGGAGCGACATCGATGGCGCGCTCGCCAACGGCAGCCCACTTGTCATTGCGCCTATGACCCTGCAACGCGGCGATCCGAAGGCGGAAATGGAAAACGCGCCGCGGCGTCTGAAGAGCCAGATGCGCATCGGCGGACAGGAGCATTTCTATCTCGAAGGCCATATCGCCATGGCGATCCCCGGCGAAGACGATGAGGTTACCCTCTGGTCATCGACCCAGCATCCGAGCGAAATTCAGCACATCGTCGGCCACGTCCTCGATATTCCGTCGAACGCGGTGACGGTGAATGTCCGCCGCATGGGCGGCGGCTTCGGCGGCAAGGAAACGCAGGGCAATCAGTTTGCAGCCCTTGCTGCAATCGCAGCCAAGAAGCTGAAGCGTGCGATCAAGTTCCGACCGGACCGCGACGAGGACATGGCAGCAACCGGCAAGCGCCACGATTTTCTTGTCGATTACGAACTGGGCTTCGACGAAGATGGGCGCATCCAAGCGGTCGATGCCACATACGCTGCACGCTGCGGCTTCTCGTCCGATCTATCGGGGCCTGTCACAGATCGCGCACTCTTCCATGCAGATTCCAGCTACTTCTACCCACATGTTCACCTCGCATCGAAGCCGCTGAAGACGCACACCGTCTCGAACACCGCGTTCCGCGGCTTTGGCGGCCCGCAAGGCATGCTCGGTGCGGAACGTTTCATCGAAGAAATTGCCTATGCCGTCGACAAGGATCCACTCGAGATCCGCAAGCTGAATTTCTACGGACAGCCAGGCTCCGGTCGCACGCTCACCCCCTATCATCAGGAGGTCGAGGGCAACATCATTGCCCGCATCGTCGACGAACTTGAGGAAAGCGCTGACTATCAGGCGCGCCGCAACGCAATCGTCGAGTTCAATCGCAACAACCGTTACATCCGCAAGGGCATCGCACTAACACCGGTGAAGTTCGGCATCTCCTTCACCATGACCGCCTTCAACCAGGCAGGCGCCCTCGTTCATGTTTATCAGGACGGCTCGATCCACCTCAATCATGGCGGCACGGAGATGGGCCAGGGTCTTTACACCAAGGTGGCGCAGGTGCTGGCCGACAGCTTCCAGGTCGACATCGAGCGCGTGAAGATCACGGCCACGACGACCGGCAAGGTCCCCAACACCTCGGCCACCGCGGCATCATCAGGATCGGATCTGAACGGCATGGCGGCTTACGATGCTGCCCGGCAGATCAAGGAACGGCTGGTTGCTTTTGCCGCCGAAAAGTGGGGCGTGCCGCCGACGGATGTTGTCTTCTTGCCGAACCGCGTGCGAGTTGGCGATAAGGAGTTTGCCTTCCCCGATTTCATCAAGCAGGCCTATTTCGCCCGCGTCCAGCTTTCCGCCGCGGGCTTCTACAAGACGCCCAAGATTCATTGGGATCGCGCCGCCGGCCGCGGGACACCGTTCTACTACTACTCGTACGGGGCCGCCTGTTCGGAAGTATCGATCGATACGCTAACCGGCGAATACATGATCGAACGCACCGATATTCTGCACGATGTCGGTCGCTCGCTGAACCCGGCAATCGATCTCGGTCAGGTCGAAGGGGCATTCGTACAGGGCATCGGATGGCTGACGACAGAAGAGCTCTGGTGGGATGACAAAGGCCGGTTGCGCACTCACGCACCTTCAACCTACAAGATCCCCCTCGCCTCCGATCGCCCGAAGATCTTCAACGTTCAGCTGGCTGAGTGGTCGGAGAATGCCGAACACACGATCGGACGGTCCAAGGCCGTCGGCGAACCGCCGTTCATGCTGGCGATCTCGGTGCTGGAAGCGATTTCGATGGCTATCGCCAGCGTTGCGAACTACAAGGCCTGCCCCCGGCTCGACGCGCCGGCAACCCCCGAGCGCGTGTTGATGGCTGTGGAACGGATGAAGAAGGTATGATGTGAAGACAGCACCCGCAGGTGCTGCCCCGCCCGATTTCCGGGACTACTGCCAGAACTCTCTGTCGTAACGGGGCTCTTGCCCGTCCAGAAAGCCGAGGTCGCGCTTGATGCGATCTGGCATGCCCTCGAGCTCCAGCCTGTCCCATTGCGAAAGCCGCCGCAGCAGTCTGCGGCCAAGGCCTGAGAACCAATGGAAAGTCCCGACGGCCCTTACCTGGCTCTCCTGTTCGATAACGGCGCAATCCATCACGTCACCTCGATAATCTGATCTATGAGGTTGCAGGTTGCGCCGATAAATGCTGGAATTCCAATCGAACGATTATCGGTAGCCATAAGGAGAAATTATCCATGAAACTGTCGAAGCAGTTTCCGTTGAATGCATTGCGAACCTTTGAGGCGGTGGCGCGGCACGGCAGCTTCACGCGTGCAGGTGAAGAGCTCGGCATGACTCAGACGGCCGTGAGCTACCAGATAAAGCTGTTGGAGGAGAATGTAGGCGAGCCGCTGTTCCTGCGTCGCCCGCGCCACATCCGACTGACCGAAACCGGAGAACGACTGGCGCCGCAGGTCAGCGAAGCCTTCGAAATGCTGCAAGTCGCCATGGCCGAGGCGCGTGGCGAAACAGAGGTGACACTCCAGATCACCTGCCTGGCGACATTCGCGTCGCAATGGCTTGCGCGCAGGCTCGGCAATTTTCAGCTCGCCAATCCGAATATCGCCGTACGGCTCAGCACCTCGGACTCGCTGGTCGATTTCGGCCGCGAAGCAGTCGATGTCGGCATACGTTCAGGCATGGGTGAGTGGCCCGGCCTGCGTGCGGACAAACTGATGAACGTCTATTTCACGCCTATGCTGAGCCCGGCACTTGCAGAAAGCATCGGCGGCGTTCATGAGCCCGCCGATCTCCTTAAGCTTCGGATTTTCGATCCGACCGATCCTTGGTGGCACCAATGGCTCGAAGCGGCTGGCGTATCAGTCCCGAACCAGGAGAAGAGAAGCACGAGTTCTTATGGTGCCCAGGCCTATGAGGCGGCAGCTGCCGTCGCCGGACAGGGCGTCGCAATCCTCACTCCTGACTTCTATCCGGAAGAGCTTGCGAGCGGAAAGTTGATCCGCCCGTTCGACCTTCAATGCACCGATGGCCGCGGCTACTGGCTTGCCTATCCGGAGAGCCGTCGCAACGTCCCTAAGATAAAAGCATTCCGAAACTGGATTCTCGAGGAAATGAACGTCGCCGCGACGAGCGGCAGCTAATAATCCATCTGCGGAGCGTAAAAACAACGCGGCGTATCCTCGTTCGGGAAGAGGCAAAGATGGTAGTCACCGTCACCGGAACGCATAGCCTTACCGATCGGAAGCAGGAAGACATGCGCGTGCGTGACAAGGCGGTGATCGCCCGGCAGCAGCGTCACCCGATAACCGTGGGGAGTAATCGCCACGCTTTTCGGCGGGATCATTTGGCAGTCCCCGGTTTCGCTATCGCCGTTGCAACAGAAGGGCTCATAGCTCCAACCCGCGGGCGCATCATGGGCCTGCACACAGGACGCGAAAGCAATCATCACACACATAAGAATGCTGCGCATTGGCATCTTCTCCGTTGATGAATGCTCGCCAGAATGAAGCGGTTTCCACCTCATCCGGGCGGCCTCAAAAATCAAATTGTAATCGAACCGTTACATTTCAAGCCACTTTCCGTGCTCCCGGCGGCGTCGACGGACTGCACGGTCGAAGGCGCCTTACCATCCTGCCTGCCTGCCGAGCGACAGCCTGCAAGGCCGGCTCGACGATCGCGAACCATCGCCGATAACGGAGCATCCAATGCAAAAGCGTCGATATGTTGGCTTCGCCTGTATTCTCCTGATGCCGCTCTCGCCTGTTGCGCAGTAACGCACGCTTCAGACAGACGATCTGAGCGCGATTGAGGCCGGCGAAGTCCGAAGGCTCGACAGCCTCGAAGAGGGCGTTGATATGGTTTGCATATTGCAGCCCTACCAAGAAAAGGTTTCGTTCACATTTGAAGGGCGAGACAGGATAAGCGCGACGCTAGAGCGCAATTGGATGCCAGGGGACGAAGGCTGCTCGGCGGTATTGTCGATCAGCGGCGGTAGCGTGAACGTGTTGAGCATACCGCGCTTCAGCAAGCGCGACCGACTTGCCGACGGTGAAATCAAGGCATAGTCGACGTTTGAGCTCCTGTCGGCTCTCAGCCAAGCGAGTGTGCGGGACAATGCCTGCGGCGCGTTTTCAAAAATTCGTTACCGCTGTTGCCTCAATCTTGTTCAAGGCAACTGCGCCGGGCGACGGCCTTATCCCTTTCCTCCGGCCCAAACATTTTGCATGGTGTTGAATCGGAGGAAGAACAGGGGAACTCAATGTATGAATATGCCATCGCGTGGGAATGGTTGGCCTTTGCGGCCCGCTGGTTCCACGTCATTACCGCCATTGCCTGGATCGGCTCGTCTTTTTATTTCATTGCGCTCGACCTCGGCCTGGTGAAGCGGCCGCATCTTCCACCCGGCGCTTATGGCGAGGAGTGGCAGGTTCACGGCGGCGGCTTCTATCATATCCAGAAGTATCTGGTGGCCCCGGCGCAGATGCCGGAGCACCTGACCTGGTTCAAATACGAGAGCTATTTTACCTGGCTCTCGGGTTTTCTGATGCTCTGTATCGTATACTATGGCGGCGCCGACCTGTTCCTCATCGACAGTCATGTGCTCGACATCAGCGCGCCGGCGGCGATCCTGATCTCGCTTGCCTCGCTCGCTGTCGGCTGGATCGTCTACGACCTCCTGTGCAAATCGCCGCTCGGCAAGAACACCTGGGGCTTGATGGTGGTGCTCTACGCCGTGATCGTCTTCATGGGCTGGGGCTATACGCAGCTCTTCACCGGCCGCGCCGCCTTCCTGCATCTCGGTGCTTTTACGGCAACGATCATGTCGGCGAACGTTTTCATGATCATCATCCCGAACCAGAAGATCGTGGTCGCCGACCTGATTGCCGGGCGCACCCCCGATGCGAAATACGGCGCGATCGCCAAGCAGCGTTCGCTCCACAACAACTATCTCACGCTGCCCGTCATCTTCTTCATGCTGTCGAACCACTATCCGCTGGCTTTCGGCACCGCCTATAACTGGGTGATCGCCGCCTTAGTTTTTCTGATGGGCGTCACAATCCGCCATTGGTTTAACACGACGCATGCCCGCAAGGGCCGCCCGACCTGGACCTGGATCGTCACAGTCATCCTGTTCATCCTGATCATGTGGCTGTCCACCGTGCCCAAAGTGCTGACGGGCGAGAAGGATACACAGGCAGTTGCTCCGGCCTTCCAGCAATTCGCCGCCGACGCGCATTTCCACGCGGTCAAGCAGCTTGTCGGTACGCGCTGTTCAATGTGCCATGCCGCCGAGCCTGTCTATGAGGGGCTGGCGCGACCGCCGAAGAACGTCCTTCTTGAAACCGACGCGGAAATTGCCGCTCATGCGCGCGAGATCTATATACAGGCGGGCCGCAGCCACGCCATGCCGCCCGGCAACGTGACTGATATCACCCCAGATGAGCGCAAGCTACTCGTCGCCTGGTTCCAAAGCGCAATCGCAGGCAAACAGGAATGATGTCAGCCGCCATTCGCCTCATGCTCCTTGCGTCCACTCTGATCGTATGCGGCCAGAGTGCCGCGGACGCAACGACAGCGAAGGGCAGCCCGACAGCACCCGCAGTCGATTTTGCGGGCGATCTCAACGCGCTCGGCACGGAGCCCTTCTGGGCGATCAAGATACGAACCGACGGCCTCACCTTCAGCCGCCCGGGAGCAGAGGATGTCAAGATCGCTAACCCCGGCCCGGTCATCGCGCAGGATCGCGCCACCTGGACGATCGTTGACGGACCAACGCCCCTCAAGCTTACGCTAACGAAAGGCAATTGCTCAGACGGCATGTCCGATCGCCACTACACGCTGAACGCGGTTCTGGTATTCGCCGACAAGACCATGTACGGCTGCGCCGACACTCCGGCGGCCATCGCCGCCCAGCCAGCGCCCTGACTCGAACGGCGCAAGACAATCGAGAGGCTGAAAGCCATGACACACACCCTTCTCCGCGGCCGCCTCCTCTCCTTCCTGCGTGCGCCGCAAGATCTTGGCGATACCAGAAGCTATCTTTATGAAAGCGACGGCGGCTTGTTGATCAAGGACGGCCTGATCATCGCCTGCGGTGCCTACGACAAAGTCAGTGCGCAAGCCCCTGCCGATGCCCGGAGCGTCGATCATCGTCCGCATCTGATCATGCCGGGTTTCATCGATATGCACCTGCACTTCCCGCAGATGCAGGTCATCGCCTCCTATGCGGCAAACCTGCTGGAATGGCTGAACACCTACACTTTCCCCGAGGAGTGCCGCTTCGTCGAAAGCGATCACGCACAGCGGATCGCCGGGCATTTCTATGACGAGCTCGTGCGCCACGGCACGACAACGGCAGTTGCCTATTGCTCCGTCCACAAGACCTCAGCCGATGCCTTCTTCGCCGAAGCGCTGAAACGCAACATGCGCATGGTCGGCGGCAAGGTGATGATGGATCGCAATGCCCCGCAGGGCCTGCTCGATACGCCGCAGATGGGCTATGACGAAACCCGCCAGATCATTTCCGAGTGGCATGGCAAGGGCCGCAACCACGTCGCCATCACCCCGCGTTTCGCGATTACCTCGACGCCGGCGCAGATGGAGGCCACGCAGGCGCTTGCCCGCGAGTTTCCCGACCTGCACATCCAGACACATCTATCCGAGAACCACGACGAGATCACGTTCACCTGCGAGCTCTATCCCGAGGCTATCGACTATACCGATATCTATGCCCGCTACGGACTGCTCGGCGACAAGACGCTCTTCGGCCACTGCATCCATCTTTCGGACCGCGAAGCCGATGCGATGAGCGAGGCAGGCTCTGTCGCCGTCCACTGCCCGACCTCTAATCTTTTCCTTGGCTCCGGAATCTTCCCGCTGAAGTCGCTCGCCCGCCGCCAAAAGCCGGTGCGTATCGGCGTCGCCACCGATATCGGCGGCGGCTCCAGCTATTCGATGCTGCGCACCATGGACGAGGCCTACAAGATCCAGCAACTGCTCGGCGAACGGCTGAACCCGCTTGAGAGCTACTATTGCATGACACTGGGCAATGCCCGGTCGCTGTCGCTTGCCGACCGCATCGGTACGCTCGATGTCGGTTCCGACGCAGATATCGTCGTCCTCAACGCCGCCGCGACACCCGCCATGGCGCTGAAGATGGAGGTCGTGAAGACGCTGCCGGAAGAGCTGTTCCTGCTGCAGACCATGGGCGACGACCGCGCGATCGTGGAGACTTACGTGGCAGGCGTTGCGGCCAAAAGCGCGATCTGAGATCCGCCACACGTCGGCCCGCACCAATCCTCAAGCACGCGAACGAGCCGTCCATAGGACAGAGGCTGCCCCACCGGCGCTTCCGGTCAGACCGAGCCCCGAAAAAGGCTGTTGCTCCGGCTCTGGAACGCCTCCGTGCAGACTTCGGCATTGAGCGGTTTTGCTCGAAGGTGGGCGGCTCTATAAACGGCAGCCTCCTCTCTTCGGGGCTCATCGACGAGATCAGCCTGCTTATCCTGCCCCTTGCCGAAGGCAGCAAGACCATGCCGATGTTCTTCGACCGCGCTCGCGCCGGCAAGGAGCCTGTCGCTCGTTTCAGGAGCTCGAGGGCGACGTCGTCCATCTACGCTATCGTCTGCGGTAAAGTCGGCAACGGCTTGCCCGCCCAGGAGACCGATTTCAGCGCGTCCATGACAACCCGGATGATCGGTACGGTGCGAATGTCGGAATGCACGACCAGCCAGAGCTCCCGTGTCAGAGGCTGCCGCTGCGGGATCGCCTCGACGAGATCATCAACGCCAGCCAGCATGAAATTCGGCAGCATGGCGATGCCGCCACTTGCACGCGCCGCGGCCAGCTGGAATTCCAGCGTCGTTGCCCTCAGCGTCACCTTTCTGCCCTCAGTCGCCTCGGCAAGCCGGATCGACTGCGGCGCGCTCGCCATCGTTTCATCATAGGCAATGAAGGTTCTCTGCGCCTCCGGCGTCGCCGCCAGATAGGCAGCCGTGGCATAAAAGCCGAAGGCGACTTCTCCAAGCTTGCTGATGACGAAATTGCCCTGTTCCGGCTTCGTCATGCGGACAGCAACATCCGCCTCTCGCCTGTCGAGCGAGGCGTAGCGCGTCTCGCCGACGATAGTGATGCAGATATCCGGGTGCCGTGCTCGCAAAGCGACGAGGGCCGCCGGCAGTATCGCGGCCGCAAGTGTCGGTGGCGCGCTGATCCGCACCTCTCCGGCAACCGTTGCGCCGGCGGCAAGCCCCAGTCGTTCGACCGCTTGCGCCTCCTGCTCCATCCGCTCCGCCATTTTGGCCACCCGCTCGCCCTCCGGCGTCAGCACGATGCGGCGACCGCGCCGGTCAACCAGCTTCACGGCCATCTGCTCCTCGAGCCCGGCAACCCGGCGGGCAACCGTCGCATGCTCCACGCCAAGGGCGCGAGCGGCCCCGAGCAATGTTCCGGAGCGTGCGAGCGCCGCGAAATAGCGAAGGCTTTCCCAATCGATCATTGTTCATATTTTCCCATTCAATGCGACGTAATAGGGAATTTTCGAACAAAAGGCCATGCGCGATTATGTCCGCAACAGCAATCGGAGAGCACAGATGGATAAGATCGTTACGCTTCTCGCACCCGGCGGCATCGACAACTTGGAGGTTTCGGGACGGGTCCCGCAGGAACCCGGCGCAAGCGAGATCCGCATACGCCACGACGCGATCGGCATGAATTTCCTCGATATCTACCACCGGCGCGGGCTCTACGCCCTGCCGGCCTATCCCGCCGTGCTCGGCGTGGAAGGCGCCGGTATTATCGAAGCTATCGGAAGCGCAGTCACGGACCTGAAACCCGGCGATCGCGTCGTCTATGCCGGCGCGCCGGTCGGCGCCTATGCCGCGACGCGGCTCCTACCAGCGGCCCGCGCCGTGCGCCTGCCCGATGGCGTATCTTCAAAGGTCGCGGCCGCGTCCATGCTGAAAGGGCTGACGGCCTACATGCTGCTGACGAAGACCTATTGCGTCGAGCCCGGAACCACCGTTCTCATCCACGCTGCCGGTGGGGGGCTTGGAAGCATTCTCGTGCGATGGGCAAAGCACCTCGGCGCCACGGTGATCGGAACCGTGAGTTCGGAGGAGAAGGCCGATCTCGCGCGCAGACACGGTGCCGACCATCTGATCGTCGGCCGCAACGCGGATGTCGTAGCCGCGGTCAAGGCGCGGACAGGCAACAGCGGCGTCGATGTCGCCTACGACGGCATAGGCTCCGGCATGCTGGCAAAGTCCATCCAGTCGGTCCGTCCGTTCGGTGTCGTCGCGACGATCGGACAGGCCGGCGGACCGATCCCGCCTGTCTCGGTCGATGATCTTCGCCCCGGCAAATGGCTGACGCATCCAAGCATCATGGCCTATATTGCGGACGCCCCGGCGTACCTGACGGCGGCGGAAGCCGTGGTCAAGATGCTGGCTTGCGGCATCACCGCAACCATTGCCAGTGAGTACCCTCTTGAGGAGGCTGCAGAAGCGCAGCGATATCTCGAAGAAGGGCGCGCCGCTGGCAGCCTGATTCTCGTTCCATAGGTGACGAAAGAGATACACAAAGCCTCGAAAATCATGTTAAGGGCCATGGCGTTATTCAGATCTGAAAGTCCTATCCATGGCCAATCCTCTCACGATCGCCGACCTGAAAAGCCTCGCCCAGCGCCGCGTCCCCAAGATGTTTTTTGACTATGCGGATTCCGGCGCCTGGACCGAGTCGACCTACCAGGCCAACGAGAGCGATTTTGCTAAGATCAAGCTGCGCCAGCGCGTGCTCGTCGACATGACGAACCGCACGCTGGAGACGACGATGATCGGCCAGAAGGTTTCGATGCCGGTGGCCCTCGCCCCGACCGGGATGACCGGCATGCAGCACGCGGACGGCGAAATGCTGGCGGCCCGCGCCGCCGAAGAATTTGGCGTTCCATTCACGCTATCGACGATGAGCATCTGCTCGATCGAAGATGTCGCGTCCGTCACCACGAAGCCCTTCTGGTTCCAGCTCTACGTGATGCGCGACAAGGACTTCGTGCTGAACCTGATCAACCGCGCGAAGGCGGCGAAGTGCTCGGCCCTGGTCCTGACCGCCGATCTGCAGATCCTCGGCCAGCGCCATAAGGACCTGCGCAACGGCCTTTCCGCACCACCGAAGTTCACTCCGAAGCATATCTGGCAGATGGCGACACGTCCTTTCTGGTGCCTGGACATGCTGCAGACGAAGCGCCGTACCTTCGGCAACATCGTCGGCCACGCAAAGAACGTTTCCGATCTTTCCTCGCTCTCTTCCTGGACCGCCGAGCAGTTCGACCCGCAGCTCTCTTGGGCCGATGTCGCCTGGATCAAGGAACAATGGGGTGGCCCGCTGATCATCAAGGGAATCTGCGACGTCGAGGACGCCAAATCCGCCGCCGAAACCGGCGCCGACGCCATCATCGTCTCCAACCATGGCGGCCGCCAGCTCGACGGCGCCCCCTCGTCGATCAGCATGCTCGAGCCAATCGTCGATGCCGTCGGTCACAAGATTGAAGTGCATCTGGACGGCGGCATCCGCTCCGGCCAGGACGTGCTGAAGGCGATCGCTCTCGGCGCCAAGGGCACCTATATCGGCCGCCCCTTCCTCTATGGCTTAGGTGCCATGGGCAAGGAAGGCGTCACGCTCGCGCTCAACATCCTGCGCAAGGAAATGGATGTCACCATGGCGCTCTGCGGCAAGCGCGACATCAAGGACGTCAATGCGTCGATCCTGCTCGGCCGTCAGTAAGAAAAAGTCAGCAGTCTGTCTGCTCAAAAGAGTCACGAATCCCGGGATCGCTGTCATGATGGCCGGGTCATTGATGGCACGGTTTTGAATCTCAGGTGTTTCAAAAGGTTGGATGTCGCAACAATAGCCTGAGCCCACTTAGGCAGTCGCGGCGTATATAACCTACTGGGAAGCGTCCAGCTGGACAAACACGTGGCCATTGCCGAGGTCGATCCTTTTCAAAAGGTCCGCTCGGACCTCTTCTCGCGCCACAGCTTTGAAGGGCCGCCATTTCTGGCTCTTCGCAGTTGAGGGCAAGGGCGCCCCTTCCCGCAGTAACAGCGTGATATGAGGCACTTCATCCGATTTATAGATGCAAATCCTCAAGGCCGTATACCTTTCAACGAAGAGAGGATTGTGCACCGCAACAGAGAAAATGGCAAACATATTTTGCCGGTTGAAATATTTGGATGCGGTAGGATCGTAGCGGGCCTCGAACACAAACACCGTGAGCAAGAGCTAGCGCCGAGCGACGAAATTGGCGGCGAAGCTACGTCCGCCGCCAATTTCCTGCTTATCGCACAGCTCTGAGGTTCAGACGGGACACGCCCGCAGCTACATTGAGACCCGTTCCTGTTTCTCCGCTGAGCGGTTGCAAAGCATAGTTCTTAGCATTGCCCCCAACCAAAGCATTCGCCCCTAAACCCAAACCCACGGATGCCCCGGCCGATGCGCCCACATACGTTCCAGCAAGCGCTCCCTCTCCCACCCGCGTT
Source organism: Rhizobium mesoamericanum STM3625 (assembly GCF_000312665.1). GTDB lineage: Bacteria > Pseudomonadota > Alphaproteobacteria > Rhizobiales > Rhizobiaceae > Rhizobium > Rhizobium mesoamericanum. The sequence goes on along the minus strand of NZ_HF536772.1, from coordinate 3,351,022 downwards.
GGTGCAGTATTTACAACGACCCAGCTTAGATAAGACTTACCAGTAACGCCGACATCCACACCCAACTTTCCAATCGTGCCGGTGTATCGCTCGACCTTGCCGGTACGTTGCTTGAAGTTACAGGTTACGGCTTTGCTTGATCCAATAATCATTCCCATCCCGCCAGAAACTTCGCAGGAAAGCGTACCAAGACGCTCCTTTGGTTCGGTTGCGGCGACTTGTTGATGCTTGCCTTCTTTGTGAGAGGCCGCATTTGCCACGGGTAACAAGCCAAGGCTGGCTGCTGCTGCAATGATCAGAACACTCTTCATCGGGTTTCTCCTCTGTTCGTCCCAGCAAGAAACGCGCTTGACCACTGTTCGTTCAAACCGACGGCAGGCGAACAATCCGTTAGCGTTATGTGAAAGCAAAGCGCTCGGCGACAGCATTCACCTTCGCACGAGGTCTAAGACTCTCCCAAAACGATCTGAGCCTCGACCTCATCAGGCCAATGCCGGTGAAACTCACGACCGGACTCCCAGTTGTGAGAAACTCCAATGTACTCTCCATGGGGAAACTCCCGTTGCTCGTCCGTAGAAAGCCGATCACAGATCAAGGCAGGAAGGATGGCGTGGGAGCGGAACACCGCTTGGACACAGGCTTCGGGGCCGCCGGGCCGATTCTACGCTCCGTAAGGACTGCATCAGATACATCAAGATTCGAATTTGAGACATCACTAAATATATTGTATGCTGCAAATTTCAGGGCTCATGGAAGATAGGCGATCGTTCAATCGTGATCACTGCAGCTCAGATGCGGGCTGCAAGGGCCCTCCTCGGCATCGACCAGCGCCAACTGGCCGAGCTGGCGGGAATTTCGGTTCCAACGGTCCAGCGTATGGAAGCAAGCGTCGACGTCGTTCGCGGCAACGTGGAGTCGCTGATGCGGTTGCTAGCCGCTCTGGAGAGTGCCGGGATCGAACTCATCAACGAGGGGGCCGCCAGTATCGATGGCGGACGTGGGGTCCGGCTAAAAACGAGAGCCAAACCACCCGAAGACAGGACAGGAACGTCATCTGGCCCCGAAAGTAAGGCGAGGTCGCTTCCATGACATCCCTCTCCGTCATCCTGTCATGCGTTGTCATGTTCTTGCTGACGGGGGCGCTCGGGGTTTTGATGGGGCGGTCGCACCGGGCGACCCCAGCAATCTACGGTCTGTGCCTCCTGCCCTCGGCCATTGCTTTCGCAACCAGCCTGATGCATCTCGCGACATCTATCGTCGACGCGCCGACCCTCGTCCTTCCTATCGGCCTACCGTGGCTCGGCGCTCATTTCCGGCTCGACGCGCTCTCGTCCTTCTTTCTCCTCGTGGCTAATCTCGGCAGTCTGCTTTCCAGCCTCTACGGTCTCGGTTACGGCCGGCACGAACACGCACCGCACCGGGTGCTGCCGTTTTTTCCAGCCTTCATCGCAGGCATGATTCTGGTACTGCTGGCCGACGATGCGTTCACGTTCCTGATCTCGTGGGAATTCATGTCGCTCGCCTCCTGGGCCCTGGTGATGGCGCACCACCGCAATGCCGACAATCGCAGAGCGGGTTATCTCTATATCGTGATGGCAAGCTTCGGGACGCTGACTCTGCTGCTTGCCTTCGGCCTGCTTGCCGGACCTAAGGGCGCCTACGGTTTTGCCACCATGCGCGCGGCTGAACATGCACCGCTCACGGCAGGCCTGGTCCTGATCCTCCTGCTGCTTGGCGCCGGCTCCAAGGCGGGGCTCGTGCCCTTGCATGTCTGGCTGCCTCTGGCCCATCCCGCCGGACCGAGCCACGTCTCGGCCCTGATGAGCGGCATCATGACGAAAATCGCGATATATGGCTTCATCCGCATTACCTTCGATCTCCTCGGTACGTCGATGTGGTGGTCGGGGCTCATTGTCCTCATGCTGGGCGCAGGGACTGCGGCGTTCGGCATTCTACATGCCTTGATGGAACGCGACCTCAAACGCCTACTCGCCTACAGCACAATCGAGAATATCGGTGTGATTTTCGTTAGCCTTGGGCTGGCGCTGGCATTCAAGGCAGACGGCATGGGCCTGGCCGCCGCACTGGCGCTGACTGCGGCGCTGTTCCATGTCCTTAACCATTCGTTCTTCAAGAGCCTTCTGTTTTTCGGCGCCGGCGCCGTTTTGACGGCAACTGGCGCGCGGGACATGGAGAAGCTCGGCGGTCTCATCCACCACATGCCCATCACCTCTTTCACCTTCCTTGTCGGCTGCGTTTCGATTTCTGCCCTTCCGCCGTTCAACGGATTCGCTTCGGAATGGTTGGTCTTCCAGGCCATTCTGCAAAGCCCCGATCTACCGCAATGGGCGCTGAAGATCGCCGTACCGGCAGTGGGCGGTCTGCTGGCTCTGTCGGCGGCGCTCGCCGCAGCCTGTTTCATCAAGGCTTTCGGTATCACCTTTCTCGGCCGCCCACGCACAGCTTCCGCGGACGAGGTTGCGGAAGTGGATCATTTCTCGCTTGCCGCCATGTGCGTGCTTGCGGGACTGTGCCTATTAACCGGCATCCTGCCGGGGGCCATCATCGACGGTGTCTCGCCCGTCGTGTTTTCCTTGGTCGGTGAGCGGATGCCGCGGCAGATGGACATCCCGTGGCTGTCGATCGTACCGATCGCTGAGAGCCGCAGTTCCTATAATGGCCTGCTGGTCTTCCTGTTCATCGCCGTCTCGGCCTCCGCGACGATCTTTATCGTCCATCGCTACGCCTCGCGGACGCTTCGTCGTAGTGCCGCCTGGGACTGCGGTTTTCCCGAAAGCAGCCCCTCGACACAATATACCGCGGGAAGTTTTGCCCAGCCTGTCAGGCGCGTCTTCGGCACACTCGCCTTGCGTGCCCGCGAGCGGGTCGATATGCCCGCCCCCGGCGATCTCAGACCAGCCACCTTTTCTGTCGAGCAACAAGACCTCATCTGGGAAGGGCTCTACGTGCCGATCACAGGCGCCGTCGGGTTTGCCGCCGAAAAGCTCAACCGCCTGCAATTCCTCTCGATCCGGCGTTATCTGAGCCTCGTCTTCCTCGCGCTTGTTTTCCTGCTTCTGGTGCTGGCGCTATGGTCATGATCTCCGCTCTTCTCGTTCAGGCTTGCCAAATGGCGCTTGTCGTCCTGCTCGCGCCGCTGCTGACGGGTCTCATCCGCAAGGTCAAGGCGCGGCTATTGCGCCGGCAGGGTCCTTCGCTGATCCAGCCTTATCGGGATCTCCTACGGCTCTTTCGCAAGGAGGCCGTGGTTGCAGAGAACGCCTCCTGGCTTTTCAGGGTAGCGCCTTACCTGATCTTCGCCTCGACATGGGTGGCGGCCGCCGTTATCCCGACATTCGCGACCGGCCTGATCTTCAGTTGGACGGCCGACCTGATCGCGATCATCGCCCTTCTGGGCAGCGCGCGCTTCTTCTTGGCGCTCGCCGGCATGGATGTCGGCACCAGCTTCGGGGGCATCGGTTCAAGCCGCGAAGTGATGATCGCGACACTTGCCGAACCTTCGATGCTGCTTATCATCTTCGCGCTGGCGCTCGTTGCCGGCTCGACGCAGCTTTCGACCATGGCCGCATTCATGAGCTCACCCGCGGTGGGCTTGCGGGTTTCCCTTGCGATTGCACTCGTGGCCCTTGTTATGGTGGCGGTGGCCGAAAATGCCCGGATCCCGGTCGACAATCCGGCGACCCATCTGGAACTTACCATGGTGCATGAGGCCATGGTGCTCGAGTATTCCGGGCGACATCTCGCGATGATCGAATTGGCAGCATCGCTCAAGCTGCTCCTCTACATTTCGCTGATCGCTTGCATATTCGTGCCGTGGAAACTTGCGACCGGCGAAGCGGGACCGGCCGCCTATTCGGTGGGGTTCATCGCCTATCTTGCCAAGCTCGCGATCGCAGGCTCGCTTCTTGCCCTGTTCGAAACCTCAGTTGCCAAGATGCGGGTCTTCCGTGTCCCGGAGTTCCTAGGCGCTGCACTCATGTTTGCCTTGCTTGCCACCCTCCTGCGGTTCGTGTCGAGGAGCCTTTGATGAATGGTCCGGTCTTCGACATTGCCCACATGCTCGCCGGCGGGCTGGTGCTGGTGAGCATGATGATGCTCTACCAGGATCGTCTCTACGCCCTGCTCAACATGTTTGCGCTGCACTCGCTGGTGCTGACGCTGTCGGTCGCCTGGCAGGCTTTCGTGCAAGATGCGCCGCATCTCTACGTGACCGCGGCCATCGCCCTCATCTTCAAGGCCACCCTCATTCCGGTGGTGCTCCACCGCATGATCCGCCAACTCGGCATACATCGCGAGATCGAGACGGTCGTCGGGATCGGACCCACCATGCTAGCCGGGATCGGGCTCGTCGCGCTTTCGATCGTGGTGATGCTGCGCGTCACGCCGCAGGCCGATCCGCTTGCCCGTGAAGATCTCGCCTTCGCCCTTTCTGTTCTGCTACTCGGATTGCTGATCATGGTCACGCGCCGCAATGCAGTCAGCCAGGTCGTCGGCTTCATGTCGCTCGAAAATGGGCTGGTGCTTGCCGCAACCGGCGCCAAGGGCATGCCGCTCGTCGTCGAGATCAGCGTCGCCTTCTCGATCCTGATCGCCTTCATCGTCATCGGCGTCTTCCTGTTCCGCATCCGCGAACGGTTCGATACCGTCGATGTCAGAGCGCTCGACGATTTCAGGGGGAGGAGGCGGAAGTGAACGCGCCATCCCTTTCGTTCGCCTTCGATGCGGTGGCGGCTGTCCTCGTGATCCCGGTCGTCGCGGCAGCGCTTCTGGCTCTTTTGCCCGGCTACAGGATCACCGCACGGCTCAATGTGCTTGCAACCCTTTTGACACTGCTCGCCGCTATTTCGCTGTTCGTCACTGAACGGCGCGAGCCGGGACAATACCTGCTCGTCGACGATCTCAACGTCGTCTTTATAGTCCTCAACGCCTTCGTCGGGTTCACCACCAGCATATTCAGCGCGAGCTATATCGCACACGAACTCGATACGGGGCGGCTGACGCCGGCGAACCTGCGTTTCTATCATGCCATGTACCAAATCATGATGTTCGGCATGAACCTCGCCTTCGTCTCGAACAATATCGGGTTGATGTGGGTGGCGGTCGAGCTTGCAACGCTGACGACGGTGCTGATGGTCGGCATCTATCGCACGCACGAGGCGCTTGAAGCTGCCTGGAAATATTTCATCCTCGGAAGTGTCGGTATCGCCTTTGCGCTCTTCGGCACCATTCTTGTCTATCTCGCCGCACAGCCCGTCGTCGGCGAAGGTTATGACGCCATGGTCTGGACCATCCTGGTCAAGCATGCCGCAGCCTTCGATCCGGCGCTCCTCAACGTCGCTTTCGTTTTCCTGTTGCTCGGCTATGGCACCAAGGTCGGCCTTGCACCGCTGCATGCCTGGCTGCCGGATGCGCATGCCGAGGGGCCGACGCCGATCTCGGCAGTGCTTTCCGGCCTTTTGCTGAACGTCGCGCTCTATGCCGTCCTCCGCTTCAAGATCCTGCTTTCCGTCAGTCCCGAAGCGATCGCCGCCGGGCCGTTGATGATGACAATGGGGCTCACGTCGCTGATCTTTGCAGCCTTCATGCTCTACCGTCGCCGCGACATCAAACGCCTGTTTGCCTATTCCTCGATCGAGCACATGGGCATCATCGTCTTCGCCTTTGGACTTGGTGGGCCGCTCGCCAATTTTGCAGGGCTGTTGCACATGGTCATGCACTCGCTTACCAAATCTGCGATCTTTTTCGCCGTCGGCCATGTTGCTCAGATCAAGGGAACCCAAAGACTTTCCGCCATCCGGGGCCTGACTGAGACGCATCCGGGTCTGGGCTGGGGATTGCTCGCCGGGGTCGTCGCCATTACCGGCCTACCGCCAATGGGCATCTTCATGAGCGAGTTCCTGATCGTCAGCTCCACCTTCGCCACGCATCCGCTGCTTGCAATCCCTCTCGTTTTCGGGCTGCTTGTGGCATTCGGGGCCCTGCTTCTGCGGCTGACCGGGGTGGCCTTCGGTCAGCCGCGAGGCAGTTTCGCTCCGGGGGAGGCATCCTATGTCCCGATGTATGCGCATCTAGCTCTGGTTCTCGGCGCCGGCATCTTCCTGCCGCCTCCGCTGGTTTCCTGGTTCCAGCATATCGCCAACCTGCTGCGGTGATCGGAGGAGCCGGATATGCCGATGCTGAGCGATCTCATTCAGACAAGCCAACCGGTTCACCATCATCGTCCGTGGCAGCGCGCCATTGTCGATCCCCGGACGTGGAATTCTGCGGCGACCGCACTCGCGGAGGGACGCCTGACCCTGCTTGGCCTCTGGGGCGAGCGCAATACCGTCCATATTGCGTTGCTCGAAGAGGCGGATAATGCAGTCGCCGTCATTAGCCTGGAGGGGCTGGAAGGCGGCTATCCTTCCGTCGCCCGGCATCACCCGCCAGCACTTCGCCTGGAGCGAGCGGTGCGGGATCTGACCGGCCTCGAACCACAGGATCTGCCGGACAGCCGTCCCTGGCTCGACCACGGCCGGTGGGATCTCCGCTTCCCACTCGGCGAAAGTGCGGCTTCCCTCCCCGACGCGCCTGCCTACGAGTTCCTGCGCGCGGACGGCGAGAGCCTGCACCAGATCCCTGTTGGTCCGGTGCATGCCGGTATCATCGAGCCGGGACATTTCCGGTTCACGGCAAACGGCGAAACGGTCGTTCGTCTCGAAGAGCGCCTCGGATATGTCCACAAGGGGATCGAGGGATTGATGGCCGGCGCTGATATTAGCAGGGCAGCGCAGCTTGCCGGACGGACATCCGGCGACAGCACGGTTGCCTATGCCTATGCCTTCTCGAGGGCGGTAGAGGCTGCGCTGGGCATTAACGTTCCGCCGCGCGCCCTCTGGCTCCGGGCGCTCATGGCCGAGATGGAACGGCTCGCCAATCACCTCGGCGATATCGGCGCCATCTGCAACGATGCCGCGTTTCCGCTAATGCAGGCCCATTGCGCCGTGCTGCGCGAACGCGTCCTACGCGCCGCGGATGCTGCCTTCGGCCACCGGCTGATGCGCGACCGCATTACGCCCGGCGGCGTTACCCAGGACCTGAATCCGGAGATGGTGGCGGCGCTCCGGGCACTGCTTGCTGAGATCGGCCAGCGCTTCCCGGCATTGGTCGAGCTCTACGAAAATACCGCCTCGCTTCAGGATCGGACCGTTGCCACCGGCAGGCTCCGACCGAACCTTGCCGGCCAGTACGGCGTCGGCGGCTATGTCGGTCGCGCGTCCGGGCGCGGCTTCGATGCCCGGAACGCCCTGCGCTATGCGCCCTACGATGTACTTAGCTTCAAGGTTCCGCTGCTCGTCGAAGGCGACGTGAATGCGCGGGTCTGGATCCGCATTCGCGAGGTCGAGCAGAGCCTGTCGCTGATCGGCCAGATACTGGATCAACTTCCGCACGGCCCGCTCCGCAGCGAGATCCCTGAGTTCGACGAGTTACGCGAGGGGATGGCGCTAGTCGAGGGATTCCGGGGCGATGTCTTGGTCTGGCTTCGGCTTGCCGGGACAAGGATAGATCGCTGCCATCTGCGCGATCCGTCCTGGTTCCAGTGGCCGCTTCTGGAAGCCGCGATCGAAGGCAACATCGTCGCCGACTTCCCCCTGTGCAACAAATCGTTCAACTGCTCCTATTCCGGCCATGATCTTTGAAGGCTGCCCGTCATGCGAAAACTCCTCTTTCAAAGCCTGATCCGACAGCCGCTGACCGAGCAGGCACCACCGCGTTCCGACGCTGCGATGGAAGAACTCGCCGCTTCCATCGACTCGGCAGCGCGTCGCCGGCTTGGCCGCAGCCTGTCGGTCCGCGCCGTCGACGCCGGTTCCTGCAACGGCTGCGAGCTTGAACTGCATGCCCTCAGCAACGCCTTCTACGATATCGAGCGTTTCGGCATTCGTTTCGTCGCCTCGCCGCGGCATGCCGATGTCCTCATCGTGACCGGACCGGTGACGAAGAACATGCGGGAAGCGCTAGAGCGGACATACAACGCCACACCAGATCCCAAATGGGTGGTCGCCGTGGGCGGCTGCGCCCGCGATGGCGGCTGCTTTGCCGGCAGCTATGCGGTCCTCGGCGGAGCTACGACGGTTGTGCCGGTGGACCTCCATATTCCGGGCTGTCCGCCTTCTCCGACGGATATCCTCAAAGGTCTGCTCGCGCTGCTTGAGCAGATGAACCAAGGAGGCCGTGTTTCGTAACGGCAATCTTGCAATGCTTCGACTTCTCGGCGCAGGGCTGATCGAGATTGGAACCTGGCTCCAAGCAGCCTTGAGTTTCTTTTCGGCCGTTCGACATTGGATCCTGCCGCCAATACCACCTCGGCGGCTGCGCCATGGGAAAAGAGAGCACGACCAGCCGGATCTGGTAACGCACGCCGCAATCGAGGCGATCGAGAAAGTATTCGTCCGGGACTTCAAATGGTCCTTCCGCCGTTTGCAGGATAGAAGTATCGGCATCGATGCACGAGCCGAAATCCTCGACAGCGGTTGGCCCACGGACAGATTTCTGCCGCTGCAGATCAGGCTGATGCCGTCCCAAACGGACAAGGGCGGCTACCGCCATCACGGAGAGAAGGGCCACTTGGACTACTGGAGGAAGCACGCATTGACGGTCTTTGTGATCCTAGTCGACCCAGAATCCGGACTAATGCTGTGGCAACTTGTTGAGACGAAGCTATGCACTGAAACCGATGGCAAATGGGCGATCACCGTTCCGGCAGCCAACATGCTGAATGCATCTGCCAGGCTCTGTTTTGAAGAGGCTGTGCCTTCCGATCCAGAGTCCCTGATGCGCTTCGCCTTTGCGCTTGATCGGCAATTGATGGAGGAAGTCCGGGACGAGATAACTTTTTTGTATGGGACGAGTGGATCGATGCAACTGCGATCTTCAGCAATCTGCGCATCTATTTTGGCGAAGGCCCGGAGGAAGAACCGGATGAGCAGATCAACTATTACCTGCGCGCCCACAGTCTCCATGAGGTCATGATCAAGCTCTTCCCCTGGGCAAGCTATTCATATGCCGAACCAGTAAGAGAATCTTTCGGGGGCTGTGCAGTGCATATCCTGGAGGTCGATCTCAGGCTCGAAGCCTACGCCTATCTCCAGGCCGAAGAGTTTCTGGAGGCAGGTTATCCCGATGAGGAGGAGCCAAATGCACCGGAGCCCGAAGATTAATCAGCGAGCGAATGGAAGGAAGCTGGTAACCACCTAGCTGCCCCGATAGGTCGAGTAGCCGTAGGGCGAGATCAACAGCGGTACGTGGTAATGCGCAGTCACGTCGGCAATGCCGAAGCGGATGGGCACGAGATCCAGAAAGGCCGGCTGCGGCAAGGCAATGCCGGCCGCGCGAAGATAGTCGCCTGCGTGAAAGAGCAGTTCGTAAGTCCCCGCCTTGAAGCTATTGCCGATCAGGATCGGCCCGCCATCGACACGGCCGTCGGAGTTGGTCCTGACGGTCTTCAGGTGACGACGGACGTCTCCTTCAACATAAAAGAGATCGATCCTCAGCCCCTCAGCCGGCTTGCCGGACGCGGTGTCGAGTACATGGGTGGTCAGTCCGGTCATAGGCTGGGCTCGCTGATGATGTAGGGCGTTTCGAAGAAGTATTCTTCAAGATTGATGCCGGGTCCGTCGCGATCGACAACAAGGAAATCACTGACGGCACTGAGCGCCATCAGCGGATGGTGCCAGACGTTCCGGCGATAATTCACGCCCTGATCGCAGCGCGCTAAAAACACCCGAGGGCGACCGGGCAGACCGCCCTCGTCCTGCGCGACGACAACGAGGTAAGGGCGACCGGAGATCGGCGAAAAGCTCTGGCTGCCAAACGGATGCCGCTCCATCATGCCGATCTTATAGGGAAAGACCCGGGGCTGGCCGCGAAAAACGTTGATAATGACGCGCGCGCCCTCACCCACCGCTTCAGCGGCGGCGAGCGCATGGAAACGTTCGGTCGTGCCGTTGTTGATATAGCGCATCGTTGCCGGATCGGCTTCGATGACATCGCCGAAAGGCGCGAAGGCAGATTTGGTCAGGGGAAGAATATCGAGTTGAGACATGTTGCTATTCGCCTTGGATGCGCCAATGGCGTATCGACTGAAGCTGCGAAATAAGGTTCGCCAGATCGTATCTGACGGTACCCCACATGGCCGAAAGATCCGCACGGTGGTCGTCGTTCACAATGAGATTCCGCATTTCGCTTATCTTTGACCAAGGAAGTTCGGGATGATCGCGAAGGAAATCTGGATTGCTCATGCCAATACGAGCCGCCGCCTCACCCAAAAGGACCAGCGACATCGTCACAGCCAGTTGGGTTTTAAGGTCCGCCAGAAAGGCGCTTTCGGTCATACCGTCGGTTAGCGCACGGGCCTGCTCGGCCGCCTGCTGCATGCGATCAACGTAATCCACCAGCCGTTCGACGCTCATACCACGATCGCTTCCGAAAGAACGCGCTCGCAGAGCCTGTCCGACAACCCGCCGGGTGTTACCAGGTCGACCTTTACACCGAGCGTCTCCCTCAGTTCCTCCAGCAACCCGCCGAGATCGAATTGAATCGTGCCCGGCAGCGTACCTACCAGAATATCCGGATCGCTGTCTGGCCGATCTCCACCGCACGCCACAGAACCGAAGACACGCGGGTTCGCCGCATTGAGGCGCTTCGTCGCTTCGCGGACCATATACCAATTTTTCTCCAGCACGTCTGAAGGCTTCATCGCGCAACTATAAGTCACGGGCGCAGAAGAAAAAAGTACCACATGAACGCTTGTTTCAACGCCCAGGCAACATCGTCTCGAGCCGCAGGAACGCGATGCGCTCGACTTGAGCCGCGGCCGTTTCGAATTCCTCCTCGCGCGTGTTGTCGATGCGCTTTTCGAAGGCCGCCAGGATGTCGTCCTTGTTCAAGCCCTTGACCGCAATGATGAAAGGAAAGCCAAATTTCTCAACATAGGCACCGTTGAGTTCGGTAAAACGCGCGTGCTCCTGCGCACTCAGGCGGTCGAGCCCGGCGCCTGCCTGCTCCTTCTTGCTGTCTTCGGTGAGTTCGCCTTTCATTGCGAGACGTCCAGCAAGGTCGGGATGGGCGCGCAATACGCCGAGCCGCTCCTCCGGGCTCGCGGCCCGGAAGATTGCGACGAGCGCAGTGTGCACACGGTCCACGTTCAGTTCGTCGCCGACGAAGCCATCGTCATAGGCACGCTCGGCAATGAACGGCGAATGTTCGAAAACATCGCCGTAGCGCGATACGAACTCGTCACGCGAAAGCATCAGATTGTCTCCGGCTTGTGGTGCGTATGCCAATGCTGGGCGATCTCGAGACGCCTTGGGATCCACACCTTGTCGTGCTTCAGCACATATTCCATGAAGCGTCTCAGCGCCGCCGCGCGACCAGGACGGCCGACGAGGCGGCAATGAAGGCCGACAGACATCATCTTCGGGCTGCCCGCCTCGCCTTCCTCGTAGAGCGTGTCAAAGGCATCCTTGAGGTAGGTGAAGAACTGATCGCCCGAGTTGAAGCCCTGCGGGGTGGCAAAACGCATATCGTTGGTCTCGAGCGTATAGGGGATGATCAGGAAGGGCTTGTCGTCGATGCCCTTCACCCAGAACGGCAGGTCGTCGGCGTAAGAGTCCGAGGAGTAAAGAAAACCGCCTTCTTCCATGACGAGGCGCAGCGTGTTGTCGGAGGGTTTGCCCTGATACAGGCCGTAGGGCCGCTCTCCGGTCAGTTCCGTGTGCAGGCGCACGGCTTCCTGGATGTGCTTGCGCTCGACGTCCTCCTGGAAATCCTTGTATTCCAGCCAGCGGTAGCCGTGGCTGGCAATCTCCCATCCAGCCTCCTTCATGGCCGCCACCGCCTCCGGGTTGCGGGCCATGGCAAGTGTCACGCCATAGACAGTCGCCTGAACCTTAAGCTCCGTGAACATCCGCCAAAGGCGCCAGAAACCGGCCCGCGAGCCATACTCATAGATCGATTCCATGTTGAGATTGCGCTGGCCTGGCCAAGGCGCGGCACCAACGATTTCCGATAGCAGGTTCTCGGAGGCCAGATCGCCATCGAGGATACAGCTTTCGCCGCCTTCCTCGTAATTGATGACAAACTGAACTGCCACGCGGGCATCGCCCGGCCACTTCGGATCTGGCGTATTGCGTCCATAACCGATCAGATTGCGCGGATAAGTCTCAGATACCATGAAATCACCTTCCTGAAAGTCGGCGAAACGGTAGCATCCAGAGAGGGAATGTCGAGACGGAAAGTACGCAACAGAGTTCCGCCTTTACGGCAAAAAGCCTCAGGCGAATACAGGAACACGATCGCGCCTGGCACTGACCTTGCCGATCGGATGCAACGAATGCACGCGAAATGGCCCGCCGTTCCCCTCTTCGATCATCAGCGCAACGTTCGCGACCTTGATGGGATCAGCAAGCACTGGCTCAAAGACATTGCGAAGCGCCTGCTCCACCCTGGGCATGTCGCACTGATTGACAGGGCCGGTCAGCGGCATGTGGAAACGAAATTCGTCCATCACATAGGGGTTTCCCCAGCGGTGTAGGTTGGTGAACTGCGTGGCCGACAGAGCGCCGGGATCTGTACGCTCGATTTCTGCCTCGCTCAGCGGCGCACGAAATCGATCGAACTCTTGGACCACCGAAGAGGCGAGATGGTGAAGATGCTCGCAGGGCAAAGACGGAGCGAGGCTATAGAAGCCGCCGAGCCTCGCGACCTCCAGTTTCCGGATCTGGAACGGCGAAAGCGTGCCGCAGAAGCGCATGAGATCACGCAAAAGTTGCGCTTCCGACATGTCTGCGGCGAGGCGGAAGGGCGCCTTCAGAACACCGTGAAAGCCGTAGCGGCGCGGCATGGCCGTGTGGAAGGCAATTTCGTGGATGCTCAGTCCACGAATGGCGGTCGGCTCGACCATCTCCCCGGAAAACACGTTCCGGCCTAACCAATTTGCGGCCACATGCGAGAGCGGGTCGCTCGCAGCGGGGGTAAAGCAAATGGCATAGCGCATGCGATTTCCTCCGTCGAACAAACCGCGCTGCCATCCGTCGGCGCCGCGGTTGCGCTAGCTGATAGGTGATTTGCATGACAGATTGACGAAAGGCAGGAAATGCTAATTCACGTTAAGCGTGAAGCCACACGAATGTGATTGGCTAAGAGGAAGCTGTCGGGCAGAGCAAAGCGCGGCTTTCGACCGGCCGCCAGGTCGACCGCTGCGGCGGCAAGACGGTGGGCCACACCAAAACTGACCTTGAAGCCACCGGTCAGTGCGATCAATCCGTCATGGTCGGGGTGGATGCCAATCATCGGGTCACGGTCGATTGCCTTCGGCCGTAGACCGGCCCATCGTTCAAGCACGGGTGCGCCCCCCAATTGAGGCACCAGTTGTGCGGCCGTCTCAAGGAGCGCGTCGAGTTGTCCGTCGGTCGAAAACGGCTCGTCGAAGCGATTCTCGCTGGTACTACCGACGGCGACGTGGCCACCCTCATGGGCAACAATATAGAACCCATCGCGAAAGATCGTCGGCATGGACGGGTCTATATCGACTTTCAACAACGCTGCCTGCCCTTTGACGGGCTGGCCGAGCGACCTCACGAGACCAGCGGTGTAGCGCCCCAGCAATGGAAAGGATTGGTACCCGGCTGCAATGACACACCGGCCGAACGCAATGTCACCTGCTGTCGTTTTTGCAACCTTGCGCTCAAGATCGAGATGGTCGACCGAAACATGTTCGCCAAGCCGCACATGCCGGGCATTGCGCAGCGATGCGGCCAGTACAGCAGTCAACGACCGGGGGGCAACCCTTGCGGCAAGCGTATCGTGCACGAAGCCACTTTCGCCAGCTGCGGCATCAAGCCAATTTTCCTGAGGCGGCTTATCAATGACATGCCAGTGGAACCGCCGCTCGCCCGCGATCCAGCGTTCCTCGGCATCGCGGTTGTGACCAAGCGCAATCTCGCGCAAGTGCGGCTTCGGCAGTGGAATGAGACGCCCCGAGCGGCGATAGCCTGCGGAAAGGCCTGTCTGCTGCTCCAAAGCTGCAATTTCGGCCTCCAGGGATACCAGCGCATCGAACTGGAATTGCTTCTTGGCGTTCCACTTGTAGGGCATATGCGGCATGAGTGCGCCGAGGACCCCCCCGCTCGCGCCATGCCCAAGCCGATTGGCGTCGACGAGTAATGCGTCGATGCCAAGACGCTCCGCGTGAACCGCCGCCCACAGTCCCATGATGCCGCCCCCGGCGATCAGAAGGGAAGTCGATGATTGACCGGACGACAAGGCCGGACTATCGGCTTTGATCATGACAGATACGGACCCTGAAAAAACTCCTGGCGCGCACCAGCCGCTTGAATGGCGCGACGGCGATATGCCCTATTCACCGGCCTTTGGCGACCATTTTTATTGCCAGACGGACGGTAGGCTTGAATGCGGGCATGTCTTCCTTGCCGGCAACGATCTGCCGCAACGCTGGCTCGATCAGGGCGACTTCCTGATCGGCGAACTCGGCTTCGGTACCGGCCTGAACTTTGCCGAAACCTGGCGACAGTGGAAGCTCAATCGGCGCGCGGGGCAGAAATTGCACTTCATGTCGTTCGAGCTCTATCCGATGCAACGCGAGGAAATCGACCGAGCGCTGTCTCATTGGACCGAAATCGATGTGGAACGGCAGGCACTTGCTAAAGCATGGCCGGAAACACCCAAGGGAACCGTGTCCTTGAGCCTTGATGGCCAGACAACCCTCAGCGTCGTCTGTGGTCGCGCGCTGGACGGGGTTGCAGCCGCTGAAGCGGGCTTCGATGCCTGGTTTCTCGACGGCTTCGCGCCGTCGCGCAACGCCGATATGTGGTCCGAGGATTTGATGCGCCTTGTCTGCGAAAAGACGAAATCGAACGGGACCTTTGCGACTTACGCCGCGGCCGGTTTCGTCCGGCGCAATCTGCTCGCGGCGGGCTTTGTCGTCGAGCGTCGCAGCGGCTTTGCCGGCAAGCGCGAGATGCTCTGCGGCATCAAGTCCTAGCTTGCCGAGCGACTTGTCTGTTGCCCCCTGCCCAACCACAGCTCCAGCTTCTCTTCGAGCAACTCCGGGCTGATCGGCTTTGACATGTAATCATCCATGCCCGCCTCCAGGCAAAGGTCGCGGTCGGCCTCCAGAGCATGCGCGGTCACTCCGATGATTGGCACGCGATGGCCTTGCCCGCGTTCCCGATCACGTATCGCGCGCGTTGCGTCATGCCCGTTCATCACGGGCATCGAGACATCCATCATTATGATGCGCGGGGTATGGCGGTGCCATGCGTCCACCGCCTCCTGGCCGTTGCCGACAACGAGAAAGCTATGACCGCTTCCGCGCAAGATCTGGGTGAAGACGATCTGGTTGACGTCGTTGTCTTCCGCGACCAGCACGTCAACAAGCTCTGTCGGCGCAGTCGCTGAAGGCTCGGCTTTGGGCAGCGGCGATGGCATCGCTTCCGCGCTGGACTGCATGATTGCAGCAGCGCAGACCTGCTTCGTCCGGCTTGCACGCACGACGTCTGCGATGGTTTTCCTCAGCACGTTGGCACGCGCCGGCTTCATCAGATAGGCTTGGCCGTTTAGGGCTGCGAACTCTTTTTCGGTTCCGGACATGTCCATCGACGTCAGAAAGATGATCGCGAGGCGCTCGAAGCGGCTGTCGGCACGCAGTTTCCGTGCGATTTCGGCGCCATTCATGCCGGGTATCTGGTAGTCCAGCACGACTGCATCGACCGCTAAGCCAAATTCGTGCGCAGCCTCGAGAACTGCAAACGCCGCAGGTCCGTCTTCGGCAGCGGCGCCATCGAAGCCCCAAAGAGCCAACTGCTCGGTCAGAATCTGTCGGTTGACCGCATTGTCGTCCACGACGAGAACATGGGCACCCTTAACGTTGACCGGCAGCGGCTTTGGCGCCAGCTGCGCCGCTGCCACGACGAAAGGCAGATTCACGCTAAAGACCGAGCCCTCACCCGGCCGGCTGTCCACCTCGAGATAGCCGCCAAACAGGTCCACCAGCCCTGCCGTGATGGCGAGGCCGAGGCCCGTTCCCTCGTGGCGGCGGGTCGAGGATGAATCGATCTGCGAGAACTTGTCGAAAATGGACTCCAGCTTGTCATCCGGAATGCCGATGCCAGTATCCTCGACCCGGATGCTCGCCATGATCTCGTCTTGTGCGCCCGGCGCGAAGCCAACGTCCAAGAGGACGTGACCGCGCTCCGTGAACTTTACGGCATTGCCGACGAGATTGGTGATGATCTGTCGGAAGCGCCCCGCGTCGCCGATCACAGCCGACGGCAAATCGGGCGCCGTGCGCACCAAAAGCTCGATGTTCTTTTCGGACGCGGTTGAAGACAGGAGGGTCGCAACATCCTCGATCGCTTCGAGCAGATTAAACGTCGTGGGCCGGAGCCTCATCTTTCCGGCATCGATCTTTGAGAAATCGAGAATGTCGTTGATGATCGTCACCAGCGCATTGCCTGACTTGACGATGATGTCGATGAACGTCTTCTGACGGGTATCGAGATCGGTCTTCGCGAGCAACTCAGCCATGCCGAGGACACCGTTCATTGGTGTCCGGATCTCATGGCTCATGTTCGCCAGGAACTCCGATTTGACGCGATCGGCCGCCTCCGCCCGCGACAGGAGCCGCTCGAGCGCGGTCTCTCGCTCCTTTGCTTCGGTGACATCGGTAAACAACGCAATCCAATGTTGCCGCTCACTGATGGTAGCGTCGAGGTTGACCCAACGTTCTCCGCCGACATGAAATGGAGCCGAGATCGGCTTCTTGGCCGCGATGTTGCCTCGCCAAGTCGTGAGGATTTCGTCCTCCTGCCCGTGAAAATCCCCCCGTTCGGCGCAGAACCGGAAGAGGTCGATCCATCCCCGACCGACAGCCAGGTACTCGGGCGGTATCGCCAGGATATCGCTGAGCGGATCGCTCGCGAGCAGGATGATCCCGTCCTGCACGATCAAAAGACCCTGGGACATGGCGCGTGTCGCATCATGCATCAGATCGCCCATATGCTCGAGCGCCGCCCGCGTTTCGTGGACTTCCTTTTCGCGCTCGCGAACTGCGGTCACATCCGCATAGGAAAGTAGAACCCGGCCATTGGAGAGGCTTCTGCCATCGAACAGCACGCGCTTGCCGCCAACCCAACCGAGCTCCACCGGCCGCGGCCCCGTGTCCGCCGCCTGGAAATGTGCCTCCCGCCGAGCAAGAATCTGCTCGGGGGACACTTTGGCGCCGTAGCGTCCAAGCTTGTGATTGTGGCGGATTACGTCGATGAAGGCCCAGCCGTCGAAGCGATTGTCGCGCGGGAGATCCCAGAGATCGTAAAACGCGTCGTTGGCGTAGAGAACGTTGCGCTTGTCGTCGAGGATCATGACGCCGACGGGAAGTGCGCGAAGGATGATATGAAGATCCTCGGTCAGGGCCTGGCTGCGGGCCAAATCCGGCGCCGGCGGCCTATCGTCATCCCGGCGAGGTGGTCGCCTCTCGAAAATGCCGAGTACGTAGACACGGTCTTCCGATGGCGCGAAGCTTTCGATGCGAACCCTGGCGTGCTCGGCACCACGAGAATCGAAGAAAATGGCGTTTTCCTCACTTGCAAAAACGAGCGCACGCCGCTCCTTGTCTTCGCGGGTTTCCTCTTCCGGCGCGTCGATCAGGTCACGGCTCAGGTGGCCGATGAAATCAGAGATTTCCTTTCCAAAGAAGGAGGCATAGGCCTCGTTGACTGCGATGTAACGAAGCTCGCTGTTCTTGACATAGGCAGGGCGATCCAGATCTGCGATCCGGCGGCAGGCCAGTTCGAGAAGGTCCCCGTGCGATGTCAAAATCAGTCCTCAGTCAGAAGAAGGGCGCGTCGAACAACTATAGTCGCGCCGCTTTAACAAGGCTTTAACCATAATTTTGGGCGCAATGCGCAATTTGCGCAGTTGCCGGCGCGGTATGATCACAAGCAGCAAACATCAGGGAACTGTGGTATAGTTTCAGTCGTTTCTAGAATGAACTCGTTCAGCTGGCCCCGTAGACCCGAACGGCTTCTCCTGACGGCTTCAAGAACAAGCTTCGTCGACGAAAGGAGACGACCATGTCCGTACTTCATAAAAGCATGGTGTCGGGCTTAATGGCATTGACCGTGACCGGGACAACGTTCCTCCCGGCAACGCCCGCGAATGCCCACCATGATGACTTCTGGGGCGGCGTTGCGGCTGGGGCCGTCGGTGGCATTCTATTGTCGCAGTTCGCACGCCCCTACCCCTACTACGGCGGCTACTATCCAGGGTCATATTACAGTACGTATTCCAGCCCTTATTACAGCCCCTATTACAGACCCTATTACAGACCCTATTACCGGCCTTACTACGGATCGTTATATCGGCCCTACTATGGCTCCTATTACCGGCCCTATTACGGGTCGTACTATCATCCATATCCGGCCTATCGAAGCTACTACAGACCGTACTACCGCCACTACTACGCTCCCAGTTGTCATGTTCAATGGCACCGCAATGGATGGGGCGAGGCTCACCGCACAAGGGTTTGCTATTGAAAAGTGAGCTGGTTTGACGTCTCGCACGGCCTTCGGGTCGGCGCTTGATCCACCGGCCGCTATTGACTTTTGGCGCGAACTAGACCAAATGCACGCCAGCTTTCACCTTCCGGCCGCCGCGTGAGCGTGCTCCTGCCAGCAAAAAGAATGCAGGAAGAAGGGCAAAAGCGCATTTCATAGAGGCCGCCCCCAAGATGCGGCAGAAGCGCTGGAAAGCTTTTTCCAACAAGACAAGTTCCCACTTCACGCGGGGTGCTTGACGCCAGAATGACACCGGGCCGCCTCTGCGATCCGGCGGATTTGTTTTGGCGCGCCCTAAAAAGGTAATGACTTGACCAATTTTGAATCGCTTGGTGTCTCCAAGCCGATCGTCGCCACACTTTTCCAACTCGGCATCGAAAAGCCGACTCCCATTCAGGAAAAGGCGATCCCGCTTCTTCTCGAAGGCCGCGACCTTATCGGCCTCGCCCAGACCGGCACCGGCAAGACGGCAGCCTTCGGCCTGCCGCTCATCGAAAAGCTCATCCCTGAAGAACGCCGCCCGGACAACCGTACCACCCGTACGCTGATCCTTGCGCCGACCCGCGAACTGGTGAACCAGATCGCCCAGAACCTGAAGAACTTCCTGCGCAAGTCGCACCTGCGCATCAACGTCGTCGTCGGCGGCGTTTCGATCAACAAACAGCAGTTGCAGCTTGAAAAGGGCACTGACATTCTCGTCGCCACGCCCGGTCGCCTGCTCGACCTCGTCGCCCGCCGCGCCATTGGCCTGACTGCCGTGCGCTACCTCGTTCTCGACGAGGCGGACCAGATGCTCGACCTCGGCTTCGTGCACGACCTGCGCAAGATCGCCAAGATGGTGCCCAAGAAGCGGCAGACAATGCTCTTCTCCGCCACCATGCCGAAGTCGATCGCCGACCTCGCCGGCGAATACCTGACGAACCCGGTCACCGTCGAAGTAACGCCGCCGGGCAAGGCTGCCGACAAGGTCGAGCAGTATGTCCACTTCGTAAACGGCAAAAACGACAAGACCGACCTTCTGAAGAAGTCGCTCACCGAGAACCCGGATGGCCGCGCCATCGTCTTCCTGCGCACCAAGCATGGTGCGGAGAAGCTGATGAAGCATCTCGACCACGTCGGCTATTCCGTCGCCTCTATCCACGGCAACAAGAGCCAGGGCCAACGCGAGCGCGCCCTCAAGGCCTTCCGTGACGGCGACATCAAGACGCTGATCGCAACCGACGTCGCAGCCCGCGGCATCGACATCCCGGCCGTCAGCCATGTCTACAACTATGACCTGCCTGAGGTTCCCGACGCCTACGTCCACCGCATCGGCCGTACCGCCCGCGCCGGCCGCGATGGAATCGCGATCGCCTTCTGCGCACCCGATGAAACCCGTCTTTTGCGCGACATCGAGCGCCTGATGAACATCAGCATCTCAGTCGCAAGCGGTGAAGCTCCGGCCAACATGAATGCGACCCCACGCCGCGGCAACGGCAATGGCGGCAATCGCGGTGAGCGTCGTGGTGGCGAAGGCCATCGTGCAGGCAGCCGCCCGGAGCGTCGTCCGCGCCCTGAAGCTGGTGACGAAGTCCGCGCCAACAACGAGGAGCGCCGCGAGCGTCGTGCCCGTCCCGAGCGCCAGACCCAGCGCAACGAGGATTTCCGCGGCCAGCGTCGCGGCGAGCCGACGCCGATGACATCGGGGCCTGACAACGATCTGGCCACGACCTCGGACTTCCGTCCGGCCCGCAAGCCGCAGCGCCCGCAGCATGGCAACCATGCGAACGGCGAGAACCGCCATCATCCTGGCGGCGGCGCCCGTAACGCACATGGCCGTCCGGCCCGCAAGCACGGCGAAGATCGCGCTGCACAGGCCCACGCTGGCGGTGAACGTCGCGAAGGCAATGGCGGCAACCGTCGTGGTGGTTCCTCACGTGGCGGTAACGGCCAGCGTCGCGAACGCGCATAGTTTTTGACCGAACGATGATTAGCGGCGGGAAAACCCCGCCGTTTGTCATTGCAGTTGTTCGCGAAGCGGCGCAACACGCGCCTGCTTATTGGTCAGATAGACGCCGGTCACCACAACGATGGTGCCGAGGATCAGTGGCAGTGTCAGCGGCTCGCCGAACGCGATATAAGCCTCGAGCGCTACTGTCGGCGGCATCAGATAGATGAGCGAAGCCGCCCGCGAGACCTGGCCACGGCGGATGAGATAGAGCAGCAGCCCGACCCCGCCCATCGACAGCCCGAATACCGACCAGATGAGTGCCGCTAGCGCCTGTGCCGACCCGTCGAAGTGCATGCCCTCGAAGGCGAGCATCAGCGGCACAGTGACTATCAGGGCACCGATATATTGCAGCGAAGCGATCGGAACAAGGTTGCCGGTCTGCAGATGCTTCTTCTGGTAGAGCGTTCCGAAAGTGACGGAACACATGGCGATAAGGTTGATCGAAAGCGGCACGGCGGCATTCCCCAGATCGGCTGTTGACGGATCGAGGAGCTTTGGCGATACCGCGATGGCGATGCCGAGGAAGCCAAGCATTAGGCCCAATCTCTGAACGCCCTGCAAACGCTCGCCGACGAGGAGCGGCGTAGCCATCGCCGTCAAGAGCGGCTGCATGGCAGCAATGATGCCCGACACTCCAGCCGGCACGCCATTCGAGATCGCCCACCACAAGCCGCCAAGATAGAAGCCGTGCAGGAACATACCGGAATAGACTGCCTTGAAAGCAACAGCCCGGCCCGGCCACACCGCGCGCATGGCAAGACACAGGCTGAGAAACGCCAGCGCCGAAAGCACATAACGCACCGCAAGGAAGGTGAAGGGCTCTGAATGTATCGCGGCGTATTTCGCCACGACCCAGCCTGTCGACCAGAGAAGAACGAAGATGGCGGGTGCAATGCGATCGAGGGACATGAATTTTTCCTGGGGGCAACGGATTGTCGCGCTGATAGCCGACCGGCTGCACCGCCGTCAAAGGCGAAGCGTTGATGCTTACCTGCAGTTTCATTGATGGTGACGCGATCGATCGGCTGAGCCCGAAAATGGTTCGAATGCCGATCTGAAAACAATCAGGCGCCTATATTTTGAGCGGACGCCTGGAATTGACGGCCGCCGCAGCCACTCAGATTCTGATAAATGCCCAGTTTTTTGGCTCTTTTTGCCACTTGGGAGGATTTTACAAATCTCACGTCCGAACTGTGCATGGTTCTTGCATTGCTTATTGCGTTGTATTCAAATGAACAAAAAAGGGGAGCCACACCTTTGGCATTTGATGAAATGATCACCGGGGACGAAAGTCCTCGTCAGCCATATGAAAAATACTTTGAGTGGTACAATAACCAAGATCGAGCGCATCTGATTGGCAAAAGCCGGGACGCCGAAAACATCTTTCGCAAGACAGGTATCACCTTCGCGGTCTACGGACACGCCGACTCATCCGAAAAGCTCATCCCCTTCGACATCATCCCCCGCATCATCTCCGGCCGCGAATGGCGCAAGCTCGCACAAGGCATCGAACAGCGGGTGATCGCGCTTAACGCGTTTCTCGACGACATCTATCACAAGCAGGAGATCATCCGCGCTGGGCGCATTCCGCGCGAACTGATCGAAAGGAACGACGCCTTCCTGCCCGAGATGATCGGCTTCCGTCCGCCCGGCGGCGTCTACACGCACATCGTCGGCACCGATATCGTGCGCACCGGCGAGGACGAGTTTTACGTCTTGGAGGACAACGCCCGCACCCCGTCCGGTGTCAGCTACATGCTGGAAAACCGCGAAACGATGATGCAGATGTTTCCGGAGCTTTTCCACGCCAATAAGGTCCGGCCGGTCGAGGACTATCCCTACCTGCTGCGTCAGAGCCTGGCGTCGCTCGCGCCTCCGGGCTGCAAAGGCAAGCCGCGCGTCGCCGTCCTTACGCCTGGCATCTACAATTCCGCCTATTACGAGCATTCCTTCCTGGCAGACACCATGGGCGTCGAGCTGGTCGAAGGCTCGGATCTGCGCGTCATCGACGGCAAGGTAAAGATGCGCACGACCCGCGGCTATGAAGCGATCGACGTGCTCTATCGCCGCGTCGACGACGACTTCTTAGATCCCCTTACCTTCCGCCCGGATTCGGCCCTTGGCATTCCTGGTATCATGGACGTCTACCGCTCCGGCAACATCACCATTGCCAACGCGCCGGGCACCGGCATATCGGACGACAAGGCGATTTATTCCTACATGCCCGAGATCGTCGAGTTCTACACTGGACGCAAACCGATCCTGGAAAACGTTCCGACCTGGCGCTGTTCCGAAACTCAGAGTCTCAAATACGTCCTCGAGCATATCGAAGAGCTCGTCATCAAGGAAGTACACGGCTCCGGCGGCTATGGCATGTTGGTAGGACCGACGGCGACCAAGAAGGAGCGCGCCGACTTTGCCGAAAAGCTGAGGGCGAAGCCGACAAACTATATCGCGCAGCCGACGCTTTCGCTCTCGACCGTGCCGATCCTCGTCAACAAGGGAATTGCGCCGCGTCACGTGGACTTGCGCCCCTATGTTCTCGTCTCCGACAAGGTGCAGATCATCCCTGGCGGCTTGACCCGTGTGGCCCTCAAGCAGGGCTCGCTTGTGGTCAATTCCAGCCAGGGCGGCGGCACTAAAGATACCTGGGTATTGGAGGACTGATGCTCGGAAGAACTGCAAACGGACTCTATTGGATGTTCCGTTATATCGAGCGCGCCGAGAACATCGCGCGCCTCATCGATGCCGGTCTGCGTATGTCTCTGACAAGAAGCGGAACCGGTGACGACGACTGGGATGGCGTCCTGCAGAGCGCGGGCGTGCGCGAGACCTACGACGAAGGCCACAGCAAGCTGACGAGCGCCGATGCGATCGACTACCTGCTGCGAGACCGCTCCAATCCCTCAAGTGTCATGTCCTGTGTCGATTACGGGCGAAACAACGCTCGCATGGTGCGCACGGCACTCACTCGAGAGACCTGGGAAGCGACGAATGAGTTCTGGATCGAGCTCAGGTCCCTTCTTTCGTCGCGCCTGAAGGCCGCGGAATTGCCGGAAGCGATTGACGCCATCAAGCATCGCGCCGGTCTGATCCGTGGCGCCTTCCACGGCTCCATGCTCAGAAACGAACTCTACAACTTCGCGCGGATCGGAACCTTTATCGAGCGCGCCGACAATACGAGCCGTATTCTGGACGTAAAATACTACGTGCTTCTGCCGTCAGTCTCCGCCGTGGGCACATCGATCGACAACATTCAGTGGGAGTCGATCCTGCGCTCGGTCTCCGCGCACCGCTCCTACAGCTGGGCTTATGACGGTGAGTATCGCGCGATGAATATCGCCGACTTCCTGATCCTCAACGGCCAGATGCCGCGCTCGCTCGCCTACTGCTACGAGAAGATCGTCAGCGAACTCGGCTATCTTGCCAAGGACTACGGCCAACGGTTGCCGGCACACGACACCGCAGATGCCATCCGCAAGACGCTCCAGACGCGCGCCATCAAGGAGATCATGGACCAGGGCCTGCACGAGTTTCTCGAGGATTTCGTTACGCGCAACAACCAGCTCGGCATGGAAATTTCCGACGGTTACCGGTTCTATGCATAGGCGGGCACGACATGAAACTTAAGATCAGCCACGTCACCGAATACCACTACGAGGAACCGTCCGCCTTCTCGCTGCAGCGGTTGCGCCTGACACCGAAAACCCTGCCAGGACAAACGATCCTCAATTGGTCACTGCATGTCGAGGGGGCCAGGCCGGAAGTCGAATACGACGATCAGTTCGGCAATCACATTAACCTGGTTTCGCTGGAAGGCGAGCAGCGCACGACCCGAATCGTCGCCGAAGGCGAAGTCGAAACCGAAGATCGAAACGGCGTTCTAGGTCCCCATGGGGGCTTTTGCCCGCTCTGGCTGTTCCTGCGCGAGACGCCAAGGACGAAACCTGGAAAGCTCGTCAAGGAACTGATCAAAAGCGTAAACAGCGACAACGAGCTCGCCCGCATGCATGCACTGATGTCGGGGATTCACGAGGCGGTGGCCTACCGGCCCGGAACCAGCAATACCGAGACGACAGCCGAGCAAGCGCTGGAGAAAAAGAGCGGTGTCTGCCAGGATCACGCCCATATCTTCGTCGCCGCCGCGCGCAGTCTCGGCGTACCGGCCCGCTACGTCTCGGGATACCTGATGATGGAAGAGAAGGCCGAGCAAGCGGCAACGCACGCATGGGGCGAGGCACATGTCCCGGGCCTTGGCTGGGTCGGCTTTGATCCAGCCAACAATATCTGCCCTGATGCACGCTATGTGCGCGTTGCCTCCGGCCTCTGCTACCGCGACGCGGCCCCCGTTTCAGGCATGCGCATCGGCACGCCGGGAGAAAGGCTCTCGGTCATCGTCAAGGTCGAAGATCGGGGTCAGATGCAGAGCCAAAGCCAGAGCCAGAGCTGAGGGACTGGCCCAGGAACAATTCGCATCGAGATATTGTCCGAGCCGCATAGCGGCTCGGATCGGTTTGGGGCATCGCTAGGCCAGCGTGTAGGCCGTCTTGACGCTCGTATAGAACTCAGCCGCGTACTTGCCCTGCTCGCGCGGACCGTAGGACGAGCCTTTGCGACCGCCGAACGGAACGTGGAAGTCGACGCCTGCGGTCGGCAGGTTGACCATGACCATACCCGCCTCTGAGTTGCGCTTGAAATGGGTCGCATGCTTGAGGCTTGTCGTGGCGATCCCGGCCGACAGGCCGAACGGCGTGTCGTTGGCGGTCGCCAGCGCGTCATCATAGTCCTTGACGCGGATGACCGAGACAACAGGACCGAAGATTTCCTCTCTGCTGATACGCATCTGGTTCGTGGCTTCTGTAAACAGCGTCGGCTGCAGATAAAAGCCGGGCGTCTCACGGGTGATGAGTTCGCCGCCGAAGGCGAGCTTGGCACCCTCTTTCCGGCCGATCTCGATGTAATCGGTATCCGTTTTCAACTGCTTTTCGTCGACGACAGGGCCGATATGCGTGCCTGGCTTCATCGCATTGTCGACCACCAGCGTATTCAGCTTTTCCGTCAGTGCGGCAACGAACCTGTCGTGAATGCCTTCAGTAACGATCAAGCGCGAAGACGCCGTGCAGCGCTGGCCGGTGGAGAAGAAGCCGGAATTGGCCGCTGCTTCGACAGCGACCGTGAGGTCGGCGTCATCGAGGACGACCATCGGGTTCTTGCCGCCCATTTCGAGCTGGAACTTGCGGTTATGCTCGATCGAGGCAGCTGCGACCCGGCGGCCAGTGCCGGTGGATCCGGTGAAGGTGATGCCGGTAACATCGGGACTGTCGAGCATTGCCTGGCCGACAACCGAGCCTTTTCCCATGACAAGGTTCAGCACGCCCTTCGGCAGGCCGGCACGGTGCAGGATGTCGACGATTGCCCAGGAGCACCCCGGAACAAGTTCGGCCGGCTTGAAGACCACGGTGTTGCCGTAGCAGAGTGCGGGCGCGATCTTCCAGGCGGGAATCGCGATGGGGAAGTTCCACGGCGTGATGATACCGATGACGCCCAGCGGGTCACGCGTGATCTCGACGCCGATGTTGGGGCGAACAGACGGGACGACCTCACCTGCAAGGCGCAGCGCTTCGCCAGCAAAGAATTCGAAGATCTGCGAGGCCCGGATTGTTTCGCCGATCGCCTCGGGAAGCGTCTTGCCCTCTTCGCGCGCGAGCAGCGCACCGAGCTCGTCCTTGCGCGCCATGATCTCGTCGCCGGCCTTCTTCAGGATGACGTGACGTTCCCAGATCCCAGAGCGCGACCAGGCCGGAAAGGCGGCCTTGGCGGCGGCAATCGCATTCTTCGTGTCTTCGGTTGAGCCGTCCGCATAAAGGCCAACGACTTCGTTCGTGTTCGACGGATTGATGTTCTTCGTCGCGTCCGATCCGACCCATTCGCCGGCAATGAGGTTTTGATAGATGGTCATGGCTGACTTAAGCCTCCTTCACCGTTTCTTGGAAACGGCCCGGCCGCCGAAGCGGCCGGGCCTTGCGAAATCAGAGCTGCTTGACGGCGATCTCTTCTTCGGCGGCAATCTTTAAAGGGTTGCGCAGCGGCAGGCCGAACTCGGCGACTTCGATTTCGAAGACGTCGCCTTCTTCGGCCTTGATGCCTTCCGCAAAGGAGAGCGTCGCGGTGCCGAACATATGAACGTGGACGTCGCCGGGCACGCGGAACAGGTCGTATTTGAAATGGTGGTACTCGAGGTTTGCGAAGGTGTGCGACATGTTCGCTTCACCCGAAAGGAAGGGCTTTTCGAAGATCACCTTCTCGCCGCGCTTAATGCGCGAGGTACCGCGGATATCGTTCGGCGCCACACCGATGCGGATTTCTGGGCCGAAGCTTGCCGGGCGCAGCTTCGAGTGCGCGAGGTAGAGATAGTTGATCCGTTCGGTGACGTGATCGGAGAACTCGTTCGACAGGGCAAACCCGATCCGGAAAGGCGTGCCGTCGTCAGCGATGACGTAGATGCCGGCCATTTCAGGTTCTTCGCCGCCGTCGAGGGCAAACGACGGGGACACGAGCGGTGCGCCGGGAGCCGCCGAACCATAGCCGTTGCCCTTGTAGAACCACTCGGGCTGAACGCCCTTTTCACCGGCCTTCGGTTTCCGTTTTCGAGGCCCATCTTGAACATCTTCATCGAGTCGGTGAGCGTGTCTTCAGCGGCCTCGGACGTTTTCTTGTGCATGGAGTCACGCGTAGCGGCGGAGCCGAGATGGGTCAGGCCGGTTCCTGTCAGATGCAGGTGCGCCGCATCGGGATGGGTCATCGGCGGCAGAAACTTGCCTTCAGCATAAGCCTTTTCGAGATCGACGGCATCGCCAAGGCCATGCGCTTCGATCACCTGTACCAGCGACTTGCCGCCGTTTGCAGCTTCCATGGCCAGCGCGTAGACGCTGCCGGCATTCTTGACGGCTTTCGCGGTACCGCTCGGCTCGCGCACGGCGACAATGATCTCTCCGTTCGAACCCTTGATCTGCGAAATGAGCACGGTCTTCATCCTTTTTTTCGATAGCGCGGGAAATGCTTCGCCAACCCGGCTCGGTTAAGAAGCCGGATTGGTACGTTCACATGACTGCGAATGCCTGGGCACGCCGGAGCGCTTAGCCCTTGTTTTTGTTATAGACGTCGAAGAAGACGGCAGCGAGAAGCACCAGTCCCTTGACCATCTGCTGGAAGTCGATGCCGAGACCGACGATCGACATGCCGTTGTTCATGACACCCATGATGAAGGCGCCGATGACGGCACCGGTGATCTTGCCAACGCCGCCCGATGCCGAAGCACCACCAATGAAGCAGGCAGCGATGACGTCGAGCTCGAAGCCGACGCCCGCTTTCGGGGTTGCTGAGTTCAGGCGCGCCGCGACGATCATGCCGGCGAGGCCAGCCAGGACACCCATATTGACGAAGGTGTAGAAGCTCAGCCGCTCAGTGTTGATACCGGAAAGCTTAGTCGCCTTTTCGTTGCCGCCCATTGCGTAAATGCGGCGGCCAATCGTCGTGCGACGCGTCACGAAGGTGTAGGCCGCGATCAGCACAAGCATCACAACCAGAACGTTCGGCAGGCCCCTATAGGTCGACAGCTGAAAGCCGAGGAACAGGACTGCCAGCGCGATGATAGCGTTCTGCGCAACGAAGAAACCAAACGGCTCGACGTCAATGCCGTGGCTCTCGTTCACCTTGCGGCGGCGCCAGGCAAGGAAAAACAGCACAACCGGGATGATGACGGTCAATACCAGCGAGGTAGAATGCAGCGGAATGCCGGCAATATCGATCATATCACCCGGCAGGAATCCCGTCGAAATGACTTGGAAGTCTTTCGGGAAGGGTCCGATGTTCTTGCCGCCGAGCACGAAGAGCGTCAGACCGCGGAAGACGAGCATGCCAGCGAGCGTGACGATGAAGGCCGGAATGCGGTGATAGGCGATCCAATAGCCCTGCGCAGCGCCGATTGCACCGCCAAGGACCAGGCAAAGAATGCCCGCCACGACGAAATTCATCTGCATATTGACGGTCAAAATAGCCGCGACCGCGCCGACAAACGCGACGATCGAGCCGACTGAAAGGTCAATATGGCCTGCCACGATGACGAGCAGCATGCCGAGCGCCATGATGACGATGAACGAGTTCTGCAGGACGAGGTTCGTGAGGTTGACGGGCTTGAAGAGAATACCGCCCGTATAGAACTGGAAGAATACCATGATCGCGACGAGCGCAATGAGCATGCCGTATTCGCGAATGTTGCTTCGGATATAGTCCGCAACGGAAACGACGTTGCTTTCCTCGGTGGCTGAAGGGTTGACCGGAGTCATTGTTTCTTCTCCCCTGAGCGCATGATAGCGCGCATGATGGTTTCTTGGCTCGCCTCTCCCTTTGGCAGTTCCGCAACGATACGTCCTTCATTCATGACGTAGATGCGGTCGCACGTGCCAAGCAGTTCGGGCATTTCCGATGAGATCATCAGAACACCTTTGCCGTCGGCGGCGAGCTGGTTGATGATAGTATAGATTTCGTATTTGGCACCGACATCGATACCGCGAGTGGGTTCGTCGAGGATCAGAACGTCGGGATCGGAAAACAGCCACTTCGACAGCACAACCTTTTGCTGGTTGCCGCCCGAAAGATTGACCGTCTCCTGGAAGATGCTCGAACTGCGGATGCGCAGCTTCGAGCGGTAGTCCGATGCGACCTTCGATTCCTTGATAGTGTCGATAACGGTGGCGCTCGAGACGCCGGCCAGATTGGCAAGCGTCGTGTTGTGAACGATGTTCTCGCCGAGCACGAGCCCCAGATGCTTACGGTCTTCGGTCACATAGGCAAGGCCTGCATCGATTGCCTTGCGAACGGTGCTGACATCCACCGGTTTGCCGTGCATGGACACGTCGCCATGGATCCTGTGTCCATAGGATTTGCCGAACAGGCTCATTGCAAATTCGGTGCGACCGGCGCCCATCAGGCCCGCGATACCGACCACTTCGCCCTTGCGAACGGTGACGTTGATGTCGTGCAGGACCTGGCGATCACGGTGATGCTGGTGATAGGCGTTCCAGTTCTTCACCTCAAGGATCGTCTCGCCGATCGGCACGGAGCGCGGCGGGTAACGATCAGCAAGCTCACGGCCCACCATATTCTTGATGATAATGTCTTCGCTGATCTCTTCGGTCTGACAGTCGAGCGTCTTGACCGTCATGCCGTCGCGCAGGACCGTGATCTGGTCAGCGACCTTGCGCACTTCGTTGAGCTTGTGCGTGATGATGATCGACGTCAGGCCCTGGTTGCGGAACTCGATCAGGAGCTCAAGCAGCGCATCGGAATCCTTTTCGTTGAGCGAAGCCGTCGGCTCGTCGAGGATCAACAACTTCACGCTCTTCGACAGCGCCTTGGCGATTTCGACCAGCTGCTGCTTGCCGACGCCGATATCGGTGACGAGCGTCTCCGGCGACTCCTTGAGGCCAACCTTGCTCAGCAGCTCTTTCGTGCGCCTGAAGGCTTCCTGCCATTTGATGATGCCGCTCTGGGCGACTTCGTTGCCGAGAAAGATGTTTTCGGCGATCGACAGGAGCGGCACGAGCGCCAGTTCCTGGTGAATGATGACGATGCCGATTTCCTCGGAATCCTTGAGTGCCTTGAAATGACGGACGTCGCCTTCGTAGACAATGTCGCCGTCGTAGGTTCCGGCCGGGTAAACGCCGGAGAGAACTTTCATCAGGGTCGACTTGCCGGCCCCGTTTTCACCCACCAATGCGTGGATCTCACCTTGTCGAACCTTGAGGTTCACATTCTCAAGCGCCTTTACGCCTGGGAACGTCTTGGTGATGTTCCGCATTTCGAGGATTGTATTGTCCATGGTCATAATCCAGCGCCAGCAGCCAAAGGGGCGCGGCGATCATAAAATTGAAGACCGGAACCCGCAAGCAGCGGGTTCCGGCCAACGTGGTACAATTATTACTTCAGCTGCTCAGCCTTGTAGTAACCGCCTTCGACGAGAACCTTCTCGTAGTTGGTCTTGTCAACTGCGACCGGAGTCAGCAGGTAGGACGGAACAACCTTCACACCGTTGTCGTAGGTCTTGGTGTCGTTGACTTCAGGCTCCTTGCCTTCCATCAGAGCGTTGACCATGCCGACAGTAACCTTTGCGAGGTCACGGGTGTCCTTGAAGATCGTGGAGTGCTGCTCGCCAGCGATGATCGACTTGACCGACGGAACTTCTGCGTCCTGGCCGGTAACGACCGGGAGCGGCTGATCCGGGGTGCCGTAGCCAACGCCCTTCAGCGACGAGATGATGCCGATGGACAGACCGTCGTAAGGCGACAGAACTGCATTGACCTTCGCGTCGGTGTAGTTAGCCGAGAGCAGGTTGTCCATACGAGCCTGGGCCGTTGCCGGGTCCCAACGCAGCGTACCGACCTTGTCCATGCCGGTCTGGCCGGACTTCACGACCAGCTTGCCGCTGTCGATGTAAGGCTGCAGGACAGACATTGCGCCGTCGTAGAAGAAGAA
Organism: Rhizobium mesoamericanum STM3625; assembly: GCF_000312665.1. GTDB lineage: Bacteria > Pseudomonadota > Alphaproteobacteria > Rhizobiales > Rhizobiaceae > Rhizobium > Rhizobium mesoamericanum. The sequence continues at coordinate 3,319,864 of NZ_HF536772.1, read as the reverse complement.
GGCGTTGTTGTCGTCAGGCGAACCACCGAAGAGCTCGATGTTGAACGGACCCTTGCCATCCTTGAGGCCGAGGGCATCAACGATGGACGTTGCCTGCAGAACGCCGACCTTGAAGTTGTCGAAGGTCGCGTAGTAGTCGACGTTAGCGGAGTCACGGATCAGACGGTCATAGGCGATAACCTTGATGCCTGCGTCGTGAGCCTTCTGGAGAACGTCGGAAAGCGTCGTGCCGTCGATAGCGGCGATGACGAGAACCTTAACGCCCTTCGTGACCATGTTCTCAATTTGAGACAGCTGGTTCGGAATGTCGTCGTCAGCGTATTGCAGGTCGGTGCTGTAGCCAGCTTCCTGGAGCTGCTTGACGATGTTGTTACCGTCATCGATCCAGCGAGCGGACGACTTCGTGGGCATTGCAATGCCGACAGTTCCCTTGTCGGCTGCCATAGCCGGCATTACGAACGAAGCGACGCCAAAGGCCGCCGCTGCCATCAACGAGATAATGGATTTCATATCTCTCTCTCCCTTAGTTAATAAACGCACGGACGAAAAATCGCCCGCTCCGAAACTGTGGCAGGTTCCGTCTTGGATAATACTTCAGATGGTGAGAAACGAAGTAGGTCTCCTCCACGCTCTCACACGTGTTGAGTGCCAACCAGCACACGGCGGCAAACTGGTATGGAATCCTATAACTGTCAAATAGAATAACTGGCAAAGTGCATAACAATTTTGGTATATCGTTAAAAAGTATTACTTTTGATGGAACGCGGTTGGGAGGCCGCAACCATGGCGTTTATTTCAGACCTGCAGACCGATGCCCATGTGGATATTCAAACGGATATCTTCGGTGACGACGCCCTTTTAAGATCGGGGCTTAAACTGAATCACCTGCGAATGATCGTCGCAATCGAAGATAGCGGGCAAATTTCAGCCGCTGCCGAGGTGCTGAACATTTCGCAGCCGGCGGCATCGCGAATCCTGTCGGAAATGGAGTCGATCGTTAAGATGCCGCTCTATGAACGCGTGGCCCGCGGCGTCGTTCTGACGACCTTCGGACAGGCGCTTGCCAGGCGGGCGCGCAAGATCATGCTGGAGCTGCGCGAGGCCGGCCGCGAGATTGCCGAACTGAAGACCGGAAAGGGCGGCGCCGTCTTTATCGGCGCGGTGACTGCTCCGGCCATGAGCCTTGTGGTGCCAGCGATCAAGCGGGTTAGAACAGCCCTGCCGAGCATCGAGGTGACCATTCAGGTAGAGACGAGCAACGTGCTCGCGCGCGAATTGCTTGCCGCCCGGCACGACTTCATCATCAGCCGCATTCCCGACGATCTCAATCCACGTTTATTCCAGGTCCAGGAGATCGGTGTCGAAAAGGCCTGCCTTATCGTGCGGGGTGGCCATCCGCTACTGAAGAAGGAGATCGTCTCTCTTGACGACCTTCCGCAATATGATTGGGTCTTCCAGCCTGCAGGGACGCTGCTGCGCCGGACGATCGAGGACCTGTTCCTCTCTCGAGCCGTGCCGCTACCGGAAAATATCGTCAACACCTCGTCGCTACTTCTCACCTGCGCGACAGTCTGCCAGACAGATGCAATCGCTCCGATCGCACTTGACGTCGCGCAGTTCCTGGCAACCCACAAGGCGAAGGCGTCCGATGTGCGGGTGTTGCCGATCGATTTCGAGATCAATGTCAGACCTTACAGCCTGATCACTGTGAAGGAGCGGGCACTCCCCCCGAGCGCCCGGCTGCTCTACGACCTGGTGCTGGACGAAAGCAAGAAGGCCGCTGCCTGACAAGCCTTGCACCATTTTACTCGCATCTAATGCCAGCCTGCAATGGAGGGCAATCATGCTGTTCGGCCAATCGGTATTCCAGTCCGTGCTCGACCGCTTGAAGGCGGAGGACGAGACTGTCGAAGAAAACGCACCGGCTTCGGCCCGTGTGAGTGGCCTCAATAGCGGACTGGCTTTCAACGTCATGGAAGGAGTCTCGGCATCGTCAGCACGGCCCGATCGGGCATACTTCGAGACCATGGAGTTCGCCCATGAGAAGACAGCCGCCGCGCCCCTGACGCCTCCCGAGCCGGAGCCCGAGCCGGTGATGCCGGATTATCTGGCACACATCACGGCAGACGACATCGCTGCCGAACTGGACATTTCAGCGCTCGATACGGTGCAAAGTCTCAGCCTGAAACGCCGCGCCTTTGCCAAGAAGAACCATCCTGACCGCGTTGATCCGCGGTTCCGTGCGAACGCCACGACGCGGATGACGACAGCCAACCTGTTGATCGACAAGGCGCTGCGTCGCCTCGCCCGCTAGCTTAAGCTAGTCCGCGTCCTTGTTGTCTTCCGTTTCTTCCTCGTTATCGGGCGATGGCGGCGTGGCGGTCTCCAACGATTGCGGTTTGTAGGTCCAAAACAGCATATAGGCCGCGTAGACGCCGGCGCCGCCCGACAACACTGCCCAGAACGGATCGCCGGTGATGATTTCGACCACCGCCCAGCCGAAACAAACGGCCACAATCAGAATGCGGGCCCAAAGCGGGCGATAGGCCGGATGTTGTGGATCAATCAGTTGCATGTCGTTCCCATAGCTAAATTGTCACACGTCTTTAAGGTGGATTTTGAAAATGTGAAAGAGCGCCGGCTTGACGCGGCGGACATAAAATGGAATGAAAATTCCACATTTGATGCAATTCGGTTCGTTTGTTCCGAGTCCAAGGGAGGTTCTCATGACAGTCAGATTTGGTCTTCTCGGCGCCGGCCGTATCGGCAAGGTTCATGCGAAGGCGGTCAGTGGCGATGCAAACGCCAGGCTCGTCGCCGTCGCTGACGCCTTTCCACAGGCCGCCGAAGCGATCGCGTCGGCCTATGGCTGCGAGGTTCGCACGATCGAGGCGATCGAAGCCGCCAAGGACATCGACGCCGTCGTCATTTGCACACCGACCGACACTCACGCTGATCTGATCGAGCGCTTCGCGCGCGCCGGCAAGGCGATCTTCTGCGAAAAGCCGATCGATCTCGACGTTGCCCGCGTCAAAGCTTGTATCAAGGTCGTAGAAGAGACCAACGCCAAATTGATGGTTGGTTTCAACCGCCGTTTCGACCCGCATTTCATGGCCGTTCGCAAGACGATCGACGACGGCCGAATCGGCGACGTCGAAATGGTGACGATCACCTCACGCGATCCGGGTGCTCCGCCGGTCGACTACATCAAACGTTCCGGCGGCATCTTCCGCGATATGACCATCCATGATTTCGACATGGCCCGCTTCCTGCTCGGCGAGGAACCGGTTGTCGTCAGCGCTACCGCGGCGGTTCTTGTCGACAAGGCGATTGGCGACGCCGGTGACTACGACAGCGTTTCGGTGATCCTGCAGACGAAGTCCGGTAAGCAGGCAATCATCTCCAACTCCCGCCGCGCGACCTACGGCTACGACCAGCGCATCGAAGTGCATGGTTCGAAGGGCATGGTCGCAGCGGAGAACCAGCGCCCGGTCTCGATCGAGGTCGCCAATGGCGATGGTTACACCCGCCCGCCGCTGCACGACTTCTTCATGACCCGCTACACCGAAGCCTACGCTAACGAGATCGCGAGCTTCATAGCTGCAATCGAGAAGGGCACGAAGATTGCGCCGTCCGGCGCCGACGGCCTGGCGGCTCTGGCACTTGCCGATGCTGCCGTGCAGTCCGTCAAGGAAGGCAAGCTCATCAAGATTGGCTGACGGCCTTCTCCCGACCGAAAGCCACCTGTGAAATGGCCGGGTCCTGCCCGGCCATTTCTCGTTTCATCGGCACCCGCAGCGGCCCGCGCGTCAATCCATCCCCTGAATGCCGGACATAACCAGTTCCTGATCGATCACGGACAATGCCCTGTCCAGATGTCCCTCAAAGACGAGGATCGGCTCGTCAGGCACGACGCGGATCTCCGGCATCCCTTCCATCCGCACGACGTGCGACTGACCAAGCCCTTCCTCGATCCCCTGTCGCAACAGATCGTAGTAGCGCGTGCCCGGACCCGTGATTGCAATGGGCATGCGCTCCGTGAGGCTGAGGAGACGCGAAAGTCCGTTTCCAAGTGCGATACCGGCCTGCCTGAATGCAAAGGCAGACATCCGATGCCCATGACGAGCCTGCGCAGCGATCTTGTCGAGTTCAGCGACTGGCACGAACTTGGCCGGGATCGTATCGAGCGGCACCTCGAAGGCCATGCGCAGAATAGCGTAGAAGCCCGCGTAGGCCTCGATGCACCCCTTACTGCCACAGCGACAAAGGCCGCCATTCGCCATGTGGAGCATATGTCCGAAATTCGGAGCCGAGATTTCGCGCTCCCCCTGCCCCGTGCGCCTGACAATGCCAAGCCCGATGCTGTGTCCGAGCGACAACGCGGCAAGCGACCGGAAATCGGCCGGCCTCGTGGTCTCTTCGTGCGCGCCCAGTGCGGCTGCAACAAGCTGCGTCTCATTGCCCAGGAGGATTCTCGCCTGCCAGTCCGGTCGCAAAGCCGATTCGAAGTCGATCTGATTGCTGCCGAAAATCGGTGACCAAACCAGGACAGGGTCCGTGGCATGCACGAGACCCTTGCTGCTGATCGATATCAGCAGCACCTTTTCCTGAGGAACCTTTGAACGTGAAAGAATGCGTGCAAGCCCCTCCTTGATAGAGGCTATAAATCGCTCGGCGCCGGCGGGATCACGCGACCTCTCTTCGCTGAACCGGTCGATGAGCTTACCGGCATAGTCGACCAACGAATATTGCACGCCATCAGATGAAATAATCACGACGACGAGGTAACCACAGTCGCGCCTTTGCCGGAACAGCACGCGCGGGCGCCCTCTTCCGCTCGTTGCCTGGTGCTCGGATTTCTCGATGATTTGCGCTTTCTCGAGGTCAGCGGTGATGGCGGAAATCGTCGCCGAGGAAAGCTTCGTAAAGTCGGAAATCTCCGTATGCGCCAAGGCGCCATGTCTTCGAAGCGCGGCGAGCACGAGCACGCTATTTCGCTGCCGGACCAACTCCGTACTCGACTTGGTCAGCATAGATGCCGGCCCCTTCCCCCTCGCATTCCCCCTCGTTCACACTGCATCTCCATCACTTTTCCACTCGGAAAATAGCCGGTAGTGCGGTGTTGACAGTTGAAAAAATCTCTGACACTAAATTTCTCGACTGTCGAGAAAATAATTTGAACCTTTCTCGCCAGCGAACCGCGGCGGCCGGAGGACCACAGGCTGGGGCTGGCCGCTATTCACTCGGGAGGATCTAATGAAATCTATGTTGAAGCTGATGGCCGGGGCGGCCATCTTGGTGTCGGTGCATACCGCCGCGATGGCTGCTGACCTCGTCGTTGGCGTTTCCTGGTCGAACTTCCAGGAAGAGCGTTGGAAGACTGACGAAGCCGCCATCAAGAAGGCCCTGGAAGCCAAGGGCGCCAAGTACATTTCCGCTGATGCGCAGTCTTCTGCCGCAAAACAGCTCACCGACGTTGAGTCGCTGATTTCGCAGGGCGCGAACGCACTCATCATCCTCGCTCAGGACTCCGACGCAATCGGCCCGGCCATCGAAAAGGCCGCCGCTGAAGGTATCCCGGTCGTTGGCTATGACCGCCTTATCGAAAATCCGGCTGCTTTCTATATCACCTTCGACAACAAGGAAGTCGGCCGTCTCCAGGCTGAAGGCGTGTTCAAGGTCAAACCGGAAGGCAACTACGTCTTCATCAAGGGCTCTTCGTCAGACCCGAACGCGGACTTCCTGTTCTCGGGCCAGATGGAAGTGCTGAAGGCTGCCGTCGATGCCGGCAAGATCAAGAACGTCGGCGAAGCCTACACGGATGGCTGGCTGCCGGAGAATGCACAGCGCAACATGGAGCAGTTCCTGACCGCGAACAACAACAAGGTTGACGCCGTTGTTGCTTCGAACGACGGCACCGCCGGTGGCGCCATCGCAGCCCTCGACGCACAGGGCCTCGCCGGCTCCGTCCCGGTTTCCGGTCAGGACGCCGATAAGGCCGCTCTGAACCGCGTCGCGCTCGGCACGCAGACGGTCTCCGTCTGGAAGGACTCGCGCGAACTAGGCAAGCGCGCTGCAGAAGTTGCACTTGACCTTGCTGCCGGCAAGAAGATGAACGAAATCGAAGGCGTTCAGACCTTCAAGGGCGGCGCCAAGGGCGTTCCGATGGAATCGGTATTCCTTAAGCCTCTTCCGATCACCAAGGACAACCTGAACGTCGTCATCGACGCCGGCTGGATCTCCAAGGCTGAAGCTTGCCAGGGCGTCAAGGCCGGCAGCGTCAAGGCTTGCAACTAATCTACGGCCGCAAAGGCATAGATTGCCGGCGCCGCAGCGGCTGAGACCGTTGCGGCGCCGGACGCGGATTTTGAACCGTCGCTCGACGGAAATTTCCGCATCACCCAACCATCGCGGCGTTGATTCCCTGCCGGTTTCATGTCGCGGGACTGAGCGACCGAAATTCGGATGCACGGCGATGGTCAGTACAAGAACGGGGACGAAGGCGCAGGCTTCAACGCGACGCCCGACCATGTCCAAACAGTGGGGGAACGGCAAACCCATGGCCGAAATGGTAAAATCCACAACATCGAGCGGACCGACCGTGGCAGAGGGCAATCTCGTCAGCCGCTTCTTCCGCGCAACCGAAATCGATACGCGCCTTCTCGGCATGATCGGCGCGCTCGTGATCATCTGGATCGGTTTTCACATCATCACCGGCGGACTGTTTCTGACGCCACGAAATCTCTGGAACCTTTCGGTTCAGACGACCGATATCGCGGTCATGACGACAGGCATGGTCTTGATCATCGTGACGCGCAACATCGACCTCTCCGTCGGCTCCGTGCTCGGCCTCTGTGCCATGATCATGGGCGTGACGCAGGCGAAGATCCTGCCGGAATTCATCGGCTTCGACAGCCCCTTCACTTGGATCATCACGCTGATTGTCGGCCTGCTCGCCGGTGCACTGATCGGCACGTTTCAGGGCCTCATCATCGCCTTCCTGAACGTCCCCTCCTTCATCGTGACGCTCGGCGGCCTGCTCGTCTGGCGTGGTGTGACCTGGCTCGTCACCAGCGGTCAGACCGTTGCCCCGATGGACCAGACCTTCCGCATCATGGGCGGTGGCGCCGAAGGCTCGATCGGCGCGACCTGGAGCTGGATCGTCGGCGTCCTCGCCTGCCTTTTCGTTATCGGCAGCATCCTGAACTCGCGCCGCCAGCGCAAACGCTTCGGCTTCCCACGGCGCCCGATATGGGCCGAGTACTTCCTGTCGGCACTCTCCTGCGTCCTGATCCTCGGTGCGGTTTGGATCGCCAACAGCTACTACTGGCCGATCAACATCGCCAAGAAATACGCAGAGACAAACAATATTCCTTGGCCCGAAACCGGCCTGGATATCCCCTACGGCATTGCCGTGCCGGTTCTGATCGCCATTGTGGTTGGCATCATGATGACGTTCATCGCCACCCGCCTGCGCTTTGGCCGCTACGTCTTTGCGATCGGCGGTAACCCTGAGGCGGCAGAACTTGCAGGTATCAAGACCCGCTGGGTCACCGTCCGCATCTTTGCGTTGATGGGCATGCTCGCCGCGGTCGCTGCTGCCATCTCGACGGCGCGCCTCAATGCAGCCACCAACGCTCAAGGCACCCTCGACGAGCTCTACACCATCGCTGCGGCCGTGATCGGCGGCACGTCGCTTGCCGGCGGTACCGGCACGATCGCGGGCGCCATGCTCGGCGCGCTGGTCATGCAGTCGCTGCAGTCGGGCATGGTGCTTGCCCATGTCGACACGCCGCTGCAGAGCGTCGTCGTTGGCGCGGTGCTCGTCGTCGCCGTCTGGCTCGACACTGTCTATCGTTCGCGTGCCAAGTAAGAGGAGTCCCAGATATGACTGATCAACGCACTCCCCAGAACGCTCCTCTCGTCGAACTGAAGAACATCTCGATCTCCTTTGGTGGTATTCACGCCGTGGACAATGCTTCGGTCGATCTCTACCCGGGTGAAGTCGTCGCCCTGCTCGGCCACAACGGCGCCGGCAAGTCGACGCTCATCAAGATTCTCTCCGGCGCCTACAAGCGCGACAGCGGCGAGATCCTGATCAACGGCGAGCCGGCTGACATCCGCAATCCGCGCGATGCGAAGAAGTATGGCATCGAAACGATCTACCAGACTCTTGCCGTCGCCGATAATGTTGATGCCGCCGCCAACCTCTATCTCGGCCGCGAGCTGCGCACCCCCTGGGGCACGCTGGACGATGTCGCCATGGAGGCCTCGGCGCGCGAAGTGATGGGGCGCCTGAACCCGAACTTCCGCCGCTTCAAGGAGCCGGTGAAAGCGCTTTCCGGCGGCCAGCGGCAATCGGTGGCGATCGCCCGCGCGATCCTCTTCAACGCCCGCATCCTGATCATGGACGAGCCGACGGCCGCCCTTGGTCCGCAGGAAACAGCGCAGGTCGGCGAGCTGATCAAACAACTGAAGAAGGAAGGCATCGGCATCTTCCTGATCAGCCACGACATCCACGACGTCTTCGACCTCGCCGACCGCGTCTCCGTGATGAAGAACGGCCAGGTCGTCGGCCACGCCCGCACCGAGGACGTTACCAAGGACGAAGTGCTCGGCATGATCATCCTCGGCAAGGTACCACCTAAGGCCATTCCCGGCCCGGGCGCCATGCAGGTGTAATCCGGCAGATGTGAGACATAAAAGTCCGTCGCTCGCAAGAACGGCGGACTTTTCATTTTGTAGATTGATGCCGGCGAGAAGCTAGGCTAAGAACCACCCATCGGACAGGGCGATTCAAAGGCCTGCGGCATGCACCCGTAGCTCAGCTGGATAGAGTGTTGGATTCCGATTCCAAAGGTCACAGGTTCGAATCCTGTCGGGTGCGCCATTCAATTTCATTCTTGATCGCCACATAAACGCGGACTAGGTGCCACTAAGCGCGGACTGTGAAAACATAATTGCGGATTCTATATCCGCGGATGAGGCCGGGCTGTCCACAGACAGAGCCGACTTTTCGAAGGTCGCAATCGTTCCGCGTGGTACTGTCCAAAGGAGTTTAGACCCCCACTTGGTGTCGACAGCATCACAGCGCCGCACCCTCCCCGCAAAAGACATCATTGTCCGTTGACCTCGCCTATTCTGGCGCGACGAACCAAGACAGTGGCGGTTCCGGCCAATGCTTCCATCCCGCCGCAGTGCGATTTTGCAGGCCTTTCCACGAAGAAGGAACTGCATCATGTCGGAAAAAATCTGGTTTATAACTGGGGCCTCTCGCGGCTTCGGACGCGTCTGGACCGAAGCCGCACTTGCGCGTGGCGACAGGGTCGCGGCCACCGCCCGGGACGCTTCGAGCATTGCGGATCTGTCTGAACGATATGGCGATGCGATCCTGCCGCTGCAGCTCGACGTCACGGACGGGGCCGCCGTACGTAGGGCAGTCGACGAGGCGCATCGTCGCTTCAGCCGCCTGGACGTGGTCTTGAACAATGCGGGCTATGCTCTGGTCGGCGCGATCGAGGAAATTGGCGAGGACGATCTTCAGGCGGAATTCGACACCAACGTCTTCGGGATGCTGCGCGTCATTCAGGCCGCGCTTCCATATCTTCGCGAGCAGGAACGCGGCCGTATCGTCAGCGTTTCCAGCGTGGCTGGCCTTGTCGCTAACCCCATCGCCGGCGCATACAACATGTCGAAATGGGCGGTCGAAGCGATGCACGAGGCACTCGCCTCCGAAGTTATGAGCTTCGGCGTCAGAGTGACGCTGGTCGAGCCGGGAGCGTATGCCACCGACTTCGCAAGCGCGACTTCGCTGAAGATCTCCGAAGGGATCAACGCCTACGCCGAGCTCCGCCAGCACGCTTTCGCGGCGGGAGCGAAGATGAGCTTCGGCGATCCGCAGGCCACGCCCGAGGCCCTCTTCGCGATAGTCGACTCCCCCGAGCCTCCGCTGCGGTTCTTCCTGGGCACGGAGGGCATGCCTGTCGTCGGAGCGGCATATGCTGCAAGGCTAGCCGAGTGGGCGGCCTGGAAGGAACTGTCCGATGCCGCGCAGGGCGTCCCGTCGGCTCGCCAAATGGCATCACCATGACTGCTTCGCGTTGCCCGCTCACGCCGTCGCTATTCGACGGCCCGACGGCGCCCCCGCAAGGCGATCTGGCGACGTTTCTGAAGTCCTGGGCGCGGAATCCGCTCCAGGTCGCCGCGATCGCGCCATCGGGCCGTGCGCTAGCCAAACTGATGACGCGAGACATCGGTCCCAGGACGGGACGGGTGATCGAGATAGGACCCGGCACCGGAGCGTTCACCAGAGCTATCCTCGCCCGCGGCGTCGCGCCGGAAGCCCTGACACTGGTAGAGTACGATCCGGACTTCGTCCGGCTCCTGGGATCGCGGTTTCCTGAAGTCCGCATCATCCAGATGGACGCGGCGCGTCTCAAGGCAGTCGCCGTCGACGACCTTCGAACGGTCGGGGCGGTCGTGAGCGGGCTCCCCCTCCTGAGCATGTCGCTTCGGAAGGTGATGTCGATCCTCACGGGCGCGTTCGCGCATCTTGGACCAGGCGGCGCGTTCTATCAGTTCACCTATGGTCCGCAATGCCCCGTCGCACGCCCGGTGTTGGACCGGCTAGGATTAAAGGCGACGCACGTCGGAGGGACGATGCTGAACATTCCGCCCGCGTCGGTCTACCGAATCTCACGCCGGAGATCGCGTACGACCGCGGCGGCGGAATAGGCATTCGCGCGGAGCGGCGGCGCAAAGGCTGGGCGTCCTTCTGCGAATACATTGGCGCAATCGGCAAGTCATATGGCATATTGCGCCAATGCAGGGAGGGCTAACCATCGATAGTCTGAGTTTCATAAGGACGGCCTCGAGTGGCCGTTTCAACGCGAAGCCAGAAGGAACTGATCGCATGGCCGCCAGAGTCGCACTCGTTACCGGCGCCTCCTCAGGCATTGGGGAAGCCACCGCCCTTGAACTTAAAAGCAGGGGCTTCGTAGTCTACGGCGTCGCGCGCCGCGTCGACCGCATGCGTCACCTGGCAAGATCCGGTATCAAAGTCCTTTCGATGGACGTGACCGACGAAGACTCGATGCAGGCGACAGTCGACGCTATCGTCGCTGAAGCAGGCGCCATCGATGTACTGGTGAACAACGCCGGCTATGGGTCCTACGGCGCGGTCGAGGACGTGCCCATGGACGAAGCGCGAGCACAGTTCGACGTCAACGTCTTCGGAGCGGTGCGACTCATACAGCTCGCCCTGCCGCACATGCGGTTGCGCCGATCGGGTACGATCGTCAACATCACCTCCATGGGTGGAAAGATCCACACGCCGCTCGGCGCCTGGTACCACGGAACAAAGTTCGCGCTCGAAGCCATCAGCGACTGCCTACGCGTGGAACTGCGGCCTTTCGGCATCGAAGTCGTCGTGATAGAGCCGGGTGGCATCAGGACCGAGTGGGCAGGCATCGCCGCAGACAAGCTGCGCCAGACCTCTGGTCACGGTCCGTATGCGGTTCAGGCGAACGCCATGGCTCAATCGATGGTGGGCGAGGCAAGTGTCAAGCGCCAGTCTCCGCCCCAGCTCATCGCCGACACGATCGCGAAGGCCGTCACTGCGGCGAAGCCGAAGACGCGCTATGCGGTCGGGTTCGGGGCAAAGCCGATGATCTTCATGCGGAGCATCCTCTCCGACCGCGGCTTCGACGGAATGATGCGGATGGCCACGGGAATTTCGAAGGCTCTGAAAGCTCGGAGCGCCTAGGAGAAGCGGAAGATGGCGCAGGCCGACAAGTGCAAGATCCCCCAAGCGTTCTGGAGAGCTGCGGAGCGGTTCGGCATCCTGCCTGCCGCGTTGCTCCGGCAGGCCCGGCTGCCAGCCGCGCTGCATCTGGGCGACCAGACCTTCGTGACGACGAGCCAGTACTTCGCGCTCATGCAGGCTCTGACCGACCTCTCCGGCGATCCCGCCCTTGGCATCCGCATGGTGCAGACGGTCGACACTTCGGTCCATCCACCCTCCAGCCTCGCCGCCTTTTATGCACGCGACTATCGCGACGGGCTGACGCGGCTCGCGCGCTTCAAGCGGCTCTGCACCCCCGAGCAACTGCAGCTAGCCGAGGCTGGCGGCGACTGCATGATCCATATCGAATGGCCCTTCGCCCCCGGCGTCGAGCCCGCCATATCGATCGACATCACTTTCGCGACGCTCGTTGAATTGGGGCGGCGCGCCACGGGACAGGAGATTAAGCCGCGCAGGCTCGAACTGACCCGCAGCGGGCCTGTCACGACGACGCACGCGGAATACTTCGGATGCCCTATCCGGACAGGAGCGGCCCGTGACGTGCTCGTTCTTGATGCCTTCGACCTCGACAGGCCGTTTCCCGGTCACAACCCCGAGATGCTCGACATGCTGACCCCGGCACTAAGTTCGGCGCTCGGTGAAATCGAGGCGCATAGCTCGGTCGCCGAACAGGTGAAGATCGTGCTGAAGCGAAGCCTCGCGAGCGGCCAGCCCAGTCTCTCCGACGTGGCCCGGCAGCTTGGGATGAGCGACCGCACTCTGCAGCGCCGCATAACCGAGGAAGGATCCACCTTCCGGGAGCTGCTGTCCGACGCACGACGTGATCTCGGGCGCTACCTGCTGGCCGATCCGACGACCGACATCCAGGAAGTTGCATGTCTCCTTGGATATCAAGACACGACGTCCTTCTACCGGGCGTTCCGCGAATGGGAGGGGATGCCGCCCAACCGATGGCGCGAGATGAATATGGCCAGCCGTGAGGTCGCCGCGGCAAGCGGCCTTCATTGATAGGAAGCTCCGGCGGCGAGCGCGAATACTGCGGGTGCGACAGCACCATCGCCTACAGGAACCCCACGGCTCGCCAGCCGAGGTGCCTGGAATCTTGCCGAGAACGACACCTCCGACCACTACCTCCTGGAGCGCGAGTGGAACGAATGCGCGGCGATGAACATGGCGACGGCCGACCTGCAATAGACTTCGATCTCGTTGTCGTCCTCTGCTTTAGCCTCATCGAAGCGTGCGATAAGCAGTAGATCGGAACCTTTGAAAAGCGCGGCAAACAAGCGAGCAGACCGGGGCGGATCGGGCACGTTAAGAAGTGCCTTCGCGTGCAACTGGCGCAACAGGGCCTCGACCTGGGCAATGATATGAGCGGGCCCGGCTTCGTAATGGAGCTTGCTCAACGACATCTGGCTAGTGATGTCGGCCATGACCATGGCTTCGACACCGCGCACGTCCGGGCGCAGGAGCGTGCGAAGCAGCGACGATCCCACGGCCATGAGCTGATCTTCCGCCGAGCCGTCGATGCCTTCAAAAAGGGCCTGCGGTATTAGCTGCTGGCATCGGGCCGAAAACGCCGCCGCGAACAGGGCCTCCTTGTTCTCGAAGTGCCGATAGATGCTGAGCTTAGATATCTTCGCTCGCTGGGCGACCTTTTCCAAAGTCGTCGCTTGAAATCCCAATTCCGCAAAGAGTTCGCCCGCGGCGTCGACAATCGTTTGGCCAAGCGCCTCATTGGCAGGTCGGCCGCGCCGTGCGCGGATGTTCTCTTCGGGCACGATAATTATGATCCTTGACAGTATCGTTATTTCTTAATTACGATACTACAGAGTTACATAAATTGAAAGCGTGCGTTTCGTCGTGTTCGCCAAATCAGCTTTCTAATCCACGCACAGCGATATCGAATGCGTCTCACTGAACGGTATCGCGCGCCAGACCCAGCCCAATCACCTGCAGACAGGAGCCCTCTACCATGGATGACGTCATAATCATCGGCGGCAGCTTTGCTGGCCTAGCCGCCGCCCTTCAGCTCGGACGTGCCCGTCGCAAGGTCAGCGTTCTCGATACCGGCCTGCCGCGCAATCGCTTCGCCAGCCACTCGCATGGCCTGCTCGGCCACGATCACAAGCCACCGCTGGACATCCTGGCCGAGGCGCGGCAGCAACTGGCGCGTTATCCCACGGTCAGGCTGGTCAATGCGCGAGCAGACAGCATCTCCGGGACCATCGACAATTTCTCGGTCCTCACTGGCGGTGGCGAGAGCGTCGGCGCGCGCCGCGTGATCCTGAGCTACGGCGTTGTTGACCAAATGCCTGACGTTCTGGGTTTCGCCGAGAACTGGGGCACATCCGTCATCTCATGTCCCTACTGCGACGGCTTCGAAGTCGCTGACCAGCATTGGGGCCTCGTCTGGTCTGGCCCGCAGTCGATGAACCAAGTTAGGCTGTTTCACGATTGGACCGACAGGTTGACCGTCTTCGGCAATGGTCACGACATCACCCCCGACATCCGGGCCGATCTGGCGGGCCGCCAAGTACCTCTCGTGGATGGCCGGATCACCGGGATCGGACGTCACGGGAGCCATGGTGCCACCATCAAGCTCGATACCAGCCCCGATGTCGCGGTCGACATCCTCTTCGCACACCCGCGCAACAAGCCGTCCGCAAGCCTTCATGACGCACTGAGCCTCGCTACGGTAAATACGCCAACAGGCATCGCCCTCAGGACGGACGAGCGCCGCGAAACGAGCGTACCAGGCATCTACGCCGCCGGTGACCTTGCCAACCCCGGCATCCCCTCGGTCACAACGGCGATATGGCAGGGCGCGATGTCGGGGATCTTTGCCCAGCAGTCGATGTTGATTTGATAGCTCAAACACGTAGTTCTACGTCTATCTGGCAGACGGGGCGGGTTTTTTTGAAAGACTCCGCCAATTCAAGGACTCGATGGGGTATTATGGTTATTTAAACGTAATCAGCAGGAAGATTCCTCGCTTACCTACAATTGCGTGTTCCAGCAGCGGCTCCGATGCGGCTTCGTCCAGATTGCAGTTCTCAAGAAGGCGAAGCCAGCCGACCTGGAAAAGAAGCTCGCTGAAGCCAACAAGAAGTATCCGGCTGCCCGTCGGCGACGCTGATCACCAGCCGCAGGCATCACAGCACGGAACCGATTCTACGTGATGTTACGGGCCAAGAACTGGTTCGAATGTTATGCTACGGCCGTTTGTGAGAGAGGCCGCCATGACCAGTTCTGAAGCTCCGCATCATCCAAGGGTCCGTACGGCTTGTTCAATGTCATTAATCAGTCCACGGGCCTACCCGTGGAAGTGGAGCAACCGCAATACTTCTGGGAAAGTATCGAGGATATAGGAGGAGAATATGAAAAGAATTGCCGCTGCGTCACTTGCCTTTCTAACGATTGGATTTACGGCGCCGCCCATGGATACCGCAAATGCTGTCGTCTATTGTCAATATATCAGTTATCCGGCGGGCTGCGTCGTAAGACCCGGGGTGGTGCTGAGGCCGCGCCCGGTTGCTCGTGCAGCGCGTGGTACAGTGACGCACGGAACTGCTGTAAATCAAGGTGGTCCAGTTAACCGCGTCGGTCGTCGCTAGTTGTCGATTTCGACGCCATCGACGCGGTCATCGATCGATCAAGGGCTGCGATCAATCAGGCAAAAGCATCGCCGGCGCACCCGACATTGCGCTCCCGGATCCGTCCCCAAGCAATCGGCGGCGCCATGCGATGTAGGAATTTCGCACCAATCCATGAGCAGCCAGATAGATGTTACGCGATGCTACAGGCTTCGACGTGCGCTGCCTGCTAGCCTGTAGCAATGAGATGCCCATTTTTCCGTGGGGATAATCGGAATGCAAATGCTGAAACCTAGTGTCATCTCTGCTCCTCCTCTTTTGACACGTGCGGTCATCCGGCTGGGGTCAAAAGGGCATCTGCACCACGCTCGCAGCGTCGGCGGCAATCATCGAGAAGCCGCACCTCACCAGCACGTCGCAGACCCTGATGCAATAGGATAAGCAAGATGAAATGGATTGTGTCTGTTATCGCCGGACTTGTCTTCGCATTCAACGCCATGGCGCAATCGCCGACGGCCGCACCGCAGCAAAAGATCGATGAGCTCCTCCGCCTCCTTCAGGATCCGGACGTCAAGGCTTGGCTCAACAGCCGAAAGGAAGCTGTGCCTCCGGCTCCGGGCGACACCGCCGCAGCGGGCTCGAACGATCTCGTCAAATGGGAGACAGCAGCCCGCACACGCGTTCATGAGGTGTTCAGCGCCATTCCCGCGATACCGGCGGAAGCGGTGGCCGCCGCCAGCCGAACACGTCAGCAGGCCATCAGCATGGGCTATGCGCCGGTGTTCGTTATATTCAGCGGGCTTGTCGCTCTTGGTCTTCTCGTGGAGGGACTGTACCGCAGACGAGTCGGTCCGCGTGAAACGCTTTTCGGAAGACTGGCCCCGGTCGGCATCTTTGCAGGGACCACGGCGATCGTCTTCTTTGCGGTGGAGTGGCCGCCTCTCGCCAGCGTTGCACTGCTCGCCTATCTCTCTGCCTTCGTGGCGTTCCGCGTCGTAGTGGCACTTCTGTCTGTCGCGGCGATTGCGAGGCCATTGCGTGTCCGCATAAAGATCATCATCGGCCTGATTTGCTTTGCCATTGCCACTGCCACGATTGGGGAGCCGCTCGGCATGCCGCCCCTCGCCAGGGAGGCGCTCAGTTACTGCTTTTCAGTCGTCGGGCTCCTTCTGGTCATCGAAACTGTGTGGAATACGTCGTCGCGAGCCCGTTCTTGGAAGGCGGCCGTGACGGCATTCCTTGTCGCCTTGTGGCTTGTCTGGTGCCTCAACATGCGGGGCCTGTTTTGGATCGGCGTTTATGCGCTTGTTCTTCCCTCGATTCTCAACACCGTCGGCCGCATCGCCGGAACGTTCACGAATGACCCGGCCAGCCTTCGTGGCATCTTGATCGTCCGGGGCGCACGCGCGACGGTAATCGCGGCCGCAGTTGCCTGGCTTGCACTGGTCTGGCGTCTCAATCCGGATACGCTGGGTCAGCGCGACCCCATCGTAGCGGCATTGTTCTACGGCGCCTTGAAAAGCGTTCTCATCCTCGTTTGCGCCGACCTGCTTTGGCAACTGACGAAGGGGTGGATTGATCGAACACTACGCGGGTCGGCGGAAACAGCGTCTCTTCCACCTGCCGATGCCGCCCGGCGGGCGCGGTTCCGCACGCTTTTGCCGATCTTCCGCAATGCCCTGGCGGTCGTGGTGGCCGTCATGGCAGCATTGATTGTGCTTGCTCAGCTCGGCGTGCAGATCGGACCATTGATTGCTGGCGCCGGCATCTTCGGCGTCGCCATTGGCTTTGGCTCGCAGACGCTCGTCAAGGATGTCATCAGCGGGGTGTTCTATATGTTGGATGATGCCTTTCGCGTGGGAGAATACATACAGGCCAAGGACTACAAGGGAACCGTCGAGGGGTTCAGCCTGCGTTCCGTTCGCCTGCGTCATCACCGCGGGCCGGTCTTCACGGTGCCGTTCGGCGATCTGGGCGCCGTCCAGAACATGAGCCGCGATTGGGTTATTGACAAGTTCAGGATCACCGTCGGCTTCAATACCGATATCGACAAGGCCCGCAAGCTGACCAAGAAGGTTGGAGCAGAACTCAAGGAGGACGCGGAACTGGGGCCGCTCTTCATCGAGCCCTTGAAGATGAAGGGCGTCGAGGAATTCGCCGACTACGGCATTGTGTTGAGTTTTGCGATGACTACCGTTCCTGGCATGCAGACCTACATCCGTCGCAAAGCCTACGCCAAGATCCGTGAGTTGTTTCTGGCAAACGGAATTACGTTTGCGCAGCCGACTGTGCAGGTCGGAGGTGACGAGAAGGACGGTGGAGGCGCGGCCGCGGCCGCGCAGGCTATCCGGACGCAACAGGCCTCTGCCGCCACGCCAACCACCTAACGATTCTTGTGCTTCAGGTGCCGAACGGGTTGTCGATGGTTTGCAAAGTCCTCTGCTCCAGGTCGATATATCCGAGATCATAGTGCATGAAGCTGACGTGCCAAATACCGTCGTCGACCTGCTTGAGGCCGAGCCTCTGACCGGCCATGACGGTTGAGATGTTGATCTTCTTGCGATGGATGCACAGACGGCCGCAGTTGGTGACGATGGCATCGCGGTCGTGGAAGGGATAGCTGATCTCGGGCGGGCGAATGGCAAGCCATGTTTCTAAGCCCAGATGGCTCCGCTGCGCACAATGTCGCCCGCCGAACTGATTTAGCTGCTCGAGCTTGAAGCGTTGCTGGAAGGGAAGTCAGCGCAGCCAGATGGCCGTCATTGACCGAAAACATCCAAAGGCTCACATTTCCCAGCGGCGCATCCCTCCCCGGCCAAGATCGAAAGATGTTCGGAAATAAGTGGAGCAATCGACTGAACGACAAAATCGTGTCGCCGATTATTAAGGGTTACCAGTCGCATATTTACGTTTTGAAATGCATGATGGCAAAGTGCCAATCCGTGCGTAAGTGGCACGACTTGATCTCCGATATCGTGCGCGATCGTCCACGGAATCGTAATGAGCCGAGCTTTGGGAGCTGCTTCAAATCGATCTGTAACGAAGCGGCGGATATAGGCGGGCACAAATGCTATGACGGACGCGACAGCATTGACCGTAACCAGACCGGCGATGTCTCGATCTCTTTCGGCGGCAAGCTGGATGGCAATGTTACCTCCAAGAGAATGACCTACAAGTAGAACAGGCAAGTTCGAGACGGCTGTCGCATGTCTATAAAAGGCCCGCGCATCGTGCATCAGCCCTTCTTCCGAGGGAAGCCCCTCGTTTCCACCGTAACCGCGGTATTCCGCAACAATAATTTGGGCACCAAGTTGGTAAAGCGGTGCAACGAGGGTAGCGCATTGAGCTGCACTCCCGCCATTTCCATGGAAAAAGACGATGCAGCATTTGGCGTCGAGAGGCGCTTGCGTCGCCAGTCCCGAAATCGACAAACCGTCTGCGGTTGTGACAGTGATGGTATGGAAGCATACGCCATCGTGTTGACAGTCCGCTGGCGGCACATTTTCGGGATAGTAAAGTCGGGCGCTAACCCTCTTGTTTATCCCCGGTATCAATTTGCTCAAGAACATGTGCGGTTACCCATTTTCCAATGCGTCCTCGAAACGGCCAGGAAGCCCTGGCGGTTTCTCTAGGTCTTCCCACATAAACCAGAATTCAGGATTTTCTATCAGGAGATCCTGAAGGCACCCGGCGCAAAAAGAGTTGCAGGCTTCGACGAAATCTCTGGCGTGCAGAAATCCATAGGGATCAACAACGCCATGTATTTTCATATGATTCCGATAAATGCTCATCGGCCGGCTTTGAAACAGTATTGCGAACCCGCGGTTGAGGACCCGATATATACTCAATTGGTACTGTTATATCAGTGCATGTGATTGGTGAATGGAGGAAGCGAGCTCGACGAGCAGATCGCGCATCCATTGCTGCACCGGGTGAACCTCATTTCGACGGTGCCAAGACATGACGAACGGGACCGGAGGCAACGATAGAGGCAGCAGGATAGGCTCGTTCTTGAAGCCGGAGCGGGTGACCACGCCTTCCATAATCGTCGCGATCAGGTCCGACCGGGCGACCATCAACGGTGCGGCGTACATCTGCGGGAGAGAGACGGCAATGCGACGACGATGCCCGCTCGCCGCCAGCGCCGCATCGACCTGCCCAAAACCGCTCGCCCTCGGCGGCGTTGGCAGCTTCGCCATCCAGTTCGCCCGGGCCGCTGGCGCGCGCGTCATCACCACCGCCTCGGGTGACGGCATCACCATCGCCGACGAGGCGCTTGCCAAGGCGCACGGCGTGTCGGCAGCCTTCGTCTTCCACTCCTCGGATGCTCGCCGCCTTGCCGCTGTGATCGATAAGGTCGCCGGCGGAGTTCAGGTCCTGATCGACCGGGTGATCGATCTGAACGATGGGTCGGCTGGCTTCGCCCGGCAGGCATCGGGCCGCGCTCGCGGCAAGATTATTGTGAGCCCGGAAGCGGCCAATAGCCGAATGGTCCCCTGAGGAAGCTCAACCACACGAGCGTAACTTTGAGGGGCGCGTGTTTGGACTGAGCTCGTTCATCTTGCCGTAATAGAGCCCCCGGCCGTTCCGCCGGGGTTCTGCTTTTGGGGTTCCAGTCCAAAAGGAGGCCCCAACGCAGGACGGAGTGCGCGGGGCCAAGGCTGACAACACGGCTGCTTTGGGGTTGACGCTGCCCAAAGCCTGCGATGACTCTAATCCTTATTTTTAGTGCTGCTAATATATTCTTTCGGCGCATCTGGACGAACGCGAATTGGTCGCCATTTTCTGATTCCTGCTTTGTCAAGGGTGCAGCCATGAATGAAGACCTTCCCGTCCTAATCAAGCCACTCGAAGTGGAACTAAACGGAGTCGGCCAATATCAGCACGCCGAGACAGTGCAGGATTTGGTGAAGATGCTGATGGGCGGGAAATGGCCGGGAGGCGGAAGGAAGTACCATAACGCACTGTGGCGATCGATGGAGGCTATCGACTGGTATATCGATGCCAGTACGGCACGCGCGGCTTTCGTCGATGCGGCGCATGAAGCGGGAATGCACGTTCTCCCTGATGATATGGCCCAAACAGTTATACTCGGAGATAACGCACTGAAAGATCGAACACTCGCCAAGGCATGACGGGGCGCGCTAGTCGGCGGAAAGCTTCATACTTGGCCTCCAGCTTGCGAAGCTTGCCTGCGGCCCTGCCGGTCGATTCTCGTCGGTTGTGTTTCATGTACATAATGTGTGCAAGCCACGCCTCCCGACCCTACGAATGATCATATCACAGCCTTGGATGTGAAGAAGCGTTCCAGCTCCTCGGCAAGCGCTTCTGGGGCCTCCTCCGCCATATGGTGTCCGCAGTCGATGCCGGCCCCTGTTACCGGCCGTGCCGCCCATGGCTGCCACACAGAAACCACATCGCCGTAGAGCTCTTCCATATCGTCCCTTCGAGACCACAGGACATGAACCGGACATTGGAGCTTGCGGCCGGCTGCGCGATCCTCCCGGTCATGCAGAGGATCGACGCGGATACCGGCGCGATAGTCGCCAAGCATTCCTTTGATCGTTTCGGGATCATGGATGGCCGCCCGAAAATCTCTGTAATTCTCAGAGCCCATTGCCTCTGCCGAGCCGCCGTACCAGGCATCGGGATCGGCGAGGATCGCCTGCTCGGGCTTGCGAGGTTGGGCAAAGAAGAACCAGTGCCACCACCTGGATGCAAAATTCGCGTCACATCGTTCGAGCGCTTCCAGGATCGGCACGCTGTCGAGCACTGCAAGTTTCGACACGCTGGACGGATGGTCCATCGCGGTGCGGAAAGCCGTGTTGCTTCCGCGGTCATGGCCTGCCAGATGGAAGCGGTCGAAGCCGAAATGCTTCATGAGAGCCACGCAATCGCGGGCCTTTGCCCGTTTCGACGATGCCTCGTCATTGTCAGCGTCGATCGGCTTGCTAGATTGACCGAAACCGCGCAAATCCGGACAAACCACAGTAAAGCGCCGGACAAGCAGTGGCGCGACCCTGTGCCAGGTCGTATGCGTTCTCGGATGTCCGTGCAACAGCAGAATGGGCGGACCGGAACCGCCGTGGCGCACGCGAAGCGTCGCCTCCGGCAATTGAATCATGTCGAGCTCGAAACCTGCAAACATCGCGCCTCCTGCCTTTGAACAGGTGGAGCAACGTCCATCTTCGTGCTTCGTTCCCCGGTTTAGAGCTTAGGTTCCTGGCCCGAAGGAAAAATGCAATGGCAGACGACAAATCAAAGCGCGGCGCGGCTGATCGCGGCCGGGTTTCAGCGAGCGAACGTTACAAGGCCGCCTATTTCGTGACGAAATAGATGGAAACCGCAAAGCCACTAACGCGGCGGCAACCAAAAAGAAGCCCCGCTGAACAAGAGCAGGGCTTAGTTTGGTGTACTGGAAAGGTCAGAACACGAACGAGAACGTTCAGTATTCCGAGCATAAAAAACGCTTTACCAATTCTGCGGTTCCCGTTCGATAGCATACAAAAAACCCCGCAGACGCGGCTGCGGGGAATTTTGCATTGAAACAGCTTTGCCGGGGATTTTGCAAAGCCAGCGACAAACCCAAAAGCGCCGCCGTTTGCTCCAACTCCTTTTGGATGATGCCTTGACCGGGTCGCGCCGCGCCGCATTTCCAAGCCATTGCCGAGGACACGGCAAAGAAACCGATGCCATCCATATGAACCACTACTGCTCTGTAACCGCGTGCGGGAAATGGGGGCGGTCTCGGTTTTGCCTCATCCAAGACAATCGAAACCCGCTGGTGGTGCCATGTACACTACCTGCAATGGGAAGACATTAAGGCCCGCGGTCAGAGCCGCGCCCGAAGTCCCGCTTGACAGCAACTTCGAGGGGAAGAAGATACCGCAAAGCCCCACCGCAAACGGGTCCGCTGACTCCCCAACGTAACGATCTCGTCTAGGCAGACAGCTCTTTGGCTTGCGCATTGATCTTCCCGTAGGCATCCTCGAACGGATCGCTCATTGGCATCAAAGGCGAGGCTCCAAGAAGAAGAAGGGCTTTCAGATGCTGCCAGCCGCCTTCCTCGCCGAGAACCGTTGCATAGGATGTCATCGGCTCGCGTAGCTCACCGGCATACAGGCGCTCGTAGTCCACGAAATTTGCGAAATTTTCGCAATTGCTGTCCGAGGGGTGGAAGGTCTCTGCCGCCGCACCTTCGGCAATGATTACTTGATGCGTCGCGAGCAGGACGGCGTAATACTCAATCGTCATATCGTCGCGCGGTGCGATCGGCGCAATTGTTGTCCCGTTTACGAGATCCTTCACGCGGATGAGTACGCCATTGAGGAACAGAGCGTGACCGGGTGACAGGTAGAGATCGGAATGTGGCGTGCCGTTGCCGAGCGCATGACGTGCCACTCGAATTGGTACGACGCCTTCCTGCCAGCACCCGCCTTGCTTGGTAAATGCCTGCCGACCGACCCACTTGATGGGGCTGGTTTCTCCTTCCAGAAGGACAACGCCATCTCCAGTCTGAAGATCCTCGACACGCTTTTCGCCGCAATCCGTGAGGATTGACGTCCCACGCAGAAAGCATTGTGCACCGGGCTTGCCATTCCCACCGGCGTTGCCGTTGCCGTTACCCCATCCCAAATGCAGGCCCGCTGCTCTCACCGGCAAAGACGACGTTGCCATTACAAGAGCCGCCATGCTTGCGACCCGAGCAGCGGCAGCGGCCGCCACTCCCAGAAAACGTCGGCGCGCGGTGTTGCGTGGCAGATTTGGATCTTCGCGATTAGGCATCGTGATGCTCCCATTCACAGGGATGGAACTATCGATGGACGGATTAAAAATATACGCCTCCGACCGTTTCTCCCTCAGCTAGCAGAAAGGCTTAGTACGAAACCGTACGGCGAATGAAAAACCCGCAGTCGTCGGCGCAGGATTAAAGGAGAGCATTGAAGCTTCGAGGGGGCATTCGGCAAATAAACGCTAACGACGACGCTGCGCTTCGGTTCCGTTCGCTAGCGAACAAGCGTCGTAGTAGATTGATGTTTGCTGCGACTAAGAACCCGCAATCGATTGCCGGGAAGAAGTTCGACTGCCCTCTCAGTGCCAAGAAGCGTACATTGGCAGCCACAATCGTAGTGGCCGCCAGGATCGTGGATCTTCAGTAGCGCCCCTCTCGGCGTCAGGCGGCAGGGCGAATGTTATGGTTCATCCGGAACAGGTTGCTTCCGTCGTATTTCTTTTTCAGTCGAACGAGACCCTCGTAGTTGTCGCCGTACGTGGCCTTTAGGCGCACATCGCCTTCGTCGTCCATCATGAAGTTCGGGTAAGCGCCGCTAAGATCAAACGGATGGACCGCCTGCCAATAGTCGGTCGCCCATTTCTTCAACGTCCCCGCCTGCCGCGGATCGGCGTCAACACCGGCAATAACCATCGACCACGTAGCATCCCGGCAACTCCATGCCGTTTCATCGCTTGCCTTGCGATGGACAGCGGCATCGATCGGGTAGAGGTGCATGCACGAGGGTTCGCTGGGTGCCTTGGCGACCTGTTCGATGTGCGCTTCGATCGCCGCATCGGGAAGCGTCTTCACGAAATCGCCCTTCCAGTACCATTGAAGGCCTTTCGGATAGAGCCCGTCGAACATGCCTTGAAGTGCCGGGTAAGGTATCGGACCTGCAAAATCGACAATCGGAACCGGAAGCGCCTTGCGAATAGCATTGACTGCCTTCTCCCCGTTGGCGACCGCTCCATTGTAGGAAACGAGAAGCACGCAGATCTTCTTGCCACGATGCTCGACTGGGAACGGATCGGCGGAGGGAACCGTCTGCAGTCCAAGAAAGACGTAAAACTCGTCCGGCGCGGTTGCCAAAAACTCGCGGTACCAGCGCATCACCGTCCCGGCATCCTTCAACTCCCAGAAGATCGGACCGGCATAAACCGTGTCCGCAGGGTGCGCCTCGAACAGAAAACTGGTGACCACGCCAAAGTTGCCACCGCCGCCGCGCAGCCCCCAGAACAGATCCGGGCGCTCGGCCTTGCTGGCGGTGACGAACGTGCCATCCGCCAGCACGACGTCGGCCTCGATCAGATTGTCGATTGCAAGCCCATATTGGCGAGTGAGGTATCCGTGGCCACCGTTCAGCGTCAGGCCCGCCACGCCTGTGGTCGAGACGACACCAAAGGGGATTGCAAGCCCAAAGGCGTGGGTGGCATGGTCGACCTCGCCAGTCGTACACCCGGCACCTACACGAACTGTCCGCTTTACCGGGTCGACGCGCACACCCCGCAGCAGCGACAGATCGATGACGATGCCGTCGTCGACGCTGGCAAACCCAGCTCCGTTGTGGCCACCCCCGCGGACGGCGATTGGAAGCTCGTTGTCGCGGCCGAAGTTCACGGCGGCAATCACGTCTGCAGCATCCGAACACTTTGCGATCAAAAGCGGCCGCTTGTCGATCATGGCATTGTAAAGCCTGCGGGCGTCCTCGTAGTCGGCATGGTCGCGTCCGATAAGAGTACCGCGGAGATTCTGTGTGAGCTTCCCGATGTTTTCGCTGTTCATTACACCCTCCTGAAGCCGAGCCTGAAGCTCCTGACGTCGAATCGAACGCTGACTAGATGCGTTCATGGAACGATGCACTGACGACTTAATTCGCTTCCCACAGCGGTCGATTTCGGTTTCAGAGAATGCGCCGAAAGATGCAAATAGTCCATAATTCAAGGCTAAGGCCCAAAGACTGCGACTGATCAGCAACCGAAATAGGTTTCGCAAATCCATTGGTCAGCAACCTGACGATCAGCGGGGATCTTCGTAAACTCTCGGTCCGCGCAACGGCGTGCAGACGACCGTCGTTCGTGGTATTTTTCAGCAATGGTTGAGCGGATTGAAAGTCGATGCAGACGATTGAGGATTGGCTGGCCCAACTCGGTCTCGGCAAGTACGCCGCGGCCTTCATCGAAAATGACGTTGATCTGCGAGCGCTCCCTCATGTCGCGGAATCCGACCTCCGTGAACTCGGCGTCTCGCTTGGCCACCGGAAGATTATTCTGGCCGCGATAAACGGACTTGCGCACCAACCTTCGGACGAACAGCAACCTGCTCCCAACGCGACGGACGCTGCGGCTGACCGAAGGATACTCAGCGTGCTCTTCTGCGACCTCGTAGGGTCGACTGCATTGTCGGAGCAGCTCGACCCTGAAGACATGCACGAGTTGATCCGCCGTTATCAGGATAGCGTCGCGGGCGCAGTCACGCGGTTCGGAGGTTATGTCGCCAAGTATCTCGGAGATGGCGTGCTTGCCTATTTTGGGTGGCCGATGGCGTACGAGGACCACGCCGAGCGCGCGATCCGGGCCGGTCTCGAGGCGATGGTCGCAGTCGATGCGCTGCAATCGCCCAACCAGCGGGGACTGCAGGCTCGGATCGGCATTGCATCGGGGCACGTGGTCGTTGGCGACACTGACGGCAGCGCGAAGGAGCGTGGATCGATCGCGGGAGACACACCCAATCTGGCAGCACGCCTGCAGGGGGCGGCCGCCCCGGGCCAGATCGTGGTCTCGAACAGCACCCGCCGCCTCGCCGGGAGGTCGTTCGAAATCGCCAGCCTCGGCGAGCGGAAGCTCAGAGGATTCACCTCGCCCATTGCGCTGTTCGAAGTCCGCGGCGAGCGAGAGGTGGACAGCCGTTTCGAAGCCGCGCATTCCAGAAAGCTTTCGAAATTTATCGGACGCGCCAGCGAGATCGGCCTGCTGCTCGAACGGTGGGAGCTGGCAAAGGCCGGCCAAGGACAAATGGTGTTTTTGTCGGGGGAAGCGGGCATCGGAAAATCCCGCCTTGTCGAAGCCTTGGAAGAGCACTTGCACGAAACAGAGCATGAACTGATACGATTGCAGTGCTCACCCTATCACGCCACGTCGGCATTCTACCCAATCGTCGAGCGACTAAGCCGGCTCGCGATGTTTACCCCGACAGACGACCGAAACACGCGGCTCGAGAAGTTTCGCACCCTGGTCAGCCGCTACGGCGAAAGGCCCTCGGACGTTGGCGCGATCTATGCGGAGCTACTATCGTTGGATGTCGGTGACGAGTTCAAGCCGCTAAATCTCTCCCCCCATCAGCGCAAGGAACTTCTCGTCCGCACTCTTGCGAACCGCCTGCTGCTTGCGACCAGAATCGCACCGGTGCTCATGGTCGCAGAAGATGCACACTGGATGGATCCCTCAACCATCGAAGTGCTACAAGAACTCGTCGGCCGACTTCACGGCACGGCCGCCCTTGTCGTCGTGACCCATAGACCGGAATGGAGCGCGGACTGGGCCAGCGGATTGGCGCAATCGACAACACTCTCCCTTGGACGCCTGACCAGGCAACAGATGCACGAGCTCATCGGATCGATGGACTGCGACATTCCCGAACAAGTTGCGGAAATGATCGCAGAGCGAGCGGACGGCGTGCCGCTGTTCATCGAGGAGTTGACCCGCTCAATCATCGAGACCGGAACGTCAACGTCGCCCAACGTAGAGATCCCGGACAGCCTGCAGGGTTCTTTGATGGCTCGTCTCGATCATCTAGCAGCAACCGCCAAGGAGATCGCCCAGATTGCCGCTGTAATTGGCAGGGAATTCGACCGTGGCCTCCTTTCGAAGATTGCAGGCCTCGATGATCGGATCCTTGGGAAGGCACTGCACCAGCTTGTTTCCAGCCAGATCGTCGTCGGAGGCGGTGTCTTGAACGATACCCTTGTTTTCCGTCATGCGCTCATTCAGGATGCCGCCTATAAATCCCTCCTTAACCGACGGCGGCGACACTTCCACGAGGAGATCGCCAAGGTTCTCGTCGACCAGTATGCCGATGTCGCTGCCACACAGCCTGAACTGATCGCCCAACACTACGAGAAAGCGCAGCGGGTCGAACTCGCGCTCCCATACTGGATGAAAGCCGGAGAACGAGCGCTTGCACGATCCGCCAATTACGAGGCGGTCGACCATTTCCAGAACGCACTGTCGATCGCGGAACACTTGCCCAAGGAGCCCGGCCAGCAAATGGACGTTCTCGAAGCAGTCCTGAAACTAGGCGACGCCCTGTACGCTGCGGGCCGTATGACGGATTCGCTGGCGAAATACAGGCTGGCCGCCCCATTGGCACGCAAAGCGGCAGACACGCAGGGCTTCGTTCGCGCAGTGATCGGGCTTGACAGCTCCCAATTTCTCTCTTCGAATTCGCTTGCCGAAACCTTACCTCTTCTCGAGGAGGCCCTGGCGATGGTCGAACCAGCGGACAAGAGGTCTCGATCCCAGCTTTTCAGCCACCTTGCGCGGGCATACGCCTACCTGAGTGACAGCGAGAAGGCAGCAACATGCCATAGCGTAGGAATAGAACTCGCCCGGCAGGTTGGCGACAAGACCTCGCTTGTGGAGCTCTCAGTTCTCCCCCTCCTGACGGCCTCGCCGGTCAAATCCGCCACGGAAAAACGCGAACGGATCGCCCGCGTAGATGAAATACTGCGCCTCGCGGGTGAGATAGACGATGACGACGTGCTAACCAGGGCGCTTTCCATTGAAACCTACGTCTCAACTGAACTGGGCGATCGCGAACGAGCTGATCGGGCGGTCGACGCCCTGGAGGACCTTGGCACCAAGCGGCAGCATCTCAACGTCCAGTTCTACGCCCGGATCGCAAGAGCGATGATGGCTATCCTCGATGGAAGGTTCACCGCCGCTGAGGAGCTCGCCGAAGAAGCGCTGAAGCTCGGCAAGCACACTCTTGGCGTGGCGCCCGAAGGTGTCTACGGCATGCAAATGTTTGCGATCCGCCGGGAGCAGAGCCGTCTCTCGGAGGTCGCGCCTATCATTAAGTTGCTGATCGAGGAAAATCCGCAAGAAACGACCTGGCTACCGGGTTTCGCGTTAATTGCCTTTGACCTGGGCTATCGGGAAGCGGCCCAGCGGAGATTGACTGAGCTTGCCCGCACCCGATTCACCGTTCCGCTTGATGGAAAGCGAAGCGCGTCGCTGTCGTTCCTGGCGGAGGTCGCCGCCGGTCTCGGCGACACGAAAGCGGCCCAGGCTCTCTACAACCTAATGCTCGACTACAAGGAGATGACCGTCACGATAGGAATGGCGACTGTCTGCTTCGGTGCCGCAAGCCGGTATCTCGGCATGTTATCTGCCGCGCTGGGTGAGTTCGACCGTGCGTCCAAACACTATGAGCATGCTTTAGAGATGAACGCGGCAATCGGCTCGCGACTGTGGCTCGCGCACACGCAGGCGGAATATTCAGACTTGCTAATGAAAACAGGTAGCCGATCCACGATAAAGAGAGCAATGTCGCTATCCGAGCATGCCCGGTCAACTGCCGACGAACTGGGAATGGTCAGGCTGCAACAACGCCTGAAGCAGACCATTCACTAGGCCAACAGTTCGCTGCTTACGTGGGAAGAGGGTCTCGTCATGCCACGCTATATCATTGAGAGAAACTTTGCCGAACAACTCAACTTATCGAAGGAGGGAGTTGAAGAAATCAATCTGATCAACGACGAGGAGGGAGTAAAGTGGATCTTTTCATTCCTCAGCGCCGACAGGAAAAAGACCTACTGCCTTTACGAAGCGCCAAATCCTGAAGCCATTCGCGCTGCGGCAAGGAGGAACAATGTCCCCGCGGATGTAATCATCGAAGTTGGCGGGGAGATCGGCCCCAATATGTTCGCGTAGCCACTGCCAAAGCGCCCTCCTGGCTGCACCAGCTTGGATGAAAGGGCTGCTCGTGGCTTGGATCGCCAAGGCGAAGTGCGACGGCAAAACCACGAAAGCATCCTTTATTAGCGGCTTCCTGCATGAAGGCGCGAATTCGCCACGTGGTAATGAGAAGTCGTATTTCCTCCCACTCGTACCATTAAAGAGTGATGGAAGCTCGTCCACAGAAGCTGGTCGGTACCAAACCCAATTATATCGGCGGGAACCCTGCTTCGTTTCGCCCTCGGATCCAGGGACGAGATATCCAAGAGCTGGACGCCTTTCCTCACATGAAGTGAAAAGCGGTCGAGCAGGATCGACGCGTCGGGCGGAAGATCGCTTTCCGGGATGATGCCCCCGCCAAGCGGCATAACCCGCGAACTCGTTCGCGTCGTTGACGTTGACGATGCTTCGCACACGCGACGCCAGTCCATCTGCACCAATGACGGGGTCAAAGTCGACGGTATGCCCATCTGCGAAACTGATTGCCACATGGTCTACGAACTCCTCGACATGCATGACCGGCATTCCCGCACGATAGCGTTCGGTCGGCAGCTTCGAAGCGATCGTTGCGTAAAGAGTATCCCAGGAGATCTGGGTTTGCGGCGTTTCGATGCGTTTCGCGATGCGACCCTCGGCGTCGAGGTATATCCGCTCCCGCGCGACGACCCTACTCGGGCTACATGCTCGCATCCAATGGCACGCAGCATTCGGAAAAGATCACTTTGCCCGACCAGTCCGGCGCCCCGCCCGGCCAAGCCGTGGGCGGAGCGCTCGAAAACGGTGACATCGTGACCGTCGCCATGGAGAATTATCGCGGAAAACAAGCCCGCAAGTGAACCACCGACAATCCCAATCTTCAACGGTTGCATGTCAACATCCTACTTGGCGTGAGCAGCATTTGCTTTGTTGCCATGGCCCAAGGCTTTGAGAGCGAGAGCAGCCAAAGGCAGGACACCCCCAACAATGCTCACTGCGCTCCAAGCCCCTTTGTCCCAAGCAGCGGATGCAATAGCTGAACCGGCGGCACCACCAAGGAACATCCCCGTCATGAAGATGGTGTTCAGTCGGCTACGTGCCTCTGGGTTGAGCGCGTAAATGATGTGTTGATTAGAGACCAGGGCGCTCTGAATGCCAAAGTCCAAAATGAACACTCCGACAACCAGAGCAACGAGCGACGCCCATGCCCCGAAGATCGCCCAAGAGATGACGGTGAGGATCGCGCCAAGCCATACGACGAAGTGCGGTCCACGCTTGTCAGCGATTCTACCCGCAACTGGAGCCGCGAAGACGCCGACCGCGCCAACAATTCCGAACAGGCCTGCAACATCGGCACCAAGTTTGAAGTCAGGGCCTTGGAGGTACAGGGCCAGGATCGTCCAGAAGGTCGTGAACGATGCAAATAGTGCGGCCTGCACAACCGTTGCGGTTCTCAACGATCGTTCGCTCTTCCACAGATGGGCAAGCGACTTTATCGCGTTGTGGTACCGCATCCGAGAAGCCGGCGCATGATCCGGAAGAGTAACGAACATCAGAGCGGCGGCGGTCAGCGCCATAGGAACGCCGATCCAGAACATCTCCCGCCATCCCGCGTGTTCGCCGACAAACCCAGAAAGAGTTCGGCTGAACAGGATGCCTGACAAGACACCGGCCATCACAGTACCGATGGTGGCCCCGCGTTTTTCAGGCGGCGCTAGCGAGGCAGCCAACGGCACGATTTGTTGCGCGACGGTCGAGCTTGCTCCGACGAGCAGCGAACTCGCCACCAGCATCCACGCCGACGATGACACCGCGGCAAGCGACAGCGCGATCGCCAGGATTATGAACTGTCCGATTATGAGCTTTCGACGGTGAACCAGATCACCGAGCGGTAACAGCAGAAATAGGCCCAAGGCGTACCCCAACTGCGTCGCCGTCGGGACCAATCCAGTTGCGGATTGGCCCGGAAAGTTCGCTTCGATTATGCCCAGCATTGGCTGGTTGTAGTAGATGTTGGCGACCGCGATACCGCTGGCCGACGCCATTGCCAGCAAAGCCGTTCTACTGACGCCCACCGTCGTTTTGTGATTGAATGTCGCAATTGTCATTGTCTCTGCCTTTCAAGCTATGAGATGGCAATTGATGTAGCATTTGATCAAAACTCGGTTTAGTATTGGATGATGTTCAGCCCGTTTATCGAATTCCGTTATAATGAACACTGACGACCTTGCCGTCTTTGTGGGAGCAGCCTCTTCAGGGAGCATTTCCGAAGCCGGTCGCCGACTTGGTTTGGTTCCTATGGCGGCCACACGCCGCCTAGCCTCTTTGGAAGCCAGTCTTGGTGTCCGGCTGCTTCACCGAACCACGAGGTCCCTTTCACTTACCCCCGAGGGTGAAGCTTTCCTGCCTTTCGCCATGGCCATCGTCGAAAATGAACAGCAGGGGCGAGCGCGGGTGAGAGCAGACATGCTGGGCGCCGCCGGTCTTCTGCGCGTCTCGGTACCGATAGCCTTTGGCATGAAGATAGTCGCGCCGTTGCTCCCCGGCATTCTGGCAGCGAACCCCGAAATGCAGATCGCAATGGACATGAACGACCGCCTTCCCGACCTCACTGCCACCGGCACCGATCTGGCTATCCGTATCGCGCGTCTGCGCGACAGCAGCCTGATAGCGCAGAAGTTGGCCGACAACCCGCGCACCTTGGTTGCCTCTCCGAATTACCTCCAGCGGCACGCCCCCCCGAAGCGTCTGGATGAACTCGCTCATCACCAGTGCCTTCCAATGACAGGGGTCACACACTGGACGTTCGTGCGAGGCGATGTGGAAACGCATGTTCGTATCGCTCCTCGCTTCTCGTCCAGTAGCATCGCTGGATGCCAGGCTGCATGTGTAGCCGGATGTGGCATTGCTCTACTGTCGGAATGGGCAATAGCCGACGACCTTCAGACCGGTCGTTTGCAGCGCGTTGTCCTTGAAGATTGCGCTCCAGAGGAGATCAGCATTTGGGCCGTCTATCCGACGACCCGAAATGTATTGCCCAAAGTACGAACCTTCGTCTCTGCGGTACGCGCAGCCCTGCAAGCAGGAGCAACAGGGATCTAGAGGTTAAAGGTAGGCGCTCCCAGAATGTCTGCCGTTATTTAATCGATTAAATGCTTTGCTGCTGGCATATTCCGGGTCAAGGACCAAGAATACAGAGTCTCGTTGTATACTCGACGTCGGGCGTTGTAGTATTGGCGGAGTCTTGGCGGGGTGCATGTGATGTCGTACGCGCAAATGCTTCCGGTATACGTTTCCGTTCTGGTGACGGGTCTTTGGGCTCCTCTGTCGTTGTCGGCTGCAGAAACGTCCGCGGCGAAGTCTCCGCACATCCAATCTATATCCCTCTTGGTTAGGACGGATCTGGAGCAGGGAGTACTTTCGGCACCTGCAACCTCAATTGATTGGTGGCTGCGGGAAGACATCGTGCACACCTCGCAGATGACGGAGAAAACGGCGAATGTCTTCAACCGGAACTGGTTGAAGGACGATCAGCTCCGCGGATCTCGATAATCCTGGCGGGCCGGGCCCAATGAACAGGCTCGCCGTCTCCGATCATTGACAAGGCGCGCTCGAAATCAGCGAAAAAAGAGCTGCCTACAACCACCCGCCGGTGAAGCCCGCCCGGCGCAATCCGGAAACGACAGGTTCGCAGTCGCGCATCAGATTCCACAGGAAGCCCGTTCGATAGTTCTCGATCATCAGCGCCACAGGCCCCTGATCGATCCCGAAATGGTAGGGACTGATCCACCAGCCTGTCGGGCTAGTCGCATCCTTGAAGGTTTGATTGAACGAAGGCTTAAACCCGTAAAGCCGGGTCATCCCCAAGTTCATCCGCGCGAAGCTGCGAACGGTCGGAATGACGATCTCAGGCGCAAAAGGTAGTGATGCCACGACAACCCAAGGACATACGGTCCCGTCATCCGGCCCGAACGGCGCGCCGCGAGCAATATAATCGAAAAACTCACGGCGCACGCCACCGATTTCCGCCGTATGCCAGCCGGGGCCGTCGCTTGCGGTAAATCCCCAGCAATGCTCGCCATAGCCTTCAAAACCCATCGGATTTCGGATCGCATATTCCTGCTGCACGAAAGTCGCCTGTCGGCTGTTCTGGAAATAGTCGCTGTTATGCTCGCGCATGAATTCATCGCGAATGCCGCGGAAATCGATCCACATGTGCGACAACTGATGCGTAAAGAGCGGGCCGGAATAGAGCAGCTCGCGCCCGAAGATGTTTCGCCACTCGTAGCTCTCGGTATAGGCCGCATAGCT
The DNA here is from genome assembly GCF_000312665.1 of Rhizobium mesoamericanum STM3625. Lineage (GTDB taxonomy): Bacteria > Pseudomonadota > Alphaproteobacteria > Rhizobiales > Rhizobiaceae > Rhizobium > Rhizobium mesoamericanum. Next base: position 3,286,453 of record NZ_HF536772.1, on the reverse strand, counting down.
TTCCGGTGGTAGCGGATGCGTCGGCGAGCCTAGCCCCAGTATATAGAGAAGTAGACCTTCGTCGTAACCGCGCCAGCGATAAGGGATGAAGCCGGACTCCGGCCTCCAGCCGTGCGTCAGTGTCGCACCCTGATCGCGCGCCCAGTTCCAGTCCGCCCGCTCGTACAGCGACGTCGCAAGCGTCCTGATCTTGACCTCGTCGGCCGTGTCTGCATCAAAATAGGTGGCAACAGTCAGGGCACCGGCAAACAGAAACGCCGAGTCGATGGTCGACAATTCGCATTCCCACACCCGGCGGCCGGTCTCAATATCAAGGAAATGATAGAAAAAGCCCTTGTAGCCGGAGGCATCTGGCTCCGGTCCCTGGTGGCATTGCATCAGAAATTCGAGCCGCCGTCGGGTGATCTTGGCGGCAAACTCGCGGATGATGACGCCGCGGTTCACAACCACGGGTATCGTTGCAAGCGCCATACCGATCGCCGCAATACTCGCCGGTGCCCCGTCTTGTGTCTTGTCGCGAACGAGCCCGTTGTCGGGGTTCGTGCAATGCAGATAATAAAGCAGCGTCGTAAACTGCAATCGCGCGAAATCCTCATCACTGACGGTGAACTCTGGATCCGGTGCGGTTGATACCTCGATCATGGCTCCCCCATTCCCAACAGCTTTGCGGTTACTTGGCCGTGGGTGCCGTCTTCGTTCCGACCCGCAAATCACCCTCTGCGCGTCTGCAGGGGCGATTTGCGTATTGCATCGGCATTCAATGCCGCCAGCCGAACAACAATCTGCAAGCCTGGCGCCCCTAGATATTGTCGCCTTCCGTGGATGTCCGGTGCCTGCTGGCTGTCTGCTCTTGGGCGCCCCACTTCCACCCGCTGATTTCAGGCATGTCATCGCCATGCTTCTCGATATATTGCCGGTGCTCGATCAGTTTCTCGTGGAGCCGCTGTTTCAGGTAGGCGGCACTGGCACCGAGTTGCGGCAGCCGATCGATGACATCTTCGACAAGATGGAAGCGATCTAGTTCGTTCAGGACCACCATGTCGAAGGGCGTCGTGGTCGTGCCCTCCTCTTTGTATCCCCGCACATGCAGATTGCCGTGGTTGGTTCGCCGGTAGGTCAGGCGATGGATAAGCCAAGGATAACCATGGAACGCGAAGATGATCGGCTTGTCCTTGGTGAACAGCGTATCGAAATCGCGGTCGGAAAGTCCATGCGGATGCTCGCTCGAAGGCTGCAGTTTCATGAGGTTGACGACGTTGATGACGCGCACCTTCAGTTCGGGCAGGTGCTGCCGAAGCAACTGTACCGCAGCCAGCGTCTCCAGCGTCGGAACGTCGCCGCAGCAGGCCATCACGACGTCTGGCTCGCTGCCCTTGTCGTTGCTGGCCCATTCCCAAATACCCAGGCCCTCGGCGCAATGCTTGATCGCCTCGTCCATGGTCAGCCATTGCGGGGCCGGTTGCTTTCCGGCAACGACGACATTCACGTAGTTGCGGCTACGAAGGCAATGGTCGGTGACCGAAAGCAGTGTGTTGGCATCGGCCGGCAGATAGACGCGGATCACCTCGGCCTTCTTGTTGACCACATGGTCGATGAAGCCTGGATCCTGATGGCTGAAGCCGTTGTGGTCCTGCCGCCAGACGTGCGAGCTCAGGAAATAGTTAAGCGACGCGACCGGCCGCCTCCACGGAATGTCGTTACACACTTTCAGCCATTTGGCGTGCTGATTGAACATGGAGTCGATAATGTGAATGAAGGCCTCGTAGCAGGAGAAGAAGCCGTGGCGTCCAGTCAGCAGGTAGCCTTCCAGCCAGCCCTGACATTGATGTTCGCTCAACACCTCCATAACGCGCCCATCGGGCGACAGGTGATCGTCCTCAGGATAGATTTCGGCCATGTAGCAGCGATCAGTGACCTCCAGAACGTCCTGCCAGCGATTGGAGTTGTTCTCGTCGGGGCTAAACAGCCGAAAGTTCTTACTATTCAGGTTTAGCTTCATGACGTCACGCAGAAACTTGCCCATAACCCTGGCCGATTCGGTCGTTGTCGCTCCGGGTCGCGGCACGGAGACCGCATAATCCCGGAAGTCCGGCATCCTCAGGTCATGCAGTAGCAGGCCGCCGTTTGCGTGCGGGTTGGCGCTCATTCGGCGGTGCCCTGCAGGGGCCAACGAGGCAAACTCGGCGCGCAGCTTGCCGTTCTCGTCAAAAAGCTCGTCGGGCTTGTAGGTCTTCATCCAATCCTGAAGGATCTCGATGTGTTCGAGCTTGTCCATCTCGCCCATCGGGACCTGGTGCGATCGCCAGTAGTCCTCGCATTTCTTGCCGTCGATTTCGCTCGGGCAAGTCCAGCCTTTGGGCGTCCGGAAAACGATCATCGGCCACGCCGGGCGTTTGAGATTGCCCTTTTCGCGCGCCTCCGCCCAGATCCTCTTGATCTCTTCAACGGCGGTATCCATCGCCGCGGCCAATTGCTGCTGCACCTTGTCGGGTTCGTGTCCCTCGACGAAGAGTGGGGCATATCCCATCCCCTCGAAGAACTTCCGCAGTTCCTCTTCGGGAATGCGGGCAAGGAAGCACGGATTGGCGATCTTGTAGCCGTTAAGATGCAGGATCGGCAAAACGCAGCCGTCACGGGCGGGATTGAGGAACTTATTGCCATGCCACCCCGTCGCGAGCGGGCCGGTTTCCGCCTCCCCGTCGCCGACGACACAGGCAACGATCAAATCCGGATTGTCGAAGGCTGCGCCATAAGCATGGCTCAAGGCATAGCCCAGTTCACCGCCTTCGTGAATGCTTCCTGGAGTTTCGGGAGCGACGTGGCTCGGAATGCCACCAGGGAAGCTGAACTGCTTGAAAAGCCGCTGCATACCTTCGGCATCCTGGCTGATGTTCGGATAGACCTCGCTGTAGGTTCCTTCCAGATAGGCATGCGCAACCAGAGATGGTCCGCCATGACCTGGCCCAATCACGTAAATCATGTTGAGGTCGTCGCGCTTGATCACCCGGTTAAGGTGCACATAGAGCATATTCAAGCCGGGCGAGGTTCCCCAGTGACCAAGCAGCCGCGGTTTGATGTGCTCGCGCTTGAGCGGCTCCTTCAGAAGCGGATTGTCGAGCAGATATATCTGCCCCACCGAGAGGTAGTTCGATGCTCGCCAATAGGCGTCCATCAAGCGCAGTTCTTCGCCCCCCAGTGGAGTGGTCTTTGAATAGTCTTCAGTTGAAAGAGTCGCGTTCGTCATCGTCAGCCTCCTAGCGAGTTTCTTGTCGCCTCAATCTTTTGCGATGTATTTCCTCCACGGCCCGCCAGCCGTTATGCTACGTCTGCCAGCGCCAGGTACCGTCATCCGCGAATTGCAGAATGGCGTGATAGAACGATACCTGGGCTGCGTTCCCGATATGAACACAGGCAATGCGGTCTTCCGAAAAGCGTGTCATGATCCGACATAATTGGTCCCACCCCACCGTGACCTCGGTCCGCTCCAGCAAAACGACCTGTGGCCTAGCCGCGCACGCGCTGGCGAGCATCAGCAGTTGTTGTTCTCTCGGGGTGAGAACCGTAAGCCATTCTATTTCCTGTTGACCTCCCTGATTTGTAGAGATGTGTTCGAGTCCGAATTCGGCAAGCAGCGCCGCAATCTCTTCATCCGAAAGAGCGACACTCTTCGCCGGCGGAACGATGATCTGCTGCAACGTACTTGGCGGAAGATAGGGTTGTTGCGGAATGAAGCGGATTCTGTCGGTAGCGGGACGAAAAATTCTGCCGGAGCCGGGATATGCAAGACCGGCGGTCGCCCCGAAGAGCGCGTTTGGCGGGTTCTCGCTCTGGCCGGTGACCAGTACCCGCGAACCAGACGGAATGGTCACTGTAAGCTCGCGGAACAACGGTGAGCCATCGCGCTCCGAAAGCAGGGTCAATCTCTCGTAAGAAAGGCCGTCTCGGTTGCCGTCGATCTCAATCTGCGATTTTGTACGGCGCTCAGAATTTTCGATTGCTTCCTGCAGCATGCTGAGCCGCGTCACAACGGCGGCAAAGTTGGAGATCGACTTAAATTGGTTGATGATCAGTGAGAAGGCCCCGACAAGCATCGCGAAGGCTGCTGCCGACTGAGTGATGACCCCGAATTCGATGTCGCCACGGAAAAACGCCGGTGCGATGATCAGGGCCGGGATGAGCTGGATCAGCCAGTTGTATCCGGTTGTGAAGAAGCCGACATTGCGGTTCACCGATGTCATGGCGCGGAAGTTCGAAACCAGATCATCGAGGCGGCTTGCTAGAAAGGAATTCATTTGGCGCTCGTTGCCGGACAGCGTGATCTGCTCGGCATTTTCCCGCACCTGGATGAGACCCGCCCGGAAGCTTGCCTCCTTGTCGAGCTGATCGTAGTTCAGCTTGATGAGCGGTCGCCCCAGCCGGACCGTCAGAAGGGAGCCACATGCAGCATAAAGGAAGGCAACAGCGAACAACACGGGGCTGATGGATAAAAGTACCCCTGAAAATGAAAGGATCGTCAGGCTGCTGTTAAAGATCATGATAAGGAAGGACAGCGTCGTCACGGTAAACGCACGGATATCTTCCGACATCCGCTGATCCGGATGAGAGAGCTCCCCCGAAAGATCCAGCCGGTAAAAGGCTCCGTTGGAGAGATAGAGATTGATGGCGCGACCCGTGAGGAAATCTCTCCACAGGAGCGCGAGACGCTCTTCAGTGAAACTCGCATATACGGATACGACGGTGGAGCCGATAAACACGATGAGATAGAAGACGGCCTGTCGGGAGAACTCGCTGATCTGCCGGTCGGCGATCGCCGTCATGAAGTTTCTGCCAACAAAGCTATTGAGCACATTCAGGACGTTAATCCCGAAGAGCAGTGCCACAAGGCACGCGATCAGAAGCTTTGCACGGCCACCAACATCCGACGAGATGAAGAGCCTCACGGAACGCAGAAAGCGGCTCGCTGTTACCCTAAAGGGAGCTTGTCGGTTTTCCATGCCTCCCCCCTTTTCCGCGCCGAGCCATGCCCTGGTTTTGTTGCCAATATCCCGGCCTCTCGGACGGTTTGCTCACATTTTGTTCCCCGTTCAGTCCACCTGCGCCATCGGTCCCCCGTGCTAAGCTCTCGCAGACCGATAGCCTGCAAAGGCGTTATGTTGGTGGTCTAAGACTTCAAGTCGTGCGCTTGCCCTGATGCCCGCAGCTCCTTGAGAGTCTTGCCCAAGCATGTTCCGCCGTCTGACCCACCAACCGCTTTGGCTTGGCCGTTCAACGTAATCGTACCGGCAATCCGATCAGAGGCCACGAAAGTCGCCGTACCGTCTTTGGACACTCTCGACAGATAGAACGCGTGATACGTCCCCTTGTATTCACACGTAATAACCACCGGAAAACTGGCAAAGGGATCCTGCGCCTCGGCCGAGCCGGAGCCTTCAGGAAATTGAAGCGAGGCCAATGTAACCGCAAGCGTTGCGACCGGTATCTTCAGCGACGTGATGATTGTCCGCAGCGACGAATTAACCATCAATCGATCCTCATGAAGGGAGGCGAAATTGTTAGAAGTTGCTTAGGCGCCTGGTCGGAGCACTGCTAAAACTCTCGTCAAAAAGAGGTCGTCGCATGCCTCGAGGAAGCGGAAATATATTATATCACTACGTATTTATATGGAGGAGAATATCCACCGGCTCCTGCGAATGCAAGCCCGTCGCGTAGTCCGTCCGGACGGGTTAGCGCAGGAGCCAACCGTATGCCCGTACTAACAGAATGGCCTACGCGGCAGACGTCGCGCAGGCAATTTTTGAGAAGCCAGCTCTCCAAAACCTGTGATCAGGCGGGCTGTGTGGCGGCACCCGCATCGGATGCGGCGCGACTGTCGAGGGGCGCGGCTCCAGAGCGTCAGAGCCAAGGCTCCAACGAAGAGGAATGCGCCAACCCACGGTGTTGTCCCCGAGGCCGAGCGGAGATACAACCATCAGGCCACCGATCCATACGCCGACGGTAATAGCGAAATTGAAAGCCGCGATATTCAAGGCCGACGCAACGTCAACGGCAGCAGGGCGAACTTGCTTTGCAAGATGCACGACATAGATCTGCAGGCCCGGGATGTTTGCGAATGAAGGGAAGCCAAGTGCAGCCAGCGTCGGAACCACCAGCAACAGCGATGCTGCGGTGAAGCTGAGCAACACGAGCACGATTGCCTGCGCGATGAACAGTCCCGCCACGGCGCGTACTGGATTGCGGTTGGCGAGCCTGCCGCCGGCGACAATGCCGATGGCGATCGCAATACCGTAGACCACGAGAATGAGGTTGACGGTACCGGCCGCGAAGCCGGAGATTTCCTGCAGGATCGACGCCAGAAAGGTAAAGGCGACTAAGGTCCCACCATAGCCGAGCGCGGGCCCTTAAAGGCTCGTTGCCATTTGGTAACACTCGCTCAAAACTCGGAATGGGATATGGGCATGTTGTGCGAATTGCACGTAACATCTGCGTGGTTACTGTAAAGTACTTTCACTTTGGTCTGGCTACCGTAAGGTGCTTGCGTTTTCAATTGAGGGGAACCGGAAACGTGATTGCTGCCCGCACTGTTCGGACACTTGTACCGTTGCTCGTCGCCGCAGTTCTTGCCAGTTGTGGTCACCCAAGCGGGGTCATGGCGCCTGTTGCGCTGACGGCTGCAACACGAAACACCGCGAAGGTCAGCATGCTGGTCGCGACCACCCGTCAGCCCTCCGGCGACCCTGCAACGTTGTTCACGGGCGAACGCAGTCCGAAGCCTTACCTGACTGCAGTCGACGTCTCCATTCCGCCGAAACGGGAGCCCGGCACCGTCCAATGGCCGAAGCGGCTGCCGCCCAATCCAGCGACCGACTTTGCAGTAACCAGCGTGAAGGAAATTGACACGATTCCACAGGGGCGCGCCTGGTTCCACCAGAACATCCAGGGTGGGCGAGCACTGGTCTTCGTTCATGGCTTCAATAACAAATACGAAGATTCGGTTTTCCGCCTCGCCCAGATCGTCCACGATTCCGGCATGCAGGCGACCCCACTCCTTTTCACTTGGCCATCACGCGCACAGGTCACTGCCTACGAATACGACAAGGAAAGCACCAACTATTCGCGCACAGCACTCGAGCAGGCCTTGCGGACCCTCGCTGCCGACCCTGATGTCAAGGATATCACGATACTTGCGCACTCCATGGGCACCTGGCTGACGATGGAGTCGCTGCGGCAAATGGGTATCCGTGACGGCCATGTGAACAGCAAGATTCACAATGTCATTCTCGCTTCCCCGGATATAGACATCCAGGTCTTTGCTAAGCAATTTGCCGAAATGGGCAAGCCTACGCCGAAATTCACGATCTTCGTATCGCAGGATGACAAGGCGCTCGCGGTGTCGAGCTTCATCACCGGAAAGGTCTCGCGTCTGGGCGCGATCGATCCGACCGTGGAGCCCTATCGCTCGAAACTCGAAGCTGCGGGCATTACTGCAATCGACCTCACCAAGGTGAAGGGCGAAGGCCTAAACCACGGCAAGTTCGCCGAAAGTCCAGAAATCGTCCAGCTGATTGGCCAGCGCATCATCACCGGACAGACGCTGACGGATTCAAACGTCTCGCTCGGTCAGGGTCTGACGGCCGTCGTCGGTGGAACGGTGACCACCATTGGCAATGTGGCTGCCACCGCAGTCGCCGCGCCGGTGACCGTGCTTGAACAGCCCGCACGACCCAAGAAACGCCCCGTTGATCAAACGCTGCAGGGCGACCTCAAGCCGCAAGCGCTCACCGAATAGGTAAGATGCGTTTCCGCTCGTGTCACGTCTTGGCCACGCTTTAATCCGTAACGTAGTCAGCGGCCGCTCCACAGCCAGTTTCTGCCTGGCTCATTGGTAAGGTCAATGGCTACCGACGGAAGGCTTTTTTCTTCCAAAAGTTTGAAGAAGCGGCCGCATCCAAGGTGTCGCTCGGCGGTCCGGTTGTCCGTGTCGCCTGCGATAAAGCCAATCCGCCGCTAAGTAACGGCAGGACAGGGCGCGCTTCGGCAAGACCACTCATCATACCCATGCAGATCAGGACTACGCATGCGATCGCAAGCCGAGTATGGAAGGCCGCGCGTCATTCGCCGCTCGTCGACATCAAAACCGGGTGGAAGAAGGCTTTTCAGCCAGTTGGTCCGCTCCATATTCTCGGTGTCAAACGAAAGGATCAACCAATGTCGGAACTCGTCGTGATCGGCTTCGATGCAATGGACGAAGCAGATAAGGTATTGCTGAAATTGCACAACCTGAAGAAGGAGTATCTGGTCGACCTAGAGGATGCAGTGGTCGTGGTTAGAGACGAGGCCGGCAAGGTCCACCTCAAGCAGAGTCTCAACCTGACGGCAATCGGCGCCACGTCTGGGCTATTGTCCGGCTCACTCTGGGGCGGCCTTGTCGGCTTGCTGTTCCTCAATCCACTCGCGGGCTTTGCGATCGGCGGTCTGGTCGGCGCAGGCACCGGCGCTATCTCAGGCTCGCTCGCCGACTACGGCATCGACGACGAGTTCATCAAGTCTCTCGGCGCAACCATACCGAATTCCTCCTCCGCTCTCTTCGTCCTCGTGCGCAAGGTGCAGCCGGAGAAAGTGCTTGCCGAGTTCCAGGGATTGCGTGGGCGTGTCCTGAAGACCTCGCTTGCGCCGGATCAGGAAGAGCGACTTCGCAAGGCGCTCTCGGGCAACCCAAGCGAAGCCGGTCCTGCCTAATTCCGGGGTGCGGCCTTGCTCATCGATCCGGGGTAACAGGGCCGCCCGCAAATCTATTGTGGTTCTCACAGGGCCGCGCGATTCTGGTCGCGAGTGGCGTCCCGGGCGGCATTTCGGGAAGAGAACATGACAACAATCTCCACCATGGCAACCCCCCGCAAATGGCGAGCCCTGGCATTCATGGCTCGGTTCGTCCTTCGGCTTGTGATCGTTATCTTCACAGCATGGTTCACACTTGCCGCCTTCTATCAGGCCGCACCCGGCTGGAAATGGCCCGTTATTTCCGCAGGCTTTCTCATCGGTCTTGTCGCCGTTCTGGCTGTCAGACGGCGCCCTCTCCTCGCTTGCGTGCTCCTCTTGGCAGCAATGCTGCTGTGTTCTTACTGGTGGAGCAGCATCAGGCCAAGTAACGATCGGGACTGGGCGGCCGATGTCGCCCACGGGGTCACCGCAACGACAGCAGGCGACCGGATCACCCTATACAACGTTCGGAGTTTCCAGTGGCGGACGACCGAGGACTTCGATCCGGTTTGGCGAACCGAGCAGTACGATCTTGCTTCACTGCAGTCGGTGGACCTTCTTAACTCTGTCTGGAGCAACCCCGCAATCGCCCATACTCTCGTCAGCTTTGGCTTTTCGGATGGCCGCCACATCGTCTTCTCCGCCGAGATCCGAAAGGAACGAAGTGAAGCGTTCTCGGAGATCGGCGGGTTCTTCAAGGAATTTGAGTTGGTGCTAATTGCAGCCGAAGAAAGCGACATCGTCCGCCTGCGTACCAATATCCGCCGCGAGACGGTCTCGCTCTACCCTCTTCTCCTTCCTCCAAAGGTAGCGCGGGCTCTTTTCATGTCCTATATCGACAAGGCCAACGCACTGGCAGCGGAACCCGAATTTTATCAGACGATAACAGCGAACTGCACGACGATCGTCTTCAGGCTCGCCCGACTGATCGATCCAGGCATCCCCTTCGACTGGCGCATCATCGTATCCGGCTATCTTCCGGACTATCTCTACGACCGCGGCCTGATCCGCACCGACCTTCCCCTGTCGCAGGTCAAGAAGCAGGCGGAGATCAGCAGCCAGGCGCAAGCTTCTCCGGCTCAGGGTGATGACTACTCGAGAGTCATCCGGCCGGTACTCAAGGGTGGTTGACAGCGAAAACGAAGCCAAGCTGATTTTGCGCGAAAATATTCATCCATTGCGAGCTGCAACCATCCTGACGCTCTCACGCTCATGTTCGGCATATCCGATGTGGCAATCGAGGCATATTTCATCGTGAATGCCCTACCAGTCCGAAGCGTCGTGGGGACCGAACCCTTTGGAGCTCCCTTTCAGACAGCGGGCATCATCGTAAAGAGTTCTTGGGTTCGATTGACGCCGCGCAACACGTGCAGGCCGATCGAATGCAGGCTATCGATCTGCGATGGCGCAATGATCGCCGCGAAACTCGCAGACATCAAAAGGCGCCGCTGCAGCGACCGACAGAGAGAGACGATGCGGCTAACCTCATTGACCGCAGGTCCGATGACGGTGAAATCGAGCCGATCTTCACTGCCAATATTGCCATAGAACACCTCACCGAGGTGAAGACCGAGATAAACGTCGGTGACGGGCCTGCCCTCGATGCGGCGTTGAGCATTGAGGTCGAGCAGGCGCATGTCGAGCAGCGAGCGGGCGTACATCGCCGCGGAACAGGCCTCGCTCGGTCGCCTGCCCTTGAAGATCGCCAATGTGCCATCGCCCATCAGCTTGAGGACTTCGCCACCCGCCTCCTGGACCGACGAGATCACGGCATCTGCATAGTCGTTGAGCATCGGAATGATTTCTTCCGGATCGATCGTATCCGAGATGTGAGTGAAATTGGCGAGGTCCGAAAACCAGAGGGCCGCCGAGATACGATCGCTTTGACCACGGGTGATCTTGCCGTGCAGGACCTGATTTGCGGCATCCTGTCCGAGATAGACCTTGGCGATCGTGCCGGCCACCCCGCTGATCGTCACGCATTTGACGGCCAGCGCCAGACAGGGAAGCAGATCGCGCAAGACGGCAATATCACCGTGGGAGAAACCGTCTTCGGATCGCGTGGCAAAGTGCGAGAAGAAGCAGTCGATTTCTCCGATCGCCCCACCATCTCCGAAGCGGTGCGCCATCGCAATGAAGTCCGTGAAGCCAGCCGCGTTCAGATCATCAAGCAGGTAGAAATCGGTCGGGTCGCCATTGGTAAGATTTCTGCGCACTTCTCCAAAGCCTGTGGTTTCCAAATGATGGAAGGCGGAACGAAGCCAATTGTCAGCAATCGCGCCGACGCTGGAAAAGCCATATTCCGAAACGCGTTCGACCGGCTCCCTGCTGTCCCAGCGAAAGACGCGCCTTTCATAGATCGGGTGCAGTGTGTCCATGACGGCGACCGAGCGCTCGACTGGAAGTCCATGCGCGCGACATCGTTCGCAGAAGCCGGCGAGCAAGTCTGCTTCGGCCACCCCCTTAAGGCCACTGTGCATCAGCCAGGCGGTGATTTCTATAACGTGGCGATCGTCCACGGCTATCTCCTAGGCGTCTACGTTCATTTTCCGAAAACCGAGCGGCATCGCCCCAGCGGACTCTGTTCCGGGCGTCAGTGGGACACGCTCAGACCGGTGAACTTACAGCTTGCCAAGGCGGCTCTTGGAGCCGGCTCGATCAATTGACGATGGTGACGCTTGCCGTACGACCGACGACAAGCGCGGTATCTTCTGGCAGCGCATCGAGCGCAACACGTACCGGCACGCGCTGAGCCAATCGCACCCAGGTGAAGGTAGGCGTTACATTGGCGAGCTGAGCGCTTGTATCGCTTCGCTCTCGGTCCTCTATACCGCCGGCGACACCGTCGACATGCCCCTTGAGAGGTGTTTTGCTCCCCATCAAATAGACGAGCGCGGGATCGCCGATCCTGATCCGATCCAGCTTGTTCTCTTCAAAATAACCAGCAACGTAATAGGAATCGCTGTCGATCAGTGCGGTAACGGCCGTTCCGGCCGTCACATAGTTGCCTGGCTGCATGGAGAAGTTGGTCAGCACGCCGTTGACAGGCGCCCGCACGACGGAGCGGTCCAGATTAAGCTGCGCGGTGTCGCGGTTGATCACGGCCTGGTTATAGGCGGCTTCGTCCTGTTGAACGGTCGTTTCGGCCTGCTGGATCTTCTGCCGCGTTACGGAACTCTCGCCGAGTTTGCGATAGAGCTCGGCATCGCTTCTCGCCATGTCCAGCGCCGCTTTGGTGCTCTCGATCTGCGCTTCGGCCTGACGCAAAGCAAGCGTAAAGCGTGCCTGGTCGATGCGAAAGATCACGTCCCCCTTGTGGACGGCCTGATTGTCCTTTGCATCTACTTCGCTAACGATACCGGAAACATCGGCTGCGAGTCGTACCACGTCGGCGCGGACTTTGCCGTCGCGCGTCCAAGGTTCGTCCATGTAGTAATCCCACAGATGCCATCCGAGTACTCCCGCCAGGACTACGAAGACACCCGTGAGCAGGAAGCGACCGGAATGAGCGAGAAGCGATTTCATAACGACACCTTATTCAAAGAGAGCGCGATGGCGCCAAGCAGGCAGAAATACATGGCCGTATCGAAAAGCGGTCGATGCCAGACCAGCCGGTAGAAACCGACAGACGCCAGCACGCGTCGCAGGACGGCGTTGAGGACGTAAGCGACGAGCGCGATGGCGCCGAACGTCGGGATGAAGACCCCGTAAATGTCGATATCAGGCCTCATGCGGCATTTTCCTTTGCAGTTCCTCCTCCCGCGCCAGTGGCAGCAACGACAGACAAGGAGGCTGCATCCGGGAAAAGGGTATATCTGAGTGCCGTCATGGAACGGCGTGCGCCTTCAATCGGCGAAGTTTTTCCGGCCTCGAGCAACGCCGCGAGCGACTGGTCAAGTGTCTTGAGCAGGTTTGCGTCTGGTTGCGCGTCCCGGCTCTTCTGCTTCAGCTGGTAATGAGCCGCGACACCCGACAGCACGTTCTCGATCGGCTCTCGCCTGTCACGCGATATTAGCTGCTTGTGTCGCTGCAACTCGAGAGTGTTTAAGCCATTGCGCAGATCCCGCAGGATATCGGTCTGGGCGACCGCTGATTCCGGGGGAATCATGGCAAGGCGCGGTGCAACCAAGCCAAGTCGGTCGACCATGCGGTAGAGGAGCCGAGTAAAGTCGACCTCCTCGGGGCGACGTGCTGCAGCGACAATATCGGTCCAGCCGGACCGCAGCAGACGGTAGGCGGTCCATTCAGCGCCAACCGAACGGACGAGAACTGTCGTGCCGCAGGCGATCACCATTCCGATGATCATGGCAGCATTCGAATTGACGAAAGACGTGAAGTCGAGATTCAGCCTGTCCTGCAACGTCAGCATGTTCGGCAGGTTGACACAGAAACCCATGCCATAGAGAGCGAGAGACGGCTTGGTCATCAACAGCCCCGCCGGCACGAGCACCAATCCAAGAGCGGCGGCGAGTTCGGCATAGCTGTGGATCAACGGCATCAGGCCGTATTGGAAGACGAAAGCAGCAATGACGGTCACGATGGCGACGTTGACGAACTTGATCATCATCGGCGCCGGATCGTCCATCGACGAGAAAATGCAGCAAAGCACGCCAGCCATCATCGCAGCAGCGCTTCCCTGAGGCCAGCCGGTATAGATCCAGAGCGCTGTCGCGATGAACGTCGCGAGCATTACAGACAGACCGGAGTGAATGGCCATGCCGTAATCCTTGTGAATTGGAGCCCGCTCGAATGACGTGCCGAAGCGGCGCCAACGAAGGTCATGACGAGATCCGGATTCGATATCCTGGCGCAGGCTGAGACAGTCTCCCCAGATCTGCACAAGATCCCGGATGCGGGCAGTGAAGTTATGAGCAAGCAGTCCATTCCACTCCTGCTGCTCGCGTCCCTCCTCCTCGGCCTTGCTCATCAGGGTAAGGAGCTGCTGGCGCTTTTCCTCGGCAAGAGGCACGCCGCTTTCGAGCAGCGCCGTGACTTCACTGACCAGCGTGGTAATAGCGGGTGTGAATTTTCCCGCCGTCGCCTTCTCGAGTGCATTCAGCACGTCCGCCAGGCCCGAGACGATCGGCAGCATCGCGACCATGCGCTGCTGCAATATTCTAGTGCGACCAACGATGTCGCGCAGCGCCGAGGTGTCGTAAGCGACGTGGGTGGTGAAGCTGTGAAGATCGACCGCGTCGGCTGCAAGGCGGCGAGCTGCCGCCAACAGCGAGGGATCGCGTCCCCTGCCCTTCAGCGTACCGGTGGCAAGCTCGGCGCCGTCACGCAGCCAGGTATTGATGCGCGTAGCCAGAACCGGGCCGGCATGCCGGGGGAAAATGATGCGATTGACAACCGCAACACAAATGATGCCGAGCGCGATTTCGAGGACACGGGCCGTTGCATAGGTAAAGGCCGTATCCGGGTTTGCGACGATTGGGAAACCGGTCAGGGCGGTCGTATATCCGGCCAGCATGAAGCTATAGCTCCGTGGCGTCCGATCAAGCAGGCTTACGCCTAGGCAAAAGGCCATCCACAGCGCAATCGCAAGCGTCAGCATTTCCGGCGAATTGACGAGGTTGGGGATCAGGATCACCGTAACCGTGCCGCCAAGCGCCGTGCCAATCAGTCGGTAGATGGCCTTCGACGTGCTCGCCCCCGACAACGGATGGGCCACGATGTAAACCGTGCCGACCGCCCAGTAAGGGTTTGTCAGGTCGAAGCAAAGCGCAATTCCAAGCGCCAGCATCGCTGCTGCGAAGGTCTTGATGGAAAAAACGACGTCTCCCAGACTGGGATCGGTCGCATTCTTGTTACTCGTCATTGTCCTTTATTCCGGCTAGGGCCGCGGTTTTCGCCGCGACGGCGCGCAGAACCTCCAGGGCGGCCTCGACCTTCTCAGGATCAAGGTCGCCGAGGATGTGTGCTCGCAGCTCCGCCGCACAGCTTTCGGCGCGTTCTGCGACCGCTGTGCCTCCTCCGGTGAGTTGCACTAGCTTGATGCGACGGTCCTCATCATCGGGGACCCGGCGGATCAAGCCGTCATTTTCCAGGCTATCGAGAACCCGCACGAGGGTTGGCCCTTCCACACCGACCCTTTCAGCCAGAACACCCTGCGGTATGCGGTCGCCGTGCCGAAGCAGCGCTATCAACGGGGCGGCGCTCGCGTCGGACAAGTTGTGCTCGGTCAGAATGTCGTTCAAAGCCCGACGCCACCCGCGCCCGCAGATCATAAGCAAGGGTGCGAACTCGGCCCAAGTTTGCTTTGGATTCGTTGTCATGCATATTAGATAATATCCTATCGATTAGAATGCAATGCTATTTTTGAGGAAAACCCGCGATTGTGGTTTGCGGATCTTTTTGTGACCAGGTACCGCGTCCTCGTTGTCGTAGGTGCCATTTCTTTGGTGAAAAGCCTGCCGAGGAAGCAAAAAATTAACCATAGGTCGTAATAGTTTCTTAGAGAATCGCCGAGCATCCGTTGGAGACCCTATGCGCCGATACGCAATGCTTGCCGCACTGTCTGTTCTGTCA
>NZ_HF536772.1:3188731-3271065 GCF_000312665.1 Rhizobium mesoamericanum STM3625 | reverse complement strand
CAAATTGGAAACTGCAATGAGCCGCTTTTGGAGTCCGCTTGTTCACTCCTTGACTCCCTACGTTGCGGGCGAGCAACCAACAATGAGCGGGTTGGTCAAACTGAACACCAACGAAAGTCCTTACGGCACATCGCCACGTGCCCTCACGGCGATCTCGGAAGCGACAGACGATAGGCTTCGGCTTTACCCGGACCCGACAGCCCGACGGCTGCGCGAGGTGATTGCTGTGCGCCATGATCTCGATCCGGATCAAGTGTTCGCTGGAAATGGCTCGGACGAGGTTCTGGCACATATTTTCCATGCCCTCCTCAATCATGAAGAGCCACTGCTTTTCCCCGACATAACCTACAGCTTCTATTCAACCTACTGCCGCTTATACGGAATAAACTTCCGTCGAATTCCCCTCGATGAAAACATGCAGGTGCGGATCGAGGATTACCTGCAACCTTGCGGGGCGATCATCCTGCCCAATCCCAATGCACCAACAGGCATTGCGCGACCGCTTTCCGACATAGAAACCTTGATCCGGCAACATCCCGATCAGGTCGTCGCTATTGACGAGGCATATGTGGATTTCGGCGCTGAAAGCGCGATCCCGCTCGTAAAAGAAACATCCTAACCTTCTCGTTATTCAGACTTTCTCAAAATCGCGGGGCCTCGCCGGGCTACGTGTTGGCTTTGCCGTTGGACAACGGCCGCTGATCGAAGCATTGGAAAGGGTCAAGGATAGTTTCAACTCCTATCCGCTGGACAGGCTCGCCTTGGCTGGAGCAGTTGCGTCCTGGGAAGATGAAGATTGGTTTCAGCAACACCGCGATTTGATCGTGGCGAGCCGGGAGAGGCTGACCATTGCTCTGCGAACGCTTGGTTTTGACGTTCTCCAATCGTCCGCCAATTTTTTGTTTGCACGGCATTCCTCAAGATCGGGTGCGGACTTGGCTGCGGAGCTGCGGGACAAAGCGATCTTGGTCAGACATTTTCCGGCAGAACGCATAGAAGACTATCTTCGCATAAGCATCGGAACGGATGTTGAATGCGATAAACTCTTGGCAGCATTCAAACAGATACTGACCTGAATTTTGCCCGTTCCAACGCAAAATCCGTTTCAGCGTTATCTAGCGAAAACGACACATATCGGCAGCACTGGAAGTATCATATTGGCGCATGCGCAGCCGCCATTTTCTTTTTTATGCAACCGCCGCGGGCATGCGTTACCGGACTGACGCACTTAACCATACCGGCTAACCACTCCGTTAGCATCCTATTGAAAATGCGGCAGATTGTGGCACCTTGCTGCTATGTCGAACATCAATTCTCCGAAATACAGCGCCGAAGATATGGGACGCTCGCGGGAATGCGAAGCCGTCTGCAAGGCGGTAATTACCGATGTTGTCCGTCGCGCGGTCGCGGCGGGATGGCGGGAAGAGGAAATCGCTCTTCATCTCGCAGACGCTGCAGAAAACTATGTAATGTATCTGGCCACAAGGGCGAAACGCAAATTGATGGCTGCCAACACCAACTGAGTGGGCCCAGTCGCTCGGACCACCATCTCCACCGGCTTTGGTTTCGAATTTCACCGCTTTATCTGACGCCCTCGCGTCAAGCGTGTCACCAGCAAACGCGTGCTTTGCGGAACAAGGACCGCTCAGTTCTTCGGCTAAGTTTGATTTTGCGGCCGGTTCCTGAAGGCCTCTGCTTCCGCATAGAATTTCTTTTCCCAGGCTTTGTGGTTATCCAGCCCTTCACGAATGAACGGGGTAAACACGGCGAGGTTCATCAGCGCCCAATTGACGAATCGAGCCGGGAACTTCAATGGCTTCACGAAGTCGACAAAAAGCACCACCCGTGTCTTGTCTGTGTGGTTCCAGGCTTCGTGCTCGTAAGCGTCGTCGAAAATGAGAACTTTTCCTTCCTGCCAGTGGCAGATTTGATCCTTGACCCTAATAGCCAGCTTGTCGGCGGGGTCCGGCACGATCAAGCCAAGGTGCAGACGAAGGACACCGTTGTAAGGTCCACGATGAGCCGGCAGATGCTTGCCCGGTTCGAAGATCGAGAACATCGCAGTTTTCAGTCCGGGGATCTTTTGCACCGCCTCCCAGGTTTGCGGGCAAGCCTTGATGTTCTGTTCTGACTTCAATCCGAAGCCCGCGAGAAAGAAGGTCTTCCAGCCAGCATCGGTCGAAATCGTCTTAACGTCGGTAGAAATGTCCTGGAATGTCGGTAACTCACTCTGCCGCAGAAGCACACGTTCCAGTTCGGCGCGGATCTGCGGCCAGGCCCTCTCAACCTCGGCAGCCCATGGGAAGGTCGCGGTGTCATAGACGGGCGGATTGCCTAGTTTGGCGTATCTGAAGTTCAGCTCTTCCGCCCAGGCGACGATGCCCATGAAGAAGCGCGTGATTGCACTCGCACGGTCCATGGGCGCGATGCCGGCGGTGTTAAAGGATTGCCGCCCGGTTGCGGATGGATCTTCAGAAAGGCTCGCGTCAGCGGTACCGTCGGTCATGATTTGTCCAATGCAGAAAAATAAGCCGTCAAAAGTTAAAAAAGATATGGATATGGCGCCATTTTTTCACAAGGCCGCCTGGCGACAGTCAAAATGTCGCTACGACATCTTCTTGCGGGATCGCATCGGGTCAACGTTGGCTAGAAGGCAAGCCCCGTTGCGGGCGAAATCAATGGGAGATGGACTTTGAGAAAACATTGACCACCAGCACACCAGCGATGATCAGAGCCAGCCCGACGATCGCCGGTGCATCGAGGCGCTGCTTAAAATAGATGAGGCCGACTGCGGATATCAGGACAATGCCGAGCGCACTCCAGATCGCGTAGGCGATACCGACGGGAATGATCTTCAGTGTCACGGACAGGCAGTAGAATGCAGCAGCGTAGCAGACGACCAGAACAATTGTGGGGCCGACGCGCGTGAACTGCTGCGACAGCTGTAATGCCGTCGTGCCGATCACCTCGAGCGCGATCGCAGCAAAGAGCAGTGCATAGACGGTGGCTGGAGCCATGGCGGAAGTCCTGCTTTACTTGTTGGTGAGTTCGACGAGGCGGGCAATCAGCGCAGGTCGATCGCTGCCGTCGTCATGGCTACCGAGCATGTCGGCAAGCCAGAGGCCATCGGCCGCGAACCGCACGATCTGCGCCTCGACGGACGAATCCGTACCAACATATTCCTCTGTTCGCTCCTGGACCCACGCGCGCCAGCGCTGCCGAAGTCGGGGCTCGGCAAGGAGTGCCACCGTAATCTGCGCCCAATGAGCGGATTCGTCGGGGTTCTCCTTGAGATTGGCCACAGCATGCAGATAGGCCCGACTGAATCGGCCATGTGGCAGGGCGTCCTCACGCATACGCTCATTGATATCGGCGTCAAAGCGATCGAGAAGGCTCTCGAACAAAGCATCAAGCAGTGCATTCTTCGTCGGGAAGTGGTGCAAGAGTCCGCCCTTGCTGACCCCCGATGCGCCGGAGATGGCGTCCAATGTGACAGCCGACATTCCTTGCTCCATCGTCAGCCGCGCGGCCACATCCAGCAACTGCTGGCGCACGACGAGAGGCTGTTTGCGGCGATGGTGAGCCAGTGACATTGAGAGAAAAGATACCGTCTGGACGGTTTTGTCAAGAGGATTTACGACGCTGTGGTGCGGACGAATTGCCGCGGACAGATTCGAGGCGGTTGCAGTCCCCTTCCTCGCGGTGCATTAACAGTTCGATTTCGAGGAATGGGACCGTGACGGAAAAAGTCATTACGCTTTACGAGGCAATTGGCGGCGACGCGGCCGTGCAAGCGCTAACGCACCGCTTCTATGAATTGATGGATACGCTGCCGGAAGCGCGTCAGGTTCGCGCCGTACATCCGCCATCGCTGGAAGGTAGCGAAGAGAAATTCTACGAATACCTGACCGGGTATCTCGGCGGCCCGCCGCTCTATACCGACAAGCGCGGCCATCCGCGCCTCAGAAGCCGGCATTTCGTTGCCGAGATCGGCCCGGCGGAGCGCGACGAGTGGCTGCTCTGCTTCCGTCGCGCGCTTGAAGAAACCGTTGCCAATCCAAAGCTGCGCGAGGTCATTCTTCCGCCCATCGAACGGCTCGCATTTCACATGCAGAACAAGGAATAGGGACGACCATGATGCTGAACGCGCGCATTGCGCCGTTATTCTATCTGTTCGCCGGTCTGTTCGGCTTTGCCGGCGTGGGGTTGGCCGCTGCCGCGGCGCATGGCGGCGGCGACGCGCATCTGGTCGCTTCGGCTTCGGCGATGTGCCTGGCGCATGCCCCTGCCCTGCTCGCTCTTGCCATCGGCGCTGAGAAGCTCAGGACTGCATGGCTCGCCGGCATCCTCATTGTCGTGGGAACGTTGCTCTTCGCCGGTGATCTCGTCGCCCTGCGTTATCTGGGCTCGGGGTTGTTCCCGTTGGCTGCACCCACGGGCGGGTTTGCCATGATGTTCGGCTGGCTGGCGATTGCAGTGGGCGCTTTTACCCGCCGAGACTGATCGATCAGCTGACGGGCATGTGCCCAAACCGCAAAGATCAGATGGTCGGTGACCGATCGATGATCCGATCAAGCCTAGCGCGTCGTCATCGAGCGCCGACGTTTGGTTGAGATCAAGCAATGACGGAACGGGAAGAACTTCCACCGACCCGATCTTTATTGATCGACCGTTCAGATGCCGGGTACCACGTAAAATCCCTCGAAGACTGGCGGCCCCTTGTACATGCCTTTGCGCTCGCCGGCATTGCGATGCGCGGTGCGGAAGTTTTCAGACTTCGTCCAATTCACGAAGTCTTCCTCACTCCGCCAAAGCGTATGCGAGGAAAACAGCGTGTAGTCCTCCTCCGCATTCGTCGCGCCGCGCAGCAGGCGGAACTCGACGAAGCCCGGAACCTGCGAGAGGCTGGAATCGCGCTTGCGCCAGACCTCCTCGAAATGCGTCTCGGATCCGATCGCAACCTTGAAACGGTTCATCGCAATATACATGAAACGTCCCTACCCTTTGCATTTTGCACCCGCCCGCACCGATGCGAGCGCCACCACATTATTGCCGTTTGCACGCTCCAGACCAAGCGGCTTTTCAGGAGGCTCTCCGGGCATCCTTGCCTCCCAGAGCGGAAACTCGGATACGTTGGGATGGTCTCGGCGCCGCTCGGCATTGCGCAGCAGCAGATGATAGAGCTCCGGCACAAGGCCGTCCCCTCGCTGAGCGGCAAGCTTGTGCAGGCCGATAATCATGACCCCGTCAACGCGTTCTTCATTCATCGGGAATTGTCTCTTTCGTTCATTGTCTGCAGCGCACGTTCCAGACTGGACTTGCTGCCGTTCCGAAGCGGGATGAAAGCCTTGCCGAATTTCTTGCAGCCGGTCTTCACGCGCAGGCACGCATCGTGGCTGATACAGTCGATCGGGCAAAAGACGCAGTCGACAGAGGGAAGCACGGTATCAATGCGGGAGACTGCCTCGCGCAAACCGCCGTCGTGATGGATCAGTTCTGCTCCGAAATTGCTGGCAATCTGGCGAAGATGCGCCACCTGGCAGTCCCGACCGCCGACATACAGGAAACTGCGTCCATCAAGTTTGGACTGCCCGGATGCTTCCCGAACCGACCCGATAGTGGGGTTAACGCGGATCTCGCGGTTGGAACTCTTCTTCGTCTTTCGAGCCATTGGCCACCCGTTTGCTCGTTAATCGTCACACGATTCCTGCGTGTGCTAGCGGACCTTATTAAACTTGATATTTACAGTAAAGTATTAAGTTGAGTATTGGACTCATATTTTCAGCGCGATCCAACCTGAAATGGGAGAGTAAATGACCAGACCCGTTTCCCTTCGGGCAGCGGTTGAAACGGTGCGGCGCGTTGGACGGCATCGACAGTCACTTGATCCAACTGCAAATTTCCTGAGCTTCGCGCGACCCTGACGCTGCTCAAGGCACCTGAGGAAACAATTGTCAGGCTAAGCGAGACACTCGCGGGCTCGCGCTTTAGTGCGGAGGGAACCCTAAGTGCACGGAGAATGCGGGATCGTACCTTGCCCGGATAGTTGGCGACGGCTGCACTGCCTGCTCCGCCGCTGTTGCCGGCGCCGCTCGAATTCTCACTCGCCGTTGCCGTCTCGGTTCCCTCCACCAGTCCCTTCCTGGAATCTTGCTTGTTTTCGCCGCCCGATCCGGCTGCTTGCTTGGCCTTCTTTGGTGGTTCCCTCTTCTCTATCGGCTTCTTAACGCGCGCTTCCGACCTTGGCTCAGGCTTGGACATTGGCTTGTCGGGCCCTGAAGCCAGGACCGCGGTCTCAATGGGTTGGACAGGCATCACCCCTTCAGGTGTTGCCTGGGCAGCCGGCCCAGTGTTCGACAGCAGCTCTGTCGTCATCGGCTGCACTACGGATGTTTCGGCCGGTGAGAGTGAGGTCAGGATTTCCGGCTCGGCAGCGACCAAGCTCTCCGAGGAAACGCGCGTTACCTCCTGCGCCGGGACGACCGGCTCCGGCGGCTCTACCTCAGTCGGTGTCCCCGCGGTCGGCTGCACTGTCTGCGCCTGTATGGTCTCGGCGGCGATCTGTTCGGGCTGCGGCTCGTCGACATTCTTGCCGGCAGCAGCATGGTCGATGTTCGAATCGCCAAGGATCACAACGCTCACTGCATCGCCAGCTTCTTCGATAGGCTCCTGAGGAGACTGAGCCAAGCAGAGTCCGAGTGCAACGACAAGGATGACATGCAAGCCGAAGGAACTCAGACAGGCGATCACCACATTGCGTTGGCACAGCTTTGCGCACTCGTCCCTTTTTACACTCGCATCCATCTCTGGAGCAGCCACGACCGTACTGCTCGCACTCCTAGGATCTTGCGGAAAGGCTTCAATCAACACCAGCCGGGCGTAGTGGATGACAGCCTCTGCAGCCGGCTGTCGTGGCACATCGCGAAGATCCGACAACTCGTGACCGGGATGCATGTCGGGGGTGTTGTCGATCATCCTGTTGTTGGCGACCGGCTCCTCAACGAGAATGATTCTCGACTTGGATTTCGCTGAAACTGCCATTTGTGCCTGCCTCGGCCAGTTGAACCAGAACGCCGCCGGCTCACGCCGCGAACACTCAACCCTCGAATGGAACAGAAACCTTAGAACGGGTAACGAGACCCTTCATGCACTCCCCAGCAGCCGGCCCGTCGCAAACCGGGGCATCGTTGGTTAGCACGCGCGTGACGTTCTCGCAGTTCATGTTCGGCATATCGAACTGACGCACGCGCTTCTTACCCGGCGGCAGATCGCGAAAATCCAACACGGTGACCCGGTCGACTGCGTTCTTGTCGTTGAAAAAAGCAAGCTCGAAGGAGATCTTGTTGATCGGCGCAGCGAGATTGTTGAGCGCAACGAATGTCATTACGCACCCCTTTTTTGAAGGCGAAATTCCATTCAGCTCAACCTCGAGGCCTTTGGTAGACGACGCTGCGGCAGCATTCTGAGCAAAAACCTGCGATGCGCTCGCAACCACGATCAGACCGTTCGTCAAAAGCGCCGCAACCTTGCTCACTGCAATTCCTTCCATGAATAAATGCTAAAACTTGAGTCTTTAACTCCGCTATTGCGTCCTTAGAAAATGATGACTATGAGAGTCAAGATAATTATGGATTTTCCGGGCGTTTGGACGCCGCGGATGAGCGGAAAAAAATCAATCGAACATGATGGTTGAGAAGCCGGATAGCTTTAGTCACGTGTCGCGGCAGCGCGAACCAGCGGCAGAAATGCGCGTTCTGGAAAGTGCAGACATTTTTCGCGGAGCGACCGAGATCATGATCCGTCACGACGGCGTGGTCTACCGCATGAAAATCACCCGTCAGGGTAAACTCATTCTCAATAAGTAAGGCTAGAACATGACTGATACAACGACACCGGCTCCCGCCGACATACGCGCATTTCGTACAGAGAATCCGACGATGCGCGAGCGCGATATCGCCGCTCGGCTTCATATTTCGGAAGCAGCCCTTGTTGCAGCCGGGGTTGGCATTGGCGCAACCCGCATCGACGGCAGCGCCTTGAAGCTTCTGGAGCGGGTCGTTGAACTCGGCGAAGTCATGGCTCTTTCCCGCAACGAAAGCGCTGTTCACGAAAAGATCGGCGTTTACGAAAACATCACCGTCGGTCCGCACGCCTCGGTCGTGCTTGGGGAAAACATCGACTTGCGCATTTTCCCAAATCGCTGGGCACATGCTTTTGCCGTCTCCAAGAAGGACGGCGACCAGGAGCGTCTTAGCCTCCAATATTTCGACAAGGCCGGAAACGCCGTTCACAAAATCCATCTTCGCCCGAACTCGAATGTCGAGGCCTACCATGCGATCGTCCGCGATCTGAAGCACGAGGACCAATCGCAGGAATTCGCCGCCGACCTGACGCAATCCTCAACGGATGAAAGCGGCGAGGTCACGCGCGACGCATTGCGCGAGCACTGGAGCAAACTTACCGACACGCATGAATTCTTCGGGATGCTGCGCAAGTTGAAGATCGGACGCCGTGCCGCCTTGCGCACAGTGGGCGACGACTATGCCTGGCAGCTCGACAACACGGCAACAGCACAGATGATGCACGCCTCGGTGAAGGCAGGCCTGCCGATCATGTGCTTTGTCGCCAACGACGGCATCGTGCAGATCCATTCCGGTCCGATCTTCAGCGTGCAACTCATGGGTCCGTGGATCAACGTCCTCGATCCGACCTTCCATCTGCACCTTCGGCGAGATCACATCGCCGAGACATGGGCCGTGCGCAAGCCGACGAAGGACGGCCATGTGACGTCGCTCGAGGCCTTCAATGCCGACGGTGAAATGATCATCCAGTTCTTTGGCAAGCGCAAGGAAGGCAACGATGAGCGCGACGACTGGCGCTTGATCATGGAAAACCTGCCGCGCGCAGGAACCAGCGTCGCGGCTTGAACAAGGGGATGACGATGCGTAAGCAACCGCAGAGCAAGCGGCATCGGGCGATAGCGTTTTCGGCGTTGGCAATTGCGCTGTCGCTGGTCCCCCTATCGAGTGGTGTCGCTGCAGACAGGCTGGATACGAGCCGCCTCGTATCAGTTGGCGGCGACGTCACCGAGATCATCTATGCGTTGGGTGAGCAGGATCGTCTGATCGCGCGTGACACGACGAGCGTGTATCCCGAAGCGGCCATGAAGCTGCCCGATGTCGGCTACATGCGCGCTCTGTCGCCGGAGGGAATTCTCGCGATGAATCCGACAGCAATCATCGCGATCGAGGGATCCGGACCGCCAGAGGCGCTGAACGTGCTGAAGAATGCGAGCGTCCCATTCGAGACGGTACCGAACGCCTACACCCGCCAAGGGATACTTGCGAAGATCGATCGGGTCGGCAAGCTGCTTGGCCACCCTGAAAAGGCAAAGGCATTGGAAGAAAAGGTCGGCGCGGACCTGGACACGGCAATCACCGACGCCGCCAAACGTTCCGCAGGCGAGCGCAAGCGCGTTCTGTTCATCCTTAACATGCAGGGCGGCAAGATCCTCGCGTCTGGAACAGGCACTGCGGCCGACGGCATCATCACGCTGTCGGGCTGCGTCAACGCGGTCGGCGATTTCGCCGGCTACAAGCCGCTGAGCGACGAATCGATCATCGATGCCAAGCCTGACGTCATTTTGATGATGAACCGTGGCGACGGGTCGGCCACGAAGAATGAAGATCTTCTCAAGCAGCCGGCGTTGGCCTTGACGCCGGCTGCGCAGAACAAGGCAATCATCCGCATGGACGGCCTGTACCTGCTCGGTTTCGGCCCCCGCACCGCGAGCGCCGTCCGTGAATTGAACGCGGCGATCTACGGTGGCTAATGATGGCTCTCCAGGACGCCATGCGACGGAAGCGCGCCAACTTTTCGCTGACGGGTCGCCGGCAGTTTCGAACGGCTGGCGATCGCAGCCGCCTCGCCCTTTTGGCAATCCTTCTGCTTGCGGTCGGCTCCGTCCTTTCCTTGCTGTTTTCGGTGACAACGGGCGCTTCCAACGCCTCGTTCCTCGAGGTCACTGCAAACATGGCCGGCTCGGGTGACGTGTTGAACGCGCGTGATCGGATCATCATCTTTTATATTCGCATGCCTCGAGCGATCCTGGGTTTCCTGGTCGGCGGCTCACTCGCCGTCTCGGGTGCGATCATGCAGGGTCTTTTTCGAAATCCGCTTGCCGATCCCGGCCTTGTCGGCGTTTCCTCAGGGGCGAGCCTGGGCGCGGTCGGGATCATCGTGCTCGCCAGCACCTTTGCCGCGCCACTTTACACGCTGCTGGGCATCTATGCGCTTCCGACCTCAGCTTTCGGCGGCGGCCTAGCCAGCACGTGGCTGCTCTACAGGATTGCAACGGGGAACGGCCAGACCTCGGTCGCCACGATGCTGCTTGCCGGCATCGCTCTAGGCTCACTTGCCGGCGCGCTCACGGGACTGCTGATCTACATGGCCAACGATCAGCAATTGCGAGATCTCACCTTCTGGGGCATGGGATCACTTGCCGGAGCAACATGGGCAAAGATCGCGGGCGCTGGCCCGATCATTCTTCTCTCCTTTGCCGCGATACCGTTCATTGCGCGCGGTCTGAATGCTATCACGCTTGGCGAAGCCGCGGCCTTTCACATGGGTGTCCCGGTTCAGCGGCTGAAGAATATCGCCATCGTCAGCGTCGCCGCTGCGACGGGTGCTTCCGTCGCCGTCAGCGGCGGCATCGGCTTCGTCGGCATCGTGGTTCCGCATGTACTGCGTATGTCGATTGGCCCCGATCACCGTTTCCTGCTGCCTGCCTCGGCACTTCTCGGGGGCTCGCTGCTAATTTTCGCGGATGTGCTTGCCAGGACCATTGTCGCTCCCGCCGAGCTGCCAATCGGCATCGTTACCGCGGCTGCCGGTGGGCCATTCTTCCTGTGGATTCTGTTGCGACATCGCGCGCGCCTTGCACTTTGAGTATGAACAATGATTGAAGTATGCGGCGTCTCGGTGCGCCTTTCCGGCAAGACCATTGTCAGTGAGGCCGATTTTTCCACACCGGCTGGCCAACTGACGGCGATTGCAGGCCCGAACGGCTCGGGCAAGACGACGACAATGAAGGCGGTCTCCGGTGAACTCCCCTACTCTGGCTCCATTCGCTTAAACGGCCAAGAAGTGACCAAACTAAAGCCATGGCAGTTAGCGACGATGCGCGGCGTACTGCCGCAGGCAAGCTCGATCTCTTTCCCATTCACCGTACGCGAGGTGGTGCAGATGGGCCTGACCACCGGTTTCAATCGCAATCCCGAGAAGGCCGCGCAGACTGCTGCAAATGCGCTGGCGTCCGTCGATCTCGCGGGTTTCGAAGGCCGCTTCTATCAGGCGCTTTCGGGCGGCGAGCAGCAGCGCGTACAGCTCGCCCGCGTTCTCTGCCAGATCGCCGAACCGGTCGCAGACGGCGTGCCCTGCTGGCTTCTGCTTGACGAGCCGGTATCAAGTCTCGACATCAGCCACCAGCTGACCATCATGACGCTGGCACGTAAATTCTGTGAGGCCGGCGGCGGCGTCGTCGCGGTCATGCACGACCTCAACCTGACCGCGCTTTTTGCCGACCGGCTCATTCTGATGAAATCCGGCCGGGTGGCTGCCGCCGGAAGCGTCCGCGACGTGCTGACGGATGAAACCATGGAGTCCGTATTTGGCTGCGCCCTTCGGATCAACCAGGTTCCCGCAGACGGCACGCCTTTCGTGCTTGCGCACAGTGCGATACGAACTGCATACAATCCAGCGTAGCGGAACTTTTGCAGGGTGACTGCGTTAAGCTCGATGATCTGGGTCATTGCCGGGCGACAATCTTCATGCAAACTTCGGCAGCGGCCCTTTGTTGAATCAGGCGGCGTGAGCGCGCCTTACCGATGGAGAAAATCGTGGCCTCTTCGCTCCTTCACCCGATCCGCAGCCGGCGTAACGGCGGCACGCTTCACCGTATCGAATCAAGCATCGAAGAGCAGATAGAGGCTCTTCGCGATGAGATCGCGGCCCTGACGAAGATTGCAGCAAAGCGAAAGCCGGGAGAGCGCATCCGCTATCAGGCGGCAGCGAGCTACGACGACCTGCTCTCCCGCAGCGAGGACCTGATCCACGACTTACAGGAGGGTTACCTTCGCGGCGCAAATGAAGTGCGCAACACCGTCCGCAGGCACCCTGTCGCAACCATCGGAGCGGCGGCAGCCTTCGGGCTCGTCCTTGCCCTTCTTGCCCGCCGTTAAGGAGGCTAGATGCTCTTCCCGCTTCTAAGCCTGCTGGCAGGCACGACTGTTCACCGCACCGTTGCGCGGACCAAGCGCAACGGTATTTTCATTGCGATTGCCGTGATACTCCTGTTGACCGCCTATGCGCTCTCTGTTGGCGCTGGTGCGATATGGCTCTCCGGCATTTATGGTCCAATCGGTGCGGCACTGTTTTTGGCTGCCGCAGCATTGCTGATCGCCATCATCGTCCTCATCATCATGATGGTGATCAATGCGCAGGAAGCCCGTCGCGCCAAGGAACGCAGGCAGGCGCTGGAATCGCTTGCTGCCGTGGGCATAGGCTTTATCCGCGCGCAGCCGCTTTTAACGGCCGGAGTTCTTGCCGCAATCGTCGCTGCCAATCTCATGGGCTCCAAACGCGATGACTGACGCTTCAAGCCGGCGCCTCGCCGCAGCCGACCCATCAAGTCAAAAGGCAAAGGCTTTGGAAGTGAGCGGCGACGATGTCGCGTCGGGTCCGAAGTCCGCCTCGCCCGAAATCTGCAGCAGTTCCTGCAGACGTTGGCGAGCGCGGTTTACGCGGCTCTTGATCGTGCCAACGGCGCATCCGCAGATCTCGGCGGCTTCCTCATAGGAGAACCCCGAGGCACCGACTAGAATGATTGCTTCGCGCTGGTCCGGCGGCAACTGATCGAGTGCCTTCTTGAAATCCTGAAGATCGAGCGCCCCATACTGGGCCGGGTGCATTGCCATGGACTCGGTGAACAGGCCATCGCTGTCCTGAATCTCGCGCCCACTCTTGCGCATCTGGCTGTAGAGTTCGTTGCGCAGAATCGTGAAGAGCCAGGCTTTCATGTTGGTGCCCATCTCGAAATGATCCTGCTTTGCCCAGGCTTTCATGATCGTATCTTGAACAAGATCGTCCGCCCGGTCATGCCGGCCAATCAGCGAAATCGCAAAGGCTCGAAGACTCGGAAGCGACGCGAGGAGCTCGCGCTTGAAGCTTGGTTGCTGCTTTTCCATGGAGCCACCTTACTTCACGACCTTAGCCGAGGCGACGAGCTCGGCTTGGTCAAGCTTCTCGAGCAAATCAAGAAAGCGCTCTGGAATAGCCTCGTCCTGCACAGCGGCATAAAGCGATCGCAACTTCACGCCGATCTGGCTGTTCGGGTCAAGAATATCGCTTGCGCGCATTTCAAGACGCTGCCGATCCCTTTCATTTTTTCGTGTCGTCATCAATCGTCACTTTACTTTGTTTTCCGCTCGCTCTGCCACGTCGCCTTAGGTTTGTTTTAACCAACTCGGCCACTTAGACCAACCGATTAGCGAACATCTGATCGCGTGACATGTAACAAATGCGGTGAGCCCTTGTTTGTAGGCACCATAATGCTGCTGAGAAAAAAAAGTTCCTAAATGCCAGGAACATTTTTACAGTCCGTCGCGTTTTAACCGCCATTGAGGCCGGTCACCGGCCACGAGTGGGAGCTTTCAATGACACTTTCAACTCGAATTGCGCCGCACCTTCCCTACTTGCGTCGTTATTCCCGCGCGCTTACCGGAACGCAGACATCAGGCGACGCCTACGTCGCCGCTGTACTCGAGGCGATCATTGCCGACATATCCATTTTCCCGGATACCGCAGATGACCGCGTTGCATTGTACAAACTTTTCACGACGCTGTTTGGTTCCGTCACGGTCCAGATTCCGGAGCCCGCCTCGCCCTACGCGTGGGAGCAGCGCGCAACGCTGAACCTCGCCAAGGTTCCCCCCCGTGCCCGTCAGGCTTTTCTCCTCGCCTCCGTCGAGAACTTTCGGGTTGCGGAGATTGCCGAGATCCTGGGCGAAGAAGAGGACGAAGTCGTCAGCTTGCTCGACAACGCATCGCGCGAGATCTCTCGTCAGGTTGCCACAGACATCATGATCATCGAGGACGAGCCGCTCATCGCGATGGATATCGAGCAGATGGTGGAAAGCCTGGGGCACCGTGTCACCGGCATTGCACGTACGCACGCCGAAGCGGTTGCTCTCTACAACAAGACCCGCCCGGGCATGGTTTTGGCAGATATTCAGCTTGCCGACGGCAGCTCCGGTATCGATGCGGTCAACGACATCCTCAAGACGGCGAGTGTGCCGGTGATCTTTATCACCGCGTTCCCGGAACGACTGCTGACCGGCGAACGCCCCGAGCCGACGTTCCTGGTCACGAAGCCGTTCAATCCCGATATGGTTAAGGCGTTGATCAGCCAAGCGCTTTTCTTCAATGAAGCCACCAAGGCGGCCGCCTGAAGGAGTTCGCGTCCTGAGGAACAATAGGAATGGAAGGACGTTTCAATGAAACCGGGAACACTCTTCGGCCTTAGGCTTTTTTTCAGCGCCTTTCTCTAGGATGAGCTTCCCGATCAATGGGCATCTCTTTCAGCAGCACTGAGAGAGGATCAATATGGGAAAGGCGACTAGGTGAATAGGAATGAACCAGTGCCCGGCATGCCCCTCGCGCTGGAGAGTAGAGCGGCGTTGCTGCAGCGAGCGCTTGGAAGTGCCGGAATATCACTGATCTACCAGGATCCCCGCCTGTCGGTCGTCTACGCCGACAACCTTCCTGCGCATTTTCAGTCGGCTCCAATACCAGGCGGAACTGACGTCGATCTCTTCGGTGACACGCATGGGCGCATTCTGGAGAAGATGAAACAGCAGGTATTCGAAAGCGGCAAACCCGCTACAACCGAAGTCGAGATTTCGGTCGACGGGGAAATGCGGACCTACGAGCTGAAGATAGAGCGCATTGGCAACGACCAAGCCGCAGGAATTCTGTCCGTCATCTCCGAGGTGACGGAGGCGCGGCATCGCG
Organism: Rhizobium mesoamericanum STM3625; assembly: GCF_000312665.1. Lineage (GTDB taxonomy): Bacteria > Pseudomonadota > Alphaproteobacteria > Rhizobiales > Rhizobiaceae > Rhizobium > Rhizobium mesoamericanum. The sequence continues at coordinate 3,255,996 of NZ_HF536772.1, read as the reverse complement.
AAAAAGTCCTGAAATCCCTCCTTCGCGAACTGTCGCACCGTTCGAAGAATCTTCTGGCCATAATACAGGGCATCGCCACCCAAACCGCCCGCAACACGATATCGCTGGATAGTTTCCTGGTGAAATTCCGCGGCCGATTGCAATCGCTGTCGAATTCGCAGGACTTGATTACCGACTCCAGTTGGCGTGGCGCCTTCCTGTTTGAACTCGTTGAAAAGCAGTTCGCGCCCTACTGGCCAGAAACCGCAGGACCGCTGCCGATCTCGGGGATAAACGTCCACCTGACACCCAACGCGGCAGTGCACGTGGGCTTGGCCTTGCACGAACTGATCGTTAACTCGGCTTCCTATGGAGCGATTGCCGGCAACAGACCTGCGGTCAGTGTAAGCTGCCATGAAGTAGCATCCCCCGGGCGAAAGGCAATCGAGATCTCATGGGCGGAGACGCTTTGCGATCCTGCAGAGGTGCATGAATTCAGCGAAAACAGCTTCGGAAAGACGGTCCTCGAGCGGGTCGTCCCCTCCTCGGTAAACGGTAAAGCCGAACTCACGCTCGTACCAGGTCAGATCGAGTATCACCTCATCATCCCCGACGCCGAGTTCGAGATCCTGCGGCGTCCTCCTCGACAGGCAGCGATGCGCTAAACGAAGAACAGCCAGTGCGAGGGCGGCGCACCGGCTGTTCTTTCACTCACCGGGAGGGGACCGTGAGTACGTCCGAGCGATGGGTTGGGGGCGCGCATGTTGGGTCGATGCGGTCATCGCTCGGATATGCCACTAACGAGCAAGTATCCAAATGGTTCCCGTCCCCGCGAGAAAAAGATCGATTTTTCATTATCGGCCGCGATGATGGAGGCAAGGTATTCCGAAGCGGAAAAAATAGCCAAATAGAAACAGCGCAATAGCCACAATTCCCAGACAAAATTTTACCGTTTGATAAATTTTTGAAGCTGAGTTACGCTTTCCCTCACTGGCCGTTTACCAATAATGAGGGAACTTCAATGGAACGACTGGGAACTGGGATTCGTGCCGGCCGGCTTTTGCCCGCTGAGTACGAGTCGAATTTCTCCGATCTTCATCCGCGCCTCGACAAGCACGAGGCGCTGGTCGCAGCCGACCGCTGTTATTTCTGCTACGACGCGCCGTGCATGGCGGCCTGTCCCACCTCTATCGACATCCCGCTCTTCATCCGTCAAATAGCCACCGGAAATCCGATGGGTTCGGCAAAGACGATCTTCGACCAGAACATTCTGGGCGGCATGTGCGCCCGCGTCTGTCCCACTGAAGATCTGTGCGAGCAGGCCTGCGTGCGCAACACGGCGGAGGAACGCCCCGTTGAGATCGGCCGCTTGCAGCGCTACGCCACCGACACCGCCATGCAGGCGGACAAGCAGTTCTACAGCCGCGCCGCCTCAAGCGGAAAGAAGATCGCCGTGGTCGGCGCTGGCCCTGCCGGCCTTGCTGCCGCCCATCGCCTCGCCGTGAAGGGCCATGACGTCGTCATCTATGATGGAAAGGCAAAGTCCGGCGGCCTCAACGAATACGGCATCGCTACCTATAAGGCGGTGGACGACTTCGCCCAGAAAGAGGTCGACTACGTCCTCGCGATCGGCGGCATCGAAGTCCGTCACGATCAGCAACTGGGGCGTGACTTCTCGCTCGCCGATCTCCAGTCGCAATATGACGCCGTCTTCATTGGCATTGGCCTTGCCGGCGTCAATGCGCTACGCGTTGAAGGCGAAAGCCTGCCGGGCGTCGACGACGCCGTCGATTTCATCGCCGGCCTGCGTCAGGCCACGGACAAGGGCGAGGTTGCGATCGGTCGCCGCGTTGTCGTTCTCGGCGGCGGCATGACAGCCATCGATGCCGCCGTGCAGGCCAAGCTACTCGGCGCCGAGGAAGTTACGATCTGCTATCGTCGCGGCAAGGAGCATATGAACGCCTCTGAATTCGAGCAGGATCTCGCCACCTCGAAGGGCGTCATCATTCGCCATTGGCTGGCGCCGAAGTCCATACTGGCGCAGGACGGCAAGGTCGCCGCGATCGAGGTTGAATACACCAAACTGGTCGATGGCCGCCTGTCGACAACGGGCGAGACCGGTGTCATCGCCGCCGACCAGATTTTCAAGGCGATCGGCCAAACCTTCGCTGCGTCAGGCCTCGGCGCGCTACGCATGGAGTCCGGCCGCATCGCCATCGATGCGGAAGGCAAGACCTCGCTCGACGGCGTCTGGGCCGGCGGTGACTGTGTCTTCGGGGGAGACGACCTGACCGTCTCGGCGGTCGCGCAAGGCCGCGATGCTGCTGAATCCATCAACCGCATGCTTGCTGCCGGCTCGCAGCCGACCGTTGCCGTCGCGTGAAGGGGAGAATGAACAATGGCTGACCTCCGCAATAATTTCGTCGGCATCAAGTCACCGAATCCGTTCTGGCTCGCCTCCGCGCCGCCGACCGACAAGGCCTACAATGTCGAACGCGCCTTCAAGGCGGGATGGGGCGGCGTCGTCTGGAAGACGCTCGGCGAAGAAGGGCCGCCGGTTGTCAACGTCAACGGCCCGCGCTACGGCGCGATCTTTGGCGCCGACCGCCGCCTGCTCGGCCTGAACAACATCGAGCTCATTACCGATCGCGACCTTTACACCAACCTGCGCGAAATGAAGCAGGTGAAGATGAACTGGCCGGATCGAGCTCTGATCGCCTCGATTATGGTCCCCTGTGAAGAGAACGCCTGGAAGGCGATCCTGCCGTTGGTCGAGGAGACCGGCGCCGACGGCATCGAGCTCAACTTCGGCTGTCCGCACGGCATGTCGGAACGCGGCATGGGCTCTGCGGTCGGACAAGTGCCGGAATACATCGAAATGGTCGTTCGCTGGTGCAAGCAGTACACGCGCATGCCCGTTATCACCAAGCTGACGCCGAACATCACCGATATCAGAAAGCCTGCGCGTGCTGCCAAGGCCGGTGGTACCGACGCCGTGTCGCTGATCAACACGATCAATTCGATCACCTCGGTCAATCTTGATACCTTCTCGCCGGAACCGTCGATCGACGGGCGCGGGAGCCACGGCGGCTATTGCGGCCCGGCGGTGAAGCCGATCGCCCTCAACATGGTCGCCGAGATCGCCCGCGATCCGGAGACCTATGGCCTGCCGATATCGGGCATCGGTGGCGTCACGACCTGGCGCGATGCGGCAGAGTTCCTGGCGCTTGGCGCTGGCAACGTGCAGGTCTGCACAGCGGCGATGACTTACGGCTTCAAGATCGTCCAGGAGATGATCACGGGTCTCTCCGACTGGATGGACGCCAAGGGCCACCGCAGCCTTGACGATATCACCGGCCGAGCCGTGCCGAATGTTTCCGACTGGCAGTATCTCAACCTCAACTACATCGCCAAGGCGAAGATCGACCAGGATGCCTGCATCAAGTGCGGCCGCTGTCACATCGCCTGCGAGGATACCTCGCACCAGGCAATCACCCAGTTCGTCAATGGCGTAAGACACTTCGAGGTGATGGAAGAGGAATGCGTCGGTTGTAATCTCTGCGTCAACGTCTGCCCGGTCGAGGGCTGCATCACCCTGGAGCAGCTCCCCGCCGGCGACCTCGACAAGCGCACTGGCAAGATCGTTGATCCGAACTATGCAAACTGGACAACGCATCCGAACAACCCGATGGCTCGCCAGGCGGCGGAGTAAGATCGAGGGTGCCGCGAACGCTCCGCGGCACCCTTTCCCTCATTCCTGTGCCGGTCACCGGACTCAGCCACGGCGCGTCGGCGCCATCAATGACACTTGTCTTTCGAGACGCCCTTCGACCATGAAGGGCTCGTCTACTCTCGCATCCCGGCGAAACGGCACGCGCTCTACCGGCGTAACCTGCGATCTGGCAACTCGCTTCGAGCACCAGCACGACTTGATGCCGAGTTTCACATCTCGATCCTGCATGAAGATATGGTGTGGTTTGAGGAGCATGATCTGCTGACACTGCACTCACACCCCAAAAACCATGACGAAATGACCACGCCAGTGGAAACTCAGAGTGATCGAAGTGGCAACCCCTGATTGGGGACGACATTTCGCCTAACTGCCGCCGAGGGCGCATAGCGGCTGGCCCTTTGATAAGCAAGGAGGATGGCGCATGAGAGACGTACCTACTCACCAGCAAACGTCTTCCGATATGCTCCGGGGCTCGTTCCCAGCCGTTTGCGAAAATGGTGCCGCATCGTCGCCAGCGTTCCGAAGCCGCTGGCTTCTGCAACATCGTCAAGGGAGGCGCTGCTTGCTCTTTCCAGAAGTTCACGCGCATGGCGAAGCCGTTGTTGGAGCAGCCATTCACCCACAGTTTGCCCCGTGGTGCTTTCGAACCGGCGTTGAAAGGTCCGCTCGCTCATTCCGGCCTTCGCGGCGAGCATACTGATCGGCTGCTCCTCGTCTAACTGCTGTCGCATCCAGTCGATCAGCGGACCAAGCCGGATGCCTTCGCGCTCCTGCGGCACGGGCGCCTGGATGAACTGAGCCTGTCCGCCTTCGCGGTGCGGCGGCAGAACCAGACGCCGCGCAACACTGTTTGCAGCCTCGGCGCCGAAGTCGCGACGGACCACATGCAGGCAGAGATCGATGCCTGCAGCGCTGCCGGCGGCCGTCAGAAGACTACCTTCGTCCATGTAAAGAACATCGGCATCGAAGGTGATGTCGGGATAGCGCTTCGAGATCGAGGCGACATATCGCCAATGCGTCGTGGCACGGCGATGGCGAAGAAGCCCGGTAGCCGCAAGCACTGCAACGCCGGAGCATAGCGACATGATCCGGGCGCCGCGCTGATGGGCTGCGCACAAGGCATCAATCAGGGCAGGCGGAACCTCGGCATCTATGGAGCGCCAACCCGGCACCACGATCAGATCCGCCTCAGCAAGCGCTTCCATCCCATGGTCGACGGAAATCGCCAGGCCGCCGCCCGCTTTCAGAGGTCCTGGTTCGACCCCGCATATTGAGTAGCGATACCACCCTTCCCCCATTTCCGGCCGATGTAGGCCGAAGACTTCGTAGGCGATGCCGAATTCGAAGGTGCAAAGCCCGTCATAGGCGAGCACAACGACATGCGGGCCCTTCAATGCGTTTGGCATGATCTTTACGCTAACCGTCATTATGGCCAATTTCGCAAATCCATAGCATCAGCGATCGTCGGCGGCAACTCGAACCGAAAGGAAACGCCATGCCGAGCTTCGTCGCTGAAATCGCCGCTGCTTCTCCCGAAGTCACCGCCTCCTACTATGCCCGCAAGCTCGCCTTCGAGACCGACTGCTGGGATGTTCACGCATCGCTCGCCGCAGGCCACCGCGACTTCGTCTTGCTCGATGTTCGCTCCCCGGCGCATTACTCCACCTCGCACGTTCCGGGCGCGATCAACCTGCCGCATGGCAAGATAACGACCCACCGCATGTCCGAATGGCCCGCAGACACCCTTTTCGTCGTCTACTGCGCCGGGCCCCATTGCAACGGTACTGACAAGGCAGCCCTGCGCCTTGCACGGCTCGGGCTTCAGGTAAAGGTGATGATCGGCGGAATGACCGGGTGGGCCGACGAAGGCTTTGCGTTTGAAGGCAGCCCGGCGTCGGCGGATGCCTGACGCTAAGGTGCGTACATGGACAAGACACGGGGAGCCGCCGCTAGAAAGATTGTTTTTTCTTGCGCCGGTGCGATAGTCGGGAGGCTCAAAGAGGTAGCCTCCCGTATGACATGTCATATCGTTGCGATCGGTCCGTTCCCTCCGCCGCAAAACGGCCCCTCGAGCGCGACCAAGGGCATGATCGTATGTCTTTCGGAAGCAAACAGTATCGCTGTTTGCAACATCGGCCCGCCTTCCGGCAAGCTGTCGCTTTTGAAACAGCCAATCAGGTTCAGCCGTGCCCTCAGCGCCTGTCTTCAGCTGTTTGTCGATCGCACGCATGGCGACAGGATCTGCTATCTCGCCTGCGACGGCGGCTCTGGTCTGATCTATACGTCGCTTGTCGTGCTGTTCGCGAGGCTCCTCGCCTATCCGGTCTACCTGCACCATCACAGTTTCAATTACATCGACAGGCCGAAGCTGCTGATGCGATCCATCCTGACGCTCGGCGGCCGCCAGCTGCGACATATCTTTCCATGCGATATCATGCGAGACAACTTCGCCGATACTTACGGCCGCCGCATCCGAAGCAGCCTGATCTCCAATGCAGCCCTCGTTGCACCGCAGGAAGAACGGGACGAGCCGAAAGAGCGCACACATCTCGTGATGGGCATGCTCGGCAATCTCAGCCGCGAGAAAGGCCTGGACACCTTTCTTGATCTCGCACGGCAAGCGCGCAACGAGAGCTTACCGATCAAGGCGATCCTCGCTGGTCCGGCGGGCGCCAGCGAACGCGCGACCATCGACGGGGCCGTAGCGGAACTTGGCGATATGCTGGAGTATCGCAGCCCACTCTATGACAATGCAAAAGCAGCCTTCTATCGTGAGCTAGACGTATTCGTCTTCCCCACGACCGATTCCAACGATGCTCAGCCGCTGGTGATCTTCGAGGCAAAGGCGGCCGGAAACGCGGTCATCTCCTGCGACCGCGGGTGTATCAGGAAACAGCTCGACGAAAGCGACCTTCTGATCCCCTCAGGAGGCGACTTTATCCCGACCGCATTGGCGTGGTTATCGGGCATGTCACCCGGGCCCGCCCTCGAAAGAAGGCGCAAGGCAATCCAGCAGGCCTATAAAACCCGCCACGCTAAAGCGCGCGCAGCCGTCAAGGCGCTCCTAGATTTCGACGAGGCGTGAAACGCCGCCGGCAATCATGAAGCATTCGGCACGCACTTGACCTTCAGCCCATCGATGAACAGCTGCTCGAGGAAGCGCGCCGCATCCTCGAAGCGACCGGCGCCTGCATGCTCCTGCCCAAGCACCGCCCTCACCTGAACATCGAAGTCGGCATAATGCTGTGTTGTTGACCAGATCGAAAAGATCAGGTGATAGGGGTCACACTTTGCAATCTTCCCGGCCTTCGCCCAACTGCGGATGACCTCCGCCTTTTCGTCCACGAGTTCCTTTAGCGGCCCCTTCAGCTCATCCTCGACGTGCGGGGCCCCTTGTAGCATCTCGTTGGCAAAGAGCCGGCTCTCGCGCGGGAAATCTCGGGCCATTTCAAGCTTGCGCCGGATATAGCTGCGGATCTCGCTTTCGGGATTGCCGTCGGCATCGAAGGCTCTCAGCGGCTCGAGCCAGGTATCGAGCACCCGGTCGATCAACGCCCGATGCATCGCTTCCTTGGTGCGGAAATAATACAGCAAATTGGGCTTCGACATGCCGGCAACTTCAGCGATCTGGTCGATCGTGGAACCACGAAAACCGCTGACCGAGAACACATCGAGTGCGGCTTCAAGAATCTGCTCTTCCTTCTCTTCCTGAATACGCGTGCGCCGCTGCGTCTTGGCTGCTCTCGGGATTGCCATATCGATCTTGTTTTCCCTTCAAATTCAACCGTTTCACTCAAGATTGGGCGGGCGCGGCACCTTGCCGCGAAAATAAGCAGATGGCGGTAATTTTGTCTGTATTTTTCCTGATTTTCGTCTTGAGCCCAGCGCCGGAAGTTGTAATGTTTACCAATCGGTCAAATTATCGATCAGATGCTAAACAAAGGCAACTGGCGATTTTCCGGCGCTAACAAAACAAACAAGAGCGCCGGAGACTGACCACGGGAACAGGCGGACATGTGAATTGCATGGCCGCAGAAAACAGGTGAGGACTTTAGACATGGTGGCAGCACCAGGCGAGAACATGCGCGTCAACGGGGACCGTCTTTGGGACAGCCTCATGGACATGGCAAAGATCGGCCCGGGCATTGCTGGCGGCAACAATCGCCAGACGTTGACGGATTCCGATGCTGAAGGGCGCAACCTCTTCAGGACATGGTGCGAGGGCGCTGGGCTGACCCTCGGGGTCGACAAGATGGGCACGATGTTCGCGACCCGTCCCGGCACCGATCCGGACGCTCTACCTGTTTATGTCGGCTCGCATCTCGACACCCAGCCGACCGGCGGCAAATACGACGGCGTGCTCGGTGTCCTCAGCGCACTGGAAGTCGTCCGCAGCATGAACGACCTTGGCGTCAAGACCAAGCACCCGATCGTCGTTACCAACTGGACCAACGAGGAAGGTGCGCGCTTTGCGCCGGCCATGCTCGCCTCCGGTGTTTTCGCCGGCGTCCATACACTGGAATATGCCTACGATCGTAAGGATCCCGACGGCAAGACCTTTGGCGACGAGCTGAAGCGCATCGGCTGGGTTGGCGATGAAGAGGTGGGCGCGCGCAAGATGCACGCCTATTTCGAGTATCATATCGAGCAAGGTCCGATCCTCGAGGTCGAGAACAAGCAGATCGGCGTGGTCACGCACTGTCAGGGCCTGTGGTGGCTCGAATTCACCTTGACCGGCAGGGAGGCTCACACCGGCTCGACGCCGATGAACATGCGCGTCAACGCCGGGCTTGCCATGTCCCGTATCATGGAAATGGTGCAGACTGTGGCGATGGAGAACCAGCCGGGTGCAGTTGGCGGCGTCGGTCAGGTGTTCTTCACTCCGAACTCCCGCAACGTCCTGCCGGGCAAGGTCGTCTTCACTGTCGATATCCGCTCGCCGGATCAGGCCAAGCTCGACGGCATGCGCGCCAGGATCGAAGCGGAAGCGCCAAAAATTTGCGAAGCACTCGGCGTCGGCTGCACGATCGAAGCGATCGGTCACTTTGCGCCCGTGACTTTCGACCCGACGCTTGTTTCCCGCGTGCGCGGCGCTGCCGAACGGCTCGGCTACAGCCACATGGACCTGATCTCGGGTGCCGGCCACGATGCCTGCTGGGCAGCAAAGGTCGCTCCGACCACGATGGTCATGTGCCCCTGCGTTGGAGGTCTCTCGCACAATGAGGCGGAGGACATCTCCAAGGAATGGGCAACAGCCGGCGCGGATGTTCTGTTCCATGCCGTGGTCGAAACGGCGGAGATCGTGGCGTGACCGGCGGTCGGAAACGGACGACATTCGTAAGACAGACCTGCGGCTGAAATAGGAAAAAGCACCCATGGATCTGACAACTATCCTTGCCTTCGTCGCAGTGACGACCTTGCTGGTTATCTCGCCCGGCCCAAATGGTATCCTGATCGCCAAGACCGTTCCCGCCTCGGGCAGGTTGGCCGGCTTTGCCAATGTCGCCGGCTTCGTCTCTGCCTTTTACCTGCATGGGGCGTTTGTCGTCTTTGGCGTCTCGGTCATTCTCGCGCGCTCGGCGGAGCTGTTCTTCGCGGTCAAGATGCTTGGTGCCGCCTATCTATGCTGGGTTGGCGTCAAGGCGCTGATGCAGGCCCGGCGAAATCCGCTTTCATCGCAGCCGATCGCTGCCCCTTCAAGACGCAGACGGACCCTGTTGGCTGCCTATTTCGAAGGCTTTCTGACCAATGCACTCAATCCCAAGGTTGCGATGTTTTATCTTGCGGCCTTCCCCCAGTTCGTGCCGATGGAACAAGCGACCGCAGCCAATATCTTCCTTCTGGTTTTCATTCATTCCATGATCAACCTGATCTGGTTTAGCGCCATCGTCGTCGTGTTTTCCCGCCTCGCCACATTGACCCGTGGAGGCAGAGTACAACGCTGGATCAAGGCGGCAACAGGCGTCGTCTTCGTCGGCTTCGGTCTAAAACTCGCAACCATGCGCGCCTGAAAGCGGAGGTTCATCATGGCATCAAAGATCATTAAGAACGGTACCATCGTCACTGCGGACCTGACCTACAAGGCGGACGTGAAGATTGAAGGCGGCAAGATCGTCGAGATCGGTCCGAACCTGTCCGGCACCGAAACGCTCGATGCTACGGGCTGTTACGTCATGCCGGGCGGTATCGACCCGCACGTCCACCTCGAAATGCCGTTCATGGGCACCTATTCCACCGACGACTTCGAAAGCGGCACGCGCGCCGGCCTCGCCGGCGGCACGACCATGGTCGTCGATTTCTGTTTGCCGGGACCGGAACAGTCGCTCCTCGAGGCGCTGCAGATGTGGGACAACAAAACAAGCCGCGCCAACGCCGACTACTCGTTCCACATGGCGATCACCGGCTGGAACGAGCGGGTCTTCAACGAGATGGAGACGGTGGTCAAGGACAAGGGCATCAACACCTTCAAGCATTTCATGGCCTACAAGGGCGCGCTGATGGTGAACGATGACGAGATGTTCGCCTCCTTCCAGCGCTGCGCCGAGCTCGGCGCGCTGCCGCTGGTCCATGCGGAGAATGGCGACGTCGTTGCCTCCATGACCGCAAAGCTTCTCGCCGAAGGCAACAACGGCCCTGAGGCCCACGCCTACTCCCGCCCGCCCGAGGTCGAAGGCGAAGCAACCAATCGCGCCATTATGCTCGCCGACATGGCCGGCGTGCCGCTCTACGTCGTGCACACCTCCTGCGAGCAGGCGCATGAAGCGATCCGCCGCGCCCGTCAGAAGGGCATGCGCGTCTATGGCGAACCGCTGATCCAGCACCTGACGCTCGATGAAAGCGAGTATTTCGACAAGGACTGGGATCATGCTGCCCGCCGAGTCATGTCTCCGCCCTTCCGCAGCAAGCAGCATCAGGACAGCCTATGGGCCGGCCTGCAATCCGGCTCGCTGTCGGTGGTGGCTACCGACCATTGCGCCTTTACTACCGAGCAGAAGCGCTTCGGCGTCGGGAATTTCGCCAAGATCCCCAACGGCACAGGCGGCCTGGAGGACAGGTTGCCGATGTTATGGACCCATGGCGTCAACACGGGCCGCCTGACGATGAACGAGTTCGTTGCCGTCACCTCAACCAACATCGCCAAGATCCTCAACGTCTATCCGAAGAAGGGCGCCATCCTCGTCGGCGCCGATGCCGATATCGTCGTCTGGGATCCTAAGCGCTCCAAGACGATCTCGGCCAAGACCCAGCAGTCGTCGATCGACTACAACGTCTTCGAGGGCAAGCAGGTCACCGGCCTGCCGCGTTACACGCTGACGCGCGGCGAAGTCGCGATCGAGGAAAGCACCGTCAAGACGAAGGAAGGGCACGGCCAGTTCGTCAAGCGCGAGCCGTTCCAGGCGGTCAGCAAGGCACTATCGACATGGAAGGAGTTGGTGGCGCCGCGCAAGGTCGAACGGTCAGGCATTCCGGCGACGGGGGTCTGATCCTTGGCATCACTCCTGCACCAGCCGATCAAGCTCCGGAAGCAGAACAACGCTTTCCTGCTCGTTCGGGTCGGTGCGGGCAATGATCGCGGTGCAAGGGGTACTGCTGAGGTTGGCAGGCAGATGCGGCACACCGGCGGGGATGTAGAACAGCTCGCCGGCGTGCACGACCACATGATGCTCCAACTCGTCGCCATACCAAGTGTGGGCCTCGCCGGAGAGCATGTAGATCGCCGTTTCATGCGCTTCGTGCAGATGCGCCTTGGCGCGAACGCCGGGCGGAATCGTCAGCAAATGCATGCAGATGCCCTTCGCGCCGACCGTCTCGGCTGCGATGCCTTCGAAGTAACTGAGCCCCTGCTTGCCGTCATAGGCATGACTAGGGCGCACAATGTGACAGGTGGGCTTTGATGTCGCGTCCATCGTCATCCTCCATGGACCTTGCCGGAACAATGAAAACCGCTACTCATATTATCACGCAAACCGCGCAAGCGCGGGCAAAACAGGATACACAAGCATTGACGCAAGCTGCCTCCGTCGTATCCGCCAAGGATCTCTGTCTGACCTATCAGGCAGGCGATGCTCCTGTGCAGGCGCTGACGAACGTCAACCTCGAAGTTCGCAAGGGCGACTTTGTCTCCTTCATCGGCCCGTCAGGCTGCGGGAAGACAACTTTCCTGCGCGTGATCGCCGATCTCGAAAGGAAAACATCGGGCGAGATCACCGTCAATGGCATGACGCCCGAGGAAGCTCGCAAAGCTCGTGCCTACGGCTATGTCTTTCAGGCGCCGGCACTCTACCCGTGGCGTACGATCGAGAAGAACATCGCTCTCCCCCTCGAGATCATGGGCTACGCCTCCGCTGACCAGAAGAAACGCATCGCCGACGCGCTCGATCTCGTCAATCTCACGGGCTTCGAGAAAAAGTTCCCTTGGCAGCTTTCCGGCGGCATGCAGCAGCGCGCCTCGATCGCCCGCGCGCTCGCCTTCGATGCCGACCTCCTTTTGATGGACGAGCCCTTCGGCGCACTTGACGAAATCGTCCGCGACCACCTGAACGAGGAACTTCTCAAGCTCTGGGCGCGCACCAACAAGACGATCTGCTTCGTCACCCACTCGATCCCCGAGGCGGTTTACCTCTCCACGAAGATCGTGGTGATGTCGCCTCGCCCGGGCCGCGTGACCGACATTATCGACTCACCGCTTCCGAAGGAGCGACCGCTGGACATCCGCGAGACGCCGGAGTTCCTCGAAATCGCGCATCGCGTGCGCGAGGGCCTGAGAGCGGGGCACAGCTATGAGCATTGAGGTTTTGGCGGCTGAGACCGTTGCGCGAGGGCGCTCATGAAGATCGACTCTCTTAAAGACAGGATCATCCCTGTCCTCACGATCCTCCTAATATTGATCGCGATCTGGTATGTCGCCGCCGTCATCATGAACGCACCGTTCCAACGCGACATGGATCAACGTGCCAACCAGACGCCGGGAACCATCGAATTCATCGAAAAGACGCTTTCGCAACCAAAGCCGCTGCTGCCGGCCCCGCATCAGGTAATGCAGAACGTTTTCGAAAACACTTTCCTGCGCAAGCTTTCTAGCAATCGCAGCCTCGTCTACCACAGCTGGGTCACCCTCTCGTCGACGCTTTTGGGTTTCGGCTTTGGCACGCTGCTCGGCATCGTGATCGCGGTCGGCATCGTTCACATCAAGGCGCTTGACCGCAGCCTCATGCCTTGGGTCATCGCCTCGCAGACCATACCGATCCTGGCGATCGCGCCGATGGTGATCGTCGTCCTCGGCGCCATCAACATCACCGGCCTGATCCCGAAGGCACTGATCTCGACCTACCTCTCCTTCTTCCCGGTCACAGTCGGCATGGTCAAGGGCCTTCGTTCGCCGGAGGTCATGTTTCTCGACCTGATGCGGACCTATAACGCGACACCCTCGCAGACCTTCTGGAAGCTGCGCGTTCCGGCCTCCGTACCCTTTCTCTTCACCTCGATGAAGGTCGCGATCGCCGCAAGCCTGGTCGGCGCTATCGTCGGCGAGCTTCCGACCGGCGCCGTTGCCGGCATCGGCTCGAAGCTGCTCGCTGGCTCCTATTACAGCCAGACGATCGACATTTGGGCGGCCCTCGTTGCGGGCTCCGTGCTGGCCGCAAGCCTCGTTGCCATCGTCGGTCTTGTTGCCAAAATCGTTGACCGTTCGATGGGGGGGAGGCAGGCATGAACCAGATGTCCTTCTCCTGGCAGGGTGTTCTTGCCTTGGTGCTGACGGCGATTGCGATCATCACCCTGCCGATAATGGCCGAAGGCGCACCGGATCCGGTGTCGTCAATGACGGTAGGCCTCACGATCGCGCTGATCGTCGCCCTCGCCTTCGTTTCCTTCTCGTCCTTGCCGAAGCCGTATATTGCTGCCGTTCTGCTGATTGGTGCGCACTGGGCGGCATGGGTTCTCCTCGCCGGGGTGACCGGAAACGAGGGTTTGGCAACGAAGTCCTTCTTCCTGCTGATGGCCGCCAGCTGGCTGCTTGCCTGGCGCTGCGTTACCGAACTTTCGGCAATGACGCCGTATTCAAGTTTCGGCCGTACGAGCCTGCGGCTGCTGATCCCGGCGATCTTCGGCGCCTGGATTCTGATCCTTTGGGAAGCCCTGACACGCGGCGCCGGCATTCCTTTCGTCCTGCTGCCGCCGCCGAGCGCCATTGGTACGAGGATCGCCACTTCGCTGCCGATCCTGGCAGACGACGTCCGTCAGACGATCTTCAAGGCAGTATTTGCCGGTTACATTATTGGCTGTGGTGCAGGCTTTGTCGTCGCGATCCTCGCCGACCGCCTCGCCTTCCTGCGTCGTGGCCTGCTGCCGATCGGAAACATGGTATCTGCGCTTCCGATCATCGGCGTCGCGCCGATCATGGTGATGTGGTTCGGCTTCGACTGGCAGTCGAAGGCTGCCGTCGTCATCATTATGACCTTCTTCCCGATGCTGGTGAACACGGTCGCCGGCCTCGCTGCATCCGGTCCGATGGAACGCGATCTGATGCAAACCTACGCTTCGAACTACTGGCAGACACTCCTGAAGCTCCGGCTTCCGGCGGCGATGCCTTTCATTTTCAATGCATTGAAGATCAACTCGACGCTGGCGCTGATCGGTGCCATCGTCGCGGAGTTCTTTGGTACGCCGATCGTCGGTATGGGCTTTCGCATCTCCACCGAGATCGGGCGCATGAATGTCGACATGGTCTGGGCCGAAATCGCTGTCGCGGCGCTGGTCGGTTCGATCTTCTATGGCGTCGTCGCCCTTGCCGAAAGGGCGGTGACTTTCTGGCATCCGTCTATCCGTGGTGGCTAGGCGTCGCTTTATTCCCGCGAATGGGATTGGGGCATAACTTCAGAGGGAAAAGAAAATGAAAAAACTGATTATTGCGATGATGGCGAGCGCGATGTCGCTTGCAGCAGCCCAAGCCATGGCTGCCGACAAGGTGACGCTGCAGCTCAAGTGGGTGACTCAATCGCAGTTCGCGGGCTACTACGTCGCCAAGGAAAAGGGCTATTACGAGGAAGAAGGCCTCGACGTCACCATAAAGCCGGGCGGCCCTGACATCGCGCCCGAACAGGTGATCGCCGGCGGCGGTGCCGACGTCATCGTCGACTGGATGGGTGGCGCGCTTGTCGCCCGCGAAAAAGGCGTTCCCCTCGTCAATATCGCCCAGCCCTTCCAGAAATCGGGTATGGAAATGATCTGCCGCAAGGACGGCCCGATCAAGACCGAGGCCGATTTCAAGGGGCATACGCTGGGCGTCTGGTTCTTCGGTAACGAATACCCGTTCTTCGCCTGGATGAACAAGCTCGGTCTGAAGACCGACGGCGGCAAAGATGGCGTAACGGTGCTGAAGCAGAGCTTCGACGTGCAGCCGCTGCTTCAGAAGCAGGCCGACTGCATCTCGGTCATGACCTACAATGAATACTGGCAGGCAATCGACGCTGGCTTCAAGCCGGAAGACCTCATCGTCTTCAACTATACCGCCATGGGCAACGACCTTCTCGAAGACGGTCTTTATGCCTTGGAAGACAAGCTGAAAGACCCGGCCTTCAAGGAGAAAATGGTCAAGTTCGTCAAGGCTTCGATGAAGGGCTGGAAATACGCAACCGCGAACCCCGATGAAGCTGCCGAAATCGTCGTCGACGCCGGCGGCCAAGACGAACACCACCAGAAGGTCATGATGGGCGAAGTCGCCAAGCTGATCGGCGACGGCACGGGCAAGCTCGACACGACGCTTTACGACCGCACGGCCAAGGCCCTCCTCGACCAGAAGATCATCAAAAAGGAGCCTGCAGGCGCCTGGACGCACGACATCACGGACGCTGCATCCAAGTAATCGGCAACGACAAGATACGAAACGCGCGGAACTTCCGCGCGTTTTTCACTTTTTTGCTATTTATTACTAAGAAGTTTCGCCGTTGATGTCGCATCGGGCGTTGCTCGCACGTCATAGCGACGATGCACGATCAACTAACGGAATGCTTGCATAACCGCGCAGTGATTGATCTGCATCACAATGGTAATTATTGTGTTCGAATGAGGAATTATTTTCCGCCGGACTTGCGCGATGGGCAAATAGCTACCACGTAAAAGCCGAATTTTGCCGGATGAGGGACTTCTTAAGTAGGTGTCGGCAAAAGAGCAGAAATACTTCTGAGAACACTCTATGGGAACTGGCCATTCGCGACGTGGACGACGCGCGAGCCTGGCCGAGCAAACTGGATAACGACGCATGGCACGTACGCCTGTTAAGATACTTCGCGCCTCCACGCTGCTGATCGCGGCAGCTGTTGCCTCGGCGGCATTTGCCCAGGAACAGCCGGTTACAAAGCCGCAGCAGAACCTGCCGGCCATCGTAGTGACCAAGGCGTCAACCCGCACGCTGGTTGACCGCGTCGTTGCGACCGGTACGGTCAAGCCTGTCGAGGAAGTCTACATACAGCCACAGGTCGAAGGACTGTCGATCCGTACCCTGAATGCCGACGTTGGCGACAAGGTTCAGGCGGAGAGCAAGCTTGCGACGCTGAACGACGACGCACTCATCCTGCAGAAGAGCCAGATGCAGGCCACAAAAGCCAAGAACGAGGCAAGCCTCGCACAGCTTCGCGCGCAGCTCATCGAAGCGCAGGCGAATGCGGAGCAGGCGCGCCAACAGCAGGCGCGCGCCCAGGAAATGGGCAAGAAGGGCACGGTTTCCACGGCAACTGTCGAGCAGGCGGATGCTGCAGCGGCGTCGGCCAACGCGCGCGTCGATTCTGCACAGCAGGCGATCCAGGTGGCGATTGCCGACATCAAGGTCACCGAAAGCCAGATCGCCGATGCGGATCTGAAGCTGGCGCGCACCGACGTTAAGACACCAGTCGGCGGCACGGTGGCCGCCAAGAATGCCAAGGTTGGCGCGATTGCGCTCGGTACCGGCGATCCACTATTCACGATCATTCGCGACGACAAGATCGAACTGGTTGCCGAAGTTGGCGAAAGTGACATTGTCAAGATCGAGCCCGGTCAGAAGGCAACACTTTCGCTCTCGGGTAGCCGCGAGAAGATTACTGGCTCCGTACGCTTGGTCTCGCCGACGGTCGATCCGCTCACGCGCCTTGGTCTTGTCCATATCCTGATCGACGACAGCAGCAAGGCCCGTTCCGGTATGTACGGCAGCGCTGACATCGTCGTACGCACCGCACAGAACGTGGCATTGCCAGTGTCAGCCGTATTGAGCGGCAATGAGGGATCCTCCGCTCGTAAAGTCGAGAACGGCGTCGTCAAGTTCGCCGAGGTGGTGACCGGCATCCAGGACGGTGCCTATGTTGAGATAGTAAAGGGATTGAAAGCCGGCGACGAAGTCGTAGCCAAGGCGGGCGCCTATGTCCGCGATGGCGACCGCATCACGCCGGTACATGAACAGCCACCGGCTTCCAACTGAGAGACGACCGATGAACTTTTCAGCCTGGTCTATTCGAAATCCAGTCGCGCCGCTTTTGGCGTTTGCACTTCTGCTTTTCGTCGGCATTCAGTCCTTTAATAAGCTGCCGATCACGCGCTTTCCGAACATCGACGTTCCGCTCGTTTCCATTGTCGTCACGCAAAGCGGCGCTTCGCCCGCCGAGCTCGAGACACAGGTGACGAAGGAGATCGAGGACGCCGTTGCCAGTATAACAGGCATCGATGAGATCCAGTCGACGGTGACAGATGGCCAGTCGCAGACGGTCGTCATGTTCCGCATGGAAGTGCCAACCGAGCAGGCTGTTCAGGACACCAAGGATGCGATCGACCGCATCCGCAGCGACCTGCCGGCAAACGTCGAAGAGCCGATCGTGTCCAAGGTCGATGTCGAAGGCCAGGCGATCCAGACCTTCGCGGTCTCCTCGCCCGATATGACACTCGAAGAGCTTTCCTGGTTCGTCGATGACACGATCAAGCGCGCCCTTCAGGGGCAGGCTGGTATCGGCCGCGTGGATCGTTATGGCGGTGCCGAACGCGAAGTACGCATCGAGCTAAACCCCGACAAGCTCAATGCCCACGGCATTACCGCAGCGAGCGTGAACCAACAGTTGCGAGGCACCAACGTCGATCTCGGCTCCGGCCGCGGCCAAGTGGCGGGCAGCGAGCAGGCAATCCGCGTGCTCGGCGATGCCCGCAATGTCGCGGAACTCGCCAACACTACGATCGCGCTGCCGAACGGTCGTTTCGTCAAGCTGTCCGACCTTGGCGCCATCAAGGACACCTATCAGGAGCCGAAGTCATTCTCGCGCTTCGATGATACGCCCGTTGTCACCTTCGGCGTGTTCCGCTCGAAGGGCGCCAGTGAAGTCAGTGTTGCGCAGACTGTCGCCAAGAGCCTCGACAAAGTTCGGGCCGAGAACCCGAACGTCGGCATCGAGCTGATCAGTGACTCCGTCTACTTCACCTACGGAAACTATGAAGCCGCCATCGATACACTGATCGAAGGCGCATTGCTTGCCATCGTCGTCGTCTTCCTGTTTCTGCGGAACTGGCGCGCAACGCTGATTTCGGCGATCGCGCTGCCTCTGTCTGCGATCCCGACGTTCTGGATCATGGACCTGATGGGCTTCTCGCTGAACCTGGTCAGCTTCCTGGCTCTGACGCTCGCAACGGGTATTCTCGTCGACGATGCGATCGTTGAGATCGAGAACATTGCCCGCCATATCAAGATGGGCAAGACGCCCTATCGCGCGGCCATTGAGGCCGCTGACGAAATCGGCCTCGCCGTCATCGCCACGACCTTCACGATCATTGCCGTCTTCGTGCCGGTCTCCTTCATGCCCGGCATTCCCGGCCAGTACTTCATCCAGTTTGGTTTGACGGTTGCCTTCTCGGTCTTCTTCTCACTCATGGTGGCACGCCTTATCACGCCGATGATGGCCGCCTACCTGATGCGTGCCGAAGACGGCATCGAAGACCATCACGACAATGATGGTCTCTTCTTCCGCGGCTATACGAGACTTGTGCGCGCCACGACTCGGCGTTGGTGGACGCGCTACCTGACGCTGATCGCGGCGATCGGCTTTCTCATCGGCTCCGTCATGCTGCTTGCGCAAGTGCCCGGCAGCTTCCTTCCGCCGGAAGATGCGTCGCGCATCGTCCTGTCTGTCGAGTTGCCGCCGAACGCGACCCTTGAGGATACCGAAGCGACGACGGATGCAATCTATAAGGACGTAAAAGATATCGATGGCGTTGAGAGCGTCTTTGTCCTTGGCGGCGCATCGCCGAAGGGTGACCTCGAACTGCGTCGCGCAACCGTAACGCTCACGCTCGATAAGCTTGACCAGAGGCTTTCGAAGAAACTGGTCGATAACTTCCTCGGCGGTCTCCCGATCATCGGACCACATCTGCCGAAGGTGGAGCCAAAGGGCCGCGTTCGGCCACAGTGGGATATCGAGAAGGAGGTCTTCGCCAAACTCCACCATATCCCCGATGTACGCATTCTGAAACTCAACGACCGCGGAGAGCGCGACCTGTCGTTCAACTTCCTTTCGAAGAACGAGAAGGACCTGAACGACGCCGTCGGCATCCTTGAGGCAAAGCTGCGTGCCGATCCGCTGCTGGCAAACGTCAGCGCCGAGGGCGCCCTGCCCCGTCCTGAGCTTCAGGTTCGTCCTCGCAAGGACCAGGCTGCCCGCCTTGGCATCACTCCGCAACAGATCTCCGAGACCATCCGCGTCGCCACCATCGGTGACATCGATGCGGCCCTCGCCAAGATCAACCTGGATGATCGCCAGATTCCGATCCGGGTACAGGCGTCGCTCAACATGCGCCGCGATCTTGCCGCCCTGCGGGCATTGAAGATCCAGACCGCAAGCGGCGGCACCGTGCCGCTTTCCACCGTCGCCGATATTGACTATTCGGAGGGCGTCAGCTCGATCAAGCGCAACAACCGCTACCGCGTTGTCGCGATCGGATCCGACCTGCCGCAGGGCGTCGCACTCGATACGGCATCCGCCCGGTTCCGTCAGATCGTCAAGGAAGCAAATCTTCCTACGACCGTCCAGCTCGCCGAGAGCGGCGACACGAAGGTTCAGGCCGAAATGCAGCAGAGCTTCGTCAATGCCATGTTGATGGGCCTGATGCTGGTGTTGACCGTGCTGATCCTCCTCTTCAAGGACGTGATTCAGCCCTTCACCATCCTGTTCTCGCTGCCGCTTGCGATCGGCGGCGTGGCAGTCGGACTGCTGGTCACCCAGAACCCGCTCTCGATGCCGGTGATGATCGGTATCCTTATGCTGATGGGCATCGTCACGAAGAATGCGATCCTCCTCGTCGATTTCGCGATCGAGATGCGCCATCGCGGCATGGAACGCGTGGAAGCCATGGTCGAGGCGGGCCGCAAGCGCGCCCGGCCGATCATCATGACGTCCATTGCGATGTCGGCAGGCATGCTGCCGTCGGCGCTCGGCGTCGGCGAAGGCGGCTCGTTCCGCGCTCCGATGGCGATTGCGGTGATCGGCGGCATCATCGTGTCGACCGTTCTTTCGCTGGTCGTCGTGCCCTCATTCTTCCTGATCATGGACGATCTCTCCCGCTTGCTCGGCTGGCTTTTCGGTCGCCTTGTGGGCAAGAAGGACAAGGAGGATCTGGCAATGTCCCGCGAAGAGCTGACGCAGGCCGTTGGCGCTCTCGAAGGGCGGGTGACCGCAATCGAGAAGCCCGAGGAAAAGCGCGGCAAGTCGGGCAACGTCGTGCGCCTTCCACCTTTCGCAGCCGAGTAGCCACTCAACCAAAAGCCGGGTGCCACCCGGCTTTTTTATTTGGCTGTCATTTGATCCAGATCAAGTCTTGAACCGCGCCTCCCGGTTATCCTTACCGATGTCAGGTAAGGGCGGCACTCGCCGCTCCACAGGGAGTAACAGATGATTGGAGCCTTGAAACTCAGCAGCGCACAGCAAGCGATGCTTGGTCGCGCGTTGATCGCTTCCAGCCTTGATCGGCATGAGCGGGACGCACTGCTGTCCTGCGCGGTGGCAGTGCGCTATGAGCCGCAGGATATGCTTTTCTATGAGCACGAGAAGGCGCGCTATTTCTACTGCTTGCTGAGCGGCTACGTTCGCCTTTTTCGTGGCTCGGACGGTCGCGAAGCGGATATCAGCATTTGCGAGCCGGGCGAGAGCTTCGGAGAAGGCCTTGTGCTTGCCGGCGACGGCTACAACTACAGCGCTCAGGCGATGGAGCACGCGATCCTTGCCCGTTTCGATATCGCGCAGGTAAAGGGGCTGCTTCGTGAAAAGCCGCGCATTGCCGGCGCGATCGCATGCAGCCTCTCGCAGCATCTGCTTTCGACCATGGATTGCCTGGCACGCGATCGCATGCAGACGAGCCCTCAACGCGTCGCGCATTATCTCTTGACGCACTGCACCAGCGAAGGCACGCGGGCCTCCTTGCGGCTGCCATTCCAGAAAAGCCTGCTGGCACGAAAGCTCGGTCTGGCGCCGGAAGCGCTGTCCCGTGCGTTCTCCGCCTTGCGGACGTCTGGCGTAACCGTCAGTGGCCGCGCCATCGCGATCGAAGACGTCGATTTGCTGCGCCAGGTCTGACCTTCTTAGAGGCCGCCATATTCCTTCAGAAAGCTGATGATGGAATTAACGCCATCGCCACGTTTCATATCGGAGAAAACGAATGGCCGTGCTTGGCGCATCCGTGTCGCGTCGCGGTCCATAACATCAAGGTCTGCGCCGACATAAGGAGCCAAATCCTTCTTGTTGATGACAAGGAGGTCCGACTTGGTGATACCGGGGCCACCCTTGCGCGGGATCTCTTCGCCCTGGCAGACAGAGATGACGTAGATCGTGATATCCGCCAGATCTGGAGAGAAGGTGGCAGCCAGATTGTCGCCGCCTGACTCGATGAAGACGACATCGAGATCAGGAATCCGCTCGTTGAGGCCGGCAATGGCCTGCAAATTGATCGTCGCATCCTCACGGATTGCCGTATGTGGGCAGCCGCCGGTCTCCACACCAACGATCCGATCCGACGGCAAGGCCTGCATCCGCATCAGCGCCTCGGCATCCTCGGTCGTGTAAATATCGTTCGTGACGACGGCGACGGAGTATTCCTCGCGCAGGGCCTTGCAGAGTTTCGCAGTGAGCGCTGTCTTGCCGGAACCAACCGGCCCACCGATACCTACGCGAAGTGGTCCATTTCCTGATTTCATATTTGAACTCCAAATAACGGCCGATGATAGCGCCCCGCTCGAAGAGGGACCACCGGCAAATGACTAAGGTCGTAGCCGCACGTTCCGGGGCTATGACCGAAACAGTCGCGTTGACTGCGTCTCGTGGCACAGCGACATGATATCTGCCTGAATGGTTGCCGATCCGAGATCGTCCAATGTTGAAACGGCCGCTCGTTTCGCAACCGAGGTTATGTCGTCCTCCAGCCCTGAAAGGATGGCAACGCCGTCCTTCTGCCCGGCGACGCCGAGACGGATGCCTGCGGAAACCGCCTGCGACAGATAGGCGTGCAAGAATGCCGCAACCGCCTTCTCCGGCCCAATCCCATGCGCCCCCGCAACGGCGCCGATGGCCACCGGATAGGCTGCCTGTCGCGGTAATCGATCGAAGACATCGTGCGGCCATGCGCTGGCCGCAGACAGGAATGCGTCGCCGAGCAACATCGTTTCCTGATGACGCTCACGCGAGCCGGCAAGCGCTGCGGCGAGTTCGGCCAGTTCGCCAAGCCGCTCCGGCTGTCCGTGACTGCGGTGGCTCTCGGCGACAAGAACGGCGTCGTTCCACACCGCCCCGTGCTCGATCAGGTTGAGCGCCCATGCCGCAAGCGAATGTGCATTCGTGACCAGGCCATCATGGACGGCGTGCTCCAAGCCACCTGAATACGCGAAAGACCCCACAGGAAAGGCCGGCGAGAGCCATGCCATAAGCCTCAGGAACGCCTGCAAATCGGCATCGTCGGCCATGTCAGTCGTGCGAGTGATGATGGTGCCCATGGTCATGACCAGGGGCGTGCCCATGTGCCTGTCCATGTGAATGATAGGCCCCGCGCGCCGGCTGGAATGGCTCGGCAACTTCCCGGACCGTCGCACCAAGCCCTTCGAGCATGGAACGGATCACATGATCCCGCAGGATGAGAATACGATCTTCCTCGATCTGTGCACCAAGATGCCGGTTGCCGAGGTGCCATGCGAGCTCGATCAGGTGCAGGCGATCCCTGCCCTTGATCTCGAAGAGCTTCTCGTCAGCGGCAACGATTTCGATGAGTTCGCCATCATCGAGAACCAACATATCGCCGCTCGCGAAAAGCACAGGTTCCTTGAGGTCGAGCATGACCATCTCGCCGTTTTCGAGATGCAGCAGCTTCCGCCGCAAGTGCCTCAAGTCGTGCGGCAGAACCACTTTTCCGATTGGGTTGGATGAAGGGGTCCCGGCCGGCAAATAGGAAGTAACGTGTTGCATGACATGTCCAATTCACTTGAGACTGCGACCATGCAAAATAGCCCGATGCGATGCAAGAAGGAATGAAGCGTTGACGGCAATGCCAGGCGATTTTTCGTCAGGCCAGCCGAGCCTCATCGCAATCCACGGTTGTCGCGCGAACCGCCACAGGTTCCACCGGCAAATGCCTGCGCCAACCCGGATGTAGCCCTTCGTTCTCATGCACCACACGGTTTCGACCGAGCGCCTTCGCCAGGTAGAGTGCCTTGTCTGCCGAGGAATAGGCGCCCTCCTTGCTCCGCCCCGGTTCGAGCTCCGCAATACCGGCCGACACAGTCAGTGCGACCACGCAATCGTCGGTAACGATGGGATGCGCCGCTAAGCGGTCGCAGACAGACCGTACTCTCTCGACCCGCTGCTCCTGCGAGCCACCGACAACGATCACGCCGAACTCTTCACCGCCGAGCCTCGCCGCGACGGAGCTCCCGTCAAAGGCTGCGGCCAGAATGGCCGACACGGTCACGATCACGGCATCGCCACTGGCATGGCCGAAGCGATCATTGATAGCCTTGAAGCGGTCGACGTCGAAGATTGCTAGGCAGGCGTCTCCGTCGACCTGCTCCAATGCTTCGCTAAAGGCCCGCCGGTTGAGAAGACCTGACAGCACATCGGTCCGGCTCAGTTGCTCGAACTCTGCGCGCGAAACGCTGAGCTGATGCAACGCGTGGCCCGCCACGAGGGACAATACGCTTGCAACTGCGCCGCCTATTAGCCACGACAGCAAGACGCCGTAGACAAGGCCATCAGCGAGCGGGACAGGCAACATTCCTATCCAGTCGAGCAGCGGCAATACGAGCGTAACCACCACCGACGACAGCGTCACCGCGAGGAAGCTCATCTTGAGCGCGAACACGTAAATTGTGTGGCGATCCTGGAAATCGCCAAGCTCCGCCTGGAGTGAAATTCTCATGCGAATCGACCTTCTTGCCCACCGCCAAGCACCTGCTTAGAGGCCAACCGCTGCCGAGTTCTTAAATGAATTGTTAAGATTCGAACGATTCTGGTGAATTGATCGCCGGTTGAAAACTGCTCAAAAACGTGACGGTGCCGGAGCTGAATCACTCAACAAGTCTTAGGCAATAAGGTACTGTTTTGACGAGCGTTTTCCAGAAATGCCGCTGGGAGTGTCCTATTAGGAACAGACCGCCTCAAGGTGGAACAAGCACAAATAGATAACAACTCTGGGGAGATTCTGATTTAACGTATGGCCTTGGGAGCAACCGGCGCCTCGCGCCGGCCGCTCCTGATCGATCAAAACAGGAAATAACGCTGTGCCATAGGCAGCACTGTCGCGGGCTCGCAGGTCAGCAACTCGCCGTTTGCGCGGACTTCGTACGTCTCGGGATCAACCTCGATTTCAGGCGTCAGGCTGTTGTGGATCATCGACGCCTTGGAAATGCCGCCGCGGGTGTTCTTCACCGCGACGAGATCCTTTGCCACACCCAGCCTGCCCTTCAGGCCGGCGTCAAGGGACGCCTGCGAGACGAAGGTAACGGATGAATTCGTCCGCAGCTTGCCGTGGGCGGCAAACATCGGCCGGTAGTGCATCGGCTGCGGCGTTGGGATCGACGCGTTCGGATCGCCCATGGGTGCCGCCGCTATGGAGCCGCCGAGCAGCACCATCTCAGGCTTGACGCCGAAGAAGGCCGGGTTCCACAGCACGAGATCCGCACGCTTGCCGACTTCGATCGAACCGATCTCATGGCTTAGGCCCTGAGCGATCGCCGGGTTGATGGTGTATTTCGCGATGTAGCGGCGAACGCGGAAGTTATCGTTCTCGCCCGTCTCCTCCTTGAGGCGGCCGCGCTGGCGCTTCATCTTGTCGGCCGTCTGCCAAGTGCGGATCGCGACCTCGCCGACGCGACCCATAGCCTGGCTGTCGGACGAGATGATCGAGAAGGCACCGATATCGTGGAGAATATCTTCGGCGGCGATCGTCTCCTTGCGGATGCGGCTTTCGGCAAACGCGATATCCTCGGGGATCGACGATGACAGGTGATGGCAGACCATCAGCATGTCGAGATGCTCGGCGATCGTGTTGACCGTGTAGGGGCGGGTCGGGTTGGTCGACGACGGGATGACGTTCGCCTGGCCGCAGATCTTGATGATATCTGGAGCGTGGCCACCACCGGCGCCTTCCGTGTGAAAGGCGTGGATCGTGCGGCCCTTGATGGCACCGATGGTGTCTTCGACAAAGCCGCTTTCGTTCAGCGTATCCGTGTGGATCATCACCTGGATGTCGTATTCGTCGGCGACCGAAAGGCAGCAGTCGATCGCCGCCGGCGTCGTGCCCCAATCTTCGTGCAGCTTCAGCGACGACGCGCCAGCCAGCACCATTTCCTCGAGTGCCGCCGGCAGCGAGGCATTCCCCTTGCCGGCAAGCGCGAGATTCATCGGGAAGCCGTCGAAGCTCTCGATCATCCGCTCGATATGCCAAGCGCCGGTGCAGGTGGTTGCAAGCGTGCCATGCGCCGGACCCGTGCCGCCGCCGAGCATGCAGGTAACGCCGGACATCAGCGCTTCCTCGATCTGCTGCGGGCAGATGTAGTGGATATGCGCATCCATGCCGCCGGCGGTGATGATCTTGCCCTCGCCGGCAATCGCCTCGGTTGATGGGCCGACGATGATATTGACGCCTGGCTGGGTGTCGGGATTGCCTGCCTTGCCGATCGCCGCGATGCGGCCGTTCCTGAGCCCGATGTCGGCCTTTACGATGCCCGTGTGGTCGATGATCACGACATTGGTGATGACGGTGTCGACGGCACCCTGCGCCCGCGTCGCCTGGCTCTGTCCCATGCCGTCGCGGATCACCTTGCCGCCGCCAAACTTCACCTCTTCGCCATATGTGGTGAAGTCCTTCTCGATCTCGATGAAGAGCTCTGTGTCGGCGAGCCGCACCTTGTCGCCGGTGGTCGGGCCGAACATACCGGCATAGGCAGCACGGGAAATCTTGTAAGGCATAGGTCAGGCTCCTTGGGAGGAAGAAAGGGATGCGCGCGCCGGCAGCCGCATAACGCGACCGGCGGCGACATAACTGTCGACAAGCTGCCGCTCGGCAGCGAAGGGATGCCATTCCCACCCCGCGTGGCCGAAGCCCGCGAGATAAATGGCCGCCTCGGGAAATCTGTTCATCACCTCGGCGATCACGATCATGCCGCTGCTCGGCACCACGTAGGGCGCCGGGAGGTAGGCCGCGAGTGCCTGATCCACCGTTTCATGAATCACTTTGTCAACGACCACATGCGCCTTGCCAACTTCCGCGCAGAACGCATTGAATTGATGCGTGTAGTCGTCGCAAAAATCGTCCAGTTCGGGATGCGTCACCGCAAGCGGCGCACGCAGTTCCGCAAATTTTTGCGGATCGCGCACGCTCCAAACCGCCGCCGCTTCACGCACGCCGGGATGCTCCCGCCAACTTTGCGAAGTGAGCATCGCCTTCGCTGGCCGCCCGGTATTGCAGACCGCAACGACATCAGTGCGCCCGCGGCTCGCCTCATAGGATCGGCATTCGTTGAAACGGATGACGAATGCGGCATCCGCCACGGCCGCCGCCGCCTCTGCACCGATCTCTCCGTTGCCGATGATCATGATTTTTCCAACCACCTCAGTTGCCCATCGTCTCTGCGAGTTCCTTGAGCTGTTTGGTGCGCTGGTCCGTCAGCCCGGCAATGCAACCGGCGACGAGCATCGGTTCCATCGTGCCGCCGCGCGCCTGGAATCCTGTCACCTCGCACTCCGCATCGCGAAAATCCATCCAAGCGCGCTGTGCTTTCACGAGGGCCTTCTCGGCACCCCCATCGGCGCCGAGATCCTTATCGAGCGTAGCAAGCGCGGCACGCGTGATCTTGTACTGTGCGTTCAGCGCCTTATCGGCGGTTTCCTGACGGGCCCGTTCACAAGCCGTCATGTCGGCCTGCGTGACTGGATTATTGCAATCCAGATCTTCGGCATTGGCGCCAAAGGCGATGAACGTTGCAATGCCGGAGGCCAGAAGACACAGACTCACGCGCATTGTTTCCTCGCGATCATTTAAAGCTTGCCCATGACCAGCTGGCGGAAGCCATAGACCTCGCGCTTGCCGGAAAGCGGGATGAGCGTCACCGAACGAGTCTGGCCAGGCTCGAAACGGACGGCCGTACCTGCCGGGATATCGAGCCGCATGCCCTGCGCCTTCTCACGATCGAAGGAGAGGCCGGCATTCGTTTCAGCAAAATGATAGTGGCTGCCGACTTGGACCGGACGATCGCCGGTGTTCGAGACTTCAAGCGTTGTCGTCGGCGCGCCGACGTTCAGCTCGATGTCGCCGCTTGCGGCAATGATTTCTCCTGGGATCATGATCTTCTCCTCACGCGGCCTTGGTGGGCGCGCAGCCCTCGGCCTTCAGGACGCGCTTTGTCGATGCGGGGTATTGGGCGAGCTTGGCAGCCGGACGCATCGGGCGGCGTACAAGCTCTCCGCCGCAGTTGGGGCAGACCCCGCCGAGGACATCGGCAACACAATCGGCGCAGAACGTGCATTCGAAGGTGCAAATCATCGCCTTGGAACTGTCGGGCGGCAGGTCCTTGTCGCAGCATTCACAATTTGGGCGCAGCTCCAGCATCAGGACCTCAGCGGATCGGCTCGTGGACGGTCACAAGCTTGGTGCCATCGGGAAAGGTCGCTTCGACCTGCACGTCATGGATCATCTCCGCGATACCTTCCATGACCTGGTGACGACCGATGACATGAGCACCGGCTTCCATCAGTTCCGCAACCGGGCGACCGTCACGTGCACCCTCGACGACGAAATCGGTAATCAGCGCGATCGCTTCGGGATGGTTGAGCTTGACGCCCCTCTCCAGCCGCCGCCGCGCGACCATCGCCGCCATCGAAATCAACAGCTTGTCTTTTTCTCTCGGTGTGAGATTCATCGTTGATCCATCTGCTTGAACTAGAGATTCCAGACTTTCGGCACCGGCGCTCCATTGCGCAAGATCGAAATGACAGGGATGAGAATTTTTCTGAGCATAAAGCCATCAGGCGCCGATAGGCGCACGACGAGCTTGCCGGCCCAGCTGCTGGCGCCGCCCATATGGCCTTCGAGCAGCGGGCGCACTGCGCCAAGGTAGGCTTCAGACCGGGGCCCGACATAAAGCAGCGTCGCAAACGCGACCTTGCCGCCAAGCACGGCATCGGCATCGACAAGCGACGCGACATTGCCCTGCAGCTGAAGGTCCTCGGCGTGGCAGAGCCTACCTGCCCTGCGAATACGCCAGCGGTCGCGAAAGAGGCCGGTATCCACCGCCTCACCCATCGCCTTGCGGCCGAGCAGGATGGCCTCGACGGCCAGGAATTCGGCATCGACATCAAGATCAACCTCGAGCCGACGGGACAGCTTCGAGCGGTCGAACAGAATGGTTTCCTGCGGCAGCCAGTCCACCCGAGCATTGGCGCCGACGCAAATGCAGGTATTGACCTCGGCGGTTCCCGCTGACGCCTTGTAGATCCTCTCGCAGGCCTGCGTGGTGACGTCGATGCGGGCGCCAGGGCCAGCCACAACGCTCCAGTTCATCCGGTCGCCGCCGGTGAGGCCCCCCGCGGTATTTATGATGACGGCTTCCATCGAGGAATCGAACGTATCCGGAAGGCGGATTTTGGCCGCTCCTTCCTGGTAGAGCTCCTGCAGGCGGGTGCGCCCGTCAAGCGTCTTGGCAGCCAGATGCCCGCGCCCCTCGGCTCTCTGGGGTCTCGTGGCTGGCGCCGCGTTCGTCATTCCATCCCTTTCCAAGCATCGCCGGTTGGCCCAGCCGTTATCATTGAAGTCACTAACTTGCAGAAAGCAAGCAATTCCCGTGCCGTGCCGAGACGCTGACCGCGATCGGACTGGCGGCAGCCAGATCCCTCAGAGACTGCCGAGAAAAACAGCATCTGCCCAACAGATAGCCGGTGGGTTTATACAGTCAGATGACGACGCGCCTCGGGCGTATCCAGCGTTTCCGCAAGACCCTCGTGAACGATCTCGCCGCGATCCATGATGTAGACATAGTCGGCAAGTTCGCGGCAGAAATCGAGATACTGTTCGACCAGCAGGATCGCCATGCCGGTTGAATCGCGCAGATAGCGGACCGCCCGGCCGATATCCTTGATGATCGATGGCTGGATGCCTTCGGTCGGTTCGTCGAGCACCAGGATCTTTGGCCGCGTCACCATCGCCCGGCCGATCGCCAGCTGCTGCTGCTGCCCGCCAGACAAATCCCCGCCGCGCCGCCCGAGCATCGACTGCAGCACTGGAAACAGACTGAAAATATCATCGGGGATGGAACGATCCCGACGCCCGAGCGGTGCGAAGCCGGTCTCGAGATTTTCCTTCACCGTCAGCAAGGGAAAGATCTCGCGGCCCTGTGGGACGTAGCCGATACCCTGCTTGGCTCTCGCAAACGGCGGCAGTCCATTGAGCTTCACATCATTGAAGCTGACGCTGCCAGCAGACAAGGGATGCTGGCCGGTAACGGCGCGCAGAAGAGAACTCTTGCCCACGCCGTTACGCCCCAGCACGCAAGTGATCTTGCCCATCTCGGCCTTGATGGAGATGCCGCGCAGCGCCTGCGCCGCACCGTAATGAAGATTTGCATTCTCGACTGTCAGCATCTCACCGCCCCAGATAGTTCTCGATCACCTTCGGATCAGAGCTCACGAAATCGATCGATCCCTCGGCAAGCACCGAACCTTCCGCAAGGCAGGTCACCTTGACGCCGAGGTCGCGGATGAAGCCCATGTCGTGCTCGACGACGATTACCGAGCGCGTCTTGGCAATCTCTTTCAGCAGGATCGCGGTTTCGGCTGTCTCGGCATCGGTCATGCCGGCGACTGGCTCGTCGACAAGAAGAAGCTTCGGCTCCTGCGCCAGGAGCATGCCGATCTCCAGCCACTGTTTCTGACCGTGCGAGAGGTTGGCGGCGAGTTCGTCACGCCGATGCGTCAACCGTACCGTCTCAAGGATCTCCTCGATGCGAGCCTTGTCTTCGCTGGAGAGCCGATAGAACAGCGTAGCGAAAACCCCGCGATTACGGTTCAGCGCCAGTTCGAGGTTGTCCCACACGGTATGGCTCTCGAAGACCGTCGGCTTCTGAAACTTGCGGCCGATCCCGAGCTGGGCGATATCTGCCTCGTCTCTCTTTGTCAGATCGACGTCGCCGCTGAAGAACACCTCGCCCTCATCAGGACGGGTCTTGCCCGTAATGATATCCATCATCGTCGTCTTGCCGGCGCCATTCGGACCGATGATGGCGCGTAGCTCACCGGGTTCGATGACGATCGACAGCGAATTGAGTGCTTTGAAGCCGTCGAAGGACACCGAGACGTTGTTAAGATAGAGAACGCTGCTTGGTTTGAGGTCAGGGATCATGATCGCTCACTCTGCCGGCTGGATTTTTGCGTCGACGCCCTCTTCCTGAAGCGCGGGGGGCGTGGCCTCGGTCTTCGGCTTACGGCGGCTTAGATATTGACCGATCGTGCCGACAATGCCCTTCGGCAGAAATAGCGTGACGAGCACGAAGAGACCTCCGAGCGCGAACAGCCAGAACTCCGGGAACAGACCGGTAAAGATCGTCTTGCCGCCGTTGACGAGAATGGCGCCGAGGATCGGACCGATCAGCGTCGAGCGACCACCAACGGCCGTCCAGATGACGACTTCGATCGAGTTTGCCGGCGCAAATTCGCCGGGGTTGATGATGCCGACCTGCGGCACGTACAGCGCACCGGCAATGCCGGCCATCATCGCCGAAACGACGAAGGTGAAGAGCTTGAAGTGTTCCACGCGGTAGCCAAGGAAGCGGGTGCGGCTTTCCGCGTCGCGCACGCCGACAAGAACCTTGCCGAACTTCGAGCGAACGATGGCGGAGGCTATGATGAGAGACAGCGCCAGGAAGATGGCGGTCGCGGCAAAAAGTGCAGCGCGCGTTGCGTCCGCCTGCACGTTGGAACCCAGAATTTCCTTGAAATCGGTCATGCCGTTGTTGCCGCCGAAGCCCATGTCGTTTCGGAAGAAGGCGAGCAGCAGCGCATAGGTCATGGCTTGCGTGATGATCGACAGGTAGACGCCGTTGACGCGCGAGCGGAAGGCGAACCAGCCGAAGACAAAGGCCAGCAGCCCCGGTACCAGCAGCACCATCAGCGCCGCGAACCAGAACTTGTCGAAGCCATACCAGAACCAGGGCAGTTCCTTCCAGTTCAGGAAGACCATGAAGTCGGGCAAGATGGGATCGCCATAGACACCACGCGAGCCGATCTGACGCATCAGATACATGCCCATCGCATATCCGCCGAGCGCGAAGAAGGCGCCGTGACCCAGCGAGAGGATGCCGCAGAAGCCCCAGACGAGATCCAGCGCCAGTGCCAGCAGCGCATAGGTGAGGTACTTGCCGAACAGCGCCATGATGTAAGTGGGAATGTGCAGCGGATTGGTCGGCGCGGTCATCAGGTTGAGCACCGGCACAAGGACGGCAACTGCAAGCAAGATGACGATCGCAGCAATGATCTTGCGATCGAGAGACCGGAGAAGGAAGGCCGTAATCATGCTTCCACCGCCCTTCCTTTGAGTGCGAAGAGCCCACGCGGGCGCTTTTGGATGAATAGAATGATGAGGACAAGCACCAGGATCTTGCCGAGCACGGCGCCGGCGAAGGGCTCGAGGAACTTGTTGAGGACGCCGAGCGACAGAGCACCAACCAGCGTACCCCAGAGATTGCCGACACCGCCGAAGACCACGACCATGAAGCTGTCGATGATGTAACTCTGGCCGAGGTTGGGAGAGACGTTGTCGATCTGCGAGAGCGCGACGCCCGCGATACCTGCAATGCCGGAGCCGAGCGCGAAGGTGAAAGCGTCGACCAAGCCTGTGCGGATACCCATCGACGAGGCCATGCGGCGGTTCTGCGTGACGGCGCGCATCTGCAGGCCGAAGGCCGAGCGCTTCAGAAGTACGAGCAGCGTAAAGAACACGGCCATCGAGAAGAAGATGATCCAGAGACGGTTCCAGGTGATCGAGAGACCGCCCAGCTCGAATGCACCGGACATCCAACTCGGATTGCGGACTTCGCGGTTCGTCGGTCCGAAGATCGTGCGAACCGCCTGCTGCAGGATGAGCGACACGCCCCAGGTGGCAAGCAGCGTTTCAAGCGGGCGGCCATAAAGATAACGGATGACGACGCGCTCGATGACAAGGCCGACACAGCCGGTAAAGAGGAAGGCCGCCGGCACGGAGAAGGCCAACGAGTAGTTTCCAAGTTCCGGGAAGGCGGAGCTGATGTACTCCTGCACGACATATGTCGTGTAGGCGCCGATCATCACCATTTCGCCATGCGCCATGTTGATGACGCCCATGACGCCGAAGGTGATGGCAAGGCCGATCGCTGCCAGCAGCAGCACGGATGCGAGCGACAACCCGTACCAGACATTCTGCCCGACATCCCAGAGAGCCAGGCTGCGGTTGATCTCGTTGATATGCGTCTGGATAACGCCCTTGAGTTCGTCCGGAGCGGTCGCCAGCGCGGAATTCAGGATGGTCAGCGCACCGCGCCCGCCGCGCGCCGCAACCGTGTCGATGGCGGCCTTCTTCTCTTCGGCGCTGACGTCGCTCTTAAGCACCATGACGGCGCGCGCCGCTTCCATCGTATTCTTGACCTCTGCATCCTTTTCTTCGGCGAGCGCCGAGGTGAGGAGATCAAGATTTGCCGGATCGGCGTCCTTGAGCAGTCCCTGAGCAGCCGCAAGCCGCGCGCCCCGATCCGGGCTCAATAGGGTCAGCTGGCTCGTGGCGGTGGCAATCACCGTACGCAGCGAATTGTTGATCTTGACCTTGGACATGTAATCCGGATCGACGTCGGAGACGATCTCGCCGGAAATCGGATCGGCGTAGGTCGGCTCATCCTCCGTACCGCCCAACACCAGCACCGGGCCGCCCGTCTCCGAATTCACGTAAAGTTGACCGTCGCTCAGAAGCTGCAGGATCTCGCCGACACGCGGGTCGTTGGAGGCGACCAGTGCCTTGATCGCGGTTTCGCGCTCAGGGAAATCGCCGACACCAAGTGCATCGATCAGGGGATGGATATCTTCCTGCGCTTTCAAGACGGTTGCGAAGGCCGGCATTGCCAGGCACAGCGTAAGGAGCAGGATTTTGAGAGCGCGATACATCGGCTTTCTTGCCTCGGTGCATTGGCCTTTCGGCACTATCGGGGAACTCTGCCTTCTCCAGGTGCGATCGGTAAGATCGCTAGGCACGACTGGGAAGACTGCACTTTTGGGAGATGGACCTTCCGCCCGGACAGGAGAGACCGGGCGGAAGTCTTGGGGCATCAGAGTGACAGGGTGGAATGCACTCAGGAGCCCTTGCCGCCGCATTTGCCCGAGGCAACGTTGAAGTTGCCGCAGTTCATTGGCTTGCGCCAATCGGAGATCAGATCTTTCGAGTCAGGCAGGTAGTCGGACCATTCGTCGCCAACGACTGCCGGGGTCTGCTGAACGATTTCGAACTGGCCGTTCGCCTGGATTTCACCGATCAGCACCGGCTTGGTGATGTGGTGGTTCGGCATGACAGTGGCGTAACCACCCGACAGGTTCGGAACCGTGGTGCCGATGATCGTGTCGAGAACCTTGTCCGTGTCGGTCGTGCCGGCAGCCTGGACAGCCTTAACCCAGGCGTTGAAGCCGATGTAGGCGGCTTCCATCGGGTCGTTGGTCACGCGCTTGTCGTTCTTGGTGAAGTCGTGCCACTGCTTGATGAACTTCTTGTTTGCTGGGCTTTCGACCGACTCGAAGTAGTTCCAGGCAGCGAGGTGGCCGACGAGTGGTTTGGTGTCGAGACCGGCAAGTTCTTCTTCACCGACGGAAAAAGCGACAACCGGAATGTCGGTTGCCTTGATGCCCTGGTTGCCGAGTTCCTTGTAGAAGGGAACGTTCGCGTCACCGTTGATGGTCGAAACCACGGCCGTCTTCTTGCCGGCGGAACCGAACTCCTTGATCTTCTTTACTTCCGTCTGCCAGTCCGAGAATCCGAACGGCGTGTAGTTGATGATGATGTCTTCCTTCGGGATGCCCTTGGACTCGAGATAGGCTTCCAGGATCTTGTTCGTCGTGCGCGGATAGACGTAGTCGGTACCTTCGAGCACGAAGCGCTTAACGCCTTCCTTTTCCATAAGGTAGTCGACGGCCGGGATCGCCTGCTGGTTTGGAGCAGCACCCGTATAGAAGATGTTGCGCGAAGACTCTTCGCCTTCATACTGGACCGGGTAGAAAAGGATCGAGTTGAGCTCTTCGAAGACCGGCAGAACCGACTTGCGCGACGAGGACGTCCAGCAACCGAATACCGCCGCGACCTTGTCCTTTTCGATCAGCTCGCGTGCCTTTTCGGCAAACAGCGGCCAGTCCGAAGCCGGGTCGACGACGACGGCTTCGAGCTTCTTGCCGAGAAGGCCGCCCTTTTTGTTCTGCTCGTCGATGAGCATCAGCATGGCGTCTTTCAGCGTCGTTTCGGAGATCGCCATCGTGCCGGACAGCGAATGCAGAACGCCGACCTTGATGGTATCGTCAGCCGCAACGGCTCCATGGAACGCGGCCGTGGCCGACATGACGGCGCCGAGTGCGGCGCCCGTGATATAGGACTTGAGATTCATCTGGTTGATCCCCTCTTCTTGTTCGACAACAGGCCGAAACCGGCAGTTAACTGTTGCTTAAGGGACTATCCGGTGCTGCACCGCGAAAGCGTATACGCAATATGACGTAGTGGACGGGGCGAAATGTGCAGCTTTGCGCTGCACCGCACTCTTAAGCCTCGTGACGTTCCGTGTTACGAACGCATGACAAGGGGAACAAAGGGCTGGCACCAAGGCATGGCAGCGCGGCAACGCATCATTCCGGTAAGGCGCGAATACAATCGCTGGGTCGCAAACCAGACGCTGGAAGACTACGCGTTGCGCTTTACCGCAAAGGGCGCGCGGCAGTTCTCGTCGCAACGCATCTCGCAGACGGCGATCGGCGCCATTTCCTTCCTTGCGCTCGAAGCGATTGGCGGCGCGATCACTCTCTCCTACGGCACAACCAACGCCTTTTTCGCCATTGTTGTCGCCAGCATCGCCATGCTGGCCATCGGGCTGCCGATCAGCCGCTATGCGATCCGCCACGGGGTCGATATCGATCTGCTGACGCGCGGCGCGAGCTTCGGCTATATCGGTTCGACGGTCACGTCCCTGATCTATGCCAGCTTCACCTTCATGCTGTTTGCGATCGAAGCTTCGATAATGTCCGGCGCCCTGGAGCTGACGCTCGGCATCCCGCTATGGATCGGCTACATCATCAGCGCCGTTATGGTTATTCCGCTGGTCACGCATGGCGTCCGGCTGATCAGCCGGTTCCAGTTGCTGACCCAGCCTTTCTGGATCGTCCTCAACGTCCTGCCCTTCATTTTCATTGCCGCAATGGATTTTGAGAAGTTCGATCTCTGGCGGGCCTTTGCCGGAATCCGCCACGCTTCCGGGCCGCCTGGCACCGTGGCACCGTTCGATCTCGTCGAGTTCGGCGCCGCCTCTGCGGTCATCCTGGCCCTAGTGTCGCAGATCGGTGAACAGGCCGACTTCCTGCGCTTTCTGCCGCCGGACAAGCAACGCAACTGGCGCCACCGCCTCGCCGTCTTCCTCGCCGGCCCCGGCTGGGTGATCATCGGCGCGCCGAAGTTGCTCGCCGGCTCCTTTCTCGTCGTGCTCACCTTCGCCTCGGGCGTGCCGGTCGATCGTGCAGCCGATCCGGCCCAGATGTATCTGACGGCCTTCGGCTATATGATCCCCTGGCACAATGCCGCGCTGCTGCTGATGGCTGCCTTCGTGGTGGTCTCGCAGTTGAAGATTAACGTGATGAATGCCTATGCCGGCTCGCTCGCCTGGTCTAATTTCTTCTCCCGACTCACCCACAGCCATCCCGGCCGCGTCATCTGGCTGGTCTTCAATGTGGCGATCGCGCTTCTGCTGATGGAGCTCGGCATCTACAAGCTGCTGGAAGAAACGCTCGGCATCTTCTCAATCATCGCCATGGCCTGGCTCTGCACGATCTCGGCGGATCTTTTCATCAACAAGCCGCTTGGGCTTGCCCCTCCGGGCATCGAATTCAAGCGCGCCCACCTCTACGACATTAACCCGGTCGGCCTCGGCGCCATGATGCTGTCTGCCGGCATTGCGCTCATCGCGCACTTTGGCGTTTTCGGTTCCATCGCCGCCTCGCTTGCGCCCTACATCACCCTCGTCGTCGCACTGATCGCGTCGCCGCTCATCGCCTGGGGCACGAAGGGCAAATTCTACCTCGCGCGCAAGCCGCGCCACAGCTGGAAGAACCTGACAAACATTACCTGCTCTATCTGCGAGCATCCCTTCGAACCGGAGGACATGGCCTGGTGCCCGGCCTATGCGGCGCCGATCTGCTCGCTCTGCTGTTCGCTTGACAGCCGCTGTCACGACATGTGCAAGCCGAAGGCACACTTCAACGCGCAGGTCGGTGCGGTCGCCAAGGCTGTCCTACCGGAAACGGTCGTCGAGAAGCTGACCACCCGCCTCGGTCGCTACGGCATCGCGGTTGTGCTGGCCCTTTCGGCAGTCGGCACGATCCTTGCCATGATCGCACATCAGGTCTCCGCAGCCTCGCCGGAAACTGCCGAGGTGGTGAACCGCACCATCCTCATCGTCTTCTTCGTCTTCGCCGTCATCGGCGGCGTCGTTTGCTGGTTTTACGTGCTCGCGCATGACAGCCGGGTCGTTGCCGAGGAGGAGTCGTCGCGTCAAAATACCTTGCTGCTGAAGGAGATCGCCGCGCACAAGAAGACCGACGCGGCACTCCAAACTGCCAAGGAAACCGCCGAAGCCGCCAACCGCGCCAAGAGCCGCTATGTCGTCGGCCTCAGTCACGAATTGCGCACACCACTGAATGCCGTGCTCGGCTACGCGCAGATTCTCGAGCGCGACGAAACCATTCCCGCTCCGCGGCAGTCGTCGATCAAGGTCATCCGACGCAGCGCCGAGCATCTCTCCGGCCTCATCGATGGCCTCCTCGATATCTCCAAGATCGAAGCCGGGCGCCTCCAGGTCTACTCCAACGAGATCAACATTCAGGACTTCCTGGATCAGATCGTCGACATGTTCCGCCCGCAGGCCCAGGCTAAGGGATTGACCTTCCATCACGACCGTTCACCCGCCCTGCCCCAGTTCGTACGCACCGATGAGAAGCGGCTGCGCCAGATCCTCGTCAACCTGCTCTCCAATGCCATCAAGTTCACCGACGAAGGCAGCATCACCTTCGACGTCGGCTACCGCAGCCAGGTCGCAACCTTCACCGTCACCGACACCGGGCGCGGCATTGCCGAGAAGGACTTGAGCCGCATCTATGAGCCTTTCCAACGTGGCGAGGCCGACAGTATCCGCCCAATGCCGGGGCTTGGCCTTGGCCTGACAATCACGCAGCTGCTGACGAACACCCTCGGAGGCGAAATCTCGGTAAGCAGCGAGAAAAATCGCGGAACAGTCTTCCGCGTTCGCCTCATGCTTTCTGCCGTACTTCGCGAAATGACGGTCCCGCCGCAGGAAAAAAAGATCGTCAGTTACGACGGTCCACGGCGCACGATCGTCGTCGTGGACGACAATGAGGATCATCGCGAAATGATGCGCGAGGTGCTTGCTCCACTTGACTTCGTCGTCCTGACCGCGGCAAGCGGGGCAGACTGCCTGACGTTGATCGAAGGAATCCAGGCTGATCTGTTTCTTGTCGATATCTCTATGCCAGGCATGAATGGGTGGCAACTCGTCTCGCGGCTGCGCGCAAGTGGCCAGACCGCTCCGATCGTTATGCTGTCCGCCAATATCGGCGACGCCGCCGCTCACCGCGATAGCGACGACAGCCACAGCGATTCCATCGGCAAGCCTGTCGACATCAAGCAGCTGCGTGACAAACTTGCGCTGCACCTGGGCTTGAAGTGGATCTATGCGGAGGCGATCCAGCCTGCCCCCGCCAAACACGATCGACCGATGGTCAGCCCCGGCCCCGCTCACATCCAGGAATTGTTACGGCTTGCCGAGATCGGCTACATCAGGGGCATCGAGGCAAAGCTCACCGACCTTGCCAAGGTGGAAGCAAATCAGCCATTTACAGAAGAACTTCGTTCCTATGCGGCCTCATTCGATTTGAACGGCCTCATGAATTTTCTGAACCGCTTCGATGAGAAGGTAGAGACCCTTGGCTGAGCTCCCGCGCGATATCGTTCTGTTGGTGGATGACTCGCCTGAGGCGCTGGGGTTCCTGACTGATGCTCTGGAGCAGTCCGGCTTGTCCGTCCTGATAGCAACATCGGGCTCCGCCGCGCTGAACATTGTGGAACGGATTACCCCCGACATCATTCTGCTGGATGCGGTCATGCCATCTATGGATGGCTTCGAGACCTGCAGGAAACTCAAATCCAATCCGGCGATCAGCCAGATACCGGTCATCTTCATGACCGGTCTGACCGAGACCGAACACGTCGTTCGCGCTCTTGAATCCGGCGGGGTCGACTACCTGACGAAGCCGATCAATATCGATGAACTGCGAGCGCGGATCGGAGTCCACCTGCGCAACGCACGCTCCACACAAAGCGCGCGCGTTGCGCTGGACGCCGCCGGTCGTCATTTGCTTGCGGTCAAGGGTGACGGTGACATTCACTGGTCGACGCCACAGGCAACGCGTCTCGTCAACGCTGCAATGAACCGAGACGACGCTATGAACATGGTGGTTAGTAAGATTGCCGAATGGATGAAGACCCGCCCGGGCTCAGCGCGCGACGGCCATATCTCGGTTTCGCATGCCGGCAAGGACGTGCTTCAACTTGCCTTTCTGGGCGCGATCGGTGCTGACGAATATCTGTTTCGCCTGACGGCAAATAACGCACGCGCCGACGACGAGGTGCTGCGCCGGCATTTCTCGCTGACACAGAGAGAGTCCGAAGTGCTGTTATGGATTGCCAAGGGCAAGGCCAACCGCGACATCGGCGAGATTCTCGGTCTGTCCGCACGCACCGTCAACAAGCATCTCGAACAGATCTATGTGAAGCTCGGTGTCGAAAACCGCGCCTCCGCGGCGGTCAAAGCCGCTCATGTCCTGCATGAGACGTGATCCGACCATCCTGCGGATCGAACCGACATCTCAAACAACGCGATCGGGCGGCGATCTGCCCTCGAAGAAGGCGGTAATATTGTCCACCACCTTCATCCCCATGGCCGTGCGCGTTTCTTCGGTCGCGCTGCCGAGATGAGGTAGCAGAACGACATTCTCCATGGCCTTCAACGCGTCTGGTACGCGCGGCTCGGCCACATACACATCAAGGCCGGCACCGCGGATGACGCCGCTCTTCAGGGCCGAAATCAAAGCGACGTCGTCGACGACATCGCCGCGTGCCGTATTGATCAGGAAAGCACCCGGCTTCATTGCCGCAAGCCGCTCAGCATTCATCAGGTGGCGGTTTTCCGCGCTGCCTGGGCAATGCAGGGACACGAAATCGGATTGCGCCAGTACGTCTTCGACCCTTGGCAATTGACGGGCGCCATAGCGCGCGGCTTCCGCAGGATCGACGGGAGACCTGTTGTAGAAGACCACGTCCATCGCGAAGCCGAAATGACAACGCTGCGCGAGCGCCTTGCCGATGCGCCCAAATCCGATAATGCCCACCGTTTTGCCGGTGACCTTCGTCCCGATCATATGCGTCGGGCACCACCCTGCCCACTCACCGGAGCGGACCTGACGCTCTCCCTCGCCGCCCCGTCGCGCAACTGTCAGCATCAGCAGCATGGCGATGTCCGCCGTGCAATCGGTCAGCACGCCGGGAGTATTTGTCACCACGATCCCGCGATTTTTGGCGGCATTCGTATCAATATGATTGTACCCGACCCCGAAATTGCCAAGTATGCGTGTGCGCGGTGCGACCGCATCAAAAACAGCTGCGGGCAACTTGTCCGAGACCGTGGGTAGAATTGCATCATACTCTCCGATCGCCTGGGCCAGTGCCTCCACACTCATCGCCTGATCGTTCCGATTCAATGTTACATCGAACCGTTCCAAAAGAATGCGTTCGACGGCTGACGGCCAGCGGCGCGTGACGAGAATGCGTGGCTTGGACATAGTCACCTGTTCCGGATGCTGATTGGCCTTCTAGCCACTAACGCAAAAAAACCAACGGGCCAAATGAAGAAGCCCGGCCTTGCGACCGGGCTTCCAAAAATCCGCAAAAGCGTGGGTGAACCCTTACTTGGCTTCCTGCGGGAAGTAGCTGTACTTGCCGTCCGGACCCTTCTTCCACTCGTACATGATGTAGCCGGGAAGCTTCGGGTCGCCCTTCTCGTCGAACGACATGTCGCCGAGAACGGTCGGGAACGGGCCCTTTGCCTTCAGTGCAGCGGCAACGGCTTCAGCGTCCGTCGAACCAGCAGCCTTCGCGCCACCAGCGATCGTCTGGAGTGCAGCGTAGGAGTAGAGCGTATACGCTTCGGGGTTGAAGCCGGCGGCCTTGAACTTCGCAACGAGGTCCTTGTTGGCCGGGTTCAGCGTCGGATCGGGGCCGAAGGTGTTCAGCGTACCTGCGACGGCGTCACCAGCGATCGATGCCAGTTCGTTCGAAACGATACCATCACCGGAAACCAGCGTAGCCTTGAGGCCCTGGTCTGCGGCTTGCCGGATGATCAGACCAGCTTCGGTGTGAAGACCACCCCAATAGATGATCGAGACGCCAGCTTCCTTCATCTTGGCGATGAGGGCCGAGAAGTCCTTGTCACCAACGTTGATACCTTCGTAGAGGACTTCGGTAACGCCAGCAGCGTTCAGAGCCTTCTTGGTTTCGTCAGCGAGACCCTGGCCATAAGGCGTCTTGTCGTGAACGACAGCGATCTTGGCGTCCTTGAAGTGGTCAGCAAGATACTTGCCGGCGATTGCGCCCTGCTGGTCGTCACGTCCGCAAGTACGGAACGTGTTCCAGAGGCCGCGCTCGGTAAACTTCGGGTTCGTAGCCGCCGGAGTGATTTCGAGCATGCCGTTTTCAGCGTAAACTTCGGAAGCCGGGATCGAAACGCCCGAGTTGAAGTGGCCGATGACGAACTTAACGCCGTCAGCAGCGAACTTGTTCGCAACCGAGATGCCCTGCTTCGGGTCGGAGACGTCGTCGCCCAGTACGATCTTGACCTGCTCGCCGTTGATGCCGCCAGCAGCGTTGATGTCAGCGGCCGCCTGCTCTGCGCCCTTCTGAAGCTGAGCGCCGAACGCAGCGTTCGGGCCGGTCAGCGGACCAGCAACGCCAACGATGATGTCGGCCCACGCGTTGCCGCTGAAGGCGACCATCGCCGTCAGAGCCACAGCCGACAGGAGAGACTTTTTCATTCTGTTACTCCCAATTTTTTTGCGGGTTCCGTTCCACACCCCAGCGCATTACCCACTTAACTGCGCCAGGAAACATGTTCCACTCCGAGGAGCGATCTGTCCCTAGATTCAACCGGCTGTCAATGTTTTGCCTTCCAGGAGAAGGGGGACGTCTTTTGATATAGCCAGTAGTAGTTATTGACCATCTGATTTGTCCGGCGATAGCGATAGCCAGCCGTCGAGAAGATCAAAAGAAGGACGAAGTCGATCACATAGTAAAAAAGGCTGAGGACCGGTCCATCGAACAGTGCGTGGTGCAGGAATTGCATCGCGCCGGCAAGCAGAACCGTATAGACGATCACCAGAGGATATCCGCTCCAGCTCTCTGCCGCGGCTCTGCCGGCCCGCCACGCCGTCCAGAATCCGATCAGCACGACAAAAAGCCGAATGGCGCTGCGCACACCTGTATCGCTTTCAAAGAAAAGTCCCTGCATATCAAAGTCTCCCCTTCGTCATGCTTAATGACGCCCGCCTTCAAGATAGGCAGCGCGAACTTCCGGATTAGCGAGGAGCTCCGCACCGGAACCGCTCATGGTGACCTTGCCGTTAACCATGACATAGGCACGGTCCGACAGACGCAGCGCCGCAAAAGCATTCTGCTCCACGAGGAAGACGGTCAGCCCCTCTTCCTTGTTCAACTTCTTGATTGCCTCAAAAATACCCTTGACGATCAAAGGAGCAAGACCAAGCGAGGGCTCGTCGAGGAGCAGCAGCTTCGGACGCGCCATGAGCGCGCGGCCGATCGAAAGCATCTGCTGCTCGCCGCCCGAGAGCGTGCCGCCGCGCTGGCCCTGCCGCTCCTTAAGGCGTGGAAACATCGCAAAGACTTTCTCGACGTCCTCTTTGAAGTATTTCAGATTGTCGAGGCCGGCACCCATCTGGAGGTTTTCCATGACGGTCATGCGCGGAAAAATGCGCCGGCCCTCCGGCGACTGGGCGATGCGCAGCCGTGCAATCTCGTGCGTGGGCAAACGCGTGATGTTTTGCCCATCGAAGATCACCGAGCCGGCGCGTGCCTGCGGGCTTCCACAAATCGTCATCATCAGCGTCGACTTGCCGGCACCGTTGGCACCGATCAGGCTGACGATCTCGCCCCGGTGGACCTCGACGTCGATTCCGGCCAAGGCCCGGATGTTGCCGTAATAGGTTTCAACGCCCTGAACGTTCAGAAGTGGCTGACCAGTCATCAGTGCGAGCCTCCTTCGAGGTTCTCTACGGCTGCAATCACTTCTTCCACTTCCTCGTCCTCGACACCGAGATAGGCCGCGATAACTCGCGGATCGTGTTTCACTTCCTCAGGCGTGCCGTCGGAAATCTTCTGGCCGTACTCCAGCACGACGACATGGTCGGAAATTTCCATGACCACCGACATGTCGTGCTCAATCAGGAGGATCGACGTGCCACTGTCAGTACGGATGCTGCGCAGCAACGCGTTCAGGGCAGCCGACTCGCGGGGATTGAGGCCAGCGGCGGGCTCGTCGAGGCACAAAAGCTCCGGTTCGGTACACATCGCGCGTGCGATCTCGAGCCGGCGCTGAGCGCCGTAAGGCAGATCACCCGCCGGGTCATCGGCGCGATCGATGAGATCAGCCTTCTGAAGCCAGTGGCGCGCCAGTTCGATGGCGTTCTTCGCCTCCGTCCGATACGGCCCGATGCCCACGAGACCCATCACAGTGAACCCGGAGGCCTTCATCAGCTTGTTGTGCTGGGCGACGAGCAGGTTTTCGAGAACCGTCAGGCCGGAAAATAGCCGAA
This sequence comes from Rhizobium mesoamericanum STM3625, assembly GCF_000312665.1. Lineage (GTDB taxonomy): Bacteria > Pseudomonadota > Alphaproteobacteria > Rhizobiales > Rhizobiaceae > Rhizobium > Rhizobium mesoamericanum. The sequence goes on along the minus strand of NZ_HF536772.1, from coordinate 3,212,595 downwards.
TGTTCTGGAACGTACGGGCAACCTTGGCTTCTTTGGTGATTCGGAAGTCGGGAAGGCGTTCCAACAAGAACTCCTTGCCACCCTTCTGCTTCAGCGTGATCATCCCCATCGTTGGCTTATAGAAGCCAGTGATGCAATTGAAGACCGTCGTCTTGCCGGCACCGTTGGGGCCGATGAGCGCGGTAATGTCGCCGCGCTTGGCTTCAAATGAGAAGTCGTTGATCGCCATCAGGCCGCCGAACTTCATCGACAGGTGCTCGACCTTGAGCAAAGTATCGCTGGTCATGTTTGTTTCCTGAGGGCTCATCAACCGTGGCCCTCCTTGGTGAAGCTTCCGGAAACTGCCTTGCGCTCCTTGAGGAAGGCCGTTGGTTCACGCGACCCCACGAAGCCGCGCGGCTTGATCAGCATTACGACGACCATCGCCAGACCGAACAGCAGCATGCGATAAAGCTCAGGCGTGAAGTCCGGCCCGAAAACAGCTTTCAGGAAATCCATTTCGCGCAGCACTTCCGTGCCGCCGACCATGACGATTGCGGCAATCGCAATACCCGTCAGCGAACCCATACCGCCGAGGACGACGATGGCGAGGATGACAGCCGATTCAAGGAAGACAAACGATTCCGGAGAAACGAAGCTTTGGCGGGCAGCGAAGAAGGAGCCCGCGAAGCCGCCAAACATGGCCCCCGTTGCAAAGGCCGTGAGCTTCGTCGTTGTCGTGTTGATGCCAAGGGAGCGGCAGGCGATTTCATCCTCACGCAGGGCTTCCCATGCGCGGCCAATCGGCATGCGGCGCAGGCGGATCGTCACATAGGCGGTCAGCATGCAAAGGGCCAGGATCAGGTAGAACAGGAAGATCTTGTAGTAGGCCGAGGACATCGGCAGATGGAAGAGCTTCGCAAAGCCGCCGGCACTCGCATCGAAGGGAATACCGAAAAGCGTTGCCTTTGGAATGCCAGAAATACCGAACGTGCCCTTGGTGAGATCCGTCCAGTTGATGATCACAAGGCGAATGATTTCACCGAAGGCCAGCGTTACGATCGCGAGGTAGTCGCCACGCAGTCGCAGGACAGGGAAGCCCAGAATGACACCCCACAGCGCTGCCAGAACACCCGAAAGAGGCAGCAGCACCCAGAATGACAGGCCGAAATAACTGGATAGAAGCGCGTAGGAATACGCTCCGATCGCGTAGAAGGCGACGTAGCCAAGGTCGAGCAGACCGGCGAGACCGACGACGATGTTCAGACCCCAGGCGAGCATCACGTAGATCAGGATCTGGATGCCAAAGTTATCCACCCACTTCAGCGACCCCTGCGGCCCAGCCACAGCGTAGATGAACGGGGGATATAGGAGCAGCGCCACAAGTGCGATCTTTAGAAAATGCGTATGAAAAAAGCCCTTCTCGGTCGAAATGTCCAGCTCGCCGCTTCGTGCCTTTTTCAGCTTGCGCGCATCCAGATGCGGCTTCACAAAAACGACCATCAGGAAGCGACCGACGGCCGCAACCGCGACGAAGATGGCCAGCAGGCCCCAGCGCTGAATGATGATCAGCTCGTTGCTGATGTTCTGATCGGTCTTCAGGCCGACGTACAGCACGAACATGCCGAACGCGATCAGGGCAGCAAACAGGGCTTCTTTAATACCGGTCTGGACAAGTCCGGCTTTGGCGGGCTTGTCAGCGGAACGTACAACATTTTCCATGACGTTAAACCTTCTCGACTTCCGGCCGGCCCAGGATACCCGTCGGCTTGAAGATCAGCACGAAAGCGAGGATGGCGAATGTCGCCACATCCTTGTACGCGATGGTGAAGTAAGCCGACCACAACGACTCGATCAGGCCAATCATCAACCCGCCCAGAACAGCGCCTGGAAGCGAACCAATGCCGCCGAGAACGGCCGCGGTGAACGCCTTCACACCCGGTACGAAGCCATCGTTGAAGTTCACGACACCATAATACATCAGATACATCGTGCCTGCGACCGCAGCGAGCGCTGCACCCATGATGAAGGTGATGGAAATCGTCTGATCGACATTGACGCCCAAAAGCGCCGCCATCTTGCGGTCCTGCTCGGTTGCGCGTTGGGCGCGGCCGAGGGAGGTGTGATTGACGAGATACCAAAACACCGTCAGCAGCACGACCGTAATGAGGATAATGACGATTTGCTTCAGCGAAATGGAAATGCCGGCGACGTTGTAGACCGTGCTGACCAGCGGCGGGATCGGCTTGTTGCGCGGGCCCTGGGTCACCTGGATGAAGTTCGACAGCGTGATCGACATGCCAATCGCGGTAATGAGCGGCGCCAAGCGGAAAGAGCCGCGCAGCGGACGATAAGCAACACGCTCAATCGTCCAGTTCCACAAACTCGTCATCAGCATCGCAATGAGAAGCATAACCAGGAGCAGAACTGCAACCGGAAGGCCCGCGAATATGGAAGTGAGGACGAGAAAGACAATAAGGCCGGCAAAACCGCCAAGCATGAAGATATCGCCATGGGCGAAGTTGATCATGCCAATAATGCCGTAAACCATCGTATAGCCAATAGCCACGAGGCCATAGATGGATCCAAGAGTCAGCCCGTTAACGAGCTGCTGGACAAAATATTCCATATGTCATTTCCCCTGGATGCAAGCCAGATCGGCCAGCATCTCTTGTTATTAGAGCCTTTGATGAGCCCTTGATTAAAGATTTCATACCGCTTTCAAACCAAAAGGGAAGTGCAAAATCGCAAAGCCCCAAAGTTCTTTGCTGTTTTGGTGAAAATGACTTTTTTGCGGCCAGGAGTTCGCTTTTTTTAGCACAAGAAGCTCAAGAAAGCGCTTTTTGACTGTAAAATGCCGAGGCTGCCGCTTTACCGCAACCAAACCAAGGATCCGGCGGCCCGTCGGCCGATACGATTCCCATCGCCGAAAAAAATGCCTATATAAGTCAAGGCGCTTCAGGAAAGCGCGAGATGGAATTCGGAAGGCGAGCAATGCTCGAAGCATTTGAGCGCGCCGCTCTCGAAGCGGGCAAGGCAATCATGCAGATCTATCTGGATGGATGCCCCTCCGTGAGGAAAGCAGACAACAGCCCTGTGACAATCGCCGACGAGCAGGCCGAGCGTATCATCATTGCAGAGCTTGAAGCAGCCTTCCCGAGAACCCCGATCATCGCGGAAGAATCGGTGGCGGCTGGCAATGTGCCTGCGATCGGCTCGTCCTTCTTCCTTGTAGATCCGCTCGATGGCACTCGAGAATTCATCGACGGGCGGCGCGAGTTCACCGTGAACATCGCCTACATTAGTGACGGGCGCCCACTCGCCGGGATCGTGTATGCACCGGCGCTCGGCATTGCCTTCTCCGGCCAAAACGACAAGGCCGAGAAGCTCTTTATCGACGATCATTTTCAGGTCACCCGTAGGGCCGCCATCCGGGTGCGCCCACAACCAGCCGATCGAATGGCATTGGCAAGCCGATCACACAACAGCCCGCAGACAGACGTCTTTCTTGCTGCAAACGCAATCTCCCGATGCACCAACATCGGCTCCTCGTTGAAATTTTGCATGCTGGCTGAAGGTTTGGCGGACGTCTATCCGCGCTTTACGCGGACAATGGAGTGGGATACGGCCGCCGGTGATGCGGTCCTGCGTGCCGCAGGCGGTTCGACCGTCACGCTGGACGGATTGCCGCTGACCTACGGAAAGATATCACAGACGCATGACACCGATTTCGCCAACCCGAACTTCATTTCCTGGGGCGGCATGAGGTCGGCGTTGGAGCGGGCATAGCTTTGCGAGAAGACACGAAATCGACCCGACGCGCTCTTCACCGAGCGAACTTTCGGCAATGATGCTGTCGATCGGATCACGCGCGCCTAAAGCAGTCGATATCGAAAGGCGCGGGCAATTGCCTGCATACGATTGACGGAATCGAGCTTTCGCATCGCGCTCTTCAGGTAACCGACAACCGTATGCGCAGAGAGATCAAGAATGATCGCGATTTCTTCGCTGCTCTTTCCCGCGGCCGACCAACGAAGGCATTCGACTTCCCGGCTGCTGAGGCTTTCGGTCGGCTGCTCTACTGGTTTCAGTTGTGCGAACAATTCGAGAAACTCCATCCCCCGAAAAACCTGCCCCATCGCCTCCTCACGAGCGAGGTGCGCGCGCTCACCCGAGAACGCAAAAATATACTGTCTTAAGTGCATGTCATGCAGTGCAAACGCAAACGTGTTCTTCAGGCCATATCCCCTGAAAAGAGCCGTAAGCCGCTGATTTACTTGGCTTGCCGCCGTGCTTTCAAACGGCGCCTTGTCACAAAAAACCGGCATCGCCGTCTTCTTGAGAGCTGAAACGAGTTTACAGCAATAAAAGAGATCAACCTCTTCATAGAAATCGGTGAGTTCTTGCGGCCAGTTGCTGGCAAGACAGTTACTGGCAAAGCCGCTGCGGTCTCCGCGCGGAAACTCCGCCAGAAGGTAGTGATTGAAGCCCGCCTCTATTGCCATCTCGGCCACGAAATCCTTGAATTGCTCCGCTGACGTTTTCTGCTCAGACTCGATCAGCGAAAAAATAAAACCGTCCGCGCCGTCGCGGACGGCGCGCTCTTGTTCATTCATGCTCTTGTCCCTCGGCGGCTAACTCCGGCTCAGGTCTTTGTTTACTGGCCCCAAAAAGGCCGCGCGGCACCGGGCAAAAAACAAAAGACCTCGTATCGAAAAGATACGAAGCCGAAAGCCTTAGTCATTCCGGGCGTTACAATAAGAACGGAGACCAGGTCTTGCGTTCACAACTATGTTGCAGCGCTTATAAATTGGCGATTATCAATTGCCCACCAACCATTACGCATGGCTCCTATGCGCTGATCACAAATTTACCTAGCGTAAGGGTGCAATGGCGCAAATCGCTTCTTCAGGAGCGGACGCTTAAATTTCTTATCAAAGTGTTACACTGTGCTTAGGCAATTCTTAAATGTGACAAGCTAGAGTGCCTGCCGTGGTCTTGAGTTGTGTAGAGAGTCCAATGACCGAAATGATACGTCCCCGAGTGAAATATGTCATCGGCCCCGATGGCAGCCCGCTGACGATTGCGGATTTGCCGCCGCCAAATACAAGGCGCTGGGTTATCCGTCGCAAAGCTGAGGTTGTAGCGGCTGTTCGCGGTGGCCTGTTGAGCTTGGAAGAAGCCTGCGAGCGTTACACGCTGACCGTCGAAGAATTTCTGTCCTGGCAGTCCTCCATTAACAGCCACGGCCTTGCCGGTTTGCGTACCACGCGCATCCAGCAGTATCGCCACTGACCAGCCCTTTGGGCAACGAATTTATCTTTCGGGCCGCTTGGATTTCCTGAGGAAGATCTACAGCCGGCCCGAAATCATTAATGCAGCCGGCGATGTCCTGCTTGCACCAGGTGCTACTAGCTTCACCGCAGCTTCCCTGCCCCATAGACCACTCGGCAGAATGCTCATTCGGTGATCCGAAATCGCTGCCGGCGTCATTCCGGCAGCAATCTTCCCCACCGTTCTATCGAACACTGTGTCCTCATCGGCCGGCTTGGCGCGACAGAGACGTCATGCCAATTTCCGACCAACAGCAAAATGTTGATGAGGACTGGCAATGGACATCACGGACGAAGAGAATCCCTCCGGCGGCCGCTACGTTGCGGAAGTGGAAGGCCACCAGGCAGAAATGACTTACTCCCGCACCTCGCCGAAACTCGTGATCATTGACCACACCGGCGTTCCGGACGCGCTGCGCGGCAAGGGCGTTGGCCAGGCACTTGCGCTCCACGCAGTCGAGGCGGCACGCAAAGGCGGATGGAAGATCTTCCCGCTATGTCCTTTCTTCAAGGCGCAGTCACAACGCCATCAGGAATGGGGCGACGTGGTCAGCGGTTAAATGCCAAAAGCCATGTATGACGGACACGACAGCCCGTCATGCATGGCTTTTTTCGAGGCGATGCCTGAGCGCCACATGGCGCCCGTTTCCTGCCTTTAGGCTCTTGCCCGGATTGCGCCGTCGCGCTCTTCCAGCGCGGCTGCACGTTGGTATTCCGCCTGCATCTCTTCGAGCGCCTGTTCAAGCGACTCTTCCTGCATCTTCAGTTCCTTGATCGAGACCTGAAGATTGTCCGCGCGCTGGCGTGCTGCCTTTGCGAAGGTCGGATAGGCGAAGTGATTCGGGTCGGAAATGCCGGATTTTTTTTCTTCGACGACGATCTGGGTTTCCAGATCCTTCGTCATCCGCTCAAATTCGGACATCATCATCTGCAATTGCTGCAGCTGGCGACGTTTTTCGTTCACCTGAAACTCCTTCAGGCGAACTAGGCTCTCACGCGACTTCATACGCATTACTCCAGTGATGCGAGACCCCTGCTCCACTTAAACCGCCCCTGCGAGCCGCTTTTATGCGGCCTGCTAAAAAATTTCCCTCGGTATTAACAAAAACCTACCGCTGGTAACCTTTCGTTTACGGGCATCGTTAATGATAGTGCCGATGATTTAAGGGTCGGTAAACACAACTACGCGATTTCCGATACCGTTTCATTGGTGAGTCGAATGAATCGCTTACCAGCCGTTCTTAATGTAAAACTTAAGAAAGTGGCTTTGCGAATTCTCGTTGGAAAACAGCGGAGTGGACAAATTATTTAATAAATTGATTACCTCTTGCCAGAGTGAATCAGAATTTGTTAACCATTTCGTGGCAGCTTCCAAATCACGCAGTGACATATTCGGTATCGCGTAGGGGGCCAGGCCACCTTTCGGCGGCGGTAAAGGGGATAAGAATGCGGGTACTACTCATTGAAGATGATAGCGCGACAGCGCAGAGCATCGAATTGATGCTCAAATCAGAAAGTTTTAACGTCTACACCACCGATCTTGGTGAAGAAGGCGTGGATCTCGGGAAGTTGTATGATTACGACATCATCCTTCTCGATTTGAACCTTCCCGACATGTCCGGATATGAAGTGCTTCGCACTCTGCGCCTGTCCAAGGTCAAGACACCGATCCTGATCCTGTCCGGTATGGCCGGCATTGAAGACAAGGTTCGCGGTCTAGGCTTCGGCGCCGACGACTATATGACCAAGCCCTTCCACAAGGACGAACTGGTCGCGCGCATTCATGCGATTGTTCGTCGTTCCAAGGGGCACGCCCAGTCGGTCATCATGACCGGAGAACTGATCGTCAACCTCGACGCCAAGACCGTCGAAGTCGGTGGCCAGCGCGTGCATCTGACGGGCAAGGAATACCAGATGCTGGAGCTGCTCTCGCTGCGCAAGGGCACAACGCTCACCAAGGAAATGTTCCTGAACCACCTCTACGGCGGCATGGACGAGCCGGAACTGAAGATCATCGACGTCTTCATCTGCAAGCTGCGCAAGAAGCTCGCAAATGCTGCCGGCGGAGCAAACTATATCGAGACCGTCTGGGGCCGTGGTTACGTTCTGCGCGAGCCCGATGGCACAGAGTACGCCGAAACTGCCTGACGTTTCATCCCCTTTGCCGAAATCTAGAATCCCGTCCTTCGTGGCGGGATTTCTGTTTCTGGCATACAACAAGCCACCCGATGGGGCGGCCCGGGTCAGCTGGCGGATATGGGTCGACTAGGCGGCGATTGCGCGGTTGCCGAAAACGGCCGTCAGAATCTTGCGGTCGAACGGCTTTAGGAGGAAATCAGTTGCCCCTGCCCGCTTGCCCATCATCAGCTTCTTGAGATCGGCCTCGACCACGCAATAATAGATTTTGACCTCCTTGCCGCCTTCCATGCCGCGAATGGTGGAAATCAGCTCGAGTGCGTTGTCCATACTGGAATCAACGACGAGGTATTCGGGAAGTAGAACCTGACAATTGGCGAGAGCTTCGGCGGCGCTTGAGGCTTCACTGACCATAAAGTCGAGCTCGGAAAGGATACGCTTTCCCACCTTGCGAACGACATCCGACGAATCGGCGATCATAAACCTCTGCATGGCTGCTCCTTGCCCCAGCTTCTGTCCCGGCTGGCGTCTTACCAGCCAAGGATAGAAACATTAGGCTAAGGATTTATTACCTCGACAAGCCGAAACGGGCTGAGGTCTTCATCAAACAGCGACAACATCGGCGGTAAATGTCAGCTCCTCGGTGGTCGCGCTGTGGCCAAGGGCCATGCCGCATTCGTCAGCGAGCAGCACCGTGTAATACGGCTGGATCGAATGGGCATCGATGGCTTCCTCGATTTCCCCGGTCGAAATCTCCACGAATTTCGGCGGCAAGCGCATCAGCTTGCCTTTCGCGACGATCTTGAACTTGGCATCGAGTTCGGGGTTTTCAAGCGTGACTTCAATGACGCCGCCGCGTGGAATCGACGAATAGGCTACCAAAAAGAGATTGAGCAGCAACTTGACCCGGTTCTTGGCGATAATCGCACGCGGACCGCTCCAGACGACCTCTGTCTTCTTTTCGGCCGCCGCGAAGTCTTTCGCCGCACGTTCGGCTTCGCCGGTATCGATCGAAGCCCCGACCGATCCGGAAGCACCAAAGGCAAGCCGGGCGAATTTCAGACGGACAGACGCGTTGAGTGCGCTTGTCCTGATAAGATCCATCGCGTCGGCATCGGCGCCGCCCTCATCCAGAAGCTCCAGACCGTTGTTGATTGCACCAACCGGCGAGATAACGTCATGGCAGACGCGGCTGCACAGAAGCGCGGCCAGGTCCGGTCCGGTCAGGGTGAGGTTTGGATTCTTCGACATCATCGTCTCCAGGAGCGGCAAGATCATTCCGCCGTGTATCTTGCTTAATCAAAATTGCGCGAACTTTGCGGCCGTACTCGGCGCCATAATGACACCATATTTGGTAAACCGATTGTTAACACCATACGCGCAAAATGATTCAAACGCCGGAAACGGCTCACCGTACCGACCATGATGAACGGATGACACCATGCGCTCCCATTTCCACGGAAGATTTTCCGCCATCTGCCGGCTCTTCGTTGCGCTGACCCTTTCGCCTCTCATCCTTGTCCCAACCGAGGGAGCAGCGCAACAGCAGTCCAACAGCGGCCAGTATTCGATGCAGGAAATCGTCGATGCCGGGCACTCGTTCTTCGGCTCGACCAGCGGTGGGCTGGCCAAGGTGATCGAAGCGGCCTTTCAGAAGTATGGCCTTCCGAACGGTTATATTCTCGGCCAGGAAGGCTCTGGCGCCTTCATCGCCGGCCTCACCTATGGCGAAGGTCAGTTGAATACAAAGAACGCCGGGGAACATCCGCTCTACTGGCAAGGTCCGTCGCTTGGGATCGACTATGGCGGTCAAGGCACGCGCGTTATGATGCTAGTGTACGATCTGCCCTCGACCGACGCGATCTACGCCCGCTTCGGCGGCGTCAGCGGCCAGGCCTTCGTTGTCGCCGGTTTCGGTATGACGCTTCTCAAGAACGACAACGTGCTTGTCGTACCGATCCGCACCGGCGTCGGCGCTCGCCTCGGATTGAACGTCGGCTACCTCAAAGTCACCCCTGATCCGACCTGGAATCCCTTCTGATTCCCAATTGCGCGGCGAACTCTCGCTCGCCGTGACCGATCCGCCACTTGCTCTACGCGCCAGCTCCGCATAATCATTGGTCCTGACGCAACTCAACTTCTGGAAGCCGTGGCCGCGCCGTGATCGAATATGCTCTCTTGTTCGGATTGGGCTTCCTGACAGCAGCATTCATTGTGTTCCTGGTATCGCCTGCCGTCCATCGACGAATTGTTTGGTATACGGAAAACCGGATGCGAGCGACCATGCCGCTCAGCCCGCAGGAAGTGCGCGCGCAAAAGGATATGGTGCGCGCCCTTTATGCCGCCGAGAACGCCAAGACGACACAGGACCTCGTGCGCGAGCGAGAAAAGTCACTGGCGCTGCAACTGAAGCATGACTCGCTGGCCCTTGACGCGGGACGATTCGCCGCTGAGATCGGTGGGCTGCAAGCGCAAATCAGCGACATGAGTGTCGAAGCAGCGGAACTGCGCTCGCACCTGCGTAAGGACGAGAACTATATCACCCAGCTGAAAACGAGCCTTTATATCGCCGAGCAGGCAAGCGCGGCTAAGGAAGGGGAACTCGACGCCCTCCGCACACGCCTAAACAAGCTTGCGGAGCAGACTGACAATCTCAAGATCGATCTGGCAGCACGCGAAACTGAAATCGAGAGCCTGACGTTCAAGGCGAATTCAGTCCGCATCGAACGCGACAATCTTCGCCAAGACGTAAGCCTGCTGCAGAAGCGCGCGAAAGATGCGGAGCAGGCGCTCGTCCAGCATGAGCACGCGGTTATGCGGCTCAAGGATCAGGCGGAGCGGGACGCGGCGTCGGCGGCCGACAAGGATACACTGCTCGAACGCCGTCAGCAGGAAATTGCCAAGCTGAAGGACCAGATCAGGGCGGCGAATTCCGAACTGCGCAAGGCAAACCGTGCGTTGCGCAACGCCGGCATTCAGCCTTTAGCGGCGGATGCGGTTTCAAAGGAGCGGGCAACCGAGGAAACCATGACAACCGAACTCGAGACAGCAGCGATCGCGGCGCGCCTTAGCGAAGAAGTACGCAAGCGCAGCGCCGCCGTCTCAGAACAACTTCTAAAAACGAAATCCGATGCCAGTCAGGATGGCGCGGTGCGCGAAGAGATTGCTGACATTGCCGCAAGGATGGTCGCGTTGACCGCAATCAACGAGGGGCCCTCCTCACCGATCCGCGACCTTCTGCCGGACGCCACCGATCATCCGGACGGTGAGCGCATCAACCTCGCGCAACGTGCGGCGACAATCCTTTCCGAACCGGGTTGAAATCAGATCAATTTCGCAGCCGATGACATGGCGAAGAGTGCAATGCCTGTTGCGGTCGCCACATTGAGGCTGTCCAATTCTTCCGATTGCGGGATCCGCGCGCTGCAGAAGCGCTCCAGGACTGCGGGCGGCAGCCCCTCGCCTTCCGTGCCCACAACCAGTGCCATCCGACTGGTCGGCGGTATCTCCCGGATGTCGGTCTCGCCGCGGGGCGAAAGCGTCCAGATTGCAAAGCCGTTCACTGCAAGCCGTGTCAGCACGTCGAGCGCCGTGCCCTTCCGCTCGTAAGGAACACTCAGCACGGAGCCAACGGAAACCCGGAGTGCCTTCCGGTAGAGCGGGTCACACGACGTCTCGTCGAGAAAGACCGCATCCGCCTTGAAAGCAGCTGCATTGCGGAACATCGACCCGGCATTGTCATGGTTGGAAATGCCGCAGCCGACGAGAACCAACGAACATTCTGGCAGTCGTTCGATAAGATCGATCTCGGCCACCTCTCGCCTGCCAAGTGCTAGCACGCCACGATGCAAATGAAATCCGACGATCCGGTCCAACACCTGCGCCTCGGCCACATAAACCGGCACGCTATCCGGTAGCCCCTCGAGAATAGCAGCGATGCCATCGACCCGGTTGCGCAGCAGGAGAACCTTTTCGACCGCGAAACGACCGCTGCGGTTCGCCTCCACTAGCATGCGAAGAACGACCGAACCCTCCGCGATGAAGCGGTTCTGCCGACCCGTCAGATCGCGCTCGCGGATGTCACGAAATTCGGCGATTCGAGGATCGTCTGCACTCTCGACGGCAATGAGACGAGAAGCCATCGCCCTAGCCGCCGTCAATCGTCACATCGGCAACAATGCGCCCCGACAGAATGTCGACGACAAGCGACTTCTTAATCCCGCTGGCTGTAGCCCCAAAGAACATGATCTGGCCTCCCGAGAGCGACGACGATTGAATGATGAAGCCCGGCGGCAATGTGGCGGTCACCGAAACGGGCGCATCCGACGGCACCCCCGCGGACGTTACGGCGGTTGGTTCCTTGGCGGGGGCCCGCATCGTCTTGTAGACAACGGCGCCGAAGACAGCCATAAGGCTCACGAACATGATGATGGCTGAGACGATCTGCAGGCGGATCATCTTGCGCCTGACACGTTCAATCGCCGGATCAAGGGGCTTTTCGTCCTGATCGTCCTCTGGCTGGATATTCGTCATTTGTGGCGTTCCGTTCTATAAATCATTCGGAGAAGAAGCGTCTTGAGCGACCCCTTTAAACAAGCGTCCGGCATTAGAAAAGTCCTCACTGCCGACGAGAACGCCGAAGGTCGTCTGGACGCGTGGATGACGGCACAGCTTGGCGAAGAGTTTTCCCGCAGCCGCGTGAAGGTGCTGATCAAGGAAGGCCAGGTCTCTGCGGCCGGCAAGGTCGTCGCCGATCCCCAGAAAAAGGTGCGCCCGGGCGACATCTTCGAGATATTGCTGCCCGATCCCGAGGATCCGACGCCACAGGGCGAGAACATCCCGCTCGATATTCTTTATGAGGATGAAGACCTCATCGTGATCTCCAAACCGGCCGGCCTCGTCGTACACCCCGCGGCTGGCAATTGGACGGGCACACTCGTCAACGCACTCATCCATCATTGCGGGGACAGCCTTTCCGGCATCGGCGGCGTGCGTCGTCCGGGCATCGTCCACCGGCTGGACAAGGATACCACGGGCGTGATGGTCGTCGCGAAGAACGATATCTCTCATCGCCACCTGTCGCTGCAATTTTCCGATCATGGACGGACCATGCCGCTGGAGCGCGCCTATCAGGCGATCGTCTGGGGCCGCCCCCGCTCACTGACCGGAACAATCAACGCACCGCTCGGCCGCGCTTTCGGCGACCGCACGCGGCGAGCCGTTAGGCGGCCCGGAACACAGGATGCCGACGAGGCGATCACGCACTACGAAGTGCTCGAGCGCTTCCATGAGAACCCCGACGCGACATCGCTCGCCTCGCTTGTCGAGTGCCACCTCGAAACCGGCCGCACCCACCAGATCCGCGTGCACATGGCGCATATCGGCCACCCGCTGCTAGGCGACACGGTCTACGGAGCAGGTTTCAAGACAAAGGCAAACCTGCTTCCGGATGCTGCTAAGAAGACCGTGAATGCCTTCGCAAGGCAGGCGCTCCACGCCTATATGCTGCAGTTCGAGCATCCCCGCACTGGCGAGGTCATGCACTTCGAAGTGCCGCTGCCTGAGGACATGGAAGAGTTGGCAAGCGCCCTGCGGGCCGAGCCGGAGTAACGCCTTCGTGAAGCGGTGTGCGGCCTTGAACCCCTGTTCCGCCATACTTATCTGTACATTGACTTAGTGTGGGCTTTGATAGAGCTGCACGTCCCGGTTCGCCTTCACGCAGGGGCGCGTTCCATCGGGAACCGGAATTCAGATAGGAGGGTGCTTTGATGGCCCGAAATAACTTGCCGTCCATTACCGCCGGCGAAGCCGGTCTTAATCGTTATCTCGACGAAATTCGCAAGTTCCCAATGCTGGAGCCGCAGCAGGAATACATGCTGGCCAAGCGCTATGCGGAACACGGCGATCGCGAAGCCGCGCACAAACTCGTCACCAGTCACCTGCGCCTCGTTGCGAAGATCGCGATGGGCTATCGCGGCTATGGCTTGCCGATCGGCGAAGTCGTCTCCGAAGGGAACGTCGGCCTGATGCAGGCGGTCAAGAAGTTCGATCCGGAACGCGGTTTCCGTCTTGCCACCTATGCCATGTGGTGGATCAAGGCCTCGATTCAGGAATATATCCTGCGTTCCTGGTCTCTGGTAAAGATGGGTACGACCGCCAACCAGAAGCGGCTGTTCTTCAATCTGCGCCGCCTTAAGGGCCGTATCCAAGCCATTGATGATGGCGACCTAAAGCCGGAACACGTCGCGGAGATCGCCACTAAGCTCAACGTCTCCGAGGAGGAGGTCGTTTCGATGAATCGTCGCCTATCCGGCGACGCATCACTGAACGCACCCATCAAGGCCTCGGAAGGCGACTCCGGTCAATGGCAGGATTGGCTCGTCGACGACCACGACAGCCAGGAAGATGTTCTAATCGAGCAGGACGAGCTCGATACCCGCCGCCGCATGCTGGCGAAGGCGATGAGCGTTTTGAATGACCGCGAACGCCGCATCTTCGAGGCACGCCGCCTGGCCGAAGATCCGGTGACCCTGGAGGATCTCTCAGCCGAGTTCGACATTAGCCGCGAACGCGTTCGTCAGATTGAGGTTCGCGCCTTCGAGAAGGTCCAAGATGCAGTGCGCAAGGACGCTCTCGAACGTGCCAAGGCCGTTCGTGTCGTGGAAGCCACCGCGTAAGACTTGATGCAGCTCTCATGAAAAAGGGCGGGACCGGTGGGTCTCGCCCTTTCTTTTTATGATCAATTCGACCGGCTCTACTGGCTCGTCGATACGTCTCCCAAAGCGGCCCATTCCTTGATTGCAGCGTTGAACGCCTCCCCGCCCGTCGCACCCTTCTGCATCGTCAGCAGCGCGCGACGACCGTTGCGATAGGTGATCGGAATATCGATCCAGTCACGGTTTGCGAGGAGATCGAGGTTCGCCTTACGCGCATCCGGATAATCGTTGAGGGCGATCATGTGGAAATCGTCGGTGATCTTTGCGGGAACAGCGATCAAGGCATCCCCGCGATCCTGTTCGGTGCGCTTCATCGAAATACGCTGAACGCTTTCGATGGCCCCGCCTTCAAAATTCGGCGGCAGCGAGAAGACCACCTCAACGATATGGCTCGCAGGCAGCGATGGATCGGAATTCCGCTTAAAGGTGAGTTGGGCCGACAGATTGCGTTCCGGCACCGTTACAGTCGCCTGCACCGCCGCTTCCTGCTTGCCATCCGAGCCAGTCTCGTGCTGGAGGCTCCATACGACCGAGCCCTGGATGGCAGTCGGCGAACTCTGACCGATCCGCTCCTCGTACAGGAACATCTTTTCGGTGGAACCGACCGGTGCGGCCTGCGTGGCTCCGGCCGCCGGAGGCGTTGCCGCTGGCGCGGCTGCAGCCGGGGCAGCCGTTGGGGGCGTCGCTGAGGTCGCTGGCGGTGTCGTATCCGCCGCTGCAACATTCTGCTCGGCTACAGACTTTCCTTCAGCCGTGGGCGTTCCCGGAACGGATGCCGGACCGCTGTCAACCTCGGTGCCATCGGCAAGAAGCCGCTGGTTGAACTTGTTATTGACAGAAGCGCCGTCATTCAAGGAAGCAACTTCCTTGTTTGCCTCAGCCGGCTTTGCTTCATTGGTCGGCGGCGTCGCTGCGTCAGGCTTGGCAGGCGTCGGCACGCTCTTCGCGCTTTGCGAAGGGGCAGCGCTGACAAGGTTCTTTACCATTGACGACAGCGCGTCCCGATTGCTCCAGGCGGCGTATCCACCACCACCAACCACGCCCAGCGCAACGAGGATTGTCACGATGGAACCGATGCCGAAGCGGCGGCGCTTCGGCTCCATACGGAAGCTCTTACCCTGAAATTTGGCAGCAACGACACTGTCGATATCGGCGGCCGGAACGCCATCATCGTCCTCGGCAACAACGCCACGATTATCGTATCCGCGAAGCGGCTTTGCCTCCTGCCAGGCAGGGTTGGTTGCCGGTGTAGACTTTGCTCCCGGGATACCGTGAATTTCCGAGAAGAGATCGCCATCGTCAAAATGGGCGTTGATCGGAACTTTCTTGCCGTTTTCGATCGGCGGCAGGTCGTCGAAGGCCGCCGCTTCCCAGGAAAAGCCCTCATTGGCGGCGGGCATCTTGATGCCGCCCGGTGTATGGTCAATCCCTGCGATGACATCTTCGAACGCGCGCGCCGCTTCGCTTGTAGGAGCGACGGGGGCTGCTTCGGAAAACTGTCGGAGTTCTTCGAGCGCCCAGTCCGTCTGGGCATCCTTGGCCGGCGGCGCAGGCGTTTCCTCTACGGGCTCTGTCCACACGGGATCGAAATGCCCGGCGGCATCCGCCTGGAGCGGCTCCTCCTGGCTGCGATCCACGAATTCTTCCGGCGGACGGTCCAGCCCAAGGACCGGTTCGACCAGGCGGTTGGTCAGGTCATAGTCGCGTGCAATCGGCTGCAGCAACGGTGTTTCATAGCTTGGCTCGACCTGTTCGACGACTGGCTCTTCACCTACGCCGACAGCCTCCACGTGGCTGTGCCGCTCCGCATGAACAACATCTTCGGAACGAGCGGCATGCCAGTGTTCGACGGCCGCGGCTTCCTCGACAGGAGCTGGCGGCTCTTCATGCGCCAAATGCTCCTGCGGTTGCACGGTATGCTCCGGCTCGGCAGCGACGGGCTCGTCATAATGAGCCGCGGGCTCTTCGTGATGAGGAACCGGCTCGTCAGTCCGCTCGTGATACGCAGGCGTCGATTCCTCGGCTGCCAGGTGATCCTCGTGGACCGGAGCCTCATGCGCCGGCTCTTCAGTGCCGGCTTCGCTGGCAAGCGGTTCGGGAAGCGGAGCAGCCACATCCGGCTCGGGGGCGACGTCGCCCCCGGCCTCGACCATAGGCTCGGCCGCAAGTGAGGTATCGTCGACCGGGACGGCTTCGGCATGCTCCGCTTCGACTTCGCGGATTGCAGCTTCGAGCTTTTCAAGCTGCCGTTGCAGCATCGCTTCCGGTGGGCGCGGCTTCATATTCTCAAGCTGCCGCTGAACAGCACCGCGAGCGCGCTCGTAGACTTTCACCCGCATGTCGGGAGTATTTTCAGACAGGCCGTCAACCGCCCGCCGGATAACTGCGATAAAATCCGCCATTCGTACTTTCTCTAAGAGTGCGGTCCGCCCTGCGAACCGCACAAATAATGACCCGCGACCTTAGTCCTCAAACGGATCGGTCACAAGTATCGTGTCGTCCCGCTCTGGACTTGTAGACAAGAGAGCGACGGGCGCCCCGATCAACTCTTCCACTTGGCGGACATACTTGATCGCCTGGGCCGGCAGATCGGCCCAACTGCGCGCACCGACCGTCGATTCCTTCCAGCCTTCAAGCGTAATGTACACAGGTTCGACGCGAGCTTGCGCGCCCTGGCTTGCCGGAAGATGATCGATCTGCTCGCCGTCGAGCTTATATCCGATGCAGATCTTCAGTTCATCGAGACCATCGAGAACATCGAGCTTCGTAAGTGCGATCCCAGTGATTCCATTGGTTGCAACCGACTGGCGGACGAGCGCCGCATCGAACCAGCCGCAGCGACGCTTGCGACCCGTCACCGTGCCGAATTCATGACCCTTCTCACCGAGGAACTGACCAATGTCGTCATGCAGCTCGGTCGGGAACGGCCCCTCGCCAACGCGCGTCGTATAGGCCTTGGTGATGCCGAGGATATAACCGAGCGATCCCGGACCCATGCCTGAACCGGCCGCGGCCTGACCGGCAACCGTGTTCGAGGACGTTACGAACGGATAAGTGCCGTGGTCGATATCGAGCAGGCTTCCTTGCGCACCTTCAAACAGGATGCGAGAACCCTTGCGGCGTTCCTTGTCGAGGAAGAGCCAAACGGTATCGCGGTAGGGAAGGACACGGTCGGCAATCGACGTCAGCTCGGTCATGATCGCGTCGTGGCTGACCTCGGCAACACCGAGGCCGCGACGCAGTGCATTGTGATGCGTCAGGATGCGGTCGACCTTGCCCGGCAGCGTATCGAGATCGGCGAGATCCATCACGCGGATGGCGCGACGACCAACCTTGTCTTCATAGGCCGGACCAATGCCGCGGCGCGTGGTGCCGATCTTCGTGCCGCTGTTGGACGCTGCGTCTTCGCGATAGGCGTCGAGCTCGCGGTGCAGCGAAAGAATAAGCGTTGCGTTGTCGGCAATACGCAGGTTCTCGGGAGAAATCTTCACGCCCTGCTTTTCCAGCTTCTCGATCTCGGCAATCAGCGCATGCGGATCGACGACGACACCATTGCCGATCACGGCCATTTTGCCCGGACGCACGACGCCGGATGGCAAGAGCGACAGCTTATAACTGGTCCCGTCGATAACCAGCGTATGGCCTGCATTGTGTCCACCCTGATAGCGCACAACGATATCCGCACGTTCGGAGAGCCAATCGACAATTTTGCCTTTGCCTTCGTCACCCCATTGCGAACCGACCACGACTACGTTCGTCATTCACGTCTTCCTGTTAAAGGCGGATTTAACCGCACCCTTCTCAAACCCGCGCATCTATAAAGCTTTGTCATCGGGAAAGCGACCCTGTTATGCCGCTGGATTCGGCTTTTTACGTGACAAATCAGCCGTCATCGGGCTATTGGCCCGCCATACACTGGGGCTGAGACCCACATCCCTGTCACCTGAAAGAATCGCCCGTGCAGATCGCCGCTTATATTTCTCTAGTCGTCGCGGCGCTATGCTGGGGCGGAAACGCGGTGGCGGGCAAACTCGCGCTCGGACACGTCAGCCCGATGATGCTGACCTTTCTGCGCTGGTTCCTTGCGACCACATTGATTGCCGCCGTTTCGGTACCCCAATTGAAACGCGACTGGCCGATCGTCCGCAAGAACCTGCCGCTTCTTTTCTTTTATGGCATCATTGGTTATACGCTGTTCAACGCCATGCTTTACTCGGCCGTCAAGTATACGACCGTGATCAATGTTGCGATTGAGCAGGCCGGCATTCCGATGCTGATCTTCCTCTTAAATTTCGTCTTCTTCCGTACTGGCGTTTCTACGGCGCAAATCGTCGGCTTCGCCATGACACTCGGCGGCGTCGCATTGACCGCCGCCCATGGCGACCTGACGACCCTGCTGCAACTCGGCCTCAATCGCGGCGACGGGCTTATGCTGATCGCAGTCGCCGCTTACTCGGTCTATACGATTTTTCTACGCTGGAAGCCGCCGCTCGATTGGCGCACGCTGATGGCCATCCCTGCGCTCGGCGCGACGCTGACCGCCCTGCCGCTTCTCATCTGGGAGAGCACCCAGGGCGTGGTTCAGCTGCCAGACAACAAGGGCTGGCTGATTGCTCTCTACACGGCAATCTTTGCCTCCCTGCTCGCGCAGATCCTTTATATCAAGGGTGTTGAGGCGATCGGCGCAAACCGGGCAGGGCTTTTCATCAACCTCGTGCCGGTCTTCGGAACGCTGCTATCGGTCGCCCTTCTTGGCGAGCAGCTGCAGGCCTTTCATCTGATCGCGCTTGCGCTTGCATTGGGCGGCATCGCCATTGCCGAAAGAGGCCGCCCTCAAAAGGGCCCCTCGACCGTGCCTGCATCGCCCATGGACTAGCCGAGCTCCAGCGTCGTCACCCCGAAGACGCTCTTGAGCGGGACATTTGGCGCTTTACCGCGATACATCCGCGCCGTTTCGAAGACAGGCGCCAAGCCCATGCTCTCGGCAAGATCAACCGCGTCGCCATTGCTGGTCGGAATATCAATGAAGACCTTGGCCCCTCTGGCATGTGGCCTGAGCGCTGAAAGCAACGCGGCAGCGCTATCCTTGTCGGCTGCAAACAGCGGGCCAATCTTGTAGCCTTCATAGCAGCGACGGATTGTCCCGTAGCCGCGAATCTTGCCACTCTTACGCACCACGGCCGAGTGCCGGTCCTTGCGCGTGGCACACCACGACGCGACAAACGACGGCCGCGGAGCAGGAAAGATCGTCGCGTCATAGCGCAGCAATCCGTCAAGCTTGTCCGATACGGCATGTGCCACCTGCACCGATTCCGGCACGGCCGAAATCACACCGCTATACCGAACCGTTCGGTAGGCCTCCTCGAAGCCCGCTTTGCGGTAGTTGACTTGCTGCGCGGCGACGCCATCCAGCCCGATGCTGCGGCCTTCCGCGGATGCTATGCCGGCATTCCAGATGGCTTTGCCGTAGCCTCTGCCCCGAAACTCCGGATGGACGATATAGAGCCCCAGGAAAGCGAACTCATCACCGTACTTGACAACGGATATCGATGCGACCGGCACCTCCCCGAGCACGCCGACGAAAAACCCAGACGGGTCTGCGTCGTGGAAGGCAATCGAATCGTCGAGGCCGGGATTCCATCCCTCCTGACGTGCCCACTCGAGCACTAACTCTAACTCACCGGGTCGCATCGGGCGAACGGCAAACTCCGAATTCATGCAACGTCCCTAAATCAGATCGACCGCAAGTTAATATTTGCGGGACAAATAAAGATCAAAGTTAACAGCCGTAGAGCCAGACGACGGCGAAGAAACATGTTCACGGCTAAGGCGATCTGCAGCGATCGTCATGAAGCACGACCCGAAATTCTTCGCATCGCAACCATCATGGAACAGGGAGATTACAATCTCAAGATAATTGCTTAATAGAAAATGAAGATGCGAAAAGCTTGGCAGTTTGGAGGGCCTTAGGGCGTTCGAAAATATGATAAACCCGTCGCCAGCGGCCAGCCAGGAGGATGAAACGCCTACGCGATCGCGATGACTTCGAGTTCTTGACCACCGACACTGACAATATCTCCAATCGTCTTGCCGATAAGAGTTCTTGCCACCGGGGATACGAAGGAAATCGACCCGGCTTTTGGATCGGCCTCGTCCTCGCCCACAACCCGATAGGTCTGCACGCGCCCGTCATCCCGGCTGAAGGTCACGGTATGTCCAAAGGCAACGGTATCAAATGAAACCGGATCGGGGATGACCTGCGCCGCGCGGACTCGCGCAGCAAAGTAGCGTAGATCCCGCAACGGGCTTGCTGCCTGCCGCCGCCGTTCGTTCACGTCTTCGATCATGCTTGCAGCGTCAAAGGCCTCGCGCGCTTGTTCCAACTGTAGTTCCAGAGCCCTCAACCCCGCTTCCGTAACGAGGTTCGGGTGCGGTGAAATTGGACGGTCGGGTAAAAGCGTTTCTGAAGCAGCTTCGGCGCTTTCTTCTTTGACGAAGGCAACACTCATTTCGAAACTCCGTTTCAGTACTGTCTGTGGTCTTGCAACGCCTGGTGAATAGGTCTGGTTGCCTGGAATATCGATCCGCTGAAGCCGCCTGGCCGCAATCGATCTTACGCCATCTCTTCCAGTCCTCATAGGGGTCGTAAGACCAATGACCGCACCCCACCGTCCCGACGAACTGCTTGCGCCGACGATTGTGTCGAATTTCTCCGATTTTCGCAAAAGCGGCTCGGTGCCTCAGCCCCAAAATACAGTCCCACCGGCAATATTGCCCGAATACGCCGGTGGGCCGATCCAGTCAGCATTCGAAGGTCTGCTCGTTCACGCGTAATGCAAACCTTCAAACAGCTACCAAATGCTATCCGAAGTTTAGCGCCTTGCCACAATCAAGACGCTTCAACCGTCGATAACCCTGTTGGAATTATCATCCTCTGCCTTCGAACGAGGCCGGTCGGATGGCGATCTACCAGAGCCTTTTAACGATATGGCTCGAAGAACCTGTGAATGGCGTCGATTTCGTTCTGTCTGATATCGTGTCCGCCTGGGTGCCATTCTGCCGTGACCGTCGCATTCTGCGCCCCGAAATACTCCGCCAATGCCTTCGTCACGGGCGCAGGGCTAATCGGGTCGCGCTCGCCGGCAGTGATCAGTATCTTTCGCCCGCCGAGCCCAGGGTTCGCTTTTGGCTGAAACGGGATCAGCGGATGCATCAGAATTGAAGCATCGAACAATCCCTTTTCGATCAGTACGTTTGCAAGGATATTCGCCCCATTGGAGAAACCAAGACCGAGCACGGCGCTCGCCTCGTGTTGCTTTGCCAGGCTTGCGACAAAGGACGCCAACTTCGCCGTTGCTCGGGCAAGGTCCGCCATGTCGTATACGCCCTCGCCGGTTCGCTTGAAGAAGCGTGCGGCACCAAACTCCGAGACGTCCCCTCGCGGCGAGACAATCGTCGCTTCCGGCAAAAGACGCCGTCCGAAATCAAAGAACTGGTTTTCATCACCGCCCGTTCCGTGCAGCACGAAAAGGATGGGTTTTCCGGGTGCACCGCTGTGAAGCCGGTGCACATAGTTGTTGTCGGTCATTGCGGCCTCCGTTAGGCTTCAAGTGGCTGCAAATGTTGCTCGATAAGAGCACGCAAGTGCTGATGTTGCTGTGGCAACTTTAGGGCTTCGCCAAGATGCGCAGTGTCCTCATCACGGTTGAAGCCAGGTTCGTTGGTCGCAATCTCAAAGAGGATGCCACCTGGGGTCCGGAAATAGATCGCCCAAAAATAGTCACGGTCGATGACGGGCGTAACCTGGTAGCCGGTATCCATCAGTGCCTTACGGACTTCGAGCTGCTTCTCGCGATTTTCCACGGCGAAGGCCACGTGGTGCACGGAGCCCGCCCCTGGCAGCGCGCGCGAAATGTTCGGCATGGTTTCAAGATCGACGAGATGTGCACCATTTCCGCCCGGAATGGTCAGGCGCTTCACCCCGTCGCGCTCCTCCTGGACTTCGTAGCCCATGAATTTGAGCAGTTCCGACGTTGCGCCGTCGTCGCGCAACCGCATGGCGACAGAGTGGAACCCGCGGATCGCATGATCCTCACTGACGCCGCCATGCGTCCAGGGCAGACGACTGTCGTCCCTGACCTCGACAAGTGCAAAGCCGTCACCATCCGGGCCGGCAAAATTCAGGCGCTTCTCACCGAATGTTTCCTCGGTCTTCAAGCCGGTGACATTCAACTTGCTTAGGCGATCGCTCCAGAAGCCGATCGAGCCTTGCGGGACCGAGAAAACAGTCGTGCCGACTTCGCCGGTTCCCGGCCGACCTTGCGCCATCTTCGGGAATGGGAAGTACGTCATGATCGTGCCGGGTGCACCGGTTTCGTCACCATAATAGAGGTGATAGACATCGGGTGCGTCGAAGTTCACGGTCTTCTTGACACGGCGCAGACCCAGCGTGTTGGTGAAGAACTGGTTATTTGTGCGGGCATCCTCCGCCATCGATGTGACGTGGTGCAAACCCTTGATTTGATCGAGCATTTTAGACCCCTTTCTAACCCGCCTCGCGGGCTTCGGATGGGGTATAAATGATCACTAAGGGCCGATTGGAATAGTCCCGCCGACCGGAACGCATTGTCTCCCGTGAGTGAACGACGAAATGAAATCGTTCAGAAACTGTCTAGCTGTCATGTGGGGCTGCGGGCAGCTCCCAGTCGATGGGTGTGCGACCGCGCGCCTGCAGAAACGAGTTGGCTTTGGAAAAATGGCCACAGCCAAAGAACCCGTTATGCGCGGAGAGCGGTGATGGGTGCGGCGCTTTCAGCACAAGATGACGCGTTGTATCGACGACGGCTGCCTTGCGCTGCGCATAAGAGCCCCAGAGCATGAAGACCACCCCGTTGCATTCGTCATTGACCTTGCGAATGACTGCATCGGTGAAGCGCTCCCAGCCCTTGCCTTGGTGCGATGCAGCTTGCGCCTCCTCAACTGTCAGCACACTGTTCAGCAAAAGGACGCCCTGGCGGGCCCAATGCTCCAAAAACCCATGTCGCGCCGGCGTAATCCCCAGGTCACTTTGCATTTCCTTGTAGATATTGACGAGCGAAGGCGGGATGCGAACGCCCGGTCGGACGCTGAAACACAGGCCATGCGCTTGTCCCAGGCCGTGATAGGGATCCTGCCCCAGGATCACGACCTTGACGTCCGCCAGCGGCGTCAGGTCGAGAGCACGGAAATATTCGGATCCCTTGGGAAATATCCGTTTGCCTTCCAGCTTCTGTGCGACGAGGAAGGCTTTGAGCTGCTGCATATAGGGGCTGGCGAACTCGCCGGCGAGAGCGTTCCTCCAGCCCTCCTCCAGAGCAATTGATCGTTCATTCATTGGTATTCCTCGTAGGCTCGTACACGCTTTCAGCTTGCCTCAAGGCAGGAATTGGCAGACATTTTATTGTCGACCGGGGTTCACTATTTACGAACGCTGAGTAGATTGCGGTCGAATCGCTGGCGAATTCAAGCGCATCCGGGGGCTTATTCAGAATGAAATTCGGAACAAGTGGGCTTCGCGGCCTATCGGTCGACCTCAAGGGCCGAGCCTCAGCGCTCTATGCGACAGCCTTTGGCCGCTACCTGCTCGACGCTGGGATGGCGCGCCGCGGTGATGCCATCCTGATTGGCCAGGACTTCAGGGATTCCAGTCCGGAGATTGCGG
>NZ_HF536772.1:3053044-3188631 GCF_000312665.1 Rhizobium mesoamericanum STM3625 | reverse complement strand
CCTCGGAGAGGACGATATCATCCGCATCGTCGACGAGTTCGGGCGCAGCTGATCACTGTTGTCTTGAACTTATAAACTTCCCCCTGTAACAAATCGCGGTCCGGCCAGCCGGCCGGGCCGCGGTTGCTATCTCAGGGAACGAAACCATGCGTATTGTGATGATTGGCTCGGGCTATGTCGGCCTCGTCTCCGGTGCCTGCCTGGCCGATTTCGGCCATCATGTCACCTGTGTCGACAAATCCGCAGCTAAAATCGATGCCCTGGAAGCCGGTAAAGTTCCGATTTTCGAACCCGGCCTCGACACCATTATCGAGCATAACCGCACCGCCGGTCGCCTGGATTTTTCGAAAGAGTTGGCGACATCAGTTGCTAAAGCGGACGTCGTCTTCATTGCCGTCGGCACGCCGTCGCGCCGTGGCGATGGCCATGCAGACCTGAGTTACGTCTATGCCGCCGCCCGCGAGATCGCGGCTGCGGTATCCGGATTTACCGTCGTCGTCACCAAGTCGACGGTCCCTGTCGGCACTGGCGACGAGATCGAGCGCATCTTCCGCGAGGAATTTCCCGAGAAGGACATTTCTGTCGTTTCTAACCCGGAATTCCTGCGCGAGGGCGCTGCGATCACCGACTTCAAGCGCCCGGATCGCATCGTAATCGGCACCGAGGAGCCACGCGCCATTGAAATCATGCGCGAGGTCTATCGCCCGCTCTACCTCAACGAAGCACCACTTTATTTCTGCGAACGCCGCACCTCCGAGTTGATCAAATACGCCGCCAACGCCTTTCTCGCCATGAAGATCACCTTCATCAACGAGATCGCCGATCTTTGCGAACAGATCGGCGCCGACGTGCAGAAGGTGGCCAAGGGCATCGGCATGGACAAGCGCATCGGCGACAAGTTCCTGCATGCCGGCCCCGGCTACGGCGGTTCATGCTTCCCCAAGGATACATTGGCGCTGGTCAAGACGGCGCAGGATCACGACAGCCCGGTTCGCCTCATCGAGACCACCGTTGCGATCAACGACAATCGCAAGCGCGCCATGGGCCGCAAGGTGATCGCCGCCTGCGACGGCAATGTTCGGGGCAAGAAGATTGCAATCCTCGGCCTGACCTTCAAGCCGAACACCGACGATATGCGCGACGCGCCATCGATCACCATCATCCAGGCCTTGCTGGACGGCGGCGCCAACGTCCATGCCTTCGATCCCGAAGGCATGGAAATGGCGAAAGAGGTCATCGGCCCGATCACCTACGGCAACGACCCATACGAAATTGCCGAAGGCGCCGACGCCGTCGTCATCGTCACGGAATGGGATGAATTCCGGGCGCTTGACCTCAAGCGGATGAAATCGCTGGTGAAGACACCGACGATTGTTGACCTGCGCAACATCTATCCGGTCGCCGAAGTCACAAAGCACGGCTTCAGCTATTTCGCCATCGGGAAGAAGAACGAGAAGAAGTAGAGATGCGGTATTTCATCACCGGCACTGCGGGCTTCATCGGCTTTCATCTCGCGCGCCGCTTGCTACAGGATGGTCACGAAGTCATCGGCTTCGACGGCATGACGCACTACTACAACATCAAACTGAAGCACATGCGCAACTCGGCGCTGGCGCAGTTTCCGGCCTTTCGCCCGGTGACAGCGATGCTGGAGGATCGCAAAGCCCTCGAAGAGGCTGTGGCGAGCGCTGCGCCCGACGTAATGGTTCATCTCGCAGCCCAGGCCGGCGTACGCTATAGCCTCGAAAATCCGAAAGCCTATCTGACGTCCAACCTGGAAGGCTCGTGGAATATCCTCGAGATCGCCAAGGACGTCGGAGTGAACCATCTTATGCTGGCTTCGACCTCGTCGATCTATGGTGCCAACCCGGCCATTCCGTTCCGCGAGACAGACCGGGCGGACGAGCCGCTGACCTTCTATGCGGCTACAAAAAAATCGATGGAACTGATGGCGCACAGCTACGCTCATCTCCATAAGGTTCCGACGACAGCCTTCCGTTTCTTTACCGTCTACGGCCCCTGGGGTCGTCCTGACATGGCCCTCTTCAAGTTCGTCAAGAACATGCTGGAGGATCAGCCAATCGAGATTTACGGTGAAGGCCAGATGAGCCGCGATTTCACCTACATCGATGACCTCGTGGAGGCGATCGTGCGTCTGTCGTCCGTCGTGCCGTCGGAAGCCAACCGCGTGGCCGACGAACAGGTGGAGACGCTTTCGCATCAGGCGCCGTTCCGCGTCGTCAACATCGGCGGTGGCCAGCCCGAAAACCTGATGACCTTCGTCGAAACCGTCGAAAAAGCACTCGGCCAGCCGGCAAAGCGAAAGTTGCTGCCAATGCAGAAGGGTGACGTGCCGCGCACCTTCGCCAGCCCCGATTTGCTGGTGGCCCTGACTGGCTACAAGCCCGAGACGACGCTGGACGTCGGCGTGAAGGCTTTCGTCGACTGGTATCTGGAAGCACGCGGCGAACTCGAGCCGTAGGCCTATAGTCAGGCTACCGGCGAAGGTTGGCGGCCCTGCGCCTCCTTTTTCGAAGCGAAAATTCGGTCGATCTCTGATGCCGGTAGCGGATGACCCAGGGCAAAGCCCTGTAACGTGTGACAGCCGAGCTTGGCGAGCGTCGCGGCATGGTTTTCAGTCTCGACGCCTTCCGCAATCACATCCACCCCGAGGGCCTTGCCGATCTCGACGATCGACTTGACGACACGGCGTTGCTCGGCGGAGGTATCCACCTCGCTCACCAGTTGCCGATCGATCTTCAGCCGCGCCGGTCGTAGCCGGACGAGGCCGATCAGCGAAGCGTGGCCCGAGCCGAAATCATCGATTTCGATCTCGATGCCCATTTGCTTGATGCGATCGACCGTCTGTAGAAGCTCATCGTCACAATCGTCCAGAAAGATCGTCTCGACCAGTTCGAAAACCAAAGCGCCTTCTGGTATCTGGAGCGTCTCCAGGTCATCGATCAGTTGCGGATCGTAGAGGCGCTGCCCTGAAATATTTACCGAGATCCGTGGCAAGGTCGTGCCATGCTGCTCCCAGGTGAGCCGGTCCGAGAGCACGCGTCGCAGGATCGAAGCATCGATCTCGGAAGAAAGGCCAAACTCATCGGCAATCTTCAGGAAAACACCTGGAGCGAGGGTGCCGCGTTCACTATGATGCCATCGCGCCAAAGCCTCGATCCCGACGATTTCGCGCGTGTGGGCATCGAGCTGCAATTGGTAAAATGGGATGATATCACCCTGCTCCAACGCGAGCCTCAGCTCTTCGGCGAGCCTCCGCTTGCCCATCAGATCGTCTTTTAACTGCTGCGAGAAGAATTCGATGCGATCGCGACCGGATGTCTTTGCCTGGTAGAGGGCGATGTCGGATTCGGCGAGCAGGTTGGAACCGGAACGATCTGCTGACCAGGAAATGCCGATCGACGCTCCCGATTGCAGCATCTCGTGACCGAAGCGGATCTTCTTCTTCAGGCGCCGCTGTACATCGCGCGCCATCCGGTTGAGTTCCGTTAACCCACCGAAATTGACAAGTAGGATGACGAATTCATCCCCGCCGATGCGCGCCGCCATGGCAGCTTTCGGAATGGCGGCCTCAATCCGCAAGGCCGCGGCACGCAACACGGTGTCGCCCGCCGCATGACCATGGCTGTCATTGATCTGCTTGAACTCGTCGAGGTCGAGATGCAGGACCGCGAGGGTAGTGACCAGGGCATCTTCAGCAAGTTCCGCCAGGCGCTTATCGAAAAGGCGGCGATTGGGAAGTCCTGTCAGGTAGTCGTGCTCCGCCACATATTCGATGCGAGCGCTGCTCTCTTCCAGAGCGAGGGCTCTTGCCTCGGCGACGGCACGCTGACGCGCTGCATCGTTCGCTAGAAGCACGTCCGAGGTGACATCCCACTCAGCACCGATGAAGGAGGGCGCCCCTTCTTCGTTCACATAGAAATGAGCGCGCGATCGGATATGCCGTATCTCGCCATTCGGCCAGACAATCCGAAATTCCGAATTATATTGGCCGCCTTTGGCGGCGGCGTCTTCGAACTCTTTCTCGGCGCGTTCTCGATCGTCGGGGTGAATCGCGTTTGACCAGATGGCGGTCGGAACCGGACCGCTCCCCATCCCGGTCTGGTAAAGCCGATGCATCTGCACGTCCCAAGAAATATCGTTCTGATCGAGGATGTGCTCCCATACGCCGATCTGTGACGCATCGAGCGCAAGCTCAAGGCGCCGCAGGATGTCCTGGAACTCCCGTTCGGACCGTGTGGGACTGCTCGATGCCAACGCCGTCCAAGCCTCACGTAGCTTCAACTAACAGTATGGTGTCAGATCTCCAACAAGGAGTTCATTATGCGTGCCGAACCAACCTTTTGGCGAGAGATTAATTAGGACACCCTAAAAATCCATCAACAATTGCAGGCCTGACGCATCACCGATCTTGGCAGAGATCCGCGCATTCAGGCAATTCAGCCTTTCGAGGAGCGGCCGTACTTTTCTTCGAGATGCAACAGCAGACCACTGTGGTCTGTGTCACCCCCGCCGTGCCCGACAAAATCCGCAAACTCAGCACGAACCGCTTCTGTCAGAGGAAGGGTCAAGGCGAGACTTGCCGCCGTCGCGACAATATTGTCGAGGTCCTTCAGCTGCAACTTCGAAGGACCGGCAGTGCCAAAATCGCGATCGACCATTCGCTGGCCGTGGACTTCAAGAATGCGGCTCTCGGCAAAGCCGCCCCGGATCGCCCGGCGAAACGCCTCGCAAGAACCGCCCCCCGCCTCGACGAGCAGCATCGCCTCGGCCACGGCACCGATCGTTATTGCAACAATCTGCTGGTTTCCGAGCTTTGCGAGCTGACCGCAGCCGCTTGGTCCAACATGGGTCACCCGGCCAAGCGGTGCAAATAGGTCGGCCAGCTCGTCGATCAACGCGGCATCGCCGCCCGCCATGATCGCGAGCGTACCAACGGTAGCCCCAACCACGCCGCCCGAGACCGGCGCATCGAGATGACTGATGCCACGCTCGGCGAGCTTCAAGGCATGTTCGCGTGCCGCATCAGGGGAAATGGAACTGGAATCGATGACGATTGAGCCAGCGTCAAGCGCCTCTGCGACGCCTTGTCCAAAGAGCACGTCCTCTACTGCTTTTCCATCGGTGAGCATTGTGAAGACCACCGATACCCCTCTAACGGCAGCCGCAGGGGTATCGGCCACAATCGCGCCATCGGGAACAAGGTCCTGCGCCTTCGTGCGATTGCGGTTCCAGACCGTGACCGAGAAGCCCGAGCGCAGCAGCCTACGAGCCATCGGCGCTCCCATCAGCCCGGTTCCGAGAAACGCAATGTTGCGCGATTTTCCGGTCGTCATGGCTGCCCTCCCAGTTCATCCTCGATATGCACGCGAATAATGTCGTCGAACGAAGCATCGGCGACGAAACCCAGCTTCTTCGCGCGCTCGGCCTCGAATGCCTGCGGCCAGCCGGACACGATTTTCATGACCAACTCGTCGGGTTCGCGTCGAATGAGACTGACGGCCCTTTCCCCTGCGATCTTGCGCAAGGACTCAATCTGCTCCCCGACGGTCGCGCTGACACCTGGCATCGTCAGGCTGCGGCGTGCGCCGAGTGGCTGGAGATCGATGCTGGCGGCATGTATCAGAAAGCCGACGGCCGAACGCGGCGACGCATGCCAATGACGGACAGTTTCGGGCACCGGTAGGATCGCCTCCTGCCCGACCAAGGGCTCGCGCACAATGCCGGAGAAGAAGCCGGAGGCAGCCTTATTCGGTTTGCCGGGACGGACGCAGATCGTCGGCAACCGGATGCCAATACCATCGATGAAGCCTCGGCGCGTGTAGTCTGCCAGCAGCAATTCCCCCATTGCCTTCTGGGTGCCGTAGCTCGTCAGTGGCGTTAGGTTGAAATCGTCGGGAATTACCTCGGGGAATGGCGCTCCGAAGACCGCAATGGACGAGGTGAAGACGACGCAGGGCCGATAGCCGTCCTGCAGGTGTGCAGCACGGATCGCCTCAAGAAGAACACGCGTACCCTCGAGGTTGATTCCGTAGCCTTTTTCGAAATCCAGCTCGGCCTCGCCGGACACTATCGCAGCCAGATGAAACACTACATCCGGCCGCGAGGTTACAATTCGCCCGGCCTGCCCTGGGGCAGAAACGTCGGCAGCGCTCGACTCGACACGGCCGGCAAAACCTTCCGGGGCGGCCGGTGTGACGACGTCGACAAGAGAAAGGCGAGTGATGGCCTGCCCTGCGAGACGCCCGTCCGCGACGAGTCGCGCGGT
Source organism: Rhizobium mesoamericanum STM3625 (assembly GCF_000312665.1). Classification (GTDB taxonomy): domain Bacteria; phylum Pseudomonadota; class Alphaproteobacteria; order Rhizobiales; family Rhizobiaceae; genus Rhizobium; species Rhizobium mesoamericanum. The sequence continues at coordinate 3,182,342 of NZ_HF536772.1, read as the reverse complement.
CAATTTGCGCCCGATCATTCCCGCTGCACCGATAATTGCGATATGCATTGGCCGCCTCCATCAGTCCTTGCCGCGCGCGACTCCCTTCGCACGCGCACGCGTTTCGAGACATAGCCGCAAGGCCGGCTCATGAAAACAGGAAAGGCGGAGCAATGCTCGCCATCCAGCGCTTGGGCGGTCTGCTTGGTGTGTGAGAGGGGACCCTTTTCCTACCCATGCCCGCCCGCCGAAAGCCTCCCGGAGGGGGGTGGCCTGCTCTTGCTTGCCGTCCAGCTATGCTTTGCCTTCGGACTTGCGGTTGAGCATATCGGGGGACCGCTCGATAGATATCCAGCCCCAGCAAGCGCATCCGCGACATCGTTGAGCGAGCGGCGCATACCACTGACGGGGTTGCGATGCAGCTTCGTCGCAAGCGCAACCATATCCACCCGCCCTCAAGCTCCGCATAGTTCTTTTCGGCCTCCGACCTTCTTGCCGGTCTCGCAGAGCTTGCGTTCACGGGCACCACGCCGTTTCTTGACCAGCATCGCCTTCTCGAATTCGGAGACTGCGCCTAGAACCTGCCGGTAGTTGTGCGGTGGGCGTATCGGCTACGAAGCTCTCGGAGCTATCGACCGCAATGAGGTCTATCCCGCGCGCCCTCAGCTCTCGCTGTCCTTGTGCTTCTTGACGAGCTTTCAATCTGGTGGGGAAGGCGAAGATGTGCAATTATCCCTCTGGCGACTGCTGACAATTAGGCAGTCGCAAGGGCAAGTATTTACTTGAAGTAGCCGTCGACACTTCGATCGCTAGCGCGCCTGTCGCCACCCTACGGCGAGTAATCTTTTCGGCATTCACATTACTCAGCATATCCCGCTGTGGCGGCGCTGCGCCGCGCAGTTTCACAGACCCAGGTCGTCGCCATGAGGTGGGCACTCTTCTCCTGTGACAAGACGATCGCGATTAGATCAAGTGAATGGAGGGTATCAATCATGAGTAGTACGAAACACCTTTGTTTTGCTTTACTGGCTTCCGCGTTCGCGACCGCGCTGACCGCGCCAGCAGTTGCGCAACAGCAGCCAAAACCCAACATCCTCGTCATCATGGGGGACGATGTCGGCTGGTTCAGTCTTGGCGCCTACCACCGGGGCATCATGTCCGGGAGGACCCCCAACCTCGATAAGCTGGCCTCCGAGGGCATGATGTTCACGGACTATTATGCGGAGGCTAGTTGCACAGCTGGCCGGGCGAGCTTCATCACTGGGGAAATTCCTTTGCGGACGGGCCTGACGACCGTCGGTCAGGCCGGCGCCGACGTCGGCATGCCTGACAAGGCGGCAAGCCTAGCAACGGTCCTCAAGGCCGAGGGATACGCGACCGGCCAGTTCGGCAAGAACCATCTTGGCGACCTGAACAAGTATCTGCCGACTTTGCATGGCTTCGATGAATTCTTTGGCTACCTCTATCACCTCGATGCGATGTCGGATCCCTATTGGTACTCGTTTCCGAACGACCAATCGTACCGAGACAAATTCGGGCCACGAAATCTGGTCCACAGCTTTGCAACTGATACGGACGACACGAGCGAGCTGCCCCGTTGGGGTAAAGTCGGCAAGCAGCGGATCGTGGACGAGGGTCCCCTCGCACCCTACCCCGACATGTCCAACGTCCCGAACATGCATGACATCATGCCCAAGGCCAAGTACGACATGGGCACGTTCGACGAAGTGTTGGTTAAGGCTTCTTGCGATTTCATGGACAAGGCCAAAACCGACGGAAAGCCCTTTTTCGTCTGGCACAACACGACGCGCATGCACGTCTGGACCTATCTGTCGCCCAAATACCAGGCTCTCATGAACAGCGACACCAATTACGGCCTTGAGGAAGCCGGTGTGGCACAACTCGACGACAGTGTCGGCGCTCTCATGAAATGCGTTGAAGATGCAGGCGAAGCCGACAATACCATCGTCATTTTCACGACCGACAACGGGGCGGAAGTGTTTACCTGGCCAGATGGTGGCATGACACCATTCAAGGGCACCAAGGGCACCGTGATGGAAGGAGGTTTCCGCGCACCCGCCATCATCCGTTGGACGGGCAAGGTCAAGCCGGGCAGCGTCGAGAACGGCATTTTCTCGGCCCTGGATTGGTTCCCGACGCTTGCGGCGGCAGCTGGCAACACCGAGATCACTGACCAGTTGCTCAAGGGTGTAAAGCTGGGCGACAAGACTTACAAGAACCATCTCGATGGTTACAATCAGCTGGACTTGCTGCTGGGGAAATCACCATCCGCGCGGCACGAATTTTTCTACTTCGCTGGCCCAGCCCTCGGCGCAGTGCGCCTGGATAACTTCAAGTTCCAGTTTTTCCAACAGCCGCAGGGCTGGCCAGGCGGCAAGGTCACGACTGACATGCCCACCATGGTCAACATCCGCCAGGATCCATTCGAACGAACGCCCTCGATTGGCGAGCAAAGCCTCAATGACCTCGGCGGGGGCTACATGAACGACTTCTTTGCGCGCGAATTCTGGCGGTTCGTCAGCGTTCAGCAGCAGGTCGCCAAGCTTGCGCTCACGGCGGTTGATTATCCGCCGATGCAGGATCCGGCTTCCTTCAACCTGGATGCCGTAAAGCGGCAGATCGACGCTGCGATCAAGAACAAGCCAGGCAATTAGTCGAGAACTGGTCAAAGGTGGCGGGCGGCCCAGGTGCTGCCCGTCGTTCCTTTGGAGTTATAGTCCATAATGTCTTCGATCCAAGCAAGGGCACTGAATGCTGTCGCTTCGGCCCGTGCGAGCAGCCCAATGGCGGTTTTGGCGCCCTTCGCCGTGCCCATCTTGTGCCATACCTGCCGGAGAGGTGGCACTGGATGTCAATCAAGTTCAATTATTCCAAGGGCCGACTCATGGTCCGGCCGTCGTTGGGGGCATCGAACGAGACCTGGATGGGCTACGGACGGGTCTCTCCGTTCATTTTTCGTTTTTCGGTCTTCAACCTTTTGGCATTTTCAGTCAGCGTGAGCCTCGCGCCAGTTCGCCTCAAATTGAGCCACCCATTCGGCTTCGCTAATTCGATCAGCGCGGTCGGCAAGGGTACCGGGCGATGGCTGACACTCACATCAGACCGCCCGACCATAAATCCAAGCAGGCGGGTTTGGCTATTGGCGGCAGCGACCATGGCTGCCGGATTGCCGCATTCCCTTGCAAAGGCAATTATCCTGTCGAGATCGGGGATTAGACTTTCGACTGTTTTACTGCCCGGTTGGCCGCTATATGCGATGGTCTACAAGTACAAAAAGGCGGAGCAATGCTCCGCCTCCACGTCTCGCCGCCTGAGTGGGGGCTATTCGGCAGCGAGTCGTATGATTTCGGCTTCCTCTGCGTCGTGCTCGTGCTCGTTGTGCTGGATCAGCGGGCGATTGCCCGACAATTTGCGAACCAGCACGTAGAAGACAGGCGTCATGAAGATGCCGAAGAAGGTGACGCCGATCATGCCCGAGAACACGGCAACCCCCATGGCCGCGCGCATTTCGGCACCCGCACCGGTGGAGACCACCAGCGGCACGACACCCATGATGAAGGCCATCGAGGTCATCAGGATGGGGCGCAGACGCAGGCGACTTGCCTCGATGGCAGCCTGAACCGGAGTTCTTCCTTCGAATTCCAGCTCGCGGGCGAATTCCACGATCAGGATCGCGTTCTTCGCCGAGAGGCCGACAAGGACGACCAAGCCGATTTGCGTGAAGATATTGTTGTCTCCACCGGTCAGCCAGACGCCCGTCAACGCCGCCAGCACGCCCATCGGCACGATCATGATGATCGCGATCGGGAGGGCAAGGCTCTCATATTGTGCAGCGAGCACGAGGAACACGAGCAGTAGGGCCAGTGGGAAGACGATCACGCCGGAGTTGCCCGCCAGGATCTGCTGGTAGGTCAGATCCGTCCATTCAAAGCTGATACCCTTCGGCAGGGTCTCCTCGGCGATCTTCTCGATCGCTGCCTGAGCCTGGCCTGAGGAGAAGCCCGGAGCTGGACCGCCGTTGATATCGGCAGAGAGGAAACCGTTATAACGGTTGGTCCGCTCCGGCCCGGTTGTCGCGTCCACTTTCAGGAGCGCAGACAGCGGGATCATCTGGCCCGATGCCGAACGAACCTTCAGCTTGCCGATGTCCTCGGGCTGGGCCCGGAACTTGGCGTCTGCCTGGACGCGCACGCTGTAGGTGCGGCCAAAGGCGTTGAAATCGTTGACATAGAGCGAACCGAGATAAATCTGCAGTGTCTCGAAAACGTCGGTTACCGAGACACCCAACTGTTCCGCCTTCTCACGGTCGAGATCGGCATAGAGCTGTGGAACATTGATCTGGTAGGCAGAGAAGATGCCCGTCAGCTCTGGTGTCTGGTAGGCCTTGGCGATCATCGCCTTATTGGCCTCGTCGAGCACCTGATAGCCGAGACCGGCGCGGTCTTCGAGCTGCATCTTGAAGCCGCCCGTTGTGCCGAGACCGTTTACCGGCGGCGGCGGGAACATCGCGATGAAGGCATCCTGGATCGCCCCGAACTTCTGGTTCAGGGACATGGCGATCGCACCGCCAGAAAGGGCCGGCGACTTACGTTCCTCGAAATCCTTCAGTGTGACGAAAACGATGCCAGCGTTCGAAGAGTTGGTGAAGCCGTTGATCGACAGGCCCGGAAAGGCGATCGCATGCGCGACGCCAGGCTCGGCCATTGCAATCTCGCTCATCCGCTTGATGACGTCTTCGGTGCGGTCAAGGCTGGCCGCATCCGGCAACTGGGCAAAGCCGATCAGATACTGCTTGTCCTGAGCCGGCACGAAGCCGCCGGGCACTGCATTGAAGAGGCCATAGGTCGCGCCTGCCAGCACCACATACACGAGCATGACGACGCTCTTGCGCGACAGCAGCCCGCCGACGCCCTTGCCATAGCCACGCGAACCAGCGCCGAAGGCCTTGTTGAAGCCACGGAAGAACCAGCCGAAAATCGCGTCCATAGCGCGTGTCAACCAATCACGCTTGGCGTGATGGTCCTGCAAGAGCAGCGAAGCCAGAGCCGGAGACAGCGTCAAGGAGTTGAAGGCCGAAATGACCGTCGAGATCGCGATCGTCAGCGCGAACTGGCGATAGAACTGCCCCGACAGTCCGCTGATGAAGGCGAGCGGGACGAAAACCGCGACAAGCACGAGCGCGATCGCGATGATCGGGCCAGAGACTTCCTTCATTGCCTTGTAGGTGGCAGCCCGCGGGCTCAGGCCGTTTTCGATGTTGCGTTCGACGTTTTCGACGACCACGATAGCATCGTCCACCACGATGCCGATCGCCAGCACGAGGCCGAAGAGACTGAGCGCGTTGATGGAGAAACCGAAGACATACATCACCGCGAAGGTACCGATGATCGAAACCGGAACGGCAATCAGCGGGATAATCGAGGCGCGCCACGTCTGCAGGAACAGAATGACGACGATGACGACGAGTGCGATGGCTTCGAGCAACGTGTCGACGACCTTCTCGATCGATGAACGCACGAACTTCGTCGTGTCGTAGACGATCTCGTAGCTGACACCGTCAGGCATGGCGGTCTTCAGCTCTTGCATCGTCCTCTGGACCTCGTCCGAGATGGTGATGGCGTTGGAGCCCGGGGACTGGAAGACCGGGATCGCGACTGCCGGCTTGCCATCAAGGATCGAGCGCAGCGAGTAGTCGGCGGCACCGAGCTCGATACGGGCGACGTCGCGAAGACGGGTGATCTCGCCGTTGGCGCCCGACTTGACGATGATATTGCCGAATTGTTCAGGCGTCTGCAGACGGCCCTGTGCATTGACGTTGAGCTGCAGGTCCACGCCCGACAGGCTCGGCGAAGCGCCGATCGTGCCGGCTGCGGCCTGCACGTTCTGACCGCGGATTGCATTGGTGACATCGCCCGCGGCAAGGCCATGCTCGGCCGCCTTCTGCGGATCGATCCAGACGCGCATGGAGTAGTCGCCCGAGCCGAAGACCTGTACCTGACCAACGCCGTCGATGCGCGCCAGCCGGTCCTTGATATTGAGGACACCGTAGTTGCGCAGATATGTGATGTCGTAACGATTGTCAGGCGAGATCAGGTTCACGACCATCATCAGGTCGGGAGAGCTCTTGACCGTCGTGATACCGATAGTCTTCACTTCTTCCGGCAGTCGCGGTTCGGCCTGCGATACGCGGTTTTGCACGAGCTGCTGTGCCTTGTCAGGGTCCGTGCCGAGCTTGAAGGTGACCGTCAGCGTCATAACACCGTCCGATGTCGCCTGGCTGGACATGTAGAGCATGCCCTCGACGCCGTTGATCTGCTCTTCGAGCGGTGTGGCAACGGTCTGCGCGATAACCTCCGGGTTTGCACCGGGATAGGTCGCGCGCACGACAATCGATGGCGGGACGACTTCCGGATATTCGGAAATCGGCAATGATCGCAGACCAAGCAGACCAGCGACCACAATGAGGACCGATAGGACTCCGGCGAACACCGGACGGTCAACGAAGAATCTGGAGAAATTCATTTCAAAGCCCTCTCCGGGATGAAACTGTGATGCAACGACCCTCTCCGGCGGTTGGGAGGCCGCCGGTGGATCACGTCATTTCGGATTTCCACGGAGCGCCGACGCGCTCCGGGTGCTTCGGCTTACTGAGCCGTCGCCACTTTCTCTTCCGCCTGCGGTGCAACCACGGCGCCCGGACGGATACGCTGCAGGCCATTGACGACGATCCTGTCGCCGACTGTCAGGCCGCTTTCGACGATACGCTGCCCTTCGGCTGTCGCGCCGAGCTGGACGGACCGGTAGCTGACTTTGTTTTCGGCATCGACAACGAACACGAACTTCTTGTCCTGGTCCGTGCCAATCGCGCGATCGCTGATCAGGATCTTGTTCTCGGCTTTCGGTTCGCCCATACGGACGCGAACGAATTGACCGGGGATCAGCTTGCCGCGGGGATTGTTGAAGACAGCGCGAACACCAATGGTGCCGCTTGCCGCGTCAACCTGATTGTCGATCAGTTGCAGCTTACCCTTGATCGGGGTTCCCTGATCCGCCAACGTTCCGACCTCGACTGGGATCTGCTCGACCGCCGGAACGGCACTATCGCCAGGCGGAAGCTCGGCCAGCGCCTTGGTAACCATCTCCTCACTGGCGTTGAAGCTTGCGTAGATCGGATCGACCGACACGAGCGTCGTCAAGGCGGGTGATGTAGAGCCGGCAGCAACAAGGTTACCGACAGTGATCTCGATCTTGCCGACACGGCCGGCAACCGGTGCGCGGACTTCGGTGTAGCCGAGCTCCAACTGTGCCGAACGAAGGGCTGCCTGAGCGGTGCGAAGGCCGGCCTGCGCTTCGGTGAAGGCATTCTGACGCTGGTCGAGATCACTTTGAGAAATCGTCTTGTTGTCAGAAAGCCTGCGGCCACGCTCCAGCTCAATCTGAGCGATGTTGACCTTCGCCTCGGCGGAAGCAACCTGGCCCTCGGCCTGGGAAACAGCCGCCTGATAAGGCTCAGGATCGATGGAGAAAAGTGGATCTCCCGCCTTCACCAGCGCGCCCTCGCGGAAATGCACGGATTGAACCGCCCCAGCGACGCGTGAACGGATCTGGACACGGTCCACGGCCTCGAGCCGCCCCGAAAACTCCTGCCATGTCGTTACATCACGGCTGGCGACGACGGCAACCGTCACCGGCACAGCGGGAGCCTGCGCAGGTGCGGATGCAGCCGTGGCAGTCGTGCTCATCGGCAATTCAAAAAAGATAGCCGCCGCCGAAACGGACGCGACAAGCCCAAAGCCGGCGCCCACGAGGGCCCAGCGCTTCTTACTGGACGTCATTGGTACTCTCCTTACGGCCCTCTCTCAGTGGCCGAATTCAATCAGTTCGTCTTCAATGCAATAGGTTGGCTGCTAATATCCCGAACGAAACTTTCGAATTGGTCCGTGATCGTCTGTTCCCAATTCGGTGCCTGTTCGCATTTTCCGCCATAAAGCGATGGCCAGCCTGCCCCGGCGGGTAGGACATTCCGGCGAACTGCGACGTCTGCCTGCTTCAGTCGGTCGGCATAACCCAGTGTCTCGTCACGAAGAGGATCATCCTCCGCCGTCAAGACGAGTGCCGGCGCCACACCGGCTATGCGCGAACACAGGCAAGGTGCCGCATAGGGATGACAGCCGCCGCCACTAAGATAGTGGCTCCAGCCCTCGGCCCAACGCTGACGCATGCCGATGCCATCCGCCTTGCGGATCGACGACGTGCCCATGAAAGGATCAAGCAGTGGCGAAATCAGAACCTGGCCATTGAGCGCGTCCGCATAATGGTCGCGCGCCTTGAAAGCGACGCCGGCCGCAATGTTGCCTCCCGCCTCTTCGCCGGCTACGATCAGCAGCGAATTGCGGTCGCCGATACCGGACGCACGTTTATTGGCAAGATAAGAGAAGATCGAATAGCCGACTTCAAGCGGCTTCGGAAAGACATTCCCGAGCGGTGCATTATAATCTGGGACCGCAACAATCGCGCCAGCCTTCGCCAAGCTCTCCGCAACCAAGCTATCCTTCACGCCGGAGCGCTGAAAAGCGCCGCCGTGAAAAAACAGCACGATCGGCGAACCCTTGCCAAACTCGGCGCCCTGATAGACGCGTGCAGAAACGGGGCCGGTGGCCACCTTTTCCATCACCATGTCTTTCACCTGCACCGTCATCGTTTCGGCTCTCGTTTCACCGACATAAATCTTGCGAGCCGCGACGGCTTGCAATTTCTGCAAAAAAGATATTGTTATTCCCCTGACGGAATAAGAAGCTTCAGAGCGATTACACTGTTCCGAATTTCGAACAATACTGCAGTGCAACCTGCTAGGTGATTTCCGATGGACCAGCTCTCGGCAATGCGCGCCTTCATCCGCGTCGTAGAGACGGGCAATTTCACACGGGCCGCCGACACGCTCGCCATGCCCAAGGCGACGGTGACCAATCTCATCCAGGGGCTTGAGGCGCATTTGCACACCAAGCTTCTTAACCGCACCACGCGCCGCGTCATGGTGACGACCGATGGCGCGCTCTACTATGAGCGGGCGGCACAGATCGTCTCCGAACTTGAGGAACTGGACGGCAGCCTCTCGAACTCGCAGGGCTTGCCGACCGGCCGCTTGCGAGTCGAAATGGCGGGCGCTTTCGCCGACTGGATCGTCGTACCCGCGCTCTGCGACTTCTACCAGAAATACCCGGATATCCGGATCGATCTTGGCGTGGGCGACCGCACCGTCGATTACCTTGCCGAAAACGTCGACTGTGCGCTTCGCGGTGGCACGCCCGCCGACCAATCGCTGATTGCAAGGCGCGTGTCGGAAGTGGAAATGCTCACCTGTGCCGCACCGCTCTACATCGAAAAGTTCGGCATCCCGACCCGCCCAGAGGAGCTGGAAAACGGCCATTATTCAGTAAGTTACTTTCGGGCGCAGACCAATCGGACGCTTCCCTTCGAATTCCGCAAGGACAATGAAGATCTGGAGATCAATCCTCGTTACTTGCTGTCGGTCAATGACAGCCGAACTTTCGTTAATGCGGCATTGAACGGGCTTGGCATTGCTCAACTGCCCCGCTTCATGATCCGCGACGCCTTAGCCAAGGGAGACCTCGTGGAAATCCTGCCGGAATGGAGCCGTGAACCATTCCCGCTCTACATCGTCTATCCGCCGAACCGGCACCTCAGCAATAAGGTCCGCGTCTTCGTCGACTGGCTGGTGAAGCTGCTCTCGGATGCGAAACTGAACGACCCATGACGCAGTTGCGGCCCGGAAGGAGCTCCTTCGACGGGCCGCAACAGTCTGTCATCGAATTCGTTTCAGACCCCGCCGCTTCACCAGGGAAATGGCTCGACCGGTATCTGATGTTGGCGACAGGAGTTGGAGGTCTTCCGATCGCCTTTACACGATTAATATAAGCCTGCTTTTTGCTATTTGTTAAGTGCTGATTCGCGCACAGCAGGTTCGCAAAAACGGAACAATGGCGACTATCACGATTTAGTGATCAGTCGGCTTAAGGACATCCTTCCGCCCGATCCGCCAAAACATTTCGGCGCGTACCCGGTCGCCGACACCGATGGCGCTAGCGTTGCGGCCCGTCGTATGGTTATACCGGTCTAGACGACATGCCCTTGCCGGGCGAGGTGTGGGGGTGAGCGCACCGATCGCGCTTGATCCTCGGTGATGACGACCACCCGCTTATCCATTGTCGTGTTCCGTAATCAAGGTTGAAGAGTTGAAAGCCGCTGTTCGAGGATCGGCAACGGGACCGGTTCGTCGCAGGGAGCGTTAAAGCTCAGATTATTCCACCGTTGGCGCGCAGCACCTGACCATTGATCCAAGCGCCGTCCGAACCGGCAAGGAAGGAAACAGAGGCAGCGATATCCTCCGGTGTTCCCAGCCGCTCTAGCGGGTTTATCTTGGCCATGCGAGCGATCAACTCGTCCGATTTCCCATGAAGGAAAAGATCGGTTGCCGTCGGCCCCGGAGCGACTGCATTGACCGTGATGTTACGGCCGCGTAGTTCCTTCGACATGATTGCCGTCAGCGTTTCAACGGCTGCCTTGGTCGCGGCGTAGACGCCGTAATTTTCGAGTTTCAGGCCAACAACACTCGTCGAGAAGTTGATGATGCGACCACCGCTGCGCAGGCGCTTTGCCGCTTCGCGCAGCGTGTTGAATGTGCCCTTCAGGTTCACGCTGACTTGGCGGTCGAAATTGGCATCGTCCGCGTCGGCAATCGAGGAGAGCTGCATGATGCCGGCGTTGTTGACCAGAACATCGATGCCGCCGAACGCTGCTTCGGCTGCATCGAACATCCGGCGGACGGCTTTGGGGTTGCTCACGTCAGCTTGCGCGGTCAGCGCCTTACCCCCATCCCGCTCGATCTTCTGCATAAGCTCATCGGCGAGGGCCGCGTTACCGGAGTAGTTCATGACGACGGTGAAACCGTCCTTGGCCAGACGTTCGGCGATTGCGGCGCCTATGCCCCTCGAAGCACCCGTGACCAGTGCGACCTTGCTTTCCGTGCTCATTGCCTTCTCCTTCATCCTGTGCGGCTCGCCGCGTTTCGATGAGATAAGATGCCGCTTTTCGACGTGCGGATAATCAGCCATTATCCCGCATCGCTATCCGGATATGGCGAACAAACAAAATGGACAGATTCGATGCTATGCGGGTATTTTCCCGCGTTGTGGAGAGACGAAGCTTCACCCTCGCCGCGCAGGATACCGGCCTTCCGCGGTCCACGGTCACGGATGCGATCAAGCAGTTGGAAACCCGGCTCGGCGTGCGCCTACTGCAGAGAACCACGCGCCATGTCAGCCCGACGCTCGATGGTGAGGCTTACTATCAACGATGCCTCGCCATACTCGCCGATATCGAGGAGGCGGAAGGCGTCTTCGCCGGTGCCAAGCCGAAGGGCATGCTGCGCGTCGACGTGCATGGCACGCTTGCTCGCCACTTCGTGCTGCCGAGCCTTCCGTCCTTCCTCGAGACCTACCCCGGTATCGAGTTCTACATGAGCGAGGGTGACCGACTGGTCGACCTCGTCCGCGAAGGCATCGATTGCGTGCTGCGGGTTGGCGTGCCTGGTGACAGCGACATGGTAGCACGACGCGTCGCCATGTTGGCGGAAGTTACCCTTGCAGCTCCCCGCTACATCGAGAAACATGGCCTCCCCGAACATCCCGACCGGCTCCAAGGTCATCGCATGGTCGGCTTCCGTTCGAGCGCAACAGGTGGTGTTCTGCCTCTGGAATTCCTGATCGGCGGTAGCATCCGCAATGTCACGTTGCCTGCGACGGTGACCGTCAATGCCGCCGAAAGCTTTATGTCGGCAGCAAGGCTCGGTCTCGGCCTGATACAAGCGCCGCGGTATCATGCGGAAAAGGATTTAGCCGATGGAACGCTCGTTCACGTGCTGCGCGATTTCCCTTTGACCGAGACGCCGGTTTCCCTCCTCTATCCCCGCAACCGACAGCTTTCTCCGCGCGTCCGCGTTTTCATCGACTGGCTAGTGAAGGTCTTTGCTCGACAATCCTAGCGAAAAGCGTTTCACTTGGAAGAACGGTCAGAACCAGGAGACTTTCCATGGCTATCACAGACGTCACCGTGCACCCGAAGGAAGGCTCTTTCGCCGTCATTTTCACGGATCATTCCGGCAACAACATCTCGGTCACGCTCTATGCCGCGGCTTCGCCCGGCCTGACGAGCGACAACGCAATCACCCGTGCAAGGGCGTTGCTCGCAACAACACTGCAGAGTTCGCAGGCAGATGGCGCACGCGGCAAGGATGCCGCGCTTCTCGAAGAGGAACTGGAGGAAGGTCTCGAGGACACTTTCCCGGCAAGCGATCCTGTATCGGTGACGGGCTCCTCCATCTCGGCGCATGACCCGAAGGTCGGCCATTAGAACCTCACGGCCCGGAAACCTGAACCAGATGACATATGCCGTCGGTGCAATCGGCGCAGCTTCCCTTGGCGGCCCTCTTCTCACGCGCTTTTTCGCGCGTGATGCGGTTGCCGTCGCCCGGGATTTGCTCGGCTGCCATTTGCACGTCGGCGATGTCGGTGGCCGCATAACCGAGACCGAAGCCTACTTCCCCGATGACGAAGCCTCACATAGCTTCCGCGGCCCCACGTCACGCAACGCCGCGATGTTCGGTCGACCGGGTAACGTCTACATCTATCGTATCTACGGCATGCATTGGTGCCTGAATTTCGTTTGCACACCCGGCTCCGCCGTGCTGATCCGGGCAATCGAGCCGGAGGCGGGAATCGCGACAATGATCGAGCGCCGCGGCAACGATGCACTGACGCAACTTTGCAGCGGTCCCGGCAAGCTCTGTCAGGCGCTCGGTATCGACCTTACGTTGAATGACCGGCTGCTCGACCGGCCGCCTTTCTCGATTGCCCCGTCGGCTCCTGTCAAAATCGTCGCCGGCAAACGGATCGGCATAACGAAAAATGCCGAAGCACCTTGGCGCTTCGGCATCTCCGGATCTCGTTATCTCAGCAAACCGTTCCGCTAAGCATCACTCCATGACGGAGCTGTGATCAATGACAGGGGCGACTTTCGGTTTGCGCAGCAGCAGCGCCAGCGGAATGACCGCGAGGGACATCAGCATCAACAGCTTGAAATTGTCCATGTAGGCGATGATCGTCGATTGCAGGGTGATCACCTCGTTGAGCGAAGCGCGGCCGGCGGCTGAAAACGGACTCATTGCCTGCGCCGCCGTCACCTCGAAAGCCCGGTTGAACGGCGTCACATAGGCAGCGATGTTCTCGTGGTTCACCTGGGCGTTCTCGACAAGAAGCGCTGAGACGATCGAGATACCGACGCTTGAGCCGATGTTACGCGACAGGTTGTAGAGGCCGGTCCCGTCGCCACGCATGTGCGCGGGCAGTGTCGAGAAGGCGATCGTCGTCAACGGCACGAAGAGGAAACCGAGCCCGGCGCCTTGAACGAAGCCAACGGAAACGATTGTCCACTGCGAAACATCGGGCGTCCAGCCGGTCATGTCGTACATCGCCCAGGCTGTTAGGCCGAGGCCCGAGACCAGCAGCAAGCGCGTATCGATCTTGCCGATCAGCTTGCCGACGATAAACATGCAGAGCATCGTGCCGAGCCCGCGTGGCCCCATGACAATGCCTGCGGTGATGACGGGATAGCCCATGAGCGTCTGCAGGTAGGGCGTCATCAGCGCCAGTGAGGCGAGATAGGTGATACCGATCACGAAGATGAAAAGCATACTAACCGAGAAGTTGCGGTCGCGAAACAATCTCGGGTTCACGAAGGACCTCTCCGCCGTCAGCGTGTGCACGATCAGCAGGTAGAAGGCAGCGGCGCAGACGATTGCTTCGATCATGATCTCGCCTGACGCGAACCAGTTCAGCTGTTCGCCGCGATCGAGGAAGAGCTGCAGCGACGCGATGCCGAGACTCATCATCCCGAAACCGAACCAGTCGAGCTTCGCCAACGCATCGAGCTTTGTCTCCGTGACGTAGATCACGATGCCAGCAAACGCCAGCGCGCCGATCGGCACGTTGATGTAGAACACCCACCGCCAGCTGATGTGGTCAGTCAACCAGCCGCCGATGACAGGTCCAAGGACCGGCCCGACCATGACCGAGACGCCAAATAAGGCCATGGCCGAGCCACGCTCCTCGGCACTATAAATGTCGAGGAGGATACCCTGAGACAGTGGAACCAGAGATGCGCCAAAGAGGCCCTGCAGCAGGCGGAAGGCCACGATCTGGTTCAGTGATTGCGCCAGACCACAGAGCACAGAAGCAGCGACGAAGCCGGCGATTGCGGTTAAGAGCACGCGCTTGCGCCCGAACTTGGCGGCCAGAAAACCGGACGGCGGCGTCATGATTGCTGCCGCCACGATATAGGAGGTCAGCACCCAGTTTATCTGGTCGGCGCTTGCCGAGACGCTGCCCTGGATATAGGGGAGCGCGACGTTGGCAATCGTCGTGTCCAGCGCCTGCATGATCACTGCCAGGATGACGCAGGCCGTTATCCAACCGCGATTGGCAACCGGGGTGGCCAGACATGGTGCAGCGTTACTCATGATCCTTGCCGCCGGAGCGGCCCATAAGCTTTGAAACGAAATCCGGAAGACCGCGGGCACGACCCGTATCGACGTCGACCACCGCGCTCATGCCAACCCGAAGCGGTGGCTTGCCTGCCACGTCATCGATGCTAACGCGCATCGGAATGCGCTGCACGACCTTGACCCAGTTGCCTGTCGTGTTCTGCGCCGGCAGTAGCGAGAAGCTGGAACCGGAGGCCGGGCTAATGCTCTCGACCTTCCCCTTCCACTCAACGCCCGGATAGGTGTCGACATAAATCGCCACCGGCTGGCCGGGCTTGACATGGGTCAGTTCCGTTTCCTTCGGGCTCGCGGCAATCCAGAGATTGTGGTCCGAAACCAGCGAGAAGGCCTGCGTGGATGCCTGCAGGTAGGAGCCTGGTTGCAGCGAGTTGACGTTGGTCGCGATGCCATCGAACGGCGCCTTGACGACGCTATGGTCGAGTTCACGCTCGGCATCGTTCACCTTCGCCTTGGCTTCGAGATAGAGCGGGTTCTGCTCAACCGGCTGGTCCCCATTGCCACCCAACTGTGCCAGCGTTGCGGCAGCCTCGGCCTTCGCGACGGCAACCTTCTGGTGGCCAGCGTCGAGATTGTGCTTGGCCTGATCGTAGGCGGTTCGTGTCGCGGCCGAGCTGTTCAGCAGGTTCTGCTGCCGATCGAACTCGGTCTGATAGTAGGGAATATCGGCTTCGGCTTGCGTGATCTCGGCCATTGACTGCTGATAGCTGGCCTTCAGATTGAGGATCTGGTTGCGCACGGCGCCAAGCTGCGCTTCAGCACCGTCGAGGGCGATCTTGAACGAGTCCTGCCGCAGGCTGAAGAGCACCTGTCCCTTCTTCACTGCTTCGTTCTCATGCACGTTGATCTGGTCGACGATACCGGAAACGTCGGTTGTCAGCCCCACCATATCAGCTTGGATATAGGCGTTGTCGGTCGACATGATCTGACCGCCGTTGACGTAGTAGTACCCGCCAACGACGAGCGCGACCGGCAACAACGCGAACAGAACGGGACGCGTGGGACTGCGCCGGCGGCGGACCTGAGTGCCGCCGAACGCAGCCACGGCAGTAGCGGGCGCTGAATTGGATGAAGGCGCCTCAGCTACCGTTTCCTCGTGAGGGGAAGCATCGTTTTCTTCAACTGGGTTCTTTGCATTTGCGTCTGCAACGACGCGCAGCGAGGACTTCTCAGCCATATCTGTCTCTTTTCCAGCCGCCGATAAATAATAAGCACACTTATTATACGCTCAGATATATTAAGCGTGCGCCAGGCGCAATGGGCGCCGTTCCAGATTCCACCGTTGCGGCCAAAATGCCGCATAGGGATACGCGTGGAGATTTCGAAAGCCCTTCGAAATTGCAACCCGATGGCATTTGCAATTTTGATCAACAGCCGTTTATAGTAGAAATCCAGAGGGTTACCGGAAATGCCGTGATCTTTGGTCGATCGCCTTTTCTCGATGACGAACAGACGTCCGCGGCCGACCGCCGCGAGCGAAAATTGCAGTGGCATAGGTGACGAGGGTCAATGCCCTTGTTCAGAGACATCAAGACATGAATCGCATCACATCAGCATAAGCGACGGTGGCGCTTGCGGCCGTCCGGATAGGAAAACCCGCCATGCCTTCCTCCTTTCGACATCTGCTGACTATTAGCGCCCTGGCTCTTTCGCCGTTCACCGCAGCGATGGCACAGCAGCCGGCCACCCCTCCTCCCGTTTCGGTCGCCAAACCCGTCGTCCGTGACGTCGTCGACAAAGATGATTTCATTGGCCGTTTTGAAGCGGTCGATCAGGTGTCCGTCCGCTCACGCGTCGGGGGTTATCTGCAGGAGGTGCACTTCACCGACGGTTCACTCGTCAAACAGGGCGACCTGCTTTTCGTCATTGATCAGAGGCCGTTCATTACCGCACTGAATGAGGCAAACGCGGCGCTGGAAGTTGCGAAATCTACGCTCATCTACGCCGAAGCACAGTTCAAACGGGCAGAGAACCTGGCAACGACTGGCAGCCAATCGATATCTATTCTTGACGACCGCCGGCGCGAGTGGGTTTCGGCACAAGCAAACGTGCGCGGCGCTCAGGCAACGGCCGATCGCGCCGCGCTCGACCTTGAATATACGAAGATCACGGCTCCCATCAGCGGCCGCATCGACCGCCGGCTTATTTCCGTTGGCAACCTTGTCCAGGCTGACCAATCGATACTGACCACAATCGTTTCGGTCGATCCGATCGATTTCTACTTCGATGTTGACGAGCGCCGCCTCCTCAATTTCGCACAGACCGCACGCGACCGCGGTGTCGATCTGCAACAGGGTGGCGGCGGCGTCGAGGTCCAGGTAAGAATTACGGATTCGAACGAGAAGCCTTTTACGGGGAAGCTGGACTTCGCTGAAAATCGCATCGACAGCGAGACCGGCACGAAGCGCATACGCGCCCGCTTCGATAATCCGAACTATGTGCTCCAGCCGGGCCTTTTCGGTCGTGTTTCTGTAGAGGCGTCGAATGTCTACAAGGCAATCCTTGTCCCCGACGAGGCTATCGGCTCGGACCAGAACCAGCGCGTCGTCTACGTCGTCGGAGACGATGGAACGGTCACCGCAAAGCCGGTGCGGCCGGGTCCCCGCCTTTATGGCTATCGGGTGATCCGCGAGGGCATGGACGGTGGTGAGACGATCGTCATCAATGGCCTGCTGCGAGCCCGCCCGGGCACCAAGGTCACGCCGCAGATGGTCGAACTGCCGCAATCCCGTGAAGAACTTGCGCCTGAGGCTGCAGGCCTGGAGCTCAGCCGATGAAATTTGCACACTTCTTTGTTGATCGGCCGATCTTCGCCTCGGTGCTATCCATTGTGCTGTTGATCGTCGGCGGCATCGCCTATTTCCAGCTGCCCGTGGCGCAATACCCGGAGATTGCGCCACCGACCATTGTTATCCGTACCTCCTATCCAGGTGCAGACGCTGAGACGATCGCCAACACCGTGGCGACACCGATCGAGCAGGAGGTTAACGGCGTCGAGGACATGCTTTACATGTCTTCCTACTCTACTGCTGATGGTTCGATGGCACTGACCGTCACCTTCAAACTCGGCACGGACCTCGACAAGGCACAAGTACTTGTCCAGAACCGCGTTGCCATCGCCGAACCACGGCTTCCCGAAGAGGTTCGGCGTATCGGCATTACGACGGCGAAGAGCTCTCCCGATTTGATGATGGTGGTGCACCTGCTGTCACCGAACTCTCGGTACGATCAGCTCTACGTCTCCAACTACGCACGCACGCGCATCCGCGACACGCTTGTTCGGCTCGACGGCGTTGGCGACGTCATCCTGTTCGGTGAGCGCGAATATTCGCTGCGAATCTGGCTCGATCCGCAAAAACTGTCAGCCTATGGCATGACCTCCAGCGACGTCGTCGATGCGCTGCGCGAGCAGAACGTGCAGGTCTCCGGCGGCTCGATTGGCGGACCACCAGCGGCCGGCACCAACGCCTTCCAGTATACGGTGACGACCCAAGGACGTTTCTCTGATGCAAGGCAATTCCGCTACGTCATCGTCAAGGCGACCGCGGAAGGGCGTCTCGTCCAATTGCAGGATATCGCCCGCATCGAACTCGGCGCCAAGGACTACGTCACAAACAGCTATCTGAACGGCAAGCCGGCGGTCGCTCTTGGCATCTTCGCGCGTCCTGGCACCAATGCACTCGCGGCCGCAGCCGAAATCAAGAAGACGATGGAAACCGTCTCTCAGGATTTCCCGCAGGGCCTCAGCTATGACATCGTTTACAATCCCACCGAATTCATCGCGGAGTCGATAAGCGAGGTCTACAAGACCATCGTTGAAGCCGCCATCCTGGTCGCCATCGTGGTTTTGATATTTCTACAATCGTGGCGGACGGCAATCATTCCCATCGTCGCCATCCCAGTCTCGCTGATAGGCACCTTCGCCTTTTTGCTCGCCTTCGGCTTCTCGCTCAACATGCTCACTCTTTTCGGCCTCGTGTTGGCGATCGGCATCGTCGTCGACGACGCGATCGTCGTGGTCGAAAATGTCGAGCGCAATTTGGCAAAGCGAATGACGCCGCGTGAGGCCGCGCATGTGACGATGAACGAGGTTGGCACAGCCGTCGTCGCCATTTCGCTCGTGCTCATCGCGGTGTTTGTTCCGACCGCCTTCATCCCCGGCATTTCAGGCCAGTTCTATCGCCAGTTCGCCGTGACGATTTCGGTCGCCACTGCGATCTCGGCGCTAAACTCGCTGACCCTCTCGCCGGCCCTTGCCGCACTGGTATTGAAACCCCACGAGGAACACCGAAAGCATCGCAATCCGATTGTGCGTTTCGGAAGCGCACTTGCGAACGGGTTCAACAAGGGCTTTGACAGGCTGAGTGCGGGCTATTCCTGGGTGGTGCGACATACGGTGCAGACAGTCGCCGCGCTGGGCGTTGCCCTCCTCATTTTCGCCGGTCTGCTCGGCGCGACATATTACATGGGTAGGATCGTTCCGAATGGCTTCGTGCCGGTCATGGATCAGGGCTACGCCATTGTCGTGGTCCAATTACCGGATGGTGCAGCACTCTCCCGCACCGACGCGGTCATCGAACGCGCTTCGGAAATCATTCGGAACACTCCGGGCGTGAAAAATGCCGTGGCCTTTTCGGGTTTCAGTGGCGCGACGTTCACCAACGCCTCCAACTCCGGCGTGGTCTTTGCCGCCTTCGACACCTTCGAAAAGCGATTGGAACACGGCCAGACCTCGAACAAGATCATTGGACAGCTCTATGGCAGCCTGCAGGCAATCCGAGAGGCCTTCATCATAGCTATCCCGCCGCCGCCGATTTCCGGTATCGGCAACGCGGGCGGCTTCAAGATGCAGCTCATGGATCACGAAAGCTCGGACATGCGCCGCGTGCTTGGCGCGGCCTATCAACTGATGGGCAAGGCCAACCAGACGGAAGGCCTGACCGGCGTCTTTACAACGTTCTCCGCCAACAGCCCGCAATACTTCCTCGAAATCGATCGCGACAAGGCGAGGACTTTGAACGTACCGATCTCTAACATCTTCGACACGCTGTCGATCAATCTCGGCACATCTTACGTCAACGATTTCAATGCCTTCGGCCGCGTCTACCAGGTGCGTGCGCAGGCCGACCAGCAGTATCGGGTCGAGCGGGACGATATCCTTGCCCTAAAGGTAAGATCCGCGACCGGTGCACTCGTCCCACTTGGCACACTGATCGACATCCGCGATACGAGCGGCCCCTCACTCGTCCAGCATTACAATATGTACGTATCCGTACCCGTGCAGGGCAATGCCGCTCCCGGTGTGTCGACGGGCACTGCATTGGACAAGATGGAAGGGCTTGCGAAGCAGTTGCTGCCAGCAGGAACAACCTTTGAGTGGACCGAAATCGCCTTTCAGGAACGCAACACCGGAAACACCGCGATCTACATCTTCGCCCTGTCGGTCGTCTTCGTGTTCCTGGCACTGTCGGCACAGTATGAAAGCTGGGTCCTGCCGCTTGCCATTATCCTTATCGTTCCCCTTGCAATCTTGGCAGCCTTGCTTGGGGTTCATCTGCGCGGAATGGACAACAACATCCTGACGCAGATCGGGCTCATCGTGCTGATCGGTTTGGCCGCCAAGAACGCGATTCTGATCGTGGAATTCGCGCGACAGGCACAGGACGAGGGAAAATCAGCGGTTGAGGCCGCCATCGAGGCCAGTCACCTGCGGCTGCGGCCGATCTTGATGACCGCCTTCGCGTTCATCTTCGGCGTCGTGCCGCTAATGATCGCCACCGGCCCCGGCGCAGAGATGCGCCAATCGCTCGGAACGGCCGTTTTCTCTGGGATGCTTGGCGTAACGATTTTCGGCCTATTCCTGACGCCCGTCTTTTACGTCGTGTTGCGCGCACGGCGGAAAAAGCCTGTTGCGCAGACCGAGGCCGCACCGACCTCCGAGGAAGCTGCCACCGGGACTTCTTCATGAAGGGCGTCGCTCGGCCGGGTTCGCTCTGAACAGGTCTGACGAGAGGATCTTCCGGAGCGGCTTCTCGACGAGCTCGTAGGCCGCCGCTCCAAGCGTCGTCCCGCCGACGACCGCGATCGCGATAGTCGGTGTTGTCGACAGCCCGATCACGCCAACAGCCTTGACGACCACGGAGATCGCCAGCGTGTGCCAGAGATAGATCGAATAGGATGCATCGCCAAGATAAGTGAGAAGCGGCACACGGCCGATGCTGCCGTCCGCTTCGAGCGATACCATTCCGTAGACAAGCGCCATGGCGAGCGGGCCGCAAATGGTTTCGTCGAAATCGGCACCGATCAGGAAGATCGCGGCAAACCCGGACAATGATGCGCCGACGCAAGCAAGCCCCAGGCTGGTGCCTGCGATCCACCGCCGGATCCACAATTCGGCGAGAAAGACGCCCCCAAGGAATTCCAGAATGATCGGCCGCGTATAGGTCTTTAGCACCGGCGAGGCGGGCTGGAAGAGTAGGCCTATCAGGAAAAAACCACCGAAGACGGTCGTCAGATACGTCAACCGCCAGCGACGGGGCAGAAAAAGTGCCCCGGCAAACAACACGTAGAAGAACATCTCGAAATCCAGCGTCCAGCCCTGGACGAGGACCGGCCAGATGTCACCGGTACTCGGCGACTGGGCCGGAATGAAGAAGAGCGAGGCGAGGATATGAGCACCGGTGAGCTTCAGGTTCGGGAACAGGCCGGCCATCGCGCCGGCGATCATCACGCCCGTCACCAGCCAGTAGGAAGGCGCGATGCGCCGAACGCGATCAAGCAGGAACCCCTGTGGCGTCATCGGTCGGCGGTCGCTGATGACCCACATGATGAAGCCGCTGATGACGAAGAAAACGTCGACGCCGGCGGCACCGATGGCGAAATGCTCACCGTTTTTCTCGGCTGCGTGGAAGACCACCACAGCGAATGCGGCAAAGGCGCGCAGATATTGGATGCCGTAGAGTGTCTTCATCCAGTTCCTCAAAAGGCCGGCGCAAGAGCCGATCAAAACGCAATGATATTATTGTGTAACGGGCTCAGGCGACCGGCGACGCTGCCAGGCGCTCACCGCCGATTGGCGGCGCACCGTCGCGAGCTTGCCGGCGGTAAAGAAGAAAAGAAACGTCCCAACATTGTACGGGGTCAGAATGTCGATCTCGACGAAGGAGCGAATCGTTAGCAGCACCGCGATCGAGAACATCAGATAGGATTCGTCGTTCCTGGAATCCTCGATGACACGGCGCAAGTGCCCCCACAGAATCCGCAGCAGCATTGCCGCGAGGGTTATTACGCCGGCCAGACCCAGCTCGACGGCCGTTTCGATATAGGTATTGTGGAAGTGGAAGCCGCTGCGCGATGTGATAAAGAATTCTTCCCACAGACGCTCCGGCTCGGAGAAGCCCTGGACCCAATAGGCCTGGTAGCCGATGCCGACGGCCGGACTCTGCTTTGCCGCCTCGATCCCCTGTTGCCAGAGATAAGTCCGTCCGGTCAGTGTTGAATCCTTTCCGAAGATCCCGAGAACGGCATCGACCGCGCCTAGATAGACACCCGCAACGGCAAGAATGATGACCGCCACGCCACCGCCCACGACCAACAGCTTGCGGTGATCGGGTGTCAGTGCGAGGACCACACGCAATCCCATCATCAAGGCAATCACGACGGCCGTGGTCAGCACAGAGGTCGCGGATTGGCAGGCGATGAGGCAGTAAGCAGACAAAAGCCCAACTACGCCAGAGGCCGCCATCCAGAGACGCCTCTCACCGAAGATGAAGACAGCGGCGAAGGAGACAATCAGGCCCAGCGACGCATAGAAGCCAAGCTGATTCTTCGAGGCGAAGGCCCCCACGAAACTGAAGGTGCCGTCGAGCGGATCGTACTCGTAATAACCAAACAGCAGCGAATACACGAGGACGATCCCGACGCCCGCGATCATGCCCATCGTCAGGGTTCTGACGTCGAGCACGCGCACCGCAATCAGCGCACAGATGACCTGCGTCAGGTACTGGATGCTGGCTCGCAGGGAAATGCTGGGAACGGCAGACCAGAAAACTGACAGGAAGGCGAGTGCCGCGAAGGCATAGATCCAGAGATAGCGACCATGGCTGCCGAGAACCTTCTTGTAGTCCACGGCGATCAGCGGCAGCCACAGCGCATAGTAAAGCAGGATCGCCACCTGCCCGAACTTGATCGAGTAGGCGAAACTAAAAAGTGACAGCGCCACGGCGGGAATGGCAAAGGCTGCATTCCTGCCTGGCTGGATGAGCACAGATTTTGCGATCCGCATTGCGGCCTCGTTATCTCATCGCCAATCCGGCGGTGACCTTGATCAAGTCGCCGGGCTGGAGTGCCGTGTTTTCCTGAACCGGAATCTCCTTCGCCTTGCCGTCAACCTCGCGGACGATCGAATAGGCGATGCTCGCAGCGCCGGTGCTGGTATCAAAACGGGCAGCATCGGTCGACTGCGTCAATGCCTCCGCCATCAACGAGTTGCTGGTTTCGAGCTTGAGATTGAGTTCGTCCAGTTGGGCCTCAGCGTTCTGAAGTTCCTGGGCAAGCTGCGCATCCCAGTCGTTCCGAAGCGTGATCTCGTCCTGATTGGCCTTGCTGATATCCTGCTTGGCTTTCAGCGAATTCGTGTCGATATCTAGGAGCGTCGCCTCGGTATCCGCAGCCCGTTGTTCAGCGGCCATCTTGCGGTTGCTGAGCGCAAGTCCCCTCTCCGCAAGGTCCTCGACCTTATCGCGGTCTTCCGTCGCCAACTGCAACTGCCGGGTTTGCGTTTCAGTCTTCTTGGCAAGGCTCTCGACCTCGCTTTGCAGCAGTTGCTTGAGGTCGGCAAGTGCTTGAAGCTGCAGCGTCAGGCGCTTCTTGCGCGTGTTCATGAGGGCCGTTTCGCTATCAAGGAGAGGCTTCGCCTCCGGCTTGTCCCGAAGCTCCTCCGGCATTTCGATTGTATCTTGGTTCGCGATCTCAGCCCGCAGCCGCGCCTGCTTCACCAACAGGCGTGCGCGATCGGCCATGTAGACGACTGCATCACCCTTGGCGTTGATGAAGTCACGTGCGAACCGTTGCCCGGCATCTGCGCGGCGCAGGCCGCCGGCAAGGCTCACGGCCTTGACGATCGTCAGATTCGGCGCGAACGGGTATTCACCGGGCTTTTCGATGTCACCGGACAGATAGACCGGGCGGAACTGCGACAACTCGACGGAGGCAGATGGACGGTCCTTCAGAGCAAATTGCTTCTGCAGAGCCGTCCCAATCTCCTGGGCGATTGCATCGGTCGTCTTGCCTGAAGCAGGCATATCACCGACGAAAGGCAGGGAAATGCTTCCTGAAGGCCCGACCGTGTAGTCTCCACTCACGACTGACCAATCGCGGATGCTACCATCCGCGGTCTGCCACTCGGCAACCCGGATCCTGAGCTTGTCCATGATGCCAAGACGATATTCGTCGGCGCTGGCAAGCGACGAGGACGCAAGGAAAGCACTAAGTCCGGCTGCAATAACAATCCCGGATCTTAGCGTGCGACGTCGTCCGGCCCTGCCGTCAAGAAAGCTTTTTTCCATGAACCTTCCTCATGTCTCAACACGACAAGCCGCAAAGCGTTGCCGCGCCGTACTGTTTGGATTTGAAGATGCGGCTTAGTAGCTGCCGCGTTGAGCGCAAACCGCCGGGATTGTGCGTGCGATGATCACGACATCCCGAACCAGCGACCAGTTTTCGACGTAGTGCGTGTCGAAGGCGACGCGGGTTGCGTAGGAAACGTCATTGCGTCCGCTGATCTGCCAGAGGCCCGTCAGGCCAGGGCGGGATTGCAGATAATAGACGGCGGCGTTTTCGTACATTTCAAGTTCGTCTCGTACGACGGGACGCGGACCGACGACGCTCATTTCGCCTCGGATGATATTGAAGAGCTGAGGCAGCTCATCAAGGCTCAACTTGCGCAAAACGGCACCAACGGCAGTGACCCGGGGGTCGTCCTGCAGTTTGCGCGTTGCACGCCACTCTTCCATGGCCTTCGGATTGTTGCGCAGGTGCTCCTGCAGAACCTTGTCACCGTTGGTGACCATTGTCCGAAACTTCAGGCAACGGAACTCCTGGCCATTGTGGCCGATGCGGCGATGCCCGTAGAATATCGGCCCCCTGTCGGAAAGCTTCACGAGCAACATCACCATCAAAAAAAGCGGGCTCAGAAAGATGAGCCCGAGACAGGCGGCGGACACATCGAATGCCCGTTTCGCAATCCCGCCGGTCGGCGGAAACACGCTCTGATGAACTGCGCCATAAAATGGCGAACTGTCCGATCTCGTCGCAGACTTCATAGAGTTAACTCCACTTATGTTTGCCGTTTGGTCGGGTAGGCTCAGCCGCTTAGCTAGCGCTGACGATTTTGAAGTGTATGAGGTGATTTTGTTTTTTTAAGCCACAATTTTAAGACTGAGGCTTTATGGCGTGTTTTTCGAGCCGCCGTTCAACTTTTTTGTTTTTAAGGCACTGCTGAAACAGTCATACAATTCTCTGGCGCTCCGGAAATAATCTCTGGGTGTACCAATAAAAGTCTCGGACAATGCTATCCTTGCCAAAGTTACTGAAGTCTAGGTCGTTCAGCGCTGGGGTGGGCAATTGGTGGTTTGCATTCGCGGCTTCTGGCAAAGCGCCGGTTTCTATTGTGGGCGGAGCATGTTTATTGCATTGCACCATACATTTTGCACTGCACCAGCTAAACGTTTGAAATTAAAACTTTGTAATAAAAGTTGAACAAAAAACGGTTCCGAGCCGCCCCGCGCGCCCGACATTGTGGCACTAATAGTAAGGTGTATTGCCAAATTGCGCGCAACCGGCGTTTGCGCAAGGTTTTTTAATCATCTTTCGCAAAAGCGACCGACCAGCGGCGGCTTACGGTATTTTTACCAATAGCCGGAAGAAACCCTTAAGACCGTCGCTGTACTAGCCATTTGGCAGACGCAAAAAACGTCACCGTGAGCTTCAGTTGAAACAGGAAGTCCTGTAAAACGTTATCTAGGAAGGTTCCTGGTGGTGCTTTCGTCTTTGATGATTGTTCGTTGAACGAAGCTCCGATGGAGGAGGCAACAGATGTATGCACCTCGCGTTATCTTCAGCATGCTCGGCGCATTGGCCGTATTTGCTGTGGCAACGTATTGGCTGAGCGGTTCCCTTGCCGGCACTGCGATTAAAACCGCGATTTGCGCCGTCCTGCTTCAGGCCGGCTACTTCGGCGGCGTGCTTTATCTTGTCTGGAAGGAATCTAGGAGCCGCACGACGACTCGCCCCGCAGTAAAGCGCGAAGAAGCGGAAAAGCTGTCTGTGACGCCATTTAAGGGCTCCGAACCGTTTAACCGCTAGGCATCGCGATGCGAATCGCGGCCGCCTCTTTGGCATTGAGGATCCTCGCTCGTAACATCATTTGAACGGCTGCCCGTTGTCCGCCACATTTTGACATCCTAGTTGTTGAGCGAAACAACGGAGGCTACGCGTGGTAACAAGGGCAAGCATTTGCGTCATCATCGCTGCCAAGAACGCAGCGGACACCATCGAAACCGCTGTAAGATCAGCGCTTCGGGAGCCCGAAGTGGCCGAGGTCGTCGTCGTCGATGACGGCTCCAATGACGGCACAGAGTTGGTCGCCAGACGCGCGGATGACACAAGCGGCAGGCTAAATGTTATCAGGTTCGACCAAAACAAAGGGCCGTCCGCTGCTCGCAATCACGCCATCGACATCTCTTCGGCACCCCTGATTGCAATCCTGGATGCGGACGATTTTTTCTTCCAAGGACGCTTCCAACGCATGCTTGCTGGAGATGACTGGGAGTTCGTTGCCGACAACATCGCCTTTGTCGATGCCGATACCGCGAGCCAGGCGCCACAGCGGCTTCAGCAATTTGCCGAAAGTCCGCTCTTCCTGGATCTGCCCACCTTCGTAGATGGCAATATATCCAAGCCTGGCGTCCGCCGCGGTGAAATCGGATTCCTTAAGCCAATTATGCGAAGGACCTTCCTGGATAAGCATGGCCTGCGTTACCGCGAGGAGATGCGGCTTGGGGAGGATTATGACCTCTACATCAGGGCACTGGCGCTCGGAGCGCGCTACAAGGTAATCCACAGCTGCGGCTACGCCGCTGTCGTGCGCGGAAATTCGCTGAGCGGTCGCCACCGCACCGAAGACCTTCGCCGCCTTTATGAGGCCGATCGCGCGCTCCTGACATCGTCAAGTTTGCCGCCGGAAGCCGCCGACGCCGTGCGCCGGCACGAACGGCATGTGCGCGGCAAATATGAGTTGCGACGCTTCCTCGACATCAAATCGCAATCGGGCCCGCTAGCGGCAATCGCCTACATCGCAAGGCACCCAGCAGCCTTCCCACCTGTTGCAACAGGTATCCTGCGGGACAAGACCGAGCGCCTGCGAAATCCAGGTGGCGTTTCCGTTACTGCGCAGGGCGATAGCTTAAGATATCTTCTGAGCGCCCCGGCCAAGTAGCCGGGGACTATCTGGAAAACTTCGCGGCAGCCAGTTGCAGCGCGCTCTGTAGCAAACGGGGGTCGCGCGCAGCCCAGCGTGCGAGCAACCTAAAATCCGGCGCCTTGCGGCGACGCAGTAGGCCGATCTGACTCCAGATCGCCTGCTTTCGCGCGGTGTTCTTGTGCGCCTTGATCGTCTCGACCTCCGGGGGCCTGCTGGAGAACCGGCTTTCCAGCCGGTCAAGCGCCATCCAGGTAATGAACTGCTGCTTGAGAAACTCCGGCGAAGCGTTGTCGACGCCGTGGAAGATGTTGATGCCTTCTCCGCGTAGCGCGCCATCCTCTGCGCAGAGCAGCGCCCGTTTCGCCGCGATGATGCAATCGCAGAAGAACAGCACATCCTCGGCCGCCAATCGCAGGGCAGCGTCGAAACGAACCTTCTCGAACAGCGGCCGGCCGATGACCATGCAGGACATGTGCAGAAAGGCCCAGTTCTTTAGCATGACGCCGGCGAGATCCGGCACATCGAGGATCAACGGCTTGTCCAACAGGCGCCGCGCGCCCTCCTCTTTCTCGAGAGCGGCGATGCCGAAGTGGTAGTCGAACTCCTCGCCCCCTTCGATGGACGCCCAATAGCAATCGCCACTGAAAGCCTCCATCGCCTTAGCCGCGTTGGCCAGATGATCGGGTGTCCAGACATCGTCCGAATCGAGAAAGGCAACATATCGCGTTGCCTCCGGAACATGATCAAGGCCGGTGTTCCTGGCTCCGCCCGGCCCAGCATTAGGCTGAGCGATCACAGTGACCCGCGCCCTATCCTCATCAGACAGGAGCGCAATGTCCGCATCGGGAGAGCATGGTGACTGGTCATCGACGACGATAACATGAACATCCTTGAAGCTTTGCGAAAAGACCGACGCCAGGGCGCGGCTGAGAATGCCGTGCTGACGCTGGTAAAAGGGGATGATGATCGTGAAAGTCGCCATACTCTCTCCTTGAGATACGCAGATGTTTTTCCGCCCCAGCGCATCTAGGGGTGAATGAAGGCATAACAAGTCTGCTGCACTGCAAAATGATGACGCTCATTTCGGCCGAAGTTTGTCAAAGCGATGGGTAGATCGGACCGCGCCACAGCGTGTCAAAATGAAGCTAAAGCTCGGTCTGAAGCCGCAATTCGGCCACGATCACGGCAATTTGTCAGCCTCTCGTTGTAACAATCATTCACCAGCCAACAAAAACTTTCGGGCCCTTAGACGGGGAGAAGACCCAGAAATCCATGAATATCATCAAGTTATGAAATGCACTGGTCCCGTTGACGTTCAGGACGATTCGGCAGGCTGACAAGTCGTCTTTTTCCCATACTGCGCCAGGAGAGGACGATTGTTACGAAGTGGGACCGCCGATCACTTTTTGCTGCAGTGCCATATTTTCTTCCGTGAATTCGCCCTAACTTCGGCGTGCGGGCTCGGGTCTGCTCTGATTGAAAACGGTCGCAAGGGGAGGTGCGGCCCAAAAGGGGTGACTGATAACGTGAATGTTGATGCGAATGTATCGTCGCGAATCAATCTGATGCGCATCGTGCTCATTTCGGGCATTGTGTTTGTTCATATACCGTCCGACGCCGCCAGCAGTCCCTACGAGGGGACCTACGGCGCGTTTGACTGGATCCGGGTTTTCTTGACGGAGGCGCTGTTTCGTGTCGGCGTTCCCTGCCTGAGCGCGATCTCGGGCTATCTGCTGTTTCGAAGCGGACAGGAAAACTTCAGCTACGCAAAAACCGTGCGCACAAAGGCGCAGACGGTGTTCCTGCCGTTCCTTCTCTGGAACTGCGGGTTCCTTGCAGCGATTATTCTGGCCACCAGTATCGGGGTCGGTGATGGCTATCTTCCCGACCCGCTAAGCGCGTCCGGCCGAGATCTCATGACGCAGGTGCTGGCGGTGGAGGACTTTCCAGTCAACGTGCCGCTTTATTTCCTTCGCGACCTCTTTGTCTGCATCCTGCTTTCGCCGATCCTGGCGTGGTTGATCGGCCGCGCTCCGATTCTGACTTTGACCGTGTTGCTGGCGGTCGCACTGATTCCGGAGTTGGAGATCTACATCGTTCTTAAGCGCTCGATCCTCTTCAGCTTTAGTCTCGGCATCTTCATTGCCCTGCAGCAGTTTGATCTGAAAGCCCTCGACCGCTTTGCGCCAGTTGGCGTCTTCCTGCTGCTGGCGACCTCGGCGCTTCTGGCAACGGCGATCTTCTTCACTGGCCCTTCCCTGCCGGACTGGGTGCAATTCTTCCGCAATGCGCTAGCAATCGTCGGCGCGGTCGGCTTCTGGCTGCTGTCGGCGCCACTGATAAAGACGCAGCTCGGCCAACGGCTTGCCAAGACCGGAAGCCTGAGCTTCTGGATCTTTTGCGCCCATTACCCGCTGCTCGTCTTTTTTTGGATCCTGTGGGGCAAGACGGATGCGAATTTCTATCCACTCTTCTTCGTTCTTTCTTTCGCCCTGCTGTTTCCGTTTCTCGCCCTGTCGAACCGGATGTGCCGAAAGAATTTCCCACGCCTCTACGCGATCCTGACAGGCGGCAGAACCAAACGATCCACGAGCCCGACGGCGCATCACCACGCCTCTCGCAAATTCGTTACTCAGCAAAGGTGACACATGACGACAAAAATCGCCCATGCGCGAAAGCTTTGCCTCAGCCTCGTGACCATCACGGCGGCCTGCGTTTCAGCGCTGCCGGCTTCGGCACAACAGGCATCCGGAACGTCTTTTGTCGACGACTTCGACACGATCAACCGAGGCTTCTGGTATGTTTCGGACGGCTGGAACAACGGCGCCCACCAGAACTGCACCTGGACGAAGAACAACGTGAAGGTCGAGAACGGCGCCCTGCAGCTCTTGTTCGCGGACGGAAAATCCAAGGACCGGAACTATCTGTGTGGCGAGATCCAGACGACCAAGCGTTACGGTTATGGCACCTATGAAGCCCGAATCAAGGCCGGCACTGGCTCTGGTCTGAATTCCGCGTTCTTCACCTACATCGGCCCCGCCGACAAGCAGAAGCACGATGAGATCGACTTCGAAGTGCTGGGCAAAAACACTGGCGAGGTGCAGGTCAACCAGTATGTGGAGGCCAAGGGCGGCAACGAAAAACTCGTTCCGATTGGCAGCAAAGCCGACGAAGGCTTCAATGACTATGCCTTCATCTGGGAAAAGGATCGCCTGCGCTACTACCTGAACGGCAAGCTTGTTCAGGACGTTACTGATCCCTCGAAGATTCCCACCACCCCACAAAAAATCTTCTTCAGCCTATGGGGTTCCGACACGCTCTCGAACTGGATGGGTCGTTTCAACTACACGAAACCGGCCGTTCTGAGTGTCGACCGCGTGGCTTTCACCGCGCTCGGCGACAAATGTCAGTTTCCTGAATCCATCGCATGCACGCTCAACTGACCAGCGCGAAAACCCACACCAGAAAAGGCCTATCGATGCTCAAAGTGCTCTACCTCGTGCATGACCTCGCAGACCCTGCCGTCCGGCGGCGGGTACTGATGCTGCGCGAAGGGGGCGCCGAGGTGGTGCTGGCCGGTTTCCGCCGTGGAGAGAACCGGCTTGCCGAAGTGCATGGCGTCACGCCGATCGAACTCGGGCGAACTGCCGATGCCAAGTTTGCGCAACGCGTGAGCGCGGTCGCAAGGGCGACGGCCGGCCTCAAGACCCTGTTGAGAAACGTCGAGAAGCCCGATCTCGTCATCGGCCGCAATCTGGAAGCGCTGGCCGTCGCGCACAAAGCCAATGCGCTTTTCGGCGGCAACGTTCCGGTTGTTTATGAATGCCTGGATATCCATCGCCTTCTGCTGCGCGATGACATGGTCGGCAAGGCGATCCGCCGTGCCGAGGCGTATTTCGGCAAGCATGCAAAGCTGATCCTGACGAGTTCCCCCGCCTTCATAGAGAACTATTTCAATCCCCGATCAGGCGTCAAAGCCGAGACGCTTCTGATTGAAAACAAGGTTATCTCTCTCGATGAAGCAGCCATCCAGCCGGCATTCGGCCGGCCCCTGAAGCAACCGGGGGAGGCGTGGAAGATCGGCTGGTTCGGTGCGCTTCGGTGCCGCAAGTCGCTCGGCCTTCTTGCCGATTTCTCGCGCCGGATGGAAGGTAGGGTCGAAATCGTTCTGCGCGGTCGCCCGGCCTACTCCGAATTCGACGATTTCGACACGTTCGTTCGTGACGAACCCTATCTCCGTTTCGAAGGCGCCTATCGCAACCCGGAAGATTTGCGGGCGATCTACGATGGCGTCCACTTCTCCTGGGCGATCGATTTTTTCGAGGAAGGCCTCAATTCGAGCTGGCTTCTGCCGAACCGGCTCTATGAGGGCTGCCTGTACGGCACCGTCCCGATCGCGCTTGAGGGCACGCAGACGGCACGTTTCCTTGAGAGCCGCGACATCGGCCTCGGACTTTCCGAAGCGACAGTTTCGCAGCTCGAACATCTGTTCGAAAGCATGACCGGCGATCGTTACCGCGCATTGAGCGAGGCCGTCGCGGCGACGGATCGTAAGACCTGGCTTGCCGACCGCAGCGATTGCGCTGCCCTCGTCGCGAGCCTTTCCCGCCTTGTTCCGGCCACCGCAGAGAGGGGCGGCGCCGATGCAATTACTCCCATAAGCGTATCTCCAGAAGGGTGGACAACCATGAAGCCTGATGTCGGTGCCAGCGTCTCCAGTCTCATCGTCATTCCCTGCCTGAATGAAGAGAAGCACATCGAGGCTCTACTCGCCAAACTGAGTCTCGAACTCGATCATATGAATGCCCGGATCGTCGTCGCCGACGGCGGCAGCAAGGACGCGACGCGCGACATCGTCGCCCGCATCAGCGCCGCCGATCCGCGGATCGTATTGCTGCATAATCCTCGTCGGATCCAGAGCGCAGCAATCAATCTCGCTGTGCAGACGTTTGGCCGAGACTACGAGTACATGATCCGTATCGATGCGCACGGCGACTACCCAGCCGATTACTGCCGTCGCCTTGTGCAGGAAGCCGTTCTGACCCAAGCGGACTCCGTCGTGGTCGCGATGGAAACCGTCGGCTTCGGCGTCTTCCAGAAGGCAACGGCCTTTGCTCAGAACTCCAAGCTCGGGAACGGCGGCTCCAAGCATCGCGAGGGCGCAAAGGGTCATTGGGCCGATCACGGCCACCATGCACTGATGCGCATCGCAGCCTTCGATGCCGTCGGCGGCTATGACGAAACCTTCAGCCATAACGAGGACGCGGAACTCGACTACCGCCTGAAGCAGGCAGGCTTCGGTATCTGGATGACCGACAAGACCCGGATGACCTACTATCCGCGCTCGACCATCCCGACGCTGTTTCGCCAGTACCTCGGATATGGTCGAGGTCGGGCAAAGAACATTCTCAAGCATGGCAGCATGCCAAATCTGCGGCAGATGCTTCCGCTCCTCGTCGTACCGGTCTTTATCGGCGCCTTTCTTGCCGTCCTGAACTGGGCAGCCGTTATCCCATTCAGCCTCTGGGCCGTTGCCTGCGTCGGCTATGGCTTCTGGATGGCAATCGGCCACCGGAACCCTTACGGACCGCTCGCCGCTGTTTCAGCGATGGTGATGCATTTCGCGTGGTCAGCAGGCTTCTGGATGGAGCTTCTGAACTTCCGCGGCCGAAAGGTCTCCTCATGAACGATGTGAAACCCATGCAGATTGACATCGGCGTTTGCACATATCGCCGCGCTTCGCTCGACGAAGCGCTGCTTTCGCTTGCGGTCCTCGCCGTGCCCAATGGGGCAACGCTGCGGATCATTGTGGCCGACAACGACAAGGTTCCGAGTGCAAAGGAACGGATCGATGCGCTTCGCCCGACCATTCCGCATGAAATTGCCTATGTGCACTGCCCGGCCTCAAACATCTCGATTGCCCGCAATGCATGCCTGGACAATGCGACCGGCGACTTCCTCGCCTTCATCGACGATGATGAGGACGCCAGCGAAGAATGGCTGGTGGAATTGCTTGCTGTTGCCGGCAAGACCAAGGCCGATGCCGTCCTTGGCCCTGTCCGCAGCGTTTATTCCTCCACGGCGCCGAATTGGATGCGCGAGGGCGACTTCCATTCTACCCTGCCCGTCTGGGTCGGCGGCGAAATCCGCACCGGCTATACCTGCAACGTCCTTCTTCGGCTCGATTCGCCCCATGTGGCCGGGCGCCGCTTCAACCTGGCCCTCGGACGCACTGGCGGCGAGGACACTGAATTTTTCAGCCACATGCATGCCGATGGCGGCGGTATTGCCTTTGCGCCGGAGGCCTATGTTTATGAACCGGTGACCGAAAGCCGCGCTGGCCTATCCTGGCTCGCCAAGCGCCGCTTCCGCTTCGGCCAGACACATGGGCGGCTGCTGCAGGAAAAGAACACCGGCTTGCGGCGGCTAAAGCAGATCGGCCTTGCCGGCGCCAAAGCTCTCTTCTGCTATGCCGCGGCGCTTGCCTGCATCTTTTCCCCGATTCCTCGGTATCGCTACGGCCTTCGTGGCCTCATGCATACCGGCGTGGTCAGCGGCCTGCTGGGCGTACGTGAAATTCGTCAGTATGGAACGGCGGAGGCCGCATGACGAAAACCCAGCCCGACGTCAGCTTCATCGTCGCCGCCTATAATGCGGCGGAAACGCTCGCCAAGGCGATCGACAGCGCGCTCGCCCAAAGAGGCGTCTCGGTCGAGGTGATCGTCGCCGACGACTGTTCTACGGACGAGACGAGAACCATTGCTGAGCGCTACGCCGACAGAAACGTCAAGTTGCTGGCGCTCGCCCGCAACGGCGGGCCTGCGGCAGCGCGTAACGCGGCCCTGTCGGCTTCGAACGGCCGTTGGCTTGCCGTTCTCGATTCCGACGACACCGTCGAGCCGGATCGACTGCGACGTATGATCGAGCGCGCCGAGAAGGCTGAGGCTCAGATTGCCGTTGACAATCTCCGTGTCATTCGTGCCGACGGCACGCCGCCGGAAACAATGTTTACCGAGCAATCACTGGCCGAGACACCGGAACTGACGCTTCCGGTCTTCATACGATCGAATGCCCTGTTTCAGACAACGCATAACTTTGGTTATCTTAAGCCAATCTTTCAGCGCGCCTTCATCGAACAGCAAGGACTACGCTTCAACGAGGCCCTCAAAGTCGGCGAGGACTATCTGTTCCTCGCCTCGGCCATAGCGCTTGGTGGACGCTGCGTGATCGAGCCAATTCCCGGCTACGACTATCAGATCCGCGACGGATCGATTTCGCGCGTTCTCGCCCTTCACCACATCGATGCCATGATCGAAGGCGATAAGGCTTTCCTTCGAGATCACACGCTGGATGCGGAGGCGGCGGCCGCACAGGAGTTTCGCGAACAAAGCCTCCGCCGAGGCCGCGCATTCCTCATCCTCGTACAGAACATCAAAGACCGGTCGATCTCCGGAGCGATCACGACGGCCTGGAGCAACCCGTCGGCGGTGGCGCATCTCAAGATGCCGATCGCCATTCGGATCCATCGCGCACTCGCGCGGCTTCGCCACTTGGTAAGCCCCCGGACCGGCCTGACAGCCATCGATGGCGTGACCCGCTCCCGCAAAGGATAGAGCCATGAACCAACGGAACCTGACCTTGCACAGCACTCTGCCCAAAGCGGCCGACGATTCCGACTCCTTCATCGACATCGATCGCCTGATTGCTATTCTTATTCGCCGCTCCGGATCGATCGCGCTCTGCGTTGCGGCAACCGCGACGCTTGCCATCGTCTATTTGCTCTTCGCGACGCCGCAATATACGTCGATGACGCAGATCCTCCTCGACGACGACATCGCGAAATACGCGCAGGATCCGACGCCGGTCGCAAGCTCGCAACAGGTCGACATGCAGATTGCCAGCGCCGTCGAAATCCTGAAATCGAACCAACTTGCGCTTCGCGTGGTCGATGCCGAGAAACTGCAGGACAATGCGACACTTCTTGACCCTTCACAGTCGCCGGTCGAGCTAATCAAGTCCGGCGTGAAGCTGATCGTCAGCGCTTTGGCACCCGGCGGTCCGCCGGCAACTGAAGACGATGCGCGCAACGGTCGCCGTCAGAAAGCAGCCGCCTTGCTGCAGGAGGCCGTGGCGGTATCGCGGGTTAATCGCAGCTCCGTTCTCGCAGTTTCCTTCCGCTCAACCGACAAGGTGCTCGCGCAACGGATTACCAAGGCATACGCCACTGCCTACCTCAATGATCAGTTGAACGCCAACTTCGACGCGACGGAAAGCGCCTCTGTGTGGTTGCAGCAGCGCCTCGCGGATCTTCGCGAACGGTCGCAGCAGGCAGCACTCGATGTCGCGAAGTTCAAGGCCGAGAATGGCCTGACATCGGCCAATGGTGAGCTGATGTCGGAACAGCAGCTTGCCGATTTGAACAAGCAGCTAATCGTAGCACAAGCCGACAGCGCCAGCGCTTCGGCCCGCTACAGCCAGTTCAAG
This sequence comes from Rhizobium mesoamericanum STM3625, assembly GCF_000312665.1. Lineage (GTDB taxonomy): Bacteria > Pseudomonadota > Alphaproteobacteria > Rhizobiales > Rhizobiaceae > Rhizobium > Rhizobium mesoamericanum. The sequence goes on along the minus strand of NZ_HF536772.1, from coordinate 3,146,742 downwards.
TCGATCGTCGACCTCGGTCCAGAGAGTGCCGTCAATAACGCGGCAATCTCGTCGGGCCAGACGGACAACACGGTGATCCAGGACCTGCGCACCCGCTATGTCTCGGTGAACAAACGCGAACAGGAGGTCACCGCAAACTTTGGCGAGAACCACCCGCAAGCCGTTGCGCTACGCGCCGAAAAGCAGGATCTGACCCGGCAGATCTATCAGGAACTGCAGCAGCTCACCTCCAGCTACCGCAATGAGTTCGAGGTTGCCCGTTCGCGGGAAGCCTCCCTTCGCCAGAACATCGAACATCTGACCGGCAAGAATTCGGAAGCCGACAAATCGCTCGTCCAGCTCAACGATCTCGAGCAGCGAGCAACGGCCTTGAAGACACTCTACGAGTCCTATCTCGGCAAGTACGAAGAAGCCTCGCAGCAGCAATCCTTCCCGATTGCCAAGGCTCGTGTGATCTCTGAGGCAGGCGTGCCGGTTTCGCCGTCCAGCCCGAAAAAGACAATGACTCTCGGCCTCGCCATCGTCCTCGGCCTGATGGCCGGCGGCGCGCTCACGGCATTCCAGGAGTTCCGCGAGCGTTTCTTCCGCGTTGAGGGCGATGTCAGGACGATTCTTGGACTCAAATTCCTCGGCTACCTGCCGCTCATCGGCAAGGCACCCCGGGAGAGCAAGATATTCCGGCCCCGCCCCAACCCACCAGTTGACCCGGCCGAAGCGGCTGCCGATTCAGGCGCAACGTTCGAACGGATCATGCGCATTGTGCTGGAAGCGCCGCGGTCGGTCTTTGCCGAGACCCTGCGCAACGCGAAGCTTGCGAGCGACGTTATGTTCCAGGGCAAATCGGACCGCGTCATTGGCGTTGTTTCGGCGATGCCAGGAGAAGGCAAGTCAACTACAGCTGCCAACTTCGCAGCCCTTCTTGCCTCCAGCGGCAAGCGGACACTGCTGATCGACGCCGATCTTCGCAACCCAGGCCTGACCCGCATGCTGAGGACCCCTCCGCAGCAGGGGCTTGTCGAAGCCGTCCTTGGCGAGGTTCCCTGGGCAAGCGCCGTCAAGGTTGATCCGACAACGAAGCTGGCAATCCTGCCGGTTCTGCCCAACGATCACCTCATGCACACCAGCGAACTGCTTGCTTCGCAAGGCATGTTCAATCTGATGGAAAATGCACGCAAGATGTTCGACTACATCGTTGTCGACCTCGCGCCCCTCGGGCCGGTTATCGACGCCAAGGCATTCGCCCCGCAGGTCGACGGCTTCCTATTCGTAACCGAATGGGGCGCAACACCAACGAGCGTCGTGCGTGACCTTCTGAACGCCGAGCCGCAGATTAAGTCCAAGATTCTGGGTGTGATCCTCAACAAGACGGACATGACCGAACTCGGCAAGTTCACTAACTTCGGCGGCACCGAACGCTACCGGCACAAATACGTGAGCTACTACACCGAAGAGACGTCGAAGAAGCGGGAGCCGACGGAAGCCGGCGCCTGATCAGGTCTGGAATAGATACACCCGCCCCTTCCATAGCCTGGCAACGGTGAGTTTGCCGCTATGGAAGGCGCCAGTATCGAGATTGAGCCTCATTGGCAGAACCTCCGGCTCCTCATTCGGCGTGTGGCCGTGAACAATCACTTTCGGTAGCGGCTTACGGCTTTCGAAAAAGCGATGACGGATGAAAACGAGGTCCTCGTCGCTTTGCGCATCGATCGGCAGCATTGGATCGATGCCCGCGTGCACAAACAGCACATTCGGGGTATCGACGAAGATCGGCAGGGAACGCAGAAAATCCACATGCGATTTCGGTATCGACTGCTTGACGAAGTTATCGAGCTTGGCGGAGTTCGGAAAGACCAGCGGCAGCTGCTCCGGATCGAGCCCGTAGGAGCGCAGGAGCGCATCGGACCCCATTCGCATCCAATCCGAGAAGGAAACCAGACCATCAAGGTAGTCGAGCATCGTGGTTTCATGGTTACCGGTCAGACAGATACGGTCGAAATTATCGGGCGGCAACGCCATCAGGTGCGAAATCACCTGTGCCGATGACGGCCCGCGATCAATGTAGTCGCCAAGCGTGATGATCAGCTTGCGCCCCGGGATCACGGCAGCATCGTCGATGATCGCCTGCTCTGCCCTCTGCAGCAGGTCGAGTCTGCCGTGAATGTCGCCGATGGCATAGATCGGAATATCGCCGGGATCCAGTTTCAGCCGCTCACGGACCGTCCAAGGCATGTTGAACCTTTCATTGCAGGCATCGAAGCATCACCCGTGCTTCGCATTCGCGCAATCAAACGACAATAAAATTCAATCGCTCGTGCATTTATAGAAAAACGCGCCTTATCATTGCACCTGCATTCCATCAATCCTAGAGGCGCAACTGATGGGAGGAGTGATGGGAACCGTATCGCGGTTTCATGACCGGGCAAGACCCACCGCACACCGTATAGAAAGCGAGGAAGAGGCGATAGCGACCGCACGCCGCCTTGCGGCGAACTTCGCGCTACAGGCCAGCGAGCGAGATATCAATCGGGTCTTTCCTCGCGCGGAACTCGACGCTCTTTTTCAGTCGGGACTAACAGCGATCACAATTCCACAGGAGAACGAGGGGCTGGATATAGCCAACGCTCTTCTCGGCGAGATCGTCGCCATCATCGCTGAAGGCGATTCTTCGATTGCCGAGTGCCTTGAGCATCATTTCGCCGTACTCGAGCAGCTCCGGTACGACCCAAGCGAAGAGCGAAGAGATTTGCTCTTCGCTCGTGCGCTCGACGGCGATCACTTCACGGCGACGGCCTTCGGCACCGTGGGAGCTGCCAGTCCACTTGGTGTCGCCTATGAATTGAAGGGGCGAAGCTTTCGGTCCCCTGGCCTCCTTTTCGCCGATTGGATCGTGGCCGACGCAATCGATGCCGAGAGCGAGCGGGTTCGCTTCTATCTTGCCCGCAACAGCGAAGGCCTGCAAATCATCGATGACTGGGATGGTTTCGGGCAGAGGACGAACGGTGCCGGGACAGCGGTCGCACAGGGCGTCACCGGCGACGCAAAAGCCGCAAACGACGGTGAACCGCAACGTCACACAACGTCCTCGGCCCTGGCTGCCCTGCTCCATGCGGGCACAGACCTCGGCATTGCCCGTGCCGCTCTCGCCAATCTTCGGGAGTTGCCGCGCTCAGCCGGTATAGGCAAGCTTGCCTTCTCCGTGCAAGCGACTGCCGCGCTCGTAGAAAGTGCCGGCGTCAAGCTCGATTTTTCCCAGGTCGGCCCGTCTACGGGCACGATCAATGCCGCGTTCTTCTCTGCTTCCACCGCCAAGATCACCGCAAGCCGGACGGCTCTGGAAGTCGCCAACGCACTTTTCGAGCTTTCGGGAAGCGAAGCGACAAGTATCGGCCGGAATCTCGACCGACATTGGAGAAACGCACGCATTCGTGCGAATGATGCGGCCGTTGACGATCTCTACCGAGCGGCGGCAGCACACTATTTCGGCGGCTGACGCTCAATTAGCGACCGAGAGAGCCGTTTCCTCGTCGGGATCGTCCAGCTTGTTGCCGGATGCGACGAATTGCTCGAGCGTCATGTTGTCGAGAATGTCGGCAATCGCGTCCCGGACCTCGGTCATGGAGCGTCTCACCTGACAGTTTTCGGGATCGGAACAGTCATCGCAAGCCTCAAAAGCCGTACGGCTGGCACAACGGATAGGCGCCAAAGGACCATCAAGCGTACGGATGACATGGCCGATCCGTATTTCAGATGCCGGGCGCGACAATGAATAACCGCCACCCGGGCCCTTCTTCGAACGAAGAATGCCGACATTTCGCAATTCCAAGAGAATTGTATCGAGGAATTTCTTTGGAATGTTGTTGCGCGAAGCAACGTCGTTGATGAAGGCGGTTTCACCGGGCGCAAGCCGCGCAAGGTCAACCAGCGCCTTCAAACCATACTTTCCTTTTTTTGTCAGCATTTCTGTTGCCTTACGCCCCCAGTACTCCATCCCTATTATTCAGCAAATAGCGCCAAAACCGTGAACACACAACAAATAGCTATTATTTATATAGTTTATATTCGCCTCCACTTTTCCATAGACATATCGGCGCCTGCGCCCGATTTCACGGCGCGATGGTCCTTTCGCGCAATCGCTAAAAGGCTCACGATTCCAGCAAGCAGAAGAGCTCTACCTTCTGCGAGAACCCCTTGAGCGCGTGCCACCCGGCCGAGACGGCTTCGGCGCGCGCCTGTTTGCGAAATCGGCCTGACATCAAGAGCGGGACGCGCAAGTCTCCGCACGCCGTCTGGATGCGGCTGACCAGGTTCACATCGGGGCCGATCAAGGTGAAGTCGAGGCGACGGCCGGAGCCGATATTGCCGTAGCTGACTTTTCCATGGTGCAGGGCAATGCCGACATTGAGAGCAGTATCCTCGAACTCCGACCGATCAATCTCATGCAAAATGCTCTTGGCGGCCATCAATGCAGAAGCGCTGCTGCGAGCCGGATCATATCCAGGAAAGAACGCAAGGACGGCATCCCCCATGAATTTCAAAACTTCGCCGCCTTCCCGCGTGATAGCGGGAATGACCTTGTCGAAGTAAGCGTTGAGCAGCTCGAGGACGCTATTGCTTGGCAGCCTGTTCGAGATCTCCGTGAAGCCACGCAGATCGCAAAGCAAAAGCGCCGCCTCAATCGATTCGATCTCACCTTGCCGGACTCGCCCGGCAAGGATGCGCTGCGCCGTCAGCGGACCGATATAGGTATCGAGCAGACTGAGCTCGACTTGACGCATCACCCGCAATTCACAGGTGTTGCGCAACGCCGGTAGGATCCGCTCGAGCACCTGGATTTCGGCAGGCGTAAAGCCGCCTGGCCGCCGGGTGCCGAAGGCCGCAGCACTCACCGGCCCGTGAGCATTGCAAAGGGGGGCGATCATCAACTGCACGAGCCCGCGGCCTGCAAAGATGTCAATATCCTGCCAGCGCCCATGCATGCTCTCGCCCAGCCCGACAACGAGCAGCTCGCGGCGATCCATCACCTTGCGCAACGGACTGCTGGCAAAGGTCTGGCGCGCGCTGTGTTCGCGATCGTGAATCTCGACAGGGTCGCCGGGAGCCCAGGCGAGTGTGCGGCCGATAAGTTCCGGATGAAGCGTCATGAGATGAAGTGTCAAGCGATCGACGGGCAGCCCCAGTAGCAGCAGACGGCGGCCGAGGGTGGAAATCAGGCCGGGCTCATCAAGTGCGTGGCACTCATCGCCGGAGAGCCACTCAATCAGCGACAACAGTGCGTTTGTACTGGCCGCGACGCGATCCATTTTTGAAGGGCGCGCCTCCGTTTCGATACGGTGGAAGCGTTTCATTACGTTTCTCCTTTATGGCGGAGCGAGTACGAGACGCTAGTGAGCGCCACCCCCGGACAGATGACCCGGCTTCCTCAGCAATAGGGCTGCGAGCAGTGCGACGAGCAAAGCGGCACCGAGCACGAAGAATGTGTCGCTGAAGGCCATGATGTTGGCTTGCCGGCGCAGCTTGAGCGCGATTGCAAAGACGGCCTTATTTGTGGCAACGGCCCGATCGCTGAGGCCGTGGCTCATGAAGTACCCGGTCAGTTTTGCTAAACGATCCCGAGTGGCTTCCTCGAACAATGAGACCGAATTCGTGAGGACGCTGGAATGGAATTGCTCGCGCTTAGTCAGAAAGGTCTGCAGGCCTGCGATGCCGACGGCACCCCCGAGATTTCGCATCATGTTGAACAGCGCCGATGCAGAGCCTGCATTTTCCTGCTCGATGCCTGCTGTTGCGACGGCCGAGAGCGGCGCGAAGACAAGCGCCTGCCCAACGGCGCGGACAACATTTGGCCAGAAGAGCTGGTCGCTCGCATAGTTGGCGGTCATGTAGACATTCATGAAGTTCGAAGCCGCAAACAGCGCAAAACCGACGGCGATCAGCAAACGAACGTCAAAACGCTTCATCAGACGGGGCACCAGCGGAATCAACAGCAGCTGCGGAATGCCCGTCCAGGCAAGGACCATACCGATTTGCTCGGAATTGTAGTCCTGGATGCGCGACAGATAGATCGGAAGAACGAAGGCAGATCCATAAAGGGCGATCCCGAGCAGAACATTCGCCACAATGCCAAAGCCGAAATTGCGACGGGCGAGAAGCCTGAGGTTCAGCAGCGGATGAGCCGTCTTCAGCTCGATAATGAGAAACAGGGTCAACGAGACGACGGCGATGATCGACAGTCGGACAATGAAATCCGATCCGAACCAATCCTCTTTGTTCCCCTCCTCCAACACCGTCTGCAGGGCGGCAAGGCCGATTGCCATGGTGATGATGCCCGGCCAATCGCCCTTGGCGAGCAAGCCTGGTTTCATCGGAGTGCGATCGAGCGACGCCCAGAGCATTCCAATCATGAGCAAACCGGGAACCAGATTGACGTAGAAGATGAACTCCCAGCCGTAGTTCTCCGTCAGATACCCGCCGATGGTGGGGCCAATGGCGGGAGCAAACGTCGCCGAGAGGGCGAAGAGCGCCAGGCCGATCGGCTGCTTGGGCTTCGGCAGCAGCGTGATGATAATGGTGAAAGCCATGGGGATCAGCACACCGCCGGCAAAGCCCTGGACAGCACGCAGCACGATCATCTGCTGGAGGTCCGATGCAAAAGCGCAGGCGACCGAGAACGCGAGGAACAAAACGGCGTTGGTTAGGAGATACCTGCGGACGGAAAAGACTTGAGCGAGCCAACCACTGAGAGGAATAACCACGATCTCAGCGATAAGATAGGACGTCGAAATCCAGCCGCCGTCGTCCTTGCCCGCGCCGATCGCGCCCTGGATATCCGCAAGCGAAGCATTGACGATCTGGATATTGAGGACAGCCATGAATGCGCCAAGCGTCGAACCGACGACTGCGCTCCAGATTCGAACGGCGCTCATCGCGGCCGCAGGCTTCTGAGCCACGGCGTCCCCAGGAGGCTGGCTCGAATTGTTGGCGACAATCTGAAGTGTAGCCACGACGTCTCTCCTTCGGGCCATACGGAAACGATCTCATGACGAGGGTTCGGCGGATAATTCGGGAACGGAGGGAAGGATCAGTCAGTCAGGCTGAAATCGTTCCCGCGACACCTACCTGAAGGCAGCTTTCGTATCGATCTCAGGCTCGACGGACATTCCGGCGCGAAGCAACCCGCTCACTCCCTCGTCGTCGATGACGATCTTGATCGGTATGCGCTGAACGATCTTGGTAAAATTGCCGGTCGCATTATCGGGAGGCAGCAGCGAAAACTCCAATCCGCTCGCCGGCGAAATGCTGTCGACATGGCCCTTGATTTTCACGTCGGGGAAACTGTCTACCTTTACCTCGACCGGTTGACCGGCACGAACATGAGTGACCTGCGTTTCCTTGAAATTAGCGACGACATAGGCGGAATGCAGCGGCACGATGGCCATCAGCTGCGTCCCGGAGGTTACGAATTGTCCGGTTCGAATGGTGCGGGCGCCGACCGTGCCGTCGACCGGAGCGATGATTTGGGTGTAAGCCAGGTTGAGTTCGGCCTGATGCTGGGCGGCGGCAGCGCGGTCGCGCTGCGCGACAGCCTGGTCGCGCTGTGTCTGAAGGACGGGAACCTTCTTTTCCGCGGCAACCAGTGCGGCCTGGTCTCGCTCAAGCGCTGCCTGCGCCTGATCGCGAAGCGATTGGCTCTGCTCTGCCCGCGATTGGGTGCCGGCGCCGTTGGTGATTAGCCGTTGCGACCGGGCTGCATCGGAACGGGCGAAATCCAGCATCGCCTGTGATGCATCGATCGTCGCCTTCGCCTGGCCTATGATCGATTGCTGCAGTTCGATCTGCGCATCGAGATTGGTGATGGCTGCGGTCGCGGCCTTCACGTCGGCCTTGGCCTGGGACAAGGCTGCTTGATGGTCGCGATCATCGATCTTGGCAAGCACCTGCCCAGCCTTGACTGCATCGTTGTCTCCGACAATGACTTCGGCGACATAACCCGAAACCTTCGGTGCGACGGTCGTATAATCGGCCTTCACATAGGCATCGTCGGTGGATTCAATGTAGCGGCCGACGGTCCAATAGTGATGGCCATAGTCGACTGCAAAGGCGGCGCCGGCAACCAGCGCAGCAGCAATGATCGTCGGCTTGACGATCTTGCGGCTGTTCTTGCCGCTGGCTTCGACGGCAACTGCGACATCCGCAGCCGGTGCAACGGGGGCTTCGGCGTCCTTTGCGACCTCGACGTCGCCGGCGACCTCGAACGCTTCCTTGCGGGGTAATTCGACCATTGTCCTTCTCCAGAGACTGCCTCGCCACACGAGGCCAATTCGACGAGATGGACAATGCACCGTCACGCATCTACTGATAATCTGCTTAGATCGGGAAGGATCATCAACTCAGAGCGGATAATCGGAGAACCCCAATGGACCGGTTGACGAGCCTCGCAGTCTTTGGCCGCGTCGTGGAATGTGGCGGCTTTTCAGCGGCCGCACGCCGTCTCAACATGTCGGTAACGATGGTCGGCAACCACGTGCAGTCCCTCGAGGACAGGCTCGGAGTGAGGCTGCTCAACCGCACGACACGCAAGGTCAGCCTTACGGAAACCGGCAAATACTACTACGAACGCTCCGCTCAGATCCTGGCTGACCTCGAGGAAGCCGATGGCGTCGCCGGAGCGATGAGTTCGACACCGCGCGGCACGCTCAAGGTCTACACGAGCGCGGCGATCGTTCGCTTTCTGCTGCCCGTGGTCAGCGAATTTCTTGAGCTTTACCCTTCGGTCGCCCTCGACTTGAGTGTAGGGGAACGGATGATCGATATGATTGAGGAAGGGTGTGACCTCGTGATCCGCACCGTGCCGCCGCCAGATTCGAGCCTTATCGTCAGAAAGCTGACACCGTGGAGGCACATCCTCGTATGTTCACCGAACTATCTTGAGAACCATCCCAGGCCGCGGGTGCCAGCCGATTTGGTCAACCACAACTGCCTTCAGTATGCCTACTACCCCTACGGAGACGAGTGGCGCTTCGAAGGTGAAGACGGCGCCCAGGTGAGCGTAAAGATTAGCGGCAACATCGTATCTAACAGCGCCGAGACGCTGCGGCACCTCACAACGACCGGTCAGGGTATCTTCCTGGCACCGAGTTTCGTAGTATTCGATGATATTGCCTCGGGAGGCTTCGTTCGAATGATGACTGACTATCGTGCCGTCGAGTTCAGCATTAACGCCATCTACCCAAACCGAAATCACCTGCCCACGAAAGTTCGCCTGTTCATCGATCTCCTCGGGGAGCGCTTCGCGGAGCATCGAAAATGGATGACGTAAGGCCGTCGCTCAGTTCGTGTTTTGCGTCGGCGGTGGCGCGACGCTAGGGCTGCTGGCTCCGGCAGGTACTCTTGGTGCGGGGCTTGTGCCGCCGCCTGTCCAGACACTGAACGCCAAGACGACCATGGCCACCACGAAAGCGACGGCGCCCAGCAACGCCCAGACGGAAAGGCTACGCCCTTCCTTGGACAGGGCCTTTTCCTGGGCTTCATAGCCAGTGTGCCGATCGATGGAGTGATCGTCGGGCGTATTGTCGTTGGCGATCATCATTGCACCTCAGCAATGAAACGCGGCCGGTGTCCAGCAAGTTCCAGGAGATCAGATCAGAGGATCGCGGCCTTGCGCGACGCTAAGGTTCAGTTCGCGGGCGATGTCCTCCGCATCCTTCTTGCTGAGGCCGACGAATTCCCTTCCGTTCGTTGCTGCCGGCAACGAGGTCAGAGTATCGATAATCGTCCACCCTCCACGCCGTCCCTGACGGACCTCGTAGCGGGGGAGATCTTCAGATGGGCAAGGTTCATCCGTCACGTTTCACCGCTCCCTCTGTTCCCCTCGATCATATCTGCGCCAATGCAGCGCTTTTGCAAGGTGCCCCATGCCTAGCCCTTTGAATCCGGAACATTGGCTTTCAATTCCTTTAGCCATATCCGTGCGTTACCATCGGACGGCGCACGCCAATCGCCACGCGGAGACAGCGAACCACCCGAGGTCACTTTCGGGCCATTCGGCGATGCAGACCGCTTGAACTGGCTGATTGTGAAGAAGCGGAAGAGGAAAACCTCCATCCAGTGCTTGATGACAGGCAGATCGAAACTGCGGCGCTTCTCGGCGGGGAAATGTGGCGGCCAGACGCCCGTCTCGGCGTCCCGCCAGGCGTTGTAGGCAAGGAAAGCGATTTTCGAAGGGCGAAGGCCAAAACGCGTGGTGTAATAGAGCGCGAAGTCGTGCAGATCGTACGGCCCGATCTTGTCCTCCGTACTCTGCATGATGCCGTTCTCATCGGCGGGAACCAATTCGGGTGAAATCAGCGTGCCAAGAATGCTCTCCAATGTCGCGCTCGCTTCCGCATCGAAATCACCGGAACGGATCACCCAGCGAATCAGATGCTGGATCAGTGTCTTCGGCACCGATGCATTGACGTTATAGTGGCTCATCTGGTCGCCGACCCCATAGGTCGACCAGCCGAGGCCGATTTCTGAAAGGTCTCCAGTTCCGAGCACCAGGGCATTGTGCTGGTTCGCCGCACGGAACAGGAAGTCCGTGCGCAGACCGGCCTGGACGTTTTCGAAAGTCGTATCGTAGACCGGCTTGCCGCCTGCAAACGGATGTTTCAAATCCTTGAGCAGTTGCAGGGCCAACGGTCTGATGTCCACTTCGTCGGCCGTTACACCCAAGCTGCGCATCAGCGCCCAGGCGTTCGACTTGGTGGCGTCGCCCGTGGCAAATCCCGGCATGGTGAAGCAAAGAATGTCAGAGCGCGGCCAGCCGAGTTGGTCGAAAGCACGTGCAGCAACAAGCAGCGCGTGGGTGGAGTCAAGACCGCCCGAAATGCCAATGCACAGCCGCTTGATGCCGGTCGAGCGCAGCCGCTTCATCAGCCCCTGCACCTGGATGTTGAATGTTTCATAGCAATCCTGATCGAGGCGGCTTTCATCAGCCGGCACGAAGGGGAAACGTGCAACATCTCGTTTGAAGCCTATGTCGCCCTTCGGCTTCTTGAACTGGAATGCTACCCGCCGGAATTCGTGATCGGCGGCATTGAGCGTCGCCGCATCGTTGAATGTACCGGTCCGCAAGCGCTCAAGTCGCATTCTTTCGAGATCGATGTCCGCCACGCACATCTGCGACGAGGTTGGGAAACGGTCGGTTTCAGCAAGCAGGCTGCCGAGCTCATAGATGCAGGCCTGACCGTCCCATGCGAGGTCCGTCGTCGATTCGCCCGGGCCTGCCGCCGAATAGACATAGGCCGACAGGCTGCGGGCTGACTGCGCCGAGCACAGCAGCTTGCGAGTGTCGGCCTTTCCGACCGTTATGTTGCTGGCCGAAAGATTAGCGAGGATCAATGCGCCCGCGAGTGCGCCGAAATCGCTCGGTGGCGCCGGTGCCCAGAGATCTTCGCAGATCTCGATATGGAAGACGAAATCGTCCATATCCTGTGCGGCAAAGATGAGGTCCGTGCCGAAGGGCACCTTCTCCCCGGCCACCCGAATGCTTTCGCCACGGACGCTTCGTCCGGACGCAAACCAGCGCTTCTCGTAGAACTCCCGATAGTTCGGGAGGTGCATCTTTGGAACGACACCGAGAACACGGCCGGAGTGAATGGCAACGGCGCAGTTGTAGAGCCGCCCACCGTTCTGCAGCGGCGCGCCAACAAGAAGTACCGGCGTCAGATCTCGGCTTGCCCGGACAATCTCGGCGATTGCAGCATCCACGCCCTTGAGAAGCGCGTCCTGCCCCAACAGGTCGTCGATCGCGTAGCTGGAGATGCCGAGTTCGGGGAAGACCATGAGACCAACGCCCTCGGCATGTCCCTGGCGGGCCAGCTCCAATGTTGCCTGCGCGTTAAAGTCTGGATCGCCGATTTCGCAGTTCGGCGTGCAGGCCGCGACGCGGACAAAACCTTGATCATAAATCGAATAGAAATTCACCAATGCCTCCAGCAGCCAAGCGCCTGATGATTGACCATTACATCCAAATACCTCTGGGCAAAACCTGATCTCGCAGGACAGTCAGCCTTATTCGACATCGCTCATACAAGCTGTAAATAGTATCGTTTAAAATGAATGACTTATCGGCAGTTGCGGCAATGCTGAAATCCGCAAAGCCGCACAAAATAAAACTACCAAACTGTCATAAAACTATGGAAGAGACCGCCTATATCGCTGGCGCGCCACATTTCGATTTACCTCTCGTCAGAGCGATGAATGCCCAACCTTATCCGCGTCCGTGCCGGGCTGCTTCGGGAAACCCACCCCGGTGAGCGTCGGGTTGCATTGACGCCGCAGGATGTGCGGCGCCTTTCCAAGCGTATGGTGATTTGGTTCGAGCGTGGCTGCGGCGTCGGCGCGGGCCACGCGGACGAGGCCTACGTCGCCGCCGGCGCTGAGCCAGCCGAATTTGCTGATATGGTGTCCTCTTCGGATATATTTGTCAGTGTGCGACAGCCTGTATCCGCGCGGGTTTTTCCAGCGACGGCGGTTCTCGTCTTCCTAGGTTCGAATGCACCTCAGGACACCCGCCCTTGCCCCAGAAAACAACCACTCCATCTCGACATCGCCCGGCTTTCTAAAGTGCTCGGCCACAAGGGCGCTGATATCGCATCGGGACAGGCAGCGATCACCGGCCATGCCGCCATCCTCGAGGGCGCCAGACAGCTCGGCATTTTGCATCCGATGCTTACGGTGGATGGTAGCGTCGTGCGACCGGTAAGAATGGCGGCGCTGGGCAGCGACGCAGCAAGCCTGCAGGCACTGGCGACCGCGCGTCGACTCGGAGCGCTTACCTACGGCTTCGGCCTCGGAAAGGATGCGCAAGCAAAGATCGAACGGCTCGGCGCCAGACTTTTCAGTTCGGTTGAAGCGATTATACCATCCTCGGAGCGAGAGCTGGTGCTACTTCGCCAAGAGCTTTCTGGTCCCTTGTCGCAGATGCAAGTGATCACGACGAACGTTGCAAATCCCGGTCAAACTGCCCCTGTGTTGATTGATGAGGATATGCTTTCGCGGCTCGGCCCGGGAACCGTCATCATCGATCTTGCCAGCGAAAATGGAGGCAATTGTGCTCTGACGCGCGCCGACGAAACCGTCGATATCTTCGGCGTTCGAATTATCGGCTCCACGACGCTTGCAAGCCACGAGGCTGCCGAGGCAAGCCGGCACTTCAGTGACGGGCTGACAAATCTGCTTGAATGCCTGATCGACGTACATGGCATTTTCAGGCTCGATCTAGGCATTCAGCCGCGCTCTTGAATGACGTGAGTCCAGTGAGGAGCATTTCACCATGAGTGGGGAATCGGCTGAAGAAAGGATGAGCGCAGCAGCCCCATAAATGCTGCATCGCAGCAATACTATCCGGATACATCTACTACAAAAACGTGCGTAGTAACAATAAGTTATATCCTGCGGTAGCAGACAATGCCTGCGTCAAAAATCGACAGTTGCCTTTGCGCAACACCCATATTTCGCTTTGCAGCAAAACCGAATTACGACTGCATCTATCATTGATACATTAATTCGAAAATGTAATTTGGCGCCGCGGGACGTACCGCGTTTCCCGCAAGGGCTTGTACGAAACATTTTGGGGTAGGTAGAGCCGGTTTTCGGCGGTGATGACCTGTGCCCAATCGACAAAGATTGGACTGAAAATGAACATTAAGATGATCCTTATGAGCTCGGCGGCAGCTTTGGCCGCCATCTCGAGCGCCCAGGCCGCCGACGCCATCGTAGCTGCCGAGCCAGAGCCGGTTGAATATGTCCGCGTTTGCGACGCATATGGCAGCGGCTACTTTTACATCCCGGGCACGGAGACCTGCCTAAAGATCAGCGGTTACATCCGTTTCCAGGTTAACGCCGGCCCGGCCGCCAGTGCGACCAAGGGCAACGGCGCGAATGTCGCCAATGACTCTGACTGGGACGCATACACCCGTGGTCAGGTTCAGTTTACCGCAAAGAGCGACACTGAATACGGCCCGCTCACCGGTGTTATAGTCCTGCAGACGAATGCCGACAATGCTTCCTCGCAGTCTGCTGTGCTTGACTCGGCATACATCGACATTGCTGGCTTCCGTGCCGGTCTGTTCTACAGCTGGTGGGACGATGGTCTCTCGGGCGAAACGGACGACGTCGGCAGCAAGGTTACGCTGCACAACTCCATTCGTTACCAGTACGAAGCAGACAACTTCTACGCTGGCATCAGCGTCGATGAGCTGGAAGATGGCTACTACAGCACCGGCGAAAACCCGAACAATGTTGGCATAGCAATCGGCGTTGGCGGCAAGGCAGGTATATTCACCTACCAGATCACGGCTGGCTACGACACCGACAACGAAGAAGGCGCGGTTCGCGCCATGGGTACCGTTGCCATCGGCCCGGGCACCCTCGGCCTCGCAGGCGTCTACTCCAGCGGCCCGAACTCCTACTACCAGACCGCTGAATGGGTTATCGCTGCTGAATACGCCATCAAGGCAACCGACAAGCTGAAGATCACCCCCGGTGTCCAATACTACGGCAACTACGGTATCACCGCTGGCGACTTTGACGACAACAACGATGCCTGGAAGGTTGGTTTGACGGTGGACTATCAGATCGTCGACAACCTCTACGCCAAGGCGACCGTCAACTACCTCGACCCGGATAAGGGCGATGACGTAACGACAGGCTTCTTCCGCCTCCAGCGCGCGTTCTAATAAAAACCGGCGCCGCGTTTCCGCCTCTCTTCGTGGCTAAAATCGCGAAGAGTGGCAGCGCCGCGCCGCGCTGGATTAATAGTTTCTGATCAGATTGACCTCCGATCAGTTACGAGGAGTGGCTCGGGTTTCCTGCCCGGCCGCTCCTTTCGTTTTGAGGATGATGCTATCCGGCAGCGTGGCGGTCACGCGCAAGGCTGGCATCCGCCGGCTGCAGGTGGCTGGCAGACTTCTGCGCCTCGAGGCGCCGGAGTTCCGTTATGCTGTCTTCGATGGTCACCGAACCGAGCATGTCGACAACGGCCTGCTCGGCTCGATTGCAAAGAAACTCCGAAAGATCGCCGATATTCTCGCCCACAAGCCCCTCGTGTGGAATATCGTGCCGCGTCGCCCAGATCTTCTTGTCACCGGTCACCGCGCCGTAGATCTGGCTGAGCAATATCCGGTCTCGCGGTCGCGCCAGGCGGATACCGCCCTTGCCCCCCTGGGCGGTGGCGAGTATGCCACTTTCATTGAGCGGCAGCAGCAGCTTGCGGACAAAGCTAGCACTTGTATCGAGCCCTAGCGCAAGCGACTGGCTTGTGGTGCGTTGATTTGCCTCTTCGTTGACAGCCACACTGATGACAATCTGTAAAGCGGTCGAAAAGCGTGTGTCGATCATGCTGAGCCGGAGCCTTGCGTGTGAAGCCGGAAACCACAGATATTTACCGGGCAAATCCATTGTCAAGAACGCACGGTTTAAATCACGGCGACTTTATCGAAACCTCGGGTTAAGGTGCGTCCTCCAGCAGCACGGCATACTCAGAGAATGCCTCAACAAACCCGGCAGTGGCTTTCACCTCGCACGCGACAAGCGCCCGCACGGTTAAGGCCTCAAACGGGACCAGAGGCGACAGTCTTTGCTACTGCTTCGCCGCGAACTGATTGGCTGGAAATTGCGGGGCGGTCGATTGCCGTCTAAAGCCAGCCGATCCGCCGAAGGACCCAGAGTGTCGCAACGGAGGTCACTGTCACGAACACGACAATGATGACGAATGCCCAGGTGTCGTTGACTCCAGGAATGCCCCCGACGTTCATGCCGAACAAGCCAGCCACCACGCTCGGAGGTAAAAGCAGGGCCGCCAATGCCGCCAGTCGGTTGGAGTTACGCGCGATGCGCTCGCTGATCACAGTTGAGAGGTCGTCGTGGAGGATACTGGTGCGGTCTCGGATAGCGTCGAGATATTCGATGAAGCGCATCAGCTTGTCGATGACCTCGCGCATCCGCAGCTTGTCGCGCTCCAGGAGCCATGGCGCGTCGTCATGCTCAATACGGTTCAACGCATCGCGTTGCGGCGCAAGATAGCGGCGAAGCTGAACGGAACGCCGGCGCAGCAGCTTGAGGCGCTCACGCACCTCGCCTGCCTCGCCGTGAAAAATCATTTCGTCTAGCTCGTCCACTTCCTCGTCCATTGCATCGAGCACGGGCTCCAGGTCGCGCACAAGTTTGTCGCCAATCAGCGCCAATAGGTCTCCGGTGCGATGCGGTCCCTTGCCTTTCTCGAGCGCCAGGCGAATGTCGCGAAGCGCGGTGATGTAATGACCGCTGTCACGCAGCGAAATGACCTTGTTGGCGTCGACCCACATGTGAAGCGGCACGAGATCAATATCGGTGTGCTTCTCCGGCTCTTCGTCCGGGGCAGTGGCGCACACGCCGCGAAGAATAATCAGCAGGCCATCATCGACCGGTTCGACGCGTGGCCGGGTCTCTTCCTCAAGAAGGGCTTCCGTCACGAAGCTATCGAGGCTGCTTTGCCTATTGACCCAATCGGCCGCCGCCGCATGGTCCCGCTCGAAATGTAGCCAGAGTATCCCGTCTTCAGGCTTCCATTGCTGGGCCCGTGCGAGGTCCAACTGTTTGCAACCACCACACCTGTCCAAGATCAGCGCGAAGCGCAATCCGGGCTCCGCGCCGTAACTCAGCTTAGAGGCAACTGGCATCTCCATCATGCACCGCGTAAAGCCAGAGAAACACGAAAATGCAGCCCACGCAAAAGCTTGGCAGGAAGATTCTAGCAGCTCACGATCGACGCGCAAGATCATCGAAATGAGCACTCGCCATCATGATCCAATCACCGGGATCGACAACAGCGCGTGGAGACGAAGTCGGCCTCGAAAAATAGATGCCTTCGCTCCAAGTGACAATTCAAACGCCACGCATATTAGAGTATGCTTTTATTGAAAATCGCGTGGGGCCAATCCAGAAGGGAGGGCCATCTTGATCACCACGACTACCAATGACCACAACTGGGCGCAAAGGGGGTTCGGCGGGCCCGACCCGGGTGCTGCCCCGCGCAACGTCCGTGATCTCACCAGCCAAGCCGATATTGTCGCACTTCTGCCGGATCCGGCCTCCGCGCAGTCCTGCCTCGATCTGGCCGACGACGCAGCCGACGCCGTTCACGACCGTATCGCTGCCGTCCATATTGGTGCCGACCCGCTCGCGATGCTTGTCTCGGCCGAGGAAATCGAATTGCAGATGCTCCGGGACCTGGAGGAGGGTTCGACACACGAGCGATTCGAACGCGTCAAGCGGCTCTTCGACGAGTGGAAACTCGGCGCCCCCCATCGGCAGAGCCTGATGCTCGGCGATTTCCAGGGCGATCTTCGCCGCTGCGTCACCAATGTCTGTCGCAACGCGTCGCTTGTCGTGACACCCTACAAGGGCAATCTCGATGCACGCGATGTCTTCCACAACGTTCTCTTTTATGAGGGCAAGCTCGTACTCGTACCACCGGCCAGTGGTTATCGCGGACGACTACTGGACCACGTTCTGATCGGCTGGAAGCCGCATGAGCATTCACGGAGGACAATGGTCGCCGCGAGGCGCTGGCTCGTTGCTGCTAACCGTATCACCGTTCTCTGCGTCGACGACATGCCGAGCAGGCACTATGAGACTACCGCGCGGGAAATCTGCCGTCATCTGGGAGTCGAGGCCGAGATCGTCGTAACCTCCTCAGCAGGCCGCTCGGTCGGCAACACCATCCTCGATTTTGGCACATCGGTAAATGCCTCGTGCATCCTGATCGGCGCGTTCAAGCATGGTTATCTCCTCGAACTGCTTCTTGGCCGCGTTACCTATCGCCTTCTGTCCCACGCCAATGTTCCCCTGCTGATGAGCCATTGACGGCCCGCCAGTACGTTATCCGGCAGAACTTCGAGGTTTTTAGAGGGTAATGCGAGCAATCGCAGCTCTCGCGTCGTTGCGAATATCCAAGGGATACAGTGCAGCCGTGTCATTCCCTCATTTTGCGCACCGAGCTTGCGCCGACCCCGGCTCAAACGGAGGAAACGACGGAGCCACATACAGGTCGATAGTTAAAGGTGACGATTCACCAGTGGGGCACCAGGCTCTCCGCAACGCTGCGCTCGACAGCAAAACCTGGATCGACTTTCGCCATCGTACGCCCGCTCTCAATGCATTGGTAATCGGGATAGCCTATTGAGGTACGGACTTGTATCGCAATGTAATCTAAAGCGCCGCGGATACGGCAACATGCAAACCTGCATGCCGCAAACATATGGCGGATACATCACGGACGTCACTAGCAGTGCGAGATTGGAGATCGCGCGATGGAGCACATCGACCATATCCTGATCGTCGATGACGATCGCGAAATAAGGGAACTTATATCGAGTTACCTACAGAAGAATGGCCTGCGCGTCACCGCGGCTGCGGACGGGCGGCACATGCGCTCCTTCCTTGAAACAAACTCGGTCGATCTCATCATCCTGGATGTGATGATGCCCGGCGACGACGGCCTCGTTCTTAGCCGCGAGTTGCGTGCCGGCCGACACAAGGCCATTCCCATCATCATGCTGACGGCCCGCATCGATGAGATGGACCGCATCATCGGTCTCGAGATGGGTGCGGACGACTACCTGGCCAAACCGTTTTCGGCGCGCGAATTGTTGGCCCGCATCAAGGCTGTGCTTCGGCGCACCCGGATGCTGCCGCCCAATCTGCAAATATCGGAGGCCGGTCAGTTGCTGAGCTTCGGCCAGTGGAAACTGGACACAACGGCACGCCACCTCATCGATTCCAACGGAACGGTGATTGCGCTTAGCGGCGCCGAATATCGCCTGCTGCGCGTCTTCATCGACCACCCCCAGCGCGTTCTCAACCGCGACCAGCTTCTCAACCTGACGCAGGGCCGCGACGCGGAGCTTTTCGATCGGTCGATAGACCTTCTGGTCAGCCGCGTCCGCCAGCGTCTCGGAGACGACGCCCGAGAGCCGACCTACATCAAGACCGTCCGAAGCGAAGGGTATGTCTTTTCCATGCCGATCGAGATCACCGAGGCCCGCTGATGGCGACGCGCGCCCTTCTGAAAGGATTTCGTCTATGGCCGCGCACCCTCGGAGCGCGGTTATTTCTTATTCTGCTTGCCGGTCTGGCGATTGCGCATGCCATGTCGTTCACAGTGCTGTTTTTCGAGCGCTATACGGCTGCCAAGTCGATGATGTTCAACACGCTCGAAAATGACGTCTCGACTTCGATCGCAATCCTCGATCGGCTCCCACCGGCCGAGCGCCCGGATTGGCTCGATCGACTCGATCGGGGAAGCTACAGGTTTGTTCTGGGGCGGGGCCTGTCTGGAACACCAGCGCTCGACGCGCGCGGTGCCGAAATTGCCTCCAAGGTGCGGGCGGCAATCGGGCCGAAATATCCGATCACGGTCGAAACGATCCCCGGTCCGAATTTTCGCCTTCAGGCGCATATCGCTCTGAGCGATGGCACACCCTTGACGATTGACGTCAATCCGACTGGCGTCATGCCTCTCGCCGACTGGCTGCCGTACGTGCTCGTCGCACAACTGGCTTTGCTGGTGCTCTGCAGCTGGTTTGCCGTGCGCCAGGCCATTCGCCCGCTCGTCAATCTCGCAAGGGCCGCTGACAACCTCGATCCGAATCTGAAGACTCCTCGCCTCAGCGAGACAGGACCAAGCGAAGTCGCCTATGCCGCAACCGCCTTCAACGCAATGCGCGAGCGCATCGCCCACTATCTCGAGGAGCGCGTGCAGATACTCGCGGCCATATCGCATGATCTTCAAACACCGATCACACGGATGAAGCTCAGGGTGGAAATGGCCGACGATCTCGATGACAGAGACAAATTGATGCGGGATCTCGGCGAGATCGAGCGTCTCGTCAAGGAAGGCGTCGCCTACGCTCGCAGTGCCCATGGCAATGTCGAGAAGGCCTCCCGCATCGATCTTTCTTCCTTCATCGAAAGCCTTGTCTACGATTACCAGGACACCGGCGAGGAGGTTGCGATAACAGAGATGGACGGCGGTGCGATCATGACGCGGCCGCATGCCCTGAGGCGCATTCTGACAAATCTGATCGACAATGCGTTGAAGTTCGGCGGACGCGCCGAGATCGAAGTGGAACGTCGCGCCGACGAGGCGACCGTCATCAGGGTGATGGATCGTGGGCCCGGTATTCCCGACGACCAGCTGGAAGCCGTCCTCAAGCCCTTCTTTCGCCTTGAGCAGTCGCGTAATCGCGACACCGGCGGAACAGGGCTTGGCCTTGCCATTGCCGTACAGCTAGCCGCGGCGATCGGTGGATCGCTGACGCTTCGCAATCGCGACGGCGGCGGCATTGTGGCAGAGATGACCATTGTTCAAGCCATGGCCTGAAATATGCGCCATCATTGCTCCAACATAGAAAAAAGCGGCAGCGGTCAGCTGGGCAGCCGTTAGCTGCCGCTCTTCAACGCCATACCCAATCTGACGGGGAGGACCGTTTTTCTTATCTCGTCAGACGAGATTTATGGTGACGTTGATATTAGCGCGCGTTGCCTTGGAATATGGGCAGGTTTGATGTGCAGCATCGACAATAGCCCGCGCAGTTTCGTGATCGATGCCTGGAAGTTTCACGTAGAGGCGCGCCTGTAGGGAATAGCCACCGGTGCTGCCGCAGAGGTCCACTTCGGTGTCAACGGCGAGGTCGGTCGGAAGCGCAACCTTCAGGCTGCTGGCGGCAAAGCCCATTGCACCGATGAAGCAGGCCGACCAGCCAGCGGCGAAAAGCTGCTCGGGGTTTGTCCCCTGCCCCGTACTGCCCGGCGGGGACAGCTTGACGTCAAGGCGACCGTCGGAACTATGCGATGCGCCGTCACGGCCGCCGGTCGTGTGGGTCTTACCGGTGTAGAGGACTTTCAGATTCTCGCTCATAGTGCTCTTCCTTTCGACAGAATGGACACAGTCGGAGCCTGATTGCCCGTGTCGAAGCACAGATGGCGCGACGGACGTATCCGGAGTGTTTCGCTGAAGCGCTGAAATGTAGACAAATTCCGTCTGAGGTTCTGGCGATACAATAAGATACGAGCCGGAACTGATGCCTGGCCGGCAAATCGTGACACGCACTGGATATGGAACCCTGCGCAACGCTGAAACGCTCCACGCCGGATCAAGAATCCAGAGGCCAACAACCAAACACTTCTCGGCTGCTTTCCAGGAGCAGTCATGGCGCGCTGCATGCCCTCGCCATTCCTGCCATTGCCGAACAATCGAAAACGAATATCGCAAAAAGCCATCACTTTTCGTCTCCAAAGGCGGGTTGCGGAGGTCCTTTCGGCCTCAGCCAAAACAACCATCAGGCTCGCAAATTTGCGAGGAGATGAGTGTCACAATCCTGTTCGATTTGATGGCTAGAGGGGCGGAAAATCGGGAACGAGGATCAGCAGATGGCAGAAGAGAAACCCCTGGATTTTGCAGGAGAAATCGTCGACTTCGACGCCGGGCACGGAGAGGCCGCCACCGTTGAGATGGATGACTATACCAAGAGCCTGGCTCAGGCGAAGGCAAAGTCAGTCAAGTTGGTGGACGCGATCACGGGCGCCACACTGAAGAAGAAGGACGCCATCCATTTTGACGATATGCGCCCCTCGCTCGCAGATTTTATGCGGCAGAAGCACCCTGGCCTCCGTTCGGACGACTACATCAGCCGCAAGGTGGTCGATGATTACCGCGGCCAGTACATTGCCGAATTGTTGCGCGACGAACGAGGAGAGCTCTCCAACTTGGAGGACGAAGTCGTCGAGAGCCTGAAGAGCCACGACACGCTCGCCGAAAACATTGAGGAGGACTACGAGGAACACCGTTCAATCGGCGATCGTGTCGCAGATGTCGTCGCTGCTTTCGGTGGAAGCTGGACCTTCATCATCTCTTTCTGCATGTTCCTCGCCGTCTGGATGGGTATCAACCTGGCGCTTGGCGAAAAGGATGCTTTCGACGTCTATCCCTTCATTCTGCTGAACCTTATCCTTTCGACAATTGCCGCCCTGCAGGCGCCGATCATCATGATGAGCCAACGCCGCCAGGAATCAAAGGATCGGTTGCGGGCGCTCAACGACTATAAGGTCAATCTCAAGGCCGAATTGGAAATTCGCCACCTCCATGAAAAGGTCGATCATCTGTTGAATCGACAGTGGGAACGATTGACCGAGATTCAGCAGATCCAGATTGAAATGATGCTGGAACAGGCCAAGGCCGCCAATCGCGCACTAAAGATGAGCAAGGCACAAAAAACCAAAACCAATGCGCTCAAGAACCTCTTCAGCACGACGCCCAAGGCGGAAGAGACCGACGAATAAGTAAAGTAGCTGGTCCAGCCCAGACGGGGTGCCGCACCATCGAACACCTGAAAGAGCAGCCCATGAATGGCTTAGACCGGCAGGCCGAAATCTGCAGTTTGTAGCATGCGCTATCTATACTGCAGAATTCAAACCAGCCGACATCAGAGGACGTCGCGGCCAACCGCCACGCTGTCGCCCGTAAAAACGATCAAAAGCGATCGACGTCGACCACTGCCTGCGCAAAGGATTGCGGAGCCTCCTGAGGCAGGTTGTGGCCGATGCCTCCGGTGATCAGCCGATGCTCATATTTGCCCGAGAATTTCTTCGCATAGACCTCCGGCTGCGGATGAGGCGCACCATTGGCGTCGCCTTCCAGCGTAATCGTCGGGACTCCAATCACCGGGAATTTTGAAAGTCGCGCCTCGAGCTCATCGTACTTCCGCTCGCCATCAGCCGCGCTGATACGCCAACGGTAGTTGTGGATGGTGATATCGACGTGATCGGCGTTATCGAAGGCGGCGGCGCTACGGTTGAAGGTCGCGTCGTCGAAATTCCATCTTGGGGATGCAAGCTGCCAGATCAGCTTCGCGAATTCGCTGCGGTATTGCTGATAGCCTTCGCGACCGCGTTCGGTCGCAAAATAGAACTGATACCACCAGGCAAGCTCAGCCTTCGGCGGCAGTGGCGCCTTGTTGGCTTCCTGGCTGCCGATGAGATAGCCGCTGACGGAAACTAGCGCCTTGCAGCGCTCGGGCCACAGAGCGGCAATAATGTCGGCCGTCCGGGCTCCCCAGTCACAGCCGCCTATCAACGCCTTCTCGATCTTGAGCGCATCCATGAGCGCGACGATATCCGCGGCAATGGCGGACTGCTGGCCGTTGCGCATCGTTTTGTCGGAAAGGAACCGCGTCGTACCGTAGCCGCGCAGATAGGGCACGATGACGCGATAGCCGACTGCAGCGAGCAACGGAGCAACATCGACGTAGGTATGGATGTCGTAGGGCCAACCATGCAGGAGAATGACCGCAGGCGCGTCGCTTGCCCCAAGTTCGGCATAGCCGACGTTCAACACCCCAGCATCGATCTGCTTGATTGTGCCGAACGAGGTTTTCGTGCCTGGCGCGATGGTGGGAATACGGACAGCGGCAGGTGTCGCCGCCTGGGCAAAGCTCGTTCCAATGCCCCCGAGTTGTGCGGCCGCGACGGTCAGCGCCGCTACGCCCATGAATCGCCGCCGTTGTTGATCGACTTCCTCTACCATCGCTACTCTCCGGGCTGTGTTAAAGACACCGCTATAAAACATGATCCATGTGTATCGTTTGTGTGTCCGTCGGCTGGAAATGAAAGCCAATGTAGACACATCTGTTGAGAGATACATTGGCATACATTACGCTGTCTTTGTCCGCGCCAAGGGGCAACCCACGACAACCAGCCAGCGGCTGACCATTGCGGATCCCCCACAAGCGACCCGATGCGCAGAAACCTGAGCGGTGTCCGCATTCGCCCTGCACTGCACCCGAGTGTCGACCAGACCTCGAACGGTCTTAAGAAGCCAGCAGCCGGATTGATTAAGCCTCAAAGACCCTCAGGTCCCGAGGGCCAGAGGGGACCAGCGGCACATGCAGAGATCTTCCGGAGTCTCGTCGTATTCGCTGCAAACGGGGCCACTGACCGAGCGAGGCTAACCCGCATCAGCCATTAATCGCTTGCGGGACGCATCTACCGCCTTTAGTCCGAGGCGGATCGAGGCGCGGCTCCGTTCCGCAACATCCTCGGCTCCAATGCCGATCGGTCCTCGGTGGGCAGTCGCCCCGCGGCGGAAGAAGCGGATGGATGTCTTCAGCGATCGTCAGGGTACCTGTCCGCGCAAAGGCGCGATCTTCGCGCTTGCCGCAGGAGTAGTGGCTCAGGGCAACGCTCGTCGAAATATTCGATGATGGCGAGCTCTGCGCCCTGCGGGCTGACCAGCAGAGCCGATTATGTCACGCTCGAGTCGAGCCCTTTCAGCGCCAGCGCGACTTCTTGTCTTCGAAGAGTTTCATCCTAGAGGTCCTCGATAGCGCACATAGTGGGCGAGTACTTTGTCGGACGGCGTCGCCACGAAAGTACCCTGTGCAGTCTGCGCGCGCTCGTTCGAACCAGCATTCGCCGGCGACAACAGCGAGAACAGGGCCGCGATCGGGGACGATTCACCCGGCGCACTATCCCAGGCGCATGGCACGGCTGCCAACGCTAGCATGGCAAAAGTAACGACTAGAATTCGCATTGTCTTTCTCCTCAATTGCCTGGTCCGCTGGTCCGGTCCCCGGAAAGTTCGGGACGGTCTGCATCGCCGTGGCAAAGGTCAACCCGCCCGGTCTGCGACAAGCACTGGTCGCTCCCGATACTGCCCAGGGAAAAGCCGTTTCAGAGCGTCGATCTTCGGCTGCTCGTAGATGTAGACATAAGGCTGGTCGGGATTGTTGTAGGCGTAATCTTGATGATAGGCCTCGGCGCGATAGAAGGTCTTCCCGAGTTCGATCGAAGTCGCGATCGGGCGGCTGAACGCACCTTCTTTGCCGAGTTGCGTGATATAATCGGAGGCGACCTCTGCCTGCTCATCGTTCAACGGAAAGATCGCCGAACGGTATTGCTTCCCGACATCAGGTCCTTGCTGATCAACCTGTGTCGGATCGTGAACCACAGAGAAGAAGATCTGCAGGAGCTGGCCGTAACCGACTTGCTTGGGATTGAAGACGACCTCCACTGCTTCGGCATGGCCGGTCTGCCCGGTCTCGGTCATCTCGTAGGTCGCCGTCGCAGCACTACCACCGGCATACCCTGCCGTGGCGCTCACGACGCCGACAACGTGCTGAAATGCCCCTTGGACACCCCAGAAACAGCCGCCGGCAAGCACCAGCGTTTGCGTTCCGGCCGTTGTGGTCACGTCATGCAGGGGCTTAGGAACCTGCTTGGCTTCCTCGAGCTTCGATCCGCCATTCAATTTCAGCGCCACGCCGCCTCCACCGAGCACCACCAGCGCGGCAATGCCGAGGTGAGCGATGGCACCGACTGAGGCAGAACGGGTTTTCTGTCGATATTTCATTGTTCTGTCCTTTCATCCGAAGGTGAAGACAAATGCTTCGACACCGGGATCGAGGAAGCGGATCTCGAACGTCCTCTCCCGCACATCGCCGGACTGGCGCACCAGCTGATAGAGCCGGGTTTGCGAGACTGTGCCGTTGCCCTTTGCGTCGATATCTGAACCGTGGTCCATGCCTGGTTCCACTCCATCCACCTTCACCTGAAAGCGGATCTTCTTGCCGTCCGCTCCAGATCCAAGCACCAGATGCAGATCCCGCGCACTGAACCGGTACGTGATGCCGCCGCCCGCCTGGTCGAGCGAAGCTTGCTCGCCCCCTACGGTCCACTTGCCGGTGAGTCCCCATTCGTTGAGCTCCGGTTTTCCCACCGTGTAATCACGCGCAACATCTGCTCCGACGCCTTCCGGCGAGATGAAGTTGGCGGCGCGGACATAGCCTATATAAGATTCACCGGACTGCAGCCGGGCGAGGTCGGGCGCCGCTTCGGCGCCCTTGGCATCCGGCGCGACAGCGGCCGTGTCAGCCTTCCTGCTGCCGGCGGCTTCCGCGAGCAGATCCTGGATCACCCGCTCGGATTGCTCATAGTCTCCCTCGCCGAACTGGGTGTGCCGGATCTGGCCCTTGGCGTCGATGAAATAGTGGGCTGGCCAGTAGTTGTTGCCGAACGACCGCCAGATTTTGAAGTCATTGTCGATTGCGACGGGATAGCCGATCTGGAACTCATCCATCGCCTGACGGACATTGTCTATCCGCTTCTCGAAAGCAAATTCGGGAGAATGGACGCCGATCACGACAAGGCCTTGATCCCGATACTTCTCGGCCCAGGCCCGAAGGTAAGGGATCGTCCGAATGCAGTTGATGCATGAGTAGGTCCAGAAATCGACCAGAACGACCTTGCCGCGCAGATCTTCAGCCGTGAGCGGCTTCGAATTCAACCATTCAACAGCGCCGTCAAGCGAGACGAAGCGGCCGAGCTTCGGCAAGTTGCTCTGGTATCCCTTAAGCCCATTGCTCGCGGCAAGCTGCATCGCATTAACGCTCGCCTCTGCGCCAGCACCGCCTGTGTCACGCAGACGATCAAGCAGCGACTGCTCGATGCGGATGCTGCTGGCATAGGAGAGACGCGACAACAGGCCGGTATCGAGCCCAAGCGCGATTGCTGCAACGCCAGCCAGGACGGCGACGCCAAGCCCCTGCCGCAGGCGATCGCCAATGCCCAATGATCGCTTCATACCGGCAAACACCTTCTCGCCGGCAAGTACGGCCAAAGCAAGCGAAGTTGCGGCACCAGCTGCGTAAGCTGTCAAAAGCAGCGTGGTCTGCACATTCGCCCCTTGCAGCGCGGCACCCGTCAGGACCAGCCCCAGGATAGGGCCGGCGCAAGGCGCCCAGAGAAGACCGGTCGCGACGCCGAGAACGAAGGAAGCGCCGGCACTGCCCGCCTTGCCGCCCGCCTGCTGCGACAGGCGGCTGCCAAGCGCCACGGCGGGCCGCATTATCATTGCAGCCATGCGCGGCGAAAGTAGCGTCACCCCGAAACCAGCAATCAAAGCAATGGCAGCACACCGGCCTATTTCGTTGGTGTGCACGGCCCAGCTTCCGCCGACAGCAGCAAGCGTTGCGACGCCGGCAAAGGTCACGATAATGCCGAGCAGCATTGGCAGGATGCTTCTTGCAAACGGCTGACCTGCCCGCGAAAGGACAAAGGGCAGCACCGGAAGGATGCAGGGGCTGACGATGGTCAGTGCCCCTGCCAGATAGGCGATCAGAAATAGGATCATTTTCGAACCCTGCAGTTGACCGGTCTTTACGCACTGGTCGTTGACGGTGGCTGCAGGGGATCAGTCCGAAGTATCCCGGATGTGTCGCGTTCCACCCGTTTTGTATCAGAGTGCAAGTGGCGCCAAACGCCGGTTCAAGGGTTTAAGAGCTTCAGCAGTTTCTTGGCAGCCGAGCCTGATGAGGCCGGATTCTGCCCCGTGATCAGCCGCCCGTCGACAATTGTGAAATCGATCCAATCACCGGCCTTCTCGTAGTGCCCACCTAGCCGCTTCAACTCATCCTCGACGAGAAATGGTACGACCTCTGTGAGATGGACAGCCTCCTCCTCGCTGTTTGCGAAGCCGGTGACGCGCTTGCCTTTGACGAGAGGCTGCCCCTGATAGGTTACCTTTCTGAGGACGCCGGGGGCGTGACAGACCAAAGCGATCGGCTTGCCCGCATTGTAGAAAGTTTCGATCAGGGCAACCGAGTTCTGGTCGTTTACCAGATCCCACATCGGGCCGTGGCCGCCGGGATAGAAGACCGTATCGAAGCCATCCGCCTTGACCTCTCTGAGCCGTACGGTGTTTGCAAGCTCCTTTTGCGCTGCCGGATCGCCCTTGAAACGCGCCATCGCCTCTGTCTGATTGGCTGGCTCGTCGCTCTTCGGGTCGATCGGCGGCTGTCCGCCCTTCGGCGACGCAAGGGTGATCTCGGCGCCTGCATCCTTGAACACGTAGTAGGGTGCGGCAAACTCCTCGAGCCAAAAGCCGGTCGGCTTGCCGGTGTTTCCAAGCTGATCATGCGACGTCAAAACCATCAGAATCTTCATCGTCAGTCTCCCTTTGTTGAGCGAACGCGAGATGCGATTTGGCCGGTTTTCCTGCTACCCGCGAGCACGTCGCGCTCTGGGTCTTTTCCGAACCTTTATCAGCTGCCGGCTTGCCCAACAGATAGAGCGATTTCGCAACCTGTCTTGTCACACCTGCGCATATTTACTTCCTTCTGATTTCGGGTGAATACTCGCCGCCGGACAATCACTATTCCGCGAGGCGACAGAATGGATCGCATCGACGCAATGAAGGTGTTTGTGACGGCGATTGACGAGGGCAGTCTTGCCGGTGCAGCCCGCAATCTCAAACGATCGCCGACGGCAGTCAGTCGCGCGCTGAGCTTCCTGGAGGCGCATGTCGGTGTGGAGCTTCTGCACCGGACGACCCGGACATTGAAGTTGAGCGAGGCTGGTCAACGCTACGCGGCCGCCTGTCGGCGCGTGCTGGTGGATCTCGAGGAAGCTGACATGCTGGCCGGCGGCGAACGGGCGGCACCGCGCGGAACGCTCACAATTTCAGCGCCGCCTATCCTTGGAGAAGAGGTGTTGCGCCCGATATTGGACGACTTCCTGGACCTTCACCCGTCCGTCTCTGTGCGGTTTCTCATGCTGGATCGGTTCGTCAATCTCGTCGACGAAGGCGTCGATCTTGCCGTGCGTATCGGCCACCTGTCGGACTCCTCCCATGTCTCCACCCGTCTCGGTGGCGACGTGCGACGCGTCGTGGTCGCCTCCCCCGACTATCTGGTGAGCCATCCGGACATTGGGGAGCCGGGCGACCTGGCAAAACACCAGATCATCGCGTTCAGCAACTTCGGTCTGGATTCCTGGAGCTTTACGCCGGCCAAGGGTTCGACGATTCCGCGAACGGTTCACTTCGCGCCGCGATGCATCGTCAACAGCGTTCGTGCCGCCGCCGCGTCGGCTGCTGCGGGCGGCGGGCTGACGAGGCTCTACTCTTACCATGTCGCCGCTTATGTACGCGACGGACGGTTGAAGATCGTGCTAGCCGATGCCGAACATCCGCCGCTTCCGGTGCATCTACTTGCGCCGCAGGGCCGGATGTCGGTGCCAAAGGTTCGCGCCTTTGTCGATTTCGCGACGCCTCGCCTTCGTTCAGAATTCGCGCGCATGGCGGCTGCAGCAGACAGCCTCGCCTGATTATGCCGAAATTCGGTTGATTGTCGCGCAAACAGCGGCAATTCTCTCCTATGTCGAATGGATCTAAATCAATTGCACCAACGCCGAGGGCGTGGGGCGGCCCCCAAGCGGCCGCGGCAATTGAAAGGATCACACATCATGAGCACGCAACAGAAGGTCGCCATCGTCACCGGTGCATCGCAGGGCATCGGCGCGGAATTGGTGCGAGCCTACCGTGATCGGAATTATCGCGTCGTCGCCACCTCGCGGTCGATCGAACCGAGCTCGGACACCGGCATACTTGCCGTCCCCGGAGATATCGGCAAGCCCGAGACTGCCAAGCGTGTCGTGCGCGAGGCGCTTGAGCGCTTCGGCCGCATCGACACATTGGTAAACAATGCCGGCGTCTTCCTGGCCAAGCCGTTCACGGAATTTACCCAGGATGACTACGACCAAAACATGAGCGTAAATGTCGCCGGCTTCTTTCACATCACGCAGCACGCAATCGCTGAAATGCTGAAACAGCGCTCAGGCCACATCGTCACGATCACCACCAGCCTCGTCAATCAGCCAATCGCCGGCGTGCCCGCTGCCCTCGCTTCCCTGACCAAGGGCGGCCTGAACGCGGTCACCCAGGAATTGGCAATCGAATACGCAAAGAGTGGCGTTCGCGTCAACGCGGTCTCGCCGGGCGTGATCAAGACGCCGATGCATCCACAGGAAACCCATGCAGCGCTTTCGACCCTCCATCCGGTCGGCCGGATGGGCGAAATTCGCGATATCGTCGATGCCGTCCTTTATCTCGAGGGAGCGAGCTTCGTCACCGGCGAGATCCTCCACGTCGATGGCGGCCAGAACGCCGGCCGCTGGTAGACGCTGCGATCAAACCTCGAGAAAGGAGACTGCAAATGCCTATCGTTACCGTACAAGTCACCCGTGAAGGAACCACACCCGAACGCAATTCCGTATCCGCTGAGGAAAAGGCCGCAATCATCAAGGGCGTCAGCCAGGTGCTGCTCGACGTCCTAAACAAGCCGCTTGAATCCACCTTCGTCGTGATCGAGGAAGTCGATCTCGACAATTGGGGCTGGGGCGGGCTTCCGGCCCTGCAATTCCGCAAACAGCGCGCCGCCGCTGCAAAGTCCTGATGCTGTCGAAAGCCGACGCCGAACCCGCCGCTCACGTTGCAAGCGGCGGGTCTTGTGCATCGACAGGCTTGGAAGCCCCGGTCCTAGTCAACGATATGATAGCCGCCGTCGATGTAGATCGTATCGCCCGTGATCAATCGCGCGGCGTCATGAGCCAGAAAGGCGGTCGCCATGCCGACATCGTCGATGGAGACGAGGCTGCGCGTCGGGGCCGTTTCCTGTGCCCTGTTCAGAAGCTCGTCAAATTCGGGAATACCTGAGGCTGCCCGTGTTGCCAGCGGGCCTGGCGAGATCGCATGCACACGGATGCCCTTCGGTCCGAGCTCCGCGGCGATGTAGCGGACGGCGCTTTCCAGAGCCGCCTTGGCGACGCCCATGACATTGTAGTTCTTCACGACCATCTGGCTGCCGTAGTAAGTCATGGTGAACAGGGTGCCGCCACGTTTCATCAGAGGTTCGGAGAGATGCGCCATGCGGATGAACGACCAGCAGGAGATGTCCATCGTCTTCAGGAAGCCGTCGTGAGGCACATCGACGACGCGCCCCTGCAGCGTCTCCTTCGGCGAAAAGGCGATTGAATGCACAACGAAATCGAGCTCGCCCCATTGCTCCGCAATGCGGTCGAACACGGCCTCCAACTGTCCGGGGACTGCGACGTCCAGCGGCATGACGATGGGCGCCTCCAACGCCTCAGCCAGCGGCTCGACATAGGGCTTGGCCTTGTCGTTGAGATAGGTCACCGCAAGCTCCGCGCCCAAGGCACGAAACGCTCTGGCGCAGCCCCACGCGATCGACTGGTCATTGGCAATACCGACCACAAGCCCGCGCTTTCCTTCGAGAAGCTTGGCCTTTACCTCTGGAATCATATCAGCCCTCTCTTCGGTCTTAAAACCTGCAGTCTGACGCGACCTACGCCGCGATAAGCGCGAGCGTATGCCGCGCGATCATCAGTTCCTCGTCCGTCGGCACGACGTAGATGGCCACCTTGCTGTCGTCGCTGGAGACAAGCAGATCACCGGCCTCGTTCCGCGCCTGATCGAGGAAGGCGCCAACCCATTCCAGCTTCTTGGCAATCCGTGCACGCATGGCCGGCGAATTTTCACCGATGCCAGCCGTAAACACAAAGGCGTCCAGCCCGCCGAGCGCGGCGGTCAGAGCGCCGGCGTTGAGGCCTATGCGATGGACGAAATGGTCAAGCGCGAGCCGTGCGCCCGCCTCGTCGCTGGCAAGCAGGTCGCGCACGTCGTTGCTGATGCCGGAAAGCCCTTTCAGACCTGATTCCTTGTAGAGAAGATCCTGCAGCTGCGGTGCCGTCATGCCATGCTGCTGCAGGAGGTAGAGCAGCACGCCGGGGTCGATCTGGCCGCATCGCGTGCCCATCGGCAGGCCGTCGAGAGCCGTAAAGCCAAGCGTGCTCTCGACGCTCCCGCCTCGATACAACGCGCACATCGATGCGCCGCTCCCCAGATGCGCAACGACAATCCGCCCTTTGCTAATGGCAGGTGCGATCTCGCCCAACTTTCCGGCGATATATTCATAGGAAAGTCCATGAAAGCCATACCGTCGGATACCTTCATCGAAATAGTGTGCCGGAATGGCATAGTGGTCCGTCATAGGGTCATGGCCGCGATGAAAGGCCGTGTCGAAGCAGGCGATCTGTGGAAGCTGTGGCTGGCGTTCCAACAGCACACGGATCGGCGCGAGATTGTTGGGCTGATGCAAAGGTGCCAGCGGCGCGTACTGCTCCAGTTCGCGAAGCAACTCCGCATTGACGCGCGCCGGGCGTGAATGGTTGGGGCCGCCATGGACGACGCGGTGGCCGACGGCGATCAGCCGCCCATCCTGCCTCTCCCGTAACCATTCCCCGACGAGCCGCATCGCCGCCGGCAGGTCGGGAACGGCTTCGAGCGGATAGTTCTCGCTCGTCAACCGCTCGCCTCCGGCGCTTTTGATGGTGAGGTGCGGCGCAGTGCCGATCCCCTCCACCTGTCCCTTGACTAGTCGCTGCATCGAACTCGCGACCAAAAACACTTCGAATTTCAAGCTCGAAGAACCGGCATTGACGACGAGGATTGTATCCATGGTTTCAACCGCCTTGTATCGGTGCCGTGCGACGGCGCGCATCGGCAAGCAAGACTGCAACGGCGCACGAGGCAAGACGTGCTCTGACGGAATCCGCCCGCGATGTCAGGATGATCGGAACGCGCGCCCCTAGCACGATGCCCGCCGCATCCGCCCTTGCGAGAAAGGTCAAGTTCTTCGCCAGCATGTTGCCGGCCTCGAGGTTTGGAACGACAAGGATCTCGGCGTGGCCGGCAACCGGCGACTGAATGCCCTTTATTCGTGCCGCTTCCGGATCGATCGCATTGTCAAAGGCAAGCGGTCCATCGAGAACCCCGCCGGTTATCTGTCCGCGCTCGGCCATCTTGCAGAGAGCTGCGGCGTCGATCGTCGAAGGGATCTTCGATGTGACCGTCTCGACAGCCGAGAGGATTGCCACCCGCGGCGTGCCGAGACCGATCTGCGTGAAGAGATCGATCGCGTTCTGAATGATGTCGCGTTTGGCGTCGAGATCGGGCGCGATGTTAATGGCGGCATCGGTGATGAAGAGCGTTTCCGCATGGTTTGGAACATCCATGACGAATACATGGCTGATCCGTCGCGCCGTCCTAAGCCCAGTAGTGGACGAGGTCACGGCCCGCATGAGCTCATCCGTGTGCAGGCTTCCCTTCATCAGGAGGTCTGCACCGCCCTCGCGGATGATCTCTACTGCCCTGGCCGCCGCTGCATCGCTATGCGGCACGTCGACCAGTTCGAACGCCGAGATATCAAGGTCGTGGGATTTTGCGACGACGCGCACTTTCTCTCCCGGCCCGACAAGGATCGGGCGCATCAGTCCAACCTCAGCCGCCTCGACAGCGCCGCGCAACGACGTCTCATCGCAGGGATGAGCGACAACCGTTCGCATCTGCGGGACCTGTTTTGCCTTTGCGATCAGCCGCTCATACTTCTCATGGCGACCCGCTTCTTCCTCAATTCTGTTCAAATCCGACATCTGCACATGCTCCTTATTGAAGGACGAGGCAAGTCGTCGACCTTTGCGCAGTCCTTGGTTAGTTTGCACGCCTCACGGCCTTGAGTGGGGTCGGTTTCTTCGGCGGCGAGGAAGGTGCGGCGATCGGCTCTGGCGAAAGATCAAAGAGCCCGGCGACCCTCTGCCAACGCCGCTCAGCTTCTTCGGAAAGCGGCCCACGTGCATTCAAAACTTGCTGGACGGAAGAAAGCGCTTGCCGGCGAACATCCTCCTCTGCCGGCAGCAGACGGGGGATTGCATTCACGGCAGCCTCCTCGTCGATCACCAGCATCAGGAACTGATCACGGATCAACGCCTTAAACTCCGAAAGCGTCATTGCAGGCATCGCGTCCTCGACGTTGCGCATCCGGCGGATCGCCGCAAAGCCACGCTCGTCAGCTGCCCCGCTTGCCATGGCGACATAAAGCAGGCTGCGCGCCATGCCTTCACGAAGCCCGCCATTGCCGATCTGCGCCTTGAGTTCGTCGATCTTCGCCTCGAGGACTTGACGATGAAGCCCGGTCTTGCTGGCACGCCGGTGCGGCTTCGCGTCGGATGGATCGATACCGACAGCCGCTTGCAGAAGTGGAGAGCCATAGATGGACAGAAACGTCGCTTCGCTCAACGCCTCCATTCCTACACGACATGCATCCAGCCCCGCAACAATCTGCCGCGAGAGCGCCTGTTCCAGCGCCAGGAAGGGATTATCGGCAGCGACCGGGCGCCGCTCGTCCTTAACGTCGACGGCAAGGTCTGCAATCGCCGCCATCCAAGGATTGACGTCGGAAAACAGCTCGTACTGCAGCCGAAGCGGATGAGTTTCGCGCAACTGATCGGTCGCCCACTCGGGTATCATCGCGCGGACAAAAGGCTGGAGGAACGTCCGATAAAGCGAGAGGTTGATTTCCGACACCTTGGCGACAGTTGCAAAGCGGCGGTCGTCTTCGGCGCTATTACAGCCAAGCGCTCTGATATCATCGAGCGTCCTTGCCTCGCAGCGCATGATCCAATCGCCCTCGACGAGGTCCCCGCCGATGGTCTCATCGGTCTTAGCTTCGAAAATCGCCTCATAGAGGCCTGGCGGCAACGCATCGATCAGATCGATGTTGCTGGAGAATTCTCCGTGCTCCTTGCGGGCAACGCTCGCGGACACGAAGATCCCCAGATGACCGACGGTTTCATGAACGGTGTAAACGATCGTCTGTCCATGCGACCTTATCTCATTCACGTCATCATAGAGATCAAGGACCCACCCCAGCGCTTGAGCAGGCGGCGTGATGTTGTCTCCCTTGGAGCAGAAGACCACGATCGGCGCACGAATGTTGCGAAGATCGATTGCCTCGCCGCTGGATGCCTCGATACGACCGGCTGCGAGATTGTTACCAACAAAAAGCTCATCGACGATGAACTGGATTTCTTCGGCGTTCAGGCTGACGTGCCCGCCCCACCACTCCTCGAAGCCGAGGTAGCGCGGCGCTTCGGTGTCGATCTTCGAGTAGAGATTATACTGTTTGGTCCAGAGCGTGTTGGCAGGATTCTGGTTCTCGAAATTCTGAACCAGCCAGGCGCCGTCGAACTGTCCGTGACCAAGGTCGCTCGTCAACGCTGTGAGCCAGCTGCCACCCAGCAACCCGCCAGTGTAGCGCATCGGATACTTGCCGCGCTCACCAGCCCAATAGGACAGCGGCGCGCCGGCGACGATAATTGATCCGAAGAGTTCCGGGCGCATGGCAGCGAGCATCATGACGGCCCAGCCCGCCTGGCAATTTCCGATCACACAGGGCTTGGCGTCGGCCTGCGGATGCAATGAAATGACTTTCTCCAGAAAGATCGCTTCCGCCAGCGCAATATCTTCGATTGTCTGTCCCGACACCGGCTGTGGAAGAAACCCGATGAAATAGCATGGGTGTCCGGCTCTCAGCGCCACACCGATTTCGCTGTCTGCCTTGAACCCTCCGATGCCTGGTCCGTGTCCGGCTCTCGGATCGACGACAACAAACGGCCGGCGTTTCTGATCAACCACTATTCCCTCAGGCGGGACGATCCGAACCAGCGCATAGTTGACGGGCCGCTCGAGCGTGCGCCCATCTAGCACAACTTCCGGCGTGAAACTTAGAACATGCGGCGCTGTCGCTTCGGCATGAGCCCGGTATTGGTTACCGCGCTTGCGCATGACGTCCCAGAACAGCACGCTGCGCTGAGCGGCATCCAGGGCATAATCAACGGCAAGACCGGCTGGGCCAAACTGAGCGGCGAAACCGGCCGTCGGAAGATAGGAAGAGTACCGCATGCCAAAGCTCCCTCGTTCACCCTCTCATCGAGGATCAAGTTCCTGTGCTCGGGATAGTATTCTCGCTATGCGTCCACTCTGTGAACGAAACAGCTCGCGCTGTTAGATACAAATTGTTAGCAGGTGCAGCATAGGCGCATTGGGCGGAACGCCCAACGTATTTTACGGTAGGATACGTCGTTCTTTAATGGCGCCCAGGATCGACGGCCGGACTAATTCCTCGTGAGGTCGTTTGTCCGATCAGCACCAAGACAATCCTTTCTCACAAAGGCATGCCGTTCAGCCGCTGCGCTTCACTCCAACGGCAACATCACAGGCGAGAACGGATTGTATCGCAGACATCCCGACAGGCGCCTGCCGGCAAGCAGCGCGTAGTCACCGATTGGTGGGCACTTTTCCCGGTTGGCTCTGCTGCATATCTTGAAACCCAACCTCGGGACATCCTCGGATGTTGGCGAAAGTGATCTCCCGGCGATCGCCCCATTCGGTCAATCCCCTTAGCGTCAGGACGTTCTCATCACGATAGACCAGATCGGTGCGGTAGATACCGGCCCGGCGAGCGCGGTTCTGCGCCTGACTGACGTTGCAGGTGCCCTCCGAGGGCGAAACATGCCAGGTGCTCGTGCCACTGCCATCGGATTGCCAACCGCCTGACTGACCCAAGGCTGCCACCGGCAAAAGAACTGCAAATACCACTAGGGTCGTCTGGTAGGCCGCTTTCATCTTCTCCGCCCGGTTGTGCCCTGCGCTTGAACGCTCTTGGCCAAAATAGACGGACCTGTGCATAGCGCAATCATCATTGGGCGAACCCCCACGCTGTTTGCCAGCAAATGACGAGGGAGTCGTTCGGCAGCGTTGACGATCGGTTAACGCGGCCGCCAATCGTCTGAATGATTACCCATTGCTCGCCTCATCTTTTTGTCCGTGCGAGGACGAAGTCGTGCTTCACCTCCCAGAAATCGCCGGCAAATTGATACTGTTTCGATCGTTCGGGATCGCGCGTCCGCCGGAATTTGGCAAGCAGGCTCTCCTTTACTCCGAACACGGCATCGGAGTTGATGTAAGGATCGTCGGGATCGAAGATATGGGTGGTCAGCGTTTCAAAGCCTTCGGCCTTGATGATGTAATGCAGGTGCGCGGGCCGATATGGATGGCGGCCCAGTTCCTTCAACAGTTGCCCGACCGGACCATCGGCGGGGATCGGATAATATTTGGGCTTCACCGCCCGGAACCAATAGCGTCCGTCCGCCCCGGTACGGAACACGCCCCGCAGATTGAAGTCCGGCTGGATGCCCTTTTGCTGGACATCGTAGAAGCCCTCGTCGTTGGCCTGCCAGACATCAAGCAGCGCATCGGCGACCGGTCGTCCGTCTGTATCCAAAATCCTGCCTTCGATGACCATGTCCTCACCCTTTTGGTCGAGGCAGATGTTCGCTCCCATCGGCAGCTCCGGTGCGTCGGCAACATGAAACGGACCAAGCACCGTGCTTTCAGAGGCGCCCGACGGTTTCCGGTTGTTGATCGCGTCGACCAGCATCGAAACACCGAGGACATCCGAAAGCAGGATAAATTCCTGCCTCCACTCGTTGCAAATCTGTCCGGTACGAGTGAGGAACAGAATGGCCTGCATCCACTCGTCTAGTGTCGGCTCGATTTCTTTCACCGCTTCGTGGAGCTTTCGGGTGATGACGTCCATCACCTGTTTCAGGCGTTCGTCGTTGGCATTCTCGTTGCGGCCGGTCACGACGGCGACGGAATCTTCTTCTGTAAAGAAGCCCTTCTCATGTGCTTCCATGATGTTCTCACCTATCGAGGATGGATTTCAGAACGCGGCGCAGTTCGGCGTCCGGGTTGGAAACGATCGCGTCTGCACGCCAGGCGACGTGATGATCCGGCCGCACCAGAATGGCACCGGAATCCCGGACTTCGCGCGCGTTGGCCCAATCGCCAACGAGATCCTGCCATTCCTGGCGAGGTCCGATTGCGTGCGTGGCGATCCGGATATTGAACTCCTTTGAAAGCGCCTTGGCCGCCGCCACCCAGCCGTCGCCGCCGATGCCCGTCAGAATGGTGAAGACGCCGTGACCAGTCAGGTCGAGGGTAGAGACTTTCTCGCCGCTATGGCTAAACAGCCAGACGTGCGGCAGGCGTGCGCCGGGCCAAGTCGTTGGCTGGTAGTGGAGTTCAGGGTCCTTCGCGAAGGCTGGCTCTGGCTGACCGTCAGTGAGGATCGCTTTCGATCTGTACCGGTGGTTCATCTCAACGCCGTGCGCATCGAACTCATAGACCTTGTAGGCGATCGCATCCCGGATCGCCTTGCGCTGCCTTTCCGCATCCGGCGTATCGTTGCAGCGGGCGTCCATATTTTCCTGCATCTTTACCGGATCGACAGAATCCAGAAGTCCGAGCGCCTTGAAGATCGGACCGAACTCTTCGATGGACTTATTCGCCCGCGTCACGATCTGCTTGGCGACAGGCGCACGCTCGGTGTTGTAGCTGTCGAGCAGACCGCGCCCGGCCTGTCCCTTCAACACCATGGCCAGCTTCCATGCGAGATTGAAGCTATCCTGAATCGACGTGTTCGAGCCCAGTCCATTCGACGGCGGATGCCGGTGGGTCGCATCTCCCATGCAGAAGACGCGGCCGTTCGACATCTGCGTCGCATACATATTGTTAACGGTCCAAGTCGAGACCGACTTGATCTTCGGCTGAAGTTCGTGATCACCCACGAGATCGCGAACGACCTTGATGGCGAACTCCTCGGTTACCTCAGGAGCCGGCTGATTGATATCGTAGCCCCAGACGATCAGCCATTCGTGCCAGGGCCTGACCATGCGCACGAGCCCCATGCCGATGCCGCC
This sequence comes from Rhizobium mesoamericanum STM3625, assembly GCF_000312665.1. Lineage (GTDB taxonomy): Bacteria > Pseudomonadota > Alphaproteobacteria > Rhizobiales > Rhizobiaceae > Rhizobium > Rhizobium mesoamericanum. The sequence goes on along the minus strand of NZ_HF536772.1, from coordinate 3,108,210 downwards.
GACATCGGCGCCTGGCTGCAGCACCCAGTAAAGCACCGAGGGCCGATGCGCGACATGTCGCGACAAGTCGGCCTCGAACAGGATGTTCATCGAGCCGCCGACACCCATCTTGCCTTCGAAGGAAAGGTCCGCGTGCTCGGCCACCCTTGAATTGCCACCATCGGCGCCAATCAGGAACTTGGACCGGACGGTAAACTCCCTGCTCGTCAACCGATCGAAACAGGTGGTCGTGACACCGTCGGCATCCTGCTCGTGACCGACATATTCGCACGACATGCGCGCCTGTGTGCCACGCGAGCAGGCCGTCTTAAACAGAAGCGGCTCCATGAAGGTTTGCGGCAGATCGTTCATCAGACTCGGTGAGGAAAGCTGATGTTCGGCGCGAGACAGGGGATGCTTGCCCCAACTCTTCATGCGGCCGATCTCCTCGCCCGTCAGCGATGTGCAGAAGACGTTCTCGCCCATCAGGTCCTGTTCTGCGGCAAACATGTAGGCCTCGTCCTCGACATCTCGCCCGAGATCACGCAGCACCTCCATCGTGCGCTGATTGGTAATGTGCGCACGCGGCGTGTTTGCAAGCCACCGGTAGCGATTGATCACCATGTTCTCGATGCCGTAGGTCGACAGCAGTGCGGCGGTAGCCGAGCCCGCCGGGCCGGTCCCGATGACGAGTACGTCCGTTGTGATATCAGCCATTTGGCCCTCCCATTTGTTTGTGTTCAAGAGGTCCGCCCTTGAGAATTCGGCGGACCGGAAAAAGCTGGATGCCGGTGCGGTCGGAAAACAGGCCCCAAAGCCCGCGTGGCGCAAAAAGCATCGTGACAATGGCAACCAGGCCGAGGATCAGAAGATACCAGGAGCCATAGCCGGCAAGCAGGTTCTGCAGCAGAAAGAAGACGATGACGCCCACGATCGGGCCTTCGACAGTACCGATGCCGCCGATGACGACGATGAAGATCACATACGCCGTCCAGTCGATCACGGAGAACGCCGCATCCGGCGAGATGCGCTGCTCTTGGACGTAAATCAGCGCGCCGCAGCAGCCGGTCAGAAATGCCGCTGTCAGGTAGACCATTGTCTTCATGCGCCGGGCATCGACGCCAACGGCGCGTGCCGCTTGCTCATTGTCCCGAACAGCCGCAAGACCCAGCCCATGGCGTGATCGCAGCAACCAGTAGATGGCTCCGATGGTGATTAAGGCGAGCGCCAGCGCGAGCCAATAGGTCAGCGCATCGCCCGCTTGTGCCGATTTCATGCGAAACAAGGATTTCAACGGCCAGACGCCGATCATGTCACGGGTCGCGTCATGCGGCAAAGATGTGCCGGTGCCACCACCGAGCGCCTTCCACTGGGCAAAGAGCAGACGACCAACCTCAGCGATGACCCAGGTGCCGATCGCGAAATAGGGGCCGTAGAGACGGAAGGTAAAGAAGGCCGTCGGCACCGCGATGAGCGCCGCAAAGAGACCCGCGATGATGACTGCCGCCACCGGATCAAGCCCGAATATGCTAACGAGAGCAAACATGGCGTAAGCTCCGCATCCGACGAAGAGCTGCTGGCCCACGGAAATCAGACCGGCATATCCAGCAAGCAGGTTCCAGCATTGTGCGAGCACCAGCATCGTGAGGATGAAGAACAGGTCCTGGACGGCGCCCCGCGAAACGAGAAGTGGCGCCAGGAAGGCGAGGATGACGACGATCGCCGCGATGATGGCGAATGCCATGGAGGCGCCAGTACGGGTCTCAACTCTGAAGGTCGGTGCGAGCAACTGTTCCATAACGCTCAATCCACTGCACGCGGCAAAAGGCCACGAGGCTTGAACAGAAGGACGAGAAGGAATGCGAGATGTCCGGCAAGAATCTGCCACTCCGGATTGATGGCCCCACCGATCGTCTGCGCGACACCAAGAATGATTCCTCCGGCCAGCGTTCCCCATAGAGAGCCAAGGCCGCCGATGATGACCGCTTCGAAAGCGTAAATCAGCCGGGCAGGCCCGGACGTGGGATCAAAATTGGCGCGCGTCCCCAGGTAGAGCGCCGCGATGGTCACCACCACCATGGCAAGTCCCGTTGCCATCGCAAATATGCGCTGCGGCCGGATACCCATAAGTCCCGCCGTGGTCAGGTCGTCGGACGTCGCGCGGAACGCCCGGCCGACGGACGTGCGATAGATCAGCTGGTTCAGCGCCACGATCACGAGGACCGCTGAGCAGAAGGTAAGCATTGGCATGACCCCGGCATTGATCGGCCCCAGCGAAACGGATGCCGTCTCGAGAGCTCCTGCCGAAATCCGCCGGCTGTCAGCCGTAAAGCCTTCCAGCAAACCGTTCTGGATAACGATCGAGAGACCGAAAGTAACAAGCAGCGGCGGCAGGATATCCTTTCCGAGCGTGCGGTTGAGCAAGTGGTACTGAAGGATCCACCCGGCGGCGAACATGAGAGGCGCCGCGACAAGCGCGGCGACAAACGGATGAAGCCCGAGCAAGGACACGAGCGACAAGATCAGAAAGGCTGCCAAAACAATCAGATCACCATGCGCAAGATTAACCAGCCGCATGATGCCGAAGACCAGGCTAAGCCCCGCCGCGAAGAGAGCATAGAGCCCACCAAGCAGAATGCCCTGTGCTATCGTATCAAGCCAGTTCATGGCCATCTGCTCCAAAGTAAGCCTTGTGAATAGCGTCGCGGTCGAGATCGCATGCCTTTCCGGAAAGCGTGATGCGGCCCTCCATCATGCAATACACCCGGTTGGAGACCTTGAGCGCCTGGGCGATGTCCTGTTCAACGATGATGATCGCCGCTCCGGTTTCCCGAATTCGCGGGAAGGCGGCATAGATGTCGCGCACCACGACTGGCGCGAGCCCTAGGCTGATCTCATCGCAAAGGAGCACGTCTGGGTTCGACATCAATGCCCTGCCAATTGCCACCATCTGCTGCTGGCCGCCGGAAAGTGCGGTCGCAGGGCTGCGGCCCCGCTCTTGCAGGATCGGGAAGAGCGCATAGATGCTGTCGAGCGTCCAAGGACCTGCGGTCTTGCGACCGTAAGTGCCGACCAACAGGTTCTCCTCGACGGTCAGCGATGGAAACAGACGCCGGCCTTCGGGCACCATAGCGATCCCACGCGCCATGACGTCAGGAGCTGTGAGCGCCCCGATCGCCTCGCCCCGATAGCGTATAGCGTCCGGCTCGTTCTTCAGGACGCCCGAGAGCGACCGCATCAGCGTCGTCTTGCCCGCCCCATTCGCGCCGATGATTGCCAGCGTCTCGCCCTCTTCGAGACAAAGATCGACACCGAACAGCGCCTGGAAATCGCCGTAGGACGCGACTAGTGCGTGGGTTTCGAGAAGCGCCATCAGAGGTCGATCCCCAAGTAGATTTCGCGGACTTCCCTCGAATTCATGATCTCGTCAGGTTTCCCGATGCCGATGACGCGGCCGAAATGCAGTACAAGCAGGCGACCGACCACGGCGTTCAGCGCATGCAGGACATGCTCGATCCAGATCACCGCAATGCCTTTGCTGTTCAGGCTTCGGATTGTCGCCACCAGCGCCCGGCATTCGCCTTCCGTCAGCCCTCCGGCTATCTCGTCGAGCAGCAGAAGCTTCGGATCCGTTGCCATCGCGCGGGCGAGTTCCAACCGCTTTCGCTGCAGCAATGTGAGGCTGCCTGCCGTTGCATTCGCCTTGTCGATCAGGCCTGTATCGATAAGGATCTCTGCGCAGCGATCCGCAACGTCCCTTTCCCGCTTGCGTGCGCCGAACGATCCGGCGACGAGCAGGTTCTCGAACACGGTCAGTTGATCGAACGGTTGCGGAATCTGGAACGTCCGGCCCATTCCGGCAAAGCAGCGTGCCATCGGCGGGGTCCTTGTCACATCAGCGTCCGCGAAACGGATCGCCCCATCGTCCGCGGCGATATTGCCGGTAATCAGGTTGAACAAGGTCGACTTACCGGCGCCGTTCGGGCCGATGATCCCGAGCGCCTCGCCCTCCTCGACAGTAAAGGAAATCTGCTCCGCGACGATCAATGCGCCGAACTTCTTCGAGACACTTTCGAGTTCCAGTACAGGCATCTGCTCCTCCTCCGGAGGGAGCCACCTCCGGGCTCCCTGGCGATCCTGAACCCTCAGGCTCAGGCGATCGGCTCCATCTTTCCGCCAGTCGGAATGTTCGGTGCGGTAACATTCTCGACGATCACGAGATCGTAACCTTTACCATCCTGCTTCAGCCGCCACTGGCCTCCCACAAGAGGCGTCTTGGCGACGTTTTTTTGCGCGAACGGCGGCAGCTTCTCATTGCCCCACGCGATCGGCCCAACCAGGGTGTCGAGCTTCGTTTCGCTAATGGCCTTGGCAACCGCCTCTCCGTCACCAGGTTCGTCGGACCGTTTCATGACATCGACCGCCAGTTCGAACAGGGCGTGCGCAAACCCGATCGGCTGCGTCCAGGGCCGTCCGGTCGCCTTGGTGAAGGCGTCGGCAATCTGAGCAGCCGTCTCGCCCGTCAACGACGACTTGAAGGGATGGCTCGGTGTCCACCACACTTCGGTCGACAGATTTTGGCCGGCATCGCCAAGCGATTCCACCGTTTGAGGAAAGAGCAGCGCCTTGCCGATCGACGCGACCTTCGGCTTGAAGCCTTGCTGCTTCGCCTGGTTCCAAAAAGTTGTGAAATCCGGCGGAATGACGACGCCGGTGACAATCTCGGCGTTCGCCTGCTTGAAGGCGTTGATCTGCGCGGAAAAGTCGTCGGAAAGGTTCTGGAAGCGGCCGGGGTCGGTGAGCGTATAGCCAAGCTTTTCGAGTACCGGCGGGAAACCGACAGCCTTATCCCCCCATGCATTGCCGTCGCCATCGTTGGGGAAGAGTCCACCGACCTTCTTGTTGGTCTCGATCTGGCCCCACATGCCGGTGAAGACGGCGATGATGTCCTCGAGGCCCCAGAAGAAGTGATAGGCGAAATTGAACGGTTTCCAGGAATTCGGATCGCCCGGATTCGCCTGCTGGCCGATGAACCATGGCTGCCAGGGCGCTACAGTCGAAATGCAGGGCATTTCTTCGGCTTCGCAGGTCGTCGACACCGGGTTGGTGGTTTCTGGCGTCGAGGAAACAAGGACCAGATTGACCTTATCGGTGACGACCAGTTCCTTTGTCACCTCGGCGGCACGGTTGGGATTGGACTGGCTGTCCTTGACAACGACCTCATAGTCGAACCCCATCTTCTTGGTCGTTGCGAGAAAGCTGTCGATCACGAACTTGTCGGCCTCTCCAAACGCGGCCAACGGTCCGGTCCGGGGGCTGACATAGCCGAGCTTGATCGAACTTTTCTGCGCGAGCGCCGGCGTGGCCAGCCCCGATGCGGCAAGCACCCCCGTGGCGGCCGTCTGTTTTAGGAATTCACGCCTGGTTGTCATCTTGTTCTCCTCCCATCCCCTTTTGTGTGACGACTAATTCTGCGGCCGGCGCCCCTCCCAGGCATCCTGCAGCAACGCACGAATTGACGGCCCGTCGATCGGCCGCGGATTCCAGTAAGGATTGTCGACCGCGATCTGGCTCGCCTTGTCGAGATCAGCTTCAGTCAGGCCTATATCACGAAGCGCGAGCGGCGCGCCGACCGACCTGGCGAAGTCCCAAAGCCCGCCACCGACCGCGCTCCCGAAGATCTCTGCCACAGGCTTCAGGAGCTCCGGCACTGCCACGGAATTGAAGGCCGCCGTATGCGGCAGCATGATCGCATGCGTCTCAGCGTGTGGCGTGTCGAACGTGCCGCCGAGCGTGTGACAGATCTTGTGATGTAGGGCCATACCAACCGTGCCAAGCACGGTGCCGCAAAGCCACGCGCCATAGAGGCCGCCCGCCCGCGCCTCGAGATCGCTTGGCTTCAGCAGAATTTCCGGAAGTGCGGAGCGGAAGGCGCGCAAACCTTCAATCGCCATGAGCGTGGAGATCGGGTTGCGGTCCTGCGCATAAAGGGCTTCAACAGCATGGGCCATGGCATTCAGCCCCGAGGTCATCGACAAGGCGACCGGAAGACCGATCGTCAGCGAGGCGTCATAGATAACCACCTCGGGCAAGATTTTCGCACCTTTGATCGTCGTCTTGCGGCCATCCTCGGTCTGACCAAGGATCGGAGTAACTTCCGAACCTGCATAGGTCGTTGGAATGACTATTTGCGGCAGGTCGGTGCGGTAGGCTATGGCCTTGCCCAGGCCCGTCGTCGAGCCCCCGCCGAGCGACACGACGCAATCGGCACGGCTTTCCGAAACCATCTTCATCGCGGCTTCCGTGACATTGACAGGTGTGTGCATGACCGCACCGCTGAAAATGCCAACCGCAAGTGGGCCGATCGTCGCGGCCAGCGCTTCGGCGTCGCCTTTCTGCTGTGGCGTGGAAAGGACAAGGGCTCTGCGGCAGCCGATCTTCTCGATCCAGTTCGCCACGTTTTGGCTGGCGCCTTCGCCAAAAACAATATGAGCCGGACTGCCAGCGTAGTGAAAAGATAGGCTCATTTTGCTCTCTCCGGCCTTGCCCGCACCATCACGAAAGTGAAGTCGACCTGCTTCGTCTGCGACGCATCTGCGCCTGTCGCGCGAAAATCTCTCACGAGTTCGGGCTTCACCCCGAACAATGCGTCCTCGTGGAGGTGCGAATCATTTCGATCATAGACATGTGTGGTGATTGTCTCGAAGCCGGCGGCACGGACGACAAAATGGAGGTGTGCCGGTCGATGCAGCGGATAGCCAGCCGCCGCCAACAGATGCCCGACGGGACCGTCGTCCGGCACGCTGTACCCCTTTGGCATGACCGTGCGGTAGTTAACGCGTCCATCAGCATCGGTGTGGAAAAGCCCACGCAGGTTGTGCTCCGGCTGCAGGTCCGGTTGCTGGTTCTCATAGAGACCCTGAGCGTTGGCCTGCCAGGTGATCAGCTCGGCCGACGGTATCGGCTGCCCGTCTAGGTCGATGACCCGGACGGCGACGCAAAGCGGCTCTCCTATTCCATCAAGTGAAATCGAGCTGCCCCGCGAGCGTTCGGGCACATCGCTGCGGAAGAACGGGCCACGGATAGTGTTGGGCGTAGCGCCTTTCGGCCGCCGTGAATTGATCTCTTCCACCAGGGCTGACGCGCCAATCAGGTCGGAGAGCAATACCCACTCCTGACGGCGTTCATCGGAGGCATGGCCGACCTCGGTCAGAAACGCGATCACCTTGCGCCAATCATCCTGGGTGGGGCGAAATTCCTTGATCAGTTCATGCGTGTGCCTGGCCACCGCGGCCATTAGGAGAGGCAACTGACCGCCTTTACCGGATGGCATGCGCTCAGCAAACACCTTCGAAGATGTCGCTTCACTGAAAACAAGCGCATCGGTGGCTGGCGACATGCGTGTCCTCCCAAAATCCGCATCATTCGTGGAGGTAAACTAGCAGGCCCACAGGAACTAATTGATGATTTGATTCGGCTTTTGTATAACATATCGTTATGAAGATGGACGAACGGCATCTCATACAGCTTGCCGCTGTGGTCAAGACGGGCGGGGTAACCGAGGGGGCGGCCCTTCTCGGGCTTGCGCAGCCAGCTGTTTCACGGACGCTCTCGATGCTTGAAAGGAGGCTTGGCGAACCATTGTTCGTCAAAGGTCGGCGGCCGTTGCAGCCGACGCCGCTGGGGCTTTCATTGGCCGAGCAAGGGTTGGCGATGCTGGCTGCGTCCCGAAAGGCCTCCGATCTAGTGGAGAGCTTTCGTGTCGGCAAAAGCGGCGTCGTGCGTGTCGGAGGCACGCCTTTTTTCATGGATGCGCTAATCGCAGAGCTGTGCGCCGACTATCAAATCACACATCCTGACGTTCGCATCGATCAAAGCTACGGCTACTTCCCGGATCTTCGCGCCGCCTTGAAGGCTGATCAGATCGATCTTGCGATCTGCCCGATCGACATTCTGGACGAAGGTTCCGGCTTGGAGTTTCAGCAGATCCTGCCGGGGCGCAACGTCATTGCCTGCCGCGTCACATCCGCTGTTATTGAAGCGCCGGCCGCAGCCAAGCCAGCTTCTCGACTATCCCTGGGTTGCGCCGCCGCCCGGCAGTCCGCTGCTTGCCGATCTTCGCGCGCTTCTGCTCTCCTTTGGTGCAACCGAAATCAAGATCCGCTATTCCGGCGGCTCGTTGATGAGTGTGATCAACTATCTTAAGGCAGCCGACGCCCTGACCGTCATGCCACACAGCGTGGTCTTCGCGCTGCGCAGGGAAAAATCCATCACCGCACTGCCGCTCACCATCCCGCATCCCGAGCGGGCACTGGCAATTCTGACGCGCGCGGACTCCGCCCGGTCGCCGGCCGTAGATCAGTTCGCACAGCATATACGCTCTGGATTCGAAAGCCTGCGCCACTTGATCAAGCGACACGAAGAAGCAGTGGTCTGGGGGCGGTAGCAGCGAGCTGCTAGCGCTGGGCGCCAGTCGGGACCAATGTGCCGCGAACGGGTAACTACCACGCAGGCTCGCCTTCTGGGCTACCGCGGCCAAGCTTGTCAGGAAGCGGCTGCCCTTTCGGCGTGAACTCGAGCGACCCTGAATTTATGCAAAAACGCTCGCCCGTGGGAGGCGGCCCGTCGGCAAAGACGTGGCCCTGGTGCGCTCCGCAACGTGCACAAACGATTTCCGTTCTGACCATGCCGTAGCGGCTATCGCGAACACGCCGGAGATGATCGCTCGCCGCCGGGGCAGTGAAGCTCGGCCAGCCTGTGCCGCTTTCGAATTTCGCCACGGCCCTGAACAGGGGAAGACCGCACAGGCGGCAGGTATAAAGTCCCTCACGTCGCTCGTGGAGGAAGACGCCGCAAAACGGCGCCTCCTCACCGTGCTCCAAAAGCAGGTGGCGTTCCTCATCGCTGAGGTCCGCCGCAAGCTGCTGCATCTCTTCCCGCGTGGGAGGGGTACGATCGAACTGCAATTCAACGACGTCACGCATTCCTGGCTCTCCTTCGATCCCGCCGGATTCCCGAGATCTTCTCGGCTAGATTACCATCACAAAAGAGACGGTGCCGCTGAGCGCCCTCCTACCAGTTCCTACGCAGACCGCAGCGAGTGGAACGCCGCTCTGAGCTCGGAGGTGAAGGCATTCGCCTGCTCCCAGGCAGCAAAGTGCCCACCTTTGTCGAGCTTGTTGTAGTGGATGAGCTTCGGATAGGCGCGTTCCGTCCAGCTGCGTGGCGCCGCATAGATCTCATCGGGAAAAACGCTGACAGCAACCGGGATGGTGACATTCTTGACGGCAAAGAACGCCAGCTTGTTTTCCCAGTAGAGCCGCGCCGACGAGACGGCTGTGTTCGTCAGCCAGTAGAGCGTAATGTTGTCGAGGATATCATCGCGCGTCAGGCCTTCGGTCTTTCCATCGAAGATGCGTGCGATCATCTCGTAGCTGCGGATATCGTGGTCGATCATCCACGCTGCCAGACCGACCGGCGAGTCTGCAACTCCATAGAGTGTCTGCGGACGATTAGCCATTTCGATCGCATAGCCGAGCCCATGCTTGTAGAAATCGTCGAGCTGGTCGTACGCATGCTGTTCGTCGGGAGAGAGGTTTTTCGGCGGCGTGCCGCCGGGTTGCAGGGCGGCGGCGATATCGGCAGGAACGGTCGCCGGCATGTTGACATGAATGCCAAGCAATTCCGGTGGAGCGATCAGAGCCATCTGCTCGGTGACCGCATCGCCCCAATCGCCGCCCTGCGCAACGTATCTGGTGTAGCCGAGCCGCTTCATCAATTCGATCCAGGCATGTGCGATGCGCATCGGATCCCAGCCAGTCGTGGTCGGCTTGCCGGAAAAGCCGTAGCCGGGCATTGACGGGATGACGAGATCGAAGGCATCCGATGCCGACCCGCCATGCGTCGTCGGGTTCGTCAACGGCTCGATGATCTTCAACTGCTCGATGACAGAGCCGGGCCATCCATGCGTGACGATGAGCGGCAATGCATTCTTGTGCTTGGAACGAACGTGAATGAAATGAATGTCCAAGCCATCAATCGTCGTGATGAACTGCGGCAGGGCATTCAGCCGGGCTTCGACCTTGCGCCAGTCATATTCGGTTGCCCAGTAGTGCGCGAGTTTTTGAGCGGTCGCATATTGCACGCCCTGCGTACTGTCCGTGACCGTTTCCGGCTCCGGCCAGCGGGTTGCGTTTACCCGCTGGCGCAGGTCGGCAAGCTGCTCGTCAGAGGCCCTGAATTGGAACGGGCGAATCGCAATGTCGTCGCCCGCGATCACGAATGATGCTGGCAGGAGACTAACGGCGCCGGCAACTGCCGCGGAGGCAAGCAGGCTACGCCGTGTGATCGATGCTAGAGCTGTCATGATATCCTCCAATGCTTTCAGCTTGTTCGGGTGCGGGCATAATTTACACTGAACTCCGACGCACCTATGGTGTTGGCGACACCTTTGAATCGGCCTCGCCGAGAACTTTCTCATCGCTTCAAACGAGATTGAGCGCCACGTCGATATTGCCGCGCGTTGCCTTGGAGTACGGGCAGATCTCGTGTGCTGCATGGATCAATTCCTCCGCGACATCACGCTCGATACCCGGCATGTTGACGTTCAGGCGCGCACGGAGAAAGTAGGAACCACCGTCAGCGTTCAAATCGATTTCCGTGTCGATCTCAGGCTCAACGGGCAGCTTGATCTTTCTTAGCGCTGCGGCGACCTCAATGGCGCCGATGAAGCAGGCGGACCATGCTGCGCCGAAGAGGCGTTCAGCGGCCGGGTGCGGCTGTGACATCTGAAGGTCAAGCTCTCCATCGCTGCTGCGCGTGAAACCATTGCGACCGCCCTTGTTGTGGGTCTTGCCGGTAAAGAGGAGCTTCTCGGTCATGGTAGGATCCTTCCTGGTGGGTTTATCACTCGTATCCGCGTTAATCGGATGTAATTTAATCGGATACGATTTAAATAAGGCGATAAAAATCCCTTGTCAATACCATTGCGATTTAATCGGATGCGATTTATATAAAGCATGACGAATAATCGAACGGGATCTCCCCATGTCCGCATCCAAAACCACCAAGAACCTGGAGACAGGAGCGCCCTCGTCCGCCCAGCGCGACAGCAAGCTATCGAATTTTCTTTGCTTCGCGGTCTACTCGGCAAATCTGGCCTTCGGCCGCGCGTACAAGCCGATTTTGGACAAGCTGAACCTGACCTACACTCAGTACATCGCAATGGTCGCCCTCTCTGAGAAAGACGACCAGACCGTGGGAACGCTCGGCGAAAAGCTCTTCCTGGAATCAAACACGCTAACGCCGATGCTTAAGAAACTTGAGACCCTCGGTTATATCCAACGCAAACGCGACCCAGCTGACGAGCGGCAGGTGAGATTGAGCCTGACGGCAGCCGGACGCGATCTCGTCGCGACGGATCCCGGCGCACCGCTGGTCGAAGCAACCGGCCTCGGCAACGACTTTCCGGCCGTCCAGAAGTCCGTGGTGCGGCTGCGCAACAACCTGCTGAAGGCAAAGCAGGACGGATCGGCCAAGGATTAATCGTTTTCTCCACCGTCGAGCGTCAAGCTATGCAGCTGGCACGCGGTCCAAACGCCGAAGCGTCTTCGTTCCGGGCATAGGCTGGCATGCACTCCCCACAAGTCCGCGAAATCGATATTTGCAAATCGCGATCACCGCTGCCTATGAGCCGCAGCAATAGAGATTTCCCCGATCAGGTAGGCGAGCACCAGACCTAGGCCAACGATCCCTGTGAGGTCGCAAGGTCGGCCGGCTGGCGCGGGAACAGACTCCGGATGCCGGCCGGCTTCCGACAGGTCCTACTAGCGTGATGACACCATCGGAAAGTCGCTTGCCCCCATCATCTCAGCTGCCTTGGCATACCCGCCCCCCATGCCATCGAGAAAATGCAGATGAGAATCCGGCTTTCCCGAAGGCACGAAGCAGGTCATGAGCGCATGAGACTGGCGATGCAGGCCGAAGTTGACCTCGCCTTTCGTCCTTGCAGCAACGAGGATGGCCTCGACCGCTTCGATCTGTTTGCTTGTGCAATCAAGTGTGAGACGCAGGCCGTCATCGTATTTGCGGAAGTCCGAGCTGGAGGCGACGGCCAACCAGGCATCGAGGTCGACCGACCTGGTACCATCCCTAGGGATGGCTGTATCTCGCGACAGGGGTTTGGCTTGCCGCGTCCCGGCGCCGAGAACGGAAAGCACGCACTTCGCCAATGATGCGAAGGCTTCCGGGCTTCCATCTTCGACCGGCTCCACCAGTAGCGACAGTATCTCACCCCTCTGGCTGGGGAACGGCTCCCAATCGCAGGTAAGACCGGTCAGATCGGGTTTCGTCGTGTAGCTGCCAGGCTTCACTAGGTATCGGCCGTTCTTGATCTGACGCTCCGCCCATTTGAGGCCACCACCGGCAAACATCGCATAGGTCGCGTTTTCAGAGGCGGCGTAGTGCGCGATGCGGACGTCACGTCCATTGGCACGTATCTCGCCGACGCGCACCAAGCCGGCCCGAAGAGCCAAGTTGAGATTGGCGCTGGCAAAGGCAACCACCTGCCGAAGCGCCGAAGTCGCGGTCATGATCCCATCAGGCGGCAGCGCGAATGCCGCACCATCTCCACGAAACACAAAGAGAAAATCAAAACTGCCCCAGGCGTTGCCAACAGCGGCGATCACCGATGCACCGGCGTAGTTGACGTCTTGGTAGCGCCCCGACTTGATCGCAGACGTCGAGTCGACGACGTCAGTGATCCCGATCAACCAATCGTCGGGTAACGCCACATAAGCGGATGGATCAAGCACCCGCAAAAACTCGCTATGAGCCCGAGCCGTATTTTGTTGATCGTTGCCCGCCGAGCGTTTTCTGGCCTTCGTTGCACTGGCGCCCGATTGCACTGACTGCATGAATCTGTTCCCGTGCCACATAGCAAATCCCTTTCCGCTCGATTTAGTTCGCGCGCGAATAACTCGGATGCGCCTTAAATACGCGAAACACACACGAGCGTCAATATGCGATTTAATCGTATGCGACTTATTTATAACAGTGACGCGGAACAACCGAATCATCCTTCGCCCGCTCGACGCATCATACGAAATGGGGTGGCTGCCGACCGCGATATCACCCTTCAGCCCGATATTCCTTCGAAAGGCTCATAGCCGTCATCCATGCAACAGCCGCCCGCTCCCAAAGTACATGTGGATTACCGCATGTGATAAATTCCATAACGCTGTACTTCAGGTAGCATGTGCTTGGATGATTACATTTCCTAGTCATCAAGAGGTCACTGCAAAACTCACGTCGTTTGTTTTGCGGTGACCTCGCCAAAAATCCACGGGTGGCGGATCTTGTCTCTCGACCTCACAACATCAAGCATGTGACGCCTGACGAAGCGCGAGGCCTCCGGACCCAGGGGCGACCGAAGCCTTGCAAAGGGTCGCTCGCATTCCCATTTTATAGCGGTCACCCAAAAATACGAACTGACACGGTCGACGCCTCGCGCGTCGTTGCTTGCCGTTTTTCTTCGAAGACCGGCACCGTGTCGAACATGCCGCAACTGCGGCAAAGGACCTTCAACTGAACAAACCCAATATAGCCGCCGCGCCAGCGGCGGGTCGGCGCGAGCGCGATGACGCTGCTCGCAGCCCGGACAAGAACTGGAAACCCTATCCCTGCCTTCTCACACGGCGTGAACTGCAGGAATTGATCGCTCAGCAGCTTGGCTGAGATCCACTCCATCCAAAGAAAGGAGAAAAAGATGCAGGTCATCGTCAGAGACAACAATGTCGAGCAGGCCATGCGCGCGCTGAAGAAGAAGATGCAGCGCGAAGGACTATTCCGCGAAATGAAGGAACGCCGGTCCTACGAGAAGCCCTCCGAGCGCAGGGGCACAGGCGATCGCCAGGCAACGCAAAGCAGCTCGCAAGACGTTGCAGCGCGAAGGTCTCTTGACCTCACCGAGGCGGCGGTCCTCCAGCCGATAGGATCTGAAAAACATTGCCGTCGGGTTTCTCGGCGGCAACTCATCTCGAGAAAGGACCAACTATGGAAGAACTGCACAGCCTGACTGTTTCCGATGAACGGCTCGAAGACTGCCGCGAAGTCATTGAGCCGGATCTCCAGGAACTCATTCGAAGCACGATCGCCTCCGGCTTCTCAGCCGAAGAAGTTCTGATTGCAATCAGTGAACTCGTGGCCGAGGATTATGCCACATTGGCCAAATTCCCGAGCGTTCATTGATTGGCCCACGGCCTGATAGACCTCGGTCCACCAAGGCAAGTCTCATGACGGGGTGTTGATCGCTCTTCTCGGAACACCTACATGCTGACTATCGTTTGTTGGCAAAGAGGAGGTTCGTCATGAACACGCTCAGCCACGTAACCGAGCCAATGTGGGCGGCACCTGTGGCAATCCAGATTGGGACACGCCCCTCTGAATTCATCCACGGTCCCGCCGAAGCGGTCGACTATCTGGAGCACAGGTGGCCGATCCAAAACAGCGTTCACCTGGAAGCGGCCAAGCGCAGATGCGTTGAAGCGATGAATTATCTGGCGCATATGGAAGCCGCCAGAGACGCTTTCGTAGCGGCTGCAGCGGAGGCCGAGGTATTGGCGTAACCTGCATCTGGGCGAGGGCCGCTGCTAAGTTGCTGGTCTTTGCGGTCGCCCATAGGGGCACTCCGTCCAGAGACGCGCGCCAGGGTAAGCGATGCCGCAACCTCGGTCGGCCCAAAGCCGCGCTAGTGTGTCGTGACTGACTTTGGAGTGCGTACGCGACGCGGCTTGTCTCCAGAACCTGCGGTCATCGCGATCGGGTCTGCTTTTGCCTTCTTCCCTGCCTGCTTTTCGACCCCGGATTTCGTCGCAGCGCCAGGCTTTGCCGATTTCGCCTTGCCACCCTGCTTGGTCGAACCACGCCGAGCCGCACCATCGGCCTGGTCTGCGAATTCCTTGAAAGCTTGCAACCAGTGCTTCATATCCTGACCGTGGGGGCGTCCTTCCTGCTCCCAGATCTCATAGGCGCGGCGGCGGATGTTTTCTTCACGCTCGTTCATGACAAGGATCCTGATCTTCGTTGCAACGTAATCTAATTGGTGCAAGCACTCCAATAGGCAATGGCGACACCGGCATCGATTGATCGAAAGAAGCTAGCGGCAGCGGCAAACTGAAAGTCGCGATTGTTTTTTCCGAAATGCCTCTATCTACCCTTGCGCGAAGACTTCAAGCGGGAAGGAAAGCAGATGAAACACCTATCGATTTTGCTGCTTTTAGCAGGAGCGACGATTGCCGGATGCACGCCGACGCAGCAGGGCGCGGGAATTGGCGCTGCCTCCGGGGCGGTCATTGGCGGCGTGGCGACCGGCAACGTTCGCGGTGCTGCCGTGGGTGCCGCTATTGGTGGAGCTGCTGGCGCCGTTATCGGCAACGTCGCCGGGAGACCTGGTCAATGCTACTATCGGGATCGGTACGGCCGGCGCTACGTTGCCAACTGCCCGGGCTGAGCACGCAAAAGGGCGCGGTGCCGGCTCAGGCATCGCGCGCCCGAAAGATTTCGACCGCAGCGGCAACAAGCTCAGCATTGTTCGCGGCGGTTGACCCGTTTGGAAGGACCTTTCCATCTTCGAGGCCGATGCGTGTGGAATAGCGTCGCTCCTTCGCCAGCCGGACAAATGGCCAGACAGTAGCGTCGAAACCATGCAGTAGAATGGGCCGCTTGACATCAGCGCGCCGAAGCGTACGGACGATCCCTTCCGCGACATCGCCAGCGGCTTGCAGGTCCTGCTCGTTGTCGAGTTCAATGAGGATACGGAAAACGCGCTCATGCGCTTCAAGGCGAATATATCGTTCCGTATCCGCGATCGACGCTAGCCCGACTTCGATTCCAATTCCCTTTTCACGGAGCAATGTCATGACAGCGGGCGCGTTACCTTCCGAGAGGTTGACCGATGCATAGTCGGGTAGCACGCTCCAGCGACGAATGGCCTCCAGTGTTCGATGCTCGTCACCTTCAATCCAAGCACCGGTAGACACGCCGAGAAGCGAGCCCGGACAGGCGCGCCGCACCTTATTGATGGTTTCATCGACCGCCGCGAGACTCTCCTTGCCGTCAGCGGCACGCGGATGAATGTGGAGTTCCGCAGCACCTGCGGCGACCACCGCCGCAGCATCGGTCGCGATTGCATCAGGCGTGACAGGCAATTGCGGATGGTAGTTGATTGACCGCGCACCGTTGATGCAGGCTTGAACGATCATGGGAAAATGCTCCTGCTGCGACCCCACTGCAACGACATCATACCAGCTGGTCCTTGTGGCTGGCATCCACGCCCGCGGAAAATTGGATGCCAGCCAGCGCTCGCGCCTAAACCGGTTGCCCTTGAGCTAGGACACACGCGCCGCGGCCATCGACGTCGGGCGCAGGGGCCTGGGCGGCGAGCCTCCGCCATCATCAGAGACCTGCGGAAAGCGCCAAAGGGGCGATGTCCAAGATTGTATATCCATCTCGTACGATCGGCGCCTCACCACCGAATTGCAGCAGTAAACCTTTGCGCTTTCAGGCCCGTATTGCAAAAGGACAAGCACCATGTGATAATGACTGTCCAGTCAGTCATACCAGGAATTGGAATAGTGCGCGAAAAGAAGCGAGAAAAACGAGATCCTGAGCAGCGCCGGGCCGAGATCCTGGCCGCCGCTTTCGCCTGCTTTGCAGAGCGTGGTTTTGCGGCCACCCGCATGGAGGATGTCGCTGTTCGCGCTGGGATCGCCAAGGGCACGCTCTACCTGCATTTTCCCGATAAGGAACGATTGTTCATCGAGCTCGTGTCCGGGGTTGCCTCGCCGATCCTCGAAGAAGTGGGTGGCATGGTGCAAAAGGAGATGGTTCCGGCGCGTACCGCTGTCGCGATGTTCTATGCGCTCTTCAAACGCGAGGTTCTGGAGACAGAGCGCCGCCACCTGCTGCGGCTGATCCTCGCAGAAGGCCCGATGTTCCCTGTCGTCACCGATTTCTACTACCGCGAGATCATCACCAAAGGCCTAGCTATCATACGCGTCCTGCTTGCCCGAGCCGCAGCGGGCGGCGAACTACGCAATCCCGTCGTCGCTGACGTCCCGCAGCTGGTTATGGCACCGGCAGTGATGTCGATCATTTGGGCGACGCTTTTCGAAGGCTACGAGCACCTCGATACGCAAAAACTCTTCGACACGTTCCTAGACACGCTCTTCGTGCCGGAAGGAGGCACGATATGAAACGAATCCTCATCGTCGTCATCGTCGCCGCCGCGGTAGTTGCCGCCCTGCCCTTCCTTTTCTACGACAACACCCAGCGTGTCTACCAGGGCTGGGTCGAAGCCGACACCCTGTTCATCGGCGCTGACACGAGCGGCCGCGTGGTCAAGCTCGATGTCGCCGAGGGCCAGGAAGTTGCGCCAAGTGCGCCGCTCTTCAGCATGGATTCTCAGAGCGAAGAGGCAGCCGTCGGCGCCGCACGCGCTTCCCTGGCCCGCCTGCAGGCCGAACTGGAGCTCGCCGAAGCCAAGCAAAAGCGCCCGGAAGAAATAGACATGCTGCACGCCAGCGAACGCGAGGCGGTCGCCCGACTGGAGCTTGCATCGCAAGACCTCGATCGCACCCGTGTGCTCGTCGAGCGCGGTACCGCAACGAAAGCGACCCTCGACACGGCGACGGCCACAGAAGCCGCTAACCGTGCGGTCCTCGACAATGTCCGCAGCCAGATCACGCTTGCCAACCTGCCCGCCCGCATCGAGACACTGCGCCAATCGAGAGAGGCTGTTGCAGCCGCAAAGGCCGATCTCGCCTCCGCAGAAGCGGCACTTGGCCGCCGCTTCGTCTCGGCTCCGGCAACAGGCAGCATTGAGACCATCTACTACCGCACCGGTGAGGTCGTGCCAGCCGGCCGGCCGATCGTGGCGCTACTGCCGCCAGAGAACATCCGCATCCGCTTCTTCGTGCCCGAAACCGAGATCGCGTTGCTATCGCTCGGTCAATCGATCCGCGTCGCTTGCAATAACTGCCAGGCCACCGAGGCAAAGATCAGCTTCATCGCAAAGACCGTCGAATATACACCCCCGGTCATCTACAGCCTCGAGGAGCGGGCCAAACTTGTCTACCGCATCGAGGCGATCCCCACCGATCCGAACGCGCTGCGCCCTGGCCAGCCGGTGGACGTCAGCGCAGGAGCCAGTCCATGAGCGATACGGCAGCGGTCATCGACACTCCTGAAACGGTGATCGACGTCCATCACCTCACCAAGAGTTTTGGCAGCCGGAAGGTGGTCGATGACGTGTCCATGTCGGTGAAGAAAGGCCGCATTCACGGCTTTCTGGGTCCGAACGGCTCCGGCAAGACGACGACGATCCGCATGCTCTGTGGCCTGCTGACGCCGGACAGTGGCGACGGCACATGCCTGGGTTTTAACATTCGTACGGAAAGCGATCGCATCCGCCGGCGCGTCGGCTACATGACGCAGAAGTTTTCGCTGTATCAGGATCTGTCGATCCGGGAGAATCTTGAGTTCGTCGCCCGCGTCTACGGCTTGGCGGATCCTCGCGGCAAAGCAGGTGCCGCGATTGAGCGTCTTGGCCTGAAAGGGCGCGAAGGACAGCTTGCCGGAGAACTCTCGGGCGGCTGGAAGCAGCGCCTCGCGCTCGGCGCCTGCATCCTTCCCGACTCCGCTCTGCTTCTCCTCGACGAGCCCACCGCCGGTGTCGATCCCAAGGCTCGCCGAGATTTCTGGAATGAGATACACGCGCTCGCCGCTGACGGCCTCTCGGTGCTGGTTTCCACGCATTATATGGACGAGGCAGAGCGCTGCCACGAGATCGCTTATATCGCCTATGGCAAACTGTTGGCGCAAGGAACGGTGGATGAAGTGATTGCGAACACCGGTCTCGTAACCTGGACCGCCTCCGGGGCGGGCGTGCAACGTCTTCAAGCCGAACTCGAGAACCAGCCGGGTGTCGACATGGTCGCGCCCTTCGGCACCAGCCTGCATGTTGCCGGCCGCAATCCCAAGGCGCTTGAAAAAGCGATCGCGCCATACCGGGAACGCTCCGATCTCAAGTGGCAAGAGGGCGAAGCGACGCTGGAGGATGCGTTCATCGATCTGATGCGTCGCTCGGAGGACAATTTCCAATGATGACGACAACGGCGAAAGGCAATCGCAACGGCAACGGGATCTCATTCGGGCGCTTCTGGGCCATGACCATCAAGGAATTCATCCAGATGACCCGTGACCGCATAACGCTGGCGACGATGGTCGCCTTGCCAATCATGCAGTTGTTCCTATTCGGCTTTGCAATCAACACGACGCCGCACAATCTGCCGACCGCAGTGCTGATGCGCGAGAACACCGATGTCGGCAGGTCGATACTGGCGGCGCTGGAGAATACCGATTTCTTCCAGATCCGTCATGTCGTCACCCGAGCCGAAGACATGGACTCGCTTCTGGAATCCGGCAATGCCCTCTTCGTCGTGGAGATCCCCAACGGCTTTGAGCGCTCGCTTCGGCGCGGCGATACGCCATCGCTGCTGGTTGCTGCCGATGCCACCGATCCTGTCGCGTCGAGCTCGGCGCTGGGTGCGCTTTCCGGCATCGTGACGTCAGCGCTTGGCAACGACAGGCAGGTCGAGTTCGCCGAACCGAGCAAGGCCGCCTTCTCCATCGTCCAGCACCGCCGTTACAATCCGGCAGGATCATCGACGCTGAACATCGTACCCGGACTGCTCGGCACGATCCTGACGATGACGCTGCTGATCTTCACGGCCCTCTCAGTCACCCGGGAGATCGAACGCGGCACGATGGAGAACCTGCTCTCCATGCCGATCAAGCCGCTGGAAATCATGCTGGGCAAGATTGCGCCCTACGTGCTGATTGGCCTCGTCCAGTCGCTGCTCATTATTGCCGCCGGCCTGCTTGTCTTCGGCATTCCAATCCTCGGCAATCCGGCTTCGCTCGCAGCCGCGACCACGCTCTTTGTCATCACCAATCTGTCGATCGGCTACACCTTCTCGACGATCGCCGCCAATCAGTTGCAGGCCATGCAGATGGCGATGATGTTCTTCCTACCGAACATCCTGCTGTCGGGCTTCATGTTTCCGTTCGCCGGCATGCCCAAATGGGCGCAATGGATCGGCGAGGCCCTGCCGCTCACCCATTATATCCGGATCGTCAGGGCGATCATGCTGAAAGGCGCCAATATCGAGACACTTGCCTACGACACGATCGCCCTCGCCTGTCTGATGGCAGTCGCCATGCTGATTGCTGTCCGCCGCTTCCGCAGGACATTGGACTAGAGGATTCAGCGGGATTTCTCCGGCGGCGCATATCCAGGGGACATCAGGACTGGCTGGCTCTGGGCCGGCGGACGGCACGGACTTTGCCACTGTTGCCACCGCCGCAATACAACCGATCCGCGCCATCGGACTCAAGCCCCGATATACCAATCCCCGCCGGCATCTCGATGCATTCCAGCACCCGTCCGGTTTCGGGCTCAATGTGTCGGATATCGCTCTCATCCCCTTCCCAGGTGGCGTGCCAAAGCTCGCCATCGGTCCAGGTCACACCGGTAACGAAACGGTTAGACTCGATGCTGCGAAGAAGCGCACCGGTTTCCGGATCGATCTGATGGATCTTTCGGCCACGGTAGTCTCCTACCCAGAGCGTACCTTCAGCCCAGGCGAGCCCGGAATCACGACCATTGCCGGGAGCCGGGATTGTCGAGAGCACCGCACCGGTCTTCGGATCTATCTTCTGGATTCGATCCTCTGCAATCTGAAAGAGATAGCGTCCATCGAAGGCAGTTCCCGCGTGCGCAGCAACGTCGATCGAGCGCACGACCTCGCCGGCATCCGGATCGAAGGCATTAAGCCTGTCGCCGGACGCGAACCACACATGTCGACCGTCGTAAGTGACGCCGCCCACCTGTTTCACGTCCGGAAAGGGGCCATATTCGCGAAGGATTTCAGCTTTGGAGTGTTTCATGGAGCTATCCTACTCATTGGGCAAAGGACCTGGGAGTAACAAAGTTGACGGGAACCCGGGCAACGAAGGGATCGTCCACCGGCGCGCAGGCCCGCGGCCGAAGGATTGCACCTTGCCCGCTTCGGCGAGGGCATCAAGCGCCCGCTGCACCGTACGCGGGCTCGCTCCGATCGCGATCGCCAGTGCCGAACTCGACCAGGCTTCCCCGTCGGCCAGAAATGCGAGGATCTCACCATTCTGCTCCTCGACGGGCGGAGCCAGGATGACCACCTCGTTGGCGCGACGCGGCGCGAGCACGAAGCCTCTCTTTGTCGCATCGACATCCGCTATCCGGTGAAGTTCCCCACGCAACCGCCCGATCTCGACACGCAACCTTGCGCGATGCGATTCATCGGCTTCCTTCGCCCGGAAAGCTCTGGCAACCAGCGCGTTGCGCGACATGTCTCCTGGCCAGTTCTGCGCAAGCGCCCGCGCCAGCGCAAACAAGACCGGCCGCGTCGACAGCGAAACGAGCTCGTCGCCATTGCGCACGACATAACGGCATGCATCGACGACCAGCGCCCCTGACGTCAAAACCGCCTCGACCTCCTCCAGCAGCAGGAAGCGCTCGTCACCTTGCCCGATCAGCCTCGCTGCCGGTGTTTTCAGAACTTGGGACACGGCCTCGACTTCCGCCTCGAGGGCCGGAATACCTGCCTCGCGCGCAGAATTTTTCGCACGACGCAGAGCCGCGCGTGCCGCATTCGTGCGAAGACGACGAATGGCAATCCCTCCGACAACCAGTTCGTGGGCGGTCCGCAACGAGGGCGGAAGCGGAGCCGGATCGACCTGTGCAAGCAGGCCTTCGGCCTCATCGAGATGGCCAATGAGCAGAAGCCGCCTTGCCTCGAGATGTCGCGCATGGGCAGCGTTCAGGCGGTCATCATGTGCCTCCAGCACCTCCCGTGCGGAGGTGAGTGTCTTGGCCGGCCACGTCAGGTCGCGCGAGACAAGCGCGATTTCCGCCTCAGCGACGAGGCATCGCGCCCGTGCGACTGGCTCCTTTGCCCCGAACCCACGAGCGGCCGTCTTGAGCAGGACCTTTGCCCGAGGAAGATCACCAAGCTGCGCCATCGCGATGCCGCGAAGGGCGAGCGCCGGCGCATCGCTGCGCAACGCAACCCTCTTCAGGGCGCCGAGAAGATCACCGGTCGCAAGTAGTCTCGCCGCGGCGGTGATCATCGAGTCCATCGAAATCCCGTCAAACTTGTAACTCCCACGCTCGCCGGCTCCGGCCCTAATCTGCTCACGACCACCAAGCAGCCGCAAGTGGCGGCATGCTACGTCAACAGACACCAAAAGGAGAAGTATGATGACGACGCACATGACAGGCACACGCGAAGAATGGCTTGCGGCACGACTCGAACTGCTCGCCGAAGAAAAGGAACTGACGCGGCGCAGCGATATGCTGGCCCAACGTCGTCAGAAACTGCCCTGGGTGCGGATCGACAAGGACTACCGGTTTGAGACAGCCAACGGCAGCGCTTCACTGAGCGACCTCTTCAAGGGCCGTTCGCAACTGCTCATCTACCACTTCATGTTCGGCCCTGACTATACGGCCGGATGCCCCTCCTGCTCGTCGATTGCGGACGGCTTCAACGGCGTTGTCGTTCATCTCGAAAATCATGACGTCGCCTTCACCGCCGTTTCCCGTGCGCCGTTTCCCAAATTGAAGGCATTCAGGGAGCGGATGGGATGGACCTTCGACTGGGCATCCTCCTTCGGCAGCGATTTCAACCTCGATTTCAGCGTTTTGTTCAGCGATCAGCAGCAGCGCGAAGGCGGGATAGAGTACAACTACCGCCGTGAACCGGCAGCCCGAGGCCCGCAGCAGGGCGAAACCGTGCAGGAATGGCGGCTTCGCGGCAGCGAGACACCGGTCGGCCAGATGGCCGCAATGACCGGAACCGACATCGCCACATATACGCGCGACAGGCCGGGCCTCAGCGCCTTTGTGCTCCAGGACGACGTCATCTATCATACCTACTCCAGCTACGCTCGCGGGCTGGACGGAATATGGGGCGTCTATCAGTGGCTCGACCGCGCACCTCTGGGCCGCAATGAGGAAGGCATTTGGTGGCGCCGTCACGACGAATATGGCCAGGCGTAACGCCTATGCTTCCTTCTGACCACGAAAGGCGCAGCGGATCGATCAAGGCGCCGACGGACAATACAGCGGGAGGCGTCATCGACTGGCTGTGTCTTGCGGCTGCGCCCAGCTTCGCCGTCATGGCGATTGTCGCCATCACAAGCGGAGCAGACATGGTCTGCTCCGCAATGCAGGGCCCCTTTCCACTGGACGGCATGACAACGATGTATCTGCTGATGTGCCTCTTTCACCTGCCGCCGTGGCTGCGCCTGATCTCAGGGCGCGTGGTTGAGTCCGAGCGGGCCTGATGTCCAGATCTGGCGCTACCCAGCAAGCTTTCGAGCGCCAGATCGCACTTAGCCCCATTTGAGACCAGCTTCGGGAAGGCAACGCGGATTGGGCTAATGACTTGCATTGTTCTTAACCCGCTCCACCTTAAGCCCGATTAAGCCAACCTTTAAGATAGGCAATCGGGAGAAGGTCAGTGCCAGACAGTTCCACGATCTCAGCCGCCGCATCGGGTCAATTTGCAATCGGCAACCTCGCCATCAACCGTCTTGGCTTCGGCGCCATGCGAGTTACGGGGCCTGGCATATGGGGACCGCCTGGGGACAAGGCCGAAGCATTGGCAACCCTGCGTCGCCTGCCCGAGATCGCTGTCAACTTCATAGACACCGCCGATTCCTACGGCCCCGACGTGTCCGAGGAACTCATCAGCGAAGCGCTATATCCCTACAAAGGACTGTTGATAGCGACCAAGGCAGGTCTGATCCGCGAAGGACCGGATATCTGGACGCCGAACGGGCGGCCGGACTACCTGTTTGAACGCGCGAAGGGCAGCCTCAAGAAACTTCGCGTCGAACGGATCGATCTGTGGCAGCTGCACCGCATAGACCCCAAGGTTCCACGCGACGAGCAATTCGGCGCGGTAAAGACGCTCCTAGATGAGGGCATCATTGCCCATGCCGGCCTGAGCGAAGTTTCCGTTGAAGACATCAAGGCAGCCCGAAAGATATTTCCCGTCGCTACGGTTCAGAACCGCTATAACCTTGTCGATCGCGGCAGCGAGGACGTACTTGACTACTGCGAGCGCGAGGGCATTGGCTTCATTCCATGGTACCCGCTGGCGGCGGGGGGGCTCGCCCGTCCAGGCTCCATCCTCGACAGGTTGGCCAGTAAGTATGGCGCGACGCCGAGCCAGATGGCACTGGCGTGGGTGCTCAAGCGCAGCCCCGTGATGCTGCCGATTCCCGGGACCTCCAAGGTGAAGCACCTTGAGGAAAACGTGGCTGCTGCAAGTATCGAAATCGATGAAGAGGATTTCGCAGCGCTGGATGAGGCAGCTCGCGAGCCTGGCTCCTGAAGGCGCGGACACTAACGGCAAAGTATTGAGGCCAAATGATTGAAGAGGTGCCGCGCCTTGCTCGTTAGCCAATCACGACCCCGAGCATAGGAACATTTTCTGCGTCTGGTAGACATTCCGGGAAGACCTACCAGAGGTCCGGTAACCCAGCTGGCAGAGTACGTCGGCCCAATCGGCGACTTACTCTACATCCGTCTTAGCGGGTACTTCACTGAGCGTGTCTGCCCGCCGTCGACACGAATGTCCTGTTCCGTCATGTAGCCCGGCCCGGCCGATGCGAGGAACGCAACGTGGCGGCAATTTCCTCACTCGTGCGATGGGGCTTCATCGCTACGCTATCGCCGCTCGCCCGCCAGACGTCCGGAAAACGATCGGATTGCGTTTTAAGCCCTGCAATTGCGGGCGATAGAAAGGCTCTCAAGGACCCCCGCGAGACAGAGACCGGCATCAGCATCGAGCGCCGTCATATGGCGCGAAAGGCGAATTTGTGATGGAAATGCGCAAGCACCGCAGCAGAATCTACGGAACAGGCTGGCACTGCTCCCATTTCTATAGTAGCTCCTCAGCTAGCTGTCAGAATTGCACGCTACGATGCGGGAGAACGACCATCGGAAAGTACAGATGACGCGGGAAAATAAATACGCATTGCAATTGGCTGTTCTGGCTGTGTTGCTGACGGGTTGTACTAAGGTCGAACCGCTGGAAACCGCCGCCGTTACACAGCCGATCGCGGCACCTGGGAAGACCGATCAGGCGGTCATCGCAGATACCGTCAGCCGCGGCGACGTTGGAGTGAAGCCCCTTGCCTGGGCCAACCCGTCGACTGGCAGTGCCGGCGTGATTGAAGAAATCGGCGTTGATCCCGAAAGTTCATGCCGCGCCTTTGTAACCACCCAGCGCACGCTGGAAGGAGAAACCCGCTTCAAGGGTCTTGCCTGTCCGTCGGGCGACTCTGACTGGAAGCTCGGGCGGCCGGGTAAATGAGCCACGGCAAGTGGCAAGCAGCGAATGTTAGCAGTGACAATTTTGCGCCATTCGCTGACGTGGGAAGCTCTTGGATACCGGGCATACAATAACGGCCTGAATAATGCCGCAGTGCGCGACCCGCCGGGTTTCTCCTACTCGCAACCGAAATGAAGTTCCCTGGCCGGTCGGATGTAACCGCGGAAGCGTTTTGCGCTGGCTGAATCGCGCGGCGCGTGTCAAAGTGGCACCTGCAACCGCAAACGCGGCGGGGCCGCGGCGTCAGTCAGGGTGACACATGTCGGTGATACAGGTCCCAGGGCTGTTGTCCTTTACCATCGCAATTCTCGTATTCTTTGCTGGGGCCAATCTCAACCGTTTCATTCCCATCCTTGCCCGTTGGAGCATTCCGGAGGCTGTCACCGGTGGACTTCTGGCGGCATTGGCAACGCTTATTGCCTACGAGGCCTTTGGCGTGGAAATCAGTTTCACGCTCGCCGCACGGGACATGCTGCTTCTTTATTTTTTCACGGGTGTCGGCCTAAACGCCAGGCTTTCCGATCTGGCGGCAGGCGGAAAGCCGTTCCTCATCCTTCTCGGCATCACGCTGGTCTTCCTTGTCATTCAGAATCTTGTCGCCATCGGAGCCAGCGACATGCTCGGTCTTCCACAGGGCATGGCAATGTTGCTGGGATCAACGTCCCTCATCGGCGGTCACGGGACGACCATTGCCTGGGCTCCGATCATAACCAATCGCTTCGGGCTTATGAATGCGTTGGAGGTTGGTGTTGCCAGCGCAACACTTGGCCTCGTCATTGCTAGCCTCGTCGGGGGACCAATTGCGCAATACCTGATCAAACGCCATCACTTGAGCGGCGGCGCAGAAGACGAACTGATCATAGGCGTGTCGCGCGCGGCAGTCAGTAGCCATCATGACGACGTCAGTTATATCAGTCTGTTGCGAACCCTGCTGGTAACCAACGTCGCCATACTCGCGGGATATGCCTTGCATGAGCTCATCCTGGATGCTGGCATTAATCTTCCGCTGTTTGTCGTCTGCTTGCTGCTCGCGATCGTGATGACGAATACAGTCCCATTCGTGGTCCCAAACCTGCCTTGGCCGACGCGAAGCCGCGCTCTTTCGCTGATATCCGATCTCTCATTGAACGTGTTTCTCGCAATGTCGTTGATGAGCATGCAATTGTGGGGGCTGAGCGGCTTGGGTTTTGCGCTTGTGATCGTGTTGGCAATTCAGACGGTCGTGGCCATCGCTTATATCCTGTTCGTTGTTTTCCCGGCGATGGGACGTAACTATGAAGCCGCGGTGATTTCCGCGGGTTTTTGCGGAATCTCGCTTGGCGCTACTCCAACAGCGATTGCCAACATGACCGCCATAACCAAAATACATGGTGCAGCGACAATCGCATTCATCATCCTGCCACTCGTTTCTGCATTCTTCATCGATCTGGCGAATGCAGCGGTGCTGGGCTTTCTTGTCCGGTGAAGTTCGCGCGGTCCTCAGGCTGGCGACACAGGACTCCCGCCCATTTCGGAATTGCTCCCAGGCGCGAGGTTACCCCTGCAGCCTTCGAAGAAGCACGCCTAGCCGCTCCTGCGATGGGCAATCCTCGAGGTCCGGGCGAACCGGTATGCCACCTCCTCCTCGATTTCTAACGTCGCTTGGGCTGTGGCCGAACGCTCGCTTGAAAGCACGACCGAACTCGGCGCCGTCGCTGAAACCACGCTCTTCGGCAATCTGGAATATGAGACGCCGATCGTTGGGGTCTTTCAACGCGGCATAGGCACTGAGTAATCGACGGTGCTGAATATAATGCATCACGCCGCCGAAGGGCTCGAATAAGTTGTAAAGCCGCGTGCGCGAAATGCCGAGCTCCCGCCGCACCATCTCGCTTCCGAGTTTGGGATCGAGCAGTCGGCTGTGCACCAGTTGCCTCGCCTTTTCAAGAAGCGCAGTGGCAATTGGTCCCTTGGCAGCCTCGCTATGGTCCGCCGACGGCGAGACGCAGGCAAGGATCATTGCGCGTGTGGCCGCCACGAGCCCAGGTAAATCGGCTTGACTGAGCAGCGGCAGCCGATTGGCTACGTCGATCAGGTAGTCGCAGAACAGCCGTCCCATGCCTGTCCCTAGCGTCGAAAATTCCGCCGATCCAAGCATGGCCGCTGTCTCAAGTGAAAAATCACGCGGCACGAACAGCACGAGCATTTCGCTTTTATCGGCGACGCCAGTGAAAGGTCGACCAAGCGAGTGAATCTGAACTTCGCCTGGGCCTGCGTTAAACGCCCGTCTTCCCGCATCCGTTCGGACGTGTCCGGACAGCAGTACCGTCATTGTCCAGTGATCAACCGGATCCCGCCGAATATGCAATGGCAGGCTCGAAAATGCGAGGCTGTCCGTCCTGATTTGAGCAAGAACAAGACTACCGAGATCCCAAAGCCTCTGGCGGCCGGTGAAGTTAGTTGTCTTCGGGTCAGTGTCGGTAAGTTCGAGCATAGGCGCGAAACTCTTGTGCCATGCCGCAAATTGATCCGACCGCGGCAACCCCGCAGTCGAAAATTCAAACGACGGTAACTTCGATTGGGACCGGCGTGCCGACACCGCATCGACTGCATCGCAGTCCGCGCTCACAAGACTCTCAGCGTCCAACTGGCGCTCGGACATTCTGGCCTGCGTCATGACGTCTTCAGTCATCACGGCATCACCTCCAGCTGGTCGGAAGCAAAGCCGCACCACGAAGGCGCAACATGCCTGGCATATTGCCGCCGCTGTCCCCGCATTGGGAAGAAACGCTGGTCGGGGTCTTGGGCTTGGATCGAGTGCCACCGCTCGACGTGACGGCCATCGGAACGCTCTGTGCCCGAGTTTGCCGCGATGGAAAGGTCGGTCGAGAGAATAGAAAAGAATGCGCAGTTCATTCGTACTCTCCTCTTGGGCCGCCAAAAGCGAGGGCCGGGTGACGTCTGAATGATGCAAGCGAAATGTTTTCTACAGGCTTCGAGGGGCGGCCCGCATTCCCAACGGAGAGCGCCGCTTCTTATCAAAATCCTCCGGGCTGCAATTTAGCCCTTTCGACGTCGTTTCTCAACCGTCAGATGCACGACCTTTCGTCACATCGCTATAAAGTGAGCTTCGAGTTGTATTCGCGCCAAAACGCTCACTGCGCGTCCTGCGGACCCTGCCTCATGCCCCCCGATCTGCGGTAGTATTTGAACTGCCCGACAGCAGTGTCGCGACCCAGTTTCCCGACGGGGTGCCCGCACAATATACAACGAACGCAATGAGGATCGGCACGCCGATGAAGGCACCCGAAATGCCCCACATAAAGCTCCAGAAGAACACTGCAAAGATGACGGCAAAGGGCGATACTGCCAACGAAGCACCGGCCAGCCGCGGCTCTAGGTAGCTGCCGATGATAAATTGGATCACGTTCAGGCTTACAAAAATGACGACAGCCGTCTGCCATGAATCGAATTGGGCGATCGCAAACAGCGTCGGCAGCGCGGTCGCTACGAA
Source organism: Rhizobium mesoamericanum STM3625 (assembly GCF_000312665.1). Taxonomy (GTDB): domain Bacteria; phylum Pseudomonadota; class Alphaproteobacteria; order Rhizobiales; family Rhizobiaceae; genus Rhizobium; species Rhizobium mesoamericanum. Next base: position 3,079,239 of record NZ_HF536772.1, on the reverse strand, counting down.
CGGCCCAAGAAAAGGGATGTAGTTGAGCGCGAACGCAATCGCCCCCCAAGCGGCAGCGAGTTCAAGTCCCGCACCCAGCGCAAATAGCCAGACCACCAATCCAGTTAGGGCACTGGCAAACGTCCGGACGATCATGAAGCGACGCAGCTTTGAACCAATCACGCGATTGGCCGTCAGGATGCGCATGCCGTAAGGTTGGGCTGCGGGCGTAATAAGGCGCGCATTGAAATCTTCCACCTCGAGCAGGCCGAGCATGATGAAGATGAAAACCAGCAGGGTAAAACCGGCGAAGCTGTTCAATCGCCCAGCCATCCCCTGCACAAACCGAACCAGCCAGGTAACATCGAAGCGGTCAGTCAAAGGGCCCGCAACGGCGAGGCCGTGCCCTTCCAACCAATCCGTCCAGTCGACATAGACCGTCTGGAAACGATCCGCGTTGACGAACAGCCATTGCGCGAGCTTGCTGAATCCCCAGGCCACCGAAGAGCCGATGGCGACAATGGCGACCATGGTGATGCTTAGTGTGATCAGAAGTGCCAGGAGCTTTGGAAGCCAGCGCTGCAAAGTGGCCTGACAAGGCCAGACCAGCGCAATCACGAACAGGGAAAAGACAAGCGGCGCGAAGATCGATTGCGCAACATAAAGCAATGCGAGCACCAGGATGCCGGTCGCTACCGTACCGATCATGCGACTGCCGCCTACTTCTTGCATACCCGCACCTAGAATATTGTTCCTTTCTCCAACTGTTCCCCATAAAACCGGAGCTTGGCGTCGCATGGGACTACGCTGCGGCTGCGCGGAACAGCCAGCTTTGGCCTAGCCCCGCGCTAACAGCCGATATGCTGATCATTGCAGCTAGCTGGCTGCGGTTGCTTTCTGCAGCGCGTCACGCAGGACTTGCTCCTTCGTTTCGTCGAGAGAGGTCTTGAGCACGACTCCACCATGGGCCGATATCTCCTTGAGGACCTTGTCTGCTGTCATCTCCTGGATCAGCACGAACAGCGCTCCATTGCCCGGCTCAAGATTGGCAGCGAGATCCTTCATGAAAGCGTCATTTATGCCGACGTCCGTTAAGGCACCGCCGATAGCCCCGGACGCGGCGCCGACCGCCACCCCCAAAAGCGGATTGAGAAACAGGACACCGATCAGCAAACCCCAGAAACTACCCGAGGCAGCACCGGCTACGGTGGTGTTGACCAGTTGATTCAATTTGATCTTGCCGCCTTCCGTCTTCGTGGCGATGACAGCGTCTCCGACCTTGATCAAGTACTCCTTCTGCATTTCGAACAAGCGCTGACGCACTTCTTCGGCTTTGGCTTCTGTCGGATAAACAATGGCAATCAAGGTAGACATGATTACTCCTCCTTTAGCGTGCTTTGCCAAATCATAGCTGGTAATCTATTGCAGACACGACCGTGGAAACCCGGCAGCCTTTCATTGTGTCTCGTTGCTCCCGGTCTTATGGGCCGTAACGCGGTGCCGACCCGAAAGCCGTCACCCCAGCGATTCCCGGATGCGCCGAGCTGCGCGCCCAATCTCAATGGTGGAAGCTTGTTTTCATCGGCGATCTTCCCGAACGTTCTACAGCCGCCGCGGCAGCTCGCCGCCACGCGCGGGGGCTTGCGGAAGCGAAATGGAATCAACACCATAAATGCATCTCATATGATGGGACGCGCTGCATCGAAGCACACCTGCCAAGAACTCATCGACAACAAAAAGAGCGACGGGGCGTCATGACAGAATCGGCAAAACAATCGGGCTGCAGATGGATGGGCGGGCCATTCATCAATTCGTCCGTGCCTATGATCGCGAACGGTAGAAGTCCTGAGTAGGAATTCACGTGACGGTGCTCCCCCTGATACGCAATATTCAGTTGTGAACTATAGAGCGGTTCAGGAAGCGAAGTGATCAGCATAGAATCCCGCAACTATGCGTGCAGTCCAGATTTTTGGCCGCCTTTGTGGAAGCAAGACTGAAACATCACCGTTTTTTCGCTTAACGGCACCTACCGCAAGCACGCACGGAATTGATCTACAGCGCCTGTCGCCGCTGCTCCTGGTATAGACGTCGACGTGTTCCTGAACCAACTTGACGAAATCGGCGACATCCCGCGAGCATTCACAATAATCGCTTCGCTACACAATCGGGCGCTAGGATTCTCCCGCCAATTGGCCGGCGGTCCACGCGTCGGCAGCGGCTCCGATGTCGCCATGAAAAGGGAGATCGCCGTTATCGATATCTTTGCCATCGATGGCGGTAGACACACCGTCTTTGCCAGTTCGCCGACGCTGATGGACTTCGTCAACAACAATGCCCAAATGCGGACGTGCTTAGAGAGGACCGGGGCCCGGGCGGCCAGACCATGCTTGCTGACGGCACTTCAGTGATCGAGGGGCGCTGCATCCTTGGTGATCTTCCTTCCGAGCCGCATTCTGGGGACTTGCGCAAGCAGCCGCCAGGAAATAGCGACAGGTCCGTTGCGCCGAGATCGGGGCTTCACGGCGATCGTGGTAATTCAGGCGTGACGCCGTGCGAGATGACATCGACCGCGATTTGGTGTCAATCACCCGCTAGCGCGGGCAGGCTGCAATATAGCGCCGACCGTAGCGGTCGCGAAACTCGCACTGGCCAGGACGACCGGCCACGTTCCCGATCACAGCACCGGAAGCCCCGCCGATTGCCGCCCCAACTGCCGCACCACGCACATTGTTCGTCACCGCGCCACCGACCACCGCACCTGTTGCCGCGCCAATACCAGCGCCCTGTTGCGTCGGTGTGCAACCTGCAAGCGAAAGACCCGCCAGCGAAAAAATCAATAACTTCCTCATCGCCTCTCCCCTATAACGAGCAATTAACATCGGAGGTCGCGGCAAAAGCCATGCTCGTCATCATAGTGTTGCAGAGGATTGTTTGTGATCGGCACAGAATCCCGAAAACAAGCTCTGGGTTCAAATCTCTTGGCGCAGCCGCCACACCAAAACGTCCGGCCGGACGCGAGGCGTCACTGAAGAGAACATAGTTCTAACTGTTGAAAGCCTGATTGCGGAGACCGGGTCGGAGACCATCAAACTGGAAACACAAGTTCTTGTTAGGTCTCGAGGCGCGGAGCGCGTGGACTTTCCCATTGGAGGACATTCTGAGGGCTTTGAATGCCCGTAAGCATGCGACGCGCGAGGCTTGGCGAGTGAGGGAAGAAGGCGCATGAGCGACTTTACCATCTCTTCTGCAGTGTTTTCACGATGCGGCTGCTATCGCTACCGGCTGGAGCGACAGTGGGACCCTTCAAAAGAGGCCGTTGGCTTCTTGATGCTCAATCCGTCTACTGCGGACGCTCTCAGCACCGACCCAACGCTTCGCCGATGTATTGCCTTTGCGAAGTCGTGGGGATTCGGTGGTCTCGTCGTCGGGAATCTCTTTGCTCTCCGATCGTCCAATCCAAGACTGATCTATGAGCAAGCAGACCCGGTTGGGCCGCAAAACGATCGATACCTACGCGGGATGTCCGAAAGCTGCGATCGGATCTTGTGCGCTTGGGGAAGACATGGTGTCCATCTTGATCGAGCTTCTAAAGTTTGCGGAATGCTCGCTCCATCAAAGCTCTACGCACTTAAGTTCACGTCCGATGGGCACCCTTCCCACCCGCTTTATATTTCGGGCACAGCCGAGCCAAAGCCGTTTCAGAATTACCCTCCAAATTCCGGCGTGGTCGAAGGGACTGTGGCTTAGCCTAATTCCTCTTTCGGGCACTCTATTTAGCTGTCAGATGGGTTGGTGAGGCCGCATTCTTGATCTACAGATCCTTCGCAATGCGCAGACCATCATAGATGGCTGCATGCGTATTTCGCGCCGCAACCGCATCGCCGATCCGGAAGAGCTGGAACGTTCCTTCCCGGTTGCGGATCACGGACTGCGGTTCGCCTTTCAGTAGCTGGTCGTAGGAGATCTCGCCAAGATTGCTCGAAAGAGGTTTGAGCTCGAAATAGAGTTCGTCGAGTGGGATCGTGCCGTGGTTGACGACAATTTGGTCGACCAGCCGCTGTTTCGACACGCCGCCGTAGTCGCTTCCGACGTTGGCGATGATCCGGTTTCCGCTTTTTTCAGCGGATTCGAGGCGGAAGGTGACTGTGAAGGTGACATCCAGTTTCTGAAGAGATCGCATATAGGGAACAAGGTTCATCGCCATAACCTCCGGCGCGAAGGAGCGATCGGGCGTCATGATCTCGACCTTCGCGCCCGCCTTGGCCAGAAACTCGGCTGCCTGCAGACCCGCATGGTCTCCGGCATCGTCGAAGACGAGGACATTCGAGCCCGGTTTCACGGTTCCGGAAATGACATCCCAAGACGATACGACAAGATCATTGCCCTTGGTCAGAACCTCAGTATGAGGCAGGCCCCCTGTCGCGATAATGACGACGTCGGGCCGCTCCGCGATGATGGCCTCTGCTTCCGCCCACGTATTGAAATGGAAGGTAACGCCGTATTTTTCGCACTGCGCCATCCGCCAGTCGATGATGCTGATCATCTCTCGGCGACGTTCGCTCTGGGCAGTCAGCCGGATCTGTCCACCGGGATCGCTGGCCGCCTCAAATACGATCACCTCATGACCACGCTCGGCGGCGACGCGAGCGGCCTCGAGACCGGCCGGGCCAGTGCCGACCACGACAACTTTCCTGCGGATGTCTGCCTTCCTCAACACGTGCGGCATTGTCTCCTCTCGTCCGGTCGCTGCATTGTGAATGCAGAACGCCATGCCGCCCTGATAGATGCGGTCAAGGCAGTAATTGGCACCGACACACGGCCGGATATCGTCTTCCCGTTTCTCGATGATCTTGCGAACGATGTGGGGATCGGTCATGTGAGCCCGAGTCATCCCGACCATATCGACTTTCCCGGCCGCAATTGCATGACGCGCCGTGGCAACGTCGGGGATCTTGGCCGCATGAAAGGTCGGGAACTTGGTCGCTGCCCTGATTTCTCCGGCAAAGTCGAGATGAGGTGAGTTGGCCATTCCCTGTATCGGAATGACATCGGTCAGCCCTGGATCGGTGTCGATATGTCCTCGGATAACGTTCAGATAATCGATGAGGCCGCTGTCGCGTAGCCTGCGGGATATTTCGATGCCTTCGGCCTTCCCCGTGCCGCCGGGAAGACACTCATCGGCCGTGTAGCGGACGCCGAGGATGAAGTCGTCACCAACCCTTTCGCGGATCGCCTTGAAGACGTCGAGACAGAAACGAATGCGGTTCTCAAGCGGCCCGCCGTAATGACCTTCAAGTTCGTTGGTAAGCGGCGAGGCGAACTGATCGATGAGGTGCCCATAGGCCTCGAGTTCCACGCCATCCATCCCGCCAGCCTTCATGCGCTCGGCTGCGTCGGCAAAGTCCTTAATGATGCGCTCGATATCCCAGTCTTCCAGTTTCTTGGGGAATGCCCGATGGGCTGCTTCGCGATGGTGCGACGGGGCAACGACCGGGAGCCAGTCACCCTTGTCCCAGCGCGTTCGTCTGCCAAGATGCGTTAGCTGAATCATGATCGCGGCACCCTCTTCGTGGACGGCGTCCGTCATCTCCCTCACCCAGGGAACGATCTCGTCCTTGTATGCCAGGAGATTGTTGAAGACGGGCGGACTGTCCTTGGACACGGCAGCAGATCCCGCCGTCATCGTCATGGCGACACCGCCTTTGGCCCGCTCGACCGTATAGGCCCGGTAGCGCTCCTTGGGCATGCCGTCCTCGGGATAGGCCGGCTCATGGGATGTCACGATGATGCGGTTGCGAAGCGTCAGATGCTTGAGCTGATATGGCTGCAGGAGGGGATCGTTCGACATCGGTCGTGCTCCGAATAAGGAATTCGGTTCGGACGCTAAGCATTATGTACACACGTGTCAACGAGGAAAACACAGCAGTCAACTTTCTTGGACAGTCGTGTACATTTCGATTGCATCGTCCCTAACGATTTGCTAGGAGTTGCTTATGGATCAAAGTTTGGGCGACAGCGGCTGGCGTGGATCGCATGAGGGATGGCTGGAAGCGGCCTATGCCGCCCTGCTGGAGTCGGGGATCGATTCAGTAAAGATCTTGCCTCTGGCAAAGAAGCTCAATCTCTCGCGCACAAGCTTTTACTGGTTCTTCAAGGATAGAGAGGAACTGCTGGCGGGACTGGTGTCACGTTGGCGGGATCAGAATACAGGTTCAATCGTAAGGCAGTCGGAAGCCTACGCGGAGACCCTGGCGGAAGCGATGCTTAACGTCTTCGACTGCTGGCTGGACAGCAGGCTGTTCGACAGCAAGTTCGAGTTTGCCATGCGAAGCTGGGCGCTGCAGTCGGATAATATCCTTCAGGAGGTCCAAAAAGCAGATCGGACGCGGATGGATGCGCTTGCCAGTATTTTCAAACGCTTTGGACATCCCGAGAGCAGCGCAGATGTCCGCGCGCGCACGACCTACCTCGTACAGATCGGCTACATTTCCATGCAGACCAAGGAAGACGTGGCAGTGAGGATGAAGAGAATCCCGGAATACATCGCGATCTACACTGGCGAGATACCGCAGCAGCGGGAGCTCAATCGCTTTTACGCAAGGCACGGATACAGGCCCGGCTAGGAGGCGAGGACCATGAACGTCGCGTTGAGGATCGGAGTGATTGGCGGAGCCGGATGGCTCGGAGGAGCAATTGCCAACTCCATGCTCAACGCCGGCATCGTCAGGTCGGAACACCTTTCCCTTTCCTATCGCAGCGGGAAACCGGAACGCTTGCCCGGCGCTTTTTGGACGACAGATAACCAGGACCTGGTGGACAGGTCCGATGTCGTGATCATGTCAGTTCGCCCGCAGGACTGGGACGTCGTCTCGATCGACGCCAAACAGAAGCTGCTGATCTCGGTGATGGCGGGTATTCGGATTTCCGCGCTGCGGGAAAGGCATAAGACCGAGCGGGTAGTGCGAACGCTTCCTAACGCTGCGGCGGATGTTTCGATGTCCTATACCCCTTGGATCGCATCAAAAGGTGTGGAGGAACGCGACCGAGACATCGTCAGAGCCATCTTTGATGCCTGCGGAATCCAGGACGAGGTCAAGAGTGAACGCGACATTGACTATCTAACAGGCTTTTCAGGCACGGGGCCCGCCTTTCCGTCCCTGGTGGCGTCGGCCATGATGACGCACGCGGTCGACCATGGACTTTCCGCCGATGTGGCACGCCGCGCTGTGATTACGCTCCTGAAGGGGACAGGTCGCCTTCTGGAAAAACGCGAGGAATGTCCGAACGACATCGTGCGTTCCTTTGTCGACTACCGCGGGGTTACAGCGGCGGCGATCGAGGAAATGCGGGCAGCTGGCCTCGACGACGCCGTCTCCAGGGGATTGACCGTCGCGTTCAAGAAATCGGAGAGTATGGGAGATTCCCCATGATGACAGTTGGTGGGACTACGCGGCATCCCACTTTCGAGACAAGTGCCGCAATAACAAAGGGAACGGGAATGAAAAAACTATTGGCATCCACATGCATGATGTTCGGGCTGTTGGGAGTGGCCTCATATGCGAACGCCGCCGATTGCGGCTCCCTGACGATCGCCAGTATGAACTGGCAGAGCGCCGAGGTGCTTTCGAATCTCGATAAGATCATCTTGAACGAGGGATATGGCTGCCAAGCGGAGATTACCGTCGGCGATACCGTTCCGACGATCACCTCGATGGCAGAAAAAGGCCAGCCCGACATTGCCCCGGAAGCCTGGGTCGATCTCATTCCTGATGTCGTGAAGAAAGGCACCGACGAAGGGCGCATCGTTAAAGTTGGTTCGCCCCTGCCCGAGGGCGGCATCCAAGGTTGGTGGATCCCCAAATATCTTGCGGACGCCCACCCTGATGTGAAGACGATTCCGGACATGCTCAAGCACCCGGAACTGTTCCCAGACCCGGAGGATTCCTCCAAGGGAGCAATTTACAACGGACCGCAAGGCTGGGGCGGCACAGTGGTCACATCGCAGCTCTTCAAGGCGTTTGAGGCTGAAAAAGCAGGCTTCAAGCTCGTGGACACCGGCTCTGCGGCCGGTCTCGATGGCTCGATTGCGAAGGCATACGAGCGTAAGCAGGGCTGGGTCGGCTACTATTGGGCTCCGACCGCTTTGCTTGGCAAGTATGAAATGGTGAAGCTCGAGGCCGGCGTTCCGGCCAACGCTGCGGAATGGAAACGCTGCAATACGGTGGCAGATTGCCCAGATCCCAAGCCGAACGCGTGGCCCGTCGACACGATTGTTACTCTGGTTGCTAAGCCATTTTCCGAAAAAGCCGGCCCGGACGTCATGTCCTACCTCGAGAAGCGTTCGTGGAGCAATGATACCGTCAACAAGCTGATGGCGTGGATGACGGACAATCAGGCGAGCGGCGAGGACGGCGCCAAGCACTTCCTGAAGGAAAACAAAGACATCTGGACAAAGTGGGTGTCGGAAGACGCAGCAAAGAAAATCGAAGCCTCGCTTTGATGGTTGACTAGGCGGCGCGTTTTGACGCGCGCCGCCGCTTCAAAAGCCGGAGATAGCCAGAAGACTAGTCACGGCTCTTTGAGAAAGGGGAACCGAATGGAATGGTTTTACAAATTTCCGCACATGAACGACGACAGTCTTCGCGACCTCAAGAAGATGATTGACGACGGATTTCGAGGTTTCACGAGGGCGTACGGCGATTCCATCGAGAGCTTCTTTTCTCCGCTGCAACACTTCTTGATCGCCGTCGACCGGTTCATGACCCAAACGCCGTGGCCGATCATAACGCTCATGGTCCTGATTATCGCGTGGCTGGCTGGCCGCAGCCTGAAGATTGTAGTCGGCTGTCTGGTGACCTTGTTGCTCATTGGCTACTTCGGCATGTGGGAAGACACCATGCGGACTGTCTCGATGATCTTCGTCTGCACGGTCCTGTCCATCGCGCTCGGGTTGCCGATCGGGATTCTAATGGCGCGATCGGATCGGTTCCAGCGCGTCGTACATCCAATCCTCGACGTGATGCAGACCATGCCGAGTTTCGTTTATCTGATCCCAGTCGTCATGCTGCTTGGAATTGGTCGCGTTCCCGGTCTTATCGCTGTCGTGATTTATGCAATTCCGCCAATGATCCGATTGACCGACCTCGGCATTCGACTGGTGGACAAGGACGTGCTTGAGGCAGCCGACGCGTTCGGAGTTTCGAATTCCCAGAAGCTCTTCAAGGTGCAGATGCCGCTTGCCCTGCCAACCATCATGGCCGGGATCAACCAGACGATCATGATGGCGCTGGCGATGGTCGTGGTGGCATCGATGATCGGTGTCCAAGGGCTTGGACAGCCGGTTCTGAAGGCGATTGCCAATCAGTACTTCACGCTCGGCATTTTCAACGGCCTTGCCATCGTCGGCATCGCCATCATCTTCGACAGAGTCAGCCAGGCATACGGCAAACGGCTCCAGAAGCATCGGGAGATCGTTAATGGCTGACCGCGATTTCGGCGGCATCAGGATCCGCCATCTCTTCAAGATCTTCGGTCCGAACGCGAGATCTCACATCGAGGCAGTTCAGAACGGACTGACGAAGTCTGAGTTGAACCGGAAGTACGGTCACGTACTTGGACTGCGTGATATCAATATCGAAATGCCGTCGGGCTGCATCCAGGTCATCATGGGCCTGTCCGGTTCGGGGAAGTCGACGCTCATTCGTCATATCAACCGACTGATCGACCCAACCGCCGGCGAAGTGCTTGTCGGCGGCGTGGACGTGGTCAAGATGGACGAGACCGAGCTTCGCACATTCCGCAGGCATCAGACGGCGATGGTGTTTCAGAAGTTCGCGCTACTGCCGCATCGCAACGTCCTCGACAACACTCTCTTTGGCCTTGAGGTCCAGGGAGTGGAGCGTTCGAAGGCGGTCGACATCGCAATGCGATGGCTGGAGCGAGTCGGCCTGAAGGGCTTTGAGGAGAAATACCCGAACCAGCTTTCAGGCGGCATGCAGCAGCGCGTTGGTCTGGCGCGTGCCCTTTCGAACGACGCGCCCGTTCTTTTGATGGATGAGGCCTACTCCGCGCTCGACCCGCTGATCCGCACGGACATGCAGACTGTACTGCTCGACATCCAGCAGGAGATCAAGAAGACCATCGTCTTCATCACGCACGATCTTGATGAGGCCCTGAGACTGGGAGATCAGATCGCTATCCTACGCGATGGCGAAATCATTCAGCAAGGTAGCAGCCAGGACATCGTGTTGCGGCCAGCAGACGAGTATGTTGCCAACTTCGTGAAGGAGGTCAACCGCGGCCGCGTGGTTCAGGTAGGTGCCATCATGAGTCCCCCGCGACCCGGAGCCGCCGTTAGCGGCGTCACTGTAGACGCTGCGACGACTGTCGAGGAGGCGGTTCGCATGCTTGCGTCGGTTCCCGATGGGGACGTGACTGTCATCGGTCAAGGATCTCGTCCCGTCGGTGTTGTCACCTTTCGCCAGCTTGCGACTGCGATGGTTAACTCGGATACTGCTCAAACACGTGACGACGCGATTGCACTCGTCCAGTGAGGCTCTCCGCAAAAAGCCCGACCTTAGTGGAGCACGGAGTTCATTGCGAACTCCGTGCTCATCCTAGCGCAGATCATGTTCCTGCCTATCGAGATCCTTGAAGAGGTCTGCTCCCGCAAAGAGCGCGGCGCCACTCTCCACGATATGATCACTGTCCGGCCCTCCAGAACCTATGACACCCAAAAAACCGTAAGCGCCCGACGCTGCAATTTTCCGTGGAGCGAGACTCCAGACCTGCACTTGGAATCATTGCGTGGAGGCGGAAATCATTTCCGCTAGCGCCAGCTCTGCCAGAAGCTGATATTCGGAGGACCTCGGCGGCTGGATCCGGTCGCCGGATCGAAAAGCGGACGCCCCACGGCGAAATTTGTCTCCCTATTTTTTGCGTCGACGTCGGCGATATCTCAGAAGGTTGCGGCCCGCCCCCGAGGGTAATCAAGCGGCTAACTTCGCTTTTCCAAGCGGTTTGTTTTGCGCCACTCTTCGTACTCTGCGCGGGCATCGTCATGTAGCGGATAATAGCGCTGCAACGACCCGCCTTCCATAAGCTTCACTCGCGAGAACTCCTCCCAATCGTGATGCTTTTGCGACTCTTCGATTACCTTCGAGGCCATTGCGACTGGAAGCACCACCACCCCGTCGTCGTCGGCGACGATGATGTCGCCCGGGATTACCGTGACACCGCCGCAGGCAATCGGAACGTTGACGGCGTTGGGATAGATGCTGGTTTGCACATGGTAGTTGGGCGTCCAGCCGCGCAGCCACAGTGGGAGATCTAGCTTCTCGACATTGGGCCGATCGCGCATGCACCCGTCGATTACGATACCAGCGCCGCCTCTGCCTTTGAAATACGTCGACATCATATCGCCGAAGACGCCCGAGCTCATGTCGGCCCGCGCGTCGACCACGACTACATCGCCCTCTTGCGCGCGATAGAGCACGTGTCGGTGTAACTGTGTCTCCGGATCGGCATATTCTCCCTCGGTGAAGAGGTCCGGCCGCTGCGGCATGAACTGGAGCGTCAGCGCCGGCCCGACGATCGACTTCCCGCGATTCTGCGGCACAGGACCGACCATGTGAGGATTGTGGAAGCCCATGTGGCCAAGCGTGCCAGCAACCGTCGCGGCGCCGATACCCTTCAGTGCGGCGATTAGGTCTTTGGGCGGTCGCGTGATGTCATGAATATCCGTCATTTTGGACTCCGTGGATGAAACTACCAGTTCGTAACAGAACCGTCGCGGCGCCTCAGGTGAGGTGCCTCCCAGAAACGAAAGCTCTGCGCCTTGATCGCCTCTTCGTTGACCTCGACGCCGAGCCCCGGAAGTTCGCTGACGGGATAGTCGGAGCCGTCGAGCCGTGGTTGCACGGGGAAAAAGTCGGAACTGTCGAAGCCCAGCCCTGTTTCGGGCGCCCTGGTCTCGAGCCAAGCGAAATTCGGCACCGCTGCGGCGAGATGGATGGTGGCGGCCGTGCAGACCGGACCAAGGGGATTGTGCGGCATCAGGTCCACATAATGCGCCTCGCCCCAGCCAGCAACCTTCATCGCCTCAGTGAGTCCGCCAACGTTGCAAACATCCAGCCGGTTGAACTGATGGATGCCGCGCTCGATGTAGGGCAGGAACTGCCACTTGCTGGCGAATTCCTCGCCGATGGCGAACGGGATGTCGGTCATCTTGCGCAGGGATTCGTAGGCCTCCGGTGTCTCGCCTCGTATCGGTTCCTCGAGGAAATCAAGGGTGCCACGGCCGAGTTTATTACAGAAGCTCGCCGCCTGTGCCACCGACAGCCGATGGTGATAGTCGATGCCTAGGACGACGTCGTCGCCAAGCGCCTCGCGCGCCTTGTTAAGCATACTTGCGGTAACGCCGATCGACTCGTGCGGCTCAAAAATATCCTTGCTGTTTTGACCGATAGGGAAGAAGCGGATCGCCTGCCACCCCTGTGCGCGTAGTTCGCGGGCTCGTTCGATCGCAACATCGCCCTCGGCCTCGTCACCGGTGGAGGCGAAGGTAGGAATGCGGTCGCGCTGCTTGCCGCCCAGGAGTTCGTAGGCCGGCACCCCCAGCACCTTGCCCTTGATGTCGTGAAGAGCAATGTCGATGGCGGAGATCGCTGCCTGCAGAACGCGCCCGCCTTCGAAGTACTGGCTGCGATAAACCTCTTGCCAGATCCGACCGATCTGCATCGGGTCGCGGCCAATGAGAAACTCGCGATAGTGCTCGATCGTGCCGACCACGGCCTTCTCGCGACCGCTCAAACCGCTCTCGCCCCATCCGAAGATGCCGTTGTCGGTCTCTACCTTAACGAGCATCTGGTTGCGTGTTCCGACCCATACTGGATAGGGCTTGATAGCGGTGATTTTAAGCTTGATAGTCATCCACGCCCTCGTTCCGCACGCATCGGCTCTGTCTCAGTTGGCCCTGAGGGCCATTTCTGTTTGGCCGTCGAACAGATGCATCCGCTCCTGGTCGAACTCGAGCCAAATCGGCTCGTCAGGCGCGACGGCAATGGTCGGCGGCACGCTGACGTTGACGAGGGCGCCAGACAGGAACGCCTGCACGAAGGTGACATCTCCGGTTGGTTCCACCGTGTAGGCCTTGGCAGGAACGCTTCCTGGCACCGCACTCTTGTGCAGCTTGATCGTCGAGTGACGGGCACCGAGCACGACTTTTTTGGTTGTTGCCCTCGCGATCTTCTGGGCGTTGTTCGGCGAGAGCTCGAGGCGCCAGCCCTCCGCACTGGTCAACACAGTGTCGCCGCCTGCTGTTGATGCCTCCAGCGGAACAAGGCTCATCGCCGGGCTGCCGACGAAGCTGGCGACGAACATGTTCACCGGATGGGCAAAGACCTGCGCCGGTGAATCGTATTGCTGCAGATAGCCGCCGTTCATCACCGCCATCCTGTCGGCCATGGTTACTGCTTCGAGCTGGTCGTGCGTCACATAGATGATCGTCGCCTTGAGGTCCTGGTGGAAACGCTTGATCTCCGACCGCATCTGCACGCGCAGCTTTGCGTCGAGATTGGAGAGTGGTTCATCCATCAGGAATACCGCGGGATCGCGAACAAGGGCACGGCCTAGCGCCACGCGCTGCTGTTGCCCGCCCGAAAGTTCGCGTGGCTTGCGCTCGAGCAATTGGGTCATGTCGAGCACTCGCGCTGCTTCCTTGACCTTCTTGTCGATCTCATCCCGTGGCAGTTTGCGCATCTGCAGAGGGAACGCCAGATTTTTGTAGACCGATTTCTGCGGATAGAGCGCGTAGTTCTGGAACACCATAGCAATGTCCCGGTCCTTGGGGTCGAGGTCGTTGACCACCCGGTCGCCGATGACGATGTCGCCAGATGTGATCGGGATGAGCCCCGCCACAAGATTGAGCGTGGTTGTCTTGCCGCAGCCCGAAGGGCCGACGAGCGCAACGAATTCGCCGTCGTTGACCGTCAGCGAAACATTATTGACAGCTTTGAAGCTTCCGTAGGTCTTGACCAGATCTTTGAGGACCACGTGGGCCACCGGCAACTCCCCTAGTGCTTGACTGCGCCTTCCGTCAGGGCGCGTACGAAATATCGTTGCAGAACGAGGAACAGGACCACGACGGGCACGCTCATCATGAAGCTGGCCGCCATCAGGCCCGGAAAGTCCGTTGTATTTTCCGAGAAGAAGCGCTGGATGCCGACCGGCAGTGTCAACTGCTCGTTCTTGGACAGGAAGGTATAGGCGTAGATATACTCGTTCCACGCACCGATGAAGGAATAGATAGCCGTGGCTATGATTCCTGGCGTCGAGAGCGGCATCACGATCAGGACAAAGGCCTGGAACCGTGTTGCCCCGTCGATGCGCGCCGCCTGCTCCAGTTGCACCGGGATGTTGTCGTAGAAACCCTTGAGAAGCCAGATTGCAAGCGGCAGGCCGAATGTGAGGTAGGTGAGGATGAGCGACCAATGCGTGTTCACCAGCCCGATCGCGCGCATCAGAATGAAGAGCGGCACGAGAAAGATCACTGCCGGGAACATGTTCCTAAGCAAGACGGCGAAGAACAGGAAGGTCCGGCCAGGGAAGGTGAAGCGCGAAAACGCGTAAGCCGCAGGAACTGCAACGATCACCGAAAGGATGGTTGTGGCGGTGGAGACGAAAAGGCTGTTCCAGAAGAAGCGCAGGAAATCCTGACCGACGCTGTTTTGCGGATCGAGCAGCTTCTGGTAGCTGGCGAGGGTGGGTTGGTCCGGCCACCATTGTGGCGGGAACTGCATGGCTGCGAAGCCGGACTTGATCGACGTGATCAGCATCCAGATCATCGGTAATGCGGTGTAAAGCAGCATGAATACAAGGAAGATGCGTCCGCCCCACCGCCATCCATCGATGCGCATACGACGCCGCGCCTGGCTTCGATGAGCAGTCTCGGCAATCGTGCTCATTCGCTCCCATCCTTCTGCTCGCTGCCGCCCAGCGCACGGACGTAGAAGTAGCCGAGCGCCATCAGGATCAGGAACAGTAGCACCGAATAGGCCGATGCCACCCCCCAGCGCTGGCGGCCGAAGGCGAGTTCGTAAATGTGCGTGATCCAGATATGCGATGCATTCGACGGCCCGCCTCCGGTCATGATCCAGGGTATGATGAAAGAATTGAAGTTGGCCACTGCCAGTAGAAGGATCGTCACCGTCGAAACGTTTCTCAGGTGTGGAAAGGTGACGTGCCAGAACCGCTGCCATGCATTGGCGCCGTCGACTTTTGCAGCGCGCAGCAACTGGTCTGGAACCGTCTGCAGGCCAGCCATCATCATGATCATGGCAAACGGAAACTCTCGCCAAATATTGACGACGATCAGCGAGGGCAGCACTGTGCTGACGCTGTCGATGAAATTCGGCGGCCGGTCCGCCAATCCTAGGCCGACCAGCACCGCGCCAACGATCCCAAAATCCGAGTGGTAGATCCACTTCCAGATATAGGACGCGGCGACCGCGCTAATGACCCAGGGAATGATTAGGACGGCGCGCAGGATGCCCCGGCCGACAAAGTCACGATGGAGCGCCAGGGCGCTGGCAAACCCCAAGACAAACGAGATGAAAGTGGAACCCAGTGTCCAGATAAGAGTGTTCGAGGTGACCTTCCAGAACACTGGACTCGTGAGGATGGCGATATAGTTGTCGAGGCCGATGAAAATCCTGTCCCGGAGTTGCAGGCCAGGCGGCGTATTAAAGAACGACAGCTCGATCGTGTAGTAGATAGGGTAGGCTATGACGATGAGCATCACGGCAATCGCAGGAAGCACATACGCATAGTCAGCGCGATGCTCCCAAATCCGTCGCAACAGGCCCGACTTATCAGGTTGCAGTCTTCGGCGAGCCTCGGCCTTTGCAGTCAACATCGTCACTGTCCGGTGCCCTTATTCTTCGGAACAAACCGGCTGCAATCGAGGCACAGCCGGTAAGATCGTCAGGCTTGGACTAGAGTCCGCCGTCCATCAGGACTTTTACCTTCTTGGCTGCGTCGTCCGCTGCTTGGTCGACGGTCATGGCTCCGGTCAAGGCGTTCTGCAGCATGTCCGGGATGATGATATTCATGATCTCGGGGGACTGTGGCAACGCCGGGAACGGGATGCCGTACGGCAGCATCGAGGTCGTGACATCAAGGAACTTGATGTTGTCCAGACGTTCCTTCATCCATTTGGTCTTGAAGCCATTAAGGTTTCCCGGGTTCGAGCCGGCATAGGCCATCTTCAACGACCATTCGGGGCTCGTCCACATACAAATGATAGCCTTTGCAGCCGGCTCGTCTACCTTGCCGCCTTCGACATATTCAGGCTTCAGGATGTGAATGTTGGAGCCGCCAAACACGACGGCACGCTTGCCGTCGGGGCCAGTCGGTATCAGGCCGTAGCGCATGTTGTCGATTACGGTCTGCGCCTTGACTTTGTCGGTATCCGTCGCTTTTTTCTGCAGGTCGAGCATGACGTTGTAGTCGGACGGGTGCGAGATCATCATCCCGAGTTGGCCAGCGAGGAAGAGGGGCTGATTATCGGCCTGCTGGTTGGTGAGTGCCGAAACCGGAACCGACTTGTCGCGAACATACATATCGTAGGAGGCTTGCAATGCCGCCTTGCTCTGCGGGCTATTGAGCTCGACCTGCTTATAGGTCGGGTTGGCGGTAGCCTCGTCGAAGACGCCGCCGCCATAGGCCCAAAGCTGCGGCATGAAGCGGTATGGCGTATTGCCGGCATTCTTGCGAGCCACGAGCCCGTAACCGGCAATGCCGAGCTTGTCGTGGATCTGCTTGGAATACTTGACAACGTCGTCCCAGGTTGCCGGAGCCTTGTCGGGATCAAGGCCTGCACGTTTAAAGATGTCGGCGTTCCAGATAAACGCCATCGTTTCGTTGTTGGTCGGAATGCCGTAGGTCACGCCCTCCCAGGTCACGGCCTTCATAGCGCCGGGCCAGAAATCCTCGGTCGAATATCCTACATCCTCGGGCTTGAGCGGCTGCAAATATCCCTTTGAGGCGAACTCGGTGCCGCCGAGGATTTGCAAGCGGACCGCCATGGGCGCTGCATTGCCAAGCAGCGCTGTCCGGAACTTGTCCAGCAGGTCGTTGTACGTGAGTGCTTGTTCCTCAAGCTGGATGTTTGGATAGGTTTTGCGGAAGGTCTCGAAGAACTCTTTGTAATACTGACGCAGGAGGTCGGGGTCGCCTTCGAACACGCCCTGATACCAGAAAGTCAGTCGCCCCTTATAGTCGAGTGGGGTGACCTTGGCGCAATCGGCCGCCGTGTCAAAATTCTGTGTGCCGGCAATGGAGCGCACATATTGCGGCGACCACTTGCTCAAGTCGACGGGCGCACCCAGCGCAGACGCGGACATTAACGATACCATCAAAGCAGTGGAGACAGCGCTGCGCAGGACGGCACTGCCGAGTGAAATCCTCGTCATAGGTATCCTCCAGGTTCTCTCCCATGAGCTCTGCTTCGAGGCGAGCTTTTTCTTCGCTCGTCAGCCGCGGGACGCTTTCAGCCAAATGTATCCATACGAGCTTATCATACATTTTCAGATCGTAGATTTCCTGTCAACATGATAAATCGTACATTGTTTATAGAACATTCGCGTGATAATCGATCAATCGGTGTATTGAACTTGGGGGCTGCCTTGGCGGAGATAAGCAATTTTAAAGCACAACCACCCAAAGGGATCGATGCGATGGGGGCCTCCAGCGAGGGCGCCTCGCTTTATCAACTGATCAGGGAAGACATCATCGAAGGGCGACTTGCTGCCAACGAACGGCTGGTGGTTACCGATCTCGCCAGGCGCCACGGCACCTCGACCAATCCCGTGCGCGAGGCTCTGCAACTTTTGCGCGGAGAGGGCTTTGTCACCTTCGTTCCCAACCGCGGAGCGCGCGTGCGGCCCATAGATCAGGATTTTGTTCGGGACATTTATGAGATAGGAGTCCTGATCGAGCCGGCACTGACGCGATGGTTCGTGAATATGGCCACCGTCGAGGACATTGCCGAACTCGAACGTATCCAAAGCCTGATTGAAGAGAACAACTTCGCCGACACGTTCAGGCACAGCGAGCTGGACACCGCCTTTCACACCGTTATGTACCAAAGGCACTACAACCGCCATGCCGCCGAGCTTTGGTGGAAGCATCGCGAAGTGCTTCGGGCCGTGAGCCGACGTTTCAACTTCACGCTCGCTCGGCGTGCCGCGATCCTTAGCGAGCACCGCGAGCTCATCGCGCTTGTGAAAGCGGGAAATGCGGACGAGGCGGCCGAACTCATTGCACGCCATGTCGAGGGCTCCGGTCGTCACATCCTCGAACACATGCGTGCGCGTAGCGCCGCTCGGGCAGGATAGAATAGATCGCCTGGAATATCGTTTTCCCGACCACTTCAGATAAGGGCAGTTGAGATGAAAATCACCAGCGTCCGGCCGTGGCTAATCAAGTCCGATGCATCTTATTGGGGAGAGTATCTGTTCGTCGAAGTGACAACCGACGAGGGGGTGAGCGGCTGGGGTGAGATCACCACCACGACAAGGCTTGCCAATCGCGCCCTCTGCACGATCCTACGGCAGATCGGCGCCGCTCTGACAGGCGAGGACCCGGCCCGTATTGAGTATCTGTGGCACAAGATATTCCGCAGCTTCACGTACATGGGCAGCCGCGGCGCCGCAGTCGAATGCGTGAGCGCCATCGACATCGCCCTGTGGGACATTCGAGGCAAAGTTCTTGGTAAACCGATCTACGAGCTGTTGGGCGGACCGGTACGCGATGAAATCGCGCTCTACACCCATCCCGACCAGGTCAAGTTTAGTAGCAAAGAGGGTGTGGTTCGCGAAGTTCAAGACATCGTCGAGTCCGGGCACACTGCGTTCAAGTTTGATCCTTTTCCCTACCAAGGCCGCACCGCCGGTGGACAGCCTCGCGAACTGCTGGATGGCTACCTCGATGGTCGCATGACCCGCAAGGATGAGCGTGAAGCCGCCGAACTCACGGCTCTGATCCGCGAAACGGCGGGATCTGATGTCGACATCCTAATCGATGCGCACGGCCGGTTCGACGTTCCCACCGCCATTCGCCTTTGTCGAAGCCTCGAGGAGGCTGGTCAGATCGACTGGTTCGAGGAGCCCTGTCCACCGGAGAGCCTCAACGCTCTCAGACAGGTCCGTGAGAAAGTGAGCGCCGCTATCTCGTGGGGCGAGCGCGGCCATACGAAGTGGGATTTTGTGCCGGTGCTCGAAAACAAGCTCGCTGACTACATCATGCCGGACGTCACCTGGACCGGCGGCATTACTGAGCTCAAGAAGATATCCGCCCTGTGCGAAGCCTACTACATCCCGGTCTCGCCGCATGACGCCGCAGGGCCAATCAACGTGGTTGCAGGAGCGCAAGTGATGATGACCGTTCCTAACTTCTACAAACTCGAAACGTCGGAGTGGAACCTCGGCAAATACGATCACCTCATCGACAGACCACTCGATGTCTCGAACGGCAGCCTCAAACTTACAGCCAAGCCTGGTCTCGGCGTTGAGATGAACCGCGACTACCTTCAAAACCACGAGATAGAGCTGGACTAGCCATACCCTACGCCGCCCCACGTGCACGGCGACGAGCCCCCGACCGAAACGAGGATATATATCATGCCAGAGGCAGATGGAGCCGACGAGGCGCTCAATCGGGTGAACACGCATTCCAAGCCGTCCGACCTTCGCATCACCGACATGCGGGTAGCCGAAATTGTCGGCGCGCCGTTCAGCTCCGTGCTGCTTAAGATCTACACCAACCAGGGTATCGTCGGTCTTGGCGAGGTGCGCGACGGTGCCAGCGCGACCTACGCGCTGATGCTGAAGAGCCGGTTGCTTGGCGAGAACCCCTGCAACATCGATCGACTGTTTCGCCGGATCAAGCAGTTCGGTGGGCACGGCAGGCAAGGTGGCGGCGTATCGGCGGTTGAAATCGCATTGTGGGATCTCGCCGGCAAGGTCTATGGTGTCCCCATCTACCAGATGCTCGGCGGCCGTTTTCGGGAGAAAGTGCGCGTCTATTGCGATACCGACGCCACTGTACCGAGCGGAACCGAGACCGGTAAGCGCCTCAAGCAACGCATGGAGCTCGGCTTCACCTTCCTCAAGATGGATTTGGGACTGATGCAGATCGCGGATGTGCCCGGTGCCGTCGTGTTTCCTGCCGGCTCACTAGAAGGATACCGCGAACGTCCGGGCCGCGGGCCGCTCAAGACCATCGAAGAGCGGCGTATCCGCAACGCCGCGTATGATTTGCATAACGTCCAGCACCCGTTTACAGGCCTCCACTTTTCCGACAAGGGCCTCGATCTGCTTGAGCAATACATCGCCGAGGTTCGCGAGGTCATCGGCATGGATGTGCCGCTCGCGATCGACCATATCGGCCATATCTCGATGCAGAACGGCGTTCGCCTTGCCAGGCGAATTGAAAAATACGTGCCAGCCTGGCTCGAAGATGTGATCCCCTGGCAGTATACCGAGCAATACCGGCAACTCCAGAAGGCCACCACAGTGCCGATCTGCACCGGCGAGGACATATACCTCAAGGAGGGCTTCGAGCCTCTGCTTGATAACGGGGGCGTCTCCGTCATCCACCCGGACCTGCTCACCAGTGGGGGCATCCTCGAGACCAAGAAAATCGGCGACATGGCACAGAACTATGGTGTCGCCATGGCTATCCACATGGCAGAAAGCCCAATCGCCGCGATGGCCGCGGCGCATGTCGCGACGGCGACCGAAAACTTCATGGCGCTCGAATATCATTCCGCCGATGTCGATTGGTGGGATGATATCGTCACCGGTCTTCCCAAGCCGGTGGTGAAGGACGGCTTCATCACTGTTCCGGACAAGCCGGGCTTGGGGATTGAAGACGTCGTCGACGAGGTGATCTCGCAGCATTTGCAGCCGGGTGTCACCGCCATTTGGCAGCCTACGCATCACTGGGACGACGAGTATTCCTGGGATCGCACCTGGAGCTGAGCCGAAAAGGAACGAAGTTGAAGATCACCGATCTCCGCTGCGCCGTCATCGGCAAGCACCCGGTCGTTCGCATCATTACGGACGAGGGCCTCTATGGCTTGGGCGAAGTCGAATTCACCAAGTCCTACCTCAAGCCCTGGGTTCTGCATTTCCGCGAGGCGCTGGTCGGCGAGGACCCGACCGATGTCGAGAGAGTAATGCTGAAGATTCGCCAACGGGGCTCTTTCAAGCCCTACGGCGCTGCGGTGAGCGCAATTGAGCATGCGCTGTGGGATATTGCTGGCAAGGCCGCGGGCGTGCCGACCTATAAACTGCTTGGCGGAAAGGTACGGGACAAGGTGCGCGTCTACAACGGTTCGATTCGCCAGAAACGCATGGGCGACCGGCCGGAAGATTACGCCGCTGACGTCAAATGGATGATGGAGCAGCCTCAGAATTTCTTCATGATCAAGCAAGGAATCTCGTTCCACTCGAACATGAAAGACACCGTAGCGGGCTTCCACTACGGCGTAACGCAAAAGAAGGCCGGCTATCACGGTGCCATGGATCAGGGCATAATCAGCGAGCGCGGTTTCAATCACATGCTAGACTGCGTGATCGCGATGAAGGAAGTGCTGGGCGACAAGGTCAGCCTGGCGCTCGACTGCGGCCCCGGCTGGATGCTGTCCGATGCGATTAAGTTCGCCCGCGCAGTCGAGAAGTACAATTTGATGTGGCTCGAGGACATGCTGACCGGCGACTACGTGCCGTGGGTCAATCCGCAGGCCTATCGGGAACTGACAACCTCCACCTCGACGCCAATCCACACTGGTGAGCAGATTTACCTGCGGCACAATTTTAAGGAGCTTATCGAGACGCAGGCGGTACGCGTTATCGGCCCCGATCCAGCCGATGTTGGCGGCATTGCCGAGCTCAAATGGGTCGCCGAGCACGCCTACATGCACTCGATCGGAATGGCACCGCACGGCACTGCCAACGGCCTGCTTGGCCTCGGGGCGTTGATTAATGTCTGCGCCACGTTGCCGGCAAATTTCATCGCGTTCGAATATCCGACCGCCTCCGACCCCTGGTGGGAGGAGCTGGTAATCGGCTTGCCGCCGCAGATCGTAAAGGACAGCATGGTGGACCTGCTGGAAGCGCCGGGGCTGGGCGTTGATATCGACTCCGAAGCGGCCAGGAGATATCTCAGGGAAGAGGATATGGGCTTCTTCGACTGAACCTCTCTCCACCTGCGCGACGTGAATCATCCACGCAAATACTCTCTGGAATGACGCTTCGGGTCATGCGCCATACAAGCGGGGTCGGCGAAACGAAGGCGATCAGATCAGATGATTGAGCCTGCAGATTTGACAGTCACAATGGAATACCCCTTGGCGCAGACCTCGTCCATGACGGTCGCTTCATTTCCTCAGCAAGGTGATATGGAGAAAGTTGCAATAGAGTTGCGGTGAAAGTGTCAATAGTGGTGCGGTGAAACCGGCAATAGCATCCTGGTGAAACCGTCAGTGCGCGTTGGACTTCTCGGTCCAGATCTGGTCGTGCCAGTAGCCACAGAGGTTCTCCGACGCGGGGCGTGACCGTCCGCAGCACGTCGGCGAGTTGCCAGCGCAATCCCATGTAGCGGGTGTTTCCTTCCAGCGCGACAAGGCGATGCCGGCCAGGGCCTGAGTCCACCGAGACTTGTACATTTCACGTCAATGAGACAGCGAAGCGGAAATCATTTCCACTTCGCTCAACGGGCTGAGTCCACCTTTTCTTGAACCGAAAGACTGATGTGGGGCCGGAAGAGAAATCTCCGACATCGTAACCCTCGCGGCCCGACCCTGCCAGTGTGGGCTGCCCTTCTGGCGCATCGCATCCATCGACCGGCGCAGGAAGGAGATGTTGCTGTTGACGCCCCCTATCGCCGCTTTGCAGGATGTTGCAGCCGTTTGAAGATAGCCCAGTCGCGGGAAGGTGCCACCGGGTAGTGCCGTGTATCAATAGGGGCCCAAGCATTGGCGACGGGGGCCGTAATAGGGCTGGAACGTATTATCGAACGCCCTGTACGAACCATAGCGCGCATAGCACCAACGCTCGTGGGCGCTGATCCCGGCATAATAGGGGTGACGATACGGCCGATAATAGCCGTAGGGCCGGCCGTAATAGCGGTAGGGAGCGCCGTAATACGAGCCATAGTAGGATCCGTAATAGGGCTGGGACAATGCGCCGCCAATGATCGCACCTAAAGCCAGGCCACCCAAAGCCAAGCCCCAGTTCGATCCATGGTGATGGTGATGGTGATAGTCGCCGTAGTGGTCACCATCCCAATGGCCGTCCCCTCCGTGATGCCACTGCACCTGCTCTATCTGCTGCCCTCCTTCGATCCTTGGTGGATTGATTGCGGGAAACGCCTGGGCTGGCGTGACGCCGGGAACACCTATGATCAAACCAAATGCGACGACCGCCAGCTTTTTCATGACGGCTCTCCTCTGCTATTGACGTGGAGGAAATATCCTCCCATCCGCCTGAACTAAAGGTGAACGCAATATGTCGAAATACGTTCCTGGTTCCTGACAGTTGGAGCTTTGAGGTGCGCCGATAATGATCTCGTTGTCGTTAGGCTGCATCAGGTTTTCTTTAAGGCTACTGCCGGCCGATGAACTCGGTTTTCAAGCCATGATGACGGGCCTTCCGCAGAAAGGCTTTAGCGCCCATCAGAGTGAAAAAGCTTTCGTGCTCGGCAGGCCCCTGGTTCATCGATCTCATCCAGTGAAGGCCGTGCCAGCTTCTGACGCGAAGACGCCATCGCCCGTCATCGAGGCGGCGAAGTTCACCGCCACTTGAGGCTGGTCCGATGGCGCTCGGGAATGGAGCACTTTGTCGGTTTCTGCGCTTCCAACTTCTGTATTCATTCGTTGTTCTCCTCTTTGCTCAGAAATTGCGACAGCCAACTCGTCCGCCTGGCTCCGGAAGGAATACGGCCGGTTCTTTGACCGAGGGACGAGTTGCAACAGTAATCTTCGACTGAGGCTGACCGCGTTCGCGTCCTCCGCCTTGGCAATCTCGGCTTCTGTGGCAGCCCTCGCCTTCACGGTATCCGGGTCTTCGAGCTTGGCAATCGCGCGGATCGCGTCTCCGGGGCAGTGATCGAGGCGCTGTCGAGAAGCGCCGAATGCGGAAAGGGATACGTCGCGAGTTCTGCTTGGGCGCCTGACCCCAAAATTCGGTAGCCGCGGGCTCAAAAGCCGATGCCTCGGACAATCGCGGCGATCCAGGCGAAGAACGCCGATGGAGTGATGGAAAGGAGACGGACCGGTCAAGAGCGAGGTGGAAAGCCGAGCTTGGTTTGCATGGCCTTATAGCGCGAGTCGGCTTTCAACTGCTCGAATTCGTGCCCCTGCAGGAAGGCTAGTTGAAAGTCGTGATCTTCGTAGGCGCGCTCGAGCCATAGGAAAGCGTTGTCCAGGTCGGGAGCCATTTGAATCACACGATTTAGCGTCTCAATCGCATCCTGACGGCCTGCGCGGAAGAGTATGAACCCAACGTCGCCAACAATAGCGCTGTTCAGTGGATCGATCTCAGCGGCACGTATCTCCCCCGCAAGGGCAGCGGCCTCGCTCAACGAAACGGGCATTACACAGAGCGTCGACCCACACCTGGGCAAGACCGACATAGGCCATCGCGTAGGCAGGGTCGCGACGCGCGGCGGCCTCGTAGCCGGCAATCGCCTGCGCAAAACCCTCGGCGGTATAATTGTAGTGATCTCGCCGCGCCTTCAGGTAGTAATCGTGCGCCACGGGGTCGCTCGTCGCCGCGCGCTCGACGCGCTGCTTTACAGGGGCGAGTAACGTGACCTCCAGTGCTTTCGCCACCTTCTGTGCTACATCGCTCTGCACGGTGAATATCTCGTGCATCGGGCGATCGTAGCTCTCAGCCCATAAATGGGCCTGTGAGGCGCTGTCGATGCGTTGCGTAGTGATACGGACTTCATCGCCAACTCGCCGCACACTGCCTTCAAATATCGTCCCGGCTCCAAGTTCATCCGCAATCTCGGCGATACTCTTGGTGCTGCCCTTGTAGACCGAGACACCGCTTAGATACCCGCTTAAAGGCTCCTTTTGCGCATCGATGCCCTGAAATCGTGGATTAGCGACGTCTCCTTTCGGAAGAGGCCACCGCGGTCTCTACGGTCGCCATGGTGGCGCGTAATAGCCAGACATGCGCCGCAAATCCGAAAGACCGATTGCTGCCCCGATCAGTTGAAGCGGTCCAGGCATAGTTCTCTTCTCGCCGAATTGATTGAATGACATGATAGACAGCGCCTATGAGAATCAAGAAGTATCTGATCGAAGGCGGTTCCGGCGCTGGAAAAACGTCTGTCGCTACGGAACTGGAGCGGCGTGGTTACCATGTCGTCCACGGTGACCGGGTCTTCTGTGTCGGCGACCCGAAACAGGCAAGGCACTGTCAGGACCACCCGAAGGCGAGGACCGCATCGTTTTGGGGATATGCGCACTGGTTTTGGCCTGTCGACAAGGTCCGGACTTTCCGAATTGTCCGCCACGTTGAGGAGGATGCCCGCTCCCTCAAAGGTCAGCGGAGGCACGCAGCTTCTTTTGTGCGTTCACCGCCGATACATAGTGGAACGCGGACACCGGTACAGCAGCGAAGGCAAACTGACACAATGTCGAAAGGAAGCTCGACTGCAACTCAGGTTGCATGAAGCCGCCGGACATCGACATAAATGCTGCGAAAACCAAGCCCCGGAGGATAGCGTATTCAGCTATTCAGGGTACGGAGCGTTCCCGCAGGTTGTCGGAGGGAAAGAAACCCGCCAGTCCCTTCATCGCCAGCAAAAAGAGCGGAAACAGCAAGCCGAGCTTGAAGAGACTGGTCGGCGAAGAGGTCTGATCAGTGAGGTATAAGCCCAGCGGAATGGCAACCGCGGGCCCGAGAAAGATAAGGTAGTCCTTGAGCACCTGGCTTTCCACTGGTGAGCTTCCATATTTCGTCAATCAATGATTGTAGTCACCGGAGGGTTGCTGTCAAACAGCTGGTGCAGCGCGGCGGAAGCCGCACCACGACGAGCCGGTGACGAATCGGGTGGTTTTCGGACGGATTCCGGCCGCCGCGCTCCGGTGGCTATGCCGGACGTCCAGCGGATTTTTTCAAACTTGAATCTGTTTCGGGAAA
>NZ_HF536772.1:2849379-3052944 GCF_000312665.1 Rhizobium mesoamericanum STM3625 | reverse complement strand
TGTTTCTTTTTCGGGCAGGCGCGTGGCCAGAAGACGGTTGTGGAGATCGGTCAATTGCTCGTCCGACGCTTTGAATTGGAACGGTCTGATCGCCTCGTTGTCTCCGGCGGACACGGCAATTTTCCCTGCGAAGAGACCGACAGTGCCTGCGACCGCAGCGCTAGCGAGAACGGTACGGCGCGTGATCATAGATGATATCGATGACATGACACTTCCTCCTTTTCTCGATTACCCGAACAGGAGGTCACACAATCAATCGAGTTGCTATGCGATAAGCGAAAAGCCCTTGTTTTCGTTTTTCGCATAGTCACGGAGGCACGCCCCTTCACCGACGAAGAGGTTTAGGACATCCGCAACTCACGGATCGTTGTACAGACGAAGCTCGCCCACTAAAATCCCGTAGCATTATGCTTCAAGGGTATGGGGCGTGATCATGGGATTCCTGGGGACACACCGGATTTTTGCCAGCGGCGATCTCGACGAAGGCGCGGAATTCGCAGGTCAGGTCTGGGAGAGAAACCGGAGCGTCAAGGTCGACCACCTCCGCTACGGCATCCGGTGGAACCAACTGGATATGGGGAACGTCGGCTTTTCCTACATCGAGCATGACTGCGCCGTGGATTTAACGGCAGAAGGGCCACTTTCCGATCACTTTCGCCTTTTCCTGCACGAGGGTGGCTCCATTCGTCACCGGGTAGCTGGCAATATATTTCACTCGCATCCGGCCAACGCAGTCATCCACGCTCCTGGGTCTGACCTCCATCTCGACATCAGTCCCTTCAAACTCCTTCTCCTGACGGTCGACGGCGATCTAGTGAAATCCTCCGTTGAACAGCGGTTCCGCAAGCTGCCGGAGTTTGCCAATTGGCTCAATGTGTTGCCGGACACCGCGCGCGTACAGGCCCTGCGTTCCATGGCGAAATGGATGGCTGGCGAAGTCGAGCGCCCGGGTTCGCCGGTAGCGGAAGCGGGGAAATCACGCCTTTACGCCGAGCGTCTCCTTGTAAGCCTCATTGTTGACTGCATAAGCGAAGCATCACCTGAAACCTCAGAACCCGTGCGGCATGTCAGCCAGGTTCAGGTGCGAAGCGCCGAGGAGTGGATCGACGCTCATCTGACAGATCCCATAACCATCGAAGAAATAGCAGCCGCAAGTGGGGCGGGCGTCCGTTCATTGCAGCTCAGCTTCAAGCGGGTTCATGGATGCTCGCCTCACGAATTCCTGGCTAGACGCCGGCTCGAGGAGGCACGGCGGAAGCTCTTGGCGGCATCACCGGGATCAACCGTAACCGGGATCGCGATGGACCTCGGGTTTTTCGAGCTAGGCCGATTTGCTGAGCGTTACAGGCGGCATTTCGGGGAAACTCCCTCGGCTACCCTCGCGCAAGGTGAGGGGCGGCATCGTCTCTCTCACTGAGGAGAAAGCTTAGACGGCGGTCTTCCGTTGGCGTAAAATGTACGCCGCCGGCCAATAGCCCCGGGCCTGCCGGGAGATATACACCACAGTGCAGCTCATCTAACCAAGGAGACTCCACATGAGTAACACCGAGGTTCGCAGCGAAACTTCACCCCAGTCTACCGGTGTGCGCGGCTTCGACATGAAGCTGGAAGTAGTCGTCGTCCCGGTTGCCGACGTCGATCGGGCCAAGAGCTTTTACGCGAGCCTTGGCTGGCGGCTCGACGGAGATTATACCGCTGATGATGACTGGCGCGTAATCCAGTTCACGCCGCCCGGATCGGGATGTTCGGTGATCTTCGGGAGGAATGTCACTTCGGCTGCGCCTGGCTCCGCGCGGGGTCTGTACCTGATTGTCTCCGACATCGCCGCCGCGCGCGAGGAACTGCTGGGGCGCGGTGTGAGGGTCAGCAAACTGTTTCATCCAGGAGAAGTGAACACCGGCACCGACGAACCGTATCTATTCGGAAGCCGGAGAGTAAGCGGTCGTGATCCGGACGGCCGCACCTACAGAACCTACGCTTCCTTCGATGATCCTGATGGGAACGGCTGGTTGTTACAGGAGGTTACCAGTCGCTTGCCGGGTCGTATCGACACAGGCGGGGCGGCCTTCGTCTCATCGGCCGAACTCGAGGCAGCGCTGCGGCGCGCGTCGGAGGCTCATGGCGAACACGAGAAGCTGACTGGGCAACACGACGACGGTTGGCCGAGCTGGTATGCGGAATACATGGTACGGGAACAAACAGGGGAGCCGTTGCCCACCTAGCCATCACCGCAGGGGGAGACCAGCGTCGAGCGAACCATCCGACCGATAGCCATGAACCGGAAGAACGCGCTCTTCGCGGGAGGCAATGCATTGCCGAGCTCGATATGCATTTTCATCATGAAATCACGACCACCGGGTCGGAGGTGCAATCTTCCGGACGGCCGTGGGAGCGAGCTATGGACTCCGGGACAGCGGTGAGAGACCCGTCCTCCCGGAGTTTCGGTCGTTCTATTTCGACGATGGAGGACTGCTTGTCCGGCACGACTACGAAGTCCGATGTCATGATTGCCCGGCAGCTTCCAGAATGAGCTTGGTGATCTCATTCGCATGTGAAATGAGCGACAGATGGCTGGATTTGAGTTCGATGGCTTTGGCGCCCATGCGTCTGGCCATGAAACGCTGCAGGTCTGGATTTATCGTCCCATCTTGCGTCGAAACCGCGTAGTAGGTTGGCTTCGAGCGCCAGGCAGCGTTTGAGGTTTTGCCGGTGAGCAACGCCTTTTGGAACGGTTGTTGAACGGCATAGAGAACCCTTGCCCTGGCCTCGGGAAGGTCGCCCCCGAAATCGCGCAGGAACGCTTCTTCCGTCAGCCGTCCTTTGTCGCCGTCAAAGACAATGCCCGCGGTTGCGGGTGGTGTCGGGTAGGTTTTTGCCAAAGCTGCATAGTCCTCACCTGCATCCGGTGCTCGGGCAGCGACATAAACCAGTGAAGAGACGTTCGGATGTACGCCTGCTTCGGTGAGGATCATCCCCGAAAAGGAGTGGCCGACAAAGACAGTCGGACCGTCCTGCCGGTCGAGGATGCGCCGGGCGGCCGCCACGGCATCGGGCAGCGTGGTGAGCGGGTTCTGGACCGCCGTGCAGTTTAGGCCCTTCGCTTGCAGCCGGCCGATAACATCGGTCCAGCATGATCCGTCGGCGAAAAGTCCGTGCACGAGAACGACATTGCGCGCCTTTGGCACCGTGGGTATGCCGGCCAGGCCGGTACGTATCGCAACAAATGACGTGGCACCACCGACGAGCAAAGTTTTCGAAAATGTGCGTCTGTTCATCATCATGATCGAATCTCCATCGTTTGGAAGCGGGAGGATTATTTGAACTCGGTCCGGAGCAGCATCTCAGAATGACATGCCGCCAGAGACCTTGATGCGTTGGGCATTGACCCGGCGGTTGTCCTCCGAGAGCAGCGAGGCAATCATCGGACCGATATCGTCGGGCAGGCAGGCGCTTCCCAGCGCCGTCATTTCCGCGACACGCTGATTCAGTTTCGGATTGTCGCGCACCATACCGCCGCAAAAGTCGGTCTGGATGGCGCCGGGCGCGACGACAACAGGAACGATGATGGAAGTCAGGCCGCTGGATATGTTAACGATCCGGCCGCCGTCATTGATCAGCGGAGCAGGAAGCATGCCGTGATTATTCCGAATTACGGATGAGTGTTGCCCTCAGCCCGTCAATTCTCCCGTACATCGAGTGCATCTAAATCATAGGCACCGACGCCGCTGGCGTTGGACCGAAAATCGGCCGTCGCACATGAAAGGATGCAGATCATGAGCAATCATCAGAAAGTAGCCATCGTCACTGGCGCGTCCCAGGGGATCGGCGAAGGCCTTGTCCGGGGATACCGCGCGAAAGGCTACAATGTTGTAGCGACATCACGTTCGGTGAAGGCAGGCCCCGACGCCGGGGTTCATGCCGTCGCAGGAGATATCGCAAACCCCGAGACCGCCGAGCGTGTGGTAAGAGAGGCGATCGAGCGCTTCGGCAGGGTCGACACCCTTGTAAACAACGCCGGTGTTTTCACTGCAAAGCCTTTCGTCGACTTCACGCAGGAAGACTACGATCTCAATTTCAACGTCAATGTTGCAGGGTTCTTCCACATCACACAGCGCGCCGCTCGGCAGATGTTGAAGCAGGGTTCTGGTCACATTGTGACGATTACGACAAGCCTGGTTGATCAGCCCATCGCTGGCGTACCCGCTGCACTAGCCTCGCTGACAAAGGGCGGGCTGAATTCGGTCACAAAGGGGCTCGCGCTTGAATATGCGAAGACCGGGGTGCGTGTGAACGCTGTTTCCCCGGGCATCATCAAGACCCCGATGCACTCTCCTGAGACGCACGAGTTCCTCTCCGGACTTCATCCCGTTGGCCACATGGGCGAGGTCAGCGATATCGTAGACGCCGTTCTCTATCTGGAAGGCGCAGGGTTTGTCACTGGCGAGATCCTTCGCGTGGATGGCGGCCAAAACGCGGGTCGCTGGTAGGCGTCAAGTGCAATGCGGCGGCTCCGCGAGATTCCGGGGCCTTCGCCAACTCCATAGATAGGACAGGCTATGGAACTGGTATTAGTGGCTGATCCCATGTGCTCTTGGTGCTACGGGTTCGGCAAGGAAATGGAATTGCTCCTTGAACAGCGTCCAGATGCGGAGCTGAAAATTCTTCTAGGAGGCCTAAGGGCAGGGCGACCGACATCCTGGACGATGCCGGGAAGCAGTTCAGACTGCATCACTGGGCGAATGTCGAAGAAGCAAGTGGTCTCCCATTCAATAGAGAAGCGTTGATGGCAAGGAAAGGCTTTGTGTATGACACAGACCGATCTGCCGAGCCGTCGTCACGGCTAGGATACTCCGGCCGGATGCAGACCTACTGAAGGTCTTTCGGGCAATGCAACATGCCTTCTACGTGGACGGTCTTGACACTACGGACGGTGAAGTACTTGCGAAAGTGGGTATGGAAGCACTTGTATTCCAGGGCTTTCCAGTCTCGAAGGACGGTTTCCTGGATACGTGGACGCGACGCAGCACAATCGAGGAAACCGCGTCCGACTTTGCATCGGCGAGGGCAATGGGCGTCACAAGCTTCCCGGCATTGTTCGTCCGGAAGGACACAACGCTCGCCAGAGTTGGCTCGGGATACGCCCATGTCGACGCTCTGCAGCAACATTTGAAGGACCTCGGCTACTGAGCCGAAGCAACGAAAGGACGACACAATGCCGATCGTGAATATTCAGGTCACACGCGAGGGTACGACGCCCGAGCACAACTCCGTGACTGCCGAGGAAAAGGCTCGCATTATTGCAGGCGTTAGCAACGTGCTCCTCGAGGTGCTCAAGAAGCCACTTGAATCCACGTTTGTCGTGATAGAAGAGGTGGATCTCGACAACTGGGGTTGGGGCGGCCTCCCGGTACCCGAGTTCCGGAAGCTCTCTAGTCAGCCGAAGAGTGAACCCGCTCGTTAATTGCGGGAAAGCGCCTTCCGGATTGCGCTTTCGAGAGCTCGTCCTGAGAGGCTTGAAAAAACAATCCAGGGCGCCCTGTGGGATCGATTGTGATCGCACGCCATCGTCGAGGACGAGTTGAAGCGGCTCGGAGGACAGTTCGAGAAGAAGCCCAATTGGGAAAGCTTCGCGATCACGGATGGCCGACTCATCACAGGGCAGAATCCCGCGTCCCTCTACGGCGGGGGCGCAGGCATTGGTCAAGCTTCTATCCAATTCGAGGGAAACGCTTCGCTCTACCGCTAGGGCGGCGCAACGCGGCGGGCCGCGAAGACGTACTCTCGGCCCTCCACGTTGTTTTTGCCATTACGAGCAACGCGTTCTTCTCCGGATCGTGCGATGCCTCACCTTATCGATAAATCGGCGGGATAAAGCTTCCCACTTGTCGCAATCGCCATAGCGCTAATCGCAATGGTTTTCCCGCTTGCGGTTGTCCGTCATCCCTCGGCACCCAGTCGTGTCTTCATTCCGGGGAGCGATCATGCGAAGATGGCTGGCATGGGGGATCGAACCGGAACCGTCTTTTGGGATCTTCTGTCTTACGACGAGAGCACGAATGGTTAGTTGCTTCGACCACCGCCGTCCTGCGCCACTACGGCCCGAAGAGGTTTCACTGCTCCGTCAGATACTGGAGTTCCATTGTGAGAAGGTGGGTCTCGACCGCAACAGTGAACAAGCCCTGCAGAAGGCGCGGGAGCTCATAGGCTTTTTCCAAGCGGGGGTGTCTGAACAGCATTGTCTGGTGCTGTTGCTAGAACGATCTGTCTCATCTGCGACTGCGCCGTCGCAGGACTTAGACAACGCTTTGTAAGACCAGACGTCAGGATTTCAAAGGGTTGATGTATTCGTGTTTGCAATGAGCAGGAGATAGGGACATGGTTCGCCTTCTTTCACTCAACGTCGGCCTTCCGCGCGCAGTCGAATGGCGTGGCCGAATTGTCAATACGGCGATCTGGAAGTCTCCTGTTCGCGGGCCTGTGACGGCAAGAAAGCTGAACATCGACGGTGACGGACAGGCCGATCGGACGGGGCACGGCGGAGAGAACCGGGCGGTGTTTGTGTATCAGATCGACTCCTATCGGTATTGGGAGTCTTACCTGGGTCGATCGGCTTTCGAGTACGGCTACTTCGGCGAGAACTTCACGGTCGAAGGACTGTCCGACGACGAGGTTTGTATTGGAGACCGCTACAGGGTCGGGGAGGCGCTATTTGAAGTGTCTCAGCCTAGGGTGACCTGCTATCGGCTCGGAATTCGGACGGGCGTGCCAGAGATGGCGGCGCTGGTTGTCGCGCATGGCAGACCTGGCTTCTATCTTCGTGTGATCGAAGAAGGCGTCGTGCAGAGTGACGACGAGATCACCCAGACCCTTTCAGGGGATGGCGGGATGACCATCTCGGAGATCAACTCGCTTCTCTATAAGCCCGGACATCCCCGCGATCGCCTCGCTGTTGCTGCCCGGCTTCAGACGCTGAGTGAGGGATGGCGGGCCTCATTCGAAGCCCTTCTGAAGGAGACAGAGAATGTGGACAGCGGAGGCAACGCGGGGCTCACCAGCGCGTCGCGACTTCCTGTAGCTTGGAAGGGCTTTCGTGAGTTCCGGGTATCGAAGAAAAGTCTCGAAACCGACTACGTCACCTCTCTTGAGTTAGTGCCAACGGATGGCGAGCCGCTACCTGAATACGCCGCAGGGCAATTTGTTGTATTGCGCTTGGATCCAAGATCTAATCCGACAATGCTCCGGAGTTACTCTCTTTCCGGACGGCAAGACGGATCTCATTACAGGGTCAGCATCAAGCGGGAGTCCCACGGTGCGGCAAGCCGATTTGTTCGCGACAGATTGCAGGCTGGGGATATCGTTAGCGCGAGCGCTCCACGAGGGAGCTTCACGCTCTCTAATGGCGATGGTCCCGTTGTGCTCATCAGCGTTGGCATTGGCATAACACCACTGCTATCCATTCTACATCAGATGGCCAAAGTGAACTCCGCCCGCCCAGTCTGGTGGGTACACGGTGCGAGGAATGGTGCCGAAAGGGTATTTTCCCAGGAGACACGGGAGTCGCTTGAATTGCTTCCCAACGCACGCCGAATGATCTTCTACAGCGCTCCGACAAACGCGGACGTCCCTGGTTCCGACTTCGACGTTGCGGGCAGGATTACGGCCGGCGCACTTGGAGCGATGGGGATACCGCGGGAGGCGGACTTCTTCGTCTGTGGCCCATCGGAGTTCCAACGTGACATCGAGGCAGGAATGCGCGCCCTGGGCGTCGAGGCAGGGAGAATTCACAGCGAGACGTTTGGATCGGCTCCTCCTATCACGCCAGGAATCGCAGAGGTTCGAAATCGCACCCCGCATCGACCTGAGGGCCTCACTGGGTCTGGTCCGATGGTTTCATTCGCCCGAAGCGGGATCGATGCGGCGTGGGACGTGAGATTCGGGAGTCTGTTGGACTTCGCCGAGGCCTGCGACGTTTCGGTGCGCTGGGCTTGCAGAACTGGCGTGTGTCACACGTGCGAGACTGCGATGGTCTCTGGTCAGGTTGGCTACGGCCCGGATCCGATAGACAATCCTGCTGACGGTAACATTCTTCTGTGTTGTTCGCGACCGACCACCGATGTGGTCATCGATCTCTGATCTGAAGAGCGGTTTGCGTTGTCTCACCCCTTGCTAGACCTAAGATTCGGGCCAAGTCCGGAGACATTCTCCAGCGTCGTGCAACATGGTGGACCACGCGGGGTCGACGAGAGTGAGGATTACCGCTGTTGAGCATTATGATCACTGCCAAAAGGACCAAAAGAGCCTGATGCGGGCCCATCCCACGGCGAATGACTTCGCGGCCGTCCACTGCCAGTCACTGTTGATTAAAGCCCGGCGTGATGATCGGAGAGGCGTCGCCCGCCATCTTCCCGTCGGCATCTTCGCCAGTAGGTCTTCCGCGCCGATTTTTGAGGTATCCGGCAATGTCGCCTTCGCATGCCTTGTTGAGATCCTCGGCGGAATAGCCAGCGGCTTCGGCTTCCGCTCGGATGATCTCGGCTTGCTGTTCGATGGTGGCATCATCACCAAGGTTCACATCGTCGTTCACATGCTCGTCGAGCCAGTCGCTGATGTTCTTCATCGCATCCTCCACACAGGGAGCGCAGCCGGGGGCCGCATCCGTACATCGATAACGTTGGACAGCGGTGGAGGTTGCGGAGGCGGGGCGCCGATGCCTCTCTGTTTTGAAGGATTCGTACGTGGATCCTTTCGGTCCTTTTCATTGTCGGTATCTTTGCTTCGCGCGCTTCTTGCTCGGCCATTACTTAATAATAACAAACGCCGCCAATAACCCCCCTTTGCAGTCGATTGTAGCGCCCTGTTGTTCGCGCCCCGTTCAGATCCTGGTCGAACCGAGTGGGCGGGGATGCCCTTCATCGGCCTGTATGATTAGCCAAGGTGTCTTCCTCCCAATGTCTCTGCCAGAGGTCGAGCCTTGGCTTTAACGGATCGGCCCTTGTCGTCGCTCCGTCATCTGCGAATTCCATAATTACATCGACGGTGGGGTCGTAGCGCGGCCATTTGGGCCGTGATCCTCCGTTCGGGTCGAGCGTCGTCGCAAACTCGACCCAGTAGGCGCTGGCCAAGGCGGCAATGGCCCAGTCCGCGGGCCTAACTCCGTCTTTCACGAACGCGTTTGGAATATCCAGCATGTAGGGAGTTTCGGCGCCGTGAGGGACGCCTGTCCATTTCGGATCGCCACGCAGGGCGTCTGCAACGTACGAGAAGCGATACCACCAGGTTGGCTGTCCAGCACGAACCATCTCGCCGGCAAGGTGGCGAGATGGTTCGACGAGCGTCTTATCCGCCAGGACCTGCTGCTTCAATTCTCCGAGGGTTTCCTGACCGGTTGGATCGTAAAGTCTTCGCGCTTCGGCGGCATGGCCGCCCAATTGTTGGAACAGATCGTCTTTCGCCGATGCCGATCCAATGTACATTTCACGGCTGTTCGTTCCGACAATGACTGGCACCGGAGCTTGGCGACCCGCTGCAAACGCGGCTTCCGGCGCTTCGGGCAAGAACCGTCCGTCGACGATCGGCCCGGAGATGCCGACGACTGGACTACCTGTCGACATTCCAGCCCAGACTTCCGCTGCCGACGCACCTTCGGTCAATCGCTTGGCAGGAAGCGCTCTTAGCGCCGCGAGGGCGTCCGGGCCGCTGCCATCGATCCCGAGAGAAGCCGCATAGGCCAGCGCCCTCCTTTCCGCAGTTTCCAGCGAAGACGAAGGCATGTTCTTTGCGCGTGTGGTGGGCAAGACGGGCGACTCCAAAATGGCCCCCCTGAAGAGGCCTAGCGACAATGGCGATGCCATGTGGGCGATCACCGATCCGCCACCTGCCGACTCCCCGACGATTGTCACCTTTTCGGGATCGCCGCCGAAGGCCGAAATGTTTCGCCGGATCCACTTCAAGACTGCAAGCTGGTCCATGTAGCCGTAGTTTCCGACGGGTTGGTCGGATGCTTCGACTAACAACGCTGGATGTGCAAAATAGCCCAGGCGTCCCAGCCGATAGTTGAATGACACGAACACCAATCCTTGTGCGGCCAACTGGTGGCCGGGATATTGGGATGCGTCTGCCTGGGCGAGGGCGTCGCCGTCGAACCAAACCATAACCGGGCGCGGCGTCTTGAAGCGCTTGGCAGGCATCCAGATGTTGAGGGTCAGGCAGTCCTCGGACTGCGGCAGCGGTGCTGCCTGCACGCACGAGGGGCCGAATTCTCGCGCATTCCTTGCGCCTTTCCACTTTCTCGCGGGCCTCGGATTGCGCCATCTCAGATCGCCTACAGGAGGCGCCGCGTAAGGTATGCCTCTGAAGACGACGACCATACCCGACGTCTCTCCGCTCAGCAGGCCGCTATCGATTCCAACGGTGACGTCAGCGGCACCTGATCGCGCGACAAATGCCACCTGGCAAGCAACGGCGGCAGCCAGAAACGAGAAGTTCCGAATGAAGACCATAACCGCCCCCGCGGCTGGAAGTAGTCACCCGTGTCGGAGCATCAAGGGAAACGCTTGCGCGCGTCAAATCGCAAGCAGCTATCACCATCGGCGTTTTAAAACCCTATTCCCACCAGAGTCGGCGGCGTGAAGTCTTTTATCCCGACTTTCGGCCAATCGCATCTCCTGTCGAACTGGAGTTTAGAAACGGTGCGCTGGCAACTCGGATCCGTCCTAAAAGCGTAGCCCGGAAGGGAGATGTAGCGAGTGGCCGACGTGCCGAATATCAGGCAAATCGTCAATGCGATACAAACAGGCTTCATGGATGCCTCCCTTGTGCTGTTAGGGGAGGCATTGTCCCACAGACCCGCGCTCTCGGACATGTATCAATTTGCTCTAATATTTCCCCCTGGCACGCCTTACGAGCGCTTGCTCCACAGGGGCGTGGTGTGTGGCGGCGGAGGACCGATAAGCGGAAGCGATCGAGCGCGCGACTTTGGACGAGACTTCTCGCCTGCGCGAAAAGGTCGACTCAAGTCTATCTCCTGAGCTTCACCCCAGGTTTCGTGATGTCGGGCCCAACATCTAGTGCAGGTTGCGCTCTGGATCGCGCATCTCTAATGTACGCCGTGGGAGCGCCGGTTGTCCGGCGCATCGGGGACGTTCGTGGTCGCGAGATATCCGGCAAGCGGCGGCGGTTCTAGCGGCCACCGCTTCGGTTGCACGGCTCAGGAGCGCAGCGAGCGGCACGATCGCCACGACCGAAATGAGAAACAGCAAAGTGTGCGCATCGGGAGTGACCGCTCCAGAAGAATGGCGACCGGCACGAAAACGATGAGCGCCGAGCGTACAGTCACCTGGACGTGCCCGCGATCTACCTATCGTAGATGCTTTACGTACGTCAAAACTCGATGTACTATCCTGGGTAGGAATTGAGCTTTCGGTAAAGTCAGCCACAGATTGCCCGGTAGAGCAAAGGGGAAACGTGATGGACATACTGAGATCGAAAGGGGTCGGTGCCTTCTGGGCGAAAGGCCAATTGAGCGCTCTTGATCAGGCCTGTCTATCTTCGTTCGTAGCGCAGGGCTATCCGACTACGCTGTTCTCATACCAGCCAATACCGAACACCCCAGCGGGTGTAACGCCAGCCGATGCGGCAACAATCGTACCCGAGCATATGGTCGCCAGAGTAAGATACAATGGAAAGCCCGATTTGTCGCATTTTTCAGACTTGTTCCGGTACGAAATGATCAAGGCGGCAGATCTGGTCTGGATTGATATGGATCTTCTCATGACGAGAAAAAACGAGGTGCCATCGCATCCGGATATACTCGTGAAGGAAGAGCAGGGAGGTCTCAACGGCGCGATATTGTATGTCTCAGACGAGAGAATTCTGGCCGAACTCTCCGAAATGATGAAGACAAAGCTCGATAAGGAGCTGCGATGGGGTGAGACGGGGCCGAGCATGATATTCGAGGCGATCAAGGCCAAAGATGCAGCGCTCAAGCTATATGAGCACAAATATTTCTACCCAATAGACCATCACGACATCTGGAAAATGCTCCTCCCAGACCATTTTGACGAGTGTCAGGAAAAGTGTCGGCACGCCTCAACAATCCATCTGTTTAACAACATACTGACGACGATCGGCTTCTGGAAAGAAGTCGCGCCGCCTGTCGGCTCTTACCTCCATTCCGTACTTAGAGACGTCGACGGGCTTCGCTTTTTCAAGGACGTCTATCCGGAGAAAATCATGTCCGCGTGCGTTGAGAACTTTCGTTTTCGTCAAAACGGGAAGGCATTGGGAATTAAGGCTGTGCTCAAGGAAATCGTTCCAAGTATCGGTCGCACCTACAGACACTACTACAAGTAAAGATACAGGGCTGCTGACGGCATCCGGGTCGATCAAGTCGGGATTGTCGTGCGCCAGCGACTTGTTGTTGCGGATATGGTTCATTGCCTCGAAGACGCTGATCAAACTCTTGATGATCCGCTCTGACATCTGCGAAAGATTGCGTTGCGCGCCGAGGTGCTTGATGTATCGCCCGATGCGGGAGGGAAGAGGGTTATCGACCCCGCACTCGCCGCCTCCGTGCTTTCTGACCAAAGATGCGAAACGCTTCACGCAATAAGTATGGGGCCGATCCGAGGCAGCATGCGCCTTCTTTGGCGTCGTGGTCGCGACGGAAAGACGCCACCAATTCGTCCAGGGTTTCATTCGGTTCGAAAGTCTCGATTGCAGACGTGTCGATGTCTTGGCTCACCCCCTCGTAGCGGCCTACGGCAATAGCTGGGCACGGCGTGATCGGC
This sequence comes from Rhizobium mesoamericanum STM3625, assembly GCF_000312665.1. Taxonomy (GTDB): domain Bacteria; phylum Pseudomonadota; class Alphaproteobacteria; order Rhizobiales; family Rhizobiaceae; genus Rhizobium; species Rhizobium mesoamericanum. Next base: position 3,040,156 of record NZ_HF536772.1, on the reverse strand, counting down.
GACGACCTCCCGATTTCGAACAGATAACTTTTCTGCAAAGACCTCACGCCGCGAAAGGCGCTCGACGCCGCAATTCACTCCGTGTCCACGCTCAGCCCGGAAGCGACATGATACTGCCAATCAGGATCATGCGGTCGAAGGGCGGCCCGCTCTTCGCCTACGTGACTCCTGCGAGAGATGCCGCGAGGGACATCTTCTCGAACTGCCAAGCCTTCGTCATCCTCGTCGATCCAGCGGAGAGGAAGGTGCCACCCCTTGAGGTGCTGCAACAGCTGTTTCCGCTCACCCCGACCGAAGCCCGACTGGCGCACTGGCTCGGGAGGGGAAGAAATCTGCACGATCTCGCCGCGATCTGGGGTTTCTCGTGCGAGACAGGACGAAATCATCTGAAGAACATCTATCCGCCAATGTGGTGGCGGTGACGGGATCGTCGGTAGCCCATCGAACACCGACCCCGCGCTGCAGGGGTGCCTCAGCTCAGGCGACGGACCATCCGCCGTCCACCAGCAGGTTCGCGCCGGTGATTAGGCTCGCAGCCGGCGATGCCAGGAAGACCACGGCACCAACCACATCATCGGTTTCACCGATCCGGCCGAGTGGAATGTGACCGAGGGTCGCGTTGCGATTGTCGGCATCGGATAGAAAAGATGCCGTACCATCAGTGTGAATGAAGGTCGGCGATACGGTATTTACGGTGACGTTGTAGCGTGCCCACTCGGCAGCAAGGCAGCGCGTGAGGTGATTGATTGCCGCCTTGCTCATACAATAGATTGCCTCGCCGCGCAGAACCACGGTACCGGCCTGTGAACTGATGTTGATGATCCGGCCGATATTTTGCTTGATCATGTGACGGCCGACTGCCTGCGTCATCAGAAAGGTGCCCTTGATGTTGACGTCGAGTATCTCGTCAAGGTCCTTCTCCTCGACGAGTTCGGCGAGATTGCCCGGAGCCACGCCCACATTGTTAATGAGCACGTCGATACGACCGAACGTAGCAAGCGCCGCCTCGACCGCTTGTGCGATGTGAGCCTTATTGGGAATGTCCAGTTCAACAGGGAGGACCTTTCGTCCTGCGCCCTCGAGTTCGGCAACAAGGCCCTCCGACGCTGCTATATTACGGACCCCCAAAACAATATCAGAACCTGCTTCGGCGCATGCAAGTGCGCAGGCACGACCGATGCCACGGCTCGCTCCGGTCACCAATGTCACCTTGCCCTCAAGGCTGAAATTAGGCGCATTCTTCTGCATTGTGATGCCTCCAGCGGTGAAGCTCTATTTATGGCAGCCTTGGCGTGAGGATGCCAGCTGTTCTGCGCGTTGAGGGAGCGCCGCGCCGCTCTACCGGCGGACGATCTCGCCGTGGCCACGACGGCACTTGGAGAAGCGACGACAGGTCATCAGCACGAACCTCGTCCAATAAAGCAGTCGCGAGCCAAGCCGCTTAGTTGCCCGGGCAACGCTCGATTCCTACGGACAGATCGATCCAATGCGGACGGTCGCTCCACCAATGAACATGGTCCGGGGCTGGAAATGACGAGGACGCAAATGTGCCGGCCGCAATAACAACAGCGCCCGGAAGATAGGTGCCAGATCTCGAAAATCCCCCGCCACCGCATATTGGGCAGAAGGCCTTCATGATATCAGGGGAGGACTCTCCCTGCGGATACCAGACAGAATACCTCCCGGATGCGAGCCGGACGTCTTCTTCGCGGAACCAAGCGTTGTGCCGAAGCACTCCACCGGATTCACGTTGGCAACGCGTGCACGTGCAGACGTGGTTATGAACAGGTTCTCCAGTCACTTCCAGGCAGAGAGCCCCGCACGGGCATTTTGAATGATAGGTCGGCATCGGTATTCCTATTTTTTGGATCAGTGGTCGATCTGCTCAAAATCGACAAAGGCGATAAAATCGGCAGGCGACCTCGGCAGACGAGCCGGTCCTCGCCCATTTACCATTTTGAATGGATGGACATACCGAGCGCAAAGCCACGCTTTTGGTTGCGTGGTCCGCAATCGCGCCCGTCAGCAACGCTGCCGGAGGGAAGCTCACGACAGGGCGAAGATTTTCACCTCCCTGCCTATGCCTTGAAGTTCCTCCATCCGGGAGACCGAGCTGATGCCACTGTCGCGCAGGATTTCTGAGACGTGGGTGTCCTCGACAACTGCCTCGGTGGTCATGATCACATTGGGATCAGCAAGGCCCTGTACGCGGGAAGCAATATTGACGGTTTGACCGAAGTAGTCCTGCCGGTCGTTCAGGTTGACTGCGAGACATGGTCCCTCATGGATGCCAATCTTCAGGAGCAAATCGTCGCTTCCATGTTCTGTATTTAACCGAAGCATCGCCTCGCGCATCCGAAGCGCCGCTGCCACTGCGCGGTCAGGGCTCGGGAAGGTCGCCATGACGGCATCACCTATGGTCTTGACCACCGCTCCGGCCTCTGTGGCGACAATTTCATGAAGAACCTGGAAATGCGCTCGCACTAGATCAAAAGCTGCAAGGTCTCCGACCCGCTCGTAGAGTGCGGTCGAGCCCCTCAAATCAGTAAAAAGGAAGGTCAGGCTGGTGATCTTGAGGCGCTGGTCGACGTCAAGTGTGTCGGTCCGGTAGATGTCGCGGAAGCTCTGGTTCGACAGGAGACGCTTCGCCGTGAGGAAAGGTCGCCTGCGGCCCAGTAAGTCGTGCAGGTCGTCGCCCGCCACGCAGACGTTCGGTATCACTCTGCGATCGCTGTGGTTCTCCAACGTCAGCCGCAGTGGGCCAGGACGAAGGGTAAGCGTTTCGTGCAGCGCATGCGCCTTACTAATGACCATTGAGAGGTTCTGCCGTTCGTCGGTCGGGTCCCCCTTCACGTCGATGAACTGCGCCGAGTGTGTGACCGCATCGAAGACGATCACAAATTGCGCCGGCAATCGCAGCGAGAGGAAGGCCTTTTCACCTGGAGCCAACTCGATCAATTCCAGTTGGATGCGTGCGAACCTCGCTTCGAAGTCCTGTGGCAAGTCGACTCCGGAACTGAAGAAGATCTGGCGGTAGTATTCAAGCGGAGGCAACCGATCGGGATCGTGGGCAGCAATCCTGCGAACCCGCGGACTGACCGTGAACGTTACCTCGACCATCTCGTCGAGGGTTGGTTCGTAACCTGCCGCGCAGAGCGCGCAATGGTACGTCTCCTGGTCGACTGTTTTGAGGGTTGCGCCGGTATCGAGAACGCCGCCGCAACCAGGACAAAGGACATTCCAGGTCATCTCGAAAGCGCCCAAGCGGGCTGCATGTAGAAGCGCTGCGAGCGTTTTCTCTTCATCGAGACGATGCTCATCTGCGAAGGCAAGCGCATTGATGCGGTTAAGATCACGATCCAGGCCATGCATGACCACGCGCTCGATGCAATCAACCGTTAGCGGGTCGGCCGCCTGCCGCAGGGCGGCGAAAAGCGCGTCTACTTCGCTCATCAGACAAGTCTCCGTGCGCGTTACCGAGGGTGGACAACGCCAATTGCAGAACTATACCATGGAATGTCCCCATCGAAATCTCAATGAGCTTGAGGCCCAAGCTTGATGGCGACGGCATCGTCACGACCAAGCGCCAGGTTCACGGCACCGGACGCCCGTCAGGAACAGTTTTCGTTCGGTCGGGTTTCTATACGGACGGCAGCACTTTGCCGCGTCTTAAAGGAAGCTGAAATTATGAACCCCACCCGCAACGAAAGCTCAAGCAGTCTAGCCAGCGGAAACGCGCTAAGCACATTGAGTGCACTGTTCGATGATCGCGGCGAGGCCGAAAGCGCCATTAAGCGATTGAAGGAGATCGGCCTGCCCGACGACCGCATCCGTTTCATGCCCGGTGACGAAGCTGGTGATGCTCGTCGCCCCGAACCCGGCGGTTGGTTCGCCGGTCTCGAAAACTGGTTATTCCCTGACGAGGATCGCGCCAGCTACGCCGAAGGATTGCGTCGAGGCGGATATCTCGTTTCCGTCCAGGTCGATGACGCAACCTATGAGGCTGCGCATCATATCCTCGATAACGAAGGCAGCATCGATATGGACCAACGTGCCGACCTGTGGCGAAGCGAAGGCTGGGACGGTGGCGGTTCCGACGTAACGCTCTCAGAGGATGCTCTCGTTGCTCCGCCAGGTACCGATCCTAGAACGACAGACTTCGCGGTGAATGCCGCCCGCAATAGCCGCGACCTAGAGAAATCGACACCTCGGGTCCGATTGTACCGCCACCAAATGAAAGAAAAGTCCGACAGATCTGCTTAAGCCAAGGAGGAGCTTAATCGCCGCGCTATCGTCATCCCCTATGCCTGCGGTTTGTGCGCTTCTCGGAAGCCCTCGATTTCTTCCGGCTCCTTCTCATCCAGGCTCGTGATCTCGTTCCTCGCTTGGCGTTGCGCATAAAGCAGTTCGTCAAGTTTGGCATGAATGGCTTGAGTGTCTCGGTGCCCGGCGCGCTGGATCAACAATGTCATCAACCACGTGGCAAGCGTGACAACGCCGTGCCACTCCAGCGTCTCGGGGCTGAAAACGAGCCATCCAATGGCATAGAGGATTGCGACTACGAAAGCCCATGGGCGAGCGGCCCAGGTGCCCAGCTGTGTCAAAGATGATTGCCACTGCATCCTGTTCTCCATCCGTTTCTATAGTCGCAACCCGCATTCACCATCGTAGTTCCACTTTGATGTCCACCCAGGCGACCCAGGCAACACTATCCCGCTCAGCTCCCGTAGGTCCGCCGACAGACACTGCATGTCCCATTACGCTTTCCGGGTCGCTTGCGTTCCTTTACAATCCCTTCGAGGTGCAGAGGAGTTCGGCCATGAGTGAAGACGCTTTCAACATGTCGATCCGTAAATTCCTGAAAGAAGTCGGCGTCACCTCACAGCGCAAGATCGAGGAGAGGGTGCGCAACGGGCAGATCGGCGGCGAAAAACTGAAGGTCCGCATGACGTTGACGGCGGAAAGCATCGGCCTCAAGCACGTGGTTGAGGGTGAAATCGAACTTCCATAGCTTGGCGAAGCAATTCTGTCGGATGCAGTGCGCCAAGCCATGGATCAAGGTTAAAAGGGAAGGTCCGCCGATGACAGTCCAATCGGGTCCGCGGACGATCCAATATGCTGCAGTGACGCACAAGGGCCTCGTGCGGGAACGGAATGAGGATGCCGTTCTCGCCGCGGAAACAATCCTGAAGGGAAATAACGCATCACACTCCGGTGCAGTCTCCAGCACAGGACGGCCAGTGTTCATGATCGCGGATGGCATGGGTGGCCACGCGCGCGGTGAGGTCGCAAGTAGTTGCGCTCTGGAGTGCCTCAAGGGTGATATTGACCGCTCCGAAGACACCGACTGGGGTGCTCGCATTCTTCATGCCCACCATGAGATATTCAATCTGATGGAGGGCCGTCCGGAGCTGACCGGGATGGGCACCACGCTGGTGGGGGTAGAAGTTGGCCGATCGTCGCTCGTTGTCTTCAACGTGGGGGATAGCCGTGCCTATCGTTTTGGGCATGGGAAGCTTATGCAAGCTACAGTCGATGACGTCCCAGAACGTTTCGACCAGGCGCGGCGCAGTCATCAGATCACGCAGGCGCTGGGCGGTCGTCCTACACCGGGCAGGCTCTTTCCCCACGTTCGTGCCCAAGACCCGCTTGGAGATGATGAAAAGCTGCTCCTGTGCAGTGATGGACTTTGGGATATGCTTCCCGACACCATTATTCATCGCATTCTTCAAGAAGAAGTGGACGTGCAAGCCGCAGCTAACGCTTTATTGCAGGCCGCTCTTGAGGCAGGCGGGGAGGATAACGTATCTGTGATTGTCGTGGGCTTCGGGTCTGGATAACGCACGATCCATGTGGCCAGCCTTTATCGCACCGCGGAGCCTTCGCGTGCGACGCATGCGCTCGTCGCGACATTGGCGGTTTGCCGAGATAGCAGCCATGCCGCGAAGCCATCGCCCTTGGAGTAGGCCGGGGCCTCCACGGCCTGCCAGTTCTGTGCGTATCGAACCGCGAAGCCATGAACGCCCCACTCTCGAAATTGATCGACATGTGTCAGTTCGTGAGCCCACAAGGAGACTGTCGCGGCCCCAATAGCGTCGCGAAACACGATCACATCGATCAGCGTGACAGCGTCCGCCAATCCTACTTGTTCCGATAGCGTGGCCAGGTTTAGAGAGCCTGAAGCGCCAACCCGGTATCGAACACGGTTCATCGAGTCTTCGGTCGAATAACCTGTAAGCTGTCTGCGAATATCCGGTGGGATCGGCAATGATCCCTTTTTTGCGACCTTGTGGCTTTGAACTAGAACGCTTTCCAGAACGGGCCCGGTGAGCTTACCGGCCTGAAGTTCATTCAGGGCGCGAGCGATATCGTAGATGGCGCCGGAGATCGCGCGCGAGGGGGCGCGTAATTCGTGTTCTGTCTGCTGCTGTAAGCCGCTCGGACTTCCAGTCATGCCTGTGACGGACTGGTTGTTGCAGGCATAGACGCCCGTATTTGCGGTCAGGATCAGGCCGACGACGACGGTCGAGAAGAAATGCCCGGGAACTGCTGCGATCGTGAACGGACGAACTGGCATGGCTGGCCTCACAGGGAAGCGATCCTACTATATCTTTTCCGATGAATCATCAGGAGCGTCATGCCGATAGCCACCGAACAAAGGCTGCGCGCAGAGAGGCCGACGGACCCAATCGACCGTGTGGGGTTGAACGCCGTTTGACGGAATGTAAGCGCGCCTTAATGTTCCTGTGCTAGGACGGGCCTTCGAAAAAAGGCTTCTCAGTATGAAACATACGCGCTTCCGATCGCTCCTTCTCATCCTCATACTTCCACTCTTTGCTGCACTTGTGATCTATATTGGGCTCTTCTCGGTTCTGGAGCTTGCTACCGAAAGAAGCGATAAAATTGCCGCGGAGCGTCAGAAAAATCTCGCCGAGACGCTTGTCTCGAAAATGCAGGCGGCGGTGGCCCACGATCAGGAGAGCGCCACTGTCTGGGACGATGCTGTTCGAAACGTAAGCGACGGCAATGCCGAATGGATGAAGGCGAACCTTGGCAAATGGATGTTCACCTACTTCCAACACGACCGCGCCTACGTGATCGCTCCGAATGGCCGTGCCATATACGTTTTCGCTGCCGACGAGGCGGATTCGACGAAAGCATACCAACAAGTCAGTGATATCGTGTCACCGCTGGTGAACAGGCTGCGCGCAAGACTTGCCACGGGTGACGATGCTGGAATTTCCGATCAGGTCTTGAGCATTGGGGAAAGTGATCTTCTAAAGGTCAACAATCACCCCGCAATTGTGAGCGTGAAGCCGATCATCTCCGACACCGGAAACATCGAACAGAAGCCTTCCGAGATATATTTGCATGTCGCCGTTCGTTATCTCGACGGTAGCTTCCTGGCGAGGATGTCGAGCGAATACCAGTTTGACGGCCTCAACTTTGCCTGGACCAAGTCGGCTGAGGACAAACGATCCTTCGCGGCAGCGAGAAATGCCGATGGCAGAGAATTCGGGTACTTTTCCTGGCATCCATTTGAACCCGGCGAAGCTGTCGCCAAGTCAGTTCGACCAGCATTGGCCGCTGTTGGATTATCTGTATTCGTGGCACTGGCAGGAATGGGGGCGGTGGTTGCGGCGCGTAACCGGAAGCTTCGGCAGAGTAGGGCTGAGCTTGAACATCTCGCTCGGCACGACACCCTCACAGGACTGGCGAACCGGGCGCGATTTTCTGAACATTTGGCCACAGCGATCTCGGGATCTGCCGCGACCCAGTCCAACGCGGTGCTGTTCATGGATCTTGATCGTTTCAAGCAGGTGAACGATACAATGGGCCATCCAGTTGGCGACCGGCTGCTGGTGCTTGTGGCCGACAGGCTACGTCGCATTTTTCCGGACAGCGTTGTTGGTAGGCTTGGGGGTGATGAGTTTACGGCCGTCATCACTGACGTGACGAGCGACCAGGTCTCGCGGTCATGTGAGCAAGTCATCGAATCCATGCGGCGTCCATTCGAGATCGCCGGAACACCAATCAGTATCGGTGCGAGCATTGGTGTCGTGATCGGCGTCGGACCTGATGTTGATCCATCTGACCTGACACGGAAGGCTGACATCGCACTCTACAATGCAAAGGCGGCAGGCAGGAACCGCTTTGCGATCTTTGGTCCCCACATGGACGAGCTGGTGCAAGAGCGCAGGGCGCTCGAAAGCGATTTGCGGCTGGCGGTTTTAAATCGCAGAGATCTCGAGGTTCATTTCCAGCCGGTCTACGCTGCCCCGAATGGAGCCTTGTATGGCGCCGAGGCGCTCCTTCGATGGAAGCACCCCTTGAGAGGTCTTATCAGCCCGGAAGTGTTCATTCCCATTGCCGAAGAGTGCGGCGTCATCACTCAGCTTGGCGATCTTGTTCTTGAGGAGGCCTGCCTGGCGGCTCAACGGTGGCCGGATCTGGAGATTGCGATCAATGCTTCACCCCTCGAGCTCAACAACGAGGCGTATTCGCTGCGGGTCATTGCGGCTTTGAACAAGCACGGGATCGATCCGGCACGTCTGGAGATCGAAATAACCGAGGGCACGCTTCTCGATAGCGCAGGGGAGTGCCAGCGCAATATTGAAGCCCTTCGCTCGACAGGTGTGCGCGTTGCGTTGGACGATTTTGGCACGGGCTTCTCCTTCTTCGGTCGCCTGCAGTATGTTGCCGTTGACCGTATCAAGATCGACAAGAGCTTCGTCGGCGGGTTCGATAGCCAGGATGCCGACAACCGGGCTATCGTCGAGGCGATGATAAGACTGGCACGCGCAAAGGGGTTGAAGACAACGGCGGAAGGCGTGGAGACCGAAGAGCAACGGGCAATCCTGAAGGAACTCGGCTGCGATCACCTGCAAGGATACCTCATGTCGAAGCCCATGACCAAGGACGCGTTCGACAGGATGGTTGGAACGAATGTGATTGACTTGCAGGCGAAGCGCTGAGTTGCCATACGCGCTCCGGAGTATTTTCAGGGCTGACATAGTGGCTTTGGGCTGAATGCGTCTACCGAGAACGGTTCCGGACTGACGGTGCTTCTCTATATTATCGGAAGCGTCCGCGGTTTCTAAGGGCTGGCGATCGGTCCAGCGACGCCGGCTTCGAGACGAGACTCGTTCGATCCAATCACCATCCTGTTTCCGCGCCAATCGAAGCTCCCGGCCAACCAGCTTCGCATCCAGATGACGGGCAGCAATGCATCACGTGTCATCATTGCGACGAGCGACAAGGGTGAGAGGTGCCAATTCTTACGGACCGCAAGAATAAGCTCAGGGGTATAGGCAACGCACAAGACGGCGAAGGACGTTCCGAAAAGGCTGGCCCCGGACAGGAAGGCAGCGCTGACGCCCAGCAATAGGGGTGCAACCACACCAACAAGGATCTCAGGCGCGAAGAAATGCGGGAATGTCACGCGTCTCAATCGCGCCCAGCGGCATTGTCTCGTCCATACGTCGCGGAAGGTTCGCCTTCCCAACGGTTGCTCGAACGGGCCAGCAACCAGATGGACCTTGAGGCCCATTCGGTTCACCAGCTTGGTGGCCGCGGCGTCTTCTGCGATCTCAGCCCCAAGTGCCTGGATGCCGCCGTGGGAGTCCAGGGTTTTCTTGCGCCACAGCATGCTCTTGCCTTGCGCGAAACCAAATCCAAGAGCCTCTCCCGCATATTGCCACCGGGCCTGATGCGTATTGAGAAACGCACATTCCACCTCCGCCCAAAAACCGTCGGGACGAGAGCCAAGCGGCGTCGAGCAGACAAGTCCGCTTTCCGGCCGCCATGCGGCGATCAGGCGTGAGAGATAGTCTTTGGGCATCAAAACGTTGGAATCGGCAAGCACTACCCATTCGTGCAAAGCAGCGTTCCAGCCCTTGACGCAATTGTTGAGTTTCGGATTTGCGCTGACGCGGTCATCCCCGACAAGGATCCTCGCCTTTGCCAGCGGCTTCGTTCGAAGGGCCCCCTCGGCCCGGTCGATGACCGGGTCAGTTTTGTCGGCAACGCAGAAGATGACTTCGTAGTCGGACCAGTCCAGGCTGAGCGCGCTCTCGAGCGTCTCCCGCGAGAACTGTTCCACGCCGCAAAGAGGTATCACGATCGAGACAGGCGGACGCACAGCGAGGCTTGGGGTCTTGTCTCGGCGAGACCGAATTCGCCATCCCGCGATCACAAGGCTGAGGGAATTGGCTGCCAGCAGGGCACCGGCGAGGGCAATGATATACAGCATCAGTCATTCCAGCGGTGAACAGCGCCGCAATGAAAAACGAGTCTCAGCGCCCGGTGGGTTAAAACATCACCGTCACATGACGCCCTGATGACATGTGCCCCAGCGAAAGCTCAGTTCTTAGACAATAGAGGCCCATAACGACAGCGCACGGCGTGCACCGCTCAGTGCTTCCTTCTTAGAGCCCTCTTAATCTTGACGACTTCGCCTTTCATGAGGATCAGAAAGTGCTTCCTGTCCAATCGATTGGCGACCTCGCCATCCACCGTCATGTAGTCGGTTCTGGGGATGGAGATGGCTTCGTCGGCAATCCTGATTTGTTCAATAACGGTGCAGGGATTTCCAGCGTCACCCATGCATTTGAACCGCCGCGTCTCCTGGTACTGTGACATCGCTACCCTCCTGGCTGACGGCAAGCATCATCGTTTCCGAAGCGACGATTTCAAGTTAAATTTTAGATTATTCTGAATTAACCGAAGGGTGAATATCGCGTCGGAGGCCGGTGCCGGAAAACCCGATGCCCATTCTATCGGGGCGGTGTCGACAACGGCCGTTTACCTCGGCACCCCCGAAGGAGGTTGCCGCGGTCCTATGAGCTTCTTAGGCCTGCCGCGGAGCCTCGGCGGTGAACACCAGCGCCGACATCTGCCCTTCGATCGGACCTTTGCCAAATGTCTGCTCGAGGGCCGCGGTTACGCGGGCTAAGACATCGAACTTCGGTTCGCGAGCTTCGATTTCCATACGCAGCGGACTGCCCTTGCAGAACGCAGTTGCCACGTCCCTTGCCGAGGGCGCACGGGAGATCTTTTCGACTTTGGCAAAGGTCACCGACTGAAACCCGGCTCGCTCGAGTTCCGATCGGATCGCTTCGGCATCGAAGTAACCGTGCGGCGTCCGTCGAAAGAAGGGGAGCGGATCGTCCGGAAACAGTGCATCCGTGGCAGCCACCACGGCCTTTGCGAAGGCGTTGTTCTCGACAGTGTCCCAGGTGTTGAAGAGGAACGTTCCCTTCGGCTTCAGCACGCGAAGAATTTCCCGGTATGCGCGCTCCTTGTCGGGGAAGAACATGACGCCGAACTGGCTTGTGACAGCATCAAAGATCTGCTCGGGGAAGGGCAGGGCCGACGCGTCAGCCTGACGCCATACGACATGCCCGCCGAGATGTTTCACTGCGGCGACATCCAGCATTGCTTGGTTCAAATCAGTGGCAATGATTTCGGCGTGGGGAAGCGCTGACGATATTGCACGCGTCAGAGCCCCCGACCCGGCTGCCACTTCCAAAATGCGGTGCGGATGTAACGATGCCAGACGCCGCGCCAGATCGGCCGCGTAACTATCAAACAGGATCGGCACCAGGTACCGATCATATGCTGCGGGGATATCACCTTGGAAACAAGCGTCATTCATCGCCATGGTCGTTACGCTCCGTCGTCGCGCGCCGCGGAACGTATATTAGAGCCTTTCATCGTGTCTTTGAAGACGCTGCAGAGGGTCTGCATCTTACCTCGGATCGGTCATACCCAAAGCTTGCAGGTCGAGATCATCGGCGAGATGTCTGGGCAGTCGCGCCAACTGATCGCGCGTGCGATTTTGCGTCTGGCGGAAGATCTGGCGCGACCTGAATGCGTAGAAGATGTCAAAGATAGCGTTGAGGGTATTCATCGCGGTCTCCTTCCATTCAGTCTAACTCCTACAGTGGAAGGGTATTGCCGGGTTGACTTTCAATCAAACAAAATGATATGGAATTCAAATTCAGAAAAATTGAAAGATGCGACGATGAGTATTCCCTTTCGCCGTCCCATTCCCCTGCTTGACAACGACGTGCTGCGCACCTTCGTTGCCATCGCAGAGACCGGCAATTTTTCCACCGCCGCGGAAGCCGTCTACCGGACTCCGTCCGCCGTTTCCATGCAGATCAAGAAGCTGGAGGAGCAGCTCGGCGCCACGCTCTTCCTGCGGGACGCGCGGTCGGTTAGCCTGACCCAGCATGGCGAAACGCTGCTTTCCTATGCACGCAACATTCTTGCTCTGTCCAACGAGGCGGTGTCGCGGTTCATCATGCCCGAGCTCAGCGGGGTGGTGCGGCTCGGCGCGCCAGAGGATATCGGCGAACGACTGCTGCCAAGCATCCTGAAGAGCTTCGCCGAGAGTTTTCCGAGCATCATGGTCGACGTTACCATCGACATGAGCATTGGTCTTAAGAAACGTATGGAAGAGCAACGTCTGGACTTGGCGCTGATCAACTGCGCGACGCGCCCGCTGCCGACTGACGGCGAGATCGTGTTTCGGGAGCGACTGGTATGGGCCGGCGCCAAGTGCGGTACGGCGCATCGCCGTGATCCGCTGCCGATCTCGATCTGGGAGGATGGCTGCATCTGGCGTTCCGAGGCTCTGTCTCAGCTTGAGCGTATGAAGCGCGGTTATCGTGTCGCTTTTCTCAGCGGCCACACGATGGCGCAACGAGCGGCCGTGATTTCCGACCTGGCAATTGCGCCGCTGCCGCGCTCTTATGTAACCGACGAGATGGCGGTCCTTGGTCTGCAGGAAGGATTGCCCGAGCTCGGTTCCTTCGACATCAGGCTGCTCACCGCATCACAGATGAACAGCCCGATGCGAGCTGTGGCCGAAAGCATCCGCTTTGCGTTTGCCGAAAAAGCGAAGGCCGTTGCCGCTTGACAACGAAGCGGGGACCTCTTTTCTTCCCCCGGGGTTTAACGCGCGTGGCGAGAGTCGCCCGCGCCCGGACGATTGAGAAAAGAAGGATTTCAGAATGATGACAATGGCCAAGATCGGCTCCGCCCTCGCGATTCTGCTCGTGCTTTCTTCGTGTGGTAATACGATCCGCGGCATCGGCCGCGACACGGCGAACGTCGTCAATGCGACTCAGGATGCAGGCCGTTCGGTCGGTCACGCTGCCACGAGGTAAATGCAATCAGACCGCTGCCGGCGGGTAGGCCTTTTCGAGCCCGCCGGAACGCGAAAGCCCGCTGCGGAATGCCGCAAAGGCGGGATGTTGGCTGGATTTAGCCGCTTCCATGAGACGTATCTGCAGGCGGGCGGGCGCTGCCTCGCCAATCCATTTCCCAAGATTCTCGAGTTTCAGCGTGTTCAGAAACGACGCGCTCGCGGCTCCGTCGAGGTGACGGTGAAGGCCATCGATGAGGTTCTCGTCCTGCGCAGCATTTTCCATCAGCAGGACGACGTAGGCCTTCTCCTGTTCGCCGAGGATCGCAAGCTTTGAAGCGATCGTATCTCTGTCGGGAAACGGAGCGGATGTCATCTTTGTTCTCCTCATCTTGGGTGCGACCAGGCATGATTCGGGGCGCGCAAGCAGTTGCCGCTTATAACCACGCCGCCAAAGGGAAGATACTCTCGTCGGCCGATCATTCTCATGCTCGGACCCACCGCGTGTGGCTATTTTGCTTTCCCTAGAGCCCGGCCTTCACCTTCTCGGCGACGTCGGCGGGAACCCATTTGGTCCACAGGGCGGCATAGTTCTGGAGGAAGTAGATCGTGGCTTCCTCGTTGCTCTTGTGGTTTTCATCCTGCCAGGCCAGTACTTCGTTGATCGTCGTATTGTCCCAGGAGCGGAGCTTCAGATAATGCATCGCCGGCCCGGCCCTATCGGCGAAGGCCTTGGTCACGATCGTGTAGGCCCTGGAGACGGGATATGAATTCACCTGCGGCCGAGCGCAGCCGGGAACCGATGTGCAACTGTCCCATTCTGCCTTGTCATGGCCAACGCCGAAACTCAGCCGCGTCATGTCATATTTGCCGAGGATGGCTGTTGGCGCCCAGTAGTAGCCTAGCCAGCCAACCTTTTTCTGGAATGCGGCTGCGATGGAATCATCAAGGTCCTGCGGACTGCTGGTTTCGATAAGCTGAAAGCCCTTCTTGTCGGCTCCGAGCGCGCGGAACAGATTTGACGTCGAAATCTGACAACTCCACCCGACGGGACAACTAAAGACCGCGCCCTGTGATGGATTTCCAGGTACCGGGAAGATCTCGGGATGCTTGAGGGCGTCCTCAACGCTGCGGATATCGGGGTTAGCATCCGCGATGAACTTCGGTATCCACCAGCCCTCGACAGCGCCCTCCGAGAGGATTTCGGCCGCCTGGATCAGCCTGCCTTCCCTGACCGCGCTATCGAGTTCGGTGCGCACTGCATTGATCCAGAACTCGGAAGCGATATCCGGCTCGCCTTCTTTGTTCATTGACAGGAAAGTCGGCATCGTATCTCCCGGGACAATCTTGACCGAGCAGCCGTAACCCTTCTCTAGAATGAACTTGTCGAAGTTGGCTGCAATGCCGGCCGACGCCCACTTCATTTCAGCGATGGTGACGTTGCCGCATTCGGCAGCCTGCGAAGACGCGGCAACTGCACAAACTGCGGCCGCAAGCAGGATTGACGTGCAGAGAGATCTCATCTTGCGTTCCCATTCTTTGCGGCCGCGGCCACAACCTCGACGCCCGCTTCTTGCGGAGATCCTTGTGTTGCTTGTCCTGGCTGTCGCTGTAGTGCTCATCCTGGCACCTTGAATGCGCAGCCTACGCGTTCGGTTGTGGAAATCAATTGTCTTCTACGCTTGAGGTGCCAAGTCTAAGGGACTGATTTCAAATCGTTAATATCAGTCCTACCAAAAGTGGCTATCGCGCGTGGGGCGAGATTACGCTGGCAGATCTGCCAATGATGCCCGGGCATCAAGAAATGTAAGAAAACCCCAAAATTCATCTTTGCTTAAGGGCTTGCTAACCCTCCGGTAACAATGTGGCGCTATCTGTTGTTGCGTAGCGGGGGACACCGCTGCTTCTCCGGATCAGGTAGTGCGTCCCGGAGAACGTGAGCTTCGCCGTGTATGGGCGAATGCGCCAGCGTATTCGGCAGGCCGCGCAACCCTAAACGGTTGGCGCGGCCTTCGCAGTTTCGGCGCCTGCGATTGACCACGGGGGAGAGCCCGTTGTAGGCCGTTTCGATTTCTCCGGAGTTCGCGACAATGACCAAGGCCATCATGCTGCAGGGTACCGGCTCCGATGTCGGCAAGACCGTTCTTGTAGCCGGGCTTTGCCGGCTGGCCGCCAACCGCGGACTTTCGGTTCGTCCTTTCAAGTCTCAGAACATGTCGAACAATGCTGCCGTGGCTGATGACGGCGGCGAGATCGGCCGGGCGCAATGGCTGCAATCGCTCGCTGCGCGCGTGCCGTCCTCGGTGCACATGAACCCTGTACTGCTCAAGCCGCAATCCGAATTCGGCAGCCAGATCATCGTGCAGGGCAAGGTCTGGGGGCAGGCCAAGGGGCGGGATTATCAGAAGCTCAAGCCGGTACTCCTTGACCACGTAATGCAAAGCTTCGCTGAGATTTCGGCGGAAGCGGATCTTGTGATCGTCGAAGGTGCCGGCTCGCCCGCCGAAATCAATCTCAGGGCCGGCGATATCGCCAATATGGGATTTGCCACGCGCGCCGGCATACCTGTGGTTTTGGTCGGTGATATCGATCGTGGCGGCGTCATAGCCTCGCTGGTCGGCACCCATACGATCCTCCCCGCCGAAGATCGGGCGATGATATCCGGCTACATCATCAACAAGTTTCGCGGCGACGTTTCGCTGTTCGACACGGGGATCGACGCGGTGCGACGCTTCACCGGCTGGCCCTGCTTTGGCGTCGTGCCATGGCTCAAGCAAGCGTCGCGATTGCCGGCCGAGGACTCGGTGGTATTGGAGAGGCTGGCGCGCGGTGGCCACGGTGTACTCAAGATTGCCGTGCCGGTCTTTTCACGGATCGCAAATTTCGACGACCTCGATCCGCTAAGGGCCGAGCCTGATGTCGACGTGGTTTTCGTGCCTGCGGGCGAGCGGCTGCCCGCGGATGCGCAGCTGGTCGTGCTGCCGGGCTCGAAATCAACAGTATCTGACCTTATGGATATGCGCGCGCAGGGCTGGGATGGCGACCTCCTGGCCCATGTGAGGAGGGGTGGGCGGGTTCTCGGGATTTGCGGCGGCTATCAGATGCTCGGGCGCAAGGTCCATGATCCCCTGGGCATCGAGGGGCATGCGACGGAGGTGGCGGGTCTCGGGTTGCTTGATGTCGAGACGCAGATGGCGCCCGAAAAGACCGTCCGTAACAGTGTTGCGACAGCGGTGGCGGACGGCTCCCCGCTTTGCGGCTATCAGATCCACCTCGGCATCACGGAAGGGGAAGATTGCGGCCGGCCATTCGCAATCGTTGATGGAAAGCCGGATGGTGCGATGTCGGCTGACGGTCGGATTGCCGGCACCTATCTGCATGGGATGTTCGCCAGTGATATCTATCGTTCCCGTTTGCTACAGAGCTTTGGTCTTTCGGGCGAGACGAGCGACTATCGTGCCGGCGTTGAGAAGGCCCTGGACGACGTCGCAGCCGAGCTGCAGGCGTGTCTTGACCGACGCTGGCTTGACGAGCTCTTCGGCTAGATTTCGCCAGATATTTCACGCCGGCGGCGATCGAGTTCTTCGCTGTAGCGGCGGAGCGTATAGGCCTCGCTCAGCTGCCCGACAACCTTGCGCTCAATCAGATTGTTGACGACGGCGAGGGCTTCGCTTTCGGTCTTGTCGAAGATGGCCGCTGCCTGCTTGGCGTTCATCTTCGGTTGCAGGAAATCGTTCTTGTAGCGGATGAATTCGCTGAGATCCTTGCCAGTGTCGTCGGTGTCGGTCAGGTTTGCATAAATGTCCGGGACGAGAACGAGCCCGCCATATTTGCCCGTATCATCGACGAGGACCACGCGCTGCGCCGAACCGAGGGGGAAGCGCTCCTTGAATTCGTCGATGGTGAGGGCGGCGTTGGCCGTCTTCACGTCTGCGCGCATCAGCCGGTCAACCGTGAGGTTCCGGATCCAGCCGACATCGTGAGCGCTGCGAATGCTCTCGCCGCGCAGGTGGAAGCGCCATGTTGCGAAGGAGTAGCCGAAAGTGCTGCGCACGACGAGCGAAGAGGTAATCACCGCCGCAAGCACCAGTGCCGTGATCGGAAAGTCGCCGGTAATTTCCAGCGCAAGGAATGTCATCGTCAGCGGACCGCCGATAACAGCGACCGCAAGCGAGCTCATGCCGACGACCGCGTAGATGACGGGCGTCAGCGTTGCATGAGCGAAGTAGGGTGCGGAATAGGCGAAGAATTTCCCGACCAACGCTCCCATGAACAGGGACGCAAAGAATAGACCGCCTCTGAAACCCGAGCCGATCGAAATCGCGGAGGCGAAGGCCTTCAGGAGGAACAGACCTACAAGCACTGGAATTGCGACGTCGCGTCCAAGATTGAGGTGGAGCGCGCCATGACCTGCCGACAGCACCTGCGGCGTGATCAGCGCGAGCAGACCGACGACAATGCCACCAAGGGCAGGTCGCAGCGGCGTTGCGATGGAACTCCTGCGAGCCAATTCCTCGATCCAGGCGACGCCCTGCATGATCATGATCCCGATGCCCGCGCAAAACGCGCCGAGGAGGAGGGCCGGCACATAGTCGGCCGGCAGGACTTTACCGAAGGCGCCAACGTCGATCAGGAAATCGCTGCCGGCGAGCAGATGCGCAATCTGGGTCGAGACCAGCGCGGAAACGACGACCGGGGTCAGCGAAACGATGGTGTAGGAGCCAACAATGAGTTCGAATGCGTAGAAGGCGCCTGTCAGAGGCGCGTTGAAAGCGGCTGCAATGGCTCCGGCTGCGCCGCATCCGACGAGAACGCGCAGGTCCGAGCGGCGAAGTTGCAGCTTGAGGCCGAGCTTGGAGGCCAGCCCTGCCGCCAACTGCGTATAGCCGGCTTCCAGCCCGACCGAGGCACCGAAGCCGTTAGAAATGAGATTCTGGACTGCAACCAGAATACTATCGGTAAGAGATAGCCGCCCGCCATGCAGCGCGTTTGCCTCGATCGGGTCCACCATTGGCTTCTTGCGGGTCTTGGCAAGCACAAACAGCAACAGCCCGAGCAGCAAGCCGCCGCAAACGGGTGCGGTCAGCAACAGGAGCTTGTTATCGATCTGCGAGGAACTCAGCCTCTCGACGTCGCTGATTCCGAAGATAAGGCTGTGCATTTCACGGGAAACGAGGCTCATGCCTGTCACGGCCAAGCCGGAGATTACCCCGACGATCGCGCCGGCGATGACCATCCCCATCTCACTGCGCCGCAGCAACGCGCGCACCCGCCCGATATCGAGAAGGGTATGAAGCGGACCGAGACGGCGAATATTGATTTTCAGGAGCATGACAGGAAAATAGGCACGTCTAGGCCGGATCAAGTGCGGTCGGAAAGGGCAAGCCAATGGCCCGACCCACTTGCGACGCAAATGCGGCAAAAGCCCGGCGCCGACAACAATTATTGTGACGTAAATCTCTGATAAAAGACGATAAATTTGGTAGAGAAGGTTGCTTGGTGCACTTTTTAAGCGTGAATTGGCATGTCGCACTGCGACGGCTTGATTGACTTCGCCAGTGGCCTTGCCTAACGATGAATTCATAACGGATGGTTCCGGACCGGTTGAATCGGTACGGATGAAAAGGGAATGTGAAGCGGTGGACCCAATTAGGGCGCCGTCATCATAGCCGACCCCGCGACTGTAGAGCGGTCAGGGTTTTCCGTCCGGCGTTGGTTTTCGAGCGGCTGACAGCCTGCAATGGTGCAGGCGGGCGGTGCGGAAGCGGCGACGGAAAAGTCACTGGCAGTGCATCATGATCAACCGGGGCAGGACGCCTCTTATATCTACGAATCGTCCGCCTTTTCATGAAATGCAGCCGGGAAGGCGAGGAAGATCCGCTGGCACGATCTGGGGCGACCGGTTTCCGGTCTGCCCCGATCGCGACCAACACCCGCGAGCCAGGAGACCTGCCAACCGTGCCGGGCGAAAAGCCCATTCCTGGGCGATGCCCGCTGCCAGCACGGAGGTTGTCATGGCTGAAAGACAGATTTGCAGGCTGCGTTCTGCAGCCGTTCCGGTTTCTCGCGGATCGCTTCCGCAGATCGGACGGCATCTACGATGAGCCCTCCATCATCCGGCGCGACTTTTGTCCTCGGCGGTGCGCGCTCGGGAAAATCACACTTTGCCGAACAGCTTCTCGTCGCGAGCGGCCTGGAACGCCATTATGTGGCGACAGGCCGGGCTTGGGACGACGAAATGCGTGCCCGGATCGCCAAGCACAAAGCCGATCGGGCCGATCGCTGGCATACCCACGAAGAGCCCCTTGATCTCGTCGGATGCCTGCGGTCGATTGACGGCGTGGGGCGGGCGATCCTTGTGGATTGCCTGACGCTTTGGGTCACCAATCTGATGATGGGCGAGCGCGACATGGAGGCCGAATTTGCTTCACTTGCCGCATATCTACCGACGGCGCGTGCGAGCCTCGTCATCGTATCCAACGAGGTCGGTCTCGGCATCGTGCCGGAAAACCGAATGGCGCGGGAGTTCCGGGATCATGCCGGCCGCTTGCATCAAATGATCGCGGCAGAGGCCGCGGATGTGTATTTTATCGCGGCAGGTCTGCCGCTGAAGATGAAGGGTTGAATTTCATGAACCAGCAGAAAATCCCGGCGACCGTGATCACCGGCTTCCTCGGCGCCGGCAAGACGACGATGATCCGCAATCTGCTATCCAACACCAACGGCAAGAAGATCGCGCTCATTATCAACGAGTTCGGCGATCTCGGGGTCGACGGCGATGTGCTCAAGGGCTGCGGCGCCGAGAATTGCACCGAGGACGATATCATCGAGCTCACCAACGGCTGCATCTGCTGCACGGTGGCTGACGACTTCATTCCGACGATGACGAAGCTGCTGGAGCGCGAGCAGCGCCCAGACCACATCGTCATCGAGACCTCTGGTCTCGCGTTGCCGCAGCCGCTTGTTGCGGCCTTCAACTGGCCCGATATCCGCACGCAGGTCACGGTCGATGGCGTCGTGACCGTCGTCGACAGCGCCGCCGTTGCCGCAGGCCGGTTTGCCGATGATCATGATGCCGTCGAGGCTCGCCGCGTGGAAGACTTTTCGCTCGACCACGAAAGTCCGATCGAGGAGCTTTTCGAGGACCAACTGACCTGCGCCGATCTGATCGTGCTCAACAAGACCGACCTTCTCGACCCTGCCGGCCTTGGCCGCGTGCGGGACGAAGTCGCTTCCCGTATCGACCGCAAGCCAGTGATGATCGAGGCGCGCAATGGCGAGGTTCCGGCAAGCGTGCTGCTTGGGCTCGGCGTCGGAACAGAAGACCAGGTGGTCAATCGCAAATCCCACCATGAACTCGAACATGAGGACGGCGTGGCGCATGATCATGACGAGTTCGACAGCTTCGTGGTCGAGCTTGGCCCGGTTGCCAATCCTGCGGCCTTCGTGGATGCGCTGAAGAGCATCATCGGCGAGCACGACGTGCTGCGGCTCAAGGGCTTCGTCGATGTTCCCGGCAAGCCGATGCGACTGCAGCTGCAGGCGGTCGGAAGCCGCATCGATCACTATTTCGATCGCGCCTGGGCGCCCGGCGAAGCGCGCGCCACGCGCCTCGTCGTCATTGGCCTGCACGAGATGGACGAAGCGGTGGTGCGCAAGGCAATCGAAGCGCTGGCTTGAGGCAGACCCATGCATCTGCTTCTGGCACAGCAGGGAACGATCAGCGACGGCGAGGAGGCGATCGATCTCGGTCAGTCTCCCGGCGATGTCCTGTTCCTGTCGGCTGCCGATACCGAGCTTGCAGCGATAGCCGCCGCCTACGAGGAAGCGGCGAGCGGCTTCTCGTTGCGGCTGGCAAGCCTGATGAGCCTGAAGCACCCGATGTCAGTCGATGCCTACGTCGAACGGACTGCCCGGCATGCCAAGCTGATCATTGTCCGGGCGCTCGGTGGCGCCAGCTACTTCCACTATGCGCTCGAGGCCCTTCATGCGGCGGCGGCGCGATGCGGGGTGCTGATCGCCGTACTGCCTGGAGATTCAAGGCCGGACGCGGGGTTGACGCCGTTTTCGAATGTTCTGCTTGAAGACCTGAACGCGCTGTGGACGTACCTCATCGAAGGCGGCGACGGCAATTCGCGGGCGTTTCTGGCCTATGTCGGCGCGATGCTGTCGGGCGCGGAGAAACCGGAAGCGGCATCTCCACTGATGAAGGCGGGCATATGGTGGCCGGGCAAGGGCGTTCTTGGCGTCGACGCGTGGCAGGCAGCCTGCGACGAAAGGCTTCGCGCTCCTCGGGAAAACGCGCGTCTCCCGACGGTCGCTATCAGCTTCTATCGCGCGCTCGTGCAGAGCGGCGAGACAAGGCCGGTGGAAGCCCTTGTCGACACGCTGCTGTCGGAAGGCATCAGGCCGCTGCCGGTATTCGCCTACAGTCTCAAGGATCCGGTGTCGAAGGGCATTTTGGAAAGCGTGTTTGATGTCATCAAGCCCGAAGTGGTGATCAACACGACAGGTTTTGCCGTGTCTGCGCCTGGCGCGGATCGGGAACCGACCGTGCTTGAGGCCAATGATGCTGTCGTACTTCAGGCAATCTTTTCGGCCTCGTCCCGTCAGGCCTGGGCCGCGTCCTCCCAGGGGCTATCGGCCCGTGATCTTGGCATGAATGTCGCTCTGCCCGAGGTGGACGGGCGGGTGCTCTCGCGTGCGGTCTCCTTCAAATCGGCTGCCCGCTACGACGCGCGGGTAGAGGCCAACATTGTCGGGAGCGAACCGGACATCGAACGGATGCGCTATGGCGCCAAGCTTGCGTCCAATTGGGCAAAGCTGCGCACCACAGTCGCAAGCGACAGGCGGGTCGCGATTGTCATTGCGAACTATCCGAACCGCGACGGCAGGCTCGGCAACGGTGTTGGGCTGGATACGCCGGCGAGCACTGTCGAGGCGCTGAAAGCCATGAGGAACGCAGGCTATGCGGTTTCGGGCGTGCCTGACGATGGCGATCAGCTGATCCGGCGTCTGATGGAAGGGCCGACAAATTCCGCCGCCGGCGGCAGGCTCGTGCGCGAAACACTTTCCTTGAGTCGTTACAAAGCCTTCTTCAGAGATCTTCCCAAAAAGATTCAGGATGAGATCGGCGCACGCTGGGGTGCGCCTGAGGCCGATCCTTATGTCGTGGACGGCGCCTTTGCGCTGCCATTCATGCGGCTCGGCGCGGTGCTGGTCGGCATCCAGCCGGCGCGCGGCTACAATATCGATCCAAAGGAAAGCTACCATTCCCCGGATCTGGTGCCGCCGCATGGCTATCTCGCCTTCTATGCTTTTCTTCGCCATGAATTCGGCGCTCACGCCGTTGTTCACATGGGCAAGCATGGCAATCTGGAATGGCTGCCCGGCAAGGCGCTGGCGCTGTCCGAGGAATGCTACCCGGAAGCCATCCTCGGCCCCATGCCTCATCTTTACCCCTTCATCGTCAACGATCCCGGCGAGGGGACGCAGGCCAAGCGCCGCGCCGGCGCCGTGATCATCGATCATCTGACGCCACCGCTGACACGTGCCGAGAGCTACGGGCCGCTGAAAGACCTGGAAGCGCTGGTCGACGAATACTACGAGGCCTCCGGCGGCGATCCGCGCCGCATCCGGCTCCTCAGCAAGCAGATCCTCGATCTCGTCGCAGACATGGGCCTCGATCGCGATGCCGGCATCGACAAGGCCGAGAGCGAGACCGAGGCGTTGAAGAAGCTCGACGCTTATCTCTGCGATCTCAAGGAAATGCAGATCCGCAATGGCCTGCATGTCTTCGGCGTCTCGCCGCAGGGGCGGCTGCTGACGGATCTGACGGTCGCGCTGGCCCGGGTTCCGCGCGGGCTCGGACAGGCAGGCGACCGCAGCCTTCAGCGCGCGATTGCCGCGGATCTCGGCTTGGAGTTCGACCCGCTCGACTGCGACATGGCCGGAGCTTGGACCGGACCGTTTGCCGATATTCTTTTAGCCGTCACTGACGCCAGCTGGAGAACCAACGGCGATGCCGTCGAGCGGATCGAACTCTTAGCGTCACGGCTGGTGGCCGGCGAATTTGCCTGTCCGGAGGATTGGCAGGCCACCCGCGCTGTTCTTGCGGAGATCGAAACGCGGCTCAAACCTGCCATTCTCGCCTGCGGGAGCGCGGAAATCGAAGGCCTGCTTCGAGGGCTCGACGGTCGTTTCGTGGCGCCGGGACCATCGGGTGCCCCGACGCGCGGTCGACCGGACGTACTGCCGACCGGACGGAATTTCTACTCCGTCGACAGCCGGGCCGTGCCGACGCCGGCGGCCTATGAACTTGGCAAGAGGTCCGCGGAACTGTTGGTCCGCCGTTATGTGCAGGATCACGGCGAATGGCCGGTATCCTTTGGCCTGACTGCCTGGGGCACCTCAAACATGCGCACCGGTGGCGACGATATTGCCCAGGCGCTTGCCCTGATCGGCGTGAAGCCGGTATGGGATATGACCTCGCGCCGCGTCACCGGCTATGAAATCATTCCCCCTGCGCTGCTCGGCCGGCCGCGAGTCGATGTGACACTGCGTATCTCCGGGTTCTTCCGGGATGCCTTTCCGGAACAGATCGCGCTGTTCGACAAGGCAATCCGCGCTGTCGGGGCACTCGAGGAGGACGTTGCGGACAACCCGATTGCGCAGCGCATGCGCGGTGAGGCTGCCCGTCTTGAAGAGGCGGGGCTGGATGCAGCCCAGGCCGGCCGTCGCGCCGGTTATCGCATCTTTGGCTCGAAGCCTGGGTCTTATGGTGCCGGTTTGCAGGCGCTGATCGATCAGAAGGGGTGGGAATGTCGCGCGGATATGGCAGAAGCCTATCTTGTCTGGGGAAGCTACGCTTATGGCGCCGGCGAGGAAGGTCGAGCAGAGCGTGGCGTCTTTGAAGAGCGGCTGCGCTCGATCCAGGCGGTCGTGCAGAACCAGGACAATCGCGAGCACGACCTTCTCGACAGTGACGACTATTACCAGTTCGAGGGTGGGATGGCAGTCGCAGCCGAGATGCTGGCCGGCGATCGGCCATCGATCTATCACAACGATCACTCAAGGCCGGAGAAGCCGGTGATCCGGTCGCTGGAAGAAGAGATCGGGCGCGTCGTGCGTGGCCGGGTCGTCAATCCGAAGTGGATCGATGGCGTCATGCGCCATGGTTACAAGGGCGCTGTCGAGATCGCTGCGACCGTCGATTACCTCTTCGCCTTCGCCGCGACGACCGGTGCGGTCGGCAACCATCACTTCGAAGCCGTCTACCAGGCTTTCTTGGCCGATGCGAAGGTCCGCGATTTCATGGCCGAGAAGAATCCGGCCGCCTTCGCCGACATGAAGGAGCGGCTGCTCGAAGCGATCGATCGCCGCCTCTGGACGCCACGCAGCAATTCGGCGCGGTTCGACCTTTCAGACACATTCAGCTTGCACCAGGGCAAGCTTGCATCCGGGGAACATTGATATGACCGACGAAACCGCTGAACCTGCCGGCCACGACGACGCACGCCACGCCGAGAAGATGGCGAAGAAGAAGGCCGCGCGCGACAAGATCATGGCGACGAAGACGGACGAAAAGGGCCTCATAATCGTCCATACCGGCAAGGGGAAGGGCAAGTCGTCGTCGGCTTTCGGAATGATCTTCCGGCACATCGCGCATGGTAAGCCGTCGGCGGTCGTGCAGTTCATCAAGGGCGCGATGTGGACCGGGGAGCGAGACCTGATCGAAAAGCACTTCTCCGACATCTGTCAGTTCCACACCATGGGGGAGGGCTTCACCTGGGAGACGCAGGATCGCGCTCGCGATATGGCGGCCGCAGGCGCTGCCTGGGAGAAGGCGAAGGAGCTGATCCGCGACGAGCGGAATTCGATGGTGCTACTCGACGAGATCAACATCGCGCTTCGATATGATTACCTCGATATCAACGAGGTCGTGGCGTTTCTGAAGAACGAGAAGCCGTATATGACCCATGTCGTTCTTACCGGTCGCAACGCCAAGGACGAACTGATCGAGATTGCCGATCTGGTGACCGAGATGGAGCTGATCAAGCATCCGTTCCGCTCGGGCATCAAGGGGCAGCCGGGAGTGGAGTTCTGATGACGCAGAGCTGGATTTTCTGGGCGGTGCTTTCGGCGGCTTTCGCCGCGTTGACGGCGATCTTTGCGAAAATCGGCGTTGCTGGCGTCAATTCCGATCTTGCCACCCTGATCCGCACCGTCGTTATCGTCTTCATCATCAGCGCCATTGTTGCGGCGACCGGGCAATGGCAGCCGTTCTCCAGCATTACAGGCAAGACGTGGCTGTTCCTCTGCCTTTCCGGGGCGGCGACCGGCGCCTCCTGGCTTGCCTACTTCCGCGCACTGAAGATCGGCGATGCCGCACGCGTCGCCCCGATCGACAAGCTTTCGATCGTTCTCGTCGCGGTTTTCGGAGTATTCTTTCTCGGTGAGAAGCTCAATCTCATGAATTGGCTCGGCGTGAGCCTGATCGCTGGTGGGGCGCTCCTGCTCGCATTGTTCTAGGTGTTTCCAGCCCGCGCGGGCAGACCGCCAATATCAGATCTCGAGCCAGACGCGGATAGGATTGGCCGGATCGGCGAGGAGCTTGATCGTGAAGGCGATGCAGACGATGACGAGCAGCGGCTTGATTAGGCGCGCGCCCGTACGCATCGCAAGGCGCGAGCCTAGCTGCGCGCCCAGGAACTGGCAGACGCCCATCATCAGCCCGATCTTCCAAATGATCGCGCCGAAGGAAACAAAGACGATCAGAGCGCCGACATTGGAGCCGAAATTCAACAGTTTGGTATGCGCCGTTGCCTTCAGCATGCCGAAACCGGCAAGAGACACGAAGGACAACATGAAGAACGATCCCGTGCCGGGACCAAAGACACCGTCGTAGAATCCGATGGCCGGTACCAGGGTCAGGCCGAAAACGAAGGGGGTAATGCGGCGATGCTTGTCGACATCGCCGAGGTTTGGCTTCAGCGCAAAATAGAGTGCGATTGCCACCAGAAGGACCGGCATGATCGCGCGTAACACGTCTCCTGGCACGATCGTTGCCAAGGCAGCGCCAAGGGAGCCGCCGAAGATTGCCATCAGTGCCATCGGCAGCTGGGTGCGCAGGTGAACATGTCCCTTTCGGGCATAGGCAATCGTCGCGGAGGCTGCCCCGAACACGGACTGTACCTTGTTGGTGCCGAGTGTTTGCAGCGGTGGAATACCTGCGATCAGCATCGCCGGAACGGTAATCAAGCCCCCGCCGCCGGCAATGGAGTCGACAAAGCCGGCAAAAAAGCCGGCCGCGGCCAGCATGACGATGAGATGGGGGGCAAGATCGGACAAGAAGGGAAACTCTGGAACGTGGTACGCAGCGCATGTTGCATTTCCGGCCCTGTGCTGCAATGGCTTGGTTAACACAGGGGCAGGTTTCATTGTCGCACGGGACTGGATTTGAATTCGATGGGACGCACCGGTATGTGCTCGGCATCGGCTGCGAGCGTGGAACGCCGCAAGACGAGGTGAACGAGCTTGCCAGTGCGGCGCTGGCGGCAGCGGGCATCGGCCCGGGTGAGCTTTCGGGCGTTGCATCCATCGACACTCGCGGCAACGAGCCCGCGATCCTTGGGGTGGCGCGTGACCTTGGGGTGCCGCTCCTGCTCTTCAGCGCGATGCGGCTCGAAGCGGAAACGCCGAGGCTGAAGAATCCTTCACCGATCGTCTTCGCCCGGGTGGGGTGTCATGGGGTCGCGGAATCCGCAGCGCTTGCAGCGATTGGACCGCATGCCGCGCTGGTTGTTCCGAAGATCAAGTCGCAGCGCGCGACGGCGTCCATAGCGCGTGCCCTGTTGCAGAATGATTAGCGGGCGCTATGGTGGCGCCGACTTTTCGGCGCCGTCCGGCTGCCCTGCGACAATAACGAAAAGAGGCACACTCATGCACAAGGTCATTTATGACACGGATCCGGGCGTCGATGATGCAATGGCTTTGCTCTTCCTGCACCGCCATCCCGAAATCGATCTGGTCGGTATCACGACCGTCTTCGGCAACGCGTCGGTGGAGACGACGACACGCAATGCGCTGTTCCTGAAGCGCGAATGGAACATTCCTGCGCCGGTCGCCAAGGGCGCCAGCGTAACCATCGATCCAACCCGACAGGAAAGGGCATGGCCTACCTTCGTGCATGGGGAGAACGGCCTCGGCAATATCGAGGTGCCCGAAACTATCGACCTGCCGATCGATCCGCGTCCTGCCCATCGCTTCATCATCGATACGGTCCGTGCCAATCCGGGCGAGGTCAGGTTGGTTGCGGTCGGTCGCATGACCAATCTGGCGATGGCGCTCAAGGAGGACCCGGAGATCGCCGGGCTTGTGAAGGACGTCGTCATTATGGGCGGCAACTTCTATGTTCCAGGCAACGTGTCGCCGGTGGCCGAAGCCAACATCCACGGTGATCCCGAGGCCGCAGACATCGTTCTCACTGCGGCCTGGAAGGTCGCCGTCATCGGCCTCGACGTGACGGCGATAACGACGATGAGCCGCAGCTATCTTGCAGACATTGCCGCCAAGGGCGACAGCGCAGTCAAGCTGCTGAACGATCTCTCGCAGGACTACATCGACTTCTACAAACACGCCGTCGAAGACGGCATGATGGTTCACGACAGCTGCGCTTGCGTCTACGTCGTAGTGCCCGAGCTGTTTTCGACCATCAGCGGCCCGGTGCGAGTCGTTTGCAAGGGGATTGCGGATGGTCAGACGATCGTGAAACCGGACGGTCGCCGTTTCCCGCCGGGCGATTGGGATGGGATGCCAAGCCAGGTCGTCTGCACCGGTATCCAATCGGAGAAAGTCATCGATCTCATACGTGATACACTTCTGCGGACGTGAGGATTGGGTGTCATTACACTGGCTACGGAGCGCGATCGGCAAGGAACGATCACGCGCGATAGAACGGTTGGAGCAGGTGTGTCTTCACATCTCGTTCCTGCCCGACCAGCGGCGTTGACCTTGCCAGCGACGGGGCATAGATGATGCCAATGATCGAAGCTGCGTTTTCACATCTGCCGGCTCTTGAACCGGGCAGCGTCTGGCTTGTCGGCGCGGGTCCCGGAGAGCCCGGACTGTTGACGCTTCTTGCCGTCAAGGGCCTTGCGGAGGCGGACGTGGTCGTTCATGACGCGCTGGTGAATTCCGACTGCCTGACACTCGCACGCTCCGACGCTCTGCTTGAATATGCGGGAAAGCGTGGTGGCAAGCCGTCCGCCAAGCAGCGCGACATTTCGCTGCGGCTTGTCGAACTTGCGCGTGCCGGAAAGCGAGTCTTGCGTCTGAAGGGAGGCGATCCCTTCGTCTTCGGGCGGGGCGGCGAGGAGGCGTTGACGCTGGTCGAGCACAATGTGCCGTTCCGCATCGTGCCCGGAATCACCGCAGGTATTGGCGGGCTGGCCTATGCCGGTATTCCGGTCACACACAGGGATGTCAACCATGCAGTGACATTCCTGACGGGGCACGATTCTTCAGGCATCGTGCCAGATGCCATTAACTGGGAAGCCATCGGCAAGGGCTCCCCTGTGATCGTCATGTATATGGCGATGAAGCATATCGCCCAGATCAGCAGGAACCTCATTGCCGCAGGGCGGTCCCCGGTGGAACCTGTCGCCTTCGTCTGCAACGCATCGACCGGCGACCAACAGGTCCTCGAAACGACGCTTTACGAAGCGCCTTCCGCTGTCGCGGTCTCCGGTCTCGAGCCGCCGGCGATCGTGGTGGTCGGGGAGGTCGTGCGGCTGCGTCAGTCGCTTGATTGGCTAGGCGCACTCGCAGGACGCAGGTTGCGCCCGGATCCGTTCCAAGGTTCGAGCAGTAGGGAGACGGCATGAGCGGTTTGTTGATTGCAGCCCCTTCTTCCGGATCGGGCAAGACGACGGTAACGCTGGGACTGCTGCGCGCGCTTCGCAGGCGCGGTGTTGCGATTGCGCCAGGGAAGGCGGGCCCAGATTATATCGACCCGGCATTTCATGCGGCTGCGAGCGGCGTTGCCTGTCTCAACTTCGACCCCTGGGCGATGCGCCCTGACTTGATTGCTGCCAACGCGGCCCTGCATCGCTCCGGCGACCGCATTCTCATCATCGAGGCGATGATGGGTCTCTTCGATGGTGCGACCGACGGGAACGGGACTGCGGCCGATCTCGCCGCGATGCTTGGGCTTTCCGTGGTGCTCGTCGTCGATGCTTCGCATATGTCGCAATCGGTGGCGGCGCTGGTGACAGGGTTTGCGGGCTTCCGTGCCGATGTCCGCATCGCCGGCGTGATCCTCAACAAGGTCGGCGGCGAACGCCATGAGATGATGCTTCGCAATGCGCTCGAAGCAATCCGCATGCCGATCGTTGCCGTCGTGCGCCGCGACAATGACATCGCCCTTCCGGAAAGGCATCTCGGCCTTGTTCAGGCGGGAGAGCATCAGACGCTCGAGAGCTTCATAGAGCATGCGGCGGATGCAGTATCGGAAGAATGCAATTTTGAGTTCCTGCTACGCATTGCGCGCCAGGGGCTCAATCGCCCGTCCACCGCTAACATTGCCCGCCTGCCGCCACTTGGCAGCAGGATCGCTGTGGCCCGCGACATCGCCTTTGCCTTTTCCTACGAGCATATGTTGCTTGGCTGGCGTCGGCGCGGCGCGGAAATTACCTTCTTTTCCCCGCTTGCCGATGAGGCGCCCGATCCGACGGCAGACGCGATCTATCTACCAGGCGGCTATCCCGAGCTTCATCCCGGGCGGATTGCTTCAGCCTGTAATTTCAGGGCAAAGCTGATCGATGCCGCCGAAAAGGGCGTGCGGATCTACGGAGAGTGCGGCGGCTACATGGTTCTCGGCGAAGCTCTTATAGACGGGACCGGCGAACGTCATGAGATGCTCGGTCTCTTGCCTGTCGTCACAAGTTACGAGGATCGGAAACGGCACCTCGGCTATCGGCGCGTGAAGCCGCTGAACGCGTCTTACTTCGACGAGCCCATGACGGCGCACGAGTTTCACTATTCGGCCGTGGTTTCCGAGGGGGAGGCTGATCGTCTTTTCCAGGTGAAGGACGCCCTGGGCAACGATCTCGGGCAAGCGGGCCTCCAGCGCGGCCGGATTGCGGGATCCTACATGCACCTGATCGACCTTGCCGAGGAGACAAGATGAACGCTCCGATCGTTCATGGGGGCGGCATCACGGCTGCGGCCGCGATCTATGGCGGCGAGTTGGAGCATTGGCTCGATCTTTCGACCGGGATCAACCCGTGCCCGGTGCAGCTGCCCGAGATCCCAGCTTTCGCCTGGCACCGCCTGCCCGACAGGCATCTGATCGATCGAACGCGTGCGGCGGCGCAGAGCCATTATCGCAGTGGCGACATTCTCCCCCTGCCTGTTCCGGGCACGCAATCCGTTATCCAGCTTTTGCCGCGGCTCTTCAAGGCTGCCGGCCGGGTCGCGGTTCTGGGGCCGACTTACGGCGAATATGAACACGCATTCAGGATGGCGGGCCGCTCGGTTGATCTGGTCGCCAACCTCGATGCCGTCAAAGCCGATCACGCAGTGGTCGTCATCGTCAATCCAAACAACCCGGACGGTCGTGCCTATGCTCCAGCACGGCTTTTTGCCTTCAGCGAAAAGATGAAGGCCAGAGGAGGGGTGGTCATCGTGGACGAAGCCTTCGGGGATCTATACCCTGAGCTGAGCCTGGTGCCCGTTGCCTCACAGCTGCCGAACGTCCTGATTACACGTTCCTTTGGCAAGTTCTTTGGTCTGGCGGGATTGCGACTAGGATTTGTGGTGGCCGCCCAGACGGTCATGACGCGCGTCGAACAGCTGCTTGGGCCATGGGCAGTTTCGGGTCCGGCACTTTCGATCGCAACAGACCTCTTCGCATCGGATCCTGGCCCGATAAAACGTCGACTCTCCGAAAGGGCAGGCGCGCTACGCACAGTGCTCGAGCAGGGCGGTCTGCGCATCATCGGCGGGACTGATCTGTTCGCACTCGTCGACCATGAGCAGGCCGCAAAATTGCACCGGCATCTTTGCCATCATCACATTCTGGTCCGTAAATTCGACTACGAGCCCGGTTGGTTGCGCTTCGGCCTCGCCACCGATGCGGCCGGCGACCACCGGCTTTCCAATGCGCTGCAGAGTTATATATCATGATGCTCGACCATAACCTTCTCGTGCTGGTGCTCGCCCTCTTGCTGGACCGAATCATCGGTGATCCGGATGCGCTCTGGATGCGGTTTCAGCATCCAGTCGTGCTGTTTGGAAACGCGATCTCGCGTGTCGACCGGATGTTCAATCGTGATGACCTCCACAAGCGCGAGCGCCGGCGCAACGGCGTCTGGTCGATCACGGTTCTCTTGCTCGTCAGTGCCCTTGCCGGTCTTGTGTTGCATGGTTTTTTTTCGCTTTTCGGCGTGGCTGGAATCCTCCTGGAGGTCATTTGCGTTGCCGTCTTCATGGCGCAGAAAAGCCTGGCCGATCACGTGGAGGCCGTTGCCGCCGGGCTGAAAACCGGAGGCGTCAGCGGTGGCCGCCTGGCTGTTTCTCGAATCGTCGGGCGTGATCCGGAAACACTCGATGAGCCGGCCGTCTGCCGGGCGGCGATCGAGAGCCTGGCCGAGAATTTCTCCGATGGCGTGGTCGCTCCAGCTTTGTGGTACGCTGTTTTCGGCTTGCCCGGCCTCTTCGCCTACAAGATGCTGAACACGGCGGATTCGATGATCGGCCACAAGTCCGACAAGTATGCCGACTTCGGCTGGGCGGCTGCACGCCTGGATGACGTCGCGAACTGGCCGGCAGCACGGCTTTCGATTCTTTTGATCGCTGCCGGAGCCTGGCTGCGTCGAGGGCGCGCTGCTTTTAAGGAGGCGTTGCGCGTTGCCGCCCGCGACGGCGGGTTGCATCGCTCGCCGAATTCCGGGCGGCCAGAGGCAGCGATGGCTGGGGCGTTGAATGTGCAGCTTGCTGGGCCGCGCGTTTATTCCGGGATCGTCGTCATGGAGCCGATGATCAACGGCGGCGGGCGCGAGACGGCGACTGTGGTTGATATCGAAGACGGGGTCTCGGTCTTTTATGCCAGCTGCTCGATCCTTGCGGTGACCGCGCTGGTTCTTTTCCTGGTCCTGCTCTAGGTTCCAACAGACCGCTTTTGCGAGGACGCGTTTGCAAAAGGCTCGTTCTGCTTTGCTGTTTGAGCAACACTCGTCCTGCAAATTGCGTGCCGAGAGGGAGGAAAGCATTGGCTTTTTGAAATGGTTTTGCCTATGAGGAGGGTTAACTCGTCATTTCAAGAGGTAAGGGCGTGACCGCTACATTCGATAAAGTTGCCGACATCATTGCAGAAACCAGCGAGATCGATCGCGATACGATCAAGCCGGAGAGCCATACGATCGACGACCTCGGTATCGACAGCCTCGACTTCCTCGATATCGTTTTTGCGATCGACAAGGAATTCGGCATCAAGATCCCGCTCGAGAAGTGGACGCAGGAAGTCAACGAAGGCAAGGTTTCCACGGAAGAGTATTTCGTGCTGAAGAACCTCTGTGCCAAGATCGACGAACTGCGCGCCGCCAAGGCCTGATCGGCACCGTCATCTTTTTCTCCCGCCCTGCCGCCGTTAACCATGGCGGCCGGGCGGTTTTGTTCCTAAGTAGGCCTAGCCGCAGGGCAAGGTGTCCTTGTGGCCGGAGGATTCGATGCTACTGGAATACTTCCAGATGATTGACCGCATCGAGGCGGTCGACCTTCAGAAGGGAACGCTCAAGGCACGCTCTGTCGTGCCAGCGAAGAGCCCGGTATTCGAAGGTCATTTTCCCGGCATGCCCCTGGTTCCGGGCGTACTGCTGATCGAAACGATGGCGCAGGCATCTGGTATGCTTGTGCTGGCGGCCACCGATTTTGCTGCAAT
This sequence comes from Rhizobium mesoamericanum STM3625, assembly GCF_000312665.1. Taxonomy (GTDB): domain Bacteria; phylum Pseudomonadota; class Alphaproteobacteria; order Rhizobiales; family Rhizobiaceae; genus Rhizobium; species Rhizobium mesoamericanum. The sequence continues at coordinate 3,007,064 of NZ_HF536772.1, read as the reverse complement.
GCCTTTCCTGATGTCCGTCGACGGCGCCAAGATGCGCACCTTCGTCGAACCGGAGGCGGTGCTGGATATTGAGGCGTTCCTCGAGCACGACGGCTCGGGATTTGCTGTAACCAAGGCGAAAATCACAAGCGGCGGCAAGAAGGTTTGCGATGCGCAGCTGAAGCTGCGGACCATGCCCTTCAACGAGGTTCCGCTCGGAGATATCGTCAAGAAGCGAGCCGGTGAGGTTGGCCTGATGAATGCGATCGCTGCGCAGGGAGTGAATGGATGAGCAAGGCTCAGAATGATGTGGTGATCACGGGCGTCGGTATTGTGACCTGCCAGGGCGTTGGCAAAGAGCCGCACATCGCGCTGCTCAACGCCGAGGCCGCCCCGCCGACGATTGTCGAGCTTGAAAAATTCAAGCCTTATCCCGTCCACCCGCTTCCGGAGATCGACTGGTCACAGCAGATCACCAAGCGCGGTGACCAGCGGCAGATGGAGAACTGGCAGCGCATCGGTGTTTTCGCAGCTGGCCTCGCGCTCGACGATGCCGGCTTCAAGGACGATGCCGAAGCCTGCGGTACGATGGACATGATCGTCGCGGCCGGTGGCGGCGAGCGTGACATCAATGTCGATACGCTGATTGTCGACGAAGGCCTGAAACGCAATGACCGTGAAGTTCTCCTGAACGAGAAACTGACGACGGAGCTGCGACCGACGCTCTTCTTGGCGCAGCTGTCCAATCTGCTTGCCGGCAACATTTCCATCGTTCACAAAGTCACCGGCTCATCACGAACCTTCATGGGCGAGGAATCGGCCGGCATTTCCTCTGTCGAGACGGCTTTCCATCGCATCAAGTCGGGCGAATCGACGCATGCCTTGGTGGGCGGAGCCTATTCAGCCGAGCGCCTGGACATGGTTCTCTTGTTCGAAGCCATCAACGTTTACAGCCGCGAGGAATGGCAGCCCCTATGGTCGCGCGACAACGGCGGCGTCATCTCCGGCTCGCTCGGCGCGTTTCTTGTTCTTGAATCGCGCGCGCATGCGCAAGCACGCGGCGCGCATATTTATGCGTCGATAACCTCTATTGAAGGCGATCGCGGCAGTCGCGACCCCGGCAAGCTCGAGAAGCGTCTGGAGCGATTGCTGGAAACTGCGTCCGACCTTCCGTCGGAAAGTACTGCGATTTTCTCCGGCTCGACGGGTATTCCTGATCTCGCCGGGCGAGAGAAGGCAGTTCTAGAAAATCACCTGCCGGGTGCAGCTATCCGCGGTTTCGGTGGTGTCACTGGCCACGGCCTTGAGGCGCATTTCACGCTCGGCCTGGCGCTTGCGGCATTGTCCGTCGACAGCCAGGCGAAGGTTCCGGTTTTTGATCCGGCAAACGAGAAGCCGATGGCTGCTGCGACCAAGGCAGCTATCGTTACAACAGTCGGTCATCAGCGCGGCGAAGGCGTCGCGGTTCTTTCCGCGGAAGCGTGAGGGGTGTGCAAATGAAAGATTCGGCTTACAAGGATCATCTCGGCCGTCCGATCGTCGCAGTGACAGGTGTGGGTATCATCACGTCACTGGGGCAGGGCCTTAAGGACAACTGGTCGGCACTTACCGCCGGAACCTCTGGCATTCATGCGATCGAACGGTTTCCGACGGAAGGCCTTTCGACGCGTATTGCCGGTACAGTTGACTTCATCGATATTCCGGTCGCCAACGCCGTCGAGCGCTCCTATGCGTTCGCGCGGGAGACGACAATTGAAGCGCTTGCCGATGCTGGTATCAGTGGCGATTTCGACGGTCCGCTGTTCCTGGCTGCGCCACCGATCGAGCCGGAATGGAGTGCGCGCTTCGATCTGGCCGATCGTTCGCCGCCGGCCGACCACGCTGGAGATGCCTACGACCGGTTCCTGGCTGCCATGCGCCAGCGTCCCGACGCTGCATTCCATGAAGCATCGCTGTTCGGTGCGATTTCCGAGCGCCTTGCCGATCGCTTCGGCACGCGTGGCCTGCCGGTGACGCTATCGACGGCCTGCGCGTCCGGCGCAACTGCGATACAGCTCGGCATCGAAGCAATTCGGCAGGGCCGCACATCGCGGGCGCTGGCTGTTGCGACTGACGGTTCGGTAAGTGCAGAGGCACTGATCCGCTTCTCGCTGCTTTCGGCCCTTTCCACTCAGAACGATCCGCCGACCAAGGCCTCGAAGCCGTTCAGCAAGGATCGCGATGGGTTCGTCATCGCCGAAGGTGCCGCGACCCTGGTGTTGGAATCGCTCGAGGCGGCTGTCGCGCGTGGCGCGAAGGTTCTCGGCATCATGAAGGGCGCTGGTGAAAAGGCCGACTCCTTCCATCGTACCCGCTCCTCTCCTGATGGCGGACCGGCGATCGCCACGATCCGCGCGGCACTTGCCGATGCCGGCATGGGCGAGGGCGATATCGGCTATATCAACGCCCACGGCACCTCCACGCCTGAGAACGACAAGATGGAATATGCGTCGATGCTGGCTGTCTTCGGCGAGCGGATGGCATCCATTCCGTTGTCGTCGAACAAGTCCATGATCGGCCACACGCTGACGGCGGCAGGGGCAGTGGAAGCGGTATTTTCGCTGCAGACCATGCTCACAGGCACGCTGCCGCCGACGATCAACTACACCAATCCCGATCCATCGATCGTTATCGACGTGGTGCCGAACAAGAAGCGCGAGAGCCAGGTCAGCGCCGTGCTTTCCAACTCCTTCGGCTTCGGCGGGCAGAATGCCAGCCTTGTCATGGCGCTCGAACCGGCTTAATCGGTTCCCGACAAAACATCGAGATAGAACGCCTTCGAGGCGAAGGACTTTGCCATGCGTGCTTTGCAACTGATTGACGATCGCAAGCTTGAGATCACCGACCTTCCGGAACCGGACGCTCCCGGCCCGGGTGAGGTTACACTGCGCGTAAAGGCAGTCGCTCTCAACCACATCGACGTCTGGGGCTGGCGGGGCATGGCGTTTGCGAAGCGCAAGATGCCGCTGGTTATCGGTGCAGAAGCCGCCGGCGTTGTCGAAACGATCGGGCCGGGCGTTGCCAATGTCCTGCCTGGCCAGCTGGTGTCGATCTACGGCGCACGCACTTGCGGCCTCTGCCGCCCTTGCCGCGAAGGACGTGACAATCTCTGTGAGCATGTTTCGGGCGTTCACGGCTTCCACCTTGACGGTTTCGCTCAGGAGAAGGTGAACCTGCCGGCGCGTCTGCTGGTTTCCGCTCCTCCGGGCGTAGATGCCGTTGGCGCCGCGCTCGCTCCGGTAACCTTCGGGACCGTCGAGCATATGCTGTTCGACAACGCCAAGCTGGAGCCGGGGGAAACGATCCTCGTGCACGCAGGCGGCTCCGGCATCGGTACGGCGGCGATCCAGCTTGCCAAGAAGATTGGCTGCACCGTCATCACCACTGTTGGCTCTGATGACAAGATCGAGAAGGCCAGGGCGCTCGGTGCAGATCACGTCATCAATTACCGCACCGACCGATTCGAGGGTGTTGTCCGCAAGCTCACCAGGAAAAAGGGCGTCGACGTTGTCTTCGAGCACGTCGGAAAGGATACATGGGCAGGCTCCATGCTGTCGATGAAGCGTGGCGGTCGTCTCGTCACCTGTGGGTCGACGTCCGGCGTCTCCACCGACATGAACCTTATGATGCTCTTCCAGCAACAGCTGAAGCTGCTCGGCTCGTTCGGCTGTCGCATGGAGAACATGGCAAACGCCATGCAGAAGATGGGGCGCGGACTGGTCCATCCCGTCATCGACACTGAAGTTGGCTTCGATGATATCGACCGCGCATTGGAGCGGATGGAATCGCGGCAGATCTTCGGCAAGATCATCCTCAAGATGGATTGAGCCCTTGAAGCTCTTCATCACTAAAATCGTGCTGGCCCTCATCCACTTTCGCCAGTGGTTGATCGCCCAGGCGATGTTCGGTTTCCTGAACTTCCTGAAGCTGTTTCCGGCCGACGGTGCGATCAATTTTGCGGATCGGCTGACGCGCAAGCTCGGCCCGCGCACGAAGCGACATCGTTTGATGCGAACCAATCTGCGCAATGCCTTTCCCGAAAAGAGCGAGGCGGAGATTGAGGAGATTGCCCTCGCAAGCTGGGGCAATATGGGTCGGCTTGCTGCTGAGTATGTGTTCCTCGATCGACTGTTCGATTTCGATTATTATCGTAAGGAACCGGGCCGCGTTGAAGTCTCCGGGATACCGATCTTCATCGATCTGCTCGAGAATCCGCGTCCGTTTATTGTTTTCACCGGGCATACGGGTAACTTTGAACTGTTGCCGGTGGCTGGCGCAGCTTTCGGCCTACATGTCTCCGTCCTCTTCCGCCCGCCGAACAACCCCTATGTTGCGCAGAAAGTCTTCGATTTTCGCAGCGCCCGAATGGGCAAGCTGGTGCCGTCTCACGCCGGGTCGTCTTTTGCGTTGGCGCGGCAGTTGGAGGCCAGGCAGGGCGTTGGCGTGCTGGTCGACCAGAAGTTCGGCAGGGGACTAAACACCAAGTTCTTCGGGCTTGACGTCAAGACCAATCCGCTGCTTGGCAAGCTCGTCCGCCAATTCAACTGTGACGTCTATCCGGCGCGCTGCATCCGGCTGCCTGGAAATCGCTATCGGCTGGAAATCGAGCCGAAGCTTGAAATGCCTCGGGATGCCAAGGGCAATCTCGACATGGTCGCAACGGCGCAGCTCCTCAACGACAAGGTGGAAAGCTGGGTGCGGGAATATCCGGAGCAATGGCTCTGGTATCACGACCGCTGGACGATAAAGCACAACGTGCTGAAGTAAACACCGCCGTAATCCCTACATCTTGTCATTGAAAAACACAGGCATCTGTTCATTGAATGTGAACGTGCATCATGTTACTTGTTACCATCAAGGCGAGTAGTCGGGCGCTGATGGTTTCAACTTCCAAAAGGCAACGCTCGGCCGATCTCAGTCTCATTCGTAACGGAATGCATTTGGAGGTGTCTTGCTGGGGCTTTTTCGGGCGTTTTCGTTGTGCTGTTCGCAGATCGACGCTGCAATCGCTGCGGGCGACGACGAGCGCGTAAGTACACTCGATTGCTCGATCGAGCCGCTTGTCGACGCAATCCTTGCGCATCCTGCGACGAGCATTCTCGAGGTCCATCTGCAGCTCGAATTCGTCAGCTGCCTTATCGACCAGTATGCCGAGGACAGCGAGTCCGTGCGCAGGTATGTCGCGCTGCTTTCGGAACTCTTGCAAAAATACTTCGGCGGGGCCACGCCCCGCTGGAGGATGCTGCCGATCGAGCGGCGGCCTGTTGCTGATCCAATTTCGTTCATGCCGAACGTCGATAACGGCAACTTCCTGAACGCTGCAATCCTGGACGCTATGCCGGACCGTGTTGCGGTGCTGACGAGGGACTATCGCTATCTCTATTCCAATACGCTCAACTCGACCTATCTCGGCCGGAAGCCGATCGACATGATCGGTCGTCACCTGATCGAGTTTATTGGCGAAAAGCGCTTTCATGAGCGCGTGAAGGCAAGGCTCGACGCTTGTTTTGCCGGGCGCGGGAGCGACTACGCTTACGAGCGCAGCGACGGCGACACCATTGAGACGGTTCGCTGCCGCATGTCGCCGTTGCGCGATTCCTCAGGAAGTGTGATCGGGGCGCTGATCATCTTGCCGTGCACGGGAGCGAAAGCGTCGACCGTCGCCGCATGATCAATTCTTCGTCCAGACGGCGAGCTCATACCCGTCCGGATCTGTGAAGTGAAACCGGCGTCCGCCGGGGAACCCGGTGATGGGTTTCACTATTGTTCCGCCGGCACGTTCCACGCTTGACAGAGCGGTTTCAAGATCGTCCGCATAGAGGATGACGAGGGGGCCGCCCGGACGCGGAGTGCCCAATGTCGTAAAGCCGCCCTTGAGCCGCCCGTCATCGAATTCGCAGTATTGGGGGCCGTAGTCGGTAAAGGACCAGCCAAAGGCCTTACGGTAGAATGCCTTGGAGGCTTCTATATTGCCAACGTTGAATTCGACGTAGTCGATGCGTCGGTCGTTCGTTGCTGCAGCCATGATTGCCTCCTCCTACGCTTCCATCAATGCTTTCAATGCCGCCAGATCTTTTGCGATGTGGGCGGCATCGGCCTCGAATTGCTCATCCGTCATGCCGGGGATGCGCAATAGCGTGAACATGATCTCGCAGCCATCGCTGTTCGGCACGATGCGGAGCGCGTTGTAGACCCGCAGTCCGCTTTCAATCGTTACCGTATGATCGATGACGCCGAATTCGTTATGGGGGACGAAACTGACCTTCACCGTGCCAAGCGGGCCGGTGGCAATCCAGTCATCGCCACTCCGTTCCAGCCCCGAGGCGAGTCCGGATGCCCAGAGCGGCATGTTTTCTGGCGCGGCGGCAAAAGCATAGACGTCGCGCCAATTGCGGTCGATGGAGCGGTGGATGATCCTGGCGGGCATCGTAGACATGGCGATTTCCTGTGTTGCTCGGAAAGAGGAAATAGCAGAACAGTGGGCGTCGTATTGAAAAAAACGGACGTTCAGCCGGCTATCTGTTGCTGAAGCTGCACGGGCGTTAATGTGGAAATTTCGCGCGCATCGCGGGTCATGTGCGCCTGATCGCAGTAGCCGGCCGCCACTGCCAGCTCTGCGAGTGGGAGGAGCTTCCTGCTGCGGCAAAGGCCGAGCATGCGCTGAAATCGACGAATTCGGGCGAGCGTCTTCGGCCCGTAACCGAAGTGGGTGTGGCAACGGCGGCGTAGCTGGCGCGCGCCGATGGAGAGGTCGTCGAGCATCAAATCGGCGGCGTTCCCCGACGACGAAATGTCGCTTGCCCGTGAAAATACCGAAGCCATGTCCCTTGCCGGTGCTGCGCGTTTGGCGGCCTCCTTCTCAAGTGCGGTTGTTAACAGCGACAGCCGTTCGTCCGAATTGGCGCAGCCGCCGAGCAGTTCATTCAATTGAAGCGCCGACCCTCCCCAGAAATCGTCCAGAGGAATTGATTGGCCGACGATGTCACGCAGCTGCACTCTGAGCCACTCGGCCGCAGCACCCGGGGCGAAGCGCGCGCCCACTATCTTCTCGCCGCCGGAAAGGGATGGAAACGCGCTGCTGCGGTCTGGCCCGGCGACCAGAAGCCTGCCACCCACCCAGACGATGTCGCAATAGCCGTCGGGTACAATCGCGATCCTGTGATTGGCTCCGTCGTGGATATCATGTGACCACAAGCAGCAAAAATGTGCCTCAAGTACAGGCGAAGGCGCGTGCTCCCTGTAAAGGCCCGCACGTGCGGCCAGAAATGCCTCCTGCTGTCGTGCTGCGCGGCCCATCAATCCTCTTCTCCAATGCCTATGAGAGAATATGGCTTCGTTTATAACGCCGGCAATACGAGGCCGATTCGAAGCCGAATCGAACTTGCCGTTTGAGCCAGAGAGTGCCACAACACCGGTCCAAAATGACTCATCGGAGGTGTATCGTGGAAAAGGCAGAAATCGGGCTGATTGGCCTTGCCGTCATGGGTTCCAATCTGGCGCTCAACATTGCGGAAAAAGGCAACAAGATTGCCGTCTTCAACCGGACGCCTGAGAAAACGGATGAATTCTACGAAAGCGCGGGCGATCTCAAGAAACAGATCATCCCTTGCAGGACGATCGAGGAATTCGTCGACGCCATCCGCCCGCCGCGTCCGATCATCATCATGATCAAAGCCGGCGAGGCCGTCGATCAGCAGATGGAAGCGCTGCGGCCCTACCTCTCCAAGGGCGACATCATGATCGATGCCGGTAATGCCAACTTCCGCGATACGATTGCTCGTTTCGACCGCCTGAAGAACACCGACCTGACCTTCATCGGTATGGGCGTCTCGGGTGGCGAGGAAGGGGCACGCCATGGGCCTTCGATCATGGTCGGCGGCACCGAGGACTCCTGGAAGCGCGTCGAGAAGGTGCTGACGTCGATCGCCGCCAAGTACAAGGGCGATCCTTGCGTTGCCTGGCTCGGCAATGACGGTGCCGGTCACTTCGTCAAGACGATCCACAACGGCATCGAATATGCCGACATGCAGATGATCGCCGAGATCTACGGCATCCTGCGCGACGGCCTTGGCAAGAGCGCCAAGGACATCAGCGGCATCTTCGGCGAATGGAACAAGGGCCGCCTGAATTCCTATTTGATCGAAATCTCCGAAAAGGTGCTGGCCGCGACCGATCCGGTCGCCGGCGGCTCGATGGTCGACATGATCCTCGACAAAGCCGGCCAGAAGGGCACTGGCAAGTGGTCGGCGATCGAAGCTCAAAACATGGGCATTCCGGCAACCGCGATCGAAGCTGCCGTTGCCGCCCGCAGCCTGTCCTCGATGAAGACCGAACGCGAAGCCGCCGAAAAGATCTTCGGCAAGCCGGAATACAAGTTCCCGATGGCCTACGGCCCGGAACTCAACAAGGATCTGGAACTGGCACTGTTTGCGGCCAAGATCGGCGCCTATGCGCAGGGCTTCGCGGTGATGGCAGAAGCATCGCGTGAGTTCAACTGGTCGCTGCCGATGCCAACGATCGCCAAGATCTGGCGTGCCGGCTGCATCATCCGTTCGCAGTTCCTCGACGAGATCACTTCGGCCTTCACCAAGGCCCCGGATGCGGCCAATCTGATTGTGACGCCTGCCTTCTCCGAGATGGTCAAGGAATCGATCCCGTCACTTCGCCGCGTCGTTGCCGCCGCGCTGCAGGCCGGTCTGCCGGTTCCGGCGCTCACCTCGGCGCTGACCTATTTCGATGCCTATCGCCAGGGCCGCGGCACCGCCAACCTCATCCAGGCGCAGCGCGACTTCTTCGGCGCGCACGGCTTCGATCGCCTCGACGGCAAGGACTTCCACCACGGCCCGTGGGGCAGTGGTGCTGCAACGTTTTAAAGTTGCGCAAGGAAGCCAGCCGAGGCAGCCCGGCTGGCAACGCTTCTTACAATATATAAAGCGGAATAGCCCGTTCAGAAGCGAATGTCCTCAAGCGGGCGAACCAAGATGCGGGCGCTTCCAGCATCGAAATCATCGAGCGTTTCGTTGTGGTGAGCGACGATGTCCGCGAAGTTCAGCGTTCGCGAATCGGCTGTCGTGTGGCCATCTGCAACCAGCGTCACATCATAGCCGAGCGATACCGCGCGTCTGACTGTGGTGTCGACGCAAAACTGGGTCATGCAGCCGCCGACGATCAGATGCGTGACGTTTCGCTCGGCCAGCCTATCGGCAAGGTCTGTCTCAAAAAACGAGTCCGAGCTCTTCTTGTGAACGACGGTGTCGCCTTCGGCCGGCGACAATTCCGAGCGAATTACCCAGCCATCGGTGCCGACTGCTAGCCGATGGCCGGGATATCCGTCGTGCTGGACGAGGATCACGGGCGCGCCGGCGCGACGGGCCTCGACACGAAGAACTTGCAGTCTCGAAACGGTTTCATTCAGTGCGGCATCGATGATGGGTTGGCGCTCAGGCGTGCCTTTGCCCGCAAGAATGGCATTTTGAACGTCGATGATCAGCAGTGCGGTCGTCATATCCAGTGCGTCTCCGCCATGATTTCCGTCCCTCGTCCGCCATCAGACAAGAGTTAACTTGGCTCTGGTCTATTTGGTCTTCCAAACAGGTTGGCTGATGCTTTGCAACAGTTCCGGTTCGATGCCGTCGATGCGAGCGATGACGGCCTTCGCCATTTCCCGCCCGGCATGGCGGACATCTTCGTAGGCAGTGATGATCTCGGGGCGGATCCAATTGAGGATCGGCGCCGACTCCTTGGAGACCATGTCGACATCTTGGCCAAGCCGCTTGCCGGCGGCCTCTATACCAGCGTTGACGGCGATGGCGGCGCTTCCGGCCGAGCAAACGATTCCGTCAGGCGCGTTCGACGCGCGCATCAGCACTTCAACGGCGTTGCGGATTTCCTCAAGCGGATTGTCGATCGTGACGCGCAGTGGCACCTCCTCGGCTCCGTAGTCATGCAGTCCCGTCTGAAAGCCGATGCGCGTGTGCGTGTAGTAGGTCAACTTGCTTGGAGGCTGAAGCAAGGCAATGCGCTTGCGGCCCCTGGCGACCAGCTTCTCGACGGCCTGATGGGCGAAAGCCTCATTATCAAAGTCGTGAAACGGATGCGTGAGACCGGCGTCGGTGCGCCCGTGCGTGGCAAAGGGCATGTTGTGCTCTGTGAGCAGGCGAACACGTGGGTCGTCAGGCTCGATGCGCGAGATGATGACGCCGTCGGCCGATCCGGTCTCGAGAATGTAACGCACCGGCAGCATCGGATCCTTGCTGTGGGAATGCGGTGTGACGACGATGTGATAGGGCGTGCCCGTCAAGACTTCCGAGATTCCGAACACCAGCTGGCTGCTGAAGCCCATGATCTCTTCATCAATGCTGAGGACCAACGCAATGACATTCGTCTTGCCGGTTCGCAGGCGCACACCGGCCCGGTTCGGCTGGTAGCCAAGCTGACGGGCGACCATTCGAACCCGTTCCTTGGTTTCTGCGCCAATGTCAGGGGCATCCTTGAGGGCGCGCGACACTGTCGTCACTCCGAGCCCGGTCATGAAGGCAATCGTTTTCAGTGTTGGCCGCTCGCGCGTTGTCTCGGCGGCGGCTCCTGCAAAATTCGCTTTGTTTTCCATCCCTCTAGGCCGTCCTGCGCGATTTGGTCTCGCTTATAGTGTCTTTTCAAAGCGCTGTAAGCATCAAGAACGCTAGCTTCTCCTCCTCGGAAGACGCAAAATCTGTAACGATACAGTAGAAATGTCGAGCCCTTTTTATCGTAGTCTTACGCCACGTGCTCTCATCGGTTGAATATGGGTATTTTTCTCGGAATTTTTGCGATTGCGAACGGAAATCTTGGCTGCGTAAGCCGCACGCACGCGTAAAATGTTGAAATTATAAGAGGATAATAGGAGTTCGCAGATGCTCAATCCGTGAACATGAATGGTACCGCAATGTTGAAAATGCAAGCGTAAACACAGTCATTGGTAGCAAATCATCTCCGAAAATAAATTTTTGGAGGCGGGCTGTTGCGCCGAAATATCGATTGAACTAAGTTTTTCCGGTAACGTTTCAGTGAGGGAGGAGAACTCATGAATTTTCGTTTGATCGCGGCTGCACTTGCCGCTTCCGTCGTGTTGCCGTTCGGTGCGGCAAACGCGACCGATCTTGAAGTCACCCATTGGTGGACATCCGGCGGCGAAGCTGCTGCCGTAGCGGAACTCGCAAAGGCGTTTAATGCGACCGGCAACAAATGGGTTGACGGTGCAATTGCCGGCTCCGGTGGTACCGCGCGTCCGATCATGATTAGCCGCATCACCGGCGGCGATCCGATGGGTGCGACGCAGTTCAACCATGGCCGTCAGGCCGAGGAACTCGTACAGGCCGGGCTGATGCGCGATCTGACCGACGTTGCCACCGCCGAGCACTGGAAGGACATCGTCCGTCCGTCGAGCTTGCTTGATTCCTGCACGATCAACGGCAAGATCTATTGTGCTCCAGTCAATATCCATTCGTGGCAATGGCTGTGGCTCTCGAATGCCGCTTTCAAAAAGGCCGGCGTGAACGTGCCGAAGAACTGGGACGAATTCGTCGCTGCTGCCCCGGCGCTTGAAAAGGCCGGTATCGTCCCGCTCGCCGTTGGTGGTCAGCCCTGGCAGGCTGCAGGCGCATTCGACGTTCTGATGGTCGCGATCGCTGGCAAGGATACGTTCTACAAGGTGTTCAAGGACAAGGATGCCAAAGCTGCTGCCGGTCCTGAAATTGCGAAGGTCTTCAAGGCAGCCGACGACGCTCGCAAGATGTCAAAGGGCAGCAACGTTCAGGACTGGAACCAGGCAACCAACCTCGTCATTACAGGGAAGGCCGGCGGCCAGATCATGGGTGACTGGGCGCAGGGCGAGTTCCAGCTGGCTGGTCAGAAGGCCGGCACCGACTACACCTGCCTTCCGGGCCTCGGGGTGAACGAGATCATCTCCACCGGCGGTGACGCGTTCTACTTCCCGCTGCTCAAGGATGAAGCCAAGTCGAAGGCGCAGGATGTTCTCGCCAAGACGCTGCTCGATCCCAAGACGCAGGTCGCCTTCAACCTGAAGAAGGGTTCGCTGCCGGTTCGTGGCGACGTAGACCTCGGAGCCGCCAACGACTGCATGAAGAAGGGTCTCGATATCCTAGCCAAGGGCAATGTGATCGAAGGCACGGACCAGCTTCTGTCGGCGGATAGCCAGAAGCAGAAGGAAGACCTCTTCTCCGAGTTCTTCGCAAATCCATCGATGACGCCGGAAGCCGCTCAGAAGCGCTTCGCTGAAATCATCGCTTCTGCCGACTGATACGTCGCATTCCGATTGCTGTTGCGATCCGGCTCCGTTCGTTTGGCGGAGCCGGATTTGCCCGGAACTCCGGGTAGCGGCAGCGCTCGAGACTGACGCTGATGCTCATTCGCTGGTCTCGATAAGGGAGTGAGGTGGCGACCGGGACACGGTTCGCCGCTCTGGATCACGCAGGACTTGCGATTCAGGAGGAATTACAATGACAGGTCAAGCGAAAGCAGGCCGGCCAAATCAGTTACTGCGCAATCTGAATTCGAAGATTGCATCCATTCCCATGATCCTTACCGCCCTTGTTATCTTTCTCGGCGGCACGGTGTGGACGGTCGTCTACTCATTCACCAATTCCAAGCTCCTTCCACGGTTGAGCTTTGTCGGTATCGATCAGTACAGGCGGCTTTGGGCTGCGCCACGCTGGATCATCTCGATCGAGAACCTTGCCGTCTATGGCGTTCTCTCGCTTATCTTCAGCCTTGTGATCGGCTTTGTGCTCGCGGCGCTGATGGACCAGAAGATCCGCTTCGAAAACACGTTCCGCACGATCTTCCTTTACCCGTTCGCTTTATCGTTTATCGTGACGGGCCTGGTCTGGCAGTGGATACTCAACCCCGAGTTCGGCGTGCAATCCGTTATTCGTTCGCTCGGCTGGACAACCTTCACCTTCGACCCGCTCTATACGCCGGAAATCGTCATCTACGGCATTCTGATTGCAGCGCTTTGGCAGGGTACCGGCCTTGTCATGTGCCTGATGCTCGCCGGCCTGCGCGGTATCGATGAAGACATCTGGAAGGCCTCGCGTGTCGATGGCATCCCGATGTGGAAGACCTATCTCTTCATCGTCATTCCGATGATGCGGCCTGTGTTCATCACGACGCTTGTGATCATCGCCAGTGGCATCGTCAAGGTCTACGACCTTGTCGTCGCGCAGACAAGCGGCGGTCCGGGAATCGCGTCGGAAGTGCCCGCGAAGTACGTGTACGATTACATGTTCCAGGCTCAGAATCTGGGGCAGGGCTTTGCTGCCTCGACCATGATGCTGATTACCGTCGCGATCATCATTATCCCATGGGCTTATCTGGAATTCGGAGGGCCTAAACGTGCCTGATGCTATTGCTCTCAAGACCGCCGATGACAGCTTGCGCGATAAATCCCTCTCTGGCCCAAGCGGCCCGAAGCCCAAACGGGTGATTTCTCCGCGCAACATCATGCTCTATGGCACGCTTTTCGTTGCCGCTGCATACTACTTGCTTCCGCTCTATGTGATGATCGTCACGTCGCTGAAGGGCATGCCGGAAATCCGACTGGGCAACATTTTCTCGCCGCCGCTTGAAATCACATTCGAACCCTGGGTGAAGGCCTGGGCGACAGCTTGCACCGGTCTTAACTGCGACGGTCTCTCGCGGGGTTTTTGGAATTCGGTGCGCATCACCGTTCCCTCGGTAGTCCTTTCGATCGCCATTGCCTCGGTGAACGGCTATGCGCTCGCCAACTGGCGCTTCAAGGGATCCGAGATGTTCTTTGCGATCCTCGTCGTCGGCGCCTTCATTCCCTACCAGGTGATGATCTACCCGATCGTCATCGTGCTGCGTGAAATCGGTATCTACGGCACACTGACCGGTCTGATCATCGTGCACAGCATCTTCGGCATGCCGATTCTGACACTTCTGTTTCGCAACTACTTTGCATCGCTGCCGCAAGAACTTTTCAAGGCAGCGCGTATCGACGGCGCGGGCTTCTGGCAGATTTTCCTGAAGATCATGGTGCCGATGTCGCTGCCGATCTTCGTTGTTGCCATGATCCTGCAGGTTACCGGCATCTGGAACGACTTCCTGTTCGGCGTCGTCTTCACCAGACCCGACACCTATCCGATGACCGTGCAGCTCAACAATATCGTCAATTCTGTCCAGGGCGTGAAGGAATACAACGTCAATATGGCCGCAACGATCCTGACGGGTCTCGTGCCGCTCGTTGTCTACTTCGTATCGGGACGACTTTTCGTCCGTGGCATCGCCGCCGGCGCAGTGAAAGGCTGATCCATGAATTCAAGTGTTTCCATCCGCGATCTGACTTTGAATTTCGGCGCGGTCAGCGTTCTCAAGGACCTCAATCTCGAAATCAACGACGGGGAATTCCTCGTTCTCCTCGGCTCGTCCGGCTGCGGCAAGTCCACGCTATTGAACTGCATCGCGGGCTTGCTCGACGCCTCCGAGGGCCAGATTTTCATCAAGGGCAAAAACGTTACCTGGGAAGAGCCCAAGGATCGTGGCATCGGCATGGTGTTCCAGTCCTATGCGCTTTATCCGCAGATGAGCGTCGAGAAAAACCTCTCCTTCGGCCTTCAGGTCGCCAAGGTGCCGCAACAGGAGATCGACAAGCGCGTCGCGCGCGCCGCCGAAATACTGCAGATCCAGCCGCTCTTGAAGCGCAAGCCAGCCGAACTTTCGGGCGGTCAGCGCCAGCGCGTTGCGATCGGTCGCGCCCTGGTGCGCGATGTGGATGTGTTCCTGTTCGACGAGCCGCTGTCGAACCTCGACGCCAAGCTGCGCTCGGAGCTGCGCGTCGAAATCAAGCGCCTGCACCAGTCGCTGAACAACACGATGATCTACGTCACACATGACCAGATCGAGGCGCTTACCTTGGCTGATCGTATCGCGATCATGAAGAGTGGCATCATCCAGCAGCTTGCCGATCCGACCACGATTTACAACAAGCCCCGCAATCTCTTCGTTGCCGGCTTTATCGGCTCGCCGTCGATGAATTTCCTACGCGGTGAGATCGCCAAGCAGGGGGATCAGACGTTCTTTACGGCGAACGGCGTGAATTTCTCACTGGCGCACTACGATACACCGGAAGTACTGCAGGCCGGCCGCAAGGTCGTCCTCGGTGTTCGTCCAGAACATGTGAAGGTAAACGAGAACCTCGGCGCTGAAGTCCACGATGCGACGGTCGATATCGAAGAGCCGATGGGCGCCGACAACCTGCTGTGGTTGAAGCATGCCGGCCACACAATGTCCGTGCGCATCAATGGCGCCCGCCGCTTCAGCCCCGGAACAGCCCTGAAGCTCGGATTCGACATGTCGCTGGCGTCGATCTTCGATGCCGAAACCGAGCTTCGTCTTTAGAAATCGCAATGCGGGCGGAGCTATCGTTCCGCCCCTTCTTCTAATCGGCCATCTGGCCACCAAGTTCGGCTGCGGCCCGCGGGTGCGGGCATTCCCAAGCGTAGCCCGATCGGGATAATATTATGACATCCTTGCCGAAAAACGGGTTCAACCTCGACCTCTCCGGATCGTGGACGCTTAGCTCCGCCGATGGGGACATCACGACGTCGATCAAGCTGCCTGGCGATGTGCATACTGCCTTGCATGCCGCCGAGCTCATTCCCGATCCCTATTTCGGCCGGAACGAGGAAGTTGTTCAGTGGGTGGCGCATCGCGACTGGGTGCTCGAGCGCAGCTTCACGCTTTCGGAACCGGACGGCGATTGGTATCTCGATATCGACTATCTCGATACCGTGGGTGCGGTCTTCATCAATGGCTCGCCGGTTCTCCTCGCAGACAACAGCTTTCGGCGCTATCGACCTGATGTCGGCGGTCAGCTGAAAGCCGGCGACAATGTTATCCGCATCGTCCTGCATTCGAGCATTGTCGCTGGCGCCGACCGGCAAGCCAGGCAGCCCTTTTACATTCCGTATCATCCCGGCAACTCGCCGATTGCGAATGGCAACATGCTGCGCAAGCCGCAGTGCCATTTTGGCTGGGACTGGAATATCGCGATTGCCCCCCTTGGGCTCTACGGCACGATTGCGTTGCGCAAACTCGAGACGGCTCGCATCGAGCACGTGACGACCCGCCAGGTCCATAATCTGAACGGTTCCGTGGATTTGCAGGTTACCGCGACACTGTTTGCCAAGGACCCCGGCATCGTGCCGATCCATTTCTCGCTTGATGGCGAGCGCGTTCGCCTTGACGTCGGCGTGGGAGCTGGAGAAACGGTCGTCAATCATGTCTTCGAAATCGAGAAGCCGCGGCTCTGGTGGCCTTCTGGCAGCGGCGGGCAGGCGCTCTATGCACTGACGGTCGATCTGCCAGCAGATGCCGTGACCAGGCAGATTGGTCTTCGAACCGTCGAGCTCATCACGACGCCTGACGCTGCCGGTAGCCGTTTCGCGCTGAAGGTCAACGGCCGCGAAATCTTCTGCCGCGGTGCCAACTGGATACCCGCGGACGCGCTGTTCTCGCGATCCAGCCCCGAAAAGACCGAGGATCTGTTGCAGTCGGCCAAGGCTGCAAACATGAACATGATCCGCGTCTGGGGTGGTGGTTTCTACGAGCATGACCACTTCTACGATCTTTGCGACCGGCTCGGCCTGATGATCTGGCAGGACTTCATGTTCGCCTGCAATCTCTATCCCTCGACCGAAGACTTCCTCGACAACGTCACGCTCGAAGTCGACTATCAGGTCCGCCGCCTGTCTTCGCATCCGTCGATCGCGCTCTGGTGTGGCGACAACGAACTGGTCGGGGCACTGACTTGGTTCGACGAGTCGAAGAAAGATCGTGACCGCTACCTCGTCTCATACGACCGTCTGAACCGGACGATCGAGCAGGCGATGAAGAAGGCGGCGCCGGATGCTATCTGGTGGCCGTCGAGTCCGGCGTCCGGCTATCTCGATTTCGGCGATGCATGGCATGCCGACGGCTCCGGCGACATGCATTACTGGTCGGTCTGGCACGAAAATAAGTCGTTTGACAACTATCGTACGGTGCGCCCGCGCTTCTGCTCGGAATTCGGTTTCCAGTCCTATACGTCGCTACCCGTCATCAAGACCTATGCGGAGGCGAAGGACATGAACGTCGCGTCGCCGGTCATGGAACTGCACCAGAAGAATGCCGGCGGCAACGAACGTATCGCCGGGACGATGTTCCGCTACTTTCGCTTTCCGAAGGATTTCCCAAACTTCGTCTATCTCAGCCAGATCCAGCAGGGTCTCGCGATCAAGACGGCCGTGGAATACTGGCGGTCGCTGAAGCCGCATTGCATGGGCACGATCTACTGGCAGCTCAACGATACCTGGCCGGTCGCGTCCTGGTCGAGCCTTGATTACGGCGGTCGTTGGAAGGCGATGCACTACCTCGTCAAGCGCTTCTTCCAGCCAGTCGCAGTCGCGGCGATCCCTGATGACGACGGCAAGCAGATCCGCTTCTCGCTCGTCAACGACACCCTTGCCGAGGTCAGCATCGATCTGTCTCTCTCGTTCCTCGATATGAAGGGCGAGCGCAAGCACTTGAAGGATGTTCAGGCGGTCTGCACGCCAGATGCCGCGGTTACTGCTGCAACAATCGACGTTGAGGACCTTCCAGCCGGCACGCTGCTTGCCTGGCGGTTCACGGCATCGAACGGCATGGGCGGGGAAGGGCACTATGTGCACGGCACCTACAAGGCGCTGGAGCTCGAGCCGGCGGGCCTTATGGTCACGCACGAATATGTCGAGGAGGATGGCTCCGTCTGCCTCAACGTCACTGCCAAGGGACTTGCGCTGTTCGTGATGATCGAGACGGATACCGACGGCAAGTATTCCGACAATGCCTTCGATCTGGCGGCGGGCGAAACGCGCCGGATCACCTTCACCCCGGCCACACCGCTTGATGGCGGCTCACTGCCGGATTTCCGTTTCTACGACCTGCAAGCCTGTCAGTCCGTGGATTGATGTTGACTGAAATGTAATGGGCACGAGGCCCGAGGAGGAATGATGACGAAACTGAGTTTCCAGCTTTATAGCGCCCGTAACTTCCAGCCCTATTCGTTGATCTTCGAAAAGCTCGGCAAGGCCGGCTACCAGGAAGTCGAAGGTTTCGGCGGCATCTACGCCGATCTCGACGACGCCGGCCTGAAGAGCCTGCGCGGGGAACTCGACAAGAACGGGCTTGTCATGGCAAGCGGCCATTTCAGCCCCGATTTCCTCGAGCGCGAAGTGCAGAAGTCGCTGAACATTGCCAAGATCCTCGGCATGGACTCGATCTATGCCCCGCATCTGGCCGCCGATCAGCGCCCGACCGATGGTGCCGGCTGGCTGGGCTTCGGCAAGCGCCTGCAGGAAATGAGCAAGCCTTACAAGGACGCCGGATATGAGTTCGGCTGGCACAACCATGACTTCGAATTCGTGAAGCTCGCCGACGGCTCGCTGCCGATCGAGCGGATTTTCGAAGGCGCGCCTGACATTTCCTGGGAAGCGGATATTGCCTGGGTCGTTCGCGGTGGCGCCGATCCGTTCGCATGGATCGAAAAGCTTGGATCCCGCATTACCTCGGCTCACGTCAAGGACATTGCCCCGGCAGGCGAGAACAAGAACGAGGACGGCTGGGCCGATGTCGGGCAGGGCACGCTGCCCTGGGCAAAGCTCGTCGCCGCCCTCAAGGGTACAAAGACCAAGCACTACGTTGTCGAGCATGACAATCCGGCCGATATCGATCGCCTGATCACCCGCTCGATCGCATCCTTCAAGACCTATTGAGGCAAATCATGACTAAGGAACTTGGCGTCGGCATCATCGGATGCGGCAACATCTCCACCACCTACTTTTCGCTCGCCCCGCTGTTCAAGGGCCTGAAAGTTCTGGCTTGCGCCGATATCAACGTGCAGGCCGCCAAGGCCCGCGCCGAGGAATACGGCGTCAAGGCACAGACGATCGATGAGCTTCTCGCCAATGACGAGATCGACGTCATCGTCAACCTGACCATTCCGGACGCGCATTTCCCGGTTTCAAAGGCGATCCTCGAGGCCGGCAAGCACGTCTATTCGGAAAAACCGCTGGTTCTCACCCTCGAGCAGGGTGAGGAGCTGCGCCGCATCGCCAAGGAGAAGAACCTCTCCGTCGGTTGCGCGCCTGACACCTTCCTCGGCGGCGCGCACCAACTTGCCCGCAAATACATCGACGAGGGAGGCATCGGCCGCATCACATCGGGCGCCTGCTACGTCATGAGCCCGGGCATGGAAATGTGGCATCCGAACCCGGACTTCTTCTTCCTGCCCGGCGGCGGCCCGATCCTGGACCTCGGCCCTTATTACGTCGCCAACCTGATCAACCTGATTGGACCGGTCAAGCGCGTCGGCGCCATGACCTCCATGGCGTCCGATACCCGCACGATCACCAGCCAGCCGCGTTATGGCGAGGTCATCCCGGTCAAGACACCGACGACGATCCAGGCAATGCTCGAGTTCGTCAGCGGCGCGACAATCACGCTGACGGCGAGCTGGGATGTGTGGTCTCATCGCCATGCCAACATGGAGCTCTACGGCACCGACGGTTCGCTTTACGTACCGGATCCGAATTTCTTCGGCGGCGTCGTTGAGGCCAGCGGCCGCGACAAGGACATTAAACCGCTCGACAGTTGGGAACATCCCTTCGGAATATTCAACCAGGAGAGCCCGCATGGGCCGCGCGCCAACTATCGTACCGCCGGTCTGGCCGATATGGCGATGGCGATCATCGAGGGCCGCGATGCGCGTTGCTCGCTCGACCGCACGCTGCACGGCGTCGACGTGATGACCTCGATCCTGAAGTCGGGCGAGGAAGGCCGCTTCATCGAGCTGACGACGACCTGCACGCAGCCGGCCGCGCTCGGCATCGAAGAGGCACAGGCGCTCTTGAAGTAAGCGACCAAAGGACTATGGTCCGGCGCGGGCGAAAAGCCCGCGCCTTTTTGCTTGAAGGATCAGGATGATGAGCTGGCAACCGGCTTCCGACCGCTATTCGAAGATGAAGTATAACCGCACGGGCCGTTCCGGCCTGAAGCTTCCGGCCGTTTCGCTCGGCCTCTGGCACAATTTCGGCGGCGACACGCCACACGACCGCAAGATCGACATGTGCCGCACGGCCTTCGATCTCGGAATTACCCATTTCGACCTCGCCAACAATTATGGCCCGCCTCCCGGCAGCGCCGAGACCGCCTTCGGCGAGATCCTGCGCACCGAGTTTTCCGGCCTGCGCGATGAGCTGATCATCTCGTCTAAGGCCGGCTACGACATGTGGCCGGGTCCTTACGGCGAATGGGGCGGCCGCAAATATCTGATCGCCTCCTGCGACCAGAGCCTGAAGCGCATGGGTCTCGACTATGTCGATATCTTTTATTCGCACCGCTTCGATCCGGATACGCCGCTCGAGGAAACCTGCGGTGCGCTCGATCATATCGTGCGCTCCGGCCGCGCGCTCTATGTCGGCATCTCGTCTTATAATTCGCAGCGTACCCGCGAAGCCGCCGCCATTCTCAAGGATCTCGGCACGCCCTGCCTGATCCACCAGCCGAGCTATTCCATGCTCAACCGCTGGGTCGAGGACGACAAGTTGCTCGATACGTTGGATGATGTCGGCATCGGCTCGATCGTGTTCTCGCCGCTGGCGCAGGGCATGCTGACGACGAAGTACCTCGGCGGCATCCCTCAGGATAGTCGTGCGGCGCAGAACCACTTCCTGAAGAAGGACTTCATTCGTCCTCAGATCATCGACAACATCCGCAAGCTTAACGAGATCGCGGAGAAGCGCGGCCAGACGCTGGCGCAGATGGCGATCGCCTGGGTGCTGCGCGGCGGCCGCGTGACGTCGGCGCTGATCGGGGCCAGCCGCTCGTCGCAGATCGTCGATTGCGTCAAGGCGCTCGACAATCTCGAGTTTACCGCCGAGGAACTCAAGGAGATCGACGTCTACGCTCGCGAGGCGGACATAAATCTGTGGGCCAAGTCCGCGGAACGCGAATAAGCCAACGCGCCCGGAACGACCTTCCGGGCGTTTTTTCTATTGAGTTTTGATGTACGTGCCGCAAGAATTGTGCGTATCCCAGGGAGGAGATTTCACCATGATCCGCAACCCGATCCTACCGGGCTTCAACCCGGATCCGTCCATCTGCCGCGTCGGGGATGATTATTATATCGCCACCTCCACCTTCGAATGGTATCCCGGCGTTCAGATCCATCATTCACGCGATCTCGTGAACTGGACAATGGTGCGGCGTCCGCTCGAGCGCCAGTCGCAGCTCGACATGCGCGGCAATCCTGATAGTTGCGGCGTCTGGGCACCCTGTCTTTCCTATGCCGACGGGCGCTTCTGGCTTGTCTATACCGACGTCAAGCGCTTCGACGGCAACTTCAAGGATGCGCACAACTATATCGTGACTTCGCCAACGATCGAAGGCGAATGGTCGGAGCCGGTGTATGTGAACTCCTCCGGCTTCGACCCGTCGCTGTTCCATGACGATGACGGCCGCAAGTGGTTCCTGAACATGCAGTGGAACCACCGCACCGAGAGCTTCGGCGGCGCGCCGAAATCGCCGGCCTTCGACGGCATTCTCATGCAGGAGTGGGACCCGGCAACGAAGTCGCTGAAGGGGCCGATCAAGAACATCTTCGCCGGCAGTCCGCTTGGCTTGGTCGAGGGACCGCACCTCTTCAAGCGCAACGGCTATTACTATCTCACGACCGCCGAGGGCGGGACTGGCTATGACCATGCAGTGACGATGGCCCGTTCACGGACGATCGACGGTCCCTATGAGATGCACCCGAACAAGCACCTGATCACGTCGAAGGATCACCCGGAGGCCATCCTCCAGCGGGCAGGGCACGGCCAGTACGTCGAAACGCCGGATGGCGAGGCCTATCACACGCATCTTTGCGGTCGACCGATGCCGCCGAAGCGCCGCTGCACGCTCGGCCGTGAAACCAGCCTGCAGAAGTGCGTTTGGAAGGAAGATGGCTGGCTCTACCTCGAAAACGGTACCACCGTTCCCGATGTCACCGTGCCGGGACTGGCTAGTGCCGTCGCCGTCGAGAAGCCGATGCGCAGCGAATACAACTTTGATGGCGGCGTCCTGCCTGCTGACTTCCAGTGGCTTCGCACGCCAAAGCCGGAGCGCATCTTCAGCCTGACAGACCGGCCGGGCCACCTCAGGCTGATCGCGCGCGAGAGCATCGGCTCGTGGTTCGAACAGTCTCTCGTCGCCCGCCGCCAGGAGCACCACAGCTTCCGAGCAGAGACCGTCGTCGAATTCGATCCCGACACCTACCAGCAGGTCGCCGGCCTGACCCACTACTACAACAGGCACAAATTCCATGCGATCGGCGTCACTCTGCACGAAAAGTTGGGGCGCTGCGTCACGATCTTTTCCTGTGATGGCGATTACCCGAACAGCCGCCTCAGCTTCCCGGCAGGCAGCGGTGTGGCTCTTCCGGCTGAGGGGCGCGTGCAGCTTTCCATGGAAGTCAGGGACAACGACCTCCAGTTTTTCTGGCAGACGGAAGGCAAGGGGGCGTGGCAGCCGATCGGTCCGGTCCTCGACGCCGGCGTTGTCTCCGATGAAGGCGGGCGCGGCGAGCACGGCTCGTTTACAGGTGCCTTCACCGGGGTCTTCGCATTCGATACGTCGGGTCGCGCAAGGACGGCAGATTTCGATTGGTTCAACTACGACGAACTTTGATCGAGAGCGCGGCATCGCCGGCAATCCTGGCGATGCCGCATTTTGTATTTTGGAATATGATTTTTCGCTATTCGTTGGGTGCAGATCGATTTCCGGCTCATCCGTTCGGTCAACAGCGCCCTCTTAGTAGAGTCTATGAGGAAAAGTCGCCAATCTCAGCTTTGTCTCGAGAGGCAGTCCTTCATACTGTTGGCAATGCCGCGCATGAGGTTGAAATAGAGATCCGTTCCGGCATCGAGGGTGGCGGCCTCCGGATCGAGAACACCGGCCTTCGCCTTGGTTCCTTCAATCACGACATCGACCAATCGTGGCTGGAACTGCGGCTCGGCGAAGACGCAGGTGGCGCCGAGTTCGCCAACTTTCTTTTTGATCTCCGCGATGCGTTCCGCGCCGGGAACCGTTTCGGGGCTGACGGTGATCGAGCCGGCGACGCGCACATGATAGCGGTTCTCGAAATACTGATAGGCATCGTGGAAGACGATGAATGGCTTGTCCTTGACCGGTGACACGATAGCGGTGATTTCCTTGTCCAGAGCATCAAGCTTGTCATCCAGCAGCTTCGCATTGCCTTGGTAAATGAGGGCATTGGCGGGGTCGGCTGCGACGAGCGTGGTCGTGATCTCCGCGGCCATCGCCTTGGCATTTTGCGGATCAAGCCAGAGATGAGTATCGAAAGCCCCATGATCATGATCATGATCTGCGTCGGCATGCGCATCATCGTGCCCATCGCCGTCATGCTGATCTTCACCCTCGTGGTCGCCGTCATGGTGCGGCTCGAAGGCGCCGCCTTCACGGAACTTGAGCTTCGTCAGGCCCGGCGCGTTGTCGAGTTCGGCAACGACAGCATCAGACCCGATCGCCTGCAGCGGCTTCTCCAGAAACGCTTCGAGACCGGGGCCGACCCAGAACACCACCTTGGCGTTCTGCAGCGCGCGCGCATTTGACGGCTTCATATTGTAGGTGTGGGGCGAGGCGGCGCCATCGACGATTAGTTCCGGCGTGCCGACGCCCTGCATGATCGCAGATACAAGTGAGTGAACCGGCTTGATGGAGGTCACCACGACAGGTGCATCCGCCGTTCTGCCCGCTTCGGCAAAGAAGGCGGCTGGGATTGCGAGGGTAAGGGCCATCGCGAGTTTCATCGGTGTACTCCGCTTGAATTGCAGCTGTAATGTTATTACATCAATTGCGTTATGCTATAACGTGTGCGATAGCAAGTCGCAACACCACATCAGGAAAAATGATGTTCTCTCCCGCAAATTCAGAAGCCAAGCCATTGGTCTCGCTTTCCAATGTCGGCGTGCGAAGAAACGGCCGCTGGCTCGTCCGCGGCGTGGATTTCTCCGTTTCGCGCGGCGAGATCGTCACGCTGATCGGCCCTAACGGCTCAGGCAAGTCGACGACCGTCAAGACAGCGATCGGCGTGCTGAGGCCCGACGAGGGGAGGGTGGAGCGTGCCGCCAAGCTCACGGTAGGCTATGTGCCGCAGAAGCTGGCGATCGATTGGACGCTGCCGCTCACCGTGCGCCGGCTGATGACACTGACCGGACCTCTCTCCGACAACGATATGGCGGCCGCTCTCGACGCCGTCGGGCTGTCGCACATGCTTGGCGCCGAAGTGCAGCATCTGTCGGGGGGGGAGTTTCAGCGGGCGCTGATGGCGCGCGCGATCGCGCGCAAGCCTGACCTCCTCGTGCTCGACGAACCCGTGCAGGGTGTCGATTTCTCCGGCGAGATCGCGATCTACGATCTGATCAAGTCGATCCGCAACACCACGGGCTGCGGTATCCTGCTGATCTCGCACGACCTGCATGTCGTCATGGCGGCGACCGACACTGTCATCTGTCTCAACGGCCACGTTTGCTGCCGTGGTACCCCTCAGGCGGTCAGCCGGAGTGCGGAATATGTCCGACTGTTTGGCAGTCGCGCGGCGCAGGCGCTGGCGGTCTACAGTCACCACCACGATCATACGCATCTGCCGGATGGCCGGGTGCTGCATTCCGACGGCTCCGTTACCGAGCACTGCCACCCCGATGATGGCCACCATCGTAGCCATGACGGGCATGGTCATAGCGACGACCATTCTGAGCATGACCACGCCGGCGTTGGCCATGACCAACGCGGCGATCATCATGCCGAGGATCATGTCCACGATCACAAGCAGCCCGCAGGAGAGCGCCATGTTTGACGATTTCTTCGTGCGCGCCATCCTTGCCGGCGTCGGGCTGGCGCTGACGACAGGCCCACTCGGCTGCTTCATCATCTGGCGGCGCATGGCCTATTTCGGCGACACCATCGCCCATTCAGCACTGCTCGGCGTCGCGCTGTCGCTGCTGCTCCAGTTCAACCTAACGCTTGCTGTGTTCCTCGTTGCTGCGACGGTGTCGATCCTCCTGCTGTTATTGCAGAAACGCCAAGCCCTGTCCGCGGATGCGCTGCTCGGTATCCTCTCGCATGCGACATTGGCGATTGGCCTCGTCATGGTCGCCTTCATGAGCTGGGTGCGCATCGACCTCATCGCTTTTTTGTTCGGCGACATCCTCGCGGTCTCGAAGATTGATATCGTCATGATCTGGGGCGGCGGCATTCTTGTGCTGGCCGCAATCGTTTGGCTCTGGCGGCCGCTTCTCGCCTCCACCGTCAACCCCGAGCTTGCAGAGGCCGAGGGGCTGCAGCCGGAGCGGGCGCGACTCTTCTTCATGCTGCTGATGGCGGTCGTCATCGCAATTGCCATGAAGATCGTCGGTATCATGCTGATCACATCGCTGCTGATCATACCAGCGGCGGCCGCACGCCGCTTCGCTTCGACGCCCGAAGTGATGGCCATCTTCGCCTCGCTGATCGGTGCGGTCGCCGTGGTCGGCGGGCTGTTCGGCTCGCTGACCTACGACACGCCCTCCGGCCCGTCGATCGTCGTGGCAGCCCTGATCCTATTTGTTCTCAGCCTGCTACCAAAGCGCTGGCGGGGGCAGGCCCTGGAAGGACATCGTTCATGAATGCACCTGCTTTGACCAAGAACCAGGCTCTCGTCTTTGAGGTGCTCGAAAGGGCTGATGGACCGCTGAGCGCCTACACGATTCTCGACAAGCTGCGTGATCACGGCTTTCGCGCGCCGCTGCAGGTCTACCGGGCGCTGGAGAAGCTGCTCGAATACGGTGTTGTGCACCGGCTCGAAAGCATCAACGCGTTCGTCGCCTGCGCGCATCCGGAGCAAAACTGCCACAGCCACGGCATTGTTGCGTTTGCGATCTGCGAGAGCTGCGGACATGTCTTGGAGTTTCACGACCACGAGGTCGATCACCGCCTCATGAATTGGACGCGCGGCAAGAAGTTCAAGGCAGAGAAGACCACGATCGAAATCCGCGGCCTGTGTGAGGCGTGCGCCGCTTAGAGCCTCGGTCTGCTATTCGGATGATCAGAAGGGACGCAGGTCCCGCGCGTAGCGTTTCCAATTGCCAACATACTTCTCGGCGGAGCGGCGCAGCCCGGTGATCGCCGCCGCGTCCAGTGTGCGGATAACCCGCGCGGGCGAGCCGACGATTAGGGAGTTATCGGGAAACTCCTTGCCCTCGGTGATTAAGGCATTGGCGCCGACTAGGCAGTTGCGGCCGATCCTGGCGCCGTTCAGTACCGTTGCGCCCATGCCGATCAGGGAATTGTCTCCGATCGTGCAGCCATGCACGATGGCATGATGGCCGATGGTGCAGCCTTCACCGATCGTCACGGGAAACCCCGGATCGGTGTGCAGCATTGCGCCTTCCTGGATATTCGTTGCGGCACCAACCGTGATCGGTTCATTGTCGCCGCGCAGAACCGAGCCGAACCAGATGCCGACGTCGACGCCAAGTGAAACCTGACCAATGACGTGGGCGTCAGGTGCGATCCAATATGTGCCCGACGGCGGCAGGTCCGGGGTCAATTCGCCAAGCGCATAGAGAGGCATGACGTCTCCTCCTCAGGCCACGTTGATCGACAGGGTGGCGATACCATCGATGCCGCAATCGACGTGGTCGCCTTTCTTCACGGCACCGACGCCGGCCGGTGTGCCGGTCATGATGACGTCGCCCGGCGCCAAGACGAAGAGTTTAGACAGTTCGGCAATGATCTCCGGCACTTTCCATATCATCTGGTTGAGGTCGCCGTCCTGGACGCGCTTGCCGTTCAGCTCCAGCCAGATCCTGCCTGACGACGGGTGACCGATCTTGGCTGCCGGAACGATCCGTGACACCGGTGCCGAATGTTCGAAAGCCTTGGCGACTTCCCAGGGGCGGCCGAGCTTTTTAGCGTCCGCCTGCAGATCGCGGCGTGTGAAGTCGATGCCGACCGCGTAGCCGTAGACGCAGTCGAGCGCCTTGTCGGCGGCGATATCCTGGCCGCCGGCCTTCAGCGCCAGCACGCACTCGACCTCGAAATGCACATCGCGTGATAGCGTCGGGTAGGGGAAATCCTGGCCTTCAGGCATCAGGTTATCGGCGTTCTTCTGGAAAAAGAAGGGCGGCTCGCGGCTTGGATCATGTCCCATCTCGATCGCGTGGTCGGCATAGTTTCGCCCGACGCAGTAGACGCGGCGCACGGGGAATACCTCCCCGGTGCCCTCGACGGGAAGCAGGACGGGTTGTGGAAGCGGGATGACAGTCGCGGGAAAGGACATTGCAGGCTCTTGCTGTTCGTGGTCCTGACATCTTAAACGGAAAGCAAGGGCCGGGGAAAGCGTCGTTCAGCAGAGCGATCGTCATCGTTGCCTTGCATCCAAACATTTCCGGCCCGGACCATCCTGAGCTTGGGACACGTGGCTGACGGAGCAATTGTTCCCACCGCCAACGACGGAAGAAACCACTTCGACAAGTTCAGTGCGCCCGTGGTTCGAAAACGGACCTTCCTTCGTGACGCCGTCCTTCGATTGGACCGCGACAGACCACTACAGTGACCGCTTCGCGCATCCTGTTGCTGTTGAGGGCGGCACTCTGGTGAAACGTCGCCACGTGACCGTCTCGGTGCTATCATCAACCGGCACGGTCGCGGTCTCGGGCAGCCGGATGGTGCATGTCGCGTCAATCGCCTGGGCTTCATCCGGCGGATCTCCCGAGGGAGAGATAGCCATGGCAACTGCAAGAGCGGAGCGGCGGCTGGCCGCGATCCTGGCCGCTGACGTAGTCGGCTATTCCCACCTCGTCGAGCATGACGAGGCTGGGACACTGTCGGCCTTGAAGGTTCTGCGCCGGGAGGTGATCGACCCGCTGCTGGCCGAGCATCAGGGCCGTATTGTCAAGCTGATGGGCGACGGTGCGCTCGTGGAGTTCGGCTCGGTCGTCGATGCCGTAGCGTGCGCCGTCGTCATCCAGAAGGGCGTTGCCGAGAATCAGGCAGATATTCCAACGGAGCGACGCATCATCTTCCGGATCGGCGTCAATCTCGGTGATGTGATCCACGAAGCTGACGGGGATCTCTACGGCGATGGCGTCAACATCGCGGCCCGTCTCCAGACCCTGGCAGATCCAGGCGGCATTTGCATTTCCGGCACCGCGTACGATCATCTTCAGGGCAAGCTTGACTGCGACTACGAGTATCTCGGCGAACGCGCGCTCAAGAACATGGAGCGGCCGGTGCGTCTCTACCGACCTCTCCTGGAAGGGACGACCGCACACACGTCATCGCCCAGGCCCACACTTCCAGACCGACCATCCATCGCCGTCCTGCCGTTCAACGCCATGAGCGCCGACCCGGAGCAGGACTTCTTCAGCGATGGGCTCACCGAGGACATCACCACCGCGCTATCCAAGCTCAAGGGCTTCTTCGTGATCGCCCGCAACACAATGTTCACCTACAAGGCAAAGCCCATGGATGTGCGCGCGATCGGGCGCGAACTCGGGATCCGCTATGTCCTCGAGGGGAGTGTCCGCAAGTCCGGCAGCCGCGTGAGGGTGACCGCGCAGCTTATCGATGCGGCCTCCGAAGCTCATCTCTGGGCCGAGAGGTACGACGGCGACATTGGCGACATCTTCGTCATTCAGGACGAAATCACCGCAAGCGTCGTCGGCCGCATCGGGCCGGAACTGCTGGCGGCAGAGCATGCCCGCGAAAGCCCCAAGCCGAATCATGGCCTTGATGCCTGGGAATGTGTCGTGCGGGCGGTGTTCCTCTGTTCGCAGTTGTCTGAGGACAGCAGCCGAAAAATGCTCCCCCTGCTCGAGCGGGCAATCGGACTGGCTCCTGATTATGCCCAGGCGCTCGCCATGAAAGGTTGGATTACGATGTGGCGCGCGTTCCAGGGGTGGGAGGACATGGGATATGCTCTGGCCCTAGCCAGGGATGTCGTTCAACAGGCTATCGCCGCGGATGATAAGGAACCATGGGTTTACCTTGCGCAGGCGATGATAGCCTTTGCGACGCGTGATAATGTCCTAGCGATGGCAGCGGTCAGCCAGGCCGTTGCGATCAACCCTAACTCCGCTTTTGCACATGGTCAGTTGGGCCTTGCGCATGCCAATGGGGGCCGCGGGACGGAGGCCATTCCTTGCATCGACCACGCTCTCAGACTGAGCCCGCGCGAAGCTTTTCTCGGCGACTTTCAGTTCTACTACGCCATGGCTTATTTCCAGGGCGCGAATTACGAGCTTGGATTGAGTTATGCACGGGAGGCGCATCGCTTGCGGTCCGGCCACGCGGTACCGCTGATCATCGGCGCGGCCTGTGCCGGCCTTCTGGACAACAAGGAGGCTGCCACGGACTTGCTCGGGCGGCTCAAGTCGCTAGTCCCTGACATCTCGCGAGACGCGGTCGGCGCGACATCGTCTTTCGTGCTTGCCGAGGATCGAGCGCGTCTGATCGAGGGACTTGGCCGTGCCGGCCTGAATTGACGAGCTGGATTGGCCTTGAGAAACCGATGGCTTACCGGTGGAGGAGCGTTCCTGGTATGATGTCGCGGCGACTTTCGGAAGGGTGCTGCGGGAAAGCCCATCTCGCGGCCGCGAAACGCTCCCCTTGATTGGCTCATCGCGAGTAAGGAAGGAGGCCGGACGCTGGAAAGAGTGGCTTAGGTCTGGTGGCGTTTTGCCAACGCAGAGGACTTTGTGAAAGCACGCTCGATAGCGCCGGCCTGGTCAAGCTCAGATTGACGATACCTGATCCAAACCTTCGCGTTTCCGTGTCGAATGTCTTCGCCTTACGCCAAATTTTCGCTCCGGCTTTCTTTCTAATGATTTGAGCGGTATATCCGCTGCTTCCGTCCTGCCGCCTGCGCGCGCTGATGGTACCCAGGGTACAACATTATCCCCTGTTGGTACGACAATGTCGCACCCAAAGGTGAAAACGGTGCAACGGGCTGAAAAAAGTCCGACAAAGCATGACAAAGATCGCCGAGGCTAAGCAATTGAATTTCTATGATAAAGCCCGCTCTTCTGGGTCTCCGGTCTTGGCCGTTGCGCCAATGATCGATTGGACCGATCGGCATTGCCGCTATTTCCACCGGCAGATCAGCCGCAATGCACTGCTCTACACGGAAATGGTCGTGGCCGATGCGATCATCCATGGGCCGCGCGAGCGGTTGCTGTCCTTCGATGCGACGGAGCATCCGGTGGCGCTGCAGCTTGGCGGATCGGATCCGGCGAAGCTTGCCGAGGCGGTCAGGATCGCCGCACCCTACGGCTATGACGAGATCAACCTCAATGTTGGCTGCCCCTCCGACCGGGTGCAATCGGGCACGTTTGGGGCCTGCCTGATGCTGACGCCCGACATCGTGGCGGCCTGCGTGGCGGCGATGAAGGCGGTGGCGGACGTGCCCGTGACGGTGAAGTGCCGGATCGGTGTCGACGAGCAGGATCCGGAGGCGGCACTGCCAGCCCTTCTGGACAGGGTGCTCGATGCCGGCGCCGATGCCATCTGGATCCATGCGCGCAAGGCCTGGCTGAAGGGCCTGTCGCCAAAGGAGAACCGCGAGATCCCGCCGCTGGATTACGAGATCGTCTACCGCACGAAGCAAGCGCGGCCCGACGTCTTTGTCGGTATCAACGGCGGCATCCAGACGCTCGCCGAGGCGGCTGATCATCTGGACCACGTCGACGGCATCATGCTCGGGCGCGCGGCTTACCAGAACGCAGCCGTTCTCGCCGATGTCGATCATCGCTTCTACGGCGCGGCGGCGGAAATGACCGACTGGGGCACGATCCGCGACCGGATGATGGCCTACGCCGAGCGCCATATCGCCAACGGCGGGCGGCTGCAGCAGGTGGCTCGGCATATGGTCGGACTGTTTACCGGGCTGCCCGGCGCTCGGCGCTACCGCCAGATCCTGTCGACCGATGCGGTCAAGGCAGGGGCGGGGCCTGAGGTGATCGCAGCAGCCTTTGCGTCGGTGGATTTCGAAGGCGCACGAGACGCGGTCGGCGCATAGCTTTGTGCCGCACGATGCGACGGTGACCGGCAGTAGCTGGCGGCAAGCCTTGTTCTGACTGCCGGACGGTCCTCCCTCGAATATCGAGAGGCCCGGATCGTCGGGAGCAGTGGTGCACGGTTGCCGGGAGCAGGGATGTTTGCGTCTACGGCGCCATGTCCCGGGAACTAGAACGGGCCGGAATAGGCGCTAAACCCGGCCATGGCATCCCCAAGCGTCGTGGCCCGGCAGTTTGAGCACGTCGGTTGTCGGTCGATCCAGCAACCATGCCCGCAAACAAAAGCGGCGCCCCTTGCGGAGCGCCGGTCCATTCCCGCCGAGGCGGAAATTGAATTAGTTGGCCGAGATGTTGACGGCCTTCGGGCCCTTGCCCATGCGATCCGGCTCGGTGTCGAAGGTGACCTGCTGGCCTTCACGCAGCGACTGGATGCCCGAAGCCTGCAGCGCGGAGATGTGGACGAAAACGTCCTTCGCGCCGCCTTCCGGTGTGATGAAACCAAAACCCTTGTCCTGGTTGAAGAATTTTACGGTGCCCTTGGTGGCCATTGGGATAGTCCTTTTCCCTTAGTCTGTCTGGTATCCATCCCCCCGAGAGGAAATGAACGGCTTTAGCTTTCGCGCGTTCCAATTGAAAAATCGACGCGCGAAGGGTCAGTCGAGTAGTTCACGAACGGGGAAAGAACGTCTACGCACGCGGGTACCCCCCACGCCGCCTTCCGGCAGGAAGGCTTTACCACATCAGTCCAGTCACCGGCATGCAAATGCCCGAGAGCTGCATTTGGTGACAGCATTCGAAGCAAAAGGCAAGCGGCAATATTGTGGCACGCGATTCTGGGCAGCGGGAATCGCCAAAGATTCAGTTACTTGACGATTGGTAACCACGCACAGCAGTTGCTGTCCCGTTTCCGGAAACTGTGCCGGAACGGCACTACCGCGCCGCCATCGTTTTCTCGGGCATATCTGCAAGGTGTGTGTAGTCCTAGCGAGCCGCTGCGCCGCCGAGCTTGTGCTGGACGAAATCGGCGCTGCCGCGGACGTGGGAGACCACGGGCTTACCGCCGGCATCGGCGACGGCATAGGCGATGATGGTGACATCTTCCTCGAAGGCCGAGACGTAAAGAACCTGCGCCGGATTGACATAGATCGCGTTGTTGTGGGTGTTCTTGAAGGCTACGAATGCCATGCATGTCTCCTTTCGCATTGCCGGGGCAGATATGCCATGCAGGGATTGATGCAAGTTTAACGAGCCCAGGCTCATCATGTGCGTGCCGGCCGATGGGGACGGCGAAAGGAGGCGCGTCACCACGCGTCAAGCCTAAAAATGCCCATTCCTCCAAAAAGAAGTCCATCTGAAATTGCATACTGTACATGCATTTACCGCCCCGGCCGCCCGGTCTTGCCCTTCGTCCGTCCCTTGCGTTTCTGCTCGGCTGGATCCTCGTAGCTTCCGACGCCAGTCCTGCCGCGCACCAGCGGGCGAGGCCCGTCGCGGTCTGGTTGGCCTTCCAGGAGTGGTGAGAAGCGCTTCGTGGCCTTGGCGGCATCCGGCTTGTCAGGCAGGCGACCGGTGACCGGTTTTTCGGTGCGGCCGACGGTCATTTCATCAAGCGTGTTGCGGCGGAACAGGCTCTTGCCGGCGGGATCGGCGATGTCGCGGCCCATCTCGTCAAGGCCGGGTTTGCGGAAGAGCGGCGTTGCGGTGTCGGTGCCCGGGCCCATCTCGTCGAGGCCGGGCTTGGCGAAGAGGGATCCCGCCCCTGCGGCTGGCTTGCCGCCCCTGCGGCCGCTGCCTTCCTGCGAACGCGCTTCCTCGCGTGCCATCGGGTCGTCCATGACGGCGAGTTCGGCAGCCTTGAGGCGCTTGATCTCGTCGCGCAGGCGGGCAGCCTTCTCGAAATCGAGGTCGGCGGCGGCGTCGCGCATCTGTTTTTCCAGAGCGTTGAGATGCGCCTGCAGATTGCCGCCGACGAGGTTGCCGCCGTCGGCGAAGCCTTTGCCCGAGGCGCCTGATATGTCGGCGCGGACGTGGTCGCGCTCGTAGACGGAGTCGAGGATGTCGGAGATCTTCGCTTTGACGCTTTCCGGGGTGATGCCGTGTTCCTGGTTATAGGCCATCTGCTTTTCGCGGCGGCGGGCTGTCTCGTCCATGGCGCGCTGCATCGAGCCGGTGATGTTATCGGCATAGAGGATGACCTTGCCGTCGACGTTACGCGCGGCGCGGCCGATCGTCTGGATCAGCGACGTCTCGGAGCGCAGGAAGCCTTCCTTGTCGGCGTCAAGGATGGCGACGAAGCCGCATTCGGGAATGTCGAGGCCTTCGCGCAAAAGGTTGATGCCGACAAGCACGTCGAAGGCGCCAAGCCGGAGATCGCGGATGATCTCGATGCGCTCGAGCGTGTCGATGTCGGAGTGCATGTAACGGACGCGCACGCCTTGTTCGTGCAGGTATTCGGTGAGGTCCTCGGCCATGCGCTTGGTGAGCACGGTGCAAAGGGTGCGGTAGCCTTTGGCCGCCGTCTCGCGGATCTCCCCCAGCACGTCGTCGACCTGGCTGCGGGCGGAGCGGACTTCGACGGGCGGGTCGATCAGGCCGGTCGGGCGGATGACCTGTTCGGCGAACACGCCGCCCGATTGTTCCATCTCCCAGCTGCCGGGCGTCGCCGAGACGGCGATCGTGTCGGGGCGCATGGCGTCCCACTCCTCGAAGCGCAGCGGCCGGTTGTCCATGCAGGAGGGCAGGCGGAAGCCGTATTCGGCAAGCGTCGCCTTGCGGCGGAAGTCGCCCCGGTACATGCCGCCGATCTGAGGGATGGTGACGTGGCTTTCGTCGATGAAGACGATGGCGTTGTCGGGGACGTATTCGAAGAGCGTCGGCGGCGGATCGCCGGGGTCACGGCCGGTCAGATAGCGCGAATAGTTCTCGATGCCCTGGCAGGAGCCGGTCGCTTCAAGCATTTCGAGATCGTAGCGCGTGCGCTGCTCCAGGCGTTGGGCTTCCAGCAGGCGGCCGGCCTGTTCCAGTTCGACGAGGCGGTGCTTCAGCTCCTCCTTAATCGACTTGATGGCGGCATTCAGCGTCGGGCGCGGGGTGACGTAGTGCGAGCTGGCGTAGATCTTCACCGATTTCAGGTCGCCGGTCTTCTGGCCGGTAAGCGGGTCGAATTCGGTGATTGCGTCGATCTCGTCGCCGAACATGCTGATGCGCCAGGCCGCATCTTCCAGGTGGGCCGGGAAGATTTCGATGGTGTCGCCGCGAACGCGGAACGAGCCGCGCTGGAAATCCATGTCTCGGCGCTTGTATTGCTGGGCGACGAGGTCGGCAAGCAGCTGGCGCTGGTCGAGGCGGTCACCGACATTCATCTGGAAGGTCATGGCGGTGTAGGTTTCGACCGAGCCGATACCGTAGATGCAAGAGACCGAGGCGACGATAATGCAGTCGTCGCGCTCGAGCAGCGAGCGAGTCGCCGAGTGGCGCATGCGGTCGATCTGCTCGTTGATCGAGGATTCCTTTTCGATATAGGTGTCGGAGCGCGGGACGTAGGCTTCCGGCTGATAGTAGTCGTAATAGGAGACGAAGTACTCCACCGCATTGTCGGGGAAGAAGTTCTTGAACTCCGAGTATAGCTGGGCGGCGAGCGTCTTGTTCGGCGCCAGGATCAGAGCCGGGCGCTGGGTTTCCTCGATCACCTTGGCCATGGTGAAGGTCTTGCCGGAGCCGGTGACGCCGAGCAGGACTTGCGAGCGGTCGCCATTATCAAGGCCCTCGACCAGGTCCTTGATGGCAGTCGGCTGATCGCCGGCGGGCTGGTATTCCGAGGCCATGCGGATCTCGATGCCGCCTTCGGACTTGTCTGGCCGGGCAGGGCGGTGCGGCGTCCAGATCTTGCCGTTCTTGTGCAGCGGGTTGCCACTCTCGATCAGCTTGGCGAGCGCGTCGACGGTGGCGGTGACGGCTGTGCCGGCCTGCAGCGACGCGGCCTCCTCCAGCGTCGTGTCCATGCCGGCAACGGGATTGAGGCCGGCGGCGGCGCGGGTCTTCGGATCGGTCGAGCCCCCCATGGAGGTACCGCGCGCACTTTTCGAAGCGCTCACGCTGCCAGCGCCTTGCGCCTTCGCTCCCCGAGCGCCTCGCAACGGCGCGGACGCCCCATCTTGCTTACGGTTTTCGGCCGATTTGGCGGCGATCTCCACCTTCTTGCGGTGCTTTCCGGCGTTCGAGGCGATCTGGCGCTGCGTCTCGACACTTGATGCCTCGGCATCGGCCTCGAGCTGCTTCACCCAATCGGCCACGGAGCCGGACAGGGGAGCGCCTTCAAAGGACGACTGCGGAGCTTCCTCGAAGCTATTCGGGGCGGTGGATTTCTTCGGAGTTTTGGCCATGGGCGGAATATGGCGAGACTCACTGCGAAAGTGAAGAGGCAAAGAGTACAAAAGGGAAACAAAAGAATCGTTCGGATTTGGCAAACAGCGGTTGTTGATATTTGTCTCAGCCTGTCGTCGGCTCAGCCCGTGGTCGCCGGTCCGCGCGCGGAAAAAAGATTTCGCCAAGGTGGAGATGCGCAAGATCGTTCAGGTGCCCTCGTCAGTCTCGATGGCATCATGCAGGCGCCGGGCGGTCGTAATGAGGATCCGATCGGCAGCTTCAGATAGGGCGGCAGGGCCGCGCCCTGTTCAACGAGGCGATGGAAGAGGCAGTGGGCGAGTTGTTCGCCAAGGTTCTATTTGCTGCTCGGCGCGCAAGAGCTGCGACATCTTCGCCGCGCATGGCCTATGTGGCTGCTGGCGACTCGATCGGCCCGCTGTTCGACCAGAGCAAGACGACAACCGATGTTCGCAAAGCGGTAAATCTCACCAATATAAGATCGGGCTCATCCGCGTGCCGGCTGAAAGAGTTCAACGAAATTGCCGGACGGGTCTATCAACAGGATCTGCGAACCGCCTGGTCCCGTGACGATCTCATTTCGGAATTGAACGCCGGCGGCCCGCAGGCGCGCCACTTCGGCAGGCAGGTCGTCGACGATGAGATGTATCCGGTTCCAGCCGCCCGATCGGGGCCGTTCGCCATCCGGCATCGCTCGTCCCGCCGAACTCGTCGGCCCGCTGAGCAGCAGCCGTAACGCTCCGCGCCGTACATCCGCGAAAGCGGGGGCATGGTTCGACAGAACCGAAAAGCCCAGATGGCTCGTGTACCATGTGATGGCTGCGTCGACGTCATCGACCATATAACGGACATTGACGGTCGTTTCCGACATTTCCTCCTCCATCGCTCGGCCGGCGCGCCCTGGATGCGTCGCCGTGGGCGTGATCGGCAATTCCATCATCCGAAACGTATCGGAGAATGGAAAAAATGGAAATCCTTCAACATCCGCCACGCCAAGGGAAACGCCCATCATCTCGCGGGCGGCGCGCTTGGCCGGACCGTGGCGGGTTTCCATCCCTCGACGAACCGCTTGAAGGACTGTAGTCAGTCCGATGCCTCTCGCCGTGGACGAACGGAGCGTATGCTTCGGGATCCTTGAATGGAACCTTTAGAGGTCGTGCTTCGGCTGACGGACGAGCGCGAGGCGGCGCGCGGCCTCTTGCAGCGGAGAGCTTTGGCGATACATGCTGGCGCCAGTTTTAAGGTCGGGAATCACCCATGCCTTTTGCCTTCCCGGCCGCTGTCTGGCCGATCGTCATGCTTTTTGCGTCGAATATTTTCATGACCTTCGCCTGGTATGGGCATCTCAAGCACAGGGGCGCCGCACTGTTCATCGCTATTGTCGTCAGTTGGGCGATCGCCTTTTTCGAATACTGCCTTGCCGTGCCGGCCAACCGCATCGGCTCGTCAGTCTATACGACGGCACAGCTGAAAACGATGCAGGAAGTGATCACGCTGCTCGTTTTCTCCGGTTTTGCTGTGTTCTGGCTCGGCGAGAGGCTAGGGGCTGCCAGGTTGGCTGGCGCGCCGGAAGCCTAGCGTTCCACGAAGGCGCGCAGGCGTTCGAGCGCGTCATCCCATTGCCGCGAGACGCTGTCGAGATAGGCGCGCATCTCACCGATCCGATTGGGTTGAAAAGAGTAATGGCTTTCCCGGCCGACTTTCGTGGAGCGGACGAGGCCGGCCTGTTCCAGTACATGCAGATGTTTCGTAACCGCCTGCCGGGTAAGCACAGTGCCGACCGACAGGCTCGCAATCGAGCGTTCCCGCCCGTCGCTGAGGGCTGTCAGTAGGGACAGGCGCGTCGGGTCTCCTAAGGCGGCAAACAGGATCGCCGCTTTCTCGGGGTGGAGTTCGACGTTAGCGATCGACGTATTCCTTGATGTTTTTGATCTGTTCGGCCCAGCCGCCGTCGTTCATGCGGAAGGCTTCCTCGCGGCGATGCGCCGGGACCTTATCGAAACCCGATTCTGTCACCGTCAGGCGTGAACCCGATGGCGTCGGTTCCAGGCGGAACTCGACAAGGGTCGGCGCTTCCCCGGAATAGTCGACCTTGGGGTCAATGGCGTAGGGATGCCAGGTGAAGGAAAAGAGCTCAGGCTCCTCCATCCGCTTGACCGTCGCCTGCCAGCGAATGTGCTCGTAGCCGGGATAGGTGATGTGGCCTGTCGAATTTTCGCCCGGCACGAAGGGGCCGTCCAGTTGTACGCGAAACCATTCGCCGAACTCGCGGTGATCGGTGATGGCTTTCCAGACACGCTCGACCGGAGCATTCAGTTCGATGACCTTCTCGATGCGATCAGACATATCAGCAGCCTCCTGGTTGCCTTTTTAATCTCACATCTGCCCTCGATTGGCAACCAAAAAGTTGCTTATCGCCTGTCCGAGGACGTGCAGCGTGCCGAAGAACCAGCGCCGGCTTGAGTAGGAATAATCCTCATAGCCGCATGCCGTCGAGCGAAGCGCGCAAAGCATCACGAACAGGCAGAAGGAGACCAGAAACAGGTAGATGCCGATATGCAGCACCGGAATGGCCTGCAGCCGATACTCCCACCACCAGATGTGGATGATGAAGAGAAACATGGAGCCGGCCAAGCCGAGATGGGCGGCATAAGGCCTTAACCGGAGGCTGGATAACGTCGGCTATACCCGTCAGCCGCCGCGGCAGCAAAGCGAGATCACATCCCCATCAGCACCTTGATGTGGACAAGGACCTCGTGGGAAGCAACCGTATCGGTTGCCTACTCCGCGGGAACCGGCTTCGGCTTTCCGCTCTCGTCAAGCGCGACCATGATAAAGGTCGCCGCAGTCACCTGTTCCATGTTGTTGTAGCGGGCGCGCGTTGCCCATGCCTCGACCGAGAGCGTGATCGAGGTGCGACCGACAGCCACAATCGTTGTGTAGACCGAGAGCGTATCGCCGATCTTAACGGGGAGGGCGAAGGCCATCTCCTTGACGGCAGCGGTGACAACGCGGCCCTTGGCGCGCTCGGAAGCCATGATGCCCGAGGCAAGGTCCATCTGCGCCATAACCCAGCCACCAAATATGTCGCCCGCCGGATTGGCGTCGGCGGGCATCGCCACGGTGCGAAGAGTAAGCGCGCCGTTCGGCTTGGCGTTGTCGGTCATTGAGGGCTCCTGTTTCGGGAAGAGGATAACGATTCCGGAAGGACCGTAGCGCAGATGGCTCGGAAGCGAAACGCGGCGCGTCGGAGACGTCATCGGATCTGCTACTATGGTTCTACGAGAAGTTACCTAGCGCAGTTTGTATCGATCTTCTTTTCTCTAGACAAATCAGCGCCTTGCCCAGAAAGCTGCTTCAATGGCTGGAATGCTTACCCTACTGAACATAAGCGACATCTAATTTAAGTTCACGATACGGTAAGGCCCACATAGCAGTATTTCATTGTGATCAAATTCTGAACTGCCGGGGCCCAATGCGTAACGTGAAGATTTCCACTCGCCTCTATTCACTCGTGGGGCTGGCGCTGACCATTCTGGTGCTCGCCATCACATTCTTCCTCAACTATTCACACTCCAAGCTGGAGAGCGAGCGCAAGCAGGGTCTTGCACAAATGGATGCGACCGCGATCGCCATCTTCCAGAAATACTACAAGCTGGAACAGTCCGGCGCCATGACGCGGGAGCAGGCGCAGACGGCGGCGAAGGACGTGATCTCGGCCATGCGCTACGGCGGCAGCGGCTACTTCTGGATCAACGACATGCATCCGACAATGATCATGCATCCGATCAAACCGGAGCTGAACGGAACGGATCTGTCCCAGAACAAGGATCCGACCGGAAAGCTCATCTTCG
This sequence comes from Rhizobium mesoamericanum STM3625, assembly GCF_000312665.1. GTDB lineage: Bacteria > Pseudomonadota > Alphaproteobacteria > Rhizobiales > Rhizobiaceae > Rhizobium > Rhizobium mesoamericanum. Next base: position 2,967,661 of record NZ_HF536772.1, on the reverse strand, counting down.
TCGAGTTCGCCAAGACCGTGAAGAAGAGCGGCGAAGGCTTCGTCGATTATTACTGGCCCAAGCCGGGTGCGGCCGATCCGGTGCTCAAATATTCTCACGTGGTCGGCTTCGAACCCTGGGGCTGGGTGGTCGGCACCGGCGTTTATGCCGACGATCTTGCCGCGCTCTACCGCCAGAACGCGATCTGGGCTGCCGGTGCGTGCGTCGTCGGTGCGATCATCATCATCGGCGTTGCCTTTGGTATCGTTCGTAGCGTGACATCGCCGGTTGCCCGGCTGAAGGGCGCGATGAACGCGATTGCCGAAGAACGCGACGCGGTCGACATTGTCGATCATGACCGGCGCGACGAGATTGGGGCAATGGCGAAATCTCTCCTTGTATTGCGGGATTCGGTCCGCGAGCGGGCGCTGATGCGGGACCGCGAGAACCAGCACCAGCTTGAGATCGAGGAGGAGCGTCGCGGCAACGAGGCAAACTGGCGTTCGGCAGCCGATCGCCAGACCTTTGCCATCCAGTCGCTCGGTGCCGGGCTCGAGAAACTGGCTGCCGGCGACCTGACCGTGTCCATCGGAGACCTTGGCGAGGACTACGCCAAGCTGCGTTCTGACTTCAACTCGGCCGTCGACGCGCTGAACAGCGTCATCCAGGCGATCGCGGAATCGACCCGCGTCGTCAATAACAGCGCCGCCGATATAAGCGAGGCGACGAACAATCTGTCGAAGCGCACCGAGCAGCAAGCGGCTGCGCTCGAAGAGACGGCGGCGGCGCTCGATGAAATCACCGCGACCGTGCGGACTGCTTCCGAACGTGCGGCGGAAGCCCGCGAGATGGTGGCGGAAACCAAGACCAGCGCCGGCAAATCGGGCGATATCGTCCGCAATGCCGTCACGGCAATGAACCGGATTGAGGATTCGTCGAACCGTATCAGCCAGATCATCGGTGTTATCGATGAGATTGCCTTCCAGACGAACTTGCTCGCGCTCAATGCCGGCGTCGAAGCTGCGCGTGCGGGCGAGGCGGGACGCGGTTTTGCCGTCGTCGCACAGGAAGTGCGTGAGCTTGCGCAGCGCTCCGCCAATGCCGCGAAGGAGATCAAGGTGTTGATCAGCACCTCGGCAAGCGAAGTCGGCAACGGCGTGATGCTGGTGCGCTCTACCGGTGATGCGCTGCTCGAAATCGAGGAGCTGGTCAATCGCGTCAACAGCCACGTCACCTCGATCGCCACCGCGGCGCGCGAGCAGGCGACGGGCCTCAACGAGATCAACACGTCGGTCAACCAGATGGACCAGATGACCCAGCAGAATGCCGCGATGGTCGAGGAGACGACGGCTGCTAGCCAGACACTGGCCGAGGAAAGCCGACAGTTGAACACCTTGCTTGCCAGTTTCAGACTGCGCGCGACTGGTAGCAGCACAAGGCCGATGTCCCGCGCCGCTTGAACGACGGATCGGCATCGAAGCGGAGGCTCCCGGTGGTGTTCGGGAGCCTTTTTTGCATGGAGCCTACCTCAGCGTGCGTCCCTTGAGTTTGTGCTTTCAGATAGTAAGGTGCATGGCGTCTCGTAACCGATCGCCGGCCGGCTTTGATGGTTGCGTGGGCGAGCACAGCGCAGCGCACAATATCGGTGTTAAAAGTGTGAGAGGAAAGCATGAAGCGCTTGCTGCTGCACCTATTCGTGTCGCTTTCGACGTCGGGGTTGGCGCTTGGCTTCATCTTCTTTGCCGCGTCGCTGACGCCGAGCCTGATGCCACGATCGTTCTTCGTTCAAGGTGCACTGTCCGGCATCGCTGCCGCCGCCGGGTATCTGTTCGGAGTAACCTTTACCTGCCTTTGGAAATACCTGGAACTGCCGATGCCGGTCGGGCGAAGACTGGCCGGCAACATAGTCGTTTGCGGGCTTGGTGCAATATTGTCTGTGCTCGTCCTTTGGCGGACTGCCGACTGGCAAAATTCGATCCGCGACTTGTGGCACATGGAACGCGTCGATACGGCTGAGCCCTTCAGCGTTGCCTTCGTCGCAATCGTCGCTTTCTTCATTGCGGTTCTGATCGGCAGGCTGTTCCGGCTGACGTGTCTGTTCTTGTCTGAATGGCTATCGCGCTTTGTGCCGCGCCGCGTCTCTCAGGTGATCGGTGGTATTCTTGCGATCGCGCTTTTCTGGTCTGTGGTGAATGGCATCCTGCTGCGCGCGGCTTTGCATCTGGCCGATCGTTCGTTCCAGAGGGTCGATGCGCTTTTGGAAGATGGCGTGCCTATGCCCAGTGATCCGGCAAAGACTGGAAGCGCTGCCTCGCTTGTCACCTGGAAGGGACTTGGGAGGCAGGGTCGCAGTTTTATCGCATCAGGGCCGACAGCCGCGGAGATCAGCGATTTCTGGAAGACGCCGGCGCGCGAGCCGCTACGAACCTACGTCGGCCTCAATAACGCGGAAACAATCGAAGAGCGCGCAAAGCTCGCACTTGAAGAGATGAAGCGGCAAGGCGCATTTGAACGCTCGCTTCTCGTCATCATCGCTCCTACGGGAACCGGATGGATCGATCCAGCGGCAATGGACACACTCGAATATCTGCACCACGGGGATGTGGCCAGTGTCGGCCTTCAGTATTCGTATCTTGCAAGTTGGCTATCACTGCTCGTCGAGCCGGAATATGGCTCGGCCTCTGCCAGAGCATTGTTCCGGGACGTTTATGGCTACTGGACGACGTTGCCGCGGCAAAAAAGACCGAAGCTTTACCTCCACGGACTGAGCCTTGGAGCACTCAATTCTCAGGTCTCTGCCGATATCTTCGACATCGTGGCGGATCCTTTCCAGGGGGCGCTGTGGAGCGGTCCGCCCTTTGCAAGCAGGATGTGGCGAGAGGTGACGGCGGCGCGCGAGCCTCAATCGCCGGCGTGGCTGCCACGGTTCCGCGACGGATCCCTTATCCGGTTCACCAGCCAGACGAACCAGTTGTCTATTCCCGGTGCAAGCTGGGGACCTATTCGCATCGTCTATCTCCAATATGCCAGCGATGCCGTGACATTCTTCGATCCCAATTCCTTTTATCGGGAGCCGGCCTGGATGAGGCATCCGCGTGGGCCCGATGTCTCACCAAGCTTGCGTTGGTTTCCGGCGCTGACGATGCTGCAATTGCTGGTCGATGTGGCGATCGCAACGAGCGCTCCCATGGGGTTCGGCCACGTCTATGCGCCTGCGCACTATATCGATGGCTGGATCGCCGTGACGGACGCGAACATCGATGCAGAGAGGGTGGAGGCCTTGAAGCGGCTCTTTGCGCAGCGGTCTGCGCCAAGCGGGGGGAACGACTAGTTATCCACAGCTCACGTCCCAAACATGGAAACGGTGCGCATTAACCATATTCGTTAGGCTTTCATTTAGCGTCTCGTATCAGTTTGCGCCGCAGTGGCTGGGAAACCACAGGATCGAGGCTAGAAACAATGACCTACAGTGGATTGCTCCTTACTGCCGTCGTGGCTGGTTTGATCACAATTCTGGCAGTCGGTAGTCGTCCGGCGACCGAGGCTGCGTCCAATTGGCCGCAGATAGACGTGATGAAGACTGATCGCATCGTGACGGGCAGTGTTCCTGCACGATGATGAGGATGTGTTGAATTTATACCGCGCCAGCGGCGGCAGGCGTTTCAAATCGGCACTTCTGATGCCTCCCATGGATGCATCGCGAGTGATCTTCAGACTTTGTTAGGCGTTAGCGGCGCGAGGCCTTTTGCAACCTCGGCGGATGGCCTAAGCCGATATCATGGGAGAGAAATCATCACCTGAGTCACGGCCGTGCCTGATCGATCTGGTGATCGTCGGCGTGGTCGCGGGACTTCTGGCTTGCGTTTTGCGCGGCGGCAACATCGGGGTAATCGCGCCGGTGGGTTTGGGTACTGCCTTGTCCTGGCACTTTCTGGGATTCCCGATCATCAGGACAAGAAATCGTTCGCGCTAAATTGGAAGTCGGAAGCAAGAGCGCATTAACAGTCAGGGGCTTAAGCGGGTAGGGTTCTTAAGGCAATTTACCCATGTATAGTTCCGATCAACTACGCTACGACGTCATTTGCGACCCGCTCGATCAATGGATGGTGTGGGACAACCAGACTGAAGAGCCTGCATTCTTCGGCGGGCAGATATTGTATGGCTTAACGGAAAGCCATGCCGTCGAACTCGCCAAGATCATGAATGAGCTGTATGGCAACGAGAAGCGCGATACGGCCCGATCATCCAGCGGCGACTTGGGCCCGACCGCGTGTCGCAGCGCGGGGGGCTGATGGTCTCGGGCGTCGTCGTTGCGCGTTTAGCGCTCGACTGGCACGAGCATAGGGTTCAGGCTATTCTTCGCACGGCAGAGTTGGCAGCCATGTTGCGTGTGTATGCGCGCGTCATAAGGGAGGCGGGCCGTGAGCACCAAGGAATTGTTTTCGATCGCGGCTGCCCATGCAGCGCGTTTTCGCGACGCGATCGACAGCCGCCCCCATTATCCTTTGTTGGATTACGCCGCCGCCGTGGAGGCTTTTTGCGCCCCGCTGCCTGAACTGTCATCGCCGATGATCGACGTACTCGAAGAGCTAGTGGCGAGGGCGGAGCCTGGATTGCATTTGATGACGGGTGCGCGCTTCTTCGGCTGGGTGATCGGGGGCTCTCACCCCATGGGGGTTGCCGCTGATGTCCTGACGAGCGCGTGGGGGCAGAACGCCGGCAACCACACGGCGTCGCCTTCGGCGGCGGCCGTCGAAGCCGTAGGGGCGCGCTGGCTACTTCAGCTGCTCGACCTTCCCGCCGGCTCCTCAGTCGGGTTTGTCACCGGGGCAACTGTGGCGAACTTCACCTGTCTGGCAGCTGCCCGTGGTGAGGTGCTGCTGCGCGCGGGCTGGGACGCCGATGCCAAAGGGCTGTTCGCAGCGCCCCCGATTAGTGTGCTCATTGGTGATGACGCGCATACAACTGTGTTCTCCGCCTTGCAGTTTCTTGGTCTCGGCCACGACCGCGTGTTGCGAATTGCGACGGACGATCAGGGGCGCATCCTGCCGATGGCGTTCGAGCAGGCCGCAGCCAAGGTGACCGGACCGTGTATCGCCATCCTCCAGGCAGGACAGATCAATACAGGTGCCTGCGACGATTTCGGTCGCTTGATCCCGATCGCCAAATCAAAGGGCGCATGGGTCCATGTCGATGGAGCGTTCGGCCTCTGGGCGCAGGCGTCGGCACTGCGACGCCATCTGACCGCTGGTGTCGAAGAGGCTGACAGCTGGGCGACCGACGGGCACAAATGGCTGCAGACCCCTTACGATTGCGGCTACGCGATCGTGCGAGATGAACTGGCGCACCGGCGCGCGATGACGATCGCGGCGAGCTATCTGCCGCTTGCCAGCGAGGGCGAGCGTGACCCTTCGCACTATGTCCCGGAACTGTCGCGCCGCGCGCGGGGCTTTGCGACATGGGCGATGATCAAGCACTTTGGGGCTAGCGGTATCGAGGCCCTGGTCGATCAGGCGTGTGACGCCGCAACAGATATCGCTCTGGCGCTTGCTGCCGAACCGGGCATCGCAATCGGCAATGATGTCGTCCTCAACCAGGTGATCGTACGCTTTGGGGCGGACCTGCCTGCTAATCAGGGCGACGACCTGACCAGGCGAACGATAGCCGCTTTGCAGCGAGAGGGTGTTCTGTTTGCAGGTGGAGCGACGTGGCGCGGCGGACAAGTGATGCGATTATCCGTTACCAATTACCAGACGAACGCTGTCGAAGCGGCAAAGGCGGTTGGTGCCATCTTGCGCGCCTATCGGGGTGAACGGCGATTGCCGAGTGAGGTGCGTTGAAGCCGTGCACCGATCTTCGCGGCTGACTTGAACCATGTTCGCTGTATTCAATAGTTGCGGCACTACTTCCTGCGCTCGCTCAGCCAGCGATCGATGGAAAGAGAGCCAGCGCCAACGGCTGCGAGCACGAACATGCCGCCGGCAATGGCGAGGTCCTTCTCGAAATGCAGGAGTTCGTTCTGGTCGCTGAAGTTGGTGTGGAAGAGCGTCGCGGTCGCGACGCAAAACAGACCCAACGCAGTGGCGCCAATACGGGTCAAAAGCCCGCCTGCAATCGACAGCCCGGCGCCAATCTGGAGCGCGATCGTTGCCACAAGAAGGGGAACGTTCAAGCCGTACTGTGCGGCCATTTCGATTGCACCGGAGAAATTCAGCGCCAGAGAGGTGCCTTCGTGCAGAAAGATCCAGGCGAGAAGTAACCGACCGATCAACAGCACAACGTCGCGCGCGCCTGTATCGACCGAAGATTTGCCGTCTGCCATATGGGGGCCTCCGCGCTGCCGAGGACCTCGGGACAGCGTGTCGGCATCATAGTCCACAGATGCGGCTTCGTCGCCTGCCTTTCTGACGGAAGTGACCCGGGCGGATGGCGGACGAGAGATTAGGCGGCGTCCATCTTTCGACTGTCGATGGCCTCAGAAGCCTCATGGACATGGAAGCGGTTCTTGCCGTCAGTCTTGGCTTTGTAGAGTGCAGAGTCGGCGCAAACGAAAACGTCGCAACGCAGCGATGTGTCGAACAAGGCGACACCGACGGAGGCGCCGACGAGTATTCTGGTGCCGTTTTGTTCGACGAAGCGGCCAAGACACTGAACGATCGTTTCAGCGAGCGCTCTGACGCTATCGACAGTGTCGTAGCCACTGACGAGGACCGCGAATTCGTCGCCACCGATGCGGGCCACGAGGTCTGCTCCCTTGCATGCCGCCGACAACCGCTCTGCCGTTTCCTTGAGGCACTCGTCGCCGGCCTTGTGGCCGAAGGTGTCGTTGATGCCCTTGAAGCCGTCGAGGTCAATGAGCAGGAGAGCCGAGGCACCGCCGCCGAGAGTGCGCAGGGGCAGGTGCTGCAGGGCAGACTGAAACTGTGCGCGGTTCGGCAGGCCGGTCAGGATGTCGAATTCCGCGAGATAGCGGATCTGATCGAACATCATCTTTTCGGCGGTGATGTCGAGTTTCATGCCAAAGATGCGGACGGGGACATCGCCTTCACATTCGACGGTGGCCGTGATGCGGATCCAGCGGGTGTTGCCCTTCGGTGTGACGATTTCCGCGTCGAGCGTAAAACCGCTGCGCTCCTCAATCGCGCGGCTGCGACGTCGCCCAAGCTCTGCCAGCGATTCCTGGGAGTAGCATTTCACGATTTCCGAGCGATCGAGATCGGCGTCGTAGGGCATGTCGAAGAGGTCGTAGACCATCTTGGTCCAGACAAGTCTGTTGTCCGGCAGGCTGCATTCCCACACTCCAATTCTTGCGGCTTCCGAGGAGCGATCGAATATCTTGCGGCTGTGGGCGAGGGCGACCGCCTGCTCGTCCAGCCGTCGCTGCTTTTCCACGAGGGCCTGCTGCAGCGCCTCGATGGCAGCCTCGCGGTCTCGACGGAACGGTGGCAGGCGCTCAGCGATTTGAGCGAAAGCAGCGAAAAACCTCATGCCCAACCCAAAGTTAGACGGCCCAATCCTACAATCGTTGGAATGACTTAAGATTTCGTGTGGTGTTGTGCGGCAACTTTCCATGCCTGATGTGGACAGACCCAATTTTAGAAAATCGTGGCTTCCGGATGGACCTTCCGCGTGCGTTGTTCCGCCTCGGTTTCTCGTTCAGGACGGGGGCGGCAATGGTTCGGGTAAGCTTTCGTTCACCGTTCTTCATTAAATTTCGGCTTGAGTTTTAGATCCCTGCCGTTCCTCGGAAGCGATGAGAGCATGGCCCTTGTACCCATTCTTCGGCAGTACGTGCTGCCAGTCTTGCTCTCGACGGCGCTGGTAACGTGTTCGACCGATGGCCTTATCCCCCCCGGTGAGGTGGATAACGGCACGCGGGTGGGATCTATCTCTGCGCCTGAGCGTCGCGTCGCTGCGGCGCGCATGCAAACGGCGTCAACTGAACAGGCCTATCCGGTCGCCAATGCGCCCGTCGGTGATGCTGCCGGATCAGTCGACTACCTCAACACACCCAATCTTGCGGGAACGGGACGTAGCCGCGCCGGAGGGCAGCCACAGACGTTGCGGCCAACTGGGCGCCTGCCGATGATCGACAGCGACGAGGCGATGGCGGGCGCACAAGGTGCGGCCGGATCCCTTCGAAACCAGCCTTCTAGCTGGGGCGGCACGCAGCAGCTCGCCGTGCCTGAGGGTGGTGTCAACATGGATGCTGAACTTGGCGCCGAGCCCGTGGTTGGCCTTGCCGAGGAGCAACAGCAACAGATCGCCGAGGGCCAGTCCGATCAGCCTGTTGTCGATGGTATCGGCACGGAAAATCCGGTGCAGTTGAACCGGGCACGGATCCCGGCGCCGGCAGGAAAGGCGCAGATAGGCAGCGCGCCTGCGTGGCCCGATGGAAGGCCGGTCGTTGCCCCGGCGCGCGTGCCGGCGGAAAACGAGGCGCAGGAGGTTGCCATGCTGCGACCGAACAATCCGAACGCGCCGATGGTAAGCGAACCAGCCGCTCCTGTGGCTCCGAGCATGATGCCGGCCTCGGAACTTGCCTGCCGCCGCGAATTGAAGCGCATGGGTGTCGTCTATACCGAGAAGCCGCCTATCTCGCAGGGCCCTGCCTGCCAGGTTCCATATCCGATCTCCCTGCAAGGCCTTTCCGGCAATATCGGCGTGCAGCCGGAAGTGACGCTGAACTGCCAGGTGACCCTTGCCTTCGCCAAATGGGTCAAGAACGAGCTCGCACCTTCCGCCCGGTTTCGCTACTGGTCGGGTATCAAGACCATTCAGCCCCTCGGCGGATATAGCTGCCGTCGCATGAACAACAGTCGGCAGCGCTACAATCCGATGTCCGAGCATGCTCGTGGTAACGCGATCGACGTTGGCAAGTTCGTCCTGAAAAGCGGCCATGAGATTGACGTGCGTAAGAAGGGACTGTTCTCCTTCCGGGAAGGCCGGCTGCTGCAGGCCGTGCGCAGCGACAGCTGCAAGTATTTCAACACGGTGCTCGGACCGGGCAGCAATCCGGAGCACTGGAACCATTTCCACTTCGATCTGCGCGCACGCCAGGGCGGCAGGGTCTATTGCGATTGAAAAGGAAAGGCCAGCTCGAAAGCCGGCCTAAGGTGAACGCGGCGTGGGCGGCGGCGCCCAACCGGGTCAGGTCATGTAATTACTCATAATGCACTCTACTGCGTGTCGAGGAAGCAAAAGGAGCGTAACGAGATCGCTCAGACGGCTGCTCCGCAAGGGGTGCGGCGGGACGGAGAGCGCTTGCTTGCCTCGCCGTCTTTATGGCTGAGAAATATCACCGGCTGATGACATTCGATCGGTGCCAAGTTTTCCAAGGACTCGCAAAAATGTTTTCTCTCGCCAGCATTTTCACGCGAGTGAATACTCTGTTCATCTGTGCCGGGATGTCAAAATTACTCAAAGCGGATATATAGCGCCGCATAACTCCCGCCGCAGACGGCAGAAGACCCTTTATGGCCCCGATCATTTCCATCCGAAATCTCACCAAGACTTATGCCAACGGATTTCAGGCGCTCAAGGGCATCGACCTTGATGTCAAGCGGGGCGAGATCTTGGCGCTGCTCGGGCCGAACGGCGCGGGCAAGACGACGATGATCTCGATTGTTTGCGGTATCGCCAATCCGAGTGGCGGCACGGTGACTGTTGCCGGCCATGATGTGGTGAAGGATTTTCGGGCGACGCGCTCCATGATCGGCCTCGTCCCCCAGGAGTTGACGACGGACCAGTTCGAGACGGTTTGGAATACCGTCAGCTTCTCGCGCGGACTGTATGGCAAGCGACCCAATCCAGGGCACATCGAAAAGGTGCTGCGCGATCTGTCGCTATGGGACAAGAAGGACAACACGCTGCGGCAACTGTCTGGCGGCATGAAGCGGCGCGTGCTGATTGCCAAGGCACTATCGCACGAGCCGGAAATCCTGTTTCTCGACGAGCCTACCGCGGGCGTTGATGTGACATTACGCAAGGACATGTGGCACGTCGTCGAAAAGCTCCGGCGCTCAGGGGTCACAATCATCCTGACCACGCATTACATCGAGGAGGCGGAAGAGATCGCCGACCGCGTCGGCGTCATCAACGGCGGGGAGCTTCTCCTGGTGGAGGATAAGACCGCGTTGATGGCGAAGCTTGGACGCAAGCAACTCATTCTCGAGTTGAACGAGCCGTTGCAGGTGCTGCCGGAGTGCTTTGCAGGCAACGGTCTTTCACTCGCGGCGGACGGCAGCCGCCTGATTTACGATTTCGATGCACAGACCGAGCAAGAGAGCGTTGCCAGCCTGCTGACCCGGCTCGGAGAGCAGAACATTCACTTCAAGGATCTTTCGACGCAGCAGAGCTCGCTGGAAGATATCTTCGTGGCGCTTGTCGGAGGGGCGAAATGAACGCCGAAGCCATCAAATCCATCTATTTCTTCGAAATGGCACGCACGCGCCGGACGCTGCTGCAAAGTGTCGTTTCGCCGGTTATTTCGACGTCGCTCTATTTCATCGTCTTCGGCGCAGCGATCGGTTCTCGAATCCAGGAGGTGGAGGGTGTGTCCTACGGCGCGTTCATCACGCCTGGGCTGATCATGCTGACGCTGCTTGGCCAATGCATCAGCAATGGTTCTTTCGGGATCTATTTTCCGAAGTTCACCGGCACGATCTACGAGGTCTTGTCGGCGCCGGTCGCAATGAGCGAGATTCTGCTCGGCTATGTCGGGGCGGCGGCGACAAAGGGATTGATGATCGGGGTGATCATCCTGTTGACGGCCAACGTCTTCGTGGAGGTGAGGATCGAGCATCCCGTGATGATGGTGCTGTTCTTTCTGCTGACGGCCATCACATTCAGCCTCTTCGGCTTCATGATCGGAATCTGGGCGACGAACTTCGAGCAGTTGAACCTCATTCCCATGCTTGTCGTGCCGCCGCTGACCTTCCTTGGCGGCAGCTTCTATTCGATCAGCATGCTACCGCCCTTTTGGCAGGCGGTGAGCCATTTCAATCCGGTACTCTATCTCGTCAGCGGTTTCCGCTGGAGCTTCTTTGGCATCGCCGACGTCAATCCGCTGGTGAGCCTGGGAATGATCTCGTTCTTCCTGTTGATTTGCCTGGGGACGCTGGGCTGGATCTTCAAGACGGGATACAGGCTGCGGAGCTAAACGCCGATCGGCAGGGCGCCACCGGCCCTAGTCGCGCATCCGAAGTTCGTCGGTCTGTATCTGCAACGAGCCGAGCGTCGAAAGAAAGCTCATGCCGAGAAGGCTCTGGTCGAGTTTGCCGTCCTGCGCGACGCTGGCCGGAACGTTGTGGCGGACAATGGGGCCGATTGCGACCTCGGAGAGCGTGGTACGGGCTGCGCGGGTGCGGCCATTGGCCGTCATGACGCTCATCGTGTAGTCGAGGTTGTCGGGGATGACGCCCACTCGCTCGGCATCCTCGCGGGACAGCGCGATCATGCTGGCGCCGGTATCCACCAGCATCGATATGCTTTGGCCATTGATCGTGACGTAGGCCTCGTAGTGCCCATTCAGGAGCTTGTGAAGGATCACCTCCTGACCACCCTCGCTGGTGGTCACGACCACCGCGCGACCCGGCACCAGCCCGGCAAGCAGGCGGTTGCCGACGGCAAGTGCCTCCTGCCGATAGAGATAAAGGGTCGCAAGGCCGAGGATCAGGACGAGCCAGATCATCAAGTTCCGCAAAGTCTCGCTTGCGCTGGCGCGCCGCGCCCAAATTCCCGCGGCCAGCATCAATGCGATCGGAAGCAGATAGACGAAACGGCCGAAATCGTCGGTCCGCATGCCGAAGATGCGGCTCGTGTCGTTGCTGAAGATGAGAACTGCAAGACTAAGGCCAAGAACCGCAAGGACGATCGTTAGACGGTTCATACATGCTGCTCCGCGCCGGCCTCAGTGCTCGGCTGCAATGGTATTGTCAGTCCGCTCGCGGCAAGTCGCGCGGGCAACAACGCCATCAGCCGCCGGCGCTCCTCGTCGCAGAAGGATATCCAACCGCCGATCTCCGCAAGCGTGCGACCGCAACCCATGCACAGGCCGGTTTCCGGGTCGATCGAGCAGACGTGGATGCAGGGTGTTTGCATGCACCCTATATCGAGATTTCACAAAGCCATGGCAAGGGCGAAGAGGGCAGCGATTTCCGAAATCTGCTGGGTCGCGCCAAGGGTGTCGCCGGTGTGCCCGGCGAGCTTTTGACGCACCATGCGGGTGAAGGCCATGGCGGAAAAACCACAGGCCAGAAGGGCACAGACGAGGGGCAGGAGACCGAGGCTCGGCCAGAGCATCAGAGCAGACAAGAGGCAGCCGGAGACGAGCGCCATTTGCATCGCGCCTTCAGCCGGCTGTCCGGCCGCCGCAGCGACGCCGTCGGGTTTGGCAGGCGGCAGCCGATGCCAATGCCAGACGATCGCAGCACGGCTGATGCAGGCGATCGCCGGGATAACATCCGCTGCGGCGAGGGGCGGCGCTGCGCGCGCGATCGCGGCAAGTGCCGCGGCTCGAAGAGCGAACGACAGGATCAGCGAGATCGCGCCGTAGGTCCCGATGCGGCTATCCTTCATGATCGAGAGCGCATGATCGCGGTCGCGCCCGCCACCGAGGCCGTCGGCACAATCGGCAAGGCCATCCTCATGCAGCGCGCCGGTCAGTGCCGCCTGTACGGCAAGCGCGCAGAACGCCGACATCAGCCGGTCGGCGTTTAAGCCAATCATCAGCAAGAAGACGAGGGCGGGGAGGAGCGCAATGAAAATGCCTGCAGTGGGGAAGGCGCGGGAGGCTCTGTCCAGCTTGCCGTCGAAGCCGCTGAAGGCGAAAGAGGGCATCGGAATGCGGCTGAGGAAGGCAACGGAACGAGCAAGGTCGGTCGCATAATTTCCGATGTGCATTTTGGCTCTGTCTCCGCGACCATATGCAGCGCTTTAGGAGTTGTTCGCCTCGGCGCCTGCCTTTAAGAGAGTGGCGACGAAAGAAGCTGATTTGCAGCGAAAACACAAGTTACCGACCAAGACAAGGAAACCGCATTCATGAGCGTTTCAGGCCTGCCATTCGACGATTTTCGGGCACTTCTACGCGATCTGCCGGGACCGGATGCCAAGGCGCTGGCCGTCGCGCGCGAGCGCGATGCGCAGTTGACGAAGCCGCCCGGCGCGCTCGGACGGCTCGAGGAAATCGCCTTCTGGCTCGCAGCCTGGACGGGCAGGGCGCCCGCCGTCAACCGGCCACTGGTGGCGATCTTCGCCGGCAATCATGGCGTCACGAGGCAGGGCATCTCGCCGTTCCCGCCTACCGTGACACAGCAGATGGTCGAGAATTTCGCCGCTGGCGGGGCGGCGATCAACCAGATCTGCGTGGCCTATGACCTCGGTTTGAAGGTCTTCGATCTCGCCCTCGATTACCCGACCGGCGACATTACCGAAGAGCCTGCTTTGTCCGAGCGTGACTGCGCGGCGACCATGGCATTTGGAATGGAAGCAATCGCGGGCGGCACCGATCTTCTTTGCATAGGCGAGATGGGGATCGGCAACACGACGATCGCAGCGGCGATCAATTACGCCCTCTACGGTGGCACGGCGCGTGATTGGGTTGGTCCGGGTACGGGCTCCGAAGGAGAAATGCTGGAGCGCAAGATTGCGGCAGTCGAAAGGGCGGTTGCGCTGCACAGCGATCATCTGGACGATCCGCTAGAGATCATGCGCCGTCTTGGTGGTCGTGAAATCGCGGCGATGGCCGGGGCGATCCTTGCAGCGCGTGTCGAGAGGATCCCGGTTCTAATCGACGGCTATGTCGCGACCGCCGCCGGCGCCATCCTGAAAGCTGCCAATCCCTCAGCGCTTGATCACTGCCTGATCGGCCACGTCTCTGGCGAGCCGGGGCATTTGCGGGCCATTGAGATGCTTGGCAAGACGCCGCTTCTGGCTCTCGGCATGCGGCTCGGCGAGGGGACGGGAGCGGCGCTGGCAGCCGGGATTGTCAAGGCAGCGGCCGCTTGCCATTCCGGCATGGCGACCTTCTCGCAGGCAGGCGTCAGCAACAAGCATTGAGCCTTCAGGCTTGTGACAGGTTGATGACAGAGTTCTTGCCGCGGGGAAGTTTAATCGGTATTCGCAATTTCTGACCGAAGGCGACAATGGCCGCCATCGAAGGACGATGAGGGCATTTGATGAAACCTGCCGTGACAAAACTCACCGGCATCAGCCATTTCTTCGCAGCCGCCAGCTATTCACTGGGCGGCTTTCGGCGGCTGATCAAGGAGGCGGCGTTCCGGCAGGAGTTGTTGTTCTTCGCGGTCTCACTTGTCCTTCTGATCGCCGTCGGCGTCACGCTTGGCGAGCTGATGATCGCGGTCGTGCTGTTTCTCGCACTCTTTGCCGTCGAGGCGCTGAACACCGCGATTGAAGAAGTCATTGACAGGATTTCGCCCGAAATCTCGATGGTGGGCAAGCACGCCAAGGACCTCGGCTCTTTCGCCGTCCTCTGCATGATTGCGGCATGTGGCGTGTTCCTGCTGTTTACGATTGGTAGGCATCTGCTCTTTGGGTGACGCCGGGGGAGGTGAGTTCGAAACGTTGAGCGAGCCCCACTCTACCGACAATGACTGCAGGACTAGGAGGTCTCTGTTTTCCGGGCGCATTGTAAGCTTATGCGAAACTCCGGCGCTTGCGAGGGATCGCCGGCGCATCGCCAACGGCCGGGACAGTCTGAAGCACGCGCTTTGCGGGCAGGATGGCAATGACTTCGGTGCCCTCGCGTAGCTTCGACTTGAGAATGAACTGGCCGTCGTGCTTGGCGAGGATTGCCTGAACGATCGGCAGACCGAGGCCGGTGCCTTGTTCGGCGCTCTTGATCGCAATTGAGCCCTGGCCAAAAGCAGAAAGAACAACCGGGATCTCTTCTTCCGGAATCCCCGGACCATTGTCCTTGATCGAGACGTATTGGCCGCCCCCCGCCGTCCAGCCGACCTTGACGTGGATTTCGCCGGCTTGCGGCGTAAACTTCACGGCATTCGAAAGCAGGTTGAGGATGACCTGGCGCAGCGATTTCTCGTCCGCCCAGACGGCGGGCAACTCGGACTCAAACTGTTGCGAGATGGTGATGTTCTTGCCGCGCGCACGCAACTGCACCATGCCGATGCAGTCTTCCGAGATGTTCAGCAGCGAGATTGCCTCTTCACTTAGCTCGTACTTGCCGGCCTCGATGCGCGATAGGTCGAGGATTTCGTTGATGAGGTTCAAGAGATGCTCGCCAGAGCGATGGATATCGCTGGTGTATTCCTTGTAGGTGGGGTTGTTGAGCGGCCCCATCACCTCCGCGGACATGACCTCCGAGAATCCCAGGATGGCGTTGAGGGGTGTCCTCAGTTCGTGCGACATGGAAGCCAGGAAACGCGACTTCGCCAGGTTGGCTTCCTCCGCCCGGCGGCGTGCTTCGTCTGACATCGACTTTGCGACTTCCAGTTCAGCGATCAGATCGTCTTTTTCGGCTTGATAGGCGAGGATCCTCAGGTTGGATTGGAAGAGCCGGTCACTGATGTAGTTGAAGAGGATGACCGTCGTGGTGAACACGGCCGTGAGGCTGATTTCGAGGATTTCGCGGGAAAGCCCGGCCTTGGCGATCAGTCCGAACACGACCGGCGCGAAGGTAATGAGCACTGACGGTGTCAGCATGAAATTCGACATCGCCGTGATCGAGAGCGCAATGAGTAACGTGGCGCCTTTGTAAAGCAGGAAGCTCGACGGTTCACACGCGGTGCAGTCCTGCAGGGCGAACACAGCCCAGCAGCAGCCGACCATGAATTGCCCAAGCAAGAGGACACGGCGCCATTTGCGCGCGATCGTCGCGTTGATTTCCTGGCGGCGGGCGCGGCGGGCGAGAAACACGTTTGTGGCATGGGCCGTCAGCGTCAGAAGCGCCCATAGAAAGATCTGCGTGTTTTCGGTGAAATAGACGCCGAGAGCGGCAATGATCGTGACGAAAAGCGGAACGATCGATGCGCCTTGGAGGACGGCATTGACGTACATCACGAGCACGTCGCGATCGAATGCGCCGCTTGCCGCATGGCTCGACTGCAGGCGCTCCCGCGTCAGCCGAACAGCCTTCGACACTGGCTTGTTTCGGTGACTGCGTGACTTGTCGACGATATTCTTATCGCTCGATGTGCTAACGCCGATACTCATGGTGTACGTTGAAACTTGATCCGCGGGTGTTTAGACCCTAAACGGCAATTCTTAAGATGATGTTAGCCATCTTTGCCAAGGATTTGTTTTTTAAGGAGGCGAAAGCGTGACGCCCGGGTTCAGAGTGATGCGCGGCGGCGTGACGGCGGTGGCTCTGTTGTCGTTCTTTTGGCTAGTTGCGGCGAAGCTGAACGCTCATGCCGAGACAGTCTATTCGGGACAGTTAAGCGCGGCTGACGGCGATGCCCGCGGCATGATGGGGCGGCGTGGGTGGTGAAGGGCAAGGCTGCGCCGGACGAGCTGGCTCTCGATGTTCTTCGCAAAGAGATTGCCGCCTGTCGGATCTGTCGTGACGCGCCGCTTGGCGGAGCGGACGCTCGGTTGCCGCATGAGCCGCGGCCGGTCGCGGTGATTTCGTCGAAGGCGAGGATATTGATCGCGGGGCAGGCACCAGGTCTTAAGGTTCACGAGACCGGCCTGCCGTTCAACGATGCATCCGGCGATCGCCTGCGGAATTGGTTGCAGGTCGATCGGGAAACGTTCTACAACCCCGACTGTTTCGCCATTGTGCCGATGGGCTTTTGTTTCCCTGGCTACGATGCGAAGGGCAGCGATTTACCGCCGCGGCGCGAATGTGCGCCGCAGTGGCGAAGCAGGGTCATGTCGGCGATGCCCCAGATCGAGCTTATCCTCGCAGTCGGCCAGTGTGCGCAGGCTTGGCACATGCGCACCGAACGCCGCAAGAATATGACCGAGACGGTACGGGCTTGGCGCACGACGCTTTCATCGACACATCGGCCGTCAATTCTGCCGTTACCGCATCCGAGCTGGCGCAACACCGGTTGGATCAACCGTAACCCTTGGTTCGGGGAGGAGTTGCTGCCTGTGTTGCGGGAACGGCTCGGCGCGTTGCTCGGCTGAAAAAAAATTCTTTAATCCAGTCGGAATCGCGCTATACAGAGAAAATAAATTCGAAGGGGCTTTTTCCAGATGGACCGTCTTGACCGCAAAATCCTGCGCCTTTTGCAGGAAGACTCGACTTTGGCCGTTGCCGACCTCGCCAAGAAGGTCGGGCTTTCCACGACACCATGCTGGCGGCGCATCCAGAAGATGGAAGAGGACGGCGTGATCAAGCGCCGCGTCGCGATCCTCGATCCGGAAAAGGTCAACACCAAGGTCACGGTCTTCGTGTCGATCCGGACGGCGACACACTCGATCGAGTGGCTGCGTCGCTTTTCGGAAGTCGTTGCCGACTTCCCGGAAGTGGTCGAGTTCTATCGCATGAGTGGCGACGTGGATTATCTGCTGCGCGTGGTGGTGCCTGACATTGCCGCCTACGACGCCTTCTACAAGCGCATGATCGCGAAGATCGAGATCCGCGACGTGTCGTCAGCCTTTGCCATGGAGCAGATCAAGTATTCGACGCAACTGCCGCTCGACTACATGATTCTCGATAACGCGAAGTCGAACGAGGACTGAAAAGCGACAGGGTGCAGCCTTATTCGCTCTGCCGCAGGTTTCTCAGCCGGTCGAACAGAACCGCCAGAACGATTGCGCCGCCGATAAAAGTGCCCTGCCAAAAGGCATTGATGCCCAAAAGGCCAAGGCTGTTGCGAATGACCTCGATCAAGGCGGCGCCGACAAGGGCCCCGAAGGCGGTGCCGACACCGCCGGCGAGATTGGCGCCGCCGATGACGGCTGCGGCGATGACCTGCAGTTCCATCCCGGCGCCGATGTTCGTCGTGACGGCTCCGAGCCAGCCCGTCTGGATGATGCCGGCAACGCCGGCCGACAGAGCCGAAATCATGTAGACCGCGACCTTGATCTTCCTGACCGGCACGCCAGTCAGGGTCGCTGCGTGTTCGTTTCCACCGATGGCGAAGACGTAGCGACCGAAGCGTGTCCAGCGCAGAACGAAGCCGGTCAGCAATGCCAGCACAGCCATGTAAAGCACTGGATTTGCGATGCCGAAGAACCATGCACCGCCGCCGAGCGCCAGCAGCTTGTCGTGATCGGGGCCGAACTGGAAGACGACGGTGTTGTTCGAGGCCACCATCGCCAGGCTTCGGGCAATCGACAGCATACCGAGCGTGACGACGAAGGGCGGGAATCCAAGGTAGGCGATCAGAATGCCGTTGAAGGCGCCGACCGCTAGCGCTGTGCCGATCGCGGCTGCAATGCCCGTGCCGATGCCATAGCCGGCATGCATGGTGATCGCAAGGACCATGCTGCAGAGGCAAAGCACTGACCCGACCGATAGATCGATTCCGCCGGTGATGATGACCAGCGTCATGCCAAGCGCGATAATTGCGACGAAGGTGACGTTACGGGTAATGTTGTAAAGGTTGGTGGGGGTGGCGAAGGAGCTCGTGGCGAAGGACAGGAAGATGCAGGCGAGGATGACGGCAACGAGCACCCAAAAGGTCTGACTTGCGAAAATGGACGAGAACCAGTTGCGCTGCTTCTGCGCTATCGTCTGATCGAGGGTTATTGCCATGGTCGACCTTCGCTTTTATTGCGTGTGGCTAATCACACCTGTTCGATTGCGCCTGTTATCAGACCCGTGACTTCCTCCGGCGAACTCGCCGCTATCGGCTTGTCTGCGACTTTGCGCCCGCGCCGCATAACGATCACGCGGTCGGCAACCGAGAAGACGTCAGGCATGCGGTGGCTGATCAGAATGACCGCGATACCGCGATCGCGCAGTTGACGGATGTGAGCAAGAACCTCGGCAACCTGGCGCACGGAGATGGCGGCAGTCGGCTCGTCCATGAGTACGAGCTTCGCCTCCGCCAGCATGGTACGGGCGATCGCCACTGCCTGGCGTTGGCCACCCGACATCTGCTTTACCAGATCTCGTGGGCGAGTCTCCGATTTCAGCTCCCTGAAGATTTCGCCGGCGCGCTTGTACATCGATTTGTAGTCGAGGATGCGCAGGGGGCCGAAACCACTGCGAATCTCCCGGCCGAGGAATACATTGGCGGCCGCCGTCAGATTGTTGCAGAGCGCGAGGTCCTGGTGGACGATCTCGATGCCCCGTTGTCGGGCTTCGACCGGCCGATGCAGAACGAGGTCCTGGTCGTCCAGGCGCATCGTTCCGTGGCTTGGACGGAAATTGCCGGCGATCATTTTCACGAGCGTCGATTTACCGGCGCCGTTGTCGCCCATCAGCCCGACGACCTCTCCCGCTTCCAGCGAAAACGACACGTCGTTGACTGCCTGTATGGCGCCGAAATGTTTCGAAATGTTGGTGAGCTCGAGAACTGCCACCCGCTGTCTTGCCTCCCAAAGCCGCGACCGTGTTTGAACCCGCAATTTCGCCCGCCAGTTCCTCCCTGCGAGCGCTTTCAGCATTTATCCAGAACCGCGCGAAACCGTCAATCGAATGCTGCTAATTTACCGTGTCCGTTACAATTATTCGTTTTATAGTACAATTCGATTGACGCGCGGTGGTGTCTGTATATTAGCTGTTCGTGGAGGAGAGCATGCTGATCCTTGTTACCGGTGCAACGGGCAAGGTCGGGCAGCACTTCATTGCTGGGCTGCTCGACGATCCCCGATTTTTGAAGGCGCGCATTCGCGCGCTTTGTCATAACCGCTTGTGCCCAGAAACCGACCGCGTCGAGGCGGTGCGCGGTTCGATCAGCGATCGCGGGGCGGTTACGAGCGCGCTCGCGGACGTCACGCATGTGGTGCATCTTGCGACATGCAAGGAGACGCCTGAGGACATAATGGATGTCACCGTCAAGGGACTGTTCTGGCTTCTCGAAGGCTTCAGGACCAGCGCCACTGCGCGCCAGTTCATTCTCGTCGGGGGCGATGCCGCGGTCGGGCATTTTTTCTATCGCCACGCCACACCGATTACCGAAGCGACGCGGCACCAGGCCTATCCTGGCTGCTATGCCCTGTCGAAGGTGCTTGAAGAGGTGATGCTGGAGCAATTCCAGATCCAGTATGGCATCAATGGCTGCTGCCTGCGTGCGCCCTGGATCATGGAGAAGGATGACTTCAAGTTCACGCTGTCGTTCGGAGAGGATGTTTTCGGGGGCCCGGACTGGAAGACGCTCGTTCCGGAAAGCGACGCGGTGCGCTATGCGCGGGAGCAGACGGTGCCGTTGCTGCGTGACGCCGATGGTCGCCCCTTGAAGCGTAATTTCGTGCACGTCGCCGATCTCGTCTCCGCAATACTTGCCGCGCTCGACAATCCGCGGGCGAAAGGCCAGCTGTTCAACATTTGCATGGATCGACCTGTCGACTACGGTGAGGTTGCCCTCCACCTTGCGCGCACGCGCGGCATCGGCTGCGTCGACATACCGAGCGAGTTCCATTCGAATTGGATGGACAACAGCAAGGCGAAGTACCTGCTCGGGTGGCGGCCCGTCTACGATCTGGAAATGCTAATCGACTCGGCCTGGGGGTATGTGCGTTCGGAGGAGGATCCTCGCATCGTCTGGTATCCGGGTTGATCATGTGGCGGGCGATGGCGTCCGCCAATTTTCAATTGGAGGAAGCTATGAAGAAGGCATTATTGCTTACAGTCGCGGTGCTGGCGCTGACGGCCGGGCAGGCCCTTGCAGCCAAGAAGCAGCTTGTTATCGTCGTGAAGGGCCTCGATAACCCATTCTTCGAGGCGATCAACCAAGGTTGCCAAAAGTGGAACAAGGAAAACGCCAAGTCCGAGTACGAGTGCTTCTATACCGGCCCAGCATCGACATCGGATGAGGCCGGCGAGGCGCAGATCGTTCAGGACGTGTTGGGCAAGGCCGAAACGGCGGCAATCGCTATATCTCCGTCGAACGCCAAGCTGATCGCACAGACGCTGAAGACGGCAAACCCCAAGGTTCCTGTGATGACCCTCGACGCCGACCTTGCGGCGGAGGATTCAGCTCTGCGCAAGACCTATCTCGGTACCGATAACTATCTGATGGGTGCGCGCATCGGCGAGTACATCAAGAAGGCGAAGCCGAAAGGCGGCAAGATCTGCACGATTGAAGGCAACCCCGGGGCCGACAACATTCTGCGACGTGCTCAGGGGATGCGCGATACCTTGACTGGAAAGAAAGGCCTAACAGCACTGAAGGGTGAGGGTGGATGGACGGAGGTTGCCGGATGCCCGGTCTTCACGAACGACGACGGCGCCAAGGGCGTGCAAGCCATGACCGACATTCTCCAGGCCAATCCGGACCTTGATGCTTTCGGCATCATGGGGGGCTGGCCACTGTTTGGCGCACCGCAACCCTATCGCGACCTGTTCAAGCCAATGGCTAAGAAGATTTCCAAGAACGAGTTCGTGATCGGTGCCGCCGACACGATCGGCGATGAAGTCGCAATCGCCAAGGAAGGTCTGGTGACCGCTCTTGTCGGTCAGCGGCCGTTCGAAATGGGCTACAAGGCGCCAACCGTCATGATGGACCTGATCGCAGGAAAGAAGGTTCCAGATCCCGTCTTCACCGGTCTGGACGAATGCACCAAGGATACCGTCAAGACCTGCATTCAGAAGTAGTTGACATGCGAGGCAGCGGGCGAAGCATCGTCCGCCCGCTGTCTTTTTCGATGCGCGGATACCCCGATCACCTGACAGCCGACTTCCGCTCCAGCCTGGCGAGCACCCGTTCGCTCGTCAGTTCCCGGACGGCATCCTTGCCGATCCTACGTGCGGTCTGATCATCCGATGCCGAAAGTTTCTTGGCGAGCTCCAGTGCTGCGGTATGGCAGTGGAGACTCCGTTTTCCGATGTTTCTCAGTGCCCAGGTCACAGCCTTGCGCACGAAATTGCGCGGATCCTCGGCATGGGTTGCGATAAGCGCAAGCGTGCCCAGGAATGTCTCGTCCGGCTCGTTCTTCAGGTGGACGGCCGCGCCGGCAATCATTGCGAAGGCCGTCCGCCGGACGAATTCCCGCTCGTCGGATGCAAATTCGGGAATGAGCGTTTCGATGCGTGCTTCGACATAGAGGTCTGCTGCGCAATCGACGATTTCCCATGAGTTGAAATCGCAGGCCCAGGCTCGTGCGATTTCGGCCGTAAGCTCGTTGGGCTCCGCCGTATAGAGAGCGAGTAAGCGGCCTTCGCGGATGCCGCTCTGCCAAAGCTCAAGGGCGCGGCCATGGTTCCGCTTCACGATCCGGGCGATCTTCTGGAGATCCGGATTGGAGATACCGAGCGCGGTTTCGGTGGCGATACCGAAACGGGCCATGCCGGAAATGCTTTCCTCCGAGCGCAGCGTCATGAGATGTGCGATCAGTTCCGCAGCGCTAGAGGAAGGGCTGATCATTTCTCCAGTCGAGCCAAAAGTGAGGACGTATCCCAGCGGTTGCCGCCCATGGTCTGGACATCGCCATAGAATTGATCGACCAAGGCTGTCACCGGCAGTTTCGCACCGTTGCGGCGCGCCTCGCTGAGTACGATTCCGAGATCCTTGCGCATCCAGTCGATGGCGAAGCCGAAATCGTATCTTCCCTCGTTCATGGTCTTATGCCGGTTCTCCATCTGCCACGAGCCGGCAGCTCCTTTGGAGATAACTTCGACAACCTTCTCGATGTCCAGGCCAGCGCGCTTTCCGAAATGAATGCCTTCGGCAAGACCCTGGACGACGCCGGCGATGCAGATCTGGTTGATCATCTTGGTCAGTTGTCCGGCGCCCGCCGGTCCCATGAGGCCGACCATGCGGGCGTAGGCATCGATGACCGGCTTTGTCTTGTCGAAGGTGGTCTCGTCACCGCCGCACATGACCGTCAGCACGCCGTTCTCGGCGCCTGCCTGTCCGCCAGATACCGGGGCATCGATGAAACCACAGCCCTTGCCTTTGGCTGCGGCATCAAGCTCGCGGGCAACTTCGGCGCTAGCGGTCGTGTTGTCGACGAGGATCGCTCCGGGCTTCATCGTTTCAAAAACGCCGTTCTTTCCCGTTGTCACCGAGCGGAGGTCATCGTCGTTGCCAACGCAGGTAAAGACGAAATCTGCACTCTTGGCAGCATCCGCAGGCGTTGGGGCCGATTTGCCGCCGAACTTCTCCGCCCATGCAACCGCCTTTGATGCGGTCCGGTTGTAGACCGTGACGTCATGGCCGCCTTTCACCTTGAGATGGCCCGCCATGGGAAATCCCATCACGCCGAGACCGATGAATGCGACTTTTGCCATATGCTTATTCCTTTCTGAATGCAGGGCATGAGGATTAGCCGAAAGCAACTCGCGCGAAAAGCCGTCAGGGCGCCGGCAACATCGAGACGGAAAAATTTTCCTCGAAAGCGGGGAAAGCTGGTTCGGATAATCCCGCGAGCGGCAAAAGATAATAAATATAAATGTCGATCGAATTCATGGAGTTTATCAAGATTGGCATATCGAAACGCTGGAGCGCCGAGACTGGGCCCACTCTCAACGAGGGAACGACCATGATTTCACGACGTCAAACACTGGGACTTTTCGGCGCCGCGGCGGCCACGGCATTGTTGCCCGGCATCAACGGTGCGCGCGCAGCGGCGAGCGAATTTCGGATCGGCTGGCAGAAGAACGGCGTTCTGGCCCTTGCCAAGCGCCGTGGCGCGCTCGAAAAGCGGCTGGCCGACAGAGGCATTACCGTCAGCTGGGAGGAATTCACCTCCGGCCCGCCTCTGCTGGAAGCGCTCGGCGCTGGTGCCCTCGACTTCGGCGCGACGGGCGACGTGCCTCCGCTATTTGCCCAGGCGGCCGGCGGTCACCTCTACTATGTGGGGCTCTATCGGGGCAGCCCGGCAGGCTCGGCAATCCTCGTCAGAAAGGATTCGCCGATCCAGACGCTCGAAGGTCTGAAGGGCAAGAAGGTTGCGTTCAAGCGCGGGTCGAGCGCCCATAATGTCACGGTCAAGGTCCTGCGCAAGGTGGGCCTGACACCGCAAGACATTGAGGGCGTGGATCTCAGTCCGGCGGACGCGGCGGCAGCCTTCAAGAATGGCAGCATCGATGCCTGGTCGATTTGGGACCCATATCTTGCCATTGCAGAAGCCGATCCGGAAACGCGGGTTCTGACGACGGCTGAAGGCATTGTCGACTCCTACAGCTTCTTCCTCGCCAATGCCGAGTTCACCGACGCAAACGGCCAGGTCATCACTGATGTGCTCGATGAGCTTAAGCAGGTCGGGCGATCTGCTCAGAGCAATCTCGATCAGACAATCAAGGAGCTCTCCGAGATCACCGGCGTGCCGCCGGAGATTACACGCGTGACACTGACGCGCGCTGGCACCGATCTTGGCAGCGTATCCGGCATCACGGATGCGGCTGCGGCCTACCAGCAGGGGCTGGCCGATGAGTTCTACAAGCTCGGCATTGTTCCGAAGCAGCTGCACACCGGCGACATCATCTGGCGCGCCAAGGCAAGCTGATTTCCATTCAGACCAGAAGGCATCACATCCATGACCGGCAAACACGACCCTATCAATTTCCTCTGGTTCATCCCGACTTCCGGAGATGGCGCCTATCTCGGTTCGAACGAGCAGACGCGCGCGCCTGAGATCGGCTATCTCACGCAGATCGCCCAGGCAGCTGATCGCCTCGGCTACTCCGGCGTGTTGTTGCCGACAGGCGTTGCCTGCGAAGAATCCTTCGTGACGGCAGCAGCACTTGCCGCCAAGACCGAGAGGCTGCAGTTCCTGGTGGCTATTCGCCCCGGCACGGCATCGCCGGCATATTACGCGCGTTTGACAACGACGCTGGACCGTATTTCGAACGGGCGCCTGCTGCTCAACATCGTCGTCGGCGGCAGTCCGGCGGAACTTGCCGGCGACGGCATTCATCTCGCGCATGACGAACGCTATGCCCATGCCGACGAGTTCTTCACGGTCTTCGAAGAGCTACTGGAGAAGGGGGTCGCGAGCTATGACGGCAAGTACATCAAGGCGACAAACGCCAGGCTTGGTTTTCCTTCCGTCCAGAACCCGCGGCCGCCGCTTTACTTCGGTGGTTCCTCGGATGCCGGCATCGACTTCTCGGTCGGGCGTGTCGACAAATATCTGACCTGGGGCGAGCCACCGGCTCAAGTTGCCGAAAAGGTTCAAAAGGTACGCGCTGCCGCAGCAAAAAAGGGACGCGAAGTCAGCTTCGGCATTCGCCTGCACTTCATCGTCCGCGAAACTGATGAGGAGGCATGGGCAGCGGCAGATCGCCTGATCTCGAAGCTCGACGATGAGACGATCCGCGAGGCGCAGGAGCGTTTCGTGAACGAATCCGATTCCGTCGGCCAGAAGCGCATGGCTGCATTGCACGGCGGTCGGCGCGACAAGCTGGAAGTGTCGCCAAATCTGTGGGCCGGGGTCGGGCTGGTGCGGGCTGGGGCAGGGACGGCACTGGTCGGCTCGCCGAAGACGGTCGCCGCGCGGCTGCGTGAATATCAGGACGTCGGCATCGATACCGTCATCGGATCCGGCTATCCTCATCTTGAGGAGGCCTATCGCGTCGCTGAGCTTTTGTTCCCGGAACTCGGGATCACGCGCAAGGAGCAGCGACACGGCTTCCAGACTGATTTTGGAAAACATCAGGTTTTCGGCGGCGGCAGCCATGGCGGAAACCTGAAAGTCGTCTCCGGCTCTTGATCTGCCAATTGGCGCCGTCCGCTATCGGGCGGCGCTTCGTCATCGACCGCACCGGCACCAAGCTCCTCGGAGGCTGGGTGAAGCAAGCAGAAGCGAGGACCCTTCATGTCGACTTTCGATACGCCCATTGAGCGGACACTGACCGAGCGCGTCGAACGCAACGGGAGGCAGCGCGTGTCGCTTCCAGGACGGGACAGGCTGTTGCCCTTCCTCGTGCCGGTGGCAATTATTGTGGCCTGGCAGCTGGCCTCTTCAGCCGGCTGGATCTCCTCGCGCATCATGCCGTCGCCCGCCGATGTAGGCGTTGCATTCTGGTCGACGACCGTCACAGGACAGTTGCCGCACGATATCCTCGTCAGCGCCGGTCGCGCCTTCGCCGGTCTCTTGGTTGGCGGCTCGATCGGTTTCCTCTTGGGGATCGCCAACGGTGTCTCGAAAATCTCAGAACAACTAACGGACACGACGCTGCAGATGCTTCGTACAATCCCGCATCTCGCGATGATTCCGCTGGTCATCCTCTGGTTCGGGATCGGCGAAGGTTCGAAGTTGTTCCTGACCGCCCTCGGCGTGCTCTTTCCCATATATCTGAATACCTATCATGGCGTTCGCAACGTCGATCGTGACCTGATCGAAATGGGCCGCGTCTATGGCATGGGAAGCTGGACATTGTTCAGGAAGGTGATCTTCCCCGGCGCGCTGCCGTCCATCTTCGTCGGCCTGCGCTACGCGCTCGGCATCATGTGGCTGACCTTGATCGTGTCGGAATCGATCGCTGCTTCCTCCGGCATCGGCCACATGGCGAACAATGCTCGCGAGTTCATGATGACCGACATCGTCGTGCTGGCGCTGGTTATCTACGCTATCCTCGGAAAGCTTGCCGATGTCGTCGCCCGTGCCCTCGAACGCCGGGCCCTCAAATGGAACCCGGTTTATCAGAAGTAGGAGGGGCGGCATGACCATCATTGCGCAAGAGCGTTTTCATGGAACCTCAGACGAGCTCGAATACGGTGCCGATCGCCCGACCCCAGCCGGCAGCGGCGCTACGGCGATCACGCTGAGGGGACTGGAGAAGAGTTTCGGCGGAAATCGTGTGCTGCGCGGCATCAATCTCCACATTCCGGCCGGGCAGTTCGTTGCCGTCATCGGCAAGAGCGGCTGCGGCAAGAGTACGCTGCTGCGCATTCTGATGGGCCTCGATGAGCCGACGAGCGGAGAACTGCATTTCGAGAACGCCGATGGCGCTGATGGGGAAGCGAATGCCAGGATCGTGTTTCAGGAGCCTCGCCTGCTCCCCTGGTTGAGTGTCGCCGAAAATGTGGCGGTCGGGCTAGGCGATGGTGTCGATAAAGGCGTCGCACTCAGGGAGGCCGCGACCGCACTTGGAGAGGTGCAGCTTGCCGAAAAAGCGGCCGAATGGCCCGCGCGTCTCTCGGGCGGGCAGCGACAGCGTGTTGCACTGGCGCGGGCCCTTGTAAGCAAGCCCGGCGTGCTGGCGCTCGACGAACCATTGGGCGCACTCGACGCATTGACGCGGATCAGCATGCAGGAATTGCTCAACCGTGTCTGGCGGGAGCTCGGCTTTACGGCCGTGCTCGTGACCCACGACGTCGGCGAGGCGGTGCATCTTGCCGATCGTGTGATCGTGCTGGAAGAGGGGCGCGTTGCGCTTGATCTGGCGATCCCCTATCCGCACCCGCGTCGACACGGCAATCCCGCGCTCGCCGAGCTCCAAGGGCGGCTTTTGGCGGCAATCCTGGGGACAGATACCGCTCATTGAATTGCCCGGTTGTGATTGTCGACGACGCGATTTCAGATCGCGCCGTCGACAATCACCATCGGTGTACCAAGCGAGCAGTTTTCTATGCGGGCGTTGATCTTGTAGATGTCACGCAGCATGGCGTCGGTAATGACGTCTGAAGTCGGTCCGCTCGCCGCCATTACGCCATTGGCGATGACAATCGTGTTCTCGCAATAGCGTAGCGCATGATTGAGGTCATGAAGCGCGATGAGCACGATCATTCCGTTGCGCCGGGCGAGGTCGGCGATGAAACTCAGCACCTCGATCTGTCTGTGGAGGTCGAGCGCGGAGGTCGGCTCGTCCATCAGCAACACCTCGGGCCTGCGTACCAACGCCTGCGCGAGAGACACAAGCTGGCGCTGGCCGCCGGAAAGTTGACCAAGGCCGCGGAAAGCCAGGTTTTCGATGCGAAGAGCCTTCAGGATTTCATCGATCCCGTCGAGCTCGTGGTCGCCGACACGCCAGCCGCTGCCTTGCTTGGCTGACAGGAGGATTGACTCGTAGACGGTCAGAACGGCATTGGCACTGGTATCTTGTGGCATGTAGCAGATCGTGCCCGATCCGCGATCGGTATCTGAAAGGTGGACCAGTCCCGGACCGTTCACCAGGGCTGCGATCCGTTTGAACAGCGTGGATTTGCCGGCCGCGTTGGGGCCGATGATGGCCGTGACGCTGCCGCCTTTCAGGGCCTCGATACTCACGTTCGAAAGAACGGGCGTGCGTCCGTAGGAAGCACCGACATCTGCGAGAGCTAGGGCTACCATGAGCGCCTCCGGTTGCTGAAGATCAGGACGAAGAAGAAGGGCACGCCGACAAGCGCCGTGATGACGCCGATCGGCAGGACCGCGCCGGGGATCAGGCTCTTGCTGACCACGGATGTCACCGACAGGAGAAGTGCGCCGCATATGACGGAACCTGGCAGAAAGAAACGCTGGTCCTCGCCAACGACCATGCGGGCGATGTGCGGGCCGACTAGCCCGACGAAGCCGATGGTGCCCACGAATGACACGGGGATCGCAGCCAGGAGGCTGACGATCATCATTGTGTGCAGACGCAGCCGGCGGACGTTGATACCGAGGCTGGCGGCCTTGTCGTCACCGAGGCGCAGAGCCGTCAGCGCCCAGGCCTGCCGCATGAAGAGCGGGACGGTGACAAAGAGCACGGCGGCGGTAAAGTAGACCTTCACCCAAGTCGCCTTGGTCAGACTGCCCATCGTCCAGAAGACAACGGCTGCCAAAGCTTGCTCGGAGGCCAGGTATTCCAAAAGCGACAGCGCTGCGTTGAAGGTGAAGACGAGGGCAATTCCGAGAAGAACGATCGTTTCGACGCTGACGCCACGCATTGTCGAGGCGAAATGAATGAAGAGCGCTGCTGCCATCGCCATCAGGAAGGCATTGAGCGGCACCATATATTCGATTGCACCCGGAAAGATCGCAACGCCGCCGACCAGCGCCAGGGCGGCGCCGAAGCTGGCAGCGGCGGAAATGCCGAGCGTGAAGGGGCTCGCCAGCGGGTTCGAAAGGATCGTCTGCATCTGCGCGCCGGCAACCGAAAGCGAAGCGCCGACGGTCACCGCCATCAAGGCAATCGGCATGCGGAGGTCCCAGATAACGACGCGAAGCTGGTTGGCGGCCGCGGCGGGATCAAAGAGCGCGGAAAGGACGTCCGACAGCGCGTAGTTGGCGGGACCAAGCGCCATATCGGCCGCGATGCTGAACAAGAGCGCTGCGGTCAGGCCGACAAGGATCATGATACGGCGAAAGGCGAGGGCGCGATATTGTTCGCGTCCCGTCGCCTCGACCTGGACCTGGATCTGGCTGAACGAAGCCATCAATTGGAACCCTTTTCGAGAGAAATGAAATATCCCGGCTGGTAGGTCACCGGCAGGAACCGCTTGTGGAATTCGGCGAAGTTTTCTTCGGGATCGAGATCTGCAAAGAGTTCCGGGTGAAACCACTTGGCGAATTGCTGGATGGGGAAGAACTCATAAGGCGCGCCGTAGAACTGATGCCATGCGGCGTGGACGTTTCCCATTTTGACAGCCTTGAGTTCGGGAAACGGCGTGCGGGTCATCAGATTTGCAAGCCTGCGCCTGGCGAGGGTCATATCCGCTCCGCGCCCGACGGGCACGAACTGATTGATGTCCGACTCCGTCGCCCAGTTGGATCCGGTGACGATGATGTGCTCCGGATCGGCAAGGACGAGCTGTTCCGGATTGAGATCGCCGAAGGTCGTCTTGCTCACGTCGGCGCCGACGTTGTGGCCGCCGGCCTGTTCGATCATGGCGCCGAAATTGACAGGGCCGAAGGTACGGCAGCAGGTGGTCTCGCCGGATATGCCGGGCGCGCGTTCGATGAAGACGTTTGGGCGCCTGAGGTCCTTCACGCTTGCAAGCCTATCGCGCACGCGCGCAATTTCGGCGCGGCGGTAGGCGATGAACTCCTTGGCGCGCTCCTCCGCGCCAAAGAGCCTCCCGAGGATCGCAATTGAAGCCTCGCTGTTCTTATCGGGATCGATGCGGAAATCGAGATAGACCACGTTGATGCCTGTGGCTGCGGCCTTCTCCTCAAATCCGCTTTCCCTGGCGGACCTTTCCGCCTCGAGATTGAGAGTGATGACGTCCGGTGCGAGTGAGATTGCCGTTTCGAGGCTGAAATCGCCCTGTGGCACATAGCCGAAACGCGGCAGCTTCTCGATTTGAGGAAAATGCTCGGCGTAAGCCTTGTAGGTGTCGGGGTCCTTTTTGATGAGATCGTCACGCCAGCCGACGATCGTGTCGAATGTCTGTTCACCTTTCAGCGCCGCGATCACATGGATCTGACGCGCTTCGCCAACGATAACTCGCTTGGCCGGCAGGTCTATTTCGACTGTGCGGCCGGTGACATCCGTGATTTGCGCAGAAAGGGCGGGCGTGGCGAGGATGGCCAGGGTAAACGTGGCGACATGTCTGAGTGTAGGAAGCCGCATAAACGCCTCTTAATCTAGATGCGCGGAGCCGAATACACGGCCCCGCCTTGCAATTCTGGCGATCCGTCGATGGGCGCCGCGTTCATTACTCGTCCTTCAGAGAGACGAAGTAGCCGGGCTTGTATGCCAGCGGTAGGAAGCGGGCGTGCAGCTCCTTGAATGTCGCCTCGGGATCGAGATCGGCGAAGAGATCAGGATGCAGCCACTTTGCGATCTCCTGGATTGCCACGAACTGATAGGGGTTGTTGTAGAACTGGTGCCAGATGGCGTGAACGTTCTTTTCTTCGACGGCCTTGATGCCGGTAAAGGCGGGACGCTTCGTCAGGGCTTCGAGCTTGCGGCGCGCTTCCTTGAGGTCGGCGCCGTAACCAACACCGACCCAGGCGCCGCCCGGTACATATTTGTCCCAGTTGCCACCGGTGATGATGATCTGGTCCGGATTGGAGGCGATGACCTGCTCGGGATTGACGGTGCCGAAGGTGCCCGGGATGATTTCCTTGGCCATGTTCTTACCGCCTGAAATCTCCACCATCTTGCCGAAATTCTCGTCGCCGAAGGACATGCAGCAATCGTCGGAATAGCCGCCGGCGCGCTCGACGAAGACGACGGGCCTAGGCGGATTGTTCTTCTCGAGGAGATCGGTGACGCGCTTGATGCTGTCGGCGCGAAACTTGATGAAGTCGTCGGCGATAGCCTCCTTGCCCATCAGCTGGCCCATAATGCGCATGCTCTGCTCAGTGTTTTCCATCGGCTTCTCGCGGAAATCCACGTAGACCAGCGGAATGCCGACCTTGGCCAGTTTTTCGATGTAGCCGGCCTCCTCTGTCGCCGTCTTGGCGTCCACGTTCATGAGAATCACATCGGGCTTGAGGGTTACGGCCTGCTCGATATCGAAGGTGCCGTCCTTCATCCCACCGAATGTCGGAAGCTTGGCGATGTCCGGATATCTTGCCAGATAGGCCGCATACGATTCAGGATCGGCCTTGGGAAGGTCGTCACGCCAGCCGACGACGTGCTCGAAAGGTGCCTCCTTGTCGAGAACGGCCAGGAAGTAAATTTGCCGCCCTTCACCGAGGATCATGTGGTCGACGGGCACGTTCACTACGACACTGCGGCCGGTCACGTCCTTGACCGCGATCTTGTCGGCGAGCGCGGGCAAGGCCGCGTAGACGAGAAAGCCCATTGCGAGCGCTGCGGTTTTGCCTGTAAGTCGCATCGAAAAGTATACCCCCGTGGAAAACTTTTCGTCGTCTATTATTTTCTGAGTTAAATAGTCAAGTTATATCTATTAGAACGATTTCAAACCGGAACAACGGATTGGCATGAGCATGAGTGAAACTGGAATAGCAGGCCGGCACAATTACGGGCTTCGCGAGGAGATCAAAGCGTATTGGTCCGCACGTGCGGCGACGTTCGATCTGTCTCCCGGGCATGAAATTTTCTCGGAGCCGGAGCGTGTTGCCTGGCATCGATTGATTCTGAAGCATCTGGGCCCCGGAGATGGCAGGCTGGCGCTTGACCTCGCCAGCGGCACCGGCGTGATTTCCCACCTGATGGACGATCTGGGCTTCAAAGTCACGGGACTCGATTGGGCGGAGCCGATGCTGGATCAGGCGCGCGCTAAGGCAAAGGCGAGGGGGCGGTTGATCTCTTTTCGAATGGCTGATGTCGAACACACCATGGAGCCCGATGACACTTACGACGTCATCATAACCCGCCATCTCGTGTGGACGCTCGTGGATCCCGAAGCGGCTTTCGCCGAATGGGTGCGCGTTCTGAAACCAGGCGGCACGATCCTGATCGTTGACGGGGATTTCGTGAATGTTAGCCGGACGGAACGCATGCTGAAAGCACTAGCGAGGGGCATGGAGAGAGCCGGCCTGCTTAAAACTGATCCCAAGCATGCGCCGCCCGAGCTTATGAAAAATCACAACGACATCGTTTCGCGCGTTCACTTTTCGAATGGGGCACGGGCAGAGTTGGTCGCAAGCATGCTTGGCGATGCTGGCTTCCAAGGGATGACGATCGATACGAACCTGCGCGAAATCCACAAGACCCAGGCAAAGCACTGGAACTATCTGAAGGCGCTCACGCGCGGCATCCAGCACCGTTTTGCCATCAGCGCGCGCAAGCCGGGCGGCTGACGCGCAAGGCCCTGCAATAGCGACCGCTACCACAGTGCCTGAACGGCAACTAAGACGAGAAAAGCAACCGTCACCACGCAAGCCATCCGTAAAACGGTGCGGTTGGCCTGGGCCAAGATCTGTGGTTTCGGGTCGCGCTTGGGATTGTATTTGTGCCGCCGTTTCTGGGAGGCGCCCGCCTGGGATGATTTGTTTCCTGCTGCCATGGCCGTTTTGCTCGGGGTGGTGGATTGCTGGAACGGCAATCTAGCATGAAAGCCTGGTGGCGCTCAGTGGGCGATGTTGCCTTCGCGCTCGACGAAGGCCTGGATGCGATCGACCAGAATTTCGGTCCCTTGTCGGCGCGAACCGCCGTCCTTGTAGCCGTCAAGGAAAACGACCTGCTCGGTGAAGAGCATGGTTGCTCCTGACGGCGCCGCCTCGAAGGTGACCGTCGCGAGCGATGCTGAAATGCGTATTTCGCCGAGCTTCATGTCGTAGGCATAGATGATGCGGGCTTCCGGCACGATATCGAGATAGCGCGCCTGGTAGGCGTGCAGAACGCCGTTGCTGTCGGCGACGCGGTTCCGCTCCTCGCCGCCGACGCGGAAGTCGAGATTATAGTCGAGGGACACCCACTCGTCGTGGCAGGCAAACCACTGGCGCTTGGCTTGCGGATTGGCCCAGGCCGCAAAAACGCGTGAGGCCGACGCTCGGATCTTTCGCTCGATCGAGAAGGTTTCATGCATGGCGGAATATTTCGTCATTTGCGTCCTCACTCCGATTGTTCGTCTGCCAGGAACCGTTCCAGGTGGTCGAAGGCCTTGTTCCAGCCCGTCTTGTGTGCGGCAAGCCAGTGATCCAGTTGCTCCAGGGCGTCTTTTCGCAGGTGGTAGGTGCGCACACGGCCGCTCTTTTCCGAGTGGACGAGACCGCTTTTTTCAAGAACCGCTAGGTGCTTCATGACCGTAGGAAGCGCCATCGTCAGAGGCTCGGCGAGCTCGGATACCGAGGCAGGCCCATGGCCGAGACGATCGACCATGCCGCGCCTGCTGCGGTCAGACAGCGCCTGGAACATCCGATCGAGGGCGGCAGAGTCGTGCATCATCCGGCCGCTTCATCCGGCCGGAAGCGGGCCGGCAACCGCTCGCGGTAGGGGTAGAGCTTGAAGTATGGCCGCGCCTCCTCGAGAACCCGCGCGAAGGAAGGGCGCGAAAGGAGCCTGTCATAGTAACTCTGCAGCTTCGGTTGGTCCGCGAACGGAACCAGTGTCTCGGCGTAGAAGAGGGCAGGAGCGGCTGCGCAATCGGCCATGGTGAAGCCATCTCCCGTAATCCATGCGTGTCCGCCAAGCTGCCGTTCGATCATGGCGTAGGCTTTGCGTAGCGCTGCCTCGGCCTCGGCCACGCGCGCTGGATTGCCACCGCCGCGCAGACGTTCACCGACGATCTGCTGCATCGGTTCCTGAACGTAAAGGTCGAAGAACCGATCCCAGAGCCTGACGTCGAGCGCTTTGTCGAAGTCGTCAGGGATTAGGGGCGTTGTCGCCGGATAGTACCGATCGAGATACTCGATGATAATTGTCGTCTCGGGGATCGTTCGGCCACGCGCTTCGTCGCGCAGCACCGGCATCTTGCCGAGCGGCGAGATACGGAAGAACGCAGCTCTGGAAGCCTCGTTTCCCAGGTCGACATGAACGGATTGGAACGGCGTCGTGTTCTCGTAAAGGGCGATCAGGACCTTGTGGCAGAAGGATGCAAGCGGATGACTATGGAGGAAGAGCGACATGGGGCCAGCTTTTCACGTTGCTTTAAACTTGCGTGATTGGCTAAGTATCAAATAATGGATCTGCTGGCAATGGAAAGTTGCGCAATTGGCTAAGTATTAGCCAAGGCGCGCGATCACCAGATGGCCTGGGCTCGGATGGCCTTCCTGCATGCGGACGTTGATCTCCTTCATTTCGAGGAGCTCGAAACCCGTCGCTGCAAGCCTTTCGCGAATATAAGCCGCAGAATGGAGAAAGCGCTGGTGAGGGCCGACCATGTAGGGTTGGCTATTCAAAGAATTCTCGGGCAATTCCTCCGACGAGAAGATGAAGAGACCACCGGGCTTGAGGTTTTCCGCCGCACCGAAAAACAGCGGTTCCAGTGCGCCGAGATAGGGCAGGACGTCCGTTGCCGTGATGAGGTCGAAGGGATCCTCGTCATTGTCATCGAGAAAGTCTTCGACTTCGGCGACGAAGAGCGTTTCGTAGAGATCCTTATCGTGGGCGATCTCGACCATGTTTTCGGAGATATCAATGCCGGTCATGTCTTCACAGAGATCGCTGAGCGCGCTGCCGGTGAGGCCGGTACCGCAGCCGAGGTCGAGCATGCGCTTGAAGGGGCCAAGCTTGAGCTCCTGCAGGCGTTGGCGCACCGTCATCGGCACGTGGTAGCCGAGTTGCTCCACCAAAACGTCCTCGAAGACTTCAGCGTGCTGGTCGAACAAGGTCTCGACATAGGCATCCGGCGCCTTGGTCGGCGTCTCGCCGCGTCCCATGGAGGCGATCCTGACGGCCGCGCCGCCGTGATCATCGGGGTCGATGGCTAGAACCTCTTCATAGGCCTTTACGGCAGCGTCGACGTCACCTGCCTTCTCAAGGGCAAGCGCCCGGTCATAGGCTTCCGCGAGTGCGGCTTCGTCGATCTTCTTGGCCATAGCAATTCACCACCATTTTTATTGTAGCCCAGCGTCTACGGCGACTGAATGTCTTTTGCAATGGTGACATTCGAGGCGCAATATAAGTTTCCTCTTACGGATAAAAACAAAATGGAGGAAATGCCATGGTCGCCGAAATCAGCAAACCAAGCTTTGACAGTGAGCCCGAAAGCTCGTTGGCCCTTCCGTCGAGCCCGGGTGAAACCATCAATACGCTAAGCCACTATTACCGCGGCGAACTTAGCCGCATGATCAGCTGGCGTGATCGCCTCGACCGAACGTCGAATTGGGCGATCACAGTCTCGGCCGCATTACTTTCCGTATCTCTCTCAACCCCTACATCGCATCACGGCGTGCTGCTCTTCGGCATGATGGTAGTGACCCTGATGCTGCACATAGAAGCACGCCGCTATCGGTTCTTCGACATCTATCGAGCGCGCGTGCGCAAGCTGGAACGAGGGTACTTCGCACAGATTCTTGCGCCGAATGGTGATTTCAAGGGTGACTGGGCGTGTGCGATTGCCAGGAGCTTGCGCAAGCCGCAATTCCTGGTCAGCTATCTTGGAGCCGTTCAGCGTCGACTGCGCCGTAACTATTGCTGGATGTACCTGATCCTGCTTCTGGCATGGTGCCTAAAGATCACGACGCCCAAGCTGCAAACCGAAGGCAGTCCGCTGATGCAGGCGCATTCGTGGTCCTACGTCGTCGACAATGCGGCGCTTGGCCCAATACCAGGGTGGGCTGTTCTTTGTATCGTCGCCGCAGGCTACATCGGCATTCTGTATGGCGCGCTGCACCACGAGAGGGACGAAGGAGAATTCGTCCGGGGAGAAGCGCACGTCTGACCGGCTTGCCCTTGCGCGCTCAGTGTAAGATCAACTCGCCTTTCAGCGCGCGCCATTCCGTGGCCGAGATGAGTTTGCGATGGATGTAGCGCACCGAATGGAGCGGCCCATCCAGCTTTTCCTGCCAAAATTTCAGGAAGCTGCGCATCTCGGGAAAATCAGGAGCAAGGTCATAGTCCTGCCAGATGTAGGTCTGAAGGATCGCTTGGTGATCCGGCATTCGGTAGATGATCTGGGCTGTCGTGAGACCGTAGCCCTGAAGCTGCCTTTCCATATCCTTGTGCATCGTCGTCTCGCTTCTGGTTCCAAATGATCGCTTAGCGATGTTGGAAATGGAACCATCATATGCTTAACCGAAGCTTGACAGATTGCCAGCGGTTTATGGATTTGTTTTATGATTTCAAATCGTTAGCAGCTCTCATTGGTGAGTGCTGCTAGATCGTCAACGCTTTAGGTGGCGGGTGAGCCTGCGTTCAATCCAGGCCCAGAGGTGGCGCAGTGCTTCGACCATGCTGAGATAGAAGATCGCTGCCCAAAGGTAGGTCTGGTAGTCGAAGGTGCGGGAGAAGGCGTAGCGTGTTTCACCCATCAGGTCGAGAACGGTAATGATCGCGACAACCGCCGAGCCCTTGATCAGCAGGATGATCTCATTGCCGTAGGGTCGCAAGGCCACGATCAGCGCCTGCGATAGGATGATCTTGCGGAAAGCGACGATTTTATGAATCCCGAGCGAGGCGGCCGCTTCGTGCTGGCCGCGTGGAACACTCTGGATGGCGCCACGCAGGATTTCCGCCTGATAGGCGGCCGTATTGATCGTCAGCGCAAACAGGCCGCAAAACCAGGCATCGCGGAAGAACCACCACAGACCGATCGCTTCCAACTGCAGTCGGAAGCTGCCAAGACCATAATAAATGAGAAAGAGCTGGGCCAGCAGCGGCGTGCCGCGGAACACATAGACGTAGCAGTAGGCGATGCCATTGATGAACCTGTTCTTGGACATCCGGGCAAAGGCCAGCGGCAACGACAGGATCCCGCCGAAGAATACCGAAATCACGACCAGTGCAATCGTCGTGTACAAGCCATGCAAATAGCGAGGACCGTAGCGAGTGAACTTCTCCGGATCCCAGCCGCTGATGACCATTGCGATCAGCGCGGCTGCAAGGACGATCCAGAGGCCTATGACGGCGTAGCCGGTGATGCGCGTGGCCGTGATCGGCTTGTGGGCTTGCTTCGGCGCCGGTTGCGCAGGAATGAGGGTTTGGGCGTGGCTCATCGGCTGATCTCCGACCGCTTGGCCCATCGCTCGATGTAACTCAGTCCGAAGGAGGAGATGACAGCAAGGCCGAGATAAAGAGCACAGGCGACAGTATAGAAGAGAAATGCCTGTTTGGTGACCTTAACGGCCACACCTGTCTGTCGCAAAATATCGGCAAGGCCGATAATCGAGACGTATGACGTATCCTTGAGCAGGATCATCCAGAGGTTTACCAGGCCGGGAAGGGCGATGCGCACGAGTTGCGGCAACACGATCAGACGCAGGGTACGGCCGCGATGAAAGCCCAGCGCGTCTCCCGCCTCGTACTGGCCCTTCGGAATGGCACGGAAAGCCGACAGGAGAACCTCGGAGCAATAGGCGGAGAATACGACGGAAAGGGCGATCACGCCCGCGAAGAACGCGTTGATCTCGACGCGGCCGTCGTACCCGAAGGAGGCGAGAACCGACTGAATGAGGATTTGCATGCCGTAATAGATGATGAACAGCGTCAGCAGTTCCGGCAGGCCGCGAAAGATGGTGGTGTAAATACCGGCGGCAAGGCGGACCGACTTCTCTTCCGATTGCTGGCCGAGCGCCACCAGAAAGCCGATGATCAGACCGATTGGCAGGGTAACCAGCGCGACCGCAACAGTGACCTTCAGGCCGGCGGCAATCTCATCACCCCAACCGGTATCGCCACAGGCCAGGATCGTCGAAGAGGCGAACCAGGTGAAGAGTCCTGCAGGTCCGCAAAGCGGATCGAAGATATTACCAATCCAAGCCCAGAATGAGCCTAGCGCGGAAAATAATCCGCTCATGCCAGTTTTCCCCTCGCGGTTTGTACCGCTTTGATCTTTCCATTCTTTTCAAACAAAAATGGCGGAAGAGCAAGCCTTCCGCCATTCCTTTCTGGGCGACCCGCAGCTTTTCTTATTCGCCGTAAACGTCGAAGTCGAAGTACTTGTCCTGGATCTTCTTGTATTCTCCGCTGGTGCGGATCGCGGCAATCGCCTTGTTCAGTTTTTCGCGCAACGCGTCGTCGCCCTTGCGGACGGCAATGCCTGCACCAACACCGTTGATTTCCTTGTCGACCGGGAGCGGCGTCAGGATCTTGCAGCATGCGCCGGCATCCGACTTGACCCACTGCGACAGAACGACGATGTCATCGATGACGGCATCAACGCGGCCATTCGCGATGTCGAGCTTGTACTCGTCTGCCGTCGGGTAGAGCTTCAGCTCGGTATCGGGCAGGTGCTTTTCAGCGTAGTTTGCGTGGGTGGTGGAGGTCTGTGCGCCGATCGTCTTGCCCTTCAGGCCGGCAACGTCGGTGACGGTCGAATCCTTCGGGACGGCGATCGCCGGCGGGGTGTTGTAGTACTTGTTGGTGAAGTCGACGAGCTTCGAGCGCTCAGGCGTGATCGACATGGACGAGATGATCATGTCGAACTTCTTGGCCTGCAGTGCGGGAATGATGCCATCCCAGTCGCTGCTGACGATGGTGCAATCGGCCTTCATCTCAGCACAGAGCGCGCGGGCTATGTCCATGTCGAAGCCGAGGAACTGGCCGCTGGCATCAACGTATTCGAAGGGCGGATAGGTCGAGTCTGTGCCGATGACATACTTCTCGCCATCAGCCATGGCGGCGCCAGCGAAAAGAGACATCGCGGCGACGGAAGCAGCGGCAAGAATACGGGTGGAGATACGCATGTTAGTCCTCTCTGTTGGTGCTGCCGCTCGTGTTCTTCTTTTGGACGGCGGCGGAGCAGGGCGGTGCAGGGCACGGCCTTGGCGCGATACTCAATCCTTTTTTTTCGGAATTGCAACTGGAATCGCAGGGGTGCGGCGAGCGGTCAACTATGGCGAAGATGAACAATGCCGCACTGCCACATTCATACCGGGTTAATAGTCCAGTTCCTAAGACTCGTGGAACAAATGCAGTCCTCCTACGGTTTTCGCCGTGGGTGGGTGCCCCAGAATTGGACGTGACCGCGACCGCGTCTCAAGAACATAAAGTCAACGAGGACCCCTATGGGAATGAAATCCAGATTGTTTGCCAGTGCCGCCTTTCCACTATTGTCGCTGTCGCTCCTAGTCCCACCAGTGCATTCCTTCGCTGCAGTTGCCAACGTTGGCGAGATGCGCACAGCTCCGCAAGCAGTCGCGGGCAGCTTCGAGGTGGCGCAGGATGCCACCGCCGAGGAGGAGCTTCTAAAGAAGCGCCATAAGAAGGATGGCGGCGGCGAGCAACAGCCGCCAGCGGCTCAGGAGAAGCCGCCCAAGCAGGAAGCACCTGCCGCACAACCGCAACAGCAGCAGGAAGCCCCTGCAGAAAAGCCTCGCAAGCAGCGTGAGCCGGCGGCCGAGGCGCAGCCCGAACAACAGCAAGCCCCTGCCGAAAAGCCCCGCAAGCAGCGTGAGCCGGCGGCCGAGGCGCAGCCCGAACAACAGCAAGCCCCTGCCGAAAAGCCTCGTAAGCAGCATGAGCCTGCCATCGAGCAGCAGTCTCAGCAGCTGCAGGAAGAGGTTCCAGCCGAAAAGCCGCGCAAGAAACGGCAGTCCGCTGCCGAGCAGGCAGCGCCTGCAGTGCCGCAGGATCAGGTAGCTCCGGCACAAGATCAGCAGCCTGCCGATAACCAGGAAAAGCCGCGTCGCAAACGCGACAAGCAGCCATCGCAGGAGGAGGCCGCGCCGCAGCCTCAGACCGAGCAGGCGGCCCCGCAGCCTCAGACGGAGCAGGCCGCGCCGCAACAGGAGCAGTCTCAACCGCAGTCTAAAGGCAAGCAGCAGGCGACGGACGGCATCGAACAGCCGGTGAAGCCCCGTAAGAAGTCCGCTCAGCAACAGGAGGAACCGCAGGCCCCTGCTCCTCAGGAGGCGCCCGCGCCTGAAAAGGCTCAGAAACCGCAGGAGGCCCCGGCGGCCGAAAAGACGCCCGTTCCCGCTCAGCAGCCGGCGATGGAGGCCCAGCCCCAAGGCACGCAGCCTATCCAGCAGCAAGGCAAACAGGTGCCGGCATTACAGCCGGGCGAGCAAGCGCCTGTCCAGCAGCAGGGTGGACAAGTTCCGGCACAGCCGACCGGTCAGCCGGTAACGGGCGAGGCCGAACAGGCCATCCCCGCTCCTGAGAAGGTCACGCCCAAGGAGCTCGAGCGGCGCAAGGCAATTGCCGCGGACCCCAGCAAGAGCACTGAAACCGTCGTTCTTCCCGTTGAAAACGGTGCTGCCGTTCTCGACAGCGACAAGGACGCCGATCGCTTCGGTGGCATCCAGTCCCGCCGTGACCGCGACAGGCAACGCGGGCAGGAGCAGAATTTCCGTGTTCCAAAGTCCGATGCCGACGCTCAGATCATTACCAAAGGCGCCAATGTTGCACCGATCCAGATCGAAGCCGCCACCCGCGAACAGGGTCAGCGTCTCGACAGACGTCCGC
Organism: Rhizobium mesoamericanum STM3625; assembly: GCF_000312665.1. Classification (GTDB taxonomy): domain Bacteria; phylum Pseudomonadota; class Alphaproteobacteria; order Rhizobiales; family Rhizobiaceae; genus Rhizobium; species Rhizobium mesoamericanum. The sequence continues at coordinate 2,926,812 of NZ_HF536772.1, read as the reverse complement.
AATTCGAGCCGCCGGAAGGCGCGCGTATCGCTGAGCATGGCGACGACAATCGCGTGATCATCCAGATCAACAACCAGACGATCGTGCGCAGTGATGACGATCGGCGCTTCCTACGTGACGGCGAACGGCCGACCTACGAGCAACTGTCGAGGGACCGTTACCGCGAGACGATCGACCGTGACGGTTATCAGATCGTGACGATCCGTAACCGTTATGGCGACATCATTCAGCGATCGCGGATAGACAACAGGGGACGCGAGTCCGTGCTCTACTATTCGCCTGACCTTTATGAAGATCCGGACCGCGGCTACTTCGAGGATCCGGGTCGGGACCTGCCACCGATGCGCCTTCGCATTCCGCTCGATGACTACATCATGGACACGAGCAGCGATGACAACCGGGACTATTACGAGTTCCTCAGCGAACCGCCGGTGGAGCCGGTGGAGCGGGTCTATTCGCTCGACGAGGTGAGGTATTCGTCACGTATCCGCGACAAGGTTCGCCGTATCGACCTCGATACGATCACCTTCGCGACAGGGAGTGCCGAAATCCCGATGAGCCAGGCGCGTAGCCTGCGCAAGGTTGCCGACGCAATCAACGAGGTGCTGCGCAAGGATCCGTCGGAAACCTTCCTGATCGAGGGTCACACCGATGCTGTCGGCTCAGACCAGAGCAACCTTGTCCTGTCGGACCAGCGTGCGGAATCCGTGGCGAACGTCATGACCGATGTTTACGGCATCCCGCCCGAAAACCTGGCAACGCAGGGCTACGGTGAGCGGTATCTAAAGGTCAACACACAGGGGCCAAACCAGGAAAACCGTCGCGTCACCATCCGCCGCGTGACGGCGCTGGTTCGCCCGGTCGCCTCCGCCAGCCGATAATCAGATGAGAATGACCGAAGCCGCCGGGAGACCGGCGGCTTTCTGCGTTCGGTGTGCGGCCGACGCACTAAATCGTAAAGCGAGTGTCGACAATCGGTGTTGCAAGGCCGCAAAGGATCGCTGGATCGAGGCGCAGACCGCAGGCCTCGATCATCCGGCGTGAGACTGTATTGTCAGCGTGCACGAACACGACCACTTCGTGCGCGCAAAGCGTTTCGAAGGCCGCTCCGACGGCGAGGGCATTGATAAGGCGACCAAGCCCGTTTCCACGCTGTTGCGCTGCGACAGCAATAAGGCCGACCCAGGTGGTGCCTCGATGCTTGCTGTGGCCATTGAGAGGAATATTGGCATGGGCCGTCGCGACGATATCGCCGTAGGCATCAACGAGGGCAAGTGTGACCGCGGGGACGATCTTGCCGGCAAGCAGAGCGCCGGAAAACGGCGCGATTCCGTGTTCCGCCATGCAGGCTTGAATGCGTTGAATAGCCGCGTCTCCCGCTCCGGGCGGCAGGTCGAGGCGTGTTAGGCCAGCCGGGACGTCATCATTCAGAATTGAGGTGCATGCTGCTGCGTTGCGGTGCTGCCCGAGGCTTTGCAGACGTTTTACATGTCCACCTTGTAGTCCCTCCGAGCCTTTCACGGATGTCTTCGATCCGCATTGCCGGCACCGTTCGAAAGCCGAAGACGCCGTCCTTGGCGAGGCGCTCGTCGACAAACGTCCAGTCGATGAGGTCAAGATTGTCGGTTGAGTAGAATCGTCCCGCCTGCACGAGGCCGGGCGATGCTGCGACCATGGTTTGCGCTTCGTCGGATCGACGCTGCAAGCGCTGCTGTTTTTTGGAGCAGTAGGTCATTGCTCCCTCGCAAGAAGCTTTCTATTTCGCAGGCAGTTGCACTATTCCTGAAATGAAGTCTGCGATCGCCTGGGTATCATCGAGATTGAACACCGGTAGAAAGCCTTCGGCAACGGGGTGATCGGCTGCGATGGCCACGATGAAGGGATCTGTGGGGGCGAGAGGTTCCCGGTTGGTAGATAAGAGTCGCCGTGCCTCTATCTTCGGGATCGGCTCGCGCTTATAGCCCTCGATCAAGACGAGGTCACATGGCGCAATGCGGCCAAGGATTTCGTCGAACGTCGGCTCAGCGGCGCCGCGCAACTCGTGCATGATGGCGTAGCGCGTCCCGGAAACGATGGTGACCTCGTGGGCTCCGGCCTGCCGATGGCGGTAGCTGTCGGCACCGACCTTGTCGATGTCGAAATCATGATGGGCGTGTTTGATCGTGGAAATGCTGTAGCCGCGGCTGGTGAATTCCTCGACAAGCCGGACGGCCAAGCCAGTCTTGCCGGAGTTCTTCCAGCCTGCAATGCCAAAGACCTTCGGTTTGTCGATCATACCAGTACCTTGAGCCAGCGTTCCGCCTCGGCGAGGTCGTCGGGCGTGTTGACGTTGAAAAACGGATCGAGGAGGCTCGCCCGGGTCGGGCGCAGAGGAAAGGCAACTTCCGTTACGTCATGCCGTAAGAGAAAGTCCAGAACACGGCGTCTTTCGTCGGTAACGATCCAGGATGCCAGCTCATCGGCAAGAAGGACGGGCCATAGGCCGAACACCGGATGGCTGCGGCCCTCCGAGGAGGCAATAGCGATCTTATCGGGGGCATCGATAGCGGCAGCAAGCCAATCGACGAGGTCGCCAGGAAAGAATGGACTGTCGACAGAAACCGTGACCACGTGAGTCACCCCCCCGAGCGTCGCGCCGTAGGCCATCGCGGCATGGATGCCGGCCATCGGTCCCGCTTTGCCGGGAACTATATCAGGAATGAACGAATGCCGGCAATTCTCCGGCGTTGCGTCGGCGTTGACGGCGAGGGTATTTACCTGCGGCTCAAGCTGCTCGACGACGCGCTCGAGCAGGGTGCGGCCGTTGAGCAGCACCGAAGCTTTGTCGCGGCCCATGCGCGAGGAGCGTCCTCCTGCCAGGACGACACCCGGTATACTGGTTCGATCGAGCACAAAATCGTTCATTGTTGCCTCAGACGGGTGTTCTCGGCTCGGACTTCTGGGCGACCGGCGGCACGTGACGCTTGCCCTCACGATAGAACGTGTAGAGGCCGGAGACTATGACCACTGCCGCACCTGCAAGTGTCCAATGATCGGGAAACTCCGCAAAGAAGACCAAGCCCAGCAATGTCGAGAAGATCAGGCTGGTGTAGCGGAAGGGCGCCACGAAGGAGATTTCACCAGTTCGCATTGCCATGATGACGGACTGATAGCCGATCAGGACAAGAATGGCGGCGAGCAAAAGGTGGGAAAGCGAGCTCAGGCTGACCGGCTCCCATCCGCCGAGCAGCGGAGTGAGCAAAGCACCGACGACCGTCACGGAGAGGGCTGTGACGACGGTAATCATCAGCGATGGGATCTCGGGGCCAATGCCACGGGTGGCGAGGTCGCGACCGGCCGTGGTGAGGACGCTGCCAACACAGAGGAGGGCGGCGACCGTGAAGCCCTCCGGTCCCGGTCGAATGATAATCAGTACGCCTATCAGGCCAACAAGAATGGCGGACCAGCGACGCCAGCCGACGGGCTCGCGAAAAAACAGCGCCGCACCGAAAGTGACGACGAGCGGAAGTGACTGCAAGATGGCCGATGCGTTTGCGATCGGCATCATGCCAAGGGCGGTAATGTAAGTCACCGCTGCCAATATCTCACAAATGACTCGGACGATAATCATCGGTTTCAATACGATTCGCCACGGACGGAGGGCGCCCATGTGGCGGGCGATCACGTAGACGAAGATGCTCGTGAAAAGACCGCGCAGACACATGATCTGGCCGGCATTCATGGAGGCGATGACTGATTTTGAAAGTGCGTCGCTGCAAGAAAATCCGGCCATAGCCGAACTCATGTAGATAGCGCCCTGGGTATTGCGGGACCGCGGCATGTCGATATTCCGATTCTCGTACACGTCCTTGTAGAGGGTGCCTCGCGGTGTGGGTATCGAACGAAAGACACAGTCGATAAAATTCGATTGCGCAGTGCACAACGATGCAGGCATGCGTGCGCAGGCATGGCAGGAAACGGGTGGCTGCGCGGATTTGGGATGCCGCAAACAACAAGCGGGAGTACCGAAGCGGCGCTTTTCCTGGGCTCGGATCTTGCGAGGTTTCGTAACCGGCACGTCCGTGCTGGTCGATGGCGGAGTATCGATCGACGGGACCTGACCTGGTTGGATTAGTAGGCGTCACCCTCCGGTGACGCTCATGTGGCGGGCAACGGCTGGGCGGTTGTGAGTACGGTCGATAACGAAATCGTGACCCTTCGGCTTGCGCGAGATCGCCTCGTCGATGGCGGCATAGAGCAGCCCGTCGTCCGGCGTGGCGCGGACGGCAGCGCGCAGATCAGCAGCGTCGTTCTGGCCGAGGCACATGTACAGCGTGCCCGTGCAGGTCAACCGTACGCGGTTGCAGCTCTCGCAGAAATTATGCGTCATCGGGGTGATGAAGCCGAGCCGGCCGCCAGTTTCCTTGACCTCGACATAACGGGCCGGACCGCCGGTGCGGTAGCCGATATCCGACAATGTGAACTGCTGCTCGAGATCGGCCCGGAGCTTTGACAGCGGCATGTAGTGGTCGGTCCGGTCTTCCTCGATCTCTCCCATTGGCATGGTCTCGATGGCGGTCAAATCCATGCCGCGGCCATGCGCGAAGCGGATCATCTCCGGCATTTCGATGTCGTTGAAGTCCTTCAGCGCCACGGCATTCAGCTTGACCTTGAGGCCAGCCTTCTGGGCCATCTCGATGCCGTCCATCACCTTGTGAAAATCGCCCCAGCGGGTGATCTGCCGGAACTTGTCTGGATCGAGCGTGTCGAGCGAGACGTTGAGGCGGCGCACACCGCAATCATAGAGCTCGTCGGCAAAGCGGGAGAGCTGCGAGCCGTTGGTGGTCAGCGTCAGTTCGTCAAGACCGGAGCCGATCTGTTTGCCGAGTTCGCGCACCAGATACATTATGTTCTTGCGTACCAGCGGCTCGCCGCCAGTGAGCCGCAGTTTGCGTACGCCCTTGGCGATGAAGGCTGAACAGAGCCGGTGCAGCTCCTCGAGCGTCAAGAGATCCTGCTTCGGCAGGAAGGTCATGTGCTCGGCCATGCAGTAGGTGCAGCGGAAGTCACAACGGTCGGTTACAGACACGCGCAGATAGGTCACGGCCCGCTTGAACGGGTCGATCATCGGTTTCGTCTCTGCAACCAGTGGCGATGCCTTGCCTGTCGTTCCGACGTTGCTGTTCACGAATACCTCCGCAATGCTACTAATGTGCGTATAGGCCATTGCCGCGTCAAGGGAAACGCCCCTTGGGCACGGTAAATTGAGCTTGCCTCGGCAAGCGTCATTGCCTACTCGTGATTTTGAAGGGAATGGGATCATGAGTGATATCTGGCCGACTGAACTCAGAGTTTCAAAAGACCGGCAGCACCTTGTCGTCACGTTCAACGACGAGGAGAGTTACGATCTTTCTGCCGAAATGCTGCGCGTGCTTTCGCCATCGGCGGAAGTGCAGGGACACGGGCCGGGACAGAAGGTGACGGTGCCTGGCAAGCGCAATGTCGCGATCATCTCGCTGACGCCGACCGGCAACTATGCGGTGCGCATCGGCTTCGACGACATGCATGATACTGGCATCTATACGTGGACCTATTTGCGCGAACTCGGCGAACGTGGCGAAGAACTCTTCGCTGCGTACGAAGAAGAGCTGCGCGAAAAGGGCATGAGTCGCGACACCTCCGAGAAGCCGCGGTAATCAAGACAAACCCACGGGGGGAATGCGTGACGGAAACGAAGAAACGAGACTGGCTGCGGGTGAAGGGTAGTCCGGGCGGCAGTAAGGTCACTTTTCTCGAGCTGTTTTTCGATCTCGTCTTCGTCTTCTCGATTTCGCAGCTTTCACATGCCCTGGCGGCGCATTATACCCCACTCGGGGCGCTTGAGGCTGGGCTGATGACCTTTGCCGTCTGGTGGGTGTGGATCTTCACGGCGTGGGTTACCAACTGGCTCGATCCCGACAAGATGCCTGTTCGTGGTATGCTCGTCGTGCTGATGCTGCTGGGCCTCGTTCTTTCCGCATCCATTCCGGAAGCCTTCGGCGACAAAGGCCTTCTTTTTGCCGGCGCTTATGTGCTGATGCAGGTGGGCCGTTCACTCTTCACCACTTATGCCGTCAAGCAGGCGAGTGCCTCCAACTACCGCAATTTTCTTCGCATCAGCACCTGGCTAATCGTTTCCGGCATATTCTGGATCGCCGGTGGTCTCCTCGAGCACGAGGCGCGGCTGATTGCTTGGCTGGTCGCGCTTGCGATGGAGTATGCGGGGCCGGCGAGCGGCTTTGCCGTACCCGGTTTTGGCAAGTCCACTGCTTCTGACTGGGATGTGTCCGGTGCCCATATGGCCGAGCGTTGCGCGCTCTTCGTTATCATCTGCCTCGGCGAAGCGATTCTCGTCTCCGGACGAACGTTCTCCGAGTTGCCTTTTTCGACGCTGACGGCTGTGGTATTCGCCACGGGTTTCGTCGGGACTGTTGCGATGTGGTGGCTCTATTTCCGCTTCGGCCACGAGCGGGCGGCACACCGCATCGAGCACGATGAAACGCCGGGAAGCCTCGCGCGGCAGGCCTTTACCTATGCTCATATCCCGATTTTGGCCGGGATCATCGTTCACGCCGTTGCGGTTGAGTTCATGTTCTCTAACCCACATGAAACCGGCGACCTCGGTGTGATTGCCTCGGTGCTCGGCGGCTCGGGACTATTTCTGGCAGGCAATCTCTGGTTCAAGGGGGCGACCAGCGGGCGTCTGCCGCTATCGCATCTGGCGGGTCTCGTGCTCCTCATTCTTCTTGCTTTCATTGCGCCGTTTATCGAGCTCTACCTTGCAGGCGTTCTCGCGACGGCAGTGCTGATCATAGTGGCCGCCTGGGAGTACAGGTCCCTCTCGGGCCAGGCGGTCGGTCATACCGTTCACTGACATCAGTCTTCCTCGACCAGATCCCGTTGCAGCACGCGGATAATCCGCTCCATCGAGTCCGCCATCGCCATGCATTGCTCGATCGGTTCGGGCGAAAGCACGCGCTCGATGAGGTCGGTCTGAATGATCATGGCTTTTTCGGTGATGTCGCGCCCTTCCTGCGTCAGGAAGAGGCGTAGCACGCGCTTGTCTTTTGCGTCGCCGCGTCGTTTGATCAGGCCGCGCTTTTCCATCTGCGGCAGCAGCATGCTCATGTTCGAGCGCCCGACCAGCAGCTTGCGGGCGAGCTCCTGCTGGGAAATGCCTTCGAAGCGATAAAGGTTGATGAGAATATCGAGATGCGGGGTCTTGATATCGAGCTCAGATAGCGAGCGGCCGAGCGACTGCTGCATGAGCTGGCATGCACGGGCGACGGCGATCCAGCTGCGGAAACGCGGATGATCCCAGGGCAGGGATTGATTTTTGTTCATCGTTGTACTTTATTGTTCATTGTTGAACATTATTGGATTCCCACTATGGCAAACTTTACGCTGAAGGTCACCCGCCTCGGATTTTGCTTGTTGCAGTCTCTTTCGCCGCGCATTGCCGGGAAAGTGGCTTTCCGCCTGTTCTGCGTAACCCCCTCCTCAAAGCCCAAGGGCGAGAAGGCGAAGCGCGCGCATGCAGCCGGCGTAGCAAAGTTGGCTGACGCGGAGAGGTTCAGGCTTCGTCTTTCCGGCGGCGGGCTGGCGCATGCGTATCGGCTGAATGGTGGTGCTTTGGGGCGCCGCGGCCGTTATCTCGTGACGCACGGATGGGGATCGAGCAGCGCCTATATGGCCGACCTTGCGACGACTCTCGCGGCAACGGGCGCGGAGGTGATTGCAGTCGATTTTCCCGGCCATGGGTGCGCAGCGGGACGGGCGCTCCATATGGGTATGGCGGTGAAGGCGATAGCGGCGGCCGAGGCTCGGTTCGGCGCGTTCGACGCCGCAATCGGCCATTCTTTCGGAGGTGCCGCACTGATCGTGGCTGCGGCAGGCCTGCTGCCAGGCGTGCCTGCCGTGCTCCCGCAAAAGCTGGTGCTGATCGGCTCGCCGAGCGAAATGCACTGGCTGTTCAAGGGGTTCGGCAAGCTAATCGGGCTTGGATGGCCTGCGCAGCAAGTCTTTGAGAACGAAGTGCGTCGTGTCACCGGCCGGCGAGTGGAAGAGTTCGACGCGAGCAGGACCGCCGGCGCGATCCAGCGGCCGGTGTTGATTGTGCATGCCGAAGACGACAAGGAAGTGAGCGCCGACCATGCCCGACGCTACGCCGCGGCTGGCGATGAGGTCCGGCTTCACTGGGCTAACGGATTTGGGCACCGGCGAATTGTCGCGGCGCAGCCGGTTCTGGATACGATCACCAGTTTCCTCGGCGAGGTCATTTCCGACAAAGATGCTGAGATTATTCCGCTTTTTGACCTTCCGGCCCGGCGCATGTCATTGTAACGTCACGCGAGGCAGCTAAAGGCGGCCCGCAACAACCGGCAGGACGCTCATGAAAATCATTGAAACGGTGGAAGAACTCGCGGCGATCTATGCCGGCGGGCTGACGCAGGCATCAATAGCCAAGGTGACGCACTATCTGACACCGCTCTACCGCGAGATGATCGAGGCATCGCCGTTCGTGGCACTGGCAACGGTGGGTCCAGAAGGGCTCGACTGCTCGCCGCGTGGCGATATTGGCGGCGTCGTGCGTATCATTGACGACAGGACACTGCACCTGCCGGACTGGCGCGGAAATAACCGCGTCGACTCCCTCTCCAACATCGTACGCGATCCGCGCCTGGCGTTGATGTTTCTCATCCCCGGTTCGAACACGACCATGCGCATCAATGGGCGCGGCGTCGTGACCAATGATGAGGCTGTCCTTTTAAGCTTCGTAATGGACGGAAAGCACCCGCGGACCGTGATTGCTATCACGATCGACGAGGTTTACTTCCAGTGCGCCCGTGCGCTGATCCGTTCCGAGCTCTGGAATCCAAAAACGTTCATCGATCCGAGGAGCTTGCCGACCCCCGGGCTGATGCTGAAGGCGGCGACCGGGGATTTCGATCACGAGACCTATGATCGCGAATGGCCGGAGCGTGCGGCCAAGACGATGTGGTGAAACCGCAGCCCCTAGGGTTTTAAGCCGGCGCCAGGCGGTATTTACGGGCTTATCCCTTGTAGATCAGCCAGCTCTTCGTGAAGTCTTTCTGCATGCCGTCTTCGAAGAGGACGCTGCAGTTGCGGCCGGAGTTTTTGGCTCCATAAAGCGCCACGTCTGCCTTGTGGTAGAGCTCGCCGGCATCATCGGCGTGGGAAGCCATGCAGACACCGACAGATACGGTGACGGGCCCGTAATTGATCCTCGTGCGCGAATTCGTGAAGGGTGTCGTTTCAAGCGTGCGGCGGATCCGTTCTGCCGTTCCCATCACTTCCTCGGCGGTGTTGCCTTCGACGATCAGGGCGAACTCCTCGCCGCCGGTGCGGGCGACGAACACGTCGCGGCGCACGTTGGCGCGGATGACCGAGGCGACGGTCGCAAGTATCTTGTCACCGACCGGATGACCATAGGTATCGTTGATCTTCTTGAAATTATCGATGTCGGCGAGCACCAATGCGGTCACCGGGCGCATGGCAGGATTGTTGAAAACCGCCGCGAGGCGATCGTCGAAGGCGCGACGGTTCGACAGGCGGGTCAACGAGTCAGTGTTGGCGATGCGCTTGTACTCGTCGAGCTCCTTGCGGACCTGGTCCATCTCCTGCGAGCGCTGGACGACATTCTCGACGGTGCGTTCGCCATGCGCCATGGTGTCGCCGGTGGCCTCGGTGAGCAAAGTGAGGGCGTTTTCAATGAGTTCCACGCTCGTATGGTTCTTCGAGCTGATCCGTTTGTAGGTTTCCCCAAGCAGCTTGTTGTAGCTTTCCAGCGAGGTTTGCTCTTGGCGTAGGACACGCAACAGCGTCTCGAGCTCGGCGGCGATGCGACCGTGCGCGTCGTCGAATACGCGGGCAGGGCTGTGCGCAAAATACTGTGCGCCGAGCCTGTCCAGTTCTTCCTGCGTTGCCTGACTGCCGAGTGCGGCAAGATCGCGTGTCAGCGCCGGGTTGGAGCCGATATAGGCTTCATAGAAGAGTTCGTAGTTCCGAGGTATCGGCGCGACACCCATGGAGCGCATGGCGAACGTGATCTGACCTGCCACGTCGGGAACCTGCGCCCTCATTGGCGCCGCGGTCGTCGTCATGCGACTACTCCTCAATTAAATGTCAAAAGCAGACTTTAATTTGCTAGCCTACAAATATTGGGAAATGATTAAGGGGGGATATACCAATGATTATAGGTGAGATTTACGCAAGTCTCTCCAAAACTTGCTTATCGCGTTGATTTTTATCTATGATTTTGTCGCCATGTAATGGCTGTTGCGCCTTATGCGCGAGTGACCCAAAACAAAAATTCCAACCTGGCGTCCTCCCCGGGGGGGCCTTTATTGTTTCCAGATTGTTGACGTTCGGTGTCAATCGGTCGCTCTGCATCACAAACGGAGCGCACATTATTGCTATCGAAGGAGCCGCAGCTCTCATCTAAGGCTAAGCGCATGGATAAGTCTCGTTATACTTCGCCCATCCCACTCATTGCCGCAGGTATCGCGGGATATGTGGTGCTGATTAGGCAGGAGGGCTTCTTCGCCGCGGTTTTCCGCAGCGATATTCGCGTTAGCGTGAGGACAGAAGAGGCGCTTGGTGTCACAGGCCCGCAGAGCCGGATTAAGGGCGCCGCGGTCGGCCATCGGCCAACACGCGGCTATCCACTGAGGTCAATCAGCCGAGGTTGAATTCCTGGAAGAAATCGTTGCCCTTGTCATCGGTGACGATGAAGGCGGGGAAGTCTTCGACCTCGATCTTCCATACGGCCTCCATGCCGAGTTCCGGATATTCCAGCACCTCGACCTTCTTGATGCAGTCTTGCGCCAGTCGGGCCGCAGGTCCGCCGATCGAGCCGAGGTAGAAGCCGCCGTGTGTCTTGCATGCCTCGCGCACGGCGCGGGACCGGTTGCCCTTGGCAAGCATCACCATCGATCCGCCGAAAGACTGGAACTGGTCGACGTAAGAATCCATGCGACCAGCTGTGGTCGGACCGAAGGAGCCGGAGGCGTAGCCCGCCGGCGTCTTCGCGGGACCGGCATAGTAGACAGGGTGGTCTTTCATGTATTCGGGCATGCCTTCACCCTTCTCCAGTCGCTCGCGGATCTTTGCGTGAGCAAGGTCGCGGGCGACGATGATCGTCCCGGTCAGCGAGAGCCGCGTCTTGACCGGATGCTTGCTGAGTTCGGCCAGAATACCGGACATCGGTTGGTTGAGATCGATGCGGACCATCGAATCCGATAGTGTCGACTCTTCGATTTCGGGCATGTACTTCGAGGGATCCGTCTCAAGCTGCTCGACGAAGATGCCGTCGCGGGTGATCTTGCCCTTTGCCTGGCGATCTGCCGAACAGGAAACCCCGAGGCCGATCGGCAACGAGGCACCGTGGCGCGGCAGGCGGATGACACGCACGTCATGACAGAAATATTTGCCGCCGAACTGGGCGCCGACACCCATCTGCTGCGTCAGCTTATGGATTTCCTTTTCCATCTCGATATCGCGGAAGGCATGGCCGCTATCGGAACCTTCGGTCGGCAGACCGTCGAGATAGCGCGTCGAGGCAAGCTTGACGGTCTTCAGGTTCATCTCGGCCGACGTGCCGCCAATGACGATTGCCAAATGGTAGGGAGGGCAGGCCGCCGTACCTAACGTCAGGATCTTCTCCTTGAGGAAGTCGATCATCCGATCATGCGTCAAAAGCGACGGGGTGCCTTGATAGAGGAAGGTCTTGTTGGCTGAGCCACCGCCCTTGGCGACGAACAGGAAATCGTAAGAGTCGGTGCCTTCCTCATAGATGTCGATCTGGGCCGGCAGATTGTTCTTGGTGTTCTTCTCCTCGAACATCTTGACGGGGGCGAGCTGCGAATAGCGCAAGTTCTTCTTCTCATAGGCGTCCATCACGCCCTTGGCGAGGGCCGAGTAGTCCTCGCCTTCGGTCCAGACACGGCGGCCCTTCTTGGCCATGATGATCGCTGTGCCCGTATCCTGGCACATGGGCAGCACGCCACCGGCAGCTATGTTGGCGTTTTTTAGCAGATCATACGCGACAAAGCGGTCGTTGTCGGTCGCTTCGGGATCCTCAAGGATTAAAGCGAGCTTTTTCAGATGGCTGGGGCGCAGGAGATGGTTGATGTCGGCGAAGGCCGTTTCGGCGAGCAGACGGATGCCTTCGGGCTCGACGCTCAGGATGTCCTGTCCCTTGAAGCTGTCGACAGAGACGTAGTCGCTGCTGATCTTGCGGTATGGGGTAGTATCTTTGCTGAGGGGGAAAAGATCGTCAGCCATCGAAGGACCTTTCATGCGGACCGAAATCGCAGATGGTCTATTCGGGCGTCTTCGCAATTGCAATAATTCTAAAACCTGTCTGTTTTAATCATGATACCCTGTGAAAACACCGCCGCGGTGCGGCGGCCTCCTATTTCGGCTGCTCGGCGCGGGTTATTTCGGGCCGATCATCGCCTCGGGGCGAACGATCGCATCGTACTCCTCAATGGTGACGAGACCACTCGCCAACGCCTCTTCCTTGAGGGTCGTGCCGTTCTTGTGTGCCGTCTTGGCGATCTTGGCGGCATTGTCGTAGCCAATTTTAGGCGCGAGCGCAGTGACCAGCATGAGCGAGCGCTCGAGACCGGCCCTGATATTGTCTTCGCGTGCCTCGATACCGACGACGCAATTGTCGGTGAAGGAGATCGCTGCGTCACCGAGCAATTGCACCGACTGGAGGAAGTTGTAGGCCATCATCGGATTGTAGACGTTGAGCTCGAAGTGGCCCTGGCTGTCGGCGAAGGTCAGGGCAGCGTTGTTGCCGAAGATATGAATGCAAACTTGCGTCAAGGCTTCACACTGCGTCGGGTTGACCTTGCCCGGCATGATGGAGGAGCCGGGCTCGTTCTCGGGAAGGGCGAGTTCGCCAAGGCCGGAACGAGGGCCAGATCCCAGCAGGCGAATATCATTGGCAATCTTGAAGAGGGCCGCGGCGGCGGCGTTGATGGCGCCGTGGCTGAATACCATCGAGTCATGCGCGGCGAGCGCCTCGAACTTGTTCGGGGCAGTGACGAACGGCAGTCCGGTAATGCTGGCGATCTCTTCAGCAACCATCTCGGCAAAGCCGACCGGTGCGTTGAGGCCGGTTCCGACGGCGGTTCCGCCTTGTGCAAGTTCGTAAAGGCCGGGCAGCGTCATCTCGATGCGCTTGATGGCGGAGCCGACCTGCGCTGCGTAGCCCGAAAACTCCTGGCCGAGCGTCAGCGGCGTTGCGTCCTGAGTGTGCGTGCGGCCGATCTTGATGATGTGGCTGAACTCGGTGACCTTCATGTCAAGGGCGGCATGCAGATGCCGCAGGCTCGGAAGCAGGTGGCGAACGATCTCTTCGGCGCAGGCGATGTGCATTGCCGTTGGATAGGTGTCATTCGACGACTGGCTCATGTTGACGTGATCGTTCGGGTGAACCGGCTTCTTCGATCCCATCACCCCACCCAGCATTTCTATTGCGCGGTTGGAGATCACCTCATTGGCATTCATGTTTGATTGCGTGCCCGAGCCGGTCTGCCAGACGACGAGAGGAAAGTGATCGTTGAGTTTGCCCTCGATGACTTCCTGTGCCGCATTTACGATAGGGTTTCCGATCGCCGGATCGAGTTGGCCAAGCGCCATATTTGTGCGCGCCGCCGCCTGCTTGACGATGCCGAGCGCGCGAATGATCGACCGCGGCTGTCTTTCCGCGCCGATCTTGAAGTTGCCAAGGGAGCGCTGTGCCTGGGCGCCCCAATACCTGTCACTCTGAACTTCGATTGGGCCGAACGTATCTGTTTCGGTGCGGGTGGAGGTCATGGCCATACCTTTCTTTCGCGGTGCGTCTCAGAGATGCGGTCTTATAGGTCTGAAATCATCCGAAGAAAACCGCTTGAAAACACAAATATGAGTGGCGGCGTCATGTTAGTAAGCGAAAGATCAGTGATCTTTTAGACACGGCTGAATTTTTATCTGGCAGCTGCTTTTTGGCCACTGTGTCTGATCGCGAAAATAGAGTAAAAAATTAACCAATAATTTCATAATTTTGTGTGAACTGACGGCCGGCGCAAGAGTTTACCTAGTTACTAAAGGTTGAGTTGGTCGAGGCTGGCGGGCGAGCCGGCTTTCTGCCATGTGACGCACGCGCCGGATGAAACACGTTCTTAAGGCGGGTCTTGCCCGCGATTTGAAGACAGCATGACACTGGGACTGGATAAAAGCATGACATTCCTTCTGAAAGGTGCGGCCTCCGCACTCGCGCTTTCCTGCGGTATGGCTGCCACGGGCGCCGCGCCCGCGCACGCTTACACCTTGATGGATATGATCCGCGGGGATCGCGCTCGGACCCAGGGCACGATTGTCAGTCCGAGGCAGTCGGTGCCTTCGTTCCTCCAGTCCGCGCCGGATGCGCCCCTGCCGAAGGTTTCGAGCCCGCGCTACTATACGTATCAGCCGGATGCGATGCGCTTTGTTGACACCGGCAAGTTTGCCGACCCTGTTGTCACCGGGGCAGTTGCCGATGCGTCGGCAACGACCGAGGCCGCGCCGTCGGTGCAGCGCCGTTTCCTGATCGAGGCCAAGGTGCGGGCTCCCGTCGAAGTCGCCAAGGCGCTCGAGGCATATTACGGAGACGTGAAGAACCCGTTCTTGTGGCTGGCCGGTACTGACGTCAACGATCGCGCCAAGGCGGCAATGGGCGTGTTGGCGGATGCCGCGTCGGTCGGTCTCGACCCGGCTGATTATGCAGTCCAGGTGCCGAGCGAGGATCCGGCCAATCCGGATCCAGCAATCCGTGAACGCGCCCTGACGCAGTTCGAGCTGGAGCTTTCCGCCAAGGTGCTTGCCTATGTGCAGGACACCGTTCGCGGTCGGATCGATCCGAACAAGCTCTCCGGCTATCACGATTTCAAGCGTAAGGACGTGAACCTGGCGCCGGTGCTGAAGCTCGCCCGAATGAGCCCGGACACGGCCGCCTATCTTAAAAGCCGCACGCCGGACGGGCCGCAGTTTGTCGCGCTTGAAGGCGAACTGGCAAAGCTGCGCGCTGAAGGCGCAAGCGGCGAGCGTATCAACATCGCCCTGAGCGGCGTGCTTCACCCTGGCGAGAGCTCGTCCGAAATCCCGAATATCGTGAAGGCGATCTCCAAGCACGGTTCGGCCGCCCTCAAGGCTGAGCATACGGCAACGCTTGCTGCCTATGCTGGCAGCACCGAGTATTCGCCGGAGATCGTTGCGCTTGTCGAAGGTTTCCAGAAGGAACATGGGTTGAAGCCGGATGGCGTCATCGGCCAGGCGACTGTCCGCATCATGGTCGGCGGCGACAGCAACCCCTCGAAAATCGAAAAGCTGGTCGTTGCCTTGGAGCAGGCACGTTGGCTACCGAATGATCTCGGCTCGCGCTACGTTTTCATCAACCAGCCGGCCTACATGGTCTACTACCACAACGACAACAAGGAGCAGTTGTCGATGCGTGTTGTCGTCGGGCAGCCGTCGCACCAGACCTTCTTCTTCCAGGATCAGATCGAGACGGTCGAGTTCAATCCTTTCTGGGGTGTTCCGCAGTCGATCATCATCAACGAGATGCTGCCGCGTCTGCGCTCCGACCCGAGTTATCTGGACCGGATGGGCTATGAGGTAACGGTTGGCGGGCGTGCCGTGGCGTCGTCCAGTGTCGACTGGTACGGCTCAACGACCAACGTTTCCGTCCGCCAGCCGCCGAGCGACGACAATGCGCTTGGCGAACTCAAGATCCTCTTCCCAAATGCGCATGCGATCTACATGCATGACACGCCCTCGAAGAGCTTCTTCAAGCGTGACATGCGCGCTCTCAGCCACGGTTGCGTGCGTCTCGCCGAGCCGCGTGCGATGGCGGCGGCCGTACTGAATACGTCCGTCGAACAGATTGGCAAGGAGATCGCGACCGGCAAGAACCACTCCATTCAGGTTCCCCAGAAGATACCGGTTTACGTCGCTTATTTCACGGCGTGGCCGAACAAGGATGGCGTCGTGCAGTATTTCGACGACGTGTACGGCCGTGATGCTTACGTTGAGAAGGCATTCGATGCCACGACGAAGGCACGTGGCGCGCAAATCTGATTCCGCCTGCGGACGTAATGAAAAAAGGCGGCCGGTGAGCCGCCTTTCTTGTGTCAGCCTACTGCGGCAGTCGGCCTCGCGGCAAAGTCCGCGATCAACTCGTCCACGAGCGCAGGCGTGAGCTCGTCGAAATGTGTGATCACGCGGGTCGCCCCTAGTGTCTCGACGGGGACGTCGGAATAGCCGAACGGCACGGCGATCGAGGGCACGCCGGCATTTCGGGCAACAAGAATGTCGTTGATGCTATCGCCGATCATGACGGTGTTGCGGGCGTGACCGCCTGCGCGGTCGATGGTTCCGAGGAGATGTTGGGCGTCAGGTTTTCTGACTAGGAAGGTGTCGCCGCCGGTAATGGCATCGAAGTAGCGGCTGAGTTCCAGCTTCTCGATCAGGCTGCGCGCCAGACCTTCGAGCTTATTGGTGCAAATGGCAAGTTTGCAGCCGGCACTCGTCAGTCGATCCATTGCCTCGACAAGGCCGGGGTAAGGTGCCGTATGTCCCGGCATAGTGTCGGTGTAGTGCGCAATGAAACGGTTAAGGAGGGCAGGGAGCTCGTCCTCTGATAACGGATGTCCCCGAAGTCCGCAGGCCCGCTCGATCATGACCTTGGCGCCGTGTCCGACAAGATGCGTGAGGTCGTCGTAGCTGACGGGTGCCACGCCGAATGCTGCAATCGTATGGTTCAGGCTCTCGACGAGGTCGGTGTGCGTATCGAGTAGTGTTCCGTCGAGATCGAATACAACGAGGGCTGGGTTCAAGATTCCGCCTTTCAGAAATGATGTTGTCGGCAGTAGGTGATGAGGGCGGGAAAAGCAACGGTTCGCGGCAGAAGCGATCCGTTGTAGATGCCCACGGCTTTTCGAAAAGCATTACGCTATTTTGGCTTTCGTTTGGCAAGCGAGCCGTGTAAACAGCACATCCAACGCAATAATCGGAGTCAGCGGCGCATGGATGCCCGCGAAATGAAGATCAAGGCCGCCGAGGCCGCACTCGCTCATGTCGAATATGGCATGCGGCTTGGAATCGGGACCGGGAGTACTGCCGAGGAGTTCGTTCGGCTGCTGGCGGAGAAGGTTGCAACCGGCTTCAAGGTCGAAGGGGTGCCAACATCCGAACGCACGGCAAGGCTCTGCGTAGAACTCGGCGTCCCGCTGAAGTCACTTGACGAGCTGCCGGAACTCGATCTGACGATCGACGGCGCCGATGAGGTCGATTCCGACCTGACCCTCATCAAGGGGGGCGGGGGTGCGCTGCTGCGCGAAAAGATCGTTGCTGCGGCATCTCAGCGCATGATCGTGATTGCCGATGAGAGCAAACTGGTCGAGATGCTCGGCGCGTTTGCGCTACCGATCGAGGTCAATCCGTTCGGGCTTGTGTCGACACGCATGACAATTGAAAAGAAGGCCTCGAAACTCGGATTGAGCGGCAGTCTGACGCTGCGCCAATCCGGTGGCGAAGACTTCATGACGGACGGTGGCCACTACATCATCGATGCATCTTTTGGCCGCATTCCTGATGCAGAGGCGCTTTCAAACGAGCTGAACTCAATACCCGGAGTCGTTGAACACGGGCTCTTTCTCAAAATGGCGACGCTTGCGATCATTGCAGGTCCAGCAGGTGCGCGCACGCTGTGGGCGAACAGGTAACAGGAGCATTGAAACTCATGATTAAATTTGCAGGTCTTGGCCGTTTTGCTGCTGCGACCGTTATTCTTTCGGGCGTCGCATTCGGCTTTGCCGCACACGCGCAGGAAGCCTCTCCTGAGCAGTTGAAGGCCGCCCGCGCCGCCATCGACGCGATCGGTGCCACCGCGCAGTTCGATAATATCCTGCCGGGCCTGGCGGAGCGCCTGAAGGCAGATCTAATCCAGGACTCACCGAACTACCAGGACGCAATCACGGCTGAGGTTGACAAGCAGGCGTTGGCCCTCGCACCCCGCCGTGCCGATCTCGAAAAGGAAGCGGCGCTGACCTATGCCAAGGCATTCTCCGTCGAGGAGCTCAACGCGATTGCCGAGTTCTATAACTCGCCGGTTGGCAAGAAGCTGCTGAAGGATGGTCCTATCGCATCGCGCGAAACCGTGAAGGCTGCAGACATTTGGGCGCAGGGCATTTCCCGCGACTTGCAAAAGCAGACGAGCACTGAGCTTGCCAAGATCATCAAGGCGCCGCCGCCGGCCGCCGATCCGGCAAACCCGGCAGCAACGACGCCGCCAAAGGCCACGACGCCGGCTGCGAAGCCGAAGCCATGAGCGTACAACGATAGAAGAGCAAAAGCCCGGCATCGTCCGGGCTTTTGTTTTTGCCGCGGCCCATACTATATCACTGTCACCCCACCAGCCGATTCCATCCGGAGTTTCTCATGACGTCCTACGATTACGATCTCTTTGTCATTGGCGGTGGCTCAGGCGGCGTTAGAAGCGCCCGTGTCGCAGCCTCGCTTGGTAAGAAGGTCGCGATTGCGGAGGAATACCGCTACGGCGGAACTTGCGTGATCCGCGGCTGCGTCCCGAAGAAACTTTTCGTCTACGCGGCTCAATTCCACGAACATTTCGAAGATGCTGCCGGGTTCGGCTGGACGGTCGGCGAGAGCTCCTTCGATTGGAATAAGTTGATTGCCGCCAAGGACAACGAGATCGCGCGCCTCGAGGGGCTCTATAAAAAGGGTCTGAGCGGTGCCAACGCCGAGATCCTGGAAACGCGTGCCGAACTGGTCGACTCGCATACGGTTCGACTGGTCAACACCGGCAAGACGGTAACAGCCAAGACAATCGTGATCGCGACCGGTGGCCGACCAAATCCGCACGCGGCGTTGCCGGGGCATGAACTCTGCATTTCGTCCAATGAAGCCTTCCATCTGGAAGCGCTTCCGAAGGCGATCGTTATTGCCGGCGGCGGCTACATCGCCGTGGAATTTGCCAACATCTTTCATGGTCTCGGCGTCGAGACGACACTGATTTACCGTGGCGCGGAGATCCTTTCTCGCTTCGATCATGACCTTCGGCAGGGGCTGCACGAGGCGATGGTCGCCAAAGGCATCCGCATTCTCTGCCATGACACGCTCGAGAAGGTAAAAAAGCGCGATGACCGTCTCTTAATCGAGACGCTGAACAACGGCACGCTTACGGCGGATGTTGTCATGCTGGCTCTTGGACGCATCCCGAATACCCAGGGCCTTGGTTTGGAGGCTGCCGGGGTCAAGACGGACGAACTCGGAGCCGTGGTGGTCGACGAATATTCGCGCACCAGCATCCCGAACATCTATGCGTTGGGCGATGTCACCGATCGGGTGCAACTCACGCCCGTGGCGATCCATGAGGCGATGTGCTTCATCGAAACCGAGTACAAGGATAACCCGACCAAGCCGGATCACGAGACGATCGCAACGGCCGTTTTCTCGCAGCCTGAAATCGGCACGGTCGGCCTGACTGAGGAAGAAGCGGGCAAGCGCTACAAGGAGCTCGAGGTTTACCGTGCGCAGTTTCGTCCGCTCAAGGCGACGCTGTCGGGGCGCAGCGAGAAGATGATCATGAAGCTGATTGTCGACGCTTCCAGCCGAAAGGTCGTCGGGGCGCACATCCTCGGACACGATGCCGGAGAAATGGCGCAGATCCTCGGCATCACGCTAAAGGCAGGCTGCACAAAGGACGATTTCGACCGGACAATGGCCGTGCATCCGACGGCAGCGGAAGAGCTCGTCACAATGTATGCGCCGAGCTATCGCATTCGGGACGGCCTTCGTGTTTGACGCCGGTCAGCTGGTGATGCGGGGCATGCGGACGACCTTTAGGAAAAGCGCCTTCATGGCGTCCGTGATACCTTCGGTGGGTGTCACCTCGAAATAGAGCCCAGGTGACGCGCAATCCCGCATCTTCGTCGGAATTTCGGCCTGGAAGGGTTTGATCCAGGTATTGTACCAGTTGTTGGTGAGTAACGGCAGATAAGTCGTGTAGAGTACCGCGATCTTGATGCCTTTGTCCTTCAATGGCTGGCAGAACGAGGTATCGATCGGCTCTTGGCAGCGGCTGCCGGTCGTTTTCTTTGTGCAATTCGATGCCTTGTAACTGTCGCCGACACCGTCGGACACGAAGAAAACGATCTTCTGTGTATCGGCGGCGCTTGTTCCTGAGCCTCCGGCCGGGATCTTGCTCTTGAGCAGGGTCAGCGCGCTATCGAAGCTCGTCTGGGTGTCGTCATTGTAGCCCTGCTGCGGGATGGTCATCAGGTCGAGGACGTATTCGCTGTCGCCCGCTTGAGGATTGGCCGTTTTTTCTGAGACCTTGCTGCCCACCTTGTCAAGGTCGCCCGTAAGCGGAACGATTTCACTCAGCCCCGCCGCCTCGGCTTTCGCACCGAAGGTATAGACCGCCATACGAAATTGATTGTCGGGATCGGCCTTGGCGGTCGCAGTCAGTGCCTGCGTAGCCTGGCGCACGACATCGATGCGCATCGTCACTTTGTTCTTCTTGGCAAGTGCATAGTAATCCTTGCCCTTGTTTGTGCCGCTCTCATGGCAGGCAAAGGCGCAGGAGGCGTTCGATTTGTTGTTTTTCGTGAGATCTACCATGGTGGCGACGTCGGTCGGCGTCGCCCCGACACCCATCGATGGCGTGTTGTCGATCAGAATATAGAAATCCATGAAGGACGCTGTCTCAATCGTCGCTGTCGCGGTTCCTGATATTTCGACGTTCTTTCGTCCGAAAATCTGCATGAACGTCGTCGGGACGGCGGCGCTGAAGGATACGGACGCGTTGAGTTTGTTTGCTGCCTTGTTCACCTTGATGTCGACTGCAACTTGGCTTGCCGTCAATTCGCCCTGCATCTGGCTGACGAAGATATTGCGCGCGTCGTCCTGCCCGACGGAGACTGCGCCATCGGCGGTCATTTTCATTGCGGCAGAAGCGGCCGCGGATTTTTCCGCGATTGCACCAACGGCAGCGGCGTCGGCAGCGGCGTAAAGTTGTGTCCGCAGGCTCAAGGCATGAGCGAAGTCGACGGCCACGCCCGCGGAGCCGAGGAGCGGCACCATCAGGATGGCCGTGAGCATGCCGAAGTTGCCAGAACGGTCAGTGCAGAAACGATGCAAGCTGCGCACGAAATCAATCCCACGGTTACACCATACCATCGGTGATCAAGCGGGGTCCTCATGACGCGCCATTAGAATTGACGGTGTTTCTACGGCAAAAGCCTAAATTAGATACAAACTGTCTTGGTATATTGACCATTAATCGCGCGTCTGGCCTTTGAAAACCCAGCGCGGATTTCCTTTATTATTGTCTGTTGTTCTCGACATAAAGCCGGAGCGCCAAAGAGCGGAACGCCGCTATGCAAGATGGCGCTAAAGGTTTATAAGCCGCGCAACATTTTTAGGACGGAACATCCGGACTGAACCGGATGCTGAAACAGGTGAGTGAGATGGCACAGAATTGGACCCCGAGCAGTTGGCGGCAGAAACCGATCCAGCAGGTTCCGGACTATCCGGACCAGGCGGCATTGGCAGCAACGGAAGCCCAGCTCGCATCCTATCCGCCGCTCGTCTTTGCGGGGGAAGCACGCCGTCTCAAGAAGCACCTCGCCAATGTCGCTGAAGGCAACGGCTTCCTCCTGCAGGGCGGCGATTGCGCCGAGAGCTTTGCCGAGCACGGTGCCGACAATATCCGCGACTTCTTTCGCGCCTTCCTGCAGATGGCCGTCGTACTGACATTCGGTGCGCAGCTTCCGGTCGTCAAGGTCGGTCGCATAGCTGGCCAGTTCGCTAAGCCGCGCTCTTCCGGCATTGAGACACAGGATGGCGTGTCGCTGCCGAGCTACCGCGGTGACATCATCAACGGCATCGAGTTCACTGAGGATGCGCGCATTCCAAATCCCGAGCGTCAGGCCATGGCGTACCGCCAGTCGGCCGCAACGCTCAATCTGCTGCGTGCCTTCGCGATGGGTGGGTATGCCAACCTAGAGAACGTGCATCAGTGGATGCTCGGCTTCGTCAAGGATAGCCCGCAGGGCGAGCGTTACCGCAAGCTTGCCAGCCGCATCAGCGAGACCATGGACTTCATGAAGGCGATCGGCATCACCTCGGAAAACAATCCGAGCCTGCGCGAGACGGATTTCTTCACCAGTCATGAAGCGTTGCTGCTTGGCTACGAAGAAGCGCTGACGCGCGTCGACTCGACGTCTGGCGATTGGTACGCGACTTCAGGCCACATGATCTGGATCGGCGACCGCACGCGCCAGGCCGACCATGCCCACGTCGAATACTGCCGCGGCATCAAGAATCCGATCGGTCTCAAGTGCGGCCCGTCTTTGCAGGCGGACGACCTTTTGAACCTAATCGATATTCTCAATCCGGAGAACGAAGCGGGCCGGTTGACGCTGATCTGCCGCTTCGGCCACGACAAGGTCGCCGAGCATCTGCCGCGCCTCATCCGCGCGGTCGAGCGCGAGGGGCGCAAGGTCGTCTGGTCATGCGATCCGATGCACGGCAACACGATCACGCTCAACCACTACAAGACGCGTCCGTTCGAGCGGATCCTGTCGGAAGTCGAGAGCTTCTTCCAGATCCATCGCGCTGAGGGTTCGCATCCGGGCGGCATCCATATCGAGATGACCGGCAAAGACGTGACGGAGTGCACCGGCGGCGCGCGCGCTGTGACAGCAGAGGACCTGCACGATCGCTACCATACGCATTGCGACCCGCGTCTCAATGCCGACCAGGCGCTGGAGCTTGCCTTCCTTCTGGCCGAGCGCATGAAGGGTGGCCGCGACGAAAAGCGGATGGCCGCCAACGGCTGATCTGCGCAAGACTGATAAAAGGAGCCCGGTCAACGCCGGGCTTTTTTATGGAATGAAGAACGCATCGGTAAGAGCGGGCGGCGGCCGCATTTTTTCGGCAACCCATTGATCTTTGTCAGGGATGGTGGCCAGGCGCGTCATCGTGGTGAACGCCTCGACCGATTTGGCTTGCCGCCCAGTGGATCGCGGCGTCCAATTCGGCGAACTTAGCGGACTGCCAATGGAAATAATCTTCGATGAACGCGCGCGAGAGCCACAGTAAACCTCGGTGACGGGGGCTTTCCCAGCCAAGCAGGTTGTCCATTTCGACCTTCTTGAACATCCGTTTCAGGTTAGTAAGCGAGATGCCGAAATCATTGGCGATCTCGGTGGTGCTCACGTTATTGAGCAGAACGCGTTCCTGATCGCGTGCGTCATCGGGAAGGCGGCTGATCAAATCGTGCAGCACGAGGCCGCCAATGTCGGACCACAGAAAGTGCCCGATGCTGGTCCGCGGCTCCTTCCAGACAGGCTCCCTAATAAGGGCGCACACAGCACGTGGCTGCGCGAGATGAAAGAGGCGGGGCTCGTCGGCAGTCAAGCTTGCACGATTACCGCCGTCGAGCTGATCAAGGCAGGCCATGTGTCCCTGGAACCACGAAGCCATCGCCTCCTCGCTGACCTCGGTTGTCTCGAGGCGGCGAAGGCGCCGATCGGGCGTGTCATCGGGAGCATCACGCAGAAATTTGTATGCGATGAGTTCAGCCAGGAACGAAGCTGCCGTATTCTTGCTGGCGAGGTCGAATTCTTTGGCGGCCCGCATCAGGCGGCCGGCCGTTAATCCTGAAACGGGATCGCCTCGATCTCGTCCGATATGCATGGCAAATAGTGTCTGCGTCAGCAGCCATTTGCGGTGCGAGGCGGCAAGGCGGGCAAGGCGTGGGGCTCGCTTATGGATGCCGATAAGATGAAGGGCGATCTGGCGTTCGATCGACAGAAACAGCGGGTGATGGAGGATTTCATCGCGTGTATGCGGTCGGCCAGTGAGCATCGTTTTTGCACGCTCGCATCGAATTGGTTTCAGTTGCTCCTCTTACATTTGCGGCGATGTTTCAATACGGGATTCGGTTGGCGGATCGTCAATTGCTAATCATAGTTAAGCTGCGATGTTGCCTACATCGTTCCATCAACTCGGCAGGCGCTGGTTCAGTCGCTCGATGTCCTCGCGCAATGCTGCAATTTCAGTGAGCACACGCATGTCTATCTTCTGATGAAGAGAAAGAACTTCGAGTTCTGCTTTGAGATTGACTTCGTAGTCTTTGGCCGCCTCGAAACGATCGCGCTCCGCTTGACGGTTCTGGGACATCATGATGATGGGCGCCTGGATTGCGGCCAGCATCGAAAGCACGAGATTGAGGAAGATGAAGGGATAGGGATCGAAGGCACGGGTAAGCAAAACGACGGTGTTTACAACGCACCAGAAGACCAAAAACAGCAAGAAGGCGACAATGAATGACCATGAGCCGCCGACGCGGGCAATCGAATCCGCCAGGCGCTCTCCAGCGGATGCTTCCGCCTGCAAGGCCGCATTGATATCGGTCGAGATTATCTTGCGCTCGTGGGCCTTTGCGAGAACGCGCTTCTCGATGTCGCCGAGTTGGTCAGCAGATTTATCGAAGTGATGGTGGATTAAGTCCGATAGATTGTGCATGGCCGACTCCGAATGCTAGAACGCTCGGGCGCCAGTATTCCGTAATGTTTTCAAATTGCAATGAGGGTTTGTGCCACTCTTTTACGTTCCTTGCGCATACAGCCAAGCATGCTGTGGGAAGAAGCGATCGAGCGTCTGAGCCTTGCCAAACATGATGTCGTGCTGGAGGTATCGGTAGTCGCGCACGAGGGGATCGAGGCTCTTCGGCTTCAGAACCCAATCGGGAGAGGGCGTGTTGTCGCGCGCAATCAGCTGGTAGCGATCGATGACGCTATACTTCCTCTGCACGCGCCCGAGGAAGCCCGTGTAGTAGGGGTGCTCGAAGCCGGCGAACTTCAGAAGGTGGTAGGGAAGCAGTGATGGACTGATCGTGCCTATGTCCTTCTTGCTGCCCTTTTTGTTCGACCAAATGACGAGCGGGGTCTCGTGCTCCTGCTTCATGATGCTGGCCGATGCCTTGCGGGTGGCAACCTGATCCGACATGTAGCCGGTCGCCGTGTAGACGTTGCCGAGCGGCGGCAGGTGGTCGCCCCAGAGCACTATGATCGTCTCACGCTCGCGCTTTTCGGCCCAATCCATCAGCATCTTGAGGCTGTCGTCCGCTTCCTTAACGCCCTGGGTGTAGGTGCCAAGCGTCGCGCGGTCGGCATCGTTCAGGTTACCCTTTATGTCGATCGTGTTTCGTGCGTATCGGTTTGGCTCGTACGGGCCATGTCCCTGCAGGGTGACAGCGAAGAAGAAGAACGGCCGATCGATACCGTCAGCCTCGTTCATGATCTCCTTCATGAAGGACTCGTCTGAGGCGAAGAGGCCCCTCTTTTCCATTGGAGGCATAGTTTCTTCGGAGCGGAATTGCTCGAAACCGAAGTCCCTGTAGACCTCATTGCGATTCCAGAACCAGCCGCTGAATGGATGAAGCGAACGTGCCGCATAGCCTTGGCTACGGAAGAAGGTGGCAAGCGAGGGGACGTCGTGACGGACGTATTGCTGATAGGGGATGCTGCCGTAGGGAAGGAAGGCATTGGAAAAGCCTGTCAACGCCTCAAATTCGACATTGGCGGTCATACCGCCGAACTCCGGCGAGAAGACGTAGCCAGACTGTATGGCCCGGATAGTCGGCATAGGATCGGGCGAAAGGGTGAGCGTCTTCAGCCGGGTCGGATCCCAGAACGATTCACTCATCAGCATGATCACGTCGGGTTTTTCGCGCGGGCCGCTCAGGTAGCCATAATTGCGGTTCGGGATGGCATCAAGCGCCTGCGGACCGAAGCCGGGCGGCGCTGCCACATCGGCCATAGGAATATTGAAAATGAAGGCAAGGATGAAGCCGTTGCTGCGGTAGTTTTCCTTCTGGTCCCACATCATCGGAACCACCTGAAGGCGGTCGCGGATAAAAGAATACTGGGAATAGTCCATCAAAGAGCCGAAAGCCGCGATAATGGGCACTCCGACACAGAGCCGGCGCAGGCGAGAGGTCCTGGAGAGGTGTGGGAAGTGGCGCCAGGCGAACCGCCAGAGGATGATAATCGAGCCAGCGGAAAGAATGATCCCGACAACCATCGCAACGGCGCTCCAAGGGCGGTCGCGTACCATGACAGGAAGCAGTTCGATGATCTGGCGTCCGAAAAGGAGGTCGGATGGATATAGCGGGTCCGTGAGGTAATGTTGCTTCTGATTGGAGACAATGGCGGGAACAAAGACCAGAGGCAGAACGATCAGGGCCGAGACGAATCGCCTTCCCAGGGCGGCATCGAGCGACAGCATCAGGACGGTCAACATCGCGATTGTCGTCATTCCGGGACGTGCCGGTGACGTCAGGAACTCGCGCACGTCGGTCAGCCCGTCGCGGGCGATTATCTCGACGGCAGCTGTAGTAAAGAGAGCAAGCAGGGCGCAAAGAACGACCTCAAGCGCTCTGCGTATAGCAGGGGCCTGGACGCTTCCTCCAAAATCGGTGGAAAGCGACGCAAAACGCGCTGCCGCTGCAGACCTCATTACCAAGGCGATCAACTGGAAAACTCCAACGTCATAAAAGCTTCACCGAACTGTCACATCCCCGTCATGAACGCTAGATGAACCGTGAGGTTTCCCAAATTTGTGATTGGTGGATAAGGACCGCTCGCCCAAGAGACGTGTCCCGAGCCAAAACTGGCCCGGCGCATTTACTTGTGCTGAGTGGTGGACCGTCGTAGGTCTGGCGGAGTCGATGTCAGGAGGGTTCAGATTGCGAAGTTCCGTGGAGATCTACAACATCAGGACAGGCAAGGCACGGGTTGTTTGGCAAACGCCGCAACTCGTGGAGGCGCCCAACTTTGCACCCGACGGCAGCTATCTTCTGTTGAACGGCGGCGGACTTCTATATCGACTGGCGCTTGACGGTTCGGGCAGGGTCGAGAAAGTCGATACCGGCTTTGCCAAAGCCTGCAACAACGATCATGGCATTTCGCCGGATGGCCGCCAGATCGTCATCTCTGACAAGACCGAGTTCGGGAAGTCGACGATTTATGTGCTTCCGGCCGAAGGTGGGATGCCGCGTCTGGTGACGCAAAATCAGCCGTCCTATTGGCACGGCTGGTCGCCTGACGGGAAACAACTGGTCTATTGCGGCATCCGCAACGACTTCTTCGATATCTACTCGATTTCCGTGGATGGCGGCGAAGAAAAACGGCTGACGCACGGCGAGGGACGCAATGACGGGCCGGACTATTCCGCTGACGGTCGTTGGATCTACTTCAATTCCAGTCGCACTGGCCTCATGCAGATCTGGCGGATCCATCCCGACGGGACCGGGCTAGAACAGGTCACCAATGACAACTATGGGAACTGGTTTGCCCATCCCTCGCCCAACAACGACAAGGTCCTCTTCCTTTCCTACGATCCTGATGTTTTCGACCATCCGCGCGACCTTCATGTTCGTCTGCGGCTGATGGATATGGACGGGGGCAATCCCACGATACTCTTTGATCTCTTCGGCGGGCAGGGGACAATCAACGTGCCAAACTGGTCGCCATCCGGCGATGAGTTCGCCTATGTGCGTTATTACCCCGTCTCTGATTGAAGGATTGCATCGAGCGATTTTTGCGGGCATAGAGCCACCGTCAGGTGCCCGCCCCAGGTGGGAGAATCGGGAATTCGGTGAGAGACCGAAACGTGCCCAACGCTGTAAGGCTGACGACTGCCGCAACACGCCACTGGTGAAACACCGGGAAGGCGCGGCAGTCGGATGACGCCAAGTCAGAAGACCGGCCTGACATCATAGACTGGCCCGCGTGGACGGCGGGCGGTTGTGTTGTTGGGGATAGACGATGCGACCAGACCATTCAGGCTCCTTGTTGGGGGCCTCAGCTTTTTCGATCGAGGAACGTGACGCCGTTTACCGGGCGATCTCCACGCGCCGCGACGTCCGTTCGGAGTTCCTCCCGGATGCCATACCGGACGACGTTGTCGAAAGGCTTTTGACGGCCGCGCACCACGCGCCGTCTGTTGGGTTCATGCAGCCCTGGAATTTCATCCTTGTGCGCGATGACAAGGTGAAGGAGGCTGCGTGGCAGGCCTTCGATCGCGCCAACCGCGAGGCGGGTGAGATGTTTAACGGCGAGCGGCGACAGCTCTACCGCTCGCTGAAACTCGAAGGTATCCGAGCTGCACCGCTTAGCATCTGTGTGACCTGCGATCCGGATCGCTGCGGCGATATTGTTCTCGGCCGAACGCATAACCGGCGGATGGATTCATACTCCACCGTGTGCGCCGTGCAGAACCTGTGGCTGGCGGCCCGAGCCGAAGGCGTCGGGGTCGGCTGGGTGAGCATCTTTCATGAAGCCGATATCAAAGAGATCCTCGGCGTGCCGGAGCGGGTGGAGATCGTTGCCTGGCTTTGCGTCGGCTATGTCGACAAGCTTTATGACCAGCCGGAACTGGCGGTCAAAGGTTGGCGTCAGCGCTTGCCCCTGAAGCAACTGGTGTTTTCCGATCGCTGGGAGAATTCGCGGGACTGAGGGCGGCTATTGTTGCTGCGGCTGCGGCCCTGGCTTTGCCGGGTTCTTGAGGTCGATCGTACCTTGGTCGCCAGCCAGGAACTGAGGACCAATCTGGCGTACCTTGCCCGGATCGTATGGCCTGTCTTCCACCTGCGGCCTCGGCGCGGCCGGGGCGACGACCTTGCTCTCCGGCTCGGGCTTCTTGGTTTGGATCGTGGTGATCGATCCTTGTTGCGGCGGCTCGCCAATCGATTGGCTTTTCCGCATCTCTTCGTAATAAGCGTTGAGATTGCAACTGCAGGACGATTTTTCGCCAGGCTTACGGTTCTTATAGGCGAAGGCATTCGGCATCGCGCTGTAGGGAGCGCCCGTCGCGGCCGAAATCATCTGAGATGTCTCGGTGCTGGAGACGTCACGGTAGAAAAGCTCGGTGTCGATGCCGGGACACATCTTCGCGCAGGTATCAGCATCACGCACGAAGTCCTGTGAGGTCGCGTTCGAGCTTAGCGGGAAAAAGCCTCCGTCACAGGTGCGTACGCAGACGGTGTTCAGATGAGAGAGCGTAGACATGCCGAAACCGTATCGACGCTGGTTGGGACCACTGCCCAAAGGTATGAAAGTGTCGTTTCGCATCGCCTGATCCTCGATGCTCGGCGGCGGAGAATATCCATCGGCGCGGTCCTCAGGCCACTGCTCCTCATTGCAGCCATTGTCGTCGAGCGCGGCAAGCAGTTCATTTCTCGTTCGCACATCATCGCTCTGGCCGCGCAGTTCGTCGCGCCGCTGCTGCAGATAATGGATATTGTCGACCATCTTGGTTTCCGCGCGCTCAAGCTCACCGCAGTAGCCGTCATCGTCCCCGATCACGACCATGCTACCGCTTGTGCAGCCGTTTTGGCGCAGATCGCTACGGAGCTTGCGAAGCTCGAGGTTCTGTTCGGCGATGGCACCGGCGAATTTGCGCACCTCGGGCGTGCTGCCGATGATTTGCGGCAGATCGGCGAGGCGGGCGCGAAGGTCACCGCAGATCCCCGGCATCTGGGCTTGGGTCGGGCTGGTGAGTGCAAGGGCGGTTGCGAGTGACAGAATCCAGCGGTTCAAGGCATCGTCCCATCGGTGATGAGGTCATCGGGCGCGGCGTCCCGCCGCACCTTCATTGCTAGTTCGTTTGTCTTAACAAGCTGCGGTCGGAATCTTACCGCATTTTCGAGATCTGGCGCAAATCAGGCTGGCTGTGAAGCCTCGACGACGGCGAGCGCGGCCATGTTGACGACGCCGCGCGAGGTCACCGAGGGCGCCAGGATGTGCGCCGGCAGCGCGGCGCCAAGCAGGATCGGCCCGACATGCAACCCGTCAATCATCGACTTTACGACACCTAGAGTGATATTGGCTGCGTCAAGGTTCGGGAAGACCAGCAGGTTTGCTTCGTCGTGCAGGGTCGTGTCAGGCATGACGCGCTTGCGCAGGGCATCGGAGATCGCGCTTTCACCATGCATTTCGCCGTCCACTTCGAGATCCGGGGCGGCTTCCCGCACGAGCTTTAGAGCGGCACGCATCTTCGTCGCGCTTTCGGACTCACGGGAACCGAAGTTCGAGTGGGACACAAGGGCAGCGCGCGGCGTAATGCCGAAGCGTTTGATTTCCTCGGCAGCGAGAACCGCGGACTCGGCGATCTCTTCCGCGCTCGGATTGAAGGTGACGTAGGTGTCCGTGAAGAAGGTGGCGCCGCGCTGTGAAATCAGCAGACTGAGTGCCGAGAAGTCGCGCACGTCCTGCCTCTTGCCGATGATCTGACGGACGTCGCGTAGATGCTTCTCATAACGGCCTTCAAGGCCGCAGATGAGTGCATCGGCTTCGCCTCGCTTCAGCGCCAGCGCGCCGATGACAGTCGTGTTGGTACGAACGATCGTGCGCGCGGCCTCCGGAATGACGCCTCGACGTCCAACCAGCGAGAAGTAGAGTTCGACGTATTCGCGAAAGCGCGGATCGTCTTCCGGGTTGATGACGTCAAAATCGGCCAGCGGCCGGATGCGCAGGCCGTAGCGTTGCAGACGTGTTTCGATGACCGTAGGGCGGCCAATCAGAATCGGCTCGGCAATGCCTTCCTCGAGTAGCACCTGCGCGGCGCGCAAGACGCGTTCGTCTTCCCCTTCGGAGAAGATTACCCGCTTGCGCTCGGCAGTCTTCGCCGCCGCAAAAATCGGCTTCATAATGAAGCCCGAGCGGAAGACGAAACGGTTGAGCTGGTCGAGATAGGCGTCGAAATCGGTAATCGGACGCAGGGCGACACCGCTTTCGGCCGCGGCTTTCGCTACGGCCGGGGCAATCCTCAGGATCAGGCGCGGGTCGAAGGGTGAGGGGATTAGGTAGTTCGGGCCGAAGACGGGCGTTTCACCCGAATAGGCGCGGGCGGCGACGTCGGAGGGTTCCTCACGCGCAAGTGCCGCGATGGCGCGCACGGCCGCCATCTTCATTTCTTCGTTGATAGTCACCGCCCCACAATCCAAGGCACCCCGGAAAATATATGGGAAGCAGAGAACGTTGTTCACCTGGTTCGGGAAGTCGGAGCGACCGGTGCAGATCATCGCATCGGGACGGGCAGCGCGGGCGAGATCGGGCATGATTTCGGGCGTGGGGTTGGCGAGCGCCATGATCAGCGGGTTTTCGGCCATCTGCGCCAGCAATTCCGGCTTCAGCACGCCTGCTGCGGAAAGGCCAAGGAAGACGTCGGCGCCGCCGATGTTTTCGGCAAGCATGCGCGTGTCACTCTTCTGGGCGTAGACGCTCTTCCATTCGTCCATCAATTCGGTGCGGCCTTCGTAGACCAGGCCTTCGATGTCATGGACCCAGATGTTTTCGCGCTTGGCACCAAGCGTGACGAGGAGATTGAGGCAGGCGAGGGCGGCGGCGCCTGCTCCGGATGCGACGATCTTGACTTCGTCAATCTTCTTGTTTGCAAGTTCCAGGCCATTGAGGATCGCGGCAGCGACGATGATAGCGGTGCCGTGTTGGTCATCATGGAAGACCGGGATCTTCATGGTCTCGCGGAGCCGACGTTCGATCTCGAAACATTCCGGCGCCTTGATGTCTTCGAGATTGATGCCGCCGAAGGTCGGCTCGAGCGAAGCGACGGTCGAGACCATCTGCTCCACGCTCGATGCATCGACCTCGATATCGAAGACGTCGATGTTGGCGAACTTTTTGAAGAGGACGGCTTTGCCCTCCATGACCGGCTTCGATGCCAGCGGGCCGATATTGCCGAGGCCGAGAACGGCCGTACCGTTGGAAATGACCGCTACCAGATTTGCACGGGAGGTATAATCGGCGGCCGTCTCTGGGTTGTCGCGGATTGCCAGACAGGGTGCTGCTACGCCGGGGGAATAGGCAAGCGCCAGGTCGCGCTGGTTGCCGAGAGGCTTGATCGCCTGGATCTCAACCTTGCCAGGACGCGGATAGCGATGGAAGTAGAGCGCCTGCTCATCCAGGCTCCCACCTACCAAATTCTTTTCCGTCTTGGACTTTTCCTGATGATCCATCATCGCCTCCGGGCTGCCGCATGCTCTCTTTGAAATGCCTTCAATACATCAAACGGGATGGGGGAACAGTTGGAATTTCCGTTCGAAATGCGAAAACAGCGCAAATCTGCCGGCGTTGCGTCGAGGCTCGATGGCAACTGGGAAAATCAGCCGGCGCACCGGCATGTCATCATCCTGAAACACGACTCTGGTTTTGGAGAGAAAGGTGAACGATTGGACACGGGCAGCATGCTGTGAGGGACAATATGGATACGCGGCACTTCCGTACGCTTTTCATTTCCGATGTGCATCTCGGCTCCAAGGCCGCGAAGGTGGACTTCCTGTTGGATTTTCTCAAGCATCACGAGGCGGATACCATCGTCCTCGTCGGCGATATCATAGACGGCTGGCGGCTAAAGCGCAGCTGGTACTGGCCACAGGATTGCAACGACGTCGTTCAGAAGCTGCTGCGCAAGGCGCGCAAGGGCACGCGGGTCATCTATATTCCCGGCAATCATGACGAATTCCTTCGAGACTTTCCAGGCACCCATTTCGGGGGCATCGAGGTTGCCGAGCGCATCATGCATGAAGCCGCTGACGGCAAGAGGTACCTCGTGCTGCATGGCGACGAGTTCGACGTCGTTGTGCGCAACGCTCGTCTGCTCGCCTATCTCGGTGACTGGGCATACGACATGGCAATCATGATCAACATTGGCCTTGCAGCGATCCGCCGCCGAATGGGAATGCCTTACTGGTCGTTTTCCGCGTGGGCCAAGCTTCAGGTCAAGCATGCGGTCAACTTCATCGGCGAGTTCCAGCGCGTCGTCGCTGACGAAGCCCGCAAACATGGTGCGGACGGCGTCATCTGTGGCCACATTCACCATGCGGTGATCGAAGAAATGGATGGGATCCGCTACATCAATACCGGAGACTGGGTCGAAAGCTGCACGGCGATCGCCGAGCATGCAGACGGCACCTTTGAATTGATCGAGTGGCGCAGCATGAGTGATATACAGTCGGTCCCGCTGGCGATCGGTCATCGCGAAAAGGACGTCGCGCAGCAGGCCGCCTAGAAGCGTCTTGCGGGCCGCGTAATCCACCGAGCCAACTGCGTGCGTTGTGTCTTTGCGACAGGCCTTATTTATTTTCTAAAACGTTTCAGTTGGGCAATTTCTTGCCATGGTCGCCCTTAGGTTGACGTGTTAGGCAACGTCCAGTTCCTACAGGTCCACTCCATGATTCCCGTGCAAAATCCTCCGGCAAATGAGGGGGCACCACCGCGCTTCCGTCTGCTCAGTGCCTTGTCCTATTGTGCGCCTTTGCTCGTCAATGGCGTTGCCCTGCCGTTCTTCCCGATGTGGCTTGCGCTGCACGCGTTCGACGATCATGAGATCGGCGTCATTCTCGCCGTGCCGATGGTGGTACGTGTGCTCGTCGCTCCGATCGTCGCGATGTATGCCGACCGGATGAAAGAGCGCGCCGATGTGCTTCTCGTTTCAGGCTGTCTATCGCTGCTGACGGCGATCGCGCTTAACTGGACGAATACATTCTGGCCGGTCCTGATCGTCTACACGGTTCAGGGCGCGACCTTTGCCTGCTACGTCCCGGTTGTCGAGTCGATCGTGATTTCCGGTGTCAGGCGCTGGGGGCTGGATTACGGGTCAATGCGGGTATGGGGTTCGGTCGCGTTCATCGTCTCAACCCTGATCGGCGGGCAATTGATTGGGCACTGGGGCGGCGAGATGGTGCTGCCGGTCATGACCTTTGGTTTCGTGACAACGGTTGTCATGGCGCTCTATTGTCCACGAATCGGTCCGACACGCAGGCGCGGAACGCCCGTCGACATTTCAGCGGCGACCGGCAGTTCGCTGCGCCAACCACATCTGCTTGCATTGCTGATCGGCGTCGCAATCCAACAGTCGAGTCACGCTGTCCTACAGGCGTTTGCGTCTCTCTATTGGCGCGATCTCGGTTTCTCGGGGACACAGATCGCAATCCTTTGGAGCGCCGGCGTTGCGGCCGAGGTAACGGTGTTCTTTCTGTCCAGGCGGCTTAGCCGTCGTTTCAGTGCCTGGACGCTGATCCGGTTTGGTGCGGCGGTCAGCGTCTGTCGCTGGATCCTGTTCCCGATGCACTGGGGTTTTTTGGGTTTCTTTCTGCTCCAGTGCATGCATTCCTGTACCTACGCCTTTGTGCATACCGGCGTGCAGAGAAGGATCGTCGCCTCCGTGCAGGAGACCCAGGAATCGTCTGCACAGGGCGCCTATTTCTTTTACAACGGGATGTTCATGGGTCTGATGACGATTGCCTCCGGTTATGTCTATGCGTGGCTGGGGCTTGCAAGCTACTACGTCATGGCCCTGGTCGCGGTGACTGGGCTAAGCCTGGTCATCGTGGCTTACTATCTTCAGCCCCAGAGCGTCGTTTCCGGCGGCCAGACGAGAGAAGCGGCGTAGCGCAGTCCTCCTTCGCGGTCGCGAGCCAGGAGCAGCGGTCCGTCCAGATCGACGAATTCAGCGTCCTGCGCCAGCAACACGGCCGGCGCCATGGCCAGCGACGTGCCGACCATGCAGCCGACCATGATCTTGAAATCGAGCCGCTGCGCCTCCTTCTTCATCGCCAGCGCTTCGGTAAGGCCACCAGTCTTGTCGAGCTTGATGTTGATCGCATCGTAGCGGTCGCGAAGGCTCGCGAGGTCACCGGTGTGGTGAACGCTTTCATCCGCACAAACAAGTACAGGACGGCGGATCTCCGCCAGGAGGTCGTCCTTGCCCGCGGGCAGTGGCTGTTCGACGAGCGCGATGCGCATCTCGGCAGCGATGCGCAGATGATGCTCCAGCGTCTCTTCAGGCCAGCCCTCGTTGGCATCAAGAATGATCGCCGCATTGGGTGCTGCCTCGCGAACCGCGCGGATGCGGCGTTCATCGTCGCCGGTACCGACCTTGATCTTCAAAAGCGCCCGATCGGCGTTCGCACGCGCCTGGCCTGCCATGACATCAGGTTCACCGAGCGAAATCGTGAAGGCCGTCGTCAAAGGTTTCGGCTTCGTCAGGCCCAGGTCTTTGATGACCGAATTGCCTGAGCTCTTGGCTTCGAGATCCCAAAGGGCGCAGTCAACGGCATTGCGCGCGGCGCCAGGTGGCATTGCACGCTGTAGCTCCTGGCGTGTTAGGCTCGCCTCGATCAGTGGCCTTGCAGCTTCGATCTGGGCGGCGACGCTTTCCACAGTCTCGCCATAACGACGATAGGGAACGCACTCGCCCTGGCCGACGATACCGTGCTCGCGGATTGTGCAGAGGATCACGTCTGCTGACGTTTTGGCACCGCGCGAGATCGTGAATGCGCCTAAGATGGGGAAGGATTCCGTCTGAATTTCAAGCGACCGTGGCATATTTGCAATCCTGCGCGCATGGAAATTTGATGTGGCTTGGGTATATTGATCCGAAGCGGCGAACTGCTAGTTCGCGAGTCGGCAATGTCGCCGTAAGCCTTGAAAGACACAAGCGTTTTGAAATCCGAAACCCGTAACGCTGCTTCACTGCATGTGGACGACCAGACCCATGGCTCCGGCCGGCTCGTTCATATCGAGGGGAACTGGCGAAGCGCTAACCTGCATCTCGTCTTGCGCGAGTTCGAGAAGCTCACTGCCGGCCAAATCGGAGAGGTGACCCTCGACTTGTCAGGTGTGACGGATATCGATACGGCCGGTGTCTGGTTGCTGTGCCGCCTGAAGAAGCAGGTGGAAGGGGCCGGCGGAACCGTGCGTTTCGAAGGTAGCAATGCGCATATCGACGAAATGATCGCGGAGTTTTCGCAAGACAGGCCGCAGCCCGAGCAGGAGCTGCAGCAAAGCGCAAGCTGGCTGGAGCGGATCTTTGCGCCGATCGGCAAGATCACCTTCGAGCTCTGGAACAACCTCGAAGCCGCGATGTATATTCTCGGCTCCGCCGTGCGCGGCGCTCAGATGAAGTTCGGACGGGGCAGCGGGGTCTCGCCGGCGTCGATCGTCAATCAGATTGACCATATGGGCGTGCGCGCGGTGCCGATCATATTGCTGATGTCGTTCCTGATCGGGGCGATCATCGCGCAGCAGGGCGCCTTCCAGCTGCGCTATTTCGGCGCCGAAGTCTTCGTCGTCGACCTCGTCGGGATCCTGCAGCTTCGCGAAATCGGCGTGCTCCTGACGGCCATTATGATCGCCGGTCGCTCGGGCAGTGCCATCACCGCCGAAATCGGCTCCATGAAGATGCGAGAGGAGGTCGATGCCCTGAAGGTGATGGGCCTCAATCCCGTGGGCGTGCTGATCTTCCCGCGCCTGGTAGCCCTTACCGTAGCGCTACCGTTGTTGACCGTCATTGCGAACTTTGCCTCGCTTGCCGGTGCAGCCGTGGTCGCGTGGGCCTATTCCGGCATTACCTTCGCGAACTTCATCGCCCGCCTGCATGAAGCAATCACGCTGTCGACCGTCCTATCCGGAATGATCAAGGCGCCGTTCATGGCGCTCGTTATCGGTATCGTGGCGGCGGTCGAGGGCCTAAAGGTAGGCGGCAGCGCCGAATCACTTGGCCAGCATGTGACCGCCTCTGTGGTGAAGGCGATCTTCGTCGTTATCCTCATGGACGGGCTCTTTGCCATGTTCTATGCGGCCATCAATTTCTAAGGATTGTACGTGGACGGACAGCATACAGACACCGGAAACAACGAGGGGCGGAATGTCGTGCTGTCTGCGCGCGGCGTGACGGTCGGTTTCGGGTCGAAGGTCGTTCTCGACAATCTGGACCTCGATATCTATCGCGGCGAAATTCTAGGGTTTGTCGGCGCGTCGGGAACCGGTAAGTCAGTCCTGATGCGGACAGTGCTTCGGCTGCTGCCGCGGCGCTCGGGGACCATCAAGATTCTCGGTCAGGACTTCGATGAGCTGGACGAGCCGCAACGCAATGCGCTCGACATGCGCCTCGGAGTTCTTTTTCAGCAGGGGGCACTTTTCTCCTCACTGACTGTCAAGGAAAACATCCAGGTACCGATGCGCGAGTATCTGGACCTGCCCCAGTCACTGATGGACGAACTCGCTGAACTGAAGATCCGGCTGGTCGGTCTCGCGGCGGACGCTGCCGACAAATACCCGTCGGAGCTTTCGGGCGGCATGATCAAACGTGCTGCTTTGGCTCGCGCCTTGGCGCTCGACCCGGAACTGGTGTTCCTCGACGAGCCGACGTCAGGGCTCGATCCAATCGGGGCAGCGGAATTCGATGAGCTCATCGCAAGGCTCAGGGACACGCTTGGATTAACCGTCTACATGGTCACACACGACCTCGACAGCCTTTTCTCGGTCTGCGACCGCATCGCCGTTCTTGGTAAGAAGCGGGTGTTGGTCGAGGGATCGATCGACGACATGCTGGCCTGCGACGACCCATGGGTTCAGGCTTATTTCAAGGGTAAGCGAGCGCGTTCAATCGTGCCGCAAAACGGCCGCGCCGGCGACGACAGCCTGGCGCAAGATAGCCGCGGGAAGTGAGCGGATAGGATGGAAACTAAAGCGAACTACACGATTGTCGGCTTTTTCACAGTGCTCGTTATCGCGGCAGCATTTGGCTTCGTCTATTGGATGGCCGAATATGGGCGCGGCGGGCCTATGGCTGAACTGATCGTCCGCATTCCGGGCTCCGCGAACGGCTTGAGCGTCGGTTCGCCGGTCCGATTCAACGGCATTCAGGTCGGTTCGGTCAAGTCGCTGTCGATCGATGCAGACGATCCGAGCTTCTCGCTGGCGTTCACCGAAGTGCGCGTCGATGCGCCGATTTATCCCTCGACGAAGGCGATTCTTGAAATCCAGGGTTTGACGGGTGCGGCCTATATTGAATTGTCGGGCGGTAGAATTGGCGAAAAGAACATTCTTCAGCAATCGCTTGAGACAGGAAAGCGAGCGGTGATCGTCGCGGATCAGTCGAGTGTCACGAACCTTCTGGCGACGGCCGATAAGATTCTCGACCGCGCGAACGACGCCATCGGGCAGGTTCAGGGATTTGTGAAGGACGCGCGTGGGCCTCTGACGAAGACATTGCAGAACGCCGAGACGTTCTCCGACGCCCTGGCAAAGAACTCTGGCAACATCGATTCGTTCCTGCAGAGTGTCGGACAGCTTTCCGACACGGTTCGCAAGGTCTCAGGCCGTGTCGATTCGACGCTGGAGGCGGTCGAGTCGCTGGTAAAGGCGGTCGATGCGAAGAAGATCGATACTATCCTCAGCAATGCCGAGAAAGTCAGCCGGGACGTGGCAGATGCTTCCGGTGACCTCAAGGGAGCGATCCATTCGTTCCAGGATACCGCCACGACCTACAACGACCTCGGCAAGAAAGCGCAAGCGACGCTTGATCGCGTGGACACTCTGGTAGCGCAGGTCGATCCGGCAAAGGTCAAGGGATCGGTCGATGACATCGCGCAGGCGACCAAAGACGCCCGCGCGGCCGTCGCCTCGATCAAGGATGTCGCGAGCACTGTTTCAGCTCGGCAAAAAGACATTGATCAAACGATCCAGGACGTTTCGCAGATCGCGAACAAGCTGAACTCGGCGTCGACGCGTGTCGACGGCATTCTGATCAAGCTGGACGCACTGCTCGGAACGGACAATACGCAGTCGCTTTTTGCACAGGCGCGTGACACGCTTACCTCCTTCAAGAACGTTGCCGACAACCTTAACGCGCGTATCGGCCCGATTGCGGACAATCTTCAGAAATTTTCCAGCGGTGGGCTGCGCGATATGCAGTCGCTCATCAACGACACACGCTCAACCGTGCAGAATCTCAGCAATGCGATCAGCAACTTTGATCGCAATCCGCAGCGTCTGATCTTCGGTGGAGATACGGTAAAGCAATATGACGGCCGGACGCGGCGTTAAAAGGGATCTCAGGGGAGCGCATATGGCCGTATCGGATCTGTCGCAGCATCGTTCGTGGCCATCCAGAACCGCGATCGCGCTGCTTCTATTGGCGGGCCTTGCTGGCTGCGGAACGGCCGCGAAGAACGACACCTTTGATCTTAGAGCGTCGGTGACCGGCACTGGACCGGCGGCAAAGGGACGGCAAATCCTGGTGCAGCAACCGATCGCGCTGCAGGCAATCGATAGCGAGCAGATCGTCGTGCGCGTGGCGCCTTCGCAAATACAGTATCTTTCCAAGGCGCAATGGGGAGATAAGTTGCCACGTATGGTTCAGGCGAAGCTGGTCGAGGCTTACGAAAACTCCGGCAAGGTCGGGGGCGTCGGCGTACCGGGGCAGGGCCTTGCGATCGACTATCAACTCGTGACGGAGATCCGCTCCTTCGAGATCGACGCGACGGCAGGCAGTCGGGCGGTCGTTGAGATTTCTGCCAAGATCCTGAATGACCGCAATGGTTCCGTAAGAGCCCAGAAGGTGTTCAGACAAGTTGTGCCTGCCAACGGATCGAATGACGGTCTGGTGAAAGGGTTAGATCGCGCGTTCGCAGGTGTGACAGCAGAGATTGTCAACTGGACCCTGCAGTCGATTTGATCACCCGCGCCGTTGTGGGAAGGTGCGAGCGGTCCTGCTGACGAGGGGCTGCGGTGCAGACCGCATGCTGGCCAGCCCAGCACTTCGAGCGCTTCAATGAATTCGATGACGGACGATAATGGCTAAACGAAAATGGCCGCCTTCGGGCGGCCCTTTCTATGATGCCAGGGCTCCCTAGCCCAATCGCCCTGCAGCATGCGCAAGCATGGTATAGACCTTGCCGGTATCGGAGGTCAGATAAGACTGCGTGATCGTCTTGTCGCGATCGCCACGCGAGACGTCCGCAAGCAGCTTCTCGAAGTCGGCAATATAGCGGTCAACTGCGGTGCGGAACTCCGGCTCGCGATCGTACTTGCGCTTGATTTCGTCGAAGGTCTGCTGACCCTTTAGGGTGTAGAGACGGCGGGTAAAGACATCGCGTTCGCCGCGCTGGTAGCGCCGCCACAGATCGACCGATGCGTCGTGATCGATCGCGCGGGCGATATCCACCGAAAGCGAGTTCAGGGACTCGACGACATGGCGCGGGTTGCGGCTATCGGCGGTGCGAGCCGGTGCTGCTGCGGTAGTCTCGGCCCGCGGCGCCGTTTGCCGCGCCGGAGTGTCCTCGGCGGTTTCCTCGCGCGATGCGCCACGCAGGAGATCGCTGATCCAGCCGCCGGTTGCCGGCGTTGCCGGAGCAGGCGCTGCAACGGGTGCTCGCTGCGGGGTTACGGCTGCAGGCGTCGGCGGCGTCAGTGAACCCCGCAGGCCAAGGTTTTCGATTGGCGAGGGCGTCACTGTCGGTGACGGGCTTGGTGCTGTCGGCGGGGCGGACTGAGGCGCCTGCTGGTTAACGGCTGGCTGGGCTGGACGCGGCGCTGGTTGAGGCTGAGCAATACGCGGCGCCGGCTCGGAGATTTCCAACTGCTGCGTCGAACGGCCAACGATGTGCGAGATATCCTGCAGAGCTTTGATCTGCTCTGCGACGGCACGACGCATGGCGGCGGCGCTCTCCTTGGCTTCCTCGGGGAGGTCGAACGCACCGCGCTTCAGCTCGCTGCGGGTCATATCGAGTTCCTTGCGGATATCGCCAGCGGAGCGACGAATCTCTTCCGTTGCACCCGAGAAGCGGGAGACCGCCTCCTCGACCGCCTCACGCAACGATTCCCGCATCGTCTGGGCAGCGCCATCGGATGCACGACCCGCCTCGCCGAGCATACGCTCGACTTCCGACAGGGACGCCGTCAAGCCGCCTCGCAAGCGGTTGGACAACTCGCCTGAGCGGCGCTCGGCATTGCTGAAAGCGCCGTCGATTGTCGCGGTAGCTTCTTCTCCGGCCTTGACGAGCGCAGCCCGCATGGTCGCCGCTGCTTCCTCGGCGCGCTTTTCGGTCTCTGAGAGCACGCGACCGATATCGGAAAACGAGGACTGTACGCTTTCGCGAAGTGTACCACTGACCTGGTTCGAGCGCTGCTCGGCGCGGTCGAAGGCGGACTCGACCATACCGCCAAGGGAACGCATGGTCTTCTCGATTTCCTCAGAGCGCTGGACCAGACCGACGGACAGGTTCTGCAGGGCCGTCTCGCGATCCTCGAGCGTCGATACAAGATTTGACTGGGCCGCGGCGAGCAGACCGGATGCCTGGCTGAGCACCTTGGAGTGCTCGTCGAAGCGGCCGATGATTCCGCCGACCTGGGCAAGCGTCTGCCCCGAAATGTCGGACAGGCGGTCCACCTTGCCTTCGAGCAGGCGCGTCGAAGCGGAAACCATCTCCGCGGCCTTCGATGCCGATTCGGTGAAGCGCGACGTCGTATCGCCGAGTCTACCATCCACTGCCGCCAGGTTTTCGGCTGCATTGCTCATCATCTGGCCCATCGCCGAGCTATTGTCCGACAGCCGCTCAATCAGCTTGTTAACGTTGGCAAGGAGGCTGTTTTCCATCGCGTCGACGGCCGAAGATGCACTCTCGGTGCGTGCGGCGATCGCGTTGATCAGTGCCTCGTTCTCGCTGCGCAGACGCTCGGTGCTGCGCTCGGTTGCGGCCGTGATACGCGCTGCGGCTTCCTTGCCTGCCTCGGCATAGCGATCGATCAGCGGGCGAGCTGTCTCGTCGAGAATGCGCGACAGCTCCGTATTGCGACCGGCAAGCATCGAGTTCAGTTCGCGCGTGCGATCGTCGAGCGTGGAGCGGATGGCGTTGCCACGCGCTTCAAGCGCTTTTTCGACATCGGTCAGCGTCGAGTCAATTTCGCGCGTGCGGTCCTCGAGGCTTGACCGGATTGCATTGCCGCGCGCTTCCAGAGCACGTTCGACCTCGGCCATGGTCGAGGTGATTTCCTGGCTGGCGTCGGAAATCGTCGTGCGGATGCCGGCGCCATGGCTTTCGAAGGTCGCCTGGGCGTCGCCGAGGGCGCGTGAGATGGCGCCAACCTGGCCGCTGACCAGGGTCTCGGCTTCCGCAACCTTGTTGATGATCGCGTTGCCGGCTTCCGAGAAGGTCTGGGCGACAGCTGCCGCCTGACCGGCCAGACGGTTCTGCGCTTCGGAGACCCGACCGACGATCCGTTCGGAACGCTCTTCGATCGTACGGCTGAATTCATTGCTCTTGGCTTCGAGGCTCTCCGCAAATTGCTGACCAGTGCGCCCGAGATTTTCAGCAGCGCGGGCAGCTTCGTCGTCCATGCCCTGGGTCGTCTCGGCGACTGCGCTGCGCAGCGACGCGGCGAGGCCAGCAGCCTTGCCTTCAATAGTGCGATTGACAGCGTCGAGGCCTACTGTCAGCGCCCGGTCCATCGTCGACAGACGTTCTTCGATGCGGGCACTGCCGCGCTCCATCGCCTCGCCGATGCTCGCCGTTCGGGTGTCGATGCCGGACGTCAGATTGGTGGTGCGGCTGTCGATCTCCGAGGTGAGGTTAGCAGTGCGGTCATCGATCGCCACGGCAAATTTTGCAGCGCTCTCGTCGAGTGCTGCTGCAATGCGGCCCGTCGCTTCCTCACCGAGTGTCCCAAGGCGCGAAATGCCGTCGGACAATGTGTTGGAGAGGCGGCTACCAGCGGCATCGACCTGTTCGGCTACGCCGCCAACGCCATCGCGAATGCGGTTTTCGAGAGCGGCGAGGCCGGCTTCGACCCGCGAGCCGGTTTCGGCGAAGCGACCGGTCATGCCTTCGATTGACTGGTCGAGCTGCGAGGAGAAAGTTTCTGCCGTCCGCGAGATCTCGCCCGCAGCCTCCTGGAAGCGACCGGCTATGTGGCCGGTGCTGTCGCGCAGGCGTTCTTCGAGAGCGCGACCGCTGTTGTCGATCGTCTGGCGAAGGGAGGCCTCGTGGTCTTCCAGCGACATTTCCAACATGCCGACGCTGGTGGCGATCGATGCGCCAATGGTGGTCGCCTGGTCGGAAAGCGTATCACTGATACGGGTGTGGGCGTCGCTGAGTGCGAGATTGATTGCGTGTTCGCGATCTGCGAGCGTCGAACGGATGCGCTCATGAGCCGAATCCAGACCCGTTTCGATACGCGTGGCTGCATTGCCGGTTA
Source organism: Rhizobium mesoamericanum STM3625 (assembly GCF_000312665.1). Lineage (GTDB taxonomy): Bacteria > Pseudomonadota > Alphaproteobacteria > Rhizobiales > Rhizobiaceae > Rhizobium > Rhizobium mesoamericanum. Next base: position 2,883,652 of record NZ_HF536772.1, on the reverse strand, counting down.
GTGCTTCGAAGCGATCGTGCGCTGCGGCCAGGCCGCCTTCGATCCGGGATGCAGCATCGCCGTGCAACGTCTCCAGCCGCTGATGCGCATTGCTCAGGGTGGATTCGATGCGAGTGGCGGCACTGCCGGTCAGCTGCTCGATGCGGTCTCCGCCACTAGAAAGCGTGCCGGCAAGCGTCGATGCGTGATCGTTCAGCGAGCGCTCGAGGCGTTCCTGGCTCTCGATATAGGCGCTGCGAATTGCATCCGACTTGTCCACAAGGGCACCGGCAACGCGGGATTCGGCGCCAGCCACCGTGTCAAGCAAAGCGTTGGTGCGCGCTTCGAGCGCCTCGTAAAAGCGGCTCTGGCTTTCGCTGAAGGAGATGGCGAGCGCCATCGCCTTCTCATCGAGCGTGTCCGAAAGACGATCCTGAACCGTGGCGATCGAATTTGCGATGGTGTCTACGCGGCGGGCGAGCGCGTCTTCAATTCGACTATGGCCTTCGTTCAGGGATGTTGCGAGCGCCATGACACGGTCGTCGAGCGCCTCGGTGATCCTATCATGTCCGCCGGAAAGCGCGTTGCTGATCGTTTCGGCATGGTGGCCAAGCGTATCAGCGAGACGCGTCTGGCTCTCGTTCATGGAAATGGCAAGCGCCATCGCGCGGTCATCGAGAGCCTCTGTGAGCTTCTCGTGGCCACCGGCCATCTGGTTCGCGATCGTCTCGACATGGTGGCCGAGCGTATCAGCGAGGCGCGACTGCCCCTCGTTGAGGGAAATGGCCAGTGCCATCGCCTTGTCATCAAGGCTATCGGCAAGCTTCTCATGGCCGCTGGCGATCGAAGCGACGATCGCTTCGGCGCGCTTGGCGATCGTTTCCTCGAAGCGGTTCTGGCTCTCATCCAGCGAGATGGCGAGCGTCATCGCCCTGTCGTCGAGCGCGTCGGCGAGGCGCTCGTGGCTACCCGAAACTGCGCTGATGATTGCCTCGGAGCGGCTAGCAAGCGTGCTCTCGAACCGGTCCTGACTCTCTGCGAGGGCTGCCGTCAACGCGTCGCCGCGATCGGCCATCACTCCGTCAATCCGTTCGTGGGCGGAATCGAGCGCCTGGGTAATATCTGCCGCGCGCCTGGAAATCATCGTGTTCAATTCGTCGGCACGACCAAAGGCCGAGGTGATCTGATCGGTGCCGGCGGAGACGGCGGAGCTTAGATCGGAGGTCGTGGACAGCAGCGTGTCACGGAATTCCGTCGCGCGCGCGGAGAGATTGTTGTGGAGTTCCGACGTACCTGATGCAAGCGCCAGGGAGATCTCGGAGGTCGCGTGGCTCAGCGCCGATGTCATACCGGCCGTATGGGTATGGATGGCCTCGGTGACTTCTGAAACCTTTCCAGCCAGTGAGCTTTCCATGACTTCCTGGCTGGTTGCAAGTGCGGTGGCCAGCGCGAAGGACTGGTCCGTGAGCGACGCGCCAAGGCGCTCGATGCTCGAACTCAGGATGCCGTTCAGCGCGTCCGAACCGCCGGTCATCGTGTCGTTGATGCGGTTGAGGCTCTCCATGAGCTTTGTGTCGAGCGAGCCAGCGCGCTTGTCGAAGGCATTGGCGAATTCCGCGACGCGCTCATCGAACGAGGTCGAAAGCTGCGCGACGGTTGCCTGCAGCCTTTCGTCAAAGAAGCCGGAGCGAAGATCGAGGTCCATGATGGTGTCGTCGACGCTCGACTGCAGGCTCTGACGGAAGCTCGAGCCCTTCTCGTCGAGTGCACTGTTGAGTTTGGAGAGAACGTCGTCCAGCGTGGTGCTGATCGTGCGTTCGCCGCCGGTCAGGCTCTCATTGATCTCCCGGGTACGAGCAATCAGAATCTCGTTCAGCTGGCGGGCACGGTCGTTCAGCGCGGCGTTGAGCTTCTCGGCGTTGCTGTCCATCGTGGATGCACGCGTCTCAAACTGCCGAAGAATCTGGTCTCCGTGTTCGCTAAGGCTTGATGTGAGGGAGTCCAGCCGGGTGTCAAACTCGTTGGTGAGTGCGAACCCCGAGGAAGTCAGCGTTTGCAGCAGCGAATCCGTCTTCGCCGCAAGCAGCGTGCCGAGCGACTGGATCGCCGACTCCGACTTTTCGGTGATGGCCGCCGCGCGCGTGTCGATCATTGATGCGAAGGCTTCGCCCGAGGTCGCTAGGCGTACCGCGATCTCTTCCGTCGCCAGCGAAAGGTCTTCCTTGAGCTGGTCGTGAACACCGGCAATCGAGGTGCGGATGCGCTCTGCGTGGTTGACGATCGCTTCGCGCTCGGAGCCGAGTTCGTGCACGAGGCCGCGCACCCGCAATTCATTGTCGGCGTAGCTTCGCTCCAGCGCGTTGACCTCCGAATGGACGAGGGTCTCAAGCTCCGAAGCACGCGCGATGGTGCGCTCTATGCCTTCGTTCATCGCCGACACTTCGCGGCGAACCGCTTGGCCGACAGTCATGATGCGTTCGGAAGCAACGGTCTCGGGTTCGGAGAGGCGGAGTGCGACTTCGGCCATGGAGCGGGCTGCGTTGCGCATGTCTTGGGCGCGGGCCATCATCACCGCGAAGGCATAGAAGAGCAGCACGGGCACGATGATGCCGATGAATCCGGCAATGACGCCGGGCAGTGCGAGAAGGTCAGCGATGGAGCGAATCTGCCAAATCTGCGGCGAGTAGAGCAGGGCCATCAGGCCTATTCCCGCGACAATCCAGAGAAGTGACACGATGGTCGCGTTGCGGACGGCAGAGCGGCTGGATCCGTTCTCCAAGGATTTAAGGAGCGAAGCCGGCGATATGCGATTGGCATCGTTGGCGGCGAAGGACGGAGCGCGCGATGGCTGTTCGGGCTGGCGTGGGGGGGTGGCTGCGCGCGCTCGCTGGGCGTCCTTCGAGCTTTGCTGATTGCGGGCACTTGGTGTTTCGGGCAATTTGGCCTCCGAGGCGTCGATCTTGCCATTGCGAGACAGCGTATTGTCTTCTCCGAAGTCGATCTGGAGCGCTTCGTCCAATGCCTTGAACGCCTTGTCCTCGATCGACTCGTTGTACTTGTTGTTCGCCATTTACGTTACGCCTCGTTACATCCCAGCCGGTTCAACAACGCATCCGAGCTTCCCGCCGAGCCCGAACAAAACCTTAGCCTCTGAGCCCGCCCGCCCACATTGCCAGGGACGGATAAGCATATCATTTCAGAGTGGATAGCTGCTTTTTCATACAGACGGTATCAAAACACTACCATTATCCACTTGGCGAGCAAAGGCAGGTGCCGGAAAGCTCGCCCAGTAGTATCGTAGTGACACATCCGGGACTGCTAGACAATTAACGCAACTGGTCAAATTCCCAGGTATTAAGGCTTTGTTAACACCATTTAATAAATGTGCGTCTTTAAAAACCAAGAGGTTAACGCCGTTTGCCTGACGTTAACCATATCCCGAGAAATCCGCCCTTAATGTGCCGGAATTTAACGCGATGCCCACCCGGTGTCCGCACAATGCTCAAACGGCGGGATAGACGACGGAGAATTGGCACATGGCAGCAGTCAGTATTGCGTTTGCAGCACCCGACAATTGCAAGGGGCCCCGGCCTTCGCACGAACGACCAGTGGATCTGGTGCATCTGGCAAACCAGACGATGGGCGATAAGAGCCTGGAAATTGAAGTTCTGCAGTTATTTGCGCGGCAGGCGCGGGCTTGCCTTCAGGAAATATCATCCGGCGATGTGAAGATCGTTGAGGCGGCGGCGCATCGCCTGAAGGGTGCCGCCGGCGCCGTGGGCGCGTTCCGGGTTCATGCCGCCGCAGAAGCACTCGAAGGCAATTGCGGTGACGCCGCCAGCATGGCGGCGCTCGGTATCGCTGTGATCGAAGCCGAGAACTTTATCCTCAGACTCTGCCGCTGAACGACACAAGTCAGCGCGACATGGGGCCCCCTTACGCCATTTCGGGCAGCGGGTCTTTTTGTGACCGTCGGCGTGGCGCATTTTGACAAGCACGTCGCTTCTCAATCTGTGATGAAGTGCATCGGGCGGTCGATGTTGACTGCCTCAACGAATTGTTGGAAGTAAAATTTAGACCCTCCCACTGACGACCACCGGAAATCACCATGCCCAAACTGACCATTGTCGCCTTCGACGGCACGCGCTTCGATCTTGATGTCGATCAGGGATCGACTGTTATGGAAAATGCCGTGCGCAATTCGGTGCCGGGCATCGAAGCGGAATGCGGCGGCGCCTGCGCCTGCGCGACCTGTCATGTCTACGTCGACGACGAGTGGACGGACCGCGTCGGCCCGCCTGAGGCGATGGAAGAAGATATGCTCGATTTCGCGTTCGACGTGCGTCCTACGTCGCGCCTCTCCTGTCAGATCAGGATGAAGGCGGCTCTGGATGGACTGATTGTCCGCGTGCCAGAGCGCCAGGCCTGACGGCCACGCCGCAAAAAAAGCCTCGCTGGCCGCTAGACGAGCGAGGCGAGGTAGGCGCATTACCTACGAACGAGGGAGGATCGTCCGCGGCTTCGCAACGCGCCAGGAGAACCCAGGAACGAAAGTTCAGACTTACCGCCTTGAACTTTCGAATGTTTGAATATTACCGCGTTATGGTTGATTTAGCTAGACCGAGAAATAACCGGTAAATCACTGGGGCGACTACGGTTTCGCACAGGTTTTGTTGCGCGGATAAACTTCTTTGATCGCCTTAAGCTTGCGAATCAGCTAGCCTGCGCCGCCGGATGTTTTCATTCGAATGTCCAGAAGTTTTATCATTCGCTTTTGAAAATTGACGGCTTCGATTCGATCGAATCGGGCTTGCAACTTGTCGTGCTCTTCGATCCCACGGATCGATATTTCGGTGACAAGCTCCTGCATCCGCTCGCAATTGCGTTGCGGGGGCAGGGCGAGGATTTGCCTCTCCATGACACGCGCTTGGTTGCGCGCAATCTCGGCGTGACGCTCCTCGTGGCGCTTGATGTCGCTCGAGAGTGCATCCCATATCATCGACAACTGCTTGCTGGCACCCCTGCGATCAATCCAGCGGGGCAGGATGATTTGCGTGTGGACCGTGACTTTCGCGCTGGCGACCCGGCACCGCCCTCCGGTCTGGACGTAGGTAGCGTCGCCGCCGAAGCGGATCTTGGTCGCACCCGGGTGGCGAGCCGACGAGCCGCTTGCGGTCGGCCCATTGGTGCTCAGTTGCTGATCGAGTTGGTCCGCAGTTTTGCCTTTGATCGCAAAATACGAGTAACTTCTCGTCGCGATCACGGCAGCGGCGGCCGGACTGCACGCCGCTGCGGCCATGGAAAAGCCGAGGAAGAGGGGCATATAACGCGGTACTAAGAGCATTCTGCACACACTCATGTTGAAGTTTGCCGGAGCTTGGGGCATAGCCACGACCAGCGCAATATCATTGGCGCTTTTTTTCGATCGATAGGATGAAATGCCATTGGCACAGCTTAGGAGCAGTTTCTGGCGCGTCGGGCATGACCGCGAGATCAAACTGGGTGCCCGCTCCGTGCTCATGGCGATCGTTAACGTGACACCGGATTCTTTTTCAGACGGCGGGCGGTACGAGACCGTCGAAGCAGCTGTGACGCATGCGCTCGAGGCGATTAGCGAGGGAGCTCAAATTATCGATATCGGGGGCGAATCGACACGACCCGGCGCAGATGTCGTCCCGCCCTTTGAAGAGCAGGCGCGGGTTTTACCGGTGATCGAGGCACTGCGTGCCAAGACTGATGCGCTAATCTCGATCGATACGTATCGGGCCGAGACTGCACGGTTGGCCATCGGCGCGGGGGCACATATCATCAACGACGTATTCGGACTTCAAAAGGAGCCCGAGATCGGGAAAGTGGCAGCCGATGCCCGGGCAGGCCTGTGCCTGATGCATACCGGCCGGGACCGAGAAAAGCTTCCCGATGTGATCACCGACCAAATTTTCTTCCTGGAGCGCTCGCTCGAAATCGCTTCGAGCGCGGGTGTTCCGAAGGATCGCATCGTGCTCGACCCGGGCTTTGGTTTCGCCAAGGATACCGAAGAGAACCTGGAACTGATGGCTCGTTTCGGCGAACTGCACCGCTTCGGATTGCCGCTGCTTGCGGGCACCTCGCGCAAACGCTTTGTCGGCGCCATTACAGGCAGGCAGGCCGCCGACCGGGATGCGGGAACAGCGGCGACAAGCGCATTGTTACGTCTGGCGGGAGCTAGCATTTTTCGCGTACACGATGTCGCAATCAACAGGGACGCTCTGGCCGTTGCCGATGCTATGCTGGCGGCGCGCAATAGCTTCGAGCAGGGAAACTTGGCATGAGCACCACCTACACCATAACGCTTCAAAACTGTGCCTTCTTTGCCCGCCATGGCGTTCATGACGAGGAGGAATTCCTCGGCCAGCGCTTCTTTGTGGACGCCGAACTCGATGTCGTTGCCGGCGACGCGCTGGAAAGCGACTCCATAGATGACACGGTCAATTATGGCATTGCCTTTACCGTTATCGAGGAAATCGTAACGGGCAAGCGTCGGTACCTGATCGAGGCGCTGGCGCTTGATATCGCCAAGGGACTTTGTTCAAAATTTCCACAAATCAAACGTGCAAAGATCACGGTCCGCAAACCCAACGCGCCCGTGCCGGGCGTGCTCGACTTTGTTCAAGTGAGCGTCGAACACTTTGCCTGAGTCTACGTTCAATGCTGCAACGCTCGGCCTCGGTGGTAATCTCGGCCAGCCAGTCCACGCCATGGCCGTTGCGCTAAGGGCGCTCGATAAGCGGGCGGACTGCCAGGTGGCAGCGGTGTCGCGGCTCTATCGCACTCCGCCCTGGGGCAAGACAGATCAGTCCTATTTTTTCAACGCCTGTGCTGCAATAGAAACAACGCTGGGGCCGGAGGCGCTTCTCGATGTCTGTCTCGATATCGAACGGGGAATGAAACGAGAGCGTATCGAACGGTGGGGGCCAAGGACGCTGGACATTGATATCCTGACCTATGCCGATGTGGTCCTGTCCGCGCCTCGCCTGGAACTTCCTCACCCGCGCATGACTGATCGTGGCTTCGTGTTGATGCCACTTTCCGACTTTGCTCCTAATCTACTCGTCCATGGAACAACTGTTCGCGATTGGCTCGCGAAGGCGGATGTCCAGGGGATCGAAGTTGCAGATCAGGACAGCAACTGGTGGCATGCGGCCTGAAAAAGGAAAAGCGGCGGACTTGCCACCGCTCAAAGCCAGTGCAATTTACTCGACAGAGCCGACGGTGATTTCGTCGACCTGGCGCGTGAGCGTTAGGCCAATCACCGGGATCATCTGGCTTTCGACCTTGACGGAGACGGTAACGTTCATCGTTTTGTCATCACGCACGCGAGCGATCATGGCGCCGTTAAGCTTGGAACGGTTGAGGCCGACGACAACGGTATCTTGCGTCACGGCACCCGATACGACATCCAGCCCCTTACCATCGGCGCCATCAAGGAACTTGCCTTTATAGGAATTGCCCGACTGCGTGATGAGCGCCGTCATCGGTTGCTTGAACACGCCGACCCTGCAGCTTCCGTCGAGTTTGATCCCCGCGCCGCCGGTGCTTATGGGTTCTCCGACGAGATTGCAGGTGAATTTCGTGCCCTTGTACTTGCCGGCTACGATCTCTCCTGGGCCTCGCCAAGTGCCAGCGACAGACTCAAAGAAGGCTTTGTCACGTGTTGCTGCCGTTGCGGACGGCGCCATTTCGGCGATCGGCGACAATGCCACCGCAGCCAGTCCGAAAAGAAGAAGAAACTTGCGCGAATACATGGATTTTCCCTAGCGACACCATCGCTTAACTGGCTGCAAGTCTTGCCGCAGAATGGTTAATGGTTGGTTTCTTGTTGGCCCAAAAGCGCTGTGTGGTCGGGCATCTCGCGGTTGGCGGCGGCCACCGCTAGGGCACTAGCGCATTGAATTCCTAACAAGTATTTTCCCACGCTGTTCGGCGCCTGGCAAGCGCAAGAAAACTGTCAACACTCAGGATTTCTTGTCACGCGATGCCATGGACGGCGTGAGATCGCCGATGAAGTCGCCGATTCCCGGACGTTTTAAGGCGTGGAAGGAAAGTGGGCGGCAGAGATCCATAGCAGCGATTCCGATACGGGCGGTCATCAGGCCGTTGATGACGCCTTCGCCGAGGCGGGCCGAAAGTTTCGACGCCAGCCCATGGCCAAGCACCTGCTGCACGAGGCTATCTCCGACGGCGATCGAGCCGGTAACGGCAAGATGTGCCAGAACGTCGCGCATCAGCCTCACCATGCCGAGCGTGCCGGGCCGACCGCCGTAGAGATCGGCCATCGCCCTGATCAGCCGGGCGGCTTCATATAACACGTATAGAAGGTCCACAATGGCGCGCGGGCTGATGGCAGTGACGATAGAGACTCGTTTTGATGCATTGACAATGAGGGCCCGCGCCTGCCGGTCGAGCGGCGCCAGGAGCTCACGTTCTGCAAGGGTGATCAGATGCGGTGCATCGATGATATCGCCCTCGGCCGCTTTCAGCGTGGCCCTGCCTTTGGCCGTCTCGGGCCTGCCGGAGAGCAGCGTTTCCAGGCGCTTGACCAGTGCACGCGCCTTTGCCGGCTTGGTTTCCACGATGGCGGCCTCGGCTTCCGCCTTGATCGTCTGCACCGCTGTCAACCGCATCAATCCGGCGCTTTCACGGATAACGATGGCGACTACCGCCAGAATGCCGATTGCGAGTACTGCGAGCGCCGTATAGCCCAGCCAATCGGCGCGGGTAAAAAGATTGCGTATAAGGCTGTCGGTCCAGAGGCCAAAGGCAAGCGAGAAGAGAATGCCGAACGCGCCAGCCGCGATTTTTCCGAACGAGGTGCCGCGCTTGCGCGGAACTGCGACCGGAATTGGAGGGACATCCTTTTCGGGATTGAGGAAGGGGTCATCCTCATCGGCCGTCAGCACGATATCGTCCGTGAAGCTGGCCGGCCTTCTTTGGGTGTGTTTGGCCTCGATTGTCGGCCGAACGACAGTGTCGTCCTCAAGAGAAAATGCGGCCGGCGTGCGGTGTATCGGGTGCTCGGATGGTGGCTTGATCATGCGAGGCGATCTCCGAACAGAAACTGCATGGCACGGTCGAGCCTGATATGTGGGATCGAAAGCTTTATACCGCCGCCCGTCTCTTCGAGGTGCGGTGGACGAAAGCGAACCACATTTACATCGGGAAGCGAGCTGTCGTGGCCGCCCGATTCGATGCGCTCGAACAGGCTCTTCGGGTCGGCCGGCAGATCGCCAGGAAATATCGCCGTCTTCTTTTGGCCGTCAAAACGTTCTCCTCCAATGGTTTCGCCTTCCATCGGCGTGCCGACTATGACTGGAAGGTCTTGGCCGTCACGCTTTACCGTCGCTTCGCGCGTGGCGCGAACCGAGGCCAGAGCCATGACGTCCATGCGGGCACCGGCCATGCCAATGCGCTGTACTGCACGATCGACCAGGCGGCGGGTGAGGGCGTCGAGCCGGTCATGGCTTTCGTGGTGCAGGTGATCGGCCTTCGTCGCCGCGACAAGGACCCGGTCGATCCTGCGGCCGAGCAAAGACGACAGCCAGGAATTGGTGCCTGGACGGAAGCACGCCAGCACATCGGTGAGAGCGCGTTCGAGGTCCTGTACCGCCTCCGGGCCACGGTTGATGGCTTGCAACGCGTCAACGAGCACGATCTGCCTGTCGAGACGGGCAAAGTGCTCGCGAAAGAAAGGCTTCACGACGACCGATTTGTAAGCCTCGTAACGCCGCTCCATCATAGCCCATAGCGATCCCCTGCGCGGTTTGCCGTCCAAGGGCAGCGCCAGTGGGGCAAAGGTAAGTGCTGGTGAGCCATCGAGGTCGCCAGGCAGTAGAAACCGACCAGGCGGGAGGGTGGAGAGCGAGCGTTCGTCGGTTTTGCAGGCCTTGAGGTAATCGGCAAAAGCGGTGGCAAGGTCGCGGGCGCGCATCTCGTCGGCGGGAGCGTTAATCTCGGTGGCATGGGTTAGGGTCAACCATTCGCGTGAGAGTTCTCCTCGAATGCCTGTTTTGGCCAAGGCGATCGTCTCTTCGCAGAACGTGCGATAGTCCTTTCTAAGCAGTGGCAGGTCAAGCAGCCATTCGCCGGGATAATCGACGATATCGATCGACAGGCGACCGGGCGAGAAGAGACGATTCCAGCCCCTTGCACGTTGATATTCGAGTGTCAGTCGCAGTTCGGAGATCGCTCGCGTGGAATCGGGCCACACGCGATCCATCACGAGCGAGCGGATGTGATCCTCATATTGGAAGCGCGGCACGGCATCGTCCGGCTGCTGTTCAAGGCGCACGGCAAAGACGCGACCGGACTGCACCGGCTCGAAGAGTGGCAGGCGGCCGCCATGCAGAAGATTGTGGACCAGGGAGGAAATGAAGATCGTCTTGCCGGAGCGCGACAGGCCGGTGACCCCGAGGCGCACGGTGGGGATCATGAAGCCCGATGCCCGGTCCGCGAAATTGTCGAGAACGATGCGCGCGTCGTCGGAGAAGGAGGTCAGGCTGGGCGGCAAGGCAGAATTCCGATTGTATCGTGACAAGCCATATAGGAACCGCAGGTCGATGCGAAAAGGCGTTGTCCAAAAAGACCTTAGTCGATCACGAAATCGACCAGGCGCCAGCTTGCTGCCTTGCTGTCGAAGTCTAAAACCACAAGCCCGGCTGTGGGAAAGCCCGTCGGCAATGCCTGCGAGAGCGCCTCGTGGCCAATCAAGGCTTCCAGCGTCTGCTCGATGGTCGGATTGTGGCCGACCAGCATAACCGAATTGATGCCCTGCTGGGCGTCGATGATCTCGAGATAAATGTCGGGCGAGGCATTGTAAAGTTCGTCGACAAACCGGAGATCGAGCGTGGAGCCCATCGCGCGATGCATGGCGTCGGCGGTGTCCCGGCAACGCGCCGCTGTCGAACTCAGAAGGAGATCCGGCCTGTAGTCCTTGTCGGCGGCCTCGTTGGCGACGAGTTCGGCTTCTGCATAGCCGTTCTCACTGAGGGGTCGGTCAAAATCACGTTGCCCGGGTGCGGCCCAAGCGGCTTCGGCGTGCCGCAGCAGATAGATCCGGGAAGGCGGAGGCGTGATTACAGCCATGGGAAAGTCCACGTCGAAGGGACTTTTTCAGTAGCGGTTGAGTGGCCCGCGCGTCAACCGTAGCGGCCGGTGTCGCCGCCAAATTCGAGCCAGGAAAGGGAGAGCTTACGGGAGGGGAATATGCGTTCAAGGGAATAGTGATGCGAAAATAATCTGTTAGCTTAAAAATATGACAGATTTAAAAAACTGTTTACCTAGCGTATTTGGCTTGAATCAACCGTAGTGCTCGCGATATACACCCGCCAGATGAGATGTTCTTCAGGAGAATCGCGTTGAGTGAGAAGATCGATCTTAGCAACTACGTACCCTCGGAAGAGGAAGAGTTCATGAACGGTAATCAGCGGGCTTACTTCAGAGCCAAGCTGGTCGCCTGGAAGAATGACATTCTCAGAGAGGCGCGCGAAACCCTCGACCACTTGGCGGAGGAAAGCGCAAATCATCCGGATCTTGCTGACAGGGCATCGTCCGAAACCGACCGGGCCATCGAACTGCGTGCCCGTGACCGCCAGAGAAAGCTGATTTCCAAGATCGACGCAGCACTGCAACGTATCGAAGACGGCACATATGGCTATTGCGAGGAGACCGGCGAGCCAATCGGCCTCAAGCGGCTTGACGCTCGACCGATCGCGACGCTCTCCATCGAGGCTCAAGAGCGGCACGAACGCCGGGAAAAAGTCTACCGGGACGAATAAGTCCTGGTATGTCGACGATAAAAGGGCGCCACGGAAACCGCGGCGCCCTTTTTCATGCGCCTCGCTACTTGTCGCGGTTAACGCTCATCTCGCCAAAGATGCGCGCGACTTCATTCTGAAGGGCAGCATCGGCACCAGTGAGCGGCGCCATGTCAGGATCCCGGCGCGGCAGGTTTCCGGGCGCCGGGGCGGGCCTCGCAGCGGTGGCCTGTGGTGCCGGCGCGATCCGCTCGGCGGCAAGTGTACTGGTCATTTCCTCCTCGAGAATGCGCTGGAAGTCAGTCGGTTGCGCAACAGGCGCCAGCGTACCAACCTCGACAAATGCCGATGAGGGTTGCACAGACGCCGGCGTGTTCCCGACAGAGGGAGGAGACACATGCGGATCAATTCGCTGTTGCGACAGCACGCGCTGGCGGGCCGAATCGAGAATGTCTGCTGCGGCCGAGGCTTCGATCGGAGTGGGCGCCGGGCGCGGTTCTGGGCGCGCTTCTGGGTGCGGTTCGAACGACGGTGCCGGGCGCGGAGCACGCTCGCGCTCGGCGATAACAGGCGGAGGCGCGGGTGGCGTGGCAGGGATCGCCGGCTCGGGCCTCGCTTCGATTGGCGCGCGTTCGGGCACATAGGGCTCGGGTGACGCATGACCGCGGATTGGCGGCGCATTTTGGGGTTCAGCGGGCGCGATGCGAACAGGTGCCGGCGTAGGCGCGGTCTCAGGTTGCGGCGCTATCGCGGGGACCGCAGCCGGCACCGGCGCTGAAGCCAAGGTCGACGGATGAGTTGCCCCAAGTGATGTGAGCTTGTCGGCAGCCTCGCCAATTCTGCTCTCGATGACGATATCGGTCGGCCCGCCGATCATGATCAGGTGTTCGACGTCGTCTCGACGGACGAGGACGAGGCGTCTGCGCGCATCGACCGCCGCCGCATCGAGAACCTGCAACCGTGGCTGACGATTGCGGCCACCGCGCACGAAGGGCGACGGCGCGCGGCCGCGCAAGAACCAAAGCACGACGATCAGCAGTAATAGAGCTATACCGACGCCGCCGGCGGCGAGAAGGAAGCGGCTCCCATAGGCTCCCATGAGATCATCGAACATCTTGGCTTACTCCCTTCGCGGTTTTGAACCACATGGCGACTTCTTCCACTTCGTAGACAAGTCGTGATGGCCTTGTCCAGTCGTGCTAACCCGAAGTGGAATTCGAACAATGCTTTCTTAACAACGCATTTTAATGGCGAAATTGGCGCTCTTCGTTGTGAATTCAATCAGTCTTCACAGAGACCAGTGTTTTTGCGGAGACCGCAAATTGGTAAGAAGGACAAGGCGCCTGATTCCTGCTTTGTCTCCCTGTTACGAGTGAAGCCCGGCAGGCCATGCGAGGAAATAGATGACGAAACCGCGTCAGGCCGATGACTATAGCGAACCGCTCTTGGACCGCGGGGGCCGCACGGGAACGGCCTTGCGGATCATCCTGCTTGCGCTGGTGCTGATCGGCGCAGCCGCTGGGTTTGTCGTTTTCAAGAGTTCCCTGGACAATGAAATGGTGCTCGGCGTTCTCGGCGTGCTCGCCATGGTCGGGATTTTTTTCCTCGTGTCCTCGGTGATTGGCTTTATCGAAGTTATGCCGCAGCGGCAGTCCGACAGCCTTGCGCGTGCGTTTTTGAATAGTCACCCCGATGGGTCGCTCATCACCGACGAAAAGGGGCGCATCGTCTACGCGAATGCCGCCTATGGCGAACTGACAGGCGCCCGCAAGTCAACGGAAATTCAGACGCTCGAAGCGCTGCTGTCGCGACATCGGGAATCGAACGAGGCGCTTTATCGTCTCTCCACCGGCCTTCGTGAAGGCCGGGAGGGGAGCGAGGAATTCCGCCTGCTGCGCTCGCTTGGCCCTTCAACGAGCGGTGCGGGCGCGCACTGGTACCGTCTGAAAGCGCGAACCCTGCAGAGCGAGGAGATCGGGCGCAAGCCGCTCCACATCTGGCAGATCAGCGATATCACCTCCGAGCGCGACGATCAGGAGCGGTTCTTCAAGGAACTGCAGAATGCGATCGACTATCTGGACCACGCACCAGCCGGGTTCTTTTCGGCCGGCCGAAAGGGCGAGATTTTTTATCTTAACGCAACGCTCGCGGAATGGCTTGGTATCGATCTCACCAAATTCATTCCCGGTTCAGTAACAATCGGCGATTTCGTCGCGGGCGAGGGACTCGCGCTCATTCAATCCGTGCAGGCTGATCCGGGTCTGAAAAAGACCGTGACGCTCGATCTCGACCTGAAGAAGATGAATGGTCAGAGCCTGCCGGCACAGATCGTCCACAGCGTGACGTCGATGCGCGATGGCGCGCCGGGGGAAAGCCGTTCGATTGTGCTTACGCGTCAGAAGAGTGGTGAGAGCGATCAATCCGCCACGGCGGCTGCCATGCGGTTCACCCGTTTCTTCAACAACACGCCGATGGCGATTGCCTCGGTTGATGGCGAAGGCCGGATCCTGCGGACCAACGCACCGTTCCTGAAGCTGTTTTCCGGGATGGTTTCCCGTGATGACGTAGAGAACGGCGCCTTGCTCGAAGTCATTGTTCAAGAGAGCGACAGGTCGAAGCTGCAGCAGGCGCTTGCGGCGGCTAAAGACCGGCAGGGCGACATCCCTCCGATCGACTCTCGCACACCAACGGACGAGGCCCGTCATTTCCGGTTCTACGTCAATGCGGTGATCGACCAGAGCGATGAGGCGCCAGAAGAAGCCGCAATTGTCTATGCCGTCGAGGTGACCGAGCAGAAGGCACTTGAAGCGCAGATGGCGCAGACGCAGAAGATGAACGCGGTTGGCACGCTGGCCGGTGGCATCGCGCACGACTTCAACAACGTACTGACGGCTATTCTGCTCTCCTCCGATCATCTTCTGCTGCAGGCGCGGCCCGCGGATCCTGGCTTTGCCGACCTGATGGAAATCAAGCGCAACGCCAATCGCGCCGCCGTGCTCGTTCGGCAACTGCTGGCCTTCTCGCGCAAGCAGACCATGCGGCCGACCGTGCTCAATCTGACCGATGTGGTCGGCGACCTCAGGATGCTGGTCGATCGACTGCTGTCGGGAACAAATGTCAAACTCGACGTCGAATACGGCCGCGACCTCTGGCCCGTCAAGACGGACCTGTCGCAGTTCGAGCAGGTGTTGATCAACCTCTGCGTCAATGCACGCGATGCCATGCCGCAGGGTGGCAAGCTAACGCTGCGCACGAAGAACGTGACAGCGGCAGAGGTGGCGGCATTCAACTATTCCTACATGCCGCATGAGGACATGGTCCTTGTCGAGGTCTCGGACAATGGAACCGGTATTGCGCCCGAGATCATGGACAAGATTTTCGAGCCCTTCTTCACGACGAAGGAGGTGGGCAAGGGAACGGGCCTTGGCCTCGCGATGGTCTATGGCATCGTCAAGCAATCAGGCGGCTACATTCAGCCCGAGTCGGAAGTTGGCAAAGGCACAACATTCCGCGTCTTCCTCCCGCGCCACATTGTCGAGCCAGCCGTTGCGGCGGAAGGTGATGCCGTCACGGCTGTTACCGGTGCGCCTGCCGAGCAGGCGCCGGCGCAGGTCGAACAACCCGAGGACCTAACGGGCTCAGCGGTCATTTTGCTGGTCGAGGACGAGGAAGCAGTGCGTCGCGGCGGCAAGCGCATGCTTGAGACCCGCGGCTATACGGTTTACGAGGCCGGGTCCGGCGTCGAGGCGCTCGATATCATGGACGAGCTCGAAGGGAAGGTCGACATCGTCGTTTCAGATGTCGTGATGCCCGAGATGGATGGTCCATCGCTGCTGCGCGAACTGCGCAAGAACTATCCGAATCTGAAGTTCATCTTTGTTTCAGGCTATGCCGAAGATGCGTTTGCCCGCAACCTGCCGCCGGACTCCAAGTTTGGCTTCCTGCCGAAGCCGTTCTCGCTGAAGCAGCTTGCTGTCGTCGTCAAGGAGACGCTCGACAGTTAAGGGGCGCCGCAGCGCCCCTTTTTGATTGATCATCCGGCCAGCGCGACGGCAATTTCCGCCGCCAGTCGTGCATTATTTTCTACGAGTGCGATGTTGGTCCTCAGACTCTGGCCGTCCGTCAGGTCGAAGATCGTGCTGAGCAGGTAAGGGGTCACTTCCTTGCCGCTGATTTCATCGCGCTCGGCGCTGTCGAGCGCGCGTTCGATGTAGATCTCCATTTCCTCGCGGGGGATCTCGTCTGCCTCCGGGACGGGATTGGCGACCAGCATGCCGCCGTCAATGCCGAGCTGCTCGCGCACCGTCTGAAAATTGGCAATTGCGGCTGGGCTGTTGAGTGTCAGCGGACTGCGCAATCCCGAGGCGCGCGACCAAAAGGCGGGGAATTCCTCGCTTTCATAGGTGACGACAGGCACGCCTGCGGTTTCCAGCACTTCCAAGGTCTTCGGAATATCGAGGATAGCCTTTGCGCCGGCGCAGACGACGATGACGCCGGTACGACCGAGTTCCTCGAGGTCAGCAGAGATATCGAAGCTTTCTTCAGCACCGCGGTGGACTCCACCGATGCCACCTGTGGCGAAGACCTTGATGCCGGCGCGCTCGGCGGCGATCATCGTCGCGGCTACGGTCGTTGCACCGTGACGGCGCTCGGCGATCGCAAAAGCGAGATCGGCGCGCGAGACCTTAAGGACGTCCTTGGCCTGCGCCAGCTGTTCCAGCTGATCGGATTCGAGGCCGATATGCAGCGTTCCGTGAATGACCGCGATGGTAGCGGGCACGGCACCCTGCTCACGGATAAGCGCCTCGACGCTGCGGGCCATCTCGATGTTTCCGGGGTAGGGCATGCCGTGCGTGATGATGGTCGATTCAAGCGCCACGATCGGCGCGCCGCGCTGCTTGGCGCTTGTGACCTCTTTGGAATAGGCGATTGGCAGGAGGGGGGAGATCGGCTTCGTCATTGTCTCTTCCATTTCATCGGTACGGCCTTCAATGCAGAATTCTCGCCGGCGGAACAAGGAAAAGTGTCTCCCTGATCAAATTCGGTGAGAGGTTTTCATTGACGGCATGCGGCGATTGGACGGTCAGCGCTGCGGCAGCAGCTCCCTCCCGAACGGCATCGGCCAGGGAAATCCCGCGCATCAATCCGGAGATTACGCCGGCTGCAAGCGAATCTCCCGCACCAGTGACATCTGCGACGCCTTCGAGATTTGCAGGCTGCAGCGCTATTGCGTGGCGATCAGCAAAGGCGATGAGCTCGCGTTGGCCGCGCGTGACGACGCCGCCGCGCAAACCGATGTCACCCAGCAGTGACGGCCAATGTGCCGGATCGTTGGGTCGTTCGCCCGTCAGTGCGGCGGCTTCGGCCTCGTTGAGGAAAAGATAGTCGATTCCCTCGATGCACGGCTTCAGCTTGATGGCCTTCGCCGGCGAGATTGCGATCGCGCCCACCGGCTTGCCAAGCACCTTCGCACGCTCGACGATCGATGCCAGCGTCTCTTGTGGCAGGTTGGCGTCGATGAGGATGAAATCGGTCGCGGCAAAGGCGTCGCGGACTGCACGGATCGAGAGGCGCCGTGGCACGAACATGCGGTAGAGATCCATGTCGGCAAGCGCAATCACCAGGTTTCCGTCGTTCTCGATGATTGCGGTGTAGCTCGGCGTCTTCCGATCTAGAAAAACGAAGGGGCGATCGTTGACACCTGCGAAATCGGCCGCCTCGCTGACCATCTCGCCGATCGGATCACCGCCGCGGGGCGAAATCATCGTCACGTCGAAGCCCAACCGGGCAAGATTGCGCGCGGCATTGAAGCCGCCGCCGCCCGGCTCCTCGAACCATGAACCCGGGTTGCTGGCGCCAGCCACGGTGTCTCCTGAGATGCGTCCGCGCCTGTCGATGTGGGCCCCGCCGAGAACAAGAATCTTCCGCTTCATTTCATCGTCCCGCATGGCCGAAAGGTACGAATCGTGCTGCCGCCACTGGTCGACTGGCGAGCAAGCCCCTATCTCTAAGCTGTTGCTTTCCATTACCAAAACAAATGTAGAACACAGGCAAGTTTACCTTGTTGTTTCAAATATTTGAGCGCCGCTTGCGCAGTGAGAACAAATACGGTACAAAATCGGCATCGGCGGCGACATTGCTTGAGCGGCTTCAATAACCTAAAGGTGGATCGAATGTCACAGAATACATTGCGGCTTGTAGAGGACAAATCGGTGGACAAAAGCAAGGCACTTGAAGCGGCACTCTCACAGATCGAGCGGTCGTTCGGCAAGGGCTCAATCATGAAGCTCGGCTCGAACGAGAACGTCGTCGAGATCGAAACGGTATCGACGGGTTCTCTCGGACTGGATATAGCGCTCGGAATCGGCGGTCTTCCGAAAGGGCGTATCATCGAGATTTACGGACCTGAAAGCTCGGGTAAGACGACACTCGCGCTGCAAACCATTGCCGAATCGCAGAAGAAGGGCGGCATCTGTGCCTTCGTAGATGCCGAACATGCGCTCGATCCGGTTTACGCCCGCAAGCTCGGCGTCGATCTGCAGAATCTGCTGATTTCGCAGCCGGATACGGGCGAACAGGCGCTTGAAATCACTGACACGCTGGTCCGTTCCGGTGCGGTCGACGTTCTCGTTGTCGACTCAGTCGCCGCATTGACGCCGCGTGCCGAAATCGAAGGCGAGATGGGCGACAATCTGCCGGGCCTCCAGGCGCGTCTGATGAGCCAGGCGCTGCGCAAACTGACGGCTTCTATCTCGAAGTCGAACACCATGGTCATCTTCATCAACCAGATCCGCATGAAGATCGGCGTCATGTTCGGCTCGCCGGAAACGACGACCGGCGGCAACGCGCTCAAGTTCTATGCGTCTGTCCGCCTTGACATTCGCCGCATCGGAGCGGTCAAGGAGCGCGAAGAGGTCATCGGCAACCAGACCCGCGTCAAGGTCGTCAAGAACAAGATGGCGCCTCCCTTCAAGCAAGTCGAATTCGACATCATGTATGGCGAGGGTGTTTCCAAGACCGGCGAACTGGTCGATCTTGGCGTCAAGGCGGGTATCATCGAGAAGTCGGGCGCGTGGTTCTCCTATAACAGCCAGCGCCTCGGCCAGGGCCGCGAAAATGCGAAGCTCTTCCTGCGCGACAATCCGGATCTGCTGCGCGAAATCGAAACAGCACTTCGTCAGAATGCCGGTCTGATTGCGGACCGCTTCCTGGCGAATGGCGGCCCTGATGCCAATGACGGAGACGAAGCCGCAGACGGCTAAGCCTTCCTTCGGTTTCCTCGAGTTCAAACCCGGTCGCATTCTTTGGTCTGAATGCGGCCGGTTTTGTTTGTCTGCTGGACAGTGGTTAAGGCGAGCGATAAAAGCCACTGAATTTAAGTTTTGACCTGCCTTCCGGCAGCATTGAAGGGCATAGCATGAGCGGTGTGAATGATATCCGGTCGACCTTCCTCGACTATTTCAAGAAGAACGGCCACGAAATCGTCTCGTCGAGCCCGCTGGTTCCGCGCAACGATCCGACCCTGATGTTCACCAACGCCGGCATGGTGCAGTTCAAGAATGTTTTCACCGGCTTGGAGCAGCGGCCATACAAGACGGCCTCGACGGCCCAGAAGTGCGTCCGGGCCGGCGGCAAGCATAACGACCTCGATAACGTCGGCTATACCGCGCGCCATCACACCTTCTTCGAGATGCTCGGCAACTTCTCCTTTGGCGACTACTTCAAGGAGCGGGCAATCGAGCTTGCCTGGAACCTGATCACCAAGGAATTCGCGATCGACGCCAAGCGGTTGCTGGTCACCGTCTATCACACGGACGACGAGGCCTTTAATCTCTGGAAGAAGATTGCAGGTCTGCC
Source organism: Rhizobium mesoamericanum STM3625 (assembly GCF_000312665.1). GTDB lineage: Bacteria > Pseudomonadota > Alphaproteobacteria > Rhizobiales > Rhizobiaceae > Rhizobium > Rhizobium mesoamericanum. The sequence goes on along the minus strand of NZ_HF536772.1, from coordinate 2,864,024 downwards.
GGACGAAAAGATCATCCGCATTCCGACCAGCGACAATTTCTGGGCAATGGGCGATACCGGCCCGTGCGGTCCGTGCTCGGAAATCTTTTATGACCACGGCGATCACATCTGGGGTGGACCTCCCGGCTCGCCGGAAGAAGATGGCGACCGCTTCATCGAGATCTGGAACCTCGTCTTCATGCAGTACGAGCAGATCACCAAGGAAGAGCGCATCGATCTACCCCGTCCGTCGATCGACACCGGTATGGGCCTGGAGCGCGTCGCGGCTGTTCTGCAGGGCAAGCACGACAACTACGACATCGATCTGTTCCGTGCCCTGATCGAGGCTTCGGAAGAAGTGACGGGCGTAAAGGCTGAGGGCGAGCGTCGTGCGAGCCACCGCGTCATTGCCGACCACCTGCGCTCATCGGCGTTCCTGATTGCCGATGGCGTGTTGCCCTCGAATGAAGGCCGCGGCTACGTGCTTCGCCGCATTATGCGCCGCGCTATGCGCCATGCCGAACTGCTGGGCGCCAAGGAACCGCTGATCTGGAAGCTTTTGCCGACACTCGTCCAAGAAATGGGGCGTGCCTATCCGGAGCTGGTCCGCGCGGAATCGCTGATCTCCGAGACGCTGAAGCTCGAGGAAACCCGCTTCCGCAAGACGCTGGAGCGTGGACTTTCGCTGCTGTCGGATGCCACAACGACACTCGGCAAGGGTGACATGCTTGATGGCGAAACCGCCTTCAAACTCTACGATACCTATGGTTTCCCGCTCGATCTGACGCAGGATGCGCTTCGCGCCCGCGAAATCGGGGTCGACATTTCCGGCTTCACCGACGCCATGGAGCGGCAGAAGGCTGAAGCGCGCTCGCATTGGGCCGGCTCGGGCGACAGGGCTACAGAGACGATCTGGTTCGAACTCAGGGAAAAACACGGGGCAACGGAGTTCCTGGGCTACGACACCGAGTCCGCGGAGGGCGTCATTCAGGCCATCGTAAAGGACGGTAGGTCGGTTGATTCGGCGGCGTCGGGCGACAAGGTTCAGATCGTCGTCAACCAGACGCCGTTTTACGGTGAGTCCGGCGGCCAGATGGGAGATACAGGCGTTATTAGCTCCGATACTGCCAAGATCGAGATCACGGACACACAGAAGAAGGGCGAAGGCCTCTTTGTCCATATCGGCACGGTCGTCGAAGGTAAGGTGAACGCGGGCGACCCGGTCGCGTTGACCGTTGACCATGCGCGCCGCTCGCGCTTGCGCGCAAACCATTCCGCCACCCACTTGCTGCACGAGGCGCTGCGTGAAGTGTTGGGCACGCATGTGGCACAGAAGGGTTCGCTCGTCGCCCCAGAGCGCCTACGCTTCGACGTTTCGCATCCAAAGCCGATGACGGCTGACGAGCTCAAGGTCGTCGAGGAGATGGCGAACGAGATCGTGTTGCAGAATTCACCGGTCACCACCCGCCTGATGAGCGTTGATGACGCGATTGCCGAAGGCGCGATGGCATTGTTTGGCGAAAAATACGGCGACGAAGTTCGCGTCGTGGCAATGGGCGAGGGCGTGCGTGGCGCGAAGGCCGGAAAGCCCTATTCGATCGAACTTTGCGGCGGCACGCATGTCGGTGCGACCGGTCAGATCGGGCTGATCCGTATCCTGGGTGAAAGCGCGGTTGGTGCCGGCGTGCGCCGGATCGAGGCGGTCACCGGCGAGTCCGCGCGTGAATACCTGGCCGAGCAGGACGAGCGCGTCAAATCGCTTGCGACGTCGTTGAAGGTACAGCCGGCAGATGTTCTCGCTCGTGTTGAGGCGCTGATGGAGGAACGCCGCAAGCTTGAGCGCGAGTTGGCCGATGCCAAGCGCAAGCTTGCAATGGGCGGCGGGCAGGGCGGCTCTGCGGATGCGGTTCGTGATGTTGCCGGCGTCAAGTTCCTTGGAAAGGCAATCTCCGGTGTGGACCCCAAGGATCTCAAGGGCCTGGCCGATGACGGCAAGGCAAGCCTCGGTTCCGGCGTTGTCGCGCTGATCGGCGTCGCCGAAGATGGCAAGGCAAGCGCTGTCGTTGCTGTCACCGAAGATCTCGTTGGTCGCTTCAGCGCGGTCGATCTGGTGCGCATCGCGTCTGCTGCGCTTGGTGGCAAGGGTGGCGGCGGTCGTCCTGATATGGCGCAGGCCGGCGGTCCGGATGGATCGAAGGCGCATGAGGCAATCGAGGTAGTTGCCGCGGCACTGGCCGTTTGAACCGCCAGTACTGGTAATAATCTGAATTTTGAGCCGGCTGCGGAGTGACGCATTTCGCAGCCGCTTTGCATTTGTGCCCGATAAACGGCGTCGGTCAGTCAACGGCCAGCGAAACGCCGCCTCGCAGCATCGGTTACGGGTGTATAGAGGGCAACGCGTGTCCCCTCCGGGTCGGAAAACTGCACTGTCCGATTGCCCCATGGCAAATCCTTGGGTGCGTGCACGACCGTAATCTGGTCCTTAAGCCGGGCGAATTCCGCATCGACGTCCGACACCATGAACTCGAGAAAGGCCGTCCTGTTGACCCCTGGCTCCGAGCTGCCCTCGCTGAACAAGGCCACGGTTTCCGCGCTGCCGATTGCAAGGCTCGCGCCGGGGGTGACGATCTCGGCGAAGACAGGCGCAAGCCAGTCAGCGCTGCAGCCCGTCACAAGTTCATAAAAGGCCACCATGCCGTTGATATCCGAGGCGATTAGGCGGGTGGATGCGAATTTCACGATCTTCTCCTTGGGTACGCGACTATTTCTTTCCCTGCTTTTGTGACAGAGCCGTGCTGACAGCGTTGTGGCAGCAGGAGTCATCAGGCATGCGAAAAGCAGATCGGCTTTTCCAGATCATCCAGATTCTTCGACGATCGAGCCGCCCGGTGACCTCGTCTGAGCTTGCGGATGAACTTGAGGTCGCGCGGCGAACCGTTTACCGCGATATCGCGCACCTGATTGCCCAGCGTGTTCCCATTGAAGGCGAAGCGGGGTTCGGCTACGTGCTCGACGCGCAATACGATATGCCGCCGCTCACGCTGACGCCCGACGAGATCGAGGCCGTAGTGCTGGGCGTTCAAATGGTGGCAAGGTTGAATGATGCGGCCATCCGGAATGCCGCGAGCGATGTGATGGCCAAAATCACATCGGTCATGCCGCAGGATCTTCTTCCCTATATTGCCCAACCGGCCGTCGGCATCAAACCGGATGATGTCGGCGGCGATGTGACACGCGACACGCGTCCGCTCCGGTCGGCGATCAGAGAAGGCCGAAAGCTTGCGCTCGACTATCGCGCTGCGGATGGCGCGGTCACCAGCCGCATCGTGTGGCCTGTGCTTCTCGGCTATGCCGATACGCACAGCCTCCTGATCGCGTGGTGTCAATCGAAACATGCCTTCCGTCATTTCCGCACCGAACGTCTCCTCAAAGTCGAGATTCTCGATGAATCCATTGGCATGTCCAGAAGCAAGCTGAGGCAGCAATGGCAGCAGTGGCGCGATGCACAAATGTGGAAATCCCGTGTGGTGCAATGACCGCTCGGTGCCCAGCACCGGAAATCTGGACGGTATCGACGAGCGACTGGTCACCTGTTGCCGTCTACAGGGAGTTTGTCGAACGGCTGTTGTTTGGCGAATCCCTCCAATTCCTTTCTTGTGAAAGCTGTCATGTCCTTAGGGGTAACCGCCTGATCGCCTAAGGTCGTATTTCGGCCCCGCGCAAACGCCCCCTAATATCCATGATCATTTCGACGAGAAGCTCCACATGGAGAAAGTTGCCGGTATCGCCTGCATGTCGAGCACCACCAGATCTATCGCGCGGTTTAACCGCATCTTCAAATCGGCCTAGGGCATGCCGCGAGCACAGTACGGGAAAGAGAGAAGCCACCCAGCCTTCGAACCTCACTTGACGGAAAGACCGCAACCATGCCTGACGTTACCTTACGGGAGATTGATCCGGTTCAATTGCTTGGCGCGCCGCATATCGGTTCGTACATGCAGATGGGTAGGGCCTCGGACCGACAGATCCGTGGCAGTGTGATCTTCGAGGAATACGTCAATAGCCCACGAGAAGTTCCGCCGACCGGGCACCTTGACGGACATATACATGCCGCTCGCCTGAGCCAATTGGTCATTACTGTGCAGCCTTCATGGCTTCGTCATCGATCGCGGTAGCACGCTTGTAGGCGGGGCGATCGGTGATGCGGCCGAGATAGTTCACGAACGCCTGGCGCTTTTCAAGCGTCCCTATGCTCAGGCCCCACCCGATGTGAGAGCCGACGTAGACATCGGCTGCCGTGAAGCGATTGCCGGCAACGTAAGGCGTGGTGCTGACCGCGCTCTCAAGAGTCTTCATAACGTCGGAGAAACAGCCGTAGCCCGCCATCCGGGCCTTGTCCGGCGGCGTTTCGAAGCCTAATGCCTTGTTGGTCGCCGCGGCCTCGAGTGGTCCGGCGGTGAAGAACATCCATCGATAATAGCTGCCGCGTTCATCCGGTTTCGGAGCAAGGCCGGCCTCCGGAAAGGTATCGGCCAGGTAGGCGCAGATGGCGGCACATTCCGTCACGACCGTCTTGCCATGCCTGATCGAGGGAACCTTGCCCATCGGGTTGACGGCAAGGTATTCCGGCGACTTGATGGTTCCGCCGAAGGTCATGATCTCTGTTTTGTAGGGTACGCCTGTCTCTTCCAGCATCCAGCGGACGATACGACCGCGCGACATAGGGTTCGTATAAAATACCAGTTCGTCTCTCATGTACTCCTCCTCGCTTCCTTTGCCGTTCCTCCATCTCAACGCAGCGTATCAAGGCTGGTCATGCGGGAAATAGGACGGAAGCGTCGAGCGCAAAGTCGATAACGATCTAGAGCGACTTGCGATATTGGATGAAGCCAGATCGCTCGGCGATCCGATCGTAGAGTCTCCGCGCGGTGGCGTTTGTTTCGTGCGTCATCCAGTAGAGCCGACCAGCTCCATTCTTCCGAGCGAGGTCAGCGACGGCATCAATGAGAGCAGCGCCGGTACCGAGACCGCGCTGGGTGTCTTCGACGAAGAGGTCCTGGAGATAGCAGGTCCATTTCGACAACCAGGTCGAACGGTGGAAAATTGCATGGACGATACCGACGAGGCGGCCAGTGTCGTCGAAGGCGCCGAGTGCGTACATGTCTTCGGCAGGGTCCTGAAAACGGCCCCAGGTCAGATCCGTTGTCTCCGCAGGAATGAAGACCTCGTAGAAGCGCTGATAGCCGGCCCACAGCGGCTCCCAGGCGCCTCGGTCGGATGGTTGGAGTGGACGGATCGTTGCGGTCATTCCTTTGTCCCTCTTACTTGTCGCTGAAACGAAAACGGCGGGGAAATCCCCGCCGTCCATCCTCATATTGGCTCTGCCTTATGCCATTGCCTTCTGCAGGTTCTGATCGATCTTGTCGAGGAAGGCGGTGGTGGAGAGCCACGGCTGATCGGGGCCGATGAGCAACGCCAGATCCTTGGTCATGAAGCCGGCTTCGACGGTGTCGACGCAAACCTTTTCGAGCGTGGCTGCGAACTTTGCGAGCTCGGCATTATCATCGAGCTTGGCACGATGGGCGAGGCCGCGGGTCCAGGCGAAGATAGAGGCGATCGAGTTCGTCGAGGTTTCCTGGCCCTTCTGGTGCTGGCGGTAGTGGCGGGTAACCGTGCCGTGTGCGGCCTCCGCTTCAACCGTCTTGCCGTCCGGCGTCAAGAGAACGGAGGTCATGAGGCCAAGCGAGCCGAAGCCTTGGGCAACGGTATCGGACTGGACGTCGCCGTCGTAATTTTTGCACGCCCAAACGTAACCGCCGGACCACTTCAGGGCCGAAGCGACCATGTCGTCGATCAGGCGGTGCTCGTAGGTGATGCCGATTTCCTTGAACTGGTCCTTGAACTCGGTCTCGTAGACTTCCTCGAAGATGTCTTTGAAACGGCCGTCATAGGCCTTGAGGATGGTATTCTTGGTCGACAGGTACACTGGCCACTTGCGCATCAGGCCGTACATCATCGAGGCGCGGGCGAACTCGCGGATCGACTCGTCGAGATTGTACATCGCCATCGCAACGCCAGCGCCCGGGGCGTCGAACACTTCCTTTTCGATGACCTGGCCGTCTTCGCCGACGAACTTGATCGTCAGCTTGCCCTTGCCTGGGAATTTGAAGTCGGTCGCGCGGTACTGGTCGCCGAAGGCATGACGGCCGACAACGATTGGCTGCGTCCAGCCCGGAACGAGACGCGGGACGTTCTTGCAGATGATCGGCTCGCGGAAGATAACGCCGCCGAGGATGTTGCGGATCGTGCCGTTCGGGCTCTTCCACATCTGCTTGAGGTTGAATTCCTTGACGCGTGCCTCATCCGGCGTAATCGTTGCGCACTTGATGCCGACGCCATGCTTCTTGATCGCGTTGGCGGCATCGATCGTCACCTGATCGTTGGTGGCGTCGCGGTTTTCAACGGAGAGGTCGAAGTAATCGATGTCGAGGTCGAGATACGGATGGATCAGCTTATCCTTGATGAGCTGCCAAATGATGCGAGTCATTTCATCGCCGTCGAGATCGGCGACGGGATTGGCGACCTTGATCTTCTTCATGTATCTGCCTCGTAAAGCTTTGAATGGGACCGGCGTCCCGGGTGGGTGATATCAAATCCCGTGCGCTATAGCATTGTGCGCGGGGAGTGCAAAGCCGGAAGCAGGAGGGGAAGGCGTTTTTGCGGCCATTGCCAAGTGGTGGAAAATAGCTAGTCTCCGCCGCGAAACCATCGCCGGGATATTCGTAATGAAGAAGATTTCTCTTGCCCTAGCACTCGTCCTTGGCTCGACCGCGCCAATCCTTGCCGGCGATGTCACAGGGCCAGTCAGGGAGATCATGGACGCAACGATCAAGAACTGGTCGGGGGCGGACAGCGACTGGGTTGACATCTTCGATGCAACCAAGCTGTCGCGGCTATACAGCAAGGACTTCGTGACCAAATACCAGGCTGCTATCCAGAACCCGGCTGCCGACGAGGACGGTGTCTCGCCCTTCGACTACGACGTGATCGTCAACGGTGAGGATGCGTGTCCGCTCGAAGACCTGACCTATGCGCCGCAGCCGGCCACCGGCGGAACGACGGAAGTCGTTGTCACCTTCAAGAAGGCTACTTGCATGGACGACGGGTCGGACAAGCAGGCCGTGACCACAGTGCGCTTCGAGATGCGCGATGAGGCGGGCAGGCCTGTTATCGATGACATCGTTACTGAGGGCGATCCCGGCCAGCCGGTGAATTCGCTCAAGGAGACCATGGTGAAGATCGCCAAAGGCCAGTGACGGCGGCAGGCGCTCAATACTTCCGGCTAGCCTTCCCGGAAGCCGCCTTAACGCCAGCTTTGGACATCGTATGCAAGCACCGCCGCAGAACGTCCTGACGTCGCGGGACGCTTGACCCTTGCCGTTTTGGCCTGGTTTGGCTATTGCGCGCATAACAAAAGGATCAGCGTTATGGCAGGCACGAACAGCGAGCGGCAGCTTCTTACGGAGGGCCCGGTCATCATTCTTGTCGAACCTCAGATGGGCGAGAATATCGGAATGGTGGCGCGCGCCATGGCGAATTTTGGCCTGTCGGAACTGAGGCTCGTCAACCCGCGCGACGGCTGGCCAAACGAGAAAGCGCAGGCCGCCGCCTCGAAGGCCGATCATGTAATCGAGGGCACCAAGATTTTCGGGACGCTGGCAGAGGCGATTGCCGATCTCAACTTCGTCTACGCAACGACGGCGCGGGAGCGGGACGGATTCAAGCCGGTGCGCGCACCAGTCGTTGCGGCAGAGACACTGCGCGGGAAATTCCGAGCAGGCGAGGGCACCGGCATTCTGTTTGGACGTGAACGTTGGGGGCTCAATAACGAAGAGGTGGCACTGGCCGACGAGATCGTGACTTTTCCGGTCAACCCTGCCTTCGCGTCCCTCAATATCGCTCAAGCCGTGCTGTTGATGTCGTACGAATGGATGAAGTCGGGGATGGAGGATGTAGCGGCCGTTCCCTTTCAAGCGACGTCGCAGACGCAATCGACGAAAGAACAGCTCTTCGGGCTCTACGACCAGTTGGAAGAGGCGCTGGAAGCGCGCAATTATTTCCATCCACCCGCGAAAAAGCCCAAAATGGTGGACAACCTGCGGGCAGTCCTTTCCCGCCGCGCCTTCACGGAGCAGGAAATCAGCGTGTTGCGCGGCGTGATCTCCTCCCTCGACCGCTTCTCGCGGAAATATCCGCGCGGGAGCCGGCCGCCTGTCGACGCCAAGGAACAATCGGAAGATGACAGCAGCGCAAAATGAGCTGAAACCGGTACTGGTCTTCGATTCCGGCATCGGAGGGCTGACCGTCTTGCGCGAAGCGCGTGTGCTGATGCCGGAGCGTGGCTTCATCTACATCGCCGACGATGCCGGCTTTCCCTATGGCAGCTGGGAAGAGGAGGCGCTGAAGAAACGAATCATCGGTCTTTTCGCCGAGTTGCTTGCAGAGCATCATCCCGAGGTCTGCATCATCGCATGCAATACGGCCTTTACGCTCGTTGGCGCCGATCTGCGCGCGGCGTTTCCGCAGATGACCTTCGTCGGCACGGTACCTGCGATCAAGCCGGCCGCTGAGCGGACGCGCTCAGGGCTGGTCTCCGTTCTGGCGACACCTGGCACAGTGAAGCGCGCCTATACGCGCGACCTTATCCAGTCCTTCGCGCAGCAGTGCCATGTGCGCCTGGTCGGCTCGGAAAATCTCGCGCGAATAGCAGAGGCTTATATTCGCGGCGATGCCGTATCGGATGAGGCTGTGCTTTCGGAGATCGACCAGTGCTTCGTGGAGAAGGATGGTTCCAAGACCGATATCGTGGTTCTCGCCTGTACGCACTACCCCTTCATGGCCAACGTTTTCCGTCGGCTCGCGCCCTGGCCGGTCGATTGGCTCGATCCGGCGGAGGCAATCGCGCGGCGTGCACGCAGCCTCGTGCCGCAGGCCGCCGATGGCGTACACCCTGACAACTTCGACCTCGCGGTCTTCACCTCTGGCAATCCCGATTTTGCGACGCGGCGGCTAATGCAGGGATTTGGTCTTAAGGCTTGAATCAGGCGCTCGCGCCAAGCCAGTCATCGTCGCGAGACATTAGGGGCTATCGCAAAGCCAGGCGACTGCGCAGACTGTCGGATGTGATTCGTCCCGCCAGGCTTCGCATGTCGTTCCAAAAACTTGTCATGGCTATCTTTTTTCTGCAGCCGATCGCATTCGGTAGCTGGTTGCCGCGCATTCCCGAAATCCAGGCTCGTCTCGAGCTTGGTCCGGCTGATCTTGCATTGGCGCTGCTCGGCATGCCGATCGGTATTCTGTCGACGCTGCCTGTCGCCGGACGACTGGTATCGCGCATCGGTGGCAAAACCACCGTCATTGCGGGATTCTTCGCATTCTCGGTGATCGTCTGCCTTCCCGCTTTCTCGCGCACGCCGCTGCAACTCTTCATCGCGCTTGCGCTGCTTGGCGTTGCTATGTCGACCCTGGAGCTCGGGCTGAATGTTGAAGCAGATCGTGCTGAAAAGGATACCGGCTCGATCATCATGAACCGCTGCCATGGTTTCTGGAGCCTTGGCATCATGGTCGGCAGCCTGCTTGGATCGGGAATGGTGGCAGCTGCCGTGCCGGCCGAATGGGCGATCATGGCGGCGGCCTTCGTGGTTCTGCCGTTTGCCATTGTAGCAAGTCGCCGACTGCCGCCCGATCGTGAGGCTGGTTCCGCGGAGCCGCATATGCCGTTCAAACTTCCGAGCAGCGCGCTTCTCGGTATCTGCGCCTTCGTCTTCGGGATTACCATGACCGAGGGAGCGGTCGCCGACTGGTCGGCCGTCTATCTCAAGGACGTTTTCTGGACGGACGGCATGATGACCGGTATCGGATATACGATTTTCGCCATGATGGTGGCGGCCGGCCGCTTCAGCGGCGACCAACTGAAACACCGATTCGGGGCGATCGCGGTGGCTCGCGGCTGCGGGGTGGCCGCGCTTATAGGCATTCTCATCGTGGTCTTTGCCTGGCATAGCCTTGTGACGCTGGCGGGTTTTGCGCTGGTCGGGATCGGTGTATCGGTCGGCTTTCCCCTGGCTGTGACCGCCGCAGCAAGCCTCAGGGATCGACCGGCAGCTGCCAATGTCGCCATCCTGTCCTTCATGGCGCTTTCCGGCTTTCTGGTTGGTCCGCCTCTGATCGGCTTCATCGCGCAGATGTCCGGGTTGCGGGTTGGGTTGGCGGTGTTGCTTGTTCCACTCTCGATCAGCCTGGTCTTCACCAGGATGCTGAAAACAAGGTTCTGACGTTTTCTCCTGTGGGTTCGTGCGGCCGTGCTGCCAAAGACACGGCCAAACCTGCTAGGACGCCGTGTCGATTTGAAAGAGGAATGTGACATTGCAAGTTGGTATCGATATGGGAACGGCGTCGGGAGGCAATCCGGCCACGCTCGATATCGAGGAGCTTCTGGCTACCCGTCTTCTGGTGCAGGGCAATTCGGGCTCCGGCAAGTCGCATCTGCTCCGCCGTTTGCTGGAGCAATCCGCGCAGTGGGTCCAGCAGGTCATCATCGATCCGGAGGGCGATTTCGTTACGCTGTCCGACAAGTTTGGCCACGTCGTCGTCGATGGCGATCGGACGGAAGCCGAATTGGCCGGTATTGCCAATCGTATCCGCCAGCATCGCGTCTCCTGCGTCCTGACGCTCGAGGGTCTCGATATCGAGCAGCAGATGCGTGCGGCGGCAGCTTTCCTCAACGGCATGTTCGATGCCGACCGTGAATTCTGGTATCCGGTTCTCGTCGTGGTCGACGAGGCGCAGATGTTTGCGCCTTCCGTCGGTGGCGATGTTTCGGAAGATGCACGCAAGTTGTCGCTTGGCGCCATGACGAACCTCATGTGCCGTGGCCGCAAACGCGGTCTTGCCGGGGTAATCGCGACGCAGCGTCTCGCAAAGCTTGCGAAAAACGTCGCCGCGGAAGCCTCCAACTTCCTGATGGGCCGCACCTTTCTCGATATCGACATGGCGCGCGCCTCCGATCTCCTCGGGATGGATCGCCGCCAGGCGGAAATGTTCCGCGATCTGAAGCGTGGCAATTTCGTTGCGCTGGGGCCGGCTTTGTCGCGCCGCCCACTGCCGATCCAGATCGGCAATGTCGAGACCTCGGCCCGCTCGTCGAGTCCGAAGCTCATGCCGCTGCCGGATGCGCCTGACGACGTCGAGGATCTGATCTTCACCCCGGATCCGGAGGAGTTTCAAAGGCCGATCCTTCGTCGTGCTCTGCCTGCGCCCCGACCGACCACTGACATCCTTGCCGAGTTGTCGCGTTCTGCTCCCGTTGCCTCGGCTCCTGTCTCGGAAGCGCGTGCACCTCAGCCCGAACTGTCGGTCGAAGAGCGCGAAGAGAGACTGACAGCAGTACTGCACGAGATACTGGACGATCCGGGCTCGGGATTTCGAACTGATTCTGTCCTTTATCAGGAGTTCCTCGTGCGGCTTCGCATGCGCCGGATTCCCGGGCCTGCGATGTCTTTGCCTGAGTTTCGACGCCGCGTGGCGATTTCGCGCTCCGGCGTGGACGCGGCGACCGCGCAAACAGAAGCCTGGGCGACGGCGCTGTCGCTGTCTGCAGGCGTCACCGACGACCTACAGGGCGTTTTCCTCATGCTGGCTAAGGCCGCTGTGTGTGGTGAGGCGTGCCCCTCGGATGCACGGATTGCGCGGGCCTACGGCACCCATTCGGCCCGGCGAGCGAGACGTCTGCTCGGGTATTTTGAGGAGCAGGGCACCGTCGTCGTGCACACGGATTTCTCGGGCAAGCGTATCGTCGCCTTTCCCGATATCAACTGCCAAACGGCTCCGGGCGACGCCAATGCGCCAGATGCGGGTGACGCTCGCTCCGCAGCGGAATGACCGCCAGATAGGAGTAAGGATGGCGCAGAGACTTTCGGCCTGATCTATACTCTAATCACACACGAAGAAGTTGCTTTTGTCACACGAGCTTCATCGAGGTGGTCGATAAGGCGCGCGACCCGTGCGGTCGATGCGGATTATCGAAAAGGAGATCTCGGTCATGAGAAACACCGTCCGTTACCAGCTACTGCGCCTCATCGTTGGTGGCCTGCTTGCAACCGTTGCCATTCAGCCTGGTTATGCCGATGATCCGGCGAACAAGTTAATGGAGCGCGCGGCGAGCGCCGATCCGAGCGCTCCTGGTGGCGCACGCCGCCTTTCCGGGGACATCACCGAGGCTTACCGTGCTGCGCTCATCGACACTCGCCCGAAGAATGTCATCCTTCTGATCGGCGACGGCATGGGCGACTCCGAAATCACCATCGCGCGCAACTATGCGGTAGGTGCCGGCCAGTATTTCAAGGGCATCGATGCGCTGCCGGTGACCGGCCAGTACACCCATTATTCGCTCGACAAGAAAACCGGCAAGCCGACCTACGTGACCGACTCCGCCGCCTCGGGCACCGCCTGGGCAACCGGCGTGAAGTCCTATAACGGTGCAATCGGCGTCGACATCCATGAGAAAGCCCACGAAACGCTGCTTGAGAAGGCAAAGGCTGCCGGCGTCGGCACGGGCAACGTCTCGACCGCTGAACTGCAGGACGCAACGCCTGCCGTCCAGATTGCACACGTGACGCAGCGCAAGTGCTATGGCCCGGCATCGACAACCGAGAAATGCCCGACGAACGCGCTTGAAAACGGCGGCAAGGGGTCGATCAGCGAGCAGCTGCTGAATGCACGTGCCGACGTGACACTCGGCGGTGGCGCCAAGAGCTTTGGCGAGACCGCTAAAGCGGGCGAATGGAAGGACAAGACGCTCCGCCAGCAGGCCGAGGAGCGCGGCTACAAGATCGTTTCGAACCTCGATGAGCTTGAGGCCGTCAGGCAGGCAAACGACAGGACGCCAGTGCTCGGCCTTTTTGCCGAAGGCAATATGCCGGTTCGCTGGGAAGGCCCGAAGGCCAGCCACTACGGCAATGTCGAGAAGGAGCCAGTCGTCTGCAAGCCGAACGAGAAGCGCACGGCGGCAACCCCGACGTTGGCGCAAATGACCGCGAAGGCGATCGAACTGCTTCGGACGAATGAGAAGGGCTTCTTCCTGCAGGTCGAGGGCGCGTCGATCGACAAGCAGGACCATGCCGCCAACCCATGCGGTCAGATCGGTGAGACGGTGGATCTCGATGAAGCCGTTCAGGAAGCGCTGAAATTTGCGCAGGAAGCCGGCGACACGCTCGTTATCGTCACCGCCGACCATGCCCATGCAAGCCAGATCATCGAAGCTGATGCCAAGGCGCCAGGCTTGACCGAAGCGCTGATGACGAAGGATGGTGCTGTTATGGCAGTAAGCTACGGTAACTCCGAAGACGAGAACGACCAAGGCCACACGGGTTCGCAGCTGCGCATCGCTGCCTATGGGCCGCGTGCGGCCAATGTCACCGGTCTGACGGACCAGACGGATCTGTTCTATACGATCAGTGACGCGCTTGGCCTGAAGTCCGAGGCGGCAAGCGCCAAATAGGCCGCAACGGCCACGCTCAAGGCGGCATTGATGGGCGAGGATATGGAATTGTGATTGACATTCCAGCGACTTCGCCCTAAAGACCGGCCCAGCACCGGGCAGAGATGTCCGGTGTTTCATTTGACATGTCCCGTGGATTTGTCCTGTTCGCGTAATGGGATGATCCTGTCGGATCCTCGAAAGAAGATCAAAGGAGGGCGTGTTTCCTTCACGCGGTTTGGCAACAAGCCGTTCTAACTTTCTGAAAGGAAATACGATGAGCAAGCGCGAATCGTCCAAGTACAAGATTGACCGCCGTATGGGCGAAAACATCTGGGGTCGTCCTAAGTCCCCGGTGAACCGCCGCGAATACGGCCCGGGCCAGCATGGTCAGCGCCGCAAGGGCAAGCTCTCTGACTTCGGTGTGCAGCTGCGCGCCAAGCAGAAGCTGAAGGGCTACTACGGTGACCTGCGCGAAAAGCAGTTCCGTGCAATCTTCGCTGAAGCCGCACGCCGCAAGGGTGACACCTCCGAAAACCTGATCGGTCTTCTGGAGTCCCGTCTGGACGCGATCGTTTATCGCGCCAAGTTCGTTCCGACCGTTTTCGCTGCCCGCCAGTTCGTGAACCACAGCCACGTGACCGTGAACGGCGTCCGCGTCAACATCGGTTCCTACCGTTGCAAGGCTGGTGACGTCATCGAAGTTCGTCAGAAGTCGAAGCAGCTCGTTTCCGTTCTGGAATCGGTTTCCCTGGCTGAACGCGACGTTCCGGACTACATCGAAGTCGACCATAACAAGATGGTTGCTACCTTCGCCCGCGTTCCTTCGCTCTCCGACGTTCCGTATCCGGTCGTCATGGAGCCGCATCTGGTGGTCGAATTCTATTCTCGCTAATCAGCGCGAGGCGTTTTCGCTTACGGAAAAGCCGCCTCTTGGGGCGGCTTTTTTGTTATCTGGGGAGGTGACATGAAAGAGGCCGCCTCTGGAGAGAACGGATCACTGAGATGCAGGTGGTGATCGAGGGACAGTCACGCTTCCAGCCTTGCGGCTTACCTTATTGGGGTTTCGAAGATCTCAACAAGGGAGTTGGAAGCATGACTGCCTCTTATGAATACCATATCGGCGTCG
>NZ_HF536772.1:2667672-2849279 GCF_000312665.1 Rhizobium mesoamericanum STM3625 | reverse complement strand
ATACGATGACGGACTTGAAGGCAGTTCTCGACAGTATCCACAAGGAGCTGGCGCCCCGCATCGGCGAGGGCAAGGTTGCGGACTATATTCCCGAACTCGCGAAGGTCGACGCCAACCAGTTCGGTTTGAGCGTCGTGACCGTCGACGGCAAGGCCTACAACGTCGGCCATGCCGACGTGCCATTCTCCATCCAGAGCATCTCGAAGGTTTTCATGCTGACGCTTGCGCTCGGAAAGGTCGGCGAAGGCCTGTGGAAGCGTGTCGGCCGTGAACCGTCCGGCTCGGCTTTCAACTCGATCGTTCAACTCGAGCACGAGCAAGGTATTCCGCGCAATCCCTTCATCAATGCGGGCGCAATCGCGGTAACTGATGTCGTTATGGCAGGCCACGCGCCGCGCGAGGCAATCGGCGAATTGCTGCGCTTCGTTCGCTATCTCGCGGATGATGAGTCGGTCACCATTGATGATCGCGTTGCAAGGTCCGAGACGCAGACGGGCTACCGCAACTTTGCGCTCGCGAATTTCATGCGCTCGTATCGCAACCTCGATCATCCAGTTGATCATGTGCTCGGCGTCTATTTCCACCAGTGCGCCCTGTCGATGACCTGCGAGCAGCTGGCGAAGGCCGGCCTCTTCCTCGCTGCGCGGGGCAGTAATCCGATGACAGGCCACTCGGTTGTTTCGCCGAAGCGGGCGCGCCGTATCAACGCGCTGATGCTGACATGCGGCCACTATGACGGCTCCGGTGACTTCGCCTACCATGTCGGTCTTCCCGGGAAGAGCGGTGTCGGTGGCGGCATCTTTGCGGTAGCGCCCGGTATCGCCTCGATCGCGGTCTGGTCGCCGGGCCTCAACAAGGTCGGCAACTCACAGCTCGGCGCGGTCGCACTCGAAATGCTGGCGGCTCGCACCGGCTGGTCGGTTTTCGGTGATTGACGCTGGGTTGTCTTGACGCTTTCTGCTAAGGCGGAGGCAGATTTTGATTGGACGAGAGAATGAACATCGCAGCCAAGATTGCCGATGAGCTGGAAACGCCGAACGGGGATGGGACGATCGCGCATGCGCTCTTTGCCGAGGCTCCGAACTCGGTGTCGTTCAACAAGCTGCGCAAGCGGCTGCTACGCAACGTCAGGCAGGCTTTCGACGATTTTGCGATGCTGAAGGGCCAGAGGCGTTGGCTGATTGGCCTCTCCGGCGGCAAGGACTCTTATGGCCTGCTCGCGCTTCTCCTTGACCTGCAGTGGCGTGGTCTTCTGCCGGTGGAACTGATCGGCTGCAATCTCGACCAGGGGCAGCCGAACTTTCCAAAGCATATCTTGCCTGACTACCTGAGCAAGATTGGCGTCAAGCATCGCATCGAATATCGCGACACCTATTCGATCGTGAAGGAAAAGGTTCCAGACGGATCCACCTATTGCTCGCTCTGTTCGCGTCTGCGCCGCGGCAACCTTTACCGGATTGCCAAGGAGGAGGGCTGCGACGCATTGGTGCTCGGTCATCATCGCGAGGATATCCTCGAGACCTTCTTCATGAACTTCTTCCATGGCGGGCGTCTAGCGTCGATGCCGCCCAAGCTGCTCAATGACGAGGGCAACCTGATGGTTCTGCGCCCGCTCGCCTATTGCGCGGAAGACGACATGTCGAAGTTTGCGGCTGCCATGCAGTTTCCGATCATTCCTTGTGATTTGTGCGGCTCCCAGGACGGGCTACAGCGCAATGCGATGAAGGAGATGCTCGCAGATATCGAGCGGCGCATGCCAGGCCGCAAGGACACGATGCTCAGGGCACTCGCGCACGTGAACCCCTCGCATCTTCTTGATCCCAAGCTTTTCGATTTCGCTGGCCTGATCGCCGGAGAGACCGCGCCGAAAAGTGAATAGTCGGCGTCCACGCCAAAGAAGGAAAGTCCATGAGTTCCACGATAGATGTTACGACGCTTGCCGATCTCCTGAGGCGGGCGGCGAAGGCTGAGATATTGCCGCGTTTCCGTCGTCTTAGGAGCGATGACGTGCGCGCCAAGAGCGAGGCAACCGATTTGGTGACTGAGGCCGACCTTCAGGCCGAGCGGATGATCAAGGCGGAAGCCGCAACGCTCTGGCCAGATGCAGTCTTCATCGGCGAGGAGTCGGTCGCTGCCGATCCAGCGCTACTTGCCAAACTCGAAGGAGCGGATCTTGCGATTGTCGTGGACCCCGTCGACGGCACCTTCAACTTCGCATCGGGCATTCCAGCCTTCGGCGTCATGGCATCCGTGGTATCCAAGGGCGAAACCGTTGCCGGTATCATCTACGACCCGATGGGCGACGATTGGGTGATCGGAGAGAAGGGCAGTGGCGCATGGCTTCGCCGCCCCGATGGGGAAGCGGAACGGCTCTACGTTGCGGCACCCGTCGCGCTTGAAGAGATGGTCGGCATGGCATCGACCGGTTTCCTGCCGAAGCCCCAGCGTAGAGAGATCCTGGCCAACCTGGCGAAGGTTCGGTTTCTTGCCAACTACCGCTGCGCGGCGCACGAATACCGTGCCTTTGCCTGCGGTCATGTGCATTATCTCATGTATAACAAGCTCATGCCCTGGGACCATCTCGCAGGCACGCTCCTCAGCATCGAGGCCGGCGCTCATGCGGCCCGCTTCGACGGTTCATCTTACCTGCCTCATCACACGGCCGGCGGTCTGCTGATCGCGCCTGACAAGGAAAGTTGGGGCATTTTGCGGCGTGAAGTCTTCACCATCTGACACGAAGCAGGCGCGCCTCCCGCGGATCGCAGGCTAGGACATCACGTTTCTGGGGCGCAGAATTGTGCCCCTCACGGTTCCGGCATCTGCACAGACGTACAATACGATGAGGCACGCCGGCTGTAGAGCTTCTCGCGTCTCGAACGGGCGCGGAGGTAATGATGGATACTGCTCAGGCGCTGGCTTTCCTGCTGTTTGCCTTTATCGCGGCGGTTACACCGGGACCCAGCAACGCGATGATCCTTTCGACTGGTGCGGCTGTCGGTGCCTTGAGAGGCATCGGCTGTCCGCTTGGTGCATCGCTTGGCATGGGCGTGATGATCGTTCTGAGCGCCTTCGGCCTCGGAGAAATTCTCGCAGCAGCGCCGGTTGTCGTATCGGTGATGAAGATCGCAGGATCTCTGTTTCTGCTGTGGCTCAGCTGGAAGATCGCCAATGCCGGCACGTTCGAAGCGGATGGCCAGACGCGCGCAGTGGGATTTCGGCAGGCTTTTCTGTTCCAGTGGTTGAACCCGAAAGGTTGGTTGGTCGCCCTCAGCGCCGGCAGCACCTATCTTCCGTCGCGCCAGTACGCTCAGACCGGCGGTGCCCTATGGATGGGGACGCTGTTTGCTGCCGCGGCATTTCCAGCTGGACTGCTGTGGCTTGTCTTGGGCGCACTGGTAGCCCAAACTCTGCGGACGCAACGCTCGGCGAGGGTCTTCAATATCGCCATGGCGTCGGCGCTGGCCTTATCTGTTGTTATGGTGTGGCGGTAGCTGTTTGAAAGCTTCGCCCGCAACATCCGGTGCGAGCGATATGGGAATGCCATGCGTGCCGTTTTGTCGGACGGCTAGAAGTGCCCGGCACCGGCATCGAGGTGCGGACTGTCGCCCGGATGCATGAAGAGCTTGCCACCTTCCGCCCAGAGTGTTGCGGCGATGCTGATCGCACCGAACACGGCAAAGCCACCGAAGAGGGGCTGGACAGTTCCGTTGAAGAGTTGGCCAACCGTGCCGCCAAGGATCGCGCCGAAGGTCGTCGACACGAAACCAGTGATGGCGGTCGCTGTGCCAGCGAGATTGCCCATCGGTTCCAGGCTGATCGCCGTAAAGTTCGTGGCAATAACCGCAAACATCATCAGCAGGATCGTGAACAGCCCATATGCGAAGGCGAAATCGGGGCGGCCGCCGAGTGCCTTAACGTAGCCGATTGCCGAGACGATCGTGAACAGGATCATCGCGACGTGCGCGATGCGGCGCATGCCGAATTTACGCACGAAGAAGCCGTTGGCGAAGTTTGCCACCGCGATGCCACCTGCCGTTGCGGCAAAGGCGATCGGCAGCCAGTCGCCGAGGCCGTAGACTTCACCGAAGACCTGCTGCACCGAGATGACGTAGGCGCTGATGACACCCGTGAACATTGTGAGCCCAATCATATAGCCGCAGGTGACCTTGTTGGTCAGAACGGTCTTGAAACCGTCGGCGACCGAGCCGAGCGACAGTGGAATACGCTCCTCCTTTGGAAGCGATTCCTTCAGACGCACAAGTGCCCAGATAAACAGGATGGCGCCGACGACGCCGAGCAGGATGAAGATCCAGTGCCAGTTGGCATAAGTAATGATCAACTGCCCGACAGACGGTGCCACGATCGGTACGATCATGAAGACGATCATCACGTAGGACATGACGCGCGCCATTTCCCGGCCGCCAAAGCAGTCGCGAACAATCGCCATTGTAGTGATGCGAACGGCTGCGCCGCCGAGGCCCTGGACGAAGCGCATGACCAATAGCATCTCGAAGCTGCCGGTGGCGGCCGCGGCGAACATGGCGAGCACATAAACCGCCAGGCCTCCAAGCAGGATATTTCGGCGGCCGAACGTATCTGACAGGCTGCCGAAGATGATCTGCGATACACCGAAGCCGAGGAAGAAGACGCCGATCACGAGTTGCGCGTCGTTGGCGTTGGTGACCCCGAACGAATGGCCGATCGCCGGCAGGGAAGGCAACATGCTATCGATCGCCATGGCGATGCTGGCGGTCATGATGGCGATGGTGATGACAAATTCGACGAAGCCCATGCCTATGCGGCGGGAGCCCTGATTTTCGACGTGTGGTTTATGCGGCGGCGTCATAATGGAAATCCTGAAATACGAGGCGGGTGACCCGTTCAGACCGCGGGGTTATGCGGCTGGAACAGGCGTCCTTTCTCCGCGATCAAAACGAAGATCAGACCGATAATCGAGACGGTGAAATAGCCTGCGACCATCGGTAATGCGGTGCCGTTGAAGGCCTGACCGATGCCGGCACCGATCAGCGCGCCGCCGACCGTGCTCATGAAACCGAGAACGGAGGAAGCCGTTCCGGCAACATGGCCGAGCGGTTCCATGGCAAGCGAATTGAAGTTCGAGCCGATCCAACCGAACTGGAACATCGCCAGACCGAAGAAGCCAATGAAAAGCGGGAAGGGCATCGGCTGTGGTCCAAGGACAAGGGCGACCAGCCAAATGGTGTTGATAGTGATGAAGCCCGCCAAAGCACCATGCGACAGCCGGCGCATGCCGAACTTGCCGACAAGTCTTGAGTTGAGGAATGACGACAGCGACATGAACACGGCGACGCCCGCAAAGGCGAAGGGAAAATAGACACCCAGACCGTAAATGCCGACATAGATCTGCTGCGCGGAATTGATGAAGCCGAACAGCGAGCCGAAGATAAAGGTGCTCGCAATCGTATAACAGAGCGCGGTTCGGTTGGTGAGGACCAGTTTGAAACCGCCGATGATGGAGCGTGCGGTAAATGGGCGAACGTTGGACGGATGCAGAGTTTCGGGAAGGCGAATATAGGCCCATGCCGAAATGAGAGCGGCCATAAGCGCGATGAACACGAAGATCAGGTGCCAACTGCCGAAGAACATGATGATCTGGCCACTGCCCGGTGCGATAACAGGGACGATCATGAAGACCATCATGATCAGCGACATGACTTCTGCCATCTGGCGACCGCCGTAGATGTCACGAACAATGGAGATCGTGATGACGCGCGTTGCCGCCGAACCAATGCCCTGAATGAACCGAAGCAGGAGAAGGCCCTCAAAGGATGGCACCAGTGCGATCCCGAGCGCGGAACAGATATAGATGACGAGGCCGATCAGCAGCGGCACCCGGCGACCAAAGCGGTCGGAGAGAGGACCGTAGAAGAGCTGCGCCGAGCCGAAGCCAAGCAGATAGGCTGAGACCACAAACTGACGATGGTTCTCGCTTTCCACACCAAGGCTGGCGCCGATCTGCTGAAGCGCCGGAAGCATGATGTCGATCGCAAGCGAATTGACTGCCATGAGGAAGGCAGCGAGCGCAATGAATTCCCCTTTGCCCATGGGCAATCGGCCCGCGTGCACGGTTTGTGATGAATCAGTCACAATGAAATTCCCATAAACGCGCCAAGGCGCTGTTCAGCACAGCGCCTCGGACTCGAAATGCAAGATTTGGAAACCGGGCGGAACGCCCGGTGACCGGACAGGTCAGGCCGCGCCGCGAACGGTCACGCCGTGCTCCTGCAGGTGCTGCTGCAACTCACCGGCCTGGAACATTTCCCGGACGATGTCGCAACCGCCAATGAACTCGCCCTTAACGTAGAGCTGCGGGATCGTCGGCCAGTTGGAGTAATCCTTGATGCCCTGGCGGATTTCAGAGTCAGCGAGCACGTTTATGCCCTTGTAGTCGACGCCGATGTAATCGAGAATCTGCACGACCTGTCCGGAGAATCCACACTGCGGAAACTGCGGCGTGCCCTTCATGAAGAGGACGACGTCGTTGCTCTTGATTTCGTTGTCGATGAATTCGTTGATACCGCTCATAGGGACCTTATCCTTTCAACAGGCGAGTTAAAGGCCCGCCGTTTCAATCGTTAAGCTTAGATAGCATGTGATCGGCGGAATTCCAGCAGGCACGGGCAAAAAAAAGAGCACCCTACCGGTTTGGTAAGCGAGGATTGTTGCGCTTGCGTTACGTCGACGCCTGAACCGACGCTTCACAACGTCAGTCCTGACTGTTTGCGCGCTTAACGCTCCGTATTTCGCCACAATTCATGCCGATTGCCGCGCAGCAGTTATCTGCCGCGCCCGCGGCCACGAAAGAAAATAATGACATTGATTTCAAAAAGGGTCGTTCTCCATTTTCCGGGGTTCGAGCCGCTTGATGGGCGTGCTCACAGGGCACGCTATGAACGTTCAGCTAAACAAAGTGCAGCGGTCTGGGGCTTCTCGGTGCTGACGGGCGAGCCGGAATGCGGACAAGATGCAACGCGCTTCGAGGTGAAGGCGAGGGCGGATGGCTGGGAAACCAGCAGCCACATACATGTCTTCGACCACAATGCTCTCGTGGAAAAACTCAGGACGCGAAGTCAGGCGATACAGATCCTGGCCGGCTTTTGGAGTGCGTTGCAGGTCATCGTATATGGCGGAATGACCGGCTATTTCCGGCATGCGTGGCGGTTCGGACTGTTCTTCATCTTTCCGTTTCTGATGATGATCCTGGGCTTCTCAATCAGTGCAACGATCGCCGTCATACCAATCGGAATGGATTTGCCGGCCTTTCATCTCCTGTGGAGTGTGGCCCTGGCGTCATCCTTCTTCGTCTTTGCATTTCTGCCCGTCGCCGAGCGCTTCTACACACTGCATCTTTTCGCGGACTGGCGCATGGTGGTGGCTCTCGCCCGCATGAGCGATCCGATATTTCACCAGTGGCTCGACAGCTGTGCCGCGGCCGCGCAGGCAGCCTTCTCAGAGGCTGCGGACGAATATGTGATCTCATCGCACAGTATGGGCTCCAGCGTCGCGGCCCATGTCATTGGCATGGTGCTTGACCGCCATCCGGAGATTTTCGTCGGCAAAAGGGTGCTCTTTGCGATACTGGGGTCGGCGGTTCTGCAATGCGCGTTGCTACGTCCTGCGCAGCGATTGCGATCCCGAATCGGAATCATTGCGCGATGTGAAAGCATCAACTGGCTAGATGTCCAATGTCTGACCGATGCCATTCACTTCTACAAGGTTCCCGTGGTGGCGGTTTGCGGACATCGGGACGCACGCCCTGCGACGATGATCTTCATTCGCGTGAAGCAGATGCTGAACGGCGAACACTACAGGAAGATCAAGAAAGACTTTCTGCGCGTGCACAGGCAGTATGTCCTTGGACCGGACGTGCAGGCACCTTTCGACTTCACGTTATTAACCGCCGGCCCGCGCTCGGGCATGATCTTTGCCGAAGGTGGCTATGGCAAAATGCCCGGCTCGTGACCGGGCATTTTGCGTTCGAGATCAGTCAGGCGCCGATGTCTGCAGCGCCAGGGCATGCAATATGCCGCCCATATTTCCCTTGAGGGCCTCGTAGACCATCTGGTGCTGCTGCACGCGGCTCTTGCCACGAAAGGCTTCCGCGACCACCTCAGCGGCATAATGGTCGCCATCGCCGGCAAGATCGCGGATGGTTACCTTGGCGCCAGGGATCCCGGCCTTGATCATGTCTTCGATATCACCGGGGTTCATAGGCATGATCGTTACTCCTTGCGTATTATTCCGTGGCAGCGAGTGTGCCATGGCCTTCCATGTAATTAGGGAACCATGATTCATGGGCGTCACGCAATTGCTGAATCGGCAGCGACAGCAGATCGTCAACTATAAGGCTTTCACCTTCGACCGTGCCCAGGCGGCGGAAGGGTACGCCCGCGCCTTCAGCGTTGGCGCAAACGAAGTTTGCGACATCCGCCGGCACTGTCAGGACGTAACGGGCCTGATCTTCGCCGAACAGAAGCGCGTGTGGAGCGCCCCTACATTCGCCAAGACTGATCTTGAGGCCCTTGCCCGACGCCATCGCCATTTCGGCGAGCGCCAATAGCAGACCACCGGAAGAAATGTCGTGGCAGGCCGTCACCTGGCCGTTGCGGATGACCGATCGCACGAAGTCGCCATTGCGGCGCTCTGCGAGGAGATCGATCTCGGGGGCGGGGCCTTCGGCGCTGCCTAAAACGTCGCGCAGGTAGATCGACGAACCAAGATGACTGCCGTCGGTGCCGATCATCACTACCTTGTCGCCAGGCGACATGCTGCCGATGCGAGCCATCTTCTTCCAGTCGGGCAGAAGGCCAACACCGGCGATCGTCGGCGTCGGCAGGATCGCAACACCGTTGGTTTCGTTGTAGAGGGAGACGTTGCCGGACACGATGGGGAAATCGAGGACCCGGCAGGCCTCGCCGATGCCCTTCACCGCCTGGACGAACTGCCCCATGATCTCAGGCTTTTCCGGATTTCCGAAGTTCAGATTGTCGGTCGCCGCCAACGGTTCTGCGCCCGTCGCGGTGATGTTGCGCCAGCATTCTGCGACTGCCTGCTTGCCGCCTTCGAACGGATCGGCCTCAACATAACGGGGGGTCACGTCGGACGAGAAAGCGAGAGCCTTCGAAGGATGGTTCTCCACGCGTACGACGCCCGCATCACCGCCCGGAAGCTGGAGCGAGTTGCCCTGGATCAGCGTGTCGTACTGTTCGTAAACCCAACGGCGGCTCGATTGATTGGGTGAACCAACGAGCTCCAAGAGCGCCTGACCGTAGTCAGCCGGCGCAGCGACGAGGTTAGCGGGCAACGGTGCGCGCTTGTCCGATTCGCGCCACGGACGGTCGTATTCCGGCGCCTGGTCACCGAGATCCTTGATCGGCAGGTTGGCGACTTCCTCACCCTGATGGACGACGCGGAAGCGCAGGTCGTCGGTGGTCTTGCCGACGATTGCGAAATCAAGACCCCACTTGACGAAGATCGCCTTTGCGATGGCTTCCTTTTCCGGCTCGAGAACCATGAGCATGCGCTCCTGGCTCTCGGACAGCATCATTTCATAGGCGGTCATGTGTTCTTCGCGCACCGGTACGGTATCGAGATCAAGCAGAATGCCGAGATCACCCTTGGCCCCCATTTCGACGGCCGAGCACGTGAGGCCGGCGGCTCCCATGTCTTGGATGGCGATGACGGCCCCGGTCTGCATCAACTCGAGGCAGGCTTCCAGCAGGCACTTCTCGGTGAAAGGGTCGCCGACCTGGACGGTCGGCCGTTTCTCTTCGATCGATTCATCGAACTCCGCGGACGCCATCGTCGCCCCACCGACGCCGTCGCGGCCGGTCTTTGCGCCAAGGTAAACGACCGGGAGCCCGACGCCCTTGGCTTCCGACAGGAAAATGGCATTCGATTTGGCAAGACCCGCCGCAAAGGCATTGACCAGAATATTGCCGTTATAGCGCGCGTCAAATTCGGTTTCACCGCCGACGGTCGGTACCCCGAAGGAATTGCCGTAGCCGCCGACGCCTGAGACAACACCAGAAACCAGATGGCGGGTCTTCGGATGATCTGGCTCGCCGAAACGTAGTGCGTTCATTGCTGCGATCGGGCGCGCACCCATGGTGAAGACGTCGCGTAGAATGCCGCCGACGCCCGTTGCCGCGCCTTGATATGGCTCGATGTAGGAGGGGTGGTTGTGGCTCTCCATCTTGAAGACAACGCAGTCGCCATCATCGATGTCGACGACACCGGCATTTTCACCCGGGCCCTGAATGACGCGCGGGCCTTTGGTCGGCAACGTGCGCAGCCATTTCTTGGAGGATTTGTAAGAGCAGTGCTCGTTCCACATGGCCGAGAAGATGCCAAGCTCCGTGAAGGTCGGTTCGCGGCCAATCAGGCCCAATATCCGCTGATACTCGTCTGGCTTCAGGCCATGGGCGGCAATGAGTTCGGGGGTGATCGGGCGGGTATTGGAAATGGTCATGAGCTCTCGGAAGTCCCTGCCGTTGCGCGATTGCGGTGTCTTTAGCCTAAGTGGATGAAACGCGCGACAGGAAAATGCCCGCTGTTAACAAACAGCGGAATTGCAAGGCGGCGATATCGAAAGGTCAGAACTTGTACCCGATCTGGATGCCGGCGCGTGTCATGCCGTTGTTCGGACCATCGCAGAGATTGGCATGGGAGGCATGGGCGAGCTGGGCGATCACGTTCCAATGTTGATCGAAACGATAACCGGCACCCAAATATTCGCGGAAGAGGAACCGACAACCGAGGTTCGGACCATCGGTATTTCCTTCAAGTTCCCCATTGTGCCAGAGGCCGCCGAAGCCAGCTTCGGCAAAGAGCTTCTCGTTGAAGTTCACGGTCCAAGACAGACCCGCAAAGACCTGAGTAGCTTCGCCGGAGGTGCCGATGGAGGTGCCGATGTTGACGCGTGGACGAGCAAGTTGTTGCTTCCAGCCGATTGCCGCGTCCTGGCCGAAAGGATCAAAGAACACCGTTGCCTCGGGGAAGATACCGTCCTCGTGCTCGTGACCGCCTTGTACCGATGCGGACGCGCCAAACCGCAACTCGTCAAAAATCTGCTCGCCGGCATGAGCCGGCATGCCGGCGACATTGGCAACGATTGCCGTCAGAAACGCGATTGACGAAGGTCGCACAATCTTTCGAAATCTAATCGCCATTCAATTCCCGTCCGACTCGCGCCAGGTTTCTGATCTGAATTTCGTAGCATCGTTGCGGCCTCGTAAAGCGACTTTTGCTGGCGGTGGTGGTTTTATTTCAGACTGCGGCCTTTCTGCCGCAGTCTCAGATCTCGCCGTCATAGCCGGCGCCGCCGCTTTCTAGCAGACGTCGCAATATCATCAGGCCCGCAACCAAGCCTTCGCGATTGCGGGGCGAGGAGAAGCCTATCCGCACACGATGGTAGACCTTCTCGGCGCGCGCCGCTTTAAATTCATCCTCGTCATCAATCAGGACCCCATCTCTAAAGGCTGCGTTCTTGAATGTCCCGGAGAGCCAGGGATCGGGCAGCTTGAGCCAGAGAAAGGGCACATGCGGATGTGATATGAAGTCGTATCCTTGCAGTTGTTCCCGTGCGAGGCGCTCGCGGATGGACAGTTCCGCCGTGCTTGCCTTGCGAATTTCATGTGCCTGGCCGCTTTCAACGAGACGAGCGCAAGCCTCGGCGAGAATGAAGGGCAGCCCTCCAGTGATCATCTTGTGCGTTACCTTGATCCGCTGCGCAAAATGCGGCGGGCAGGCAACCCAACCGCCACGCACTCCGGCAGCAACCGACTTCGAAAGGCCGCTGATAAGAAACGTGCGATCAGGTGCGAGCGATGCAAGCAGAGGATTCTCGTCTCCGGTCATTCCACCGTAAAGGTCATCCTCGATCAGCCAGACACCGTGGCGACGTGCGATTTCCGCAATGCGCGCCCGGCGCTCATGCGGCATGGTTGCCAGCGTCGGATTGTGGGCGGTTGGCATCAGGAATGCAAGTTTCGGATGCTGCTGAAGGCAGAGGCGCTCGAAGTCGTCGGGGATCACACCATTCTCGTCAGACTCCACGGTAATGGTGCGCCGCCCAAGAATGCGAGCGCTGCGACTGACCTGCGTATAGCTCAGATCTTCGAAGACGATCTTGTCACCTGGCGATGACACGGCCGAGATGACCGCGACAGCTGCCGCATGTGCCCCCAGGGTAGGGACGATGTTTTCCGTCTCTGGTGTCCAATCGTTCCTGGCAAGCCAGCGCCGGCCGGCTTCGTACCAATTCTTTGGAAAGACGCGGGAATAGGAGGAGATCTCGGAAAGCTGCTCCTCACCGATCGCCGCGAGCACGCTGCCAATGATCTTGCCTTGACCGAGATCCGGAGCGGCCGTGGTATCGAAGCGGATCTTGCCAGCGGGCGCATCAATCGCACGCGTGCCGCCGAGTGCGATGGTCAGTGGATCTGCCTGGTTGCCGGGTGCGGTCTCGGCCCGATCCAGCACGTATGTTCCGCGGCCAACCTCGCCCGCGACCAAGCCGCGCTCATGCACCAGCGCATATGCTCGGCCGATTGTCCCGATTGTTACGCCAATATCGTAGGCGAGGTTTCGCTGCGGCGGCAATTTGCTACCAGCGGGCAAAGTGCCGCTGGCAATGGCTGATTCAATACTGTCCGCAATCCGGAGGTAGACCGGACCGGAACCGCGCGAAATGTCTGGTAGCCAAGTTGTCATGATGACAATTCCCTATATTGTCACCCTCAACCCGTCAAGATTATCTAAACGACAGATACAATCCGCTTGGAGAATGATATGTCTGCCGTTCAAGAGAACGAGCCGCAGATTGCACCTTTTTCTTCTCAGGTTCAATCGATGCAATACCGCGTTTCGGAACGCTCGGACGTCCTGAGTTACACCTGGAGTCTGCTGCAATTCCTATGGCAACGGCTGTCACTGTGGCACGAGAAACGGCAGAGCCGCAGGACCCTGCTTAATCTGACGGATGACGAACTGTTGGACGTCGGTATTACGCGTGCGGATGCACGCAAGGAGGCCAGCAAGTCGTTCTTCTGGGATTGATCAGCCGCAAGCCTTGCCGCCGGAGGCCCAGCGGGTGACATCCTTAACGATCCGCGGTCCCGAAGCGCCTTCCATCATCGGACCGAAGGCATCGAGCTTGGATGGATTGCCTTCCGCTTGAACGACGAGCAATGGGCGGCTCTCTGGGCTTCCCTTGTGCACAACGAGAATGCGCGGGCGACCGGAGAAGGAGTTCAGCTCCGGCGCCAGCCTGTATGCGGCAAACGCTGCGTCGCCCGATTTGAACCAGCAGGCGTTCGCCCCAACAGCTACGCGTTCCATGGTGGAAAGCGCGCTGCGATCAGGACCCTTGGCCGGCGTGTTCGATTGGCAGGAGGCGACCAGCGTTGCAGTTGCGGCAATCGCGAAAACACGTGTCGTCGGAAGGCGAAGGCGCATCAACTTGCTCCAATGGACGGATGGATGGCCTCTTACGTGCCGAAGGTTAAGCAGCGATTACCTCAAGGGCGGAAGCGAACAGACCACGACCGTCGGAACCGCCGTGCGCTGCTTCGATGAGGTTTTCGGGGTGCGGCATCATGCCGAGGATGTTGCCCTTGTCGTTCATGACGCCGGCAATATCGTTGATCGAGCCGTTCGGGTTGGTGCCTTCCGCATAGCGGAAAACGACCTGACCGCGGCCTTCGATCTTTGCCAGGGTCTCGGCGTCGGCGAAGTAGTTGCCGTCGTGATGGGCGACTGGGCTGCGGATGATCTGGCCCTTGGAATAGGCACGTGTAAAATCCGTGTCAGCGTTGACAACTTCGAGCTTGACCTCGCGGCAGACGAATTTGAGGGAAGCATTGCGCATCAGCGCACCCGGTAGCAGCCCTGCTTCGAGCAGGATCTGGAACCCGTTGCACACGCCGAGAACCTTGACGCCCTTGCTGGCCTTTTCGATGATTGCCTGCATCACGGGCATGCGCGCGGCTATGGCACCACAACGGAGGTAGTCGCCATAGGAAAAGCCGCCAGGAATGACGATGAGGTCGACGTCCGGAATGTCCGTCTCCGTTTGCCAGATTGTCACCGGTGCGTGACCGGAGATTTTCGTGAGAGCAGCGATCATGTCGCGATCGCGATTGAGACCCGGAAGTTGAACGACGGCTGATTTCATGAGTGCGACTAAAACCTTGTTTGTGCTTCTGCAAGTTCTCTGAGTACGAGACGCTTTTCAATACGCTCCAGCCGGCCTTCGTGCCGACCAAGGACACCGTAAATGCTGTGTATTTCCTGCTGCATCGAGGTCATTGTGTCGCGCATGCAATGCATTTCGCTCCTGATATCATCAAGAGAGGCATCCAATATATCGATGTGCTCGTGCATTTTCGTCAACAACTCAAGCATGAGCTCTTGCGTTAATTCAGCCATCGAGTGCGCTCCACGACCAGATTAGTCGACGGAAATATTATAGTTCTCGATCACGGTATTTGCGAGGAGTTTCTCGCACATTGCCTTAAGGTCGCTCTCCGCTTTCGCCTTGTCAGCGCCATCGAGTTCGACGTCGAAAACCTTGCCCTGACGGACATGGCCGACACCATCGAATCCGAGCGCGCCGAGAGCGCCTTCGATTGCCTTGCCCTGCGGATCGAGAACGCCGTTCTTCAGCGTGACGGTTACACGAGCCTTGATCACTTTATCTTCCCTGTCTTATCTGGCCTGAGAGTCTTACTTTACGAGCACCGGACCGGTGCCGCGCACAGGCTCGTTCTCGTTGATGATGCCGAGGCGGCGCGCAACTTCCGAATAGGCTTCGAGAAGCCCGCCCATGTCGCGTCGGAAGCGGTCCTTGTCCATCTTCTCGCGGGTATCAATATCCCAAAGACGGCAGGAGTCCGGCGAGATCTCGTCGGCCAGGATGATGCGCATCATGTCGCCTTCGTAGAGGCGACCGCATTCGATCTTAAAATCGACAAGCTGGATGCCAACGCCCAGGAAAAGGCCGGTCATGAAATCGTTGACGCGAATGGCGAGCGCCATGATGTCATCAAGCTCGGCGGGGTTTGCCCAACCGAATGCCGTAATGTGCTCTTCCGAGACCATCGGATCGTCGAGCGCATCGGACTTGTAGTAGAACTCGATGATGGAGCGCGGCAGAACCACACCTTCCTCGATGCCGAGGCGCTTGGACAGAGAGCCGGCGGCAACGTTGCGCACGACGATCTCAAGCGGGATCATTTCCACTTCGCGGATCAGCTGTTCGCGCATGTTAAGACGGCGAATAAAGTGCGTGGGAATGCCGATCTTGTTCAAATGGCTGAAAATATATTCTGAAATGCGGTTGTTCAGAACGCCCTTGCCATCGATAACTTCATGCTTTTTCTTGTTGAAGGCTGTGGCATCGTCTTTGAAGAACTGGATCAGCGTGCCCGGTTCGGGGCCCTCATACAGAATCTTTGCCTTGCCCTCGTAAATACGGCGGCGACGGTTCATTGCAATTGTTCTCTATCGTTGGCGCTCTTGGGATAGCGCGAGTGGATCGATCTCGTGGCGTCCCCTTAAAGGAAAAGCGAGGGTTTCACAATCCGCCTGTCACTCCTTCCCCGGAATCCGGGACTGCCGGAGTACCGCTAAGAGAATCGAAGACTTTCTGCAAAGCAGTCTACAGGTTTTTTGCGATCAACGGAATGTGACCCGTTCCTGTCGAGACAGTCATGCAGGCCTTTATCTTTGGCCGGAGCCGCTGACCGACTTACGCAGGTCCAGCTGCGAGCCGGCGACCGGGCCATCTGCGCCCCGCCAGGACGCGGCCCGGACGAAAGGCGCTATCTGTAGGGCGGGCATCGGACGGGCTAGCGCGTAACCCTGAAGCATATCGCAACCGAGATCGTAGAGAATGCGGACGTGGTCCATTGTCTCAACTCCCTCCGCAGTGACGAGGATATTCAGCGAACGGCCGATATCGATGATCGAACGGACCAGTTTCCGCTGCTCTGCCGAATGGGGCAGCATGCGGATCAGTTCGCGGTCGATCTTCAAGGTTTTCGGGCTCAACTTCAAAAGGCTGACGATGGACGCATGGCCGGTGCCGAAATCATCGATCTCTATATCGATACCGAGACGGCGCAGGTGCCGGAGATTGGCAATTACGGCTTCATCACAATCGTCGAGCGAGATCGATTCAAGCAGTTCGAATGAAATCGCGCGAGGTTCGATCTTCAGGCCGCGAAGTTTCTTCGAAAGATTTGGATCTGCAAGGCGACGCGACGAGACGTTGACTGCAATCTTCGGGATGCGGAGCCCCTCATCCTCCCATCGCTTCCGGTCAGCCAGTGCTTGCTCGAGGATAAGACCGTCGATCATGGAGACAACGTCCAGATCCTCGGCAATCGCCAAGAAGCGGTCTGGCGTCAGCAAGCCGTGTTCCCGGTGCTGCCAACGTGCCAGCGTCTCGACACCGGCAACATCGAGCGTTCTGGCATGAAACTGTAACTGGTAGAACGGAACAAATTCCCCACGTTCCAGACCCAACAGGATTTCGTCCGCCAGACGCTTGCTGGCAATGATGCGGCGTCGCTCATCGGTCGAGAAGAATTCGTGGCGATTGCGTCCATCGCTTTTTGCACGGTAGAGCGCGATATCTGCGTTGAGCAGAAGTTGCTTGGCATCCAGTGCTGGGCCACTATCCGTGGCGATGCCGATGCTTGCACCGAAACGGCAATCGTGACCCTCGTAGCGAATAGGCTTGCAGAGCTCGCGGATTATGCGCTCGGCAAGATTTGAGATCTTCTTGGGCGTGACGTCGAGGTTGCACAGGACCACGAATTCATCGCCACCGATGCGAGCGACGAAATCGGTCGAGCGGACATTTCTCTTCAAGACCTGTGCTGCATGCTTCAGCATCGCGTCACCGGCACGGTGACCGAGCGTGTCGTTGATCTGCTTGAATCGATCGAGATCGATGTGGAGGATCGCGAGCGTCAAGCCGGTCCGGCGACATTCGGCTGAGCGGTCGTCCAGCATACGGTCCAGATATCGGCGATTGGGCAGGCCAGTGAGATAATCGTGCAGCGCCAGGTGCTCGATGCTCTCCTTGGCACTTTCGAGTTCTGTGTTTCGGGCTTCTGCGAGATCCTTGGCGCGCTGCAACTCGTTATTGAGCCGCACTTCGGCGGTGACATCCCAATTTGCACCGATCAGCTTGCGGCGCCCATCGCTATCAAGGAAGAAGGCCGCCTTTGCGCGGATGACGCGCTCGATGCCGTCTTGCCTAATAATACGGAACTCATGCTGGAAATCAGTATTAGTAGCGACACATTCATTGATCGTCGCCAAGACGCGGTCTCGATCTTCGGGATGCAACGAGGCCTCCCAGGCACTCCCCGTGCCGGCCGGTGACGTATCAGTGATGCCGTAGATAGACAGAAGTCGGTCGTCCCAGTCGACCGTGCCGTTCTCAATGTCGGCCTCGAAGACCCCGATGTTGGAGATATCGAGGGCAAGATCGAGGCGTCGTGACACGTGTGCAAGCCGCTCCTGCGCCCCTTTGCGTTCGGTAATGTCGGTATCTGTGCCGACCAGGCGGGCAGGGGTGCCGGTTTCATCCCATTCCACGCACGCACCACGGCACTCGATCCAGATCCAGTGGCCATCCCTGTGGCGCTCTCGGTACTCAAAAATCCGGTAATTCGGATCGCCGGCATTCTGCCGATCGACGGCCTTTATGACAAAGTCCCGGTCGTCGGGGTGGATCAGTTCGATCCACGTGTCGAAGTCGCCGTCGGCATTCTCGTCGGGGGCCATGCCGCGTATGATCTTCCAGGTATCGGAATAGTAGCGTTTGCCAAGACGAAGGTTATGGTCCCATACGCCGAGGCCCGATCCGACGAGAGCGTAATTCCAGCGACTTTCGCGTTCCGAGAGCTCAGCACTGTTCGGCGGCACCGTGGCGCCGTCAACCGCCGCGGCGTCGACCTTCGTCTTGGATTTATCGGGCGACGCATGCTTCAATCTGAATACTCACATCTTCAGCGCGCATCTATTTTGCATCCGCTAAATTAAACAAGCGATTAATGCCGTGAAAATAATAAGCTAGAAAAAACAGTCACGTAACCGTTATAGGCTTGTGTTTGTGGCGCTATATGCGTGTAACTTTTCCCTAACGTGCGTA
The DNA here is from genome assembly GCF_000312665.1 of Rhizobium mesoamericanum STM3625. Taxonomy (GTDB): domain Bacteria; phylum Pseudomonadota; class Alphaproteobacteria; order Rhizobiales; family Rhizobiaceae; genus Rhizobium; species Rhizobium mesoamericanum. Next base: position 2,831,068 of record NZ_HF536772.1, on the reverse strand, counting down.
CACTTGGCTGGGAGCACCCGAGATCGGATCGATTGGGGAGGGACCAGCGTGTCTCCAGAATGGCCAATGTTTATACTGCAATGCATTGTTCTTGTGGGCTTGGCGGGCGTTCTCTTCATTCGCGGCGAAGGCGACTGAGGCCGCCATTTTCTAGGTAGCCGCCTATTCCAGGGATGCTCGAACCGAGGCTCCTCGTCAACGGCGTTGCTGATCGCACAAAACCTGTTCTGTCCAGCAACTCAGCCGGTGCTCTCAGGATCGAACGGGTGTCTAGGACCGCTTCAAGCGGCTCAAGAACTGCGCAAATACCATTGTGCCTTCCGGCCAGGGTCCGTGGCCGGATTCGCTGTTGATGTGCCCGGCCTCACCGGCGTCGATGAGGAGCGAACCCCAACTGGCCGCAATGTCATCGGCGTGCTCGTAACTGCCGAAGGGATCGTTGCGGCTAGCGATCGTGATAGTCGGAAATGGAAGTGGATCGCGCGGATAGGGGCCAAACGTCATCAGATGCTTCGGCCGTATTGCAGGATTGGCAACATCGGGGGGGGCCACGAAGAACGCCCCTGCCACTTCATTGCGGAAATGGGGGATAGCGTGGATGGCAGAGGGAATGCCAAGCGAATGCGCAACCAGCACGACAGGTCGCGTAGCTGAGTTCACTTCTTCGGCAATACGCTTCACCCAATCGTCGCGGACGGGCTTCGACCATTCAGCCTGCTCGACGCGACGAGCGGTGCTGAGCTTGGCTTCCCAGCGGCTTTGCCAGTGGTCGGGACCGGAGTTCGTATAACCGGGGATGATGAGGATTTCGGCGTCTGAAGCTTTCATGATGGCCCGATGTGAGAAAGCTTGGCGGCGATGTCAAGGGAGGGTGGGACAAGGCCGGCGAAATTTGTTATGTTTTCGGCGGTGCCGGTTGCGTCTCGTATCGGTGATATCGCCGATCCCTTCGCTGCCGGCTATCTTGGCTGAGGAGGAGAAAGCCATGACGGCATTCCATGTTATGTCGGGTGCAAGCGATGTCTACACACGCCCGGTCGTCAACAAGATCAGCGTTGCGGATGTCTTTGATGCGCTTAGGCGCGGGCTCGACGATTTTCGAGAAAAGCCATCCCACTATGTCTTTCTATGCCTGATGTATCCGATTGCCGGTATTTTCCTTGCGCTCGCAACATCAAGTGCCAACCTCCTGCCGATGGTATTCCCGCTGATATCAGGCTTCGCGCTGATCGGTCCCATCGCCGCGATCGGGCTCTATGAGATCAGCCGCAGGCGCGAAGCCGGCATGGACACCTCGTGGAAGCATGCTGTCGATGTCACGAGATCGCCGGCCTTCCCATCGATCGTTGCCGGCGGATTGCTGCTGTTCGGCTTCTTCGTCGTCTGGCTCGTCGCAGCGCAGACCCTTTATTCCAATGTCTTTGGCGATGTTTTTCCGCGCTCGATTTCCCTCTTTCTTTCCGAGATCTTCGGCACGCCTCAGGGTATGCAACTGATCATATGGGGACACGTGCTAGGTCTTGGCTTTGCCATCATCGTTCTGGCGACGACCGTCGTTACCTTCCCCTTGCTGCTGGATCGGGACGTTGGCCTCGTCTGTGCGATGGAAACTTCGGTGAGGGCAACCGTCGCTAACCCGATCCCCGTCTTCTGCTGGGGACTTATCATCGCCGTTTCCCTCATAGGCGGTACGATCCCGCTGTTTGTCGGACTAGCTCTGGTGATGCCAGTGCTCGGCCACGCCAGCTGGCACCTCTACAGGAAGCTCGTCGCCCCACCGGTCGTCTGACCGTCTGGACCGGGGAACTGGACCACCTCCCTTGGAGTTTCGCTGAGGCGAATACCGAGGAGGTTATGCATGGCTACGTCGCAACATCTGTTTACCCGCTTTGCCAGCAAGACGTCTGATTGGGCAGGGAGGCCGGTGGCGTTCGTGCTTGCCGTCGTGCTCGTCGCCGTCTGGGCAGCAACAGGCCCACTCTTCGACTTCTCGGAGACTTGGCAGCTGGTCATCAATACAGGAACGACGATCATCACGTTTCTGATGGTGTTCGTGTTGCAGAACGCACAGACCAGGGATGCTCGTGCCGTCCAGGCGAAGCTCAACGAAATTATTCTGACGAGCCACGCCGAAAACAAGTTCATCGGGATCGAGCACCTCGACAACGAGGATCTTGAGCGCTTGGATAGCCTTGTCGCCAAGGCCGCGAAGGGAGTGCAGGACGAGCGGACGAAACGAACGTCGGAAAAAACGAATGCCGGAAACGAGGCGAACGACCAAAGGGCATCGGCAAAGTCCCGTAGCCCAAACGGAAAACGGCGCCCTGGCGGACGCCGTTCCGGAAATTCAACTTAGGCAGCCCCGAAGACGCGCCGGAAGATCGTATCAACGTGTTTCGTGTGGTAGCCGAGGTCAAACTTCTCGCGGATTTCCTCTTCGGATAGCGCCGCCCGAACTTCCTGGTCCGCCAGCAGTTCCTCGAGGAAGTCCTTGCCCTGTTCCCAAACCTTCATCGCGTTGCGCTGAACGAGCCGGTAAGCGTCCTCACGCGAGACGCCTGCCTGCGTCAGCGCCAGAAGCACGCGCTGCGAATGCACAAGGCCACGGAATTTATCGAGATTCTTCATCATGTTGTCGGGATATACCACGAGCTTTTCGATGACCCCGGCCAAACGGTTGAGGGCGAAGTCGAGCGTGATCGTCGTATCCGGCCCGATAGCGCGCTCGACGCTCGAATGGCTGATGTCGCGCTCATGCCAGAGGGCGACGTTCTCCATGGCCGGAACCACGGACATGCGGACCAGGCGTGCGAGGCCCGTGAGATTCTCGGTCAGAACCGGATTGCGCTTATGCGGCATGGCCGAAGACCCCTTCTGGCCCGGCGAGAAGTATTCCTCGGCTTCCAGCACTTCCGTGCGCTGCATGTGGCGGATCTCGATCGCGACGTTCTCGATGGAAGACGCAATAACACCGAGTGTGGCAAAGAACATCGCGTGACGGTCGCGCGGGATGACCTGCGTCGAAACCGGCTCGGGGATCAGGCCGAGCTTGGCACAGACATGTTCCTCCACGCGTGGATCGATATTGGCGAAGGTGCCAACGGCGCCTGAAACCGCGCCAGTTGCGATTTCCGCACGCGCGGCCACCAGGCGCGCGCGATTGCGGCTCATTTCGGCATAGAAGCGGGCCAGCGTCAGGCCCATCGTGGTAGGCTCGGCATGGATGCCATGGCTGCGACCGATGCGGACGGTGTCCTTGTATTCGAAGGCGCGCCCCTTGAGCGCGGCAAGCAGGCGATCCATATCGGCAAGCAGAATATCGGCTGCGCGGACGAGCTGTATGTTCAGCGTGGTATCGAGAACGTCCGACGAGGTCATGCCCTGGTGAACAAAGCGGGCATCGGGTCCGACGATTTCCGAAAGGTGCGTCAGGAAGGCGATGACATCGTGCTTGGTGACGGCTTCGATTTCATCAATGCGCGCAACGTCGAACGTGGCCGCGCCGCCTCGTTCCCAGATCGTCTTGGCAGCGGATTTCGGAATGACGCCCAGTTCGGCGAGAGCATCGCAGGCGTGAGCCTCGATCTCGAACCAGATGCGGAATTTGCTTTCGGGCGACCAGATGGCGACCATCTCTGGCCGGGAGTAGCGCGGGATCATGGCTTCCTGCTTTCGTTCACAAAAGAAATGCTGGCGCCCCTGTAGCAAAGACAGGCGGCAATCTCAACGCATGCGTTTGGCAAGCGCAACACTGGTGCCGAAAAGGCAGAGGAGGCCTAGCGGAAGAAACAGGCGAATTCCGAGCACCGCAAACTGATAGACGGCGCTCGCTGCGGTGAAGACGAATTGGAAAACCCATGTCAGGGATCCAAAGGATGCGTGCCACGCTGAGTAGAAGACCCGGTAGTCCATAGCAAAAAGAAAGGCCGTCATCAGAATGGTGCCTGCGGCAAGTGTCAGGAAAAAGGCGGCAAACCGCGTTTCCAGGGGCCGTCGATGCGCAAGGAAACGCCCCAAGGGCAACATGAACAGCCAAGCGAGCAGCCCGCCTGCAAAATAGAGGATCGCGAGGTCGCGTACATGCGCCGTCTCCATCCCATTTCGCAGATAGAGCGCAGCCATAGCAGACGCGAGCATCTGCATGCCCCAGAGAATGGCGCCTGCGAAGAGATCGGAAAGGGGCGGACGAGCCGCCTTGAGCCGCTCTGAGATCAAGGACGGCTCACTTTCGTCACGGCTTGGTCTTGCCTTCGGCGGCACTGCGCAGCGCGCTGATCGCGGACTTGTAGGTGTCGACCGAACCGCCCTTGAAGATCGCCGAACCGGCGACGAGAACGTTGCCGCCGGCCTTTCCGATGATTGGCGCGGTGTCGACCGTCACGCCGCCATCAACCTCGAGATCGATTGGCCTATCACCGATCAGTGACCGGGCGGCGGCGATCTTGTCGGCCATTGCGGGGATGAATTTCTGCCCGCCGAAGCCAGGATTGACGGACATGATGAGGATCAGGTCGACGTCGTCCAGCACGTTCTCGACTGCCGAAAGCGGCGTGGCCGGATTGATCGTCACGCCAACCTTCTTGCCCAGGCTTCGCACCGTCTGCAGCGAGCGGTGGAGATGTGGCCCGGCTTCTGCATGGACGGTGATGCGATCGCATCCCGCCTTGGCGAAGGCCTCGAGGTATGGGTCGACAGGGGCAATCATGAGATGGCAATCGAAAACCGCATCCGTGTAGGAACGCAGCGACTTGATCATATCAGGACCGAACGAAATGTTGGGCACGAAATGACCGTCCATAACATCGAGATGGATCCAATCGGCGCCGGCCGCTACCACGTCGCGGACTTCCTGGCCAAGTTTGGCAAAATCGGCAGCCAGGACGGATGGCGCGATGCGAATGGGCGTAGTCATTGAAGTCTCTCCGTATGACCGATGTCGCGGTGAAACGTCCTATTCGATCGGCGCACTTGGCGGGACGAACGAACCGGCGTGCCACTGCAGCATACGGTAGGGGTTATCGGCCAATTCATGGCCGGCATTGAAGGCAACTTTTCCGATGACCGTCTCGAAGGACGTGCCGCCAATGTGCTGCGCGACGGGCCGGTCGTCCGCGCTTGCGTCCTGGGCAGCTTTCGCAGCGATCTCCACTGCGGCATAGGCAGGCAGCACATAGCCCTCGGGCTCGACACCGCTCGCTCGAAACGCATCGACCACCGGCTTGGCTTCCGGTCGGGCGGAATAGTCGGGTAGTACCACCGCGAGAACGCCATCGGCAAGCGAAAGAGGCTGGTCGGCCGCACGCATGGTATCGCCGCCAAGAATATCGAGATGGATCTTTTCCGCCAGCGCATCACGCGCAATGACGGCAACGTCGCTGCGATCGCCGCCGACAAACACCTTTGTCGCCCCGGCTTTCTTCAGTCGCCGCACGAGCGCGACCTGCTGCTCCTGGCCAGGTCGATAGGTGTCGGTGAAGACGGGTTTGAGGCCCTTTTCCTCAAGGGCGTTGCGGATTGCTTCCGTAAGTTCCCGACCATGGATTGTGCCATCCTCGATCAGGGCGATCGGAAAGGCCGCCCATTCGCGCAAGATCACCTCGATGATCTTCTCGGCTTCGGCGCCATCGGCTGGCGTCAGCCGGTAGACCGGCCAGCCATTTTTTAGGGCATCTTCCATGAGGATGCGTGAGCGTACGGAGACGGTGATCGCCGGAATATTGGCGTCCTTCAACTTCGGCAAGGCGCCCTCGAGCGTCTCGCTGCAGAGAAAACCGATGGCGACCTGGACCTTCGCATTGATCAGCGCATCGGCAATGGCCGCACCGCTGTTTTCCTCGCAGGTCTCTCCGACCGTAACGATCGCGTTGCCGTCCTGCTTTATCTTGGCAGTGGCACCCGCGATGATCTGCGCTCCAATTGGCGCGAGGTTGCCACTCTGTGGCGCTACGACACCAATCGTAAGCCCGGCGGCATGGCATTCTGCGGCCGCAATGAGCAGCATCGGCAGAAGTGCTAGGCCACGCATAGTATTCATAAAAGCTGCAGGTCCCTGTCGTTTGTCCTGCTCTTTTATCCGTCCGGCATCGATCGTCAAAGAAAAACGCACAATTGGCAAGCTTTTCGCCCGGCTTTTGTAGAAAAGGTAACCGATCACCTTCATATTACGGGAAACAGCAAGCTGGCGAACGCCGGATGGAGAATGCATTTGTTGAATAAGCAACCAATCGATCCGCGTCTCTACCGGGATGCGATGAGCCGTTTTGGAGGCCACGTGCAGCTCGTGACGACCGCAATCAGCGAGGAGCGCCGGGGCGTTACGATCACCGCCGCTTGCTCGGTAACGGATAGCCCTGCCACCGTCCTCGTGTGTCTAAACAACAGCAATCCGAAAAACGACATCTTCTTCCGCAGCGGTATCTTCGCATTGAACACGCTTGCGGCGCACCATCAAGCGCTTGCCGACGCTTTTTCCGGCCGTATGCAGATCACAAATGAAGAGCGTTTCGCGACGGGCGTCTTTGACAAGCTCGTCACCGGCGCGCCCATTCTTCACGACGCTCTTGCCTCCTTCGATTGCCGCGTTAGCGAAATCAAGGAAATGTCGACACACCATATCATTTTCGGTGAGGTGGTGGCGGTGCGATACAACGAGGCGAAGCCGGCGCTTGTCTATATGAACCGGGACTATCACACGCTATAACTCCTTACAAAAAGGGAGGAAACATGCCGGATCAAGCGTGTCAGCCGCTGCCTTCGTCGATCGACGAGACGATCGCGATGCTGGGTGATCAGGACTATTTGGCAGGGCGGGCGCTTGGAACGGTGCTCTTCCTGGCCCTAAAGATGAAGCGGCCTCTCTTTCTTGAGGGGGAGGCGGGCGTCGGTAAGACGGAGATTGCCAAAGTTCTGTCGAAGGCTTTAGGGCGACCGCTGATCCGCCTGCAATGCTACGAAGGGCTGGATATTTCATCCGCTGTCTACGAATGGAACTACCCCGCACAGATGCTGGAAATTCGGTTGGCCGAAGCGTCCGGCTTGACCGACCGGGACAGAATAGAATCCGATATCTTCTCCGAGCGATACCTGATCCGCCGGCCCGTGCTGCAGGCTTTATCCAGTGCCGATGGTCGGGCACCCGTCTTTCTAATCGATGAGCTCGATCGTACCGATGAGGCGTTCGAAGCCTTTCTGCTGGAGGTTCTTTCCGACTTTCAGGTCACGATCCCCGAGCTTGGCACCATCCGCGCCGCCGAACCGCCGATCGTCATCATCACCACGAACCGGACGCGCGAGGTCCACGACGCTCTAAAGAGACGTTGCCTCTACCATTGGGTCGATTATCCCAATGCGCCGCAGGAGCTGGAGATCATTCGCCGGAAGGTACCGGATTGCAATGCCGCACTGTCCGCGCAGATCGTTGCCTATGTGCAGAAGCTTCGGACATTGGATCTTTTCAAAAACCCCGGAGTTGCCGAAACGATTGACTGGGCGACGGCGCTGACGGAACTCGACCGTCTTGCGCTCGATCCGGAAACGATCTCCGATACGATCGGAACACTGCTCAAATACCAGGACGATATCGCGCGCATTCAAGGCAGCGACGGCGTCAAAGTTCTGGACGATATAAAGAGCGAACTGCAGGCGGCAGGGTAGCTGATGGATCCGACAAGCGGACAGGATGTGATCGCCGTTGCGCCCCTTCCGGTCGGCGACCGACGGTTTGCCGACAACGTCGTTTTCTTTGCCAGAGCATTGCGAAAGGCCGGCATGAAAATCGGGCCGGCGGCGATCGTCGATGCCATTGATGCGGTCGAGGCAATCGGCATCGGGTCGCGCGAGGAATTTCACGCCGCCCTGTCGTCCGTCTTCGTTAAGCGGCACGAAGACAAGCCGGTCTTCGACGAGGCGTTTCGCCTTTTCTGGCGCTCGCGCGACCTTGTCGAAAAGATGATCGCGATGATGTCACCACGGGCGCCGGATACACGCGCAAGGGAGAAAGCAAAGCCCGGCGCAAGCCGCGCCGCGGACGCCTTGCTCGGCGAGCGTCGGGACAACAAGCCGCCGCGCGACGAACCCGACATCGAGATCGACGCGCGCTTCACCATGTCCGGCAATGAGGTCTTCCGGCGAATGGATTTTGCCCAAATGTCCGCGTTGGAGACTGCTGCTGCCAAGAAGGCTCTCGCGAAACTGCAGTTGCCATTGGATAAGGTGCCCACTCGGCGCTTTCGGCCATCGCATGTCCACACTCGTGTCGACCCGCGTGCGACAATGCGGGCCGCACTGCGCAGCGGGGCAGGTCTCATTCTTCCGCGATATCGTGAAATCCGCGAGGTCCAGCCGCCCTTGGTGGTTCTTGCCGATATCTCCGGCTCCATGAGCCAGTACACGCGAATCTTTCTACACTTTCTCCATGTCCTGACAGAGAAGCGCCGGCGGGTTCATACCTTTTTGTTCGGTACACGCCTCACGAACGTCACCCGGCAGATGCGACATAAGGATCCCGACGAGGCAATGGACGAATGTGCAGCTGCCGTAAAGGACTGGTCCGGAGGAACTCGGATCGGGGAGACGCTGAAAGAGTTCAATCGGCTCTGGGCTCGGCGTGTCCTCGGGCAAGGCGCGATCGTGCTGCTTATCACCGACGGGCTGGAGCGCGAGGGAACGGATATGCTCGCAACCGAGATTGACAGGCTGCATCGTTCCTGCCGGCGTCTCATCTGGCTCAATCCACTGCTGCGCTTCGATGGCTTCGAGCCGCGGGCACGTGGCGTGCGCGCGATGCTTCCGCATGTTGACGAATTCCGACCGGTTCACAATCTATCATCCTTGAGCGACCTCGCGGCGGCACTCGGCGCGACCAGATCGACCACGTACGATCCGCGCCGGTATCTTGAAACCTTGAAAGGCATCGCATGACAGTGACGTCCTTTGACCTTGATCCACTGATGTTGGCGGAAGCCTGGCAAAAGGGCGGCCGGGACGTTGCTGTTGCCACGGTGATCGAGACGTGGGGCTCGGCGCCACGTCCGGCGGGAAGCCATCTGGTGATTGACCGCGATGGCAATTTCGAAGGGTCTGTATCTGGCGGTTGCGTCGAGGGTGCCGTTATTGCCGAGGCTCTAGACGTGATCGCCGACGGCAAAGCAAAGATGCTCGAATTTGGCGTGGCGGATGAAACTGCATGGCGGGTCGGCCTTTCCTGTGGTGGCCGTATTCGCATTTATGTTGAAAGGCTCGATTGATGGATGCCGCAAATCTTGCGCGGCTCAATGACGCTCGGCGGGCTCGCCGGGCTGCCATACTGCTGACCGATCTCGATAGCGGTCGCGACAGCGTCGTCATCGAGGGAGATTTGGTAGAGCCTCCGCTACAGGATGCCGTCGAGGCAGCCTTGCGCTCCGGTAGATCGACGGCAATCGACGTCGAGGGACATCGCTACTTTCTGAACGTGCATCTGCCGCCGGCCCATATCGTGATCATCGGTGCCGTTCATATCAGTCAGGTCCTCGCGCAGATGGCATCTCTCGCCGGTTTCGATGTGCGGATCATCGACCCGCGAACGGCATTCGCCACGCCAGAACGGTTCCTCGGCATCGATCTGACTGCGGATTGGCCCGTTGATGTGCTCAAGGATCGTCCGCTGGACGCCTATAGCGCGCTCGTCGCAGTGACGCATGACCCGAAGATAGACGATTACCCGATTGCCGAGGCGTTGCGGATCGGCTGTTTCTACGTCGGAGCCCTCGGAAGCCGCAAGACGCACGCGGCGCGATTGGAACGCCTGCGCGCCGATCGCGTAGACGAGGCGGCACTTGGCAGGATCAGCGCGCCGATCGGGCTGAACATCGGTGCGGCGAGCCCCGCCGAAATCGCGCTCGCCATTCTCGCCGAGATCGTCCAGACGCTGCGGACACGGGCCATATCGCCAATTGGTGACAAGAAATGAAATTCGGTTCGTTTTCCGTCGACGTCGCAGACGGCTTGATTCTCGCGCATGCGCTGAAGCTTGCAGGCGGCAGCTTGCCGAAAGGTCACAGGATCGACGCCAGTGATGTCGCCAGGCTGCGCGGCGAAGGCATAGAGCATGTGATCGCGGCGCGCATGGAGCCGGGCGACATCGGCGAGGACGAGGCGGCGAAACGACTTGCCCAGGCCGTTGCGCCCGACCACCTGCGCTTCTCGGAGGCCTCCACGGGGCGGGTGAATGTGTATTCGACCGTTGACGGGCTGTTCATTGCAAGCCGCACTTCGGTTGACCGACTGAACAGGATCGACCCGGCCATAACGCTTGCCTGCTTGAACGACCATGTGCCCGTTCGGAAGGGCGATATGGTTGCAACATTCAAGATCATTCCGCTCGCCGTTTCCGGCGCAAAACTCGAAATTGCGTGCGAGGTACTGCGGGCCACATCCGCATTCGAGGTGAAACCCTTTGCCAGTCGATCAGTCTCACTGATTGCGACCGAGCTGCCATCGCTGAAGCCAGCGGTGATGGACAAGACGGCGCGGGTGCTTTCCCGCCGGTTGATTGCATCCGGCAGTCATCTCGTGAGGGAAGCCCGGGTCGCTCATCGAGTGGAGCCGGTTGCAAAGGCGCTACGAGACGTCGTGGGTGTGCCCGATGAGGCGCCAAAACTGCTCGTCCTTTTCGGAGCGTCCGCCGTAATCGACGACGAGGATGTAATCCCCGAGGCTATTCGACAGGCGGGGGGCGAAGTGGTGCAAGTCGGCATGCCTGTGGATCCGGGTAACCTCCTCGTTCTCGGGCACATTGGCGACATTCCCGTAATCGGGGCACCGGGATGTGCACGCAGCCCGAAAGAGAATGGCTTCGACTGGGTACTGGATCGGATCCTGGCCGGTGAACAACCGAGCGCAATCGACATCAGCGGCATGGGCGTGGGAGGTCTTCTGATGGAAATTCAAACACGGCCGAGCATTCGCGAGGCAGAGGCGCGCTTTGTCCCTGCGGGCAATGTTGCGACGGTCCTTCTCGCCGCAGGCAAAGCCAGCCGGATGGGCGAGGGCGGTCCACACAAGCTGCTCGCAGAGTTTGACGGTGTGCCGCTTATTCGGCGATCGGCGATGAACGCGATCGGCAGTCGGTCGTCGTCGGTCATCGTCGTGACCGGACATCGCAAGAACGACATCGAAGCGGCACTGTCCGGGCTGAAGGCGACGACAGTCCACAATCCGGACTATGCCTCTGGCATGGCTTCGTCGCTCGCCACAGGATTTTCCGTTGAGCAGGCGCGGGAGGCGGATGGAATCCTGGTTATGTTGGCCGATATGCCGGGCGTCTCCAGTGGCGATCTCGATGCACTGATTACGGCATTCAGGCAAGCAAACGGCCAGTCGATCATCCGTGCCGTCTCGCGCGGCAAGCGGGGCAATCCCGTGATTATCCCGAAGTCGCTATTCGATGAGGTCATGAGGCTGGAAGGTGACGTCGGGGCGCGACACATCATCGAAACGTCGGGAGTGCCTGTGGTAGACATCGACATCGGCGACGCGGCTCATCTGGATGTGGACACGCCCGAGGCCGTCATTGCGGCAGGTGGAATTTTGAAGGGTTGAGGGATGGACGCGGCGGCGATCGAAGAAATATTTCAGGGGCTTGGCCCCGTCACTATCAAACGGATGTTCGGCGGCAAAGGAATCTACCACATGGGCCGGATCGTTGCAGTCGAGGTGCGAGGCGAGATGTTGCTGAAAGCCGACGAGCAGAGCGCGCCCGAATTCGCCGCGGCAGGGGCGACGCAATGGGCTTATGATGGCAAGAAGGGAAATCCGGTGAAAATGCCATACTGGTCGATCCCCGATGATGCCTATGACGACCCCGATCTTATGGCGCGGTGGGTACGCCTTGCCTATGAGGCAGCGCTCCGGTCGGAATGAGGCCTAGAGAAGTTCGTCGGCTTTCAGTCTGGCCATGGCGGCCGCCGCGAATGCGGAGAGAGGCTGAGGGAGGTCGGAACGGCTGAACCAGCCGAAGTCAGAGAGCTTTTCTGGCTCTGTGAGATTCGGTTCGCCGTCGAATTCTGAGGCAATATAGAGCAGGGAAACCCAGTGCTGTCCATCGGCGTTGCTGATGACTTCCGCGGGGCCGAGGAGACTGACGCGGCCAATCGATAGGCCGGTCTCTTCTTCCGCTTCACGACGCGCCGCCTGCTCGGTCGGCTCCATGTGATCGACCTTGCCGCCCACGATGCTCCAGTGGCCGGCCTCTGGCGGGCGGATACGCTTGTAAAGCAGGATCTTGCGGTCACGCAAAATCACAAGGCCAACACCGACCCCTGGAAAATCGATGCCTGGCGTGCCCATAACGCGTCAGATCTTGGCGTTAGCCGTGATCAACATGAAGGCAGGAATTTCATCGCCGAAGCCGACTGGCGTCGGGCCGTCGTCGTGGTCGCGGTAGCGGCGGCGGTCTCGATTGTCATCATTTGCCGGGTAAGGACGGCTGACGCGCGAGCTCTGCTGCGGCTTGTTCTGTTCTGCTTTGCGCTCTTGCTTCACGCTTTCGACCTTTGCTGGTGCTGCTGTTTCCATCGTCTCGACGTCATTATCCGCGACGCCGATATCAGATTTATGACCTCCACGGCCCTTGCCGCGGCCGCGGTCCTTGTCTCGACCCTTGCGACGCGAGCGATCGTCGTCGCGGCTAGGTTCGGCAGGGGGCAAGGCAGATAGGTCGCCGTTCAACCACTCGACCTTCTCGCCGATCAGCTTTTCGATTGCGTCGGCGTGCTTCTGGTCGTGGCGGGTGACGATGGTGAATGCAGCCCCGGAACGGCCTGCGCGGCCGGTACGGCCAATGCGATGAACATAGTCCTCAGAATGGATCGGAACATCGAAATTGAAAACGTGGCTTACATCAGGGATGTCGAGACCGCGAGCGGCGACATCGGAAGCCACAAGAAGCTGGAGATTACCGTCCTTGAAGTTCTGCAGCATGGTCATGCGCGAGCGCTGATCCATGTCACCGTGCAGAGCGCCGGCAGAAAAGCCATGACGATCCAGGGACCGGAAGAGATCGGATACGTCCTTCTTACGGTTGCAGAAGATGATCGCGTTCTTCAGATCGGTCTGCGACTTGACGAGGTCGCGCAAAACGGCGCGCTTCTCGTAATCCTTGCCATGCGAGGCAACGAAACGCTGCGTTACGGTCTTTGCGGTCGACGCCGGCTTGGCAACCTCGATGCGTTCCGGATTCTGCAGGAAGCGATCGGCCAGCTTCTGAATCTCAGGCGGCATGGTGGCTGAGAAGAACAGCGTCTGGCGGGTGAACGGAATGAGCTTGGCGATACGCTCGATATCGGGAATGAAACCCATGTCGAGCATGCGGTCGGCCTCGTCGATGACCAAAATCTCAACACCGCTCATCAGGAGCTTGCCGCGCTCGAAATGGTCGAGCAGGCGGCCAGGTGTGCAGATCAGCACATCGGCGCCGCGCTCAAGCTTGCGATCCTGATCTTCGAAGGAGACGCCACCGATCAGCAGGGCGACATTTAACCGGTGATTCTTGCCGTACTTTTCAAAGTTCTCCGCGACCTGCGCAGCCAACTCGCGTGTCGGCTCAAGGATGAGCGTGCGCGGCATTCGGGCGCGGGCACGTCCCTTTTCCAACAGCGACAGCATCGGCAGGACGAAGGATGCGGTCTTCCCCGTTCCGGTCTGTGCAATACCGCAAATATCGCGGCGCTCGAGCGCAAAAGGAATCGCGCCAGCCTGGATCGGAGTTGGCGTCGTGTAGCCCGCGTCAGTCACAGCGGAAAGCACTTTTTGGCTCAAGCCAAGATCAGCAAATGTCGTCAAAGGGAAAACTGTTTCCGTTCCGGTTCGGCCGTACTCTGGTTGAGTCGGCATGATTGCGTGCCGCAATGCAGCGCGACATAAGCCGAAACTGCCCTTAAGTCAAGGAATACAGGCTTTGCGACCAGTGCAGAGGTAAAGACGTGGTTATTGCGTGTCGTTACTTCATGTAACTGGCAAGCTTCAAGCCCGCATTCATGAAGTAAATAGGGTCGAGGGCGCGCCCATCTTGACGGACCTCGTAGTGCAAATGCGTGCCGGTGGAGCGGCCGGTGCTGCCGGCGAGGCCGATCACGTCATTGCGGTCTACCTTGTCGCCGACTTTCACGAGAATTTCCGACATATGGCCATAGCGGGTGGAAATGCCGTTGCCATGGTCCACCTCGACCATGTTGCCGTAGCCACCCGTCCAGCCGGCGGCGATCACCTTGCCCGGCGCTGTCGGGCGCACTTTCTCGCCCGGGGTAAAGCGGAAGTCGATGCCGGAGTGCAGCGCCAGGCGCCCAAGGAAGGGATCGCGCCTGTTGCCGAACGAACTGGTGATCTCCTTTCCGACAGCAGGATTTTGGAAGGGCAGCGAATCCGCCGTGATGCGCACCATCTCCAGGCGCGTGAGGGCATCATCGAGCTGTGAAAGCGAGCTGTCGAAATCATCAGTGGTTTCCGGTTCGACATAGGGACCGCCGATTGCGCTGTCGTCTTGCTTCACGCGTTCGGCCGGCACCGAAATGCGGAAACGCGTGAGCACCCTGGATATAGCATCGGCTGCGCCTCCCGCATCGCTTGTCAGCTGCGCGATGCGAGTGCGCTGCTTCTGCTCGATGTCCTTCAACGACAGCGTCACCTTGGAGAAAACCCGGTCGGCACGATCGCCGACGGTCTCCCTTGGCGGCAGAGCGCCCAGCGTATCGTTGTCAGGCGTCACGTCGGCCGGTTCGTCATTGCCGGCAAGCTGATTTTCAATGGCCTGAACAGCCCCCGAAAGCGAGGCTCGCTTGTCTTTGGTTTCAGGAGCGTAGGACTGCAGTGGTGTCGTCTCCTTGCCACCCAGCCCAGAATTCTCGGCGCGATCGAGAAGGGAGTCCAGCTTGCCGTGGCGCGTGGTGAGCGCCAATTGCTGCTCCATGAGTTTGTCGACCTTGTCTTCGACAACCTGCTGATCGAGCAACTGACGCGACGTAACGCGGTCCACCTGAGCGCGCAGGGCGGCGATTCGGTCTTCGTAGTCATGCTGCATGCGCGCCTGTCTTGCCATCGTCGCACCGATCAGGTCGTCACGCAGCACGAGATAGGACGTGGCCAGAAGATAGCCGATTGCAAAGACGCCGACGAAGCAGACGACGAGTGCCACCATCCAGGGCCTGACAGTCAGATGACGGACCCGATCGCCGCTCGCCAGGATCAGTATATGCTGTTGTTTTCTCTGACCGAATACGCGGCTTTGCTGTGCATGCGTCACGGAGTATCTCCCAATTGACGGCTGATGCCTCAATTGCCGCAATTACGCATGATTATGGTTAATATTTACTTAGGTCAGCATGGCTGTCGCTATGAGATCAGGCGTTGCTCGTCGATGTCAGCGAACGATAGAACGACGGCGTCAGGCCGGCTTCGGCTCGCGCGATGTCGTTGAAGGGAGGCTTTAACGGACCACGGAAATTGGCGCGCACAAGTTCGTGGAATGTTCGTGCCGGATCCCGCCTTTCGCGTACGCAGAGAAAACGGAACCATTTGGCGCCAATCGCAACGTGACCTTTCTCGTCGTTGTAAATGACATCGAGCACAGCCGCACTCTCGAAATCTCCGGTTTCGCGCATTTTTGCTTGCAGCGACGGCGTCACGTCCAACCCGCGCGCCTCGAGGATGAGCGGGACAACGGCCAGTCGCGCCGTCAGGTCATTCCTGGTCGAATGCGCAGCCTGCCACAGACCATCGTGGGCGGGCAGGTCACCATAGTCTGCTCCCAGGTCTTTCAGGCGGGCACGCACCATGCGGAAGTGTTTTGCTTCCTCGAAAGCGACCTGCATCCACCCGTCGAAGAAGGAGTTCGGCACCGGTTCGGTCGCGAATCGCGCCACGATATCAAGCGCCAAGTCGACCGCATTAAGCTCGATATGGGCGATGGCATGCAGCAACGCGATGCGCCCTTTGACGGTATGCAAGGAACGCCTCTCGACCAGGGTCGGCGGTATCAGAACTGGCTTGTCTGGACGGCCTGGCCTCTCGGGAACCGGCGCGTCGAGCGGCGAACGCAGTGACAGCGTGCGACCGAACCAACGTATGGCGGTTTCCTGGGCAAGCGTGGTCTTCTCATCGAGATCCGCCGCGCCGATCGCACCGATCGCTCCCCCACGCAGGGATGTGATGCTGGAGCGAGGCGTCATTGCGACAGGTTCTGCACCGCGGCCAGCACGATTTCAGCGTGACCAGGCACCTTCACCTTCTGCCAGATCGTTCCTATCGTCCCGTCCTCGCGCACCAGAAATGTCGTGCGCTCCACACCCATGAAATGGCGACCATACATGGTCTTCTGCTTCCACACGCCATAGGCCTGAAGTGTCGTCTTTTCTTCATCAGACGCCAGGACAACCGCAAGATTGTGCTTCTTGATGAACCGGTCATGGCATTTCACGGAATCCGGGGACATGCCGATGACGGCAGCGCCAGCTTTTTCAAACTCATCAGCAAGTGCGGTGAAGGCAAGCGATTCTGCTGTGCATCCCGTCGTGTCGTCCTTGGGATAGAAGAAAAGCACCAGCGGCTTGCCGCGGAAATCAGCCAGCGAAACGCGGCCTCCACCGTCGCGCGGAAGATCGAAGTCGGGCGCCGCGGCGCCGATGCTGATATCCGCCATGGAGAGACCTTTCTTTTGCCGAGTTTATGGATAACAGGTGATTTGCCAGATATATACTGAACGAACAATCGTCCAGCCAGTCTGGTCCAGACCACAAATTGAGGCGTTAGGCGAGGCGCATGTCGGCGATCCGCGGCGAGAAAATTACATTCCGCAAGAAAGATATCGTCGCACTGCATGAGCTCCCCTCCGCGCAGGCCGAGGATCCAATCATTGTCAGCTGCCCGCCGTCGCGTTCGCGCATGCGCCGAACCGCCGGCGTTACGGGTGGTTGCGTTGCCGTCATCCTCTTCGTGCTTGCAGCGATTGTCTTCACGGTGGAAAGCGGCATGTTCGATGCGCCGCTCTCGCGTCAGGCGCAGGTTGCGCTGAACTCCGCCATCGGACCACGCTACCGGGCGGAGGTTGGCTCTACGGTCATCCGCTTCACATCGAACATGCGCCTTGCGCTAGAGGCACGCGACGTTAACATGATCGACGAGGAGAGCGGCCAGCACCTGTCGACGACGCATGCCATGCGCATCGCGCTCGACCCGCTTCAACTCTTTCGCGGTCGCATAGCGATCGCGCAGATCGAGGCGGAAGACATCGCGCTCGACACAGCGCTGCTGCCATCTGGAAAACCGCTCAAGCTCGATGATGTCAGGATCGACGAAATCCCAGCCGCGATGGAAGCTGCATTCGCTCAACTCGACATGATCGACAGCTTCGTCGAACGGGGCGGAACGCGGTCGGTGAAGCTCTCCGGTATCGACATCAAGCTGGCCGACACGGCAAACGGTCCGCTTTCAATCATGGTTGACGGTCTGGTTCTCTCGAGGACACGCCAGGGTAGCCTGGCGCTTGACGGCGAGGTTGCAATCAACGGCAAACCGGCAACGCTTAGAATTGTCGCGGAAAGGGCAAGTGGGCACACCTCGAAACTGACCGGGCAGATCTCCGGTGTCGATCTGGGGCCGTTCACGCTCAAGCGGAATGGAGAGGGTCAAATCCGGGAGGGGATTGATGGCTCTGGCGACCTGACGATTTCGGCCCTTCGCTCCGGCAATCAAGCTTCGCCGGCCCTTGGCGTCTCGATCGCGCTCGGACCGGGGCAGTTCTATATGGACGGCGACCAGCAGGAGCTCAGCGGCGGCCACATCAACCTCGCCTATGATTTCTCCAAGCAGACGCTTGAGATTGCCCAGTCGCGCGTGCAATTCGGCGCAACGTCCGTGCCGCTCAACGGGGCTCTTATCGATCTGGACAAGATCGATGCGTCCGCAGGAAAGGGTTTCGGCATCGATTTGCTAGTCAGCGGCGGTACCGCGGCGCCGAGCTCGTCGGGCGAGCAACCGCTCGCCTTCGACGTCCAGGCGACCGGTCGCTACCTCGTTGCAAGCCGCGAACTGCAATTCGAGAACATGCGGGTTTCGAGCCCGGCGGGTGGCCTATTCGGCTCCCTGCATGTCCGCTTCGGCGATGTTTCACCGGAGATCAGCTTTGCCGGTCAGTCAGAGCAGCTACAGACGACGGCGGTCAAGCAATTATGGCCATTCTGGATGGCATCGAAGGGCCGCGAATGGGTTCAACACAACCTCTTCGGGGGAACCGTCACAAACGCCTCCATCTCCGTCTTCATACCCTTCGGACGCTTGGACGAGGCTGTCGGCAAGGGGCTGAAACTCGACGAGAACCAAATTCGCATTGCGTTCGACATCGCCCATACACGGATGAACGTAGCCGGCGACATCCCGCCAATCCGTGATACGAACGCCCACTTTGATCTGAGTGGTCCGCGCGCGACAATCTCGATCAAGAGCGGGACCGCGTTCTTTCCCTCGGGACGATCGGTGAGCGTCGGTGAGGGAACCTTTATCCTGCCGTCGACGTACGACAAACCGCTCATGGCCGAACTCGATCTTTCGATATCCGGTGCAGCGGACGCGGTCGGCGAACTGTTGACCTACAAGCCCATCCAAGTATTGCAGCGCGCGGGCTTTATGCCCGAGGATCTGAAAGGCAAGGTGTCGGCGAAAGTGCAGGCCCGCCTCGGACTGATCTCGTCGCAAAATCCTCCACCGGCCGAATGGAAAGCTGTGCTGCAACTGCAGGATCTCGATATCGCAAAGCCGTTTTCGGGCCGCAAGATCACGGATCTCGACGGGGTGCTTACTGCCAATCCGAAGCAGGTGAGCGTTGACGGGAAGGGGCTGGTCGACGGTATTCCCGCTGGCATCAAGCTTGTCGAGCCGACAGATAAATCTTCGGACGTTCAGCCGCAACAGACTGTTACCGCTACCCTCAACAACGATCAGCGAAATAAGGTGCTACCCGGTCTCGGCGATATCATCGATGGCAGCGTGGATGTCGAGCTCAACCGTATCGATGAAGATCGACAGGCGGTCACGGTCGACCTTGGAAGGGCGCGGTTGTCTCTCCCTTGGATCGGCTGGTCGAAGGGAAGTGGCATCGGCGCGACAGCGACGTTCGAGGCTTCTGGCCCAACTGACAACACGGAGTTGAAGAACTTCGTCCTTAAGGGGGACGGATTCGGCGCAAATGGATCCCTTGTGATCGGCAACGGCAATCTCATGAAGGCGGATTTCGACAGCGTCAAACTGTCTTCGCTGGACGACTTTTCCGTTTCGGTGAAGCGCAGCAAGGGAGGGCTCGATCTTTCCGTGTCGGGCGATAGCGCCGATGCCCGTCCAATCATCGCCAGACTGAAAGCCAGCGGCGGAGGAGCCGACTCCGATCGCAGCGGCAGCGTATCCGTTCGAGCCAAGCTCGGTCGCCTTATCGGCTTCAATGACGAGAAGATGCGAAATGTAGACATGCTTTACGTTTCTGCAGACGGCAGGATGCAGGCCCTGAACTTTACGGGCGTCACCGACAGCGGCGAAGCGTTCGTGACCCAGACGAAAGGCAATGGGGTCATCAATGTCACGAGCGGTGATGCCGGCGCCGTTTCGCGCTTCGCCGACCTCTATCAGCACATGATGGGCGGCTTGCTCAATACGCAAATCCGCCTCGGCGCAGGCGATAGCTGGGACGGGTCGATTGACATCAGACGCTTCTCTCTGGTCAACGAGCAGCGCCTTCACTCGATCGTCTCGACGCCGGTCGGGAGCGAGCAACGGAGCCTGAACTCGGCGGTCAAACGGAATATCGACACCACGGCGCAGCGCTTCCAGCGCGGCTTTGCGCGCATTGTTTCGAAGAACGGGGTGATCAGCATCGAGAATGGCGTCGTGCGAGGCGATCAGGTCGGCGCCGTGTTCCAAGGCATGCTGCGGGACCAACGCGGTAATATGGACATGACGGGCACGTTCATGCCCGCCTATGGCCTGAACCGGCTCTTTGCCGAGTTGCCTCTTATCGGCATCATCCTCGGCAATGGCACGGACCGCGGCCTGATCGGCATTACGTTCAAACTGACAGGGAAATTGGAATCGCCCGATATGATCATCAATCCGCTCTCGATCATCGCGCCTGGGGTCTTCCGCAACATCTTCGAGTTCCAATAGGCACAAAAAAGCCGGCGCGAGGCCGGCTTTCCGCTTAAGAGGTCGGCCGCGCTCAGGCAGCGCGACGGATCAGGATGTGCTTCTTCTTGCCGAGTGAGAGCTTGATGACGCCATCAGCGGTGATCTCCCCGCTGCCAACGATTTTGCGCTCATCGCTAACGGCCTGGTCGTTGATGCGTACGGCACCGCCCTGAACGTGCCGGCGTGCCTCGCCGTTTGAGGCTGCAAGGCCGGCGCGGACGATGAGCGACAGAAGCCCAATGCCGCCGTCGAGTTCGGCAGCAGGGACGTCGACCGACGGAAGGTTCTCGGCAAGACCGCCCTCCTCAAAGGTCTTTCGGGCGGTTTCGGCAGCCTGTTCGGCGGCCGGCCGGCCATGCAGGATCGCGGTGACCTCCGTTGCCAGGATCTTCTTGACTTCGTTGATCTCTGAACCGGCAAGCGCAGAGAGGCGTGCAATTTCGTCCATCGGCAGCGTTGTGTAGAGCTTCAGAAAGCGCGAGACGTCGGCGTCTTCCGTATTGCGCCAGTACTGCCAGAAGTCGTAGGCAGACAGCATATCGGAGTTGAGCCAGACAGCGCCGGTCGCAGACTTGCCCATCTTGGCACCAGAAGCGGTTGTCAGCAGCGGCGAGGTCAGCGCGTAGAGCTGTTTCGTCCCCATGCGGTGACCGAGATCGATGCCGTTGACGATATTGCCCCACTGGTCCGAACCGCCCATCTGCAGTCGGCAGTCATAGCGCTTGGCAAGCTCGACGAAGTCGTAGGCCTGCAGGATCATGTAGTTGAACTCGAGGAACGACA
The DNA here is from genome assembly GCF_000312665.1 of Rhizobium mesoamericanum STM3625. Lineage (GTDB taxonomy): Bacteria > Pseudomonadota > Alphaproteobacteria > Rhizobiales > Rhizobiaceae > Rhizobium > Rhizobium mesoamericanum. Next base: position 2,810,083 of record NZ_HF536772.1, on the reverse strand, counting down.
GCGACTGCTCGCGGTCAAGCCGCGTCTTGACGCTGTCGAAGGACAACATGCGGTTGACCGAGAAGTGTCGGCCGACGTCCCGCAAAAACTCCAGGTAGTTGATCGAACGCAGCCACTCGGCGTTGTTGATCATCAACGCGTCCTTAGGGCCTTGGCCGTAGGTCAGATAGTTTGAGAAGACCCGCTTGATCGAAGCAATGTTGCTCTCGATGGTGTCAATCGTCATCAACTGGCGTGCTTCATCCTTGAACGAAGGATCCCCAACCATGCCCGTGCCGCCACCCATCAGCGATATCGCGCGATGTCCGGTCGCCTGCATCCAGTGCAGCATCATGATCTGGATTAGCGAACCGGCGTGGAGGCTGGGTGCAGTCGGATCGAAGCCGATATAACCGGTTACCGTTTCCTTGGCGAAGAGTTCGTCGAGGCCGGATTCATCGGAAATCTGATGAATGAAGCCGCGCTCTTTCAGCGTACGGAGGAAATCGGATTTAAACTCGGACATGACCTTTTGCTCTCGGATGCGGATTTTCGGATTGGCTATTGTTGAAGTGACGCGGCGCGTTTAGCACTGTTTTACCGAACAGTCACCATTTGGCGGGAATCTTCCAGTGCGAGGCTCCATGGAGAAGATCAGAACCGCGATCGGCTTGATGAGCGGAACATCGATGGATGGTATCGATGTGGCGCTGCTGCGCACCGATGGCCGCACCGTCGTCGAGCGCGGGCCGTTTCTCGGTATCCCGTACGAGCCCGCCTTCCGTGACAAGCTAAAGCTTGGGCTGGAGCAGGCGAAAGTCATGACGCAACGTGAGCGGCGGCCGGGCGATCTGGCATCGATCGAGCGCGAATTGACGCTACGTCATGCAATTGCCGTAAGGGAATTTCTCGCCGCGAACGCGCTGGATGCGTCTTTGATCGACATTATCGGATTTCATGGGCAGACAGTGCTGCACCGGCCCGATGAAGCACTGACTGTCCAGATTGGTGATGGGCCGCTCCTGGCGCGGGAGACAGGGATAACGGTCGCCTACGACCTCCGTGCCAACGACATGGTCCACGGCGGCCAAGGCGCACCGCTGGTACCAGTCTATCATGCAGCGCTCGCAGCCAACGTACCTGACGCCATCTTGCCGGTGTGCTTCGTCAATATCGGCGGGATCTCCAACCTGACCTATATCGGCGCGGATGGCGTGCTCGTCGGCTATGACAGCGGGCCGGGCAATACGCTGATCGACCAGTGGGTCGAGACCCACGCGGGTGTTCCGTTCGATCAGGGGGGCATGATCGCCTCGGAGGGGCGGGTTATCACAGAACTGGCAGATCGCTATTTGAATAGCCCGTTCTTTACCGCGAAGAAGCGGCGATCGCTCGACCGCAACGACTTTCCGCCACCATCGGGTGCAGACGCAGAGCTTGCCGACGGTGCGCGCACGCTCGCCTATGTCGCGGCCGCTTCGATCATCAAATCCGCCAGTCACTTGCCGGTGACGCCAACGCTTTATGTCGTTTGCGGCGGTGGTCGGCTCAATCGCGTGCTGATGCAGGATTTGAAGGATATCGCCCATCGCCAGGGCGCAGAAGTGACTGCAGCGGAGGAGGCGGGGTTCAACGGCGATTCGATGGAGGCCGAGGCCTGGGCTTACCTGGCGGTGCGGTCATTGGATGGCCTGCCGCTGACATTTCCGGGGACGACCGGCGTGCGCGCTCCAGTCAGCGGCGGTGTCGTGGCGGAGCCGTGATGCGACAGGTGATTCTTGAGACGCAGCGCCTGGTCGCGGTCATGTGGGAACCTGACGACGCTGGCTTGATCCAGGAACTTCACTCGACGATTGAGACGACGCGATATCTCTCAGGCGCGGCGCCATGGTCGCGAGAAAAGGCCGAGGAGCGGCTGCGCAGCTGGTTTGGTGAGCAGGCGCGGGACGGTACTACCAAATACAAGATCCTTAGTCGCGATGACGGCCGCTTCGTTGGTCGCGCGGGATCTCGCTGTTTTGCGGTGACCGGCAGGATTTTGAGCTCGGTTACTCGCTTCGGCACCCTGAATGGGGCAAGGGCTACGCGACGGAGATTGCGAACGGGCTGGCGGTTTTTTTGGACGCAACTTTGCCCAGCATTTCATCGCCTTCACGCAGCCGGACAATATCGCATCACAGCATGTCCTAACGAAAATCGGCATGCGAAGCCGCATGCCGATGGTCATTGACGGATTGTCCTGCCCGACGTTCGAACTGACCGCCGCAATGCGGTCGGCCTAGCGGATGCGCTTGGCGGCCGGCTCCGGCACCAGTTCTCCGTTCAGGCGGCGATCGAGGTAATCCTCGCATTCGCTCATTAAGCTCTCCACCTGGCCATTGAAGAAGTGGTTGGCGCCGGGCACCGTGCGGTGGGTGATCAGGATACCCTTCTGCGTCTTCAGCTTTTCGACGAGGCCGTTGACGTCTTTTTCGGGTGCAACCTTGTCGGCTTCGCCGTTGATGATCAGGCCGGAAGACGGACAGGGCGCGAGGAAGGAGAAGTCATAGGTGTTCGGCTGCGGCGCGATCGACATGAAACCTTCAATCTCCGGGCGGCGCATCAGGAGCTGCATGCCGATCCACGAACCAAAGGAATAGCCGGCAACCCAGCAGGTCTTCGAATCAGGATGCAGGCTCTGGACCCAGTCGAGTGCCGAAGCAGCGTCCGACAGCTCGCCCGCCCCGTGGTCGAATTCGCCCTGGCTACGGCCGATGCCCCGGAAGTTGAAGCGCAACGTCGTGAACCCGCGCTTCTGGAACATGTAGAAGAGCTGGTAGACGATCTGGTTGTTCATCGTGCCGCCGAACTGGGGGTGCGGGTGCAGAATGAGGGCAATCGGTGCGCTCTTTTCCTTGGAGGGCTGGTAGCGGCCTTCAAGGCGGCCTGCGGGGCCGTTGAAAATGACTTCGGGCATCGGTACTCCGGCGTTTTTATTTCTTCGGGTTCGCGCTGCGCAGACTTGACGAATGTTGTCAGCTTTTCTAAAACGCAGTTTAGAACAATTCGAAACTTGCATGGCGCTCCACGCATTGTGGGATGTGTCATAAGGCAAGCCCGGCCGAAATTTCAAGGAAAATGAGCCGAGCCGCCCAGCAAGGTTTTAGCGCAGGACGAAAGATCATGGCGCCGCCACGTCTTTATCTCGATTGGAACGCGACTTCGCCGCTGCATCCGCGTGCGCGCGATGCGGTTCTGTGCGCGATGGATCTGTTCGGCAACCCGAACTCGGTGCACCGCGAAGGCCGCGGCGCGCGAGCTGCAATCGAGCAGGCGCGTCGGCAAGTGGCAGCGCTTGCGGGCGCTGATAGCGCGAATGTGATCTTTACCAGTGGCGCCACGGAAGCAGCCAACATGGTGCTGACGCCTGATTTCAAGATGGGTCGGACGCCGCTTACAATCAGTCAGCTTTACTATTCGGCGGTCGAACATCCCGCGGTGCGCGAAGGCGGCCGGTTCGCCAAGGAACAGACGACAGAGATCCCGGTTACCCAAGCGGGCGTCGTCGATGTCGATGCGCTTGGCACCTTGCTTGCCGCTCACGACGCATCGACCGGACTGCCGATGATTGCGGTCATGCTTGTTAACAACGAGACCGGGATTGTTCAGCCAGTGACCGAAGTCGCAAATATCGTGCGGGCACATGGTGGTCTGCTCGTCGTCGATGCCGTACAGGCAGCAGGGCGCTTGGAACTGGACATCAACGCACTCGGGGCCGATTTCATGATCCTATCATCGCACAAGATCGGCGGTCCAAAAGGCGCGGGCGCACTCGTCACGCGTGGCGAAGCGTTGATGCCGCGGCCGCTGATTCATGGTGGTGGCCAGGAAAAAGGACACCGTTCGGGGACGGAGAATTCGCTTGCGGTGATCGGTTTCGGAGCTGCGGCCGAAGCTGCCGTCGCGGAACTTGAGACCCGCAACGAGGCCATTTCGGCGGTGCGCGATCGACTTGAAACCGGAATGCGAGGCGCTGCGCCCGATGTCGTCATCTATGGCACGGAGGGCCAACGCGTTTCGAACACGACGTTCTTCACCCTTCCGGGGCTGAAAGCCGAGACCGGCCAGATCGCCTTCGATCTCGAAGGTGTGGCCCTCTCTGCCGGATCCGCCTGCTCGTCCGGCAAGGTCGGAGAGAGCCATGTCCTGGTCGCCATGGGGCGTGACCCCAAGCTCGGCGCTTTGCGCATTTCGTTGGGCTTTGCCACGACCGAGGAAGAGATCGACAAGGCGATTTCCGTCTTTGCGAAAATTGCCGCTCGGCGCAAGCCGGCCGGAGAGGCGGCTTGACCGTCTCATAAATTTGCGGAAACGCAATTTTCCGCTTGCCATTCGGGCTGAAAAGTCCCTTTTGGCCACCTACATACGGGGCAAACGATACGCCCGAACGACAAGCTGCCGGACCTTTTCTCCGGCGAGATTGGAGAATGACATGCCCGCCGTCCAGGAAACGGTAGATCGCGTCCGCCAGATTGACGTCGATCAGTACAAATATGGTTTCGAGACCGTCATCGAAATGGACAAGGCGCCCAAGGGCCTGTCCGAAGACATCATCCGTTTCATCTCCGCCAAGAAGCAGGAGCCGGAATGGATGCTCGAATGGCGGCTGGGAGCCTACAAGCGTTGGCTGACGCTGGAAGAGCCAACCTGGGCGCGCGTTGATTACCCGAAGATCGATTTCAATGACATCTACTACTACGCCGCGCCGAAAAGCACGCCTGGTCCGAAGTCGCTTGACGAGGTCGATCCGGAGATCCTCAAGGTCTATGAAAAGCTTGGCATTCCGCTAAAAGAGCAGGAAATCCTGGCTGGTGTCGAGAAGCCGAAGATCGCGGTCGATGCCGTTTTCGATTCCGTCTCCGTCGTTACGACCTTCAAGGAAGAGCTGAAGAAAGCCGGCGTAATTTTCATGTCGATTTCGGAAGCCATCCGCGAGCATCCGGAACTGGTGCAGAAGTACCTCGGTTCCGTCGTTCCGACTACCGACAACTACTATGCGACCCTAAACTCCGCTGTCTTCACCGATGGTTCGTTCGTGTTCGTTCCGAAGGGCGTTCGCTGCCCGATGGAACTGTCCACCTATTTCCGCATCAACGAGAAGAATACGGGCCAGTTCGAGCGCACGCTGATCATCGCCGAGGAAGGCGCATACGTCTCCTACCTCGAGGGCTGCACTGCGCCGCAGCGCGACGAAAATCAGCTGCATGCCGCGGTCGTTGAGCTCGTTGCACTCGATGATGCCGAGATCAAGTACTCGACGGTCCAGAACTGGTATCCGGGTGATGCCCAGGGCAAGGGCGGCATCTACAACTTCGTCACCAAGCGCGGAGATTGCCGCGGAGCGCGCTCGAAGATCTCGTGGACGCAGGTCGAAACCGGCTCCGCGATCACTTGGAAGTACCCATCCTGCATCCTGCGCGGCGACGATAGCCGCGGCGAGTTCTACTCGATTGCGGTCTCGAACGGCCATCAGCAGGTCGACAGCGGCACCAAGATGATCCATCTCGGCAAGAATACGTCGAGCCGCATCATCTCGAAGGGTATTGCGGCCGGCGTCTCGCAAAACACCTATCGCGGCCAGGTATCGGCGCACAGGAAGGCGAGCAACGCGCGCAACTTCACGCAATGCGATTCGCTGCTGATCGGCGACAAGTGTGGTGCGCATACCGTTCCGTATATCGAGGCGAAGAACTCCACGGCGCAGTTCGAGCACGAGGCAACCACCTCGAAGATCTCGGAAGACCAGCTCTTCTATTGCCTGCAGCGCGGCATTCCCGAGGAAGCGGCGATCGCCCTGATCGTCAACGGCTTCGTCAAAGAAGTCCTGCAGGAGCTGCCGATGGAATTCGCCGTCGAGGCGCAGAAGCTCATCAGCATCTCGCTCGAAGGCAGCGTCGGCTGACGCAACACGACATTGAATGCGCGAGGGCGCGTGGATCGCGCCTTTCTCCGATTGCTTTATATGGGACAAGACCATGCTTGAGATTAAGAACCTGCACGCCCGCATCGCCGAAGACGGTACCGAGATCATCCGCGGCCTGAACCTTAGCGTGAAGGCTGGCGAAGTCGCCGCCATCATGGGCCCGAACGGCTCCGGCAAGTCGACGCTTTCCTACATCCTGTCGGGCCGTGAAGATTATGAAGTCACCGAAGGGGACATCCTTTACAACGGCGAAAGCATCCTGGAACTCGACGCCGCCGAGCGTGCGGCCAAGGGCATCTTCCTGGCTTTCCAATATCCGGTCGAAATTCCGGGCGTTGCCACGATGCAGTTCCTGAAGGTTGCGATGAACGAGCAACGCAAGGCGCGGGGCGAAGAGGAGCTGAAGACGCCTGACTTCATGCGCCTCGTCAAGGACGCAGCCGGCAAGCTCCAGATCAATACCGAAATGCTGAAGCGCCCGCTGAATGTCGGCTTCTCCGGCGGAGAGAAGAAGCGTGCCGAAATCCTGCAGATGGCACTGCTGCAGCCGCAGCTTTGCGTACTCGATGAAACCGACTCCGGTCTCGACATCGATGCCCTGAGGATCGTTGCCGATGGCGTCAACGCGCTGCGTTCGCCTGATCGCGCTGTCGTCGTCATCACGCACTACCAGCGCCTCCTCGACTACATCGTGCCGGATACCGTTCACGTTCTCTACAAGGGGCAGGTGATCAAGTCGGGCGACAAGACGCTCGCGCATGAGCTGGAAGCCAATGGCTACGCCGACATCATCGGGGCGGCAGCCTGATCGAGGCGGAAAGGACGAGTCTCATGAACATGCAGACGACGAGCCGCCAGACCGCCGCGGAAGCGGCGCTCATTGAGGCTTTCAACAACCAGATCGGCGAACTGCCGGGCGACGGTTCGGTCATCGCCATCCGGGACAGGCTGCTTGACGACCTGAAGAGGGCCGGTTTGCCGACGCGCCGCATCGAGGCCTGGCACTATACCGACCTCAAGACCCTGCTGCGTGCGATTCCGGCCCAGGCTGGCGATGCTGGCTCCGAAGCTCGCGACCCGCTGGTCGAACAGTCTTCGGTTCTGTCGGTTATTCAGGGCGTTCCCGATCTCAGGGCTTCGGTCGACGGCCTCGACATTTCCGACTACGCAGCGCTGCTCTCGAATGGGACGGCTGCCACCAGCCTTGGCGCACTCGGCAGTGACGATGCGATCGGCCGCATCAACGGCAGCTTCGTTCGCGACGGTTATGTCATTGACGTTCCAGCCGGAGCCGATCTTGAAGCACCGGTTGAGATCCAGTTCGTTCACGCTGGCGGGCAGACGCATACACGCCTGCCGGTCAACTTCGGAGCCAACGTCAAGGCAACTGTCATCGAACGCCACCTTGCAGTGACGTCAGACGCCGCTCTCGTGTCTCACGTCAGTGACATCACCGTTGGCGAAGGTAGCGAGCTTACCTGGATTATCATCCAGCAGCAGGGTGCAGACGATACGCACCTCGGCCAGATCCGCATCGATCTCGGCGCCGATGCCAAGCTGAAGCTTTTCGTCATCAATGCCGGTGGCAAGCTCGTTCGCCAGGAACTGCACATCAAGGTGACGGGCGAGGGCGCAGATCTGACGCTGCGTGGCATCAATCTGCTCGGTGCTGAGACGCATACCGACGTGACGATGGTGCTCGGCCATAACGTCCCGCATACTGGTTCCACCGAAGTGATCCGCAACGTCGTCTTCGACCGCGCCAAGGGTGTCTTCCAGGGCATGATCCGCGTCGCCCCCGATGCGCAGAAGACCGACGCGAAGATGGCCTGCAACACTCTTCTGATGTCCGACGACGCCGAATTTTCGGTGAAGCCGGAACTCGAGATCTTCGCTGACGACGTTCAGTGCGGCCACGGCGCCACCGTTGCCGACATCGACGACAACCATCTGTACTATATGATGGCGCGCGGCATTCCCCGGGCGAAGGCACGCGCCATGCTTGTCAACGCCTTCGTTGCCGAGATCGTCGAAGAACTGGAAGACGAATCCCTGGTCGAATCGCTGGAAGGCGTCATCTCGGCCTGGCTCGAAAAGCACGCCTGATCGGATTAGTGTCATGGACAAGATAGTTCCGGCCACAGCATTTGACGTCGAAGCCATTCGCAAGGATTTCCCGATCCTTGCGAGGGAAGTCTATGGCAAGCCGCTGGTCTATCTCGACAACGGCGCTTCCGCTCAGAAGCCGCAGGCGGTCATCGACGCGATTTCGCACACCTATTCGAATGAGTATGCGAACGTTCACCGTGGTCTGCATTTCCTCTCGAATGCCGCAACCGATGCCTATGAGGGGGCGCGCGAGAAGGTCAGGCGCTTCCTGAATGCCCCTGATGTCAACGACATCGTATTCACAAAGTCTTCGACGGAAGCCATCAACACCGTCGCCTATGGCTGGGGCATGCCAGAGCTCGGCGAAGGCGACGAGATCGTCATCTCGATCATGGAGCATCACTCCAACATCGTGCCGTGGCATTTCATCCGCGAGCGGCAGGGTGCCAAGCTGGTCTGGGTGCCGGTTGATGACGAGGGCGCTTTCCACATCGAGGATTTCGAAAGGAGCCTGACGGACCGGACGAAGCTCGTCGCCATCACGCATATGTCGAATGCGCTTGGCACCGTTGTGCCGGTAAAGGAAATCTGCCGTATCGCGCATGAGCGTGGCATTCCGGTTCTGGTGGATGGTTCGCAGGGTGCTGTCCACATGCCTGTCGACGTGCAGGATATCGATTGCGACTGGTACGTGATGACCGGCCACAAGCTCTATGGGCCCTCGGGTATCGGCGTACTCTATGGCAAGAAGGAGCGGCTTCGCGAGATGCGGCCCTTCCAGGGCGGCGGCGAGATGATCTTCGAGGTGACGGAGGATGCCGTGACCTACAACGACCCGCCGCATCGCTTTGAAGCCGGGACGCCGCCAATCGTGCAGGCGATCGGGCTCGGCTATGCGCTCGATTACATGGAGAAGGTCGGCCGTGAGGCGATAGCGCGCCATGAGGCAGATCTCGCCGCCTATGCCGCAGAACGATTACGAGCGGTCAATTCGTTACGAGTGTTCGGCACTGCGCCCGGCAAGGGCGGCATCTTCTCCTTCGAATTGGCGGGCCTTCACGCGCATGACGTGTCGATGGTGATCGATCGTCAGGGCGTTGCGGTTCGCGCGGGCACCCATTGCGCCATGCCACTCTTGAAACGCTTCGGCGTTACCTCCACATGCCGCGCGTCCTTCGGGATGTATAATACACGGGCCGAGGTCGATGCCTTAGCCGATGCGCTGGAATATGCGCGCAAGTTCTTTGCCTAAGGAGTGTCCATATGAGCCTGGACGAAAGCGAACAGAAGATCGACGTGCGCGAAGGCATCGTGCATTCCAGCATTCCGGCCGATGAACTGGCGCGTCTCAGCGACGATGTGATCTCGGCCCTCAAGACCGTCTATGATCCTGAAATTCCCGCCGACATCTTCGAGCTCGGGCTGGTCTACAAGATAGATATCGAAGACGACCGCATGGTGAAGATCATGATGACACTGACTGCGCCGGGCTGCCCGGTCGCCGGCGAAATGCCCGGCTGGGTCGAGAACGCCGTTGGTGCGGTCGAGGGCGTGTCCGGGGTCGAGGTTGAAATGACCTTCGATCCGCCGTGGACGCCGGAGCGCATGTCAGAAGAAGCGCAGGTCGCGGTCGGCTGGTACTGAGCATGATCCCGAAATGTCGCAGATTTTTCCGATCAGACCATGCGACGCGGCTGGTATTGATCGGTTAAGGTGCTGGCACTACATTTGAATCGTGAAACGCCGGACCTTTAATCCGTGCGCGGAAGGAGATGAAGCCGATGGGCTTTGCAATCATGAGTATGACGGAAGCCGCCGCGAGCCGCGTGAAGGCAATCGTTGAAAACGCCGGACCGGAGGCCAAGGGCATTCGCGTCGGGATCAAGAAGGGTGGTTGCGCGGGGATGGAGTATACCATCGACCTAGTGACCGATCCGAATGCAAAGGACGACCTGATCGAGCGCGACGGCGCCAAGGTCTGGGTCGAACCATCAGCGGTGCTCTACCTTCTCGGCACGGAAATGGGCTTCGAGAGCACGACGTTGCGGTCTGGTTTTACCTTTACCAATCCGAACCAGACGTCCGCCTGCGGCTGTGGGGAATCCGTCGAGCTGAAGCCGGCGGATCTCGCGGCGCTCGCCGCAAAGGGCAACGCTGTCGCTCCCGCGCACTGATTGTCACAATCTTCGAATTATCGATGAGGCTGTCGGTTTTCGGCAGCCTTTTTCATTTTACCTCTTCGCGATGGCGCTCTAAGGGCTCTTTTTCGAATAGTCCGCGGGATTGTCTCCTGCGGAAGGAAAGTGACTGAACAATGCTACTGCTGTTTGCGAAGGGCGCTCTGCTGGGTGTCATTATCACGGCGCCACTAGGGCCGATTGGTGTGCTCTGTATCAAACGCACATTGGAGCGCGGCTTTACCGCCGGCTTTTCCTGTGGCCTCGGGACTGCAATCGGTGATGCCACTTATGCACTGGTCGCTGTAACCGGCATTGCGGTTTTCGAACAGACCATGTCGGCAGCAACGTTGCCTTTGGCGATTGGTGGGGGCTTATTGCTCGTCGCGCTGGGCTATCGAGGGCTCACGCACGATCCGGTCCGGGCCGCAAATGTTAGGGCCGTGGGTCTGATGGGCACGACGCTTGCAACGTTCTTGCTGACCGTCTCCAATCCCGCCACGATTCTTTCGTTCGGCGCTCTGTTTGCCGGTTTCGGTTTGACAGAGGAAACACGACGTTTTAGCTCGGCTGTGATCGTCGGCGGTGTCTTCAGCGGATCGCTTGCATGGTGGTTCCTCTTGAGCGGTACGGTCAGCCTGGCCAGGGACAGATTGCCAAGCGATTTCACAGCAAAGGTCGTGCGGGGAACAAGCTACCTACTGATACTCTTCGGCCTCGCTGCCCTCGCTTCTGCAGCCTACTCGCTTGTCTAGCGGGCGGCCTTGTCTGCTCCCTTGAAGCCGATTCGATCCGCGATAGCCTGCACCGTCAGAAACAAGCGCAAGGCATTATAAGCAAACGCATTCTTGTTAGAGGGACCACCGGCTTCGGGGGCACGCATCTTTGCAACAGGTTGCTCGGCGGAGAAAAAGGGTTGTTTGCATGGACAATTTCGCGGGCCGGCTCCACGCAATACGAACATTTGGCCGTATGGCGCCGACTTGGTCAGCTCTTGAGGTCGATGCCTGCTTCGACAGCCGCTTCGATGAAGGCACGTCGGGCATCCTCGTTGGTGCGCTTGCCCTTGATGACATCAGCGCAGATCAACAGGGCGCGGTCGAGTGCCGGACCATCCTCGGTCGGCCAGTCTTCGATCATCGCCCATGAGGCTGCCTGAGTGGTCGCGATGGTCACGTATTTTCCCGGCTCTTCAAGAGCGAGCAGAACCGGCTTCGGCCACGGAGCCTGCATCACAGAATCGCTGTCGTCCTTGGGCATCCGTGTCTACCTCATTTTCAGTGTATATGGGAAAACGGCCCTCCCCGAAAAGGGAAGGCCGTTGGGGTGTTATTCAGCCGCTTCCGCGTAGCTCTCAACCGGCGGGCAGGTGCACACCAGGTTGCGGTCACCGAAGACGTTGTCGACGCGGTTGACTGGCGACCAGTACTTGTCGACGCGGAAGGCGCCGGGCGGGAAGCAGGCCTGTTCTCGCGAATAGGGGCGGTCCCATTCGCCGACAAGATCTTCCACCGTATGCGGGGCGTTCTTCAGCGGGTTGTTCGCCTTGTCGCAACGGCCTTCCTCGATGTCGCGGGCTTCCTGACGGATCGCCAGCATCGCCTCGCAGAAGCGGTCGAGCTCAGCCTTGGTTTCCGATTCTGTCGGCTCGATCATCAGCGTTCCGGCAACCGGCCAGCTCATGGTCGGGGCGTGGAAGCCGCAGTCGATCAGACGCTTGGCGACGTCGTCTACGGTCACGCCTGCGCTGTCGACCAGAGGGCGGGTGTCGATGATGCACTCGTGCGCCACGCGGCCAGCCTCGGACTTGTAGAGCACGTCATAGGCGCCCTTCAGCCGTGCGGCGATGTAGTTGGCATTGAGGATCGCAACCTTCGTCGCCTGCGTTAGTCCTTCGCCGCCCATCATCAGGCAGTAGCTCCAGGAGATCGGCAATATCGACGCCGAGCCAAAGGCTGCCGCAGAGACCGCACCTGAGCGTCCATCGGTTTCTGGATGGCCTGGGAGGTAGGGTGCCAGATGCGCCTTGACACCAATCGGACCCATACCGGGACCGCCCCCGCCATGTGGGATGCAGAAGGTCTTGTGCAGGTTGAGGTGGGACACGTCGGAGCCGATGTCACCAGGACGGGACAGGCCGACCATGGCGTTCATGTTGGCGCCGTCGAGATAAACCTGACCACCGTGGTTGTGGACGAGGTCGCAGATTTCCTTGACGGTTTCCTCGAACACGCCGTGCGTCGACGGGTAGGTGATCATGCAGCAGGAGAGGTTTTCCGCGTACTGCGCCGCCTTGGCGCGGAAATCGTCCATGTCGATATCGCCGTTCTCGCGAACCTTGACGACCACGACCCTCATGCCGACCATCTGTGCCGAGGCAGGGTTTGTGCCGTGCGCGGAGGTCGGGATGAGGCAGACGTCGCGGTGACCATTGCCGTTGGCGATATGGTAGTTGCGGATCGTCAGCAGGCCAGCATATTCCCCTTGCGCACCGGAATTCGGCTGCATGGAGAAGGCATCATAGCCGGTCACGGCGCATAGCTTCTCTGTCAGGTCATCGATCATCTCGCGATAGCCGAGTGCCTGATCGGCCGGAACATATGGATGGATATCCGAGAACTCGGGCCACGAGATCGGCAACATTTCCGCCGTCGCGTTCAGCTTCATCGTGCAGGAGCCGAGCGGGATCATGGCGCGGTCGAGCGCCAGATCGCGGTCCGAGAGCCGGCGGATGTAACGGGTCATCTCGCTTTCGGCGCGGTTCATGTGGAAGATCGGATGCGTCAGGTACTCACTGGTCCGGGCGAGGCCCTTCGGCAGGCGGTAGCTCGGCTCGAAATCGGCGACCGCGAAGTTGCCGCCAAAGGCACGCCAGACGGCTTCCAGCGTTGCGGGGCGGGTGCGCTCGTCAAGGCTCATGCCGATCTTGGTGCCACCGACCTTACGCAGGTTGACGCCTTCGGCGACGGCTGCGCGCAGGATGACGCCCTGCATGTGGCCGACATCGACGGTGATCGTGTCGAAGAAAGTCTCGGGCTCGATCGTATAGCCGAGCTTTTCAAGGCCCTTCGCCATCAGAACGGCCTTCTGGTGGACCTGCTGTGCGATCGCCTTGATGCCCTTCGGGCCATGGAAGACGGCGTACATCGAAGCCATGACCGCAAGCAGCACCTGCGCGGTGCAGATGTTCGACGTCGCCTTTTCGCGGCGGATATGTTGTTCACGGGTTTGCAGTGATAGGCGATAGGCGCGGTTACCGCGTGCATCGACCGAGACGCCGACGAGGCGGCCAGGCATCGAGCGCTTGTGTGCGTCCTTGACCGACATATAGGCCGCATGCGGGCCACCGTAACCAACAGGGACGCCGAAGCGCTGCGACGAGCCGATGGCAATGTCAGCCCCCATCTCGCCGGGCGACTTCAGCAGGGTCAGCGCAAGTATGTCGGCAGCGACGATGGCGACGGCGCCGGTCTGGTGCAGGCGCGAGATCAGGCCGGTGAAATCATGCACATGGCCGTGCGTGCCCGGATATTGGAAGATGGCGCCGAAGACGTCCACCGGATCGAGATCGGCGAAGGGGTTACCGACGATGACACTCCAGCCAAGCGGTTCGGCGCGGGTCTTGATCAGCTCGATCGTCTGCGGATGGCAGGCGGCATCGACGAAGAAGGCCTTCGCCTTCGATTTGGAGACGCGCTCGGCCATCGCCATGCCTTCGGCCGCAGCGGTCGCTTCGTCAAGCAACGAGGCGTTGGCGATGTCGAGACCGGTGAGGTCGCAGATCATCGTTTGATAGTTGAGCAGCGCTTCGAGGCGGCCCTGCGAAATTTCCGGTTGGTATGGCGTATAGGCCGTGTACCACGCCGGGTTTTCCAGGATGTTGCGCTGGATGACCGGCGGCGTGATCGTGCCATAATAGCCCTGGCCGATCAGCGAAGTCAGGACCTTGTTCTTATTGGCGGTTTCGCGCAGTTTGTCGAGTGCTTCGCGCTCGGTCATTGGCGCGCCCCACACGAGCGGCGCCTTCTGACGGATCGATGGCGGCACGGTGGCGTCGATCAGTGCGTCAAGGCTGCCGTAGCCAATGACCTTCAACATGTCCGTCATTTCGCTCGGGGAGGGACCGATATGGCGACGATTTGCAAAGTCGTAGGGCTGGTAGTCGGTAAACTGGAATTCGGTCGGCGTGGTCATTACGCAGTGAGCTCCTTATAGGCCGCTTCATCAAGCAGGCCATCGGCATCAGCGGCATTTGCAAGCTTCAGCTTGAAAAACCAGCCGGCGCCCTGAGGATCGGAATTGACCAGTGACGGATCGGCGACAATGGCCGGATTGACTTCGGTAATCTCGCCCTCAAGCGGACAATAGACGTCGGAAGCAGCCTTCACGGATTCGACTGTTGCAGCATTGTCGTTCTTTGAGAAGGTGGCGCCGACTTCCGGCAATTCGACGAAGACGAGGTCGCCGAGCTGTTCAACGGCGTAGGTGGTAATCCCAACCGTCGCAACCTCGCCTTCAATCTTCAGCCACTCGTGTTCTTCGGTAAACTTCAGCATGATTGTTCTCTCCGGAAAAATGTTTCAGCGTTTGTAGGTCGGCGTAATAAAGGGGAGGGTACTGACGGTGACCGGCAGAAACTTGCCGCGCACTTCAGCGTAGACTTGCGTTCCAACGCCTGCTTGGCCGACGGGGACGTAGCCCATCGCGACAGGGCCATCGACGGTCGGGCCAAAACCACCCGAGGTCACTTCCCCAATCTCAGTCTTCCCGTCGGGATCCGCAAAAAGCTTCGAGTGGCCGCGAACAGGGGCCTTGCCCTCGGGCCTCAGGCCGACGCGGCGGCGCGCAGCACCCCTTTCAAGCTCGGCCAATATGCGGTCTGCGCCGGGAAAACCGCCGGCACGCGCGCCGCCGGTCTTGCGAACCTTCTGGATGCCCCATTCGAGCGCTGCTTCGACCGGAGTCGTGGTGGTATCAATGTCGTTGCCATAAAGGCAAAGGCCGGCCTCGAGGCGAAGGCTGTCACGGGCGCCGAGGCCGATCGGCTGCACGTCCGGGTGCTCAAGCAACCGCTTGGTGACATCCTCGGCCTTGTCCGCCGGGATCGAGATTTCGAAACCATCCTCGCCGCTGTACCCGGAGCGCGAGACAAGACATGAAACGTCGTGCAGTCGGCAGTGGCGCACATCCATGAACTTCATCGCGGCGACATCGGCCCAAAGCTCCGCGAGCACTTCGACGGCGCGCGGCCCCTGCAGGGCGATCAGAGCACGATCGAGCAGCGTGATATCGCAGGTGTCACCCAGATGCTTCTGCAGGTGAGCAAGGTCGGCATCCTTGCATGCGGCATTGACGACGACGAAGAGGTGATCGTCAAGATGGGTGATCATCAGGTCGTCAAGAATGCCGCCGTTTTCGTCGGTGAAGAATCCGTAGCGCTGGCGACCTTCGCCAAGACCGAGGATATCGACCGGGACGAGGCATTCCAGAGCAAGAGCAGCGTCCTCATACTTTCCCGACTTTGCCTTGATGACGACCTGGCCCATGTGAGACACGTCGAACAGGCCGGCGGACGTGCGGGTCTGGATGTGCTCTTTCATCACGCCGGCCGGATATTGCACCGGCATGTCATAGCCCGCAAAGGGAACCATGCGGGCGCCAAGCGACAGATGCAGCGCGTGAAGCGGGGTTTTCTTGAGGGCAGCAGTATCGTCCAACGACGCCTCCGGGGTTTGCGCCTGGAATTCCATGCGCGGGCTCAAATCTTCAGACGCGGTTGCGCCTTGCTTTCGAGCCCCCTCTGTCCCTTTGCCTGAGATTGTTATCCCTTCGGCGAGCGTTTCGAGAACGCCTCTCTCCAGAGTTCCGTCTGCCCCTTGCTGGTCCTTTGGCCTGAGAGTTTCCGGGGCGGTTGCTCCTTCGGCACCGGTCACAGACGAACCGGCTTCTCCCAACAAGGTCGAGGGCAATTATCTGGCCAAGGCTATACTTGGCAAGGGGGGAATGTCGCCACCGAGCAAATTTTTGTCGCGTGCTTTTGACGGCGGCCGGCCGCGGGCGCGTCCACGAACGGTTCTCAGCTGTCGCTGTAGAGCTCTAGGGCCTGTTTCAGCCCAGCTTGCGGCTGCCTTTGTCCCATCGTCATAAGATCCAAGGCGACTTCCGTCGATCGGATAATATTGGCTGGCTCTTCCACGTCTTGGCCGCTTGCTGCTTTGATTTGACGATCGACAGCCCGACGCGCCTCCTTCGCAGCCGTACTTGCGGACACGCGCTGCGGAATGCGAAGTGTTTCGAACGCTGCGGCGGCGGTGTTCGCGGATATGCTACCTACCAAGACTGTCATATTGTGAGAATAGGACGCCCTACGTTCTTAACTCGCTAAATTAACCGCCGGCATTTTATCCATCTTGATCTTCTCCGGAGATGATCGGAGTTTCCGGCACGTAAGAAAGAGACGACTCATGATTCAGGCCATACTCGTCGCCGTCGGCGGCGCAATCGGTTCCGTCCTTAGATACTACGTCAGCCAGTGGGCTCTAAAGCTCGCAGGCCCGGCGTTTCCGTGGGGAACACTGACCGTCAATGTTGTCGGCTGCTTCGTCATTGGCGTATTCGCGGAAATGATCCTTAAACGCTTCGACGCATCGCCGGAATTGCGCTTGCTGCTGATCACCGGCTTCCTCGGCGGCCTGACGACATTCTCCTCATTCTCGCTCGATGCAATCACGCTTTTTGAGCGCGGCGCGGCGCTGTCGGGCGCCCTCTACATCGTTGCGAGCGTCGGCCTGTCGATGGCCGGTGTGATCTGCGGACTGGCGCTCATGCGCGCGATCTTGTGAATACGGTTTCCGTTTTCAGCGAAAATGCTCTAAAGCCAGCCGCAAAGTCCGCGTGGCGGGCGGATGACCATTTTCCGAAAGATGACGTATGGCGGGTATCGAACACATAAAGGTGGAGCTGGATGAGGCGGGCATGCGGCTCGATCGCTGGTTCAAGGTGCACTTCCCCGGTCTCGGTTTCGGCCCACTCCAGAAGCTTCTCCGATCTGGGCAGGTCCGCATTGACGGCGGGCGTGTGAAGAGTGACACCCGCGTGCAGCCCGGACAGATGGTGCGCGTGCCGCCCCTCGATGTCGACAAGGTGAAAACGGGGCCGATCGCCAGCCGCGATCTGAAGCACTCCGGCGATTTCGAACTGTTGTCGCGGATGGTGCTGCACGAAGACGACAAGGTCATCGTCCTCAACAAACCCGCCGGTCTTGCGGTGCAGGGCGGCTCGGGCGTGACGCGCCATATCGACAAGATGCTCGAAGCCTGGACCAGTGCGAAAGGCGAAAAGCCACGTCTGGTGCACCGTTTGGACCGGGATACATCGGGTGTCCTCGTCGTGGCACGTACCCGCGGCGCTGCACAAAAGCTCACAGCCGCCTTTCGTGAGCGCGATACCAAAAAGACCTACTGGTCGCTTGTTAAAGGCGTTCCGCGCAAGCACGAGGACAAGATCTCCACCTGGCTTGTCAAGGAAGCAACGCCGGACGGCGATCGCATGCGGATCGCCAAGCACGGCGAGGACGGCGCCGACCACGCCGTTTCTTACTACCGCGTCATCGAAACAGCGGCGCAGCGCCTCGCCTGGCTCGAAATGGAGCCCTACACCGGCCGCACGCATCAGCTTCGCGTCCATGCCCTTCATATTGGTCACCCGATCATTGGCGACCCTAAGTATTTCGACGACGATCCGAATTGGGACTTCCCCGGCGGCGTTCAAAAGCGACTGCACCTGCACGCACGTCACATCGATATCCCGCATCCGTCCGGCGGGCGCTTGCGCATAACCGCGCCCCTGCCGCCTCACATGCTGCAAACCTGGAATCTGTTGGGATTTGATGAGAACTCCGCCGACGGAGCCGACGACGAATGAAACTGGCACTCTTCGATTGCGACGGCACTCTTGTCGACAGTGCGGCATTGATCCATGAGGTGATGACGAGGACCTTCGTGCATTTCGGATACGACAGGCCTGATGTCTCGCTAACCAAGTCGATCATCGGGCTGACGCTTGATATCGCGATCACGCGGATGCAGGGCAAGCCCCATGTGGACGACGAAGCGATCGCGATGACGGAGCACTACAGGGCGATCTACTCCGGTGTCCGTGACAAATCCGGAATGGATGTGCCTCTGTTCAATGGCATCAAGCCGCTGATCGATGAATTGGCGCGCAATGATGATGTCCTGATCGGCGCGGTGACCGGCAAGTCGCGTCGCGGACTTGTCCATATTCTCGAAACACACGGTCTTGCCCCACATTTTATCGTTACCCGCACTGCGGATGACTGCCCATCGAAGCCACATCCGGCTATGGTAGTGGAGTGCTGCGACGAGACCGGTATGAACCCCACCGACGCCATCGTTATCGGCGATGCCGTGTACGATATGCAAATGGCCAAGGCCGCCGGCGCGAAAGCGGTAGGCGTATCGTGGGGTTATGCCAGCGTGAATGATTTGATGGCTGCCGGTGCCGACGGCATTGTTCACCACCCGAGTGACCTATTGAGCTATTTTTCCGAGGTGAAACATGCGTGATCTGTTGAACGACATGGCCGAAGGATTGAGCCATCCAGATCCGATCCGTCGTGCTCAGATCCAGATGAAGAAGCCGTTGCCGAAGCGCTTCTACAAGACAGTCACAGTTGCCAAGCTCGACGAAGGCTTTTTAATCGAACTGGATGGCAAGGCGATCCGAACGCCAGCCCGTAAACTGCTGGTCGTCGCAACCAAGCCGCTCGCAGAACTTGTTATGGGTGAGTGGGAAGCCCAAGCCGAGCACATAGACCCGTCGGCCATGCCCGTGACGCGGCTTGTCAACACCGCCATTGACGGGGTTGCGACCGACACCCAGGCCGTCTTTGAAGACATCCTCCGTTTTTCTTCGAGCGATCTTCTTTGCTATCGTGCGGACGGGCCAGAAGCGCTCGTAGAGCGTCAGAAGGAGCTTTGGGACCCGGTGCTTGACTGGGCCGCGAATGCGCTCGGTGCGCGCTTCATCCTTATTGAAGGCGTTATGCACCACGATCAACCGCGCGACGCCATTTCCGCATTTTCATCGGCATTAAGACGACACGACAACGCGACTGCGCTGGCGGCCCTGCATACCATCACGACCTTGACTGGCTCCGCACTGCTTGCGCTCGCCTTTGCCGAAGGCGTGTTTCCGGCGAAGGAAGTTTGGTCTCTCGCGCATCTCGACGAAGACTGGACGATCGAGCATTGGGGCAGCGACGAAGAGGCCGAGGAACGGCGCAAGAAGCGCTTCGAAGACTTCAAGGCCGCTGCCGACGTTTTTTTGGCCCTGAAGGGCTAAAACATGTTGCGTTGACGCCGGTTATCGCGAAAATCTGCGAGTCTATCGGGGGTGGATGCGGATAATCTGAATGAACTGGCTCAAGTCGTGCTTTTTTCGGGTTGCGCTTGTCTGCACCGCCCTGGCGTCCTGTTCGATCTTCGCAAAGCAGCAGCCCGGCCCCATCTATGATGTCCGCAGCGCCGTTGTGGTCAGCTCGCAGAAGATACCGCCGGCAATCCTCTCTGGTGTCGGCGACCGGGTAAATTCCGCAATCAACGCGACGGTGCGAACAGAGGTCTATCCGCGCGTCGTATTGACGATACGGATCCTCTACGTCGAAAAAGGTCAAGGCTTGGACAAGAGCCGGAATATCGCGAAGGTCAGCATTGATGCCGCTTCCGTCGACGATGGATCGGTTATTGCTGTTAGCTCGTTCGAAGTGACCAGCTTCTCCAACAGCCCGACAGCAGCCGATGAGATCCTTGCTGAAGATATCTCCGCTCGCATCCGTTCCGCTTTCTCACTGCGCGCCGGCAGCGCCTGAACCGGCCGCGAATTCCGCGGCGAGGAGTATCCATGAAGGAAATTCTTGAAGAACTCGAACGTCGCCGTGGCGTGGCTCGGCTTGGCGGCGGCAAGGCGCGCATCGATGCACAGCATCAACGAGGCAAGCTGACGGCGCGCGAGCGGATCGATCTTTTCCTGGATGAGGATTCCTTTGAGGAGTTCGACATGTTCGTTGAACATCGATCGAACGACTTCGGGATGGACAAGGCCCGAATTGCCGGCGATGGCGTGGTCACCGGCTGGGGAACGGTGAACGGACGAACCGTCTTCGTCTTCGCCAAGGACTTTACGGTGTTCGGGGGCTCGCTCTCCGAAGCACATGCCGAGAAGATCATGAAGGTACAGGACATGGCGCTGAAGAACAGAGCGCCAATCATCGGCATCTACGATGCCGGCGGTGCTCGTATCCAGGAAGGCGTGGCCGCGCTTGGCGGCTACGCCGAGGTGTTTCAGCGCAATGTGCTCGCCTCTGGGGTCATTCCACAGATTTCCGTCATCATGGGACCGTGCGCGGGCGGCGACGTGTATTCCCCGGCGATGACCGATTTCATCTTCATGGTCCGCGATACGTCCTACATGTTTGTGACCGGGCCAGACGTGGTGAAAACCGTTACCAATGAAACCGTTACAGCCGAGGAACTCGGTGGCGCATCGGTGCATACGACCAAATCTTCGATTGCCGATGGTGCCTACGACAACGATGTCGAGGCACTGTTGCAGGTCCGCCGGCTCATCGACCTGCTGCCACAGTCGAACACCTCGCCAGTCCCCGAAATTGAATGTTACCAGTCAGTGACGGACATCGACGCATCGCTGGATACACTGGTGCCGGCGAATGCGAACAAGCCCTACGACATCAAGGAATTGATCCTCAAGACAGTGGACGAGGGCGATTTCTTCGAGATCCAGTCAAGCTTCGCTAGAAACATAGTTTGCGGCTTCGGGCGGATCGAGGGATCGACGGTCGGCTTTGTGGCAAACCAGCCGATGGTGCTCGCCGGCGTGCTCGACAGCGATGCGTCGCGAAAGGCAGCAAGGTTCGTCCGCTTCTGCGACTGCTTTAACATTCCGATCGTGACATTTGTCGACGTGCCTGGTTTCTTGCCCGGAACCGCGCAGGAGTATGGCGGGCTGATCAAGCACGGCGCAAAGCTCCTGTTTTCCTATGCCGAAGCGACCGTGCCAAAGCTAACCGTGATCACGCGCAAAGCGTTCGGGGGGGCTTACGATGTCATGGCATCCAAGCATCTGAGGGGCGACCTGAACTACGCCTGGCCGACGGCGCAGATCGCGGTCATGGGTGCCAAGGGCGCCGTCGAGATCATTTTCCGCAAGGATATCGCCGATCCTGAAAAGATCGCCGCGCATACGAAGATGTATGAGGATCGGTTCCTTTCCCCATTCGTGGCGGCCGAGCGTGGCTATGTTGACGAGGTGATAATGCCGCATTCTACGCGGAGGCGCCTGGCGCGAGGCCTCAAGATGCTTCGCAACAAAGATCTGAGCAATCCCTGGAAGAAGCACGACAATATTCCGCTTTGAGAAGACGGGAGTGGGAAAGCTTGAGGAAAATCAAGAAGAAGTGATCGGCCGTCAATGATCCGTGTCTTCTTTCCTTTTCGCGAAGCATCTAACGCTCCGCTGTCTTTACTCAAAAGGAGAGTCTCCATGGAACGACTGAGCGCATATCAGCCCTACGGGCTTGCGGCTTTGCGCGTCATTGCAGCGCTGCTGTTTATCGAACACGGGACGATGAAGCTTTTCGCGTTCCCGGCCGCGCAGATGGACGGCCCGTTGCCGCCCTTGCTGCTGGCCGCGGCTTTGCTCGAATTGGTCGGTGGCCTTCTCGTGCTGATCGGCCTGTTTACGCGACCAGTCGCCTTCATCCTCTCGGGTCAGATGGCCGTTGCCTATTTCATGGCACACGGACAGAAAGCGTTCTGGCCGGCACTGAATGGTGGCGAAGCTGCAATTCTGTTTTGCTTCATCTTCCTGTTCATCTTCTTCGCCGGACCTGGCGCGCTCTCGATTGACCAACGCAAGGCGACCGCCTAACAGACAGTGCCGTGGTCGGCCTTGCCGATCACGGCACTGCGGCTCATGCTGTCGCCTTCAAGCCGGCGATCCCGGCGACAATCATTGAAATGCAGAGCAGACGTGGAGCAGTGGCGGCATTACCGAGCAGCCAGATGCCAAGCAACACCGTGCCAACAGTGCCGATACCAGTCCAAACCGCATAGGCCGTCCCGAACAGCAAATCAGATGCCCAGGACTTCGAAGCCGTTCAGGTAGGGTAGGAAACATAGTGGCGGAGCTACCAACCGTTTCTTGCGCCTTAAGCAAGCCGCTCGGCGTGCCACCTCATGTGATCATCCATGAAAGTTGAGATGAAGTAGTAGGAATGGTCATAGCGCTCATGCATGCGCAACGTGACCTTGATATCCGTATTCTTCACGGCGTCTTCGAACAACCAGGGACGCAGCCCGTTCTCCAGGAAACCATCAGCCTTCCCCTGGTCGATCAGGAACTCGGGAAAACGTGCTCCATCGCTTACCAAGGCACAGGCATCATACTTGCGCCATGAAGCGCGATCTCGGCCCAAGTACTTCTCGAATGCCGGTGCCGACCAGTCCGCGGTGCAAGGCTCCACGATCGGCGCAAAAGCCGAGCAGCTCTTGAAACGATCCGGGTTCTTGAGCGCAATGGTCATGGCGCCATGACCACCCATCGAGTGACCAAAGATGCCCTGGCGAGTCATGTCCATGCGGAAATGTTGGCTGACATAGGCCGGTAGCTCTTCGGCGATGTAGGTGTACATCTGGTAATGTTCCGACCAAGGTTCTTCGGTCGCGTCAAGGTAGAAGCCGGCGCCCTTGCCCATCTGCCAGTTCGTGAGTTCATCCGGTACGTCATTGCCGCGGGGGCTTGTGTCCGGGCAGACGATAATCAGGCCGAGTTCTGCAGCCATACGCCGATACTCACCCTTTTCTACGACGTTGGCATGCGTGCAGGTTAAGCCCGAGAGATACCAGACAACCGGGCAGGGCTCTTTGATTGCCTTTGGCGGAACGAAGACGGCAAAGGTCATATCGCACTTGCAGGCGTCGGATTCATGCGTGAAAACACCCTGCATGCCGCCAAAGGCCGTTGTCTGTGAAATGATGTTCATTCTTTTTAATCCATTCTTGGGGTGAGCGCCTTGGCCCGGCGGCACAGGCGGTCGAAGGTTTCGAGAAAACGGGAGCGATCCTTCGGGGCAAAGGCGGCATTGTACCCCTTGCTTTCGCCGGTCTCTCTTAAGTGAGCGCCGAGATCACGCATGGCACTCGCCAATCCGATATTCGTGTCGTCAAAGACCCGGCCTGTCGGGCCGCTAACCAGCGCGCCGGTCGCCACGCAGCGCACAGCAAGTGGGACGTCCGCGGTGACAACCACGTCACCGGCGCCGGCGTGCTCTGCGATCCAGTTGTCGGCAGCATCAAAAGAGGCCGAGACAATGACGTTATGCACCATCGGGTCGCGCGAGGGCCGCAGACCCGAATTTGCGACGAAGGTCACTTCGATGCCGTGGCGCTCGGCGACCTTGAGGATTTCCGGCTTCACGGGGCAGGCATCTGCATCGACATAAATCATGAATTTCAATCTTCGGCTGGAACGCTACGCGGCCCAAGGGCCGCGTAGCGGTGGTTCGTTCGGGTCTCATAGTCCGACGGCTGCCATGCGTTCAAGATGTCACGCTTCTCTCAGCGTGCCTGCCTTCTTCGCCACCCAGGTTGCAATCACATCCATCAGTGTAGGGTTCAGGCAATCATAGGGCGTCAGGCCGAGTTCGTTTAAGCGACTGCGGACGCCTTCCATTGCCGAAGGCGGGGTGCCCGATTCAATGATCGACGAGACGAAGGCGGCGAATGTTGGCTCCGGCCAACCACCTTCCTGAAATCGCTCCGGATGAATGAAGTCCAGCGCTTTGAATGCATGTTCGCGCTCCACCGGCCCGTACATGTGAACGCCACAGGCATTGCAGGCGTGGCGGCGGATCAATGCATCGGGATCGACGACCTGAAGCTTGTCGCCGTTCTCCAACACCGTGACGTTTTCGTGCGGGGTCACTGCGACGATGGAAAAAGCCGCTCCGTTCGGCTTCCAGCATTTCGTGCAGCCGCAGGCGTGATTGTGAGCGATGGCGCCCTTGATCGCGACCTTCACCGGACGGTCAATGCAGGCACAGACGAGCGTGCCGCCATTGAAACTGGCCTCGCCTTTCTTCACCCCGCCATCGAGCGCGGGATGTATCGATACTTGACTTGGCATGTTCAGCTCCTCCTCCTAAGCTGCCCACAGCTCCCAAATCAGGATCAATTTGCGCAAAAGCCGCGGGCCATTTCAAAGTTGCGCCGCATTCCGTCGTCTTTGCTCAATACAGTACCACGCTTCTGATGCTCTCGCCGGAATGCATGAGCTCGAAGCCCTTGTTGATGTCTTCGAGGGCCAGGGTGTGGGTGATCATCGGGTCGATCTCGATCTTGCCCTGCATGTACCAGTCGACGATCTTAGGCACATCGGTGCGGCCGCGCGCGCCGCCGAAGGCGGTGCCCATCCAGGAGCGGCCGGTAACCAGCTGGAACGGCCGGGTGGAGATCTCCTGGCCGGCGCCGGCAACGCCGATAACCACCGACTTGCCCCAGCCGCGATGCGAGGCTTCCAGGGCCTGCCGCATCACCTTGGTGTTGCCGGTGCAGTCGAATGTGTAGTCGGCGCCACCGATGAGGTCGGCACCGCGCTTCGTCATGTTGACGAGGTAGGGGACGATGTCGTCGCCGACATCCTTCGGATTGACGAAATGCGTCATGCCGAAGCGCTCGCCCCAGGCCTTCTTGTCGTTGTTTAGATCAACGCCGATGATCATGTCGGCACCAGCAAGCCTGAGGCCCTGGATGACGTTCAAACCGATTCCGCCGAGCCCGAAAACGATGGCGGTCGCGCCGATCTCCACCTTGGCGGTGTTGATCACCGCACCGATGCCGGTCGTCACACCGCAGCCGATATAACAGATCTTGTCGAAGGGGGCATCGGGATTGACCTTGGCAACGGCAATCTCCGGCAGCACTGTGAAATTGGCGAAGGTCGAACAGCCCATGTAGTGATGGATCTTGTCCTTGCCGATCGAAAACCGCGAGGTGCCGTCCGGCATCAGGCCTTGCCCTTGCGTTGAGCGGATGGCGGTGCACAGATTGGTCTTGCGCGACAGGCAGGACGGGCATTCGCGGCATTCCGGCGTATAGAGCGGAATGACGTGGTCGCCCTTCTTCACCGAGGTGACACCCGGGCCGACATCGACGACAATGCCGGCACCCTCATGGCCGAGGATTGCCGGAAACAGCCCTTCCGGATCGGCACCCGACAAAGTGAAGTCGTCGGTATGGCAGATGCCGGTCGCTTTCACCTCGACCAGTACTTCCCCGGCCCGCGGTCCCTCCAACTGCACGGTCATCAATTCAAGCGGCTTGCCAGCCTGAACGGCAACGGCGGCACGAACGTCCATGTCGAGTGTCTCCTGCTGATTTGATTGCGCCGACCTTCGCATGCAGGACGCGGCCGGCTCAAGGAAAAACTGCCCTCAAACGTGCGTTTCAGCCCCAAATAGGCTGATTGCGTCGGCGACTGCACAACTTGCGCCAGGGGAGCTTTTCAGTCGCGAAACTAATGGCATAGCCATGCACGGCAATCGCAGCGCAAAGGCCGAAGGCGACCAGCATACGTTCGCCATCCTTCATCTCATGGAGCATCTGGCGCGGTTTGAAGGGCCGCCACTGATGACGCTCACAATCGTAAAGACCCAGCAGGGCTACCGTCAGTATGTGGGCAGGCAGACCGATCTCCAATCCGATTCCGAGAATGTAGCCCCCTTGCCACAAAGATAGCCGCGACCTGCAGTCGTCTCGTGCGGAAAAACTGCCTCGACAGGTTGCTTAACAACGTCCTAGCGATCAATCAGTGCGCGACTTGCTTTTGGACCAGCGGGATTCCTCGCCTTCCACAGCATATCGGGAGCGCATCGATAGATACGGCCGAGAGGGATCGTTTCTGCGCGCAAGCGCTCGTCAGGCAAATTCGAGGATGATAGCGTCGACCGCCAAGCTCTCTCCCGGCTTGGCGTTTATCTTGCTAACGACAAGATCTCGTTCGGCGCGCAGGACGTTCTCCATTTTCATGGCCTCGACGACGGCCAGCGTTTCACCCGCCTTGACCTCCTGGCCCTCGACTACAGCGATAGAAACCACAAGTCCGGGCATCGGGCAGAGCAAGAGTTTCGACGTATCCGGCGGAAGCTTTATTGGCATCAGCTTCTCGAGCGCAGCATGGCGCGGCGTGAGCACCTTGGCTTTCAGGGATATTCCTTGCCAGTCCATCCGAAGACCGTTGAGAACGGGGCGGATCTGGGCAATCACTCTTTGGCCCGCGATCTTGCCACGCCAAACGGCGTCGCCAGGTCGCCAGTCGGTGACGACGTTGGAAACCTTGCCTTCGATCTCGATGTCCATGTCGAACGGGATCGTCACGAGGCCCTCCAGCAAACGCGCCTCGACGTAGTTGTCACCGAGTTTGATAGTCCATTCCTCGCGGCTCGCGCCAGATGAGGCGCGCAACCGGTCGATGAAACGTTCCCTACGATTTTTTTCGATGAGAGAGGCTGAAAGAGCAACGGCCGCCAAGACGGATTCTTGGCTCGAATCCGGGATCGGCGGGGAAAACCCGTCCGGATACTCCTCGGCAATGAAACCAGTCGACAGGTGTCCTTCCCGCCAGCGAGGATGCTTCATCAGTGCAGCGAGGAAGGGAACGTTATGTTCGATTCCGTCGACAACGAAGCCGTCCAGCGCCTCGCCCATCGCTTCGATCGCCTCCAGGCGTGTTGCCGCCCAGGTGCACAGCTTGGCGATCATAGGATCATAATACATCGAAATCTCGGCGCCCTCGAAGACGCCTGTGTCGTTACGCACGATGGCGTTGGCAGCCTTGCCTTCGGCGGGCGGGCGATATCGCGTCAATCGACCGATTGAAGGCAAGAAGTTGCGATAGGGATCTTCGGCGTAGAGCCGGCTCTCGATCGCCCAGCCGTTGAGCTTTATGTCGCTTTGGGCGAACGGAAGTTTTTCACCGGCAGCAACACGGATCATTTGCTCGACCAGATCGATGCCAGTGACCAGTTCGGTCACCGGATGCTCGACCTGTAGGCGTGTATTCATTTCCAGAAAATAGAAGTTCCGGTCGCGATCCACGATAAACTCCACGGTGCCAGCGCTCTGGTATTCCACCGCCCGGGCCAGGGCGACAGACTGCTCGCCCATCGCCGCACGTGTCCTGGCATCCAAGAAAGGCGAGGGCGCTTCTTCGACAACCTTTTGATTGCGGCGTTGGATCGAGCATTCGCGTTCGCCGAGATAAACGACGTTGCCATGTGCGTCAGCGAGCACCTGAATCTCGATGTGACGAGGCTCTACGACGTATTTCTCGATGAATACGCGATCGTCGCCAAAGGAGCTTCTCGCCTCGGAACGCGCCCGATCGAAACCGTCGCGCACTTCTGCTTCGCTCCAGGCGATGCGCATGCCCTTGCCGCCACCGCCGGCGGAGGCCTTGATCATGACGGGATAGCCGATCTCGGCTGCGATCTTTTCTGCTTGCTGCGCATCGTCGATCACGCCGAGATAACCGGGGACGGTGGAGACGTTGGCGGCATTGGCGAACTTCTTTGACTCTATCTTATCGCCCATCGCCCTGATCGCTTTTGGCTTCGGACCGATGAAAACAATGCCTTCCTTCTCCAACGCTTCACAAAACGACGCCCGCTCGGACAGAAAGCCGTAGCCGGGATGGACCGCTTCCGCGCCCGTCCGTTTGCAGGCTGCGATGATCTGATCGGCGACGAGATAGCTTTCGGCGGCTGCCGCCGGACCAATATGAACAGCCTCGTCAGCCATTTCCACGTGGAGGGCATCCCGATCCGCATCCGAAAAAACCGCCACCGTCGCGATTCCCATTCGGCGCGCGGTCTTGATAACGCGGCAAGCGATCTCGCCGCGATTCGCGATCAGGATTTTCTTGAACATGAAGACTCCACCCAAAACATGCGTTCCGGAGTTTTACGCATAAAATCCCGGCACGCACAATCAGCGGAAAGAATATCGACGGGCGTCAGGCGACGGCGGTTTCGTTTCCGAAGTTGTCGTCAACGATCCTCAGCCAACGGCTGCGCCGAGGGACTGTGGCATATTCCACGAGCTGGAGCGCCGAGAGGATGTCAGCCCAACGCGGATGATTTCCGGCCGGGAGCGTTTCCTCGGCGATTTGCATCAGGACGCTCCAAGTGAGAGGCGGAGCATGGATGACACCGCCATCGCTTATCCCACGCAAAACCCGCATCACATAGTCGATGTCCTGGCGGCTGATGCCCTTGCGATCGACCGCGCGCAACAGCTTGTAGCCGCCAATGTCTTCGCCCAACGCGAGACGCAGCTGGTCGAGTGCGAAGGCGCGCAGCTCATCCGGCACATTCGCGGAGATCTCCATCGCATGCAAAACCAATTCGAGCTCCAGGGCTGAATTGACTACGCCGGCGGTTGAGACCATGCGTATAAGCCAGGCCACGTTTATCTCGTCGAGCGATCCTTGAGGGTAGGTATAGTTGACGATGAAATCCGCGAGCTGCTCAACGAAAAAGGAGCTCCACTCCGGGCATTTCTCTGGGCAAGAATTGTTCAGCGCCAGCATGGCGACCACGTCGTCCGAGGTCCGTATCCCTTCCGGGAAGGTGTGCTTGCGCAGCAGACTGATATCTTCGGCCGTCAGCCGATGCTTCCCGGCAATCACACATGCCGGAAACGCGAGACGGAATTCGCTCATCTTTTATCTCCAGACCTCATCATGAGGCCGAAGGCCCTTCTACCGCGAGCGAATTGATGATCCCTCAATAAGCAGTGTTAACGGCGCGCTCAATCAGTCACGACGATTTTAGCGATCGCGCCTGCACGCGTTCCCGCCAGATGATGAAGAGACCGGACGCAACGATGATCAAGATGCCGATCCACTTCGAAAGGTTCGGAAAGTCGCCGAACAGTGCGTAGCCGAGCACCGTTGCGGAGATGATCTCGAAATACTGGAAGGGTGCAAGCAGCGATAACGGTGCCAGCCGGAAAGCTCGTACGATGATCATATGGGCATAGCCCGAAATCGTCCCAAGGATCAGCAGCAACGCGAGCGCCAGCGCGGAGGACGGCAAGGAGAGGTGAAAATCACCGACTCCGAGCCCATTGCCCACGATCAGTGCCGCCGCCATGAAGGCCGTGCCGCCAATGCCTGCCATCGTCTGCATCGTCAGCGGCGAATCGGCATTGCCGATTGCCCGGTTCAAAAAGAGATAAAGCGAATAGAGAAACGCACAGAAAACGGGCAGGAGCGCTTTCAGGCCAAAGATTTCGTAGCTCGGCTGGATGACGATCATCGCGCCGCCGAAACCGACGAAGATCGCCATCCACCGACGCCAACCGACTCTGTCACCGAGGAAGATCGCCGAAAGCGCAGTGAGCATGAGCGGCTCGACGAAATAAATCGCGAACACGTCCGCGAGCGGCATGTATTTCACCGCAACGAAGAAGAGCAGGCTCGCAGCACCGTGAAGAACTCCGCGCAACAGATTCATCCAGGGCCGTTTGGCGTGTAGAGCCTTGCGGCCGAAAATCAGGAATAGAAACGGCAGCGTGCAGACGAGCTGGAAGAAGAACCGGTAGAATGTCACCTGGCCTGGCGACATCGCCTCGAAGGTCGCCATGTATTTCGCGATTGCATCCATCGCCGGCAGCACCAGCATGGCGCCCGCCATCAGGGCCATTCCCTGGAGAGGATTATGATGTTCGGGAGGATTGCGCATCGGTAAGATTCTATATCAGGTCCAAGGCCCTATACAAAAAGTCACGGTTTGGGTGAAGGGTCGAAGACCCACTAACGGATGCCGTTCGGCGATTGGAACAACGCTCTTGGACTTCGACTATCGAGGGCCATCAATGGCTGGTGATGTCCTCCTCCGAGAGTGTAGATTGTCCCACTGCGCGCCCAGGCTGTCGATTCAGTTCGATTGAAGGAAATGGGTAGGCATGCGCAGAAGACCAAGAGGCAGAGCGCCGGCGACACGCCGAGGAGAAGTCAGCGGATGATAAGGGGGCGGTGAAGGAGCCTTAGCGCGGCGTCCCAGAGCATCAGGCAAGCAAGATCATCGGCAACGGGTAGAGCACGGCTACCGCCATGGCCTGAGTTACCACCGATGGCTGTCACATTCTCGGTCTTCGACCGCATACCGCATGGCCTGCTCTCGGCTACAGCCCAACTTCTGTATGTGATAGTCAATGAGAGACTGTCGCTGCCCTTCGCTCATGATCGAGAAGACTGCACGGAACCGACGTTCAGCCTCTGACGCGCTGGACTGCCTCGGTGCGGGAAGGCGCATACTCTGGAGCAACGGCGCAAATAAACAGAAAGCGAGGAAGCCGATACCCGCGCCGACCACGGCAGCCATCACGTATTGCATTGCGACCCTCCAACAACCGAGGAGGGTATCGGCATTTGCTAATTCTTTGGCAAGCTGCAATATCGAAGAGAATTACTGTCGCCTTAGTCCTGAAGTCTTATCGTGCTGAGCGATGAACCATCCACACACCATTTGCCACTGGGGCGATGATCTGTGGAGGCGTGAGCCGGATGCTCTCACGAGCTGCCGATGTCCTGAGAGAACCGACCCGTTGCAAGATGGCCGCATACCAGTCTCTCAGCTCCGCTTTGGCAACATCCAGGCTTAGCCGAGGTCTAAGGAGGCGTTCCCGTTGGGATATCATAGGTCAGCTTGTGCGCTTGCTTGATGTCAGCTGGCGCGTTTGTAGCACCCTTTGTAACAAGAGGGCGACGCAAGGCGCTGAAAGCCAATAAAGATTGATTGCCTCACCAATGTAAGTGAGATGGTGCGGTCGAGAAGACTCGAACTTCCACGGGTTGCCCCACAGCGACCTCAACGCTGCGCGTCTACCAATTCCGCCACGACCGCATCGTGGTAGGTGCCGATTTGTGCCGGCGGGGCAGCATGTAGCAAAAGCGTTTGGGGTACACAAGGGCGATATGACAGATTTTTTCAAAAGAAATCACAGCATTTGAATCGCCTGTGAAACGGGGCCATATAGAGCTCCGCAACGCTACCTATCGAGCGGCGGCGACAAGGAATGGCCATGCTACGCACAGATCTCGAATACTCCATGTTGCCACGGGAAGGCTCACGGCCGATCCGATGGCGCATCGCTGATGGCCTCGTACCTTATCAAGAGGCTGTGGAAAACATGGAGCGCGAGGTCGCCGCGATTGGCGAGGGCGGCGACGAGCTCGTCTGGCTCGTCGAACATCCGCCTCTTTACACTGCCGGAACCAGCGCCGACGCCAAAGACCTTGTACAGCCTGATCGGTTCCCGGTCTTCGCGACGGGACGCGGTGGCGAATATACCTATCACGGCCCTGGCCAGCGTGTTGCATACGTCATGCTGGACCTGAGGCGCAGACGCCAGGACGTGCGGGCATTTGTCACCGCGCTCGAAGAGGTGATTATCCGAACGCTTGATTCGATGAACGTCCGCGGCGAGCGGCGCGAGGACCGCGTTGGCGTCTGGGTGCGAAGACCTGAAAAGGCAGCTCTGCCCGATGGTACGATGGCAGAAGACAAGATCGCCGCGTTGGGCATCCGGTTGCGGAAGTGGGTGACCTTTCACGGGCTGTCACTGAACGTCGAACCTGATCTCGATCACTTCAGCGGAATCGTCCCGTGCGGAATTTCCGCCTATGGCGTCACGAGCCTCGTCGATCTCGGCCTCCCGGTTGTGATGGCTGACGTCGATATTCCTCTTCGGCAAGCATTCGAATCGGTCTTTGGCAAGACGGTCAGCGATCGCTGATACCAAGGCTTCGCGACGAAAGCCCCAAGGGCCGGATGACCGGCCCTTGGGAGTAAATTCTATTTGTCACCGACGTCACGGCAGGCGTCCGTATGTGATGCTCCGCTATCTCCACCGGCCGTATGCACTTTAGAGTTCGTCTTCATGTAGTCGCAGTCGGGTAGGGGCTTGATGCTGGCCGTTGTCATCTTGTCAACGGAAGGAGACATCCGGCTCGGGGCGAATCCATCGCTGTCGTTCGTGTAGTCGTCGGAATATTCCGGTGCCTTGCGATTGACATAGTGAACCGGCTTCTTAGGCGCTGTCTGGACGGGCGCAAACCCGTCGCTGTCGTTACCGTAGTCATTCGAGTACTGCTGTTGGGCGAAGGCCGCACTTGCAAGGCCGAAGGCGAGAATGGAAGTGGCGGCAGCAAATTTGAAGCGCATGGCAGATATCCTCAATTCTTCGTTGCGGTGACAACGATACCAAACCCTCCGGCAAAGGTGAGTTCGCTCTCGAATTGCGGCAAGAATGCGGGCAGAAAATCATGCAGACGCGGTAACTTTATCAAATGAAATCACAGGACCGCGACCAAATTTGACACCTTCGTGATGGAACTTTGTTTCTAAGTCCGCGACAGCCTTTGTCGATCTTTACGCAACTAACGGGAGAGATAATTCCCTGGAAAATAGTGTTTATTTTCGGACTTTATCCCAGCGTTTGATCAGTCGCTCGCGCTTCAGCCTGGAGAGGCGTTGTATCCAAAAGATACCGTCGAGCTGGTCGATCTCGTGCTGGATGCAGACTGCGCGGAAGCCCTCTGCTTCTTCCTCGCACTCCTCGCCGTTCAGGTCACGGTAACGGACTCGGATTGCTTTGGACCTCTCGACCTCGTCGGTCAATCCGAGCATTGAAACGCTCCCTTCGACGTGCCGAATCATTTGATTGGAAGCAAAAGTGATCTCCGGATTGACGTAGAAACACGCGCCCTCTTCGCGGTCCAGCTCGATCACGAAGAGCCGAAGGAAGACGCCGATATGCGCCGCTGTGATGCCAACTCCAGGCGCGGCTCGCATCGTTTCCAGGAGGTCATCCCCGAGCCGATGCAACTGCTCGTCAAAGACGTCTACGGGCTTGCAAGGGGTTCTAAGACCGACGCTTGGAAACTGCAATATGGGGCGGACGGCCACTGGGGGGATCCTGGTTTCAGTTACACGGAAGCTGTCGCTACGCGCGCGCATTGTCATCCACGCGATCGGCGTTTGCGGCTGGACTGGCTTGGAGGTTTCAGCTAGCACAAAACTCCTATATTTCGACGCTTAATCGTTGAACTTCAACCGGATGCGAGGGCGGCAAATCATGACGAACGATGCAGAAGAGCTCGTCCGCCCGCGGCCAGACAGCGGCGACGCCGATATCTACGACGAAGACGGCAACGTGCGAGGCGACTTCCTGGCGCTCGTAGGCGCAGCCATCGCTGATCGCGATACGATCTTCCTTCGCCTGCATGTCGCTCGCCTGCACGAATCTGAAATAGGCGATCTTCTCGAATCGCTGCAGCCAGACCAACGGCTCGCGCTTGTTCGTCTCCTTGGCGACGAATTCGACATGACGGCGCTGACGGAGGTCGACGAAACAATTCGTCGTGAGATCGTCGACCAGTTGCCGAACGAACAGATTGCCGCGGCGATCGGCGAACTCGACTCGGACGATGCTGTCTACATTCTCGAAGACCTCGATACCGAGGACCGCGAAGAAATCCTTGCGCAGCTTCCGTTTACCGAACGGGTGCGACTACGGCGCGCGCTCGATTATCCGGAAAGCTCGGCTGGACGCCGTATGCAGACGGAATTCGTCGCGGTGCCGCCGTTTTGGACGGTCGGCCAGACGATCGACTACATGCGCGACGAGGAAGACCTACCGTACTCCTTTTCGCAGATCTTCGTCATTGACCCGACATTCAAGTTGTTGGGTGCCGTCGATCTGGACAAGATTCTTCGTACAAAGCGACAGACGAAGGTCGAGTCTATTATGCGGGAAACAAACCATCCGATCCCAGCGGAGATGGACCAGGAAGAAGCGGCCCAGCTTTTTGAGCAGTACGACCTTCTTTCCGCCGCCGTCGTCGACGAGAACGACAGGCTGGTCGGTGTGCTCACGATCGATGACGTGGTCGACGTCATTCACGAGGAAGCCGACGAAGACATCAAGCGTCTGGGCGGTGTCGGCGACGAAGAGCTGTCGGACAATGTTTTCTCGACCGTCCGCTCTCGCTTTCTCTGGCTGGTGATCAACCTCGGAACGGCTTTGCTGTCTGCAAGCGTTATAGGGTTGTTTGACGAATCGATCGAGAAGATGATCGCGCTCGCGGTGCTAATGCCGATCGTTGCGTCGATGGGCGGCAATGCGGGCACGCAGACGATGACCGTTACGGTCCGCGCATTGGCGACCGGTGACCTCGACATCTATAACGCAGGGCGCATCGTCCGTAGAGAGGCGGGAGTCGGTGTCGCCAACGGTGCTCTCTTCTCGGTCATCATGGGTGTTATTGCAGCCACATGGTTTCACGACTATCAGTTGGGCTTCGTGATCGGCGCTGCGATGATTATCAACCTATTTGCGGCAGCTCTCGCCGGCATTCTGCTGCCTTTGCTGTTGCATAAGGTGGGAGCAGACCCGGCCATAGCGTCATCAGTTTTTGTCACGACGGTAACCGATTGCACGGGCTTTTTTGCCTTTCTCGGCATCGCCACATGGTGGTTCGGAATTTAGCCGGCCCGCGTATCGCCGCAGAAATTGACTATTACGTAAAAGTCAATATTATTGGCCGCCTTAATGGTGGGGAGCCTATGCCGGTCAGTAAGTACTATAGCATAACCGA
Organism: Rhizobium mesoamericanum STM3625; assembly: GCF_000312665.1. Classification (GTDB taxonomy): domain Bacteria; phylum Pseudomonadota; class Alphaproteobacteria; order Rhizobiales; family Rhizobiaceae; genus Rhizobium; species Rhizobium mesoamericanum. The sequence continues at coordinate 2,775,094 of NZ_HF536772.1, read as the reverse complement.
ATTGACGCGCGAGTTTGGAGTGTCGACGCGTACACTCCGGTTCTATGAAGACGAAGGTTTGATCCACCCCGAGCGGCGTGGACGCACACGGTTGTTCCGTCCGGCAGACCGCCGGCTGATCCAGGAGATTCTGCGTGGTCGACGCATCGGCTTCACCATCGCGGAAATCCGCGAGATCATTCAGGTTTACAAGGAGCCACCGGGCGAGTTGGGCCAGCTGAAGCTCCTGATGAAGCGCGTCGACGAGAAACGGGAAGATCTGCGCCGGAAGCGCAAGGATATCGACGACACCCTGGCCGAACTCGACAACATCGAAGAGGCATGCCTCGGTCGTCTGGCCGATATCGGCGTCGGCACCTGAATTATTGCGTGTTGGCGCTGCATTCACTCGCCAGCGCCAGTATCCGCCCGTCATCCGGCTTGACGGTACCAGACCGGAATTCGGCAAAGAGATTTTGGGTCTGCAGCTTGTCGAGTGTGCATTGGCAGAAGCTGCGGCATAGTGCTTCGCCTTCCTGCATGATGCACGAAGCATTGCATTGCTTAAGGTAGGTTTCGACGGGGTTCGGTTTTTCCGGCGGAACGATCACGAACAGTCCGTAGGCAATTGCGATCAGCACCGGCTGGTGAATGAGGTAAAAGGCGAGGCTATGACGCCCCGCTTTTGCTGGCAGGCTTGAGCCCGTGCCAAGTTTCGCAAGCCTCTCGAGGATCCGCGTCCTCATTGCGATCAAGGTCGCCGTCATGCCAAGCAAAAATGGCACAGCCCAAGGAAAGATCGGAACATAGTCGTTCGATCGCTGCGGCATCTCCGCCAGACCGATCCACGCAAGGTAACGCGGATTGAAAATCGGGGAACGCAACAGAGCCGGGTCAATCCAGGTATCCACCACCCATGCCACTGTAAGAGCAGCGGTCGCGGCGACGGTGACAGGCAAGGGCAGACGCAGGAAGACAAGGCCAAGCAGGCTGAGGACCGCGATGCAATGGAGAATGCCGAAGAATATCCATTCCCCGGGAAAGACGAACCGCGTCACCACGGAGATTGCAAGCGCGGCAGCAGCGATCATGGCAAACCGCTTCCAGAACGAGCGCCAGCGAATCTCCGGTGTATTTGCAAGGACCAGGCTGACGCCGACAATGAACAGGAACGTCGACGCGATAGCGCGGGCATAGAGCTTCAGCCAGCCGGTTTCGGCAGTGCCTGGCGCAAGGTAGCCCATGAACTCCATATCCCAGGTGAAATGATAGGTCGCCATCGCCAGCAGGGCGACACCGCGTGCGGTATCCAGCAAGCCGATGCGAGGCGGCTTGACGCTCGCATTTGTTTCCGTCGCCAGAGCCGTCATTCACAATCCCTCGGATGGTTCGTTGCCATCATTCGATGGCACGGCGCGGGGAATAGGAGAAAGGTGGAGATTTGATGGCGGCTGGGCGTCCATAATCGCCAGACGCGCCTCCGAGAAGAACTGCCGCCTCGTCAGGACGACAATGACAACTGTCGTCGTCAGCATGAAGACATACGGGTTGATGAACCAGCCGAGGTAACCAATCGAAAGGAAGATCGCGCGCAGCCCCTCATTGAAATGGCCAGCGGCAATAATGTTCATGCGGATGACGCGTTCGGCCGCCCGCTCAGCGGCAATCACATCCTGTTCGCTGTCACGCATCATCGGGATCGAGCCGAAAAGAATGGTGCAGTAGTTGAAGAGGCGATATGACCAGCCGAATTTAAAGAAAGCATAGCCGAAAAGCGCTGCCAGACCACCGACCTTCATTTCGAAGGCGGCGTGGCCGCTGTGAAAGACGAAGGGCAAGTCGGCAAAGACCGCGTCGACCTTCTCTGTTGCGCCCAACAGGGCAAAGCAGCTGCCTATGGCAAAGATCGACGTCGAGGCAAAGAATGCGGTTCCGTTCTGCAGGCCTGCCATGATCTGGGTGTCGATCATCTTCAGATCGCGCCGCAGCGAATTGTAGATCCATTCGCGCCGGCGCTCCCGCATCGCATGAGTGAGGCTGGTCCTGCCAAAGAAATTCGCGCCCTGCAGCAGGCGCGCGTAGCAAAACCAGATCGCCGCAAAGAACACCAGTGCAATGTAATCGGCTGTCGTCATCATTATATTAAATCAGGTTCCTGTCGACGCGCCACTCTACAGATGCGGGAGCACGCTGCAATGACTGGCAAGCCGCAGCACTTCGTTTTACAGATGTCGCATGCGTGAAATGCCATGTCGGTCCATCGCAGTGATCACGAGAGCCGGTAGCGTAGATTTACGCAGCAACTTTATAGGACGCAGTCATGTTCCTTTCCGTTTTCGACGTATTCAAGATCGGTGTCGGGCCTTCCAGTTCGCACACCATGGGTCCAATGACTGCGGCCAATCGATTCCTTGATCTCATTCTATCGGACGATTGGCCGCGTCCGACCTCCGGCGCCCAGGTTGCGTCCATCAAGGTTAGCTTGCACGGCTCGCTGGCGCATACCGGGATCGGACACGGAACGGGCAGGGCCGTGATCCTCGGGCTGATGGGCGAGCAGCCTGACAGCGTTGATCCCGACAAGATGGACGGCATTATCGATCAGGTGGAGCGTTCCGGCCGCATTTCGCCGCCCGGCCACCCGAGCTACAGCTTCCAACCCAAGAACGACTTGATATTTGACAAAAAGCAGCCTTTGCCAGGCCACGCCAACGGCATGTCCCTTTCCGCTTTCGACAAGGACGGTCGGATGCTGATCAAGCGCATCTACTATTCCGTTGGTGGGGGCTTCGTTGTGACTGACACCGAGCTCGAGCAGATGCGCGCAAAGAAGAAGGCACCGTCCGATTCGCGCAAGGTTCCCTATCCTTTCTCCTCAGCCAAGCAGATGCTCGACATGGCCGCGCGTTCCGGCCTCTCTATCGCGCAGATGAAGCGAGCCAATGAGGAAACGCAGCGCAGCCGCGAGGAACTGGACGCAGGCCTTGATCGCATATGGGAAGCCATGCGCTCCTGCATCGAACGCGGCCTCAAGGTCGATGGCATCATGCCAGGTGGACTGAACGTTCGCCGCCGCGCCCGTGCGATTCACGACAAGCTGCAGGAAGAATGGCGCAGCAACCGCATTAACCCGCTGCTCGCGAACGATTGGCTGAGTGTATACGCCATGGCAGTCAACGAGGAGAACGCCGCTGGCGGTCGCGTGGTGACGGCTCCCACGAACGGTGCAGCGGGCGTCATCCCGGCGACGATCCGCTATTACGAGCATTTTCACGACGATTGGGACCAAAACGGAATCCGCGACTATCTGCTGACTGCCGCCGCGATTGGCGGGATCATCAAGCACAACGCCTCCATTTCCGGTGCAGAGGTCGGCTGTCAGGGCGAGGTAGGGTCCGCGGCGGCCATGGCGGCAGCCGGCCTTGCGGCGGTCATGGGCGGCACCCCGGAGCAGATCGAGAACGCGGCCGAAATAGCCCTGGAACATCATCTTGGCATGAGCTGCGACCCCGTCGCGGGCCTCGTGCAGGTTCCCTGCATCGAACGAAATGCGCTCGGCGCGGTCAAGGCAGTGACAGCGGCGTCGCTGGCGATCAAGGGAGACGGCAAGCACTTCGTTCCCCTGGACGCCTGCATCGAGACAATGCGGCAGACCGGTAACGACATGAGCGAGAAGTACAAGGAGACATCCACCGGCGGGCTTGCCGTCAACGTCGTGGAATGTTGACTTTGTGAGAATGCGACTTGTCGCTTGACGTTGCCCGACAAAAGGATTTCAACGGCGGCATGGCATTGCATCTCATTAAATTGTGCGTGGGCGCGGACTCGATTGACGATCTGCGCGAATGGGTAGCAGAACGCTCTCTCAGGGCAATTGCGGCCGGGCTTGAGCCGCATTCCGTGCATACGACAAGGATGGTCCCGAAGCGTGTCGAAGAACTACTCGACGGTGGTTCGCTCTATTGGGTGATCAAGGGGCAGGTGCAAGCACGCCAAAAGCTGCTCGACATCCAGAGCTTTACAGATAGCGAAGGGATCTCGCGGTGCCATCTTGTGTTGGGCCCCGAGGTCATCGAAACGGCCGTGCAGCCAAAGAGAGCTTTCCAGGGCTGGCGCTATTATCCGCAGGACGATGTACCGCGCGACCTGAACAGCCTGGGAGAAGGGATTGCAGAAATGCCCGCGGATCTTCGCCGAGAGCTCTCCGAACTCGGCCTGCTCTGATCGGATCAGCGCAGGCGCAGCGTTACCGGTGCCCGACCTTCCGGACACGTGACATGAAGGTGGATACTGGCTTGCGCCTGTGAGCAGCGCCACGCTCGCGCGCCGTGGCACAACAGCAGATTAATCAGGTCCTTGGTCTTTGCCGATTTTGGCTTCTGCCGCTGCAACCCCACCTCTGCCAGTCGCAAAGCCGCTTCATGTAGCGGGTGCAAACCGGCGCGCGGATTCTTGCCGGTTACCCGGCCATGTGGCGGAAACTCCGGATGATTCTCGTTGATGGCCATTTACATCCCCGTACGCATTACAAACCGAGTCTCAAAACTCCGTCGGATCAAACACACCGATCACGACGCCTTGGACTGCCGCCTCTACAACATCAGGCGGCATGTCCTGATCATTGGGCCATGGCCCAGCACTTCACACCTGCCCGCTTCAGAGCGTTGCATGCATTCACAGCGGCACGCTGGTCATCAAAGCCGCCGAATCGCGCACGATAGCTTCCCGCATTGGCGACTGCGATAGGCTTTGCCGAGCGCAGCGCCTTGCCACCCTTGCTCTTGGCACTGTCAAGAAGATCCATCGCACCTACCTTGCTGGCAGAAACACCAATCTGGACAGCCCAACCCGTCGGTTGCGCCTCCTTGGTCGAGGCAGTCGTCAGCTCGTCAACAGAGGTGTCGCCCTGTTCGGGCGGCACATAGGCCGGCGCAGGTGCCGGTGCGGCCACGGATGCCTGCTTGATGGCCTGCGTCTTGACCTTCTTCACCGCCGGCATTTCCTGCTGGAGCAGCGGATTTTCGGACTTCGACTGGGCGACATCGGCAAACGCGACCTGTGCAGATGCCGGCTGAGAGTGGGTGTCGGGAGCCGACGCAGTGCGCGACAGGCTGGCTTCAGCCACGGCCGAAGAAACCGGCGTTTGCGCGACAGGCGCAGCGGGTTGCGGCGCGGTCTGGGCGATCAGATCCGAAGAGCCGCCGCGGCTGGATGCCTTCGGCAGATAGGCCGCAATCAGCTTGCGCATCTGATTGTCGCGGGCAGGGGTCGACGCACCGCCGAGAACAACGCCAACGATCGACTTGCCGTCGACCTGAACGGAGCTCACCAGGTTGAAACCCGCCGCGCGGGTATAGCCGGTCTTGATACCATCGACGCCGCGCACAGAACCAACGAGACGGTTGTGGCTCCGGATGATCCGATTGCCGAACTTGAAGCTTTGCGTGGAGAAATAGCCGTAATACTGCGGAAAATGCTGGCGAAGTGCGATACCGAGGCGGGCCTGGTCGCGAGCGGTCGTCATCTGAGCGGTATTCGGCAAGCCGTTGGCGTTGCGATAGGTTGTACGTGTCATGCCGAGCGCATGTGCCTTGGCTGTCATTATCTGTGCAAAGCGCTCCTCCGAGCCGCCGAGCAATTCGCCGAGTGCCGTAGACGCATCATTGGCTGATAGCGTGACGAGACCGAGGATTGCCTGTTCGACAGTGACCGTGCCGCCGGGGCGCACGCCGAGCTTGGTCGGAGCCTGGCCGGAAGCGTGTACGGAGAAGGGAACTGGAGTATCCAGGCGAATGCGACCCTGCTCCAGGGCTTCGAAGGTCAGATAGAGCGTCATCATCTTGGTGAGGGACGCCGGATACTGCAGACGATCTGCGTTTTCACTGTAAAGAACATTGCCGGTCTTCGCATCGACAACGATGCCGGCATATTTCGGGTTGGCAGCCTCAGCATCGGCATCGATCGTGTCGGCCATGACGATACCGGTCGCGAGAGACAACGCCGTGATCGCTCTTATCAGGAAATTGCGGGATCGCGATGGGGATACGGAGGAGACTGACCTTAGCACTATTCTACTCTTCGCTTGCATTTCGGATATTGGAGAGACCGCCCGCCTCCCGGCGCGATCGCTCTCTCGCCAAATTATCCTTCCGGGGTTACCAATCCGTTTATGATTAATCGTTTGTTTCGCCACATCGGATCATTCTAGCGACCTGTCGCAGAAGTGTTCACAAGCCGCGTTTCCACAAAATGGCGAATAGCGGCGTCAATATGGTCCCAATCGGGCAGATGCGTGCTTGAGAAGCGATAAAGCACAGTTAAGTCGCGACCGACTCTTATATCGCGCTGGCAATCGCCGCTGGTGGCCATTTGCGGCATTATTGGCAAGGCGCAACGCACCACGTAAACCGGGGCGCCGGCGCGCGGCGCGGTCAACAGAACTTCGTCAGCATAGCCCGCGTCCGCACGCAGGTGGTGCAGCGTCATGCCATTGGCAAAGGGCACGCCGTCGCCCTCAATCAGATGGGAGTAGATCGGCTCAAGCCGACCCGACATATCCCGGGACATGGTGCTTTGCGCGATCTGAAGGAAGATCAATCCGGACGACTGGGTGATATCGTCGAATCGCTCGCGATGGGCCTTGCTGTAGCCCTGCATTTCCGGCCACGTGAGGTAGAGGTCGGCCCGTTCGGATGGGCCGTTTTTCCGCTGGCTGGGAAAGCGCAGTGTGTTTTCGGGAAGAGTGAGCGTGTCGCGGCCGATCGTCAGGGTTATTGGAGTGGTCGAAGCGGTATTGCCGGCGAGCGAAATCCGAGCACCGAACCAACGGCCTCCGAAGCTGATAATCATCGTCAAAGCCGCAAGGCAGCCGACAGCGATCGTAAGGCGGATGATGAAACGCGTCGAAAGAAGGGGCGATTCCTCAATCTCGCGGACAGTCTGCATGGCGACCTTCAGATGTCAGACCGCCGCGAAGAGAACAGAGTCGCCGGTGCCGTTGATAATTTCGGCGATGATCCGGCCACCACGGTTAACGAACAATTAAGGCGCTCATCAAGGCGCGATAAAAAGTGAACCGCTCCCGGGACAGCGGGAGCGGTTCTGTGGCACCGGTCAGGGACGGGGATGCGGGGGACGACCGGAGCCGTATGGTTGTCGCCATCTATCCGGCGACGGGCGACCTACTTGACGCTGCCGACCGCCACTGCACGGCCATCCTGCAGCTTGACCCAGCGGGTCGGATCATCAGCCGACTGACGTTTCAGGTACGTGTATTCTGTGTCAGCCCAGAGCATGACCTTGTTGCGCATATTATCGAGAATGAAGTCGCCGCGGTCCGTGCGGACCGTCAGCACCGCATGGCCTTCGCCATTTGGCTGCAGGACGACGGTCATCAAGAGATCAGAAGGCGAAAAACCGGCATCGATCAGCATCTTGCGCTTCAGCAGCGCATAGTCTTCGCAATCGCCAGCCGTGCGGGGATAGGCCCAGCGCTCTTCAACGCCGTAGATTTCCTTGTCGGTCAATGGCGTGATCGACGAATTGACCTGGTAGTTCACCTTGAGGATCGTCTTCCAACGCTCCTCCGTCAAAAGAAGTTCGCCTTGGTCGCCAGCCGCATTTGTGCAATCGGCAGGTATCTCCTTGCAGAATTGATAGGCGCCGATCGGTGGGCTCGCATTGCCAAGTACCGTCATGTTGAGGGGGCTTGCTTGTCCCGAACCCACCATCGCAATCAACATCGCACCGACGGCTAAACTGCCTTTGATGAAAGTTTCTATCGTCATTCGTCGTCTCCCCGTTGTGAGAAGAACCTGACACAGACGCTTTTATTCAGCGCAAAATTACGCAGTTAAATTAGAGGCTTAGTTGATTCAAACACACAGAGAAATCGACTAAAAACAAAGTCGAATACACATAAAATTCGAAGCGCTTTCGTGCTAATTTCGATTAAAATTGTTCCTTCTCCGGAAAGGCGTCCGGGGCGTTGTCTGGAGCATTTTGGGACAATTTGTTAACGGCGCGACCAGACCCGCAATTTTTGCAGACCTTTGTTTACCATCCGAGATGACTTCGGCACGAACCTGCACTTCGATGGAACCCTGGGAACCGGCGCTATAAGTGGCCGGTTTGCCCAGCAAATTCGATTTCGGCGGCAGAACTATTTTCGAAAAACTTCGAAAAAAATGTCTATCCTATCAACGGTCGCGCTCCCCAAACGTTCATGCAACGCCGAATGACCGCCACGCTCCACGATGACAAGCATGCTTTGCTCCAGGCTTTCGACATACATGCCGTTACGTGCGGCGCTTCCAGGGCCAGCCGGCCCTGAATAGGAACCCAGGTACGCCTGACGGTCTTCCTTCATTGCGGAGCAGGACACCATCGTCCAGCCAAGCGAGATTGCGGACGTAGTACGTTACGATCCCGGTCAGCAAGTAGCCGGGATCTTGCCATAGCGGCGAGAAAGACCCTTGGATTTTGTCGGGGCGCGTTTTGAAGACTGTGATCGCCCTCAGGTATGCCAGCTCCCTGACACCGGGAGGAAGCGCGTCCAGCAAACGGTCACATTTCGCGGGGAAAGCCGTCTCATTCCATGCCCGAGCCAATCGATTTTCGAAAGCCGCGTGGCCTGCAAATAGAGCTTCTGCCCGTCGACCCCGAGAAAGACATGCTCCTAGAGCTCTATTTCAGGATGGAGACCCCTCATGTGGCACCTGTCCGGCGGCCTCATGGACATGTGCGCGAGGCACCAATCACAGGGATCAGAGAAACTCGCGAAGCGTTTCCCGCGACTGGATGGAAAGGAACTCGATCGCGACGCCTTCCACGAAATGGCGAACAACGCGACCGCGCATGTTGCCGAGACGGAGAGAAGTGCCAATCGGCGGACGCACCTCAACATCAATCGCAGCGCCAGAAAGCGACAAGTCCATGATGCGGCAGCTATAGCGGGCGCCGTCTTCCAGTGTAATTTCGGTTTTGGTCTCGCGCGGCGTCAGGCGGTCGTGGCGGCGGTCTTCCGGAAGGCCGAGCTCATGCTTGTTTGCAAGCCAAGTGAGCTGTGCCGCGAGCTTCTCCCGCTTGCGTTCGGTCGCATGGATCGACATGGAAAAACCACGGCCATCTACTGCCTGGACATAGCCCTCAACGCGACCGAGGTGATCGATATAGGCGACAACGCGCTCGTTGGCGCGAGGACGACCCTGGCAAGTCACATACATGTCGCCCGGCGACATATCGATCACCAGGCATTCAAATTCCTCGTAGTTCGCCAGCATCAGCCGGCCCTGCATATTGATGGGAACACGTTGAAAGGCACCTTGTTCGAGGCGAGGCGCAGTCCTTGGCGTCTGAACTTGCTGGAACGCGTGCATCAAAGGGCTTCTTCATGAAATACAACAGCCCGATAATTACCCGCAATCCCTTAACAGAAGGTTGTTCAGGTTCGTCCTCTATGCACGCATTCGGTTGTGCCGAACCGGAACACCTGGAGCGTCGGTTTCGGCAAACAGGCTAGACATGACCCGCCGCATTGTATCGGCGATCGATAGGGGACGCGGGTAGAGCGTCAGCTCGTCCTCGAGCACTGCGTCCCTACGCGCGTCGTCGCCAAGCCGTTCGTGCAGCAATCGGCTGCGATCGAGAGCGAGGAACTGCAGCGGCACAACTTCGAGCCAACTTGCCGCGATCGCGGGAGCGATCGCGCCCAACAACTTGTCATATTCCCCGTCATCAGAGCGCAGCGGCAGCAGGATAATTTCAAAGCAGGCACGATGACCGGCCGCGGTAAAACCCGTCGCGTTAAGCAGCGCGGGGATCGCGTGGCTCATGACACCGCCCGCGGTGTGTTCGATGTCGTCATGTCCATGCGCGAAGAGTTCGGCAAATGGGATGCCACGAAGATCGCGACCAAAGAGATCACAAATTCGCGTGCCGGCAAGACGAAATGTAACGCGGCCGGCGTCGCTTGTCTCGAGGAGAAACACACTCGACAAAATCTGCCGCAAATCCGTCGGCTCGACCTGTGATCTCAACGGCGCCAGGTCTTGGCCCCGAATGCGATTCCAATATTCGAATAGGTCGATCGTCGTTTTGATACGCATTGCGGCACCAGCTGTTTCATTTCAGTTCAAAACATGTCCGTCATGGCCATGCACTGTGATGCGGTGCGTATTTCGTGCCAACCGACGACAGTTAAGGTTAAGGGATGGTTTCGATTGAGCGAGCATCTGTGCCGTGGCAGTGTCTGCCCATCGCTTCCTGGTTTCGGGGAGTTCAGCACAGACTGTCGAGTGTCGAGGTATCCTTGGAATGCTCGAGCGCCGTCCGGACTTTGCCGGACGGCTTTTTTTTTGACCTGTCGTCCTGTAAGGCTGTGCCGCAATCAAGCGAGGACGAAGATGAACGAGCACTCGGTCGAGCCGGAAGCGGAGATGGAGCCCCCCGCGACACCGCCGCCACCAATCTTCAACCTTCCAGGGCCGGTGCTTGCAGCGCTGGTACTCTTGGCGACGATTTATGCTGTCCAATCACTTCTTTTATCCAGCAATGGTCTCGACTGGCTATTCTTCAATTTCGGTTTCATTCCGCTGCGCTACATCACGCCGTTGTCGGAACAGGGGCCGCAGCTTTTCTGGACGCCAATCAGCTATTCGCTCCTTCACGGCAGCATCGAGCATATCGTTTTTAATGGGCTGTGGCTCATGGCGTTCGGCACGCCGGTAGCGCGCCGGATTGGTGCGTTTCGCTTCATTGCTTTCTGGGTCCTGTCCGCGACCGCGTCGGCTGCTCTCCATGCGGCGCTGAATTGGGGGGAGGCTACGTTGCTGATCGGGGCATCTGGCGTGGTGTCCGGCCTGATGGGCGCCGCCTGCCGCTTTGCCTTCCCGCCGGAGCAGCGAATCGCCCGGCCGACGCATCTCCATCCCCGTCTTTCAATGGTCGAGGCGTTTCGCAGCCGTACGGTCGTCGCATTCATTCTCTTCTGGTTCGTGGGCAATCTACTGATAGCCGTCGGCGTCCCCCTGGTCGGTGATGGATCGCAGGCAATCGCCTGGGACGCTCATATTGGAGGGTTCATTTTCGGCTTCGTGCTTTTCGGTTTTTTTGATCGGGAACCGCCCATCGTGCCGCCAATTTCAGAGACATCGGATATATTGCAATCTTGAGAGTTGGAGTGCACCATTCGAACTGATCCGCGATGGGAGGAGAAACCGCAGCGGATGCCTGTGATCAGTTGAAGTGCTTCACTTTCGGCATAGGAGGTTCAAAATGTCCAATTCAGTCAAGGCCATACTCGATGCAAAGGGCAGAGACGTCGTAACCGCTGGACCGAACACGACCGTTTCCGAAGCGGCTGTGATTCTCAGTAAGAAAAAGATCGGCGCAATTGTCATCGTCGGGATGGAGAACAAGATTTCCGGAATTTTCACGGAACGTGACGTGGTGCACGCGATCGCCAAGGCGGGTGCCGCCTGTCTTGATCAGCCCGTTGCCTCGTTGATGACCGCAAAGGTTTACCGGTGCCATGAAGATTCAACCGTATACGATTTGATGGGGCTGATGACAAGCCGTCGCTTCCGCCACGTTCCAGTTGAAACGAACGGCAAGCTCGCCGGCATCATCTCGATTGGCGACGTCGTGAAGAGTCGTATCGCGGAAGTCGAGCTGGAAGCTGAACAGATCAAAGCCTACATCGCAGGCTGAACCGCTTCGCCGGCGCTCAGACCGGGCCGGCGAAAATCTCCTGCATTCGCTTCAATTCAGGAAGCCGCAGCTTGGCTTCCTCGTAGCCGCGCTCGATCGCTTCTCCTGCGCGATGGAACTCCGATAAACCGATATCGCCGAGACGCGGCTGAAGCGATATATCCGGCGGATCCCCCGCCAGGCGCGCACGCGCAATCCTATCCTGAATGATGTTGAAAGCCTGCACCATCACGCCGGTCATCCCAAGCTTGGCATACGGAGCTTCTTCGCGTCGGTGGACTTCGGACGGTGATAGGCTCGCGTTGTGCCGGACAACAGCGGACCGACCGTAGAGATCGTAGTTCAGGTTGACAGCGACCACGAGCGGTTGCTCATAGGCGCGGCATACAGAAACGGGGACCGGATTGACCAAGGCACCATCGACGAGCGTCCGTTGGTTGCTGCGAATGGGTTCGAAAATGCCGGGCAGGGCATAGGAGGCGCGCAGTGCCGTAATCAGCGATCCGTTGGCAATCCAGACCTCATGCCCGGTGTTGACCTCGGCAGCGACCGCCACGAACGGTCGGTCCAGATCTTCGACATTCAGGCCTTCCAGATGCTCCTGCATGCGCTTCGTCAGCCGCATGCCTCCAAACAAACCGCTGCCGCCAATCGTCAGGTCAAGCAGACTGGCAATACGCCGCATCGTCAGCGAACGGGCAAATCCTTCCAGTTCGTCAAGCTTGCCGGCCAGGTAGCACCCCCCGACCAAGGCTCCGATCGAGGTTCCGGCAACCATGCCAATCTCGATCCCTTCTTCATCCAGGGCGCGCAGAACACCTATATGCGCCCAACCGCGCGCCGCACCGCCGCCGAGCGCGAGAGCAAGCTTGGTTTTCTTGGGAGCAGGCTTGGGAGTGACGGGGACGCTCATATCTGGAAATGCCGGGGTGCTTGTGTTGGACGCGCCTGCCTCAGAGCTTTGGCGGTACAAACCCCAATTAAGCATGGCTCGCCTCCCTCCCGGCATACAATCAGATCACTATATTAGTGTCCCGTCTCCCTTTCCAATTCGTATATAGGCGTAGCTTTTGGCCCAATAAGTGGCAAATGGGCGCTCTTACGATTCTTTTCCGTAAACTTCGTTCGGATCGAACTGGAGCTCGTCATCGACGATTTCGAGCATCGGCTTGCCGTCTTCGAGGTTGACGGTTCTGTAGAAGCAGGACCGGCGGCCAGTGTGACAGGTGGCATCGTGGCCAGCTACCTCGACTTTCAACCAGATAGCATCCTGATCACAATCCGTGCGGATTTCCTTGACCATCTGGGTGTTGCCCGAGGTTTCGCCCTTGATCCAAAGCTTCCCGCGCGAGCGGCTGAAGTAATGAGCCTTTCCCGTCTGTATCGTCAAGGCGAGGGCCTGCGCATTCATATGCGCCACCATCAGCAATTCGCCATCGGCAGCATCAGTGACGATCACAGTGATCAGGCCGCGATCGTCAAAGCGCGGAGTGAAGTCGCCCGCGTCCTCGAGTTCTGATTTGTCATCGGACGGCGCATTGAACGCAAAGGGCATCATCGCGGCTTTCTCATTCGAAGCCGTCTTCAGCGGCTCCGGACCATGGACATGAATCGGGCTTGATCAGCCGGCTCAGTTTTGAACGTTCCGGTAAATGTTGTCGTCAATGTGGTCGAGCCCTGTTTTTGCACACCGCGCATCGCCATGCACATATGTTCGGCCTCGATCATGACGGCGACGCCGCGAGGAGCAAGCGTGTCGTCGATGGCCTTCGCGATCTGGGCTGTCATCGTTTCCTGCGTTTGCAGGCGGCGACCGTAGATCTCAACAACGCGGGCGATCTTCGACAGACCAAGCACCTTGCCATCGGGCATGTAGGCGACATGAGCCTTGCCGATGATCGGCACCATGTGGTGTTCGCAATGGGAGAAGAAGGGAATATCTTTCACCAGAACCATGTCGTCATAGCCGGCAACCTCCTCAAAGGTGCGGCCGAGCACATCTTCAGGCTCCATATCATAGCCGGCGAAGAGCTCACGATAGGCTTTGGCCACGCGCGCTGGCGTGTCGAGCAAACCTTCGCGCGATGGATCGTCGCCAGCCCAACGCAGGAGCGTGCGTACGGCGTCCTCCGCCTCTTTCTGGCTGGGGCGATCTGCATCGAGATCGACTGGTGTCTGCGGAAAATTCTTGATGATGGCGTCCATATGTAACAGTCTCCTGATCCGTTTTGTCGGATCGTCTTTCGGACTAGCCACTGGCAATTCCACTCAAGGGAATTCTTGCACCTTTGGCAGGCTCCGGGGCTTTCAGGGCTTGTTTTTGCCCTTCCGGCACGGTTTCCCAATCAAACTTAGCCGAGGCCATTGCATTTTTCTGGCCTTCGAACGACATACATATAGGAAAACGGCATCCTTATGTAAGTCTTCTGGCACGACACGCTGTGTTTTTCTTTCGTGCTACAATGAGTTTCGAAGCGCCGATCCGCATGAGTTCTGGAGCGGAATCCACGATGGACGATATCTACAACAGCAAAATCCTCGAATTTGCGGGCAATATTCCACTTATCGGCGATCTGCCGGATGCGGACGCCAGTGCCCAGGCCCACTCCAAACTTTGTGGCTCCAAGGTGAAGATCTGGCTGAAGATGGATGGCGAGACCGTGACGGGATTTGCGCATGACGTCAAAGCCTGCGCGCTTGGGCAGGCTTCCTCTTCGATCATGGCGCGCCATGTAATTGGCGCCAATGCGGGTGAAGTACGCAAGGCTCGCGAAGACATGCTGGCCATGCTCAAGGCGGACGGCCCCGGGCCGGAAGGCCGGTTCGAGGACATGCGCTATCTCCGCCCGGTGAAGGATTACAAGGCCAGGCATGCCTCCACGATGCTGACGTTTGACGCCGTCGTCGATGCGATCGGCCAGATTGAGGCCAGGCGTGCCGAAACAATCGAGGCCTGAGCGGCATAGTCGATGTGCGAATTCTGTTCGATAAACGATGGAGACGAGGACGAAGGTGGCGCCGCCGCGCCCCGTAGGCCCGCGCTATCCTACTCCCGCAATTACTCCGGTCCGTATCGCAAAACACCTGGCAGGTTGATCGGAATGGGCGTCATTCGCGCCTATCAGCTGACGCTCTCCGGTTTCATAGGCAACTCCTGCCGTCACATCCCGACCTGCTCGGAATATGGCTATGAGGCGCTTGCGCGCCATGGGCTATGGAGCGGTGGATGGATGACGCTGTTTCGCGTCGCGCGTTGCGGACCGGGAGGTACGAGCGGGCTTGATCCGGTTCCCGAACAGCTCGGCGAGCGCTTGCACTGGTGGGCACCATGGCGTTATCTCGCGTTGGGCCGTAAGGCGGAAGAGAGATGACGCAGCGCGCATCTCGGGCATTTTGCGGTCGTCACGATCTTGCCGGTGCCATCCACAAGCGCATCGATGCGGCCCATAGCATTGACGATCTTCTCAAGGCGAGACGGGGTTCTGAATAGCATGATCTACGTAGCGTTGCTGCACAGTGTCGTGCTTGCGCCAGGTCGCCGCGTTGTGATGTCCGACCTTCGCGACATGGCCACGAACATCGGTTACCGGAATCCGAGAACGCTGGTCTCGACCGGCAATATCGTCTTTGAGACTGAGGCTTTGCCGCTGGCGGACATTGAGGCGAAGCTTGAAGCCGCGTTCCAGGCAAGGTTCGGCAAGCCGGTTGACATCATCGTGCGCAGGGGTGCCGACTGGCAGGCGCTTGCGACGTCAAATCCCTTTCCGGAGGGCGAGGGCAGTCAGGTAATCGTGCGCGTCATGCGCAAGCCACTTTTGCCGTCCGCCATCGAGGCGCTTCACCCTTTTGCCGATCCGAAGCAGCGAATGGCGCTCACCGGAGGCGATCTCTGGATCGATTTTGCCGGCAGACCAAGCGAGTGGAAGCTGCTTTCGGCACTGACAACCAAGCGCATTGGCGTCGGCACGCTGCGAAACTGGAATACAGTTAGCGGCCTTGCCGAAATGATCGGCTAAGCCGGCTTTTTCTTTACTCAACCAGCAAATCTCGGTATCACCCGGCGGCGCATTCGTGCGGACGAAGCGCTTCATTGCAACCACCCGCATTCGTTGGCGGGACTGGACAAGGAGAATTCTAGATGTCCCAATCCGTTTCCCTGACATTTCCCGATGGTTCCGTGCGCAGCTATGATGCTGGCGCAACCGGTAAGGATGTCGCAGAATCCATTTCCAAGTCGCTTGCCAAGAAGGCAGTCGCGATCGCCATCGACGGGCAGGTCCGGGACCTTTCCGACCCGGTGACGACAGGCGCAATTGAAATCATTACCCGCACCGACGCCCGCGCGCTCGAGTTGATCCGGCATGACGCAGCCCACGTGATGGCCGAAGCCGTGCAGGAACTCTGGCCCGGAACGCAGGTCACGATCGGCCCCGTCATCGAAAACGGATTTTACTACGACTTTGCCAAGAACGAGCCCTTCACACCGGACGATCTGCCAAAGATCGAAAAGAAGATGAAGGAAATCATCGCTCGCAACGCGCCGTTCACCAAGGAAATCTGGTCGCGCGAGAAGGCCAAGGAAGTGTTCGCCGCCAAGGGCGAAAGCTACAAGGTCGAACTCGTCGATGCGATTCCGGCTGGTCAGGATCTGAAGATTTACTATCAGGGCGACTGGTTCGACCTCTGCCGCGGGCCGCATATGGCGTCGACCGGCCAGATTGGCACCGCGTTCAAGCTTATGAAGGTGGCCGGCGCGTACTGGCGCGGCGACAGCAACAATCCGATGCTGACCCGCATCTACGGCACGGCATTCGCCGAGCAGAGCGATCTCGACAATTACCTGCACGTTCTTGCCGAAGCCGAGAAGCGCGACCATCGCCGCCTCGGCCGCGAAATGGATCTCTTCCACTTCCAGGAAGAAGGTCCGGGCGTCGTCTTCTGGCACGGCAAGGGTTGGCGCATGTTTCAGACGTTGGTTGCCTACATGCGGCGCCGTCTCGCCGAGGACTACCAGGAGGTCAATGCACCGCAGGTGCTCGACAAGTCGCTCTGGGAAACCTCAGGTCACTGGGGCTGGTACCGCGACAACATGTTCAAGGTCACGGTTGCCGGCGACGATGCAGACGACGACCGCGTCTTCGCGCTGAAGCCGATGAACTGCCCCGGCCACGTGCAGATTTTCAAGCACGGCTTGAAATCATATCGTGAACTGCCAATCCGCCTTGCCGAATTCGGTACGGTGCACCGTTACGAGCCGTCGGGCGCGCTACATGGGTTGATGCGCGTGCGTGGCTTCACGCAGGACGATGCGCATATCTTCTGCACTGACGACCAGATGGCCGCCGAGTGTCTGAAGATCAACGACCTGATCCTGTCGGTCTACAAGGACTTTGGCTTTGACGAGATCACTATCAAGCTATCGACGCGGCCGGAAAAGCGCGTTGGCTCGGATGACCTGTGGGATCGCGCCGAAAGCGTGATGACCGAGGTGCTGGAAACGATCCAGCACCAGTCGAACAACATCAAGACCGGCATTCTGCCGGGTGAGGGAGCGTTCTACGGTCCGAAGTTTGAATATACGCTCAAGGACGCGATCGGCCGAGAATGGCAATGCGGCACGACGCAGGTCGACTTCAATCTGCCTGAGCGCTTCGGCGCCTTCTACATTGACAGCAATTCGGAGAAGACGCAGCCGGTGATGATCCACCGCGCCATCTGCGGCTCGATGGAGCGCTTCCTCGGCATCCTCATCGAGAACTTCGCGGGACATCTGCCGCTGTGGGTATCGCCGCAGCAGGTCGTCGTCGCAACGATCACCTCCGAGGCGGATGGTTATGGCGCCGAGGTCGCGTCAGCGTTTCGCGAGGCAGGCCTGACAGTAGAGACCGACTTCCGTAACGAGAAGATCAACTACAAGATCCGCGAGCATTCCGTTACGAAAGTTCCCGTCATTGTCGTCTGCGGCAAGAAGGAAGCGGAAGAGCGCACGGTCAACATTCGTCGCCTTGGTAGCCAGGAGCAAACCTCGATGTCGCTTGACGAGGCAATCGCGTCCCTCGGTCTCGAAGCAACGCCACCGGATATCCGCCGCAAGGCGGAAGCCAAGAGGGCCAAGGCGGCCTGAGCTCGCGTACCGGCCATATAAGCCCTCCAGATACAAAGCCGCCCGGTCTGAACAGGACCGGGCGGTTTTCTTTGTCTGCGATCGTCTGAAGATCGATCAATCCGCGTCGTCGCCAATGCCAGCACCACTCTGCAGTTGATCATAGGAGGGCAGCGGTGCCTGGCTCTGGGATGAGACGCCACCCGCCGGCGGCTGCCGATCCGGCTGAACCTGAACCGTTTTGGCGGCCTCAGTCGGCTGTTCGGGCTGCACGTCTTTCATCAGGACTTCGACATTGGTGTTCTTGCCGGCCTCCACTTTGAAATCCCGTTGGTAGATCTTGTCCTTGTTTCGGGCGACGGCGGAATATTCGCCTTCGGCAAGAACCATAGTTGGGAAGGCGCTGACACTCTCGCCGACGCTGTCGCCAGCGGCCGTCAGAATCGACCAGGCCGTATCTGCAATCGCTTCGCCACCGGAGTCGGACACGAGTTTGAACGTGATCTGCGCGGCTTTGTGCTGGATCGTCGCCTCTGTGAGCTTGCCGGCCTCCACCTGGATGTCGGCGCGGATCGACGCGTTGGTGTCACCATATTCAGAGACGATGTGGTAGGTTCCGGCATTCAAGCGAACCACGGTGTTTGGCGGCACATCAGCCATCACAAGACCGCGCTCTCCATCCTCACGCACCTCGGCGGAGTAAATCGAGAAACTAAGCTGATCTGGCCGAATACGGACGTCCGAGCCGGACACCGCGTTCAGCAGCAATCCACCGGCTTCCAGCACCATCGTCTGCTTGTCGACTTGGCCATCTTCGGGAACCGTTAACTTGCGGGTGACGCCGGCACGGCCAAAGGACACGTTGACGAAATAGTCTCCTGGCGCGAGCTGGAAGTCCGCAGAACCACCTTGCGACGATGCGATCAGCGGGAGTTTGCCATCCGCGCCCGGCAAGGAGCTAAACACATACCAGGAAAGTCCGTCCTGCACGGCGTCGCCATTTGCTGTAAGCTTCGCCTCAATGGCGATCTCATGCAGCTTCTTGCCCTGCGGCGCCGTGCCTGGCGCGATGAAGGCGTTCAACTTTGGCATCTTCGCAGTCGTATCCAACTGCTTGAAGCTCTGAAAGGCGTCCTGCGCCTGGCTGCTCAAAGGCAGTAGCGCCGTGAAAGCCAAGGTCAGGCCTATGCGTGCATATGGCGAAATGCCAACCATGTGTCGTGCGAACCAATTGACATCTGAAATCACAGAGGCCACTTCAAGACCAACGCGATGGCAAATTCAAGACCCATCCCAATGCTGTCATGAAAATGGAAGTCTCTCCCGCATGAAATCCGATATCAAGCTAATCGACTATCTCAGTGTCCGCCGTTCTATTCCCGCGTTTCAGATGTGCGAGCCGGGGCCTGACAAGGCGGAGATCGAAGAGATTTTGCGGCTGGCGTCCCGTGTCCCTGATCACGGCAAGCTCGCGCCATGGCGCTTCATCGTCTATCGCGGCGACGAGCGTGCCCGGATCGGCGAAGAGCTCCTTAAGCTTGCACTCGAGGCCAAGCCGGAGCTTTCCGACGAAATGATCCAGGTAGAGCGTACGCGCTTTACCCGTGCTCCCGTCGTCGTTGCCGTCGTCAGCAAGGCTGGACCGCATGCCAAGATTCCCGAGTGGGAACAGATGATGTCCGCCGGCGCGGTCTGCCTCAATACCATCTTTGCCGCCAATGCCCATGGATGGGTCGCTAATTGGTTGACAGAATGGTTCGCCTACGACGAGCGCGCCTATGATCTGCTCGCCGTCAAACCGGGCGAAAAGATCGCCGGTTTCATTCATATGGGATCGACGACGTTTCCTGCCGTCGAGCGCCCTCGTCCGGAGCTGATCGAGACGGTCACCTGGATCGGCGGAGAAAACTGATGTTCTACACCACCGATACGAACCGGCACGGTCTGGCGCACGACCCTTTCAAAGCAATCGTCGCGCCACGCCCGATTGGCTGGATCGGCAGCAAGGGGAGGGATGGCTCGATCAACCTCGCGCCATATTCCTTTTTCAATGCGATTTCAGACAGGCCGAAAATCGTGATGTTTTCTTCCGCTGGTTTCAAGCATAGCCAGAGGAATGCGATCGAGACCGGAGAGTTCACCTGCAACTTCGTAAGCCGGAACCTGGTCGAGGAGATGAATACCTCATCGGCTGCTGTTGACTACGGTTTCGACGAGTTTGCGCTTGCCGGCTTGACGGCCAGAAAGGGCGAGCTTGTGGATGCGCCTTATGTCGCCGAAGCCTTTGCCGTCCTCGAATGCAAGGTAACGGAAACCCTTGTGCCGAAGTCACTCACCGGTGAAGATTCAGAAAATATCATGGTCTTCGGGCAGGTCGTCGGCATCCGCATCGACGAAACGATCGTTCGCGATGGCCGCCTCGATATGGCGATCGCCAGGCCGGTCGCGCGCATGGGTTATATGGACTACAGCGAAGGTAGCGATGTTTTCGAAATGTTCCGACCCCAGGTTTAACGCTTGCGGTCACAGCTTAACGAACATGGTGAACCAATCATAAACTTTTTGCGCATACCGTAATCCTACTGATTGGAGTGCGAGAGAATCGCATTCGGGCATGGGGCACACGGGTGATCGTAGAAGCATTTCTTCGTTGGGCGGAAACCGCCAAGGCCGGAGACAGGGCCCGTGCGGCCAACGCCCTCGGCAGAGCCTATTTGCAATCCGAGATGGCTGTAGCAGAGCGTGCCGCCGCCGAGATGGCAATGACTTTTCTGCTCGACGACCCGTCCCCCCAGGTCAGACTGGCGCTTGCCGAAGCAATCGCCTTTTCCCCGGACGCGCCACGGGCGGTCATTCTCTCACTGGCAGCCGATCAGCCGGAAATTGCCTGCCATGCCGTCACATGCTCGCCCTTGCTCATGGATGCGGATCTGGTGGATCTCGCCGCCGGCGGCAGCGATATCACGCGACTTTTGATTGCGGCGCGCGGCACGATCTCCCGGCCAGTTTCAGCTGCGCTTGCCGAAATCGGCGACGAAGAGGCTATCCTCTGCCTTCTCGAAAACGACGGCGCGGCAATTGCACCTTGCTCGCTGAAGAGAATGGCCGAGCGGTTCGGCCACTGCTGCGAAGTCCGCAGCCTGCTCCTCGATCGCGGCGACTTGCCGGTCGAGGCGCGCCAGCTGTTGACGCAGCATGTCAGTGTTGCTCTCTGCAATCTGGCATTGGTGCAAGAAACAATCGATCCGAGCCGACTGCATAGGATCAGCCGGGAGGCCAATGAAGCCGCTATCGTGTCGATTGCCGGCGAGATTACGTCGCGCGAGATTTCGGATCTTGTCGAACATTTGCGCACGAGCGGTCACCTGACGCCGTCCTTCCTGATGCATGCCCTATGTTCCGGAAAGGTGGAGTTCTTTGCAGGCGCCATCGTCAATCTGACCGGCTGCGAGGAGCGACGCGTTCGCTCAATTCTGGCGACCGGACGCATGCACGCCGTGCGTGCCCTTTACGAGGCGGCAGGCCTCTCGCGCGAGATCAGCGCGCTCTTCGTCGAAGCAACGCTTTTGTGGCGCGATGCATCGAAAAAGCTTTCCGCAACCATGCTCGGTGATGTCTGCGGCAAGCTGCTTGAGAGGTTTCGGAGGCATGCAACGCATGGACCCCAGCGAGAACTCCTCGAGATGATCGAAAGGCTGTACATTGCTGAGCAGCGCCAGCAGGCACGCGTTTACGTCCAGGTGGCGTCGCTCGCGGCAGCCTAGTAGTGCAGCCGCTTCGCGACCCAGGAATAGCTGCCCGAGACGAAGTGGACGGGTGAAGCCAGCACCGTTTTCATGTCACTGCCGGACGGCAGATGCGCACGCACCTGACCCGCCACCCGTTCGGTGAGCGCCGACAGCCGACGCCGCGTTTCGGCTGGAACGGTCGGCGCTGTGTTTTCGGTGACAGCCTTCGGCGCTTCCGGGGTTGAAACCGGCTTTGGTGGCTCGCAGACGGCCATGACCGTCGGATAGCTGACATTCGTATAGTTCTTCAGCTGCCTTTCCGAGGCCGCGTCACAGAGCGCAATGGTTTGCCACTGTTTCTCGACCGTGGCGATGTAGTTGCATTGGGTGACCGCATCGTTGCACCCCAAGATGGTCATTGCCACCAATATCGTTTGCATAGTATCGCCTTTTAAATATTGAAACGTCGCTTCTTAGAGGCTGAAATTCCAACAGAATGAAGGCGCACGAGCATTAACTTTTCGCCATGTAGGCGCGCCAAGACAGGAATTCCCGTGCCCATTACGATCGCTTTGGAACCACCGCGCCAAGAAGGCGTGCTCCGTCTCCTCGACATGTCCGACGCCTACGCGCAGTCTCTGTATCCGCCTGAGAGCAACCACCTGGTCGACGTCTCCACGCTGGAAAAGCCAGCCGTTAGCTTCTTCGTCGCCCGCAACGACAATGTGGTCGTCGGCTGCTGCGCACTGGTGGAAGCAGCCGATGGAACCGCAGAGATCAAGCGCATGTTTGTCGATCCGGACACGCGCGGCTTGAAAGTGGCAAGCAAGTTGATGGAGGCACTCGAAGCGATTGCCACGAAAAAAAGGCTCCGGGCCATTCGGCTCGAAACCGGCATCTACCAGCCGGAAGCGATCGCTCTTTACCGCAAGTACGGCTATCTCGAAATCGAAGCGTTCGGCAGCTACAAGCCGGACCCGCTCAGCCTGTTCATGGAAAAGCGGCTGGGCTGATCATTCGGCCGCGCGAGACGCTCGTGGAGCTTGTTCGTCGATCATGACCTGCGGGCCGGTTTCGGCATTGCGGACCTCATGCATCCACTCTCGCCATATCGCGACAATGAGGGCCATCAGCACAGGCCCGATAAAGAGGCCAAGAAAGCCCATGGTCTTCACGCCGCCGACAAGACCGAAGAACGTCGGCAGGAATGGCAGTTTGATCGGACCGCCAACGAGCTTCGGACGCAACGTCTTGTCGACGATAAACAGCTCGACCGTTCCCCAAACGAAGAGGCCGATGCCGGCGATATGTGAGCCACTGGCGAGCAGATAGACGGACACGAGGGTAAAGGAGAGCGGCGCGCCGCCCGGTATTAAGGCCATGATGCCGGTCAGGACACCAAGTGTGACGGGTGAGGGGACGCCAGCGATCCAATAGGCAACGCCAAGCACGATGCCTTCGCCGATTGCGATCAGCGTCATGCCCATGACAGTCGAGCTGATGGTCGCCGGTACGACCCTTGAAATCCGCTCCCAGCGGTTCGGCAGAATGCGCTCGCCCAGCATGTCGATCTGCTGCGAGAAAGCGGATCCGTCACGGTAGACGAAAAACAGCGCAATTAGCATGAAGAGCAGCGTCAGCAGCAGGTGAAAGGCGCCACCGCCCGCGGCCAGGATTGCCCGATAGATATTGCCGATATTGGCGCCACTCACCGCCTGGATCACTTCACCCATGGAGCCGGGGCTGCCGATATATTTGGTCCATAGCTCGTCGAGGTATGGACCAGCAATGGGAAGCGCGATGATCCACTGCGGCGTCGGCGCGCCCGACCTGTTTGCATGGACAGCCCAGGCGACCCACTCTCGTACCTCGCCTGTTGTGTAGGTGACGGCGAAGACAATCGGCAAGACTAGGAACGCGATGATCAATACGATCGCGATGGTGGCGGCAATCGTCGTGTTTCCGCCAGCGCGAGCAAGAAGCCGGCTGTAAAGGGGCCAGCTTGCGAAACCGATTACGAGCGCGGCAAGCACGGGGACCGCAAAGCCGTAAAAAAAGTAGACGCCAGCCGCAACAATAAGGACCAGCAGCCAGCGCGCTGCGGAAATAGAGGGAATTAATGGCGTGCGGGCAGGACCCGAAGGGCCGAGCCATCGCGACTCTCGCTGGATATTGTTGTTCGGAAGGCTCACGTCGTTCATTTCCCCCTGTTTTGAATATGGATATGGGCCATGCATCCGTCGGGCGCAAGCGCCACGACGCATTTATGCCGTCGACTTGCGCGCCTGGACCCACGGCGATCTATACGACGCTCCCTAGTCTTATTCTCCGTAATCGAGATAACGGAAATCCTGCAACAGCGTTGCCAGAACTTACTTCGACAGGTAGTTTGGATCCATGGATACCAACAAGATTGCAACGGCACTTCGGCGCGAAATAGAAGGCGGCAGCTTGCCGCCGGGTACAGTCTTAAAGCAGGAGCTTCTCGCAGGACGATTCGGTGTAAGCCGCCAGCCGGTGCGCCAGGCGCTTGATCGGCTGCTTGCGTCGGGCCTGGTCGACCGGCGGCCAGACCGGAGCTTGGCGGTTGCCGGTTTGACCGACGAGCAAGCCCGGGAACTCGCCGAGATCCGCGCAGCGTTGGAAACCATGGCCCTGCGCGCAGCGCTACCAATGCTTGGCGATCGCGACCTGCGCAAGGCTTTCCGGCTCAATGAAGACCTGCTCGAAGAGGAAGATCCCGCCACATTGGAAGAGCTGGATGTCGCGTTTCATCGAACGCTCTATGGCCCATGCGGCAATGCCCGCCTTCTTTCTATGATCGACGATCTGCGCGGTGAATCGCGTCGCGCCTATCTGAGGCAGCCGAAGGGCTCGGATGAACGTGTCATCCTCCACGCGGAGCATCGCGCCATCATTGAAGCCTGCGCACGTCGCGATGAAGCTGCGGCGCTGCAGGCACTGTCTGACCATTTGCAGCTGACAACAGCGCACCTGACGCGCGAAGGAGAATGACAGATGACGACTTTTTCCGCAGAGGTCGCGTGGGAGCGGGGCGCCGCAAGCTTTACCGATGGACGCTATAGCCGCGGACACACCTGGAGCTTCGACGGTGGCGCGATCGTCGCTGCCTCCGCCTCACCACACAACGTGCCATTGCCCTACGCCCTTGCTGAAAACGTGGATCCGGAGGAGGCCTACATTGCAGCGCTGTCGAGCTGCCACATGCTGTTCTATCTCTGGCTTGCCTCAAGGAAGGGCATCATCATTGACAGCTATGTCGACGCCGCAACTGGCCTCATGGAGACGGTTCAGGGCCGTACCATGGTCAGCCGCGTCGAGCTTCGGCCACAT
Organism: Rhizobium mesoamericanum STM3625; assembly: GCF_000312665.1. Taxonomy (GTDB): domain Bacteria; phylum Pseudomonadota; class Alphaproteobacteria; order Rhizobiales; family Rhizobiaceae; genus Rhizobium; species Rhizobium mesoamericanum. The sequence continues at coordinate 2,750,221 of NZ_HF536772.1, read as the reverse complement.
GTAACCTACGCCGGCGATGTTCCAGGCCGCGAAATCGAACGCAAATTGCACCACGAGGCACATGAGCTGTGCTTCCTCGCCAACTCCGTGAAGACAGAAATTACGGTGCGCCTCGACTAGCTGTTTCAGATGTCGAGGTTTTCAGCAAAAGCAGCACGTTCCTGAATAAAGCGGAAGCGAGCTTCCGGCTTCGTTCCCATCAGGTCGTCGACGGCCGTGCGCGTACCCTCGAAATCCACCTCGTCGATCACCACACGCAACAGCGTGCGATTGCTTGGGTCCATGGTGGTTTCCTTAAGCTGGGCTGGCAGCATTTCGCCGAGACCTTTGAAGCGGCTGATTTCAACCTTCGCTTTGCCCTTGAACTCGGTCTCCATCAGCTCGGCCCGATGCGCATCGTCTCGGGCATAAGCTGACTTTGCACCCTGGGTGATCTTGTAGAGCGGCGGCACAGCAAGGAAGAGGTGACCGCCACGGACCAACTCCGGCATCTCCTGATAGAAAAAGGTGATCAGCAGCGAGGCAATGTGAGCACCGTCGACATCGGCATCGGTCATGACAATGATGCGTTCGTAGCGAAGGTCCTCTTCACGATACTTCGAGCGCGTGCCGCAACCAAGCGCCTGCACGAGATCGGCGAGCTGCTGGTTGGCGCCAAGCTTTTCGCGACCGGCACTGGCGACGTTGAGGATCTTGCCGCGCAAGGGAAGGATAGCCTGGTTGGCACGGTTGCGAGCCTGCTTGGCCGAGCCACCTGCCGAGTCACCTTCGACGATGAAGAGCTCGGCACCCTGGGCGGTGTTCTGCGCGCAATCGGCAAGCTTGCCCGGCAGACGTAGCTTGCGCACGGCCGTCTTGCGGTTGACTTCCTTTTCCTTGCGACGGCGCAGGCGTTCTTCCGCCCGCTCTATGACCCAATCCAGCAGCTTGGCTGCCTCGTTCGGATTGTCGGCAAGGTAGTGGTCAAATGGGTCACGAAGTGCGTTTTCAACGATGCGCTGAGCTTCGACCGTCGCGAGCTTGTCCTTCGTCTGTCCGACGAATTCAGGCTCGCGAATGAAGACCGACAACATGCCGACGGCGGAGATCATCACGTCGTCGGTGGTGATCTGGGCCGCGCGCTTATTCTGCGTCAGCTCGGCATAGTTCTTGAGGCCCTTGGTTAACGCAATGCGCAAACCCGCCTCGTGCGTTCCGCCTTCGGGCGTCGGGATAGTATTGCAGTAGGAATGGACCTGTGGATCGCCGCCGTACCAAGTGATCGCCCACTCAAGCGAGCCGTGACCACTGGTCTTCTCCGTCTTGCCTGCGAATATCTCGCGGGTGACAGTGAATTCCTTGCCCATCGTCGCCTGCAGGTAATCCTTCAGGCCGCCCGGGAAGTGGAAGACAGCCTTATCCGGTATCTCCGAGCCTTGAGGCAGCACACCTTCTTCGCAACTCCAGCGGATTTCCACGCCGCCAAAGAGGTATGCCTTGGAGCGTGCCATACGGAACACGCGCCCTGCATCGAACTTCGCGTGCTCGCCAAAAATCTGAGCGTCCGGGTGAAACCGGACGCGCGTGCCGCGCCGATTGTGGACATCGCCAAGCTCTTCCAAGCCACCTTGGGGCAGGCCGCGCGAAAAGCGCTGACGATAGAGCTTGCGATTGCGCGCAACTTCGACCTCCAGGAAATCGGACAGGGCGTTGACGACCGAAACACCGACACCGTGCAGACCGCCTGACGTCTCATACGCCTTGCCATCGAACTTGCCGCCCGCGTGCAGCTTCGTCATGATGACTTCAAGGGTCGACTTCCCGGGAACCTGTGGGTGGTTCTCGACGGGGATACCACGGCCATTGTCGCTAACCGTCAAGTAGCCCTGCAGATCCAGGTGAACCTCGATAAAGTTGGCGTGGCCGGCGACCGCTTCGTCCATCGAGTTGTCAATGACTTCGGCGAAGAGATGGTGCAGAGCCTTTTCGTCGGTGCCGCCGATGTACATGCCCGGACGCATGCGCACGGGCTCGAGCCCCTCGAGAACGCGGATCGAGGAAGCTCCGTAGTCTTCGGATGTCGAACTCACAGGCGCTGCACGCACGGCCGGAGCCGGCGCCTCGACGGGTGTGGCCGTTTGCCGCTCGGCTGGCTTTGGCGCCTCCTCCTGTTTCAGGGGCAGTCCGGAAAAGAGGTCGTTGCTATCGTCCATGGGGCCGTTCAGATCTTCATCCTGTCGGGGCAGGCGGGCTACGCCAAACCTGACCCAAAATCACCGCATTTGATATCATGTTTGCGAATCAGGCAGATTCTGCCAGAAAGCGCCTTCTTATGCGACGCCGCCCAATTCGGCGGACGTTCTCGGGAAATGGTTTGCGTTGATGGGCGTGGATTGGCAAGCGGCCAGAAGGCTCAGGGAACCATAGGCATGCAAATGTCCACAAGTCATTGCACCATTAACGCCGCAATTGCGGCCTTTTTCCTGATGACTACGGCGAGCGGTCAAGCCGCGGAGCGACTAGCGCCATACAAGGACGAGCTCTTTTCCACACAAAATGTGCTTGAGACCAGCGACGGTGGCTCGCTTGACATCATTGAATATGACGAAATGCGTGACATCAACGCTCGTGATCAGATACCCGAAAAGCGCGCCCAACAAAAATACGTTTCCCTCGGGATCAGGAAGCAGCAGTCGGACGAAACCCTACAACTCGGTGACCAAAAGCTCGATGTCACCAGGGTGGGACCAAGCTCCGGAGCGGCATTTACGGTCATCTTCATTCACGGACGCAACGGCGACCGGCGCCTTGGAGCGAATGACTACAGCTTCGGGGGAAATTTCAATCGCCTGAAAAATCTTGTCGCCGGCAATGGCGGCGTCTACTACTCGCCGTCCGTCAAGAGCTTCGACACCGCTGGCGTCGCAGCCATTGCGGGCCTCATCCGCTATGTTTCCGAACAATCAAGCGGCAAGCCAGTCATTCTGGCATGTGCGTCGATGGGCAGCCAGGTGTGCTGGGGCGTGAGCCGCGACGTGGATAGCGTCAAGCGCCTGAAGGGGATGGTGTTCCTGAGCGGCGTTACCGATCCAGACTTTGCCAAAAGTCCGTCCTTCAAGGCCAAGCTGCCGCTCTGGTTTGCGCACGGCAGTCGGGATCCGGTCTACGCGGCAACCAACCAGCAGGCACTTTTCGAAAAGCTGCTGAAGGCCAATTATCCTGCGCATTTCACGCTCTACCAAACAGGAAATCACGGAACTCCAATCCGGATGATCGATTGGCGCCGTACGTTGAACTGGATCTTGGGTTCCTGACAATCGTCCCGACTGGAAGGGCGCTTGCCGTTCCATGACGCTCCGGCCCCAGATCCTCATCAGCATCGATCGCAAATTTTAAGCATTCGCGGACAAAAGGCCGTTATTTCCCTCAGGTAAGAGCACGAAACCTTTTCATTGACTCCCGCTTTTGCTATGGCCGCTCGACACGTGAAAGATTGGAAGGCCGGCATGACACCTGACGTGCGCCCGCTCGTTGCGGGAAACTGGAAAATGAATGGCACGCGTGCCTCCCTAGACCAGATCAAGGCGATCGCTGAAGGTGTTCAGGGGCCGCTTTCGGCAAAGCTGGAGGCGCTGATCTGCCCTCCGGCAACCCTGCTCTATGTGGCCACAGCACTCTGCACCGACAGCCCGCTGGCGATCGGTGCACAGGATTGCCACCAGAATGCGTCTGGTGCCCACACCGGGGACATCTCGGCCGAAATGATTGCCGATTGCTTCGGCACGTATGTCATCGTCGGCCACTCTGAGCGTCGCACCGACCATGCCGAGACCGATCATCTCGTTCGCGCCAAAGCAGAGGCTGCCTTCGCGGCGGAACTGACGGCGATCGTCTGCATCGGTGAAACAGCTGACGAACGCAAGGCGGGTCAGACGCTCGACATTCTCAAGCGCCAGCTTTCGGCCTCGGTGCCCGAAAGCGCGACGCCGGAGAATACCGTCATCGCCTACGAGCCCGTCTGGGCGATCGGCACTGGCGTCACGCCAACGGTGGAGGACGTCGAGAAGGCGCACGCCTTCATGCGTTCCGAACTCGTCACCCGCTTCGGCGATAACGGCAAGAAGATCCGCATCCTCTATGGTGGCTCGGTCAAGCCCAACAATGCGAGGGAGTTGATGCGCGTCGCGAATGTCGATGGAGCATTGATTGGCGGCGCAAGCTTGAAAGCGACCGATTTCCTCGCCATCTACGGCGCATACGAAGCGTTGCTTGCTTAGAGCCGTGTATATTCCGAGCCCAAGGGCTTGGAATACCGGATTACCTCATGTAAAGAGCGCCAGAATTTTTACTTTATGCCCGCCGCGCGTGTGGGCAGGACTGGACCCATGCAGACCGTTTTGATTGTCATCCACCTCATGATCGTGCTGGCGCTTGTCGGCGTCGTGCTCATTCAGCGCTCTGAAGGCGGCGGCCTGGGCATTGGCGGCGGTTCGGGCTTTATGTCTGCGCGCGGCACTGCCAATGCGCTGACGCGCACGACCGCGATCCTGGCGGCCCTGTTCTTCATCACCTCGCTCGGTCTCGGTGTCCTCAACCGCTATGAGAGCCGTCCGACGGATATTCTGAACCGTATTCCGGCGACGAGCGGGCAGGGCAAGGGTATTCTCGATTCGCTCGGCGGCCAGAATGGAAACGCCGCTCCGGCCGCTCCGGCCCCGCAGAGCAATAACGGCGTTCCGACCGGCGGTGAGGCGGCTCCGGCTCCGGCGGCGACCACGCCCGCGGCCCCGGCTGCATCGGCACCTGCTGAGACGGCGCCGTCCACTCAGACTGCGCCGGCTGCTCCACAGGCTACCACGCCTGCCGCTCCGGCACCCGCGACCGTCCCAAGCGGACAATAAGCGGCACACAGAATAAACCGCCGGCAGGCCCTCGGGTCTGCCGGTTTTCTTTTGTTCAGATTTCGCGCTGGCGCCAAAAATTCAGGAAATGAATTTTTGGGCTGGTGGAATCATTTTTGAAAAGGTATCCGGTGACTCCCATGGCGCGATACGTATTCATCACTGGCGGCGTGGTTTCCTCTCTCGGTAAAGGAATTGCGGCCGCGGCTCTCGGAGCGTTGCTGCAGGCCCGTGGTTATCGGGTGCGGCTGCGCAAACTCGACCCCTACTTGAACGTGGATCCGGGCACAATGAGCCCGACCCAGCACGGCGAAGTCTTCGTCACCGACGACGGCGCCGAAACCGACCTCGATCTTGGCCACTATGAACGCTTCACCGGGCGGTCGGCGACCAAGACCGACAACATCACCACTGGACGCATCTACAAGAACATCATCGACAAGGAACGCCGTGGCGATTACCTCGGCGCGACGGTGCAGGTCATTCCGCACGTTACCAACGAAATCAAGGACTTCGTCACCGAAGGCAATGACGACTACGACTTCGTCATCTGCGAGATCGGCGGCACGGTTGGCGACATCGAGGCGATGCCTTTCATGGAAGCGATCCGCCAGCTCGGCAACGATCTGCCGCGCGGCACTGCCATCTACGTCCACCTGACGCTGATGCCCTATATACCGGCCGCTGGTGAGTTGAAGACAAAGCCGACCCAGCATTCAGTCAAAGAACTCCAAGCCCTCGGTATTCATCCCGACATCCTGTTGGTGCGGGCAGACCGCGAGATTCCAGAAGCAGAGCGCCGGAAGCTCTCGCTGTTTTGCAATGTCCGCCCGTCCGCCGTCATCCAGGCGCTCGACGTCGCCAACATCTACGATGTGCCGATCGCCTACCACAAGGAAGGCCTTGACAACGAAGTGCTCGCAGCTTTCGGCATCGAGCCGGCGCCAAAACCGCGCCTCGACCAGTGGGAAGAGGTCTGCAACCGGATCCGCACGCCGGAAGGGGAAGTCACGATCGCGATCGTCGGCAAGTATACCGGCCTCAAGGATGCCTATAAGTCGCTGATCGAAGCGTTGCATCACGGCGGCATCGCCAATCGCGTCAAGGTGAAGCTCGAATGGATCGAGTCAGAGGTCTTCGAAAAGGAAGATCCGGCGCCTTACCTTGAGAAGGTACATGGGATCCTCGTTCCCGGTGGCTTCGGCGAGCGCGGCTCGGAAGGCAAGATCCATGCGGCTCGCTTTGCGCGCGAACGCAAGGTGCCGTATTTCGGCATCTGCTTCGGCATGCAGATGGCCGTCATCGAAGCAGCCCGTAATCTCGCCGGCGTGGAAAGCGCCTCGTCAACCGAGTTTGGCCCGGCGAAAGAGCCGGTCGTCGGTTTGATGACCGAGTGGGTGAAGGGCAACGAGCTGCAGAAGCGGACTGCGTCGGGCGATCTCGGCGGCACGATGCGCCTTGGCGCCTACAAAGCTGCGCTGAAGAAGGACACCAAGATCTCCGAGATCTACGGTTCAACCGACATTTCAGAGCGCCATCGCCACCGCTACGAAGTCAACGTCGATTACAAGGATCGGTTGGAAGACTGCGGCCTCGTCTTCTCGGGAATGTCGCCGGACGGAGTCTTGCCCGAGACGATCGAATATCCCGACCATCCCTGGTTCATCGGCGTCCAGTACCATCCGGAACTGAAGAGCCGGCCCCTCGACCCGCATCCACTCTTCGCGAGCTTCATCGAAGCAGCGACAGAACAGAGCCGCCTGGTCTGATTACCAAGAGACCGCCTCGTCAGTCGACGCGGCGGTCTTTTCAATTGATGTGCGGTCGCTAACTTGCGGGCATATCAGCCAGAACCGCAGCCCGACGATTTCCCAAGCTTTTTTGTTACAACGATCACGCCGCTTGCCGCAGCGGCGGCCATACGTGAACCGAACGTGGCCGGATCGGCCGGCCCCGCCAGCGCCTGCTCGTGCGCACGCGCGATTCACCTTTTCGTCCCGTCGATCGCGAAGACGCCGGTCAAGGACGAATGCGGAACGCCGCGCACAGCAGAAGCAATATGAAAGTCGTTGACGTTTTGGCATGCGTGCTGCAGCAATCAACGCATGATGGCCGTCACATGCTATGTCGTTCGATCGTGTATTCAGGTAGGGGACGGATATGCTTGTAAACTCGAGACTCCTTGTTGTCCTATTAGCGTGGGGTAGCGCTAGCTGTCTGTTCGCCTCGGATACGGCGTTGGCACAAACGGGCGGATGCGCCATGGAGCCGGTGACCGGAACGTCACGGCAAATCATGCGCTGCGCCGATGGCGTCACCATCACAGCAGAAGGTGGGGCTCGCTTCAACCTCGTTGATCGCAACCACGACGGGCGGCCGGACGCCATCTCCTTGCTGAACAAGGCCGTCCTCGTGGATGTTGACCGTGCCCGGCGCCCCCAAAGTTTCGAGGTAATCACACCCCAAGCAATCGCGGCCGTGCGCGGCACACGCTGGGCTGTCGATGTCAAGAACGGCACCACGTCGGTCTTTGTTGTCCGGGGACGCGTAGCGGTCGGTCGTCCTTCGGCAGCTGCGCGTGTGGTGTTGAATGTGGGTGAGGGCGTGGACGTCACGAAGGGTCGCGCCCCGCTCACCGTCCGCCGCTGGCCACCAGCCCGTGCCGCCGCCCTACTTGCACGACTTGGCCAATAGCGCCGATGCAGGCCAGACCGCTCCTGATCACGATCTCGCTGTTGCTGTCCGCACTTTGGGGCGGCTTTCTCGGCTATAGGCATCTTTCGGGTGGAATTAGCTTCCTCGACAGCCTGGAAGCCTCTCTCACCGATCTGCGGAGCAAAGTCATCGGCGTGAGGGAGCCTCCGCCGATTACCAGCATTGTTGCAATCGACGACCAGACCGCCGCCGACAACGGCTATCCGCTCAATCGTGCGACGCTCGCCCGCGTGGTAGCGGCCGTCACCTCCTTGAAACCGAAGGTGGTTGCTCTTGATCTTTTGCTGGTTGATCCCGGACCAGAAGAGGGCGATGCCACGCTTGCAGCGGCGCTCCAGCAGACCTCCGGCGTGATAGCCGCCGCCGGCGTCTTCCCGAAGGAGACGCAGGCCGTTGGTTCAGACGCCAACGATCCGCTGGCGTCGATACCGACAGCCGGCAAGATGCTATTGCCGCTGCGCCGTTTTTCCGACGTTGCCGCCATTGGCGTCGTCAACGTCGCCACAGATGAGTCGGGCACACCACGGTTCATTCCCTTGATCTCCCGAGGTGGCGAGCGGGTGGACGCCTCGTTTCCGTTGCGGGTGGCGTCTCTGGCGCTCGGTATCAATCCCGCATTTTCGCCCGGCAGTCTTGCACTCGGCGACCGCCATTTGCCGACTGACAATGGACAGCGGCTGCCGATCACTTTTTATGGCCCGCGTGGCACCATTCCAACATTCAGCGCGACGGAAGCGCTGGCTGGCACGCTTCCTGCCAAGGCGATTGAGGACAGGATTGTCGTGATCGGCTCGACGGTGACCGGTGGCGGCGACGTCTTCCCGACCCCTTTCGATCCGGTGCTTCCTGGCGTGGAGGTGATGGCGACGGCAGCTACGCATCTGATCGCCGGCGACAGCATCATCAGGGACCGCAACGTGCGCCTGCTTGATTCGTTGGTCGCCCTAGCCCTGCCGCTGCTCCTGATCAGTTTGCTTGCGTGGCGGCGCAGCGCGATCGGCTATGCCATCATTGCCTCCGTGGCTCTTGCGTGGGCCGCCCTGAACATCGCTGCCTTCGCGCATGGATACTGGTTCAGCGCAGCACTGCCCATTGCGGCGGCACTGCCGCCCGTTCTGCTTTTTGGCGCAGCCGAAATCTGGATCGACCGTCGGCGGGCGGCGCACTTTGCGGCGCAAAGCGATCTCCTTCAGCGTATCGAAGCACCGGGGCTGAGCGAATGGCTCGCGCGTGATCCGAACTTTCTTGCCAAACCGGTCCGGCAGAATGCCGCGGTCGTCTTCGTCGACCTCTCCGGCTTCACAGGCTTGAGCGAAGCAATCGGCGCAACAAATGTCCGCGATGTTCTAAGCGATTTTTTCGAGATCATCGACGAGGCGGCCCGCTCGCATGGAGGCGCAGTCACAAGCTTCATGGGTGACGGGGCGATGCTTCTCTTCGGCTTGCCGCGCCCGGCCGATGACGATGCCACGCGGGCTGCCGCTTGCGCTGTTTGTCTGTGCGAGCGAATGCGGCCATGGCTCGCCGGCCATCCCACCGCGGGCGCACGAAAGATCGGCTTCAAAGTCGGGGTTCATGGCGGTCCGGTCGTGGCCTCGCGCCTTGGCAGCGGCGACCGCCAGCAAATTACCGTCACCGGCGACACCGTAAATGTCGCCAGTCGGCTGATGGAGGTCGCCGCAGAACAGGGTTTCGAGTTGGCGTTAAGCGCTGCTTTGATGAAGAAGGCTGGGCCGGACAGCGCGCCGCTTCACTCTGGTCAGCTCGAAGGCCCGGCGCGAGCACGCATTCGGGGCAGAAACAAAGGCATCGATGTGTGGCTCTGGCGGGGACATCCGCTTTGACATTTGCTGCCTGAACAAGTAGGAACGGCCAACTTCTCTACCGGCAACTGCCGGTCAGGGCGCAGCATGCGCGTGAGACTTCCGAAAGATAGACAACATGACAGATTTTAACGGCGTCGTTCCGGCGATCGCCAGGGCGTTGGTGAAGCGCGGTTACACCGACCTAACGCCGGTTCAAAAGTCCATGCTCGACCCGGCTCTCGCCGCGTCGGACGCCCTCGTTTCTGCCCAAACCGGCTCTGGCAAGACCGTCGCCTTCGGCCTCGCGCTCGCGCCTACCTTGCTGAGGGATATGGACCGTTTTGGCCCCGCAGCCGAACCGCTGGGCCTCGTGATCGCACCGACGCGCGAACTCGCGCTTCAGGTCAAGCGCGAACTTGAATGGCTTTACGAAGCGACAGGCGCGCTGATTGTCAGCTGCGTCGGCGGCATGGACATCCGCAGCGAGCGCCGCGCGCTGGAACGTGGTTGCCACATAGTTGTCGGCACACCGGGTCGCCTCTGCGATCATGTCCGTCGCGGCGCACTCGATATTTCCGCGCTCAAGGCTGTCGTGCTTGACGAAGCAGACGAGATGCTCGACCTCGGGTTCCGGGAGGATCTCGAATTCATTCTGGATTCCTCCCCGGATGATCGTCGTACGCTGATGTTCTCGGCAACGGTGCCGGCAGCCATCGCGAAGCTCGCGAAGAGCTATCAGAAAAATGCCGTGCGAATCGCAACAGCAACCGAGGAAAAGCAGCACGGCGATATCGAATATCGGGCTCTTGTCGTGTCGCCGAGCGACCGCGAAAACGCGATCATAAACGTCCTGCGCTACTATGAAGCGACCAACGCCATCGTGTTCTGTTCGACGCGCGCGGCGGTCAACCATCTGACTGCGCGTTTTCACAATCGCAACTTCAACGTTGTCGCCTTGTCGGGCGAACTGACGCAGAACGAGCGCAGCCATGCGCTGCAGGCAATGCGGGATGGACGTGCGCGTGTCTGTATCGCAACGGATGTTGCCGCCCGCGGGATCGACCTTCCAGGCCTTGACCTTGTCATTCATGCCGACCTACCGACCAATCCGGAAACCTTGCTTCACCGCAGCGGCCGCACCGGTCGAGCCGGCCGCAAGGGCGTCAGCGCACTGATCGTACCGCTGAACGTGCGCCGCAAGGCAGAGCGCCTTCTCGCCAATGCCGGCATCTCGGCCGCCTGGGCGCGTCCGCCATCAGCGGAAGAGGTCATAGCACGTGACGAAGCGCGGCTGCTTGCGGATCCCATCTTCGGCGAAGCCCCGAGCGAGGAAGCCGAGGACCTGGTCAGGCGGCTCCTCGATACGCACGGAGCCGAAAAGCTCGCCGCTGCCTTCGTCAACCTCTATCGGTCCAACCAGTCCGCGCCGGAGGATCTGATCGAGGTCTCGGTTCAGGATAACCGCGGCGGCAAGCGCCGCGAGCACGTCGAGGCTCCACGCGAACCGTACCAGAAAGGTCCGCGCGATGATTTTGGCGCGAGCGTCTGGTTTTCGATTTCGGTCGGTCGCAAGCAAAATGCAGAACCACGCTGGCTGATCCCGATGCTTTGCCGGAACGGCAATCTGACTAAGCGGGAGATCGGCGCGATCAAGATGCAGCCCGACGAAACCTACGTCGAGATTGCAGCGGCCAGCGCCGACGGCTTCCTGCAGTCGGTGGGTCCAAACAAGACGATGGAGCGCGGCATCCGCGTCACGCCTCTCAACGGAACGCCCGATTTCAACAAGCCCACAGCGTCCAAGCCGTATGCGGGCAAGAAGGCCTTTGGCGAGCCTCGTGAATTCAGCGATGAGCGCCCAAAGGGAAAGTTCCACAAGGAAGCCCGCAACGAGGGTGGGAGCGACGAACGACGCGATTCAAAGCCCTGGGGCAAGAAGCCGGGCAAACCGAAGTTCGAGGGCAAGGGCAGTAGCGGCGCGAAGACCAAGTTCTCAAAAAAGAAGGGATGACAGTCATCCCGCCGGCGGCGCAGCTACTACGTCACCGCTAGAGACAGGGGGAAAGGATAATGGCCGATACCATCGTCTTGACGGTTCCTATTTTCAGTACCCTTTGCAACGAAGCTTTCAAGCTCCGACGTGCGGTCTTCATCGCCGAACAGAATGTTCCTGACGATGAAGAGTTTGATGCGTTTGACCTGACGGCGCATCATATCGTCGCCGTTGCAGGCGGCGAGGTCTGCGGGACGCTTCGCATCATCCATACGAACGAGCATGTGAAGATCGGTCGCGTCGCGGTAGGCAAGGCATGGCGCGGACATGGTGTCGCGAGCGCGATGTTGACGTATGCGATGAAGGAGCACCAATCCGCCCGTGAGAACCGATTTTACCTCACGGCACAAAGCGATAAAATAGCACTTTACGAACGCTTCGGGTTTGTAGCCTTCGGTGACGAGTTCCTCGATGGCGGCATGCCACATCTGGCGATGAAAAACTATTGATTGGTCGAACGGAAGAAATGAGTGGAAAGCACCATCGTGAGGATAGGCCAAATCGCGATGCTTTCCCCCGACGAGATGTCCGCGCCTTTATCTGCCAAAACCTTCACCTAAAACCAGCACCCGGCCTGTCGGAGATCGTCCTCTATACGGCTCATCCCGGCAGTGGGCTGTCGCGCTTACGATCCAATGATATGGATGACGCGCCGCCGTACTGGGCGTACAGCTGGGCGGGAGGAACGCTGCTTGCTCGGCACATTCTGAATCATCCGGACATTGTCCGCGGTCGCCGCGTCCTCGATCTCGGCGCAGGCTCCGGTATCGTCGGGATCGTAGTTCGAAAGTGCGGAGCATCCCGCGTACTTGCCGCGGAGATCGATACCAACGCCATTGCCGCAATCAGTCTCAACGCGGAAGCGAACGGGGTCGCAATCGAAGTGACGAGCGGAGATGTCCTCAACGGCGCCCCACCGGATGTCGATGTCGTTGTTGCGGGGGACGTCTTCTACGATGCCCAGCTGGCAGCGCGGGTTTTGCCGTTCCTTGTTGCCAGCCGCAAGGCAGGCATTGACGTGCTAATCGGAGATCCACGCAGGAAGGCGCTGCCACTTGCAGCCCTAAGGCTGGTGGCTGAATACGCTGTTCCCGATTTCGGCGACGGTTCGACCGGGCAGGGATCGATCGGCGGGGTGTTCACTCTAGTCGAGTCCGATTGATCAAAGAGGGCGCTCGTTCGACGAACGTTTCTTGCAGCTTCAGCAAGACCTCGAGCGCAACACCCGCCATGGCTGCAGGGATGAAAACCGCCGTGTGCGGGCCCGGCTTCAATTGCGACACGTCGATGCGACGGGGATCGTCCTCGAAGTTTCTTCGTCGCTGGACGGTGTTGGCCTGACGGCGGCCGCGATCGTGATGGCAAGCAACTGCCATGTTGCACTGGAGAGTTGCCGGCCAACACGGAAGCAACGCTTGGAGAAGATCCGGAGATTCCTTCGCGCTCGCGAAAACCAGGCGAGTGGATCAGGCCCCGCAGGCCGACCGACATCCTCGTCAGATGTCACACAGAATGAGAACGCACCCTCCATGAATGTCGGCGTCATGCCGGGAGCAAGGCACCTATGTCCCGCCTCCGTCGTGATCTCAATCCAGCTTCTGTTCTCAGGAAAATACTCAGTAGCGCAAATGAGGCTCAACGGCGTCAGTCGAGAAGATCGGGCCTTAGCAACATCACCGGGCAGGGACTACCCGCACGGAGTTCCGGTGCATAAGGCGGTCGAACGATCAAGCAGTCTGCCTCGGCGAATATCTTCATCATCGACGAATCCTGCTTGACGAAGGGCTTTGCCGCCAACACGCCAGATGACGATCGCGACAGTGTGGCGCGGACATAGTCCTGCCGCTGGTCGTTCGCACGAAGGGTCGCAGCCGCCTCGACAGTCGCATTGCGTCTGACCGGCGGAAACGAGGCCAGCTTGCGGATCAACGGCTCCAGGAACAATAGCCCGCAGACCAGGCTCGATACGGGGTTTCCGGGCAAGCCAAGGACATGCACTTCGCCGAGGCTACCCACCATCAAGGGTTTGCCCGGCCGCATCGCAATGCGCCAGAAATCGAGCTTCATACCCGACCCCAGGAGCGTCGCCTGTACCAGATCGTGGTCGCCGACCGAAGCCCCGCCGAGCGTCACAATAACATCGACCTCGGCCTGCATTGCGCGCCCAATCGCCGCCGAAATCGCCGCCTTGTCGTCGGGCACGATCCCGAGATCGAAAACCTCGGCTCCAGCCTTGCGCGCAAGGGCAGCGATCCCGAAGGTGCTCGATGCAATGATCTGCGCGGGACCTGGCAAGCTTCCGGGCGGCAACAATTCGTCGCCGGTCGCAAGCAACGCGACCACCGGCTTGCGCCAGACCTCAAGGGTGCCGTGGTTCATTCCAGCCGCCACGGTTAGGCGGGAAAAGTCCAATGCGGTCCCCGCCTTAAGCACCACTTCGCCTTCAACAAAGTCCTGCCCGCGCGGTCGGATGTGCTGGCCAAGGCGAACTGGAAATGTGGTGCAGATGCCGCCTTCGATCTTCTCTGTATCCTCCTGCAGCAACACGCTATCGGCGCCCGACGGAACCGGGGCACCGGTGAAGATCCGAACAGTCTCACCCTTGCCGATGACACCCTCAAACCCATGGCCTGCGGAGGAAGTGCCGATCAGCCGCAGCTTGGCGCCAGGTTCCGGGGCGTCGTCGCGGCGCAGCGCATACCCGTCCATCGCCGACGCGTCGAAAGGCGGTTGGGTCAATTTCGCTTTAACGTCAGCTGCCAGTACACGGCCCTCGGCCTCCGGCAAAGCAACAGTTTCGATCGTCCGAACCGGTTTTGCACGCGAAAGAAGGCGATCCTGCGCCTCGGCAACGGGCAGCATGCTCATTTGCCGTGCTCCGGATGACGAAAGGCTCCAGACTTGCCGCCCGATTTTTCGAGCAGCCGGATGCCCCCGATTTCCATAGCCTTATCGGCAGCCTTGGCCATGTCGTATATCGTCAGGCAGGTAACGGAAACGGCTGTCAAGGCTTCCATTTCCACGCCGGTCTTGCCCGTTAGCTTCGCCGTTGCAGTAACACGCAAGCCGGGCAGGTTGGCATCCTCCCTGATATCGACCGAAACGTTCGTCAGCATCAAGGGATGGCAAAGCGGGATGAGATTGCTCGTCTGCTTGGCCGCCATGATCCCCGCAAGGCGGGCCGTGCCGATCACGTCACCCTTTTTCGCGTTGCCGGCCCGAATGAGATCTAGCGTTTCCGCCGCCATCCGCACATGGCCTTCGGCTGTCGCAACCCTTGTGGTCTCCACCTTGTCGCCGACATCGACCATGTGCGCCTCTCCGGAGGCGTCAATGTGAGTGAGACCAGGTTGGCCGCCGCTCATATCACTCGGCCGCCTGAGCGGCTTCGGCAAAGAGCAGTGCGCGCGTGGCCGCTGTAACGTCTTCCTTGCGCATCAGGCTCTCGCCAACCAGGAAGGTGTTGATGCCGACTGCCTGCAGGCGCCTGCAATCCGCATTCGTGAAAATGCCGCTTTCGCCCACCAGCAGACGATCCCCAGGAACCATCGGCGCGAGCTTCTCGCTAACCTCGAGGCCGACTTCGAACGTCCGCAGATTGCGATTATTGATGCCCACGAGCGGGGAGGTGAGTTTCAGCGCACGCTCCATCTCCTCGGCATCGTGGACTTCCGCCAGCACATCCATGCCTAGTCCAAAAGCTTCATCCTCCAGGCGCTTGGCATCATCATCCGACAGCGAGGCCATGATCAGCAGAATGCAATCGGCGCCCCAGGCGCGCGCTTCCTGCACCTGGTAGGTCTCGAACATGAAATCCTTACGCAGTGCCGGCAGCGAACACGCCGCGCGCGCTGCCATCAGAAATTCCGGCGCGCCTTGGAAGCTTGGTGTGTCAGTTAGTACCGATAGACATGCCGCGCCTCCAAGTTCATATGCCCTTGCCAGCGAAGGCGGATCGAAGTCGGGTCTGATCAGTCCTTTGGAGGGACTGGCCTTCTTGATCTCGGCGATCAAGCCGTACTGGCCTGCCTCGCGTTTCGCAAGGAGCGACCGGTAAAAGCCGCGGGGCGCCGATTGATCCGCCTGCATCGCCTTTAGATCGGCCAGCGAAACCTTCGTCTTTGCGGCAGCGATCTCTTCCCGCTTGTAGAGTTCGATCTTCTTCAGGATATCGGTCATGGATCTATCCTAGTCGATGTCATTCGACACGGCGACGAGTTTATCAAGGGCTGCCGCCGTCGCACCGCTGTCCAGGGACTGCATTGCAAGCCGCATGCCATCCTCGAGCATCTCAGCTTTGCCTGAGATCACCAACGATGCTGCCGCATTGGCAAGGGCGATATCACGGTAAGCGTTCCTTGCACCGCTCAACACGTCGCGCAGGGCCGCCGCATTCACCACACCATCGCCGCCCTTGATGGCCTCTAATCGGCAAGGCTCAAGGCCGAAATCTGCGGGAGACAGTTCGAAGGTTCGGATCTTACCGCCCTCAAGTGCCGCGACGCTCGTCTTTCCTGTTGTGGTGATCTCGTCGAGGCCGTTGCCATGGACGACCCACACGCTTTCCGAGCCGAGATCGCGCATCACCTCGGCAATTGGAACGACCCACTGCGGCGCGTAGACGCCAAGCAACTGGCGGCGGACACCTGCTGGATTGGAGAGGGGGCCAAGCAGATTGAAGATGGTACGCGTACCGAGCTCGACGCGCGTAGGCCCAACGTGACGCATGGCGGAATGATGTTGCTGGGCGAACATGAAACCCACACCAGCCTCGCGAATACAGCGCGAGATCACCTCAGGGGTGACATCCAGCTTGACGCCGAGAGCGGCGAGGCTGTCGGCTGCACCCGATTTCGAGCTCAGGGCTCGATTGCCATGCTTTGCCACAGGTACGCCAGCGCCGGCGACGATAAGGGCGGCTAGCGTAGAGATATTGTAGGTCCCGCTCGCGTCGCCACCAGTTCCGACGATGTCGATGGCATCAGCCGGCGCGTCGACGGTCAGCATCTTGGAGCGCATCGTAGTAACAGCGCCGACAATCTCGTCGACTGTTTCCCCGCGGACGCGCAAAGCCATCAGGAAGCCGCCGATCTGCGAAGGGGTCGCCTGACCGGACATCAGAATGTCGAAGGCCTCGCGGGCCTCCTCACGTGTCAGCGGCTCGCGGCTCGCAGCCTTCGCCAAAAGCGGCTTCAGATCGGTCATGCGCTTGTGTTCCCCTTAGCGGACTGCCGCCTGATCGGCGAGAGACTGATTGATCGATGCGCCGTACTGCGTTTGCAGCAGGTTGACCATCTGATCGAGAATGTCGTCGCCAGCGGCGTTTGCCGCTGCCGTGATCTGCTGATCCTGGTTGTTGAGCACGTCACCCGTCGGTTCCGTGTTCACCTCCGTGACCTTGAGAAGGATCTGCGTCGTCGGGTCGCCGCCAACGGCATTGGCAACCGTGTTGATCGGGCCGGAGAATGCGGCGTTGACGCCTGCTCGGCCAAGAACAGCGTCCTCCGTGCCTCGGGTGATACCACTCTTGCTTTCGACCGTCATGCCAAGCGGTGCGGCGATATCGGCAAGCGACGTACCCTTCTGGGCCTGCTCTCTCAGTTCCTCGGCCTTCTTGGCAAGTTCGAGCTTCTGCTGTTCGGCGGTCCAGTCGGCGACGACCTTATCGTGCACTTCGCTCAGCGGCCGATCACGCTCCGGAATTACCTCCCGGACGTCAAACCAGAGATAGCCGTCGGTTCCGATCGACAGGGAAGGGGCGTCCGCGCCGGCGTCGGTTCTGAAGGCCGCGCCAAGAACCTGCTGCTTTGCCGGAATATCCTTGACCTCGTTACCATCCTTGTCGAGACCAGTGGCGTCAACGGCATCGACTACGACTGCCTTAAGCTTAAGCTGCTCAGCAATCTGCTCCAGCGTCGAGCCGGAGGCGCGCAGATCCTCAATCTGATCGTGTACGTTGATAAGTTCTTGCGAAGCGTTGGAAACGGCCAACTGCTTGCGGATCTCTTCCTTGACCTCGTCAAGGCTCTTCACACTCTCGGGCTTGATGTTGCTGACGCGGACAATGACCGGGCCGAACGTACCGTCGACGACAGGCGTCGTTCCACCGTTCCTGGATACTGCGAAGGCAGCATCGGCAATAGCCTGGTCCGGAACCTTGTCCTTGGCAAAATCGCCCAGGAATACGTCAGTTGCCGTCTTGCCCTGATCGGCCACCAGCTGGTCGAACGTCGTGCCGGTCTTCAGAGCCGCGACCGCGGCATTGGCAAGGTCCTTGTTCTGGAAAGTCAGCTGCTCGATCGTGCGGGTCTCGGGCGTGCGGAAGCTGTCCTTGCGCTTTTCGAAATCCTCGCGGATCTGATCATCCGTGACAGAGGCGGCATCGGCGATATCCTCAGGCTGAAGCTTGAGGAATGCGATCTTGCGGTATTCCGGTGCACGGTAGCGCGTCTTGGCGCCTTCGAACCACTTGGTGAGCACATCCTCAGCAGGCGCCTTGATCGGCTCGATATTGGCATTGGTCAGCAGTAGGTAGTCGATGCCGCGGCTTTCCAGGCGGTGGAGCTTGAGCGCGTCGACGAGGGTCTTCGGCGCGGTGAAACCGTTCGAGACGGCATCGACGATCTGGCTGCGCACGGCAACCTTGCTGCGCTCCTTAATGTAGTCATCCTCGCGGATGCCGGCATTGCGGAGCCGCGACGTAAAGAGCGTGCGGTCGAACTGGCCGTTGACCGCCTTGAAGGCCGGATCGTCACCAATCAACTGCGCAAGCCGATCCTGCGACAGGCCGAGATTCATGTCGTCTGCCAGCTGATCGAGTGACGCGCCGGCGACGAGCTGTGCCAGCACCTGCTGCTCAACGCCAAAGGCACGGGCCTGGTCGGGCGTCAGGCGCATACCGAACTGCTGACTGAGATTTGCCACCTGCCGCTGATAAGCCAGACGAAATTCGTTGACGCCGACGTGCTGGTCTCCAACGCTGACGACCGTCGTGCTGCTGCCACCTGATATCAGCGACCGTGACACGCCCCATATGCCGAAAGAGGCAACCAGAAGCAGCATGAGGAGCTTGGCAACCCAAGTGTGAGCAGCTCTTCTCAGAAGATCGAACATCGAAACGCAAACCTCGCATTATATTCGCCCGTTCGCGGGCAAAGCATTCGACGTTCCTTAGAACAAAGCCGGCAGGAAATGAAGGGTTATCGCGCGAAAACATCTGCGCTATATCTGCTATCATGCGTGAGCGCCTACGCCGCAAAAGATGCCGGATATCGGAACCTTTCTCAGGATAAATTCGTTGAACAGCATCCGGAAAAAGAGGAGCAGACCATGGCCGATATGAAAACCGCCTCCGCCCAGTCCGCAACCACGCGCGTGAAGGCGGAGATTGCGGCAGACGATCTTTCCGCACAAGTCGTCGCATTGCGTGAAGACCTCGCACGCTTATCGGAAAGTGTGGTGGCACTTGGCCAAAGTGCCAAAACCGCCGTCGCCGACGAAGCCTCGGTGATGACGGAGCGTTTGCGCGAAAGGATAAGAGAGGAGCCTATCTTCGCGGTCGCCGTGACCGCCGGTGTTGCTTATCTTTTCGGACTGATGAGCCGTCGATAACATCGACCGGCAGTGACCGGGCGAGGGCCGGGCGCGTTCGCACCCGGCTTTGATTTTTGTTGCCTAGCGGCGGATGACCCGCCCGACAGCAATGAGCAGGCAAGCGCCGACAAAACCTGCAACCAGATATCCCAGCCAGCCGGCAAGCACGATTCCCAATCCCGAGAGTATGGCATTGGCGACGATCGCGCCCACAACTCCCAAGATAATGTTCATCAACAGCCCCATATTGCTGTGCATGAACTTTTCCGCGAGCCACCCGGCGATACCGCCGATAATGATTGCGGCCACCCAACCTACGCCTGCGTCTTCCATATGATCTTCCCTCCAGAGAAACTACGAAGTCAGCGCTCAGGGCAGAATTGGGCCATTTATGAGAGTCAAGCGGTACTCCGTACGAGAGTTCGTGACTTCGCTGAATACAGGCTCGCGACGCAAATGTTAGTGCCTGTACGCAGGCTCAATTCCCCGCGAAAAGATAGGCGATCCGTTTGCTTTCGCAACACAAATGTATTCGACTGAACATAAAGGCGGCGGCAAAGAATTCTTCAGGTTTCGTCCGTCCGACGATGCCGAATGACGACAACAATCAGTGGAGTCAAGATAATACAACCAGCAGACGTTTTTAGAAAATCACTCGACGCTTTGTCGAGTACGCTGATCCAGCGTAACGCCCTCCCAGTGCGCATTTTCGACACATAGATCTTTCAGCGATATAGGCGGCCAGTCTGCCGCATGAGGCCGGCGGCGAAGGTTACCTTCTTTGACCGCCGCAACGATGCATACCAATTTCCATACTGTCCATCATATCAGCCGGGTACGATCAATACCAATTGCAGTCAACTTTGCTCCGGCATAAGCACGTGGACATCGCAGGTAACTCACAAGAACGGCGGCGCTCGGATGACGGTTCAAAGGTTGATTATGCCGTAAATCGTTTTGCCGACGTCGCATGTGTAATCGAAAAAGCTCATTCTCAACGAAATCGCGCCTTTCTTTAAGCATTTGCTTGCTCAACCTGCAATCTATGTCATGGTAGCTTCCTTCACATGAGAGAGGGGTTCTAGCCATGATTGATCTACAGACCGTTAGCAATGACACTACTCACGATCAACGTCTGCTCGACTGCCGTGCTGATGTTGAGCCCGCACTCCATCAGATCATCCGTGATGCGCAGCAAAAGGGGTGGGCGCCGGCGGAAGTGGCAATGGCAATAGCGGATGCGGCAGACGACTACATTCTGCTTTTGGCCAGCCGGAAGGCGACGTCACATTGATAATGTGTCGTATCGGTAACGGGGACAACACGAAACAACCTGCGGACAGGTGACAAGACGAAAGCCAGCATCTGCCCGCACCGGGCGATCCTATCTGCAGGGGTCGCGGGCGAATGCGATGAATTTGAATACGTACGGGGGAGAATCTCAACGCTTTCTCGCACTCCTGCGACGGAATACTCATTACTCTTCGTGATCATTCCAGAGTGCGCTGCAACTCGCGATCAGAGGATATGGCTCGTGTCGTTAATCAGACAGCCGAGCTGAGAGGTTGCATAACGCACCCGCCGCTTCCAACATCTACTAAGCCTTTGATTTCGTGGCGAGACCGTCGGGGTCTGACAGTGCCAGAACTTTTGCTTCGATGAGCCGAATACAGGACCACGTGCGCAGTCCTGTATGCTCTTGGGACGAAACTACGTAGCCAATGCCAGTGCATCCGCGCCGGCAGGGATGCGCATCGGCGCTGACGGATCGGTCGCGGCACGCCAGACGGCTTCGACCACATCCGCTGGTCGCGTCACGTCGGCATCCTGCTGCTGCCCGCGTGCAGCGAAAAGAGCCGCGACATACGAAGAATAAGCTTCTGGAATATCGCCCTGACCTTGCACGCGGGAGCGTGCAGTAGCGCTGAAGCTGGTTTCGGGAGAGCGGCCCGGAAGCACGATCCTGACCCGGACGTTGAAGGGTTCAAGTTCCAACGCAACGGATTCGGTGAAGGCGTTAATCGCTGCCTTGCTCGCGGTGTATACGCAAAGCAGCGGGAGAGGTTTCATCGTCGTGCTGGACGAGACATTGACGATGACACCCGATTTTCGCTCCCTGAACTGCGGCAACGCTGCCCGCATTATGGCCATTGCGCCGAACGTATTGGTTTCAAAAATATCACGCACGGTCTCGATCGGTGTTCCTTCCAAGGGGTTCATCCATCCAATGCCCGCGTTGTTCACCAGCACGTCGATCGGACCAGCGTCGCGAAGCGCCTGGCGGATGCTGTCGGGATCCTTCACGTCGAGTGCAAGAACCTTGAGGTTTTCCGAACGCGGCAAGATGTCCTCACGTGGTGTGCGCATGGTCGCCACCACTCTCCAGCCCTTATCGAGGAAGAACTTGGCGATTTCCAATCCAAATCCCGACGAGCAACCCGTTATGAAGACAGTCTTCATGGCTTTCTTCCTTTGCTGAAATTGCAGGAATACTCTACCGCGCATCCCAGAACTGTATATAATGGATCGTCCGCAATGCATTATCAGGAGTATCAATTGGGTGATCCTTTGTCCGAGATGGTAGAACTCTTGCAGCCGAGCGCACCGCGCTCGAAGGTTGTCAGCGGCGCTGGTTATTGGCGCGTGGCCCGCGAGGAGAACGGCCAACCCTTTTACTGCGTGATATTGGACGGCGGCTCGCTCCTGACGGTAGAAGGCCACCCACCCGTGACCCTGCGTGAAGCCGACTTTGTTCTCGTTCCCGCGCTCTTCAGATTCACAATGTCGAGCCTGGAGGAGGCGGCGAAGGCAGGGGGCGATCCCCTGACCGTCACGATGCTGCCGGGCGAGACCAGACACGGAAATCCCGACGGTCCGACGAACGCCCGCCTCCTCGTCGGCCATTTCGAGTTCGCCTCACCGGACGCAGCACTGCTGGTCCGCCTCCTGCCACAACTTCTTCATATCCGCGACGACAAAAGACTTGCGGCCCTCGTTCGTCTGGTTACGGACGAGGCTTGCGCGGAGCGACCGGCGCGCGACATGATCCTTGCGCGGCTGCTGGAGGTGCTTCTCGTGGAGGCGCTACGTTCAACCGCTGGCGAGACGGCACCAGCCGGCATCCTCCGCGGTCTTGGCGATCCGCGTCTCGCCGCCGCTATCCGTCTGTTGCACGAGCAGCCGACAAAGGACTGGACGGTTGAACAGATGGCACAGGAGGCGGCGCTGTCGCGCTCCGTTTTCTTTAACCGGTTTCGTCGCATCGTGGGCGTCACCCCGATGGAGTATCTGATCTCCTGGCGCATGGCCTTGGCGAAAAAACTACTGAGACATAGGGACGTCGGACTACAGGAAATTGCCGAGCGCATCGGATATGGATCAGCGAGTGCCTTCAGCACAGCCTTCACTCGCTTCGTCGGCGTGCCGCCGTCGAGATATGCCGAGCAGGCGATCTCGCGCTGATCGCGGAAGCCACCAAAAGGCAGCTTTGGGCGGATAGCTGCCATCCATGGAACCTTCCGGGCCCGCGTACCGGCTCATCTTACGATGGGCAAGCCCGCCGCCTTCAGGAAAACCTCGGCGGATGGTTCGCGGCATTGGTTGGTTGTCGTCCGGGATAGGGTCGCGAGCGAAACATGGGACACGGTGAGGACAACGGGCGGCGTGCCCACAAACTCGCGTGTGCCCGCGTTTGTGCCCGTGAACGCGATTCCTCACCTCTGGCGCTCCCGGCCAGTTATGCAATTCATTGTTTTTCTTAATTAATTTGGTGAGAGCGTCGGGGTTCGAACCCGAGACCTACTGATTAAAAGTCAGTTGCTCTACCGGCTGAGCTACGCTCTCCCAATTGCCGGGCAGCACGCCCGTCTGGAAGTGCGCGGAACATATGCAGGTGCCCCATTGCGGTCAACCAAAAAATCATCTGTTTCCTTCGCATTAGGCACATTTCTTGCGCCTCGGGCTCAAAACCCAGCTCGCCGAGGCGCATGGGTCTAGTCGACGGGCTCGTGAACATTGACGGTCACAAAAGAAAAGCGCCCGAAGGCGCTTTGTAAAAGTTGGGGGAAACGAGATCATGAACCGGGCGAAAGCTAGTTTGCCGTTTGGTTGGCCGCCCGGGGAAAGCGGAAAAATCCGGGCATCCCTTCGCGCCGCCGCGTCCGCTTGGCGCGGCTCACAATCTCGCCTTATAAATGCATGAGGTGTCAGAAGGTTCCCAAAAAAAATTTAATCGAATCAAACCCTTCCGGAGACTGCTCAACGTCTTCACAAAGTCACGCGATGCTCTAGCTAGACCTTATGCAACCAAGGAGAATACGAATGACCAGCGTGACTGCACCGGCGACCCGAAAAGTGTTGCGAGGGCGACCTTATAGTCTCGGTGAGTTTGCCAGGAAATATCGCCTGGAGGAGAGCGAAGCAAAGCGGCTCTATGAAAAGTTCGGGCCATCTGCCACGGAGCTTGATCTGCTGATGGCCGCCAAGCGTCGTCTGCCGGCTCACTGATGATTCTATTGCGCGCATGCGGGAGGAAACCGACTCGACTGCGCGCCACATGAGTTGGGGGCGACCATTTAACCGCGGACGGTCCAACCGTCACGCGCCGCGCGAGAGATACAATTCGGCGGCGGGCGATCTCTTGCGAAGGTCGGTACTGGCGGCACTGCGAAGCAGATGCTGCTGCAGATCCTGAGGAAAACTAAACTATCATTACCAAGATTTCATTTCGTTCCACGACCATTTCGTGCCAATCCGGGCCGATGCTAATCTGCCGTTCAGTTTCGAGATGGTCATCTTGCTGAAGGCTGCGTTGGCAACACGTTGATCGGGGCCGGAATGAACGACGTCCAGAATATGCACGAAACCAAGCCGATGAAGGCGGGCGCCGATCTGGCGACCGTTCTTGCTGCCTCACGCAAACAGTCCAAGGGTCGCTGGCGTGGTCGACTGTTGGGACTGCTTCTACTGGTCCTGGCAGCCGCTGGACTGGCCTACTTCTATTCGCGGCAAGAGAGCAACCAATACAGCTACGCTACTCAGCCCATCAAACGCGGCGATCTGACTGTGCTGGTTACAGCAACGGGATCCGTTCAGCCGACCGAGCAAGTGGATATATCAAGCGAGTTGTCCGGAACGGTTCGCGACGTCAACGTCGACTACAACAGCGAAGTCAAGGCGGGTGAAGTCCTAGCCGCTCTCGATACGAACAAGCTTGAAGCCGACGTCAAGAGTTCGCGTGCAAAACTTGATTCGGCCAAAGCAAACGTCGTGAAGGCGACAGCCGATCTCGAGTCGGCACAGAGCTCGTTCCAGCGCTCTCGCAACCTGGTTCAAAGCAATGTGTCCACGCAACAGAGCCTCGAGGATGCGCGATATAAATTCGATTCGGCCGTGGCTGCAAAGGACATCAACGTTGCCGCGGTGCTCTCTGCTGAGGCCGACCTCCGGCTCGCCGAAGTTAACCTCGCTAAGGCAAAGATCGTCTCGCCGATCAACGGCGTAGTTCTCACTCGTTCCGTCGACCCCGGTGCGACGGTCGCGGCGTCGCTCTCAGCACCCGTCCTATTCGTCATCGCCGGTGATCTGAGGAAGATGGAGCTTCAGGTCGATGTCGACGAGGCTGATGTAGGCCAGATCGCGGTCGGCCAGAAGGCAACGTTCACAGTCGATGCCTATCCCAATCGGACGTTTCCGGCCGAGATCAAGCAGATCCGATTCGCTTCCGAGACGACCAACAATGTAGTGACCTACAAGGCGATCCTGTCGGTCGATAACGCTGATTTGTTGCTGCGTCCGGGCATGACGGCCACTGCTGACGTTACCGTCGAGGCAGTCAAGAATACCCTGATGCTTCCAAATTCGGCGCTTCGCTATGCTCCCCCGACGGCAGGCCCTCCGCGCAGTCGCGGCATCTTCGGCTTGTTGAGACCACCTCGTATGGGGCCACGGAGTGGTAACCAGGGTGAGACCCTGACTGGATCCAAACGGCGCGTTTGGGTACTGAAAGCAGGCAAACCTGTGGCCGCGATCATCCAGGTAGGGTCCTCCGACGGGCAATTCACGCAGATCGTTTCCGGCGAGCTGAAAGAAAACGACGCCGTGATCACCGACGCCACCTCGCAGGCGAAGTAGGCGAGGTTCACCATGACGAGCCCACCACTAATCGAATTCAAGCAGGTCTCTAAGATCTACGGTCAAGGGGAGGCGGCAATTCGCGCACTCGACCGAGTTGATATGTCGATCCGCGAACATGAATTCGTCGCCATCATGGGCCCCTCCGGTTCCGGCAAGTCGACCGCCATGAACATTCTTGGCTGTCTCGACGTGCCAAGCGGCGGCGATTACATATTCCAGGGCGTATCAACACAGGGCTTCGACCGCAGCCAACTGACGCTGCTGCGCCGTCATATGCTAGGTTTCGTATTCCAGGGATTCAACCTGCTGCCGCGCACCTCGGCTTTGGAAAATGTGGAGCTGCCGCTGATTTATCGTGGCATGCATGCGAGTGAGCGCCACCGGAAAGCTAAGGAGGCACTCGGGCTTGTGGGTCTTTCCGGGCGCGAGCATCACAAGACGCAGGAATTGTCTGGTGGCCAGCAGCAACGCGTCGCCATTGCCCGGGCGATTGTAACCGAACCCTCGCTACTCCTGGCGGACGAACCTACCGGTAATCTCGATACCAAGACCAGCATTGAGATCATGGATTTGATGACGCGTTTGAACCGTGAACAGGGCATTACGATCGTCATGGTCACGCACGAGCCGGACATTGCCGCCTACGCCCAGCGCCTGCTGCGCTTCATCGATGGCAAGCTCGAAACCGAAGTCGAGCACCGCGGGAGAGCGGACCATGTTCTTTGAGACGTTGAAACTCGCGTTGCGAGCGATCAACCGGAATATGCTCCGTTCCTTTCTTACCGTGCTCGGCGTCGTCATTGGCGTCGCGGCTGTCATCGCCTTGGTTACGATTGGCAACGGTACGACCGCCCAGGTCTCTGCCGAGCTTTCACGGCTCGGCACCAACATCCTGTTTGCGCGTCCGGGTCAGTTCGGTCCGGGTCGCGCGAGTTCGGAGGCTCGCCGTTTCACAATCAAGGACGTCGATGCCATTCGTGATCAGGTCAGCGGCCTGCGTGCTGCGGCGCCGCTCAATCAGACGACCGCGACGGTCATCTACGGTGGGCAAAGTCACTCGACGACCGTGATGGGGACGACGAACGATTACTTCATCGCACAGGACTGGGAAATGGCGACCGGCCGCACCTTCGATGCGGCAGAGGAACGCGGACGTCCGCGATGCATCCTGGGCGAGACTGTGCGCTCGCAACTGTTCGGCGCGGCAGATCCCACGGGGCAGCAGATTCGCGTCGGAAAGGTTTCATGCAGCATCATCGGCGTCCTTGCCAAGCGCGGCCAGTCCGGTATGGGCAACGACCAGGACGATGTCGTCGTTATGCCCGTCAAGGTATATCAACGCCGGATTGGCGGCAAAGCGAACGCCAATGTCCAGATGATCGTGATCTCGGCCCGAGACGGCATCTCGACGTCGAAGGTTCAGGACGAAACCGAAAACCTGCTGCGTGAGCGCCGAAGAATCATCCCGGGCCGCGAGGACGACTTCAACGTCAATGACATGACCCAGATCGCTGACGCTATGACGGGCACGACGACGCTGTTGACAAGCTTGCTTGGAGCTGTCGCCGCAATCAGCCTGCTCGTCGGCGGCATCGGAATCATGAACATCATGCTGGTGTCCGTGACTGAGCGTACCCGCGAGATCGGCATACGTCTGGCAATCGGCGCACTCGAAAAGCAGGTGCTGCTACAGTTCCTTGTCGAGGCCGTCGCGCTCTCGGTATTCGGCGGCATCGCCGGGATCCTGCTTGGAGTCGGCCTTGGCTATGGAGCAGTAACACTGCTCAAAGTGCCTTTTGTGGTCAGCCCCACCATGATCGCCGTTGCGTTCATGTTTTCTGCGGCGATCGGAATGGTATTCGGGTACTTCCCGGCCAGGCGTGCAGCACAACTCAATCCGATCGAAGCCCTGAGACATGAATAACCTTCCATGATACCATCTTTTCGATCTACTTCCGGGCCCACATCCAATCGACGGGCATCGTAAGGCAGGGTGGTCGCTATTGCGTTCTTGTCCGACCGGTCCCTCACAGGCAATTCATCCATGTGCCGTTCTGAAAGGCGGGCACGCCCGCGTGGGACGAGCATCGCCCTCAAATGATCCTCGCAGCGTCCAGCTTGCCGTTGGGTGGGGCGCTGATATATCATAGCCTTTTTTACCGTCGCCTTCGCGAGACAAGCATTTTTAAAGTCGGATACGCAAATGCAGAACTCACTGAGCCACCTTGCCTATCTCACGTAGGAACATGCAATCGTGACGCTGACGTTGCAGCCTGGCGCGTTGGTCACCGAGAAGCACCTGATAGACTTGGCCGGCCATGGGCGCACACCTGTGCGCGAAGCAATTCAGAAGTTGGCGTGGCAAGGTTTGATTGTGGTGAAGCCGCGAGTTGGGTTGCAGGTGGCGGAGATTAAGCCAACGGACCATGAGAACGTGATGCAGGTTCGCCGAGAACTCGAGCCGATCGCGGCTGCACTGGCCGCCAACTCTGCCACCTCAGAGCAGCGTAGAGAGTTGGACGAATGCGCACAGGCGATGGAAATGTGCATGATGACAGGCGACCTGGGGGCCTTCTTCGCTGCGGATAAGACCTTTGACGAAATTCTTGAAGAGGCCTGCCCGAACGCATTCATTACGTCGGCGCTTGGACCGGTTCAGACACATTCGCGTCGCCTTTGGTCCGCGTCCACGAGTCCCGGACGGATGGATCAATCCATCTCTCTGCATGTCGCGGTAATGCGAGCCATCCAGCAGGGCAGGTCGAAGGACGCGGGCCAAGCGATGAGTGCACTGATTAAGTATCTCAGTGGCCACAAATGAAGTCGGCCCGCGTGATGGGTCGTTAAACGTTGTCTTTTCGCTGATTTAGCCTACGAATGCCCGTTCGATCACGAACTCGGCGGGCTTGCTGTTTGCGCCTTCGTTGAGGCCAGCCTTTTCCAGCAGGTCCTTGGTATCCTTCAGCATCGCGGAAGAACCGCAGATCATCCCACGATCGATTGCCGGGTCGAGCGGCGGGACGCCGAGGTCGGTAAAGAGCTTGCCAGACGAAATCAGATCGGTGATGCGGCCCTGGTAGTCGAAGTCCTCGCGGGTGACAGTCGCATAATGACGCAGCTTGTCGCCAACGACTTCCTGCAAGAGTTCGTCGTTCTTGATCTCTTCGACCAGATCGAAGCCGTACTTCAGCTCGGCTACGTCGCGGGTTGTATGGGTGAGGATGACCTGCTCGTACTTCTCGTAGGTTTCCGGATCGCGGATCAGGCTCGCAAAGGGTGCGATGCCAGTGCCCGTCGAGAACATGTAAAGGCGACGGCCGGGCGTCAGCGCGTCAAGCACCAGAGTGCCCGTGGGTTTCTTGCGCATCAGAACCTGGTCGCCTGGCTTGATGGCCTGCAGATGCGAGGTCAGCGGGCCGTCCGGAACCTTGATCGAGAAGAACTCAAGCTCTTCTGCCCAGGCGGGGCTTGCGATCGAATAGGCACGAAAGATCGGCTTGCCATCGATCATCAGTCCGATCATGGCGAACTCGCCGGACCGGAACCGGAAACCCTGCGGACGCGTCATGGTAAACCGGAACAGGCGATCCGTGTAATGGGTCACGCTAAGCACGGTTTCGGCATAGACTCCGGCCGGAATTGGGGAGGCGAAGTCTTCGGTCTTTGCAGGGGCGTTCATTTCCGTATCGGATCCCGTATTCGTCGCACAATGTTTCGATGCCAGCGAGATATTACAAATAGGGTTGCGATTAAAGGTATTCCATTCTTTCTCAGGCGACTTGCACGAAATATGCGTGTCGCGGTCAGGATACCGAGGCCTTGCAAGGCCTCGTCGCTTTTGCGCTGGCGAAGCGAAGCAAAGGATGCATATTAAGCAAAAGCCGCGTCTGCCGGGCGCGGACGCCATAGGCTGCTCGGGGAAACATGAAGATTTTCAATTACAAGCGCGTACCTTACGCGGAAATACGCGCATTCTCCGTCCATATTCTGACGGCATCTGGGTCCTTTCTAGCCTTTCTCGGCGTCGTCGCTGCAGCCGAGCACCGTTTCATCGACATGTTCTGGTGGCTCGGACTCGCGCTTCTCGTTGATGGCATCGATGGACCAATTGCCCGCAAGGTCAGCGTCAAGGAAGTGCTGCCAAACTGGTCCGGCGATACGCTCGACAATATCATCGATTATGTGACCTATGTCCTGCTGCCAGCTTTTGCTCTCTATCAGAGCGGCATGATCGGCGAGCCATGGTCGTTCGTGGCGGCAGGCATGATTGTCGTATCGAGCGCAATCTACTATGCCGATACGGGCATGAAGACTGAGGAGTACTTCTTCTCAGGCTTTCCTGTGGTCTGGAACATGATCGTCTTCACATTGTTCGTCATCGATGCCAGCGCGATCACGGCTCTTGCCGTCGTCCTTGTCTCCGTCATCCTCACCTTCTTGCCCATCAATTTTCTGCATCCAGTCCGCGTACAGCGCCTGCGGCCGCTCAATCTCTTCGTCTTTTTCTTGTGGTCGGCGCTCGGAATGTATGCGCTGTTGCTGCATTTCGTCATCCCGCAATGGGCGCTTGTCCTCTTTATGCTCAGCGGTATCTATCTCTACTGCATCGGCGCCGTGCTGCAGTTCTTCCCGACGCTTGGACGACGCGATTAGGAGAAGGCAATGGCAAGAACGCGTGCGGTTTCATTCAGCAAGATCGGCGGACCTGAAGTTCTCGAATACATCGATATCGAGCTGCCGCCTCCCGGCATAGGAGAGGTTCAGATCAAGCACGCGGCCATCGGCTTGAACTTCATCGACATCTACTTCCGAACTGGTATCTATAAAGCGCCGCATCTGCC
This sequence comes from Rhizobium mesoamericanum STM3625, assembly GCF_000312665.1. Taxonomy (GTDB): domain Bacteria; phylum Pseudomonadota; class Alphaproteobacteria; order Rhizobiales; family Rhizobiaceae; genus Rhizobium; species Rhizobium mesoamericanum. The sequence continues at coordinate 2,720,199 of NZ_HF536772.1, read as the reverse complement.
TTTTGTGACTGGCAAGGAAGCGGCTGGTACGGTTACTGCAGTCGGCCCCGGGGTGGAGGAGTTTAAGGTCGGCGATCGCGTCGCCTATGCCGGTTCGGATGGCGCCTACAGCGTCGAACGAAACATCGAAACGAAGCATCTCGTGAAAGTTCCGGAGGAGATACCCCTGGAAACGGCCGCATCGATGATGCTGAAGGGAATGACTGCGGAGTATCTTCTCAACCGGACCTACAAGGTCGGCCCGGGGAAAATGATCCTGTTTCATGCCGCAGCCGGCGGTGTCGGTCTCATTGCCGGGCAATGGGCAAAGGCGCTCGGCGCAACCGTGATCGGCACCGCGGGCTCAGACAGCAAAGTGCGCTTGGCTCTCGAGCACGGATATGACCATGTCATTAATTACAATACCGAGAACTTCGCAGAACGTGTACGTGAGATCACTGGCGGCGCTGGCGTTCACGTGGTCTATGACTCGATCGGCCGCGACACCTTTCCACAGTCGCTCGACTGCCTGGGACGGTTCGGCATGTTCGTGTCATTTGGTCAGTCTTCGGGGCCGATCGAGAACTTCACACTTGCCATGCTCGCGCAGAGGGGATCGCTCTTTGCGACGCGGCCCACACTTTTCACCTACGTCGCCACACGCGAAGAGCTAACCAATTGTGCAAACGCGTTATTTGATGTTGTTTTGAGCAATAAAGTGCGTATCAATATCAACCAAACATATCCATTGAGTGAGGTCGGGCGGGCCCACATGGATCTGGAGTCCAGAAAAACTACCGGAACTACGCTGCTGATCCCAGAATGACCCGAATGGGCAGTGTCGGCAGAGGGAAATGAGGGGAACGTGTCGTTATCTGATGTGCCGGGTTTCGGTGCGTTATTGTCGGTCCAGCAACTGACGAAGCTCTTCGGCAGCTTTGCTGCCTGCAACCATATCGACCTCGATATCGCCCCTGGCGAAATCCATGCTCTCCTTGGTGAAAACGGTGCCGGAAAGTCGACGCTCGTCAAGATGCTATTCGGCGTGCTCGAACCGACCGAGGGCAATATTTTATGGGAAGGCCGGCCGGTCGAAATTGGTTCACCAGGCGACGCCCGCAAGCTCGGCATCGGCATGGTCTTCCAGCATTTCTCGCTTTTCGAGGCGCTGACCGTCGCAGAAAACATCGCGCTTTCGCTTGATGACACCATCCCAATCGGCAGAATTGCGCAAGAGGCAAGGGCGCTCTCGCGCCTCTATGGTCTCCCCCTCGACCCGCATGCCCATGTTGCCGATCTTTCCGTCGGCGAACGTCAACGTATCGAGATCGTACGCGCACTGCTGCAAAACCCGAAGCTCATCATTCTTGACGAGCCGACTTCGGTGCTGACGCCCCAGGAGGCAGACAAGCTTTTTGAAACGCTCTTCAAGTTGAAGGCGGAGGGCAAGTCGGTCCTCTACATCAGCCATCGGCTTGAGGAAGTTCAGCGCATCTGCGATCGCGCGACCGTTTTGCGCAATGGCAGGGTGACAGGTGCCTGCGATCCACGCCAGGAGACGCCGGCTTCTCTCGCCAGGATGATGGTCGGCAGCGATGTTGCGACTGTTACGCATCCCGACCGTGGCAATAAGGGCGAGGTGCAACTTTCCGTCGCCAATCTTTCCGTTGCCGCACGCACGCCCTTCGCTATGCCCTTGAAGGACGTGTCCATGACTGTCCGTTCCGGCGAGATTCTGGCGATCGCAGGTGTTGCCGGCAACGGTCAGGGCGAACTCTTTGATGCGCTCTCAGGAGAGTATCCGGTCAGTTCACCGGATGCGATCACGATCCGCAAGAAGGCGGTAGGCAGCCAGGGCATCACGGCGCGGCGTCTGCTTGGGGCCGGTTTCGTGCCGGAAGAGCGCCATGGCCACGCCGCCGTCTCGACGATGAAGCTTTCCGACAATCTCGTCCTGGCGCGCAGCCAATCCGACCGCAGGGCCTTTCTCGGCGGCGGTTTTCTCAAGGTCATTCGCCGCGGTGCCGTACGGACCGCGACCAAACGGATCGCCGAGGCAATGGACGTGCGCAAGAGCGGCGAGGACCCTGCAGCAGGCTCGCTTTCCGGCGGAAACCTGCAGAAGTTCATCGTTGGCCGCGAACTCGACCGGCAGCCGGCGGTTCTCGTCGTCAATCAACCGACCTGGGGCGTCGATGCAGGGGCAGCTAGCCGCATTCGCCAGGCGCTTGTGGATCTGGCACGGAACGGCTCGGCGGTCGTCGTCATCAGCCAGGACCTTGATGAAATATTCGAGGTCGCAACGGAGATTGCCGTGATTTCCGAGGGGCGGCTTTCGCAACCCTTCCCGGCAGGAGAACTGTCTCGGGAAAAGATCGGCCTCTTGATGGGCGGGCTGCACGAGAGCAAGACCACCTCGGAGGCGGCCGATGCGCATTGAACTCGAAAAGCGGCCGCAGTCATCCAAACTCTACGGCTTCGTGTCGCCGCTGTTGGCATTGCTGCTGACCTTGATTGCCGGCGCGATCATGTTTGCCATTCTCGGAAAGAACCCGGTCGAAGCCCTCGACGCCTTTTTCCTCGAACCCTTGCTTGAAGTTTGGTCGCTGCACGAACTTGCCGTCAAGGCGGCACCTCTGATCATGATCGGCGTCGGACTGGCGGTCTGTTATCGCTCCAACAACTGGAATATCGGCGCCGAAGGACAATTTACGATCGGCGCGATCACCGGTTCTATTCTGCCGATCGTATTCACGGAGTGGCATTCCCCTGCCGTGCTGCCCTTGATGCTCGTCATGGGCGCGATAGGCGGCGCTGTGTTTGCTGCAATTCCGGCGCTGTTGAAGGCGCATTTCAATACCAACGAGATCTTAACGAGCTTGATGCTCGTCTACATCGCACAGCTTTTCCTTGATTGGCTGATCCGCGGCGCCTGGCGCAATCCCCAAGGCTTCAACTTTCCCGAAAGCGTACCGTTTCCACCGGAGGCCACACTGCCGGCGATCTGGGAAGAATCCGGCCGCGCCCATTGGGCCTTCGTTTTTGCGATCGTCGCTGCGTTGCTCGTCTGGTTCATGCTGAAGTATACGCTAAGAGGCTTCGAGATCGTCGTTCTCGGCCAATCCGAGCGGGCAGGGCGGTTCGCCGGCTTTTCGTCGAAAAAAATGATCTGGTTCAGCTTCCTGTTTTCGGGAGCGCTTGCCGGACTTGCCGGTATCTCCGAGGTGTCCGGATCGATTGGGCATCTGCAGCCTGCGATTTCGCCAGGCTACGGCTTCACAGCGATCATCGTCGCATTTCTCGGGCGTCTCAATCCCCTCGGCATCATTGCGTCAGGCCTGGTGCTCGCTTTGACTTATCTTGGAGGCGAAGCGGCTCAGCTATCGCTTGGTGTATCCGACAAGGTCACCCGCGTCTTCCAGGGCCTGATACTCTTCTTTGTGCTCTCGTGTGACACCCTGATTTATTACAAGATCCGCGTCGTCTGGACGCGGGTCCGAGGAGGCGTTGCGTGAGCATCTTCGAAGCGATTCTGCTGACCGTCATTACAGCGTCCACGCCGCTGGTTATTGCCGCCTTGGGTGAACTCGTCGTCGAGCGGTCCGGTGTTCTCAACCTCGGGGTCGAGGGTATGATGATCATGGGCGCCGTCGCGGCCTTCGCAAGTGCGCAGATGTCGGGTTCCCCTTACATCGGGCTATTGGGGGGAATTGTCGCGGGTGCGCTATTCTCGCTGCTGTTCGGTTTTCTTACCCTCACCCTGGTCGCAAACCAGGTGGCGACCGGACTGGCATTGACGATCCTCGGACTTGGTGTTTCGGGAATGCTTGGGGAAGGCTATGTGAGCGTGCCGGGCGTACGTCTGGAGCCAATCGTCGTTCCTTACCTCGCCGATATTCCCCTGGTCGGATCTGTTCTGTTCAGGCAGGACCTGACATTCTATCTATCACTTGCACTGCTGTTCGGCGTCAGCTGGTTCCTGTTCCGCAGCCGCGTCGGTCTTAAGCTGCGCGCCATCGGCGACAGTCACGGCTCGGCCCATGCCCTTGGCATCGGTGTCATCCGCACGCGCTACCTTGCCGTCATGTTCGGCGGCGCCTGCGCGGGGCTCGCGGGGGCGCAGCTTTCCCTCGTCTATACGCCGCAATGGGTGGAGAACATGTCCTCCGGTCGCGGCTGGATCACGCTTGCGCTCGTGGTCTTCGCATCCTGGCGGCCGTGGCGGGTTTTTGCTGGTGGCTATCTGTTCGGCGCTGTAACGATCCTGCAGCTTCACGCGCAGGCGTTCGGGGTTGGAATTCCGGCCCAGTATTTGTCGATGCTCCCATATGCTGCCACTATTGTGGTTCTTGTCATCATTTCTCATAATCGGCGCACGACGTTGATCAACACGCCCGCGTCGCTGGGAAAGCCATTCGTGCCGGAGCGCTAAACAAAAGAATGAAACGCGCTTCCGGAAATTCCAAACCAACAGGGGTTATCATGAAAAAACTCGCACTTGCATTTGCAGCATCAGCTGCTGCGGTCCTGAGCGTCGGTTCGACCGCGCAGGCTGCTGACAAGACCAAGGTCTGCTTCGTCTACGTTGGATCGCACACGGACGGTGGCTACTCGCAGGCTCATGATCTCGGCCGCCAGCAGATCCAGAAGGAATTCGGGGACAAGATCGATACGCCTTATCTCGAAAACGTGCCGGAAGGCCCCGACGCAGAGCGTGCGATCGAGCGCCTCGCGCGTTCCGGCTGCAAGCTGATCTTCACAACGTCCTTCGGCTTCATGGATGCCACGGTAAAGGTCGCCGCCAAGTTCCCGAACGTGAAGTTTGAACACGGCACTGGCTACAAGTCCGGCCCGAACCTCGCGACCTATAACTCGCGCTTCTACGAAGGCCGTTACATCCTCGGCCAGATCGCGGCGAAGACCTCGAAGAACCACGGGGCCGCCTACATCGCGTCCTTCCCGATCCCGGAAGTGGTGATGGGCATCAACGCCTTCGAACAGGGTGCACGCTCCATCGATCCCGATTTCAAGCTGAAGGTGATCTGGGTGAACACCTGGTTCGATCCAGGCAAGGAAGCCGATGCCGCCAAGGCCATGGTCGACCAAGGCGTTGACGTCCTGACGCAACACACGGATACCACCGCACCGATGCAGGTTGCTGAAGCACGTGGCATTCACGCGTTCGGCCAGGCCTCCGACATGATCGCAGCCGGTCCGAAGGCTCAGCTGACGGCAATCGTCGACACCTGGGGCAACTATTACTCGAAGCGCGTTCACGCTCTTCTCGATGGCACATGGAAATCCGAGCAGAGCTGGGACGGCCTGAAGGATGGTATCCTCAAGATGGCCGACTACACCAACATGCCTGATGATGTGAAAAAAATGGCTCAGGAAACCGAAGCCAAGATCAAGTCCGGCGAATTGCATCCCTTCACCGGCCCGATCAATAAGCAGGATGGCACGCCTTGGCTGAAGGCTGGGGAGAAGGCTGACGATGCAACGCTGCTCGGCATGAACTTCTATGTTGAGGGCGTCGACGACAAGCTGCCGAAGTGATTTCGACGCGCTGTTAGCACATGCGGAAAAGGCGCTCGTTTTGAGCGCCTTTTTTGTTGCGCCGCATATCAGAAAGTGCATTTACAAAAGTAATACTATATGATTTTTTCCTCCTGTGCCGCATGGACGCGGTTTTGGGAGGAAATTATGAAATTGAAGACTGCACTCTTGAGTGCCACGATTTTGGCTGCCTGCATGTTCGGCTCCGCATCGGCTAAAGAGCTGGTCGTTGGTTTTTCGCAGATCGGTTCCGAATCGGGCTGGCGGGCTGCCGAGACCACCGTCACGAAGGAGCAGGCCAAGAAGCGTGGCGTGGACCTGAAGTTTGCTGACGCGCAGCAGAAACAGGAAAACCAGATCAAGGCGATCCGCTCCTTCATCGCCCAGGGTGTCAATGCCATCTTCCTAGCGCCCGTGGTCGAGACCGGTTGGGACGCCGTTCTGAAGGAAGCGAAAGAGGCAGAAATTCCAGTAATCCTGCTCGACCGGACAATCAAGGCGCCTGAAGACCTTTACCTGACGGCTGTCACCTCCGATCAGGTTCATGAAGGCAAGGTTGCCGGCGATTGGCTCGTAAAGACTGTTGGCGACAAGCCTTGCAAAATCGTCGAGCTTCAGGGCACGACCGGTTCTTCCCCTGCAATCGCCCGCAAAAAGGGCTTCGAGGAAGCCATTGCAGGAAAGGCAAACCTCAAGATCGTTCGCAGCCAGACCGGCGACTTTACCCGCACCAAGGGCAAAGAAGTCATGGAAAGCTTCCTGAAGGCTGAAAACGGTGGCAAGGACATCTGCGCCCTCTATGCTCACAACGACGACATGGCCGTCGGCGGCATTCAGGCGATCAAGGAAGCCGGCCTAAAGCCGGGTAAGGATATCCTCGTGGTCTCGATCGATGCCGTGCCTGACATCTTCAAGGCCATGGCTGCGGGAGAGGCAAACGCCACCGTCGAGCTGACGCCGAACATGGCAGGCCCCGCGTTCGACGTGCTCGATGCGTACCTGAAGGACAAGAAGGCTCCGCCGAAGTGGATCCAAACGGAATCGAAGCTCTACACGCCGGCTGATGATCCGATGAAAGTCTACGAATCGAAGAAGAACCTCGGCTACTGATCTTGAGACTAGAACCGCACCGGCTCAACATAAGCCGGTGCGGACCTGCCGAATGCCAGTCGGGACTTCATGTCCGTCCACGGCGCGGCGTTGTCGGTCCATATCGGGAAAAGCCGCCTTCATGATTTACGATTTCGAGAATGTTCTAACCGCTCACGGGATATCGAAATTCTTCCCGGGTGCCATTGCGCTCGACAAGGTCGATTTCGCGCTTCGCAAGGGCGAGGTGCATGCGCTTCTGGGCGAAAACGGCGCCGGAAAATCTACGCTTATCAAATGCATTACTGGTGCCTATCACCGCGACGACGGCAGGCTCGCTCTCGACGGCGCGGAAATCAATCCGTCCGATACACTCGCCGCCCAGAGACTGGGCATTGGCACGGTATATCAGGAGGTCAATCTCCTGCCCAATCTGAGCGTTGCCGAAAACCTGTATCTCGGCCGCCAGCCGAAGCGCTTCGGGATGATCGATGTCCGTGCCATGAACCGGCAGGCGCGGGCGCTGCTTGATCAGTACGGGATGAACGTTGATGTGACCGCGCAGCTCGACCGGTTTTCGGTTGCCGTGCAGCAGGTCGTAGCGATCGCCCGTGCGGTCGACTTGTCCGGTAAAGTTCTCATCCTGGACGAGCCGACTGCAAGCCTCGACACTCAGGAAGTTGCGATGCTCTTCCGCATCATGAACAACTTGAAGGAACGTGGACTTGGCATTGTCTTTATTACTCATTTCCTAGAACAGGTTTACGAAGTAAGTGATCGGATTACGGTACTTAGAAATGGCAGGCTGGTGGGGACCCGCAACACGTCCGAACTGTCTCGCCAGAGCCTCATCTCAATGATGCTCGGTCACGAACTGGCGAATGCAGAGGCAACCGCCCGAGCGCACACGGTTGCTGCGGGCCCGGTCAAATACAAGTTCGAAGGCTACGGCAAGCGCGGCAAAGTGAAGCCGTTCGACCTCGATGTCCGTGTCGGCGAGGTGGTCGGCGTTGCCGGGTTGCTCGGGTCGGGGCGCACGGAGACCGCCGAGTTGCTTTTCGGGATCGAGCAGGCCGACAGCGGCACGGTACAGGTAGACGGCAAGCAGGTTACGCTGTCGAACCCGCGGGTGGCGATCCGCAGTGGCTTCGGGTTCTGTCCGGAGGATCGCAAGACCGACGGGATCATCGGCGATCTTTCCATTCGCGAGAATATTGCTCTTGCGCTGCAGGCGCGCCGAGGCTGGGCCCGGCCCATTTCTCGCGCCGATCAGAACGCCTTGGCGGACCGCTACATCAGCGCCCTCGATATCCGCACGACGGACAGGGAGAAGCCAATACGCCTGCTGTCTGGCGGCAATCAGCAGAAAGCGATCCTTGCGCGCTGGCTGGCTACCAATCCGGACTTCCTGATCCTCGACGAACCGACCCGCGGGATCGACGTCGGCGCACATGCTGAAATTATCCGCTTGATCGAAGATCTCTGCGCGAAAGGCATGTCGCTGATCGTCATTTCTTCGGAATTAGAAGAGCTTATCGCCTATAGCTCACGTATTTTGGTCCTCCGCGATCGCGAACATGTCGCGGAACTGGCGGGCGAGAATGTCAGCACCGCTAGCATCGTCGACGCCATCGCAGCCGCCCAAAAGAAGACGGAGGACGCATGACGTCGTCGCTTAACGCACTCCTGAACCGCCTAGCCCCGCAACTCATTGCTCTTGCGGTCATTGTTGCCTTGAATTTCATGATGTTTCCGCAGTTCTTTAATGTTGTTGTACAGAACGGTCGGCTTTATGGCAGCCTCATAGATGTGCTGAACCGCGGTGCACCGGTCGCCTTGCTGGCAATTGGCATGACGCTGGTAATTGCAACGAAGGGGATCGACCTTTCGGTCGGCGCTGTGATCGCGATCTGCGGCGCCGTTGCCGCATCATCTATCGTGTCCGGTCAATCGCTTGCGGTGACGCTCTTGGTGACGGTCGGGGTCGGGCTGCTTTGCGGCGTCTGGAACGGTTTTCTGGTCGCCGTGCTCAACATCCAGCCAATCATCGCCACACTTGTCCTGATGGTTGCCGGACGTGGGATCGCGCAGCTTATTACCGAGGGGGTCATCATGACCTTCAACGATGAAGGCCTGATCTCGCTCGGCAGCGGCTCCTTCGCGTTTCTTCCGATGCCGGTCATCATATGGTTGTCCATGGGCGCGTTGATAATCCTGCTCGTGAGGCGCACGGCGCTTGGGATGCTCATCGAAGCTACCGGGATTAATCGACGTGCAAGCATGCTTTCCGGTGTGCGAACGCCGGTCCTACTGATGGCCGTCTATATGCTGAGCAGCCTTTGCGCTTCGATCGCCGGTATCATTGTAGCAGCCGATATCAAGGGGGCGGATGCGAACAATGCCGGCCTCTGGCTAGAACTCGATGCCATCCTGGCTGTCGTCGTGGGTGGCAATTCTCTGCTTGGCGGTCGCTTCAGCATCCTCGGCTCGCTGATCGGAGCGATGATTATTCAGGCTGTGAACACCGGCATTTTGCTTTCAGGATTTCCGCCGGAATTCAATCTGATCATCAAGGCAGTGATCGTCATCGTAATCCTCGTCATTCAGTCGCCGACGGTCCAATCGGCCGCAGTGGTTCTAAGCCGGCGATCGAGCAGTGTCGCAGAAGGGCAGATTCAATGAACTCGAAATATCTGCCGCTGCTGGCAACCGTCGTGATCTTCGCTCTTTCCTATGCGATCTGCACAATGCAGTATCCGAATATCCTGTCCACCCGCGTGATCGGCAATCTTTTGACCGACAATGCTTTTCTTGGTATCGCGGCCGTCGGCATGACGTTTGTCATCATCTCTGGCGGCATCGACCTGTCGATCGGCTCGATCATTGCGTTCACTGGCGTTTTCCTAGCTGTCATTTTGCAGAACACGACAATCCATCCGCTCGTCGCGTTTGTATTGGTGCTGATCATCACGACCGCTTTTGGCGCGGCAATGGGCGCAATCATTCACTATCTGGAGATGCCGGCCTTCATCGTGACCCTCGCGGGCATGTTCCTGGCGCGCGGAATGGCGTTCGTGTTGTCAATCGACAGCATTCCGATCAATCACGACTACTACACAACGCTGACAGGCCTCTACTATAAGCTGCCGGGCGGCGGTCGGCTGACGTTGATCGGCGGTGTCATGCTTCTCGTCTTTGCGGCGGGCATATTCCTTGCGCACCGCACGCGCTTCGGTACCAATGTCTACGCGCTCGGCGGCGGCTCGCAAACGGCGCAACTGATGGGCGTTCCCGTTGGGCGCACCACGATCCAGATCTATGCATTATCGGGCTTTCTTGCCGGTCTATCCGGAATCGTTTTTTCGCTCTATACGTCGGCCGGTTATTCTCTGGCAGCAGTCGGCGTCGAACTGGATGCGATCGCGGCAGTCGTCATTGGGGGGACGCTGTTGACCGGAGGGGCGGGATTCGTGGCAGGTACCTTCATCGGTATCCTGATACAGGGCCTCATTCAGACCTACATCACCTTCGACGGGACACTATCGAGCTGGTGGACGAAGATCTTGATTGGCCTTTTGCTTTTTGCGTTCATTCTAATGCAGAAGGTTATTCTCTTCCTTTCCAGTATGAATAAGAGGTATGCCTGAACGGGGAGGTATTCGTTGCGTAACAGATTGCTTGAGACCGGAAAGACAGCGCGCAAATCGCGAACGAGCCACGCACAGGTCGTGGATGAGCTCGGTAGGGCAATTGTTGCCGGAACCTACCCTGTCGGAAGCATTCTGCCGGGCGACGCCGAGCTCGCACAGCGCTTCAAGGTCTCACGCACCGTCCTTAGGGAGACGATGAAGACGCTTGCTGCAAAGGGCATGATCGTCGCCAAGGCCCGCGTCGGCACGCGTGTGACGGAGAAGAATCTCTGGAACATGTTTGACAGTGAAATTATAGCTTGGCATTTCGACAGTGGCGTGACGGAAGAATTCCTGCTGCAGCTTTACGATATCCGGCTGGCCTTCGAGCCTTTTGCCGCCGGCCTTGTCGCGGAGCGGGCAAATGCGGAAGACATTGAACATCTGCGTGCGCTAGCGACTGAGATGGCCGCGCCTGGGCACACCAGCGACAGCCTAGCTCTCGCCGACCTCCACTTTCACCTCGCCATAGCCGACGCCTCCCACAATCCCTTCATGCGAACGCTGGGGAGCCTCATCGAAGCCGCGCTGGTGGGGATGTTCCGTATCAGTACTCCCCCCTCGCAGAACGGCTTCTCAGACATTGCCGACACCCATATGCGTATCGTCGAAGCAATCGTGGCAGGCGATGTCGATGGCGCCCGAAAAGCCATGGAGATCGTGATCATAGACGGCCGTGATCACGTCCGCGATGCCTATGCGGCGATGAGCAAGGCATCCGCCTGATCCATTTTTGATCTTTGTCCCGCCCTGGTCTTGCTGCTATGAGGCAGCAAAGACCGGACGCAACGGATTCTCGGAGCAGACCATGGAACGCACTTGCCTCGCCGTCATTCTTGCTGCGGGTGACAGCACGCGAATGAAGTCGTCGAAATCGAAAGTGCTGCATCCAATCGCAAACCGCCCGATGATCGCCCATGTCGTGGATGCTGTGGCACGGAGCGACATTTCCTCGGTCGCGCTCGTCGTCGGGCGCGACGCCGAGGAAGTGGCAAAGGCTGCGCAGATGGGAAGCGTCAAAATCGAAACCTACCTGCAGGGCGAGCGGCTCGGCACCGGCCATGCGGTCCTTGCAGCGCGCGAGGCCGTTGCCCGTGGATATGACGACATCATCGTCACGTACGGTGATGTTCCGTTGCAGACAGAAGGGCCGCTCAAGGCTGCCCGTCAGGGCCTTGCCGAGGGCAGTGATGTGGTGGTCATTGGTTTTCACACGGAGATGCCGACCGGCTATGGTCGCCTCCTCGTCAAGGATGGCGAACTGATGGCCATCCGCGAGGAAAGGGATGCCACCGATGCCGAGCGTGCCGTGAGGTGGTGCAACAGCGGCTTGATGGCGATCAACGGCCGCAAGGCGCTCGATCTTCTATCCCGCATTGGAAATGCCAATGCGAAGGGTGAATACTACCTGACCGACCTCGTGGAAATCGCCCGTTCCGTCGGTGGTCGGGTCACCGCTGTCGACGCACCTGAAATCGAAATGACCGGCTGTAACAATCGCGCCGAGCTCGCCGTGATCGAGCGCCTCTGGCAAGAACGTCGACGCCACGAAATGATGATCGCCGGCGTGACGATGATCGCACCAGAGACTGTGTTCCTTTCCTACGACACTGCGATTGGGCAGGACGCGCTGATCGAGCCGAACGTGGTGTTCGGTCCGGGTGCGACGATCGACGGCGGCGCTGTCATTCATGCGTTCTCGCACATTGAGGGCGCGCACGTCAGCGCCGGTGCAACCGTTGGCCCGTTCGCCCGGCTGCGTCCCGGAGCCGATCTCGCCAGCGGAGCGAAGGTTGGCAACTTCTGCGAAGTCAAGAACGGAAAGCTTGGCGAGGGTGCCAAGGTCAATCACTTGACCTATATTGGCGACGCAAATATTGGGGCCGGGGCGAATATCGGTGCCGGCACGGTGACCTGCAACTATGACGGCGTCAACAAGCACGAGACGGTGATTGGGGCGAACACCTTTATTGGGTCGAACTCCTCGCTTGTTGCGCCCGTTAGCGTTGGCGACAACGCCTACGTGGGCTCCGGCAGCGTCATTACCGCGGATGTTCCGGCCGATGCACTCGCATTGGGCCGAGCGCGCCAGGAGGTGAAGCCGGGCAGGGCCACCGCGCTGCGCGAACGTGCACTTGCGATCAAGGCTGCCAAGAAGGCAAAGTCATAGACTTCCGCGTAACGTGCGGAAACCGAAAGTGACCGCCGAGGCCATTGAGAAAAAAGACAGAATTGCTACGAGTGGCCTCCGAAACGGATGGCTTTGGGGACATTTATGTGCGGGATTGTTGGAATCGTTGGAAGCAGCCCGGTTGCAGGGCGTCTCGTTGATGCGCTGAAGCGACTCGAGTATCGCGGCTATGACTCGGCGGGTGTCGCCACCATACACAACGGCGAGATGGCGCGCCGTCGCGCCGAGGGAAAGCTCTTCAATCTCGAAAAACGCCTCGACGGCGACCCATTGCCTGGAGCAATCGGTATTGCGCACACGCGCTGGGCCACGCACGGCGTTCCCAACGAGGTCAACGCACACCCGCATTTCGTCGAGGGCGTTGCGGTCGTCCATAACGGCATCATCGAGAACTTCTCCGAACTGCGTGACGAGTTGATTGCCGAGGGCGCAACTTTTGAGACCCAGACGGACACCGAAGTCGTCGCGCATCTCATGGCGAAGTATCTCCGTGACGGTCTCGAGCCGCGCACGGCGATGCTAAAGATGTTGAACCGGGTCACCGGCGCCTATGCCCTTGCGGTGATGCTCAGGAATGATCCCGGCACGATCATGGCGGCGCGCTCCGGCCCGCCGCTTGCCGTGGGTTACGGCTCAGGCGAAATGTTCCTCGGGTCGGATGCGATCGCCCTTTCGCCGTTCACCAACGAAATCACTTACCTCGTCGACGGCGATTGGGCCGTACTGACCCGAGACGGCGCGACAATCCTCGACTTTTCCGGCAACGAGGTGAAGCGCCCGCGACAGATATCGCAGACGACTGCCTATGTGGTGGATAAGGGCAATCACCGCCACTTCATGGAGAAGGAAATCTACGAGCAGCCCGAGGTCATTTCACACGCGCTCAGCCACTATGTCGATTTTGCCAGCAACACGATAAGCGACAGGATCAACGCGATCGATTTCAAGGCGGCCACCAGCCTGGCGATCTCGGCATGCGGAACCGCCTATCTCGCCGGTCTCGTCGGCAAATACTGGTTCGAGCGCTACGCGCGTTTGCCGGTCGAGATCGACGTCGCGTCCGAGTTTCGTTATCGCGAGATGCCGCTGTCGCCCTCGCAAGCCGCGCTCTTCATCTCGCAGTCGGGCGAGACGGCGGACACGCTAGCATCGCTGCGATACTGCAAGGAGAACGGGCTGAAGATCGGTGCGGTTGTCAACGTCAAGGAATCGACGATCGCCCGCGAGTCGGATGCCATCTTCCCTATCATGGCGGGTCCTGAGATCGGCGTTGCCTCCACGAAGGCGTTCACCTGCCAGTTGGCCGTCCTGGCATCGCTGGCACTCGGCGCCGGCAAAGCGAGAGGAACAATCAACGAAGAGCAGGAACGGGAACTGGTTCGCCATCTCGCTGAAATGCCGCGTATCATGAGCCACGTGCTGAACCTCATCCAACCTCAGATGGAGAGCCTGTCGCGCGAGCTTTCGAAATGCCGCGACGTCCTCTATCTCGGCCGTGGCACGAGCTTCCCGCTTGCCATGGAAGGGGCGCTAAAGCTCAAGGAAATCTCCTACATCCATGCCGAGGGTTACGCCGCAGGTGAACTCAAACATGGACCGATTGCGCTGATCGACGAGAACATGCCTGTTATCGTGATCGCGCCGTATGACCGCTTCTTCGACAAGACTGTGTCGAACATGCAGGAAGTTGCCGCGCGCGGTGGGCGCATCATCTTCATTACCGACGAGGCGGGCGCGGCAGCATCGAAGCTGCCGACGATGACGACGATCGTGCTACCGAATGTCAGCGAGATCATCGCGCCGATGGTCTTCTCACTGCCGATCCAGCTGCTTGCCTACCACACGGCGGTATTCATGGGGACGGACGTCGATCAGCCGCGCAATCTGGCCAAGTCGGTCACGGTGGAGTGACCGCTAGTTTGCGCCCTGGAGACTTGTGCGGCTTGGCAATTTCTGGCAGCTTTTCAACAAGGAAAGCATGGGGGAGCTGATTTCCGATAGCCGATCCGCTCAACGGAGTTATCAGCACGCGATGACGGAAAAACTGCCCGGATTGCCGATCGCCACTCGCATCAGGAACAACTTCCTGGCGGGGTTGATCATTTGTGCCCCGGTCGCCATTACCCTATGGCTGACATGGTCGGTCGTGCGATGGGCGGATAGCTGGGTCAAACCGTACCTACCAGCGCGTTATGACCCGGATAACTATCTGAACTTTGCCGTGCCAGGCTCAGGGCTATTGATCGGGCTTGTTGTGATCACGCTTATCGGCTTTCTCGGCAAGAACCTGATCGGCCAGAGTATCGTTCAGTTTAGCGAATCTCTGGTGCGGCGCGTGCCGCTGGTGCGCAGCATTTATCAGAGCGTCAAACAAATTTTTGAGACGGTGCTGAAGGACAAAACAAATTCCTTCAAGAAAGTCGGCCTTATCGAGTATCCGAGCCCTGGGCTCTGGGCGCTCGTCTTCATCTCAACGGATGCCAAAGGCGAGATTGCGTCGAAATTCAAAGCGATGGGGGAGGACATGGTCTGTGTGTTCCTGCCCCCGACGCCGGTTCCGACGGCAGGTTTTCTGATCTTCACACCGCGCGAGAAGATCATTCCGCTCGATATGTCACCGGAGGACGCTGCAAAGCTCTTAATCTCCGGCGGTCTGGTCACACCGGAAGAACTTGCTGGGCGCATGGCAAAAAAGGAGCGCACGCGCAAGCCGCTGCCGGCACCGATCGAAATGTAACTTCCGTACCTCTTCGCCTCCGATGCGGGATTAGGTCTGTTTGTTCAGCCGTGTTGCAAGATGAGGGTGGGTTAAGGATGACACACGCAAATGCTGATCAGACCCGCCACCACCGAAGACCGTTCTTCTATCTGGACAATCATCGAGCCGACGATCCGAGCTGGGGAGACCTATACGCTCGATCGTGACATGAGTGAAACCGATGCCCTCGCTTACTGGCTGGGGCCAGAGAAAGAGACGTTCGTCGTCGAAGACGAAGTTGGCGAGATCCTCGGGACGTATTATCTGCGCGCCAACCAGATGGGGGGTGGCGCACATGTCTGCAATTGCGGCTACATGACCGCACCCGCGGCGACCGGCAAAGGCTTGGCGCGACAAATGCATGAGCACTCGCTCGCCCGAGCGCGCGAGCGTGGTTTCCGGGCGATGCAGTTCAATTTCGTTGTCAGCGCCAACGAACGCGCCGTTCGCCTCTGGCAATCGCTTGGTTTTGAGACGGTCGGCCGCTTGCCCGGCGCCTTCGCGCACCCGACAAAAGGCTATGTTGACGCGCTCATAATGTTCCGGGCGCTGTGAGACGACTTTAACGCTTGCGACTGCGCATCGATCAGCGAAGACGGTGACTGTGCTGGTCGCGTCAAACTGATCCGCCTGGATGATCAGTGCCGGACGAGGTTTGCCGAAGTCGCCTGTGATTGCAGCGGTTACAATGTCACCACGCCTCACGCGTCACCGTCCGAGGTCACGTCGAAAAGAGCGGCATCGTCGAAATCCTGGAAATCGCGATCATCAGCATCGGCATGCCTGACTGACGAGGGCATTCGGCGGCGAAACCGGGGCGACGAGCCAAACCAACCATCTGGTCACGGCGATGCAGATTCCTGCCAATGAAGCGTTTCTCGCTTAATTGGCGAGCCGCTTATTTCCGCAGCCGCGTTCCAGAATGGAAATTCATTCCTTTAGCGCACCACCGTTGTGGAGAATATTGAACAGGAACCGCGGAGATAACCGAGCTCCCCGCGCCCGCAAGCATCGGCGCCGGGAGCGCAGGAGGTGAGTGCAATTGATCGAACGCCAGCTTCATCTCGGCGCGTTCATGCGCCCCGTCAGTCTCCACACCGGCGCTTGGCGCTATCCTGGGTCTTATCCGGACGCCAATTTCAACTTCACCCACATCGTCTCGTTCGCCCAGAAGCTGGAGGCGGCGAAGTTCGACGCCTTCTTCATGGCCGATCATCTTGCCCTGCTCAACATGCCCGAAGAGGCATTGAAGCGCAGTCACACCGTCACTTCGTTCGAGCCCTTCACACTTCTTTCCGCTCTTGCCGCGCTGACGAGCCGTATCGGCCTGGTTGCGACAGCGTCGACGACCTTCGACGAGCCCTATCACGTCGCACGGCGGTTCGCTTCGCTCGATCATATCAGCGCCGGGCGCGCCGGCTGGAACATCGTCACGACCTCCAATCCTGATGCTGCTCTGAATTTCGGTCTCGATGCGCATGTCGCCCATGGTGAGCGCTATGAGCGTGCACGCGAATTCTACGACGTCGTGACCGGCTTGTGGGACAGTTTCGACGATGACGCCTTCATCCGCGACGTCGAAAGCGGTGCTTTCTTCGATCCCGCGAAGATGCATGCTCTGAACCACAAAGGTCCCGAGTTATCCGTGCGTGGGCCGCTCAACATCGCTCGCCCGCCGCAAGGCTGGCCCGTTATCGTTCAGGCTGGTCAATCCGAGCCGGGCCGTCAGCTTGCAGCCGAAACGGCCGAAGTCGTCTTCTGTTCGCCGCGCGACCTTGCCTCTGGAAAGGCGCTCTATGCCGATATCAAGGGCCGGATGAGCAAGGTCGGCCGCGATCCCGATCATCTGAAGATCCTGCCAGCAGCATTCGTGGTGATCGGGGATACGCTCGAGGAGGCAAGGGCGAAGCGCGCCCATCTCGACAGCCTTGTGCATTATGACAGTGCCATTGCGTCGCTATCGATCGCGCTTGGTCACGACGCTTCGAATTTCGACCCCGATCAACCGCTTCCCAATATACCTGAAACCAACGCCAGCAAGACCGGCCGCGAGCAGGTTTTGCGGCTGGCGGAGCAGGAGCGGTTGACCGTTCGCCAGCTCGCACAGCGCTATGGCGGCTATTCGGGGCTGGCTTTCGTCGGAACGCCGCAGCAGATCGCCGACAAAATGGTCGAGTGGCTTTATGAGAAGGGTTCCGACGGGTTTAATGTCGTCTTCCCCTATCTTCCGCAGGGCCTCGATGATGTCGTCGAGCGGCTAATTCCAGAGCTCCAGCGGCGGAGGCTGTTCCGCACCGATTATTCGGGAACAACGCTGCGCGATCATTTCGGGCTGCCCCGGCCGAAGAGCCGCTACGCTTGAGGCGCCCGCGAAGTAGCGGGAACCCGATCCTGTCCGGGCGGCTCGTTTGCCTTGCGCATGTGAGGGAAGGGAATGATCATGGTGCGGTACTGTGATCGGTTTTTTCCCGCATCGGCGGTGGCGTTATGGGCGTTTCCGGGAGGGGCGATATGCCACCATGAGGGCGCCATCGATACTCTCCTGTGAGCGCGCTATGCGCTCTCATTCGAGAGGTGAAGCGTGATAGAGTCCGAGATCGATCTGCCCCCGCTGTCAATTTGCTCCGCAACGATTTCGCCCAGCAGTAAACTGTCAGGCCGGATTCGGCCTCATCCGGCATGCAGGAAGCGGATCGCCTCGTCGCGGCGGAATAGGTAGAGTAGAGTGCGTACGGCCTTGCCACGTTCGCTGGTGAGATCGGGGTCGCGCTCGATTAGATCGGCCGCATCGCGACGGGCGATTTCCAGCAGATCGGCATGTGCCTCAAGGCTCGCGATGCGAAAGCCCGGCGTTCCCGACTGGCGCGTCCCGAGCAATTCGCCTTCGCCCCGCAGCTTCAGATCCTCCTCTGCGATGCGGAAGCCGTCTTCGGTTTCGCGCATGATCGAAAGGCGCGCGTGACCTGTTTCACCAAGCGGCCCCTTGTAGAGGAGGATACAGGTCGAAGCCTCGTCACCGCGCCCAACGCGTCCGCGAAGCTGATGCAGCTGCGCCAAGCCGAAGCGCTCTGCATGCTCGATCACCATGATCGTCGCATCGGGGACGTCGACGCCGACTTCTACGACAGTTGTGGCGACCAAGAGGCGGATTTCGCCGTTCTTGAATGCCATCATCACGGCGTCCTTTTCTGGGCCACTCATGCGACCGTGGATCAGGCCAATGCCTGGACCGAGCGACGAGGCAAGCGTTGCGTGACGCTCCTCTACCGACATCAGATCGCTCTCCTCGGACTCTTCAACGAGCGGGCAAATCCAGTACACCTTCTTGCCCTCCGCCAGGGCGCTCTTCAAACGACCGACGATCTCGCCGATACGTTCGATTGGAACGGTGATCGTCTGGATCGGCTTCCGTCCAGCGGGTTTCTCCGTCAACTTGGAGACATCCATGTCACCGAAGGCAGCCAACACCAAGGTGCGCGGGATCGGCGTTGCCGTCATGACGAGCATATGGGGCGTGACGCCCTTCGCAGTCAGTCGGAGGCGCTGGTGGACGCCGAAGCGGTGCTGTTCGTCGACGACAGCCAGCATAAGGTTGCGGTAGCTGACGCTGTCCTGGAAGAGGGCATGGGTGCCGACGATGATCTGTGCCTGTCCGGATGCGATCCTTTCGAGAATGTCTTCGCGCTCACGACCCTTGGTGCGGCCGGTAAGGACTTCGATTCCAAGGCCCGCGGAAGCGGCAAATTTCGAGATCGTCGCGTGATGTTGACGGGCTAGAATTTCGGTTGGGGCCATGAGAACGGCCTGGCCGCCGCTCTCGATAACCGCCGCCATAGCCATCAGCGCGACCAGCGTCTTGCCGGAGCCGACGTCGCCTTGCAGCAGGCGCAGCATACGGTCCTCGCCAGCCATGTCCTTCAGAATATCTGCGATCGCGGTATTCTGGCTTTTGGTCGGGGAAAACGGCAGCGCCCGCAGGATTTGGCTGCTGAGCTGACCGGTGGCGTGTACGGGTTGGCCGGTAACCTTGCGCAATCGTTGGCGCACCAGGCTCAGAGATAGCTGGCCAGCTAGGAATTCGTCGTAGGCGAGACGACGGCGGGCAGGGGCTTGCGCATCGATATCCGATGGATCGCGCGGTTCGTGCAACCCATGAAAAGCATCTGTTAGCAAGGGCAGACCCTGCTTCTGCGCAAGAGCCGAGTCGATCCATTCCGGCAGTTCCGGCGTACGCGGCAGTGCCGCTTCGATGATCTTGCGCAGTGTCTTCGGCGAAAGACCTGCTGTCAGCGGATAGATCGGCTCAACGAGGGGCAGGTTCTCGGCCTCACTGGCCTTCACGATGTAGTCGGGATGAACCATCGAGGCTCGGCCGTTGAACCAGTCGATCTTGCCGCTGACGGTTACCTCCTCGTCCAACGGCAGCTGTTTTTCCAGCCAAGCCGCTTGGCCGCGAAAGAAGACAAGCGTCAGTTCACCAGTCTCGTCGTGCAACATGACCCTGTAGGGAACGTTGTTTTTGCCCCGCGGCGGAGCCTGATGGCGATCGACGTGCGCCGTGACGGTGACGATTGCGCCTTGCGGGGCGCGGGCGATGCCCGGTTGGTTTCGACGGTCGATCAAGGAATGCGGTGCATGAAACAGCAGATCGACGACGCGCGTATCCTCCGGCGTCTCGCGCCCCAGTAGCTTCACCAGCAACTCGGCGATCTTCGGGCCGACGCCTGGCAGAGCGGAAACTGGCGAAAACAGCGGATCGAGTATGGCGGGGCGCATAGCGGCAAAATGCGATGAACAATGCGGCATTGGCAAGGCTGACAAGCTGCTTTCGAGGGTCTATAGAGGCGCATCAACAGGAAGGTAAAGCCATGACGGGTGTATCACTCTCGAGCGCCGATCTTGATCCGCGCCGCCGCCGAATTCTTTTTCGCTGTTGGCATCGCGGCATACGCGAGATGGATTTGGTGTTCGGACAGTTCGCGGAGAAAGAGATTGCCACACTCTCGGAAGCCGAGCTCGACGAACTCGAAATCATCATGGCCGAAGAGGATAACGATCTCGTGCGATGGATCATGGGAACCTGGCCTGTGCCCGAGCGTTTTCTGACGCCAATGTTCGAGCGCCTTTGCGCCTACAAGCCCGATTTCGAATATCCAGCCGACGCCCTGCCCAGGAATGCCTAATGACCTCAGGTTTTGACGCAAGGAAGCTGTCAGCCATCGCCGAGCCGCTGACAATCGGCAACGTGCCGACAGGTATGGAGGCTCTGTTGCTGGCCGATCTGGCAAGGGCAGGAGAGCCGGTCGCCTATGTCCTGTCCGATGGCCAGCGGATGGGGGACCTCGAGCAGATGCTCGGCTTCGTTGCGCCCGAGATCCCGGTCCTCACCCTGCCGGCGTGGGACTGTCTTCCCTACGACCGCGTTTCACCGAGCGCCGACACATCGGCGCGGCGTCTCGCGGCGCTGGGCGGTCTGATCGCGCACCACAAAAAGCCGCACGCGGCGATCGTGCTGGTGACCGTCAATGCGATGCTGCAGAAAGTCGCGCCGCAACAGATTATCGAAAGCCTTGCCTTCTCGGCCCGTCCCGGAAACACCGTACGTATGGACGATATTGCCGGGCGCCTGGAACGCAACGGCTTCGACCGCGTAGCAACCGTTCGCGAGGTCGGCGAGTACGCCGTACGCGGCGGCATTCTCGACGTCTTCGTGCCTGGCTCCGAGGAACCAGTTCGCCTCGATTTCTTCGGTGATACGCTGGAAAGCATCCGCAGCTTCGATCCGGCAAGTCAACGCACAACAGGGCAGGTCCGCTCCCTAGACCTGAACCCGATGAGCGAAGTGACGCTGACGC
The DNA here is from genome assembly GCF_000312665.1 of Rhizobium mesoamericanum STM3625. GTDB lineage: Bacteria > Pseudomonadota > Alphaproteobacteria > Rhizobiales > Rhizobiaceae > Rhizobium > Rhizobium mesoamericanum. The sequence goes on along the minus strand of NZ_HF536772.1, from coordinate 2,699,082 downwards.
CCGACACGATCAGCCGCTTTCGGAAGAATTACCTTTCCTCATTTGGCGCGGCGACACGTGATGATGCGCTTTATCTCGCCATATCGGAGGGGCGGCGCTATCCCGGCATGGAGCATTGGTTGCCGCTCTTCTACGAGAAACTGGAGACGGTCTTTGACTATCTCAAAGGCTTCCGGATGGTTACCGACCATACCGTTCGCCAGGCCGCTGAGGAGCGCTCCAAGCTTGTCTTTGACTATTATGACGCCCGCCTGAATTCCGGACAGGCCGGCAAGGGGCAGATGGCACAGGGAACCCCCTATAAGCCAGTGACGCCCGGCCAGCTCTATCTGGACGGAAAGACCTTCGCCAGCACGCTCGATGCCTTTAACGCAATGCGCATTTCGCCCTTTAACGAGCACGAGGGCGAAGCGCGCCGCGTGATCAATCTCGACGCGCGGCAAGGCGAACGCTGGGCGCGCTCGAATGCCGAGGGTGGGGGCAATGCCGAACGCATCAACGTCTTCGACGCTGTCGTAAGACATATTGCGGACAAGCGCTCCTCTGGTGCGAAGGTGCTCATTACCGCCTGGACGGAAGGCTCACTGGAGCGTCTGTTGCAGGTGCTGAACGAACACGGTCTTGAGCGCGTGAAGCCGGTCGGTGCGCTGAAGGAAATCGACAGCCTTGCTAAAGGCGAGGCGGCGGCTGGAGTGCTCAGTCTCGAATCCGGATTCGAAGTCGGCAATCTCGTCGTCATCGGCGAACAAGACATTCTTGGCGACCGCATGGTGCGGCGTTCAAAGCGGCGCAAGCGCGCTGCCGATTTCATCTCTGAGGTTGCCGGTCTGGACGAGGGTTCGGTCGTCGTCCACGCACAGCATGGTATTGGTCGATTTGTCGGCCTGCGAACAATTGAAGCAGCCGGTGCACCGCACGCTTGCCTTGAGCTGCAGTATGCAGACGAGGCGAAGTTGTTCCTGCCGGTCGAGAACATCGATCTCCTGTCGCGCTATGGGGGCGAGGGGACGGAAGCGCAGCTCGACAAGCTCGGGGGCGGCGCATGGCAGATGCGCAAGGCCAAGCTCAAGAAGCGGCTGCTCGATATGGCGGACGCACTTATCCGCATCGCCGCCGAACGCCTGACGCGTCATGCGCCGGTGCTGACGACGCCGGAAGGCCTCTACGACGAGTTTGCCGCCCGCTTCCCTTACGACGAAACGGAGGATCAGGACAACGCAATTGAAGCTGTACGCTCCGATCTTGGGGCGGGGCGACCGATGGATCGTCTGGTCTGCGGAGACGTCGGCTTCGGCAAAACGGAGGTGGCGCTTCGTGCTGCTTTCGTTGCGGCGATGAACGGCATTCAGGTAGCCGTCGTCGTACCGACCACGCTGCTCGCGCGCCAGCACTTCAAGACCTTCTCCGAACGCTTCCGCGGCTTGCCTGTGCGCATCCAGCAGGCCTCGCGCCTCGTCGGCCCGAAGGAGCTGGCATTGACGAAGAAGGAAGTGGCAGAAGGCAAGACGGATATTGTCGTTGGCACCCATGCACTTCTTGGCGCCGGGATCAAGTTTGCTAACCTCGGACTGCTGATCATCGACGAAGAGCAGCATTTCGGCGTCAAGCACAAAGAACGCCTGAAGGAGCTGAAGAGCGACGTTCATGTGCTCACGCTTTCGGCGACCCCGATCCCACGTACGCTGCAGCTCGCGATGACAGGAGTGCGCGAGCTGTCGCTGATTACGACGCCGCCGGTCGATCGCATGGCGGTTCGCACCTTCATTTCGCCCTTCGATTCGCTCGTGATCCGTGAAACGCTGATGCGCGAGCACTATCGCGGTGGCCAGAGTTTCTATGTATGCCCGCGTCTGGCGGATCTGGAAGACGTGCATGCCTTCCTGCGGTCGGACGTGCCGGAGCTCAAGGTCGCGGTCGCCCACGGTCAGATGCCGGCCGGCGAGCTTGAGGACATCATGAACGCCTTCTACGAGGGCCGCTATGACGTTCTGTTGTCGACCACGATCGTTGAATCGGGCCTTGACGTGCCGACGGCCAACACGCTGATCGTACACCGCGCCGACATGTTCGGCCTGGCGCAGCTCTATCAGTTGCGTGGCCGCGTCGGACGTTCGAAGGTGCGTGCTTTTGCGCTGTTCACGTTGCCGGTCAACAAGGTACTGACGGCGACTGCCGAGCGCCGCCTCAAGGTGCTGCAGTCGCTCGACACGCTCGGGGCCGGCTTCCAGCTTGCCAGCCACGATCTCGACATTCGCGGCGCAGGAAACCTACTCGGAGAAGAGCAATCCGGTCACATCAAGGAGGTCGGTTTCGAACTGTATCAGCAGATGCTGGAAGAGGCCGTTGCCGAGGTGAAGGGCGTCGATGAGATCCAGGATACCGGTTGGTCCCCGCAGATCTCGGTCGGAACGTCCGTCATGATCCCAGATGGCTATGTGCCGGATTTGCACCTGCGCATGGCACTCTATCGCCGCCTTGGGGAAATCACGGAACTGAAGGAGATCGATGCCTTCGGTGCGGAAATGATCGATCGCTTCGGGCCAATGCCGATCGAGGTCCAGCACCTACTAAAGATCGTCTACGTAAAATCCCTTTGTCGCATCGCCAACGTGGAGAAGCTGGATGCAGGCCCGAAAGGCGTGGTCATCCAGTTCCGCAACAAGGAGTTTCCTAATCCCGCGAACCTGGTTGGCTATATCGCCAAACAGGGAACCATGGCGAAGATCCGGCCAGACCAGAGCGTATTCCTCACACGCGACCTGCCGACACCGGAAAAGCGGCTGCAGGGCGCAGCCGTTATCATGACGCAACTCGCGGAAATGGCGAAGGCGTAAGGCGCTCAGTTCATGCCGGCGCGCGCTTCCGCCTTCGCCTTGGCGATGTCACGAAGCGCTCCCGCCAACACATCAGGCGTCTGCGCGCCACTGACGGCATACTGCTGATCGAAGATGAAGAATGGGACACCGTTCACTCCCATCTTCTGCGCGGCCTCGATCTCGGCGATCACCAGGTCCTTATCAGCGTCGGACGCCAGCAGGGAGAAGACGACGGCACGGTCCATGCCGGCCTTCTCCGCAATATCGAGCAGGACGGCATGGTCGCCGACATTGCGGCCTTCCTCGAAATTCGCCTTGAAGAGGGCATTGACGACACGGTCCTGTTTCTCGCGATCCTCTACCATCGCCCAGTGGATCAGGCGATGCGCATCGAGGGTATTCGGGCCGACCTTGATCGCGTCAAAATCGAAGTTGATGCCGACCTCACGACCAAGCTCCCTCAGCATCTTGTGTCCTTGAGCGACGCGCTCGGCACCACCAAGCTTCTGCTCCAACGCCTGCTTCTGGTCGACGCCTTCAGGCGGGTAGTCGGGGTTGAGCCGGTAGGGGCGCCAGTTGATGTCCACTCCGATATCGTCTTGGACTTCGGCGATCGCAAGCTCAAGCCGCGCCTTGCCGAGGTAGCACCACGGGCAGACGACGTCAGAGACAACGTCGATGGTAATACGTTCCATGGGCTTTTCCTTTTTCTACCCGAAATCCAAATCTTCCCGCCATCTAGGCCCCGCGGCGGGCGACTTCAACCAGGCAGGAAAAGGGAACCGCCTATTGCACGCTCTGATCCCACCACGTCGGCAACTGATAGCCGTAGAGCGGGACCGTGTCGGGATGACCGATGCGCTTGCTACGGGCAACCCATTCCTGATCAACGTGATAAAGCGGGAGGACATAGTGCCCCGACAACAGCATTCGATCATGAGAACGCACCGCTGCCGTAAAGTCTTCGGCCGAGCGTGCCATAAGGATGTGCTGGATCAGCGTATCGACGTCAGGATCGGCAACGCCGGCGAAGTTGTCTGTGCCTTCGCGATCCTTGGCCCCGGACGACCATCGTCCCAACTGTTCAATGCCCGGAGACAGAGACGACGTATAGGACTTCACGATGACATCGTAGTCGAAGCTGTTCGTACGGGTCTGATATTGCGAATCGTCGACCGTACGGATCGTCGCTCCAATGCCAAGGAGTTGCAGGGAACGCTGATAGGAGACGGCAAGTTTTTCCTGATCGGCGTTCTGGGTCATGATCTCGAAAGTAAGCGGCCGTCCGCTAGCGTCGCTCATCTTGCCATTCTTGATCGTGTAACCAGCTTCCTTGAGGAGCGCGGCCGCCTGTTTCAGGACATTGCGATCGCGGCCCGATCCGTCCGTCACCGGAAGCTTGTATGTTCCGTCCAGAATCGCCGGATCGATTCGATCCTTGATCGGCCCCAGAAGCTTCAGTTCGCGTTCGTCAGCCGGCACCCCAAAGCTCGACAAATCGGAGTTCTGCCAGAAACTCTGAGTGCGAATATAGGCGTTCGAGTAGAGGTTCTTATTTGCCCATTCGAAATCGAAGATCAGCGACAGTCCCTCGCGAAGCTTCACATTGGCGAAGACCGCTCGCCTGGTATTGAAGACGAAACCAAACATGCCGCTCGGCAACTTCGGCTCGAACGTGTCCTTCACGACGTTGCCCGACGTGGCGGCAGGAAAGCTGTAGGCGCTTGCCCAATGGCCGGGGCTGCCGTCCGGGTAGATGTCGATGTCCCCCTTCTTGAAGGCCTCGAAGAGGGTGGTGTCCTGCAGGAAATACTGGACCGATATCTGATCGTAGTTGTCGAGGCCGACCTTGGCCGGAATGTCCTTGCCCCAGTAATTGGGATCGCGCTCGAACGTGATGCTTTCGCCGGGTTTCAAGGACTTGATCTTGTAGGGGCCGGATCCGATGGGAGGCGTGAGCGACGAACGATCGAATGTGTCCGGATCGGTGGCATGTTTCGGCAAGATCGGCGTCGATCCGGCGAGAATCAGCGGAAATTCCCGATCCGCCTTGTCGTTGAAAGTGAAGCGAACGCCGTGGTCTCCGACCTTCTCCATCTTCTCAACCGCATTCAACCGCGTGCTGAAGGGAACGCGGCCCTTCTCCTTGAGCAGATTGAGCGTGAAAATCACGTCCTCAGGCGTCACCGGCTGACCATCAGACCACTTGGCGGCCGGGTTGAGATTGAACTGGATAAAGGTCCGGTCATCGTTCCATTCAACGGATTCTGCCAGCAGCCCGTAGAGCGTAAAGGGTTCGTCGCGCGAGCGCAGCATCAGCGTTTCGAAGACAAGGTTTCCGTATTCAGGGTCCCACATGCCGCGCGCTGTCGTGCGCATGCTTTTCAGGATGAAGGGATTGAGGCTATCGAAGGTTCCAACGACACCATAACTGATCTTGCCGCCCTTCGTCACATCGGGATTAACATAGGGAAGATGCTTGAAATCGGCGGGCAGGGCCGGTTCACCATGCATCGCGATGCCATGCACGGGCTGTGCGAGGGCTGCGCTGCCAGCCAAGGTGAAAATAACGGGGAGAACGATCCGGAGCATCGTTGAGGTCCTTTCCGGAAACGGCACGATTCGACGCAAGACTATCATGCGGCCACAGCAATTCACCATCCGGCTCGAATTCTTTCGGTTCACCCTTAAAAGGGCAAAGAAACACTGGATATCTAACCCGACGCGATGTAACAGGGGAACCCGAAGTAGGGGGGTCATGCATTTGCCTTATTGTTTTAAGAGGTGGAGTGCGAACAACCCTGTTGGTGAGGATGGCACGTTGTCGTCCCTAAGGGATTTCAGGAGACGGAATTCGTTATGATGTTCAAGGCTGAAAACAAAACGCGGGCAGCCCTGTCCGTTCTGGCAGTGATGCTTGGTGCTGCAGCAGCTCCCGTATCGTCCTTCGCGCAGGACGCAGCGGCGCCTTCCGAAGCACCGGCTACCGCTGGCGGTGCTCCGCGTCTTGGCTGGTACAAGACCTGCAGCAAGCAGGAAGACAATGACGTCTGCGTTGTTCAGAACATCGTCCTCGCAGGCGGTGGCCAGCTCGTCACCGGCGTTGGCCTCATCACCGTCACCGGCAAGATCAACAACAAGAGCCTCCAGGTTTCGGTGCCGCCCGCCCGCCTGATTCCGCCAGGTGTTGCGCTGCAGATCGACGGCGGCAAGGCTCAGAAGATCGACTACCTGATGTGCATGCCCGACCGCTGCGTCGCCCAGATCCCGATGACCGACGCCATGGTCGCCAGCCTGAAGAAAGGCACCGATCTGGTTCTGACCTCGATCAACTTCCGTCGTGCGCCGAACCCGATCAAGATCTCGCTCGAAGGCTTCACCGGCGCGTTTGACGGCGAACCGGTTTCAGCTTCCAAGCTGGCAGAAAGCCAGAAGAGCCTGCAGGACAGCATGCAGAAGAAGGCCGACGAAGCGCGCAAGAAACTTGAAGAAGCTCAGAAGGCTGCCAAGGCTCAGTAGTTCTGGGCCCTTGAAATTCGCGAAGAACCCGGCCTTGCGCCGGGTTTTTTGTTGTTCGTTTGAGGCAAAGAAAAAAACCCGCCACAGGCGGCACGCCTTAGGCGGGGTTTTGAATGCCAGCAGTGGGTTAGTGGGCGAAGCTCATCTTGGGTTTGAACTGCCCCGTCGGTGCCATATCGAAGATCTGGTAGACCTGTTCGTTGCGTAGCGGTACGCCGCTCTCGTCGTTGATCAGGTTCTGTTCCGATACGTAGGCAACGTATTCGTTTTCATCATTCTCGGCCAGCAGATGATAGAAGGGTTGATCCTTGCTGGGGCGCACTTCGGCGGGAATCGAGTTCCACCATTCTTCCGTGTTCGCGAATTCCGGGTCCACATCAAAGATGACGCCGCGGAATGGAAACACCTTGTGCCGAACCACTTCGCCGATACTAAACTTTGCTACTCTTTCTTTCATGGTACGACTTCCTTTCATCACCTAATTTGGTGATTGGTCCCGCTCAAATCAAGATTTGTGCGGGATCTCGTCACATGAGTGTCATATCCGCCTTCGGCAGCCATGACATCGGCAGGCGAAGCCCCAGCCAAAGCCGGGACCTCGTGTTTTGATCAAGCTGAATAGTACATGTCGTACTCGACCGGATGCGGCGTCATCTCGAAGCGCATCACCTCGGCCATCTTCAACTCGATGAAGGAGTCGATCTGATCGTCGTCGAAGACGCCGCCGGCCGTCAGGAATTTGCGGTCCTTGTCGAGGCTTTCCAGCGCCTCGCGCAACGAGCCGCAGACCGTCGGGATCTTCTTCAGTTCCTTCGGAGGCAAGTCGTAGAGGTCCTTATCCATGGCCTTGCCTGGATGGATCTTGTTCTTGATACCGTCGAGGCCGGCCATTAGCATCGCAGCAAAGGCGAGGTAAGGGTTGGCCAGCGGATCCGGGAAACGAACCTCGACGCGCTTCGCCTTCGGGTTGCTGCCGAATGGGATGCGGCACGAGGCAGAGCGGTTGCGAGCCGAGTAGGCGAGCAGAACCGGCGCTTCATAGCCCGGAACAAGACGCTTATAGGAGTTCGTAGACGGATTGGTGAAGGCGTTGATCGCCTTGGCATGCTTGATGATGCCGCCGATGTAATAGAGGCAGGTTTCGGACAGGCCTGCATATTCATCGCCGGCGAAGGTCGGCTTGCCGCCCTTCCAGATCGACTGGTGCACGTGCATGCCCGAGCCGTTGTCGCCGAAGATCGGCTTCGGCATGAAGGTTGCCGTCTTGCCATAGGCGTTAGCGACTTGGTGCACGACGTACTTGTATATCTGCATCTTGTCGGCGTTGCGGACGAGCGTGTCGAACTTGATGCCGAGTTCGTGTTGAGCAGCTGCCACTTCGTGGTGGTGCTTCTCGACGACGACACCCATTTCGGACAGGACGGTAAGCATTTCCGAACGCATGTCCTGGCAGCTGTCGATCGGTGGAACCGGGAAGTAACCGCCCTTGACGCGCGGACGGTGACCAAGGTTGCCGGTTTCATATTCGGTGTCGTCGTTGGACGGGAGTTCCGTGGAGTCAACCTTGAAGCCGGTATTGTAGGGATCAGCCTTGTAGCGAACGTCGTCGAAGACGAAGAATTCGGCTTCTGGACCAACGAAAACGGTGTCGCCGATGCCCGATGCCTTGAGGTAAGCCTCAGCCTTCTTGGCCGTGCCGCGCGGATCGCGGTTGTATGCTTCACCGGAAACCGGATCGAGAATATCGCACAGAATAACCATGGTGGACTGCGCAAAGAAGGGGTCCATGTGAACCGTTTCCGGGTCCGGCATCAGCACCATGTCGGATTCGTTAATGGCCTTCCAGCCAGCGATCGAGGAACCGTCGAACATGACGCCGTCAGCGAACATGTCCTCGTCAACGCAGACGACGTCCATGGTGACGTGCTGCAGCTTGCCCTTTGGATCGGTGAAGCGCAGGTCCACGAACTTGACATCGTTTTCCTTGATTTGCTTAAGAATTTCGCTTGCGGTCGCCATTAAATAGTTCCTTTATTTGAGATGACGATATTTGGCTCGCCGAAAAGGCGATAAAGATTAGATAGCGTCGATGCCGGTTTCGCCGGTGCGGATGCGGATGACTTCTTCCACATTCGACACGAAAATCTTTCCGTCGCCGATGCGTCCGGTTTGGGCGGCCTTGCGGATCGCGTCAATGACGGCGTCCGCGTTTTCGTCCGCGAGAACGACTTCCACTTTCACCTTTGGAAGGAAATCGACGACATATTCCGCGCCACGGTAGAGTTCCGTATGGCCTTTCTGGCGACCGAAGCCCTTCGCTTCTGTAACTGTAATGCCCTGCAGGCCGACTTCCTGAAGGGCTTCCTTCACCTCGTCGAGCTTGAAGGGCTTGATGATCGCTTCGATCTTTTTCATGAGAAAATGACTCTCCGCTTCTCCCGTTAATAACAGGCTCAGACCTGCTTGCCGTCATGATGCAGTTATCGTGCCAGTTGGGAAGCGGATTTTTCAAAAACCGGCCCTCATCACATACAAAAACCTGCAATCTCGGGGATTTATCGATGATTTTCCGCCATGAATCCTCAAAAATCGACGCGGACGATGAGAATCCGGCATATTTTTCGAAATATTTGCCCGCGCTAATAATCTCCCGAATTCGAACCGCAAGCATCTATTTTGTGCATTTGCCTAGTTTTTGATCTTTGCAGCGCGCAACGAACCGGTTGTTATTTAGGCGATTTCTGTTTCAATGCGCCGATGAACGATGGAATCTCCAAGCTGCTCCTCACTCCAGAAGAAATGACAGCAGTCGATGCCAGGGCGGCCGATTCCGGGATCGACAGCTATGCCCTTATGGAGCGAGCGGGAGAGGCGGTCGCAGCCACCTTGTTGCGTCATTTTCCCGCCGTCCTTCGCGCCGCCGTTCTTTGCGGGCCGGGCAACAATGGTGGTGATGGCTATGTCGCGGCACGACACCTAAACGAGAGCGGCGTTGTCGTGGACGTATTCCAGATGGGGGAACCGACGAGGCTCAAGGGAGATGCCGCTCGGGCTAGGGACAATTTCCCGGCCGCCCCACAATCTCTAGAGTCCTATCAGCCGAGGAACGGCGATGTGATCATCGACGCCATCTTTGGGGCTGGTCTTGCCCGGAATGTCCCGGCTGGTGTTCGCGACGTGATCGAACGGGTAAACGGGACAAATGTGCCGGTGATTGCCGTCGATCTACCATCTGGCGTCGACGGTCGCACCGGATCCGTCCGTGGCGCGGCGTTTGTGGCAGATAGGACGGTCACCTTCATGACGAGAAAACCCGGGCATCTCTTGATGCCGGGGCGCGAGCTCTGCGGTGAACTCGAAGTCTTTGACATTGGTATACCCAGTCGCATCATCCACGCCGAGAAAAAACAACAGATCGCCGAGAACGGACCCGAACTTTGGCGCCGGGCGCTACCATCGAACAGGCTTGGAACACATAAATATAAGCGCGGTCACCTCGTCGTCTTCTCCGGTGAAGCGAGCAAGACCGGCGCGGCGCGGATGTCGGCTATGGCGGGGCTGAAAGCAGGGGCAGGGCTTGTCACAATCGCCGCGCCCAAAGACGCCGTCGGGGAGAATGCGGCCCATCTCACGGCGATCATGCTGCACGCGATCGAGGACGAGGCCGCGCTCAGCGATTGGCTACATGACGAGCGGCTGCAGACGTTCGTTCTTGGTCCAGGTTTCGGCGTTGGCGAGAAGGCACGTCGGTTCGTCGCCTTATTGTCCGAGCGACAACTCGTGCTGGATGCGGACGGGCTCTCCTCATTCAAGGATGCGCCTGACGAACTGTTTTCACGGTTTTCCGGCATACCGCGACTGGTGATTACGCCACACGAGGGCGAGTTCAGCCGGGTGTTTCCTGACATCGCGGCCGACACAGCAATTGGCAAGATCGAAAAGGCGCAGGCTGCAGCGGCGCGGGCAAACGCTGCCATCGTCTACAAAGGAGCTGACACCGTCATCGCCTCGCCTGATGGTAGAGCATATATCAACACCAATGCGCCTGTTTGGCTTGCGACTGCAGGATCCGGCGACGTTCTTGCGGGGATCATCGGCGCACTCATGGCCCAGGGTGTTCCTGCGTTCGAGGCAGCGGCGGCCGGCGTCTACATGCATGGAGAAGCCGGCTTGCTCGGCGGCAAAGGCTTGACAGCGGAAGAACTGGCGACGCAGGTCCGTCCGCTCTGACGACGCTATCGCGACACCGCTTCCTGTAGTGCCATGGCCCCAAAAGGTGCATTGACCTTGCCTTCATGAATAATAAAGGCAAAGACCTCCCGCGGCTCGGTGGCGACCTTGCGATCGCCATCGACCAGAGGCAGATCGCCGGGCACCTTGCCATCCGCCCAGGTTTCAAGGCGCCTGGCCCAGGCCTGCAAATCGCCCGGCGAATAACAGGTCTTGATCTCATCCGACCCTTTCTGAAGGCGCGCATAGACGAAGTCGGCCGTCACATCCGCAATCATCGGATAGTCGAAGTGCTCGGCGCAGACAGGCGCGACCCGGTATTTCGCCAGCAACGTCACGAATTCCGGCACCTTGAACGATTCGTGGCGCACCTCGACGACATGCTGCAAAGGCAAGCCATCCTGCTTGGCAGGCAACAACTTGAGGAAGCCTTCGAAATCATCCGGATCGAACTTCTTCGTCGGCGCGAACTGCCATAAGATTGGGCCGAGGTGGGGGCCAAGCTCCGTCAGGCCCTGGGTCAGAAAGCGCTCCATCGACTCACCAGCCTCTGCCAAGACGCGGCGATTGGTGACGAAACGACTGGCCTTGAGCGAAAAGATGAACCCATCCGGTACATCTGCGGCCCACTTGGCGAAGGTTTCAGGCTTCTGCGAGCTGTAATAGGTGCCGTTGATCTCAATGACCTTCAGCTTGCGACTTGCGTAGTGCAATTCATCCTTCTGCTTCAGGTCCCCAGGATAGAAATGATCCCGCCATGCATCAAAGGTCCAGCCGCCGATGCCGACGCGAATGTTGCCGGATTTCGTCATTCCTTCCTCCCATATCTCGGGCCGCCGACTTTTTTTGCCATATCGACGATCACCCATCCGGGCCTACGCGGATTCTCGCGGCGACCCGTTTCCCGAAAGCCAAATCTTCGATAGAGCGCAATATTCCGTTCCATGCGCGCATTCGTGTAGAGACGAATTTCCGGAAGCCTCCATTCGAACGCCGTATCTTCCGCCCATTTCAGAATAGCAAGACCGTGACCTGCCCCCTGAAATCTTGGGGAAACAGCGATGCTGAAAAGCATCATATGGTCTGCGTGCCCCTCAACGACGGCCAGGCCAGCAAGCTCGCCTTGCACTTCTCTCAGGAAGACCTCGCCGCGATTTATGCGCGGTGCATAATCCTCGGTGACAGGGATTGGCGGACGTCCAAAGAGATGCGTGTAGGGAGCATAGGCTTCGGCGGTCAGCGCTTCGATCGCCCGCAGGTCATCGAGCGTAGCCGCTCTCAACATCATTCCGCTGCCGCCACAGCTTTCCGAACAGGGCGCCGCTCAAGCAACTCCTGCAGGAACTGCCCGGTATAGGACCGCTTCTCCTTGACGATCGCTTCCGGCGTGCCGACCGCGACGATCTCCCCGCCACCATCACCGCCTTCCGGGCCGAAATCAAGAATCCAGTCCGCGGTCTTGATGACTTCGAGATTGTGCTCGATGACGACGACCGAGTTGCCTTGATTGACCAGCTCCTGCAGCATTTCCAAGAGCTTGGCGACGTCATGGAAATGAAGGCCAGTCGTCGGCTCGTCCAAGATATAGAGCGTACGTCCCGTCGATTTCTTCGACAGTTCCTTTGCCAGCTTGACGCGCTGGGCTTCACCACCTGACAACGTATTGGCCTGTTGACCGACCTTGATGTAACCAAGGCCGACATCCTTCAGTGCCTGCAACTTGTCCCGGACAGCCGGGACGGCGGCGAAGAAATCGACGCCTTCCTCTACGGTCATATCGAGCACGTCGGCAATGGATTTGTGCTTAAACGTGACGTCCAGGGTCTCTCTGTTGTAACGCTTGCCATGGCAAACATCGCAGGTGACGTAGACGTCAGGGAGAAAATGCATCTCGATCTTGATGACGCCGTCGCCCTGGCAGGCTTCGCAGCGCCCTCCCTTGACGTTGAACGAGAAGCGACCGGGCTGGTAGCCCCGTGCCTTCGCTTCTGGCAAGCCGGCAAACCAATCGCGGATCGGGGTGAACGCGCCCGTATACGTCGCCGGGTTGGAGCGCGGCGTGCGGCCGATCGGCGACTGGTCAATATCGATGACCTTGTCGATGTGCTCGAAACCGTCGATACGATCATGATCAGCCGGAATTTCGCGGGCTCCCATGACGCGCCGGGCGGCGGATTTATACAGCGTCTCGATCAGGAAGGTGGACTTTCCTCCGCCTGATACACCGGTGACCGCCGTAAAGACGCCAAGTGGGATGGAGGCGGTGACGTTCTTCAGATTGTTGCCGCGGGCACCGACGACCTTGATCTCCTTGCCCTTCTTGAGCTTGCGCCGCTCGTTGGGGACCGGAACGCCCAGCTCGCCGGACAGATACTTTCCAGTCAGCGACTTCGGGTTTGCCATGATTTCCTGGGGCGTGCCGTGGGCGATCACCTGCCCACCATGGATGCCGGCTGCCGGGCCGATATCGACGACATCATCGGCCGTCAGGATCGCGTCCTCGTCATGCTCGACTACAATCACCGTGTTGCCGATATCGCGAAGGTGCTTCAGCGTATCGAGCAGGCGAGCGTTGTCGCGTTGGTGCAGACCGATCGAGGGCTCGTCAAGAACATACAACACACCGGTCAAACCAGAACCGATCTGCGACGCCAACCGGATGCGCTGGCTTTCGCCTCCCGACAGGGTGCCGGAGTTTCGCGACAAACTGAGGTAATCCAGACCGACGTCATTGAGGAAGCGCAGGCGGTCGCGGATCTCCTTGAGAATGCGAACAGCTATCTCGTTCTGTTTGGCGCTCAGTGATTGCGGCAGGACCTCGAACCAGTCACGGGCGACGCGGATCGACATATCGGTCACCTGGCCGATATGTAGCCTGTTGATCTTGACGGCAAGCGCCTCTGGCTTCAGGCGATAACCGCCGCAAGACGGGCAGGGGGCAGCCGACATATAGCGCTCGATTTCCTCGCGCGCCCAGGCCGAATCCGTCTCCTTCCAGCGACGTTCGAGATTGGTGATAATGCCCTCAAAATTCTTGTGCGTGGTATATGAGCGCGCACCATCGGCATAATGGAACTCGATTTTCTCGTCGGTGCCATTCAAGATGACATCCCTGGCCTTATCGGACAGATCGTTCCAACGCGCGCCGAGCTTGAAGCCGTAGTGCTTGCCGAGGGCTTCGAGCGTCTGATTGTAATAAGGAGAGGTCGATTTGGCCCAGGGCGCGATCGCGCCGTCGCGCAACGTGCGCTCGGGCTCTGGCACGATCAGGTTGGCGTCGATCTTCTGCTGGGCGCCCAGGCCGTCGCAGGTCGGGCAGGCGCCCGCTGGATTATTGAACGAAAAGAGCCGCGGCTCGATCTCCGGAATGGTGAAACCCGACACCGGGCAGGCGAATTTTTCTGAAAAGAGTACGCGTTCATGCGTTTCGTTGAGCGACTTGTTGGCAGAGCCGCCAGCTGCCGTTTCTTCCGGCGGCAGTGGTTTGTCTGCGAATTCCGCAACGGCTAGGCCGTCGGCAAGCTTGAGCGAAGTCTCGAAGCTGTCGGCAAGGCGCGAAGCCATATCCGGACGGACGACAATGCGGTCAACCACAACATCGATGTCGTGCTTGTACTTCTTGTCGAGAGCCGGAACGTCCGCGATCTCGTAGAACTGGCCGTCGACCTTGACGCGCTGGAAGCCCTTCTTCATCAATTCCGCCAGCTCTTTTTTGTACTCGCCCTTACGTCCGCGCACCAGCGGCGCAAGAATGTAGAGACGCGTTCCCTCTCCGAATTCGAGCACGCGATCGACCATCTGACTGACCGTTTGGCTCTCGATCGGCAGCCCGGTCGCGGGCGAATAGGGCACGCCGACGCGGGCAAAGAGCAGACGCATGTAGTCATAGATTTCGGTCACCGTGCCGACCGTCGAGCGCGGATTGCGCGAAGTCGTCTTCTGCTCGATCGAAATAGCCGGCGACAGGCCGTCTATCTGGTCGACGTCAGGCTTCTGCATCATTTCGAGGAACTGGCGCGCATAGGCAGAAAGGCTTTCGACATAGCGCCGTTGCCCTTCAGCATAGATCGTGTCGAAGGCAAGCGACGACTTGCCGGAGCCCGAAAGGCCGGTCATGACGATGAGTTTGTTTCGCGGCAGATCGAGATCAATGCCCTTTAAATTGTGCTCGCGGGCGCCGCGGATTGAGATCGTCTTCAGTTCGCTCATCGTCTTCTGCTTCTGTGCTGGAACAAGCCCCTTATTTAGTGATGCCGGCTGGCGAGTCGAGGCTGAATATCCATCCGTTGCAAGGTTTTCGATTCGGTTGACAGGATCGTATAGATAAACTAGAACAAATAAAGAACAAAATTCCTTGTGGATGAATTGGCGGTGGACGCCCATCGCCGGCGGTCTATGGTTTAAGATGAACCGATTGGTTCAAGCGCCGCCTGGCAGGGCGGCAGGTAAGGTGAAAGTATGGCTGGCAGCGTAAACAAGGTAATTCTGATCGGGAACGTGGGCGCCGACCCCGAAATCCGGCGGACCCAGGATGGCCGGCCGATCGCCAATCTTCGTATTGCGACGTCCGAGACATGGCGTGACCGCAACTCCGGTGAACGCCGCGAGAAGACGGAATGGCATACGGTCGTGGTCTTCAACGAAGGTCTCTGCAAGGTTGTCGAGCAGTATGTAAAGAAGGGCGCCAAGCTCTACATCGAAGGCGCGTTGCAGACCCGCAAATGGCAGGATCAGAACGGCCAGGACCGCTATTCGACGGAAGTCGTTCTGCAGGGTTTCAACTCGACTCTGACGATGCTCGACGGTCGCGGCGAAGGCGGAGGCGCAAGCTCGGGCTTCGGCGGCGGCCGTGGCAGCAATGCAGGTGGCGATTTCGGCGGTGGTGGTTATGGCGATGATTACGGCGCGCCGTCACAATCGTCAGGGCGCAGCAGCGGCGGTAGCGGGGGGAACTTCTCGCGCGATCTCGACGACGATATCCCGTTCTGATCGAAGGCTATCACCGACGAGCATCGCGTGACGGCGCGCCGACAGGTGCGCTGTCTGTTTTTAGCTGAGAACCACCGCCGACAAAGACCAGGCGATCTGTTGATCGAAATCGTAGTTGTGCCGGATCGTCTCTAGTCAAAGTGGCAGCATTTCCCTCTCCGAAAGGATAGGCGCCGGTGGATTTTCAAACTAACGGGCCGGCGCGATATTCGCGTCATGAGCGAACCGGATGCCCAATTTGGATCGATAACGGCCAGCACAGCGCGCAGGATGGTCACAGACGATCTCCTGGAGTTAGGCCTGGATCTCGACCGCCTAAGCGAAGATGACCTGAGGCAACTCTGGGCCAAATTCAAGTCCATTCGCGAACGGGAACCGCATCCGCGATCAATCGCGATCCAGATCTTCGTCTGGTATGTCGTCGACAGCAGGCTGTTCAATGCAGGCGCGATGCGCAGATCAGGCGCCATCGGCAGGTCAATTGCAACCATGCGGGCGTGGGCCGATGGCGATCCGGCGCTGGCGTCGGTTGTCGACCGTGAAGCCGAGGCGATAAAACGCTTCCTCTACCAAGTGTTCGAGACTGCCGACGCGCCTCGGCGGACAATCGTGGAAGCGCAGACGCGCCTGCTGAAGGCGTAACCGGGCGCGCGGTGAATTCACTTCGGGTTCCAAGCCGATGCTGTCAAAGTGTCGGAAACGACACGGCTTGGCTCACGGGCGAAGCGCCAACAGCCTATCCAACCGGCATCGTCCCAAGCGTGGACTTCAAGCCATCAACGACGAACTGAGTGGCAAGTGCGGCCAGGATGACGCCGAGAAGGCGGGTCAGAATTGCGCGCCCAGTTACGCCGAGGAAGCGATCGAGCCTGTCGGCGACGAGAAGCGAGAGAAACAGCAGCAACAGATTCGATGCAATGACGATGATCAATTGTACGCGCAAAAGGGAGGTCTGCATCGACCCGGCGATCAGGAGGGTCGCCGAAATGGCTCCAGGACCGGCGATCAGCGGAATCGCCAACGGGAAGACCGAAATGTTGTGGATGTGATCGACGGTAATCGCGGTCGTGCTTGTCTTCTCCTTACGGTCCTGTCGCTTCTCGAACACCATTTCAAAGGCGATCCAGAACAAGAGGAGGCCACCGGCAATGCGGAAGGCGCCGATCGAGATGCCGAGTACCCCGAGCACGCTGGCTCCAAACAGCGCGAAGGCAGAAAGAATGGCGAAGGCGATAATCGAGCCGCGCAGCGCCACCTGCTTTCGCTGGCTGCGGCTCATGCCGGTCGTTAGTCCAAGAAAGATCGGCGCAAGGCCAGGCGGATCGATCGTGACAAGGAGCGTCGTGAAAGCGTTGATCAGTTGGTCGGCGCTTGCCATTGTCTCTCCATGAGCCCATATAAACGCTTGGTTTTTGGCGATTGTGATGCGGAGAAATCAATTTGGCAAATGGCGCTCTCCTGATGGCGTAAATAGTTGCCGTTGGGGCAAAAATTGCCCTCATAAGACCGCAAAAGACTGTTCAAAACCTTTGCCAAAATTGGCGCGGGAACAGCCTTTCCGCTATAAATCTTCAAGTAATTCTAGAAGAGATCGTGATCTGTTTTGACTGAGCAAACACCCCCCGGCGGCGGGAAGCTCCCGCCAGGCATCGAGCCCATCTCCATCATGGAGGAAATGCAGCGGTCGTACCTCGATTACGCGATGAGCGTTATCGTCAGCCGCGCCTTGCCTGATGTCCGCGACGGCCTGAAGCCTGTGCACCGGCGCATCCTCTACGGCATGTCCGAACTGGGCATCGACTGGAACAAGAAATACGTCAAATGCGCCCGCGTTACCGGGGATGTGATGGGTAAATACCATCCGCACGGCAACGCAGCGATCTATGACGCGCTGGCGCGCATGGCGCAGGACTGGTCGCTCCGGCTGCCACTGATCGACGGCCAGGGCAACTTCGGCTCCGTCGATGGCGATCCACCGGCAGCCGAACGCTACACCGAGTGCCGCCTGCAGAAGGCCGCACATTCGCTGCTCGACGATCTCGACAAGGAAACGGTCGACTTCCGCGACAACTACGACGGCACACTCTCTGAGCCAGTCGTCGTTCCCGCCAAGTTCCCGAATCTCCTGGTGAACGGCGCCGGCGGCATTGCCGTCGGTATGGCGACCAACATCCCGCCGCATAATTTGTCCGAAGTCATCGACGGCTGTATTGCGCTGATCGACAATCCCGCGATCGAACTGCCTGAAATCATGCAGATCATTCCCGGCCCGGACTTTCCGACCGGCGCCAAAATCCTTGGCCGCGCCGGCATTCGCTCTGCCTATGAGACCGGCCGTGGTTCGGTGATCATGCGCGGTGTTGCCACCATCGAACCGATGCGTGGTGATCGCGAACAGATCATCATCACCGAGATCCCATATCAGGTGAACAAGTCGACGATGATCGAAAAGATGGCCGAACTGGTGCGCGACAAGCGTATCGAGGGCATCTCCGATCTGCGCGACGAATCCGACCGCCAAGGCTACCGTGTCGTCGTCGAGCTGAAGCGCGACGCCAATGCCGACGTCATCCTGAACCAGCTCTACCGCTACACGCCGCTGCAGACCTCCTTCGGCTGCAACATGGTGGCGCTGAACGGCGGCAAGCCGGAACAGCTGACGCTGCTCGACATGCTCCGTGCCTTCGTCTCCTTCCGCGAGGAAGTCGTTAGCCGGAGAACGAAATTTCTGCTGCGCAAGGCGCGAGAACGGGCTCACGTCTTGGTCGGCCTCGCGATTGCTGTTGCCAATATCGACGAAGTCATTCGCGTCATCCGGCAGGCGCCCGATCCGCAGTCTGCCCGTGAAGAACTGATGACGCGCCGCTGGCCGGCGTCCGACGTCGAGAGTCTGATCCGCCTGATCGACGACCCGCGTCACCGCATCAACGAGGACCTTACGTACAACCTCTCGGAAGAGCAGGCACGCGCCATCCTCGAATTGCGCCTGGCCCGTCTGACCGCGCTCGGCCGTGACGAAATCGGCGATGAACTCAATAAGATAGGCGAAGAGATTAAGGATTATCTTGAAATCTTGTCGTCGCGTATTCGCATCCAGACGATCGTCAAGGAGGAGCTTGCCGCCGTTCGCGACGAATTCGGCACGCCGCGCCGCACCGAGATCATGGACGGCGGTCTCGAGATGGATGATGAGGATCTCATCGCCCGCGAAGACATGGTCGTGACCGTCTCGCATCTCGGCTACATCAAGCGCGTGCCGCTGACGACCTATCGTGCACAGCGCCGCGGCGGCAAGGGCCGCTCCGGCATGACCACGCGCGATGAAGATTTTGTTAGCCAGCTATTCGTTCTCAACACGCATACGCCGGTTCTGTTCTTCTCATCGCGCGGGATCGTCTACAAGGAAAAGGTCTATCGCCTGCCGATTGGCACACCGACGGCGCGCGGCAAGGCGCTCATCAACATGCTGCCGCTGGAGCCCGGTGAACGCATAACGACGATCCTGCCGCTGCCGGAGGACGAGGATAGCTGGGACAAGCTCGATGTAATGTTCTCGACCACGCGCGGAACGGTTCGCCGTAACAAGCTTTCCGACTTCGTCCAGGTCAATCGCAATGGCAAGATTGCGATGAAGCTCGAGGAGGAGGGCGACGAAATCCTCTCCGTCGAGACCTGCACGGAGCATGACGATGTGCTTCTGACGACAGCCCTTGGCCAGTGCATCCGCTTCCCGGTCGATGATGTCCGCGTCTTCGCAGGTCGCAACTCGATCGGTGTTCGCGGTATCAATCTCGGCGATGGCGACCGCATCATCTCAATGACGATTGTCGGGCATGTGGACGCTGAGCCATGGGAGCGCGCTGCCTATCTGAAGCGGGCCGCAAGCGAGCGGCGCCTGACGACGGGTGACGCTGAGGAAATCTCGCTGGTTGGCGAGGAGGTGACCGAGGAAGGTCAATTGAGCGACGAACGCTACGAGGAACTGAAGGCACGTGAGCAATACGTCCTGACGGTTTCCGAAAAAGGCTTCGGCAAACGCTCGTCGTCCTATGACTTCCGGATTTCCGGCCGCGGCGGCAAGGGCATTCGTGCTACCGATACGTCCAAGACGACCGAGATCGGCGAACTCGTTGCCGCTTTCCCGGTTAACGACGGCGACCAGATCATGCTGGTATCCGACGGCGGCCAGCTTATCCGCGTGCCGGTGGGGGGCATTCGTATCGCAAGCCGCGCAACGAAGGGAGTTACCATTTTCTCGACGGCCAAGGACGAGAAAGTGGTATCTGTCGAGCGCATCAGCGAGCCGGAAGAAGAGGCCGAAGACATTGCCGAAAATGGCGACGATATTGCCGCGGCCCAGGAAGGCGCACCCGATGCGGAAGCTTGATGTTTTGAAGTTTTGATCTTGAAAACCGGGCAACTGCCCGGTTTTCTTTTTGGCTTCTCGAAGTGTTGATGCCCCGGGGAACGCGCAGTCGAAGGAGGACCAGATTGATCCGGATTCTCGGGATTGAGGACGTTGCGATCTTTAAAGCCATTCGGCTGGAGGCATTACTCACCGAACCGGCAGCGTTCGCCAGTAGCGTCGAAGACTGGGAAGCGCTATCAGACGACGAATGGCGCACGCGATTGGCTGACGGGCCGATATTTGCGGCCTTCAAGGGTAATGATCCGATTGGCATCATGGGGCTGAGCAGACAACGCGCCAGCAAGATAGCGCACCGTGCGACGCTAATCATGGTCTATGTGCGTGGCAGCGAGAGGGCCGGAGGCCACGCCAGGGAGCTCCTCAATGCGACCGTAGCCTTTGCGCGTAAGAGCGGAATCCGGCAGCTGGAACTCGCGGTCAGTGCAGAGAATACGTCCGCCAGACGATTTTATGAGCGCGAAGGCTTCCACGAGGTCGGGCGCTCTGGCGGCTTCATCCATGACAGCAGGGAAATCGACGACGTCATCATGGTACGGCGCATCAACGATCACGAGAATGTCGGATTGCACCGTTAAACGACAGCGACCAGTATTATCTTCAGGTATGAGAAAGGCCGGATGACAGGTCATCCGGCCTTGTGCGGTCAAGACGCATCCCCAGAACAACGACAGTGGCTAGAACCAGCTGTGCTTTCCATCGACCCTCTTTGCCTCTTCGTTTTCATGGCGAAGGGCGGCGATGGTGGATGCCACGGACACGACAAACATAATGCTGATAAGGGCGGTTAGCACTGTTAGTATCGTGAACATGAGCAATCCTCCTGGGCGTTGCGTTCACGTTCCTTAGTACTGGCTCGTTATCGCCGCACGTGCAGACGCATAGGGACCATATACCTTGGACGCATCCACTTTCTGATCATAGAGCGCGACAGTCGCTGCAAGCATACCGGTCATCATTACCATCCAGACAGCATTAATCATGGTAACTTTATTGGGCATATTTTCTTCCTTGTGCGGCAAGTCGCATTACGCTGGTTGAGTGAACGCATGCGTGCGAGAATGGTTCCAGGGCTATTGATCGGTCGTTTACCAAGGCCGATCTGAAGCGACTTTGAATGCGCCGTTCATCTGGCGTTCAGAATTCTTAATCGGTTTAAAAGCCACGTTTCCCGTCGCACGCACGATTGCGTGATGTTTCCGGAGGCTAGGCCGAACCCAGCTTGTATCCTGGATATCCCGTACGTACCCGCAGAGAAATTCGGCAAGCAGCGAGACGACGACAGCGATTGCAACGAGGATGATCAGCATGAGCGTTTCCGGGGAGAACCGATGCCGGAATTGACATCGGCTGTTGACGCTCTCCGTTATAGACATTCCGTCTGAAGCCGCCTTGAATGCCTCATTCATCAGCCGTTCAGCCAAAGGGCAAATAACTTGCGGGCGGACTTCATCCATGACAAAAGGTCGGCGAAACAAATGGCTAGGCCAAATGACGACAGCTTTTTACCCTGGGTCGTTCGACCCGATCACCAACGGACATCTGGATGTTCTTATCCAGGCGCTGAGCGTTGCATCCAAAGTTATCGTCGCGATCGGCATCCATCCTGGCAAAACGCCGCTCTTTTCCTTCGACGAAAAGGCGGATCTCATTCGTCGGTCGCTGGCTGAAGCACTGCCTGAAAAGACGGGCGATATCTCGGTCGTTGCCTTCGACAACCTCGTCGTCGATGCCGCGCGCTCCCATGGAGCGGCGCTTTTGATCCGCGGCCTGAGGGACGGAACAGATCTCGACTATGAAATGCAGATGGCCGGGATGAACCGCCAGATGGCACCCGACATTCAAACGATCTTTCTGCCCGCCGGAACGGCCTCACGGCCCATAACCGCCACATTGGTCCGGCAAATCGCTGCCATGGGAGGCGATGTCAGCGCCTTTGTGCCGGCTGCCGTCTTAAAAGCCCTTCAATCCAAGCGCAAATCCTAGGCGATCACGTCGCCGCAATGGAGCCAACATGAAACTTTTTTCTTTCGCATTTGCAGCCGTGCTTTCTCTTGCCTCGTTTGCTGGCGGCGCATTCGCCCAATCGGGCAACACGCTGACGATCCAGCTCAAGGATGGCCCGGTCGTGATTCAGCTTATGCCTGAAGTCGCTCCGAAGCATGTCGCCCAGATCGAAGCGCTTGCCAAGAAGGGCGCGTATGACAACGTCGCCTTCCATCGCGTCATTGAAGGCTTCATGGCGCAGACCGGCGACGTGAAGTTTGGCAACATGGAAAAGGGTTTCGATGCGAGCCGTGCCGGTACCGGCGGCTCCGATCTGCCTGACCTGCCGGCCGAATTCTCAAAGACGCCTTTCGTTCGTGGTACGGTCGGCATGGCCCGCTCGCAGGATCCGAACTCCGCAAACTCCCAGTTCTTCATCATGTTTGCTGACGGCTCCTTCCTCAACGGCCAGTACACAGTTGTCGGCAAGGTTGTCTCCGGCATGGAGAACGTCGACAAGATCAAGCGCGGCGAGGGCCAGAACGGCGAAGTCAGCAATCCCGACCGGATGATCAAGGTCACCGTCGGAAGCAAGTAAGTTTCAAGACAAGTAGGAGAAGAAGAATGGCCGAGATCAAGGATCCCGAAAACACCATCATCCTGGAAACCACCAAGGGTAAGGTTGTCATCCAGTTGCTGCCGGAAGTGGCCCCGGGGCACGTTGCCCGCATCAAGGAACTCGCTCGCGAGAAGGCGTATGACAACGTGGTCTTCCATCGTGTCATCAACGATTTCATGGCGCAGACCGGCGACGTGAAGTTCGGCAAGAAGGGTGGCGAAAGCTTTAACCCCAGCCGCGCCGGCATGGGCGGTTCCGAAAAGCCGGACCTCAAGGCTGAATTCTCGGCAGTCAGCCATGTTCGAGGCACCTGCTCGATGGCCCGCTCGCAGAACCCGAACTCGGCCAACTCGCAGTTCTTCATCTGCTTTACGGATGCTCCCTGGCTGAACAAGCAGTACTCCGTCTGGGGCCAGGTCATCGAAGGCATGGACAACGTCGACAAGATCAAGAAGGGCGAGCCGGTTGTCGATCCGGACTCGATCGTCTCGATGCGGGTTGCTGCTGACGTCTGATTGTGATTTCTGCTGAAACCCGCCCTTGCGCGAAAGCGTGGGGCGGGTTTCGCTTTGCCCGGATTTGAGTGATGCGCGTAGACCTCTTCGATTTCGACCTGCCTGATGAACGGATTGCGTTGCGGCCTGCCGAGCCGCGCGATAGCGCGCGCCTTCTCGTCGTCGATCCGGCCGGTGCGGTACAGCTATCCGACTATCGGGTCAGCGATCTGCCTGCCTTCCTGAGGGCAGGCGACGCGCTCGTCTTTAACGATACCAAGGTGATCCCGGCGCAACTCGAGGGCGTCCGTCACCGTGACGGCGCCGGCGGTCAGCAGGTTTCGGCGACACTTCATATGCGCATCGGCGCCAGCCGCTGGAAGGCCTTCGCCAAACCCGGCAAGCGCATCAAGATCGGCGATCGTATCTCGTTCGGCCATGACGGCAGCAGTTGCCTGCTCGGCAAACTCGAATGCACCGTCGAGGAAAAGGGCGAGGGCGGGGAGGTCACACTTGCATTCGATCTTTCCGGACCGATCCTCGACGAGGCCATCCATTCGGTCGGACATATTCCGCTGCCGCCCTACATCGCCGCCAAGCGCGCCGAGGATGAGCGCGACCGCGCCGACTACCAGACGATTTATGCCCGCGAGGAGGGTGCCGTCGCCGCCCCGACGGCCGGGCTTCACTTCACGCCGGCGCTTTTCGAAGCCATCGACAAGGCGGGTGTCGAGCGGCATTTCGTAACGCTGCATGTCGGGGCCGGCACCTTCCTGCCTGTGAAGGCCGACGATACCGAAGATCACAAGATGCATCTCGAGAGTGGCTATGTCAGCGCCGAGACGGCGGCGAGCCTCAATGCCGTCAGGGCAAGGGGCGGACGCATCATCTGCGTCGGCACGACTTCACTGCGGCTGATCGAAAGTGCTGCGCAGGAGAACGGCGAGATCCGCGCTTGGGCCGGTGCTACCGGCATCTTCATCACGCCGGGCTACCGCTTCAAGACGGTCGACGTGCTCATGACGAACTTCCATCTGCCTCGCTCGACACTGTTCATGCTCGTTTCGGCCTTCGCAGGCTTCGAGACGATGCAGGTCGCTTACAAGTACGCGATTTCGACGGGCTACCGCTTCTATTCCTATGGCGATTCGAGCCTTCTTTTCCGGAAAGACTAAATGACCGAGAAATTTCAGTTCACTCTCAAGAAGACCGACGCCGGTGCTCGCCTTGGCGAAGTCTCGATGCCGCGCGGCACTATCCGCACGCCGGCCTTCATGCCCGTCGGTACCGTCGGCACCGTCAAGGCGATGTATCTCGACCAAGTTCGTGACACCGGGGCCGATATCATCCTCGGCAATACCTACCATCTCATGCTGCGCCCGACGGCCGAGCGCGTCGCGCGCCTCGGCGGCCTGCACAAGCTGATTCGCTGGGAGCATCCAATCCTGACCGATTCCGGCGGGTTCCAGGTGATGTCGCTTTCTGGCCTCCGCAAGCTCGACGAACAGGGAGTGACGTTCAAGTCGCATGTCGACGGCAGCCTGCATCATATGTCTCCGGAGCGCTCGATCGAGATCCAAGGATTGCTCGATTCAGACATCCAGATGCAGCTCGACGAATGCGTGGCACTTCCTGCGGAACCCCGCGAGATCGAGCGCGCCATGGAGCTTTCGCTGCGCTGGGCGGAGAGATGCAAGGTCGCATTCGGCAATCAGCCCGGCAAGGCAATGTTCGGCATCGTGCAGGGCGGGGATGTGCCCGCGCTGCGCATCCGGTCGGCGGCAGCACTGACCAATCTCGACCTCAAGGGCTATGCCGTTGGTGGTCTCGCTGTCGGCGAACCACAAGACGTCATGCTGAAGATGCTTGAGGAAACGCTGCCGGTCCTACCAACCGAAAAACCGCGATACCTCATGGGCGTCGGCACGCCTGACGACATTTTGAAGTCCGTTGCCCGCGGCATTGATATGTTCGACTGCGTTATGCCGACCCGTTCGGGCCGGCATGGGCTTGCTTTTACACGTCGAGGCAAAGTCAACATCCGCAATGCCCGCCACGCCGAGGATATGCGACCGCTCGACGAGCAGTCGAACTGCCCGGCATCGCGTGACTACTCGCGTGCCTATCTGCACCACCTCGTGCGTGCCAATGAGGCACTCGGCGGCATGCTGCTGTCCTGGCACAATCTCGCCTACTATCAGGAGTTGATGCAGGGCATTCGCAAAGCGATATCCGAGGGCCACTTCGCCAATTTCATGGCGGAGACCATGGAGGAATGGGCGAGGGGCGACCTCGATCCCGTCTGAGCTGCCTCAAGCTTCGGGCAAACTGGCGTAGGCAAAGCGTCTGCGGCGGGACCGCCGCACATATAGACGCTAATCACCGTGACCTCGGCGACCTCCTCACAGGTGGCGCCGTACGGAAAATCGGACGTGCTTTCCGGAGTTGCTTTAGATGCCTTTGCTCTGCGTATTTGGCACGATCTGCACGCCGTTAATCTTGTAGCTTCCATCAGGCTGACGCGCCACCTGGTAGATCGCGGTCCAATCCTTGCCGTCGCGGCCTGATATCAGTACCTCGTGATAGATCATTGCGCCGTTGTCGATCGAGCGGCTTCGGCCGAAGGCATAGTTGCCTGGATGGTAGACCGGCTCGTAGCTCTTCTTGACCATTGCGAAGAAGACATTCTTGTCGGGATAGATCGCCTTAATCGCGGGCGCGGCAAAGGAATAGGCCGTGTCGACATCGTCATTCAGGAACGCCTTGATCTGCGCCTCGATCATCGTGCGCGTCGTGTCGATCGGATCTTCGGCTCGAGCGGTCGCAAATAAAACAAAGGACGCGGCACACAGAATGAAAACTGCGAGAAAGACGCGCATGGCAACGGCTCCGTTGCTGTCCTAGGGAATTGTAGGGCGATCTACGCACAAAGAAAGAGCGCGGATCAGTGGTCGCTCCAATTGGAGTGGCTTACCGGAGCGCCAGTGCGCATCCGCTGCAGCAGACGACGCACCTGGCGCGTGCTCAGATCAAGCACATGCGCCCGCCGACACGCATGAGATGGCAATGCACGTTCTCCCTATGATATGGCCGACATGTGGAAGGCCAGCTGACGCCGCCGGAATCTTTTGCCGGCCGATTTCTTTAGAGGCTAGGTACTAGGGCAGATGACAAATCCAAGCGCGGCGCGGCTGATCCGGCCGCGTTTCCGCGAGCGAACCTTGCGATCGCCTATTTCGCGAAGAAACACGGTATCAAGAAAGAGGCTGCGCTTGAAGTTGTCAAAAAGCATAGCGGGAACCGCGAAGCCGCTGACGCTACAGCAACCGAAAAAATAGCCCCTGCGACAGTGCCTTCTGGCGCCGCGCAAGGACCTTCGGATCGTCCATGATATCCGTCCGGACCGCCACAGGCGCGATGAACCGCAAGTTCGTGCACTGGGCCTGCACTGGGCCGCCGTTCACTTTCATTGGCTCGGCTACACATCCGAAGACCTGTACAGGTGTTGTCACATTGATTTTTCGCCAGTCGATTGCGGTAGTCCGGCAGGATGAACAGCGCGACCCGACCTACAAGAATCGTCGCTTCCCTATTGAAATCCTCGCCCGTGCAATCTGGCTGTATTTCCGGTTCAATGTCAGCCTGCGCGAAGTCGAGGAAATGATGCTGGAGCGCGGTGTGGCAGTCTCGTATGAAACGATCCGCCGATGGTATAGGTCGCACGGTTCCATGATCACAGCGCGGCTGGACCGCAAATCGCCTTCTTCCAGCGACGTGTGGCTCTCGACGAGGCTGTGGCGCGAATCGGAGGTAGAAATTGCTGGCTGTGGCGCACCGTGAATCAAGACGGATATGTCCCGGATAAAATCGTTCAGATTCGCCGCAACACCAAGGCAGCCAAGCGATTTCTGGTCCGTTTGCTGAAGAAAAAGGGCAAGGCGCCCAAGCGCATCATCACCGAAAAGCTGCGATCCTATGGCGCCGCCCGGCGTCAGGTCATGCCCGCCGCCGAGCATCGCTGAACAACAGGGCCGAGAATTCGCAGCGTGAACGACCCGGCAAGGATTTCGGTCGATCGGGTCGCTACAACAATTTGTCTCGATCTTCTCAGCCGTCCGAAACCATTTCGTTCCCGCCAAGTCAAATCGCCCCGCTGTCCAGATCCGATCCTTCCGCCAAGCCGCGACTACCCAATGGAGGATGGCCGCGCTGCAACTCGCCTGAAATCCACCTTGCGGCTCCATGCGTCCCCACGTCAAACAATGTGACAGTACCTCTCCCGGTGAGGCAATATATGGGTCAATTTCTCGCTTCGCTTGACAGCGCGATTGCGCCGATGTCGCGGGGGGCGGAGCCAATGACGATCATGAGCTGTCCAACACCGTGGTTTTTATGCGAAGAGGTCTGACCGAGAATTGAAATGAATGTGGCGTGGCACATTCGTCGAAGAACTGAGAAGGAACCGGTACGTGGCGGAATTTCCAAGCAAGGCAAAAGTTGTCATTATCGGTCTCGGCGGCATCGTCGGCGCCTCGATCGCGCATCACCTGATCGAACGCGGATGGGACGGCATCGTCGGCATCGACAAATCGGGCATCCCAACTGACATCGGCTCGACCGCCCACGCCTCCGACTTCTGTTACACCACCAGCCACGACTATCTCTCGGTCTGGACCACCCAGTATTCGATCGACTTCTACGAGAAGATGGGCCACTACTCCCGCATCGGCGGCCTTGAAGTCGCTCGCACAGGCGATGACCCCTGGATGGAAGAGATCAAGCGCAAGCTCACCTCCGCCAAGGCCTTCGGCACCAACGCCCGCTACGTGTCCCCCGCAGAGATCAAGGAAATGTTCCCGCTGATCGAGGAAGATCAGGTCCAGGGCGGCATGTTCGATCCCGACGCCGGCCTCGTCATCCCACGCTCGCAGACCGTTGCCGGCAAGCTGGTTGATGCAGCCGAGAAGTCCGGCAAGCTCACGATATTCGGCAACACGCCGGCCCAGTCGCTGATCGTCGAAGGCGGCCGCATCAAGGGCGTCGTCACCCATCGCGGCACCATCATGGCCGACCACGTCATCGTCTGCGCCGGCCTCTGGGGCCGCCTGATCGCCGAGATGGTCGGCGAGGACCTGCCCGTCATGCCGGTCGATCACCCGCTGACCTTCTTCGGCCCCTACAACGAGTTCGAAGGCACCGGCAAGGAAATCGGCTTCCCGTTGCTGCGCGACCAGGGCAACTCGGCCTATATGCGCGACACCGGCGACCCGAAGACGACGGAAGGCGGCCAGATCGAGTGGGGCTATTACGAAACCACCAATCCGCGCATGTGCCACCCGCGCGAACTGCTCGAGAAGCATGAAGCTCGCCTCTCGCCCTCGCAGCGCGACCTCGAAATGGAGCAGATCCTCGAGCCGCTCGAAAAGGCCATGGAACTGACGCCGATCCTCGGCGAACTAGGCTATAACGAAAGCCACTCCTTCAACGGCCTGTTGCAGGTCTCCGCCGCCGGCGGCCCTTCCTGCGGCGAGAGCCAGAAGGTGCGCGGCCTCTGGTACTGCGTCGCCATCTGGGTCAAGGACGGCCCGGGCTACGGCAAGCTGATCGCCGACTGGATGACCGACGGCCGCACCGAGATCGACCATAACTCGATCGACTATGCCCGCTTCTACCCGCACCAGCTTACCGAGGAATTCATCGCCGGCCGCTGCTACGAGGCCGCGCAGAAGATCTACTTCCCCGCTGTACACACCCGCGAGCCCTATGCCTCCGGTCGCAACGCCAAGCGCTCGCCCTTCTACGAGCGCGAGAAGGAACTCGGCGGCTACTTCATGGAGCTCGGCGGCTGGGAGCGTGCCCACGGCTACAAGGCCAACGAGCACCTTCTGGAGAAATATGGCGACCGTGTTCCGGTGCGCGAAAACGAATGGGACAACCGCCACTTCTGGCGCGTCTCCAATGCCGAGCACCTGGCGATGAGCGAGGATTGCGGAATCGTCAACCTCAGCCACTTCCACATGGTCGACCTCGAAGGCCCCGATCATGTCGAGCTCTTGGAATGGCTCTGCGTCGCCAAGATCGGTGGTGACGCCAATATCGGCAAGGGGATCTACACCCACTTCCTCGATGACGAGGGCATGGTGCGCGCCGACTTCACCGTCATCCGCATGGCCGACCGTTGCCGCCTGATCAACGGCGCCGATGCCGGCCCGCGCGACTTCCACTACATGAAGCGCGTGGCCGAGGATCGCGGTCTCGACGTCACCATCACCGACGTCTCGGAAAAATTCATCACCATCGGCATCTGGGGTCCGAACGCCCGCGACACGCTGAAGAAGGTCGTGGCCGATCCGGCTGCGCTCGACCCCGAAAACTTCGCCTTCGCGGCCATCAAGCCGGTCGAGATCGCGGGCAAGATGGTCACCGCCTTCCGCATTTCCTATGTCGGCGAGCAGGGCTGGGAACTGCACATGAAATACGAGGACGGCCTCGCCGTCTGGGACGCGCTGCGCGCCACTGGGGTCATGCCGTTCGGCGTCGAGACCTACGCCAACTCGCGCCGCATGGAAAAGTCGCTGCGTCTGCAGAACGCCGACCTGCTCACCCAGTATAACTTGCTGGAAGCCGACCTCGCCCGTCCGAAGGTAAAGGAAGCCGATTTCCGCGGAAAGGCCAAGCACCTGGAATACAAGGCGCGCGAACACCAGCCGGCGATGCTTTGCACGCTCGTCATGACCGAGAACACCGACAGCAAGGGGGTCAAACGCTACCCCGTCGGCTCCATGCCGGTCATGGACCCGGAAACCGGTAAGACGCTTGTCGATAGCGTCGGCCGCATCTCCTACACCACCTCCGTCGCCTACGGTCCGACGGTCGGCAAGAACATCGCGCTCGCCTATCTCCCACATGAATACTGCCAGGTCGGCCGCAAGCTGAATGTCGAGTACTTCACCGAGACCTACCCGGTTGAAGTCATCAGCGTCGGCTACAAGCCGATCTACGACCCGGAAAACCTGAAGCCGCGCACGTGATTGCGATTTCGGGACAAATGATCTGAGGGAAAGGTGCGGCGGTTGGCGCCAATGGCGCCGCCACTGATATCGGCATCGACCGGCGGCAGTCGGATCATCCGTTCAAGGACGAGATCGCGGGGCCATCACTTCCTGCTGCTCGGCCACCGGGTTGAACGCGCCCGAAGTCCGTTCCGAGGGGCACTTGACCCATCTGGGCAAGGTGCCGCTGGTTCAGATCCCTTCAAGACCGCAGATCAGTTGCAATCAAGTGCGGTCATGATCCTTGGTGCTTGATGTCGGTTGAGGCGAGCGGGGAGGGGCTTCCGAATTCCGCCAAACAGCGCACGCTTGTTCCCACGGCGACGCTGCTAGGGCGAGCGCGAAGCCCACTAGATCTACGCCTCGTTTCCATCACTGGAAGCCATAAGCCAAGCGTTGGACGATGCAGAAGGGTGGTCGATTACAGGGCTTGCCGCCCCAGGCAATGCCAAACATGATGCTTGGAAGACGGCGCCGCTGAGGACGGGCCCGTGATGATCGTTCCTCCCGGACACGGAGGGCATCAGTCCGTGGTCATCGAGCAGGACACGCGGCCTGCAACGAGCGAGCCCCACTCGAATGGGCCGTGGACGGCGAGCTGGGAACTACCGCGACCATTAGTATTGGGCGCGGCGCCTTCGTGAACTTTGCCGACGACACAACGTGGTCACGCAGTTCGCCCATGACCCGGAGAGCCACGCTCGATTGGGCAGAAGCAATTCACGGGCGCGTAGCCCGCGAACGCCTTGTTGGACGTCGCAGGCTTCAACCGTGCTGTAGTAGCCGTCGTAGTCCGGCAGTTCACGATCGCGAAACGTGTTGCGCTTGATCTCGCGGTAAATCGTCGAGCGGTGACGGCCAAGCTGACGGGCCATTTCGTTGACGGGAACTTTTGCCGCCACTAGCTGATGTAGGCGTCGTCGGTCGGCGAGAGCAAGCTGCGTATAGCATCGGGACATGCCAAAATCTCCAAAGTGAAGCCGTTGAAATCATTGGCATGTCGCAGTTGAAAATAGAATGTGCCCGGCTACATCAGATGTCAAAGCTGACTAGAGGCGCGACATTGTCAGCCAGTTAGAAACGCGACACTTGCTCTGACGATCAGCCCCCGATCCGGCCGGCTGGGCCGGGTTGCAAGGGAAGGGAGGGGGCGGGTGATAACATACCCCTTCGGCTTTGGCTTTGAGAGTATTCCATCAACCCTTCATTCCGCAGCATCAAGCCGCGACAGTGCCTTCTGACGCCGCGCAAGCACCGCCGGATCGTTCATGAAATCCTG
>NZ_HF536772.1:2565135-2667572 GCF_000312665.1 Rhizobium mesoamericanum STM3625 | reverse complement strand
CCTTATGCCTTATCGACGCTGCGCCGTCAGTCTTGATCCGCTCCAGCAGACGACGAACCTGGCGTGTGCTCAGATCAAGCACACGCGCCGCCGACACCAGCGTCATGCGGCCGGCAATCACCTTCGACAAAATCTCGATCCGCTGCACATCACGCTCGCTCATCGCTATCAGTCCCATCCGCAATCTCCCAGGTCATCAAAGCCCGGGGAGAGTGACATTCTTACTTTGCAGAATGAGGACACTTTAACTTTGCGGGTACATCAGAAAATCGGATAAGATAGATTATGGAACTAACGCCGACACTCTGCACAGGTGGTGGTTGAATGTGGCTACATCGGCTAGCCGAATACAGCCGTGACTGTTAGCGTCTTGCTGTCGGCGTCCAAGGTTGCTTCGGTACCAGTTGGGTTTTTGCCAGAGCATTATCCCCCGTGTCCAAGACAAACACCCAAGAATGCCAGTCAATCCGGCAAGGCTGTTGCATCAAGCCAAACAATCCACCGCCGACCGATTGATTGGATTCGTCCAACCAAACCGCCAGTAAAGCCCGCGCGATCATGCGCTAAACGGATCGCTTTCCAAGAAGTTGGGAACAAAAATGCTCTCTTATGCAGCCAATGCCACCAGCCGCGCGCTCACTTACCGGGTCAATCGGCGTTTGATGCTCCCGGAACGTTTGGCTCGCCAAGGTCCCAATAAAGCCCCGCCATCAACGCGAGACTCTCACGGGCGATGTTGACGGGCAGATGCTCGTTCGGTGCATGCTGAGAGCACCCCGGATATGAGTGCGGTATCCACACGGTCGGAAGCTGCAGAATTTCGGAGAAGGCATCGTTCGGCAGCGAGCCGCCAAGGTTCGGCAGTATGGCCGGCTTTTTCCCCGTCGTGCGGCCAATCGAGTCCACCGCCCAACTAACCCATGGGTGTTCAGGATCGAGCCTTGTCGCACGAAAAGCGGCATCGTTCGCCTGCGCTATTTGAACCTGTGAAAAACCGCACTGATCCAGATGGCGGCGCAGAGCCGGCAGGATATTTTCCACCTCGACACCGACGACGAAGCGCAACTGACAGCGAGCCCAAGCTCGCGCCGGAATGGCCCCAACAGGCGTCCTCGGGTTTCCGGCCTCGAAGGCAGGTACGGCGAATGAGCACCAACCGTACAGCTTCTCCGCTGGAGTCAGGCCGGGCTCGCCCCAATCGGGATCAATCTGCGGGCCTTCAGCACCGCTCTCGATCTCACAGTCCGCGAGAGCTCGGCGAACATTGTCCGGAATACCCATCGGGAGCCATTCCGGGACCAGAATCCTGCCCGAGGGCGAGGCAATAGTGGAGATCGCATGGGCAAGCTGGATTGCAGGGTCGGATAAAAGACCCCCCCAATTACCGGAATGATGACCGCCCTTGCGGGCATCGATCCAAATGTCAAAGCTGATCGCCCCGCGAGACCCCAGAAAGACAGTCGGCCGCGTGGCCGAAAGACGGGGACCATCCGAGGCGATCAACACGTCGGCGCGGAATAATTCCTTATGAGCCGCAACCAGTGCATGCAGGCCAGGGGAAAGCCTCTCCTCCCCCATCTCGATCAGATACTTGGCATTGAATCCAAGCTTCCCGCGCGTTTCGATCACGGCCCGAAGCGCACCGATGTTGATTGTATGCTGGCCCTTGTTGTCGGCGACACCGCGGCCGTACCACCTGCCGTCCCGCTCGGTCAGCTGCCAGGGAGAAAGACCGTCATCCCAATCATTATCGAGCCCCCGGACGACGTCGCCGTGGCCATAGCCCAATACCGTCGGTCGAAGGGCGTCCTCGTGGCGCTCGACATAAAGAAAGGGCCAATCTTCTTGGGAAAGTATCCGACCTGCGAAACCGAGGGCTTCGAAAGCCGGCTTCATCTCAGTCTCAATGTAAAGGTCGAGCACCGACGCACGGTCAGGGTTCTGACTCTCCGTCGGCATCGCGATCCGTCGCGCCAGATCCTTCCGAAAACGGCCTGATGTGAAGTAGGACACTGCTCTGGCAATAGCGGCGTCTCGTGTCATACGTGCAACCTAACACGAGACGGAATAAACCGGAATGGCCAGACACACCCCACCGTCGTTCGCGTTGGTCCTCAAGTTGCCCCTAGTGGCATTTGCACTTTAATCCCGCAAGACGCAACCCTGGGCTTGTCGCGGGCAGCGAACGAAGCTCACAAGCGTTTCAATGCTCCTCACTGCATCCGCGTCAGCGGGGCGTTTGTACGAGTTCGTACCGGAACCGGTACCTGATGGCGCATTTGGCGACGCGAACAAATCATGTTCACCTTTCCAATCGTCCCATTTAACCCCGCTTTCAATCAGCGGGGTTTCTTTTGGGCAGCCGCCGCGTCAGCCGCCTCCCGGTTTGAACCGTGTTTTTTGATGATCACCATCGCGTCCTCTTTCGAGATCCCATGCTTTTTCGCGAAAAAGGCAACCTCGTAAGGTTCGCTCGCGGAAACCCCGCCGCGATCAGCCGCGACGCAACTTCTGAAATCCAGGAGAAGACGGCTGCCAAGCTTAACGTGAAAGAAGCGCACGAGAGGGTGGGAGTTGCTCCACTGATGAGCGGCGCGGTCACCAATGGTCGTATGTCGTCCACCTCATCAAGCTCAATTCCGTGGATCCATTGCCCTACTAGTGCAGGACGTCGTCCGCCCAGATGGGGATCGTCACTGTGCGGATTTCTGTGAGCCGCCTTACCTTCAGGTGTCCATACTCGCTGCCATTGGGGAAATGCAGCTCCATCCTGAGATAGTGCTTTTTGCCACACCCCTCGCATTTGAAACGGGTTAGCACCCTGTCCAGGGTAATGTCACCGCAGAGTTTAACCAGATCGTCCGGAATATACCTGTGAGTGACCCGGCAGAAGTTGCAGGTGATCACAAGGATCTGTCCTTGGTCGCCCGCCTCCTTCAGGGTCCATAGTCGAAGTCTTCGGAACGGATGAATGTCAGGCATCGGGCCTGCACAGGCAAAAGTTTCCATCCCGTCTTCGGTGGCTTCCTCCCCGCTTCGCAACGCGGAAATCCAATTCGATCATGGCTTCCCTCGTAGCGTATTTGCTGTTTGTCGCTCAGGCCCAGACGACAACCTTCCGGCTCGGAACCGGAACTTCGTCTTAGCCGGTCGGGCTCCCAAGAGGTGCCCTGCCCGGAAGCAACGTTTTGCGAACGCATAGTCTTGCTTCTCTCGAATATCCTTCGGCAGCGCTCGCCACCAGACTTCAAACGAGTTGCGCTTCAGAGGATCCTTCGTAACCTTGTTCAACATCATCGCTATCCAATCGCATTCGTTCTCTATTTGTTCCATTATTCGCCGGAGTCAAGCAACGGGGCCATGACGTTCCGCGTACCTATGTGACACTGCGCGCTTGATGGAGTAATCCAAGAGACCTATCCCCCCGGTGGCCGCCCCAGCGCGACTTCTTATTGATGACATTCGTAAACACCCATCACGAGATCGACGACACCCGCATCGGAACCAATGCATTCTGCACAAATGCCGAATGCATCCTCGTCGAACTCATCCCTACTCTTTCTTTGATGGCAGCAATCGCAGACGACGGTTTCGTGGTTGGAAAACCTGGCTGGGGGCAGGATCTCGACAATAGGACTTTCTCCCGCACGATTGGCAGGTTTTGGCATGATAACCTCCCTGAATTCCTATAGGAATGAGATAGGAGCGTCCGCCGACGCTTTCCAGATCCCGGGTGTGGGCACTCTTATTCTGGTCGGCTACTTTGCCATCCCAACCGAGGGGAAGCGGCTGGCTTGTGCTATCTTTTCACATGGCAGCGTCTGCGCGGCGACTTCTTGGCGAAGGCCCGAATGCTCGTGATCACCCGCCCGGTGACCGTCGCGGATGATACGTTCAGTCTGCCGATTACGCTTCGACCTCCAGACAGGGACGTCATCGCTTTGATCACCCTTCAACCCGGCAGCGGGTTCGGTAAGGTTCCCGCTACCCAGACGATCAAGGAACCCATTCGAACGCCCTTCGAGACGAGCAATACGACGCAGCAGACCCCTACTTCGTTGTGTGAGACACCGACAGCTTGTGGTGCGTTCCATGCCGGACGAAAAGCAACAAACGCCCGTAAGAGAGCTGTGCAACACCGCGTTCAGGCTTTGCATATCGAAGACGGTCTTCATCGCGGCCACGCGAGGAAACCAAGTCGGTCAAGAGCATGGACACCCAATTGGGGCTTGAGGCCTAGCCCCTCCAAAAATCTGATGCAACTTTCTACGTCAGCTTCGCTGGGTGTGCTTGCTGGCGAAACCAGGCGGACAACGTCTCCGGCGGCCAGTCTGGGAATCACGGGCTTGCAGGTTTTACCCATGGAGCAGCAGGAGTTCCACATTTCATTCGTAGGCTTCTAGCGCTTGCGGTTCACGCCAGCGATGCGGCTGCCTGTCCCTATGGAGATCGCGGTATCGTTTGAGGTTGCTGGCGGATACGACTGAGATCGGCTCCTTCTCAACCTCGACCAAGGCTCCATGCAGGAGCGGAGTATCCCACAGGAAAGGAGCGTCGCCCCAGAAAAGCGTAACAGGCCCCTCTCCTCCCTGCACCAGGGTTATCTCGCACAGCGTGCCGTAAAAGCGGAAAGCTCGTTTGTGGCGGAAGCGCTTGAGTGGAACCTCTTCGAACTCAGGAATGTCTCGAAGCTTAGAATCGAGTTCCCGGAAGGTCTCGCTGCGATAAACCATATCGATATCGCTATGCGTAGATGGCTTGCGGAGACCTAAAACTTCCTCTGCCCAACCGCCAAAAAGATCGCAGACAACTCCTGAGCGTCGGAGCGCGGCTGTAACGGCGGCCACTTTCTCTCGGGTATTCTCCATTTGATCTCTTCGAACCTGCGTCCAACGGTTACCTTAGAGCCTGTTTAGCGGACAGAAGGGCAATGACTTCATCTGTCGGTCGCACATCGCCAAAGCTCCGATAAATATTGTGGAGTGCTGCGTTGTGCTCCTGATCGCGCCTGGCAGCCGTCCCGTCAGCTATGAAAATCACCCGGAACCCGCTTGCATAGGCGTCTCTGGCCGAGGACTCACAGCAGATGTTCGTCAGGGTTCCTGTGATGAGAACAGTGTCAATTCCGCGAGCGCGAAGAACAGCGGGTGCGTCTGAGGAGCCCGGGAAAAACGCACTATAAGCGGACTTCTCGAAATACAGATCTTCCGCTCTCGGTGATAGGCCAGCCCACACCCTTCGCGATAACGGGCCCACCCCGCCTGACCTCCTATATACTTCCGCTATCTCGTCGCCAAAGAATTCCCGTGTGAGATCCGGATGAGGCTGATTGGAGCCGGGAACAACCCAGGTCACCTTGCCACCAGCGGTGCGAAGAGCGTCCGCGAGGCGAATGATGTTCGGCAGTGTCCCTCGGCAGTAGCCGCTTTCCTCGACGAAAAATGGGACCATATCGATCACGATCAGGGCCGTTTGGCGGGCGTCGACAGATTCATATGCGTGCCGTCGTCCACGTCGCTGTTCCTGCCGCTCGTACTCACCCTGCTCAATCAGCCAATTGTGGAGCTTTGGGCGTGGGCCCGCAAGTTGGGCTATTGCGCCGCCCTGATCAGAACCCATCTCGGCGAATCCTCGTGCGATGTCACGATGATCGCCAATTGCTATCTGAGCGTCAATGACTTCACTCCAACTCGTCACCACTGCAGCATACGGTTGTGCTTGACCTACCTACAAGCACTTTCCTTGTTGCCAACCTCGCAACTCCAAGAAGCAGCAAACCGGTGAGGACGTAGCAGCACGCTGATGCGGAAGCAATCTACTAGGTCCCTATCATACAATGCGAGCGGGCCAGCCACTGACTCACCCATCAGTGCCGAAACCACACTATTTGGAGCAACAGAGGCAATCGAAAACGCAACGCCACCATTATAGTCGGACCACATAAATACGTTGTATTTCAAAACGATATTGGCGTATATTAATGTTCTTTGAAGGGCGGCTCGCCGCTTTCGGTGATGCTGGCGCGCTACAACCGCGTCAGACGGTTTCCAGCTCCGCCAACTCGATATCGAAGCTCATCTGATCATAGGCTGGTACGACATGATCTGGCGTCTCGGCCATAACAGTGTCGTAGTCGAGCGGGGTATGCATGTGGGTCAGGATTGCCCGCTTAGGCTTCAGACGATCAATCCAGTCTAAGGACTGTTCCAGCGAAAGGTGGCTGGGATGATATCGGTACTGCAGCGCGTCGATGATGAGGACATCGAGATCCCGAAGCTTGGTGACCGTTTCGGGAGGAAAGTCACTGATATCACTGCAATAAGCGACATCTCCGATGCGAAATCCCAACGACGTGATATCACCATGCTGCTGTGTGTGGGGACGGAACGAAATCGTACCCCCCGCGCCGGTAATTCGCATCGGCCCATCAGTGCTTTCAATGATCCTGGGTTCAACGATTGGCGGATAGTTACTCCCGGGGGGCGTCTCCATGCAATAGCCGAACCCCTGGCGAATGCGATCCATCGTCTCCTTCGTGGCATGGATCGGAACGCGTTGCTGCGATCCATAGAAATAGCCGCGAAGATCGTCGAGACCATGGATGTGGTCGGCATGCGGATGTGTATAGAGAACCGCATCGATGTGTGTGACACGGGCGGCGATCATCTGCTCGCGAAAGTCCGGTCCGGTGTCGACAACGACGGTGGTGACGCCACCGTTGTCATCAAACTGCTGCACCATGAAGGCCGCGCGGGTACGACGGTTCTTCGGATTGGCTGGATCGCAGGCGCCCCAGTCGCCTGTAATGCGAGGAACGCCGGGTGACGACGAACAGCCGAGAATGGTGAAACGCCGTCTGTATCCCACGCTCTTAGATCCTCGGCATCTTTGAGAAAATGCGGAATGCGTTCTCCGTCGTGATCCGGGCCATCTCGGCATAGCTAAGTCCGAGCGTCTCGGCCAGAACCTCGGCGGTGTTCACCACGTAGGAAGGTTCGTTGCGCTTGCCGCGCCAGCGCTTGGGCGCAAGATAGGGCGCGTCCGTTTCGACAAGCAAACGATCGTGAGGGATCGTCGCGGCGATAGAGCGAAGCTCCTCCGACTTCGGGAACGTCAGAATGCCGGAAAAGGAGACGTAGCCGCCAAGTTCAACACCCACCCTTGCGAGTTCGGCGCCCGAGGAGAAGCAATGAAGGATGAAGGGGAAGTTTCCCTTCCCCGTTTCCTCGGTCAGGATCGCCGCCATGTCTTCGTCAGCGCTGCGGCTGTGAATTACAAGCGGCAGCTGCGTTTCGCGCGATGCATTGATGTGACGCCGCAACCCGGTCTTCTGGTCTTCCGGTTTCTGCGTGTCGTAGAAATAGTCGAGGCCGGCCTCGCCGATCGCGACGATCTTCTCGTGGGCGGTAGCCAGACGGACGAGATCGTCCGTCTGGATGTCGAGTTCATCGCCGGCATTGTTCGGATGGGTGCCGACGGAACAGAACACAGACGGATATTTCTCCGTGATGGCGAGCAGCCCGTCCAGCTTGCGCACACGCGTCGAGATCGTCACCATCTGCTTGACGCCCGCATCGTGAGCGCGCTTGACGATCTCGTCCCGCTCCGCCTCGAAGTCGGCGAAATCCAGATGACAATGCGTATCGATCAGCATGACGTCCTCACGCTTCCGGCGCGACGTAGCGCGGGAAGACCGGCTTCGGCGCTTCCAGCGGCGTGCCGGCGACGAGGCGACCGGCTTTGCCGAGTGCCGCGAAATCTCGCTTGTCTATAGGAGCCGCAACGAGGTCCAAGAGCTTGCCGGCCGATTCCGGCATGAAGGGCTGCAGCAGGATGGCGATCTGACGGACGACCTCAGCCGTGACATACAACACGGTGTCCATGCGCGCCGGATCGGTCTTCTTGAGAGCCCACGGCTCCTGGCCGGCGAAATAGCGATCGGTTTCGGAAACGACGGCTATGATCGAAGCCAGCGCCCGGTGAATAAGCTGCTTGCCCATATCGTCCCGCGTCGAGGCGAGCAGCGCATCAGCCTGCGCCAACATGGCGCGATCTTCATCCGTCAGCGGACCACATTCCGGGATCTTGCCGTCGCAGTTCTTGACGATCATCGACAGCGAGCGGCTGGCAAGATTTCCGATACCGTTGGCAAGGTCGGAGTTGATGCGGGTGCCGATCGCCTCTTCGCTATAGCTGCCGTCCTGGCCGAAGGAGACTTCGCGCAGAAAGAAGTAGCGCACCTGGTCAAGGCCGAAATGGTTCACGAGATTAACCGGATCGACGACGTTGCCGAGCGACTTCGACATCTTCTCGCCCTTGTTGAGCAGGAAGCCGTGAGCGAAGACGCGCTTTGGCAGCGGCAGCTTCGCGGACATCAGGAAGGCTGGCCAGTAGACAGCGTGGAAGCGGATGATATCCTTGCCGATAATGTGCACATCCGCCGGCCAGTACTTGGCGCGGGGGCCGTTGCGATCTTCGATATAGCCCGTTGCCGTGATGTAGTTGGTCAGGGCGTCAACCCAGACATACATGACGTGGTCAGGGTCGTTCGGCACCTTGATGCCCCAATCAAAGGTCGTGCGCGAAATCGACAGATCCTTCAGTCCCGACTTGACGAAAGAAATGACCTCGTTGCGCCGCTCGGCCGGCCCGATGAAGTCCGGATTGGCTTCGTAGTGCGCGAGAAGCTTGTCCTGGTATTCCGAAAGCTTGAAGAAGTAGCTCGCCTCTTCCACCCATTCGACAGGCGTGCCTTGCGGTCCGTAGTGCACCCCATCGGGCCGCAACTCAATTTCGTTCGCTTGATAGTAGGCCTCGTCACGAACCGAATACCAGCCGGCATAGGAATCCTTGTAAATGTCGCCGCTATCGGCCATCAGGTTCCAGATGTTTTGCGACGTTTGATGGTGACGCTCCTGCGTCGTTCGAATGAAATCATCATTCGAGGCGTTGAGAAGTTGCCCCATCGACTGGAATGCGCCGGAATTGCGGTCAGCGAGCTCCTGCGCCGAAATGCCTTCTGCGCGCGCCGTCTGCTGCATCTTTTGACCGTGTTCATCGGTACCCGTCAGAAAAAAGACATCCTTGCCATCAAGGCGCTGGTAACGCGCCATGGCATCCGTCGCGATCAGCTCGTAGGCATGGCCAATATGAGGCTTGCCGTTCGGATAGGAAATCGCGGTGGTGATGTAGAAGGGTGTCTTGTCTGTCATGGCGGCCATTCTTGTCCGGCTTACTCTATAAAATTTGTCAGCCGCTCTTAGCGCATGTCATGGCGAAGCGAAACACCAAGTTTCGAAAGCATCGGCGATTTACCCATGACGGGCACACTGCACTTGACTCGATTTTAGACGCATTCTACCCAAAGAAAAATCCAAGGTGGGGCATCAGCGACGTGACATCTCCAGCACTCGGCAGCACCAATTCAAGCGCGCGAGCTCGAGGTCGCCTGTTTGACTGACCTTTCCAGTTTCGATCCCCTCTACTCTTTCTCGGGACTTCTCGTCGGCGCGCTTGTCGGTATCACCGGCGTTGGTGGCGGATCGCTCATGACGCCCCTCCTGGTGCTGGTCTTCGGTGTTCATCCGGCCACCGCTGTCGGAACCGATCTGCTCTATGCCGCGGTTACCAAGACGGCAGGAACGGCGGTGCACGGCATGCACGGCCGGGTAAACTGGCGCATTGTCGGCTGTCTTGCCGCCGGCAGCGTTCCGGCAGCCCTGCTCATGCTCTGGCTGATGGCCGGCGTCGACCGCAAGAGCGTCGAAGTCGCCCACACGATCACGACAGCGCTTGGCTGGCTGCTTGTCATAACTGCCTTGATGCTGCTGTTTCGCAAGCAAGTTCTGGCGTTCGCCTTCCATGCAATCGGAGAGCGCTCGCCGCCCAAGCCGGTCACGATTGCCGTCTGGACCACCGTGCTTGGCCTGGCACTTGGTACCTTGGTTACGCTGACATCAGTCGGAGCTGGGGCTCTGGGTGTAACGGTGCTGCTCGTGCTGTACCCGCGCCTTGATGTCCGCGAGATCGTCGGTTCCGACATCGTGCATGCCGTTCCCCTAACGCTGATCGGTGGCATGGGCTACTGGATGATCGGCGAGATTAACTGGGGAATGCTGTTTGCTCTTCTGGTGGGCTCAATCCCTGGCATCGTCGCCGGTAGCCTGATCGCACCGAGGCTTCATGAACGGACAATCCGTATCGTGCTGGCGTTGACGCTCGTCGTCGTCGCCTGGAAGCTGCTCGCGCCCTGATCAGGGACCAGGCTGCTTGATGTCTCCGAGGATGCTGAGGATTGTTTGCTTGCGGTCCAGATTGTAGGCATCAGAGACCGTCAGCCGCTCGCCGATGTCGGAATGCAGACGGGCCAATCGCTCGGCCGCTGCCACCTGCCCTGCAATCGCTGCCGCCCGCGCCCTGCGCATCAGATCTTCGCTCACATGGCTAGTGAAGAACTCAAAGATCGTATCGCTATCTTTGCCAGAAAGGGCATCCGCAAGCCGATGCATCGCCCGGCGGGCAGATGCTCCCTGCGCTTGCAGGACCTCGTTATAGGCGGCGATGATCTCGCCGCCGCCATAGTTCACCAGCTTCAGCGCCTCGCCTACGCTGCCGTTCGCTGCCGCAAGAAGGTCGCGATCATTGGCCTCGATACCGAGATGCGCGAGCGCCGCGCCGAGAGCGCTGTCTTCAAGCGGTGCAAGCTTCAGCGGAAGGCAGCGCGAACGAATTGTCGGCAGTAGTTTCCCGGGCGCGTGCGAGATAAGTAGGAACAGCGCGCGCTTCGGCGGCTCCTCGAGAATTTTCAGGATCGCATTCGCGGCATTGCGGTTCATGTCATCGGCTGGATCGATAATGACGATGCGCCAATTGCCGGTGCCAGAGGTCTGTGAGAAGAAGCGCCCTGCCCGTCTGACTTCATCAACCGTGATGGCGGACTTGACCTTCCCGGTCTTCTCATCAACGGGACGCGCCAGGTGGAGCAGGTTGTGTGACGCACCGGAAGCTATCTGACGGCTAACCGATGAAGAGGGATCGGGATCCGCCAGCAACTCCGGCGCGCTGGTCGGATCAGGATGGGTCAGCACGTGGTTTGCAAAGCGGAACGCGAGTGTCGCCTTGCCGATACCCGGTGGCCCCTCTATCAGGATCGCGTGGTGCCCCTTACCCGACCGGTATGATTGCCCGAGGAACGCCTCGGCCTGCTCGTGACCAAATAGCTTCATATTCTCGGCCGGCCATATGGCGCCGTCGAGCAATCCCGGACGTTCATCACTCATGCGCTGTTTCCGCTACCTTCACCGAGGCCGGGTGTGACAGGCGCTGCCCAACGATCTCCAGAATCTCCGCCGCGATAGCCTCTTCGGTCTGCATCGCATCGATCACGCGGCAACGGTCTGGCTCCCCGGCAGCGATATCGAGGAAGGCTTCACGGCGCTTCTCGTGGGTCTCCAGTTCTTCCTTCTCGAAGCGATCCGGGCTCACGTCGCCAGCCGCTCCCCGCCTCCGGGCACGCTCCAGGCCGGCGCGGGCCGGCAGATCGAGCATCAGTGTGCAATCCGGGACGATACCATTGACGGCAGCACGTTGCAGCGCCTCGATGAATTCCGATTCAAGATTTCCGGTCACGCCTTGATAGACGCGGGACGAATCCATGTAACGATCACAAAGGACCACCTTGCCGCTCATTAGAGCTGGCCGGATAACTTCCTCGACGTGATCATTACGCGCAGCTGCAAAAAGGATTGCCTCCATGCGTGTTCCAAAGGCCTCGGCAGCACCCGACAGAAGCACGTGACGCACCGCCTCCGCGCCCGGTGAACCACCTGGCTCTCGCGTCAACAGCACGTCATGGCCCTGCACACGGAGAGACTCGGCAAGGCGACGGATCTGCGTCGACTTGCCCGCGCCCTCCCCGCCTTCAAACGTTACAAACAACCCTATACCGGATGACAATGACTGCTTCCTGCATTACGGCGCTAACCCGCACCACTGCCCTAACATCTAGCTGAAGGCAGCGAAAAGCGAAACTGCCTGTGACAACCCTGTGCGGCGAACATGGCGATCACGTGGGTTCGGGCTTATCCCACAGCCACGAAAACAGCAACGTCTCGCCGAGCTCCATGAGAGCATCGACGGCTCGGCTGCTCAATGAGCCGACAGCCACGTTTTCTTTCGTGTAGAGCGGCACCTCGCGCAAAAGGCGGCCACCGGCAGAGATCCGCAGCGTCCCTATCTCATGACCCGCCTCCACGGGAGCCATCAACGGCCAACGGTAGACGATACGCGCCGAAAGCCGCTCCGGATTATTAATCGGGATATAGACGCTCACCGGCGTCTTTGCGACA
This sequence comes from Rhizobium mesoamericanum STM3625, assembly GCF_000312665.1. Classification (GTDB taxonomy): domain Bacteria; phylum Pseudomonadota; class Alphaproteobacteria; order Rhizobiales; family Rhizobiaceae; genus Rhizobium; species Rhizobium mesoamericanum. Next base: position 2,655,225 of record NZ_HF536772.1, on the reverse strand, counting down.
AGATCGACGCTCCGCGAGGTTCCACCGTAGACGCTGGCTTGGCCGATGATCTCAGCATCGGCGAAAATCTGGCGGCTTTCGAATGCGGTCAGCCCCCATTCGAGCACCCGCTTTGCCTCCTCCGTCCGCTCCTTGTCGGAGGCAATCCCGCCCAGTGCCATAAGAAGCCGCCTGCCGTCGCGTTCGACTGAAGCAACGATCGAGTATCCCTCTCCCTCGGCAAAGCCTATCGCCAGGCCATCAACCCCCATGCCGAAACCAAGCAGCGGGTTGCGGTTGCGCTGGAAGATCTTGTTCCATTCGAAATCGGGCTGCGCGAAATAGGGATAGAGGTTCGGATAGGACTTTTGAAGTTCAGCAGCCAACGTCACCATATCAAGCGCGGTCGTCTTGCTCTTGCCATCAGGCAGTCCGGTCGAATTCCCGAAGACAGACCGCTCCATGCCAAGCGTCTTGGCGCGCCGTGTCATAGCTGCGGCAAAGGCCGGTTCGCTGCCGCTCATTCCTTCCGCAAGAATGATGCAGCTGTCATTGGCGCCCTGGATGGCAATACCCTTGACGAGATCCTCTACTCGGACATTCGATTTGAGCGCGGCGAACATTGTTGCCGTGCGCGACGGCGCGCCACCGGTGCGCCAGGCGTATTCGGAAACGGGATATTCGGTATCGAGTGTAATCTGGTTCCTGGACAGCGCGTCGAAGACCAGATCCAGCGTCATCAGCTTCGCGAGCGAAGCCGGCGAGAAGGTCTGGTTTTCGTTCTTGGCAAGAAGCACTGTGCCGGTCGACGCCTCGATCATGTAGGCTTGCTCGGCCTTGGTCGCGAATGCGGCGTTGGTATCGGCGTTCGCGGCAACGGCACCCGTTGCAAAAGGCAGAAGACAAACGCACAGGCGAACCAAACGCTTCAACACCGAAAACCCCACAGCTCGGGCGACCTTGAAGATGCTATCGGCGGACCGAGAGCGATGCAATGGGCAGCGTTACTCGGCGCTCGCGGCGGCCCCCTTCTGCCGCTTGAAGGATGCCAGGATGGAGTCCTGCGTGAGCCCATCGTTGCGAACCATCACCGCATCGAAAGCGAGTTCCACGCTCACGGTTTTGGCGCTCACTTCCTGATACCCCATTGCGAGAGACCGCTGTCCTGCGTAGGGACGCTCATATGGGATTGGACCGAATTCCGGCAGAATGACCATCTGCCCGGCGGTTGGCTCTGCAAGCGGTGCAGCACCACCAAAGGACGGTGACGGCATCGGTGTCGGAACGGGCGCCGCATTATAGCTGGCGCTTGGGGTCGAGCCGGCATAGGACGTCGCCGAGACCGGCACCGGGACACTCTCGGGCTCGGGCGTGAAGCCGCCGAAGCTCTCTAGCTGGTCTGCGGTTATGCGCTTGCTGTTGGAGGCGACCATAACACCGCTCGCGATTTGCCCACCGCCCGGGTTGATACCCGGAATGCGACTGCCCTTTGGCACGTAGGAGGCCATCAGATAGGGCATATCGTGACCGTCCATGCGGGCACGACCAACATACTGGACGCGGACCCTTCCGGTACCGCTATGCTGCAGGTCAAGCATATCGGCCGTCTTGTTCGACAGGTCGATGATGCGCCCCTCGTGGTACGGACCACGATCGTTCACACGTACGATAATGGACGCGCCGTTCTCGGTATTCGTCACACGCGCATAGCTCGGCAAAGGAAACGTCGGATGCGCGGCGGAAAGATGCATCTGATCATAAACTTCGCCGTTTGCAGTCAGGCGACCGTGAAAGGCCGAACCGTACCAGGATGCGATGCCGACCTTGTTGTAGGAAAAATCTTCCTTCGGGTAGTACCACTTCCCCTTCACCACATAGGGGTCTCCGACCATGTAGCGGCCGCCGCCCTTCGGGATATTATTGCCGGTGGCAACGCGCGGGCTCGCCTTGACGCCGTATTCCTTCTCCGAAAAATATTCCTTACCGTGGGTGCGTTTCGTGGACGTCGGAGCGGTACCGCATGCCGTAACCGTTGCGCAGATGAGCGACAGTCCAACCCATCGCATTCCTGCCGCGAATGACGCCGCCCTGTAGTCTCGCTTCATATGTCCCACGCGCCCAAGACCGTTATGGTTAAGAAATCTGCCCAGACTTGGGCCAGACACCCCTAATCCCACCAACCTAACGAGACTTTAATCATGCGGCGTTCATGGCAAATTTGCGAAGCATTTCGCAAAGATAGGGACAATTCTAATTAATATGGTTAATAAGTTGCTAATTTAACACACCGAGCGACACGCTGAGCGCACGGAGCTGGCGGTGTGTTGAAGGCGGGTGTTCTCTATCGCCATCCGCGAAGCTGATAGAACCAGTTGACGCTTTCTCCGAACGGCTTTAAACGCTGCATTGCCTGAGCTTATCGCGAGAGGCGACAGCAGGAGAGGCGCCAGCTCCAAAGGCAGCGTCAAATCAACTGCACGAAAGAGTGCCCGAATGGCTCGAGAAGCCGGTGTTACAAGCCGGAACAGTCTCTGCTGTAAGGGCGTGAAATTAAATGGTTTCCAGCGATTGAAGCTGGTTTTGCGCCGGCAGCTCGAACGCAGACGCAAAGAGAAACGGTGAAGTGCGAGAGTGGTTTAATCGAGCGGTCTTGAAAACCGCCGTACCCGGAAGGGTACCGTGGGTTCGAATCCCACCTTCACCGCCATTTTCCGAATTATCCAATTGATTTCACTTTGCATTTCAAAGAGCAAAAGTAGGCTTCCCACTTTTTCCCCACTCGATTTTGACGCTAGAAGGACTTTCGGAGGGATGCTCGGCCCGCTCGTTCGCGAAGCGGGCGGAATAGCTTTTCTCATTGCTCAGGCTCAATTGCGCAGGAAGCGTGGTCAACGGCATCGTTTTCTCTGGCATCAAGGTCCGCGATGAGCGATTGCAGCCACAGAAACGCAAAAAGCAAGCAATTAGCCGACGCTGCTCCAATTGACTCCACCGACCTAAATGAACAGGCTAACTCCGAGATGCCACTTAGGAGCAAACTATGACCCCGGAACGTTTTAGCGAGTGTCTGCTCCATATCAGATGGACCCCAATCAATATCGCGTCGGCGCTTCAGTGCGAGCTCTCATGGATTGAAGCGTTAGAAGCCGGCAACGAAGAGGTTCCGGCCGAACTTGCGACGTGGTTGGAGGCACTGGCGAGAGCGCACGAAGCTTTGCCAACACCAGCGGCATACCGTGGCAAGAGTTCAAAGCATTGAGATAAGTGGCGCAAGTAGGGCTCCGGCACGCCAGAATACTCGAGTACCAGGGCTGCCGGAGCATAGCCATGCCCGAAGGGGACGCGCAGTGTTCAGAAAAAAATGATGCTGAAATAGCAGCGGAGCTAGAACGAGAGCGCATCAAAAACGGCGGCGCTCTCGACCACGATGACCTAAGGAGCGGTCAGTGACAACGCCTATCTCTACTACATGCACCACCGCCTGGGATGGGCGAATAAGTATCCCGTCGAAATAAGAAACACGGGATATGTGCTGATCGCCATCTTACTGGCTATCGCGCTGAAGCTATACGGCATTTTATGAGCTAACGATGTGGTGACGACGATGAGGATATTGGTTCATCGGGCTTGACGCGCGGGAGCGAAGTCAATCCATCCACATCATACGGCTGCCGGCAACCTCTTCAAGGAGAGAGGCGCTATGCGCATGGCCTATTACCCGTCCGACTTCGGGAGAGAAGCTCAGGCGTTGCCTCCGAAGAACTGAGCTTCTCTCCCTCTGGCATTCGAGATTTCGTCCTGTACAGGATGCTCGGTCCCCGTTGCGTCCTGTTTAAGCCGCACCGTTCGGATTGCCATGCCAGGCACATTAGCGGTCCCGGAAATAATTGAAACAAATTTCTGAGGTGCCCAAGGATACGATGCAGCCCGGATATGGCAGACCGACCCTCCGCGGGATCCGGGAACTGCCCCTGGTGACTCACACTTTTGCGAGATTTCCGCCCCGGCTACTGTCATCCCCGAAAAGGAGACAGAGCTATGAGCCACCGAAGCGAGCGATGATGAGTGTTGCAGTTCCGCACTCGACTCCCCGATGAAGCGGTGTTTCAGTAGCGAAGCCTAAAGTTGGGAGTTGGCGATGTACTACGAGTGGAATGAAGCCAAGGCGAGGCGGCAGTACTTGATCAAGTTCGCGACGGTCTGGCTGGCGGCAATCGCGCTGGCATTTCTTCCCGTGTGGTGGCTGGTACAGGAAACCACGTTCTAGCCATCAAAGCGCGAGCCAATACCACGCGTGGCGGCATGTGATTGATGCCGATTGTGGTTATGTGCGCGCCCCCCCAAATTACGGCCGACTCCTGCCACAGTGCTCCGACGTCTGCGTCACCCCCGCGGGCCTCAACCTTCCTAGCCCCACCGAATGGCTAAGCCATCCTGTTCGAACGGAGGCATCCTGCCTTCGTCACCAGCGCTGTATATTTTGGGATGCTCGCAGGTTCATCCTCTGTGAGCAGGGACCATACCAAGGCCAATGGAACCCCTCCAGGCCTTCAGTGCCTCTGTCTACAGCCAGGCCGCGACACTAGCCGCGGCCTCGGTTTTTCAGAAAGGCTTGGCCTTAAGCAGATGCAAATTCTGCCGCCGGATCTAGCTGAAGGACCTGCATTGAAAGCTCCATATTGTTGGAAAGAGTGTTGCACGTACCACCATTGGTGAACATGCGATTTATGGACGCTTGTGCTGTTATGGCGGCGGCCCCAAATGCGGCCGACTTCCTGTATCAGTGCTCCGAGGTCCGCTAACCCCAGCGGACCTCACCTTTCCAGACCCCACCCAATGGCTGAGCTCGCCTGTTCGAACGAAGGCATCCTGCACTTTGCCTTCATCGGCTATTCTGAAACGGCTCGCAGTTCCTCTGTGAGCAGGGTCAACACATCAGGCCAGTAGAAAACCCCCTGCCCGCCTCGTGTGCCTCTGTCTACGGCCAGGCCGCGGCTAGTGTCGCGGCCTCGGCCCTTCAGAAAGGCTTGGCTTGAACCTGGCACAGTCGCGTGGTGGGTACTCCGAATATTACAATCGGCAACCAATTTTGAGACGACATCGCCACTAAGTCCGGTACGCTCCTCGGCGTATCGGGAGTAGCTGAAATGAACTCAGAAACGCGCGTTGATTTCCATGAGAGCGACTGGCAATGCATGGTCATGGTGCTGACAATGCCCTTGGCCATTGCCGCGGTTTCGTTTGGATGTCAGTTCTTTCTTTAGGTTTGGGCGCCCATCACGAGGCTGACAGAGGATACCACAAAGGTTGCTCCACCAGCGGGCGGCTGAGGGTCTCCGCACGGCTATTGATAATGTTTCTCAGCCCAGCGCGGCAGCAGTCAAACTGGCAAAAATGTGCATCTCAGTTTGAAATTGCTAGCCGCTGAACAACTTCAACAACGTCGCGCGTGCGTGTCGCGCGCCGGCCCCACATGGCATCAAATTCATTGCCGGGCGATTGAATACAGGCGTTTGCCGCCTCCAAACTGGGAAACTCATAGAATGCAGTATGCTTCGAAGGATCGGTTCGGCTCCACGTACGCCAGGCCTGGAGCGCCCCAAAAGCGCGCAATGCGTCTGGCATATGGCTGTCATACCATCGATCGAAGGGCGCCCGGTCCGCTTCATTGGGAACATCGGCCCGCACTATTAGCAGTGCTATAGTAGACATCTTCTCCCCCTCATCTCGGATCCTATATGATACGAGGCTCAAGCATATAGGAGTTCGGCGTGGTTCAAAAATCCCCTTCCGCCGCCGGCGATATTGCATGTTTCAACAATCTTACGATGGAGGAATGGTGGCGTCGTCGGCGACATCACGGCAAGAACTTGTGGTGACACAGTAGGCCTGCGGCCGATGGGCCCCATTGCGCGCGGTGTGTACCGAAGGCTCTGCCCTACCCTTGACTGCGAATTGTTCCTAATGCGCTCAAGCCGGTTCAATAGGTCGGGAAGCACGACGTTGCGGCGATGGTCACCGGTACTGATGGCAAAAGAGGAATTGCGATCGTATACGTGTAGGACGCCGTAACATTCTGTCCGCACGCGTCTTTCGTCACTGAAAAAACACTGGGATCGATTGTAAGGCCATAGGCCTGGTCAACGGCGTACGCTTGGATTGAACTTACATCTGGACAGGTGCTGTGGAGTAGGCTCGCACATCGGGCGCCGAGGTCGACGGCGTGCTGCAATCCCAAGCGGGTCCAGAGAAAGAGCCCGAACTGTCCGATAGAAAATACAAGAATTATGAAGATCGGCGCAGTCAGAGCAAACTCGACTGCGGTTGTCCCCTCGGCCCTCCTCGCGATGTGGCGTATCATTGAATCCTCGCTGTGGCCGTTGACTGCAGTGCAAACGATGCGGGCACGAAAGGAAGCGCAATGTAGGGTATGTAGGTCGCAGCGGCAGAGGCGGATACATAGGTCCCGGCTCGCGATCCGTCGGAACAGAGGCTGGAGCACGTCGTGCTGGAGATGCCTACATTGCTGGGGCAACCGCAAAATTTCGACGGCGCCGGTGTCGCGGAGATGACGGCGGAGTTAGTATTTCTTGTTATGACGTTGGACATGGCGGAACTATTGAAGCCGTGGGTCAAAGCATACTGCAGACCTCGCTGAGCCGCATTCTGCACCTGCGTCTGCTGGAGCAGTGCGGACGAGTAGTCGACGAGACCGAATGCCATCGCGATCAAGACCGGCAGTATGATCGCCAAGTCAATAGCGGCCGTGCCGTGCTCTTGATTGAAGAGATCCTGACAGAGCCTTCTTCGAACCCGCGCCAATATTGCCCGAGTGTATGGGGCAGGCCGCGGCCGTTCGGTGACCGGCGCGCCCGAGAACGACGCTTCAGTTGGTAGTGTTTTTTCTGCAGCCATTATGTTCCTCACTCGACCAACTTGCCGGCGGCACTGCCGATGGCGCGGGTTGGATAACTGCTGCAATCGATCGATAGGTTGGAATTGCCCGTGAAGGTGACCGTGTCCGCGATGATCTTGATGCAGGCATTTGTCGCGGTGTTACCCCCCGAGTAGCTGACGGCCGCCTTTGGCAGGTAGATCGATCCTGTCAAACTCTGGGTCGCACCGCCATTGAAGCTGAAGGCGGTGCCAGCCGGCATGTGCCGGTCGCCGAAAATCACGAGACCGGCCGTGCTTCCCGTAAGCGGTGGCGTGAGATCAAGGATCGCACCACCGTTGATCGAGGCGGTGCCGTAATTGCTTCCCGTGCTCGAAGTAAAGATGATCGTGACACCGTGGCCAATCAAAGTCGCGCCGCCATTGACCTTAAGGCTAGCGCGATCTAGAATGTAGATCCCGGGGTTAAGGGTTAGGACAGCGCCTGCGTTTACGGTAATGTCGCCGCAATAAACACCCGGCTGGAGTGTCGTTTTCCCCTTGATGTTTTGTTTGCCGTTGCTCGTGCAACCCGAATAGGTCGGTATCGCAACGTCGGCATAAGGGTCTGTGACAGGCGAAATTCCGGTCGCCGTTCCCTCGCTCGCCTTTATGCCGCCAAGACCACTGATCCCACCGACAGCCCCGACCGACAGTGCCTGGATCAACGCCGAACCGCCGACATTGACCGACGTGGAGCTCGTCGAGTTCGCAACCAAGCTACAATTGTTCAACGTCACCGAGGCTGTCCCCTGAGCCGACGCAGCAGCATTCGCGGTCTCGTTTAGGGCGAGCACGCAGGCATTGGCCGCATTCGACATCGCGACGGATCTCGTCGTCACGACGAAAGCCTCGTCCAGCCAAAGGGCGGAGAACAACAAGTCCATTGGTTGTTGCGCAACGACTTCGATCGCGGAGTTATTCCCGGCGTAAGATCCCTGCGTCGGCGGGCGGTGGATCGATATCACTACGTTGTTCTGGCCATTAACGAGCCCATAGCTTGCCGTTATCGCATTAACCTGGGATTGAACTGGTGCGTCGCCGCTGTTGGTATAGGCGGCTGCGCCGCTGACAGCAGCCGCGTCGGTTGCTGACTGCATCTCCTGTTGCTTGTAAGTCCACAGCCCATAGTCTGTGCCGAGCCCTATCAAGCCGATCAGAACCGGGAGCGACAAAGCGAAAATGATCAGGTAAGCGCCAGACGAATCGTGAATGAAGTCCACGATTTTCTTCCGGCGGAGCAAGCCAACTGAAACCCGAAGCATTGCATTCCCCCATCAGACGGAAAAATCCGAGAAAGAAACCCTGCTCCTAGATTCTTTATTTTGCGTAAACTCGCAATTGTCAAAACTGTAGTAAAAAAATCTTTAAATATTCCTATAAAATCCAATGTCTTTAATTTTATACATACGATTACAACTAAATTTACTCTATTTTGATCATCTTCCACTTAATAACATCATGCTATACCTAGTAATATTATATAATACGTTGGGCACTGGCAAATGATCCGCAGGGCGACCACAGCATTTCAGATCCTTTCGACGTGCCGCTGGCGTTAGCTGCTCTCAGCGTGAAGCGATGAGTTTTATTCTCCCGGCTGCCATGCCCCGACTTTCCCCTGCCGGTCGTCTGGGGATATGCTCCCCATTGTAGAAATTCGACGTATGCGTGTCTCAGTTAAAAGGGAACGATACCGATGAAACGCGCTTATCTATTGACGGCGGCGCTACCTTTCGTAGCAGCCCTTGCTGGCTGCCAGGGTACCGCTCATGATGCCGATATCGGACGGGTGGGCAGTCCCACCAGGAGCGCCACAGTCAGCGCCGCTTTGATCCACGCCAAGCAACAGCAACAACAACAGCAACAGCCACTCAATAATTTCGAGACCCGTTGCTACCAAAAGAGCCGCACCCTTCGTTGTCAGACGAATTCGAACTGATCGGCGAATGATGCGTGCAGATGCCGCGCCATCGCTCGGTCAGCAGCCGACAGGTCGGCAGAAGGTGCACGCGAAGGTGGGGGCGGCCGGTGTCGAGTGGCGCGTTATCCGTCAGGCATCGAGCCGCAGACCATACGAGAAGACGCGAATACGGTGGCGCGGCGATCGGAGTCGCGAACTTTGAGCCTGCGTATCTGACGGCTAGCTTGTACTGGGGCTCATTGCAGCTCGGAATCTTGCTCAACGTCGATGACGATCCCGTGCCGCAACGCCTCCTGCTTGGTTGCCTGAATAGCCTGTTGGACGTGATACACGACTAGGTCGAAGTCCGGGCCTTCCCACGAGGCGATTTCCCGGGCAACACTTAAGGCAAAGACCAGTTGCGCAATGTTCGTCTCGTCCACGGAAAGCGTCCCTACCAGGCGCTGGAAGATTAAAGCCCGGCCAAATTCGCAGCAACGCGCAAAATTGGATGCCTCGATGCAAGAACAACATCAATCGTCTAGTGGAAACGTACTATGGACCTGCCTAACAGGCGGGCGGCGCCGGCCCTCCGAACGTCTCGCAAGCGCAGTTGTCATGAGTGCCGCACCCATGTCTCTATGACCTTCTGCTCAAGTCGTTTAATCTAATTTCGTCAATCTTCGGAGGACGTTAGATCCCCTCGGCCCGAAGTATACCAGCCTCTACACGAAATCCCTCGTGGTACCGGACGTTCAAGTCGCGTCCGGATCAAGGCCTGGGTTGCGCCGAACGCGGCGCTGGTCTGCGGGCTATCGGGGTGCATGAATGCGCCGAGTGCAATCCCACTCCTGTGCCAATCATGCCACCCCTATGCGTGCGCTGCTGGGGCGATCACGCCTGCGGCTGCTTTGTCTTGCGCAGATAAGGAAGTACCGTGTCGAATGATCCGAAGCGGGTAATCGCGTCCTCGTTCGACACGGCCGCCGTAATGATAACATCCTCGCCCTGCTGCCAGTTTGCGGGCGTCGCAACCTGATGCTTTGCCGTCAACTGGATAGAGTCGATCGCGCGCAGTATCTCATTGAAGTTTCGGCCCGTTGTCATCGGGTAGGTGAGGACAAGCTTGATCTTCTTGTCCGGGCCGATGACGAAGACGGAACGGACGGTGGCATTGTCAGCGGGCGTGCGGCCTTCCGACGTTTCTCCAGCTCCCGCTGGCAGCATGTCGTAGAGCTTGGCGACCTTCAGATCCTTGTCGCCGATCAACGGATAGTCCACATCGAAGCCGGTCGCCGTCCTGATATCGCTTTTCCATTTGCTGTGGCTCTCAACCGGATCGACGGAGATGCCGATAATCTTGACGCCGCGCTTACGAAATTCGGGTTCCAGCCCGGCCATCGCGCCAAGTTCGGTGGTGCAAACTGGCGTGAAGTTCTTCGGGTGCGAGAAGAGGACCGCCCAGCCATCACCGATCCAGTCATGGAACTGAATGGCCCCTTGTGTGGTGTCGGCGGTAAAATCGGGCGCAATATCGTTGATGCGGAGGCTCATGAGCGGATCCTTATTGTAAAAGGGACGTTGGTTTTCAATGATCGGCGATTGTGTAGCCGTTTTCTGCCGCTGTTCAAGCACTTGTGCGAAAACGCTGGACTGGGCATGGCCGCAAAGCCCCTACTTTTGCTCGGCAGCTCAAATTATATACATTTATTCTGTCAATGATTCGATAGAAACGCTCGAACTTCGGCGCTTTGGACTTATCGTGAAGGTCGCGCTTGAGGAGAACGTCTGCAAATACAGAGTGAACGGCCGATGAGCTCCGTGCCATGTCATCGATGACGGACTGCCAGCACCCGATATTGGTCACCACGCCGACGAAGCTGCTCTGCCGAGTGACGGTCTCTTCGGTGGTATCTTATCGAGATGATGCGTTCTTGCTTTCAACCTTTCGAAAATGCGGTAGCCGCCCGGCCAACGGCCGTAACCGCTGGCGACATTGATGTGTCCGGCTAGACCGACATTGCGCAGCTCGCTGCCCCAGAGGCGGGAAAAGAGCGTCAGGCGATCGAGCGACATGTAACGGTCGTCGAGGCTGCCAACGACCATGCTTGGAAACGGCAACTCGGCAGTCGGCATCGTGCCAAAAGCAATCCGCCCTGGGTGTAATTTGTCGGTCGCTGGCAGGTCGCAAGGGGCCACTAGCAGCGCTCCCCTCACCCGTCCCGCTGCAGGACGCCCAGCGAGACTTGCCGCCAACAGACATCCCAGACTATGGGCGACGACGTAGGCCTCGCCGACGTCTTCGAGAGTTGCCTCGAGTTTCGCGCGCCAGACATTCAGGTTCGGATGATCCCAATTTTCCTGCTGGACGAGGCGACTTTCGGGATGATCTCGCAGCCATGCGGTTTGCCAGTGCGCGTCTTCTGATCCAAAAAGCCCGGGCAGAATAAGTACCGGCGTCATCTTCAATCCTTATCTGGGCGCGTGAACGAGCTGTCGGCTCTAGAGAACGCCTAGGGTGATCGCGAAAAGGAAGCCGAACGCGAAGACCGTAGCCGCCGGGGCGGCCAGATCCGCTGCAACGCTAGCCAGTCGAATTCGCGGAGCGATAAGACGATCATCGAGCACGGTCATGTCGTTTCCCCTTAGTACCAAGGCCCCGGCGATGGATTCCAATAGTAGATTTCATAGTCGCGCGCCGTCGGCCCGCCGTCCCCTGGCGGTTCGGCCCGCAGTCGGGCAGGAACAATGCGGACCACCGACCAGAACCACAGAAGAAGCGACTGTAGCGTCATCGTTTTCTCCTTACCCGACCTCAAATCAGCTGGTTGCGCCGCGCGTTTGAAAGCAAAACCGTGGCGCTCGCGACGGGACCAAATAGCATCAGGAGACGATTTTGCTCGCGCATCGTGAGACGATAGCGACGAGCAAAATCGAAAACATTCCAAAGCTCGCTTCCCATCGCCCCATCCTCTGCACTTCCCATGGGACGGCCTCCAGCTCTCACTCGGCGGCCTGAAGAGAGGCCCTTGCCGACGGGACGAAAGAGAAGGCGGCCAGCTCATCGACTACAGAGCCGATGCGGCCAGACAGCGCCTCCGAGGCGACTTTGTAATCGACAAAATCGCGGTCTGAAGCGTAGATGGCCGTAGGTAGCGTGTGTGCCATGAAGAAGCCGAACAAAGGCCGCAGCTGATGCTCGACAATCAGGGCATGGCGATCTCCGCCACCGGTGGCGGAGATGATAATCGGTTTGGAACGCAGTTCGCTCGGCTCTATAAGATCAATAAGATGTTTGAAGAGGCCGGGATATGATCCCTTGTAAGTCGGCGAGCCGACGACGAGGACGTCCGCCTGGACGATATCATCGAGGACCTGCCTCGCCTGGTCATCCAACTCGCTGCGCGATAGGGCGGTACCAAGCGACGGGCCCACGTCCTTGAGATCGTAAATATTTGTGGCGAAGCCGTAGTTTTCAGCGACAAGCCCGGCGATATGCTCGATCAACGTGTACGTCTTGGACGGACGGTTGAAGCTACCGGCAATGCCCACCAATCGCAGCGACATGTATCTCTCCTTTGTTGTTGCATCAAATATTCTCTATAAAATTACTGAACAAAAGGAATGGAGTTCCTTAATGAGGAACAACCATAAAATTCGATGCTTCAAGGAGGCGGTCCCAGCAGTCTGGGTTGCGCAACGCCTGCAAACCCTTTTCACCGCAAAGCCTCCAGGCGGGAGTGAGAGCCTAGAGGCACTGGCTACGGAGCGCAGCTTGGAACTCGCTAGCGCAATATTTGCAGGAACCTTTGCTCCCGCTGTCCGTTAGCTTGACCGCAGCGTTTGAAATCCGCGCTGTCGGGCCAGCATCGCCAACAGGTCCGCAACAGCCCGGTGGATTCTAGCCCGCCGGGCTTTTTGTTGGGATGCACGCGTTTCCTAAAGTCTTGCATTTCCTCGACGCGGTTCGTTTTGAACAACTTGCGGTCTCGCGCATTTCCTATCGACTCCAACCAGGAGATACGAAAATGACGACCACCGCCAAGATTGCTGCTGCTTTTTGCGTGCTTATCGCATTGAGTTCGTGCGCAAACACGATCAAGGGGTTTGGACGCGATACGGCCAATACCGTCAATGCGACCCAGAACGCCGGCAATCGCGTCGCGCGCGCGGCGTCCCATTGATCTCGTTGACGGCCTCGCCGTCACTTAATTGAGCGCCGGTTGAAGCCTGCCGAGGCCCTCCTTGTCGGGGCATTAGGTCTTTTCTAGACTCATGACATCTATGGCGTCACCCCGAAATGTTCGGAGGGCCTTGAAATCGCATCAACCGGCGCAAAGATTCCTCTGAATGCAATGGAGGCCAGCCATGTCGGACTACAGAGAGGAACGGCGGTATCGGTGCCTGAACGACGGAGGGAAGACCTACGTAGTCATTCAGCAAATCAGGATTTCCGGCGCGGCTTTACCCAAGACCGACTACATGACGGAGGACGGCGAGATCGTGAACCGGCTCGATGACGACCATTTCCTGCTCCTGCTCGACGGCCAGGTACTACACATTCCCCATGTCTCGGACGCGGATCACTGATCAGTGCCGATTGTCTGCCAGAGCCAACTGCGGCTCTGCATTGACGGCTCACCTCGAATTGCCAGCGTGGGACGCCCGCCTTTTGCGAGCGGCGTGAATGTAAAGTCGATCAAACCATAACTCTTTACGATCATCCGGCGCATGACCGGAAGATGAACGCCGGCTTCAGAGCGCATTCATGCGCCACATCTAATCTGTCGAACCAACACCGCTCCAAAGGCGTTAAGTCAGTAGATACAGATGGAGACTGATCATGAGAAAGCTTATTGTTGCAGCTGCCGGACTCGCGACGCTGCTCGTGAGCGCACCGGCTTTCGCAGAGGGCGTATACTTGGAATTCGGCCCTAAACCGCACTACTATGACGATCCGCCACCGCCGCGCTATTACAGGCACGAGCCGCGTTATGTCTACGGTGATGATGAAAACGATTATTATCGTCCGCGGTATGCGCGACAGGTGTGTTGGCAGGAGCCCTATCAGAAGAAGAGCCATCATCACTATGAGACCAAATATACGACCGTCTGCCGCGACCGCTGACGTCGTGTGAGGTCCTTTGAAAGGCGATAGTGCTTTCGAGCCACTGTTGCCTTTCTTTGGGAGCATCAGATCACCGACCACCTATTCTCCAAAACGCAAAAAGGTGATTGGCTCGAATGGCTGGGCTGCGATAGGACTTCGCTCATGCGTGCCTGCCGCCGGAGTAGCTAAGTGTCGATTGCCGATATTTCCTTGTTAAGCGCCCTGTTTGCCGGGACGCTGTCGTTCCTCTCGCCCTGCGTCCTGCCTCTCGTTCCGCCCTATCTCTGCTATATGGCCGGTATTTCCGTCGAGCAGTTCCGTGGCGGCGGCGCGGTCGCCATTGCTTCCGATGGGCGGCGGAGCGTCCTGTTTTCGGCACTTTTCTTCACGCTCGGCTTCGCCACAGTTTTCGTGGCGCTCGGGGCTGGTGCATCCAGCATCGGCATGGCGCTTCGCCAGCATCTCGATCTCCTGGCAAAGATCGGCGGCCTGATTATCATCATCATGGGCTTGAATTTTTTGGGAGTCTTCCGGATTGGAATTCTGGCCCGTGAGGCACGCTTTCAGGGCAGCGGGAAGCCAGCGACGCTGACGGGTGCTTATATCATGGGCCTCGCTTTCGCTTTCGGCTGGACCCCTTGCATCGGACCCGTCTTGGGAGCAATTCTTGGCGTTGCAGCTTCACGGGAAACGGTGGGCTCCGGTGCCGGCTTGCTGGCCGTCTATTCGCTCGGCCTTGCTATTCCGTTCTGGATTGCCGCAGGCTTTTCCGGTGCGTTCATGCGCTTTCTGACACGTTTCCGCCGGCATCTCGGAACTGTCGAAAAAGTGATGGGCGCCTTCCTCATCCTGTCAGGTCTCGCCTTCATGTTCGGTTTCGTCACTGACGTCGCAATCTGGTTCCAGCAGACCTTTCCAGTACTGATGAAAATCGGCTAAGCCCACCTGTTCTTCGAAATGAAAGCAGTTTGGGGAACGCGGACAGAGATTTGCCGTGACGGCATCGGGAGCACCCGATCACTAGCACGTCGCTGCTTTTAAATGCGGTCATCGCGGCTGCAGCTCAGTGTTTTCAGCTCCCAAATTTCCCATCACCGGCATACAGGGCCTCGGCGGCCAGAACTCGCAGTCCCCCGACCCGACACCCTTGATCACAGGCACTTCTCGCCAACTGGCGATACGCCTCACTTTCCCCGGTCGCCAGGACTTGTCGAAGAGGGCTCCGGTGGAGGCGAAGGATAGCATTGGCTTGCGGCTCGCGGATAGCGTTGCGGCGTCTATCAAGCATCGACGGAGAAATGTTGTCGTAGACGGTGAACGACCAGAAAATTTCCGCCGGGATACCTTTGAGAAGCGAGACCTTGTCCGCGTTCGTCGTGGCGGGCAGGTAATTGTGAGCCGACCCCCGGCAGACGCATCGCCGGGGCAATGCCCGTTATGACGCAAAGCGGCAAACCTTCCCCGACGGAGAACAGTTCGAAGGTATCGGAATTACACCAGACATCGTGTTCGAAATGACGAGACACAACGGAGACCTATGTCTTCGTCATCGGCCAGCAATACGGCGCCTGGCAGGAGCGCGCCTCAGCTATGATCCGGATCACGACGACGCTTTCCGTCGTGACCGTCTTGGCCGTCCTGATTGCGATCGTATCAGGCTTTCTTCCGGCTTAGCTTTTCCTTGATCGCGCCCGGAATATCGCGGAAGCTGCGTCCGGGTTCGATGCCCTCGCGCATGACGATGCTGCGCAGCGGCGGCAGTGCCGACAGGATATGAAGGCCCGCGGCGCGCATCATCTGTACAGGCAGGAAGTCGGACAGAAGCGAGCGGTTGAGAAGATCGACGCTTGCCGTGCGGGTCATGATGTCGGCGCGGCGCTTGCGATCGAAACGGTCGCCGGCGTCGGCGGCAATCGGCAGTTCGGGCCGTGCGCAGAGAATATCCGAAAGGACCATGACGTCACGCAGGCTGAGGTTCAGCCCCTGCGCGCCAATTGGCGGAAAAACGTGCGAAGCCTCGCCGATCAAAGCAATCCGGCCCTTGCCGGAGCGATGGGCCATCATGCCGGAAAGCGGCCACAACTGCACACCTTCTTCGACGGTCACCTTGCCCAGCAACGACTGCATTCGCTCCTCGACGACATTGCTCAGCTCGGCCAGCGAGAGCTCATTACGCGCCACCGCATCCGAAGGGTTCTGGACCCATACGAGGTTGGAACGATTGCCCGGGAGCGGCACCTGGGTGAACGGTCCGCTTTCGGTATGGAACTCGGTCGAGATGTTTTCATGCGGCAACGAATGTTCGAAGTTCAACACCATTGCCGATTGCGGATATGACCAGGTTCTCACATCGATGCCGGCCGTCTCGCGTAGCTTCGACTTGCGCCCGTCAGCGCCAACGGCGAAGACCGCGGAGAGGACTTCGCCATCGACGAGCGTGATGGTCACTGATTCGGCGCCAATATCGATCAGGTCGGCAAACGATGTGAAGCGGGTGATATTGCCTTCACCAGCGACGGCGGCCTCCAGCACTTCCATCAGCGCCTTATTCGGGAAGTTGTAGCCGAAGGCGTCAAGATCGAGTTCGACGGAGCGGAATGTGGTGATCGGCGCTCGCAGTAGGCGATTCGTACCATCGATAATCCGCATGGTGGAAAGCGGAGCAGCAGCAGGCCGCAGCTTTTCCCACAAAGTCAACCTGTCGAGGAAACGGATCGACTGATCCATGAGCGCGGTCGTGCGCCGATCCTGGCTTGATGACGGCGGCGCAACAAGAGCCACGTTGCGTCCGCCGCGAGCCAAGGCGATGGCGGCGATCATGCCGGCAAGGCCGCCACCGATCACCGCGATTTCAAAAGTCTTCATTGCACCATTCCGTCAGATCTTTGACGGCGATCCGGCGCTTATGCAGCCGGCTTCGCCTGACGGCGCCAACTATAGCCCTTGCCGGCGTCCGCGTCACGCACAGCCGGTTGATAATGATGCGGAATTCCCGGCAGGCGGTTTTCCGTGAGACGCTTTATCGCCGTCTCGTTGGTCACCGCAAAGCTGTCGATGCCGACACGCTGCATCAGCGGAATCTGATCGATCAGCACATCGCCGACCGCACGCAATTCGTTGGCATATCCCAGGCGATCGCGCAGCAGGGATGCATGGCTGAAGGCCCGGCCGTCGTTGAACGCCGGAAAAGCGACAGCGACAATCTCCAGGCGATAGAGGTACGGCTCAAGCTTGCGTACATCGTCCGCCGGCTTGATCAGCACTCCGAAGCCGATCTCGTTGCTTTCGTCCGCCTTGGCGATCAGTTCGTCCAAAGAGAGAATGGGCTTCTGCCCCTCGCCAGCCTTTACCTCTTCCGTCTCGATCACCCAGGGATCGTTGTCGACGAAGCCAGTTTCTCTCCAGATCTTGGTCATCGTCCTCTCCTCACGCCGCTTCTGCCGCTGTACCGTACAGCGCGTCCTTGAACGGCTGCGGACCAACGCGGCGATAGGTTTCGAGGAATATTTCCGACGGTTCCTTGCGAATAGCCAGATAGGTGTTGACGATCGTTTCGATCGCGTCGGTCACCTTGTCGGGCTCGAAGCCGCGACCGATAATCTCGCCGATCGAGGTATGCTCGTCGCCCGAACCGCCGAGCGTGATCTGGTAGAGCTCAGCACCCTTCTTTTCAACGCCAAGCAGGCCGATATGGCCGACATGGTGATGGCCGCAGGCATTGATGCAACCCGAGATCTTGATCTTCAGCTCGCCGATTTCAGCCTGACGATCCGGATCGGCGAACCGCCGGGAGATTTCCTGCGCAAGAGGAATGGAGCGCGCGTTTGCGAGCGCGCAGTAGTCCAGCCCGGGACAGGCAATGATATCGGTGATCAGACCGGCATTGGCTTCGGCTAGGCCGATGGCAACCAGACCGCGATAGACGGCCTCGAGATCGGCAAGTGCCACATGCGGCAGAATCAGGTTCTGTTCGTGGCTGACGCGGATTTCGTCAAAGGCATATTCCTCGGCAATATCGGCAACGGCATCCATCTGGCTATCGGAAGCATCGCCCGGAATGCCACCGATCGGCTTCAGCGAGATGGTCACCATGCCGTAATCGGGATGCTTGTGCGGCTGTACGTTCTGCTGCACCCAGCGAGCGAAAGCGGGGTCGGCCTTCTTCCAGCGCGCGAGGTTTTCCCATCCTTCGGCACGATCAGGCAGAGCCGGCGGCGCGAAATAAGCGGCGATGGCTTCGATGTCCTTCTCCGGCAGCTTCAGTTCGGAGTCCTTAAGTTCAGCGAACTCGGCCTCGACCTGACGCGCCAGCTCTTCCGCGCCGGTTTCGTGCACGAGAATCTTGATGCGAGCCTTGTATTTGTTGTCGCGGCGGCCGCGCAGGTTATAAACTCGGACGATCGCTGTCGTGTAGGACAGCAGGTCCTCTTCCGGCAGGAAGTCGCGGATCAGCTTGGCTATCATCGGCGTGCGGCCCTGGCCACCACCGACATAAACGGCAAAGCCGATCTCACCCTTCTCGTTCTTCTTCAGATGCAGGCCGATGTCGTGAACCTGGATCGCGGCGCGGTCACGCTCGGCGCCGGTGACGGCAATCTTGAACTTGCGCGGCAGGAACGAGAACTCCGGATGCACGGAAGACCATTGGCGCAAAATCTCGGCGTAAGGACGCGGATCCGCGATTTCGTCGGCCGCAGCGCCGGCAAAATGGTCGGCGGTCACGTTACGAATGCAATTGCCGGATGTCTGAAGCGCGTGCATTTCGACGGAGGCGAGCTCTGCCAGGGCATCCGGAATATCGGAAAGCTTTGGCCAATTGAACTGCAGATTCTGGCGGGTCGTGAAATGGCCGTAGCCGCGGTCGTACTTGCGCGCGATATGGGCCAGCATGCGCACTTGGCGCGAGCTCAGCGTACCGTAGGGAATGGCGATGCGCAGCATGTAAGCGTGAAGCTGCAGATAGACACCATTCATCAGGCGCAGCGGCTTGAACGCGTCTTCGGCGAGCTCGCCGGAAAGGCGGCGCTGCACCTGGTCGCGAAACTGCTCGACGCGCTCGGCGACAAAAGCGTGGTCAAATTCGTCGTAACGATACATCTGCTTCCTCAGACTGCGATGAATGCTGGGTCGGCGGGCTTATAGCCCGGCGCATATTCCATGGTCGGGCCTTGGGCGCGAATGCGCTCGCGAAGGCGCAACGGCCAGAGCACACCATTCGTCTCCTGGACCTCGACAACGGCGACGTCCACGACCTGGTTGTCCGCATAGGACTGCTTGCCGATCGCTTCCAATGCCGCGACAGCCTCGGCGTGACGGGCAACAAGGGCTTCCTGCAGCGAGGTGACCCATTCGCCGTTAGCGTTCAACCAGACGGCGATGCCATCTGTCAATCGGTTGGCGGTGAGAACCTTGTCTACCATTTTCAGCTCCTTGCAAATTCCTCGGACCGGGCATGTTCGCGCACAAGCGGTTCCGACAGCTCGAAATTGGCGCCTGCGACAGCATCGCCGATAATGACCATGACCGGGCCGGTCAACTCGTCACGGTGCTGCAGGTCGGGAAGATCCCGCAGAATCCCGTGCAACAGCCGGCGATCGGAGCGGCTGGCATTCTCGATGACGGCAACAGTGGTTTCCGCAGGAAGGCCCGCCTGCATCAAGCGCTCGGCCACGGAAGCGGCGACGGTGCGGCCCATATAGACGGCAATCGTTGCGCCCGAAACGGCCAAACTCGCCCAATCCGGCAAGACAGCGCCCGTCAGATCGTGGCCGGTCGTAAAGACAAGCGATGAGGCTACGCCACGCAGGGTCAGCGGCAGCTCGAAATCGGCGGCGGCGGCGAAAGCCGAGGTGATGCCCGGAACCACTTCATAGGAAATGCCCGCAGCCCTCAACGCCGCCATCTCCTCGCCTGCCCGGCCGTACACGAGCGGGTCGCCGGACTTCAGGCGAACCACGCGCTTGCCTTCGCGACCGAGGTACGCCAGCAGATCGTTGATCTCTTCCTGGGACTTCGAATGGCATCCCTTGCGCTTGCCGACAGATAAACGCTCGGCGTCGCGGCGACCCATGTCGACAATTTCCTGCGGCACAAGGGCGTCATATACGATGACGTCGGCTTCCATCATGACGCGCTGGGCGCGCAGCGTCAGCAGATCCGCTGCACCTGGGCCGGCGCCGACGAGCCAGACGTGACCCTCCACCTTTTCAGCTGACTGCAGCAGGCTGTTGGCTGCACGACGCGCCTGCGGCGCGTTCTCGTTGGCGATAGCATCGGCAACCGGGCCCGAGAAGAAACGGCGCCAGAAAAGCCGGCGCGCAGCGCCCTTGGGAACGAGATGCTCGACAGTCTTGCGATAACTGGTCGCGAGATCCGCCAGGCGACCGAGCGAGGGCGCAAGCAACTGGTCAACCTGCGCACGGATCATTTGGGCCAACACGGGGCCGGCACCTTCTGTGCCAATCGCGACGGCGACAGGCGCGCGATTGACGAGCGCGGGCGTGAAGAAGTCGCAATAGTCAGGTTGATCGACGGCGTTGGCGGGCACCCTCTCGGCGCGCGCAGCATCAACGATGGCGCGATCCTGCGCCGCGTCTCCTGTCGCAGCGAAGACGAGCGTTGCCTCCCGAACCTGCTCGGCTGCAAAGCCGAGACGCATCGTCTCGATCCGATTGGCGATCAGAAAGGCGTTGTAGTCGGCCTCAGGGCGATCGGTATAGGCAACAATCCTTGCCCGCGTGTTCAAGAGCAGGCGAACCTTCGCGAAAGCCTCCTCGCCGTTGCCGAAGACAGCCGCGACCTTGCCTTCAACGCGAAAGAAGGCAGGAAATACCGACAGTTGTTCAGTCTTGGGAGGCATCGTCAATCCATTTCGAAGTTGCCGGAATATGCACTCTCTGCCCAGGCAAATGAAGAAACAGAAATTCCAAAGCCCGCGCGGGCGCGTATTCTTTTACTCGGTCTCCCAATGATTTGAGTAAAAGTCACCGATGCGGCGCAACGAACACACCCGGACCTGCCGCAGCGCAGCGGAAGTCTGTGACAAACACGGCAAGCCGGCCTTATCGGCATTTTCCTTGACTGCCACTGGCGCTAGAGTGCGGCCTTTATGGGAGAAGTTCATGTCTGACAAGACCATCGCTGGCCGCCTTCTGGACGTCATGGAACAGGACATCTTGCCGATGACGGAGCGCGGCGTTGCGGCTGGCAACAAGGTGTTCGGTGCCGCGATCCTGCGCAAATCCGACCTCTCGCTCGTCATTGCCGAAACGAACAACGAGCTTGAGAACCCGCTGTGGCACGGCGAGGTGCACACGCTAAAGCGCTTCTACGAGCTCGGCGAGAAGCCGGCAACGAAGGACCTAATTTTCCTCTCAACCCACGAACCCTGTACCATGTGCATGTCGGCCATCACCTGGGCCGGCTTCGACAATTTCTACTATTTCTTCAGTCACGAAGATTCGCGCGATGCCTTCGCCATTCCGCACGACCTGAAGATCCTGAAGGAAGTCTTCGGCCTGGAACCGGGTGGCTACCGGCGCCGCAACGCGTTCTGGAACAGCTTTGCCATCGCCGATCTGGTGGAAAGCGAAGACGATCATCAAAAAGCCGGGCTGAAGTCGCAGACCGCGCGCATCAAGGCGCGCTACGACGCGCTCTCGGACAGCTATCAGGCATCGAAGAGCAACAACGATATTCCACTGAACTGAGTGATCATGGAAGCCTCTAAAGACATTTCGCGCCTTATCGAGATCATGGCCGCGCTGCGTAATCCCGAAACCGGCTGCCCCTGGGACATCGTTCAGACCTTCGAGACGATCAAGCCATATACGATCGAGGAGGCCTACGAAGTCTCCGATGCCATCGAACGCAACGACATGGACGACCTCTGCGACGAATTGGGCGACCTGCTGCTGCAGGTGGTGTTCCATGCGCGAATGGCCGAGGAAGCCGGAGAATTCTCCTTTGGTGATGTCGTCGAGGCAATCACCGGCAAGATGATACGGCGGCACCCGCATGTCTTCGCCCGCTCTGATGCCGATACGCCGGATGCCGTGAAGAAGCAGTGGGAAGACATCAAGCAGGCCGAAAAGCGCCAACGCGCCGAGCGGCGTGCTAAGCGCGGTATCAGCGAGGATTTCAAGGCCGGCTTCCTGGGTTCGGTACAGCGGAGTTTTCCTGCCCTGACTGAAGCCCTCAAGCTGCAGGAACGCGCTGCAAAGGTGGGCTTCGACTGGTCCGCTCCCGAACCGATCCTCGACAAGATCGAAGAGGAAATCGGCGAACTGCGCGTCGCGCTCGCCGAAGGAGATCGGACGAAAGTCAGCGATGAGCTCGGCGACCTGATCTTTGCAATCGTCAACATCGGCAGACACGTGAAGGCCGATCCAGAGCAGTCTCTTCGCGGAACAAATACGAAGTTTCGACGCCGTTTCAGTCATATCGAGACAGTTCTTGATGCAGAAGGTGAGACGCTGGAGGCAGCAAGCCTGGAACGGATGGAGGAAATCTGGCAAGCCGCAAAGGCGATCGAGCGGCAACTTGGCTGAGCCGACATGACCCCGCCTTACACAATTAAGGGTGTAAGCACAGACCCCTCAGCATCGACCGGCGACGAGGAGATCTCGGCAACGGGACTAGCGCTCCCAGTCCTCTCTTGCGGCTTTCGGCCCGTTGCCCAAGCGGCGTTCTAGTTCGACCGCCTCGG
Organism: Rhizobium mesoamericanum STM3625; assembly: GCF_000312665.1. GTDB lineage: Bacteria > Pseudomonadota > Alphaproteobacteria > Rhizobiales > Rhizobiaceae > Rhizobium > Rhizobium mesoamericanum. Next base: position 2,632,593 of record NZ_HF536772.1, on the reverse strand, counting down.
TTTCCGAAAGGCGCACATCCAAGGTGATCGAACCGTCCTCGTTGTCTTCGCGGCCGTTGACAATCGCATGATCGTAGAGCCAGGGCAGCAGCGCCAACTTATCGACCGGCAAGCGTACAGTCGCTTCGGTCAACACGCCGGAAAGCCTGCGGCTGATCTCGCCCATAAGCGTATCGATACCTTCACCGCTGATTGCGGACAGGGCAACGACATTCTCGGCACCGCTTGCCTTCTGAACGATAGCATCGTGAGCTTCCGGCTCAAGGCGATCGATCTTGTTCCAGACTTCAATGATCCGCTTGTCGCCCTCTTCCTCGTCGATGCCGAGGTCCTTCAAGATGCGCAGTACGTCCGCGCTCTGTGCCTGATTGTCGACATCGGACATGTCGCGGACATGGAGGATGAGATCGGCTTCGAGCACCTCTTCCAACGTGGCGCGGAAAGCAGCGACGAGATGGGTCGGTAGGTCTGAAATGAACCCAACTGTGTCGGAGAGAATCACGGTGCGGCCATGCGGTAGCTTCATCCGGCGCAAGGTCGGATCAAGCGTCGCAAAAAGCATGTCTTCGGCCAGCACGCCTGCCCCGGTGATCCGGTTGAATAGCGTCGACTTGCCGGCGTTGGTATAACCGACGAGCGCCACGATCGGATGCGGCACCTTCTTGCGCTTGGCGCGATGCAGCTGGCGGGTGCGCACAACCTGCTCCAGCTCACGCTCGAGCTTGACGATGCGATCCTGCAGCAAGCGACGGTCGGCTTCGATCTGGGTTTCGCCAGGACCGCCCATGAAGCCACCACCGCCGCGCTGGCGCTCGAGGTGGGTCCAGCTGCGAACCAGTCGGCCCTTCTGATAGTTCAGATGCGCGAGATCGACCTGCAGCGTGCCTTCCTTGGTGGAAGCGCGGCGGCCAAAAATCTCGAGGATGAGGCCGGTTCGGTCGATGACCTTGGCGTTCCATTCCTTCTCGAGATTGCGCTGCTGCACCGGCGTCAGGGGATGGTCGACGATGACGAGGCCGGAATCGTTCGCATCCAAGGTCGCCTTGATCTCTTCGATCTTGCCGGTGCCCATAAGCGTCGCGGGTCGCGGATCGTTGACGGTAACGATGGCGCCGTTCACCACATCGAGATCGATCGCCTGAGCAAGACCGGTCGCCTCTTCCAGGCGGCTCTCAGGGGTACGAGTTACAACCGGCACCCCATCGGCCCCGCCGCGCCCAGCGCGCGCCTGCTTGAGCACTGGCACGACAACAGTCGCGCGCATATCATCCCGGTGCTTGGCGGACTCCGGAATAATCGAATCGTTCTTGGTATCGCGTGTCGAGATAATTGCAGGTCCTGTTAGGAAGCAGCTTCTTCGCTTTCGAACATCTGCATCGGCTGGCCGGGCATGATGGTCGAGATTGCGTGTTTATACACGAGTTGCGAATGGCCGTCACGGCGAAGCAGAACGCAAAAATTGTCGAACGAGGTGACAACCCCAGTCAGCTTAACGCCATTAATCAAGAAAATTGTTAGTGAAATCTTTTGCTTGCGAACAGTATTGAGAAATAAGTCCTGCAGATTCTGAGAACGTTCCGCCATCGCGCCGCTTCTTTCTTTATTGCCGGCTTGATTCCGCCGGTGAAATACTAATCAACCTCGCCTGCAGGCAGCTGACAACCCTCATCCCATCTGCCCAGAAAGTCTTGGTATCAAATCGCAATCTTTTCCGCAACGTCGAAAAAGGCCTCCCTAATTTTCTGGGAGACGCTGCCGGGATGGCCGTTTGCGATCGGCTGACCATCAATGGAGACAACCGGAAAGCAGATGCTGGTAGCAGCCGTAACAAAGACTTCCCGCGAAGCGAGCATCTCTTCGACCGAGAATTTTCGCTCCTCGATCTTCAACCCCAGCTTGGCCCCGACGTCGATCAAGGTCGTGCGCGTGATACCGCGCAAGATCCCATGTTCGGCAGGACGTGTAACAAGCGTGCCATCGCGATCAACGATCCAGACATTCGTGGCGGCGCCCTCCTTCACCATGCCATCGGCGTCGACATAGATCGCCTCCTGCGCCCCTGCCTCTTTCGCCTGCTGGCGCGCCATTGCGTTCGGCAACAGACCGACGGACTTGATGTCGACCCGGTCCCAGCGATTGTCGAGAACAGTGATCGCCTTGATGCCTGTCGCATTCTTCCGGGCGATGATCGACGGGTCGGTGCTCTTGGCCGTAATCACCAGCGAAGGCGGGGTTCCTTCCACCGGAAACACATGATCGCGCCGCGCCACACCACGCGTGATCTGCAGGTAAAAGAGACCGTTGCGCACCCGATTGCGTCGCACCGTTTCGCGAATAACGCGGGTCAACGCATTGCGGCTCATCGGCCAGGCGATGCGCAACTCGCCAAGGGACCGATCCAGCCTGTTCAGGTGGCGCGTGAGGTCGACGATAAAGCCATGCCTGATTTCACAGACTTCGTAGACGCCATCTGCGAACTGATAGCCCCGGTCCTCGATATGGACCATTGCGTTCGAATGCGTGACATAGCGGCCGTTCACATAGGCTATTCTGGGCATCGAGAACCTGCGTAAGGATATGGGCAGGGGAATGAGTGACGGCGCAGCAGCGCCGCCCTGATATCAAACACCGAGCGACTTCAGCTTGCGGTGCAGCGCCGAACGCTCCATGCCGACGAACTCTGCCGTGCGCGAGATATTGCCGCCGAACCGATTGATCTGCGCGATCAGGTAGTCCTTCTCGAACATCTCGCGAGCTTCGCGAAGCGGCAACGTCATGATGTGATAGTCGTTCTTGGCCGAAACTTTCGGCAGCATGTCGCCGAGATCGGTCGGCAGCATTTCAGCGGTGATCGGCGCATCCGGACCATCGGAGCGAGCAAGGATCATCAGCCGCTCGATGTTGTTACGCAGTTGGCGGATGTTGCCCGGCCAATCATGTGCCTGAAGTACGGCCATCGCGTCGTCACCGATGCGGCGCGGACGAATGCCGGCCTGCTCGGAAATCTGCCGCATCAACTGATCGACGAGGAACGGGATATCCTCGCGGCGCTCTGCGAGCGCCGGCACGCGCACCGGCACGACGGCAAGGCGATGGTAGAGATCTTCGCGGAACCATCCCTCGGCGATGCGGTTCTCGAGATTGTAAGCCGTCGACGAGATAATGCGGACATCGACCTTGACCCGCTTGGAGCCACCGACCCGCTCAAACTGCTGATCGACGAGAACGCGCAGTATCTTGTTTTGCGTCTCGCGGGGCATCTCGCCGACTTCGTCGAGGTAGAGGATGCCTCGGTGAGCCTCTTCCAGCGCGCCGATCTTGCGGGCCTGGCCGGGAGAGCCTTCCGTACCGAAGAGTGCAATTTCCATGCGGTCCGGTGTGATGTTGGCGGCGTTCAGCGCAACGAACGGTCCGTTCGCACGCGTCGATTTCTTATGGATCATACGGGCGACTAGTTCCTTGCCGGAACCCGATGAACCGAGAATCATGATGCGGCTGTTTGTCGGCGAGACCTTTTCGATCGTCTGACGCAACTGCGAGACGGCAACGGAGGTCCCGATGAGTTCGACCGGGTCGCCAGCCTTGCGCTTGAGCTCGGAGACTTCGCGCTTCAACTTCGAATTTTCAAGCGCGCGTTCGGCGATCAGGATCAGACGGTCAGCCTTGAACGGCTTCTCGATGAAGTCGAACGCGCCCCGCTTGATCGCGGAAACGGCTGTCTCGATGTTACCGTGACCTGAGATCATGACGACGGGAATATCCGGATGGCGTGTCTTGATCTCGTCGAGCAATGACAGACCGTCGAGCTTGCTTCCCTGCATCCAGATGTCGAGAAAAATCAGCCGCGGGGCCCGATCGGAGATCGCAGCCAGAGCGCTGTCGCTGTCATGCGCCGTGCGGGTCTCATGTCCTTCGTCAGACAGGATACCGGAGACGATCTCGCGGATGTCGTGCTCGTCGTCGACGACCAGAATATCAGAGGCCATAAACACTTTCCTTGTCACTTGTAGCCGGAGCAGAAGGCACGGTTTCCAGACGTGGCAGATGCACGCGGATCATGGCCCCTCTTCCCTGGTCAAAATCGGCGGGCGCATCATGTAGTTCGAGCTGCCCGCCGTGTTCCTCAATAATCTTCTTGACGATCGCCAGACCGAGGCCGGTGCCCTTCTCACGCATCGTCATGTAGGGTTCCAGAATGCTGTGGCGGTTCTCCACAGGCAGACCACGACCGTTGTCGACCACGTCCACGGTGAAGCGATCGCGCACCGGGTCGAGCGAAGCGCGAACCAGGATCTTGCGCTCGTCGCGCTCGCCAGTCGGCACCGCTTCGATGGCCTCCACGGCATTCTTGATCAAATTGCCAAATGCCTGACCGAGCATACGGCTATCAAACTGTCCCTCCAGCGGTTGGTCGCCGAGCTCCTGCAGGAAGGTGATGTGGCTGTTGCCCATCTCGCGCAGGAATACCGCATCGTGCAGAATCGTGCGCAGGTCGCTCGGTTCCTTGATCGGCTTCGGCATTCGGGCGAAGGAGGAGAATTCGTCTACCATGCGGCCAATGTCGCCAACCTGACGGATGATCGTTTCCGTGCACTGGTCAAAAACGCTGCGGTCGTTCTGGTCGATCTGCTTGCCGTAACGACGCTGAATCCGCTCCGCCGACAGCTGGATCGGTGTCAGCGGATTCTTGATCTCGTGAGCGATGCGACGGGCGACGTCGCCCCACGCGGTCGAGCGCTGCGCAATGACGAGATCGGTGATGTCATCGAGCGTGATGACATAGGATTCGCTCATGTCGCGCACTTCCTCGCGCGTCACCTGGACACTCAGAGTTCGCACGGTGCCGGCTCGCACAAGGGCAATCTGCTTGCGGAAATCACCCCGATAACGGGAAGCGGCTTCCGTCAAGACCTGATCGACTTCGGGCGCGATCTCGGAGAGCTGCTTGCCGAGCATGTCGGACGCCGGCAACGCCATCAGCACTTCAGCTGAACTGTTGACGATGGTGATCCTGCGGTCGTGCTCGACGCCGATGACCGACGCGGTTACGCCTGACAGAACCGCTTCGATGAAACGACGGCGGTCGTCCACCTCGTCCTTGGCCTCGAGAATCTCGTCGCGCTGTGTGCGAATTTCCGAGATCATCTTGTTGAAGGTGCGCGAGAGGTTGGCAACGTCGCCGTCCACGGCATGGACGGGCACGACGATATCCATATTGCCAGAGGCCACGCTGTCAGCGGCCGTAATTAGCAAGCGGATCGGACGCACGATCCGGTCGGCCACGGCAATGGCGGTCCAGATGGCAGCCAGAAGAACGATCAGGGCAAAGCCGATATAAAGAACCGCGAAGGCGATCTGCAGCGAGAAGCGCCCTGCCTCCATGGATTTGTATTCGGTCGCGTTCTCCTCCATGAGGCGCATCGCGCCCATAACCTTGGGGTCGACCGCGCGGACCGTATAGAGGAACGCTCCATCAATCGCATCGAGCTTGATGATGGCGCCAACCAAATTGGTTACACCTGGCGGGATCAAGGTTGGCTGGCCGGCCGCGGCCTTATCCAACGCATCCTGAGGAATTGCCGGCAACGGCTTCTCGGTCTTGATATCCGCCTGGGTAATCACCGAACCGTCAGGTTTGACGAGGAAGGCACCCAAAAGCCCGCGACCTCGCGCCTGTCGGGTCATCAAATCGGAAAAGCCCGTGCGATCAAGATTGAACAGCGCCCTGTTGCGTTCGAGGTCGTTTGCCATCGACACAGTCTGGCCCTGCAGGTAGCTCGCATTCTCCATCATGTAGGCCTGCCCGATGTTGCGCGAGGAACTGATGATCGACTGCGTACGAAGGGCAAACCACCGGTCGAGGCCGGCGTTCAGCGTTATACTGGCGAAAATTGCGACAAGGATCGCCGGCGTGATCGCGACGATCGAGAAAAGCACGACGATACGGATATGAAGGCGCGCGGCGGCGCGCCCGCGTTTGCGTGCCTTTAACAGCCGGGATACCTCACGTGCGATGAGGGCCATCAAGCCGAGCACGAAGAAGGAGTTCACGACGACCGAGGTGACGACGACATGGTAGGTCGGCGCAATCGGCGTCAGACCCAGCAACACGAAGAGTGTCAGCGTGGCGCAGAGAAGCGCACCCCCGGCAAGGATCAAGCCCGGTAGCGCAAACAGGGCACGGCGATCGGTCACGGCCGTGACAGCTTCGCCTTCCGCCGCAGGCGGCATTGCATCCTGTTCCATTCGCTTAATTCTCCTGGCGGCAGACACTCGCTTCCGCCACTCCCCGCAGACAGGCGCGGGAGCCGCCAACCTGCCTCCACGATGCAACGACAAGTGTCGTTACCCTCTTAGGCAGCTGCGAAAACCCGAGCCCATGCGTGACTTCTAAGCAACGCATTGTGGCGAAAATGCAACGTCGCCTGTCACGTTGTCAAGCAGTACGGGAGCTTCTATACACCGATACGCCAAGCTCTCTGATCTTCTTGCGCAGAGTATTACGGTTCAGCCCCAGGAGGTCGGCCGCCTTGATCTGATTGCCTCGTGTTGCCGTCAGCGCCGCGAGAATCAACGGATACTCCATTTCCGTCAGCACACGATCATAAAGCCCTGGTGGCGGCAGGGCTTCGCCGAAACCGGCGAAGTATGTGCGCATGTTTTCCTCGACAGCCTGGGCGATTGTCATATTGCCAGAACGGATCGGACCCTTGTCGATAGGGCTGTCCGGCACATCGGACCGGAGCTCGGCCTCGATGATTTCCCGGGTGATCACATCCTGTGGATAAAGTGCCATCAGACGGCGAATGAGGTTCTCCAGCTCACGCACGTTCCCGGGCCAAGCGTAGGCTTTCATCAGATCGAGCGCCTCCTGATCGAAGCGCTTGGAACCGAGCCCCTCCTTTTCCGCCTGCTGAACGAAGTGGCGCACCAAATCCGGGATATCCTCCGCGCGGTCACGCAGCGGCGGCAAACGCAACGGCACGACATTCAGGCGGTAGTACAGATCCTCGCGGAAAAGCCCCTGATTGATCGCCTGCTTCAGGTCCTTGTTGGTCGCGGCGACGATGCGAACGTCGGTGCGGATCGGTGTGCGACCGCCGACTGTGGTGTATTCGCCCTGCTGCAGCACACGCAGGAGGCGCGTCTGAGCGTCCATCGGCATATCCCCGATTTCGTCAAGGAAGAGGGTGCCGCCTTCGGCCTGCTCGAAGCGACCGGTGGAACGTGTCTGCGCCCCGGTGAAGGCGCCCTTCTCGTGGCCAAACAGCTCGGATTCAATCAGGTCGCGCGGGATTGCCGCCATGTTGATGGCAACGAACGGTCCGTTGCGGCGCTTGCCGTAGTCGTGCAAAGCGCGCGCTACGAGTTCCTTGCCGGTTCCAGATTCACCGGTAATCATCAGCGTCAGATCTGTCTGCATCAGGCGCGCAAGGACGCGATAGATTTCCTGCATCGCTGCCGAACGGCCGACGAGCGGCATTCCGTCCTGCATGTCCTCGTCCAGCTTGGCCGGCCTGCGCTTCGGCTCGGCAAGCGCGCGGCCGATGATGCCGATCAATTCCGTCAGGTCGAACGGCTTCGGCAGGTAGTCGTAAGCACCCTTCTCGGAGGCCTTGATCGCCGTCATGAAGGTGTTCTGGGCGCTCATCACGAGGACGGGAAGATCCGGGCGCGCCTTCTTGATCCGCGGCAGCAGGTCGAACGCATTTTCATCCGGCATCACGACATCGGTTACAACAAGATCGCCTTCGCCTGCCGACACCCAACGCCAGAGCGTGGCCGCGTTGGAGGTAATTCGCACATCATAGCCGGCGCGGCTCAGAGCCTGATTAAGCACGGTACGAATTGCCGCATCATCATCCGCGACGAGGATCGTTGCTGTCATCGAGTAGGTCCTGTGGGAGTTGTGGTCGTTGCGTCTTCCGTCGATGCGTCCTTGGAGGCTGGCATCAAGACGCGGAATGTCGTGCGGTTGTTCTGGCTGTCGCACTCAATAATGCCGCCATGATCACCGATAATCTTGGCGACGAGTGCGAGACCGAGGCCGCTGCCGTTCGTCTTCGTCGTAATGAATGGGTCAAAAAGATGCGGCAGGAGGTCCGCGGGCACGCCGGGACCGTTGTCCTGAACACAAAACTCCAGCGGCAGCGAAATCTTTTCGCGCGTTCCGGCGACGGAGAGACGAATGCCGGAGCGATAGGCCGTCGTCAAAACGATCTCGCCATCCGGGCGATCGCCGACCGCTTCGGCGGCGTTCTTCACGAGATTGAGGAACACCTGAACTAGCTGATCGCGATTTGCGTAGACGGAGGGCAATGAGGGGTCGTAGTTTTCGGTGATGCGAAGGTGTCGCGCAAAGCCAGCCTTGGCCACGGCCTTCACATGATCAAGAACAGAGTGGATGTTGACCGGCATCCGATCGACGGGCCGCTCGTCCGAGAAGACCTCCATGCGATCCACGAGCGAGACGATGCGATCCGTTTCGTCGCAGATCAGCCGCGTCAAAGCGCGGTCGTCGTCGACGACTGATTGCTCCAGCAGCTGCGCTGCACCGCGAATCCCGGACAGCGGATTCTTGATCTCATGCGCCAGCATCGACGCAAGCCCCGTGACCGAGCGGGCGGCGGCGCGATGGGTCAGCTGCCGATCGATCTTGTCCGCCATCGACCGCTCCTGGAAGACGATGACCACCGAACCCGGATCGCTGACCACCGGGGCAACGTACAAGTCGACGAGTTTGTCCTGTCCGAGGCGTGGTGAACTCAAATCGACACGATACTCGTTGATCGGCGCCCGACGTTCACGAACCTGATCGATCAGCGCCAGCAACGGACTGCCGAACGGGATAAAGGTCGAGATCTTGTAGCGGGCAAGGTGGGCGGCGCTGGCGCCAAAGAAGGCCTCCGCCTCCCAATTGGCGAAGGCGACAAGACCAGCCTCGTTGACCATGACAACCGGATTCTGGATCGCGTTGAGTACAGCGATCGCAACCGCGCTGCCGCCGTTGTCGATCGACGATGACACGTCATTCGTCATGCAGCCTCCCGGGTCTGCGTGTTCGACGCCGCAGCCATCAATGCATCATAAAACCTTGTAGCAACATCCCTGGCTTCCCGCGCAGTCATGATCGCAGCCTTCTCCTGCGCCGCAAGACCAGGCGCAAAGCGGTCGAGATACCAGCCAAGGTGCTTCCTTGCATGGCGAACGGCGACTGCCTCACCATAGAATTCGAGCATCATCCTATAATGCTCGGTAGCAATATCGGGGATTTCCCACAAATCAGGCGCAGTCTTGCCAGCCAGCACGCCGGCGTGCCACGGCCTGCCCTGAGAGCCTCTGCCGATCATGACGGCATCGGCTCCGGAGCGATGCAGAATCTCTTGGGCATCCTCAACGGTCTCGACATCGCCATTTGCAACCAGAGGAACGGTGATGACATCGCGAACTGCGCGGATTTTATCCCAGTCAGCGCGGCCTTCGTAAAACTGCATGCGCGTGCGGCCGTGGATCGTAATCAACTGGATGCCAGCCTCTTGCGCCCGACGCGCGATCTGCGGCGCGTTGATCGAATTCTCGTCCCAACCGAGTCGCATCTTCAGGGTGACAGGAACCGAGACTGCCTTGACTGTCGCCTCAATGAGGCTGAGGGCGTGATCGGGATCGCGCATCAAGGCGGAGCCGGAATAACCGCCAATCACCTTCTTGGCAGGGCATCCCATGTTGATGTCGATGATATCGGCGCCATGGTCGGCGGCAATCTTCGCGGCCTCAGCCATCCAATGCGCCTCACGCCCAGCGAGCTGTACCATGTGCGGCTCAAAGCCCGCGCTCTCAAGGCGCGCCCACGATTCGGCGGTACTGTTGACGAGTTCACGGCTCGCAACCATTTCGGTGACCACAAGCCCTGCGCCATGACGCCATGCCAACTGCCGGAACGGCATGTCCGTCACACCGGACATAGGTGCCAGGACAACACGGTTCCTGACTTCCACAGGTCCGATGCGCAAAGGCGATGCGAGGTCAAAGTCCAACAATTGATTATCTTTCAGGCACGTAAAATACGTGCACTATTTTTAGACATGTTTGGATGGCTTGCCAAGAGGGCTCTGCGCGAATTGACATTTTTCGGGCAAATGCTGGAATTCGGTGCGCCAAGCCGCTAAGCACCAGTGCAAAATCGCGCTTTGAGGATTTATGCCGCAAATGCATCAAAAGCAACCAGCAATAGGTATTGTCGTCGTGGCAGCGGGGCGTGGCGAACGCGCAGGCGCATCCGAAGAAGGCCCGAAGCAATATCGGGCAATTGGCGGCAAGCCGGTCATCGCTCATACACTGGAGACGTTCGCCAGCTGGAAGCTTGCGTACCACATCGTCGCGGTCATCCACCCCGACGACGAAGCCCTTTTTGCCAATGCTGCCGCTCAGGTCCGGTCTGGCAGGCCGATCGATGCCGTTTACGGCGGCTCGACGCGCCAGCAATCCGTCCTGGCCGGACTGCGCCATTTAAAAAGCAAGAACGTCTCGCATGTTCTGATCCACGACGCCGTGCGACCCTTCTTCGATCATGCCCTTCTCGATCGCATCGCTGGCGTCCTCCTGGAGGGCGTGCCGGCAATTCTTCCAGCCATGCCAGTCGCCGATACGCTGAAGCGAGCCGACCTCGACGGAACGGTGCTTGATACCGTTTCCCGCTCTCAGCTTTACGCAGCGCAGACGCCACAGTCGTTCGCATTCGAAGCTATCCTTGCCGCCCACGAAAAGGCGTCCGCAGCAAACCTCACGGATTTTACCGACGATGCCGCCATCGCTGAATGGGCCGGGATGCCAGTGCGGATCATCGAAGGCTTGGCGGACAACGTGAAACTGACGGTCAAACGGGACATTGCAATGGCAGACAGCAGACTCTCAGGACAGGCGCTCCCCGACGTGCGTACGGGCAACGGCTATGATGTGCATCAACTCGAACCCGGCGATGGCGTGACGCTCTGTGGCGTTTTCATTCCCCACGACCAGAAACTCAAGGGGCATTCGGACGCTGACGTGGCCCTGCACGCCCTGACCGACGCGCTTTTGGCCACCTGTGGGGCGGGCGACATCGGCGATCATTTTCCGCCGTCGGATCCACAATGGAAGGGTGCGCCTTCGCGCATCTTCATCGAACATGCGGCAAAGATCGTCCGCGAACGCGGTGGCACGATCATGAACGCCGACGTGTCGCTGATCGCCGAAGCGCCCAAAGTCGGGCCACATCGCGACGAAATGCGGGCCAAGCTGTCGGAGTTCCTCGGCATTTCCATCGATCGTTGCTCGGTCAAAGCGACGACGAACGAGACGATCGGCTTTGTTGGTCGCCGCGAGGGCATAGCCGCAATCGCCACTGCGACCGTCGTCTACAGGGAACGCTGACATGAGCATCTTCCCAGCCGATATCGTCGCGCAAGCCGAAGCTATCATTGGCCACTTTGCGGCTGCCGGGCTGATGGTCTCGACGGCAGAATCCTGCACCGGCGGATTGATCGCAAGCGCGCTTACGGAGATTTCAGGATCGTCCGCGGTCGTGGACAGAGGCTTCGTCACCTACACCAACACCGCAAAGATGGAGATGCTTGGCGTTGAGGAAGAGACGCTGATCCGTTTCGGCGCGGTCTCGGAAGAGACGGCACGGCAGATGGTGCATGGCTCCCTCTTCCGCTCTCAAGCGGCCATTGCTGTTGCCGTGACGGGCATTGCCGGCCCAGCCGGCGGGTCGGCCGAGAAGCCGGTCGGTCTCGTTCACCTCGCCGCCAAGTCACGCAAGGGGGGCCTCATTCATCAAAAGATGCTCTACGGCGATATCGGTCGCGATCAGGTGCGCCTCGCAACGGTCAGGACCGCACTTGGCATGATCCAGCAACTGGCTCAGCCGTAAATCTTCGTCGCCCGCGTTTCGAAGGCTTCGGAGAACATGCGGAAGGCCCGGTCAAACATCGAGCCCATGACAGCCCCCAGGATGCGGCTCTTGAACTCGTAGTCGATGAAGAAGTGGACGTTGCTGCCTGTTGCCGTTTCTTCGAAGCGCCAGCGATTGTCGAGATAGCGAAACGGCCCGTCTATGTACTTGACCTCAATGAGACGTTCGGCGCGGTTCAACAGCACCTGCGTCGTAAAGGTTTCGCGGATCGCCTTGTAACCGACGGTCATGTCGGCAATCAGCAGAACCTTGCCGTCACGCTCCTTGCGGCTGCGAATGCTCAGCGCCTCGCAAAGTGGCAGGAACTGCGGATATTGCTCGACGTCGGCGACGAGGTCGAACATCTGGTCAGCGGAATGCGGGACGGAGTGATGCGTTTCGAACTGGGGCATGATCGGCAGTTAAGTGGGAGCGCCGAGAAGATCAAGAAGGCGGTCCACCTCTCGCCGGCTTTTCAGCTGAAAAACCGGGACATCAGGTCCGTGCTTGTCAAGTCCGGCGATTACCAGAGGCGTAAATCGCTTCTCGAACGTCCAGATGTAGGTCAGAAACTCCCGATCCGGTAATCGCTCCCGGCATCCCAGTGCCATGTCCGGCCGCGTCCTGCCGAAGTGGAATAACGCGCTTGCAGATGCCCCACAGGCAAATCAAGCGCGGCATGCGTACCCAAACGACCAGTTGCGCGCGCGGGACACGAAGATCGAAGGTGGACGGGCCGGTTCCGTCCATAAGCCAACGTTTCCCGGCAACAACCTCGGTGATCAGACGACGTTCTTCGTCTTTCGAGCGCTTGACCCAGCCCGGCAGCCAGAAGAACTCTTTGTCCATGGAGAAATAGGGAAGATCGAGCCGGCTGCTGAGCTTTTGCGACAAGGTGCTCTTGCCGCCGCCCGAACAGCCGATCACCATGATGCGATCCAACTGCCGCAACAGTCCCGCGGCTTTGCGCGTATCATCGATATAAGCCGGCATTCGCGTCGCCTCTGCAAATAAAAAGCCGCGGGAAAATCGCCGCGGCTTTAAGAAAATGCAAGCGCACGTTGATTATTCCGCTTCGACCAGGAATTTTTTCTCGCGTGCGGCTTTCAGGCGGGCGAAGTCGTCGCCAGCATGATGCGACGAGCGGGTGAGCGGGCTCGAAGCCACCATCAGGAACCCCTTGGTGTAGGCAACCGTTTCGTAGGACTTGAACTCATCGGGGGTGACGAAGCTCATGACCTTGTGATGCTTGCGGGTCGGCTGCAGATACTGGCCGATCGTCAGGAAATCGACGTCGGCGGTCCGCAGGTCGTCCATCAGCTGCAGCACTTCGTTTCGTTCTTCTCCAAGACCGACCATGATGCCCGATTTGGTAAACATGGTGGGGTCCAGTTCCTTCACGCGCTGCAGCAAGCGGACGGAGTGGAAATAGCGAGCGCCGGGGCGGACCGTCAGATAGTTGCCTGCGACCGTCTCCATATTGTGATTGAAGACGTCGGGCTTGGCGGCAACAACGCGCTCCAGGGCACCCGGCTTCTTCAGGAAGTCAGGGGTCAGGATCTCGATGGTGGTCGTCGGCGAGGCTGCGCGGATTGCCCAGATCACCTTCTCGAAATGTTCGGCACCACCATCTTCCAGATCGTCACGGTCGACGGAGGTGATGACGACGTGGCTGAGACCCATCTGCTTGACGGCCTTGGCGACGTTTTCGGGCTCTGCCATGTCGAGCGCGTTCGGCTTGCCGGTCGCAACATTGCAGAAGGCGCAGGCGCGTGTACAGATCTCACCCATGATCATAAAGGTCGCGTGCTTCTTATCCCAGCACTCGCCGATATTGGGGCAGCCCGCTTCTTCGCACACGGTGACGAGCTTGTGCTCCTTCACGATCGAGCGCGTCTCGGCGTATCCCTTTGAGGTCGGCGCCTTGACGCGGATCCAATCCGGCTTGCGCATGACTTCCGTGTCCGGGCGATGCGCCTTTTCCGGATGCCGCACGCGCTTGGCTTCAGGATTGATCGTATCGAGAATGGTTACCATGGCAGTTCAAATCTCCGCCGCTCCATGCGGCAAAAAGCCCAATCTATCGGCGGACGAGCCGCGCGACGAATATCAGCAAGCAGGCCCCAAGAAAACCCGTGATGAAGTAGCCGAGCCTGCCGCCGGCCACCTCGATATGAAATTGCGCCAGAATCGCGGTTGCGACGACGGAGCCGACGATGCCGAGCACGATGTTCAGCAATACCCCGTAACGGGCCTCCATCAGCTTGCCTGCGAGCCAACCCGCAAAACCGCCGATGATGATCGCTGCGATCCAGCCTACACCTTCCATCCTGCCGTCGCCCCTTAAAGTCTCTGATGTTTCATCCACGTCTTGGCTGAAAACCGCCTCGCGGTCTTCGAGACGCACTATGCTATCGCCCTTGCGATCAGAACCACGACGATGGCTCCGACCGTCGCGTGAATGATCTGCACCACCAGCGCATTGTCGATGCCAAGCGATATCCCGAGCGCGCTGAAGAGAAAACCTCCGACGAACGCGCCGATAACGCCGCTCAGCAGGCACCGTATCAATCCACCTCCCCCGACAACCAGGCTTGCTAGGAACCCCGCCACCAGACCAATCAGGAGAAAGATAAGCAGTGCCTGCGTATCCATAGACATGATGATTTCCCTTCGTTCTTTCCAGCCCTGAAATAGGGAGCAGGAAAGGAAACTATCAAGCGTTCAGCACCCGGCCGTAGGCATCGAGAACTGCTTCCTTCATCGTCTCGGAAACGGTCGGATGCGGGAAAATCGTGTGCATCAGTTCTTCCTCGGTTGTCTCGAGGTTCATTGCGACAACGAAGCCCTGGATGAGCTCGGTGACCTCAGCGCCGACCATGTGGGCCCCCAGCAGCTCGCCGGTCTTCTTGTCGAAGATGACCTTGCAGAGGCCCTGGTCCTCGCCAAGCGCAATCGCCTTGCCGTTCGCTGCAAAGGAGAAGCGGCCGACGCGGATGTCGCGGCCGAGTTCCTTGGCCTTGGCCTCGGTCAGACCGACGGAGGCAACCTGCGGGTTGCAGTAGGTGCAGCCCGGGACCTTGCCCTTGTCGGTCGCATGAACGTTCGGCAGGCCGGCGATCTTCTCGACGCAGACGACGCCTTCGTGTTCGGCCTTGTGAGCAAGCATCGGCGGGCCGGCGACGTCGCCGATCGCGTAAATGCCAGGAATGTTGGTCTTACCGTAACCGTCGATGACGACGCAGCCGCGATCCGTCTTGACGCCGACAGCCTCAAGGCCGAGGTTTTCGATGTTGCCCTGCACGCCGACAGCCGAAATCATGCGATCCGCCGTGATCTGCTGTATCTTGCCATCCGACGTCTCGACATGGGCAGTGATGCTGTTGGCGGACTTTTCGACCTTGGCTACCTTGGCGCTCGTGAAGATCTTCATGCCGCGCTTTTCCATCTGCTTGCGGGCGATCGCGGTTACTTCCGCATCCTCGACCGGCATGATGGTTGGCAAGACTTCAACCACCGTCACGTCCACGCCCATGGACAGATAGAAGCTTGCGAATTCGATGCCGATCGCACCCGATCCCATGACGATCAGCGACTTCGGCAATACATCCGGCTTCAGCGCTTCGAAATAGGTCCAGATCAGCTTGCCGTCCGGCTCGATGCCCGGCAGGGCTCGCGGACGCGCACCCGTTGCGACGATGATGTGCTTGGCCGTGTAGGTGCCCTCACCCTTGATGCCCTTCGGCACAGGATGCTGCGGTTCGACGACCGGCTTGGTTGACTTGCCGACGACGATCTCGCCCGGCTGAGCTCCAGTCGAAGCCTTGGTGATCTTGGCTTCGCCCCAGATCACGTCGACCTTGTTCTTCTTCATCAGGAAGCCAACGCCGCCGTTGAGACGGGCCGACACACCGCGCGAGCGGGCGACGACTGCCTTCACATCGGCGCTCACCTTGCCATCGAGCACAAGACCGTAGTCCTTCAGATGTTTGGAATGGTCGAGAATTTCGGCCGAGCGGAGGAGCGCCTTGGTCGGGATGCAGCCCCAGTTGAGGCAAATGCCGCCCAGATGCTCGCGCTCGACGATCGCGGTCTTGAGGCCCAGCTGACTGGCGCGCACAGCGGCGACATAGCCCCCGGGGCCGGAGCCAATGATAATGACGTCGTAGTTCTCAGCCATGTTTTCCTGCCTTTGCTATCGGGCGTCGCGGGTGAGAAGCACCCACTCGTGTTTCCTGCCGTTTTCGAAGAACGCGACGGCATCCGCCCGCGCCGCCTCCGAAAATCCACTCTTCCTGTAAAGCGACAGAGCCGCTTCGTTGTAACCTGCGGTGATCAGGCTGACCGGCGCATTTTCCGCCCGCTCAATCTGATCCTCGAGAAGCCGTCGACCAATCCCGATGCCGCGCAGATGGCGGTAGACACCGAGCGTTTCGATAAACCAGCTTCCCACCACCATTTTCTGCAGATCGATGACCGGCTTTAGCGCCGGGCGATCCGCCTCGATATTGCGTATGCCTTCACCGAGACCGTAGCCGATCGCGGCTCCCGCGACCTCGCCGTAGGCTGCGGCAATCACGGCGTCGCTCCAGCTGCCTTGCCACTGGTCAGCACGCAGCTTCTGCCGTCCACGCTCCATCGGCGTATCAGCGCCGCCGTTTCCAAGCTCAGCCAGCCATAGCCAGGAGGCGAAACCATGCGACGCGATGTCCGTGAGTAAAGCCAGCTCCGTCGCATCCTCCCGCGTGGCGGAACGAAGCGAAACGAAGGATCCCATGCTCAAAGCCCCAGCATCATCCGCACAGTCGATTCCATGCCGCGCCCGAGAGCGCGGGTATTTTCCGCATCGAGGTGAATGCCATCGACCGGCGTCGTCTTGGCCACCGAATTGCCGTCAAAGAAGCCACAACCGAGTTCGTCCGCAAGGTCGCGATAGAGCGTCGGAAGCTTCGCCGACTCCTCAATGGCGCCGACGAATGAGGCCGCAAACGGCACGTTAGCCGTCTCGCAAATCTTCGGGGGCGCGACGATCAGGATGTCTGGTCCATCGAATTCGAAGGGCCACGCATGATTGCGGATCAAGCGCACCAGCCTGGCAATGCCTTGGCAGGCGGCAAAGGCCGACCCAGCCACGACAGGCTTCATGTCGTTCGTACCAAGCAGCAGAATGACGAGATCAAGCGGCGCATGGCTTTGCAGGATCGTCGGCAGGATGCGTGCACCATTCCGGTCACAATCGGCGAGATGATCGTCGAAGGCGGTGGTCCGCCCGTTCAATCCTTCAGCGATGATCCGCACTTCGTTGCCTAGTGCCGCCTGAAGCGTGCTTGGCCAACGATCCTTGTAGGCATGACGTCCCTTGTCGGCGTCCTGGCCCCAGGTCAGCGAGTCACCATAGCAAAGAACGGTTTTCGTCATTTCCGCCTCCGCTCCGGTCTCAGACGAGCATTCCCATCGGATTTTCGATGTAGCCCTTGAACGCCTGCAGCAGCTCCGCGCCGAGAGCACCGTCAACGCAACGATGGTCGGTCGAAAGCGTAACAGTCATCACGGTTGCGATCGCCATTTCGCCGTTCTTGACGATGACGCGCTGCTCGCCTGCACCGACCGCGAGGATCGTTGCATGCGGCGGGTTGATGACGGCCGCGAAGTGCTTCACGCCCATCATGCCCATGTTGGAGACGGAGCTGGTGCCGCCCTGGTATTCCTCAGGCTTCAGCTTGCGATCCTTGGCACGCTTGCCGAGATCGCGCATCTCGTTGGAGATGACGGACAGCGTCTTCTCCTCGGCCTTGCGGATGATCGGCGTGATCAGACCACCAGGGATCGAGACAGCGACGCCGACGTCGGCGTGCTTGTGCTTGACCATGTTCGTTTCGGTCCACGACACGTTCGCATCCGGCACATCGCGTAGCGCCAGTGCCATGGCCTTGATGACCATGTCATTGACGGAGAGCTTGTAGGCCGGCGCGCCGTCCTTGCGGGGTGCAGCGTCATTAAGCTGGGCGCGCAGCGAAAGCAGCACATCGAGCTCGCAATCCACGGTGACGTAGAAGTGGGGCACGGTCTGCTTGGACTCGACGAGGCGCTTGGCAATGACCTTGCGCATGCCGTCATGCGGCACGAGCTCGTAGGAGCCCGGCTCGAAGAGCTTGAGAACGGCGTCGTCAGAAACACCCTTGGCGACCGGAGCCGGGGCTGCGGCGGCCTGCGGTGCAGCGGCGGCGGCAGCGGAAGCTGCCTTGGCGCCACCGCCTGCGACGGCGGATTCGACATCACTCTTGACGACACGGCCATGCGGGCCGGATCCAGCAATGGCTGACAGATCGATACCGGCTTCCTTCGCCAGACGACGCGCGAGCGGCGACGAGAAGGTACGATTGCCACCGGTCGAAGCGGCAGCAGGTGCCGCGGCGGGAGCCGGTGCGGCAGCAGCAGGCGCCTGCGTAGCCGGCGCGGACGCGGCTTCCGCCTTCGGGGCTTCAGGAGCCTTCGGCGCGGGAGCGGCGGCGGAGCCAGCACCGCTGGCAGCAGCAGCTACATCTTCACCATCGGCGGCAAGCACGGCGATCAAGGCATTGACCTTGACGCCTTCGGTGCCGGCAGGAACGACGATTTTGGCGACCGTACCCTCGTCGACGGCTTCGACTTCCATCGTCGCCTTGTCGGTTTCGATTTCCGCAATGATGTCGCCCGACTTGACGGTGTCGCCTTCCTTGACGAGCCACTTGGCCAGATTGCCTTCTTCCATCGTCGGAGAGAGGGCAGGCATCGTGATATTGATTGGCATCGAAATACCCTCCCCTTGTTACTTGTAGCAGACGGCCTTCACGGCATCGACGACTTCGGCGACACTCGGAAGCGCGAGCTTCTCGAGGTTGGCGGCGTAGGGCATCGGAACGTCCTTACCGGCGATCGTCAAAACCGGCGCATCGAGATAGTCGAAGGCCTGCTGCATGACGCGGGTGGCAATTTCGGTGCCGACGGAGTTCTGCGGATAACCTTCTTCGACGGTGACCAGGCGGCCCGTCTTCTTGACCGACTCGATGACGGTAGGAAGGTCCATCGGGCGCAGTGTGCGCAGATCGATCAATTCGGCGTCGATTCCGATCTTTTCGAGTTCGGCGACAGCCTTGGTAGCATAGGTCATGCCGATACCGAAGGAGACGATCGTCACGTCGCTGCCCGGGCGATGGATACGAGCCTTGCCGATCGGAAGAACGAAATCGTCGAGCTTCGGTACATCGAAGTGCTGACCGTAAAGAATTTCGTTTTCGAGGAAGACGACCGGGTTCGGATCGCGGATGGCGGCCTTGAGCAGCCCCTTGGCGTCGGATGCCGTGTAGGGCATGACGACCTTGAGGCCGGGGATCTGGCTATACCACGATGCGTAGTCCTGGCTGTGTTGGGCGCCAACGCGGGCAGCAGCACCGTTCGGGCCGCGGAACACGATCGGAGCGCCCATCTGGCCGCCGGACATGTAGAGCGTCTTGGCAGCCGAGTTGATGATCTGGTCGATCGCTTGCATGGCGAAGTTGAAGGTCATGAATTCGACGATCGGCTTCAGGCCGGCCATTGCAGCGCCGACGCCGACGCCGGCAAAACCGTGCTCGGTGATCGGGGTATCGATGACGCGACGCGCGCCGAATTCCTGCAGGAGGCCCTGGGTCACCTTATAGGCACCCTGGTACTCGGCGACTTCTTCGCCCATGACGAAAACACTGTCGTCTGCACGCATTTCTTCAGCCATGGCATCGCGAAGCGCCTCGCGAACGGTCATGGAGACCATTTCCGTGCCGGCCGGAATTTCCGGATCGTTCGGCACGGCTGCCTTCGGTTCAGCAGGAACCGGAGCAGCTGCAGGCTTCTCTTCAGCCTGCGGAGCGGCGGTAGGCGCGGCCTGTGCGGCAGGTGCGGTCGAGATATCGGACGCCGATTCGCCATCCTGCAGCAGGACCGCGATCTTGGCGTTGACCTTGACGTTTTCGGTTCCAGCCGGAACCAGCAGCTTGCCGATGACGCCTTCGTCGACGGCTTCGACTTCCATCGTTGCCTTGTCGGTTTCGATTTCGGCAATCACGTCACCAGACTTTACGGAGTCGCCCTCCTGCTTAAGCCACTTGGAAAGCGTGCCTTCTTCCATCGTCGGAGAGAGGGCGGGCATGAGAATATCGATTGGCATGGGTCGTCCCTCCCCGATTAGAGCAGAATGTCAGTGTAGAGCTCGGATGCATCCGGCTCCGGATCGGACTGAGCGAAATCGGCACTGTCGGCAACGACGTCACGGACGTCCTTGTCGATCGCCTTGAGATCGTCCTCCGAGGCCCAGCCCTTCTCCAGAAGACGGGCACGCACCTGCTCGATCGGATCCTGCTCGGAGCGCATCTTCTGCACTTCTTCCTTCGTGCGGTACTTCGCCGGGTCGGACATCGAGTGACCGCGATAACGGTAGGTCAGCATCTCGAGGATGATTGGACCCTTGCCGGAGCGGCAATGCTCAAGCGCTTCGTCTGCGGCAGCCTTGACGGCTCGGACATCCATACCATCGACCTGAACACCCGGAATGCCGAAACCGGAGCCGCGCAGCGAGTAGTTCGACTGCGCGGTTGCGCGGGCGGTCGAGGTACCCATCGCGTAACGGTTGTTTTCGACGATGTAGATGATCGGCAGCTTCCAGAGAGCGGCCATGTTGAAGCTCTCGTAGACCTGGCCCTGGTTTGCAGCACCATCGCCGAAATACGCGACGGCGACACTGTCGTTACCGCGATATTTGTTCGCGAAAGCAAGGCCCGTTCCAAGCGAAACCTGAGCTCCGACGATGCCGTGACCGCCGTAGAAATGCTTCTCCTTGGAGAACATGTGCATCGAGCCGCCCTTGCCATGCGAATAACCGCTGCGGCGGCCGGTCAACTCGGCCATGACACCACGAGCGCTCATGCCGGTCGCCAGCATATGGCCGTGGTCGCGATAGGCGGTGATAACCTGATCGCCTTCTTTCTGCGCCATCTGCATACCGACAACGACAGCTTCCTGACCGATGTAGAGGTGACAGAAACCGCCAATGAAGCCCATGCCGTAAAGCTGGCCGGCCTTTTCCTCGAAGCGGCGGATCAGCAGCATCTCGCGATAGGCGCTGAGCTCTTCGTCACGCGTGAAATCGGCAACAGGACCACCATTGGATGCCTTGTTTGCCGGCTTTGCGCTAGTTTTACGGCTGGAAACGGTCGCGTTCTTTCGCGGCGCCATTCAACCCTCCCTATGGGTTTGTTAGTTCTCTGGTGGCGCGTACCATAGGGAAGAAAATTCGCCACAGCAATGCCATAAATGCATGGCTCGTATTCAGCAGCAAGCCGCTGATAAATAACGATTTAATTCGATTAACTGAATTTCAGTTAATTTGAATAGTGATTGAAAATGACAATCTCGTCGGCACGAGAAACATTGAGCTGAAGACGCGCTTTTTCGTCCAGCATATCCTTGTCCATAGAACCGTCACTCAATAGCGCGACCTGCTTTTCAAGATGCTCGCGCTTGCCTTTTAGAACCGCCAACTCCCTTTCGCGCGCGATCCGCTGGCGCTCAAACCCTTCGGTTGCCCGCAGACCGTAGTCCCCATGGATGCAATGATAGCCGAAGTAGGAAAGAAAGGCGACCGTCATGGCCGGAACCACGAAACGACCGATCTTTTTCTTCTTGTGATGCTTTGTCCACATAAACACACGCTCGAACGCATTACCTCGATACGCGTGAGACTAGCGGGCAGAGATTAACTGTCCGTTGACTATGAAAAATCAGGCAAGAAAAAACCCGCGCCTTCGAAGACGCGGGTCCAACTTGCTGAAATCAGAGGCGATTAGCCGCGGATGATCGAGCGGCCGGCGTAGCGAGCCTGCGGGCCAAGGCCCTCTTCGATGCGGATGAGCTGGTTGTACTTGGCCAGACGATCGGAGCGCGACAGCGAACCCGTCTTGATCTGACCGCAGTTGGTGGCAACGGCGAGGTCAGCGATGGTGGAATCTTCCGTTTCGCCGGAGCGATGCGACATGACGGCTGTGTAGGCAGCCTTGTGCGCGGTGTTGACGGCATCGAGCGTTTCTGTCAGCGAGCCGATTTGATTGACCTTGATGAGGATCGAATTTGCGACACCCATGCGGATACCGTCACGAAGGCGAGCCGAGTTGGTGACGAAGAGGTCGTCGCCGACGAGCTGGACCTTCTTGCCAGCAAGATCGGTCAGAGCCTTCCAGCCGTCCCAGTCGTCCTCAGCCATGCCATCTTCGATGGAGATGATCGGATACTTGGCTGCGAGCTGAGCAAGGTATTCGGCCATGGCGCCCGGATCGAGCGTCCGGCCCTCACCTTCGAGGACGTACTTGCCATCCTTGAAGAACTCCGTCGAAGCGCAGTCAAGACCAAGGCTGATGTCGTCGCCTGGCTTGTAGCCCGCTTTCTCGATGGACTTCATGATGAAGTCGAGGGCTTCCGGCGCGCTCTTCAGGCCCGGCGCGAAGCCGCCTTCATCGCCGACGTTGGTGTTGTGTCCCTGAGCCGAAAGCTCTTTCTTGAGGACATGAAAGACTTCCGAACCCATGCGAACAGCTTCGCGAATGGAATCGGCGCCAACCGGCATGATCATGAATTCCTGGAAGTCGATCGGGTTGTCTGCATGCGCGCCGCCATTGATGATGTTCATCATCGGAACCGGCAGCAGGTGAGCGCTGGCGCCACCGACGTAACGGTAGAGCGGCAGGCCGGCTGCCTGCGCAGCGGCCTTGGCCACAGCAAGCGACACGCCGAGGATGGCGTTTGCACCGAGACGCGACTTGTTCGGCGTGCCGTCCAATTCAATCATGATATTGTCGATCTGGATCTGATTTTCGGCATCGATGCCGCCGATCGCGTCGAAGATTTCGGTGTTGGCGGCCTCGACGGCCTTTTCAACGCCCTTGCCGAGATAGCGCTTGCCGCCATCACGCACTTCAACGGCTTCGTGAGCACCGGTCGAAGCGCCCGACGGCACCGCCGCACGGCCCATGCTGCCATCTTCGAGATAGACATCGACTTCGACGGTCGGATTGCCACGGCTGTCGAGAATCTCGCGGGCGATAATGTCGGTAATTGCAGTCATCGGTTCTTCCTGCTCGGTGGATGATAACGTTCGAAGCCTGTTTAATCGAAGGTACGCAAATTACAATGCCGCATTGATGACACGTGGCATGTCACGGCCCTATCGCGCGATTATGTCAGGCTTTTGAAGCGGCCCACGTTCCGCAAATCAATGACGAACGAGATGTTCCCAGTATTTCAAAACTTCAGGTTTTGAAAGCAAGGATTGCTACTCTCAAGTTGGTTGAAATGTATAAGTAAGTAACCAATCAAACCTATAGTTAACGCTCAATGAGGAAATACTGCCGTCTCCTAAAGGACAGTATGCATGATGCGCTTCTTCATGCGGTCCAAACCCGCCTACCAATGTATTCGGACCCTCACCGTTGCGGTCCCCTCGGAATTCCAAGAATAGTTTTTAGAAACTTCATTATTCGCCAATAAATGCCACGGGGAATTGGATGAAACTCAACATTGCACGTAGCCTTGCCATCTTCGCGGCAGTCGTCACCGCGGGCCTCATCGCTTCAATCGGCATACAGAATTATGCCTTCAACAAGTTGCGTGTGAACGGCCAGATGTACAAGCAGATCGTCTACGGGAAGGACCTGGTAGCCGACATCTTGCCGCCGCCCCTCTACGTCGTTGAGTCCTACATGCTCGCGCTCGAAGCAGTACAGCGCCCGGAGGTCGCCCGGAAGAACATCGACCGCATCCAAAATGTCCTCGTTCCCGCCTATGAGGACCGCCGTAAATATTGGCAGGCGACGGCGCTCAGCCTCGACCTCAAGGAAAAACTGCTGAACGATGTTCTCGTCCAAGGCGATTTGTTCTGGAAGGTGATGCAGGACGAACTTGCGCCCGCCATTCTTAATAACAACTCGGCCATTACCCGGACCGCTTTCTTGAAACTCTCGACCAATTTCCATATCCACGAAAAAGCAGTCAACGAACTCGTCGATATGGCGAACGCCTTCTCGGCCGAGGCCGAAAAGGACGCCGCCGAGCAGACATACCTCCTCTCGACGATCACGCTTGCATCTGCCGCCGTCTCGCTTTGCCTGCTTCTTGGCGGTCTTCATGTCTTCCGCCGGCGTGCCATCGTGCCGCTGTCGGCGATGCGTGACTACATGACGATCCTTGCGGGCGGCGACTATTCGAAGGATGTACCCTTCAGCAGCCGCGCCGACGAGATCGGCGAGATGGCACGCGCCGTTACCGTCTTTCGCCAATCGGCTGAAGAGCGAAACAACATCCGCCAGCGCCAGGACGCCGAACGCCAAGCCCAAACGCTGCGCGATGCGGCACATGCCGCCGTCAAGGCAGACGAGGAGGCGGCGCGCGAGCGCGTTATCGTGGACCTCGGCCGTGGCTTGGAACGCCTCTCCGGTGGCGATCTCACCGTGCAGCTCAGCGAGCCCTTCGGGTCGGCCTACGAGACGCTTCGCGAACAGTTCAACTCCAGCGTCCGCACGCTTTCCGGCGCGATGAAGGACATTGCAACCGCCACGAATGCGGTAAAGATCGGCTCCAGCGAAATTTCCTCGAGTACTGAAGATTTGGCACGGCGAACGGAACATCAAGCAGCCTCGCTCGAACAGGCCGCTTCCGCACTCGATCAAATCACCGTAACCGTCAAGAATTCGTCGGAACGCGCCAATGAAGCGAATGCGATGATGAAGGCGACCAAGGAAAGCGCCAACTATTCGGCGAGCGTCGTGCACGAGGCGGTGGCTGCAATGCAGAAGATCGAAACGTCGTCTGCGCAAATTGGTGAGATCATCAATGTTATCGATGAAATTGCCTTCCAGACCAACCTGCTCGCGCTCAATGCCGGGGTGGAAGCCGCCCGTGCGGGTGAGGCTGGCAAGGGTTTTGCTGTCGTTGCACAGGAAGTGCGCGATCTGGCGGGCCGCTCCGCCAATCTGGCAAAGGAAATCAAACAGCTGATCGAGACTTCTTCCGGTCAGGTTTCGACCGGCGTCGCCTTGGTCAACCGCACGGGCGAAGCCCTGAACCAGATAGATCAGCAGGTTCTGAAGGTGACGGCGCTGATCGAGGCAATCGTGCGTTCCTCTTCCGAACAGACGACGGCACTCGTCGAAGTCAACGCTGCGGTCAATACCATGGACAGCGTCACGCAACAGAACTCAGCGATGGCCGAAGAATCGAGTGCGGCATGCCGGGAACTTGGCAACGAGGCTGCGCACCTCAATCACCTGCTCTCCCGCTTCGTCCTCGAGAATGCGACAAAGCACCCGGAGTGGGGATACTTCTCAAACCAGAGGATCGCGCTCGCCGGCTGATGGCGAGCGCCCCTGCGCAAACCCTTCAAGCAGCCTTCGCGATCGCGTCGAAGGCAAGGAGCCTTTCCAGGAGGCGCGGCATATCCTTGAGGTAGACCATGTTCGGGCCATCTGAGGGCGCGTTGTCGGGATCTTCGTGTGTTTCGACGAATACACCAGCGACGCCGACTGCAACGGCAGCGCGCGAGAGAGTTTCGACAAACTCGCGCTGACCACCGCTGGAACCGCCTTGCCCGCCCGGCTGCTGGACTGAATGCGTCGCATCGAAAACAACCGGAGCGCCCATCGCCGCCATGATTGGCAGCGAACGCATGTCAGATACGAGCGTGTTGTAGCCGAAGGAGGCCCCGCGCTCGCAAAGGAGAATATTCGGGTTGCCTGTCGAGTTCAGCTTGTTGAGGACATTCTTCATGTCCCAAGGCGCCAGGAACTGCCCCTTCTTGACGTTGATGGCTCGGCCCGTTTTGGCGGCCGCCACGAGCAGGTCGGTCTGACGGCTGAGGAAGGCAGGAATCTGCAGAATGTCGACGACGGTTGCCACCTCGGCGCACTGCTCTTCCGTATGGATGTCGGTCAGAACAGGAAAGCCGTATTCCTTCTTAAGGTCGGAAAAAACCTCCAGCGCCTTTTCAAGGCCGATGCCACGCTGAGCCGACAGCGAAGTCCGGTTGGCTTTGTCAAACGACGACTTGTAGACGAGACCAAGACCAAGTTTGTCGCACAGTTCCTTAAGCACGCCCGCGATCATGAAGGCATGATCACGGCTCTCCATTTGACATGGCCCGGCAATCAGCGACAGCTTGCCGGTATTCGAAAAGGTGACGCGGCCGGCGCCTTGGCCAACCACGACTGCGGAATTTGTCTGGCTCATCGTTTCTCCTCGAAGGCGAAGAGCGCGCCCTGCCCGGGCGCCGCCTTCACCAGAATTCGATTGTTCTTGCGCGTGTAGGTCATCCCGTTAGCAGCCAAATGCGCTTCTGTCACGGCGAGATCACTGACCGCGAAAACAATGGCGACACCACGAAGGCCGCGATCGTTTGAGGGTGCGGGAATGTCGAGGTAGGCATCCAATCCATCTGGTGAGAGAACGCTTACTTTCGCGTTCGGAGTTGCAACACTCACGCCAAAGGCCTCGTTGGTCACCGTGAGGCTGTGGACCGCAGCACGCACCAATGGCGCAAACGCCTTTGGGTCCGGCGCTCCAAGAATGATCTCGGCGATGCCCTTGACGCCGTTCACATGGGTTTGCAGCGCCCCTCGATCGGACGGCAGCGGATTGACGCGCTGGCATGTGAAAAAGAAGAAGTCCGGAGCCCTTAAGTCGACTGCGAATGCGAGCTTGAATGCAGCGGTTGCCTGAGAACCATCGGGCAGTCTCATCGGTCGCTCGAACTGCAGCATCTCGCCACCGTTGATCTTTTCGGCAAGGAACCGGGCATGGTCGCGGTCGGCATCGGCGGTCGCGAAAACCGCAGCGGAGAATCCATCATCGCCGCATCGAAATCGAAAGGCACGGTCACGCGCGGTGAAAACATTGCCTTTCCTCGCCGACGCCTCATACGGTTCTAAACTGGCGACCCCGAGCGGCTCCAGGTAAGTTTCGTCGGCGAAGAATACGCAGGCGTTCTCGGTTCCAAAAGGATGCCGGGCATCGGGCGCGACGGTGAATCCGAGCTTTCCGAGACGCTCGCGGGCAAGGACAATATTGGAGACCGGCAGCACGATGTGGTCCAGCGGATGTGCTTCGCTCATGGCAAACTCCCGGGAATTTGCGAAGATGTGCGCCGGGCCAGGGAACAATGCAACCCCCTTCTGCGCTTTCGCCGAAAACCAACGCAAAAACTGAACATGTTGCAGGCAAGTTTTACGAAAATTTAGGTACTTGCGGAACACATATGGAACATATAGTGTCCGTTCTGGCTTTGTTTCACGACTCTGGGGTTCGACTTCGATGCTGACGCGCAAGCAACAGGAGCTTCTTCTCTTCATTCACGAACGAATGAAGGAGTCCGGTGTTCCCCCCTCTTTCGATGAAATGAAGGACGCCTTGGATCTCGCGTCGAAGTCGGGTATCCACCGGCTGATTACGGCGCTCGAAGAACGCGGCTTCATTCGCAGACTGCCGAATAGGGCGCGCGCCCTGGAGGTCATCAAGCTACCCGAGGCCTATAATCCGAGCCTGCAGCCCCGCCGAGGGTTTTCGCCGAGCGTCATCGAAGGCAGCCTTGGCAAACCGCAGCCGGTTGCGCCGACGAAGCCGGCTGCACATGCGGACAATGGCGGTTCTGCGTCTGTACCGGTTATGGGACGGATCGCCGCCGGTGTGCCGATTTCCGCGATCCAGAACAATACCCACGACATCACTGTTCCAGCCGACATGCTTGGCCAGGGTGAACACTATGCGCTCGAGGTGAAGGGCGACTCCATGATCGAAGCCGGCATCTTCGACGGCGATACCGTGATCATCCGCAACGCCAGCACTGCAAATGCCGGCGACATCGTTGTCGCACTCGTCGATGACGAGGAAGCGACCCTCAAGCGCTTCCGTCGCAAAGGCGCTTCCATTGCACTCGAAGCCGCGAACCCGGCTTATGAAACGCGTATTTTCGGACCTGACCGTGTCAAGGTTCAAGGCAAGCTCGTCGGCCTCATTCGCCGTTATCATTGAAGACAGGTGGCTCACCGTCTAGGGTGCGTTTTGGCCAGTTGTATGTCCTATGCCTCACCCAAAGGCGGCCAAATCTGGCGTAGACCGTCGTTAAAACGTCTAGGCCGTACCCATCCATCCTTATCTGGCAAGCGCCCAATCTACACGGGGCTTCACCTCTAAACAGAAGCTCGGCTGACCGGCATTCCGTCGTAGGCAGGTGAGCAAGCGTTACGGTAATGTCGACGATAACGCAGGCAGCGCCAAAACGAGGATGCGAAGGTCCTTCCGCGCCGAAACGCATCCGCACCGCGGGCGGCCTTCCTTAACTTGGATGGCTTCAACCCCGGCATGCATTGCGCCCAAAAAAACAGCCGCCACTACAACCAGAATGCAAGCTCAACGGCTTCTAGGCAGAGATAATCGATTGAAATCTGAGGGAAAATCGGAAGTCAGAAAAGCCAAGGATAATCATCAGCTTCTGCTATGCGCGACGCTCATCGCAGCAGTGCCCAAAAGTTGATACTGCAATGCACAAAATGGCGTCACGGTAACTTGGCATTAGGCGCGCGATCATATAGCAATCATCGACGACGCTTAACCCTATGGCGCCTTTTATGGCGCCAACCGCCAGTTTGGAGGATCATAATGACGGAACAAAGCGCAACACTGAAAATCGGTGACAAATCGGTCGATCTCGCCGTCAAGAGCGGCACGATCGGTCCTGATGTCATCGATATCGGCGCCCTGTACAAGAACACGGCCTCCTTCACGTACGATCCTGGTTTCACCTCGACCGCATCCTGTGAATCGAAAATCACCTACATCGACGGCGACGCCGGTGTACTGCTGCACCGAGGCTATCCGATCGAGCAGCTTGCCGAACACGGCGACTTCCTCGAAGTCTGCTACCTGCTTCTCTACGGCGAGCTACCGACGGCAGCCCAGAAGAAGGATTTCGACTATCGCGTCACCCATCATACGATGGTGCATGAGCAGATGAGCCGGTTCTTCACGGGCTTCCGCCGCGATGCGCATCCGATGGCTGTCATGTGTGGTTGTGTCGGCGCACTATCGGCCTTCTACCACGACTCCACTGACATCACGGATCCGCATCAGCGCATGGTCGCAAGCCTGCGTATGATCGCCAAGATGCCGACGCTGGCCGCCATGGCTTACAAGTATCACGTTGGCCAGCCGTTCGTTTACCCGAAGAACGACCTCGACTACGCCTCGAACTTCCTGCGCATGTGCTTTGCAGTTCCCTGCGAGGAGTATGTGGTCAATCCGGTGCTGTCGCGCGCCATGGACCGCATCTTCATCCTGCACGCCGACCACGAGCAGAACGCATCAACCTCGACCGTCCGCCTGGCAGGCTCGTCGGGCGCAAACCCGTTTGCCTGCATCGCTGCCGGCATTGCATGCCTCTGGGGCCCGGCTCATGGCGGCGCCAACGAAGCAGCGCTAAACATGTTGACCGAGATCGGCACCGTCGACCGCATTCCGGAATACATCGCCCGCGCCAAGGACAAGAACGATCCGTTCCGTCTGATGGGTTTCGGTCATCGCGTCTACAAGAACTACGACCCGCGCGCCAAGATCATGCAGAAAACAACGCATGAGGTTCTCGGCGAACTCGGTGTCAAGGATGATCCGCTGCTCGAAGTCGCGATGGAACTCGAACGCATAGCACTGACCGATGAATACTTCATCGAGAAGAAGCTCTATCCGAACATCGACTTCTACTCGGGCATCACGCTGAAGGCCCTGGGCTTCCCCACGACTATGTTCACCGTGCTGTTTGCGCTTGCCCGTACGGTCGGCTGGATTGCCCAATGGAACGAAATGATCGAAGATCCGGAACAGCGTATCGGCCGCCCGCGCCAGCTCTATGTCGGCGAGCCACAGCGCGACTACGTACCGGTTTCCAAGCGCTAGTCAGCAATAGCAAGAAGCAAAGGCTCGGTCAGAAATGACCGGGCTTTTTCTTTTGAAGGATGTCGAGAACAATCTCGGCCGCGTATTCTCCCGGCGGCTTTTCTGTCTGCATCCTCTGCCAGAGGACATCATACCCCTCCATCATTGCCTGCCGAGGCAAGGTGTCGACGCAGAGCTTCTCCATCCAGCGCGCAAAGCTGCCGCCTCGGACAACGTCGTTGATGTATTCGGGCACAACAGCGTAATCCGCGATCAGGTTCGGAAGAGCCGCGCTCCACGTCTTGATCTTGCTGGTCATAAGCTTGATGATCCAGTCGGTCTTGTACGCGGAAATACAGGGAACACCGGTCAGCGCCAGCTCGAGCACGACGGTTCCCGACGCTGCCATGGCGGCATCTGCTTCCGCGAAAGCCTGCCACTTCGCCTCCGCTCCCGTGACGATCTCCGGCTTGGTTGTCCAATCCTTCACAAGATTCCGGATCATCGCCTCGCGTCGGGGCATCGTCGGCAAAACAAAGCGCATATCGCCGTTGCGTGTCACCAACTCGTGGACGGCATCGCCGAAGTACGGCAATAGCTTGCTAATCTCCGATGAACGCGAACCAGGCAGCAGCATCACCGTCTTGCGCTCGGCCTGTTCTCGCGGCTTCGTCCGCGCACGCACGCTTCGCGCGTGCAACAGCCTTTGATCGGCGGTCAAACGATGACCAACGTAAGTTGTTGGCGGCCCACCCAGCTTGCGCATCACTTCCGGTTCGAAGGGCAAGACTGCCAGCACCTGATCGACGTAAGCGAGCATACGCTCAGCGCGATATTCCTTCCACGCCCAAACGCTCGGACAAACATAGTTGACGATGGGCAATTCGGGCAGGGCCGCGCGCACGCGCTTGGCGACCCTGTGCGTGAAATCCGGGCTGTCCACGATAACAAGCACATGGGGTTTTGCGGCGATTATCGCTGACGCCGCCTCGCCAATGCGGCGGACCAGGCGTGGCAGGTTTGAAAGTACCTGCGTGATGCCCATGACCTGCAGCTCCGAGAAATCGAAAAGCGAGCGCAGACCCTGCGCCTCTAGCCCCTCGCCCCCAACCCCAATCAGGTCTATGTCACCTGGAAATTGCCGTTTCAAAGCGGCAATCAGGTCCGCGCCCAGAAGGTCGCCCGAAACCTCTCCAACAACGATGGCAACTTTCAGTGAAGTGTCGCTCACGCCAGCCCCCAGGATGGCAAACCCCTGTCCAATCCACACACGAAGATACCGGCTTCATCCGCAGCCTTTATGACAGCATTTCGCTCCAGGACGAGTGAGCGCCCCGCCTCAACAGCCACGCCGGCCAGTCCCGCCTTCTGTAGGTTCTCGATCGTCGAAATTCCGATCGATGGCAGGTCCGCGCGGATATCTTGCTGCGGCTTGCAAAGCTTCACAAGCACGCCGCGGCGGCGCGACGAGATCCGTCCCGACGCTCGCAGGTTTGCGACGCGTTCGAGCATGCTGTCCGTGCCCTCCACTCCTTCGAGCGCAACAATGCGGCCTCCAACGGCAACAGCCCCCTGACCGACGTCCAGCCTGCCGAGCGCATCCGCGGCCTCCGCGGCTCGCGCGACGTCCTTTATGTCATCTGTGCTTGGATGAACGGCGCCCAGCGGACCGACGGAGGCAAGCAGATCGGGTGCGATCTCGTGCGCTCCAACGACCCTGCGTCCATTCTCTTCGATCAAGGTTATGACCATCCGCAACACCGTATCGTCGCCGCCAGCAAGCAGCGTCCGGATTGTCGACGGCAGTTTCACGAGCGTTTTCAGCGTCGGCCGGACTTCCCGCCATTCCGGACGCCGACGTACCCCGCCTGACATTACGACGCGGTCTATGTCGTTGTTTTTAAAGATCCGATGGAGAGCAGCAAAATCGCCGACGCCTATGACCGCGTGGTCAAAGCCTTCCCAGGACCGGTCGGCCTCGTCTTTCAGAGCGATAATGAAGGGGTTTTCGCCTGCGTCACGCGCCGCGGTGGCGACATGAGACGGCAGAAGGCCGCTGCCCGCGATAATTGCCAAGCGGCCCTTTGCCATGTCACCCGCGAGAGCCAAGCATTACCCTTTCTGTCCCCTGGTCGGAGAGGAAAGAGCACGATCGCTTTCAGCGGCGATGAAGTCGAGAATCTGGATGACTTGCTCGCAATCGGCATACTCCTCTCGGATCGCGGCGGCATTGTCACGGATTGAACCGTCGCCTTCGAAGATCGCCTTGTAGGCGCGCCGCACGGTATGGATCGTGGCTCGATCAACTCCAGCCCGGGTCATGCCAACGACGTTAAGGCCGCTCAGAAGACCGGGATTGCCATTCAGCATGCCATAGGGAATGACGTCATAGCTGACGGCAGAAAGGCCGCCGACAAAGGCCTGCCGGCCGACACGCGTAAACTGATGCACAGCACAGCCGCCACCCAGAATGACGCGATCCTCGATCGTGACGTGGCCGGCGAGCATCACATTGTTGGACATGATGACGTTGTTTCCGACCCGGCAATCATGGGCGATATGCGAATTCGCCAGAAAAAGGTTGTTATGGCCGACAATCGTCTGGCCACCGAAGTCGGCGGTACCCGTATTGACCGTCACGCCTTCCCGGAACGTGCAATTATCGCCGACCGTCAAGGTCGTCTCTTCGCCGCCATGATGAACGCTCTGCGGATCGCCGCCGATCACGGCCATCGGGAAAACCCTGCACCCCTTACCAAGCGTCGTCCTGCCGGCAACAACAGAATGCGCAAGCAGTTCCACATTGTCACCCAGCACGACCTTCGGCCCAACGTGGCAGAAAGGACCGATCTTGACGTTCTCGCCGATTACGGCCCCGTCTTCGACGACCGCCATGGCGTGAATGCTGGCGCTGGCTGCAATGTTGCTCATGCCTGATCCTTGCGCACGATCATCGCGCCGATGTCAGCTTCGGCGACGAGCGCTCCGTCAACCTTAGCATCGCAATGGAACTTCCAGATATTACCGCGCTGCTTCTGTTTCTTCACGTGATATTCGACACGATCGCCGGGAACGACCGGCTTGCGGAATCGCGCGTTGTCTATCGTCATGAAGTAAACAAGATTCCCGGTCTCGCCTTGCTTTTTGGCGCAGATCGCGCCGGCCGTCTGTGCCATGCCTTCGATGAGCAGAACACCGGGCATGATTGGCGAGTCCGGAAAGTGACCGGTGAAATGCGGTTCATTTGCGGTCACGTTCTTGATGCCGATCGCGGATTCGTCGCCGTCGATATCGATGATCCGATCCACAAGGAGGAACGGATAGCGATGTGGCAGCAGCTTCATAATCTCGATGATGTCTGCCGAAGAGAGCGAAGTCTTGGCTTCCTCAGTCATTCTTTTCTCCCGTTTTCTTGCTGCCCGTCGATCGCGCCAATATAGCTGCCGTCTCTCGCAGGAAATCATTGATGGGACGCGCGGGTACACCACCGTAACGTTCGCCGGCGGGTATGTCTCCGATCACGCCGCTCTTTGCGGCAATCTGCACTCCGTCACCGATCTTGATATGTCCGTTCAGCCCAGCCTGTCCGCCGATCTGCACACCATCACCAAGGACCGTGCTGCCGGCAATACCGACCTGGGAAACGATGGCGCAATGGCGCCCGACGCGGACATTGTGGCCGATCTGAACCTGATTATCGATCTTCGTACCCTCGCCGATGACGGTATCATCCATGGTACCGCGATCGATCGTCGTATTGGCGCCAATCTCGACATGATCCTGAATGATGACCCGGCCGATCTGAACGATCTTGATCATCCCGCGCGGACCTGGAGCATAACCGAAGCCATCCTGGCCAATGCGCGCACCATTATGAATGACGACGCCGTTGCCCACGAGTGCGCACAGCACGCTGGCGCCGGCCGCGATCGTACAATTGCGGCCGATCTTGACGTTTGGCCCGATGATCGCGCCTGCTCCAATGTGTGTGCCTTCGCCGATTTCGGCATGCGCACCGATGATCGCGAATGGTTCGACCGAGATCTTGCCTTCCAGGCGCGCCGTCTTATCGACAACCGCGTGATCAGAGATGCCTGTTCCTTCGGATAACAACAATTCCGGCCGAAGTGCCTTCGGGTAGAGATAGCCCCCCGCCATGGCAAAGGCCGCATGAGCGTTCTTTGAAATCAAAACAGGCAGGTGATCGGGCACCAGCGATCTCAGGCCAGCGCTGCAAAGCACGGCAGATGCCGCACAGGTCGCGAGCTCGTCCTTGCTCTTCTTCGACATGATGTAACAGAGATCACCCGCTTTCGCCCGATTTACGGGCGAAACGGAGCGGATTATAACATCTGCGTCTTTGGGATCAGCAAGGTCTGCCCCAAGATACTGCGCCAACTCCGAGAGTCTCACGCCATCATGGGGCAGAAAAAAACCATTTTGCTCCATCGGCAAATCTCCAGAACGGAATTCGGTTTACGGTTCCGGACTGCCGATATCAGAATTGGTTGTTTATGCCAAACTTGAAGTTCTGAGTCTTGTCGAAGTCTTCCTTGGCAACCGGAATGGCGTAGTCGACGCGCAGCGTACCGAATGGCGATGCCCACATGAGACCGACACCGACAGAGGCACGCAAGGAAGCGTCTTTACCGTTGACGGTATCACCGAGCGGGTCGACATCATTGCCAAACAGCGTGCCGGCATCGGCAAACACGGCGCCGCGCAAGCCGAAGTCGCGCGGAACGGCCGGTAGCGGGAACGTCGCTTCAGCCGAGACCGTGAAATAGGTCGTGCCACCGAGCGGGTCGTCGTTTGCACCGGCAATGCGTGGGCCGATACCCTTGTTCTCGAAGCCTCTGATATCGCCGTTCGTCAGCGTAAACTGATCAAAGACGTTCAGGTGCTTGTCAAAGCCGACAACATAGCCTGCCGAACCCGTGACCGAGCCAATGATGTCAGCATCGTCTGCCAGCAGGTGGTAATAGCGTGCCTTGCCGTAGATTTTGTAGAAGTGCGAGTCACCGCCCAAGCCTGCAATTTCGTGCGTGAGGCTTGCGTAGATGCCTTCACGAGGCAACGTCATGTCATCTAGCGTGTTGTAGGTCAGCGTCTGCGAAATGGACGACTTTACCCATGGGCTATTCTCGACGAGGTTCTGATACGGCGCAGACAGATCGCTCAGCGAACCCGACGGGTCATACTTCATCTGCTTGTAGTTATAGCGGAACGTCGTTGCCAGATCTTCCGTGATCGGCGCCGTCGCACGCAGTACGCCGCTGTTTTCCTCGTAGTCGTAGTTGTCGTTGCTCGACGTCTCGCTGTGGTTAAGGTCAAAACCAACGGCCAGACGGTAACCCAGGAAGTAAGGTTCCGTGAAGTTCAGGCCGTAGGTCCGCGAGCCCTCTTGACCGCCACCAGCGCTGATCTTGATGTACTGTCCACGACCGAGGAAGTTCTTTTCCTCAACGGACGCTTCGAGAATGAGACCGTCGCCACCGGCGGCATAGCCTGCGCCGATACCGAACGAACCGGTCGACTGATCCTGAACGTCAACGACGACAACAACGCGATCCGGCGAACTGCCAGGCTGTGTCGAGATATTGACAGACGAGAAGTAGCCAAGAGCCTCGAGGCGGCGCTTTGCCCGTGTGATCATCTGCTGGTTGAAGGCGTCGCCTTCGCTCATGTCGAACTCGCGACGAATGACAAAGTCACGCGTACGGCTGTTGCCGCGAATTTCGATGCGCTCGACATAGGCGCGCTCACCCTGATCGACCAGGTATTCGACGCCAATCGTGTTGTTGCCCAGATCGCGGTTGCCGCGCGGCGTGACGCGCGCAAACGGATAGCCAGCTGAAGCGACCTGATCGGAGATCGCCTCCATGGACTTCTGGACTTCCTTGGCGCTGTAGACCTGTCCCTCGCGCGTGCGAACAAGCCCCTGGAGCTGGTTGGCATCGATACCGGGAACGGTCGACTGCACCGTTATGGGACCAAAATTGTAGCGCGGCCCTTCTTCCATGTTGAAGGTCAGCGTGTACTTGTTCGTTGCCTCGTCGAAAACCGCATCCGACGAGATGATACGGAAGTCGGCATATCCGCGATTATAGTAGAACTGACGCAGCGCCTCTTCGTCTGCATGAAGCTTATCTTCGCTGTAGACGTCCTTGCGGGTCAGGAACGACAGGAAGTTGGAGCGCTTCGTGTTGATGACAGAGGCAAGACGCCCGGAGCTATAGGCATTGTTGCCGACGAAATTAATAGCGTCGATCTTGGTGCGATCACCCTCGTCGATGACGAAGGCCAGATTGACCCGTCCCTCACCTAGCGGCACGACCTGTGTGGTCACCTTGACTTCGCTACGGCCGGTAGCGGCATACGCATCCTTGATGGCCTGAATGTCTGCCTGGATCTGAGCGTCGTTAAAAGGTCCAGCCGCATGCGTCTTCACGATGGCAGCAAGCTTGTCGTCCTTGATTTTGCGGTTACCGTTAAAGACGACCTGGTTGATAAGCTTCGCTTCCTGGACGGAAACGACCAAAGTGCTGCCCGAAACGGAAATCTTGACGTCCGAAAAATAGCCGGTGTCGTAGAGCTGTTTAACCGAGTCATCGATATCGGCATTGGAGAAGCTCTTGCCCGGCTGGATCGTGAGATTCGAGCGAACAGCCTCAGCACCGACACGGCTCGCGCCACGTACATCAATACGCTGAATAACTGCAGCTTCTGCCGTCGTAGCCGAGACGATAACCGTTGCACCTGCCCCCGAAGCAACAATACCTGCAGACAGCGCAACCGCCGATACTGCGTTCAAAAATCTTGAACCAGCCTTCATTTCACCCATTACCTTTTTTCTCGTCCCCGGCTCCAGGCGTCCCCCGATTCCGGCCACGTGTGTCGTTTTACCCGCTTTTGACATACAAGCAAGGGAGCAAGTTAATTTCTGTTTACTTCATTTCAAAGCGTGACGCATTGGCCACTACAGCTTTGAAACATCGTAAATAAACGGTAATTTTCCCTCGTCCAGCAATCAGCCAATCAAAGCACTTATATCGTTCCAGGTGGCAAAAACCATCAGACTCAAAACCATCGCCAAGCCAATGCGGAACGCAATGTCCTGCGCAGACGAACCCAACGGTTTTCCCCTCACCGCTTCAATCGCATAGAACATCAAATGACCGCCATCAAGTACCGGAACCGGCATCAGGTTCAGTAATCCGATGGAAACCGACAAGACAGCCGCGAGCTGCAGCAAAGCTGCAACGCCCAACGTTGCCATCTGGCCGGACGCCTGCGCGACACGGATCGGTCCGCCAAGCTGGTCGGGTTTCATATACCCCGAGACCAGATTGCCAATATACTTGAAGGTTCCCGTTACGATGTTCCAGGTCTGGATCGCGCCTTCCTTCACCGCCTGCAGCGGCGAATAGGTCTGCACTCTGAAGTGGCCGACCTCCTGGTTCGTGACGATACCGATAAGTCCGATTTCGATCTTGTTGCCGAACTGATCGGTCATATCCGTCCGGGCTGGCACCATCGGCACATCCAGCTTCTCGCCGTTGCGCTCAATCGTTACGATGATCCGCTGCTCGGGCCGAATACTGACGTAGCGGCGCACATCATCAAACGTCTCGACTTTCGTACCATCGATGGCGATCAAAAGGTCACCCGGCATCACGCCGGCTTCGGCAGCTACACTGCCCGGCTTGACTTCTGCCACAACGGGATCTGCGACCGATCGGCCGTAGATCGAGAAAAGAACGGCAAAAATCGCAATCGCCAGAATGAAGTTTGCAATTGGGCCGGCGGCGACGGTCGCCGCACGCTTCCACAGTTTCGCGCCGGCAAACGAACGAGCCCGATCCTCTGCTGACATGGCAGCGAGTTTATCTTCGTCGGGCTTGCTCGATACGTCCTCGTCGCCGAAAAAGCGGACGTAGCCGCCAAGCGGTATCAGGGAAAGCTTCCAGCGGGTTCCATGCTTGTCGGTGAAACCGAGCAACTCGGGACCGAAGCCAATCGAAAATGCCAATACGCGGATGCCGCTCCAGCGCCCGACAAGATAGTGACCCATCTCGTGCACGAAGACGAGCAACGACAACACCAGAACGAAGGGCACCATATAGCCCGTCAGGAACGCTAGTATACCGGTCAAGCCAAGCATCCGATCTTTCCGCCAGCCTTTGCAGACATTATACGCCGAACAAGGCTGCACCGAGGGATATTATTTCGCCGCCTTTTATCAGCGAAAAAAACCCAGCTAGCAAGAACGCTGCAAAGGAGGCGAAAATGAGCCCGTCGACACGGTCCATGACGCCGCCATGCCCAGGGATCAGATGGCTTGAATCCTTCACGCCGAAGCGGCGTTTGATGAAGGATTCAAACAGATCGCCGGTTTGGCTGCAGACCGACAGAATGAATGCGATCGGCGCCGAAAGCACCACGCTTTCCGGAAACGCGAAATAGACAACCAGGCTGCCGGCGATCACTGCCGAGACGACACCGCCAATAGCGCCCGACCATGTCTTTCCAGGAGATATCTTCGGCGCCAGCTTCGGGCCGCCAATCGCGCGCCCCACGAAATAGGCAAGGATGTCTGTCGACCACACGACTGCGAATACGAAGAGCATCGCGAAGAGCCCGACGCTATCGGCACCGCGGATAGCAGAAAGTGCTATTCCTGTAAGCCCGGCATACACCATCCCCGTCGGAAACCATCGTGATACGCCCGACGCAAGCACAAAGCCGACGGCAATCAGGAAGAAGAGCACCAGGAGAAGCAGAGAATATCCCAGGGTGCCCGCAACAACGGCCACAGCGATTGCTGCCTGCCCTATCCAACCGATGGCATTGGCGACGGGCTGCTGTGCGGCGAGCTTCGTAATGGTTGACCATTCATAGTAGATCAACAGCCCGATCAATGCCGACAACAGGCTAAACGCCACTCCGCCATACCAGGTGGCGAGCAGAACGACGACAGCAAGTATCACTCCGGAGACAAGGCGTAGCTTCAACTCCTGCTGCATCAGATGCCCACTGCCGCACTCGTCTGTGCCACCAGGCCGCCGAAACGCCGGTCACGTGACGCGAAGGTCTCCAACGCCGAATAGAAAATGTCCCTGCTAAAATCTGGCCAATACTCGGGAACGAAAATGAACTCGGAGTAAGCGGCCTGCCAGAGAAGGAAATTGGAGAGGCGCTCTTCACCGCTGGTGCGAATGATCAGATCGGGATCGGGGATGCCTGCCGTGTCAAGCCGCGCATCGATGAGCGCGGGAGAAATGTCCTGCGCCCTCAGCCGTCCTGCCTCCACGTCACGCGCAAGACTTGCCATTGCGCGAGCGATTTCGTCGCGCGCCCCATAATTAAAGGCGATGACGAGGGTCAGCGCGGTGTTCGACTTCGTCGTCTCTTCTGCGTCGACGAGAAGATCGAGGATATCGCTCTTGAGACTATGGCGGTCGCCGATCACCTTCACGCGCACGTTCTGGCGATGGAGCTCCGCCAGGTCGCGACGAATGAAGGCCTTCAGCAATCCGAGGAGATCGGAAACCTCAGTTTCCGGACGGCGCCAGTTCTCCGATGAAAAAGCAAAGAGCGTGAGATACTTGATCCCCGCGTCCCCCGCAGCGCGCACAGTCTCGCGCACGGCGTCAACGCCCTTTCGGTGCCCCATCGTCCGCGGAAGCCCGCGCTGCTTTGCCCATCGGCCATTGCCATCCATGATAATGGCAACGTGTTCTGGCACAGTCAAAAATGTTCGTTCCGACATTTCCCGTCCGGTTCTTGCAGCAAAGGCGCAGCCGCAGCGCGCCTCAAACCTGCATGATTTCCTTTTCCTTGTCGCCAAGCAAGCGGTCGATCTCAGAAATCGTCTCGTCGGTCATCTTCTGCACACGATCTGATTGCGCTCTGCTTTCGTCCTGGCCAATCACACCGTCTTTTTCGGCTTTCTTAAGGCCGTCCATGCCGTCACGGCGCACATGGCGAATCGCGACCTTGCTCTTCTCGGCATAGTCGTGAGCGACCTTCACCAGCGACTTGCGGCGCTCTTCATTCAGTTCCGGCAGCGGGATGCGCAGGTTCTGCCCATCAATGATCGGATTGAGGCCAAGATTCGATTCGCGGATCGCGCGGTCGGTCGCATTGACCATCGACTTGTCCCATACCGAGACCGATAGCATGCGGGGCTCTGGCACGGTGATATTGGCAACCTGATTCAGCGGCACACGCGAGCCGTAGGCCTCGACCATGACGGGGTCGAGAATGTTGGCCGAGGCGCGGCCTGTACGCAGCGATGCGATATCGTGCTTGAACGCGGAAATCGCACCGTCCATACGGCGCTTGAGTTCCTTGATGTCGATGCCTTCAGTCATTTTATTGCTCCCGTCTTGGTAGAAGCTGCGGCACGCCGGCCGCCCACTCAATCAGTTATCAGAGACGACGGTCTTGAGGCCACCGCCCTTGAGGATTTCAGCAAAACCACCCTTCTCGTGGATCGAGAAGACGATGATCGGAATGGCATTCTCCCGTGCGAGGGCCACTGCCGCAACGTCCATGACGGCCAGTCCCTTATCAAGGACTTCCTTGTGCGTCAGATGGTCGAAGCGGGTCGCTTCAGGATCCTTTTTCGGATCAGCCGAATAAATACCATCGACCTGAGTTCCCTTAAAGATCGCCTCCGCCCCCATTTCGGCCGCGCGCAGCGCCGCTGCCGAGTCCGTCGTGAAGAACGGGTTGCCCGTACCGCCCGCGAAGATCACGACGCGGCCAAGCGACAGGTGATAGAGCGTTGCACGCTGCGAAAAGCTCTCGCAAAGCTCGGGCATGGCAATGGCCGACAAAACGACAGTATCGATGTTCAGTTTGCGCAGCGACGTTGCCAGCGCCAGCGCATTGATGACGGTCGCGAGCATTCCCATGTGGTCGC
This sequence comes from Rhizobium mesoamericanum STM3625, assembly GCF_000312665.1. Lineage (GTDB taxonomy): Bacteria > Pseudomonadota > Alphaproteobacteria > Rhizobiales > Rhizobiaceae > Rhizobium > Rhizobium mesoamericanum. Next base: position 2,591,755 of record NZ_HF536772.1, on the reverse strand, counting down.
CCGTGACGCGATCGCCGCCCTTGGAGGCAACCGCAACGCCACGGAAGATGTTGCCACCGCCGACGACCACGCCGACTTCCACGCCCATCTGTCGCGCCTCGGCTATGTCGGCTGCAATGCGGTCTGCGACCGCTACATCAATTCCAAATCCCTGGCTGCCCATGAGGGCTTCGCCGGAAGCCTTGAGTAGAACGCGCTTGTAAACAGGCTCTGACGACATCGTGGCTCCTCGTATATTTATCTGTCTGCCGGATACACGAAGGGCACCGCGTTGTCACGCGATGCCCTTCGGTTTTCACATGTATAGGTCGATCAGCCCTTGGCGACCGCAGCCACTTCTGCAGCGAAGTCACTTTCTTCCTTCTCGACACCCTCACCGAGGAGAAGACGTGCCATGCCAACGACTTCGATCTTAGCGCCGGCTTCCTTTTCAGCTTCCTTGACCGCAGCGCCGACCGTCAGGTCGGGGTTGATCACGAAAGCTTGCGAGAGCAGAGCAACCTCTTCGAAGAACTTGCGCATGCGGCCTTCGACCATCTTTTCGATGATGGCTTCCGGCTTGCCGGATTCGCGAGCCTGCTCGATGAAGACGTTGCGTTCGCGCTCGGCAACCGCCGCGTCAACTTCTTCAGCGCGGATGGCGAGCGGGTTGGTCGCAGCGATGTGCATGGCGACCTGGCGACCGATCGAGGTCAGAACGGCCTTGTCGCCTTCCGACTTCAGGGCAACAAGAACGCCGAGCTTGCCGATGCCTTCGCCAGCAGCGTTGTGGATGTAGGTCGCGACAACGCCATGCTCGACTTCGAGCTTGGCAGCGCGGCGCAGCGTCATGTTTTCGCCGATGGTTGCGATCGCGTCCTTGATGGTGTCTGCGACCGGCTTGCCGGATGCCGGGTAGGTCGCAGCCGCGACGGCTTCAACCGTGCCATCGGTCGACAGCGCAACGTTGGCGATGCCGCGGACGAGATCCTGGAAGGCATCGTTACGGGCAACGAAGTCGGTTTCCGAGTTGAGCTCAACGACGACAGCCTTGTGGCCGGCGCCGGCGATGGCGATCAGGCCTTCAGCGGCGGCGCGGCCAGCCTTCTTGTCGGCCTTGGCAATGCCCTTGGCGCGCAGCCAGTCGATCGCCGCTTCGATGTCGCCGTTGTTTTCCATCAGCGCCTTCTTGCAGTCCATCATTCCTGCGCCGGACTTCTCGCGCAGTTCCTTCACCAGTGCAGCCGTAATCTCGGTCATAAGCTTCCTCTTGTCGGTTCAAACGGTGGCCCGCGAAGGCGGTGCGGCACCGGATTGAGGCACGAAATGTACCTGTATGTATGACAGCGTGATGAAAGACGCGTCATAACGAAACTTGTATGGCGAGAGACTGGATTCTCCCGCCTGAAACAGTCAAGGCCGCCGAACTTCTAGAGTCGCGAGCGGCCTTTCCCAACCTCTGGAAAGCATGGCGAACCTCTGGGCCCGCCTGCTTCTTCTATCAGGCTTCGGCTTCGCCTTCGAGTGCCGGCTCAACCGGAGCTTCGATCGAAGCGCCGAGGTCGCGGCCCGAAGAGCTCTGCTGACGTGCGATACCATCGATGGCAGCACGCGCGATCAGGTCGCAGTAGAGAGCGATGGCGCGCGAAGCGTCGTCGTTGCCCGGGATCGGGTAATCGATCAGATCAGGATCGCAGTTCGAGTCGATGATCGCTACAACCGGAATGCCGAGGCGCTTGGCTTCGTCGATCGCGATCTTTTCCTTGTTGGTATCGACGATGAACATCAGGTCGGGCGTGCCGCCCATGTCCTTGATACCACCGAGAGCCTTGTCGAGCTTTTCGCGCTCGCGCTCGAGGTTCAGGCGCTCCTTCTTGGAGTAGCCCGACTGCTCGGAAGCAAGGATCTCGTCGAGCTTGCGCAGGCGCTGGATCGAGTTGGAGATCGTCTTCCAGTTGGTCATCATGCCGCCGAGCCAACGCGAGTTGACGTAGTACTGAGCGGAACGCTTGGCCGAGTCAGCGATCAGCTCGGAAGCCTGGCGCTTGGTGCCGACGAAGAGAACGCGGCCGCCACGAGCAACGGTGTCGGAGACAACCTGCAGGGCGCGCGACAGCATCGGAACGGTCTGAGCGAGGTCGATGATGTGGATGTTGTTACGATCGCCGAAAATGTACGGCTTCATCTTCGGGTTCCAGCGGTGAGTCTGGTGGCCGAAGTGGACGCCTGCTTCGAGGAGCTGGCGCATAGAAAAATCGGGCAATGCCATGCCTTGTTATCCTTTTCCGGTTGAACCTCCGCAAGGCTAACAGCACCCTCTTCGAGGACGCCACCGGGCGGAACGATCCGGATTTCTCCCGGACAATCCCATGCCTTACGTGTGGAATGCGGGTGCCCTTACCTCCCCTTTTGCGGAAAAGCAAGGCTTCCTGTGAAAAAAGCGACAAAGGAAGCGGGAACCACCCCTATTGGCATGTCCCCACGACGTTCCGTCAATCGGAGGCGCAGGGCCAGGTTGCCGGCGCTGAAAGGCCGACCGGCAATTTGGTCTTCGCATCGCCGCATGCGAGATCGACCTGCGCTTGTTCAAGACCGGTTGCAGCGGATAGATCAAGCCCTTCGATTCGCGTCAAAAACATGAAAGCACGATCGAACGCGATCGGCCCGTCAAAGGTGGCGCCGCTGAGGTCGGCACGCGAAAGATTGGCGAGCGAAAACGTCGCGCCTGTCAGCACCGCCTTGCTGAAATTCGCACGACCGAGCTCGGCTTTCTCGAAATTCGCGCCCGTGAGCTTTGCGCCGTTGAAATTGGCACGCTGCAGCTCCGCGCCGGCGAACGAGGCCCCCTCCGCAAAAACACTCTCGAAGCCGGACCGATAGGCTTCGATTTTCGAGAAGTTCGCGTTACCGGCCTGCGCGCCCGTGAACCAGGCGCGCACCAGCGTCGCCTTTTCCAGATTCGCGGAGGTCAGGTTCGTGCCGCTGAGATTGGTCAGACTAAGATCGGCGTCAGCAAGGTTGGCACCACGAAAGTCGCTCCCCTGCAACATGACATTCTTCTTGCTGCATCCACCCCAATCGATGCCTGCCACCGGCGCGCTGCTGCAATTCGCCCCCCATGCGGGAGCGCTTGCGAGCCATGTCAGCGCCACCAGGCCGGTTGAGATGCCACCCAATATACCATGCCGTATTGCCAAGATCCTCACTCCAATCCGACTCTTACGCCCAAATCAGCGCCATTCCGGATTCGTAGCATAGAGAGGGTTTACTTAGACATACCGACAATTGTCGCGACGAGCGTACGCCGACGATTATTTGCAGGCCGCCGGTTTGCTGTCGAGCAGTTCGAGCTTCGCCAGCCGACCGGTTAAGACAAAGTCGCCATAGTCCATCGTCAAATCGCGCGTAATGCCGTTTTCGTAGAGCTTGAACGACATCCGGTAGACAGGCAAAGCGTCCGTCTTTGTGTTCTCATTGAAATACGAGATCGTAACCGGCCAGAAGGCAGCCTTGGCAAAGGCTCCCGCATTGCCCGCATCGGCCTCATCTTTCGCAGGCGCCACCTGCTTGCCGACGACGGTTGTCGTTACCAGCGCCTTGTCGCCATCATCCGAGCCGTCGAAGACGCGCGCCTCGAACAGGCGCTTGCCAGCCTTGGCGTTCTCGATCACGTCCAACATATGCTCCGTCGGGAACCGGCTCGCGGCGAGCTGCAATTCCTTGCTGGTTGGTTGGGTCAGAGCAACCTTCATCCCTTCAGCCTGATCCTGCGCGGCACCATTGACCTCCTTGTCGAGCTGGTCGTCAGTGAAGGATTTCGTGTCGAACGTGAACCGTCGATCCTTGAGGTTCTCGAAAGTTTTCGTCTGCTGGTCGCTGACGCGAACGGCATCGCCCGTGTCGATCTGCGTCACAAACCGGAAGCTCGTCGTGAAGCCCGTGCAATAGTTGCCGTCGAACTCATAAACCATACGGCCCGACATGCCGGAGATCCCGGAGCGTTCGGAAGCATCCTTCAATTCCAGATCGTAGACCGCCCGATGAGCGACGAGGCCCGTCGCAATCGCGGCGCTGGTCGCTGGCGCAGCCGCAAAGGCGGTCGTCGAAACGCTCGCCAAAAGAACTGCGGCAAGACTCGATCGGAACATTGACAATCTCCTGTTGCACTCGCCTGCAATGTTATAAGAACGCTTTCGGCCAAATCGAGGCTCGAAAATGTCACAATCTAGATTCCAAGCCTTGATGCATAATTTTAGAACTATTGACAATAAAAGCGGAGAGGAAAATGTCCGATCAAATCAATGCGCGCCTGAAAGAAATGGGGATATCCCTGCCTGAGGCAGCCGCACCGGCCGCAAACTACGTTCCCTATGTTATCAGCGGGAACCTCCTCTACATCTCCGGGCAACTGCCGCTCGAGAATGGCAAGATCGCCGTCCTTGGCCATCTGGGCAAGAATGTTGACGTTACGACCGGGCAGCGGGCTGCAGAACTCTGCGCCATCAACATTCTCGCCCAGGCGCGCGCCGCTCTTGGCGGCGATCTTGGCCGCATCAAGCGCGTCCTCAAGCTTAACGGCTTCGTAGCCTCGACGCCCGACTTCGTGGAACAGCACCTCGTCCTCAATGGCGCCTCCAACCTGATCGCAGGCGTTCTCGGTGAGGCCGGAAGGCATGCACGAGCCGCCGTCGGCATGGCCGCTCTGCCGATGAATGCTGCTGTCGAAATCGATGCGATCGTGGAAATTGCCTGATGACCTCAGCTGAATGGCTTAAGGAACAGCCGGTCGCCCACCGCGGCTTTCATGACCTCAACAAGGCAGTGTGGGAAAACACGCTCTCGGCCTTTTCGCGCGCGGTCGACGCAGGCTTCGCTATCGAATGCGACCTGCACTATGCGTCCGATGGCGTACCGGTTGTCTTCCATGACGAGGACCTGGAGCGCCTCTGCAATCTAAAGGGAGACGTGCGCGAGCGGACGTCACGAGAACTCGGCCTCATCTCAGTCGGTGGAACGGCCGACAAGGTCCCCACGCTGCGGCAACTTCTCGATCTGGTAAAGGGCCAAGTTCCCTTGGTTATCGAACTGAAGGGGCGCGAGGCCGATGACGAGGGATTTGCAGAAGCCGTTCTCGATGTTCTAGAAGGATACGAAGGCAAAGTCGCCCTCATGAGCTTCGACCATTGGCTGCTTCGCGACTTGAAGGCACTCAATGCTCCTTATCCGCTTGGCCTAACGGCAGGTGGCAACAAAGCGCAAGAATTCGAAGTGCATGAAAAGGCCATGGAACTCGGACTTGACTTCATTTCCTATTTCTTCGCCGACCTGCCTAATCCGTTCATCACGGCGCAACGCGAGAAGGGCATCGTGGTCATCACCTGGACCGTGCGTGACGAAAAGGGTCGCAAGCATACCTTTGAGAATGCCGACCAGATGACATTCGAGGGATTCGATCCGCGCGTATCGGTTTGATGCTCGCTTTTTGGACAAGATCATGCGCAGACTGTTGGTGAGCCCTATTCTCCTCCCAAACGGTCTCGCATTCGCCCCATGACAGACGAACTTTCAATCCGCATCGAGCGGTCTTTCACCGCGATTACCCCGGAGAGCTGGTCGAAGCTTTCCGGGACTTCCCCGAACGGCGGCACACTCGCCTACAATCCCTTCGTGTCGCATGCTTTCCTGTCCTCGCTGGAGGAATCAGGATCGGCGACCGCACAGACCGGCTGGATGGGTCACCATCTTCTACTGGAAACCGACAAAGGCGAGCTCATCGGTGCCCTGCCCGGCTATCTCAAGAACCATAGCCAGGGCGAATACGTTTTCGACCACGGCTGGGCCGATGCTTTCCAGCGGGCGGGCGGACGCTATTATCCGAAACTGCAATGCTCCATTCCCTTTACGCCCGCGACCGGCCCGCGTCTGCTTGTCGCCGAAGGTCTTCAACGCCTGCCGATCCAGCACGCCATAGCCGAGAGCCTCAAGGAAGTCGTGCGCCGGCTTGGCGTCTCTTCTGCTCATATAACGTTCGTTCCCGAGGACGAAATCGGCATCTTCGAGGGCGAGGACTACCTGCACAGGACCGATCAGCAGTTCCATTTCATCAATGAAGGCTACGCCAATCACGAGGAATTTCTCGAAACGCTTGCATCACGCAAGCGCAAGGCACTTCGCAAGGAACGCCGCACCGCGCTCGAAAACGGTATCAGTATCGATTGGCTGACCGGCAGCGACCTGACCGAACGGATCTGGGACCAGTTCTTCGCCTTCTACATGGACACTGGCGGGAGAAAGTGGGGCCGGCCCTATCTGACACGGAAGTTCTACTCGCTGATCGGCGAGCGCATGCCCGATGATATCCTGCTGGTGATGGCGAAGCGGAATGGTCGCTATATTGCAGGCGCGATCAATTTCATCGGCGGTGACACTCTCTATGGTCGTCATTGGGGCTGCGTTGAAGACCACCCGTTTCTGCATTTCGAAGTCTGCTACCATCAGGCAATCGATTTTGCCCTTGAAAAAGGCCTCAAGCGAGTGGAAGCCGGCGCGCAGGGTGAACATAAGCTGGCCCGAGGTTACCTGCCGGTGACAACTCACTCGGCGCACTTCGTCGCGCATGCCGGGCTGCGGCGCGCGATCGCCGACTATCTCGAGCGGGAGCGCGACGACATCGAGCACATGAACGAGATCCTGACAGAGCACAGCCCGTTTCGAAAGGGTGAGCGCCAGCAGGAGGATTGACGCTTTCGCCCCTTGCGCGCTACGCGGTCAAAAGAGCAACGAGGAGATTTCGCATGACCAGCGCTTCGTACGACAACAACAACATCTTCGCCAAGATCCTGCGCGGCGAAATTCCCTCGCACCGCATTTACGAGGACAACGACACGATCGCCTTCATGGACGTGATGCCGCAGGCTCCTGGTCACGTGCTCGTCCTGCCCAAGGCGCCGTCACGCAACCTTCTCGATGCGGACCCGGTCGTTCTCGCCAAAACGATCCCGGTTGTCCAGAAGATCGCCAACGCCGTCAAGGAAGCCTTCGATGCAGACGGCGTCTTCGTCTGCCAGTTCAACGAGCCCGCCGCCGGCCAGACCGTCTTTCACCTGCACTTCCACGTCATCCCACGATATGAAGGTACGGCCCTGCGTCCGCATTCGGGGCAGATGGAAGACAATGCCGTGCTCGCGGCTCATGCGGAAAAGATCATGGCCGAGCTTTAACTAGGTAGCGGTCCCAGCTGCGCTTTCGGTTCGATATTTGCCCTGCGTCTTTCAAGCTGTCGCAGGGCCGCTAAAGCGATCGCATAGGCCACGCCGAAGACAAGTAACCCACCAAGAACATCGGCAAGATTATGCCCGCCCTGTATGATGATTGCGGGCATCATCAGAACATTCAAAAGCAGAAACGGCAAACCAAGTGCTCCGCACCGCAGCATGAAAGACGCCGACATGGCCGCCATGACCGTGTGGAATGACGGAAATCCGATCAATCCAAGCGCGTTGCGAGGCGTCAGATAAGCCGCGCCATTTCGTCCAAGCTGAACAAGTTGAGCGCCATAATCTGGGCCGGCCGCGAGCGGGACACGCTGCGTCACATCCGCAGGCAGTGCGTAAATCGACGCCGGACCGAATGACGGAAAAAAGAACCAGCAAATGATTGCCGTCAAGGCTCCGATCACGCCCGTCATCAAGAAGTGGTGAAGCAATCTTATCCGTCCGCCAAGCCCTAGCACCAGCAGTATAACAGCCAGCTGTGGCAACGACGTAGCGTAAACCATCTGCAGCAGCATCCCTGCCCGCGGAAAGTGCGACGCCCACGTCACGAAAGCCGGCCAATCGAAACCCAAAGCAGCATCAAAGCGAGCAAGCAGCGGATCGATTGGAGAAAGCCGCAGCGGCAGGAGCAGATAGTTGAAGATCGACCCGGCGATCGTAAATAGCACGAAGAGGCCGGCGGCAGTGGCCGTCACCGCAATCCGTTCGTTGCGGCGGACCGCGCGATAGAACTGGCCAAGCGCAAGCAGGAACGCGCCGCAAGCAACGAGGCTCGCATATCCGGCAACGTCGATACCAACGCCTTTCAATAGCAACAGGCAGGCATCGAGTAGCGCCAGGGTCGCGATGATTAAACTGATGAAACGTTCGGCCGGCAGAAACGCCATCGTGAGCTCCTTGCTGGAGCCGATATAAAGCCTGTTCATTTAAGAATTGTCTAAGCGATCCCGAGAAAGAAAAAGGCGGCTGTTCGAGCCGCCTTTGTCAAATTACTTCTTCGGAACTCTCGGAACCGCACTGCCCTTCTTGGGTGGGCTCTTTGTCTGGTGTTCGACGTCTGCCTTTACCTTCTTGGCCGTCGTCTTCTTGGTGCGGACCTTCGTCTTCAGCTCGCCATCGTCCTCATCATCGGCCTCGGGATGAACGACTTCTGCTTCCGGCTTCGGCTTGATCGGGGCGCTATCGGGCACCGCTTCCAAAATGATGCCTGGCTTTCCGTCTTCCTTCGGGCCGACGGTGACGTGGACCACGCCGCCTTTCCGTAGCTTCCCGAATAGGATCTCGTTGGCGAGCGGCTTCTTGATAACGTCCTGGATCACGCGGGCAAGCGGGCGGGCGCCCATCTTGTCGTCGTAACCTTTTTCAGCCAGCCAAGCGATCGCATCCTCGTGCAGATCGAAGGTAACATTCCTTTCGGAAAGCTGGGCTTCGAGCTGCATGATGAACTTCTGTACGACCTTGTGGATGACCTCCGTCGGCAGCGCCGCGAATGGGATGATCGCGTCGAGGCGGTTGCGGAACTCGGGCGTGAACAGGCGGGTCAACGCCTCCTCGTCTTCGCCCGTGCGCTTGGACGAACCGAAGCCGATTGCGGCCTTGGCCATCTCCGACGCGCCCGCATTGGTGGTCATGATCAGGATGACGTTACGGAAGTCGATCTTCTTGCCGTTGTGGTCGGTCAGCGTGCCGTGGTCCATCACCTGCAACAGAATGTTGTAGATGTCAGGATGCGCCTTCTCGATTTCATCGAGGAGCACGACGCAATGCGGATGCTGGTCGACGCCATCGGTCAAAAGACCGCCCTGGTCGAAGCCGACATAGCCGGGAGGTGCACCGAGCAGGCGCGATACAGTGTGCCGCTCCATGTATTCGGACATGTCGAAGCGCAGGAGTTCGACCCCAAGCGACGACGCCAACTGCTTGGCAACCTCGGTCTTGCCGACGCCGGTCGGACCGGAGAAGACGTAGGAGCCGATCGGCTTGTTCGGTTCGCGCAGGCCCGCTCGAGCGAGCTTGATCGAGGTCGACAAAGCTTCGATCGCCGTATCCTGGCCATAGACGACCGAGCGCAGTTCTTTCTCTAGGTTGGCAAGAACAGTTTCGTCGTCCTTCGACACGGTCTTCGGCGGAATGCGCGCCATCGTTGCGACTGTAGCCTCGATCTCCTTCTCGGTGATCAGCTTGCGGCGCTTGGACGGAGGTAGCAGCATCTGGGCAGCACCGGTCTCATCGATGACGTCAATCGCCTTGTCGGGCAACTTGCGGTCCGAAATGTAGCGGGCCGACAATTCGACGGCCGTCTTGATCGCCTCGTTCGAATAGCGCAGGTGGTGATACTCTTCGAAGTAGGGCTTCAGCCCCTTCATGATCTCGATCGCATCATCGATCGACGGTTCATTGACGTCGATCTTCTGGAAGCGACGAACCAAAGCACGGTCCTTCTCGAAGAACTGGCGATATTCTTTATAGGTGGTCGAACCGATGCAGCGGATCGCGCCGGAAGACAGAGCCGGCTTCAACAGGTTGGAAGCATCCATCGCGCCACCCGACGTCGCACCCGCACCGATGACGGTGTGGATCTCGTCGATGAACAGCACGGCGCCCGGATAGTCTTCCAGTTCCTTGACAACCTGCTTCAATCGCTCCTCGAAGTCGCCGCGATAGCGTGTGCCAGCCAGCAGCGTGCCCATATCAAGCGAAAAGATGGTGGCATCGGCCAAGGCTTCCGGCACCTTTCCTTCAACGATCCGCTTGGCAAGGCCTTCGGCGATCGCCGTCTTGCCGACGCCGGGATCACCGACATAGAGCGGGTTGTTCTTCGAACGGCGGCACAGAACCTGGATCGTGCGATTGACCTCAGCCTGCCGGCCGATCAGCGGATCGATCTTGCCACTTTTGGCCTTTTCATTGAGGTTCACGCAGTAAGCCTTCAGTGCATCCTGCTGCTTCTTGGAATTCCCCTCTTCCTGATCGCTACTGCCACGCGAGGCCGGCTTGTTCTCGGATTCGCCATCGTCGGTGCCGCGGGGCGGACGCGATTCTGAGGAGCCCGGCCGCTTGCCGATCCCGTGCGAGATGTAGTTGACGGCATCATAACGGGTCATTTCCTGCTCCTGCAGGAAGTAGGCTGCATGGCTCTCGCGCTCGGCGAAGATCGCAACCAGGACGTTAGCCCCTGTTACCTCTTCGCGGCCCGACGACTGCACATGGATCACCGCCCGCTGGATGACGCGCTGGAAGCCGGAGGTCGGCTTGGAGTCCTCGTCATAGCCAGTGACCAAATTGGAGAGTTCGTTATCGACATATTCAACAAGCGTTTTGCGCAGCGCGTCGAGGTCGACATTGCAGGCGCCCATAACCGCGGCCGCATCGGCATCGTCGATCAGGGCGAGCAGCAGATGCTCGAGCGTGGCATACTCATGATGCCGCTCGTTGGCAAAGGTCAGTGCCTGATGGAGCGCCTTCTCAAGACTAGGCGAAAATGTTGGCACGTTCAGATCCTCACTTCTTTTCCATGACGCATTGCAGCGGATGCTGGTGCTGCCGGGCGAAGTCCATCACCTGGCTCACCTTCGTTTCCGCCACCTCGTATGTAAATATCCCGCACTCGCCGACGCCATGATTGTGGACGTGAAGCATGATGCGGGTAGCACTTTCGCGATCCTTCTGAAAAAAACGCTCCAGAATATGAATGACAAATTCCATGGGAGTGTAGTCGTCATTCAAGAGTAGCACGCGGTAGAGATTGGGCTTCTTGGTCTTCGGTTTCGTGCGTGTGATGACCGAGGTTCCGCGATTTCCGTTGTCCCCGTTCCTTTCGCTATCGTTCTGCATCCGGATCGGCTCTGCGATCATTTCCTTCATTCCTCGATCACTCCAGCGGGCTTGGGAGGCGTGTTCTCCCGCCGAATATTCGAAATACTAACTTAGTCCATCCTGGAGCGATTTTAAGCCCCTCGTTTCACACTGCAATCACAATTCGGTCGGTCTTGATGCAAAGACACAGAAACCGGCGATCGCAGCTGACGGGCATCGTGAAAAAAGAAAAGACCGGCCACAGATGCGTAGCCGGTCCTTAATTTTCAAGGGCTGAGCGGCTTGCGCCGCGCATCTCTACGCCGCCGCGGGGGCGACAACTGCGGCCGCTTTCGTCGCCTTGACGGTGCCTGTGGCAACGGGTGCTTCGTATGGCTTGTAGGCGCTTCTGGCGAGGTCAGAATACATTTCGCCGAGCTTGGTGGCTTCGCTGACGAAGCTTTCGTAAGCGCTTTTCAGATAGTTGGTCTGCAACTCGAACGCCGCTTCAAGGCTACGGGCGCCGGACAGGTTCTCGAAATGCGTGACGGTGTCCTGGAAGGATTTCTTGGAATATTCCGCGGCCTCGGCGGCGATCGCCTGGAAACCCTTGGCCGTATCCGAATAGCTCTTAAGCATCGTATCCATGGCTTCCTTGCTCTTCCGGTTGGCTTCATCGAAATTCAACATGACCATCATCCTCCTTGGCCTCTGGAACGCGATGAAGCCTAGCTGCAACGCACAAATAGTCAAGCGCTATTGTGCATTGCAAAACAATCCATGATTGTACCGGTTACGTTTCGCTGGGGACGGAACCGGATGGCCAATCTTCTATAATTGATTTTGCTAAAATATATCAGGGGCGCCGCAACCAGAAGCTTTGCCAGAAATGTCGCCGCGGCGCTAATAGGGGTAAGACGTCAATCGAGAAGCTCCGCAGGAACCTTTCCGCCGTTTTCGGCGAGTCGCTTCATCAACGCCTTGTGCAGGAACATGTTCATGGTGGCGGTATCGTGTGGATCGCCTTTGAAACCGAGTTCTGTCGCAAGCTCTCTGCGCTCCACAAGGCTCGCGTCCATACCGACAGCCTTCATGAGATCGACAATCGAATGGCGCCAATCCAGCTTCTGTCCGCTCTTCTTCACCGCCGCGTCCAACAGTGGAACGATGTCGATCGCCGCCGCTTGCGACGACGAGGCTGCCGATGTCGGCTGTGGTGTGGCTGCCGCCGCTACGTTTGGCGCTGCTGCAGTGGCCGATGGCGCCGGAGTGACCGACGCTGCGACCGGAGCGGCCACGGCCTCTCCAAAAATCGCATGCTTGATTTTGTCGAAAATACCCATCCTCGGCATCCTCCATTGGCGCTAAAGCATATGCTCAAGGGGGGAGATGGAGCATCCGGCGGAGTGGTCCAGAGAAAGCGGCTGGTTTTTCTGCCAGGGATTGCTCTTCGAAAAGAAACAATCGAACGTTTGCATCGCAGATCGGCCGAGCGATCCGCCCCAAGAAGCCAGCCGCTTGCGGTCGCGGGCTGGGCAGGCGGGCGGGTGGCGAAAAGGCAGGCCGCCCGTCAATCTGAGATCAAAGATCGACGTCGAGGATCGCCATCGAGAAATTGTAGGAGCGATCGCCGTCCTCGTCATCGATATAGACGACACCCAGAAATTCTTCGCCGAGATAGACTTCAGCAGAATCGTTCTTTCGCGGGCGCGCCTTGACGATCACCTGCGGGTTGAACGTGCGCTTGAAATAGGCGTCGAGTTTCTTGATTTCTTCGGGCTTCACACTGCATCTCCTGAGCGGTCTCGATTGGCCGCTTCTTGCATAGGAAAGACGGCGCTGTAAAGGCAGGGGACAGACGCACCGACGCTATCCCCGCCGATATACGAAACAGTTAGGCCAACCAGTGGCTCAGATGTCTGCGCCGATCACCTGATCCATTATTCGCGACGGTTCCGAACACCCTGCTTCCCCGACCACTTTGGCAGGCACACCCGCCACGGTCGTCTTGGGCGGCACCGCCTTCAGCACAACAGAGCCAGCGGCAATGCGCGAGCAATAGCCGATCTCGATGTTGCCGAGGATCTTGGCGCCGGCGCCGATCAGGACACCGCTGCCGATCTTCGGATGCCGATCCGAGCCTTCCTTACCGGTGCCGCCGAGCGTGACGCCGTGCAGGATGGAGACGTTATCGCCGATGACAGCGGTCTCGCCGACCACGAGCCCGGTCGCATGATCGAGGAAGATGCCCCTGCCGATACGCGCTGCGGGATTGATGTCGGTCTGGAAAACACTCGACGATCTGCTCTGCAGATAGAGTGCCAGATCGCGCCGGCCGCGGCTCAGCAGCCAATGTGCGAGGCGGTGCGTCTGCAGCGCGTGAAACCCCTTGAAATAGAGCACGGCTTCCATGAAGCGCAGGCATGCGGGGTCGCGGTCATAGATCGCCTGGATATCGACGCGCAGAATGGCACTCCATTCCGGCCAATCGTCCAACATTTGATCGAAGGTCTGACGCAGCAGAATCGCTTGCATGTCCGGATGGTCAAGACGCTCGCAGATGCGGTAGATCACACACTCCTCAAGCGACCGATAGTTCAGCACGGTCGAGTAGAGAAATGCGGCAAGCACAGGATCATTTTCCGCGGCAGCACGCGCTTCCTCGCGCAGGCTATCCCAGATCGGATCCATCACCTTGAGCGGATTGCCTGTCTCAAGGGAGCGAATGTCTGTCTTTGCGACCATGAATGGTCTCCTCGTATGCGTAGGATTGCCTCTATATAGGCCAAAAACCTTTTGACATAAATGGGTGGTTCGGGAATCGTTCCCGCACCGTCCTGAAGTGCTGAACAAGTCGTGTCACTGGCCGGCGACTTTGGCGTAAAACTCCAGCACGGCCTTCTTGAAAACGCGGTCTCCCACGGCCAACATGTGATCACGACCGGGAATATCAAGCGCCTGAGCATGGGGCATCAATGCCGCAAGCTCCTGAGCTGAACCCGCAATATCGTCCTTCGTTCCAACGCCGATCAAGGTTGGCGCGTCAATTTTCGCCATGTCGGATCGTGCGACCAGATCGCGAGAGCCCTTGATACATGCGGCAAGCGCTTCACGGTCGCTCCTTGTCTGATCAGCAAAGGCGCGGAACATTCGCCCGCGGTCGTGGACGACATCGTCGAGCGACGGCTTCACCAAGGCGTCGGCAATCGGATCCCAATCGCCGACGCCGTCCGTCATACCGATCCCAAGACCCCCGAGAACCAGCGAGCGGACCCGGTCTGGGTGGGCAAGTGCCGCGAAGACGGAAATCCGGGCTCCCATCGAATAACCCATGAGGTTGGCTTCCGGAATGCCGAGGTGATCGAGGAGCGCAATTGCATCGCCCGCCATATGCCAGGGACGATAGGCCTCCGCGTCGCGTGGCTTGTCGCTTGCACCATGTCCCCGGTTATCGATGGCGATAACACGATAACCCGCGTCGCCGAGCGTTTTCAGCCAACCCGGATGAACCCAGTTCACGTTGGCGCTTGAGGCAAATCCGTGGATCAGCAGCACCGGCGCGCCCGAAGGATCACCTTCGTCGAAGAAGGCGAGCTTCAGACCATTATGCGCGAAGCTGGAAAAAACGGGCGTATTCAAGTTCATCGGACGGTCCTTTTTTGCCGGACCATATTTAAAAGGTCATCGAACTGAAACCCTCGCAGGTGCAAAAACTGTGCTCGGCTGTGTTCTTTGGCTCTACACATTTGCGGTGAAGGACTATAAGGTCCGCGCACGTTACAAGCATTCGGAGACGAACATGGCCGGCCACAATATTCCCCACTTCCAGAACGACGGCGGACACCGCGTTATCGAAGTCGGTGTGAAAGAGTTCATGTGCACCGGCGCCTCCGTTCCGTTCGATCATCCGCACATCTTCATCGACATGGGCGATGAGAACGAAAAGGTCTGCTCCTATTGCTCGACCCTCTATCGTTTCAATGGTGCGCTGAAGGCAAACCAGACCAATCCGGCGGGCTGCGTCTTCCACGTCAAGGCTGCCTGAGACCCAATCTAAGATCGGACAGCCTATGCCGGCTGAACATGCCGCCATCGTCGGCGCGGGCGTAGCGGGCCTTACGGCTGCGCTGGCGCTTGCGCGACACGGCATCAGTTCCGAGATATTCGAGCAGGCGCCCGAACTGACCGAAGTGGGGGCCGGTCTGCAGATTTCGCCGAATGCTTCTCGCATCCTGGCGGAACTGGGCGTCCTCGAGCACCTGACCGACGCCTGGCTCGAGCCGGACTCCATTCGGCTTGTATCCGGAACCACGCTGCGTCAGCTCGCAGCCGTTCCTGCCGGTGGATTTGCACGCGCCAGGTGGGGCGCCCCCTATGGCGTACTCCATCGCTCCACCTTGCAGCGCAGGCTGCTCGACGCGGTCGTTAAGGAGCCACTTTGCAAGCTCCATCTTGGAGCGCGGGTCAAGGGCCGGGTGTTGTCCGAGCTATCGCGCCCGGCGGATCTTCTGATTGGTGCGGACGGCGTCTGGTCGCAGGTTCGGGAAAACATCGAAGGCAGCCCCTCGCCTCGCTTCTCCGGAAACATCGCCTACCGCTTCACGATAGAAGCGGCAAAGGCGCCCGCCTTTCTTGAACGCACGAGCGTTTCGGCGTTCCTTGGCCCCTCAGCGCATCTCGTCTGCTATCCGCTGCGGGAAGCCAGCAGTTTCAATATAGTGGCGATCACCGCTGGCAATGCCGCGTCACATGACTGGACCAGCGAGCCGACGCAAGCGCAGCGTCAACAACTGCTTTCACGGTTTTCCGGATGGCATCCTGCCATACCACGGCTTTTCGCCGAAGCCGACAACATCACCTTCTGGCCTCTCTATGAAACGACGACTGGGCGTTGGCAAAACGGCCGCGATTGCGTCCTTATCGGCGACGCCGCGCATGCAATGATGCCCTTTGCGGCGCAGGGCGCGTCAATGGCGATCGAGGACGCCTATGAGCTTGTGAAGTTCGTGGCGAAACGGCCAGTTGCCGAAGCGCTACAGTTGTTCGAAGCGCATCGCACGCCGCGCATTGCGCGGCTGCGCCAGCGCGGTGCATTCAACCAGTTTGCCTACCACGCCCGCGGACCGATACGTATCGGCCGCGACATAGTCCTGGCGCTGCGACCGCCGCAAAGCCTCGCGGCGGATCTCGATTGGATCTACGGCTACCGAGCCAGCACCTGATCAAACAGCCTTTGCCGCGGCAAAGCCACGCTCGATATCGGCCTTGATATCAGCGACGTCCTCAAGCCCGATCTGCAAGCGGATGACCGGTCCTTCGCTCGGCGCCTTTCGAATGCGCCGATCGCTGAGGTTTACATGAACGGCAAGGCTTTCGAAACCGCCCCACGACCAACCGAGGCCGAAGATCTGTAGCGCATCGAGGAAAGCATGGGCCTTTGCCCTAAACCTTTCCGGTGCATCGACGGCAAGCACGAAAGAGAAGATGCCGCTCGCGCCCTTGAAGTCGCGCTTCCACAATTCGTGCGACGGGAAGCTCGGCAGCGCCGGATGCAGCACCTTGGCAACGTCTTCCCTGCCCTCCAGCCATTTGGCGATCGCAAGAGCACTTTCGTAATGGCGCTCCAGGCGGACACCCATGGTGCGCAACCCGCGCAGGATCTGATAGGCGTCGTCAGGTGCCCCGCAAATGCCGAGCGTTATGTTCGCTTCGTGAAGCTGCGGCCAGTATTTGGCGTTTGCCGAAACCGTCCCCATCAGGATATCGGAGTGCCCGGACGGGTATTTGGTGGCTGCGTGAATGGAGACATCAACACCGAAGTCCAGCGGCTTGAAGTAAACAGGCGTCGCCCAGGTGTTGTCCATCGTCACGATCGCGCCGTGCTTGTGCGCGATTGCTGCGATCGTCGGAATATCCTGCATCTCGAAAGTATTCGAGCCGGGCGCTTCCGTATGGACGAGCTTGGTGTTCGGCTTGATCAGCGCCTCGATGCCCGCGCCAACCATTGGATCGTAATAGTCTACCTCGACACCGAGACGCTTCAGCATCGTGTCGCAGAAATGCCTGGTCGGTCCGTAAACCGAATCGACGATCAATGCGTGGTCGCCAGCCGACAGGAACGCCAGGAACGGGACAGTAACGGCCGCAAGGCCCGACGGCACGAGAATCGTTCCAGCGGACCCTTCCAGCGCATCGATCGCCTCGCAAAGAGCATCGGTTGTCGGCGTCCCGCGCGTCCCGTAGGTGTACTTCTGCGCACGCGTTTCCATGGCTCGCGCGTTTGGAAAGAGCACTGTCGAGGCGTGAACAACAGGCGGATTGACGAAACCGTGGTATTCGGCCGGATCGTTGCCGAGGTGGGAAAGGCGCGTGTTGATGCCAGCGTTCTGAAGCGGGCCGTCTTTATCTTTCATATTGGAATTGCCTCTGGCGGTGGGATGCAGTCGGCAAACTCTTGAACCGCACGAAACAATCGGTCAACCCCGTATCGGGCCTGGGTAGAGCATCCCTGCCATGCAGATTCCTCAGATATATCAGCGCTTTTCCGCGTTTTTTTTCGGCAAAGGCCGCTATTTCGATAGTCATCTGCTTATTTTACGGGACTCGATTGCGGAAACGCCGAAATATCACGCAATCTTTCATTGCGACACTTGACCATAGTGACATTTGCGACTGTGATATACCCACTCGCGCCGGGAGGGTGTCGGGTCATATGGGAGGTTTCGCATGCTTCGGCGAACGCTCTCACAAAAAGATAAGACAAAGGAAAAGGTTGGGAAAAAATGAAGATCAAGCTTCTGTCGGTCGCCATCGGCGCAGCTATTTTCGGACTTGGCGCTTCGGCAGCTTCTGCCACGACGCTCGAAGACGTAAAGGCAAAGGGTTTTATTCAGTGCGGCGTCAACACCGGCCTTCTTGGTTTCGCGCAGCCTGACGCTTCCGGCAATTGGGCCGGCTTTGACGTCGACTTCTGCAAGGCAGTTGCTTCGGCCGTTTTCGGTGACCCGACCAAGGTGAAGTACACGCCGCTGTCGGCCAAGGATCGCTTCCCGGCGCTGAAGTCGGGTGAAGTTGACGTGTTGTCGCGTAACACGACCTGGACGATCAACCGCGACACGGCGCAGGGCTTCAACTTCCGCCCGGTCACCTATTACGACGGCCAGGGCTTCATGGTTCGCAAGAGCCTGAACGTGAAGTCGGCGCTTGAGCTGTCCGGCGCGGCCATCTGCGTACAGTCCGGCACGACGACGGAACTGAACCTCGCCGATTTTTTCAAGTCGAACAACCTCCAGTACAATCCGGTCGTTTTCGAGAAGCTTGAAGAAGTCAACGCCGCCTATGACGCCGGTCGTTGCGATGTCTACACGACCGACCAGTCGGGCCTCTACTCGCTGCGCCTGACGCTGAAGAACCCCGACGAGCACATGGTTCTTCCGGAAATCATCTCGAAGGAGCCTCTTGGCCCGGCTGTTCGCCAGGGCGATGATCAGTGGTTCGACATCGTATCATGGACGGCCTACGCCCTCGTCAATGCCGAAGAATTCGGGATTACCCAGGCAAACGTCGATGAAATGAAGAACTCTCCAAACCCCGACATCAAGCGCTTCCTCGGCACGGAAGCCGATACGAAGATCGGCACTGATATGGGGCTCACCAACGAATGGGCCTATAACATCATCAAGGGCGTCGGGAACTATGGTGAGATCTTCGAGCGCAATGTCGGCAAAGGCAGCCCTCTCAAGATCGAGCGCGGCCTTAATGCACTGTGGAACAAGGGCGGCATCCAATACGCTCCGCCGGTTCGTTGATCGGCTTGCTACGACTTGGGGAGGCGGTTAGCCGCCTTCCCATTAACAAAGAGAAAAGCCCGAAAACGGGCTCATAGGGGATTAGGCTCGGCATGACGCAAGAGGCTGTGCACACGTCGCATGTGCTTAGCACTGGCTGGAGGTTCCAGTCGGTGATCTACGACCCGAGATTTCGGGGAATTTTCTTCCAAGTTCTGACCGTCGCGATCATCGTCGGATTCGTGTGGTGGATTGCCCATAACACGGCCCAAAATCTTGCGCGCGCCGGCACGGCCTCCGGCTTCGGCTTTCTCAACGGACGCGCCGGCTTCGACATTGGCCAGTCGCTGATCGAATATTCGAGCGACGCAACGTATCGGCGAGCGCTGGTCGTCGGCTTTCTGAACACCATTCTCGTTGCGGTAACCGGCATTATCACGGCCACGATTATCGGCTTCATCGTCGGCATTGGACGCCTGTCACACAACTGGCTGATCGCCAAGCTTTGCACGGTGTATGTCGAGGTCTTCCGCAACATCCCGCCACTGCTCGTTATTTTCTTCTGGTATCAGGGTGTTCTCGCCGTTCTGCCAGGGGCGAGAGAATCCCTTCACCTCCCGCTGAACATGTTCCTCAACAATCGCGGGCTCGCTTTCCCGAAGCCGATCTTCGGTGAAGGCATGTGGGCGGTTGGCGTGGCATTCCTGGTCGGGATCGTGGCGACTGCAATCGTCGCACGCTGGGCGCACAAGCGCCAGGCTGCAACCGGCAAGCAATTCCATACGATCTGGGTTTCCATCGGGCTGATCATCGGGCTGCCAATATTGGCCTTCCTCTTGGCCGGCATGCCGCTGTCGTTTGACCTTCCCGTAGCGGGCAAATTCAATCTTACAGGCGGCTCCGTCGTCGGCCCCGAATTCATGTCGTTGTTCCTGGCGCTATCCTTTTATACCGCGGCCTTCATTGCTGAGATCGTCCGCGCTGGTATTCGCGGCGTCCCCAAGGGCCAGTCGGAAGCAGCCGGCGCGCTTGGCCTCCATCCGTCAAGCATCACACGCCTTGTTGTCATCCCGCAGGCGCTGCGCATCATCATTCCGCCGCTGACCAGCCAATACCTGAACCTGACGAAGAACTCGTCTCTGGCGATCGCCATCGGATTTGCGGACCTCGTTGCCGTCGGCGGCACGATCCTCAATCAGACCGGGCAGGCAATCGAAATCGTGTTCATCTGGGCGGTTGTCTATCTTACGCTCAGCATCCTCACATCGCTGTTCATGAACTGGTTCAACGCCAAGATGGCATTGGTGGAGAGATAAGATGTCGGTATCCAACCAATCGTTCGTCAGAACCGCATTTCTCGACCCCGCGCCAGCACCGCGCAGCGAAGCCGGCGCGTGGGCGTGGGTTCGAAAGAACCTTTTGGCAACACCCAAGGACACGGTCCTGACCGTTATTGCTGTCACGTTCCTGGCGTGGGCGCTGCCACACATGATCAACTGGCTGTTCATTCAGGCCGTCTGGACCGGAACGGACCGCACCTTCTGCGCGACCGCCGTTCAGGGCGGCACCCAGCCTGATGGCTGGAGTGGCGCTTGCTGGGCATTCGTCGGCGCCAAGATCGACCAGTTCGTGTTCGGTCGCTATCCGCTTGACGAGCGCTGGCGTCCGACGATTGTTGGCATCCTGTTCGTGCTCCTGCTCGCGCCCATGCTGATTCCCAAGGCGCCGTTCAAACGCCTCAACGCCATTCTGCTGTTTGCCGTCCTGCCGGTTCTTTCCTTCTGGCTCCTTTACGGCGGCTTCGGACTCGAGATCGTCGATACACCGCTCTGGGGCGGCCTGATGGTGACGCTGGTGCTGTCGTTCGTCGGCATCGCCGTATCGCTGCCATTCGGCATCATCCTGGCGCTCGGCCGCCGCTCGAAGATGCCTGTCATCAAGATGGTCTGCGTCGGTTTTATCGAAATCATCCGTGGCATACCGCTGATCACCGTGCTCTTCATGGCAAGCGTCATGCTGCCGCTTTTCCTGCCGGCCGGTTACACGATCGACAAATTGCTGCGAGCGCTGATCGGTGTCGCGATCTTTGCTTCGGCCTATATGGCCGAAGTCATTCGCGGTGGCTTGCAGGCGATTCCGAAGGGCCAGTCCGAGGGCGCCGACTCGCTCGGCCTTGGTTACTGGCAGAAGATGCGGCTCATCATCCTGCCGCAGGCGATCAAGCTGGTCATCCCCGGTATTGTCAACACCTTCATCGGCATGTTCAAGGACACGTCGCTGGTGTCGATCATCGGCATGTTCGACCTGCTCGGTATCGTCCGACTGAACTTTTCCGACGCCAACTGGGCAAGCGCAGTCACACCCTTGACAGGTCTGATTTTCGCTGGCTTCGTTTTCTGGCTGTTCTGCTTCGGCATGTCGCGCTATTCAGGCTTCATGGAACGCTATCTCGATACCGGCCACAAACGATAAAAGATTAAGGGAACGAACATATGGCTGAGGCTCAAGCAAAGAAGATGACCATTTCGGCGACCGACGTTGCCGTCGACATCATCGGCATGAACAAGTGGTACGGTGATTTTCACGTACTGCGCGACATCAACCTCAAGGTGATGCGCGGCGAGCGTATCGTTATTGCCGGCCCGTCAGGTTCGGGCAAATCGACGATGATCCGCTGCATCAACCGCCTCGAGGAACACCAGAAGGGTCAGATCATCGTCGATGGGGTCGAACTCACCAACGACCTCAAGAAGATCGACGAAGTGCGCCGCGAAGTCGGCATGGTCTTCCAGCACTTCAACCTCTTCCCGCATCTGACCATTCTGGAAAACTGCACGCTGGCGCCGATCTGGGTGCGCAAGATGCCAAAGAAGCAGGCGGAAGAGATCGCCATGCACTTCCTGAAGCGTGTCAAGATCCCGGAGCAGGCCAACAAGTATCCGGGTCAGCTCTCCGGCGGCCAGCAGCAGCGCGTAGCGATCGCCCGTTCGCTCTGCATGAACCCGAAGATCATGCTGTTTGACGAGCCGACCTCTGCGCTCGACCCTGAAATGATCAAGGAAGTTCTGGAGACCATGGTCGGACTTGCAGAGGAAGGCATGACCATGCTCTGCGTGACGCACGAAATGGGCTTTGCGCGCCAGGTCGCCAACCGCGTCATCTTCATGGATCAGGGGCAGATCGTCGAACAGAATTCGCCGGCCGAGTTCTTCGACAATCCGCAGCACGAGCGCACCAAGCTCTTCCTCAGCCAGATCCTGCACTAAGTCGATTGGCGAACAACGAAAGGGCCGTCGGACTTTTCGGACGGCCCTTTCTTTTTATCGTATTTTTCGACGGTCAGTTTAAGACCGAGCGCATCAGGACAAACAAAGGCCCTGTCACCCCTTCAGCTTGGCATTGCAGAGGCTGTAGAAGCCGCCGCCCTTCTGGATCCACTTCAGACCGTTGAGCGTATTGGCGTCCTTGTTCTGGTGGTAGGCATCGACGCAGGTGTGCATCCGGCCTTTGCCGGGCGTTTCTTTCGCATACTTCGGTGCAATGGCTGTCGGGAACGAAACGCCCTTGGGCGCCGTCATTGTCGGCTTTGCTGGTTCTTCGCCGCTATTGAGCGTGACATCCGGCTCCGCGGTCGCGTCCGGACCGCACTGCGCCTTGCGGAAATCGTTCCACTTCATGTCCTTTGCGGAACCGTCAGCCTGAGCCGCCTTATATTTCGCGCTGCATTCCTTCATCGTCAGCGCCGAGGACGGCGTGGCAAACGCCAGGGCCCCGAGCAGGGAAACGGATGCAAGAATAGTCACATGTTTCATCATGATCTTTCCTCCACGCCTCTAGGGGCAAGCAAACTATCGATCTGCCCATTTTTCTTGTCAACGCGACAATTGGCGCAACCAGCACGTTAATTTTCTTCACCGATCACGCAAGTCTTCTGCAGGCAGAATAGCTTGCCCGCAATGCCACGATGTTGTTTTGGCGGCAAATACCGGCAGTGGTATGGTGCCGGGCCGGCTGGCCTTTAGCTGCATTTCCGAGGGAGGAAGACATGCGCGAACCCGACATGCAGAAAGTGGATGCACTCGTCGGTCGGTTGATCGGCGACGTGGGCGCGGCTGTATCCGGGGCGCTGGTGGTCCTGGGCGATGACCTCGGCCTGTTCAAGGCCATGGCCGACGGCAAGCCACGCAGCTCGTCTGATTTATCGAAGGAAACCGGCATAAAGGAGCGGTACATCAGGGAGTGGCTGTCGGCACTCGCGGCCGCCGACTACCTCAGCTATGATGAGAACACTGACCATTTTTTCCTCACACCGGAGCAGGCAATGGTCTTTGCCGAGGAAGACAGCCCTGCCTTCTTCGGCGGCGCTTTCCAGGTCGTGCAGTCCTTGTGGATGGACGAACCGAAGGTGGCCGACGCCTTCCGTACCGGCAGGGGTGTTGGATGGCATGAGCACAGTGCTTGCCTGTTCCGCGGCACGGAGCGCTTCTTCCGGACAGGCTATAACAACAATCTCGTTGCCGACTGGATTCCGGCACTACAGGGCGTTGAGGCGCGCCTGAAAGCCGGCGCGAAAGTCGCCGATGTCGGCTGTGGCCACGGCGCTTCGACGATCCTGATGGCTCAAGCCTATCCCGCTTCAAAGTTCTTCGGCTTCGACTATCATGCGCCGTCGATCGAGCGGGCAAAAGCTGCGGCCAAGGAGGCCGGCGTTTCCGATCGTGTCACGTTCGAGCAGGCTCCCGCGGCTGGCTTTCCGGACGGAAACTACGATCTCATCGCCATGTTCGACTGCCTGCATGACATGGGGGACCCAGTGGGTGCCGGCAAACACGTCAAGGAATCGCTTTCTGCAGACGGAACTTGGCTGGTTGTCGAGCCTTTCGCGTATGACTGCCTGAAGGATAACCTCAATCCGGTTGGTCGCGTCTACTACGGTGCTTCGACGATGATCTGCACTCCGGCATCACTCTCGCAGGAGGTCGGACTCGGGCTCGGCGCTCAGGCCGGCGAAGCCAGGCTACGAAAAGTCGCCCTCGACGCCGGATTCAAGCATTTCCGCCGCGCCACCGAAACACCCTTCAACATGGTCTTCGAGGTGCGTGCCTGAGGAAATTGCGTCATCGGCGACGCGGCCTGTTCCGACTGACCAGCGTTCATGAAACTTTTCCACATAGCTACAAACAGGTTGCGGAGTGGTAAATAATATCATGATATCAAACAGATAATCAAAGCGCGCGGCGCGCCACGCGTGCGACACAAACAAAAATTCGCGCCATTGTGATTTTTTCTCGTTTTGCCGCTTGCGGGATTCAAAGTGCCTGACTATAAGGGCGCCACCACGAAGGAAGCGCCCTTCGTCTATCGGTTAGGACACCAGATTTTCATTCTGGGAAGAGGGGTTCGACTCCCCTAGGGCGTGCCATCGTTTTCCGTCAAAATCAGTCGCTTAGCGCCTCAATGCAGAAATTCGGTAATTAGTCGGGTTTCTGGCAAGCCGCTTATTTTGCAGCTGTCTCCAAATCTCGTATGTTTGCAATAGCGTGCCCTAGCCGGAACACTAGGATGCCATCTGCGCGCGCAGTCGGGGACCGATCCAGTCAAGGAAGCACCGTACCTTCAGCGGCAGTGGATCGGCTGGTCCGTGAATAACATTTACTGGCAGCGGCTCCGGTGCGAAGTCCGCCAACAATTCCTGCAGAGTGCCGGAGCGCAAATGTTCGTGGATCTGGTAAGAAAGCACGCGAATAATGCCGATACCCGCTAGTGCAGCCTGAATAGCTGCCTCTGTCGTGTTGACCGCGAGCTTGGGGCGCGGCTCGACAGCGAAGGACGCGCCGTCCCGGCGGTATCGCCATTCCGGGGCGGTCGCGAAGCCTTGGAAGCTTATGCCATCATGCGGGGCGAGGTCTTCCGGCTGGCGCGGCACTCCTCGGCGGGCGAGATAGTCGGGGCTCGCGCAGATCACCCGGCGGACGGCGCCAACCCGCGTGGAGATAATCGCGCTGTCCGGCAGGTGCCCGATCCGTAGGGCAACATCGACTTGCTCATCAGCCAGACTTAGCTGCCGATCAGTCAGGGTCAGCCGCAGGTTGATATCGGGTTGCTCCTTGAGGAATTCGAGCGCAATTGGCAGCAAATGGCGCTCGCCGAAGGCAATCGGCGCGGTCACGTGCAGCCCACCACGAAGCGCTCCATAATCGCCGCTGGCCTGCCGCTCCGCTGCGTCCAGCTCCTCAAGAATTCGACGTGACGCGGCGACGAAGGCGCCCCCCTCCTCCGTCAAGGCGAGGCCGCGGCGGGTGCGCACGACCAAGCGAACGCCAAGATGCTTTTCAAGATCGGCCACTTTGCGGCTGACCGTGGCAAGCGGCGCACTCAGCCGCCGTGCCCCGGCAGAAATACTGCCAGCGTCGACTACGGCCAATAGAACCGACATCGCGTCAAAACGATCCATCGAAACCTTCCGTAAAATGAGAAACATGTTTCCAAATTGGCAAGATATCGCGTTATTTGTGGATGTCATAGCATCCGGGTCGTCAAGGGGCTCGACGTAGCTCCCATCGTGCTACTGATCCGGAGGAAGATGTCGTGCCTCAACTTTCACGTCGCGCCTTTGCCAGCGCCCTGCCCCTCGGCCTCATCGGGGGAAGCCTCCTTGGTGTGCTCGGCGAGTCCGCCGCCCGTGCGGCGACGCAGGAAGCTGCCAAGGCGCCTGTTGCGGTGACCCCGTTCGCACAGATAAGAATCGGTCGGTTCACCGTGACGGCACTGACGGATGGGTATGCCGATATGCCCTACGACTACTTTCCGGGGCGCTCAGCGCCCGAAGTCGAGGGGGCGGCAAGCGCACAGTTTACCGCCCGGCCGAGTGGGGTTCGGTTCCTCTTCAACCAATATCTCGTCGAAGATGGCGAGCGCCGCATCCTGATCGATGCCGGTGCGGCAGGTTCGATCGGGCAGACCGGACGGTTACCACAGGCACTCGCCGAGCTCGGTCTGCAGCCCGACAAGATCGACGCGGTCATTGTGACGCATATGCACCAGGACCACATGGGTGGGCTGGTTCTGGGAGGCAAGAACAACTACCCCGGAGCCGAGCTTTATATCGATCGCCGCGACATTGCTCACTGGACCGATCCGGTTAAGCGCAATGGGGCGCCTGATTATCTGCAGACGAGCTTCAGGATGGCGGAGGAAGTCGTGCGGCTATATCCGAGGCTCCAAGCGATCGACGGAGAGCGCGAGATCATGCGGGGCGTTTCGATCGTCGACCTGACCGGCCATACACCCGGCCATATCGGCGTACGGGTCGAAGATGGCGGGAAGAGCATGATCATGGTTTCGGATATGATTTTTCCGGTCGTGCATCCGGCCGCGACCGATGTGTTCTTCTTGTTCGAGCAGGACCGTGCTGCAGCGAAAGCGATGCGCGATCGCTTCTTTCCGCGTGCTGCGTCGGAGGGAGCACTCATCGCTGCGACGCACATGCCGTTCCCTGGGCTCGGTCGTGTTGTTGCTGATCATGGGGAGATGCGTTGGCAGGTCGCAGACTGGGCCTTGCAGGACTGATGTCTGCTCTGGGTGATCTCTGATTTCGGCTGTCCAAAAATAGATCCGGGCTCGCACCGTGAGACAACGATGCGATCCTGCCTGGGTAAGGAGAATAGGCATGCCATATCATTTTCTTGAGATTGCTGTGACGCCGAGCGTCAGAGCAGCTCAGGCGAATATGGGGGTGGAGCAGATACGGCTGGGCGCTGACAACCGCCCTTCAGACACCCTCAC
>NZ_HF536772.1:2545073-2565035 GCF_000312665.1 Rhizobium mesoamericanum STM3625 | reverse complement strand
TCACCGAAGACGAAATCGCCTTCATCGCCTCACGTGACAGCTTCTATATGGCATCGGTCTCCGAGACAGGTTGGCCCTACGTTCAACACCGTGGTGGAAAAGCCGGCTTCCTTAAAGTCGTCGATCAGCGCACGATGGCCTTCGCCGACTACCGGGGTAATCGCCAATACATCAGCGCCGGCAATTTTGCAGCCAACGATCGAGCCTGCCTGTTCTTGATGGATTATGTGCGGCGCGCACGGCTCAAAATTTATGCGTACGTGGAGCGACTGGCGCTTGATGCTGACCAGGAACTCACGGATCTGGTGTCCGACCCTACCTACAAAGGACGGGCGGAACGGATCTTCAAGCTTCGGCTTGAGGCGTTCGATTGGAATTGCCCACAGCACATCACCCCGCGCTACACCGAGCAGCAGGTTGAACAAGCTGTCGCTCCTCTTCGTGAGCAACTGCAGCGACTGGAAACCGAAAACGCGACTTTGCGCGCACGGTTGGAGAACCCTGAAAGATGACTGAAGCGCAATGACCACCCCTTCCACCTTTTACGTGAAACCGGCGTCGAGAAAGTTCGTCTTGCTGAAGACGGCTGGAACAGCCGCGACCCGGCGAGGGTCGCTCTGGCATATACGCTAGACAGCCAGTGGCGGAATCGTGCCGAGTTTGTCACCGGGAGGGAAGCAATCGTCGCGTTCCTTTCGGCAAAATGGCGGCGGAAGCTCGATTACCGTTTGATCAAGGAGCTCTGGGCGCTTAGCGACAATCGTATCGCCGTTAGCCTGTGTCTGTTCATCTGGCACTCAAAGGCGGCGGCTCAGGAGCCAGTCTTGATTTCCTTTTCTAAACGCTCCTTCCCAGCGAAGGAAGACGCAATTGAGGTCAAGGCCGTCTCGAGCCTAGATCTTGGCCACATGATTGGGCCTTCTGTGCGCAAATGCACGCTGGAGCGCTCCCCGCAACCGGCAGCTTGGGCCGATCCCACACCTCTGCACCGACGTTTCGGATGTCTGCTTCTGGCATTGACCGTCCTTAGCAACCGACGGTCCGCGTCCAATCCTTTAGCGCTCACTCGTCAATTTCCACTTCCGCTTCGCAGGCTACGGGCGCATTCAAAGGGATGGCCATGCCGATGGACGATCGGGCGTGGGCGCCAGCGTCAGGGCCGTATAGCTCCAGTATCAAATCGGAATAACCATTTGTGACCAGCGGGGTCTCATTGAAACCCGGAGCGACGTTCACCATTGCGAAGATGCGCAGCCAAGCCGTAACCCGATCGAGGTTTCCGACAGCCCGCTTGAGGCTTGCGAGATGAGCCAGGGCAACAAGCCGCGCTGACGCGTAACCCTCTTCAGGCGAAACCTCGGCCCCGACCTTGCCGAGGGGTTTTGCCAATGTCCCATCCCGGTTGCACGCGACGTGACCCGAAATGTAGGCGCGGGTGCCGCGCACCCGGACCCAGGCGAAAGGCATACGCAGCCCCTCGCGGACTTTCAGAGAGTCGGGCAGTTCCAGACCCATAGCGGTCAGACGTTGTTCGATAATGGCCATGGCGCACCTCCTGACCTGATTAGGGTACGATGTCGTCGAGCTCAGGCATCAGCACGACGCTCTCGTTCGCTGCGGGGTCGTTGCGGGCACCGAGGAACTCGGCGTTTTCCGTGCTGCGATTGACAGCCACGTGCGGAACACCGGCCGGAATGAACAGATAGTCGCCGGGGACGACCTTTTCGCACTGTTCGAGCTCGGCCCCGGACCAAATCTCGATCTCTTTGCCCGCGGTCATAAGAAGGGCTGTCTCGTGCCCCTGATGGCGATGGGCGCTGGTTCGTCTCCCTGCGGGTAACGAGATCACCCCGAGCCACAGCATGCTGGATCCGACGCTCTCCGCCGAGACTCCCGTGCGATAGACAGATCCCTGCTCGGCGATATAGCTGTCACTGCCGCGTACGATTTTCGCAGTTAATGCATGAGCATTATTCGGTTGCATCGCTTCGTTCTTCATCGTTCTCACCACCTCAGCTGCTGCATGGGAGCTGAATCTGCGCGCGGAGCCCGCCCGAGTCCTGAAACGAGGGCCGAAAAATTCCGAAAACTGCGAAATCGGGCGTATCATTCCAAAATCATGAACACCCAGCATCTTATATTCGGCCCCTTCGAGTTCATCACCGAGAACGGATGTCTTCTCCGTGACAATCGGCCTGTTGCCATCGGCGCCCGCGGCGCTTCGCTTCTTGCTGTTCTGCTCGCGGCAGATGGGCGTGTCGTCGCCAAGTCGGCGCTGATGGATGCCGTTTGGCCGGGGCTCGCCGTCGAGGAGAGTAATCTTTCTGTCCAGATTGCTGCCCTTCGCAAGCTGCTCGGCCCGGCATCAGACGGCGGCGACTGGATCATCACGGTCCCACGGGTCGGATACAGGTTTTCCGGTCCGGCAGAGAGCCGGACCGACGGATCTGATAGCGAAGGGCATGCTGAGGCGAGATCCAGCCCCGGGATTGCAGTGCTGCCTTTCGAGAATCTTGGAGGTGATGCCGAGAGACAATATCTAGCCGACGGTATCGCCGACGACCTGATCATGGCGCTCGCCCGGTTCCGATGGTTCCGAGTCGCATCGCGTGGGGCGAGTTTCGCAAGGAGGACGGGCCCTAGGGATCCGAAGTCTATCGCGCACGAACTTGGCGTTGATTTTCTGGTGGATGGAGCCATCCGGCATACAGGCGATCGGATGCGGATATCGGTTTACCTCGCCGACGTAATGAAGGGCGCCACCGTGTGGTGCGAACATTACGATCTTCAGGTGGCGGAGGTATTTGCGGTGCAGGACGCCATCGCCGAGCGGATCGCAGCGGCAGTCGAACCCGAACTGCTGTTGCGGCATGGACTTCAGGTTGCTCCGCACACCGGCAACGTGACCGCCTGGGACCTTGTACGGCAAGGTACATTCAATTTTCACAAGGTCACGCAGCCAACCCATCTTCTCGCTAGGCGATTCTTCCGAGAGGCCGCGGAGCTCGATCCCATGCTTCCAGAGGCGCAGATCTGGCGGGCGCGGGTCAACGCAGGCCTCATCGCCTATGGCTGGACAGAAAATCCCGCTGCGGACGGGAAGGAAGGACTCGATGCGGCCTTGCGGGCGATATATCTCGATGCCCGCAATCCGTATGCGCACTATGCGCTGGCGATTGTGTCGGCCTACACAGGCAGGGCTGACCAAGCGATCCTTGCAGCCGAGCGGTCCATCGAACTCGGTCCGAGCTTCGCCTTGGGGTATCTCGTCCTCGGCATGGCCCGTCTTTTCGTGGGCGATGCGGCCGGCGCGCGAAAGCCGATGGCTCGCGGCCTCGAACTCAACCCCCATGATCCGCAGAACGCGGTCTGGTTCAGTCTCTTAATGCTTGCGTTGTTCTTTTCGGGCGACGTCGAGGGCGCGCTTGACACGGGGCGTGCAGCGCTAAAGGCGCGGCCTGACTGGCCGGCGTTGCTGCGCATTGAGGCGTGCTGCCACAGGGCCTTGGGACATAGTGAGGAGGCTCGCCGCTGCTCTTTGGCTGCAGGCGATCTCCCGGAGCCTGCCGGCGATGCACTTGGTCCGTTCAGAGATGGCAACAAGGAATGGGCGATCCGCCTCGACGGCCTGCTGCGAGAGGCGGAACATCAAACGAGTGGTTCCGATCGTAACGCCATCTCTGAAGACTAGGCAAACGACCGTTTCCACCCTTGGCGACGTTCCTGCCGAGCAGAGCGGCAACGACCGAAACCGGTCGGCTCGAAACCTCGATCCGGATCGCTGAATGTCTGCTACCATCTGCTCTTTCGGCCATGCACAACAACACGGACAAGCACGACGCCCGTGGCATTGAACAAATTTGGAGAACAACATGGCATTCTTTGCTAAGGGACAGTTGATTGCTGCGGCCGGCGCCTTCGCCTTCTGCCTTTTATCGTGCGTTGCACAGGCGGCATCCTGCGGCAAAAGCGCTGCCGGATTTGAACAGTGGAAAGCGGAGTTTACCGAGACGGCAAAGGCCGCTGGCGTCAAGGAGAAGGGTCTCGCGGCGCTCGCCGGTGCAAAATACGCCGAAGGGACCATCCGGGCCGACCGCTCCATCAACAAGGCTTTCAGCGGCTCGGTCGACGACTTTATGAGACGACGCGGTGGGTCCGCGATTATTGCCAGGGGCCGTTCGCTCAAGACGGCGAATGCAGCACTTTTCGACAACATCGAG
This sequence comes from Rhizobium mesoamericanum STM3625, assembly GCF_000312665.1. GTDB lineage: Bacteria > Pseudomonadota > Alphaproteobacteria > Rhizobiales > Rhizobiaceae > Rhizobium > Rhizobium mesoamericanum. The sequence goes on along the minus strand of NZ_HF536772.1, from coordinate 2,560,815 downwards.
CGCAACTACGGCGTGCCCGCCGGGGTGCTGCTCGCCATCTGGGGTATGGAGACCAATTTCGGCGCCTCCATGGGCAACCAGAACACTGTTTCGGCCATCGTCACGCTCGCTTACGATTGCCGCCGCCCGCAATTTTTCGCGCCGCATGCCATCGCTGCGCTCAAGCTAATCGATAGCGGCGTGCTGAGTGCCGGCTCGGTAGGCGCCACGCACGGCGAGATCGGCCACACAGGGTTTCTGCCTGGGAATATCCTGAAATACGGCGTCGGAAACAGGAACATGCGCGACAAGAGCACCGCGCTCATGTCCACGGCCAATTTCCTCAGGGCGCAAGGCTGGCGGGCCGGCGGCGGCTATCAGGGCAATATGGGCGCCATCGCTGGCTGGAACTCCGCGAGTGTCTATCAGCAGGCGATCGCCAGAATCGGCGAGACTATCGACGGCAGCTAGATAATTATATCGAGTTTGGGGGGGACGATTACGGGCGATGGAACGCATTCATTTGGTGAGGCCAGCTTTACGCAGACCGTCCACAATGCGTTCGAAATCCGCAGGGTTCTTGTAGGGCAGCACTTTGCGCCTGTGCTCCAGGGAATAATCGGGATTGATCCGAAACACTTCCTCCCACTCCCCGCGCGCCTCCGCGAAGCGGCCCAAGTGACCATAGCTCGCGGCCAGCAACACACGTGAGATGTCGGTGCCAGGATTGCGGACAAGCCGGCGCTTCAGGATGACAACGGCCTCCTCGTACCTGCCCAGCTGGAACAGCGCTTGCGCGTGAAAGTGCAGAAAAATGTCGGGATAATATGGATTCAGGGCCATTGCCCGCTCGAAACAGATGAGGGCCTCGTCGGGCCTGCCCGCATAGTGAAGCGCGTTGCCGAGGGTCTCGTGGCCCTCGACAAGGTTGGGAGCAAGCGCGATTGCACGTTCAGCCTCCCGGATGGCCACGTCAATACGTCGCAGGTACAAACTGATGACGCCCAGCGCCCAATGTGCGTACGGATATCGGTCGTCAAGCGCCACCGCCTGCGTCGCGGACCAGCTCGCCTGTTCCAGCGATTTCGACGGCGATTCGCTCCACTGGTTGACGTAGGCCAGCCCGTGCGAAACGGCGAGGAACGCGTGTGCAGGGGCGAATTTCGGGTCCAGATCGATGGCGCGTTGCAACAATTGGCGGCCCAGAATGTTCTGCTCTCTCGTCAGCCGCCACATCTGTTCACGGCCCCGCAGGAAGCAGTCATAGGCTTCCAGATTTTGGGTCTGTTCGGTCGCGAGCCGCTGCTGGTCTCCTACCGCGAGCTTGAGTTCCAGAGCGCCGACGATCTGCTGCGTGACGTCATCCTGCACCGCGAAGATGTCGCTCAAGTCGCGATCGAAACGCTCAGCCCACTGATGGCCGCCAGTGATCGCATCGATGAGTTGCGCGGTGATCCTCACCTTATTGCCTGATTTGCGGACGCTCCCTTCCAGCACGTAGCGGACGTTGAGGCTGTGGCCCACCTCCTGCACGTTCACGTTCCGGCCTTTGAACGTAAACGAGGAGTTGCGAGCGATGACAAACAACTGCGACAACTTCGACAGAGCAGTGATGATATCTTCGGAGATGCCGTCGGCGAAGTACTCCTGCTCGGCATCGCCGCTCATGTTGACGAAGGGCAGCACGGCAATCGAGAGCTCCGGCGGCGATGCGGCCGGCGCACGAGCAACGGCGCCGGCGGTCACTGCTGGCTTTGCCTGCGCGGCGGCGCCAACCTGGAGCGAATAGATCCGGATTGGCTCGGCTATGTTCTTTAGATGCGTGTTGCCGAGATCGCTGACGGAGAGATCGAGTTTTGCCTTGACCTGGCGATAGGCGTCTTCGGACAGGCAAATCGCTCCAGGGGCCGCGATTCCCTCGAGGCGCGAGGCGATGTTGACGCCATCGCCCATCAGGTCGCCGTCGCTTTCCTCTACGACGTCCCCCAGATGGATGCCGATCCGGAACTCGATGCGCCGATCCTGCTGAACGCCGACATTGCGCTCGACCATGCCGTTCTGCACCTCGATGGCGCAGCGCACGGCATCGACAACGCTGCGGAATTCGACCAGCGCTCCGTCGCCGGTGCGCTTGATGACACGGCCATTGTGCACGGCGATGGTTGGATCGATCAGGTCGCTGCGCAGTGCCCGCAACCTTGCCAGGGTGCGATCTTCGTCCTCGCTGGCGAGCCGGCTGTATCCGACTACGTCGGCGGCCAGAATTGCGGCCAGCTTGCGGTTCTCACTCATGAGCCGTCCCTCATCTCCACGATAGCAGGAAGACAGAGACAGGGGAACTTCTTCCCGGAGCGATCTCGGCTGAGATCAATATCTCTGGTGCATCTGCGACCTACATCGTGTTCGCCGACGTTGTCTGCTTTCGGGCAGCAACGGCAAAGCTTGCCCCAGCGGCTGAGATGAGGGCGCGAAGCTGCCCGATGCTGTTTGGTCGATGAAAGTCCGCTAAGTATGACCTCAGACGAGCTGTCCCAGTGCTATCGTTCATGCGCTTTGCGTCGCGACGGGCCCCCTTTTTCACGGCTTTGACGTCGGCGGGTCTCTCTAATTTTCTTCCGTCTTACATATTCGGGTTGTCGCCTACGCCGCAAAGGCAAGCCTCGCTCCAACTCAGCCTTATAGATGTCGTTTCCAAGATCTTTGCCGGCACCGAGCCGCGCAGATATCGCTGTTGCGGAGTCGATCTTGGTGAAAGTCCTGATTGTCGTTCGGGGTCGGCTCCCCGTCGAAGGCATGAAGCGGCCGTCGCCCGGGCGCTCCGCGAGCGCGCGGTCTGGCTTTGAAATCATGATCAGCGCCATTCGTGTGTTCTCGCCCATTTCGCCTGACAGCGCGAACGCGTTGTTGACCAATGCAATGACCAAAAGCCACTGACCTGACCCGCTCGGAGACGATTCAATTGAACGGCATCAAACTCAGCATCTGCGTCCCGACCTATAATCGGGAGGCCTACCTTCGCAACGCGCTTGAGCATTGTGAAACCTACGACTTCGACTTCCCGTACGAGATCGTGATTTCGGATAATGCCTCGAGCGACAATACGAAGCAGGTCGTCGACGAGTTCATCGCGAGGGGTTTACCCATTCGCTATTTCCGCCGCGCCATCAACGGCGGCCCCTACAAGAATGTCGCAAGTGCCTTCCACCACGCGGTTGGGGAATATTCGATCTATCTTGCCGACGATGACTTCTTGATTCCAGACGGCGTAAAGGCAGCTGTAGCGTACCTCGACGCTCATTCCGACGTATCGGCATGTCACGCTTCGTGGTATCTGTACGATGAAATCGCGGATCGTGATCTCACCGCGTTCTACCAGGTCGACGAGGACATCAAGTTTGCCCGACATGAATTTGTCGAGGTCTTCAGGTTTATCTGTGAGAGGCACATTTTTCCTGAAATCGCCATCTATCGGTCGTCGGCACTTCGATCCACTTGGGTGCCACGTGATTTCTGCTTCTGCTACTTTGCTTATCTCGCACACGTTCTCGATCAAGGCGCCGTCGCCTTCTTGAAACAGCCCTTTTATCGCTCTGTCGCCGTGTCCAAATTGGCGCCCAACCGATCACAGACCGGCAATGAGGAAGTCATGGTGGCGTGGGACAAATATCGCGGCGGGCTCGAGTATTTCCTCTACATTGCCGCCAAGCGCGGGAAGCTCAACACGGGGCCGGAATCGCGCGCGATCTATGAGGAGATGTGCAGGATCTTTACCCTTAATCGTATGGCTGTTGCGATACGGTTTTGGGCGATACGGAAGGATTTCATCAAGGCTTACGAACTCTATACGCGCTTGGCGCTCGGCGGCATGAGCCACCATCCAGACGTCAAGACATTACGCGAATCCTTCCCGATGCTGGTTTCGATGCAGACCCTCGCCTATCAGGTCAATGCGACGGCCGGAATTGAACAGCTCATTCTCAGCGGAATGGCGGATCCGAATCTGATCTCCGAAATCCTTCGCGATGTCGGTTTGGAGCCACAGATCGAAATTACGACCGACCTCGAGACGCATGGTCCAGCTCGTATCGAAAATACCATCGTCTTTGCCGCCGATATGACGCGCCGCGACAAATTCCTTGAGCTTGGCTACAAGCCCAATTTGATCTTCATCGAAAGCGACTTGACGCAGCACATTCTCATTTGAGGCAGTGGCTGTACAAGAGCGCAGAGCTTGCGCCTGAGCACGGCCGTTCAAAGGAACGGCCGTTCCACTGACGGGCCGGTTCACCGGGCCGGTGCGGCGTCGTGAACACGAAGTTGAACGCGTCGTGAGCCCTGGTAGTGGTCTGCGCCAAGCGAGCCTGCAACGTGCAAGCTGGAGCCCCTTGAATTCAGCAACAGGTTGCCGAGTTGGGTATCAGCCGCTCGAAAGGCTATTCCGTCGAGACGGGCACCGTCCATGGCTTCGAGCGTCACCTTCACATGTTTCTCGCCGACCAGGCGGGAATCGCGAAGGCGATGAGCGGGAACGGCAAAAAGCGGCTGAGAATGACCAGAGCCGTAAGGCCCTGCCGTCTCGAGGCGATCAATCAGATCGATGGTTGCACCGCTGGCGGCAATCGCGCCGTCTATCTTCAGTGTCTCGTTTGCCACAAGCGCTGCGACGGTCTTTTCGGCGCGTTCGTCAAAAAAGCTGCGCAGAAGACCCAGCTTGTCGCGCTCAACCGTGAGGCCGGCAGCCATGGCGTGACCACCGCCCTTGACCAGCAAACCCTCGTCCACAGCCGCGCGTACCATTTTTCCCATATCGAAGCCATTGATGGAACGCCCTGAGCCAGTGCCCTTGCCGGACGGATCGAAGGCAATTGCAAAGGCCGGGCGCTTGAACCGCTCTTTGAGACGGGCGGCGATAAGGCCGACAATGCCGGGATGCCACTTCTCTTGCGCTGTGACAATGACCGAGGCCCCCTCGCCGTCCCCATATTCCGCCATCGCCTCGGCCTCCGCCTCCTGAAGCATCGCGGCTTCCATCGCTTGCCGGTCGCGATTGAGGTCATCAAGCTGCTGCGCGATCATCTCGGCCTGGCCCGGATCATCGAGGGTGAGGAGGCGGCTGCCGAGCGCGGCGTCACCGATGCGTCCACCCGCATTGATACGCGGGCCGATCAGGAAGCCGAAATGATAGGGCGTTACCGGCCCGGCAAGGCCGGCTTTGCGAAACAGCGCCGACAGGCCCGCATTGCCCTGATGGCGTGCAGCGATCAGGCCCTTGACCACATAGGCTCGGTTCAGGCCCTTGAGAGGGACGACATCGCAAACGGTCGCAAGGGCGACAATATCCAGCCATTGCAGCATGTCGATCGATCTGGCACGCGGATCTCCCGCCTCTCGCATCAGTCGCAACGTTGCAACGAGCACAAGGAATACGACACCGGCAGCACAAAGATGTCCCTGCCCGGAAAGATCGTCCTCGCGGTTCGGATTGACCAGCGCATGGCAGGGCGGCAAATCATGTGTCACCTGATGGTGATCAATAACCACGACGTCGACGTTGCGCCTCGCCGCTTCGACCAGTGCATCATGGCTCGTCGATCCGCAATCGACGGTCACGATCAGCCGTGCGCCATTGTCGATCAGGTTGCTGATCGCCGCAGCATTGGGGCCATATCCCTCGAAAATGCGGTCGGGAATATAGATCTCAGCCTTGACGCCAAAGTGTTTGAGAAAACGGAACATGAGGGCCGACGAGGAAGCCCCGTCAACATCGTAGTCGCCGAAAATCGCCACCTTCTGCTGGCTGCGGATCGCTTCGGCAAGCCGCTGGGCCGCCCTCTCACAATCAGTCAGGGTATAAGGATCGGGCATCAGGCCACGAAGCGTTGGGTCGAGAAACTCCAAAGCCTCATCGACGGTAACACCACGACCGGCGAGAACGCGTGCAATGAGCTCCGGCAGCCCATGCACCTGGGACATGGCGAGCGCCCGGTTCTGACCGGCTTGGTCCAGGCGCGATATCCAACGATTGTCCAAGATGGACTTCTCGACGCCCAGAAAAGCACGCTGTACCGGATCGGCCGGAATCTCCATCTCGTCTGCTGCCCTCATCGCTTGTCACCACCCCGAGACCGGGTGATATCGGCAGCTTTAAGCGGCTTGGCGCGGCCGCACAACGATTTTGGACAAGACATGCGACGTTAGCTGTGGATGCGCGCTGCAGATCTGCCGGGGCACCCCTCGTAACGCCAATATTCTAAAAGCCAGGAGACTTTTCAGTCTTCCTTCGGCCGCTCAATGCGGATCACCTGCGGTTCACCGACATGGTAGCCCTCGTCCTTGATCGCGGCGACCGCCTTGCGAACGGATTCCTCCGTCGTCGCGTGGGTTACCATGATGATCGTCTGGTGATGCGAGGGCGCCAGATGCTGTTTCGAGCGCTGGACGATCGATTCCAGCGAGATATGGTTTTCCGCCATGTGGGTGGCGACGCTTGCGAACACGCCCGTACGGTCGAGCACGGTCAGGCGAATGAAGTATCCGCCTTCGTGGCTCCGCATCTGCGCCTTGCGGTAGGGTTCGAGCGACTTGGCGGGGTGGCCGAGGACGGGCACGCGCTGGGCGCCGGGACGGCTCTTTGCGATGTCGGCGATATCACCGAGAACGGACGAAGCCGTCGCGTTGCCGCCCGCACCGGGGCCGACCATCAGCAGTTCACCGAGAACATCGGACTCGATCGCAACGGCATTTGTCACGCCGTCGACCTGCGCAATCACGGAATCGACGGGCACCATGGTGGGATGCACGCGCTGCTCGATGCCGGTATCCGTCCGCTGTGCAACGCCGAGCAGCTTGATGCGGTAGCCGAGATCGGCTGCGGCGTGGATGTCTTCGATCGAGATGTTGGTGATGCCTTCGAGATAGATATCGTCGGCCGCAATCTGGTTTCCAAAGGCAAGTGTCGTGAGAATGGAAAGCTTGTGGGCGGTGTCGTTGCCCTCGATGTCGAAGGCTGGATCAGCTTCTGCATAGCCGAGGCGCTGCGCTTCCTTCAGGCAGTCGGCAAAGGACAGGCCTTCCTTCTCCATCTTCGTCAGGATGTAATTGCAGGTGCCGTTCATGATCCCGTAGATGCGGGAAATCGTGTTACCCGTCAGTGATTCGCGCAGCGCCTTGATGACAGGAATGCCGCCGGCAACCGCTGCCTCGAAGTTCAGCAGCGCGCCCTTGTCTTCAGCGATCGTCGCCAGTTCAACGCCATGATAGGCAAGCAGGGCCTTGTTTGCTGTCACCACATGGAGACCACGCTCAAGCGCCGCGCGCACCGAACTATTGGCGGGGCCATCGACACCGCCCATGAGCTCCACGAAGACGTCGATGTCGCCCTTCTGCGCCAGATCTTCGGGCCGGTCGAACCATTCGATGCCACCAACGTCGATACCACGATCCTTGGTCTTGTCACGGGCGGAAACCCCCGTAATCAGGATCGGGCGCCCACATGTTGCGGCAAGCTCGTTGCTGCGCTGCTGAATGATACGGACAAGCGAAGCACCAACGGTGCCCAAGCCCGCAATGCCGATTTTGAGGGCATCTGCCATGGATCGATCCTGAAATGTGTCATGAAGGACAGCCGCCTGAGCGGCTGCCGTTGAGGGATTATATCAGCGATGTGCGTTGAGCGAGATGACGTTGTGCATCGTCTCGTCGGCCGTCGACATGAACTTCTTGATGTTGCGGGCTGCCTGGCGGATGCGATGTTCGTTTTCGACCAGCGCAAGACGCACGTAGTCATCACCCATTTCGCCGAACCCAATGCCTGGCGCAACCGCCACGTCGGCCTTCTCGACGAGGAGCTTGGAAAACTCCAGAGAACCGAGATGTCGGAACTTCTCCGGGATCTTCGCCCAGGCAAACATCGTCGCCGCCGGTGGTGGCACCTCAAAGCCCGCCTTGCCGAAAGTATCCACCATGACGTCACGGCGGCGCTTGTAGACGTTACGGACTTCCGCGATATCGGAGCCATCACCGTTCAGCGCATGCGTTGCCGCAACCTGGATCGGCGTGAACGCACCGTAATCGAGGTAGGATTTAACGCGCGTCAGCGCCGCGATCAGGCGCTCGTTGCCGACGGCAAAGCCCATGCGCCAGCCCGGCATCGAGAAGGTCTTCGACATCGAGGTGAACTCGACCGTCACATCCATCGCGCCAGGAACTTCGAGAACCGACGGAGGCGGCTCGCCTTCGAAGTAGATCTCGGAATAGGCTAGGTCGGAAAGCACGATAATGTCATGCTTCTTGGCGAAGGCAATGACGTCCTTGTAGAAGTCCAGCGTTGCAACAAAAGCCGTCGGGTTCGACGGATAGTTGAGAATCAGCGCCAGCGGCTTCGGAATCGAGTGACGGACCGCACGCTCCAGCGGCGGGAAGAAGCTCTCGTCCGGTTCGACCGACATCGACCGGATGACACCGCCTGCCATCAGGAAGCCGAAAGCGTGAATCGGATAGGTCGGGTTCGGGCAAAGGATCACGTCGCCTGGCGCAGTGATTGCCTGCGCCATGTTGGCGAAGCCTTCCTTTGAGCCTAGCGTGGCTACGACCTGGGTGTCCGGGTTGAGCTTCACGCCAAAGCGGCGGGCGTAGTAGGCGGCCTGGGCCCGGCGAAGACCGGGAATGCCCTTGGACGACGAATAGCGATGCGTGCGCGGATCCTGGACGACTTCGCAGAGCTTGTCGACGATCGCCTTCGGGGTCGGAAGGTCAGGGTTTCCCATGCCGAGATCGATGATATCGGCCCCGCCCGCTCGCGCGCTTGCTTTCAAACGGTTGACCTGTTCGAAAACGTAAGGCGGCAAACGCCGGACTTTGTGAAACTCTTCCATTTCTTTCCCCACGGAAATGCGGCCACCATGACCGCGCTCGAAGTTCGTCCCAATCCCCGGCTGTTCGCGATACGAACTTCAGAATCACAAACGCCGTATTCATCAGACTTGCGTCGCACGGCATTTCTTTGACGGAAAACCGTGCAGGCCGTGCATTATCGGGAAAAATTCATCTTCCGCTACAGCAGGAAGGCTTTGCTTCCAAATCGCAGCGAAGGCAAGGCCTAATTGGCGATTTCCGAGAGCGTTTCGGCGCCGTGCTCGGCCGCAAGCTTGCGGAATTCCGCAACGCGGCGCTGGTACTCGGCTTCCGAAATCGTGCCGGCCTTGCGCTGGGCGGCGAGTGCCGTCAGCTTCTTTTGGAGCCCGCCGGCCTCTTCGTCGCCCATCTGGACGTTTGCGGCCGTCAGTGGAGCACCGAATCCTGGATACCCGTCCTTATAATGAGACAGGCCGCTCTGTGTCGGCGCCTCGCCCTTTGTCGCGTTCATGACAACCGGTGTCGGTGCCGCTTGCCTGGCCGCGAACGCGGCCTTTTCCGCAGGCGTTTCCATGCATCCGGCCAGCATCGTCGCCGCGGCGGCGCTAATGAGCGCGATGCGGGTCACGTTTGCGATGGTGCGAATGCCGTTTTTCGTCATGTGCCAGAGGTCCCAAATCCTGCGGTGCTTCGACTGTTAAATTCGTCGCCGCCACAAAGCAATAGCACGAGCGGGCGTCAGCGGAACTTGTTTTATCGATCTTTCCAGATGTACAACTCGATTTGCAGGAACATGCTGCCGCCGGAGGAGACGCGTGACCGACAGCAAGCAGGAATACGGCGACAAGGCAAAGAGCCAGGGCTTCAACGCAAAGGACCTGGATCCCTACCTCATGAAAGACCCCGAGGCGATGGCGATCAATTTCGCCCGTGCGCTCGAGAATCTCGGCAAGGCGGCGACCGCTTGGCTCGCGCCACGCGAGCGCGGTGAAATCGCCGAGAATACTGCAGAGCCGGTGACCGACATGGTCAAGACTCTCTCCAAGGTCACCGAATACTGGATGTCGGATCCGCGCCGCACCTTCGAGGCGCAGACACAGCTGATGAGCAGCTACTTCGGCATCTGGATGCGCTCAATGCAGCGCATGCAGGGCGAGACGCCGGCTGAAGAGCCGGACCGCAAGGACAAGCGCTTTGCCGATGAGGACTGGCAAAAGAACCCGTTCTTCGACTTCCTGAAGCAGGTTTACCTGATTACCGCCGATTGGGCCGAGAAGATGGTGGCCGAAACCGACGGGCTTGACGAACACACGAAACACAAGGCTGGCTTCTATGTGAAGCAAATCACGGCCGCACTCTCGCCGACCAATTTTGTTGCCACCAACCCGCAGCTCTACCGAGAAACCATCGCGACCAGCGGTGAAAATCTGGTGCGCGGCATGAAAATGCTCGCCGAAGATATTGTCGCCGGCCACGGCGACCTAAAGCTTCGCCAGACCGACATGACGAAATTCGCCGTCGGTCGCGACATGGCGCTGACGGCAGGCAAGGTGATCGCGCAGAACGAGATCTGCCAGATCATCCAATATGAGCCGACGACAGAGACGGTGTTGAAGCGCCCTCTCCTCATCTGCCCGCCGTGGATCAACAAGTTCTACATCCTCGACCTCAACCCCCAGAAATCATTTATCAAATGGTGCGTCGACCAGGGGCAGACCGTTTTCGTAATCTCCTGGGTCAATCCCGACGCGCGCCACGCTCAAAAGGATTGGGCCGCCTATGCGCGCGAAGGAATCGACTTTGCCCTCGATACGATCGAGAAAGCGACGGGCGAGAAGGAAGTGAACGCCATTGGCTATTGCGTCGGCGGCACACTGCTTGCCGCAACGCTGGCGCTGCATGCCAAGGAGAAAAACAAGCGGATCAAGACCGCCACCCTTTTTACGACGCAGGTGGATTTTACCTATGCCGGCGACCTCAAGGTCTTCGTCGACGAGGAGCAGTTGCGACGGCTTGAAGCTCATATGGAGGAGATTGGCTATCTCGACGGCTCGAAGATGGCGACCGCCTTCAACATGCTGCGAGCCTCGGAACTGATCTGGCCCTATTTCGTCAACAACTACCTGAAGGGCCAGGATCCGATGCCCTTCGACCTGCTCTTCTGGAACGCTGATTCCACGCGCATGGCGGCGGCAAACCACGCCTTCTACTTGCGCAACTGCTATCTCAGGAACGCATTGACCGCGAACGAGATGATCCTCGACGGGCAAAAGCTGTCCCTGAAGGACGTCAAGATCCCGATCTACAATCTCGCAACCCGCGAAGACCATATCGCGCCGGCGAAGTCGGTGTTCCTCGGCAGCCAGTTCTTCGGCGGCAAGGTCGATTTCGTGCTGGCGGGCTCGGGCCATATCGCTGGCGTCGTCAACCCGCCGGACAAGAAGAAATACCAATACTGGACGGGCGGCGCCGTGAAAGGCGACTACGAGACATGGCTCACGGAAGCCACCGAGAATGCCGGCTCGTGGTGGCCACACTGGCAGGCCTGGATCGAAGCGAAGGACAACAAGCGTGTACCGTCCCGAAAGCCCGGCGGTGCTGCGCTTAACGCCATCGAAGAGGCCCCGGGAAGCTATGTCATGGAGCGAACCTGAGGCGCTCGAAACCGTCGCGGCTCTATTACTCCAGGAAGATCAGGCTGGCCGGGGACGGCGGCAGCGGCTTCGTCTCGATGGCGCGAAAACCAGCCGATTTGGCCATTTCGGTAAGCTCCCGCTCGGTATAGGCGTCCCCTTTCGGAGTCGTGGCCAGCATGACAAAAGCAAAAGCCGCCGGGAACTCGGGCGATACGCGGTCCTCGTTCGGAACGAACTCGACAATCGCCGCCCGGCCTTCCGGCACGAGGCTAGCACGTGCTTTCTTCAACAGCGTGACGCAGCCATCTCGATCGAAGTGATGGAGGAAGTTCGGCAGCAGGATAAGGTCATAGCCACTGCCCCAATCGACCTCGAAAGCGCTGCCCGGACAGAAGGTGAAGCGCTCGGCGACGCCTGCTTTGGTCGCATTCTCTTCTGTCACTGTGAGAACCGGCTTCCAATCGATAGCAACTACACTGGCCGACGGCGACACCTTGGCGATCTCTATACCGAATGCGCCGGGACCGGCCGCGATATCCAGCACCTTGCTTGGCAGCTTTGACCACGTCGCTACGTCAGATGCCAAGGCCTTTGCGCTTGCGCCGGTAAACGCACCCATGGCACGGGCAAACTTGACCCAAATCGGATTGTCCGGTGCCACGTTGGCCAAACCGACGGAGCCACCATTGCGAACAAAGGCAGCCGGGTTTTCGAAGAACAAAGAAAGCATCTGCGGCGAAGCCACGAAATCGATCGCCGCTCCCATATAGGCCGGAGAGCGCTTGTCGAGAAACGCCTGGCTCGACTGTGTCAACGCGTAATTCTCGCCGCTCTTCGTCAAAAAGCCCGAAACCACCAGAAAGTCTCAAAGAATGCGCACTCCGCGCTCGGCGCAATCGAGCTCCGACGCGAGCATCGCCGCCGTGCGAGCTTGGCCGCCAAACTTCGTGAAAAGATCGAATTCGATTGCGGCCTTCATTGCCGCCGTTTTTTGAAAAGCAAACATTGCATCGACCAGCAACGCTGGCGTGATTTCATCATGAACCAATTGTGTCGAAGACATCGTTCTCCCTCCCAAGGCAGAGCCACCCGACGGAAGGCATTCATAGCACGATCCACATTCCTCGGCACGAAGAAGCAGGCAAAATCCGGCCGCGCGCGGAGCCATGCCGAACAAGCTCTGCATTCAAATTCGTACGGCGCGAGCGATCATGTAAAGGAATTGGTTACCATAATTCGTCATGCTCTCAGCTAACCGGACATATTAGCAAAGCCGCAATTTGGCCCCGATGCTCCTATACCGGCCCCGGCGAACAAAATTATCAATCTGTCAGTACCGCCGGCCTTGTAACGAGTTGTGAAAGACAAGTGTTATGGCGTTTGCGGTCGATGTTTTTGCCAATACCAGGCCCATAGGTACGTCCATTTCTCGCTTCGGTCGCTCTTTCCATTTTCTCTCAGGTGCAGCTCTTATCGGTGCGGGGTTTGCCGCTTCGGCGTGGATCGTCGCCACGGTCGCGACCATGCACATGGTCGCACCGGCCCCGCATCCGAGCGCAGGACGGCTTGCCGACCCGGCGCTCGCCCCTGCAGCGATTGCCAAAGCCAAGCCTGAACAGCGCCTCGTTCACATCAAGAAATTCTCGCGCTTGCGAATGAGCACGGAAAGCGAGTTGGCGCAGGCAAAGGGTGTGCGCGTGGCCGCTCCCTCGGCGGCGATCGCAGCAGCATTCATCGGGCAGTCCGAACCTCTCGCTCTTTCTGAAGGCTCTCCGAGCAAGCAGCCGGCAGTGGTTGCCGCAGCAACCGCGCCTTCCCCGCCAACGCGTTCGATCAAGGACGACGCCGTCACGGCGACACTCGTTGCTGTTGCCTCGGCTGATCGCATCATCATTCCCTCGAAAGAAGAGGTTTTAGCCGCGGAAGGACCTGCCCTGCTGGCGCTTGCCGCAAGGCCCGCTGACGCCATCAAGGGACAGGTTCCTCCCGCTGCGGCCAAGCCCGGTCCGGTCGACATTGCCAGTCTTGCGTCTCCCGCGCCGACTGTGCCGTTGGCTCCCGTCGCTAGTCAGGCGTTCGATCTCGTCCTGAGCGGCAGCGATACCTCGATCCCATTGCCGATGGCCCGGCCCGATGGTCTCACCAAGCGAACGACGCCTGGTGATCGCAGTGCTCCGGCGGAACCCGTGTTGGCCTATGCCCGCCCGGATGCTGGAGCTTCCGACGATGACGACGACGCAATGCCGACCGTGAAAAAGGGACTTTCAGCCCCCGTCGCGCGCAATGGGGTCGCGGTTTATGACATTTCCGCCAACATGGTCTACCTCCCCAACGGCGAACGACTGGAAGCCCATTCCGGCCTCGGCGCGATGCGCGACAACCCGCGTTACGTGCATGCCAAGAACCGCGGACCAACCCCGCCGCACACCTACAATCTGACGATGCGTGAAAGCCTCTTCCATGGCGTCGAGGCTATCCGCCTCAACCCCGTTGGCGGTGCCGGCTACGTCTACAACCGCGTCGGCCTTTTGGCACATACCTATATGCTCGGCGCCCGCGGCGACTCCAATGGCTGCGTATCCTTCAGGGACTACAAGCGCTTCCTCGCCGCCTTCAAACGGGGACAGATCCGTCAGTTGGTGGTGGTCACCAGCATGCCGAACAAGCCAACGTCCACCTTCGCCTCGCTATTCTCGTCGCGTTCCTAATCCGGACGCCGGATACGGAAGCTTCCGCATCAGGGATCGCAGGAAATCGTCTCGCGCCACAGCGGCGCAGCGGCAATGGTGCGTCGAGTGTGGCTCGCCTGTATGGTACACAGGGTCGGCGGAGGCGGCCAAGCGATGGTCCGCGGCTGCAGCGAGGCCGGAGTTGCCGGAATAGACCGCGAACCGCGCGGTGGGAGCCGAGGTGACATGCAGGACCAAGCCACGGGCACAGAGCATCGCTAGAGGCGAATGCACGTGCGGCCCGCAGAAAACTGCCGTGCCGGTTCAACGCAACCGCTAGCCAGAAATAACATTCGACCCATTGATCGCGATGGACGAACCCGGCATAGCTGCATTATGTACCAGAATGACAATTCTAAGGGCCTGCAATGGTGAATTATATCGAAGCCTCTTCCGCGCCATCGAAGAATACCGGCGCAATCAGGCTCTACGGTCCTGAAGCTTTCGAGGGAATGCGGAAGGCTTGCCAGGTGACCGCACGTTGCCTTGACGAACTCGCCTCCATCGTGAGGCCGGGCTTGCCAACAGATGCAATCGATCGCCTTGTGTTCGAATTCGGCATGGACAATGGGGCGATCCCGGCGACCCTTAACTATCGTGGATACACGAAATCGACCTGTACCTCGATTAATCACGTCGTCTGCCATGGTATTCCAGATGCAAAGCCGTTGCGCGAAGGTGATATCGTCAACATCGACGTCACGTACGTAGTTGATGGCTGGCACGGCGATTCAAGCCGCATGTATCCGGTCGGAACCATCAAGCGCGCAGCCGAGCGGTTACTTGAGGTAACCTACGAATCGCTCCTGCGCGGCATATCGGCAGTGCGGCCCGGCGCCCGCACCGGCGCGATCGGAGAAGCAATTCAGACTTACGCCGAAGCCGAGCGTTGTTCCGTCGTGCGCGACTTCTGCGGTCACGGGGTTGGCGCGCTGTTCCACGACTCCCCGAATATTCTTCATTATGGCCGCGCCAACGAAGGACCGGAGTTGCGCGAAGGCATGATCTTCACCATCGAGCCGATGATCAACCTCGGCAGGCCGCATGTGAAGGTGCTCGCCGACGGCTGGACTGCCGTCACACGCGACCGCTCGCTTTCGGCCCAATACGAACATACGGTCGGCGTGACTTCCGACGGCTGCGAGATATTCACGCTTTCGCCCGGTGGTCTCGACCGCCCCGGCCTTCCACCGTTGAACCGATGAACGCTTGGTGACAAACGGGCCTGTTTCGCGTTCCGACGACGCCGAACTGCCCTTCGTGCCAGCGCCGCAAGCGAACGCTCGTTCTTTGCGGAACACGCCGCCAAGAAGAGGGCGTCGGTCCTTTTATGACACTGCTTGCTTAGAAGCGTCGCGGCCATCGGCGCGATATCGGGACCTGAACGTTGTCCGGTTGGAGAACTTGCGCCGTTCGTCCAGGCCAAATGTCATTGTCGAGGAGAGAAGACGGCTTACGCCGCCTCCCCTTCGGGCTGCAGATGGTGCAGGTAGCTGACGGCGCGCTGCGCGTGGCTGGCGGCGGCAAAGATCGCCCGCGTGTCGC
>NZ_HF536772.1:2524030-2544973 GCF_000312665.1 Rhizobium mesoamericanum STM3625 | reverse complement strand
CGCGACGGCGCGGGCATCATGGGGATGCTCAACAGCAGGCAGCTAGCCAAGGACCCGCGGACGGGCAGCCGAACCGTCGGCCCATTGCTATACTCTTGACTTGGACTAAGTCATGGACCATTTATTGGGTAATAAGGAACAAGGGGAGAGTAAAGGAGCGTGGGCTATGCGCATATCTGTCAGTGAGGCGAAAGGACAACTCACCGACCTCGTGAGGCGAGCCGAAGCCGGAGACGAAGTCATCTTGACTCGCCGAGGCCATGAGATCGTGCGCCTGGTCGCTGTCGCAGCCGCCCCCGGCCTTAAGGGGCGGCGCGCATTGATGGAGAAAGTCAGGGCGTCGGCAGCAACCAAAGTGCTTCAGGGACCGGCAGCCGCACGCAGTCAGGATTTTCTCTATGATGATGATGGGATGCCGGGATGATTGCCGTTGATACATCGGCCATCATGGCGATTGTATTCGACGAGCCACAGAGCGAAGCCTGCATGATGGCAATTGAAGAGGCCGATGGGCTGCTGATTTCCGCCGCCACCGTTGCCGAAGCCATGATCGTCGCCTCACGGCGCAATGTCGGCGAAGAAGTTAGCGCGCTGATTTCAGGCCTCGGCTTCGAGATCGTGTCTGTGACAGCGGCCTCTGCTCGCCGGGTCGCCGATGCCTATAGCCGATGGGGCAAGGGCGTTCATCCGGCCGCACTGAACTATGGCGATTGCTTTTCATATGAAGTCGCCAAAGAGCATGATTGTCCGTTGCTTTATGTTGGCGAGGATTTCGTGCAGACTGACGTGCGACCAGCTCTCTAGCATCATGTCAATGGAGCCGGAGCAAACTGATGGGTTAGATGCTCTGTCGGTTGAATGGTTCAGTAGGATCGCCTCTATGGCCTAACCTCGATGGTGCAACTGGTAGTTTCAGCATAATGAGATTGCCCTGGATCGTCCTCAATGTTCCGCAGATCTGTGCGCTGGTGCAAACGCCAGACGCCGCTGCGTGACCGTCTACAAGTCGGCCGCCGCCAGCCGACGGTCGCAACCTACATGGAAAGGTCCAGCGCGCGACCTTCGAAGAGGCGGCTCTGCGAACCCTCAAGATGCGCCTTCATCAAAGCCCGCGCATCTTCCGCGCGGCCTTCGACGATCGCGAGGTAAATCTTGTTGTGCTCCTCGTAGACCTGCTCCAGGCCCTGACGCGGTCCAAGAAGCGATAGGCCGTGAAGGTGCATACCGACGGCGATGTGTGCCTTCAGGGCGTCCATTGAGGCCGTGTAGTAGTGATTGTTGGCGGCCTCAGTGACGGCACGATGGAAGGTGAAGTCGGCGTCGGTGCGATGGAGTTGGTGGCTGGTCGCGTCTCGCAGGTCGGCGAGCGCCGCGGCAATTTTCTGGATTGCCGTCTCGTCACGACGCTTGGCTGCGAAATAGGCGGCGGCGGGCTCGATCGTCAGACGAAATTCGTAGCAACGCTGGATATCGGCAATCGTCTTCACCGGCGAATAGGACAGCTGGGTCGTTGGCGAACCATGGGCGCTGACAAATGTGCCGGCTCCCTGGCGGGCATAGACGATCCCCTGATCGCGTAACCGCGCCAGGGCGTCGCGCACGATCGGACGCGAGACGCCGAGCATCGATGCAAGCTCATGCTCGCCGGGAAGACGCGAATCCGGCGGATAGTTGCCGGAGCGAATGCGCTCCTGCAATTGATCGAATACCCTATCGACCAGTTTCACGGCCTTGCCGCGCTCCGGCTTGCCTTCTGGGGCCGCCTGGGCTTTCGCCGATACACCGTTTGCTTCGTCCACCTTCATTCTCCCCGCCGGCATTTCTATGCCGCCTGATTCTGCGCAATCAGTCTTAGCAAACTATCTGGATTCCCAAAGCCCCCCGACTTGACTGCGCAGCGCAGACACAAGCCATCGGCTGTGGTGACCTCAAACCACGGAATCCCTGCTTCGATCTCGCCCTTTGGTCTCAGGGTACGAATTCCAAGTTCGCGAAAAACCGCCAGCGCGGTATCGCCGCCGCCGACCATCAGCAGCTCCGGACGCGTCGCGTCCATGACTGACTTTACGCCTTTGGCGAAGCGGTCGGCAACTGCCGCAGCATCGCTGGCCATCTCGCCGGTGCAGCGCGTAAGCATTGGCAGGGCCAGCCGCTCCCCGAGCGTCAGCGCGCCCATGGGCGCGTCGATCGTCGCGGCCAAAGCGCCGGAAGCTTCGAGCATTGCCATCTGCACTGCCGTGATCGGATCGCGAGAGCCGAAGGCAAAGACCGTTCGTGGGGACGCCACAAGGGTTTCGCTTACCCGGTTTGGTCGACCAATCTTGCGGGCAAAAGCAAGCCCAATGCCCCTGGCGCCGACGGCAAGGCTTTTTTTCCAGTCATATGCGTCAACCACCCGGTCGAGATCGCCGTCGGTTTCGGCATCACGAACGAATACCTGGCGACCGTTGGTCTCGAAGAGGACAGCGATGGGCAGCGGCCGGTCAACGCCGCGACCGACGACATGAGCATTTCGAGTAGGCCGTTCCTGATCAGGAATGGCGGGCGCCACCACGATCGTCTCGTGTCCGAAGACGGTGGCTAGGGCTTGGCTTTCCGCCGCGACATTGCCCTTGAGGCGAGAGTCGATCTTCTTGAGAACGATACGAGGCGAGGCGGCAAGAAAGGCCTTCGCCGCAGCGCTGACCCTCCTTGCCGCTTCCTCCTCCGGGAGAGCCCGTGAGGCCGTGTTGACGACAACCACATCGCAACCGCTGGCGAGAGCGTCGGCAATTGCGTCGACCTCAATCGCGACCGCGACTGACAGCCCGGCGTCGACAAACGGTGTTCCCGTGTCGAGCGCACCGGTCAGATCGTCAGCGATGACCGCGACCTGAAGCGTCATGCATTTGTTCCCGTGTTGACCGCATGACAGGCGACCAGGTGACCGGGCTTGGCCTCTTTCCATTCCGGGATGACCTTGCTGCAAACGTCCATCGCAATTGGGCAACGCGTATGGAAGCGGCAGCCAGCAGGCGGATTGAGCGGGCTCGGCACATCGCCCTGAAGGATCTGGCGCTTTCGGGTGCGCTCCAGTTCCGGATCGGTTTCCGGAACGGCCGACAGAAGCGCCTTGGTATAGGGATGCAGCGGATTGTCGAAAAGCTCCTCACGGGTCGCAAGCTCAGCGAGGCGACCGAGATACATCACGCCTACGCGCGTGCTGATATGGCGCACAACAGCCAGATCGTGAGCGATGAAGAGGTAGGTAAGCCCGTATTTTTCCTGCAGCTCGAGCAGCAGGTTGATGATCTGCGCCTGAATGGAAACGTCGAGAGCGGAGATCGCCTCGTCGCATACGATGAACTTCGGCTGACAGGCCAGCGCCCGGGCGATGACCACGCGTTGACGCTGGCCGCCCGAGAGCTCGTGCGGATAGCGTTGCGCAAAACGCGTCGGCAGACCGACATCGGTCAACAGCGTCGCGATCCTGTCCTTCAGTTCCGCCTTGGTGCAGAGCTTGTGGAACAGGATCGGCTCGCCGATCGCTTCACCGATCGTCATGCGCGGATTGAGGGTCGAATACGGGTCCTGAAATACGATCTGCAGATCGCGACGGAACGGCCGCATCTGCTTTTCATCAAGCGTCGCCAGATCCTGCCCCTTGTAGACGACCTTGCCCGATGTCGCCTTGTAGAGGTTGAGGATGGTAAAGCCGGTTGTTGACTTACCGCAGCCTGACTCACCGACAAGACTCAGCGTCTCGCCTTCCATGATATCGAGGTTGACGTTGTCGAGCGCATAAACCGTGGCCGAACGCTCGCCGAAGGCTCCGAGCTTGACGTGGAAATGCTTGACCAGGTTTTCCACCTTGAGAAGCGGTTGTGCACCCATCATGCAGCCTCCTGCATTTTCTGGACTACAAAACAGGCGGCACGGTGATTTCCGGCGCCGGCAATCGGCTCAAGCTTCGGCACGCGCTCGTGGCACACCGGCTCGGCCAACGGACAGCGTGGCGCAAACGGGCAGCCCTTCGGTCGGCGACCGGGTTCCGGTGGCGTTCCACCGATGGAGGAAAGCCGGCTTGCCGGCGCATCGGAGAGCTTCGGAATAGAGGCCAGAAGGCCGCGCGTGTAGGGATGGCTCGGGCGCGCATAGAGTTCGTCGACCGGCGCATCCTCGACCACGGTTCCGGCATAAAGCACGGCGACGCGATCGACGAGACCGGCGATCAGCGCCAGATCGTGCGTGATCCAGACAACGGACATGCCGAGCTTGGCACGCAGATCCTTCACCAGGTCGACAATCTGCGCCTGGATGGTCACATCGAGCGCGGTCGTCGGTTCGTCCGCAATCAAGAGCTTCGGATTGCAGGCAAGACCGATCGCAATCATGACGCGCTGGCGCATGCCGCCCGAAAGCTCGTGCGGATAGGCTTGCAGCCGCTCTTCCGGTCCGGGAATGCCAACGAGCCGCAGCAATTCGACAGCCCGCGTGCGGGCCTGCGCCTTGCTCATCTTGCGATGATAGATCAGCGGTTCGCAGATCTGGTCACCGATGCGCATCACGGGATTGAGCGATGTCATGGGATCCTGGAAGACGAAGCCGATGTCGCCACCACGCACCTTGCGCAGTTCTTTGTTCGACATCTTCTGCAGATCGTTGCCGTCGAAGCTTGCGGAGCCCTTGGTGACCTTGATCTTGTTCGGCAGCAGCCGCATCAGGCTCAACATTGTCAGGCTCTTGCCGCAGCCGGATTCACCGACGACGCCTAGCGTCTCGCCCTTGTTGACGTGGAGATCGATCCCGTCGACGACAACGGCAGGTCCATTGCGCCCGTCGATTTCCACCGTCAGGCCGCGAACGTCGAGTAGTCGTTCATTGGATTTGGTCGTGTTCATCACTTGCTGCCCCGCGGATTGAGTGCGTCGTTGAGGCCGTCGCCCAGGAAGCTGAAAGCAACCGAGGCTAGGCCAAGTACGGCTGCCGGTGCGGCGAGGAGATGCGGATAATGCTGCCAGACGCGCAGGCCATCCGAGATCATGTTGCCCCAGCTCGGGGTCGGAGGATTGACGCCGACGCCGAGGAAGCTGAAGGCGCTTTCCAGGACCATGGCGGTACCGAGCCCAGCACTGACCGAGACGATAAGCGGGCCGAGTGCATTCGGCACGACGTAGCGCTTCATGATCACCCAGTTCGAGAGGCCGAGCGCCTGCGCCGCGGTGATATAGGGACGGCTGCGTATCGACAGCACCTGTGCACGAATGAGACGGGCGTAAGGGGGCCAGGAGATCAGCGCCATCGAGCCGAAGACGAGGAAGAAATCGACCCATATCGTCTGGCGATAGAATGGATTGAGTGTTGCCATGTACTGGGCCTCCATCCATTTTGCGATCGGCGTTTTCAGCGAAGCGTTGATGACGACGACCAGCAGCAGATTCGGCACCGACATGGTCACGTCAGTCAGCCACATGATGGCGCTGTCGAACGGGTTGCCGAAAAAGCCGGCGATGGCACCGAGGATGAGACCGATCGCAACGGCGATGAAGGTCACGACGATAGCGACCAGGAAGGCGGTGCGGGTTCCGAAGACGACGCGGCTGAAAACGTCGCGACCTAGATCATCGGTACCGAACAGGTGGTGAAGTGACGGAACGGCGTTACGCGCCTGCAGATCCTGGGTCAGGTAGTCGTAAGGCGTCAGGTAGGGACCGAAGATTGCGGTGAAACCGAGGATCAGCACGACAACCAGGCCGAAAAGGGCAAGCTTGTTGCGCTTCAGACGGTACCAGGCGTCGCGCCATAGGTTGACCGGCGGTTCTTCCTGCGTGGCTTCGATCGTGGAGAGAGGGATGGCGGACATGGTCAGCGGCTCCTTCTTGCATCGTTGGCGCGCGGATCAAGCAGCGGATAGAGCACGTCGACCAACAGGTTGGAGGCCATGACCAGGAAGGAACCGATCAGCGTGATCGCCAGGATCACGGGATAGTCAGAATTGGTCAGCGCCTGCACCGTCAGGCGCCCGAGGCCCGGCAGACCGAAAACCAGCTCCACGAAGATCGCCCCGTTGACGATGGTGATCATGATCAGGCCGAGCTGGGTGACGACAGGCGTCAGCACCGGGCGCAGGATGTGGCGCAAACCGACGACGATCTCAGGCACGCCCTTGGCCCGGGCCGTGCGCACGAAGTCCTCCGAAAGCACCTCGATGACGGCGGCGCGCGTCTGGCGCACGATCAGCGCGATCGGCTGGAAGGAGAGAACCATCAGCGGCAGCAGGATACGCACGTCGAACACACCGCCCCAGCCATAGGGCACCTTGATCATCGGCAGCAGCACGATGAGCGCGACCATCAGCAACGGACCGGCGACATAGGCAGGGATCGCCCAGAGAAAGAGCGCGCTACCCAGGATCGTGTAGTCGAGTCGCGTGTTCTGGTTCAGCGCCGCAATCATGCCGAGCGGAATGGCGACGACAGCGGTCAGAATGATGGAACAGAGCGCCAGTTGGAAGGAAACGGGAGCGGCAGCCGAAACCATGGCCCAGACCGAACGGCCCGAAGTCAGCGAATTGCCGAACTGGCCATGCAGAAGATTCCAGATGTAAAAGCCGAACTGCTCTATGAAAGGCTTGTTGAGGCCGGCGCTCTCGCGGATGGCTTCAATGCGCTGCGGGTTATAGGCAACATCGCCGGGTGCGCGCAGAAAGATCAACTTGATCGGATCGCCGGCGCCGTAGAAAGCCAGCGCGTAGACGGCCAGCATGACGATCAGCACGGACGGAATCCAGATGGCAAACCGGGTTAGCACGTAGCGTAACAAGGTCATCTCCCACCAGTTGGCAGACACCTTTCCGCATCAACGCGGACATGCGATGTCTTCTTGAAACTTGCGCGAAGGCCTTGCGGTCTTCGCGCGGTTGCTAATTTGCCAGAAGGCCATCTGTTCGGGATTTTCGGCGGCTTAGCCGACGGAAATGTCCCAGGGCGCAACGACCTGCCAGTCGAGGTTCTTTTCCATGCCCTTGACCTCCTTGGTGGCCCAGCGCGACATCGCCTGAGAATACCACGGAATGAACGCCCAATCGTCACGGAATGCCTTCTGGGCATCCTGAGCGAGCTTGACGCGCTGCGGATCGTCGGCAGCCTTCGTGGCCGCTTCGGCAAGAGCAGCGTCGACCTTCTCGTTCTTATATCCGCCAAGCTTGTTCTGCGCGTTCGACGAGGTCGAAGCGATGCAGCCCGCGAGATAGGAGACAGCGTCCGGGACGCGCGTACCGACGTCGTCACGGAAGATCTGAACGGCGTTCTGGTCAGGACCGGCGTAGGAGTCCTGCTGCGGCTTCATGTCGACGGCGGTGATGCCGAGATTCTGGCGCCACTGCTCAGCGATGAACTGGGCGGCAGCTTCGATCGCCGGCGCCGAAATGCCGACGAACAGGATCTTCGGCAGACGCTCGGGACCACCGTAGCTCGACTCGGCGAGCAGCTTCTTGGCGGCTGCCGGATCGTACGGGTAGGGCTCGAAGCCGGAATTGTCGGCGCCGGGCACGGAATTGAGGATCTGATCCGCCTTCTTGTGCGGACCATCAGGATAGGACGCCTTGAAGAGACCGTCGCGGTCGATCGCCATGATCAGTGCCTGGCGGACCTTGGGGTCGTCCATCGGGGCACGAGTGACGTTGAACCAGAAGTGCTGGCTGGTCGGGATCAGCGGACCGGAGGAGAATTCTGGACCGAGGTCCTGGATGATGGTGGAGGTCACGAGTTCGGTGTGAGCGTTGAACTCGCCCGAATTGATCAGCGAGGTCGCGGTGACGTTGTCTTCCACCGAGGTGATTTCAATGCGCGCGAGCTTCGGCTTCGGCCCGAAGAAGTTCTCATTCGGTTCGAAGACCAGCTTGCCGGCATCGATGTCGAGGCTGGTCAGCTTGAAGGGGCCGGAGAAAACCGGCTTGCTGTCAGGCTTGTACCAATCAGCAACTTCCTCGCCGTCACTGCCGCGCGACTGCGCCGCCTTGGTGATGGGGACAATGTGGTTGGCAAGGCGCATGAAGAAGATCGGGTCGACTTCCGTGAGCGTGACGACAACAGTGCCTTCATCGGGCATCGCAACGCCGGTCAGTTCGTTGCCGGAGCCGCCGGCGATTTCCTTGTAGCCCTGAACCTTGGCCAACACTTGGTCGGCGCGCTGGCTCTTCGTATTGGGCATGGAGGCAACTTCCCAGGAGCCCTTGACATCAGCCGAGGTGATCTTGCTGCCGTCGGAGAAGACCGCCTTGGGGTCAATCTTGAAGGTCCAGACCTTGTTGTCAGGCGAATCCCAGCTGGTGAAGACGTAAGGCTTGATCTTGCCTTCGCTGTCGAAATACATCGGCGATGCCCACCAGATCGAGTTCCAGCGGAAGGGGCGCCCGCCGCCGCGCAGCGGTGACCAGTCTTGGTCGAAAGCCGGATGCGCGGCCTTGAGGACCTGTCCCTCATCGGCGAAGACGATCCGGGCGTTCATCCCGAATACGGTGAGGCCAACGCCAGCGGCGAGGCCGATCTTCAAAGCCTCGCGGCGTGACATCTGCGTTCCCTGCGCAGATTTCCCTTCATTGCGGTCAGTCATAGTGTCCTCCCATGGCAAAATTGATGGCGTCTCCACTTTCCACTCTATCCCGAAAGTGCATCACGACATGGCGCAGACACTCGCTCGATAATGTAAATATGTCAACAAAAATTAATCCATATCTTAAGTTTGAGAAATGTGTGAAATATTTTATTTTTTATTTTCAGCATGTTATAGATATGACAAGCTGTTGCCGCACATTGTCATATTGACAATATCTGCTGTGAGGAAGATGAAAACCGCATCTCGCGGGCTCGAGTTCCCGCCTTGGCCGCCAGCTCTGCGGCGTTCATCCGAGGAGGACGATATGAACGATCACAAGATTTCAGGCGTATTCAGCGCGGCGGCGACGCCGCTCAATGCGGACGGCAGCCCGGACCTGGGCCTTTTCACCGAGCACTGCCAACGCTTGTTGCAGGAAGGATGTCACGGCGTCGCGCTGCTTGGCACGACCGGTGAAGCAAATTCCTTCTCCTCCAGCGAGCGCCGATCGATCCTTGAGGCAGCCCTCAAGGCAGGCGTGGCCGCCGACAAGCTGCTTCCCGGGACTGGTGTCGTCGCCACTCCGGAAACGGTGGAGTTGACCAAGCATGCGCTCTCTCTCGGCGTGACAAAGGTCGTGATGCTGCCGCCGTTCTACTACAAAGGCGTATCCGACGACGGGCTGTTTGCTGCCTATTCGCAGGTTCTGGAAAAGATCGGCGATGTCAGGCTGCAGGTCATTCTCTATCATATCCCGCAAGTCTCAGGCGTTCCGCTTTCGATCCCGTTGATCGGCAGGCTGATCGAAGCGTTCCCGAACACGGTCGTCGGAATCAAGGAATCCGCAGGTGATTTCAATAACATGCAGGCGATCATCGCCGCTTATCCGGGCTTTTCCGTGCTGGCCGGAGCTGATCCACTGCTCTTGCCGCTCTTGAAGGCGGGAGGTGCGGGCTGCATCACGGCAACCTCCAATCTCGTCGCGGACTCGCTGCGCACCGTATACGACAAAGTCCACGATGAGGCGTGCGCCGGCGAGGTCGAGATTGCCCAAGCTCGCATCAATGCCTATCGAACGCTCTCTAACTCCTATGTCCAGATTCCGACGATCAAGGCGATGGTCGGCCTCAAGACCGGTAACGCAGCCTGGCGGCGGACCCGTGCGCCGTTGATGCCAATCAGCGACGCCGACTATGCGGCGCTTTCCGAAGCCTATGCCAAGCTGCCGTGAGGGACGGAACATGAGCCTTACAGGTTTGCCGCCCGAGGCGGTTCCGGCGTTGATGACCGGGGACATCGCCGAGTATTCCGCCGAGAAGGGTCGTGCCGAAGCGTATCTACCCTCTCCCTGTATCCAGAACCACGCGGCCAATCTCGCATTTCTGCCAGATGGAACCCTGAGTTGCGTCTGGTTCGGAGGCACGATGGAGGGAATGGGTGATATCTCCATTTACATGTCGCGTCTGGCGACGGGAGCGGCGTGTTGGTCGCAGCCGGAGAAGATGTCGGACGATCCGACGAAATCCGAACAAAATCCTTTAATTTTCAATGCACCAGACGGAAAAGTCTGGCTACTTTATACCTCGCAGACCTCGGGCAACCAGGACGGCTCGATTGTAAAATGTCGCATCTCGGAGGATGGCGGAAAAACGTTCGGAGACGTGCGTGTTCTCTGTGACATTCCTGGCACGTTCGTGCGCCAGCCGATCATCGTCAACAAGGCCGGCATCTGGTTGCTGCCTGTCTTCCGCTGCGTCGGATTGCCTGGAGAGCGCTGGACGGGAGACGTCGATACGGCGGGCGTGCTCATCTCGCACGACGCGGGTAAAAGCTGGGTCATGACGGAGGTCCCGGATAGTATCGGCGCGGTTCACATGAATATCGTGCCGATCGACGGCGACAACCTGGTGGCCTTCTATCGCAATCGATTTGCCGAATCGATCTTGTCCAGCCGCTCGAGCGATGGCGGTGCGCATTGGAGCGCGCCTCGACCGATTGATCTGCCGAACAATAACTCGTCAATTCAGGCGACGCGACTGGAAAACGGCATGA
Organism: Rhizobium mesoamericanum STM3625; assembly: GCF_000312665.1. Lineage (GTDB taxonomy): Bacteria > Pseudomonadota > Alphaproteobacteria > Rhizobiales > Rhizobiaceae > Rhizobium > Rhizobium mesoamericanum. The sequence goes on along the minus strand of NZ_HF536772.1, from coordinate 2,534,347 downwards.
TCGCAATGGTTTACAACCATTCCAATGCCTCGACCTCGGATGCTCGGCGCCAGTCGCTTTACGATGAGATCGAAGGCGACGAGGAGACAAAGGTGGCGCCGGTGCAAACAAGCGAGCGACGCAAGGCTGTCTGGGGCGTCCCTCGCGCGCCGCTGAGCCTCGCCCTCTCCGGTGATGGTGGCGTGAGCTTTCCCCGACGTGTCGATCTTGATACCGGTGACGGATATTGCTTGAGCAACAACTCGAAAGACTCGGTGAACCGTGAGTTTTCCTACCCCTCGATTATTCAAGGGGCGGATGGCGTGGTGCATGTCGCCTACACTTATTATCGCCGTGCCATAAAATACGTGCGGCTTTCCGCTGATGCGATAGCGTAACACCCTTCATAGGTTGTCAGTTGTGAATTTTCCTTGATCCGATTCCACTTCTTGACGAAAGAAGTGGGTCGGATCGCGCGCTCATTTAACAACTTCCGATTATCTTACGGCCATTCGGCCCCCAACTCCACCTCAGTGTCCTCAATTGCCGCATCTTGTCATTTTGATTTGCAAAATCAGGGATTTGGACAGTGAAACGGGAGAGATAGCGTGCGGACGTGATTGGCAAAAGCACGATTTCCTCGTCACGGGCGATCTGACCGCTTGCCAAATGCAGTAGCTTTGTATAACAAATTTACATCTTTGCGACGGAGAAAGTCGCCAGCACTTGCAGGGAGGAGTGGTCCAGTGGTCAGCTTGGATTCGCCTATCACAATCGTCCGGCCCCATCTGATCGAGTTCGGCGTCGGCACGGCAGAGCGGCTCGGCAAGTGGGCGAACGAGAAAGGCTACAGCAGGATTCTCGTTATCTCCGACGCCTTCAACGCGACGCGCGTCGATACGCTTGCCCTCAAGGGCGACGTCACGGTGTTTGCCGATGTAACCCCAGAACCGGATACAGCCAATCTGGACAAGGTGCTGGCCGTGGCCAATGCAGCCGCCGCCCAACTGGTGGTTGGCTTCGGCGGCGGCAGCGCTATGGACCTTGCCAAGCTTGCCGCAGTACTTGCCGGTTCGTCACAGACATTGCATGAGGTTGTCGGGCCGAACAAAGTCAGGGGGCCGCGCCGCGTTGCGCTGGCTCAGGTTCCGACAACATCAGGCACTGGCAGCGAGGCCGGCATCAGGGCCCTCGTCACCGACCCCACGACGATGGCGAAGCTTGCCGTCGAGAGCATGCACATGCTGGCCGACATCGCGGTTGTCGATCCGGCGCTGACCTTCAGCGTGCCTGCGCGCACAACCGCGGCAACCGGGGTCGACGCGATGGCGCACTGTGTCGAGGCCTTCACCAATCGCAAGGCGCATCCGATGATCGACCTTTATGCGATCGAAGGAACTCGGCTGGTCGGCAAGTATCTTGCTCGCGCCGTTCAGGATGGCTCCGACGCCGAGGCGCGTGCCGGCCTGGCGCTTGCCTCCCTTTACGGAGGCTTCTGTCTTGGCCCGGTCAATACCGCTGGTGGTCACGCGCTTGCCTATCCGCTCGGCACGCGTTGGCATGTCGCGCATGGCGCGGCAAATGCGCTGATCTTCCCTCATGTGCTCGCCTTCAATACGCCGGCGGTACCTGAGAAGACCCGTATCATTATGGAAGCTTTGGGTCGCCAGACTTCAGTCCATATCGAGTCTGTTTTCGATGCCGCCTATTCCTTTTGCGCCGAACTCGGGATTGAGATGAAGCTCTCTGGCCTCGACGTGCCGGAAAGTGATCTGGATGCGATGGCTGACGATGCCTTTGCCATCCGTCGCCTTCTGGACAACAACCCGCGCGACCTGTCGCGCGCCGATATCCGCTCGATCTACCAAGCCGCTTTTTGAGGCCGCTTTCATTCAAAGAGGACCGTGAGTGATGGACAGGAATGCGAAAGTTGCCGTGACGCTCGGCGATCCGGCCGGTGTCGGCCCCGAGGTGATCGTCAAAGCGCTTGCCACGATGCCGGAACAGGAGCGGCGCGATTTCGTCATCGTCGGCAACACGGAAGCGCTCGAGCGTGCCAATCGCGCTGCCGCAACCGGGCTTTCCTTCGCGCCGGCAGATGGAGCTGGCGCGGGCAAGATTGCCGTCGACGAGGTCGAGCTTGGTGCGCGGCTGCCTGAGATCGGCAAGGTCAGTCCGGTCGCGGGTGACGCGTCGGTGCGCTACATCAGCCGTGCCGTCGATCTTGCGATGTCAGGCAATGCCGATGTCATCGTCACCGCGCCGATTAATAAGGAAGCGATGAATCTTGCCGGCCATCATTATGACGGTCACACCGGCCTGCTGGCGCATCTCACCGGTTCGAAGAGCTCGTTCATGCTGCTCGCTTCGGAGCGGCTGAACACCATCCACGTTTCCACCCATATCTCGCTGAAGGGCGCTATCGAACGCGCCAAGACCGAGCGCGTTCTGGCAACGATCGAGGCGGGGCACAATCATTTCATACGCCTGGGCAAAAAGGCGCGGATCGCGGTTGCCGGTCTCAACCCACACTGCGGCGAGAACGGCTTGTTCGGGACCGAGGATGCTGAATTCCTCGCGCCTGCCGTCGAGCTGGCGCAGGCGAAGGGCATCGATGTCGTTGGTCCGATCTCGGCCGACACGGTCTTTGCGCGTGCCTATAATGGTGCGTTCGATCTGGTTATCGCGCAGTATCACGACCAGGGCCATATTCCGATCAAGCTCATCGCATTCGATACGGCGGTCAACGTCTCACTCGGTTTGCCGATCGATCGCGTGTCGGTCGACCACGGCACGGCCTTCGATATTGCCGGCACGGGCAAGGCAAACCACGTGAATATGCTTTCAGCCATCGCCTATGCGCGGTTGATGGCGCGGTCTCCCCGCCGCCAGGCGGCTTGACCACCGAAAGGTTTTCGACCTCATCGACGGCGCGATACCGCACCGCCCCTACCGCTTTGCTCGTTGGAGGAGATAAGCGATGGAAAAAACTGTTGTCATCCTAGGTGGAGAGCTGGCGCCTGAAGGCCGCGCCGTTCTGGAAGACGCCGGCGTAAATGTCGTCGCCACACCGCCTTACATCAACAGGCAAGCCATCATCGAGGTTATGAACCTTCATAAACCCGATGCCGTCATCGTTCGTTTGCTCACTGATCTGCTCGGGCCAGAAGAAATGCAGGCCGGCGGCCGGCTCCGGCATATCGCCAAGCACGGCGTCGGGACCAACGACATCGATGTGAAGGCAGCAACGGCGCTTGGCATCTCGGTGTCTATGACAACAGGCAGCAACGGTCACTCCGTCGCCGAACACGCTCTGGCGCTGATCATGGCCTTGGTCAAGGATCTGCCCCGCCAGGACGCATTGATCCGGGATGGCATCTGGGACAAGAACCAGTACAACGGTCGCGAACTGCGTGGCCAGCACCTTGGCCTCGTCGGTTTCGGCTTCATCGGCCAGGCGCTCGCCAAGATGGCAGGCGCCATCGGCATGGTCGTCTCTGCCTTCGATCCCCATACCCCCGACAGTGCCTTTAGCGACGACACCAGGCGCGAAACCGATCTCGACACGCTGCTTGCGAAATCCGATATCGTCAGCCTTCACTGTCCGCTGACTGCCGAGACACAGAACCTGATCGACGCGCGCCGTATCGGCTTGATGAAACAGGGAGCGTTCCTCATCAACACGGCACGCGGCGAAGTGGTTGATGAGAAGACATTGATCGCCGCCCTCGAAGAGGGCCATCTCGCGGGCGCCGGCCTCGATAGCTTCGCCGTCGAGCCCCCCGGTATCGACAATCCGCTCTTCCAATTGCCGAATACTCTGGTGACACCACACGTCGCCGGCGTAACGCTCGATGCGAAGCGCGCCGTTTCGGTTATGTCCGCGGAGAACGTGCTCGCCGTGTTCGGCGGCGAAACGCTTCACCCGCGCTTTCTGGCACGCTGATCCCGGCCAACCGCCGGCAATGAATGGAGAAGATCATGGCCGAGACATCAGACCGCCGCTTCGCACCCGATACGCTGCGCCAATTTTCGCACGCTCTTTTCGCCGCCGCCGGGCTCGAGCAGGAAAAGGCGGCCGCCGTGGCGCACTATCTCGTCGAAGCCGACCTCATGGGGCACACGACGCACGGCCTGGCATTGGCCGGCTGGTATCTCCAAGGTATTGCCGATGGCGTGATGACACGCGAAGGCAGGCCCGAAGTGGTATCCGATCGCGGACCGGCTATCGCATGGCAGGGACGCCGTCTTCCCGGTGCATGGCTAACTTCCGAGGCAGTGAAGCTGGCCTGCGAGCGCGCGACGACTTTCGGCACGGCGACGATCGCGATCGCCGAAAGCCACCATATCGGCTGCCTGGCTGCCTATCTCTCCATTGCCACCGATCGCGGCTACATGGTCAGCATCGCAAGCTCGAGCCCGTCTGGGGCGCAGGTGGCGCCGTTTGGCGGACGCAAGGGTGTTTATACGCCAAACCCGGTCGCCCACGGCATTCCGACGCCTGGTGATCCGATCCTGATCGATATCAGCGCCTCGATCACGACCGTCAACATGGCGCAGCGCCTTGTTCGCGAAGGCCGGCAATACGAACACGAATGGCTGATGGACGAGAATGGAGAACCCAGTCGCGATCCGCGGGTGATCGAACGCGGCGGCACGCTGATGCCGGTGGGCGGGCTCGACCATGGCCAGAAGGGTTACGGCATGGCGCTCCATGTCGAGGCCTTTACGCAGGGGCTTGCCGGTCTTGGACATGTCGACGAATTGAAGGGGACGAACGCGGCCGTCACCGTCCAGGTTTTCGACCCCGAAGCTTTTGGTGGCCGCGATGCCTTTCTACGGCAGACGGGCTGGCTTGCCGAAGCGTGCCGCAGCAATCCCCCGCGACCGGGTGTTGCACGCGTTCGGCTGCCGGGAGAAAACGGCCTGGCCCGCAAGCGCGAGGCTCTCACTGAAGGGATCATGCTCCACCCCATTATCATGCCCTCACTTGCACCGCATGCCGAACGTCTAGGGGTGGCTGTCCCCTAGGGTCAGGACTCACTAATCACGGCCGCTGCTATGCATATGAAAGGTGTGGCCGCAGCGGTCGAATCGAGTGTGAATACGACGCCAGTCTTTGAGCTTTCCGAACATGTTTTCGATTTTATGATGTTGCTTGTTGAGCACAACATCATGCGGGATTGGGACCTTTCTGTTAGCCTTTGACGGGATGCAGGCGGTGATGCTGCGATCAGCCAGCGCCTTTCGAAACCAGTCGGCGTCGTATCCCTTGTCTGCAAGCATTGCTTGGGCCTCGGGCAAGGCTTTGAGCATAAGAGCGGCCCCTCTGAAATCACTCATCTGGCCCTCGCTCAGCAACATGATCAAAGGTCGGCCCTGGCCATCACCGCGTGTACGTGGATTTGGCAACAATGGGAGGCTATTTCGTACGGCAGCGTAGCCCTATTCCACCGTTCCTCTTTCGAAGTGACATTCCACGCTTGCTGCAGACCGCCCCGTTTCCTACGCCGCCGCTGCCACAGAGAAGCGGCTGCGGTATTCGCCCGGCGACAGGCCGAGGATGCGGTGAAACACCCGGCGGAAGGCCGCGGCATCCTCATAGCCCACCGACCAGGCGATCTGGTCGACGGTGCGCCGGGTGAATTCCAGAAGTTCCCGCGCCTTGCCGATTCGCAAGTGCTGGACATATTCGATCGGCTTCATGCCGGTCGCCGTCTTGAAGCGGCGCAGGAACGTGCGTTCCTCCAGCCGCGCCTGGCCGGCCATGTCGGCGATGCTGGTGGGCTTTCCGGCGCGCTCCTGCAGCCAGTGCTGCACCTTCAGGATCGCCTCGTCGCCATGCGTCAGGCGCGGGGAGAAATTGCTGTAGTGCCGTTGCTCGCGACCCGCCGGATCGATCAGCAGGAATTTTCCCGTCTCGATCATCACCGAGGGGCCGAGCAGGCGGTCGACGATGCGAAGGCCAAGGTCCGTCCACGCCATCAGGCCGCCGGCGGTAATGATGTCGCCATCCTCGATAACGATCTTGTCGGGCTCCATGCGCACCTCAGGAAAGCGCTCGCGAAACCGCTCGGCGAACAGCCAGTGCGTGGTGGCGGGACGGCCGGAGAGCAAGCCCGTCGCCGCCAGGATGAAGGTACCGCCGCAGCTGGCCGCCAGCGTCGCGCCCTGCGCGTGACGGTCGAGCAGCCAGCGGGCATAGGGTTTGGCTTCCTCTGCCTCGGCCGGCCCTGTCAACCGGCCGGGTACGATCAGAATATCGGGCTGGCCCGCCGCGGCCGCATCGGTGTCGTAGCAGCGGGAAAACCGACCGTCCCCCTCTACCTGCCAATGGCTGACGCGCAAGGCCGGCCCACCGCGCTCCTGCGAAAAAATCGAGGCGATGGCGAAGAGATCGGTGATGCCGTGCACCATGGCGATCTGGCAATTCCGGTAGAGTACCAAGCCGACTTCCAGTGACTTTTCCGCCATGTCCACACTCTCCGCTCTTTGTCAGTTTCGGCCCGGCTTCTGTCAGAAGTGCCAATCCAGCCGCGATGCCCGCCAGAGTATCTCTGTTCACACGGGAGGCAAACAAGCCCCCGAGCAGAGGAGAGGACAATGGCAACGATCACCACCACAGACGGCACACACATCTTCTATAAGGACTGGGGCTCCAAGGACGCCCAACCGATCATCTTCTCCCACGGCTGGCCGCTGAGCGCGGATGTCTGGGACGCCCAGATGGTCTTCTTCGCCAATCAGGGCTTTCGCACCATCGCCCATGACCGCCGCAGCCACGGCCGTTCCGACCAGGTCTGGCACAACAACACGATGGACCAATATGGCGACGACCTCGCCGAACTGATCGAACAACTCGACCTGCACGACGTCATTCTCGTCGGCCATTCCACCGGCGGCGGCGAAGTCACCCGCTATGTCGGCCGCCATGGCACCGGCCGTGTCGCCAAAATCGCGCTGATCGGCGCCGTACCACCGCTGATGCTAAAGACCGAGGCCAATCCGGACGGCCTGCCCCTCGATGTCTTCGATGGCATCCGCAAGGGCACCAATGCCAACCGCAGCCAGTTCTTCAAGGACCTCACCATTCCCTTCTACGGCTACAACCGCGAGGGCGCCGTCATCTCCGAGGGCATTCGCGAGGAATTCTGGCGGCAGGGCATGATGGGCGGCCTCAAGGGCCAGCTCGACAGCATCCGCGCCTTTTCCGAAAGCGATTTCCACCAGGACCTGAAGGCCTTCGACAAGCCGACCCTGGTGCTGCACGGCGATGACGACCAGATCGTGCCGATCGGCGCTTCCGCGCTCTCCACCGTCAAGATCGTCAAGCATGCCGTGCTGAAGGTCTATGAAGGCGGCGACCACGGCCTGACGCAAACCCATCAGGACCGCTTCAACGCTGACCTTCTCGACTTCATCAACGCCTGACACCCCTGCGGGCCGCGACGCCAAAGGCGCCGGCCCTGCCCCATCCCTGAAGGAGACAGACATGAGCAAGAATACTTTCCTCGTCACCGGCGCATCCGACGGTATCGGCGCTGTCTATGCCGACCGCCTCGCCCGCCGCGGCAACAACCTGGTGCTTGTCGCCCGCCGCGCCGAAAAACTGGCGGCCCTTGCCGAGCGCTTGCAGAAGGACCATGGCGTCACCGTCGAAGTCCTGCCCGCCGATCTCGGCGCCGCCGAGGGGCTGGTGTCGGTGGAAGCCCGCCTCCGGGAAGACGCCGCCATCACCGGCCTCGTCAACAATGCCGGCATTGCCGGGGAAGGCATGATCATAGAACTCGACCCCACCTATGTGACCGGGATGATCAACCTCAACATCCTCGCCGTGACCCGTCTTGCCGCCGCTATCGCCCCGCGCCTTGCTGCCGCAGGCCACGGCACGATCATCAACATAACCTCGGTCACGGCGCTGATGCCGGCTGCCTTCACCGCCGTATATCCTGCCACGAAAGCCTTCGTGCTGGCCTTCACCGAAGCCTTGCAGGCGCAGCTTTCGCCCTTAGGCGTCCGGGTGCAGGGCGTGCTGCCGGGCATCACCCGCACCGCGATCTGGGAAGAGGAGAAGCTGCAAACCATCCCCGCGTCCATGGTGATGGATGTTGAGGAGATGGTGGACGCGGCGCTCGCCGGGCTCGATCTCGGCGAGGTACTGACCGTGCCCGCCCTGCCGGAGATGGCCGATCTCCAAACCTTCCTTGCCGCCCGCGATGCGCTGCGTCCGAACCTGTCGCTCGCCCATGCCGCCGTCCGCTACGGCCTCAACGTGAAGTAAGGGAGGCGAAAATGATCCTCGGGCTCACAATTCCCCAGTTCACCACCCTACATGTCGTGCTGAGTTTCATCGGCATCGCCTCCGGTCTCGTCGCCCTGCCCGCTTTTGCGGCGGGGCGCTGGATGCCGCGCATGACGGCGTTATTCCTCGCTACGACGCTCGCGACCACGCTGACCGGCTTCCTTTTTCCCATTACCGCCTTCACCCCGGCACTCGGCGTTGGCATCATCTCGACCGTCATCCTGGCGGTCGCCTTCGCCGCCCTTTACGGCTACGGCCTCGAGGGTCGCGCGCGGCCGGTCTATGCGATATCAGCAACGGCCGGGCTCTACCTCAACTTCTTTGTGCTGATCGTGCAGGCCTTTCTGAAAATTCCCGCGCTGAACGATCTCGCCCCTAATGGCAACGAACCGCCGTTCCTCGTCGCGCAAGGTCTTTTGCTGGCTGGCGCCGCTCTGCTTGGATGGAAAACGATGTCGGCTGGCGCGGTTCAAACACAATAGCTGCGAGGTGACGGACGCCTGCTAAGAATTCAGATGACGAGACAACACAACCGTTTTCGTTTGAAACCGGAGCGTAGCCTTCGCGCCAAGTTCCGTGCTGATATCGCCGATCATCGCATCGATGGCAGCAGCAATAGCGACACTTTGCTCCTGTTGAGTTGGCGGCGATACATGATAATAACGTGGCGTTGCCATTGGTCTACCCCTCCAACCACGGACACGATCGGGTTTATATTCATTCCGGCGGCTATGCCGTCAGTAGGGAGCTCATCACTTAGGGCGGGAAAAATGCCGATCGATTCCTCCGACTGCCTCCCAAACAAGAGCTCGTTAACGGAGGGGATCCGGCTGGGTTTGCTATGCTCCTGCCTAGCTGTCCTTTTGGCTGCGTAAGCTGCTATTATGGAACAATACGACCGAGATAAAAGGTGTCCAGCAAGTCTGCGAATGCGCCGCAGGAAGTCGTCACCCGGCTTTGAGATGCGTCCAGATCTCATCGTCTCGCGCGAGGCATAGATACGAGGTGTCAGGCCAAGGTACGCTCCCGCACTGGACGATCATCTAAATCGTATCGGATCATCAATGGTTGCATCGAATCTCACGGATTTGCACGAACTGGCTGCGGTTGGCGATGAGCGCCCCGATCTCGTGGCTTGCCGCCGACTTGACATAACGCCCTTACACCAATCCGTGCGAACGTTACACCAACCCGTACGAACGATCCGCGCCAGCCGATGGCAGCGTTGCGATCCGTCTTAGCAGGGGATCATCTCCAGGCTGCATTAGTGTGGCGAGCCAAAGTCTCGAGTGTCATATACTGGCCCACTGAAGGGCCACCCATGTTTGATCCTCCGTTTGAGGTCGCGGCCAGCGCGAGCCCGGCAGGACCAACAGCCGCCCCAGGACGCGGGGCTCGGGCGGAAGAAGGGATGTTCAACAGCTGGCAGGCCAATCAAGGATCGGCGAATGCCAGCCGAGCCGTCGGGGTCAGCCGAACACGGCGGCCCTCACCGCCCGGGCCGTGCCAGCGACCGGGCGATATCGACGATGTCGTCGCGCGCGGCGGTCGGATCCTCCCGGTTCCAGGCCACCCCAAGCCCGATCCGAAAGTCGATGCCTCTGACCTTCTTCAGTTCGAAGGCGCGGTTCGGAAGCTCGCGCGTCCATTCCGGGACAAAGCCGATGCCAAGCCCGGCCGCAACGAGCGACACCAAGGACCAGGTGTCGTCGCAGCTATAGGCGATATTCTTCACCAGGTCGTAGGCCTCGAACTTCTCCTGGAAGTAGCGCTCGGAAAACGACAGGTTCTGCCTGGAAAAGGCGATGAGCTTCTGATCGCTGAGATCGTCGATGGTGATCTCGTCGCGCGCCGCCAGCGGATTGCCATGGCCAACCGCCAGATAATAGCGCTCATGCGCAATCGAGAAGAAGCGCAGCGAGCCGATGTTTTCCACCGGGCGGATGAAGCCGAGATTGATCTGGCCGCTTTCCAGGTTGCGGATGATCTCGCCGGTGTTGCCGGCAGCGATATGGATCTTCACGTCAGGGAACTTG
>NZ_HF536772.1:2425553-2523930 GCF_000312665.1 Rhizobium mesoamericanum STM3625 | reverse complement strand
CGGGCGATCTTCGCAAGGAAGGTCGGCAGCATGCCGATGGTGGCCGGATAGACGGTGCCGATCCTGATCTGGCGCATGCGGCTGCCGCCGGCCGCCCGCGTCAGCTCGGTGGTCAGATCGACCTCGCTGAGGATGCGCACACAGCGATCGTAGAAGGTTTCCCCTGCCCTGGTCAGCTCCACCCGCCTCGTCGAGCGGATGAAGAGCGCACAGCCAAGCTCCCTTTCCAGTGCCATCACATGATTGCTGAGCGCCGGCTGGGCAATCCGCACCCTCGCTGCCGCCCGGCCGAAGTGCAGTTCCTCGGCCACCGCCTTGAAATAGGAGAGCTGACGCAATTCCATTCTGATCCTACCTGACAGGTGACTCAGATACTTTAACGTGCACGTGTATCCACAGGACGCAATACGCCCAGTGAGCAACATTGATGACACCAAGGATACAGTGTATTTATATTGAGACAGCGCATTCGTCAATACCCTGTATCGAAATAAATACGAGGTCACGTTTTTTGAACTCCACTCAAGCGCGGGCGGCTCGTGCAATACTGAAGCTTGGCGTACGGGAAGTAGCCGAGTTAGCTAAAGTGACCGCCAACACCGTAAGCCGGGTTGAACAAGACGATCCCGGTCCCCGCGGGCCACAACCGGTCACCATCGAGGCGATCAAACGGGTATACGAAGCACGAGGAGTCATTTTCTTCGATGAAGGCCCCGCTCCTAACGGAGGAGCGGGTGTCCGCCTCGCAACATAGAGCTATTTGGGTCGCCCTGAAGGGATGTGAACTCTCGGCCACTTCCAAAACACGCTTCACCGCTTGCGCGTACGGACCGCACCTACGAGAGTGAGAGTGATCGTGACGCCTCATGTGCAAGGCGATCGTGGCGTTCGGTTTTCAGGCTGCCTACTTGCTTTGCGCAGCTGATTCCGAAGTATGCAAATGAATGCAGACGATCTAGGCTGACCACGACCGTTTGAATTCTTTAGATACGACGAGACGCACGGCTCGACCAGACAAATCCTTCTCAGCGGGCAGACAAATACCTGCAAGGCCCGTGCCCGCAGATGATCTTATCTATTCCGGCATACGCCATGGTGAGCGGCAGTCGAGTGGCGATTCTGCACTGGCTGTGGCTTTCGCATCAGCCAGGCGCAGAACGCCTTATGCCCTAAATATGATCGCGAAGCGTATCGGCGATCATTACATTCAGGCTCTGCGCCTTAACTCCAAGGGTAGCTTCAGAATCGAAGGAATCGACAAGCAACGGGTTTTCGAACAGGTAGCTCATCTCGACCAGCTCATGCAAACCGAATGCTTCCATCTGGGCGTGCGAGTATGTGCTGACAGCGAACGGATTGAGTACCTCGCTCGCGCGCTTGAAAATGATTTCCGGGCGGGTTCGCCGAGTGGATCGCTGTTTGCCGACAGCATCGGCATTGCGCTAGCGGTTCGCCTGCTGGAACTTGAGGAAAAGGAGCCCGAAAGAACGAGCCGCTTATCCGATCTCCAACTGAAGCGTGTGTTGGACTTCATTGAAGCCCAAATTCAAACGCCGCTTTCCTTGGACACGCTGAGCAAGGTCGCGGGCGTTAGCAATTCACATCTCAGGACCTGGTTCAAAGCCGCGACAGGACAAACGGTTCATCGATATGTACTCCGTCGCCGGATCGAGAAGGCGCGGCTATTGCTGCTCGCTAGCGACTTCAGCATCAGTGAGGTTGCACATCTGACGGGGTTTGCTCATCAGTCTCATCTTGCTCATTGGATGCGCCGCGAAATCGGGGAAACACCTCGCCGTTTGAAGTGCACGCGATGCTGAGCGATGGCAAATCGAGGTCGGCTGACATCGAATCCGCGCTGTAAAACAACCTCCTTTCAGAGGGGGGCCAATCTCGCGGAATCTGTGGTTGTGCATAAGTGTGCCTAGCAGGCCCGAATCCGCTTCAGGTGCCCGTCAGGTTTGGGTGTCAGAGCGGCGATGCTGCAACCATCCTGCTTCGAGACCTTCATGACGACGACGATCGCTTCTCGCCAGTTTCCTCGCTCCGGGAAAGCAGCGCTATCCTTCGTTGTCCTGCTCTTTCTCATCATTGGCAGCTATGCTCTCTATTTGAAAGCCACGAACAACTTCCACACGGTCGTCGCGGGCGAAGTGTACCGCTCGTCGCAACCATCCCCGCAAGCTATGGTGGATTTCTCGAAGCGCTATGGGATAAAAACGATCATCGACCTTCGCGGCGGGACAAACAGCCAAAGATGGAACGCCGAAGTCGAACAAGCAAAGGCGCTTGGCATCGAGCATATCGATTTCCCAATGTCGGCCTACAAGGAGCTTTCTCCGGAGCGGGCGAAGGAATTGATCCAAGTCATGAAAGACGCTCCGAAGCCGCTGCTGATACATTGCCTCTCCGGTGCCGACCGGACCGGACTCGCATCGGCCCTCTATTTGGCTGCGATCAGCAAGACGGACGAGAAGGTGGCGGAAGGACAGATGTCGATCTTCTACGGCCACATCGCGCTGCCAATAAGCCGTGCCTTTGCCATGGATCGTACCTTCGAAAAGCTGGAATCCTTCCTTGGCTTCCGTGAGTCCTGATGTTCTCATAAAATAATCTGCAACATTGACCTGCTACCGGTGGACGCGCGAGATATTGCGTCGCAAAAATGATTCCAGCTTTCCAATTCGGGGCCAGGTAAATGTTCCAGTACGATCTCGTTGTTGTGGGTAGCGGCCCGGCAGGCCGCCGCGGCGCAATCCAGGCGGCCAAGCTTGGCAAGAAGGTTCTGGTCATAGAACAGGGAAAGCGCGTCGGCGGCGTTTCGGTGCACACCGGTACAATTCCCTCCAAGACCCTGCGCGAAACAGCACTCAATCTCTCCGGCTGGCGCGAGCGTGGCTTCTACGGTCGATCCTATCGCGTGAAGGAAGAAATCAGCGCCGATGACCTCCGGCGGCGCCTACTAATCACCCTTGATCACGAAGTCGAAGTGCTGGAACACCAGTTCGCCCGAAACCGCGTCCAGCACATCAGAGGCAAGGCAAGCTTTGTCGATCCGTCGACCCTCGAAATCGTCAAGGACGATGGCGAAATCCTCAAGGTCACCGGGGCGAGCATCCTGCTAGCGGTCGGCACGAAGCCGTTTCGCCCTGACGACATCCCCTTCGACAGCAAGACCGTACTCGACAGTGACGAACTGCTCGACATCGCGGAGCTACCGCGTTCGATGGCAGTCATTGGGGCTGGTGTCATTGGCATCGAATATGCGACGATCTTCAGTGCACTGGATACCGCAGTCACCGTGATCGATCCCAAATCAACAATGCTTGATTTCATCGACCGGGAAATCGTCGAAGACTTCACCTATCAGCTGCGCGATCGCAACATGAAAATCCTGCTCGGTACCAAGGCCGACAAGGTGACGCGCCTGGACAACGGCAAGGTCGAATTGAAACTCGATAACGGTCGCCACCTGGTGACAGACATGGTTCTGTTCGCCGCCGGACGCATGGGGGCGACCGATACGCTCAACCTTAAAGCTGCGGGACTCGAAGCTGACAGCCGTGGCCGCCTCAAGGTCAATCCGGAGACATTCCAGACCTCCGTCCCGAGCATCTACGCCGCAGGCGACGTTGTCGGCTTCCCGAGCCTTGCGTCCACATCGATGGAACAGGGCCGCATCGCTGCCCGCGTTGCCATCGGTGCGGTCGCGAAGGAGCCGCCGAAATACTTCCCCTACGGCATCTACGCCGTGCCGGAGATTTCCACCTGCGGCCTGACCGAGGAAGAGATGAAGGAGCGCGGTATTCCCTATGAATGCGGCATCGCGCGTTTCCGCGAAACTTCGCGCGGACATATCATGGGCCTAGATACCGGGCTCTTGAAGCTCATTTTCTCTTTGAAGACGCGCCGCTTGCTTGGCGTCCACATTGTCGGCGAAGGAGCAACCGAGCTGGTTCACATCGGCCAGGCCGTGCTGAACCTCAAGGGAACGGTCGAATACTTCGTCGAAAACACATTCAATTATCCAACGCTCGCCGAAGCCTATAAAATCGCCGGTCTTGATGCGTGGAACCGTATGGGCGACATCAAGTCAGAGCTTTGATTGCCTGGCCAGGCCGCAGGCTTTTGACAATTTACTAACGAAAACAGAAACCTGACATACGGCCGAAATTCATTCGGTCTGACTTATTTGTGTCGAACAGCACCGGTAAAACCTTCGCTTGTATAATCCGCCGCGTCTGGTAGCGTCCATTTCCGGGGATTCCTCTTACCAGTGAGAAGACGTGCAAGATCTGTCCAAGACCGCCGAACGGAGTTTCCAGCTCATCCTCATCAAGCCGTCGCACTACGACGATGACGGCTATGTGATCCGGTGGTGGCGGGCGATGATCCCGTCCAACTCCTTGGCTGCGATTTATGGGATCGCGTCCGATTGCGCTAAGCGCAAGGTCCTCGGCCCCAATGTCGCAATCGATATTACGGTCATCGACGAGACGAACACGCGCGTCAACATCCAGGCACTCCTCAAGCGACTTGAGCAGCACGACAATTTCGGGATGGTCGCCCTCGTTGGCGTTCAGTCCAACCAGTATCCGCGGGCTCTCGACATCGCGCGCCCCTTCCGAAAGGCTGGTGTTCCGGTTTCCATGGGCGGCTTTCACGTGTCGGGGTGTCTTGCCATGCTCGACGGCAAGGCGGTCGGCCTGGACGCATGTCGTGAGATGGGCATCTCGATGTTTGCCGGAGAAGCCGAAGGCCGACTGGACCGGGTGCTGCAGGATGCCGCCAGCGGCAAGCTTGAGCCGCTTTACAATTTCATGAATGACTTGCCGAGCATCGAAGGTGCAGCGGTTCCGTTCCTTCCGAAAGCCAATGTGGCCCAAACGCTTGGTCTCAGCACGAGCTTCGATGCGGGCCGTGGTTGCCCTTATCAATGCTCCTTTTGCACCATCATCAATGTGCAGGGCCGCAAGTCACGCTTCCGCTCGGCGGATGATGTCGAAAAACTTGTGCGGATGAACTGGGCGCAAGGCATCCACAAGTTCTTTATCACCGACGATAATTTCGCGCGCAACAGGGATTGGGAAGCGATCTTCGACCGCCTGATCGAACTCAGGGAGAAGGACGGCATTCCGCTTGGATTGATGATCCAGGTCGACACGCTCTGCCACAAGATCCCGAACTTCATCGAAAAATCCAAGCGCGCCGGCGTCACACGCGTCTTCATCGGGCTTGAGAATGTCAACCCCGACAACCTGACTGCGGCCAAGAAGAACCAGAACAAGATCACTGAGTACCGGAAGATGCTACTTGCCTGGAAAGCCCAGGGCATCATGACGCTTGCCGGCTATATTCTGGGCTTCCCGGCTGACACGCCAGAGACGATCCGACGCGATATCGCCATCATCCAGCATGAATTGCCCTTGGACGTGATTGAATTCTTCGTGCTGACGCCGCTGCCTGGCTCGGAGGATCACCAGACCTTGTGGAAGAAAGGCGTCGAGATGGACGCCGATCTCAACATTTACGATGTCGAGCACGTCTGTACTGCGCACCCGAAGATGAGCAAGCAGGAATGGGAAGACATCTACCAGGAGGCCTGGTCACTCTACTATTCGCCCGAGCACCTGAAGACACTGCTGCGCCGGGCCGTTGTCACCGGCGTGCCACTTGCCAGCTTGGTCAAGATGCTCGTTTCATTCGCGACAACCGTGCCGCTGGAGAACGTTCATCCGCTGCAGAGCGGGCTGCTTCGTCTCAAGCATCCCTCCGAACGCCGCCCAGGTCTTCCGAGGGAGCACGCGGTCACGTTCTGGCCGCGCTTCATCTGGGAAACCTTTACCAAGCACTTGAAGCTGGGCGCCACCATTGCAAGCCTCGCAACGAGCGCCTTCTTCATCTCACGCGACAAGAAATCGAAGACCTACATGGATCAGGCGCTGACACCAGTTGGTGAGCACGAGGACGAGACGCTCGAGCTCTTCACCAAGACGGCAGGCGGTCGGGCTGCGGTCTCGCATATACACAAGGTCGCCGAGCTGACCCACGCGCACAAAACCGCGCGACCCGCGGTCTGAGCTTCTAGCATAGCGGGCGGACGGTCTACCTCTTCCAAGCACAATGCTCGTCGCAAGTGACTGGCGTCGAGCGGGACCAAGGGAACGGTGCCAGGCGTCAAGCGTCGTTGCCCTATAATCCTGCATTCTTGTGTGAGGACGAGATCATCTTTCGCGGTTGTCTCGCTCAACGCGAGCGCAGAGCTTTCAGCGGTTCGCTGCAGCCTCAATGAATAAAGGGTTTTGCTTTTTTCGAAAGGAAAGCTCTGGCGAGGCACGAATCAACCGCATCGCCATTGCGGTGCTGCAACCATCCAATGACAAACAAGGCCGGAGCATCATATCCGATGCTCCGGCCTTCAAATGTATAAGCCCCGCACGAGGCGGGGCTTTGGTAATTTCGATTAGCCGAAGATTACTCGGCGCTGTCCTCGGAAGCCTTCTTCTTCGGAGCAGCCTTCTTCTTCGCAGCTGCGGCTTCTTCGCCTTCAGCAGCTTCTGCCTTGGCAGCAGCTTTCTTCTTCGGAGCAGCCTTCTTTGCTCCCTTCTCGGAGGCTTCGCCTTCTTCGTCGGCGAGCAGTTCTTCCTTGGTCACCTTCTTGTCCGTGACGTCAATCTCGGTCAGCAGATGGTCGATGACCTTTTCTTCGAAGATCGGAGCGCGGATAGAGGCGGCCGCACCCGGCTGGCTGCGGAAGAAGTCGAGGATCTGCTTTTCCTGGCCTGGATACTGACGCAGCTGTTCGTAGATCGCGCGTTGCATTTCGTCTTCGCTCACTTCAACGCCGGCCTTTTCGCCGATTTCGGAGAGGACGAGGCCGAGGCGAACGCGGCGCTCGGCGAGCTTCTTGTACTCTTCGCGAGCCTGCTCTTCCGTCGTGTCTTCGTCTTCGAAGGTCTTGCCAGACTGAGCGAGGTCGTTTGCGACCTGGTTCCAGATGCCATTGTATTCGGCGTCGACGAGCGAGGCAGGCGTCTCGAACTTGTACATTTCGTCAAGCTGGTCGAGGATCTGGCGCTTGACCTTCTGGCGGGTCATCGAGCCGTACTGCGACTCGATCTGGCCGCGGACGATTTCCTTCAGACGGTCAGCCGATTCAAGGCCGAGCTTCTTTGCCAGTTCGTCGTTGATTTCAATGTCGGCCGGAGCGGCAACGTCCTTGACCGACACGTCGAAGGTCGCTTCCTGGCCAGCCAGGTTCTTGGCCGGATAGTCGGCCGGGAAGGTAACGGTGATGGTCTTCTCGTCACCAGCCTTGCTGCCGACCAGCTGGTCTTCGAAGCCTGGAATGAAGCGGCCGGAGCCTAGAACGAGTTCAGCGCCCTGGTCGGTGCCGCCGTCAAAGGCAACGCCGCCGACCTTGCCGACGTAGTCCATCGTGATGCGGTCGCCGTTGGCAGCCTTGCCCTTCTTGGTTTCGTAAGAGCGGGCGCTTTCGGCAACCTTCAGAACCTGCTCGTTGACTTCCTCGTCGGAGATGTCGACAACTTCACGCGTGATCTTGATGCCCTTGTTGGACTTCAGTTCGATCGGCGGCAGAACTTCGTAGGAGAGCGTGAACTCGAAGTCCTTCTGAGCGGCGAGGATCTGTTCTGCCTCGTCCTTGTCTTCCGTCATCGCGATTTCCGGCTGCGTCGCGGACTTTTCGCCGCGCTCTGCAAGAATTGCGGTCGGCTGCTCGCGCACGAGTTCGTTCACGAGATCGGCCATGATGGACTTGCCATAGACCTTCTTGAGGTGAGCGACAGGAACCTTACCCGGACGGAAGCCATTGATGCGGACCTTGTCCTTCACGTCGGCAAGACGCTCATTCATCTTGACTTCCATGTCCTTGGCCGGGATTACGACCTTGATTTCGCGCTTCAGCCCTTCAGCGAGCGTTTCGATAACCTGCATGTCTTCCTACCTTCATTTCGTGGCGGCCGTGCCCAGACGCCGTTCGTTTCGATGAGCACGACGCCGGAAAATTGCCGGGCGTGGCTTATTCTCAATTCTTCTTCGTTCCACCCTTGCGGAACGGCGCTTTGCTGCCGGGTAATCGAGGGACACCGGTTCCGGTCCCCCCGCCTGCAAGCAAGCTTTTGGTGCGGGTAGAGAGACTTGAACTCCCACGCCTTGCGGCACCAGAACCTAAATCTGGCGTGTCTACCAATTTCACCATACCCGCGTTCTCAAAAACCGCATGCATATGCCTGCACATGAGGCCTTCCGGAGCGCGGCGTCTCTATATCACCCGATTTGGTAGAGGCAAAGGAAAAATGAAGGACAAATGACAGTGTTTTCGCCCGCACTCGCAAGCCTCCACACTCATTGGCTCTCAACTTAGTAAAGCGGCTCGTCGTAAGCGGGCCTGCCATCGACGATGAGGCTCCTTATCTGCGCTGTCCCATCCGAACCGACGCGAATAGCAATGGAGACGTCACCGCCCTGCCGGGCCTTCTCCAGGGCCGTCCCTTGCCCTTCAGGAACATAGTAGCGCTCAATCCCGTACTCGACGCGGATATGGTCGGCGGAATTGGGACCGTCACTATAGAAGGGTCTGCTGCGCACAACCACAGTCCCCGGCTCTTCTTTCAGGCGTTCGAAGGATGATTCGACAATGCCGAAAAAACCGTCCTCACCGGGCTTCAACCGCACCCAGAGGCTCTTCCTGCCTTGATCCTGCGGCACGCCACCAACAATCGACGCGACTGGGACCGAGGAGATATCGTAGTTCAGCACAACATAGTCTCCGCGTAAAAAGTCACGAGGATCGACGGGCGCAGTCTTCAGGAGAGCGTCAGCGCCGCTTCTCAAAATCGACGCGCGGCTCTCAATGACATAGCCGAGAATGGCGGTCTGCAGGGCTGCCACGATAATTGCGGCGACAACATAGCGACGCCCGGAGTTCTGCTTCGTGAAGATGCTCATCGGGTTGCCTCCAGGTTTCTCACGGCAAATCGCCGCTCGAGACGAATGACGATCCACGCAACGGCAGCGACGAAAAGCCCGGAGAACAAGAAGAGGCTCGAGGTGCCGAGAATCGATCCGACCGTCACCGATGCAAGATAGAGCATCTCGACGGCAAACGCCGTGTACGCAAGATAGCGCACCGCACCGTTGTTGCGCCCCTGAAGCGCTATCGCAAGCACCGCGGCCCCCAGCGTCGCGAGCGCCAATGCTACAAATTGCCAGCCATGCTCCAGTTCAACATGCAGGAGAGACAGACCAATCACGGTGACGAGGAATGTGTAGAAGGCGGGAGCGGAGCCGGCGCTCCTGATGAGCGTAAAACGTTGCGACAGTGGCAAACTGACAAGCACGAAAGCAAGCATGCCGCCGACGGCATAGGCGAGCGCGAGCCAGAAATTCTCGTTCACCGCATAGAGCCACGTAAGCCAACCGACCAAAAGCAGATATGCGAGGTGACGCACGCGGTCTGCTCCGGTAAAGCGCACGAGACCAATAACCACCGCTGCCATGAGCGGCACAATCCAAGGCTCGAGCCCGACCCATCGCATGTCATAGGTGTTGAGATAGGCGGCGAAGGTAGCCCAGGACAGAAAGCCCGCCACCGCGGCAACGACGCCGGACCGGAACAGAACCGCCGACACCACCGCGATGGCAAACCAGAGATACATCACTGTCAATTCGTCGCCCGAAAGCTGGTACATCTGCCCGACCAGCGAAATTGCCCCGCCAAAGGACAAGGTGCCAATCACGAGCAGTCCGCTCGCCGCGGCGATCGCGTTGCGCCTCAGCATGACCGCTGCACCGAGATGCACGGTCCAAATAACCGCAAAAATGACCGCGAGGCGCACAAGCCGCGGAATGGCCTCCCAGTTCGAGGCGACAACAAGCAGGATGGACGCCCCAAGCAGGATTGCCGCAAGGATCATCAAAACCTTGCCGAGGCTGAAGCTTGCCGGGCGGCCATCAAATTCACTCAGCAGCGTTAAAGCGGTTGCTTCCGGCAAAAGCCCCTTTTCGACCCAAACCGAAAGGTCTCGCTTTAATCGACCGCGGTACATGCCCTACTCCGTGCAAATGCGCGATGATGCGCTTGTCCCTGCTTTATAGCTAGTCGTGGAGCATCAGGGAAATATTCCCACACAAATTCCTCACTAGACAAAGTCGGGGCTCACATTAACCGATCAATAACAGCAAATCTCTAATATAAAGATTTCTACCCAGAGCCATGCGTCCAGTGCATCGCCATCATGTATATATTGCACTGCAAAATCCGCGAAGAGCGGTCTACATTACGTTTCAAAGAGCAGGGAATGGCGTCCTTGCCCCGGTCTTCCCGGAAGCCTTCGAAGATGATCTTCGTAACGAAATTCGGAGCTGCGCACTCCTCCTCCCAGCGCCCTCCGATGGACTGACAACACTCCTCCTCCCCAGTTGTCAGTCGCCTCAATGACGCCCACCGGATCCTCCCCCGGTGGGCGTTTGGTTTTCGGGGGCCTAGAGAACTACAATCCTGTTTCTGCAATGCAATCAGGGCATCGACCGCAACTTAACTCGCGAAGAAACGCGCGCATGAGAGGCGGCATCGTTCTATGAGAGGCACGATCGACGACCTCGACGGCAGTTGAGCCTTCTCCACCTGAGGCGCCATGTGTCCGATCGAACCGACTGGGGAAGCAAATATCGACTGCGCTCGCCTCGACGCCGCTCTGCCTATCGATTAATCACAAATTGACCAAATCGTCCGATCCACGGCCACAGACTTGCATAGAATGCATAGGTGCTCTGAAATCTTGTCTCTGTTACCGCTTCGCAGTGCAACATATATTCCGGGTCATCAAGTAGAGGTCAGCGCCGATTGGCGGCAGCTGGCAAATTCCAAGCCCTACGAAAGGGGATCAAAATGAACTTCGCACGCTCTTTCAACAACTGGCGCAAGTATCGTCAGACGGTTACCGAACTCGGCCGCATGACCAACCGCGAATTGCACGACCTCGGTATCGACCGCTCTGACATCCATCGCGTTGCTCGCGAGGCTTCTGCCCGCTAATCCAAGCGATCCGCTATCCTCCCAAGCAGATCGCCTTGCCAAAACGCCCGCTGCCCCTGGCAACGGGCGTTTTCTTTTGTCCGCCAACCAGCTTCCGCAACAGTTGCATTCACATTCCCCCCATTTTTGGCAGCGCTCAGAGAATAATCATTGCATCGGAAATGAGCATCGCATGCACAATTGCATAGCAGATGCCTTTTCTTTGCACTGCACAATACGAGAGGGAACATCTATATGAATGGCAACGATGAGACGGCGATGGCGCTGCTCTCAACGACCATTCTGAGGAAGATGAAGATGAACCCGATCCGCATTGCAAAGAGCTGGATGAGCTACCGCCGTACGCTTAGCGAACTTGGCAGCCTTTCCAACCAGACGCTCGCCGACATTGGCGTTAGCCGCTACGACATTCGCAATATCGCTTCCCGCTCGTTCCGCTAATAGCGGCGAGCGTGAAGCTTCCAAGACGGCGCCATTGGCGCCGTTTTTGATTCCGGGCCTTTCGCAGAGAACTGGCGCCGTCTAGCGATACGATCGCGAACCCAAATCCCGAAGAAAACTCGATAGCTGCAGCAGTGTGAACGCACGACAAGGCAGGATTTGATCTGAGCTGCCCTGTTGATACAGCGACCACACCGGTTCTTTAGGGTGGACTAATATTAACCATTATGAAACTATCCGGCCGCTTTCATAACGGAGACATGCCCAATGTGCCGATACAATCTTCGCATGGAAGACGGTTTGTGGACCGTCATCGATGCCACGACACAACGACCGGCCGAACTGAACGGCGTTCAGATGGCTCGGATGACGTGGCGCGAAGCATGCGACATGGTCGATATCCTGAACAATCTCGACCGATTAAGCTTCTTGTCAAAACGCTACGAAAGCTCGGCCAGTACCGTGGCTTAAGGATAGATGCGGCCGCTACGGCACGGCCCGGGCGGTTTCGAGGCTGAAACCGCCTCGGCATCGAGACCACCCGGCCGCTAGAGGTAAAGGGCCTTTATCTTCTGAACGGCGAAATCCACGAACGCACGTGTCTTGGCCGAGACATGCCTGCCCTCGATGTGGACGACGTGGATCGGCAACGGCTCCTCTTCAAACTCATCAAGTACTGTTTTCAGCCGACCGGCAGCAATATGTTCTGCCACCTGATAGGACAACGTCCGGGTCAGGCCCCAGCCGGTCACGGCTGCGGAGATCGATGCATCGACAGTATTGCAGTACATCCGCGGGTGCAGCTTGACCGGCGTATGGTTCGGCGCAAAGTGCCAGTCCAACGGTGCCGATGACCCTGTATTGACGATGGTTACGTGCCGGGTGAGGTCGGCCGGGATTGCCGGTTCGCCATGGCGCCCGAAGTAGGCCGGCGCCCCGCAGACAACGCGTCGCACGCTACCGACCTTTATTGCCCGGTGGACCGAATCCTGAAGATGGCCAATACGGATGGCGACATCGATGCCCTCCTCTACCAGGTTGACCATGCGATCGAAGAAGAGGACCCGTCCGGTGACGGCCGGGTGCATCGTGAGAAACTCGGTCACGATCGGGACGATATGGATCTGACCGAACAGCACCGGTGCAGTAATTGTCAGTATGCCTGACGCCGTTGAATGAGATCCACCAGCCGAGGCTTCCGCCTCGTCGATATCGCTGAGGATCCGTCTGCAGTCATCGGCATATCGGCTTCCCGAGGGCGTCAGCTTCACCGAGCGCGTTGAGCGCACGAACAGCCTCGCCCCTGTGGCCTCTTCCAGAAAGGCAACCGCGCGCGTGACAGCCGGAGGGCTCATGTGAAGTTGGCGCGCCGCCTGCGCAAAGCTCGCCGTCTCGGCGACCTTGACCAAAACCCTCATGCATTGAAGTCGATCCATAGTTTATTCCGTTCTCAGAAATAGTATCTTTCATACTATCATCATTAACCACACAATCTGAAACAATTATCGTCTGATCACCAACACGGAGATCAGCCTGATGAAACTCTATTCGCATCCGCTCTCGGGCCACGCCCACCGCGCCCGTCTCTTCCTCTCTCTTATCGGTGCCACGGCCGATATCGTGGACGTCGACCTGTCGGCGGGTGAGCACAAGAGCCCCGATTTCCTGGCGCTTAACCCATTTGGACAGCTGCCCGTGCTTCAGGACGGCGACGTTGTCATCAGCGATTCCAACGCCATCCTCGTCTATCTTGGCAAGAAGTATGCCTCAGAGGGATGGCTGCCGGAGGAGCCGGCGGCAGCGGCGGCAGTTCAACGCTGGTTGTCGGTCGCGGCGGGCGAAATCGCCTATGGCCCAGGCGCGGCACGTCTTGTGACCTTATTCGGAGCGAAATTTGACACCGAAGAGGTGATCGCGAGAGCTCATCGCATTCTTGGCCTTATCGACACGCATCTGGTCGGTCGCGAATGGGTCGCCACGACGCGACCGACGATCGCCGACGTCGCCCTTTACAGCTATATCGCCCGGGCGCCTGAGGGTAACGTCGACCGGTCCGCCTACCGTAACGTAACGGCCTGGCTCGAGCGGATAGAAGCGCTTCCCGGCTTTCAATCCTTCCAGAAATCACCCGTCGGCATTGTCGAGGCGGCTTGACGCGTTTGATCGCCGTGCCCGACCCAAAACCGTCATGGAGCCCGTCATGTCTACCGAGACACACAGCGCCACCCCCTCTCCCTGGCATGCCGGAGAGATAGCTCTGCAGCAAAAGGTCGGTGCCGCCAGTCGCATGGCCGAAGTGGGCGGCCGCGTGCTGCGAGATCACCTGATCGAGCAGCACCGCCAGTTCTATCCGCAACTGCCCTTCATCGTCCTCGGAACGGTGGATGCAGATGGCAACGCATGGGCGACACTTCGTGCCAATCGTCCGGGTTTCCTTCAGAGCCCTGACGTCCACACACTAAATGTGCGCCTTCGGCGTGACCTTATCGACCCGGCCGACGCGGGAATGGATGACGGCAAGGCCATCGCTATGCTTGGCATCGAACTCCACACGCGCCGTCGCAACCGGCTGAACGGCACCATACATCGGACCGAGCAGGATGGCTTCGATGTGTGCGTGGGGCAATCCTATGGCAACTGCCCAAAATACATCCAGCTGCGCGACTTCGAGTTCGCACGCGATCCAACGAAGCCCTCCGGGTACGACCCGGTCAGCTTTGACAAGCTGGACGGCCGTCCTGCCGAAATGATTGCCAAGGCGGATACATTCTTCGTTGCCTCGTACGTCGACCGCGATAAAGAAGGGCGTCAAATCGATGTTTCGCATCGCGGCGGCAGACCCGGATTTGTCCGGATTGGCGAGGATGACGTTTTGACGATCCCGGACTTTGCCGGCAACCTCTTCTTCAACACGCTCGGCAACATTCTTGCCAATCCGAAGGCGGGATTGGCCTTCGTGGATTTCGAAAACGGCGATCTGCTGCAGTTATCGGGCAACGCTGAGGTCATTCTGGAATCGCCTGAGATAGCCGCATTCCCGAGTGCGGAGCGGCTGTGGCGCTTTCGCCCGACGCGGATCATCTTCAGGCAGGCAGCATTGCCGCTTCGCTGGCGCTCGCGCGGGGATGGCCCATCTCCCATCCTTTGACGACTGGCAGTTGGGATGACGTCACCGCCCGGCGACATGCGATTGCGCTTGCGAGGAGGTGCGCTGTGACCAAGACGAACGCTCCGCCTGATCTGGTGTGGGGAGGTATCGGTGCCGGCATCGAGCCGTCGCCAATTCTTCGGTTTCCTGCGCCGGCTCAGCGTGGTAATCAGCCGCGCATGAACAAAACCTCTTCCCATTCTCCCATCCATGTGGTCGGCGGCGGGCTCGCCGGCTCAGAGGCGGCCTGGCAGATCGCAAATGCCGGTGTTCCTGTCGTCTTGCACGAGATGCGCGGCGTGCGCGGCACCGACGCCCATAAGACCGATGGCCTTGCCGAACTTGTGTGCTCCAACTCATTCCGGTCGGACGACGCGACCAGCAATGCGGTCGGCGTCATCCATGCCGAGATGCGCATGGCAGGGTCACTCACCATGGCGTGTGCCGACAAGCACCAGGTTCCCGCCGGTGGCGCGCTGGCCGTCGACCGTGACGGATTTTCCGACGCCGTTACCAAAGCAATCCACGAGCATCCGTTGATCACCGTCGTTCGTGAAGAGGTAACCGGTCTGCCGCCGAAGGAATGGGACCTCGCGATTGTTGCGACCGGCCCGTTGACGGCGCCTTCCCTTGCAACCGCCATCCAGGCCGAGACAGGTGCGGACGCGCTTGCCTTCTTCGATGCGATTGCGCCGATCGTCCATCGTGACAGCATCGATATGGATATCTGCTGGTACCAGTCGCGCTACGACAAGATTGGACCTGGCGGTACTGGCAAGGATTACATCAACTGCCCGATGAGCGAAGAGCAGTACAACGCCTTCGTGGACGCACTGATCGCCGGCGATACGGTCGGGTTCAAGGAATGGGAAGGAACGCCCTATTTCGACGGCTGTCTTCCGATCGAGGTGATGGCAGAGCGCGGCAGGGAGACGCTGCGTCACGGCCCCATGAAACCGATGGGCCTGACCAATGCGCATAACCCGACAGTCAAGCCATACGCCGTCGTTCAGTTGCGGCAGGACAATGCACTCGGCACGCTCTACAACATGGTCGGCTTCCAGACGAAGCTGAAGTATGCCGCCCAGGCAGAGATCTTCCGTATGATCCCGGGGCTCCAGAACGCCGAATTTGCCCGCCTCGGCGGCCTTCACCGCAATACCTACATCAATTCGCCGACGCTGCTTGACCCGTCGCTCACGCTCAAGTCGCGCAAGGGCCTGCGTTTTGCCGGACAGATCACTGGCTGCGAAGGCTATGTCGAAAGCGCCAGCGTCGGGCTGATGGCGGGCCGTTTCGCTGCTGCCGAGCGCAAAGGCGAAGCTCTGTCCCTGCCGCCCGCAACGACGGCGCTCGGCTCGCTGCTTGGCCACATCACGGGCGGCCACATCGTCAATGACGAGGAGCCGGGCAAGCGGTCCTTCCAGCCGATGAACATCAATTTCGGCCTATTCCCCGAGCTTGAGCCCGGATCAATCGTCAAACCCGAAGGCGTCAAGCGTTTCCGCGGCAAGGACAAAACCATCATGAAGCGGCAGCTGATCGCCAAGCGGGCACTTGCCGATTGTGCCCGCTGGCTCGGACAAGACGTCAAGCTCGCTGAAAGTGCGTGATTAAGCCGCAAGCATCAGCATTGTCCGGCTTGCCAGCGGTTGAAGGGTCTCGGTGTGGGTCGTAAATTCTCTATAGCGGACCTCGTCAAACTGCGTGACATCTATGGCAGCATTGTTTCAAGGCACGTCCATGCCAGACAGGGATTGGTGGTCTGCGCTCTGGCCTGATCCGAAAGGGTTACTTCGGCAGATTGGCATCCGGCAGGGCATGAGCGTTCTCGACCTTTGTTGTGGCGATGGCTACTTCACCGGCCCACTCGCAGCCCTGGTTGATGGAAATGTGGTGGCCCTTGATCTCGATCCCGCCATGATCGAGCTCGCAAAGGGCGAAGTTGAACGAAGAGGCGCGTCCGTTCGCCAGTGGATTTGCGCGGACGCCACTTCGCTCGCCGAACGCCTTGACGACCTGGTCGACTTTGTCTTGATCGCCAATACCTTCCACGGTGTTCCTGATCAGATCGGTCTTGCACGTTCCGTAAGGGCAGTTCTTCGGCCAAACGGGTTGTTCTGCGTCATCAACTGGCATCCGGTGCCTCGAGAGGAAACGGTCGTGTTGGGCAAGCCGCGCGGACCGCGGACTGAAATGCGCATGTCATCCGAGGCCGTCCGCACCATCGTTGAAACCGCTGGCTTTGCCATGGCGCGGATCGTCGATCTCCCGCCATATCACTACGCGGCCATATTTCAGGTAGCCTGAGAGCAGATTGGGGCCATGCGAGCCTGAGCTGGTGAGCACGGCATTGACCCGTGTCAGCAAAAGACGCAAGCAATAACCCTGCTTTGGTGCCTTGCGTCAAAGCCTCGGCATTCGTGATCGCAGGCCTCAACCGGCACCGTCTAGACCAGTGCAAGGCAACTCCTAATGCGCGATCGGTCCGTCGGCTTTCTTCCAGGCATCGATGCCGCCTTGAATATGAAAGGCGAGCGGAAGGCCGGCGTCGTGCGCTGCCTGCACGGCCATTGCCGATCGTTCACCAAACGCGCAGTAGAAGAGCAGCCTCTTGCGGGTCGAGCTTGCCAGCTCATGCAGCATCCCACCATCGCCGATGCTTTCCTCCAGAGACGGATAAGGGACGTGCAGAGAGCCCGGGATCGTGCCGTTTCGCTGCCGCTCGGCAGTCTCGCGTAGATCGATCAGCGCGACGTCGCCGAGGCCAACAACACTCAGCGCTTGCTGCGCGGTCAGCGCCCAGCCCTGGCGCATCACGTTGTCCTGGTTCATGCCGACCTTCATGTTGGCCGGAACGGCGACGTCCATCATCTTCGGGTTGGCCAGCTTCAGATTGTTCATCAGGTCGGCATATTCATCGGCGGACCTTACCTGCAGGCGCGGATTGAAAGCCTTTTCCTCACCGATGGTCGAGACTGTGTCACCCTTGTAGTCATGCGCCGGGAAAACCATGGTCGATTCCGGAAGCTTGAGCAGTCGACCGAAGATCGACTCGTATTGCGCCTTTGGATCGCCATTCTGGAAATCGGTCCGACCCGTGCCTCGGATAAGCAGGGTGTCGCCGGTGAACACACGGTCGGGCAAGACGAAACTATAGGAATCGTCCGTGTGGCCAGGCGTATAAATCACATCAAGCGCCAGACCCTCGATGGTCAGCTTGTCGTTGTCGGCAAGGCGCATCGAAACGACGTCGGCCTTCGTCTGTTCTCCCATCACGGTAATGCAGTGAGTCTTGTCGCGCAGGGCGCCAAGACCAGTGATGTGGTCGGCGTGGAGATGCGTATCCACGGCCTTCACCAGCTTCAGATCAAGCTCGTGGATGAGCTGAAGATAACGATCGACCCTTTCCAACACCGGATCGATGATGAGCGCCTCACCGCCCGTCCGGCTTGCGAGCAAATAGGAATAGGTACTCGACACCGGATCGAACAGCTGCCGGAAGATCATCCCCACCTCCTTGATGGCGGCCTGGTTAGCGATCGACTATCCGTGTGGCTGCGGCACGATCCGGATATAAGGCTTGGGCGCGCGCCACCCTTGCGGATACTGCTTCTTCGCATCGTCGTCGGAGACTGAGCCGGCGATGATCACGTCCTCCCCATTCTTCCAGTTCACCGGCGTTGCGACCTTGTGCTTGGCTGTAAGCTGAAGGGAATCGATGACCCGCAGCACTTCGTCGAAGTTACGGCCAGTGGTCATTGGATAGACCATGACCAGCTTGATCTTCTTGTCAGGCCCTATCACGAAAACGTTGCGGACGGTCTGGTTATCGGCCGGGGTTCGCTGTGTCGGATCGCCGGACACCAAAGCAGGCAGCATGTTGTAGCGCTTCGATACGGTATAATCGACATCCGCGATCATCGGATAGTTTGGACGATAGCCCTGCGTTTCCTCGATATCCTTCATCCAGCTGGCGTGACGTTCAAGCGGATCGACGGAAAGACCGATGATTTTCACACCGCGCTTGTCGAATTCAGGTTTGATCCGCGCCATGTAACCGAGTTCGGTCGTGCAGACGGGCGTAAAGTCCTTGGGGTGCGAAAACAGCACCGCCCAGGAATTGCCGATCCACTCGTGAAAATTGATCTTGCCTTCGGTTGTCTGGGCTTCGAAATCCGGAGCGGTATCATTGATTGCAAGCATCACGCACCTCCCATAGCGTTTGTGAATACAAACTCAAACTTTACCGGATGGACATAAATCTTGCGCCTATTTCAGACGGTAGGCAACGGCAAAACGGCCGTCTCCGGCATCACTCAAGGTGCGACCGATCGGAAGAGGATTACTGCCGTAACGTGAGGATAGGACCCCGGTTCGCGCTACTAGCCGTTCGAAGCCGTGGAGCCGTGGGAGGGCAAAGCCTTATCGCGGTCGGCCACATAGTTTCCGAGCAGCCAGAGGGAGACCTCTGATGCCTCTCTGGCGGATGCGAATTCGAACGTACCGTTCTGATGCGGGGCGTCGAGGAACTCGATGCCGAGGCCCCTGCCTGTTTCAGAGCTCAGGACACGTACCCTGCCCGGCTCGATGATGTGGCATGAATAGTGCCTCTGCATGTTGCGCATGAAGCCCGCCTTATTGTCATGCAGGCGCACGAACACAGCCTGGCCGTTGGCGGTTGCCTGCAACTGGCGGATCGCTTCGGTGGGGAAAGCCCGATTGAACTCGATGATCGCGAGGCCCGTGTCGTGAAGGCCATCTTCCTTGTTCTGCGCCGCCATGCGCGTCGAAACGAAGGCGATGACAATCACGACCGCGAATATAACGCACCAGACGATAATGCTCACATCGCTCTCCGATCAAAGCCGCAACGACGCCTTTATAGACCATGAGCCTTGCGCGAGTTTAAACACCGTCAGATTTTCTTGCGCATCAACGCGAGCAACATGCCCAACTGGCGCCTAAATTGCGACCGCTGTAGTTGACGCTCGAACAGGCCCGCGCCCACGCGCTGGGCGCTGACGAGAACCGGTTCTGCGAGAGCGACAGGAAGAAAGGCGGGGAACACGGCTTGCGGGATCGCAACCTTTCTCGCCTTGGCCAGATGATCACGGCCGAGCCCAGCAAAGGCTTCGATCGCGGCAGAGATACGCGGTTTGTCCTCGCCGGCGAGAAACGCATCACGATCGAGCCCGGTAGCGGCCAGGATTTCAAGCGGGATGTAGAGCTGGCCGCGGTGGCGATGTAACGGCATCAGAAGCAAGAGACCGGCGATGGCCTGCGCAACACCAGCGTGGCCAGCAGCTTCGGCCGTTCTCGCCGCCTCCTCCGGTGCAAGCACCAGGCTCGCCAGCTGAACGAGGGCAGATGCGGTCTCGCCGGCATACCCCTCCAGCGAGACGCGTGTCTCCATCGGATCGTCGTAGAGATCGAAGATGCGAGCATCGATCATGTCTACGAGGGTCTGCGGTGGCAGGCGGTGCGCTTCGATCGTCGATAGCAAGGCTGCGGCAATTGGATTTGCCTGGGTGGATCCATGCGCGCTCCCCTCTAGTAGGTCACGCCAATATTGCATTCGAACCTCGCCGGGAAGGGGCTCGTGCACCAGATCGCGAATGCGCGCAAGCTCGGCGTTGAAGGCATAGAGGGCCGCCAACGCGTTCCGTTTGCTTTCCGGCGACAAAAGGCAGGCCAGATAGCGATCACGGTCGTTGTCGCGAAGCGTCGCCAGGCAAATGTCCTGGCTCGTCAAAGACTGATCGGCCATTGTCAGACCGCGATCAATGCCGCGGCAACAGCGCGGGATTCCATGAGCATGATGTTGAAGGTGCGGACCGCCGCGCCTGTATTCATGGGGTCTGAGGAAATACCTGCGCCCTTCAGCGCGGACTTCAAATCCGCTGGGATCGGCCGCATATCGTTACCGGTGCCGATCAGCAGAACCTCGATCTCCCCTGCCTCATCCAGCACCTTTTGAAAGTTCTCGATCGACAGTGGCTTCGACAGATCCATGTCCCAGCCATAGATGCCGGACGGCAGGCAAAGGATCGACCCGCGATGGGACATGTCGGCGAAACGGAAACCGCCATTGCCGTAGGTATCGATCGGCGCGCGTCCGGGAAAATGCGCCTCACGGATTTCTATGCCTCTTGCCATATTCTCACACTGCCGGATTGCCGGAGTTCGCATCCGGCTCGGCCACTTTCTTATGTTGGTCGCTATCGACCACGTCCGGGCGGAGCTTGAAAGCGATCAGCACGGGCGCGGCTATGTAGATGGAGGAAAAGGTGCCGATGGCAACGCCAAACAGCATCACAAAGGCGAAGGGGCGCATCACCTCACCGCCAAAAAGGCAGAGCGCGAAAAGCGCAAGCAAGGTCGTTGCAGCCGTCAGAACCGTGCGCGACAGCGTCTGATTGATCGACGCATCGATCAGGATCGGCATCGGCATCTTGCGATAGCGCTTCAGATTCTCGCGCATCCGGTCATAGACGACGACGGTATCATTGAGCGAATAGCCGACGATCGTCAGGATGGCCGCAACGCTTGTCAGATTGAATTCCATCCCGGTCAACACGAAGAGGCCAAGCGTCAGAATGATATCGTGCAGTGTCGCGATGATCGCCCCGACCGCGAACTGCCATTGGAAGCGCAGCCAGATGTAAAGCAAGATGACAGCCAGCGAGCCAAGTATGCCCAAGGTCGCCGCCTTGGTAAGTTCGCCCGACACTGAAGGGCCGACAACCTCGACCCGCCGGATCTCGTAGTCGTCGCTCAACTCATCCCGCAGCAAGGTCATCGCAGACTGTTCGGCATTTTCGCCGCCGCCCTGCGCCTGGATGCGAACCAATGCCGTCGACGCGTCGGAGAGGCGGCGAGCTTCAATGTCCCCAATGTTCAAATCGGAGAGACGAGCGCGAATATCATCCGGGTCGACATTGCCTTGCTTCGCCTTGACCTCCACCAGCGACCCGCCGGCAAAATCAACGCCGAGATTGGCGCCGACAGTCGCAAAGCCGATCATCGCGAGGATCGAAAGCGCTGCCGATGCCGTGAAGGTGTAGCGCCGTATACCCATGAAGCGGATGTTGGCGTGATCAAAGATGCCCGTGTGGACGTCCCTCGGCAGATGCCGCGGATGCTTGCGGTGAAGCCAGGTGACGACAATCCAGCGTGTCAGCGTGAAAGTGGTAAAGACAGTCGTCAGAATTCCCGCCGCCAGCGTCACCGCAAAACCCCGAACGGTGTCACTGCCGAGATAGTAGAGAATGACCGCCGCTATGACGATCGTCACATTGGCGTCAAGGATCGTCAGGAATGCACGCGAAAAACCGTTATCGATCGCGTCGGCGAAGGAGTGACCGGCTTTCGCCTCCTCTCGGATACGCTCGTAGACGAGCACATTCGCATCGACGGCCATGCCTATGATCAAGACAATGCCTGCAAGGCCTGGCAGCGTCAGTGTTGCGCCGATCACGCTCAGCACAGCGAGAATCAGGAGGAGGTTCAGGACAAGCGAAATGCCGGCGATGATGCCAAGCTTTCGATAAAAGGCAAACATCAAGCCGGTGACAAGGATCGCGGCAACGAAGCCAGCGACCAGACCGGCGCGCTTCGATTCCGCGCCGAGGCTGGGGCTGACGGTGCGTTCCTCCACGGTCGTCAACGTCGCCGGCAGGGCGCCGCTTCGCAACATAAGCGCGAGATCGCGGGCCCCGTCCTCGCTGAAGCTGACCGGCACCTTTCCGGTGCCGTCCAGGATCGGCGCATTGATCAGCGGCGCGGCCATGACCTGATCATCGAAAAGTATGGCAAGGTGCCGACCGATGTTCTGGCGCGTCTTCTGCGCGAGTTGCTCGGTTCCTTCGTGATCCAGCTTATAGGCAATTGCGACCGAGTCCGTTTTCGCATCGGCAATCGCCTGGACATCAACAAGGTTCTTGCCTGTTACGAATTCTGTTCGATCAACGAGGTAGGGAATGGGCGGATCGTCCAACGAATAGAGCACCTCTGATGTCGCCGGCCAGCGACCGGCAAGGGCCTGCTGCCCCGACATGCTTTCATCGATCATACGAACCGACAGCCGGGCAGGCTCGTTCAGAATATTCTTCAGCCGCTCGACGTCGATCGAACCGAGGGCCTTGACGTCGATGCGGTCATCACCGTCGGTGCGAACGGAAAAATCCTTGATCCCAAGACCCGCAATGCGGCGCTCGACGAGCGGAACGGACTGTGCTTGCGCGGTCGCTATTCCTTCGTCGATGCTGTCGTTTGAAATTCGAAGCGTAAGCTGTGCGTCGTTGCCCTTCTCCAGGGAAACATTTTGGACCGAACGTCCAAACCAGCCGACCTTCGTGGTCGCCGTCAGTGCGTTCAAGGCTTTGACGGCAGCATCCACCTGGCCGGCATCGGTAATCTTGACGGTGATGTCCTGATCGTTGCCGGTCAGACCTGTGTAGCGAATGTTGGCTTCGCGCAACTTGCCGCGAACATCCGCGACTGCGCGTTCCAGCCGGTCCTTCACGATATCGGCGCGTTCGATCTGGAGAAGCAGGTGGGAACCGCCCTGCACGTCGGGTCCTGGTACGACGCGACTGTGAGCGAGCCACAAGGGCAGCAAGGAGCGCTGCCCCTCCGATAAAAGATTGGGGGCCGCGATGATCACGGCCACCACCACCAACAACCAGATCAGAACGGCACTCAAGCGGGAAAAACGACGCATTTTCTCTCGACTGTTTCCGACCCGACCAATCCGGTTCGTGGCTAGGTTTGCAATACTACGCGGCGTCCGCCTTGACCGGCTCGCCCTTGACGCGAACTTCCGAAATGCCGCTGCGGACAACGCGAACGCGAACGCCGTCTGCAATCTCCACTTCGAGTTCCTTGTCGTCAACAACCTTGGTGACCTTGCCGACGAGGCCGCCACCGGTGACAACCTGGTCGCCGCGACGGATCGCCTTCAGGGTCTCTTCGCGTTTCTTGGCTTGTGCGCGCTGCGGACGGATCAGCAGGAAGTACCAGACGACCATCAGCGGCACGAAAAGGATGATCATTTCAAAGCCAGAGCCGAACGGCGACGCAGCGCTGTCGGTGGCAGCCTGGGCAAATGCCGGGGTGATGAACATGCTAAACTCCTCAAAACTTTCCGGGGGCGGAACTCCGCCTTTTCTCGGGTGGCCGGACTATAATTATGGTCTTTGCGAATGCAACAGAAACAGCCGGAAACCGTACCGATTCCGCTGCCTCATAACCTTTCCGCTCGCAAAAGGCCATGCTACGCACCAGGCAAAAGACACGGGGTAGCCTGGCTACAACCAGAATTCAGGAGGAAGGCCCATGGCCGAAGATGCAAACCACGCCATTTTGACGGAGCTGCGCCGACTGACGGACGCGATCGACCGCTTGGCAGGCCCTGCGCCTGCAGTCAACGACTGGAGCGCGGCTGACTGCTTCGTCTGGGTCCCTGCCCGCCAGCATCTCCAGCCGGTTGCGAGGCCGAACCGCGTGGCACTCAAGCTGATCCGCGGCGTCGACCACGTACGCGACATCCTGCACGAGAATACGGTGCGCTTCGCCGAAGGCTATGCGGCCAACAATGTTCTCCTGTGGGGTGCACGCGGCATGGGCAAGTCGTCGCTGGTCAAGGCTGTTCACGAGGATGTGCGGCGCGAGAGTGGCGTATCGCTGAAGCTGGTCGAAGTGCATCGCGAAGACATTGCGAGCCTGCCGACACTGCTCGATCTTCTCAAGGATGCACCGCATCGCGTCATGGTCTTTTGCGATGACCTCTCGTTCGACCACGATGACACGGCCTACAAATCGCTCAAGGCAGCCCTTGATGGTGGTGTCGAGGGGCGGCCAGACAACGTGCTCTTCTATGCCACGTCGAACCGGCGCCATCTGCTTCCGCGCCACATGATGGAGAACGAACAGTCCACGGCGATCAATCCCTCCGAAGCGGTCGAAGAGAAGGTTTCGCTATCAGACCGGTTTGGCCTCTGGTTGGGCTTCCACAAGTGTAGCCAGGACGACTATCTGACCATGATCGATGGTTATGCAGACCATTTCAAGCTACCGATCGATCGCGAAAAGATGCATGCGGAGGCGCTGGAATGGGCCACGACCCGTGGTGCGCGTTCCGGCCGCGTCGCCTGGCAGTACATTCAGGATCTCGCGGGTCGGATGCGCATTCCACTCGACCGCTCATAATGACAAAAGCCCGGCTTTGAGGCCGGGCTTTTGAGCACCCTCGGACGCAGTACCTATTCGAGGAAAGTAATCGGGTTGACCGGTGTCGCATCCTTGCGGACTTCGAAGTGGACCTGCGGCTGCTTGACGTTGCCGCTCATGCCGGAGACGGCAACCGTCTGGCCGCGCTGGATCTTTTGACCACGGGTGACGCTCAAGGTATCGGCGTTGCCGTAGACGGTGACCGTACCGTCATCATGGCGCACGAGAACCGTATTGCCGAGTTCCTTCAGACCGTTTCCGGCATAGATGACGACGCCGTTTTCAGCGGCCTTGATCGGCGTTCCCTGCGGCACGGAGATATCTATGCCGTCATTGCGGCTGCCGTTGACGTTGGCGCCGTAGGCCGCAATCACTGCACCGCGAACCGGCCAACGATACTTGCCAATGCCGGTTGCCTCGGGTGCGGCCGACGCCACTTCCTTCTTGGCAGCCTCATCCACTGTCTCCGTGGCGACGGGAGCCTTGTAGGTTGCCGGTTGCGCAGCGGCAGTCGTCGTTGCGGAGGCGGGCTGTGCGACCTGCTTTTGTTCTGCCTTCGCTGGAATGGAGGCGGTTTTCATGCCGTCCTGCGAGGCGCCCGGAAGATTGAGTTCCTGACCGATGCGGATCGAACCAGCCGACAGGTTGTTGGCAGCCTTCAGATCGTCGATGCTGGTGCCCGTCGCCTTGGCAATCTTGGCAAGCGAGTCGCCAGGCTTGACGACATAGGTGCCGCCAGTGCCCTTCGGTCCCTTGCCCGCACCTGCCGCAAGCTTGCTTGACGGATCGGCATTTGCGACCGACTTGTCGCGGGCAGAACTCGCCCCCGGAACGACCGCAACGTTCTGCTCCTGCTGCTTGCCCGGTTGCGGCAGATGCTCACCCTTCGAGAGGTCGGCTGTCTGGGCGGCTGCCTTGGCGGCATTACCTCCGTTGAAGGTCGGGATCAGAATGATCTGACCTGGCTTGGCGGCAGCCGACGTTTTGAAGCCGTTGACACGCAGGATTTCCTTCTCCGGCACACCGTAGCGATTAGCGAGCGTCGCAATGCTTTCACCCGGGCGAAGCGTGACGGAGGGTGCGTTCGTTGCCGACCAGCCAGAAGCCTTCGGAGTCGTGCCGGTAACGATCGAATCGGTTGCCGTCTTCGGCGGAACGCGAATGGCCGCCGACTTCTTCGGGGCAGCGGCTGCAGGGAATGGCTGAGCGAGAGCGACCTGCCTTTCATGGGAGGGCGCTACTGGCGCCCCTGCGGAGGGTGCCGCAAGCTCGGTGCGCTGAACGGAGACAGGTGCGGAGGCCATGCGGGCGCTGGAGGCGCCGTAAGAGGGCTGGGCGGGATAAGGTTGGCTCATCGCCTGATTGGTCGCAGCGTAGCCGCCCTGCGCCAGATCGGCCTGCGGGACCGGATCGGCCTGCAGGCCACTCATGCTTCTGCGTGGGATTGAATTGGTCGTCATCTGATCCTGACCGGACGACGAGAAAAGACCACCGAAACGTGTCACATCGGAACTGCAACCCGTTGCTGCACTCGCCAGCAAAGCCGCTATCAGGACATTACCGGCAGACTTGCCTACTCTTGGCGAAAGACTGAAACGCATGACTCGACCCACTGATGACGCAACCATTTGTGGGTTTATTAAAGCGGGTTAGTATTACCACGCGGTTAAGGCACCGAAATCTACGCGATTTTTTTGAGAGATTGCTAACCATAGCGCATCTTCCAGGCGCCTCGCCTTAGAGTTGAGACGCGATACGAGGCACGATCGGGAGATAAGGCGAGTCGAACAGTTCCTCGCGCTCGAAGCGACTGCCCGTTTTTGTCAGCCGCACAAGGCGACACTCATTCTCGGAAATCATCAAAGGGGCGATCATCGAACCGCCGGATACAAGCTGGTCAGTGTAGAACCGCGGCATCGAGTTGAACGCGGCGGTGACCAGAATGCGGTCAAACGTCCCCTCACCCTGCAGGCCGGCACTACCGTCGGCCTGGCGAATGATGACGTTCCGCAGGCCGAGCGAGTCGATACGGCGCTGTGCACTTGCGGTAAGCGTCTTGTAGCGGTCGATCGTCAGCACGCGTTCGGCCATGCGCGCCATAACAGCGGACATGAAACCGCTGCCCGTGCCGACCTCGAGCACACGTTGCCCCGGCTTGATCTTCAGGTGGTGAAGCACCCTGACCGCGAAATCCACACCCTCGATGAAGGAGCCGCATTCGATCGGGATCGTGCGGCTGGAATAGGCCTGCTCGGCAAACTGAGGCGGCACGAACAATGACCGCGGTGTCTGCTCGACCGCAGTCAGCAGGTCCAGATCGGATACGCCCTCGGCTCTGAGCCGCAAGACGAGCGCCGCAAAACCTTCCTTCTCCACCAGCCGTGCCGTCAAAGTAATTTACTCCGTACCAGAAAGCGCCCGCGCCACGCGGTCCTGTACGGAATAATCAGTCAGATCCAGTTTCAAAGGCGTTACCGAAACCTTGCGATACTTCAGTGCGTGGATATCTGTACCTGCGACGAAGGCGCCGGCACGCTCGCCAAACCTCAGCCAATAGTAAGGAAAGCCGCGTCCGTCAGAACGCGCATCGACCTGCAGGTTGAATGCAAGCTTGCCTTGCGCCGTGACTTCCACACCCTCGACCTCTTCAGGCCGACAATTCGGAAAGTTCAGGTTCAGGAACGTGCCCTCTGGCAGGTCGAGCGATATCAGCTTGTCGAGAAGTGCCGGCGCGTGCGCCTCGCAGACCTCCCACGGGACGACCCTCGTGCCGTCCTGGTGCAGATAGGCCTGGCTCAACGCAAAAGAGCGGACCCCCTGCATGGTACCTTCGATGGCGCCGGCGATCGTGCCGGAATAGGTTACATCATCGGCAACGTTCGATCCCGAATTGACGCCCGAGAGCACGAGATCCGGTTTAACGTCCATGACCTGCCTGATGCCCATGATGACGCAGTCGGTCGGCGTTCCGCGCAGCGCGAAATGCTTGTCGGAAATCTTGCGTAACCGCAATGGTTCGGAGAGGCTCAGTGAATGCGCAAGGCCGCTCTGGTCCGTCTCCGGCGCGACAATCCAGACATCATCGGAGAGCGTGCGCGCAATCCGTTCCAGCGCCGCGAGGCCTTCTGCATGAATGCCGTCGTCGTTGGTAAGCAGAATGCGCATCGGCTCAGGCCGCCCGTTCGATCTTCTTCAATCCACCCATATATGGCAGCAGCACGTCAGGGATAGTCACAGAGCCGTCCTCGTTCAGGTAGTTCTCCAGGACCGCGATCAGGCAGCGGCCTACGGCCGTGCCCGAACCGTTCAGCGTGTGAACGAACTTCGTCGCCTTGTCTTCTTTGCCGCGATAGCGCGCATTCATCCGACGCGCCTGGAAATCACCGCATACCGAGCAGGACGAGATCTCACGATACGTGTTCTGGCCCGGCAGCCAAACCTCGAGGTCGTAGGTTTTGCGCGCGCCGAAGCCCATGTCGCCGGTGCAGAGCGTCATCGTGCGGAAATGCAGCCCAAGGCGCTTCAACACCTCCTCAGCGCAGGCCGTCATGCGCTCATGCTCGGCAAGCGAGCTCTCGGCATCGGTGATCGAGACGAGTTCGCACTTCCAGAACTGATGCTGGCGCAGCATGCCGCGTGTGTCGCGACCAGCAGAGCCCGCTTCCGAACGGAAGGACGGCGTCAACGCCGTGAAGCGAAGCGGCAGCTTCTCCTGATCGAGGATTTCGCCAGAGACAAGATTGGTCAGTGTCACTTCCGCCGTCGGGATCAACCAGCGGCCATCCGTCGTCTTAAACAAATCCTCCGCAAACTTCGGCAGCTGCCCGGTACCGAACATCGCCTCATCGCGAACCATCAGCGGCGAGCTGACTTCGGTGTAGCCGTGCTCGCTCGTATGCAGATCGATCATGAACTGACCGAGCGCACGCTCGAGCCGCGCCAGCGGCCCGGTCAGCACTGTAAAGCGCGATCCGGAGAGCTTGGCAGCACGCTCGAAGTCCATGTAGCCGAGCGCTTCCCCGATCTCGAAGTGTTCCTTCGGCGTATGGTTCCAGCGAGGCTTTTCGCCAACGACGCGGGCAACGGCATTGTCGTGCTCGTCCTTGCCGACCGGCACGTCGTCATGCGGGACGTTGGGAATGCGCGACAGCGCGTCGCTCAGTTCGTCCGTCGCCTGGCGCTCATCCTCTTCGGCGGCGGGAAGCAACACCTTCAGGTCGGCCACTTCAGCCTTCAGTTTTTCTGCAAGTTCGCTGTTCTTCTGCGCCATCGCAGCGCCGATTTCCTTGGAGGCGGCATTGCGGCGGGACAACATGTCCTGGACCTTCTGAATGGCCGCGCGGCGCTTTTCATCGAGCGCAACCAGACTTTCGGACAATGGCTCGGCACCACGCTTGGCAAGTGCCGCATCGAGCGCTTCGGGATTCTCACGGATCCATTTGATATCGAGCATCGTCGTTCCAGGTCGTTGTAAAAAAAGATAACCCGGCCAAAGCCTTGCTAGGCCTCGACCGGATGCTTGGAAGCGTTCATTGAGGGAGAGTGGTCAGACGTTGTCCGTCTTGGCAACGTCTGTGGTTCCTTCAGCCTCTTCGACCGCCTCGCGGGCACGCTGGCGCTCCACGAGTCGCGCCGCGTAGATGGAAATCTCGTAGAGAAGGATGGTCGGCAGTGCAAGGCCGATCTGGGACATCGGATCGGGTGGCGTCAGCACGGCTGCAACGATGAAGGCAAGCACAATCGCGAACTTGCGCTTCTCGGCCAGCCAATCCGAGCTCAGCAATCCGACACGCGCGAGAAGTGTCGTGATGACCGGAAGCTGGAAGACCAGACCGAACGAAAAGACCAGCGTCATGATCAGGCTGAGATACTCGGAGACCTTCGGAAGAAGCGAGATTGCGACATCGCCCTCGCCCGGCGCCTGCTGCATGGTCAGGAAGAACCACATGACCATCGGCGTGAAGAAGAAATAGACAAGCGAGGCGCCCATCAAGAACAGGATCGGCGACGCGATCAGAAATGGCAGGAAGGCGGCGCGCTCGTTCTTGTAGAGGCCAGGCGCGACGAACTTGTAGATCTGGGCGGCGATAATCGGAAACGCGATGACCAGGCCGCCGAACATGGCGACCTTCACCTGCGTGAAGAAGAATTCCTGCGGCGCTGTGTAGATGAGCTGCGCTTTTGACACATCGAGCTTTGCCCACACCACCGCCCATTTATAGGGATAGACCAGGACGTTGAAGAGGTGCTTGGCGAATATGAAGCAGACGATGAACGCCACGAAAAACGCACCAATCGACCAGATCAGCCGCGTACGCAGCTCCATCAGATGCTCGATCAACGGCTGCGGCTTGTCTTCGATTTCACCGCTCATGCCTCATCCTTCTTTTTCTTTGCTGCCGTCTTCTTCGGAGCGGCTGTGGCGGCAACTGTCGCAGGTTTCTTGGCGACAACCGTCTTCGTAGAACCCCGCTTGGGCTTCTCGACAGGGGCAGCGACCACTTTAGGAGCGGTCTCAGCCTTGGCGCGCGGTTTACGGGCCGCCTTAGGCTTCACCTGAACTGCCGCATCTTCCACGTGGGCTGCAGCGACAGGCGCCGGCGCGACGGAAGGCGGGGTTTGCGGCAGGCTCATCGACGGCTCGGGAACCGATACGGCAGCTGCCGGAACCTCGGTCTTGTTCTCGACCGTCGTCGCCTTCTGCAGGTCAGCCTTGATTTCATTACCCATCTGGCGAAGCGGGTTCATTGCTTCGCGCAGACTGTTGACGGGGTTCAGCTTCTGGGCATCCGCCAGCGTCTGACGGACTTCGTCCAGATCCGCCTCGCGTAAGGCCTCATCGAACTGAGCGCGGAACTCGCCGGCGACCTTGCGGGCGCGTTGGGTCATCTTGCCGAACGCACGCAGCATCGGCGGCAAGTCCTTCGGACCAACCACCACGATCAATACGACCGCGATGACAAGCAGCTCGGTCCAGCCAATATCGAACATTCAAGGCTCCTGAACGGGAAACGTGGGGGCTACGTCGCCCGGACGTGGATTACTTCGTTTCGTCGGCCTTGTGATCGACGGTCTTGGCAGTTGTGGACTCAGGCGCGTCTTCGTCGTTCATGCCCTTCTTGAAGCTCTTGATGCCCTTGGCGACATCGCCCATCAGCTCCGGAATCTTGCCACGGCCGAACAACAACAGCACGATGACCAGAACGATCAGCCAGTGCCACATGCTAAAAGAACCCATTACGCTAACTCCCTGTTGCGATGTTTCCAGATGTAAGAGCTTCCTACACCAATTCCAACATCAAAATTCCCCTTGGATTGTCGCTTAATGTCACGGCTTCGGCCTCTGTGACAAGAGACTACACATCCGAAAAACTGTGATAGGTACTGTTTTCGCAATGCGTGGCGAAACCAACAATCCGATTAGTCTTCGGACCCGCCGCCAGGCGCAAGCAGGCCGAGTTCCTCGAGATCGAGTTGCGTTATGGGATCTTCGTCCTCGGTCAACTCGTCGTTCATCATAGGCGATGGTATATTGAAATTGGCCGGTATGCGACCGGAGAGCAGCCCGGCTCCCTTCAATTCTTCGAGCCCCGGCAAGTCGCGCAGTTCTTCCAGGCCGAAATGGTCGAGGAAATCACGGGTGGTTCCGAGCGTGACCGGGCGCCCCGGCGTCCGCCGGCGACCGCGGAAACGAACCCAACCTGCCTCCATCAACACGTCGAGCGTGCCGCGAGAGGTTTGCACGCCTCGGATGTCCTCGATCTCGGCACGCGTCACCGGCTGGTGATAAGCGATAATCGCCAGGACTTCCAGGGCTGCACGCGACAGCTTCTTTGCCTCGTTCTCGTCCCGCCTGATGACGAAAGAGAGGTCGGCGGCCGTCCTAAACGCCCAGGCATCATCTACCTGGACGAGGTTGACGCCACGATGGGCGTATTGCTCTTTCAGGCGCAACATGATGGCGCGGACGTTGAAGGCGCGAGGCAAGCGCTCTGCAATAAAGCTTTCGGACACGGGCTGGGCAGACGCAAAAACCAGCGCCTCGGCAATGCGCTCCGCCTCGCTCTCCGCACGAACCTCGTCGTCTGAATCGTCCATCATTGCGCTATCGATGCGTTCGTCTTCCAGATCGGTCACGCCGGTCGCTCCTGTTCGACGACCTGCAGCGTTGCATGCTTCGGGCCTCGCCGCATGTAGAGGGGCTGGAAGGCTCCGTCCTGGCGGATTTCAAGTTTACCTTCACGGACAAGTTCGAGGGAGGCAGCAAACGCACTGGCAATTGCCGTGACCCTGTCTTCTGGCGAAGCCATGTAACGCAGGAGATAAGATTCGAGTACCGTCCAGTCGCCGATCTCGCCGATGATGCGGGTCAGAAGCTCGCGGGCGTCCGTCAGCGACCAGACATTGCGTCGAGCGATCGTCACCTGTGTCACCGCCTGACGCTGCCTTAGCGACGCATAGGCTGTCAGCAGATCGTAGAGGCTCGCATCATAGGCCGACTGATGCCGGTCGGGGATGTGCTCGGGTGCACCACGAGGAAAGATATCCCGCCCCAAACGGTTGCGGTTGACGAGACCGCTTGCGGCGTCGCGCATTGCCTCGAGGCGCTTCAGGCGGAAAGCGAGCGTTGCCGCCATCTCCTCGCCCGAAGGTCCGTCGTCCTTCGCCTGTTGTGGGATGAGCAGGCGTGATTTCAGATAGGCAAGCCAAGCGGCCATCACGAGATAGTCGGCAGCAAGCTCTATCCGTATCCGGCGTGCGCTTTCGATGAACTGCAGATATTGCTCAGCCAGCGCAAGAACAGAAATGCGGGACAGATCGACCTTCTGATTGCGGGCGAGATAGAGCAACAGGTCGAGGGGACCTTCGAAGCCGGCAACGTCGATTAGCAGCGCGGGATCGGAGCTCGCGCGCTCGGCACCGTTCTCCTGCCACAGCTTGTCCATCGGCGCTGCCGCCGTCTGTAGCCCTTCCGTGCCCTTCGTCGTCGTCACCATGCCCTGCTCCTATGGCAATCAGACTGTTGCAAACATCGCGTCGAATTCAGCGCGTAGCAAAGCCTCCTGCGCACTGTCTGCCGTTCGGAACCCCTCAAGCACCGCTTCTGCGCGCGACAGCGACTGGCCCTGCAACACCGGGACGTTTTCAACAACCTGTTGCATTTCGTTCATGTGGCCATTGCAATGCAGCACGATATCACATCCGCCGGCGATGATGTTGGCGGCACGCTCACCAATCGTCCCGGCAAGCGCGTTCATCGACGTATCATCGGAAAGCAACAGCCCTTTGAAGCCGATATGCTCGCGGATGATTCCGTCGATGACTTGACGAGAGGTCGTTGCCGGACGCTCAGGGTCGATGGCCGCAAAGACAACATGACATGTCATCGCCATCAATTCGTCCTTCATGGCAATGAAAGGCACGAAATCGTGCGCCTCGAGTTCGGCGCGCGCAACCGTGACAACCGGCAGCTCATGATGGGAATCGGCAAAACCGCGACCGTGGCCCGGCATGTGCTTCATCACAGGCAGAAGGCCGCCGGCTTTCAATCCTTCGGCCGCGGCACGCCCCATGGCCGTGACCGTTGCAGGATCACCGCCATAGG
Organism: Rhizobium mesoamericanum STM3625; assembly: GCF_000312665.1. Classification (GTDB taxonomy): domain Bacteria; phylum Pseudomonadota; class Alphaproteobacteria; order Rhizobiales; family Rhizobiaceae; genus Rhizobium; species Rhizobium mesoamericanum. Next base: position 2,490,444 of record NZ_HF536772.1, on the reverse strand, counting down.
CACGGTTGCCGATCACGTTGCTGCTGCCTTCGACCGGAACGTCAAGCACCGGAAGGCAGTCCACATTGATGCCAAGGCCCGATAGATCGAAGGCGTGCAGCCGCGACATCAGCCACGCGGCGCGAAGGCCCTTTTGTCTGTCCTGCCGATAGATATCGCCAAGCTGTTGCCCGGAGGGATAATGCTGGAAGATCGGCGGACGGATGCGCTGGACGCGTCCGCCTTCCTGGTCGATGAGTACGGGCGCGTGCCAACCAACAGCGTCACGCATTTCTGCGACGAGGTCTTTGATCTGTTGCGGTTCGGAAATATTGCGCCCAAACAGAATAAAACCCCAGGGACGCTCGGCGTTGAAAAACGCCTTTTCTTCGGGAGTGAGAGAAAGGCCGCTACAGCCAAGGATCATCGCTTTTGATTCGGTCATACCCGAATCATAGAGGTGCCGGCCGGAAATACGAGCCGCGTCAACCGGCATTCACAAAAAAAGCGACGGATCAGAGGCCCGCCGCTTTGATTGAATACCTGCCGAAAACCTACTTCGAGATGAGGCAGCTGCCGCCTGCGGCACGGTACTTTTCGCAGATGGCCGCGGCTTCGTCCTTGGAGCTCGCAGGAATGCGAACGCGGTAGAACGTCCCCTTACCGGCTATCTCGGCCTTGCGGATCTCATAGCTGCGACCTGCTAGCACGCCTGCAAACTTCTTCGAAAGGCTCGCGTAAGACTTCTTCGCCTCTTCCTCGGAAGGAAGCGATGCGATCTGAACGCCGAAGCCACCAGCCCCAGCAGCAGCCGTCGGTTGGGCCTGGGTTGCCGCCGGCGAAACAGCGGCAACCTCCTTCGGCTTTGCGGCAACCTCCTTCGGCTTTTGTGCCGGAGGGGCAGCGGGCGCCTCAGCAGGTGCCTGAACCGCGTTTGTCGCTGCCGGGCGTGCTGCCGGAGCCGGCGCGGCGTCACTAACCGTCGAGCTCTTCACGGCGCGGACCGGCGGATCGACATTCGCCGGAGTGGCGGCAGCAGCCTTAGCCAGTGCGTTCTCGGAGGGTGCCTGTGCTGCCGTCGGCTTGGTTTCTTCAACAGGCGTCGAACGGATGTCGGCCGAGGCGACCTGGCCCGATGCGGGGAAATTCGCAGCGGTGCCGGCGGCCGGCTTTGCACCTGCCGTGACCTTCTGCGTCTGAACCGGCGTTGCCTTGGGCAGCGCAGGCGCCGCCTCGGGAGCAGGCTCGTCGCGGGCAACCAGAGTGCCGTCCGGCCGGACGATCATGGTGCGGACCTTGCGAGCGGAAACCGAAGGCGCCTGATCGGCGCTATCAGCTTCGTCAGCTGCGGCCGTATCCTGGCTCGGCAACAAACGCGGATCCTGGGTGTCACCGACAGGTGTCGCCATTGGCGGTGCGATATCGCTGTCGTTGTCCTCAGGCAACGTTTCTGGTGTCAACGTGCGCTGTACGACGTCTACCGGCTGCTCGTCACTGGATACCAGCGCCTTTTGCTTCGGCGCTTCCGCCGCGGCACCGCCGACGTTGTCATAAACGGCCTTGTCCTGGTTTGGCACGGTCTTGCCGCCGGGATTGTCCGGTACGACCTTGACCGGCTCCTTGTCCGCCGTGATCACACGTGGCTCGCCGGAAGCGATACCGAGGCCACCGTCCCGGGCGAGGAACGTGTAGCCGGCATAGGCGACGCCGCCGAAGACGACGATCGCTGCAGCTGCAGCCAGCATGCGCTTCATCGAGCGGGCGCGGCTCATATCCTCAGCTTCACTTGCCGACTGAATCTGCACCTGGGAAATGTTCTCGCGGCGCTGGACCGGTTCATTGACGCTCCGGCGGAAATCTTCTTCCAAGGCGCGTTCAAATTCGTCGAGGCTTTGCAACGGAACCTGCTTGGCAACTGGTGCTGCTGGCGCGGCACTTGCCGCAACGGAGAGCGGCGCACGGGTCCGCCATTCCTCGACGACCGGCTTAGCAGGTATTTCTGCCGGTTTGGCGGGTGTGAGAAGGTTGGCGATTTCAGCGTCGACGTCGAAATCGAAGTCGGAGGTCGCGACAACAGGTTCTGGCTGTTCGACCGGCGGCAGCACCGGCACGTGCATTTCTTCGACGGCTTCCGGATGATATTCCGCATCCGAGATCATAGACGGATCGAACGGAAGGTCGTCTCCTGCATCGGCCGAGAATGCAGGGGTAACGGGTGCCTTAGCAACGAACGCTGTCTCGTCCGAAACTGGATGGATCGGCGCGGAAGCAACGATGGGAGCTGGCGCCGGCTGGAAAGCGGGCGCTGGGGCGACCGGCTGTGGTCTAACTGTCTGGGTATGCTGTGCCTGAACTCTTGGCGGCTCGACTGCCTGCGGCTGCGCCTTTACTGGCTCAGCAAAGTCGAAATCGGCGAGTTCCAGCTCGATGCCTTCGAGATCGAGCTCAAAGTCATGACCGGCGAAAGGATCGTCACCTTCCGGTTCGGCTCTGGCCGTAGCGGCAACAGGCTGCTCGACTGGCTTCGGCAGCGGCGCCACGACGGGCGTGGCTGCGCGAGGCGGCTCGGGCGAGGTCGGCATCTCCGTGACTTCATCCGCAGGCGCGGTCTGGCGCTCGGGAACGGGGTAATGAGAGACGTCGGCGAGGAGTTCATCGATATCGAAGGTAATATCGTCGATCTCGGTAGGTGCAGCCTCGGTCAGCGCAGCATCGGCCTGAACAGCGCCATCATCCTTCGCGGCAGCAGCCAGATCGAAGGCGCTGTGATCGATGAGGGCTTCAACGACCGGCGCCTCCTCGCGCATCTCAGATGCGTCGGGGACCGCATCGGGTTCTTCGTGGCGATCGATTTCGGCCGGGAAGCCCGCAGCAACAGGCACCTCGAACGCAGCAACGCTCTCGGACGCAACAATAGTCGGCTCGGATGCCGGAGCAGCGATCGCTGCAGATGGAGCCTCATCACGGCGCGCCGGGTGGAAGTTTGCGATCGGCAGCCGAATGCTGGCGGCAGACCACTGGGGAGCCTTGACAGGCGCAACGGGCGCTGCCGGAGCAGGCGCCGCACCAATCGACATCTCGAGCTCTTCGATCAGATCACGAGCGCCACCGGAGACTGGCTCGCCCTCACGAGCGGCCGGTGCCCAAGCGGCAGGGGTCAGGTTGGACGCCACGTCAAAAGGCTGACGAACGAGCGGCTCGTCGGCAGCCTCAGGCTCAACGACAAGTTCGGGGACAAGTTCGGCTTCGGACACCGCAGTCGGCTGCGCATCCACTTCGACGGGCGCCTCATAGGCGACCGGGGCAACCGGTTGCTCTAAGGCGGGCTCAGGCAGACGATTGAAGGAAGCCTGGGACTGAGGTTCCTCGTAGCGCTCGAACTCGCGCAACAATTCATCCTCGAGATTGAACGCCGGCTCCTGTCGGGGGGCACCTTCGACAGTATTTGCTGCTACCCGCGGCTCAAAGCCAACGATGCGAGCAAGTTCCGCCAAAGGATCGTCGTCGGCAAAGAGGTCCGTATTCTTACGCGTGTCATACGCCCGCTGTTTGTCTGCCATACTCATCCCACTCGCAACTGCTAAGGTTTATGCCAGAGCATTGTGGGTAAATGGTGACGCTACCGCATCTCATCCGGCGCAGCGGTACCCGCAATGGCAAGTCCCGACTTCAAAACCGACGCAACGGCGTACACCAGCCCTAATCTGGCTATACTCGATTCTCGGTTCTTATCGTTAATAAATCGTAAGTCTACTTGATCCTTACCTTTATTCCAGTGCGCATGGAAAGAACTGGCCAGGTCGTAGAGATAAAATACGACGCGGTGAGGCTCCTGTGACTGTGCCGCAGACTCGACCAAGCGTGGAAACTCCGCAGCCTTCGCAACCAGCTGCAATTCCGCAGGATCCGAGATCCCCGCCACCGCTTTCGCGAGGTCGGAGGGGGTGACGTCGAGGTCCGGAAACGCCTCCTTCGCCTGCCGGAAAACAGACATGCAGCGTGCGTGCGCATACTGCACGTAGAACACCGGGTTATCCTTTGATTGCTCCGTTACTTTGGCGAAATCGAAGTCCAGCGGCTCGGAGCTCTTCCGGTACAGCATCATAAAGCGAACCGAATCGCGACCGACCTCTTCGACAACATCACGCAGCGTCACGAAGTCTCCCGAACGCTTCGACATCTTCACCGGCTCGCCGTTTCGGAACAGCTTCACGAGCTGGCAAAGAAGAACGGTCAGCTTTGCCTTGCCTTCCGAAACGCCCCGAGCCACCGCTTCCAGGCGCTTCACGTATCCGCCGTGGTCGGCGCCGAGAACATAGATCATCTCGTTGAAACCACGGTCGAATTTGTTTTTGAAGTAGGCAAGGTCGGCAGCAAAATAGGTGTAGGAACCGTCCGACTTGATCAGCGGACGGTCCATATCATCGCCGACTTCCGTCGAGCGGAACAGCGTCTGTTCACGGTCTTCCCAGTCCTCGGGCAACTGGCCTTTGGGCGGCGGCAGCGTGCCCTTGTAGACGTGCCCCTTGAACGTCAAATCGTTGATTGCCGTGCGGATCGCCGCAGCGCCATGCGCATGCAGCGTGCGCTCCGAGAAGAACACGTCGTGATGAACGTTCAGCGCGTCGAGATCCTCACGGATCATCGCCATCATCGCGTCGATGGTGCGATCCTTGACGAGAGGCATCCACTGATCTTCGGGCATGTTGTGCAGCTTGACGCCGTAGTCACGAGCCAGTGACTCACCAACGGGCACGAGGTAATCGCCAGGATAAAGACCGGGCGGAATCTCGCCGATCTTCTCGCCGAGCGCTTCGCGGTAGCGCAGAAAGACAGAGCGCGCCAGAACGTCAATCTGCGAGCCCGCGTCATTGATGTAGTATTCCTTGACGACATCGAATCCGGCAAAGGAAAGCAGGTTAGCCAGCGCGTCGCCGACGACGGCGCCGCGGCAATGGCCGACATGCATGGGCCCTGTCGGGTTTGCAGACACATATTCGACGTTGACGCGTTTGCCAGCGCCAATCGCCGAACGGCCGTAGTCCGTGCCGGTCTCGATGATCGAGGCAAGCAAGCGCTGCCAGTAGCCGACCGAGAGCCTGATGTTGATAAAGCCGGGGCCAGCAACCGAGACGTCCGCGATATCGACGTCTTCCTTCAACTTCTCAGCGATGATCTCTGCCAACGCGCGCGGATTGGTGCCGAGCGGCTTTGCCAGCACCATGGCGGCGTTGGTGGCGACATCCCCGTGGCTCGGGTCGCGCGGCGGCTCGATCGCGATGCGGCCGAAATCCACCTCGGATCGTTTCTCCCTGACCAGATCGATCTGTTCAAGGGTGGTTTTAATCCTGGCGTCGAAATCGGTAAAAAGGTTCATCGCACTCTTCCATGCATAGGCGCTTTGCCACAAGGCAGTTGTCCGGTCCCGGCCGGGCGACCGCTGCCTATCGCAAATCCGGAGTGCGGTCAAACAAACGCCTGTGAGCGCTGATCGCGTAGGTATCGGTCATCCCCGCCAGATAATCGCCGACATGGCGCGCCCTCGCCGCTTCGGCAAGACCCGCGATATGATCCACCCAATAGTGGCTCTGCATCTCCTTCGGATTGGCCATATAGGCGCCGAAGAGATCAGTCACGATCTGCGCGGCGCCAGCGCGGATGCGCATGATCTCAGGATGCCTGTAGATATGCTTGAACAGCATCGCCTTGATCTGCCGGTCGGTTTCGGACATTTTGTCGGAGAATGTCGCGATCACGCGATTGGCCTGGCGAATATCCGTTGGGCTCTTAGGCCTGATCACCGAAAGACCTTGTTGCGCGACGGAAATGACGTCCTCGACCATCCGCGTGATCTGCCGGCGCATGATCTCGTGGGTAAAGCGGCTGGGCTCGAGGTTCGGATAGCGTTCCCGCACTTCTGCCATCAGTCCCGCCAGAAACGGGATCTCCTCCAGCATGTCGAAGGTCAGATAGCCGGAGCGAAGTCCGTCGTCGATGTCATGCGTGTTGTAGGCAATATCGTCAGCGATTGCGGCGACCTGCGCTTCAAGGCTTGCATAGGTATCCAATTCCAGGTCGTGGATCTCGCAATAATCCAGGATAGGCTGCGGAACCGGCCCACGCGTGCCGGCGCCCTTCTTGGTCAGCAGCGGGCCATTGTGCTTGACGAGCCCTTCCAGGCTTTCCCATGTCAGATTGATGCCATCAAAATCGGCATAGCGGCGCTCCAGCTTGGTGACGATGCGCAGCGACTGGGCGTTGTGATCAAAGCCGCCGTAGGGCAGCAGCACCTCGTGCAGCGCATCCTCGCCAGTGTGACCGAAGGGCGTGTGGCCGAAGTCATGGACGAGCGCCACGCCCTCTGCGAGGTCTTCATCCAGCTTCAGTGCCCTGGCAAGGGCGCGAGCAACTTGGGCAACCTCGATGGTGTGTGTCAGGCGGGTCCGGTAGTGATCGCCGTCCTGGGCGATGAACACCTGCGTCTTGTGCTTCAGCCGGCGAAATGCCGTCGTGTGAACAATACGGTCACGGTCACGCTGAAAATCCGAACGGGTCGGGCTGAGGTCCTCGGGATAGAGCCTCCCGCGCGTCGACCAGGGATCGGCCGCATACGCCGCCCTGTCACTGTTGCCGTACCCCAATGCCTGCCTGTCAATCGTCATTCGTCACCGTTACCCGATATGCAGCCGCCCATTGACGCCGCCTTGCGCTCTTCATACCTATAGAGAGCATAAACGGCAAAGCGATGCTTTCGCAGTCATTTTGCCGGAACCTGCGCTTTCGTGGTATAGAGCGTAAGTAGCTTTAAAATCAGCCGTTTGAAAACAGCGGCCAACAGGTATTCTCTCCGGATCTTGACCCCGGCAGGAGCAAAAATGACGGACGTAAGTGTAACCCTTTCCGATGCTGCGGCAAAACGAATCGCGGCAATTGTCGGTACCGAGCCCGGCAAGAGCGCGCTGCGCGTTTCCGTGGAAGGCGGTGGCTGTTCGGGCTTTTCCTACAAGTTCGACCTCGCAGACGATGCGCAGGACGACGACACCGTCGTTCAAAAGAACGACGCCAAGGTGCTGATCGACAGCCTCTCGCTGGTCTATATGGCCGGATCCGAAATCGACTTCGTCGACAACCTCCTTGGTCAATCCTTCCAGATCAAGAACCCGAACGCTGTCGCAAGCTGCGGCTGCGGCACCAGCTTCTCGATCTAATCCAGATTAAAAGGTATCCACATCGAACCGGCCGAAGAAACCCTTGCGGCCGGTTTATGGTCTTGTCCGTGTTCGATGGAGCGCGATAGAAGAGACTGACGAAGCGGAACAGGACACCCATGAAGATCGCGACCTGGAACATCAACGGCGTTAAGGCGCGCATCGACAATCTCACGCAATGGCTGAAAGATTCCGATCCCGATATCGTCTGCCTGCAGGAGATCAAGACGATAGACGAGGCTTTTCCCAGGCTCGAAATCGAAGCGATGGGCTATCATGTCGAGACGCATGGCCAAAAGGGCTTCAACGGCGTTGCGATCCTTTCCAAGACCAAGCCTGATGAAGTCAGCCGCGGGCTGCCCGGCGATCCGCTCGACGAGCAGGCTCGCTTCCTCGAAGCCGTCTTTTCGCTGCCGGGCAGCCGCGTCGCGCGAGTCTGCTGCCTCTACCTGCCGAACGGCAATCCTGTTGACACCGAGAAATATAGCTACAAGCTCGCCTGGATGGAGCGACTGCGCTCATTTGCAGCCGAACGGCTGGCCTATGAGGAAATCCTGATCCTGGCCGGCGACTATAACGTCATACCGGAGCCTCATGACTGCTTCGATCCGAAGGTCTGGGAGAACGACGCGCTGTTCCTGCCGCAAACACGCCAGGCATTTCGTCGACTTGAGGGCCTTGGACTGACGGATGCCGTGCGCGCCACAACGGACGCCGTCCAACTCTACTCATTTTGGGATTATCAGGCCGGTGCCTGGCAGAAGAACAACGGCATTCGGATCGACCACCTGCTGCTTTCACCCGAGGCTGCCGATCGCATGACATCCTCGGCGATTGAGAAGCACGTCCGCGCCTGGGAAAAGCCATCGGACCACGTGCCTGTCGTGGCCTACTTCGATTTCGCAGCCTAAGGCTCGCGTGCGCCGTATCGTCAGATCGCTTGGCACAGCTTCCTTCAAGCGCCGTCAGTCAGCGCCGCTGACACTGATTTTGTGAGAAAGCGCAATGGCCGAGCGGCGGTCACTTTCGGTTGCAACGGAGAAAGCCTGCTCCTGTAGGGACTCCATCCAGCCACAGTCCTTCGGCTTGCAACGGTCGAGAGCGGCCGTCATCAGCGCAAGCCCGTTGGCTGCCTGCCCTTCCTGGAACAGGATATTGCCGAAGACGGCCATGGCGCCTGGATGGCCGCTCTTGCGCGCCTGGTTGAGCCACTTCTTCGCCTGCTGTGCGCTGGTGCTGCCGCCTTCGCCCGCCAACATCATTTGTGCCAGTTGGAACTGGGCTTCGGGTACACCGAATGTGGACGCAACCTGGAAGTAGAGCTGGCGCGCCTGGCTGAGATCGGTCTTAACGGGGCTGCCGGGAATACCGTGCTTGTAATAGTTGGCAAGTGACAGAAGCGCGTTGACGAAGAAGCCAGTATCCTCAGAGCCTGGCTCGACGCCCTGCTGCGCAATCTCGCTGTAGATCTTGAAGGCTTCGAAGTCGTCCTGTGCGACGCCATCGCCGTCGGCATACATATTGGCGAGCGCCCAGCGTGACCCAGTATGTCCCTTTTCCGCCGCGTATTTATAGGCTTCGACTGCTTCTTCCTTCTGACCGTTCTTATAGGCCTTAAAACCGAACTTGAAGAGATCGAAGGGACCGGATTCCTTCGAAACGCCTGACTTGATGTCGAACGCGCTGGCGGGCGATGCAATTGCCGCGCAACAGGCAATGGAAAGCCCCACGAACAGCAATCTGAAAGGTCTGAACTCGGACGTCAGCATTTCACTCGGTTTCTTTCGCGCTTCCCATCCGTACGACCTCTCGATCCTCGGATGCATTCCTCCCGGCGAGCGATCCCGCGGTGGGCTCAATGGCCCCCTTGCCCGCGTCGCATCCAGCCTTTCGCCCTCCATCGAGAGCCTCAATTCCAAGCGCATCGCTCCTGTCCACTCGCCGCCCGGCGAGACCCGCCCGCGATATAGTCTGCTTCACTCCCGCGACCCGGCTATTCGCCTTTCCGCCGTCACGAAAATGATAATCACCAATTGTGACCAAACCTGTGTCGATGTTACCGGAAGCGGATTCCGATGCCTCCGATCGATTTGAACTGGAGAAGAAAGAGAGGCTCGGTTGTGCAACGTAAGAGCGAAGTTCTGGGGAAGAACCGCCTTGCGAGACAAGGAATATGGAGCAAGCCGCGGCAGCGCTGCCGGAAGCTTCATCCATTGTGTCTGTACCCGTTACGAACTCGCTCATCGTACTCTTTTACACGCACCTTGTGCCTGTCATTCCCTCGCCCGCCTATAGCGCTGCGCCTTGTTTGTGGCGGGAAATGGACAATTTGGCCCTGAGATCATCTTACGCAAATGCTGGTAAAAAACTGTTGCTGAATCGTCACAAAACGAGACGCGGAAACGTCATGCTTAACGACCCGTACATAAAGAAAAGCCCGGCAATTTTGCCGGGCTGAACTGAGGCTCATCTTTGTAACTTAGAATTTCACCTTGATGCTGGTCGAGACAGCAGCCACAAGATCGTTGCCGTAGTCGTAGGAGACGTCGGTTCCATAGGCCACACCATCTTGTACGAGCACGCCTGATGAACCGCTCGTGAGTACGCCAAGCGCGCCGGCAACCCGCCATTCAATGTTGTCGTTCGGGTTATAGGCAGCGCCGACCCCGACCGTCCAGGTGTCGGTCTGCGAACCATAGCCGTGGCTGGTGCCGCGATCCCACGTCAGGCTGACAGCACCGGTCCACTGCTCATTGAACTTGTGGCCGATGCCACCACTAATGGTCCAACCGTCCTGATAGAGCAGATCAAGGGACGTCAGCTGGGTTCCACTGGTGGGCGTGCAGGCCCTGCCCTTTGTGACGGTGGGGCAAAGCGAGATGGACTGGAGCACACTCCAGTTTGTCCATTTTACCGACCCAAACGCTAGCCAGTCGGGCGCGATGCCGCTTTGAACCTTTAACTCCAATGAATCTGGAGCTTCCGCTTCACCAAAGACATTGGTGACGCGTCCGTAAGGCGGCACATTCAGGGGCGCGCGCGATCCTGTTGTCACCTGCGTCAGGTCAACCGTGCCGCTCAGGTTGTCGTACTTCACACGGCTGTTATAGACCAGGCTGGCGCGCATCGCATATTCCGGAATTTCATACGCGATACCGGTGCGCCATCCCCAACCATTGTCCTCGAGATCTAGCCGGCCGACACCCGTCCCGGTGCCAAACGCTATAGGTAACGTGCTAACCAGGCGCTCCTTGAAGCCTTCCACCTCCTGATAGAAGGCGCCGCCAATCAAGCGAAGCTGGCCGGGACCGACGTCGAACTTGTAAGAGCACGTGGTAGCGTAGTTGTGCGTCTCGATTTTGGTTTCAATGTTGTTGTTGGCGCCCGCCCAGTTGATGCCAGGATTTGTATGCGCGCCGAATGGTTCCGAATAGTCGAAGAGGCAGTCCACATCTTCGTATCCGGCCTTGAAGCCGACATAGGGGATCGCGTAGTTCTCTGTCTCATCCGCCGAGTTGGGTCTGCCATTGAGGTTACCGCCACCAGGAATGGACGTGTTCGTGTCCCTCACATTCTTGAGTTCGCGCTGCGGCATGACATAAATCACGGCCGCTTGCGCTGAAAAACGCGACTGATCAAACAGCAGATCGATATTGTAGCCGCCGCGATCAAGGCCGCCCGCGAAGGACGGCTGCGCCAGCGTTGAAATTAGAGCAAGCGATAGAACGCCGGCCGAAGTCATACGAGATGCCAAGGTGTCTCCCCCACTCAGGCAATTGCAACGGCCGGACTGTGCAGGCGATGCCGGTAAATGGCAACTTTGTGGCGGCTCGGGATTTGAAACTCGGCTAACGGAAGTTTTACGTAAAACATTGACGGGCACGTCAACGTTTCGACAATTTAGAACAAAATTCCACACATGGTAAAATAACCATCTGATTTAGGTCGACCATTCCATGGGAGCGCTCTCCTGTAACAGGGAAACAACACTCAAATTTTTCGCCAAACGGCTCAGGAAAACGTGTGGAATCAAGGCGTCCCACCCTCATCCCAGGCAAATCCAGCCCCCCGAAAATCAGACGAGCGACCGCAACAGAAAAAAGGCGCCCGATTCGACATCGGGCGCCATAAAAAAACATACTACTAGGCGTTGATTTTACGCGACCTCGGATACACGTGACAGTGCAACCCGCAAGCTCGCGATCTGGCCCTGCAGTTCCTCCAGGCGATCACGCTCGGCGGCGACTACCTCGGGGTTTGCGTTGGCGACGAACTTCTCGTTCGAGAGCTTGCCGTTGATGCGCGCGATTTCGCCATCGGTCTTGGCGATTGCCTTTTCGAGCCGCGCCTTTTCCGCACCAAGATCGATCAGCGTGCCGAGCGGCAGGCAGACGGTCGCTTCCGCGACGATGATCTGCGCGGCACCCTTCGGCGCCTCGCTGGCGAGTGAAATGCCGTCGACGCGCGCGAGGCGTTTGATGGCTGCATCATGGCGGACCAGCCGTTCGCGCGTCAGGCTATTGGCACCGACGACAACCAGCGGCGCAACTGCCGATGGCGGCACGTTCATTTCGGCACGAACCGACCGGATGCCCGAAACGAGATCGATCAGCCAGTTGATTTCATCGGCAGCAGCATCATCGGCATAAGACGGCGCCGGCCACTCGGCATGACAGACCAGCGTGTCGCGCTCAATGCCCTCGCCTGCGGTGTGCGCCCAGAGCTCTTCTGTCATGAACGGCATGAAGGGATGCAGGAGCTTATAGATTTCCTCCAGGATATAGGCGGCGCAAGCCTGCGCCTCCTTCTTTGCGCCGTCGTCCGTGCTGTTGAAGACCGGCTTCAGCAGCTCGAGGTACCAGTCGCAGACCTGGTTCCAGACGAAGCGATAGAGCGCCCCCGCCGCATCGTTGAAACGGTAGGATTCGAGGGCTTCCGTTACGTCACGTTCCGTACGGGCAAGCTCCGTTAGAATCCAGCGGTTGATTGTCAGCTCGGCGGCCTCGGGCACGAAATGCGGATCGCTCTGGGCGCCGTTCATCTCGGCAAAGCGCGTCGCATTCCAGAGTTTGGTGCCGAAATTGCGATAGCCGGCGATACGCGCCGGATCGAGCTTAACGTCACGACCCTGCGCTGCCATGATCGCCAGCGTGAAGCGCAAGGCGTCGGCGCCGTATTCGTCGATCAGTTCCAGCGGATCGATGACGTTGCCCTTGGACTTCGACATCTTCTGGCCGTTCTTGTCGCGAACCAGCGCGTGAACGTAGACCGTGTTGAAGGGCTCGACCGGAACGCCGTCCTCATCCTTCATGAAATGGAGGCCCATCATCATCATGCGGGCAACCCAGAAGAAGATGATGTCGAAGCCGGTAACCAGAACGTTAGTCGGATAGTAGCGTTCCAGTTCCGGCGTCTTGTCGGGCCAGCCGAGCGTCGAAAACGGCCAAAGCGCGGACGAGAACCATGTGTCGAGGACGTCTTCGTCTCGCGTCAGGATTTCACCCGGCTTGAAGTTTTCGAGCAAATCTTCGACATAGGCCTTCATTGGGCCTTCGTGCGACAGGTAATGCTGGATTGCCGCCTGCAGGGCTTCTTCCTCGGTCTTTTCGACGAAGACCTGACCATCCGGGCCGTACCACGCCGGAATCTGATGACCCCACCAGAGCTGGCGCGAGACGCACCAGGGCTGGATGTTTTCCATCCATTCGAAATAGGTCTTGTCCCAGCTGCGCGGAACGAGCTTGGTGCGGCCTTCGCGAACGGAAGCGATCGCCGGTGCTGCGAGCGTCTTGGCGTCGACGTACCACTGCTCCGTCAGGCGCGGCTCAATCGGAACGCCGCCACGGTCGCCATGCGGAACCATATGCTTGTGCGGTTCGACCTTGTCGAGAAGCCCACCTTCTTCAAAGATGCGGACGATGATCTTGCGTGCCTCGAAACGATCCTTGCCTTCGAGTTCGTCCCAGGCGCCGTGCAACGCTGCAGCATCCGGAATGCCTTCCAGGAAATCCTCGTTGTCCTTAAGCGTAATCCGCGCGTCGGCCGTAAGTACATTGACGATACGCAAGCCGGCGCGCTTGCCGACGTCAAAATCGTTGAAATCATGCGCCGGTGTCATCTTGACGGCGCCGGTGCCGGCAGTCGGATCCGGATAATCGTCAGCGACGATCGGAATGCGGCGGCCGACGATCGGCAGGATCACATGCTTGCCGACGAGCGGCTTGTAGCGCTCATCCTTCGGGTTGACGGCAACGCCGGTGTCGCCGAGCATCGTCTCCGGGCGAGTGGTCGCAACGACGATATAGTCGCGCGTTTCCCATTCCGTCGCCTTGCCCTCGTCGTCAAAGGCCACGGGATGCTGATAGGTGACGCCAGGTTCCAGCGGATAGCGGAAGTACCAGAGGTTTCCGTTGACCTCGTGTTGCTCGACCTCAATGTCGGAGATCGCCGTCAAAAGCTTCGGATCCCAATTGACCAAGCGTTTGTCGCGATAGATCAGGCCTTCCTTGTAAAGGCTTACAAAGACTTCGAGAACTGCAGCGGAGAGACCGTCGTCCATGGTGAAGCGCTCGCGCGACCAATCGCAGGAGGCGCCGAGGCGCTTCAGCTGATTGAAGATGAGGCCGCCCGATTCCGCCTTCCATTCCCAGACCTTCTCAATGAAGGCTTCGCGCCCCATATCGCGGCGACCCGGCAGCTGCTGTTCCATCAGCTTGCGCTCGACGACCATCTGCGTGGCGATACCGGCATGGTCCATGCCTGGCTGCCAGAGCACATCCTTGCCACGCATGCGCTCGAAGCGGACCATGATGTCCTGCAGCGTGTTATTCAGCGCGTGCCCCATGTGCAGCGAGCCAGTCACATTCGGCGGCGGGATCACGATGGTGAAGGTCTCGGCGCCCGGCTTGGCATTGGCGCCCGCGCGGAAGGCGTCCGCCTCATCCCATTTCGCAGCGATTTTCGGTTCAACGGCAGCGGAATCGTAGGTCTTGTCGAGCATTTGGGGACCAAAATCTGGAGGTTCTTAGATGCGGGTTGTAAATAGGATGGCTTCGGGCAAGTCAATAAAAAAGCCGCCCCGGAGACCGGAGCGGCTTTTGAGAAAAGGCGTTTCCGATCAGCGGCGCGGGCCGCGCGCCACGCGCTCAATCTCTTCGCGCACAAGACGCTCAACCAGGGTAGGCAGATTGTCATCCAGCCAGTCCCGCAGCATCGGGCGCAGCATATCTTCTGCGATCTCATCGAAAGACCGGCGCCCCGCTCCATCGACAGCCGCTGCAAGTTCCTCGAAGGAACGGGCTACCTGAAGGCCGGCATCATGCGAGAGCAATGCCGGCTGCTGCTCATCCTCAATGCGGCGCGGCAGTGTGTCTTCTACCATCGGCTCGGCAATGGCAGGAACGGAAACCTCGGTCGCCTGGACAACAGCCGGTCGCGGCTCCATGGAGATGGCAGCCTGAGGCATTTCGAACGGCACTTCCACGGGCGGGCGTACAGCGACGACTTTCGGCGCGGGAGCTGAAATGGGGGACGTAGCGACTTCAGTAGCCTGCGAGGCCCTTGGAGCGGGAGCTTCGCCAGTGGCTTCCTGCACTTCGGTTCGCGGTTCAGTGGCCCTTGCTTCGGCCTGCCGAAAGGCCGGCGGCACTTCACGCTGCAACTGAGCGGCGTTGCGCTCTGACGCCGCCCGGACGCGCGCTGCGACATCGGCCAGCGACATCGCACGTGGCTGCGCCTCCTGGTGGGGCGCCAAGCCTGCCGAATTGGCAGCGATGAAACGGGGATCGGGCTGAGCAACAGTCTCGGGGAATTCCACGCCAGCGTAGGTCTCATCCACTGTCAAATGGATGTCCGAATCGCGATCCTCTTCATCGGCGCCATAAACCGCCGGGAGCGACGCGGAGATCGCCCTGCCAGCACCTGGGTCATTGCTCTCGATGATCTGGCGGATCGACGCGAGAATCTCTTCCATGGACGGTTCACGCACTACACTTGGCTGAGCCATATCTATCCCCGTTATTCCGAAAACGACCGGATTGCGTGGAATGGGCATCCGAATCACCCATAGCTTAGGATAGCCGATGATTGAAAAAAATCATCGCGAATCAAATGAATGCCACCATGCACAGCTTTTCTGCCGTGCTTGCTTGGCATGCAAAAATTCGATGCGGATAGAGAAACGGGCACCGAAGGCGCCCGCTAAAAATCAGTGACTGCAGCTATCGATCAGAACACGAATTCGCGCGCCTTGGCAAAACCTGGAAGCGGCTTAACGGAGGCATTGAAGTAGACGTTTTCGGAAACGGTGCCGCGCTCGCTCACAAAAACCTTCGCACGAGCCGACCCGCCGTAACCCTGGACGGTGACCAAACGACCACCATCGCGAAGCTGCGACAGCAGGGAAGCAGGAACTTCCTCGACGGAGCCGCTGATAAAAATCAGATCATAAGGAGCACCCGACGGGCTGCCGCCATTGAGCGGGCCAGTGACAACAGACACGTTTGTGTAGCCGGCAAGGTTGGCCTTGGCTTCCGCCGCCAGCGTTTCGTCCTCTTCGACCGCAATTACCGTTCCGGCCAGCTGAGACAAAAGAGCCGATACGTAGCCGCTACCGGCACCGATCTCGAGCACGACGTCATCTTTCGTAACCGCCGCAAGTTGGAGCAGCTTTGCAAGCGGTGACGGCTGCATCAGATAACGCGCCGGCTTGCCGGACGCTGCCGAAAGGATTTCGACGTCACGATCGATATAGGCAAGCGCCTTCGCCTTCTCTGGAACGAAAGCCTCGCGGGGCACGGTGAGGAAGGCCGTCAGCACTGAATGCGAGGTGACGTCCGTTGTGCGGAGTTGGTTGTCGACCATGTTTGCGCGTGCTGATTCGAAATTCATCATGTCCTCTCGCTCGGTAGAAGCGGCTTTGTCTGGACGTCTCTTAATCTTAGCACACCCGCCTTTCAAGGCTTCGCGAATGCTTGCGGCAAGAATTCGGGGTGCTCGCGTCGCTGAAGGCGTACGGCCGCAATCGTTCATGGAACAAACGAACGCACTGTGATATTATTGCAACCGGAGGGATTAGGGAGGAGCCATGCCGAACATCATTGGATATCTCTCTTTGTTCGACGTCTTCATCATCGCAACTTTGCTTGCGATCTTCTGTTGCGGGCTTTTCGATGGCGAAACGAGCTGACTTCCACTCGCGATCGTCTCTCAGGTTGTTGTCAGTTTTTCGCAGGTAGTGTCGTTTCCCTGGAGCATCGGGCTAGATATGGCGATTAAACCACTTCTCCTGGGCACTTGTTTTATCTGCGTGCTGCTCGCGATCATACTCCTGATCCCCGCCGTAAGCGGCGGTGCGCCGAATGTCGCAACAAACCGGCGTCTCACCGATGCCATTCCTGCAGCGCACAAACTGGCCGCCAAGCCGTCCATACGCATTGCGGTCGTTTGGGATATCCCTAACGCTCGGACTCACTTCGGTATATTCGCCGTGAGGACTTTTTAGGCACGAACAAACGGCGAAACATATCTTTAAGCGCAAATATCAGTGGTCAAGCGCCACCTGTAGCTTTGCAGCGTCGACCTCGGAGCCTCCCCCAGCCCCTCCAAGGTCGGCAACCCGGCCGGGGCCACAAGAAGGCCGCGGCCGGGGCCGTCGTTTGGCTGCGGAAAGATATTGCCGCTCTGTTTCTCGTCCTGTCGATGCTGCTAAAGTTTGGGGAGAGGTGAGGGTCGAACTGGGAGAGGGCCAGCCATCGTGGCAGCCCTCTCCAGTATTGCTGGACTGAGAATGTTCCCCCGCCCTGCCTACCGTGGCAGATGGAGCTAATCAGGAAGTGGTCCGATACCTTTTAAAACCCCATCTTCTTGGTAGGCCAGCGAGGGAAACATAACCCTGTCATAAAGACCGGCCTAGACGGACCTAGGTCCTAGTCCAATTGGAGTAGGCGGGATTGCAAAGTCATGCGGTATTGCAGCGGTAATATCTGCATTCTTTAAGCAGAATTCCGGGACATGGCGGCCAGCACGAAACTCGCTGGCGGCAACCGAACCCGCCCTGAGGCTGGATCAGCACAGCTTGATCGGTCCGAAGGTAGGATAAATCCCGCCCCAAAATCGACAGCCAAATCAATGAGTTGTTGAAGTGAACCGGGGTTGGAGGCCTCGCCCGGAATTGAACCGGGGTACAAGGATTTGCAGTCCTCTGCGTCACCACTCCGCCACGAGGCCTCACGCGGTCGAATAATCAAACCGTGGCAGCCGTTTAGAACCATCCTAGAGAAATCGCAAGGGGGTTCATTCTGAATAATGTCCTTTTCCCGTTCTGAATAACCGTGCCGGATCGTTCTTCCACAGACTTGACGCTAGGACTTCGGGACGACGAGATATTGTGGCGGAGGTTGATGGTCGGTCGGGGCCAAATCCGGAATTGTTGTACTCTCGACGAACAGTCACCAGGCGGTGAGTGTGCTCCCGCTCCATCTCCTCATTGTGTTCTACGTCGGGACCATGGGTGGCGCAGGCTCAAGGAAGGTCATGCACGCGCCTCCCGAAATTTTTCACCTGTCGCGTATTGAAACGAAAAAACCGAGAAAATAAATCTTCGGCCGGCGCTGGACTTCAGTGCCACCCTTGTTGATCACCAACGTTTTCAGTGAGGTAGCGATGAACGCGAACTTTAATCGTCCCGTCTATTTGAAGGAGCGGGAAGGCCTGATTCGGGAGATATACTCTCTGGCGGACGCCATCGATTTTCTCGAAGACTGGCCGGAGAACGACCGAGACCTCGTGCATGAGGCAACCCTCAAGACCTGCTACATGGCCCACGACGGGCATAAGCCGCTTGAGGTGGCACGCGATGCAGTTC
Source organism: Rhizobium mesoamericanum STM3625 (assembly GCF_000312665.1). Classification (GTDB taxonomy): domain Bacteria; phylum Pseudomonadota; class Alphaproteobacteria; order Rhizobiales; family Rhizobiaceae; genus Rhizobium; species Rhizobium mesoamericanum. Next base: position 2,472,393 of record NZ_HF536772.1, on the reverse strand, counting down.
GAGCTTTTGGGAATAAGAAAGGTATCTTGATGAAGCCGCCTGCGGTTCAGCCGTGGATGATCAGGACACCCACCGGCGGTGGCCGCGTAGCGCCATAAGATAGCAGGGGACGATCGGAGGCCGTAAAAACGGCCTCCCTTGCGATAGCACTCGAGCAATGAAGGACGATCGTTTGGTTGAAGAGGGCGTGGTTTGTCATGGCGCCACCTCGTTGAACTTCGTTGCCTCGTTACTCTGAGCGGAAATCGACCGCTTGATGCCATGGTTCCGCGGGAGGCGCGCATGAGCGAAAGAGAATGCCTCATCGACTTAGCCCGTTGGATGGAAAAGCTGCAGCGCGAAATCGTATCGCCCGGGAGGTCGGTTGATGTTTCCTTCTTCAGCGGCTGCTCTTGGGGATCTCTTCATCGAACCTGATCTTTTCGCGTGCCGGGTCGTCGTTCAGGATTTCCTCCTCGGCATCGTCCGGCAGGGCTTCATCCGGCTCCATATTGGCCTCGTCGCGGCTGGGAACTGCGGACACCATCCCCTCACCCGGCAGATCGTCGCCCAGCGGGTATTCATCGGTCCGGTCTGGCAACGGAATTGGCTCGAGATCCATTTCCGGCGGGCTAGGCTTCCAAGTCGGCGACGGCATCGGCTCGGTATCTCGCTTGTCCTTTGGATCAGTCATTGTCTGGCTCCTTGTCTGTCGAGAAGCGAACCTGCTGCCATTGATAAGGTTCCATCGGGGAGGCTTACCGTTGCTGAGCCTTGAGGAGTGGATCGGTCGGCCCTGACGACGCCGCGATCCCGCCAAGCGTTCGTCGTCGCGTCTTTGAAAAATCGAGTGCAAGGGGTTAGCATTTCCGACCGGCATGCCCCGGTTTTTATGATCAACCATCAGTATGGCGAGTAGCATTGCTGCCGCGGGCCATAATACGGCTGATAGGTGTTGTCATATGCACGATAGGAGCGATAGCGACTGTAACACCAATCGACGTGCGAATTGCCGACCGGATACCCCTGTGGCTGTGCAATGAGGCCGCCAACGATTGCGCCTGCGGCAAGACCACCAATCAGCGCCCCGGCATCGTTGTAGTGATGTCGATAATAGCCATCGTGGTAATGGCCATAGTAGCCATTGTTGTAATGGTTGTAATGTCGATAGTAGTCGTTCCCGTGGTAGTCGCCGCCATAATGGCTATGGCGATAGCCACCGCAGCGGTAGATATTACACCGATCGTAGCCGCCGTAATTGCGACTATTCATCACGCCGGAGTCTCCGAACCCGCCACGGCTTTGAGCCGAATGCTCGTCGCCGGAATTTTCAGCTAAAGACGGTCCGATGCCAGACAGGGCCAACGCAATTGCGAACGACAGTACCGCAACCTTCTTCATTCCAGCACCTTCTCATTTCCTAAATATTCCGCCTGGGAACACTACCAGAATTAACGTTTGAAAGGGTTCCGAGTTCCCCTGCGGCAATTGCAACGCCCGACGAAAAGAGTGGGATCGGTGCAAATGTGACACTTTTATTGCAAGCCTCACTAATTTATGACGGGCTCCTAAAAATTCTCAAATGGATGGATGGAATGCTCAGCTGGTTTCGAAAACTTCTACCCCGGGAAGACCGGTTCTTTGACCTCTTTGCCCAGCATTCCCGAACAATCGTCGACGCGGCGGAAGCACTCAACGACCTGCTTGCAGGAAAAGATGCCGAGCGTCATTGCGATCGGATTATCGCGCTTGAAAACGATGCCGACAATATCACCCGCGAGGTGCTGCTTGCGGTTCGTCGCAGCTTCATCACGCCTTTCGACCGCGTCGATATCAAGGATCTGATCCAATCGATGGATGACGCGATTGACATGATGCACAAGACGGTCAAGACGATCCGCCTCTTCGAGCAGACCCAATTCGATCCGCGCATGCAGGAAATGGGCGCGGCAATCGTGCAGGCCGCTCATCTCATCGCCGAAGCGATCCCCCTCCTCGACCGCATCAGCGCCAACGCCCCTCGGTTGATGGCGATTGCCGAGGAAGTCACCCGCGTTGAAGGACGCTCCGATGAATTGCACGACAATGGCCTAAAGGACCTCTTCCTCCACCATGGCGCGTCAGATCCAATGGCCTATATCATCGGCAGCGAAATTTACGGCGAACTCGAGAAAGTCGTAGATCGCTTCGAGGACGTTGCCAACGAAATCAGCGGCATCGTGATTGAGAACGTTTGATGGATGCCGCCCTCGCCTTCCCGCTGCTGATTGCCCTGATCGCCATCGCACTGTTCTTCGACTTTCTTAATGGCCTACACGATACGGCAAACTCGATCGCAACGATCGTTTCGACGCGCGTGCTCCGGCCGCAATACGCGGTCGTCTGGGCAGCCTTCTTCAATTTCATCGCGTTCCTCTTCTTCGGTCTGCACGTAGCGGAGACCCTGGGAACAGGTATCATTGATCCCAACATCGTCACACCGCTGGTGATCTTCGCCGCACTGATGGGGGCGATCATCTGGAATATCGTCACTTGGGTCTTTGGCATCCCGTCCAGTTCCTCGCATGCGTTGGTGGGCGGGCTCGTGGGGGCCGGGCTTGCAAAAGTCGGCATCAGTTCAATCGTGTGGGGCGGGTTGCTGAAAACGGCAGGCGCGATCGTCATGTCGCCGCTGATCGGCTTTCTGCTGGCGCTCTTCCTGGTGCTGAGCGTCTCCTGGATCTTCGTCCGGCAGACACCCTTCGCCGTCGATCGGACATTTCGCGTCCTGCAATTCGTTTCCGCCTCCCTCTATTCGCTGGGCCATGGCGGCAATGACGCGCAGAAGACGATGGGGATCATTGCCGTGCTTCTGTATTCGCAGGGCTATCTCGGAGGAAGCTTCCACGTGCCCCTTTGGGTCGTGCTTTCCTGCCAGACGGCCATGGCGCTAGGGACACTCTTCGGCGGCTGGCGAATCGTCCATACAATGGGTTCTAAGATCACCCGCCTAAACCCCATGCAGGGATTCTGCGCGGAAACGGGCGGAGCGCTGACGCTCTTTGCTGCCACATGGCTTGGTATTCCCGTTTCCACGACACATACGATTACCGGCGCCATTATCGGCGTTGGCGCGGCGCGTCGCGTTTCGGCCGTCCGCTGGGGATTGGCAGGCAACATAGTCGTTGCCTGGGTGATCACGCTTCCGGCCGCAGCGCTTATCTCGGCGCTCTTCTATTGGATCGCAGGGCTGTTCAACTGATCAAGGGGCGGGTTTTCGCCGCTTCTCCCACCAGACTACGATACGTCGCCGTGTCCGACGGATGATATGCAAGTCGTGGGACAGCACGACAAATCCCAATGGGATCATCCAGAAGCCAAGGACCGGAAGGAATCCCAAAACACCACCTAGGATCAACAGAACGCCGATTGTCATTCTTGCAAGCCGCGATCGCGGAAGCGGAATGCTTATGGATCCAAGAACGAGGTGGCCGCTGGTGTGGTCGATGCCAAATCGCTTGGCGCGGGGTTTTCCAGTGGTATCATGTCCTTCAATCATCCACAGGAGATGGGGTTATACAAAGCGAATACAAGCGGATGTCATTTTTTTGAAAAAACCGCTTGGCAAATCGGGCAAGCATTTGTATTAGGCCACTCACACCGCGGCGAGCGGTGATCCCTGGTAGCTCAGCGGTAGAGCATTCGACTGTTAATCGACAGGTCGCCGGTTCGAATCCGGCCCGGGGAGCCAGTTTAAGATAAGCGCCTGCTTTTGTTGATATTCCAAAAGCGGGCGTTTTCTTTTCCGATAATCTCCCCTCCCTTGAAATTGACGTCGCGCGGTTGGCGCTGTGTATGCATAACTTACGCTGGTGCTGTGTGCTAGCGCTGCCCGATGAGCCACTCGAGCAAGTGCCAGGAACTTTCCTGGCTCTCGTCGGTTGGACCTGCGCAACAGTAATCGACAGGAATTGTTGCACGCTGGCCCCTTCTTCGGGTGCCAGCAAAAAGGGGCCCGGTGCTCTCAGCGCCGGGCCCCTTTTTTGATTAGTAAACGAAAAGGCTCGCCACTCGGAACAAGAGACGAGCCTTTCAGTAATGTCGATGCTGCCTGTCACGATAACCTATCCGTGACAGGCATAGAGTGGAACAATAAAGTTAAGACACTCCTAAAATATCTAGCCGACGCGTTGTTTGTGTACGCGCAGGTAGCGACCTCCCACGCCCTCTGGTCTACCAGGTGACCTTGATCGCTCTCGCGCGACGCGTCGTGCGGGAAAGACCTCGCCCGTCAGTAATTGCACGAGCGGCCGTCGCTCGGTCTGAAACCATCGTCGCAGGCTCGATTCATCGAATCTCCGGGTACATATCCTGACGCGGAGCCGTATGATGTCGGTATGTTCGAGCAGGCCGAAACGATCGCAGCAAGACTGATCAGCGCTCCGGCTGCTACAAATACCCGATATCTGCTCATCCATTTCTCCTTGCCAGGCGCCGTTTGTCACTGCAGGCCGCAATGTATCACGTCATCTGGCAGATGCGAGGGTATCACCGATAGATGATGACCTATCTTTGCGCAGCCGGTCTTTTGGCCAACAGACGCGGCTTTGCGCCTGCCATAAGGCGGGTGGGCGAGCCCATACATCCCATCATTCGTCGACCTTCCTGCGAAAATCGGCCGCAATGTGAAATTGTCACTGGTTAGAGACTTTGGTTTCGGGTTAGACTATGTGCTTGCCGAATGGCGCGAGCGCTTTTGGCCGGCCTGGAACGCGTTACCCAGTAGGCCTTGCGCGTTACCCAGTAGGCCTTGATGAGCGTTTCAAGCGGCTCTAGGAATTCTATTTATTCCATTGCGAAGCGGCTTCCGCGCTAAAAACATAGACGCCCGCACGGTCGTCTATGCGCGGAGTTGACGAGAGCGGATGGCGGCCAATTCGACAGATGACCTCCTGTCTGGCCGCCATCCGCCTCGTCCTTGCTTGGACGATTGATATTATTCCGCGGGATGCGGCATCACGGGAGGCGCGTGCTTGTCAAGCGGCCGCGCCCGCCAGCCGCTCGAGCGATTGATCAGCCGGAAATAGAGACCATACGGGAGGAGATTGACAAGTTTCATCATGTAGGTGACGCGCTTCGGAAAGGTAATCTCGAAGCTGCGGGACTTGAGGCCCGTCGAAATCTGCTCGGCTGCCTCCTCGACCGAGACCAGCGGCGGCAAGGGAAATTCGTTGTTTTTCGTTGCAGGCGTATCGGAAAAGCCCGTGGTGATGAGCTGAATGCGGATGCCCATCTTGTCGAGATCGAATTTCAGGCTTTCCGCCATGTTGATCAAGGCGGCTTTCGTGGCGCCGTAGGCTGCACTGGACGGCAGCCCACTATAGCCTGCAACGGATGAGACGATGGCGATCTGCCCCTGCCCCTTCGCCTTCATGTGCCGTATGGTCGGGACAAGGCAATTTACAACACCCTGCAGATTGACCGCGAAACTCTGCTGAAAATCAGCGAGCTTCAACTCCTGCGCATGGACGGGCAGACAGACGCCGGCGTTGAAGACCGCAAGGGCGAGTGCACCATGTCCATATTCGATGGAAGCCAGTACGTGCTCCATGTCTTCAGCGTCGGTGACATCGCCATCGAGCACAATGATGCTACCGGACAGGTCCGACGCCTCGGCTTGCAATTCAGCAAGCTCTTCATGGTCGCGAGCGGTGACGGCAACCTTATATCCTTCGTCGGCGAGTTTCAGTGCCATCGCGCGTCCAATTCCGGAACTCGCGCCGGAAATCCAAGCAATTCCATGTTCCGGATGAGCGACGAAATCTTGCATGGCACATATCCTCCGGGCAGTTCTCCGAACATCAAAACTGGTCCGGGAGTTCCTCGCCATCTCCCGGTTTCAACGCGATATCACGCCATTGTGGCTGCTTTCAGCCGATCAGGTCGCCGATGATTTGGCGGACGGAGCCTGTCAGCTTGATTGGCGCGTCGAGCACCGAAAACGCAATGCAGGGGCGGCCTTTCTCTGCGATGGGCCGATGGTCGACGCTCTCGTCGGCAACCGAGATATCGCCCCGTCCGAAACGGCCGCGACTGTCGTTGAATGCGCCATCCAGAACAAGGGTGAGTTCCATGCCCTTATGAGTGTGCGCGGGCAGCGCGCGCCCCGCCTTGATCCACATCAAGCTGACTTCGCAACCATCGATGTTGGTTGAGTATTGCTTGAAGCCCGGAAGCTTCGTTTTCCAGGGTAACGTGTCCAGGTCATAACCGACCAAATCGCGAATCGCTTTCGGGAGGAAACCTTTTCCCATCCGCAGATCCGTTGCTGTGCGGTTTTCGGCAGGCGGAGCGGAGGAGAAAACAGCCGCAAGCCGTCTGGTGCGGTCATCGATTGCAGCCTCAGGTATCTGCTCGAGAGCCTCGCCGGCGAGAGATTCGAGATCACTGACCAGCAAGCGATGATCCGGCTTTATTTCGAGATGCGATTCCACCAGCACCCGCGCCGGCTGAGGAAGAGATCCGGCGACGTAGTGCGCCATCAGGACATCGACCGTATCGACATGCTCACGAACCATGACGGTTTTCGGCTGTTTCCGTTTTAGAGATTGCTTTGTTGTCATCCGTACGTTGAAAGTCAATCTCCAGATCACAAGGATCACAACGGCTCCGGTTCAAGGGCGCCGGGAACACGATGAAGTGTAATTTTATCGTTGCGCTCAAAGGGATGGAATAGCATTTCTTGCCAACCTAGCCTTGTGAAGGGAAAAGACCGTTCCTAAACTAAGCGTTCAAAAGAGGCAGAGTCCATGACCGTCCACCCGTCCGTTCTAGAGGCAATCGGCAACACCCCCCTGATCAAGCTCAAGGGCGCATCGGAGGCGACCGGCTGCACTATTCTCGGCAAAGCGGAGTTTCTCAATCCAGGCCAGTCGGTCAAGGATCGCGCGGCGCTCTACATCATTCGCGATGCGGAGAAGAAGGGCTTGCTGAGGCCGGGCGGCGTCATTGTCGAGGGAACCGCTGGCAATACCGGCATCGGCTTGACCGTCGTTGCAAAGGCACTTGGCTACCGAACCGTCATCGTCATCCCGGAAACCCAGAGCCAGGAAAAGAAGGATGCCCTGAAGTTGCTCGGCGCCGAGCTCGTCGAGGTGCCCGCCGTTCCCTACAAGAACCCGAACAATTATGTGAAGGTGTCCGGACGGCTCGCCGAGCAGTTGGCGAAGACAGACCCTAACGGCGCCATCTGGGCAAACCAGTTCGACAACGTCGCCAACCGGCAGGCCCACATCGAAACGACCGCCCGCGAAATCTGGAACGATACCGAAGGCAAAGTGGACGGCTTCATTTGTTCGGTCGGATCGGGCGGGACACTTGCCGGCGTGGCAGCCGGCCTCAAGGCATTTAGCAAGGACGTCAAGATCGGCATAGCGGACCCCGACGGCGCCGCGCTCTACGAATTCTACAAGAATGGTGAACTCAAGTCGGCCGGCTCTTCAATCACCGAAGGTATAGGTCAAGGGCGGATTACGGCCAACCTGGAAGGCTTCACGCCCGATTTTGCCTATAGCATTTCGGATGCGGAAGCCCTGCCCTACCTCTTCGATCTCGTCGAGCACGAAGGTCTGTGCCTGGGTGGATCGACGGCGATCAACATCGCCGGCGCGGTGCGCCTCGCGAGGGAACTCGGCCCCGGCCATACCATCGTGACGATCCTTTGCGACTACGGCAACCGATATCAATCGAAGCTCTTCAATCCTGACTTCCTGGCCTCCAAGGGCCTACCCATTCCCGCGTGGCTCGCCAAGAAGCAAGACATACAGATCCCATACGAACCAGCAGCGTGAGACACCATGCCCGTCAATGCCCTCTATCGTGATGATTTCTATCTTTCGACATGCGAGGCGGTCGTAACCGCCATTCACGAAGACGGGGGCATCGAACTGGATCAGACCTGCTTCTATGCGACATCAGGCGGGCAGCCGGGCGATACCGGCTTTCTCGAGCGCTCCGACGGCAGCAAGATCACGCTCGGACAAACGAAGCATGGAGCAACCAAGGACATCGTCGTGCATGTGCCGCTCGAGGGCCAGGAGCAGCCGGCCGTCGGTGAAAAGCTGGTGCTGCACGTTGATTGGCCACGCCGTTACAAGCTGATGCGAATGCACACCGCCTGTCACTTGCTCTCCGTCGTCTGCTCCTATCCGATCACCGGTGCGGCTGTCGGCGAAGATGAGAGCCGTGTCGACTTCGACATGACCGAGACGATAAGCAAGGATGATGTCACCGAACAACTCATGGATCTGGTACGGCAAAACCACCCGGTTTACCTGCAGTGGATCACCGATGAAGAACTGGCGGCCAATCCCGGCATCGTCAAATCCAAGAATGTTCGCCCGCCGATTGGGTTAGGCCGGGTCAGCTTAGTCTGCATCGGCGAGAACTCGGCGATTGACAGCCAGCCCTGTGGCGGCACACATGTGTCCGAAACGCAGGAAGTCGGTCAGATTCACATTGCCAAGATCGAAAAGAAGGGCAAGGAGAACCGTCGCTTCCGAATTCGCTTCGGCGCTCCGGGCGACGAAGCCTAAAGCCCAGGGAGAGCAGAATGAGCGAAGAGAAGAGCCGTTTCGTTGTTTCGGCCGATTGGCTACAGGCGGAATTGGGCAAGCCGGATTTGCGCATCCTTGACGCGTCCTTCTATCTGCCTGCGCAGCAGCGCGATGCCGACGCGGAATACGCCGCCGGCCATATTCCAGGCGCCATTCGCTTCGATCAGGACAAAATAGCCGATCACTCCGTACCGCTGCCGCACACCATTCCCTCGCCCGAGCTTTTCGCAGCGGAGGTTGGCAGGCTCGGCATCGAAGAAAACGATCGTATTGTTGTCTATGACGGCATCGGAATGTTCGCATCACCGCGGGTCTGGTGGCTGTTTCGCGTCATGGGCGCGCGGCATGTGTACGTACTCGACGGAGGCCTGGACGGGTGGAAGTCGGAGGGGCGTCCGCTTGAGACAAGTGCACCTCATTACGAACCGAAGGTGTTCAAGCCAAGCTATGACGCCTCCAGAGTCGTCACTCTCGACACAATGCGGGACATTGTTGCGAGCGGCGCGCTACAGATCGCCGACGCCAGAAGTGCGGGCCGATTTGCAGCGCTCGAGCCTGAGCCGCGGGCCGGCATGCGCTCCGGCCACATGCCCGGTGCACGCAGCCTGCCATCGGGCCTCTTCGCCACTCAGGGTCGCTTCAAGTCGCTGCCGGAACTGAAGCAGACGATCGAGGACGCGGGCATAGATCTTTCCAAGCCCGTCGTTACATCTTGCGGTTCCGGCATCACCGCCGCAATCATTACCCTGGCGCTGGAGTCGCTCGGCCACACCGACAACAAGCTCTACGACGGCTCCTGGAGCGAATGGGGTGGTCGCGAAGACACGCCCGTCGTTACAGGCCCGCCAGAACCGGTCAAAGCCTGACGCGATGGTGAAGGCACCCTCTTCGTTAAAAGCCCATATCACCCGCCTCGAAATGACGGCACCGCCGAAGGCAAGCCTGCCGGTGCCGATCAACATCCAGACGGCGATCATGCGAGCACCCGATATTCCGCTCCCCTTCTACCGTTATCTCTACCGGCAAGTCGGGGCCCGGTGGCAGTGGGTGGATCGCTTGCGGATGGGTGACGAGGATCTTGCCAAGACGCTTCACGACAAGCGCAACAATATCAGCGTCCTTTACGTCAACGGCGCGCCCGCCGGCTTTTACGAATACTTCGTCGAGGATGAAGACACGATCGAACTCAGCCACTTCGGGCTCTTCGAACGTGCGCTAGGCCTGGGGATCGGAAAGTGGTTCCTGCTGCAGTCGCTCTACGCGATCTGGACGCTCAACCCCAAGCGGGTGACGACGACGACCAACAATCTCGATCACCCGCGCGCCTTGCAACTCTACCAGATGTTCGGCTTTTCACCGGTCTCCACCGGTTCGGGCATCGTCCGGCCTCTCAGCGACAAGGAACTTCTGGAGCTGTGCAAGAAGGACTGGTGATCCGGTCAGTTGGGCCCTCATCGAGGGCTTCGGCAGGAATCGGGTGGTTTCCATCTCGATAAAGGCGCATCTCATGGCAATCAGCAAGGAGATCCGCCATGACAGACATCCGCTTTTGCGCCATGCCCACCGCCGATGCCGAGAACCTCTGGAACGGCGGCAGGGACGCCTACGGCTTCTTGCCCGAGACAATGGTCTCCGACGGTCCAGGCCATCCCTGCCGTCATTGCCTGAAGAACATCGATGCAGGCCAGGAACTGCTGGTTTTTGCATACCGGCCGTTCCCCGAGCTTCAGCCTTATGCTGAGACCGGACCTATCTTCCTCCACAAGCAACCATGCGAGCGCTATGCAGCGGAAGAGGTTCTGCCGCCGGTTCTAACTAGTCCAGACTTCATCGTGCGTGGCTACAATACGGAAAACCGCATTGTCTACGGCACGGGCGCTGTGACACTGACACCCGATATCCGCTCCTATGCCACCCAGCTCCTGGATCGGCCGGACATCGCCTATGTGCACGTGCGCTCGGCACGCAACAACTGCTATCAGTGCCGTATCGATAGATGACAGCAAAAAGAGCCGGTCGCAGTAGATGCGACCGGCCCTGCCTCACGTAACGCGATGGGATTTACGCTACGTTCAGTACGCTTTCCGGCGCGTAGGCCTCATAGCCCAGAGCTTCGGCCACGGGCTTGTTGGTGACGCGGCCCTTGTGGATGTTCAGACCGTTCCTGAGGTGACGATCCTCCGCGATGGCTCGCAGCCCACGGTCGGCAAGCGCCAAGCCATAAACCAGCGTCGCATTGTTCAGGGCATGTGCCGAAGTGACCGGCACAGCGCCCGGCATGTTGGCGACGCAATAATGCACCACGTCATCGACAACGTAGGTCGGCTCGGAATGGGTCGTTGCATGCGAGGTCTCGAAGCAACCGCCTTGGTCGATGGCGACATCAACGATCACGGAACCACGCTTCATGCCCGACAGCATTTCTCGGGTGACAAGCTTCGGTGCGGCGGCTCCCGGAATAAGCACAGCGCCAATGACGAGGTCGGCCGTAAATACTTCTTCTTCCAATGCCTGAATGCTGGAATAGCGGGTGTGGACTCGACCGCCAAAGATGTCGTCGAGCTGACGCAGGCGCGGAAGAGACTTATCGAGGATACTGACGTCGGCACCAAGGCCTGCGGCCATCCTGGCTGCATGCAAGCCGACGACGCCGCCGCCGATGACCGCAACCTTGGCCGGCAGCACGCCGGGCACGCCGCCGAGCAGGATGCCAAGGCCGCCATTGGCCTTCTGCAGCGCGGTCGCACCCGCCTGGATCGACAGGCGACCGGCGACCTCGGACATCGGCGCCAGGAGCGGCAGGCCGCCGCGATCATCCGTCACGGTCTCATAGGCAACAGCGGTGACGCCTGATGCAAGCAGACCTTTGGTTTGTTCCGGATCGGGGGCGAGGTGGAGATAGGTATAGAGAATCTGGCCATCACGAAGCTGCGCCCACTCGGAGGGTTGCGGCTCCTTGACTTTCACGATCATGTCGCACTTTTCGAAGATTTCCTTGGCCGAGGCGGCAATCTTTGCGCCAGCGGCCGCGTAGGCGGCATCATCGGCACCAATGCCAGCGCCTGCCTTGGTTTCAACCCAGACCTCGTGGCCATGGGCGACATATTCACGAACGGATGCAGGCGTCAGGCCGACACGATATTCATGGTTCTTGATTTCCTTCGGGCAACCGACACGCATTGGGCGTTCCTCTCTTTTGTCCGCTTGGCGGAGTGTTTTAACGAGGAAATCCAACCACCACGGCCGCGAAATGTCCTTGCAAAGAAGGTTTGCGCCGACGCTGGTTTTCGAAGATTATTGCAAATTCACGAAAATAATCGAAGGTCCTTCGAATGTCCGAACTAGACGCCATCGATCATGCGATTCTCAAGGCGCTTCAATCCAACGCCCGCATCACCAATGCCGATCTTGCCGCCAAGGTCGGCTTATCGCCATCGGCCTGCTCTCGCCGCCTTGATATTTTGGAAAAGAGCGATGTTATCAGCGGTTATCACGCGCACGTCTCTCACAAGTCACTCGACTACAAGATGATCGCGGTGGTGCATATCTCCCTATCGGGTCAGTTTGCAAAGACGCTTTCGGAATTCGAGGCCGCCGTTAAGCGCTGTCCGAACGTTCTTGTCTGCTATCTGATGTCAGGCGAATACGACTACATTCTCCGGGTTGCCGCCCGCGATCTCGAGGACTACGAGCGCATCCATCGCGACTGGCTCTCGGCGCTTCCGCATGTCGTTAAGATCAATTCCAGCTTTGCCCTGCGGGAAGTCATCGACAGACCAAATGTCGGGCTTTGACTGAAGAGCCAAAAATCAGCAGACAGTTCTTGCATCGGCGTGGCGGCTTCGTTACCCCTTGCCTGTTCCCCCCGCAGCAAGACGCGCGCATGAAATCCAAGTCCCAAGGCTATATCTTCGTTCTGCTTGCGATCACCATCTTCTCGCTGCAGGACGGCATCTCGAAGCATCTGGCATCCGCCTACCCGCCCGTCTTTGTCACCATGATTCGCTACTGGGCCTTCGCAGCCTTCACCATTGCGCTTGCCAGCAGGATACGAGGTGGTTTGAAGCAGACGGCCAAAACAAGGAGGCCCCTGTTGCAGGTGATCCGGGGCGTTTTGCTGGCCGCCCAGGTTGTCGTCGTTATCAACTGTTTTGCGCTGATCGGCCTTGCCCACTCGCAGGCAATCTTCTCGGCGACCCCAATTTTGATCGCGCTTCTCTCGATGCCGATTCTTGGAGAGCGGGTCGGCTGGCGTCGCTGGACAGCTATTGGTGCGGGTCTCATCGGCGTGCTGCTTATCCTGAAGCCGGAAGGCGAATTCTTTGACGTCAGGCTCCTGCTTGCCGTCTTTTCCTGCTTCCTCTTCGCCTTTTACGTCATCGCCACGCGCCTCGTCAGCAGGGACGATTCGGCCACGACGAGCTTCTTCTATACGGGCGTCGTGGGCGGCATCACCATGTCGCTGATCGGCCCCTTCTATTGGACTTGGATGGCGGGCTGGGATTGGGGATGGATGGCGCTTGTCTGTCTAACCAGCATATCGAGCCACTATTTTCTCATTCGCGCCTACGACATGTTGGATGCAGCGGCAGTTCAACCGCTGACATATCTACAGCTCGTCTATGCATCGATCATCGGCGTATTTATCTACGGTGAGAAGCTGAGCCTGAACATGATCGTCGGCTCCGCAATCGTCGTCGCGGCGGGGATTTTCACCGTATGGCGGGAACAGGTCGTTGCACGCAGGTTGCGTCCGCAACAGGAGCCTCGGCAATTTTAGATCGAGCTATTAAAGCATTCTCAACGTTCGCCCCATAGAATTTATCTGTATGTTTCTGGTGGAGCGTAACATGCAACGCAATCTGAATATCATTACCCGCAAGGCTGAACGTCGGTCCTGCCGCATATTCGGTAAAGTCCGCTATCTCACCAAGGAAGTGGATGCTCGCATCCTTGACATGTCGGTTACCGGCATGGCGGTTGAAATCCGGGCGCCGATTCATGCCGCGTCCGGCAGCCGTGTACAGATTCTTGCTGACGATCTCGGCACGCTACAGGGCATCATCCGTTGGAGCCACAATGGCCGTCTGGGAATTCAGTTCGATCCGAACTCCAATGCCCGTGCGCAAGTGGCGTCATACTTCCGGTTCTTCCATAAGGAAATAAAGCCAGTCCTGACGCGGTAATCGCCCTGTCATTTTCAGGGTTTACTCCTTCGCAAATCACCATAATCTCGCCTGTGGGCCGGGGGATGCGTGATTTTCGAAGGAGTTTTCATGTCTGCCATTTTCGATCTGCGGCCGATGACCCGCCGCTCTCTGCTTGGGGGCATTGCTGCCACATCTGCACTCGTCCTGCTTCATCCCTTCAGTGCACGCGCAGCCGCCAACCAGGCACATCTGCGGCTGATGGAAACGACGGACATTCACGTCAACGTCTTTCCCTACGACTACTACGCCGACAAGCCGAACGATACGATGGGCCTGGCACGCACCGCGACGATCATCGACAATATCAGAGCGGAAGCCGCCAACTCGCTGCTGGTTGACAACGGCGACGTGCTGCAAGGTAATCCGATGGGCGATTACATGGCCTATCAGCATGGCATGAAGGACGGCGATGTGCATCCCGTCATCAAGGCAATGAACACGCTCGGCTATACGGTCGGCACGCTCGGCAACCATGAATTCAATTATGGCCTCGATTTCATGTTCAAGGTGCTGAACGGGGCGAACTTCCCGTTCGTCTGCGCGAACCTGACAAAGGGCCAACTTGCGTCCGACCCGGCGAAGGACGAGCTGTTTTTCAAGCCTTACATCATCGTCGAAAAGACCATCAAGGATGGTGCCGGTAACGAAGGCCCCGTCAAGATCGGCTTCATCGGCTTCGTCCCGCCGCAGATCATGCTTTGGGACATCAAGAACCTCGAAGGCAAGGCCGAGACGCGTGACATCGTCGAGGCCGCCAAAGCCTGGGTGCCTGTCATGAAACAGGAAGGCGCAGATATCGTGATCGCGCTGTCCCATTCCGGCATCGATGGCGCGGCCCCATCCGAGAAGATGGAGAATGCATCCCTGCATCTCGCCACAGTCGAGGGGATCGACGCGATCTTCACCGGGCACCAGCATCTTGTCTTCCCCGGCCCCAAATCCTGGGACGGCATTCAGAACGCCGATCCGGTGAAAGGCACATTACACGGCAAACCCGCGGTGATGGCAGGCTTCTGGGGCTCCCATCTTGGCCTGATCGACCTCCTGCTGGAGAAGGACGGCAAAGGCTGGAAGATTGTAGACTTCACCTGCGAAGCCCGACCGATCTACCACCGCGATGACAAGAAGAAGGTCGTTGCCGACGTCGCGGACAAAAAGGACGTTATCGAGGCTGCAAGGGCCGAGCACGAGGCAACGCTCTCCTATGTGCGTACCCCGGTCGGCAAGACCTCGGCCCCGCTCTACTCCTATTTCGCGCTTGTTGCCGACGACCCCTCCGTTCAGATCGTTAGCCAGGCACAGACCTGGTACATCAAGCAGATGTTGGCCGACACAGAATACAAGGACCTACCGGTGCTTTCCGCGGCGGCGCCGTTCAAGGCCGGCGGCCGGGGCGGCGCGGACTACTATACGGACGTGCCCGCCGGCGACATAGCGATCAAGAACGTCGCTGACCTCTACCTCTATCCCAACACCGTCCAGGCCGTCGCCATTACTGGCGAGCAGGTAAAGAACTGGCTGGAAATGTCAGCCGCCATGTTCAACGAAGTGAAACCGGGATCGAAGGACGCGGACCTGCTAAACAACGCCTTCCCATCATACAACTTCGATGTGATCGATGGCGTCACCTATCAAATCGACCTATCGCAGCCACGCAGGTTCGACGATGACGGCAAGTTGGTCAATGCCGATTCAAACCGCATCCAAAACCTGCAGTTTGACGGCAAGCCCATTGATCTCACGCAAAAATTCGTCGTCGTCACCAACAATTACCGTGCGGGCGGTGGTGGCAAATTTCCGGAAATCGCTGCCGACAAGGTCATCTTCCAGGCGCCCGATACGAATCGCGACGTCATTGTCCGCTTTGTCCATGAAGAAGGCACGATCAATCCCTCCGCCGACGGGAACTGGACATTCAAACCACTGCCGGGAACAACAGCCGTCTTCCAGAGTGGTCCGAAGGCCAAGCAATTCCTCGCGGACGTTAAAAACGTCAAGATCGAGGATGCCGGCGAAGGCACCGACGGCTTCTCGAAGTTCAGGCTGATACTCTAGATGTGAGCCTTCGGGCGGTTGTCTGTTTAGAGCGGAAATGGAGGGCGCGAGAATCCGCGTCCTCTTACTCGGCGGCAATCGGCAAATCAGGTGGCGACAGTTCAGCCAATTCAGCCGCGAAATCGGCCTGCTTGGGACATTGCTCGAGCCTCACGCGAAACGCATCGATCATCCAACTCGCTGCCGGACCCGGTGGGCTAGCGGTCCGTCTCATGGCATAGATTGGATATTCTCCCTGCTCGAAGGCCGGCAAGTCGAGGTGGACCAAAGCACCGCTTTGCAGATCGTTGCGAATAAGTGAGGCGGGCAAGCCGCCCCAACCAAGCCCGCCGCGAATGAGGGAATGCTTCGTTGCAACGTCGCTCACCCGCCATGTCTTGTAGGAAAGCACATTAAAGTCACGGCCCTTTGTTAAGCCCGATGCATCCGTGACCACCAACTGCGTCTCCTCACGGACATCCGCGAGGGTCAATGGTCTGCCGAACTTCGCAAGCGGATGATCATGTGCGGCAACGGGCGTCATGAAGGATTGGCCTATTTGTTCTGCAACAAGCGCGTCGTGCTGTTTGAGCAGAGCGCCACCGATGCCTATCGTTGCCTTGCCGCTCAAGACGAGATCCATCACCACACCGAGTTCACCCACCGTCAGATTGAGCGCCACGGACGGAAATTTGTCACGGAACCCGCGCAGCACGTCGACGACCACATGCGATGGCACCATGACGCTTATTGCCACGGAGACCTCGGCCTCCAGCCCTTCCTTCAGCCCTTTCACGCGGGCCCGCATGACTTCGAGGTCCGAGACAAGGCGCCGCGCATCTTCGAGCAAGGCCTTGCCCGCTTCCGTGAGCTTCGGCTGCCTTGCGCCGGAGCGCTCGAAGAGAGACACCTCCAATTGAGCTTCGAGGTTGGCGATCGTGTAGCTGATGACCGATTGAGCACGGTTTAGCGACCGCGAAGCGGCTGAAAAGCTCCCGGTTTCCGCAACGGTGAGGAACACCTGCAACTGGTCCAGTGTGGGGTTCGGAAGCATCTTCCATCCAATCTATCGATGATTTTGATCGACATTATCACAGTTTTTTCGATAGTCAGCCAGCCCTATTTTCTGCCTCGAAACAGCGGCTCGAAGCTCCCTACAAGAGACGCTACCCCCCAATTCGAGAGGAAATTCAATCATGTCGTCCATTCTGCTCCTGACTTCCAGCCCGCGTGCAGAGTCGCTTTCCACCACGATCGCCGCCGATCTCGTTGAAAAGATCAAGGCTCAGCAGCCGGGAAGCACAGTTGTTCGCCGCGACCTCGCCGCCAACCCGCTTCCGCATATCGACGATCTCTTCACCGCCGCTATCCGCACGCCCGCAGACGCCCGCACCGTCGAACAGGCTGAGGCCGTAAAGACGTCCGACGCTCTTGTTGCGGAACTCCTTGCCGCCGATACGATCGTCATCGGCACCGGTCTCATCAACTTCAACATCTACTCGTCGCTGAAGACCTGGATCGACAACGTCGCCCGCGCCGGCCTCACCTTCAAGTATACCGAAAGCGGTCCGGTTGGCCTTGCCACCGGCAAGAAGGTCTACGTCGTGCTTGCCTCCGGGGGTGTCTACTCGCAGGGCCCTGCAGCCGGCATGAACCACGCTGTTCCGTACCTGAAGTCGGTGCTGGGCTTCCTCGGCATCACCGACATCGAAACGATCTACGTCGAAGGCGTCGCCTTTGGTCCGGAAGCTGCCGAGAAGGCAATTGGCGCTGCCAAGGCCCGTGCCGAGGAAATCGCCCTCGCCGCTTAACGGCTCTCTAAACTGATTTGAAACGGCCGGTCCTCACCGGCCGTTTTCATTTGTACTAAGGTCGTTTACGAACGCCTTCACGGTATCGAGTATCTCGCCGGCTAAGGCTTCTTCGTTCGAGATCCGTGCGAGGCCCAGCGCGCCGGTCATGAGGCAGGATGTGATAATCGCCTTGCGGCGCGCTTCCGCTGCGTCCCCAACGTCCATCCGCGCCTGCATTTTGCGTATGTTCGACTTTATTTGATCAGTCGCCAGCGACCGACATTTCTCGCCGCTGCGGGCAATATCGGCCGTGAGCGCCGCGAACGGGCACCCCCCGGCCGTGTCGTCCCGGTGTTCCCTGCTCAGGTATGTCGCCGCGTACTCCTGCAGCGTAATGTCCTCCGGCGCACGCCCTTCCGAGCGAACTTTCGCAGCCCAAGCGCCGAAGGCCGATTGCATCGCCTCTGCCACCAGTTCGTCGCGCGACGCGAAATGCTTATAGAAGCCACCGACCGTCAGGCCCGCCTCCTTCATCAGATCCGCGACGCCGACGCCTTCCAGCCCTTTCTCGCGCAAGCGCTTCGAGGCGATTTCGACGATCCTCTCATGCGTCTTGCGTTTATCCTGCTGTGAGTGGCCCATGAAATTTTTCTCCCGTCATCGATTGACTTATCAAGATTACAATCGTAATCCTTCTAGATGTCGATCATAATCCAGATCGCGATGGTTTCCAAGAGGAAGTGGCATGAAAGAGGCCGCACCGGTTGAGAGAACGGATCACCGAGATGCAGATAATGATCGAGGGACAGTCACACCTCCCGGCTCTCTCGGCCTATCCCATAGGGTTCGGAAAATCTTAACGGCGGCAAGAACCGAAGGGGCGGCCAGGCGATCTGCCCGGCGGATGGTAAGACTTCGCCGATCGGTGCGAATGCCGGTCGAAACGTAACCGAAGCCAAGGGAAAGCCACTTAAATCCAGGTGTTTTGTCCCTTGCTTTCTTTGATGGAGTTATTCAATGCGCCTGCAGAACAAGGTCGCCCTCATCACGGGCGGAAACAGCGGTATCGGTCTTGCCACTGCCAAGGTCTTCCTTGACGAGGGGGCCAAGGTGATCATTACCGGCCGTAATCCCGAGACCCTTGCGGCCGCCGAGAAGGCTTTGGGCAGCAACGTACTCACGCTGAAGCTCGACGTCACCGATGTATCTGCCACGGAACTGGCTTTTGCGGAAGCCTCTGCCAAATTCGGGAAGTTTGACGTGCTTTTCGCAAATGCCGGGATAGGCGGCGCCACTCCGCTCGGCGCGACGTCGCTGGAGCAGTTTAATGCCATCATCAGCACGAACCTTACGGCTGTCTTCTTTACGGTCCAAGCCGCACTGCCGCATCTGAACGACGGCGGCTCCGTTATCCTCAACGGATCGGTGCACGCGGTGCTTGGTGCACCAGGATGGTCGGCCTATGCTGCTACGAAGGGTGCGGTACGTGCCATGACCCGCAACATGGCTTCCGAGCTTGCACCACGCGGCATCCGCGTCAACCAGGTTACGCCGGGCGGCACCAGAACACCGATCTGGCAACCAATGGCGTCGACGGCAGATGCAATGTCCGCGCTTGAGGCCAGGCTGGGCGGTATGAGCCCGCTTGGACGCATGAGCGAAGCGGAAGAGATTGCCAAGGCTGCGCTCTATTTTGCCTCAAATGATTCGAGCAATGTCACAGGGATCGAAATTGTGGTCGATGGCGGTACGACGAGCGCACCTTCAGGCGCCAAGATGTTCCGCCCCGGTTAAACGCTAGCCGGTCTTCACAAGCCCAGGCTTGCCAACAACGCAATTGCGTCCGCCCTTTTTTGCCTGATAAAGTCGTTCATCCGCGGTCGAAAGGACAGTTGTGAAGCTTGCGCCGTCAGTGTCGGCTGTCGCCACACCGATGCTGACGGTAACGGGCTTGCCATCCGGCGTCTTGACGCTGCTCGCTATCGTCCAGCGCAAGCGTTCGGCAAGACGAATCCCCTCGGCATGGTCGGTTGCCGGGCAGACCGCGACAAACTCCTCGCCACCAAAACGGAAGACACGGTCAGCCGATCGCAAAATGGTCCCGAGGCGAAGCGTGATCGCCTTCAACACCTCATCTCCCTGCAAATGCCCGAAGCGATCGTTGACGTCCTTGAAATGGTCAGCATCCAGAATAATCACCGTAGCGAACTGGCCTTGCCGCAAGGCTTCGCGCACCATAACTGGCGCTTCCATCTCCATACGTGTGCGATCGTAAACACCTGTTAGAACGTCCCTGCCCGTCCGATTCAGCAGATCGTTGTAACGCTCGCGGAAGGTCAGGTCGCTGAAGATATCGCTAATCGGTCGCACGCTTGCCGGAATACCACTGCGGCGGATCCAAATCTCGTAGATGGCAAAGAGCCCTGTGTAGATGCAGACGGCGAACATTTTTGCTCTCCACCCGTCCCAAAAGGCGGAGGCCGGAATATCAAGGAAATAGTGCAATGCACCGAAGAACCCGATCTGGTCGAAAGTCAGGAGGACGAAGCCACAGATCATGAAGCGTAAAATGATCCTGCGCCTCAGATAGCGGCCAAGGCGCTCGTACAGGAGGATGATGCCAATGGAGTCGAGATAGAGGAGCGTTGTGCCCCAGACCATGAGCCAGCCCATTTCCTTGAGGAAATCGACGTTCGCGCCGTCGCCGCGCGGGAGATCGATCGGGGTGTGAAACTGGAGCAGCCAGGCCACAGCTACCGTCAGGATGTTGCCTAGAAACAGCCCGTAGATCGGTTGGCGAACCGTAGCGGCATCCTCTTGCAGGTACAGCATCAGAATCATCATCAGCTTGCCGGTGAAAAACACCGACGACCCGGGCGACGCAGCGCCGAATGGCAACGCCACGTAAAACACTGCCGCAAGGTAAGTTTCCATGAAATGCATAACGCCGAGGGCAGTGAGAAACACACCCAGGCCGAGGCGCTGGCGGAAATGCAGCAGCGTTACCATGAGCGTGAAATAACCAACGGCCTCAATGGCAAACAGCAGTAGGTTAACGGCTTGCATCAGGCGCCTCTCGGGTCAGCGCCAGAGACCGCGCCCTGCCAGGAACCAGCGGCGTCAAACATGGGTGGCTGTCTGTGTGTGGTGTAAGGCACGTGGCTGTCCTGCAAGGCTCCAGACACCAAGATTCTTCGCAATTCTTTAAGATTGCGTGAGGATTAGTGCCGTGAAGTTAGCCACCGGAGAAACGGTGTCGGGAGCTGGTCAGACCTGGCGTACCTTTGCACCATCGTTAAATAACGATGGTCCGTTCTGATCGATGATCTGCTGTGCCTTACGCACCGTGCACTCGATCGCATCGTCGGAGGACCCGAACATGTCGGCGCGAATGAAATTGCGCACGAGGACTTCCCCACCTACCGTCTTCTCGATCCGGCCCGCAAGGCGATATTGACCACCCTCTTTCTGCGGCTCGGCGTAGATCGTGCACTCACCGTAGAGCTGCGGCTCGGAAGAGACGCCTGCCGGAGCGTCGGCAGATTTGCCGCCGCCTGAAAACATTGAGAAAATATTGGAGAAGATCGAAGCCATACTCCGCCTTTATCATGGCAGCTCGTGCCGGAAAAGTTAAATGATCAGGTTTGCGAGGATCTCGTTTTCGGTAATGTCCTCGAAACCGATGGCGGCTTTCTCGAAGTTCGCGATGAGCTGCGCGAAATTCTCCGGCGCCTTGGTTTCGATGCCGATCAGCACCGAACCGAAGTTGCGTGCCGTCTTCTTGAGATATTCGAAGCGGGCGATATCGTCATCGGGACCAAGCAGGTTCAGGAAGTCGCGCAAAGCGCCCGGTCGCTGCGGCATCCGCACGATGAAGTACTTCTTCAAGCCGGCGTAGCGCATGGCGCGCTCCTTGACGTCTGGAAGGCGCTCAAAATCGAAGTTGCCGCCGGAAACGACGGCTACGATAGTCTTGCCCCTCAACACTTCCGGATCCAGCGCAGCGATCGCGGTCAACGACAAGGCCCCTGCCGGCTCAAGAACAACGCCCTCCACATTCAGCATCTCGCCAATGGTAACGCAGATCGCGTTCTCCGGCATCAGCATGACCTGCTCGGTCGGGAACCTTGCCAGGGCCGCGAAGTTCAGATCGCCGATCCGTGCCACGGCTGCACCGTCGACGAAATTATCAACCTTGGTGAGTGTCACCACGCGCCCCGCCTCAATGCTTCGCTTCAGGCTCGGCGCTCCCGCCGGCTCGGTAAAGATGAAGCCGGAACCTGGCATAACGCCCTCGAGATAGCTGGTGATGCCAGCCGCGAGGCCACCGCCCCCCACAGGCATCACCACCAAATCAGGTACCGTTCCCTCAGGCAGCTGTTGCAGGATTTCCGCAGCGACCGTCGCCTGACCCTCGATGATATCGGCATGGTCGAACGGTGGCACCATCACTCCGTCGATCGCTTCAACGTGATCGCGGGCAGCCTGGTAGCACTGGTCGAAGAAGTCTCCTGTCAACTTGATGGTGATGAATTCCGCACCAAAGATGCGTGTCTTGTCGATTTTCTGCTGCGGCGTCGTTACCGGCATGAAGACAACACCGGGCACACCGAAATAGCGGCAGACGAAGGCGAAGCCCTGGGCATGGTTGCCGGCCGAGGCGCAGACGAAGGTCTTGCCGCCTGCCCCTTGGGCGATCGCCTTGCGGAAGAAGTTGAATGCTCCGCGGATCTTGTAGGAGCGCACGGGCGACAGATCTTCGCGCTTTAGCCAGATGTCGGCGCCATAACGAGCCGACAAGTGCTCGTTCAGCTGCAGCGGCGTTGCTGGAAAGAGGCTGCGCATGGCCTCCTCGGCGCTCTCCACGTCTTGTCTGGTCACGGTTGTTCGTCCATTCCTGTTTTCGCTCTCGCTATCGCACAAGAGGGCGGAGCGAGAAAAGGCCTACATCCGCCAATATTGTCTACTTCAAAGGTCACCTTTCAAGATCGGAGCTCCAAAGCTGATCGGGTAACGCAATTGTGCGCTATCAATTTGCTCGTGATGCGGCTAAATCGCCGCGATGATCTCAAGTAAATTCGCCAAACCGGCTGCCTGGGTGCTTCTCGCGGCTATTATTTTCGTCACGCTGTCGCCGATCGGACTGCGGCCGCATACCGTGACGTCGGTCAATCTCGACCGCGCGCTCGCCTACTTATTGGTCGGCTTCATGTTCGCCGTCGCCTACCCCCGGCGTTGGCTCACGGTAATTGTTTTTTTGATCTTTGGCTCATTGGCCATCGAATATCTGCAATATCTGTCGCCGACGCGCCATGCACGCCTGCACGACGCTGCGGTCAAGATCGTCGGCGCATCCGCCGGAGTGTTTGCCGGTTACCTGTTGAACAGGGCCCGGATCGCCAAGTCCACAGCAAGTCCTTCGCGAGCGTGACGTGACGCGTTAGCGCTCCTTTGTAATGGGTGCGGCTAGGCTGGACGGCGTTATTCAATAGTAAGCAAGAACGGAGGACGTCCGGGCGACCTTTTTCGAGGCCGCAGCGGCGTCCCGGCTCTGCCAATGCGGCTGTTGTAACCTCTTTGCTCGGCAGCGAAAGCCCAACAGCGCGCGCTAACCACAACACTTGCCAGCAGCAGCCGAGCCGCAGCATGCCGCTGCTTGCACCTGCTCCGCGAGCCACCGGTCACGCGGCTTGCAGCTTGCAGCACGGGGAATGAGGTCGACGCGCACTACGTCATCGCTGACAACAGGAGTTGACGCGCAGTAAAGCTGCATCGGCCGGATCCCATCGCTTACCTCGAACGTCAGTTTCGCCGAGCCATCGAGCTTCACATGGTCGGAAACCTTGCGGATAATCGCGGCAAACTTTCCGGCCGCCATATGGGTGCGGTCGCCTTCCTCGACGTCCCACAGCTGCACGAAAATCTCCGCCCATGCTTCCGGGTTGGCCCCGCAGTCGAGCGCCGAAAACTGTCCGGCTTTGACTTCGGTGACATGGTAGCCCGGCTTTATCGAACGGCCGTCGTAACGGAACACCAGAGGCAGATCGCGGGATGCGGAGAGGGCTTCAAGCAGAAGACCAAGACTGATATCCGTGGACAGGGTCTTGTCGATCGCATTCATCTGGAGTACTCCTTGTTTCAACATTTCAAGGATTGTTGAATTATGGATGAACGTCAAGCCCTCGCTTCGTTTGGCGCGCTCTCACAAGAGACCCGCCTACAGATTGTCCGCATGCTCGTGGTTGCCGGTCCCGACGGCATGGCGGCGGGCACGATTGCAGAAAAGCTCGAAGTCTCGCCCTCAAATGTCTCCTTCCATCTGAAAGAGTTGGATCACGCAGGCCTCGTTAGGCAGCAGCGGGAGGCCCGTTCGATCATCTATACTGCCAATTATGATGCACTTGGCGGCCTCGTGCGCTTCTTGATGGAAGACTGCTGTGCGGGCCATCCGGAAATCTGCGCACCGGCCGTTGAAGTCGCCGCCTGCTGCATACCGACCGAAGGCAAGCTTCAATGAACGGTCCCGGGCTTTCAATGGCTGCGGTTGCAGCTAACGCCGAAGATTTGCGGGATACATTAATGGCGGCGCACCTGCCGACCGATGATCTGGCGGAAGACGGGCGTCACTTCTTCCGGTTTTCGCAGGGCCGTGAAACCGTTGGCTTCGGCGGGCTGGAACTCTACGGGGCAAGCGCGCTATTGCGCTCCGTTGTCGTGATCTCCGACAAGAGGGGCTTGGGTTTCGGTCACGCTATCGCGTTGGACCTGCTCGCTGCGGCCCATGAGAATGGCGCCGACACCGTCTATCTGCTGACCGATAGCGCTGCGCCCTTCTTTCACGAGCTGGGTTTTCGTTCCATCGCCCGTAACGAAGCGCCCGCCGCCATTCTGGCGACGCGGCAGGCTGCAGCGCTCTGCCCAGCATCGGCGGCCTTGATGGTGCGGAGCCTGCCAGCATGAGGGTCGAGCCGTTCCCGCTCTCGCGCCGCCTCGCGTCAGAAGCGATCGGCACGGCTTTACTGGTCGCGACCGTCGTCGGTTCCGGCATCATGGCCGACAGACTGACGAGCGACACGGCGCTCGCGCTGCTCGCCAATACGCTGCCGACGGGTGCGATCCTTGTCGTGCTTATCACCATCCTCGGTCCGATTTCCGGCGCGCATTTCAATCCCGTTGTCTCGATGGTCTTTGGGCTGCGCCGCGAGCTGCACGCCGCTTCTGTTCCTGCCTATATCGGCGCACAAATCCTTGGTGGTGTTGCAGGGACGATGCTCGCGCATGCGATGTTCGATGTGCCACTAATGCAAGCTTCGGCAACCGTACGGACTGGCGGTGGGCAGTGGCTCTCGGAAGTGATGGCGACCTTCGGTCTCATACTGGTTATCCTAACCGGCCGCAGATTTCACGCCGATGCCGTAGCATGGCTGGTCGGCCTCTACATTACCGCCGCTTACTGGTTTACAGCGTCCACCTCATTTGCCAATCCGGGCGTCGCTATGGCCCGCTCGCTGACGAATACGTTCGCTGGCATCCGCCCGGTCGATCTGCCGGGCTTCATCGTCGCGGAAGTCCTTGGTGCCTTGCTGGCGTTGATGGTTGCAGGTTGGTTGCTGATGGATGCCCGCAATCCTCAAACTCTCACTGAGACGGAAGCCACGCCATGACCATGGAAGTCACCATCTACCACAATCCCGATTGCGGCACGTCGCGCAACACGCTCGCGATGATCCGCAATGCAGGCATCGAACCTGTTGTCATCGAATATCTGAAAAATCCGCCGAGCCGCGAAGAACTCGTCAAGATGATTGCGGATGCAGGTTTGACCGTGCGCGAGGCAGTTCGCGAAAAGGGTACCCCCTATGCCGAACTCGGCCTCGACAATCCCGATCTTACCGATGACCAGTTACTCAGTGCCATGTTGAAGGACCCGATCTTGATCAACAGGCCGTTCGTCATCACGCCCATCGGCACACGGCTGGCTCGGCCCTCGGAAGTTGTTCTGGATATCTTGCCCGATACGCACAAAGGCCCGTTCGCCAAGGAAGACGGCGAGCAGGTTCTCGATGCCCACGGCAAACGCCTTGTCTGAACGAGTGCCGCTTCTCGCCGTGCTTGCGCTCGGCGTCACACAAATCATCGGCTACGGCACTCTCTATTACAGCTTCAGTATCCTTGCCCCCGACATGGCCATTCACTTTGCGTGGCCGAGCGAATGGGTCTTCGGCGCGCTCTCGGCAGCTCTTCTGGCCGGTGGGCTCACAGCTCCCTGGCTGGGAGTGATGTTCGATAGGGTCGGTGCGGGCCGGGTGATGACCATTGGTTCCCTTGCGGCTGCTGCTGCTCTCACCGCCTGCGCCTTTGCGCCTAACAAGGCTGTCTACGTTGTAGCGCTCGTCGCTGTCGAGGTCGCTGCCAATCTGGTCCAGTACGGCGCGGCTTTTGCGCTGCTTGTGCAAATCCGACCGCAGGTCGCATCTCGCAGCATCACCTATCTAACCCTCATTGCTGGCTTTGCCTCGACAATATTCTGGCCGATCACCACCGCGCTGCATGCATATCTCAGCTGGCAGAACGTTTACTTAATCTTCGCCGTGCTTAACCTCGTCATCTGCGCTCCGATCCATGAATGGCTGTCTCGGGGACGGCGCCGCATGCGCCGGACAGCACCGGCTCCGACCGATGCTCCGCATGTGGACGGAAATTTACCGCTTGGACGCCGACGGCTCGGCTTTGCCATCATGGTCGCGGGTTTTTCGCTGATGTCGCTCGTCAGCTCGGCCATGCTGGTGCACCTCGTGCCGCTGCTGTCCGGTCTTGGACTTGGTGCAACCGCCGCCCTTGTCGGGACGCTGTTCGGGCCGTCGCAGGTTGGCAGTCGGCTGATCAACATGGTCTTCGGGAAAAACCTGCCAGCACTTCATCTGGCCGTGATTGCCGCGATGCTTATTCCGGGCGGCGTCGTAGTTCTTCTGCTTTCGGCTCCATCCGTGCCGGGGGCCATGGCCTTCTCAGTGATCTTCGGCATGGGTAACGGCCTGTTCAGCATCGTCACCGGCACGCTGCCCCTGCAGCTTTTCGGCAGCGATGGCTACGGCAAGCTACAGGGGAAGATAATGGCGGCACGGCTCATCCTTTCCGCCGTCGCGCCGTTTGTCCTCGCCTTCGCGATGAAGAATTTAGGCGTCACATCGTCGCTCGGCATTACCGCCGCACTCGGTGGGCTTTCGATCGTCGCCTTGATTTCCATCGCAACATTGCGGTGAGACCGCGCCCGTATGTACAGCGGCGAGCGAACGCACAAAAAAAATGCGCTCGGTTCAGTAGACCCTCGCGTAGGCCCACGACCTTCTGCCTTCGGCCTAACGGAAGCTGCTTTATTCAATATTACGAAATAATTTCAAGATGGTGCGAGCGACGGGGATCGAACCCGTATGACCGAAGTCGAGGGATTTTAAGTCCCTTGCGTCTACCAGTTTCGCCACGCTCGCGCAGGCTCCTCCTTCAACGACTGATGCGATTCAGTCAAGAGCTACGCGGTGTTTCTCAAGAATTGCGAAGCTAGGCGAATAGAATAGCACCGGCAACGGTGGGTTTGAGCCGAAAACAAGGAACGGGCATCCCCTGGTAGAATAGGGAATTCATAATTGTTCAATCTGGAAGGGAAACAAATATAATGATAGCATCATATAAGCCATCCTCGGGGCGAATACGACAATTCTACAGTCAGCATCTTGGTAAAAATGCGCACCGACCCTTCCGCAAGCGGTGCAATAAATCGACTGCCTAGGTTCAAAGGGAAAACGAGTATATTGGGCCCGCTTCGACGGGAGGAACCAGCGGGAGCAGCCAACTTAATGCAGCAATAGGAATGAAGATGAAGCGCTGCCAGCACGGGCGGTAACGTCCGTTCTTCGTATTTTTCTTGGCTTCAAAAAAGGAGTTATGAAATGAAGAGCAACCTTGGCATTTACAGTCTCTTCGCCTTTACAGTTGCATCAATCTTCTGGGCGCAGACGCCTGACGTTCTCGCCCAGGAGCCTCGAAAACCGAACATCCTGTTCATCGTGTCTGACGACACCGGGTATGGCGACCTCGGCCCCTATGGCGGTGGCGAGGGGCGCGGCATGCCGACGCCCAATATCGACAAGCTTGCCAGCGAGGGAATGACCTTCTTCGACTTTTATGCGCAGCCGAGCTGCACGCCCGGTCGCGCGGCCATACAGACCGGCCGCATCCCTAACCGAAGCGGCATGACTACCGTTGCTTTCCAAGGCCAAGGTGGCGGATTGCCGGCCGCTGAATGGACACTCGGCTCGGTCCTGAAACGCGGCGGTTACCACACCTACTTCACTGGAAAGTGGCATCTCGGCGAGGCCGACTACGCATTGCCGAATGCCCAGGGCTATGACGAGATGAAATACATCGGGCTCTACCACCTGAATGCCTATACCTACGCGGATCCGACCTGGTTTCCCGACATGGATCCGGAACTGCGTGCAATGTTCCAGAAGGTCACGAAGGGCGCGCTGTCCGGCAAGGCCGGTGGGCCGGTGACGGAGGACTTCAAGATCAACGGCCAGTATGTTGACACGCCCGTGATCGACGGCAAGGAGGGGGTGGTCGGTATTCCTTTCTTCGACAGCTATGTCGAGAAGGCCGCTCTCGAGTTTCTCGATGACGCCGCCAAAAGGCCGGACGAACCGTTCTTCATCAACGTGAATTTCATGAAGGTGCATCAGCCCAACATGCCGGCCCCGGAATTCGAGCACAAGTCGATGTCGAAGTCGAAATATGCCGACTCGATCGTCGAGCTCGACGCCCGCATCGGCCGGATCATGGACAAGCTGCATGAGACGGGAATGGACCGCAATACGCTTGTCTTTTACACGACAGATAACGGCGCCTGGCAGGACGTCTATCCGGATGCGGGATACACCCCCTTCCGCGGAACGAAGGGTACCGTCCGCGAGGGCGGCAACCGGGTTCCGGCGATTGCCGTCTGGCCGGGTAAGATCAAGCGTGACGTCAAGAACCACGAACTCATTGGAGGGCTCGACCTGATGGCGACATTCGCCTCAGTTGCCGGCGTGCAGCTTCCCGACAAGGATCGCGAGGACAAGCCCATCATCTTCGACAGCTTCGACATGACGCCTGTCTTGGAGGGAACGGGGAAATCGCCGCGCAAGTCGTGGTTCTATTTCACAGAGAACGAACTCTCTCCCGGCGCCATACGTGTCAACAATTACAAGTTCGTCTTCAATCTGCGTGGTGACGACGGTCACGCGTCGGGCGGCCTTGCGGTTGATTCCAACCTGGGTTGGAAGGGGCCGGAAAGCTATGTTGCCACCGTCCCTCAAGTGTTCGACCTCTGGCAGGACCCGCAAGAGCGCTATGACATCTTCATGAACAACTTCGCCGAACGCACCTGGATGGGCGTCGTCATGAGTGAGGAGCTCAAGAAGATCATGGCGACGTACGTCAAGTATCCCCCAAGGAAGCTTCAAAGTCTTGGATACGACGGCCCCATCACGCTGTCGGACTATGAGAAATTCCAGTGGGTGCGAGACGCTCTTGCGAAGGAAGGCGTGAACATTCCCATGCCGACCGGCAATTAGGACGACGCTCAACGCTGGCGGCCCAGACCATTACTGGGCCACTCGCTCGCGTGTTTCCACGATCCTGGAGTAGAATCCATGTCCGCTTTCAGTGAACTCCGCAGATCGGCACTCAATGCGGTGCTGTCCGTCGTCGTCGCACTTCTCCTAGCGCCCTCCGCGCACGCACAGAACGACCCGCTGCCATCATGGAACGACACCGCTCCGAAGGCGGCCATCCTCTCCTTCGTCGAGAAAGTGACAAAGCAAGGTTCGCCCGAATTCGTCCCCGAACCAGAGCGCATCGCCGTCTTCGACAATGACGGGACGCTGTGGGTCGAGCAACCAATGTACACCCAGCTCGCCTTCGCCTTGGACCGCGTCAAGACGCTCGCGCCACAGCATCCGGAATGGAAGGACGTACAGCCGTTCAAGGCGGCACTTGAAGGTGATATTAAGACACTGGCAGCATCGGGCGAAAAAGGCCTCCTGGAGATCATCCTAGTCACCCATACGGGGATGACCACCTCCGAATTCGAGAAGGTCGTCACCGACTGGCTTTCGACGGCACGCGACCCAAAATTCAAGCGACCCTACACGGAGCTCGTGTACCAGCCGATGGTCGAACTGCTTTCCTATCTGCGTGCCAACGGCTTCAAGACCATCATCGTGTCGGGGGGCGGCGTCGAATTCGTGCGGCCATGGGCGGAGAAGGTCTACGGCGTTCCGCCGGAGCAGGTCATCGGCTCCTCGATCAAGACCCAGTTCAAAATGCAGGACGACACACCGACCCTTTACCGTCTGCCTGAGATCAACTTCATCGATGACAAGGCCGGCAAGCCGGTCGGGATCAATCAGGAAATCGGCCGCCGTCCCATAGCAGCTTTCGGCAACTCCGACGGCGACCTTGAAATGCTCCAGTGGACGACCATGGCAGGCGCACCCGCGCGGCTCGGCATGCTCGTTCACCACACGGACACAGAGCGCGAGTATGCATACGACCGCGACACCGAATTTGGCCGTCTTGACAAGGCGCTCGATGCGGCCCCGATTGCCGGCTGGACCGTCATCGACATGAAGGCCGACTGGAAGCAGATCTTCAAGGACTAGAAGTGGGGTCTCTACGGGCGGAAAGCGTTGGAGATGACCTGTGACATCAGTCTTCAGCGTTCACCAAAGCTGACGGCTTCCTGCCCGTCAAACTTGGCATATGGGTCCGATCCTCGTCGCTCGCACAATCAGGCAGCGCTCGAGTCATATCAGACGGCAAGCGGCACTTGCTCTTTATCATCGCTTGCGAATGTGCTTGTATGCGCGCGCCAGAAGGTCCGCGGTTGGGGCTGCGCATAGTTGTAAGCTGTCTTGTGGGAGTAAGGCGATGGTTTACGATTGGGATGGCACGAGAACGCGACGTCTCAAACTGTTCCGGGCGGGAACAGCATTCATGATCGCAATTGCGGTTCTCGGAATACCGCTTCTTTTCTACGCAGCGAAGCTGCACGACCTCTACGGCTGACGCAGTCAGCAACTCTTCGCTGAGTGCGAGCGGGCGCGACCCCGAGGGCCGCGCCTTCCGGCAATGGAGCCAATTAGCCCAGCTTGGCCGCGATCTTGGCGACGTGCGCACCCTGATACCTGGCCGCTTCCAGTTCGATCGCGGAAGGCTGGCGGGAACCGTCTCCATCGGTGATAGTGGATGCGCCATAGGGCGAACCGCCCTTGATTTCATCAAGGCCCATCTGGCCTTGGAAAGCGTAGGGAAGTCCCGCGACGATCATGCCCTGATGCAGGAAGGTGGGGATGAAGCCGAGGATCGTGGACTCCTGGCCCCCGTGTTGCGTCGCCGAGGACGTGAAAACGGAGCCGACCTTGCCAACCAGTTTGCCGGCAAACCAGAGGCTACCAGTCTGATCCCAGAAATTCCGCATCTGCGACGCAACGGTTCCGAAGCGCGTGCCGGCACCAACGATAATGGCATCGTAATCAGCAAGTTCATCGACAGTGGCAATCGGCGCAGCCTGGTCCATTTTGTAGTAGGACGCCTTAGCAACCTCGTCTGGAACCAGTTCCGGAACGCGCTTGACAACGACGTCGGCGCCAGTCGACCTTGCGCCTTCAGCGACGGCATATGCCATGGTTTCGATGTGGCCGTAAGCCGAATAGTAGAGCACGAGTACCTTCGCCATTTACTTATCTCCATCAGGAATTTGCGTTTGAATTCGTAAGCGGTGGAAACTTAGCAGCGCGCTCTCATCAACATAGCCCCACGTGGCAGAACGCACTGTTCAACGGCCATAGACGAAAAAGACGTGGAGCCCGTTGCGTGACCTAGCGGCGGCGACATGGTTTGCAAGACCGGCGAAGGACGCTACCTATGTGGGGACTCAAATGTTCGGAAATTTCCAATGACCAATGAGACAATTGTCACCGCCGCCATGCTTGCAATCGGCGACGAACTTTTATCCGGCCGCACCAAGGACAAGAATATCGGCCACCTCGCCGATATGCTGACGCTTTGCGGCATCGATCTTAGAGAGGTCCGTATCGTCGGCGACGAGGAGATTGCGATCGTCGAGGCTCTGAACGCACTGCGCGCAAAATACGATTACGTCTTCACGTCGGGAGGCATCGGGCCGACCCATGACGACATCACCGCCGATGCCGTCTCGGCGGCGTTCGGGCTGCCTTGCGAATACGATGCTGACGCAATGACTCTACTCAGCGAGATGTATGCGCGCCGGGACCTCGAATTCACCGATGCGAGAAAGAGAATGGCTCGGATGCCAAAAGGCGCGCGCCACATCCGTAACCCGGTCTCCACCGCACCCGGTTTTGTTATAGGCAACGTTCACGTCATGGCAGGTGTCCCGCAAGTCTTTCAGGCGATGGTCGACGCAATCATCCCGACATTGCGCACCGGCTCGCGCGTGCTCTCGCTCGCCATCTCCTGTCCGTATGGCGAGGGCGACATCGGTACGCCGCTGGCTGCGATCCAAAAAACTCACCCCGAGACGAACATAGGTTCCTACCCCCGCTATATCGGGCAAGCGTTCTCAACAGAAATCGTCGTGCGCGGCCGCTCGCAAGCTGCCGTCGACGCGGCGGGAGCCGACGTGCGTGCCATGATCGAGACCATTCGCCAGGCAAAGGAGGTAGCTGAAAACCGCTCGGCGGAGGCCTAGTATGGAGGAGATCCTCCTCGCCGTTGATATGCATCAAGGAACCGGCGCCCATGCCGGCGCATTCTCGTTGAAGATTAGCGGATTTTATCCCTGCAAGGAGAATTGCCTATGTCTTACAAGACCATACTTGCCATTCTCGATACGGTCGAAAACACCAGGGTCGTAGCCGATTTTGCTTTTGCAATTGCCGCGCAGTCCAATGCCCATGTCATCGGCCTTCATGCGGAAACTGTCGCCGTCGTACCCCTTGTAGCGCCGATGGAGATACCCGACCCCGTCGCCGTGCAGGCGCTCCAGGACATGGCGCGCTCCCAGACCGTCGAAATCGAGCGCATCTTCCGCAGGAGGGCAGAAATGGAAGGGGCTTCCTTTGAATGGCGCAGTTTTACCTCATCCGCGGGCTACGGTACGGCGCCGCTGATCGAGAGCGCCCGTAGCGCCGACCTGTTGATCGTCTCGCAGGCGGATCCGTCAAAGTCCTCTGACAGTCACGTGGATGTCGACAACTTCCTCTTCGAAAGTGGCCGCCCGGTCTTGATGATCCCCTTTGTGCTGCGCCAACCGAAACCGATCAAGCGGGTGCTCATTGCATGGAACGGCTCGAAGGAAGCCGCCCGCGCCACCTTTGATGCCCTACCGATTCTGCAGGCCGCTGACGAAGTCGAGGTCTTCTCGGTTGATCCTGTCGACAACGCGCTCCAATCTGCAGCTGTGGCAGGCGCGGAGATTGCAGGTGCCCTAGCGCGTCATGGTGTCAATGTGACATTGGCAACGTCGCAAAGTGCAGAGAAGTCGGCATCCAGCGTAATCGAAAACCGCCTTTCCGATAGCAGCATCGACCTCCTGGTCATGGGTGCATACACTCATTCGCGCCTCTGGCAGATGATCTTCGGCGGCACCACGAGAACGCTACTGCAATCGATGACGGCGCTTACGCTGCTGTCACGATAAGAAGACGAGGGACTTGCGTTTTGTCCCCGGAGTCCGTTAATTGCGGCGACCGATGACGAGTTCCGACTTCGGTCCTCCTATCGCGCAGTCTCGGCTGCGCGATTTGCGTTTGACCAATCGCGGAATGCTTGTCCGGCCGCCGGCGAACGGCGTGTCATCATTCATGCCGCGGAGCAAATCATGTCCCTTCCAGATAAAGCCTTTCCCGTTTCCTGGGATCAATTCCACCGCGATGCGCGAGCCCTCGCCTGGCGCCTTGCTGGTTTGAAGCGCGACTTCAAAGCAATCGTCTGCATCACGCGTGGCGGCCTCGTGCCGGCGGCGATCATCTCGCGCGAACTTAACATCCGGCTGATCGAAACGGTCTGCGTCGCCTCCTACCACGACTATGTGAACCAGGGCGAAATGATGTTGTTGAAAGGCATCGCACCAGAGCTGACCGCTGACGAAGGTGAAGCCGTCCTCGTCATTGACGATCTGACCGACACCGGCAAGACGGCCTCTGAAGTTCGCTCGATCCTACCCAAAGCACACTTTGCCTGCGTCTACGCAAAGCCTCAGGGCGTGCCCACGATTGATACGTTCGTTACGGAAGTCAGCCAGGACACCTGGATCTACTTCCCTTGGGATATGGGGTTCACCTATCAAGAACCGATCTCCAAGACCGGCCGCGGCTAAAGGCCGGACGCCGGGGGGAGAAAACGGCGCACCCAATTTAGGATTGTCCCAATCTTCGTTTAACTAATGGATTGGATTCCGCTATCGCGCCGCCCTCTCAGACCTTATCCTTCTCGGCAATAGTCCAGCGCGGCAATCACGTCGCGCTGTGACTGGGTTGGAAGGCTAGTCGCGGGCGTTGGAACGGATATGATGCTTTGGCGCTACGTCGGGACAGTTGCCGCTTTTGGGCTCAACCTTTGTCTCTCGCCTTTGGCTGCTTCGGCGGAACCGGCCTATGTTTCCGTGGTACGGGAATATGTCGAGACCGTTGTCAAACCGATGGTGAATACGCCTATCGTCCGGAAGGCGATTGAGGACCAGAACGCCAAGTTCGGCAATATCACCGATGGGAATATCCAGGTGCTCGACAATACGTACCGCTCCGAGGTGCAGAGCGGCGGCTGGGAGATGGTCCGGCGCCTGCTCAACAAGCCGGTGTCGCGATACCTCAAAACCAAACAGGATGATTCGCAGGGCATCATTGTTGAATTTTTCGTGACGGATCGTCATGGCCTCAACGTCGGTCAGGGCACGATGACCACTGACTATTGGCAGGGCGATGAGGACAAGTTTCTGAAAACATTCGCAAAAGATTCGGACGAGGTATTTATCGACCGGGCTGAGCGCAATGAGCAGACACAATTACTGGAAGCGCAGGCAAGCTTTGTCATCAAGGATGAAAGCGGACAGCCTATAGGGATCGCAGCCGTGACGATTGCGATCGACGCATTGTGATCGAAATTGGCTCGACGAATCGGTTGCCGCATTTGGCCGGCAAAAGCTGCAACCAAATCAACACGGTCGCAACTTTTCTTAGATTTTTTAGGCTCTGGAGCGGCGAAAGCGCGCAACCCATTGAATTTCTTGAACGACTTTCTTTTCCCCAGTCTCCACAGACCGATCCACAATATGTTGTGGTGAACACTTCATTAAAAACAACCCCTTGACGGAATCGCCTGTTTCCAACTTAATAGGATTCGATGTTGCGACGGCAGTTGGGCCGGAATTAACGAGGCCGGTTCCCTCCAAAAAATCGAGCGTAGAATCAACGTGTTGCGTCCATGAAGGGCGATCGCGATGAGGAGTTTCGTGCGCGATTTTTATCTTCCGAAAAAGTGACATCCGGGGGCTGGCGATAATAAGCTGTTAGCACTATATTTAGTGTTTGCAGCCAGGATCACCACAAGATACAGGAACAATCATCTCCGGATGACACTCCTGTGATTATACGGAAACGAAAACTGGCTGCGCTTCTCACGGCGCTGCCGGAGGTGGAAACTTGCGCCTTGGTCGACGGGGACGAGGCGCGCAACTAGAGGTTAGAGAAATGCGCATAGAACGCCGTTTCACGAAGGCAGGACAGAGCGCTTACGCGGACATCGAATTCCGCAAAGCGACGAGCGAGATCAAGAACCCCGACGGGTCGATCGTATTCCGCCTCGAGAATATCGACGTTCCGGCGCAGTTCTCGCAGGTCGCAGCCGACATTCTGGCGCAGAAGTATTTCCGCAAGGCCGGTGTTCCCGCGAAGCTGAAGAAGGTCGAGGAAAACGACGTTCCTTCCTTCCTCTGGCGTTCGGTTGCTGACGAAACAGCTCTGAAGGATGTTCCGAAGGACCAGCAATACGGTTCCGAAACCGACGCCCGCCAGGTCTTCGACCGTCTCGCCGGCACCTGGACATACTGGGGCTGGAAGGGCGGCTATTTCTCGTCCGAGGAAGATGCCTCTGCCTTCAAGGACGAACTTGCCTACATGCTGGCCACCCAGCGCGTTGCGCCGAACTCCCCGCAGTGGTTCAACACCGGCCTGCACTGGGCCTACGGCATCGACGGCCCTGGCCAGGGTCACTTCTACGTCGACCCCTTTACCGGCAAGCTGGTGAAGTCGAAATCTGCCTACGAGCATCCGCAGCCGCATGCCTGCTTCATCCAGTCCGTTGAAGACGATCTTGTCAACGAAGGCGGCATTATGGACCTGTGGGTCCGCGAAGCTCGCCTCTTCAAATACGGCTCCGGCACCGGCTCCAACTTCTCCTATCTTCGCGGCGAAGGAGAAAAGCTTTCGGGCGGCGGCCGTTCTTCTGGCCTGATGAGCTTTCTGAAGATCGGCGACCGCGCCGCCGGCGCCATTAAGTCGGGAGGCACCACGCGCCGTGCGGCAAAGATGGTGGTCGTCGACATCGACCATCCGGATATTGAGGAATATATCAACTGGAAGGTGAAGGAAGAGCAGAAGGTTGCCGCTCTCGTCACCGGCTCCAAGGTCGTCGCTAAGCATCTAAAGGCAATCATGAAAGCCTGCGTCAACTGCGAAGCTGACAACGGCGATTGCTTCGACCCGAACAAGAACCCTGCCCTGAAGCGCGAAATCCGCGCTGCCAAGAAGGATCAGGTTCCTGAAAACTATATTGGCCGCGTCATCCAGTTCGCCCGCCAGGGCTACAAGGACATGGAATTCAAGACCTATGACACGGACTGGGATAGCGAAGCCTACCTCACCGTATCAGGTCAGAACTCCAACAACTCGGTCTCGATCAAGGACGACTTTCTGCGCGCTGTTGAAATCGACGGCGACTGGCAGCTGAAGGCCCGCAAGGACGGCAAGGTCATGAAGACCCTGAAGGCACGCGACCTTTGGGAGTCGATCTCCTACGCCGCATGGGCCTCGGCCGATCCAGGTCTACACTTCAACACAACGATGAACGACTGGCACACCAGCCCGGCTGCCGGCCCGATCCGCGCATCCAACCCGTGCTCGGAATACATGTTCCTCGACGACACGGCTTGCAACCTCGCCTCGCTGAACCTCATGCAATTCAAGGATGTGGCCACCAAGCGCATCAACATCGCCGACTACGAGCATGCTGTTCGCCTGTGGAGCGTTGTTCTCGAAATCTCCGTGATGATGGCACAGTTCCCGTCGAAGCGGATTGCCGAGCTCTCCTACGAATATCGCACGATCGGCCTCGGCTATGCCAACATCGGCGGCCTGCTGATGTCCTCGGGCATTCCCTATGACAGCGACGAAGCTCGCGCCATCGCCGGCTCGTTGACCGCGATCATGACCGGCATCTCCTACGCCACCTCGGCTGAGATCGCCTCCGAGCTCGGACCGTTCCCGATGTTCACGCCGAACCGTGAGAACATGCTGCGCGTCATCCGCAACCACCGCCGCGCCGCTTATGGCGAGACGTCTGGCTATGAAGGGCTTTCGATCAACCCGGTTGCCCTCGTTCACTCCGAGAACCCGGACCAGGATCTGGCTGCCCACGCCAAGAGCGCCTGGGACAAGGCTCTCGCGCTCGGCGAAAAGCACGGCTACCGCAACGCCCAGGCAACGGTGATTGCACCGACAGGCACGATCGGCCTCGTAATGGATTGCGACACAACAGGCATCGAGCCTGACTTCGCGCTGGTGAAGTTCAAGAAGCTTGCCGGCGGCGGCTACTTCAAGATCATTAACCGCGCTGTTCCCGAGGCGCTGCGGACGCTCGGCTATTCCGAGAGCCAGATCGCCGAGATCGAAGCTTACGCTGTCGGCCATGGCAATCTGAACCAGGCGCCGGCCATCAACCCGTCGACGCTGAAGGCCAAGGGCTTCACCGACGAGAAGGTTGACGCCGTCAATGCAGCGCTGAAGTCTGCCTTCGACATCAAGTTCGTCTTTAATCAGTGGACGCTCGGCACTGACTTCTTGAAGGGCACACTGAAGGTTTCCGACGAGCAGCTCGCGGACATGAGCTTCAACCTGCTCGACCACCTGGGCTTCTCCAAGAAAGACATTGAGGCTGCGAACATTCACGTTTGCGGTGCGATGACGCTGGAAGGTGCACCGTTCCTGAAGAACGAACATTTGCCCGTCTTCGATTGCGCGAACCCCTGCGGTAAGATCGGCAAGCGTTACCTCTCGGTCGACAGCCACATCCGCATGATGGCTGCCGCCCAGCCGTTCATCTCGGGGGCGATCTCCAAGACGATCAACATGCCGAACGACGCGACGGTCGACGATTGCAAGAGCGCCTACATGCTCTCGTGGAAGCTCGGCCTCAAGGCCAACGCCCTCTATCGCGACGGCTCCAAGCTCTCGCAGCCACTGAATGCCTCGCTGATCGAGGACGAAAGCGACGAGGACGCGGTCGAGGAACTGCTGCAGCAGCCGGTTGCGGCCCAGGCCGTCACGATTACCGAAAAGATCATCGAGCGTGTTGTCGAGCGCGTCACCCGCGAGCGTGAGAAGCTGCCGAATCGTCGTCAGGGCTACACCCAGAAGGCCGCTGTCGGCGGACACAAGGTTTATCTGCGCACGGGCGAATTCGGCGACGGCCGCCTCGGCGAAATCTTCATCGACATGCACAAGGAAGGGGCCGCTTTCCGTGCGATGATGAACAACTTCGCGATCGCAATCTCGCTTGGCCTGCAATACGGCGTGCCGCTCGAAGAATACGTGGAGGCTTTCACCTTCACCAAATTCGAGCCGGCCGGCGTCGTCATCGGCAACGACGCGATCAAGAACGCCACGTCGATCCTCGACTACGTGTTCCGCGAACTAGCCGTTTCTTACCTTGGCCGCCACGATCTGGCGCATGTCGATACGTCGGACTTCTCGAACACGGCGCTTGGCAAGGGCATACAGGAAGGCAAGACCAACCTCGTCTCGACTGGCTGGACGCGTGGCTACAAGCCAACGCTGGTAGCAGGCAACGAGCGTCAGGCGGGCGGTGAACCGAAGGGGGCGGCTACGGCACCCCCAGCGCGTGCCTCTTCTGGTGCTACGGTGACCTCCTTTGCCGGTGCTGCCGCCCGCAAGATCGAACCGACCATTGCTATCTCCAGCTCCGAAATCGTCGCCTTCAAGCGCGACTACGAGGAGCGGGCAAAGGAACTGGCCGAAGAGATCGCCGAGGAAGTGATCGAAGAAGTCGTGACCGAGGCCCAGCAGCAGGCAACCGCACTCTTCTCCGACAAGGCAGCCGCTGATGCGGCATCGGCGAAGACGGAAGCTAAGAAGGTCGAAGCCGAACGCCGCGCTCGCTCCATCATGCAGGGCTACACCGGCAACATGTGCTCCGAGTGCCAGAATTTCACGATGGTTCGCAACGGCACCTGCGAGAAGTGCGACACGTGCGGCGCAACGAGCGGCTGCAGCTGATTGGGTCGCTGAGATGTATGGATAGGCTCAACTGAAATAGCACGAACTCCGATACTCCGAGTCACGAACACGCGCATTGAAGAGTCACGATTAACTGGAATAGCACGGGCCTAACCAGACTGATGGTGCCACGACGCGCGGCACCATCAGTTAGGATCGGAAACGGGACTTTGCCGAATGTGAGCCATCTGTGAGGCAAACATTCAGTTGAAGATCAGCCCGGCCGGGACGGTCTTTGTGT
Source organism: Rhizobium mesoamericanum STM3625 (assembly GCF_000312665.1). Lineage (GTDB taxonomy): Bacteria > Pseudomonadota > Alphaproteobacteria > Rhizobiales > Rhizobiaceae > Rhizobium > Rhizobium mesoamericanum. Next base: position 2,432,946 of record NZ_HF536772.1, on the reverse strand, counting down.
TGCGTCCAACGAGAAAACCTCCGGGAGTAGGTTGATTGGATTCGTCCAGCCTAAAACTCCCCAACAAAAACCAAAAGATAGCTCCGCGACCATTCACAGAGCTTACGAGGCCAGTCCCCTCAGCTCCGCTAGGGCTGCATAAAGGCCTGAATTTCCTCGGTCGTGACCTTGCCGTCCTTGTTCGCATCCACGCTGTCGAAGATCCGCTTGTGGATCGCCGTCACCTCTTCGAAGGACAGCGCACCGTCTCCGTCGGCGTCGGCGATCGCGAACATGAACTTCATCATGTGCGCGCGCATCGCCATCATCGGCATGCCGCCCATCATTCCCGACGGCATGACCATGTTCCGCCCCATCATTCCGGGCATCATGCCGGATCCTCCAGGCATGGCTCCCTCGCTCTGTCCTGCACCTCCGTCATCCGCGTCTGACGGCGGGGCTGCCTGCGCTGACGCCGCAGGATGATGGGGGTCAGCTTCGTTCGTTTGTGCGAGCACTATACCAGTTCCGCCGATCGCGATCAGCGCCGCCAGCACGGCCGTCTTTGGCAATCTTGTCGTAGTCATGTCCATTCTCCTTTGGATTGTCTCCTCTTCGACCTGCGTCGTCCATTCCACGTGGGACAGGCATCCCACAGATCGGATCCCTGGGGCCCCGGCCTAGTTGATAGACGAGTGGCGCGCTCGCAGGGAGTTGCCGGTAACGCTGACGGAGGACAGCGCGATGACGGTGGTGGCGTTCTCGGGCTCCAGCGTCAGACCACAGATCGAACAGGTGCCGGGACCGATCTGCCGGATTTGCGGATGCATCGGGCACGTGTAGATGATTTCATCCTTAGGCTTTGGTCCGATGCCCGCTTGGATGCCAGGCTTCTCTTCGCCGTGACGATGATGATAATGGGCGTGGCCTTCGCATATATAATGATCAGTCATGAAACGCTCCTCCCCGATGGCTTCCGGCTGCATCCGTTCCGTGGCCGAACCTCGGAAGGAAACGCGGAACCGTTCTGGCATAGGCGTCCCACGCCGCTCCGAATTCGGCCCGCGAGACCTCCTCCTCTCGCTTCGCAAGACGCACGTAGACCCAGACCAGCACCGGGAACATGGCGAGCGTCACCAGGGTCGGCCACTGCAGCAGGAACCCTATCATAATGATGACGAAGGCGTCGTATTGCGGGTGTCGGACGCGGGCGTAGGGTCCTCTGGTCGCCAAGCGATGCTCGCGTTGGGCGGCGTAGAGCACGTGCCAGCTCGAGGCGAGCAGCCAGAAGCCCGAGATGATCAGAATGTTGCTCGTGAGATGGAATGGCCCGAAATGCGGGTTGACGCGCCAGCCGAACATCATCTCCAGCAGGTGGCCGGCGTCGTGCGACCAGAAGTCGACGCCGGGAAACTGTCGGCCAAGCCAGCCGGACAGCAGGTAGATGGTGAGCGGGAAGCCGTACATCTCTGTAAAGAGCGCGACAACGAAGGCGGAGAAGGCGCCCAGTGAGCGCCAGTCCAGTTTCGTCTGAAGTCTTGTGAAGCTCGCGGCGAAGACGATGAACACCACGGAATTGATGATCACCAGGCTCCAGAGGCCGTAGGCCGGGGTTTCAGACATCGTCGCTCTCCTTGCGCCACCGTTGGTTCATGCCCGCCTGGTGGCCGGCATGGTCGTGACCGGAATGGACGGAATGACCGCCATGGCCATGATGCATGAAGAGATGCATCAGCGGACAGGCCAGGATGAGCAGCCACGGCAGGATGCCGAGAACGTGCACGCGGTGCTCGTAGGCGATAAGCCCCAGAGCGATTACGACGAAGGCGATGAAGACGGTCCGGCTGTAGGTGCTCCAGGCATGTGGGGGATAGTTGTCGTTCATGAGAATGCCTTGGTCGAAGGAGTTCGGGAAGGAGCGCGTGGTCCATCGGACCGCGTCAGCCGATTCCGTCTTTGGTCACGTTGGCGGCGGCCATATGCGAGGCTTCGCTCGCTGCTCAGCCGAAAGCCGGCTGATGAAATTGAAGATCGCAGCGATGGAGGCTCCCGCATAGGCGCCGTAGACGACGCTTTGAATAAGGCCCAAAGCCAGGCTTTGAGGATCGAAGCCCGTCAGACCGAGATAGAACTGCAGCCATGGCCTATGAAGACCCCAGTCGGGGGCAATGAGACCAAGCAACATGCACAGCAGAAACGAGATGGAGGCGAAGGCGGCAAGCGTCGCGCCAAGCACCGGAACCGAAACATGGGCCGGAGTCGCCGGGGATGTCTGGGAATGCATATGCAAGATTGTGTTCGCCATGGAACAATCCTCCGCCAGGCTGCGTACGCAGCCACCTTAACGAAAGAACAATGAACCTGTCGGCCTCGTTCTTCTTTGATTTGAATCAAACATCGCCCCGGCCTCCGACGCGCAGGAAGGCGGTTTTCTCTTCCCGATGCCACGTACTCACGCGTCGCCTACCCCGAGTCGGGCTGTGCTTTCGGAGAATCGACCGCTCTAGGCAGCCGGGCATTTGACCTAAACGCTTGATCTCACGGCAAAACCATCACTTCGGAGATCTTGGAAGGAGTATTCGAGGGCCTGCCTTCATGACGTTTTACCTAGCGGCAATGCCGACACGACTTTGATACGCCTTGCAAACGACGATCTCATCCTCTTCGTCTTCGTCTTCGTCTTCGCCGACACGCGAACCCAAACGATCCTTACGACAAGCGAATCGAGCTTCCGAAAGCCATCAGAGAAGATATGGGCGAGGCAGACCGGGCTCCTTCCGGGTCGTAGCTTTCACCCACCTCGACGACGATCACATCTGCGGCGCTCGGGATTTCCTCTGGTTTGATCGCGCGACCCTTTTCCAAGTGAGTGATCGACCAAAGTTCCATGAGATGTGGGTTCCTGCCGACGCTCGGAGATGCTGCTGCGGTTGCGATCATGCGGGGGAGTGCATAGCGTATCGGGCGCGCAACCTTCAGAAATGCGGTTGTTTCCGCATGATTTGCAAGGCGCGTCTTAGGTCGCCGCAAAGGACCACCTGGGTCACGGCACGAGCACGGCTGCCCCATTGATGCGCCCGGCCCGCAAGTCGGCCAGCGCGTCATTGGCACGCTCCAACGGATATGCGGTGGTGACGGTTCGGATGCTTGCCTGTCCCACGAGTTCGAAGAATTCTCGAGCATCGTCGCGTGTCAGATTGGCTACCGATACGATGCGGCGCTCTCCCCACAGGAGTCGATAGGGCATGGCCGGTACATCGCTCATGTGGATGCCCCCGCAAACGACGGCGCCACCTTTACAGACCGCCGCCAGGGCTTTTGGAACCAGCTCACCTGCCGGCGCAAATATGATAGCCGCATCCAGTTGCACCGGTGGCATCTCGTCCGAGAAACCGGCCCAGGTGGCGCCCAATTCCCGAGCGAAGTGGCTTGCCGCCTCGTCCCCCGGACGGACAAAAGCAAAGACGTCCTGCTTTCGCCACCGGCAGACCTGCGCGAGAATGTGAGCCGCAGCGCCGAAGCCATAGAAACCGATCGTCTTTCCTTCTCCCGCCATTTTCAATGATCGCCATCCGATCAGACCCGCGCAAAGAAGAGGCGCGGTTGCGACGGGCTCCCAATTGTCCGGCAGAACGAAGGCGTAATTTGCGTCAGCCACGACGTGCGTCGCAAATCCGCCGTCGAGCGTATAGCCGGTAAAGCCGGGTGCGTCGCAGAGGTTTTCGGTTCCGGCGAGACAGAATGAGCACCGTCCGCACGTGTGCCCAAGCCACGGCACGCCCACCCTCCAACCCCCAAGGCCTTTCGAGACGCCGTCGCCGACGGCGACCACGCGACCGACGATCTCATGTCCGAGCACCAGAGGCAGCTTCGGATTTGGAAGGTCGCCATCGAACACGTGAAGGTCCGTGCGGCAGACCCCGCAGGCTTCCACCGCTATCAAGACCTGACCTGCGGAAGGACGTGGGTCTGGCGTCTCCACAAGACGCAGCGGAGTCCCGAACCTTTCCAGGACCATCGCCTTCATGTCTTCCTCCTTGTCGACACCCGGTCAATCCTCCCAATCAATCCGCACGCCGAAGCTTGCCGCCTTGACCTAGATCAACAACTTCGACCGCACCGGCGGATAAACTTAAGGATGGCTCCCGCATCATGGGGCCACAGTAGGAGGAGGATAGCAGGATGAACCACATAGTCATGGACGCCAAAAACAAGGACGCATGGGCGTTCGCCGTGTGCGCGCCCATCCCTCCTGCCAGAAAGCACGAAGGCGACATCCTGCTTGAACGGGCCGACGACGATCATTGGGTCGTCACGATGATCTCGCCGCGGGCTCTCGACTGGGCGACAAGGGAGTTCTGCTGTCCGCTTCGCGCCTGCTTCTCCGGAAGCATGCGGTTGGACATGATGAGCGCCGATCGCCTGTTAAAGCAGGCTCGCGTCCAGGGGTTCAAGACGGAGTTCGTCGGACTTGACGGGATGGACGTCTTCTAGCGCCCGACGGACACACGCCCCCTACGTCGAGAACCGGACGGGCTAAGCGGCGCCTTTATCCCATGCCCGCCTCGGGATGGGCGCGAACGGCCCGGGCACCGCATCTGCAGAAGCAGCAAACCATGATCTGACGGATCGAATGCTTGTTGCATTGCAGGGTTCCGGTACCGAGTTTGATTGGGAGTTCAATGAAGAAGCTGTCCATCGGTTCACTCGCCCGGAGATTTTAGCACCATTTGGGAACGACGTGCGAGGGTACTGCTGATCGATCCAAATGCGGATCGCATCGATTTTGACAAGCATCAAAGAAACTTTCCAAGAACGCGATATGATCGGGGCTATCGAGAAGGAGGCAGTGCGATGAGCATCAAAACCGTTATGTGCGTCTTTGACGTCGACCGCTGGGACCAAGACCTCAAGTCGGCGATAGAGTTTTGCGAGGCGCAGGGCGGCCACATGACCGCTCTCGTGATTTGCATCGGGGCCGTTCCAGCGATCGCCACCTACGAAGCGCTATCCACGACCTGGCTCGAAGGCCAACAAAGGGAAATCGACCGCCTCGCCGAGGAGACGAAGGCAGTACAAGAGACCCTGGAAAGGACCGAGCTCTCTTTTGACATCCAGGAGATCTACACAGAGTTCGCATGGGCTGAGAGAGACATTGCTCAGCATGCACTTTACGCCGATCTCGTCCTTGTCGGAGCGCAAGCTGCTGGCAACGAGGATCTTCAGAGACGTATCGTCGATGGCGCGCTGTTCGAATCTCCGACGCCGATCCTGATCAACCCACGCACGCAGGCTGTGAGCTCGTTTCCAAAGTCTATCCTGCTCGCTTGGGATTCCAGCGACGAGGCAGCGCGTGCCACGCGCCAGTCCATGGAATTCCTGAAGGGCTGTGATGCCGTGCACGTCACGATCGTAGACCCTGTCGCGAGAAGCTGGGAGAACGGCGAAGAGCCCGGATCCGATATCGCCATGTTCCTCGCCCGCCACGGCGTGAAGGTCGAGGTTGATCGGGTGGCTAGCGGCGGACGCCGCGTGGATGAAACCTTGCGCCAACACGCGACGGACGTAGCAGCCGACATGGTGGTCATGGGTGCCTACAACCACCCGCGGATACAGCAGCGCTTATTTGGAGGCGTCACACGTTCGATGCTGAAGGACAGCCAGACCCCGCTCTTCCTTTCGCGGTAGTGCATACTTTTGGCGGCCCTGTCGTTCGACTTGGCCACTAGAAGCGATGAGCGTCATGTTCGCGTCTGGGAGGGCGTCATGAAACCACAGTTCCATCTGCCATTGACCACGCGTCCGGAAGCGAGTTCCTTCGCGATCATAGAGAACGCCGTCCAGTTCTCCTTGCATCAGGGTGCCGATCTGGTCGCCAGCCTGGCTGCCGCGCGGCGCCATGGCCACGAAGCGGCCGACACATATTCAGACGACGACGAGTTCCAGGCGGACCGCTTTGACCGGGACGTTGCTGCTCAGCTCGTCAGGCATTTGCGCCAGCGGGCCGAACGCGTGGGTCTCGACATAAGGCTTGTTCCCACTGATGCCCAGGCGATGTCGACGACTATCCCGCTGGCGGAATTTTCCCGCGCCTACGACGTTACGATCCTGGAAAACACCGAGCTGGCGAGGCCGATCATTGAAAGCCTCGTCTTTGACAGCGGTCGCCCGCTGCTTCTCGTCCCGTCGGGAGACTTCTACGGTCGCATCGACAACATCGCGATCGCGTGGGATGGGAGTGCAACGGCAGCCCGCGGGGCTTCCAGCGCATATCCGATGATCCAATCGGCCACGAAAGCAACCGTGATACGCGTGGGCGCTGCGGCTTTCCGGAACTGCGATCTCATTGATCGCTACGTGGACGCGCTGGGGCATTCAGGACTCGAGGTTGCGTTGGCGGCTGTGCACAGCGACGGAGAAGACGTCACCACCATCATCCAGGACACTGCCATAGAGTGCCATGCCGATCTTCTTATCGCTGGTGCCTATGGGCACACCAAGCTGCGCGAAGCCCTGGTCGGCGGAGTGACACGCGGCCTACTCGACAACCTTCGGATACCGGCCCTGTTGTCCCACTAAAGCGGGCCTCCGTTATTGAGATTCCCACGTCCTCAAGTCGAGCCTCCTGTTCCTCTCGCTGTATCCGCCGAAGGTGGCGAAGTTGGTGGCGATCGACGGTGATGGTGAGGCAAAAGTGCGATGTCCAATGTGGTTGCAAGCCGATCGGCCAAAATCACCGTGGGAATTTTAAAATCAGAACCTTGATGCAAATCAATTCGCGTCCTCATGGGTCGCGTATATATGTTCTGGCTTTGCGGCCTAGTGCGCAGAGCGTGAAATGGAGGATAGCATGATCAGATCATCTCTGAGTGCGCCCGTTTTTGTTGCGTTCTTCGTTAGCCTTGTAATTCCGGCTCACGCCTCTGGCCCGACCGTCGTTAGGGCTGAGCTGTGGAACAAGCCAGATGGTTCGCAGGGCGTCACACTAAGCACTGATCACGTCAAACCGGGCAAAGTTCAGTTCCAGGTAAAGAACGCGTCCACCGACGAAGATCACGAACTGTTGCTCGTCATGACAGACCTCGCCCCAGCGGACTTTCCGACTGATGCAAGCGGAACGCGTGTCGATGAAGACAAGTTCAAGGGTCTCAAAGAACTCGGCGATGTGCATCCGGGCAAGTCGCGCAATACCACCTTGACCCTCAAAGCCGGTAAATACGTGCTGTTCTGCAACGAACAGGGGCACTTCAATGCGGGAATGTACACTGCTTTCACGGTTGAACCTTAGGCTCCATATGACAGACGCAGTGCTGCGTCGGCCACGCCATGCCCCCGATCGAGGTCTTTCCAATTCTGGTCAGCAAAACGCTGCCATTGGCCATGCCACCGAGCGCTCCGTTTTGAGTCTAGGTCA
>NZ_HF536772.1:2399268-2425453 GCF_000312665.1 Rhizobium mesoamericanum STM3625 | reverse complement strand
GTTCCTCCTTCCATGAAGCGCTGGCAGCGAAAGCGTCGCATGAGGCAAGTCATTGTCATTGATCTATGACAATGAACAAGGTTGTCATCCGGGGGACAAATAGCATTCAATTGCCCAGCACTTGGGAGGACGCCATGCAATACGACTACGTCGTCGGCGAATTGCGGCGAGACGACGAACTCGCTGCCTTCGCCCTTGTGTGCAGCGTCGCGCCGACGTTCGACGAAAAGGACTGGGCGGCTGTCTTCGATGACAGTCGGAACTGGCGTTGATCAGCGCCAGCGACCTTACCGGGCGCGTAAGAGGCTTGGCGGTCTTCAGGCTTCTGAGGCATCCAGAGGCGGGCTTGCTCATGGATGTGCCGATCTTCATCGCTCTTAGCGCTGCCGACCACCATCAGATCGCCCAGAGCCTGTTCTCATCGCTGGAGGCTCAGGCGACTGCGTGCCAGTTCATGCGCGTCTGGACCAACCTACCCGGCAGCCTGCAGGAACTGGAGGATCCCGATCTTTTTCGCCGTTGGGATCATGGCGTCATTTATCGCGTGCATCCAAAGCCGATCGGGCCGGCTTGGCGGTGAAGACATAGCCCGCCGAGCGAACGGACTTTATAAGCTTCGGTCGTGCCGGATCGATTTCGATTTTCCGTCTCAACCGCGAAATCTGCGTGTCTATCGAGCGATCGAAAGGATCCCGCTCGCGGTGTCGCGTGAGATCCATCAATACGTCTCTGCTCAGAACCCGCCCTGCATTTCGGACAAAGACGTCCAGCATCTCGAACTCCCCGGTGGAGAGCTCCACTTCGACATTCTCGGGGTTAAGAAGCTTTCGCTTCTCACTGTCGAGGCGCCAGCCTTCGAAAGCCAACACACCATCCAAGTTCGGGACCGGCTTGCTGTCTGTCTGATAGCGGCGCAGGATCGATTTGAGTCTCGCGTGAACCTCGCGAAGATTGAAGGGCTTCACGACATAGTCGTCAGCTCCGACTTCCAGGCCGACCACGCGGTCGACGACGTCCTCGCGTCCCGTGAGCATCATGATCGGTACGTTCGAGACGCTTCGTATCTCTCGGGCCAGATCTATCCCGTCCTGATCAGGAAGGACGAGGTCAAGAAGCACGATGTCGAATGGTCTCGCGCTCAGCGCCGATCGCATCTCCCTGCCGGTCGCCGCGCAGGCAACTTTGTAGCCCTCATGCTCGAAGTATCGCTGAAGCAGCTTCCGGATGTGCGGATCGTCGTCGACAACAAGGATTTGCGTTTCTGCTGGAGACCCCATGCCCATAGTCGCTTCCGGATCAGTGCAGTTGAACGAGCCCGAAAAATGCCGGATCGGGCGTAGATTACGTCAGAGATCATATTGGTCAATCGGGTCTTTGGTCGCTTGCATTGAACGGATCGACGGCGACATCCCGCCTCTCACTGAGCCGCAAGTCGGGCAAAATCGCCCGCTATTTTGCGCTTAATCAATGCGCTTACACTCTTTCCCCTCACTCTGGTCCACACACGTTGATGATATGGGAGACGAGGCATGGCTGGCGGCTACTTCCTTTGCACCTTGAGGAGCCTGACATTTGCCATTGGCGCACTGGGGCTCACTATTACGTCCCTCGAGACCGCCGATGCAGGTCAATCGGTAACCCCGTCCCTCGCGCCGATGCTCAGCCGTGTCATTCCAACGGTCGTCAGCATATCCGTGCGCGGAAAGTCAAGCGAGGATCAGGATGACACCCTCTACCTGACGCCGGGCGCGCTAAACAAATCGTCCCCGAGCGAAACTGCTGTAGGTCAGATCTCCGAGACGACAGGAACTGGGGTCATAACCGATGCACGCAACGGCTACATCCTCACAAACAACCATGTGATCGAGGGCGCAACGTCCATCAAGGTGACGATCGCCAGTGGCGAAAGTTTCGACGCGGCCGCAGTTGGCGCCGACGCCCAGACCGATCTGGCAGTCATCAGGATCAGGGCGAGCGGATTGAGCCAGGCAATGCTGGGAGATTCCGGTTCGTTGAACGTCGGCGATTACGTTGTCGCCATCGGCACTCCATACGGCCTGGGGAAGTCAGCGACGTTCGGCATCGTCAGTGCGCTCGATAGGTCCGGGCTGGGGTTGGATTCCGAAGAGGGCTTCATCCAGACCGACGCATCCCTGAACCCTGGGAATTCCGGAGGCGCCCTCGTCGACCTCGAGGGCAAGGTGGTCGGCATCAACACTGCGATCCTTGGGCCATCGGGAGCAAATATAGGGATTGGATTTGCCGTCCCGATCAATACGGCCAGTGCGATCATGCGGCAGCTCGTCGCGCATGGGGAAATCCGCCGCGGCCAGCTTGGCGTGCAGGTTCAGGATAGCGGTACAGATTTTGCCAAGGCCCTTGGAGTGAGCGCTTCGACTGGAGCCCTGGTCAACGAGGTGCGGCCGCAATCCCCCGGCGCCAAGGCCGGCATCATCATTGGTGACGTCATCGCCGCAGTCGACGGAGTTCCGGTCTCGGGCTCGACGCAACTACGGGCACGCATATCCGCCCTCCCGCCAGAAACGCCGGTCAAGCTGACACTTCTGCGACGCAGCGGCAGTGTCGAGGTTGTCGCGACCCTCGCGGCGGCCGCCGCGACGGAGCCGCCGGTCGAAACTGTCGACTACGTCGATGGAAAGGGGTTGCTCGATCTGGTCACGCTCCAAACCCTCGATGCCGCATCCGACGCGTTCGGAAAGGTTCAAGGTGCGGTTATATCCTCGATTTCAGACAATAGCCTTGCCGCGGCAGCTGGCTTGCGGCCCGGCGATGTCATCACCAGCGTCAATCAGACGAACGCAACGACGCCGCAGATGGTGGCCGAGCTATCGAAGGCTTCGACGGACCTTCTCCTTCTCGGCGTCTTCAGGGACGGTCACCGAAGCTTCCTCGTCGTTAAGCGGTAGATCGATCGACTGGATCCGTCGACAAAGCAATCGCGCGTGGTCCGCAAAGCCTTCGCCGAACACGATGAAAGGCGGACAGGGATTCCGCCACGGGAACCCATCTCGTGGAGCGTGGCGTTCGAATCCGGTCGCCGAGCGGGCACCGATAGAAGCCGTAGCGCAAGGTCCCTCACGTTACGGGGCCGGAAGGCTCAGCGAATACGAGGCTGTGGCATGCCGGCGACGTCCACGTAGAATGACCGACGAGGTGACGAGCAAGTCGGTCAGATACCCGTCATCGCCGAACATCAGCTCGACGCCCTCGCAAGGCGCCGATCAAACTCCGTCTGGATCACTTCGTCAAACACCGGACGCTGCGGGCGAGTTACAGGCAAGGTACCCCGCAGCACCGGCGCGTTCAACACGTCATTGTGGCGCAGGCTGCATGTGGTGGATCGCGCTGCCGTCCACCGCCACCGCCTGCGTATCCTCGAGCTTCTTGATGTCGTCCTCGCTCAACGTCGGGCGGTCCACCTTGATCGTCAGCTTGTTGAGCTTGGCCGTAAGAGCGAACGGCGGCGTGTAGTCGGCGTCGTTGACACCGGTCAGCGTGTCGGAGCCGACGTCGAAGGCCTCGTCCCACTGCAGGATCATCGGAAGGGTGCGTTCCATCTTCTGGGTGTCCACAACCTTGCCGTCGACCTTGAGCGTGCCGGTCCCCGATCCACCGACGCCACTCATGTTGTTGAAGGCGAGCGTTCCGACACCGAGACCGTCATACTGGAAGTCGAATTCGACCAGGTGCTTGCCGGGAGTGAGTGCATCCGACCCTTGCCATTTCACCCGCTTGAGATCGACCAGGTTCCAGAGGAACACCGGCTTGCCCTTGAGGAGGTAGAAGCCGTAGCCGGCGAAGCGGCCCCCGGACGTCAGGATCATACCTTCGGCGCCCCCCTCAGGCACGTTGATGTCGGCGGCGATCGAATAGGAACTGTTGAGCAGGAAGGGCGAGTCGCCCTGCGGCAGCCCGGTCATCGGATGGGTGTAGGTGAACTCGGTGCGACCGGCCGTGATGTTCGGGCGTGGCGCGACGATGCGGGCGGCAACCGAGGCGTCCATCGGGAAGACCTGGTACTTCTTCGCCTCGGCGAGGAAGAGATCCTTCATCTCCTTGACCTTGTCGGCGTTCTGCGCGGCGATGTCCTGCGACTGGCTGAAATCCTTGCTGAGGTCATAGAGCTGGAGAACCTGGTTGTTCAGCGGGTCCGGGTTGGCGGCGCCGAAGGCCTCCCAGGGAGCGCGGTTGACCTTGGTGCTGAGCAGCCAACCGTCGTTGTAGAGCGCCCATTGACCGAACATTTCGAAATACTGCGTCTTATGGCGCGTCGGCGCCTTGGCATTCTCCTTGTCGAAGGTATAGGCGAAGCTCGTTCCCTCGATCGGCGCCTGTTTGATGCCGTCCACCATGTCGGGTGCCGGAATGCCCGTCACCTCAAGCAGCGTCGGAACGACGTCGATCACGTGCATGAATTGCTCGCGCAAGCCACCCTTGTCGGTGATGCGCGCCGGCCACGATACGGCCATGTTCTGGCCGATGCCGCCCAGCCTGGATGCATTCTGCTTGAACCAGGTGAACGGCGTGTCGAATGCCCAGGACCAGCCAGCCGACATGTGATTGTAGGTCTGCTCGGTGCCCCAGGTGTCATACCATTTCATCTGCACGTCGACAGGCATCATGTTGACGCCATTGAAGAAGGCGACCTCGTTCGGGGTGCCGAGCGGACCGCCCTCCGCGCTCGTGCCGTTGTCGCCGTTGATATAGATCACGAGCGTGTTGTCGAGCTTGCCCATGTCGTCGATCGCCTGGACGACGCGGCCGATCTCATGGTCGCTATAGGCAGCATAGGCGGCGTAGATGTCCGCCTGCCGGATGAACAGCTTCTTCTCGTCGGCCTTCAGGTCGTCCCAGTTCTTGATGACCTCCGTTGGCCAGGGCTCAAGCTGGGTGTCCTGAGGGATCACGCCGAGCTTCTTCTGGTTGGCGAAGATCTGCTCGCGCAGCTTGTTCCAGCCCTGGTCGAACAGATGCATGTCGCTGATCTTGTCGACCCATTCCTTGGTCGGGTGATGCGGCGCATGGGTGGCGCCTGGCGCGTACATGACAAAGAACGGCTTGTCCGGCACCGTCTGGTTCAGCCGGGTCAGGTAGTCGATGGCGTCGTCGGCCATGCCGGTAACCAGGTTCCAGCCGGGCTTGCCTTCGAAGGGATAGATCTGGGTGGTGTTTCGGAAGAGGTTCGGCTGCCACTGGTTTGCGTCGCCCCCGACGAAGCCGTAGAAATATTCGAAGCCCATGCCGGTCGGCCACTGGTCGAACGGTCCCGCCTGGCTTGCGGCGAATGACGGGGTGTTGTGATCCTTGCCAAACCAGGAAGTCGAGTAGCCGTTTTCGAGCAGAATCCGCCCGATCGTCGCCTTGTCCCTGGTGATGATGCTGTTATAGCCCGGAAAACCGGTGGACTGTTCGGAGATGACGCCAAACCCGACCGAATGATGGTTACGTCCTGTGATGAGGGCCGCGCGGGTCGGCGAACACAGGGCGGTCGAGTGGACATTGTTATAACGAAGGCCGTTCGCCGCGATGCGATCCATCGTGGGTGTCGGAATGACCCCACCGAAGGTGCTCGGCACGCCGAAGCCTGCATCATCCGTGATGACCAGCAGGATGTTCGGAGCGCCTTTCGGCGGCACGATACGGGGTGCCCACCAAGGCTTCGAACTCAGAGCATCGTTGGTGATGGTCCCGCCGAAACTCGGGTCCGGCGCCGGCAACTGCCTGCCATCGATGGTTGTCGTGGCGCCTGGCGAACCGAGCGTTCCTGTGACCTGTTGTGCGCATGCCGCTCCTGCGGCAAGGGCCAATGCTGCCACGGCAGAAGCTAATGACATCAGTCTCGTCAGTTTCATGACGTTCCCTCCAACCGGGTGGTGATCGAAGTCCTTTCATTCCAAGCGGCTCATTCCGCTTCCAGTACGCTCGATTCGTTGTTTTTCCCGACTTAACGCAACCCCGGTCCGCGGAACCCAACACCTACGCCGTGGTAGCCGAATCCAACGCCGCCGCCGACCCCTATCCAGTCGATGAACAGTGCGGTTTGCTCACCTAGCGTGGGCAGCTTCCCCTCGATCAGTCGATAGCCGTAGACGAGGTCGTGACCTTCGACCTTAGGGTCGGTGATCTCGATGACCGCAGCCGTGGTGTTGTCCTGACCGGGCTCGTAGACCGACAGCGTGGCATTGGGCGGGTCGTTCTTGAAGTTGTCCTTGCCCGCCTTCGAGGTCCATTCCTTCAGGTAGAGGTCCATTTTGATATGACCGGCGATCCGTTCCGGCCGGTCGGCGAAGTAGAGCGTGTTGGGGTCCACGTTCACGAGCCGGATGGTCTTTGCCGCCTCGTCGTGCTTGAAGCCCTCCGAGAGCTGCACGAACATCAGCATGGGTTTGGGTTTCTTGCCTTCAGCGTGGGCGGTTCCGGGCAAACCCGGTTGAGATGCCAGACCTGCGACGACGGCGACCGCCCCCGCTGAGAGCACGCCACGGCGCAGGAAATTCGTGCGCTCGCTAAACCTATTGTTCTGCATGACTGCGGCTCCTTCGTTATTTCCCAGTTGTTGCAAGACGGCCGTAGCGGAGGCTTGCGACACACCAGATTGCCAGCACCAGGTGGGAGATAAGCCCCACCCACAGCCCCATGCCGGCCAAACCAGGGCCCAAGTACGCATAGGCGAGCAGGATCGCGGCGATCACATCGTAGATCAGCACTGCGAGGATGAGGCCCGACGTAGCGCGGCTCTCCACATCCTCCGCCGCCCGCCAGCAGGCGACACCCAAGGCGACGAGCGCTGCGCCCACGAAGCGTCCGATGTTCTCTGGAAGCGCGCTGTCGAGACGCTGGCCGAACAGAATCAGCGCCGGGAGGTTCGGGACGAGCAGGAATGCCAATCCCATCGCACCCTCGCCGATTGCGGTCACACGCAGCAACAGGCGTACCATCATGAGGCTCCTCGCATTCGGTCCAAGTATGATCATGGCACTCGCCTGATCGGCGGGCTCGCGCAAGAACCGTTGAGTACCTCCTCCTTGGGCCAGTAGTTCCGGATGATGACGTTGAATTCACCGGTTGGCGGAGCCGGCAGCCAATTGGCTTCCTTGTCCTTCCCCGGCGATTCTCTCTGGATATAGATATCGAGCGAGCCCTGGGTGCCGTAGCTCAGCGCCATCCAGGGTGCGATGTCATAGCGGTTGAGCTGGTTCGGGACATAGTTCGGCCCCTGGTAAAGCCAGACGGACCAGGTCGCGTTGCCCAGATCGCGCCGGCGCAGTAACGGCATCGTTGCAAGATCGTGGCTGCTCATCTCTGCCTCCTCAAAATGCTCTCACTGGTGCGTGGACCCCAGATCGAAGGTCAGCTTGTCGATCTTCCCGGTGAACTTGAATGGCGTATCATAGCGGTACTCGAGGAGCGCCACGCCGGTGCGAGTGTCCTGGCCGACGTCGAAGGTCTCGTCCTCGGGGAACGTCACCGGAATGCCGTGCTCCAGGGAGTTCGTGTCCACTTGTTTTCCATCGACGGAGAGGATGCCCTTGCCGCCCGTTCCCAGATTGGTGCTGTCCGCCTTGTAGTCGAAGGTGATCCGATGTTTGCCTGCTTCCAGTTCAGGCCCTTCCCACATGGTCCGCTTCAGGTCGAGGAGGTTGTAGAGGAACACCACTTTGCCTCGCCCTACTCCAAAGTCGCCCTTGCTGAGGAACAGGCCGTAGCCACCGAAGCGCCCGCCCTGCGTGACGATCATGCCTTCCGCGCCACCCTCGGGAATGTCGACATCGGCGGTGATCGTGTAGGACTTGTTCATGATGTCGGGCGCCGCACTCGCCGGCACGCCACTCAACTCACCAGAATAGGCGAATTCCGTGCGTCCGGCAGTGAGACTCGGGCGCGGGGTGTTCCAGCGCGCGAGCGTCGAGTTGTCGAGCGGCAGCACGTTGTACTTCTTCGCCTCCAGATAGAAGAGGTCCTGCATCTCCTTGAGCTTGTCTGGCATCTTGGCCGCCAGGTCATTGAACTGGGTGGGATCGTCAGAGACGTTGTAGAGTTCCCAGTTGTAGCCGGTGATCACATCCGGCGGCGTCTTGGTGCTCAGTTCCCACGGCAGCGTGGCCGGCGTCGTCGCCGCTACCCAACCGTCGTGATAGATGGCCCGGTTGCCGAGCATCTCGAAGTACTGGGTCGCGTGCGTCGTCGGGGCGTTGGCATGCGCCTTGTCCCATGTGTACATCATGCTCACGCCTTCGATCGGGCTCTGCTTGATGCCGTTGATCATTTCCGGTGCCGGAATGCCGGCTGCTTCGAGGATGGTCGGCACGATGTCGATGACGTGGTGGAACTGTGGGCGCACGCCGCCCACGTCGGTGATATGACCGGGCCACGCCATCACCATGCCCTGCGCGGTCCCGCCGAAGTGGGATGGCACTTGCTTGACCCACTTGAACGGCGTGTCCATTGCCCAGGCCCAGCCGGCCGCATAGTGAGGAAAGGTCCGCTCCGACCCCCAGAATGGATACCAGAGGAACTGATCCTTGACCGGCACGGAAACGCCATTGAAGGTCGTGAACTCGTTTGGCGTGCCGTTGACCATCCCTTCTGCGCTCGCGCCATTGTCGCCGCCGATGTAGATGATCAGCGTGTTGTCGAGTTCACCGAGGTCGTCGACCGCCTGAATGACGCGGCCGATCTCGTTGTCGGCATAAGCAAGATAGGCGCCGTAGATATCCGCCTGCCGGATGAACAGCTTCTTCTCCTCGAAGCTTAAGGAATCCCATTGCGGCAGGCCGTCCGGCCAGGGCGTCAGCTTGGCGTCCTGCGGCATGATACCGAGCCGCTTCTGGTTGGCGAAGATCGTCTCCCGCACCTTGTTCCAGCCGTCGTCGAACAGGTGCATGTCGCCGATCTTCTTGATCCATTTCGGCGTCGGGTGGTGTGGCGCATGGGTGGCGCCGGGCACGTAATAGACGAGCCAAGGCTTGCCAGGAGCAACCTCCTTGAGCTGTTTGATGTACCCTATGGCCTCGTCGGCCATTGCCGTCTCCATGTTCCAGCCGGGATTTCCTTCGAACGGGTAAATGGCTGTCGTGTTGCGGAACAAATTCGGCTGCCACTGGCTCGCGTCGCCGCCGACAAAGCCGTAGAAGTAATCGAAGCCCATGCCGTTCGGCCATTGATTGAACGGTCCGGCTTGGCTCGACTGATAGGACGGCGTGTTGTGGTCTTTGCCGAACCACGAGGTGGCGTAGCCGTTTTCCTTGAGGATGGTTCCGATCGTGCCCTTTTCGATGGGGATGATCGAATCGTACCCTGGATAGCCGGTCGCGATTTCACCCACCACGCCGTAGCCGACCGAATGATGGTTGCGCCCGGTTATCAGCGCAGCCCGCGTTGGCGAACAGAGCGACGTGGAGTGGAAATTGGTGAAGCGCAGCCCCTCTTTCGCGATGCGGTCCATCGCAGGTGTCGGAATGACGCCGCCAAAGGTGCTGGGCGCCCCGAAACCCTGGTCATCGGTCATAATCAGGAGCACGTTGGGGGCGCCTTTCGGCGGCACGATGCGCGGAGCCCACCATGGCGTCGAATCCGACGCCTTCTCGTTGATCACGCCACCGAATTTCGGATCTGGCGGTGGAAGTTGTTCTCCGGTGATCGTGGTGGTGGCTCCGGGCGATCCCGGAGTTCCGGTGATTTGCTGAGCCAGTCCCGGTGTGCAGCCAAGAGCAACAAAACCCGCACATGCAAGAAAACTGCGAACGATCTTCATCTCGGCAGCCCCCTCAAGCGTCGCAACCGGATTTCACACACAACCGGCACAATTAGAAGTTTCTAAACTACCACGCGGGCTTTCTCAGGTCGAGAATTGAGTGTTGCCTGGGGGAACAGGCTTTCGTTGGGAACAACCGCGCCGATGGTTATTGGGCTGCGAGGCGTTCGGCGTTGTTGCCGGCACTCTAATACCTCTACGATCCCCCAGAAGAAATCGCGCCTACATTTCTTTTGCCCTGCTGGGCCCTCAAGAGATATAGGCGCAACTCGCTCCAAGATCGGCGCCGTCCCGGTAATCGAAAGCTAATTGCGCGCTGAGTCAAACAGCATCCAGATCGCCGGATGAGGTCCATGCCGTGAAGCATTAGTCGAGAAGCTGGCGCAGCCGGATCGAGAGTTCCTGCGCCGTGTACGGTTTCTTCAACCAACCGGCCGTTGGTAACGACTTGCTGGCGATACCTGGCTCTGCATAGCCGGATGTGAACAGCACTTTAAGGCCAGGCCTGAGGAGCACCGCCTTGTTTGCCAGCTCGTCACCGGTCATACCGCCTGGCATGATGATATCAGTAAACAGCAGATCGATCGGCTCGCTGGTCGAGAGCAGCTCGAGGGCGTTCGCGGCGTCTTGGGACTCCAGAACCGAATAGCCCGCTTTGGTGAGCCTTGCGACGACGACCCGCCTTACGCGCTCGTCATCTTCAACGACAAGAATCCGCTCGGTTCCACCCGGAGCCTCCTCAGCACTTGATGTCTTTCGAGAATTTTGAACGCTGGCAAAACCAACCCCAGGAAGGTAGATCCGGATCGTCGTTCCCTTGTCGAGTTCGCTAGAGATCTGAACGTGCCCCCCCAATTGCTTGACGAAGCCGTAGACCATGCTGAGGCCAAGACCGGTCCCGACGCCGACACCCTTGGTGGTGAAGAACGGTTCAAACGCGCGGGCCCTCACCTCTTCTGACATCCCCTTTCCCGTGTCTGTCACGGTGATCAGGATATAGTCGCCGGGTCTTAGCTCGGGAAACATCTGTGCGTAATCGGAATCGAGCCGCTCTCGTGAGATCTCGAGCGTCAGGCTCCCGCCGGTCGGCATCGCGTCCCGAGCGTTCAATGTCAGGTTGAGCAAGGCGTTCTGAAGCTGTGACTTGTCGACCAAGGCGGTGTGGCTGTTTCCCTTGATGCTTGTGCGAAGTTCGATCGTTTCCCCTAACGTCCGTCGCAGAAGCTCTGAGAAGCCGGAAACGAGAGATCCTACATCGACGCTCTCGGGCTTGAGAGGCTGGCGCCTCCCAAAGGCGAGAAGTTGTGCCGTCAGTTTTGCACCATCGTCCGCCGCCTCCTGGGCCTCCCGGAGCAGCTCGCGCTGTTCATCTTCGGCAAGCAGCGGCGCCAGCATTTCGAGATTGCCGCTGACGACTGTCAGCAGGTTGTTGAAGTCGTGTGCCAGCCCTCCGGTCAACTGCCCGACAGCTTCCATCTTTTGGGACTGCCGCAACTCTTCCTCGATCCGTTGCCTGCTTGTCAGGTCGCGAATGAAGCCTGTGAATATCCGTCTTTCGTTCGCCACTGCTTCGCCCACCGACAACTCCATTGGGAAGATCGATCCGTCCTTTTTTCGTCCCTTTACGACCCGCCCAAGGCCTATGATTTTCGCCCTGCCGGTGCGAAGGTAGTCTGTGATGTATCTGTCGTGTTCCTCGCGATAAGGCGACGGCATGAGCATGCGGACGTTGCGGCCGATGACCTCGCGGGAGGAATAGCCGAAGAGCTTTTCCGCCGCGCTGCTGAAGGAGGTGACCGAGCCTGACTCGTCGATGACAACCATCGAATCCGGCACGGTGGCGAGGATTGATCTCAGATGCGCCTCGCGTTCTGCAAGGTCGTCCTGGATCTTCCTGGTCTCCGAAACATCCGTGTTCGTTTGTATGACCGCTGGCGTCGGAGATCGGGCATCGAAGACGATCCAGCGCGTTGCGATCGTCATCGGATGCCCGTCCTTATGATGATGGACTATGTCGCTTTCCCACGTGAGGCCGGCATACACGTCCCTTCGGATATCCTCGATCGGCCTGGGGAATTTCGTCCGGAGTAGCGTGTGAACCACCTTCCCCACGGCTTCGTTGCGTGTCCATCCGTAGAGGCGCTCGCACCCCGATGTCCAGTGGCTTATGACGCCGTCCACGCCGTGAATGATGACATTCGTATCGTCGAAAACGCGCGCGATGACGTCGAGGTCCTCCGCCGGAGCTGATGGGACTATGGCATCGTCTGGCATCGCGGCCCTGCCTTCTAGTGGTGATAGTACCCTGGCGTATCGAGACCATCATCAGCAGCTAAGTCTTCTCCGGCCCGTTCTACAAGCCCCGACTTCTTCAGCACCAGAATTTCATGCCTACGGCCCGCCGATAAAATGCCCTGACCTGCCAGCTTCGTAACGGTGCGCGAGACTGTCTCTATTGTGAGGCCGAGATAGTCGGCGATATCGAGCCTGGTCATGGGCAGATTGATCACATTTGTCTGACATCCGTGAGCCATGCTTTTCCGCAACCGGCCCAAGAGAAAGCTGCAAAGCCGCTCTTCAGCGCTCTTGCAGGACAACAGCACCATCTGATCTTGCGCTGCCGCCACCTCGTCGCAAAGCTGGGAGAGCAGCACTGGTCGAAGATCGGGGCGGGCGAGAAGCTGCTTCTCGAATGCCATCTTGGTCTGCCGCTGGAACACGACATCGTCCAATGCCTCGGCACTGTAGAGGTAGCGATTCTTGAACGAGACCCCGACAATGTCGCTCTTGGTAAGGAAACCCGTAATAACGCGGCGCCCATCGTGGAGCTGCCGACAGATTCGAAGATTACCCTCGCGGATCGCAAAAACATGGAGCGCGCGATCGCCTTCGAAAAAGACGATCTGGCCCGCCGTCGCATGCTCTAATTGGCTACGGTCGAAGAGCGCGCCGAGACTGCATTGCTCGCGCGCCGGGCTGGTTTCTTCAAACAGGGGTCGGACATTGAGACTGTTTGCGAACATGATCTGCTCCCTGCAACCGTGAAGATCGCAGTAGACGCTCGCTCCGTTACATGCCGATGCCACGTCCGTGTCGATTGGTCTAAGCTTGTGACTGTTTGTGACAAAACCCCGCGGCAACGGCCGATGTCCGAAGGGCCCTCAAGCCGCCGCCCGTTGGAGATCGCTGATGGAAACGCGTAAGATTCCGCATGCTCAATCGAGCTTTCAAACGCAGTGTTTGATAGACTTTGTTCTGTCGCCGTCGGGCCGCCGTCAACGGTCATCTCATGAGGTGGCGCGCGATGTGCAGCAGCGCTCCATCGCTGGCATCTGACTGATTTGTTTTCTTTCCAGCTTCCAGCCAAGATAGGTTTATGATCGCCAGAATTTCCTCGTCGGATTGAACGACTCCTGCCACTTCGAAGTCTCGCCGAATCGTCTCAAGTACATTGTTGCGTTCGACGTCGAATGCGGCCTTCGCAAGGTCATCGGAGTAGGCTTTGGCACTATCGCCGACGAGGGCCAGTTTTTCCGCGGCCCACATGCCGACCAGCTTATTGCGCCGTGCCATTCGCATTACGTCTGTGCGCAGGCTAGCCATCGACACCCCTCCCTTGCGGCCTGATTGGCATCCTATCGAAAACCGAGACGGACCGACAGAAGATATCCCCCTCCGACCGGTCTCTCAAACCGTCAACACAAGCTTGCCCGGCAGGATGCGGCTCAACGTTGCCATAGCGGATGCCGCTGTCCTTGAGACGAACCGGGGTGAGTGGCACATCGTTCACTGTCGTTCTCAATGATCGCGAGAGAATTCGCGTCCAGATGAGTCGTCAATGTGATAGGAACAGCGGGACGTTGGTATTTTTCAGCATGAAGCGCGTGACGCCGCCGAAAAGGCGCTCCTGGAGCCGCGGGTGATTGTAGGCGCCCATTACCACCATGTCGGCAGCGACGTCCGTAGCATGTTGCCGCAGGGCCTCGTCCACAGGCCGCCCGCCGCTTGCAACCTGGTCGATCGCCACTTTCACGCCATGCCTGGTGAGAAACATGGCAATATCCGCCCCTGGCTCTTCGCCGTTCTCGTAGCTCCTGGCAACAGGATCTACGAGCGTCACATGCACGGAATCGCAGCCTTTGAGAAACTCCAGGGATTGGCGGGTGGCGCGCGCCGCCTCGTCGCTGGAATCCCAAGCGAGAAGTATTGACTTCGGAAATGGCGCGACCGGTTGCATGCGGGGGTTGACGAGGATTGGCGTCGGAGACTGAAACAAGGCCCCGTCGATGATCCTTCGCTGGAGGTCCTCATCGCCCGCAGCTTGGGCTCCGACCAGCACGAGGTCGGCGTAAAAGGCATGCTGTGCGATGTCATCGTCGGCCCACGCAAATTCCGTGTAGACCTCCTGGAGATCGAAGGAGAGTTCTGTCCTTTCCAGTACCTTCTGAACCGCGTCTGCTTCTTCGGCAAGACGATCGATCTGCCTCTGCTGCTCGTCGAGCCAGGTTACCGTCACCGGGTAGACCGAGACTGGCGGAACGGAACACATACAGATCACCATCGCGGACATGTGCGCTCCGTGCGCTTCGCAGAACTCGATGGCGGACTTGAGATCTTGGTCCCAGCGGTTGACGCTGAAGACACACATGACGGTCTTGATGCTCATGGCACGAACCTCCCTGTCACATGAGATAAGCCTATCCCTTACCGAAAGGGTTTCCTTGATGTGCGTCAAAGTCCGGCAGCTCATTGCTCATCAGGCTGCATGAACTTCTGCTAAAATGACACTCGAGGTTCAATCCGATCGATGCCGGATGGGACGGGCGGACCTCCTGACGGCAAAGCTAATTGTCGAAAGACGCAGGGCTCGCCTCGCTCTGGGCAACGGTCTGCTACGGGTGGCGCGGCAAGTCGCCTGGTTCGAGTCCGCCTACTTAGGGAGAATGTTCACCCGAACAGACGCGCGCCATTTGACCAAGCTCAATGAACAAAGTTCTCCGTGGATGAAAAATGGTCGGCGAAGGGAAGGAGCCGGCGATGCTAAAGATTTTTGTGATATGCCTTGCGATCGCGGCAGCGGTTCTTACTAATCATACCGTCATGGCAAAGACGCGCAGCCAAAGCCGCGCAGTCGGTGCCCAATCTGAACAGAAACCACCCAAGCCCAAACTTGGATATCTGAATCTGTTTATTCCGCCGACCAAGGGAAACGGGTTCTGACATCTCATTTTTGCCCAGCGTGATGCTGAGCAATGATGCTCGCAGATCACGGCTCTGATGTCCGTTGTCATTTGCTTTGGGCGCAAGGAGCCTCCTTCCAAAGAATGGCTGGTTTTATCCTTGCGGGCTCTTTCGCACACGCATCGGAATGCATGCGGCGTAACGATTTGCGGCATTTGCCCTTCGCGCTGTGCACTTGAACACGATGTCTTTGACATCAATCAAGGTCTTCTCAGCGGAGATGAGTAAGTATTGACAATACTTCCAACATCCGGAGAGCGGCAGATGAACCAGCTGTTTCTAACCCGATCCGACTTGGACAAGCTTTCTACCGCGGTTCAGAATTGGTATCGCCACTACAGTGTGCCGTTAGATGAGGCGGTTTCTTCGCGTGTCGGCGCGCTGGCGATCCAGATCTACCAACACGGCATCAGCAGCGTAGATGATATTTCGCGGATACTTATCGCGAGACTTCCGCCAGAACGCGCTTCGGGGAAACTGCATTCCGACACGGTTCACTAAGGTTTTTGAACTTCAGGCGAAGATCCCCCAAGCCAACGCGAAACGTGGCTATTCAAACCACCCAAGATCGGCCTAGCGGCCATTGCCGATGCCGGCCACCAGTCTGGTGACTCCATTACCGACAACTGTTGGGCGGCCGGAATTCGACGGAAACCGAGGCTGCGAACTCCCCTGCGAGGCCTTCATGGGAGATCAAGGACACAGCTGCCGGCGCGTTTACGCAATCTGCACCGCGGCTCGGCGGGAGACCTGATCCATATAGATGCCGTAGAAGAGATGGGGAGAGGCATGCGCTGGTGGGACATCGTCAGGCTTCAGCGAGCCGATCTCCCACCAGTTGATGTGTTTCTGAAGCAAAGACCACGCGTGAAGACGTTCCTCGTGCCAGGCATCGTCGTCAGGAAACTCCTGGAACTTGCCACTGAGCACCACGCTTCTCCAACTCTCCTTCGATGGCCATTCCTAGATTTGAAGGCATACCTTCGGATTCTGTCGCATCCACTCGACTTTTCGTCCGGGCATGGAGTAGCTGTAGGCTACTCTTGACTAGAACGCGAAGAAGATGGGGACGACGTAGGGTTGTCCGTCTTTGCTGCAGGCCAGATGGCCAAAGTGCCCTCCTTTCAGCATTTCTAGGCATTCCTCATGCGTCATGTTTCTCAATGCCGTTGACATTCCAACCGCGCCTCAAAGTCGATCCTCGATCGATCGTTGCAAACGAAGGTCCGACCGGATGACACTGTCTGCACGGTACAAAAGCACGCTGAACACCGTCGCGATCATCACTATGAGAACCAGCAGCAAGGCATGGTCAAGGACGAACCAGCGCAGCCATTTGTAACCGTCTTGAGCGTGCATATTGGCAATCCTACTTGATCAGCAAGGCTGCGATCAGCCTTGCCATTTCTTTTCGAGATGTCCCGGATCAGCCTCTGACCGCGAGATCGTTGGTGACGCTGACGACTCCAGGAATAGACCACGCCGCCCGCTCCGCAGCGCTGCGTTCCCGCCAACCGGTTACCCCACCCTTCAGCGTGACGTTGCCACCGGAAACGTCGACCTGGATTCGGTCCGCCTCCACCTCGGCATTGCGTTTCAGAGCGCCTTCAATGCGCTTTTTGACATCGGGAATGGAAGACGCAGGCTTGATCGACAAGACGTTGGTGACGCCCACGACACCGCCAAGCTTCATGACCGCCTTCTCGGCAGCCACGCGCTGGAAATGCCACGGCACTTCTCCCGAGAGTGTCACCCAGCCTTTTTGAACCCTGACGTCGATCGCGCCGTCAGGCAGAAGCGCGTCCCATTCAATAATGTCCAAAGCCCGTGCCGCGATCTCGTCGTCCGCATGGTGCTTGTGGCCCGCGTACCGGACCTCGAGGGTCTCGGCGATCGCACGCACGCCCTTGACCCGTTTCACCGCCATTTCCGCAGCGATCTTTTCAGCGTAGCTGCCAACATGACCTGACAGAGTGACGACGCCCTCTTCCACCGCGACACCGATATTAGCCGCATCGACGCTCGGTTCGAGCCCGAGTTCGTCGATAATGTTTTGGCGTAGTGCGAGATCGTTCATGACATTTCTCCATCGAACAACTTTCCCTGAGGGAAGACCTCGCCTTCATGATCGTCTCTTTTGCCGGGGCTACATTGCGCTTGATCAAACCAGATGAAATTGTGCGCCAGCGATAGCGGCGGCGCAGGGGCCGACACGCCATTTTGAGCCATGTCAAAGTTCTCGTTTCCGTTCGTCGCTAAAATCGATCCTCATCTAGCCAGGGAAGGAGGCTGTCCCATGACAGACGTTACATTGAGGCAGAATGTACTGGACGAGTTGGAATTCGAGCCTAGCATCGATGCGGCCCATATCGGCGTAACCGCCGAAGGCGGCGTCATCACGTTGACCGGCCACGTTGCGACCTACGCGGAAAAGGACGCCGCCGAACGTGCGGCGCGACGCGTGAAGGGCGTGCATGCCATAGCCCAGGAAATAGAGGTGCGCCCCTATGGCACTCATGTAACCGCAGACGACGAAATCGCCAAGCGCTCGATCAGCACGCTGGCATGGCGTACCACCGTGCCAAGAGATGCAGTCACTGTCAGGGTTCAAAACGGCTGGGTCACCCTCGAAGGCAAGGTTGAATGGCAGTATCAGAAAAACGCAGCTGCGAGTGCAATTCGTGATCTGGCAGGCGTTGTGAGTATCTCAAACCTGATCGCGGTTACCCCTCGCCCAACCTCGAGCGACGTCAAGCAGCGGATCGAAGAAGCGTTCCGGCGCGACGCAGAACTTGAGGCTCAAGCCATCCAAGTGAACGTGCTTGACGGCAAGGTCACGCTTGATGGAACCGTAAAGCGCTGGTCCGAGCGGCAGGCCGCCGAACACGCCGCCTGGTCGGCTGCAGGCGTAAAGTCCGTCGAAGATCACCTGCGTATCGGCTGAAGCTTGAAAGGATTCGAGGCGTCAAAGGTTGAGAGTTCGCGTCTTGAATCCTGCCCAGGGATCTCATGCAGATGGAGAGGCTGCCCTTCTTTGCCTAGTCAAAGCGAGCTGGTATCCCAAACTCCCAGTCAGCATCGCCGTTGCGAACAACACCGCCTGCCACCGACCCGCAGCCGCGCTTCCAAGTCAAACATCCAGTCAGAAGACACGGGCCGATAATCGCCTACCGGCCGCGGAATACTTTGACGGGGATCAAAGTAGGATGTGCAGAGCCGTGCTTTGATATCTTTGCTCAGTGTGGAGCGAGCATTTCAGGGATCCGGCATGCGGATCCGCTTGGTACAGGAGATGAACTATGCGCGACACATTACCCGTCAAAAAAGAGCAGAAGGCCATTCCACCCGCAACGGGAGGATTTTGGTCGCCATTCGATACATTACGGACGGAAATCGATCGCCTTTTTGATGACTTCGGCCCGTCTTCCCGGCATCCCCTATCCGTTTTAGGACGCACTCCGGCGGGCGCTGGCGGCTGGATGGTATCCCCCGCCGTGGACGTGGTCGAGAAGGATGACGCGTTTGAGATCACCGCCGAGGTTCCAGGCCTCGACGAGAAAGATATTGAAGTGAAACTTGCGAACCGACTGCTCACGATCCGCGGCGAGAAGTCTGAAGAAAAGGAAGAGAAGGACAAGTCTTATCACGTTTCGGAACGTCGTTACGGCTCCTTCCAGCGATCCTTCCAACTTCCGGAATACGTCGATACGGAAAAAGTGAACGCGTCTTTCGCAAAAGGTGTTCTGAAGGTCACGCTGCCAAAGACACCGGATTCCAAAAAACGCGATCGAAAGATCGAAATTTCCGCGGGCTGACCTAAGGGACGAGTCCCACGGTCGATGCTTGATACGGCGTTCAATAGGCGTTTCGGTGATGCGCGCTCAGCCCAACTAGCCCCGCTTCGAACGCGGGGCTTTCGCTAGATAGTATTACGACAGGTCGGGCTGCTCCTGGTCAGTATGGTATTGGAGACGTCGTGCCTCGAGCGTCTTGAACTGCCCTTGGGCAAATCGTCTCTAGCGGTTGCGGCCAGAGGCCGACGCTCGGCGACGAGAACGCGTTTACACGACCATTGGATCCAACGTCCGCAGCGATTGAACCCTAGAGCTCCATCGGCGAAGGGGTCGTCGGATGGGCGGGCTCCGGTATCTCTGTCATCGTCGCCTCCGTCAGGAGGAGGATGCTTGCAACCGAAACCGCATTTTCGAGTGCGACGCGCACAACTTTGGTGGGGTCGATGATGCCGGCCTGCAAGAGGTCTACATAGCGGTTACAGGAGGCATCGAATCCCATATTTCCTTCTCCCGAAAGCATTCTTGCGACGACGACACCGCCGTCCACCGAAGAGTTTTCGGCAATCTGGCGGGCTGGAATCTCGAGCGCCCGCTTCAGAATCTGAACACCTGTCCTCTCATCTCCTACGCAGAGCTCCTCCTCCGAAGCCACGGCTGCTATGCACCGGAGCAAGGCGAGGCCCCCGCCGGGAAGTATCCCCTCTTCCATCGCCGCCTTGGTTGCACTGACGGCGTCGTCGAGCGCATCCTTCCTGGCCATGGCCTCAGCCTCCGCCGGAGCGCCGACTCGAATGACGGCAACGCCGCCCGAAAGCTTGGCGAGGCGTTCCTGAAGCTTCTCCTTGTCGTAGTCGCTGGTAGTTTCGGCGATCTCACGGCGGATCTGATCGGCACGGCCGCTGATGGCTAGCTTCGCACCTCCGCCACCGATGATCGTCGTCTTCTCCTTGTCGATGACCACGCGGGCGGCTGTCCCAAGCTGTTCCAGGGTTACCTTGTCGAGCTTTAACCCGAGATCCTCCGAGATGACTTGCCCACCGGTGAGTATCGCGAGATCCTGCAGAATGGCTTTGCGGCGATCGCCGAATCCGGGCGCCTTGACGGCACAGTTGCGAAGCGTGCCTCTGATCTGGTTGACGATCAGCGTTGCCAGTGCCTCGCTTTCAACGTCCTCGGCTATAACGAGAAGCGGCTTGCCGGAGTGCGCGACCTGTTCGAGCAGGCTGACGAGGTCGCCTAATGCCGCGATCTTCTTGTCGAATAGGAGAACCTTCGCGTCCTCGAGGACGCTTTCCATCTTTTCTGGATCCGTCGCGAAATAGGGAGACACATAGCCTCGGTCGAACTGCATTCCCTCCACGACGTCGAGCCGGGTTTCCATCGTCTTTGACACCTCGACGGTTATCACGCCTTCTTGCCCGACCTTCGCCATCGCTTCGGCAACGAGCGCCCCGATGCTCTCGTCGTTGTGAGCTGAGATTGCCGCGACTTGCTGCTTCTCCTTGTCTGTCGTTACGGGACGAGAAAGGCCCCGCAAACCCTGCACCGCCCGCGTCGCACCCCGGTCAAGCCCCCGCTTTAGATCGATCGCACTTGCGCCGGCCACAACGTTTCGATGTCCATCGGCCAGGATGGCATGAGCGAGAACGGTAGCCGTGCTGGTCCCGTCACCCACGACTTCGCCGGTCTTCTCCGCCGCCGCACGAAGCATTCGAGCGCCCAGGTTCTCCTCCGGATCCTTGAGGTCAAATTCTTTAGCGATGGTGACGCCATCGTTGCATACAATCGGAGCGCCCCACTTCTTTTCGATAAGCACGGACTTCGAGCGAGGACCGAGCGTAATTCGAACTGCGTCAGCCAGTCTGCCTGCGCCTTGCAGTACTTTCCCTCGGGCTTCCGAATGGAAGAGAACTTGTTTGTGCGGCATGGAATGTCTCCTCGATTGTGGTCGGCTGACACCTCAAATCTAGTAATGACTCGAAATTCCTCTCGTGAAATTGATCCACGTCAAATGCCGTCCTTCCCTGTTGCAGGTGCACACCGCGGTGCCCGAGGCGAGGTATTTGCAAGGCCTCCAAAGCGAGTGCGTATTAGGGCATCCATTGAAAATACATCGTAGCGGTTTCACCGAGAGTGGCTCTCGATCCACGCAACGAGATCCGCGACCTCGGACCGTGTGAGGGAAAGATTCGGCATCCGGGAATGATGCGGGGCCCTTAGAAAGACCCCAAGTGACTGCTCGTCGAACCGGCCCGAGCGCCCGATTTGGGCAAAGGTTGGAATTTGGTCGGAACCCTGCTGCTGTCCCGAGGTCACGATGTGACATCCAGAACACCAACGTTCGGCAATGCGTTCACCGTTGCGTGGATCTGCCGCGGTGCTCTCGCCGACGAACATGACAAGGAGAGTGCCGAGAATAGCCCACGCCTGAAGCATTAGTTTTGTTGGCATTACAGTCCCTCCCACTTCACTCGGCGGCCCACGGACACGATCGGGTCTCAGGCAAATGTCTATCTGCGGCCATATCAGCGATTTTGGAGCAGTCCCTCGGAAACAAAACTTCGAAAACATCGTGCCGTCCCCTGACGATCACAGTACAGGAGGCACGCCCTTGTTCTTTGATCTTCATCAATCTGACTGTCGGAACCGTGGCAACGCCCGAGGCTGAGTTACTATGTCCACGAGTCATGGGAGTTAGCGGGCGCGATACGGGCCAGCGGTCGGCTTCATCAGGTCGCTCTGTTTTGCCGGGACCCGCCGGACTGCGCGCCTTCGTGCTCAGACCTCAACCAATCCCGTAGAGAGCATCGAGAAGAAGGTGGGCCTGTATTGGCTTGGCTGAGTTTGTGGCCAGAAAACCTCGAGGGTATCCTATCGCGTGTTTCGCCTGAAGCGAACACAAAGGGAATACCTGCTTTCATCAAAAAGTTCGCAATTGGATAGGATTCACTCCCACCTCAGCCTGATGTCGAGCGTTGCCGCGTCAATCTTCTCAGTCACGGCTAAATCTAGCGCTTGCTGGACCTCGGCGGCGGGACCGACGATCGTTAAAGGAGCGACGAGAAGAATTAAGCAAGTGAATTTTCAGCACGTGGTCGGGAAGATGAGCTGCACTGCTTGGAATTCCGCGACCATAACAACGCAAGGGTTACCAGGGGCACGCTTCAAAGGGAACATAGAAGGACCCGAACGCGTTTGCTGCTCTATGCTGCACCATTTCTTGGATTCCCCAAGATCCGATATCGAAGTTTGCTCGACATACAGCTGCTGCCAAACCTGCTGACAAAAATACAAAGCGCGCAACCGCCCCCCAACCTAAGTCCGACCTCCTCTGCCCTGCCGGTCGCGGGGCCTTTTTTGTTTGAGGCGACACTTGTTCGACGGTCTCCGCACCGCGGTGATTTCTCAAGTCTATATCTCTTGAGGTATTTCCGAGGCTTCAATTCCGAGCTCGGTGTCAAACGATCGGCCAATTCAATCGTCGGTTGTCTGCTTCCGCTCGACTACTGTGACACGCGCACGCTCGAGCAAGGCGTGGCCTATGTCCTGGACGTCGCTTCGGTCGCTAATCCGTCATTTTGATCGAGCGCAATGTACTCTGCACCAGGAGTTCTATCCTCACACCATCACGAACGCGGCCGTGGGAGGATTCCATGAACGAACCAGGCTGGCAGGATCCGATAATGGTCACTCTGGGAACATTCGTGTTCGCGCTGCCGTGGTTGCTCCCGACCACCTTCGGGGATCCGATGGAGGGCGATACGACGGCGTGGGCCTTTCTTCTGACCGGCCTGGCAACCGGGCTGGTCGCAGTCGCAGGCATTGTGCTTCCCGGCAAATGGGAAGCCATCGTCGAGTTTGCGCTCGGCATCTGGTTCATGGCCCTGCCGTGGGTCGCCAAGCCGTCCACCGAGCCAACCGCAGCAACCTGGGCCGCAGTTGTCGTGGGGGGCGTCATGGCAGTTCTTTCAGGCGTTTCCGCTTTCTCAGCGCGGGGGCGTCGCCCGAAGAAGGAGTAAGATGATGAGCCTTCACACATCGCGCACGACAGAAGCCCTGCTCTCGGCGGCAGGATACGCAACAGAAGGAGATGAACTAATGGGTGTTACGGTGCTCCCGAAATCCGAATGGACCGCTTATTTCTCGCGCCTTCACAATGAAGTGGAAGGAAGAGAAATCAAGATCGAAGTCCTCGGCGCAACGATTGGCGACCAGGTCCTGGTGAGATCGGCATCCCTACTTGGTGCCACCTATGAACCGAAGGAAGACGCTCTTGAAATATCGGTCAAGGGCATGACGCACGTCGTAGATCGCCCCCAGAAGATCTCGATACAGGATGACGATGGAAGAATCTTCGCCATCGAAGTCATCGACGCCGGGGACAGACACCAACTCATGACGTTTTCCTAGTTGCGGCATCGCTTGAGCGGCCCTCCGCTATCGGTCTCGCGCAACAAATCGGAGTTCGAGCGGCATGATGAACGTGAGAGCTGGAACGCGGATTGCCGAGGCCATCCATTCACCCACATCTCCTCTCGAAGACCTCGGGACGGTGAGCGAGTGCTCGCAGGGCAAGGTCTGCGAGCTGCTTCGTTCAAGCCATTCTGGCATCTCTTCTGCTGAAGCTCGACTTCGGCGAGGGCGATACGGCCCAAACGTAGTTGGTCGCGAGCAGCGCGTGCCACTGCTCGGCGAGATCTGGTCGCGTGCCAAGAGCCCTCTAAACGCACTACTGCTGACACTCGCGCTCGTGTCGTACGCCCTCGGAGATAGCCGGGCTGCGATCATCATATCTGCGATCGTCGTCCTTTCCGTGGGCATGGCATTCGTCCAGGAGCATCGTTCCAGCAAGGCGGCCGCCAAGCTCCGTGCGATGGTAAGGACGACTGCGAGCGTTTGCCGTCCTGGCGAGCCGCATCCCCAAACTGAGGATATCGCCGTCGAAAACCTCGTTCCTGGGGACGTGGTGATACTGTCGGCGGGCGATCTCATACCGGCCGATCTCCGCCTCCTCGAGACCACCGATCTCTACGTGAACCAGTCGGCGCTTTCCGGCGAGGCAATGCCCGTCGAAAAGCAAGCAACTCCCCTTAGCAATTTCATCGAGGGACATTTGGATCGGAGCAATCTCTGTTTCATGGGTTCGAACGTCGTCAGCGGGTTTGGTCAGGGCTTAGTGATCCGAACAGGGGCAAACACCTTCTTCGGAGCGCTGGCCGAAAAGGTCGTGGGGCAACAGGAGGAGACGGCATTCGATCGCGGGATCAGGCGATTTACCTGGCTGATGATCGGCGTGACCCTCGTTCTCGGCCCCTCGGTATTCCTCATCAACGGGATCACCAAGGGTGACTGGCTCCAGGCTCTGCTGTTTGCCGTGGCTATCGCCGTCGGGCTGACACCCGAGATGCTCCCGATGGCGGTGACCGTCACCCTAGCGAAGGGCGCGCTGGCGATGGCCAAGTCCAAGGTGATCGTCAAGCGTCTGGACGCGATCCAGAACCTTGGCGCGATGGACGTGCTTTGCACCGACAAGACCGGGACGCTGACGCGGGACAAGATCATCCTGAAGCAGCACGTCGACATCCATGGCGCGGATTCGCCGCGCGTGCTGCACTACGCCTACCTCAACAGCTACTTTCAATCAGGACTGAAGAACCTCCTTGATGTCGCCGTTCTGGAGCACGGCGACATCCACGAGGCTCTTGGAGTCGACGAGCATTTCCAAAAGATCGGCGAGATCCCATTCGACTTTTCTCGTCGTCGGCTGTCGGTGATCGTCTCCGACGAAGGCGACAAGCACATTCTTATCTGCAAAGGGGCCGTCGAGGAGATGTTCGCGGTCTCCACGCGATACGAAGATGCTGGAGCCATCGGAACCCTGGATGCAGGACACCTGCAGACGGCCAAGGAGGAGACCGTACTGCTGAACAAGAGCGGCTTCCGGGTCGTCGCCGTCGCATACAAGGAGATGACCGGGACGAAGCCGGACTATGGCGTCGAAGACGAAAGCGACCTCATTCTGCTCGGCTATATCTCGTTCCTCGACCCGCCAAAGGAGAGCGCCTCGGAGGCCATCGCCGCGCTGGAAGCCAGTGGCGTCCGCGTGAAGATACTTACGGGAGACAACGAGATCATCACGCGGAAGATCTGCGGGGACGTCGGAATCCAGGCCCAGGACATCCTTCTCGGCCCGCAGCTCGATGCAATGGCGGACGCCGAGCTTACGAGGACGGCGGCGTCTGCGACAGTTTTCGCGAAACTCACTCCAGGCCAGAAGCAGCGCATCGTCCGACTTCTGCGGGAGAGCGGGCACGTGGTCGGATTCCTTGGCGACGGTATCAACGACGGCCCGGCACTCAAGAGCGCGGATGTCGGCGTCTCGGTCGACAGCGCCGTGGATATAGCTCGGGAGTCGGCCGACATCATCCTGTTGGAAAAGAACCTGCTGGTGCTGCGAGAGGGTGTCATCGAGGGGCGCAAGGTGTTCGCAAACATCACCAAGTATATCAGAATGGGCGCGAGCTCGAATTTCGGAAACATGTTCAGCGTCCTTGGCGCGAGCATCCTCCTGCCGTTCATGCCGCTGACAGCGATCCAGGTTCTCACCAACAACCTGCTTTACGACCTCTCGCAAACGGCCATTCCGACCGATACGGTCGACGAGGAATACGTCGCATCGCCGCGGCGGTGGGACATAGCTGGTATCTTCAGGTTCATGCTTGTCCTTGGGCCGGTCAGTTCGATCTTCGACTATCTGACGTTCGCCATGATGCTGTTCGTGTTCAAGGCGGGGACGAACCCCGCCCTGTTTCAGACGGGATGGTTCGTGGAGTCGCTACTGACGCAAACATTGATCATACACGTCATACGGACTGCCCGCATTCCCTTCATTGAAAGCTCCGCCAGTCCGGCCCTAGCAACAACCAGCCTCCTCATCGCGGGCGCCGGCATTTTCCTGCCGCTTACTGGCGCCGGATCGACACTGGGCTTCGTGTCCCTGCCCCTCCTGTACTGGCCGATATTGGCGGCAATCCTCTTTCTCTATGCAATCCTCGCACATCTGGCGAAGGTCTGGTTTTTCCGAAGGTGGGGCTTGTAGGAATGGCGGCTCAATGCGTGACCTACCGAGCAGCAGCGAAATTGCGGTGGGTCAATGAAGCGAAGGCCAGGATCTGGCTGAATGTCCTTTCGGGAGGACAGGTGCGCCATGAGATTTGGGGGCAGACGACACGAGGCAGCCGCACGGGAAGACACGGAGGCGGATATGCGATTTCGCAAGGAAAACGCCATGCCGCGGAGGCTTTCCGGTTTCATCTCGATGATGGGACGGGGCCATCAGGCGCTGTTGGTGCTGCTATCGGTTCTCTTGTTCGCC
>NZ_HF536772.1:2379816-2399168 GCF_000312665.1 Rhizobium mesoamericanum STM3625 | reverse complement strand
TTTTGCAGGGATCTTTGCGCTCGGCGGCTACTACGTCATAACCGGCAGGATCGAGATTGGGACGGTCGTCGCCTTTATTTCGGGCCTCAACAAGGTGTCGGATCCCTGGGGAGCGCTTGTTGACTGGTATCGCGACTTGAAGGTCACCCAAGTAAAGTACGAGCTGATCCGGGACGCGACCACGCTGGATTCAGGTGTCGCGCTGTAAACTCACGGCCAAGCCACCTGAGAGCGAATGTTCAGGACGTTGTTGCCACATTGTCGTGGCAGACGTTGACGCGTTCGAGTTGGGCTGGCCCATCGAGACCTCAAAGATTACGTGATCCGATCGTGATCTTCCCCTCGGTTGGTTACGATCGGGCGTTGCGACCAACTCGGTCCGCTCTCCGCAATGATCGTACTCCTCGACAGCCTCCTCACTTAGCAAGCACAGCCATCCCATCGAAATTGCCTAAGTAGGTCTTCGAGGCCGACGGTCGCACGCGGTCGTTCCTGATCAGGCCAAACCACGCCATGGCTGAACCACGACTTGAACGCTACGTCGGAGTTGTCTACCGGCCAGACACTCTTGGGCTTACCGAGGTCCTCATGCCCAAAGCTCCGTCTCCTTCATCCGTGCAAGCGCTGTCTGATCTTCCGGCGAGAGGCGCTCGATTTGCTTGCGCCCCAATGCGCGCGCTGGAGCTGCTTGTGCAGCACGGGTTCGATCCTTCGCGCACCGCCGGACGTCGTTGATCTGATGCTCGGCGAGCATCATCAGCCACCCGTTCAGGACGCTGTTCATGTCGGGATGGCAGTCGACGGTGATAGTCAGCCGGGTCGCGTGGTAACACAATTCAACCGGAATTTTACGGATATGGAAGGGCCTTCGGAGGGCTATGCGACCGTACGCGCAGCACTGTCCTCCAACGTCGTACGGGCCTCCTCGCGCATACGATGTGCTGCCTGAGAGGCCAACTTCGAACCAATCATGAGTATATTGCTCGCTTCACTGGCGTAGTCGATCCTGGCAACTCGAACGAAATCGCCGATGACGTCGAGAGCATCGTTGCTTCCCGCGCTGCCAACGAGGTCACCAACTAACCTCACCTGCTGCTGGTAACGTCGCATCAGAAAATCGAAGGACTCGATCTGGAGGCGCGATGCCGCATTCAAGACCTGGACCTGAAAATTGACGCCTGTCTCCAGAAGCTTCTCCGCAGCCGCAATAGCCGGAAGATTCGCAGGGATGGGATAGATATGGTCGGCGTCTTGGATCATTTCGGTTCTCCCATTGGCACGTAAATTCCCCATCGCTTTATCGATATACGAGCACGGGGATATGCGAATGACTGAGGACTTTGTTCGTAACGCTACCGAGGATCAGCGCGGCGGCGCCACCCCGGCCGTGCGATCCCATTGCTATCAGATCGCATCCATGAAGAACGGCGGTTTCGATGATAGCTTGGTGCACCTCTTCGCTTCGCTGCTTGACAGTATAGCAGGTAACTCCCTGATGACGAGCGCGCAACTCGACGTCTTTTAGGAATTGAACGGCTTGTTCATCCGACAGCCGATCATAGGCTTCCCGGCTGGATGCCAGCTTGTCGCTGTCCGTTGTGAAGATGCGAAACGGCTCGATCACGCAGACGAAAACGACCGATGCGTTCGCGTCTCTAGCGAATGCCACCGCGTTCTCAGCGGCCGTGACGGCAAGCCTGGATCCATCCGTTGGAATGAGAATCTTTGCGAACATAGTATTTCTCCTCCTGACCCAGATACTAGGGCACGCCGGTCACCCGTCTTTGATCCTTGTCAAAGTTCGTCGAGAAAACCGCGCTCGTCGCCATTCGCCAATTGCTCGTCAGGCAGACCTTCCTTGACAAAGGTCAAGGAATGCGGGGAGCAGATGTGCAAAGAATCCTTGGGGAAAGAACGAGGCGGAACAGCGATGCAACGTGAGAGGTCATTCGGATCGGATAGCCGGTCGCTGCTACGGCGATCGCGGGATTGGTAGCATTCTGGTTCGTTCGAAGGGGGATGCGTCGCAGTCCTTCATCTGTTCGGGGTGAGCATCGAAGTCGCTCTTGCAGCCACGCTGATCTTCCGGGGAACGTCGTTCTGGATGCCGATGCTCCCAGGCATGTGGCTGACCCATCGGGAGGCGCAGGCGGATCTTTGACCTTCGTCAATGCGGCGTCCTGCAAATACATGGTTGTGTCGGGCTGTGCCTCTTCGAGCCACGTCCTGACAGAAGGAACGGCTTCAAAGAGCTTCTTAGTCAGGAGAACAGACATGATAGTCGAGAACGCAATGACTTCGTCTCCTATCACGATCGGTGCATCTTGTACCGTGTTGGAGGCGGCCGAGACCATGCTCACGAATCGCATCAGCGGGCTGCCTGTCGTCGATGACGACGGAGTGCTGGTGGGCATGATCACCGAAGGCGACTTCTTGCGGCGACACGAGCTTAACACGGAACGCCAGCGGTCCTGGCTGCAAAGCTGGCTCGCGAGCCCTGGAAAGATCGCCGACGAATACGTGCGTTCCCACGGACGGCGTGTTGACGAAGTTATGAACGCGCGCGTCGTGGTCGTGTCTCCCGACGCTGCGCTCTCCGACGCCGTACGCCTGATGGAGCGAAACGACATCAAACGACTGCCGGTGATCTCCGACGGCAGGCTCGTCGGCCTCATTTCGCGTTCAGACCTTCTGCGTGCCCTGACGAAGACGGAGAAGCCCTCGGCGCCATCGACCGAAGACGCTCACATCCAGAGCGCGGTCGAAACCGAACTTGCGAAGCAGAGCTGGAGCAGAAACGGTTTCATCCGCTGCGAGGTCAGAAATGGCGTGGTCGAACTCACCGGCACCATCTTCGACGAACGCGAGCGGCTGGCCGCGAAGGTCGCCGCGGAGAACGTCCCAGGCGTGAAAGCGGTCGCAGATCACCTGAGCTGGATCGATCCCTACTACGGCGTAGCTTTGCCGCCGCCCGTCGGCGGAGAAGATCGCGTCTGAGGCCTGCCTCAATTCGACGTCTCGTTCGCAGATTGATCTCCGTCAAGGAAGCCGCGCCCTCCTCCTCTATGCTCATCTGCATGAGTTCATAGGTGGAACATGCAGGACCCCAAGATATTCTTCCATGGCGCGGCCGGTTCGGTCACTGGTTCCTGCTTTCTCTTGGAGGTGGCGGATGGCAGGATTTTGATCGACTGCGGGATGTTTCAGGGCTCGAAGAGTGAGAAGGAACTCAACTACCGCCCCTTCCCATTCGATCCCGCCAAGATCGACGCCGTTCTCCTGACGCATGCCCACATCGACCATTCAGGCCTGCTTCCCAAGCTTGGAAAGGATGGCTTTAGCGGACCGATCTATGCGACGCGCCCAACGATGGAGCTGTGTGCCGTCATGCTGCAAGACTCCGGTCACATCCAGGAATCCGAAGTCAGACAGCTCAACCGCCGCAACCGGAGACGGTCACGCGAAACAGTCGAGCCGATCTACACCGCCGACGACGCGCGCATGCTGATGCCCCAGTTCGTGTCCGTTCCATACCAGCAGTGGCGAGAAACCGTGGGCGGGATCAAATTCCGTTTCTGGGACGCTGGCCATCTCCTCGGATCGTCGTCGATCGAGATCGAAATTACACTCGCCGACGGACTTCGACGTCTCTTGTTTTCAGGCGATGTAGGCACCCGCTACAAGCTGCTTGAAGGACTACCCCAGGCCCCAGTGGACGTCGACTATCTCATCTGCGAAAGCACCTATGGCGACCGCGAACGCGAGGACTACACGCAGGACGCCCGCCGCAACGGTCTGAAAAAGATAGTGGCCAAGGCGCACAATCCAAATGGCGCGCTTCTAATCCCCTCTTTCGCCGTGGAGCGCACCCAGGAGGTGCTGACCGATCTCGTAGCATTGATGGACGACGGTAGCCTTCCTCGAGCGCCGATCATGATCGACTCGCCGCTGGCCTCCAGAGCGACGGAGGTGTTCAAGGCCCAGATGGGCGAGCTCGAGAACGCCGCCGCGTTCATGCGAGCGCTCAACGCTCCGAACGTCAGGTTCACCGAAACCGCCGAGCAGTCCAAAGCACTCGATCTGGTTCGCGGATTCCACATCATCATAGCGGCGAGCGGCATGTGCGAGGCGGGGCGAATCCGACACCGCTTACGCAATTGGCTCTGGAGGCCCGAGTGCACGGTGCTCCTGGTGGGATTCCAGGCGGCAGGGACGCTCGGTCGAATCCTTCAGGAAGGCGCATCCGTCGTGCGAATCCAGGGCGACGAGATCCAGGTGAATGCAACGGTGATTCCCTTTGATGCCTATAGCGGCCATGCCGACGCCAGCGACCTGGAGACGTGGGTTGTGGCGCGCAGGCCGATTGAAAAAGGAGTATTCCTCGTGCATGGGGAACCGCAGGCGCGATCGGCCCTGGCAGCCCGCCTGGCCAAGGTGCTGCAGGTTCCGATCACGGAGCCAAGGCTGGACGACGGCTACTTTTTGACCAAGAGCGGCGGGCGGCTGGTAGAGGCGGTCTCGAATGGCCGTCTTGCGCCCGAACAGGTCGGACGACCGGACTGGCACAACGACTTCCAGAACTTTGTCCTCGACCTATCGGACCGTTTGAATCAGGCGGCGGATCAAAAGCGACGAGCCCTCATTCTTCGCAAGGTGAGACGGGCGCTCGAGTCCGAATACGACGTCATCGAAAAGGAGAACAGAAATGCTGTCGGCTGATCGCGATTTCAAACCGGGTGGCGAGCATTTCGCAATTCCCACCCAAGGCGAAGTGGAAGGCAAGCTCATGGTTTCGGAGTTAGTCGCCGTCGCCTGCCTGCAAGAGCTTCTGAAGAAGGAGCATGCGCCGGTCGTGGAACGAGTTCGGCGTCGCATTCTACGGGATCTGAAGCATCGCTGCCGAGAGCTGAAGCTCTGCACGGATGATGAAAAGGCGACCGCGAGCTATGCGTCGCAGATCTTGGATTCCGCGGTGAAAGAGGCCGGCTGCCGGTAGGCTAGCCGACGAGGTGATCATGAACAAGGAAGTGGGAGTTACCTTCAATGCCGGTTCGTCGAGCTTGAAAATCGGGCTCTTCGACATCGGGTCCGGCACCGCCAAGCGCCTCGGCCGGGCCGTCGTCTCCCTCGGCGAGCACCCTCGCCTCAAGTACGGCAGCGATGACGATATCCACGAGGTCGATCTGCCCGACTCCTCGGATGGCCTTGGCACGCAAGCCATCTCAAGCGTTCTTGATCGGCTGCTGCAGGGCGATCGCAACATCGGCTTTGTCGGACACCGCGTCGTTCATGGAGGGTTGATTTTCAAA
Organism: Rhizobium mesoamericanum STM3625; assembly: GCF_000312665.1. Lineage (GTDB taxonomy): Bacteria > Pseudomonadota > Alphaproteobacteria > Rhizobiales > Rhizobiaceae > Rhizobium > Rhizobium mesoamericanum. The sequence goes on along the minus strand of NZ_HF536772.1, from coordinate 2,393,859 downwards.
GGGCCGACGCTTCTCACCGACGGCGTCATGTCGCAAATTGGAAGCTTGACCCCCATGGCCCCGCTTCACCAGCCTCAAGCGCTAAAGGTGATCAATGCTGTCTTCGCCCTCAATCCATCCGTCATTCAGACGGCATCGTTCGACACGGCGTTCCACACTTCGCAATGCAGTCTCGCGACAAGGCTGGCAATTCCCCGCGCAATGCACGATGCAGGCATACGTCGATACGGCTTCCACGGCCTCTCTTACAAGTACATAGCCACCTACCTTCATAAATTCGCACCTTATATCGGCGGCGCCAGAGTGGTCTGTGCTCACCTCGGATGCGGCGCAAGTCTCTGTGGCATGGTCGACGGGGTCAGCATCGACGCCAGCATGGGGTTTTCGGCTCTTGACGGCATTCCAATGGCGACGCGGTCCGGAACGATCGATCCTGGCGTGCTAATCCACCTGCTCAGATCCGAGTTTCCGGACGCCGACAAACTGGAGGACTTCCTCTATCACCGTTGCGGACTTCTGGGAGTCTCCGGAATAAGTGGCGATACGCAGGCGCTCCTCGAGGACTTCCGCCCCGCCGCTAGAGAAGCGCTCGACCTATTCTGCTACAGAATAGCCGGCGAGATCGGCCGTCTGGCAGTCTCGATAGGCGGCCTCGATGCGCTAGTGTTTACGGGGGGAATCGGAGAACACCAACCGGAAATCCGCAGAGGGATCGAGAGGCACCTGACATGGCTGGGCCTCTCGCTGAATGAAGCAGCCAACAAGACCAATGCAACTGTCCTGAACGCCAAGGACAGTGCCATCGCCGCTTTCCTCATCCCCACTGACGAGGAGCAGGTGATCGCCGACGAGGCACTCGCGGTCATCAGCCAACATCGACTTCATTGAGGAGAACGACGGCGGGGATGAGGAACGATGGCAGCCGCGATGTTGGCCAGTGTGGCGCCGGGTCACAGCGTTTTAGAAGGGACGGTCGGGGATCGCAGCGTGCCCCATGTTGCGTGCCAGAGACTGAGGCTCCCCACTCATCACCCCCGACTCGCGCCCACCACCGTGCTCCGGCCGCATCCTTTGTTCTGTCGGCGGCATTGTAGGCCGCGGCGAAAGGGAAGCGATCTTGAGCGGCCCGGAAATGCCACGTGCGACTTGAGTTGCGACCGCCTCCTCCGGCCCGATCGAGGTGTCGGAACGCTGGTTCAAATTGTAGCCGTCGGACCACAAGACCGCTCCATCTGCCTGTCGAACGAGGCGAGTTGTCAATCGAATGAGTTCGTCGCTTCCCCGTACGCTCCCCTGCAGGACATAACGCTCATCTGCCGAAGTGCTGAGTCCCGTAGGGGTCGCGATGACGGTCCGCCTTCCTGCGGCGACGAGTTTGACGATGATCTCATCCCTCAGAACGCGGGACACTTCCGCCGTCTGGCCGCTACCGCCAGCGTCGTCGAAGGGCTCCACGACTACAGTCGGTGGCGGCATCTCGTTGATAAGATTGTGCACCGTCTCAGTCGAAAGGTCAGGGCGAAAGAGCAAGGACATCGTTGTGATTCCCAGAAACGAGAGGCCGACGACCGCCGCGATGAATCCAACCGATAGCTTTGGAGCGCCTTCGGACCTGGCCTCGTTTCTAGCAGGTTGCGCTGCGGACGTTCTGTCGTGTTCCGGATTGGCCCTAAATGAGGGAACGTAGCCACCCTTCGGAATTGTGATCAGGACAGGTTCCGGTTGCCGCGACAGGAGATAGAACCGCTCGAGCTCTCTCCTTATCCGGCCCGCCTCGATGCGCACGGCGGGGTCGTTTTGAGCGTCGAAATTCGATCTCCTAAAAATGGTGTGAGCGATCGTGTAGGCTTTTAGATATTCTGATCGCTCCGCGAGTGTCTCCTCTACGACGTAGCGCAGAAAGCTTCTTGCCCGGTCCGGAAGGCAAAGATCCCCGCTTGCCAGAATCCGCTCTAGCTGGACCTGCACGTCCGACTTTGAAGGTGCCTCGGCAGCTCCATTGAAGTCTTCTGCGTTGGCCATTGGCTTCCCCCTTCGTACTCTCGATCCGCTTTTGATCTGCCCGGTGCGACGATGCGCTGCCGGAGCCGCGCGTCCACGCCGCATTCGTTCAGCCAGGCGATAAGGCGCCGCGCCTCCTCTCGCGTGAGGAAAACCGTCGTGGCACCGACTTCGGCGGGCGACCCGCTGGCAGCGTCAACCACATTGAACAGACCGTAACGTGTGGGAACGCAGACGTATTGCGCTTTGTTTGTCATGGCTGCCAACTTCGCTCCGAGTCCCAACCTCAGGAATTCTTCATCGCGGCATCCACCGTCGGCTCGACGGGAGCCGCGGGGAATGACGAAGAAGGCTAGCAGCACGCCATCCGCAGACATTGAGCTAGATCAAACAAAAGGGGTCCCCATCTTGATCGGTGTCAATGTCCATTCCGGGCGATCGGGCATTCTCGCACACACGCTCGTTTGAGCCTCCAACAGCGGGATATGCGGATGGGTTGGAACCAGTGGTATAGCTTTAGAAGCTACATGAGATCCCCTCTGTGGATCGTTCCGTTCATCGCCCTGCTCCTCTACGTCGCCGCGATCCGTCTAGTCTACGCTTTCGGAGATTGGACCCCATGGCTCGAGGTATGGCCCTGGAGTAACGGGGACACAAAGGATGCTGGAGACCATCGTCACCATGACGTTGACTTTCGTCGTCTTTACATTCGGTTCGCTACTCGTGGCGATTCAGGTCGCCGGGGGGTCAGTTGACGCCCAGGATCATCACGACAACCCTTCTGCGGGACACTCCATCCGGTTCACCGTCGGCCTCTTCATTTTTACGCTGCTCTTCGCGACTGGCGCTCTTTCGAGACTGGATACGACGGTTCCCCACGGTGTTTCTGGAATGGCTGGCCTCCTGGGCCTTTTGTCCATTGCAGCCTTTCTCTACCTGATAGACTACCCGGCGCGGCTCGGCGACGAGATCAGGAGCAAGTCCGGCCAGTCGCGGCTCATCTGCAGAACGCCGAACTGGGAGGATTTCGTGCAGTTGACCTTGCGAGATCCGCCTGTATGGCGCCGAAAACTTCCAGATCGCCCGTCGATTGCGCGCGGTGATCGAATATGCATCACAGGTTCTGCCTGACGACCGCCGCCCAGCCCTCCTCAGTGAACTGGACTGCTCGACCGAATGCTAGAGAGGATCTACGTTTTTCCGGAGGATTTGAATCTGGCTCAGACGCCCGACTCGCAAGGGTTGGGCGGCTCGGGGAGACGGCCGAGACAGGCTAGCTCGTATTGATCTCCAGCCGTGGTTTCGGAGCCAGTCGATTCACAACTTCGCAACACAAACGTTGTCCTGATTTGATCCCCGTCAATGCGTCCTCATCGCGTGCTCCTAGTCTCTTCTCGAAGGGCACACGAGTTCCTCGAAAAAGGAGGGTCAAATGCGTTACAGTCCCTTTCTTACCTTCCCGGACGCAGCACAGGAAGCAGCCGTTTGGATCCGCGAGCTTTCGGAACTGCTCAGCTGTGAGCAGCGAGTCGCATACGAAGTTTTGAGCATCACCCTGCACGCGGTGCGTGACAGGCTTTCGGTGGACGACAATGCCAAGGTCGGCAATGATCTGCCATCGTTGCTTCGCGGCCTCTACTTCGAGGCATGGGACCCGATGAAAAGCCACGAGCACGATGACCTTCGCGATCTGCCGGCGTCGCTCCGTGCGGCATTGCCACATTCCGTCAGCGCGGACCCGAACGTGTTTTCCAAGATCGAGCGCCTGTTCGAGGATCGTCTCCGTCATAAGAGGCCCACAAAGCTCAATGTCGCCCTAAAGCTTTGCGTCGCCACATGTGAAACCAGCGACTCGGTTGGGGAGGCGTCCAAGATCTAGCCGTCGCGCCAATTACCCTCATAGTGCTCAACTGCAAGGCGGCCCATGTTGGCACCAGCATTCTCGATGGCTTCTCGAAGGGTAAGAATGCTCAATACTGCAGGTATGGGCCACAGGGTTAAGTTATTTCAACTCGCTGAGCTGGACTACGGTAGGCGAAGGTTTTCGTCAAAAGACAAGAAAAATACAAAGGGCGCCAAGCCTCGCCTGTACTCGGCTGATATTACGCACATAAAGGTTGTGTGCAGCAGGGCGCAGTAACTTGCGGTTTCCGGTGCGAAGTTCTACTTCTGTTCTTGCGCGTGCCGGAGTCGGTTCAGTCTTTGGCGGATTGCGAATAGGACATTGCGGGCGCTATGGCGACAGAAGGGCGAAAAAATGGCGAAAACGCGAGTTTTTACTTCGTTTGATTTTGATCACGACGAGGATTTGCGGAACTTACTTGTCGGGCAGTCAAAGAATCAGGATTCGCCGTTCGAGTTGGCCGACTGGTCAGTGAAAGAACACATGACCGGAGACTGGAAGGCTAAGGTCCGGACGCGCATCCGGAGCGCACAGCAGGTCATAATCATCTGTGGCGAATATACTCATACCGCAACCGGCGTCAGTGCCGAACTGGACATCGCGAAAGAAGAGAAAAAACCATATTTCCTGCTTTGGGGGCGGTCTTCAAAGACTTGCATGAAGCCGGTGTCGGCGCTCGCGCAGGACAAAATCTATAAGTGGACGTGGGATAACTTGAAGAGCCTGATAGGCGGAGCTCGATAGGGTGGCGTCAATGTCCAGAAGGGCTCTTATCGTAGGGATCAATCATTACGACAACTCCGGTGTGAGCAATTTGTCCGGCTGCATTCCCGATGCAAACGCGATGCGCGAGGTTCTCAGCCGCCACGAGGATAATAGGCCGAACTATGACTGCCTGATGCTCACTTCCGATGCCTCGCGTGTCACGAGGGTCAATCTCCGCTCGGCCCTGGTCGAGTTGTTCGCCTTCGACGGTGACGTTCTGTTCTATTTTTCCGGCCATGGATCATTGGAAGAGACAGGGGGATATCTCGTTAGTCAGGATGGCGAGCCCGGCGATCCGGGCATTCACATGGACGAGGTCATTCGCCTCGCCAATGGATCACGGGCTCGATCCATCTTGGTCATCATCGATTGTTGCTTTTCAGGCAACATGGGCAACGTGTCCGCCAATCAGGGTGGCCAGCATGCACAGGCGCAGCTCCGGGAAGGAATGACCATCCTTGCGGCTTCAAGACCATCAGAGCCATCAATGGAGGTCGGAGGCCAGGGTGTTTTCACGGAGCTTGTAGTTGGGGCTTTGAAAGGCGGCGCTGCGAATGTTCGAGGTCGCGTGTCGGCGGCCTCTATCTACGGATATGTGGAGGCAGCTCTGGGTGCTTGGGACCAGCGGCCTATCTACAAATCACACGCGAAGCAACTTGACTCCGTGCGCGAATGCGAGCCCCTGATCCTTGATGACCTTCTTCGCAAGATACCGGAATTCTTCCCTGCATCTGATCATGTCTATATGCTCGATCCGACATTTGAAGAGCAGAACGTGCATTGCGCAACGCCGGAGAATGTCGCGATCTTCAAGATATTCAAACAGTATCAGATAACGGGCTTGCTAAAGAATCGCTCCGGCCGAGACCTCTATTGGACGGCGGAGCAATCGGGGGGTGTTTATCTGACGCCGCTTGGGGAATTCTACTGGCGTTTGGCTTCCGGCGGGAGAATCTGATGATCGTCGGTATTACAGGGCATCAAAACCGCGAAGGAATCGATTGGAGGTGGGTCAGGTCGAAAATACGCGACGAGCTGAAATCGCTTGGTCATGTCGAAGAGGGATTAAGTTCGCTCGCCGAAGGAGCCGATCAGGTTTTCGCCGAATGCATCCTTGATCGTGGCGCTCCTCTGCGCGCCGTCATTCCGACCGATCACTACGTGAAGTACTTCCGGGGACGTTCCCGCGCCACCTACCTAAAACTTGTCGATCGGGCGAAGATAGACAAAATCGAAGGAGGGCTCGGCTCCGAGCAAGACGCTTTTCTTAAAGCCGGAAGATATATCGTGGATCACTCCGACGTGATTATCGCCGTATGGGACCAACAACCCGCGCAGGGAAAAGGTGGAACGGCGGATGTCGTGGCCTACGCGCAACAGCGAGAGCGCGATGTCCGGCTGATTAATCCGATTGACAAAACGGTAGGGAAGATTTGATGCCCAAAAAAGTATTTGTGTCCCATAAAAAAGAGGATAGCGGCACCGCCGCCAAGGTGGCGGAGCGGATCAAGTCCAACGGAATTGCGACCTACCTAGATGTCATTGATGATGGACTTGCATCAGATGGACCGGAATTGGCGGATCATATCCGCAAGCGCATGAGCGAATGCGACCAGCTCGTCGCGGTTCTTTCGACGGCAACGAAGGATTCCTGGTGGGTGCCATGGGAGATCGGCGTCGCCTCCGAAAAAGACTTCCGGATCGCGAGCTACGCTGAGCAGTACATCTCGCTGCCGAGTTATTTACAGAAATGGCCGGTGTTGCAGACCATGAGCGAGGTGGATCTGTACTGCGAGTATTCTAAACGCAACGAGCAGGTCACAGTGCGAAAGATGGATGATGCCTATTCGGCGGATAGGAAGAGCACAATCTTCAGGTCCGGAATCGGCGAATTTCACAAAGACCTTGCGCGAGCACTGGTAGCGAAGAGGCGCGGGTATTAACGCTTCGCTAGCTGGATAGCATGCAAGCTGACGAGAGCGGTTTCGTCCGTTAGGCCAAGCGTGACGGGTTGCGATCCTTTTCGCGCCGATGGTGGTGAAATGGTGCGAAAGCAGGAGGGGATGCAGTGGAACTCTGCTTACAGGTTCAGCTTACCAAAGCGGCGCGTAATACACGCACATCTTGCGAGACATGAACAACGATTTTGCAGGCCAGAGATTGTTTGTGGACCGCGCTACCGAGGCTGCAATATGAGATTGCGTATTGAAGCCGCCAGTCCCCTCCCGGGCCCAAATTGACCGATACGACGCGTGCGGCTGATGTCGCCTCTTTGGCCCATTGCGGCCGCGTCGAATCCGTTCAATCGTGGTAACCGCGAGAGGGGCGTCGCGGAGTGACACCGAACTTCATCCTCCTCGATACCGGCGTGCTGACGGGGGCGCGCAAGGCCGGTGATAATCTCAACGAGATATCGTCTTTTTCATAATACAGAGACTGCAGCCGCCGTGGCGCACCATCGCGATCTTCGAGTTGCAGCGGGGTGCCTTCAGCACTGGAATGAAAGACGCTGTTCGAGAGGACACAAGAAGCAATGACTGTTGGTCCGCACCGCCGGCTGGAAATGCGAAGTGTATCCAGGCTATCGTCATCCATTGAAAAATCGTGGGGGAGAATGTCATGCTTCGGCGCTCTGTTGTATCAATCGCCGTTCTGGTCGCTTCCGCTGCGACCGCCGCTGACTTCGCGACATACGAGAATGGCCGCTTCGGTTACTCCATCGATTTACCCACCGACTTCAAAACTGTCCTAACGCCTGAGAACGGAGATGGCATCAGCCTCGAGAGCTCCGACAGATCGACAAAACTGTCCGTGTGGGGAAACTACCTGACGGAGGGCGGCTTCGCTCAGGAGAGCAAGCTTCGATGGAAATTTGAGGCCGACGACGGTTGGAAATTCACCTACGAGAAGCGCGGCCCGTCGTGGGCAAGCTTCTCCGGGATCAAGGGCGATCGCATCATCTACTTGCGGCAGATCGCACTCTGCGACGACGCCATGGGCAACTTCACGCTCGAGTATCCATCCGTGGCGCAAAAACGTTACGGACCGGTCATCGAAAGAATGGTGAAGACCCTGAAGGCACAGAGGCGCTGCGACTGAGGCCGATCGAGCGTCGTCAAGGGGAATAGCTCGAGAACCCTCGCACAAGCGTTTTCCGCTCCGACGCCGCTCTGGGCCTCTCCCAGGATCACCAAGGCCGGATCCAGACCCCTGCAGATGTCCTCACCATTCATCGGATGGCCAGGTGAAGACGGCGGACGACGGGCCCGAGTAACCTGCTCACATGTAGCCCTCGTCCAGGTCGTTCGCTCTCGGTCTTCTTCCTCTGAAAAGAGTGCAGCGTAGTTGAGCCCGTGCCGCTTCACCATATTAGACTGATCCTTTGGATCGCTCTTCGGTGCGCCGGTCGTCGTGATGTCTTGGTCGCATCGGCAGTCGAGTTCTTCGAAAACCGCAGCGACGTCCAGCTACCTGAAATGGAGATGGAGGCGGCGCGATCCTCGCTGACCAGGGGCGGAGCGCAGCGCGTGGTCATCGGCTTGGCATTCAAGCGTCAGGATCGCCCGTCCAATCCCGGCATCATCGTTGACATCGTCGGGCCGCTTCTTGGGCTTGCTGTCGATCGCCTGCAGGTGCATGGCTGAGCGGCAGTCGGAATAGTAGGGGAGCGACGTCGGTGGAAAAGCAGAGGAAGCCGCAAGAGCAAGGCAATTCTGGTTTGCGCTTTCGAAGCCAGGCTACGGAAAGGTTGAACGCCGTCCTCTGATTAGGCTAATAAGCCGATATGGAACGTTCGATGAAAAGGACAGCGCTAGTCGCAGTCTTCGCGATCTCCATTCTTATAGGCATTGCGCAACTCGGATTCTCGGTCGCACTGTATTTCGGGTGGCAGCCGTGAAGCCATTTCTGGTCACTCTTCCTCTGGTCCTGGCGATCGTCGTCCTTATCGTTCTGGTTCATTATTTCGCGGGTCACACCCCCGCTCCGCCTCCGATTTGAATTCGCGACTTGCGGGGACTCGCGGAGCGAGGTTGCGGCTAGCAGGTTGATAGTGCTTGAAACCGGATCTTCCGGGACCTATCCTATTTTGGATAGCGTGTGCTGCGTACGCTACGGGTTCCCCGAAATCGACGGAGACTTCAGTCAACCCTCCACAAACAAGGGAGCGCTAGCCGATGTCTTTGCTTGTCTCACCCGGCCGTATTCAATCCACGCTTCGGAACTTCCTCGATAACGAAGCGTCCGGTGGTCTCGTCCTCATGGCTGTTGCTGCTTTGGCGATGCTGACCGCCAACTCACCGTTGGCGGAAAGCTACTTTAACGCACTGTACGTCGACATCGGACCGCTGAGCCTTCTGCACTGGATCAACGATGGGTTGATGGCCGTCTTCTTCCTGCTGGTCGGCCTGGAGATCAAGCGCGAGATGCTGGATGGGCAGCTATCCAGCTGGAGCCGGCGCATCCTTCCAGGTGCGGCCGCCGTCGGCGGGATGCTCTTTCCGGCGTTCATCTACACTTTTGTCAACTGGGATCATCCCGCCTCGCTGCGAGGATGGGCGATTCCCACCGCAACCGATATCGCTTTCGCACTCGGCGTGATTTCGCTGCTCGGGAACCGCGTCCCAGCATCGCTAAAGATTTTTCTGGTAGCACTGGCGATCATCGACGACTTGGGAGCGGTCATCGTCATCGGGCTCTTCTATACAACCGAAATCAGCTCCCTCGCTCTGATCGGAGCTTGCCTCATGGCGGGGCTGCTATTCGGCCTGAACCGGAGAAAGGTAAACCAACTTTGGCTCTATCTGAGCCTGGGGGGTGTCCTTTGGCTACTGGTATTCATATCCGGCATCCACGCCACCGTGGCCGGAGTAATCCTTGCCCTCGTGATTCCGTTGAAGCTTACACCGGGCACGCCAGAGGCAAACCATGCGGAGTCCCCACTGCACCGGCTGGAACACTTCCTCCAAAAGCCAGTGGCGTTCGTCATCGTTCCGATATTCGGTTTCGCCAATGCCGGAGTGTCCCTCGCCGGGACTTCGCTAGACCTGTTCGCCGAACCCCTCACAATCGGCGTCGCAGCTGGCCTGATGCTGGGCAAGCTCGTCGGCGTTCTCGGCACGGTGGCCCTCTTTGTCAAGCTACGCCTTGCGAAGCTTCCGGCAATGGCTACGTGGGGACAGATGACCGGAACAGCGTTGCTTTGCGGTGTCGGCTTCACAATGTCATTGTTTATCGGACTGCTCGCGTTTGACGATCCGGCAGTTCAAGATCATGTGAAGATCGGCATTCTGATCGGCTCCTTGGCGTCTGGCCTTCTCGGAGCGGCAGTTCTTCTGATCTTTGGACGAAAGCCAAAAAGCCCCAACTTTTCCGGACGTTAGCTTACCTTGTTCATATCGAGCATGTCATCAGGCACACCCGCATCCCTGCTTCATGCCCGGCTTCGGGACGTTCTGAAAAAATTGATGTCTTTGGCGAACAACTCGCGCTTTCAGGATGCTGTTCCATTTGCTGCGTCAACTGTCGCGAGAGCATGTCTGCTGGGGAATATAGAACGCCAGCGAAATGCTTTCGACCAAGAAGCCTGGCATACGAATGGGGTCTGATCCTCAACTGCGAGGCGTCCGTAGTATAATTAGCGGCGATCTACGCGGCAGCCTGGGAGCACTGGCTTGAAGGCATTATCGCTAAAAATAACGACACCCCTTATCCATCGGGCAGGCTTGGTGGTGGTAAAGGTTAAGTGCGTCCAAAGCGATCTAATTGCGCACTTTTCGCCGTGCTCGTCGCGTCACTCCAGCTTCCTCCATCAGCTCTTTCAGGGTCGGTAGCGGCCCCACGATGACATCAACCAGATCGTCAAGCGCGATCAGGCAAACGACCCCGCCTTGGCTCTCGATAATTGCTGGCCAACCATCCGAGGCCGCTGTCGTTAGAATGAAGAGGCGCCGCCGCGCATCCCGTAATCTGAGCGGCATTCCTCCGGCTTCGAGGATCGTAGCGGCCACCAACGGACGTGCCTCCGCCGGCGGTCTTTCTTTCAGAGTTCGGACGATCATTTTCCACGGAGGCCTCATCCTGCCAGCTCCTCCGTCTCAGCGAGAATTCGCGACACTTCCTCGCCCTCGACATGGCCCCTCTTCTCCAGGGCGTCTGCAAGCAACTCGATGGCTCTGCGGCGATGCCGTACGATCTCCCTGCACCGTTCCATTTCACGTACCAGAACTCGCTCGACCCGCGCGGCGATCTCCGGATTGATCCGGCGGAGGCGATCCCTGAGCACAGGGGTGCTCGCGTCGAAATACGAAAGCCCCTCGCCCATACCGAGGGAGACTTCCAACACCGTGGCGATGTCGGTCGCCCTGTGCAGGCCCGATCCGTCGAATCCACCAGCACCTGCGAAAGCAGTCCCAAGCATTTCCTCCTCTGCTGCTCTCCCCACAAGGAAGAATGTGTGCGATCAAGATGGAACTGCCGATCCGGCTGATTGTCGTCTCTGACGATCAAATGCGCGAAGCCAAAGGGCTGTGGGTCTCGAGCTTCGTGCGAGACAACGACAGCTTCCAGAGTGCCAAGCTCAAGATGAAGAGCGACGACGGCACGGGCGGCCCTCGTGGATTGCTACCTTTCTTCGTCGAGCACCCTCCAGCTTTTCGTCGGGTGACCGTGTCTTATTGAGCAGTTAGGTACGAGAACGTTCGCAAGGTGGTCTATCGGCGAACTGATTGGCCATGCCGCCGATATTTTGTCAGCTCCACCCGGCCGCCTCACCGAACTTCAGAGGAAAGTTCAATGCGCCGGCTCGAGCAATATTGTTGATCGTCGGTTGGGTGCCAGATAGGTTCGACGATCCTCTCCATCACCAACCCGGCCGCGTCCACCACTGGGGGGCGATGAAAAGGGCGCATCTGAGCGACCAACGCGTAAGAGAAGACGAGGTCGGAGACGTCGTCCTTCTAGAGTCGAGTGGCCTCCGCGATGAAATCGGAAAAGAGCTTTTCGCGCTTGGCTGTCTCGGCGTCGGGTTGCTTTTCCTGGCCTGTGATCGCCGGGTTGTCCAGGTGGTGATAAATGAGCCCCATCAGAGCAGATAGGTATTCGCTCAAGAGTTTGTCCCTCTTAAAGAAACCAGCACGGTGATAACGACACCGTTCCAGGCTATAGCAGCCGATTCCTGCGGATGGGCAGATATTGGCGGGTCGGGAGCTCGTGGCGAGCCCCTCTAGTCGGCGAGTGGAGGGCCGACCCACACCCCTGGCGGTATCACAGGAATGCAATTGGCCAATCCGTCGAGCATGGATTGCAAGACACTGTCGCTCAGTTCGCGCATCGCTTCGCCGGGCCCCACGAGACGGTCCACCAAGAGGAGCGTCAGGCCATGCATTTGCGACCAGAAAACCAGGATGGCACCGTCGAGTTTTCTTTCGTTTTCCGCGTTGTTCGGAATTTCGTGCCCCAGTGCGCCGCCGCTCATCGCATCCACGACTAGTGCTTTCATCCTGTAAGCAGCGGTCCGCTCTATAGCCGGACGGTCACTATCCTGGCCAGTAAGGTAGCCGCCGAACATCAATCTGTAGAGCGCGGGATTCTGAACGCCGCCAGAGACATAGGCGCGTGCCATGGCCGCAAGTCGCTCGCGCGGACTGCCGAGTTCCTTGGTAGCGTCGGCCATTCGCTCTGCCAGAAGTTCGAACCCTACCCCAGAAACGGCAGCCAACAACTCGCGCTTGTCTGAGAAGTGCTTGTAAGGGGCGTTGTGACTGACGCCGGCTCTCCTAGCGAGCTCCCGGAGTGAGAACTCTGTGCTTTGCGATTCGCTTAGAACCTCGAGGGCTGCATCCACGATGGCCCTGTGGAGATCCCCGTGATGATAGGGGCGCTGATCTGCGGTCGAGTTTGTTCTGCTCATGCTCATCCATTAGGTTGCAATGTTGCCCATGTCAACATTTTGTGACCGACTTGAGGCGGGAATGTTGTTGCGTCGCTCTACATGATGGCGGGAGACCGCGATGGTCCTGCGACTTCGCTCCAGATCCCCTCCAATCCTGCATCGTCGGACGAGTTCGACACGATTTCTTAACCAATCCTTCGGCCAGGGCCCCTGGATGGCGGAAGAGCTGATGTCGCAGTTTTTCGATGAACTAGCACCATCGACGAGCGCGCGAGTGCCTCTTCCTAAAGACGCGTCCAGTTGCAACCTGGAAGGAATGCCCCCTACCTTAATCATGACGGCCGAAAACGATGTGGCCCGAGACGGGGGCGAGGCATACGCGCGCAAAGTGATGCAAGCCGTGGTGAGGGTAAGCGCGGTGAGGTTCCTGGGCACAATCCACGACTTTGCAGTATTGGACCTGCTGGCAGATACGCCGGCCGCGCAAGGAGCTGTTTCCTGTAGCGGTATTGAAAAGCACTTTCGCTAAGTGTCTCTGTGTTCACGACCGTTAGAACAGGTCAACTGCCCGACAAACCTCTGCGAGCGCCGAACAGATTTGTGAAATGCAAAAAAAGGGCGGATCGGGGTGCGAGATTGGCGATGAGGACGGGCCGGTGCTTTAGGCATATTGGGGACAATTGTCGCTCATGAGAATGCCTCGGTTGCGACCATCTGCGTCCCGCCCTACCTACTGGCCATGATCGCATTCCTCGACTTCGAAGCCTCCTCCCTTGGCAAGCATAGCTACCCCATCGAAATCGCCTGGGTTTTCGAGGATGGCCGCTCGCGCTCGTTCCTGATCAAGCCCAAGTCCGGATGGACTGACTGGTCCGCCGATGCGGAAAAGATCCACGGGATCGCGCGCGACCGCCTGCAACAGGAGGGAAGCGACGTCGAACTCGTCGTCACGGAAATGATGGCGCAGCTTTCCGGAAACGATCTTTATGCGAGTTCGCCCTCGTGGGACGGCAAGTGGCTCAGCGTGCTGCTTCGAGGAGGAGGGATGCCACGCCATGCGTTGCGACTAGGGAGATCAGACGACCTTTTTGCCAAAACCGCATCAGCAATCCTCGAGGGTTGGAGCGCTGAAGTCGATATTCAGGGTTTGGTCGCCGATGTCATCGCACAGTCGGAGCCAACCAATCCGGCTCATCGCGCCCTTCCTGACGCACTCCTCGAGCTGAAGCGGCTCGGTCTTGTTCAGGATGCAGCCAGGAAAATTACCGCCTCATGACGCCACGATTTGCCCGTCCCGCCCGCATCATCGTTTGTTGGATCCCGCACGCCAGACGATCCTCAAATCCCCGTTTCGTCAGAAGTCTCATCAGCCGCAATCTGCGATGCCAGCGCAAGTGCCCAGTTAACAAAGACACACTTTCTGCCACCTAACTACCGCTGAGCTCGAGTCAAAACAGACGTTTATGGACGGGCTCTAGGCTAA
>NZ_HF536772.1:2245812-2379716 GCF_000312665.1 Rhizobium mesoamericanum STM3625 | reverse complement strand
ACTCGTCCTCCTTGAAAGCTGCACTCTAAAGAAAGCCTTTCTTAAACCAGGTTGGCTTCCTTGATCTACGACATTGAAGATGAGGCCGTTCGCATGGAAGATTCCCCGTCACCGGAGAGAATGCCCTGTCTTACAAATATGTCGCTTGCGAGTTGTTGCGAGATGACCATCTTGCGGCCTTCGCCTTTGTCTGCAGGTCGCACCTGGTTTCGGGGAGACGGTCCGGATGGCACTTTTCGATGACACCAGGAAGCTGGCACTGAGGGGATGCGTCAGGGGCTCCAGATGCCAGCCCTCGAAGACCAGCAGTTCATCGGCGCTCGGCGCCGATATATAAGATCGATTTGCGCGTGAACTTCACGCAGATGGAAAGGGTGACGCCATAGTCGTCCGCGCCGACCTCCAGGCCGCGCACGGGCCTCCAGCCCGCCATTCTTCGAATTCAGTCCGTCTCTTCCAGTCGCGCCTTGTGCGCCATTTCTCCGAGGAAAGTAGTCCCGGCGCCCCCACCGGATTGTCGCGTGGGTAGGCCGACCGGGTCAATTGGTGTGCCAATCCTCGGCGTAACCTCGCAAAACATTTGCATGAGCATATCCATGACCACCGCAACACGCCCATCGGAGATCGAGTAGTATACCTGCCGCGATTGGCGGCGTGTCTCGACAAGGCCCGCCTGGCGAAGTTCCGCGAGTTGCTGCGATAGTGCCGGCTGCTTGAAGCCCAGGTCCTCCTGAATTTCGCCGACCGAACGCTCGCGTTGCGCGATGTGGCAAAGAAGCATCAGCCGGCCTGGCGTGCTGAACAGCCGCATAAACTCGGCAGCCTCGACGACCTTCTCCTGCATTTCTTCGAAAGGAAGAGCGGTACCTCTCATCCGCGCCGCTCCCGATAGTACCAGGATTCGCCTTCATAAGGTTCGTAGGCTTCCTCCATGGAAGCCGAAGCAGGCTCGAGCAGCACATCGCCTTGCTTCCAACCCTCCGGAGTGAGAGCCCCTTCTCTTTCCGACGTCTGCAACGCCTCAACAAGACGCAGCAGTTCGCCAACCGATCTCCCTACGTTCATGGGGTACCAGACGATCGCGCGAATGATGCCTTTCGGATCGATCACGTAGGTAGCGCGAACCGTCCCGCTGTTTTCTGAGGAATTGTCCAACATCCCATAGGCTTTCGCGATCACCATCGCCGAATCTTCGATCAAAGGGAACCGCACCTTGATGCCGAAGGTGCGTTCGATGTCGCGCAGCCAGGCGACATGTGCATAGAGGCTGTCGACCGACAGGCCAAGAAGGTCGCAGTTCAGTTTGGAAAAGTTCTCATGGGCGCGTGCGAACGCGATGAACTCGCTTGTGCAGACCGACGTGAAATCCGCCGGGTGGGAGAAGAACAGGAGCCATCGTCCCCGATAGCTCGAAAGGGACACGTCCCCGGCGGTCGAGCGGGCGGCAAAACCCGGTGCCTTGTCGTTGATCCGCAAAGCCGCCGGCGCGGCCTCCAAACTCTCAGTCATCGCGTTCATTCCTACTCTGCGCATCGTTCTGGCATTGCGAAGCAAGCAAGGCCAAAATACATACTTGCACATTTAATGTAAATATTTATATTAGAAAGACCAAACGGAGAAGATTATGCCCTACTCGGCTATCGATACCCACCTTTCACATGCGTCCGGGATCGTCCGACAAGCGCTTCGGGATCTTTCCAGGCGACCCGAAGTCCAATCGTTCTTCGATCCGGCGACGTTCACCGTCAGCCATGTCGTCCGCGATTCGAATTCGAGGGCCTGCGCCATCGTTGACAGTGTGCTCGACTACGACGCCGCATCCGGGCGCACGACGAACGCGTCTGCTCGCGCGCTTATCGACTATGTAAAATCCGAAGGCCTGGAGGTTCAGTGGCTTCTCGAGACGCATGCGCATGCCGACCACCTGTCGGCCGCTCCGCTCCTGCAAGCCGAACTCGGCGGTCAACTCGCGATCGGCCGCGAGATCGTTCGCGTCCAGGAAGTCTTCGGCAAGATCTACAATGCCGGCACGGAATTTCAGAGGGACGGCAGCCAGTTCGACCAACTCTTCAAGGACGGCGACCGTTTCAAGATCGGCGACCTGGACGCGACGGTTCTCCACGTTCCCGGCCACACGCCCGCCTGTCTCGCCTACGTCGTCGGCGACGTCGTCTTTCCAGGCGACACGCTGTTCATGCCAGACTACGGCACGGCGCGCTGCGACTTTCCGGGCGGCGACGCCCGCACTCTTTATCGTTCCATCAAGCGCCTGACCCAACTTCCCGACGAGGCGCGCATGTTCCTGTGCCATGACTACAAGGCGCCGGAACGGGACGACTATGCCTGGGAGACGACCGTCGGCGCCGAGCGCACAGGCAACATACACGTGCATGAGGGGGTGAGCGAAAACGAGTTCGTCAAAATGCGTAATGAGCGCGACGCCACCCTGGCCATGCCGAAGCTGCTTCTGCCTTCGGTGCAGGTGAACATGCGTGCGGGCAAGCTACCTCCCGCCGAGGACAATGGCATTCACTACCTGAAAATTCCAATCAACGCATTGTAGGCACACATGGAACCCCTGAACTACCTCTGGCCGCTTTCCGGTGGCCTACTGATCGGTCTATCAGCAGCACTCTACCTGCTGCTCGACGGCCGCATCGCCGGTATATCCGGCTTGACTGCCTCCGCGCTTGGATGGGCGAGTGCGGGCATCAGTCCCCTGGGCGTCGGCTTCATTGGCGGGATCGCCGCCGGCGCCACCATCGCATTTACCTATATCAGGCATGCCGAGTTGACGATCGAATCGTCGCCGATGCTTCTCATTGCCGGTGGCCTCCTCGTCGGCTTCGGCACACGACTGGGTTCGGGCTGCACCAGCGGCCACGGGGTCTGCGGTCTGGCAAGATTGTCGCCACGTTCGATCGTCGCGACGGCGACCTTCATGCTGGTCGCGGCAGCGACTGTCTACGCGATGCGCCATCTGATCGGAGGCCTGTGATGACCAACCGTATCCTTGCTTCGATCCTCTGCGGGGTCCTCTTCGGAATTGGCTTGGTCGTATCTGACATGGTCAACCCGGCTCGCGTGCTAGCGTTCCTTGACGTCGCCGGAGACTGGGATCCGTCTCTCGCCTTCGTCATGGGCGGTGCATTGATTCCGTCGTCGCTCGCATACGCGATCAAGCGATATCGATCGCGCCCGGCGTTCGATACAGAATTTCATGTTCCGACCAGCCGCTCCATAGACGCCAGGCTCGTCTTCGGCGCGGGTCTCTTCGGCCTGGGATGGGGCCTGGTTGGTCTCTGCCCCGGCCCCTCGATCGCATCACTCGTCACCGGCCGTTCGGAGGCTGTTTTATTCGCTGCGGCCATGGTTGCAGGCATGTTCGCCTATCAGATCATCCAATCCAGGCAGAACGCGCCGCTTCGGCTTCAGTGAGCACAAGGGGGCCGCGCAGCGGCCCAAGACCACCACCATGTACCTCGATCTAATGCAATATAATCTTGGGGCCGTTTCCGGCGGCCTGGTAGGCTTCACACTTGGGATGTTTGGCGGTGGCGGCTCGATCCTTGCCGTTCCGCTCATGGTCTACTTCGTCGGCGTTCCGAGCGCTCACGTTGCAATCGGGACGAGCGCCTTTGCTGTGGCCGCCAACGCGTTCGCAAACCTCCTCGGGCATGCGAGGCTCGGCAATGTCAAATGGCGATGCGCTGGCGTCTATAGCGTCGCAGGCATCGTTGGAGCCTTCATCGGGTCGACCATCGGCAAGATGATCGGGGGAGAGAAGCTGCTTTTATTCTTCGCCCTTCTGATGCTCGTGGTGGGTGTCCTGATGCTCCGTAGACGCGGAGCGGAAGGCGATCCAGGAGCGCAATGCTCACGCGGAAACGTGCACAAGGTGGCGGGTTTTGGCGGACTGACGGGTATGTTCTCTGGCTTCTTCGGTATTGGCGGGGGTTTTCTCATCGTTCCAGGCCTGATCGCCTCGACCGGAATGCCGATCCTCTTCGCAATCGGATCGTCACTCGTCGCCGTCACGGCATTCGGATTGACGACGGCGCTCAACTACGCCCTGTCCGGATATGTGGACTGGTTGCTCGCTGCAGTCTTCATTGCCGGCGGCGTGGTCGGAGGATTGGTTGGCGCCAATCTCGCCCGGCATCTTTCGGCCCGTAAAGGCCTTTTGAACAGCCTGTTCGCCGGCTTAATCTTCGCCGTTGCCGGTTACATGCTTTATCGAGGTGTCGGCCATGGGTTCACCGCCTGATATCGGACGAAACCAACCTTGGCTTGTCGGACCTCCATTCGCTGCGATTGGTCGAGGGACCTGCTCGGGTCGCCCGCCGGAACGCTGAGCTGGTGGACGAATTCCTTGTGGCGCAGTTTTTGCGCCACTTCGCCTCGTAGTGGCGTCGGGCTAGAACTTTATTGCGAGTCCGAGGATGGGACCTTGCTCTACGACGTCGAAAACAAAACCGCTATCGCTATAATCAACCCCGAGTGCTCGATATCCTGCAATGGCTGAAATTCTATCAGTGAAACTGTAGCCGACGCCCAAGGCGACGTCCCAATCGATGTCGGCTCCGCCGCCGCCGACCAGACCCCATCCGGTGACATAGATCTCTGGAGTAAAGAAATACTTCCCGCGAAGGCCGGCCACGCCATCGACCCATGTGGCGCTGTCGTCGAATTCCCGACCGTGGAGAAGGCCACCGCTGAACGAGAGCTCCGTTTCGACCGACCAGACCCTGATACCGCCGACGATGTCGAGATTCACTGACGGATTCTCAAGTACAGAATAACCGACGCCGAGAAGCCCGGCAAATGTCTTCGCTGTGACCTCGACATCATCCGCCAATATCCCCCGGGGAGTTTCGCCATCGGCAGAGATCTTTGTGTAGATGACGTCGCCGATGACGCTGAAACGGTCGTACCGGGCCTCGCCCGCCGCCATGAACGCGAAATCGAGATTGTCGAGGATATCACCGAAATCGGCATTGACGTGTACTGAGGGAAGCCCGAACTGCGCCGTATCGCCCGATAGCCCAGCCATCCAGAAATACGGAGCAATCGAGAAGGTCCAGCCATCCGCGGCTTCGGCTGGCTTTGGTTCCTGTGTCAGTAGAGGCGATATGTCAGCCGCACGCACCCCCGTGGACGCCAATGCCGCCAAGATCAGCGAGAACCCAACCTTCAAGTATGTCTGCGCCATCGTCATCGACTTCTCCCTCATCTGGGGCCCCGGCCCCGCTCATCACGGTGTCACGGCACACGCGCGCCCTGGCGATGCCGCTGTGGTCAAACACATCTCTGTGCTGTCTTTTGCTGTCCGCTCGTCTGTCCGATCATGCTCGTCGAGTAGTCGGCGCAGTGGACTCAAGACAAACCAAGTGCGGTATAAAGAACGAATCTCCGGCATCGCTGGAATTAAGGCCGCCGGACGACAGTTGCTGACGCTATGCGCAATGCCCACTGCACTTCCCCTCGCGAGTCCCCGAAGCACATCTAAACCGTTCCTCTCGATCTTTTCAACTTCCCTGATAAATTCCCTGCAATTGGGCGTTGATTGATACACATACACCGTTCGCGATTGGCGAAGCTTAACGTCGGGCAGTATTTTCTTGGGATTTTCGGACGCGCGCCCCGCGATGAATCGGTGAACCCTACATCGTCGTTCAAAGAGAATATTGGCGCTGAACGTCTTTTATTGGGTAACCAGTACTCCCGCTCACGAGGCTGCCACGCTCAACGCACTGGATGCGCCAGACGCCGCAGGTCTTCGACGAGGCGAAGGATGCCCGGATCACTCGGAACGAGTGAAAGCAGCCGCTCGGCATAGCCAAGTGCAGCGTCAAAATTTCTAGTGTCCCGATTGAGGGTCGCCAGTGCCAGCAACGCGCCGCGGTCACTCGGGTGACGTACGAGGCTCTTTTCGAGCAACGCGATCGCCTCATCGGTGCGCCCGGCCGAATTCAGAGCAATTGCATAGGCGTAGGCGTATTGCGCCTGGTCGGGAGAGAGTTTGTTGGCTTGACGGAGTTCCTCGAACGCGTCTTCGGAGCGGCCTAACCGGACCAGCGTCAGGCCAAGTGCGTATCGGAGACCGGCATCTTCAGGCGATGCCTGTAGTCCGGTGCGCAGCACCTGCTCGCCATCGAAATCTCGTCCAAGCGCCCGGTAGAGGTCGGCGAGATTGACCGCTGCCGGCGCGAATTCCGGGCTGAGGTGCAGCGCAGCCCGGAATTCGACTTCCGCCTCCGCGGCCATTCCGCGCCGGGCAAGGAAGTTTCCCAGAGTGCTGCGCCCTTCGGGTCGGTCAGCATTGAGACGCTGGGCGGCGACGAACTCGGCCGCTGCCTGATCGAATTGGTGGCGATCGGCAGCCGGCTGGCTCGCTGTGGGAACCGAGGCCAACATCGATACGGTCCTGAGGCGCACGCCCCGGACCGGATCCGATAGCAGGGGCGAGAGGATTGGCCAGAGTTGATCGGCAGGGGCGCCCTCCAGCATATCGAGCGCGCCGATACGCACCATCGGATCGCGATCAGCAAGACCGGACCGCGCCAGTTCGACGTTGGCGGCCGACAGATAGGCGTTCAATTCGGTCAGCACGCTGGCGTGCACGAAACTGGAAGCAGCCGGATCACGCGCAACCACGGCGAGAGGCCTTTCGGCCCCCGCCTCGTCCGTCCATGCTGCATGGAACGCCTCGCCATAATTTTGAAATCCCTTGCGATGCGGGCCGAACCAGCCCTCGACGGCAGCGGCCGCCCATTCGGCCGATTTTTCCCTGTGGCAGTCATTGCAGGCGTTCGGGGTGCCAAGCTTGATCGAGAGGTCCGGACGTGGAATGCGGAAGCTGTGGTCGTGCCGCTGGTCGATCACCATGTAAGTGCGCACGGGCATGTGGCAGGCGGCGCAGGCAAGCGGCGCCTTCGCCTCATCATGGTGGCGGTGGGCCACGGTTTGGTACCTCTCCGGCATATGGCACTGCGCGCAAACACCGTCCTCCGGCGCGCGCAACATCGCACTGTGCGGATCATGGCAATCGCTGCAGGTGACACCCTGCGCAAACATCTTGCTCTGTTTGAAGGGCGCATAGTTGTAGGTCTCCTCCCTGTCGCGCATCTGGCCGTCAGCATGAAATAACGAGCGATCGAGGACGGAGACATGATGGGTGTCGGACAGTGGTGATCCCGGCACCCAATCCTCGGAGAACTGACTGCGGCGTGCATGGCAAAGGCCGCACGTCTCGACCTCCTTGCGCACGGCTGACGGCGGCTGGCTGCGCGTCGGCAATCCGGTCGCGGGATTCGCTGTCCAACTCACTCCCTTGCGCTCGTCGAAGCGCACGACGAGCCCCTTCTCCGGGTCGTCCCGCCCTTTAAACGGCCACCAGCTCTGCTTTGCGCTGGCCCAGGCGACGTGGCGCGAGCCTTTGCCGTGACAAGTCTCGCAGCCGACGCTGATCTCGGCCCAGCTCGTCGCGAACCGATCTTTGTCGGCGTCATAGTTCTTGCGCACGCCGGTCGAGTGGCACTCGGCGCACATGAAGTTCCAATTCTGGTTAAGCCTCGTCCAGTGCAGGATATCGCGGTGGCCGATCGGCTCGTCTGGGTAAAGGTGGAACCATCGCTGCCCGCCCTCGGCCTTCGGTCGGCTGTCCCAGGCCAGCGGCAGTGCCTGAATGCGTCCATCAGAAAATTCAACCAAATACTGCTGTAGCGGCTCGACGCCGAAGGTGTATTTGACCTCGAACGCGGCAAGCTTACCTTCTGGCCCATCGGTCTCGACCATGAACTTTTCGTCTTTGCGGAAAAAGCGAGAGTGGACGCCGAAGTGGTCGAGGCTGGCATTGTTGAAATCGCCCAACACGGTTTTGTCGGTCGCGTGGTCCATGGCGCGCTTGTGCTGGGAGGTACGCCACAGCTCTGCCTCGGCCTGGTGGCAGCCGGAGCACGTATCGCTGCCGACGAAAGTGGTCGGCAATACGGGATCTGTGGATTTTGGTCTGTCGCTCGTTTCCAGCCCATAGAGGAAGCCGCCGACAATGACGATCAGTGCTGCGGCGGCTACCGCAATATACCGTCTGATGTGTGTGCTGAACGCCGGCGGGTGCGGCTGCCCAGCTTGAGAAGGAGTAGTCGCGGTGCCGCGCTTTGTGGAGCCGCTGAGCTTCCTCCTGGATCGTCTATTCCTCAATGCCTGCGCCTCCCACAGCGGCATTTCGCATCTTATGTTCCTCCGACGGAGCTTGCTACTTTCCAGCGGAAGGCGGCCGTCGTCGGCTTTCTCGATGTTGCTGTCAAGGACCTCGATGGTGGTGAGCGTGTCGCCGGAGCGCTTATGATCCTTGAGGACCATCGCGTCGTCAACGGTTGACGCCTCCTTGATCGAAACCGTTGCGCTCGGCAGGCAGGTTGTGCGCTCTGCCCAAATGCCGCGACCGGAGCGAATGCAAACACGAGAATTGTCAAAATCTGCGAAGTGCCAGTCAATGCGCCCTTCCCAAAAAACTCGACGTTCCGATCTGTCTGTATATCCCCGCCCGAACTTGCTCAAAACCACGCCCTGCGTGGCCTCTCTCTCACCGAGGATCGACATCCACGAATTGATCAAGCTCGATATCATAGCGTGATCTCATCTTGGTTGAAGGCTTCGATTGTACTTCTTTCGGACAACTTTAAGGGAGGGCGTAAGATGAAATTCGCCTTGGCAGTGACCCCGGAGCGTCCCGTCCATTACCGAGCCTCACGGGATCCTTGGGGTTGTTACGCACACAAAGGCGACGCTCGACCCGCTTCCGCCTCCGTGGTAGATTAGACACTTCTAATTGTGCGAGTTGTGCGTGAAATCCGGTTGCAACATTGAGGGGGCCGCCGCCGAGATGACGATCGTTCGCAGTTTGCTTGCATATGCGGGTTTTGTTGTTCTTGGCTGCACACCGGGAATAGCGCAACAAGTCACCGGCACGCACGGTTCGCCAGGTGCCACGACCACCATCGACGGAAGGGGGCGCCGAACGTGCTCCTGATCATGACGGATGACCAGGGTTTCGGGGCGCCCAGCACCTTTGGCGGCGTCATTCCTATGCCGACGATGGACCGCATCGCCAAGGAGGGGCTGCGCTTCACCAATTTCCATTCGACGTCACTCTGCTCGCCGACGCGGGCGGCCTTGATCACCGGGCGCAACCATCACTCGGTTGGCTACGGGGTCGTCGGCAAAATTGCGACGGGCTATCCCGGCTACGATTCCATCATCCCCATCAAAGGGCCTGAGCTGGAACACGGCAGGCACCGGATCACCTTCGATTATAAGGCCGACGGCACCAGTCTTGGCGTGGGTGGCACTGGCGTGCTCTCCGTCGACGGAAACGAAGTGGCCCGCAATTCTCTGGAGCACGGCATTCCGGTGACGTTTCCCGAGGACGAGACCTTCGACGTCGGCCTCGACACGCGCACGGGAGTGGCGCTCGTCGAGTATCGCTACGACACGCCGTTCAAGTTCACCGGCAAAATCGACAAGCTAATCTTCGAGCTAGAGAGGAGCAACCAATGAGCCTCAGGCGCACCATCAGCAGCGTTGCGATGGCCGCAACACTCGGCTTTCTCGCATCATCGACGTCTATGGCAGAAAATGCCATCACCGCGCCAGCGACGAAGTCCATCGGCGCATCGAGCACGCATAAGACGGAACTGGTCCCCTCGCTGATCGTAATGAATGCCGACGGCGCGACCCTGAAGGGCGATACGCTCACGCTGACCAGCATTTCCAACAATTCGATCCTGTTCGCCGACCGGCCGGTCCGCTCCGCCGGCCATGCGCTGACCACGCACCTGCTGGAAGAGTGGGCTGAGGGCGGCAGCTTCGAAAAGGATCCGCCGAACGCCACCGTCTCGGTGCTGAACAAGGACGCGTCAAGCGTCGAGGACGCCGTCGTCGTCCTGAAGGAACCGAAGCTCGAGGGCACGAACCTGACGTTCAAGGTGGACGTACTGGAGGGCAGTCTCGCCAAGGCAGACGGCCCGGCGTCGATCTTTATCGATATTATTGGCATGCCAAGGACGCCGATGTCGTTTGCGGGCGTTGCGCGCCGCACTGCCTACCGGGGAGCCTGGTACGGAGCGGCTGCGGCGGGAGCCGCCGCGGCCTACGATCGTCCTTACTATCCGCCACGAGCCTGCGGCTACTATCCGCTGCCTCCGTGCTAATGTTGCAGCTTCTTCCTGACTCCAATACCAGAAAGGAGGATCGGCGCGATGAACAGGGCGTTGGCTGTCGCGGCCATCGGTGAAATCGTGACCGGCCTAGCGTTGGTCACCTTTCCCGCGCTCGTCGGTGAGCTACTGCTTGGGGAGGCGCTAGTGGGAGTTGCGGGCGCTGCCGCGCGGGTCGCCGGCATGGCGCTGATCGGACTAGGGATCGCCTGCTGGCGCAACAAGCCTCTTGAAGGCATGCTCTTCTACAGTGCACTCGTGACGCTCTATCTTGCCTATCTCGGCCTCGCTCATGGGCCAACGGGCGTTCTGCTTTGGCCAGCAGTCGTTCTGCACGCTGCCCTGTCGGTCCTGCTTGCACGTGCTTGGAGCGGCGGCGCGATCAAGTGAATATCGTCTTGAACCCCGCAAATATTTGATTCCTGAAGATCGCCAACGGGTAGTCACGGCTCAGCCGGCGATACGCGATCGAGCGGTTGGCCAATATCGAGTGATTGCTGAGCAGTGCCTAAACGGCAAAAAGAGTTATCGCAGCGCTGGCTGGCCTTATGGCGTTGACCATTCGACGATCCGCAAATAGATGGCGAGCTCCGAAGCATTTGGAGCTGCCGGGCTGTCCAAGAGGTTCAGCCACAATGATGCAGCGTTTAAGCTATCGCTTCTGAAGCGGATGTGGGAGGATGGGCTTTCCTACCGCCAGACGGCGGCGGTGTTTAGCATCGGAAATGCGAGTTGCCTTTCGGATCGGGAGCGACGCTACGAGATTGGCGAGATTGATACCCGGCCCGTTTCGCAGAGGAGGCCCCATCGATGCCCAAGCCGCCCGCCCTCTCAAGGCGATCTTCGCCGCCCGCGAGGGCCGCTACTGTGGCCGCCGGGTAACCGTAGCGATTTGCCAGCTCGGACAGAAAATCAATTACAAGACGGTGCAGCGTTTGATGGTCGAGACGGGGTTACAATCACTGGTGTGGCCGAAGAAGCGGCTAGCCCGGCGATTTGCCGCTGACGCGGCCAAACAGAAATGGGTGACGGACGTCACCGAGTTCATTGTGGCCGGCGGGAAGCTCTATCACTCCCCGATCACGGACTTGTTCAACAGCGAGATCATCGCTTTCGAAACCGCCAGAAGGGCGGCCTTCTTTTTGGGGAGCAGTTCCGATGCCAGGGGCTTCTTTCCGCAGGGAGGACCGTATGCGTAGGACCATGGGCCCCAGCGGAAGGGACATCGTCTTCAGACCCGCTGTCGCTGCGGACACTACAATCCTTGGTCGGTTCGGATCGCTGCTAGTGTCTTTCCATAACGAACTCGATCCGGACCGTTTTCTCGCGGCGACGGAGAGGACGGAGGCATCATACGCTGGCTGGCTTGAGAAGCAGTTGGTACGGCAGGACGTCGTGATGTTGGTGGCCGAAGTCGATGGCGCGGTATCGGGCTATGCATACGGTACAGTCGAAGGCCCCGACTACATGGCCCTGAGGGGGCCGGCGGGCGTCATCCATGATCTGTACGTCGATCAAGAGCACAGGAGACTTGGGATCGGCCGCTCGCTGTTGGAGTTGATGGTCGGCGAGCTTGAAAAGAGATCGGCTCCAAGAGTGGTATTGTCGGCGGCGGCGCGGAACGAGGTGGCCCGACGTCTGTTCGCAGCTGCCGGTTTTCGAGAGACGATGATCGAGATGGCGCGCGAGAGGTAGCTCTCACCGAGGAACAGGTCTCTCCACGGATGAGCAGGCGGAATAATCTGGGCGTCTCCCGCGCTATCATTCTTCAACGCGGCATCTTCCATTCTGGATCATTTGCATCAAATTAGCGTTGGCTCGCGACGCCGCTCAATCCTCGTCATGTGCATGACATAGTGTGGCAGCGACGAGGAGCTGGCTCTGCCGAGGTGCCCGAATGAAATCGGCGCCCGAAACATGAGCACCTACTTTGCCGCATTAAAGCACTCAATCCAGAAAGAGGGACCCTGACCATGCCATTCATCAAGACCACGGACGGAACCGAAATCTTCTACAAGGATTGGGGTCCGCTCGATGCCCAGCCTGTTGTCTTTCATCATGGCTGGCCGCTCAGCGCCGACGATTGGGATGCGCAGATGATGTTCTTTCTGGACAAGGGTTATCGCGTGATCGCCCACGACCGGCGTGGGCACGGCCGCTCCAGCCAGACGTGGTTGGGCAACGAAATGGACACCTATGCGGCTGATGTCGCCGCGCTTACCGATGAGCTCGATCTCAAGAATGCAATCCATGTCGGCCACTCGACCGGCGGCGGTGAGGTTGCCCACTACGTCGCGCGCGCAAAGCCCGGCCGTGTCGCCAAGGCCGTACTGATCGGTGCCGTGCCGCCGATCATGGTCAAGTCGGACAAAAACCCCGGCGGGCTTCCGCTCGAAGTTTTTGACGGGTTCCGTGCGGCGCTCGTCGCCAACCGCGCGCAGTTCTTTCTCGACGTGCCGGCCGGCCCCTTCTATGGCTTCAATCGCCCAGGCGCCAAGGTCAGCCAAGGCGTCATCGAGAACTGGTGGCGGCAAGGGATGATGGGCGGGGCAAAGGCGCATTACGATTGCATCAAAGCCTTCTCCGAAACCGACTTCACTGAGGATCTGAAGCAGATCACGGTGCCGACGCTGGTCATGCATGGCGACGACGATCAGATCGTTCCCTATGCCGATTCAGCACCGCTCTCGGTCAAGCTCCTGAGACACGGGAGGCTGAAGACCTATGCCGGGCTCCCGCACGGGATGTGCACGACGCATCCGGACGTGATCAACGCAGACCTGCTGGAGTTCTTCCTGGACTAATTGGATCAAGTCCTCGGCCCGCCCTATCTGGAGCCGAGCCTTTGATTGACGCAATATCGAAAGCCAAGGCGGGGTGCGCCCTTGCTCCCGCCTGGCGCCGAAGGAGTCCGCTATGGGCTCGTAGCTGACTGGCCTGCCCGGATTACCGCACCACAGCAGTTTCCCCCTGAGCCACTGCCGGCTGCGGGAGCTCTTCCGCGATCTCCTCGGCAACGGCTGCAAGATCGAGGTTCCCCCAGATTGACTCGGATTGGCGACGCTCGATGCGCCGGGAGGATTTGACTTCGACGATGAACGGCTTCGACTGAGCGCGCATGGGATTCCTATTTAGAGGCGTTGAACGAATCCATCAACGAGCCAAGCCTATGAAGCGTTCCACGCTCGCGCAAGATCGTGCCTCGCATTGAATCCAGCCTCGCCACAGGTCAGGACATGAGGGAACAAGCATCGCGCGATTAACGTTTGAGCTTTTCAATCTCCGTGGCGCCTGGATGCAAATTCCTGCGAAAAGTTCTTGAAGGAATGATCGATGTCGATTACCTACCACGTCGCCGAACATGATGGCGCCTGGGCTTACTGCCTGGACGATGTCTGGTCGGAAACTTTCCCAACTCACGAAGAAGCACTGGCAGCGGCCAAACACGCCGCAGAGCGACAACAGCTCGGTGGCCACGATGCTGACATTACATATCAGCGCGCAGATGGCAGCTGGACAACGGAACGGTCGAACGGAGGCGACCGCCCCGAGGCCGATGTCGTCGACGATGCCAAGGAAAAAGACTAGGAATGACCATTAAAGAACGCTTTCTGAAGCAGCAACATGCCTGGATGCTAGGCGCATGCTACTCCCGCAAACATCCCGACTTTCATCGCTTCGGTGGCGTCGATGTTTCAATCTCTCCTCGCTGGAAAGACAGCGTTGAAACCTTCGTCAATGATATGATCGACACCCTGCCCCGCAGCCTCTCCGAGCGCCGGATGGCACTGAGAAACCCGCGTCGCCCGTTTGAGCCCGGCAATGTGGAATGGGTGTTTGCAAGCAAGCACTATGGCCTTCGCGCTCCTGATGGGACGCGGCCCGACATGGCGGACGCTCGTTCGCGGCGCGCCTAAGCACTCTTTACCGATCACATCTTTCGCCGGCGGAAGCTCACTCGGAGGCTTCTCGCCGGCGAATGATTTTGGGGCTCGGACGCGCAATCGCATGCCTCACCTTAATCAGACGTCGCCAACTGGTGATATTTACCCTACCGCCGGGGGGTTGCCTGTCGCAGCTCAAGCGGATTGCATAGCCGTCCCAATCGCTACCGGTGCTGTGCGTTTCTCGTTACAACCATCACAACAATTCCTACGATCGCTGCGAGAGCGCCCCAATAGACCCAGGGTCTGATTGATCATGAAGCTTTCTTTCGGATAGGGAAAATAGCCGCTGCCCTGCCCCATCCAGACCACTCCGATCAGGATCAGCAAACTGGCAACAAGATAACCAAACTTCACCATTCGATATCCTCCACCACGGCGTCCGCAATGACCGTTTTCACGTTGCTCCGTTTTGCGCGAATGTCAGTCGTCGCGAGACGATTTTACGCCGTCCAGAAATCAGCCGCGAGACTCGTTTCGCGCCTTCCTCGATCTCAGCCGGTCGCTCGCGCAACTCTGTTCGTGATGTTGTTATAGCCGATTTCAGCCGAGCAGATGCGTGGTCTGGATCATCGCCTCGCCGCCGCGCGCGGTATCGCCAGCCTGCTTGCCGCTACATCGAATGTCTTCCTCATCCGGCATTGTTGACGAGCACGTCGATGCGGCCAAAGCGCTTCTAGGCGGTGACCGCCCCTTAACGTGTGAGCGATCCGTCACATCAAGATGCAGCGCCAGCGTGTTCACTTCGTGGCCTAAGGTGAGATCTGAATTGTGAGTCTTGTCGCGCGCAGTCACGACCGTTGGCCAATCGCGAACAAGGGGCCGGTGCCTGACTTTCAAGGACAACGGCCGCCTGCGCGAAACGACATCAACCAGAAAGCCTGCGCACCGATCGAGCACGCAGGCGACCGTTGGTCTACTGCAGCGTGCGCGTTTGTGTGTCCTGGCCGAGCGCCACGCCGTGCTGGGTCCGCGTCCCGACAGATCCGTCGAGGCCTGTGGCGACGACCGAGACGCGGAATTTGCCATCGAGGTTGCGGTCGAAGATCGCGCCAACGACAATGTCGGCCTCATCCTGCACCTCATCGCGGATGCGGCTTGCCGCCTCATCCACTTCGAAAAGTGTCATGTCGGAGCCGCCGGAGATCGAGATCAGCACTCCCCTAGCGCCCTTCATCGAGATATCATCGAGCAGCGGGTTGGCGATCGCAGCTTCGGCGGCCTTCATTGCGCGCCCCTCGCCCGAGGCCTCTCCCGTACCCATCATCGCCCTGCCCATGCCACGCATGACGGATTTCACGTCCGCGAAGTCGAGGTTGATAAGGCCTTCCTTAACGATCAGGTCGGTGATGCAGCCGACACCGGCGAAGAGCACGCGATCGGCGGTCATGAAGGCATCCGCGAAGGTGGTCTTTGCGTCGGCGATGCGGAAAAGGTTCTGGTTCGGGATGACGATCACCGTATCGGCCGCCTCGCGCAAAGCCTCGATACCGACATCGGCCGTCTTCATGCGACGGTTGCCTTCGAAGGTGAAGGGCTTCGTTACAACTCCGACCGTCAGAATGCCGGCGTTGCGGGCAGCCTGGGCGATCACAGGCGCAGCGCCAGTGCCGGTGCCGCCGCCCATGCCTGCGGTGACGAAGCACATATGCGAGCCGGCCAGATGATCCATGATTTCATCGATGGATTCTTCGGCGGCCGCGCGTCCCACTTCTGGCAGTGAACCGGCGCCCAGACCCTCGGTCACATGCGCGCCGAGCTGGATGCGGCGGGATGCCTTCGAGGTCGCCAGCACCTGCGCATCGGTATTGGCCGCGATGAAATCGACACCTTCGAGATTTTCCGCAATCATGTTGTTGATGGCATTGCCACCGCCGCCGCCGACACCAATTACTGTAATTCTCGGTCGCATTTCGGAAATCCCGTTTTTGGCGTTCGTCATCGCAATCTCCTTCATGCGTTTTGTCATGGCTCCGCCGCTTACCGGGAACCGAATCGAACATCAGACTAGTCGTGCAACAAGGCAGAGCCGGGGCGAAAGAACAAGATGAAGCGTTCTTCAAACTTTATCCGGAACCTTTTTTGAGTTCGCGCCTTGTTTTGAGTCATCCCCTGCCAGAGAGAGGAGTACCGCGCAGATGCCTACGCTTGCCACCCGCCCGTCAGTTACCCCTCCGAACGACCATATCCTTACTGCCCAAGAGGCCCTGGAGCCGCTGTTCTTGAAGATCGAAGAGGAAGCCGAGGTCCGGATGATCGCGGCTGCCATCCGAGCGGGCTGGTCTGCGGAAGATGCGGTGGCTGCGATCGACGAGCTTCGGCGCAACGAGCTTCTTCCTGGCTCCGGCCATTAAAAGTGTCGAGCGGCTTCAAAATATCATTCGCCGTGAGGGACGAATGACTTAAGTTCTGCGGGACCCACCAATCGCAGAAAGATTATCGCATGCCCTTCAAAACCATCTGCATCTTCGGCGCCGGTGCACTCGGCGGCGCCATCGCGGCCAAGCTCGCCTCGTCACTCGGCGCAGAAGCCGCGGTCTCGGTCGTTGCCCGCGGCGCCCATCTCGCGGCTATCCGGGACAATGGGTTGCATCTCATGGAGGCTGGCGCTGAAACTCCCTTTCGCGTGTCGGTAAGGGCCACCGACGATCCCGCGGAACTACCGCCACAGGACCTCATTATCACCGGGCTGAAGGGCCATCAGCTCAGCGCGGCGGCGCAAGGCATTGGCGCTCTATTGAAGGATGGCACGCGTGTCTTGATGATTCTCAACGGCATTCCGTGGTGGTATTTCCATCGCGATCAAGACAGCGGGCATGCTGAGCTGCAATTCGAGGAACTCGATGAAGGCGGCAAGCTCTGGCAGTTTATCGGCCCGCAGCGGGTGATCGGCTGCGTGGCCCATCAGGGTGCAGAAGTCAGCAAGCCCGGCGAGATCAGGCTCAGCAACAAGGGCCATTTCATTCTCGGCGAGCCCTCCGGTGAGATCACCGCAGATTTGCGGGAGATTGAAGAATTGCTGCGACGCGCAGACATCGAGGTTAAGCTCTCCAGCCGGATTCGCGACGATATCTGGAGCAAGCTGATGGGCAACGCCTCCTTCAACCCAATCAGCGCCCTGACGCGTTCCTTGATGTCGGAGCTGATGGCGGATGCCGCGATCACCGACCAGATCGGAAAGGTCATGAAGGAGGTTAAGGCCGTAGGAGAAGCGCTCGGCGCGAATGTTGGCATGTCCGTCGAGCAACGACTTGCGCAGGCCCAACAGATAGGGCCGGTTCGCACCTCGATGCTACAGGACCTTCTCGCTGGCAAATCGCTCGAACTTACACCGCTGGTGGGAATGGTCGTTTCGCTGGGTCGCCTGGCAGCAGTGCCGACACCGGTTTCAGAGACGATCCTGGCGCTGGTGTCGCAGCTTGACCGTGAGAACTGCCGAGCGGCCAAGTGAAGGACCGCCAAAAAAAGACCTAAACACAAAAAAAGACCTAAACAGTTGAGCAGCCCCCAGCAGGCTGCTCAGATATTGAATCAGCAAAGTCTTCGCAAGCTTCTCTAACCAATGAGATTTATTTCAACCACCCGGCGATGCGCTCGACGGCTTCAATGATCTCGGCTTCGGAGCCGGCATAGGACATGCGCATCGAGCGATTGCCTTCCAATGGGTCAAAATCCAGACCTGGCGTCGCGGCGACGTTGATCTGCGCCAGCATCCTCTTGGCGAACGTCATGCTGTCATTGGTAAAGCGAGAAACGTCGACATAGGCGTAGAAGGCGCCGTCCATCGGCGAGGCGATCGACAGCCCGATTTCCGGCAGACGCTTCAGCAGGAATTCGCGGTTGGCAGAATAGCTCGCCTTGTACACGTCGAGTTGCGCGCTTGCGCCGAGCGCCGCTGTCGCTGCGATCTGCGAAAGTTCTGGCGGCGAGATGTAGAGGCTTTGCGCAACGCGCTCGATGGGACGCACCAACCGCTCGGGCAGGACCATCCAGCCAATCCGCCAGCCCGTCATGCAATAATATTTGGAGAAGGAGTTGATGACGATTGCCTCGTCGGTCAATTCCAGCGCACTGGTCTCTTCCCCGGCAAACGTCAGCCCATGATAGATTTCATCTGAAATGAACGCGATCGAATTGGCCGCGCAATAATCCGCCAACTCCTGCAGACCTTGGCGGCCAGTCACAGTGCCCGTCGGATTGGCGGGGCTCGCCAGAAGAACGCCCTTCAGCCTGACGTTGTTTGCCGCTTGCGCAGCCTCAAGGCTCTCGGGGGTCAACGTGAAATGCGTCTCGGCTGTTACCGGGACCTCTATAACCTTCAGCCCGAGCGCCCCGAGGATATTGCGATAGGCAGGATAGCCGGGACGGGCAATGGCGACCGCATCACCCGCATCGAACAGGGAGAGAAAGGCGAGATTGAAACCAGCGGAAGAACCGGTGGTAATTGCGATACGCGCAAGATCGATTTCCAGCCCGTGACGGTCGCGATAATGGCCAATCAGCGCTTGTTTCAGCATTGTCGTGCCGAGTGCATCTGTATAGCCGATCTTGCCTTCGACAAGTGCGGCCTGCGCCGCTTCGAGCGCAGCGCGCGGTGCCGGATGCGATGGCTGTCCGACAGCCATGGAAATGACCGGGTGTCCGATGGCTCGCCGCTTCGTCGCTTCGGCCAGAACATCCATGGCGTGAAAGGGCTCGACTTCGCTGCGTTTGGAAATGGAAAACAAGATCGGGTCTCTCTAACTTTGCTGGCGGCCAGACAATTGCCGCAATAATCGGATCATCACAATCCCGCGATTAAACAGCGGATGCGAAAATTCCTGTTTGAAGACGACAGGACGCACCGTAGTTTGGCGGCACCGGGTTCCGCCGTTTACCGTTCAATGTTATCTGGCGCCGGAACGACGCATACGAACTGCTGATAACGAGGATATAATGGCCGCACTTCCGAAAATCTTCACCGCGCTGGCGCTCACTGCCTCGATCGCCGCAGCCTATCCGGCGGCAGCGCTTGATGACGCGCAGAAGAAGGAAATCGGCGAGTTCATCAAGCAGTACCTGATCGAAAATCCGGAGATCATGCTTGATGTGCAGGACGCACTGCAAAAGAAGCAGGATCAGGCGCGCCTTGTTAAGGCCAGCGCGGTGATTGCTGACAACAAGTCAACAATCTTCAATTCGAAATATGACATGACGATCGGCAATCCGAAGGGTGATGTCACCATCGTCGAGTTCTTCGACTACAACTGCGGCTATTGCCGACACGCACTCTCCGACATGCAGACGATGCTCGAAAAGGACAAGAACGTCCGCTTTGTGCTCAAGGAATTCCCGATCCTCGGCCCAGAATCGGTTGCCGCCCACAAGGTGTCGGATGCGTTCCGGAAGCTGGAACCAGAGAAATATAGCCAGTTCCATATAGCACTTCTTGGCAGCGACGGACGCGCCGATGAGGCCAGCGCCCTCGACGTCGCCGGGTCGCTCGGCGCCAGCGAAAAGCAGATCCGCGACGAAATGGCCAAGAGTTCCAGCGATGCCTCCGTGAAGGAGACCTATCAACTTGCCCAGAGCCTCGGCATCACAGGTACGCCCTCCTATGTGATCGGCAACGAACTGGTTCAAGGCGCGGTTGGCTTTGACGACCTTGAGGCCAAGGTTAAGAACATGCGGGCCTGCGGCAAGACAAGTTGCTGACACAGCGCCCATCAATTCGCCAAAATCGAAGTGCTCCAGCCATGTGGACAAATGTGGCGCGATTCGGGCTGCGTTTTCCAAAGGGCTTTCATTAGGTCCGCTGGGAGTCTATAGGTTGCCGTCTCGCATCTACTGGAACATTCGATGACGCAAACGATATTCGTCCTGAACGGACCTAACCTGAACATGCTTGGCAAAAGAGAGCCCGGCATCTATGGCGGCAAGACGCTTCAGGACGTCGAGGCTGACTGCAAGGCGGTTGGGCGCGAGCTCGTCTTCGACATCGACTTTCGCCAAAGCAATCACGAAGGTACGCTCGTCGATTGGCTCCATGAAGCGAACGACAAGGCGGTCGGTGTCGCGATCAATGCAGGCGCTTACACGCATACGTCAGTCGCACTCCACGATGCAATTCGCGCTATTTCCATCCCGGTGATAGAGCTCCATATCTCCAACGTTCACGCGCGGGAAGAATTTCGCCACAAGTCGATGATTGCGCCAGCGGTGAAAGGCGTCATCTGCGGCTTCGGGCCTTACAGCTATATTCTGGCGCTGCATGCGCTGAAGAATCTCACGGCATAAAAAGAAGACAGGGCACATACTCATGGCTGACAAGAAAAACGGTATCGACCAGGCGCTGATCCGCGACCTTGCGAACATCCTCAACGACACGGATCTTACGGAAATCGAAGTCGAGCAGGATGATCTGCGCATCCGCGTTTCGCGTGCCGGCAACACCCAATATGTCCAGGCTCCGATCGCCACGCCTGCATTTGCAGCCGCGGCTACGGCTGCGGCGGCCGCTCCGGCAGCTGCAGCACCTGCGGCTCCTGCGGCCGCTGCACGCAACCCTGCAAATACCGTCAGCGCGCCGATGGTCGGTACGGCCTACATGGCTCCGGCTCCGGGCGCACGTCCCTTCATCGAACTCGGCGCGACCGTCAAGGAAGGCCAGACACTGATCATCATCGAAGCGATGAAGACCATGAACCAGATCCCTTCGCCGAAGTCCGGCAAGGTCACCGAAATCCTCGTCGAGGACGGAAGCCCCGTCGAATACGGCCAAGCCCTCGTCGTAATCGAATAAGGCGAGCGTCATGGTCTCGAAAATCCTCATCGCCAATCGCGGGGAAATCGCGCTTCGCGTTCTGCGCGCTTGCAAAGAGCTCGGCATTCCCTGCGTCGTCGTTCATTCGACCGCTGACGCTGATGCCATGCATGTCCGCCTGGCCGACGAAAGCGTCTGTATCGGCCCGCCGCCCTCGCGCGAGAGCTATCTGAACATTCATCAAATCGTGGCCGCCTGCGAAATCACCGGCGCCGACGCTGTGCATCCGGGCTACGGTTTCCTTTCGGAAAACGCGAAGTTTGCGGACATTCTCGAAGCGCACGGCATCACCTTCATTGGTCCGACCGCGGAACATATCCGCATCATGGGCGACAAGATCACCGCCAAGACGACGGCACAGGAGCTCGGCATTCCTGTCGTTCCGGGCTCGGACGGCGAGGTGAAGACCGAGGAAGACGCGCTACGGACTGCTGCTGAGATCGGCTATCCGGTGCTGATCAAGGCGACTGCCGGCGGCGGCGGACGCGGCATGAAGGTCGCCAAGTCCGAGGACGACCTGATCGAAGCCTGGTCGACGGCGCGAACCGAAGCGGCAGCGGCGTTCGGCAATGATGCCGTCTACATGGAAAAGTACCTCGGCAAGCCGCGCCACATCGAAATCCAGGTGTTTGGCGATGGCGAAGGCAATGCGATCCATCTCGGCGAACGCGATTGCTCGCTGCAGCGCCGCCACCAGAAGGTCTGGGAAGAAGCGAATTCCCCTGCTCTCAACGTCGAACAGCGGATGAAGATCGGCCAGGTTTGTGCCGACGCCATGAAGAAGCTGAAGTATCGCGGCGCGGGCACGATCGAGTTCCTGTACGAGAATGGCGAGTTCTATTTCATCGAAATGAACACCCGCCTGCAGGTCGAGCACCCGATCACCGAAGCGATCACCGGCATCGACCTCGTTCACGAGCAGATCCGCGTCGCGTCCGGCGGCGGACTCTCTGTCAAGCAGGAAGACATCAACTTCCACGGCCACGCCATCGAGTGCCGCATCAACGCCGAGGACGCACGCACCTTCGTGCCCTCGCCAGGCACGATCACGCACTTCCATGCGCCGGGTGGTCTTGGCGTTCGTGTCGACAGCGGCGCCTACCAGGGATACAAGATCCCGCCGTACTACGACAGCCTCATCGGCAAGCTCATCGTGTTCGGTCGTACGCGCGTCGAATGCATGATGCGTCTGCGCCGCGCGCTCGACGAGTTTGTCGTTGACGGCATCAAAACAACGTTGCCGTTGTTCCAGGATCTGGTCGATAATCAGGATATCGCTAACGGCGACTATGATATCCACTGGCTTGAAAACTATCTGGCCAAAAAAACGGCGTGACAGAGAATGGCAGGATCGCGCAGGAAGTCTCCAGGCATAACACCGGAAATCCTCCTGCGCGCCTATTCCATTGGTCTCTTTCCAATGGCCGAGTCGGCCGATGACCCGGAGATATTCTGGGT
The DNA here is from genome assembly GCF_000312665.1 of Rhizobium mesoamericanum STM3625. Taxonomy (GTDB): domain Bacteria; phylum Pseudomonadota; class Alphaproteobacteria; order Rhizobiales; family Rhizobiaceae; genus Rhizobium; species Rhizobium mesoamericanum. Next base: position 2,357,292 of record NZ_HF536772.1, on the reverse strand, counting down.
CGAGCCGGATCTTCGCGGCGTCCTGCCGCTCGACGAATTTCACGTATCCAAAAGCCTTGCCAAGGCCATTCGACGCAAACCATTCGACATCCGCTTCAATCACGATTTCGATGCCGTCATCGCAGCCTGTGCGGCAGAGACCCGGGACAGGCCGAGCACCTGGATCAATCAGACCATCAAGACGCTCTATTCCACCCTGCATCGAATAGGCCATGCCCACTCGGTCGAAGCCTGGCAGGGCGACGAGCTGGTCGGCGGACTATACGGAGTGTCGTTGGGGTCGGCATTCTTCGGCGAAAGCATGTTTTCCCGAAGGACGGACGCCTCCAAGATCTGCCTCGTTCACCTCGTGGAACGGTTGCGTGCCAAGGGTTTTACCCTACTCGACACACAGTTTACGACCGAGCACCTCAAGACGTTCGGGGCCATTGACGTTCCGAAGGACGAGTACACCCATATGCTGGCAGCGGCGATGGCTTCGCCCAGTCTTGAATTCTGAGAGTTAGTTGGCCGCTTTGTCGGGAGCGGGAACGTCCGAGTTCTGCTTGCAATCCTTCAGCCAGACGTCATAGATCGGGTGCTCAACCGCATTGAGGCCAGGGCTGTCGGCGAACATCCAGCCGGTGAAGATGCGGCGAATCTTGCGATCAAGCGTGATCTCGTCGACTTCCACGAAACCATCGATTTTCTGTGCTTCGGCCTGGTCACGTGAATAGCAGGCCTTCGGCGTCACCTGCAGTGCGCCGAACTGGACGGTCTCATTGACGTAAACGTCGAATGTCGTGATGCGTCCGGTGATCTTGTCGAGGCCTGAGAACACGGCAACCGAATTCTCGATACGGGCAGCGGCAGCGACCTGGGGCAGAAGCGTCGAGCCAAGCACCAGGGAGAGCCCGGCTGCACGCAGGAGCTGGTTCCGCGTGAAAAGCGTCATATCTGCCCGTCTCCACAGTATCTTAAAATCGGAAGGCCGCAATCGCTGCGGCCATTCTGCGGGTAATGGTCAATTGTGGCCAAAAGCGGGGCCGGCACCGCCTGCTCAGTTGCCGGGTGTCCAGGCATCGTAGTCGCCAGTCACCCTTGGACGTTCGCCAGGAACGACCAGCGAACCAGGCGGACGATAAGCCTGCGGCGAACCCGTCGGGTTTGCGCGATGCGGCTTCTGCCATTCCTTGGCAACGTAGTTTTCCTGGCTTGGCGGAACATTCGTGCGGTGATGCATCCACCCATGCCAGCCCGGCGGAATGGCCGAGGCTTCGGCATAGCCCTTATAGATTACCCAACGTTTCGGAAGGCCGTAGGACGACATGCCGCCTTCGTAATAAACGTTGCCAAACTCGTCTTCACCGACGCGCTTGCCAAAACGCCAGGTCGCGAAACGCGTACCGATCGTCTGACCGTTCCACCAGGTGAAGATTTGCACGAGGAGATTCTTCATGTCTTTTCCTTGAGCTAGCCGGAGGCAAGCGGGACCAGAATTTGATCCCTCGCTTATGCCGCCAGCGATCCGCGTTGTCCAGTGATTCCGGCGCAACACCGGCTCATTTCAGCGCCATCTTGAAACCGAGATGCGATTGCTTGAAGCCGAGCCGCTCGTAGAAGCGGTGTGCGTCCTTGCGGCTGGCGTTCGAGGTTAATTGGACAAGCCGCAGGCCGCGACGTTTTGCCTGCGCGATGGCGAACTGGATCATCTGCGCGCCGATACCCTGCCCACGCATGTCGGCGCGCGTCTGCACCGCTTCGATAATCATCGACGACGAGCCACGACCGACAAGCGACGTCACGATCATCGTCTGGAACGTGCCGACAACCTGTTCCTCGCGCTCGGCGACGTAGAGCGCCTGATCGCTTGACGAAGCGACCCGCTCGAAAGCCCTGAGATAGTCGCCAAGGGCCTCGGGAGCCGTCGTATCGCCGTGCCCGCCGAGTTCATCGGCAGCGAAGATGGCGACGAGTGCGGCCACGTCGGCGCTACGCGCCTCGCGAATGATGATGGGGGTCATGATCTCACGGGCGCTAGCGCAGTTCGAGAGTTTTTTCGAGGATGAGCGTCGGGATGCCGGATTGTCCCGGCCCGTCATTTTCGTTGCGGCCGACATCCTCGAAGCCATGGGCATGATAGAAGGCGATTGCCGTCGTGTTCCGTGGCTCGACCTCCAGGCGCATAATTTCGGCGTCGGGAAAGCAGGTTTCCAGCTCGGCAAAAATCTCGCGCCCGATGCCCTGGCGATGCAGCGGCGGTCGGACATAGAGCAGATGGAGCATGACAGTCTTCGTCATTTCATCCGACATGGCGGCATAGCCAACGCCGCCGATATCCTTGCCGTTGTCGGCAACGAGGAACTCGGCATTCTTCTTCGCCAGCCGCGCCTGCAGCGCCGCCGGCGAAAACAGATGCGCAACGAGCTCCTTCACCTTCGCTTCGCCATAGATGCCAGCATAGGTCGCGCGAAAACCCTCATCCAGCAAGGTGCGCATCTTGCTGAGATCACTCTCGCTGGCGGTGCGCACGAAATACACAGTCTTACTCCTCGATGCCGAGTTTCGCCTTCACGAGAGCCTGGACCGCCTGCGGATTGGCCTTGCCGCCGGTAGCCTTCATGACCTGACCAACGAACCAGCCTGCAAGCGTCGGCTTGGCCTGAACCTTTGCAACCTGATCCGGGTTGGCAGCGATGATCTCGTCGACCGCCCGTTCGATCGCGCCGGTGTCGGTCACCTGCTTCATGCCCCTGACTTCGACGATCTCGGCTGGATCGCCGCCCTCGTTGAGCACGATCTCGAACAGGTCCTTCGCGATCTTTCCAGAAATAGTCTCCGCCTTGATGAGGTCAATGATCGTGCCAAGCTGAGCCGGCGAAACAGAGGTTTCCTCGATGCTCTTGCCGGTGCGGTTCAGGGCACCAAGCAGATCGTTGATCACCCAGTTGGCGGCTGTCTTGCCGTCGCGGCCATCAGCCACGGCTTCGAAATAGTCGGCGATCGCCTTTTCCGAGACCAGAACGGAAGCGTCGTAGACCGAGAGGCGGAGTTCGCGCACAAAGCGCTCCTTCTTGTCGTCGGGCAGTTCCGGAAGGTCGGCTTCGAGCCCCTTGACGAAGGCATCGTCGAACTCGAGCGGCAAAAGATCCGGATCCGGGAAGTAGCGGTAGTCGTGCGCATCTTCCTTCGAACGCATCGAACGCGTCTCACCCTTGTTCGGGTCGAAGAGACGGGTCTCCTGCTCGATCGAGCCGCCGTCCTCCAAAATGCCGATCTGACGCCTGGCTTCGTATTCGATCGCCTGGCCAATGAAGCGGATGGAGTTGACGTTCTTGATTTCGCAACGCGTGCCGAATTCTTCGCCCGGGCGGCGCACGGAGACGTTGACGTCGGCGCGCATCGAGCCCTCGTCCATGTTGCCGTCGCAGGTGCCGAGGTAGCGCACGATCGAGCGCAGCTTCGTCATGTAGGCCTTGGCTTCCTCCGACGAGCGCATGTCAGGCTTGGAGACGATCTCCATCAGTGCGACGCCCGAGCGGTTCAGATCGACATAGGACATGGTGGCGTGCTGGTCATGCACCAACTTGCCGGCGTCCTGTTCCAGATGCAGGCGCTCGATGCCGATCTCGATGTCCTCGAACTGGCCCTGGCGATCCGGGCCAAGCGAGATGATGATCGTGCCCTCGCCGACGATCGGATCCTTGTACTGCGAGATCTGATAGCCCTGCGGCAGGTCCGGATAGAAATAGTTTTTGCGGTCGAAGACCGAACGCTTGTTGATTTGCGCCTTCAGACCAAGACCCGTACGGACGGCCTGCCTCACGCATTCCTCGTTGATGACAGGCAGCATGCCGGGCATGGCCGCATCGACGAGCGACACGTTGGAATTCTGCGGCTTGCCGAATTCCGTCGCGGCGCCCGAAAACAGCTTCGAATTGGACAGCACCTGCGCATGGACTTCCATGCCGATGATGACTTCCCAATCGCCAGTGGCGCCGGGAATGAAGCGTTTCGGATCAGGCGTGCGAACGTCGACAATGGTCATTGGGATGCTCTTTTTGAGGCTGTTCTTTTCAACTGGTGAGGTAACGGAAATGGCTTGCCGGTGCAAGGCTTTCGGCTATGCGTCGCGGCAACCCGGCCGGTTTGGCGCGTGTTAACGCATCCACAATAGCCTGCCCCGAACATGGCAACCCATTTTCTGATGATCATTGCGCTTTTTATGGCACTCAACGCCCTCGCGTTCGCAGCCTATTTTCTGGACAAGCAAGCCGCCCACAAGCGTCGGAGGCGGATCAGGGAGAGGACGCTTCTGACGCTGGCACTCATCGGCGGCAGTCTAGGCGCCGTTTGCGCGCAGAAACTGCTACGTCACAAGACACAGAAGGAGCCTTTCCGCTCGATCCTGAAGGCCATCATTGTCTTTCACGTCGCGGCCGCTCTGCTCCTATCGGTCGGTTACGTCGTACTAGCCTAATAGGCAAAACCTGATGTGCCGTGCTCCGCGGTTTCCAGAGACTTTGACAGACCGACGGACGGCACATCACGATCGAGCTTCGGATTGTAGGCGATCGACAGCCAATGAATTGCGTATCCCCGCTTCTGGAAGAAGCTGATTGCTTCAGAGTTCCCGGAGTGTGTCTGCATCATCGCCGTATCGAGCCCCTGTACGGCGATGTCTTTTTCGATATTTTGTAGGAGCGCCGTGCCGAGACCATGACCAGTAAAGGCAGGATCGATCCAGAAATCTGAAATCTTCTCGTCGAGGGTCTCACGCGCGGCCCATCCTGCCGGATGTCCGTTCCACTCGATGACGGTGGCGGTGATCCAGCTACCTGCGACGAAATTGAAGAACGCGCTTCGCGCGGCATCGACCATGGCATCCCCCTCGCCGAGGGACGCCATCGCCTTCTGCCAAGCCCTTACACCGATCTCGCTCAGGAGTTCGGCTTCGTCTTCGCGGGCATTGCGAATATGGATCACCGGTACCTCCACGTTTCCACTGAAGTAAAACACCGAATCACCGCATTTTCAAAGCCTCGCGTTTTGCGCGTTGCCAGTCGCACAATCCTCCATCGGTTGCAAAAACTTGACGGGATCTCGAGCAGCCGTTATGACGACCAAATGTTGAACCTGTCTTCTCAGACCCGGTAGTGGCCCCTGCCCGCAGGTTTTTACTTGCGCGCACGGGCCCGAAAAGAACGAAGCCCTGACGTCCGATCGGACGCCAGATCGTTTTTGTACGCCCCTCGGGCGTTACCACCGGATCAACATTCCATGGATATTTCACGCACGGAGCAGCGCATCCTCCACCTATTGGCCCAGGGTGGCCGCATTGAAATCGAACGCGACGAAAACCGAAAGATCGAGGCGGTGAAGTGCTTTACACGCGATGGCTGGGTTTATCCCGGCTTCGGCCTCGAGCTGTTTCGCAAGCTGAAGCAGAAGCGGGCCATCAAGTCCTCGGGGGGCGGGCCCTATCGCATCACAGAACGGGGATTGGTTCTGGTGAGAGCGGAACAGGATAATAGATAGCTTTCGAATTTGGCTGCGCGTCGATTCGGCGCGCGGCTCTTCCTAACGGTGGGTGGAAAGCTCGGCTCTCATCGCAGACCACTCCTCGGCCACCGGCCGGTTCTCGCGGCGCTTGCCCGCTCGCCGGTACCAGTAGTCCGCATTCCACTCGTCGCCTTCGATACGGTGGCAGAGCGCGTGCCCCCAGTCGAAAGGCGCTTCTCCTTCATGCGCCTGGCAGATCTCGTGAACGGCCCGCCATTGCGCACCCATCGTGAAATCCGCCGCCGCCAAGCGGTCGAACGCTTCGATCATATCCACCAGCTGCTGTTTGGACATAAGCCTCCTCCCGAGATTGCGGCCTTAGCCGAGACGCTCCTAAAAGTGCACCTTTTCGAGCGGAATATGGAGTTGCGCATCGATCTTCTCATCACGCCAGGCAATTAAGAAGCCCGCTCGCTCGACGATCCTGCCTTCGATTTCAACAACGGCGACATCGCCCTTTCGCCCGCAGCGGGATAATGGAAGAATGTTTGCGGGCACGTTAAATGACATGTGCCTGGTGGAAGCCAACCTCTTTGGCGTCGCTCGATTTTCCCGGCGGCAAAACCGACTTCGCCGACCATGTTATGGTCGGCGACGGTCATTTCCCGGATTTTAAGCTCGCTTACCACCACTTGGCAGGCGTGAACTTGCCTGCGGCCCGTTCGATTACGTGCGCCGTCTTGAACAGCGTCTCTTCGTCGAAGGGCTTGCCGATCAGCTGCAGGCCGAGCGGGAGGCCCTTATGGTCGAGTCCAGCCGGAACTGCGATGCCCGGCAAACCGGCCATGTTGACCGTGACCGTGAAGATGTCGTTCAGATACATCTTGACCGGATCGGAGGCGAGGTTCTCGTCGGCGACGCCGAAGGCCGACGACGGCGTCGCGGGCGTCAGGATCGCATCGACACCTGCGTTGAAAGCCAGTTCGAAGTCACGCTTGATCAGCGTGCGGACCTTCTGGGCCTTGATGTAGTACGCATCATAGTAGCCGGCGGAAAGAACGTAGGTGCCGATCATGATGCGGCGCTTGACTTCTTTGCCGAAGCCGGCAGCACGCGTCTTTTCGTACATGTCGATGATGTCCTTGCCATCGACGCGCAGGCCATAGCGGACGCCGTCATAGCGCGCGAGGTTCGACGAGGCTTCCGCCGGAGCGACGATGTAGTAGGCCGGCAGGGCGTACTTTGTGTGGGGCAGCGAGATGTTGACGATCTCGGCGCCGGCGTCCCGCAGCCAGGCAATTCCCTGCTGCCAGAGCGTTTCGATCTCCTCCGGCATTCCATCGACGCGGTACTCGTTCGGAATGCCGATCTTCATGCCCTTCAGCGACTGCCCGAGTGCTGCCTCATAATCCGGAACCGGCAGGTCGACCGAGGTCGTGTCCTTGGGATCGACCGACGCCATCGACTTCAACAGGATCGCGGCATCGCGCACGTCCCGCGCAATCGGGCCTGCCTGATCGAGCGAGGATGCGAAGGCGACTGTCCCCCAGCGCGAGCAGCGGCCATAGGTCGGCTTGATGCCGACCGTGCCGGTGAAGGCGGCAGGCTGGCGGATCGAGCCGCCCGTGTCGGTTGCCGTTGCGCCGGCGCAAAGGTGGGCTGCAACGGCAGCTGCAGAGCCGCCCGAGGAGCCGCCGGGTACCAGTTGCTGGTTGGAGCCAGCCGAACGCCAGGGATTGATCACCGCGCCGTAGTAAGACGTCTCGTTGGAAGAGCCCATGGCGAACTCGTCCATGTTGAGCTTGCCGAGCATGACGGCGCCATCGTCCCACAGGTTCTGCGTCACGGTCGACTCGTAGTGCGGCTTGAAACCATCGAGAATGTGGCTGCAGGCCTGGGTGTGAATGCCCTCGGTGGCAAACAGGTCCTTGATGCCGAGCGGAATACCTTCGAGCTCGCCGCCCTTGCCGCCAGCGAGCCGTGCGTCGGAGGCTTCTGCCATCTGCAACGCCTTCTCGGGCGTGACCTTGATATAGGCGTTGAGCTTATCGTTGGCCGCTTCGATCGCCGAAATATAGGCTTCGGTCAGTTCGGTCGCTTTGATTTCCTTGGCGCGCAGCTTCGTGCGGGCTTCGGCAATGGTCAGGCTGGTGAGTTCGCTCATGGTAATTCGCTTCAAATGTGGAACGGCAACGGAGGTCGGAAAGCGGCGAAAGCCTTATTCGACGACTTTGGGTACCAGGAAGAAATTCTGATCGGTGACGGGCGCATTCGATACGATGTCGGCGGCCTTGTTGCCGTCGGTCACGTCGTCCGTGCGCTTTTTCATCTCCACCGGCGTGACCGATGTCATTGCCTCGACGCCCTCGACGTCGACCTCGGACAGCTGCTCGACGAAGCCTAAGATGCCATTGAGCTCACCCACCATGCGATTTGCTTCTTCTTCGGAGACGGCAATACGGGCAAGGCGCGCTACGCGCTTAACGGTGGCAAAGTCGACGGACATGGTATTCTCCGGATAGGATTTTTCCTACCCGCTATAAAGGCCATGCCCGCTATGCGCAACGGGCATGCCTTTGGATCACGTAGAATTCCGCCGCCGAAATCGACGTGATTTCGGCAGGACCTCGATCAGAGAGAAATGCTTTCGCCCGGCTTCGGCGCCTTCACTGCCGTCTTCGATCCCTCCATGCCGGAGACGAACTTCTCGGGCGTCTGGTCGATGATCGGGAAGGTGCCATAGTGGCAGGGAATGGCGGTCTTGAAGTTGAAGTAGCGCTGGCAGGCGAGGGCTGCCACCGCGCCGCCCATCGTGAAGCGGTCACCGACCGGCACGAAGCCGATATCCGGCTGATGCAGTTCGTCGATCAGCGCCATGTCCGAAAAGAGGTCGGTGTCGCCCATTGCCAGGATAGAAGCTTCCTCGTCGAAGTGCAGCATCAGGCCGTTGGCATTGCCGAGGGCGTGCGAAACGCCGTCCTCGGTGATCTGCGCGGAGGAATGCAGCGCATTGGTGAAGGTCGCCGAGAAACCGTTGAACGAAATCGTACCGCCGGTGTTGCCCGGTTCGATCTTCTTCAGGCCCTTGGAGCCAAGCCAGGCTGCAAGATCGGCGTTGGCGAGAACGACCGCGCCGGTCTCCTTGGCGAGTGCGACGGTATCACCGACATGATCGCCGTGACCATGTGTCAGAAGGATATGTGTGATGCCGCTCGCCACATCCTTCGCTGTCTGGCCGGCAAAGGACGGATTGTGCGACAAGAATGGATCCAGCAGGATTTTCGCCTTTCCGATCTCGATGCGGAAAGCGGAGTGACCAAGCCAAGTGATCTTCATGAAATTCTCCCTTTATTACTGGATGCAAAAGCCTGCTTTGCTGGTTATGGACATATCGGATGCCGCTACAAAGAAAAGCGGCATTACTTCAATTTCTTTTGACGGGATGAAACGACGATGACGGTGCTGACGATCGAGGAACTTGCGACGGTGCTACAGCCGGGACAGGCGATCGCCGGTCTCGATCTCGGCACGAAGACAATCGGTCTTTCGATGTCTGATCTCGGACGGCGCTTTTCGACACCACGGCCGGTCATCAGGCGTGAGAAATTCGCGATCGATGCGGTCACACTGCTGGAGTTCGCCGCAAGGGAAAAGGTCGCAGCCTTCGTTATCGGTCTGCCGATGAATATGGACGGATCGGCTGGACCCCGTGTCCAGGCAACACGCGCCTTCGTGCGCAATATGGAGCAGAAGACCGATTTGCCCTTCGTCTACTGGGACGAACGACTGTCGACGGTTGCCGCCGAGCGCGCGCTCTTGGAAATGGATGTGTCGCGCAGGCAGCGTGCCGAGCGGATCGACTCGGCCGCGGCAAGCTTCATTCTTCAAGGAGCGCTGGACAGGCTGTCCTTGCTCGGCAGAGCAGCATCGGACGACTTGGACGCCTGACGCGCACGCCACCAGGCGGCGATTGCCTTGCGTCGGCGGAACCCGATGATTGCAAAGACGACGAGGCTGTCGATGGCGATTGCGCGGGCGACCAGCGGCGGAATAGTTTCCGGCGGAATGCCAAGGACCTTTCCATAGATCTGGAACGTCAGGTCATGAACCTGCCTGCTCAGCATAAAGATGCCGAAGTTCATGTCGTAATAGGAAAGCCAGTACCATCCCGCCAAAAACACAATGGGACCGGCCCAGAAGATCAGAAACCACTTCATGCGGTCGTCTCTCGTTCTTTTCGAACGGATAGTCCCTCGTCAGAAACCAGCCATATCGACATAGCCATCGAACCCAGAACCAGCGCCGGCACAGCGATATCCAGCGCAAGCACAGCGAAAAACATTATCGCGGCAACAAGAAACGCGGCTCTCGCGATTTTGGTTCCCATGGTTCCAGACACCCGACATTTTGGACTGCCCTGCAACCTGACTTCTTAACCGGAAAGGCGCAACGTAAACCATTTGTTAAGGTTAACGCGGGGCCCTCGCACCTGTGGAAAGATCCTCTCTGCTTCAGCCGTAGACGCCGCGAACGATGCGTTTGAGAGCGGTCGCCGCCTTCTCCCAATCCTTCGACGTTTTGAGGGCCAGTCCGGCGCACTGGCCGCCGGCGGATGCGGAAAGGACGAGATGCTGGATGGCTGCGATCAAAATCGCATTGACGGCCACGACGTCGACTCCCTTCGGCGGCGTCAGCGATCCGCGCATGCGGTCGAGCCAGTTTGCCAAGGCCTTCGACCGCGCCTCGGACAGTCGACGGACCTGCTCGGTGCTTTCGGAGACCTCCCAGGCAACAATGCGACGAACAAGCGGATCATCCCGCAACGCTTCCAGGAAAAGCAGCGATAGCCGCTCCATCAGATCGCCGTAGGTCAGGAGGAACATGCCGCCGGTGTCCTCGGGAATGCGGTCCCTAACCCAATTACCAAGATCGGCACCGATCGCCTCCACCAGACCGTTCAAGCCGCCATAGTAGCGATAGATCAGCTGTTTGTCGCATCCTGCGCGGCGGGCAACCGCATTGATCCCGAAATTCTGGAACCCCTCCTCCGCTAGCAGCGACTTGGCTGCCTTCAGGATGGCCTTCTCGGTCGCGCTCCGGTCTCGGATACGCTTTTCCGGCTCGACACGGATTGCCTCGGTAACAGGCGCCAGCACCATGGGATCATTGAGCATTGGGATTCGGTCCGAATTGTCACTTTGTGGTGAGTAGCAACCTCACCCACCACCGGCAACGGACAAGCCTTTGAAAGATTGTGGACAGCATGCCAAAGACGCCGTCAGCAACTGACGTCACCGTTCGGCGACACGATGGTAACTAGAGCTTCTGCCCAAACCACGCAGTCGGATCGGACGCATCCACCAAAGGAGGTTCGAGGCGGACAAACCCACGCGCCCCCCAGAAGCGCAGCGCATCATGGTTGTTAGCGCTGGCGCCGAGGTGGACAGCACTTACGCCAGCCTCTCGGGCATTCTTCAACCATCTCTCAAGAAGCATGGTGCCTACCCCCTGCCCCTGACGGCGCGGCAGAAGGTTCATGTGAATATGGGCGGGAAAGACGTCGACGATCGCAGCAGGCACGTGGGGCGGGTGATGGATTGACGCGGCATACGCCTCATCCGCGTTCCAACTGGAAGGATCGCCCTGCGGGTCGGTATAGATCTTGCGAAGCGAGGGCCACCACTCGCGTTCGAGGCGCTGCTCGAATCCGACCGTGTCGAAAGCACCGACAATGTAGCCGGCAACGCCTTGCGTATCTTCTGCCACGAAAGCCGTTTCGGGACTGAGCGAGACGTAAGGCGCTGAGTAGACATGCCCGATCAGCTTGCCGTCGCGATGCAGCCCGGACGCATCGCGGCCTGCATGGCCCGTCACCAGCGAGATTCGATAGATCTGTTCGAGATCATCGGCTCGGACGGGGCGCAGTACAGTCATCAGCTTGCTGGCGGATAGAGCAGATCGACGATGTAGCTGGCGTCGAAGCGCGAATCCAGCATGCCATAGGTGGAGCGCCAGCCGCCTGCCAGACGGGTCTCGATGAAGGCGTCGGCGATCCGCCCCGCTCCCAGACGATAGAGTTCGGCAGCGCCGGCGGCCAGTGCCAGTTGTTCGACCAAGAGACGCGCAGCGCCCTCGTCCCGCTCGCAAAGCGCCATGGCGGCGCGCAGCACGTCGATGGTCTTCTTGCCCGCAGGCCCGAGATCACGCGCGAGCCCGGCAAAAACCGTCTCGAAGAGATCCTTGCCGCGGTCAAGGATGCGCAGTACATCCAGCGCCATGACGTTGCCCGAGCCTTCCCAGATCGCGTTGACCGGCGCTTCCCGGTAATGGCGGGCGATCGGACGCTCCTCGATGTAACCACTGCCGCCGATGCACTCCATTGCCTCGTAGATCAGTGACGGCGCGATCTTGCAGCACCAGTATTTTGCAACCGGCGTCATGACGCGGGCGTAGGCCGCCTCTTCGGCACTGCCCCGCGCCCGGTCGAACGCATCGGCAAGGCGGAAGGACAGCGCCGTGGCGGCCGCCACATCGAGCGCCATATCCGCCAAAACCCGCGTCATGATCGGCTGGCTCACCAGCATCTTGCCGAAAACGCTGCGTCCGCGGGTATGATGTACGGCCTCAGCGAGCGAGGCACGCATGATGCCCGAGGAGGCGAGCGCGCAGTCCAGGCGCGTCAATGTCACCATGTCTAGAATGGTTCGGATACCGCCATCCGGCGTGCCGAGCAGGAAGCCGAAGGTATCGCTGAATTCGACTTCAGACGAGGCGTTGGAGCGGTTGCCGACCTTGTCCTTCAGACGCTGGAAGTGCAGGCCATTTGCCGAACCGTCTTCGAGAAGACGTGGAACGAGGAAGCAACCCATCCCATCCTTCGTTTGTGCCAGCATCACAAAGGCATCGCTCATCGGCGCCGACATGAACCACTTGTGACCGGACAGGCGGTAGATGCCTTCGCTGACCTTTTCGGCCGTCGTCTTGTTGGCGCGAACGTCGGTGCCGCCCTGCTTCTCGGTCATGCCCATGCCGATCGTCACGGAGGATTTCTGCATGGCGGGCTTGTTGGTGGAATCATATTTGCGCGACAGGATTTTCGGCGCCCAGTCCTTCTGCACGCCAGGCGAAGCAGACAGCGCTGCCACGGAGGCACTCGTCATCGTCAGCGGGCAAAGGTGGCCGCATTCGAGTTGCGCCGTGAGGTAGAAGCGGGCCGCCCTGACCTTGTGGGCCTGATTTTTCGCCTCCGTATCCGACTGCGGATCCCATACCGACGAATGGAGCCCCGATGACATCGAACGGCGCATCAGTGCGTGCCAGGCAGGATGGAACTCGACGACATCGAGCCGCTCGCCGCGCGGACCATGCGTGCGCAGCTGCGGCGTGCCCTGATTCGCCATGCGCGCCAGCTCCTGGGCCTCTGGCGATGTCACGTAACGGCCCATATTGTCGAGATCGTCGCGGATCCCGCGCGGCAGCGTTCCCGTCAGGTCGACGATCAGCGGATCGGACCTGTAGGCATTGATGCCGGACCACAGGCTCGGCTGGTTGAGTTCGGCAAGTTTCTCTTCGGCGGGCGTCATGAATCGCTTCTAGTGCAAGAGGCAGGCAAAGGGAAACCGGAAGTTATAATTTCCCTATCCTCTGCAATAGTTGAATTCGGGTAAAATTGCAGGGGGAGACGGTTCTTTGCCCACAGCGCAAGCTTGCCGCCGCCAGGCTCACTCTTTATAGACCCCGCAGACGACAGCAAGAGGCAGGTTCATGGTCTTCTTTCCCCACCGCCACCTCATCGGTATCAAAGGGCTCACAGAGCAGGATATCACCTTTCTCCTCGACAAGGCGGACGAGGCCGTCAAGATCAGCCGTCAGAGAGAGAAGAAGACATCGACGCTGCGAGGCCTCACGCAAATCAACCTGTTTTTCGAAGCCTCAACGCGCACGCAATCTTCCTTCGAGCTCGCCGGAAAGCGCCTCGGCGCCGACGTGATGAACATGTCGGTCGGTAACTCTTCGGTGAAGAAGGGCGAGACGCTGATTGACACGGCAATGACGCTGAACGCGATGCGGCCCGATGTGCTCGTTATCCGCCATTCCAGTGCCGGTGCCGCTGCCCTGCTTGCACAGAAGGTATCCTGCTCGGTGGTCAACGCCGGCGACGGCCAGCACGAGCATCCGACCCAAGCGCTGCTCGACGCTCTGACAATCCGCCGCGCCAAGGGCAAGCTGTCGCGGATCATCGTCGCGATCTGCGGCGACGTTCTGCATTCGCGCGTGGCGCGCTCGAACATCCTGCTGCTGAACGCGATGGGCGCGCGCGTGCGTGTCGTGGCGCCCGCAACGCTGCTGCCTGCCGGTATCGCCGAGATGGGCGTCGAGGTCTTTCATTCCATGAAGGAGGGCCTGAAAGACGCTGACGTGGTGATGATGCTGCGCCTGCAGCGCGAGCGCATGTCCGGCGCCTTCGTGCCGTCGGTGCGCGAATACTATCATTTCTATGGTCTCGACGCGGAGACCCTCAAGGCGGCAAAGGAAGATGCCCTTGTCATGCATCCCGGCCCAATGAACCGGGGCGTCGAGATCTCCTCCGAGGTCGCCGACGGCCCGCAGAGTGTGATTGCGCAACAGGTGGAAATGGGAGTTGCCGTGCGTATGGCCGTGATGGAGACGCTGCTGGTCTCGCAGAACCAGGGTCCCCGAACCGAAGGAGCCGGCGCATGAAGAACTCGATCGTCCTCAAGAACGTTCGCATCGTCGACCCCTCGCGCAATCTCGACGAAGTCGGCACGATCATTGTCAAGGATGGTTTGATCGTCGCGGCTGGCGCGGACGCGCAGAGCCAGGCAACGCCAACTGGCGCCCACGTACGCGATTGCACCGGCCTCGTCGCCACACCAGGCCTCGTGGACGCACGCGTCCATATCGGTGAACCCGGCGCGGAACATCGCGAGACGATCGCGTCGGCAAGCCGTGCGGCTGCAGCCGGCGGCGTCACCTCGATCATCATGATGCCCGACACCGATCCTGTCATCGACGACATCGCACTGGTCGAGTTCGTCAAGAAGACGGCGAAGGACAAGGCGCTCATCAACGTCTATCCGGCAGCGGCGATCACCAAGCATCTTGCCGGCGAGGAAATGACCGAGATCGGCCTGCTGATGGAGGCCGGCGCCGTCGCGTTCACCGATGGCCGCTCGAGCGTCCATGACACGCAGGTCCTGCGCCGGGTGATGACCTATGCGCGGGAATTCGGCGCGGTGATCTCCTGCGAGACCCGCGACAAGTATCTTGGCGCCACCGGAGTCATGCATGAGGGACTGTTCGCCAGCTGGCTCGGCCTCGGCGGCATCCCGAAGGAAGCAGAGCTCATCCCGCTCGAACGTGACCTGCGTATCGCCAAGCTGACGCGCGGCCACTATCACGCTGCGATGATCTCCGTGCCGGAATCAGTCGAGGCGATCGAGCTTGCCAGGACCCGTGGGGCCACGGTGACCTGCGGCATCTCGATCAACAATCTCTCGCTCAACGAAAACGACATCGGCGAATATCGCACCTTCTTCAAGCTCTACCCACCGCTGCGTTCCGAGGACGACCGTGTGGCGATGGTGGATGCGCTGGCGCGCGGCGCGATCGATATTATCGTCTCCTCGCACGATCCGCAGGATGTCGACACGAAGCGCCTGCCTTTCGGCGAGGCAGCGGACGGCGCCGTCGGCCTTGAAACGATGCTAGCTGCGGGGCTGCGCCTTTATCATAGCGGTCAGGTCAGCCTGATGCGGCTGATCGATGCCATGTCAACGCGGCCGGCGCAGATCTTCGGCCTCGAGGCCGGCACGCTGAACCCGGGCGCCAAGGCAGATATCACGCTGATCGATCTCGATGACCCTTGGCTTGTTTCGAAGGACATGCTTCTTTCCCGCTCGAAGAACACGCCGTTCGAAGACGCGCGCTTCAGCGGACGGGCTGTTGCGACCTACGTCGCAGGACAGTGCGTGCACACGATATAAAGAATAAAGACCACCGGAGGGAACATGGTCTCGGATCTCATGACCTGGCAGATCACGCTGCCGATCGCACTGGCGGCAGCTGCCATCGGCTACCTGCTTGGCTCCATCCCTTTCGGCCTGATCCTGACAAAGGCGGCCGGGCTTGGCGACGTGCGCAGCATCGGATCCGGCAATATCGGCGCGACCAACGTACTCAGAACCGGCAACAAGAAGCTCGCGGCCGCAACGCTTCTGCTCGATGCACTGAAGGCATCCGCCGCAGTCTGGATCGTCGGCTACTTCCTGGGCAACGAAGCGGCGCTGATTGCAGGCTTCTTTGCCTTTGTCGGTCACCTCTTCCCGGTCTGGATCGGTTTCAAGGGCGGCAAGGGTGTTGCCACCTATATCGGAACGCTGCTCGGCGTTGCGCCGATCATGGTTCTGGCTTTCGCCGCGGTCTGGTTGGCTGTCGCTTTCACGACCCGCTACTCGTCGCTTTCGGCACTGGTTGCAATGCTTGTCATTCCGATTGCATTGTGGATACTGGACGCCGAGAAGGTTGCAGCGATCATGGCAATCATGACCGTCATCTCCTATTGGAAGCACAAGGCCAACATCTCCCGCCTGATCAGCGGGACGGAAAGCAAGATCGGGGCGAAGGGATAAGATGGACGCTCGCAGCGCAAGGCCAAGGGAATTGCGCTGACGGAACACCAACACATAATCATGTGGCTCTGTCTCTTCGTTCCGACAATGTCGGGCCGGCGAACTTTCGCGACCTCATCAGTCACTTGGAACCCGCCAAGAGGGCGCTTGCCGCCCTCTCCGAACTTTCCGCTCATGGGGCGCGACTATACTATCTCTCACTCGTTGTATCGCGTTGCATCGCGTAAAAATGAAGTCAAACCACTTGACCGAAGCGATTTCCCTGTCCATGTCGAGGGACCGGTTATCTTGGCGCGGCTGGGATTCCATCTGTTTATCCGCCGGCCTGGCACGTTTTTTAGAGAATCATGATGAATGTTGTAGTGGTAGAATCGCCTGCCAAGGCAAAGACGATCAACAAGTATCTGGGCTCCGGATACAAGGTGCTCGCCTCCTTCGGCCACGTCCGCGATCTACCTGCCAAGGACGGCTCAGTTCTTCCGGATCAGGATTTCGAAATGCTGTGGGAGGTCGACGGCGCGTCGGCCAAGCGGCTGAAGGATATTGCCGACGCGGTGAAGTCGTCCGACGGCCTGTTCCTCGCGACCGACCCGGATCGCGAGGGTGAAGCGATTTCCTGGCACGTCCTCGACATGCTGAACAAAAAGCGCGTCCTGAACGGCAAGACAGTGAAGCGGGTCGTTTTCAACGCAATCACGAAGAAGGCCGTGCTCGATGCCATGGCCGATCCGCGCGATATCGATGTGCCGCTGGTTGATGCCTATCTGGCGCGCCGAGCACTCGACTATCTCGTCGGCTTCAACCTGTCGCCGGTTCTCTGGCGCAAGCTTCCTGGCGCGCGTTCTGCCGGCCGCGTTCAGTCGGTGGCGCTACGGCTCGTTTGTGATCGTGAATCCGAGATCGAGCGCTTCATCTCCGAGGAATACTGGAACCTTTCCGCTCTCCTGAAAACACCGCGGGGCGACGAGTTCGAAGCAAAGCTGGTTGCAGCGAACGGCAAGCGGTTGCAGCCTCGCTCGATCGCAAATGGCGAAGAGGCTGGCACGCTCAAAGCGCTTCTGGAAGGCGCGACATACGTCGTTGACACGGTCGAGGCAAAGCCGGTCAAGCGCAACCCGGGACCACCCTTCACGACTTCTACGCTGCAGCAGGCCGCCTCCTCGAAGCTAGGCTTTTCGGCGTCGCGCACCATGCAGATCGCCCAGAAGCTCTACGAGGGCGTCGACATCGGTGGCGAGACGGTCGGTCTGATCACCTATATGCGTACGGACGGCGTTCAGATGGCGCCGGAAGCCATCGATGCGGCACGCAAGGCCATCGTTGATCAGTTCGGCCAGCGCTACATGCCGGAGAAGGCTCGTTTCTATTCGACCAAGGCCAAGAACGCACAGGAAGCGCACGAGGCGATCCGCCCGACCGATTTCAACCGCTCGCCCGACCTGGTCCGGCAGTTCCTCGATGCCGACCAGCTAAGGCTTTACGACCTTATCTGGAAGCGCGGCATTGCGAGCCAGATGGCCTCGGCTGAGATAGAACGCACGACAGCTGAAATCACTGCCGACAACAAAGGCGAAAAAGCCGGTCTGCGCGCTGTCGGTTCGGTGATCCGTTTCGACGGTTTCATCGCCGCCTATACCGACCAGAAGGAGGACGGCGAACAGAGCGATGATGGTGACGAGGATGGTCGCCTGCCCGAGATCAACGCGCGCGAAAACCTCGCAAAGCAGAAGATCAATTCGACGCAGCACTTTACCGAGCCGCCGCCGCGCTATTCGGAGGCTTCGCTGATCAAGAAGATGGAAGAGCTGGGCATCGGGCGTCCGTCGACTTACGCTGCGACACTCGCGACGCTGCGCGATCGCGAATACGTCACCATCGACAAGCGCAAGCTCATCCCCCAGGCCAAGGGCCGGCTGGTGACGGCCTTCCTCGAAAGCTTCTTCACCAAGTACGTCGAATATGATTTCACCGCTGATCTTGAGGAGAAGCTTGACCGGATCTCGGCCGGAGAGCTGAACTGGAAGCAGGTGCTGCGCGATTTCTGGAAAGACTTCTTCTCCCAGATCGAGGACACGAAGGAACTTCGCGTTACCAACGTCCTCGATTCGCTCAATGAGGCACTGGCGCCACTCGTTTTCCCGAAGCGCGAAGACGGCGGCGATCCGCGTATTTGCCAGGTCTGCGGCACCGGCAATCTTTCTCTGAAGCTCGGAAAATACGGCGCCTTCGTCGGCTGCTCAAACTATCCGGAATGCAACTATACCCGCCAGCTTTCTTCCGAAGGTGGATCGGAAGCCGAAGGTGTTGCGTTGAACGAGCCGAAGAATCTGGGTGTCGACCCGGTGACCGGCGAAGAATTGACGCTGCGTTCGGGACGCTTCGGCCCCTACATCCAACGTGGAGACGGCAAGGAAGCCAAGCGTTCTTCCCTGCCGAAGGGCTGGAAGCCTGAGGACATCGACTATGAAAAGGCGATGGCGCTGATTTCGCTGCCGCGCGATATCGGCAAGCACCCGGAGACCGGCAAGATGATTTCTTCCGGCATCGGTCGCTACGGGCCGTTCCTTCTGCATGATGGTGGATACGCCAACCTTGAAAGCGTCGAAGACGTCTTCTCGATCGGTCTCAACCGAGCTGTGACAGTGATCGCTGAGAAGGCGAACAAGGCGCCTGGCGGACGTGGGCGAACGGCTGCGGCGGCGCTGAAGGAGCTCGGCGAGCATCCAGACGGCGGCGCGATTACTGTTCGCGACGGCAAGTACGGTCCCTATGTGAACTGGGGCAAGGTCAATGCGACCCTGCCGAAGGGTTCCGATCCGCAGGCTCTGACTGTCGAAGAAGCGCTGGTGCTGATTGCCACGAAGGCGGGCAAGGCACCAGCATCAAAGAGCAAGGCAAAGCCGAAGGCGAAGGCCGCCGCGGCTGAAACCAAGACGACCAAGACCGCCGCCAAGCCGAAGACGGCGAAGGCCAAGGCACCGGCAAAGACGAAAAAGAGCAAAGAGTGAGCAAAATCCCGCGGGAAAGAACGAAGGGCATGGGCAAGCGTCCCGGCAAGATCGGACGCGCCAGCCAGCAACCCGCGGCCGACCCGTTGAATATCGCCCACGGGTCTCTGCCCTCCCGCGAAGTGATTTTGCGTTTTATCGCCGATCATCCGCAGAAGGCGTCGAAGCGAGAGCTCGCGAAGGCCTTTGGGCTCAAGGGAGAAAACCGCGTCGAGTTGAAGCACCTTCTGCGCGAACTGGAGCAGGAAGGAATGCTCCAGAAGACACGCAAGTCACTGATCCGGCCGGGCGCACTGCCGCCGGTCACGGTGCTCGACATCACGACACGCGACAAGGATGGCGAACTGATCGGTCGTCCGGCAGAGTGGCCTGACGATCAAGGGGTTGCACCTGCCGTCGCCATTCGCCAATCGACGTCTCCGGCCGGGCGCAACGGCAAGGGCAAGGCCCCGGTTGCCGGGATGGGTGATCGCATCCTGGCCAAGATCTTTCCGGCCGCCGATCGCGGCGGCCCAGCCTACACGGCGCGCATCATCAAGATCCTCGACAAGCGCCGCGGTGCACTGCTCGGCGTGTTCAAGGATGCGCCAGGCGGAGCCGGCCGCCTGCTGCCGATCGACCGGCGTGGCGAGGAGATGGTGATCGACCCTGACTACAAGGGCGAAGCCAAGGACGGCGATCTTGTCGAAGTCGAAGTCGCCCGTCTCGGCCGCTTCGGCCTGCCACGCGCGAAGGTGCTGTCGATCATTGGTTCCGTTGCATCGGAGAAGGCGATCTCAATGATCGCAATCCATGCGCACGGTATTCCCTACATTTTCCCGCCTGCCGTTGTCGCCGAAGCCGACGATGCCAAGTCGGCGACGATGTCGCATCGCGAGGACTGGCGTGATGTGCCGCTAATTACCATCGATCCGGCGGATGCGAAGGACCATGACGACGCCGTTTATGCGCAGGCGGATCCTTCGCCCGACAATCCGGATGGGGTGATCGTTACTGTCGCCATCGCCGACGTTTCCTATTACGTGCGGCCAAACTCGCCACTCGATCGCGAAGCTTTGAGGCGCGGCAACTCGGTCTATTTCCCCGACCGGGTGGTGCCAATGCTGCCGGAGCGGATCTCGAATGATCTCTGCTCGCTGAGAGAAGGCGTCGATCGACCCGCGCTTGCCGTTCGCATGGTATTTTCGAAGGAGGGACGAAAAATCGGCCACACCTTCCATCGCATCATGATGAAGAGCGCGGCCAAGCTCTCCTATCAGCAGGCGCAGGCGGCGATCGACGGCAAAGCCGACGACAAGTCCGGCCCGCTTCTGGAGCCTATCCTGAAGCCGCTCTGGAATGCCTACAGGATCATGACCCGCGGCCGCGAGCGCAGGCAGCCGCTCGAGCTTGACATGCCGGAGCGTAAGATCCTGCTGAAGCCTGACGGCACCGTGGATCGCGTCTTCGTGCCGCCGCGCCTCGATGCGCACAAGCTGATCGAGGAAATGATGATCCAGGCCAACGTCTCGGCTGCCGAGACGCTGGAGAAGAAGCGGCAGGTCCTGATCTATCGTATTCATGATGGGCCGACACTGGCAAAGCAGGAAGTGCTGCGCGAGTTCCTGGCGACGCTTGGCATTTCGCTCGCCAAGGGCGGCAACATGCGCGCCAACAATTTCAACATGATCCTCGCCAAGGCGGATGACACCCCGCACCAAACGATGGTCAACGAAATGGTGCTGCGCTCGCAGAGCCAGGCAATCTATAGCCCCGAAAATATTGGGCATTTCGGCCTGAATCTGATGAAGTACGCGCACTTCACCTCGCCCATCCGCCGCTATGCGGACCTCATCGTGCACCGGGCGCTGGTTGGCTCGCTTGGCTTCGGTGAAGGCGCAATCACGCCCGATGAAGAAGCAGCACTCGACGATATTGCCGCCGAGATCTCGACGTTCGAGCGCCGCGCCATGGCCGCCGAGCGCGAAACCGTGGACCGGCTGATTGCGCATCATCTTGCCGGCCGCGTCGGCGAGGAATTCGAAGGACGCGTATCAGGCGTGACGAAATCGGGACTATTTGTCACTCTCCCGGACTATGGAGCGGACGGCTTCGTTCCTATATCTACGCTCGGAACGGACTACTTCATCTATGATGAGGCGCATCAGGCGCTGTCTGGCGAAAAGACCGGGCTCGGATATCGCCTCGGCGACAGCGTCACGGTCAAGCTCGCAGAAGCCATTCCGCTTGCCGGTGCGCTACGCTTCGAGATGATCAGCGAGGGGCGCAAGATGCCCACCGCTGTACGTTCGTTCCACAAGGGGCGCCGTCGCGATGCAGGCCGCGCGCGCAAGCAGGTCGGAACAAGGCCGCCAAGAGGGCGGCGATAGGCGTATAGGGACGCCGCGAAAGGAAACGAACGATGACGACCACCTCGACCGACCAGGCAATCCGTTACGGAGGAAATGAGGAGGTGGAACGTCCGCTTGGCCGCTCTATCAAGCGCGGCATGCTGAACACCTGCCCCGCATGCGGCAGCGGCAAGCTCTTCAAGAGCTTCCTGAAGCCGGTGGACAATTGTGCAGCCTGCGGCGAGGCCATGTACCATCATCGCTCGGACGACCTTCCGCCTTACCTCGCGATCGTCATTATCGGCCACCTCATCATTGGCGGATATATGGCGACGGATCTCGTTTGGCCAATGCCGCTCTGGCTGACATTTGCAATCTGGACGCCTATAACGCTGGCGGCAACATTGCTGATCATCCAGCCGATCAAAGGCGGCGTCATCGGTCTGCAATGGGCACTGAGGATGCACGGCTTTGGTGGGCATACCGACGATCACGACGCCTACGAGATACCGGGCCGCAAACGCTAGGCGTACCTGCCCTGCCCTTCACCTTCACGACACAATTGACGTGTAGTGGCACGCTCCAACGGTCCCTTGGCCCCGCGGGCGAAATCTCGTGCTTATTCGGTAAGGCTCTTTGACTACACCAATTCAAGATCATCCAGGTTATTGCCGCCAGCGCGTTTCATCTTGTAAAGCACAGCCGTCACTTGGATTTGGTACGACTGTGCCTTTCTATGGTGCTTCGCAGTGAGCGATTCTGTGCAGCAAGTCTCTAAGGATGCGTATATGTCTCAGCCGCGAAACGGCACAACACCAGGCGACGTCGAAGAAATTCATTGGCCTTCGCTGGTGGCAGCCGTCTCGTCAATTTCCGCTGTTGGCATCGCAATCGGTCTGGGACTACCACTCCTCAGCATCATTCTCGAAAAGCGCGGCATTCCCTCGACACTTATCGGATTGAACACGGCGATGGCCGGGATTGCCGCAATGGCGGCGGCTCCGGTCACCACGAAACTGGCGCATAAATACGGTGTCGCGCCGACCATGATCTGGGCTGTCGTGATTTCGGCGATCAGCGCCCTCGGTTTCTACTACGCCCGGGATTTCTGGATGTGGTTTCCGCTGCGGTTCGCCTTTCACGGCGCGACAACGACGCTGTTTATTCTGTCGGAATTCTGGATCAATGCCGCTTCCCCGCCTTCGAAGCGTGGGTTTGTCCTTGGGATCTATGCAACTGTGCTATCGCTAGGATTTGCAGGCGGGCCGCTGCTTTTTTCGATTCTCGGCAGTGATGGTATCCTGCCCTTTGCGGTCGGCGCTGGCGCCGTTCTGTTGGCTGCCATTCCGATCTATATCGCGCGATACGAAAGCCCGGTTCTCGAAGAGAAGCCGGAGCTGCACTTCATGCGCTATGTCTTCCTGGTGCCCACCGCAACCGCTGCCGTCTTTATCTTCGGCGCGGTCGAAGCTGGCGGCCTGGCGCTATTCCCGATCTATGCGGTCCGCGCTTCCTTTACAGAAGCGCAGGCCGCCTTGCTGCTGACCGTGATGGGAATCGGCAATGTGATTTTCCAGATTCCGGTTGGCCTGCTTTCGGACCAGATGAAGGACAAACGCCCGCTGCTGGCCGCAATGGCCTTCATGGGGCTGATCGGCGCTTTGATGTTGCCGGTCCTCGTGCATAGCTGGCTTCTGATGGCAGCCATATTGCTCTTCTGGGGCGGGTGCGTTGCAGGTCTCTATACCGTTGGTCTCAGTCACCTCGGTTCACGCCTGACCGGCTCCGATCTTGCAGCAGCCAACGCAGCGTTTGTATTCTGTTATGCCGTTGGCACGGTGGCCGGGCCGCAGGTGATCGGTGCAGCCATCGACGTTGCCGGCAACAACGGTTTTGCCTGGGCTATCGCCGGGTTCTTTGGGCTTTATGCCCTGCTTTCGGCCGTCAGACTGCTTTTCCTCCGAAAGCGGGCTTGACTTTTCGGGCGGGATTCGTAGTTTCGCGCCAGAATTTGCCGTGGAGCCTATCCGGCCTGCCACGGCTTTCATTTTATTAAAGGCAGGACGACCATGGCCAAGGCTACCACAATCAAGATCAAGCTGCTGTCGACGGCCGACACCGGTTTCTTCTACGTCACGACGAAGAACAGCCGTACGATGACCGACAAGATGACGAAGACCAAGTACGACCCGATTGCTAAGAAGCACGTCGAGTTCAAGGAAACCAAGATCAAGTAATCACTTGATCTGACCGTTTCAAAAAAGGCGCGCGCCACCGGCTGCGCGCCTTTTTTGTTTGCCGGCTTTACGGCTTGATTTCGCTGCTCAAAACAGAAACGCCGTCCTCCCGAAAATGCGGAAAGGACGGCGTTTTCTTGAAAGGGGGTCGACCAGCAAGCAACGCGGCACGAGGAACCGCTTAATGTTGCAAACCAGCCGACCGACCCCACGACCCAGGAGATGCGGCGGACCTGAGCATCATGGGGTATCTCGGACTCCTCACAGGGAGTGCTTATCTCTTATGGTCCGATAATTTGCTCGAAAACGAAAGAAAATCAACAAATTCTTAATGGTTAGTTTTGCGAGGCTGATTTTATGGTTAAAAGTACGGCTTTAGGACAGTTTTTAGACCTGCGATTCGAGTTCAACGGGAAGAATAGCGCTAAAGTTGGCAAGGAACGTCGCAATATAGGTCAATAGTGTTAGTCGCGAATACTGCAGATCATGACTTGAGCATGACCCATGCGCAGCCGAATGCCGGCTAAATCTGACGCATCGTCACATTTAGCGCGGACCGACATCAAGGTTTGCTTGGAACAATAGGTTTCGAGCAAGCTGGAATGCGATCTTATGACCGGCTTTCTCCTCGAACTACTTCATTCCAGCGCCTCGGCGCATAGCTGTGGATGACGCGAAAACCGGGCTAAAAGGCCCGCTCAGGCGGCGGCAACAACCCGATTTCGACCGCCCGTTTTTGCCTGGTAGAGTGCCAGATCCGCCTGCTTCATCAACTGCCCCGGCGTGATCACCGATGAGATCCGCGACGATATGCCGAAGGAGGCCGTAACGCTCAACTCCTGCCCCGACGACTTCAGCTGGAACGGTGTCGTCTCGACCACGGAGCGCAGTCGCTCCGCGACTGTGGCGGCCACCTCGGGTGAAGTATCAGGCATGACGACCACGAATTCCTCGCCGCCATAGCGGCATGCAAGATCGGCGCCGCGGACCGTGGATCGAATGCGGTTCGCAAACTCCCGCAGCACGTCATCCCCCGCATCATGCCCATAGGTGTCGTTGACCTGTTTGAACCGATCGATATCAGTAATCAGCACCGCCAGCGGACGCCCCCGCGCCATCGAGCGACTAAACAGAGTGCTCAGGTGATTATCCAGGTAGCGGCGGTTGCTGAGCCCGGTCAACGGATCCGTGACAGCAAGCTCGATCGTCTGCTTGACACTCGCGCGTAGGCGATCGTTGTAGCGTTTGCGGCGCATCTGCGTAAGGCTGCGCGCCACGAGTTCGTTGGGATCGACTGGCCGAACGATATAGTCGTTGACGCCGAGTTCCAGCGCCCGGACGACCATCTCGTCATCCCCCTGTTCGGTGATGATCAGGATCGGCAGAAAACGCGTGCGCTCAAGAGAACGAAGCTGCGAGCACAGACGCAGGGGGTCGTAATCGTCGAAGTTGGAGTTGACGATAACCAGTTCAAAGGGATTTTCCGAAGCCTCGAACAGAGCCGCCTGCGGATCCGAGATTGCCGACACATCGGCGATCGGCTTCAGAGCCTTGATAATGCGTTCCTGCGAATTGGCACGACCATCGACCAGCAGCACCTGGCCAGATTCGTCGCCACGACCCTCGCCGGAGCGCAGCAGTTCATCGATTCCCATCGTATGGGCGGTTTCAGCGCGAATCCGTAATTCGTCGCTGAGCGTCTTTAATCGCAAGAGGCTCTTCACCCGCGAGATCAACTGAAGGTCATTGACCGGCTTGGTGAGAAAGTCATCGGCGCCGGCCTTCAGTCCACGCACGCGATCGGCCGGCTGATCCAAGGCCGTCACCATGACAACGGGTATGTGCGACGTCTTTGGATTGGCCTTCAGGCGCTCGCAGACCTCGAAGCCGTCCATCCCCGGCATCATGATATCAAGAAGGACAAGATCGACCTGATTGCGCTCGCAGATTGCCAGAGCTTGGTAGCCGTCACCAGCGGTCAATACGTCGAAATACTCGGCGACCAGCCGAGCCTCGAGCAACTTGACGTTGGCCGGAATGTCATCAACCACGAGAATGCGCGCAGTCATAGCTTCTTTCCGATGCGTCAGGCATCGCCCAGATAAGTCTTAATCGTCTCAATGAACTTAGGAACGGAAATGGGTTTGGAGACATAGGCTTCGCAGCCGCCCTGGCGGATACGCTCCTCGTCCCCTTTCATGGCAAATGCTGTAACGGCGATAACAGGAATGACGTGCAGGTCATCGTCTTCCTTCAGCCATTTGGTGACCTCGAGACCAGAAACTTCGGGGAGCTGAATGTCCATCAAAATCAGATCGGGCCGGTATTTGCGCGCGAGATCGAGCGCTTCCATGCCGTTTCGGGTCTGGATCGTCGTGTAGCCGGACGCCTCGATGAGGTCGCGAAAGAGCTTCATGTTGAGCTCGTTATCTTCTACAATCATTACCTGTTTGGGCATGACACGCGTCCTACGTCCGTTCTGGTACCGCTTCCCCGCATGAAGAAGACTTATGCGGCGGCATGGTTCCATAGAACCGATGGCGGCACACTATCGCTATTTGGTTGAAAAATAGGTAATTTACCCAGAGAAATGCAGAGCAACTTCAAGACTTCAAA
The DNA here is from genome assembly GCF_000312665.1 of Rhizobium mesoamericanum STM3625. Taxonomy (GTDB): domain Bacteria; phylum Pseudomonadota; class Alphaproteobacteria; order Rhizobiales; family Rhizobiaceae; genus Rhizobium; species Rhizobium mesoamericanum. The sequence goes on along the minus strand of NZ_HF536772.1, from coordinate 2,330,968 downwards.
ACAACTCGCGGCCGACCCGCAGGAGACCGTGATCTCCGTTCTTGCCTGGCTTGCCAACGAACCGGATCTATTCGGTCGTTTCCTTGCATTGACAGGCGTCCAACCGGCGCAGGTCCGCCACGCTGTCAACGATCCCGGGTTTATTTCGGGCATGATGGACTTCATCATGCAACATGAGCCAACAGCGATGGCCTTTTGCCAGGCGACTGGCGTCGCGCCCGACACATTGAATGCAGCATGGCTGCACTTTTCACCGCCGGGACTTGGCTCGGGAGAATATTGAGCATGGATATTGCCACCAACGTCAGCCAGGTGCGGCTCGGTGACCGGCCTTTGGTGGTCTGCGACATCGACGAAGTGGTTCTCGAGTTCCTCACTCCCTTTACCGCTTTTCTGCGCTCGCATAGTTACGACCTCCTGCCGCGGTCGTTCCGCCTCTACGGCAATATCGTTTCGCTGCTGGATGGCAGGGAGTTGGAAAAAGCGGACGTCGATGCGTTCGAGGAAGTCTTCTTTGCGAACCAGCACCTCTGGCAGAAGCCAGCGGAAAAGGCCGTCGAAACACTGCAGTCGCTTTCGGCCGACGCCGACATTGTCTTCCTGACCGCCATGCCACCTCGCCACCACGGTATCCGGCGCGAATTTCTCGACCAGCTTCACCTCTCCTTCGATCTGATCGCCACGCAAGAGGCCAAAGGACCGGTTGTCGCAAGGCTCCATGATGGTCGAAGCCTTCCGGTCGCCTTCATCGATGATATGCAACGCAATCTCCTTTCCGTTGCCGATCATGTGCCCGATTGCCTGCTCCTGACCATGATGGCCAACGCCGATTTCAAGGCTTTCGCACCACCGCCAGTTGGAAACATCGTCGCGGCGACTGGCTGGGACCATGCCGCCGAGTTGCTAAGGGCACATTTCGCTGCCGATGTTCTCACGAGTGCAAATCCAGCCGCATGAGCGGGCGGCTATCCTTCCGTTTTGCCACGATCTCAAATCCGGCCGCATCGAAGATCGCGGTCGACCCTGTACAGAGCGTCACCGATTTCGATTGCTTGACCTGGTCGATCGGGCAGCCTTCGAGATAGCGAGCGCCATGGCGCCGCGCATGGTCAATCGCACCGGCAAGGAGACGGTGACTGAGCCCGTGCCCGCGCAAATGCGAGGTCAGGAAGAAACAACTTACCGCCCAAAACGACGGATCGTGCGCATCCCGCTCTTCCACCGGTCGGGACACGGTTCGAGGTGAATTGAATTGCGGCACGTCGTGCCTTGGCCCAACCTGAACCCATGCGACCGGCTCGTCATCGGCGTAGGCGAGAATTCCTGGTGGCGGCCCCACGGCTATCCGTCCGAACATGTGTGACTTGCGCTCATCGGGCCGCATCTTCGTGCGGACGGCATGAGGCAGGCGAAGCGCGACACACCAGCAGTCACAGAAGGCTCCGCGGGCACCGAAAAGCCGTTCGAAGTCGCTCCACCGGTCTGCAGTCACCGGCTCGAAACGGAGATCAATATCCAATGCAACCTCCCAACCTCTCTTGAGACTCAAAAGTTTAGAGGCTAGTGTTGCGATGTTCAATCTTTGTTCTTGCCATGACACCTGCGTACGCCAAGACACCCGGCTTCTGTCGCGACTGCCTTGCCGAGCAGAAGGCCGACACGCGCCGTTGCTCGGCATGCGGAAGTCCTCGTCTCCTGCGACACAAGGAACTCTATGAGCTGACGCTGGCGCACATCGATTGCGACGCCTTCTACGCTGCAATCGAGAAGCGCGACAATCCGGAACTCGCCGACAAGCCTGTCATCATCGGTGGTGGCAAGCGCGGGGTGGTTTCCACAGCCTGCTATGTCGCCCGCATCCATGGTGTTCGCTCGGCAATGCCGATGTTCAAGGCTCTCGAGGCCTGTCCACAGGCAGTCGTCATTCCACCTCACATGGAAAAATACGTGAAGGTCGGACGCGAGGTCCGCATTTTGATGGAGGAACTCACTCCGTTGGTTCAGCCGCTTTCGATCGATGAAGCCTTCTTGGAACTCGGCGGCACCGAACGCCTGCATCACGATCCGCCGGCGCGCACACTCGCCAAGTTCGTGCAGCGGATCGAGAAGGAGATCGGTATCACCATCTCCGTTGGTCTTTCCTACTGCAAATTCCTCGCCAAGGTCGCGTCCGACCTGCAGAAGCCCAGAGGCTTCTCGGTCATCGGTCGGGACGAGGCGGTTTCCTTCCTTGCGCCCCGACCGGTGACGACGATCTGGGGTGTCGGCAAGGCGTTTGCAGCAACGCTCGAGGCAGATGGCATCCGAACGATCGGCCAATTGCAGACAATGGAGGAAAGCGACCTCATGCGCCGATACGGCAGCATGGGGCAGCGGCTTGCACGCCTCTCACGCGGCATCGACGATCGCGAGGTTCATCTCAACGACGCAGCAAAAAGTGTTTCGTCCGAAACGACCTTCTTCGATGATATTTCCCGCCATGACGAACTCGTCCCGATACTGCGCAGCCTTTCGGAAAAGGTTTCCTGGCGGCTGAAGAAGCATGATATCGCCGGTCGGACGGTGGTTCTGAAATTGAAGACGGCGGACTTCAAGTTGCGCACCCGCAATCGCAAGCTCGAAGACCCGACCCAGCTTGCCGACCGAATATTCCGCACGGGGCTGGAACTCCTCAAGAAGGAGACGGATGGTACGAAGTTTCGGCTGATCGGGATCGGCGTGGCCGATCTTTGCGACCCCGCGCGCGCCGATCCGCCCGACCTCATCGACGTGCAATCGGGTCGCAGGGCTGCCGCGGAAGCTGCGATGGACAAGCTTCGCGACAAGTTCGGAAAAGGCACCGTCCAGACTGGATATACCTTTGGCGGGAAGCGCGATGACTAGCATGTAAGCCTGCTTCAATTCCGCTATTTCAAGTTTTCCTTAAGCTTCGGCGTCTAGGCTCGCGCTTCAAGTATTGCGTATCGGTTGAGTCATATGTTGTCGCGTCTCGTTTTCGGCCTTGGCTTGCTGTCGGCCACCGCAATCGTGCACCCCGCGCTTGCCGCGGATTCACGCACGCTGCAAATTTTCGTATCGAAGGATGCCCAGTCGCTTACCCTCTACGACGGCAGCGAGATCGTGGCGACTTCGAAGGTTTCGACGGGAAAGACTGGCCATACGACGCCGAGTGGCATCTTTTCCGTCATCGAGAAGCAGAGGTATCACGAGTCGAATATCTATTCGGCTGCACCGATGCCCTTCATGCAGCGCCTGACCTGGTCAGGAATTGCGCTTCATGAGTCGAACGCCGTGCCCCGCTATCCAGCATCGCATGGCTGCGTCCGGATGCCAGCGGCTTTTGCAAAGCACCTCTACAAGATGACGGGAGTGGGCGTACCGGTTGTCATAACCGACGCCGAACTAGCGCCGGAACCGATCGATCACCCGACGCTCTTCCGGCCGGACGCTCCAGCGTCCCCGGCGTTGCTTTCCGATGCTGCTTTGCGACCCGCGATCGGGCAGGCTCCCGTTCAGGTCGCCATGAACGACGTCGCACTACCGTCTCCCCAGGTCCCGGCGGCAAGGGCTCCCGAGAACGACACGCCGATCCGCATTCTCATTACGCGCCGCAGCATGCGCGAGGAGATCATCGATCTACAGACATACCTCAACGAACTCGGATTTGCTGCGGGTGAACCCGACGGCTTGCTTGGCACGGCAACACTGCAAGCGATCAGTGATTTCAAATTGAAGTATCCGATTGAGCCTACGGTAGACAAGTCACCGATGAGTGACGCACTCCTCAAGGCCGTCTATGCCGCGGCGGGCAAGGGAGCGCCACCGAACGGCGTCCTCATGGTTCGCCAAGGTTTCCAGCCGGTCCTTGAAGCGCCGATCTCGATCGAGAACCCCGGGCTTGCCCTCGGCACGCACTTCTTCTTTGTCCATAACGTCGATTTCGAAACGGGTTCGGCGGACTGGATGGGAGCAACGCTTCCCAACACGCTCTCGCGCGCAACCATGACGCGGCTCGGCATCAGCAGCCTCGAAAGCTCGATCATATCTGGCACACCGATCGCCAATGCCCTCAGCCGTATTGATATTCCCGAGGAAACACGGCGCAAAATCGACGCCATCTTGACGACCGGCTCGACGCTGACAATCTCCGACACTGGCCTCGGCACCGAGACGGGCGAAGGGACGGACTTCATTACCCTTACGAAGGGGTGAGGTCAGACCAGCTCGACGTCGATGACGCCCGGTGCTGCACGAAGGGCTGCGGCAATCTCAGCCGTGATGCGGTACTTCTGCGGAAGCTCGACCTCCACCTCGCGCTTGCCTTCCTCCTTGATCACGATGAAGGAGACCAAGCCGTCGCCCTTGGCATTCAGGTGCGATGCAACCGCCCGCAGAGGCCCTGAATCCCGCACGTAGACGCGGAGGGCCTTTTGCATTTGTAGCGATTTCTCTTCAAGCGACTGGATGGTCTGCAGGCGAAGGCCGACGCCCTCCGGCCGCTCCTCCCCCGTCGCCGTGATAACGAAGGACTTTCCCGATTCCAGCACGTCACGATACTGGTTCAGCATTTCGGAAAACAGCACAGCTTCGAACTGACCCGAGGAATCCGAAAACACGATGATGCCCATCTTGTTGCCGGTCCTTGTCTTGCGCTCCTGCTTGGAGATAACCGTCCCTGCAAGGCGGCCGTTACTCGCGCCCTGCTTCACCGCGGCCGAAAACTCGGCGAAGGTCTGGACCCGCATCCTCTGCAGAATATTCTGGTAGCTGTCGAGCGGATGTGCCGTCAGGTAGAAGCCCAGGACCTGAAACTCCTTGAGCAGCTTCTCGGAGGCCAGCCAAGGCGAAAACGGCGGCAGCGAGATTTTCTCCGGCCCGGACGAAAGCGCGCTGCCGAAGATATCCGATTGGCCGCTCAGCTTGTTCTCCTGCGCACGCTGAGCATAGCCCATGATCCGGTCGAGACCGCCTGCAAGTTGCGCCCGATCAAGCCCGAAGCAATCGAAAGCACCGGCAAAGATCAGGCTTTCCAGCACACGCCGGTTGACCTGTCGTGGATCGATGCGCAGGCAGAAATCCTCGAGGCTCGCGAACGGGGTGCCGCCCCGAACTTCAACGATGTGATCGACGGCCGATTCGCCGACACCCTTCAGCGCCGCCAGCGCATAGTAGATCTTGTTGTCGCCGGTTTCGAAGTGGCGGAACGAGGTCTGCACCGAGGGTGGAATTACCTCAATGCCGAGGCGCTTGGCGTCCTGGCGGAAGTCGTTCACCTTCTCGGTGTTCGACATATCGAGTGTCATCGACGCGGCAAGGAACTCGACCGGATAGTGCGCCTTCATGTAGGCGGTCTGGTAGGAGACAATTGCGTAGGCGGCGGCGTGTGACTTGTTGAAGCCGTAGTTTGCGAACTTTGCCAGCAGTTCGAAGATGTTCTCGGCCTGCGGCTTCGACACGCCGTTCTTGACGGCGCCATCGACGAAGCGCTCGCGTTGCTGATCCATCTCCGCCTTGATCTTCTTACCCATGGCGCGGCGCAGAAGATCGGCTTCGCCGAGCGAATAGCCCGACAGGACCTGGGCGATCTGCATCACCTGCTCCTGGTAGACGATAACCCCCTGCGTTTCCTTCAGCAGATAGTCGATCGTCGGATGGATCGACTCGACCTCTTCCTCACCGTGCTTGCGAGCATTGTAAGTCGGAATATTCTCCATCGGACCCGGTCGATAAAGGGCTACAAGCGCGATGATATCCTCAATGCAGTCCGGCTTCATGCCGATCAGCGCCTTGCGCATCCCAGCACTTTCGACCTGGAACACGCCGACGGTCTCGCCACGCGAAAGCATCTCGTAGGTCTTCTTGTCATCGAGCGGGATCGAGGCGAGGTCGACCTTGGTGCCGCGCTTGGCGACGAAATCGACGGCGACCTTCAACACCGTCAGCGTCTTCAGACCGAGGAAGTCGAACTTAACGAGGCCGGCCTGCTCGACCCATTTCATGTTGAACTGGGTGACCGGCATGTCCGAGCGCGGATCGCGATACATTGGTACCAGCTTCGACAGCGGTCGGTCGCCGATGACGATACCGGCGGCGTGGGTGGAGGCGTGGCGGTACAGGCCCTCGATCTTCTGGGCAATGTCGAGCAGGCGCGCAACGACAGGTTCCTTGTCGGCCTCCTCCTGCAGTTTCGGTTCCTCCTCGATCGCCTTTGACAGCGGCGTCGGGTTCGCCGGGTTGTTGGGAACCAGCTTGCAGATCTTGTCGACCTGACCGTAGGGCATTTCGAGCACACGGCCGACGTCACGCAGTGCCGCGCGCGCCTGCAGCGAACCAAAGGTGATGATCTGCGCCACCTGCTCGCGGCCATACTTGCGTTGCACATACCGGATCACCTCTTCGCGGCGATCCTGGCAGAAGTCGATGTCGAAGTCCGGCATCGAAACGCGTTCCGGGTTGAGGAAGCGTTCGAAGAGCAGCGAGAAACGCAGCGGATCGACATCGGTGATCGTCAGCGCATAGGCGACCAGAGATCCCGCACCCGAGCCGCGACCGGGGCCGACGGGAATGTCATGCTGCTTTGCCCACTTGATAAAGTCCGAAACGATCAGGAAGTAGCCCGGGAACTTCATGCGTTCGATAACGCTGAGTTCAAACTCCAGCCGCTCGCGGTAGTCCTTCTCCTCGTAGCCAGGCGACATGCCGAGTGTCGCAAGGCGACTATCCAGTCCCTCCACCGCTTGCCGGCGCAGTTCGAGCGCCTCTTCGCGCTCCGCTTCCTCAGGATCGGCCGTTGCGCCGGTGAAGCGCGGCAGAATTGGCTTGCGCGTCTTCAGGATGAAGGAGCAGCGCCGCGCGATCTCGATGGTATTTTCCAGCGCTTCGGGCAGATCGGCAAAAAGCTTTGCCATTTCGGCGCGGCTTTTCAGGTAATGATCAGGCGTCAGACGGAACCGCGTATCGTCAGAAACGATCGCGTTATGGGCGACCGCCATAAGCGCGTCATGCGCATCATAGTCGTCACGGGTCGGAAAAAAGGCTTCGTTTGTGGCGACAAGCGGCAAATCGTGCTTATAAGCAAGGCCGATGACCTTCTGCTCATGGCGCTTGTCATATGTGCCGTGCCGCTGCAGTTCGACGTAAAGCCGGTCGCCGAAATGACGCTTCAAGAGCAGGAGGCGGGCCTCCGCCTGAGCTGTGTGCCCATCCTTGAGCGCCATGTCGATCGGCCCCGTTAACGCCCCGGTCAAAGCGATCAGGCCTTCGGTTCCGATCTCATCGAGCCAAGCGGCGCGGATGTGGATGGATTGACCATTGCCCTCGCCGCCGAGATAGGCGCGGCTGACGAGATCCACCAGGCGCTCGTAGCCATCGTCCGTGGCCGCCAAGAGGACCAGCGACGGCAGCTTGGCGGGCGCCTGCTGGCCGCCGCGCCGCTCTGTCTCCAGACCATCTTCCATATCGATCGAGACCTGACAGCCGATGATCGGCTGCAGTCCTTCATCCATCGCCTTCTGCGAAAACTCGAGGGCGACAAACAGATTGTTGGTGTCGGTGATCGCAATCGCCGGCTGGCTGTCACTCGAGGCCTTATAGAGGATCTTCTTGAGCGGCAGCGCGCCTTCGAGCAGCGAATAGGCCGAGTGGACACGAAGGTGAACGAAGCCCGGCGTACCGCCGATGAAACCACTTGCCGCGTCTATCTCCGCACCCGCCATGCCATGCCTTCCGATCACCTGAATCAAATCAGGTCTATTCTCAGCATTGGGGGGATGATGTCCAGACAAGGGTCGCGTTCGGACCGCATGACAGCCATGCGGTCCCCGAAATTCTTACATTGCCATGCAGATCAACGAGAAGCTGGCAACGAACATTGCGATGGAGGTGAATGCTGCGATATCACGGATCATGTCAGTCATTTGGCTCTCCTGTTCTCTTATGTTTTCAGTTTGTTCCGCTATTGTTCTATTGTCAACAGGATTCTTTTCCGCTCTTCTGGCCGCGTGGCGATAGGAGAAAAGCATGTTTAAGTTTGTATTAATTGCGGGATTGGTTCTATCGACAGAGTTTACCGCAAGAGCCGAGGAGATCGATCCCGCCCGCATCGTCGAGGCGGCGACAGGCGATTGGGATGGCGACGGGCGTGCGGATCTCGCGCTGCTGCGGCTTTCCCTGAGCGCGCCAAACAAGATTTGGGGCAGCACCAGCGCTGACGGCGTCTTTGGCCAGGAACCGTCGTTGAAAGCCGCTGGCAAGTCGTCGATCGCGATACACTCACAGAACAGCGCCATCGGGCGCGACCGCTGGGACCAGACACTGACGGTGGCCTACCGCAACAAACAGTTCGTTGTCGCAGGTTACACCTACAATCAGTACGACACGCTCGACCCCAACGCCGGCGGCACCTGCGACTACAATGCGTTGACCGGCAAGCTGCAGAAGAATGGCAAAGACATCAAGGCCGAGCCGCGCGTTATCCCAATTACCCAGTGGAATGACGAAACAGCGCAAGCGGTCTGCAGGCAATAGGTTTCGTTCTTATTTTGTCTTCACAATCAGCACGGTTATTGAGAGGCTGCCGGCCAGGAGGAAACAGGCCATGAATATTGCCGCGTTAAACAGTTTCATCGTGGAGGCAAAAGCCAATACCTATGTCGGCGGCGGAAGCCCTGCACCCGCTTGCCGGACGGGATCGCACGACATCGGTTATCAGCGTGGGCCATGGCGTTACCTCGACAGTTATTTCGGTGGAGCCGATTTCGCCGGGCAGGAAGTAGTCTGGCTGGACAGCGAACCGATCTGGGCGATGAATTATTTCGGCCGCATCGTCGAGCATGCGCTGATCGACGGAGAACGGGCGGGGACGGTGATCAAGGCCGCACTGTCAAAAATGTATGCCGAGCACCGACGCTTTCTCGGCGGTTTGGAATTCGATCATGCCTTCGGCTTCTATGCCGATCAAAGCATGGGCGACTGCAGTCATTTCGCCGGCCGCGAAGTAATCGTCGTGAACGAGCGCAGGGCCTATGAACTGGACTACCGCGGCGGCCTGATACGTCCCTGATCAGAAATCCACGACCTTTCCGTCGGTGATTGTGACGCGCCGGTCCATGCGGCCGGCGAGCTCGTGGTTGTGGGTCGCAATCAGCGCCGCAAGACCGGACTGGCGGACCAGCGCTTCAAGCGCGTCAAAGACATAGCTTGCGGTTTCGGGATCCAGATTGCCCGTGGGCTCGTCCGCCAAAAGCAAGCTTGGTGCATTGGCGACGGCGCGGGCAATCGCCACACGCTGCTGTTCGCCACCGGAAAGCTCCCCAGGTCGATGAGCGCCGCGATGGCCGATGCGCATGTACTCGAGCAATTGCCCGGCTCGCTCCTTTGCTTCCTTGCGCGGCAGTCCTGCAATCATTTGCGGCATCATGATATTCTCGATCGCAGAGAATTCCGGCAGCAGGTGATGGAACTGGTAGACGAAGCCGATCTCGTTGCGACGGATCGCGGTGCGCTTGTCGTCCGGCAAGCCGTCACAGGCGTGGCCATTGATGATGACCTCTCCCCCATCAGGGTGCTCGAGAAGACCGGCAACATGCAGCAGCGTCGATTTACCCGTGCCTGACGGGGCGACGAGGGCGACGATCTCGCCGCTGTTCAGCGTGAAATCCGCCCCCTTCAGAATCGAGAGCAGCGTCTCGCCCTGGCCATAGTGGCGCTCGACACCGGAAAGCTTGAGAACGGTATTCCGCTTCATGAAGAGAGCATTCCTTATTCGTAGCGGAGGGCTTGCACGGGATCGAGCTTGGAGGCCCGCCATGCCGGGAAGATGGTGGCGAGGAAGGACAGCGTCAGGGCCATGATGACGACGGAGAGCGTCTCCCTGAGGCTCATTTCTGCCGGTAGTTGGCTGAGGAAATAGAGCTGCGGATCGAACAGCACCGTGCCGGAAACCCAGGAAAAGAACTCGCGGATCTTCTCGATATTGACACAGACAATGACGCCGAGCAGGACACCGGCGAGCGTACCGACAACGCCAATGGCGGCACCCGTCATGAAAAAGATGCGCATGATCGCGCCGGAGGTTGCACCCATCGTGCGCAAGATTGCGATGTCGCTGCCCTTATCCTTTACCAGCATGATGAGGCCGGAAATGATGTTCAGCGCTGCAACGAGAACGATGAGCGTGAGGATCATGAACATGACATTGCGCTCGACCTCAAGGGCGGAGAAGAAGGTCTGGTTGCGTTGCCGCCAGTCGGTGATCGCAATCTGGCGGCCGGCCGCAGCTTCCACCTTCGGCCGCATGGTGTCGACGTCGTCGGGATTGTCGACGAAGAGCTCAATGGATTGAACCAGCCCCTCGGCATTGAAGTAAAGCTGTGCTTCCTCGAGCGGCATGTAGATGATCGTCGCGTCGTACTCCGACATACCGATCTCGAAAATGCCGGAAACCTTGTAGGATTTGACCCGCGGATTGACGCCCATCGGCGTGACGTCGCCCTCCGGCGATATCAACGTGATGGTGTCACCGGCCTGGAGGCCGAGCTGTGTTGCCATGCCCGAGCCGATCAGGACACCTTGCCCGGCGGCAAAGCCGACAAGATCCCCGGACTTGATGTTGCCCGAGACCGTCTTCACCTTGTCCAGGTCTTCAGGCCGAATACCGCGTACCAGCGCGCCTGTGCCGGCACCGCCCTGCCCGGAGGCCAACGTCTGCCCCTCCACGAGCGGCAGGGCCAGCTTGACGCCCGGCACGGCGCCAAGCCTGTCGGTCAGCGCCGGATAGTCGTTGAACGGCGTATCGACAGGCTGAACGATCATGTGGCCGTTGATGCCGAGAATGCGGGAGATCAGCTCCGTGCGAAATCCGTTCATCACAGCCATGACGATGATGAGCGTGGCAACACCAAGCATAATGCCGATGAAGGAGAAGCCGGCGATCACCGAAATGAACGCCTCCTTGCGGCGTGCGCGCAGATAGCGCCACGCCACGAGCCGTTCGAAGGCTGAAAATGGCCGCCCGGCCGGCGAGGAGCCGGATCTGGAACCCTGCCGCTGGCTCACCGCTGCATCTGCCATCTTGCCTCCCGCCCTTCTCAGCCCAAGAGCTTGTTGATCGCCGCGTCGATGGTCATCGTTTCGCGGGCTCCCGTTTTCCGGTCCTTCACTTCGACTTCGCCGCTTGCAACGGCACGCGGGCCGGCAATGATCTGCAGCGGAACGCCGATCAGGTCGGCGGCCGCGAATTTCGTCCCGGCGCGATCGTCGGTATCGTCATAGAGGACGTCCTTGCCGGCATTCGAGAGCGCCGCGTAGATCTTCTCGCACGCCGCATCGCACGCCGCATCACCAGCCTTCATGTTGATCACGACCGCATCGAACGGCGCGACGGACGTCGGCCAGATGATTCCGTTCTCGTCATGCGATGCTTCGATGATGGCGGGAACAAGGCGGGTCGGGCCGATCCCGTAGGAACCCATGTGAACAGTATGTTCCTTGCCGTCGGGACCCTGCACCTTCGCGCCCATTGGCTCGGAATACTTCGTGCCGAAGTAGAAGATATGACCCACCTCAATGCCGCGTGCAGAGAGGCGATCCTTTTCCGGAACCGCGTTGAACGCGGCTTCGTCATGCATCTCCGACGTGGCGGCATAAAGCGACGTCCACTTGTCGAAGACTGCCTTCAGGCCCTCGACGCTGTCGAAGTCGGTATTTTCAGCCGGGATAGCAAAGTTCACGAAGTCCTTGTGGCAGAACACCTCGGACTCGCCGGTGTCGGCCAGAATGATGAACTCATGGCTGAGATTGCCACCAATCGGCCCGGTATCGGCACGCATCGGAATGGCGCGCAGGCCCAGACGGTCGAACGTGCGCAAATAGGCGGTGAACATCTTGTTATAGGAATGCTCGGCGCCCTCGCGCGTCAGATCGAAGGAATAGGCGTCCTTCATCATAAATTCACGCGAGCGCATGGTGCCGAAGCGCGGACGGATCTCGTCGCGGAACTTCAGCTGGATGTGATACAGGTTGAGCGGGAGGCTCTTGTAGGACTTCACGTAGGACCGGAAAATATCCGTGACCATTTCCTCGTTCGTCGGGCCGTACAGCATCGGGCGATCCTGGCGATCCTTGATGCGCAGCATCTCCTTGCCGTAGGCGTCGTAGCGCCCGCTTTCCTGCCAGAGCTCGGCGGACTGCAGCGTCGGCATCGACAGTTCGATCGCGCCGGCGCGGTTCTGTTCCTCACGGATGATGTTGTTGACCTTGTCGAGGACCCGCTTGCCGAGCGGCAACCAGGAATAGATGCCCTGCGACTGCTGCCGGATCATGCCGGCGCGCAGCATCAGCCGATGGGAGACGATTTCCGCCTCCTTGGGGTTTTCCTTCAGGATGGGCATGAAATAGCGAGACAGGCGCATGGCGAATTCCAGAGCTGTTGAGACACCGCATGTCGCGGAATCGAAGGCGATCACAAATATTGGCAGCGTTCATAGCTGCTTCGCGAAAGGAAAGAAACCCGCGACGGGCTGAAGCGGTCTGCCGTCAAAGCAAGTTCGCACCTCGCAAGCAGGCAAAGTAAGAAAAAGGCGAAATTATAATGGTTTGTGCGAAATTCTTATCAACAGAAAAAAATTGCTCGGGTGTAGCAAAAATGCAAAAAAACCTGATGACAAAGCCCATTCTTTGAGCTAGCTTTAGCCCACAAAACAGGCAGGGAGCTAAATTCCTGCCGATTTCGCGGTCAAGTCTTGGGAGGATCAGATCTTAGGCGCGCTTGTCGCAGCCCCGGCAACGGATAAGGATCACGCGATACTTAAAACAAGGCTTTCAGCCTTGTTTTTTTTTGGCTTTTATCAACAGTGTTCCGCCTTCCGAGACCCTTCGCTGCCCTAGCGTAAGGCCTTGCATTCCGTTGCGGCACCTCCATGCCGCAACTTCATGACATGTACATGACAACGAATCTGCGTCCGCTCAAAAACTGAGCAAACGCCCTTAGACATTGGAGAACGAAGGGCCGATTTGCGGTAGAGCGTCAAAGCCCCAGCCAAAGTAATTCGAAGAAATATACCAGAGCCCATAGATCACAGCGGAGATGATCGTCGTCATCGAAAAGACAAATACCGGCCGGAACCGGCTCGGGGCGCTGTGTACGGTTCCCAATACGATATCATTGTCTTCCGCTTGAGTACGCAGGCCGATTGGGAGGACGGCAAAGAGCGTAATCCACCAGACGATAAAGTAGACAGCAAAGCCCTGTAGAAATATCTGCAGCATCGAATTGTCCCGCTAGACTCTTTGCGACGTAACGCAACTGCGGTGCTTATAGGCCGAAATGTTCGTCAACTCAAAGCCGGTTCAGGCCTTTTCGCCGATCTCGGTCACTCTGCCGCAGCCTGCTCAGACCTGCTCTAGCTCAACCAGGGTGCCAAAAAAATCCTTCGGATGCAGAAAGAGGACCGGCTTCCCATGGGCGCCAATCTTTGGCTCGCCGTTGCCAAGAACTCTCGCACCACGTTGGACTAAATGGTCGCGAGCGGCGAGGATATCGGTCACTTCGTAGCAGATATGGTGCATTCCGCCAGACGGGTTTTTGCCAAGGAACGCAGCGATCGGCGAACCCGCTCCCAGTGGCTCCAGCAACTCGATTTTGGTATTCGGCAACTCCACGAAGACAACTGTAACGCCGTGCTGCGGCAAAGCCTGCGGGGCGGACACGGTTGCGCCGAGCATGTCCCGGTAGGCAGCCGTTGCGGCCGTAAGGTCCGGAACGGCAATGGCGACATGGTTGACCCGACCGAGCATGCGTCACACCTTCGTAACAAACACCGTGACCACGGGCTTTTTGCCCCAAGTCTGGTTTGCCGCGGCGCGGATGGCACGGCGCACCGACTCCTGTAGCAGGTCGAGATCCTTCCTGCGTGCCCGCGGAATACTTTCTATAGCACCAACCGCAGCATCGTAGAGCGTGTCCTCCATCTCGTCGCCCTCATCGTCATAGACAGGCAGGCCGATTGCAACGAGGTCCGGATCGCCAATGATATCGTAGCGGCCGTCGATCACCACGTTGACAGCGACATGACCGACATAGGAGAGCTTCTTACGCTCGCCGATACCCATCTCGTCGAAATCGCCAATCAGCGAACCGTCCTTGTAGATGCGGCCATGCGGCGCCTCGTCGATCACCTCGACAGCTCCCGGCGCCAAACGAAGAATGTCTCCGTTGCGCACCCGCGGCACGATCGAGATGCCCGACTGCTCCGCGAGTTCCTTGTGCGCCGTAAGATGCGTCGCCTCGCCGTGCACCGGCACGACGATCTTTGGCCGTGTCAGCTCGTACATCTTCTGCAGCTCGTTGCGGCGCGGATGTCCGGAAACATGAACAAGGGCCTCATTGTCGGTGATGACATGAACGCCCTGCTCGATCAGGCCGTTCTTGATATCCTGGATCGCCTTCTCGTTGCCCGGAATAGCGCGGGAAGAGAAAACGACGATATCGCCTGGTGCAAGCGCCACGTTCCGCATCTCGTCGCGCGACAGTTTGGCAAGGGCAGCGCGTGGCTCACCCTGGCTGCCGGTCAGGATGACCACGACCTTGTCGCGCGGGATATAGCCGTACTCCTCCTCGGAAATAAACGGCTTGATGCCTTCCATCAGGCCGATATCGCGAGACACGTCGACAACGCGCTTGAGCGAACTGCCAAGCAAAAGAACTTCGCGGCCTTCAGCCTCGGCCGCCTCGGCCACGGTGCGAATACGGCCGACATTCGATGAGAACGTCGTAACCGCAACACGACCTTCGGCATTCTCGATGATCTTGCGCAAACTCTCGGAGACGTCCTTCTCCGACGGCGATACGCCATCTCGAAGAGCGTTCGTGGAATCGCACATCAACGCAAGAACGCCTTCGTCGCCAAGCTGGCGGAAACGGGTCTCGTCTGTCAACGGACCGAGCGAGGGTTCATGATCGATTTTCCAGTCCCCGGTATGGATCACATTTCCGAGTGGCGTGCGTATCACCAACGACATCGGCTCCGGAATGGAGTGGTTAACCGCCACACCTTCGACGCTGAAGGGGCCCGCATTGACGGTATCGCCCGCCGTGAACAGTGTCACCGGGATCTCGCCGATGGCCGACTTCTCAAAATTGCGCTTCGCCTCGAGAAGCCCTGCTGTAAAGGCCGAGGCATAGACCGGAACGTTGAGGCCTGGCCAGAGATCGGCGAGCGCGCCGTAGTGGTCCTCATGTGCGTGGGTGATGAAGATCGCCTTCAGGCTCTTGCGCTCGCTGGCGAGATACCGAATATCGGGCAACACAAGATCGACACCTGGCAAGTCAGGTCCGGGAAAGGTGACGCCACAGTCGACCATGATCCACTGGCGATGATCCGGCGGGCCGTAGCCGTAAAGGGCGAGATTCATTCCGATCTCGCCTACGCCGCCCAACGGCAGAAATACCAGTTCGTCCTGCTTCGCCATATTATTCTTTTTTCCAATCAACCAAAGAAGACGTCGCCGGCGGCAATCGTCATCATCCTGCCTGCGCCGGTATCGAGCATCAACAGGCCATTATCATCAATTCCGGCGAAGCGGCCGGAAATCGACCGGTCCGGCAGGTTCACAGTTATCTTTTCACCAATGCCGCAGGCAACGCGGCGCCAGCGTTCGGTGATTTCGCGCACGCCACGGCCGCGATCCCATGCCACCAGGACTTCGGCCATCGACGCAAAGAGATGGGCGAAAACCTCTTCAGGGGAAGCGGAGCTCCCTTGCTCGCGCAGGCAGGTCACTGGATAGATCGGGTTGTCGGGCATGATTGCGACGTTGATACCGATGCCGACGACGAGCGCATGACGCCCGTCCGGAAGGGTTTCGCCTTCGACGAGAATGCCACAAGTCTTCTTTCGTCCGATCAGGATATCGTTCGGCCACTTCACTTCCAGTGGCTCGGCTGTGTGCGGCAGCACATGGCGAACAGCCTGATGCACTGCGACGGCAACTGCCAGGGGCAGCGAGCCGAGGCGCTCCATGGGAGCCGGATCGATGAGAAGAAGCGAGGCATAGAGATTGCCCCGCTCTGAAACCCAAGGGCGTCCCCGGCGACCGCGGCCGCCGGTCTGCTTTTCCGCCGTGATCCAGAGGAGCCCGCGATCCCCTGCCCGCGCGCGGGCAAGGCATTCGCTGTTCGTCGACGATGTCTGGGACAGAGCCTCGTGCCTGAAATCGTCGAGCGATATCCGGCGCCGTGCCTCAGAGTTCATCAAAACAGCGTCGCAGCAGCAAGCTCGGCCGCACCGCCGATCGGGCCGCCGATGAAGACATAGGCGAGAACGAAGAGGCCGGACAAACCAAAGACCAGACGAAGAGACCCCGAGACGCGAGCGAACTCGCCCGTGGCTTCATCAAACCACATCAGCTTGATGACGCGCAGGTAATAGTAGGCGCCGACGACGGACGCCAGAACGCCGATGATGGCAAGCGCATAGAGCTTGGCCTCGATCGCAGCGACAAACACGAAGTACTTCGCGAAGAAGCCTGCGAGCGGAGGAATGCCTGCCAGCGAGAACATGAGAATAGTCAGCACCGTCGCCATGAACGGATTGGTGGTCGACAGGCCAGCCAAGTCGTTGACCTCCTCGACAACCGTGCCGTCCTTGCGACGCATCGACATGATGATCGCGAAGCTCCCGAGCGTCATCACCATGTAGATGACCATATAGAGCATGACGCCGGACACGCCGGTCTGGTTGCCGGCGGCAAGGCCAACCAATGCGTAACCCATGTGACCGATCGACGAATAGGCCATCAGTCGCTTGATGTTCTTCTGACCGATTGCGGCAAACGAACCAAGCAGCATGGAGGCAATCGAAATGAACACCACGACCTGCTGCCAATCCGCCAAGACCGGCTGGAAGGCGGTGATCACAATGCGGGTCATCATCGCCATCGCGGCAACCTTCGGGGCACTGGCAAGGAAAGCCGTGACCGGGGTCGGCGCACCTTCATAAACATCCGGCGTCCACATATGAAACGGAACCGCGGAAATCTTGAAAGCGATGCCGGCAAGGATGAACACGAGGCCAAAGACGAGACCAAGCGAGCGCGCACCGTCGACGGTCAGAGCCTGGGCGATATCAGCGAAATGCGTGTGACCGGTGAAGCCATAAACCAGCGACATACCGTACAGCAGCATGCCCGAGGAAAGCGCACCCAGCACGAAGTACTTCAGGCCGGCTTCCGTCGACCTGACGCTCTCGCGATTGATCGCAGCAACGACGTAGATCGCAAGCGATTGCAGTTCAAGACCGAGGTAGAGCGAGATGAGATCGTTGGCCGATATCATCAGCAGGATACCGAGCGTGCAGAGCACGAGCAGCACCGGAAACTCGAACTTGTCGAGCTGGTTTTCCTTGGCAAGGCCGACCGACATGAAGAGCGCCGAGATCGAACCAACCAATGCCGTGATCTTCATGAAGCGGCCGAATCCGTCCGACAGGAAGACGCCGCCATAGCCAACGCCTTCGCTCGGAACGAAGATCAGCCAGAGCGCGGCAGCGGCCAGCACGATCATCGCGAGAATGCTGACCATACGGCCCGACCGCTCTCCCGAGAAGACGCCGATCATTAGCAAAGCCAAAGCGCCGACTGCGAGGATCAGCTCCGGAATGGAAAGATGCAGGCTTGCGAGAATAGTTTCAGAGGTCATGTCCCAAAAGTCCCGTCATCATTTCATCGACAGCGCAACGTCCTGCGCTGCCTGGACTGCGGCCGTATAGCTATGGATCAGCTGGTCAACCGATGCAGCGGTCACATCGAAGACCGGAGCCGGATAGACGCCGAAGAAGATTGTCAGTGCGATCAGTGGATAGAGGATCAGCTGCTCACGCGGAGAAAGGTCGAGCAGCGCCTTCAGCTTTTCCTTCTCAAGCGCCCCGAAGATCACCCGGCGATAGAGCCAGAGTGCATAGGCGGCGGAGAGGATAACGCCTGTCGCGGCAAAGAGCGCAACCCAGGTATTGACGCGGAACACGCCAATCAGCGTCAGAAATTCGCCGATGAAGCCCGAGGTGCCCGGCAGACCGACGTTTGCCATCGTGAAGACCATCATCGCAACCGCATACTTCGGCATGTTGTTGACCAGACCACCATAGGCCGCGATCTCACGGGTATGGGTTCGGTCGTAGATCACGCCGACGCAAAGGAAGAGAGCGCCCGAGACGATGCCGTGCGACAGCATCTGGAAGATCGAGCCCTGCAAACCCTGCACATTCGCCGCGAAGATGCCCATCGTGACGTAACCCATGTGGGCAACCGACGAGTAAGCGATCAGCTTCTTCATGTCGTCCTGCATAAGCGCCACCAGAGAGGTGTAGATGATGGCGATGACAGACAACGCGAAGACAAGCGGTGCGAAGAACTCGGAGGCAATCGGGAACATACCGAGCGAGAAGCGGATCAGACCGTAGCCGCCGAGCTTCAGCAGCACGCCAGCCAGGATGACCGAGCCTGCGGTCGGCGCTTGAACGTGCGCATCCGGAAGCCAGGTGTGAACCGGCCACATCGGCATCTTTACTGCGAAGGACGCGAAGAAGGCCAACCAGAGCCAGGTCTGCATCTGCGGCGGGAACTTATATGCGAGCAGTGCGGGAATATCCGTCGTGCCGGCCTGCCAGTACATCGCCATTATGGCGAGCAGCATCAAAACGGAGCCCAGCAGCGTGTAGAGGAAAAACTTGTAGCTGGCGTAGACACGATCCTTGCCACCCCAAACGCCGATGATGAGGAACATCGGAATGAGACCGGCCTCAAAGAAGACGTAGAAGAGAACGATGTCGAGCGAAACAAAGACGCCGACCATCATCACTTCCAGGATCAGGAAGGCGATCATGTAGTCCTTCAGGCGCTTCTCGATCGAAAGCCAGCTCGCCAGCACGCAGAAAGGCATGAGGAAGGTCGTCAGGATCACGAAAAGCATCGAGATCCCGTCAACGCCGAGATGATAGCTGATGCCGGTGCCGAGCCAGTTGTGCTTCTCGATCATCTGGAAACCGGGGTTCGCATTGTCGAAGCCGATCCAGACGAAGAGCGAGAGGACAAACGTCACGATCGTCGTGATCAACGAGATGTTGAGCACGTTGCGGCGGCCACTCGGACCATTTTCATTCATCAGCAGCAGGAGCACCACGCCGACGAGCGGCAGGAAGGTGACCGTTGAAAGAATAGGCCAATCGGTCATCAGAAGGAACTCCCGAGCATCATCCAGGTAACAAGCGCCGCAACGCCGATCAGCATGGCGAAAGCGTAGTGATAGAGGTAACCGGTCTGCAAGCGCACGACGCGGTTCGTAACATCCACGACGCGGGCAGCGACGCCGTTCGGGCCGTAGGTATCGATGACGCCGACATCACCCTTCTTCCACAGGAACCGACCGACCGCCTTTGCCGAGCGGACGAAAAGGAAGTCGTAGAGTTCGTCGAAGTACCACTTGTTCAGAAGGAATTGGTACAGCACACGATGCTGCTGCGCCAGCACACGCGGCGTCGACGGTGACTTGATGTACATGTACCAGGCCGTCACGAAACCGATGAGCATGGCGATGAACGGGCTGAGGCTGACCCAGGCTGGAACGTGATGGAACTCTTCTAGCAGCTCGTTGTGCTGCGATGTGAAGATCGCACCCTTCCAGAACTCGGCATATTCCTCCCCGTAGAAGCGACCTTCGAAAAGGACGCCGGCAAGAACCGCTCCGGCAGCGAGCAGGTAGAGGGGCACGAGCATGACCTGCGGGGACTCGTGAACGTGATGCATCACTTCATGGGAGGCACGCGGTTCGCCAAAGAAAGTCAGGAAAGCCAGACGCCAAGAATAGAAGCTCGTGAACAGGGCTGCGATAACCAGCAGCGTAAAGGCAAAGCCTGCGACCGGCGAATGCGAAGCGTAAGCCGCCTCGATGATCACGTCCTTCGAGAAGAAGCCGGCAAAACCAATCGGTGTGAACGGAATACCGACGCCGGTGAGCGCAAGGGTGCCGATCGTCATCATCCAAAAGGTCACGGGGATGTGCTTACGCAAACCACCCATGTATCGCATGTCCTGCTCGCCATCGACCGCGTGGATGACCGAGCCGGCGCCAAGGAACAGCAGAGCCTTGAAGAAGGCGTGCGTGAAGAGGTGGAAGATGGCGGCGCCATAGGCGCCGACGCCGAGTGCGACGAACATATAGCCGAGCTGCGAGCAGGTCGAGTAAGCGATGACGCGCTTGATGTCGTTCTGCACGAGGCCGACCGTTGCCGCGAAGAACGCGGTGATGGCGCCGATCGTCGTTACGAAGACAAGCGCATCTGGCGAAAGCTCAAATAGCGGCGACATGCGGGCGACGAGGAAGACGCCTGCGGTAACCATCGTAGCGGCATGGATGAGCGCCGAAACAGGCGTCGGACCTTCCATGGCGTCAGGTAGCCAGGTATGCAGCAGGAACTGCGCCGATTTACCCATCGCACCCATGAAGAGCAGAAGGCAGGCGCCGGTCAGCGCGTGTGCCTTGTCGAGGTGCATGCCGAAGAGGTTGAGAACGATCTCGCCGCCCGTGCCACCGCCCTCGGCCGGAGCAAAGCTCGCGGCATTTGCGAAGATGGTGTCAAGGTTGATCGCACCGAACAGGACAAACACGCTTGCAATGCCGAGGATGAAGCCAAAGTCACCGACGCGGTTAACGACGAAAGCCTTGATCGCGGCCGCGTTTGCCGACGGCTTCTTGAACCAGAAGCCGATCAGCAGATACGAAGCGAGACCAACGCCCTCCCAGCCGAAGAACATCTGCGCCAGGTTGTCGGCCGTTACCAGCATCAGCATCGCGAAGGTGAAGAGCGAGAGATAGGCGAAGAAGCGTGGACGATGCGGATCATGATGCATGTATCCGATCGAATAGACGTGCACCAGGGTCGAGACCGTGTTGACCACGATCAACATGACCGAGGTGAGCGTATCGACGCGCAGCGACCAGGATACGTCGATGCCACCGGACTGAATCCAGCGCAGCACCTCGACCTTGATCGGGCCGCCTTCATGGTTGCCCATACCGACGGTGATGAAGACATACCACGACAGCACCGCCGCGATGATCATCAGGCCCGATGTAACGTATTCCGATGCCTTGGCGCCAATCGCGCGGCCGAAGAGGCCGGCGATGATTGCGCCAATCAGGGGAAGAAAGACGATAGCCTTATATAAAAACATAGCCTTATCAGCCCTTCATCATATTGACGTCTTCGACGCCGATCGAGCCGCGGTTGCGGTAGAAGACGACGAGAATTGCAAGACCGATAGCCGCTTCAGCCGCAGCGACGGTCAGAATAAACAATGCGAAAACCTGGCCGACGATGTCGTTGAGGAACGACGAGAAGGCGACCATGTTGATGTTGACCGCAAGCAGAATTAGCTCGATCGACATCAGAATGACGATGATGTTCTTGCGGTTCAGGAAGATGCCGAAGACGCCGAGCGTGAAGAGGATGGCGCTGACCGTCAGGTAATGGGAAAGTCCGATGACCATTGTATTTGTTCCTTAAGCTCGCGCCTGCCTCACACGCCCTGACCCGGCTTGACCTTGACCACTTCGACGGCGGTCTCGGGGCTGCGGGCAACCTGGCGGGCGATATTCTGCCGCTTGATGTTCTGGCGATGCTTGAGTGTCAGCACGATCGCACCGATCATCGCGACGAGCAGCACCAGACCAGCGATCTGGAAGAAGTAGACGTAATTCGTATAGAGCACATCGCCGAGAGCGGCGGTATTGGTGCGCTCGGTCAATGGCGGTATCGGCATCGTCACCGTCTTGGCGATCTCCGGCGAGATCACACTGCCACCGCCGACAACGATCAGCTCAGCCGCAAGGATCAACCCGATGATCGCACCGATCGGTGCGTATTCGAGGACGCCCGCGCGCAACTCCGTAAAGTCGATGTCGAGCATCATCACCACGAAGAGGAAGAGAACGGCGACGGCACCGACGTAAACGACGAGCAGGATCATCGCCAGGAATTCGGCGCCGAGCAGCAGGAAGAGGCCAGCCGCGTTGAAGAAAACCAGGATCAGGAAGAGAACCGAATGAACCGGATTCTTCGACCAGATGACCATGAACGCCGACGCTACCGCGACAAAGGCGAAAAGATAGAAAAATAGAGCCTGCAGACCCATGTTGGTGCCTTTTTCATCTTCCCCCGGGCTGCCGGGAGTTTCCCTGCCCCATGAAGCTTCGCGCGGAACTCTCCGGCAAAACTCCGGTGCATGTTGACCGGAAGCCACGCAAGCGGCGACACTCCGGCATTTCAATTTCGATCAACGGTACGGCGCGTCCAGTGCGATGTTGCGCGCGATCTCGCGCTCCCACCGGTCGCCGTTGTCGAGGAGCTTCTGCTTGTCGAAGTAGAGCTCTTCGCGCGTTTCCGTCGCAAATTCGAAATTCGGGCCCTCGACGATCGCATCGACCGGGCACGCTTCCTGGCAGAAGCCGCAGTAGATGCACTTGACCATGTCGATATCGTAACGAACCGTGCGGCGCGTGCCATCATTGCGGCGCGGGCCTGCTTCGATGGTGATCGCCTGTGCAGGACAGATAGCCTCACAAAGCTTGCAGGCGATGCAGCGCTCTTCGCCGTTGGGATAACGACGCAGCGCGTGTTCGCCGCGGAAGCGCGGGCTGACCGGTCCCTTTTCGAACGGGTAGTTGACCGTTGCCTTTTGCTTAAAAAAGTACCGGAAGGTCAGCCAGAACGCACCGACGAATTCCTTCAGGAACAGCGAGCTGACCGCGTTGGACAAGCCTGCCATCTTCAACCTCCAATATTGCTTGAAACGAGGGCCGGCATGATCATGCCCAACCCGTCAGCTTCAGCACGAATGCAACGATAACGACCATGGCGAGCGACAGCGGAAGGAAGACCTTCCAGCCGAGGCGCATCAGCTGGTCGTAGCGATAGCGCGGCACGAATGCCTTGACCATCGCGAACATAAAGAACACCAGGCACGACTTCAGCGTGAACCAGATAACACCTGGAACCCAGTTCAGGAACCATACGTCGACGGGCGGCAGCCAGCCTCCGAGGAACAGGATCGTGGTCAGCGAGCACATCAGAACGATGGCCGCGTATTCGCCGAGCATGAACATCATGTAGAGCGAGGAGCCGTATTCGACCATGAAGCCGGCGACGAGTTCGGATTCGGCTTCCGGAAGATCAAAAGGCGGGCGGTTCGTTTCAGCCAGCGCCGAAATGAAGAAGACAATGAACATCGGGAACAGCGCCAGCCAGTGCCAGTCGAGGAAGGACGACGGCAGACCAAGGCGCGTACCGAGGCCAGCCTGCTGGGCATGGACGATGTCTGTCAGGTTCAGCGAGCCAACGCAGAGCAGAACGGTGACGATAACAAAGCCGATCGAGACTTCGTAGGAAACCATCTGTGCGGCTGAGCGCAACGCGCCAAGGAAGGGGTACTTCGAGTTCGAAGCCCAGCCGCCCATGATGATGCCGTACACTTCAAGCGACGAGATCGCGAAGATGTAGAGTATGCCGACATTGATGTTGGCGATAACCCAGCCATCTGCCAGCGGCACGACCGCCCAGGTCGACAGTGCCAGAAGCACGGTGACGAGAGGAGCAAGCAAGAAGACCGCCTTGTTGGCACCGGCTGGAATAACCGGCTCCTTGAAGACGAATTTCAAAAGATCGGCGAAAGACTGGAAAAGACCCCACGGGCCCACCACATTCGGACCGCGGCGAAGCTGCACGGCTGCCCAGATCTTACGGTCGGCCAACAGGATGTAGGCGATGAAGACGAGCAGGCAGACCAGGAGAAGAAGCGACTGACCGACCATCAGGAGGCCGGGCAAGACATAAGTTGAAACAAACGATTCCATAGTCCCCTGCCCTTACTCTGCCGCGACTTTGAAGTTGTTGCGGGCCAATGCCGAGCACTCGGCCATCACTGCCGAGGCGCGCGCGATCGGGTTCGTCAAATAGAAGTCTTTGACCGGCGACGCAAACCCGGATTTGGTCATCTTGCCGGCTTTTTTCGCGACTGCGGCAATTTTGGCGCTGTCGCTTTCAGCGATCTCGTCGATCAGCGCGAAATGCGGGAACGCGGCATAGAGCTTCGCCCGCAATTCGCTAAGCGAATCAAACGGAAGCTTCTTGCCAAGCACGTCTGAAAGCGCACGCAGGATCGCCCAGTCTTCGCGGGCGTCGCCCGGCGCGAAGCCGGCGCGATTGCCCATCTGAACGCGACCCTCGGTGTTGACCCAGATGCCAGACTTTTCGGTGTAGGCAGCCGCCGGCAGGATGACGTCGGCATTGTGGGCACCATTGTCGCCGTGCGAGCCGATGTAGACCGTCAGCTTTGCCTTCTTGGCAGCGAAATCAAGTTCGTCGGCGCCAAGCAGGAAGAGAACGTCCATCGAGGTCAGCATCTCGGCGGCGTTAACGCCCTTGGCACCGGGAACAAAGCCAAGGTCAAGACCGCCGACGCGTGATGCCGCGGTGTGCAGCACGGCAAAGCCGTTCCAGCCTTCGACGACTGCGCCGACGGTGCCAGCAAGCTTTGCAGCCGTTGCAAGAACACCAGCCCCATCAGTGCGTGACAGAGCGCCTTGACCGATGAGGATCATCGGCTTCTTGGCATCCGTCAGGACCTTCGCGAACGCATGGTTGCCGTCGGCGAGATCCTTCAGCGTATCCGGACCAGCACCGAGATATTCATAGTCATATCGCAGTTCACCAGCTTCACCGATCACGCCGATCGGGAAGTTGCCGCGACGCCAGCGCTTGCGGATGCGGGCGTTGAGCACGGCAGCTTCGAAGCGCGGGTTGGCGCCGATGATCAGCAGTGCGTCCGCCTGCTCGATGCCTTCAATCGTCGGGTTGAAGAGGTAGCTTGCGCGGCCGAGCGACGGATCAAGTGCCGTCCCATCTTGGCGACAGTCAAGGTTGTCGGAACCAAGCGACTTTACGAGCTCCGACAGCGCGTACATTTCTTCGACGGATGCGAGATCGCCGGCGATCGCACCGATCTTCTCGCCGCTGGTTGCTGCAACGGCGGCTTTGATGGCGCCGAAGGCTTCGCCCCAGGTCGCTGCCTGCAGGCGGCCATCCTTGCGGACGTAGGGTCGGTCGAGACGCTGTGTCTTCAGACCATCCCAGATGAAGCGGCTCTTGTCAGAAATCCACTCCTCGTTGATCTGATCGTTGACGCGCGGCATGACGCGCATGACTTCACGGCCACGCGTGTCCACACGGATTGCGGAGCCAAGCGCGTCCATGACGTCGATCGTTTCGGTCTTGTTCAACTCCCACGGACGCGCCGTGAAGGCGAACGGCTTCGAGGTCAACGCTCCGACCGGGCAGAGGTCAACGATGTTACCCTGCAGCTCGGAGGTCATCGCCTGCTCGAGGTAAGTGGTAATTTCAGCGTCTTCGCCGCGGCCGATCAGGCCGAGTTCGGAGATACCGGCCACTTCAGTCGTAAAGCGAACGCAGCGCGTGCAGTGAATGCAACGGTTCATGACCGTCTTTACGAGCGGCCCAATGTACTTGTCCTCGACGGCGCGCTTGTCTTCCTGATAGCGGGACGAGTCGATGCCAAAGGCCATCGCCTGGTCCTGCAGGTCGCATTCGCCGCCCTGGTCGCAGATCGGGCAATCCAGCGGGTGGTTGATCAGCAGGAACTCCATCACGCCTTCGCGGGCCTTCTTGACCATCGGCGTGTTGGTGAAAACCTCTGGGAGTTCGCCGTTCGGGCCGCCGCGGATGTCGCGAACGCCCATGGCGCAAGATGCCTGCGGCTTCGGCGGGCCGCCCTTCACCTCAACGAGGCACATGCGGCAGTTGCCGGCAACCGAAAGGCGCTCATGGAAGCAGAAGCGCGGAACTTCAGCCCCGGCTTCCTCGCACGCCTGCAGCAGCGTGAAATGATCCGGAACTTCGATCTCGTTGCCGTCAATCTTCAGTTTTGCCATCGTCACTCAGTCCTGTTTTCCGTTTGCCGGATGGCGGCAAACAAACCCACTTTGCAACAGTTTCGCTGCCAGGCCGGATTCTTATCCCGTTGGCATCGGTGTCGCTCAAATTCTCCGCCGATCCCGTAGCCCCGGATCAGCCTTCGGCCTCAGCAGTTTCAGGCCCTGCCCTCCACTCTTCAGCCTTGACCTTGCTCCGACCTATTCGGCCGAAAAATTCACTTCCGCTTTCGCCCCTTGGCGGCCAGTGCTTTGGCCTGGCCAACCCAGCCGTCACGAGCGATCCGTCCGTCAAAACCAAGCTCTGCGTCGATGCGGGCGACATCCTCGTCGGACCAACCGGCGATTACCGCGAAGGAATGGATGCCCATGGCATTCAGCACCTGCTCGATCTTCGGGCCGATTCCGGCAATCTGCTTCAGATCGTCGGTCTTGCGAGCGCGCGATGCGCGCTTGGCAGCCACATCGGGCTTGGCAGCAGGCTTGAGTGGAACGACAGAAAGCTCGACTTTTTCCGCGCCCTTTTTTGCAGCCGCCGGGCGAATGTTCTCCGGTCTTACCTCAACCAGCGGCTTGCCCTCTTCGGGCGGCGACTCGTCGAGAGCGGCTGCGAGCTTACTTGTTGCATCGAGTGCGCCCTGCAGGGCGCCGAAGAATGCGCCTGCCATCTGCGTCGTAAAGCCGAAGCCGATCGCCGTGGCTGCAGCCATTGCGGCCGCCGGGTTCACCATCACAGGCGGCACCGGCAGCGCTTGGGCGTTCTCCAGCATCTCGGCAGCAAGGCGGCCGAACTCGGCCGAGAAATCAGCCACTTCCGCCTTCTTTCTGCTCTCGGATGCCTTCGTTGTCATCGCGCTTACTCTGCAGCCTCAAGAACAGCACCGTGGTCCAGTGCGCTTGCCGTATACTGGTCGATGCGCGCCTCAATCTCGGGACGGAAATTGCGGATCAGACCCTGCACGGGCCATGCGGCGGCATCGCCGAGCGCACAGATGGTATGACCTTCGATCTGCTTGGTGACCTGGAACAGCATGTCGATCTCGCGCTTCTGGGCATTGCCCTTGGCCATGCGCTCCATCACTCGCCACATCCAGCCGGTGCCTTCACGGCACGGCGTGCACTGGCCGCAGCTCTCATGCTTGAAGAAGGCCGAGATGCGAGCGATCGCCTTGATGACGTCGGTCGACTTATCCATGACAATCGATGCGGCGGTACCGAAGGACGAACCGACAGCGCGCAGGCCGTCGAAATCCATCGGGCAATCGATGATGTCCTTGGCCGGAACGATCGGGCACGATGCGCCGCCCGGAATAACCGCGAGCAGGTTATCCCATCCGCCTCGGATGCCACCTGCGTGGCGATCGACGAGCTCACGGAACGTGATGCCCATTTCCTCTTCGACTGTGCACGGCTTGTTTACGTGGCCCGACAGCATGAACAGCTTGGTGCCGACGTTGTTCGGACGACCGATCGCCGAGAACCAGCCAGCACCGCGACGCAGAATGGTCGGAGCGACAGCAATCGACTCGACGTTGTTGACTGTCGTGGGGCAGCCATAGAGACCCATGTTTGCCGGGAATGGGGGCTTCAGGCGCGGTTGGCCCTTCTTGCCTTCCAAGCTTTCGAGCAGCGCAGTTTCCTCGCCGCAAATATAAGCGCCAGCACCATGGTGGACGAAAATGTCCATATCCCAGCCGAGCTTGTTGTTCTTGCCGAGCAGGCCGTAGTCATAGCATTCGTCAATTGCCGCCTGCAGAGCCTCACGCTCGCGGATATATTCTCCGCGGACGTAGATGTACGCAGTATTCGCCCCCATCGCAAAGCTCGCGATGACGCAGCCTTCGATCAGCGTATGCGGATCGTGGCGCATGATATCGCGGTCTTTGCAGGTGCCCGGCTCTGACTCGTCGGCATTAACGACGAGATAGTGCGGGCGACCATCACTCTCCTTCGGCATAAAGGACCACTTGAGACCGGTTGGGAAGCCGGCGCCGCCACGACCACGAAGACCAGAGGCCTTCATTTCGTTGATGATCCAGTCGCGACCCTTTTCCAGGATCTGCTTGGTGCCATCCCAGTGGCCTCGCGCCATCGCACCCTTCAGGGACTTGTCCTTGAGGCCGTAAATGTTGGTAAAGATGCGGTCTTTATCGTGTAACATACTTCACCCCTTACCGCGGCTTCTTACCGAAGACTTTAACGTATTCGGCTTCGCCGCCCTTGGCGAGCGCCTTGGCCTGCTTGACCCAGTCGTCCCGCTCGATGCGCCCCTTGAAGTTAAGGTACCCATCGACCCATTCGCGCTCGGCCTTCTTCCAGCCCGCAACCTGCGCGAAGGTGAAGATGCCGATTTCGTGCAGGGTTGCCTCGATCTTCGGGCCTACACCGGAAATCATTTTCAGATCGTCGGGCGTCGCGGGCTTTTCGATGCTGGCAGGACGGTTCTTGTCGGTCAAAGACGGCTTGCCGATAGTTTGCACCAACGCTGTGGTTGCCGGCGCGGGCTGCTCTTCCACCGCCTTGACATTCTTGGCTGCGGATTTCGGCGCAGTGACCGGTGTTTTCAGCGCTGCATTGGTTTCAGCATCGGTGCTTTTCGCACGGGCTGCCTCGGACGGAGGAACCGGCGCCGCGTCAACGGTGGCTGTCACAGCTTCTTCGACTGCCCGCTTGGCAGAAACCTTCTTCACCTTCTCTTCGGTCAGCGTCGTCGGGCCGCCTTCCGGCGACGAGAAATGACGGTTGATCTGCGGGCCGGGCGCGATGCTTGCACCTTTTCCAGCCTCGAACGTATCGATGATCTCCCCGAGACGTTCAGGTGTCAGATCCTCGTAGGTGTCCTTGCCAATCATCACCATCGGCGCGTTGACGCAAGCCCCGAGACACTCGACTTCTTCCCACGAAAGCGTCCCCTCGGCGTTGCGCTCGAAGGGATGATCGTGGATTTTGCTCTTGCAGACCGCCATCAGGCTTTCCGAACCGCGCAGCATGCAGGGCGTCGTCCCGCACACCTGGATGTGGGCGCGCGTGCCGACCGGGTTCAGCTGGAACTGCGTGTAGAAGGTCGCGACTTCGAGTACGCGGATGTAGGCCATATCGAGCATATCGGCGACCTTTTCAATCGCGGCACGCGTGACCCAACCATCCTGTTCCTGCGCCCGCATCAACAGCGGGATGACCGCGGATTGCTGACGGCCTGCGGGATATTTCTTGATCGTCTTTTCCGCCCAGACCGCGTTCTCGTCATTGAAGGCGAACGCAGCAGGCTGGAATTGATCTTCGGCTAATCGACGAACGGACATTCTTCCTCACGCCTTGTCAGTTTATGGTCCCACACTGCGATGCCGTCAGAGACTTCATCTCGCATGCGTAGGCCGACTGGTCTTTTTGCAAAAACACAACGAACTTGCCGCCGTTCGGGACGGCGGCCTTGATTTCATAGCCCTTGGACAAGAGCTCACGCACAGATGCAGTTGCTGCCGGCGGCTTCACCTCGTCCTGGCCCAACTTCGGGCCCATTCCGCCGACGTCCTGGGCGAAAGCCCCGGAAGCAACGAAAAGAACGAGAGCGGCAAGCGGCAGCAGCTTCATCAGCGGTCCACCTCACCGAACACGATGTCGAGCGAGCCGAGCACGGCCGTCACGTCAGCGAGCATGTGGCCCTTGCAGAGGAAGTCCATCGCCTGCAGGTGGGCGTAGCCCGGTGCACGGATCTTGCAACGGTATGGCTTGTTGCTGCCGTCGGCGACGACATAGACGCCGAACTCGCCCTTCGGTGCTTCGACGGCTGCATAAACTTCGCCGGCTGGTACGTGGTAGCCTTCGGTGTAAAGCTTGAAGTGGTGGATGAGCGCTTCCATCGAACGCTTCATTTCGCCGCGCTTCGGCGGAACGACCTTGCCGTCGATCGACGAAACCGGTCCGGTCAAGGAGCTGCCCATCAGGCGCTCCACGCACTGCTTCATGATGCGAACCGATTGGCGCATCTCGATCATGCGGATCAGGTACCGGTCGTAGCAGTCACCGTTCTTGCCGATCGGAATGTCGAACTCCAGGTCGGAGTAGCACTCGTAGGGTTGCGAGCGGCGCAGGTCCCAGGCGGCGCCCGAGCCGCGAACCATCACGCCCGAAAAACCCCATGACCAGGCGTCCGCCAGCGACACAACGCCAATATCAACGTTGCGCTGCTTGAAGATACGGTTGTCGGTCAAAAGGCCTTCGATATCGTCCAGAACCTTCAGGAACGGATCGCACCACTTGCCAATATCCTCGACCAGTTCCGGCGGGATATCCTGGTGGACACCACCCGGACGGAAATAAGCCGAGTGCATACGGGCGCCACAGGCGCGCTCGTAGAACACCATGAGCTTTTCGCGCTCTTCGAAGCCCCAAACCGGCGGCGTCATCGCGCCGACGTCCATGGCCTGCGTCGTCACGTTCATGATGTGCGACAGAATTCGGCCAATTTCGGAATACAAAACTCGAATCAGCTGACCGCGAATCGGAATCTCGAGCTTCAGCATCTTTTCGACAGCGAGCGCGAAAGCGTGTTCCTGGTTCATCGGCGCGACGTAATCGAGGCGATCGAAATAAGGAACGGCCTGGAGATAGGTCTTCGATTCGATCAGCTTCTCGGTGCCGCGGTGCAGCAGGCCGATATGCGGATCGACGCGTTCGATGATTTCGCCATCGAGCTCCAGCACGAGGCGCAGAACACCGTGCGCGGACGGGTGTTCCGGCCCAAAATTGATCGTAAAATTGCGAACGTTATGTTCAGTCATAGCGACGCGCTCCGCGCTGGCAATTGGCATGAGACGGCGAACAGAGAGGCTTCAAGAAATCCGAGCCTCATCTTCACTTCGCCGCCTTCTCGTCTCCCGGCAGCACGTATTCAGTGCCTTCCCACGGGGACAAGAAGTCGAAATTGCGGAATTCCTGCTTCAGTTCGACAGGTTCATAGACGACGCGCTTCGCATCATCGTCATAGCGCACCTCGACGTAACCGGTCGTCGGGAAGTCCTTGCGTAGCGGGTGGCCTTCAAAGCCGTAGTCTGTCAGTAGACGGCGCAGATCGGCGTGACCGGAGAAGGGAATGCCGTACATGTCCCAGGCTTCGCGCTCGAACCATTCGGCCCCCTTATAGACGGCAGTTGCCGACGGAACCGACTCACCATCAGCCACGGCCACCTTGACACGGATGCGCAGGTTCTGCTTCGGCGACAGCAGGTGATAGACGACATCGAAACGCTTTTCGCGCTGCGGCCAGTCGACTCCGCAAATATCGATCATGCTGACGAAGCCGCACCGCGCGTCGTCGCGCAGGAACGTCAGCAGCGCCAGAATCATTTCTGGCACCGCGGTTACATTCAGCTCATCGTAGCTGATAGATGCATCAAGAAACAGGTCACCACGCATCTCACGGAGATACGAGGACAGCTCGCTCAAGGCTTCACTCATGACAGTCCTCCGCCCTTAGCGCTCGATCGTTCCGGTTCGACGGATCTTCTTCTGCAAAAGCAGCACCCCATAGAGCAGCGCTTCTGCCGTGGGGGGACAGCCCGGCACGTAGATATCGACAGGAACGACACGATCGCAACCACGCACGACCGAATAGGAATAATGATAGTAGCCGCCGCCATTGGCGCAGGACCCCATCGAGATCACATAGCGCGGCTCAGGCATCTGGTCGTAGACCTTGCGGAGTGCCGGGGCCATCTTGTTGGTCAGTGTGCCGGCAACGATCATGACGTCCGACTGGCGCGGCGAAGCACGCGGTGCAACGCCGAAGCGCTCCATGTCATAACGCGGCCCGGAGACCTGCATCAGCCCTTCAACGGCGCAGCAAGCAAGACCGAACTGCATCCACATCAGCGAGCCCGTGCGCGCCCAGGTAATCAGATCGCGAGTCGAGGTAACGAGAAAGCCCTTATCGGCCAGTTCATCGTTGATCTCACCGAAGAAGGCGCTGTCGCTGCCGATAGGCTTGCCCGTAGCGGGATCAATGACGCCTTTCGGGTGCGGCGCCACGAGCGCCTTGTCGCTTTGGGCTATTCCCATTCCAGGGCTCCCTTTTTCCACTCATAGATAAAGCCGATGGTCAGCACGCCCAGGAAGACCATCATGGACCAGAAGCCGAACCAGCCGATCGCGCTGAACGAAACGGCCCATGGAAAGAGGAAGGCGACTTCAAGGTCGAAGATGATGAAGAGGATCGACACCAGATAGAACCGGATATCGAACTTCATGCGGGCGTCGTCGAATGCGTTAAAACCACATTCGAAAGCCGAAAGCTTTTCCGCATCAGGCGCCTTGAAGGCAACGGCAAACGGCGCGATCAGAAGCGCCAGGCCGATTACAAGGGCGATACCAATGAAAATAGCGATCGGAATATAGGAACTGAGCAGTCCAGTCATCAGGTTCATCCCTGCTTGCGGGCTGCGCCAGGAAGGCGCAAGTGGGCAATTGCCCGGCAAGCGAACGTGCGTTGCAACAGAGCCGTGGTTAGCGCAGCCAGCGCCACGGCGCAAGACTTTTAGAGCACCAATTCGATTGTCGAGGCGCGACATTATCAAGCAGATGCAATGATGTCGCGACAAATCCACACAAGTTGATTCAGACTGCATGCCAGCCCGCCGGATATTGCATGGCTCGCTGCAACAGAGAAAGTCAAAGCCAAGCGAGAATACCGAAATCGGCGCTGGAATTGGCAGAGAATATGAAGGAGGAGAGAAGAGAGTGGCGCGAGTGACGGGGCTCGAACCCGCGACCTCCGGCGTGACAGGCCGGCACTCTAACCGACTGAGCTACACCCGCGCATCGTGGACAGAAAAGGCGGATCAAGCACCCATCCGGCGCTTCCTTGAAATGGCGCGAGTGACGGGGCTCGAACCCGCGACCTCCGGCGTGACAGGCCGGCACTCTAACCGACTGAGCTACACCCGCTTTCATTTCAAGCGATCCGGAGGCTTTTCGCATCCGTGTCAAAGCAGCATCGCCGCTTCGATGAGCGGCTAACTAAGGGGTTCGCATTTGAGTGTCAAGCAGCTTTGGAGACAAAACGATGACAGTCTACGAATTGTTTTTGGAGAACGAAATTCGCTGCGAAAATTCAGCGTCTTATCAAGGGAGTAATTGTCGAGCGGACCTGGGCAATCAATTCCCGCCGCAGCTCTCGCTTACACCGCCGACGATTTTCCACAGCCCAAAAACCACCGAGACTTCAGCGAAGTGAGCGGCTCCGCTCAAAAAAATCAAAAAAACTTCACAAACACTCTTGCGGTTTGTCCGCGATCCGCATAGATCACGGCCACCGACGCGGCGGGCCGAACCGGACCGATCTCGCGAGGGCGATTAGCTCAGTTGGTAGAGCGCCTCGTTTACACCGAGGATGTCGGGAGTTCGAGTCTCTCATCGCCCACCATTTCTTCCTGCGATTTGCTTTGATGGTGGCGCATTCGCGAGCCACCTGAGCAGATCGCGTGCACTTTGTACCTCGTTCTCGAGAAAAAAAGGATGTGCCGTAGCCTGGCATGCGATTCGTGCCTCGCTTCGCAGAGCGCTCATTTACTTCGCCTTAATTGAGTGCGTTCAATATTGTCCTCATAAGTTGTCACAGGGAGCACGATAACCAGGCCGTTGCCTTACCTGCAATTGTTATGCAGCGGGCCATGGCTGCCTTCATGTCGCCCCCGCCTCGTCAGTGGTAGCAAGAAGTCACGTCGGAGAGAGCATCAGGTGCAGTCCAACACGCACACGAGCCTAGCCTTTCGCATTGCAACGGTCTTGCAACAACTCGGAATCGAAGGACTGCCGCGTAACTATGAGCTCATATTCGAGGC
Organism: Rhizobium mesoamericanum STM3625; assembly: GCF_000312665.1. Taxonomy (GTDB): domain Bacteria; phylum Pseudomonadota; class Alphaproteobacteria; order Rhizobiales; family Rhizobiaceae; genus Rhizobium; species Rhizobium mesoamericanum. Next base: position 2,297,134 of record NZ_HF536772.1, on the reverse strand, counting down.
GCTGACCGGTAACAGTCCGGATCTCGCCCGCGAACTCAGGTTGCTCGGCCCGGTCAAGACGCAGGAGGCCCTGGATGGCATTGCCCGCCGTTATCTGCCCCACCACTTCGAAGGCAGCCAGCTCGAGGTGCGTTCCGGACAGGTGCAGCAGGAACTACAGAGCATTCTCTCCCTGCTCGACGAGGAAAAGTCAGCCCTGACGCGCTACGGAAGTGTCATCAGCCAAGCTGCCCGGGTCTTCGAAGCCAACGACGTAACGGACAAAGACGCGTTATCGCGATCGCTGCAATCGGTAAGCTCGGCAACAAGTACTCGCGAGGCACAAAGTGCGATGCTCGCTTCCAGGGTGATGGAGAAATCGCAAAAACTCGAGGAGGTACACCGCGAGGCCGCAGCCGCGAATGCTGCGAGATTTGTCGATGCGCTGACCGGCCTGGGGAACCGTCGGGTCTTCAACAAGGAACTCGCCAGCATATACGAGAAATCCGGCCTTCCAGATCTCTGCGGAATCGCCTTTGCGGATATGGACGGCTACGAGACTATTGCGGCCGTTCCAAATCTTCCTGAACCAACGCTCAAGAAAGTCGGCGAGTTGATCCAAGCGATGTTCGGTGAAGAGGATCTGGCCTGCCGCTTCGATCGGGGGCGTTTTGGTTTCATTTTCCGAACAGCAGATGAGACGGAGATCATGAGGCTCGTTGACAGGCTTCGCGAGCGACTGAAGGCGTTGCCGGTGGTGCATCCGGTTTCGGGAAAACGGGCAGCGCCGCTTACATTCTCAGTCGGGATATGTATGTCGAAGGAAGCCCGGACAGCTGATGCGCTTATCGCATTCGCCGAACAGGCGCTCGGCATGGCAAAGGCATCGGGCGGCAACAATGTCTCCATCCATGGTGTCGCGAATGTCTCACATGTGCCCAAGGACTGGCTGATCTACCGGTAGAACCAGGTAGCAGCGATTGGGCTTAACTCAGGAAGTAGCCTAGCCAACATTGCACCGCGCTGGCTATAAGATGGTTCTCGCGGGCCGCACGGTCCAGTCACTGAAGCATCATCCGAGACATCATCATGAAAACACGCGAGGAACGGCAGGCACAAAGAGCGAGCATGCCGAGGACCCAGCTAACGGCCCATCACATGGAGAACGCAAGGCTGCTTCCGGATCGAGGCGAGTTGCTCTATCGAATCCCAAACGGCGGCATCGGTGTCGAAGTCGGAGCTGCCTTTGGGGAATACACGGCGGAGATCCTGAAAAAGAACCGACCGGCGCAGCTCTACCTGATCGATCCCTGGAACATGGATCGCTATAGTTCGGGGCTCGATCAAATCCACAATCAGTTCAAGGACCAAATCGAGAGTGGGCAGTTGCACCTGATGCAGGGCACATCGCTCGAAAAGCTCGCCGAATTCGAAGATGACTTCCTCGACTGGGCTTACATCGATACCGATCATTCCTTCGAGCTCACCTGGCAGGAACTGCTGCTTTGCGAGAAGAAGGTCAAGCGGACGGGTCGAATCGCCGGGCACGATTTCTGCACCGGCAACACGGTCAAGCCGATCGTCTACGGCGTCGTCGAAGCGGTTACCAAGTTCTGCAAGGACTATGGCTGGCAATTCGAATTCCTGACGGTCGAATCGCATGCGCACTTTTCCTATTGCCTGAAGCGCCTGTGACCCGCGTCAGGCCTTTCCTGCATATTGCTCGTCGCTGACGTGTTCCATCCAGTCTGCGGCGCTGCCGTTCAGCGCTTCATGGATCGCGATATGGGTCACGGCGGTATCGGGGGCGGCGCCATGCCAGTGTTTTTCACCGGGCGCGAACCAAACCGTGTCGCCGGCGCCGATTTCATGCAGCGGTCCGCCTTCGCTCTGCGCCAGACCTTTTCCGGCTGTGACGACGAGGGTCTGCCCCAACGGGTGCGTATGCCAGGCGGTTCGCGCACCTGGCTCGAACGTGACGCTTACAACCCTCACCCGTGCCGGGCTTGGTGCATCCATCAATGGGTCCTGGCGCACCGACCCTGTGAAATATTCTGTCGGCGCTTGTATGGAGGGCTGCGATCCGCAAGGTTTGATCTCCATCGACGCTTCCTTTTCGAGTATAACGATCAGTCTAGGAGGCAACCGTAAGCCAAGTGACTTCATTGTCCAAGCGGCGTGTGGCCAGTCGCCGGCTCTTGTCACCACCTAGAGATCAAAACAAATTCACGCCCTTAAAGCCGCCCGCTAGAAGAAATAACGACGCTCAGAGCGATGCCGCCCTATCTCCGCTACAGGCGCTTGCTCCTCGCCTGAGCGACTGCTAGGGCGAGGTATTTCATGACGCGGAGAATTTCCATGAAACAGCATTCTTTCGGCCATCTGCCCCATACCGTGACGAATATCGGCTTCGGCGCATGGCAGATCGGCGGCGCCTGGGGCGATGTCAGCGAAGCCGACGGACGCGACGCGCTGAACGCGGCGCTCGACGCCGGCATGACCTTCATCGATACCGCCGATGTCTACGGTGACGGTCGGTCGGAAAAGATTATTGCCGACGTTCTGGCGAGCCGCGGCGGCGAACGGCCGATGGTTGCGACGAAGGCAGGTCGCCGGCTCAACCCGCATGTCGTCGATGGCTACACCAAGGCCAACCTCGAGGGCTTCATCGATCGCAGTCTGAAAAACCTGCGAGTCGACAGCCTTGATCTGGTGCAGCTGCACTGCCCTCCAACCGAGGTGCTTTATCGCCCGGAGGTCTTCGATGGTCTAAACGAGTTGCAAAAGGTCGGTAAGATCAGGGCTTACGGCGTGAGCGTGCAGAAGGTCGAGGAAGCGCTGAAGGCGATCGAGTATCCTGGTGTTGTCAGCATCCAGATCATCTACAACATCTTTCGCCAGAGACCCGACCACCTGTTTTTCCAGGAGGCTCGCCGGAAAAATATCGCCGTCATCGCACGCGTGCCGCTCGCCAGCGGCTTGCTGTCCGGCAAGATCACCCGCGAAACCAAATTCGCAAGCGATGATCACCGCAATTTCAATCGCCAAGGCGAGGCCTTCGATGTCGGCGAGACGTTCGCGGGCGTTCCCTTCGACATCGGCCTGCAGGCTGTGGAGGAAGTGCGCAAGCTCGTGCCATCGGGCGCGACGATGGCGGCCTTCGCGCTCCGTTGGATCCTGATGAGCGATGCTGTCACTGTTGCCATTCCCGGCGCACGCAACGCCGAGCAAGCGCGTGCAAACGCGGCAGCAGCAAGCCTGGCGCCGCTCTCACGCGAGGTGATGGAGGCCACACGCGAAATCTACGAGCGGCTGGTCGCCCCTTATGTCCACCAGCGCTGGTAAGGTAGGCAAATGACACGAGAATAGCCGGGCATAGACCCGGCCATTCTGTTTCGTGGCGCAACTAATCTTAGTTCGTGCCGACGAGGGTGACCTGGAAGAAGAGAGTTTCGCCCGTCTCGTTCCCCGCCATCTTTATCCGTGACAGATGAGCCGTCGCCGGTCGCCGGGCGTCAGGAGCGCAAGAAGCCAGACGGTAATGGTCTCCGGTCGACCCCCGGTAAGGCTCTTGGTGATCAACGATGAGGCGCACCACAGAAGGGCCGAAAGGATCGGCAGGAGCGCGGCCCAACTGAAACTATCCGACCACGGCTGCAGATCATTGCTCCCAGGAAGCGGTGGCGGTCGCTGCTCACCGCGGCACCCATGATCATGAAGAACGGGGTCGTCATCACCAGAGCGATTGCCTGCCAGATCGGCACGGACGCAAGCCCCGCGACCCAGGTCGTCACGCCAAAAGTCGCCAAGGCGACGCGCGCGATGTGACGCCAGGCATAGCGCGTCCTCATGGCTCCAATGCCAACGCGCCGAAGAAAGGGCAATGAGAAGATCAGAGCAAAAGCATATTGCCAGAACGCTGCCGAAGCTGAGGGAAAAGCGAGCATCAGCGTCAGCCATTGGGTGACGACATTGAGAATCGAGAAGGTTATGCCCGCAGCGATCATGCACGCAGCACCGGACCATAGCTCGCGGTGCAGAATATGTACGGGAAGTCTGATTCATGTTTTTCTTTCGAACCCAACACAAATCAGGACGCATGAGCGCGAACGGCAGCTAGGACAGTTTCCGCCCTTGCCTGCTCCGCTCATTCTCTTTCATCCGGACTGTAACCGTCGGCTCCGGATTGCACCGGATCTGCTGACCCTTTCGGCACCAGCCAAAAGGCGTTCGCGGGGTTGAGCCCAGACTCTTACCGCCGGTGGGGACTTTCGCCCCGCCATGAGAACAGCCATTTGGTAAGACATACCTCGCGTGCCGACAAGGCTGCCCCGAGATGCAAAAAGGGTTCGGCAGTGGCCGAACCCTTCGAAACTTGTACCGCCGGTCTCGTTGCCCGGCCGCCAAGAAAACTCATATCAGCCGTTGACTGCGTCCTTCAGGCCCTTGCCGGGCGTGAACTTCGGCACGTTGCGAGCCGGAATATCGACTTCTGCGCCGGTAGACGGATTGCGGCCCTTCGTAGCAGCGCGATGGGAAACGGTGAAGCTACCGAAACCAGCGAGGCGAACGTCGCCCTTGCCCTTCAGTTCAGCCTGGACGACTTCAAAAACAGCGTCAACTGCGGAAGCAGCGTCGGTCTTCGAAAGCCCTGCCTTTTCGGCAACTGCGGACACGAGTTCATTCTTGTTCATGTTTCCACCCCTTTCTAAATGGTTCGAAACGTCTCAAATCTATAAGCTAAGGCGCAGAATAGAGTTCATCAGGCCCGCCGCACCCCAAAGACCCTGCAAATCAGGGAAATGCAAGAGTCTGCAAGGCGATTTCACAAAAAAAGGCTGGCGAAAACACCAGCCTTTTCAGGGTTTTTAAGCAATTGGGCACGAATGTGGCAAACAAAGCTCAGTGAGCTATGGTTGCACCCGTTTCGTCGAGCCCTTCGACCGTGGCGATAACAGGCGTTTCCACCGTTCCATCCCATTCGATCGCTTCCGGTCTGCGAACCAGCGCATGCTTGATCACCTCGCCCATACGGGACACAGGGATGATCTCCATGTTGTTCTTCACGTTATCCGGAATCTCCGCCAGATCCTTGGCGTTTTCTTCCGGAATCAGCACCTTCTTGATGCCGCCGCGAAGCGCTGCCAGCAGCTTTTCCTTGAGGCCGCCGATCGGCAGAACACGACCACGAAGGGTGATTTCACCCGTCATCGCCACGTTCTTGTCGACCGGGATGCCGGTCATGATCGAGACAATCGCGGTTGCCATGGCAACACCGGCGGACGGACCATCCTTCGGCGTTGCACCTTCCGGCACGTGCACGTGGATGTCGCTCTTATCAAAGCGCGGCGGCTCAATGCCGAAATCGACAGCGCGCGAGCGGACATAAGACGCCGCTGCGGAGATCGATTCCTTCATGACTTCCTTAAGGTTGCCGGTCACGGTCATCCGCCCCTTGCCCGGCATCATGACGCCTTCGATCGTCAGCAGTTCGCCGCCGACTTCCGTCCAGGCCAGACCCGTTACCACGCCGACCTGATCCTCACGCTCTGCTTCGCCGTGGCGGAAGCGCGGAACGCCCAGATAGTCATCGATGTTTTCGGCGGTGACATGAACCGACTTCGTCTTGCCCTTGATGATCTCGGTGACCGCCTTACGGGCGAGCTTCATCAATTCGCGTTCGAAGTTACGAACACCGGCTTCGCGGGTGTACTGCTGGCTGATTGCCATCAGTGCATCGTCGCTGACCGAGAATTCGCTCGGCTGCAGTGCATGTTCCTTGATGGCCTTCGGCAGCAGGTGCCGCTTGGCGATCTCACGCTTTTCGTCTTCGGTGTAGCCAGCGATACGGATGACTTCCATGCGGTCCATCAAGGGCGCAGGGATATTCAGCGTGTTCGCTGTCGTGATGAACATCACATCAGACAGGTCGTATTCGACTTCCAGGTAGTGATCCATGAACGTCGAGTTCTGAGCCGGATCCAGCACCTCGAGAAGCGCCGAGGACGGATCGCCACGGAAATCCTGGCCCATCTTGTCGATTTCATCGAGCAGGAAAAGCGGGTTGGACTTCTTTGCCTTCTTCATCGACTGGATGACCTTACCGGGCATAGAGCCGATGTAGGTGCGGCGATGGCCGCGGATTTCAGCTTCGTCGCGAACGCCGCCGAGGGCCATGCGCACATACTCACGGCCTGTCGCCTTGGCGATAGACTGGGCGAGCGACGTCTTGCCGACGCCTGGAGGGCCGACGAGGCACAGGATCGGGCCTTTGATCTTCGTCGCGCGAGCCTGAACAGCCAGGTACTCGACAATGCGTTCCTTGACCTTGTCGAGACCGAAGTGATCGGCTTCAAGGATCTTTTCAGCATTGTTGAGATCCGACTTGATCTTCGACTTCTTACCCCACGGAATGCCGAGCAACCAGTCGAGGTAGTTGCGAACCACCGTGGCTTCGGCCGACATCGGGCTCATCTGGCGCAGCTTCTTCAGCTCAGCATCAGCCTTTTCCTTAGCTTCCTTGGACAGCTTGGTCTTGGCGATGCGTTCTTCCAGTTCGGCCATCTCATCGCGGCCTTCCTCGCCGTCGCCGAGCTCCTTCTGGATCGCCTTCATCTGCTCATTCAGGTAATACTCGCGCTGGGTCTTCTCCATCTGGCGCTTGACGCGCGAGCGAATGCGCTTCTCGACCTGAAGGACCGAGATTTCGCCCTCCATGAAGCCGAGCGCCTTTTCCAGGCGTGCCTTGACGCTGGTGGTTTCCAGCATCTCTTGCTTCTCGGTGATCTTGATCGACAGGTGCGAAGCGACCGTGTCGGCAAGCTTCGAGTAGTCGTCGATCTGGCTGGCTGCGCCAACAACCTCAGGCGAGATCTTCTTGTTGAGTTTTACATAGCTCTCGAATTCCGACACCACCGAGCGGCTGAGCGCTTCAAGCTCGACAGGATCGTCATGCGGCTCTTCGAGAACATGACCGAGGGCTTCGTAGAAATCCTCGCGAGCGGTGTAAGCGTCGATCTCGGCGCGCGCGCGACCCTCGACCAGAACCTTGACGGTGCCATCGGGAAGCTTCAGCAACTGCAATACATTGGCGACTGTGCCGACGTTGTGAATGGCCGACGGTTCTGGATCGTCATCGCTCGCATTGATCTGCGTGACGAGCATGATCTGCTTGTCCGATCCCATGACCTCCTCAAGCGCACGGATCGACTTCTCGCGGCCGACAAATAGCGGCACGATCATATGCGGGAAGACGACGATGTCGCGCAGGGGCAAAACCGGATATGCAATGCTCGCAACTGACGTTTTCTTCGTCATTTTATTTCCTTTCCATCGTCCCGTTGGCGGGCTCTTCTGGTACGGCCACTAGAACCGGCCGCACTCCACTTGAGACTACAAGTGGAGGTTCTGACTATGCTTTTCAAGCTGCGCTATGGCCGGTGCCCCCCTGGACATGACAGCTATGCGACAACGGAACACCTTCACTCTGGAGCGCCTGGCTTGGCCGGCCCTTACCACTTCCGCGCCGGCTAACACATAAGACCGAAACACACCAACGGAATCATTCCATAATTGCCACGGACGTGGGAATCCGCAACCGCAGCCGAGGCGCTTTCAGACCTCTTTAGCAAGATTTATCAGGCTCGTGCACTGGTTTTGAAATAGAAAGGGGCCTGCCAACGGCAAGCCCCTAAAATTCACGGTTCGTATCTTAACGATATCATGCCTCACGCCGAAGCGTTGGCCTTCTCGTCCTGGCGATCGGCATAGATGTAAAGCGGACGGGCGGAGCCGCGTGCCACTTCCTCGGAGATGACGACCTCGCGGACGCCTTCCAGCGCCGGCAGTTCGAACATCGTGTCGAGCAGGATCTTTTCCATGATCGAGCGAAGGCCGCGAGCACCGGTCTTGCGAATAATCGCCTTGCGGGCGATCTCGCGAAGTGCGTCCTCATGGAAGGTCAGTTCCACGTCTTCCATCTCGAACAGGCGCTGGTACTGCTTGATCAGGGCATTCTTCGGCTCGGACAAGATCTGGATCAGCGCATCCTCGTCGAGATCCTCGAGCGTCGCCAGAACCGGCAGACGACCAATGAACTCAGGAATGAGGCCGAACTTGACCAGATCTTCCGGCTCCAGCTCGCGCAGGACTTCGCCGACGCGTCGGTCGTCCGGAGCCTTGACGGTCGCGCCGAAGCCGATCGAGGTCTTTTCGCCGCGGGCAGAAATGATCTTGTCGAGGCCCGCGAACGCGCCACCGCAGATGAACAGGATATTCGTGGTATCGACCTGCAGGAATTCCTGCTGCGGATGCTTGCGGCCACCCTGTGGCGGTACGGAAGCAACCGTGCCTTCCATGATCTTCAGAAGCGCCTGCTGGACGCCCTCGCCCGAAACGTCGCGCGTGATCGACGGGTTGTCGGACTTACGTGAAATTTTGTCGACTTCGTCGATGTAGACGATGCCGCGCTGGGCGCGCTCGACGTTGTAGTCGGCAGCCTGCAGCAACTTCAAAATGATGTTTTCGACGTCTTCACCGACATAGCCGGCTTCCGTCAGCGTTGTCGCATCGGCCATGGTGAAGGGAACGTCGATGATGCGAGCGAGCGTCTGGGCAAGATAGGTCTTGCCGCAACCGGTCGGGCCGACCAGCATGATATTCGACTTCGCCAGTTCGACTTCGCTGTTCTTCGTGGCATGCGCGAGGCGCTTGTAATGGTTGTGAACGGCGACCGACAGGATCTTCTTCGCCTGGCGCTGACCGATGACGTATTCGTCGAGAACCTTGATGATGTCCTGGGGCGTAGGAACGCCATCGCGGGACTTGACCATCGAGGACTTGTTCTCTTCGCGAATAATGTCCATGCACAATTCGACGCATTCATCGCAAATGAAAACCGTCGGTCCGGCAATCAGCTTCCGGACTTCGTGCTGGCTCTTTCCGCAGAAGGAGCAGTACAGGGTGTTTTTAGAGTCGCCGCCGTTGCTGCCGCTGACCTTGCTCATATCACTTTCCTTCCAGCACGCCGCATTTCAAGGTGAAAATACGGTCCACTCATTGGCCTGCTCCACGCTTGGAGCCCCAGCCGGCCAAGGCCGTTAAGGGGTACGAACCGGTCCAAACTAAGCTGTCCTGGCTCCGGCGGCAACGAATTCCCCTTCGACTGCCGATGCTATGTCATAAAAATTCAACATAGCATTAATACTTGAGATCGCCGTACCCGCCACGGGTTTCTTCCCTTGTTCGATCACAAATGAGATAGAACTGTGGCGAATACAACACCATTCCGGCTTCTCACTGGGCGGTATCGCCTTCCATCTCGACGCGCGACGTCAGGACCTTGTCGATGACACCCCAGGTCTGAGCCTCGTCCGCATCCATGAAGTGGTCGCGGTCGAGGGTTTTTTCGACTTCCTCGTAGGTGCGGCCGGTGTGCTTGACGTAAACTTCATTGAGGCGGCGCTTCATCTTCAGAATATCGCGGGCGTGACGCTCGATGTCCGATGCCTGACCTTGGAAGCCGCCCGAAGGCTGATGCACCATGATACGGGAATTCGGGGTGGCAAAGCGCATGTCCTTGTGACCGGCGGCTAGAAGTAGCGAGCCCATCGAGGCGGCCTGCCCGATGCAGAGCGTCGAGACCGCAGGCTTGATGAACTGCATCGTGTCGTAGATTGCCATACCGGCAGTAACGACGCCGCCCGGCGAGTTTATGTAGAGCGCGATTTCCTTCTTCGGGTTCTCGGCCTCGAGGAAGAGGAGCTGGGCGCAGACGAGCGTCGCCATATGATCCTCGACCGGGCCAGTCAGGAAGATGATGCGTTCCTTGAGCAGGCGCGAATAGATGTCGTAGGAGCGTTCACCGCGATTGGTCTGTTCCACGACCATCGGCACAAGTGCCATAGCGGTATCGACTGGGTTTCTCATGTGCGTCCTTTGTCAACGTCTGCCGGCTAGGCCGGGAATCAAAGAAAATGCCTTATCCCTACATAGAGCTTCCCTGCCCTCCTCTTCAAGACGCGCTGATGGATAACGTTAAGAGGAGCAGGCGCAAGGCGAACAACTTTTCGCCGATGTGGGCTCATTCCCGCAATTAACGTCGAAGAGCGAGCGGTGATCGCGCCCCCGCACAGCTTTTGTCAATGTCAGGATGAACGAACTCTGAATCCGCATGCGACTGCGCTGCGTTTACAGACCAGAAAGCCTAACGACAACTCGGCACAAAAATGCACTGACGACCATGCGCAATTAATGAAGTTGCCAGCTTCTTCCGAAAGAATGCGCGCAATGCAAGGGGTATTGCCGTGTTCAATGTTACGACTGGATTAGCCATTTGGTGTTCGGAAGCCATGACGCTCGCGCTGGTAGCTTTCATGGCCTGGCGCCACGATGTCCGAAACAAGGCCTATTTCTATTGGGGAATGGGCTTTCTTCTTAGCGGCGTGGGTTTTGCAATGGTTGCCCTGCGCGGGCAGATACCCAGCATTTTCTCCATCGAGATCGGCAACACGATCGCGCTTTGCGGACAAAGCGCGTGGGTTGCTGGATACTTGGCGCTCGATCGCCGCAAGCTCGAATGGTGGGCATTGCTGCCGCCCCTCGTGTGGCTGGGCGGCGTCTTCCTGCCGTGGGTCAACGACGACTACGCCAATCGCGTCATTCTTTATAACCTGGCCTCGGCCACCGGCGCGACGGCGCTGGCAATGGCCGTCTGCATGGCCGGTCAGCGTAATGAGAGCTCGCGAGGCAAACTGGGCGCCATCTTTGTTATTCAGAGTCTGCTCTCGTTCGGCACGGCGATGGCGATGGCGCTGATCGGCCCAACCGACACGGAAGCCGCCAATTTCGCCGGCGCCGCCGCTATGGCAACGGGTTTCCTATTGACCCTCGCCTGCGCCCTCACTTGCCTAGTCATCATGGAGCGATCGGAGAAGCACCTTCGTATGCTCAGCCTGACCGATTCACTGACGGGTGTGTTGAACCGTCGCGGGCTTTTCGGCCGCTTTGACGCCATTCAGGAGAGCGCATTCCAAGACAACCGCCAGGTTGCCGTACTGATCTTCGACCTCGACCACTTCAAGCGCGTCAACGACCGCTTCGGCCACCAGGCTGGCGACATCATACTGACGGTATTTGCCCGTATGGCCCGCCAATTCGTACCTGATGGAGCCTTCGGGCGCATGGGCGGCGAGGAGTTTGCCGCTTTCGCGACGGTGGCCGACCAGACCGAGGCGGAAGCACTGGCGGAATCGATCCGCGCCGAGTTCTGTCGCGTCCCAGTGAGCACTGGCGAGGCAATCATACCGGCGACCGTCAGCACCGGTGTCGCTCTTGCCTCGGCTCTTGAGGCCAACCGAGATAAATTGGTCTCAGCGGCCGATCGCGCGCTATATGCCGCCAAGTCAGCCGGCCGCAACTGCACTGTCATCTTCGGTGAAGCCGAAGCTGCGGCTCCGCCCCCTCCGCAACCGGATCAAACAAGTGGCGAGCTCGTTCCCACACTCGACGACCAAATTCACGCGCTCCGCCGCGTCGGATCTTTATCCAGAGGTTGACCCCATCTTTTCGAGGCTTGGCAAATCCGCTAATCCTCGAAACATGATGATCCCACCTTTTCTCTCCATCGACGCCACGACACGCCACGTCTCCCTGGACGCAAGCAATCCAGCCTTTTACAGTGATCCGAACACTGTTTACGCCGCTCTCCACGCGCGCTGCCCCACATTCTATTGGGAGCAGCAGAAGCAGTGGTTCTTCACCGGCTACGACCAGGTCAACAGCCTGCTGCGCGATCGTCGTTTTGGCCGCCAGATCCTGCATATCGCAAGCCGCGAAGAACTCGACCTTCCAGAGCCGGACCAGCACGTCGCGAATTTTGATCTTGCTGAACGATACTCCTTGCTCGAGCTGGAGCCGCCTGAGCACACGCGCCTGCGAACGCTCGTCAATCGCGCTTTCGTCTCCCGCCACGTGGAGAGGATGAAGCCAGAGCTTGCCGAGCTTGCCAACAAGCTCATTGACGGCTTTGAGACGGACAACGAAGTCGAGCTGCTTTCAGCATTTGCCGACATCATTCCCGTGACGATGATTGCCCGCATGATCGGCATTCCGGAGGAAATGGGGCCGCAGCTCCTGAAGTGGTCCCATGCTTACATCCGCATGTATCTCTTCGGTCGCACCCAACAGGACGAGGATGGCGCCGAGCGGGCTGCGAAGGAATTTTCGGACTATGTAAAGACTGTCATCGCCGAGCGCCGCGCCAACCCGCGGGACGACCTCCTGACGCACATGATCCATACCGAACACAAGGGCCAGTATCTGACCGAGGATGAACTCGTTTCGACGACGATAGTCCTTCTCAATGCCGGTCATGAGGCGACGGTCCACCAGATCGGCAATTCGGTGCGCATCATCCTGGACAGCGGGCGCGATCCGGCCGATCTTTTCAAGGACGAGGCAACGATCGAACGAACCATCGAAGAGTCCCTGCGCATCTGCGCACCGGTTCACATTTTTCAGCGCTGGGCGTTGGAGCCGGTCGAGATCGATGGCATTTCGTTCAAGCGAGGCGACAAGGTCAGCCTGATTCTAGCCGCCGCCAATCTCGACCCTGCAAAATTCAGCGATCCACTCACCTTCAGGCCCGACCGCAACGAGGCTCCAAATCTCTCCTTTGGCGCTGGCATCCACTTCTGCATTGGGGCGCCGCTGGCCCGGCTCGAGCTGAACGTCGTCCTGCCAATTCTCTTTAAGCGGCTGCCAGGGTTGAGGCTTGCCAGGACACCCGTCGTAAAAGACGTCTATCATTTCCACGGATTGGACCGACTGGATCTCGTTTGGTAGGCTGTCAATGAAAACGTCCGCGCCCCAGGCAGCGCGGACGTTTCTGTCATACTTCTGTCTCGCTTACTCAGCGGCTTGTAAGGCCGACACTTCGGCTACCGGCTCCTGTGGCAACTTGCCTGCCATGGCCGCAGCAAACTTCGTCTGGTCGAGCTCATTCTCCCAGCGGGCGACCACGACCGTTGCAACGGCGTTACCGACAAAATTCGTCAGAGCGCGGCATTCCGACATGAAGCGGTCGATGCCGAGGATCAGCGCCATGCCGGCAACGGGAACCGAGGGTACAACAGAGAGCGTTGCAGCGAGCGTGATAAAGCCGGCGCCGGTGATGCCGGCAGCACCCTTGGAACTCAACATTGCAACCAGCAGAAGCAGGATCTGGTCTGCCAAGGTCAGCGGCGTGTCCGTCGCCTGAGCGATGAAGAGAGCCGCGAGCGTCATGTAGATGTTCGTGCCATCGAGATTGAAGGAATAGCCAGTCGGGATAACGAGCCCGACGACCGAGCGTTTGCAGCCTGCCTGTTCCATCTTGGCCATGAGACCGGGAAGCGCTGCCTCAGAAGAGGATGTGCCGAGCACCAGCAGCAGCTCTTCCTTGATGTAGCGGATCAGCGAAAGGATCGAGAATCCGTTATACCGCGCGACCGCGCCGAGGACGACGAGCACGAAGAGCAGCGACGTCAGGTAAAAGGTACCGATCAGCATTGCCAGATTTGCAATGGAGCCGATGCCGTATTTGCCGATCGTGAAGGCCATGGCGCCGAATGCACCGATCGGAGCAGCCTTCATCAGGACAGCCACCAGCTTGAAGACCGGGGCAGTCAGGGCCTGCAGAAAGTCGACAACCGGTCGACCACGATCGCCAACCATGGCAAGCGCGATACCGAAGAGGACCGAGAAGAATAGCACCTGAAGAATATCGCCCTCGGCAAAGGCGCCAACGATTGTGTTCGGAATGATGTTCATTAGGAAGCCCGTGACCGTCGCGTCATGAGCCTTGTCCGCGTAGGTTGCAACGGCCTTGGCATCGAGCGTCGCCGGATCGATATGCATGCCGGCACCCGGCTGTATGACGTTGGCGACCAACAGGCCGACGGCGAGGGCCAGCGTCGAAAAGACGAGAAAGTAGAGCATTGCCTTGCCGGCAACGCGTCCGACCTTCTGCAGATCGGACATCCCGGCGATGCCCGTCGCAACCGTCAAGAAGATGACGGGGGCGATGATCATCTTGACGAGCTTGATGAAGGCGTCGCCCAGCGGCTTCAGGGCCGTGCCGACGTCGGGATAGAAATGGCCGAGCAGAATGCCAGCACAGATGGCGGCAATAACCTGCACGTAGAGAAGCCGGTAAAATGGAACCGTGCCGCGCGGCTGCGCGACTGGAAGTGCTGCACCCATGATGTCCTCCATGTGCCCCAAAACCAAAGGTGGCCTCCCGGGGCGATTGTGTAACCAAGTCAACAGCCACGCGGCTGTTTGAGGAGGTTTTGCAACATGCGTGCCAAGTTGTGACGAAACTATGAAATCATTGATTCACAATCAATATTTCGAATTCACCTCCCACATAATGGGAGATTTGCGCGTATTTTCGCACAAATTGATTTGACGAGAGTGCGAAATTACGCACAAATTGAATGATGTTGCAGCCTCCTTCGCCATCAGGTTTCAGCTCCGTTTACCGGGCCAGCCGCCGTATTGGGCGAGCCTGGATTCTCTTTGCCACGGTTTCGGCTGTCCTGATCCTTGCCACGCTCCTTGGCGCCACCATCTATGGGCGCCGCTCCGCTATTGACACGATTGCGAGCCAAGGCCGCACCGATGCGAGCCTCAAGGTCGCGCTCCTCAACGCAGTTCTGGAAAGGCCGCGCGCGCTGCCTCTGCTTCTAGCCGAGGACCAACAGGTTCTCGATGCCCTGTCCGCCGAGAGCAGCGATGCGATCGACATCTTGAACCGGAAGCTTGAGCGGCTCGTCACGGGAACGCAGGCCGCCGTGCTCTACGTCATCGGTCCCAACGGCATCGCTGTCTCCTCCAGCAATTGGCGGGAGCCCATCAGCTTTGTCGGCAACGACTATACCTTCCGCGACTACTTCAGAAAGGCGATGGACGATGGGAGTGCCGAGCACTTTGCCCTCGGCAGTGTAAGCAAGCGTCCCGGCCTCTACATTTCGCGCCGCGTGGGCAGTGCGGCGGCACCGCTTGGCGTCGTGGTCGTCAAGTTTCAGTTCGATCAGCTGGAAAGCGATTGGCGCGATACGCAACGCCCTGTTTATGTTGTCGACGATCGCGGCGTAGTTCTGATTACCAGTATTCCCTCGTGGCGTTTCATGATGAACGGACCCGTGCCGGAGGCCGACCTTGCCGCCATCCGCAACAGCCTCCAGTTCGGTGACGCACCGCTTGCGACCTTGCCCATCATGCGCCCTCAGCCGATCGACGCTGCGGCTTCACTAGTCTCTGCGGTTCTTCCCGGCAGTGGCGAGGGCCAATATCTACGCCTTTCCACGCCGGTACCAACCACGCCGTGGCATCTCGAATACCTTGTCCCGACCGACGCGCCGGTTGCTGCGTCGGTTCGTGAAATGCGACTGCTGTCGCTGGCCGTCCTTCTGCCGCTCCTCGCCATTACCGGGCTAATTCTGAGGAGACGCCAGGCGGCCGCGACGAAGATCGCGGAAGAACAGGCCATGCGTGAGGAGCTGGAACGACGGGTCATCGCACGAACCGACGACCTCAGCCGGGCGCGCGACCGTTTGCAGGCCGAAATCTCCGATCACAGGGAAACGGAAGCGAGGCTGCAGATCGTTCAGCAGGAGTTGGTGCAGGCGAACCGGCTTGCGATCCTCGGCCAGATCGCCGCAGGCGTTGCGCATGAGATCAACCAACCGGTCGCGACCATACGCGCTTATGCAGACAATGCCCGCGTCTTCCTGGAGCGCCAGCAAACGACTCCCGTTGACGAAAACCTCGAAGCGATCGCCAGCCTCACCGAGCGGATCGGCGCCATTACCGATGAATTGAAGGCGTTCGCGCGAAAGGGCCGGGTTGCACCGGAGCCCATCGAATTGCTCGGAGTAATCGATGGTGCGGTGGTTCTGCTGAAAAGCCGGTTCGCTGGCCAGTTGGAGGCACTGAATATCCGGCAGCCGCGAGCAGGGCTGTATGTGCTTGGCAACCGAATCCGGCTTGAGCAGATTCTAATCAACCTGTTCCAAAATGCCCTGGAAGCCCTCGATGGGCGAGCCGATGCCAAAGTCGATGTCTCTGTCAGCGAGACTGACGAGGAGGTTGCGATCGAAGTCGCTGACAACGGGCCAGGCATTTCGCCTGTTATCCTGAAGTCGCTTTTCACGCCGTTCAACACTTCCAAGGAGAGAGGTCTGGGTCTTGGCCTCGTTATTTCCAAGGACATCGTGGCAGACTATGGCGGCCGCATGGATGTGACCAGCGATGAAACCGGAACCTGCTTTACAGTACATTTGCGGAAGGCCAGAGCATGAGCGAAGTAACGCCGATCTTCCTCGTCGACGACGACAGGGACCTGCTTCGGGCAACCAAGCAGACGCTCGAACTCGCCGGCTTCGCCGTTTCCGCCTTTTCCAATGCCGGCGAAGCGTTGGCGGCATTGAACGCGAATTTCGCAGGCGTTCTCGTTTCCGATATCCGGATGCCGGAGATCGATGGCTTGCAGCTCTTCAACCGCGTACGGCAGCAAGACGAGGATCTGCCGGTCATCCTGGTCACCGGCCACGGCGACATTCCAATGGCAGTGAAAGCCATGCAGGATGGGGTTTATGACTTCATCACGAAACCCTTCGCAACAGACCGGCTTATCCAAAGCGTTCGGCGCGCTGCCGAAAAGCGCCGTTTAGTGATGGAAAACCGGTCTTTGCGGAAGGCAACCGAACAGGCACGTGACGACCTGCCGCTGATTGGCCAGACACCCGCGATGGAACGGCTGCGGCACACATTGCGGCAGATTGCCGATACGGACGTCGACGTTCTCCTAACGGGTGAGACCGGCAGCGGCAAGGAGGTGGTGGCAAGCCTGTTGCACCGCTGGAGCCGACGTGCAGCTGGCAATTTCGTTGCGCTCAACTGCGGAGCGCTGCCTGAAAGCGTCGTTGAAAGCGAGCTGTTCGGTCACGAACCCGGCGCTTTTACCGGCGCTCAGAAGAAGCGCATCGGTCGCATCGAACATGCCAGTGGCGGTACGCTCTTCCTGGACGAGATCGAGAGCATGCCGCCGGCAACACAGGTGCAGATGTTGCGCGTGCTCGAAATGCGCGAGGTAACGCCGCTTGGAACGAACGAGGTTCGGCAGGTCGATCTGCGCGTCGTTGCCGCCTCCAAGATCGATCTCGGCGATCCCCGCCAACGTGGCGACTTCCGCGAGGATCTATACTATCGGCTCAACGTCGTGACGATCTCGATCCCGCCGCTCAAGGAGCGTCGCGACGACGTTCCGCTTCTTTTCGGCTACTTCGCCGAGCGCGCCGCAACCCGCTTCAAGCGCGAGGTGCCTGCCATCCCCTCGTCCGTCCATCGCCACCTACGGGAATATGACTGGCCGGGCAACGTTCGCGAACTGTCACATTTTGCAGAGCGGTTTGTCCTCGGCGTCGGCCACATTTCGGACCAAGCTCCTGCGGCAGTACCGGAGACGGACAAAACCCTGTCGCTGCCGGACCGGCTGGAGCGATACGAGGCCCACATTATTCGCGAAGCGCTGAACGCCAATGATGGCGACGTGCGGCGTACCATCGCAGACCTCGGTATTCCCAGGAAGACGTTCTACGACAAGCTGCAGCGCCATGGCATCGTCCGCAGCGATTTCGCATCTTCCTCTGACAGGAATTAGGTTTATCGCAAAGCTGGCCGGAGCGAGCGTCAACGACCCTTCGACACCGCTTCTCAGCCCTGTGCGGCGCTGAAATCAAAGTCTGATGACATAGTCCTTCCGTGTCGTTTCAATTACTTCCCAGGCTCCCTTGAAGCCAGGTTTGAGGATCATGCGATCGCCTGCCCGAAGATGCACGGCATCGCCGCCATCTTCCGTCACGATCGAGTATCCCGAAAGCACGCTGCAATACTCCCACTCATCATAGGCGATGCGCCACTTGCCGGGCGACGCCTCCCATATGCCGGAATAAAGTCCGCCATCGGCCTCCTCCAGGCTCCAGGTCGTGAACTGCGGGTCGCCGGCCAGCACGCGGTCGGCTGGCGGGGCACCGAATTCGGGTTCGACGTCATTGATGTTAAAGGTCAGATAGTTTCCCATGTCCCTCAGATCTTCGCCAGCGATTGCTCAAGATCAGCGATGATATCCTTCACGTCCTCGATGCCTACCGAAAGGCGAACGACGTCGGGGCTGGCACCGGCGGCGATCCTTTGCTCGTCCGTCAATTGCCGGTGGGTCGTCGACGCGGGATGGATCACGAGCGAGCGCGTATCGCCAATGTTGGCGAGATGCGAGAATAGCTCCAATCCCTCGACCAGCGTCTTGCCCGCCTCGTAGCCGCCCTTGACACCGAAGGTGAAAACCGAACCCGCCCCCTTCGGCGAATAGCGCTGCTGCAGCGTATGGTTCGGGTCGTCCTCGAGGCCAGCATAGTTCACCCAGGCGATCTTGCTGTGCGCCTTCAACCACTTTGCAACCGCGATCGCGTTGTCACTGTGGCGCTGCATGCGCAGCGGCAGCGTTTCGATTCCCGTCAAGATCAGGAAGGCATTGAAGGGCGAGATCGCCGGACCGAGATCGCGCAGGCCAAGCACGCGGCAGGCGATGGCGAAAGCAAAATTGCCGAACGTCGAATGCAGGACCACACCGTTATATTCCGGTCGCGGGCTGGACAGCATCGGATAGTTGCCTGACTGCGACCAATCGAACGTTCCGCCATCGATGATGACGCCGCCCATTGAATTGCCGTGGCCGCCGAGAAATTTCGTCAGCGAATGCACGACAATATCGGCACCGTGCTCGATCGGCCGGACGAGATAGGGGCTCGCCATGGTGTTATCGACGATCAGCGGAAGGCCATGCTTGTGTGCAACCGCCGCAATTGCAGCGATGTCGACGAAAGTGCCGCCCGGATTGGCGAGGCTTTCGATGAAAATCGCACGCGTTTTGCCATCAATCTGGTTTTCGAAGCTCGCAGGATCGGCGGAGTCTGCCCAGCGGACCTGCCAGCCGAAGTTATCGAAGGCATGGCCGAACTGGTTGATCGAGCCTCCGTAGAGCCGCTTCGCGGCCACGAAGTTTTCGCCCGGGCGCATAAGCGTGTGGAAGACGATCATCTGTGCCGCATGGCCAGACGCAACGGCAAGTGCCGCAGTGCCGCCCTCAAGTGCCGCGACGCGCTCTTCGAGCACAGCTTGGGTCGGGTTCATGATGCGGGTATAGATGTTGCCGAACTCCTGTAGGCCGAAGAGCGCTGCAGCGTGATCAGAATCATTAAATACATAGGCGGTCGTCTGATAGATCGGCGTGGCGCGCGCGCCCGTCGCGGGATCAGGCTGCGCTCCCGCATGGACTGCCAACGTATTGAAACCCGGACCCTTCTTGGCCATGAAGCCCTCCCATTCAGTGATCGAATGGCGGCGAGCATAGCGAACGACCGCGAAAAGTTAATCTCGTTCTATTTCAACCCAGGCACGTTATTTGGAAAATCCAACCCGTCAGCCGACAAGCCGTGGATACTCGATGGCCGGGCAACGATCCATGACCACCTTGATGCCGGCCGCCTCTGCTCTTGCGGCAGCCGCATCATCGCGCACACCGAGCTGCGCCCAAATCACTTTGGGTTGCGGGTTCATCGCCAACGCCTCCTCGACGACGCCGGACAGAAATTCCGAGGCACGGAAGACATCAACCATGTCGACGGGTCGAGGCACATCGGCAAGCCGGGCGTAAACCATTTGTCCCTGAATTTGCTTGCCAGCCTGGCCTGGGTTCACCGGGATGACCTCGTATCCGCGCGACAGCAGATAACCCATGACGCCATTGCTCGGTCGCGCCGGATTCGGCGACGCTCCGGTCAGCGCAATAGTTTTCACGGAACGCAAAATATCGAGGATGTAGTCATCCTCATATTTGTCGTGATTCAAGAGCTTCGCCTCCGATGACAATCGCGTTTATTTCGCAGTTCATTGAAACCTGCAGTTAGTTTCGGCGTATATAGGCATTAGGACGCCGAAGGAGGATGTTGCCATGAAAAAATTGGTCACCGTGATCACCATGGTTATGGCGGCCTCCCCGGCGCTTGCAATTTCGCGATACAATTCGCTCTCGATGAGCTGTCAGGGGGCGCGCGCGGCGATCCACAATGAGGGCGCTGTGATTTTGCGGTATCCATCGAAACGGGTTAGCGGCATGACGTTGTTTGATCGCTATATTCGCAACAGCAACTATTGCGACGTCAACCAGTATGCGGAATGGACGACCATTCCGACGAGAGATAATCCAAGGTGTCGCGTGCTGAATTGTCAAAATATCAACAACCTCGACGGGATGTTTATTATCCCCGATTACTCGCTGTAAAAGCGCGTTTTCACGTCCCAAATCAGGTGCACTAACCTTATTGATTTCAGGCAGCGCCCGCCTATTTTTGTGACGGCTTTGTCACAATCGTATAATATTCGACGTGATCGAGGCCATTCGATCCTTAAAGTTCTATGTATATCCTGTATATGTTCACATATGTTCACGCTTATGTTAGCAACGCCTCATAGTTGAATAAGCGACAGCCAAATAAATACTTCTGGTGTACGTTCCTCTTTTTCTGAGGAGTGCCAGCAGGCATCTTCAAATTGCCTGACGTCGTGCCGTCATCAATTAGGATTTGATTTTTGCCCGCCGCGGGGCAACAAGCATTCTCAGTCGCAGTTTTCACACCATCTGGTCGTCTTTTTTGCCAATCCACGTCATAATGCTTGTGCTATTTGGTGCCCTGTTGCACGCGACATGGAACGCCATGATCAAGGCGGGCACAGACAAGTCGCTGGATGCCAGCCTCATATCGGCGGGCGGCGCTGTTTGCGCTCTCCCTTTCCTGATGTTCCTGCCATTGCCGAACGCTGCGGCATGGCCGTTCATCGGCGCTTCGGCCGTTCTCCAGTTCGTGTATTTCCAGCTTGTTGCTGGCGCCTATCGTGAGGGCGACATCGGCCTGGTCTACCCGCTGATGCGCGGATGCGCGCCGCTCCTAATCGCAGCTACCAGCGGTTTTATCCTGGACGAGACGCTGTCAACGGGTGCGGTGATCGGAACGATGACGATATGCGCCGGCATCCTGACGCTGGCCTTCGAGGCGCGAAGAGGCGGCGGGCACGCCATCCGACTGGCGCTCGCCAATGCGTGCGTGATTGCAACCTATACCTATGTGGATGGCATCGGCGCCCGCATCTCCGGCAATGCGGTATCGTATACGTTGTGGATGTCGCTGCTGCCGCCCGTATTGCTCTTCACATGGGCGACCTCCAAGCGGGGCACCGTCGCAGTCGCCGCGCATGTCCGCTACAATTGGTGGCGCGGCCTTATCGGTGGCGGCGGATCGATTGCATCCTACGGCCTTGCACTTTGGGCGATGACCAAGGCGCCGGTCGCGACCGTTGCCGCGCTGCGCGAGACGTCGATCCTCTTTGCCCTGTTGATCTCGGTCATCGTTTTAAAGGAAAAGGCTAGCGCGTGGCGCTATCTCGCCGGAGCAATCATCGCGCTCGGCGGACTGATCCTGAAACTCGGCTAGCTATTCGCCTGTCCACTGCGGCATGCGCTTGGCGAGGAAGGCTCCGATCCCCTCCTCGGCATCGGCCGTCAGCATATTGTCGACCATGACCTGAGCGGCGTAGCTGTAGGCTTCCTCGAGCGGCATTTCGAGCTGGCGGTAGAACGCCTCCTTGCCGATCTTCAGCGTCAGCGGTGATTTGCTTGCGATGACGGACGCATATTTGGTGACGACCTGCGTTAGGTATTGCTTCGGGACGATGCGGTTTACCAGACCGAAATCCTTGGCGGTCGAGGCGTCGATCGTCTCGCCGGTAAGCAGCATTTCCATCGCCTGCTTGCGATGGGCTGCCCGCGAAACCGCTACCATCGGCGTCGAACAGAACAGGCCGATATTGACGCCTGGTGTGCAGAAGGTTGCCGTATCAGTACAGATCGCAAGGTCGCAGGAAGCGACAAGCTGGCAGCCGGCAGCCGTTGCAAGCCCGTCGATCTCGGCGATAACAGGCTTTGAAAGGCGCGTGATCTCGAGCATCAGATCAGCCGCAAGCGCAAAGGTTTCTTCGAAGAATGCCTCGCCGCCGTCCTCGTTCGCGCGATGCGCAGTCAGTTCCTTGAGATCATGGCCTGCGCAGAAGACACTGCCCGTCGAGGCGATGATGATGACGCGGACGTCGGCGTCGTTCGCAGCGCTCTGGAGTTCACCGATCAGGGTTTCCATGACGGCGATAGAAAGTGCATTTGCAGGCGGATTGCTTAGCGTCAGCCGCAGGACGCCGTCGTTTAATTGCGGGATGACGAGCGCACCCTCGCCCGCTTTGCTCAGATCCCTTCGAAAGGATACGACTTCGGCCATGGTCTAACTCCCTGCATTGCTTTTTCATGCTAATTGTTCTGCCACAGACGACAAGCAATTTCGAGGCGAACTCATGCAGCCGATCATGACGATCGACGAGCTCCACCGTTTTCTGGACACGGACTTTCCGCAGATCCATACGGATGGGCGGGTGTTCACGATAACCGAGATCGGACCCGGCAGCGTCTCGATGAGGCTCGACCCGAACGAGCGGCATTTACGCCCTGGGGGCACCGTATCCGGTCCCGCCCTCTTTGCCTTGGCTGATGTAACGGCCTATGCGGCGGTGCTCGCCCATATCGGGCCGGTCGCGTTGGCGGTAACCACCAATCTCAACATCAACTTCCTGCGCCTGCCGACGCTTAGGCCAACTACTTGTACCTGTCGGATTCTGAAGCTTGGCAAGCGGCTCGCCGTCATCGACGCTTCGATTTTTCAGGAGAATGCAGACGCGCTGATCGCCCACGCGACCGCGACTTACTCCGTTCCGCCGCCCGAAATATGAGGTATTATGATACCACATATATAACACATTGATTTTGCACATGTATTTTTGCACCACAACGATCTGTGTTGCTTGACCGGGCATCGCTTTGCCTTTATACACACCGCCAGAAATGCAGCCTTTCCGGGCTGCTTTCTCTTTGGTGTGTCTTCGGGCAACCAAACCAAGCAACAAGAAACGCCCTCTCGCCTCCGGGCCGAGGGATCCAAAAAGAGAGTAACAACTATGGCAACCTTCTCCCAGAAGCCTGCAGAGGTGGAGAAGAAGTGGGTCATCATCGACGCCGAAGGGCTCGTCGTTGGTCGTCTCGCTTCCATCATCGCTATGCGCCTGCGCGGCAAGCACAAGGCAACCTTCACGCCTCACGTTGACGACGGCGACAACGTCATCGTCATCAATGCCGACAAGGTCGTATTCACCGGCAAGAAGTACTCCGACAAGGTTTACTACTGGCACACGGGTTACGCAGGCGGCATCAAGGAGCGCACCGCTCGTCAGATCATCGAAGGCCGCTTCCCGGAGCGCGTTCTCGAGAAGGCTGTTGAGCGTATGGTTCCCCGCGGCCCGCTTGGTCGTCGCCAGATGAAGAACCTTCGCGTCTATGCTGGTTCCAACCATCCTCATGAAGCACAGCAGCCTGTCGTTCTAGACGTCGCCAAGCTGAACAAGAAGAACGTAAGGAGCGCCTAAGAATGGCTGACCTCTCCTCCCTGAAGGATCTCGGCACATCCGAAGCAGCTGCTGCTCCGGTTCACGTCCGCAAGGTCGACTCGCTTGGCCGTTCCTACGCGACCGGCAAGCGCAAGAACGCTGTTGCTCGCGTATGGGTCAAGCCGGGCTCCGGCAAGATCGTCGTCAACGGCAAGGAATTCACGGAATATTTCGCACGCCCGGTTTTGCAGATGATTCTGCGCCAGCCGATCGTCGCTGCTGCCCGTGACGGCCAGTTCGACATCGTTGCAACGGTTGCTGGCGGCGGCCTCTCCGGCCAGGCCGGTGCCGTTCGTCACGGCCTTTCGAAGGCTCTCACCTACTTCGAACCGGGCCTGCGCTCGGTCCTGAAGAAGGGGGGCTTCCTGACCCGCGACAGCCGCGTTGTTGAACGTAAGAAATACGGTAAGGCCAAGGCCCGCCGCTCGTTCCAGTTCTCCAAGCGTTAATCGCTACCGGAATACGGAATGCGAAGGCCGGGCTTTTGCTCGGCCTTTATACATTAGAGGCCGGGACATCGAATATGATGTTCCGGCCTCGTTTGTTATTGGGTTATTGCAACACCGCCATAGCGATGCGCAAAGCGGCGGCTTCTTGGCCGACCTGAACTTTCGTTCGAAAAAAACAGACCCCTTTGCGCCGTTCGAGGCTCAATCGAACCGTTGAGAGAGCTTCGCGCTCGCGTATCAGGAAGACCAGCGCCTCATGTTCGATACCAGCGGGTTTGTCGGCATGGTGACATCAAGATCTCCTTCGCGACGCACTCTGCATCACTCCCCTTCCGGCAATCCGCTTCGATCGAGATATGAAGCACGCTTCGAACGCCTCGAGGCCAAGCGAAAGCCGGGAAATATCGGCCTCGTCGCCGTCGATGGCCCGAGCAGATGAACTGCTGGCCGACAAATTGCCGGGTTAAACCATCTTGCCCGATTGACCGGCACCACTTTGCCCTTTCGGTTTGAAATTCGTTTCTGCTAGGCATAGCGGACCAACACTCTTTAGGAGCATCACTTGGCCAACAAGTCGATCGACCACGCATTCACGGCAGCGAGCCTTACATCGGCAGCCAGCGACCCGACCTTCGCCGGAGCGCTATCGTTCATGCGCCGCCGCTTTACCAAGGACCTGACTGGCGCCGATGCGGTCATTTGGGGTATCCCGTTCGATGCCGCGACATCTAATCGGCCGGGGACGCGGTTCGGGCCGCAGGCGATACGGCGCGCGTCGGCGATCTTCGATAACGACCCGCAGTACCCCTTCAACCGCGATCTCTTTGCCGACATGGCCGTGATCGACTATGGCGATTGCCTCCTCGACTACGGCAACCACCACGAGACTCCTGAGGCGATCGAACGGCAGTCGAAGACCATTATCGACAGTGGTGCCTTCATGCTGACCCTTGGAGGCGACCACTTCGTGACATGGCCAATCCTCAAGGCACATGCGGCTAAGCATGGACCGCTTGCGCTCGTCCAGTTCGACGCCCACCAAGACACCTGGTTCGACGATAACAGGCGGATCGACCATGGTTCCTTCGTGGCACGGGCAGCCAGAGACGGCATCATCGATCCGGATCGGTCGATCCAGATCGGCATCCGCACCCACGCTCCCGAGGATTTCGGTATTCATATTCTTTATGGCCATCAGCTTGAAGAGATGAGTGCGGGCGATATCGCCTCGACGATCATTTCGCATACCCGTGGCGCACCAGCATATCTGACCTTCGATATCGATTGCCTTGACCCCGCTTATGCGCCCGGCACCGGTACGCCCGTGTCCGGCGGCCCCTCCAGCGCCAAGATCCTTTCCGTGCTGCAGCGTCTGCACCAGCTCGATATCAGGGGTGCTGACGTCGTCGAGGTCTCCCCGGCCTACGACCATGCCGATATCACCGCCATTGCCGGGGCGACGGTCGCGATGTATATGCTTGGCCTGCATGCCGAGCGCCGTGCGAGCGTGTCACACGGCTGACTCATCCTTCTTACAAAGTGATTCCGGACTTCTCTCTAACCTATTGAAAGTGTGGGCAAGACAATGGCACCGAAGATCTTCATCGATGGCGAACACGGCACGACGGGATTGCAGATCCGCACGCGCATGGCCGGCCGTCGCGATGTCGAGCTTCTGTCAATCCCGGAAGCGGAACGTCGCAACGCTGCAATGCGCGAGGACATGTTGAACGGCGCCGACATCGCCATCCTCTGCCTGCCGGATGAAGCTTCCAAGGAAGCAGTGCAGATGGTTTCCGGCAACAACAGCGTACGGGTGATCGATACGTCGACGGCGTTCCGTGTCAATTCCTCGTGGGCCTACGGCTTCGCGGAAATGGACAAGGAGCAGGCGGACAAGATCAAGTCGGCACGCTTCGTTGCCAATCCTGGCTGCTACCCTACCGGCGCGATCGGTCTCATTCGGCCGCTGCGCGCTGCCGGCCTCCTGCCAGACGGCTATCCGGTGACGGTCAATGCTGTCTCCGGCTACACCGGCGGCGGCAAGCAGATGATCGCGCAGATGGAGGACCAGAGCCGCGACGATGCGATCACCGCACCTCACTTCCTCTACGGCCTGACACTGGCCCACAAGCACGTGCCCGAAATGAAGATTCACGGGCTCCTCGATCGCGCACCAATTTTCTCGCCCTCAGTCGGAAAGTTCCCGCAGGGCATGATCGTTCAGGTGCCGCTGCATCTTGACGAGCTTGCCGAAGGGGCGACGCTTGAAGGCATCCACGCTGCTCTCGTGGCTCACTACGCGGGTCAGGACATCGTGACAGTTGTACCGCTGGAAGAGAGCGGCAAGCTCCCCCGCATCGATGCCGTCGAGCTCGCTGGTAAGGACACGATGAAGCTCTTCGTGTTCGGCACGCCGGGCGCCTCGCAGGTCAACCTTGTGGCGCTGCTCGACAACCTCGGCAAGGGAGCTTCGGGCGCCGCTGTTCAAAACATGGACCTTATGCTCGCCTCGTAATCCCCGGAGCCGGTTGATGTCGCCTAATACGCTGCTGGCGGACACGAGCGCGTGGTTTGTCGCTGCCTTGCCCGATCACGGCATTCCATCGCTTGTCGTCATCGCTTTCCTTGCGGGACTGGCGCGCGGCTTCTCGGGGTTTGGGGCGGCGCTGATCTTCATTCCGCTTGGCGGCGCAATCATCGGTCCGAAGCTGATATCACCGGTCCTGCTTGTCATCGATGGCCTTGCGACACTCGGCATGATTCCTCCAGCCTGGCGCCGTGCAAACCGGCGCGAAGTCTTCACCATGGCGGCGGGCGCCCTATTTGGCGTGCCGACCGGGACCGCGGCGCTCGCACTGATGGATCCGATTGTCGTACGCTGGGCGATTAGCGTGATCGCCATTTGTTTGCTGGCACTGCTTGTGTCCGGTTGCCGATATCATGATGAGCCGGTGATGTCGCTGACCGGCTTGACGGGTCTCGTTGCCGGCCTCTTCAGCGGCGCCGCGCAACTCGGCGGGCCGCCGGTGGTCGCCTACTGGCTCGGGGGCAAGTCCAATTTTGCCCGCGTGCGGTCAAACGTCATTCTCTATTTCGCGATCTCAACCTGCTTCAGCGTCGTCAGCTACTATTTCGGCGGGCTCTTCGTTGACGCCGTCTTCGCTCTGACCATGGTCATCCTGCCGAGCTACGCCATTAGTCTTTATGCCGGCTCGAAGCTGTTTTGGATCGCCAAGGAGCGTACGTTCCGAACGATCTGCTATCTGCTGATCGCAGTCTCCGCCATTTTGGGAATGCCGGCGCTCGACGGAATTCTCCGGTAGATCCAGCACTCTTGGAGCAGCGCAGCGACCGCGCCACCACCAGTCTGTGGAAAGGATGGCTGTTGCCTAACGGGCCGTTAGGAGCGACCGCGCCTTCACGACCAGTGTGTCTCCCGGGCCGTGCACGGCAGCAAAAAGCAGTCCGGCAAGGAAGGTGAAGTGATCGACGAAAGATCCGAACTCCGCCTGATTGCCATTCCAATGCCCCGGACCATGGAAGGCAAAGGCCAGGAAAACCACGTAAATGCCGGCAAGAAACGAGGCTTCCGAGAAGAAGGCACCCGTCAGGAGTGCCAAAGCCAGGCCAAGTTCAAAAAAGGCCGCTACCCACGCCAGAAAAAGCGGGAATGGAAAACCTGCCGCGGCGATATAGCTTGCGGTAGACTGCATATCCATGAACTTGAAGCTCGTGGCCATTGCAAAGACCGCGCCGAAGATCAACCGCGCTAGCAGAATTGCAAATGTCTTGCTCATATCATTTCTCCCTTCGGCTCGAAGCCGTTCAGCATCTTTGTCCAGGCTTGCGGCGTCCCGCTGCGGTCCCGATCCCGTCAGCCTTCCACCAAAGGACGCCGCGCAATCTCTTCTCCCGACATGGGCCCACCATTATTTTCAACCAAGCGATCATAAGGGTCCCGTGCCCAAGTCATGGTGAGCGTTTGGTAAGGTGGAATGTCCTGTTATCCCGTCCGCCGCCCTCGACGAGCCGGATCAGCAGGTCAGACCACTTGGGCGTCTGAGCGCTCCATCGATTACTTGGCCATCCATGGTCCTGGCATTCCTCCCCGCGAACGCCAGCATTGTGGCTATGTTTTCAAGCGGCGATCAACACTGGAATAGACTTCGGCTTCCGATTGTACAGCAAAGTCTTGCTAAGATGATTCAGGGTTCACCGCTAATATCAATGAAACTAACGGTATTTCTTCGCGCTGCCGCCTTCGTCGCAACTGCGTTTACTGGAAGCGGCGTAGCTTCCCTGGAAAATGTGAAGGTTTAAACCATGGGAGACATCATGCACTGAATGGTTCGGTCTCACCGTCTGAGCGCCTAGAACCGAAACGACAGATGCGTGAGCGACGCACGGCTCAGGCGCGCGCTCTCTTCGGCATCGCGCTTGCCGCGTGCCCGCAGACATTGCATTATGCCTTGACACAAGACGACTGCTGCCTGCACCAATGGCAAACGCTTCCTTAACTGGAATGCGCCTATGGTGCGGCACGGAACCAGCCACGCCGAAGACCGATGCCAAAACCGAATTTTCGCTTTACCCATTACGATCTCAACGAGCAGCGCGCCGGAACGATCATCGAGGTAACGTTGAACGCGGTGGCGAATGTGCGCCTGATGACGGCGCCGAACTATCAGCGTTTCACCGAAGTCCTCGACTTCAAGTATGTCGGCGGCGTCGCGCGGAAATCTCCTATCCGTCTTTCTATTCCAGAAAGCGGTCACTGGCATCTCGTCGTGGATATGGAGGGGCATCACGGACTTGCAGAATCTGCCGTCAAGCTCGTCACACCGGCAGGACAGATGCGCGCATCCTGATCAGCGCTGGTTGCGTTCTTTTCTGAGCTTCGCCCACCATTCAAGACGTTTGCGGATATCCCGCTCGAAGCCGCGCTCCGGGGGATCATAGAAAGTCTGGCGTCCCATCTTCTCCGGGAAATAGTCCTGGCCGGAAAAAGCGTCCGGCTCATCGTGGTCGTAGCGATAGCCTTCGCCGTAACCTTCACCCTTCATCAGCTTCGTCGGCGCGTTCAGGATGTGCTTCGGCGGCAGAAGAGAGCCATTCTGCTTGGCGGCCATCGTCGCCGCCTTGAAGGCGGTATAGACGGCATTCGATTTCGGCGCGGTCGCAAGATAGACGCAGGCCTGCGCCAATGCCAGCTCGCCTTCGGGAGAACCGAGGTAGTCATAGGCGTCTTTTGCGGCATTGCAGATCACGAGCGCCTGCGGGTCGGCCAAGCCGATGTCTTCCACGGCCATGCGGACAAGACGTCTGCCGAGGTAGAGCGGATCCTCGCCAGCGTCAAACATGCGGGCGAGATAGTAGAGTGCTGCATCCGGATCCGAGCCACGGACAGATTTATGCAGTGCCGAGATAAGGTTGTAATGCCCGTCCTGGGCTTTGTCGTAGACAGGCGCGCGGCGCTGCACAATCCGTGTCAGCCCATCGGTGTCGAAGGTTTCATCCTCCCGCGCGGCACGCCAAACCTCTTCCGCCAAGGTCAGCACGGCACGGCCGTCGCCGTCCGCCATTCGCAGCAGGCTTGCACGCGCATCATTGGTTAGCGGGAGCGTTTTGCCTTCGGTCGTTTCCGCACGCTTCAACAATTCTTCAAGGCTCTCATCGTCGTGCGACTTGAATGTCAAGACGCGCGCGCGTGACAACAAAGCCGCATTCAGCTCGAAGGACGGATTTTCGGTCGTGGCGCCGACGAGAATAACAGTGCCGTCTTCCATAACAGGGAGAAAGCTATCCTGCTGAGCCCTATTGAAACGGTGAATTTCGTCGACGAAAAGCAGCGTCTGGCGGCCGTCCATCCGGCGCAGACGGGCTGCCTCGAAGACTTTCTTGAGATCGGCCACGCCCGAAAAAATCGCTGATATCTGTTCAAAAGCAAGACTGGCTTCGCCCGACAACAATCTGGCAACGGTCGTCTTGCCGGTTCCGGGCGGGCCCCAAAAAATCATCGATCCGAGCGAGCCACTGTCGATCATGCGCCGCAATACGCCGTCTTCACCGGTCAGATGGTCCTGACCGGTCACTTCCGAAAGTGCGCGTGGACGCAGACGATCGGCAAGAGGCCGCCTATTGGCGACCTCCTCGGGAATACGTGGTGCAAATAAATCGTCACTCATCGGAAAAACTGTCTAATGCGTTGACCGTCGCGCTCGATCTCGACGCGCCAGAAGCTGGGATCCTCGTCGGCGATTTTAGCAAGTTCCTTGGTCGTCTTCACCTCCGTGCCATTGATCGAAACGATAATGTCCTTCGGCTGAAAGCCAAGGCGAGCGGCAATGGAATCCTCCTTTACATCGGAAACAACGACGCCTGTCGATTCGGAGGGCATACGAAGCTCGTCGGCGACGCGGGGCGACAGATTTTCAACGACGGCGCCGGTAAAGGGTGTACGGCCTCCGATCGTGCGCTGATCGCGTGGTGCCGTCTCGGGCGCTCTGGCGAGTGCGAGCGCGATCTGCTGCTCGCGGCCGTTCTCAAGCACGGTCAGCTGGACCGATTTGCCAAGCCCGGCCGTTGTCAGACGATAGAGAAGCGCATCCGGATGCTCAACAGCAATGCCGTCGACGGCGGTAACGATTTGACCTGCCTTCAATCCAGCCTTTGCGGCTGGACCACCGTCCGTCACCTTGACGATGAGAGCGCCACGTGGCTTGTTGAGCCCGAGCGCTTCAGCAATCTCTGATGTCACCGCATCGAACGTTGCCCCGACATAAGGCCGCTCGAAGGATTTCACGCCGGCATCGGCCGAAGCCAGGAATACCTTGACCAGGTTCGCAGGAATCGCAAAGCCAATGCCGTTCGAGCCCCCGCCGCGCGAGAAGATCGCCGTGTTGATGCCGATCAGCTCGCCCTTCATGTTCATCAGTGCACCGCCGGAATTGCCCGGGTTGATCGACGCATCCGTCTGGATGAAGAAACCGAACTCGTTCTTGACCACCTGATTGCGCGCCAGCGCCGAGACGATGCCACTCGTCACTGTCTGGCCAACACCGAAGGGGTTGCCGATCGCCAGTACGAGATCGCCGACTTCAACCGCATCGGAATTACCGAGCGCGAGCGTCGGGAAGCTTTCCTTCGTATCGACCTTGAGAACGGCGAGATCGACGCGGTCATCCCGCAAGACGACCTTGCACGGAAACTCACGCCCGTCCGAAAGCGCAACCTTGATATCGTCGGCGCCGTCCACGACGTGGTTGTTGGTGACGATCGTTCCGTTCGATTCAACGATGACCCCGGATCCCAGCGACGATTGCTTCTCGCTGCGATTCGGCATCTGCTGACCAAAGAATTCCTCGAAGAAGGGATCGCCGGCGAAGGGAGACTGCCTGTGGACGGTCTTCTCGGCATAGACGTTCACAACAGCTCCGGCCGTCTGCTTGACCAACGGCGCGAAGGAGAGCTGCATCTCCACCTGGCTCTGCGGCACAGTCTTGGCCGTCTGGGCGTTGGCGGAAACCGGTAGCGCAAGCATCAAAGCCATGAACGGCAGGGCCGTGCGCTTCAACAGGTCATGCATGGGAAGTCCTTCTGAAATACTCTTGTGAAAACGTTGTAGTGTCGGACGCTAGAAAGGAAAGAGGGCGGAAGCATGGAAGAATAGGGCAGCTCACGATCTGCTGAACATGCCTCTCAAACTGATTCAGAAACAAGTGACATGCGACTGATATTTAAAGGAAAAGGAAGATAGAAGTCGCCCACGCGAGAGTTCTTGACTCAACGGATGACAGCGCAAGACACCCTTAGCAGATGGCTCTGTGCTTGCCTAAGCCGTGGCGCGCATCATCTACCGAAGGGCACCTAGCGCCAATCAAACAGGAACTGATGCATGAGACTTTTGCGCAGCACGCTTCTCCTTTTTGCGACATCCATCCTCTGTATGGACTTAACCAGCGCATCCCATTCGGCCAGCTTCGACTGCGAGACCAAAGAGCTGAAGCCCGATGAAAAAGTGATCTGCGAGAACCGCACCCTGAACGATGCCGATGTTAAGATGGTGACGACCTTCGATCTGCTATCCGGACTGATGGCTATGGGCTCACGCGGCACCTTGCAAGACGAGCAAACGGCTTGGCTTAAGAAGCGCCGGGAATGCGGCTCAGATGTCGTCTGCATCAGGGCCGCCTATGACGAGCGCTTGAAACAGCTGGACGAAACCTACAAGAAAATAAACCGGCCACTTTAGCGGCCGGTCCGTTTCACACTGTCCTTGGTCCTAAACCTTAACGGCTGCCAAGATCTCGAACGGCGCCGCGGTCGGCGCTGGTTGCAAAAGCAGCATAAGCCTTAAGCGCGGTCGTGACGTTGCGCTTGCGATACTCGCTTGGATGCCAACCTTTCTCCTCCTGCTCGACGCGGCGGCTTGCGAGCTCTTTGTCGTCGACGCGCAGGCTGATGATGCGGTTCGGGATATCGATGTCGATCATGTCACCCTCGCGAACCAGACCGATTGTGCCGCCGTTTGCCGCTTCCGGCGAGACGTGGCCGATCGAGAGACCGGAGGTGCCGCCCGAGAAGCGACCGTCGGTGATGAGCGCACAGGCCTTGCCAAGGCCCTTCGACTTCAGGTAGCTCGTCGGATAGAGCATTTCCTGCATGCCGGGCCCCCCCTTTGGACCTTCGTAGCGGATAACGACGACATCGCCGGCAGCGACCTCATTCGACAGGATCGCTTTCACTGCGGCGTCCTGGCTTTCATAGACCTTGGCCGGACCAGAGAACTTCAGGATGGATTCGTCGACGCCTGCCGTCTTCACGATGCAGCCGTCGAGCGCCAAGTTGCCCTTCAAAACCGCAAGACCGCCGTCCTTCGAGAAGGGATGCTCCACCGAGCGGATAACGCCCTTTTCGCGGTCTGTGTCGAGTTCGTCCCAACGCGCTTCCTGGCTGAAGGCAACCTGGGTCGGGATGCCGCCGGGAGCCGCGCGATAGAAGTTGCGGACGGTCTCGCTGTTGGTGCGGGTGATGTCCCAGCGGTCGATTGCGTCGCCGAGCGTTTCGGCATGGACCGTCGGGCATTCGCGGTTGAGCAACCCGCCCTTGTCGAGCTCACCCAGGATCGACATGATGCCGCCCGCCCGGTGAACGTCTTCCATGTGGACGTCGTTCTTTGCCGGCGCAACCTTGGAGAGGCAGGGAACGCGACGCGACAAAGCGTCGATATCGGCCATCGTAAAATCGACCTCGCCCTCATGCGCTGCTGCAAGGATATGCAGAACGGTGTTCGTCGAGCCACCCATGGCGATATCGAGCGCCATGGCGTTCTCGAATGCCTGCTTGGAAGCAATCGTGCGGGGCAGAGCCTTGACGTCGTCCTGTTCGTAGTAGCGACGGGCCAGATCGACGATCAGATGGCCAGCCTCGACGAACAGGCGCTTGCGGTCGGCATGCGTTGCGAGCGTCGAGCCGTTACCCGGCAGCGACAGACCAAGCGCTTCCGTCAGGCAGTTCATGGAGTTGGCGGTGAACATGCCCGAGCACGAGCCGCAGGTCGGACAGGCTGACCGTTCGATGACCTTGACGTCTTCGTCACTGATCTTGTCGTCGGCGGCCGCAACCATGGCGTCTACGAGGTCGAGCGCATGGGTCTTGCCGTGCAGGACGACCTTGCCAGCTTCCATCGGACCGCCGGATACGAAGACCGTCGGGATGTTGAGGCGAAGTGAGGCCATCAGCATGCCGGGCGTGATCTTGTCGCAGTTGGAAATGCAAACCATCGCGTCGGCACAATGAGCGTTGACCATGTATTCGACGCTGTCGGCGATCAGTTCGCGCGAGGGCAGCGAATAGAGCATGCCGTCATGGCCCATGGCGATACCATCATCGACCGCGATGGTGTTGAACTCCTTGGCGACGCCGCCAGCAGCTTCGATCTCGCGGGCCACGAGCTGGCCAAGATCCTTAAGGTGGACGTGGCCGGGCACGAACTGGGTGAAGGAATTCACCACCGCAATAATTGGCTTGCCGAAGTCCGAGTCCTTCATGCCCGTTGCGCGCCAAAGGCCGCGCGCACCTGCCATGTTGCGGCCGTGGGTCGTGGTTCTGGAACGATAGGCTGGCATTGGTGTATTCCTTTTGTGTCGGAAATTTTGGGCGATGCAGGAGCGCAATGATCTAAGCGACCGGGCTATCGCCGTTTTTTGGAATTGTCCTAATCCAAACGATGTGGGCTGTCACTACCGCGAAAGCCGAAACTGGTACGCCTGGGCTCTTGGGTGCGTCGACCATATACGGTCGCGCCACTGGTTTTGTTACAGACTATTCCATCAAACAGCGTACACAAAAAGTTGGCTTCCCGCAGCCATGCCGGTGGGCATAAACAATGATCCAAAGACGCGTTTGATGCGTTGAAGGTTTACACGAGCTCTGATGCTCAGGAGGTTCCGATGCCTGCCTATCGCCCACTCAAGATCGCATCTTCAGAGATCACGCCGCAGCAGCACTATCTCAGGCGCCGAGAGTTCCTCGGCGCGGCGAGCCTCGGCGCCATGGCACTCTACGGGGTCAGCAAGGCCAGCGCCGCCGCACTGTCGGTCATCGATAGCAGATATACGGTTGGCGAGAAGGTCACTCCGCTGAAGGATGTGACGACCTACAATAATTTCTACGAATTCGGCCTGGATAAGGGCGACCCCGCTAGGCTCTCCGGCGACTTCAAGCCGCTACCCTGGACGGTCAAGGTCGACGGCATGGTCAACAAACCAGGCACGTTCGATGTCGAAGCGTTGATGAAGGAATTCCCGATCGAGAGCCGCACCTACCGCATGCGCTGTGTCGAGGCGTGGTCGATGGTCATTCCGTGGGATGGCTTCCCACTTGCCTCGCTGCTCAACAAGGTGGAGCCGCTTGGAAGCGCCAAGTACGTCGCCTTTGAAACGGTCGTACGGCCAGACCAGATGCCGGGCCAGAAGGGCATCTTCCAATCGCTCGACTGGCCCTATGTCGAAGGCCTTCGGCTCGATGAGGCGCGTCATCCATTGACGCTGCTTGCCGTCGGTCTCTATGGCGAAACTTTGCAGAACCAGAATGGTGCGCCGATCCGACTGGTCGTACCGTGGAAATATGGCTTCAAGGGCATCAAGTCGATCGTTCGCATCACTCTGACCGACAAGGAACCCAAAAACACCTGGCAAGTGACCAATCCGCAAGAATACGGGTTCTACGCTAACGTCAATCCCGAGGTCGATCACCCACGCTGGAGCCAGGCGACGGAACGGCGCATCGGAGAAAGCGGCTTCTTCGGGGCCAGCCGCCATCCCACTCTGCCGTTCAACGGCTATGCCGACGAAGTGGCAAGCCTATATAGCGGCATGGATCTCCGGAAGAGCTTCTAATGGCGACCCTCTCGATCAGTCTCCCGAAGCGCTGGCAATCGGCCTCCGTCTGGGCTCTCTATACAGTGGGGCTGCTGCCCGCTGCTTGGACCTTTTATCTCGGCGCCACGGATCAGCTTGGCGCCGACCCGGTAAAGACCTTCGAGTTGTTCCTTGGCCTATGGACGATCCGCTTCCTCATCCTGACGCTGGCCGTCTCCCCTGCCCGGGACCTTCTCGGCTGGAACTATCTTCGTTATCGCCGAGCACTGGGGCTCTTGACCTTCTACTATGCCTTGATGCACTTCACGGTCTACATGGTGCTGGATCAAGCGCTCGACATTTCGATGGTCGTAAGCGACGTTTTGAAGCGGCCCTTCATCATGTTCGGCATGGCTGGCCTAGCTTTTCTGGTACCGCTTGCTCTCACCTCGAACAACCTCTCGATCCGGCGGCTCGGGCCGCACTGGGTGCGGCTGCATCGCCTCGTCTATATCGTCGCTGCTGCTGGCGCAGTACACTTTGCGCTATCGACGAAAGTTCTCGGCCTCGAACAATCCGTCTATATCAGTCTGCTGATCCTTCTGATCCTCTATCGCTCCTACCGACCTATTGCGCGCAGCTTGAAGGCCAGGAATGGTCGCGGAAGACAGGGACAACAAACGGCCATTCAGCCAGCGAGTTGCCGGCTGAAGCGAATTGTCTCGATCGCAAAGTCCGCCACCCAATGCCGATCGAAACACCCTGCCCAGTCCATCTCCACCCTGAACCCAAGGGTTAGCGACACCTTTGCTGGAGCAGCTACGTTTAAAGAGGTCGTTTCTGTCTGTAGCGTGGTTGCCTGTCGCCGAAGGCGGGCTCAGTAGGGAATTCGGGAGAGCGAGGCGCTGACCCCTAGACGAAAACAGCCGGGCTTTGCAGCCCGGCTGTTTTGCTTCCGACGAATCGGAACGGATTAAGCGGCTTCAGCTGCAGCAGCTTCAGCTTCTACGCGAGCCTTGTCGGCTGCGCCCTTGGCGTAGGTGTCGCGGTCAACGAATTCGATGACTGCGAGAGCAGCGTTGTCACCCTGGCGGAAGCCAGCCTTCATGATACGCAGGTAGCCGCCGTTGCGGGTCGCGTAGCGCGAAGCGATCGTGTCGAAGAGCTTCGAAACGACAGCGGCGTCGCGGATCTGCGAGATCGCCTGACGACGAGCGTGCAGGTCGCCGCGCTTGCCGAGAGTGACGAGCTTTTCAACGATCGGACGGATTTCCTTTGCCTTCGGCAGAGTGGTCACGATCTGCTCATGGGTGATGAGCGAGGCCGCCATGTTGGCAAACATTGCCTTACGGTGGCTAGCGGTTCTATTCAGCTTGCGGCCGGCTTTACCGTGGCGCATTGCTATTCTCCTTCACTTGCAGGCATCCGCCTGCCGTTTGAATGTTAGTACTGGTCTTCGTAACGCTTGGCGAGATCTTCGATGTTCTCGGGCGGCCATGCCGGCACTTCCATGCCGAGGTGCAGGCCCATGGAAGCGAGAACTTCTTTGATTTCGTTCAGCGACTTGCGACCAAAATTCGGCGTGCGGAGCATTTCTGCTTCGGTCTTCTGAATGAGGTCGCCGATGTAGACGATGTTGTCGTTCTTCAGGCAGTTTGCCGAGCGAACGGACAGTTCGAGTTCGTCCACCTTCTTGAGGAGCGCCGGGTTGAAAGCAAGTTCGGTAACTGCTTCTTCTTCGGCTTCCTTCTGCGGCTCGTCGAAGTTGACGAACACGCCAAGCTGATCCTGAAGAATGCGAGCCGCGAAAGCGACAGCATCTTCGCCGGAGATCGAGCCGTCGGTTTCGATCGTCATGTTCAGCTTGTCGTAGTCGAGAACCTGTCCTTCGCGGGTGTTTTCAACCTTGTAGGACACCTTCTTGACCGGCGAATAAAGGCTGTCGACCGGGATGAGACCGATCGGAGCGTCTTCCGCACGATTGCGATCGGCCGGGACATAGCCCTTGCCGTTGTTGACGGTGAATTCCATGCGGATTTCGGCGCCCTCGTCGAGCGTGCAGATGACATGCTCGGGGTTGAGGATTTCGATATCGCCGACCGTCTGGATGTCGCCAGCCGTCACAACGCCTGGGCCCTGCTTGCGCACGACCATGCGTTTTGCGTCATCGCCATCCATCTTGATGGCGATTTCTTTGATGTTGAGGACGATGTCGGTTACGTCTTCACGGACGCCCGGGATCGAGGAGAACTCATGCAGCACGCCATCGATCTGCACGGCCGTCACAGCGGCACCGCGCAGCGAGGAGAGCAGAACGCGTCGAAGCGCGTTGCCGAGGGTAAGGCCGAAACCGCGCTCCAGCGGCTCCGCAACGAGCGTCGCCTTGGTGCGCGAGCTTGAAGAGAACTCGACCTTGTTCGGCTTGATCAATTCCTGCCAGTTTTTCTGAATCATTTTTTTGCCTTCCGTTCGTTACCACCATCCAATCGTGGCAACCGAGCTTGAGAAGCACCAGGAGCGACAATTCGCTCACCGATGTTGTGAATGGCGATGATCAGACGCGGCGCTTCTTGCGCGGACGGCAACCATTGTGCGGGATCGGCGTCACGTCGCGAATGGACGTGATCATGAAACCAGCAGCCTGGAGCGCGCGCAGAGCCGATTCGCGACCCGAACCCGGACCGCAAACTTCAACTTCCAGCGACTTCATGCCATGTTCCTGAGCCTTCTTGGCGCAGTCTTCAGCAGCGATCTGGGCAGCGAACGGCGTCGACTTGCGCGACCCCTTGAAGCCCTTGGCGCCAGCAGACGACCAAGCAATCGCATTGCCCTGAGCGTCAGTGATGGTGATCATCGTGTTGTTGAAGGTCGAATTGACGTGGGCAACACCCGACGAAATGTTCTTACGTTCGCGACGACGAACGCGGACGGCTTCCTTGGCCATTTAAATCCCTTTCTTGGATCTCTGCACCGCCGTAATGCCAGCGGCTACACCGGAACGAGACCTTACGGCCCTGCCCCAAACTCAAAAGAGGCCGGCGCAGACCGCCAGCCCCCTCACCTCCGGTTTCCCGGAAATTACTTCTTCTTACCAGCGATGGCCTTTGCCGGGCCCTTGCGGGTA
Source organism: Rhizobium mesoamericanum STM3625 (assembly GCF_000312665.1). Classification (GTDB taxonomy): domain Bacteria; phylum Pseudomonadota; class Alphaproteobacteria; order Rhizobiales; family Rhizobiaceae; genus Rhizobium; species Rhizobium mesoamericanum. Next base: position 2,258,579 of record NZ_HF536772.1, on the reverse strand, counting down.
CGAGCATTGGTGTGCGTGCGCTGACCACGAACCGGAAGGCCACGGCGATGACGCAGGCCGCGGTAGCAGCCGAGGTCCATCAGGCGCTTGATGTTCATCGAGGTTTCGCGACGCAGGTCACCTTCGACCTGATAGTCACGGTCGATGGTCTCGCGGATCTGCAGGACTTCGGAGTCCGTCAGCTGATGGACGCGCTTGTCAGCCGGCAGGCCGACCTTTTCCATGATTTCCTGCGCGAATTTTGGACCGATCCCGTGAATATAGGTCAGCGCGATAACGACGCGCTTCGCAGTCGGGATGTTGACGCCAGCGATACGTGCCACGCCTATTCTCCTTGCGTTCCCGTTGCCATCCGGCAAGAGGCTTTTCGTTATGCAGCCGAACCGGCCGCTCGTTCAAATTTGGGTTCGTACATGTCAAAACGACAGAACCCGGACTTCCCTAGAAATCCGCGCCGATCGCATGAAATGTCGCGAGTTGGCGCGGTGTTTAGCGGAATCAGTGCTGAAAAGCAACCGCTTCCGCCAGTTTATTTTCAAAGACTAAAGCTTCGAAAGTATCTTATCGATCTCGCTGGTGACGTGATCGATGTCCGCCATGCCATCAACCGACCTCAGCTTTCCCTTGGCATAGTAGTAGCCGATGAGCGGAGATGTTTCCTTGTAGTAGGCCTGAAGGCGCGTAACGACTGTTTCGCGATTGTCGTCGGGTCGACGCTTGAAGTGAGTCGAGCCGCAACGGTCACAAACACCGTCCTCTTTCGGCTTGACGTTCGTGTCATGATAGCCCGCACCACAGTTCGCGCAGGTGTAGCGTCCCGAGACGCGGTCCGCGAGCACGTTGTCGTCCACCTGGATCTCGATCACGGTCGAGAGCTCCAGGCCCTTGCTTTTCAGTATGGCTTCCGTGGCATCGGCCTGGACCAGCGTGCGCGGGTAACCGTCGAGAATGAATCCCTTGGCACAGTCCGGAGCATCAAGACGCTCGGAAACGATGGCATTGACGATCTCATCGGAGACAAGCTTGCCGGCGTCCATGACAGCCTTTGCCCGCCTGCCTACCTCCGTGCCAGCCGCAACGGCAGCACGAAGCATGTCACCCGTGGAAAGTTGCGGAATTCCGTACTTCTCCACGATCCGCTGAGCCTGGGTCCCCTTACCCGCGCCCGGCGGCCCTAACAGTATGAGTCTCATCGCCCCCTCTTTCCTCCGCGCAGCTTCGATTTCTTGATCAGGCCTTCGTATTGCTGTGCGATCAGATGACCCTGAATTTGTGCCACCGTATCGAGAGTTACGCTAACCACGATCAAGAGCGAAGTGCCACCCAGGGACAATGGAATGCCCGTTTGCGACACAAGAATTTCAGGCAAAATGCACACAAAGACGAGGTAGATCGCGCCAATCACCGTAATGCGGGTCAGCACGTAGTCGATATATTCGGCAGTCCGTTCTCCCGGACGAATACCGGGGATGAAACCACCATGCTTCTTCAGATTGTCAGCAGTGTCCTTCGGATTGAAGACGATTGCAGTGTAGAAGAAGGCAAAAAAAGCGATTAGCAGACCATAGAGCAGCATGTAGAGTGGCCGGCCATGGCCGAGCGCTGCCACGACCGCGGTTGCCCATGCCGGCAAGGACGTCGTGTTCGCGAAGCCCGCCAGCGTCGCCGGCAGCAACAGCAGCGAAGACGCGAAGATTGCCGGGATAACGCCCGAGGTGTTGAGCTTCAGTGGCAGATGCGAGGTATCGCCCTGGAACATGCGATTGCCGACCTGCCGCTTCGGATACTGGATCAGCAGGCGGCGCTGCGCACGTTCGACGAAAACAATGATGGCAATGACGGCGATCGCGATGACGATGACGGCAAGAATCAGCGTTGTCGACAGGGCGCCGGTGCGACCAAGTTCAAGGGTGCCGGCAAGGGCCTGCGGAAGACCAGCGGCGATACCGGCGAAGATGATCAGCGAGATACCGTTGCCAATGCCACGCGAGGTGATCTGCTCGCCGAGCCACATCAGGAACATGGTGCCGCCGAGCAAGGTCACGACCGTCGAAATGCGGAAGAAGATGCCCGGATCGACAACAAGGCCGTTGCCGCTCTCAAGACCGACGGAAATGCCGTAAGCCTGAAGCGCACCGAGCAGCACCGTGCCGTAGCGCGTATATTGGTTGATGATCTTGCGCCCCTGCTCGCCTTCCTTCTTCAGGTTCTCAAGCGCCGGGACAACGGAGGTCATCAGCTGCACGATGATCGAAGCGGAAATGTACGGCATGATGCCGAGCGCAAAAATTGCCATGCGCTGCACGGCGCCGCCCGAGAACATGTTGAAGAGGCCGAGAATGCCCCCTGCCTGGCCACGGAAGGCCTGGGCATAAGCTTCTGGATTGAGACCCGGGAGCGGAATATGGGTACCGAGCCGGTACACGAGGAGAGCTGCCAGTGTGAACCACAGGCGCTTCTTGAGATCCTCGGCTTTGGCGAAGGTCGAGAAATTGAGGTTGGAAGCCAACTGTTCCGCTGCAGACGCCATGCGATTCTCCGCGCTACCAATTTCGGGCTCAAGCCAAGCGAGCTGCAGGACCCGGAATCAGCATTCTGAATTATTCAAAAGCGGGCTTCGGACGGATTGCGGGAGCAACCTATGCCTCACCCTTGTTTTCGTTCCTACCGCTCATGACGCACGTGCGTCCAGCCGGTTTTTGTGAGGCTCACATATGGGAGCAAAATCGCCCGGTGTGAAGCACCCCGGGCGACTTATCATAAGATAAATTATTCTGCAGCTGCGGCAGAAAGAAGCGTGACGGAACCGCCTGCTTTTTCGATCTTTTCGATCGCAGGCTTGGAGGCGCCAGCAACTTCGAACTTGACCTTTGCCTTCAACTCGCCGTCGGCGAGAACGCGCACACCATCCTTGACGCGACGGATAACCCCGGCAGCCTTGAGAGCTGCTGCATCAACCGTGGACTTGGCGTCGAGCTTGCCGGCGTCAATCGCAGCCTGAACACGCTCAAGGGACACGACAACGAAGTCGGCCTTGAAGATGTTGTTGAAGCCGCGCTTCGGCAGACGACGGTAGATTGGCATCTGGCCGCCTTCGAAACCGTTGATCGCGACGCCGGAACGGGACTTCTGACCCTTCACACCGCGACCACCAGTCTTGCCCGAGCCCGAACCAATACCGCGGCCGAGGCGCTTGCGGCTGTGGGTCGAACCTTCGTTGTCTTTGATTTCATTGAGTTTCATAGCGAATCTCCCGGCTTACTTCTCGTCGACGACGCGAACGAGATGCTGGACAGCACGGATCATGCCACGAACGGAAGGGGTATCTTCCAGCGTGCGGCGACGGTGCATCTTGTTGAGTCCGAGGCCGATCAGCGTGCGCTGCTGGACATCAGGACGGCGAATCGGGCTGCCGATCTGTTCGACAGTAACCGTCTTCGCTTCAGTCTTCTTGGTAGCCTTAGCCATCTGTCAGACTCCTCTTATTCTTCAGAGGCATTGCCAGAAGCGGCACGGCGAGCCTGGAGCGTTGCATACTTGATGCCGCGCTGAGCTGCGATGTCCTTCGGGTGAACCTGGTGCTTCAGAGCATCGAAGGTAGCGCGAACCATGTTGTATGGGTTCGAGGAACCGGTCGACTTGGCGACAACGTCATGAACGCCGAGCGTTTCGAAAACAGCGCGCATCGGGCCACCGGCGATGATACCGGTACCGACCTTGGCCGAACGAAGCAGAACCTTGCCGGCGCCATGGCGGCCATGAACGTCGTGATGCAGCGTACGGCCGTCACGCAGCGGTACGAAGATCAGTTCGCGCTTGGCAGCTTCAGTCGCCTTGCGAATTGCTTCCGGCACTTCGCGTGCCTTGCCGTGACCGAAGCCAACGCGGCCCTTCTGGTCACCGACGACGACGAGAGCGGCGAAACCGAAACGGCGGCCACCCTTAACAACCTTGGCAACGCGGTTAATAGCGACCAGCTTGTCGACGAATTCGCTATCGCGCTCTTCACGGGCCTGGCGGTCTTCCCGCTGCGGCCTTCTTTCCTGTGCCATTGTCCTCTTCCTTTTTCTTTTCCGGGTGCAATCGGCAAACAAAACGAGGACCGCATCGGCCCCCCTTTCGGGACGCCTGCGGTCCGGTGATATCCGGCCGGTGCCCTTCGGGCTGCCGGCCGGAAACTTCATTAGAAGGACAGGCCGCCTTCGCGGGCTGCTTCTGCCAGGGCCTTGATACGACCGTGGTAGATGAAGGCGCCACGGTCGAACACGACGTCCTTGACGCCCGCCTTCGAGGCGCGTTCAGCAACGAGCTTTCCTACGAGGGCAGCTGCTGCCGTGTCAGCACCGGTCTTCAGAGAACCGCGCAGGTCCTTGTCGAGGGTCGAGGCAGACGCAAGCGTCTTACCGGCGACATCGTCAATGATCTGAGCATAGATGTTCTTCGACGAGCGATGAACCGACAGGCGCGGACGGCCGTTGGCCACCGACTTGAGGTGACGACGCACGCGGTTGGCGCGACGTGCAAGTGCTTCTTTCCTGCTAGCCATTTCGCGTGATCCTTACTTCTTCTTGCCTTCTTTGCGGACAATCCGCTCTTCGGCATACTTAACGCCCTTGCCCTTGTAAGGCTCAGGACCGCGGTATTCGCGGATTTCAGCGGCGACCTGGCCGACCTGCTGCTTGTTGATGCCGGAAACGACAATTTCCGTCGGCTTCGGCACAGCGATCGTGATGCCCTGCGGCGGCTCATAAATGACGTCATGGCTGAAGCCGAGTGCCAGCTGCAGGTTCTTGCCCTGAAGCGACGCGCGGTAACCGACGCCGTTGATTTCGAGCTTGCGCTCAAAGCCGTCCTTAACACCCTTGAAGATGTTCTCGATCATGGTGCGGGACATGCCCCACTTGGACCGAGCGTCCTTCGAGTTGCTGAGCGGCGTTACTACGACCGCATTGTTTTCGAGCTTAACGCCGATTTCGTCATTTGCGACGAAGAACAGTTCGCCCTTCGGGCCCTTGGCGGACACCTTCTGGCCATCGACCGTAGCCGTGATCCCAGCAGGTACCTGAACGGGCTTTTTACCGATACGAGACATTTTACAATCCTGTCTGTTCGCTATGGAGATCCCTGCCCTGTCTTAGAAGACAGAGCAAAGAACCTCGCCACCAACGTTCTGTTCGCGAGCCTGGTGATCGGCCATCACGCCCTTCGGGGTCGAAAGGATGGTGATGCCGAGGCCGTTCGCGACCTGCGGAATGGACTTGACCGAGACATAAACCCGGCGGCCCGGCTTGGATACACGGCCGATCTCACGGATCACCGATGCGCCTTCATAGTACTTGAGTTCGATGTTGAGCTCAGACTTGCCATTGCCGAAATCGACAACGGAATAGCCACGGATGTAGCCCTCAGACTGCAGAACATCGAGAACGCGTGCACGGAGCTTCGAAGCAGGCGTCGAAACCGACGACTTGCGGCGAGAAGCACCGTTGCGGATGCGAGTGAGCATATCGCCCAACGGATCAGTCATTGTCATCTAACCTGCTCCTTACCAGCTCGACTTGACGATGCCCGGCACCTTGCCGAGATTGCCGAGTTCACGCAGCGCGATACGCGACATGCGCAGTTTGCGGTAGTATGCGCGCGGACGGCCCGATACTTCGCAACGGTTGCGAATGCGGGTCTTGGATCCATCGCGCGGCAGGGATGCCAGCTTGATCGAGGCCTTGAACCGCTCTTCGATCGGAAGAGCCTGGTTCATGATGATCGCCTTCAGAGCTGCACGCTTTGCAGCCTGGTTAGCGACCGTAGTACGGCGGCGCTTGTTCTTTTCAACTGCGCTTGTCTTCGCCATGTGCGGTTCCTTTTCTACGCTCGTCGTTACGGTTACTGACGGAACGGGAAGTTGAACTCTGTCAGGAGAGCCCGTGCTTCGTCGTCCTTCGTTGCCGTCGTGCAAACGATGATGTCCATGCCCCACATCTGATCAACCTTGTCGTAGTTGATCTCAGGGAACACAATGTGCTCCTTGATGCCCATGGCGAAGTTGCCACGGCCGTCAAAGCTCTTCGGGTTCAGGCCGCGGAAGTCGCGAACGCGCGGAAGCGCAATGTTCACGAGGCGGTCCAGGAACTCGTACATGCGAGCGCCGCGCAGGGTGACCTTCGCGCCGATCGGCATGTTTTCGCGGACCTTGAAGCCAGCGATAGAGTTGCGGGCACGGGTGATGACCGCCTTCTGACCCGCGATAGCGGCCAGGTCAGCTGCAGCAACAGTCGGCTTCTTCGAGTCAGCCGTTGCTTCACCAACACCCATGTTGATTACGATCTTGTCGAGCTTGGGGATCTGCATCTCGTTGGCGTAGGAGAACTTCTCCTGCATAGCCTTACGGATACGCTCGACGTATTCCTTCTTGAGCCGCGGCTCGTACTTTGCCTCAGCCATCAGATCACCTCACCGGAACGCTTGGCCACACGGACCTTCTTGCCGTCAACAACCTTGAAGCCGACGCGGGTTGGCTTGCCGTCCTTGTCGACGATCGCAACGTTAGACAGGTGAACCGAGGCTTCCTTGCTGATGATGCCGGCTTCCTGGCTCTGCGTCTGGCGCTGGTGGCGCTTTACGACGTTTACGCCACGCACAACGGCGCGATCTTCCTTAGGCAAAACCTGGAGGACTTCGCCAGTGCGGCCCTTGTCCTTGCCTGCGAGCATGACGACCTTGTCGCCCTTACGAATCTTCTGCATCGTTCGCGCTCCTTACAGTACTTCGGGAGCCAGCGAGATGATCTTCATGTGGTTCTTGGCGCGAAGTTCGCGCGGAACCGGTCCGAAGATACGGGTGCCGATCGGCTCTTTCTTGTTGTCGATGAGGACTGCTGCATTCGTGTCGAAGCGGATGATGCTGCCATCAACGCGACGGATTTCCTTGGAGGTGCGAACAACCACCGCCTTCATCACGTCACCCTTCTTCACGCGGCCGCGCGGGATCGCTTCCTTGATCGAAACGACGATAACGTCGCCGATCCCGGCATACTTGCGCTTCGAGCCGCCCAGCACCTTGATGCACATGACACGACGTGCGCCGGAATTATCCGCCACATCGAGGTTTGTTTGCATCTGAATCATATCAGGTCGCCTTTTTGTTTTACCGGAATGGTTGGGCTTTGAGTGCCCCCTTTCCCGGCATATGAAAATCTGTCAGCCGACCGAACCCATCTCGAAGACGAGCACAGATACGGCAATAGCTTGAATAGCGCGGGAAAAATCGTGCCAGGGTGGTTTCCCCAAGGGGACCTTCCGTGCGCTCAAAGCAAAAGAACGCCCGTCTTTCGAGCGTTCTGACGCTGCTTCATACAGAAATTTTCGCGAGACGCAAGGCCTCGCGAGAAATTCTTACTTTGCCTGGGCGGAAACAACCGTCCAGCGCTTGTCCTTCGAGATCGGCGCGCATTCCTCGATGGATACGACATCGCCGATCTTGTACTGGTTGTTTTCGTCGTGGGCCTTGTACTTCTTGGAACGACGAACAGTCTTCTGAAGCAGCGGGTGAGCGAAACGACGCTCAACGCGAACTACGACAGTCTTCTCGTTCTTGTCGCCAACGACAACGCCCTGCAGAATGCGCTTCGGCATGTTTTTCTTCCTTTACGCCTTTGCTTCTGCCGCCTTCTGGCGGGCAATGGTTTTCACGCGGGCGATGTCCTTGCGGACTTCGTTGATGCGCGAGGACTTTTCCAGCTGACCGGTAGCCTTCTGGAAGCGCAGGTTGAACTGCTCCTTCTTCAGGTCCGCGAGCTTGTCCTTGAGCTGGTCGGCCGTGAGGCCGCGTACTTCTTCGGCTTTCATCTGCCTTGCTCCTTACTCTGCAATGCGCTGAACGAAGCGCGTCTTGACCGAGAGCTTGGCAGAGCCGAGGCGAAGCGCTTCGCGAGCGATTTCTTCGCTGACGCCGTCGATTTCGAACATCATACGGCCTGGCTTGACCTTGCATGCCCAGTATTCGACAGAGCCCTTGCCCTTACCCATACGGACTTCGGTCGGCTTTGCGGTTACCGGAACATCCGGGAACACGCGGATCCATACACGGCCGGCGCGCTTCATGTAACGCGTGATCGCGCGGCGTGCCGCCTCGATCTCGCGTGCATTGACGCGGTTCGGCTCTTGAGCCTTAAGGCCGAATTCGCCGAAGGCCAGGTCAGAACCACCCTTGGCGACGCCCTTGATGCGGCCCTTAAATTGCTTGCGGTACTTGGTACGCTTTGGCTGCAACATTTTCTTATTCTCCGAACTTATCTGCCACCAACGCTATTAAGCGTTGTCGCGGCGACGATCGCGGTCGCGGCTTGCCGGACCCTGAGCGTCACCCTCGAGTGCGCGGCGCTCGGAGGCCATCGGATCGTGCTCAAGGATTTCGCCCTTGAAGATCCAAACCTTGATGCCGCAGATGCCGAATGCGGTTTCCGCTTCAGCTGTACCGTAGTCGATGTCAGCGCGCAGCGTGTGCAGCGGAACGCGACCTTCGCGGTACCATTCCGTGCGAGCGATTTCAGCACCGCCGAGACGGCCTGCGCAGGTGATCTTGATGCCTTCGGCGCCAAGACGCATTGCAGACTGAACGGCGCGCTTCATGGCGCGACGGAAAGCAACACGACGCTCAAGCTGCTGAGCAATCGACTGTGCGACGAGGGTCGCGTCGACTTCCGGCTTGCGAACTTCAACAATGTTGAGGTGCGTTTCGGAATTCGTCATCTCCGACAGCTTCTTGCGGAGCTTGTCGATGTCTGCGCCCTTCTTGCCGATGATCAGACCCGGGCGAGCCGAGTGGATCGTGACGCGGCACTTCTTGTGCGGACGCTCGATGACCACCTTGGCGATACCGGCCTGCTTCAATTCGCTCATGACGAACTTACGCATCTTCAGGTCTTCGTGCAGCAGCTGGCCGTACTCGGCATTGTCCGCGAACCAGCGGCTATCCCAGGTACGGTTGATGCCAAGACGGAAACCGATTGGATTAATTTTCTGACCCATTATGCGGCCTCCTCTTGTGCCTGCACTTCGCGGACAACGATCGTCAGGTGCGCGAACGGCTTCTCAATGCGAGATGCACGGCCACGGCCACGAGCGTGGAAACGCTTCATGACGATCGACTTGCCAACGTAGGCTTCTGCGACGACCAGTGTGTCGACGTCGAGATCATGGTTGTTCTCAGCGTTTGCGATGGCAGATTCGAGCGTCTTCTTGACGGCGCCTGCGATGCGCTTGCGGGAGAATTCCAGCTCAGCGAGTGCACGATCGACCTTCTTGCCGCGGATAGCCGCAGCAACGAGGTTGAGCTTCTGTGGGCTGACGCGGAGCGTGCGGGCGACTGCTTGCGCCTCGTTGTCCTTCAGCCGGCGTTCGGCTTTTGCCTTGCCCATTGTTACTTCCTCTTTGCCTTCTTGTCCGCACCGTGACCGTAGTAGGTCCGGGTCGGAGAGAATTCACCGAATTTGTGACCGACCATGTCTTCATTGACGCTGACCGGAACATGCTTGCTGCCGTTGTAGACGCCGAAGGTGAGACCGACGAACTGCGGCAGGATCGTGGAGCGACGGCTCCAGATCTTGATTACTTCTGCACGTCCGCCTTCGCGTACCTTCTCAGCCTTCTTGAGAAGATAGCCGTCAACGAACGGACCTTTCCAAACTGAACGAGCCATTGGAGACTTCCTCTCTTACTTCTTACGCTGATGACGCGAGCGCATGATCATCTTGTCGGTCGACTTGTTCGACCGGGTGCGCTTGCCCTTGGTCGGCTTGCCCCACGGAGTAACCGGGTGACGGCCACCAGAGGTACGGCCTTCACCACCGCCGTGCGGATGGTCGACTGGGTTCATGACAACACCGCGGTTGTGCGGACGCTTGCCGCGCCAAACGGTGCGACCGGCCTTGCCGTCGTTGATGTTGGCGTGATCCGGGTTCGAAACCGCACCGATCGACGCAAGGCAGGTGCCGTGCACGAGGCGCTGTTCGCCCGAGTTCAGGCGAAGGATCGCCATGCCCTGGTCACGACCGACGAGCTGTGCGTAACCGCCAGCCGAGCGTGCGATCTGGCCACCCTTGCCCGGCTTCATTTCCACGTTGTGGATGATGGAGCCGACGGGGATGAACTGCAGAGGCATGGTGTTGCCTGGCTTCACGTCGACAGCCTTCTCCGAAGAGATAACCTTGTCGCCAGCAGCAAGGCGCTGCGGCGCAAGGATGTAGGCCTGTTCGCCGTCGGCGTAGGAGACGAGCGCGATGAACGCGGTCCGGTTCGGATCGTATTCGATACGCTCGACAGTGCCTTCGACGTCGAACTTGCGACGCTTGAAGTCGATCAGACGGTACGTGCGCTTGTGACCGCCGCCGATGAAGCGAGCCGTGATGCGGCCGAGGTTGTTACGACCGCCGCTCTTGGTCAGACCTTCCGTCAGCGCCTTGACCGGCTTGCCCTTATAGAGGCCGGAACGGTCGACGATGACCAGCTGACGCTGGCTCGGGGTCGTAGGATTGAATGTTTTCAATGCCATCTTTTTATTCCTCAGAGACCGGTGGAGACGTCGATCGTCTGGCCTTCAGCCAACGTCACGACAGCCTTCTTCACGTCCTGCTGCTTGCCGACAAAACCGCGGAAACGCTTAGTCTTGCCCTTGCGGAGCAGCGTGTTGACGGCCGTGACCTTGACGCCGAACAGCGCCTCGACTGCAGCCTTGATTTCCGGCTTCGACGCCTTCTTGGCGACATTGAAAACAACCTGGTTGTTTTCCGATACCAGCGTGGACTTTTCGGTGATCGCCGGCGAGACGATCACATCATAGTGGCGAAGGTCGGTCACTTGAAACGCTCCTCTAGAGCTTCGACGGCAGCCTTGGAAAGCACGAGCTTGCCGCGGCGCACGATGTCGTAAACGTTGATGCCCTGGATCGGCAGAACATCGATGTTCGGGATGTTCTGAGCTGCAAGCTTGAAGTTGCCATCAAGTTCAGCGCCGCCGATGAAGAGCGCATTGGTCAGGCCGAGCGTCTCGAAAGCCGATGCCAGCGCCTTGGTCTTTGCCTCTGCAGCAACCAGGCTGTCGATGATGATGACATCGTCGGACTTCAGCTTGGCCGAGAGGGCGTGACGCAGGCCGAGAGCGCGAACCTTCTTCGGAAGGTCGTGTTCGTGGCTGCGAGCAACCGGGCCGTGAGCCTTACCACCGCCGCGGAACTGCGGAGCGCGAGCCGAATGGTGACGAGCGCGGCCCGTACCCTTCTGCTTGTACATCTTGGCGCCGGTGCGCGAAACGTCCGCGCGGCCCTTTGCCTGGTGCGTGCCCTGCTGCTTCTTGGCAAGCTGCCAGCGGATGACGCGGGCAAGAATGTCTTCGCGGGGCTCGAGGCCGAAAATCGCATCAGAAAGAGAAACCTTCCCTGCGTCTTTTCCCTCGAGGGTCTTGACGTTGAATTCCATTGGTCTGGCTCCCTTACTTCGCGGCCGACTTGACGGCGTCGCGCACGATGATCCAGGCACCCTTGGAACCGGGTACTGCACCCTTGATCAGGATCAGACCACGATCTTCGTCGGTCGAAACCACTTCAAGGTTCTGAGTCGTTACGCGCGTCTGGCCCATGTGACCAGCCATCTTCTTGTTCTTGAAAACCTTGCCCGGATCCTGGCGCGAACCCGTCGAACCATGCGAGCGGTGCGAAACAGACACACCGTGCGTGGCGCGAAGACCGCCGAAACCGTGGCGCTTCATGGCGCCCGCAAAGCCCTTACCGATCGTTGTACCCGTCACGTCGACGAGCTGACCAGCTGCAAAGTGACCTGCCTTGAGCTCGGTACCAACCTCGAGGAGGTTGTCTTCCGACACGCGGAACTCAGCGAGCTTGGCCTTTGGCTCGACGTTGGCGACAGCAAAATTGCCGCGCATCGCCTTCGACGTATTCTTGACCTTCGCCGTGCCAGCACCGAGCTGAACTGCGGCATAGCCGTTCTTTTCCACTGTGCGCTGGGCCACGACCTGGCAGCCTTCCATGCGCAGTACTGTTACCGGAACATGTTCGCCAGCGTCGTTGTAGACGCGGGTCATGCCCACCTTCTGTGCAATCACACCTGAACGCATCGGTTCAATCCTTCCAACTCAGCTCGAGCAGGGCTCAGAGCTTGATCTCAACATCGACACCAGCGGCGAGATCGAGCTTCATCAGCGCGTCTACCGTCTGCGGTGTCGGGTCAACGATGTCGAGAAGGCGCTTATGTGTGCGCATCTCGAACTGCTCGCGGCTCTTCTTGTCGATGTGTGGGGACCGGTTGACCGTAAACTTCTCGATGCGAGTCGGAAGCGGAACGGGGCCCCGGACGCTAGCACCGGTGCGCTTCGCCGTCGACACGATCTCGCGCGTGGAAGCATCGAGAATCCGGTGATCGAACGCCTTCAGGCGAATGCGGATATTTTGGCCGTTCATTCGACGTTATCCTTGTGTTTGTTTCCCACATGCCTGTTGGGCAGACACGGGTTGTTCTTTTTTTCCTAAGGCGGACCACCGGTTTCAAAGATCGAGAGGGACACCGGAATGCGGGGTCCCTATCCAGTCTTCAGGCCTAACGGCCCACCTTATTGTTTGTTGTAGTCACCCGCTTCGGTTAACGAAGCAGGGCGCAAATCGCGCTCGCGCGCCATTTGCAACATTTCGCTGTAATAAGCAAGCGGCTATCGCCGCCTGCATCATAATATTGTCATCAAGCCGGCCGCGAAGCGGCCGGT
>NZ_HF536772.1:2227695-2245712 GCF_000312665.1 Rhizobium mesoamericanum STM3625 | reverse complement strand
TGTGGGCTCTCCGCTCTTTTAAGGTCCCCTGAGGGATCTAATTCTTGTTATCGGTCAATTGGTATTCCGGTCACTTCTGACCGGAATACTTTGCCTGGATTTCCGTTGCGACGTTCGACGGGACCGGCGCGTAATGATCGAAGGTCATCGTGTACTGAGCGCGACCCTGCGACATGGAGCGCAGGTTATCGACGTACTTGAACATGTTTGCCAGCGGAACGTTGGCGCTGATGACAACCGCGATGCCGCGGCTCTCCTGGCCCTGGATCTGGCCACGGCGAGAGTTCAGGTCACCGATAACGTCACCGACGTAGTCTTCCGGCGTGACGACTTCGACCTTCATCATCGGCTCGAGCAGCTGAGCGCCAGCCTTCTTGGCTGCTTCACGGAAGCAGGCACGAGAAGCGATTTCGAACGCCAGGACCGACGAGTCGACGTCGTGGAAGGCACCGTCGATGAGCGTCGCCTTGACCCCGAGCATCGGGAAGCCAGCCAGCGGGCCGGAGGACAGAACGCTTTCGATACCCTTCTGAACGCCCGGAATGTATTCCTTCGGAACAGCACCACCGACAATCTTGGATTCGAAGACGAAATCTTCGCCATCCGGGTTCGGTTCGAAGACGATCTTGACGCGTGCGAACTGGCCCGTACCACCGGTCTGCTTCTTGTGCGTGTAATCTTCTTCGGTCTGGCGCGTGATGGTTTCGCGGTAGGCAACCTGCGGAGCGCCGACGTTTGCTTCAACCTTGAACTCGCGACGCATGCGATCGACGATGATGTCGAGGTGAAGTTCGCCCATGCCGGCGATGATGGTCTGGCCAGATTCCTGGTCGGTCTTGACGCGGAACGACGGGTCTTCAGCAGCCAGACGATTGAGCGCCAGGCCCATCTTTTCCTGATCGCCCTTGGACTTCGGCTCGATCGCGATCTGGATGACCGGCTCGGGGAATTCCATACGCTCGAGGATAACCGGCTTCAGCGGATCGCAGAGCGTGTCACCCGTGGTGGTTTCCTTCAGGCCAGCGAGAGCAACGATGTCGCCAGCAAAGGCTTCTTCGATGTCTTCGCGCGAGTTCGAGTGCATCTGAAGCATGCGACCAACGCGCTCGCGCTTGTCCTTGACCGTGTTCAGAACCGACGAACCCTTCTCGAGCTTGCCCGAGTAGATGCGTGCGAAGGTCAGCGACCCGACGAACGGGTCGTTCATGATCTTGAAGGCGAGCATCGAAAGCGGCTCGGAGTCGTCTGCATGGCGCTCGATTTCGGCTTCAGTCTTGAAGTCGATGCCCTTGATCGCCGGAATGTCGAGCGGCGACGGCAGGTAGTCGACAACCGCGTCGAGCAGCGGCTGAACGCCCTTGTTCTTGAAAGCCGTACCGCAGAACATCGGATGGAACTTAACGTCGATCGTACCGCGACGAACGAGTTCGCGGATCTTGTCGTTCGACGGCATTTCACCTTCGAGGTACGCTTCCATCGCGGCTTCGTCGATCTCGACAACAGTCTCGATCAGCTTTTCGCGATATTCTTCAGCCTTGGCCTTCAGATCTTCCGGGATTTCAACGACGTCCCACTGGGCGCCGAGAGACTCGTCGCGCCAGACGAGAGCGTTCATTTCGATCAGATCGACAACGCCCTTGAAGTCGCTTTCTGCACCGATCGGCAGCTGCATGACGACAGCCGTTGCTCCGAGACGGGTCTTGATCATCTCGACCGAGCGGTAGAAGTCCGCACCGGTCTTGTCCATCTTGTTGCAGAAGATCATGCGCGGAACGTTGTACTTCTCAGCTTGACGCCAGACGGTCTCCGTCTGCGGCTCAACACCGGCGTTGGCATCGAGAAGTGCAATTGCGCCATCGAGAACGCGCAGCGAACGCTCGACTTCGATGGTGAAGTCAACGTGGCCGGGGGTGTCGATGATGTTGAAGCGGCGCATCTTGCCGTCACGGCCCTTCCAGAAGGTCGTGGTGGCAGCGGAGGTGATCGTGATGCCACGCTCCTGCTCCTGCTCCATCCAGTCCATCGTGGCCGCGCCGTCGTGAACTTCACCGATCTTGTGCGACTTGCCGGTGTAGTAAAGGATACGCTCGGTGGTCGTGGTCTTGCCGGCGTCGATGTGCGCCATGATACCGAAATTTCGGTAGTCTTCGATTTTATATTCGCGAGCCATTGTGGACTGCCTTTCGAACCCGTTCGGGATTACCAGCGATAATGCGAGAACGCACGGTTGGCGTCAGCCATCTTGTGCGTGTCTTCGCGCTTCTTGACCGCGGAACCACGGTTGTTGGATGCATCGAGAAGCTCGCCCGACAGTCGATCGACCATGGTCGTTTCGTTGCGCTTGCGCGCAGCAGCAATCAGCCAGCGGATCGCCAGGGCCTGACGGCGCTCTGGACGAACATCAACCGGAACCTGGTAGGTTGCACCACCAACGCGGCGCGAACGAACTTCAACGTGCGGAGCAACGTTGTCCAGAGCCTGATGGAACACGCCGAGCGGCTCCTGCTTGGACTTGCCCTGCACGGCGTCGAATGCGCCATATACAATGCTCTCTGCGACAGACTTCTTGCCGTCAAGCATGATTGCATTCATGAACTTGGTTACAACCAGATCGCCGAACTTGGGATCCGGGTTGATCTCGCGCTTTTCTGCTCTGTGACGTCTAGACATACTTCTCGTCTCTTCAAATGTTAAGGCGCTCTACCACGCGGAGGACCTCGCGCAGCGCCGGGATCTCAAAGCCGAATTACTTCGGACGCTTTGCACCGTACTTCGAACGGCGCTGCTTGCGGTTCTTGACACCCTGGGTATCGAGAACACCGCGGATGATGTGGTAACGGACACCCGGAAGGTCCTTAACGCGGCCGCCACGGATCATGACGACAGAGTGTTCCTGAAGGTTGTGACCTTCACCGGGGATGTAACCAATGACTTCGAAGCCGTTGGTCAGACGGATCTTGGCGACCTTACGGAGAGCCGAGTTCGGCTTCTTCGGGGTCGTCGTGTAAACGCGGGTGCAAACGCCGCGCTTCTGTGGGTTTTCCTGCAGAGCAGGAACCTTATTACGCTTTACGTTCGCCTGACGCGGCTTGCGGATAAGCTGGTTTACGGTAGGCATTCAACCATCCCTTACGTTTATATCTCAATCCCTTGCGGGCGTAACTCGCGCCGTCTCCGGCAAGACCACACGCTTGTCTCAATGCGCAAAACGTGGCCCGATCCGCTTTCGCAGATGGACCACAGAGAGCAGAGGACGCAAAAGACATGCGTCATGCGTGCAGGGCATCATATCTTCAACGTGCGTTTCGAACCTTGTTTGAGGTGATCTCCGGGGCGCGTCGCCCCGAATGGCCATGCCTCACATGGGTCCGGATGGCGCGGGTACTACTGGTTTCCCGTCGTCTCGTCAAGGCCGTTAAGAAATAAACTTCGAACGAACGCCTTGAAACCAGGCCGTTACACCCTCTTTTTGGGCTTCTAGGCGAATTCACCGCCGCACAGCAAGATAAACTTGGGCATTGCAATAAAAAGCGGTTATGGAATCACCGATTACAGACGCTAAGCGCATGAAATCAGATTCAAATCTCGAATCGAAGGACATCCGATGATTACTGCCCCCGACAACGACAACAATTCTGAAGGCCCGATGGTCTTCATCATCATCGGCAAGGGCTATGAGTCCGACAACAGCGACGGCGTCGACCTCCACATCATGCTCAAGGCCGCCGACGACGACAGTGCAGTACGGGAAGCCTTGAACGCCCTCGCCGAGGAAGGCTTTATCGAGGCCGATCTCGATCAGATCGGCATGCTGACCGAGGTCCCGGAAGAGGAGCCACATGCCTCCGCCTATCAAGGCGCCGTCGACGGCGAAGTCGCGATTATTCGCTTCAGCTGAAGCAGCGATGAAGCCGGATGCGCACAAGGTGCTAATCTATGCGACCTGGCGCGACCGGCTCCTGGTTTTCGACGAGCCCGACTTTCCAGATGTCGAGCTTCAGGTTCCCGGCGGCACAGTGGAGATCGGCGAAGATATCGACGCCGCGGCATTTCGGGAGTTCTTTGAGGAGACCGGGATCCGACCCGAACCTCCCCTCACTCCGCTCACCGTCCATGATTATCGCTTTTTGCAAAACGGAGCCGTGATCCGCCACCGGCGGTACTATTTCCGTATTTGCCTTGTAGCCGATCAACCCTCTACCTGGCTGCATCGCGAAATGACGCCGTTCAGTGGCGGCGATCCGATCTTGTTCCGTTTCTTCTGGCTCGGCTTTGACGACGCCCTCAATCGGCTCGGCTACGGCATGGAGCATGGATTGCCGTTGCTTGCCTGAGCGCGTGCAGCAATAGCAAACCCAAGACAAAAAGCCGCCCGGATCGCTCCGGGCGGCTTTTCAATCTTAAGACCAAGCTGCCGATTATTCGGCGGCCGGTGCGCTCTCGCCTGCGAGATCCTGCAGCATCGGCGTGGCGACATCGGCGCCCGTGCCCTTGCGGCGTTCCTCGAGGATCAGCTCGTCGCGCGACGTAGCGATACGGCGGATCTGGGTCATCGTGCCACCGGTACCGGCCGGGATCAGGCGGCCGACGATGACGTTTTCCTTCAGACCCTGCAGACCGTCGGTCTTACCGGCGATCGCAGCTTCCGTAAGCACCTTCGTCGTTTCCTGGAAGGACGCAGCGGAGATGAAGGACGGGGTCTGCAGCGACGCTTTGGTGATACCCAGCAGAACCGGATCGCCATAAGCAGGCTTCTTGCCCTGTTCGATCAGCGCATCGTTAACGTCTTCGAGCTCGATACGGTCGACGTTGTCGCCCACGATATAGGTCGAGTCGCCGGCATCGGTGATTTCCACCTTCTGCAGCATCTGACGGACAATCACTTCGATGTGCTTGTCGTTGATGACAACGCCCTGCAAGCGATAGACTTCCTGGATTTCGTTGACGAGGTACGAAGCCAGAGCTTCGACGCCCTTGATCGCCAGGATGTCGTGCGGAGCCGGGTTACCGTCGAGGATGTAGTCACCCTTTTCGATGTAGTCGCCTTCCTGAAGGTGGAAGGGCTTGCCCTTCGGGATCAGGTATTCGACAGGCTCGACACCGTCTTCCGCCGGCTCGATGATAACGCGACGCTTGTTCTTGTAGTCGCGGCCGAGGCGGATCGTACCATCGATCTCAGCAATGATGGCGTGATCCTTCGGACGACGCGCTTCGAACAGTTCGGCAACACGCGGCAGACCACCGGTGATGTCCTTGGTCTTGGCGCTTTCGAGTGGCGAACGTGCAAGCACGTCACCTTGGCTGACCTTTTGACCCGGCTCGACCGACAAGATGGCGTCAACCGAGAGCAGGAAGCGGGCGTCACCACCACGCGATAGCTTGGCGACATTGCCGCTGGCGTCCTTAATGACGATCGCCGGCTTGAGGTCCGAACCGCGTGGGGTCGAACGCCAGTCGATAACCTGGCGCTTGGTGATACCCGTGGATTCGTCGGTCGCTTCGAGAACCGAGAGACCGTCGACAACGTCTTCGAACTGAACCGTACCAGCGACTTCCGTCATCATCGGACGGGTATAGGGATCCCACTCCGCCAGACGCTGACCACGCTTGACCTTGTCGCCATCGTCCACATGCAGCTTCGAACCGTAGGCGACGCGCTGCGAGGAGCGCTCGACACCACGCTCGTCCAGGATCTGGACGGTCATGTTGCGGCCCATGGCGACCAGGTTGCCATCAGAGTTGCGCAGAACGTTGCGGTTCTTGATCTGAACGGTACCTTCGTACGAGGCTTCCAGGAACGACTGGTCGACCACGGTTGCCGTGCCACCAAGGTGGAACGTACGCATGGTGAGCTGCGTGCCGGGCTCGCCGATCGACTGAGCAGCGATAACACCGACCGCTTCGCCCATGTTGACAGGCGTACCGCGTGCCAGGTCACGACCGTAGCAGACCGAGCAGACGCCCGTCTGAATCTCGCAGGTCAGGGCCGAACGGATGCGGATCGACTGGATACCGGCCTTCTCGATCTCGATGACATCCGGTTCGAGGATCATCTTACCAGCATCGACAATACGCTCGCCGGTGACCGGATGATCGATATCATCCAGCGCGGTACGGCCTAGAATACGAGCGCCGAGTGAGGCCACGACCTGACCAGCATCGACGATCGCGGTCATGGTGAGGCCCTTGTCGGTGCCGCAATCGACCGAGTTGACGATGCAATCCTGGGCGACGTCCACGAGACGACGCGTCAGGTAACCGGAGTTCGCGGTCTTCAAGGCGGTATCTGCCAGTCCCTTACGGGCGCCGTGCGTCGAGTTAAAGTACTCGTTGACGGTCAGGCCTTCCTTGAAGTTCGAGGTGATCGGCGTTTCGATGATTTCGCCCGACGGCTTGGCCATGAGGCCGCGCATGCCGCCCAGCTGACGCATCTGGTTCGGCGAACCACGAGCACCCGAGTGCGACATCATGTAGATCGAGTTCATCGGCTTCTGACGACCGGTCTTCTCGTCGAATTCGACAGCCTTGATGCGGGCCATCATTTCTTCGGCGACCTTTTCGGTAGCCTTACCCCAGGCGTCCACAACCTTGTTGTACTTTTCGCCCTGGGTGATAAGGCCGTCGTTGTACTGCTGCTCGTATTCCTTCACCAGGTTTTCGGTGTCGGCAACAATCTTCGCCTTGGTGGCCGGGATGACCATGTCGTCCTTGCCGAACGAAATGCCAGCGCGGCAGGCATGGGCAAAACCAAGCTGCATGATGCGGTCGCAGAAGATAACCGTGTCCTTCTGGCCACAATGGCGGTAGACCGCGTCGATCATCTTGGAGATGTTCTTCTTGGTCATTTCCTGGTTGCAGATGTCAAAGGTCACCTTGCCGTTCTTCGGCAGGAGTTCGCCAATCAGCAGGCGGCCCGGAGTCGTTTCATAGATCTTGGAGTACGGCTTGCCGTCCTCGCCGATCGACTTGAAGCGACCGCGGATCTTGGTGTGCAGCGTGACGACCTTCGTCTCGAGCGCATGGTGCAGTTCGCCGAGATCGGAGAAGGCCATGCCTTCGCCCGGCTCGTTCTGGTTCATGATCGAGAGGTAATAAAGGCCGAGAACCATGTCCTGCGACGGAACGATGATCGGTGCACCGTTTGCAGGGTGCAGGATGTTGTTCGTCGACATCATCAGAACGCGAGCTTCAAGCTGAGCTTCAAGCGACAGCGGCACGTGAACGGCCATCTGGTCACCGTCGAAGTCGGCGTTGAAGGCCGTGCAGACGAGCGGGTGCAGCTGGATGGCCTTGCCTTCGACCAGGGTCGGTTCGAAGGCCTGGATGCCCAGGCGGTGCAGCGTCGGTGCGCGGTTCAGGAGCACCGGATGCTCGCGGATGACCTCGTCGAGGATATCCCAAACCTCTGGCTTTTCCTTCTCAACCAGCTTCTTGGCCTGCTTGACGGTCGAGGAGTAGCCCTTGGCGTCGAGACGGGCATAGATGAACGGCTTGAAGAGTTCGAGCGCCATCTTCTTGGGAAGACCGCACTGGTGCAGCTTCAATTCCGGACCCGTCACGATGACCGAACGGCCGGAGTAGTCGACGCGCTTGCCGAGCAGGTTCTGACGGAAGCGGCCCTGCTTGCCCTTCAGCATGTCGGACAGCGACTTCAGCGGACGCTTGTTGGCGCCGGTAATGACACGGCCGCGGCGGCCGTTGTCGAACAGCGCGTCAACGGATTCCTGCAGCATGCGCTTTTCGTTGCGGATGATGATGCCCGGAGCGCGCAATTCGATAAGGCGCTTCAGACGGTTGTTACGGTTGATGACGCGGCGGTACAGATCGTTGAGATCAGACGTCGCGAAACGGCCGCCGTCGAGCGGGACGAGCGGACGCAGGTCCGGCGGTATGACCGGGACGACCTTCATGATCATCCATTCCGGACGGTTGCCGGACTCCATGAAGTTCTCGACGATCTTCAGGCGCTTCATCAGCTTCTTCTGCTTGAGGTCCGACGTGGTGTCGGCAAGCTCGGAGCGCAGATCGCCAGCGATCTTCTCGAGGTTCATCGATGCCAGCATCTCGTAGATGGCTTCGGCGCCGATCATGGCCGTGAACTGGTCCTCGCCGTATTCGTCAACGGCGAGCATGTACTCTTCTTCCGTCAGGAGCTGGTGTTCCTTCAGGGCGGTGAGGCCCGGCTCGGTGACGATGTAGTTTTCGAAGTAGAGAACGCGCTCGACATCCTTCAGCGTCATGTCGAGCAGCGTGGAAATACGGCTCGGCAGCGACTTCAGGAACCAGATATGGGCAACGGGAGCGGCGAGCTCGATATGGCCCATGCGCTCGCGGCGAACGCGCGACAGCGTGACTTCGACGCCGCACTTTTCGCAGATGATGCCCTTGTACTTCATGCGCTTGTACTTACCGCACAGGCACTCATAGTCCTTGATCGGTCCAAAGATGCGCGCGCAGAAGAGACCGTCGCGTTCCGGCTTGAACGTGCGGTAGTTGATGGTTTCCGGCTTCTTGATCTCACCGTAAGACCAGGAAAGAATCTTCTCCGGAGAAGCAATCGAAATCCGGATGGAATCGAAGTTCTGTGCAGGCACCTGCGGATTGAAAAGATTCATGACCTCTTGGTTCATGCCTGTCTCCTTCATGGGCGGATGCGCCCTTATCTTGCATGGACGGCGGCAAATCCCGGGAGCCGCGCCAACGCTCAAAACGACAATAACCGCAGAATGCGGCGAAATCGTCCCTGCCCGGCCGACACGTGTACGGGGCCAGAGCGGGAACGGTGTGCGCTGCGTTACAGCGCACACCCTATCTTTGGTTACTCGGCAGCGTCCGGCAACTGGCTGGCCTGCTGCTCCTCGACCTTCGAATTCTCGAGTTCGACGGAGAGACCAAGCGAGCGCATTTCCTTGACGAGAACGTTGAAGCTTTCCGGAATACCGGCTTCGAACGTATCGTCGCCACGAACGATGGCTTCGTAGACCTTGGTACGGCCGGCAACGTCGTCTGACTTGACGGTAAGCATTTCCTGCAGCGTGTAGGCTGCACCGTATGCTTCCAGAGCCCAGACCTCCATTTCGCCGAAGCGCTGACCGCCGAACTGCGCCTTGCCGCCCAGCGGCTGCTGGGTAACGAGCGAGTAAGGACCGATCGAACGGGCGTGGATCTTGTCGTCAACCAGGTGGTTCAGCTTCAGCATGTAGATGTAGCCAACCGTGACCTGGCGGTCGAACTGCTCGCCGGTACGGCCGTCGTAAAGCGTCGACTGGCCGCTTTCCTTGAGACCAGCCAAAGCCAGCATCGCGTTGACGTCACCTTCATGGGCACCGTCGAAGACCGGCGTTGCAATCGAAACACCGCGCTTCCACTGGTCAGCCAGACGCAGGACCGAGTCATCGTCGAAGTCCTTGACCTGTTCGGCCTTCGGACCGTCGCCGACGACGTCGCCGATCGTCTTGCGCAGCGGCTCGATGTTGCCGCTCGCCTTGTAGGCTTCCAGCATATCGCCGATCTGGCGGCCCATTCCGGCGCAAGCCCAGCCAAGGTGTGTCTCGAGGATCTGACCGACGTTCATGCGCGAGGGCACGCCGAGCGGGTTCAGAACGACGTCAACGTGCGTACCATCTTCCAGGAACGGCATGTCTTCGACTGGAACGATACGCGACACGACACCCTTGTTGCCGTGACGGCCGGCCATCTTGTCGCCTGGCTGGATCTTGCGTTTAACAGCAACGAAGACCTTGACCATCTTCATGACGCCCGGAGGCATTTCGTCGCCGCGCTGGACCTTCTCGACCTTGTCCATGAAGCGCTGTTCAAGGCGCGACTTGGATTCGTCGTACTGGCCACGCAGAGCTTCGAGTTCGCCCTGGACCTTCTCGTCTTCGACGGCAAACATCCACCACTGCGAGCGGGGATATTCGGAAACGACGTTGTTTGCCAGTTCCGTGCCCTTCTTGAAGCCCTTCGGGCCGGCAATCGCGACCTGGCCACGCAGCATGTCGACCAGACGGCCGTAGACGTTACGGTCGAGGATTGCCTGCTCGTCGTCGCGGTCCTTTGCAAGACGCTCGATCTCTTCGCGCTCGATAGCCATCGCGCGCTCGTCCTTCTCAACGCCGTGGCGATTGAAGACGCGCACTTCGACGATCGTGCCGTAGGTGCCGGGCGGCATGCGCATGGAGGTGTCGCGGACGTCCGAAGCCTTTTCACCGAAGATAGCGCGCAGAAGCTTTTCTTCCGGCGTCATCGGGCTTTCGCCCTTCGGCGTAATCTTGCCGACGAGGATATCGCCCGGCTGAACTTCGGCGCCGATGTAGACGATACCGGCTTCGTCGAGGTTCTTCAGCGCTTCTTCCGAAACGTTCGGAATGTCGCGCGTGATTTCTTCGGGACCAAGCTTGGTGTCACGGGCCATCACTTCGAACTCTTCGATGTGAATGGAGGTGAACACGTCGTCAGCAACGATACGCTCGGAGAGCAGGATCGAATCTTCGTAGTTGTAGCCGTTCCACGGCATGAACGCGACGAGCGCGTTGCGGCCGAGAGCGAGATCGCCCAGATCCGTCGAGGGACCGTCGGCGAGGATGTCGCCACGGTTGACGACATCACCAACGGTGACCAGCGGGCGCTGGTTAACGCAGGTGTTCTGGTTCGAGCGCTGGAACTTCTGAAGACGATAGATGTCGACGCCGGACTTGCCGGCTTCAAGATCTTCCGTCGCGCGGATAACGATACGCGTCGCGTCGACCTGGTCGACCACACCGCCGCGGCGGGCGCCGATAGCAGCACCGGAGTCGCGAGCGACGACCGGCTCCATGCCCGTCCCGACGAACGGAGCTTCGGCACGCAGCAGCGGAACGGCCTGACGCTGCATGTTCGAGCCCATGAGAGCGCGGTTGGCGTCGTCGTTTTCCAGGAACGGGATGAGAGCCGCTGCGACCGAAACGACCTGCTTCGGAGAAACGTCCATCAGGTTCATGCTATCGCGCGGAGCGAGCATAACTTCGCCAGCGTGACGGCAAACGACGAATTCGTCGACGAACGAACCGTCTGCAGCGAGTTCGGCGTTGGCCTGAGCGACGTAGTACTTCGCCTCTTCCATTGCTGAAAGGTAAAGAACGTCGTTCGTCACCTTGCCGTCAACGATGCGACGGTACGGCGATTCAATGAAGCCGTATTTGTTGACGCGGGCGAAGGTTGCCAGGCTGTTGATCAGACCGATGTTCGGGCCTTCTGGCGTTTCGATCGGGCAAATACGGCCGTAGTGGGTCGGATGAACGTCGCGGACTTCGAAGCCCGCGCGCTCTCGGGTCAGACCGCCCGGGCCAAGTGCCGAAAGACGACGCTTGTGGGTGATTTCCGAAAGGGGGTTCACCTGGTCCATGAACTGCGACAGCTGCGAGGAGCCGAAGAATTCGCGAACGGCAGCAGCTGCCGGCTTCGCGTTGATCAGATCCTGCGGCATGACCGTGTCGATTTCGATCGAGGACATGCGTTCCTTGATCGCGCGCTCCATGCGCAGCAGGCCAAGACGGTACTGGTTTTCCATCAGTTCGCCGACGGAGCGAACGCGACGGTTGCCGAGGTTGTCGATGTCGTCGATCTCGCCCTTGCCGTCGCGCAGTTCGACCAGCATCTTGACCACGGCCAAGATGTCGTCCTTGCGCAGGATGCGGACCGTGTCTTCGACGTCGAGGTCGAGACGCATGTTCATCTTCACGCGGCCAACGGCGGAGAGATCGTAGCGCTCCGCATCGAAGAATAGCGAGTTGAACATGGCTTCGGCCGATTCCATGGTCGGCGGCTCACCCGGACGCATGACGCGGTAGATGTCGAACAGTGCGTCCTGACGGTTCTCGTTCTTATCGGCGGTCAGCGTGTTGCGTATATAGGCGCCGACGTTGATGTGATCGATGCCGAGAACCGGGATCTCGTCGAAGCCGTTCTGCAGAATGATCGGCAGCGTCTTTTCGTCGATCTCGTCGCCTGCCTCGAGGTAGATTTCACCCGTCGAGTAGTTGACGATGTCTTCGGCGAGATAGTTGCCGTACAGGTCTTCGTCCGTTGCCTTCAAAGCCTTGAGGCCCTTGTCAGCGAGCTGGCGGAGCAGACGTGGCGTCAGCTTCTTGCCGGCTTCGACAACGACTTCGCCGGTGTCGGCGTCGACCATTTCGGTGATCGCCTTCGCACCCTTGAGGGTCTCCGGCTTGAACGGAATACGCCAGCCATTACCGTCGCGCTGATAGTCGGACTTCGTGTAGAATGTCGACAGGATCTCTTCGCCGTCCATGCCGAGTGCCATCAGCAGCGAGGTCACGGGAATCTTGCGGCGACGGTCGATGCGGGCATAGACGATGTCCTTGGCGTCGAACTCGATGTCGAGCCAGGAACCGCGATACGGAATTACGCGGGCTGCAAAGAGCAGCTTACCGGAAGAATGGCTCTTGCCCTTGTCGTGATCGAAGAAGACGCCCGGCGAACGGTGCATCTGAGACACGATAACGCGCTCGGTGCCGTTGACGATGAACGTACCGTTGTTGGTCATGAGCGGCATGTCGCCCATGTAGACTGACTGTTCCTTGATGTCCTTGATGGACTTCGCGCCCGTATCTTCATCGATATCGAACACGATCAGACGAAGAGTGACCTTCAGCGGTGCGGCGTAGGTCAGGTCGCGCTGGCGGCATTCATCGACATCGAACTTTGGCGGTTCGAACTCGTATGACACGAATTCCAGCATCGAAGCGCCGGAGAAATCCGTGATCGGGAAAACGGACTTGAAGACAGCCTGAAGGCCCTCGTCAGGGCGACCGCCCTTGGGCTCTTCAACCATCAGGAATTGATCATACGATGCCTTTTGAACCTCGATGAGGTTCGGCATTTCTGCGACTTCTGGGATCTTACCGAAAAACTTGCGTACGCGCCTACGACCATTGAACGAAAGGGTCTGAGCCATCGTCGCTCCTTCAAAATTGCATCCGGGCCTGCAACGGACGGGAACCGATGGCCAGTCGACCCCGTCAATCAATGAGTAGTTCAATCTCGTCTCACTTCCCGAAATGCGAGGCCGGATTGCCTTCGCGTCTCGGTTCGAGACCATCCTCTTGAAGAACCCATTACCCAAAAGCCGTTTTCACGCGGCTTTTGGGTAATTCGTTCCACGAAACGGCAAATGGGAGGCGGGAAACCCACCTCCCAGATGCAGTTTAAGCTTACTTAACGTCGACCTTAGCGCCGGCGTCTTCGAGCTTCTTCTTGATGTCAGCAGCTTCAGCCTTGGAAACGCCTTCCTTGACAGCCTTCGGAGCGCCTTCGACGAGGTCCTTGGCTTCCTTCAGGCCGAGGCCGGTGATGCCACGGACTTCCTTGATGACGTTGATCTTGTTCGCGCCGGCTTCCGTGAGGATGACGTCGAACTCGGTCTTTTCTTCTTCAGCAGCAGCAGCAGCGCCGCCTGCACCGCCTGCAACGGCAGCAACAGCTACCGGAGCAGCAGCGGAAACGCCCCACTTTTCTTCGAGAAGCTTGGACAGTTCTGCAGCTTCCAGAACGGTCAGCGAGGAGAGGTCTTCAACGATCTTTGCGAGATCAGCCATTTTATCAGTTCCTTTTGTTCGGTTCGAACCGGTTTTCTATAAACAGCGAAAAACCGCCTTACGCGGCTTCGTCCTTCTTGGCGTAGGCCGAGAACACGCGAGCAAGCTGGCTTGCTGGTGCTGCAACAACGCCTGCGATGCGGGTAGCCGGAGTCTGGATCATGCCCAGCAGCTTCGCGCGCAGTTCGTCCAACGACGGCAGGGTCGCGAGCGACTTGACTGCATCGGCGTTGAGCGTCGTTGTGCCCATGGCACCGCCGAGCACAACGATCTTGTCGTTGGTCTTGGCGAAATCCATGACGACCTTCGGAGCGGTGATCGGATCATTGCTGTAAGCAATGAGCGTCTGACCCTTGAAGAGACCAGAGATCCCTTCCGCATCCGTACCCTGAAGGGCAATCTTGGCCAGGCGGTTCTTCGCGACTTTGACGGTACCGCCAGCTGCGCGCATCTTGGAACGGAAGTCGTTCATCTGCGCGACTGTAGCACCAGCATAGTGGGCCACGACAACCGAGCCCGAAGCCTTGAAGACTTCGTTCAGTTCCGTGACGAATTCGCGTTTTTCCGCTCTTTCCACTGCCTATCTCCAGTTGGCAGGACCTTTTGACAGGCCCTACCGGGTTGCCTTTTGCCTCCTGGGATCAGAAGCGATCCCAAGCGACGCTTGAGGATCCTGTCCCCTCGCGCTTCGCGCCAAAGAAAGGCCGAAGGCACAAGGCATCCAAGGCTCGAACCAAATTCCTAGAAGCAGCACTTCATGCAATTCGGGTCTTACCCGTCTCATGCAGGCCAAGTGATTAAGGGAAAACCACCTGCAATCTCGGACAGGATTCCGGATTTCTCCGGAATACTCCGGCCCCTTTCGAGGCCGGAATTTCTTAGCCGGGCCGAACCCGGCGAACTTGTTAAGCGGCCGGAGCCGTAACAGACGACGGGTCGATCTTGACGCCCGGGCCCATGGTCGAAGAGATCGCTACGCGCTTGACGTAGTTGCCCTTGGCACCTGTCGGCTTCGCCTTGATGACGGCGTCAGCGAAGGCACGGATGTTTTCTTCCAGAGCCTTGGCATCGAAAGATGCCTTGCCGACGCCAGCGTGAACGATACCAGCCTTCTCGACGCGGAACTCGACAGCGCCACCCTTGGATGCCTTTACGGCACCGGCAACGTCCATCGTAACCGTACCAACCTTCGGATTCGGCATCATGCCACGCGGGCCGAGAACCTTACCGAGGCGGCCGACGAGCGGCATCATATCCGGGGTCGCGATGCAGCGATCGAAATCGATCTTGCCGCCCTGAACGATCTCGACGAGATCTTCTGCGCCAACAACGTCTGCACCAGCAGCCTTGGCTTCATCAGCCTTGGCGCCGCGAGCAAAGACAGCAACGCGAACGTCGCGGCCCGTGCCGTTCGGCAGGTTGACAACGCCACGAACCATCTGGTCGGCGTGACGGGGGTCAACGCCGAGGTTCATGGCGACTTCGATGGTCTCATCGAACTTCGCAACCGCGCGCTCCTTGACCATGCCGATAGCCTGGGTCAGAGCGTAGAGTTTTGTGGGATCAACACCTTCGTTGATCTTCTTCGTGCGCTTGCCAGCCATGGTCTTAACCTACCACTTCCAGGCCCATGGCGCGGGCAGAGCCCTCGATCATCGCCATTGCACCTTCGATATCTGCTGCGTTGAGATCCTTCATCTTGGCTTCGGCGATCGACTTGATCTGAGCCTTGGTGAGCTTGCCGGCGGTCGCGCCCTTACCGGGCGTCTTCGAGCCGGACTGGATCTTCGCTTCCTTCTTGAGGAAGTAGCTGACGGGCGGCTGCTTCATCGCGAAGGTGAAAGACTTGTCCTGGTAGTAGGTGATGACGACCGGAATCGGCATACCCTTTTCCATTTCCTGCGTAGCGGCGTTGAACGCCTTGCAGAATTCCATGATGTTAATGCCACGCTGACCAAGCGCCGGGCCGATTGGCGGGGACGGGTTTGCCGATCCTGCCTTGACCTGAAGCTTGAGCTGGCCTGCAACTTTCTTAGCCATATCTCTCTGCCTTTCATTGGTGACCGGTTGCCCGATCAGTGATGCCGGATTTCTCCGGCGGCTGCGGTTGCGTGGTGCGGATCACAGGCCCGGCTAAGACCCTCACCTTCCACGCGGGTTTGCGGCATCGCCGCAAGGAAACAAGTCAGCGGCGACTTATTTCCGAGCTCAGACCTTCTCGACCTGAGCGTATTCCAGTTCGACCGGCGTAGCGCGGCCAAAGATCGACACTTCAACCTTCAGGCGCGAACGCTCTTCGTCCACATCCTGAACCGTGCCATTGAACGAAGCGAACGGACCATCGGAAACCCGGACCTGCTCGCCGATCTCGAAGGTAACGGATGCCTTCGGCCGCTCGACGCCTTCCTGGACCTGACCGAGAATGCGCTCGGCTTCGTGGTCCGGAATCGGAACGGGCTTATTGTCAGAGCCGAGGAAACCAGTCACCTTCGGCGTATTCTTGATCAGGTGATAGGCTTCATCTGTAAGGTTGGCACGAACGAGAACGTAACCAGGGAAGAACTTGCGCTCGGAATCAACCTTACGGCCGCGACGCACCTCAACCACCTTCTCAGTCGGAACAAGAATTTTTTCGAACAGATGCTCGAGGCCCTTCTGTCGAGCCTTGTTCTCAATGTCTTCTGCGACCTTCTTTTCAAAATTCGAATACGCGTGGACGATGTACCAACGTGCCGCCATGTTACCACTCCACCCGATCAGTTGCCGACGTTGAGCACGAAGCTCAACAGCCAGCCAATAAGCTGGTCAGCGGCAAAAAAGAACAGCGCGGCAAAGATCACCATTACAAGCACCATGACCGTCGAGATCATCGTCTCGCGGCGCGACGGCCAGGTAACTTTCGACGTCTCGGAGCGAACCTGCTGCAGAAACGTAAACGGATTGGATTTGGATGCCATCGACTGCCCACGCAATTACGGCGCGTAAAGCTGAACATATCAGCCCCACGCACCGCGTGTCTGTTGAACCCTACATAAACACCGATTCCCAATTACACAAGAGGGAAACCGAAGTTTAACGAACTTAGCCATACGTCGCCTTTCCGCCCGAACCGCTGCGAGATGCCCGCGCTACTCGGTCAAGAAAGATGGCAGGGGCAGAGGGGCTCGAACCCCCGACCTGCGGTTTTGGAGACCGCCGCTCTACCAGCTGAGCTATACCCCTTTACGCTTTACATTCAGCTTCTTGGCCGACCGGCCGCGAAGCACAACTGCAAGCATGGCGCTCCCTTTAAGGCGGGAGCGTGGGATTGGCAAGTGCGTTTTTTGATTTTTCCAGTCCCGCATCACCGGCAAGGCTTGCAATCAGACCTTCACGTATTTGCGCCAGTCGTGCTCTTCCTTGAAGCCCAGCACCTCGCGGATCTTCCGATTGGAGAGCAGCCCTTCATATTCGCCGATCTCGCGCGTGAACGGCACGTTCGGATAGAATCGCTTGGCGAGCTCCTTCGAAGGCGTATTGGCCGAGACGGTGTCGTTTGCCGCGTTGAACACCTGATAGCCGAGCCCATCCTTCTCGATGCAGAGATGGCAAATCTGCCCCAGATCGCGGGCGTCGATATAGCTCCAGGCGATTCGCTTGCGCATTTCGGGATGGGCGAAGTAGGTCGGGAACCGTTCGTATTCGTGCGGCTCGATAACGTTGCCGATGCGCAGCGCGTAAATGTCGAAGCCGGAGCGCTCGGCAAAGGCGCGGGCCGTCTTCTCATTCACCACCTTGGAGAGACCATAGGAATCCATTGGGTTGACGTCGTAATCCTCCTCCAATGGAAACTGATGGAAGTCGCGATGGCCTTCGGCAAAGCAGACGCCGTAGGTTGTCTCGCTCGAAGCGACGATGATCTTGCGGATGCCAAGCTTTACCGCCGCCTCGATGACATTGTAGGTGCCCATCGTGTTGATGCGGAAGGTCTCGTTGTCTGGCTTGATGAGGATGCGCGGAATCGCCGCGAAATGCACCACGGCATCAAATCGCTGAACGCCCCTGCCCGCATCGAGATCAGGAAGGTCCCGGTGCATTGAAAGCGCATTGAATACCTGGCCGCTGTCGGTGATATCGGCGATCAGATTGGTGACGCCGGGACTATCAAGAGGAACCAGATCGACATTGTGAACCTCATAGCCGGCATTGACCAGCCACGGGACCGCGTGGCGCCCCGCCTTGCCCGAACCACCCGTGAAAAGAATGCGCTTTTTCATCATGTCCTCCCATACGAAATCGGAGGGATAGATAAAGCCTTCGCAATTAAGCGCAAGCCCATTGCCAATTTGGCGCCATCACCGGCCGGCGACATCAATTTCAAGAGAGCGGACGAAGAAAGGCCCCGCTGTTTCCAGCGGGGCCCTCTTAAGTCCGGATAAT
>NZ_HF536772.1:1982646-2227595 GCF_000312665.1 Rhizobium mesoamericanum STM3625 | reverse complement strand
TTTGAATGCTTCCTGTGAACGAAATGGATGACCCCGGCGAACCGGTTTAGTGCCGCCGTTTAAGGCTTTCGGGGAAATTGCGCAAGGCCTAATTGCGGACCGTATTCCTAGCCTGCGGACGCATATGGGAAGGAAGTGCCCGATCGGCAATATCCACTGCCGATGGCAGGGGAAGATATAACCCGAAGAACGCGCACGATCAGGTCAAGGATATGATACTACTTCATTTGCTGCTCTCGATGAGCGAGCAATGTCTGGAGACAACGCAATGGAGCCCAAGGAAATTGCAAAACGATCGGCAGGCAACTTTCTGATCTTTGCCGCCTGCGCTTTCATATTGTGGATTCTTGCTGCTGCGATCGACTGGGTCGCGCAGATTGTACGCCTCTCCTCGCCTGAGCGACTTCCGGCTCTGGCGACCTCGATCGTAAGTTCCTCAACATTGCAGGCGATCGTCGCAATATGGCTGCTTACGGCGGCCTTCGCGATCGCCTTTCCGACGATGCTGACGCCGCTTTCGGCCACCACGACACTGATGTTTGATGTGGGATATGGCATCCTCGGCGCCCTCACCGGTTTCGGCATCGCGATCGGTCTCTTCGGCGGCGGCTGGTCTATCTTGCTGCGCGCCGTGATTTACAGTGCCCTTATCGCCGCTGGCTTCATCGCTGTCCGGATATGGCTTTCAAGGGAAGACCTTAGCACCAACCACCGAAAAAGATGGACGATCGCCGGCATCATCGCGTTGGCATCGCCTTTCGTGCTTTTGTGGGGATAGAAGCGCAGGCGCGTGCATGCGGAGAATTAAGTTAAGGATGATTTGGAGCGGGTAGCGGGCATCGAACCCGCGTATTCAGCTTGGAAGGCTTCCAGATAGGTAAGCATTCCCAATACCGTCGTGTCACTCTGTTTCTGTCACGTTCAATATGGAACATGGGACGCGGACACGATCTGTTCTCCACATGACCGACATCCGCCAAGCCATCCTGGACGCCGACAACAGCAAGGCAGAGCCGGGAACGCCGGTAAACCTGCTGGAGGCCCTGTGCTCGTGCTGGAGAAGCACTACACGGAGCTTGAGGTTGTGAATGCTCTTTATGCACTTCAGGAGCAGAAGGTGATAGAGCTGCTCGACGGGAAGAGGATGAGGGTCCTCTGAGCTGTGGTAATCGGCCAGCGCTCTTGTGATGTGCCGAAAATTTGGTGCCGGAACAATTGGGTACTGTCGCCGTTCTTCGATCATGACCAGATATTTTTTCCATGTTCGTGACGGCGACGACCTCGTTGAAGATACCGAAGGCGTCGAACTATGGGATTCCACGTCGGCACGCGAAGAGGCCATTCGAGCGGCAAGGGAGATGCTGGCTGAAAAGCTGCTTTCCGGCGAGCGTGTCGATGGGGAGCTTTTTGAGGTGACCGACGAAAGCGGTCGTGTGGTTGAAACTATTCCGTTTAAGTCGGTCATGAAGATCTGATCTCATAGACAGCAGCATTGTCCTGGATTTTGCGCAGCCCCTTGTAAGAAGCGTGGCGGAGTTTCCCGTCATGCGTCCAGGGCGCGGAACTCGATCTAGGTAATCAACGTCGGCTCAACCCAAACGAGGTTCGCCTGGCCGAGATGCGAAAGGCAGCTAACCTCGCCGGAATCTTTAACCGGCAGCTTTCTTTAGAGCCTAGGTTCATCGGCCCGAAGGAATAATGCAATGTGGCAGACGACAAATCCAAGCGCGGCGCGGCTGATCGCGGCCGGGTTCTCGCGAGCCGAACCTTACGAGGTCGCCTTTTGCGAAGCTCGGAATAACTACCTCGAAGTTCAATCTTGCCGCAATCGAACCCCGGCCAATGGCCGGGGATTTTGCTTTAACCCCACCCGAGAAAAGAGGCCCCCTGATCGAGGAGGGGGGCCAATTTTCCCACCGCGTGTTCCGGGTTTATGCGGTCCGGAAACGCGGGGCCAATCTACGCCCTTATCTATAGTCATACTAATAAGCAATTTGGGGGAAACGCTCCCCAAAAGGCTAATGAAAAAAGGCCCCCGGCGATGGGCGGGGGGCCAGTTTCCACGGTGTGGGCCGGTTGGTGCGTTCAACCGGAAGATGCTAATTTACCGCATATTTTTAGGCTTGCTAATATATTTTCAGGCAAGACGACCCCGATGCCGCCGCGCTGCCTTTGTCGATGCCGCGCATGAAGTCGGAATGCATATTCTGCCAGACGATTGGATAGAGATGCGCAAGGCCGGCTAGCCCCGGAACTGTTAGCCAGCCTGTTTCTTTAAGGCCCAAGGTTCCATGGCCTGAACGCTCGACGACGAGGGCAAAAGCCCTGTGTTCACGGATGCTAACGTCTGCACTTCTTTCTGAGCGGTGTCGCGTCGATGTAGATCTGGTAGAATGAATGCCAACGAGAATTACAACGGAGCTGAGATGCGTACAGACGTCATGAGGATGGTACGCCGCAACAAGTTAGTTGGCATGTGGGCGGCCGAGAAACTGGCGCTGGTCGGGGACACCGCGAAGGCCTATTCCGATGATTTGGCCAAGGCGGCGATGGATGTTAACCGCAACGACATCCTTGCTGTGATCCGGAGAGATTTCGACGCCGCGGGAGTGGTTCTGTCCGACGAGGAGATCGTGGCTGTTATGAGCCGCTTCTGGCTAGAGGCTGCGAAGCATGGGGCGAAGTCCTCCAACGCCTCCGACGTAGCGGTAGTCCAAATCGCCCGCAACCTCATGAGATGAGGCCAATCTTATGCGCGGCCACGAACTGCGCGACTGACGGCTATCATCAAAAAACATGGTTCTAACTGGGCGGCGGCGGACGCTGCAGCAGCCGAAAAAAAGCCCCGCTAACAAGAGCCGAATGAAGGTCGATGGCCGGAAGGTTATATTCGTAGTCAATTATATGCATTAAAGCTTAACTACCATTGTAATTGACCTATGATTGTGTTCTATTTCTTTGTTTATCTGGGATAGAGGAAACGACAAGCGAGGAGGGTGAAATGGGCTGCAATTGTCAGGACTCGGGGAAGTCGGACGCAGAGCTTCGCAAGGCTTTCGCGGCGCGGGCGATGAAGCTGGCGATGGCACTCCCGGACGAGTTGACCTGTCGCGAGAAATTCAGTGCGCCGGAGGCCGAATTCCTCTCGGCTCTGCGCGATGTCGCGGTCACCTATTCTTTCGCGCAAAACTGGTCGGACAGCGAGGCGCGGGCTCAGCTCGACGCTTTGCGGCTGGCCGACGCCGCCATGTCTTTCATGGCCAAGGACAACGGCGGTGGTGGCGGCGGTCCCTCATGCACCGCCCGCTGCACAGCTGAAAAGGAGCAGTGCCGGCAGAACTGCGACAATGCAGACGCGGGCTACTTCTGCTATTTCGACTGCCGGCTCAGCTACATGGCTTGTCTAGCTTCCTGCATCTACGGCGGACGCGGCGGCGGCGGGGTCGTCATCGCGTAGCCTCGGCGTGGAACGAGCCGGCGCAGCCGGCGAGAGTCTTCGAGCCTGCGGAGGATTGCAATGATCGAGGATCAAGATCGGGAGCCTTCCGCTATACGCGGCCGGAACATTCTTGCCGAAAGCGCCATGCAGTTGGCCCGGGCGCTTCCGGACCACGCGGCGTTCACTAAGGATTTCGACCCGTCGGAGGTGGAATGGCTGACAGCGCTTAAGTCGGTTGCTTCTAACTTTTCGACGGCGGGCAACTGGACCGACAGCGAGGCTCGGGCGTATCTCGACTCGCTCCGGTTCGCCCAAGCCGCGCTCCGCTATGCAGCGGCTCGGGCGGGGTCAGGGCAGGCCGGGGGCCTCCTGGACTGCCTCGTCCGCTGCAATGCCGGAGTCGATCCCTGCGTCCGCAGCTGCCGGACGATCGAGTGCCTCCTCGGCTGCCAATCGGAGTTTTTCGACTGCGCCAAAGGTTGCGTCACCGAGGCGGTCCGCGACATCCTCGCCCGGAACGGGTCGGACGGGGGCAAGGCCTCCCCCGCGCGGCCGGGTCGCCGGCGCACGGAGAAGAAGGGTGTAGGCGATTGATGGACCTAACGGGCAGATTTGTTCGGAACATTTGGAAGAAACGCCGCGCCTTGCAGGCTCGGTGCGGAGGAGAATGTCCCTTGCTTGACAACCCAATCCAAAAAGAGAAGCCCCGGTAATAAGAGCAGGGCTAAGATTGTGCTTACTGGGATGGTTCGAAACATGAACCATGCTGAAAACGCTTAATCAGATTTGCTGTTCCGGTACGAAATCGTACAAAAAGGCCCCGCAGTGTCGCGGCCCTGGACGCGATAGATGTCACAACGATGCTGGAGAGATTGGTTCATATCTCCCCTTTCGCCATCATCTTGGCGATCTTGTGGACCGCATAAAACGCTGTTTTGTGGTCGTGGTTGAAGAGCCGGCCAAGCGCTGGATAGGATATGTCCGGATTGTAGTAGGTCTTGATCTCCCACATGAGGACCTGGCGCGGGAGTGTGTAGATCTGCGCTCGGCTGCGCCCCATGACCTTCAGGTAGGGAATGCTCATCTCCTTGCAGCGCCGCTTGATGAAGACTTTCCATGGCTATTCCAGAGCCTCTAGCCAGCGACGATGGGCATAGACGTGGCTGTCAAAGCGGGTCTTGTGAATCTGCCAGTAGCGAAGCGGGACCGGATCAAGCTCGACGACGCGCGTCGGCACAACGTTAACCAGCCGTGGCTTTCCCCATATCCTCTGCCTGATCGCGTGAGCATTGGCGAGGATTTCGGCGCCTGATTTGTATTCTCTCACGGCGATGGTCATGCTGCGGCACTCCGGGCTTTCATTTGTCTTGCGGGGGACCGCAACTGCCGTACAGTAATTTCGTTGCAGTTTTCGGGGGGTGGATAATGGGAAACAGGCGATGGAACTCGCCGGTTCTGGTTGTTTGCAATCGGACAGACCAAATGCTGATGATCAACACGACCAATGAAGCCCGCGACATCCTGCTGAGTGCATGGCCGACGACGGAGGGCAAAGCCTTCATGGCGGCGCTTCAAATTTGCGCTGACGTTGACGCCGGGATCCGTGAGCCCGAAGAGGCCAGGGAGGCGTTCATTATGGCCGCCAGAGAGGCAGAGGTTCCTATTGAAACTTCCATGCAGTGAGTTTCTCTTTCCATCATGCTGCCGCTCCTTTGCGCTCGATCTCAATTCTCTTCCCCTTTCTGAAGATCGCCTCTCCTGCCTTCTTGGCCGCAGCGCGCTTGGTGGTAGGGCCGGTGAAAGATTCGACAACGATGGGGCTGTTCATCTGCCGGAATAACTCAGCCCGTGCCGCTGCATCCGCTGCTTCCTTCGTTGCAAACAGGACGTCGTCTTTCCCGTTGCGGAGTATGCGGTTCACCTGCCGCCCTTTCGATTGTCCGCCTGGAGGATGGCCTCGCTGATGAGCAGATCGTCGCAGAATGCCAGAGGCGGACAGAAGAGCTAAAGGCCGAGCTTATCGCTCTGGACCAACCGCTATCCTTCGACGGGACGATCAAATCTCTGATCACGCTCTATCGCCACGACAAGACCGGCACATTGCATGGGGTGAAGCACTCGACCCGCATCCGCGATTACGATCCGAGCCTCCGCGTGCTGGAAAAAGAACGTGGGGAAACGGCGGATCGACGCTCTGAGGGCATCCGACTTCCGGGAGTGGTTCACCAACAGGCGCAGGAAAGGCCACAGAAGGGCGTCAGGCGCGATCAAACTCTTGGGAAGCTATGGAGCTGGCGAACGTCTCCACGGCTGCTCTCAGGCCCGAGAAATCCTCTCGGACATGCGATTCGAGCAACCACAAGCCCGAACGTTAGCAATGACCTACGACCATTGCCAGGCGATCGTGCAGAAAAGCATTGAGCTGAAATGTCCCTCGATCGGCTTTGTAGAAGCCGTGAAGTTCGAAACGGCTCTCCGCCGAATAGACGTCATAGGGGAATGGGCTCCTCCGCCCGAGGGTGGCGCGTTCCGCTGGACCGGCCTTATGGTCCCGCGCGATCTGTCTAAGGATCTTATCTTGTCCATCAAGACCAGCAAGACAGGCGCCGCCATATCCAGAGATCTCAAGAGCTATCCGCTCGTGGCCGAGGCCCTGAAGGCATGCAAGATCCCCGATATTGCCCAGTCGTGATCGATGAAGACCGCGGAAAGCCCTACTGGGAAAATCGCTATGCCGAAAAATTCAGGAAGGTGAGAGATGCGGCCGGCGTTCCAAGCAACGTCTGGTCGATGGACTCGAGGGCTGGGGCTGTGTCGGAGACGGTGGAAGCGACAGGATCGCTCGAAGCTGCCAGAGACCTTGCAACTCATACGACGACAAAGACGACCCGTCGCTACAGCCGTGGCGATGGTTTGGAAGCAAGCAGGAAGATCGCTGAAGCCAGGGCGAAAAAGCGCACCTGACACGGCGTGACACGGAGTGACACGCGGTATTGTTAAGTGGTTGAAAAGCTTGGAGCGGGTAGCGGGAATCGAACCCGCGTATTCAGCTTGGAAGGCTGCTGCTCTACCATTGAGCTATACCCGCGGGGTGGTATCCGATCCAATGACGAATGGTGGAGAGAGTTGGATTTGAACCAACGTAGGCTGAGCCAACGGATTTACAGTCCGTCCCCTTTAACCACTCGGGCATCTCTCCAGTCTTTTCGTCCGGATCGTGAGACCAAGCTCGTCAGACTTTCGAAGCGTTGCCGCCCCTCGGTCTGCGCCGCGTATATGACTGGACGATTTCCGCATGTCAACACGATGACGATGGAAAAAATGTGAAAAATTTCATCGATCGCGGAAAGCCGCCCTCCTGAAAGAAATCCTATGCGGAAAGAAGTGCCCTCGCTATAAAGCCGCATGAGCAAAGATAACAAAAGCGGTGGCAAGCCCACCAACGACAAGTCCGCCAAGGACACACATTACGCAACCCTGCGCCGCGCGCATCGCGATAGCAAGCGGGAGCGCGGCGAGATCCCAACACCGCCGCTGAAGAAGCGCCGGCGCGGCGCCGAGGATTGGAAGCCTCCTACACTGGCGCCCGAACAGGTCTATCTTTACGGCTTGCATACAGTTCGCGCCGCACTCGACAATAAGGAGCGCAGGAACGTCAGGTTGTCGGCGACACAGAACGCGCTCGCCCGTCTGGAGGTCGATGCCGACGCGCTCGGCATTCCGGTCGAAATCGTTGCTCCACACGAGATCGACAGGGTTCTCGGCCCGGATGCGATCCATCAGGGCGTCATGTTGGAAACGAGGCCCCTGCCCGTCCGCCGGCTAGAAGCACTGAAGGACAGTCCGCTGCTTCTCGTGCTCGACCAAGTGACCGATCCGCACAACGTCGGCGCCATCATGCGTTCCGCCGTGGCCTTTAATGCCGGTGCTGTCATCACCACGCAGCGTCACAGCCCGACCGAATCCGGCGTGCTGGCGAAGTCTGCCTCCGGCGCACTTGAACTTATCCCCTATATCCAGATTACGAACCTTGCGGACGCGATTGGCGAGCTACACAAGCTCGGCTTTTTCACGATAGGCCTCGATTCGGAAGGTCCCGCCCCGCTCGAAGGCACGATCTCAGGTGACAAGGTGGCGCTGGTGTTGGGCTCCGAGGGCAAGGGACTGCGGCAGAAGACACGCGAAACCGTTAGTGCACTCGCGAGGCTTGACATGCCGGGCGCCATCAAGTCGCTAAATGTGTCTAATGCCGCAGCGATCGCTCTCTATGCAGCAAGACTGCATCTAAGGGCCTAAGGGGACCCGGGGACGGTTCGCGGCAACAGGGAATACCTCGATCCGCTTCGTCCCTCGATCGGCGCGCTGTTGCCGGTTGCTTGCATGCAGCAGTTTTGTGAAGAGATCGTCTGGAAGCATGTCTGGGGTGCTCCCATAACCATGGCGGCGATGCGCCGCCTCACGCTCAGGGCAAGGAGGACGGCAGCAAACCGTTACTGATGATTAGGGTAACCTAATTACCTTCGGTTTGGACTCTGCCGTTTTCTGTATTTTCGCACTCGAACAGGAGGAACGTAACCATATGGCCATCCGCTCCCTCATTGTCGGCATTCTCTTCATTAGCGTATTCGTCGCCATCGTTCTCAGCATCGCTTGGATCGACAAGTCGCAACCAATGCACGAGCCAGCTCCGCTCGCGCCCGCGCCTGAACGCCCCATTCCAACGCCTATGCAATAGAGATCGTCCGTGACATCTAGTTCCGCCCGGTTGCTGTTCCCGGAGCAACCCTGCGCGTGACGAGAGGCCCTGCAAGCGAATATGCGGAAGACGGACAGAAAAAGGTATGCGCGTTGGACCTGCGACCCCATGCAACGCAAGCTCCGATGCAAATGCCACACCAATGAAATCAGGATCGCGCCGATTTCTTCTTTACAGGAGCGCAGAATCTGGTAGTTGGCTGGCATCGCCCTTGTAGCTCAGTTGGTAGAGCACCTGATTTGTAATCAGGGGGTCGCGGGTTCGAACCCTGCCGGGGGCACCAAAATCCTCAAGAAAATCGGTGTTTGCAGAAAATGCTAAATTAAGAGCGCCCGGTGGGTGCTTTTAGGCAAGAATCGATTGGTGCCTGGATACCCTTGGCTTTCGACCGCGCGCTCTCAGTGACATATTTCCGGCTATGCGCGATGATCCCGCCACAAAATTTCGCTCATTGGTCTCCGCGTTTTCCTCGACGGGGTTGTCCGCTTTGCGAGATCGCCCGACAAGCGCATGTGAGCCCGCCCCGGCCCACCGAGCCGCCGCCCGCGATATCCATCGATGGCAGCTATTTGGCCGTGTGCTGCCCGGCAGCTTCTAGCCTCGCAAGCAAGATACCGGACGTTTTTCAGCACAGCATCAGTATAATAGTTAAATAGAACGGCTGTCATATGCCCAATGCAGCAGGGCCTGGCGTTGACGCGGCCGGCACCAGCAGTCCCCAGGCTCGCAGGCTCGGCGAAGCTGAGCGATATGGCGGCGAATAGCTTTCCAACGGGCGATCTGTCGCTTGTCTTCGCCGGGCATGCGACGACCTTGGTGGTAGCGGCAGTACCACTGGAACCAGCCACGCGGATCGTCGGGATGTATCCATCCCTTGGCTCGCCAGACGCTGAGCGGTTGGCTGGCGTCGACACCGAAGCAGTTAATTGACGGATCTTTTCGCAGCGACGACAGCCGGGCCTCTGCAAACCAACTGTTGGGGAATTCGTCGCGACAATCGGTCATGTACTTGCCGCCGAACACGCCAAGCGCGAGCATCTCGGCGGGTGTTAAGTCTGGCTGGAAATCGGGATGAAATTCACGGCCAATTGGCGCAACGAGAGCGTATCGGTAGCCTTGCTGCATCCGATCATTCACGACGACCCACCGGAATCTCATCGGGCGCCCCGCGACAGTGTTTTCGAACCGTTGCGTAGCCAGATGGACAAGTTAAGTGCC
This sequence comes from Rhizobium mesoamericanum STM3625, assembly GCF_000312665.1. Lineage (GTDB taxonomy): Bacteria > Pseudomonadota > Alphaproteobacteria > Rhizobiales > Rhizobiaceae > Rhizobium > Rhizobium mesoamericanum. The sequence continues at coordinate 2,218,182 of NZ_HF536772.1, read as the reverse complement.
GCCGCGAAAGTCACCCACGCCAGGTAAGGAACAAGCAGCAAGGCAGCAGCCGCATTCACGGGGTGAAACATTATAATCGTCGCCAGGATCGAAGCCCAAAGCACTATGATCTCCACCACAGCCAGCCCGGGGCGGTGAAGTCCAAAAAAAATCGGCGTCCACGCAGCATTGAGTAGAAGTTGGACTACATAGACACTGAGAGGCAGTGCTGCAACGCCAGCCTCTAGCCATAAGAGCCAGCCCGACAGTCCAATCGATGCATAGAGAACCGTCCAGACCGGGGCGAACAGCCAATCGGGCGGGCGCCATCTTGGCTTTTCGAGCTGCTTGTACCAGTCGCCTGGCCTAAAGATCACGCCGGTAGCCGCCGCAGCGAAGCTTGCGACCTCAAAGGCGACCAGCACGGGGAAGGAATGCATGTCCATCCGGCACAAGACGGAGGGAACCGCCGACGAGGCAAACGGGTCCCTCCGAAGGTCCTATCGGTTTTGGCCAGCAGCGAACTCGCCGGAGCCCACTGCAGAAAACGGGGGGATGATCTGCCAGGCCGCCGATAGCCCTACCAGGATGTACACGATCCGGGCGAGCCCCGAGCCAGCCCCGAAGATGGCGGCCACGAGGTCAAGGCCAAATAGTCCGACCAGGCCCCAGTTCAGCCCGCCTACGATTACGAGAATGAGCGTGAAAACGTTGATAAACTTCATGGTTATTCTCCAGGTCGAGGGATGAGCGGTCAGCCTTCCGGAGGCATGATCACCTTGTCGATGACATGGATGACCCCGTTTGAGGCAGCAATGTCGTCAGCGGTGACGGCGGCGTCGTTGACCTTGACGGTTGAGCCATCGACTTCGATGTCGATCAATTTGCCATTTACCGACTTCGCTTCATCGATACCCGCCACGTCCGCAGCCATCAACTTCCCTGCGATCACATGGTAGGTGAGGATCTCAGTGAGCTTTTGCTTGTTCTCCGGCTTCAGCAGGTTTTCAACGGTACCGGAGGGCAACTTGGCGAAGGCTTCATCGGTCGGAGCAAAGATCGTGAACGGACCCGTCCCTTTAAGAGTGGCGGCCAGGCCCGCCGCTTCGAGCGCGGCACACAGCGTCTTGAATTGACCCGCCTCCAAGGCGGTATCGACGACATCTTTCTCCGCGGCGAACGCGCTGACGCTGCTGCCAAGGGTGATCGCTGCAGCGAACAAAAGGCTTTTCAACTTCATGGCATTTCTCCTCTTGATGACGGGTGCGAGACGCACGCCATGCATTTCATTTCAGGAAAACCATTTTTCTTTCCAGTCAAATTATCGTGAGCTGAAAGAGTATTCTCTTGTCAAGACAATCGTCGTTGTGATATTTTCCCGAGATGAAAAGGAGTTTGCGACTTGCTCTCCGACACGCTGTCTAATGAACTCCAGCGCTACGCGATCGGCCCTCGGATCAAGGCTTTGCGACTGAAAAAGAAGCTGGGGCTGGTGCAGTTGGCGGGGCACACAGGTCTCTCGCCTGCGATGCTCTCGAAGATCGAGCGCGGGCAGATGTTTCCAACCCTGCCCACGCTGCTTCGGATCGCCATGGTTTTCGGCGTCGGCCTCGATCATTTCTTCAATGCCGACAAGGAGGAGCCGCTCGTCGCGATCGTCCGAAAACAGCAGCGTCTCAAACTTCCTAGCCCGCCGGGCGAAAAGCACCCGGCCTTTCTCTTCGAAAGCCTGGACTATCCCGCTTCTGATCGCCGCATGGAGGCTTTCTACGCCGAGTTCCCGGTCGATTCACCGCCCTCCGAGCCGCATCAACATGGCAGCGCTGAATTCATCTACGTGCTGGCCGGTCGGCTTATAGTCAACGTGGATGGCAAGGAGGCCGCGCTGGATGCGGGGGACGCCGTATATTTCGACTCTAGCGTTCCGCACAGTTACCGCCGTGAAGGCAAAGAAATTTCAACCGCTATTGTTGTGACTTCTTCATAGGCCGCCGTTGACTGAGTACTCCTGAAACTCATCCCCTGCATTACCAGCGTTGGTGGCGGACGTCGGTTTTCAGGTGGGGAGCCGCCGGGTACTCAACGGCCGCGATGGGGCGCGAAGCTGCCGAGGGGCCATCAATTATCGGGCCCAAGCGCCTTTTGGCCCACGCTTACGGGTCAAAAGAAAAGCCGCCGGCAATGTGCCGACGGTTTCAGCCTACTGGCAGGACGCCTAGGCTGGCACCCCTGGCACCGGCGACTAGAAGTTAAAGTACAGATTCACACCTGATCTGCGTTGATAGGGGTAATAGTCGCGATAGCCGTATCGTGGATAGCCGTAGTACCTCGGATATCCATAGTACCGCGGACGATAGCACGAGCCGTAGTACCGGCAGTCGCGGTAAGCGTACCCCCGGTCTTTCCAGTGGCCATACGCATATCCATTACCGTGGCCGCGGTGTTTGACCTGCTCAACGTCGGTGGCATGCATCGGGATTGTCTTTGGCACGATCGGCGCAGCGTTAAGCGGCAGGGCGAAAAATCCAGCCAGGACCATGGCGGCGACTGCGGGCAAGAGCTTATTCATCATCGGAACATCCTTTCAACCTGTGAGTCTGGGTTAATCGGCATTAACCTCCGATGAACGGCTGCAGTTGAACCCCTGGCTTCTTGTTCAGTTTTCAGTTAGCTGGGGCAGGACAAAAAGGGAAGCTCTCGCCCTATGCGACACCACGTTGCAGCCCGCCGTGGCCTTCCCTTTCGTTCCCGCGTCAAGGCCTCCTTGGATCGCTCGTCCCCCCTTGTTTTTGGAGATTTCCGGCGCGCCGCCACTTGAGCTGGCGTGTACCGAATATTAGATCTTTGTTACGTTGTCGTTGTAGGAAAAGGAGGAAAAAATGGCGACAGCAGATGTCCTTTGGAACATCCCTGTTTACGTACGACTACAGAATGGCGCCGAAAAGTCTTTTCAGAGTGTCCACGACACGTTGGACTTCCTCGAAAATGAATGGCCCTCCCCCCGCGGAGCCTATCACGATGCAGCGGTCATTAGCTGTCGAAAGGCCCTGAATCGCCAGACGTCTCCCGCAGTCAGCAAGGAACTCTTCCTTGCGGCATGTCTAGAGGCCGGTCTCGCGGTTCGAAATAACATGCGACCGGGCAGCCATCACTCTTCACCAACTGTTCATCGAGGCTTGTAGCCCGGCGGGGCTTTTTCCCCCTGGCGGGCACGGCGCCGGGAGCAGTCGCCCGCTCCCGGCTTCCGTTGTTGGCTGGCCCCCTTACCCGACCCCCCCACGTCTGCAGAGCGGGCACGCGGATACCTTTGCGGAGAAATATTAAAGCTGCGCGGCAGTGGCACCGTTCATGGCGTAATCCTTCGCCAACAACGACAACCATCATTCTGTTACGGTCACAGCTCTTCCGGCGTCGCTTGTATCTTGTCGAGCCGTTGATCACGATGCAATCCTCGCGGGATAGCCTGCGCCGCAAAGCCTCGTCGAGAACTGCGTTCGGCGGTTACCGGGACGCCATCCGATTCAACAGCTCTTGTTGCTTCTCATAAGCATCCGGGATGTTACCGTTGGCGAGTGATGAGGTGCAGTCGTCCAAGGCCTTTTTCAGATCGCCGAGCTCCATATAAGCATAGCATCGATTGTTGAACGCAACGGCGACGTCGGCCCTGTCTGTCAATTTGAGATCGTACAAATAGTCGTACTTGTTGAGAACATTGAGAGCGCTGGGGTTGTCGTTGCGGCCGAAATAGATCATCGACAGGCCGATCGCGGCCGAAGCTCGCCAGGTATTTTTGGACGCTGCGACAGCGCTGAACTCTTTGATTGCATTGTCGTCATCATGCAACGCGCGAAATGCGGACCCGCGCCAATATCGGGCGGACATGCCGTTTTCCTGATCGCTAGCGAGTTCCGCGCATTCCTTGACCGCAGCTTGGTAGTTCTTCTGCTGGAAATAGCCGTAGCAAACATACAGTTGGCTCTCGGAGTTACCTCCCAGCGCAACCGCTTCTCGTGCCACGTCAATAGACTCTGGGTAGCGCCCTTGCCTAGAGTAGACCTTCGCGATTTGCCCCTTGATCTCGGCGCTCGCTGCATCTTGCTCGTGCGTCGACGGGAATTTCGCGAGCGGCAGGTGGCGCAGCGCCTCCTGATACTTGCTTAGTGCATTATCGAGATTGCCTCGCCGCAACCACGTTCGAGCGACGAGGCAATCGATTATGTAGTGATTGTGGGAGTCGCTATCCTCACGCAGGCGCGTATCGCTCTTGTATCCATTAGCCGCCGCCTGGAGGGTTGGTCCCACGTAAATCTCCGATCCCGCCGTATCAATCATGGCGGAAAGTATGTCCTCGACAGTTTTAGTTGCAATGTAGTCGTCTCTCTGACCTAAAGCGCTTAGCGCTTCGACGACCCTGCCCTCGCGCTCGGCCGTCATGTTGGTTTTCATGAACTCGCGCACACATTCCGAGAGGTGCTGGTAGTCACTGTTTTCACTATCGTCCTGACATTGCAGGGAAGCCGTGCTCAAGAGGTAACGATAGACATCTAGGTCGAGGAGCTTGGTCGCGATGCCATCGGGGGCCGTCGACCGGAAATGGTCAACGAAGCTGAACATGATCTCGATATTTCCACCCCATTTGGGCTGGAGAGCGGAAAGGACAACATCATAGGGCGCGAAGAAGGTTGGAAACTTGGAGATGCTTTCCTGTAGGGCTCGCCCCATTTTGTCCGAATACCCGGTGCCGAGCAGGATGTCCAAACGTAGCAGCTGAAGATAGGGTTCACTGGCGTCGATCTGAAGCGCTCGGTCGACGTCTTGCTCGCCTTTGCCCATAACATCCGAGAACTCTTTGACGCCCTGTTCACTCACCGTGTTGATGTATCCATGACCGCGCCGGTACCAACCCGCGTCATAGTAGAACTTCGCGCGGAGCAAATGGGCTACCATGCTAGCGGGGCTTTCCCGAACCCAACCGCTTAGTTGCGTCTCGAACTGCGTATCGGCCGGATCGATGAGAGCGTCGAGAAAATGCGTGATGGAACGTGCGTTCGGGGTGGGTAGGTGACCCGTCTTAAGGACGTTCTGTGTCAATGTTTCAGCAGTTTCGAAATCCGAACGGATAATCGCAGCACGGACGAGCCTTGCACTCTGCAGAGGATCGCCGTTTGCCCCTTGCAAAGGATTAGCAAGCAATACGCTTTCACGCAGGTTCCACGACGTAAACGCGCTCCCGGTCACGTTCACCGATGTTGATTGAATTCTGATTAGGATCGCCACAGCGATCAAGAGCACGAATATCGCAGACAATATTATCGAACGACGTGTCACGGCGGCCAATCCCTGAGCTCAGCTTGATACCAAGTCGCCAAAGACAATACACGTGTAACTTTAAAGAGAATCTGTAGCAATCAATGCAATTTTATCGACAGCGAGCACGTCCAGCCCCGAGTGTCGTGAAAGCAATCAACCCACAAGCCATTATCGCCCTTGCCAGCATTGTTTATGGAAAGGCTGAGAGACTCCTGTAAGATAGTGTTGCAATACTCCATACGACCAAAAATTGAATTTTAAGGAGAGGTTACAATATCTTCTCATCATCGTGGAGATTGATGTTGTTGTTGCAATTTTCTGTTGAAGGTCCTGCAATCCTTGACGTGCTGCTTATTGCCCGGGATGAAGTACGCGTGATTTTCTTCTGTGGAGCTAGTGTCTCAAAGGCAAGAGCACGCCGGGCGGATTTTTTTGGTCTAGCCTAGGCCGCAATTCACTGAATTAGGCGTCCAGTCTAAAAATGGCGTTCATTGGATCCTGGCAGAAGCTTAAAACATCGAAGCGGGAGCTGGAGTCTCGGGCCTGATTTCCCGCAGGAGTGCTCATCGAATTCTCGTCGACCTGGCCACGGCTCCCAACGTAACCTGCTCGTAAGACGAATTTTGACCGCCTTTTTTCAGCGATTGCCGCGCGAATATCGCCTCAACGCTATTTTCGAAATTTGCCCGATACAGCCAGGCAAGGCGCAATAAACGGGCTAGTCTGTCTGCGCGCTAGAGCGAGTGAAGGCTACCGGAGTGCAGAAAACGATGGCTACCTGCTTCGCGCGCAAGCTCTGGAAAGGCCTATCCCTCCGAGGGCTGGGCCGTAGGCTCATTCAAGCTCTTCAAGCTCACGTCAGCTCCAGCCGGCGCCGCTGATGCACTTGACAAAATCGGCTTTTGTTGGCGCCTAGACGCCAAGACTATGTTATCGTTCGTTGAATACGACAAAGGAATTACATGGGCCGTTCATTTCAGACGCTTTCCTTCCTTGCCTCCTCGGCGACCGAGGCGCTGGCAGCGCGGGAAGAGCTGATTCGCATTTATGGCGACGTGCCCCCTGATGACGCGGACGTCATCGTCGCCCTTGGTGGCGATGGCTTCATGCTGCAAACGCTGCACAGCACGATGAACTCGGGGAAGCTTGTCTATGGCATGAACCGCGGCTCGGTCGGCTTCCTCATGAACGACTACCGAACGGAGAACCTGCAGGATCGCATTTGTGCTGCGGTTGAAAACGCCTTTCACCCATTGCAGATGACGACGGCGAATTCAGACGGCACGAATTCGACCGCACTTGCCATCAACGAAGTGTCGCTATTTCGGCAATCCTACCAGGCTGCCAAGTTAAGGGTCGAGGTGGACGGTGTCGTCCGCCTCGACGAGCTCATCTGCGACGGCCTGATGGTGGCAACGCCTGCGGGTTCGACTGCCTATAATCTCTCCGCCCACGGACCGATCCTGCCGCTAGACGCGCCCCTCCTGGCGATGACCCCTGTCAGTGCGTTCCGGCCGCGGCGTTGGCGCGGTGCGCTTCTACCAAACAAGGTAACCGTCGATATTCATATCCTCGAGGCGGAGAAACGCCCGGTCAACGCGGTCGCCGACAACACGGAAGTGAAATCGGTACTTCATATTCGCATCGCCCAGTCGGAACATACCACGGCGCGCATTCTTTCCGATCCTGATCGCTCATGGTCCGACCGTATTCTTGCAGAGCAGTTTGAGGATTGAGAGATGAGCCTGCGACGAACGGCGGTTTGTGCATTGCTGCTTACGGCAGCGGTCCTTTACGCTCAAACCGCGGCCGCCGATGACCCGATCCTGCCGGCTTCGATCATATTCGCGACCAGCACGGGTTATTGGGAAGATGACGGCACCGCGATCGCGGTTCAACGGGCGCCATCCACGTCGCAGCCCACGCCATCAGCTGTGGCGTCGGCGAAGCCGCGCCATGGCTATTACAAATTGTTTGCGGTCCGGCAATCCGACCGCACGGCCAAGATCTATCTACAACAGATCGAGCAAGGCGACGGTGGGCCTTCCATCGCCTCATCCGTGGAATTGCAGGAACTCAACGACTTGAAGCCATATGTCACCGACATCCGGCCAGAAAATTCCTCCGGCATGCTCAAGGAACCTGGCCTTTTCGTAATGGTCTATCTAAAGACCGACCCGGATAGCGAATCGGAAACCTGGACGGTTGTCATCGATGAATTCGGTGAGGTTTCCGTCGGCAAGGCAAGCAACTAACGCGTTGCTGCTGTTCTTCTCTTGAGAATCTCTAATCGACCGGCTTTGCGATTGAATTAAAAAAGGCCCTTTCGAGGGCCTTCTTCAAACTCACGCTTGGGAGTGATCAGTCGACGTCGTCGACGACCGCGTCCGGCTTGCCGCTAATGCGGTGAGCAAGAGCTGCCTCCATGAACTCATTGAGTTCCCCGTCCAGAACATCGCCCGGCGCCGTGCTTGCCACACCGGTGCGCAGGTCCTTGACCAGCTGATAGGGCTGCAGAACGTAAGAGCGGATCTGGTGCCCCCAGCCGATGTCGGTCTTGGACGCCGCTTCGGCGTTTGCCGCCTCTTCGCGCTTCTTCAGTTCCGCTTCATACATGCGCGCACGCAGCATGTCCCAGGCCTTGGCACGGTTCTTGTGCTGCGAGCGCTCCTGCTGGCAGGCAACAACGATGCCGGTCGGTATGTGTGTGATGCGCACCGCCGAGTCGGTCGTGTTGACGTGCTGGCCACCGGCGCCCGACGAACGGTAGGTGTCGATACGGCAATCGCTTTCGTTGATCTCGATATTGATCGAGTCGTCAACAACGGGATAAACCCAGATCGACGAGAAGGACGTATGTCGGCGTGCGTTGCTGTCGTAGGGCGAAATACGAACAAGGCGGTGAACGCCCGATTCCGTCTTCAGCCAACCGTAAGCATTGTGGCCCTTAATCAGCAGCGTCGCGGACTTGATGCCGGCTTCTTCGCCATCGTGGACTTCGAGAAGCTCCACCTTGAAGCGCTGACGTTCCGCCCAGCGGGTATACATGCGCAGAAGCATGTTTGCCCAGTCCTGGCTTTCCGTGCCGCCGGCGCCGGAGTGGACCTCAAGATAGGTGTCGTTACTGTCGGCTTCGCCCGAAAGCATCGCTTCGACCTGACGGCGGGCAGCCTCGGCCTTCAATCCCTTGAGCGCGTCCTCAGCGTCTTTGACGACGCTTTCGTCACCTTCTTCCTCGCCCATCTCGATGAGCTCGATATTGTCGGTCAGCTCCTGTTCGAGCTGCTTTACGCCATTGATGCCGTCATCCAGCTGTTGGCGTTCGCGCATCAGCTTCTGTGCTTCCTGCGCATCGTTCCAGAGGGTCGGATCCTCTGCCTTGTTGTTCAACCAGTCCAGTCGTCTTACCGCCTGGTCCCAGTCAAAGATGCCTCCTCAGCAGGGTGATAGCCTGCTTGGTTTCATCGACCACGTTCTGGATTTCCGCTCGCATTTTCCTGCTTCTTTGCGTTGTTACGAAGGTTGCCCGTCAGATAATTGTGGCGGCTGCGGATGTAAAGAGCCGCAGCCGCCACAGCAGTTTTGGGGAAGATTTAGTACAGTCCGCCGGCGCCAGACTGAACTGCTTGGTTCGCCTGCGGAGAGGTTCGAAGAATTTCCTCTGGCGCCATCGCATTGTCCATGCCGATGACCGAGAAGCTATCGGCAGGGCCAGTCCCAGGCTTGAAGGCTTCTATGATGGTATTCGGGTCGCCCTGAACGGCAGCCATACCGGTCTTTCGGTCGATAGGAATGAGGTTCATGCCAGCCGGAATGACAAATTTCGATTCAGGCATATCCTTTACCGCGACCTGCATGAATTCATTGAAAATCGGCGCTGACAACGAGCCGCCCGTACCGCCGCGGCCAAGCGTCGACGGCGAATCGAAGCCGATGTAGAGGCCGGCGACAAGGTCCGGCGTGAAACCGACGAACCATGCATCCTTTTCGTCGTTGGTCGTACCGGTCTTGCCCGCGACGTCCCGCCCACCGAGATCGATCTTGCCGGCCGCCGTGCCGCGCTGAATGACGCCCTGCAGCATCGACGTGATCTGATAGGACGTCATCGGATCGAGAACGGTTTCGCGATTATCGACAACGTTCGGCTCGTCTTGGTTTTGCCACTCGCTGGCATTGCAGCCCTCGCAGACGCGCTCCTCGTGCTTGAAGATCGTCTTGCCGTAGCGGTCCTGGATTCGGTCGATCAGCGTCGGCTTGATCTGCTTGCCGCCGTTGGCGATGACCGAATAGGCCGACACCATGCGCATGACCGTCGTCTCGCCGGAACCCAACGACATCGCGAGAACCGGCATCATATGATCGTAGATGCCAAAGCGTTCGGCATATTCAGCAACGGTATTCATGCCGAGGTCGTTGGCAAGGCGGACCGTCATGCGATTGCGCGAGTGCTCGATGGCGAAACGCAGCGTGTTGGCCCCCCCGCCCTCGCCTTCGTAGTTATCAGGTGCCCACACCTGACCATTACCGGTCTGAATCGTGAGCGGATCATCGCTGACAACCGAAGCCGGCGTGTAGCCATTGTCCATTGCCGCCGCGTAGACGAACGGCTTGAAGGACGACCCCGGCTGGCGCATAGCCTGAGTGGCACGGTTGAATTCCGACTGTGCATAGGAGAAGCCGCCGACCATGGCAAGCACGCGACCCGTCTTCGGATCCATCGCCACCAGACCGCCCTCGACCTTCGGCGGCTGACGAAGCCGGTAGGAATTTGCCCCCTCTTCACCAAGCCGCTCGACATAGACGACGTCGCCGGCCGAGAGGACACCCGCGGGCGACTTCGCCGTCTTCCGGCCGGCGTCAGAGCGATACGCCCATTGCATGTTCTTCGCTTCTATAACGCCGCGCTCGCGCTCTGCGGGAATCTTGCCTGCGCCATCCTTCGGCGGCTGCAGTCCGATGTCGACGCTGTCGTCGGATACCGCCAGTACAACAGCCAGCCGCCACTCGGGCACGTCCGTCAGCGCTGGAACATCGGCCAGCGCCTTGCCCCAATCGGCTGTCGTGTCGATCTGCTTGATCGGACCGTGGAAGCCACGGCGCTCGTCATAGTTCGTGAGGCCATCCTGAAGGGCCTTGCGCGCAAAGACCTGCAACGCCGGATCAAAGGAGGTGCGAACAGACAAGCCGCCCTCGTACAGCATCTTTTCACCGTACTGGTCAATCAGCTGGCGCCGGACCGCCTCGGCGAAATAGCCGGATGCAAAGAGCGAAGGCCCGCTGCTACGACCGGTGACACCGAGTGGCTGCTTCTTGGCCTCAGCGCCATCGGACTGGCTGACATAGCCATTCTCGACCATGCGATCGATAACCCAGTTGCGGCGGGTGACCGCTGCTTCGGGATGGCGGAAGGGATGATAATTGGCTGGGCCCTTCGGCAGGGAGGCAAGGTAGGCCGCATCGGCGATCGTCAGCTCGTTCACCGATTTATTGAAATAGGTCAGCGAGGCGCTCGCGATGCCGTAGGAATTCAGGCCGAAGAAGATCTCATTCAGATACAATTCAAGGATCTTGTCCTTGCTGTAGGCCTGCTCGATGCGGAAGGAGAGGATCGCTTCCTTCGCCTTTCGCTCCATCGTCTGCTCGCTGGAAAGCAGGAAGTTCTTGGCAACCTGCTGCGTAATTGTCGAACCGCCCTGTGTCGGGCCACCCGTCAGATAAGCGACCACGGCACGCGCAAAACCGGTAACGTCGATACCGGGATGCTGGTAGAAATTCTTGTCTTCAGCAGACAGGAATGCAGCCTTGACGCGATCGGGAACAGCCTGGATCGGCAGGAAAAGTCTGCGCTCCTTGGCATACTCCGCCATCAGCGCGCCGTTGCCTGCATGGACGCGGGTCGTCACCGGCGGCTCATAACTACTCAGCACTGCGTAATCAGGAAGATCCTTCGTGACAGTCGCCAAGTAGATGGCAACAACAGCCGCCACGCCCAGGAATAGGACGCAAGCCACTCCGAAGAAATATCCAAGAAGTCTAATCATATTTAAGCTACCGGTATCTCAATCATCGATCGGCGCGAGCATAACAATCGCATGGATCGGGGCATCTTGCACGTTGGGCGACTTACTCCATGAGCGTTTTCGCCACAAGCCGATTCCGTTTCACCTTTGGAAACATAAGGCTGAGTAACGGCGTGAATGTGAGTAAAATAGGGCCTTGCAGCGCTATTCCCAGATTGCAATCGCGTTACCCAAGCTAGTGTCACATCTACGCCACGGCTGCAATCAGCCACCATTTGCAACCATCGCCGTGCGATAGTGCTTTACCGCTTCCGTCAGCAGGTCCGCCATCCTTCCCCGCCATGCCTCATCGAGCAGGAGTTTCTCGTCATCCTTGTTCGAAAGGAAGCCTAGTTCCAACAGGATGGACGGCACGTCCGGCGCCTGCAGAACGCGGAAGCCGGCATGGCGGTGCGGATTGTTGATCGTCCCCACCTGATCCCTGAAGGACGCAAGGACGCTCTCCGCCAGAGATATCGAGAAAGCCTGCGTTTCGCGGCGCGTCAGGTCGAGGAGAATATCAGCGACCTCAGGGGGCTCGGCCACGGTCTCCTTGCCGGCAATCTGATCGGAGAGATTTTCGCGATCGGCAAGATCGGCGGCAAGTTTGTCGGAGGCCTTGTCGGAGATCGTGTAGACCGTCGCGCCGCGAATATCCTTCTGTTTCAGGGTGTCGGCATGCATCGAAATGAAGAGGCCCGCATGATTCTGGCGGGCAATCTCCACACGTTCAGACAGCGACAGGAAAGAGTCGTCACTTCTGGTCAGAAACGCCTTGATGCCGTCCTCGCTATTAAGGCGACCGACCAGCGCCTTGGCAAAAGCCAGCGTCACGTCCTTCTCTTGCGTCTTGGTATCGATGCCGATCGCGCCGGTATCGATCCCTCCGTGACCGGCATCGACAGCGATAACGAAATCGCCGTTGGCCGGTTTCTCGGGCGTTGGAATGGCGCTCGTGGTCTGCTGGGAGGAAGGATCGCTCCATGATTGGGCCTTGACCAGTTCGGCAAACTTGTCCTTGTCCGTCATCGCAGCATCGAGCACGAGGCGATGCCCCTTGCCGTTCTCATCTTCCTGAACCTTGGCGACTTCCAGCTTCACAGGCTTTTTGGCCGTCAGCACAATGCGGGCGCTGTCCTCATCCATCTTGCCATAACGGATGTCCTTGAAGAGACCCCTCGCCTCGAGGTCGCCGGCTGGGAACCCGAAGGCCGTTGCCGGAAGATCGATCACGACACGTTCGGGATTGGCGATGTAATGGACAGAAAAGTCCGGGGCGCGATCGAAATCGATAACAATCCGGGTGCGGGCGTCGTCGCCGATGATGCGGGCACCATAAGCGAGCAGCGGATCGAGCTTGGCCGCGTCATCTGCTCTTACGTCCGGAAGATATGCAAATACCGTCGCCGCGGCAGCGATGAATACACCCGAAATTTTTCTCCTCCGCCATCCGGATATCACCGTCGCGGGCCGTACCCTCTTAAACAATTGACCGCCACACCTTAAATAACATTCCGATCAAGTTCTCCCGCTGAGCGCGAAATCGCCGTCGCGGCACCTTTCGCAGCCCGGAGCCCGAGTCGGCGCCGTTAATCCCCAACCTTTGTATGCCTTTTGAAATCCATCAATATTATGGCACATTTGGCTTTTCCCTTGCTATTGTGACAGAGAAAACATACAAGGATTTTTAGGGTAGAAGTGCTGACGGGATAGAGTCGCCTGCACGGCAGCCAAACCATTAAGGAACTGGCGCCACAACCGGCAATCGTCCGCCGTCATATGTGTTTCCACTCGAAATTGGATCCTGAATTTTCCGGCGTATGCGGGAACTTCATCGGTGGATAGCCACCAACCGCTCTTTACAGAGAGAGCAAACTCATCGGACCTGAACAAGGTCTTAGTTTTGTCGATCTCGCTTGGTCTTTGATGGTGTCGCAGCAGGTTTTATCTGAAGTCTACAGGCCCCGGGAGAACATCTCCCCCGCTGCTGTCTGGCTGCTGCCTTCCACACCGCACCAATCGCGACTTTCATTATCCGGCGCTGCAATGGCGAGCCGCACCTCTTCTGTCTCATCGACGCAAGGGGATGCCGACGTTCGGCCGCGCCGAGGAGCACAGCTTACATGGCAGACAAGATGCTTATCGACGCGTCTCACGAGGAAGAGACGCGCGTTGTTGTCGTTCGCGGAAACCGCATAGAAGAATTCGACTTCGAGTCACAGCACAAGAAGCAGATCCGCGGCAATATCTATCTCGCAAAGGTAACGAGGGTTGAACCCTCGCTGCAAGCCGCCTTCGTTGATTACGGCGGCAACCGGCACGGTTTCCTGGCCTTCGCCGAAATTCACCCCGACTACTACCAGATCCCGCTTGCCGATCGTCAGGCACTGCTGCGCGCCGAGGCCGAAGAGCATCGCCGCGACGACGACGTCGAACACGTCGAGACGGCGCCGATCGATCTCTCCGCCCAGGAACAGCCTGACGTTGGCGCGGCCGCAACTGGCGAAGCACCGGCAGCGGAAGCCGCTGCTGAAAACGACGCTGCCGCGGCAACCGAGACGGTCGAGGCCGTTACCGAAGCTGCCGAGGAAACACCGGCCAAGAAGGCAAAGCCCCGCCGCAGCCGCAAGAAGGCTGCACCGGTCGCCGAAGCGCCGGCAAGCGACGAAGCCGCCAGCGAAGTTACGGTCGACAGCGACGACGGAGGCTCGTCGGGCAGCGAGATGGCAGCCATGGTCGAAACGGACTCGATCTCCGAAGAGGTCGACGCCCGCCGCCGTAGCGATGACGACGATGACGACGATCACGACCATGAAGAGGAAGTGATCGAATCTGTCGGCGCCGAAGACGCCATGGAGGAAGTTCCCGATCGCGTCCAGCGCAAGCCGCGCAAGCAGTATCGCATCCAGGAAGTCATCAAGCGCCGCCAGATCCTGCTGGTGCAGGTGGCAAAGGAAGAGCGCGGCAACAAGGGCGCTGCCCTGACGACCTATCTTTCGCTCGCCGGTCGTTACTCCGTCCTCATGCCGAATACCGCGCGTGGGGGCGGCATCTCTCGCAAGATCACGAATCCGCAGGACCGCAAGCGGCTGAAGGAAATCGCGCGCATGCTCGAGGTGCCGCAGGGCATGGGTGTCATCCTGCGCACCGCCGGTGCCAACCGCACCAAGGTCGAGGTCAAGCGTGACTTTGAATATCTGATGCGCTTGTGGGAGAACGTGCGTACGCTGACGCTGCAATCGACGGCTCCATGCCTCGTCTACGAGGAAGGTTCGCTCATCAAGCGCTCGATCCGTGACCTCTACAACAAGGATATCGGCGAGATCATCGTAGCCGGTGAGGAAGGCTATCGTGAAGCGAAAGACTTCATGAAGATGCTGATGCCGAGCCACGCCAAGGTGGTTCAGCCCTATCGCGACATCCACCCGATCTTCTCGCGTTCTGGCATCGAGGCACAGCTCGACCGCATGCTGCAGCCTCAGGTAACGCTGAAGTCCGGCGGCTATCTGATCATGAACCAGACGGAAGCGCTGGTTTCGATCGACGTCAATTCCGGCCGCTCGACGCGCGAGCACTCTATCGAAGATACTGCGCTCCAGACGAACCTCGAAGCAGCGGAAGAAATCGCTCGTCAGCTTCGCCTGCGCGACCTTGCCGGACTGATCGTCATCGACTTCATCGACATGGAAGAGAAGCGCAACAACCGCGCCGTCGAGAAGAAGCTGAAGGAATGCCTGAAGAACGACCGCGCCCGCATCCAGGTCGGTCGCATTTCCCATTTCGGTCTTTTGGAAATGTCGCGCCAGCGCATCCGCGCTTCCGTTCTCGAATCGACAACGCAGGTCTGCTCGCATTGCGGCGGCACCGGCCACGTCCGTTCGCAGTCCTCCGTTGCGCTCCATGTCCTGCGCGGCATCGAGGAGTACCTACTCAAAAACACCACCCACAACATCACGGTTCGCACGACGCCCGATATTGCGCTGTACCTGCTCAACCACAAGCGCCAGACGATTGTCGACTACGAAACACGTTTTGGTGTCGCGATCATTATCGACGCGGACGGCTCGGTCGGGTCGCAGCACTTTGCGATCGACCGCGGCGAACCGGTCGAGAACCCGGTCAAGATCGAAAGTCTGTTCAACTTTGCTGCCATCCCCGATGACGAAGACGACGATATCGTGATCGAAGTCGACGAGGAGGAAGACGCGGAACTGGAGACCAAGCCGGCCGCAGCCGAACGTCCCACCCAGCGCGCCGAAGGCGATGGTGAGGGCCGCAAGCGCAAGCGTCGCCGCCGTCGTCGCGGCCGGAATGGCCATGGAGAGGCCGTCGCTGCCGACAGTTCCGTTGATGCCGCAGAAGGCGACCAAGCCGACAGTGATGATGAGGACCAGGGCGACGAAAGCATTGCCGCGTCCGTTGACATGCGTGACGAAGGCGATGAAACCCAACGCCGCAAGCGCCGCCGCCGTGGCAAGCGCGGCGGTCGCCGCAATCGAGAGGAAGGCAGCGAGCAGGAGGCTTCTGCCGCCGAAGGCGCAAATGACGGTGCTGACGATGGCGAGACAGAATTGACCGCCGTAGAGGTCATCGAATCTGTCGGCGAAGAAGCCGTCGAAGCTCAGCCGGCAATGGCCGCTGTTGAAACCGGCGCTTCGGTCAGGGAGGACGTGAAGCCGAAGCGCGCGCGTCGTAGCCGCGCGGCATCGCCGGTCGAGGAACCTGTGGTGGAAGAGGCGCCGGCGGCAACAGCACCAGCCGCAGAAGCTGAAGCCGAGGCGGCGGCGGCGGCCGCAGACCTAGCCGCGCCGGCCGTGGAAGATGCGAAGCCTGTCCGCGCCAACCGGGAGTCGAACATCTCTTCGTCGGAGCCGACGGTCAAGTCAACGCGCAGCGACGCCGCCGACAGCGACGGTGACGGCAAGCCGAAGAAAGCTGGCTGGTGGCAGCGCCGCGGTTTTTTCTAAGACTGATTTTCGGCGATGAGTAATCCGATCCGGCTGCGGCGACGCAGCCGGATTTTTTAAGGTCTCGTGAGAGAACGCTCATAAGCTATTCGGAAAGGTAACCGCACCGGCTTGCGCGAACTCTGCAAATAACTGCCGCGGCGAACGAGACCATGTCCCTGCCCTCTGGTCGGCTGGGGTGCGAGTAGGCAGCGGTAGGTGTCATTGCGAATCAGCCGCGTATCGCTCCGTCCGGTCCCAGTCATCGTTCGCAGCAATACGATCTTCGGCAAACTGTTCATTCCGTCCCGCGCGATCGGGCTACGTTCTCCGGCAATCCGCTCGGCCAACAGAAGGCTGCTGCTTGACTTTCGAGATGGCGATCTTGACCGCCCCGTCGGGTTCAACCCTTCTCGACGATCATGGTCTCGCGCGGGTACTCTCCGTAGAAACCCCGCCAGTTTGCAATAGCGAAACCAAAGACCACGAGGGCACCCGCTTGATGCAGCAGCCCCCAATGAAGCGGGACGTGCAGCAGTAAGGTAGCAATACCGATCGACGCCTGAACCATCACCAGCCCGAACAGGACGATCGTGCGCCGTGCATGCGTTGTCGACGGTGCTGCCGCGAGAGCGATGATCATGTTGACCAGCGTCAGCGCAAGAAGCGTGTAGGCCCCCAACCGATGGATGAACTGCACCGTCTTGGGATTCTCGAAGAAATTGATCCAGGCGGGCTGCTGGATCAACAGATCAGATGGCACGAGGGCGCCATCCATCAGCGGCCAGGTATTGTAGGTGAAACCAGCGTCGAGACCCGCGACAAGCGCACCGAGATAGATCTGGAAAAGCGCAAATATGGCTATCGCAGCCGCCCATAGATGGGAGCTTTGCGTGGGTGCCGGATCGTCTGAGTGCGGCGAGAGCCCCCGCATAATCCACGTGCAGGACGCGAAGATCAGACATGCCATGACCAAGTGCGTTGCCAACCGATACTGGCTAACGTCGGTTCGAACTGCGAGCCCCGACGACACCATCCACCAGCCGATCGCTCCCTGCAGTCCTCCTAGCATCAGAATCCCGAAGAGCGGCCATCTCAGCCGCCGCTCCACCTTTCCGGCGATCCAGAAATAGAGCAACGGCAGCGCGAAGATGACACCGATGCCACGTGCGATCAGGCGGTGCGCCCACTCCCACCAAAATATGCGCTTGAACTCCTCGACGGTCATTCCGTCGTTTATCTGCTGATACTCGGGAATGCGCTGGTAGAGCTTGAACTCCTCCTCCCATTCGGCAGCATTCAGAGGCGGAATCACCCCGTGAATCGGCTTCCATTCGGTAATCGAAAGCCC
Source organism: Rhizobium mesoamericanum STM3625 (assembly GCF_000312665.1). Taxonomy (GTDB): domain Bacteria; phylum Pseudomonadota; class Alphaproteobacteria; order Rhizobiales; family Rhizobiaceae; genus Rhizobium; species Rhizobium mesoamericanum. The sequence continues at coordinate 2,200,537 of NZ_HF536772.1, read as the reverse complement.
CGAATTCGTGAGCCTGGTCGCGCCGCCGACAATCACGAGACAGAAGAGTGCCAGGAGCACAAAACCTAGCCAAATACGAACCGCCCGGCGGTTGCTGTCCTGTCGACGTATCTGGTGCAATATCTGCTGTTCGGTGCTCAAGTTCGCGATCGCCATGACTGCTCCTTACTTCCGGCAGTTGATTTGCCTGAGCGGCTCATGCAAAACAAGCCCCGTACCTTTGCGGCATGCAGTCGCGGCGGTTCGAACACCAGTGTGAAAGATAGTCGATGCCTGTCCGCCTGCGCAAATTCATCGGTACGATTGTGCTCGTCGTGCTCGTGCTTGCTTATGCGGTGCTAGCAAACACGATCGCCGTTGCGACGCTCGGTGACGCGCCATGGTGGGAACAGCTTCTCTATTTTCTCCTGACCGGCTTGCTGTGGGTAGTCCCGGCCATGGTCCTCATCAAATGGATGGCCGGGCCAAAGCAGCGATGATCCATTAACGACGAGCTAACCCTGATCGATGGAAAGCGCCGACAATCTCCGCTTATAAACGAAATGGATGCTCCGTTGGCCTATTCTTCGCGCCGGCAAGTCAGACCGGAGAAGACCCGTGCAGGCGCAGACGCTTCCTGTTTCAGATAGAGCGCAACATCTCACAAGATCCGACGCTGGCATTCCCAAACAGAGCATAGTCGACGGGCAGTTTTCGGCGAGCGAACTTAATATCGTCATCTTGGACAGGATGGAGCCTCTGGAAGCGGTCTGGCGTGAGCTCGATCGGGACAATCTGAACTCCCTGCATCAAAGCTACGACTGGTGCCTATCCTGGACCAGGGCCTTCGGGCACCAATTGTCGATCGTCTGGGGCAGGCTCGGCGACGAGACCGCCTTCATTCTGCCGGTGGAGATTAACCGGTTTCACGGCTTCCGCACCGCTAGATTTGTGGGGGCCGATCACAGCAACATTAACACCGGTCTCTTCACAACTCGCTTCGTCGAGCTGGCGTCCAATATCGAGCCGCAGAAATTCGCCGAGTCCATTCGTCGCGCCTTGGCCGGACGCGCCGACCTGCTTCTGTTGCAGAACATCCCGTTGGACTGGCGGGACCGCCGCAACCCTTTGGCACTGCTTCCGACTGTTCAAAACCAGAATCACGCCTACCACCTTCCACTCTTGGGCGGCATGGAGTCGACGCTCCAGCAGGTAAATGCAAAGGGACGGCGTAAGAAGTACCGCATCCAGACGAGACGCCTGGAGGCGCTCGGCGGGTTCGACTATATTTGTTCGGGAACCGCGGAGGAGCAGCACCTGCTGCTCGATCGTTTTTTCAAGCAGAAGGGCGAACGATTCAAGGCGCTCGGACTGCCAGATGTGTTTGAAGATCCGTCGATCAGGGCTTTCCTGCATGGCGCAATCGACATCCGTGACCGTGATGGCGAGGCGGTCGGACTGGAGATGCACGCAATTCGCCTGAAAGGCGATCGGGAGGGCGATATAGCTGCGCTCGCTGGTCTCTCTCGTAAAGGCGACCACATCATTTGCCAGCTCAGTACGATCGATGAAAGCCTCGCGGCGGAGGCGAGCCCGGGCGAACTTCTGTTCTGGCTGATGATCGCCGGTCAGCATGGCAGGGGTGTCAGCCTCTTCGACTTCGGTCTTGGCGATCAGCGGTACAAGCGTTCGTGGGCGCCCGTAGAGATAGAACACCACGACGTCGTCCTGCCGCTTTGCCTGCGCGGCAGCGTGGGTGGCTGGATCCACTGGGCAATCACCCGGGGCAAAGCCTTCATCAAGTCTCACCAGAAGAGCTACCGCATTGCCCAGCGTGTACGTCGGCTGGTTGGTGTTTGATCACGCGGCGTGCCGAGAGATCGGATTTTCAAGAGGCTGGTCACGGTCGGACATCAAAACGACGCGTTCGTATCCGGCCAATTCGAACTCGGTCATGGCAGTCACGAACTCCTGCTCGACGATTTCAGGCATGGACAGGATGATCTCGACATCCTTGCTCTTTGTCAGCCGCGAAACGCCGGCCACGTCGGCAGCGCCACACTCCACGACCACCAGATCATAGGCAGAGATCAGAGCATCCAGCAGGAGGGACAGGCGATCAGCGCCGCGCATTGCCCGGCGCGGATCACTGATGCCTTGCGGAATTAGGTGCGCATCGGAGCGGCTATCACCATGGATCGTATCGCCGAAGGCGGCATCGCCGCAGAGCAGGTCGGTTATTCCAAGCATGCTGCGATCGCCGGCCATGAGGTTCGTCGGCAGACCGGAGCCGGTCATGTCGACCAGAATGACCCGTGAGCCGTCCTTGGCCAACTTGCGCACGAGGGAGACGGTTGCTGTAGAGCCGTCGTCGCCGGTCGGCGAAATAGCAATCGCAAGAGGCGCCCTGCTGCCACGAAGATAGTCCGAAACAGATGCTATCGAGAACTCGTTCGTTTGCAAGACTTTCTCTTCCTCGACGGGCTCTGCAACCGGCTCCTCATCGACGGGTGCGGCGAGCAGACTCGGCACCCCTCGCTTAACGGAGGCGGCCGTCAGCGATTGAGGTTCCTCTTCGTCGCGCGCTTCCACCGCGGGAGGCGCGATTGGGCGAAGAGCCCGACCGCTGAATAGTTCGGCGAGCATGATTACAATCGACGTCATGATAAAAGTTGCCAAGGTAGCGACGACGACAATTGGCAGAACCTTCGGGAAATAGGGATCGACCGGCTGTATAGCCTTCGACACGATGCGCGCGTCGGCTGGGCTTGAATTCTTGTCGGCGCGCGACGCCGCCTCGCGGTAACGGGAGAGATAAGTCTCCAGCAGCTGGCGCTGTGCCGTCGCCTCACGCGTCAGCGCATTGAGACCAACCTCGTCCTCGCCGGCCTGAGCGCTATTCGCCTTTAGCTTGTCGGCTTGCTGCTCCAGCTCCTTTTGGCGAACGGCGGCTACCTTCGCTTCGTTTTCGATACTTGCGAGGATCTTCTGCGTTTCCTGGCGAATCTGTATCTTGATATCCGATAGCTGCGCGCGAAGGCTCTTCAGGCGCGGATGGTTGTTGAGCAGCGATGTCTGCAGGTCCGATATCTGCGACTGCAGCGCTGATTCCGTGCCCTTAAGCCGCTGAAGCGACTGAGAGGACATGATGTCCTGTAAGGTATCTGATGGTTCGCCGGAGGCGAGAGCATTGCGTACGGACTGGGCCCGCGCCTCAGCATTCGCGCGGTCTGCCCGGACGCGGGTAAGCTCTGCCGAAATGTCGTTCAGTTGCTGGGTGGCGAAATTCGAGCCGCCATTGGTTGGCAGCAACCCGTGCGCGGCCCGGTACTCCGCGACTTTCTGCTCGGCGTCATTCACCTTCTGGCGGAGATTTTCGATCTCTGGCTCCAGCCAGCGCGTCGCCTCGGAATTCGAGTCCAACTTGGCCCCGCTCTGAGTGGCAAGATAAACTGCCGCCATTGCATTGGGGATTGTCGCCGCGAGCTTCGGATCCCTGGAGGTGAAGGTAATGCCTATCACCCGCGATCCTGGCACCTGATAGACCTGAAGCCTCTCCGTGAAGGCGTCGATCACTCGTTCCTCCGGGGGATTCTCATATGGATTCTTCTTCAGGTGCAGGGCCACCAGGATATCGGTCAGTGCCGAACCATTCGCGGCCGCATCGAACTCGGGCAAATCGTAGAGTTTCTGGCTGTTGATGATTTGCTTGATAAGGTCCGCGGACTGCAGAAGCTGCACCTGGCTCGCAATGTTGAGCTCGTCCAGCAGCGGTCCAGCGTTGGTATCGTTCACCTGCGCGTTGGCAAAGGCGGGAGCCCGCGGCTCGATCAGGATGCGCGTTTCGCTTCGGTATTTCGGGGAGATCATCTTGGCGCCGGTGAAGGCGACCCCAGCCCCCATTGCGGCGATTGCCAAAATCTTCAGCCGGCGAGTCCAAATAGCGCGGACCAATTGTCCAAGATCTATGTCCACATCCTGATTACCCGATACGCCGGACATGCTTGCACTCCAAGAACAAACGTGGCCGCGAGGGTAAATGACTATAGTAACTCAACGGTTAACGCTTGCACCGGCACCCCCGGCGCCCCGGCGGCCGCAAAAAAGTAGTGTTTTTTTACCGACCATTAACCCTAACGGATTGATAACGGCTGGGACCAAATTCGTTTCCTATGAGCAGACGCTATGCCTTTCGCACAGCCTAACTTCCTGAAGGCTTTGAGCCTCGCCGCCATGACCGCGGTCGTGAGCGGCTGCAACAGCTACAAGCCGGCCCCTCAGGCCTTCAATCAGGCGACGATCCAGCCGTATTCGCTGGACAGCGGCGACCGGCTGCGCATTACCGTGTTTGATCAGCCAAGCATGACCAACACGTACACGATCGACCAGGCTGGCTACATCGCCTTCCCCCTTATCGGCCAAGTCCCGGCTCGAGGTCGGACGCTGCAGCAGTTATCGGGCCAGATCGCGCAGAAGCTAAGACAAGGCTACCTGCGGGATCCTGATGTCACGATCGACGTCGACCGCTACCGCTCGATCTTCGTCATGGGCGAAGTCGGTCAATCCGGCCAGTACGCCTACGTCCCTGGAATGACGGTGCAGAACGCCGTTGCGATTGCTGGCGGCTTCACCTCACGCGCCAATCAGGGCGCTGTTGACGTGACCCGCAAGGTCAACGGGCAAGTGATCACCGGCCGGGTTAACATCTCTTCGGCGATTGTGGCCGGCGACACGATCTATGTTCGCGAACGACTGTTCTGACCCTCGATGACTGAACAGCGCCCGCTCCGCATCCTCCATTGCTTCAGGTCACCGGTCGGCGGGATCTTCCGCCACGTCCGCGATCTGGCGGTTGAGCACAGCAAGGCGGGACACGAGGTCGGAATCCTATGCGACAGCTCCACGGGCGGCGAGCATGAAGACCGCCTATTCGACGATATTCGTCCCTTCCTGGCGATGGGTTTGACACGAATGCCAATGCGGCGGCACGTCAGCCTCTCCGACCTCGGAATGCTCTGGGACACCTACAAGAACATCAAAAGTTTGCGGCCGGATGTGCTGCACGGTCACGGCGCCAAAGGCGGTGTGCTCGCGCGGCTTGCCGGCTCAGCCCTGCGGGTAAACAGGTATCGCGTAGCCCGCCTCTATACCGCGCATGGGGGCAGCCTCCACTATTCCCGCAGATCGCTGCTGGGGCAGTTCGTGCTCCGCATGGAGCGCTTGCAGGAGTATTTCACGGATGCCCTCGTCTTCATCTGCGAATACGAGCGCGATGCCTACACGAAGAAGGTCGGTCGACCACGGACGGAAACGCGGCTGATCTACAACGGAATCGGCGAGCGTGATTTTGAGCTTATCCCAACCCGTTCGGACGCGGTCCACTACCTCTATGTCGGCATGCTCCGGGACCTTAAGGGTCCCGATCTCTTTGTGGAGGCCTTCGCGAAAGCTGAGCGCATTCTCGGGCGTCCGCTTTCGGCCGTGATGGTCGGCGACGGACCAGACCGCGACAGATACCGGGACATGATGATCGAACGAGGCCTGGGCAAGCGGATCAGCATGCTGCCAGCAATGCGCGTCCAGCAGGCCTTTGCCATGTCGCAGAACCTCGTCGTACCATCGCGCGCCGAAGCCATGCCCTACATCGTGCTCGAGGGCCTCGGCGCCGGCAAGACCATCATCGCAACTCGCGTCGGCGGAATTCCCGAGGCATTGGGCAGAGAGAGCCCCGCCCTCGTCAACCCCGACGATTCTGACGATCTCGCACGTGCGATGGCGGATGCAATCCGCATCCCGGGCTGGCATGATGCCGCGATGCCAGCCACGGAGCAGGTGAAGTCGGTCTTCTCAGCCTCCGTGATGGCCAACGATGTCCTGAAATTGTACCAGGATCTGCTTGAACCTCGATCCAAGCAAGCTCTTGGGGCTGCTTCGTAAACGTTTCTTAGGGGCTTCCTGCTATTGCCGTATCAACAACCAGCGGCGGTAGCCTCATGAACAAGGCAGAGAGAAGCGATCAGTTTGACCTGGAAGCGCTGCGCAAGCAGGTTTCAGACATCAGTCGACCCAGCCAAGACACGGATGAAGGGGCCCAGTCGCCGGAGCCCATCAACAGCTATGCACGTCAGATTGCCGAGCAATTCAGCGCGGGAAATCGCTCGCCTGCCATCATCATCGGTCAGTTTCGCCTTTTCGAATTTCTTTCGCAGTTTCTGATCGGGTTGCTCGTATTCTTTTTCTGGCCGGGGAACGGGGCGGAAACCCTACTGGCACGCGGCATCGCCGCCGCGATTGTCGCAGCTCTCCTCATCTGCGGGCTTCAAACGGCCGACACTTACACCATCCCTGCCCTGCGCTCGCGGCTGCGCCTGCTGCCACGCGTCCTGGCCGTGTGGGGTTCGGTCTTCGTGATCGTCACTGGTGCAAACGTACTCGCCGGCAATGTCAGTTCTGCAGAGATGAAAGGCTTCGTTGCCTGGTTCGCTACTGGCGCAGTCTTCCTCCTCGCATCTCGCTTCCTGATGGCTTACGGCATCCGCAACTGGTCGCGTAACGGTATTATGGAGCGCCGCGCAGTGATTGTGGGCGGGGGAGCACCAGCCAAGGAGCTGATCAGGGTCCTCGAACAGCAGCCCGACAACGATATCCGGATCTGCGGCATCTTCGATGATCGCGGCGAGAAACGGTCGCCGATCATGGTCGCAGGTTATCCGAAGCTCGGAACGGTCGCCGAACTGGTCGAGTTCGTCCGTATCACGGGCATCGACATGCTGATCATATCGCTTCCGCTCAGCGCCGAGGCGCGCATTTTGCAGCTGTTGAAGAAGCTCTGGGTTCTGCCGGTCGACATTCGCCTTGCCGCTCACGCAAATCGCCTGCGTTTTCGCCCACGGGCCTATTCGCGCATCGGGGCGGTCCCGATGCTCGATATCTTCAACAAGCCGATTCGGGATTGGGACTCGGTTGCCAAGCGCTGCTTTGACATCTTCTTTACGTTGCTTGCGCTGGCGCTTTTGTGGCCGATCATGCTGGCAACGGCAATCGCCATCAAGCTGACGTCGAAGGGCCCGGTCTTCTTCATGCAGAACCGGCATGGCTTCAACAATGAGATCATCCGGATCGTCAAGTTCCGGTCCATGTATGCCGACAAAGGTGATCCCACCGGTCGGGCTGCCGTCACCAAGGGCGATCCTCGCGTTACTCCTGTCGGACGCTTCATCCGCAAGAGTTCGATCGACGAGTTGCCGCAGCTGTTCAACGTACTGAAGGGCGACATCTCCTTGGTCGGGCCGCGCCCGCACGCCATTTTGGCCCAGGCGCGGGATCGCCTCTTCGGCGACGTCGTGGAAGGCTATTTCGCGCGCCATCGCGTGAAGCCCGGAGTGACAGGCTGGGCGCAAATCAATGGCTGGCGCGGAGAGGTCGATCACGACGACAAGATCAAGTTCCGGACGGCCTACGACCTCTACTATATCGAGAACTGGTCGCTCTGGTTCGATCTGAAAATCCTGTTCCTCACGCCCTTCCGACTGTTCAATACGGAAAACGCCTATTGACCGCGAACGAGGCAACACCTCTGCGCGTTGCCCAGCCGCAACGAGCAACGTTTCGTCTGCTTGGTTCGGCGATGGTCGCCTTTGGCATCTTCCTCTCCGGCTTCGTCATCGACGAGCCGGCGCCATACGAGCTGTGGATGGCCGCTCTTGTCGGCATCTGGTTCATCCTCGGTCTTAGGATTTCGCGCTTCACGGCGCCACTTCTCGTATTGCTGCTTGCCTTCAACGTTGGCGGCATGCTTTCGCTGACGCAAATGAAGGATCTCGGGACTGGACCGATGTATGTCGCGGTCTCGACCTTCCTTGCCCTCACAGCGATCTTCTATGCGGCGATTATCGAGGATAGCCATCGGCGCCTTGCGCTCATTTTCAATGCCTGGGCGTGCGCTGCCGTTATAACCTCTCTGCTCGGAGTGCTCGGTTATTTCCACGCCTTCCCGGGCGCGGAGGTCTTCACGCTCTACGATCGCGCGAAAGGCGCCTTCCAGGATCCTAACGTTTTCGGGCCATTCCTGGTCCCCCCATCCCTCTACCTCGTTCATGGCATTCTTGTCGGCAATTTGAGGACATCCCCGGTAAAAGCTTTTGCATTGTTGATCCTGGCACTCGGTGTCTTTCTGTCTTTTTCGCGCGCTGCCTGGGGCCTCTTTTCTGTCGGCATCGCCCTATTGATCTTTTGCATGTTGCTCAAGGAGCGCAGCGGCGCATTTCGCCTGCGTATCCTCGTCCTGTCACTTGCAGCGATCATCTTGCTCGTGGCGTCGCTGGTAGTTGCATTGCAGTTTCCAAAAGTCAGCGCTCTCTTTACTGCACGGGCCCAGCTCGTACAGCAGTATGACGGCGAGCACCTTGGTCGCTTCGATCGCCACCGCATTGGCTTCACGATGATGATGGAACGGCCGCTCGGAATCGGTCCGCTGGTCTTTGGTACGATGTTTCCGGAAGATGAGCACAATGTCTGGCTGAAATCACTGACGAGCTACGGCTGGCTCGGCTTTGTCAGCTATGTCGCGATGCTTTGCTGGACGATCTACCTTGGGTTCAGGAATCTTCTCAAGGATCGTCCGTGGCAGCCCTATCTGATGATTGCATGGATTGGTGTGCTGGGGCATGCCGCGATCGGGAACGTCATCGACATCGATCACTGGCGCCATGTCTACGTGCTTTTCGGCGTCGTCTGGGGCTGCGCTGCGCTCGAACAGCGCCATCGACGTTCAATCGCGCAGTGCACGAGCACACATCGGCCTTGCGAACCGGCGTCGGCGCGCTAGTCTCTGATTCATGATCACAGCAACACAGATACGCGGCGCCCGGGCCATGACAGGGATGAGCATTGAGCAACTGGCAGCCGCTGCGGGACTGCCAGTTGCCACTATCGAAACGATGGAGCGAGACGAACAGGAGGGCGATCCGCACGCGCTGCTCGCCGTCAAGCAATCGCTTGAAGCAGCAGGCATCATCTTCATCGCCAGCGGCAACCACGACGAAGGCGGACCGGGTGTCCGGCTACGAGCGCGCAGCTGTATTGACGAGGGCATCCGCCCGGAAAATCTTAACGCGGCAAACGACGATTAGTCCGTCGTTTTTGAATGTTCAGGATCACAAGTAGGCCTTTGCAAGAGCCGCTAGCTTGCCCTGGTCCCTAACGCCCTGTCGGTAAAGCTGGATCAGGAGCGCGCCGATGCTTTCGGCGGCAGTGGTGTTCCGATCGAACCCCCTGTCCTTGCAGACATTGTCAAGCACCCCGGACAGAAGATCGAGGTCGTCCGAGAAAAGCGGCAGGTCACGTGGAAGAACCGGGGAGTTGAGCATGACGCCATAGGTCCCATCAGGGGCTATCATCACCATCGTCGAGCGCCCATCCAAAGCCGACAATATGGTCACTATGCGCGCGAGCCGTCGAATTATCAACCGAACATTTCCCACCGAAACATTCATGTGAGTGGCGTTGAAAAAGTGCCATGATAGCAATGGCTCGCCTCAGTTTTTCAGCCGCTCCGAGGCAAGCTGCGACTGGAGCGAGCCCTCGATGATGATCCTTGCGCTGACCTTCACGACTAAGGCCTCGGCCAATTCAGTCAAAGCCAGCGCGACGTCATGCTCTGGCCAGCCCGACGAAACGGCTTTCGCGACCAGAGCAGCAAAGGGCTCCGTCAGAGATTCTCGGCATGTTTCGATGGTCTCACGGTCGGTCATACGTCATCCACCCCTATTTGCGGGACGTATATTACATAAAACTAATAATAATTCGAGTTGCCGCCACGAATTTCAGCGGCACTGTTTCCGCTGACCTCCGCCTGTGTCCGTCGGTATCAATAGCACTGCCGGGAAGCGTGGCGTGTCGGCACGAACCGCTTCTCAATTAAGGGGAGATGGCCTTCTGGCTGCTGGGGGTGCCGAAGGTTTGGTTGTAAATGGTCGGGGCGACTGGACTTGAACCAGCGACCCCTTGACCCCCAGTCAAGTGCGCTACCGGGCTGCGCTACGCCCCGACCTGCCTAAACGGCCCGATCCTGTTAGTATTTTGAGATTTCTGGCGCAAGGGAAAAATCATTCGGGAGGAATAAAAAGGAACGAAAGGCGGGGAAAGGTATGCCTATAACTAAAGTTCTACGGTACCGAGCCAGAACTTTGTGCTCACCTGGTCAGGGCAAAGTCTCGGGGGTGGGAGTTGTTCCTTGTGGCTGACAAGCCGCTTCAGCGCGCTTTTTCATAGAAATGACCACGCAGATTTGACTGCCGACAGGAAAACCGCGCTCGCTGACCCGATTTGATGTGAGAGATGGGCTCTGACCTAACGCAGCGGGAACGATAGCCAATCTCCGAATCCCGCTCATAGTTCATTTCGGTATACGTCGAAATACTGGCTTGCTTTAGCACCTGCTAGAAGAGATTTTCTCGACGGGGGCTATGTCGTTCAGCGACCCGTGGGGGGAGCACATGAGGAGAATCTCGATTGCCGGCATTTTGGTGCTGAGTTCCTGCGCGGGCCTCACTCAGCGGGAACAGACGATCCCGTATACGCTCTCGGAGGGCGAGGTTTCTGCCGTCCAGAACGTCGTTCGAAGCTTTCTTAAAGACCCCTCCAGCGCAATGTTTGGTAACATGATGGCGGCACAGACACAGCCAGGGGTCGCCAATGTGTGCGGCATCGTCAACTCCAAGAACAAGGCCGGCGTCTTTACCGGCGGTGAGCCCTTCGCTGGCGTTTTGAAAAACACGAGCGCAACGGGTAGAGGCGCATTTACGTTCACCCTGACTGCCCAAGGTAGCGCACAGACAAACCTCAACGACATGTGCCGGCAAAATGGGATCGTCAGCTGATACTCATTCTTTCGGGTCCTGAGAAACTGGCATAGGTGGCCCTAGGGTCGAAAATGCTTGCTCGATTTGCACTACGCGAATAAGAGACCTGCGAAGCACGATACCTTGGATAAGAGCATGCAGATTGAGATCCCCTGCCCGAAATGCAGGAATACCCGAATGAAATTCGAGCGACCCGAGCCGCTCGACACCGATATCCTTGTCTGCTTCACCTGCGGGCACGAACTCGGAACACTCGGTTCGGTGAAGGCGAAAATGATTGCCGCCTTCGAACGCATGAAAAAGCAGGCGCAGCAGCGCAAGCACTAGCAGCCGCTATCTGACGAGCGCAATGCGGCTGTCGGGGCCGGTCTCGACACGCCAGCCCCGATAATCGGGGATCGAAAAGTGGGGCGTTGCGAACGGCGTCGTATGCGTCTCGGTAATGACTGTTACGTCGGCGCCGGCCGCTTCACCTGCGAGAATTCCGGCAACGGCGTCTTCAAACACCAGGCATTTCGTCGGATCGACGCCGAGGCGCCTGGCGCCAAGCAGATAGCATTCCGGGCTCGGCTTGCCAGCCGCCACTTCTTCACCGCTTACCATTGCCACCGGGGCCGGTATGCCCGCCGCCGCCATGCGGCGCCTTGCGAGTTCGATAGGTGCGGAGGTGACGATCGCCCATTTTTCCGGCGGAATGCTGTTCAGGAAATCGACCGCGCCGGGGATCGCGACGATACCTCCGACGTCCGCCATCTCCTCGATCAGCAATTGCCTTGCCTCATACTCCGGATCGACGCCCGGAAGCGCCAACTGGCGAATGACGTCGGATGCGCGAATGCCGTGGATCGTCTTTAGAAAGACCTCCGGCTCGAAGCCATGCCGTATCGCCCATTCGCTCCAGACACGTTCAACGACCGCAATGGAATTTAAGAGCGTGCCGTCCATGTCGAACAGGAATGCGTCATAGAATTTGCCCGGAACGGAATGAGACGCGGTCACGAAGGGTTTCCTTGATACTGACTGATATCGAACGCGATGCGAACGGACGAGCACGCTACAGAGGCTGCGCGCCTCGCGCCGGCGAGGCTCCTCTCACGAAGCAATCGCCCCGCTCAGCAAAAAGGGTTACCGCACCTGATCCAACAGGCGCTTGCACTCGAGGAGATCGTAGAGCGCCTCCTGAAGCAGCGCCCGGTCCTCCTTGCCGACGCTCGATTTGCCGATCGAGATCTCGGGAGAGTCTTCGTCACCGCCACCGAAATTGAAGAAGCGGCGGGTGATCGGAGGTTTTGCGCGGCCGACAACCTGATCCTCGTCCGACATTGCGACCCGTGGTTCGGTCGGATCGGCACCATCCTGCTGGCCGCCTGTCAAGGCCTGGACACTCGCAAGGTCGCCATGTCCGATCGCGATAACGAACTTGTTGCCATTGGTCTTCAGAAGCTTCTGCACGCCCTTGATCGTGTAGCCATGATCATAGAGCAGGTGGCGAATGCCCTTCAGAAGATCGATATCCTCGGGTCTGTAATAGCGGCGGCCGCCGCCGCGTTTCATCGGTTTGATCTGCGGAAATCGAGTTTCCCAGAAGCGCAGGACATGCTGTGGAAGGTCTAGGTCGTCCGCCACCTCGCTGATGGTGCGGAACGCATCGGGGCTCTTGTCCAACATCCTTACTCCCTACGCGGTCTCGGGGTGCGCCGCGCGTCTGTTCGGCTGATAAGGCGCAGCTGTGTCTCACGAACGTCAGAACCGAGCCGCGACTCATCATATTTCAACGGTTTGACGCCGCGAATTCAAGTCACGTCTTGAATACCGCACAGATCGTTCAGGGAATGCTGGAAATCGTCGCCGATTGGGGAAGAGCGCAGCTCCCCTTTCAGGGCTTCCCTAGGAAGCCGGATTGGCGGCTTTTTGCTTGGTCTTGCGCAGCGTATGCGCCTTCAAAATCCGCGTCTTCAGGACGTTCGACGCCTTGAAGGTCATGACGCGCCTGGGAGAGATCGGCACTTCCTCGCCGGTCTTCGGATTGCGGCCAATGCGTTCGTTCTTGTCGCGGACCTGGAAGGTCGCAAAGGAGGAGAGCTTGACGGTTTCGCCGCGGACGATCGCGTTACAAATCTCGTCGATGACAGTTTCTACAAGCTCGGCAGATTCGGTTCTTGAAAGGCCGACCTTACGAAAAACTGATTCCGCCAGGTCTGCTCGCGTCACTGTCTTTCCGGTCATGGTTCCCCACCCATCTGCCAATTATATTATGAAAGCGAACGAAGAGTATTTGTCTTGCGCCTCACGGTCAAGCTCTTGTTCGTCGGTAGTTTTTTGGATTTTCGGATTACCAGCGCAGGAGTGCGGCGCCCCAGGTAAAGCCGCCGCCCATCGCTTCCAACATCACCAGATCGCCTTCCTTGATCCGGCCATCCCCGGCCGCCGTGGCCAGCGCGAGCGGAATCGAGGCCGCAGAAGTGTTGCCGTGAAGATCAACCGTAACGACTACTTTCTCAGGCGCGATATGCAACTTCTTGGCGGAGCCGTCAATAATGCGGCGATTGGCCTGGTGCGGCACGAGCCAGTCGAGATCGTCCGCGCTCGTTCCGGTAGCGTCGAAGGCAGCCTGAATGACGTCGGTGATCATGCCGACCGCATATTTGAAGACTTCGCGACCTTCCATGCGAAGCTTGCCGACCGTGCCTGTCGTCGAGGGGCCACCATCCACGTAGAGCTTTTCCTTGTGGGAACCGTCCGAGCGGAGATGCGCCGTCAGCACGCCACGGTCCGCAGTCGTGCCCTCACCTTCCGCTGCCTCGAGCACGATCGCGCCGGCGCCGTCACCAAAGAGGACGCAGGTCGTGCGATCGTTCCAGTCTAGAATGCGCGAAAAGGTCTCGGCACCGATCACCAAAACGCGCTTGGCGAGGCCACCGCGGATGTAGGCATCGGCCGTCGTCACAGCATAGACGAAACCCGTGCAAACGGCCTGTACGTCGAACGCAAAGCCATGGTGCATGCCGAGGCGGTTCTGAATGTTGACGGCGGTCGCCGGAAACGTGTTATCCGGCGTCGAGGTAGCGCAGATGATAACATCGACGTCGGCAGGCGTAAGGCCGGCCCTGTCAAGGGCAGCGCGTGCGGCAGCTTCACCGAGCGACGAGGTCGTCTCCCCTTCGCCGGCAATGTAGCGCTGGCGGATGCCGGTGCGCTGGACAATCCATTCGTCCGATGTGTCCACGACATCTTCCATGTCGCGATTGGTCATAACGCGTTTCGGAAGTGCGGCTCCGAACCCGCGAACAACTGAACGGATCATATTGCTTAAACCTCGTTGCTCATGCGGCTTCCGGCCCGATCGGGGGCAGCCGCTTGGCATGATACTTTTGAAGATCGTTTTCTATTTTCTGATTGAGGCCATTCTTGGCCATGTCGTAGCCGACCTCGATGGCGGCTGCTATGCCTTCGGCGTTGGCGCCGCCATGGCTCTTGATGACGACGCCGTTGAGGCCAAGGAAAACGCCGCCATTCACACGGCTCGGGTCCATCTTTTCGCGCAACATGTCGAAGGCGCCCTTGGCGAAGAAGTAGCCGATCTTGGCAAGCAGCGTACGCGACATGGCCGAGCGCAGATATTCGCCGATCTGGCGCGCCGTGCCTTCGGCGGCCTTCAACGCGATATTGCCGGAGAAGCCTTCGGTGACCACGACGTCGACGGTTCCCTTGCCGAGATCGTTTCCTTCGACGAAACCGTAGTACTCGAGCGAGTCGACGTTGGCCTCGCGCAGCAGGCGACCCGCCTCCTTCACCTCTTCCTGGCCCTTGATCTCTTCTACACCGACGTTCAGCAAACCGATCGACGGACGTTCGATCTCAAACAGCGCGCGGGCCATTGCCCCGCCCATGAGGGCGAAATCCAACAGCTGTTGCGAGTCCGCGCCGATCGTTGCACCGACATCAAGCACGATGCTCTCGCCCTTGAGCGTCGGCCAGATCGCAGCGATCGCGGGTCGCTCGATATTGGCCATCGTGCGTAGACAGAACTTGGCCATAGCCATGAGCGCGCCGGTATTGCCGGCAGATACGGCGACGTCGGCTTCCTTCGTCTTTACCGCTTCGATTGTTCGCCACATGGTGGAGATGTATCGACCGCGGCGCAGCGCCTGGCTCGGCTTCTCATCCATGCGCACGGCGAGCTCGCAATCGTGGAAGACACTCTTTTCCTTAAGCGTCGGAAATCTGTCAAGAACCGGCTCGCACTGTTCCTTCAAACCATACATCACGAATGAAATATCGGGATGTCTTTCCAATGCCTTAGCGGCCCCGGGGATGACAACCTGGGGACCAAAGTCGCCACCCATGAGGTCGATAGAAATTCTGATCACGCGTCCCTGATCCTTATTTTTCGCCTCGGCGGGCGAAATTTCGGCCAAAATACCGGTTTTCCCATCGCTTACAACTGAATTGTGTCAAATCCCCAATGGCGTTCAGTCCTTTTTCCAATCCTTCAGCACGGCAAAGGCGGAGGGCTTTTTATCGCCTTCTCCGGCATCTTCTATGTGACCGGCAAACTCGACCCCGGGCTTGCGCGGATAGGGATCGATGGCGAGAGCTGCGAATTCCGTGACGACCTCACCCACGTCGATGGCATCCCCGGTAAAGCTTTCGGGAAGGTCTGGACCGTCGGGATCAAGCACCATTTCGCCGGCATCATTGGCAGGTCGACGCGCAAGTTTCGAATTCTCAGGCACGAAGATCTGCTCGAAGGATTCGTCGATCGCGGACGGGACTGGATCGAGGGTTACGACACAGGACTGGACAATCGTGGCCCGGACCCTGCCCTTGATGCGGATGCCATCCCGTTTCCAGCGGCCGATCTGCAGTTCCGCACTGAGGCTGTCCACCGAAAGGACGCTCCAGCTCTCGGCGAGCGCCGCCAATTCCCGCTTGTCGGCCTCCAGACGCACCTCGACAGGATTGGCCGATATATGACCGATATTCACGAGGTAGGAGAATGGTACATCATCTCTCTTGTTCTTCATCGTCCTCTCCTAGCCAACCTTCGGAAGCATCGCCGAACCTGTCGCTATGACCTCTTCCGACTGGGACAAAAGATAGTCCTCAGCCTCAAACATCCAGCTCGCGAGACCGCCCATATCAACGGGCTCGTTTGCCTTGGGATGGATGTTTCGGACAAGCGCAGCGGCAAGCCCTTCGGCATCCCTGGTGTCCATTGCCTTGGAGTAAGCCTCCAGGCGACCATAAAACATGCCGGCAAGCTTCTTCATGCGCTTCGGCACGCTATTGTCACCAATCCCCAACTCACGAATGGAGTAGTCGATGTCCTGGAAGAAGGCGTCGACAATTTCCTGGGCGATCTCCTGACCGCTGGTCCCCGATACTCGGGTGCGTCGGAAGAAGAGGATCATCACCGCCGAGAGCATCTCGAAGCGCCCCATGACGGTATCCGGGACATTCAAGCGCTCGTAGAGTTCTGGCATGCGCGCGGCCGATGTTAACGCCTGATATTGCCGATCTACGATTGCCTGGTTGTTGTTTTTCTTGCCAAAGAGCCCGAAGATCATCGTTTTTTCCGGAAAGGCCTCATTTCTTGACGCCAAGCAGCGTCCGGCCTTGTTGCATGATTTCGAAAGCTGGTTTACCGAAGCAGGCGCGAATTGCAATGCCGAAGGTGGCCACTTTCGGGACAGCACCACATCTGTCCGCACGAGCCAACGGGACGTCTCTCCCCGGAATGGCCACAATGGTTTTGCATCAGCGATCTGAGGCCGGTGGCTGCCATTTATAATTTTAGGGAGTAGATGTCGTTGACGAAACGGTATTTCAAGTCTGACAAAAAATTCCTCAGCAATGCCGCCATTGCCATTATGATCGCCTCCGCCGGACTTTCGGGCTGCCAGACAGGAACCGTCCTCAACGGCGGATATGTCGCCGACGAGCAGTCACTGAACCTCGTCCCAGAAGGATCGAGCCGCGAGCAGGTTCTCCTATCCCTTGGCACTCCCTCCACAACGGCGACGTTCGACACCGAGGTCTTCTACTACATTTCGCAGCGCCGCGAACGATCCATGGCCTTCCAGAAGCTGAAGGTCGTCGATCAGAGCGTTTTGGCTATCTATTTCGACAAGGATGGCATCGTAACGCGTCGCGCGAACTACACGCTCAAGGATGGCAAGGTATTCGATACGATTAACCGCGTCACCCCAACAGGCGGCAAGGACTTCACCTTCCTGCAGCAACTTCTGTCCGGCGGCAGTGCCGCGAACGCTGCCAAGGGCCTCTTTGGTGGCGGCACCTCGCAGCCGGCCTCGCCACAGAACCCGGCCAGCTTGCGCTAGTGGCACCAGAACTTAAAAAAAACCGCCGGATCGCTCCGGCGGTTTTTCTGTGTTCGACCTTAGCCTCAGGCCAGGACCGCAAGAAGCAGAAGGGCCACGATATTGGTGATCTTGATCGCCGGGTTGACGGCCGGTCCGGCTGTATCCTTGTAAGGGTCGCCGACAGTGTCGCCGGTCACCGAGGCCTTGTGAGCGTCGGACCCCTTCATGTGGCGAACACCGTCCTTGTCGACGAATCCATCCTCGAAGGATTTCTTGGCATTATCCCACGCACCACCGCCAGAAGTCATCGAGATCGCAACGAACAGGCCGTTGATGATGACGCCGAGCAACGATGCGCCCAATGCCGCAAAGGCAGAGGCTTTCGAGCCGGAGATGATCAATACGCCGAAGTAGACGACAATCGGCGCCAGCACCGGCAGGAGCGATGGAATGACCATCTCGCGGATGGCAGCCCTCGTCAGCAGGTCTACGGCCCGGCCGTAGTCAGGACGCTCCGTCCCAGCCATGATGCCCGGCTTTTCGCGGAACTGCCGGCGCACTTCCTCGACGATCGATCCGGCCGCGCGCCCGACAGCGGTCATCGCGATGCCGCCGAAGAGATACGGAATCAATCCACCGAACAGCAGGCCGGCGACGACGTACGGATTCGACAGCTCGAACGAGATCGTACCAATATTGGCGAAGTACGGATACTGGTCGCCATGCGCCGCAAAGTACTGCAAGTCATTCGAATAAGCTGCAAACAGCACGAGCGCGCCGAGACCGGCAGAACCGATCGCATAGCCCTTGGTTACTGCCTTCGTCGTGTTGCCGACCGCATCTAGCGCGTCGGTCGACTTGCGCACCTCGGGCGGCAGATGGGACATCTCGGCGATACCGCCGGCGTTATCCGTGACCGGACCAAAGGCGTCGAGGGCGACGATCATGCCTGCAAGCCCGAGCATTGCGGTTACCGCGACACCGGTTCCGAAGAGACCGCCGAGCTGATAGGTTGCCAGAATACCGCCAACGATGACGATCGCGGGCAGCGCCGTCGATTCCAACGAAACCGCAAGACCCTGAATGACGTTGGTGCCATGGCCCGTCACCGATGCCTGAGCAATCGAGTTAACCGGGCGCTTGTTGGTGCCGGTGTAGTATTCGGTGATGACGACAATCAGCGCCGTAACGACAAGACCGACCAATCCGCAGACGAACAGATTGGTTCCCGTAACCTCTGCGCCGCCGACGGCCCCAACAGGGCCCCAGCCGATCGTCAGCGACGTGGCAGCACCCAGTCCGATGATCGACAGCAGGCCGGTGACGATGAGGCCCTTGTAGAGAGCGCCCATGATCGAGCCATTGCTGCCAAGCTTGACGAAGAACGTGCCGATAATCGAGGTGATGATGCACGCGCCGCAGATTGCGAGCGGATACAGCATCGCCGATTGCAGAAGGGGTGCGCCGGCAAAGAAGATCGAAGCGAGGACCATCGTCGCGACGACAGAGACAGCATAGGTTTCGAAAAGGTCGGCTGCCATGCCGGCGCAATCGCCGACATTATCACCGACGTTATCGGCAATCGTAGCGGGGTTGCGCGGATCATCTTCCGGAATGCCTGCTTCCACCTTGCCGACGAGGTCACCGCCGACGTCTGCGCCCTTGGTAAAAATACCACCGCCTAGACGGGCAAAGATCGAAATCAGCGACGCACCGAAACCAAGAGCGACAAGTGAATCGATGACTTCTCGCGAGCTGCCTTCGTGCCCAAGCACGACAGTCAGAACGTAGTAGTAGATGGACACGCCAAGAAGGGCGAGGCCGGCCACCAGAAGCCCGGTGATGGCACCCGACTTGAAGGCGATCTCAAGTCCGGCAGACAGGCTCTGGGACGCGGCCTGAGCCGTGCGAACGTTGGCGCGCACCGAGACGTGCATGCCGATGAAGCCTGCAGCGCCGGACAGAACCGCGCCGATGAGGAAACCGATTGCAGCCGTGCCGGAGAGCAGCAGCCAGGCTGCAATGAAAACAACGATGCCGACGATTGCGATTGTTTTGTATTGGCGCGTCAGATAGGCCTGCGCACCTTCACGAATATATCCTGCAATTTCCTGCATGCGTTTATTGCCCTGATCGGCGGCAAGCACCGACCGGGTTGCCCAGATGGCATAGACCACCGAGAGCAGACCGCATGCTATTACCAATAAAAGAATGCTCATTTCGCTCTTTCCTCCAAAAGAGCCGGAGCTCACTCCCTCTCCGGCTGCGAACACGCCGACTCGATTTCCTCCCACAGAAATGCTGCAACGTCGGCCGGAGATTGCTTGGAGGAAAACGGCGCGTCAAGCCCGCAAGGACCAAAAGCCCTTGCAGCACAACGGGAACAGAGAGTTTGTGGAGGTCTAGCCTGTCGGCCCGGCAGAACGCTACTTCTTGGCTTCGCCGCGGACCTGCTTTGCAATGCGGTCGAGCACGGCGTTGACGAGCTTGGGCTCATCATCGCTGAAGAAGGCCTGGGCGATTTCGACGTACTCCGTCACGATGACGGCAACGGGAACATCCCTGCGATCCAGGATTTCGAAGACACCGGCACGCAGAATCGCGCGGACCGTGCTATCGAGGCGTGACAGTGCCCAGTCGTCCTGCAGAGCGGATGCAATCATCGGATCGAGCCGACGCTGC
The DNA here is from genome assembly GCF_000312665.1 of Rhizobium mesoamericanum STM3625. GTDB lineage: Bacteria > Pseudomonadota > Alphaproteobacteria > Rhizobiales > Rhizobiaceae > Rhizobium > Rhizobium mesoamericanum. Next base: position 2,180,688 of record NZ_HF536772.1, on the reverse strand, counting down.
TCTCGCACGACACCGGAAACGATGGAGCGGAACCAGGAGGGGTCGGCCTTGAGATAGGTCTCGCCGTCGAGTTCCTGCCCGAGGCGATGCGCCTCGTATTCGGCCACAATCTCCAGGACGCCGGTGCCACCAATATCCATCTGATAAAGCGCCTGAACAGCAGCCAGGCGCGCAGCACCTCGCTGGTTTGCAGTCTTGACCGGCCGCTCCGAGTTCTCGTTGTTCATTCGTTATGCACCCAACTTCTTCTTCAGCTCGATCATTGCGAGAGCTGCACGGGCGGCAAATCCGCCCTTGTCCTTGTCCGAACGACGGACGCGAGCCCATGCCTGATCGTCATTCTCAACAGTCAGGATACCATTGCCAATTGCAAGAGATTCGCTCACGGCGAGATCCATCAGAGCACGCGAGGATTCGTTCGACACAATATCGAAATGGTAGGTCTCGCCGCGGATGACCATGCCAAGGGCAACATACCCGTCATACTGCGTCCCATCATTATCTGCTCCGTCGAGCGCCATGGCAATTGCCGCCGGAATTTCGAGAGCGCCTGGAACGGTGACGACCTCGTAGGTGGCGCCGGCCTCTTTCAAGGCGAAGGTCGCGCCTTCAAGCAAGGCATCGGCCATGTCATCGTAGAAGCGTGCTTCAACGATCAGAATGTGGGGAGCGGTTTCTCGCGCCATGCTTCACCTTCAGTAGCTAGAGGACTTCACCTTTCGGCAGGCCGCGGTCAAAACACGCCGCGACCCGAATGGCAAGCAAATTCCGAACATGGCTGGATGCGGAAGCCGAAATCACGGCAGCGGCATGCCGGGCAATCCTTGCGTAATTTTGCGCCAGCGTCGGACCGGCGCCTCGAAAATGGCAAATGACGGGCAATTTTCATGAACAATTTGCGATTAAATTCCAAAGACTTATGAATTGAAGGTGACCGATCCGGACACCAATTTCGTCTGGGTAACGCTGACGATCCACCGCCGACGGCCGATCGTCAAAGCAGATAAAAGGATACTCCCATGAATCGCGTTACCGCCATAGCCTTCGCAGTCGCTAGTCCTGCCTTCGCAGATGCCAGCCGTGCGGAAAGTCTCGACATGACCACCGGGAATTGAACGAACGCTCCGCAGCTTCAGTGGCGCAAATCTCGATATTCGGCAGGTGGGCGATCATGGTGGATCGAAAGATATCGGACGCCACAGCGCGTTTGCCGTACACAGTGTCAACGACATCCAAATGATCCGTGCTGCGATCGCCGCCAACAAACCTCTCATGCATCAGCTCAAGGCTACTAGAGGCGCGCTGCTCGGAAACATCGTCAACGTTGATCAAGCTTCCAACGGCCGTATCACAGTCTACTATCTACGAAAGCAAGTGCGGCAGCGGAAGACTGTCGCCCGCTACGCTGCTTCGAGGTTGTATTTTCTCGCGGGATGGTGCCTTTTCTCTAGAAACAGGAGGGAGACAATGTCCAGCGTATCGAAGGCCGTGATCAACATCGCCGATTTGAAGCTTGAGCACTGGAAGCAAGGAGCTTTGTACGAAGGCACGGATGTCTCGTTCGGCTCGCTTCTCGGCCTTGAAGGCCTCGGCATAAGTTACAACGAAGTTCCGCCCGGAAAATCCAGCTGTCCGTTCCACAACCACCACGTGGAGGATGAGCTGTTTTTCGTCATCGAAGGCACTGGCGAGTACCGTTTCGGTCCTGACCGCTACCCGATCCGGAAAGGTGACACGCTCGGCGCGCCATCCGGAGGACCAGAGACCGCCCACCAGATCATCAACACGGGCTCGACGCCGCTGATCTATCTCGGTATCTCGACCAAGGCGAAAACCGAAATTGTCGAATATCCCGATTCCGGCAAATTTCTCGCCAAGACCAATCGCGACAAGGGACAAGCGAACGGCTTTCGCTTTATCGGCAGCGAACGTGGCAAGTTGGACTATTGGGATGGCGAGCCTGGCGCATGACATCCGTCCGAGAGAACACGTCAACATGACCAACATTCCGACCATCGAGACCGCGCGGCTACTGCTGCGCCCGCACACTGTCGACGATTTTTCGGACTATGCGACGATGTGGAGCGACGAAGCGGTGGTGCGCTTCATCGGGGGTGTGCCCTCAACTCGCGAGCAAACCTGGGCACGCATGCTGCGCGTTGCAGGCATGTGGCATCACATGGGCTTCGGCTTCCTGGCGATCGAAGAAAAGCAGTCAGGGCGCTTTATCGGGGAAGCCGGCTTCCTCGATATGAAGCGGGACATGCATCCCGTCTCCACGGAAGGCACTTTGGAAACCGGTTGGGGACTAATGCCCTTCGCGCAGGGACACGGCTACGCCAGCGAAGCGCTAACGGCACTGATCGCCTGGGCGCAAGAACGGTTCCCCGCCAAGCCAATGACTTGCATTATCGACCCGGAGAATGGCGCCTCGCTGCGGCTTGCCCGCAAGCTCGGCTTCCACGAGGTGCAGCGATGCAACTACAACGGAGACGTTATTCTGCTTTCGCGGCCGGAAACTCTGCCAGCCTAGCGGCATAGCGGGCCATGGTATCGACTTCGAAATTGACGAAGTCACCTGCCTTGCGATCACCCCAGGTCGTAACCTCAAGCGTGTGACGGATCAGCAGCACGTCGAAATCCGTGCCGTTGACCACATTGACGGTAAGCGACGTGCCATCCAGAGCGATCGAGCCCTTGGGAGCGACGAACTTGGCGAGATGCTCGGGCGCACGCAGGCGGAAGCGTGTTGCGTCGCCCTCTTCGGTGACGGAGAGGATTTCGGCCTTGCCATCGACATGACCGGAAACGATGTGACCGCCAAGTTCGTCACCGATCTTCAGCGAGCGCTCGAGATTGATGCGGCTGCCTTCCTCCCACGTCCCGATCGTCGTCAGGCGCAGGGCCTCTTCCCAGGCTTCGACCTCGAACCAGCGACCGTTGCTGCCATCGCTCGGCAGGCCGGTCACGGTCAGGCAGATGCCCGAGTGCGAGATCGAGGCACCCATGTCGATGGTCGCCGGATCGTAGGCAGTGGCGACGCGCAGCTTGATGCCTTCCTTGAGCGGGGAAATGGATTCGATCGTGCCAACGTCGGTGACAATTCCGGTAAACATCAAAGCTCTCTTTCGTATTCATCCAGGCGATCGTCGCGGAACGTGACGGTGCGCCTGTGCAGGAAACCCGATGGCATATCGGTCTTCGTCACCGGCGATTCAATACCGCCCTGCCCGATCACCGCAGGACCTTGATAAAGCAGAATGCGATCGACGTATCCGGCATCAAGGAAGAGCTTCGCCGTCCGCGCGCCACCTTCGACGATTAACGAGGAAATGCCGCGCGAGGCCAGCGCTGGCAACAACTCATCCGGGCGGTTGGAATTGCATTGGACCACCTCGACGCCCGCTTGATCCAGAGCGACACGGCGCGCAAGAAAGGTTTTGTCCTCGCTTTCATCGAAGCGGGGCGGCTCGGTCGCAACGACGATCAGCGGCACCTGCTTGGCAGTCGCAACCAGCTTGCTGTCCAACGGCAAGGAGAGTTCTTCATCGAGCACGATACGGATAGGCGAGCGGATCTCCAGGCCAGGGGTACGAACTGTCAGCAAGGGATCGTCGGCAATCGCCGTACCAATCCCAACCAGAATCGCATCAGTTTCCGCCCGCAGTTTCTGCACATCGGCGCGCGCGGCAGGCCCAGTAATCGCAATCTGCCCCTCGCCCTTTTTCCCGATCATGCCGTCGGCTGAAATTGCAAGCTTGAGAGTCACATACGGCCGGTTCTTCGTCTGCCGGGTGAGGTAGGCCGCGAGCGATCGCTTGCCTTCGTCTTCGAGAACACCGGCCTCGACCTCGATCCCGGCATCGCGCAGCATGGCAATACCCCTGCCGGAGACACGAGGGTCCGGGTCCGTCACGCTTATGACGACGCGACCGACGCCACAAGCAATCAGAGCCTCCGCGCACGGCGGCGTCTTGCCGTGGTGCGAGCAGGGTTCGAGCGTCACATAGGCGATGGCACCGCGTGCCAGTTCGCCGGCCTCCGCCAGTGCTTGCGGCTCGGCGTGCGGGCGCCCGCCTACTGCGGTCACGCCGCGGCCGACGATCTGTCTGTCACGCACGATGACGCAGCCGACCGAAGGATTGGTGGATGTCTGGCCGAGATGCAGGAGACCCAGGCGGATCGCCTCTTGCATAAAACGCGCGTCGTCTTCCGAAGCGCTCATGAGTTAGTTGTCCAGGGGATCGCGGGCGATCTTGGCGTTGATCTCGGAGATGACCTTCTCGAAATCCTCGGCATGCGAAAAATCCCGATAGACCGAAGCGTAGCGAACGAAGCCGACATCATCAAGGCTTTTCAACGCTTCCAGCACCTGCAGGCCGATCTGTTCGGAGCTGATCTCGACCTCGCCGGAGCTTTCCAGGCGCCGGACGATGCCGGAGACCGCACGCTCGATACGGTCGCGGTCGACGGGGCGCTTGCGCAATGCGATCTCGAAAGAGCGCACCAACTTGTCGCGGTCGAACGGCACCTTGCGGCCGGTCTTCTTCGACACCATCAGCTCGCGCAGTTGCACGCGCTCGAAGGTCGTGAAGCGGCCGCCGCAATCAGGACAAATACGCCTGCGGCGGATGGACGTGTTGTCCTCCGCCGGGCGTGAATCCTTGACCTGTGTGTCTTCCGATCCGCAGAATGGGCAGCGCATGCGCTACTCTTAGCCCATGTAATCGTACATTGGGAAGCGGTTGGTAAGGTCGACCACCTTGCCGCGAACGGCTGCTTCCACAGCTGCGTTCCCCTCATCGGAATTGGCGACCTTCAGGCCGTCGAGAACCTCAACGATGAGGTTACCGATTTCCTTGAATTGCGCCTCCTTGAAGCCGCGCGTCGTGCCGGCCGGCGCGCCAAGGCGTACACCTGAGGTGACGAAAGGCTTCTCAGGGTCAAACGGGATACCGTTCTTATTGCAGGTGATGTAGGCGCGGCCGAGCGCTGCTTCCGCGCGCTTGCCGGTTGCGTTCTTCTTGCGAAGATCGACAAGCATAAGGTGGTTGTCGGTGCCGCCGGAGACGACGTCGAGGCCGCCGGCGATCAGCGTTTCGGCAAGTGCCTTGGCGTTCTTGACGATCTGAGCCGCGTAGTCCTTAAACTCCGGCTGCAGCGCTTCGCCGAAGGCGACGGCCTTGGCAGCGATGATGTGCATCAGCGGACCACCCTGCAGACCCGGGAAGACGGCCGAGTTGAACTTCTTTGCCAGATCCTCGTCGTTCGTCAGGATCACGCCACCGCGTGGACCACGCAGCGACTTATGGGTCGTCGTCGTGGCGACATGGCAATGCGGGAATGGCGACGGATGCTGGCCACCGGCAACGAGACCGGCGATATGCGCCATGTCGACCATCAGGTAGGCGCCGACAGAGTCAGCAATCTCGCGGAATCGCTTCCAGTCCCAGATACGGGAATATGCGGTGCCGCCGGCGATAATCAGCTTCGGCTTGTGTTCTTCGGCCTTTCGGGCAACTTCGTCCATGTCGAGGAGATTGTCGCCTTCGCGCACGCCGTAAGACACGACATTAAACCACTTGCCGGACATGTTGACCGGCGAGCCGTGCGTCAGGTGACCGCCCGAGTTGAGGTCGAGGCCCATGAAGGTATCGCCGGGCTGCAGCAGTGCCAGGAAGACTGCCTGGTTCATCTGTGAACCGGAGTTCGGCTGAACGTTGGCGAAATTGACGCCGAACAGCTTCTTGGCGCGTTCGATCGCGAGTTCTTCAGCAATATCGACGAACTGGCAGCCGCCGTAGTAGCGCTTGCCCGGGTAGCCTTCGGCATACTTGTTCGTCATGATGGAGCCCTGGGCTTCCAGCACCGCACGGGAAACGATGTTTTCCGAAGCGATGAGTTCGATCTCGTGCCGTTGACGGCCGAGTTCCTTGCCAATCGCGCTGAAGATTTCCGGATCGGTATCGGCAAGCGAGCGATTGAAGAAGGTCTGGGTGGAAGCATTTGTCATGGGCGGGCTCCTCAACTGGAATGCGCGAAGGTATTAGCGCCCCGCCCTGCCAAGGGCAATACGGAGAACGACATTTGCTAGGCAATCTACGCGCAACAAAAAACCGCGCCTCGAAAGACGCGGCTTTGAAAGCAACGTGCGGCTGAAGCCTCACTGAACCGGCTGCTCCGTCCCCGCCGTGGTGTCGAGCGCTAGCTCTGCATTGCCATCGAGCTGATAGATATCGTCACGGAACTGCACGACGCCATCCGGCATGCCCCACGCAGAAATGTAAACGAAGTAAACTGGCACCTCTTCAGCAAGCTTGATCGGCGTGTTTACGCGGGTCGTGATGACCTGTTCCATCTGCTGACGCGACCAGGGCGGGGTCTCGCGCAGCAGCCATGTCGTTAGATCGCGAACGTTCTGAACGCGAACACAGCCGGATGATTCAAAGCGCATCAGCTTGTTAAAAAGGCCCTGCTGCGGCGTGTCGTGCATGTACTCGCCGTTCTTGTTATAGAAATTGATCTTCGTGGAGGCCATAGCATTGATCTTGCCTGGGTCCTGTCGGAACATCAGGTTCGGTGCCTTCTCGGCATTCCAATCGACCGTTTCAGGCGCCACTTCGTTGCCCTTGCCGTCGATCAGGCGAATGGCATTCTTCTCCAGGTAGGTCGGATCCTTGCGCATCAGCGGCACGATGTCCTTCTCGACGATCGAGCGCGGTGCCGTCCAATACGGATTGAGGATGACCTCGTAAATCTTCGAGTTGACGAGATGCGTCGGACGGCTGAGGCGACCTACGACGGCAGCGTGGCGCGTCGCAACGCTGCCATCCTCCACCGCCTCGACGTAAGCGGCCGGAATGTTCACCATCACATGTCGCCGTCCCAGTTCCTCCGGGAAGGTCTGAATGCGGATGAGGTTGGTGTTCAGCTGCTGCAGACGAACATCGGCCGTAATGTTCATGGCCTTCAAGGTGAACTCGCCGATAACACCGTCAGCCGGGAGACCATGGCGCGCCTGGAAGCGCTTGACCGCGCCGTCGACGTAGGAATCGAAAGCACTGGAAATGCCTGCTTCGCGGGGAAGGTCGCCGGTGATGATCAGGCGTTGACGAAGGCTCTGAACGGCGGGATCGGTCACGCCGATCTGCAGACGCTGCTGGCTTGGGCTCACTTCCGGCCAACCGCCGGCCGACGCGATCTGTTGATACTCAGAGATTGCCTGCTGGATGCTCGGCACTGACTGTGGTCCGAGAATGGGCGTGTTAGAAACAACCGCCGTCGCCGTACGGGATGCCGCCTTCGCATCGAACTGATCATCCCAATCGCCACGCTGCGGAGCATTGATGAGCGAATCGATCGCCGACTGCGCGAATACGGGGGCAGCCAAAGCGCCCGCACCAACCATTGCCGCGGACGCCAGAAACGCCCGGCGAGAAAAAGCTTCAGTTCCGATTTTCTTCGACATTCATCCCAACCACTAAATTGCCGCTGCTTGCGAGACCGGCGCCCTTCGCTATCCCTGCGAGGACGCAAGTCTCTACCAACCCGTCTCTACGGCGCATCGCACAATGTCTCTGCCGGCAATCACATGATTGCAGGCAGGGAGGCGAGGTTATCGGACCTCAATTGGGAAGCGCCATTTGCCGTGTATTTCCGCTGACATGCTAATATGGCCAATTCGTGTCGTCCTGCACAACGCTCAACCGTTGGTAGCGGGGCGGTACGCAAAAACCATACCAATCCACAGAATGTGGCGGTTAATAGCGGCTAAAAAACGGCTTGAATACAGGCGATTACGCTTGTCTGCCATGCGTTGCAAAGATGTCACGACAGCGTGGCGCGAGCCAGCTACTCGCGCCAGTGGTCGGCCACCCAAGGCGTTGGGCGGATGTAGTGGCGCAGATAACGAAACAGGGGCCTGTTGCGTCTCCGTTCGGGATCAAACATGTGTCGGATATGGTCCAGCGGCGGCGCCGCGCGGCCCTTCAACCCGAACCGTCCTTCGACCGCGAACTGCGGATGGAAGTCGCGTGGAAACAGGATCACCCGCGCATCGGCCGGCAGGCGTGGCGTCAGGAAATAATTGAGCGGGAATGGCCAGCGGCAATCTTGCCTGAAATGCAGCACCCACCGGCGCGGAAAGAACTTTGCGCCACCGGGCGCGTTTCTCGTCACAAATCGCTGCTCGAATTGATACTTGTCAGCAACGCCTTGGGGATCGGCGCGGAATTTTTCTTGCAGCGGAACAAGCTTGCCCACAGGAAAGCGGAAGAGTGATGTCTGTCCGAGACGTTCAAACGGCGTCGTCTGGTTGCGCGACAGGATGACGTCGTTAGGACCGCCGACCTCGAAGAATGAGTCGAGGGAACCGACGATCACCAGATCGAGGTCGAGGAACAGCACCGGACCACTCAAATTTCCAAGCTTCGGCCCCCAAAGCCGCCCCTTGGGCCAAATGCCCTTCGTTCTCACCGGCATGTTTTCGACATCCAGCGGCGGCAGGTCCTCGCAAACGATTTCAGGATTGAGATCGCCGCGATTGTCAGTGAAGCAGGTAAAGGTGAAGGGAGGCGTGATGTTGCGCTTGACCATGGCGTAAAGGCGGTTGATGAAGGGGGCACCATATTTCGTCCCCCAACTGATGCAGATGACCTGCTTCACCCCATCGCTCGCCGCCAAGACGGCTGACACCATGACCTGCAACTCCTGATTCTCGCAAGAACCCCGAAGGCTCGTGCGAAGTCATTAGCAAGTTGTCGACCGAATATGTAACCCAAGCCGTGGGCAGAAAATAGCGAAAAGGGCGCTACGGAATACCGTTGCGCCCTTTCGTGCCTTGGAGGTCTGATAAGCCAGCAGGGAAGTTGGCTTAAGAGATTACAGGCGGTAGAGGATCTGGTCGTTCCAGAAGCGGTCCAGACGTGTCAGCAGCTTGTTCATCTGCGTGAATTCGTCGGTACCGATGCCGCCGACCTTGTCGATCGAGCCGATGTGGCGCTCGTAGAGCTTGGCGACCGTCTCGGCGATGTCCTGGCCGGTTTCCGTCAGGCTGATGCGAACGGAGCGACGGTCGATGCGCGAGCGCTGATGGTTGATAAAGCCGAGGTCGACGAGCTTCTTGACGTTGTAGGATACGTTGGAGCCGAGATAGTAACCACGGGAGCGAAGTTCGCCCGCCGTCAGCTCGGAGTTGCCGATGTTGAAAAGAAGAAGTGCCTGGACGGCATTGACGTCGCTGCGACCCTGACGGTCGAACTCGTCCTTTATGACATCGAGGAGACGGCGGTGAAGACGTTCAACAAGATGAAGGGATTCCATGTAAAGATCGCGGATGCCCTGCTCCTGCTGGTCACGGAAGTTCGGTACCGCCTGCGGCTTGATTTTCGTGTTCATGATGACTGCCTCACTGTTTTGTTTGGCGGTGTTGGTTTTCTTCCCGCCTTGAGACAGACCCTATCGAATACAAATAAAATTCTACTTAAACCGCAGGCTTAACAGTGCCTTACCGGAAACCCCGCGTTGTATCAGGGTAAATCAACGCTTACCTGCTGGCGCCGCTTGCGCTTCTCGTACCAGAGCGTGGCGCGGAATCCGACGTAGACCAGGGCTACCGCAACATGCAGCAGAACGACCAACCGATTGGGCCCAAACACCTCCGGCATGAAGCCGTACATGATAATCTGGCCACCTGCTGCGAGTACCCAGATTACCGGCCCCCAGGAGACGGCAATCCACAGGCCAAGAGATGCGACAGGGAAGAGAACGGCGAGGCTCGTGCTTGCGACTTTCCAGGGAAGGCTGAGCAGATCGAAGCGGCCTGCCCCCACGAGCGAATAGCCGACGAGCATCGCCCAATACTGCAATCCGAACCAGAAGCAGGATATCGCGACAAGCCGCAAGAACAAGATGAACAGAACGCTGGTCAGCGTCGGCTTCGGTATCGTCGGAGAATCAGCGTCCATGTGTCAAACAATAGGGTTGCGGTTAAGACTTCGCCAGCGCTCGATCATTGCGGCCAATCGTCAGGTTTGGATTTCGGCCATGCCATGATAATGAGCGCTTCGACAATTGGAATGGCAGAAAGCTTTAACGACCATGCAGGATAAGACCCATCTCGTCGACGAAATCACCGGCCATCGGCGCATGCGCCGCAACCGCAAGGCCGACTGGACCCGGCGTCTCGTGCAGGAAAACCGGCTGACGGTCGATGACCTGATCTGGCCTGTTTTCGTCGTTGCGGGCTCCGGCATCGTCGAACCGATACCGGCGATGCCCGGCGTCAACCGGATGAGTGTGGATCAGCTCGTTGAAGCCGCCAAGGAAGCGGCGGATCTTGGCATTCCCGCGATCGCGACCTTCCCGAACATCGAAATGGCACTGCGAGACGAAACCGGCTCGAACAGTCTCGACGCCAACAATCTGATCAATCAGGCGACGATGGCGATCAAGAAGGCAGTGCCCAATATTGGGGTGATCACGGATGTCGCGCTTGATCCGTTCACAAGCCACGGGCATGACGGAATCCTGCGACAAGGGGAGATCGTCAACGACGAGACAGTAGATCAGGTTGCCCGCGCGGCCGTCATGCAGGCTGATGCCGGGGCGGACATCATTTCGCCCTCGGAGATGATGGACGGCCGAATTGGCGCCATCCGCCGCGCCCTTGACGCCGCCGGACACCAGAACGTCGGCATCATGAGCTACGCCACAAAATTTGCCTCGGCTTTCTATGGTCCCTACCGCGAGGCGATCTCGACCGGCGGACTGCTCAAGGGCGACAAGAAGACCTACTACATCGATCCGGCAAATGGCGCGGAGGCAATCCGGGACGCCGCGCTCGATGTAGAGGAAGGCGCCGACATGCTTATGGTCAAGCCGGGACTGCCCTATCTCGACATCTGCTGGCGCATGAAGGAGGCTTTCGGTCTCCCCACGTTCGCCTACCAGGTTTCGGGTGAATATACGCAGATCAAAGCCGCAGCCATGAACGGCTGGATCGATGGCGAACGGGCCATGTTGGAAACCCTGCTTTCCTTCAAGCGCGCAGGGTGCGACGGTGTCCTCACCTATTTCGCTGTCGAGGTGGCTCGGATCCTCGCGAAGCGCTGATCCCCACGCGCCAATATTGCATTTGAGGAAAGCGATACCATATCAGCGGCATCGCTTTCTCGAAAGGAGACCGCAGAGATGACGCTCACTCCCAACCCGCTCTATGCCGCACCGGACGACTGGCGCGCCTATACGGGTACGCTGAGCCGTCGCGTCTTCGCATTCATCCTCGACTACGTGATCATCCTGCTGCTTTGCATCCCGGCGGCGGTTATCCTGTTCTTTCTGTCGATCGTCACACTCGGCTTGGGATTCTTTCTTTATCCGGCACTGTTCGTGATTGTTGCTGGCCTCTATTTCGGCTTCACCGTCGGCGGCTTCAGCCAGGCCTCGCTGGGGATGCGCGCAATGGGGATCGCAATCATGCGGGTCGATGGTCAGCCGATGGACTTTTTGACGGCCATCGTTCACCTGGCCCTTTTCTGGATCCTGAACTCCGTTCTGACGCCACTGATTCTGTTGGTCGGCCTGTTTACCGAGCGCAGCCGGCTGATCCACGATTTCCTGGTCGGTACGGTGACGGTACGCACCGTCTAACAAGATCCTTGCACGCTAAAATAAACGCTGCTCCTGGCCTTTGCCGGGAGCCTTTTGGCGCCATATCCAAAAGTATGACGGGCGACATCGGACCGGAGAATGGCCTAGCTGTTGACGTTTTTCATTCTTAAGTCATCCTGTCAGATACGCAGCTAACCGAAGGAAATCTCCACAACAGATGAATACGCAGACGACGCCATCACCGCAGTTTTACCTGACTGCTCCGGCTGCGTGCCCTTATCTGGCCCACGAGATGGAACGCAAGGTCTTTACTCATCTCGTCGGCCCTCGCGCAGCGGAGATGAACGATATCCTAACACAGGGCGGCTTTCGCCGGTCGCAGAACATCGCCTATCGGCCGGCCTGCGAGTCTTGTCGCGCTTGCATTTCCGTCCGGATCCTGGCGCAAGAGTTTCTGCCAACGAAGTCGATGAAACGAGTGCTGGCAGCGAACGACGATATTATCTCCACGGAGTTCCCTGCCCAACCTTCCAGCGAGCAATATTCGCTGTTCCGACGCTATCTCGATTTTCGCCACCAACAGGGCGGAATGTCGGACATGACGGTGCTCGACTACGCCATCATGGTCGAGGATACGCATGTGAACACCAAGATCATCGAGTATAGGCTTCGAAAGGAAGGGGCTGGCATCGAAGAACGCCCGACGGGTGAGCTCGTGGCCGCCGCCCTCACGGATACCATGAGCGACGGCTTGTCCATGGTCTATTCCTACTTCAACCCTGACATGGATCGGCGTTCTCTTGGGACGTTCATGATCCTTGACCACATTAGGCGAACAAACGCTTTGGGGCTTCCGCACGTCTACTTGGGCTATTGGGTTCAAGGATCGCGTAAAATGGACTACAAGACACGCTTCCAGCCGCAGGAGCACCTGACTTCGCGCGGGTGGGAACGCTTCGATCCCTCCGCATTGCCCGAAAGCACGCGCTACTAGATGCCACTCCCCGTTTTTTCCGATCATCGGAAGGGTCTGCTGCTGACCACAATCGGCGGCTTGGCACTTTCCATGGACATTCCGTTGGTACGCCTTGCCCACGGAGACATGTGGTCGATCCTCGGCGCACGTAGCATCACAACCGTTGCCGTGACGCTCGTCGTGATCTGCTTCATTCGGACCGTCAAGGGAACATGGCCCATGCTCGTCCCTGGCAAATACGGCCTTGCGGCTGGTCTGCTCTATGGCTGCTCAACGCTGACATTCGTGCTTGCCGTTTTCAACACGGCAACGGCAAACGTGGTCTTCATCGTCGCCTTTAATCCGATGTTCGGCGCGCTCCTGTCCTGGATGTTTCTCAAGGAACGCCCTTCGCTCTCCACGCTCGCAACCATGGCCGTCATGGTGTTCGGTGTTGGCTTGATCGTCCATGACGGATTGTCCAGCGGCCATGTCTTCGGCGACGCCATGGCACTGCTCAGCGCCTTCATCCTCGCATCGGCAATCACGGTAGGCCGCGCATCGCGGCGAGACATGGGGTTCGTGCCACTTCTTGCCACCGCCCTGCCTGCCATCCTCGGCTTTGCGAACGCATTTCCCGCCGGGCTCGCCATAGAACATCCAGCCTGGATTGTCCTGAACGGGGCGCTCCTGATGCCGATTGCGTTTTGGTGCCTCGCCACGGGGCCACGTTACCTCTCGGCGGCCGAAGTCGGCATGTTCTACCTCCTCGAAACCATCCTGGCTCCGATCTGGATCTGGCTAATCTTCGCAGAAACCCCGCCGACGATGACGCTCATCGGCGGTGCGATCCTGGTTTGCGCAATTATGGCGCACTCGCTTTGGATGGTTCGGGGACAGCCTGTGCAACAATCTCTGGCGCATTGACCACCTGCATCGCATCAAGCTCGCGTTCAAGCCCCTGCATGACGTGGACCCAACCCTGCCGCGTCTGCTCCTCGAATTGCCCCCATTCGGCGCACATTTCGTGTGAGAGCGTCAGCCGAGTGCCTTCGGCGAGTGGTTCGATGTCGATCTGGATTCGATCCGCATTATGATCATGCTCGGCAGAAGAGAAGCAGAACACCATCCGCCGCGGCCGACGCAATTCCAGAAACACGCCGTAATGGACCGCATCACCTGTCGGACGCCGGTCGATGACGAGAAAATGCCCGCCAACCTTCGGATCGATGTCAGCGCGGATGACTCGGCCTTCGTCGCTCGCGAAGAGAAAGCGTTTTGCAATCTGAGGGTTCAGCCATGCGTCGTAGACGGCGCAGGGCGAGGCATTGAAAGTATGCGCAACGTTTACGGTGATAGTATTGCAAGCACTCATCAACATTCCTCCGTGATCGGACATGACACTCTCCCAAAGCGCCACATTCGATCATTCCGTCCGCCTGCGGAATGATGTCTGTCCATGTTGTGATTATCGGTCAGACATAGAGGAGTTGCCTCGCCCGCCAAGAGCGAGGCCCGGATTTATTTTTCGCCTCAGCCGGCAAACTTACCGCTGCGCGGGAAGCCCTTCGGAACCGTTCGACCAGCCGTGGCACGATCGGCAAGCCATTCGGCAAGCTCATCCTTGTTTTTGGTGAAGGTGCGACCTGCACTATCTTCCCAGACGAGGCCCTCAGCAATCGCAAAGCAGCGTACGTCGGAAATGCCACCATCCTTGTAACGCTGCAGGCGGACACCCTTGCCGCGCCCCATTTCGGGCACTTGCGCCAATGGGAACACAAGCAGCTTGCGGTTCTCGCCGACGACAGCCACATGGTCGCCGCTGACGGGAACGATCAGCTTCGTCTCGTCAGGCATGGAGACGTTCATGATCTGCTTGCCCTTGCGGGTATTGGCGACCATGTCGGCCTCGGCGACAACGAAGCCATTGCCGGCCGTCGAGACGATCATCTGCTTGCGCGTCGGATCGTGCACGATTGCAGTCAGCACGTCCTGATCGTTCTCCATGTCGATCATGATGCGCAGCGGTTCGCCGTGGCCGCGACCGCCCGGCAGCTTGTCGCCCCCAAGGGTGAAGGCCTTGCCGCCGGTAGTGATGATGAGAATCTTGTCCGTTGTCTGCGCCGGGAAGGCAACCTTCAGCCCATCGCCTTCCTTGAAGGTCAGGGTCGCGGTGTCGGAGATGTGCCCCTTCAGCGCGCGGATCCAACCCTTTTCGGAGACGACGACGGTGATCGGTTCCTTCTCGATCATTGCCTGCTGAATGGCTTGCTCGTCGGCCTCGGGCGCCTCGGCGAATTGGGTGCGACGGCGGCCGAGCTCGGTCGCTTTCGCGAACTTCTTCTTTACCTCACCAATTTCCCAGGCAACCGTCTGCCATTGCTTGTCCTCGGACGCCAGCAGAGCCTCAATCTCACCCTTCTCCTTGGTGAGTTCATCGAACTCGGTGCGGATCTCGAATTCCTCGAGCTTGCGCAACGAGCGCAGGCGCATGTTGAGGATCGCTTCGACCTGAGTGTCGGTCAGCGACCAGCGGGCGATCATCACCGGCTTCGGCTCGTCCTCTTCGCGGATGATGCGAATGACCTCGTCGATATTGAGGTAAGCGATCAGCAAGCCGCCGAGGATTTCCAAGCGACGGTCGATGGCCGCAAGACGGAAGCGCGAGCGACGCTGCAGCACTTCGCGGCGGTGGTCGAGCCACTCCTTCAGCACCTCGTTCAACGCCATGACGCGCGGGATGCGGCCCATAGAGAGAACGTTCATGTTCAGCGGGAAACGGCTTTCCAACTCCGTCAGCTTGAACATGGATTCCATGAGGATCGTCGGATCGACCGTCCGGTTCTTCGGCACCAGCACGACACGGACGTCTTCGGCGGATTCGTCGCGGATATCCTCGAGCAAGGGCAGCTTGCGCGCCAACAACAGTTCCGCGATCTTTTCGATCAAGCGGGACTTCTGGACCTGGAACGGAATTTCAGTAACGACGATCTGATAGCCGCCGCGACCGAGATCCTCAGTTTCCCACTTGGCGCGCACGCGAAAGCCGCCACGACCCGTGCGGTAGCTCTCGATGATACTATCCCTGCCATCGATGATGATGCCGCCCGTCGGAAAATCCGGACCGGGAATAAACTCGACGAGCTTCTCGACGGTAGCATCGGGATGCTTGATAAGATGGAGCGCAGCGTCACAGAGTTCGTGGACGTTGTGCGACGGGATCGACGTCGCCATGCCGACGGCAATACCAGACGAACCGTTTGCCAGCAGGTTCGGGAAGGCGCCTGGCAGGACGATCGGCTCTTCGTCTTCTTCGTTATAGGTCGGCCGGAAATCGACTGCGTCCTGATCGATGCCCTCGAGCAGCAGCGCGGCGACTTCGGTCATGCGCGCTTCGGTGTATCGGTAGGCTGCAGCGCTGTCCCCGTCGATATTGCCGAAGTTGCCCTGCCCGTCTACGACCGGATAGCGCTGCGAGAAATCCTGCGCCAAGCGTACCAACGCGTCGTAAACCGACTGGTCGCCATGCGGATGGAACTTACCGATGACATCGCCGACGATACGGGCACACTTCTTGAAGGCGGAATTGGGACGGATGCCCATTTCGCTCATGGCGTGAATGATACGGCGGTGCACCGGCTTCAGGCCATCGCGTACATCCGGAAGCGCTCGGTGCATGATAGTCGATAGCGCATAGGCGAGGTAACGCTCTTCAAGCGCCGCCTTCAGGTCGACCGGAAGGATACTGTCGTCGTCTCCGCCAGAGGGCGGCAAAATCTCTTGTCCCATATGCTCTGACTAGCCGAGATGTCCCATTTGAGCAAGGAATCCAGGCATTCGGACTGTGGATGAAGTCTTTGAGCGGCGAGAAAAGAATGACAGTAGCCGCTTTGCCCGAATTTGGTCGTTCTTTCATTTTCCCTTCAACACAAATTTAGAAATCCACAAATATAAACCGCGATCGAACCGCAGTAGATCGGCTAAGAACAGGGCCGCCTCTACGCACCACCACCAAGGGACCCCAGATGACTCTTTACCGGACGACACGGCTGATGCTTTCGGGCGCTGCTTTTCTTTCTCTCGCCGGCTCGGCCTTCGCCCTCGATGGCCAGGATCTGCTGACGAAGATCAATGCCGCTTATAGCCAGCAAGGCGGCACGATCATTGCCGATGGCGTCGATGTCGACGGCACGAGCGTGACGCTGAAGAAAGCGAGCTTCAAGACCAACAGCGGCGAAGCGGTGTCGATCGGTGACATCACGATGAAGGGTGTCGAGGAAGACGAAGACGGTGGCTACTATGTCGAGGAGGCGTCCTTCCCGAACATCAGCGCCACGAACGAAGGCGCCACGTTCACAGCAACCGACCTGACTCTGAGCGGCATTTCGATCCCTGCCGATCCGAAGGGCGAAGGGCTTAACTCTATGTTGCTCTACGAGAACGCCCACAGCGGCCCGGTGAAGGTCGTCCAGAACGGCGCCGAGCTATTCTCGCTTGCCGAAAGCGACATGAACCTGACACTTCGCGAAGACGAGTCCGGCTTCGATTTCGATGGTGCCTTCAAGGGCCTAAAGGCCGACCTCAGCAAGGCAAGCGACGCGCAGAGCAAGGAAGCGATCGACAAGCTCGCACTCCAGCACATCCAAGGCGACATCACGATGAAGGGTGCCTGGGAGCTGACGCCCGGCACCATCGACATTTCCGAATTCGCGTTCGATTTCAATAACGTCGGCAAGCTGAACCTCGCCTTCAAAATCTCGGGCTACACGATGTCCTTCATGAAGTCGCTGCAGGACGCGGCCAAGCAGGCTGAAGCCAATCAGAACAAGGAAGAAGCCCAGCAGGCCCTCGGCCTTTCGATGCTCGGACTTATGCAGCAGCTGTCGTTCGAAAGCGCCCAAATCCGCTTCGATGACGCGTCCATCACCAAGCGCGCGCTCGATTACGCCGGCAGCCAGCAGAACATCTCCGGCCAGCAGATGGCGGACTCGCTGAAGGCGATGACGCCGATCATGCTCGCACAGCTCAACATTCCGGAGTTGCAGAACGCAATATCGGCGGCGGTCAATACTTTCCTCGACAACCCGAAGAGCCTGACACTTGCCGCCGCTCCGGCAAAACCTGTTCCATTCCCGATGATCATGGGCGCGGCGATGGGGGCACCGAATACGTTGCCGCAGGTGCTTGGCGTGAAGGTTTCGGCCAACGATTGATGTGCCAAGCTTGAGTATTGGAAACCCGGCGCGCGAGCCACCGGGTTTCTCTATGTTTGGAAGCGGCGCCTGATCTGAGCAGCCATCCGAGAGGCAAAAAGCCGGCGAAATCGATCGCCGGCTTTTCTTGTGCAAGCTGATTGTTCAGTCCTTCTTGACCGGCGGGATCGGGCGGATCGCCAGCTCGCGCAGTTGCGTCGGCGTTGCCGGGGTCGGTGCACCCATCAGCAGGTCTTGTGCCTGCTGGTTCATCGGGAACAGCGAGATCTCGCGCAGGTTCTTGGCGCCTACGAGCAGCATGACGATGCGGTCAATACCGAAGGCCGCGCCGCCGTGCGGAGGGGCGCCATACTGGAAGGCGCGGTAGAGGCCGCCAAAGCGATCTTCCACGTCCTGCTGGCTCAGTCCAACCTTTTCGAAGGCAGCAACCATCGTTTCCGGCGACTGGTTACGGATCGAGCCGGAAGCAATTTCGAAGCCGTTGCAGACCGCGTCGTACTGGTAAGCCTTGATCGTTAGCGGATCCTGGTTCGTCAGCGCGTCGAGGCCGCCCTGCGGCATCGAGAACGGGTTGTGGGCGAAGTCGATCTTCTTTTCTTCTTCGTTGTATTCGAAGAACGGGAAGTCGACGATCCAGCACAGCTCGAAGCGGTCGCGGTCGATGAGATTCAGTTCATCGGCAGCGCGGTTACGGGCTTCGCCTGCGAACTTATAGAACTTGGACGGCTCGCCGGCGACGAAGAAGCAGGCATCGCCAACGTCAAGCCCGAGCTGCGTGCGGATCGCCTCGGTTCGCTCCTCGCCGATATTCTTGGCGAGCGGACCGGAGCCGCCGATCTTGCCGTCTTCTTCTTTCCAGAAGATGTAGCCGAGGCCCGGCTGACCCTGGCTCTGGGCCCAGGCGTTCATGCGGTCGCAGAATGCGCGCGAACCGCCGGTCTTGGCCGGGATTGCCCAAATCTCGACCTTCGGGTTGGAGGCGATCATGCCTGCGAAAACCTTGAATCCGGAGCCGGCGAAGTGATCGGTGACGGCTTCCATGACGATCGGGTTGCGCAGATCCGGTTTGTCGGAGCCGTACTTGCGGATCGCCTCGTCGTAAGGGATACGCGGCCATTCCTTGGTGACCGGCTTGCCTTCGGCGAATTCCTCGAAGATCGAGCTCATCATCGGGCCGATGGTGTTCCAGATGTCTTCTTGGGTGACGAAGCTCATTTCGAGGTCGAGCTGGTAGAATTCACCCGGCAGACGGTCGGCCCGCGGGTCTTCGTCGCGGAAGCACGGCGCGATCTGGAAGTAGCGATCGAAGCCGGCGACCATCAGCAGCTGCTTGTACTGCTGTGGCGCCTGCGGCAGCGCATAGAAGGTGCCGGGATGGATACGTGACGGGACGAGGAAGTCACGCGCACCTTCGGGCGAGGAGGCCGTCAAGATCGGCGTCGTATATTCGGTAAAGCCGACATTGGTCATTTCGCGGCGCATGGCCGAGATAACCTGCGTGCGCTTGACTATATTCTTGTGCAACGTCTCGCGGCGGAGATCGAGGAAGCGATACTTCAGGCGCACGTCTTCCGGGTAATCCGGCTCGCCGAAAACAGGCAAAGGCAGTTCCTTGGCAGCGGAGAGAACTTCGATCTCCTGGGCGTAGAGCTCGATTTCGCCGGTCGCCATGTTCTTGTTGACAGTGTCTTGCGTGCGAGCCTTCACGAGGCCGTCGATGCGGATGACCCACTCGCCGCGAACCAGTTCGGCTTGCTTGAAAGCGGGCGAATCCGGATCTGCAACGACCTGGGTGATGCCGTAATGGTCGCGCAGATCGATGAACAGAACGCCGCCATGGTCACGAACACGATGGACCCAGCCGGAAATCCGGACATTGGCGCCGACATCCGACTTGCGGAGGGCTGCACATGTGTGGCTGCGATAGCGATGCATAATCTCAATTCCCGGTATCTGGCTTAAAGACGGCAGCAAGGGGCTCTGATGGCTCTCCCGCACCGACAAGAAAATCGGGCGGAAAAGCGCATGGACGGTCTGATTTGTCAAGGGTTAGCGCGCGTTGCGAAGGCTTTGTGGCAAGCATGCAACCGTGTCATCGGCAAAAGCCATGCGGCAGTTTGGCAACCTTGTACCGTATTGCTGAAGTCTGCGGTCAACTTTAAAGAGGAGCCATAACGTTCGCGCGGAGTCTTGGCATGCCCCTTCTTACTCGCCGTAATCTCCTGAAAGCCTCGGCTGTGGCAGGCGCTTATGGCGTCGGGATCGGGATCGCTGGAAAGTTCGGGCTGGCGGAAGCAGCGCCGGAGGCGCAGGTTTTGAAAGCGGTGAAGACCACGGCCAATATTACCGATGCCGGCGTCACGAAAGACATCATGACTTGGGGCGATGGCATGCCCCCCGTGCTCCGGATGACCAAGGGCAAACCCTACGCGGCTCGACTAACGAACACGCTCGACGAGCCGACCACGATCCACTGGCACGGTTTGAGAATCGCCAACAAGATGGATGGCGTGCCCTTCATAACGCAGCCCTACGTTTATACCGGCGACAGCTTCGATTATGCCTTCACGCCACCGGACGCGGGCACCTTCTGGTACCATCCGCACTGCAACACGCTGACGCAGATGGGTCATGGAATGACGGGCGTCCTCGTGGTCGAGGATCCTGATGATCCGACATTCGACGCCGAGGTGGTGCTCAATCTGCGTGATTGGCGCCTCGGCGGCGACGGCCAGTTCATTGCGCCTTTCAGGCCGCGGGACGCGGCGAAGACAGGTACATACGGAACGGTCAGGACTGCCAATTGGCACCAGGAGCCGCAATATGATGCGCCAGCTGGCGGCCTCATCCGGCTCCGCATTGCCGTGACCGATGTCACCCGAATCTTCTCGCTGAAGATGGAAGGTGCCGAGGCGACGGTCATTGCAATCGACGGGAATCCCGTACCGACACGTTTTCAGCTCGATCTGCTGCTGATCGGCCCTGGCCAGCGCCTCGATCTCGCTGTGCGGATGCCGGACAGCGAGGGTGCCATTGCCACGCTCGAGGACATCAGGGGCACAACACCGAAAACGGTCGCCAAACTTAGAGCTGTCGGGACATCGTTGAAGCGCAATGTCGGCGACCTTGCGGCGCTTGGCGAAAACCCGGTCGCCAAGCCTGATCTTTCTTCGGCACAGAAGATTCCGCTCATCCTCAGCGCCACCGCCGAAAGTGCTCCTTCCGACAGCATCTGCGGTACACTCGGCTACAGCTTCTGGGCCATCAACAAGGTACCGTGGCCGGGCGACACGGCGGATCCGACCGCGCCGCTAGCGGAGCTGAAGCTTGGCAAGAGTTATATCCTGCAGCTTGAGAATGTAACGCCACACGCGCATCCCATCCATCTGCACGGCATGAGTTTCACCGTACTCTCGTCATCGAGTCGGGAGGTCAGGCCACTTGTCGGCGATACCTATCTCGTCCAGCCCGACGAAAAGGTGCAACTCGCCTTCGTGGCCGACAATCCAGGCGACTGGGTGCTGCATTGCCACATCATCGAGCACCAAAAGACTGGCATGACCAGTTATGTCAGAGTTGTTTGATGGCTCTTTACGGGTTCTAGTTGACATATCCGGCCGAAAGGAGAAGGAAGGTTCAACTATGTTTATCCTGCGAATGAATTGAGATGATCGAAACAACCGCCGATTTGGAGGCGGCCTGCAAAGAGCTGGCCAAGTCAGAATTCATTACCATCGACACCGAGTTTCTCCGAGAGACCACGTTCTGGCCGGAACTTTGCTTGATCCAGATGGCAAGTCCGACGACGGAAGTGCTGGTCGATCCGTTGGCGAAGGGTCTCGACCTGAAGCCGTTCTTCGAACTGATGGCCAATCCTGCCGTGCTCAAAGTCTTCCATGCCGCGCGCCAGGATATCGAGATCATCTACAACCGCGGCGGTCTCATCCCGCATCCGATTTTCGACACGCAAGTCGCCGCGATGGTTTGCGGCTTCGGAGACTCCGTCTCCTACGATCAGCTCGTCAGTCGCACCAAGGGTGTTCAGATTGATAAATCGTCGCGCTTCACCGACTGGAGCCGCCGGCCGCTTTCGGAAAAGCAGCTGGACTACGCCCTTGCCGACGTGACGCATCTGCGGGACGTCTACCTCTACCTCAAGGCCGAACTCGCGCGCGAAGGCCGCTCGTCCTGGCTTCGGGAGGAAATGGATATCCTTGAGGCCCGCGACACGTACGACATGCATCCTGATGATGCCTGGCAGCGGCTGAAAATGCGACTGCGCAAGCCACAGGAGCTCGCCATTCTTAAATTTGTGGCCGCCTGGCGCGAGCGGGAGGCCCGCTCCCGCAACGTGCCGCGCTCGCGCGTGCTGAAAGATGATGCGATCTACGAGATCGCTCAGCAGCAGCCGAAAGACGCCGAAGCGCTCGGTCGCCTGCGAACCATCCCCAAGGGCTGGGAGCGGTCGGCAGCCGGTATCGCCGTCGTCGAAGCCGTCAATGCCGCACTCGCCTTGCCAAAGGCCGAGATGCCACATGCCCCACGACAGACGCAGCCGCCGGAAGGCGCTGCCGCTGCCGCGGAGCTGCTGAAGGTCTTGCTGAAGCTGATCTCGGAAAAACACGGCGTCGCACCGAAGGTCATCGCCAACAGCGAGGATCTCGACAGAATCGCGGCGGAAGGTGAGAGGGCCGAGGTCGCGGCGCTGCACGGCTGGCGGCGGGAGCTTTTCGGCGAGCCAGCGCTGCAACTCATCCAGGGCCAGGTCGCTCTTCGTTTCGTTGGCAAGAAGGTCGAGACGGTGGCGCTCTAGCGCCGTCAAGGGACTTTTTGCGCACATAGTCATCTCCAGATCGATTCGATCCGAGGAAAACCGATACAGCGCCTTTCGGAAGCGCCTTACGTTTCCTATATGCCCGAGGTATCCCCGACGGACGGGGCACCACGAAAAGGACTACATGAGGGAAATATCTCCCGTCCAGAACTGGCTGTTGATCGCGCTTGTCATAGCCGCGAGCGGCGTTCTCTATGACATGCGCTTCTACGGCGGCCACCCCTTCGTCGGTGCGACCTTTGCCCTGTTCATCGGCATGCCGATCATCGCCTTCGAGCGCAAAGTGATCCTACGCGGCCTCTATCGGCGCATGCAGGCGTTGCCGACGGTAACGTTCTTCCTCGCTGAGATCTTCGTCTACGAAATACTGATGAGCGCAGGATTTGCGGTTGCTGGCCTCCTGATGTGGTGGCTCGGAACCTTTCGCCCAGACAGATGGATCGACGCCGTTATCCTTCCATTCGACACCTTTCTTTACGCTCTCGCCGTGTGTGCGCTTATCATCTTCGTACTACGCATCCGCGAACTTTTGGGCCGCGACATCTTCCTCAGCATGCTTTTCAGCCGTTACCGGAAGCCGATCAGCGAGGAGCGCGTCTTCCTGTTTATTGATCTGGTGGATTCGACCTCCTTTGCAGAAAAACACGGCGACCTTCGGGCTCAGCAGATGCTGAGCTCGCTCTTTGCCGCCTTCGCTGAGCCGGTGCGGAAATACAAAGGCACCATCGATGACTATGTCGGAGATGCCGCGATCATCAGTTGGCCGTTAGAGCGCGGGATCAAGTTCGCACGATGCGTGAACTGCATCTTCGAGATCGTCAGCGCGATAGAGGCGGACGCCGAGAACTGGCTGAAGACATACGGCCAGGTTCCCCGCCTGCGCGCCGCTTTGCACGGTGGTAGCGTTATTACGGCTGAAATAGGCGTCGACCATCACAAGATCACCTACTTCGGCGACACCGTGAACACTACATCCCGCCTTGAATCGCTCTGCAAGAGTTTGAACCGATCGGTCCTGATTTCATCCGACCTGGCGCAGCGGATTAAGTTGCCGGAGACGGTCTCGGCACAGGATCTGGGGAGCCACGCCGTCAAGGGCCGCGGCCAGAGCCTCGGCGTCATCGCGCTCGTCAAGGCGGACAACCGGGTGGCGTCACCAAAGCTTCACGCAAGCGTCAACGCGCCGACATGAAAGCCTTGCTAATCGAGACCCGCATTCCAATCCTTGGGGGTTTCGATGAAAAATTCTCTTCTTGCTTCTGTTTCATTTCTGCTTTTGATCGTCGGTTCGGCCGCAGCCGACCAGCAGGAATTTCCAGTCAAGCTTGCGGGCCAGGCCATTCTGCCAGCCAACACGCTCGTCGCGGCCCCGTCCAACTCGCCTGAGTTCCTCAAGCATTCGGGCAAGTTCACCACCACCGACCGCAAGCGCGCCGAAGCGCTTGGCAGCGTTCCTGGCAAGGACGGCGCTCGCGTCACTGACCTCAAGCTGCCATTCGACGGGCAGCCGATTCAAGGCTTCTCGGGCATCAAGACGATGCCGGACGGCACCTTCTGGACGCTCTCCGACAACGGCTTCGGCTCCAAGGCCAATTCCAGCGATGCGATGCTCTTCCTGCACCAGGTAAAATTCGATTGGCAGACCGGTAAGGTCGACGTCGTCAAAAACCTGTTCCTTTCCGACCCCGACAAGAAGGCACCCTTCCCGATCGTGCTCGAAGGCGCTGAAACGCGGTATCTGACAGGTGCTGACTTCGACATCGAATCCGTACAGCCTGTCGCCGATGGTTTCTGGATCGGCGAGGAATTCGGTCCCTACCTGCTCAAATTCGACACCGATGGCCGCCTGACCGACGTGATCTCGACCACGGTCGACGGCAGGCCGGTCATGTCCCCCGACAATCCGACGCTTTCCGTTCCGGCAAACCCGACCGCCAAGATGCCGGTCTTCAACCTGAAGCGCTCGGGTGGTTTCGAAGGACTTGCCATGTCTAGGGACGGCAGCAAGCTCTATGGGCTGCTCGAAGGCGCACTGTATCAAGACGACGGCAAGATGGAATCGGTCGACGGTCATACCGCGATCCGCGTCATCGAATTCGATACAGCTTCAAAGGCCTGGACCGGCCGTACCTGGTTCTATCCGTTCGAGGATAAAGGCGTTTCGATCGGTGACTTCAATATGCTCGACGGCACGACCGCGCTCGTTATTGAACGCGACAACGGCGCCGGCACGAAGGACAAGGCCTGCGCCGATCCCAAACAGCCGAAGCCCGATTGCTTCGAGGCGCCGGCTGAACTGAAGCGAATCTACAAGATCGAGTTCAACGATGCCAATGTCGGCAAAGCTGTCCGCAAGATCGGCTACATCGACCTCCTGAACATCAAGGACCCGGACAATAAAAAAAGGGCCGGCAGCAAGAACGGCGTCTACGATATGCCGTTCGTGACCATCGAGAACGTCGACCGCGTTGATGCCACCCATATCGTCGTCGGCAACGACAATAACCTGCCCTTCTCGGCCGGGCGCACACTCGACAAGGCCGACAACAACGAGTTCAGCTTGCTCGAAGTCGGCGAACTGCTGAACGCGAAGTAAGTCTGCGCTTCCACAAAAGAGGGCCCCGTTCGCAGGAGCGGGGCTTTCTGCGCCATGTGTCAACGCATTCGTGAGTTTGATTCGTCGAGCTGCACTCGAGCGCCCCTCAGGCTTTTGCCGCCTCAGCCATCGTCTTCGGTTTCAGCAAGATGATGAGGAGCAGACCGGCGATGATGAGTGCCGCTCCTTCCAGGTGATAGCGTTGCAGTTGCTCGCCGAGGATCAGATAGGCGAGCACGGCGATAAAGATTGTCTGGATATAGAGGAGGACGCCCGCCCGGGCTGCGCCGAGAGCCTCGATGCTGCGGTTGAAGAGGTAATACATAACCGCCCCGCCGGGGATCGCGATATAGGCGAGCGCGAGAAGGCCGCTGCTAGTGAGCGTAGAGCGTTCGTCAGAGACAAGCTCGAAGAGATAGAAAGGCAGCGCCGTCAACACCGCCGCACCGAGGAGCAACACCAGAAGCGCAAGACGGTTCATATCGAATTTGGCTCGCCGAAGCAGGACGGTATAGAGGCTGAAACAGAATGCGCCTGCGACGATCCACAGTTCACCGGGATTGAGGTCGAGACGCATCAGCGCGGCCGGGCTGCCCTTGACGATAATGACCACGATCCCGAGAAAGGCCAGGATCGATCCGATCACTTGCCAGCCTCCCATCGGCTCAGCCAGCATCACGCGGGCAAGGATCATGGTGATGATCGGGATGAGGGCGATGATGATGCCGGCGGTGGTGGCGTCGGCATGTTCAAGTCCGACGAAAATCATTCCCTGGCAGACCGCCAATCCCATGCCGCCGATGGCAAGAAGTTCGAGGGGGCGCGCCCGTACCAGTGCGACCATGTCGCTAAAATGCCGGTGTACGATCGGCATCAGAATTGCCCAGGCGATCAGCACCCGCCAAAAGCAGAGCGCCCACGGCGGCATCTCTGGAGAGACCCATTTGGCGGCGATATAAACCCCGGCCGACAGCAGCCAGCAGAGAAGCCCCACGGCATAGGCGGCGGCAAGCGAATTGCCCGCCGCCTGCTCCGTCCCGACCGTGTCGCGGTGGATCACCAAGCCATGTATCGCCATGGCCTAGTTATGCCATAGTTCTCATGGGCTGCACAGATGAAGACGGCGCTCGCCCTTATGAGGAGATGAACCCTATTCGAAACGGAAGGCCAAACGGTGGTTGGTCAGCTTGGCAAGTTGTTGCAGCCGACCTTCGAGGCGCTCGCCGGCAAAGTCACGATATTCCGCGGGAACCACGAACTCCAAATCGAGATCAGGTTTGGGGGATTTCTGGAAGGTGAGATTGCGAACGACGCCGGGCATAGATGCCGAGAAGAGGTAGACCACACGCAGCAAGCCGCCGAGCAGCTTGGCGCGCTCGACAAATCGCGGCGTGGCGATCGCGGCGAGAGGACTGGTCGCACCGTCGTCATACGGCCCTTCGAACCGATAGTAGTTCGTCAGCGCGATGAAGGCACGACCTGGGTGACTGATGCCGACGAAAGATGAGTGGGCGATGATGTTCAGCGCCTGCAGGCCGCGGTAGTCAGGATGCGCACGCCAACTGATGTCGGCAAGCAGACAGGCAGCCTGACGATAACGCGCCTCCTCCTCCGTCTCGGTAATGCCGAAGTAGGGCATCATGCGGCCAGTCCAGTCGGCCAGTTCTCGCGCATGTTCGGGCGAGCGCGCGCGCAGTATGGCGAGTTCGCCAGCAGCCGCAAGCAGCGGATCGCTGCGGCGCTCGCTCTCGGAAAGCAACGAATAGAGGTAGCCTTCTCGAACGCCCTGTCCCGAGAACGAGATCACAAAGGGCTTCATCGCGCTCAGGACTTCCTTCATGGCGACCGCGCCGAACGGCAGCAACGCGCGGCGATGCTTTGAGACGGCCATCCAGGCAGGGTCCTTCGAGTCCCTGGCAATCTCCACTTGATCGAGGAACTGCATCATCGCCTCGAGCGAGACCTCGTAGCCCTGCATCATGTGCAGCGGATACTGCGTCAATTCCATGTGCAGCTTTGCAATGTTTCGCCAGGTGCCCCCGACGGCATAAAAGGTCCGCCCGGCACCCTTCGCCAGCAGCTTGGCACTTGTTCTCACATGCTTGCGCGCGAAGGTTCTAGCCTTCTCCATCGAGCCGCCGGCATATTCCGAAAGGCGAAGGCCGCCGAGCGGCAAGGTGATCCCCTTGCCGATTTCCTTGCCCTTGATGTCGATCAGTTCGAGCGAACCACCGCCCAGATCGCCCGCAATACCGTCCGGATCGTAGAAACCGCTGACAATGCCGAGGGCGGAAAACTTCGCCTCTTCTTCACCGGAGAGAACGCGGACCTTGCGCTGAAGAATGGTTTCGGCCTTATGGATAAAATCGGGGCCGTTGGATGCCTCACGTGCGGCCGCCGTCGCCAGAACGTACATGGTGGCGGCGCGTGCCTGATCGGACAAAGCTTTGAACCGATGCAAGGCGGCCAGCGCGCGTTCAACACTCGCCTCATCCATCTTGCCGGTCAGCGCGATTCCTCGACCGAGGCCGCACAACACCTTTTCATTGAAAAGTATAGTCGGCGAACGGGACAAACCTTCATAGATGACCACGCGGATCGAGTTCGACCCGATATCGACAACGGAGACCGGGGCAATCCCTGGAAGGCGCCCCTGGGCTTCTGATTCAACCATGCAGGTCCAATATTACTTGTTGTTTCGGCCGGAAAGCAGGCCGGCGATCAGCTTGGGCGCACTGGATTTCAAGGCTTCGCCACGGCCGGACAGGCTGGGGTTGGTCATGAAATACTGCTGCGCGTTGAACGGCTCCTCGCCCTTGCGCACCTCCATGCGCCTGGACGTCCCGTCGGGCAATATCTCGTAGCTTTGCTGATTGTCAATGATATTGCCGAGCATAATCTGTGAGAGAACCTGCTCGTGGACCGTCGGGTTGGTCAGCGGAACCAACGTTTCGACCCGTCGATCGAGGTTGCGCGGCATCATATCGGCCGAGCCTATATAGACCAAAGCCTTGTCGGACGGCAGCCCGTGACCATTGCCGAAGCAGAAGATACGGCTGTGTTCCAGGAAGCGACCGACGATCGACTTCACACGGATATTGTCGGACAGGCCCGGCACCTGCGGGCGGAGGCAGCAGATGCCACGGATGACGAGATCGATCTCGACGCCCGCGCGGCTTGCCGTATAGAGCGCGTCGATGATCTCGGGGTCGACGAGCGAATTCATCTTCATCCAGATCGCCGCTGGCGCGCCGTTCTTGGCATGCTTTATCTCCTCTTCGATGTGGCGAACGATGCGCGAGCGCAGCGTGTAGGGAGAAACCGCGAGTTTCATGCTCTCTTCCGGCTCGCCATAGCCGGTGATGAAGTTGAAGATATTCGCCATGTCGTGGGCGACCACCGGATTGCAGGTGAAGAACGACAGGTCGGTATAGATCTTCGCGGTGACCGGATGATAGTTGCCGGTGCCGAGATGGCAGTAGCTGCGTAGCTTGCCCTCTTCGCGGCGGACAACAAGCGACATCTTGGCATGAGTCTTCAACTCTATGAAGCCAAAAACAACCTGTACGCCGGCGCGCTCCAGATCACGTGCCCAGCGAATATTCGCCTCTTCATCGAAGCGAGCCTTCAGTTCCACTAGAGCTGTAACCGACTTGCCCGATTCAGCTGCGTCGATCAGGGCACGGACAATCGGGCTGTCATTCGAGGTGCGGTAGAGCGTCTGCTTTATCGCCAGAACGTCGGGATCGCGCGCAGCCTGGAGCAGAAACTGGACGACCACATCGAAAGACTCGTAAGGATGGTGAACCACCATATCCTTTTCGCGAATGGCAGCGAAGCAGTCGCCGGCGTGCTCTCGGACCCGTTCGGGAAATCGCGCATTGTAAGGCTGAAAGCGAAGGTCTTCGCGCGGCGCCTTGGTTATCTCGGACAGCGTATTTAGCGCGAGAAGTCCCGGCAGAACCGCAACCCGGTTTTCCGGAACACTGAGCGCCTGCACGACAAACTGGCGCAACGACGCTGGCATCTCTGAATCGGTCTCGATGCGGATCACTGACCCGCGGCGCCGCCGCTTCAGCGCGGTTTCGAAGAAGCGCACGAGATCTTCGGCTTCTTCCTCGACTTCGATATCGCTGTCGCGGATGATTCGGAACGTACCCGACCCCTGCACCTCGTAACCGGGATAGAGCCTGTGGATGAAGATGTTGGTCACGTCTTCAAGGGTGATGTAGCGGATCGTGTTCCTATCATCCGGTAGACGAACGAAGCGGTCGAGCGCCGGCGGCAGGCGCAGCAGCGCCGTCATCGGCTCGCGGCCGTTCTTGCTGACGAGCTGCAGGCCGATCGAGAAGCCGAGGTTCGGAATAAAGGGGAACGGATGCGCCGGATCGATCGACAGCGGCGTCAACACAGGGAAGATCGCCTGCTCAAATTCCGCCGCGAGCCACGCGCGATCGGATTCGCTAAGGGCTCCAGGACGCACGATGAGGATATCTTCCTTGGCGAGATACTGCTGAAGGACGGCAAGCGAAGCCTGTTGCTCCATCTGCAGATTGTCGATTTCCTGAAGGATTGCGTCGAGTTGTTCGGCGGGCGTCTTTCCGTCGGGCGCGCGCACAACGATATTCTGGCGCACCTGCCCCTCAAGACCGGCAACGCGGACCATAAAGAATTCATCGAGGTTTGCGGCCGAGATCGAGAGGAAGCGGACGCGCTCAAGCAGCGGATGCTCGGTGTTCAGCGTCTCCTCGAGAACACGCCGATTGAATTGCAACCAGGAGAATTCGCGATTGATGAAGCGCTCGGGACTGGCGAGCAACTCTTCAAGCGATGGCACAGTCTCAGTGGTTTCCGGAGTAGTTTCGTGATGCTCCGCGACTGCGCTATCCATGGTCTGATTGTCCCGTTTCATTCGGTCAAGGGAATTATATCAGTTTCACGACGGAACTGTGACAGTCAATCCGATGGTTCGGAATTACCCAATTCATTCAACACTTCAGCGGTAAGAACTCGGGTAATCTTCGTGCCTCGAGAAAGGGCCAGCCGGTCCAACCTGTCAACGATCATCTGGGCTGCGTTTAACGACCGCTCCATCCGGTTAACGATATAGAGGACCAGTTTGTCATCTATATTAAGCTGGCGGTCGGCAAACAACTTAACAATGACCTGGGACAAAAGTTCCTCATCCGGTTCACCGATCTCGACAACCGTCGCCGCTTTCAGGCGCGAGCGAAGATCCGGCAGTTCCACCGGCCAGGACATCGGCCAAATGCGACTGGTCATCAAAAGGCTGTGGCCATTTTCCCGTACGCTGTTGATCACATGGAAGAGCTCGGTGTCGTCGAAGCCAAGGCGGTCGACGTCTTCGAACAGCACCGAACCCTTGGCTGCATCGACAGCCGCGTTGGCGCCGGTCTTCGGATGGATTTCTGCGGCGCCGCTGCGATCTTTCCAGATCCTCGCCAGATGCGATTTTCCGGAGCCGACAGGCCCGGCGAGAATCACAATGGGTGAGGGCCAATGCGGCCATGCATCGACGATCGAGACAGCCGCAGCAAGCCGTTCAGATATCAACAGATCGTCGCGTCCCGTCGCGGCATCGTGCGAAAAGGCCAGGGGAAGCTGTTCGACGGCATAGCGCCTTGGGCCAGCGTTTTTCACATCGGTCATTTGGGGTCGGCTTTTGTCTTACCGACCTGGCCGTTCTTCGACCCGCCGGCATAAAGATCGCTCTGAAGGTAGCGTGAAAGCGCAAAACGGACAAGCACCCCAACGGCGGCGGCGGCCGGCACGGCAACCAGCAGACCAACGAAGCCGAACAACGCGCCGAAAGCAAAGAGCGCGAACATCAACCAAACAGGATGCAGACCGACGCTGTGTCCCACCAGCTTCGGCTGGAGGATATTTCCCTCCATGAACTGTCCGCTGAAGAAGACCGCGAGCACAGCGCCGACCCAGATGTAATCGGGCCAGAACTGAACGATTGCGACGCCAACGGCGAGGACGAGCCCAACCAGCGAGCCTACATAGGGAATGAAGCTGATCATGCCAGCGAACAGACCGATGAGCAGGCCGAAGTTCAAACCAACCAGCGACAGGCCAACGGCATACCAAATGCCCAGGATAAGGCAGAGCGAGCCCTGCCCGCGGATGAACCCGGCGATCGCCTGATCGATTTCCCGCATGATCTGGTGGACATTGGCTACATAGTCGCGCGGAATGTACTGATCGACCTTGGCGATCATGCGATCCCAATCAAGCAGCATGTAAAAGGCCACGACGGGTGTTACAATCATCAGCGAGATCAGGTTGACAACGGCAAGACCGGAGCTCCAGACCTGACCGAAAAGGCCGGTCAGCAGTCCCAATCCTTGTGTTAGGATTTCAGAGAAATTGTTCTTGATCGTCCCGAGTTGGTTCCTCACCCAGTCTGGTATGAGGGAATTCTGCGACTTTGTAATGAACGTCTGCAACTGATCGATGTAACCCGGCAGGCGACCGGCAAAATCGCTGAACTGGCTTGCCAATACCGGTATCAGGATCATCAAGGCCAATACGATCACGACGATAAAGGCGATCAGAATGACGATCGTGGCCATGAGGCGGCTCAGCCCAAGGCGTTCCAGCCGGTCCGCGACCGGATCGAGGAAATAGGCCAGCGCCATACCAGCAAGGAACGGCAGGAGGATCGAACTGAAGATGAAAAGGAAGCCGATGAAGAAGGCAAGCACGATCAGCCAGAAAATGATCTGGCGCTTCAGACCTGCCCCGCTAACCTGCTGCGGCATCACGTTCCCCGCTGATCGACCGTCTTGATTTTCTGCATCGTCGCGATGCAATCTTTCGAGCACATAGGATGTGGCTGAGAGAATGGTCAACCCCGCCGCTAAAAATCCCGAGGACCTGCGTCAAAAGAGCGGGAAATTGGGGCTTTTTCCATGCAATCCCTTGCATGTAGGCCCGTGTCATGCAATGGCGACCCCCATATTCAGGCGGTGACATTTCCCGCCCCCGCAAAGCCATCGGAGAGCAGCATGAGCCAGTCTGGAAGAAACGGCCTGACCTATAGCGACGCAGGCGTCGACATCGATGCCGGAAACCTTCTGGTGGAGAAGATCAAGCCCGCCGTGCGCTCGACGCGCCGCCCAGGGGCGGACGGCGAAATCGGGGGCTTTGGCGGCCTGTTCGACCTGAAAGCCGCAGGTTTTACCGATCCGGTTCTCGTCGCCGCCAATGACGGCGTCGGGACCAAGCTGAAGATTGCGATCGACGCTGATTATCACGACACGGTGGGCATCGATCTCGTTGCCATGTGCGTCAACGATCTGGTTGTCCAGGGCGCTGAGCCACTGTTCTTTCTTGATTACTTCGCCACCGGCAAGCTCGATCCCGATCAGGGTCAGGCGATCGTCGAGGGCATTGCTGCCGGCTGCCGTGACGCGGGCTGTGCGCTGATTGGCGGCGAGACCGCCGAGATGCCGGGCATGTACTCGTCAGGCGACTACGACCTTGCCGGCTTTGCCGTCGGCGCCGCTGAGCGCGGCCAACTGCTGCCGTCAGGCAACATCGCCGAAGGCGACGTGATCCTTGGCCTCGCCTCCTCGGGCGTTCACTCCAACGGCTTTTCGCTCGTGCGCAAGATCGTCGGCATTTCGGGCCTCGCTTGGGATGCCACGGCTCCGTTCGCGGAAGGCAAGAGCCTCGGCGAAGCCCTGCTGACGCCGACCCGCATCTATGTAAAGCCGCTGCTCAAGGCGATCCGGGAAACGAAGGCGATCAAGGCACTGGCACATATCACCGGCGGCGGCTTTCCGGAGAATATTCCGCGTGTTCTGCCAAAGCACCTCGCAGCCGAGATCGATCTTGCCGCCGTCAAGGTTCCGGCGGTCTTCTCCTGGCTTTCCAAGACCGGCGGCGTTGAGGCCAAGGAAATGCTGCGCACCTTCAACTGCGGCATCGGCATGATCGCCGTGGTTTCGGCTGAGAACGTCGCGACCGTCACCGCGGCGCTCGAAGCTGAGGGCGAGACGGTCGTGACGCTTGGCCGGATGATCGCCCGCGCCGAGGGTGCAGCCGGTACGCTCTACAAGGGCACGCTCGCCCTATGACGACGCCGCGCAAACGTGCCGTCGTCTTTATCTCCGGCGGCGGTTCCAACATGATGGCTCTGGTCGCTGCTGCCAAGGCTGCCGACTATCCGGCGGAGATTGTCGGCGTAATCTCCGACAAGGCCGATGCGGGCGGGCTCACCAAGGCGGCAGCCGAGGGCATCCCGACATTTGCCTTCGCGCGCAAGGATTATGCGAGCAAGGAAGCGCACGAGGAGGCAATCTTTGCCGCGCTCGATCAACTTTCCCCGGACATTCTTTGCCTTGCTGGCTACATGCGGCTTTTGAGCGGCACCTTCATTCAGCGCTACGAAGGCCGGATGATCAACATCCATCCTTCCCTGCTCCCGCTGTTTCCCGGCCTGCACACCCATCAGCGCGCGATCGACGCCGGGATGCGGATCGCCGGCTGCACCGTGCATTTCGTCACCGAAGGCATGGATGAGGGACCGGTGATCGGCCAGGCGGCCGTTCCAGTCCTTTCCAGCGACGATGCTGACAGCCTGGCAGCACGTGTGCTGACCGTCGAGCATCAGCTTTACCCGCAAGCGCTGCGGCTCTTTGCCCAGGGTAAAGTCAAGATGGCGGGCGGCAAGGCCGTTAGCACCGAGGCTGTGGCAGCGCCGGCGGAACGTAACAGCATTATCTCGCTGATCGGCGAAGGCGCCTAAGCCTCAGGCGGCAAGCCCCCGCGGCTGGTGCAGCGTGCCATCGCTGTAGACGAAACGGCCTTTGCGGAACGTCGCTCGGATGCGGTGTACGTCGCCCGCTTCGATGACTACAAGATCCGCCTGCTGACCGACGGCAATTTCACCGCGATCCAGAAGACCGGCGGAACGCGCTGCATTGCGGGTCGCCATGGCGGCGGCATAAGGCAGGTTGGTGCGGTCGGCGATCTTGAAGATGCCGGGCACGAAAGCAGCGGGATGATAGTCGGCGGCAATGACGGTCAGAAGGCCGGCGGCGGCGGCATCCAATGCGCTGAGATTGCCGGACATCGACTGGCCGCGCAGCGCGTTAGGCGCGCCCATCAGCGTCCAGAGACCGCGGCGCCGCGCTTCTTCCGCTGCCGGAAGCGTCACCGGAAATTCGCTGATCGTGACACCGAGATCGTGCATTTTCGCAACCTTCTCCACGCTATCGTCATCGTGGGAGGCGAGCGACAGCTTGTGCTTCAGAGCGAGATCGACGACATGTTTCAGCTTGGTCTCGATTGCCGGATTGTTGCGCAATTCGATGCGCTTGGCGACCATCTCGGCGGCCACCTCCTCGGAAATTGCACGGCGCTCAGCAATGCTCAGGATGTAGCTCTCAATGTTGTTGTACTGCCCCTGCCCCGGCGTGTGATCGGTCAGAGAGATCATGTCGACGTGGCCGGCATCGAGCAGCTTTTCCAATGCCGGCGCAGCACCAAGATTGGTGATTTCGTAGCGCGCGTGTACGCGGTGATCGATCAAAAGATTGTTCTTCAGCCGGTTAATGCTTTCGATCACGGCCGACGTGGTCTCGAGTGAGCGGACATGACCGTAGACGCTTTCCGTTGCGAATGAGACGGCCGCGAATGCAGTCGTGACACCTGCGGCAGCCAGCTTCTTATCCAGTTCGTGGATGCTGAAATCTATCGGCATCGGTGCATTCGGACGAGGCGCGATCTCGCGCTCCACCATGTCGCCGTGAAGGTCCACGAAGCCCGGCGCCAGAAGGCGCCCGCCACCATCGATCGCGGCATTGGCGACTGGCTCGGGTCTGATTTCAGCGATTGCGCCGTCCTCGACATAGACCGACCCGTGGCTCACGATCTCATCTGGGAGGACAAGCGTAAAATTGCTGAGCCACATCGGTCTTCTCCAGACAGGAATCTATGATAAGGCGGAGCGCATAGCGCTGATTCATGACATCAGAGTGAACGATTAGCCTCGCAAATTGGCCTAAACGCTATCGCAACGTGTCGCGGTTCATGATCGCCCATTGCAGGAGCGTAATTGTCTTCAGATCGACGATCTCGCCATGCTCGATCATCGCCATCACTTGGTCGAGCGGCACTTCCAGAACTTCGATGTCTTCGTGCTCGTGAGAAAGCCCACCCCCCTCCGATACCCGGTCCGTTGAATCGATCGTTGCGGCGAAGAAGTACTGCAATTCCGTGCTCGAACCCGGCGCGCTGTAGGCTTTGAAGAGGAAGCGCACGTCGCGGATGCGGAAGCCGGTTTCCTCTTCTGCTTCCCGGCGGATCGCCGCTTCCGGGGCATCACCATCCAGCAGCCCTGCCGGTGCCTCGACGATCCAGGCCGGCTCGCCATGAAGGAAGACCGGCAGCCGGAATTGCCGTACGAGGATGACGATGTCGCGTCTGGTATCATAGAGCAAGATCGTTGCGGCCGGCGTACGATGGTAGACCTCGCGCTGAAGCCGATGTGTCTCGCCGTCGGAATCCGTGTAGTCGATCTGGAAGTTGCTCAGACGCGTCCAACCGTCAGCGAGGATCCTTTCATCGACGATCTCGGCTTTTGCCTTGTCGAACTTCGTCATGCGATATCCCTGCGCAACCAGACCTTGTTGTCGTGAACCGCCGCGCCACCATATGGCGCGACAGGATCGGCTCCGGTCAGCACGTTGATGCCCTCGCCGTCGACATGCGCCTTATTCGGCCAGAGGCCTTCGGCAATCAACACCCCCGGCTTAACCTCTTCGGTGATGCGCACATGGATGCGCAGGTCGCCGCGACCATTGCCGATCCGCACGAGATCGCCATGCCCGATGCTTCCCGCGGCCGCATCGATCGGGTTCATCATCAGCTCCGGCCGCCCCTCTTTTTGGCGCGAAGTCTTCGTCTCCGAGAAGCTCGAATTCAGGAAGTTGCGCGCCGGCGACGTTGCCAGACGGAACGGATGCTCCACATCGGCGACCTCGATGACGTCGACCTGATCCGGGAACGCCGGTAGCTGCTCGTGCGGGCCGAGAGCCCCAACGGCAGCCGGCGGCTTGTTCGGCGCGGGACCATCCACCCAGTTCGGCCGGAAATGGAACTTGCCATCTGGATGCGCGAAGCCCTTGAGAAAATGGGCATCCTCGAAATCCGGCTGGCGGTCGAACCATTTATGCTCGAGGAAATGATTGTAGCCCGGAAGATTGCTGCTCTCGAGAACCCGATCGATCATTTCGCGTGCCGTCAAGCCGAAGCCGGGGCGGTTGGCGACGCCGAGACGTTTTGCCAGTTCCTCGATCACGAACAGGTTCGTTCGCACCGTCTCTGGCGGCTCGACCAGCTTTGGGCCGAGCAGAATGTGGTTCTGGCCGCCGGCACGATAGATATCGTCATGCTCAACGAACATCGTTGCCGGGATGACGATATCGGCCATCTCAGCCGTCTCCGTCATGAACTGTTCGTGAACTGCAACAAATAGGTCGTCGCGAGCAAAACCGCGCTTCACCAGCCGCTGCTCGGGGGCAATATTCACGGGGTTCGTGTTCTGCACCAGCATGGCCGTGACTGGGCCGCGATGGCGTAGCGCGACGGCATCGCCTGTCAGCGCGCGGCCGATCTGCGACTGGTCGATCATGCGGATATCAGCATCCTTCATCGATTTGCCCGTCAGTACCGCATTATCCATGCGGAAGATATCGCTGTTGGAATGGAAAGCCCCGCCGCCTTCATACTGCCACGAGCCCAGGACTGTCGCGATGGAGGCGGCCGCATGCATGGCGACCGCGCCGTTGCGCTGGCGGGTGAAGCCATAGCCGAGTCGAAAATAGGTCTTCTTCGTCGTGCCGACGAGCCGCGCGAAGCCTTCAATCTCATCGACAGAAAGGCCGGTGATGGCAGCCGCCCACTCCGGGGTCTTCGTCTTCAGGTGCATTTCGAGACCGGCCGAGTCGTCGGCATACTTCGCCATGTAGTCGCGATCGGCGTATCCATCGCGGAAAGCAATGTGCATGACCGCGCATGCGAGAGCCGCGTCCGTGCCCGGTTTGACGATCAGTGCCATGTCGGCCTGCTTCATCGTCGGATTGTCATAGATGTCGACCACGACGATCTTCGCACCGCGCTCCTTGCGGGACTTGATGGCATGGGTCATGACGTTGACTTGCGTGGACACCGCGTTCGTGCCCCAGATCACGACGCAATCGGTGCGGCCCATCTCGCGCGGGTCAGGTCCCCGCAGAGTCCCCGTCGCCATGGTGAAGCCGGTCCAGGCCGGATTGGTGCAGATCGACGAGAAGAAACCGGAATAACGCTTGGCGTGGCGCAGGCGCTCGATCGAGTCGCGCTGGACCCAACCCATGGTGCCGGCGTAGAAATAGGGCCAGACCGCTTCACTGCCATCCCTGGCTTCGGCCTTAACAAACGCCTCGGCGATTTCGTCCAGCGCATCGTCCCAGGAAATCTGCTGCCACTGCCCAGCCCCCTTGGCGCCAGTTCGGCGCAGAGGATGCATCAGCCGGTCCGGATGATAGAGACGCTCGGCGTAGCGCGCGACCTTGGCGCAGATGACGCCCGAGGTGTAGCTGTGGTCGTTTGCGCCGCGAACACGGCCGATGCGGCCATCGTCGCCGATTTCCACATCCAGCGCACAGGTGGAGGGACAGTCGTGCGGACAGGCCGTGTGACCGACCCTGACGTTCGACTTGGCGGAATTGGCGTGAATGGGGGTCGCATTGTTCATGGCTTTTCTATATTCGAACCGGAAACCGGCCAAAAGTCACAAATGACGTCCATCAGGCGAATTCATCACGGGCATCAGCGAAAATGAACTACCGCCACATCTACCACGCGGGCAATTTTGCCGATGTACTGAAGCACACCGTTCTGGCGCGCCTGATCCGCTACATGCAGAAGAAGGATGCTGGCTTCCGCGTGCTCGACACACATGCCGGCATCGGGCTTTACGACCTCTCCTCCGAGGAGGCGCAAAAGACTGGGGAATGGAGCGAGGGCATTGGCAAACTCCTTGAAACAGAGCATGCCCCACAGGTCGCCGAACTGCTCGAACCGTATCTTTCCGCTGTCCGCGACCTGAACCCGGAGGGCGGCATCCGTTTTTATCCAGGCTCTCCGAAGCTTTCTCGTATGCTGTTTCGTCCGCAGGACAGGCTTTCGGCGATGGAATTGCATCCGGAGGATTTTGCACGGCTGCATCGGCTGTTCGAGGGCGATCACCAGGTACGGGTCACCGAACTCAACGGCTGGCTTTCGCTCGGCGCGCACCTGCCGCCGAAGGAGAAACGCGGCATCGTCCTCGTCGATCCGCCGTTCGAAGAGGATGGCGAATACGAGCGTCTGGTGGATGGTTTGGCAAAAGCCTATCGCCGCTTCCCCGGCGGAACCTATTGCTTGTGGTATCCTTTGAAGAAGGGAGCGCCGATCAAGGATTTCCATGAGGCACTACAGGCCCTTGGTATTCCAAAGATGCTTTGCGCGGAACTCAGCGTGCGCAGCGACCGGGGGATGACCGGCCTGACTGGTTCCGGCCTGATCATCGTCAATCCGCCCTTCACGCTGAAGGACGAGCTGCATGCCTTGCTGCCCGCGCTCAAGGATCAGCTCGCTCAGGATCGATATGCCTCGCATCGAGCGTTCTGGTTACGCGGCGAAAACAAGGTGGCAAGGGACGGTTGACCGACTCTTGCCGCCGCGAAATAGTCGCGCTGAAAAACGACCAATGGAAGAGCCGCCATGAAGATCCTCTGCGCACCGACATCTCCCTACTCAAGCAAGGTCCGCATGGCCGCGCGCTATCTGGAACTTGATGTCATCGAAATTCGCGTGGATACCAACACCGGTCCGGCAATCCTGGTCGACAACAATCCACTTGGCAAAATTCCAACACTGCTGACCGACGACGGCCAGTCGATCTTCGATAGCGTCGCCATCATGCATTATTTCGACCGGCTGAAAGGCAAGAAGCTCTACCCCTCCAAGAATGGCAAGCGGACGGAGGCCGAAATTCTCGAAGCGCTATGCGATGGGATTTGCGATTGCCTGCTCGCAATTGTCTACGAACGGCGCTTCCGCGATGAAGAAAAGGTGCACCAGCCCTGGATCGACCGGCAGTGGAAGAAAGCAGTCAGCGGCTTGAATCATCTCAGCGTGCATCTACCGAAGATTGGCAAACGGCTGCACGGCGGTCATTTTGCCCTCGCCGCGACGCTGGGTTATCTCGAGTTACGCTTCAAGGGGCAGTGGGAAGCCGATCATTCCGAACTCATCGCCTGGGGTCGTGAATTCCAGAGGAAGTTTGCCGCCTATGGCGAACTGAAGGCCCAGGTCGGCGGCTGAGCCCTGTCGGTCTTCACGAAATCGATGAAGGCACGCAGCGCAGTTGGCAGTTGCCGGCGGCTTGGATAATAAAGGAAGAAGCCCGGATAGAAGGGGCACCAGTCTTCCAGCACGCGGATCAGCGTGCCCTCTTTAATCGCCATCTGCACCTGCTCTTCGAAAAGATACCCGAGACCGCAGCCGTGCATCACCGCATCGAGGATGATGTCCTGATCGCCCAAGGTCAACGGACCGCTGACGTCGATCTCTAGTTCTATGCCGCCGCGCTCGAACTCCCATCGATAGAAGGAACCGCCGGCAAAGCGGTAGCGCACGCATTGGTGGTCTCGTAGATCATGTGGGGTAAGCGGCCGCCCCCTGCCCTCGAAATAGCCCGGCGCAGCAACCACCGCAAAACGGTGGCGTGGGCCTATCGGCATCGCAACCATGTCGGCCGCGATGCTCTCCCCGAACCGAACGCCGGCATCGAAGCCGGATGATACCATGTCGACCAGCGCGTCATCGATGACAATCTCGACCTCGACAGAGGGATAGGCTTTCAGGAAACGAGAGACGATCGGCAACAACACCAGCCTGGTGGAGGCGCGCGCCGCGTTGATGCGCAGCTTGCCATGTGGCTGACCTCGGAAGCTGTTGAGGTCGTCAAGGGCGGCATCGATATCGAAAAATGCGGGGCGGATGCGATCGAAAAGCCGCTCGCCGGCCTCGGTCAAGGCCACGCCGCGGGTCGTGCGATTGACCAGGCGAACCGCCAACCGGTCCTCAAGCGCCCGCAGTGCATGGCTGAGGGCGGATGGTGTAACACCCAATTCGACCGACGCCTTCCGGAAGCTTCGGTGGCTGGCGATCGCCAGAAAGATCGCAAGATCGGTCGAGCGCACACGTTTCATTGATGAATTTTTCTCAAGAACCTGTGAAACACAAGGTAAATTCTCTCAGCTATCCCAATACGCTACCTTCACTCCGTAAGCAAATCGCACCGCAACGGACAAGGAGATCGTCATGCGTGTTTGGTTCATCACAGGGGCTTCGCGTGGTTTCGGCGCCCTCATTGCTCAGGAAGCCCTCAATGCCGGCGACGCCGTCGTCGCGACGGCGCGTAACCCGACGGGTCTCAACGACAAGTTCGGCAATCACCCGAACCTGCTCGCAGTGTCGCTCGACGTAACCGACGAAGCCTCTGCACACAAGGCGGCGGAGTTAGCCGTCAAGCGCTTCGGCAGGATCGACGTGCTACTGAACAATGCCGGTTTCGGCTTGCTCGGTGCCGTTGAGGAAGCGACCACCGAGGAAATCGAGAAGCTCTATGCGACAAACGTCTTCGGCCTGCTGAAGGTCACCCGTGCCGTGCTGCCGCATATGCGCCACCAGCGCTCGGGGCACGTTCTCAACATCTCGTCCATCGGTGGCTACAAGTCGCACGCCGGATGGGGCATCTATTGCTCGACGAAATTCGCGGTCGAGGGCATCTCCGAAGCTCTCGCCGCCGAACTGGCTCCGCTCGGTATCAAGGTGACAGTCGTCGAGCCCGGCTTCTTCCGCACCGACTTTCTGGACGAGAGCTCGCTCGCCGTCAGCCCGAGTTCGATTGCCGACTACAAGGAAACGCCTGTGGGCGCGATGCGCGAGTTTGCTGCAGGCCATAACCACCAGCAGCCTGGCGACCCTGCCCGCCTTGCGAAGGCGATGGTCACTCTGGCGCATGCGGAAAATCCGCCGTTACGCATGCCGTTCGGGAGCGACACCGTGGCGGTCATCGAGGCGAAGAATGCGCATGTCGCGCAGGAACTGGCTGCATGGCGGGAGCTTGCCGTTTCGACCGACTTCCCCAAATAGGCGCTAAACTGCTCAATGCAAAAACGCGAGCGCGAAGCGCTCTCAACAGTTCGACGCAGCCGCGAGCGATGCAAAGAGGCCGGAACATCATATCCGATGTTCCGGCCCCTGATATACAAGCCGGGCTGAGGCCCGACCTTTTCCTTATTCGATGTTCGGCTTAGAACTTGACGCCGATACCGACCTTGACGCTGTGCTCGTCGTAACCACGAGAGATGTTCGCGCCGCCGACGTGGAAGTCGCTGTCAGCGTAATTCGTGTAGCGATACTCAACACGGGCCGTGATGTTGTTGGTGACGAACGTTTCTGCACCCGCGCCAACCGTGTAGCCGAGCGACGTATCGGTGTCAGAGCCGGCGGCGTTGCTGAACTTGTTCTTTGTAGCAGCGAGACCGGCCGTGCCGTACAGCAGGAACGGGTTCAGGTCGTAGCCGATACGGCCGCGAATAGAGCCGTTGAGCTCGTTCGTGCCTTTGCCACCGCCAGCAGCCCCATCCGCGCCGGAATAGCCGATGTCGGCTTCCGCACCGTAAACGATCTGTCCAGCCTGCCAGTTGTAGCCGGTGTAGATCTGGCCACCGAGCGCGCGCGCGTTGTACTTGTTGCCAAAGCCGCCCATGTTGTAGGTGCCGGCGCCGCCGAGGTAGAAGCCCTGCCAGTTGGCAGCGGGAGCCGGCTCATTCTGTGCAACCGGAGCTTCCGGGATCTGATCCACGGCATCGGCTGCATAAGCGGCGGAAAACCCGCCAAGGGCAACGGTCGAAACCAACAGGCTAGCAATAAACGTACGCATACTCGTCTCCTTTCAGACCCGCGCCCTTCGTCAACTGTCCTACAGCGAAGCATTCGCGGGCTATTACAAATGTCCCTTGCGGTTCGGAAGGGAAATTGATGCGCAATTGAGGATTTGAAAGAGCCAAATTGTGATTTGATTGTGGCGCCTGGATGGCTGAAATTCGATGTTGCTTTGCCGCAACAGAATACTTGTTAACCATAATGAATGGTTAAATTATGAATACTTATTTTACTGAATTATATTCTTAACTAATACATACAGTAATTCCGAAATCGCCGCAATCAAAACGGCTATTTATCTCACCTTCTCTCGCGCCTATATAAGCAGCAAACAGAATTCTGCGGCGAAAAGGCATGATTTTGAACGGGAAAAGACTTCGGACGGCGCTCGTGACCGGGGCGGCCAAAAGAATAGGCAGGGCGATAGCTGAGGATCTGGCTGCGAATGGCTTTGCGGTTGCGATTCATGCCAGCCGTTCGATTGAAGCGGCCGAGAACCTCGCGGCGAAATTGCGGCAAAGCGGTTCCCGGGCGGTTGCCACGCAAGCTGATCTCCGGAACATTGACGAGACCCACGATCTCATAAGAAGAGCATCGGAGGCCATCGGGCCGATCGATCTGCTCGTCAACAACGCTTCCGTTTTCCACGAAGATTCGGTTCGCCAAATCGATGCCGAGGCATGGGACGAGCATTTCGCCGTCCATGTCCGCGCCCCGTCCATTCTCGCGGCGAACTTCGCGGCGCAACTGCCTGAGAAGGCGGATGGTCTGGTGGTCAACATCATCGACCAGCGGGTCTGGGCACTGCGGCCGAGCTTCTATTCCTATACGCTGTCGAAGTCGGCCTTATGGACCGCAACACAGACCATGGCGCAGGCGCTCGCGCCGCGCATCCGCGTCAATGCGATCGGACCTGGCCCCTCGATGCCGAGTGAACGGCAATCGCAACAAGACTTCCAAGCGCAGGTCTCAGCGCTTATCCTCAAGCGGGGGCCGCAGCTTGAGGAGTTCGGCAAAACGATTCGCTTCCTCTACGAAACGCCCTCGATCACCGGTCAAATGATTGCCCTCGACGGCGGCCAGCACCTTGCCTGGCAGACGCCCGATGTGGCGGAGATTACGGAATGAATTCAAGAAAGCTGCCGGACGGTGGCATTCTCTACGACGAAACGGACGATGCAGACGACGATATCGACGTGGAGAGCGACACTTCTCCGGCGCAGATTTCGACTGCGATCGATTGGAACGAAGGCGGGGTCAACGAGACTGGCCTTGTCGGCGCGGATCTCATCGCCGAATTCGTTAAGCGCCTACCGAACAGCCCGGGTGTCTATCGTATGTTCAACGAGGCCGGGGACGTCCTCTATGTCGGCAAGGCCCGCAGCCTGAAGAAGCGCGTCAGCAACTACGCGCTCGGGCGCGTCCACTCCAACCGAATCGCACAAATGGTACGCCTGACCGCGAACATGGAGTTCGTGACGACGCGCACCGAAACCGAAGCGCTGCTCCTCGAAGCGAATCTGATCAAGCGTTTGCGGCCACGCTTTAATGTGCTGCTGCGCGACGACAAGTCGTTCCCCTACATTCTGATAACGGGCGACCATCGCGCTCCGGCAATCTTCAAGCATCGCGGTGCTCGCGCCCGCAAAGGCGACTATTTCGGTCCTTTTGCGTCAGCTGGCGCCGTCGGTCGCACGATCAACTCGCTGCAACGCGCCTTTCTCATCCGGACTTGTACCGACAGCGTATTTGAGACGCGTACCCGCCCCTGCCTTCTCTACCAGATCAAGCGCTGTTCCGGGCCGTGTACACATGAGATCAGCGACGAAGGCTATGCCGAGCTCGTGCAAGAGGCCAAGGATTTCCTTTCCGGCAAAAGCCAGAAGGTCAAGGAGCATATG
The DNA here is from genome assembly GCF_000312665.1 of Rhizobium mesoamericanum STM3625. Lineage (GTDB taxonomy): Bacteria > Pseudomonadota > Alphaproteobacteria > Rhizobiales > Rhizobiaceae > Rhizobium > Rhizobium mesoamericanum. Next base: position 2,136,563 of record NZ_HF536772.1, on the reverse strand, counting down.
GCCAAGGCGATGAACCTTGCGGCCGAGGACCTCGATTTCGAGCGCGCAGCCGTCTATCGCGACCGTCTCGCGTCGCTCTCGCACGTGTCCAGCCATCAGGGCATAAACCCGGCCGGCGTGGAAGAGGCGGATGTCTTCGCGATCCACCATGAGGGTGGGATCTCCTGCATTCAGGTGTTCTTCTTCCGCACGGGGCAGAACTGGGGTAACCGCGCCTATTTCCCGAAGGCCGACCCTCAGCTGTCGGCCGCCGAGGTGCTGAATGCCTTCCTCGCTCAGTTCTACGACGACAAGCCAGTGCCGAAGCAGATCCTTTTGTCGGAGACTGTCGAAGAACTCGAACTCCTTGCCGCTGCACTTGGTGAAAAGGCCGGACATAAGGTGTCCATACTCGTGCCGCAGCGCGGAGAGAAACGCGACCTGGTCGAGCACGTGATCGCCAATGCGCGCGAGGCACATGGCCGCAAGCTCGCGGAAACGGCGTCACAATCCAGGTTGCTCGAGGGTTTCAAGGAAACCTTCAAGCTTCCCTATGTGCCGCAGCGCGTCGAGATCTACGACAACTCGCACATCATGGGCACCAACGCGGTCGGCGGCATGGTCGTGGCGGGGCCGGACGGTTTCGTCAAGAACCAGTACCGAAAGTTCAATATCAAATCGACCGACATCACGCCGGGAGACGACTTCGGGATGATGCGCGAAGTGATGACGCGGCGCTTCTCGAGGTTGCTCAAGGAAGAAGGTCTGCCCGACCGCAGCCAGCCGATATCGCCGGCGGATGCCGCGGACATGCCCTTCCCCGCTTGGCCCGACGTCATCCTGATCGACGGCGGACAGGGACAGATGACGGCCGTGCGCGCGATCCTCGAGGATCTGGGAATCACCGACAGCGTTACCGCAATCGGCGTGGCCAAGGGTGTCGACCGCGACGCCGGGCGCGAGCGCTTCTTCCCGCCGGGACGCGAGAGCTTCACCCTGCCCCCACGCGATCCGGTCCTCTATTTCGTCCAGCGCATGCGCGACGAGGCGCACCGCTTCGCAATCGGCTCGCATCGCGCCCGGCGCAAGAAGGAGATGGTTAAGAATCCGCTCGATGAGATCGGCGGGATCGGGCCGTCGCGAAAGCGCGCCCTGCTGCAGCATTTCGGAACAGCGAAGGCGGTTTCCCGCGCCGCCTTGTCCGACCTGATGGCGGTCGAAGGCATTTCGGAGACAGTCGCCAAGCAGGTTTACAATCATTTTCACGACGACGCCGCGAAATAGGTGGCGTCAGTCGCAAATTCCACGCAAAGGCAGCGAAAAAATAGAAAGAATGTTGACGCTTTAAGGTCAAAGCCGTCATCTACGGGCTCATCACTTCAGAGACAAGTTTCATGGCATCGCGCGCTTATAATATCCCGAACCTGCTGACCTACGGCCGCATTCTGGCGGTGCCGCTGATCGTGCTGTGCTTCTTTCTCGAAGGAAAGCTGGCGATCAGCAATACGGCACGATGGGTGGCGCTGTGGATCTTCATCATCGCGTCGATCACCGACTTTCTCGACGGGTACCTCGCCCGGATCTGGAACCAGACGTCGAACATCGGGAGAATGCTCGATCCAATCGCCGACAAGCTGCTGGTCGCCTCCATTCTTCTGCTGGTCGCCGCCGATCAGACGATTGCCGGCTGGTCGATCTGGGCGGCAATCACCATTCTCTGCCGCGAGATCCTGGTATCGGGTCTGCGCGAATATCTGGCTGCTCTGAAGGTCAGCGTCCCCGTGACGCGGATCGCCAAGTGGAAGACGACGGTGCAACTCGTCGCGATCGCGTTTTTGCTTGCCGGCCCTGCTGGCGACGAAATTTTCCCGTATACGACGAAGGCTGGCATCGGCCTTCTCTGGATTGCTGCTATCCTGACGATCTACACGGGTTACGACTATTTCCGGGCTGGCCTGAAGCACATTGTGGATGATGAAGAATGACAAAGCTCGTCTATTTCGCTTGGGTACGCGAACGGATCGGCAAGTCCGAAGAAGAGATGGCCCTGCCCGCGTCCGTTGTCACAGTTGCCGATCTTCTGAATCATTTGAAGACGATGGGCGAGGAATATGAGACCGCGCTTCAGTTTCCCGATGTCATTCGCGTTGCAGTCGACCAGGAGCATGTCGAGCATGACGAGCCAATCGGCAACCCCAAGGAGATCGGCATTTTCCCGCCGATGACCGGAGGCTGACGTGAGCAGCAGGGTCGAGCCCGACATCCGCGTCCAACGCGAGGATTTCGATCTTCAAACGGAAGTCGACCGGCTCGCCAATGGCACGAGCGGGATTGGCGCGATCGTGACATTCTCGGGTTTGTGCCGCGACGAAGGCGGCAGGCTCGCAGCGCTCGAACTGGAACATTATCCAGGAATGGCCGAAGCAGAGATGAACCGGATCGCCCGCCTCGCGATCGAACGCTTCGGGCTTCTCGGCCTGACCGCCATTCACCGCTACGGCAAGATCGCGGCGCGTGAGCATATCGTGCTCGTTATCGCTGCGGCACCGCATCGGCAGGCCGCATTCGACGGCGCGAACTTCGTGATGGACTTTCTGAAGACGGCCGCTCCTTTCTGGAAGAAGGAGCACGCCAAGAATGGTTGCACGGGCGAATGGGTCAGGGCAAAGGACGCGGATGACGCCGCCCGTGACAAGTGGAAATAGTCAGGGTATCGCCCGCTCCCTCCTGCTAAGGATGAGCAGAAGCACAAGCAGCGAGAAAACTACGAAATCGCGCCAAAGATACGGACCGTAAGCGCTCCACATCGTCTCCGCGACACCGAGCCCGGCCGCACCCCCAGCCGACTTCAAAGGGTTCGAATATCCGCCGACAGCTGCGACCATAAGGACCTTGAGGCCGAACATGAGGCCGGCGCCGAAATCCATGGTACCGTAGTAGAAGGTTGCGAGGATGCCGCATGCCGTGGCGACCAACGCAGCCGCCGCGTAGGCAACAAGAAAGACGCGGTCGGCGCTGGTGCCGCACAGTTCCGCGGCCAAAGGGTCGTCGGTTACAGCCCGCCAGAGGCGCCCCCAGGAAGTAAGCCGCATGACGGCAACGCCAAGCGCGATCATGGCACACATCAATCCGGTATTGATGAGCTGGATCTCGGTCAGCGTCACCTTGAACACCCCGTCATTCCAGAAAATGACGACGCTGTTCAGGAACGGTGACAACCATAGGCTCTTGGTGTCCGATGCAAGTCTCGCCGTTTCCATCAGCACGATCGTAATGCCGAGCGCTGCCACGATCACAGTGTTCGACGATTTCCGCACCAGCGGCAGCATGATGGAGCGCCCGATCCAGACTGCTGCGAGCATCGAATAGACGACCGAGAACAAGGCTCCCAGCGCCAGCGCCGCCGGCAGGATCAGCCAGAGCCTGTTGTAGCCGAGATCGGTGAAAAGCAGCAAAATTTGGCCCGAAAACGCGAAGATCGCCCCATAGGTAATATCGGCACGCTTGGTCACTCCAAAAGCCACGGCGTAGCCGAAGGCGAGCGCAGCATAGAGTGCAGCCAACGGTACCGCGTTTGCCAATTGCTGCAGCAGATAGGCCATGAAATACTCTCCGATGCTGAAATAATAACTGGCAAAACTAATTTTACCAGTTATATTTTGAACATGAGCTTTGCCTGGACCCCGCACCGCTTTTCCGGAGGCGCATTGGCGCTGGATGTCGCCAACAGCGTCGTCCTTCGTCATGACGAAACGCGACGGATCGATCGTTTCGAAACATCCGCCCAGCTAGAAGCCTTTCCGCAGGCTGCCTCAGCGTTCTGCGCAGAGCGGGAACTCTTCGGTGACATGGTTGGTCCTGCCCCACAGAACAAAGGAAATTTCCTTGAGTTGCGCGAGGCGACGGACGGATATTTCCGGGCCCGTGTTACAGGCGAAAGCGATGACCAGCTGCTCGCCGCCCTTTTGGAGGCATTGGCGCGCACGTTGCGTGGCGCCAATGGAGCGAACGGCCTTGATGCGGCAACTGCGCATTCGGTGTTGCGGCTGATCGCCATGCCGGATCCCGAACGCATGAAGATCTGCCGAAATTGTGGCTGGCTCTTCCTTGACCGCAGCAAGAACAGAAGTCGCGCCTGGTGCGACATGGCGGTGTGCGGCAATCGCGCAAAAGCGAGCCGCCATTATCGCCGGAGGAAAGAGGAGGAAGCGCCATGAAAGCGCTATCGACGGCGGTTCTTGTTGCAGCCTTGGTGCTTGCGGGATGTCAGCGAGAGAACGACGGGCTGGTCGAGATCAGCGGTCGTGTCTTTGTGTTCAACTACCGGATCGCCGTCGCGACCTATGTCGTGACCTTGAACAAGAAGGCCCCCATTCCGGAAGGCACGGTGGCAATCGCGGAATTCGAAAACCCGGCGGGCGGTGACGTGCTGGTGACCAATGAAAAGGTCTATCCGTTCTGGGACAAGATCACGCTTCAGAGCCCCGCAATTCATTGCGTCAAGAAGGACAAACCTTACGTCGTGAACGTTCGCCTGGTCGATGCCAAGGGAGAGACCTTGCAGAGCCTGAAGACCGAGGTGATCTCCAGCCTCGACCAATCGGTGATGCCCGGCAAGCCATTGGTCATCGGGCCCCTCTACACCAAGAACCCCGAGGTCTTCAAACCGGATGGCACGGTCGACTACGATTCCGCCGGCACCTGCCCTTCAACGTAAAAAAGCCGGAGCAGAGCCCCGGCTTTCAGAGTCAATTCAAAGACTTCAGCGGTTTCGCTGAGGGCCTGATTCAGCCGACGATTTCGGTGTCGGAGAACCAGTACTTGATTTCCTGGGCAGCGGTTTCCGGAGCATCCGAGCCGTGAACCGAGTTTTCGCCGATCGACAGGGCGTGAACCTTGCGGATCGTGCCTTCGTCAGCGTTAGCCGGGTTCGTCGCACCCATGACTTCGCGGTTCTTTAGGATGGCGCCTTCGCCCTCCAGAACCTGAACGACGGTCGGGCCGGAGGTCATGGTTTCGACGAGCTCGCCGAAGAACGGGCGCTCCTTGTGGACGGCGTAGAAACCTTCGGCTTCGCGCTTGCTCATCCAGACGCGCTTGGAAGCGACGACGCGCAGGCCGGCGTCTTCGAGCATCTTTGTGATGGCGCCCGTCAGGTTGCGCTTAGTTGCGTCCGGCTTGATCATCGAGAAAGTGCGTTCAGTCGCCATTGGTCAAATTCCTTTATTCCGTGGGAAAAGTGGGCGGTGTTTACCCGTCCGAGGGCCTGAAAACAAGGGGGCTCTGGTAATTTCACGCCGCTGTCATGGTCCGGCGCATTTACGTGCGACGATCATCAACTTTCATGATTTCATCAAAGATGATTGCCTCAAATTGCTTTAACATCGGCTGCGGAATGGACGCAGGAGAGAAAATGCTGAAGCAATATAGGATGTTTGCGGATTACAATCGTTGGGCCAACGCGATCGTCTACGCCGCCGCATCGGAACTGACAGAGGCGGAATTTCGGGAAAATCGAGGCGCCTTCTTTGGTTCGCTGCAGAGGACGCTCAACCATCTGCTGGTGGCCGACCGGGTCTGGATGAAGCGCTTTACCGGTACTGGCGAGGCGCCTTCAACGCTCGATCGCGTGCTTCACGAGGATCTTCCGTCACTGCTTGGGGCCCGCTGCGTCGAAGACCAGCGGATCATAGACTGGGTAGACACACTCGATGAGCCCTCGCTTGCTGCGAACTTCACCTACATGCCAATTACCCAGTCCATCGAGATTACGCAGCCGCTGTGGGCAGGCCTCTCACATTTCTTCAATCACCAAACCCATCACCGTGGCCAGTGCCACATGACGCTGACAGCGCTCGGAAAACCCAGTCTCGGCCTCGACCTCGCATACTACCTGCGTGCCGACGGCAAACGATGGCTTGACAACTGAGCATCAAGCACCCGTTAACCGAGTCACAAGAACCACCGTGGCGCGCCTCGCCTCAGACGGTCAGATTCAACCTATCTTAAGCCATTGCACGCATAGGAAGAACAGCGCTGGGCCGAACTGGGCCGACGAGCGGAGGGGACTGTCATGCGACGTGCAGCATCGGATTCACAGGTGCAACGGGAGGCCTCGCGGCAAGGCTCTGGAACCGACATCCAACGCGTCAGCCAGCATATCAGTCGCCTTGGCATCGCGGGCCTGCCTCGCAATTATGAGCTCCTATATGATGCAATCATCGGGCAGAACGCCGCCTTGGCGCAGGATATCGCGTCCCTTGGCTCGGCACCGAACCAGGCTGCGCTCGACGATCTCGGCCTGAAATATCGTCTTATCGGCCATTGCGGTATGATCGACCATGCGTCGCAGGCCGAGGCGCTCAAACTCCTGCGAGAGGCCATGGAGCATCTTGCCGAGTGCCTTCTCCACAGACGAGCGTTTACGCGGGCGGCAGAAACCGTATTGAACTCAATCGTCGGCGATCCGGAACAGAGCCTGTCCTCTCTGATGAACGAGATGGAGTACCTCTCGCAAGCGCTTGAGGACGCGACAAATGGAGAAACGGCGCTGCAGAACAAGCTGCAAGTCGATCTCGAACGGCTTGAGACGCTGGCCCGTGGGGTGGCGGCAGCTCAGGTTGCCTCCACGACCGACAAACTGACGGGCCTCCCAAACCGGATCGCCCTCAACAGGGCAATCGCTGATCTTTATGAACGCGAGGAAGGCTTCGCCGGCAGCGCTCTCATCATGGTCGATATCGATGACTTCAAGACATTCAATGGTCGCTACGGCACGCACACAGGAAGCCGGCTATTGAAGAAGCTGGCTGACATCTTCCGTAAATCAATCAAGAAGAACGACGTCGTCGCGCGAACGGACGGTGACGAATTCTCCTTTCTGTTTGCCAATGTTGGCATGCAAGAGGCCGTCGTGATTGCCGAACGCCTGCGCACGTCGGCGGAGGACAACCTGATCTTCGCAACGTCCGACAACATCGTGCCCGCCCGGCTCACGATTTCGCTCGGAATCGCACTGAGCGCCGATGCGACGACGGCATCGCAATTGCAGGCAAATGCGCGCGTCGCACTCTACGCGGCCCAATCAAACCGCCGACAGCCTATACAAGCATTCGGGCGCTGAGCGTCAGGCTTGGAGTTGGATCCGAAGAAGGTCGCGATGCCTTTGCGCAAGGAACGGCGCATTCATTCTCCGTCGCAAGCCGAAGGACTGGCTGTCTTCCAACCATCGAAAAGCGACCGAGGATATCCTCGAGGCTCCCCGCTTCCGTTCGTGGCCCTTGCCTTCTCCAAAGAGTTCCGCCAAAACCCGGCCCATGATCACGATTTCCGATATTTCCGCACGTATTGCCGGCCGCCTGCTTCTCGATCACGCCAGCGTTTCGCTGCCGGCCGGCACGAAGGCCGGTCTGGTCGGTCGGAACGGAGCGGGCAAGTCCACGCTCTTTCGAGTGATCACCGGCGATTTGGCTTCGGAAAGCGGCTCGGTATCGATCCCGAAGAATGCGCGCATCGGACAGGTGGCGCAGGAAGCACCGGGAACGGAAGACGCACTGATCGAAATCGTGTTGGCTGCAGACAAGGAGCGCTCAGCGCTCCTGGCGGAAGCGCAGAACGCGACAGATCCGCATCGCATCGCCGAAATCCAGACGCGGCTAGTGGATATCGATGCGCACTCGGCAGAAGCTCGCGCCGCCAGCATCCTGGCAGGCCTCGGCTTTGACCAGGAAGCACAGTCGCGACCGGCCTCATCGTTCTCCGGCGGCTGGCGGATGCGCGTTGCCCTCGCTGCGGTTCTATTTTCCGAGCCCGACCTGCTGCTCCTCGATGAGCCAACCAACTACCTCGATCTCGAAGGCACGTTGTGGCTTGAGGATTATGTCCGTCGCTATCCGCACACGGTCATCATCATCAGCCACGACCGTGACCTGCTAAACAACGCCGTCAACTCGATCGTTCATCTGGACCAGAAGAAGCTCACGCTCTATCGCGGCGGCTACGACCAGTTCGAAAGGCAGAAGGCCGAAGCCGACGAGTTGCAGACGAAGGCACGGGCGAAGAACGAGGCGGCGCGCAAGCATCTGCAGAGCTTCATCGACCGGTTCAAGGCGAAGGCCTCCAAGGCGCGGCAGGCGCAGAGCCGTGTCAAGGCGCTGGAGCGCATGGGAACGGTGGCTGCGGTCATCGAGGACCACGTACAGCCGATCATCTTCCCGGAGCCCGAAAAGCAACCCGCCTCCCCGATCGTTGCCATTAGCGGCGGCGCCGTCGGTTACGAGCGTGGCAAGCCGATCTTGAAGGGCCTCAATCTGCGCATCGACAATGACGATCGCATCGCGCTGCTCGGCTCCAACGGCAATGGTAAATCCACCTTCGCCAAATTCATTTCTGGTCGCCTCTCGGCGGAGGCGGGCGAGGTCAAACTCGCGCCAAACCTGAAGATCGGGTTCTTCGCGCAGCATCAGCTCGAGGATCTCATTCCCGACCAGTCGGCTGTCGAGCACGTACGCCGTCTGATGCCGGAGGTCCCGGAAGCGAAGGTGCGGGCGCGTGTCGCCCAGATGGGCCTCGCGACAGAGAAGATGTCGACGGCGGCAAAGGATCTCTCCGGCGGTGAGAAAGCGCGTCTGCTGATGGGCCTTGCTGCATTTCACGCACCTAATCTCCTGATCCTCGACGAGCCGACAAACCACCTCGACATTGACAGCCGGCGAGCCCTCATTGAGGCTCTGAACGACTACGAGGGCGCTGTTATCCTGATTTCGCACGACCGCCACCTAATCGAGGCGACCGTCGATCGATTGTGGCTCGTCAACAAGGGTACCGTCACGACCTTCGAAGGCGATATGGATGAGTATCGCGACCTCATTGTCGCATCGGGAAAGAAGAAGGACGAAAAGCCTCCGATTGCAGAAGAGTCCGCCTCGAAGGCGGACCAGCGCAAGCTGAATGCCGAGAAGCGCGCATCGCTGGCGCCACTCAAGAAAAAGATCAACGAAATCGAATCCTTGACCAGCAAGCTGGAGAAACTGATTCAGGTGCTTGACGCAGAGCTTGCAGACCCGCTGCTGTACGAGAAAGCGCCCGCGAAAGCTGCCGAGAAAGCCAAGCAGCGTGGCGAAGCTGCTGCAAAGCTTGCCACGGCAGAGGAGCAATGGCTGGAGCTTTCGTCGAAATACGAAGAAGCCATGGCAGCTGGATAGTCATCGTGCCAAGCCGTGCATGGTCATTTCGCGCATGCGCCGATCTTTTTAGCTCCGCCCCATGCATCAAGTGCAGCCCGGTCCGCACTGTCGATATTTTGGCGCCATTTCTCGCTGTCAAGGCTTGCCATTGCGGCGCAGCAAATCTCAACGACTTATTCGAAATGGAATTGAAGCGTTGCCTTGCATCCCACTTTCGGTATCTGATAGGGATCACGCCTGAAATAAATCATACTTTTTGAGCAAAACACCGAACGCGAGCCACTAGCATGTCACCTATCAACCTCGCCATCGTCGGCGTCGGCAAGATCGTCCGCGACCAGCACCTTCCCTCGATCGCCAAGAACCCCGACTTCAAGCTCATTGCGACGGCGAGCCGTCACGGCACCGTCGAAGGTATCCAGAGCTTCACCGCGATCGATGCGATGCTCGACGCCGTTCCGCAGATCGACGCGGTTTCGCTGTGCATGCCCCCGCAGTATCGTTACGAAGCAGCCCACAAGGCTCTTTCAGCCGGCAAACACGTGTTCCTCGAAAAGCCTCCAGGCGCGACGTTGAGCGAAGTGGCCGATCTCGAAAGCCTTGCGGCAAGCAACGGCGTATCGTTGTTTGCCAGCTGGCATTCGCGCTACGCGGCAGCCGTTGAAGCCACCAAATCCTTCCTCGCGTCGACGACGATCAAAAGTGTTCATGTCATCTGGAAAGAAGACGTTCGCCACTGGCATCCGAACCAGGACTGGATCTGGCAGGCCGGCGGTCTCGGCGTCTTCGACCCGGGCATCAACGCCCTTTCGATCGTTACCCATATTCTGCCGAAGGCCATCTTCCTGACGGGTGCAACCCTCGAATTCCCGGAAAATCGCGACGCGCCGATTGCCGCGGATCTGCACTTCCAGAATGCTGACGGCGTGCCTGTCCATGCCGAATTCGACTGGCGACAGACCGGCAAGCAGAGCTGGGACATCCTTGCTGAAACCGAAGCTGGCCATGTGGAGCTTGCTGAGGGCGGGTCGAAGCTGTCGATCAACGGCGAACTGAAGTTTTCGGCGCCTGAAGAGGAATATCCGGCGCTTTACCGTCGCTTTGCGGAAATCGTCAAAGCCGGCAAATCCGATGTCGATCTGGCGCCGCTTCGCCACGTCGCCGATGCCTTTATGCTCGGCAGGCGCAAATTCGTCGCCGCTTTCCACGATTGACTTCAAATTGAAAAAGCCCGCTTGGTGCGGGCTTTTTCACGCTTTCTTTTCCCAACGGCCTTCCGGCGTCTGCTGCCAATAGGTGAGATTGTGTCCCTCGCCTTTCAGCTTCTTCCACTGCGCGCGGGCGCCTTCGAGCTGCTCCTGGTCGTAACCATCGAACATGAAGACGATCCGCTGATAGGGGTCGACCGGTGGCGGCTCAGCGCCATCGACGATGAATCGCACCGTTGCAGCGTTGGCATTCCCTTCGGAAATCGTAAGGAGAACGGGCTGATTTGCCGCCAGGTCCTCTTCGTCAATGCCATGCGGCAAGAAACTATCTTCCCGAAATGTCCAGAGATGCTGATTGAGCATGTCGCGCCGCCCCACCTCTTTCATTTGCACAGCGACCCGCCAGCCGCGCTCGACGCTCTTTTCGAGCAGCGGCGGGAGGGCGTCCTCCAGCTTGGCTTCCGTCAGATGGTAAAACAGGATTTCCGTCATGATTCGTAATTGGCACGCACCAGCTCGTCGAGCAGGCGCACGCCGAAGCCTGAACCCCATGACTGATTGATTTCATCCTGCGGCGAACCCATCGCCGTTCCCGCGATGTCGAGGTGCGCCCAGGGCGTCTCCTGGACAAACCGCTTCAGGAAATGCGCAGCGGTGATCGAACCCGCATGACGTCCGCCAGTGTTCTTCATGTCGGCGAACTTGCTGTCGATCATCTTGTCGTATTCCTTGCCGAGCGGCATGCGCCAAAGCTTCTCGCTCGTCGTAAGGCCGGCTGCGGTCAGCTGCGCCGAGAGCTCGTCATCGTTCGAGAACAATCCCGCATGGACATTGCCGAGCGCAACCAGAATGGCGCCTGTCAACGTTGCCAAATTGATCATGAACTTCGGCTTGAAGCGGTCGTTGCAATACCAAAGCGCATCACAAAGGACGAGCCGACCCTCAGCATCGGTATTAATGACCTCAATCGTCTGACCAGACATCGAGGTGACGATGTCGCCGGGACGTTGGGCGTTTCCATCGGGCATGTTCTCGACCAGGCCTATGATGCCAACCGCATTCACGGCAGCCTTGCGGGTCGCGAGAACCTGCATCAGACCGGTAACGGCTGCGGCGCCACCCATGTCGCCTTTCATTTCCTCCATGCCGGCAGCGGGCTTGATCGAAATGCCGCCTGTGTCAAAGACGACGCCCTTGCCAATGAAGGCGATGGGAGTTTCGCCGCTCTTGCCACCCTTCCACTGCATGACCGCCAGCCGCGGAGGCCGGACCGATCCCTGCGCCACGCCCAACAGGGCCCCCATGCCAAGCTTTTGCATCTCTTTCTCGGTGAGAATTTCCACCTCGACGCCGAACTTTTCCAGTCCGCGTGCCCTGGCGGCAAACTCCACAGGTCCCAGAACATTCGGTGGTTCATTAACGAGATCGCGCGCAAGGTTGACGCCGGCGGCAACTGCTTGAGCGGCCTTGAAGGCTTCTGCGGCCTCGGTCGCCTTAGCGGTAACGATCTTGATCACAACCTGTCCGTTTCGGCTATTGGCGTCCTCATCCTTCTTCTTGGTCTTGTAGGTGTCGAAGCTGTAGGCGCGCAAAAGCATTCCAAGCGCGAAATTAGCTGCTTCCTTTGCTCCGACGCGGGCACCGGGCGCGTCGACGAAGATCACGACCTTTTCGGCCTTATTGACCTTCGATGCGGCGACACCACCCGCCTTGAGCCACTCGTGCGCAGTCAGATCCTCTGGTTTGCCGAGCCCAACAACGATCAGCCGCTCGGCGGCCGAACCCTCCGGAGCAACGAGATCCAGTACACTCGTCGATTTGGCGGAGAAGCCGGCGATCTTTGCCGCTCTCGCGATAATACCGGTGGCGTCCGCGACCTTGGCTCCTGCGGCGAGATCGGCTCCGCTTGCCTGTAGCAGCAGCGCATAGCCACCGGCGATCTCGGCGGACGTCTCAAACGAAATATCGAACTTGGCTGACATGTCTTCTCCAGTGGGATTTCTCTAAGTCCACTCCACCCGATCATTTCGGGTTTCGCCGCCGAAGACAAGTCTTCGGCCAATGATGTGGCTGCTTAGCCAACTGCCACATCGTTGACGGGATGTCATGTTCGGCGCATATTCCTCAGGTGGTATCGAGTCCACAGGAATTGTTAGTTGATTTCGGCATTGAGATTATCGAGCGCACGACAACTTTGGCGCATTGCGGCATTGAATGGCGCTCCCGCCAGAGCGTTTATTGGCCTGTCGTGTCTCTGGTGGTTGCTGCTTCTGCTGTTTTATACCTTTCCCCAGATCGATCTCTACGTATCGACACATTTCTTCGTGCGGCAAAGCTGTAAAGCCGCCGCACTCGGGGAAAGCTGCGGCTATTTTCCATACCGGCACGAGACCTATCTCCGTCTCATCAGAGTTTTCTTGTTCCGGCTGCCCTACGTCATCGCCATCGTGATGTTGTGGAAGCTGGTCGCATGTTACTGGCACTCCGGGGCGACCTTCAATGCCGCGCGCGCCCGCGCACTGAAACTCGCTCTCGGCTCTCTGATCATTGGCCCGGTGATCTTAGTCAATCTCCTCCTCCAGGCAAATTCGGGCAGACCGCGACCATGGCAGACCCTCGAATTCGGCGGCCACCTCAATTTTGTGCAAGCCGGGTCCTGGGCCGGAAGATGCTCGTCGAACTGTTCCTTCATTTCCGGCGAAGCGGCAAGCGCTGGCTGGATGTTCTGTCTCATTTTCCTGATACCTCAGCCGGCGCGTTCCGCGCTTGCCTTCCCCCTTGTGGCAATCTCCTTTCTGTCACCGGCCATACGCGTCGCTTTCGGCGCGCACTATCTTTCAGACGCAGTTCTCGGATGGCTATCGTCTGTTGTCGTCTTCACCGGTCTTGTTGCTCTTACCGTTTCGCCACAGCCAGAAAAAAAAACTGAAAATTGAATGAATTTTCGACCCCGGCTTGTCGCAAAAGCGAACCAAAGAGCGTAGATGGATTTCGCTGCGCAGCGGCATAGGTTCGCAAATGGCGTTCAAGGGCACGCATGAAACTGCTTGAAACATACATATTCCGGCGTGTTGGCCAGATGTTTCTCGTTGCCCTTTTGCCGGTGCTCGCGATCATTTGGACGACTCAGGTTCTGCAGCGCGTCAATCTGGTTACCGACAGCGGCCAGTCGATGGGGTCATTTGCGAAGCTTGCGACGCTGATCCTTCCATCGATCATTCCGATTGTGCTGCCGTTTGCAATTGTCATTGGTGTCACACAGACGCTGACGACCATGAACAACGATTCGGAGCTGACCGTCATCGATGCGGCCGGTGCCAAGCGCAGTATCATCCTGCGCCCCATCCTCATCCTCGCCGCCGTCGTCAGCGTCTTTTCTTTTCTGGTAGACAATGTTGTCGAGCCGAAGGCCAAGACCGGCGTCCGCCAGATGGTGGCGGCTGCGTACGCGGACTTGCTCTCTACAGTGATCGAAGAGAAGAATTTTCGGCGAATCGATACCGGCCTTTATGTGCAGATATCGGAGCGATTGGCCGGGCGTGTGCTCAAGGGCCTGTTCGTGGTCGACGAACGCGACCCCGCGTTCGAGCTTATCTACTACGCACGCGAAGGTGCTGTTGATGACAAGGGCACCTCACTCATCATGCATGACGGCGAGGTTCATCGCAAAACGCCAAGCGGGGAAGTATCCGTCATTCGCTTTGATTCCTATTCGTTCGACCTCTCCGACCTGACGCAGAATCGCGGGCAGGCAACGCTTCGCGCCTCCGACCGCGAACTGCCGTTCCTGTTGAACCCCGATCCGAACGACAAGGACTACATCGACAAGCCGGGCAGCTATCGTGCGGAATTGCACCGCCGCCTGACGGACTGGGTTCTGCCGATGGTATTTGCGTTAATTTCTCTCGCTATAGCTGGCGACGCGCGCTCCCACCGCGAGGCCCGGCTACATCCGATGGTGGCCGCGCTCGTGTTTGCATTTGCAATTCGTTGGGCATCATTTTACGCAGCCAATCAGATCGACAAGGATCGGGAATATATCGGTGTGCTCTATGCGATTCCAATTGTGGCGAGCCTTCTTGCCATCGCATCTCTAGCGCACCACAAGCGTTTATCGGTGGTGTCCACAATAAGCGACCGCATCGGCGAATCTTGGCAGAGACTGTTGCGACGCTTCGCGCGCTCGCCCGACTCCTCTGCGGGAGGCGGCGCATGATCTTTGGAACACTTGGCCGTTACTTCTTCCGCCGCTATCTGCTGACCACCATGTGGTTCTTCCTCGGCGTAATTGGGATTGTCTACCTCGTCGATTTCAGTGAGACGGCCGGTCGGCTTTCTGGCCTTCCCGGCTATACCGTTACCAGTGGCCTCGTAATGACGGCCGTACGTCTGCCGCTCATCCTGCAGCAGACTATTCCCTTCATCGCCCTCTTCGTGGGGATGACTGTTCTGATCGGTCTCAACAGAAAATACGAACTGGTCGTGACGCGAGCTGCCGGCATTTCAGTCTGGCAGTTTATGTCGCCATTCCTTGCCGGCGCCTTTTTGCTCGGCGTTCTTGTCATGACGGTCCTCAATCCACTGGCTGCATGGGGACAACGCCAGGCCGCCATTGTCGAGAGCAACTTGCGCGGAGAAATTTCGACCCCCAACGCCGCGCCACAGGTTCCTTGGATCCGCCAGATCAGCGGCCAGGACGACGTGATCATCGGAGCACATACTATTCTGGAGAACGGTACGGCGCTCATGGACGCCGTATTCGTCCATTTCGATTCGACTGGTCACATCATCCTCCGACAGGACGCCGCGTCGGCAAAATTGGAAGATGGTTACTGGCTTCTTAAGAGTGTGGTCGAGCGCAAGCCGGGTGAAATCGCCGCCCGCAAGGATGAGGTGCGAATCCGCACCAATTTGAAACGAGATTTCCTGCAGCAGAGGCTTACGGCCCCTGAAACCATTGGTTTTTTTGATCTTTCGAGCCGAATCGATGCAGCGAAGTCTTTCGGCATCCCGACCAAGGCTCTGGAGACCCAATTTCACTCATTGTTGTCCCAACCACTGCTGCTTGTCGCCATGACTCTCATTGCTGCAACAGTGTCCCTAAAATTTAGCCGGTTTAACCAATCGAGGTCGGTGATTCTGGGTGGAATCCTTTCGGGCTTCGTGCTTTATGTCGTTACCGTGCTTGTAAAAGCATTCGGAAGCAGTGGGGTTGTCCCGCCTTTCGTGGCGACGTGGATTCCGGTCATCGTTGCCTTGGCTTTGGGTGCAACAATTCTGCTTCATCAGGAGGATGGCTAGTGGCGGCAGGCGACCGCAAGACTTTTAGTAAACAGTTGGTTGCCCTGTTCGTAGGCGCGGCCCTGTCTACCTATTCCAACGGCTTTCCTGCTGCTTTTGCCCAGGATGCCTTACAAAATCTGAGGCCCAACGTATCGGGCGACGCGCGGCTGATTCTGTCGGCAAACGAACTCGTCTATAACAAGGACGCACAGATCGTTTCCGCCATCGGCGGCGTGCAGATCAACTACGCCGGCTACAAAATGGTAGCGCAGCGCGTCGAATATAATCAGCAGACCGGTCGCCTGATGGCGCTTGGCAACGTCGAGCTCGTGGGGCCCGACGGAAACCGCATGTACGCCGACAAGCTCGACGTCACAGACGATTTTGCAAACGGCTTCGTAAACGCCCTCAGAATAGAGACCCCCGACAATACACGCCTGGTTGCGGAAACCGGCGAGCGCGTCGGCGGCACGCAAATGATCCTGAACAAGGGTGTGTATACCGCCTGTTTGCCTTGCGCCGAGAACCCGGAACGGCCTCCCTTCTGGCAGGTCAAGGCGGAGCGCGTCATCCAGAACGGCGAGAAGCATACGATTCGGCTCGAGAAGGCGCGCTTTGAGCTCCTCGGCCATCCACTCGCCTACGTCCCTTGGATCGAGGTTCCTGACAATACCGTGAAGCGGAAGTCCGGCTTTCTCTTCCCTAGCTTCGTCACGGCACAAAACCTCGGCTTTGGCGTATCTGTCCCCTATTACTACGTCATTTCGCCGAGCAGCGATGTCACGGTGACGGGAACGGGTTTCACCACCCAAGGGTTCCTGCTCGACGCAGAATATCGTCAGCGATACGAAAATGGCACGCACATCCTGCGGATGGCGGGTATCAACCAGCTCAGCCCGGGTACCTTCACGGAAGGCACCAGTGACGCTGAAAATGACTTCCGTGGCGTTGTAGCGTCCAAGGGAGATTTTAGAATCAACCCCCGCTGGACGTTCGGCTGGGATGTTATGGCGCAGAGCGACAATAACTTTGCTCGCACCTATAAGCTCAAAGGGCTGGACAACTCCACGCAGACAAATCAGGTCTATCTGACGGGCCTCGGCAAGCGGAATTTCTTCGATCTGCGATCGTTCTATTTCGACGTGCAGAATGCCGATCCGAACAACGTCGCCGAGAAACAGCAGGCGATCGTCTATCCGGTGATAGATTACCATTTTGTCGCGCCGCAGCCGCTTGCTGGCGGTGAGCTCTCGGCAGATGTCAATCTCACAAACCTCTCACGCACCCACGATGATTTCTACAGTGTCGCGGGCTTTGACCGATTCCGCGGTCTCGAGGGCCAGACCTCCCGCCTGACCGGCGAACTGGAATGGAAGCGTACGTTTGTCACGCCACAGGGATTCCTGATCACGCCGTTGCTCGCCGCGCGCGGCGATGCCTTGGCATTGAACATGACGCCGCCGCCGACTTCCGGAACGTTCGCCTATGATGGCAATTATGACGACAGCAGTTCAGCGACGCGTTCAATGTTTACCGCCGGGTTGGAGATGCGTTATCCGATCCTCGGGACGACGGAAAACAGCACACACCTGTTCGAACCTATCGTGCAGATCTATGCACGCCCCGACGAACGCCTTGCCGGTGCGCTTCCGAACGAAGACGCGCAGAGCTTCGTCTTCGATGCAACCAATCTCTTCGAGCGTGACAAATTCTCCGGCTACGACCGCATTGAAGGCGGCACTCGCGCGAACGTAGGTTTTCAGTACACTGGCACTTTCGACAACGGCTACAAGTTGCACGGTATCTTCGGCCAGTCCTACCAGCTCGGCGGTCAGAATTCGTTTGACACTGCCGATCTCGTGAATGTTGGCGCAGATTCCGGCCTCGAGAGTGACGTCTCAGACTTCGTCGGTCTCGGTGGGATTGAAACGCCGCAGGGCCTTGCTCTCGCTGCTTCTTACCGGCTCGATGAAAAAGACCTGGCTTTCCGCCGTGGCGATGTGACAGCCGGTTTCCAGACCGACAACTTCCAAAGCCAGCTCATTTACACGCATATTTCAGCGCAACCGGAATACGGCTTTGCTGAAAACAATGATGAGATCCAGGCCAAGGGGACTGTCAAGCTCAAAGATTATTGGTCGGTATTTGGCGGCGTGGCTTGGGACCTCCAGGACAACTCCCTCGTGAGGGAAACATTCGGTCTTTCCTATGAGGACGAGTGCACCATCTTCACGATCGCATATACGAGCAAACGGGACACCAGCTCCGAATCCGCTAGCGATTGGACTATTGGCGCCAGGTTGACCTTCCGAACGCTCGGCGACATCAATCTCGGCAATGCGGTGGACACCAGCACAACCATTTACCAGAATTGATCGACAGTTCTTTGGTACGGCGAAAGAGAGGGCCTTTCTTTCGCCGTAAGGCTATGCAGGACATTGTCGTCAGTTTTGATCCAGGGCATATGCTGAATTTTCAATTTAGAGCGGCAATGCCCGTTTGGTCTCGGGAAGGTATGCGCGCCGCGACGTGAATGCGCGGCGTCAATGGGAAGGGTCGATAGATGATTGGCGCAAGAAAAACCGTAACGACAATGATTGCCGGCGCGGCTTTCGCGATGCTGGCGGCTTTTGCCTCGCCTGAGGCCGGCTCAGCGTTCGCGGCAAGCGAAGTGAGGGTGGTCGTCAACGGTACTGCAATTACAAGCGGTGATGTTGCCAAGCGTCAGGCCTTCCTCAGGCTGCAACATCAGAACGCCGACGCCAAGGCCGCCGAAGAGCAACTGATCGACCAGACACTGAAGCAGCAGGAAATCGCGCGCGTTCGAATGTCGGTTTCCACAGACGACGTCAATGCATCGTTCGCGCGGTTTGCCGCCGGCAACAAGCTGACGACAGATCAGATGACGCAAATTCTCGATCGCGCCGGCGTTGGTGTCGATCACTTCAAGGCCTTCATCGCCGTGCAGATGAGCTGGCCACGCCTTGTCAACGCGCGTTACGGCGCGAACAATCGTATGTCGAACGCCGACCTCGTCTCGCGCATGATGGAGAACAAGCAGAAGCCGGAAACCACCGAATATATTCTGCAACAGATGATTTTCGTCGTCCCTGCCAGCAAGAAGGGCATCGTCGGCCAGCGCAAGAGCGAAGCCGAGGCATCGCGTTCGAAGTATCCGGGTTGCGACCAGGCCAGGGTGTTTGCCGCAACGATGCGCGATGTATCGGTGCGCGACCTAGGTCGCGTTCTCGCACCGGAACTTCCGGCAGAGTGGAAGCCGCTTGTCGAGCAGGCCAAGGGCAATACGACGGCGACGCGCGTAACAGACAGGGGCGTCGAATACATCGCAATCTGCAGCCAGCGCCAGGTTTCCGACGACCAGGCTGCCGAAATGGTGTTCCGCCAGGAGGACCTCGACAAAGCGAAGGCTGGCAAGAATGCGCCTCCGGAGAACCCGAACGCCAAGAAATACCTCGATGAGCTGCGCAACAAGGCGCAGATCATGCGTCCCTGAACGAGATGACGATCTCGTTCTCGCGCCCGCTCGCGCTTAGTCAGGGCGATCCGGCCGGAGTCGGCCCCGACATCACACTACTGGCATGGATGCGACGGCGGGAGCTGGGGCTCCCTCCTTTCGTGTTTATCGGCGACCCTGATGTATTGGCGCAGCGTGCCAGGCTGCTTAGCCTGACAGTTGCCATTCGCGAGACAGATTGTGCCGGCGCCAACGACATCTTTGCCAATGCCCTCCCCGTGCTTCCGATCCCTGCAGGCATCGAGGTTGTGGCAGGCGAGCCCCATGTCGCCACCGCGAGGACAACGATCGCGGCAATCGAAAAGGCCGTGTCGCTGACGATCTCGAATGAAGCCCTTGGCGTTGTCACCAATCCGATTGCCAAGTCTGTTCTTTACGAGTCCGGTTTTCCTTTCCCAGGGCACACGGAGTTTCTGGCAGATCTCGCAGCACGCGCGACGGGACAAAGTACCATACCGGTGATGATGCTCGCTGGTCCAAAGCTGCGTGCCATTCCGGTAACCATCCATATTCCTCTCAAGGATGTGCCGAAGGCGTTGACAGCCGAGCTTATCATCCAGACCTGCCGGATCGCGGATGCAGACCTCAGGCGTCGTTTCGGGATCGAGCAGCCGCGGCTTGCGATTGCCGGTCTCAATCCGCATGCCGGAGAAGACGGCACGATTGGCAAGGAGGATGAAACGGTCATCAAGCCGGCCATTCAATTCTTGAGATCCGAAGGCATCAATGCGATCGGGCCCCTACCCGCCGACACCATGTTTCACGACGAAGCCCGGGCACGCTACGACGTCGCGGTCTGTATGTACCACGACCAGGCCCTGATCCCGGCCAAGGCGCTAGGGTTCGACGATACCGTAAACGTAACGCTGGGATTGCCATTCGTGCGCACCTCGCCCGATCATGGCACTGCCTTCGGCATTGCCGGGAAGGGGCTTGCGCGCGAAGGTAGCCTCGTCGCTGCCCTGAAGCTTGCCGGTCACCTCGGGCGGACCGCGGAAGGGCGCCTTTGATGGCTGCCTTGGACGGGCTTCCACCGCTTCGCGACGTCATTCAACGCCATGGCCTCGATGCAAAGAAGGCCCTTGGGCAGAACTTTTTGCTCGATCTCAACCTGACGCAGAAGGTTGCCCGAACCGCCGGCTCCTTGGAAGGCGTCACCGTTTTTGAGGTCGGCCCGGGTCCCGGCGGCCTGACGCGCGCCATCCTTGCGCTGGGCGCAAAGAAGGTCATCGCCGTCGAGCGCGATTCTCGCTGCTTGCCGGCGCTTTCGGAAATTGCCGAACACTATCCGGAGCGGCTCGAGGTCCTTGAAGGAGACGCGTTGAAGACCGACTTCGAAGCCTTGGCGACCGAGGGCCCGGTGAAGATCATTGCCAACCTGCCCTACAATGTCGGGACGCAGTTGCTGGTCAATTGGATCCTGCCGAAACAGTGGCCGCCTTTCTGGGAATCGCTGACGCTGATGTTCCAGAAGGAAGTAGGCGAACGCGTCGTCGCGACCGAAGATGGCGATCACTATGGACGGCTTGGCGTGCTCTGCGGATGGCGTACGAACGCGCGAATGGCGTTTGACATACCGCCGCAGGCGTTTACGCCACCACCGAAAGTCACGTCGACGGTCGTCCATCTGACACCGAACGAGAACCCGATCCCTTGCTCGGTGGCCAATTTGGAAAAGGTCACTCAGGCAGCCTTTGGCCAGCGCCGCAAAATGCTGCGGCAAAGCCTCAAGGCCCTCGGGGGCGAAGCCTTGCTCAACAAGGCGGACATAGATCCTCAGCGACGGGCCGAGACGCTTTCAGTTGCCGAGTTCGTACGGCTGGCTAATTGTCTCTAGGCTATGTGCCGGTCCTTCGGCAGCCCTAAACGATAGCTTTGACCTTTGGACATAAATGGAGGCGCGCCGCTGTCAGGGGGGCCGCCCGTCGACTGCTGATCTTAAAGCTTCGGCTCTTCAGTCAGCAATCCGTTGACGAAATCGAACAGGCCATGGCGCCGGTCGCGGCGGACGCGCTCTGCATTGACGATGCAGCTCACGTTGCGAAAAGCCTCGTCGAGATCGTCATTCACGATGACGTAGTCATACTCGCGCCAGCGTTCGATCTCCGCGCGGGAATTCAGAAGACGCGTACGAATGACCTCTTCCGAATCCTCTGCGCGACGATGCAAGCGTGACTGCAGTTCGGTCATGGTGGGGGGCAGCACGAAGATCGAGACGATATCGGCCTTCATCTTGTCCTGAAGCTGCAGCGCGCCTTGCCAGTCGATATCGAACAGCATGTCGCGACCTTCGGCCATCGCCGATTCTACAGGCTCCCGCGGTGTGCCGTAGAAATTGCCGTGCACCTCCGCCCACTCGAGCAGATCACCCGCGTCGCGCATCCTCTCGAACTGTGGGACGGTGATGAAGTGGTAGTGCTTACCAGCGATTTCGCTTGGTCGCTTGGCTCTTGTCGTAACGCTCACAGAGATTTCCAGGCTATGATCGTCCCTGAGGAGATTGCCTGCAATCGTCGACTTGCCTGCCCCAGACGGCGAAGACAGGACAAGCATCAGCCCGCGCCGGGCGATTTTGGTGGGTGTGCTCGACTGGGCCGGGCTCATGTATCACTCCAGATTCTGGACCTGCTCGCGGAACTGGTCGATGACGACTTTCAGCTCGATACCGGCGGCTGTAACCGCCGCAGCATTCGATTTCGAGCAGATCGTATTCGATTCTCGGTTAAATTCCTGTGCAAGGAAATCGAGTTTACGCCCGACGGGGCCGCCCTTGCCGAGGAGGTCGCGGGCGGCAACCACATGCGCCTTCAGGCGATCGATCTCTTCACGGAGATCCGCCTTCGTAGCGAGTAGAGCAGCCTCAGCATGCAGCCTCTCGCGATCCAGCGTTCCCGACCCATCCATCAGCATTGCTACCTGCGCAGCCAACCGGGTAGCAATCTCCTGCGGAGAGCGGGAGGGATCACGCTCGATCATCAGTGTCAGTCCCTCGATCGTCGAGACATGGTCGAGCAGTATGCGCGCCAATGCGGCACCCTCAAGCTCCCTCATCTGACGCAGATCGGAAAGGGCTGCAATCAAACCTGCCACGACGTCGGCATCGCGCGCCGCGATCGCTTCGTCGCCGTCTTCGCTGTCCCGGAATTCGATAATGCCTCGGATGGAGAGCAAAGTATCGAGTTGCAACGGCGCGGGATCGATGATGCCGCCAAGCTGGTCACGCAAAGCGAGCACTGCGGAGAGGGCTTCCTGGTTGAGAACGGTTTCGGTGCGGCTCTCGCCAGCAGAGAGGGAAAGCGACGCCTGCATATTGCCGCGGCTAAAGTGCTCGCCGGCAAGACGGCGCACGTCATTCTCCATGCGCTCTAGCCCCGGCGGGAGACGCAACCGCAGATCCAGGCCTTTGCCGTTAACCGAGCGCAGTTCCCAGGCCCAACGCCAACGGCCGCTGGTGCCTTCACGACGCGCAAAACCAGTCATGGACTGCAAAGCCATGCGAGTCTCCCAAAATCAGTTCGTCTTCTTTTTCTTCTGTGCAGCAGGCGCGGCGGGCGTGTCCGGCTGCGTCGGGCTCTCGGGCTGTCCGTCCACTATGATATTCGGGTCGGCGCCCTTGGCGGCTTCCAGTTGGCGCCAGCGTTTAACGTTGGCATTATGCTCTTCAAGGGTGGCCGCGAAAACATGACCGCCAGAACCGTCGGCAACGAAGTACAGATCCTGCGTCTTCCACGGATTGGCGACAGCCTCAAGCGCATCTCGGCCCGGATTGGCGATCGGCGTCGGAGGAAGCCCCTTGATGACGTAGGTGTTGTAGGGCGTTTCCTTCTTGAGGTCCGATTGATAGATAGGGCGATCTGTCGGCTTTCCATCGCCACCGAATAGTCCGTAGATGATCGTCGGGTCGGATTGAAGGCGCATCCCTTTTGCCAACCGGTTGAGGAAGACAGAGGCAACATGGGCGCGCTCGTCGGCAACGCCGGTTTCCTTTTCGACGATCGAAGCAAGGATGACCAGTTCGTCCTTTGACTTGAGCTGCAAGGACGGGTCGCGCTTTTCCCAAACCTGATCGACCAGCTTCTGCTGTGCCGCAGCCATCTGCTCGATCAGCTCAGCCCGCTTCGTTCCGCGCGAGAACTTGTAAGTATCGGGACGCAAGCTTCCTTCGGCCGGGACAACTGCTGGCAGGTCGCCTTCCAGCACAGCATCCTCGTTCAGGCGGTTGAACATCTGGCGGACGGTGAGCCCCTCCGGAAACGCGACGGAATAAAGGATTGACTTCCCCGATTTCAGCAGTTCCATGATGTCGTTCATGGAAGCATGTGCCTTGATCTCGTACTCGCCCGCTTTCAGGCTCTCGCCGTCATCGAGATGAGTCGCCGTGAGGTAACGGAAGATACGCGCGTCCGAGACGATGTTGTTGCGTTCCAGGCTTGCGGCAATCTCGGCGACGCCCGCACCGTTTCGCACGATGAAATTCGTATTCGTCTCGAGCGGGCCGGGATTCTGGTAGGCAGAGATTGCGTAATAAAAGAGGAAGACGGCCGCTGCACAGCCGAGTACAATCAGCGTCATCAGGAAGTTCAGGAAAATGATCACCTGACTGCGCGCCTTTTTCGACCGCTTCGGCGGCTCAGGCACGCGCTCCGGCCGAAGCGCCTCGCTTGGCGACTTCGGAATGATCGGCCCGCTCTGCGTCTGCTGGCTCATCTCGCCGACCGTCCCGTTGTTCTGGTTCGTATCGTTCACCGGCAATCCCCTAAACTTGGCCTCAAGTCCCGCTTCTTGCTAAGCAATGCGGCAAAATGCAGGTGGGGCCGCGCCGCGCAAGGTGCAACCCCACTGTCGGAACGTCAATGCCTGCACTCAGGCGACGTAACGGCGCAGCACTAACGAGGCATTCGTGCCGCCGAATCCAAAGGAGTTCGACAAGGCGACATTGACTTCTCGTTGCCGCGCCTTGTGCGGCACGAGATCGATCGCGGTCTCGCGCTCAGGATTGTCGAGATTGAGTGTTGGAGGCGCAACATTGTCTCGGATCGCAAGCGTTGCAAAGATCGCCTCGATCGCACCGGCGGCGCCGAGCAGGTGACCGGTCGCAGACTTCGTCGACGACATGGAGATCTTGGAGGCCGCATTGCCGACCAGCCGCTCGACAGCGCCAAGCTCGATCGTGTCGGCCATCGTCGACGTACCATGTGCGTTGATGTAGTCGACATCGGCGGGCGTCAAGCCGGCACGCTTCAACGCCATCGTCATGCAGCGCTGCGCGCCCTCGCCATCCTCGGAGGGCGCCGTAATGTGATAGGCGTCGCCGGAGAGGCCATAGCCGACAACTTCGGCATAGATCTTTGCGCCGCGGGCTTTGGCATGTACCAGCTCTTCAAGAACGACGATACCTGCCCCTTCGCCCATGACGAAGCCGTCGCGGTCCCTATCGTATGGACGCGATGCCTTGGTCGGGTCGTCGTTGTGCTGGGTCGAGAGCGCCTTGCAGGCGGCAAAACCGGCCAACGAGATACGGCTGACCGGGGATTCCGTGCCGCCGGCGACCATCACGTCGGCGTCGCCGAACGCGATGAGGCGGGCAGCGTCGCCAATCGCGTGAGCGCCGGTCGAGCATGCCGTGACGACCGAGTGGTTCGGACCGCGAAGCTTGTGGCGGATCGATACCTGACCCGACACGAGGTTGATCAGGCGACCGGGAATGAAGAATGGTGAAATGCGGCGCGGTCCCTTGTCACGCAGAGTGTAGCCAGCTTCGACAATACCTTCGATGCCGCCGATGCCGGACCCGATCAACACGCCAGTCGCGACCTGGTCCTCATCGCTTTCAGGATGCCAGTTCGCATCATTCAGCGCCATGTCGGCGGCTGCCATGCCATAAACAATAAAAGGATCGACCTTGCGCTGTTCCTTCGGCTCCATCCAGTCGTCGGCATTGAAGGTACCATCGCTGCCGTCGCCAACCGGAACACGGCAAGCAATCTTTGCGGGAAGATCGTCGACTTCGAACTCAGTGACCAGGCGGGCGCCGTTTTGACCCGCAAGCAAGCGGGACCACGTCACTTCCGTTCCGCATCCCAAGGGCGATACCATACCGGTACCTGTTATAACGACCCGTCTCATCGACTGCATTCCCCCGCCTTTTATGTTTTTGGAGAACCATGCCAGAAATAAAAAGGGCGGACTCCGGGTCCGCCCTTTCTCAAATGCTCAGGATTAAGCCTGAGCCTTTTCGATAAACTTCACGGCATCGCCAACCGTCAGGATCGAGTCTGCAGCATCGTCGGGAATCTCGACCCCGAATTCTTCTTCGAACGCCATGACCAGTTCGACGGTGTCGAGAGAGTCGGCGCCCAGATCGTCGATAAAGCTGGCGCTTTCGACAACCTTGTCGGCATCGACGCCAAGATGATCAATAACAATTTTCTTTACGCGTTCTGCGATATCGCTCATGTCGGTTTCCTCGACCTTATGTCCTGATCAGAATGCCTTTTGACATCCCTACCCTGTTTCAGCCTGCGGCGCCCCTTGAAGCCACCCTCGGCAAACTCTTTGAACCCGGCTACCAGAAATGTCCCAGGCTTGCACAAAAGCCCGCCGGTCCGTCTGCTTTCTCGGGAGACTGTTCACAGTCATGGCCCGCTTAACACGGTTTAAGTCTGCCGCAAAGCCAGAAAATCAACCCCATCGGGTTGGTCAACACGCTATTGCGGCGAAAACCGCCTCGACGGGCAGTTTCCTGTTTCAGATCATGGCCATGCCGCCGTTTACGTGCAGCGTCTGGCCTGTCATATAAGCGGCTTCCGACGAGGCAAGATAGGCAACCGCGGAGGCGACTTCCGCGCCTGTGCCCATGCGCTTCATCGGGATCGCTCCCATGATCGCTTCCTTCTGCTTGTCATTCAGCTTGCCGGTCATTGCGGACTCGATAAAGCCCGGCGCCACGCAGTTTACGGTGACGTTGCGGGTCGCAATCTCCTGTGCCAGCGACTTCGTGAAGCCAATCATGCCTGCCTTGGAGGCGCAGTAGTTGGCCTGGCCTGGATTGCCGGTGACGCCGACGACCGAGGTGATGTTGATGATGCGGCCATAGCGGCGGCGCATCATAGGATGCGTCAGCTCGCGCGTGAGGCGGAACATTGCGGTCAGGTTCACTTCGATGACGCTATCCCAATCCTCGTCGCTCATCCGCACGAACAGTCCGTCTTTGGTGATCCCGGCGTTGTTGACAAGGATATCGATGCCTTCGAGATCAGCCTCGGCCTTGACGCCGAGAGCCTTGACTTCGTCGCGGTTCGCGAGGTTGGCCGGGAAGATCTTTACGCGGTCGCCAAGCTCGTTGGCCAATGCCTCGAGCTTCTCGACGCGCGTGCCGTGCAGGCCGACGATGGCACCCTGCTTGTGCAGGATGCGGGTGATTTCTTCGCCAATGCCGCCAGAGGCGCCGGTAACCAGAGCCTTGCGGCCGGAAAGATCGAGCATGGAAGTGTTCCTTGTATTCGTTAAATCTGTCAAGCCAGGGCGGCAACGGCAGCGTCGATATCGGCGGGCGTATTGACGGCGATGCCGTTGACGGTCTTGTCGATGCGGCGTGCGAGGCCAGTCAGGACCTTACCAGAGCCGAGCTCATAAAGCGTTGTTGCGCCATTGGCCGCGAACCACTCGACGGTCTCGCGCCAGCGGACCTGGCCTGTCACCTGCTCCACGAGCAGCTTGGCGATCTCGTCGGCATCGCTAACCGGTGCGGCGCGCACGTTGGCGATAAGTGGCACGATCGGATTTGACTTCTCCACATGGGCCAGAGCATCGCGCATAGCTTCCGCAGCGGGTGTCATCAGCGAAGAATGAAAGGGAGCGGAGACCGGCAGCAGGATCGCGCGTTTGGCGCCCTTCGCGGTCGCGATTGCGGCGCCCTTTTCGACGGCTGCCTTCTCGCCCGAGACAACGATCTGGCCACCGCCATTGTCGTTGGCGATCTGGCAGGAGCCGACGGCAGAGACTTCTTGGCAAATGGCGATAACATCGGGATGCTCAAGACCGATGATGGCAGCCATGGCGCCGACGCCGACCGGCACGGCTTCCTGCATGGCGTTGCCGCGGATGCGCAGCAGTCGCGCGGTATCGGCCAGCGAGAAAGTGCCAGCGGCGCAGAGCGCGGAGTATTCGCCGAGCGAATGACCAGCGACGTAGGAGATCTTCGCCTTAAGATCGATGCCCTTGGCTTCGAGAACCCGGACCACTGCCATCGACACTGCCATCAGGGCCGGCTGCGCATTCGCCGTCAGCGTCAGCGTATCTTCCGGCCCGTTGAACATTGTCTCGGACAACTTCTCGCCCAGCGCTTCGTCGACTTCTTGGAAGACGGCGCGTGCCTCTGCGAAGTTTTCGGCGAGCTCCTTGCCCATGCCAACAGCCTGGCTGCCCTGACCGGGAAATGTAAAAGCGATGGTCATCCTATGTCCTTTTTAAATGGACCTCTGGTTATTTCGCCTCCAATTGACATTCTTTACTGCAGAGTCAAGTGCCGGAGCCCCGCGTTCCAAGGCTTTTGCTGGTGCGAGAAAGCCTCGCGATCCCTCTTGCGCTTGCGCAATTCCGGTCTAAATTTGCGCCGCCCTTTCAGACCGTTTCTTTTCCAGATCACTTTCAAGGCTTTCAGATGAAATACAGGAAACTTGGCCGCACGGATATTTCCGTGTCCGAAATCTGCCTCGGTACCATGACCTGGGGCACGCAAAACACCGAGATCGAAGCGCACGAGCAGATGGACTATTCCGTCGACAAAGGCGTCAACTTCTTCGACACGGCCGAGCTCTATCCGACTACGCCCGTTTCGGCGGAAACGCAGGGGCTGACCGAAGACTACATTGGCAGCTGGTTCCAGAAGACGGGCAAGCGCAAGGATATCGTGCTCGCCACGAAGGTTGCAGGCCCCGGCCGTTCGTACATCCGCAACGGTGACGGTGCCGATGCGAAGAATATTCGCCTCGCGATAGAGGCAAGCCTGAAGCGCCTGCGGACCGACTATGTCGACCTCTACCAGATTCATTGGCCGAGCCGCGGACATTTCCATTTCCGTCAGGCTTGGCACTACGACCCCTTCAAGCAGGACCGTGCCAAGTCCATCGCCAATATCACCGAGATATTGGAAACGATGGGTGCCCTTGTAAGAGAAGGCAAGGTTCGCGCCTTCGGCCTTTCCAACGAAACGACCTGGGGCACCCAGAAGTATCTGACGCTCGCAGAACAGCTCGGCCTGCCGCGCGTCGCCACGATCCAGAACGAATATAATCTGCTCTACCGCCACTACGATCTCGATCTGGCGGAGCTGTCGCATCAAGAGGATGTTGGTTTGCTCGCCTATTCCCCCCTCGCCGGCGGCATCCTGAGCGGCAAATATATCGACGGCGCCAAGCCGGAAGGCTCTCGTGGGGCGATCAATGGCGATCTCGGCGGTCGGCTGCAGCCTTTGCAGGAAGCACCGACGAAGGCTTATCTCGACATCGCCGCACGGCACGGACTCGATCCTGCTGCGATGGCGCTCGCCTTCTGCCTGCACCGCCGCTTCATGGCATCGGTGATCATCGGCGCGACGACGATGAAACAGCTCGAGACGGACCTGAGCTCCGTCCATCTCAAGCTGTCGCACGACGTTCTAGCGGAAATCGAGGCGGTCCATCGCCAGTACCCGATGCCGATCTAAGGCAACCGGACGGTGCATCACGATCTGGCCGTCGAGGGCCAGATCACTGCCGTGAAACCCATTGCATCGGGGGCCGCCTACGCAAGGGGCCACAACGACAAGTTTCGAGAACTTTGCCCGCGCGGCAATTTCCGCTTCTCCGTCCTGCGCAATTCAGCTAGGTTTACAGGGCTCTGTGTAGGGCCCCGGGGAGCTCATTCCGTGGAACGGAAGCTCGCAGTCATACTTGCCGGCGACGTGGCCGGTTACAGCCGCCTTGTTGCAGCCAACGAGGAGGATGCGCTTGCGACACTGAGCGTCTACAGCACAACGATTGGTGACCTCGTTTGCGAGCACGGCGGGCGGATTTTCGGCAGCTCCGGAGACAGCGTGGTGGCGGAATTCCACAGCGCAGTGCAAGGCGTTCGCGCAGCGGTCGCCATCCAGCGCGCGCTCAATCGTCGAAACGCCGATTTGCCTGTGGATCGCCGAATGGAGTTCCGCCTCGGGCTCAATCTCGGGGACGTCGTGGTTTCCGGAGACAACCTGCTCGGCGACGGGGTGAATGTCGCCGCCCGACTTCAGGAGGTGGCGCTGCCTTCGGGCATCTGCATCTCCGGCGCCTTGCGCGAGCAGATCGAAGGGAAGCTGGACTTCCCTCTCGTGCCGATGGGCGACCGTACGCTGAAGAACATTCCGCGCCCGGTGCCTGTGCATAAGGTCGATTGGACCGGCGAGGACCCTGTCGAGGGTGGCGCGCTTGGGGGGCCGCTCAGACTGCCTGACAAACCATCGATTGCGGTATTGCCCTTCGTCAACATGTCGGATGACCCCGAGCAGGAGTTTTTCGCCGATGGCTTGACCGAAGACATCATCACCGCGCTTTCGCTGTACCGCTGGTTTTTCGTCATCGCCCAGAATTCTTCCTTCGCCTATAAGGGGCGGGCTGTCGACGTGAAGCAGATTGGACGCGATCTCGGTGTCCGCTATCTCGTTGAGGGTAGTGTGCGTAGGTCCGGAACGCGGGTCCGCGTAACGGGGCAGCTGATCGAAGCGGAGAGCGGCGTTCACCTCTGGGCACAGCGCTACGACCGCGAGATCGCCGACATCTTTGTCATCCAGGACGAGCTTACCCAAAACGTCGTGGGCGCCATCGAGCCGGAAATCCTGATAGGCGAGAGCCGCCGGGCATTGCTCAGAACGACCGACAATCTTGATGCCTATGAAAGCCATATGCGCGGCACTTGGCTGCACAATGCGCAGGATACCGCCGAGCATTTCATCGAATCCATAGCATGGCATCGCCGAGCCATCGAGCTCGATCCCGAATTCGCACGCGCTCACATGATGCTGGCTCGCTCGCTCTACGCGCGCTGTTTCCACGGCTTCAGCGACGATGTCGACAGGGACAGCACGGAACTACGGGCGGAGGCAGAGCGCGCGGTGGCGCTCGATCCGCGCGATCCCTATTCCCACTACGCCATGTGTCTTGGCCACTTCGTCGCTCACAACGCCCAGGCGGCCGTCGAAGAGGCGCAGCAGGCGATCGATCTCAATCCCAATTTCGCCCTGGCGCATATGGGACTTGGGTGGGCCAGAATCTTCACCGGCCATTTCCCGGCAGCTTGCGATCCACTCCATATGGCCCTCCGGCTCAGCCCGCATGATCCCCTAGCCTACCTCATCCTCGACCGGCTGGCGCTGTCGAACTACCATCTCGGCAACTACGAGGAAGCGATTCACTATTCCGAACGCGGGCTTTCCCTGCGCCGCGCCTATTTCAATCGCGTCGTTCTTCTTGCGAGCCTGGGGCAACTGCAGCGGCACGAGGAGGCACAGCGCCTGATCCCCGAAATTCTTGCGAATGTGCCTGCCGATCTCGAGCACTACTGGCGGATGCTGACGCCTTATGTCATGCGTGACCACTACGACCATTTCGTAGACGGGCTGCGCAAGGCCGGGCTACCCTCGTTGAACTCGCAGCGAGAACATTGCTGACTGTCCCTTGCGTTTTCGCCAAAAATCCGTATAAGCCGCCCTGTTCGCAAACCCGGTCTTCTGGCTGGTGGCTGAACGGAGGGCCGGTTTCCCACTGGAAATCGTTCGGAACGGAAGCGTTCCAGCCTCCCGTGTCTCCGCTCTCGACCGTCTCGGAAACGCTTTTCTTGCCTGGGTCCGCCCATTCAGGAGCAGTCGTTGAGGCTTAGCCGCCGAATATCGGGTTGAATAAACGCAAGAAAGGCAAAGCTGTCATGGCTCTTTATGAACATGTATTCCTTGCCCGACAGGATATTTCCGCTCAGCAGGTCGATGCCCTCGTAGAACAGTACAAGGGCGTGATCGAAGCTAACGGCGGCAAGGTCGGGCGCATCGAGAACTGGGGCCTCAAGTCCCTCACCTACCGCATCAAGAAGAACCGCAAGGCTCACTACGTCCTCGTGGACATCGATGCACCGGCAGCTGCCGTCCAGGAAATGGAACGCCAGATGCGCATCAGCGAAGACGTCCTGCGTTACATGACGATCGCCGTTGAAAAGCACGAAGAAGGCCCGTCTGCCATGATGCAGAAGCGCGACCGCGACGACCGCGGCCCGCGTGATGGCGCCGACCGTGGCCCGCGTCGCGAATTTGGTGACCGTCCGCCGCGTCGTGACGGCGACTTCCAGCGCGGCCCGCGTCCGGACCGCGCTCCCCGCGAAGACCGTGCATAAGGAGAACTGAGAATGTCTGAATCTTCCTCCGCACCGGTTCGCCGCCCGTTCCACCGTCGTCGCAAGACTTGCCCGTTCTCCGGCGCAAACGCTCCGCGTATCGACTACAAGGACGTTCGTCTCCTGCAGCGCTACATTTCCGAGCGCGGCAAGATCGTTCCTTCCCGTATCACAGCTGTTTCGCAGAAGAAGCAGCGCGAGCTCGCTCAGGCGATCAAGCGCGCTCGTTTCCTCGGCCTGCTGCCGTACGTCGTCGCCTAACCGGCTGACGAAACCAAATCGAGGGAAGGCAGCGATGCCTTCCCTTCTCCCTTTCGCGATGGGCGCGGATCGGAACTCTTAAAACCCATGTTGAGGCCTTTCTGAAAACGATTCAGAAGAACCCTCTAACTGCTTGATGAAGCAGGACAGCGACCGTGAGCCAACTGAACACAAAAACGCTAGGCATCGGCGCGCTCGCCGGATTGACCGCTGCACTTCTGGTGCTCGGCGCGAGCCTGCAGCCGTCGTTCAGTGCGGTCCTTTATGCCGCTTCGGCACTTCCCATTCTTCTCGTCGGCCTCGGCTGGGGCAACATGGCGGCAATCGCTGCCGTCGTCACCGCCGCTGCAGTCGGCGCGATCGCCATCTCGCCCTCCTTCGCGCTGATGATGACGCTGGTCACGCTGTTGCCGGCCGGGTGGCTGAGCCACCTTGCAAACCTTGCCCGCCCGGCCTCCGAACTTGGCGGCCCCGAACATCTGATGGCTTGGTATCCACTTTCAGATATCCTGCTGCACCTCTGCGGCCTCGTTACGATCGCCGTGATCGTCGTCGGCGTGATGATCGGCTACGGTCCTGAACTCATTGATCGCCTGGTCGATGTCCTGTTCGGCTCGCTTGCACAGCAGCAGCCCGAGTTTTCGCCTGATCCGGCAGTGACGACGCAAACCAAATCGCTCGTTCTGCTCATGCTGCCTGCCATCCAGGGCGGCATGTGGGTGGTCATGCTGTTTGCTGCCTACTACATCGCGGCCCGGATCGTCAGTGCATCCGGCCGTAGCCTGCGTCCACGCGAGGATATCGCTTCGGCGCTGCGCATGAACCGCAATTCGATCTTCGTTTTTCTCGTTGGTCTTGCCGCCACTTTCTTCGGCGGCATGCCGGCGATGATCGGAGCAACCGTCGTTGGCACCTTCGGCGCCGGCTTCCTGCTTTCCGGCTTCGCCGCGCTGCACTTCCGCACGCGCGGCAAGGATTGGCGCCTTCCGGCGCTCATCCTCTGCTACCTGGCATCGCTCGTCCTGATGGTGCCAGCCCTTTTCATCCTCGTGGTGGGCTTGAGTGATACCCGCAAGGCGATCGCGCTGACCCCGAACAAGGATGTCGATGCCCCCAAACAGACAAATTCGAAAATCTAGAGACACGAAAGGAAACGAACATGGAAGTTATTCTTCTTGAACGCATCTCCAAGCTCGGCCAGATGGGCGAAACCGTAAAGGTTCGCGACGGCTTCGCTCGTAACTACCTCCTGCCGCTCGGCAAGGCACTTCGCGCCAACGATGCCAACAAGAAGCGTTTCGAGTCCGAGCGTGCAACGCTCGAAGCTCGTAACCTCGAGCGCAAGTCGGAAGCACAGAAGGTCGCCGACGTTCTCGACGGCAAGTCCTTCATCGTCGTTCGCTCCGCCGGCGAAACCGGCCAACTGTACGGCTCGGTTGCCGCTCGCGACGTCGTTGACATCCTTGCTGCTGAAGGCTTCAACATCGGCCGCAACCAAGTTCACCTGAACACGCCGATCAAGGCCATTGGCCTGCACAAGGTTGAGCTGCAGCTCCACGCTGAAGTCGAAATCCACGTCGAGCTCAATGTTGCTCGTTCGGCTGAAGAAGCGGGCCGTCAGGCCAAGGGCGAAACCCTCACCTCGGTCGATGCCATCTATGGTGTTGACGAAGACGCCCTGCGGCCGGAAGACTTCTTCGATCCAGAAGCCGACCTCGAAGGCGACGAAGCTTAATTTTTCCGAGAAGATCCTCTCTGGAAATGGACGAAAGCCCGGCTCGCGCCGGGCTTTCTTCCTATTTGGCGGCTGTGTTCTGCTGCGGTGGAGCGCTCTTGTCGACGTCGACGACGACGGAGAGCCCCGGCCCCAGATCCTTGACGACCGGCTGGTCGGGATCAAAACGGATGCGCACGCCGACGCGCTGTGCGATCTTCACAAAATTGCCCGTCGCATTGTCGGCCTTGATGACCGCGAACTCCGACCCGGCTGCGGGGGAGAAACGCTCGATGTATCCCCTCAGTTTCTGCTTACCGAGCGCATCGACCGTGATGGTCACCGGCTGCCCGACCTGCATACCGTACAGCTGCGTCTCCTTGAAATTCGCGACAACCCAGACATCCTCCGGCACAACCGCCATGAGCTGCGTTCCCGCTGTGACATATTGCCCGACTCGTACACCGACTTCTCCGAGGTGACCGTCACGCGGCGCGACAATCCTGGTATTCTGCAGGTCGATTTCCGCCAGATGCACCGCCGCTTCCGCGCTTGCGACATTGGCTTCGAGAAGCGAGCGATTGACGATGATCGTTACAAGGTTCTGCTTGGAAACCTCAAGCGCAGCCTTTGCCTGGCTTAAGGCCGCCTTGGCCTGGTCGAGCGTCGCCTGCGCGGCCTCTATCTCACTCTGCGATGCAATGCCGCGGTTGCTGAGGTTGTTCACGCGATCCCAGGCCTGCTGCGCGCGCGTCAACGCTGCGTTTGCGCTATCGATCTGCGCCTCGCTGGAGGCGATGCTCGCCTTTGCCGCAAGCTCGGACTGGCGGGAATTCTCCAGCGACGCCTTCTGCCCATCGAGCGCCGCACGCGCCTGGGCAAGCCTTTGGGCGTAAATGCGGTCGTCGATCTGCACAAGCGTATCGCCCTGCTTGACCTGCTGATAGTCCTTCACGAGCACATCGACGACATATCCACTGACCTGCGGGCTCATAATCGTAACATAGCCCCGAACATAGGCGTTGTCTGTGGTTTCAACCGACGTGACAAACGGCGGCAGGCGCCATGCATAGAGAACAAGAAGGATACCGGCGATGCCGGCGAGGATTGCGATGATAGTCGTGGGAGACCGAGGAAACTTCAACATGCTGGGACCCCTGAGATCACGATTGAGCGGGCATTGCATCGGGCTGGCTTGACCGTGGCCAAGGTAGCCGGCGCCACGCTTGATGGAGAAGAATGACGATCAGGCCGAAGACGGAGGAGTAGCCGATGATGAGGAAAGTGTCGTTGTAGGCGAGAATATAAGCCTCGCGGCTGACCTGCTGAGCGAGCAGCACCAAACCTTCGGCGTTAAGCAGCATCTTGTCGCCGAGCACCTTGCCATACGCCGCGCTCAACTGGGAGACGCGCTGCGCCACGATCGGGTCCTGTAGCAGGATATGCTCGACGAGCACGTTCGAGTGGAACTTCTCCCGAATTGTCACGAACGTCCCGAGCATCGCGGAGGCGAAGAGCGAGCCAATGCTTTGCGTGAACACGAAGATTACCAGGAAGTTAACAATATATTGCCCGCCTCGGGAGATCGCGGCCCTAAAGCCATTCGCCATAACAGGCGGCAGGAACATCGCCGCGCCCGCGGCGACCATCGCCTGGCTTAGAAACATCTGAGGCGGTCGCGTCAGGCTCGTCGACTGGCTGTCGAGAAAGGCGCCGCCCGCAATGAGGGCGAGCGCCAGCACATGGGCGGTCTCGACATAGCGTGTCGTCATCAGAAACGCGCAAAACAGCCCACCAACCAAAGAGGCGAATAGAATGATCGCATAAAGGGTCACTGTCTGATCGTTTAGAAGCCCCAGCTGCTGATAGAAGCTGGCTGCCGATGAGGACTGCTCCGAGGAGACGAAGCGGAAGAGAAGCAGGACGCCCGCCATGCGCATATTGGCGCCCGAAAACAGCCAGCGGAAATCGATCAAGGGACTGGTGCGGGGCAGCTCGATCGCCAGCATGAGTGCAAGCGAGCCGACCGATATCGCCAGCAAAACGCCGATCCAGGGCGCCTCGAACCACCAATAGAGCCGGCCCAGTGTCAGTACAACGGCAAGACAGCCAAAGCCGACTGCAAGCAAGAGATAGCTCAGTATGTCATGTCGTTGAATGACGTTTGCCCGAGGCGGCGCCGTGAGCGGCAGTAGGTAGATGATCGGAAAGACAATGAGCGCGAGCCCCATCTCGAACATATAGAGCGCCCGATACCCGCCGAAGTGCAACAGTGTGGGTGAGACGATGCGCGCAATGGGAGACGCAAACAGCGTGCTCATCAAGGCGAAACTGATCCCAAGCGAGAGCTTCTTTTCCTGAGGAAAGGGTTCCAACATGTACAGGAAGCCGAGCGTCGAAAGAGGTGCAGCTGCCATGCCGCTCAGGGCGCGCACGACGATCGCGGAATGCAGGTCGGTGATGAGGAGATTGAGTACCGCCGCAACGACGAAACAGATAATGCCGAGTTCCGCGAAACGCCGAAGACCGTACTGGGTTCGGATCTTGAAGAGTGCAATCGACATGCTGGCGTAGGGTGCCATATAGGCCGCCGAGAGCCAGGATATTTCGGTCGTGGTCGCGGAAAACGAGCCTTGCAGCTGATAGATGTTGGCGGTCAGCAGGTTCATGCCAAGGCCCTGCGTCAGAAAAAGCAGAACCGAGGCGCCCATGTAAAGCGGCCTCTTCCAGGCTGGCATCGCCACGCCCGCTATAGGTGGCTGCTGCTGTTGTGCGTCCAGCTTCGCCGTCTCGGCGAGCCTTGGCGCCACAGTGTCGTTGTCGGTTTGGGCGAGGCTCATCGGCAGGACCTCAAATTCCGCGAATGCCCTGTAGGTTGGCTTGCATGGCGCGTATCACGTCCAAGGTAGTCTTCAGATCATTTTCGGGAATACCGGCGATGACCTGCGCCCGCACTTTCACGGCAATGTCGTCGATCTCACCGGCCACGACCTTGCCGGTTTCGGTGATGTAGATTTCCTTGGCGCGCCGATCCGAGCCCGCGACACGCCTCTGGACGTAACCCTGCCCTTCCATCGCATCGAGAATCCTGACGAGCGTTGGCGTCTCAAGCTCCAGCTTGTCGGCCAGTTCTCGCTGGTTGATCCCGTCCTTCTTGTTGAGCGTGAAAAAGACGCGGGCACGCGGCAACGTCATATTGCGCTCCCGCACTATCTTGTCGAAGACGGCCCTGAGCTTGCGATTGAACGCTGCAAGGTCTTCGATGAGCTCACGTCCGAGAACGGGATTTCCCATATATTCCAGCCCTATTTTGTTAGTGCACTAATTATATCGTTGCTACCTATACTGTTTTCCAGTCTTTTTCAAGAGGCGACGGCCTCTGTTCGGGTGCAAGTCTCCCCCTGCAGGCTTACACTACCACGTGAGGCACGATGGAAGTGAGTCGTTTCTCGCCGTGTTCCGCAGGTGACACTTTCGGTATTTTTGTACCGACCACAAGTGCAGCTGTGGAGAAGTCGAACAACGGGCAAAGCCTCCCGGTATCGACGGTGGCGTGGATGGGACCTCGTTTCCGCCCTTGATTTTGTTGCTTCTACGCGCCACACCCGAAGCTGAAGAAGACAGAACGGATTACGATGAACGACGTCGCTCGAAAGATTGCCGCCGTTGCTCCCGCGGAGCAGCACTACCGGGAAGCGCCCAACAATATCGAAGCCGAACAGGCGCTTCTTGGCGCGATCCTGATGAACAATGACGCCTATTACCGGGTGTCAGACTTCCTGAAGCCGATCCATCTTTACGAACCACTGCACCGCAAGATCTTCGAAGTCGCGGGCGACATCATCCGCATGGGCAAGATCGCCAATCCGGTGACGATCAAGACCTTCCTGAAGGCCGACGAGAAGGTCGGCGATATGACCGTCTCCGAATACCTCGCACGCCTTGCCCGTGAAGCCGTCACAATCATCAACGCAGAGGACTACGGCCGGGCGATCTACGACCTGGCACTGCGCCGCGCGCTGATCACGATCGGCGAAGACGTCGTCAATATCGCTTATGACGCGCCGCTCGACATGCCGCCGCAGGCGCAGATCGAGGATACCGAGCGCCGTCTATTCGAACTTGCCGAAAATGGCCGCTATGACGGTGGCTTCCAGTCGTTCAACGACGCGGTGGCGCTGGCGATCGACATGGCCGCCGTCGCCAAGGAACGCGATGGCGGCCTGTCGGGTATCTCGACTGGCATTCTCTCGCTAGACAGCAAGATGGGCGGTCTGCAGCGCTCCGACTTGATCGTGCTTGCCGGCCGTCCTGGTATGGGCAAGACTTCGCTCGCCACCAACATCGCCTACAACATTGCCGCCGCCTACGAGGGCGAGGTGCAGCCGGACGGCAGCATGAAGGCAAAGCAAGGTGGCGTCGTCGGTTTCTACTCGCTTGAAATGTCATCCGAACAGCTGGCCACCCGTATCATCTCCGAGCAGACGGAGGTCTCCTCCTCGAAGATCCGCCGCGGCGACATCAACGATGCCGATTTCGAAAAGCTCGTCGCCTGCTCAATGATGATGCAGAAGGTGCCGCTCTACATTGACCAGACCGGCGGCATTTCAATCGCCCAGTTATCGGCACGCGCCCGCCGGCTGAAGCGCCAGCGCGGCCTCGACTGCCTGGTGGTTGACTATATCCAGCTGATGACCGGCTCGGGCAAGTCGGGCGAAAACCGCGTGCAGGAAATCACCCAGATTACCACCGGCTTGAAAGCGCTCGGCAAGGAACTCAACGTCCCGATCATTGCGCTCTCTCAGCTCTCGCGTCAGGTGGAAAGCCGCGACGACAAGCGCCCGCAGCTCTCCGACCTTCGTGAATCGGGCTCGATCGAGCAGGACGCCGACGTGGTGCTCTTTGTGTTCCGCGAGGAATATTACGTCAAGAATCTCGAGCCTCGCGATCCGAACGATCCCAAGTATGCAGAATGGGAAGCGCAGTTCGAAAAGTGCAAGGGCACAGCCGATGTCATTATTGCCAAGCAGCGCCACGGACCGACTGGAACGGTGAAGCTCGCCTTCCAGTCGGAGTTCACGCGATTTGCCGATCTCGCCGACCCCTCCTTCATCCAGTACGAAGAGCACTGACGAGACCTAGAAGCCGGCGGCTCGCAGAATGGCAACGGTTGCCACGCCGACGGCAACACTTGCGAGCATCGGCAGGCGGCGCGCCGCAAGTGCCGTCCCAAGACAAGCAGCCGTTTCGGCCCAGCCTGTCGCAAAGGCCGTCGGTGCGATCACCGCCATCAGGACTGCAGGCGGTATCGCCTCGATGGCCGTTCGGGTCTGTTCGGTCATTGCGACGTGGCGAATGAGGAGCAGGCCGCTCATGCGGGTCAGCACCGTTGCGACCGCCATGGCGAGGATCGCGAGAAGCGTATTGATGTCCAGGGTCATGCGGTGACCGCCTTTGTCCTTCTCGTCCACAGTGCCGCAGCTAGTCCAGCAAGCGCACCGGCTGCGATGTACCAGACACCTGGCACGAACTGGTGAACCATGACGGCCGCTAAAGCGCTCGCCGCCAATACCGACCCCGTCTCGCGGCCCTTCCAGAATCCCATCGCCAACACGACAAAGACCGCGGGAAATGCGAAGTCGAGCCCGATGGCGGCTGGGCCACGAAGGAACGCACCGAGAGAGGCGCCGATCAGCGTGGAGGCGACCCAAGCCAGATAGAATGGCATGGCAATGCCTGCGAACCATGAAGGCGTCAAGCGCGCAACGCCTGTTCGGAATTCCGCGATCGCCCATATCTCGTCGGCGAGGACCAGCATGGCCGCGTATCTTCGCCAGCCCGAGAAGGCCTGCATCTTTGTGCCGAGGGACGCGCTCATCAGGACATGGCGGATATTGACGAGCAGCGCAGCGAAGCCGACGCCTTCCCAGCTAGCCGGGTGCGTCCATATATCCATCGCGACGAACTGCGAACCACCAGCGAATACGAGCGCGCTCATCAAGGTCGCCTCCAGCGCCGACAGGCCTTTCGTGACCGAAACCGCGCCGAAGACGAGACCGATCGGAACAACGGCGACGACGAGCGGCAGAATTGCCTTCGCGCCGTCAAGAAAGTCCCCGACAGGTTGTCTTTGAGTAAGCATTGGAACCTCCAGAACTGCTAGCCCGGAGCTGTAAGCCGCCACACTGGAACCGTCTTGAACGAAAGTGATCAGCCCGCGCGATATTGTCCCGGGGTAACACCGGTGCGCGCCTTGAAGTGTCGGGTGAAATGCGCCTGGTCGGCGAAGCCGCACTGGATCGCCACATCGGCTGGTGCCTGTCCCGCCTGCAACAGTTTGCGCGCCTCGCGCACCCGTTTGTCGGTGAGGAAGGCATGTGGGGTGATGTGATATTCCCGCCGGAACGCCCGGATGAGATGCGCGCGGCTCAACCCTGCGACATCGGCCAATTCGTCAAGGCCGATGTCACTTTCGAAATTGTCGGTCAGGTAGTCGCGCGCACGGCCAACTGCGGTACGTTCCTTTGTGTCCACCGGCACGACGATCGTGCTGCCGTAACGCTGGAAGATTGCCACAAGTACACGAAACATTCCTTCCTCTGATTCCAGGGCACCGGCACCCCTTTCCAGCACGCGATGGGCGGCATGGAAGGCCGCGGCCATCTCGGGATCGTTGAGGAGTTCCTTCGGGAAGGACGGCGTGTCGTTGAAGGCCTTGCCGGTCACGTCTTCGAGGATATCGATGAAGAGTGTGGTATCCGGGTAGATCATTCTATAGCGATACCCGTCGCCACCCGGGACACCGTCATGCACGACGCCTGGATCGATGAGATAGAGGTCGCCTGCGCCCGTCTCCTCCCGGACGCCCTTCATCGTTGCGATCTGCGTGCCGCTTTCGATCGCGCCGATGGAGAAGGTGTCGTGGGCATGAGGCGCATATTCATGCGTCAGAAAGCTTGCGCTCAGGCATTCCATGTTGCGGAATCGGCGGTCGCGCCAGAAGCGCGCGCGTTCCGGACCTGCCAGCGGCATGGCGTCGGCCGCCTGTTTCTGCGATACATTCTCCATCAAACCAATTTACTGCGACCGCTACCCTGCGTCTTGAACAAAAGTGATCGCCATGCCGATATCTCCTTGGCTTGCTTTCACTTTGCGTTACTGATCTTTAGACTGCCACGCGACAACCGCTCTCCTCACTTTTGTGAACCACGATGACTGATTTTGTTGATAGTTTCGAAGACGAAGATCCATTCGACTCCGCTGGCTTGCGGCTGACCGTCGACCTGACGGCACTGACGGAAAACTGGAAAGACATGGCCCGCCGCTCCGGCAAGGCGCGAGCCGCGGCGGTCGTGAAAGCGGATGCCTATGGCACCGGCATCGAAGACGCCGGCGAAGCACTGTTTATGGCGGGCGCGCGTGATTTCTTCGTGGCGACGGTCGATGAAGGCGTGACGCTGCGGCCCTACGCCCCGGATGCGCGCATCTTTGTCCTCTCCGGCATCTGGCCGGGCACGGAGCGGCGCTTCTTCGAAAACGATCTCGTGCCGGTGATTTCGTCGGAAGAACAACTCGCCTTCTGGATGGCGGT
The DNA here is from genome assembly GCF_000312665.1 of Rhizobium mesoamericanum STM3625. Classification (GTDB taxonomy): domain Bacteria; phylum Pseudomonadota; class Alphaproteobacteria; order Rhizobiales; family Rhizobiaceae; genus Rhizobium; species Rhizobium mesoamericanum. Next base: position 2,095,411 of record NZ_HF536772.1, on the reverse strand, counting down.
GCTTGCCGAATACGGTGACTACCCCTGTGTGCTCCACGTCGACACCGGCTTCAACAGGCTTGGCCTTTCCATGAATGAAGCGATCGCGCTTGCCAACGACGTTTCGCGTCCGGCAAGTTTTGCGCCAGTGCTGGTCATGAGCCACCTTGCCTGCAGCGACGACCATTCCTCCGACATGAACCGGCAACAGCTTGAATCATTCCGGCAGGTTAAGGCCGCCTATGAAGGTATCGATGCAAGCCTTGCAGCCTCGGCCGGCATCTTCCTCGGCAGCGATTATCACTTCGATCTCACGCGCCCCGGCATCGCGATCTACGGCGGCGAAGCCGTCAACGGCCTGGCGAACCCCATGCGCCCGGTGGTGACCGCCGAGGCCCGGGTCCTTCAGGTTCGAACGGCCAAGACGGACGAGACCGTCGGCTACGGCCGCGCCATGCAATTGACCCGCGACAGCAGGCTCGCCATCGTATCGGCCGGTTATGCCGATGGATACCTGAGAAGCCAGTCGAGCGGTGGCGTCCCCCTGCGCCAAGTCGTATCGCAGGGAGGGTATGGTTTCGTGGCTGGTCGGAAAATTCCCGTTGCCGGTCGCGTCACCATGGACCTGACGATTTTCGATGTCACCGATCTTCCGGAAGATGCAGTGCGCGCGGGCGATTACGTGGAACTGTTCGGAAAGAACGTGCTCGTCGACGACGTAGCGCGCGCCGCCGGCACAATCGGCTATGAAATCCTGACCAGCATCGGCCTGCGGCACGAGCGGCGTTACCTGTACGAGGAAGACTAAGGATTTCAGCGCGTCGTCAGGGCCAGCCGGGCGCCGAGCGCGACGAGCAGCGCCCCAAGCCCGCGATCAAGCCAGAGGCCGATGCTCTGCCTGCGTTTGATGAGATCGGCAAGCCGCCCTCCCGCCAGGATGAGCGGCGGCTCGATGAAGGCTGCAACGACAATGATGAGTACACCGTGGACCGTCAGCTGCAGCCAGGTCGGTCCAGCGCCCTCGACCACGAATTGCGGCAGGAAGGCGAGGAAAAAGATCGCAACCTTCGGGTTCAACAGCGAAACGAGGATTCCCTGCCTGTAGACACGCCTCCAGGGCAGGACGTCCTTTGCCGCATTGACCAGACCGCCCTCGCCCTTCGAGCGTAACGCCTGAATGCCGAGCCAGACGAGGTAGATCGCCCCCACCCACTTGACCACCGAGAAAGCCAGTGCGGAGGCTTTGAGGATCGCGGAGAGGCCGAATGCGGCCATCGCGACATGCACGCAAGCGCCGGTCCAGATACCGAGCAAAGCGGCAAAGCCGGTCCTCGTCCCGCTCTTGATCGTATGGCCGAGGATGAAAGCCATGTCGGGCCCGGGCGACAAATTAAGCAGAACTGCCGCGGTCAAGAACGCGATCCAGTGCGCGAGTGAATAATCCAGCATCGTCTTGGCCCCCAATACAGTGGAGAACAAGTGCCACCGCTACCGCTGATAGGGAAATCATTAGTTTTGATCGGTGCCGCGAATAATCTATTTGGGCAGTCAAAGTGATTCGATGCGACGTGCGAGCGACCATCCAACCGAAAGCATGATTGATGGCGAAGGCCAGGACACAATTCATCTGCCAGAGCTGTGGCGCGGTTCATAACCGCTGGGCGGGCAAGTGCGACAATTGCGGCGAGTGGAATACCATCGTCGAAGAAGACCCGATGGGCGGCATCGGCGGCGGGCCGGCAAAGACGCCGAGGAAGGGTCGCCCGGTAACGCTGACGACACTCTCCGGCGAAATCGAGGAAGCGCCACGCATCCACACAGGTATTACGGAACTCGATCGGGCGCTCGGCGGCGGCTTCGTGCGCGGCTCGGCCGTGCTGATCGGCGGCGATCCCGGTATCGGCAAGTCGACGCTTTTGATGCAGGGGGCAGCCGCATTATCGCGCCGCGGGCATCGGATCATCTACGTCTCGGGCGAAGAGGCGGTAGCCCAGGTACGGCTGCGGGCGCAGCGCCTGCAATCGGCCGATACCGATGTCCTTTTGGCTGCGGAAACCAATGTCGAGGACATTCTGGCGACGGTGGCCGAAGGCAAGCGGCCCGATCTCGTGATCATCGACTCCATCCAGACGCTTTGGAGCGAACTGGCCGAATCCGCGCCCGGAACCGTGACGCAGGTCCGCACCGGCGTTCAGTCGATGATCCGCTTCGCAAAGCAGACCGGCGCTGCGATGGTTCTCGTCGGCCATGTCACCAAGGACGGGCAGATCGCAGGTCCGCGTGTCGTCGAGCACATGGTCGATGCCGTACTCTACTTCGAAGGCGATCGCGGTCACCACTACCGCATCCTGCGCACGGTCAAGAACCGTTTCGGGCCGACCGACGAGATCGGCGTTTTCGAAATGTCCGACAGGGGGTTGCGCGAGGTCGCCAATCCGTCCGAACTCTTCCTTGGCGAGCGCAACGAAAAATCGCCCGGGGCTGCCGTCTTTGCCGGCATGGAAGGCACACGCCCGATCCTGGTCGAAGTGCAGGCGCTTGTTGCCCCGACATCGCTTGGCACGCCTCGCCGTGCTGTCGTCGGCTGGGATTCGGCACGCCTGTCGATGATCCTTGCCGTACTCGAAGCCCATTGCGGCGTCCGGCTCGGCCAGCACGACGTCTATCTGAATATCGCAGGCGGCTACCGCATCTCCGAGCCAGCCGCCGATCTCGCCGTGGCCTCGGCCCTGGTTTCGTCGCTTGCCGGTATTGCTCTGCCGGCCAATTGTGTCTATTTCGGCGAAGTCAGCCTGTCGGGCGCGGTCCGGCCGGTTTCACAAACGTCCCAGCGCCTCAAAGAAGCCGAGAAGCTGGGCTTTTCTGCCGCGCTGCTTCCCTCGGCGTCAGCCGACCTGCCGAAGGGTTCCGGCGGTCGCTGGAGCGAGATCGAGAGCCTTCCGGATCTGGTTGCGCGCATTGCCGGGTCGAAAGGCGCGCTGCGACGTGTGGAAGACGAGGTTTGATCCTTTCATCGCCAGCATCGGTGATGTTATAGGAAACACGCAATGAGGCGCGACCAAGCCGTAGATAAAACGGCGGTCCTGGAGTTAAATTTATATGCCCATTACGATTTTCGACGGTATTGTTATCGGCGTCGTTCTTTTCTCCGCCGTACTTGCAATGGTGCGCGGCTTCTCCCGCGAAGTTCTTTCGATCGCAAGCTGGGGTGGCTCCGCAGCCGCCGCATACTATTTCTATCCCTACCTCGTTCCTTACGCGAAGAAGTACACGGATGACGACCGTATCGCGATCGTCGGCTCGGCCGCGGTGGTGTTCCTGATCGCTCTGATCGTGATCTCCTTCATCACCATGAAAATCGCGGACTTCATCATCGACAGCCGGATCGGCGCTCTGGACCGTACTTTGGGCTTTCTCTTCGGCGCGGCTAGGGGCATACTTCTTCTCGTCGTCGCTGTTGCTTTCTGGAACTGGCTCGTGGACGTGGATCACCGTCCGGCCTGGGTGAACAACGCCAAGTCGAAGCCGTTCCTGGACTCAATGGTTGTCAAGTTGCAGTCCGTACTGCCGGCCGAATTCGCGCAGATGGTGCGGGCGAGCGTGATGGACAAAATTCAGCCGCAGGGCGGCAATACTGAAAGCGGCAACGCGCCTGCATCCGACCAAGCGCCAGCCGAAGATGCAGCGCCCGCCCCTGCGAATGGTGCACAGCAGCCGTCTAATTGACGCAGTGTTCAACAGCTTGACCCGCCGCCTGGCAACTGCCATTTGGGGGGAACGTGAATAAAGGTCCGGCCGGGCATCCGCTCCGCCGGGCCTCAGCCGTTTAAAACGCATGATGACGGCGTCATGCTATGGAAAGCCGATCCATTCTTGTGAGAGCAAAGGCCCGCATCGATGAACCAGTCTCATTCCTTGACGCTCAATGATGAAATCGATGGAGACACTCTCCACGAAGAGTGCGGCGTCTTTGGCATCCTTGGCCATGACGATGCGTCTACCTTGACGGCCCTCGGCCTGCATGCCCTCCAGCATCGCGGGCAGGAAGCAGCGGGTATTGTCTCCTTCGACGGACTGCGCTTCCACTCGGAACGACATATGGGCCTGGTCGGCGATCACTACACGGACCCGACCACCCTCGCCCGCCTTCCCGGCAACATCTCGATCGGCCACAATCGCTATTCAACGACCGGCGAAGTAGCGCTGCGCAACGTGCAGCCGCTCTTTGCGGAACTTGAAGTCGGTGGCATCGCCATCGCCCATAACGGCAACTTCACGAACGGGCTCACCCTTCGCCGACAGTTGATTGCCGGTGGCGCCATCTGTCAGTCTACGTCCGATACGGAAGTCGTCCTCCACCTCATCGCGCGCTCGCGCTATACCTCTACCGCCGACCGCTTCATCGACGCGATCCGCCAGATGGAAGGCGGTTATTCGATGCTCGCCATGACGCGCACGAAGCTCATCGCAGCCCGTGATCCCACCGGCATCCGTCCCCTCGTCATGGGCGAACTCGACGGCAAGCCAATCTTCTGCTCGGAGACTTGCGCGCTCGATATCATCGGCGCGAAATTCGTTCGCGATGTCGAAAACGGCGAAGTCATTATTTGCGAAATCCAGCCTGATGGGTCGATCTCGATTGACGCTCGCAAGGCTGGCAACGGCCAGCCGGAGCGCCTCTGCCTGTTTGAATACGTCTACTTCGCCCGTCCGGACTCAGTCGTCGGCGGCCGCAGCGTGTATGTCGCCCGCAAGAACATGGGCATCAATCTGGCCAAGGAATCACCTGTTGAGGCTGATGTCGTCGTTCCCGTACCGGATGGAGGCACGCCGGCTGCGCTCGGTTATGCGCAGGAGAGCGGCATTCCGTTCGAATACGGCATTATCCGCAACCACTATGTCGGCCGCACCTTCATCGAGCCGACGCAGCAGATCCGCGCCTTTGGCGTGAAGCTGAAGCATTCGGCCAACAGGGCGATGATCGAGGGCAAGCGCGTCGTTCTCGTTGACGATTCGGTCGTGCGCGGCACCACCTCGCTGAAGATCGTGCAGATGATCCGCGATGCCGGCGCCAAGGAAGTGCATCTGCGTGTCGCCAGCCCGATGATCTACTATCCCGACTTCTACGGCATCGACACGCCCGATCGCGAGAAGCTGCTGGCCAACCAGTACGACAGTCTCGAAGCCATGTGCAAATACATCGGCGCCGACTCCCTGGAGTTCCTATCGATCAACGGCCTCTACCGTGCCGTGGGCGGTGAGGACCGTAATGATGCCCGTCCGCAATTCACCGACCACTACTTCACCGGCGACTATCCAACCCGCCTTCTCGACAAGGACGGCGAAACGATGGGTCGCAAGGTTTCCTTGTTGGCGACCAACGGCTGACAGCCATTGGCTTTGACATTTGAGCAAGGGGCGCTTATTGCGCCCCTTGCTTTTTCAGCTACGGGAGACCGGGGACCATGACCATCAACCTTGAAGGCAAGATTGCGCTCGTCACCGGCGCATCCCGCGGCATCGGTTATTTCACGGCGCTGGAGCTCGCAAAGGCCGGGGCGCATGTGATTGCCTGCGCCCGCACGGTCGGTGGTCTCGAGGATCTCGATGATGCGATCAAGGCGGCTGGCGGCTCGGCAACCCTCGTCCCGTTCGACCTCGCCGACATGAACGCGATCGACGCGCTCGGCGCCTCGATCTTCGAGCGCTGGGGCAAGCTCGACATTCTCGTGGCTAACGCAGGCGTACTCGGCGTGATTTCGCCGATCGGGCACATCGAGGCAAAGACCTTCGACAAGGTGATGACCATCAACGTCACCGCGACCTGGCGGCTGATCCGTTCCGTCGATCCGCTGCTGTCGCGCTCCGAGGCCGGCCGCGCCGTTATTCTTTCGTCCGGTGCTGCGCACAAGTGTCGCCCGTTCTGGGGTCCCTACTCCGCCTCCAAGGCCGCTGTCGAGGCGCTTGCCCGCACCTGGGCAGGCGAAACACAGCGCACGCCCCTTCGCATCACCAGCGTCGATCCGGGTGCGACCCGCACCGCCATGCGTGCTCAGGCGGTTCCCGGAGAAGATCCGGAGACATTGCCGCATCCCTCGGAGGTCGCCAAGGCGATCCTGCCGCTGGTCGGACCAGATGTGACCGAGACCGGCAAGCTCTTCATCGTTCGCGAGAACAGGCTCGTCGATTATCATCTGCCGAGCTGAGCGCGTTCCTCAGTTCCTAGCAATCGCCGGGAACAGGTCGGCGAGGCCTGTTTGCGACAGGCATAGCACGTTGAGATCCACCATCCCCTGAATACCCTCGAGCCTGCCGTTGTCGGCATACTGCCAGATTGTCCAGTCGCGGCAATCGTTCTGCCGTGGCTCCTGTGCGATGCTGCGTAGCCAGAGATAGTGATCGGGGAAACGGGCCTTGTTTCCCTTCAGATATTGGTCGAAGAACTGCTGGTTCAGATAGAAGATCGGCCTGCCTGGATAGGTACCGTTCAGTTCGTCAAAAAATGCGTTGATCTCCGCGCTCAGTTCATCAAGCGTCGGCACCTTGCCGCAGTTGCCGGTGAACTCGAGGTCGATCACGAGAGGCAGCGTACCCACCTCGACCGGGACGGTTGTCATCACATTGCGCGCTTGCTCGCGGCCTGGACGGCAGAAGGTGAAGAAGTGATACGCGCCGCGCACGATACCGGCTTCCTTCGCCGCCTTCCAGTTTTCCGCAAAAAGCCTGTCGCGGTGGTCGCCGCCCTCGGTCGCCTTCATGATCGCGAAGCGGACGTTCGGTTGGCGCGCCACGACATGCCAGTCAATGACGCCCTGGTGGTGGCTAATGTCGATGCCCTGTATGGGATAGTCCGTAAGCGTCGGTGGAGTGAACGGTGCCATGGCGCGATCGTATGCCAGATACGATGCGATCGCGACAGCCAGAATCACCGCTGCGAGAGCTGTCCGATAGAGGGTTTTCACGCCACCACTCGATAGTTGCTTGCACCGTTGTAGCAAAATTTTGTGAGGTCGCGGCAGATGGCGCCAGCCCCGGACTGCATTTGCGATTCGGGCGTTCGTCGCGGCAATCGAATTGCATACGACGAACGCCCTTGACCAAACCCGGATCACGCGCCATAAAACCCGCCATGAAAACGGTTATCTGCATTATCTGCCGGAAAATTATTCGCTAGCGCGCTCGCTGGCCTGGCCGTTTTCGTCTCCTGAAAAGTCCAAGATGAGAAACGCCCCGGCCCGCCGGGCAGAAGCATTTTTCGGATCATTGCATTTGGGAGAGTAGACATGGCCGGCGCGCCAGACACGAAGAAGCCGGAACTGAAGCTTTACAACACGCTGACACGCGAAAAGACGGCATTCGCGCCGATCGATCCGCATAATGTCCGCATGTATGTCTGCGGCCCGACGGTTTACGACTATGCCCATATCGGCAACGCCCGCCCGGCGATCGTATTCGACGTTCTGTTTCGGCTGCTGAACCATGTCTATGGCGCCGAGCATGTCACCTATGCCCGCAACATCACCGACGTCGATGACAAAATCAACGCGCGGGCACTGCGTGACCATCCCGGTTTGCCGCTGAACGAAGCGATCCGGCTCGTCACCGAAAAAACCGAGACGCAATATCTCGAGGATGCAAAGGCGCTCGGCTGCCTCGACCCAACGATCCAGCCTCGGGCAACGGACAACATCGCCCAGATGATCGAAATCATCGAGAAACTGATCGCCAAGGGCCATGCCTATCAGGCTGCCGGCGAAGTGCTGTTCGACACCAAATCGATGGTCGACTACGGTCAGCTTTCGAAGCGCAATCTCGATGAACAGCAGGCCGGTGCCCGCATCGCCGTCGATGCGCACAAGAAGAACCCCGGCGACTTCATTCTCTGGAAACTTTCGAGCGAGAGCGAGCCGGGCTGGGAGAGCCCATGGGGTCGCGGCCGCCCCGGTTGGCACATCGAATGCTCGGCCATGAGCGAGCGCTATCTCGGTCAGGTCTTCGACATACACGGCGGCGGACTCGACTTGATCTTCCCCCACCACGAGAACGAGATTGCCCAGTCGCGTTGTGCCCATGGCACCAAGGTCATGGCGAATGTCTGGATGCACAATGGCTTCCTGCAGGTCGAAGGCCGCAAGATGTCGAAGTCTGAAGGCAACTTCGTGACAATCTATGAGCTACTGCACACCGAGAAGTTCGGCGGCCGGAAATGGCCGGGCGAGGTACTGCGCCTCGCGATGTTGATGACCCATTATCGCGAACCGATCGATTTTTCGGTCAAGCGTCTGGAGGAAGCCGAGCGCCTGCTGGCCAAGTGGCCTGCAGCCGATGCTGCCGATGCGCAGCCCGACGCTGCAGTCGTCAGCGCTTTGGCCGACGATCTCAACACAGTGGCAGCAATCCAGGCGTTGCATGTGCTTGCCCAGTCGGGCGACCACGCGACATTCGCCGCCAGCGCGGCTTTGCTGGGTGTCCTACCCGCCAAGGCGGAGATCGACGAAGCTGTCGCGATCGAAATTGACCGGCGTGTCAAGGCGCGTCTCGAACTTCTTAAGGCGAAGAACTTCGCCGAAGCCGACAAGATCCGTGAGACGCTGCTTGCCGAAGGCATCCAGCTCAAGGACGGCAAGGATCCGGCCACCGGAGAGCGAGTGACCAAGTGGGAGGTGAAGAGATGAACACCTATACCGGTGGATGCCAGTGCGGAGCGATCCGCTTCCGGGTTCGCGGAATGTTGAATGATTCGTCCATCTGTCATTGCCGCATGTGCCAGAAGGCGTTCGGCGCCTACTATGCCCCGCTGGTTTCCGTGCGCGGCGCCGAGTTCGAGTGGACGCGCGGCGAGCGCAAGCGATTTCGCTCGTCCAACTTCGTCGAGCGCGGCTTCTGTTCCGATTGCGGTACGCCGCTGACCTACGAGGCACCGGATGGCATGGCGGTCGCGGCGGGCGCCTTCGACGATCCGTCCGCTCTTCCTCCAGTCATCCAGTTCGGCACCGAGGGAAAGATCGGTTTCGTCGATCACCTGCATGAGTTACCCGCACGCGAGACAGAAGAAGACGCTGAGGCTGCTCCGTTCGTACTCGACATTATCTCCTACCAGCATCCGGACCACGACACGACCAAGTGGCCTGTGGAGAGAAATCCGTGACAGCGGCTGCGGAAAACATTGGCGGTTGCCAGTGCGGCGCGGTTCGCTACCGGGCCGCAGGCGAACTCGGTTATCCGCATCTTTGCCACTGCCGTATGTGCCAGAAGGCCGCCGGGAACTACTTCATGCCGCTCGCGGCGGCCAAGCGAGAGGATTTTATCCTGACGCGCGGCGAACCGAAGTGGTTTCACTCCTCCGACATCGTTCGCCGCGGCTTTTGCGCAGACTGTGGGACACCGCTTTTCTATGATGTTCCGGATGCGGATTTCATCAACATCGTGCTCGGTTCACTGGACGATCCAGATAGCGTCAAGCCGGTGATGCAATCGAACACCGGACGCAGAATGAGCTGGTTTCACGAACTCGACGCTCTGCCCATCGAGCCGGAACCTGATACGCCCGAGCGTGGGAATGCGATCGCCGCGAGCAACCACCAGCATCCCGACCACGACACAGCCTATTGGCCAACCGGAGCGTCAACATGAGCGAACCCATTCGAACCGGCGGCTGCCAGTGCGGCGCGGTCAGATTCCGCATCAGCGGCAAGCTTGGCCGGCCTTCGATCTGCCACTGCCGCATGTGCCAGAAGCAGTTCGGCGGCTTCTTTTCCGCGCTCGTGACCGCGCCCACCGAAGGCATGGAGTGGACGCGCGGCGAGCTGAGCTACTTCCAATCCTCCGTCAACATCGAACGCGGGTTCTGCAAGAACTGCGGCACGCCAATGACCTACCGCCACCCGGGCGGCCTCGAGCTGGCGATCGGCACGTTTGACGATCGTAGCGATCTGGCACCGCAGATCCAGGTCAACTACGACGCACGCATCCCGTGGGTCGAGACGATCTTCGACCAACCTGTCCACCAAGACCCGGATTATTACTCGCAGCAGGAGAAGATCATCTCCTTCCAGCATCCTGATCACGATACTGCAATCTGGCCAGCCGAAGGCGTCAAAATATGACTGAAGTGCTCCGTACCCTCTATCCTGAAATCGAGCCCTATGCGTCTGGTCATCTCGACGTCGGCGACGGCCACAAGATCTACTGGGAGCGTTCAGGCACGCCGGGCGCCAAGCCGGCGGTTTTCCTGCATGGCGGACCAGGCGGCGGCTTCTCGCCGAGCCACCGCCGTCTGTTCGATCCTGCACTCTACGATGTGCTGCTGTTTGACCAGCGCGGCTGCGGCAAGTCCACGCCGTACGCGGATCTGAACGCCAACACCACCTGGCATCTCGTCGCCGACATCGAGCGGCTGCGCGAGATGGCAGGTGTTGAAAAGTGGCAGGTATTTGGCGGGTCCTGGGGCTCGACGCTGGCGCTTGCTTATGCCGAGACCCATCCGCAACGGGTGACCGAGCTGGTTGTGCGCGGCATCTATACGCTCACCAGGGCCGAGCTCGACTGGTATTATCAGTTCGGGGTGTCGGAAATGTTCCCCGACAAGTGGGAAAGGTTCATCGCCCCGATCCCGCCGGAAGAGCGCCATGAGATGATGTTGGCTTACAATCGCCGGCTCACCGGTGCGAACCGGGCTGTCGCGCTCGAGGCCGCGCAAGCCTGGAGCATCTGGGAAGGCGAAACCATCACGCTATTGCCCGAGAAGGCAACCAGCGGCAAGTTCGAGGACGCCGACTTTGCCTATGCCTTTGCCCGGATCGAGAACCATTTCTTCGTCAATGCCGGCTGGATGGAAGAAGGCCAACTGCTGCGCGATGCCTACAAGCTGAAGGATATTCCGGGTGTCATCGTGCACGGCCGCTACGACATGCCGTGCCCGGCCAAGTATGCTTGGCTGCTGCACAAGGCCTGGCCGACGGCCGAGTTTCACCTGATCGAAGGCGCCGGCCATGCCTATTCTGAGCCCGGCATCCTCGACAGGCTCATCCGCGCCACGGACACGTTCGCCGGAAAGCGATAACAGCCGCAAGGCCGACAGGACCACCATCATGACTCGCGAAAAGATCTACCTCTTCGACACGACGCTCCGCGACGGGCAGCAGACGCCCGGCATCGACTTCTCCGTCGAGGATAAGATCGCGATTGCGAGCTTGCTCGATGAGTTCGGCCTTGATTATGTCGAAGGCGGCTATCCCGGCGCCAATCCGACGGATACTGCCTTTTTCAGTGAGAAACGCACGACACAGGCTCGCTTCGTTGCCTTCGGGATGACGAAGCGAGCCGGTATCTCGGCTTCGAACGATCCCGGCTTGGCAAGTCTGGTGCAGGCCAAGAGTGACGCAATTTGTTTTGTCGCCAAGAGCTGGGACTACCATGTGAAGGTGGCGCTCGGCTGCACCAACGAGGAAAACCTCGAAAGCATTGCGCAGAGTGTCACGGCCTGCGTCACCGCGGGCAAGGAGGCTTTGGTCGACTGCGAGCATTTCTTCGACGGCTATAAGGCAAACCCCGCCTATGCCATTGCCTGTGCAAAGACGGCTTACGAAGCGGGTGCGCGCTGGGTCGTGCTCTGCGATACCAATGGCGGCACTCAGCCGCCGGAGATCCGTGCGATCGTCGAGGCGCTGATCGCTGCGGGCGTACCGGGGAACTGTCTTGGAATTCATGCGCACAACGATACCGGTCAGGCAGTGGCCAATTCGCTGGCAGCCGTGGAGGCAGGCGTTCGGCAGATCCAGGGCACCCTGAACGGAATTGGCGAACGCTGCGGCAATGCCAATCTTGTGACTTTGATCCCGACGCTGGCGCTGAAGGAAACCTATTCCAACCGCTTCGAAACGTCCATCGACAGCGAGCGGCTGACCAGCCTGACGCGCCTGTCGCATGCGTTCGACGAGCTTTTGAACCGCTCGCCGGACCACCAGATGCCCTATGTCGGTGCCTCCGCCTTTGCGACGAAGGCGGGCATTCACGCATCTGCTTTGCTGAAAGATCCTCGTACTTACGAGCATGTGACACCTGAAAGCGTCGGCAATTTCCGCAAGGTCATGGTCTCCGACCAGGGTGGAAAGGCGAACTTCATCAACGCGCTGAAGCGCCGTGGCATCGAGGTCGGGAAGGACGATCCGAAGCTCGATCACCTGATCGCACTGGTCAAGGAACGCGAAGCTTCCGGCTATGCCTACGAAGGCGCCGATGCGAGCTTCGAGCTGCTGGCACGCCGCACGCTCGGGACGACCCCGGAGTTCTTCTCGATCGAAGGTTTCCGCGTCATGGTCGAGCGCCGCTTCGATTCCCATGGGCGCGTGAAAATCGTCTCGGAAGCCGTCGTAAAAATTGTGATCGATGGACAGACGATCATGTCGGTCGCGGAAGGCGACGGCCCGGTCAACGCGCTCGACCTCGCACTGCGCAAGGATTTCGGCAAATACCAGCATGAGATAGACGATCTGGTTCTGGCCGACTTCAAGGTGCGTATCCTCAACGGCGGCACCGAGGCCGTCACCCGCGTCCTCATCGAATCGACCGATAGCGACGGCGTTCGCTGGTGGACGGTCGGCGTGTCTGAGAACATCATCGATGCGTCGTTCCAGGCGCTGATGGACTCGGTGATCTACAAGCTGATGAAGAACCGGCAGCTAGCCGGCAAGATTGCCGCCGAGTAGGCTTCACGCTCCGAAAGCGAGGCCCCAGTCCGCCTCCGAATACCATTCCTTGCCGTGCCGCGCGGTCTTCCAGCGCAGGGCGCGGACCTGGTCCATACCCCCCTTGTAGAAGGCCGCTTCGAGCCGCCTGTAACTATCGAAACCACCCCTTACGGCCTCCGCCCAAACAAACGCGACGGCCCCAAGATATTCGGCAGCATAACCATGCTCCTCGCGGCGGAACAGGAAGAAGCCAGCGTATGAAGCAAGGCCGGTCGGCCCCGCGGCGTCGACATCAGGGACACCCAGCGGCAGAATCAGCCGACCGCCGACGCGCAACCGCTCCACCCAGGGTTCGGCCGGAAAATGAATGGCAAAATTCACATAGACGGCATCCGTCGGCTCACGCGGCCACTCGATCCCATTGCCATGGACGACATGAACGTTCGGATAGTCGCGGAGATTGTCTTCTGCGCGTCTCGCCAGTTCGCCGTCGAATTCGATGGCGGTGACATGACCTTCACTGCCAACGAGCAGGGAGATGATCGCCGTGTAGTAACCGCTGCCGGCGCCCACATGACAGACGGTGTCCCCCTGGCGGAGCGCCAACTTGTGGATGCCCCGGGCGTGGAGGCTTGGGCTACCGTTGTTGATATGCCGCTCATGCTGAAGCGCAAACAGGACGTCCTGATAGACGACGGAGGGGTCTCCCGAGGCATCGACATAACCGCCCCACCCGGCCATCCTCCATGGCGGCGGCCCCAGGAACCGCTCGCGCGGAACTGTTGCGAAGGCCCGCAGCAGCGCGTCGTCGCCTTGCACACCCTCCTTCGCTAGCACCCGGGAAGCAAATGCCCTGCGGCACTTCGCAAGAGCCTCTTCGTCCATGCTATTCACCGTCGCGATCACCCGGCATTCATTCACCGAAATGAATTGGCCTATTCACGTCCGTTACGTTAAGCGGATCCTTAACCAGACCAAATATGGAAACACTCGATGTCCTCCAATGCAAGCGCAAGCGCTCCGATCGTCAAGAACGAGGACAGTCCGCGTGGATTCGCCTTTGCGCTGACGGCCTATCTCCTTTGGGGTTTCTTGCCGATCTACATGAAGGCCGTCGCTCATATTTCGCCGGCCGAGGTCATCGCCCATCGCATTCTCTGGTCCCTGCCCCTGGCAGGGCTCGTGCTCATCGTTCTCGGCCGGACGCAGGATATCCGAACGGCGTTGCGTTCACCACGTATGATGGCCATGGCGGCGCTCACAGCCTCGCTGATCACAGTCAACTGGGGCACCTATGTTTGGGCGATCGGCACCGGTCATTCGCTCGACGCCGCGCTCGGCTATTTCATCAATCCGCTGTTCAGCATATTCCTTGGCGCCGTGGTACTGAAGGAGCGGCTACGGCCTGTTCAGATCGCAGCGATTGCGTTGGCCGGCCTAGCGGTCGTTGTATTGGCGCTTGATAGCGGCGGCGTTCCTTGGGTATCGCTCACTCTGACCATTTCCTGGGGTCTCTACGCGCTGTTTCGCAAGACGTTGCCGCTAGGTCCGAATCAGGGCTTCTTTCTCGAAGTGATGATCCTCAGCGTTCCGGCGTTTTTCTACATTCTCTATCTCGAGCTCGGCAGCGGACAAGGACATTTCTTTCGCACGGGACTGGGCGACACCGCACTGCTGCTCGGTTGCGGCGTCGTCACGGCCGTCCCCCTGATGATTTACGCCAACGGTGCCAAACTGTTGCGGTTGTCGACGATCGGGATCATGCAATACATCGCGCCGACGATGATTTTCCTGATTGCAATTTTCGTTTTCCGCGAGCCGCTCGGCACGGCACGCATGATCGCGTTCCCTCTGATCTGGGCAGGTCTGTTCCTCTACAGCTGGGCGATGCTCAAGGGGAGCCGGGAGCGCTAAGCCCGGCCTTGGCCCTAGCCTTGGCCCTGGCCTTACATCTTTGAGATGACGGCATCTTCACCGTCGCGGTCGATTGAAGCATTTTCGGCCGCCTGCGCCATAATGCCGGGGATGATTTCGGAAATGTCGTCGATGACGAGCGGCTGGACGCGATGGGCCGTGTGGACGAAGCCCTCGTCCGTCATGTGCCGCATGAGCTCCATCATCGGGTCCCAAAAACCGTTGACGTTGGCAAAGACCATCGGCTTTTCGTGACGGCCGAGCTGCGCCCAGGTCATAATCTCGACGATCTCCTCCAGCGTGCCGATGCCACCTGGCAGAGCCACGAATGCATCGGAGCGCTCGAACATCGCATGTTTGCGCGTATGCATGTCAGGCGTTACAATCAACTCGTTGAGCTGGCCGAGGGAATGGCGCGTAGCCTCCATGTCAATCAGGAACTCGGGGATGATGCCGGTTACCTGACCACCATTCGAAAGCACGCCGCTCGCCACAGCCCCCATGATGCCTTTGGTGCCTCCACCATAAATGAGGCGCAGGCCATATTCGGCGATTTCCTTCCCCAGCGCACGACCGGCCGCCATGTGGCGCGGATCGCTGCCCGGTCGGGAGCCGCAGTAAATGCAAATGGAGCGAATGGAATGAGATTGATCGGTCATAGGGGCAAACAACTATTCTATCTGCCTTCAGTCAAGAAAAATGACGGAAAACCTGCGTCCTGCATTTGCCTGGCTACTTTGACTGCTTGTGCAAAGCAGCGGGAATCGCTAGCAATTTTAGGAAGTCCGGCAGAATTGCCGCCTGGGGAGACGTGATGATGAGAAATCGTGCCGGCTTGCTGGCCCTTGCAGTGCTTGTAGTCGCAATTCTTTTGATGGTCTTTTTCGTCATGCCCCGCATCGGCGGAGACGCCGCCAAAGTTGGAGACGCAATAAACCAGGCCGGCTCCGAAGTGAAAAAGACGGTCGCCGAATCCGCGAAAACTTCACGCTCCTCAGCTCCCGACGATGCGGAAACAACTCAGAAAGTCGGCCGCCTCGCTTCAGAGGCAGGCCAAGCCATGTCGGAACTTAAGGCGCTCTTTGCAGACGGCAAGGCCCCCGATCAGGACGTTTCCGAAGCGGCCAAGTTGAAGGCGTCGACTTCGCTCCAGACACTCGCCGACTTTGCAATCCCGGACGGCACGAACCCAGTTACGGCGGCTGCCGCCACCAAGGTCAAGAATGGCGCAGCAACGGCACTGAGCATCATCAAGGCGCTGCCGGAAAACACTGCCGACGTGGCAGCCGCGATCGCAAAGGCTGAAGCAGCCCTGACCGGCTCCTCCTCGGAGCCGACGGCATCTGCCAATCAGCCATCGTCGGCGACTTCCCCAGCCGAAAACAAGCTTCCAACTTTCGACGTACTGCGGGTAGAGCCGGATGGCTCCACCGTCATCGCCGGTTCGGCTGAGCCGAACAGCAAGCTTGAAATCATTGACGGGGATAAGGTCGTGACTACGACCGACGTCGGCCCCACCGGTGATTTTGCCGCGGTGCTTGACAACCCGCTTACTGCCGGCGACCACCAGATCGTCCTGCGGGCCATAGGTAAGGATGGTGAAGCCTCGACATCGGAAGAAGTCGCGACCGTATCGGTTCCCAAGGATGGCAATACTGCCGACCTGCTGGCAATGGTGTCGAAGCCGGGCACTGCCAGCCGCGTCATCGTGGCGCCCAAGCCGGGAGCCCAGGTTGCTTCCGCCACGCCGTCCAATCAGTCTGCGGCCCAAGCCGAGCAAGCATCGAGTTCGATGGATGTGACTAGCGCGCCAGCAGCCGCCAGCCCCCCTGCCGCTGTCGACGTCATGGTCAGCGCCGTCGAGATCGAAGGTGACAAGATCTTTGTCGCGGGTACGGCCAAACCCTCGGCCAACGTCGTCGCCTATGCCGACGACAAGCTGATCGGCAAGGCGAAGGCCGGTCCCGACGGTCACTTTGTCGTCGATGGTGTTATGCCGCTCGCCGTCGGCGATCACAAGATTCGCGTCGACGTTCTCGACGACACCGGCAAGGTCGCCGTTCGCGCCTCTGTGAATTTCAACCGTCCGGAAGGAAATCAGGTGACGGTTGCCGCGCAAGGGACCAAGGCTATCGCCGGAAGCCCGGCAGCGATGGTGCCTCTGGATGAGGGCAGGCTTGGAAAACTGAAGAGTGATGCCGCCAAGGCCTTCTCTCTGCTCAGCGATCTCTTCGCCGACGGCAAGACACCCACCGCTGAACAGCTGGCAGCGGCCCGTTCCGCCAACGAATTCGCCCTGCGTGCCATCGTGGAATTCCGACCAGCGGCCGACGCCACCGCCGATTTCAAGCAGAAGACTTCCACAGCGGCACAGTCTGCTGCAGACGCCTTGAGGATACTGCAGGCATTGCCAAACGATACAAAATCCGTAGGCGCGGCCCTCGGCAAACTCGGCGCCGACATAGCCCAGTTGACCGAGCCTGCCCCAGCGCAGGCGCCGAATGCGCCTGCGACCAACGAAGTGGCGGGAAATCAAGACGGACCCACGACGATTGAGCAGGCACCGCTTGCTCCGAGCAGTGAGACGGTCATCATCCGCCGGGGCGATACCCTCTGGCAGATATCGCGGCGTGTTTACGGCGCAGGCGTTCGCTATACGACAATCTATGTCGCCAACGAGGACAAGATCATCAACCCGGACCGGATCCTGCCAGGACAGATCTTCGGCCTTCCAAAAGATGCTCTGCCGAACGCGGAAGAGCTTCACCGCAAGCGGCTTTCGGGTGAGCACCTCTAAGCGCTCATGGCCTAATCGAGCGGCTGGACGGACATCATGTCCGGCCGCTCTTTTCCTGCAGCGTCCATTTGTTGTATTGCTCCTGCCAACCCCTATATGGCGGTGACGACGATCACGTTCGGCAAGGCCGTTTCGGCATTTCCGCCGCTCCCGAATCTGTCGGCAACTCAGCGCCATGAGCGCCTTTCGGCGGGAGAATCGCATGGCAAACAACAAGACAGTCTCAGATTCCAACCTCCTGCGGACACTGTTCAATCTCTGGCCCTACATGTGGCCGGCCGGTCGAACGGATCTCAAGATGCGAGTGGTCTGGGCGTCAGTGTATCTGCTTGTCTCCAAGTTCGTGTTGCTGCTCGTCCCCTATTTTTTCAAGTGGTCCACCGACGCGCTGAACGGGAAGATGGACCTGGCTGGCAAAGTGCCGGAGCTGCTTACCGGTGCGATCGCCTTGGTAATCGCCTACAACCTGACCCGTCTCATCCAACTCGGCTTGAACCAGCTGCGCGACGCACTGTTTGCCAGCGTCGGCCAGCACGCAGTTCGGCAGCTGGCCTACAAGACCTTCGTGCATATGCACGAGCTATCTCTGCGTTTTCATCTCGAGAGAAAGACTGGAGGTCTATCCCGTATCATAGAGCGCGGTACCAAAGGCATCGAGACGATCGTGCGGTTTACGATCCTCAACTCGGTTCCGACGCTGATCGAGTTTCTTTTGACCGCGATCATCTTCTGGTGGGGCTACGGCTTTTCCTATCTTGCCGTGACCGCCATCACCGTCTGGGCCTATATCTGGTTCACGATCCGCGCCAGCGACTGGCGCATCGCCATCCGCCGCGCGATGAACGACAGCGATACCGACGCCAATACCAAGGCGATCGACTCGCTCCTCAACTTCGAAACGGTCAAATATTTCGGCAACGAAGAGATGGAGGCCCGGCGCTTCGACAGGTCTATGGAACGGTACGAGAAAGCGGCCACGGATGTCTGGACCTCGCTCGGCTGGCTCAATTTTGGCCAGGGTGTGATTTTCGGGCTGGGCACGACGGTGATGCTCATCCTGTCGGCGCTTGCGGTCCAACGCGGCGAGCAGACGGTCGGCGATTTCGTCTTTGTCAACGCTATGCTTCTGCAGCTTTCCGTCCCGTTAAACTTCATAGGCTTCGTCTACCGCGAAATCCGCCAGGGGCTGACGGATATCGAACAGATGTTCGATCTCCTCGAAGTCAAGGCGGAAGTGAGGGATGCCCCCGATGCAACGCCTCTCGATATCAAGCAAGGCGCCATTTCCTTCAAGGACGTGCATTTTTCCTATGATCCTGCCCGTCCGATTCTGAAGGGTATTTCCTTCGACGTGCCTGCCGGCAAGACCGTCGCAGTGGTCGGCCCGTCAGGCGCCGGTAAATCGACCTTGTCGCGCCTCCTCTACCGCTTCTACGACATTCAGAGCGGCTCGGTCTCGGTCGACGGCCAGGATATCCGGACGGTGACCCAGAAGACCTTGCGGGCGTCCATCGGCATGGTTCCGCAGGACACCGTCCTTTTCAACGATACGGTTTCCTACAACATCCGCTACGGGCGTCCATCGGCTAGCGATGCAGAGGTCAAAGCTGCGGCCGAGATCGCCCAGATCGCGCACTTCATCGATCTGCTACCCGAGGGCTTTGATACCAAGGTTGGCGAGCGTGGCCTGAAGCTCTCCGGCGGCGAGAAACAGCGCGTTGCAATCGCCCGGACGGTCCTGAAGGCGCCGCCGATTCTGATCCTCGACGAAGCAACCTCAGCCCTCGACACCACCACCGAGCGCGACATCCAGACCGCACTCGATGTCGTGTCCAAGAACCGGACGACGCTCGTTATTGCCCACCGGCTGTCCACTGTCATCGGCGCAGACGAGATCATCGTTCTGAAAAGCGGCGAGATCGCTGAACGCGGGACACATACCGCACTTCTTCAGAAGAATGGCTTATATGCCTCGATGTGGAACCGCCAGCGCGAAGCCACGCAGGCTGAGGAGCACCTGAAGCAGGTTCGCGAGAGCGACGACATGGGCGTCGTGAACAGGCTTGCGCCGGCGAGCTAATCTCGTGCAGGGCACTTCGCGGTGCTTTGCTGTTCAGAAGCCCGTCATAGATGTGAGGTCAGGGAGAGGCAGCATTGCCCCGGCGGCGGTTTCCCTGTAACCAGCGGTGAGAAAAGAACGCTAAAGCATGGCGCGATCTTCCAGATTCGCCTGTCGCGCTTTCGTTCTTTGTTTTCACGCATGTCTTTGTCCCGAGACCGGTTCCCGCTTTCGGCAGACATGCTTTAGGAGAGCGGTATAAATGAGCTTGTTCAATACGGTGCGCAACACGATCGTTCCGGTGCACAAGGAAGGTTATCCCTTCATCGCCGCCTTCTTCGTCGCATCACTGATCCTGGGCTGGATCTTCAAGCCGCTGTTCTGGATCGGACTGATCCTGACTCTGTGGTGCGCCTACTTCTTCCGTGATCCCGAGAGAATGACGCCTCAGGATGACGATCTCGTCATCTCACCCGCTGATGGCAAGGTGTCCTCCGTTCAGCTCGTGGTGCCACCTGCCGAACTGAACCTCGGCAGCGAGCCGATGCTACGCATCTCGGTGTTCATGAATGTCTTCAACTGCCACGTGAACCGATCGCCGGTGCGCGGGCGAATAGTCAGCGTCAACTACCGGTCGGGCAGCTTCGTGAACGCCGAACTCGACAAAGCAAGCGACGAGAACGAGCGCAACGGCCTCGTGATCGAGACGAAGCATGGCCAGATTGGCGTTGTTCAGATTGCCGGCCTGGTTGCACGGCGCATCCTTTGCTGGTCCAATACGGGCGAACCTCTGGACGCCGGCGAGCGCTTCGGCCTCATTCGCTTCGGGTCACGTCTTGACGTATTTCTCCCGGCAGGCGCAGCGCCACGCGTGACGCTCGGCCAGACCGCGATCGCCGGTGAAACCGTGTTGGCCGAGTTCGGCTCAGCCAAGGGCCCGGTCGTCAGCCGTCGAAGCTAATAGCACTGGAGAGCGACATGGAAACGCCCTTCCCGCCCTTCGAACCCAACGGCCCTCCTGATGATTCGGGGCGCGGACCGCGCCTTCGCGAGATACCGCTTCGCCTCATCATTCCTAATCTCATCACGGTTTTGGCAATCTGCGCCGGTCTCACCGGCATCCGCCTGGCTTTCGAGAACCGGTACGAACTTGCGGTTGGCATGGTCCTTCTCGCTGCATTCCTTGACGGGATAGACGGCCGCGTTGCGCGCCTTATGAAGGCCACCTCGAAGTTCGGCGCGCAAATGGATTCGCTGGCGGATATCGTGAACTTCGGCGTCGCGCCCGCACTGGTCGTCTACGTCTTCGCGCTCGATCAGGCCCGCTCGATCGGCTGGATCGCCGCCCTGATCTATTCCATTGCGGCAGGCCTTCGCCTGGCTCGCTTCAATGTCATGGCCGAGCGCGAGAACAAGGCAACGTGGCAGTCGGAATATTTCGTCGGCGTGCCTGCACCGGCCGGCGCGATGCTGGTGCTGCTGCCGGTCTATCTCGGCTTCCTCGGCCTGACGACGGATCGCACCTTCGCTTACTTTTCATCCGCTTATACGGTTCTGATCGCGTTCCTGCTTATCAGCCGTCTCCCCGTCTGGTCCGGCAAGTCCGAGGGCAGCAGGCTGCGGCGTGATCTGGTGCTGCCAGTCATGCTTGGGGTCGTTCTGTACGTGGCTCTCCTGTCGAGCTTTACATGGGAAGTCATGGTCCTAACCGCCGTTATCTACCTCCTGACGCTGCCATTCGGCGCCCGCAAGTGGAAGCGGAAATACGGCACGCTGACCATCGAGGAACCGGGCGTCGGCGAGGACGATATCGGCCGCCACATCTGACATTTTCAACTGTCTCTTGCCGAAGAATGCCTCACCCAAGCCTCGCGGATTATGCATCGGATACACAATTCCTGATAAGCGGCGCCTCGATTTTGTCGCTATTACACGCAAAAGAGCAATAAATATAAGAGTCTAGGGATAGCACACGTGAGGAGAGTATTGTGACCCCGAAGAAGACAAGCGTCGAACAGCCGGCAAAATCGGACCTCAGCGCCAATTATCGCCCGCTCGGCCTGAAGGCCGTTCTTGCAGCCGCCCTGATGCTCAAGAGCAAGCCTCCGCTCGTCAAGAAGATTGCATAGGGCGAGGCTGTTGCCCCGCTGAAACCGCAGCGAAGATCAGACCTTACCTTCCTGATTCATTGAAAATCCAACGCGCGTTTCTCGCAACGCGCGACATGGTTGAGCCGAACCGCCAAGACCAACGTCCATAAGCCTAGTTCGGAGCCTGGATGACCGAGGTCGGACAAATCGCAAGCTAAAGTGCGATCATTGTCGCTGATGTCCTTGGTTATTCGCGCATGATGACAAACGATAAGCAGACACGCTGGCGGCGCTGAAGCATCACCGGCAGGCTGTCTTCAATCCTGCGGTCCTAGGATCACAACGGCGTCATCAAACTGGGACTGGGGCAGCGCCGTTGATGCGGTCAATTTTGCGCTTTCTGTGCAACTGACGGCCGCCGCTGACAATAAGGCTTCCCACTCAAGAATCGAGTTGCCCATCGTGCCCACGTCCGCGCTGGCCAGGTCGCCAAGAACCCTGACCGGATCGAACCGATCCTCGAAGGGTTGGCGCTCGCCGGTATGCCGGACGACTATGCGGGATGGAAGAAGCGCATCAGCAGACTGATTGCCAATAGCCCCATGACAATGCCGATGATGACATCGAGAACCCGCCAGGCAGCGGGTTTTGCAAAGACTGGCTGCAAGAGGCGGGCGCCATAACCCAAACCGAAGAACCAGATGAACGAGGCGGCGGCAGCACCGACGCCGTATGCGATGCGGTCCGCACCGCTATAGGCAGCGGACAAACTGCCGAGCAAAAGGACCGTGTCCAGATAGACATGCGGGTTGAGAAAAGTGAAGGCCAGGCATGTCGCCACGGCTGCCTTCAGGCTCAGGGCCTCAGGCGCACCGGCCTTCATTGCACCTGGATGATAGGCGCGACGGAATGCAATCACCGCATAGCAACCAAGAAAGATAGCACCCACGAGCGTCACAACCGAAATGAGCATCGGTGACTGGCCAACGAGCGTTCCGAGACCAGCAACGCCTGCGGCAATTAGGACGGCATCCGATAACGCACAGATCAGGCACAGGATGAAAACGTGCGACCGCATTAAACCCTGACGTAGAATGAACGCGTTCTGTGCGCCGATTGCGATAATGAGCGAGGCGCCAAGAAAGAAGCCTGCAAGGGCGGCCGAGATTGAGATCATGGGATTTACCGGAGAACGATGCGGTGGGATTATCGAATTAGAAGAAACTCAGTTGGCCGTGGTCCGGTTTTATCTTAGGCGACGATGGCGGCTTCTCGACGGTCACCCTGTCGTGAAGATCGGCCGACATATTGGTGACTTTGTTGACCCTGTCAGAAATGGGGATCGCCTCGAAAAAATCCTCTTCGACCGACTTCATCAGGTCGGCAACGTCACGTGGCTCCTGTGTTTTGCAATCCAGCCAGCGCGAAAACTCCTCCGGCTTGATGACGACGGGCATGCGGTTATGGATCGGCGCGATGGCGGCGTTTGCCGCAGTCGTCAGAATCGCGCCGGTGTCGACTTCCGAACCATCGGCGGAGGACCACGTTTCCATCAGGCCCGCGAAGGCGACAACGCCGCCGCGTCGCGGCTTGATCCAATAGGCCTGGGGCTTTTCGCCGCTCCCCTTGCTCGGCCGATGCCATTCATAGAAGCCAGAGGCAGGTACAAGGACGCGCCGGTGACGCATCGCAGCGCGAAACGAAGCCTTGCCGATCGCTGTTTCGGCGCGAGCATTGATCAGCAGTGGAAACTGCTTCGGATCTTTCACCCAGCCCGGCGTAAAGCCCCAGCGCACAAGCACTGCGCGCCGCTCCGGAAGGTTGCTGCCCTTTTTTCGCGCTTCCTGCGAAACGACAACAAGAATAGGCTGGGTCGGGGCAATGTTGTAGCGCGCGGGAAAATCCTCGAGATCCATGATTCCGAGGATTTCATTGAGTTCCTCAGGGGATATCGTCAGAGCATAGCGTCCACACATGAAGGTTGTCTTTGCACTCCGACCGGCAGCGGTCAAGCCTCAGCCACGCGGCGCGAAGAGGATCATCGCCGTGCCAAAGAGGCAGACGATCGCACCGCCAATATCCCAGCGGTCGGGCACACGACTTTCCACAATCCACAGCCACATCAGGGAAGCCACAATATAGATACCGCCATAGGCCGCGAAAGTGCGACCTGCCGCCTCACTTGGTATCATGGTCAGGAGCCAAGCAAATAGCGCCAACGACGCCATCCCAGGTGCCAGCCACCATATGGGCTTTGCCCTTCTCAGCAAGGCCCAGAAGGCAAAGCATCCGGCAATCTCGAAAACAGCCGCAGCGGCATAGATGATATAAGTCACGAGAGCTCCTTCGAATCGCCGAGCATAATATCCTGCGGAACGATGGCGGCGCCAAGCACAACCAATAGAGATCAACGCGGCATCCATGAGTTCCATTCCGAAGGCGGCCTCCTCCGCCATCCTCCAGCGCGGCAACCGCTTCCTGCTCGTGCTCCGGCGCAATCCGCCGTCAGCCGATATGTATGCCTTTCCGGGAGGACGGGCCGAACCCGGCGAAACGCCCGAGGAAACCGCGCTGCGCGAATTAGAGGAGGAAACAGGCATAAGAGCGCGCAGCCCTCACCTCTTCGCGACGTATGACCTCAAGACACACGCCGCCGACGGCATGGTCGTTAGCCACTTCGTTCTTTCCGTTTTTCGCGTCGAGGCAGAAGACACGGCTGTCGCAGAAGCAGGCGACGATGCCGCGGGCCTCGGCTGGTTCACCATAGAAGAGATCCGCCGACTGCCGGTCCCTCAAAGTGTGCTGGAATGCGCCGAACGTTTGGCGGTCGGCAGCGAATAAGCAGGTGAAAACTCCTGAATGCGCCTTGTTCCCGTCACTGTCAGGGTATCAACTGCGGACATGATTCCCGTTCGCCGCGCGTTCCTGTCTCTCGCATTGTGCGCAAGCGTTGCCCTACCCGCCTCTACATTGGCACAGGGCCCAACGCCAACACGACCGCCAGAGGAGAATGCGCTCAAAACGGTCGCCGTGCCTTATGACGATAAGCTTTCGCGGCTTGCCGAAGTGTTGGGGTCGGTCCACTATCTGAGAACCCTATGCAAAGCGGAGGACAGCGGTGAGTGGCGAGTGCATATGCAGCAACTGCTTGATTCGGAGGCGAAAGACGAGCCGCAACGCAAGGAACAGCTGACCGCCGCCTTCAATCGCGGCTATCGTGCGTTTGCTTCGGTTTATACGGATTGCACGCAGGCAGCCATCGTGGCAGAAGAACGATACCGTGCCGAAGGTGCAACACTCGCCATAGAAATTACGTCACGGTTCGGAAATTAACGGTTAATTAACCTCTTTTCACTGGCGGCCGTGTCGTTTTGGGAAAAGGCTGATAAGGTTGTTAACCAGGTAGTAAGGCATGCAGTTTGAGGAAATGACAATGGAACCAAGCCTCAATGACATCGACGATATGATCGTTCATGAGAAGACTCAGGCGGCCTTGGAGTACCATAACGAAGCCTGGGCCGATGGCATGGCAGACGGAATCGAACCCGAGATCATCGCCGATACAGCAATCATTCACGCGCTCCGTGAGACCATTCGCCTCCATGGCGAAAATAGTGCCGAAGCGCTGCTGGATTCCCTGCGCGAGCGCATGCTTGCCGGCGAGTTTTCTCCGAACCGCACATTGCAATAACAATCACAGAGAGTTTCATGCATACCGCTAGGGACAATGCTTCGCGGCCCGCGATTGTGCCGCTTTTGCTTGCAATCGGCCTTAGCGCCAGCAGCCTTTTGACAGCGACCTCCGCACTGGCGCTGTCTGAGCTGCAGAAGACACCGGGCCAAGCCGCGCAAAGCGCCCCGGGCCCAAGCGGCGACAAGCCGGCACCCTCTCCTACCGCGCCCGGCGTTCCAATGCCCGACCCGTTGGTCAATTCACAGGCCGGTCAGGGCAACGACAAGACGCCCGGGGCCCAGGACAGTACAAAGCCCGTCGAGGTCATCTACGATATCAGCAAGGTCCCCGAGCCGGTTCGCAAGATGCGCGAACAGATCGTCGAAGCCGCTGCTTCAGGCGATCTCGAGCGGCTGCGGCCCCTGCTCGGCACGGGCGCCAACCAGACCCAGGTGACGGTCGGAGAGCCGACGGACGACCCGATCGGCGCACTCAAGGACCTTTCCGGCGATCCCGAGGGCGATGAGATCCTGGCGATCATGCTCGACGTCATTTCCACCGGCTTTGTCCACGTTGGCCAAGGCACGGCTGACGAGATGTATGTCTGGCCTTATTTCGCCGAGAAGGATCTGAAGGCACTAACACCTCCCGAACGGGTGGAATTGCTGCGCATCGTTACAGCGGGTGACCTCGCTGACATGCAGGAATTCGGTGGCTATAACTTCTACCGACTGGGCATCACCCCCGATGGCAAATGGAAGTACTTCACGGCCGGCGACTGAGGCTTGCGATCCTTTAAGCGAAGACATACTTCTGAGCGATAACGAACGCGACAGGTGCCGCCATGCCAGCCGTATATCTGAAGAACCGCTCGCTCATTAAGGTCAGCGGCTCGGAGGCACAATCATTTCTGCAGAATCTGATCACGACGGACCTCGCCGCGCTTGCTGCGAACGAAGCGCGACCGGGCGCGCTATTGACCCCGCAGGGCAAAATCCTGTTCGACTTTATGATCTGGCAGGACGGAGACGGGTTTATCATCGAAACGGACGATGATCAGCGGGATGCGCTCCTCAAGCGACTATCGATGTACAAGCTCAGGGCAGCCGTCGACATATCGCCTGCCGGCGATGGCGTGACGGTTTCCTGGGAGAACACAAATACGGGACCAGTCGACAGCCGCTTTGCCAAGGCAGGCGTTACGCTTATCCGCCAAGCAGGGCAGCACGGAACCGATGATCTCAAGACTTACGATGCGTTACGTACGGCAAACGGCATCGCTGTATCGGGACAGGACTATGAGCTGCAGGATGCTTTCCCGCACGATGTCTTGATGGATTTTAATGGCGGGCTCTCCTTCAAGAAGGGCTGCTATGTCGGGCAGGAGGTCGTCTCGCGAATGCAGCATCGAGGAACGGCGCGCCGCCGCATCGTCACCGTAAAGGGCGAGACGGCGCTGCCTCCGCCCGGGACGGAAATCACTGCCGCAGGCAAGCTGGTCGGCACGCTCGGCTCGGTTGTGGGAAAAGGCGGCCTTGCGATCGTTCGCATCGACCGTGCCGGTGAGGCCATCGCAACAGATACGCCTCTGTTGGCAGGCGAGACCCGCGTCACCCTCGAACTACCAGCCTGGACAGGACTGATATTTCCGACGGCGAACGAGGCCAGCGCGTGACCACAAAGGCGCCACGCGCATGGCAACGCATGCTCTCCGGCCGCCGGCTCGATCTGCTCGATCCCTCTCCGCTTGACGTCGAGATGAGCGATATCGCACACGGGCTTGCACGCGTTGCCCGCTGGAATGGACAGACCTCAGGGGATCACGCGTTCTCGGTCGCTCAGCATTGCCTTATCGTAGAAGAAATCTTCCATCGCCTCAATGATGCGACAGCCGATCAATGCCTGATGGCCCTGCTACACGATGCGCCGGAATACGTCATCGGTGATATGATCTCGCCATTCAAGTCGGTGGTCGGCGGGGGCTACAAGGCCGTCGAAAAGCGGCTGGAAGCGGCCGTCCATCTTCGTTTTGGCCTGCCGCCTCACCCGACACGCGAGCTCAAGGAGAAGATCAAGAAGGCCGACACTATCGCCGCTTACTTCGAAGCAACTCAGCTCGCCGGCTTTACATCGGCGGAGGCGCAGAAATTCTTTGGTCAGCCACGCGGGATTACCAAAGACATGCTGCTGATGACGCCCTTGCCGGCTGTCGAGGCGCAGCGCCTCTTTTGCGAACGCTTCGAGGCAATCGAGACCATGCGGAGCAGCAAATCATGACTGTCATCATTGTCGCGCCTCTTGCTCGGATCGCCGAGATGGCCGTCAAGCACGGCGCGCGTGAGATGATCAGCCTGACGGCGAGGGAACAGGCCTTTCATCGCCCTGGGGTGATCCAGGCGCATCGGCATCTTCTCCTCAATATGAATGACATTTCCTTCAAGGGAACCGGCAGCCTCATAGCGCCCGATGAGACGCATGTCCAAGAGATCATCGATTTCGTGCGCGGTTGGGACCAGTGCGCTCCTCTTTTGGTCCACTGCTGGATGGGCGTGTCCCGTTCACCTGCCGCCGCCTTGATTGCCGCTCTCGCCTTGGCGCCCGAGCAGGAGGACGGTGCTCTGGTTCGCCGGCTGCGTGCCGCCTCACCATATGCGACACCCAATAGCCGGCTCGTTCAGATCGGTGACGATATGCTCGGTCGCGGCGGGAGATTGGTGGATTCTGTTCGCGCTATTGGCAGGGGCGCGGATGCCGACGGAAACGCGCCGTTTGCGTTGAACGTGGAAGAGCCGACGGCCGGAACGATTTGACTCCGTACCGGTTAACCTCCTTGAGGAGGTTGACGATGTCGCTGGAGAGCTATCGTGATACGTTTGTAAGCTGTTTGGCCAGGCTCAAGGGCCTGACCAGCGCCTCGGACACATATCTGCGATTTCGATGGCAGGCGATTTATCTGACGCGTGATCGATTTTCCTATTTCTTTCGCGGCGACCTGAACGTCGGCAAAGCCAGCTTCTTCGGCCAACAGATGGATCTGATCAGCGGTGCCACGACAGCGGTTCCGGTAAGTTCGATCGCGCTTTACGGAGCAACATTTGGACTCAATGAGACGATCGCCGTCTATAATGGACCACAGAAGTCGGTGATTGACGTTGCTCATGCGTTCAACCAGGAAAGCATGCGGGATTATCAGGCCGAGTTTTTCTACGTCGGGATGAGCCTGGTGCACGTGGGGGATGATGGCCGAATGGGCTTCGCTAATCCTCGCCTGCGCGAGAACACAAATATCATATTTGTCGGGCTGGAGGATCACACAACGGCCGATCTCATCGAAACGAGCAGTCTCGGGCGGTGGATCGCAACGGATAAACCCATGGCATCAAGCGAGTGGTACGCCGAGCGATACTACTATCACTGACCGACCAACGCCGAATAGAAAACTTACTTAATGACACCGCATGCTAAACGCTCGCCCGCGTCTCCTGCAGGTTGACTGCGATAATCATCGGAATTGGAATGAACGATCAGTGCTCGACCACGGATGCCATCGGTTTTGCCGTCCAAGGTGACCATAGTGTCAAACACCTGCGCCCTCAGAACGCCATCCTGGCCAACATATTGGTTGGGCATGTCGCCGGCGTGGGGTCCCTTTGCGGACAGCAGGCCATGTTCGGCATTGCTCGGATTGAAGTGCTTTCCGGCGGACTCGTGACGCCCGGCGGCATCACACTTGCCAGTCTCATGAATATGGAATGCGACCCACTTATTCCCAGGCAATCCAGTCACCTCGACTTCGATGAGAACGCCACCTCCAGCTGCAGCCGTCAGAGTAGCCCGACCGCTTGCCTTTCCATCTGCACCCACGAAGTCCGCCGTGGCTGTCTGCTTGTCCTGAGCCAACCCGGCTGAAGAGGCCGCAATGAACGTCAGAGCGGCAATCGAAAGAATTGCTTTCATTGGAGCTTCCCTTCCTTTGCATCGCTGCTTTCAACGTGCGAGGCATGAAGCTGTTCCGGAATTGGCGACAAAGAAAAGCCGGCCGCGACGGGCCGGTATCACATTCGCACGATCCATCAGGCGACGATGTCGAGATCGTATTGACCGTACGTGCTCTTATACAAGTCGTCAGAGATACTTTGCTGCGACTGCTGGTAGAAGTTGACGCTTCCGGTCTCACGCGTAGCCATCATGAACTGAAGCACGCCATCAGAGAGCTTTGGTGCGAATTCCTGTATTCTATCTTCTTCGCTCAGCTGCTTAAGAATGCCTGGCTTATCATCAGCCGCCCGTTCGCCACGGCTCAACACGCCGTCGCCATTTGTGTCCAGCCGCGACAATGTTGCGAGATACGCGTAGGACGTATCACTGACCGACGAAACCCGGCCCATACAAACCTCCATTCACCGCTCGTTGGTGATGTTTGTACGCAATACGAAATTGGAAAAATCAAAGAATGATCGGTGGTTAAACTGATTTGCGCATTGCGTCAATAAGCTGTTAATACCCTATTAACCATGATTGACAAAGTGTAACCGAGGCGCACCGATGACATGTAGCGCGGACCGAGATCGCTTGCATCAGCTGGTATTGCGGCCGAACCGGCCAGACAGAGCGCCGCCGATACATTCGTTTGCGTTGCAACAAAATTTTAATACGACCTGCGGATTATCTTGACCGCGTTGGCACATCGCCGATCGAGTTTTAAGATTGCATTTTTTATATTTTTCGATTGTTTCGGAAGGCCCTTTCATGTCTGACGTGCCGCGTCGAAATTGCAGATTAGGAGCAGGTTCCCTCGCCTCGGCCCATGCTCGCCCCTCTCCTGACTTAAAGATTGCTGCAAATGGAAGCTGAGGCCCTTTTTCGGCAACAGTGCATGACAGCAATCAATGAGGACGGGACTGCCAACGCACAACGTCTCATGGCTCTTGCCGTCGAGACGTATCGGCTGCAGGCGGGAAAGAAGCGCGCTGCCGAAGATCGCGCTCAACGCCTCGCGAAGAAAAATGGTGAACTGAAGGGCAGCCTCAGCTCCATAAGGGAAGATCTCGCGGAGCAGAAGCGCCTATTCGGGATCGTTCTCGACAACCTGCCGCAGGGCCTGAGTGTTTTCGATTCGGAGCAACGGCTGATCGTCTGCAACATTCGCTTCCGGCAACTCTTCGGGTTCAGCGCTGAGGAGGCATTGCCAGGCTCGGCGATGGGATCCCTGATCGCAAAGATCCGCGGAACCGAGCGCGCTGAGAAAAAGGTTTCCCGCCTTCGGGACGCCATCTTGGAGGGAGGACACATCCGTCATCGCGAATGGGTGATGGAAGACGGCCGCACCGTCCAGAGCGTTATCACCGTTTTGCCCGATGGGAGCAATATTTCCATCCATGCCGACGTCACCGAAGATCGAAAGGCGGCTGAGCGCATCGCCTATCTCGCCCACCACGATCAGCTGACGGGCCTCCCAAACCGCATCTACCTGCGGGAACGCATCGACGCAGCGCTCGCAAGCCGCAAACGCGACGAACAGATTGCCCTCGTGCATCTCAATCTTGACCGTTTCAAATCGATCAACAATACGCTCGGTGTTTCGACCGGCGACAATATCCTGAAGCAGGTCGCCGAACGCATCCGCATGTCGGCTGGCGCCGGCAATGTGCTGGCCCGCCTCGGCTCCGACGAATTCGCCATTCTCCAGTCCGGTCGGCAGCAGCCGTGGAACATTATGGCGCTTGTCGATCAGATCAGGCGTGAACTGTCAGAACCATTCTTTCGCGGGGAGAAGGCCGTCGAACTCAGCGTGTCGATGGGTATCGCGATCAGTCCGCAGGACGGAATCGAGACGGACATCCTGCTCAAACACGCCGGCGTCGCTCTCTCGCACGTCAAGAACAACGGCGGTAAAGGAGAGCGTTTATTCACCGCCGAGATGGAAGCACAAATCGATGCGCGGCATGCGCTTGAAGCGGATCTGCGCACGGCCATTGAGCGGGATGAGTTCGATCTTCACTATCAACCGCTCTATGATCTGAGCCAGCAACGGGTCTGCGGGTTCGAGGCACTGCTGCGATGGAATCACCCAACACGGGGTCGCGTGCCGCCGATGGAATTTATCCCACTGGCCGAAGAGGTCGGCTTGGTGGTCGACATCGGACGTTGGGTGCTGCGCCGCGCCTGCCACGATGCACTCCACTGGCCGGACAACATCAAGGTGGCGGTTAACGTATCAGCCATCCAGTTCACTGATAGCGACCTGCCGGGCGACGTGGCCGCAGCTCTTTCTGCAGCAAGACTTCCCGCGAACCGCTTGGAGGTGGAGATTACCGAAAGCGTGCTGATGGAAAATCTCGACGAGGCCCTGCCTGTCCTGCACGCGCTGAAGCAAAGCGGAATTCGCATCGCCATGGATGATTTCGGCACCGGCTATTCGTCATTGAGCTATCTCCGGCGGTTTCCGTTCGACAAGATCAAGATCGATAAGTCGTTCGTCAACGGCATTGTCGAAGACAGGGAGGCCTTTGCGATCATGCGCGCCATCATTCTTCTTGGTGACGCGCTCGGGATGCGCGTCACGGTAGAGGGGGTGGAGACCGCCGAGCAATTGGCCCTGCTCCAACGCGAAGCCTGCGACGAGATCCAGGGCTATTACATAAGTCCGCCGCAGCCCGCCGCTGACGCGCCCTACCTTTTGGCCCTACCGCAACGGGAGCATATCAGCGCCGGGTGAGTGCGCTCGTTGCGACTCGTCGTCCCTGCAGTTATGGAAGGACGCCTTCTTCCAAAGCGGTGATCCCATGTTCCACGCGAAAGCATTCGCTCCATTTGAGAACCTAGCAACCAAGCTTCAGCCGCATGCGTCAGGGAGCGATGACGGCTCGCATGATATCGCGCATATCTTGCGTGTCTTCAAGAACGCCATGAGAATCCAGGCTGTTGAGGGTGGAGATGCAAGGATTCTGGCGGCCGCCGTCCTGCTGCACGACTGCGTCGCCGTGGAGAAGAATTCCCCTATGCGGTCGCAAGCGTCGGCGCTCGCGGCAAAGAAGGCATCGGTCATACTCGTGGAGCTTGGCTGGGATCGTGACGATATCGCAGCAGTCGCACATGCCATTGTCGCGCACAGCTTCTCCGCAAATGTCCCGCCGGAAACGCTGGAGGCCAAGATACTACAGGATGCCGACCGGCTCGACGCGATAGGCATGGTCGGCGCGGGCCGATGTTTCTATATCGGCGGCCGCATGTCGTCCGCACTCTATGATCCGTTCGATCCAGCTGGTGACAACCGCGAACTTGACGACAAGAGATATGTCATCGACCACTTTCAGACCAAGCTATTCAAACTGGCAGGTGGCTTTCAAACGAAGACCGGGCGGGCGCTTGCGGCCACGCGTGACCAACGGCTGCGTGACTTCTTCGCCGCGTTCTTGGATGAAATATAGGAGCACCTCATGCGCATTGCCGACCTTTTCATCTATCCGCTCAAGAGCGCCCGGGGCATTGCCCTACCATCAACCGAGATCGACGCATTCGGCCTACCGGGAGATCGGCGGGCGATGATCACAGATCGTGACGGGCACTTCATCACACAGCGCGAGTTGTCCGAGTTAGCCCGCATTTCCCTGCAGCCCGGGACTTCGGAGCTGCGCCTCACCATGGGTGGCCAGGAGATTACTGTGCAAATCCCCAACGCCGCGCGGCGAATGGATGTCTCGATCTGGAAGTCCATCGTCAACGCCGCGGTTGCCGACGACGCCGTAAATGACGAACTTTCAACCTGGCTTGGACGAGCGGTGAAACTGGTGTTTTTCGATCAGGACGCGTGGCGTTCTGCAAGCGTGGAATGGGCCGGCGAAGGTACACCGGTCACATTCGCTGATGGCTACCAGATCCTTTTGACGACAACCGGCTCCCTGCGGGCGCTGAATGCCGATCTTGAAAAACACAGCGAAGGTTGTGTCGGGATGGATCGGTTCCGGCCGAACATCGTCGTCGACACCGAGGAGGCCTGGCCGGAAGACCGCTGGGCGGCTGTCGAGATCGGCGGGATTCGTTTCGATCTCGTCAAGCCCTGCTCACGCTGCATCATGACGACGCAGGATCAGTCAAGCGGATCACGCGACGTGCCCAATCCGATGCCTGCCATGGGGCGCATTCGAATGTCTGCGGACCGGCGCGTACCCGGTCCGCTCTTTGGCTGGAATGTCACTCCTCGCGGGACCGGTCGGATTGCTGTCGGCGATCCGGTCAAGGTGATCGAGGAAAGGACCGAAGGCTGGGCTTTCAAGGTGCGCGACCGTGCCTAGGCCCGAAGCATAAGCGCCTCATCGATCTCACCCATGACCGCCTGAGATAGCGGGCCCTTGGCGAGCGCGCCGGCGTTTTCTTCAACCTGGGCCACAGTGCGGAAACCCGGGATCGGCAGGGTTCGGGGAGAGCGCGCCCAGAGCCATGCCAGAGCACCTTGCGTGAGAGTTCGACCGTCAGACTTCAGCAGCTCGCGAACCGCCTCCAATCGCGCCGCAAATTCGGGCGCGATCCGGCCGTCCTTGAAATACACCATCCAGTCGAGGCTCGCGCCGCGAACATCCTTATCGCCGACTTTGGTTTCGGCGCGGAATTTTCCACTGAGCAACCCCATCGCGAGCGGCCCGCGATTGATCGAGATCAGTCCATACCGTTCAATTACCGAAATCATGTCGGGCACCGGCTCGAAGACGTTCATCGTATGCTGGACGGAAACGAAGCCGGGGCGCTTAGCATGTCGCGCGGCACGATCGGGATAATCCGTACTCCAGCCGAAGGCATCGACCTTGCCCTCGCTTTGCAATTTCTCCAGGGTTTCGAAGACGTCATTCGACTGCTCCAGCGGAAAGTCGTTCAGATGAAACTGAAGCAGATCGAGGCGATCCCGCTTTAACCTGCGTAGGGATGTTTCGGCGGAGCGGCGGATAAAGTCCGGATCGGCGAAGGCGCCTGTTGCCTGCTTCGATTGAGGGTCGGTGGCAAAGCCGAACTTTGTCGCGATGACAATGTCGCTCCGGTTCCCGATTGCGCGGCCGAGCACTTCCTCTGAATGTCCTGCCCCATAATTCGAGGCCGTATCAAAGAAACAGATGCCGAGTTCGATCGCGCGATGAATGGCTGCGATGGATACCTCGTCATCGACCTCGCCCCACCCGAGCGGTGTATCGCCGGCATAGAAGGGGCCGCCGATTGCCCAGCATCCCATGCCCAACCGGGGTATTTCATAATCATTCCATAGCTTTATCGTTGTCAACACATCCGGCTTGGTCAGCATCATCTACTCCCTCGCTGCTGCATGCGATCGAAATAGGAAGGCGCGCGAGGCGCGTAAAGCACCTGCTCTGCATGATATTTTTCAAAAATGAAAAATGGGCGATCAGACCGAGAGCCCGTCCTGCGCGGCGACTGTCTTCAGTGCTTTCAGTGCCGCATGTACAAAGCCCTCGCGCGCGGCCGCTGCTTCCACTCCACGCGGCTCATAGACATGGCGGTGAAGGAAGAATGCCGTCAGGCGGAACGCGGCGTTGAGGCTGTCGATATCCGCTGCGCGGTTTTCCTCACTGTTCAGAAATGGCGGCAGGAGCAGCATCTTGTCCGCCCAGGGGGCACCTGCAGTCCGACTGACCGCCCTCCCTGACTTTGGGGATACATAAGCAAGGTCGGAACGAGCACCGGTCGCGGCGCACTCGGTCAAATCGAGGCCAAAACCGAGATCGTTGAGAACCGCGAGTTCGAAGCGAACGAAAAGCTCACCGGCATCGGCGGGGTTGTGGAGATTGTCGAGGATGACCTCGAGTGCCTCGAAGAGATGCGGATGCGGATCGCGCTCCGGCAACAACCGCAACAGCGCGCCCATAGCCTGCACGCCATAGACGCCAGTCGCGGTTTCCATCAGGCGCGCCGCCCGCAAAGTCAATGGCTCGATACGAAACTCACCAAGATGCTCATCAAGGCGCGCACGCCACGTGATCTCGACCTCATTGCCGGGCTGAAGAACAGGCTGCATGCTCCGGGACCGGCCGGAGCGGACCATGCCGAGATAGCGGCCGCGCTCGCGCGTCATCACCTCGGCGATGACGCTGGTCTCGCCGTGGCGCCTGACGCCCAAGATAATTGCCCGGTCGTGCCACTGCATCGGAAGAGAACTCTGAACTTTACGATTCGATCGTAGCGGAATACCGACGCTCTGTCATAAAAAGGCGTTCAGGAGCTCGCTGGGAACAGTTTTTGAAGGAAGTCGCGCATCGCCGTTTCGCCAAATGGCTTGACGAGCAGCGGCACATTTCGAAGGTCTTCGGGAAAGTCCTTCGTATCGGAATAGCCGCTCACAAACCCGAAAGGGATGCGAATCCTCGCTAGATGACGGGCAAAATCGAAACTCATGACTTCGCCAAGGTTGACGTCCAGCAGGGCGAAATCGAAGGTTTCGCGCATGGTCGCCTCCATCGCCTGCTCGAGACTGCTGGCGATGCCTATCGCTTCCACACCCACCTGGCGCAGAATATCCTCCGCCTCCATCGCGATGATCAAACTGTCCTCAAGGACCAGAACACGGTTTGCCTTCATACCCAATTGGCCCCTGCTGAGTGTCATCTAAGACGCTCGGCGCTGCATTTCCCGGATTTCCACCTCTGACCCCTATGGCTCATTGGCCTACGACCATTTACCGCTTAGCTTGCATAGCCGCTTTTTTGTTTCGCGTCGATAAAAAGCAAGCAGGAAGAAAGATGGCAAAAGGGACCTTAAGTCCACTTCGGATGATGTGCATTTAAAAAAGACATAGAGGCGGCACGTATCATATGAATGGACGGACTTTCTTCCCGGGTCCCTCCCAGCCGGCGGCAGCCATCAGGCCGTCGCCGTCAAGCACCTCGCAGGTGCGCTCCTGCCAGCGGATAAGATTGCGATTAGCAAGTTTTTTCAATGTCTTGTTGGTATGGACAATCGAAAGCCCCAACGTGTCTGCCACATGCTGCTGCGTGATCGGAATCGACGCATGACTGTTGAAGAGCTTTAACGCCTTCCCGCGCTCAAAGAGAAAGGCGATGAGATAGGCGGCCCGTTCGAGCGCCGTCCGGCGGCCAATGCTCAACAGATGTTCGTCGAGGATACGCTCCTCCTGGGCGGCAATCCAGGTGATGTCGAAAGCCAGGGATGCATGCTTGTTGTAGAGGGTCATTAGCTTGTCGCGCTCGAAGACGCAAAGCGACACAGGTGACAACGCTTCGACGGAATGCTGCATTTCCCCCGCAATGGTTCCCTGGAGACCAACCAGATCGCCCGGCATCACATAATTCAGTATTTGCCGACGCCCATCCTCCAATGCCTTGTAGCGAAAACCCCAGCCAGAGAGAACGGTGAACAAATGCGCACTGTGCGCGCCCTCGACGAGTATCGTGGCGCCGGGATCCACAGTCAGCTCTCCTTTCTTGAACTTCGAAACGAAGTCGAGCTCCTCGCTGTTGAACTCCCTGAACGACGGGTTGGCACGTAGCGGACAGCGCTCGCAAGGCGTTTTGAAGGAGTGGGAAGGCCACGCAGTCGTCATGGAGGTCCCTATGCTCAAAGAACGCGAGCCGGCAGCGGCAGCACATTTGCATAGGAACACGCAAGCACCAGCGATTGTTCCACTCTGAAAGCATTTTTACCACAAAAACAAAGGCGTAGAGGTTCCGCCTATCGTGGGAAATCCAGGCCCATCTCGCGGAACCGCTCCGGATCATCGCCCCAGTTTTCGCGAACCTTCACGAACAGGAAGAGATGAACGGGCTGCTCGAGGATTTCGCAAAGCTCGCGACGCGACGCCGACGAGATCGCCTTGATCGTTTCGCCACCCTTGCCGAGGGCGATCTTCTTTTGGCTGTCGCGCTCGACATAGATGACCTGCTCGATCCGCACTGAGCCGTCCTTGCGCTCCTCCCACTTTTCCGTCTCGACATGCGACGAATAGGGAAGCTCCTGATGCAGGCGCAGGAAAAGTTTCTCGCGCGTGATCTCGGCCGCAAGCTGGCGCATCGGAAGATCGGAAATCTGGTCTTCCGGGTAATACCACGGGCCTTCCGGTAGCGTCTTGGCCAGATAGTTCATGAGGTCGTCGCAGCCGGAGCCGTTTTCTGCCGAGATCATGAAGGTCTGATCGAAAGCGATATTCTGGTTTGCGGCAGCAGCAAGCGCCAGCAAGTCCTCGCGCTTGACGCGGTCGATCTTGTTCAGAACAAGGATCTTTGGCTGGTGGACGTCCTTTAGACCTTCCAGTATGGCTTCAGCATCGCCGCGCAGACCGCGCTCGCTATCAATCAGCAACATGATCAGGTCGGCATCCTTCGCGCCGCCCCAGGCCGACGTGACCATGGCGCGGTCAAGCCGCCGGCGCGGCTTGAAAATACCAGGTGTATCCATAAACACAATCTGCGCGTTGTCATGGATTGCGATGCCGCGCACGATCGCGCGGGTCGTCTGCACCTTGTGGCTGACAATCGAGACCTTGGCGCCGACGAGGCGGTTGACCAGCGTCGACTTACCGGCATTGGTCGGCCCAATCAGCGCAACGAAGCCCGACCGTGTCGCACCCGCAGTTTCAGGGGCGTCATTCGCCATATCGTGTTCTTCCGTCATTTATCCCGTCAGTTTCCGGCAGAGGGTTTCTGCCAAATGCCTTCGCGTTCCAGCATTCGTGTGGCCGCGACCTGCTCTGCAGCTCGCTTTGAACGTTCGATGCCCGTCTCGGGCTGAACACCTGCGACCTCCACCGTCACCGTAAAGCGCGGATCATGATCCGGTCCCGTGCGTTCTTCAACCCGGTAGATCGGCGTGACACCGAACTTGGCATGCGACCATTCCTGCAGCTCGGTCTTTGCGTCGCGCCGTGCACCGTCGGCGCGGGCTGCCCGCTTCTCCCAGAACTTCAGGATAAAGCGCCGCGCGACCTCAAGACCGGCGTCGAGGTAGATCGCCGCAATGAGGCTTTCGACCACATCGGCCCGGACATTCATCATGCGCTTTCCGGTCAGCTTCTTGACGTCGGCGCCGGTGCGAATGAAGTAGTGCAGGCCGAGTTCATCGGCCACCTCAGCGCAGGTGTCGGCACTGACGAGCTGATTGAGGCGCACTGAAAGTTCACCCTCGGTCGCCGCCCCGAACGTGCGGAAGAGCAGTTCGGCGACACAAAGGCCAAGCACCCGGTCGCCAAGAAATTCCAATCGCTCGTAGTTGCCGCCCTTTTGCGTGCGGGCACTCGCATGCGTCAAGGCCCGGTCCAGCCGCTCTTTCTCGAGGAACGCATGACCGATCAGGGCTTCGAGCCGTGTCCGATCCGCCGCCGAGAGCGCCTGCGCCTTACTCATTCAACGCCCTTGAAAAGACGATCCCAACGCATGTTCGTCGGCCACTTCCAGATCTCGCGGAACGAGGTGTCATTGCCCAGCGAGAAGAAGATAACGCTGGCGCGACCGACCAGGTTTTCGGCAGGCACGAAGCCAACATCGAAGCGGCTGTCGAGCGAATTGTCACGATTATCGCCCATCATGAAGTAGTGACCTTCAGGAACGATGAATTCACGGGTGTTGTCGCCACGTGAAACTGGGGACTGGTCCAGGGTATCGTAGCTGACGCCGTTTTCCAGCGTCTCGCGAAACACCGGCACGTCCTGGCCCGGGTCCTGGGCATAATCGGAATTGAACGTACCATCCGGCACCTTCGGAACCGGCTTGCCGTTCACATAAAGAACGCCGTCCTTAACCTGAATGTGATCGCCTGGAAGCCCGACCAGACGCTTGATGTAATCAACATCGGGGTTCGGAGGGAAACGGAAGACGACGATGTCGCCACGCTTCGGCTCGCTCGCGAAGATGCGGCCGCTGAAGAGGTTCGGCGAGAAAGGCAACGAATACTTCGAATAGCCGTAGGCGAACTTGTTGACGAAGATGTAGTCGCCGACAAGCAGAGTCGGCATCATGGAGCCGGACGGAATGGTGAACGGTTGAAAAAATACCGTCCGGATAACCATTGCCAAAATCAGCGCCTGGGCGATGACCTTGATGTTTTCCCACAGGGCGTTCGGCTTGGTTTCGACTTTTTCGGACACGCAGTCTTATTCCTTCAATGCGCCCCAAGGGCGCAACTCTTGTTTTGCTTCTCTCTAGCGGCTTCGGCCGATTGCGGCAATGGCGCCAACATTAAAAGCGACTCTACGTCGCTGATCGAGCATTTTCCGGCAGCGCTTCGATAATGACGAAAGCCTGCGCCAACGGATAATCATCCGTTATCGTCAAATGAATGGCAGCCTTGTGGCCAGCCGGCAGCAGCGACTGCAGCATCTCGGCTGCCCCGCCGGTCAGCCTCATCGTCGGCTTGCCACTCGGCAGGTTCACGACGCCCAGATCTTTCCAGAACACCCCTTGCGCCATGCCTGTTCCAAGAGCCTTGGAACAGGCTTCCTTGGCGGCAAAGCGCTTTGCATAGGAGGCCGCACGATTGGCACGGCGATCGGACTTTGTCCGCTCGACTTCGGTGAAGCAGCGATTGGTAAAGCGCTCGCCGAAGCGCTCGAGGGATTTTTCCACCCGCCGGATGTCGATGAGATCGCTGCCGATACCGATGATCATACAGTTTCCTGCGCTGGATGTGACAGCCGCGCCCGGGCACGCGTCATCAGGCGTTCGCGGCGGCGCGCCTGGAAGCCTTTCACGGCGTAGAAGGTTGCGAAGTACACGATAACCGAGGTCAAAAGTGCCGGGGGGATGGAACCGACAAGCATCGGCTCAAGTACGGGGCGCCAGAGCTCGCTGAAGTGCAGCTCATGGAACAGGGCACCGAGGTCAATTGAATGGCCCTGCATCGTATCCTGACGCGCGAGCAGTAGGTGACCGATCTCCCAGGTTGCTCCCCAGATAAACGGATACGTCAGCGGATTGCCGAAAGCCGCGCAACCAAGAGCGGCGGCAACCATATTGCCGGAGAAGAGATAACTGAGCACGAAGGCCATGATGAAATGAACGCCAATAAACGGCGTCCAGGACACGAAGGTCCCTGCCGCGACACCCATGGCGACGGCGTGCGGCGACGCCGTCAGGCGCAGAACACGCATCGTGAGATAGCGGAGCGGCCGCAAGAATCCCTTTCGGGGCCACAACAACTCACGCAGCTTTTCAAGAAATCCAGCAGGTTTTCGACGTCGGAACAACATGGCGCGTATGTAGTGCAACCCGCACCAGCGTGACAAGAGCGTCAAACCATCTCAGTCATTATTTGATCACTGCAGACTGAGCACTCACCAGGGGCGCGATATGCAATACGCCCCCTTCCATTCTTCAAGTATAGTTCCGATATTAACGGGAACGGAAAAGGCCGCGATCAACCTGACGCTGACGATACTCAAGATCGATACGGTCAAACGAGCCGTTCAGGTAAGCCATCTCGCGTTCTTCGGCAGTCGGAGCACGCAGCGCGCGAGCAATCTTCTTGATAGGAGTAAACATTTCTCTTACCTCATCTTCTGTTCATTTTCTGATGACTGGAAGATAGGCGCTCGCGACAGCAATTACCAACGCTCTAACATGAGCGCAGCCATGCACTGAGTGCATACATCGCCTTATATCGGTGCGATTTCGCCCACAAAACGATCACAAAATGTGCAGACGTTGTCGCCGACCTACTCGTAAAGCCGGCGGACAGTTGCGACGCACTCCAGATCCTTCAACTGGGCAAGTAGCTGATTGAGCTGCCGAAGGTCCCAAACCTCGACGTCGAGCGTCATTTCGGTAAAGT
This sequence comes from Rhizobium mesoamericanum STM3625, assembly GCF_000312665.1. Classification (GTDB taxonomy): domain Bacteria; phylum Pseudomonadota; class Alphaproteobacteria; order Rhizobiales; family Rhizobiaceae; genus Rhizobium; species Rhizobium mesoamericanum. The sequence continues at coordinate 2,054,430 of NZ_HF536772.1, read as the reverse complement.
CTGTCGCGACACGCACCGTATTGAACACCCGAATATTAACGTCGACACCAGCAACAGTCTGGGCGAGTTTTGCCAACGTGCCCGGCTCATTCAAGGCATTGACCATGATGCGGGCCATAAAACGGGATTTGTTGGCCTCATCGAGATCCCAGCGAACATCGATCCAGCGGTCAGGCTGATCATCGAAGCGCTGCAGCGTCGGCGACTGGATCGGATAGATCGTGATGCGATTGCCCTTCTCGGTCGTATTCATGATCCCGACGATACGGTCACCGGGTACGGCACCGGTCGGCGCAAATTGCACATCGACATTGCTGGAAATGCCGCGGATCGGCATCGTATCCATATCGATATCGGTCTTTAGTTCAGAGCCGTCGATGCCCGACTTCGGCTTGCCCGGGATCTTGAAGATCATGCCGGACGCACTGCGAACGTTGAACCACCCGTCGTCGCCGCTCGGTTTTGCGGTCACGCGCTCTTCCAGATGATCTGGATAAACAGCGCGCAAGACGTCGAGCGACGACATCTCGCCACGACCGACAGCGGCGATGGCGTCTTCGACATCTTTTTGCCCAAGGCGATGGAGCGCCGGCTTCATCGCATCGCGCGAGAAGATCTTGCCTGCTCGCTCGAAGGTGCGCTCCAGAATGCGGTGGCCGAGGCCGGCATACTGCTTGCGAATGGCCAGTCGGGTAGCCCGGCGGATTGCCGCCCTCGCCTTGCCGGTCACCACGATCTCTTCCCACGCAGCCGGCGGCACTTGCACGCCGGAGCGAATGATCTCGACCTCGTCGCCATTGGCCAGTCGCGTCACGAGCGGCATGATGCGACCGTTAATCTTCGCACCCACCGTCGTGTCGCCGATATTTGTGTGAACGGCATAGGCAAAGTCGATCGGCGTTGCCCCGCGCGGAAGCGCAATGAGCTTGCCCTTCGGTGTGAAGCAAAAAACTTGGTCCTGGAACAGTTCGAGCTTGGTGTGCTCGAGGAATTCCTCGGGGCTGTCTCCTTCTGCAAGCGCCTCAATCGTATGACGCAGCCAGGAATAGGCATTGGATTCGCGAGAAAGGATATCGTTGTCTGACGTTGAAGCGCCATCCTTGTAGAGCGTGTGGGCGGCGATACCAAATTCCGCGATCTCGTGCATGCGCTTGGTACGGATCTGCAGCTCGATACGCTGGCGGGAGGGGCCGACGATCGTCGTATGCAGTGAACGATAGTCGTTCTGCTTCGGCGTCGAAATATAGTCCTTGAAGCGTCCGGGCACGACGCGCCAGCGGGTATGCACAATTCCAAGAGCCCTGTAGCAGGCCGGAATATCGTCGACGATGATGCGGAAGCCATAGACATCCGAAAGCTGTTCGAAGGACAGCGACTTCGACTGCATCTTGCGGAACACCGAGTAAGGCTTCTTTTGGCGCCCCTTGACGATGGCGTCGGTCAGCCCGTTTGCGACGAGCAGATCACCCAATTCGGTCTCGATCTTCTTGACCAGACCTTCATTGCGCTTCGACAACTCCTCGAGCCGCCGGGTGACGGTCTCGTAGGCCTCGGGGTTGATGTGGCGGAACGAGAGATCTTCCAACTCCTCGCGCATGTCTTGCATACCCATGCGTCCGGCTAGCGGCGCATAGATATCCATGGTTTCTTCGGAAATGCGCGCGCGCTTTTCCGGTGACATGTGATCAAGCGTGCGCATGTTGTGCAGACGGTCGGCGAGCTTGACGAGGAGCACACGCACGTCGTCGGAGATGGCGAGAAGCAGCTTGCGGAGGTTTTCGGCCTGTTTTGCCTTCTTGGTGACGAGATCGAGTTTCTTGATCTTCGTCAGCCCCTCGACCAGCCGGCCGATATCCTCACCGAAGAGTTCGTCGATCTCGGCACGCGTTGCCGTCGTATCCTCGATTGTGTCATGAAGAAGCGCGACCGCAATCGTTGACTCATCCAGGTGCATGTCTGTCAAGATGGCGGCAACTTCCAGCGGATGCGAGATGTAGGGGTCCCCGCTCGCACGCTTTTGTTGTCCATGCTTTTGCATTGCATAGACGTAGGCTTTGTTCAGCAGTGCTTCGTTGGCATCGGGCTTGTATTTCTGAACCCGCTCCACGAGCTCGTACTGCCGCATCATCCCGAAACCGCTCCATTAAAAAAGAAAAGCGCGCCAATCACGGATTGGCGCACATGATATGCAATAATATGCCGAAGCTATAATGGTGCAAGGTTGACGATTAGTAATCGTCGCTCTTTTCCGGCGGAACCAGGCCTTCGATGCCCGCGAGAAGCTCTTCTTCCGACATCTGGTCGAAAGTGATCGTTTCCGGCAGATCGTCCTGCTCTTCGCTGTCGGCCGCCGCAACACCACCGGCAGCGATGAGGCTCGCCGGATCGGGCTCGGGCTCGTCGATTTCGACATGCTTCTGCAGCGAGTGGATCAGATCCTCCTTGAGATCGTCAGGAGAAAGCGTCTCATCGGCAATCTCGCGAAGGGCCACAACGGGGTTCTTATCGTTGTCACGATCGATGGTGATCGAAGCGCCCTGGGAAATTAGCCGGGCACGGTGGCTGGCAAGCAGAACCAGCTCGAAGCGGTTCTCAACTTTATCAATGCAGTCTTCTACGGTGACACGGGCCATTGCCTGTCCTTTACGTCGGGATCTCGGGATTAACACGCCCGATACAATTAAAACCGGGCAAATTCAAGTTTTCATTGCGCCAAGCGTCAACCGGCATCGGCGGCAAATTTTGAAACGAAAGCGGATTTCCACCAAAAGTTGCTTGGAATATCGCGAATCGTGCCCTAAATCTTTCTTATATGAATAGTTCATAAAGTAAGAATTGTTCTAGGCGGTCGCATAACCCTTTGTTTTTTTGGGTTTTTGACGGAAGCGCTAAGATTGCTCACATTGGATTGGTACGCGATGTTTGATCCACGCGAAAAAATTGCCCTTTTTATCGATGGCGCCAACCTCTACGCTGCGTCCAAAAGTTTGGGTTTCGATATCGACTACCGCAAGCTGCTGAAGGCATTCCAGAAACGCGGCTATCTTTTGCGCGCCTACTACTACACGGCGCTAATCGAGGATCAGGAATATTCCTCCATTCGCCCGCTGATCGATTGGCTGGACTACAACGGATATAAGGTCGTGACGAAGCCGGCCAAAGAGTTCACGGATTCGATGGGCCGACGGAAGATCAAGGGCAACATGGACATAGAGCTTGCGATCGACGCCATGGAGCAATCGGAAACTGTCGACCATCTCGTCATCTTTTCCGGCGACGGAGATTTCACGACGCTCGTGGAGGCGCTGCAGCGCAAGGGCCGAAAGGTTTCGGTCATCTCAACGATGGCAACCCAACCTCCGATGATTGCTGACGACCTGCGTCGGCAGGCCGATCATTTCATAGACCTTCTATCCTTGAAGAGCGAGATCGGGCGCGATCCTTCGGAGCGGCCGCCGCGGCCGACGGAAGCAGCAGCGCCAACCGATCTGGAAGGTTAGGCCGAATTCGGCAGGAATGCCGGCCCGGATGTTGCCTAACCGTTATCCTTGAGAAGACGGCTCTTTTGGCGGTTCCAATCGCGCTCCTTCTCCGACTCTCGCTTGTCGTGAAGCTTCTTGCCCTTGGCGAGCGCCAGCTCCATCTTTGCGCGGCCGCGATCGTTGAAATATATCTTCAACGGGATCAAGGTCATGCCTTCACGGTTGATCCCGGCCCGCAAGCGATTGATCTCACGGCTGGAAAGGAGAAGCTTGCGGCGCCGACGCGGCTCGTGATTGAAGCGATTTGCCTGCAGATATTCGGGCAGGTAGGAATTGATCAGCCAGATCTCGCCGTCCTCGTCCGAGGCATAGGATTCCGCGATATTGGCCTTGCCTTCGCGCAGCGACTTGACTTCGGTGCCCTTGAGCACGAGGCCGGCTTCGTAGGTATCGATGATTTCGTAGTTGAAGCGCGCCTTGCGGTTTTCCGCCACGATCCTCTTGACCACGCGCTCGCTGCCTTTGGGGGCCATAACACATTCCAAATGCTCAAGGGCGCGACTGTCGCGCCGTTATCTCTTTCCTTTTATGTACGGGAACATCGGCCTCCTGTGAAGGCAGGTCGAGCGGATTGCCTTAGTTCAGCAACCCGGCATGGCGCATTGCGGCGTCGATCGCCGCTTCCGTGGCAGGCTCCAACGTCGATACCAACGGCGAACGCACATTACGGCTCATGCGCCCCAACTTTGCCAAGCCATACTTTGCTCCGCAAAGGCCGGGCTCCATGAAGATCGCCTTGTGCAGCGGCATCAGGCGATCCTGATATTCCAGCGCCTTTGAGTAGTTACCGGCAAGCGTCGCGGCCTGGAACTCCGCGCAAAGACGCGGCGCCACGTTTGCAGTGACCGAGATGCATCCGACACCACCATGAGCATTGAAACCAAGCGCGGTCGCATCCTCGCCGGACAACTGCTTGAACTCCTTGCCGCAAGTCAGACGCTGCTCGGAAACGCGTTCGATCTTGCCGGTCGCATCCTTGACGCCAACGATGTTGGAGTGTGCCTTGGCAAGTGCGCCCATCGTTTCGGGTGTCATATCAACCACCGAGCGGCCAGGGATATTGTAAATATAAATCGGTAGTTGCACAGCCTCTGCAATTGCCGAAAAATGCGCGATCAAACCCTTCTGGGTCGGCTTGTTATAGTAGGGCGTGACAACAAGGATCGCATCCGCCCCCGCCTTCTCGGCATGCTGAGCAAGCTCAATTGCTTCACGCGTATTGTTCGAACCGGCGCCGGCCATCACGGGCACGCGCTTGGCTGCGGCTTCGATGCAAAGTTCCACGACCCGTTTATGCTCGGCATGCGACAGCGTCGGAGATTCACCGGTCGTGCCGACCGGAACGAGACCGCTGCTACCTTCCTTGATCTGCCAGTCGACATGGCTTGCGAACGAAGCTTCATCCACTTGTCCAGCATCGGTGAAGGGAGTGACGAGAGCGGGAATGGATCCCTGGAACATGCAGAACTCCTCATGGCCAAATTCACGCTTCGGCCGCATTCCTTGAATATTGGTGGGGCACCATAGTGCGGCGAAATCGCCGCGACAAGCGCGCATGGATCGGTTTAGGGCAAATTCCGACAGCAAATGTGAACGAAGTTTACTGGCATTAGTAAGCATTCGTTAAGATGGCTCCCGCCAAATGGTTGGGCGTGTTTTCGTTGTGAGTGTTCCATGAAGAGAGCAGTCCTGATCCTGTCCGCCCTTGGCTTTACCGCCGTCGCATGGAGCAGCGTCGCGTCGTCACTTCCGAATGAAAACGCCCCCGTTTCCGACGTAAAGCCGATCGGTTTTGTCCCACAAACGTCGGTGCCGGAGTCAATCGTGACCGGCTCAATTCCGCGCAGCCAGGCATTGGCACCCGTCAGCAGCGATTTGAAGTCAGGGCTGGATGCGCTTTCGGATAATAATCCCCTGCAGGCGCTCTCAATCCGCAACGGCATGGAGCGCGGGACGCTCGACCGGCACATTTTGACCTGGGCGATTGCGGTCTCCGGACAGAAGGGCATTCCGTCGACGGAGATTGCAGCAGCGGCGCAGGAACTCAAGGCATGGCCAGGGCTTTCGAAACTGCGGGCCTATTCCGAACGCGCCCTTTACGATGAGAACCCCGATCCAACGGCCGTCTTGGCAGCCTTCGGGCAGAGTGCACCGGAGACGACTTCGGGCGCGATGATCCTTTCGCGTGCACTCGTTGCAACCGGCAAGCAGAGCCAAGCGGCGAAATACATTCGCAAGGTTTGGCGCGGCGAGACGCTGGACAAGTCGACGGAAGACAAGATTCTGGCCGAGTTCTCCGGTTTGCTGACCTCGCCCGATCATAAGGCGCGAATGGACTTTTTGATGTATCGCAACCGCGCCGCGCAGGCCAAGCGCTTTGGCGACATGGGTCAGGCTCAATCGCTCTACAAGGCCTGGGCGGCCGTCATCAGCAAGGCCCCGAACGCTGGTGCGCTTCTTGCAGCGGTCGACGGCCAATGGAAAGGCGATGCCGGTTACCTTTTCGCACGCATCGAATACCTGCGAAAACAGGAGAAGTATGAGGAAGCCGCCAAGCTGCTGCAGCAGATGCCTCGAAATCGAAACGAACTGGTCAATGCCGGCGAGTGGTGGAACGAGCAGCGTATCGTCAGCCGCGGCCTCGTTGACCAGGGGGAATTCAAGGCCGCCTACACGATCGTTGCCAATTACGCCGCAACGACGCCGACCGACATCGTCGAGGCCGAGTTCCATGCGGGCTGGTATGCGCTGCGCGGCCTGCAGGATCCGGCGGCCGCACAGGCTCATTTCCGCAAAATTCTCGATTTCTCCAGCGGGCCGATTTCCGTGGCACGCGCCTGGTACTGGATGGGACGGTCCGCCGAGGCCGGCGGGGCTGGGAAGGCTTCTGAGTTCTACGACAAGGCCGCCAGCTATCCGACGACCTTCTATGGGCAACTCGCCAGCGACAAGCTCGGCCGCAAGACGTTGAATGTGGCTTACCCTTCACCCAGCCAGGCAGACCGCCAGCGCTATCTCGCACGGGAAGCCGTACAGGCGATTAGCCGTCTTGAGGCCGCCGGCCATAGCTGGCGGGCCAAGGACCTGTACCTGGCACTCGCCGAACAACTGCAAAGCCCCGGTGAGCTTGCGGTTCTGAGTGCGCAAGCGGAACGTTCAGGCGATCACCATCTGTCCCTGCAGGTCGGCAAGATCGCCTATTCCCGTGGCGTCGATGTCGCGGCTCTCGCATTCCCTCTTGGGGTCATTCCGACCAATGCCAACATCTCCGGTTCCGGCAAGGCGCTCGCTTACGCGATCGCCCGCCAGGAAAGTGCTTTCGATCCAGCCGCCGTTTCAGCCGCAGATGCTCGCGGGCTGTTGCAGATATTGCCGGGAACTGCGAAGGCTGTCGCCAAGCGTCACAACATTGCCTATTCCAAGGACCGGCTGACGGCGGACGCCGGCTACAATGCCACACTGGGGGCGCACTATCTCGGCGAACAGATCGACGCTTTTGGCGGCTCCTACATCATGACCTTTATCGCCTACAACGCGGGCCCCAAGCGAGTGCCCGAATGGATCGGCCGTTACGGCGACCCACGCGGCCAGTCGATCGACGCCATCGTCGACTGGATCGAGCGGATCCCCTTCCCCGAGACGCGCAACTATGTGCAAAGGGTGATGGAGAATTACGAGGTGTACAAAGCGCGTCTCGGGCAGCCGAGTGACATCGTCCGTGACCTGACCGGCGGCCGCGCGTCCTGATCGGGATTTGCGAATAAGGCCGACCTCGCTAATCTGTGCCTCGTATAACCGGGACGATGCGAGTGGGCGAGACAAAAGATGACGGCTTCCGAGCGATAACCTACCTCTCGGAAGATGGATTGAGGCTCTATGCGCGGGACTATGGCGGTCCACAGGTGGCGGGCAGCTGGCCGATCGTCTGCCTCCCGGGTTTGACGCGAAATTCCCGTGACTTTCACCAGCTGGCGCTCTTGCTGTCCACCGACGCGGCGACACCGAGACGCGTCGTCAGCCTGGACTATCGTGGACGGGGCCGCTCCGCTTGGGATCTCGACAAGACCAACTACAATCTCGGCGTCGAAACACGGGACGTCATTTCGGCCTGCCAGCATCTCGCAATCGACCGTGCCATCTTCATCGGAACGTCCCGCGGTGGGCTAATTCTTCATCTTCTGGCTGAGATGCGGCCGGATCTGATTGCAGCGGTCATTCTGAACGACATCGGGCCGAAGATCGAAGCCAACGGCCTGAAGCGCATTCGAGACTACCTGAACTTTCCCGTGCCGCCGAGCGATTGGCCGGAAGCCGTCGCATTTCTCAAGGCCTGCCACGGGCGGCACTTCCCCGCTCTCCACGAGCCTGATTGGCAGGAGATGGCAGCCGCAATCTATCGCGACGTGGACGAAAGACCCGTGGCCGACTTCGATCCCGCCATTGCCGCTCAACTGCAAACGATCGATTTCGACCGGCCGCTGCCTGATTTCTGGCAATATTACGACGGGCTGGCAGCTTTCCCGATCTTACTCATCAAGGGGCAAAATTCCGATCTTCTCTCGGAGAGGACGATTGCCGAAATGGCAGTCCGCAACCCGTCGCTTGCGGTGCTGGAGGCAATTGATCAGGGACATGCACCATTGCTTCATCTTGAGCCGACGCTTCGGCGCTTAAAAGGGTTTCTGCAGGAGATCTAATTAATTAGGCAAGCGAGCTTCCAACCCGACTGAAATGAAAAAGCCCGGCTCGAAAGCCGGGCTTTCCTGATTGACATCAGTCAGATCAGATTAGAATGCACGCTGCAGACGGAAGTAGCCAGTCGTCTGGTCGTCGATGTCGTCACCGTCGAGGTACTGAACCGAAGCCTTGGCGTAGAAGTTGTCGGTGATCTGGTAGTCAAGCGTCAGACCAACCTTCCAAGCGTCGCCGTCGGCGAAATCCTGGTTGTTGGACTCGAGGCCGTAGTTCCAGAAATACTGAGCACCGGGGGTGATCTTCAACTTGTCAGTCGCCTGGATGGCGTACTCAGCTGCGATGGTCCACTCGGAAGCATCGTAGTAGGAGTTGCCGCCAGATGCCCAGACCGCTGCGAGGCCGAGCGTGCCCGGGCCAATTGCAACCGTACCCATGCCACGGATCGCACCTTCTTCATTGTCGGTGTCATAGCCACCGGTAACCTGATAGGTGAAGGCACCGGCCTTGCCGCCGAGACCGAGGGCAACACCAACGTTGTTCGGGTTCTCGCCAGGATTGTAGTGGCCGTCTTCCAGCTCGTCAACCGAGATACCGGCGTAGAAGTCGCCAGACTCGTACTGATAGCGGATGGAGTTGTGCAGCGTCTCGTGGCTTGCGAGAACGTCCGTCTCACCCGAGAGACCATCGTCCCACCAGCTGTAGAACAGACCAGCGCGGAAGCCGGCGATGTCGATGTAAGCCGAGTCGAGCTTGGTGTTCTGGAACGCGCTGTTGGCAGCATCAGCGTTTGCCTGCAGAACGATCACGCCGGTGAGCGGACCATACTCGGTGTCGCTCTTGGCCGTGAACTGAACCTGACCACGGGTAAACGCATCCCAGTCAGACGTGCCTTCCGGAAAGCCACCAGGGCCAGGATTGCCGTGATCAGACTGATCTTTGCCAAAATCTACCTGGAAACGGATGTAACCTTCGATCTTCAGGCAGGTTTCCGTGCCCGGGATGTAGAAGTAGCCAGTGCCGTAAGCGTCGCAGACGCGAACGTATTCAACCGGTTCCGGCTCAGCAGCAACGATAGCGTCAGCAGCCTGAGCACCGGAAACTACTGCGAGAGCAGCAGCGGAGCCGAGAAGAAGGCTCTTGATGTTCATATTGACCTCCAATTCAAAGTTTCGATCGGGTCTGGGTTTTTCGCCGTTAGAGCAGCGTTCCCTGCCCCATCCCCATGTTTCAAGAAGTCGGACGATCAACCGCCCTCGCTTCCGAAGTTGAAAATACAAGACCGGGACTGTCACGCAATCACCAACTTGCCCGTTTGGGGTATTTGCGACAGCCTTCCGCATGCGCTGTTGCTGAAAGGTCACAAATGCGGCACGCGCCGCTCCCGTTTCTTTATACTTTATTAAGAAACCCCTGATTCTGCGGGAGTTTACCGGCTTCGGGCAACGATGTGGGGCTGTGGATTGTGCCACATTGGAACCAGTTTCTTGCCGGATTCGGGTCTTTTGGGTGAGATGCGGATGACAAGAGTTGGCGCCCGCCCCGTGGCTACAGCTTCAATCCTAAGCAGAATCAGTTTCGCTGACGAAGGATGATTCTCAGTTCGATTCTGCTGACGCGAGATTCGGAGTGCCAAGCGCCCAAGTGGTAGCCAGGATCGCGCCGTAGTAGTCAGAACACATTGACGTGCCAGACCGGAGAGATCGGTGACGTTTTGACGAGCTGACAAGCCTATGGATTGCGATCTGCGATACGTCGATGACGAGACATGAAGGCTTGAACATTTGCCGAACCCTATCGGCCCAAGGAGCTACCATGTCTTGGGGACGATCTGCTACCTATGTCTCCGGGTCGGACAAAAATCGTGATGGCGGAGAGGAAGGGATTCGAACCCTCGATACGCTTTTGACGTATACTCCCTTAGCAGGGGAGCGCCTTCGACCACTCGGCCACCTCTCCGGTGGGAGCCTGATAGAGTCATTCGACAGGTGACGCAAGCGCTTTTTCGGCTTTTTCACCTGATGCTGGGGCGACCGACCTCAGCTCAACAGTTGCTTGAGATCGGCGGAAGCATCGGCAATGATCGCCTTGTCAGGATTGATCCCGGATTCCAGCATCTTCTTGCCGCTGACATAGGCCTTGGCGTCGTTGATCGCATCAACGGCGATAAACGACCCATTCTTGAAATACCAGATCGAATGGGCGCCGTCGCGCGAGCCCGGGCGCAGGACAGTGTCGTCATAACCCATATTGAACCCGGCGATCTGCAGCTTCACGTCATACTGGTCCGACCAGAACCAGGGCTTGGGGTCGTATGCTTCGTTGCCGCCGGCGATGATGGCGGCAACGGCCTCGGCCTGATCGACGGCGTTTTGCACCGATTCTAGGCGAATCCGTCCACCTTGCCACGGCAGGACTGCACAATCGCCGGCAGCGAAAATCGACGGATCAGATGTGCGGGCAAACTCGTCCACAATGATTCCGTTGGCGACCTCGAGACCGGCCTCCTTGGCGAGCTGGTCGTTCGGAACGACGCCGATGCCGACGATCACGAAGTCGACCTGGATTGTCGACCCGTCGGAAAGCTCGGCAGCAACGACCCGGCCTGCATGGCCAACAAGGTGCTTGAGCCCCGTCTTCTCCCGGATGACGACGTCATGGGTTTCATGAATGACCCGCATGATGTCGGCCGTCTCCTTGGCGGCGACACGCTGGAGGATGCGGTCGGCCATCTCGATGACGGTGACTTCGAGACCGCGGTGACGAGCGACAGCAGCCGCCTCCAGGCCGATATAGCCACCGCCAATGATGAGCACGCGACGCCCCGGGCGCATCTCCTCGGCCAACAGATCCGCATCGCGCTTGTCGCGGGCCACGTAGACACCTTCGAGATCTCCGCCGATTGATGCGGGCAGCGCTCGCGGCGTCGAGCCGGTCGTCAGTGCCAGCGTGCCGTAGTCCAACACAGAACCGTCCTGCAGCAGGACCTGCTTCTTGTCGCGGACGATCTGCTCGGCCCATGTGGAAAGTCTGATTTCGACATTGTTGTCGGCGTACCAGTGTTCCGGTCGGAAGAGCAGACGGTCGAATGTCATCTCGCCGAGGAGATATTTCTTTGTAAGGGGCGGCCGCTGATAGGGCAGCGCGTCTTCCGCACCGATGATGGTGATTGGTCGCGTGTCCTTGAGTGCGCGCAGTTTGGCGGCCAATGCAAAGCCCGCCTGCCCCGCGCCGATGATCACCAGTCTGTCCGTCACGTTCTTACTCCCAGCATGCAGTCGCCCCGTTCGAGCAAAGGCCTACGCCCTGCCTCCAGCGCCGTCAACCGGAAGCAAAGCGACCTATTCGATCTCAATCCAGCGGCGCTCGTGGAATGACTGTGCCATGGCGTGAACAGACTTCTCTATCCTAAGACCGTCTTCGAATGTCACGATCGACGACGGCTCACCGGAAATTGCGCGGATCAATTCGCGGCATTCGATGATTTTCAGATCGTTGAACCCGAGCCCGTGCCCAGGCGCTGGGATGAAGCGGTCGTAAGGCAGATGCGCCGGGCCGGCCAGTATCTTGCGGAAGCCCTGCTCCGAGGCGCGGCCTTCCGCCTGATAAAGTTCGAATTCGTTCATGCGCTCCTGATCGTAAGCGATCGAGCCTTTCGAGCCGAAGATCTGCAGCGCGATTCGCCCCTTACGGCCCCAGGCTGCGCGGTTTGCCATCAGCACAGCGGAGATTCCGCCGCCCAGACGCATCAGCACGTTGGCCGCGTCGTAATTCTCGACATCGCGGCGCCCGCCTTCCTTCAGCGGCCGGCTACCGTAGGGCTTCACCATGTCCGTGATGACGGCCTCTACGTGGCCGAACAGGTACCAGAGCAAGGACAAAGGATGCACGGCGAAATCATCCAGCGCCCCGTATCCGGCCGAAAGCTCACTCTTCCAATAGAAGAAAGCATTGGGATCGGCCATGAAGTCCTCATCCATCTCGACGCGGATGTGATTGACCGCACCGATCGCTCCTTGCTCGATCAACGCCCTGATATGCCGCATGACGGGATTTTGAATATAATTGTAGCCGAGAACGGCGACCTTGCCCGCGGCCCTCGCGGTCTTCAACATACGCTCGGCGTCGGAGTATGCCGGCGCCATCGGTTTCTCGCACCAGACATGCTTACCGGCTTCAAGCGCAGCAATGGCCATCTCCGCGTGGAACTGGTTCGGCGTAGTGATCGACACGACATCGACTTCGGAATCGGCGATCAGGGTGCGCCAATCGGCCGTTGCTTTCTCGAAGCCAAACTCGGATGCGCGCTTCTCGGCAAGGTCGCCATTGGCTTCCGCCAGATGGATCAGGCGCGGGCGTTCGATATCGCCGAACACGGTCTTTACCGCATTCCATGCGAGGGCGTGACATTTGCCCATATAGCCGGTGCCAATCAGACCGATTCCCAGTGATTTCATCGTATCTCCTCCAGATGCCGGCCGAATTTTTGGAATATTTAGATCATTTTGACAAGCAGCCCTCCCGCATACCGTTGCTGTGGCTCCGCTGAAAACTGTTCAAAACACTTGGATTTCAATGGAATAAAAACAATTGGGCTCGCGCATTAAAATCAATTATGCTCGTAATTATGGAATGTTTATTTCGTTCGATGGACAGCGTGCATGGACAGTGACAGCAAAACGCCCGCCAGGGTTCCGCGCGACTTCGAGAGCCTGCGCAGCATTATCATCGAACGCAAAGCAACCATGCCGAAGCGACTTGCACAGGTCGCAGCTTTTGCACTCGGTAACCCCGACGAAATCGCCTTCGGCACGACGGCCAGCATCGCCGCGGCATCTGCTGTGCAGCCGTCGACCCTGGTGCGCCTGGCGCACCACCTCGGCTACGAGGGTTTCTCCGACCTTCAGAGCATTTTTCGCGAGCGCCTGCGCGACCGTACGCTGACGTATGAAGAGCGGCTTGTGACGCTGGAGCAGGCAAGCGGCGAGGACGAGGACGCCAACCTGCTTTCCGGCTTCATTTCGGCCGCAAACCAATCGGTCAACCGGCTCGCGGCCACGGTACAGACGGACACCTTTACCAAAGCCGTCGATATTCTCGCGGCTGCCGAGACGATCTATCTGATTGCCAAGCGGCGCTCGTATCCGCTCACAGCGCACATGACCTATGCCTTCTCGAAGCTGAATATCCGGCACCAGATCGTCGCCTCGCCGAACGGCGTCGATCCGGAAATGGTGCAATTCGCGACTGAGAAAGATGCAGCGATTGCGGCAAGCTTCTCTCCCTATGCGGCTGATAGCCTGAGCCAGACGGAAGCGTTGGCCGATCGCGGCGTGCCTGTTGTCGCCATCACCGATTCGGCGTTTTCGCCGCTTGCCGCCCGCGCCACCTGCTGGTTCGAGGTGGCTGAGGCAGACTTTGCCGGTTTTCGTTCGCTCTCCGCCTCGATGGCCTTGACGATGGCGCTCCCGGTTGCAATCGCCGAGCGGCGGCGCAAGCGTACACACGCAAAATCGACAAAATGAAAAATGGAACAAACATTCCGAATTGACATCAAGACGGAACCGATGTTTCATTATGAGCAATCAGCAGGCGCCAAGTCGTAGCTAAAAATCTAGCGGGAGGACATCATGGCACAACCGAACCTGGGCTCGCAGCCGGAACTTGACGTGATCACGATTGGCCGCTCGTCTGTCGACCTCTACGGGCAGCAGATCGGCTCTCGGCTCGAAGACATCGGCTCCTTTGCCAAGTCTGTCGGCGGCTGCCCTGCCAACATCGCGATCGGGACGGCGCGCCTCGGCCTCAAATCGGGCCTGATCACCCGCGTCGGCGACGAGCAGATGGGTCGCTTCATCATTGAGCAGTCCGCACGCGAAGGCGTCGAGACGAAGGGCATCAAGACCGACAAGGAGCGTCTCACTGCGCTGGTGCTTCTCGCCGTCGAAGCCGAAGGCGTGTCTCCGATGATCTTCTATCGCTCGGATTGCGCCGACATGGCGCTCGACGAAAACGATGTCGATGAAGGCTTCATCAAGTCGTCGCGCGCCGTCCTTGTGTCGGGCACACATTTCTCCCGGCCGAACACGGAAGCCGCACAGCGAAAGGCCATCCGCATCGCCAAGGCCAACGACCGAAAGGTGATATTCGACATTGACTATCGGCCGAACCTCTGGGGTCTTGCAGGCCATGCTGAAGGCTTCGAGCGCTATGTGAAATCCGACCGTGTCTCAGCCAAGATGAAGGAAACCCTTCCAGACTGCGATTTGATCGTTGGGACGGAAGAGGAAATCCTGATTGCGTCAGGTGCCGATGACGTGCTCGGCGCACTCAAGGAAATCCGCCGTCTGTCGCCGGCAACGATCGTGCTAAAGCGCGGCGCCATGGGCTGCATCGTCTATGACGGTCCGATCAGCGACAATCTGGAAGATGGCATTGTCGGCGAAGGCTTCCCCATCGAAGTGTTCAACGTGCTCGGCGCCGGCGACGCTTTCATGTCGGGCCTCTTGCGCGGCTGGCTGAAGAACGAGCCGCTGAAGACTTGTGCCACCTGGGCCAATGCTTGCGGCGCTTTCGCGGTCTCCCGTCTGCTCTGCTCGCCGGAGTATCCGACGTGGGCCGAGCTCGACTTCTTCCTGAAGCACGGCAGCAAGCACCGCGCCTTGCGCAAGGACGAAGCAATCAACCAAATCCACTGGGCTTCAACTCGCAAGGGCGAAATTCCGCTTCTCATGGCGTTGGCGATCGACCATCGCTCGCAGCTCACGAGCGTCTGCGATGAGCTCGGCGTCGACTACAAGAAAATCGTCGCCTTCAAGCGTCTTGCCGTGGAAGCCGCCGCGCGTGTTGCCGATGGCCGCGACGGTTACGGCATGCTGATTGATGAGCGCTTCGGGCGCGACGCCTTTTTCGATGCGGCAACCAAGAACTTCGCCTGGATCGGCCGCCCGGTGGAACTGCCAGGGTCCAAGCCGCTACGCTTCGAATTCAGCCAGGACATCGGCTCGCAGCTCGTCGAATGGCCGCTCGACCATTGTATTAAGTGCCTGTGCTTCTACCATCCGGACGATCCGGCAGCGCTTAAGACCGAGCAGCAGGAAAAGCTGCGCACGCTATTTGAAGCCGCCCGCAAGGTTGGCCGCGAATTGCTCATCGAAATCATCGCGAGCAAGAACGGACCATTGACCGACGACACGATCTCGACGGCGATGGAAGAGCTCTATGCCCTCGGAATCAAGCCCGACTGGTGGAAGCTCGAGCCTCAGGCTTCGACAGCTGCCTGGAAAAAGATCGACGCGGTGATCGCCAAGAACGACCCATGGTGCCGCGGGATCGTGCTGCTCGGTCTCGAGGCTCCGGCTGACGAGCTGGTGAAAGGCTTCGAGGCGACATTGGCGGCTCCTTCCGTGAAGGGTTTTGCCGTCGGCCGCACGATTTTTGCGGACGCAGCACGCGGTTGGCTTTCCGGCACGTTGAATGATGAAGAAGCGATCGCTGACATGGCCGAACGCTTCCGCCAATTGACCGAGGCCTGGTTGAAAACCCGCGGTCTACATTAACTAAAGCATTTGGGAGGTGCCTCATGGGCAAGACTGTACGTTTGACGATGGCTCAGGCCGTTACGCATTTCCTCAAGAAGCAGATGACGCTCGTCGACGGCAAGAAGATACCGATCTTCGGCGGCGTCTGGGCGATCTTCGGGCATGGTAATGTGGCCGGCATCGGCGAGGCGCTCTACCAGGTCCGTGGCGAACTGCCGACCTATCGCGCTCATAACGAGCAGGGCATGGCGCACGCGGCCATCGCTTATGCGAAGGCGAACTTCCGCCAGCGTTTCATGGCGTGCACGACCTCGATCGGCCCTGGTGCCCTCAATATGGTGACGGCCGCTGGCGTCGCCCACGTCAACCGCATCCCGGTTCTCTTCCTGCCTGGCGACGTTTTCGCCAACCGTGCACCGGATCCGGTGCTGCAGCAGATCGAAGATTTCGGCGACGGCACGGTTTCGGCGAACGACGCCTTCCGTTCGGTTTCCCGCTATTTCGACCGCATCACCCGGCCCGAACAGATCATCTCGGCGCTGAAGCGCGCCATGCAGGTGCTGACCGACCCCTTTGATTGCGGCCCGGTCACGCTGTCATTGTGCCAGGACGTGCAGGCTGAAGCCTTCGATTACCCCGAGAGCTTCTTCGAGGAGCGCGTCTGGACCACGCGTCGTCCGCGCCCGGACGCCGACGAGCTGGCAAACGCCATCGCTCTCATCAAGAAATCCGAAAAGCCCGTCATCATCGCCGGCGGTGGTGTGCTCTATTCGCAGGCCACCAAGGAACTCACAACGTTTGCTGAAGAACACCGCATCCCCGTCGTCGTCACGCAGGCCGGCAAGTCAGCGATCGACGAGCGGCATCCGCTGGCGCTTGGCTCCGTTGGCGTCACCGGCACATCGGCGGCCAATGCAATTGCAGCCGAAACAGACCTGATCGTTGCCGTCGGCACCCGCTGCCAGGACTTCACGACCGGGTCCTGGGCGCTCTTCCAGAACGAGAAGCTGAAGATTCTCGGCTTGAACATTGCTGCATACGATGCCGCCAAGCACGATGGCCAGACATTGGTGGCCGATGCCCGCGAAGGGTTGAAGGCTGTCTCTAGCGGGCTTGCTGGCTGGAAGGCACCGGCTGCGCTGGCGGAGAAGGCGGAACGGGAAAAGAAGGTCTGGATGGACGCCGCCGCCAAGGTGATGGCGAGCACCAATGCCGCCCTGCCCTCCGACGCCCAGGTGATCGGCGCCGTCACGCGCTCTATCGATCTCGAAAAGGCAATCGGCCTTTGCGCCGCCGGCGGTCTGCCGGGCGAGATGCACAAGCTCTGGCCGGCGACTGCGCCGGGAAGCTACCATATGGAGTATGGCTTCTCCTGCATGGGCTACGAGATTGCGGGCGGCCTTGGCGCCAAGATGGCGCATCCAGAGAAGGAAGTTTTCGTTCTCGTCGGCGACGGATCGTACATGATGCTGAATTCCGAGCTCGCGACGTCGGTCATGCTCGGCCTGAAGCTCAACATCGTCCTGCTCGACAACCGAGGCTACGGCTGCATCAACAGACTGCAGATGGCGACCGGTGGCGCGAACTTCAACAACCTGCTGAAGGACGCGCACTACGAGGTCATGCCGGATATCGATTTCCGAGCACATGCCGAGAGCATGGGCGCGATTGCAGTCAAGGTTGCTTCGATTGCCGAGCTCGAGAAAGCGATTGCCGACTCGAAAAAGAACGATCGCACCTCGGTCTTCGTGATCGACACCGATCCGCTGGTTACGACGGAAGCCGGCGGCTACTGGTGGGACGTTGCCGTTCCCGAGGTCAGCCCACGCGAGCAGGTCAACAAGGCGCATGCGGCTTACGTCAAGGCGCGCGCCGCCCAGCGCATCGGCTGATCGACCAATTTCATGGGAGGAGCGGCCCCGCTCCCCCAACAATGCCTTTAAGGAGACTATTGATGAAGGCCAAACTTGGCATGTCGCCGATCGCCTGGTGGAACGACGATCTTCCTGAGCTCAGCGACGACGTATCTCTGGAAGAATGCCTGCGCCAATCGCGCAGCGCTGGATTCACCGGCATGGAACAGGGCCGCCGCTTTCCCAACAATCCCGCCGAGATGCTGCCGATCCTGCGCGCCGCCGATGTGACGCTCTGTGGTGGCTGGTTCTCCGGCACGCTTGTTGACGAGGATCTTTCGGCCAACAAGGACCGCATCGCGCCGATGATCGAACTCTTCAAGGCCGTCAACGCGCCTTGCATTGTCTATGGGGAAGTCGGCCGTTCAATCCAGGGCGACCGTTCCAAGCCGCTCACGACCAAGCCGCGCCTCTCGGATGACGAGATGAAGGCTTATGCGCGCAAGGTCACGCAGTTTGGCGAATGGTGTGCCGAGCAGGGCATGCCGCTTTCCTATCACCATCACATGGCGGCCGTCGTCGAGACCGAGCCGGAACTCGACGCCTTCATGCGCAACTCGGGTGACGGCATTCCGCTCCTGCTCGATGCTGGTCACCTGGCCTTTGCCGGCGGTGACGTGCTGCGAGCTATCGACAATCACCACGCCCGCATCAATCACGTTCACGTCAAGGACATCCGCAAAGCCGTCGTCGACGGGCTCGACCGCAGCAAGCAGTCTTTCCTCGATGCGGTGGCGCTCGGCGCCTTCACCGTGCCTGGCGACGGCTCGCTCGATTTCGGAGCAATAGTCAAGCGGTTTGCCGATTATGGCTACGAGGGCTGGTTCGTCGTCGAGGCAGAGCAGGATCCGCGTAATGCACCCCCGCAGAAGATGGCAGAGATCGGCCATGCCGAACTGATGCGCGTCATGACCGCGGCAGGCTACACGGTGGAAACCGAAGGCTTTCCGAAGGGATAGCGTTCCTCCTGCACAAGAGCATTGAATGAACTGGAGGATATGTTCATGCCGAACCTTCTCGTAAAGCCAACGGGTGACCGCGGCCGCGTCACCCATGTCACACCGGAAACAGCCGGGTGGACCTATGTCGGCTTCGACCTGCACCGCCTGAAGCCGGGCGAGACGGTCTCCGGCGAAGCCAGCGACCGCGAAGTCTGCCTCGTCTGGGTGTCCGGCAAAGGCAAGGCAACCGCCGCTGGAGAGGATTTCGGTTCCGTCGGCGGGCGTATGAGCCCGTTCGAGGGGGCGCCGCATTCGCTCTATGTGCCGGCCGGCTCCGGCTGGTCGGTGACGGCGCAAACCGATCTGGAACTTGCCGTCTGCTCGGCGCCAGGTGGCGGTGACTACAAGGCGAAGCTCATCCCGCCTGGCGTGCATCCGCAATTCCAGCGCGGCAAGGGCTCGAATGTGCGTCTCGTGACCAACATCATGCCCGAGGACGACAACTCTGCCCACTCGCTGCTGGTGGTTGAGGTCATCACGCCCAACGGCAACACCTCCTCCTACCCCTCTCACAAGCACGACCAGGACAATCTGCCGAATGAGAGCCTGCTGGAGGAAACCTACTACCACCGCACGAACCCGCCGCAAGGCTTTGCCTTCCAGCGTGTCTATACCGACGATCGCTCGCTCGACGAGGCGATGGCGGTGGAAAATGGTGACGTGACGCTGGTGCCGAAGGGTTATCACCCCTGCGCCACCATCCATGGCTATGATCTCTATTATCTCAACGTCATGGCCGGCCCGAAGCGGGTCTGGAAGTTTCACAACCAGCCAGAGCACGCATGGCTGCTGAAATAAGACGACGTAGAATCGCTAAATAATCTGACAGCGGGCGAGCCGTGCAGATGGTTCACTGCTTCCATCGAGATCGAACCGATGGAGAATTACCATGCACGGCTCCCCCGCTATTCTTAGTGCCAACGCACATCGCTCGCAATCGCGGCTCTTCGCCGCGCTGCTCTTCCTTTTCCGCTGGATCGTCCGGAAGCTGAAAGACAGGCGCAACCTGAACGCCATGATGGAGCTTTCCGACGAGCAACTGAAAGACATCGGTCTGTCCCGCTATCAGACCGAAAGCGACGTTCATGTCTATTGCCGCGACTGAACTGTGCTAGGATGCCGCTAGTAGGCTCCTTGCATACAACTTGCGGAAATCATTATGGCGCAATTTTCGACCGAGCTGCTCTTGAAGACGAGGACCCTCGCGATCCGCGACGTCCTCTGCAATGGCGAATGCCGGCACAGGAGTGACGAGGAATGCGCCCACAAGACAAGCCTGGTCTATCCCTACAGGGGCGTCTTCATGCGCCATGTCGGGCGCAACGAGACCGTGGCGGAAGCCAATCAGATGCTGTTCTTCAATGCCGGCCAAGGCTACCGGATCAGTCATCCTGTCGAAGGCGGCGACGCCTGCATCGACCTGTCCGTCGACGCAGCGCTGCTCGCTGAATTGGCGCCCAGAGATCAGATACAGCCCGGTGAGCTCTTTGGCTTCCGGCGCCAGCGGCGGCGGATCGATCCGCGTGCACAGGCGCTCGTGGCGCTGCTGCGCCATGGACTCCATCGCAAGGCGGCCGAGACGCTGGAAGCTGAAACGCTGGCGCTCACGCTTATTCGCCGCTCGCTCGGCGAGAGAACATCACATGTGGCAGGCGCCAGCGCGGGACGGCAGAAGCTCGTCGACCGAGCGAAGCTGGTGCTCTCCTCCGATCTGTCGCGGCGATGGACGCTTGGAGAAATCGCGGCGGAAGTAGGTGTGTCGCCGGTATATCTCACACAGGTCTTTCAGCAGGTCGAAGCCACGCCTCTCTATCGCTACCAGTTGCGGCTGCGCCTTGCCAGGGCTCTCGATCTTCTCGGCCGGTATGAGGATCTGACGGCGCTCGGCCTCGATCTAGGCTTTTCCAGCCATAGCCATTTCACCGCCTTGTTCCGCCAAACCTATGGTCAGACGCCGGCGGAATTCCAGCGCGCCGCCCGACTTCGGCGGTGATGGACAAAGATCGCTAAAGAATTCGACAGCGGCAACAGCGCCCGCAGTGGTCTTATGATCCTGTCCCCGAAAGGGACACACCAAACCCAGAGGATCATCCCCATGAACAAGACCACCTGTGCTGCATGCGACTGCGAACTCGGACCGGGTGCGATCAGCGTCAAACTCGCAGGCAAGACCGTCGAGGTCTGCTGCCAGGAATGCGCCGAGGCGCTGAAGGAAGCGGAGACGGCGAAAAACGCCGCCACCGGCAAAGACTAAACGGAAAGCCGCGCCCCGTCAGGCGCGGCTTTCCGACACTCAGACAGGCAGCAGGCCGTAACGCCAACCTCTTTTTCTCGCCAAGTAAAGAAGCACACAACAAGCAAGCAAGAACATGCACAGTTCCGCAAAGACCGGCACCATCCAGATGCCCATCTCGCCAAAGAGGTGCGGCAGGAGGAAGGTCAGGGGAAGTGTGAAGAGATAGGGCCGAGACAGACCGAAAATCGCCGCACGCCTTGCATCACCGATCGACTGGAAGTAGCCCGAGAGCACGATCATCTGCCCAAAGAGGAAATAGCAGCCGACCGTCCAGGGAAGAATGCGCCTTACCTCTCTAATCACGACAGCATCGCTGACGAAGATCGCCCCGAAACGCGCGGCCAGCAGCTTAGCGATCAGCTCAAGCAATGCGCAATAGACGAACGCCGAAACCATCGCGATCAGCAGACTGCGGCCAACACGATCGGAGAGCCCTGCACCGAAGTTGTTGCCCGATATTGTCTGGAAGGCGATATTAAGGCCAAGCAACGGCAGATAGGCAAAGGTCATGATCCGGGTGATGATCCCGTAGGCGGCGATGGTTGCTGCGTAGTCGGACCTGCTCCAGAGCGTAAGATTGTAGATGATGGCCGATGAACTCAGAGACATCCCTATGAAGCCGAGGCTCATGGGCATGCCCAAGGCGAGAATGGTTCTCCATTCGCCCGCCGCACCGCCGCCCGCCGGCCGCAGGACACCAGTCCTGCGGTAGCGAAAGGTGAGGATTACGACTAGGCATATCGCCTGAGCCGAAACGGTACCGATCGCAGAACCGGCAACGCCCCACTGCATCACAGCCATGAAAAACCAGTTGGCCGCGATGTTGAGGAGTGATGCAGCGAGCGTCACCACCGTCATAAAGCCGATCCGACCTTCGCAGCGAAGCGCATCGATGTTCAGCGACAGGAAGAAGGCGACGGCAGAAGAACCCACCATGATTCCCGTGAAAGACCTGGCATTAGCGGCGACTGCCATATCGCCCTCGGCGGCCGCATCGACGATCCGCCAGCCGAAGCTCCAATAGGCAAGGTTGATCAGCACGACAACAGCGATCGCCAGCCAATGCGCCGTGCCGAATGTCCGGCGGGCCGCTGGCCCGTCTCCAGCGCCGATCTGGCGGGCGAGGATGCTCGCCATGCCGTTTGAGACGAGGGATTGCAGGGCGATGATCATCAGCAGCCCGGGAAAGATCAGCGTGACAGCCGAGAGCGCCGCGGGGCCGACATAGGCACCGAGGAAATAGCCGTCGACGACGGCGAAGAGGCCGTTGAGAGTGGTGATCATGATGATTGGGGCTGCGGTGCGGGCGAAGACGACCGGCAGCGGCGCAGTCAGGAATGTGTTCCGTTCACTGTGGTTTTGCATGGGAAGAATCCAAGTGCGTAGACGCAAGCAAGAATACGCTGCGCCAAGAGGAAAAACGGATGGCTCAAATGTCGAGAACGAGGTGGGGAACGGCGTTCGACGTCTTGCGCGGCGATATGCCGTTGCCGTCGACCTGCGCATTGATGCGCTGCCGGAAAGCCGAGAAGCTCTCGAAGGTCACGACGTCCACCGGCTCATCGAAGTGGAGGGTGATCTTGTAAAGTCCGCCGCCTTGCGCCGAAAGTGCCAGGATCTTGCCGCTGAACGGCTGATTCAGGTAGCGACCACGCACCTTGGATCCGACAGAAAGGGCCGCGATCGCCTCCTCGTTCGGCCGGGTCGCCAGAGCGGATAGTGTGTTCCAGTCGCGAACGCCGTGCTGCTGGGCAACGAGTTCAAGGGCAACACTGTGTGGAACTGTTGTACCGCGTGCTTCCATCGCCTGGCGGAGGCGCTTGGCTTGCGATTTCAGCTCTTCAATTGCGGGATATGCAGTGGTCACGGATTCAGCCTTTCGGAAGGCATGCCATTTCGACCGTCACAAGGGAGCTCGCATTGCCTGCAGTCAGCATGCACCAATTGGCTGTGACTGAATGATATCGGGGACTTCACCATGGACTAGTCGTCCGCGAGCGGCCGGCGCCTCGAGCCGTGCTGGATATGCTTGAAGGCGGGCGGCGTGTCAAGCCGGACCAATCCGCCTGCCCAATAATGAGCCATTCCGCTCTCCAGACAGGCATAAGCTTCAGATTGTAGAGAGATTCTTCAGAAGTTGTCAGCAATCTTGCGCTAACCTCGAAGCGTATAACAAGCGGAGGCTACCATGGCCTTTCAGATGCACCTCGACACAGAGCACCCGCAACCCGAGCAGGCTTACCGGGAATTTTTGCTCGATCGTCCTGGCAAGATCATCTTCGTCGGACATCACCTCAGCACCGGAACGCAGGTCCGCTGCCTTATCCGCACGATCACGCTTGCCGGCGCAGTGCTGGAAGTCAGCCCGAACATCGAAGTGCCCAACCACTTCTTCCTTGAGATTCTCGGCATACACGACGAGATTGGTTCGACGGTCGTCAAGCGCGAGGGGGAACTGGTGACGATCAGCTTCAACATGCTGATCAACCCGGAATTCCTGCATCATGTCCTGCGGCTGAATTTCGAAAGCTGAGAAGCGGATACCAACCGCGAAGTCCCTATCCAATCCACCACTTGAAGTCTGACTAGGCCACCAGATGCCGTTCAATCTGGTCGACCGGCAAATTGATGTAGTCTTTTGGAATCTCAGCCGAAATTGCAGCCTGAACGTCTGGAGTGAGATTGTCGCGCAGGGTTCCGAGTGCCCTTGGTGGCGCGACGAGGACGATGCGACGCGCCTGCTTCTCCCGCACAAGGACGTCCATCTTCGCCGCAACCCGCTTCAGAAACTCCGTTTCTGCCTGCTCATGCCAATCTGTTTGTTGCACGGCACTGCCGCTCAAGCCATCTGCCGCATGCGTTCGACCAGGTTTGCCTGTGCCAATTTCCCGATCCGGCTCATTCGGCTGGGATAAGATCTCCTCAACCTTCAGGTTCATATATTCTGCATCGCCTGCATTTTGCAGGATCAATGCCTTGGCGCCATCGCAAACGACCACCCATGATTTTGACGGAACTCTGACATCTATCATTTGGATTTCCTCGCTGCAATTTTGGAGCGTCGCGCGCGCCGCCGACATTGGTCAAACGTGCAAGCTGACAAAGAGTTCGATGACACTTCGCGACAATTGGGTTGCTTGGCGATCCAATCGCTGTTCAGCGTGTAACGGCGATTAGGCAGAACGGAATCAATCTGATGAAGATTGCAGCATCGGCCTCTCTAGGCTCCTCGACCAGCGGGTCGCTCGGATGCGATATGGCTGGCAAGATATATGGCATCACTATCTCGCTACGCTCGCATGGGACCTGCGTGGCACGTTGCCATCGCGCTGTCCGCAGCAGTTGGATTGTTGACTGCTCGAACATTCGGTTGGGCACGCAAACAGACGAAAATGGCTGCTTTGCTAAAATTGTATTTTCTTCTTTGACAATTGCGCAAAGCATTCGTGTGAGGCTCAATCGAAGAGGACCGGGATGATCTTGGTTCAACGGAGACCCGCGGGATGTCGATGCTTCGCGCCACACACCTTGCGACCGTGAAATCCGCGGTTTACGACACGCGCTGGGAACAATTCAACGTGAGAAGGCCCGCGCGAATCGTGGCGGTTCGACCCTGCCTCACGGGCATTTCCATCCGCAGTGCCGAGATCGTCGATATCTCACGCGGTGGCGCGACGTTTGTCGTAGCATCGACCGCCGGGCTGCCCAAACACTATTACCTCAACATCCTGGGCCTCGCCTATCGTATCGGCTGCGCGGAAGTCTATCGTAACAGCGAACGCATCGGCGTGCGGTTCATCAATACCATCGACCCAGAAGTCTTGCGTCGCGTCGTGCGCGCCGACTTCATGGCCGGCAACGTCGAAGCGATTGAGGCGCGCGGGGTCGTGCGCATATAAATCGCCCACTCCCGGGAATAATGTTTCTTGCCTTGGCGGTAGCAGGGCCTATTGTTGGTGCGATTTTTCACAGCATTCAGGAAATCGCTCCAGCATGTCCGCCTTCTCGCGCTTCACGCCGCTTGCTAGCGCCCTTCCCTCGACAGTTCCTTTCGTAGGCCCAGAAGCAATCGAGCGTCAGCGCGGCCTTCACGTCAAGGCGCGCATCGGCGCCAACGAGAATGGCTTCGGCCCTGCCCCGTCGGTGCTTGCCGCCATGCGCGATCAAGCTGGTGATATTTGGAAGTACAACGACCCAGAAAACCACGCCCTGAGGGACGCGCTCGCTGATCATCTTGGCATTGGAATCGACTCCATCGCGATAGGCGGCGGCATCGATGAACTGCTCGGCCAGATTGTTCGGCTCATCATCGAGCCAGGCGCACCTGTCGTCACGTCGCTCGGTGGCTATCCGACCTTCAATTTCCACGTTGCGGGCTTCGGCGGGCGGCTTGTCACCGTGCCCTATGCCAGTGATCGCGAAGATCTCAACGGCCTTCTCGAAGCCGCAAAACGTGAGAACGCGCCTCTTGTCTATTTCGCCAATCCGGACAATCCGATGGGAAGCTGGTGGGATGCAGAAAGCATTGTTGCCTTTGCCCGCGCACTACCTGAAACCACCATGCTGATTCTCGACGAGGCCTACAGCGAAACCGGACCAGCCGGATCTCTGCCTGCGATCGACGCGCTCATCGATCGTCCCAACATCGTTCGCACGCGCACCTTCTCGAAAGCCTACGGCCTGGCTGGCGCGAGAGTAGGCTATGTCATTTCGACCCCTGGTACGGCGCGTGCATTCGACAAGATCCGCAATCATTTCGGGATGAACCGGCTGGCGACGGTGGCAGCGCTGGCGGCGCTGAGGGATCAGGCCTACCTCACCGAGGTGGTGTCCAATATCCACCGCGCGCGCGACCGGATTGCCCGTATTGCCAAAGCCAACAATCTGCTTCCGCTTGCCTCGGCGACGAACTTCGTTGCGATCGACGCCGGACGTGACGGCACCTATGCACGCGCCATCGTCGACGGCCTTATGCAGCATGGCGTCTTCATTCGCATGCCGGGTGTTGCGCCGCTTAATCGCTGCATCCGTGTCAGCGTCGGGCCGGAAGCAGACATGGCGCTCTTCGAGGAAGCACTGCCGCAAGTGCTCAGTGCATTGGGCTAAGTCGATGCAAGGAACCGCGCCGGCCTTGTTCCGGTCGGTCGCGGTTGGTTATCTGGTCATGACCTAATCCAAGATCCGCCAGTCCTTTTTTGACGTTATTGTCATGTCCGCGTTGGCGGAGAAACCAGCCTTAATGGATCGTCATCCATTCACGGGCAGCCCTTAGCGCCTCTACGATCTGCATCTTGTCCATGTTCGCGGCAACGTCCGCGCGAAGCTCTGCGGCGCGGTCGTTGCCCTTGATCGCCGCGATGTTCAGCCACTTGTGAGCGGCGACCAGATCCACGGCACAGCCGCGGCCAGTCGCATACATCAGACCCATTTCGCAGAAGATGTCGGCGTTGTTCCCGCCATCCATGGTGGCCGTTTCAGCATTGTGCATTTCAAAGCGTGCCATCGGTTTTGTCCCTGTTTAGCCTGTTATCGACTTACCCTGTTTTACCTCCGGGCCCCGCCGTCTATCGCGGCTTTTGTACCCTTCGGTTTGGCGAGTTTTCCCCGCTCGTTGGAATGGCCCCACTATGCCAACGCCCCTTCAAAAAACGCCTAAAATGCATGATTAATTTGCGACAAACAAAGTGCAAACGCTTGGTAAAATTGGATTTTTGTTAAACATCGCAATCCTTGCGGATTAAGGATTTTCGACATAGTTTTACTAAATATTCAGATTTGAAAATTAACCTTCCGTTCACCACGAAATCAGCATTAACTGGCCGAAACGCACGATTTTGTCGCTTGTGCCGCTATCAAAACACCCTTTATCAGCGGCAAAAACGATATTTACGTTTACGTTCGCGTCATATATTTTCCTGCCGGGACATCAGGGAGGAACGAATGATCCGCACACTTTTTCTCGCCAGCGCATTGATGCTTGCCGCCGGAGCAGCCTCTGCGGACGAGCCGATCGTCGGCAATTGGAAGACGGCAGCGGGGGATACCGCCCATATTGCATCCTGCGGCGCCAGCTACTGCATCGTGCTGAAGACCGGCAAGTATGCCGGCAAGAAGATCGGAACGCTCGCAGGAAGCGGCGAGACCTATACCGGCCAGATCACGGATCCGGCCAACGACAAGACCTACAGCGGATCGGGCAACATTCTCGGAAACTCACTGAAAATGAAGGGCTGCGTCCTCAACGTGCTTTGCAAATCGCAGACCTGGACGCGGCTGTAAAAGGCCGCTCTCGAAAAGAAGCGCCCGCAAACCTGGCCGGGCGCGTTCCTATGTCCGGTCAGCGGGCGCGCTGATTGAAGAGGATTTTCTGTGCTTCCTTGTCGTTTGCAAGGTTGCTGCGTTCACGCTCTTCCTTGCCGATTTCTGTACCGCGAATGACGGCCGGACGCGCCGTCATCGTCTCAAACCAGCGCTTCAGGTGGGGAAACTCGTTGAGATCCTGTCCTTGCTTTTCGTACGGAATCACCCAGCCAATGCAGGCCATGTCGGCGATCGAATAGTCGCCGGCGAGATATTCGCGCTCCGCCAGCCTCTTGTTCATCACGCCGTACAGGCGGTTCACTTCATTGGTATAGCGGTTGATGCCATATTCGATCTTCTCGGGCGCATAGCCGCGAAAGTGATGTGCCTGGCCAGCCATCGGGCCCAATCCGCCCACCTGCCAGAAAAGCCACTCCTCGATCTGGACGCGTGTGCGCTCGTCCGTCGAATAGAACTTTCCGAACTTGCGACCGAGATATTGGAGAATCGCACCGGATTCAAACACCGAGATCGGTTCGCCGCCAGGACCGTCCGGATCGATGATCGCCGGCATCCGGTTATTCGGCGCGATTTTCAGGAATTCCGGCACGAATTGCTCGCCCCGCCCGATATTGACGTACTTGACCTCGTAAGGAACGCCGAGTTCCTCGAGCATGATGCTGATCTTCCAGCCATTCGGGGTGGGCCAATAGTAAAGCTCAATCGGTGCCGTCATGAAAAATCTCCTTTGGGGACTACAGAGATAATAAGCGGCGGCCACGCTTCAAGCTGCCCGGCTTCCTGAACGCCTGATGAACCATGATCTCAGCACTGGTTCAGCCACAACGTGGCAAAACTGTCTCAACGCTAGGGCGAGACCGGGGCAAAGTCATGGATATGCTCATTTTGGCAAGACGTTTCACCATCATCACACTCTTTGCGGCGGTCTTTGCCGTCAGCTTCTCAGCTGCCGTCAATCGGAACGCAGGGGGCGGCGCACAGTCTCACTTCGGAGCCAACTATACGTGCTTCGACGCCACCAGCCCATTCTGCCGAACAAGCCACTGACCCGATCGAACGTCTGAATGTGCTGTGTTCAAAACTACGCAATCCTCTCTGCCGCGTCGTTTGCTTGTTAAAAACAACACCCTATAATGGCGCATGAACAAACGAATCTCTTCCCCTCTCGATATTTCGTCCCCCTCTCCTTTTGCTCCGCAAACCTTCGACGATCCGGTGAAGGCTGTCGATGCTCTGACGGAACTCTATGAGCGCAACACTACCTTCCTGATTGATAGCTTCGCTAGGCTTGCCAAAGGCGCACCGACAACCTCGCGCTATCGCGCCTTCTATCCGCAAGTGAGCATCGAGACGACCAGTTACGGCCACATCGACACGCGACTGTCCTACGGCCACGTCACCGCGCCTGGAATCTATACGACGACGATCACTCGACCGCAGCTCTTTCGGCATTATCTGAAGCAGCAGCTTGGTCTGCTGATGAAAAATCATAGCGTTCCTGTCATTGTCTCTGAATCGACAACGCCTATTCCGCTGCACTTTGCTTTCGGAGAAGGCGCACACGTCGAGGCTTCAGCCGCGACGTTCATGGACATTCCGATGCGCGACCTGTTCGACACACCGGACCTGAATACGACAGACGACGAAATCGCAAATGGCGAATACATTCCCCCGCCGGGCGAACCTTCGCCGCTCGCGGCCTTTACGGCCCAGCGTATCGACTATTCGCTTGCGCGACTTGCCCATTACACCGCGACCAGCGCTCAGCACTTCCAGAATTTCGTACTGTTCACGAACTACCAGTTCTACATCGACGAGTTCTGCACTTGGGCACGGAAGCTGATGGCTGAAGGGGGCGATGGCTATACGGCTTTCGTCGAGCCGGGCAACATCGTCACGTATGCCGGTTCCAGTCAGCCCGAGACCGGCATTACACTCTCACGCCTGCCGCAAATGCCTGCCTACCATCTGAAAAAGAAGGGACATGGCGGTATCACGATGATTAATATTGGCGTCGGCCCGTCCAACGCCAAGACGATCACTGACCATGTGGCCGTGCTTCGCCCGCATGCCTGGTTGATGCTCGGCCATTGCGCGGGCCTGCGCAACAGCCAGCGCCTGGGCGATTACGTCCTGGCACACGCATATATGCGCGAAGACCATGTCCTGGACGACGATCTGCCGGTCTGGGTGCCCATTCCGGCCCTGGCGGAAGTGCAGGTCGCCCTTGAGGGGGCCGTGGCAGAGGTAACGGGTTATGAAGGTTTCGAGCTGAAGCGTATCATGCGCACCGGCACGGTCGGCACGATCGACAACCGGAACTGGGAGTTGCGCGATCAGCGCGGCCCGGTGAAGCGCCTGTCCCAGGCTCGCGCCATTGCACTCGACATGGAGTCGGCCACGATTGCCGCAAACGGCTTCCGTTTCCGTGTGCCCTACGGCACCCTGCTCTGCGTATCGGACAAACCGCTGCACGGTGAATTGAAGCTGCCGGGCATGGCAACTGCCTTCTACAGGACGCAGGTCAATCAGCATCTGCAGATCGGCATCCGCGCAATCCAGAAGCTTGCCGCAATGCCGCCGGAAGCGCTGCATTCTCGCAAGCTCAGGAGCTTCTTCGAAACAGCCTTCCAATAGTCGTTTGCTTACTGGCGAGTGGCGGCAACGGTGATGGCGAGTTGCCGCTCGTAGCGCTCGCCTTCGGTATTCAGCGCCAGGATAGCGACTGAAAGAACGACAGCAACCGCAGCAAGCCGGGTGATCATGGCCCGCGTCGTTGACGGCGTCGTATCGGCCCAATGACGCTGCCTATTCTCTTGGCGACTTTCTCTGATGCAATTCGCCAGCGCAATCTCGAAAAGATTCATTGTCGTCACTCCATGTTGTTGACGACCTTTGTCGAAGCGGGCCGGCTCGTTTCGACGCAAACTCACGCAAAAAGATTTATTCGCTTGCTGTCGAAATCCCCCTAGGCTGCTCGTCCAATGATTGATGCCGCCAACGGGGAGCCAACGATGAAGTATCTCTGCCAAGTGTGGTTCGAGCCTGCGACGCTTGAGGCCATGACCGATGACGAGAAAAGGAGCCTCGACAGAGCGTCCCTTGACTACGACGATGATCTGGTCGCCAGCGGTCACATGCTTACCGCCCACGCGCTACAATCACCGAAGAGCGCCATCACTGTCCGCGTTCGCAACGGGGAAATGTCGGTGACGGACGGCCCCTTTGCAGAAACAAAAGAACAGCTCGGCGGCTTCATTCTCATCGATGCGAAAGATCTGAATGATGCCATTCGCGTTGCCGCCGGCATCCCACTCGCGAAACTCGGCTCAATCGAAGTTAGACCGATCTACGATATTCCAGTTCACACCTGAGGGAGACGTCATGAAATATCTCTGCCAGATTTGGTTCGACACTGAAAAGAGCAAGCTCGTACCGCAGGAGGAGTGGGATGCTCTGACACAGGAGTGCATCGTGAGCGACAATTACTGGGAGGAGCGTGGTGTCTTCCAGGCCGCGCTTGCGTTGCGCGCGCCCGAAACGGCCGTAACGCTTCGTATCAAGCAAGGCGTCACCACGGCAACCGACGGTCCTTTCGCCGAAATCAAGGAGCACCTCGGCGGCTTCATACTGATCGAAGCAGCCGATATGGAAGAAGCCAAGACGATCGTCTCCACGCTTCCTATACTAAAGTACGCCTCGATCGAGATCCGTCCCGGCTATTCCATCAAGGACGGGAGATAACCCATGCGCTATGTTTGCCTGATCTTCAATTCCGCTGATGTTGACGGTCGTCAGACTCCGGCCGAAACCGAAGCCGTTGTTCGCGCCCATTTCAGCTTCGACGAAGGCTTGCGTGATCGTGGCACGCTGATCCATGCCGATGCTCTCGAAGCGCCAGACAAGGCTGTCGTCCTTCGGGTGCGCAACAACGAGATTAGCGTGACGGACGGCCCATATGTCGAAACGAAAGAGCATCTGGCCGGCATCTACGTTATCGATGCATCTGACATGAATGAGGCAAAAGCTATTGCCGCTGGAATTCCCTGCGCCCGAATTGGAGCTGTGGAAGTCCGCCCGGTGCGGATTTTGACTCTACCGGAGTAACCCTTGGAACGTCTGATTGAGGACATCTACCGAACGCAGTCTCGCCGAGTCCTTGCGACGCTCATCCGCCTCCTCGGCGACTTCGACAGGGCTGAGGAAGCGTTGCATGACGCGTTTGCCGCCGCCGCTCGTGCGTGGCCGCGCGATGGTATTCCGGCAAATCCCTTCGGCTGGCTTGTTTCCGCCGGACGGTTTCGCGCGATCGACCACATTAGGCGTCGGTCACGGTTTGATAAGTCGGTGAAGGATATCGAGGAAAGTCTATACGGATCTTTCGACGAAACGGAGATCGGTAACGTGGACCTGATCGAAGACGACATGCTCCGCCTGATCTTCACTTGCTGCCATCCGGCCATACCGGCCGACGCACAGATGGCGATGGCACTTCGGGAGATATGTGGGCTTACGACCGAGGAGATCGCACACGCGTTTCTCGTACCCGCGCCGACTGTGGCGCAACGCATCGTGCGTGCAAAGACCAAGATCCGTACGGCGAAAATTCCCTACGAGGTTCCCGAGGCGGACGAGCTGCCAGAACGGTTGGACCGGGTACTGCATGTCATCTACCTCGTCTTCAACGAAGGTTATTCCGCATCCTCAGGCGAAGAGGTCGTGCGAGCCGACCTCATCTCGGAAGCCATCCGCCTCATACGGCTGCTTGCGGGTCTACTGCCGCATCCTGACGTATCCGGGCTGCTTGCACTCCTCTTGCTGCAGGATTCGCGCCGTGCCGCCAGGCGAGGCCCAGAGGGAGGTCTCATTCTGCTGGCCGATCAGGATCGCAAGCTTTGGGATCGGCAAAAGATCAGCGAAGGTCTAGCACGCCTTGACGGCGCCCTGAGAACTGGGGAGGTCGGCATCTATACGCTGCAGGCTGCCATAGCCGCAGAGCACGCGCGGGCAGCGACACCGGAGGAGACGGACTGGAAACGCATCGTCAGCTATTATGATCTGTTGCTTGCTGCTCAGTCATCGCCGATCGCGCAACTCAATAGAGCAGTCGCGGTGGCGATGGTGGATGGAGCAGAAAGGGGCCTGCAGCTCGTTGATGCGATCCTGCAGACTGGAGAACTGGAGAGCTACCACCTGGCACACTCA
This sequence comes from Rhizobium mesoamericanum STM3625, assembly GCF_000312665.1. Classification (GTDB taxonomy): domain Bacteria; phylum Pseudomonadota; class Alphaproteobacteria; order Rhizobiales; family Rhizobiaceae; genus Rhizobium; species Rhizobium mesoamericanum. The sequence goes on along the minus strand of NZ_HF536772.1, from coordinate 2,021,919 downwards.
GCCCGTGCCGATTTTCTGAGGCGAATGGGGCGGAAAACAGATGCCATTGCGGCGTACCAGGCAGCGTTGAGGCTGTGCCAGCAAGCGCCGGAGCAGGCCTTCCTGCGCAAGAGAATCTCAGAGCTTTCGGCTGCGGCCGAGCGGCAGTGAGATTGCGGTGCCCGTCAGGGCCGAAACGATAATCAGCAGATGTGCATTGATACTGGCCTGTGCCAAGGTGGCAAGGGCCGCTTTTTCGCTGGATGCGCCAAGGGCCACTGCACCGGCGGTTATTCCGGCCGGATAAGTACCGACACCGCCCGGCGCGTGCACCGGGAGCACCGAAGAGAGCTCGCCGCCAAGCGCCCCACCGAAGCTTGCAGCCATCGGAAAAACACCCATGAGGTTGAGGGCCCAAGCAAGGACCAGCACCTTGACGAGCCAATTGATGATTGTCATCGCCCAGGCGCGTGTAAAGGCCGCTGCATCTATTGGGAGTCCCCTCTCGATTTCGATTACGAGCTTCTGAGCCTTGGCCGGCAGAAGCTTGCTTGCCAGCAGCAACAGCGGCCGCCTGAAAGCAAAAGCGACCACGGGCAGCGCTAGGAAGGCACTCCAGGCGACCCATGCGATGATCTTGTCTTTTGATGCAATCGCAAAGCCTATGCCAGCGGCCGCAAGCAAAGCGTGCAGGTCAAGCATGCGCATGACGAGGAGCGCAGACGTGCCGCGCGCCAACGGGATACCGAACTCGGTACGCATCAAGACCGGAAAGCTGGTCTCGCCCGTTCGAAACGGCAACATGATGTTCAGAAGATTATGTATCTGCGTAACCCGGAAAAGCACTGTGAAGCGCCCCGAAGTCTCACGCGGGAAATAGTCGTAGATCCGCCAGGTCCTGAGGAAGTAGGTGCTGGTTAGCAGAACCAAAGCACCAACAACCGGGATTGCGCCCACGTCCGCCCATTGTCCAAGAATGACCGGCCAGCCCCAGAACCACTGGATGAAAAGCGCATAAGCCGCAACGATCACTACTGTCAGCAGCGTCATTCGATTGCGGATAAACCAGGATTGTCGGCTGGCAACAACCGGAAACTTCATATAGTAGGCTTTCCTGACTATCGCGGCGAATGCCGCATGCGGCCGTCGGCCTTGTAGGAGAAATTGAACGTGCAGACAACGGTAGACTCGCGTCAAAGCTCGGTGGAAGCAACGCGGCCGGTCGAATTGTCGCTGGTGGTACCCGTCTTCAACGAGGAAGAGAGCGTTGGCCCCCTTGTCGATCGTATCTGCTCGGCGATGGCAGGTTACTCCGATCGCTGGGAGCTTATTCTAGTCGATGATGGTAGCACGGATGCCACCTTGGCGAACGCACGCAAGCATATCGGCCGCGAGGGTCTTACCCTTAGGATTGTCGAACTGCAGCGCAACTTCGGCCAGACGGCCGCCATGCAGGCAGGCATCGATGCCGCCACGGGCCGATTGATCGCCACGATGGACGGCGACCTGCAGAACGATCCAAAGGATATTCCCTCGATGGTCGCCGAACTTGAGCGCCGGCAGCTCGATCTTCTGGTCGGCTGGCGCAAGAACCGGCAAGACGGCCTCCTTTTGCGCAAGATCCCATCATGGTGCGCCAACTACCTGATCGGACGCATTACCGGCGTGAAGCTGCACGATTACGGCTGCAGCCTTAAGATCTATCGTGCCTCGATCATCAAGCAGGTGAAGCTGATGGGCGAAATGCACCGTTTTATCCCGGCCTGGGTCGCTGGCGTCGTGCCAAGCTCTCGCATCGGCGAAATGGTCGTGAGCCACCACGCCCGTCAGCATGGCCAGTCCAAGTACGGCATCTCGCGCACCTTCCGCGTGATCCTCGACCTGCTTTCAGTGATGTTCTTCATGCGATATAAGGCACGGCCAGGGCACTTCTTCGGCTCACTGGGCCTTGGTCTCGGTGCAATCTCGATCCTCGTGATGATTTACCTGTTCTTCGACAAGTTCATCATGGGGAACGATATCGGCACGCGTCCACTGTTGATGGTCGGCATCGTCTTCATGCTCTCCTCGGTCCAACTGATCACGACTGGCATCCTCGCCGAAATGATCGCGCGCACCTACTACCGCGACGACACGTCACCGAACTACATCATCCGCCAAATCTTTGATGGAAGCGAGAATGCGTAATCTGCTTGCTCGCAAGCCGGACACTGTTGTCCTACTGCTGGCGGCATATTTCGTAATCAGCTTTATCGTTCGCCTGCTCGTGCCAAACGGCCTGCGAATGGACGAATCCCAGCAAGCGTTCTTTTCGCAATGGCTTGTGGTCGGCTACGACACCCAGCCACCGCTCTATAACTGGTTCCAGGCCGTGATCGTATCCGTGTTCGGTCTGTCGATCGCAACGATTGCCGCGGCCAAGAACCTGGTCCTGTTTCTTGTTTTCCTGAGCTACTACAAACTCGCGAAACTGGTGCTCGATGACCGTATGTTTGCGGCCATCGCGACGCTTTCGCTGTTCACCATTCCGCAGGTGTTCTGGCAGGCACAAAGGGATCTGACCCACACGGTCGCCCAGATGCTGATGATCAACCTGCTTCTCTACAGCATCATCAGGACGCTGAAGATGCCTTCGTTGTTCTCATACGTGATGATCGGGATTACGCTCGGCCTTGGTATGTTGACGAAGTACAACTTCACTCTCGTTGTATTTGCAGCATTCATTGCAGTGTTTTTACATCCGGACGGACTGAAGCGGCTGCTCGACCGTCGCTTCCTGTTGTCGCTCGTTATCGCGGTGCTGCTCTTCCTGCCGCATGGTCTTTGGCTGCTCGACAATTTCAGTCTTGCCGCAAACCGCACGCTCGATACGATGGCGCAAGAAGCGCCAACCGGCGCCTTCGCCAAGCTGGTCAAGGGCCCGACTGAATTCATCGGGCAGGTTCTCGTCATCATGGCGCCTCTGGTTGCGGTTTATGCGATCATCTTCGGCAAGTCGTTTCTCCGCAATCTACGACCGACGACCGCCTGGGCTCATTTTTTCGACACCGTATTCCTGGCGATTGGTCTGCAGGTCCTGGTGTTGGTTTTCGCCATCGGCATAACGTCCATGCGTGATCGCTGGGTGTTGCCCTTCCTGTTTCTGATGCCGATCGCGTTTTGCCTGAAAATGCAAGCACGGGGTATTCGAGCAGACGTTTTCGCGCGACGGTTCCTGGTTGTGCCACTTGCGGTGATGGTCATTGTCCCGTCGGTGATTCTGGTCCGCGCGTACATGCCGACGCTTTTCGGCCGACCGGAGGCCTACAACGCGCCTTACGCGGAATTTGTCAGCAAGGTTGTTGCAGAGGAAGGCAAGCGCCCTGGACTGGTGCTGACTGATGGCTGGTTAGCGTCGGGAAATCTGCAATTGCAGTTACCGGGCATTCCGACGATATGCACGTTTTTCGGCAATCTCACGATCGACTACGATTGGACCGCGGAAAAGCCAATCCTGGTCGTTTGGCTTCCCGCTAAAGAGGGCACAACGCTCCCGGCGGCGCTGGTTGATTGGATTCAACAGAACCTCGGACCGTACTACTTGGCAGTGACGACCAAAAACACTGGCATCGGATACATTGGCGGGCGACCTGAAGACCAACGCCTCTTCGGCTACGCCTGGATCTATCCGCGCTAAGCCGCGCCTAGGCTCTCAGTGCCCGCCATGCGCAATCAAGAGCGATCTTTGCGATACGGGCCATCTCGTCTACCTCCTCGTGGGTTATGACCAGCGGCGGTGATGCGAGCATTCGGTCGCCAGTAGCGCGCAGAACAAGCCCGTTTGCGAGCGCGTGGTTTCGTACCAGCGCTCCGACCGCGTCCGGCTTTTCGAAGCGGGTGCGACTTGTCTTGTCAGCAGTTAGTTGGAGCGCCCCCATGAGGCCGACATTTACCGCCTCGCCGACGAGATCGTGCTCGCCAAGCGTTCCCCAGACCTTGGTAAAGTAGGGACCTATATCCTCCCGAACACGTTCGACGAGCCTTTCGTGCTCGATGATGCGGAGGTTTTCGAGCGCTGCGGCGGCGCAGACGGGGTGGCCGGAATAGGTGAACCCGTGATTGAAGTCCCCGACTTCGTTGATCAAAATATCAGCGATGCGGTCGCTGACGAGCACGCCACCGATCGGGAGATAGCCGGAGGAAAGTCCCTTTGCGATCGGTGCAAGGTCCGGTTCGACGCCGTAATATTGGTGGCCGAACCACTCTCCGAGGCGGCCAAAGCCGCAGATCACTTCATCGCAGACGAGGAGGATGTTGCGCGACTTGCAGATGCGGGCGATCTCCGGCCAGTAGGTGTCAGGTGGGATGATCACGCCCGCAGCGCCCTGAATGGGCTCCGCCACGAAGGCAGCGACGTTCTCTTCGCCGAGTTCGTCGAGCTTGGCTTCCAACTCCCGAGCTACCTTGAGGCCGAACTCGGCCGGGGACAGTTCACCGCCCTCGCCGTACCAGTAAGGCTGTCCGATGTGTACGATGCCGGGTATCGGCAAGTCGCCCTGCTCATGCATGTACTTCATGCCGCCGAGACTGGCGCCGGCCACCGTGGAGCCGTGATAGCCATTCTTGCGGGCGATGACGATCTTCTTCGAAGGCTTGCCGACCACGCTCCAGTAGACCCGTGCCATGCGAAACCACGTGTCGTTCGCCTCGGAACCCGAGCCCGTGAAGAAAACGTGGTTGAAGTGCGGTCCAGCGTGGGAGGTGACCTTCTCGCCGAGCAATGCCGTTGGTGTCGTCGTCGTGCCGAAGAAGGTGTTGTAATAGGGCAGTTCGTTCATCTGGCGGGCGACGGCGTCGGTAATCTCCTTCCGCCCGTAGCCGACATTAACGCACCACAGCCCCGCAAAGCCATCTAGGTAGCGCTTGCCGTGACTATCCCAGATGTAGACGCCCTCGCCGCGTTGAATGATGCGAGTACCGTCGGCATTCAGCTTCCGCATGTCCGAGAAAGGATGCAGATGATGGGCCGCATCGATAGCCGCGAGGTTGGAACGGGAGTAAGTATCGGACATGATTTGCAAATCACCTTCGGAGATTGAAAGCCTCTTTCCAATGGGTTACGACCTTGGCCTTCTCCGAGAGGATTTTCAAGATCATGGAAGACGATAAGATTCATGGCACGGCAGCCGGCGGCAACCCGCGCATCGAACTACTGCTCGTCGGTATGAACGGTGATCTGCGCGGGAAGCAGATTCCGCTCGATGCCCAAAAGAAAGTCTGGGCCGGGGAGGTCCGCCTTCCCTCTTCGACGCAGTCGCTCGATGTCTGGGGCCATGACAACGACGACATCACCGGCCTCTCGCTTTCCGTTGGCGATCCGGATGGCAATTGCATTCCGGACAAGCGCAGCCTGGCGCTGATGCCATGGGCGCCCGAAGGTTCGATGCAGATCCTAGCTACGATGCATGAGTTCGACGGTACCCCGAGCTTCATGGACCCCCGCGCTATCCTTGCATCCGTGTTGAAGCGATATGAAGAGCGAGGCCTGACGCCTGTTGTCGCTACCGAACTTGAATTCTATGTCGTCGAGCCGGATTGGCGTGAGACAGGCCGGCCTTCACCGCCGACCAATCTCACCTATCGCGGCGAACCAAACGGCTTCCAGCTCTACGACATGAGCGCCGTCGATGCGCTTGACGACTACCTGCAGACCGTACGCGCCTATTCCAAGGTGCAGGGATTGCCGATTGATGCGACAACGGCGGAGTTCGGTCCGGGGCAGTTCGAAATCAACTTGCTGCACCGGCCAGATGCTCTGGCCGCGGCCGACGACTGCATCTATCTGAAGCGTATTGTGGAACAGGCGGCGCGTAAGCACGGACTGAAATCCACCTGCATGGCAAAGCCCTACTCGGACCATGCCGGCTCTGGACTTCATGTGCATGCCAGCGTCATCGACAAGCATGGGAGGAATATTCTCGATGCAAAAGGCAACGACCCGCGGCGGCTGAAATCCCTCTGTGCCGGGCTGCTGCAGACGATGCGCGATGCGCAACTCGTCTTCGCACCGTTCGCCAATTCCTATCGCCGTTTCCAGCCTGGATCGTTTGCGCCTGTCGACCTGACCTGGGGATACGGTCATCGTGGCACAGCAGTCCGCATCCCGGATCTGAATGGCCCGGCTGCTCGCGTCGAACACCGCGTGGCCGGCGCCGACGCCAACCCCTATTTGCTGCTCGGTGCGATTCTCGGCGGCATGTTGCTCGGCATCGATTACGAACTCGATCCCGGCGAGGAAACGACACCGTCACATACGCCTCGACACACCACGCAACTAACCCACGATTTTCTGACGGCGGTTGACGCATTCCGCGCCTCGCCGTTCATCGCCGACATATTCGGTGAGCGCTACCAGAAGCTTTATGGCGACACGAAACGCAAAGAGGCCATCACCTACCTGCGCACCGTCTCGGACTTCGACTATCGCACCTACCTGCCGCGCCTCTAGCTTGCAGATTCGCGACGCTCGGATTGTTCCACCTGCGCCGCAAGCCCCTGTTTTACGAGCACCTTCAACTCACCGGGGTGCAGCTTCAGAGCCACGTCACGCGCAAGCGGCAGCAATTCGCCGTCCATCACACAGTTTGCCTTGGCACGAAGCTTGGGGAAGTGGAGGTGAACTTCGGCCGGATGCATGATCATCACGTCGGCATTTTCCCTCACCTTGCCTCTCAGCAGATCGATCGCCAAGCGGGCGACGCCGAGCGGCTTCAACGGCTTGGCGGTATAGAAGCCCAGTTCACCGCTGGTGAGGCTGTCGGCATAAAGCAAAGCGTTCTGGCCAAAAGGGTTGTTTGAGACGGAGATTGCAGAAACCCGGCGGCGCTCGCGAACGCCTGCGGCATCAAAATCGACTTCGAACTCGGGCGGATTCAGTATGACCCCGCAGGCGGCACGCAAGCTTGCCCTCATCTTTCCGAACCGCGTTCGATACGTATAAGAATCTCGATAGCGCACCATGCGCGCATGGAGCCCGGCTGAGAACTGATGAATGAACGGTCGAGCGTTGGCACTGGCTATATCGACGTGATCGACTTCGCCAAATGCAAGTGTCTCAAGCGCCTGCGATATATCGAGCGGAACACGCAAGGAACGGGCGAAAAGGTTCATTGTGCCCGCGGGCACCACGCCGAGCGCGACACCGTTCTTCCAGGCGATCGACGCAGCCGCCGATATCGTTCCGTCACCGCCGCCGGCAACGATACCATCGATGTCGTCACGGCGAGCCGCGCGCTCCATGGCGGGCACGATCTCCTTGCCGGAGAAGACGATTGCATCGAAATCGTGACCAGCCTCCCTGAAGATCGCTTCGGCCCGTCTTTCATAGGCTTCCATATCGGTGGCCCTGAAGGTCCCACTGTCTCGATTGAAAAAGCCAATTAGTTTCATCGGGTTCCCGTTGGTCCTTAGCGACAGGCAAAACCTGCCGGCGCTGCTAAGAGATGGTTCCTATGGCGGCGATTTCAAGCCAAGGCGCGCCGCGCGGTTCGTGCGGGAGAGGAGACAGAGCCAGCAAATTTGCAAGGAACCTATGCATATCAGGGGACGCTGCACTGCAGAAAACGCACTCGACCTGCAAGAGTGTATCACCGATACATGAGATAGTGGAGCAGCGTCCCCAATCTCCCTTCCTTTCCGGCCTACCGGTCCCGGCTGCATCACGCCCCGCCCCGTATGTCAGCTATCGAATGCCAAGGAGTGCGTCTTGAGCCAGGTCGCCGTAAACGATTCCATTGAGACGAACTCTGTGGCCGAAGCCCCATCGCCGATCGCCATTGCGCTTGTGCAACTGGCGCTCGCCTGCGGCGGCTTTGGCATTGGCACCGGTGAATTCGCGATCATGGGTCTTTTGCCTAACGTCGCCAATACCTTCGCGGTGACGACGCCTCAGGCGGGCCATGTGATCAGCGCCTATGCGCTTGGTGTCGTTGTGGGCGCCCCGGTCATTGCGGTTCTTGCTGCGAAAATGGAGCGACGCTCATTGCTCCTCCTCGTCATGGGTATCTTTGCGATCGGCAACATCTTAAGCGCGATGGCCCCCACCTTCGACAGCTTCACGGTGATGCGTTTCGTAACAGGCCTGCCGCATGGAGCCTACTTCGGCGTTGCCGCGATCGTTGCCGCATCCATGGTGCCCACGCACAAGCGTGCTCGCGCCATCGGCCGCGTCATGCTCGGGTTGACGGTCGCGACCCTGCTTGGAACGCCACTCGCCACTGTGTTCGGACAGTCTCTCAACTGGCGACTTGCCTTTACGATCGTTGGCATCATCGGATTGCTGACGGTCGCCCTGATCTGGTACTACGTGCCGCGTGACCGCCTCGCCGAGGGTGCAAGCTTCAAGCGGGAGCTCGGCGCCTTCAAGCGCCCGCAGGTTCTCTTGACGCTTGCGACGGCGTCCGTTGGCTTCGGTGGGATGTTTGCCATGTTCAGCTATATCGCGCCGACCACGACCGAGGTCGCGATGCTGCCCGAGAGCATGGTCGCCGTGATGCTTATCATCTTCGGCATCGGCATGAATGTCGGCAATGTCGTCGGCTCCTGGCTTGCCGACAAATCGCTGATGGGAACGATCGGCGGTTGCCTTGTGTTCAACATCGTCGTGCTGACGCTGTTTTCCTTGACCGCGGCCAATCCGTTCATGCTGGCGCTCTGCGTCTTCTGCATCGGTTGCGGCTTTGCTGCTGGTCCCGCTATCCAGACCCGACTGATGGATGTCGCAGCGGATGCGCAGACACTTGCCGCGGCATCTCACCACTCGGCATTCAACATCGCAAACGCGCTCGGCGCCTGGCTCGGCGGCCTGGTGATCGCAAAGGGCTATGGTTTCGCCGCCACCGGCTATGTCGGCGCGATCCTGTCGTTTATCGGCATCTTTGTGTTTGCGGCGTCTCTAAGCCTCGATCGCCGCGGCCGCTGACGCGGCCGCAATATCCCGCAGATATCGGACGTCGGACAGGCAGAGGACATTCTCCTCCCCCCAGGACGCCAGCACCTGATGACGGGACGCAGCGTCGCGCCAAGGGTGCGGCATTCTGGCACCAAGCGCCTCAAACGCTTGACTTTTTTGCCAATTGATACCAGGTAAAGCCTTACGCGGATCACCTCCGTTTTCCGCGGATATCAACGGAGCCATCATCACGATGCCAAGCGACAGTAGCAGTCGATTGCCTTTGCCGTACGCGGCCCTCGTGCGCTGACCTGACTCCTGTCGGGCTCGCCCGTCGGTCGCTACGGCGGATCGACGGAAAGGCGAGCCTATGAACATCAATCGCTTCCCACTGCGGGCAGGCCATGCCGCGCGTTTCTTCAGCAGCGACCACCTCGGCACGATCACCACGGCAGAGCGTGTCGAGCAACTGAACGCACTTGAAATTTCCGAAGCCGCAGCGGTCCTGGTTACGCTGCCGCAGCAGAAGGCTGTGCGCATTCTCGGGCGTCCCGAGTTGCATCACGCAGCCGCGATCCTGGCAGAGATGCCGGTCGCGCATGCCGCGCGCCTGCTGAACGCCGTGGCAAACGACCGCGTCGCCGACCTCTTTCAGGAAATGAGCGAAGAGGTCCGCGCCCACCTGTTCTCCCGCTTGGATCGCGCGACCTGTCTCGCCGTCCAGCACCTGATGGGCTATCCGCCCCGCACCGCCGGCAGCATCATGACGACGGAATTCGTCAGCGTGCCCGACACCTGGACAGTCGAACAGACGCTGGAGCATGTGCGCAAGGTCGAGCGTTCGCGCGAGACGGTCTATGCCATCTACGTCCTTGATGCCGTCAGCCGTGTGCTCACGAGCGTCGTCACGTTGCGCCGTCTCATCACCGGCGATCCCGGTGAATCCGTTCTGAGCGTTGCACAGAAGGAAGGGGTTGTGCGTGCCGATCCGCTGATGACGCAGGAAGATGTCGCCCGGCTGATCCGCAAGCATAATCTGCTCGCCCTGCCCGTCGTGAGCGAGGATGGCCACATGCTTGGCATCGTCACGGTCGATGACGTCATTGACACGATGATCGCAGACCAGACGGAAGACGCTCAGAAGTTCGGCGGCATGGAAGCGCTCGGTAAGCCATACATGAAGATCGGCTTTGCCGGCATGATCCGCAAGCGTGCGGGCTGGCTCTGCGCCCTTTTCCTAGGCGAAATGCTGACGGCAAGCGCCATGCAGCATTTCGAAGGTGAGTTGGAGAGGGCGATCGTGCTGACATTGTTCGTGCCGCTGATCATGAGCTCCGGCGGCAACAGCGGTTCGCAGGCGACGTCGCTGATTATCCGCGCGTTGGCGCTCGGAGAGTTGAAGCTTTCCGATTGGTGGCGCGTCCTGCTGCGCGAACTGCCGACAGGTATCGTGCTTGGTACGATCCTCGGATTAGTCGGCTTCGCCCGCATCGTGCTCTGGCAGAACATCGGACTCTTTGACTATGGCGAGCACTGGGTTCTGGTCGGTGTGACGATCTTTGCCGCCCTGATCGGCATCGTCACCTTTGGGTCTCTGGCGGGCTCCATGCTGCCCTTCATCCTGCAAAGGCTGCGGCTCGATCCGGCAAGCGCCTCCGCCCCGTTCGTCGCGACGCTTGTTGATGTCAGCGGGCTGGTAATCTACTTCTCGGTGGCTCTGCTGATCCTCAGCGGCACGCTCCTTTAACCCGGAAGACGGGGCCGATCGGCCCCGTTTTCATTTCGGCTCGGGCAGCTTCAACGCTCCATGGGTTTTCATGCTGCGAATGGCGAAGTTCGAGCGGATATCGCTGACATTCGGCAAGGTCAGCAGCGTGTCTGTCAGCAGCCGCTCATAGGCCGTGAGGTCCTCGACCACCACCTCTGCCAGGAAATCCGCCGTTCCTGAGATCAGGAAACACGAAACCACTTCGGGAATGGCAAGCAATGCGGCCTCCTGTGCCTGCGCGTTCTCGCGGCTGTGATGGGCGACCTTGAGTTCGACGAATACCGTAAGGCCGAGACCAACTTCCCTGCGATCGATGTCGGCGCGGTAGCCGCGGATGACACCAGTCTTTTCAAGATTGCGGATTCGCCGCAGGCAGGGCGACGGCGACAGATTGACCTTCTCGGCAATCTCAACGTTCGTTGCCCGGGCATCCTCCTGCAGGCATTTCAGGATCGCCAGATCAAATTTATCAAGATTTGGCATGATCGATAAAATTCCCTCGGCTTTTTGGCAGATAGTTGCCCATACTAGCCATTTGGCGGCATAAATAGCAAGGACATGCCTCGCTACTTCCGCCTAATCTTGTCTCAGCCGGACAGCCGGACGATCATGAGAGGAGAGATAGATGAGCGCCGTAACCTTCACCAACAACGAAAAATCCACTTCGACGACAGTCGGATATGCCGGCGCTGTCGTCACGGTCCTGATCTGGGCTGCATGGATCCTTGCGACCCGCCACAGCGCAACAACGCAACTCGGGACGATCGATATCGGCCTGATCCGCTATGGTATTCCGGCGCTGGCGTTGGCGCCTGTCTGGCTAAAGACGGGACTGCTGCCGAAGGGTGTGCCGATCGCTCTGCTCGTCACAATGGTTGCAGGCGCGGGCGCCGTCTTTTTCCAGCTGACCACGTCGGCCATTCACTCCACCCCCGCATCTGCGGCCGGCATTCTGCTCGGCGGTTCCATGTCGCTAGCAACTGCGCTGATCGGTGTTATCGGCTTCCAGGAACGGCCTGATGTCATGCGCGTGTTCGGCCTGGCCGCAATCGTCGCTGGGGTCGCCATCCTTTTGGTTCGCAGCCTTGCCGGCGCTTCCCTACCGGGAAGCAGCTTCGTGCTGCTGCCGATGGCTGCAGTTCTCTGGGCAAGCTACACACATGCCTTCCGCCGCTCCGGCCTGACTGCCGTGCAGGCCAGCGCGCTCATCGCGGTCTGGTCCTTCCTGATCCATATCGTTCTGGCCATCGTCTTCGGCACGTCGATCGCCAGTGCGCCACTTGGCGAAATTGGGCTGCAGGTTTTGAGCCAAGGTCTTCTTTCCGGCCTTGCCGCGACAGTCGCCTACGGTCTAGCCGTTCATGCACTGGGTGGCACACAGGCAGCGGCCTTCACGGCGATCACGCCGGTCCTGGCAACGATCGGCGGCGGCATGCTGCTGGGCGAAGAGATCGGCATCGCAGAGATCGCCGCTGCCATTATCACGGGACTCGGCGTGGCGCTCTCGACCGGTATTGCATCGCGCCGATAGCAACAACCTCGCAGGTTGAGCCGGCGGGAATTCCGCCGGCTCATTCTATTTGTCAGGTCGGGCGTCGCTACACTCTCAAAGGGTAAGAACCATCGCGACGCGCCCTTCCGCGTCCATCCCAACCGCGACTTCGTAATTCAGCTTTTTGCGCAGGAACCGAGGTAAGACCTCGGCGCTCGGCAGCACAAAGCCGAGGGAAGAATAGAAGGGCGCATTGAATGGAAGGTGGCGATCAGTGGTAAGCGTCAGAGAGGATAATTGGCGCGTCCGGGCCATCTCGATTGCAGCCGACATCAGATGCCGCCCAACACCTCTGCGCTGCCAATTGCGGCAGACGTCCAGTTCGATCACATAGAGCATGCCCTCGATCTCCTCCGCCGCGAGAAAGCCGACCGGACGATCGCTGACATCAGCGGCAACAAGCAGCAGCCCCGCGTCGAGCGATCCCTGCAACACAGTGTGCGGTAGCGCGTGCGCTTGCCTGGCAACACCGAGCGCCTCGGCCAGCGTCACGAAGGCGTCGATTTCGATCTCAGTCAGGCGCGGCAGTTCATCGGGGCGCGCCCGCCGTATGGTGCAGGCGTTGCTGATGCATGCCTCTTACATATTCGGATAGACCGGTCCCTCGCCGCCCTGCGGCGGCACCCAATTGATGTTCTGGTTTGGGTCCTTGATGTCGCAGGTTTTGCAGTGCACGCAGTTCTGGGCGTTGATGACGAAGACATCCTCTCCGTCCTTCTCAACCCATTCATAAACGCCGGCCGGACAGTAACGGGTCGACGGACCAGCATAGATGTCATGTTCGGAGCGTTTCTGCAGGCCCATATCCTTGACCTGCAGATGCACCGGCTGATCTTCCTCATGATTGGTGTTCGACAGGAACACCGAGGACAGACGGTCGAAGGTAAGAACACCGTCCGGCTTCGGATAGGCGATCGGCTTATGCTTGGAGGCCGGCTCCAGCGAGGCCGCATCGGTCTTGCCGTGCTTCAGCGTGCCGAAGAGCGAAAGGCCGAAGAGCTCATTGGTCCACATGTCGAGGCCGCCAAGCGCGACGCCGATCGCCGTGCCGAACTTCGACCACAGCGGCTTGACGTTGCGCACCTTCTTCAGGTCCTTGCCGATGTCGCTTGAACGCCAGTCATTCTCGATCTCGATCACTTCATCGTTGGCGCGGCCAGCGGCGATCGCAGCCGCGATCCGGTCTGCCGCCATCATGCCCGACAGCACCGCGTTGTGGCTGCCCTTGATGCGCGGCACGTTGACGAAGCCGGCCGAGCAGCCGATCAGCGCCCCGCCGGGGAAGGAAAGCTTCGGCACGGACTGATAGCCGCCCTCGGTGATGGCGCGGGCACCATAGGAGAGGCGCTTAGCCCCCGAAAAGGTGGTGCGGATCGCCGGATGGGTCTTGAAGCGCTGGAATTCCTCGAAGGGGTAAAGATAGGGGTTCTTGTAGTTCAGGTGGACGACGAAGCCGACGGCTACGAGATTGTCTTCGAGATGATAGAGGAAGGAGCCGCCGCCGGTCTTCATGCCGAGGGGCCAGCCGAAGGAGTGCTGCACCAGACCCTGTTTGTGGTGCTCCGGCTTCACCTGCCAGAGTTCCTTGATGCCGATGCCGAACTTCTGCGGCTCACGATTCTTCGACAGATCGAACTTGGCGATCAGCTGCTTGGCGAGCGAACCGCGCACGCCTTCGCCGATCAAAACGTATTTGCCGAGAAGCGCCATGCCGCGGGTGTAGTTCGGGCCGGGCTCGCCGTTCTTCTCGATGCCCATGTCGCCGGTGGCCACCCCGACGACGGCACCTTCGTCGTTGTAGAGCACTTCGGTGGCGGCAAAGCCGGGATAGATCTCGACGCCAAGTTCTTCTGCCTTGGTGGCGAGCCAACGACAGACGAGCCCGAGCGACACGATGTAGTTGCCATGGTTGCTCATTAGCGGCGGCATCATGAAGTTCGGCAGGCGCACCGAGCCGGCCGGGCCGAGCACCAGGAAGTGGTCGTCCGTCACTTCAGTCTTGAACGGATGGCCCTCCTCCTCGCGCCAGCCGGGCAGCAGTCGGTCGATACCGACAGGATCGACAACCGCACCCGACAGGATATGCGCGCCGACTTCCGCCCCCTTCTCGAGAACAACGACCGACAGTTCCGGATTGACCTGCTTCAGACGGATTGCAGCTGACAATCCCGCAGGACCGCCACCGACGATCACAACATCGAATTCCATGCTCTCGCGTTCGGGCAGTTCAGTCGTATCGGCCATGCATCAAACTCCGCTCGGCCGACATTGCAGCCATATTCCCCGTGATCGGGTTATCTCTTGTCAAAACACAGGACTATTGTCGAGCCGGGAAACGACAGCGAGTCCCCCAATTCGCGAAACAGCATTTCTGGGGGCGGAATATTTATATTCAGTTTACGTAAACGTCAAACAGAAGAAATTGCAACCGGCGCTTTCGTCTCGTTTCGACGCGCCGTATAGAGAGACGAACGACTGGAGGATTTCGGCATGGATCTGGGCATCAAAGGCAAGCGCGCACTTGTTTTGGCGTCGTCGCGTGGACTGGGTCATGGGATCGCGCTGGCATTGGCGCGTGAGGGCACAAATGTTCTCCTTTGCGGGCGCAGTGGCGAGGCATTGGAAGCAAATTGCCGCGCTATCAATGCCGAAGGAAATGGCAAGGCCGATTGGATCTGGGCCGATCTTTCCGATGAGAATTTCGTGGAAACAGTGACCGCCGCTGTACACGAGAAGCTCGGCGGCGTTGACATTCTGGTCAACAATACCGGAGGCCCAACCCCGGGGACGACGCAGGATATGACACCCGAGAAGTTGGAGACCTACTTTTTCTCGATGGTTCTTCGCGTTATCGCGCTCACCAATGCAGTGTTGCCATCCATGAAGGCACAAGGGTGGGGACGCATTCTCACCGTCGCATCATCAGGTGTCATCGAACCGATTGCAAACCTCGCTCTTTCGAATACGCTGCGTCCCGCCCTCGCCGGTTGGAGCAAAACGCTGGCAACGGAGATTGGTCGATTCGGCATCACCTCGAACCTCCTGCTTCCCGGCAGCATTCTGACGGGCCGACTTGACGATCTCGATGGTGCCGCCGCCAAGCGCACTGGTAAAAGCCTCGATGAAATCCGCTCCGCAAAACAAGCAGCGATTCCCATGGGCCGCTATGGCACGATCGAAGAGTTCGCAGCGACCGCGGCCTTCCTCTGCAGCCAGCCGGCGAGCTACATCACCGGCAGTCTCGTGCGCTGCGACGGCGGAGCGGCGCGATCCGTCTGATCGAAAAGGAGAAATTACGAAAGTCTAGATTACGGCACATGGCCGATGTTCAACAAATGTCATTTCAGTACACTCTTTCATTACAAAAATTTAAGCTATTATAACCACTTAGTGATAGTGGGTGCGGCAATTGTGTCTTTTTTGCGCCGTAATAGACGTGGTTCAATAGAACCTAGATTTCCGCGCAACTTGCCACAAACCGGTTCTGCATATGAAAAAGCTATTTGTCACAGTTTGCATCCTCGCTGCTGCCAGCGTCGGCGCATGGCAATATAGGGAAAATATCCCTTATCTTTCGCAATTTTTGCCAATGGGACAGCAGTCAGATAGAGGCAATGGCGGCAGCCAAGCTGCCGGTGATGCGTACCAGAAACCCGGCGATCAAAAGGGCGGCAGCAAGGGCCGGAACCGCAATGGCGGGCCAACGCTGGTAAAGACCGTCGCGGCGGTCAAGACAACCCTCCCCCGAGACGTCACGGCATCCGGCTGGGCTGAGGCAGAAGACACCACGACGATCGCCGCCCAGGAACAGGGCATTGTTACGAAAATCCTGGCGTCCGACGGCGCTACCGTCAAACAGGGCGACCTCATCGCCGAGCTGGATGCCCGCACAGCACAAGCAACGGTCGACAAGGACAGCGCCATGGTCGTGCGTGATCAGGCAACCCTGGCCGAGGCCGAAACTGCACTGGCCCGTGCGAACGACCTACTAAATTCGAAGGCCGGGACGCAACAAAGCTACGACCAGGCGAAGGCGGCGCGCGATACCGCGGCGGCCATGGTAGAGGCGGACAAGGCGGCGCTCGCCGCCGATCAGGTCCTGCTCGAGCATACCGATATCCGCGCACCCTTTGACGGGCGCCTCGGCGATATCTCCGTAAGCCCCGGCGCCTTCGTGAACGCTGGCTCGGCGATCGTAACGATCGCAAAATACGATCCGATTTATGTGAAGTTCCATCTGCAGGAGCGTGACCTCCGGCAGTTGAAGCTTGCCCTTGGCGCAGGACCAGTCGACGTCAGCACCGTTCCCCAATCCGACAAAGGCAAACCGCGCCAGGGCCGCATCAGTTTTTATGACAACGCGGTCGATCCGGCATCCGGCACCATTCTGGCGAAGGCTAAATTTGAGAACGCCTCGGGCGCCCTCTGGCCCGGGCAATCCGTCAATATTGTCGTCCACTTCAACAATAACGAGCAGCAGGTCGTCGTTCCCACCGTTGCAGTCAGCCCAGGTGCGGATGGGTTCTTCGCCATTGTGGTGCGTGACGGGAAGGCTCACGTCACACCCGTCACCGTGGCACGCGCGAACGGCGGCTTTAGCGCGATCGCGAGTGGCCTAGCCGAGGGCGACCACGTTATTGTCGAAGGGCAGGCGCAGCTGGTCGATCAACAGGAGGTCAAGGAGCAGTTCGACAACCAGGCATTGAACGTTGCCTCCATCGATCAGGCCGCGAGCAAAAACGCAAACGTAAAGGCGGGCACGGAAGAATGATACCTAATTTCTGCATCCGACGTCCTGTCGCGACCACGCTGCTTGCCATCGGCGTCGTGCTTGCAGGCCTTGCTGGCTATCAGCTGGTACCGGTGGCAGCCCTGCCGCAAGTCGATTTCCCGACTATCAACGTCTCGGCCGCTCTTACTGGCGCCTCACCGCAGACAATGGCGACCTCGGTGGCGACGCCACTGATCAAACAGTTCCAGACAATTCCTGGAATCAGCGAAATCAGCGCCACGAACTCGCTCGGCAATACTAGCATCGTCCTGCAGTTTGACCTCAATCGCAACATCGACGCGGCGGCGGCCGACGTTCAGGCGGCGATTTCGCATGCGACCCGCCAGTTGCCCGACAACATGACAACGCCGCCAAGCTACCGCAAGACGAACCCTGCCGACGCGCCGGTCATGCTGCTTGCCGTGCAGAGCGATACCATGCCTCGCAGCAAGCTCGATGAGATTGCCGAGGACATCATCTCGCCGTCCCTTTCGACGCTTCCCGGTGTCGCCGAGGTTTCGGTCTTCGGCGCGCAGACCTACGCGGTTCGGGTAGAGGTCGATCCAAACAAGCTTCTAAACCGCGGGATCGGCATCGATACTGTCAATAAGGCGCTGGTCGCGGCCAACAGCCAAGTTCCCGTCGGCTCACTGCAAAACGCCACGCAGAGCATGACGATCAATGCGAACACCCAGCGGACCAATGCCGGCGAGTTCCGTACGCTTGTCATAGCCAATCCGAACGGCGCGCCAATCCATCTCGGCGACGTGGCCGACGTGCAGGACAGTGTTCAGAACCAGAATACCGGCAGTTGGTACGATGGCAACCGCAGCATCATTCTCGCCATTCAACGCCAGCCCGATGCGAATACGGTCGAGGTTGTTGACGCAATCAGGGCAAAGCTGCCTGGCCTCCACGCCGAGATTCCGGCCTCGGTTTCGACGAAAGTCATGAACGACTCCGCACAGCCGATCAAGGACGCAATCAGCGACGTGAAGTTCACCTTATTGCTGACAATCGGCCTCGTCGTCCTCGTCATCTACTTCTTTACCGGCCATTTGACGGCGACGATCATTCCCGGGCTAGCGGTGCCGCTGTCGCTGATTTCCACCTTCGGCATGATGTACGTGCTCGGATACAGCATCGACAACATTTCGCTGCTCGGATTGACGCTTGCGGTCGGCCTCGTCGTCGATGATGCGATCGTCATGCTGGAAAATATTCTCCGACACGTCGAGGAAGGCATGCCGGTTCTCGACGCGGCGATCAAAGGTGCCGGGGAAGTGAGCTACACGATCATTTCGATGTCGGTGTCGCTGATCGCCGTTTTCATCCCGATCCTGTTGATGGGCGGCGTCGTCGGCCGCATCTTCAACGAATTCGGCATGGTCGTCGCTATCGCGATCGTGGCCTCCGCGATCGTGTCACTCACGGTGACACCGATGCTTGCATCGCGGCTCGGCAGCGCCCACGACCGGCCACCTTTCTTCATCCGCTGGTTCGACGCAGGTTTCGAACGGACCCTCAGAGGGTACGAGAGATCGGTTGGCTGGTGCCTTAAGCATCGTCCTACGGTCCTCTCTCTGTTCGTGGCATCGGTAGGCTTAACTGCTTACCTTTTCATGACGATGCCCTCGAGCTTTTTCCCCACCGAGGATATCGGCCGTCTAAACATCTCGACGCGCGCGCGCCAGGACATCTCCTACGCGGCAATGCAGGCGCTGCAGAACCAGGCGGCAGAACTGGTAAAGCGAAATCCCGCCGTCAACCACGTCATGTCGATCGTCGGCGGCAATGCGCGCAGCCCGCTCAACAATGGCACGATGTATGTCGAACTCAAGGACAAGGAACAGCGACCGCCGCTAGATCAGACGTTGCGGGAGTTGCGAGCGAGCATCAGCAAGATTCCGGGCCTTCAGGCATACATAACGCCGCAGCAAAGCCTTCGCTTCGGCGGCCGCCAGACCGCGAGCCAATACCAGCTGGTTGTCCAGGCACTGAGTGCTGATCAGACAAACATTTGGGCCAACAAGATCCAGCAGGCAATGCGTGCCGATCCGCGATTCACCGACGTGGCTTCAGACGCGCAGAACAACGCCTTGCAGGCCGATATCGTGGTCGATACGGAGAAAGCCGCGGCCTTCGGCATCACCGACGGGCAATTGCGTACGACGCTGCAGGAAGCCTTTGGTGGCTATACCGCTGCACAGATACAGTCGACCGGCGACAGTTACGACGTGATCGTGGAATACGACACCAGCAAGCCATGGGACGATCAAAAGCTCCAGGAAATCCGCGTTGCGTCCGACAGCGGCGCCCTGGTTCCTCTATCAAACTTTGCTACCGTCCAGCGGACGACAGGGCCTGTGACGATCAACCAGACCGGTCAGCTTGTCTCGACGACAATCTCCTTCAACCTGCCCTCAGGTGAAGCGCTCGGCGACGCCACTGCCGCGATCGACCAGATCAAGAAGGATATCAATATGCCTGCCGACGTCTTCACGTCCTATGGCGGCACGGCGCAGATATTCCAGCAGTCCCAGGGCAACACCCCACTTCTGATCCTGGCCGCCGTGTTGACGATCTATGTCGTGCTGGGTGTCCTGTACGAAAGTTTCATCCACCCCTTGACGATCCTTTCCGGCCTGCCCGCCGCAGCGCTCGGTGCCTTGTTCGCACTGAAGGTGATGGGCTTCGATTTTTCGATCATCGCGCTCATCGGTCTGCTAATGCTGATCGGCATCGTCAAGAAGAATGCAATCATGATGATCGACGTCGCATTGGAAAATCTTCGCGCCGGCAACGGCATGTCGCCGTCGGAAGCAATCCACGAAGCCTGTGTTCGGCGCTTCCGCCCGATCATGATGACGACCTTCTGTGCCCTCCTCGGCGCGCTTCCCATCGCTCTCGGGACTGGAGCAAGTTCGGAACTTCGTCAGCCGCTGGGCATCGCCGTCGTCGGCGGTCTTCTCGTGTCACAAGCACTGACGCTGTTCATCACCCCGGTAATTTTCGTTGAGATGGGCAGGCTTAGCGATTGGCTTCTCAGCTTCGGACGCAAGAAGAAGACCGAACGCGATGAGGAGATACGACAAGCAATGGCAGCCGAATAGAGAACAGCGGCGCGCCGCTGGCGCCCGCTTCATTTTTCGCTTCAAGCCTTGAATAACGACGGCCTCTGTGGCATCACGCGCCCTCCTGAAATTCGGGCCGGTCCTTCCGCGCCCTTGCGGAGGCTGGACCTCCGATCTCAAAACAATAATCGGCAGGATGAGGTGCGAGCATGGCTCAGGCGCTGGGATTCGACTTCGGCACAACGAACACGGTTTTGGCCACGGCAGACGGGCAGACGACGCATTCAATGGCCTTTACGAGTACGGCCGGCAACGCAGATAGCATGCGCACTGCCTTGTCTTTCATGAAGGATTCTAAGCTCGGTGCATCCGCCCTGAAGGTCGAGGCAGGACACGCGGCAATTCGGCAATTCATCGACAATCCCGGCGACTGCCGGTTCCTGCAGTCGATCAAGACCTTTGCCGCAAGCGCGCTATTCCAGGGCACCCTGATCTACGCCAAGCGTCATAGCTTCGAGGATCTGATGGAGGTCTTCGTTCGGCGCCTCCGGAACTATGCCGGGGACAACTGGCCGTCCGATTTGAAGCGCATCGTTACCGGGCGTCCGGTGCATTTTGCCGGCGCAAGCCCCGATCCCGTGCTGGCGACGGAGCGCTATAACGAGGCGCTCTCCCGCTTCGGCTTTCCAGAGGTTCACTATGTCTACGAGCCAGTGGCCGCTGCCTTCTACTTCGCGCAGAACCTGAAGTCCGATGCCACCGTGCTCGTCGCCGATTTTGGCGGCGGTACGACCGACTATTCGCTTATCCGGTTCGAAACAGTCGGCGGAAAGCTGACGGCAATCCCTATCGGCCATTCGGGCGTTGGGATCGCTGGCGACCATTTCGACTATCGCATGATCGACAACATCGTTGCGCCTGAGATTGGCAAGGGGAGTCATTTCAAGAGCTTCGACAAGATCCTTGAAGTTCCGACGAACTACTATTCCAGCTTCGGTCGCTGGAACCAGCTCTCCATCTTCAAGACATCGCGCGAATTCGAGGATCTCAAGAGGCTCGTGCGCACGGCACTCGAACCCGAGAAGCTTGAGACCTTCATCGACCTTGTTGATCACGACGAAGGTTACCCGCTTTATCAGGCGGTGTCGGCAACCAAAATGGCGCTCTCGGCTGCCGATGAGGCTGCCTTCGACTTCGCCCCTCTCGGCCGCGGAGGTCACCGCACCATCAGGCGCGTCGACTTCGAGAGCTGGATTGCAGATGATCTCGCGCGGATCGAAGGCGCACTTGATGACGTGCTGGAGAAGACGAAGACGACATGTGACATGATCGATAAGGTGTTCCTCACCGGCGGCACGTCGTTCGTACCGGCTGTGCGCCGCATTTTCACCGAGCGCTTCGACGCGGACCGCATTGAGACCGGCGGCGAACTGCTGTCCATAGCCCACGGCCTGGCGCTGATTGGCGAACGCGAGGACATCGAGCAATGGACGGTGCAATAGGTCTGCTTGCAGCCAGTACACTCTTTCATTGACGTCTGGGCTTCGCTAAAGTCGCCCCATGATCTCCGTCAACGAACTCTCTGCGGGCGAACTCGCAGCCCTATTGCATTTCCATGCGGAAGCCGGCGTGGAGTGGTTGCTCGAAGAGGAAGCTGTCGACCGCTTCGCCGAGTTCGAGGCAATGAAGGCGGCGCGACGGAGTGCGGCCACCTCCCCGCAGGCTACCGAATCCCGGGAATCCTCGTCTCGCCCGGCGGCACAGCCAACACAAAGGAATGCCCCTTCCCCCGAACGCACCGCTCAGCGACCGCAACCGTCAATCCCCGATGGGGAGGCCGTACAACAGGCGCGCCTTGCTGCTGAGAGCGCCCGCTCACTGGCCGAGCTGAAGACGGCGATTGAGGCATTCAATGGCTGCAACCTTAAGCACAGCGCACGCTCGACGATCTTCGCGAGCGGAGATGTGGCGAGCGGAATCATGGTGATCGGTTCAGCCCCGAGCGCTGACGATGACCGAGAAGGTCAACCTTTTTCCGGACGACCTGGCCAACTGCTCGATAAGATGCTCGCGGCAATCGGCCTGCAGCGCGATACCATATTACTGACACAGGTCATTCCCTGGCGACCACCAGGCAACCGCATTGCGTCGACCGCCGAGATGGACATCTGCCGCCCTTTCATCGAGCGGCAGATCGCCCTTGCCGAACCGAAGGCAATTCTCGTGCTCGGCAATTTTGCTGCCCGGGTCTTTTTTGGAGAGAACGATACTATTCACGGTCTGCGCGGGCATTGGCGGGAGATCGCGGTCGCAAACCGCGTCGTTCCTGCAATCGCGACATTGCATCCACAGGATCTATTGACGGCCCCCATCAATAAGCGCCTCGCCTGGAACGATCTTTTGGCTTTTCAGGCCAAACTGGCAGCACTCTGATTTGCTGTCAAAATGAGCAATTATGAATGCTTTTTTAAAACATCTATGCGCTTTGCGCATATCTGCTCGTTATTCTGACGCATTGAAAACTTCATGCTGCAGTGCAATATAGCGGTGTGTCTTGGGAGGAATCAACAGGAACCAAGGCAATGACGGCACGTTTTCGACCAATCCACAGCGGGTTTGAAACCCTTCGCCTTGCCAATGAGCAGGGTCGCACAACGCAAAGCTACAGCCGTATCGGCTTCGCCACGAACGAGCAAATGGTTGCTCGGGGTACTGGCGCAAGCGGCCGAATCGCGCGCCCTGCAGCGATCTTTGCGGATTTTCAGCAATATTGAGGTCGAGGCCGGCACTTGTCGGCCTTCCCGTTGCGCAGCCTTAGCGCCAGGCACATTTTCGACTATCTGACCGCTTCGTGGGCGACGCTTTGTCGCGATTATCTCGTTCCCCATTGGAACGCTTCATCCACATAAGCGAACTTGATTGCCTGCCACTGACTATACTGTTCGAGGAATGAGCGGGACATCCAGAGCAGAGGTTTCCGTTCGCTCGTCTCCCAGCCAATGCATCCCTGCTGCGCTGCCTTGGCAAAAAGGCGCTGCAAGTGCGTGCGTGATATCATGAAATCGGCAGCAAGAGCGCGACTGTCGACATGACCGACAATAACGTGCTTGGGGTCATTTCCCACATCCATTCGGGATACCAAGTGATCGACGATCAGACTGCCGGCGTCGTTCCACAGGAAAAGCCCCACATGCTCTGCGGGGTCTCGCCAC
The DNA here is from genome assembly GCF_000312665.1 of Rhizobium mesoamericanum STM3625. GTDB lineage: Bacteria > Pseudomonadota > Alphaproteobacteria > Rhizobiales > Rhizobiaceae > Rhizobium > Rhizobium mesoamericanum. The sequence continues at coordinate 1,998,634 of NZ_HF536772.1, read as the reverse complement.
AGCGGATCTCGAAGGCAATTGCGCGCGATACGCGGCTGAAGGATCCGAACCAATTCCGGATGCGCCTCGACGTGTGCAGCCCGGCTCCCACCGTCCACCAAGTCAAGAGCTCCCAGGTTCGAGACGAGCCATCCAAATATTGCCTGATGACTGATTTCTGCGGGTTCGAAGTGGCGGGGACGGCGCCGCTCCGCCCCCGGCTCATAGGCTATGAAGCGGTAAGTAAGGAGTTCGTCGATGAAGCTCAGCACGGTGTTGCGACTGGCCACTTTCAGGGATGTGATCTCGCCCGTCAGCCGAACGGCCGTGAAGCCCGAAGCCGGATCAGCCGGATCGCGTTCCATGGCAAGGGCATAGGCGGTCTGGGTCAGCAGCCACCTTTGCTGGGAAGCGAGCAGTCGTGCCAGCCGCGGGCCTGCATCGAACATGCCGCGCATTCGTCCAGCGTGAAAGCGCAGGGTTAGTATGAATTTCGGGTTCGCAACCAAGTCTTCGGCACTGAAAGGCATTTTTCTCCCAATACAGGGTCATCGGCTCGGCAACCACTTGGTGCCGTGAGGTCGATCAACCCGCAACATGCGCATTCCCGAATAGGTGAAGATTCGTCAAGTTCATAAGGCGCAACAACCGTTCGCACGTCGTTCACTATTTCGTTGATTTTCTCCCGCAATGCGCGAGAACTTCCACGGGGCGATCACAATGCCAAGATGGGGCCACTTTATGAACCTGCTTGCCGCGCTGCGCGGCGCTCCAGATCAAGCTGGCGTTCGCGGTAGATGATAAATATCCCGGCAGCCACGACAATCGCGGTGCCCACAAGCGTGCTGCCACCGGGGACATCACCAAAGACCAGGTAAGCAATAACGCTGCCGAGAACGATCGATGTGTACTCGAACGGAGCAACCGTCGAAACATCCGCGTGTCGATAGCTCTCCGTCAACAGGATCTGCGCAATACCTCCACAGAAACCGGCTGCAACGAGAAACAATTGCGGTTTCAGATCAAGGGCCTGCCAGCCGAATGGAACCGTCACGAGTGAGAACGCCGCGGCGGTGATCGAAAAATAGAGAACGATTGTTGCGGTCTTCTCTTCCTCGACCAATCGTCGCACCTGGATCATGGCCATGCCGCCCAGCACCGAGGCCATCAGGACCGAGATTGCACCTATTGCCTGCTCGGCATGGATGCCGCCCTCGCGGAACAGCGTGAGCTTCGGCCAGGATATGATAGCGACACCCACCATCCCGAAAAGCACCGCGCTCCAGCGATAGATTCGTACGGTCTCGCCGAGGAACAATGCTGCAAAAACCACGGCCACAAGCGGCATAGCGTAACCAAGCGCAATCGCCTCCGGCAGCGGCAGATGCAGCAGCCCGTAAAAACCGAGTCCCATAGAGATGATGCCGAGCGTTCCTCTCTTCAGGTGGCCGACCGGATTGGCGGTGTAGAATGACGACCGCAACTGGCCCTGATAACCGAGGTAGCTCATGATCGGAAACAATGCGAAGAAGGAGCGGCAGAAGGTCACCTGCCCTGGCGCAATGTCGCTGCCGGCGAGCTTAATGAAGGTCTGCATTGCAAGAAAGACGAGCACCGAACCGACCTTGAACGCAATGCCCCTCATCGGGTTTCCCGTAGCCGGTCGCATGTCTTGAACTCTTGTATTGCTATTGGGAGGTAGGAGGACGCGCCAGACTCGACGCGTCCTGACTGTGACAGCAGTCGCGCCGTATGAACAGACGGAAAATTGGAAAGTTTCCAGATGATCGAGCAATCTAAATAGACTGGCGGACCGAATGAATCGGTACGAATCATGCACCAGCTGGACCCAGTTAAAATCCTACTCGCGGATCCGCCCCAATATAGCCGCGTCCGATACCTCCAAATCTTCCGCTGCCGTCATTTGGCTTTAACTTTGGTTCAGACTTTAATGTAATCATGCCGTCAAAATTTGTTGTGGAGTGCCCACTCCGCTTACGACCCAGTCATCCGCTCAAGGTCTTCAGGGAACACCATGCGTACAGATACCGGCCAGGTCATCAATCTGGCAGACTACCAGCCCACCGAATTCGTCCTGGAACGCGTGGATCTCACCTTTGAACTTGATCCTACAGCCACCAAGGTTGAAGCACGCCTGATCTTTCACCGCCGCGAAGGCTCAGACCCCAAAGCCCCGCTTGTGCTCGATGGCGATGAATTGGTGCTTTCTGGACTGTTGTTCGACCAGACGGAGATGCCGGCAGAGCAATACACGGCGACGCCTGCAAGCCTAACAGTCCGCGATTTGCCCGCGTCCGAACCGTTCGAACTGACGATCACGACGGTCATCAATCCCGAAGCCAACACGCAGCTGATGGGCCTCTACCGCACCGGCGGGATCTACTGCACGCAGTGTGAAGCCGAAGGCTTCCGGCGTATTACCTATTTCCCGGACCGCCCAGACGTTCTCGCGCCGTACACTGTCAACATCATAGCCGACAAGGCCGCCAATCCGGTACTGCTGTCGAACGGCAACTTCCTCGGCGGTGCTGGCTATGGCGAAGGCAAGCATTTCGGCGCCTGGTTCGATCCGCATCCCAAGCCAAGCTATCTTTTCGCATTGGTCGCCGGCGATCTCGGGGTCATCGAAGATACGTTCACGACCATGTCCGGTCGCGAGGTCGCGCTGAAGATCTATGTCGAGCATGGCAAGGAGCCGCGCGCGGCTTACGCAATGGACGCACTGAAGCGGTCGATGAAGTGGGACGAGGAAGTCTTCGGACGCGAGTATGATCTCGAAATCTTCATGATCGTCGCCGTATCCGACTTCAACATGGGCGCTATGGAGAACAAGGGGCTCAATGTCTTCAACGACAAGTACGTCCTTGCCGATCCCGAGACCGCCACGGACAGCGACTACGCCAACATCGAAGCGATCATCGCCCACGAATACTTCCATAATTGGACCGGCAACCGCATCACCTGCCGCGACTGGTTTCAGCTGTGCCTGAAGGAAGGACTGACTGTCTATCGCGATCACGAGTTCTCGGCCGATCAGCGCTCGCGCCCAGTAAAGCGCATCGCCGAGGTCCGCCACCTGAAATCCGAACAGTTCCCGGAGGATGCAGGTCCGCTCGCGCATCCGGTCAGGCCCACGAAGTATCGCGAGATCAATAACTTCTATACGACGACCGTCTACGAGAAAGGCAGCGAAGTCACGCGCATGATCGCGACGCTGCTTGGCAAGGATACTTTCAAGAAGGGCATGGACCTCTACTTCGATCGTCACGATGGCCAAGCAGTGACGATCGAGGACTTCGTTAAATGCTTCGAGGATGCCAGCGGGCGCAACCTTGCACAGTTCTCGCTCTGGTACCATCAGGCGGGCACGCCGCTGATCACGGCCTCCGGCTCCTACGATGGGGCCGCAAAGACCTTCAGCCTCTCGCTGGAGCAGATGATTCCGGCGACGCCCGGCCAGTCCGAGAAAAAGCCGATGCACATTCCGCTCAATCTGCAGCTCTTCGCGGAAGATGGGCTCACCATAGCTCCGGCCTCGGTCGACGGTGCGGAGTATGCCGGCAACATTCTGCATCTGACCAAACGCACGCAAACGGTCGTATTTCAGGGCATCCCGTCGCGACCAGTGGTCTCGATCAATCGCAGTTTCTCGGCACCGATCAACCTCCACTTCGACCAGTCGCCCGCCGACTTAGCGCTGCTCGCACGCCATGAAACGGACCATTTCGCACGCTGGCAGGCCCTGACCGACCTTGCGCTCCCGAACCTCCTGAACGCGGCGCGCGATGCCCGCGAAGGAAAAGCCGTCGGCTCTGAAGCAACATTCGTCGATACCCTTGTAGCGGCCGCGGCCGACGAGAGCCTCGAGCCCGCCTTCCGCGCCCAGGCCCTGGCGCTGCCGAGTGAAGCTGATATCGCCCGAGAACTCGGCGGCGATAACGATCCGGACGCGATCCATGCCGGACGCCAGGCTGTGATGAAGCAAGTCGCGGACGCCGGACAGGACACATTCCTTGCACTCTACGACGCTATGACGACGCCAGGCGCTTTCAGCCCCGACGCCACGAGTGCCGGCCGCCGTGCTTTGCGCAATGCCGCGCTGACCTACCTCGCTTATGCCGAGAATTCGCCGGCACGCGCCAAAGCGGCCTTCGATGCCGCAAATAACATGACTGACCTGTTGCACGCGTTGACGGTCCTTGCTCATCGCTTCCCGGATCGTCCTGAAGCTTTTGAAGCATTGTCGTTCTTCAAGGATCGCTTCTCGGAGAACGCGCTGGTCCTCGACAAATGGTTTTCCGTCCAAGCCACCATACCAGGCGCCGGTACGCTCGATCGGGTAAAGACGCTGATGGAGAACCCTCTATTCAAGAGGACCAATCCCAATCGCGTCCGTTCGCTGATCGGAACTTTCGCTTTCGCCAATCCGACCGGATTCGGCCGTGTCGATGGCGCAGGCTACCGCTTCCTAGCGCATGAGATCCTCGACATTGATCAGCGCAACCCTCAGTTGGCCGCCCGCATTCTGACGTCAATGCGTTCCTGGCGATCCCTTGAGCCAGTTAGGCAAGATCATGCGCGCGCCGCCCTGCTGGAAATTGAACGCGTGCCCGACCTTTCGACCGACGTCCGCGACATTGTCGAACGCACTCTGAAAGGGTGATTTGCCATCGATTGCTGCTGCAACGCTTGCAGCGGCAGTCCGATCGCCAAAGAAAATTCAGCATCTAGAATCAGTTAACAGATTTTTACCTTTTCCTCTGGACAAGGCGAATCGCCAGTGATTCATTGAGTTAGGTTCGGGCGAGCGGCGCCGCGAATCACACGAGGGATCAAGGCTGAAGAGATGATGAACGTGCGGCGGGCAACCGCAGCCGAGGGGCGGCTGCGTGTCGATTTCGACGGCCTCCTGGCCTGGCGGGACAGCTTTTCAGCCCGGCGATCCACCCTATCTTCGTCGTCTTCGCGCAGCCTCTCCCAGGTCGAAATCGTGCTGAAGCGAATTATTCCGATCCTGATCGTGGCCTTCCTTACAGTTGTCGCTGCATCGCACTTTTTCGGAATGGTTTCTGAATACGGACGAACGGAGGCCGCTGCCCGTCATTCCACCGCTCTCGCCGCTGCCACCGCCGCTGCGGCCTTCGCCGATGCCCCCCATATATTCGAAACCGCTGACGTCATGCAGGCACAGGCTCGACTGGCGCGCTTCTTGCCGCAGGATCGCCTGGATGACGACGCATTCGTGCTGCTTGTGCAGCCGAGTGGCAAGGTCTTTGCGGCAACCGCTGCCGGCTCGGCTTACCTCGGCGCCAGCGTCGGCGATTTCTTCTCGGAGATCTCGGCGGTTCGCCGTTTTGGTGATCGCGCCGGCGTCATCGAGACAAAAATCAGCGGACTTCCGCACTACGCGGAAATCAGTCTCATCGGCAACTCTGGCGGCTACGTCATTGCAGCAACGTCGTTGGAACGGATCGGCAAGCTCTGGCGCGACGAAGTTACACTCAACGTAACTCTGTTTGCCGGAATCTCCTCGATCCTCCTCGTCATTCTCTATGCCTACTACATGCAGGTGAAGCGCGCCCGCGACGCCGACGACATTTTTCTGGAGTCGAATCTTCGTGTCGAAACGGCGCTGTCGCGCGGCCGCTGCGGTCTCTGGGACTTCGATTTCGACAGGCGCGAGTTCTACTGGTCGCGCTCGATGTACGAGATGCTCGGTCTTCCCGGCTCAGACCGGACGATGTGCTTCAGCGATGCAGCCCGTCTGATGCATCCGGACGACGGCGGCGTCTACGAAATCGCCCGGTCGATCGCTCGCGGCGACGCCGGCCAAGTCGACCAGATCTTCCGCATGCGGCATGCCGGTGGTCACTACGTCTGGATGCGCGCCCGCGCCCAGGTGATCCGCACCAATTCAGGCCGTGTCCATATGATCGGCATTGCGATGGACGTAACGGAGCAGCACCGCCTCGCGCAGCGTTACGCAGAGGCCGATCAGCGACTGGCGGACGCCATCGAATGCACGTCGGAAGCTTTCGTGCTCTGGGACAAGAACGACCGGCTTGTGATGTGCAACACGCATTTCCAGCAGGCATATGGACTTCCCGATAGCGTCCTGGTGCCGGGGACCGAACATAGCGTCGTCAACGCTGCGGCAGCACGGCCGGTAATCGAACGGCGGATTGCAGATGCTGACGGCTCCGGCTATTCCCGCACAACCGAGGTGCAGCTTGCCGACGAACGCTGGCTGCAGATTAACGAGCGCCGCACGCGCGATGGCGGCATGGTTTCAGTCGGCACCGATATCACGCTTTTGAAGCGAAACCAGGAGCGCTTGCGCGATTCCGAACGTCGGCTCATGGCAACGATCGGCGACCTCTCCGCCTCCCGCCAGACCCTAGAAAGCCAGAAGGCTGCACTCTCCGTCGCGAACTCAAACTATCTTGTCGAGAAGGAGCGCGCAGAAGCTGCAAACCGGGCAAAGAGCGAGTTCCTGGCAAACATGTCCCACGAGCTCCGCACGCCTCTTAACGCAATCCTCGGCTTCTCCGAAATCCTGCAGGACCAGATGTTCGGCCCGCTTGGCTCGTCGAAGTACAATGAGTATGCCCGCGACATCCATGACAGCGGCAAGCATCTCCTGAACGTTATTAGCGACATTCTCGACATGTCGAAGATCGAAGCCGGCCATATGAAGCTCGAGTTCGAGACGATCGATCTTGCGCCCCTCATCGAGGAAAGCCTTCGCTTCACCGCGATTCCGGCCGCACAGAAGAATATCTTCGTAGAACAGCGTATTTGCGATGGGATGCGGCTGACCGCCGACCGCCGCGCCATGAAGCAGATCCTGCTCAACCTGCTCTCCAATGCGGTTAAGTTCACCAATGAAGGCGGCCGCATCGCCGTTCGCACGCGCCGCACCAACAGCGGTGTCATGCTGACGATTGCAGACACCGGCATCGGCATCCCCCGCGCCGCACTCGGCAAAATTGGCCAGCCATTCGAGCAGGTGCAAAGCCAATACGCGAAAAGCAAGGGAGGCTCTGGCCTTGGTTTGGCGATCTCGCGGTCTCTGACGACCCTTCACGGGGGCAAGATGAAAATCCGCTCGCGCGAGGCCATCGGCACCGTCATTTCCCTGCACATCCCTAACAACGGTCGCTAAGATTTCACTACTTTCTGGAATATCTTCCGAACGGCTTTCGAAAGCCGTTTGATCTCTCCCTCGACAGTCTTGATGTCAGGGCAGTCGGCTACACGAGAGACAAGGTCGATGAGGCCGGCGGGAGACTCCTTCGGATCAAACAAACCATCGATGCAGAGGCGAATGAGCTGTGAAATATCCGTATAGAGCGACAGTGCTTCCAGGCAGAGTTCCATGTCATCACGGTTCATCAGCTCCGCGCCGACGAGCTTCACCTGTCCCGCCGTATTGAAATCGTCCTCCTCGATCGCGATGCCTTTGGTGGATGCCACCAGCCGCAGGTATTGCGCTATGAATTCGATATCGATCAGTCCGCCCGGAATAAGCTTCAGGTCCCAGATGCTCGCCGGCGGCTTTTCCTGCTCGATCAAGGCACGCATTTCGGAAACGTCCTTGGCGATCTTCTCCGCGCCGGTCTTCGAACGGAGAACCTCTGCGATGATCCGCTCGGCCTCCTTGATCAGTTCTTTGTCACCGCACACGAGGCGGGCACGCGTCAGCGCCATGTGCTCCCAGGTCCAGGCCTCCTCGCGCTGATATTTTTCGAACGACTTGATGCGAGTGGCGACCGGCCCCTTGTTCCCGGACGGCCTGAGGCGCATGTCGACCTCATAGAGCACTCCTTCCGCCATTGGCGCCGAGAGCGCCGAGATCAACCGCTGCGTGACGCGGGTGAAATAGCGCGGCGCGTCGAGCGGCTTGGGACCCGAGGATTCGGCGGCTTCATCGTCGTAGTCGTAGAGCAGGATGATATCGATGTCGGAACCGGCCGTCAGTTCGAAGCTGCCTAGTTTGCCCATGCCCACGACAGCGACGCGGCCACCTAGAAAATCGCCATGTGCGGTCCTGATCTCTTTCATGACGGCATCGAGCGCCGCTTCGATGACAAGATCGGCCAAATGCGTGAAGGCGCGGCCCGCCATGGCACCCCGGATGGCGCCGGTCAACAGCCGGATGCCAATGAGAAAGCGTTGTTCGTCAGCGAAGATCCGTAGTCGATCGAGCACCTCCTCATAGTATCGAGCAGGCGCGAGAAAGGCGCGGATCCGTTCGGCGAGGTAGGAGCGTGTCGGCAATTCCGCCATCAGGCCTGGATCGAGCATGCCATCGAAGACATGCGGCTTGGCGGCAATCACCTCCGCCAGTCTTGGGGCTGAGGACATGATGTTGACGATCAGCGAAAGCAGCGCGGGATTGCTGCCGAGAAGGGAAAAAAGCTGAATGCCTGCGGGTAGACCCGAGAGAAAGCTGTCGAAGCGAAGGATCGCCTCGTCGGCGCGCTTGCTCTCACCAAACACGCGCAGCAATTCCGGCGTCAATTCCGTCAGGCGCTCGCGCGCCTCCACCGACTGCGTCGCCTTGTAGCGGCCGTAGTGCCATGTGCGGATGACGCGCGAGATATCGGAGGGCCGCTCGAAGCCGAGCTTACGCAGCGTGTTCAGCGTATCGGGATCATCCCCCTGACCGGTAAAAACCAGATTGCCTGTTCCGGTCGAGAGCTTGGTTTCCTGTTCGAACAGGCGCGCGTAGCGTCGCTCGACCGTCTTGAAGACTTCGACCAACCGGGCGGCGAAACTCGGCGTATCATCGAAGCCCATCATGAAGGCGATGCGCTTCAGGTCGGTTTCTGACTCCGGAAGAAGATGCGTTTGCTCATCGTGCACCATTTGAATGCGATGCTCGACATCACGAAGAAACCAATAGGCCTCGGTCAGCTCGTCGCGGGTCTCCTCGTCGATCCACTTCGCTTTTGTCAGCGCGCTCAGCGTCTCTTCGGTGCCGCGGGAACGAAGCTCCGGCATCCGGCCGCCGGCGATCAGCTGCTGCGTCTGTGCGAAGAACTCGATCTCACGGATGCCGCCGCGACCGAGCTTCACATTATGTCCTTTAACGGCGATCGCGCCATGCCCCTTATGAGCATGGATCTGCCGCTTGATGGAATGAATATCGGCGATGGCCGCGTAGTCGAGATATTTACGGAAGACGAAAGGAACGAGCCCGCGCAGGAACTGTTCGCCAGCGCGGATATCCCCAGCGACCGCGCGCGCCTTGATGAAGGCAGCACGCTCCCAGTTTTGTCCCCTGCCCTCATAATAGATCATCGCCGCATCGACCGGGATCGCAAGCGGTGTTGATCCCGGGTCGGGCCGCAGCCGCAAGTCGGTGCGGAAGACGTATCCATCCGCCGTCCGTTCCTGCATGATCCGTACGAGTCGCCGCATCAACCGCGGGAAGATCTCGATCGCGTCGTCGGGATCCGCGACGATCCCCGCCTGTTCGTCGAAGAATACGACCAGATCGATATCCGACGAATAGTTGAGCTCGGAGGCACCAAGCTTGCCCATGCCGAGGACGATCAGCCCCGAGCCCTCGCTCGGAGCTGCTGCGTTCTTCAGCGCAACCTTGCGCCCATCGTGAGCCGCCAGCAGGAGATGATCGATCGCCGCCCCAACAGACGCTTCCGCCAGCAGGCTCAGCCAGGCGGTCGTCACGCGGCTGTCGAATATGCGGGCGAGATCTGCGAGGGCGACAAGAAAGGCAACCCTGCGCTTGATGATGCGCAGATGGCTCATGACTTCGGCTTCACTCGGCGCCTCACCCCCTGCTGCCGGTTTCCAGCATGCGCGCGCCTCCGCGATTAGGGCCTCTATGCGCGGCTCCAGCGGCTCCGAAATTGCGGTTGCGAGGATTGCCGTATCGATGTTCGCAATGTCACGCAGATAGGGAGACAGGGTCAGCGCGGCGGTGACGAAGTCGCAAAGTGCGCCTTCCGCCTTGAGCATCTCCGCCACAGCCGGCTCGCTTTTGCCGATCTTCTGGAGGTCCGTCAGGGCAAGCTTCAGCTCGCTCCTGTTCAGCGGCTTCAGCAACCCTTCGGCTACATCAACAAGGCTATGCCTCGAACTCGTCAGCATGCACCCTCCCTGGCGAAGAGAACCAAGAACCGCCGGGGAGAATCATAGCAGCTTCCGGCAACTGCGATCTAAGGTAGGGTCTATGGCGGCTGTGGCCAACATCGAATTCGATCCGCGCCATGGTGCTCGCAAGGTGCTATTTCACTGGAAATACCATGCTGACCTTAAGGCCTCGCTTCTCCTGATTTTGCGGATCGGTATCGGACAGCTCCAGCTTCCCACCGTGCAGTTCCATCACCGCTTCAACCAGCGAGAGACCAAGGCCAGTGCCGGGTTTTGACCGGCTTTCATCAAGCCGCACGAAACGTTTGAGTACATCGTCCCGCTTCTCGGCTGGGATACCCGGTCCGCGATCGGCAACCGAAAGGCAAATACCGTCAGGACGGCGAACCAGTGTGAGCGTTATATCGCCGTGGGCATCCACATCCGAGGAATACTTGATTGCATTATCGATGAGATTGAAAATCGCCTGGCCGATCAGTTCGCGGTTGCCCTGCACTTCAACATCAGGCTCGATCGACGACGTAAGGGCCAGCCCAGCTTCGTCAGCGACGGGCTCATAGAGTTCCGCGCTGTCAGCCACGATGGCAGAGAGGTCGACCGGTGACATTTCCGCAGCGACCGATCCCGCCTCGACACGCGAGATCATCAGCAGTGCGTTGAACGTGCGGATCAGCTGATCGGACTCGGAGATGATCCCCTCGAGCGCAGTGCGTCGCACTTCACTGTCGGTTGTGTCCAGTGCATCGGCGGCCTTGTTGCGCAACCGGGTCAGAGGCGTCTTCAGGTCATGCGCAATGTTGTCGGAAACCTGCCGTAGGCCCTCGTTCAGCTTCTCTATCCGACCAAGCATCGCATTGAGCGACACAGAAAGGCGATCGAACTCGTCGCCCGAGCCCCCGACCGGAAGGCGCTGCGAGAGATCACCGGCCATGATCTTCTTGCTGGCATCGGACATCCGGTCAATGCGCTTCAGGGCGTTGCGGCCGATACCGAACCATATGACGATGGCGCCGAGGCCCATGATCGCCAGGGCGATCATCAGCGCCTGCCGGACCAGCCCGCGGAAGGCCTCTGGTTCCCCAAGGTCGCGGCCGATCAGGAGGCGCAATCCGTTGTCCAACACGAAGATGTTGGCCACCGCCATATGCCTGCGGCTGAGGCCGCTTTCGGCATAGCGCTGATACATGAACGGCAAGGAGGTCCACCCCTCCTCATCGAGGACACCAGGCTGCACGGACGCAACGTTGCCGGCGAGGATATCGCCTGAAGGACCTGCAATAATGTAGAGATTGGCGCCCGGCTGGCGCGCGCGGCGTTCCATTGTCCGCAGGAGGAGATTCATGCCGCCGGTATCATAGGCGCGCTGGACCTGATCCACCTCCTGCTGCACAGCCTCGCGGATCTGGTTGGTCAGGAGCCGCTCGGACATCGCCGTCACATAGAAGACCAAAGTCGCGGCGCAGATCGCGAAGAGCAGGATATAAAGTGCCGAAAGGCGGACTGCTGTGGACTTGAAGAGAAACCAGAAGCGGTTCATCCCTCGTCCTTGATCATGTAGCCCGCACCGCGAATGGTCTTGAGAAGCGGCTGATTGAAGTCCTTCTCGATCTTCGATCGCAGACGAGACACGTGAACGTCGATGACGTTGGTCTGCGGATCGAAGTGGTAATCCCAGACGTTCTCGAGAAGCATCGTGCGGGTCACGACCTGACCGGCGTTCTTCATCAAATATTCGAGGAGGCGGAATTCGCGAGGTTGCAGCGGTATTTCCTTGCCTCCGCGGCGAACCTCATGCGCAAGCCTGTCGAGTTCAAGGTCGCCGACGCGATAAACGACATCCTGGTCCGGTGTGCCCTTGCGGCGACCCAGCACCTCGACGCGGGCAAGAAGCTCACTGAACGCGTAAGGCTTCGGGAGGTAGTCGTCGCCGCCTGCCCTGAGGCCGGTTACGCGATCATCCACCTGACCGAGGGCGGAGAGAATGAGAACGGGCGTGTGAACTCCCTTGCGGCGCAGTTCGCTGATAACAGACAGACCATCGCGGCGCGGCAGCATGCGATCGATCACGATCACGTCGTAGGTGTTTTCCGAGCCCATAAAGAGCCCGCTTTCGCCATCGCTCGCATGATCGGCGACTATGCCCGCCTCACGAAAGGCCTTGGTGAGGTAGACCGCTGCTTCCAGATCGTCTTCGATGATGAGAATCTTCATGCGGCCGACATTACTTGCCGGGTGCGTTTCGGCAAGGCTTAAACCTTCTTCCTGCTGCACAGAGGTCATTGCATTCACCCTATGGATATTGGCGAAAAGGAGCCGCGCCCGTAGGGCGCGACTCCCATCCTGTCAGGGTCGGGATGATTAGCCCTGGCCGTTGATCGGAAGGGCGACGAAGCGGCTGCCGTCCTTCGACTGGATCTGGAACAGCGCGCGGGTGCGCCCATCCTTCTTCGCCTGGTTCAGGACCTTGACGACATCGTCGGCATTGGAGACTTCCTGGTTGTTGACCGAGGTGATCTTCTCGCCTTCCTTGATGCCCTTGTCGGCCGCGTCGGAGTTCGGGTCGACACCGGTGATCTGCAAGCCCTTGCCATCCTCAGCCGGACCGACCGTGAGGCCGAGATCGGCCAGCGCCTTTTCCGAAGCAGGAGCCTGGCTTTCCGGTGCCTGATCGCCGTCCTCAGCAGAAGCATCCTTCTGTTCAGCAGGTAGCGTTCCAAGTTCGACCGTCAGAGACTGAGCCTTGCCAGAGCGCCAGACGGATAGTTCGACCTTCTTGCCCGGCGTCATCGCACCGATACGGCGGCTGAGGTCGCGGGCATCCTTGACGGTTTCGCCGTTGACCGCGGTCACGACATCACCTGCCTTCATGCCGGCCTTCTCGCCAGGCGTTCCCGGCTGGGCGGAGACGACCAACGCGCCGCTTGCCTCGGAAAGGCCAAGCGAGTCAGCAATGTCCTTGGTAACCGGCTGGATCTGGACCCCCAGGTAGCCGCGGGACACCTGACCGTCTTTCATCAGGTCTGCAACGACATCCTTGGCGGTAGAGGCCGGGATGGCAAACGCAATACCCACACTGCCACCGGACGGAGAGAAGATCGCGGTGTTGATGCCAACGACTTCGCCATTGAGATTGAAAGTCGGACCACCCGAGTTGCCGCGGTTCACCGCAGCGTCGACCTGTAGGTAATCATCATACGGGCCGGAGCCGATATCACGGCCGCGAGCCGAAACGATGCCGGCCGTGACCGTACCACCGAGACCGAAGGGGTTACCGACCGCAACAACCCAGTCGCCGACACGAACATTGTTATCGTCGGCCCATTTGACATAGGTGAACTTGCGACCCTTGCCGTCGACCTTGAGAACGGCGAGATCGGTACGCGGGTCCTTGCCGATCAGCTTGGCATCGAGTTCGGTGCCATCGTTTAGCACGGCGACGAAAGCCGCACCGTCGGATACCACGTGGTTGTTGGTAACGATGTAACCGTCCTCAGAAATGAAGAAGCCGGAGCCCTGGGCAACGGGACGCAGACGACCCTTGCCATCCTGCGGGCCATGATGACCCTGCGGACCGCGGTGGCCCTGCGGACCCTGCTCACCGAACTGGCGGAAGAACGGCTTCAAGGCATCCGGAAGATCGTCGAAGCCGCGGCCGTTGAAGTCGAACGTGAAGCCATTGCCATCATCGTCGGCCACAGGGTTAACGCGGTTTTCGACGCGTACCGAAACAACTGCCGGCGAAACAGCATCAACGACATTCGCAAAGCTTGGAACGGACGGCGCCTGAACCTTCACCGCTTCGGCGTAGGAACGCGTGATTTCGAGGGGAATACCGGTCGCAAGCACCGCAGCGGTAAGGCCGGCGACGGTCGAAGCCTTCAGCGCGGTATTGAGCGACGGAGCTTTGATATTCTTGAACATGAGTGGCACCTTCTTTGACTTCTATATCGACATGATCAGGATGACCGGATCGGTTGATGGAGCAAGATATAGGACCGCACACCTTACTGCGAACTGTCTGAGCGATGAAAAATTCGTAATGTGCCATATGTCCGCGGTCCGATCTGGATACAATCTCGCCCTCGACTAAAGCGGTCGGAGTCGATAAGCCTCCTCCTACAACCGTAGGAGGACGAGACGATGGCCCATGTGGTCACGGGAGAGGATTTTGCGCCCGACACTGCCGCGCTCGCCGCGGTCATTTTCGGTGTCACCGCCTTTGCGGTTGCGCAAGGGCTGACCTACCCGCTGATTTCTCTCGTCCTCGAGCAACGCAATGTTACGCCGAGCCTTATCGGCTTCAACGCAGGCTGCTTTGCGGCGGGTCTGGCCGTGGCAACATTTGCGGTCACATGGCTGTCGCGCAAGATGCGCGGCGATCGCCTGATCGTTGCGGGGTTGGTGGGTTGTGCGGTCAGCCTCTCCACCTTTGCGACATTCGATGTTTTCTGGGTGTGGTGCTTCGCGCGATTTTTTCTCGGCTTCTTCGTCAGCCTCATTTTCATGCTGAGCGAGGCCTGGCTCAACACGGCCTGTCCGGACCGCCTGCGCGGGCGCGTCTCCGGCCTCTATGGCGCCGGGATGTGCGGTGGCTTTGCTGCCGGTCCGCTCGTGATCCCAATTTTCGGGACCGCGCAAGGCTTCGCCTTCGCTCTCCTTGCTGTCTATGTCGCCTGCGTCGCCTTCCTGACGATCATCCTGACCCGGAGAGCCCGAACGCTACCCGAACAGGCCGCATCGGGGGCACTCTTCAAATTTGTCAGAAGCGCGCCGCTTCTCATCTGCATGGTAGTCGCGTTCGCATTCGCCGATATTGCCGCCATCTCGGCCATGCCGGTCTATTTCGTCCGGCTCGGCTATTCCGAGGCGTTCGCGGCGATCAGCGTTACGGTGCTTGCATTACCGACGGCACTTGCCCAGCCGATGGTCGGTTGGCTCCTCGACAAGACATCGCGCTTCGGCGTCGCTATCTGCTCCGGCCTGCTTGCCGGGCTGAGCTTCATCGCGATCCCGTTTCTTCAGTCGCAGGCAGCGATCCTGGTGATGTTCGGCATCATGGGCGCGGCAAGCTTTTCACTTTACACATGTGCCTTGACAATCCTTGGCGAGCGCTATGCCGGCGATACGCTTGTTGCGGGAAGTGCGGCCTTCGCTCTTGCCTACGCGGTCGGCAGTGCCGTGGGCTCATCCTCGGTCGGCGCGGCGATGGACATATATTCGCCCTCTGCTGGACCAATCGCCGCTGGTTGCGTGGTTCTGGCACTCACCGCCGTGCTTGTCGGGTCGCTGATGCGAAGCCGCCTCCATGGGCGGCCGTAAGATCATTCGTCGAGCAGTTTGCGCAATCGTGCCTGTTCTTCGGCTGTCAGCTTGGAGCCTGTCGGTCGGCCGGCCCTTCTGCGCGCGAAGACGATCAGCGAGAGGCCGCCTGCAACAACCAGCAGAAGCGGCGCGCCCCATAGCAGGATCGTCTTCGGTTCAAGGCGCGGCTTCAAAAGCACGAACTCGCCGTATCGCGAGACGATGTAGTTCATGACCTGCTCGTCCGTATCGCCATCGGTCAGCCGCTTGCGCACCAGCAGCCGCAGGTCCTTTGCGAGCTCGGCATTGGAATCGTCGATGGACTGATTCTGGCAAACCATGCAGCGCAGTTCCGCCGAGATCGCCCGGGCCCGCATCTCGAGCTTCGGATCGGCAAGAACTTCGTCCGGATTGACGGCAAAGGCAGGTACCGAGGAAAGAACGACTGCCAGTACGAGGAGGAAACGCCGGATCATTCGGCTGGCTCCATTACGGCACGCGCCGTCTTTGCTCTGCGGCTCGGGGCGCCGACGCGCAGCCGGCGGTCGCTAAGCGACGCGGCCCC
>NZ_HF536772.1:1889974-1982546 GCF_000312665.1 Rhizobium mesoamericanum STM3625 | reverse complement strand
CAGGCCGCCCCAGCACAAGGTAAAGACAGAGCCCGACAATCGGCAGGAGAAGGAGCACGAAGGCTTCGGACAGACGGTGATGCTTCGCAGGCTTGCGATCGGTTACCGGCGCGGCCGACACGGTGATCAGGCGCCGACCGATTTCGGCTCGCGCATAGTCCGCCTCGTCAGCTGAAATCAGTCCACCGGCGAGGTCACGATCGAGCTCCCGTAACTGATCGCGATAAACTGCGGCCTCTCCGGCGCGCGTATTATCGACCGTTTTCGCACCACGCAAAAGCGGACAAAGCAGGATAGCTGCGACGGCCGCCGTCAGCGCGGCCACAAGAATCCAGAAAAGCATAGGCGCCAAATACTCGAAGCAAAGATCTATTCCAACAAGCAAAGCCGCGATGACGATTATTTGAGGCATTTGGCCGCAATATATCGTCAGCGGCGCCTGTTGCCGTCACCGGCTAACCGAGCGGCGACCAGCTGCCGTTGTCGTTTCGGCAGGCGGAGCCGCGCGCCACCGTCTCCTTGCCATCGATTGTCACACTGTGGGTATACTGACGGCAGTTCTGCGAGCCGACCTGATAGGGCGCAGACGCGACGACCCTGCCGCTGACATTGCGTCCGCTCCAGACAACGGGCTGGCCGACGGCGGCACCTTCCAATGCACGATATTCGGCTTCGAGGGCGCGCTGGAGGTCACTATCGTTGAGATCTACGCCGCTGCGACCAATGATGCCGCCTTGCAACGCCGCAATAAAGGCAGCCGAAGCGGGAGGCTTCCTGGAGAAAAGACCACCGGAACCGCCACTCTTCGTCGTTTGGCACCCGGAAAGCGTCATGGCCAGGAGAAGCGAGGAAACGATCATGCCTTGCGAACGTAGCATCATTCAGCCGAACCAGAATCATGTGTCAATTAACGCAGCCGCACGGGCACCAAGCCGGGTCGGCAATAAGGCAAAGCATGCTATGCAATCGCCTATCTCTATGTGACATCAAGCAATTGCTCACGCAACATCCTTTGTGATGCCAGGCAAAATAAGGCGGGCCTTCAGTCCCTGCCATTCGCCGCGCGACAATTCCAATCGCCCCTGGTACTCGTTGGAAATCTCAGTGACGATCGAAAGTCCGAGACCCGTGCCCGGTTTGCTCTCGTCCAGCCGTTTGCCGCGCTTCAGCGCTTCGCGGATCTGATCCGGCTCAAGCCCTGGTCCATCGTCCTCGACGACAACCTCAATCCAGTGGCGACGCCCGCTGCCTTCCACGCCCTTGACCTCCTCCGGAGCTTCCTCGACGGAAAGGCGAACCTTGGTGGCTGCGAAACGGGCGGCATTCTCCAGAAGGTTGCCGACAACCTCTTCGAGATCCTGCTGTTCCATCGCGACCGCGAGATGTGGTGGCGTCACGGTAAGTTCAAACTGCTTGTCGGGGTTCAAGCGCCGCATCACGCGAACCAGGCGCTCCAGAGTCGGTTCGGCATCGGTACGCGCGAGCACGGATTCCCGTTGTGCGGCAATTCGGGCGCGGTTCAGATACGACTGCACCTGACCCTGCATCGCCTCCGCTTGGTTGCGTACAAGATCACCGTGTGAGCGCTCCAGGACGCGCGCCTCGTTGAGCAGCACGGCGATCGGCGTCTTCAGAGAATGGGCGAGATTGCCAACCTGCATGCGCGCCCTCTCGACGATGCGGCGATTGCTATCGATCAGCGCGTTGACCTCGTTGGCGAGCGGCAGGATCTCGCGCGGAAAATCACCTTTCAACTGCTCGCTCTCGCCGGCGCGAATGCGTTCGAGCGCTGCGCGCGCCTTGTCGAGCGGCTTTAGGCCATAGAGAATAGCGAGTGCATTGACGATCAGACTGCCGACACCGAAGCCCGCGAGTGCCAGGTAGAGGCTATGGGAGAAATTGCGGACGTCATCCTCGACGACATCGACATTGCCGGTAACGCGGAAGCGCGCGGCGCGACCGTCCGTATCCAACACGACCTCGGTCTCGGCTACCTGGATGCGGTTGCCCGAAGCATCGGTCACTTGGTAGTAGCGCTCGTAGTTCTTGTCGAAGGGGGCTTCGAGAACGGATGGAACGGGGATCGAGACCGAGCCGAGCGAGGGTGAGACCAGCGGCGGGGCCGTGTAGGTGCCAAGCGGCTCGACCACCCAGTACCATCCCGTTTTCGGCTGCGCGAAGCGCAGGTCGCCGAGCTGTGGGCTGCCGCTTAGCACCCCCTGATCGCCAATCGTCACGGAGTTAATGACGTTGTAGAGCTGGGCACGCAACAGGTCCTGAAAGCCACGCTCAGCGCTCTTCCGGTATAGCGTCGAGATCAGCAGGCCGATGACAACAAGCGCGACGGTCGACCAGATCGTGGTCAGCAGCAGGACGCGTGCAGTAAGCGACTTAATTCGCATTGTTCGGCGCTTGGATGCGGTAGCCGAGCCCGCGCACCGTTTCGATCAGGTCGACGCCCATCTTCTTGCGAAGGCGCCCGACGAAAACCTCGATCGTATTGGAATCGCGGTCGAAGTCCTGATCATACATATGTTCGACCAGTTCGGTGCGTGAAACCACTTCGCCCATATGGTGCATGAGATAGGAAAGCAGTCGATATTCATGCGACGTCAGCTTCAAGGCAACGCCATTGACGGTAGCCTTCGAGCTCTTGGTATCGAGCCGTATGGGGCCGCAAATGATCTCGGACGAGGAATGGCCCGCCGCACGACGGATCAGGGCGCGGATGCGCGCCAGCACTTCCTCGACATGGAAAGGTTTGGTGACATAATCGTCGGCGCCGGCATCGATGCCTGCGACCTTGTCGCTCCAGCGGTCGCGTGCCGTCAGGATCAATACCGGCATGCCGCGACCCGCACCGCGCCACTTCTCTAGAACCGTCACGCCATCCATTTCCGGCAAGCCGATATCAAGGATGATCGCATCATAAGGTTCGGTGTCGCCGAGGAAGTGCCCTTCCTCGCCGTCAAAGGCCTGATCGACGACATAGCCAGCTTCCTTGAGGGTGTCACTAAGCTGCCGGTTCAGGTTGACATCGTCTTCGACTACCAGAATGCGCATCGGTCCGCTTTACTCCGCTTGATCTCTTCGGCGTCTAGATAGGCCGATTCTGCCTACATCGGAACCTTGACAGTTACCTTACGCGGGCGCTGGCCGTTGCCCTGGACCAGAACGGTAATGATGCAGCTATCGCCCAAAGGCTGAACGGAAAGGAGCTGGCCCCCCGTTTTTTCCACAACCTCACGCGCGGCCTCGCTGCAATCACCTGCAACACGCACCGTCAGGGTACGCGGATTTTCCGGTGAGGGCGACGTTATCGCCAGCCCGGCGACTAGCGCTGCGACGCTCAAGACAGAGGCCATGTGCAATGCTTTCAATGGATACCAACTTGGCCCAGACTATGTACTCAAGCGACCTGAATGGCAAATGAATGCCTTGTAATCCCTGATGTTTAGAACAGTTTTGAATTCGCGCTTCGCGTGTTGGGAAATGCGGCGCAGCGAACGAGGGCACCCGCTCGCCGTACCGCCTCAACCGTGTATTCACAATCGAGTCGACCAGCTGGCTTTGGCCAGCCATGGCATCATCGATACCCGCAAAATGCAACACTGACGCGACGACGGAAATCAGCGCACCCGTTTTCGAACTGTACCAATTCTTCAAATGGAGCATGTTCGCGCTCGCCCAGCTCCCAGATATGCACGCTGAGACTTTCCCGTAGGTCAAAACCGGCGCCGGTGACATCGAGGTCTGCGTTGGGCGAGCCGTTTCAACCGCAGCCTCGGCACCGTCTCGTAGCTCGTTTTGTTGCATATCCTCAGGAGCAGGTGTTTGCCCTTCTGCGCATCGTCGTTCAATTCCTCCGAGAAAACAGGCGCCGTCGGCGCGCCGTGGTGTCATCCACTTGACACTTTCAACCAGCCGGCGAAGCTGCTACGACGTTGCTCGCCCCTACGTTCGCGTCAAAGCCCGCCATGTCTCGATCCATACCCTTGCGCTCGGTGCAGACAATTGCCGTACTTGCCGTCACGCAGCTGATTGGCTGGGGCACCACCTTCGACATGCTCGGTGTCATGGGTCGCGTCATCGCAGGGGATCTCGGTTTGCCGAATGAGGTGGCCTTCGGCGGGCTGAGCATAATGATGGTCGTCAGCGCCTTTGCCGGCCCAGTAACCGGCCGCCTGCTCGCCCGACACGGAGCTGACCACGTACTCGCCGCCGCTTCGATCGTCTTCACGATCGGTCTGCTGCTGTTATCGGCCGCACGGGGCATCATCCTCTATGAGCTCGCCTGGATCGCGATCGGCGCTGGGGGCGCGTTCGGACTTTCCGCCCCCGCCTATACCGCCGTCGTGGAACGCGCCGGACCTGACAGCAAACGGGTGATTGCCATTCTGATGCTGTTCACCGGCCTTTCGAGCGCAATCTTCTGGCCTGTCCTCAGTGAGCTCAACGCGACCGTTGGTTGGCGGACGACCTTTCTCATCGGAGCGGCGCTGCAGTTCTTCGTCTGCCTCCCGCTGCATCTTTTTGCCCTGCCGAGACCGATCGCCTTTGCCGCGGATGGCAAAGCCACACAGGAAACGCCGGTACTGCTCTCGCCAGCGGGGCAACGCAAGGCGTTCGCGCTGATTGCCGCGGCCACGACGATCTCGACCTTCGTCACCTTCGGGGTGTCGCCATCGCTGCTTGAAATACTCCGCCAGTCTGGCGCCTCTCCTGATC
Organism: Rhizobium mesoamericanum STM3625; assembly: GCF_000312665.1. Taxonomy (GTDB): domain Bacteria; phylum Pseudomonadota; class Alphaproteobacteria; order Rhizobiales; family Rhizobiaceae; genus Rhizobium; species Rhizobium mesoamericanum. Next base: position 1,977,818 of record NZ_HF536772.1, on the reverse strand, counting down.
TGGCGCTGCAGCTCGGTTCGGCGCGCGGCGTGATCGGCATCTCGGCGCGCTTCCTGGACATGCTCCTCGGCCGACGCGGCAATCCGATCCTCAGCGCCGCGATGGGCGTAAGCCTGATGGTGTCAAGCTTCCTGATGATGTTGCTGATACCGCCCTCGACGCCGCTACTGGTCACGTTCATCCTGCTCTATGGCTTCGGCACCGGCGTCATGACCGTCGCCCGCGCACTGCTGCCGCTCGCGCTGTTCTCGCCGCGCGAATTCGGGCTGCAATCGGCTCGTCTGTCGCTGCCGCAGAACCTCGCCAACGCCATCGCGCCGGTCATCTTTACAGCGATCCTCGATCGCGCCGGCGTCGGAACCGCGATCGCGACCTGCGCCGCGCTTGCCGTCCTGTCGCTCGGCTTCGTGCTTATGTTGGCTATGCAGGTCAACGCGGCGACCAGGATGTGCGAACCAATCTAAATAAGATGAAAGCAGCTGCACTCGCAGCGGTGGGGCAGACATTGGAGGTCCTCGCCCCAACTTCGTTATAAGCAGTCCACCATTTGATCTTGGAGGAGAAGCTACATGGACCGGTTCACTGGCAGTTGTCGCTGCGGCAACGTCCGGCTCGTGGCAACTGGGCGCCCCTATCGGGTCGGCATTTGCCATTGTCTCGACTGCCGTAAGCATCACGGCGCGCTTTTTCATGCATCCGCGATCTTTCCCCAGGATGCGGTGACGGTCGAAGGCGAAACAAGCGATTACGATGGGCGGTTCTTCTGCCCCCGCTGCGGCTCCCCGGTTTTCGGACGCTCCGCGGATGAGGTCGAAGTGAACCTCGGTTCACTCGATGCTCCCGACCAGCTGAAGCCGACCTACGAGCTCTGGACCATCCGCCGTGAATCGTGGCTGCCACCCTTTCCGCTGTCGAAACACTACGAACGCGATCGCGACGCCACAAGCCGCTTCGAGGAATAGATGCGACGCTAGGCGGTGGCAACTGTGATAGGCTCCGTCACGACGCGAAGGCGAAGCTCGGCGACATAGAGCTTTGTCTCCGCGTCGCGCCTGCTCCGTGTCCTGACATGCAGCCGACGAGGTGGTGCTGGGCAAGATCGAGTGTCGCATCCTGCAGCAGGGCGTGGAGGCGCGAGGCACCATCTGCGCCTGCTTTGTCGACCGGCATCGATCCGGGTTTCGAGCGAGAGCAGATGCCCCTCGCCTCTCTTCGTCGAGGTCAAATAGTCGTTGCTGGCGATCTCGCCGATCAGGAGAAGGCAGCTTTCGCCCTGTCACGCGGATAACGTCTCGCCGATTAGCCGAGAAGCTCGGCGTCGCTGGTTAGCCCTGAAATGGATCGCCGGCCGCAGTTCATCGGCTGCGCTCTTTGGGCGCCCGTTGCCGAGCGCCCTACCTTAATGGAAACCGTGCACTATCAACCGGAATGACACCACCCTGTCCACGCGGACCGTATCGGCTCCTCGCTGTCCTGTGAGATTGATCCCTCAACCTCACCGTGCCGACGGCATCACTGCAGTGGCTGCTTCACCGCTGCATCGCTCTCATAATCCGCCGCCATCCGCATTTCGCGGATCGGGCGCACGAGGTCGATGGAGCGCTGGTAATCGGGATGCGCCTTGTAGGCGGCAAGGGCCGCCTCATCATCGAATTCGCCGTAGACCACGAGGTCGACATCGGTGCCGAGCTGATCCGTCTTAAGGTTGGTGCCGATCTCCAGCAGGCGGACGTAGGGGATCGCCGTCAGGATCGAAAGGCCGGCGCGCACCTTCTCCAGTTGATCCGCGGGCGCTGAGAAGAAGACGATATGGCGGATCATGCGGAACTCCTGTCAGGGTCTAGCCGAAGACGCGCGCGATAGCACGCAGAAGCCACTCCTTCAACCGCGCAAGCCGTCCTGCTGGCTGTTCGCGGCGGATGGCCGCAAGGAAGGTCTTGCCGTAGCCGGCAAGCTTTTCCGCCCGATCCGTGCCGTTGACGATGCGGCGCGCATTGATCCAGTCATCCGTCGTCTCGTTCAGGTGGTCGGCGAGCTTATGATTTGCAAAGGAACCCTGCACCATCCCTTCGATCAGGATTGAAACGGCCGCGTCCATCTCCATCGCCCGGTCGGGCTCGGCGACCAGGTCGATGCCAGTCAGCCGACTCATAGCCTCGTAATTACGCTTGTGAGTGAGCTGCACCAGACCGCGGCCGAGCCAGCACTTGCCGTCCTCATCAGGGCGCCAGTACGGCGTCTTCACCCACGAGAGCTTGCCTGACGCATAAGCATTCTCAAGGATCTCGATTGCCCTTGCGTCGGTCGTCGCCAGCGTCTCGCGCACCGGCTGCATCGTATAGGCCGTCTCGTGATAGGCGGTCGCCATGATGTATGCGAGCCAGCGCAGATCGGCGTCCGGCATCCGTGTTTCCCAGAAATCGAGAATCGCCGTCATCCCTTCCACCTGCGGCTGATTAAGCGCTCCCTTAAAGAGGGCGTCACGCACTGCGTCGAAGAAGAAGGGCCTGTCGATGTGGATAACCATAAATACCAGCCTCAAAAGTGGTACGCCGCTTTGCGCCTCAATCGATTAAAATTAATTCAATCGTTTAAAGTGTTTAAGCGCCTGATTTACAGATAGTTTAAGCCGTGCCAGTGATTAACTCACCGTTAAACCAAGCACTCGGAGAAGAACATGCAGCAGCCGGCCAATAGCAATCAGCCGACCATTCCCCAGCATGTCGTCGACCAGCTCGAAAACGAGTGGCGTCAGGTTCGCCCGGAGCAGCAGACGCCGCGCCCGGCACAACAGCAACCTCAACGCTAGTCTTTCAGACACGCCTCACCCACATCCAGCCAGTCGGGCCAACGACCGAGATGAAGGCCCGTCGGGGGCCGAAGTTGCACATACTGTCGTCCAATGCGACGGACCGCCTGGTATGGGCAACCACCCCTGCTCCAGAATGCCGCGACCGTTCAGTCCTCAGGTATTTACCGTGCGTTGCTCGCGCGGTCGAGACCGTCCGCCGTCGTCGGCTCGACGGCGACGACGGTGCGGCTGACCTCGCCGGTGAAGCGGATCGTGGCGGCTTCGATCATTATGTGCCGCCAGAGCGCGTCGTCGCGATCCTCGATCAAATCCCCGTCGAGCTCCCGACGCCCGAGCGGCGCGCCGCCATATTGTTGCGCCAGCGCGTCAATGAGGCCCGGTGGCGGATTGGCAGCATTGGCAAGCATGCTATCCGTTCGAGTGGAGTGCCCGTGTCAGTAGTCAATTCCTTGAGCATCTGGACTGGTCCGGCCTTCGTCACCAGCTGACGCGAATGACTGCCGAGGACAGGTAAGCTTCCACTCGGGCAAGTCCGGAAAGCTTGGCCCATGCACTTCGGCCGCGCCGCCCACAACTTTCCGACTGTGGCATAAGCCTGTCCAGCGTCCGTCACGTCATCACGGATCGTTTTCCTATCAATTGAAAATTTTCCGACCGGCCGCAGATGCCTGAGTTTTTGTGATGGCCCGCGTCCATCAGCATGTGCTAATTTTATCGCCATGAACCAGGAAGAGCTCATTTCCTTTGCGCTCAGCCTGCCAGAGGCGGTCGAGGGCGCACATCATGGCACACGTGATTTCCGCGTGCGCAGCAAGATATTCCTGACGATGCCCGATGAGAACTTCTGCGTCGTCCGCCTGACGCCCGACCAGCAGCACATGACGCTGGCGGTGGCGCCCGATGATACGGCTGCCGTGCCGGGCGGCTATGGGCTGCGCGGTTCGACCCGGCTCTTTTACGGCAAGGCGAGCAACGAATTGGTGCAGGATCTGGTGCGCAAGGCATGGCAGAACGCCGCGCCGAGAACGTTGCAAAGACAGTTCGTTATCATCCCATCTGGTTAATTCGATCTAGCGGTATCCGGTGGCGTCGGGGGCCTTGCCCATGTCCATCACCTCGTCCATGTAGCGCCAGCAATCCGGCCGCGATCCGTCCACATCGTCAAAGCCGTAGACTTTGGCAAGCCCGCCGCTCGACAGTGACTGGCCGTTCCAGCGGGCGCGTTCGGGATCGGCGGCCAGTGCTGCCACCGCCCGTCCGGTGAAGCGCGGCGTCTCGGAGATGACGAAATGCGGTTGCACTGACGTCGCGTCGCGCCAGTTCTCCTCAGTTACGCTGAAGATATCGAGCATCATTTCGGAGCGCATCCAGCCAGGCGTTAGCGCCACCGACGTTGCGCCATGCAGGGCAAGATCCTTGGCGTGCGCCCAGGCCATGCGGATGGCGCCTGTCTTGGCGAGGTCGTAATAGGGGCAAAGACGATAGTGCGCGGCGTTGTATTCGGCCGTGCCGTCGGTCAGCTCGACCAGCAGCCCTCCGGGACGCTCGATCATCAGCGCAAGGGCGAAATGCGCAGTGATCAAGTGTGTGTCGATCGCGAGCCGCAGCATGCGCAGTCCCTTGTCCAGCGAGTGCTCCCAGACCGGCTTGTTCCATTCTGTCAGATGTTCGCCGCCCCAAATATCGTTGACGAGAATGTCGAGCCGGTCCTGTTCGTGCCGGATGCGGCCGATCAGCGCCTCGACCTCGGCAGGCACGGTATGATCGACGCAAACGGCGATTCCCTCGCCGCCCGCAGCTGTTACCATCTCGGCGGTCTCCTCGATAGTTTCCGGGCGTCCGTATTCCGACTGCGTTGCCCGCGTCGTACGACCGGTGACGTAAACCGTTGCGCCGGCAGCTCCGAGTTCCACGGCAATCCCGCGACCGGCACCGCGGGTGCCGCCGGCCACTAGGGCGATCTTTCCTGAAAGCGCTGCTGTCACGTGCTTTTCCTTCGCAACCATTCCGCTTGAACATAAACGAACGTTCGTTCATATTCATCGGGAACGCAACAGGAAATTTCATGCCACGCCCCCGCACGCTTTCCGACGAACAGCTTCTCGACATGGTCCTCGGGCTCGTCCACGCGCAAGGCCCTGACGCTGCGAGCTTCGGCGCCGTGGCGAAGATCAGCGGTCTTTCGGGCTCGACGCTGGTGCAGCGCTTCGGCACCAAGGCTGCGATGCTACGGGCTTGCCTGTTGCGCGCCTGGGACCGGCTGGACATGGAAACGGCCCGGCTGATCCAATGTGTTCCCGAGACACCCGAAGGCGCCATCGACCTGCTCGCCGGACTTTCCAAGGACTACGGCGAGGATGCCGCATCTTACGCGGAAGGCTTGCTGGTACTGCGGGAGGATCTGCGCGATCCCGCGCTACGCGCACGCGGCGCGGCCTGGGGAAAGAAACTGGCCGCAGCTCTGGACCAATGCCTTGGCGCCGAAGGCAAAACTCATCTTGGACGACTGATGCTCTCCCAGTGGCAGGGCTGCTTGCTCTGGTGGGGCTTCGAGCCGCAGGGCTCGGTCGAAAACCACGTGCGCGGCGAGCTAAAGGTTTTTCTTGGCTCGGCCGCCTCGTTTGGTGCTACTTGGCCGCCTCCGGCTCCTGCGCCGGCGCTTCGTCGCCCACCGTCAGCGGCCAATCCACCACGTAATCCTCGAAGTCGTCAACCTTGACCTCGGTTTCGCTGATCGTGCGACCGCGCGCCGAAATCCCCGCGGCATGCACGGTCTCGGGATCGCCTGAGACCAGCGGATGCCACCAGTAGAGATCACGGCCCTCGTTAATCAGCCGGTAGCCGCAGGTCGGCGGCAGCCAGGCGATTTCGTCGACGTTTTCCTTGGTGAGCTGAACGCAGTCCGGCACGAAATCCCAACGGTTCTCGTAGGAAGAACAGCGACAGCTCTGATCGTCGAGCAGCTTACAGCGGATCGAGGTGAAGTAGACGTCGCCACTATCCCACTCCTCGAGCTTGTTGAGACAACAGAGGCCGCAGCCGTCACACAAGCTCTCCCATTCGGTCGTCGTCATCTCGGCGAGCGTCTTCGTCTTCCAGAAGGCTATGTCTTCCATCATTCCGTTCTTGCAACAGCTCCGCGCAAAATCGCGTGAGAGCTTCCATTTCTCTTGTTCTTGTCAGGCAAATCAACCAATGATTCACCAAGCTCCGGCTACTCCGGGGCACTGTCGGCAGATTTGCCATAGTCCGGCGTCAGGTTCCTCCGACGTCGAAGTGACTGATCGGGCGGGAATACAAGACGTGACGGATCCGGACAATCCAGAAAAACGGCCGCGCAAGCAACGCCACCTGCTTTTGAAGATCGACTCGTGGATCGATTCGACCATCTGGAACGCCGGTTTTCGTTCCGCCGAGATCTGGGAAGACATCACCATCTTCTTCCGCCGCTTCCGCGTTCGCGGCTGGAAGCGCATCGTCTTCGAACTCGGCGGTGAAGGCCTGACACTCGGAGCGGTCGGCGCCGTCCTGATGCTCACCCTTGCCCAGCCTGCCTTTGAGGCTACCAAGGAAGATTGGCGCAATCGCGGCGACTACGCCGTCACCTTCCTCGACCGCTACGGCAACGTCATCGGTCACCGCGGCGTCATCCACCAGAACTCCGTGCCGATTGATGAGCTGCCCGATGCGCTGATCAAATCGGTGCTGGCAACGGAGGACCGGCGCTTCTTTGATCACTTCGGCATCGATGTTGTTGGCCTCTTCCGTGCGCTGGTCACCAACGCCCAGGCCGGCGAAGTCGTGCAGGGCGGCTCGACGCTGACGCAGCAGCTTGCCAAGAACCTATTCCTTTCCAACGAACGCTCGATCGACCGAAAGATCACCGAAGCCTTCCTGGCACTGTGGCTCGAAGCCAACCTCTCTAAGAAGGAAATACTTTCTACCTATCTCGACCGCGCCTACATGGGCGGCGGTACGTTCGGCGCTGCCGCAGCGGCGCAATTCTATTTCGGCAAGAGCATCACCGACGTCAATCTGGCGGAGTCCGCGATGCTCGCGGGACTGTTCAAGGCGCCGGCGAAATATGCGCCGCACGTCAACCTGCCGGCGGCGCGCGGCCGTGCCAACGAGGTGCTGACCAACCTTGTGCAGAGCGGCCTGATGACCGAGGGCCAGGTGATCGCCGCCCGGCGCAATCCGGCGACAGTCGTTGACCGCAACCAGGTGGAATCGCCCGACTTCTTCCTCGATTGGGCTTTTGACGAGGTGATGCGGCTGTCGCCGCGCTTCCACCAACACTCACTGGTCGTCAGGACCACGATCGACATGGGCCTGCAGAGCGCGGCCGAAGACTCCGTCGAGACGTCGTTGCGCGAATATGGCGAGAGCTATCACGCCAAGCAGGGCGCGATGGTGGTGATCGAAAACGGGGGCGCGGTACGGGCCATGGTCGGCGGCCGGGATTATGGCGAGAGCCAGTTCAACCGCGCCACCAAGGCGCTGCGCCAGCCGGGCTCGTCCTTCAAGGTCTATACCTATTCGGTAGCGATGGAGAGCGGCATGACGCCGGACACCATCGTCGTGGACGCCCCGATCTACTGGGGCAACTGGAGCCCGCACAACTACGCCAACAAATATGCTGGACGCGTCACCATCGCCACGGCCATTGCCCAATCGATCAACACCATTCCGGTACGACTTGCCAAGGAAAAGCTCGGCATTCAGCCGATCCGCGCCATGGCGAAAAACCTCGGTGTCGAGACGCCGATCCGCGACGACGTAACGATTCCGATCGGCACCTCCGAAGTGACCGTGCTCGACCAGGCAACCGCCTACGCTGTTTTCCCTGCAGGCGGCTACCAATCGCGCCGACACGGCATCACGCAGGTCCTCGATTACGGCGGCGACGTCCTCTATGACTTCGACCATGACGAGCCGCCCGCCAAGCGCGTGCTCTCCGAAAAGGCCGACACCTACATGAACCAGATGCTGTCGCGCGTTCCCTATGTCGGAACCGCGCGGAAGGCCGCGCTCGACAACGGCATTCTGACGGCCGGCAAGACCGGCACGACGCAGGCTTATCGCGACGCCTGGTTCATTGGCTACACCGGTAACTACACCGCCGCCGTCTGGTTCGGTAACGACGATTACACCTCGACGAACAAGATGACCGGCGGCTCGCTGCCAGCAATGACCTTCAAGCGCGCCATGGATTACGCCCATCAGGGCATCACGCTCCGCCAGATCCCCGGCACGCAGCCGCTGCCACCCGACAAGACGGCCAAGACCGTTGCCGCCACCAAGCCGGAGGAAGGCAGCCCGCCGCCCCTCGTTCGGCCACGGATGCTCTCGATTGAGTCGACCCGCATTCTCAAGGACCTTGGCCAGACGCTGAAGGCGGCGCCGCCGCTTGCCGCGCAAAAGGTCGCCAGCGCCAACTGAAGCGCTCAACTGCGATTTCGTGACAATACACTTAGCCGAAAAGGCGCCTTCTCGATCGCACCTGCTTGGCCGAGACCGTGCTGGTGTTATTGTCGTTGTGGCAGGGCAGCTCAAACCGCGAGCGGCTATCTGCAAGCAAAGAACGTCGAGTACCCCCCGACCACAGAAACCGCCGCATATCGCAGATCAGGTTGAAGCATATTGGCGTTATGCCCGGGAGAACTCCTCCACCTGGAAAAAAGATGCTGCGCATTTGCATGTCCAACACCCACGTTTTCTGAACATACTCCACTCAGCCCAGCGGACCGCGCTTGAGCCGATCTCAGGCGGAAACCATCGTGATTGATGCTTCCCCGGGCAGCTTGGTACCGGCTATGCTGCAAGGCCAAGGCTCGCAGAGTGGCGTTTTCGGTCAGGGGCGCCAAGCCACGGCTCACCCTATAGGAATTGATAAGGGCCAGTGTCTGGTGGCCAAAATCGCCCGTCATGCTTGGCGGTTTGGCCGCACTAATGCATCCTGAAATCAGAACGACAAATGCAATTGTCCGCAGAATTTTCATTGTCGAATTTCCTCATCCTAACAAGGGTTCGCCTCCGGCGGGCTTTTCTCTTAACACAAGGCCTCAAGGCTTTAGAGTATTCGGCCGATCTATTGACTGATATGCAAATAGAACGACTTTGAAATTGCAGCATGGGTGAGCGGGTGACACACGCGGGCTCTGCTGTCGGTATCTCGCTGATGGAGTTGAACCTCGGCATGCGATGAGCCGCAGCCAAGATCGCACTCGCCGGCTCACAAACAACGAGAACCTACCACTGCTGCCCGTTTTGCCTGCGATATGTCGCCGCCAACGTCCTGCGCCATTCCGTGCAGCCAGAATCAGTGGTAACCCTTCAACTGAATTGTTTCTCAAGGGCGCGTAGTGTTTCGGTTTCCTCTTTTCATCGCGATGACTCTGATTATCGCCTTTGGCGGCGGGATCATGATTTCACTCTACGCGCTGAATGCGACGGCGGGTTTCGGTGCGATCAAGCTCGGCGCATGGGAGGCCTTCCCCGAGCTGCAGACAGAGAGCGCCGACCCATATGCAAAATCCCACAGAGCGCGGGCCGGGCGCCTGCTCTACGGAAGCGCTGAAGGCCTGATGTTCACCGCCAAGGTCGACGATGCCGGCGACCGGCTGAATGCCGGCTGCAGCTACCGCATCACGGGACAGACGCCACCGGCCCGCATCTGGACATTATTTACCGCAGACAACAGCGGCAACCCCGCCTCGCTGCGGCCGGGACTTCCCGGCGCAATGAATTCCTGGATTGTGCTGCGCCAGCCCGACAGTAGCTTCTCGATCGAGATTTCTGCACGCGCCCGGCCTGGGAACTGGCTGGCGCTGCCTGCAGCCGGCACGTTCCAGCTTGTCCTGACCCTGTTCGATACCCCAACCGCCGGCAGCTCCGGCGTGATTGACCTTGCGATGCCGAAATTGCAGAAAATCGGATGCGGCAATGCTTAGAGTTCTGTTTGCCATCCTCGCGGGACTTTTCGGGGCAGCACTGCTGCATTTTGTGATCATCCTATCTCTGCCGCACTTTACCGGTAAGGACGCCGCGACCCGAGTGGCTACCGAGGGCGATCTCGACAAGTTCTATCTGCTTGGGGCGACTGACGACACGGCCGGTCTTTCCAACGACGACCCCTTTGTACGCACCGCGGTCTGCTCATTCGACATTGAGGAAAACCCGGTCCGACTGACCGCGGAAGGCAACGTGCCGTTCTGGTCGATCGCGCTTTATGACGAGGCGTCGAACGAGATTTTCAGCATGAACGACAGGACGTCGGTTGGCGGTGCGCTTGATATTTTGATCGGAACCCCGATCCAGCTGACGGAGCTTCGCAAGGCTTTGCCGCCGGACCTGCAGAAGACCATTCTTGTGGAAAGCACACGTTCGGAGGGATACGCGGTGTTGCGGACATTGGCGCCCCAGGCGAGCTTCGATGCAGCCGCACGGAACTTCCTCGCGGAGGCCGGCTGCGACGAATATGCCGGCTCCTCGAACTGAAACAAAGCCTACTTCTTTACCCGCGAAACGCGATGCCCAGGTGGGCGCTTCGCGTTTTCTGTCAGGCGCTCGTAGCGCACACCCGTGAAAAGCAGGATCTGCGCCTCGATTGGTCTTTTGTCCTTGCGGCGTGGCCTCCGAGAGAGACGGTCCGCGAATGCGACGACTATTGCCATTCTCGTCTCCATGCACTGCCCGAGACGGATGAACTGCGGAATCTCACCCTGCCCGCCTGCGCGGGCCAGCGCGTCCTATAGAGCGACCGGGCTCAGAGGCATTCGCGCTTTTCTCACGGCACCTGTTAGAAATACCGTGATGTGAAACCGAGCGATCGAAGCCTCGAACGCCGTTCCTGTCCGAATTGAGACATATGACGGTTAACAGATCGTTAATTGCGTACGTGAACATTAGCTGCTTGTGCGACATCCTATAAACGCGCCGTACCGCCTTTTGGTTTCAAACGTCTCACAAGAAGATTCGGTTCACAATACCGCGATGATATTAGTATTAATTCATATACTTAACGGAGGTTGTGCCGGTGATGGCTGGTGGGACCGCTGATTAATTGATTCTTGTCACAAAAATATCAATTGCGGTCCCGGGCAATACCGGTAAAGTTGTGCGACCAGGCACGACTTTCGTGGCCAGAGGGCGTCTGCCAGCCGCGGGCAGGGAGGGGTGAAATGTCTTTGTTCATCGGTTCGACATTCTCTCCCGAGGATCTTGATGTGCTTCGTCATGCGCTCGAAGCCTGGTGCATGGAGAAGCGGGTCGACATCAAGAGCGCCGAAGCCCAATTGGCGGCCTCCGCTGCGCTTGACCTCTATCAGTCGGGAAACAATAGCACCGAACGGCTTTTGGCGGCGCTCCGCGGACACAAAGGGCTTTAGTTTTCCGGCTCGCACTCTCGAGCGGGACCAGAAAGCCCTCAGCGATCTTATGAAGGAAGGTTTCCATCTGATTTGGGGGACGCGCTATTGCTGTCGATTTCGAGGGCATGCACCGCTGAGGATTTCACCATTGGCAGTGAGTTGTGCAAGGCGTTTGGCGCCTGGGATGCCGAGGCATGCCGCGATTATGGCATACCGTCGGAGGTGGTCGTGGCTTTCTTCCATGGTGAGGGCGACGATGCGTTGGCTGCAAAGTACAGTCTGGACGATGCGCCGTTCTTGCTGGCTCGATGGCATGGTGAACCAGCAGGCTGCATTGCCCTTGAACCCTTCGACGAGATCGCGGCCGAAATCCATAAATTCTATGTGGCCTCTCCCTTCCGGGGACGTGGCATAGGAAGGGCACTCATGCAGGCAATCTTGGCTGAGGCCATCAAGGGGCCCAGATCGATGCTGCTGGTGCATACGACCGTTTACATGAGGAGCGCGGTGACGCTGTACGAGGCTTTCGGCTTCGCGCGCTGTCGGCCATTCCGGGATATTCCGGACGCGATCAGGCAGACGGAGGTCTTCATGAGTCGGCCGATCCGGGCGGCTCGCGACGACAGTCACTAGTTGCATTCGCCGCTGCACAATTCCCGCGGTCCCGAACCGTGGCACCTTTCGGCACAATTTTAATAAAGTCTTAGGTAACCATTAACCCTGCCCATGTAGGATTTGTTCATAACCTATGTAGGTAAGGGGCGTCCCTCCGCGTCCAGTCCTGCGACATCCCGTTTTTGCGTTTCCAGGGTGTGTTCTTGTGCGTGACCGGTTCCGAGACCTAGAGGCCCCATCCGCCAGCCGGAAGAAGGACGTGGTTCTCATGGCGACAGTCAGCAGCTTCGAGGGATTACAGCCGCCGACCCGCTCCGAGCTGCGCCAATTCGCGGAACTCTTTACGCCGCTGTTCCAGGCATCCTCTCTCGAGGCGAAGCGTCAGGCCGTGGCCGCCCTTTCCCAATGCGTGCAGATTCCGGCGGCCGTGGCACTCTTCGTCGGCTCCCAGCCGATCGACATTGCCGCCCCCTTCCTCACCTCGTCGCCAGCGATCGACGATGAAACACTGATTACAATTGCGCGCACCCAGGGCAGCGCGCACATGAAGGCGATCGTCAGCCGGAATGCACTTTCCCCGCGGGTCATCGATGCGCTGGTCGGCCTACGCCAAGCCGAACAGCGGCTGGCAGCACCGGTGGAACTTGAGGCTCCGAGCGTCGGGCCAGCCGAACCGACGGCGACCTCCCCCGAAGAGGCCGAAGCAGCCGCCCAACGCGCCAACGAGGAGGAAATGCGCAACAGGATTCGGGAACTGGCGTGTCACGTCAGCCGCCCTGAGGGAGATCGCCTCGGGCTGCGGAACCTTTCGCCGATCCAGGCTGCACTGCTCGTCCGGTTCGCCCGCAATCGCGAGGCAGCCCTATTTGCCAAGGCGCTTGCCAATGGGCTTTCCGCAAGCCGCTGGCTTGCCGAGCGCATCATGCTCGATATCTCGGGACAACAGCTCGCGACCACCCTCATCAGTCTCGGCATGGATTTCCTCGACGCCGTCTTCGTGCTCGAAAAGCTCTACCCTCACCTTGCTGAATTGCAGCACGGCGTCACACGCGCCTGGATGGTGCTCGACGCACTCGATCCGGAAGAGTGCAATGCCCGTGTCGAAGCGTGGCGACGGGCGGACAACTACACCTATCTGCCCGGCGACACAGGACCGACCCACTCCGACCGCGAGGTGCCGCCGGCCCGGGGCAGACGTTTCATCCGCCCGCGCTGATCCGGCCTATAACGGGTTCCGCCGCTCATCAACCAGCGGAACGATATCGCCGAGATCATCAGCCTCGAGCTCGACAACCCATAGATCCGGATCGAATTTACGCTCACGTTCGAGGAGTTCCCTCACTCTCTCGGGCTCTTCCCGCGTCAGCCGCCGCTCGAACAGTCGCTCGCCGCTCGTCTCCCGGTCGAAGACGCTTTGCGGCGCGGGGCCATAGAGCGTCTCAAGTCCATCGCGAAAATGCTGGCGGATAAAAACAGCTCCCGCCTCGTCGGCGCCTTTCGCCTCGACAGCGGCAAAGTCGCCCTTTGCAAAAACCCGACGAAGAAGGGCGGAGACGAAGATGTCGGTGCGTAATCTCATGGGCGAGCTATAGCAGACAAACAGGTGGCGGCAATGTGGTGCATGCGCTTCAAAGCGCGCCGATTTCCTTGAGCTTCTTCAGAACAGCCTCGCTGGGCTCACCGTTCTCCGGAAGGTTATAGTGCTTCTGGAAGTGGCGGATCGCCGTGCGTGTCTGTTCGCCGGGCACGCCGTCGACGCCGACGTTGGCATAGGCCATGTTGGTGAGGCCCTTCTGGATCTTCAGGACGAGATCGACGGTCGACAACTCCGTAGACTGTGTCTCTTTCTTTGTTGGTGTCGGCGCGGTTTTGATGGTCTTTTCGGCGCTGCGTATGGCGGCTGCGACCGGATCCTCGGCCGACGCCTTTGAGGTGACGTCAGCAGGCGGCTTTTCCAACGGGACCGCCGAGGGGCCGACCGAGTCGGTTCTGAGCGCTGCCAGCACCTCGGGCGTCGCTTCGCCCGTCTGCGGCATTCCAACGGTTTCTTCGAAGAAGAGGATCGCCGCGCTGGTGCGGGGACCGATGACTCCATCCGGAGTACCGTTGTAGAGGCCGCGCCGTACCAGCTCGGTCTGGATGTCCATGACGATCTGGCTGCGTTGCTGACCACCAGCAGCGGCCGGCGGCGTCGCATTGGTCTGCGTGGCGTCGGCGTCGTCCTGCCGCTGGATCTTGAAGGTCGTGACGTTCCCGCTTTGCTCCTCGACGGCCGGGCGGCCACCAAGCGCATTCGGGAAGAGTGGATCACGCGTGCGCAGGAAGGGGTGCGGATGAGCGCCCGGCTGATACCAGAGCGCGTTGGCGGCGACGAAGCTAAAGATGACCAGGAAGGCTGCCGTACCGCCGGCAACCGACGGGTTACGGCCGATCACGCCGCCGAGCGCGCTTGCGCCCTGCAGCCCGATGCCGCCGACGACGGTTGCCCCGGTGAGAAAGAGGCTCGGCCGCTTCTGCCGGCCTCTCCTTCCCTTAAGCGATTTTCGCTTGCTCGCGGCCATCGAAAAGACCCTCTTCCAAAACGCCTCGCGCTGGCGCATCCTTCAGTCGCGGCGGGAACTCGACAAGATCGTTGCGGGCCGTACCCGCAGCCGGAATGCCAGAGCCATCCGCTGCAATGGAAATCGTAATGATCGTGCCGGCGCCCGGAGTGCTGGCGATTGCGAAGTCGCCGCCATGCAGCGACACCAAGCCCTTCACCAGCGACAGACCGAGCCCGGTCCCTTCGAAGCGCCGGCTATAATCGTTCTGGATCTGGACAAAAGGTTGGCCGAGCATTTCCAGCTTGTCGCCCGGAATGCCGATGCCGGTGTCGCTGACGCAGAGATTCAACACCCCGTCGTGCATCGATGCATCAATCGAGATTGCGCCGCCCGCATCGGTGAACTTCACGGCATTGCCGACCAGGTTGATCAAGATCTGCTGGATCGCGCGCTGGTCGGCTACGACCTCCTCCAGGCCGCGCTGCACGCGGCTCGTCAGCGAGACACCCTTGGTCTTCGCCTGCAGTGCCAGCATCGACTCGCAGGAACGAACGACGGATGCAATGTCGAATGGCTCGAGGCAGAGCTCATAGCGCCCGGCCTCGATCTTGCTCATGTCGAGCATGGTGTTGACGACCGATAGGAGATGCGCGCCGGACTCCCTGACAAGACCGACATATTCCCGCTGACGTTCGTTCTCGAACTTGCCGAAATACTCGCCAAGCAGGATATCCGAGAAGCCAAGGATCGCATTGAGCGGCGTGCGCAGCTCATGGCTGACGGCGGCTAGGAACCGCGACTTTGCATCGTTGGCCAAGCGGGCGTCATCGGCACGGTTCTGCGCCTCTTGGCGCAACTGCTGCTCCAAGGAGACATCGCGTAGCTGGGCTATCACACTGAAGAGAGCACCGTCGCTGTCTTGGCGAGCCGTCAAGTCCATCCGCAGGTAGGCAAACTGCCTGTTGTCGCGCGAGACCGAAGGCCGTTCCAGCCGCAAGTCGACCGCGGCAGTCGCCTCACCCTGGCGAAGCTGATCGAGTGCTCGCAGAAAAAGGATACGGTCGGAGACGTGTATCTGATCGACAAAGCCCTTACCGGTCGGATCGCGCATCCAGGCGAGAAATTCGCGCTTGTCGCGACCGCCAACGGCGGTGACGTTGCCTTGCGGGTCGAGGAAGAAAGCAAGGCCGGCGGTAGCTTCCATAAAGAAGTCTTCGGCAACAGGCGCGGCGGCGGCAACCGTTGCCGAGCTCTGACGCGAAAGCGCAATGCTGCCGACTGCAGAGAATAGAAAGGCCGCGCATACCGTCGCGACGCCCACCGGCAGTGCGATGGCGGGACTGGTCACCAGGGAGAGCCCAATGGGCGCCGCAACCAGAGCCGCCGACGACAGCAGCGCCAGCCGGCGCAGGATCATCAGTTCACGCTGGCGCACGGCTGCACCGCCTCCTGTCCGGGAGAGCCAGCTTCCCGCTGCCCGGTCCACGAGGGCTGCCGCCCGCTCTGCGATCTTACTCATTACACGCACGCAATACCCGCCCGATAAAGGCTCTTTACCAAGGCGGACAATAGGCCCTTGGCGCTTAAGGAAAGGATAAGGGAAAAGCCGCCTCCACACCTCAAAGGAGCGAAATGTCCCGTTTTTGAGCATCTGGAAGCGGCTTTGGTTTTTACGGTTAACGGGCGGTAAGCGGCGGATTTCGTTTACATTTCAGGCGTGCGTTAACCTTTGTGGCAGCTTCGCCTCAAGGTTTGCCTGCAATTACAGGAGGTGACCCGCCACATGCTTAACGAGGGTCGCTGCAATTCGACTAAAATGTGGTGCAAATGCCGTTCATTAAAATTCGAGTTAAATTTGCCGCAAATGCCGACAAGTTTCGAAAACTGGCATTCGCAACTCTGCTCTAAGGTCAAGGCACACCGGAAGACCGGACCGATTCGGCGCAAGACCGAACGGAAAACAGGATGGGCAACGACTATGTGGTTTCTGATCAAAGGATCATTCTGGTTCGGGCTTGTGCTCGTGCTGTTGTCGTTCTTCAGCGGCGAAAGCCCGACCGGTTCGCAACCGAAATTGCAGTTTTCCGACGCCTTTGTTGCGGCGACAGGCGCTTATGATTATGTGACCGGTATGTGCGGCGAGAAGCCGGAGGTCTGCGTCAAGGGTGCCGAGACTATGGCCGCACTCGGCCACCGGGCCCGCGAAGGCGCCAGGGTCGCCTATGAACTCCTCGACAGCCGCTTCAGCGACGACAAGACTGCCAAGCCTGTTGCCGCAACGAATGCACCGATCACTCCGATCGCAGCCCTTGCACCATCCCATACGGAAGCGCAGGTGCAGGAACGGACGGCGCTGAACCAGCCAATGCCCTATCGCCCACCAGTTGACGAGAGCGATGAAAGCCTTTCCGATACCGTGACAACTGGCACCATTCCGCTGCCGACGCCACGGCCGGGTAGCTGAGAAATCCGTGGGAAATTCCCGCAATTAATCTTGCACGGCGATCCGCAAAGTCGCGGAAAGTCCTGTGCCTGACGTGCCTGCCCTGTTTATTTTCAGCCTTTGCTGCGCCGCGTGGATCCCTATCCTTCGCGGCGTTTCTTTTTAATGGTTCAAATCTGGCCTGGTTTCACCTATATGAAATCCTGAGAACGAAAGGCCACAATACATGACGTCCCTCGAGCAGATCCTCGATGACTTTTCCTTCCTCGACGACTGGGAGGACCGCTATCGCTACGTCATCGAACTCGGAAAGGCGCTGCCGAACCTTCCCGACGACAAGAAGACCTCAGCCAACAAGGTGATGGGCTGCGCCAGCCAGGTCTGGCTCGTCACGCACACCGAGGGGGATCCGGACAATCCCGTCATGACCTTCGAAGGCGACTCCGACGCGCATATCGTGCGCGGGCTCGTGGCGATCGTGCTGGCAACCTACTCTGGCAAGACAGCGTCCGAGATCGCAGCGCTGGACGCTTTTGACGTGTTCTCGAAGATCGGCCTCGTCGAGCACCTTTCCTCGCAGCGCGCCAACGGTCTGCGCTCGATGGTCAATCGCATCCGCGAGGAAGCGCGCGTGCACGCAGTGGCCTAAGCAACCACCTGCATCATCACGAATAGAGTTCCGGCCGACCCTGCACACCCAATGCTCCATACGCGGCCCGTGGGCGGGCGCGCTGCGAACTCTGGTGCCTTGAGAGTGCCATCAGTGCGATCCGTAATATCAGTTTGCTTTGAGCGCGCAATGGGTAGTGATACGCGCGGATATCCCGCTGTTGGTCAGCTTGGCCATGGCGCCGCGAGCCGTTCGCGCAGTTTGCATCACGCGGTTGGCAGGAGGCGGTGATCTGCGGCTACAACTGGCCGCGAGTGAAAACGGCAAGCAGCTGTCGCCGGCGGCAATCGCACGTTCGGTCACGCCGAAAACGCAAAAAGCCGGGCTTCCGCCCGGCTCCGCAGGATCCAATCCTCGGCAACGATCAGACGCGTCCGCGCTTGCGACGCTGGCCGAGCCCCATTTCCTTTGCAAGACGCGAACGCGCTTCAGCATAGGCTGGCGCTACCATCGGATAGTCGACGGGAAGTTCCCATTTTTCCCGGTATTCTTCCGGCGATAGGCTGTGGTGGGTCATCAGGTGACGCTTGAGCGACTTGAAGTTGCCGCCGCATTCCAGGCAGGTGATCTGCTCATCCTGAACGGATTTACGCACCGAGACAGCCGGCTTCTGCTTTTCGACAACGGCCGTTGCAGGTTGTGGCGCCGATGTATTGCTCAGCGCTGAATGCACGTCCGAAATCAAGTTAGCGAGATCGCCAACCGGGACCACATGGTTGCTGACATAGGCGGCAACAATATCTGCGGTAAGCTCCACCAGCAATTCCGGCCCGCTACCGGCTGCAGTATCCGTCATAATACGTTTCTCCTGTTTCAATGCTCCAAAGGTCTAAGCCTCGTCAGCCAAGACCGTCATCGTAGAGCAAACAGCAAAAAACTCAGGCTACGGCTACCTGTTTCGAAAAACTGAAATCCACCCCTAGATTCCTGAGGCCGAAACCCGTTTCTTATACTGCCTGATTTCGAACTAGTACGCCGTCACGCAGGCTACTTCCTCAATTAAACAGTGAAATGCAAAGCCAACGAGGAAATAAGCAACGTGATTCTAATTCAATATCAGAACTCTACTTGAACTCCAAATATCACCGTTTTGCGAAAACGCCAATTATTATTTCGTATATATCTACCGAAAAATGGCCAACTCGCAAGAATTGTCTGCACCAGACCCAAACATTAACCATTAAGAAATCTGCAAAAGGGTGCAAAAATCAACTTAAAATACTGAATCGGAAGCGCTCTCATCTTTCAGCGAGGTCATCGCGCACCGACTGCGGCCAAAGACGATATCCTGTTCTATGGGCCGCCCGAGCCAGAAGGTGCGTGGCAACCGGCGCCGTTAACAGAAAAAAGACGAAACCGGCGAGCGCTCGTGCAAAGACTGCGACCTCGCCCGACGCGACACCGGCGGCAACGAGCAGCATGCCGGAACCTACCGTTCCAGCCTTGGAAGAGGCATGCATGCGCGTATAAAGGTCCGGCAAGCGCACGATACCGAGAGCGGCGACAAGTGCAAACAAGGAGCCCCCAAGCAGCAGGAATGTAACAGCGAGCGCGACCGTATAGTCCATCATCCCTTGCCCTTTCTTTCGTTTGCGCCGCTGCGTTTGGCTGCCACTTTGGGCTTTTTCGGGGCACTCGCCCTTTTTTCGCTGTCCCATTCTGAAACGGTGCCGCGCGATATTACAAAACGTGCGAAGGCGATCGTCGCCAGGAAGCCAACCAGACCTAGCGAGATAGCAATGTCGATGTATAGGTTGAAGCCTGTCTTGACCGCCAATACAGCGATGAAGCCGATCGCCGTGCCGGACAGCGTGTCGAGCGCCAGGACCCTGTCGGGCAGCGTCGGGCCGGCAAGCACCCGCCAGCCGACCAGGAGGAATGCCAGGCCGAGGATCACAAGAGCGACCGCGGCGGCGGCAGAGACAATGGTAAGCGGCGTGATCATCGGAATGCCTCCATGATCCGGCGTTCGAATCCGTTGGCGATGTCGCGCCTGGTCGCTTCGGGATCGGCGCAGTCCAGCGCGTGGACGTATAGTGTCTTGCGGTCGTCTGATACATCGACCGACAGCGTGCCCGGCGTCAGAGTGATCATATTGGCGAGCAGCGTTATCTCGAAATCGCGGTCGACAGTCAGCGTAAAGGCGAAGATGCCGGGTTGCAGCCGCATTTTGGGCCTCAGCACCGCAATGGCGACCTTCAAGGCCGAGATCGCCAATTCCTTTAGAAACAGCAGGGCAAGATGCACGATCGCCCACGATCGGCGAAGATATCCTTTGCCGCCATAGGACCTACGGATGACGGACAGGCATAAAGTGGCCAATACAAACCCGAACAGGAGATTGTCGGGCGTGCTGCTGCCGGTGATCGCAGCCCAGGCAAGGGCAAGCAGGAGGTTGATCAACAAGGCGATCATGGCATCGCTCCAGCGGAGAAGACCGATTGGAGATAGGGCGTCGGATCGATTAGACCGTTCGCTGCGACCTGCACCATGTGCAGCAGCCGTTCGGGCAGTATTCCGAACACGACAACCAGGGTCGTCAGTATGGACAGAGGCAATCCCGCCTGCCAGCCGATGGACGCTGCCGTTTGCGGCCCCGCTGCCGGCCGCCAGTAGGCGAGCAGAAAGACTCGCCCGAAGACGACCGTCAGCAGGAAGCCGCCGACCAGGATCGCGGCGGTCAGCCACCAGGCGCCGACGTCGATCGAAGCCCTGACCAAAATTACCTTTGGCCAAAAGCCGGAAAAGGGCGGCAGTCCGCAGGCGGCGACAAAGAGAATGAAGGAAGCCGCCGCAAAGGTGCTGCTGCGACGATAGAGGCCGCCAAGACCGGCAAGCGAGAAATTGCCGGAAAGTGCGGCCGCCTGTCCGGCCAGGAGATAGAGCGCCGTCATAAGCACCATCGAATGCAGGGCGTAGGCAATTGCCCCCGAGAGCCCGCCCGGCGTGCCGAGCGCAATACCGACCAGCATGTTGCCAATGCCCGATATCACGACGTAGCCGAGAAGCTTGCGGATATCGTCCTGCGCCAGCGCCCCGAGCGCGCCAATAATGATTGTCGCAGCCCCCGCCGCGGCGATCAGCAGGCTCAATTGCTCACGCTCGACCGGCAGCACCATGACCATGATGCGCATGAGCGCGTAGAGTCCGACCTTGGTCAGTAGCCCGGCAAACAGCGCAGACACAACGATGCGCGGCGTGTGATAGGAGGCCGGCAACCAGAAATTGACCGGAAAGGCTGCGGCCTTAATCGCGAAAGCCAGCAGCACGAGGGCCGAGAGCGTCATCCGCGGCGCGCTGTCGTGTACGGTTTCTACTTTGCCCGCTATATCGGCCATGTTGAGCGTGCCGAAAACGGCGTAGACGATACCGACCGAGATCAGGAACAGCGTCGTACCGATCAGGTTCAGCACCGCATATTTCATCGCCCCGTCGATCTGCCCGCGCTCAGAGCCTAGGATCAGCATGCCAAAGGACGAAATAAGAAGCACCTCGAACCAGACATAGAGGTTGAAAACGTCTCCGGTCAGGAACGCCCCGGAAACGCCTGCCATCAGAAGCAGCAGCAAGGGAAAGAAACCATATCGGCGACCGCTTTCGGTGACGTCATTCAATGCATAAAGACCGACGGTAAGCGCCGCGATGGCGGCGGTCAGGGCCATGAGCGCGCCGAAGAGATCGACGGTGAAGGCGATGCCGAAGGGCGGAAGCCAGCGTCCCATCACCATTGTCATAGGACCACGCGCGACGACCTTTGCCAAAAGCGAGGCATCCAGCAAGACCAAAACGGCGAGGCCCGGAATGGCGACTTGCGCCTGCAGTCGCATGGAGCTGCGCATCATCAGAAGCACGGCGCCGAGCGTGATGCAGAGCGCGACAGGCGCGATGATGAGCCAGTTCTCCAGTGGCACCGGCGCTGTGACCATCGCAGCCGAGAGATCGGTGGTCGTGTTCGTCGGGGCGGTCATCTAGTACCCCATCGGCGGCAGCGGCGGATCGAGAGGTTCGGCGACACGCATCTCGTCGGTATTGTCGGTGCCGATATCCTGATACGCGCGGTAGGTCAGCACCAGCAGGAAGGCAAGGAAGGAAAAGGAGATGACAATCGCTGTCAGGATCAGCGCTTGTGGCAGTGGATTGGCGGCGCCTTCGGGGAGCGTATCGAGGTTTGCCGGGATGATAGGCGGCACCTCGCGCGTCAGCCGTCCAGCGGTAAACAGCAACAGGTTGACCGCGTTGCCGAGGATAGCGATGCCAAGCATGATCCGGATCGAGAATTTCGACAGCATCAGATAGATCGCCGCGGCGAAGAACAGGCCGACGAGAATCGCAAACAACGGCTCCATCACTCGACCTCCCTTTCCTCAAGCGTCAGCGCGATCGACGTGATGGCGCCGACGACGACCAGATAAACCCCGATATCGAACAGCATGACGGTCGAGAGCGGCAGGTCGACACCCGATATTTCGGGATAGATCCAAAGCCCGGTCATAAACGGCATGGCAAAGACGATCGACAGCAGGCCGGCGCAGCAGGACATCAGCAGGCCGGCACCCGAAATCGACAAGGGATGGAAGACAATGGCCCGACGCACAGCGCCGACACCGCGGGCAATGCCGAAGATCGCCAGCGCCGAGGCCGCAATCAGCCCGCCGATGAAACCGCCTCCCGGCTCGTTGTGGCCGCGCAGCAGGACGAAGATGGAAAAGAGCAGCATCAAGGCCGTCAGCACCGGAGCGATCGTTCGGAAGATCAGCGTGTTCACGGGCGCTCGACTCCCAGATCCTCAGGCACGTCGGGATCGTTTTCCGCTAGCTTGCGCTCGGTCTGGGCGCGGATGCGGATGAGGGCGAGGATCGCAACGCCACTGATGGCGACGACCGCGATTTCGCCCAACGTGTCTGTGCCGCGGAAATCGACGATGATGACGTTTACGACGTTGGCGCCGTGCGCGATCGTCTTTGAGTAGGTGCTGAAGAACTCCGTCAGAGCGCTGTTGAAAGGCGTCTGCGTGGCTTTCATTAGTAGAAGCGAGAAGCCGCAGCCGCAGGCAATCGCGATGCTGCCGTCGAATATCGTCTGGCCGAGCGGCCGCCGATCCGTCGGCGACAATTGAAGGCGGGTCATGACCAGCGCCAGGATGACGACGGACAGCGTCTCCACCATGAACTGCGTGAAGGAAAGGTCGGGCGCGCCAAACAGCAGGAAGATGATGGCGACAGAGAAGCCCTGGACGCCGAGCGAGACGATCGCCGTCAGCCGGTCGCGCGCAATGACGACGCTGACGAGGCCGAGGACAGCGAGCAGGAAGATAGCCCCTTCGTGGATCTGGACGCGCGACGGCCAGGCAGGCAGCATCGGCATTTCGCCAAAGAGCCAAAGCGGAACGAGCAGGGTGGCTGCAACGCAGAGGAAGGTGCAGGTGATGTAGAGTTCAAGTCGCCCCGGCTGGACGAAACGCGTCACGCGGACCGACAGCCTGATCAGACCGGTGATAAAGTAGTCGAACCCGCGGTCCGGTCCCGGTCCGAGCTTGCGCAGTATAGTCGCCACGGTCAGGCGCGCCAGACCGATCCACCAATAGACAAGAGTGCCCAGCGCGATTGTCAGGATAGAAAGAAGGAGCGGCACTCCGAAGTGTGGGATCAGAGAAATTTCGATCACGCTCGACGATCCACGGATAGCGGATACCGTCGGAGATGTGATGTAGCGGTGCGTAGCCGCAGAGAATATCGCACCGACAAGGCCCAATAGCGCCAGCACGATGGGGCCGCCCCACAGCAGCGGCGGTGCCTCATGCGGGTGCTTTGGCGTTTTCAGGACCGGCCCGAGAAATGGCTTGAGCGCCACAGCGAAACCAACCGCGAACATCAGCGCATTGCTGACCACTGCAACCAGCGTAAAGACGATTGATCGCGGGTTTGCATGCGCCAGCGCGGCATAAATCTCTTCCTTGGCAAGGAAGCCGACGAATGGCGGCAGACCGCCCATGGAAATCGCGGCGGCGAGTGCGGCGGCAAAAGTCAGCGGCATCGCCGTCCGCAAGCCGCGCAGTTTCGTGATGTCGCGCGTGCCGGTCTCATGGTCAACAATGCCGGCGACCATGAACAGCGCGCCCTTGAAGAGTGAATGCGCCACGAGGTAGAGCGCTGCGGCCTCGATGGCATAGGGCGCACCGAACCCGGTCAGCAACACAAGAAGGCCAAGGGAGGAAACTGTCGTATAGGCGAGTTGCAGCTTGAGGTCGGTCTGGCGGATCGCAAGCAGCGTGCCGACGATCAGCGTCACGCCCCCGAAGAGCGGCAGCAAGGTCTCCCACGCCAGCGTCCCGCCCATGACAGGATTGAGCCGCATCAGGAGATAGACACCCGCCTTTACCATCGTCGCCGAATGCAGGTAGGCGGAGACCGGCGTCGGCGCCTCCATTGCGTTCGGCAGCCAGAAGTGAAACGGAAACTGCGCCGATTTGGTGAATGCACCGCCGAGGATGAGGATCAGGATCGGCAGGTAGTATGGATTGGCGCGCAAGAGGTCCCCGGCCTGCAGCAGCGTCGACAGGTCGGTGGCGTTCGTCGTGCTCCAGATCAGGAGGAGGCCGGCTAGCAGCAGAAGGCCGCCGCCGCCTGTGACGACGAGCGCCTGCAAGGCCGCGCGACGGGCAGCCTCGCGCTCATGGTCGAACCCGATCAGCAAGAAGGACGTGATCGACGTTAGTTCCCAGAAGACAACGAGCATCAGCAGGCTGTCAGATACGACGATGCCGAGCATGGCTCCCATGAACAGGAAGATAAAGGAGAAGAAACGCCCCTGATTTGGATGCCCCTTCAGGTATCCACCGGAATAGAGCACGATCAGCACGCCGATCCCGGTAATCAGCAGCGCGAACGTCACTGAAAGGCCGTCGAGCAGCCAGGAAAAACGGAGGTCGAAGCTCGGCACCCAGGCATAGCCGCCGGTAATCACCTCGCCATCTGAGATCGCTGGCAGCAGGCTGGCGAAGTGCGCAAAGGCCAGGAGAGGTGCGAGCGAGAGCGGCCACGCAGCATTGGCACCAAGGACGCGAACGAGAAAGGGAGCGAGGACGGCGCCGAGAAGTGGCATACACAAGGCCGCAAATGTCAAAGCCGTGACACCGGCCATATGCCCCTCCTCTGCTGGCGACGCTTCGTGGAGCCGGCCAAAGCCGGAAGTCCCGTCAGGTGTACGAGAACAAGCGCGCTGTCACAAGTCTTGTTCGACCAAGAGCAACCGGCAACAGCAGAAAATCACAGGGAACGGTTGTTTCGGGTCCGTGACGTGCCGCGGCACCTTCGAGGCGTTCGTTGAAGCGATACCAACCGAGGTGGTGTGCGCTTTAGGCCTGCGCGGCGATCTGCCTTCTTAGGGATCGCAGTTTTTGCCGGACGGGATGCTGCGTCGACGAGCTCCGTGTCCCTTGATCGATATGGCTTTCCACACCACATTGCTGTCGAAAATCAATGCCGCCCCGACGCGAAAGGAACAAGCCATGGCCGATACGACAATCGCCAAAGTTCACAAGACCGACGCGGAATGGAAAAAACAGCTAACCCCCGAGCAATACCGGATCACCCGGCAGCACGGCACCGAGCGTGCCTTCACAGGACCCTATTGGGATTCGTTCGAAACCGGGCTCTATCGCTGCGTCGGTTGCAACTCGCCGCTGTTTCGCTCGGATACGAAGTTTGATGCCGGTTGCGGATGGCCGAGCTATTTTGAAGCGGTCTCGCCCGACGCGGTGACCGAACATCGCGATACAACCTACGGCATGATCCGCACGGAAATCCGCTGCGGCACGTGCGATGCCCATCTTGGCCATGTCTTTCCCGACGGCCCGCCGCCGACCGGTCTGCGCTATTGCATCAACGGCCACGCAATGGTGTTCGAGCCTGAAGAGTAGCGCTTGGCCCACGGACCAGTTCGGAAATACCTTCAGAAGCGCTCAGAGACCGCGCGAACGCTTTCATCCAGTGACAAGCGAGACGTGTCGAGTATCGCGCATTTCTTCGCCACGGCCTCGCGGCGCAGGAAGGACGCCCACATCATCATTTCGGCGTTGGCAAGCTCTGGTTGGCGGCGCTCGATCGCCAGGCGATGCCTTCGTGTTTCGTCATCACAATCGGCCAGCAGCGGCAAATAGGCGATGCCTGTTGCTGCTGCCGCTTCTTCCAGAAAGGCAAGGCGCATCTGGCCTTCGAGTAGCTGATTGCGGCCAGCGTGCTGCGCCTGCGCGAGGCGCTCAAACCACTTGAAGGTCATGGCGCGCTGCCAGCCGGCCGGCGAGCCGTAGTCTGCAGCCATCCTAGAGAGCGGTGGAACACCGATGTCATCGAAATGGTAGACGTCGATCACACCCGCGAAGCGGGCAGCAACCGCCTTGGAGATCGCCGTTTTGCCCGATCCGGAAGCGCCGGTGAGAACGATGAGGCTCACTTCGTGACCCTAAGCTCCATGCAGGTCAGATCCAGCCAACGGCCAAACTTGGTACCGACTTCCAGGAAGGTTCCCGTGACGCGGAAGCCAAGCTTTTCATGGAGTTTGATGGACGCCGTATTTGCGGCCTCGATGCCGGCGATCATGACGTGGATGTTGGCCTGGGCGGCTCGCAAGATCAGAGCCCGCATCAGCAATTCACCGATGCCCGCGCCACGGCACTCCTTGTCGACGTAGACCGAGTGTTCGACCGTGTGGCGGTAGCCATCAAAGGCCCGCCAGTCGCCGTAGGAGGCATAGCCTGCAATCTTGCCATCCTTCTCAGCAACGATGACCGGGAAGCCCTTTGTCTTCCTAGCCCTGAACCATTCGATACGGTTGTCGAGATCAACCAGCGTATCGTTCCATATCGCAGTCGTGTGCTCGACAGCGTCATTGTAGATATCGCGGATCGCCGGCAGATCGGTTTCGATGGCATCGCGCACGAGAACGGCGTCAGTCATATCAGGTCCAGTTTCAGTTCGGTTCCGGAGCGGCATACGCCCGGCATTCAGCATTGTAAACCAGCTAGATCGAGCGCAGGAGCGACTGTCCGCGCCAAGGTGGGTAATCACGGCGCCATGGACAATAGCCATGCAAGCTTCGGCTGAACGTGATGATCAGAGACCAGCGTTCGCCATGCTGAAGCAGGTGAGTACCGCCGAATAGTGCACGGCTGCCGCGGCCACCACGAAACCGTGCCAGATGGCATTCTGAAAGCGCAGCTTCTCCCACACGTGAAAGATGACGCCTAGAGAATATATGACACCCCCGACAAGGATCAGCAGCATTGATACAAAGGGAATGCGTTCCGCCACGGGCCCGGCAACCAGGATGCCGCTCCACCCCATGCCGAGATAGAGAAGGATAGCAAGCTTGTCATAGCGGCCCGGAAAGGCGCATTTCAAGAAGATGCCGAGCGCCGCGATCGCCCAGATGCCGATCAGCATGGATAACAGTAGCGGGTTGTCGGCACCGCGCTCGAGGAAGGGCGTATAAGTGGCGGCGATCAGGATGAAGATCGAGGAATGATCGAGACGGCGAAGGAACCACTTCGTCCGCGAAACCGGCCAGGCGTTATAGGAGAAGGAGATTCCGATCGTCAGCACCAGCCCGATACTATAGATCCAGGCAGCGGCGAGTTCGCCATAGGAACTCCAAAGCGTGGCATAAAAGATCAGGACGGTCGCACCGATCAGCGCGAAAGCAAGCCCGATGCCGTGCACGACGCCATCGGCGATCAGCTCATATTTGTCGTAAGCCCAGCGAATACCGTTGAACTCTGTCATGCCGGGGACCCCTCACCTTTCCACCCGATCGTCGCACCGAACCGGTGGGCAGGCAACACAACAGAGATGGCGGACCATTAAATCTTCGTGAGATATGGACCCGATTTTTGCGCATGGAGATAAATGGACGCAAAGCAAGAGGGTAGCCCTGAAAGCGGCGACCCTTGAAACATGACAAACAAATCAACCCATGCAATCCTCGCAAAGGGGTGCATAAGGAACGGCACCAAGGCGCTCCTCGGAGATCGGCTCGCCGCAGCGAACGCAGGTGCCGTACGTGCCCTTCGCGATCCGGTCGAGGGCGGCGCCGATGGCGCGCAGTTCTTCCTGGCCGGCCTGGCCTAGTCCCTCGAGCACTTCATCGTTCTCGCTCTCGGTCGCGCGATCGTCGCTGTCCTGCTCCTTGGTGCGCCCGAGATCGACGTCGATGCGGCTCAACCGTGATTCCAGCTCGCGCTGCCGGTCGCGCAGAATCTTCTCATAGGTCTGCATGTCGGTCATGGATGTTCCTCCATCGGTCCTTTGCCGTTGTTCTTCTTAGCGCTGCCTATCGACCAGCACCGAGCATTTGGCATGCCTGACGACACGGTCGGCGGTGGCGCCGATGAAGTAGTTGCTGAAGTCGGGGGTATGTGAAGCGATTATGACGAGATCCGCACCATGCGCTTCTGCGGCGGCGAGGATGCTATGAGCTGGGCGGCCGTGACCAATCTCGATCATTGCCGGTATGCCACAGGTGCGGATCAGCCTTCCGAGTTTTTCCTCGGCGTCGTTGGCCGCGTTCTGCAACAGCTCGGCCGGCAGATCGATTGCAACATAGGTGGGCACCTCTTCGACTACATTGAGCAAAACAATCTCACCTCCGGTATCAAGAAGCGTAGATGCTTTGCGGAAGGCCTTTTCACCACGGTCCAATGCGCCTATTTCGATCGGAACGATGATTTTCTTATACATTCAGGCCCTCCAGCGGCGCCGTTTCTAACTGCCCACATCTTCTCAGGAGATAAATAAGGCGCTTTGATCAAGATCAAGATCGGCTCAGATTATCGTCAACAATCGCCGAACGCTGAATCGCCAAAAACTGGCCTTCTGTGAACAATCGGAATGGGTCATATAAGGATCAAGTACAGCAACCAAGGACCTCTGAGGCATATTGGATCGGCGAAAATTCCTTGGTATTGGCTACGGGCGGCGCCTTCGCCGCCATCGCCGGTAAGCCTTTCCCATCCGTGGCAGGAGAAAGACGAATGACCACTGAAACCTCTTACGCTTTGACGCGCCCTGCCTATGTCGACCAGTCGCATCTCGTCGTCACCGACTTGCCGCTGGTTTCCAGCTTCTATCAGTCCATGCTTGGCCTTGGTGTCATCGAGAAAAGCGCCAGCGGCGAGGTTCTCGGCGTCGATGGCACGCCGCTTTTAAGCCTAACGACAGGCAAGCATGTCCGCGTCGCACCCCGCGATGCCGCCGGCCTCTTCCACACGGCCTTCCTGATGCCGAGCCGCACGGAGCTTGCCCGCTGGCTGCGCCACGCCGCACACAACAACGTCGTCCTGGATGGCGCTTCCGATCACCTCGTCAGCGAAGCGATCTATCTCTCCGATCCGGAAGGCAACGGTATCGAGATCTATGCCGACCGTCCGCACGAGCAATGGAAATTCCATCAAGACGGCCAAGTGGAAATGGCGACGCTTCGCCTCGATCTCCAGTCGCTCTACAACAGCGTCGCGCCTGACGATGCCTGGGCCGGCATGGCCGACGGCACGGCCATCGGCCACATCCACCTGCAGGTCGGCAATATCCCGGAGGCCGATGCCTTCTATCGCGATGTGCTCGGCCTGAAGCTGATGGCGCAACGTCCAGGCGCCAGCTTCTTTGCGACCGGCGGCTACCATCATCATGTCGCCGCCAACATCTGGAACAGCCGCGGCGCCGGAACCCGCGCGGACGGCATGACCGGCCTCTCGGACTACACGCTTCGCTTCAACGACAAGGTTTCGCTCGACAAAGCCGTCGCCAAGCTCGATGAACTCGAGATCAAGAGCGAAAGGCGCAATGGTGGCGTCTTCCTGCACGATCCCTGGGGCATCGGGCTGACGCTCGCTGCCTGACCCCTCAGGAACCTGAAGGCGTTTCGATGCGTTTCCGTCGCGAAGCATAGGGCTTCCGGGAACCAGCGATGGGAATTGCCAACGGCATCCGCAAACAGGCCAGCAAGATCTCGATGGGCGAACGCCCTGTCAGTGCATGGGCTGAAAAACTGAGCCAAGACACGGAGGAGATGCCGCAGGCGCCGACGCGCCGCGTCGAAAAAGACGGGCTTGATATCACCATGGCCTGGGCAGTCATCGGTATCTTTGCGGTGCTGGCTCTTTCGGCTATCTACATGATGTCGCTCATTCTCGTCCCGGTGACGCTTGCTGTCGTCGTCGGCATGATCCTCGGTCTGCTCGCCGAGAAACTCAGCAAGCTTGGCGTGCCGCGCATCACCAACGCCGTCATCCTGTCGACCAGCGTCGCGCTGGTGATCGTCTTCGTCGCCAATTCGCTTGCCGGACCGCTGGCAACCCTTGCCAATGAGGGTCCGGCCTTTGTCGAGAAGACCTTCAACCGGATTATGCCCTATCTCGAGCGGATCAGGTGGCTGCACATTACGCCCGAGACCTTCCAGGGCGGCTCGATGTCGAGCGAAAAGCTCCTCGAAAATACCGGAAACGTGCTGCATCTCATCAGCGCCAATCTGACCCCTGCCCTTGTCCAGGCGCTGATTTTCTTCGCCGCGCTGCTGCTCTTCCTTGCCGGACGCGTCAGCCTGCGTAGATCGATCATCATGGTCTTCAGGACGCGCTCAGAGCGGCTTACCGCGATCCGGGTAATCAACGGCGTCGAACAGGTTCTCGGCTTCTACTTTGCAACGGCTTCGTTGATCTATGCATGCCTCGGTGTGATGATGATGGTGATCGCCTATTTCGGCGGTCTTTCGGCACCGGTGCTCTGGGGCTTCTTTGCCTTTCTTTCGAGCTTCATACCCTATCTCGGCATTGCTTCCATGACGCTGGCCGTCGCAATCGCAGGCATTCTCACGCATGACGGCCTCGTGATGGGTCTAGCGCCGGCCGCGGCCTTCTTCATCGTCCACCTCGTCATGGAGAACCTAATCTTCCCGGCTGTCATGGGCAAGCGCTTGGAAATCAACCCTTTCATCGTGTTTCTGGCGATTCTGTTCTGGACTTGGATGTGGGGCGCGGTTGGTGCTATGCTTGCCCTACCACTATCGCTGATTGTCATGACCATCATCGATGAACTTTTCATCGAAGAGAAAATACAGCCGCAATTGCCGAAATAATTGAGGTAAGACGCGTCAGATGGCCGAAATCGATCTTGCAGAGTCCAGCCAGAACCGGCTGAAGAGCGGCGCCTCCGCCTGGAGCCACGCCGGAACGAAACCCGCCTACCAGCCACTTCAGGACAATCTCAAGGTCGACGCGATGATCATCGGCGGCGGGATTACCGGTGCGCTGATCGGCCAGCTCCTTTCCGAACGCGGGCTTTCCGTGGTGATCGTCGACCGCCAAACGCCTGGCCTTGGCAGCACGGGGGCGAGCACGGCCATGCTTCAATGGGAGACGGACCGAACGCTCGGCGAACTTGAGCATTTCTACGGGTTCGACCGCGCCGTCGGGATCTACAGGCGGAGTGCAGCCTCGGTCGCAGGCCTCTCCAAGCTGATCGTCGCAAACCGCATTGCCTGCAATCTGCTGCCACGGCAATCGCTGTTGCTGACCAGCAACCAGGAGGGCGCGGGCGATCTTCTTCGAGAGGTCGAGCTTCGTCGCCGGGCCGGTCTGCCCAGCCGTTATCTCGAGCATTGCGATCTCTTCACCGAGTTCGAACTCGATCGCGATGCGGCCATCCTCTCCCGCGGCTCTGCGGAAGCAGATCCGTTGCTCCTGACCTGGGGGCTGCTGGACATTGCGGTGAAGCACGGTGCACGTCTTATCGGCGCTTCCGTCACCAGGCTCCATAGCGAAGGCGGATCTGTATCGGCGGAGACCGATGGATCGTTCGTAATCGATGCGAAAACGGCGGTGCTGGCCACCGGCTATGTGATGCCAGGGATCGAGATGCCGAAACTGCATCGAACAACATCGAGTTGGGCACTGGCAACAGTCCCGCAGGATCCGGCCGCGCTCTGGCGCGATCAGGTGCTGATCTGGGAAGACAGCCACCCCTACCTCTATATGCGCACAACGACGGACGGACGGATCATCGCCGGCGGTGAGGATGACGACACCATCGATCCTGCCGCCCGCGACGCAAAGCTTGCCGAGAAGGTCATGGCAATCCGGGAGAAGATGAAGCGGCTCTGGTCACGGGCCGACACACGTGTCGCGACGGCGTGGTGCGGCACCTTCGGCGAAACGTCGGACGGGCTGCCGCTAATCGGTCCGGTTCCCTCGATGCCACAGGTCTATGCCGCTTGCGGCTACGGCGGCAACGGTATCACCTTCTCTTATCTCGCTGCGCAGGTTATCGGCGCAATGATTGGCGGAGGATACCGGGACTGGTTCGATGATTTCGCTCTCGATCGCGACGCAGCCGGGGTGACGCGACGTTCGAGGGTGAGCGGCGAACCCCGGCAGACCGCCCTGAACTAGGTCGCTCAATCCGACGATTTGGCCACGACCGATGCTCTGGTGGTTGCTGCATCAACGAGCTTACCGTCCGGCATGGCTTCGGCCCATGGCGAAGGCGTCGCCCAGCTATGGCGACTGTCCGTGAAATCCGGGATTCCTGTGATCAATTAGCTACCGGTGGCGGCCCGAGGCAGCGATCTCGCACTCCGGTCTTCTGGACAGCGCCTCTGATAGGCTTGCCACACCGCCACTCGATCCTAACTCACTGCGTCGTCTGGTCGTCGCCCATGTCCTCGACATCTTGTAGGCGGACGAATTCGACGCCCTTGGCCTTCAGGTCGATGATCGCTTTGGCAACGCCCTCTCCAGCGGCATGCGTCGGCTGATTGATGTGGGAGATCACCACGTCGCCGTCCTTGGCTGACGCAATCCGTTTTTCCGTGACACTGGCGCCGAGGAGCGAGCCGCCGTCGCCGTTCACGGAGTAACCGGCGATGCGGTATCCCATTTCACGGATCTGCACGATCGAGGAGCGGTTGTACTTGGCCGTCGAGCCGCGGAACCAGTGCGGCGGGGCAATACCGGCCGCAACCATTGCATCGGCGCCGCCCTGGACTTCCTGGCGCACCGCTTCCGGCGACCCGGCGGCGGCAATACCGTAAATCGACACCGGTTTGTCAACGGCTGGGACATGGTTCTGGCCGTGGTTCTCGAGCTCGAAGAGATCGGGATTCTGAAGGAACACCTGGAGCGCCTGTGGATTGTGCTTTAGCCAGCGCGCGGTGACGAAGATCGTCGCGGGGATCCGCTCGCGGATCAGAACCGTGAGGATGCGGTCGTCGGCTTGACCCATGCAGGCGTCGAACGTCAGCGCCACGCGCGCGTGACCATCGATGCCAGACGCGCCAATACGCAGTCGCGGCTCGACCAACTTCGGCTCGACGGCCTTGGACGCTTGCGCGGCTTTGGCCGGTGCAGGAAGAGCGGCCGCAGAAGCCGCCGAAACGGAGGCGATCACCAGAGCCGAAGCAAGAAAAAGACGATTCATACCAAAGAGAAGCCGTTCATGGTTCAAGCATTGCATAACGCACGCCGCGCGCCGGCGCCACGTGGTTTGGCGCCGCTCGTGATTTGCGCGAGCATCATCGAAGGAGCAGATGCCAGAGGACTAAGGCTTCACAAAGGCAAAGCTGGGAAAGGCCCCTCCACCAGGCGTTCAATCATAGAGATAGTAGTTTTCCCACTTCTCGCGCGGGACCTTGTCGCCAATCGTGTATTGCAGATCGCGGACGTTCATGTGCTGCGGACCGGTGATGCAGGTATAGGATAGATGATACCAATCGCCCTTGCTGCGGAATACCGCGCCGGGCGCCTCCAGCTTGTCGTCGCTGGGGACCGGATCCTTGAACGTATAGGCAATCACCTTATCGGGTTTGTAACCAGTATCGTCTTTGTTGATTCGGCTCATGGCCTCCGTGTCGCAGCTCTGCTCGAGACGGGTCGCGGGATCGAGCCTTTCGAGTTGCTTCTTGATTGCGGGATCGACTGCGAAGGCTGGAAAAGCAAGGCTAAATGCGGACAGAAGCAACACGAGACTTTTTGGCATTACGGTGGGATTCCTTTGCATTCTCATTCCGGACTCGCCTGTGGAGAACCGAGGTTTCCGCAGTCGTACAAGGGGCAATTTCCGGGCGACGTAGCGGACTTTCTTAAACAATGTGGTGACATCAAGGCAACATGAGCGTTCCTTCGGTTTTGCCACAGAGCTGTCTTCGGCGCTTGATCCAAGACATCCGCGTCTCTATGTCTTGCCCACCTGACATCACGTATCCGGAGCCTTCCTTGACCGTCTTCACGAACCTGCCGAACCCGCCCGTCGCCGCCAAGAAGCCGCTCTCCGATACGCGCCACGGCATCACGCGGACCGACGACTACGCGTGGCTGCGCGCCGACAACTGGCAGGCGATGTTCAAGGATCCGTCGACCCTCGATCCCGCGATCCGTCAGCACCTGGAAGCCGAAAATGTCTACATGAACGCGGCGATGGAAGACACCAAGGCGCTGCAGAAAACGCTGTTTGCCGAAATGCGCGGCCGCATCAAGGAGGACGACAGCTCAGTACCGATGAAGGACGGCGACTTTGCCTACGGCACCTTCTTCGTCACCGGCGGCGAACAGCCGCGCTACTTCCGCATTCCGCGCAACGGCGACGTCAAGGACGAGGCGATCCGCAGCGTTCTGCTCGACGGCGACAAGGAGGCCGCCGGCAAGGCATATTTCAGGCTCGCCGGCCTCGACCACTCGACCGACCACAGCCGTGGCATCTGGGGCTATGATGACAAGGGCTCGGAGTTCTATACGCTGAGAGTGCGCGATCTTACGACCGGCCAGGACATGGCCGACGTGATCGAAAACACCGGCGGGGGCGGCGTCTGGGCGCCCGACGGCAAGAGCTTCTTCTACTCGGCGCTCGACGAGAACCACCGCCCCTCGAAGGTGTTCCACCACATTCTCGGCACGCCTCAATCCGAAGACCGGCTGGTCTACGAGGAGAAGGATGCGGGCTTCTTCATGGGCGTCGGCGGTTCGCTGCTCGACGACTTTATCTACATCGACATCCATGATCACGAGACGTCGGAATACCGACTGCTCTCCACCAAGGACCTGACGGCGGAGCCGAAGTTGGTGGCGGAGCGCGAGGAAGGCATCGAATATTCGATGACGGAGGGCGGTAACGTCTTCTACATCCTGACGAACGATGGCGACGCCAAGGATTTCAAGATCATGGAGGCGCCGGTTGAAAACCCAGGCAAGGCGAACTGGCGCGAGGTCGTACCGCACAAGCCGGGCACCCTGATCATCAGCCACATGGCCTATGCGCGCCATCTGCTCTGGCTGGAGCGTAAGGACGGCCTGCCGCAGATCATCATCCGAGACCGTCGCACCGGCGAGGAACACGCCATCACCTTTGCCGAAGAGGCCTATTCGCTCGGCCTACAGGGGGCGGCGGAGTACGATACCGACGTCATCCGCTTTTCCTATTCGTCGATGACGACGCCGTCGCAGCTCTACGACTACAATATGGTGACGCGCGAGCGCACGCTCCTGAAGACCCAGGAGGTGCCCTCCGGCCACAATCCGGATGATTACGTCACCCGCCGCGTCTTCGCCCCGGCCTGGGACGGCGAACAAGTCCCTGTCACCCTTCTCTATCGAAAGGATACGCCCCTCGACGGCTCCGCGCCCTGCCTGCTCTATGGCTATGGCGCCTACGGCATCACCATTCCGGCCGGATTCAACACCAACTGCCTGTCGCTCGCCGATCGTGGTTTCGTCTATGCAATCGCCCATATCCGCGGCGGCAAGGACAAGGGCTTTGCCTGGTACGAAGACGGCAAGATGGAGAAGAAGACCAACACCTTCAAGGACTTCATTGCCGCCGCTGACTATTTGAATCAGGAGAAATTCACCTCCTACGCCAGGATCATTGCCGAGGGGGGCTCGGCCGGCGGCATGCTGATGGGCGCCGTTGCCAACATGGCTCCAGAGAAATTCGCCGGCCTGATTGCCGCCGTTCCCTTCGTCGATGTGCTGAACACCATGCTCGACGACACGCTGCCGCTGACGCCGCCCGAATGGCCGGAATGGGGCAACCCGATTGAGAGCAAGGAAGACTACGAGCAGATCGCCGCCTATTCGCCTTACGACAATGTCAGCGCCAAAGCCTATCCGCCGATCCTGGCGCTCGGCGGCCTCACCGATCCGCGCGTTACCTATTGGGAGCCGGCAAAGTGGGTGGCGCGGCTGCGAGAAAAGACGACCGGCTCGGCGCCGATCCTGTTGAAGACCAACATGGATGCCGGCCATGGCGGAGCATCCGGGCGCTTCCAGCGCCTCGAGGAGATCGCCTTCGAATACGCCTTCGCCATCAAGGTCGCGGGCAAGATGTAAACGGCTGGAGGAACCCTTGACGGTCTATGTGGCGCTCCTGAGAGCGATCAATGTCGGCGGCACGGCCAAGCTGCCCATGGCTGATCTGAAGGCCGTCTGCGAAGAGCTCGGCTTTAGCGATGTGAAGACCTACATCCAGAGCGGCAACGTCCTGTTTCGCGCAAACGAGGCGCAGGCGCAGGTCGAGCAGAAGCTCGACGACGCGCTTGGAATGCTGCTCGGCAAGAAGCCCGGCGTGCTGCTGCGCAGCCGCAAGGAACTGGAAGCGATCGTCGCCAACGCGCCCTTCCCTGACGCCAAGCCCAACTATCTGCTTGTGAGCTTCCTGCCGCAACCAGCGCCGGACGATGCGCTCGACAAGATGGTCGCGCCGGATGGCGAGGAGGCTGTTTTGGCAGGACGTGAAATCTATGTCCATTTCCCTGTTGGTTCCGGCAAGTCGAAGCTGAAGCTACCAGCCCTGAAACCCGGAACGACGCGTAATCTCAATACGGTGCGCAAACTCGCCGAGATGGCGGCTCAGATGGAGGACGGATAGTCTCCGTCCTGGCTCAGTGCTCGACGGCGTGTGCCGCCTTGCCAACCTGGTGACCGCTGATATCGGCGCCAGCGCTTCGCGAAAAACGCAAGTTCCAGAACGTCGCCGTGACCGAGATAGCGGTGACGACAAGGAAGGCTGTGGAGAAATCGCGAAGCTGCGGCGTCTCGCTGCTGTTGACCATCATCGATGTGTGCAGTGCCAGCGCGCCGACGCAGATGCCGAGTGACAGCATCAACTGCTGGAACGTCGTGTAGAAGCTGGTTGCCGAGCTCATCCGATCGCGGTCGATCTCATCGTAAGCCACGGTATTGTAGGCCGTGAACTGGAATGACATGAAGAAGCCGCACATGACGAGGATCGCGAAGATCAGCGCCAGCGGCCAATCCGGACGGAAGGCGGCGCAGAGCGCGTAGCCGAAGGTGGCGATCACGCCGTTCGCAACAAGGCTGTTGCGAAAACCAAAACGGCGCAGCACGCGGGGCGCGACCGCCTTCATCGCCATGGAGCCGAGGGCGGCAGCAGTGACCAACTGGCCGGCCTTGGCGGCCGACAAGCCGAAGCCGAGCTGGAAATAGAGCGGCAACAGGAACGGCTGCGCGCCCTGCGTGATGCGGGTCAGCGATCCCGCGATGACCGAGGTACCGAAGCTCGGCACCTTCATCAGCGAGAAATCCATGATTGGCGACGGATGACGCCGGGCGTGCTTGAGGTAGGCGATGCCGAAAAGCATTCCGACGGCGATCAGGAACACCGAGAAAGCGCCCTCGCCCGGACGGCTCGAGCTTTCGAAACCAAACAGTAGGGAGCCGAGCCCGATACCTGAGAGGATGAAACCAACCATATCGAATGGGCGCTTCGCCTCACCCTTGAAATCCTCGATGAAGATCGAGACCAAAGTGAAGCCGAGGATGCCGATCGGCACGTTGATATAGAAGATCCAGCGCCAGTCGAGATAGGTGACGATCAGACCGCCGACCGGTGGACCAAGGATCGGGCCGACCAGGGCCGGCACGAGCAGCCATGACATGGCGTTGACCATGTCTTTGCGGCTGACGCTACGCAAGAGGACGAGTCGACCGACCGGCAGCATCATCGCGCCGCCAAGCCCCTGCAGAAGCCGCGCCAGGACGAGGCAGAGGAGATTGGGCGAAAGCGCGCAGAAGATGGAGCCTGCCACGAAGACAGCGATCGCCGAGCGGAAGACGGTGCGCGAGCCGAAGCGATCGGCAATCAAACCGCTGGCCGGAATGAAGATTGCGAGACTGAGAAGATAGGAGGTCAGCGCAATACTCATCGACGGAGCGCTGACGCCGAAGTCGCGCGCCATGGTCGGTAGCGCCGTTGCCAGAACGGTAGCGTCGAGCTGCTCCATAAACATGGCGCTTGCCACGATCATCGCTATCACGCGGAAATTCGCCTTGGCGCGCGCGATAGTCGCTGCCTGGTAGATCTGATCCGACATCGTCAGGGATCACTCGAAATGACGTGGCCACGCGGAAGCGATAGCCGCGGTATGGTATGGCGTGATGCCAAAGGGAGATTTGAGATCTTTGTATACGCCCGCAAATGTGGCGCCGTTATGCTCATATGGAAAGGCAGCCGTGCCGTCCGGGAATGGCTGAGATCGTGCCTGATCAGGTGTCGCACAGCAACGTTTCATAATCCTGTCTGCCGGAAAGGATTTTGACCAAACCGCTTCTTGCTTGCGACAATCGGTGCCGAACCCTACCTATGGGGCATGACCCAAGCTCTGCAAGAATCCACGCGCCCCGCCGCCCCCTTCGCCTTCGACAACAGCTACGCGCGGTTGCCGCAGCAGTTCTTTACGCGCCAGGCTCCCTCGCAGGCTGCCGAGCCGTGGCTGATCAAGCTGAACGAACCGCTTGCCGAAGAACTCGGCCTAGATATCGAGGCGCTCAAGAGAGACGGCGCTGCGATCTTTTCGGGCAACCTCGTGCCCGAAGGCGCGGATCCGCTGGCTATGGCCTATGCCGGGCATCAGTTTGGATCCTTCGTCCCGCTGCTCGGCGACGGACGGGCGATCCTGCTTGGCGAGGTCATCGACCGCAACGGTCAGCGGCGCGATATCCAGCTGAAGGGGGCAGGCCAGACGGCCTATTCCCGCCGCGGCGATGGACGTGCCGCGCTCGGCCCGGTGCTTCGGGAGTATATCGTCAGCGAGGCGATGTATGCTCTCGGCCTGCCGGCAACCCGAGCGCTCGCCGCGGTTTCGACAGGCCAGCCCGTCTATCGCGAAAACATCCTGCCGGGTGCGGTCTTCACCCGTGTTGCCGCGAGCCACATCCGCGTCGGCACGTTCCAGTTCTTTGCCGCGCGCGGTGATACGGACGGCGTGCGGGCGTTGGCAGACTACGTGATCGACCGGCACTACCCGCACCTCAAGGACACGGACAATCCCTACCTTGCACTCTATGAGGCCGTTTGCGAACGGCAGGCGGCATTGATCGCCAAGTGGCTGCACATCGGCTTCATCCACGGTGTCATGAACACCGACAACATGACCATTTCGGGCGAGACGATCGATTTCGGCCCCTGCGCCTTCATGGACGCCTATGATCCGCGCACCGTCTTTTCCTCGATCGACCAGGGCGGGCGCTATTCCTATGCCAACCAACCGGGCATCGGCCAATGGAATTTAGCACGACTCGGGGAAACCCTGCTGCCGCTTTTTAATGCGGATGCGGAGAAGGCCGTCGAACTCGCCAACGCCGTGATCCAGCAATACGGCGAGCGCTTCCAGATCCACTGGCTGCGCGGCATGCGCGAGAAGATTGGTTTGGCGACCGTCGAAGACAGCGATCTGGACCTCATTCAGTCGCTGCTTGCAGCGATGCAGGCGAGCCAAGCCGACTTTACCCTCGCGTTGCGCCGCCTTTGCGACTGCGCCGCCCCTGGAGATGGCGAGGCACTCTTCCTTTCGACTTTTCGCGAGCCGGAAGGCGCGCGCGAATGGCTTGCCCGCTGGTGCGATCGTCTGACCCGTGACAGTGGTCGGACCGCAGCCGACCGAAGGGCGGCGATGCGCGCTGTCAATCCCGCTTTCATTCCGCGCAACCATCGTATCGAGCAGGCGATCAACGCCGCCGTCGAGGATGCGGACTTCTCGCTCTTCGAGGCACTTCTTGCGGTCCTCTCCAAGCCCTATGACGATCAACCTGACTTTCTGGCATACATGGAGCCGCCGAAGCCGGAAGAACGCGTGCTGCAGACCTTCTGCGGAACGTGATCGGACGAAAGCACTCTCCTACCTAAGGTCGCAGTTGACGCTCATTGCGACCGCTCTATCTCGCTGATTTGCGAATTTTTTCGCGCTCTGATCGCACCCGTTTAACATCAGCGGGAGTCTTCCCAGATGGCAATCGTCGTTACATCAGTGCTTTTCATGCTTTTCGGCCTTGCCCTGGTCGGTGGTGGGCTCTGGCTCATCATACTCGGCGGCAGCTTCTTTTATCTCTTTGCCGGCGCCATGTTCTTGGTGACTGCTGTCCTGCTTCTGTTGCGAAGATCAGCCGCGTTGTGGGCCTATGCAGCGCTGATCGCGGTCGCCTTGGTCTGGGCGGTCTGGGAAGTCGGATTCGACTGGTGGCAGCTTGGGCCGCGCGGCGGACTGATCATTCTTCTCGGTTTGTGGCTGTTGACGCCTTGGATCCGCCGGCCGCTCGGCTTTGTCAGCCCGACCGGTATTTCCTATGGGGCCAACCCCTGGCCGCTTGCCATCGCGGTTCTAGTCGCGATCGCCGTCGCAGGCTATTCCATGACGACCGATCCGCACCGGATCATGGGCAATCTGCCGACTGAGGCCGTTACCAGCCCCGCTGAATTCGGCGGTGATGTTCCCGACGGAGAGTGGCATCAATACGGCCGCACATCATTCGGCCAACGCTTTTCTCCGCTTGATCAGATTAATGTCAGCAACGTCAGGGATCTCAGGGAAGTCTGGCGCTATCAGACTGGCGACGTGAAGCGGCCGGAGGATGTCGGCGAAACCACCTATCAGGTCACACCGCTGAAAGTCGGCGACACGCTGTATCTCTGCACGCCTCACAATTGGGCAATCGCCCTCGACGCCAAGACAGGCAAGGAGAAATGGAAGTACGATTCCAACTCCGGCATGAACCCGAACCGCCAACACCAGACTTGCCGCGGCGTCACTTACTATCGCGACACGGCCGCAGCCCCCGGCTCCGCCTGCGCCGAGCGTATATTTCTTCCAACGTCCGACGCGCGCCTGATCGCGCTCGACGCGGCGAATGGCCAGATCTGCCCAAGCTTTGCCGAAAATGGCGTGCTGCATCTCGAAAAGGGCATGCAGTACAATCCGGCCGGCTACTACTATTCGACGTCGCCGCCGGTCGCTGTCGCCGGCAAGCTGATCGTCGGCGGCGCCGTCAACGACAACTATTCGACCAAGGAGCAGTCCGGCGTCATCCGCGCATACGATATCAATACCGGCGCGCTCATCTGGAACTGGGATTCGGGCAATCCCGACGTCACCACGCCGTTGGCCGAAGGGCAGACGTACACCACGAACTCTCCGAACAGCTGGTCTGTCTTCAGTGTCGATGACGGCCTCGGCATGGTCTATATCCCGCTCGGCAATCAGGTACCCGACCAGCTCGGCATGAACCGCAGCGCCCATGTCGAGAAATACTCCTCCTCGATCGTCGCGCTCGACATCGCCACCGGACAGGTGAAATGGGTACAGCAATTCGTCCATCACGACTTGTGGGACATGGACGTTCCCGCCCAGCCTGTGCTGTTCGACATGACGAGATCGGACGGAACGTCCGTGCCGGCGCTTGTCGCCCCGACCAAGCAGGGCGACATCTACGTGCTCGATCGGCGCACCGGGGAGGCGATCATCCCGTTCAAGGAGATACCGGCTCCAGGCGGCGCCATCCCTGAAGACCATACGTCGCCAACCCAGCCGATCTCCGACCTCACCTTCTCGCCGCCGCCGCTGCAGGAGAAGGACATGTGGGGTGTGACGTTGCTCGACCAGCTCGCCTGCCGCATCCAGTTCCATCGCTACAAATACGAAGGTCGCTATACGCCGCCGTCGCTGGTGGGTTCGATCATCTATCCCGGCAATTTCGGCACTTTCAACTGGGGCAGCGTTGCTGTGGACCCGGAGCGGCAGATCATGTTCGCCATGCCGACCTATCTCGCCTTTACCTCACGGCTGGTTCCCGCTGCTGATATTCCGCCGAAGGGGCAGGATGAAAAGGGCAGCGAACAGGGGCTCAACCGCAATGACGGCGCCCCCTACGGCGTGTTCATGGGACCTTTCCTCGGACCGCTGAAGATTCCCTGCCAGGCGCCACCATGGGGCTATGTCACAGGTGCGGATCTGCGTACCGGAAAGATTGCCTACAAGCGCAAGAACGGAACCGTCTACGATATGTCGGCATTGCCATTGCCCTTCAAGGTAGGCGTACCGGGCATTGGCGGTCCGATCCTGACAAGGGGTGGCGTTGCCTTCCTCGGGGCGGCCGTCGATAACTTTTTACGCGCCTATGACGTCGCCAATGGCGACCAACTCTGGCAAGCCCGTCTGCCGGCCGGCGGCCAGGCGACACCTATGACCTATACAACGAGTGACAACAAGCAGTTCGTCGTCATGGTCGCCGGCGGCCATGGCTCGATCGGAACCAAGCCCGGCGATTATGTGATAGGCTACGCCCTTCCCTGAAGTGTGCCAAACCTGCCGAATGGCCGCCGCTGAAGAGGCTCTGCGTGCCCCAACCACAAGCTCCGGGCAGATCTGCTGCACCATTCTCCGCTCACTGTTTCAGGAGATTTTTTAGATCGGCAGCAGCATTCCCAAGAGCTATGGACCAAGTAGCCTCTTTAGCCAGTCCAGCCAGCGCAACATGCAACAATCCAGCGATACCGAGGTCAGTGTTCGCCACGGCACGGTGGCGCTGCAACCA
Source organism: Rhizobium mesoamericanum STM3625 (assembly GCF_000312665.1). Taxonomy (GTDB): domain Bacteria; phylum Pseudomonadota; class Alphaproteobacteria; order Rhizobiales; family Rhizobiaceae; genus Rhizobium; species Rhizobium mesoamericanum. The sequence continues at coordinate 1,935,501 of NZ_HF536772.1, read as the reverse complement.
ATCAGCACGCCAGTGTCGATCTCCAGCACACTATAGGCGCTTCAGAAAAGCGGCACGGTGACCATGAACGGCACAGTAGATCTCGCGCGTCATGACGCCGTCGTCTGAGTTCACCGATCTTGCCGCCCAGGAGCGGATTTGCAGCCAGATACTCGAGCGACTCGGGCTGACAGAGGACAATGTGATGGCGATGCCGCCGGAGTAGCGCGAGGCTATCGAAAAGCAGATCGCGGACGAACTGAAGCGACAGCTGACCGGCGAGGACGGCAAGGGCAAGCCGAGCGCCGATACGAGACTTCTATAAACTGGAATTGGATCGATGCGACGGAGATTCACGTTTCCGTCGCATCCCTTTGACGGGAAAGTCCTATCCGACCATATCGGCCACGATCTTGCCGACCTCGGCAAAGACGGGGTTGATTTCCGACACCGGCGCTTTGGCCTGTGTTACGTACGCAGCGACCAAGATCGCGCCGTGACCAGGTGGCCAGACGACAGCAATATCGGCAGCGCTCCCATTGTTGGCGGTGCCCGTCTTATCGCCGATCTTCCAGGTATCCGGCAGGCCTGCCCGAAGGCGCGCACCGCCCGTCGTGTTCGCCACCATCCATTCTATCAGCTTGTCGCGCGACGGTTCGGACAGGGCCGAACCTAGCGTCAAGTTGCCGAGCGTATCGACCATCGCATCGGGGGTGGTCGTATCCTGCGGGTCGCCGTCCTTGACTTCATTGAGCGCCGTCTCCCAGCGGTCCAGCCGCGTCGAACGATCGCCAAGCGTGCGCAACCATTTGGTCAGCTCAGCCGGTCCTCCGAAGCTTTCCAGCAACAAGTTCCCGGCCGTATTGTCGCTAAGCGTGATCGCCGCCTGGCAAAGTTCACTGAGGCTCATGCCCTCGCCGCCGACGTGCTTTTCCGTTTCCGGCGAGTAGGTGACGAGCTTGTCCTTCTCGTAGACGACGCGCCGCTCGAGGGTCTCCTGCCCCTTGTCGACACGCGCCAGAACCAACCCGGCGGCTAGGACCTTAAATGTGCTGCAGATGGGAAAGCGCTCGGTCTCGCGATAGCCGAAAGAAATGTTGGTGTCAGTGTCGATGGCGGACACACCGATGTGACCGCCGATCGCCTTTTCGAGCGCATCCATGCGCCGATTGATGTCATCATCGCTGTTCTCCGACCACGCAATGCGCGGCAGAAGCAGGGCGGGGGAAAGCATCGCCGAACCGAGAAGGGTTCGGCGACGGATCGAAAAGCTACGCATGAAAATTCCTCTGCCCGAATCAATGGACACAGGGCTACAGCCTGATTGTGGCCCGCATGCGTCGCGTCAAGCGGCTGCCGACTGCGTCACCTCTACGGTGACGTGCGAGAGACTGGTAACCGGTGCTAGCTTCGCCTTGTAGAAGGCCGGGCTTTCCGGTTGCGGGGTCACGAGCGCGACGATCGCGGCGTGATGGCCGGGTCCGACCTGCCAGACGTGAAGGTCTGTGATCCGCTCGCCGCCCGTTTCCAGCGCCGAACGAATCTCGTCCTGCAGATCCGCTTCCTGCGGCACGACATCGAGCAGCACGCGGCCGGACGACTTCATGAGGCCCCAGGACCATTGCGCAATGATCAGGCCACCGACAATACCCATTAGCGGATCGAGCCACAGCCAGCCATAGATGCTGCCAAAGAGCAGTGCCGCGATGGCGAGCACCGATGTTAGCGCGTCCGCGATGACATGGATATAGGCGGCGCGCATGTTGTTGTCGGAGGCATGTGTCGAATGAGCGTGATCGCCATGATGGACATGACCGCCTTGGTCGTGGTGATGATGGTGCTCGTGATGATGGTAATGGCCCTGGCTGTGGCCATGATGGGCATTGTCATCTTTCAACATCCAAGCGCTCGCCAAGTTGACCAGCAGACCGACGACGGCAACGCCTATCGCCTGCGCAAAGCTGATCGGCACGGGGTGGGTGATGCGCAGGAAACTCTCCCAGGCCATCAGCAAGGCGATCAGCATCAGGATGATGGCGCTGGCAAAACCTGCGAGATCGCCGAGCTTGCCGGTGCCGAAGGTGAAGCGGGGATTGTGCGCCTGCCGACGCGCATAAAGGTAGGCAACCGCAGAGATCAGCAGCGCGCTTGCATGGGTCGACATGTGCCAACCATCGGCAACCAGCGCCATGGAGCCGTAGTATGTTCCGGCGCCGATCTCGATCACCATCATGACCGCGGTCAATGCAATAACGAACCAGACACGGCGGGCGTTGCGGTCGTGATCGGCACCCAGGAAAATGTGGCTGTGCTCAAATGTTTCGGCCTGTGCGCTCATCGCACGCTCCTCATGTCGGTTGTCTTAGCGAATATAGGTTCGCAGAACTTCGGATATCTCTTCGACGGCTTCCGCCCGGGCCTTCTCATCGGCGGCATGCAGGACATGCTCGTGCAGATGATCGTCCAGCACCTCGCCGGTCAGGCCGTTCAGCGCGCCACGGATCGAGGCAAGCAGCTGCAAGATCTCTCCACAGGGTCGCTCTATCTCCAGAGCGCGCTCGACGGCCTCCAACTGGCCTTTCAGACGGCTCACGCGGGCGATCAGCTTCTTCTTCTGGTGTGTGGTGTGGGACATGACGCATCCATTTAGTATAGGGGGGTACCCTATACCAGTGACTTGATGATGAAAAGTCCCCTCGATGGACAACGGCTCATGTCCACAGACGCCCACGCGCCTCCGGGTGCCCACGCGTAAACCCCATTGACAAACGACGCATTCTGAATGATCTATCGACGCATGATCAAGAACGCGCACATCACCAGCTCGTATTTTTGGCTGTACCTGTAAAGGGCGGCCGGACAGATCATATTGTCAACAAGCCGCCGTCAGGCGGCTTTGTTGTATCGGCAGCGTCCTGACGGCAGAACACCACACAAGGACGCGAAGACCATGGTTGAAATCGACGACAGCGAAATCTCATTGATCCGCCCACCGGTGATCAATATCCGCGCGGCCAAGCCGCGCGACCTCCCGGAACTCAGCGAAATGATCACCCTGCTCGCAAAGCATCACGGCGACGCCGCGGCGTCGACCCCGGAACAGCTTGAGCGTGATCTGTTCGGCCCGGTGCCATGGATCAGCGCCCTGGTTGCCGAGAGCGACGAAGGCCTGATCGGCTACGCCATTCTCGTGCCGCTCTACAGAGCGCAGGACGGTGCGCGTGGCATGGATCTGCATCATCTCTTCGTGCGGGACGGCCATCGCGGCCACGGCGTCGGCCAGCATCTCGTCAACCGAGCACGCGATATGGCCCGCGGCGCCGGCTGCGGCTACCTCTCGGTCAGCGCAGCCACCGGCAACGTGCAGGCCCATCGGTTCTACGAGAATCTGGATTTCGTGCCTCGCCCGGTCACCGGCATGCGCTATATGCAAGCTTTGGCATAAGCGGCATCGCCCGCCCCCCGGACAGCCTGCAAGGAGAAACGGATGACCCGACTTGCAATCGTCCTCACGGATGGATTCGCTGACTGGGAGGTCGCCCAACTGACGGCCTCCGCGCGCTCCTATTTCGGCTTCGACGTGGTGATCGCAACGCCCGAGGGAGAGGAAGTTCGCTCGATGGGCGGCATGCGGGTTGCAGCCGACGCGGTTGCGGAAAATCTGCATGCCAGCGCTTTCGACGGCCTTGTGCTTTGCGGCGGGACGATCTGGGAAACCGAAAAGGCGCCCGATCTGAAACCTGTCATCGGCGACTTCACGACCCACGGCAAACTCGTCGCCGGAATCTGCGGCGCGACACTGGCGCTTGCGCGTGCGGGGGTGCTTGATGCCACCGACCACACCAGCAATGCCGCCGACTTCATTGCCAGCGCGCCGGGCTACGCCGGCCACGCGCTTTACAAGGATAGCCCGCAAGCCGTGCGCGCCGGAAAACTGGTGACGGCGCCGGGATCGGCACCGATGACCTTTGCCGCTGAAATCTACCGAGCGCTCGGACATGGCGGCGACGAACTCGACCAGTATGTGCTGATGTTTGGCGCCGAGCATCAGCCGAAGGCAGCTTAGTGGCGCCCCATACGGCCGCGCCAATTGCAGCCCGATCGGAGGCCCGAAATTTTCCCAGCCAAAATTGCCCAAGCGTGGAGTCGCGCTTACAAAGCCCGCGATTTCACTCGTGATCGCCGCGGGTGGCGTCAGATTGGCAATCTATTCCATGCGTCGTTCAGGCGCGCGACAAAGTGCAATGTGGCGTTCTTGCGATAGCGCTAGCGCTTCGGAATCGCCTTTAGGTAGGCCGCGATTGCCTCGAGGTCCGATTTCGGCAAGTGAGCAAGGTTGCGCTGGACCTCGGCCATCGAGCCGCCAGCCGAATCAAAGTCGGGAGTAAAGCCGGTTTCGAGATAGTTGGCGATATCCCCCTCGCTCCACGAGCCGACGGTTTTCGCCCCCGGCGTGATGTCGGGTATCCTGCCCTTGCCTTCCGGATTTGGCGCGCCCGCCAGCCACCTGCCTGCCTCGAAGCCTCCAAGCTGGTCGCGCGGGGTGTGGCATTCGCCGCAGTGGCCGGCGCCTTCGACGAGATACATCCCGCGCTTGATCCTGTTATCGACATTGGCCGTGAGTGCAACACGCGGTTCATTGTTGAAATAGAGGAACTTCCAGACGCCGAGCGCCAGCCGGATGTTAAAAGGGAACGGTAGCTCATGCGGCGGGGAGACATTGCTGCTTTTCGGCAGCGTCTTCAGAAAGCCAAAGAGGTCGTTGATATCCCTGTCGCTCATCCGGGCATACGAGTTAAAGGGAAACGATGGATAGAGGTGCTGTCCGTTTGGCGCGACGCCGCGTTTCATTGCGTTGCCGAACTGCGCCAGCGTCCATGCCCCGATGCCTGCCTTTTCGTCAGGCGAGATATTGGGAACGTGGAAGGTCCCGAAAGGGCTCTTCAGCGCCAGGCCGCCTGAAAGAGTGAGCTTGGCATCCCCCTCCGACCCAGGCATCGCGTGACAGCTCACGCAGCCACCCGTCCAGAAGACCATCTCACCGTTCTTCAGATCGGGTTCGCCAAGATTGGCCCAGTGACTTTCGGGAAGCGCGTTCGGCGCGGTGATGAAATAGAAGGCGGCTCCGCCGATAACAACCACGCCGACGAGACAGAGCAAAAACCGGACGAACCTGCGAATCATCTGCCGCTCCCGCTGCCGATAACGTTATTGAAAACATAAAACAATCCGCACCAGCGGCAAGGCTGGCGCGGATCGTTGGACTGAAATGCCGGGATCGCTATTCCGTCTTTATGCGATATTTCTCATGACAGCCGCCGCAGTTACCGCCCAGCGTCTTCAGTGCGCCGCCAACACCGGCCGCATCAGCGGGAAGTTGAGCGAGAACCTTCTCAGCGTCGGCGGAAAGCTTCTCGGCACGTGCCTTGAAGTCCGCGTGGTCTTCCCAGATCTTCGGACTTGCTGCCTTATCGCCCGTTTCGGTGCCAGGCTTGAACTGATCCGGGAAAACCTTTGCGGTTTCCGAAATCGTCGTCAGCGCAACCTTCACCGCTTCTGCATCATAGGGCTTCTCGCCCTTGGCGATCGCTGTCATCGCCCCTGCTGCGCCACCGACCTTCTTCATCAGCGCAGAACGCGCTTCGTGCGTACCCTCCTCCGCTGCGATGGCAACACCTACCGCCCCCAAACCAGCGATGAGCACTGCCGCGGTTATAGCTCTCACTCTCATGTCTGCACTCCAATTGATTCTAAGGCCCTTTAAGCCCGGCTTCGGACGGGCGGCATCATTGCAAATTTTTCCTGCTCTAAAAGTAACAAGTGGGTGAGATTTCAGGAAAGACAGACCGTTACACCTCGTCACGCGACTCACGCCGGCGCGCGCCAGCCATGCCAGGCGGTGAGGATCGACACGGCGATGAGGAGCGCTCCTGCAATTCGGCCAACGAGGATTGTCGCCGTGGGATTGGACACCAGCATCGTGCGGCTTCGCGCCGCTGTCAGCGCCAAAGTTCCATAGACGGCGGCCTGCGTCGCCATGGTCATGACGCCCATGACGAGGCCCTGCGCCCAGATCGGCCCATAGATCGGCTTCACGAACTGCGGATAAACGGCGATCATGAAAAGATAGGCCTTGGGGTTCATCAGGCAGGTAGCCGCGCCCTGTCGAAACGCCCTCCAACCTGAACGCAAGCCGCCAGCTCCGACACTATCGAGGGTAATCGAACTGCGCATCAGCGTGCTGCCGATAAAGGCCATGTAAGCCGCGCCGGCAAAGAGCAGAGGGTTGAAAAGGGTCGGCACAAGAACGGCGAGCACACCGATGCCGATTGCCCCATAGAGCGAATGCACAGCCCCGCCTGCGATGATGCCGGCGGTCGCGGCGATGCCCGTGCGCCTGCCGCCGGCCAGGGAGCTGGCCAGCACGAACAGCATATCCATGCCGGGAACGATGATGATGCCGAAGAGAAGGGTGAAGTAGAGCCAGAGATTTTCGCTGTAAGTCATGTCAGTTGCCCGCTGTCCAATTCAAGGTCGATATCCAAGATCCTGTTGATTTTCAATCCGATAGGGAGAGCTATACGACTGCCCAACTGACAGTGTATTGTCAGGAGCCTGGACCAAGGGAGGCAAAAAATGCGCAAGGCGTCACGGCTTTTCGAGATCATCCAGATCCTGCGACTGGCGACCAGGCCGATGACGGCGGCGGCCATGGCGGAGACGCTCGAGGTGACGGTGCGCTCGATCTATCGCGATATCGCCGCCTTGCAGGCGATGCGCGTCCCGATCGAGGGTGGCCGGGGCATCGGCTACATCATGCGGCCGGGATTCGATCTGCCGCCCCTGATGTTCTCAGTCGAGGAAATGGAGGCAATCGTCCTGTCGCTGGCGTTGCTCGATCGGACCGGCGATGAGGAATTGAAGCGGGCGGCCAAGGGCGTCAATAAGAAGATTGCCGGCGCAGTGCCGGCGCCGCTACGTCAGGCTATGGAGCGAAAGGGCCTCTATGCCTGGGGATCGGTTGCCCAACCCCCTGTCGGGCTTGATCTTGGTCTTGTTCGTCGCGCCATTCGCGGCGAACAGAAGCTGCAGCTTAACTACCGTGACGAGCTAGGCCGCGCGACGGAGCGCAGGATCCAGCCGATCGCCCTCATCTATTATTCGCAGACTGCAAATATTGTCGCTTGGTGCGAGTTGCGCCAGGCGATCCGCAATTTCCGCAGCGATCGTGTGGAACATTGCGAAGCAGCCGACGCCTATTTTCGAGGCGAAGGCGACCGGTTGCGGCAACTCTGGACGAGTGGATGGACGAACCCGCCGGTGGTCGCAACCGCCTGACGGCCGACCGAAACCGGCCATTGCGCTGTGACGGATATTTCTCACGCGCAAAAACCCGTTCGGTGATACCGTGGCGGACCGAACTGGGTGGCAACGGAAAAAGCGGGAGAAGGCAGATGCCGACAATGTTCGTAAGGCATGAAGTTTCGGACTACGCTGCCTGGCGCAAGGCCTATGATGCGTTTGCGCCGGTGCAGAAGGCAAATGGGGTTACCGCCGAGGCGGTCTATCAAGCCATCGACAATCCGAACGACGTGACCGTCACCCATGAGTTTGCCACGGTCGAGGCAGCTCATGCCTTCGGCAAGCTGGAAGAGCTAAGGGCAGCGATGCGCACGGGAGGCGTGCTGGGCGCGCCCACGGTTTGGCTCACCAACAAGGCCTGAAACGCCACCAAACACCGATCGCCAGCAGCCTTCGCGTCCCCGCGAGCATCCGCGGCATCGTCGGTCGCCTGGCGGCAGCCCAAAGGCTTCAAACCCAGCACCTACTGGCGTTTGAAGTACTGTATCTCGCGCTCATGTTTCTCGGCAGCTTCGCGTGATTTGAATGTGCCAAGATTCCTGCGCTTTTGGGTCTTAGGGTCGACCTTTCGCGAGTAGAGCCGATATTCGCCGGATTTTAGCTTTCGTATCATGGTAGCCTCCAATGAGTTGATAATCCTCATAGGACCATGGCGGTTCCACTTTACGTGACGGCGAGCGAAGCTGCGAGAGGACATGTTCTAGCGACGGAGGCTGAGCGTCCGGCTGTCCTCGCGTCCGAAGCCGCGGACCTGCATGCGGTCGTTCCAGATCTCGACAATGGCGAAGGCGTTCTCCGTCTCGGTATCGACCATGCCCTGGAAATTGAGGAAATGGCATCCTCGGATCGTGCCGAAATTGCCCGCGTGGTTGTGGCCGCTGAAATAGGCCGCCACGTGGCGGTGCGCTGTGAGTAGCGTGATCATGCGCTCGCGGTCCCAGCTGTCATGCTCGTTCGGCGGATAGACCGGGTAATGGTTCATGACGATGATGCGCTCGCCGGCCGCGTCGGCATCCGCGAGCTGGTTGGAAAGCCATGCGAATTGTTCCTCGCTCGGCATGGCGTTCCAATCTTGCGCGTTGATTGCACCCGCAGCCCTGAGTTCATCGAGCCGGCGAGCGGCGGTGTCGCGACGGGGATGGCCAGGTGCCGGCGCGAAGGTACTGACCTCGTTGCCATCGAGAATAATGAAGCGCCAGTCCTGCCTGACGAAGCTGTAGTAAGGCGAGACCAGGCCGACGCGGCTGGCGACATCGGCCAAGCGGTCGTCTGCAACGGAAAAATCGTGATTGCCGAGCAGGAAGAAGTTCTCGTGCTTCAGGCTGTCGTAGATCGGCAGGATATCGTCGAAGCTCTCGAAGTCCCGATCGATGATGTCGCCGAGCGTGATGACGAAGCTCAGATCCTCGCCATTAAAAACGTCGATTGCCTCGGAGAGCTTTGCGAGGCTGCCGGCGTAGTGGCGGTCCATGCCGACATGCGGCTCCCTCGCCGCATATTGCGGATCTGCGACGACACCGAAGCGGAGAATGGGAAGATCGGAAGAAGATGTCATGGCAGCGCATTAGGCGCGCCGGATGACAAGCTTGTGACGGTCATCGAACGAAAGCACCCGGCGTTTGGAGCGCCGGGTGCTGACATCTTGTTTTTGCGAGCTGATTACTTGGCAGCGGCTTCGTAGCGCTCCAGGACGTAGTCCCAGTTGATAAGGCTATCAACGAAGGCTTCGAGGTACTTGGGACGAGCGTTGCGGTAATCGATGTAGTAGGAATGTTCCCATACGTCGACGCCGAGGATCGGAGTTGCGCCGTGCACAAGCGGGTTTTCGCCGTTCGGGGTCTTGGAGATTTCAAGCTTGCCGTTCTTGACGGAAACCCATGCCCAGCCGGAGCCGAACTGGGTCGTGCCGGCAGCGACGAAATCCGCCTTGAACTTGTCGTAGCCGCCGAGGTCGGAATTGATGGCAGCTTCGAGCTTGCTCGGCAGCTTGTTGCCGCCGCCGCCCTTCTTCATCCACTTCCAGAAGTGGACGTGGTTATAGTGCTGGGCCGCATTGTTGAAGAGGCCAGCATTAGTGCCGAACGACTTCTTCACGACGTCTTCGAGCGAAAGATCGGAAAGGCCTGCCTCGGCCGCGAGCTTGTTACCGTTGTCGACGTAAGCCTTGTGGTGCTTGTCGTGATGAAACTCCAGGGTTTCCTTCGACATGAAGGGCTGAAGCGCTTCGTAGTCATAAGGAAGTTCGGGCAATTCGAAAGCCATTGTGGGTCTCCTCTTGGCAATAGTTTGCGTAATCGGCAGGTGAGGCGGAACATAGGAGCGCAAGCAGGGAGAGGCAACCTGCGAAATATCAAAAAAGAGGGACTGAGAGGAAAAATTGCCTTCGCCAAGCACTTGGCTTTGCAGCCCTAAATCGCTGATCATGGGGGCGTTTTACAACATTATGAAGACGGGGCTTTTCACATGCAGAGGAATAAAGTCCGCTTTTGCACCTTTGCCATCGCAATGGCTGCGGCTGGAACCGCCCGCACCTCTTCTGGCGATGCCTGGCAGGAGTTTGCGACCGAGGTCGACAGCAAGTGCAAACAGGCGGCGGGTGCCTCGATTGAGTCTCCACACGCCGTCGTCGATCCATTCGGCAGTGAGCACTTCGGCATCGCCCTCGTGACCGGCAAGCCGAAGGGCGTGAACGGCTTCGTCAGTTACTTCTGCGTCTATGACAAGCAGACGAAAGAGGTCGAGCTGGGCAGCGAAATGAAGACCGAGGAGATGCGAATTCTGCCCGACGAATGAGGTCGTGATCCTTCTGTTGCCCAAACGTCACAGGTGCGCCCGTCAAACCTGTTGATTGTCACGTTGCGTATTTTGACACCGAACACATAGCCGTTTCTAGATACCAGCGCAGCATGCGTTTACGGACTCAGGGCAATTTTCGATCTGTCGCTTAATTAGCTGAAATCCATATTTCGCCGGCGTTTTTGGCAAGTACTTTTGGGGCACAAGTCATGGTCATGAACTTTTTTCGTCGCGCAGAAGACGGCGGCAAGTCGCTGTCGACAACAGGATACAGACCCGCATCGATAACCGATGAGCGCCCAGCCGGCGATGAGCCACTGCGCTACGCCATTCCTGATGTCAACGACTTTGCAGCCTTTGGCTCCGCGCTCGAGGAAAACCAGCGGACGTCGGAAGACCTGCTGTCGAGCATCGCATCGCTGCAGGAGCGCGTTTCCTCGCTGCTCGGCACACACAGCCAGTCGCTGAACGAGACCGGCGCGTTGCGCGCCGAATGCGCGCGCATCAGCTCGCTTCTCGATTACGAAAGCAACGCGCGCCAGAAAGCCGATCAGGACAATCTTCGCCTGATCGCCGAAAACAAGGATTTTCGCGCCGACAACACTCAGCTTCGCTCTGAGATCGAGGCCTTCCGCGGCGAGCTGACGAAACTCCAGGGCGTGCATCAGGTCACCCGCGAAGAGTTCACGATCATCGAGAACCGCCTTCTCGACGCCGAGCGTGAGCTGACGGATCGCGCCATACAGTTTGACGAAGCCTCGACGCTGTTGAAGCGCGCCCAGACGGAGCTCGACCAGCGCAGCCGCGAACTCTCGGTCACCCGCGAGAAGCTCGACAATGAGACGACGGCGCATCAGCTGCTGATGGAAACTTCGCGCCGCGAGAACGGCATCCAGACGCGCGAGATGGCCCGCCTCAACGAGGAACGCGCCCATTTGAAGTCCAGCCTCATCGAGCAGGAGGCGCAGGTGCGCAACCTGCAGATGGCCGTTGCCAACCTGAAGCAGGATCTCTCGCTTTTCGAGGAACGCCACAAGAGGCTCGAGGTCGAGCATGAGACCCTGTAGGCGTCCTCGGCGCTCGAAATCGCTCACCTGACGACGAAGCATGAGGCGATCGGCTCCAAGGCCGAACTCGTGGAGAAGCTGCTCGTCACCGCGAATGGTCGTAACAAGATGACGGACGAGGAGCTGCAGGCGGCACGCGCCGATCTCAAGCGTGTCAAATCGGAGCTCGTCACATCCCTCTCCCGCTGCGAACGGCTTGCCGAGGAACTGCAGCGCGCCCGCACGACAGGCGCCGAGAGCGAGTCAGCGCGCCGCGAACTCGCGACACAGGCCAACGAGCTGACGCTGAAGCTGCGCGAAGCTGAAAGCCTGCGCGTGCGCCGCGACCGGGATGCCGATGCGCTGCGTCGCGACATCGATACGCGCATGGATTCCGATCGCTATGAGATCGGCCAATTGCGCACCAGCCTGGAGATCGCGAAGTCGGAGATCCGGCAGCTGCGTGCCGAGCGCGCCATTCTGACCGGCCAGCTCGAGGTCGCTCGCAGCGAACGGGCCGGCGGAGCGGTTGCCTCCTCCCCTCTCGATGAACGCGACGAGGTCCGCATGCCGGCAGCAAGCTTCACACCGATGATCGACATCTCGGAAAAGTCGCTGCGCGCGCCGTCTGTCGACAGCACGCCAGCCGAATGAGGCTGGATGGCGCCAGGCGACCTCCTGGTGCCAAACCTTGCCTTGCCTTGCCTGCCGCATTGGAGCGGTAGCGCCTGTCCCAACATACCAAGGCCGCGATCTTGCTTCTAGGCCATCGCCAAAATCGAGATCGCCTACCGAGTGAGACGCTGCTCCTGCCTTGCGGTGGCATTGCCTTTCGCGATGGCGATCTAACCGTTTGCCATTAACGCCCGCCCGATTACTTCTTATACTATGTCACCATCCTCTCAGTGGCAGAGAGAAGACGACCGGGAGCTAGTCATGTGCCGAAATATCAAACCCCTGTTCAATTTCGATCCGCCAGCGACGGATGAGGAGATCCATGATGCTGCGCTTCAGTTCGTACGCAAGTTGAGCGGAACCACCCGGCCATCGAAGCGCAATGAGGCCGCGTTCGAGCGTGCGGTCAATTCGATCGCGAGATGCGCCCACGAGCTGCTCACGTCGCTGGAAGCTTCCCAACCTCCTCGCGATCGTGAGGAAGTAGCAGCAAAGGCCCGCGCGAAAACGGCTCTCCGGTTCGCATAAGACCCTGTCCCGCCGGTTTCAGTTTGTGGCCTGAAACGGGTAGGCAACCACCTTGCCGCCAGAAGGGCTCGGTTGCGTTATCCAGGAACTCCCCCAAAAGCCTGCAAATATCCTGGCGATGGATCCTCCCTCAATCGTCACCTCGCGGCGAGGTGACAAGCAGGGTCCAATCTCACCGCGCCGCATAGTCATCAGCCATAGCGACACCACCCGCGTTACGGGCACGTGCTAGGTGGACGCTGTCCGAATTATACCGACGTGAAACACGCCTTCAGCCAAGGCAATCCGGGCCTCAGCCTACGCGTGATCCATCATATGTTCGTCATTTACTTCGATGGCGCTGATCTCCTCTCCAAGTTTCAGGCTGAAGGCTGGAGAAGGCGGCGACTTGCAATGGACCTCTCATGGCGAAGACGTCGCCCCACGATCGTTTTTTGAGAGCATTCCAAGACTTGAAGCGTCCTCGAAGCGAGGAGGTTTCTTTGACAGAATTTGCTCCGACGCGTCGATTTTGCAGGACACTTTTGGGGACGCATGGTGGCCGCCCCAACTCTCCGGCTGCGATCTTGGTCCGGTTGCATGCATGGAGAACGCATTGCCCGGTTCAGATGGAAACGGCAGAATGACCGACATGGCTGAACCGGATATTTCGATCTCGTTGTCGGATTGACAAAGGCTGGTTCGTCCTAGGGGCACTCAGAGTGTTCTATCCAAAGGAGGATCATCATGCCGAACACGATACGTCTTCACCGCGTTCTCGCTGCCAGTCCCGAGAAAGTTTATCGCGCATTCCTGGAGGCGGATGCACTGGCTAAATGGCTTCCCCCAAATGGGTTCGTCTGCACGGTACATCATTTGGAGCCAACGGTCGGCGGAACACACAAGATGTCCTTCCGGAATTTTACGACCGGCGGAAGCCATTCCTTTGGGGGCAGCTACCTCGAACTGGTGCCAGGCGAGAAGCTTCGTTACACGGACAAATTCGACGCCCCTAATTTGCCTGGTGAAATGGAGGTCACCGTGACATTGAAAAAAGTCTCGGTCGGAACCGAACTCGATGTCGTCCAAGCAGGTGTCCCGGACGAGATACCCCCAGAGGCCTGCTATCTCGGTTGGCAGGAATCGCTCCGCAATCTGGCCAGGCTCGTCGAGCCGCAAATCAATGATTAAGCCTCGGAGCGTGCGCCGGTTGCCGCTTGATTGCCGATGAGAGAAAAGGGCGGACTTCAGTCTGGCGAGGTGGTATCCGCGCCGCGGGTGGCCCCGCAGATCTGACCACCTCGTCGCCATTCCACGATCCCGAGAGACCCGATCCACTCAACGCGAAATGGCGACGCCAGTCCATTTCGGGGTGTATTGAGAAATATTGTTGCCGCTATGTTTGGGAGCCTCTATCGTCTGAATATCCCGTTGTTAGCTATACTTAATCAGGATCGTGGGGTTCCGATGAGCAGTGCAGGGATGGACAAGATCGATCTGGCCGAACCGGCCCCGGATGACGTTCGGGTACAACTTAAACTTATTCTGCAGAGCGACGAGTTCCGGTTGCCCGCGCGGGCACGCCAGTTTCTGCAGTTCGTCGTCGAGGAGACGCTAGACGGGCGGCATGATTATCTGAAGGCATTCACCATCGCCCAAACGGTATTCGGACGAGATGCCAACTTCGACGCACAGAATGATCCATGCGTCAGGATCGAAGCTGGGCGGTTGCGAAGAGAGCTTGAGCGGTATTATCTGGTGGCCGGCGCTGATGACCCGGTCATTATCACGATCCCCAAGGGCGGTTATGTGCCGGTATTCCGGCTGAATGCGGAAGCCCAATCCAGTTCCGCGAACGATGCGGGACGTGTATCGAGCGTTTCAGAACATACTAATCTGGTCCCAGAGCGGATTGATGCTCCCTCGAAACCAGCGAAGCTGCACTTGATGAAGCGATGGCCTTGGCTTGCTTTGGCAGGCGCCGTGATTGCCTCCTTCACGATGCTGGCAGGAATGTTTCAAGGAATGCGGTCGCCTGAACCGAAACGGACGTTGGCGAGTGCGGAGAAGCGGCTCACGGTTGTCGTGGAAAGCTTCGATACGGTTTCGGGTGGGACGCTTGCATCGAGTGTCTCCCAGGGCATCACCGACGAAATTATCGACAAGCTCGTCCCCTTCAAGGACATTGTCGTCCTCAGCGATGATCAAGCGCGTCGAGCCGGCGACCGTCAAGACCCGCCGTTGTATTCGCTCCAGGGTAGCGTCCGGCTGGAAGGCGACAAGCTTCGATCGTCCGCGCGCCTGATCCGGCTGGCGGATGGTGCGGTGATTTGGGCGAATAACTATGACGCTGATTTGCGCACGCAGGGCATCCTTCAAACCGAAACAGCGTTTGCCGATGACATCGCGACTGCGGTCGCCCGCCCTTTCAGTGTCATTTTCCAGACGGACGTCGCCAACAGAGCCGGAAGCTCGGATGCATACTCCTGCACACTGTCTTACTACAGCTACCGAAGCGAGATGACCCGGCGGGCGCACGATATCGCGAAGACCTGCCTGCAGCAGGCAATCGAGAAGAAAGAGACCGATTCCTCCCTTGCGGCCCTTCTTTCGCTCACCCTTCTCGACGAGTTCCGGTTTCCATTCCAACTGGGTACCAAGCCGACGCCCGCAACCCTCAAGACGGCAAAGGACCTAGCCGAACGAGCGGTGCAACTCGACCCGCAGAACGCTCGAGCCCTTCAGGCGTTGATGCTCGCCAACTTTTTTGGCAGTGATATCCCCGGAGCGTTGAGGGCCGGTGAGGCTGCTTACGCCATCAACCCCAACGACACGGAGGTTGCTGGCGAATACGGCCTGCGTCTCTCGATGTCGGGAAAGTGGGACACAGGATGCGAGTTGATATCGGCGGCGGTTAGAAAAAATGCTGGGCCAGACGGCTACTACGAGGTCGGGATGGCGCTGTGCGCGTTTATGAGAGGCGATGCACAGGCCGCCGAACTCTGGTCTCGTATGTCGGACCTCAACTACAATCCGATGCACAGGCTCGTATTGATGTCGATTCTCGGAGCACTGGGGAAGTACGAGCAAGCCAGGGAACAACTTGATTGGCTGAATACCAATAGCCCGGCCTTGATCCCGAATGTCAGGCAAGAGGTCGTCAAGCGTTTGGCGAGCCCCAAAGACCAGGAGCGGTTCTTCGCGGGATTGCGCGCTGGCGGCCTGGTCGTCGAGGACGAACAGGCCGCTAACTGACCCAGGAGAAAAAAAGGCCGCAGTTGGACTGCGGCCAAGGCACTGCCACCAATCAGGGCGAGTGTAGGTTAGGGTTAAAAGCCGGCCCGGCCTATCACGACTTTGGGCGCAACTGCCCGACCCACAATCATCAGTATGGCCTCATCCTCAATCTATCGATAGGAACAGAACGCACTGCGCGAAAGCTATTCCGGCCAATGCAACAAGCCAAGCCACAGGAGTGTCCGCCGCCTAACGCATCGCGAAACCGTCTCTTGGGTTGTCGCGCCGCCCAAACCTTTATCAGGGTTTCTTCGTGAACACCCCGAGGTTTACCAGCTGGACGCGTCGGTTGTTGGAGGCGTTGGCATCGGTTCCCTCGATCGGCAGATGTTCGCCGACGCCGACCGCGTATAGACGCTGCGGATCGACGGCGAATGTCGTCGAGAGCGCCTCCTTGATCGCGGCCGCACGTTGCTCACTCAGTTCCAGATTATGCTTTTCGTCGCCCGTTGCGCTGGCATGCCCGATGACGAGGAACTTGTAGTCCCACAAGTTTGGATGATGGAGGGCCTCGGCGAGCAGCCCGAGTGTCCGATAGGACTTCGGCTGGATGGCGACGGAGTCGTTTTCGAAGTTGATCTCCAATACCATTTGCGGAAGCTTTGCGATGCGCTTCCAGTTTGGCAGCTCCGACATCGGTTTGTTTCCGCCGCCGATTGCCTCCTGCCGCAGGATTTCCACGTCGATTGCGGGGGCGGCCGCGGTCAGCTTTCCCAATCCCTTAACGATCCGTTCTTGCGATACTTCCTGTGCCAACGCCAAGCCAGGAAGGAGAAGACCGGCAGCCAGCGCAACGACGGTTTTCGAAAGCATTCTTGTCATCGGTTTACCTCCATCCCGCGTCGGTGATCACCTGATTGCATTCCTTGCTAACCCGCTTCTCCTTCTTGACCAGACAGGCGAGAACGTAGCCGTCGCCCTTAATGCCCGAGCAGCTCTTAGACATGTCTCTTTGGCAAACCTGCTCGTAGGATGCTTGCGCGTGCTCGCGCTGCCCGATTGACTGGAAGACGGTGGACAACGAACTCTTGCAGGTGGGCGATACCTTGGCGGCGTTCTGCTGCAGGCAGTCGGCAATACGTCCGCCGCCGAGGTTTAGACCTTTGCAGAGCTTTTGGATATCGGCCCCGCAGTCATCGGCGAGTTTCGTCACCGCGTCTGCGTAGCTTAAGGTCTGGGCACTAACCGCGTCGATATGAACAAGGGAGGCGACCAGAACAGCCGCCACCAATAAATTGCGCTTCAGCATATCGCCCTCTTTTCAGTATCAGGGTGAGATCGAACAAGTGAAGTTTGCATGAAGCGTTGCGCTTGGGCACGTATATTACGGTAAAACACACCTGCGATAGGGGACGCTCTTAGCGGGCCCCTCCTCTATGCAGACTGTCGGTCATCGCAGAGTGGCGAACGCGGATAACGCGTTAAGGCGAGACGCTTTAAACGTTCCGACCGAAATAGACGTCCACCGAGGCGATCCGCTCGTCCCTAAACCGCAGGACCTCCATATTGCGAAAGGCTCCACCGTCACGTTTCTCGGCCCTATAGCGGACGACAGCCTCGTCCTCCGCGATCTTGAGATACTCTATCTCCATGGCGCGAAATGGCGGCAGTTCGGGCCAGCACCGATCGAATACGCGGTGCGATCGATATGATCGTCACGCGGGCTGGAGAACGTGAAGTCCTCGGTCAAGATCGCGCACGCGTCATCCTTGCGCCCCCGGACATAGGCTTCGTAGAGGCTGCGAACGATCTGTTCGCGTCGTGAGTCGCTATGTGCCATTGCACCGGTCCTTCTGGTACATTCCGATTGCAATTTGCAATCAGTTTATAGCAGGTGGCGCTGTTTTGAGCAACCGCGGCTTGGAAATCCGTCGGCCATGGTCCAAGATCGCGTTATCGCAATCTCAGGCCATCCCCATGCTGGAAGCACAAATCATCTTGCAGCGGCTGCGCAAGCTTGCCGCAAAGGACAATCGGCCGTCGGCGCTGTCGGCCGCAAGCGCACGCGCGTCGGCTCTTTTTACGTTCGTCACCCGCGAGCGCGAACGGATTGCCGGCTGTGCCTTCCCGCGCACCTCGATGGTGGTGATCGTAGAAGGCTCCAAGGAACTGGTCACCCCCGGGCGACAGATGCGGTATGCCGCGGGCACGGTGCTGGTGCTGCCAAAAGGTTGGCGTGGCGACGTCGTCAACGATCCCGACCCAAAGAGTGGGGTCTATCGCGCCATCTTCATCGATTTCCAAGACGAACTGGTCAACCGCGCAAGGCGCTCGCTTCCGCCGCAGCCCAACAGCGCGCGGTTCGATGCCGCCCTCGACCCGGTGCTGGCGACCACGATCCACCATGCGGGCGAAGGCATTGTGGCGGGCACACTGCCGGCAGTGCTGGTCGAGCACCGTTTGATGGAAGTGCTGATGGTTCTCGGCCTGCGCGGCGCGCTGCCCGAAGACACGGCAACGCTCAGCGATGCAGTGCGCGCCTTGATCCGCTGGCAGCCAAACAAATCGTGGACCGCCGATCAGATTGCCGCTGAGCTCGGAACCAGCAATGCAACGTTACGACGGCGTCTCGCTTCCGAATCCACGTCACTGCGGGCAATATCGGCCGAGGTGCGTGTCGAGCTCGCCTCCGCTTTGCTGTCTCAGGACGGCCTTTCCCTCCGCGACGCAGCGCTAGCGGCAGGCTATCGATCACCACGACGCTTCGCAGAACGGAGGCGCGCAGAACTGAAGGGCAGACAACTCGCCGACGTTTGAGCGTTTCCGGTTCATCTTTGAGCGTTTCAGTGCACCGGACAGCATGAGACAATTGCTAGTGCTCCTATATCGTAACAAGGAGACTTCATATGCGCATGTCCGCCATTGCCCACGCTGCCATCGCTCTTGCTTTCACCGCTTCGCCGCTTCTGGCAGCGGATATCAAGGTCGTCTTTGAGAACACCGGACAGGGCGACACCTTGCCGGAGCGGAACGCCTCATGTGTCGCCTCGCACGGCAAGGCGGCAGCCGGAAGCAATAAGAGCCCGGAAATTTCCTGGTCGAAGGGTCCGGCGGGTACGCGATCCTATGCGCTCGCGATGACTGATCCCGATGTGCCGCGCGACCTCTCGCTTTTGAACAAGGACGGTACGATGATCGCGCGTGATCTGCCCCGTATGGAATTCACGCATTGGATCCTTGCAAACATCCCGGCCACCATCACGCGGCTCGCCGAAGGAGCCGACGGCGATGGCTTGCCGCAGGGCGGATTTCCGCTAGAGACAACCGAGCATGGACGCCGCGGGCAGAACGGCTTCGCGGCCTTCTTGAAGGACGGCCCATACGGGGGGTATATGGGCGCTTGCCCACCCTGGAACGATCTGCGCATTCACCGCTATCGGGTTACGGTCTATGCGCTCGATACCGAACGCCTATCGCTTCCCGACGCCTTCACCCGCACCGATTTTCTTACTGCTGCCAAGCGACATGTGCTTGCCTCCGGCGCAGCTGAACTGACCTATACGATCAATGCAAGGGCCACGAAATGACCGATACCAAATGGGACGCAGCCGTCATCGATAGCGGCTCGATCTACTGGAAGCGCAATCTGGTCATTTCCCTGCTCGGCTCCTTTACAACGATCGTCGCGATGACGCTGCTGCTGCCCTTCCTGCCGCTCTATGTCGAGGAGCTAGGCGTCAGCGACCGCGCGGCGATCGTGCAATGGTCGGGCATCGCCTATGGCGCGACTTTCCTGGCTGCGGCCTTTGTGGCGCCGCTCTGGGGCCGGCTTGGCGATATCTATGGACGCAAGCTGATGCTCGTGCGCGCCAGCGTCGGGATGACGGTTGCGATCTCGCTGATGGGAATGGCAGAGAATGTCTGGCAGCTGGTGGCGCTACGGCTGTTCGTCGGGATTGCGGGCGGTTATTCGTCCGGCTCGATGGTACTGGTCGCGACCCAGACGCCGAAGGATCGCTCCGCCTGGGCGCTCGGTGTGCTCGCCTCGGGCATCATGGCGGGTAACCTCGTCGGGCCGCTGATTGGTGGCGCGCTGCCGCCGCTGATCGGCATTCGCGGTACATTTTTGGCCGCCGGGGGGACGATCTTTCTGGCGTTCCTCGCAACCACCTTCCTGATCAAGGAAGAGAGGTCTCCTGCCCGCAAGCAGGCGGCGAAGGCAAGCGGCGGCTGGGCCTCGATCCCTGACAAGGCGCCCGTCGTCGCGATGCTGGCAACCGGCTTGCTGCTGATGCTCGCCAACATGTCGATCGAGCCGATCATCACGGTCTATGTCGCTCAGATTATGGAAGATCAGAGCAGGGTAACGATGATCGCGGGTATCGTCATGTCTGCGGCGGCGCTCGGCAGCATCCTGTCGGCCTCGCGTCTCGGCAAGCTTGCCGACCGCCTCGGCCATTGGCCAGTTGTTGCGGGTGCTCTTGCGGTCGCGGGGCTGCTGTTGATCCCGCAGGCATTCGTGACGAGTGCCTGGCAGCTGATCATCCTGCGCTTCCTCATGGGAATCGCGCTCGGCGGCCTGCTGCCTTGCATCTCGGCGGTCATCCGGCATAGCGTGCCGGACAGCGCCGCCGGCAGCATTCTAGGCCTGTCGGTCTCGTCGCAATATGTCGGCCAGGTCGCCGGCCCTGTGCTCGGCGGCTTCATCGGCGGCCATATCGGCATGCGGGCCGTCTTTCTCGGGACTTGCGTCTTGCTGATTGGCGGCGCCGCCTATTCCTGGGTGGCGCGACCGCGAGACGCCACTGCACCCGGCCACAAATAAGCTCGACGCAGCTTTCGAAAGAGGACGGCGTCTTTTTCGCCCACAGGCGTACCTTGCCGCAGCCAACTGGTCCGGCACGCCTGTTCGCCTCTGCCCTGGCTGGTGTCGGTGCCGTTTTTGCCCGAAACCCCACATCAGCAGGTAATTCGGACTGATAGCGGCAGCAGTTCTGCCGCTATCAGTGCATCGAACGAAGAATGTGGAAAGAGCGGACTTAGCTGTCGCTTTCGCTGCGCCCGAACGCCCAGTTCATGTAGAGCTCGAGCGCCTTGCGGGTGACAGGTCCTTCCTGGAAGTCGCGACCATCGAGGCGATTGACACCGACGACCTTGGAATAGTTGCCCGTCGTGAAGATTTCGTCGGCGTTCATGAAATCCTCGACCGAGAGCGTCACTTCACGCACGTCAAAACCTGCCTTGCGCAGGAGGCCGATGACGCGGGCTCGGGTGATACCGGCAAGGAAAGTTCGGTTCGCGATCGGTGTCGAGACAATGCCGTCCTTGACCATGAACACGTTGGAGGACGCCGTCTCGGCCACGTTGCCGTTCATGTCGCGCATGAGCGCGTTGTCGAAGCCCCGACTTTTGGCTTCGGCGATGGCGCGGCCGCTATTCGGATAGAGCGAACCGGCCTTTGCGTCCGTCATTGCCGTTTCCGGCGAGGGCCGGCGGTAGGGCGAAACGGTCAGCGAATTTGGCGCATTGTTGCCGAGCGGGGCTTCGAATAGGCAAAGCGCGAAGCGGGTGGATTCGCCATCGACCGTGACGACGCTGCCGGCCGACCCATGCTCGCCCCAATACAGAGGCTTGATGTAGATCGGCGTTTTGCCGTCGAATTTCTTGATCCCTTCCAAAGCCAGCGCCTCGATCTCCTCGGCGGTCTTCACAGGCTTTAGGCCCATGTTGATCGCCGAGCGGTTGACGCGCTGACAATGCAGATCGAGGTCCGGAGCGATGCCGTCGAACCAACGTGCGCCGTCGAAGACGGTCGAGGCCAACCACATGGCGTGCGAAGTCGGCCCGATCAGTGGCGGATTGCCGGAAAGCCACTCTCCCTCGACGTAGGTCCAAGTGGTTGAACGGGGCGATGTATCGACGGCCATGGGCATTCTCCTTGAAAAGTTCGAAGAGCAAAATCCCCGCACGCAGGCCCGGTCAAGCGGAAATCCACACCCCTCAACCCTACGCAAGAAAATGGCGGATGCCCCCGCCAGGGAGTAATATTCGTTCGTGCGACCTTGAATGCTGGCGATCGGTGTATCACGGAAAATCATGGATGGCGCGATTGGATGCGACATCGGCGCCGTGGCATCATGCACCGGAATCGCTGCGACCGACGGGGAGTAAAATCGATGAAAGCCATGTTCTACGACGCCTTCGAGAAGGCTCCCGAGATCCGCAGCCTGCCCGATCCGACACCAAACGAGGATGGCGTGGTCATTGCCGTTGGTGCCACCGGGCTCTGCCGCAGCGACTGGCACGGCTGGATGGGCCACGATCCGGATATCAAGCTGCCGCATGTGCCCGGCCATGAACTGGCCGGCAAGGTGATTGCCACGGGAAAGGGCGTCATGCGGTTCAAGATCGGTGATAGGGTGACCGTGCCCTTCGTTTCCGGGTGCGGCCGCTGCAGCGAATGCCATTCCGGCAACCAGCAGGTCTGCCCAAACCAGTTCCAGCCGGGCTTTACGCATTGGGGCTCGTTTGCCGAATACGTGGCGATCGACTATGCCGACACCAACCTCGTACATTTGCCTGACAGCATCGACGACGCGACAGCCGCAAGCCTTGGCTGCCGCTTTGCGACTTCATTTCGCGCGGTGGTGGACCATGCGCGGACCGGCCCGGGCGAATGGATCGCCGTGCATGGCTGTGGCGGTGTCGGCCTTTCGGCAATCATGATCGCAACCTCACTTGGAGCAAACGCGATCGGCATCGATCTCTCCGACGAGAAGCTTGCCTTCGCACGCGAATGCGGCGCGGTGGCAACGATCAATGCCACAAGCGTTGACGACGTGCCGGAGGCCGTGCGCGAAATCACCAAGGGTGGCGCGCATGTCTCGATTGACGCACTCGGCCACCCCATCACCTGCTTCAACTCGATCAAGAATCTGCGCCGGCGTGGACGACATGTACAGGTCGGCCTCATGCTCGAGGACTATGCGACGCCGCAAATTCCGATGGCGCAAGTGATCGGTCACGAACTGGAGATCTACGGCAGCCATGGCATGCAGGCCTGGCGCTACGATGCGATGCTTTCAATGCTGACATCAGGCAAGATCGCGCCGCAGAAGCTGATCGGCCGGCGGATAACGCTTGAGGAGGCGATCCCCGGGCTGATGACACTGGATCGAGCGGAGGGGATTGGGATCAGCGTCATCACGCGTTTCTGACGCGGATTACGCATGTGGCATCGCGAGGACGTCCAGAAGGAGGATGAACGCTTCGTGTCGCTGATCGATGGCGGCGTCTTGCCAAGATCCGATCTCTTGCCGACTGCGTCGAGGCTCGCAAGAAACCGTGGAGAGTGCCGCGCCCTGAAGCGACAGACGCCCACGCCATTTGCCCGCGACCTATCCTCGATTCCGCGCCGCCCGATCGAGCGCCAGCGTCGCATCGTTGATGATCCCGAGGCGCGCCTCGATAACCGCGATTTTCTCGGGCGTATCGGCATTCAGCGCCTCGATGTCGATAAAGAGCTGCCCGCAGCCTCCTGGCGCGACCGTCCCGAACATCTGGCCCGGCTCCTCGCTGATGTTTCTCCAGCTGTGCTGGACATGCGGCGGCAGAACGACCACCGTTCCCGGAGGGGCATCGAACTCGTCGTCCCCGCATCGAACGCGGCAGAGCCCGCGGATGACCCGGAAAAACCTCCATTTCCCGCCTGTGCGTGCGGGGTGCCGGGCCTTGCCCGGGCGGCGTGAAGGTTTCCCACAATCCGAATGCGCCGCCGGTCTCGGCGGCCGTCGCGGGGATCACGATCCTGGCGCCAAAGGGCGTCCGAGCGACACGTTCGAGACCCGGCAAAGAGACAACTGCATTTCGGAAATCCGACATGGTCACCATCTCCCATTGATTGCATTTATGATAGCAGACCGCCCAAGCCGTGTGAACCGCGGTTAGCGGATGGCCGCTCCTGGCCAAAGCCGAGCGGCGATACGACGCGCCATCTTGATACCGAGAGAATCGTTGCCCATATGGCAGCCCGGCGCTGCAAGTGCCAACCGCGACGACTTGAACGGGTTGCCAAGGGCTTCGGAAAGATCTAACGGCCTCGCCGCCAAGAAAAAAAGCGAGACATGATGTCCAACTCATTTGTGAAAGCGCCGGCCCAGGCCAGCGCGAAGGTGTTCTTCGTGATGGGCGATCGGATCGAGCGACGGGCTCGTCTGCAGGGAGCCTGGCTCAACATCTATGATATTACCGTGCCGGCAGGCAGTCGAACGCCGCTGCACCGCCACGCAAGCCCCGAGGTCTTCCGGATCATCGAGGGCACGCTGACCATTCGCCGCGCGACGGAGAACGGCGTCGAGGAGTTCGAAGCCACGGTCGGCGACATCATCCGTGTCGAGGCAAACCAGGCACACGCCTACTCCAACCCCGGCCAAGAAAGGGCCGTCTTCTCGGCGATCGTCGATAGCGGCATGGCGGAATTTCTGGAGGCCGTCGGCTCGCATGAGGCGCCGAGAACCGCACCCTCCGCTGAAACCATGGAACGCATGAAAGCGGCGGCCAATGCTCACGGCATAACCATCTTGGCAGCTTGATCTTTTTTCCGAAGGCCCGGGCATACCGTTTATGCGGCCACACCTCCCTTCAAGATGTCATGTAACCGCGACATGAGCGATTTCGCAGACGGTCTCTTGAGGCGGTCTCTTGCGCTGGTTGTCTTTCCTCGACTGTATTAGTGCGGCGCTTGCCGTCCCCTCTCACCTCGATCTCGGCCATCTATTCAAAAGGCGTCAGGGGAGCACGTTCAGGGTGTCGGACTAGGTGCGCGCACATAGACAGCGTGAGCGTTCGGCGCACCGAGAAACCTGCATAGCTAAGGAGAGGTCAATGGCATGGTCTGCCAGCCAGTATGTCAAATTCGAGGATGAGCGCACGCGTCCGGCGCGTGATCTGTTGGCGCGGGTACCGCTGGAGCGCGTTCGCCATGCGGTGGATCTCGGTTGCGGGCCCGGCAATTCGACTGAACTCATCGTCGAGCGTTTCGGCGCTGCGGGCGTATCCGGTCTGGACAGTGACCTGAATATGCTGGAAGCGGCCCGAAAGCGCCTGCCCGGCACGCCCTTTGTCGAGGCCGATCTTGCCACCTGGCACCCGAGCGCATCGGCAGACCTCCTCTTCGCAAACGCCGTCTTCCAATGGCTGCCAAACCATCTCAGTATCTTCGATCGCCTGATGGACGGGCTGGCCCCCGGTGGTGTGCTCGCTGTGCAGATGCCTGACAATCTGACCGAGCCAAGCCATCTGCTGATGGAAGAGACGGCTCATGCTGGCCCCTGGAGAGCGGCCTTCGAATCGGGGAGCGTTCGCCGCAAGCCACTGCCGCCGCCTTCCACCTACTACACCCGGCTCATTGCTAAGGCGGCGCGGGTCGACATCTGGCAAACCGCCTATAATCATCCAATGGCGGATGCCGCTGCGATTGTCGAATGGGTCAAGGGAACCGGCCTCAGGCCTTATCTCGATCACGCTGGCGAAGAGCATCGTGACGCATTTCTGGCAGACTATCTCGGCCGCGTCGCAAAAGCCTACCCGACGATGTCGGATGGGTGCGTCCTGCTGCGCTTTCCGCGGATTTTCATGGTAGCCGTTAAAGGCTGACAAAGGCGAGGCCGCGTTTCGGCATTGGAACGGCCTGATCCCTCTGACATGGCTCTGCAATGGTCGGTCAGCATCATGCTTGCCGCCGCAGTCGTGGGTACTATAGTCGTGATAAACAGCAAGGAGAGTGCTTTATGGTAGCCCCCCCCATTCCGCCAGCCACCCTTGTCATCTTTGGCGCCACCGGCGACCTGACGCGGCGCCTGCTGATACCGGCAATCATCAATCTGACGCGAAGCGGGCTCGTCGGCGACGACCTGAAGATCCTCGGCGTCGGCATCGAGCCGGGCGACGACGCTTCCCTGGTGGCACGGCTGGACAGCTTCCTTGCAACGTTGAGCGATCCGATCCTGCCGGAGACGGACGAGGCGTGGCGTCGGCTGCGCCAACGCGTCTCCTACCTTTCAGGCGATTTCACGCAAGACCCAATATTCCTCGAGATCAAGAAGCACCTGACGAGTTGCAACGCCGCATTCTATTTCGCCGTGCCGCCGCAGTTTTTCGGACCACTCGTCGAAAAACTCGCCGCGCATGGGCTAACCAGCGAGGCCGAGGGATGCTTCCGCCGCATTGCAATCGAAAAGCCTTTCGGCACCGACCTCGCCTCCGCCCGCGCGTTGAACGCACGTATCCTCAGCAATGTCACGGAAAGCCAAGTCTATCGCCTTGATCACTTCCTGGGAAAGGAAACGGTACAGAACATTCTGACCGCCCGCTTCGCCAACATGATGATCGAATCCCTCTGGAACAACAATTACATCGACCACGTGCAGATTTCCGCTGCGGAGATTGTCGACGTCGGCACCCGCGGCAAATTCTACGATAAGACCGGCGCGCTGCGCGACATGATTCCCAATCATCTGTTTCAATTGCTGGCTATGATCGCAATGGAAGCCCCGAATGGCTTCGGCGCGGAAGCAATCCGTACGGAGAAAAGCAAGGCACTAAGCGCCCTGCGCATCTATACACCTGAGGAGGCTGCCTCCCATGCCGTGCGCGGCGCCTATACGGCGGGCACGCTCAACGGACATGAGATCGCGGGGTTCAGGGAGACCAAGGATGTCTCGTCCGACAGCAAAACCGAAACCTTCGTTGCGCTGAAACTTTATGTCGATTCTTGGCGCTGGGCCGGCGTGCCCTTCTATCTCCGTACTGGCAAGGCGTTGAAGGCGCGTGATACGGAAGTCGTTATCACCTTCCAGCAGGTGCCGTTTGCGCAATTTCGGAAAACGGACGTCAACCGCCAGCTGCCGCCGAACAAGTTGGTCATCCAAGTGCAGCCGGATGAGGGGCTGAGCATCGAGGTATCCATCAAGTCGCCCGGCCTTTCCGTCGACACCGTCCCGGTCTCGCTCGACTTCCGCTATGCTGACAAGTTCGACATCAGCAAGATGACCGGATACGAGTCGCTTCTTTACGACCTCTTCATCGGCGACCAGACGCTATTCCAGCGCGCCGACGGCATCGAAGCCGGGTGGGCAGCGGTGCAGCCCTTCCTAGACATATGGGCAAAGAGCAGCGAAACGCCCGAGTCATATGCGCCGGGAAGCAGCGGCCCATCTTGCGCCGACGAACTCATCCGGCGCGACGGCCGCGAATGGCACGAACTGGGCGAATCCAGACACAACCATGATGGAAGATAAGGCAGAAAATACACGTTAACGTAAAGTAAGGGTGTATTAGTATTTTTTAGCAACTCGCGTATAGGTCGAGGAAATATTGTACCATAGCAGCTCTCTTCAAATCTAGCCCCGCACATTTACGGTGCGCTGTACAAATTATGGATGAGTTGACCATTTCTCCTTGTACAGTGAAGCTTTTCCTGCTGACCGCGTTGCTTTTTCGTGCGACAAAGGAGGCGGGGCTCGTCCAACCCCGACGGGCCCTCTCGGCATTTTTCTATCATGTCGCGAATAAAACCGAATTTAGTCGAAATTATTAAAGCGCGACTAATATATTTACTTGCGCTCTTCCGCCGCCTTGCTAAATCTATCCTGAGGGATTTGGGGTATTGACATGGCAGATACTCATTTGTCTAAGAATCGTTCAATTTCCGATCAACGTATGGAAACCTGCCGTTCCGAGTTCGAGCCAATCCTCTTTGAGCTCATCCGCAATGGTGAGAAGCGGGGATGGAAGGCAGCCGAAATCGCGATGGCTCTGGCCGACGCCGCCGATGACGTGATCCTGAAGCTGGCAAGAGAAACGAAGAGCAAGCATTGACCCGCTTGCATTTCGGATCTTGATCTAATGACGCACTCGGAAGTGCTTCCCTAGCCGGTGCAAGAAGCTGTAGCTTGCCTACAGTGATTCTCTTGCCGGTTACGGAGGCCGATATTGCAGTTGATCGCCGCAGCTCTTCTTGCCTGTGGGTGCGTCAGCCTCTCCGAGGTGGCCGACTGGCCGCCTGCGGACAGCTATGTAGCGAAGATTAGTTGCCTTCAAAGCGACGCTGCAGAGCGCTGCGAACAGATCCGTGCCGACTGGACGGGCCTCTATGCCGATGCGATTGCGGGCCGCATCGAAAGTCAGCGGACAATTTCTTTCTGCCTGAGTACAGGCTGCGACAGGGCAATCGCGGTCTTGCCCGTTCTCGGCTGCGCCTGGCGTCAGGTTATCGCGGGGTCGCATAATCCCAAAGTCAATGATGCCGATCGGGCGAATGTGGAACGTTATTGCGGCCGTCATGCGCTTGACGAGGCCGGGCGCAAGAACGCCAGCGACCAGTCGCAACGCTGGCTGACTTTGCTCGGTGTAACGCCGTAGCCGCAAATGCAAACGGGCGGGACCAGGCCCGCCCGCTGAAAACCTTGCGCTGGCGCTTAGACGAACTGGCTGAGACCCGGAACTGATCCGACAACCTCGTCAACGACTTCCTTGCCGGCGTGCTGCTCGGCAATCGCGATAGTTTCCTTGGCAAGTGTCGTGATCTCACCCATACCGAGGCCTTCCGACATCAGCTGCTGACCCAGCGCCATGATGCCGCCGCCGCCGAGCGCGCCCATGATGCTGCCGAGGATGCCGCCGCCGCCGCCCGCGCCTTCGCCATTATACTTGGCAACAAGGTCCGAAGCGCCCGGAATGGCTTCAATCATCTTGGCGACCGGGCCATCTGCCGCTTCGCGCTGCAAGAAGCCGAGCATCATGCCGAGCGCCTTTTCAGCGACCTCTGAGGGGATACCTACGCGCGCCGCGATCTGGTCGATGATTTCATTCATTGTCAGCCTCCTGCTTTTGACGTTAACGTCAACGTTAATCGAACTTGCGCGGCAACTCAAGCGGCTCACCGCGGAACCAGGTTTTATCCCACTTTTCCTTTTAATGCAGACAGTTGTCCGCACCAGGCTCCCTGCTTATAACAGGCAAACGATATTATAATGACCGTGCGGAAAACGTTGCTCCGCATTTTGACGCAATCGGGGCCAAAGGCCGCAGGGAGAATTTCGAAATGCTCGAGGATGGCAAGATTTTCGTTGGCGTCAGCCGCAATCCTGATGACAGCATCAACAAGCCGGAATATCTCGACCTGAAATTCGGAAACCGCCACGGCCTGGTGACTGGCGCAACAGGTACCGGCAAGACGGTGACGCTGCAGGTACTTGCCGAGGGCTTTTCGAAAGCCGGCGTCCCCGTCTTCTGTGCCGACATCAAGGGCGATCTCTCAGGCATCGCCGCCAAGGGCGAACCAAAGGACTTTCTCACAAAGCGAGCCGAACAGATCGGTTTCGACGATTATGAATTCGACCAGTTCCCGGTCATATTCTGGGACCTCTTCGGTGAGAAGGGCCACCGTGTTCGCACCACCATCGCCGAAATGGGTCCGCTGTTGCTCGCGCGGCTGATGGATGCTTCAGAACCGCAAGAAGGCGTCATCAACATCGCCTTCAAGATTGCCGACCAGGGCGGCCTGCCGCTGCTCGACCTCAAGGACTTTTCCTCGCTGCTAAACTACATGGCGGAAAACGCCACCGAGCTTTCCAGCCAGTTCGGCTTGATCTCGAAGGCCTCTGTCGCCTCCATCCAGCGCGCCCTGCTCGTGCTGGAACAGCAAGGTGCTGAACATTTCTTCGGCGAGCCTGCGCTCAAGATCAGCGATATCATGCGGACCAACAATCGAGGCTATGGCCAGATCTCGGTTCTCGCCGCCGACAAGCTGATGATGAACCCGCGGCTCTACGCAACCTTCTTGCTGTGGCTGCTCTCCGAGCTCTTCGAGGAGCTGCCGGAAGTTGGCGATCCAGAGAAGCCGAACCTCGTCTTCTTCTTCGATGAAGCGCATCTTCTCTTCAACGACGCGCCGAAGGTGCTGATCGAGCGCGTTGAGCAGGTCGTTCGCCTCATTCGCTCGAAGGGCGTCGGTGTCTATTTGGTGACGCAGAATCCGCTGGATGTGCCGGAAACGGTGCTGGCGCAGCTTGGCAACCGGGTGCAGCATGCCTTGCGCGCCTATTCCCCACGCGAGCAGAAGGCGGTGAAGACCGCCGCCGACACCTTCCGCCCGAACCCCGCCTTCGACTGCGCCACCGTCATCACCATGCTCGGCACCGGAGAGGCGCTGGTGTCGACGCTGGAGGCGAAGGGCTCGCCCTCGATCGTTGAGCGTACGCTGGTGCGCCCGCCGTCAGGACGCGTTGGTCCACTGACGGATGCGGAACGCCAACAGGTCATGGACAAGAGCCCCGTGCTCGGCGTTTACGACGAAGATCTTGATCGTGAATCCGCCTTCGAGATTCTGGCGGCGCGCGCCAAGAAGGCATCGGACTCTGACGCAGCCAAGCGGATGCAGCCGACCCAACCGACCGAGGGCAGTGCCTCGGGCCGCTGGACGCTCCCAGGCTTCGGCAATGACGACAACGAACCACAGGACAGGAGCCAGGGCCGCGCCCGCTCCTCCGGCTACCAGCGTGAAACGGTTGTGGAAGCTGCGATGAAGAGCGTGGCTCGCACGGTAGCGACGCAGGTTGGCAGAGCGCTGGTGCGCGGCATTCTCGGCAGTTTGAAACGCTAAGCGGAAAGGGCGTATCGCCCTTCCGCCCTCGGATGGTCTTCCCGCCGCGTCGCTCAGCGCTTGCGGACGAATTCGGTGCGCAGGACGAGGCCCTTGATGGCGTCGTGGCGGCAGTCAATCTCTTCCGGGTTGTCCGTCAGCCGGATCGACCTTATCACCGTGCCCTGCTTCAGGGTCTGATTGGCGCCCTTGACCTTCAGATCCTTGATAAGTGTGACGGAATCGCCGTTCTTGAGGACGTTTCCGGCAGCATCCCGAACCTCAGCGGCCAGCGCGGCGGCCGCAGCCAGCTCCGAAGCCGGACGCCATTCGCCGGTCGCCTCGTCATAAACGTAATCGTCGTCACCATCTGCCATGGTCTTCTCTCCTGAACACAAGAATTTGTTGATTGGGGCGCTTATAACAGCCAAGCCGCCCTGCGCAAGTTAGGCCATGCTAACAAATGGTCGCTCGATTGATTGGCACTTCGGCGCTGCCACGCGACATCCTCTTTTCATCGGCT
This sequence comes from Rhizobium mesoamericanum STM3625, assembly GCF_000312665.1. Lineage (GTDB taxonomy): Bacteria > Pseudomonadota > Alphaproteobacteria > Rhizobiales > Rhizobiaceae > Rhizobium > Rhizobium mesoamericanum. Next base: position 1,904,735 of record NZ_HF536772.1, on the reverse strand, counting down.
CGCTCAAGGGCAGCCCTGCCATACCTGATGGAACATGGTGAGGAACTCCGGAGCCAATAGAATGTGCATCCGATCGCCGCAAACGCCTATGGGCTCATCAGGCAATTCCCGGCTGAGCATTTCCCAAAAGATGAGTACGCTTTCTACGATACCAAAGATATGGTCTTCGCCATCATTGTAGAAGGCGCTAACGAATGGGCGAAGCTGACATGGTGGTCTGAACAGCCAGGCCCATTAGACCATGATCGTAAAGTGTGGATGCCTACCAGATTTTGGCAGCGGCCTGATCGCAGCGAAGCAATCCTTCCGCCGCACAGATCGTTTCTAAGTGGCCTGACGCAATCCGTTTGGTTGCATTTTTTCCGGCCTACGGCTATTTCTGTTGTGCACTCAAAGAGAAGGGAGGGTCGCGTGCAGAATTTCTATTTCCGGTTCAACCGGCAACGTGGCCCCGGCAACGCCCTGCAAATGCGTTTGCAGGGCTGACCAGAGACCGTTTCTCATAACACTCTTCCTGGTCTGCCCCTCGTGGCAGCAGTTCGGGCATTCGCCTCGTCTGCAACTATTCATCCATCGAGCTTGAGCACACGCACGCGATGAAGGCCGCATGCCCTCGCCCGTGTGATCGTTCGGCAAGACCAGAGCAAGATCATGACCCTTATCAATATCCGCAATCTCGGCGTCACCCTGAGCGCACCCCTTTTTGCGAAACTCGATCTCGTCATCAACGCCGGCGACCGCCTCGGGCTTGTTGCCGCCAATGGCCGCGGCAAATCCACCCTGCTGCGCTGCATTTCAGGGGCGCTGGAGTCAACCCATGGCGACATTATGCGCTCGCGCGGGCTGATGATCGGGCATGTCGAACAGGACGCGCCAACCAGGCTGCTTGACGTTCCGTTCCACGATGCCGTTCTGCAGGCGCTGCCCTCCGACCAGCAGGCGAACGAAAGCTGGCGCGTGGACATGGTGCTTGATTCGCTCGACGTTCCCGAAGCCCTGCGCGCCCGCCCGATCGGGCAGCTCAGCGGCGGCTGGCAGCGGCTGGCGATACTGGCGCGCACCTGGGTGACGGAGCCGGACGCGCTGCTGCTCGACGAGCCGACCAACCACCTCGATCTCGGCAAGATAGCCGCGCTCGAGAACTGGCTGAGCGCCCTGCCGCGTGACGTGCTCGTTATCATCTCCAGCCATGACCGTGCCTTCCTCGATGCCGTCACCAACCGCACGCTGTTCCTGCGGCCAGAGCAATCGCAAGTCTTTTCTCTACCCTATACCCGGGCGCGGGCAGCACTGGACGAGACGGACGCGGCCGACAAGCGGCGCTACGAACGCGATATGAAGACGGCCGAGCAACTGCGCAAGCAGGCGGCGAAGCTCAACAATATCGGCGTCAACTCCGGCAGCGACCTGCTGGTGGTCAAGACCAAGCAGTTGAAGCAACGCGCCGAGAAGCTGGAGGATGCTGCCAAGCCCGCGCATGTCGAGCGCTCGGCCGGGGCGATCAGGCTCGCAAACCGCGGCACCCATGCCAAGGTGCTTGTAACGCTCGACGACGGTGAGGTTCGCACGCCGGACGGTACGCCGCTCTTCCGGACCGGCAAGCAGTTCATCTGCCAGGGAGACCGGATCGTGCTGCTCGGGGAGAATGGCGCGGGCAAATCACGGCTGATTGCCATGCTGCGGACGGCAATCAACAACGCGGAGACGGCGCAGGACGGCATCAAGGCTACCCCGTCGCTGGTGCTCGGCTATAGCGACCAGGCGCTTGCCGACATGAGGGATAGCGATACGCCGCTGGAGACGATCATCCGGCGCTTCGACGTCGGCGACCAGCGGGCGCGGGCCTTGCTCGCGGGCGCCGGCATGACCATCGACATGCAGTCGCGCCCCGTCGGGAGACTATCCGGCGGCCAGAAGGCGCGGCTCGGCATGCTGGTCCTGCGGCTGGCGGAGCCGAACTTCTACCTGCTCGACGAGCAGACGAACCATCTCGACATCGACGGACAGGAAGCGCTGGAGGGCGAACTCATGGCCCATCAGGCGAGTTGCCTGCTCGTCTCCCACGATCGCAGCTTTGTCCGCGCAGTCGGCAACCGTTTCTGGCAGATAGAGCGCCGGCGGCTGGTCGAAGTCAAAAGCCCAGAGCCTTTCTTTGCCGCGGCTCGGCCTTAGGACAATTGGCCCGCCTCTCTGAACTGACCCCGAAGTTGTTGTCGAGCTTTATGGGGTCAGTTCAATCGCTCCGGTGGGTTTTAACTCTCGGAAAAAGCGTGCCATTTGTCGGGACAAGGACCGCATCTGCCTCAACGCCCACAATGCTTTATAAGGCGCGGGGGGAGATGGCGGATGCTTCGTCGGGCCAACGTTCAAGATGGCGAACTATCAGAATGAGGCCGGCGTGGCGCCGAGCAGGCTGAGCTTGCCGCCGCTGAGAGAATAGAGGCTCATCTTGCGCTCCACCGTACCACCGGGTGTCAGTCTGAAGAGGCCGGTGACGCCACGGAAGCCGACCTTGCTGGTCAGGTTCTGCGCGTTCATTCCCTCCGGCCCCTTTGTCCGGACAATGCCAGAGGCGACGGCAACGGCATCGTAGCCGTAAGCCGCATCTGTGGACAGCGCACGCTTGTAGTGCCGCTGATAGCGTTCGGCGATCATCGTCGCGCCTTCAGGCTCGACCATGGCAATCACCGTGCCCGCCACCGAGGGATCCGTGTAGGTCTGCGGCGGCCAGGCGCTGGTGCCGACGAGGGTGACGTTCGTTTTGCCGCTAGCTTTTACAGCGCCGGCAATAGTCGTCGTGATTACCGATTTCCCGAGGACAAGCACGGTGTCGGCATTTTGCAGATTGGCGCTGGCTTTCTTGACTGCCTCCGATGCCGCAGCATCCGTCAGATCATAACGAGCAAGGCCAAGATAAGTACCGCCGGTGGCGCGGATTGCGCTTGCCAGTCGCTCCTCGCCCGCAGCCGGAAAATCGCTCTGTGCGAAGACCAGCACATTCTTATGGCCGCTGGCAGCGGCTGCCCGCGCGCCTTCGATGGCGCTGTCGATCTCGTCGGAAACGAAGTTGTAGACATTTCCCGATGTCGGCGGCACAGGCGCGCCGAGATTGAGGAGAGGTGGCCGCTGATCTGCTGGTATCGAGGCGATGACCGCCGTGACGACAGACGGTGCATAGCTGACGAGAAGAACGGAGCCGCGGGCCTTTGCCGCGCTGACTGCCGTCGCTGCAGCAGAAGCGCCCGAGGCCACGTCGACAACCCTCACGAAAACCTGATTTCCTCCAAGTTCGCCGACGCCAAGACCAGCGCCGTCGCGCACGTGACGCGCAGCGCCCTCATAGATCCCGGTTGCACCCTTGGGCAGCAGCAGCGTGATCTCCGCTCCGGTTTCTCCGAAGCTCTCCTCGACCTCGCTCGAGGGTGCCTTGATGTCGTTGGTCTTCACATTCTTGGCGACACCATCGACGTCGGATTGGCAGGCCGCGAGCGCACCGCAGGCTACGACGATCGACATCGCGAGAACGAACTTGATGCGTTTGAGGGGACGGATGCCTTCTGAACGCGACAGTTGCCGGGTCGCGCATAAACCATGCGAGCCTTGCACCGGCTCGATTGACTGCACTGTCACCTGCTCCCCCACACTCTCGTAATCGCAGGCCCCTTGAGGCCTTTTGGCAGAACTCCATATCTGCACAGGCAACACCGGAAAGCAAACCCTTCACCCAAACTTGGTTGATGGCCACACTAAACTTTTATGTTCTTTTGAACGGATATTTTATCCCGACCTTATCCACGCTTAAATACCTGATTTTTATAGATGTTTTGTACGTTTCTCACAACCAACGAGAGACGACGATCCATGAAGCGCAGTACAAGAATAAGCAAACTTGCTGCTTTTACTTTCTCCGCATTTACCGTTGCGTTCTCGCCGAACATCTCTGCGGCATCCACCCTTGCGTCTGCGCAGTTTTCCGGCGCGATGCACTCGGTCGACTTCGCTGCCGATACGGCACGCGTCCTGACGCTCGGTAGCGTTGCCGATCTCCTGAGCTTGGCAACGAACATCAGCAGCATCGAAGTTGCCGCGCTCACGCGCTCGCTGCAGCCCGAGCCTGCCGGCTGGGCGAAGGAAAGCACCGCACCAGCCCAGGCGGTCGCTGGTCCGGCGACTGCCGCGCCGACGGGCAGCGCCGCTTTCGGGACCGTCGCCATTCCTTTCAAACGGCTTGCCGCCCTGAAGAAGTTCGAACCGTCTTTGGCAGAAATGACGGATGGAACCGCCATCAACTGCAGCGCGGGCACATGCTCCGAGGCCGCAGCCACCATCAAGGTCGCCTTCACCAAGATCTCGCAGTCCTCGATCCGCGACAAGCTCAATGCGATCAACGTCACCGTTAATCATACGATCCGCTACAGCCGCGACATCGACACCTACAAGGTGGCTGATTACTGGGCGACGCCCGCCGAAACGCTCGCGCGCCAGCAGGGCGATTGCGAGGATTTCGCAATTCTGAAGATGGCTGCTCTGCACGCGGACGGCGTTGATCTCAAGGAGATGTCTATCGTCGTGCTTTTCGATCAGAAACGCCACTTCTATCACGCGGTTCTTTCCGTCGCGGTGAACGGCAACCGCTTCATCCTGGACAACATGCGTGACGAGGTTCTGCCCGATACGAAGCTGCCTGATTACGTGCCGCTCTACTCGATTGCGGATGGCAAGGGCTACCTGCACGGAACGCGCACCGGCGCCAAGCAGGTCGCCTCCGCCATGCCGTTGGAAAAGGTGGCCCCTGGCGAAGGCGTGGCGTTCTGACAATCAGAGGCAGGACAAGAAAAAGGTGGCTGAAATTCAGCCGCCTTTTTTCGTGACGGATTTGGCGATCAGTAGCGGGAGATATAGCCGATCAGCATTGGCTTCTCGTGGGTCGGCGCGAGAGCCAGATTGATCTGGCCCTTCATCGAGGCCTGGCCGGCGGCAATCGTGAAGCCCGTATTCAGCGTCTTACCCCTGTTGCGACAGAGCGTGGCGATAGCCTCGTCGATCTGCGTGTCAATCGAGAACCGCAAGGTCTTCGTCAACTGCGCCGCATCGCCCATCAGCAGGCGCTGGCGCAGCATGGACAGGAAGGGATCGTTGAAGAGCTGGATCTTCTTTTCCTGCGTCAGCAGGATCGTCGGTGACGGTGATGCCTGTATGATGGCATTGACGTTTGCCATTGACGTTGCGTCCTCGACGGTATCCAGCCGGCGCAGCGCCCACTTGAAGCTCAGCACACGCAGCAGCGATGCAAGATTGCCGGACTCAGGCATCTGCGAGGCTGTGTAGTGCACGAGGTCGGCGGTGCTCATCTTGCCAGCAGCCGACATGCGGCCGAGACCATCCCAGTAGATCCGCTCGAGGCGGATGCCGCGACGCTCGCCGCCTCGCCCGACGACTGCCCGGAAGCGGGGCTCGATCTCTTCGGCGCCGATGGCCGGCAAAGGCTCCTCTACCTGCTCGAGCTCGGAAAGTGCGTTGCTGCCTGGCTTGACGATCAGCATCCTATCGCTCCGTCAGCGCTTCGCTGCGCGCCTTGTTGATCGGCTTCATGAGATAGCTCAGTACCGTCTTGTTGCCGGTCATGATCTCAACCGAGGCAACCATGCCGGGAATGATCGGATAGGACTTGCCGTCGCGCTCCAGCGCGGACTTGTCCGTCTTGACCTGCACAAGATAGTACGTCTCGCCCTTTTCCTTCTCCACGAGGCTGTCGGCCGAAATGTTCTCGACGACGCCTTCGAGGCCGCCAAAGATCGAGAAATCATAAGCCGTGATCTTGACGACGGCCGGCTGGCCACGGCGCACGAAGGCGACATCGCGCGGCGAAATCTTGGCTTCGACCAGAAGCGTGTCGGCGGTCGGCACGATGCCGGCAATGACCCGGCCCGGATCGACATAGGCGCCGATAGTGTTGACCTCCAGAGTATTGACGATGCCATCGACGGGCGAACGGATATCGGTGCGCTTGACACGGTCGGACGCGCCGCGGATGGTCTCGTCGACGACCGAAAGCTCGGCCAGCGCCTGCGCCTTGTCGGTCAGCGCCTGCTGACGCAGTTCGAGGGCAAGATCGCCGAGCTGCAGCTTGGCTTCCTGCACGGCAGCCTGCAGGCGGTCGATGCTTTCCTGATAAACCTTGAGCTGGCCCTGCTGGTCGGTCAGATCGCGTTCGGTTTTGAGAACTTCGGTCTGGGCAACGAGCTTCTTCTGCGCCAGAGGGAAGATGAGATCATACTGTCGCTGTGCGCCTTCGATGTTCTGCTGCAGGCGATCGATGTTGGCATGGGCTTCGCTGAGCTCGTTCTCACGCTGGCGGACACGCTCCTGCAAGACGCCGCGTTTGTTCTGGTAGCTGGCACGATCAGCGGCGAACAGCTTCGCCTCGTTGCCGCAAACGTCCTTGGCAACCGACATGATCTCCTCGGGGCAGATGAACTCAGCGTCGTACTGGCCCGCCTCCTCGAGCTTCAGGCGCGCAACCTTGGCACCGAGCGCACGCGCTTTGGCAACGGATTCGCCAAGCGTCGAGGTCGTTGTCGTGTTGTCGAGCTGGACGAGCAGCTGGCCCTTGCGTACGACCTGACCGAGGACGACGGCGATCTGCTGGACGACGCCGGGCTCCGAAGACTGGATTATCTGCGTCTTCGACACCGGAATGACCTTGCCCTCGCCGCGGGCGATCTCGTTGATGTCGGCAATCGCCGCCCATGCAATGAAGCTCGCAATCACGAGGGCGACCAGAGCCAGGATGCCGCGGGCGAGAAGCGGAGGATTGTCGTGGCGATTGCTGGTAACGCTCATGGCTGCGCCCCCGCCGGCTTGCGTTGCATCGCTTCGATCACCGCATTCTTCGGACCGTCGGCAACGATCCGGCCCTTGTCGATGACGATCAGGCGTTCGACGAGCTCAAGCATGCTGTAGCGATGGGTGGCGATCAAAAGCGTAGTGTCGCGGCTGATGGCCTTCGACAAGCGCGCAATCAGGTTGCGCTCGGTGGCGAGATCCATGGCGCCCGATGGCTCGTCAAGAAATACGATCTTCGGCCTCGTGAGCAGCAGGCGTGCAATCGTCAGCGCCTGCTTCTGGCCGCTCGAAAGGTTCGTGCCGCGCTCGCCGACCGGCATGTCGAAGCCGCGAGGATGATTGCCGACGAACTCGTCGACCCCGGTCATGCGGGCGACCTCGAGCAGCTCTTCGTCGGTCGCATCGGCGCGCCCGATCAGCAGGTTTTCCTTGACCGTGCCGGAGAAGAGATCGGACGACTGGCCGGCTACGGCGACCGCCGAGCGAACCTCTGCCATGTGGTACTGGCGGATATCAACGCCATCGATCAGTACGCGTCCCCCCGAGGGACAGAAGAGCCCGTCAAGCAAGCGACCGAGCGTGGTCTTGCCGGAACCGATGCGGCCGATGATGCCGATGCGCTCGCCCGGCTGCACCGAGAAGGACAGCTTATTGATGACGGGATAGTCCGACCCCGGATACTGGAAGGATACATCCTGGAAACTGAAGGCGCCGCGGGTAATCTCCCGATTGACGAAACCGACGGTGGACGGACGATCGTCGGGCTGCTCCATGATCTTGTCGAGGATGCGAAGCGACATGGTTGCCTGGCGGAACCGTGCCAATGTCATGGCGATCTGGCCGAGCGGTGCGCCGGCGCGGCTTGCCAGCATGACGGTAGCGACGATCGCGCCCATGGCAATCCGGCCTTCGGCGAACTCGTAGGTGCCGGCAATAACGATCAGGACGCTCACCATCTGCTGGATGAACATCGTCATGTTGATGGCATTCGTCGAGATATGCTTGATGTCCTCGCTGGTGCGGCTCGAATACTTGGTCAGCTCCTGCCAACGGCGCAGCATCGTTGCTTCCGCCCGCAGGCTCTTCAGCGTTTCGATCGTCGAAATCGTTTCCACCAACAGGGACTGGCGACGCGACGCTTCGTTGGCGGCAGTCGCCATGCGCTTGCCGATGGCGGCTTGCGCCCACAAGCCGATCGCAACCGACAGCACGAAGGCGACCGCTGGGATGACCACAAGCCAGCCAGAGATCAGATAAATGACGCCGAGGAAGATGAAGACAAAAAGGCTATCGATCAGAACGCCGATAGTGTTTGAGGTGAAGAACTCGCGGACGAACTCATACTGCGTCACGCGGTTTGCGTATTCACCCGTCGACATCGGCCTCGAGGCAAGCGTCGAGTTCAGCACCTTGTCAAACAGCAATTGCGACAGCCGCAGATCCGCCTTGCGTCCGGCATAATCGATCAGCGACGAGCGCGCCGTCTTCAGCAGGAAGTCGAAGATGTAGGCAAGCGAGATACCCGCTGCCAAAACCCAGAGCGTCGGGATCGCCTTGTTCGGCAGTACCCGGTCATAGACGTTCATCGTGAAAAGCGGCGAGCCAAGCGCAATCAGATTGATAAACAGCGCCGCAACCATGACGCGGATATAGGTTCGCCAGTAAGGCGCCAGCGTCGTTGCCAGCCAATGCCGCTTTTCGATCTCCACGGCATTGCCAACCAGCGCCTCTTCCGAGGCGTTCTGGTAGTAAAGCGTAAACGCAAAGGCCAATTGCGGCTTCAGCGCCAGGAATTCTTCCCGCGTCAAATGGATCGCATTGCCGGCAATCGGAACGATATCCGTGACATAGGAGCCGTCTTCGGCCATTTCGAGCAGAGGCAGCACGCTGCCATCGGAAAACGCGACGATCGCCGGACAATCGAAATTGCCCTGGCGGCTTTCGCGTTCCTGGTGCTTGACCACCTGCAAGCCGATCCGTTCGGCCATGCGCTCGACGTCGTCCACCTCAAGCGACTCGGTCACCTCATCAGGTAGACCGGAGAAGAGGACCGTGTCTGAGCTTGGTCGGCCATAGAACGCAGCCACGGATTTGAATGCGGCTTTGAATGTCTGCAGCGGTGTGCTGCTGGAGGTCCCGAGCGCTACGTTCAGCATTGTTCCATGGCCATGTCGACTATTGCTGTCGAATTGGCGCTAGGAGGTCCAGGGGCATACCGGCTTTCTGATGAGAATCAAGTTCGGCATATCCGGGATTCGCGACGCCCGCGGGGACAACAAACTCTTCCCGCGCATAAGGTTTGGACTGCTCGACCGGCTTCAGCTTCATCGTCTGAAGCAGATTGCCCGAGGCCGCCAGGATCTTGTACTCGGCAAACTGCGACGCCACCCGCGCCGTGTCGGCAAGGACCTGCGTGTTGAACTTCGTGTTCTGCGCATCGAGCACGTCGAGCAGCGAACGCTGACCAACCTTGAACTGCTCGCGGTAAGAACCGACGAGCTGGTTGTTGATCGAGGCCTGCTTGTTCAAGATGCCGGACAGCTCACCTCGGCTGACGCGTTCGTTCCAAGCGGAACGGACCGACTCTTCGACCTCACGCTGAACCTGGGCGAGATTGTAGCGCTGCTCACCGGCGCGGCGGATCTGCTCCTGCTCGCGAGCCACATCGATGCCGCCGCGATAGAGGTTCCAGCGGGCGACGACGCGGACCTGATAGTCGTTGGTGTTGCCTTCGTCACCGTCGATGTCGTTGCCGACGCGGGCCGTGCCCTCGAGGTTGACCTTTGGCATGTAGTTGGCGCGCGCGCCGCGAACACCGGCATCGGCTGCATCGACGTCGGCGTTGGCCGAATAGATGCGCGGGCTGTTCTTGCCGGCAACAAATACGGCATCGTTCAGCGTCTTCGGAACAAACTTGGCGACTGACGGGGGCGTCTGCGCATTGGTAATCGGCTCGCCGACGACCTGAAGGAAGCGGATCTTCGTCTGCTCAAGCTCTTCGAGCGCTTCGCGCAGCCGCGCCTTGGCGGCCTCCAGCCGCTCCGCGCCCTGAAGGCGGTCGGCGTCGGTCAGGGCGCCACCCTTGATGCTCTCGTTGATATCGCCGACCATCTGCGTGTGGAAGGCGACGTTCTGCTTGGCAGCAGCAACGATCTGATTCTGGAGCATATATTCCAGATAATCCTGCGTCACTTCGAGAGCGAGCGACTCAGACCGTTCAAGCACCCGAAAGGAGGCACCATCGACGCGCGAGGCCTGCTGCTCGACCTGAGCGCGGCGGCTACCGCCATCGTAAAGTGTCTGCGTGATCGTAAGACCAACATCGCCCGGGGACAGATAGTCATGATCATCTCTGAGCGACCCGGAACTGGCATTTGACAACCGACGGCGCCCGATCCCGCTCTCCAGATCAATAGATGGCAAGTATAAACCACGCGCCTGGCGCAGTTCAAACTCGACAGCTTCACGATCCTTCGCAGCCTGCAAGATCTGCGGGTTAGTTTTCATCGTTTTTTCGATGGCCTGCTGCAGAGACATTGCATTGGCATCAGCATAAAACGTAAAATTGAAAGCAACCGTCGCAGACAATGCTGCAAAAATTCTTTTTGCTTTAAACAAGATCGATGCCCCTCAACATCAAAGATTCACTGGGTGCTCCCGTATACCAAAGTCTTTTCTTCGGCAAATAAGTAACACCAATCTTTCCACATTCCAATTGCCGCGCCGAGCATTCCTGCCAAGACAGTTAATCGCGGTGGATAACTGCCTAAAGCGAGACTTTTACAGGATTTTTTAACGGGGGCTTTGCCCGAACCTGTTTATCTGGCATGACTTTCAAACGGACAAGAACCCCGATGAATTTCAGCCAACGTTACTCTTCCGCCACAATCGTTTCAGCTCTTCGGATCGCCGCCCTCGGCGCTGTCTGCTTTGCGGCTGGATCCGTCGGCGTTTTACTTATCTTAAACCTTATCGTGCCGGATCGACCATTTTTGGTAGGATTTGCCGGCGCAGGCTTAATTTCCGTTTTTGTTGCATTTCCGCTGCTTCTGATCTTGCAGCTCAAAGTTGGCGAGCTCAAGAAATTACAAGAAACGGTTAACTATACTGCACGCCACGACTCTGTAACGAAGACACTGAACGGAACCGCCTTTGCAGCTGCCGTCGAGCACTACATCGACCGGCGCAAGCGAATCGCAACCGACGCCGGCGGCGTAATGATCGCCGTCGTCATCGACACGCTCGACGAGATCAGTCGGCGTTACGGCCCGCAATGGGCCGACACAGTCATGCAGTCGCTTGCGGCAATCATCCAGTCCTCGGTCAGAAAGGGCGATCTCGTAGCACGCCTGGCCACCAACGAGCTTGGCGTGTTCCTTCCCGGCGCGACTGTAGAGAATGCCCAGGATGTCGGCACCCGCATCCGTCGGCGCGTGGCCGAGGCCTCCTTCTCGGCGGAAGGCACGCCGATGACGATCGGCGTGCGCCTCGGCGGCGCCGTCTTCGAGGGACCGACTGACTTCAACCACATCCGCCAACTGGCCGACGAAATGGCAATGCAGCGCGGCGGCGAGAACGAAGACGCCATTCCGTTGTCGCGGCTCCCGGCCGCCTGATCCGACCGGTCCGCAACAACAAGAATAGGGCGTCGAAAGGCGCCCTTTTCCGTTGAAGCAAATTTGTCCTGCATACCCGCCAACCTCACGTCCATAAGAAAGAAGCAAGATGCCGGCGGCATGCAAACGGCAGGGAGATCCCGTGCATTTTCATGAGCCCAGCCGAGAAGCGCTCCGCAACCTGATAGGCGCAAAAGCTCGGGTAATTCGATATGCGTGACCACCGATCCTCCAATCTGATCACAGAACACAGAAAAGGCGCCAAACGGCGCCTTTTCCTCCTGATTTGCGCGAACTCAGCCGACGTGCGGTGCCGTCGTTGTGTCGTGCTTGTCGTCGAAGAGGATCTTGACCGCTTCCGTGGTGTTCTGGAGAACCGCCACATCGTGCCAGCCGCCATTGGCGTTAACGCTGACCACGGTATCCGCGCCGCTGACCGTCGTCTTGACGCTCGCGAGTGCCTCCGCCTCACTTGCCTGGTGGCCGAGCAGGCTGTCGAGGAGCTTCGACACATCGAGCGTGTCACCTTCGCTTGCCTTGAAGTCGGTGATGACGTCCGCGAGCTTGACGTCGTTCAGGGCATCCGCGTCGAGCACGAAGGTGTCAGCCCCTGCGCCGCCCGAGATCGTGAACATGCCGCCGCTGCCCGACAGGATGTCGTCACCGTCGCTGCCGATTAGCGAATAGGCATTACTGCTATTTTCGCTGCCACCGAGCGTCGTGTCGAAGGCAACCTCGACGAAGTGAGCGGTCGAGCCGTCCGTCAGAGTGTAATCGCCATCGGCGAGGATCGACTGACCATTGATCTCCGTGCTCGAGGCCGTTGCTTCGAGCGAGATACTGCTGATCGAATGATCCGCCAGGCTCGAAAGCTCGCCGCTGTCGGTGATGCCGTTATGGTTCAGGTCCTGCCAGACGGTGAGCTTTGAGAAGGCCTCGTCGGCCGCATCGATCTTGCCGTCATGGTTGCTGTCCAGCGCCGAAAGCGCCGCCAGACCATCGACATAGCTGCCACCAGCAAAGTGCGGCGAGAATATCTCGCTGCCGTTGTCGATCTTGCCGTTGCCGTCAACGTCGAACGCCAGGATGCCGTCGCTGCCTGTGGTCCAGGCGATCTGATCCTTGTGTCCGTCGGCATTGATGTCGAACTGGACGCCTTGATCGAGCGAGGTCAGCGCGACTCCATTGTGGTCGAGGTCGAGGACGATGGGGTCGATGTGGCTGTTGCCGATCAACGTCGCAAGGCTGGTCCCGCCGCTGATCAGGTTGACGTTCTGCAGATCGACCAGGATGTCCTTGCTCGCATCGGGGGTGTCCCCGACCTGTTCATAGATAAAGGTGTGGGCCGTACCGCCGATCGTCGCTGTGAAGGCGACGGTCGCTCCCGCGTTGCCCATATCGTTTTGGTGCAGATACTGCACCACCGCCGCGACCTGGCTCGCCGACGACAACGTCACCACATTGTTGGAGGCGTTTTCGAAAGTGATGATGCCGTTCGTGATGCTGTGCTTGCTGATCTGAGAGCTGCTTATTGTCAGCGACGAGTTCGTACCGTCGACCCAACCGCTAGTATTTCCGGCGGCAAATGGGGTACCAGCGAGGTTGAGGATATCAGCCGTCGTATCGAAGTCGGTGATGATGTCATTGCCAGATATAGTCCCGTTGTCTCCGTTGCCGCCGGTGGTGCCGAGCGACTCGCCACTGCCGATGACGAACGTATCCGCGCCACTGCCGCCGGTCAGCGTGTCAGCGTCCGCCCCGCCGGTCAGCATGTCGTTACCAATACCACCGTTGAGGATGTCATGGTCCTGCCGGCCGTACAGCATATCGTTGCCGCCGCTGCCGGTGAGCACATCCTCGCCGGACGTCCCGTAGATGGTATCGGCCAGAGTCGTGTTGCCGGTGACCGGGATGCCCGGATCGCCAGGATTATGGGTGAAGAAGTCGAACGTTACCGTTCGGGCCTGGAAGTTGCCGCCGTTATTGTCGGTGTAGACCAGCGTCCAGGTGTTCCCGGCTGTCGGGGGGTTGCCGATCAGGTAGCTCGCCAGGGTCGTGGAGGTGGCATTGCCGGCAGCGTCGAGCAGGTAGATGTGGTCGTAGTCGACCGCCGCCTTCATCAGCCCGCTTGCCGAGTCGTAGAACCAGCTCTGCTCAAACGTGCCGGCCGACCGGTCGTCCTCGACGACGGCGAAACGGTTCGCGCCGATGCGGATCTCCACCTGGACTTCTTGTTCGCGCGCCGACCCGGCCGAGCCGTCGCCAAAAGCCCCGGGGTTTTGTTCGTCAGCGGGGATGGGCGTGGCGAACGGGGACTTCTGGAAATCCGTATAGACCACGACCGTCGAACCATGCGGATCCGCAAGGATGCCGTTGACCGTTCCCTGCGACAGCGTCAGCGTCTGGGTCTGATCGTTGCCCGAGGTCAGCGGGCTGCCGCCACTGCCGATCTGCTGGACATCCGAAGGCAGGCTCGTCGGCGGGACTTCGTGAATCCCCACGTTCTGAGTGACATGCACGGTACCGTCATAGACGTCGAGCTTCAGCGTCAGGTTCTGCGCGTCCGTCTGGCTCGATGTCGGCCGATAGACCACACTGTCAAGCAGGTTGATGCCGTGGGCGAGATCATAGAGCGTAACCCCCGCCGTGAGGGCGACATAACCGCTGCCGCCGTTATAGAACACGCCCGTGGGAACTGTGCCGGACACCTTCACGACCAGGTTGTTGTGGTCGGAATCGGTCGGCGCCTCGATGTGCAGCGGATACCCGTTGGGATAGCTCGATGCACCTGACGTGTACTGAGCCGGATCGCTCGACAGCCAGTTTTCGGAGTCGACGACGGTTGGCGGGGTATTGACCGTGGTACTGGTCGAGCCGGTCGTGAGCAGGCTCTCATACTCGTTCTGCCCTGTGACTGAGGTGATCGAGTTGCTGATCGAGCCGGAATAGGTGTCCGCACTGAAATGCAGGTCGACCGTTACCGAGGTCTGGCCCTGCGGCAGTGTGATCGTGCCGCCGTGGGCAAGTGTGAACACGAGGCCCTCTGCGTCGAGCGGCGCGATGGGGCCCGTGGGACCGGACAGCGTGATTGTATATGATATCGTGAAAACGCCATCGCTGTAGGTAGCGTTCCCAGCGGTGAGCGTCGCGGTGACGGCGTCGATGGTGTCGGTGACCGTCGCGGTCGCCGGCGTCGTGTCGGGAACGAGGTTTTCGAAGCCGCCGCCCGAGGCGCTGGTGATCGTCGCCGTCTTCGAAGAGGCGTCGCTGTAAACGTCCTCGCCATTGCCGGCGGCAAT
>NZ_HF536772.1:1720752-1889874 GCF_000312665.1 Rhizobium mesoamericanum STM3625 | reverse complement strand
AGAACACGTAGCTGGCGTTCGACCCTTCCGTCGTCGTCGAAGCCGTCAGCGACACCGTCGTCGGAGTAATCGTGTCGGTGATCTGTGCCGTTGCCGAGCCGTTGGCCGCATCGGGAACCACGCTCTCGAAGCCGCCTCCGGTCACAGACGTGATCTTGACCGTCAGGCTCGACGGGTCGGTGTAGACGTCCTCGTGGTTCGGGTTGTCCACCAGCAGCGTGCCGGTGGTTTGGCCGTCGTGGATCGTGATCGTGCCATGATCGGTCACGACCGTGGTATCGCCCTGCGAGGCATTGCTCAGCGTGATCGTGAATGCGATCTTGCCATCGGCTTCCGTTACGGTCGCGGGGGTGTTCGACGCAGCGATGCTCGCCGTCGTCACGTCCGTCGAGCCGTCCGTAACATTGAACGACACTTTCGCCGTGGACGTATCGCCGTCGCCGTCCGTTACCGTGACCTGGGAGCTGGACGATCCGCCGTCCTTGTAGACGTCAGCGCCCTGCGCAGTGAACTGATAGTGGCCGTCAGCCGTGACTTTGAGCGTGCCGTGCTCCATCGCAATGCTCTGCGACCATCCGTCGTTGCCGAACGTCAGGGTGACGTTCCCGATCTTCGAGACAGAGGCGCCGTCGGCGCCTTGGACGAAATCGAGCGTGCCGGTGACAACCGAGCCTTCGGCAACCGATTGTACGGTCACGTCACGCGCCGTCGGCACGTCGTCCTTGATGTCGACGACGACATTGGCGGTGCTCGTCGTGCCGCTCGTGTCCGCGACGCTCACTGCGAAGCTGTCGCCGCCTGTCACGATGTTGGTGCCATTGCCAGGGCCGGTCACCGACGAGGTGAGCGTGTAGGAGTAAGACAGCACGCCAGTCGAGCTGTCGTAGCCATAGACCGTCAGCGTACCATGGTCGCCGTTGACTGTCTGGCCAGTGGCGGCGGTGGTCCCCACGAGGGTTGCCACGGCGAAGGTGTGGCCACTAATGGTCACCGACTGGACGTCGTCATTGCCATTCGCATCGGCCACCGTGAGGGTGCCGCTCGTCGTGATACTGCCGGAGCCGGCATGATGCGAGCCCGCCGAAAGCGCGGCCTCGTCCACGAGATTGTGGCCACCAGCCACGCCGCCCGTTGGCGTCACCGTAATGGTCGGCGGGATGTTCGTTACGGCATGCACGTTAATCGTCGCGCTGAGGGCATCGCCGTCGCCATCAGTCAGGCCTGCGGTGAAGGACAGATCCGTGTTGGTCGAGACCGTGGTTGTCTTGGTTTCCGTCGTGACGGTGGCGCTGCCGAGGTCGATCTTGGTCTTGTCGCCGATGTTGTAGAACTCGACGTCCAGAATCATGGCGTTCCCATGAGCGGGGATGGTCAGGCCATTGGCCGCGGTAACCGTCGCATTATTGACGGGAACATTGGTGCCGTCAGAATAATGCACGACATAATTAACGGTCGCATTCTTGGTGAAGCTGAACGTCACGGTTGTCGGATCTGGCTGACTATCAACCGTTTGGTGGAAATTGAATTTCAGGTAATCGCTCGCGTCGAAATTATTGCTATGCAATCCGAAGCCACCGTTCGAGCCATTCACCTCCTGGCTGCCGCTCACCACTGCCACGATCGTGGCACCATTGTCGGTCGTGATGTTCACCGAAGCCGCCGGCGAATTGGCATGATCCAACTCACCATCTGCCTTGGTGAAGGTCTCGGTCGTCGTGTTGGTCGTCGTCGTCTGCAGGCCGAAGGTCGCATATTCCGTGAAGGTATAGCCCTTCCGGTCGTCGGCGATCTGGAGCTGGAAGACCTTGGTGCCGGTGTCAACATTGGCGCCGGTATAGGCGATCAGCGTCGCGCCATCGGCACTTACCCAATAATGCACCGTCTCGCCGTCCGAGACGAGGTTCTCAGGCGCAACGTTGCCGGCAAGGTTGGCATGGCCTGCGCCATCGGCGCCCGCGTGGAAGTCGAGCGTGCCGGTCACCGAGACCTGCGCGCCGGTTCCGATCACCGCAATCGTACTGACGCCGCCCATCGTCGGGCTGTCGTCATCGACGGTCACGCTCAGCGTGTTGCTGGCCTTGTCGCCGTCGCCGTCCGTCACCTGATAGGTGAAGTTCAGCGTCAGATCGTCTTCGTATTCGCTTCCGGCGACCGCCGTGTTCTGCTCGGTGGTGAACGGGTGGGCAAGCGGCGCGTTGATGGCGATGTTGTATTCGCCGGTTTGGCTGACGGTGACGATAACCGCCGCCGCGCCGCCATCGGCGCCGCCGAAATGGTCACTGGTGCCAACATACTCGTTCGTCGCCGAATTCCAGGTGAAGGTTACCGTCTCGGCATGAGCCACGCCGTTGCCATCCACATAGAGGACCTGGAGATCGCCGTTGCCCTGATGGGCGCTGTTCTGGACCGTCAGACCGGTGATCTCGATCGACTTCGAGCCATCCGCACCGGCGGTGAATGCCAGCGTGCCGGAGTACGACTTGGAATTGGCGCCGGTCAGATCGCCAGCGCCGGCATCGATGCCGTTCGGCTGGCCTTCATCGTCGAGCGAAGCAGCCACAGTCGCGTTGGCAGTTGGGGTAGCGTCGGTGAAGGTGATGTGGCCGCTGAGATCGATCTTGGCGCTGTCGGTCGCCTTGTCACCGTCATAGTCGGTGATCGTCACCGTTTCCGTCAGGGAGACGAGATTGCTGGCGAGCGAAATGCTCGAGCCATTGCCGCCATGATCGATCGCGCCGTATTGCGTCAGCGTCACTTCGCCGGTGGCGCTGTTCACCGACATCGCGAAGATCGTGTTCGCGGCGCTGATGTTGTGGGAATTCGACGCCGTCGAGCCGACGATCTGGCCGTGGACCTCATACAGATAGACCTGATGACCATGGCTGGCGAGGCCGGAAGCCACAAGGCCATCCTGCGCGTTGCCCGTTAGATCGAGCGAATAGCTCTTGATAACCGGATTTGCCGTTGCCGCGCCATCGGCGCCAAAGGACGCGTTGAACGAGAATGCCAGATCGAAGTTGGCTGTCGCCGTATCGGAACTGCTGCCGATTGTGCCGCTATCCTGCGTTGCCACGGTGACGTCTTGATTCTTAACCGTCACATCAATGCTCGGACCATCGTCTTCGAACCTGATATTGCCGCCCAGATCGATCGTAGCGTTGCTGCTCTTCTGGTCTCCGTCACCATCGGTGATCGTCGCCGTCGCAGTCAGCTTAACGAGATTGTCGGCGAGCGAGACCACCGTGCCGTCGCCGCCGTGATCGATGGCGCTGTACTGCGTCAGCTTGACCGTGCCCGCGTCTGTGCTCGCATTGTCCACCTCGATCTTGAACACGGCCTTCTGCAGGACGTCGGAGGAGTTCGATGAGGTCGAGGTCGAACCGTAGACCGTATTGCCGATCTTGTAGAGATAGATTGTCTGCCCGTGGCTCTCGAGCAGGGAGTCAACCCGGTTGTGGCTGTCCAGGTGACCGGTCACTGAAAGCGCATAGGTTTTAATGATGTTGCCGGCGCCGTCCGCGCCATAGCTGCTGGAGCCGACCGTGAATGCGCCGGCGAAGTTCTGGCTGGCCGTATCGGACTTGGCGCTGTACTTCGTGTCGATGGTGTCGGCGTCCTGCGTGGTCAGGGTGAGCGCGGCGTCGCTGCCCGCCGTCAGCGTGATCGACGGCGTGTCGTCGTCGAATTTGATATTGCAGCCGAGATCGATCGAAGCGCTATCGGTCGCCTTGTCGCCATCATGGTCGGTGATCGTCACGGTCGCCGTCAGCTTGACGAGGCCCTCGTCGAGCGAGATGACCGAGCCATTGCCGTTGCCGACATGATCGATGGCGTCGTACTGGGTCAGCGTGACCTTGCCAGTGCCGTCCACGGAGATCGTGAAGATGGTGTTGCTTAGCCCGACGCTGTGGGACGAGGAGGCGGTCGAGCCAACAATTACACCGTTGATCTCGTAGAGATAGATCGCATGGTCGTTGCTTTCGAGCCCGGAGTCGACGCGGTCGCCGAAGCCGCCGCGCTCCCAATCGTCATGGTCATCGTGATGCGAATTGCCGCTGAGGCTGAGCGCATAGGTGGTGTTTGTGGTACCGGCGCCGTCCGCGCCATAGGAAGAGGTGATCTTGAACGCCCCGGAGAAATCGGCGCTCGCCGTGTCGGTACCGCCGACCCCGCTCCCGATCGTGTCGTGATCCTGCGTCTCAAGGGTCGGTGCCTTCGAAGCGGAGGCAGAGATCGCCGCCACCGGCACGTCGTCGATGACGCTGACGAGGAAGCTTTTGGCGTCCAACGTTACGCTGTCGTTGTCGAAATCGGTGTACTGGACCAGGCTTGACAGGTCGAGCTTCAGCACGCCCTCGCCATTGTTGCCGTAGCTGTGGTCGAGATTGTCCTTGAGTTCGAATTTCCAGCTGCCGTTGTCATAGACGGTGAGAGTGAAGACGTCATGCGCGGCTTCGCCAGTGGTCCCGGCCGTGATGGTCTGATAGTGGCCGTTGGAGTCGACGCCTTCCGCGACCGAGGTTACCGAAACGAGGCTGCCGCCCGACTTCACGCTCGCGCCGCCGTCGGTCTCGATGGCGTTGCCGACCAGCTCCGAGCTGAACGAGAAATGCCCGCCTTCGTCGGCGCCGGTGTTGACCAGGGTGGCGAGCGAATTCGCGCCGCTGCCGCTGACGACCGCGGTGGTATTGTCTTGGAAATGGCCGTGGTGGCTGATGTCGTCATCCGTGGCCGAGCCCGAGCCGCCACTGGTATCCTCATTGCCGTTGAGCTGCTCTTCCTCGACCGTACCCGAGACATGGGCGCGACCGGCCGTAGTCGGCGCGTCGTCGGTGATAGCGATTTTCAGGCCGCCGGTCAGCGGAATGCTGTCGCCATCGCCATCGGTCGCCTGAATCAGGCCGCCGAAGTCGATGGACACGCTCCCATTGGTGGCGTCGGTGCCATGGTCGAGCTGATCGAAGAGCTTGAAGGTGTAGTCGCCGTCATTCGACAGGGTCAGCGTGAAGACGACGCGGGCCCCCTCACCCTCGCCCGCCGTTGCGGTGAGGACGCCGTTCGCGACGGTGTAGCTCAGCGCGTCGCCATGCGAGGACAGCGCACCGAGGCTGCTTACGTCGCCGGTGAAGGAAAAACCGCCCTTGCCGTCGCTTCCGAAGTTCACGACGTTCGCGATCGAGCCGCTGACAGTCGCGGGGCCCGGCAGACTGTTAGAGGCATTGCCGGTATAGGAGCCGTCCGCATTGCCGTCATTCGGGCTCGTACCCTGCGAAAGCGACGTCTTGATGTCGTCTTCAGCGACCGTGGCGCTCTGAAGTGCCTGCTGGTTGATGCTCGGGCTGTCGTCATCGACATTGACGCTGATCGTGCCGGACACGTGGTCGCCGTCGCCGTCATAGATGTCGAAACCGAAGTTCAGGACGAGATTGTCCTCGGTGCCCGTTGCGGGGTGAGCGAGGGCGGCGTTGAGCGTAACCGAGTAGGTGCCGTCGGCATTGACCGTGACGACGATCGCGTTTTGGACGTGCAGGCTGCTCCAACTCATGGAGCCGCCCTGTCCGTTCGGCGTCCAGACCCCTTCGCCGAGTGCCTCTGCTGTACCCTTGCCGGTGTCGTCAATGTACATGACCGAGAGCGCAGCGTTGCCGAGGCCGGCGACGGATTCAAGGCCGGTGACCTGAATATGGCCGAGCCCATCCGAGCCCGCGTCGAAATCGATCGTGCCGAACGCGGTGGCCCCGTGACCGTCGTCACCAGTGCCGCCCTGGTTGCCAGCTTTGCCGACGTCCTCGTCGTCAAGGATGGCACTGTTGCCGGTCACCGACACATTGGCGAGGAACGTGCCGTAGTAGTCGGCGTGCCCGGTTTCCTTGAATTCCAGCGTGTTCGATGCATTGCCGGCGCCGCCGACAATGGAGATGCTATAAGTCGTCATCTGTCCGGGCGGGTCGATTTCGAGCACAACGACGCCGCCGAAGGTGACGACCAGGTGCTTGCTGCCCGCCTGTGCCGCGCCGGCCTCGAATGTGAGGGTGTAGCTTTCGCCCTCTGCCAGTTTGAGCACCTGCGAGACCGCTACATCGCCCGGCGATGCGTCGAGGTCGATCATGTATCCGTTCGTCGAGGAATGCATGCCGAGATAGCCGTCGCCGACGCGCTCAAGCTGCGGGGTACCCTCGGAACCGTCCGCCCAGGCGATATGCCAGTTGCCCGAGACACCGGTGTTGTTGACGCCGCTGTTCTCGTTCCAGGCATTGCCGTTGGAGGTGAAGCCATCGAAGAAGAATGAGCCCGAATAGTCGCCGGCCGGTGCCGGGACCGAGATCAGAATTGGGCCATCGTCGCTGAAGCCAATCTTGTCGCCGATATCAACGGTTGCGTCGACTTTGTCGCCGTCGAAATCGCTGACCGTGACCTTGGCGAGGACCTGGCCGGACTTGATGAAGTCGATCTCGTCTTGCGAGTTGCTATCGGTGTTGTAGATCGAGACATACTGGACCATCGACAGCTGGCCAGTGACTGGATCGATTGCAAGGGCGAATGCGGCGGGATCGGCACTGGTGACCTCGCCGTTCTCGGCGTCATAACGACCGACGATTAGGCCATTTTCCTCGAAGAAGTATATTTCGTGGCCGCCCGTGGTCTTGAGGCCGGAATCGTGATCGTTGCCGGAGCCGAGTTCGAGCGACCACTGGACTGCATTCGTGGCGGCAGGACCATTGATGCCGAACTGGATATCGGCCTGCAGGAGGCCGGCGGTCGCGTATTGCGCCCCGTTCATATGCCCATCGAAGCCTTGGTTGCTAACACCTTTGAACAGGTCCGCAATATCGGAGAGCGCCGTATCGTTGTCCGGGCTGGTCTGGATGCCTGCCGATTCATCGAGTACGAGCGTCGCGGCAAGGTTGCCGAGGTTGATGACGTGCAGGCTGACTGTCGGCGAACCGTCCGGGACCGCTAGCGATGTCGGTGGGGTCGCATCTTGGCCGTGCCTGCCGACTCCGCCGAAGAGGCGGCCGGGCTGACCATCCGGCTGGTCCGTGTTCTGCAGGAGGTCCGCTATCAGCGGCGGCAGATGGGGAGGCTGCTGGATCGTGTCGAAGTTGCCGCCGGAGCTCGGCGACCCGCTGCTCGCCGAGTAGGAGCCGTCAGGACCAGCCGCGACGTTGATGTTGCTCTGCTCGAGGGCGGCGATCACGGCCTGCTGCGGCAGCTCGACTTCGCCGAGCAGGAAGGTCGGCACGTGCAGAGCGCCGTTGACGATGACAATCTCCGTGCCATCGGCCTGGACGAGCACGAGGTTGTTGCCCTCGACGCGGATGTCGTCGATCGACACGTCAGCCGGCAGATGGGCGACGTTGTGCTGATCCGGGACGATTTCCGCCGGATGGGCGTTGGCGGCCACCGTCTGCGGAGCCTCCGGCAGACGGTCGGTCTTCTCGGGCTGCTGGCTATTCTCGACTTGTGCGACCTCTACGCCCTGCTGTGCGGAAGCCTCAATACTTGCGTCTTCATGAATGTCCTGGCGGAAGTCGTGCGAGACGTTTTCGCTTGAAATAGCGGAAATGCGCGGATCTTCGATAGACATAACAAAACAACCCCAATGAGAACCTGGGGCCAATCAATTACGCAGAAGAGCCAAAATCAATACTTCCAGCTGCTCCAGACATAGCCGGTTATGCATCCACCCAAAAATGTTTTAGGAAGAGTTAACAGCAGGGGCTCGTTCATCGCCGGAAACGCTAAAATTCTAATAAAATTAATGAAATACAAACACGCTCCAGCATAGGCGGCAGCGCGCCTTCGGTTCCGATTCGATGTCTGCGCCATTCAGTCAGCACGCTTGAAAACTTCAAATGAACGCAGCGCAAGACGGCGTTCAGTCGTCTTGCGCTGCCTTCGTCATTGTCAGCCGCGCCTATCGATTGGGCGCCACGAGGCAGAAGAATGCACCCTGCGGATCCGTCGCCTGGATGATCCAGCTGCCGCCGGGCACTTCCATCGGGCCGTTCAAAACCGTGCCGCCGCCGGCCTTGACGCGTTCGATGGCCGCATCGATGGCCGGCACATTAAAGTAATAGCCCCATGCGGCCATCGACATGCTGGCCGGCTTCGTCATGATACCGCCAACGGGGGTGCCATGCTCGGCGAAGATCGTGTAGGCGCCCATCTCGCCCATGTCGAAGTCGTGATCCTTCGTCCAGCCGAAAAGCTTCGAATAAAATGCGAAGGCCTCAGCCCCGTTGCCCGCGTAGAGTTCGTGCCAACCGATATGCCCTGGTGTGCCCATTGGCGCAGGAGGCGCTGGATTGTCCCTCGGCAGCGGCGTCATGATACAGATCACGGCGCCGTGCGGATCGGCGACGACCGCAAAGCGCCCGACTGTCGGAATATCCTGCGGCGGCCGCCGGATCGAGCCGCCGTTGGCGGCAAAATCCTTGGCTGATTGGTCGACGTCATCGACAGCAACGTAGCCGGTCCAGTTCGGCGGGATCCCCTTCCCTTCCAATTCGGCTGGGAAATCCATGAGGCCGGCAACGCCCACTCCATTGGCTTCGAAAATCGTATAGGGCGGCAGGTCCTGGATCGTCATGTCGCTTGTCGTCCACCCGACAACCTTGCCGTAGAATTCGGCTGCGGCCTTGGGATCGGGGGTCATCAGTTCGCACCAGATGAATTTTCCGTGGGTTTCGGACATGGTGTTCTCCATTTTGGGTTTGACGAACGGCACGCCATTCTCTGCCGGCAGCTACCGCTTGCGGGTGTAATGCGCCCCCATGAACTGCTTCCAGGAACCGTCAGGCTGCCTGGTTGCAGAATTGAACGTGCAGTGATCGCAATCATGAAAGGTAATCTGCTCGCGGTAGTCGGCGAGCTTCTTTGTGTCGCCGAAATCGGGACCGGTCGTGTAAAGGCTCAGTATCTTGCGGTCATCGGACACCTCACCCTCGTAGACCCACAGGTAATCCATCATGGTCCCGATCCAGGTTCCAATGTATTTGCCCTTGTCGGCGCTGCAGCCGAGCGTGAGGACCGTCGTTGCCGCGCCACTGCCCGGCATCTGACCGGAGCCGTCGGCCACGAACCAAACGCCGTGGAGCGATCGCACGATTTCCGTCCACGGCTCCTGTCCGGTCATCTCGGGCGCCCTTACGTTCCAGACACCGACGAGGTCTTCGAGGAATTCATGCTCCTTGAGAACTTTCGCTAGCTGCATCGTCCTCTCCCGTCGGATGGTGGTCGCAGACCTCAGTGACAGCCGGATGGCGTAATCTTGGTGGGCTCGTATTCGTCATGACGCTTGACGAAGTCCATCGTGCTGTTTTCGTTGCGGCCTTTCGGAGCGCGATCAAGGATCATCAAGGTGCCGACCGCCTCTTCGAGGCCGCGGGCGTAAGTCGAATAGGTGTGGAAGATCTCGCCGTCGCCATTCTTATAGAAGGCGCTGAGACCGGGAAGTTCATCATTGGCGTTGGCGGGCTCGATGGCCGCGAAATTGTAGAAGACCTTGTCTTTCGCCAGATCTTCCGGGCTGAAGGAAACGTGGTAATCGAAATTGAATCTGTTATCGAAGGACGAGACCCACGGGAATTTCCAGCCCATGCGCTTCTTGTAGGCCTCGATCTTGGCGAGCGGCGCGCGCGAAACGGCGACCCAGGTGACATCGTGATTGTTGAGATGCGGCAGCGTTCCATCGACATGATCGGACACGAACGAGCAGCCGGGGCAACCCGCCTCCCAATCAGGGCCGAGCATGAAGTGATAGATGAGAAGCTGGCTGCGGCCATCGAAGAGTTCGGCAAGGCTTTTCTTCCCCTGCGGCGTATCGAAGACGTAGTTTTGTTCGATCTTGACCCATGGTAGGGCCAGGCGCTCGGCATTTATCTTGTCTCGCAGATGCGTTGCTTCCTTCTCTTTGAGAAGCAGCGCGCGACGGGCTTCCAGCCATTCTTCACGGGAAACGACTTGGTTCTGCATCACGTGCACCCTCCTCCGGCGCGATCGAGACGTTGGGATCCATGTTGCTTTTCCTTGATTAATTACATTGATATCAATATAAGTGGAGCATGTCAAACGCCGTAGAGATTCCTTTTCCGACGACGCTTCTGGTGCGCGATACGTGCCTTTGCCTGCATGTGCAGCGGGCAGCGCGCGCACTGGCGCGGCTTTTCGACGATGCCCTTCGCCCCGTCGGACTGACCAACGGTCAGTTCTCGCTGATGATGTCGCTGAACCGGCCGGAGCCGCCGCCGATGGGACCGGTCGCGACCCTGCTCGCAATGGATCAGACGACATTAACGGCAGCGCTCAAGCCATTGCAGCGCCGTGGTTGGGTAAATGTAACGCCAAACGAGAAAGACAAGCGCCGACGCCTGTTAAGTCTGACGCCGGAGGGCAAGGCGGTGCTTGCGGCTGCATTGCCGATCTGGGAACAGACACACGCCAGCATTGAAGACGCGCTGCCGGACCGCGACATGGGGAGACTACGGCGCGACCTGCAAGCGCTTTCCTGAAGAGGTCGCTTGCAGCCTGAGTCACTCAGGCACCATTCGCGGATCTTGCACGAAATCCTCGACCGAGAATTCAATTCTGACTTTCGGAAACTCGCAGAGCGCCTGGACCCCAATTTTCGAAAGCCGGATTCTCCACGTCTGGCGCTCCACAGGCTCGCGGGCAGCGAATGCCGCCGCCGTCAAAAGCGCGATGTTGCGGCCGCGATGCGGATCCCGCACGGATTCGTAGAGGATTGCCTGGCAGCCCGCCTCCCGCGCAGCGTCTGCGAGCGCCTGGCACGGCGCATAGTTCTGAGGATCCGTCCATATCTCATGATCGGCATTAAGCGGCGGGCGCGTGAGATCGATTGCTGACGGCGTAGCAATCGCCGCGGCAAAGGCCGTGTACTCCGCGGCGTTAGCGGGAAGCGATGTGGCGGGGGATTCAAAATAGAACAGCATCCTATAAAAGGACATTTCCGCAAGCGCGGTTTCCACCCGCTCGGATGCGTAAAAGACACCCAACGTGCGCCCTGCCCGGCGGAAACGGGAACCATGCGGGTAGACGGCGCCATAGCGGAACGGCGTGGCAAGCAGGTAGTCCAGGCCGACGCATTCCGGCGGCAGCGCCGGCTTGCTTTCTTCGAGCAATCTCTCAAGCAGCGCCTGTTCATCGAGGGTGTCGACGAGTTTCAGCGTCGATATCTGATGCTGCGCCTCGACCAGACGCCAGAACCGGCCCGAGATCGCCCGCGTCTCAGATGAGAGCGCGGCGGGCGTCCAGATAGGCAAGGACATCGGTCAATCCCGAGATGCTGACGATCTTTTCGAGTGGTTTCGCGCCGAGCGCCGTGTTGGCGTTGCGTAGCCATTGCCGGGCAATGGCCTCATCGCCGCCGACAATTGCGTCGAGCGAGCGAAACAGGCGAACGAGCAGGATGGCGAGTTCAAAGGACTTTGAGCCGCGCTCAAGCAGATAATCCTGCCGCTTCATGCGCGAGACCGTTGCCTCGGAAACGCCGAGGACCGCCGAAAGCGTTCGGGCATTGAGGCCGAGATGGTCGGCAGCATTGACGGCGGCTTTGGTGATCACCGCCGCTTCGGGGGACCGGGTGCCGAAGATCGGTTGCGCTATAGCCATGCCATATTCCTTTCACTGGAAAGAATATAGCACTTTATTTTCAGATGAAAAGAGCGTCGCGATGCACGACGCTCCTTTCGGTCTTATCAGGCAACGGTGACCGGAACCTCGGTGGAGGTCCGCATTGCGTGACTATAGGGGCATACGATGTGGGCGGCGGCGGCAAGCCTTTCAGCGGTCGGCTTGTCAAGGCCGGGAATGTTGACCGTCAGGGCAACCTCAATGCCGAAACCCGCGCCGTCTTCGCGCGGACCGATGCCCACCGTGGCGCTGACCGTCGTCTCTTCCGGAATCTTGACCTTTTCCTTGCCGGCGACAAATTTCAAGGCACCAAGAAAGCAGGCCGAATAGCCGGCCGCAAAGAGCTGTTCAGGGTTGGTGCCGGTTGCACCGTCGCCGCCGAGTTCCTTCGGAACCGTCAGCGTCACATCGAGTACGCCGTTCTCGGAAACGGCGCGGCCCGCGCGGCCACCGGTGGCGGAAGCTTTGGTCGTATAGAGGATAGGCATGTCAGTCTCCTTTGCGATTGGGTTGGATTTTGTATAACGCGCAATTAAATTGTACGCAAGTGAATTTTGCAAATTGCATTTTGAATTCGAAAGGAGGACAATTGTCCCCTTGGAAAGGACGACGATGAAAGCGCACCTGGCAAAGACGATGGAAATTCCGGAAGAGGAAAAGCGGCTCGAGAACCAGCTCTGCTTTGCGGTCTATTCGACGGCCCACGCCTTCACCCGCGCGTACAAACCGATTCTCGACAAGGTCGGCCTCACCTACCCGCAATATCTTGTCATGCTGGCGCTTTGGGAAAAATCCGAGCAGGCGGTCAAGGCGATTGGCGAACAGCTCGATCTTGATTCGGGCACACTATCGCCGTTGCTCAAGCGGCTCGAACAGAATGGCCTGATCAAACGCACCCGCGATTCCCGCGATGAACGGCAGGTCGTCGTGTCACTGACAGACAAGGGCCGGGCGATGCGCGGCGAGATCGACACGATCATGACCGCCATCGGTCAGGCGGCGGGCTGCACACTTGAAGAAATGAAGACCATCAGGGGCCTGCTGAGGGGCCTTCGCTCAAACCTTACGGCTGCGGTTTAGGGATCGCGATCGCGGTCGGGTTTAACCATCTTGCCGACCCAACAGCGCAGCCTGGCTGGAACGGATGCGCAAGTCGAATTCTCGATGGTTTTCGATGGTGGCAGCGGCTCGACTTTCCGGCAAAAGCTCGGTCTTCAGCCGCTCGACTACGGCCGACGTTATTTCGTCCTGAACCGCGAAGACCTGCCCGAAGTGACGATCAAAGCGCTCCGCCCAGATGATTCCACCTGTTCGCGCATCGACGAGCTCGGTCGTCAGACGCAATTCGTGACCGCTCACGCGAGCGCTTCCGCTAAGGACGTAGCATACACCGAGCGCTAGGGCCACGTCGGGCAGGCGGGCGACCTTGTCGCGATAGGCAAAGCTCAAGTTCTTCGATGTGACAAAGAGATCGGGAATTTTTGCCAAGGCAGTGATGATGTCCTCGACAATACCGTCGGCAATCCATGTATGCCGACCGCCGGGCACCGCTACTGTGAACGGAAGAACCGCGATCGAGGGCCGTCCCAACGGACAGATCGCGGCAGGCGGCGGCGGAGTCTCGCGGCGGAGCACGAGCTTCTCGTCCAAGGCATAACCGCGGCATGGAATGGTGCGAATGAGCTGTGCCGCGCCCTCTCCCAGCGTCCTGCGTATATCCGTCACACACTGGCTGAGCGAGCCGTCAGTGACAGCCACGTTCGGCCAGATGGCAGAAACCAGTTCGTCCTTGGTGACGACGCGTCCCGAATTCTCAAGCAGATAAGTCAGCAACGCGAGGGATTTGGGGCGCAAACGGACATCCAGCCCGCCCTTGCGCAGCCGGCCCTGTTGCAAATCGAGCTGGTGTCCCGCGAATTCGAACATCGACATTGGATGCTCCGAATGTTGGTGCGCAATTTAGCAAACGCTTCCCACCACGACAACGAAGTGTGTAAAAGCACGACACCGAAACCAAAGAATTTCAGAGAAATTTCAAAAGCGCATCAGCGGGTGTTCACGACAACCGCACGGGTAAATGGGAGGCTTGCCAATACAACTTCAGCTTTTTTTGGGGGATACCATGAAGACATTCCTGCACCTGCACGTCGTTGGGGCTTTTTCGCCAACAGCGGCTTTTTCTGGAACGTGGCACGCACTCGCGCATCTGGTTCCGAATCACCATGCGCCTCCAGATCACGTTGCGTGCCGGGCGTTGGACAAGCTTGACGACGAACAGCTCGCCGATATCGGCATCGTCAGACACGAAGAGTTCGCCGGTTGGCATGAGGCAGCGAGGGGCTCCGATCCCGACGCGATCATGTCCAAAAGCTACTCGTGGCGCTAGACCTCAACGCTGACAAATTCGCTCCACGCGGCCCACTGTCTGCCTGCGGCAAGCGAGACAGTGGGACGCAAATTGATCACTGCAGAACGAGGACCGGCGCCTTGTTCGGCACGCGATCATAAAGGTCGATAATGTCCTGGTTCAGCAGTCGCACGCAGCCTGACGACACGGCCTTGCCGATGGAACGCCAATCCGGGTTGCCGTGCAGGCGGTAGAGCGTGTCTTCGCCATTCGAGAAGATGTAGAGCGCACGCGCGCCGAGCGGGTTCTTCAGGCCTGGCTCCATGCCGCCGTTTTCAATTGAAAATTTGGTGAGCTCCGGCTGGCGCGCGACCATTTCATTCGGCGGCTTCCAGCGTGGCCACCTCTGGCGCCACTGAATGACGCCCGTGCCCTGCCAGGCAAATCCTTCGCGACCGACACCAATGCCGTAACGCATCGCGGTACCGCCTGGTTGCACGAGGTAGAGGAAACGCGAGGGGGTATCGACGACAATCGTGCCGGGCGCCTGGCCGGTCGGATCGACGACCTGCTGACGATAAAAGCGGGGATCGATCTTCTGGTAGGGCACGGCCGGAATGAGAAAGCCGCCGTCCTCTATCGGGCCGTACATGACCTCCAGCTCGGCATCACCCGGAGCCAGTGGCGCCTGGAACGTGTTGACCGGGGGAGTGCGCATGACGACCGGCTGAGCCATGGGAGGCGGCCCGGCCGTTGACGCGCAGCCAGCCAGGGCCGAAGCCGCGGTCATGGCCGAAAGCGAAAGGAAGCTGCGGCGGGAAAGGGATGGTTCAAAGCTCATAACGCGGGTCTGGGTTCCTGTTGCGCTGGAAGGACGACGCCCTTCGCGGAGTGTGGTTCAACGCCGGTGACGACACAGGAAATTACCGCCTTGCGCTAAATAAACCACTACCTCACGAAGTCGTGTCCGCCCGAGGACCGACGATATCGCCCGCGCTGTTGCGCGTCTACATCACGACGATCTCAGCCTTCGCCGGAACGCGGTTGTAGAGGTCGACCACGTCCTGGTTCAGCATGCGAACGCAACCCGACGACGTGGACTTTCCGACCGACTGCCAATCCGGAGTCCCGTGAATGCGGTAAAGCGTATCCTGACCATCCTTGAAGATATAAAGAGCGCGCGCACCGAGCGGGTTTCCAAGACCGGGGTTCATGCCGCCGTTTTCCGCCGAGAAGGCCCGGACGTCGGGCTGGCGCGAGACCATTTCGGCGGGCGGCGTCCAACGCGGCCATTTCTGCTTCCACTGAATGACGCCCCGACCAGACCATGCATAGCCGTCACGGCCGAGGCCGACGCCGTAGCGCATCGCCTTGCCGCCAGGTTCAACGAAATAGAGGTGTTTGGTCTTCGTATCGACGACGATCGTACCGGGATTCTCCTTGGTCGGATAGTCAACCTCCTGCCGCAGATATTGCGGATCGATGCGGCTGATCGGTATGGCCGGCAAGGTGAAGTCGGTGTCACGCACCTGGCCATACATGGCGCCATTCACGGGATTGGTGACCGGCAGGCCGTAGGTTCGGCTGAAGTTAGCACCCGGGATTCCATAGGTCTGATTATAGATTGTCGGGGGCACACCCGACCTCTGCGGGACCGGTGTATCCACCGGCCTAACCCGCATGGGATCGACACCGGGGGGATTATAGAAAACAGGGGACGTTTCCTGCACGAAGCGGGCGGGATCAGTGGCACCGGTATCCGGCACGAGGATATTGCAACCACTCAGGCAAAGAGCAGCGGCCGCAAGCCCGGCAAATGGCGACACCCGGCTGGAAACAGTCATAAAACACCCTCATCGACGACAGCGAGACGTATAGCTGCGGCAAGGATGGCACGTGCGGCTGGCGCGAGGCTGGTCAACAGATCAGCTTGCATCAATGGCCGTCAGATTGCGATCAGGCGGCAACGCCGTGGAAAAACTTTATACTCTGTTCAATCTCCGCCGGCAGCGCCGAGGTGTGGTTGCCGGTCACCGTGTCCGTTTCGATCTGGACACCGCCGGAGCGGGCGCGGCTGGCAAGCAGGCCGGCGCGGTCGTTGAAATGGGCCTCCTCGGTGCCGTGCACGACACGGACTGGGCATTTGAAGCTTTTGGCATAGCAGAGCGCACTGCGCACTTCGAATTCATGGGCATTGCTATCGTCGAAACGAATGTCCTGCGGGTAGCGATTGAAGAAACGAAACGCGTCCGGATTGCCGGAGATCGGTGCCGCCGCGCGGAATTTGTGGCTGCTCATCGCCGCCAGCATGGTCAGCGTGCCGCCAATGCTGTGGCCGGCGATAAACAGGCGGTTGCCATCGACGCCGGGAAGATGCTGCAAGCGGTCGGCCGCTGAGAGCACATCGTCGACTTCGTCGTAGAAACCCGAGAAATTGCCCATCTGGCCGTTTTCGCCGCGCAGCGACGGCATCATCACCACGAAGCCCGCGTCGACATAGGCTTTGAGCAGAACCCAATGACCAAGCCCCATGGCGTTGCCGCCGTGTAGGAACAAAATGCCCGGCTTCGGCTTGCTGCCGCGCTTGTATTTGGAGACCCACGCGACCAGTTCCAATTCGCCGCCATAGCCGGACCGGTAGAAGATCTTCTCACCCTCCGCGGGAGCGTCGAGCGGTTCATACTTGTCTGGAGCCGGCCCCTTCTGCAAGAGCTTGGTATGGAAGTGTTTGCGGATCTTGGCATAATCGTGATCGATCAGTCTCGGCACGTCAGGAACGTCGAATGCACTTGCAGTGCGCGGGAGCAGGAGGGCTCCAGCCAGGCCTGCAAGAACAGTGCGGCGCTGGCGGAGAAAAGAATTACCTTCGTCTGACGTCATTTCACACTTCCATGGTTCCCGGCGATTCGAAAATTGCACCGGAAGCGCATGGTCGCCAACACACGTTGTGTTGAAAACGGTGGACATGCGGCGTTTTGCGGCAGAAAAACCTACTGCTCGCCCTTGGCATCGATCATGGCGACCAGCGTCTGGAGGCGATCCGCCTCGTAGGACGGCTTGTCGGGACGCAGACGGGAGATCCGCGGAAAGCGCATCGCAACGCCTGACTTGTGGCGGGTTGAGCGATTGATGCCTTCGAAGGCGACTTCGACGACGAAGCCGAAATCCTTGTCCGCCCTGACGGCCCGCACCGGGCCGAAGCGCTCCGTCGTGTTGTTGCGCACGAACTTGTCCAGTAGTTCCAGCTCGGCATCCGTGAAGCCGAAATAGGCCTTGCCAACAGGAACCAGCTGTTCACCTTCCGGTGTCTCGGTCCAGACGCCGAAGGTGAAATCCGAGTAGTAGCTGGAACGCTTGCCGTGGCCGCGTTGCGCGTACATCAGCACTGCGTCGACATTGTAGGGATTGCGCTTCCACTTGAACCACGGACCCTTCAACCGACCGGCCTGATAGACGCTGTCGCGACGCTTGATCATCACCCCTTCAATGACAGGATCCGGCGGCGACGACCGCAGCTGATCCAGTTTGTCCCATGAAGAGAACTCGACAAGGGGCGAAAGATCGAAGCGGTCGTGCGGTGCACGGTCAATGATCTCCGCAAGCCGTTCACGACGATCGATGTAGGAGCGGCCACGCACGTCCTCGTCCCGATCGAAAAGCAAATCGTAGGCACGAATGAAGGCCGGATACTCGTCGAGCATCTTCGTCGTCACCGTCTTGCGGTTCAGGCGTTGCTGCAGATCGGAAAAGGTACGCGTCGGGCTATTCGAACGCGTGGTTCCGCCCACGAGCAACTCACCGTCCATCACGCCGTCAAAGCTGATCGAGTCGAGGATATCTGGAAATGCACCGGAGATATCATCGCCGGAACGCGAGTAGATCTTGCGCCTATCGCCGGAACGCGACAGCTGCACGCGAATGCCGTCCCACTTCCACTCCGCGGCGTATTCGGCGGGATCGAGCTGATCGAGATCCCCCTCCTCGACCGGATTGGCGAGCATGACGGAATGGAAGATCGCCGGCGTTGCCAACACCGGTCTGTCACCCTGCCCTTCCAACCAGCGAAACAACGGTTCGTAGGGAGGCTGCAGGCCATGCCACAGCGTCTCGATTTCGGTCACGTCGCGTCCGCCCATATCGGCGAGCGCCTGCTTTGCCAATCGCGAGGAGACGCCGATGCGGAGCGCCCCGGTTGCGAGCTTGATGAAGGCGAAACGACCTGACGTGTCCAGCCGATCGAGCAGATCGCGCACGAAGCTGCGGACCTCGGTGCGCCCGAGCGCGTTCATTTCCCTGACGACCTCGCCAAGCCGCGGCTGGGCAAGCGCCGACCGTTCGATGTCCTTCTCGGCGTCCCAGACAAGCGAGATCGTCTCGGCGAGATCACCGACATAGTCGTAGGAATAGCGAAAGAGCACCTCGTCCATCCGCTCCAGCACCAGCTCGCGCAGCATTGCTGGCTTGACGTTGCGCACTTCAAGTGTGCCGGCGATGGCAGCAAGGCCGTAACCACGATCCGGGTCCGGGGTGCCGCGGAAGTAATCGGTGAGCAGCTTGAGCTTGCTGTTGCGACTGGGGGTCAGCACGAGGCGATCGAGGAGGTCGGCGAATGCTTTCATCAGTCAGCCTCGTCTTCATAACCGACCAGGTGGAGCGGCCGGGCCCTGACGCCTTGCAGCTGGCACCAGCGAACCAGCGCCTCCTCGCGGCCATGCGTCACCCACACTTCCCCGGGGCGCAGATCGCTGATCGTCTCGATCAGTTCGGGCCAGTCGCAATGGTCGGAGATGACCAGCGGCAGCTCGACGCCCTGCTGTTTGGCGCGCTGACGCACCATCATCCAGCCAGAGGCAAATGCCGGCAGCGGCTCATTGAAGCGTCGCGCCCAACGATCGGCAAAGGCGGAGGACGGGCCGACGACGATGGCTCCCTTGAAGGCGGATTTGTCGCGGCTTTCGATTGTCGCCGGGCGAAGCTCACCAAGATCGATGCCTTGTTCCACATAGTAGTCACAGAGACGTTCCATCGCGCCGTGGATATAGATCGGCTGGTCGTAGCCGGTGTCGCGCAGCAGGCGGATGACGCGCTGCGCCTTGCCGAGTGCATAGGCGCCGATCAGATGGGTGCGCTCCGGAAATTGGCGCAGCGAGGCGTAGAGCTTGCCCATCTCATCGACGGGATCGGGGTGGTGGAAGACAGGTAGACCGAAGGTGGCTTCGGTGATGAAGACATCGCAGGGCACCGGCACGTAGGCCGCGCACGTCGGGTCTGCGCGCCGCTTGTAATCGCCCGAGACGACGATGCGGGTGCTGTTCTTCTCGATGGCGATCTGCGCCGAGCCGAGCACATGGCCGGCCGGATGAAAGCTGACTTTCACGCCATTGATCAGGATCTCCTCGCCGAAGACGGCAGCCTGCTCGCTTGCGCAGAAGCCGTCGCCATAGCGGATCTGCATGATGTCGAGCGTCTGGCGCGTCGCGAGTACGTTCACATGGCCGGGCCGCGCGTGATCGGAATGGCCGTGGGTGATCAGGGCTCGCCCGACCGGACGCACGGGGTCCACATAGAATTCTCCCTCGGGACAATAAAGCCCTTCGGGGGCGGGATAGAGCAAGGCGTCTGGTCTCATGCCAGCAAAGATAGCGGGAAAGAGCGCAAGGGCCAGTGGGATGTGTGACCAGGCCGGACGACGCTTGCCTGTACTAAAATGAAACAGGTGCGCTGGCACGTTTCCTGCAGAACGATCGCTATGAGGAAAACTTCATTAGCATCGTCGCGCCGCGACTTCTTCCACCTTGCGGGAGTATCGGCGCTCGCGCTGATTGCTTCCCGCAGCTTGGCGGCAACGCGCGACCGTAATCTGCGGGGAGCTACCGGGTCAGTCCAATATAAGATGACGCCCGGGGCGGACGACCGCGTAAGACTGCAGAAGATGATCGATCAGGCCGCAGCGGAAAACGTGCCGGTTTTCCTGCCACCCGGCACCTACAGGGTTTCCAATCTCGTGCTGCCGGAGAATACGCGGATAACAGGCGTACCGGGAGCGTCGCGCATCGTCTATACGGGCGACGGCCACCTCTTCAGCGCTGACAGTGTCAAGCGCGTCGAACTGTCGAACATAGCCATCGACGGGCAGAACCGCTGGCTTGGCGACTATGCCGGCGCGCTACTGCAATTTACCGGCGTCGAAAAGGTGATGATCGACAATTGCGATATCGCCGGCAGCCGCAAGCACGCCGTTCAACTGGAGCGATGCGGCGGCCGGATCGAGCGCAGCCGCATATCGGGTGCGGGCCAGTCCGGCATCTATGCCGTCGAATCCGACGGACTTTCAATCACCGCCAATGACGTCTCCGACTGCGGCAATGGCGGCATTCTCGTGCACCGCTGGAAGAAGGCGGCTGATAACAGCGTCGTTGACGGCAACCGCATCTGCAGGATCAAGGCCAATGACGGCGGCACCGGCCAGAACGGCAACGGCATCAACATCTTCCGCGCCGACAACGTGATGGCCGCAAACAACCACGTTTCCGATTGCGCTTTCACCGCCATCCGTGCCAATTCGGCCTCCGACGTCCAGATTACCGGCAACCAATGCCAGCGCTCGGGCGAAACGGCGATCTATGTCGAATTCGAATTCCAAGGTGCCATCGTGTCCGACAATGTCGTGGACGGTGCGGCAAACGGCATCTCGATCGCCAATTTCGACCAGGGCGGCAGGCTGGCCAGCGTGACCGGAAACGTCGTGCGCAATCTGACGCTCAAAGGCCCCTACGAGCATGAGGTCGGCTTCGGTATCGGCATTGCTGCCGAAGCCGACACGCTGATCTCCGGCAACATCATCGAAGGTGCTCCACGATGGGGTATGCAGCTCGGCTGGGGACCCTATATGCGCAACCTCGTCGTGGCCGGAAATATCATCCGCAAGGCGCCCGTCGGCTGCGCGGTCTCGGTGGTAGAGGGCACAGGCGCGGCCGTCATCACCGACAATGTGTTTCAGGAGACGGTCGATGGAGCTGTCCTCGGCTTCGAATGGAACAAGAAGGTATCGGGCGAACTGGCGACCACCGGTTCCTCGCGTTTTGCGCAGCTGACGGTCGAGCGCAACCGTATCTCCTGAGAAACATCAAAAGCTTTCATCGATTCATAAGGCACGGAGTCTTCCGCCAAGACGTTTCCGCTTCTACCCTGGAGCCAGCGAATTAAGAGGACATCGACATGCTTACGATCTACGGAGTCTATCGCTCGCGCGCCTCGCGCGTTTACTGGATGGCCGAGGAACTGGGGCTCAAATTCCAGTCGGTGCGGGTCATTCAGGCAAGGCGCCTTGCCAACCCGCTTGCCACCGATGCGCCTGTCAATACGCTGTCACCGGACTTCTTGGCAATCAATCCGATGGCACTGATCCCGAGCATCAAGGATGGCGACCTCGTGATGCACGAGTCGCTTGCCATTACACTTTACCTCGCACGCAAACATGGCGGACCGCTTGCCGGCCAAACCGTCGCAGAGGACGGTTTGATGACGATGTGGACGGTTTGGGCGGCAACCGAGGTTGAACCGCATACCGTGAAGATCGTTTATGTCTACGACGACGAGAAGCAGAACAGCGAGGAGGGCAAGGCAACGATCAGCGTTGCCGTCCGATCGCTGAAGAAGGCGTTCGCGATGCTGGAAAAGCATCTCGCGACGAACGAATACGTCGTCGGCAATCGCTTTACGGCCGCCGACCTCAACATCGCGGAGGTGCTTCGCTACGCTCAGACGGAACAGGCGCTGTTCGATGCCCATCCCAATATCAGCGCTTGGATCAAGCGCTGCCAGTCGCGACCCGCCTATATCGCGATGCAGGCGACGCGGTCACAGGAACCGGTCTGATCAGGGAAAGAGCTTGAGCGTACTGGTCATTTCCTCACGGATCCAGACCTTGAAATCCTTCACCTTCTTGGGTTCGCGCGCGCCTTCGGCCGTCACGAAATAGTGGCCGAAACCGGTTTTCGCGCGAATGCCGAAGGGTGCAACCAACTGTCCCTGCTGCAGGGCGAAGCTCGCCAGTGTCTGCCATGCAAGCATCACGCCTTGCCCAGCAATCGTGGCATCGAGGCAAAGCGAGGCGTCGTTGAAGACGTGGCGCGTTTCCAGCGTCGCGCCCGAGAGACCGGCCTCGCGCATCCAGACATCCCAGGTGAACATGGCGCGGCCATCGATCACCGCCGGCAGCGACACGATATCGGCGGGCTGGCGCAGTCTCGCCGCCATGGCGGGCGAGCAGACCGGAAAGACCTCCTGCTGAAGCAACAGCTCCGCCTTCACGTCGGGCCACTGCCCGCTGCCAACCCGGATGCCGACATCCACGTCGCAGAGCGCCGGATTGACGAGCCGGGTGGTCGCATCCATCCGCAGGCGGATCTCGGGGTGCCGCTCGGCAAATCGATCGAGCCTATAGACGAGCCAGCGCGCGGCAAAGACCGGCGCCACGGAGATCGTCAGGACGCTGTCGTCGCGCCGCTGTGTCGTCGCCACCGCTTGCGACAACGCTTTGAAGCCTTCCGTCAAGCTCGGAAGCAAGCGCCCGCCAGCTTCGGTCGCGACCATGCCTTTCGGCGTGCGCTCGAAAATCGCTTGGTCGAGCTGGGCTTCGGCCTTGATAACCTGCTGGCTAACCGCGCCGACGGAGACGCCGAGTTCTTCGGCCGCGGCCTGCAGCGAGCCGAGCCGGCCTACTGCCTCGAGGGCGCGCAATCCATTCAGGTGAACCGAGTTCAAGTTTTTCATATAGTTTTTCTATACTGAGATGATGGCAATCTCAATTGAAACGCGGCCGGATGGCCGCAATAATCGGGCAGTGTTGAGCAGATACTTCGTTCGCCACTCTGGAAGGAAGCGAGGCACGTCATGCGAATATTCAAGTTTTTCTCGAGCATCGAAACGATAGAACCGCCCTACAGCGCAGATAGCAAGCGGGATCCGCTCTACCATCCCGATCTCGCCAGGATGTCGCCGACGGCATTAGCCGACCTGCCGCTCGGCCCGCAACCGCACACGCCCGCGTCGGAACCGCGACAGCTAGCAAAATGCGCATAGGCCCTTGAAATTTGTT
This sequence comes from Rhizobium mesoamericanum STM3625, assembly GCF_000312665.1. Classification (GTDB taxonomy): domain Bacteria; phylum Pseudomonadota; class Alphaproteobacteria; order Rhizobiales; family Rhizobiaceae; genus Rhizobium; species Rhizobium mesoamericanum. Next base: position 1,866,772 of record NZ_HF536772.1, on the reverse strand, counting down.
AATCTGTGCCCGCTTCAGTTTCGAGCGAGCTCAAATGTCCGACAAGGTCGATACCATCTTTGCACGTCTCAAGCGTCTTTCCGTGGAAGCCAATCTTCCTGATGTCGAGCAAAGCACGTCTTACGGCAACCCGGCGCTGAAGGTCGGCGGCAAAGCCTTCGTGGTGGTCAAGAACAACGAAACGATCGTGCTTTCCATCTCGATCGACGACAAGGAACGGCTGATCGAGATGGCGCCCGATATCTACTATCAGACATCCCACTATATCGGCTGGCCATCTATGCCGCTGCGCGCCGCGATGATCAGCGACGCGGAACTCAAGGAGCGGCTGATCGGCGCGTGGCGATTCCGCGCACCAAAGCGGCTTGCCGTGAATTTTCAGGGCTGAGCGCACCCCCGACATGCCTCCGGCGGTGCTTTGGGCCGCAACACGGCCTAGGCCTGCTCCAGCTCCAATGCCCGCTGAACGGCCGGGCGCTCCATCATCTGGGCATAGTGGGCCGTCGCCTTCCTGAAGCGGGCCGGGTCAACGCCGTCGGACCGCAGCCAGCCGGTCATGACGAAGAGGTAGGGATCGGCAACGGAGTAGTATTCGCCCATGACCCAGGGGCCCTCCAGCATCTTCTCATCGATGATCTCGAAGCACTCGGTCATGGTCTGCGGAACTTTCGCCTTCATTGCCTCATGGGCAGCCGGATCATCGGCCCAGCGGCTGCCTCGGCGCCCATGCGCGTGGTTCACATGCACGGTCGAGCAAATATAATTGTTGAACGCCTGCATCCGGGCGAACTCGAAGGGATCGAGGGGCGCCAACTGCGCGGTCGGCGCGACCTGCGCAATAAACGCCAGGATTGCCGGCGTTTCGGTGAGGACGCCGCGATCGGTCACCAGCGCGGGAACCCTGCCCTTCGGATTGATTTCGAGATATTCAGGCGAACGCTGTTCCGTTTCGGCGAAGTTCAGCTTCTTCGTTTTGAACGGCAGACCGGACTCCTCCAGCGCAATCAGGCTTGCGAGCGCACAGGTATGCGGAGCAAAGTACAGTGTCAACATGATCGACTCCCTTCGAGGCTGACTTTATAGCGCGGCTGGCTGCAAACGCCAGATCGAGGCCGGCAGGCCGGCCTCTTAAATCATCCCACCTCAAGTGCAGCCTGGCACATCCTCGACCCTGTACCACACGGGAATGCCGCGTTCGCGTGCAATGCGCACGTCGTTATCGGCACCCTTCGATTCTCCTTCGAGCCTGAGCACGCCGTCGCAAAGCTGCAACAGTCGGCCGGCGACGGGGTGGAAGATCTGTTCGTAGAGATCATCTCCGACAGCTTTGCCGCCCGCAGCATTCCACACCGGGAGAGCCACCCACTCTCCAATCATCGGTACGTGACCCGCCTTGAACAGCCTGTGTGAGGGTTGTTCAAGGCGCTGCAAATTAGCCGCCATTTTCGCCGGGTCGTCGCCGGTTCCGGACCTGTAAGGCCCTGCAATCAAAATCATCATGGTCAAGCTCCATTTCCCTCGGCTTCATGCTCGAGACGACAGATAACTGCACGATATTTCTTGAATGTCGAATCATTTCGTGCAAGTTCATGCTACTTCGTGCAATTATTGGATGGACGCCGTGCTCACCAGTCAACGCAAATCACTAATCCTCGATCTCCTTCGGCGGGATGGCCAGGTCATCGCAAAGCGCGTCGCCGAAGACTTCTCGCTGTCGGAAGACACGATCCGCCGTGACCTGCGGGAAATGGCAGCGGAGGGCTTGCTGAAGCGAGTCCATGGCGGAGCAATGCCTGTCGCACCGGAGCTTCCTGACTTCTCGGCGCGCAAAGGCCTTTCGTCTAAGATGAAGGCGCGCCTCGGAAAAAAGGCTGCCTCACTCGTGCGACCGGGGCAGCTGATCTTTCTCGACGGCGGCACAACGACGGCGGAGATTGCCCGGCAGCTGCCGCGCGAGTTTGCGTTCACAGTAGCGACGCACAGTCCGACGATCGCCGCGGAGCTCGAACATCATCCGACGGCAAGCGTGGTCCTCATCGGCGGCAAGCTCTATAAGCACTCAATGGTGGCAGTCGGTTCCGTTGCCATGGCTGCGATCTCGCAGCTCCGGCCGGACATCTTTTTTCTTGGAGTGACGGCGGCCCATCCCGTACATGGCCTTTCGACCGGCGATTTCGAAGAAGCGGCCATCAAGCGCCACATCGCCGCCTGCGCGGCGGAGACGTACGTGCCATTGACGGAGGAGAAACTAGATCACGTCTCTCCTTGCCAAGTCCTTTCGATCTCGGGTGCGTCGGGACTGATCGTCGTCGCGGACATAGCCGCGGCAACCATTAAACCCTATCGCCACCTCACTGCCGAGATCCTCGAAGCATGAACGGCTGAGCAAGGCGCGCCCTGAGTTCCTCCAGGTTCTGCGGCAACAAGCTTGCGGCGAGACCGGCGACGAAAATTGCAAATACAACATAGGCGAACGTATCGCGCCCCCGCCCGATGATCAGGAGTTCGTGCAGTCCGGGCTGCAGCGCCGCAATCGACGCCGAAAGCCGCATGTCGCCTAAGAACCGACCGGGGATGGTGGCGAAGGCCGGTGCCTCCGATAACGCAAACAACGCGCCATAGACGGCCGAGAAGCGGATGATCGTTCGCAGCGGACGCCAGGCCCCGAGTGGTCGCGCGCCGCTCTCTTCGAAGGCCCAGCCGATATAGGCACAGAAGACGATGAGGAATAGGAACGCCACCGGAAGCCCTTCGAGCACCGTCTCGGGTTTCAACTGGCCGGTCCAGCCATTGGCGAGCAGCAACGGAAACGGCGCCGATGCCACGAACCAGATTGTAACGACGGCGCCCCAGGCCCAATTCATCGAGAGATAGTGGATGCGAGCAAGAGTAACGACGAGGATGATGGCTCCCGCGAGGTAGACGCCGGACGGCTTCATCGATCCGGTCATGGTCACCACGATCGGTCCGCAAGAGCCGGCAACGCGAGCGCAACCGGATGAAACGACGGTCAGCCACGTCACATAATCAAAGCACATCGTGAAAAACAGAAAGATCGCTATGGCGATCAGCATCCACCAAAGATAGCGACCCGCAAACATATCCTGCCCTCATGGCGTTCGATGTACTGGGCAAATGGTAACTCAGCCGTCTAAAACCGCATCCGTTCTCGTGGGCTGTAGTTTCACATACATTAGCAATTTCTGTTCGTGCGGCGCGACTGTCCCGTTCCGGAACGGCTTATGCCGACAGCGCATCCGTCGCGCGAATATCACCAACATGAATACCGTTCCAATTGTGCATCTGGACAGTCGCCATCGCCGCCAAGCTCGCGCGAATCGGATCGTCCTTGCCGAAGAAGCGGCTGAGCGTTGCCGCGACCATTGTCTCGGAGGCACGCGAATGGCCGTCGTCGCACTTGACTGCGACTGCAATTCCCTGCTCGGGAACGGCCGCGCAGAAAACGCCTTCGGCACCGGTTTTGGCGAAGATGCGGCCAGGTGCCACGTTCATCAACTCGGTGCAAGCGCGGCCAGTTCCGGCGACATAGAACGGCTCGGCCATGCAGGCATCGAACAGCCGGCGGGAAGCCTTGGCGCGAAGCGGCTCGAGGTCGTGGCCGGTCGCCATCTTGGCAAAGCCGTGCGCCAGACCACGCAGGGGAACCGCATAAGTTGGGATGGAGCAGCCGTCCGTGCCGCAGTTGTCATGGCCGAGCGCCGCACCCGTCAGGCTTTCCATGACGCCGCGGATTTCGGCCTGCAGCGGATGGTCGTAGCCGACATATCCTTTGGGATCGATGTCCTGATGGCAGCAAGCACAGATGAAGCCGGCGTGCTTGCCCGAGCAGTTGTTATGCAACGGCGTCGGCTTCCCAATGGCACGCGCCTGATGGATCAGCACCTTTTGGCTCGAGGACCAATGCGCTCCGCATTCGAGCGTTTCGACATCGCGCCCAGCTTTTGCCAGCATGGCAGCGGCGAGCGCGACATGCTCGTCCTCGCCATTGTGCGAGGAGCAGGCAAGCGCCAATTCCTTGTCACCGAAGCCATAGGCATCCGCCGCGCCACTTTCCATCAGCGGCAGCGCCTGCATCGCCTTGCAGGCAGAGCGCGGAAAGGTTGCTGCATCGATATCTCCGATCGAGAAGACGATCTTCCCATCGCCATCCACAGCAACGACGGCACCGCGATGCCGACTTTCCACGAGCGCCCCGCGGGTGACTTCAACGGTGACGGGATTTGTCATAGCGTGATCCTGATCGTTTGCGCAGATGCGTCACGCATAACGAGTCGCGTTGATAATGCAATTGTCTTTTTGGCACCTGCGGCGCGGTAATGAAGGTTAGAGTGGCGCGATACGATAGGCACAGCGGCGGGCGCCAAGCAGTGGGTGCTCCTCGCGCTCCACTTTGGCGCCGAGAATGGCTCGAAAGGCCTCAAGCTGCGCGCGGCAGAAGCCGGCGCAAACAGTTGCCGTTGCGCAGATCGGGCGACGGTTTTCGACGAGCAGCAGGAACCGTCCGCCATCTACCAGCTGTCGGCCATTTAGCCTTCCCGCGTGCGAACGGCGGCGAGCTGCCTCACTCGCGACTGAACGTCAGCCGCATCCACTTCTTCGCGGTATCGCTTGAGAGTGTCTGCTTTGCGGGCGATGTCGGTTTCATGGCCGCCCTCGTCGCCTTCCTGAAATGCCGTTCATGCCGATGTGGGGCACGCTGCAGCGCCGCTTGCGCAAGCGTGCATGTTCTTGCCCTGGGAGCGCTGATCTATTGTCTCTGTCTGACATTCCTGAGCTTTGCCTCGGCGCCCTTTCAGATCTGTGCCCTCGTGCTGAACAACGCCTGCGGCGCTTCAGCCATCCTCAGCGTGCCGACACCTACCCGCAGGACCTGATTGCCGATCGCCCGGAGCTGGGCAGCTCGCGGTTTTCGGTTAACACGTTCATCGCCAACGGCATCAGTGCGTCGATCTTCGCGGCCGGCCCTGCCTATTCGGGCACAGCACTGCTGCCGCCGTCATCGCCTTGCTTCAGTTGGCCTTCTGCTGTTCCTTGAGCGATCTCCCCGATCCGGCAGCCGGACTAGAGCCCTTCAGGGCCTCTAGAGCCGAAGCATGATCTTGCCGACGTGGCCGCTCGTTTCCATCAGCCGATGCGCCTCGGCAACATCCTCGAAAGACACGACGGTATCGATGACAGGCGCAAGCTTGCCTTCATCGAGAAGCGGCCAGACCTGGGAAAGAAGATCGTCGCGGATCGCGCGCTTCTCCTCGGCAGTGCGTGGGCGCAGCGTCGAGCCGGTGATCGTCAGCCGTTTGACCATGATCGGTGCCAGATTGACCTTCTCCGCGACGGCCCCGCCGAGAAAGGCGATGATCGACAGGCAGCCGTCTTTCGCCAGTGATGCCACGTTCCGCTCGAAATAAGCGGCACCGATCATGTCGAGGATGACATCAACACCATGACCCGTTTCGGCCTTGAGGACTTCCGCAAAATCCTCCGTTTTGTAGTTGATTGCCCGCTTCGCGCCGAGCTTGATGCAGGCATCGCATTTTTCCTGCGAACCGGCCGTCGCGTAGACCTCGGCGCCGAAGGCTCGCGCAAGCTGGATGGCTGTCGTTCCTATGCCGCTCGAGCCGCCATGGACGAGAACCTTCTCGCCTTCGGTCAGCCCGGCCATCTGGAACATGTTCGCCCAGACGGTGAAGTAGTTTTCCGGAAGTGCCGCAGCTTTGACGGCGTCATAGTCCTTTGGAAAGCGCAGAGCCTGGCCGCTGGGCAGCAGGCAATATTCGGCATAGGCGCCGCCATTGGTCAGCCCGCACACTTTGTCGCCAACGGCAAAATCCCTGATGCCCGGGCCGATGGCGACGATCTCTCCTGCCATTTCGAGGCCGAGAACCGGGCTTGCGTCCTTTGGCGGGGGATAAGTTCCTTGACGCTGTGCGACGTCGGGCCGGTTGACGCCGATCGCCGCAGTGCGAACAAGGAGCTGGCCCTCCCCCGGTATCGGCAACGGTCCGGTGGCAATCCGCATCACCTCCGGCGCGCCAAAGCTCGGCAGGTCGATGAAGCGCATTTGTTTGGGCAAAGACATGATCCGGTCTCCTCGTTCCGAAAGCATGTCAGATAGTCCAGCGCTACGGAGTTGAGAAGGCAGGAACAGCGGGTGGCGTCAATTGGTCTCGCCCAGGAGGTGGAAAACGAGCCCTTCCTCGCTTTCCTTGGCTTCCGCCTTGATATGGGCGATTTCGGCGCTGACGCGATTGATGTCGTCGATGACGAGACCTTCCGGCAGTTCAAGCACGCCGATCGAGCAGCGCATCAGCGGGAATAGCGCCTCGACGCCGGCGCGGTCATGGCCCCGAATGCGGCCGGCGGCACGATCCGCATCGGAATAGAGGTCGAGCACATCGCCGTGAAAATCGCTAATCAGGCGATCCAGGATTTCGGTCAGTTCCTCCTTGGTCCAACCGCGCACGCCAATGAAGAAGTCGTCGCCGCCGACATGCCCCAGGAAATGACGCTCGGCGAAAAAATAGCGGCGCATCAACGCAGCGAAGAGCGAAATGGCGTGGTCGCCGAGGTGAAAGCCGTAAGCATCGTTGAACGGCTTGAAGTTGTCGAAGTCGCAGTAGCAAAAGTGGCGCTTCTCGTCGCCATCAAGGCTCGACTCGCGCATGAAGTCGCGGATCGCCCGGTTGCCCGGCAGCCCAGTCAGCGGGTTCTGGTCCTGCGCCGTCTTCAGCTTCTTTTCGTTCATGACCTTGATGAGCGAGGCGGCCGAGACGACGCCCGCGTAGCGCATGTTATCGGTCAAGAGCAGGCAGTTCGAGCCTTCCATGTTGGCGAAGATCGCCATCAGCTGCTCGGTATCGGAATCCAGGCCGACGATCGGCGCCATCTCGACGAAGTGAGAGATCGTTCGCTCGTAGACCTTGTTCTTCAGGAGATCGCGACCGAAGGGCTGGTAGATGTATTCCTTCAAATGCCGCTCGTGCAGGATGCCGCGGGGCTCACCGTTCGCGTTCAGGACCGGGAAAAACGCCTGCTGCGGATTGCGGCGGAAAAGCTCGAAGACGCTGTCGATCGTGTCGTTCTCGTAGACCGTCGGCAGCATCTCGATCTGCTTGCGGATCAGGATCTCATCCAGGGATTGCGGGATGCGCTTGCTCTTGCCGAGATCCAGCAGGTGCGGAAACGCGGGCTGCAATTCTGTGATGTGGGTCGTCGGGCGGGAGATGAACCAGCCCTGGACGAGATCGACGCCGAACTCGCGGCAGGCGATGAACTCCGCCTCGGTCTCGATCCCCTCCGCGATGACCCGGGTGCCGAGCACATGCGCGATGTGGACGATGTTCTTCAGCAGGTGGCGCTTGCGTGGGTTGCTGTCGATGTCGGCGATGAAATGCCGGTCGATCTTCAGGTAGTCGACCGGGTGATCGCAAAGCAGTTTGATTTCGCCGTGACCAACACCGAAATCGTCAATCGCCAGTTTGAAGCCGGCTTTGCGCAGCAGTGATACAAGCGCCGCAAACTCCGGCACGCTGGTATTGTCGAAGCGCTCGGAGAATTCGAAGCAGATGGACGACGGGGGAATATTGGCAAGCTTTAAATGCTGTAGCAGACCCTCCACCAGCCGCTCGCCATGCGGGATCAGCCGGACATCGAGATTGAGGAACAGCGTCGAACTTGAGAAATGCGCGAGCGTGGCGAACTTCGCTAGCGCCCTGCTTGCCACCATCTGCTCCAGTTGCAGCAACTGGTGGTTTTTGTGCGCCTCATCCAGAATCTCTGCGGGGGTACCGAAACCGATGCGCTCCTGCCCGCGCATCAGCGATTCATAGCCGAACGCCACTCCCGTACCTGCTTCCACAATGGGCTGAAACGCGTTCTCGACGACAAGCTTTGCAAGGTTCACAATCTGATCGCTTGCGTAACGACGAACAAGCGCCGGATCGACGGTGGCCGCCAAAGACATGCCAATCTCCACTGTGTCTTGTTGTTTTGCGCGCGGACACTGGCGGAGAAGGATCAACGAACCCTTTCCCGAATGTGAAACTTTTATGAAAACCTTCTCACTCAGTCAGTCGATCGAATTTTTCGATCAATCAACAGCTTGGTCAAGCTCTACGCCGATGTTCGGCCTCGTGATCGGCGAACATCTCGGCGACGCATTTGCCACCACCTGGGGTGCAATCCGGATTTAACATTTCATCGCGGTCCCCGCCAAGTTTGCGGGCGGCGTCCCACATACGCAGAGCTTCGCGCACGACTTCGCTGCTTGAAGCGTAGGTGCCGTTGTCAACAGCGGCCCGGATATCCGCAGCCTGTAATGGTGAAATAGATACGGTGACCATCGGCATGAGATTCCTCCCTTTCCCTCGTGGGCACGTAGGCCCGATCGGGGGACGGTTGACCCGTCCACGGCATTACCGATGCGCGCCGCCGCCTCGGCTGCCTCTTCGCATTCAAATTTTAGCTCTCCATCACATAGTTGTCAAAAAAGAAACAGTCCGTGATGTGAGCCTGTGAATTGTGAGTACAACTCAGCGACGGACAGCCAGACCAAAGGCGAGCATCGACCAGCCCTGAACTAGAAGATCGCAAGCGAGGAAAAGCCCTAGGATCCAGAGGCTGTTGACGGGCCATCCAGTGGCAATCACAACGCCGGCCAGCGCGGTGATGATCCCGCTGGCAAGAACCCAGCCCCACCCTCTGACCGGGCGCATGCGCCAGCCGACCCAGGTACGGAACACGCCCGCGATCAGCAAGGCGACGGCAAGAAACAGCGTCAACACCGCCGATGCCAGGAGTGGGTTCTCGAAGGCAAAGAAGCCGGCCAATATATAGAGGACGCCGCTCAGAGCCCAAACCAACACCTGTCCCCAGGTTCTCACCTGAAACGCGTGAACCAAGTAGACGATGCCGCCGATCAACATGAGTATTCCGACATAGTAGACGGACACAACGGTCGCGAGCGCGACGTTTGCCAATGCGATTAGGCCGCAGACGATGAGCAGTACGCCAAGCAAGGCGAACCAACCCCATTTCGATTGGAGAGATGAAAAGCTCAGTCGATCAGACATATCTGCCATGGCACACCTCCTGGTTGGTAGGGAATATGTCTCAAAAACGCAGAATTGGAAGAGGTTGCTCCATCGCGCCCGCCTCAGATTTTTGTTGATTGATCAGTCAATCAAAATTATATTGGATGTCATCTTCAAGGGGGTGATGCGATGCCCAAAGTCGGAATGGAGCCTGTTCGCCGTAAGGCGCTCGTCGATGCCGCGTTGCGCGTGATCGGGGACCAAGGCTCGCTGACGGTGACCATGTCGGAAATTGCTCGGCAGGCCGGTGTATCGCCGGCACTGGCGCATCATTATTTCGGCAGCAAGGAGCAGCTTTTGATCGAGTCCGTCCGCTCTCTTCTAAAGCAGCTCCGCGACGACGCGGTGACGGCGCTGAAGACGGCGGATGCGCCGCGCGAGAAATTGTCCGCCGTCATCCGCGTCAGCTTCCAGGCCGACCAGTTCGCCCCGGCGACGATCGCCGCCTGGCTTGCTTTCTATGCCGAGGCGCAGCGTTCCGAGGAAACCCGACGCTTTCTTGTCATCTATGCCCGCCGTCTGCGGTCGAACCTGATCGCCAACCTGAAAGCGCTCTGCCCTCACGATGCCGCAGAACGCATCGCTGAGGGCGCGGCTGCGATGATCGACGGGCTCTACATCCGCCAAAGTCTGAGGTCTGCGCCCGTCAGCATCGAGGCATCGATCGCGCTTACGGAAGACTACATCAATTCACAGCTTGCCGCCCTTGCGAAAGGACAGATCCAATGATCCTCAAAGCCCAGCCGAAAGCCTCCCATTTCATCGACGGCGAGTATGTCGAGGATGAAGCCGGTAGCGTCATCGAAAGCATCTATCCGGCGACCGGAGAGGTGATCGCCCGGTTGCACGCAGCAACGCCCGCCATCGTCGAAAAGGCGATCGCGGCCGCCAAGCGTGCCCAGCCGGAATGGTCCGCGATGAGCCCGACCGCTCGTGGCCGCATCCTGAAGCGGGCGGCCGACATCATGCGTGAGCGCAATCGCGAGCTATCCGAACTCGAGACGCTGGATACCGGCAAGCCGATCCAGGAAACGATCGTCGCCGATCCGACATCCGGCGCCGACAGCTTCGAGTTCTTCGGCGGCATCGCCGCTGCCGGCCTCAACGGCGCCTACATCCCGCTTGGTGGCGATTTCGCCTACACGAAGCGCGTGCCACTCGGCGTCTGCGTCGGCATCGGCGCATGGAACTACCCGCAGCAGATCGCCTGCTGGAAGGGTGCACCGGCGCTCGCCGCCGGCAACGCCATGGTCTTCAAGCCATCGGAAAACACGCCACTCGGCGCGCTTGCCATTGCCGAAATCCTTCACCAAGCGGGCCTGCCGAAGGGGCTCTATAACGTCATCCAGGGCGATCGCGAGACCGGCCCGCTACTCGTCAACCACCCCGACGTCGCCAAGGTTTCGCTGACCGGCTCGGTGCCGACCGGGCGTAAGGTCGCCGCGGCGGCTGCCGGCAGCCTCAAGCATGTCACCATGGAGCTCGGCGGCAAGTCGCCGTTGATCGTCTTCGATGACGCCGATATCGACAGCGCCGTCGGCGGCGCGATGCTCGGCAATTTCTATTCGACGGGCCAAGTCTGCTCGAACGGCACCCGTGTCTTCGTGCAGCGGAAGATCAAGGCGGAATTCCTGAAGCGGCTGAAGGCCCGCACCGAGGCGATCGCCATCGGCGACCCGATGGACGAGGCGACGCAGCTCGGGCCGATGGTGTCCTGGGCGCAGCGCGATAAGGTTCTCTCATATATCGAGAAGGGCAAGGCGGAGGGCGCGACGCTCGTCACCGGCGGCGGCATCCCGAACAACGTTTCCGGCGAGGGCTACTATGTGCAGCCGACGGTGTTTGCGGACGTCACCGACGAGATGACGATCGCCCGCGAAGAGATCTTCGGGCCGGTGATGTGCGTGCTCGATTTCGATGACGAGGCCGAGGTGATCGCCCGCGGCAACGCTACGGAATTCGGCCTCTCCGCCGGGGTCTTTACCGCGGATCTGACGCGCGCCCATCGCGTCGTCGACCAGCTCGAGGCCGGCACGCTGTGGATTAACACCTACAATCTTTGCCCTGTCGAAATACCGTTCGGCGGCTCCAAGCAATCCGGTTTCGGACGCGAGAATTCGCTGGCGGCGCTGGAGCACTATTCGGAGCTCAAGACTGTTTACGTCGGCATGGGGTCGGTCGTTGCGCCGTATTGAGTGGTGCGGCCTGCCCTCGCCCTTTCGAAGGTCGCTTCGCCGCGCTTCAGGGGGCGGGCAGGAAGGCTCGGCTTCGAAGGCGAAAGCAGGAGAACCGGAAGCAGTGGGAGACATCAATCCGGCTCATGGTGAGGAGGCCCGAGGGGCGGTCTCGAATCACGAGGCGGCTCAAGGCGGCGCGGGACGATAAAACACTAGAGGAAGTAGCATGCAGCAGGCAGATTTCGTCATCATCGGCTCCGGCTCAGCGGGCTCCGCCCTTGCCTACCGTCTGTCGGAAAACGGCAAGAATACCGTCATTGTCATCGAGGCGGGCGGTTCCGATTTCGGGCCGTTCATTCAGATGCCGGCGGCCCTTGCCTGGCCGATGAGCATGAAGCGCTACAATTGGGGCTATCTCTCTGAGCCCGAGCCGAACCTCAACAACCGGCGCATCACCGCACCGCGCGGCAAGGTGATCGGCGGCTCCTCCTCGATCAACGGCATGGTCTATGTGCGCGGTCACGCCGAGGACTACAACCGCTGGGAGGAACTCGGCGCACAGGGCTGGGCCTATGCCGACGTGCTACCCTACTTCAAGCGGATGGAACACAGCCACGGCGGCGAGGAAGGCTGGCGCGGCACCGACGGGCCGCTGCACGTCCAGCGCGGTGTCTTCCGCAACCCGCTGTTCCGCGCGTTCATCGAGGCCGGTAAGCAGGCGGGGTTCGAGGCGACGGAGGACTACAACGGCTCGAAGCAGGAAGGCTTCGGGCTGATGGAGCAGACAATTTTCGGCGGCCGCCGCTGGTCGGCAGCCAACGCCTATCTAAAACCGGCTCTGAAGCGGCCGAATGTGGAGGTCGTCTACGGCCACGCCCACAAAGTGGTGATCGAGGACGGCCGGGCTACCGGTGTCGAGATCGAGCGCGGCGGCAAGGTCGAGGTCGTCAAGGCGAACCGCGAGGTGATCGTCTCGGCTTCGTCCTTCAATTCCCCGAAGCTCCTCATGCTGTCGGGCATCGGCCCCGGCGCGCATCTGCAGGACATGGGCATCGAGGTCAAGGCGAACCGGCCGGGCGTCGGCGCCAATCTGCAGGACCACATGGAATTCTATTTCCAGCAGGTCAGCACCAAGCCTGTTTCGCTCTATTCCTGGCTTCCCTGGTTCTGGCAGGGGGTCGCGGGCGCGCAATGGATGTTCACCAAATCGGGGCTCGGTACCTCGAACCAGTTCGAGGCCTGCGCCTTCCTGCGCTCGGCGCCTGGCATCAAGCAGCCTGACATCCAGTACCATTTCCTGCCGGTCGCGATCAGCTATGACGGCAAGGCGGCGGCAAAAAGTCACGGCTTCCAGGTACATGTCGGCTACAATCTATCGAAGTCGCGCGGCAATGTTACGCTGGCTTCCTCGGACCCGAAGGCCGACCCGGTCATTCGCTTCAACTATATGAGCCATCCGGAGGACTGGGAGAAATTCCGCCATTGCGTGCGGCTCACCCGCGAGATCTTCGGACAAAAGGCCTTCGACCATTATCGCGGACCTGAGATCCAGCCAGGCGAGAACGTGCAGACCGACGAACAAATCGACGAATTCCTGCGCGAGCACCTGGAAAGTGCCTATCACCCCTGCGGCACATGTAAGATGGGCGCAAAGACCGACCCGATGGCCGTCGTCGATCCCGAAACGCGTGTCATTGGCGTCGATGGGTTGCGCGTCGCCGACTCGTCGATCTTCCCGCATGTCACTTACGGCAACCTCAACGGCCCGTCGATCATGACCGGCGAGAAGGCGGCCGACCATATACTTGGCAAACAACCGCTGCCGCGCTCCAACCAGGAGCCGTGGATCAATCCGCGCTGGGAAGTGAGCGATCGGTAGGACTGCCAATCGCCATCAGATAAAGCCGAGCCCAGTGGCGGGCTTTCGTGAGCGCCGCGGGGTCCGCGGCCGGGCCTAAGCCAACAGGCGGGTGACCTGCGCACCCTTTGCCGGAGCGACGGCATCGGCGATCGTGGTCGAGAACAGCACCTTGCGGGTGGCATCTGCCACCTTGGCGAAGACATGACGGATCTCGCAGTTCTGTTCGCCGTCGCAGTCATCGCATTTGCGATAGGCGGTGATTGAGAGGCAGGGAAGTGGCGCGATCGGGCCGTCGATGATGCGCAGCACCTCGCCAAAGGTGATCATGTTGGCCGGCTTGAGCAGGAGATAGCCGCCCGTCTTGCCGCGACGGCTGACGACGATGCCCTGGTGTTTCAGGTCGAGCAGGATCTGTTCGAGGAACTTTTTCGGTATCTTCTGCTGCGCCGCGATGTCGGAGATCATCACAGGTTCGCCGTCCTCGGCTGCCGCCAATACCGTCAGCGCTCTCAGCGCATATTTTGCCTTCTGCGTAATCATTTTTGACCGTCGACACACACATGGCGGGCGGAATCACCAACCCGCAGCAAGCTCGATCCTGCCTCTATGGCATGCGCAGCATGAACGGAATTTGAACAAACCTGCGAAACCCTTGAGAGACAGGGTTTTTGGCCTTGTTTTTTCACCTCAGCCAATATCCCAAATTTAAGCCAAAATGCGCTCCTGATGTCATCAATTCACATTTCCGATTGACAGGCAACGTGTTACTCTACTAAATCAATAGACATTGAGCTGGCCGTCGGCAAAACATCGCCGGTGCGGCTGCTTTTCCGCATTGCAGCGGCCGGGGAGAGATATTTGCTCCTATCGCGCCCGCTTTCGAAATCTGTTTTTCTGTCCGACCCGAGCCTGACCTGCGATACTCCGGCCAACATCAAGGACAGGATCCCCATGACTGTTGCTGCCAATCCAAACGCTCAGGCGGAAACGCTGAATGCGAGACTCGCAACCCTTGACCTTGCGGGACGTCTGTCGCTCGTTGCCAGTCTCGGCGGCCGCGTCGTCTTCACTACCTCTCTCGGCATCGAGGACCAGGTCATCACCGCCGAAATTGGCAATCATCGCCTGCCGATCGAGGTGGTGACGCTGCAGACCGGGCGACTGTTTCCGGAAACACTCGCCCTGATCGACGAGACCGAGACGCAGTACGACATCCGCATCAGCCGCTACGAACCGGAACAGGCCGACATCGACGCCTATGCCGCGAAATACGGCATCAACGGTTTCTACGAGAGTGTCGAAGCAAGGCATGCCTGTTGTGGCGTGCGCAAGCTGAAGCCGCTTGCGCGCGCACTCGATGGGGCGACCATCTGGATCACCGGTCTGCGCCGAGGCCAATCGGCGAACCGCGCGGAGACGCCGTTTGCCGAGTATGACGCCGAGCGCCACCTGTTGAAGGTCAACCCGCTAGCCGATTGGGATATCGACGCAATTAAAGCCTACGTCGCCGACAACGACGTGCCGGTCAATCCACTGCATGCCCGTGGCTATCCCTCGATCGGCTGCGAACCCTGCACCCGGGCGATCAAACCCGGCGAGCCGGAGCGAGCCGGTCGCTGGTGGTGGGAACAGGATGAAAAGCGCGAATGCGGCCTGCACGTGGCTGAAGAGGCCTCGGCGATTGCCGCGCAACAGTAACCCGTCGATTTCGGGATCGGAGCGCGGCTTTCGCCTGCGCTCCTCGAAGTCTGAAATGCACCTCATTCCGTAAGCCTCCCTTACCGGTATGATCGAAGTCTGGAGTTAGAAATGCCCGATAGTCGTCCGGATGCGGAACTCGACAATCCGCGGATCACGAAGCCGCCGCTTGACCCACATTTGAAGGCGCTGGAAAACGAGTCGATCCACATCTTCCGCGAAGTGGCTGCCGAATTCGAGCGGCCCGTCATGCTTTACTCGATCGGCAAGGACTCGTCGGTCTTGTTGCACCTTGCACGCAAGGCCTTCTATCCCGGTCGCGTCCCCTTCCCGCTGCTGCACGTCAACACCGGTTGGAAATTCCGCGAGATGATCGCGTTTCGCGATGAAACCGCGAAGAAATACGACCTCGACCTGATCGAGCATATCAATCCGCGCGGCGCGGCTGAAAACGTGACACCATTCACCCATGGCTCGGCGGCCTTCACCGACATCATGAAGACCGAAGGCTTACGCCAGGCACTCGATGCCGGTCAGTTCGATGCCGCCTTCGGCGGTGCCCGACGGGACGAGGAAGCAAGCCGCGCCAAGGAGCGCATCTATTCCTTCCGCACGCCCGACCATCGCTGGGATCCGCGCAACCAGCGCCCGGAACTCTGGAACATCTACAACGGCCAGATCCGCAAAGGCGAAAGCGTTCGTGTCTTCCCGCTCTCCAACTGGACCGAAGTCGACATCTGGCGCTATATCCAGGCTGAGGACATTCCGCTGGTACCGCTCTACTACGCCAAGAAGCGCCCCTATGTTGAGCGCGATGGCATGATGATTCTCGCAGAGGATCCTCGGCTGGAACTGCTTCCCGGCGAAGTGCGCCAGGAAGGCATGATCCGTTTCCGCACCCTTGGCGACTTTCCGCTGACGGGCGCCATCCCATCGAAGGCGACCACGCTCGAAGAGGTGATTGCCGAACTCGAAATTGCCACTGTCTCCGAACGCCAGGGCCGGGCCATCGACCGCGACCAGTCCGGCTCCATGGAGAAAAAGAAGCGTGAAGGATATTTCTGAGATGACCGCAGCCGTAACCGCCGCACACGCCCTTGCCGTGCCCGCCGCAGAACCAGCGACGGCAACACGCGACTCGCGACCGCTGCGTCTCATCACCTGCGGCAGCGTCGACGATGGGAAGTCCACCCTGATTGGTCGCCTGCTCTGGGACACCAAGGCGGTCAAGGAGGACCAGGCCGCCACGCTGCAGCGCGATTCCACCGGCAAGCAGAACGATCTTGGCCTGCCCGATTTTGCGCTGCTGCTCGACGGACTGCAGGCCGAGCGCGAACAGGGCATCACCATCGACGTCGCCTATCGCTACTTCTCGACCGACAAGCGCTCCTTCATCGTTGCCGACACCCCTGGCCACGAGCAGTACACCCGTAACATGGCAACCGGTGCATCCACCGCCGATCTCGCCGTGCTCCTAGTCGACGCACGCGCAGGCATTTTGGAGCAGACGCGCCGCCACGCGACGATCGCCTCGCTGCTCGGCATCAAGCAGTTCGTGCTTGCAGTCAACAAGATCGACCTGACGAACTATGACCGTTCCGGCTTCGAGAAGATCACGCACGAATTCCGCGAATTCGCGCTGTCGCTCGGCGTCAAGCAGATCACCGCGATCCCGATGTCGGCTCTGAAGGGCGAGAACGTCGTCTACTCCGGCGAAGCCTCGATGCCTTGGTACGCGGGCCCGACGCTGGTCGAAACCCTTGAGCTTGCCACCGTCCGCTCCTCGCAGGCAACCGGCTTCCGCTTCTCCGTGCAGCGCGTGTCGCGCCCCGGCGAAAGCTTCCGCGGTTACCAGGGCACGGTTGCCGGCGGCTCCGTCAAACCGGGTGATAGCGTCATGATCCTGCCGTCGGGCATGGTCGCCAACGTCTCCAAGATCGTTACCTTCGATCTGGTACGCAACGCCGCCGTTGCAGGCGACGCGATCACGCTGGTTCTCGACCGGCAGGTGGACGTCGCGCGCGGTGACATGATCGTCTCGATCGACAGCCAGCCGCAGGTCGGCCTTGCGTTCGACGCGCAGATCGTCGCGCTGCAGCCGGAAGGCATCGAAGCCGGAAAGCGCTATTGGCTGAAGAGCGGCAGCCGTCGTCAGCGTGTGCAGGTGCAGCCGGTGGCGCAACTCGAACTGAAGACGGGCGCCTGGGCTCCTGTCGATACGCTTTACATGAATGCGATCGGCAAGGTGCGCCTCGCCTTTGACGAGCAGGCGATCTTCGATCCTTACGAGCAGAACCGGGCATCCGGCTCTTTCATTTTGATCGACCCCGACACCAACAACACGGTGGCAGGCGGCATGGTCAGCGGGAAGCGCAGCGAATTGGGCGGCATCCACGGCGGCGACGCCCGCGTGATCCTGTCGCTGCCGGCCGATCTCGCTGATCAGATCATGGCGAGCGAACTCTTCGCCAACCGCCGCCACGAGGCGGAGGTTCGGCGCATGACGGCCGCCCAGGCCGCCGATCTCTGGTCGAACGCGGCAAGCGATATCTGACGAGGGTTTCGTCGTGGCTCGCTCAAATGAAGCGGCCACGACTTCTACATGCTCGCCTGCACCCGGTGCAGATTGGCATAGACCCCCTCATAGGCCATGAGATCCTCATGGGTTCCGTGCTCCACGATACCATCGCCTGTGAGAACCAGAATGCGGTCGGCGTGGCGAACGGTCGAGAGACGGTGGGCGATCACCAGCGTGGTTCTTCCTTCCGCCAAGCTCAGCAAAGCGCGCTGCACTGCACGTTCGCTCTCGTTATCCAGCGCACTGGTCGCTTCATCGAAAATCAGGATCGCCGGGTCCTTGAGGAAAACGCGAGCGATCGTGAGACGCTGGCGCTGACCTCCCGAAAGCTTGAGGCCGCGTTGACCAATATCGGTATCGTAGCCATCTGGAAGGGCCATGATGAAGTCATGCGCATTCGCGGCACGAGCGGCAGCCACCACTTCGGCATCGGTTGCATCCGGCCGTCCGTAGCGGATGTTCTCCGCTATCGTGCCCGCAAACAGGTAGACGTCTTGCTGGACAGTGCCGATGTGGCGTCGCAGCGACGCCAACGTCACATCGCGAACGTCGACGCCATCGATGCGGATCCTCCCAGCCTGGATATCGTAGAAGCGTGGGATCAGTGCACAAAGCGTACTCTTGCCCACACCTGAAGGACCGACCAAAGCCACGAATTCGCCCGGCGCTATGGTCAGAGAAACATTGTCGAGAACAGTGGCGCCGTCGTCAGCATAGCCGAACGTGACCTCAGAGAAGCAGATTTCGCCACGTTGAACCGACAAAGGCCGGGCTTCTGGCCGGTCCGTGATGTCAGGTGCGATCTCCAGTATCTCCATGGCCCTGACGAAGCCGGTGTAGCCTTCCTGCCAAAGACGCACGAAGTTGGTCAACCGCCTTACGGGATCGACCAACACCGCCACGCAGAGCAGGAACGTAAGCAGGTCGGCGACGGTGAGCTCCGCCGTCAGGATACGGAGAGCCCCGACAACGATGACTAGGATGGTGATGAGCTGCGCGAAAGTCTCCGTGCCGACGGAGAACCAAGCTTCGCTGCGATAGCCGTCAGCGCGGCTCTGGAGAAAGCCTTCATTGAGATCGGCGAAACGCTCTTTCTCCTTGGCCTCGTTGGCAAAGGACTGGACGACACGAATGCCGGCCAGAGCATCCTCGACACGCTCGTTGACGGCGGCAATCTGTTGTTTGCTGGCGTCAAGCGCCCGGTTCATGCGTCGATTGAAATGGAACGCATAGGCGATTGCCAGCGGTGTGAGCAGAAGGATGATGCCAGCCAACGGAGGATCGATGAAGAACAGGACAGCCATTGCCCCGCCATATTTGAGCACAGCAATCGAGAGATCCTCGGGGCCATGGTGGAATAGCTCACCCAGCCACAGTGAATCATTGGTGATGCGGCTCATCAGCTGTCCGGTGCGCTGCGTATCGTGGAAGCTGAACGAGAGCTTCTGGCAATGCTCGAAGAGCTCCTGGCGAACCGCTGCCTCAATCCGGGCGCCCATGACATGCCCCTGATAGTCGACAAAGAAGATCGCGACGCTCTGGACCCCCAGGATCGCGAGCATAGCGGAGCCGATAACGAGGATTTCGCCGAAGGCCTGCGGCGTATCGGTTAACGTCAGGAGGTAACGCGAAACGTAGTTGGCGCATAGCGGCAAAGCTACCGCCGTGCCAGCAACAAGAATTGCGCAGAACAAGTCCGCCAGCAGCAAAGGCAAGTGCGGTCGATAGTAGGAGAGGAACTTGCGCCAGCGCGAACGCCGGCGCTCACGGTCGGCATTGTTCTGCTGGGTCTGGAAGAACCAAAGAGAGGGCTTATGGCGTGGCGTGCTTTTCCTTGCGCGCAGGAACCGAGAAATCATGAAGCGACATGTCCTTGTGGTCGATGTTTCCTTTCTGGTTGGACATGATCTTTTTCATGATGGTCTCCCGAAGCTGCAGGAATTGAAGCCCGAGCATCGCAGACAAGTGCGGCCTTCTCAATATCGGAGCTGGAGAAAGGTGCTGGATGTCATCTGCGCGCAACAGTCGGCGCTGGCGTCGCCATAATGCAAAGCCAGCGCTAGTATGTCAGTTCGTATGCCAGGTCGTGCCGGACCGCCCTGATTGCCGCCTCGCCCGCTCGCCTACCACAGCGGCATGTGGCGATTGACGTCCTTGTAGAGCAGGTAGCGGAAGCGGCCGGGACCGCCAGCGTAGCAGGCCTGCGGGCAGAAGGCGCGCAGCCACATGAAGTCGCCGGCTTCCACCTCGACCCAATCCTTATTGAGACGGTAGACGGCCCTGCCCTCGAGCACATAGAGGCCGTGCTCCATGACATGCGTTTCCATGAAGGGGATCACCCCGCCTGGCTCGAAGGTGACGATGGTGACGTGCATATCGTAACGCAGATCAGCCGGATCGATGAAGCGGGTTGTGGCCCAGGCGCCATTCGTATCGGGCATCGGCTGCGGCGGATGATTTTCCTCATGGGTGAAGATCGCTGGCGGCGGCTCCTGCCCTTCGACCTCCTGGAAGGCTTTGCGGATCCAGTGGAATTTCACCGGTGCTGCGCTCTTGTTCCACAGTGTCCAGCGGGAGCCGGCAGGAAGGAAAGCGAAGGAACCCGGGCGCATCGCATGCGAGGCACCATCGAACTCCACGATCATCTCGCCCTCGACGACGAAGAGCGTGCCTTCGGCACGCTTCTCCGGCTCAGGCCGATCGCTGCCACCGCCTGGCTGCACTTCCATGATGTACTGCGAAAACGTTTCGGAAAAGCCGGTCATCGGCCGGGAGATCACCCAGGCCCGCGTGCCTTCCCAGTGCGGAAAGTAGCTGGTGACGATATCCGTCATCACAGTGCGGGGGATCACCGCATAGGCCGTGGTGAACACGGCTTTGCTGGACAGGAGTTCGGTCTGCGGCGGCAGACCACCCATGTTGGAATAGAGGTTCGAGCTGCTCATTGGTTCACTTTTCACCGGCCGGGATTGTCAATCTGCTTTAAGCGCCGCATCTCTTCTAGGCAACCTTTAGATTGCTGCCACCGTGGCGGAATGTCCGCGGCGCCTGGCCAGGCAGGAGGGATGAGATGACTCTGAAAAAAATTCGCGAAGAGTATGTTCAAAGAGTCAAGGAGTACGAGGACAATCTGAAGTCCATGACCGAGAATGAGGTGAAGCACTTTCGCTCCGAAGGTGACGGCCCTCTCTCCGACATAACGGAGCAGATACGCAACGAGTATCATCGGCACATTGAGACCTATGCTGCCTTGATTGCCCAGATCGATGCCATTCTCGGGGCTTGAGGCTCGGATGTGCCGGCACTGAAGCACGGGCCGCCCGCTCGGGCGCAACGGAGAGCGACACCCTTGGGGTTAAGGCCGCCATCAGGCAATTCTGGCGAGCCTGACATCGGTGTCGTCGGCTAATATCTCAGCTTGCGCAACGGAGACGTTTGCCGATGCCATCAACAGCAGGCACAAGCCGACCGCGCGCGGCACTTCGGCTTCGCCCGACGCCCAGCGACGCGTCGTCAGCTGATCCACACCAAAGAGCTTTTCGACACCAGCGGCGCTCAGTCCCGTAACAGCAACCGCAGCTTTGTATTCTGAGGCTTTCATGCACTGTTCCCCGCCCGCTCGAAGCGCGCTTACTCTGATATATCTTCATGTGAAGGCGGGTACTTTAGTTTTCCCTTATTTTTATGGATACCGATACGCGACATTTGTGCGCCTATTTGCGACGCAATCGCCGCGACGTATCGTTCGGGTGCATTGGGAAAACAGCCCAGGAAGGCTCTTCTGCAGGCAAAAGAATAAAGCCCCCACGCGGGCTTTTCGGCTGGTCGGAGTGGAGTGATTCGAACACTCGACCCCCACGTCCCGAACGTGGTGCGCTACCAGACTGCGCTACACTCCGTGACCAGCGGCGCCTCTATAGACCGGCCCATTCCGTTTCGCAAGCACCAAAATTCAAAAGCCTGCGCATTTTTTTCAAGCATGATGGCGCACCCCGTAGCAGGCCTAAGTGGAACAAAAAGACACACTTGCGGCAAATTTTGCGATTGCGAAGGCGGGCCGATTTTCTTTTGCCGGGTTCCGCGCTAAAGCGCTCGCGGGACAAGCGGAAACCGCTGCAGGCCAGCGATTCCCGCCGTCGAATGCGCGACAACTTTTCAGGGACGATAGAATGAAACTCCGCACCTTTGCCGCGGCTGGGCTTGCCATTGCGCTTGCCGGCTGCACAACGATTCCGACTTCCGCCGATCCGATCTCCAGCCGCTGGGTTGGCCAGTCTGCCGGCAAGTTTTTTGCCGCCTTCGGTCCGCCGATCAATGACATCGAAAACGACGGCGGCGTCACCTACACCTGGAAGGGCGGCTACAAGACGGTCCGCACCCCGGCGAAGTACGCAGACGGTGCGGATGGCAAGCGAGGCAAGCAGATCTCGGCCGCCCGCACGCAGTACCTGCGCTGCCAGGCCGAAATCGTCACCAACGCTGACTACACGATCCGCAGCATTCACGTCGTCGGCGATATCCCGGGCGTGAACGGCCCCTCCTATTGCGCCGAGTTCCTGGCGCCGACACAGCCTGCGCAGTAATGAACGGCAGAGGAAGCAAAGTTGGAAGGCGGCCCTTGGGTCGCCTTTTTTTGTACTCAAGACCGATTGGGCCCCATACGTGACTTCAGTTCGCGACACCCGCGATACGAGGTTTCGACTTGCTGGTGTCCTTCCCGAGAGGGGTCAGTTCATCTCGGAGATGGGGTATTCGGCCTTCGCCGCATGATGTGAACTTTGTTCTATGAGGCTGCCCAAATCCTCCTGGCGCGCGTGAGGAAATGATCGTCGCTGAAGCCCTGGGCGATGAAGAGCTCGAGCGGCGCGGCATGGCGAAAGGAAAAGTCGCACCGGCTCGTGGCTTAGAGGTCGCCATGTATCGCATGTGGCTCGACGGCACCGAATTCATATCTGGCCGACAGCTTATGGATTACGATCCGTAATACTTCGAGACAATACAGGTAGGCTTGAACCTTTACCGAACTCTTCGGTCCAAAAAGTATTACCTATGTCTCCGGGCTGGACAAGAAGTTCAATGGCTGGGGCGCCAGGATTCGAACCTGGGAATGCCGGTACCAAAAACCGGTGCCTTACCGCTTGGCGACGCCCCACCAGAGCTTGAAAGCGGAGACCGCTTGCCAAATCGACGCCTGCTTAGCAAAGCTCGCCTGACGTCACAATCATTAAGTTTCGGGCCATCGCATATTTCTGTGCGCTTTTTGCGTCGCCATGCTAGGTCTCGCGTCAGCCGTCCAGGACGATGGAGTAACAATGAGCCAGTACCGCGCCCGCCCGCCTGCCCTCGCAACCCTGCTGCTCGACGATGCCGTGGTTCGGATCACGCGTTGGGATTTCGAACCGGGTGCCGATACGGGCGTCCATACACATGGGATGGGCTATGTCGTCGTACCAATGACCGATTGCCAGTTTCTGCTGGAGGAAAAGAGCGGCAGCCGCAGGGTCGAAGTCACCAAGGGCGCGGCCTACCGGCGCGATGCCGGCACCGAGCACAATGTCGTCAATGCCGGCGATCAGCCGATGTCCTTCATCGAGATCGAATACAAGTAAATGGCAAGTCCCGAGTTCAATTTGGCGTTCGAGCCTTCTTACGGCCAAGCTGTGCCGGTTGCGCCAGGCGTGCAGCGCATAACGGTCCATAATCCGAGCGCCTTCACCTTCCACGGCACCAACAGCTACATCGTCGGGCATGGCTCCGTTGCGGTCATCGATCCAGGCCCCGAGGACGAAGGGCATTTCCAGGCATTGACGGCGGCGCTTGCCGGACGCGAGGTCACCCATATCTTCGTCAGCCATACCCACCGCGACCACTCGCCGCTGTCGCGTCGCGTGCAGGCGGCAACCGGCGCGCAGATCGTCGCGCAGGGGCCGCACCGCGCCGCCCGCCCGCTGCACCAAGGCGAGATCAATCCCTTCGCAGAGAGCTCGGACCTGGATTTCCGGCCCGATATTGCAATCGAAGATGGCGATACCATCGAAGGCGACGGATGGAGTCTGACGGGCGTGTTGACGCCCGGACATACCGCCAATCACGCGGCCTTCGCGCTCGAGGGTACAGGCATCCTGTTTTCCGGCGATCACGTCATGGGGTGGGCCACATCCATCGTCGCGCCGCCCGATGGATCGATGTCCGACTACATGACCTCTCTCGACAAGCTGATCGAGCGGCACGACCGCATCCTGCTCCCGGGGCATGGTGGTCCGGTGCGCAAGCCGATCTCGTTTATGCGCGCCCTAAAGACCCACCGGCGGATGCGCGAACGCGCCCTGCTCGACCGCATCCACGCCGGCGACAGGAACATCGCTGACATGGTGAAGGTGATCTATCGCGAGACTGATCCGCGCCTGCATGGCGCTGCCGCACTCTCAGTCCTCGCCCATATTGAGGATCTGGTGGAGCGAGGCGAGATCGAAACTGACGGACCACCTGCCCTGCTTGGCTCGTACAGACCGGCGACCCGGAGGTAGGGTCATGCACGGTCCTTACAGCTATCGTGCCGATCCCGGCGTAGCTTATTTTGCCGATGACAAACCTCTCATCGTCTTCGACGGCGAGTGCGTGTTCTGCTCCGCCTGGATCCAGTTCGTGCTCAGGCATGACACGGCGAAGCGTTATCGTTTCCTCGCTGCGCAGTCGCCGCTTGGCGAAGCGCTCTACCGGCACTACGGGCTGGATGGCCGCGACTATGAGACCAACCTTCTGATCGAAGACGGGCGCGCCTACTTCAAGTCTGGCGGGACGATCCGCATGGCTGCGGGCCTTGGCTTTCCCTGGTCCCTGGTGAAGGTCCTTCGGCTGCTGCCGCAGGGATTTGCCGACAGTGTTTACGAAGTTATCGCCCGCAATCGGCTTCGCATTGCCGGTCGACGCGCGACCTGCTTCGTACCGACACCTGAGCAGAGGGAACGCTTCTTGGCATAGGGGCACGAAGGCGGTTCACCAATTGCCAAAGGGCGGATGAGGCTAGCTGCCGGCGATGCCGAGCAGTTCGGAATCGAGAGCCTTCAGATATTCCTCGGCGATATCGGCACTGAGGCCAAGGTCGTGCGGGCCGTAGCGCGAGGCGACGCGAACATCGACGAGAGTGGTTTCCGCTTCCTCACGCAAGCGGATGACGACGTCGAAACGCAGACCAAGGACCAAGGTGCGGGTTTCGCCCTGCAGCGTTACGCCATTGGCCCGGCGAATCAGCTGCGCGACATCGTCGTCATAGGGCCGTGGCGTCGGGATAGGCACGGCCTCTGGCGCTTCGGCCACCGCGCCTTCGTCCGGCTGTTGCTTCATCGGCCGGTCTTCAAGATCACGGCTTGGCTCGCGATCGCCATCAGCGCGGGTGATGCGGATACCGCTTTGCTTTGCAACCTTCTTCACGGCCTCCAGCACGCGGTCGATCGCGCCGTCGTAGCGACGGCCTGTCAGTTCCGGATAGGCTTCGAGCTGCCTCTCGCGATCCTCAGCTGTCACCGCCGGTTGGCGCTTCAGCCAGATCTGATCGGCATTCGGCGTCTTCAGCCAATCGGGCGCGGAAACGAGATCGGTCGACACATCATATATGGGCGGTAGTGTGAAATAGCGCTCGGCCGCAATCCCGCCAATCGCGAGCGGAAGGGCCGCAAAAATCAAGGCTTTCAAGGCATCCAGCCCGCCTTCGGCGCCTGTCAGCCAAAGGCTGCGCAGCCCGGCGATCGCAAGCAGGGCCGCAAGCAGCGCGAAGCCGGCGGAGACCAAGAGAACCAGCACCAGATAGGGCGTGACAAGACCGGCAAAACGGTGACCAACCAGAGCCGCAACGCAAAGAACCAGGGCAAATGCTGCGAAGCGCCGCGAGAAGCGGGCAGCACTTGAAATGGGGCGGTCGAAACGGATTGCCATCAAACTTACCGGTTACTCGCAAGCGGCGCGTCCCGCATGAACGCGCAAAATCGCCCTCGACTTGTTTAGTGCAAAATTCGCCTAAATTGAAACTGTTGTGTCGACCTGCGGCACGCAATCCACGGAGAAGACGACAATGGCGTGCGTGAGCATTTTCTGATATTCCTTGATTTGCAGTTGTGTGTTTGCGTCGCACACCGACCCACAGGAGAAGGGCAATGATTGCACCGGAGCTCGCATCGGGGACCCAGGCGCCGGCACTCGGGCCAGCTGATCATGCAGATCCGCTTCTGCCGATAGAGCTGCTGGAACTGGAACTGTCGCTTGACGGATATGACGGCAAATCCGACTTCTGCGAAACGGTCCGCCTGGCCTCGGCCAAGGCCGGCGGAGAATTTCTCTTCGATCTTCCCGCAGAAGGGTTGATGGACGACTGCAAGCGAATCGCCGTGCTTCGCATCCCCTCACCTGGCCAGCAGATGCGCGTTGTTCTTGCCGTGCTCGACCACAACGGAACGGAAATCCGCATGGAAGCGCCCGACCACGCGACAGCCCATCTCGTCCGCTTCGCCGAAGCTTTCGTCAAAGTTCTCGAACGGTTCTGACCTAGCGTCTTCCGGGCTAGTCGCGCTGAGCGACCGATTCCGCCAAACTGCGGAACGGAAATTTGCGCCCGCATTCGCACTTGATCATGCTGGTCTCCTGATGATTGGACGCGCGCTGGATAAAGAAGCCGCGCGGCAGATGATCCACGCTGAAGCCGGGATGCTTGCGCTTCGGATCGTCGATTTCGGAGGCTTCGGCAAAGCCGCTGTTGCCGCATTGCGGGCAGGTCAGTTTCTTTGAGAATCGATCACGCAGTGCCATGCTTGCTTTTCCAATGTCATCTTAACCGCCTTCTTACAGACGATCCTCCGCGGACGAAAGCCACCGGCATCCAGGATGCATCCAAGACCACAATCCTTCAGCTCAAGTCATTGACTGTAGGCGGCGATTGGCGTCATCTGACGGTCCAGAATTTCGATTGCAAAGACACGCCGATGCGTCCGTTCTTCTTACCTCTTGCGCTTGCCGCTGCATCAATTGGCCTTTCGGACTGCCAATCAATGACGCCCGAAGAGCGACGTGCCGCCGATGAGGCACAATGCCTACATTACGGCTTCAGACGCGGCACGGACGGATTCGCAGGCTGCCTGCAGCGCATAGATCTCGACCGCCGCGCGCAGTCACGCTACAACAGCGACATGCTCATGATGCAGATGTCCTATGATCTCGACCATCCTTACTACGGCCATCGATACGGGCGCCATTGGTGATGACCGCCTGTGCCGCGGCTAACCGGGCGATCGGCACACGGAAGGGTGAACAGGACACGTAGTCCAATCCGATTTCCTCGCAGAAATGGATGGAGGCGGGATCGCCACCATGTTCGCCGCAGATTCCGAGCTTCATGTCGTTACGCGTGCGCCTGCCGCGTTCAGCGGCGATGCGGATCAGCTCGCCGACACCATCAAAATCCAGCGAAATGAAGGGATCGTGCTCTATGATCCCCTTACGCTGATAGGTCGGAATAAAGGCTGACGCATCGTCGCGGGAGATGCCGAAAGTCGTTTGCGTCAGGTCATTGGTGCCGAAGGAGAAGAATTCCGCAGCTTCCGCAATAATATGCGCCCGGAGGGCTGCACGTGGCAGCTCAATCATCGTGCCGACCAGGTAGTCGATCCGCATGCCGGCCTCCGCCGTGACATCCCGGGCGATGGCGTCGATGCGCTCCTTGACGTAGTCCAGCTCCGAGCGCAATCCGACGAGGGGCACCATGATTTCAGGCACGACGGCAGCACCCGTTTCATGGGCTGCCGCCACCGCCGCCTCGAAGATCGCGCGCGCTTGCATCTCGACGATCTCGGGATAGGAAATGGCCAGCCGACAACCGCGATGGCCGAGCATCGGATTGAATTCATGCAACGCATCGACGCGCTGGCGCAGCACCGCGGCGTCCATGCCCATTGCGGCGGAAACGTCAGCGATCTCGTCGTCTGTCTTCGGTAGGAATTCATGCAGCGGCGGATCAAGCAGGCGGATCGTCACCGGCAGGCCGTGCATGACATTGAACAGGCTGATGAAATCGTGCCGCTGCACCGGCAATAGGCTCTCCAACGCGGCGCGGCGGCCGGTTTCATCCTCCGCCAGGATCATCTCGCGCATCAGATGTATGCGGTCGCCCTCGAAGAACATGTGCTCGGTACGGCAAAGCCCGATGCCCTCAGCACCGAATGAGCGAGCCGCGCGCGCGTCGGCGGGCGTATCGGCATTGGTGCGCACGGTCATCCGACGCGCCCGGTCGGCCCATTGCATGATGCGCCCGAAATCGCCCGAAAGCTCGGGCTGGATCATCTGTACATCGCCCTTCAAGACCTGTCCCGCAGATCCATCAATGGTGATAACATCGCCCTTCTTCAGCGTGACGCCGACACCGATCAGCCGCTCGTTGCGCGCGTCAATGCGCATGCTTCCCGCCCCGACGACGCACGGGATGCCCATGCCGCGCGCGACAACGGCGGCGTGGCTGGTCATGCCGCCACGCGTCGTCAGTATGCCCTCTGCCGCATGCATGCCGTGAATGTCTTCCGGGCTTGTCTCGACGCGCAGCAGGATGACCTTGCGTCCCTCCTCCGAAGCTATGACGGCCTCCTCGGCCGTGAACACGATTTCGCCGGTTGCCGCGCCTGGAGATGCCGGCAGACCAGTACCGATGATCTCGCGCGATACGCGTGGATCGATCGTGGGGTGCAGGAGCTGATCCAGTGACGAGGGCTCGATGCGAAGCACGGCCTCTTCTTCGGTGATAAGCTTCTCATCCACCATGTCGACGGCGATCTTCATCGCAGCGCGCGTCGAGCGCTTGCCGGAGCGGGTCTGCAGCATCCAGAGCTTTCCGCGCTCGATGGTGAATTCGATGTCCTGCATGTCCCGATAATGCGCTTCAAGCTCGGAACAGATGCGCGACAGCTCCTTGAATGCATCCGGCATCAGCTTTTCCATCGATGGTCGTTCGGAACCGGAGCTGATACGGCCCTCCTCGGTGATGCTCTGCGGCGTGCGGATACCGGCGACGACATCCTCGCCCTGCGCGTTGACGAGGAATTCGCCGTAAAGCGACTTTTCGCCCGTCGACGGATTGCGAGTGAAGGCAACGCCGGTTGCGGATGAATTGCCGTGGTTGCCAAAGACCATCGCCTGGATGTTGACTGCCGTCCCCCAGCCTTCAGGAATATTGTGAAGCTGACGGTAGGTGACGGCGCGAGCGCTCATCCAGCTGGCGAAGACGGCCCCGACGGCGCCCCATAGCTGCACCTCGGGGTCCTGGGGAAACTCCTCGCCCAGTTCCTCCTCGATAATGCTTTTGTAGAGCGCGACTACGTGCTGCCATTCGCTGGCACTCAGTTCCGTGTCGAATTCATAGCCGAGGCGCGCCTTCTCGTCCTCGAGGATTTCCTCGAACACCTCGTGATCAAGCCGCATAACGACGTCGGCATACATCTGAATGAAACGGCGGTAGCTGTCCCAGGCAAAGCGCGCGTCGCCCGCATCGTGGCCAAGCGCTTGGACGGTTTCGTCGTTGAGGCCGAGATTAAGGACAGTGTCCATCATCCCTGGCATCGAAACCCGAGCTCCGGAGCGCACGGACAGCAGCAACGGCCGATCGCCCGCACCGAACCGTCGGCCCGTCGTTGCCTCGATGCATTCGATGCCGGCCCGGACCTGCGCTTTCAGGTCCTCGCCTATCTGTCGCCCGATCTTGTAGTAGGCAGAGCAGGCCTCGGCGATAATCGTTAGACCGGGAGGAACGGGAAGGCCAAGATTGCACATCTCCGCGAGGTTTGCGCCCTTGCCGCCCAAACGCTCGCCGTCGAGGGCGCTACCCTCTGCCTTACCGCTGCCAAATGTATAGACCCACTTGGTCATATTCCCCCCAACACCAAATCCGGATCAACTTAATCCGTTGGTGTTGAAATGAAAATCGACAAATGCGGCCGAAATGTTGCATCGCACAACAATGCGACGGACTGACGCGATAGGATGGGAAAAGCTTTGCGGGACTGCAACAAAGTCCCGCAAAGCCTTATGTCCGTCCGGCCAGGAAAACCGGACGGGGGGTTCCGCCCAAACGACTGCCGGGGCATATTGCTCCGAGCGCGTCGCGCAGGAAACTATGCAACCGACAACCTTTCGCGGTAATTCGACTGCGACAAGAAGCAATCTCTAATACAAGATCGGTACAAACACATTACCCGAATGGCGGAGATGCCCCATTCAGGCCGACTTTTTTTGGGCTATTCACAGTCGATTGCTCAGGCGATCTCACGCAGTTGTTCGGCGGTCTGAAGATCGACCGACACGAGCTGCGATACACCCTGCTCCGCCATCGTTACGCCGAACAGCCTGTTCATGCGCGCCATGGTGATCGGATTATGGGTGATGATGACGAAACGCGTCTCGGTGGAGGCAGCCATTTCGTCCATCAGGTTGCAATAGCGCTCGACGTTGTGGTCATCGAGCGGTGCGTCCACTTCGTCCAGCACGCAGATCGGGGCGGGATTGGTCAAGAAGACGGCAAAGATCAGCGCCATTGCCGTCAGCGCCTGCTCGCCGCCCGAAAGAAGCGTCATCGTCTGCGGCTTCTTGCCGGGCGGACGGGCAAGAATTTCCAAGCCGGCTTCAAGCGGATCATCGGATTCGATCAGCTGCAGTTCGGCGGTGCCGCCGCCGAAGAGATGGGTAAAAAGACGTTGAAACTGGCCGTTAACAACGTCGAAGGCGGCGAGAAGTCGCTCGCGCCCCTCACGATTGAGGCTCTGAATCGCGCCGCGCAATTTGCGGATCGCATCGATCACGTCGTCGCGCTCCTTGATCAGGGCCTCGAGCTTGCCGCTTAGTTCCTTCTGCTCTTCCTCGGCGCGCAGGTTGACCGCGCCAAGGCGCTCGCGCTCCATCTTGAGGCGTTCGAGTTCGCGCTCGACCTCGCGAAGATCAGGCGCTGTCTGCAGCGATTCCAGTCCGGCAATCCGAAGAGCCTCGTGTGGCGCAGCGTTCAGTGCCTCACGAATTCGGGCCTCGTTTTCCTGTCGCTTTTCGCGTGCCGAGACCAGCCGTTCTTCGGCGCGACCGCGACGCTCGCGGCTTTCGGCAAGTTCCGATAGTGCCGTCGCCGCCTTGTGGTCGGCGTCGCGCTGGACGAGCTCGGCTTCAGCAAGCACATCGGCCGCGTGGCGACGTGCTTCGTCAGCCTTCTGGAGTTCCGTCAGCAGCGCACGGCGCTTGTCGTCGAACTCATCGGGCGCCATTTCAAGCTCGGCTGCTTCCTCCCGCGCCTCCTCCTCGCGGTCACGAAGTGTGGCAATGTGATCCTCGGCGCTGGCAGCGCGCTGACGCCAGGTCTCGCGCTCCTGCCCGATGGCAATGATGCGGCGCTGACGGGCTTCGTTCTCGCGGTTTAGGCTTTCGTGGCGTGCCCGCGCCTCCGCGAGTGCACCACGATCGGTCGCAACCTCGGCCTGCTGCGCTCGAAGCCGTTCGTCGATCGCCGTCAAATCGGGAGCGTCTTCCAACTCGATCCGGGCGTTCTCTTCTTGGATCGAGAGATCTTCAACCTGGATCTGAAG
Organism: Rhizobium mesoamericanum STM3625; assembly: GCF_000312665.1. Classification (GTDB taxonomy): domain Bacteria; phylum Pseudomonadota; class Alphaproteobacteria; order Rhizobiales; family Rhizobiaceae; genus Rhizobium; species Rhizobium mesoamericanum. The sequence goes on along the minus strand of NZ_HF536772.1, from coordinate 1,835,753 downwards.
TTGGCTGATTGCTTCTGCAATGACATCGCGCCTGCGGATGAGATCGCCCGAGGCTCGCTCGGCCGCTGTCAATGCTTCGCGAGCTTCGGCAAGTTGCCGCGCGGAGATACGGCTCTTCTCGCGCGCATCGGCGAGGCGCTCCTCCTGAACGCGAATGGAATCCACGGCACTCGCCAAGCGCTCTTCGGCTTCGTCGAGTATATCCCGGGCAAGCGCCGCTTCGCTTTCCAGTTCGGCGAGCCGGTTCTTCTGCGCCAGCTTCAGCGCGGCCGCACTCGGCGCATCCGCGCCGGTGACGTGACCGTCCCAGCGGTAGACGGCGCCTTGCTTGGTCACCAGGCGTTGGCCTGGCTTCAGGTCCTTCATCAGTGCCGCCGCATCCGAACCGGAGACGAGGCCGATCTGCTTCAGACGGCGCATCAGTGCCGCAGGAGCGCGAACATAATCGATCAGCGGCGTCACGCCGGCCGGCAGGGCCGGGTCCGCGGCACCGTCACCATTGCCGGACCAATGAACCGCCGCGTTGGGATCAAGAGGGGATTCGATATCGTCACCGAGCGCCGCACCCAGAGCCGTTTCGAAGCCGCGATCGACGCGAAGCTCATCGGCAACCGGTGCAAACTCGCCTGCGGCTGCGCCGGCCGCCAGCATGCGCGAAATGGTTCGGGCTTCCGTTTCGATGGCGTTCAGCTTCGCGCGCGCCTGATCGACCGGCGATCGGGAGAGAGCCTCGGTCTGGCGGGCAGCGGCCAAGGCGTGCTCGACGCCCTGGATTGCGGCTTCCGCCTCGGCAAGCGCTAGCTCGCCCGCCTCGACCACGGCCCGCTTCTCGTCCGGATCGGGCAGGCCGGCAATCTTCTCCCCGATAGCCTGCAGTTCGCGGTTGGCCTCGTCCATCTGTCGCTCAAGACGCATCTTGCGATCGGCGATATCGCGAATCGCGCGCTCGAGTTGGTTGCGCCCCGCCGCTGCCTCGGCGCGTTCCGCCGTCAGCGCAGTGAAAACGCGCTCGCTGTCTGTGAGCTTTGCCGCTGCCTCCTCGAAGGCCTCGCGCGTTTCTTCGGCAAAACGGCCGGAATCGGCGAGAATTTCGGTGATCTCGGCCTCTTCGGCGTCCAGACGTGCCAGGATTTCGGCATTGTCGGCAACCAGCCGTTCCTCGCGGCGGATGTCCTCGCCAAGCTGCGCAAGGCGGCGGGTCAGTTCATCGCGACGGCGCAGGATGCGATTGGCATCCTCCTCCAGCTGCGTCTTGGCGATCTGCAGGCGCTGCAGCGCGGCAGCGGCGCGCGCTTCACCTTCGCGCAGTTCCGGCAGCTTGAGGCTAGCAATACCTTGGGTCTTGGCGGCCTCCATCTGCATCTGTGCCTTTTCGGCGACAACGACGGTGGCCTGGTTGAGGGCGCTGTCGGCCTCGGCTTCCGCCTCCTTGGCCTGAACCCAGCGGATATGCAGAAGCAACGCCTCTCGCGCGCGGATATCGGCAGACAGGGACTTGAAGCGGTTTGCCTGACGGGCCTGCCGTTTCAAGCTCTCGATCTGGCTTTCCAGCTGCGAGGTCACGTCATCGAGGCGTTCCAGATTGCTTTCGGCGGCACGCAGACGAAGCTCGGCTTCGTGACGGCGCGAATGCAGGCCTGATATGCCCGCTGCCTCTTCAAGAAGCTGGCGGCGAGCCTGCGGCTTTGCCGAGATCAACTCGCCGATCCGCCCTTGGCCGACCATGGACGGGGAACGCGCCCCGGTGGATGCGTCGGCAAAAAGAAGCTGCACGTCCTTGGCACGGCTTTCCTTGCCGTTGATGCGATAGATCGAACCCTGCTCGCGCTCGATGCGGCGCGTGACCTGGATTTCGTCGCTATCGTTGAAGGCGGCGGGCGCCATACGCTCGGCATTATCGAGATAGAGCGCGACTTCGGCGGTATTGCGGGCGGGACGATTGCCAGAGCCGGAGAAAATGACGTCGTCCATGCCGGACGCACGCATGTTCTTGTATGAGTTTTCACCCATCACCCAGCGGAGCGCTTCGACGAGGTTCGACTTGCCACAGCCATTCGGCCCGACGATGCCAGTCAAGCCGCGCTCGATAATGAATTCGGTGGGTTCCACGAAGGATTTGAAGCCGACGACGCGAAGCTTGTTGAACTTCATGCCGTGTCCCCCCGCCGCATGAAGCTAACGACGGGCACACGGCTTCCGCCGTCGCCCGTCGATCGGATACGGTTCAGTTTAGAGCAGGCTGTCGATAAGGGCCGACATGGTGTCAACCGACATGTCTCCAGAATAGCGCTTCCCGTTGATGAGGAACGTCGGCGTGGCGTTGACGCCAAACTCCTTGGAACCCCTTTCCCGCGTTGCGTTCACTTGATCGAGCAGCTTCTGGTTCGTCAAGCACTTCGTAAAGCTATCCTCAGTAAATCCGGCAAGTTTGGACATCTGAAGCAATGCTGCGCGGCCGTCGTCAGCGGCAGCCCAGGTCTGTTGCTGCTTGAAGAGCATGGAGACCATCGGGAAATACTGTTCGGCCGTGCTCAATTCTTCCGGCTTGGAAGCGTTGCAGCGGGCCAACATGAAGGCGGCCGCTGCCCGAGGGTCGAACGGGAATTCGCGGATGATGAAGCGCACCTTGCCAGTGTCGACGTACTTCTTCTTGATCTCATCGAAGGTCGTCGTGTGGAAGTGGGCGCAGTGCGGGCACGTCATCGACATGTATTCGACGATCGTGACCGGGGCGTCTTCCTTGCCGAGCGCCATTTCCGGCAACTCACCGGGCTTCAGCACGGCAGCCATATCGACGTCGCCATCGGGCTTCGGCACTTCGGCCGCGGCATGCGCGGTGCTGAAAACGGCAAGCGTCGCAGTCGCAGCAGCCACGCCGCCCAGGAGCTGGCGTTTCGTCAGTTGCATTTCGGAAATCGACATGAAGTTCCCCATAGATGAGAGTAGTGGCTGACAGTGCGATATAACGGCTCGAAGCCCCGAACAAGGCACGGCTGGCCAACTTTCTTCAAAGAATTGTGACCTTGGTTGGACCGCCAGATTAAATTGCGTACAGAATTGCCACGGCAATACTTGAAAGGCGCTAGCGGCCTCGCTTCCCCAACACAGCCGTGCCGAGACGCTTTACCGCGTCACGCAGCTTGTCGCCTTCGATCCCTGTCATCATCTCGTCCAGCTTCGCAGCTGCCGCGCCCCTTAGCGGCGGGGGGGTACGAGTGCCCTTGACGGTCTGATAGACGGGCTTCTGGACGATGCGTATCTGGTGAACGGCGGCAAAGCCGAAGAAACTGTTGACCCGCTGGATCAGCTCGCCCTGTGCATGCGTCAGAAATAATGCCCGGGCGCCCTCGCAGGCGATGGTGAGCACACCGGGACGAAAACTACCGTCGTCATTGCCCCTCGCCCAAGCGATCTTTTCCGGTCGCGTGCAATCGGCAAACTCCTCGCCGGCGATCTCGTCCCATGATCCGAGCAGCGCCGTATTGATGCCGGCGCGCTTTGCCAGCACCGGATCGATCAACACATTCGTCAATTCGGAGATCTGCTTTTCACCTTTTCGTGGATAACTCATCGAAACCTTCACATCGCGCTGCCTTCAGGTGCCACTGCCTTGATCGCGCGGCATTGCTTCGCCAAGTATAGGGCACTTCCCCTCACGACGGCAAATAATGACACCGACGACACTGGACGCGCCCGCCGCCAAACCCCTTCTCGACTGGTATGACCGGCACCATCGCGATCTGCCTTGGCGCGTCTCGCCACCGATGGCGGCGCGTGGGATCAAGGTCGATCCCTATCACGTCTGGCTCTCAGAGGTGATGCTTCAGCAGACCACGGTGCCGGCGGTGAAACCCTACTTCGCCAATTTCCTGGCACGTTGGCCGACCGTGCGGGATCTCGCCGATGCGCCGAGCGAGGACGTGATGGCCGCCTGGGCGGGGCTGGGATACTACGCTCGCGCCCGTAACCTCAAGAAATGCGCCGAGGCTGTGGCGCGCCATCACGAGGGCGTCTTTCCTAATACCGAAGAAGGGCTGAAATCGCTTCCTGGCATCGGAGATTATACAGCCGCCGCAGTAGCCGCGATCGCTTTCGACCGGCCGGCAGTCGTCATGGATGGCAACGTCGAGCGGGTAATTTCGCGCCTCTATGCAATTGCCACGCCGCTGCCCAACGCCAAACCCTTGATGAAGCAGAAAGTGGCTCTGCTGACCCCGAAGGATCGGCCTGGCGATTTTGCGCAAGCAATGATGGACCTGGGTGCAACGATCTGCACGCCGAAGCGGCCTGCCTGTTCCCTCTGCCCGCTCCGTAAATCTTGCGAGGCGTTGCGCCTGCATGATCCCGAGCACTTTCCGATCAAGGCAGCCAAGAAGGAAAAGCCGATCCGCCAGGGAGCGGCTTTCATCGCGGTCACTGCAGATGGTGACATCCTTCTGCGACGGCGCATCGAAAGCGGTCTGCTCGGCGGTATGACCGAGGTGCCGACGACCAACTGGACGGCGCGGCAAGACGGAGAAACATCGGCTGCTGCCGCGCCCTTTTCAGCCCGGTGGGAGCGCTGCGGAACCGTGACACACGTCTTCACCCATTTCGAGCTCCGGCTGTCCATCTACCGCGTCGCGGTCCCCTCGCGAATTCAAATAGATAACGCTTGGTGGGAAGCAGTTACAAATCTTGACTCGCAGGCGTTGCCGACTGTCATGAAAAAAGCAATCACCGCGGCTATTCCGCTCGCGTTCAAACGTGCCAAGGATTAATCGATGCCCATCGAGCATATTGTTTTCGACATCGGAAAAGTTCTCATCCATTACGATCCGAATATTCCGTTCAGCCATCTCATTCCTGATGCAGCTGAGCGCAAATGGTTCTTCGAGAATGTCTGCACTCATGACTGGAACGTCGAGCAGGACCGCGGCCGCACCTGGGCCGAAGCCGAAGCGCTGCTGATCGAAGTTCATCCAGATCGAGAGGAACATATCCGCGCCTTCCGGAAGCACTGGCACGAAATGGTTCCGCACTCCTACGACGACAGCGTTGCGATTATGGAAGGCCTGATTGCCGATGGCCGGGACGTTACGATGCTGACGAACTTCGCATCCGACACCTTCCGCGAAGCACAGGTGCGCTTTCCGTTTCTGACCAAGCCACGCGGCGTGACCGTTTCGGGCGATATCGGCCTGATCAAACCCGACATTGCGATCTACGAAACCCATGCCAAGAGCTTCGACCTCAATCCGGCGGCGACGATCTTCATCGACGACTCCGCCGCTAACGTCGACGGCGCGAAAGCGGCGGGCTGGGATGCAGTTCTGTTCACCGGCGCCGACAAGCTGCGCGCGGATCTTGCGGGGCGTGGCGTGAGGCTCTCACCATGACGTTCGATCCAGTTGAAGAAATCAAGCGATTCCACGCCGCGATCAACGCGCTCGATTTCGATTTGATCGAGAGCTATTTCGCGGAAGACGCGACCTATGTCTCGAACGGTGTCGGAAGCCTGTCCGGGCGAGCCGACATCATGGTCGCTTTCCGCAAGTATTTCGATGACTATCCGGATCAGACGGCGGTCGACACACTGGTTGAGAAGGCTGGCCCCAAAGCCGGCCGCGCCGTCTGGTCGGTTCGTGCGACGCACAGCAAGACGGGCAACCCCTTGGTGCGTGAGGGCGAAGAAACGATTACCTTCAACGAAGACGGTCGTGTCACCCATGTCGAGGTGACGGACTATCGGGCGTTCTGAAAAAACGCTGCGGAGAGATAGAAGGCAAGTACAAGAGAGAGCCACAGGTCGGAGATCATTGCTATGTTCCTCGACCTGTTTCTTCCTCGCTCCAGGAGATGCTTGAGACCCGCAAGACCGAAGAACAGGCAACCGGTGATCGCGGCAGGGACGAGCCACTGCGGCTCGAAGAGGCTGAGTACGCCAAGCATACCGATCGACAGGTTGCCGAAGCCGATCTCCTGCACCAGCGACTCGGCCTTGTGGTCGGTGAGATCAAAGATCGTTTCGGCCGTGAATGCGGGATTGACGATCTGTTTCAGGCTGGCGACCAATAGCCGCAAACCGACACCCCAGAAGACGAACCACTTTCCGATCAGGAAGACGAGGTTGGCACCCGCACTCCAATGCGCTTCCGCAACGACCGAGCCCAGCGGCAGAACAAACATCAGCAGTAGCATGATCGCAAGATACATGGCCGGTTCCCCGCCTGTTCGGATCATCAGTCAGCGATACATGCCACGGAACTGCGCCACCGCGCGAGCCAAAATGAAGAGCGCCCGGGGTGTTGATCCCCGGGCGCTAGGCCTTCTTCCGTAACTGGAGGTACAAAACACCGGAAGAAGGAAGTCTCGATCAGGTCGAAGCGAGCGTCATTCCGCCTTTGCCAGATCACTGCGGATCACGGACCGCAATTCGTCGATCGGGCGCAGGGACTGCCCGTCGTCGAAATGCCAGAATGTCCATCCGTTGCATGCATCAAGGCCCTGGACTCTTGCCCCAAGGCGATGAATGGAACCGGACTCGCCACCGGAGGCCACCGTGCCGTCGGCGCGCACGATTGCGCTGTAGCGGCGGCGCGAATCGGTCAGCACCTGGCCGGGCTTGATCAGGCCGCTTTCGACCAGGACGTTGAAGGCTACGCGGATCTCCTGCTTCTTGCCGGTCATGATGGTAAGTTCAGCCTTACCGAGTGGCTGAACCGCTTCGATGCGGGCGGAAGCCGCGTCGATGTAGTCCTGCTCTCGCTCGATACCGACGAAGTGGCGGCCGAGGCGCTTGGCAACCGCTCCCGTCGTGCCGGAGCCGAAGAATGGGTCGAGGATGATGTCGCCGGGCCTCGAGGAGGCCATGATGACGCGGGCAAGTAGCGCTTCCGGCTTCTGCGTCGGATGCACCTTCTTGCCGTCGCCATCCTTCAGCCGCTCATTGCCACTGCAGATCGGGAACAGCCAGTCGGAGCGCATCTGCACATCGTCATTCGCTGCCTTCATGGCGTCGTAGTTGAAGGTGTAACCCTTGGCCTTGGCGTTTGGGCTTGCCCAGATCATGGTTTCATGCGCGTTCTGGAAACGGCGGCCCTTGAAGTTCGGCATCGGGTTGGTCTTGCGCCAGACGATGTCGTTGAGGATCCAGAAATTCAGGTCCTGCAGCGTCGCGCCGACGCGGAAAATGTTGTGATAGGAGCCGATGACCCAAATGGTGCCGGTCGGCTTCAGCACGCGACGGCACGCGAGCAGCCAGGCACGGGTGAAGGCATCATAGGCTTCGAAGGAGGCAAACTGATCCCACTCGTTATCGACGGCATCGACCACTGACTGATCCGGGCGATGCAGCATGCCGCCGAGTTGGAGGTTGTACGGGGGATCGGCGAAAATAACGTCTACGGAGTGGTTCGGCAGGGCTTCAAGAGCAGCAACGCAATCGCCCTTGATGATCATGTCGATCCAGGAGTCCGGCTTTGCGGAGGCCTTGAGATCGGCAAGCGGAAATACTGACGCCATCTGGAAACTCGCTCATACACATTACGCTTTTTTACTGTCCGTTATGGTTACCCAGTTTGGTTACCAAAGGCTGAAGGGATGGGCGATTTCGGGAAAATAAGTCGCCGCACGTGCTTAGACGCCGAAGGGCGGGTACCAGCCCTGCCCTTGCAGCCGCTCTCGTTAAGCTGCCGCGTCGTGCACATTGCGGCTGTCAGCGGGGGCCTCGTCGCGGTCCTTCATGCCGTAGTCACGGACGATGTGGCCGATGCGCAAGCGATAGTCCGCGAAGACGCCGTTACGACCGGCGTGCTGGGCGGCACGGTGCGCCTCCAGGTTTCGCCACGTCGTTACGGCCTTCTCGTCACGCCAGAAGGAAAGCGAAAGCAGCTTGCCGCGATTGGTGAGGCTTTCGAAGCGCTCGATCGAGATGAAGCCATCGATCTTTTCCAGTTCACCGCGAAGTTCGCCGGCGAGATCGAGATAGGTGTGGCGCTCACCCATGAAGGGCAGGACTTCGAAGATAACAGCGATCATGGCATCACCAGCTTTGCATGAGGAAGGGAGGCATTTCTGAGGAAGATGCGATCTTCTCTGAGGATGAACCGTTCGCGTTTGGCGAAATCGTAGTTTTCCTTGCCGATCGGATCGGCGGCAAGGCGGGCGCGATAGGCTTCATAGGCGGCGAGGCTCTCGATGTTGTAGACGCCGTAAGCCGTCGTTGCCGAGCCCTCATGCGGGGCAAAATACCCGATCAGGTCAGCGCCGTTGCGCGGGATCGCTTGGCCCCAGTTGCGGGCATATTCGATAAAGGCGTCCTTCTTGGATGGATCGATCTCGTAGCGGATGAAGCAGGTAATCATCGTTGTCTCCTTGTTGTCCGAAAACAGTTTTTGCACATTGTTGGACGACGATGCTTCGGTTAGGATCGAACTATGAAGGAAGGACCCGACATAGCCCAGATCGGCGCGCTGATCGGCGACCCCGCCCGAGCCAACATGCTGACGGCGTTGATGGGCGGCAAGGCGCTGACGGCGACAGAGCTTGCAGCAGCCGGCGGCATTACCGTGCAGACGGCGAGCACGCACCTCGCGAAGCTTGAGGCCGGCAATCTGCTCACGCAGCGCAAGCAGGGCCGACATCGCTATTTCACGCTTGCAGATGACAGCGTTGGCAAATTCCTGGAAAGCATTATGGGTTTTGCGGCCGGGCGTGGCTACCTGCGTCATAAGCCGGGGCCGAAGGAGCCGGCCTTGCGCAAGGCCCGCATCTGCTACGATCATCTTGCCGGCGATTATGGCGTGCGAATGCTGGACAGCATGATTGGCCGAGGCGCGATCGATGCGATTGGCGACGGTCTTGTGCTAACGAAGAGCGGCGAAACCGCGCTCAAAGATATCGGTATCGATGTCCATACTCTGAAATCGTCGCGCCGGCCGCTATGCCGTTCCTGTCTGGACTGGAGCGAGCGTCGGGCACACCTCGCCGGCAGTCTCGGCAAGGCGCTGCTTTCCAATTTTCTCGACAAGGGCTGGGCCCATCGCACGGCGGGAAGCCGTTGCGTTGTCTTTTCTCCCGAAGGCGAGCGGCAGTTTCTTATGCTGTTTCCAGCCATCAAATAGCCCCGACCACCACAACGTCCAAGCCGCCCGCGACGTGCAATCCAGCCATGCCCGTCTAGCGGTTGAGCTTCATACGGTCATCGTGTAAAGGGGCATCATCCCAAACAAGGCGCGAGTAAATGGACGGCTTCGACCTCATCATCTTCGACTGCGACGGCGTCCTGGTCGATTCGGAAATCATCGCTGCGGATGTCGAATCCAAGCTTCTCACAGAAGCCGGTTACCCGATCAGCATCGAGGAGATGGGCGAGCGCTTCGCAGGCATGACATGGCAGAACATCCTTTTCCAGGTCGAGCGCGAGGCCAGCATCCCGATTTCGGCTTCGCTGCTTGATAAATCCGAGAAGCTGCTCGACCTTCGGCTGGAGCAGGACGTGCAGGCGATATCGGGCGTCGAAGCCGCCGTTTCACGCCTGAAGCTAAAACGCTGCATCTGCTCGAACTCCAGCAGCTCGCGGCTCGACATGATGCTCGGCAAGGTCGGTCTGAAGCCGCTTTTTGCACCGCATATCTTCTCGGCCAAGGACCTCGGTGCAGATCGCGTGAAGCCGAAGCCGGATATCTTCCTGCACGGCGCCAAACAGATGGGCGTTTCGACGAACCGTGTCGTTGTGGTCGAGGACTCCGTGCATGGTGTCCATGCTGCGCGCGCTGCGGGCATGCGGGTTGTTGGCTTTACCGGTGCCTCGCACACCTATCCGTCACATGCCGACAAGCTGACCGAGGCGGGCGCTGACACAGTCATCTCCCGCATGAGCGATCTGCCGGGCGTCGTCGCCGCGCTCGCCGAGTGGGAAGGCGTTCTGTAAGGCTCGTTCTTCCTTGAAAGGGCCGCGCTCGTGCGGCCTTTTGTTCTTCAGCCCGCCCCCGGGCGCCAGCATGGCACCTTACCGTTGGCCCCCAAGACGGAAGACAACGCACAAGCCGTCTTACAAGCGCCTTCGCTTACGCTCGCAATTCAATCGCAATCGCTAGATTCTCAGGCTTAACGAGCCGGCCATGATCTCAAAGCGTGCCGGAAGCTGCCCGGGCGCCTCGCCGTCACTGTCAATCGGCACCGCGACCCTGCCAATCGGCCACGCCTCCACAAGGCTGGCGCGATGGATGCTGACAAGCGGGCTCCGGAGGTGACCGCCACTGTAAATGCTGTTCATTAGCGATAGCACCTTCAGCCTGCCGGCACCGCGGATGATAACCACGTCGAATAGACCATCAGCGACATCGGCATCGGGAGCCACTTTCATGCCACCGCCGAACCAGGCGCCGTTGGCAACGGCGACCGCAGTGATCGGCCCTTCGTAAATGTCCTCGCCGTCCAGCCTAAGACGAATGTCGCGCGGCTTGTATCGCAGGATTTCCAGCAGGCTATGAAAGAAGAAGATCATCGGTCCCGGCAGGCGCCTGCCCTTGCGCGCCCCGTTGACGGCCTGCACGATATGGCCGGAGACCCCAAAGCTCGCGATATTGGTGAAGTGGCGGCTGACCGTGTCACCGTCTTCGTCATCGCAGGTCAGCAATCCAGCATCGATCTGCCGCAAGGATGGAGACATCAGGCTTTCGGCAATCTTGGAAGGATCGCGCGACCGGGGGAAATTGCGGGCAAAGTCACATCCAGTGCCAGTGGCGATAAAAGAGAAGGCTGTATCCGGCCGATGCGATTTTAGAATGCCGCCAGCCACCTCGCCGATCGTCCCGTCGCCACCGACCGCAATAACCAGATCGGCCCCGTCTTCCGCCAGCTCGCGTCCGAAGCGTTCTGCATCGCCGAAGCCCTTGGTTTCACGCAGGCTGAGATCAGTGAATCTCGTCTCGATGGCGCGCCGCAGAGCCGACCAGAACAACCGCTTTCCGCGCCGGCCCGACGCTGGGTTCAATACGATGCCGATTTTCAACCGATCTGCTCTCCCCGCCTGCCAGCATGGCGATGCGGAAACAAGGGCGTTTTTCAGGCCTTCTTCTTTTTCGCCGACACCGGTCCCTGATCGAAACCGATGTTCACGCGCACCAGTCCGCCAGAACCGACCGGAAGCTTGATGCCGTCCTTTCGGAACAGGGCTTGCGTCGCTCCGGAGCCGACCTCGACCGGGAAGTTCGTCACTTCCGAGTAGAGTACGTCCTCGCCGTCATAGACCGTGATACGAACCGGTAGCGTGACCTTACCGGACGAACCGGCCGGTCCGGCAATGATACGAAGCTGCGCCACCACGGTCATCGTCAAGTTCGTGTCGTTGAGGCTGCACTGGCGGGTGTAGTCCCCGATCGATGCCTGGTAGGCGAGCTTCTGCGCGTCGCCGGTCTTCGCACCGCCGGCATAAATCCGGAAGATCGCGTCGGTGTCCTTCATGAACATCTGCGGGCACGCGCCCTGAACAACGGATGCGGTTGCGCCCGACGCCGTCTTAGCGGTCCCGATCGAGGCGTCGTTGGACGATGGGCTGGACGGCGCCAGCGGCATGATCTGCCCATTGCCATTCGATTGGGCTTGTGCCGTTGCGCTGTCTGAGCCTCCGCCGACGCCGAGTGAATTGCAGCCGGCGAGCATTGCCGCAAACGAAGCCGAAGCGATGAGACGCGAGACCTTGCCAAGCACGATTATTCCACCCTCTCCACAAAGTTTTTTGGCAGGCCCAATCACTTGATGGCAGGCCTTTCGTGACAGTTTGCGATGGTCTATATCAGCGGCGCAAACAAAAATCGATTGGGTAAGAACCGTTTTGATGCACATTTCGGGATCGCAGCCGACGGCCGGCGGGTAAGCGAGATGCAGCGCGAGGCATACTTTCCCTCCAACCCGGATCTTCTCCGGCCGGCACATCAAGGATGACGACAGTGGATTATATCTCGACCCGCGGCGAAGCCCCTTCCCTCGGTTTTTGCGATGCCTTGCTGGCGGGTCTGGCGCGCGATGGCGGTCTCTATGTGCCGGGCAAATGGCCCCATTTCTCAAAGAAGGAAATCCGGGCGCTTCGCGGCAAGAGCTATCAGGAGATTGCCTTTGCAATCCTGTTGCCCTTCACCAACGGCGAGATTCCTGACGAGACCTTCCGCTCGATGATCGACGAGGCATATGGCACTTTCCGCCACCCGGCGATCGCCCCGCTTGTGCAGACCGGGCCGAACAGCTTCGTCATGGAGCTCTTCCACGGCACGACCCTGGCGTTCAAGGATGTCGCCATGCAGCTGCTTGCCCGGTTGATGGACTACGCGCTGGAAAAGCGCGGCGAGCGCGCGACCATCGTCGGCGCAACCTCTGGCGATACCGGGGGCGCCGCGATCGACGCGTTTGCTGGCCGCGAACGCACCGACGTTTTCATCCTTTTTCCGAATGGCAAGGTCTCGCCGGTGCAGCAGCGCCAGATGACGACCTCCAGCGCCTCCAATGTTCACGCGCTGGCCGTCGAGGGCAATTTCGACGATTGCCAGAACCTCGTCAAAGCGATGTTCAACGACACGCCGTTTCGCGACCGCGTCAGGCTCTCGGGCGTCAACTCGATCAACTGGGCGCGCATCATGGCCCAGATCGTCTATTATTTCACGACGGCAATCGTGCTCGGAGGACCGGACCGTAAGGTTTCGTTTACCGTCCCGACCGGCAATTTCGGCGACATTTTTGCTGGTTACTGCGCCAAGCGCATGGGTCTACCAATCGGCAAGCTGGTGGTTGCCACCAACGAGAACGATATCCTTGACCGCACACTGAAAACCGGTCGCTACGAGATGAAGGCCGTCAAAGCTACGACCTCTCCGTCGATGGACATCCAGATCTCGTCGAACTTTGAGCGTCTGCTGTTCGAGGCCTATGATCGCGATGCCTCGAAGGTTCGCGCCGCGATGGACGGCCTGAAGCAGTCCAACGGTTTCGAGATTTCAAAAGACGCACTCGCCTTCATCAAGAAGGACTTCCGCGCCGGACGCGCCAGCGAGACGCAGGTCGCCCAGACGATCAAAAAGATCCATTCCGAAACCGGCTATCTCCTCGATCCGCATTCCGCGATCGGCGTCTTCGTTGCGGCAAAGCACGAGAAGCCGAACGTGCCGATGGTGACGCTTGCCACGGCCCACCCGGCGAAATTCCCCGCTGCCGTAAAATCCGCCTCCGGTATTGACCCCGCGCTTCCGACGTGGCTTGCTGATCTGATGCACAAGGAGGAGCGCTTTCAGATCGTGAAGCCTGAGCTCAAAGCCATTGAAACCTTCATCGGCGAGCATACTCGGGCCTAAGTAACGCAGGCGCAGAAAGATAGCCAATGACAGTTGAGTGCACCCGGCTCAAATCCGGGCTGACAGTAGTCACACAGACCATGCCGCATCTGGAAAGCGTTGCGCTGGGAGTTTGGATCAAATCGGGGTCGCGCAACGAGACGGAAGACGAGCATGGCATCGCGCACCTGCTCGAGCACATGGCCTTTAAGGGCACGGCGCGCCGCAGCGCACGCGAAATCGCCGAGGAGATCGAGGATGTCGGCGGCGAGGTAAATGCCGCGACCTCCACGGAAACGACCTCCTACTATGCCCGCGTCCTGAGGGATCACGTGCCACTCGCCGTCGATATCCTGGCCGATATCCTCACTGAATCGGCCTTCGAGGAGGAAGAACTCGAGCGCGAAAAACAAGTCATCCTGCAGGAAATCAACGCCGCAAACGATACGCCTGACGATGTCGTTTTCGACAAGTTTTCCGAAACTGCCTATCGCGATCAAACCCTCGGCCGGGCGATCCTCGGGACGCCGCAAACCGTGGTGTCGTTCACGCCACAGCAGATCCGCGCCTATCTCAGCCGCAATTACACGACCGATCGGATGTTTGTCGTTGCGACCGGCGCCGTGCAGCACGACGAGTTCGTTCGCATGGTCGAGCAGCGCTTCGCGAGCCTGCCCACCTCTCCATCGGCAACGCCGGTTATGGAAGCTGCCAAGTACATAGGCGGCAACATCCGTGAAACGCGCGACCTTATGGACGCGCAGATCCTGCTCGGTTTCGAAGGCAAGGCTTATCACGCCCGCGATTTCTACTGTTCGCAGATTCTCGCCAACATACTCGGCGGCGGCATGTCGTCCCGCCTGTTCCAGGAAGTGCGTGAAATCCGAGGCCTCTGTTATTCCATTTATGCCTTCCACTGGGGCTTTTCCGATACCGGCATCTTTGGCATCCACGCCGCCACCGGCGGCGAGAACCTACCGGAACTGGTGCCCGTCATCATCGATGAACTGCACAAGTCGGCGGCGACGATCGAGCAAAAGGAAATCGAACGCGCCCGCGCCCAGATCCGCGCGCAACTGCTGATGGGCCAGGAAAGCCCTGCAGCCCGTGCTGGCCAGATCGCAAGGCAGATGATGCTCTATGGCCGCCCCATCTCCAATCAGGAGATGATGGAACGGCTCGAGGGCATCACAGTGGAGCGGCTGACCGATCTTGCTGGACGCCTGTTCTTCGACACAGTGCCGACGCTCTCGGCCATCGGTCCGCTCGAACATCTGGCACCGATGGAGGACATCGCGGCGTCTCTTTCCTCACCCGCTCCTCAGGGCAAGCAAGCCCTCGTCTAGTCCACGTCCATCTGCCGGGGGTGATCGATGCCAAAATCGGTTTTTCGGTTCCTGTCGCGACAGCCGGATTCGGTGGAGCTCGAGAACGAGCACTATGTGATGCGCCTGCCGCGCTACCAGGATTTCAACCAGTGGCACAAGCTGCGGGCGGCCAGCCGGCAGTTTCTGGAACCCTGGGAGCCGACGTGGCGCCGCGATGAGCTGACGGAGGGCGCCTATCGCGCCCGCGTCATCCGGGGCAAGCAGGAATATGCCTCCGGCCAGGCCATTCCGCTGTTCCTGTTTCACAAAAAGAACGCGACCCTGCTCGGCGGTATCACGATCGGCTATATCAGGCGCGGAGCGGCACAGAGCTGCATGATCGGCTATTGGATGGGCGAGGCATATGCCGGCCAGGGCCATATGTTCGCCGCACTTCAATTGGTTATACCCTACATCTTCGCAGGGCTTGAGTTGCACCGTATCGAAGCAGCCTGTATTCCAGACAATGCTCGGAGCATCCGCCTGCTTGAAAAAGCCGGGTTTCAGCGGGAAGGCTATCTGCGCGGATACTTGAAAATCAACGGTCAGTGGCACGACCATGTGATGTTCTCACTGCTCGCCACCGACACGGATAAAGGCAGGACAACCGATAGCCGATGACAAACAATCGCATGCTGCTCTCATCACCGGCCGGACGATTGATCGCGGTGATCGCAGCTCTCTTGCTGTCGGCCTTCATGCTAGCGGCGGGTCATGTTCAAGCAGCTGAACCGGTCAAGATCTCCCGAGACGATACCGCACTCGATCTGACTGCCACCACGGAAATCTACGCCAATCAAGGGGAAGCGTTCCAGGTCTCCACAGCTGCCGGTGCCGATGGTATCCGCCGCCGCATTGAGGTACGTGCCAGTTCAGACAACCACCAGGGCGACTGGGCGGTCTTTGCGCTTGCCAACGTCTCCGACGAGCAGCTCGAGCGCGTGATCGTGGCTCCCCATTTCCGCCTGGTAAATTCCAAGCTGTTCTGGCCGGACCTCGGCTCGCAGCGCATCATTGCCATCACTCCCAGCGAGGGCTTTGCGCTCGACCGCCAGCCGAGCGACGAGGCCGATGTGTTTCGCATCACGCTCAACCCAGGTGCGGTGATTACATTCGTGGCGGAATTGACGACGCCGGAGCTGCCACAGATCTATCTCTGGGAACCGAACGCGTACAAGGATACGATCAACGCGTTTACGCTCTACCGCGGTATCGTGCTCGGCATTGCCGGCCTGCTTGCGGTGTTCCTGACGATCCTTTTCGTGGTTAAGGGAACGTCGATGCTGCCGGCGACGGCAGCTCTCGCATGGGCGGTGCTGGGCTACATTTGTGTCGACTTCGGGTTTCTCGGCAAGCTGATCAGCATAGCCTCGACCGACCAGCGAATATGGCGCGCCTGTGCGGAAGTCGCGCTCGCCTCCAGCTTTGTCATCTTCCTGTTCACTTACCTCAATCTCAACCGATGGCACACGCACCTCGGCTACCTGACGCTCGCCTGGGTGCTCGGTCTAGCGTTGCTCTTCGGCGTCGCGATTTACGATCCCGCAATCGCCGCCGGCATCGCGCGCCTGTCCTTTGCGCTGACCGCGACGATGGGTCTCCTGCTGATTGTCTATCTCGGCTTCAACCGCTACGACCGCGCCATTCTGCTGGTCCCGGCCTGGGCTCTGATCCTCGTCTGGATTTTCGGAGCTTGGATGACAATCACCGGCCGGCTCGACAACGACATCATCCAGCCGGCGCTCGGCGGCGGCCTCGTTCTCATTGTCCTGCTGATCGGCTTTACTGTCATGCAGCACGCCTTTGCCGGCGGCGCGTTCCAGCAGGGGCTGTTTTCCGATCTCGAACGGCAATCCCTAGCGCTGACGGGCTCGGGCGACATGGTCTGGGACTGGGATGTGGCACGCGACCGCGTGGTTACGATCCCGGATGTATCCGCTAAACTCGGCCTTCCGCTCGGCACGATGCATGGCGCCGCCCGCAACTGGCTGCCGCGGCTCCATCCCGACGATCGCGACCGCTTCCGGGCGACGCTCGACGTGCTGCTCGAACATCGCCGCGGCCGACTAAACCACGAGTTCCGCATCCGCGCCGAAGACGGTCATTTCCACTGGCTCCTCATCCGCGCCCGGCCGGTGCTTGGGTCGAACGGCGAGATCATTCGCTGCGTCGGCACGATCGTCGATGTCACCGAACAGAAAAATTCGGTCGAACGGCTGCTGCACGACGCTCTGCACGACAACCTGACCGGTTTGCCGAACCGCCAGCTGTTCCTTGACCGCCTGCAGGCCGTGCTTGCGTTGGCGCCCGGCGGCGAGACGCTGCGCCCGACGGTGATGGTGATCGATATCGACCGCTACAAGCTGGTGAATGACACCCTCGGGATCGCTGCCGGCGACAACATCCTGATCGCGCTCACTCGCCGCCTGCGCCGGCTGCTCAAACCGCAGGATACGCTGGCACGCCTGTCCGGCGACCAGTTCGGTCTGATCCTGACCTCCGAGCGCGATCCGACGAAGGTGGCCGATTTTGCCGATGCGATCAGCAAGGCGATCATGGTGCCGATCAACTTCGCCAATCGCGAGATCATCCTGACGGCGTCGATCGGGCTTGCCTCCTTCGTCGACCAGCAGGAAAGCGCCGCTGGCATGCTCAGCGATGCGGAACTTGCGATGTACCGTGCCAAGCGCGCCGGCGGCAATCGCGTCGAGCCGTTCCAGCCGGCCTTCCGCGATTTCGGCGCCGACAGGCTGCAGCTCGAATCCGACCTGCGCCGCGCCATCGAACGCAAGGAACTGTCGATGGTCTACCAGCCGATCGCCGGGCTGGAGAATGTAGAGATCGCCGGCTTCGAAGCCCTAATGCGATGGGAGCATCCGAAACGCGGCAGCATTCCGCCTTCGGAGTTCATCCCGATCGCCGAGACATCCGACATTATCGACATGCTCGGCCTCTTTGCCCTGGAGCAGGCTACAAACGACCTGATGGGCTGGGAGAATCAGACCGGCGAACTGCCGATCTTTGTCTCGATCAACCTTTCGAGCGCCCAGCTCCTCAACAACGAACTCTACGACGACGTCCGATCGGTGCTAGCAAAGACCCATTGCGATCCTTCGCGTTTGAAGCTCGAGCTGACGGAATCCATGGTCATGGAGAATCCGGAGCAGGCACGCCTCGTGCTTGAGAAGCTGCGGGAAATGGGTCTTGGCCTTGCGCTTGATGATTTTGGAACCGGCTATTCGTCGCTTGCCTATTTGACACGCTTCCCGTTCGACACGATCAAGCTCGACAAGACGATGGTGCGGGATACCAGCGACAAGAAGGCGACCGTGCTCCGCTCGGTGATCGCCATGGCGCGCGAACTAGATATGAAGGTGGTCGCCGAAGGGATCGAGTCCAACGAGGATGCGATCGAGCTCGCCAAGATGGGCTGCACCTTCGGGCAAAGCTACCTCTTCGGGCCACCGATGGCATCGGAGTCCGTCTTGCGGTTGTTGAAAGAACGATTCCCCCTGACGAAGCGCGCTTAACCGACCCGCGAGCCGAGCTATGCCGCTTCCTGCTGCGGCGTAGTGGCTCCCGCTATCAGCTGATGCATGTATTCGAGCTTGGCGACCACCGGCGCTGACAGTACGAAGGGGTAGGAATCGGGCTGTCCCATGCTGCGCTGTATCGCGTTGATCGCAACGCTGAGTGGCACCCACTCGTCGACTAGCTGGTCGGCACTTGCTGCCCTGTAAGGGTCGAAGTTCACCTCGGCCGCCATCTCTTCGTGACCGCGGGGATCAATTGCGATGCCAAAGGCGCGCGCAGTCTCCAACGTGTCGACGATGTGGAGATAGTGGGCAAAGCATTCGGCGAAGTCTTCCCAAGGATGCGCGCTGGCGTAGGCGCTGACGAAGCTCCCCCGCCAGTCGGCCAGAGCGCCATTTGCGTAATACCTTGCAAGGGCTTCGCTGTAGTCCTCGCGCTCATCGCCAAACACTGCCCGAAATCCATCGTAGTTGTTCCTGTCGCGAACAAGCCGGTTCCACATGAAATGACCGGTCTCATGGCGGAAATGGCCGAGTAGGGTCCGGTAAGGTTCGTTCATCGATGCACGCGCCTGTTCGCGCGTGAGGTCGTCAGCCTCGGCAGCCCGGATTGCGATCAGGCCCTCCTCGTGTCCCGTCATTGCCGGCACGACGCTGCCGTCATCCTGGACCGTGTCTTCGAGGAAGTCGAAAACAAGGCCGCCTACAGGGTCCTGCGTGCGGTCCGGGTGCGGCAGCCGCCAACGCAAGAGCGAGTAGAAGAGGTGCCGCTGTGCCTGGCTGATGCGGCGCCACCGTTCTACGCCATCCTGCGTCGCTGAATTGGGCACGAGCCGGTTGTGCCGGCAGGCGACACAGTACTCACCCGCGTCACCATCCTCCACGAGCCAGTTGCAGATGTCGAGACCGGCATTGGCACAGAAGCGCACCAGATCCGGCTGAGCGACGTATTGCCAGAGATCGCCATCCTCATGCTGAACGGCATGCACGCGCAGACTATTCGGCAGGAAGCCGAGGCGATGACCGCACCGGACGCACTGGCGATTATCGAAATGAACAACCTGGTCGCAGTTGTCACATACAAAGAGCCTCAACGCACGCCTCCCTCGGGATCGAGATCAAAAACCTCTCCCGCAAAATGCAGGAGGGCAATTTGCGGTCGTGCTTCCATAAAACTTTCTTCTCCTGACTGGGCCTTGTCGCCGCGTGCCAGCAAAGAACGTACTTTTTTGCAGATAGTTCCGCGGATCAGGCGTGGCCAGCTTCGGCCGAAAGCATGGCGGCATTGATGCCCATCGTGGCCAGCGCTCGCTCGTACTTGTCGTCGAGGCTGCGGTCGAAGATCAGTTCCTCGTTGGCCGGGCATGTGAGCCAGCCGTTGTTTCCAACTTCGGCTTCCAGCTGACCGGCGCCCCAGCCGGCGTAACCGAGCAACATGGTCGCCCGCTTGGGCCCTTTGCCTTTGAAAATCGCGCGTATGATGTCGAGCGTCGCTGTCATGCAGATATCATCGCTGACGGGGATGCTCGAATCGCAAAGATAGTCATCGGAATGCAGGACGAAGCCGCGGCCGCTTTCCACCGGCCCGCCGGTCTGGATCGGACAATCGCGCGCATGGGGGGGAAGGACGATGGCTTCCTCGTCCTTGATCATTTCAAGGTGCAGGAGAACATCGGTAAAGGTCAGGTTTTGGGGGCGGTTGATCACGAACCCCATCGCGCCGGCATCCGAATGCGCGCAGATATAGATCACGGTACGGGCGAAGTTGCGATCCTCCATGCCCGGCATGGCAATGAGAAACTGGCCATCGAAGAAGCCGCGCTCTCTTTTATTTTTCAGGGTCGCCAAGGACATCATTCCTCCTCTGCCAGACCGCACGAGGCCCCGACACCACGAGCATGAGCCAATGTCACAGATCAATCAACTGAAAATGAAAACTTAAATGATGGCGAGTTCTAGCCGAGCATGAGGATTTTCAATAAATGGTTGATCCATGAAGACTATTTCACTCAAAGTTCGCCCAGTCTGGTCCGCCGCGTGCCTCCTCATGGTCATACTGCATCTCCCCCAGTCGGCCCGAGCGGAGATGAGCACCTGGGCGGACAATGAGGGCGGCCGCATGCGGCTGGTCGCTCTTCCGCCCGACCCAAGCGGGAATATCCGCGCAGGCCTGCAGATCGAGCCGAAGCCGGGCTGGATCACCTATTGGCGTGAGCCCGGCAGTAGCGGCATCCCGCCTCAGATTAGCTTCTCCAAAGGGGTTTCACTCGACAAGATGAGCTTTCCGATCCCGAAGCACATCGTCGGCGACAAAGTGGATGAGGTCGCCTACGACTCGTCGGTGACCCTCCCGCTGCAGTTGACGGCGAAAGAGCCGGCACTTCGTGAGCTGAAGGCAAATGCCTTCATCGGCATCTGCAAGGAAATCTGCATCCCCTTTCAGACAGAGCTATCGCTGATCTTTGAACGGTCGGCCCAGTCGCGCCCGGCCGAGGAGGCAATTCTGAGGGACGCCGAAGCAGCTTTGCCGGAAGCCCCCTCCTCCGAATTCAATGTGGACCATCACACGCTGTCGACCGACATGAAGGAGCTCTTTCTCAGCATTACCCTGCCCGAGAGCGGCGAGCGCGCGCCCGAGGTGATCGTGGCTGGGCCGAGCGGGCACGTCTTTACCAAGCAAATCGCAACCCATCGCGACGGCAACAAATTCACAACAACACTGTCCATAGGCAAGCTGCCGAAGGCATACGACATCCACGGGAAGATCTGGAGTGCACTCGTCATCGATGGTTCACGCGCCATCGAGACCCCGCTTGCCTTTGAGTAATCGCGTTCTATAGTCGCGCCAAAACAAGGCATTTGTGCCGCCACACATGACAAGGAGACCCCCATGACCATCGCAATCGGAGACAAGCTTCCTGCGGCTAACTTCAAGGAAAAGACGGCGGATGGCCCGGTCGAAATTTCGACAGACCAGCTTTTCAATGGAAAGCGCGTCGTCCTCTTTGCGGTCCCTGGTGCGTTCACGCCCACCTGCTCGCTGAACCATCTACCGGGTTATCTCGAAAACCGGGACTCGATACTTTCCAAGGGCGTCGACGATATTGCCGTTGTCGCCGTCAACGATTGGCATGTGATGGGCGCCTGGGCTCAGTCCTCAGGCGGCATGGGCAAGATTCACTTCCTCGCAGATTGGGACGCGAGCTTCACCAAAGCGCTCGGTCTCGACGTCGACCTATCGGCCGGCGGTCTCGGCGTCCGCTCGAAGCGCTACTCGATGCTGATCGAGGACGGCGTCGTGAAATCGCTGAACGTCGAAGAAAACCCGGGGCAGGCCACGGTTTCCGGTGCAGCCAGGATGCTGGAACTGCTTTAAGGCTTCACGCCTCTTGAGCATCTGAAGCGGCCCGTGCGGCCGCTTTTTTTGTTTCCACGTTTAAGTCCGCAGCGCCACATTTTCACCTCATTTGTTATAACATAACTCGTAATGTTATTACATTTGGTGTCGATAGTGGATTTTTCGAAGTTTCAACCTTCTAGCCTGATGGCGCGTTCTGCTGGCTGTCGGGTTTTCTGCGTCGCATTGATTGCCATCCCACTATGGGCAGCAATCCATTGGGCGACGCTAATGCCATGAGCGCCATTGCGATCGAGCTTGAAGACCTGACGGTCGGCTATCAGCGACATCCGGCCGTGCATCACGTTTCCGGCATCATTGCGGCCGGAAGCCTTACAGCAATCGCCGGTCCAAACGGCGCCGGCAAGTCCAGCCTGCTGAAGACGATCATCGGGGAACTCCGTCCCTCCTCCGGCGCGATAAAGCACCGACTGAAGGCGACGGATTTCGGATATCTGCCGCAGGCCGCCGATATCAACCGCCGTTTCCCGATCTCGGTGCTCGACACGGTTCTGCTGGGATCCTGGCGACAGGCACGAGCCTTCGCACAGGTCACCTCGGCGGAGCTGCAGAAAGCGCGCGACGCACTCGCCAAAGTGGGCCTGGAAGGCTTTGATCGACGCGGCATCGGATCGCTGTCGGCCGGGCAGTTTCAGCGCGTACTCTTTGCACGGCTGCTCCTACAGGATGCGGGCGTCATCCTTCTCGACGAGCCGTTCACGGCCATCGACGGTGGCACGACAAGGGATCTTCTGGAGATCGTCGCCGGCTGGCATCACGAGGGGCGAACGGTCCTCGCCGTTCTTCACGATTTCGAGCAGGTCTGTGCCCACTTTCCTGAGACACTCCTACTTGCGCGCCAAGTGATCGGCTGGGGAGCAACGGCGGATGTCATGTCCCAAGCGAACTTGCGCAAAGCGCGGGCGATGGCCGAGCAGTGGGAAGACGGCATTTGCAGGCCCGCGAGATGACAGCCTACGATCTCCTCGTCGCACCCTTTGCGGATTATGGCTTCATGCGCCGCGCGCTCGTCGCCTGCCTGTGCCTGGGGCTTGGCTCCGGGCCGATCGG
This sequence comes from Rhizobium mesoamericanum STM3625, assembly GCF_000312665.1. Classification (GTDB taxonomy): domain Bacteria; phylum Pseudomonadota; class Alphaproteobacteria; order Rhizobiales; family Rhizobiaceae; genus Rhizobium; species Rhizobium mesoamericanum. The sequence continues at coordinate 1,813,081 of NZ_HF536772.1, read as the reverse complement.
GGTGTTTCTGATGTTGCGGCGAATGAGCCTCGTCGGCGATGCGATGAGCCATGCCGTGCTACCTGGCGCCGCTATCGGATATCTGGTTGCCGGTTCGCTGTCGCTGACGGCAATGGGCCTCGGTGGGCTCGTGGCCGGGCTATCGGTGGCGCTCCTCTCCGGCATCGTCAGTCGCACCACATCGCTGCCGGAGGACGCGAGCTTTGCCAGCTTCTATCTCTCCTCGCTGGCGCTCGGCGTCCTCGTCGTTTCGTTACGCGGTTCGAATATCGACCTGTTGCACGTTCTCTTCGGCACCATCCTCGCGATCGATGCCTGCGTCCTTTATGAGATCGGCGTCATCAGCACAGTGACCCTCGTGATGTTTGCGATCATCTACCGGCCGCTGGTTGCGGAATGCTTCGACCCCGGATTTCTCAGGGCGATCGGCGGACGCGGACCGATCTATCACTTTCTCTTCCTGCTGTTGGTGGTGCTCAATCTGGTCGCCAGCTTCCAGGCCCTGGGCACGCTGATGGCAGTCGGTCTGATGATGCTGCCGGCGGCGATCGCGCAGCTTTGGTCGCGCAGTCTTTCTTCGATGATGGCAATAGCAGCCCTGAACGCTACCGCCTCGGGCTACCTCGGGCTCGTCGCCTCCTACCATCTCGAACTCGCCTCCGGACCGACGATCATCATGACGGCGGCGCTAATCTACGGCCTTTCGATCTTCCTCGCCCCGTCGGGTCTCGCCCGGCGGTATTTCCCTCGCCCGCACCTGAAGGGCTGACAACCCCGGAGACACTCGTGATTTCCCGCAGACTGCTTTTCTCAATGATGCTGCCCGCGCTCTTGGCGCTTTCGACGACATCGGCTGCTGCCGCGACCCTCAAGGTGGTGGCTACCTTCACGGTGTTGGCCGACGTCGTGCGCGAGGTCGGCGGTGACCGCGTGACCGTCACAAGCCTCGTCGGCCCGAATGGCGATCCCCATGAGTTTGAACCGTCGCCAAGCGACGCGAAGAACCTCAGTGAGGCACAGGTCGCCTTCGTCAGCGGCGAAGGGCTGGAGGGCTGGATGGACCGCCTGATTGCCGCCTCAGGCTACAAGGGACAGCCGGTCGTCGTCTCGGAAGGGATAGAGTTCCGCACCATGGACGAGGACGGGCGGACAGTTACCGACCCGCATGTCTGGAACAGTCCAGTCAACGTCAAGGTCTGGGTTGCCAACATCGAACAGGCGCTTGCGAAGGCTGCTCCGGCCGATGCAGCGGCGTTCAAGACCAATGCCGAGGCATATCTGAAGACGCTCGATGCGCTCGATGCCTACGCACATTCGGAGCTCGGAAATATTCCGGCCGGCCATCGCAAAGTCCTGACCAGCCACGATGCGTTCGGTTATTTCGGCCGTGAATATGGAGTGCGGTTCCTCGCGCCGATTGGTGTTTCCACAGAAAGCGAAGCTTCCGCCGCAGATGTGGCCAAGCTGATCGAACAGATCAAGGATGAGCAGGTGAAGATATATTTCTTCGAGAACTCCAACGACCAGCGCCTCGTCAGGCAGATCGCAAAGGCGACGGGGGCCGAACCAGGCGGCGAGCTCTACGTCGAGTCTCTTTCCGACGCCAACGGGCCAGCATCGACCTACGTGAAGATGTTCCGCTACAACGTCGACCAGCTTGTGGCGGCGATGGCGAAAGCCAGCTGACGACGACGGCCGGGTCGCGCACCGCGAGGCGGCCCAGCCTCAATAATTAAGATCGAAGACGATCAGGCCGCCCAAGCCGCCGTCCGTCGAGGACACGATGCGCTCGCCGACGCCGACATGCTCCGGATGCACGAGGTAGGCGTCGCGCGCTTCGGCACTTTCGAAGGTCACAGCAAAACCGTCGACATAGCCCGCATGCAGCCCCTCTGGCGAGACGTTCGGGCCATATTTAATGTCGATGATGCCGGGAATCAGCTGCTTCAATGCGACGATTGCGTCAAACAAGGACTGCTTTTCTTCCCCTGTCATGGCTGCCTTCAGCCGCATCAGCACGCAATGCAGGATCATGTGGTGACCTCCCGGATCCATTTTTCAGGCGAGCATAAGGAGAAACGTCGCAGGAGCAAGTCACAAGGATGTCCGGCTCGCAGACATCCCCATCTGAATGGTCTTGCAATCGCTGGTGCGGGAGAGCGACCATTCGGCGTCGTAAACCGTCGTAAACGGAACGGCGCGTCCTACATTCTCGTCTAATCTGTCGGTATCCAGTGCGCGGGAAAGAGGAGCCCAGCACGAGGCAGCATTTTCAACGGAGGAGATGGAAAATGAGCAAGAACCGAGGCGTCGTCTACATGCGGCCCGGCAAGGTCGAAATCCACGACATCGACGATCCGAAGCTCGTGGCCCCCGATGGCCGCAAAATCGAGCACGGCGTCATCCTGAAAGTGATCTCCACTAACATCTGCGGATCGGACCAGCATATGGTTCGCGGCCGCACCACCGCCATGCCCGGCCTCGTTCTCGGCCACGAAATCACCGGCGAGATAATCGAGAAGGGTGCCGACGTCGAGATGCTCGAGGTTGGCGACCTCGTTTCCGTGCCGTTCAACGTTGCCTGCGGCCGCTGCCGCTGCTGCAAATCGCAGGACACGGGCGTGTGCCTAACCGTCAACCCGTCGCGCGCCGGCGGCGCTTATGGCTATGTCGACATGGGCGGCTGGATCGGCGGGCAGGCCCGCTATGTCATGGTGCCCTATGCAGACTTCAACTTGTTGAAATTTCCGGATCGCGACAATGCAATGGCAAAGATTCGCGATCTGACGATGTTGTCCGATATCCTGCCGACGGGCTTTCACGGCGCGGTGCGCGCCGGCGTCGGTGTCGGGTCAACCGTCTATGTGGCGGGCGCCGGGCCGGTCGGGCTTGCGGCTGCTGCATCCGCCCGCATCCTCGGCGCTGCCGTGGTGATGATCGGCGACTTCAACAAGGACCGCCTTGCCCATGCCGCCAAGGTCGGGTTCGAGCCAATCGACCTGTCGAAGAGTGACCGGCTCGGCGATATGATTGCGCAGGTGACCGGCAGCAACGAAGTGGACAGCGCCATCGACGCCGTCGGCTTCGAGGCCCGCGGTCATAGCGGCGGCGAGCAGCCGGCGATCGTTCTGAACCAGATGATGGAGATCACCCGCGCGGCAGGCTCGATCGGCATTCCCGGTCTGTATGTGACCGAGGACCCCGGCGCTGTGGACAATGCCGCCAAGCACGGCAACCTGTCGCTCCGCTTCGGCCTCGGCTGGGCCAAGGCCCAATCCTTCCATACTGGTCAGACGCCGGTGCTGAAATACAACCGCCAGCTCATGCAGGCGATCCTGCACGACCGGCTGCCGATCGCCGATATCGTCAACGCGAAGGTCATCCCGCTTGAAGATGCGGTGCAGGGCTACGAGAGCTTCGACCACGGCGCTGCGATGAAGTTCGTGCTTGACCCGCATGGCGAAGTTGCCAAGGCGGCATGATCAAGAAGCCTCCCGAGGCTCGGCGCAGCGGGTGCATCCGCATCCGTTGCGTCACTCCTTACTCTTACGCGATCTCCAGCACGAGAGCCCGATGGTCTGAAATCTCGGGCTGCTCGACGACGTCGAACGCCGCGACGTCCACGTTTGCTGTGACCAGCATGTAGTCGGCATAACGGCCTTCCTTGGTGTAGTGCGAGGTTCGCGTATCTTCGTAGCCACGAGACGTTACAAGGTCGGTTAGGCCCAGTTCGGCAAGCGCTCCGAACATGACGCTGTCGGGGAGCACGTTGAAGTCGCCGCAGACCACAAGCGGCTCGCCTTTGCGCCATATGCGACGGATGAGAGCGACCAAGGCATCCGCCTGTCCGCGACGCGCTGGCGTGTCTTGCTTCCCGGCGAGGTCGCGCAGACCATGCAGCTGAGCGACGGTGATCGGGCGATCGGCGCGATAGTCAAACAGGCGAAGGCACTGCGCGTTGCGCGCGCGCGGGTGTGGGCCATAGCCCTTGCTTGAGAAGTCGCCATGCACGAAATCCATCGCCTGGCCGATGATCGGGCAAGACTGGTGGACGAAGGTTGCGAGACCGAATTCCGACATGACAGAAGTCTCGCCTGCGAACAATTCGCCCCGCGCGGTCGGCGCGAAGAAAGCGTCGTGGGTGGGAAGGACCGCCTTGATCTCGGCAAACAGATTGGCGTGCTGCGGCAGGATGTGACTGCCGTCACGATAGACCAGCCAGTCACTGGAAACGGTTACCGAGCGCGTGATCTCCTGCAAGCAGAGAACATCGGCGTCGATCTCGGCGAGGTAGGGAATGAGCGGCGCGTGCAGCTTTCCGCCCCATGCATTCAGCGAGACAATCCGCATCACATCCACTTCCAGTCTTGGCCAAACGTTTCCTTGCAGATTCAGGGAAACGCTCGATGTCCTTGTTTCTGCGACGTTCTGGTCGACAAGTTCTAGCGCTTCTTGAACGGCTCCATGCCCTTGCGGGCAAGTTCGTCGGCGCGCTCGTTTTCAGGATGGCCGGCGTGGCCTTTGACCCAGTGCAGCGTGACCCTGTGCTTGCTTCGGGCTTCCTCAAGCGCCTGCCAGAGCTCCGCGTTCTTCACAGGCTTCTTGTCAGCGGTCTTCCAGCCGTTCTTTTTCCAACCGAAAATCCACTTGGAGATGCCGTCCTTGACGTAGACGCTATCCGTGTAGAGGTCGACTTCGCAGGGTGTCTTCAGCGCCGACAAGGCGGAGATCGCCGCCAGCAGCTCCATGCGGTTGTTGGTGGTTTCGGGCTCGCCGCCGAAGAGCTCCTTTTCCACCTCGCCGTAGCGCAGCACCGCGCCCCAGCCGCCGGGGCCGGGATTGCCCGAGCAGGCGCCGTCCGTGAAGATATCGACGTGCTTCATACGGCAAGCCCATATTCGGCGGCAGAGGCGATCTGCCGGTGGAAGCGCAGCTTGCGCAGATATTCGAGCGGGTCCTTCTTGGTGACCAGCGCACCCTCCGGCGTCGTCAGCCAATCGAAAAGGCGCGTCAGGAAGAAGCGCAACGCCGAACCCCGCGAGAGGATCGGCAGCGCTGTCAGCTCGGCATCGCTGAGAGGCCGGACGCTCTGATAGCCCTCCAACATCGCCATGCCCTTGGTGATGTTGTAGGCGCCATCCTTCTCGAAGCACCAGGCGTTCAGGATGATCGAGACGTCATAGGCAAGCAGGTCGTTGCAGGCGAAATAGAAATCTATCAGGCCGGACAGTTCGTCACCGAGGAAAAAGACATTGTCCGGGAACAGATCGGCGTGGATGACGCCAACAGGCAGGTCCTTCGGCCAATGGGTGGCGAGGAAATCGAGCTCCGCGCTGATCTCGTTCTGCAGCCCCTTCTCCACCTCGTCGGCGCGAGCCTCGGACTTCTCCCAAAGCACCTTCCAGCCGTCGACGGACAGCGCATTGGGACGCTTCAGCGCGAAGTCTTCGCCAGCGACATGCATCTTTGCAAGCGCCTTGCCGACCTCGCGGCAATGCTTGGCTTCGGGCTTGCGCAGCCACATGCCTTCCAGGAACGATATCAGCGCCGCCGGGCGATCGGAGAGCGTACCGAGCAAGGCTCCGTCCTTCCGCGGTAGCGGCAGCGGGCAGGACACGCCGCCGGCGGCCAGATGCTGCATGAGCCCCAGAAAGAATGGAAGATCGTTCTTCTCGACCCGCTTTTCGTAAAGGGTGAGGATCAGCGGGTCCTTCGTGGTGTGCAGCAGGAAATTCGAGTTCTCGACACCTTCCGCAATGCCCTTGTAAGACAGCAAAGTCCCGGCATCGTACTCCGTCAGGAACCACTTCAAATCGTCTTCGGAAATATCGGTGTAGACTGCCAATTTACGTCCCGCGAAAATGTTTGATCAATTGAAGACTGCTCCTACCCGCGCGCCAGGCGCCGCAATCGTCCCGCCGACGGTTGCTCCCCGGAGCGGAATTGCGGTTACCCGTTTACGAATGCCATGTCTGCCGTCGTCAGCTCTATGTTGCGCAGTTCCCGGTTAACGAGGAAATGCTCGTTTTCCTGAACCGTCTCGGCGAGCTCGACCTTGGCGTCGAAACGAGCGCGGAAGGCCTCGATGATTTCGTTGACGATCACCTCCGGCGCCGATGCACCTGCGGAAAGTCCAAGTGTGGCGATCGGACCGATCTCATCCCAATCAAGCTCTGAGGCGCGTTGCACGAGGAGCGACCTCTTGGCCCCTGCCCGCAGCGCCACCTCGACCAGTCGCTTGGAATTCGACGAATTCGGCGCTCCGACGATGATGAAGAGATCACAACCGGGGGCTGCCTGCTTGACGACTTCCTGGCGGTTGGTGGTGGCATAACAGATCGAGTCGGCCGCCGGTGCCGTCAGATTGGGGAAGCGCTCCTGCAGGCGCGCGATGACGCCGGCCGTGTCATCCACCGACAGCGTCGTCTGCGTCACGTAGCCGAGATTATCGGGATCGGCGGGCTGATAGGTCTCGGCGTCCTCAACCGTCTCGATGAGGGAGACGGAGCCTTCCGGCAACTGGCCCATCGTGCCGATGACTTCAGGGTGACCGGCATGGCCGATCAGCACGACATGACGGCCGAGCCGGTTGTGGCGCATCGCCTGCTTATGGACTTTCGACACCAGCGGACACGTGGCGTCGAGATAGAAGAGATTGCGCGCGCTCGCATCTTCAGGCACGGATTTCGGAACGCCGTGGGCGGAGAAGACGACCGGCTGGGCACGATGCTCTGCCGGGATCTCGTCGAGCTCCTCGACAAAGACCGCGCCCTTGGCTTCGAGGCCTTCGACGACATAGCGATTGTGGACGATTTCATGGCGGACATAGACTGGCGCACCGTAGGACTTCAGCGCCAGCACGACGATCTGGATAGCGCGGTCGACGCCGGCGCAAAAGCCGCGCGGTCCGCAGAGCCTGATCGTCAAGGGTGGTGTCGCCGCAATATTCATGTCTGTTCCGGTTCGTAGAGATAGCGCTGTCCAGAGGCTAAAAGCCTCTAGCCCAATATAGGCAAGAATTGAAGCGATACTATTGCGCCCGGCCCCACTTACGGAAACGGGCGACCAAGACGATGATGACGAGTGCTGCTGCAAGCCCATACCATGTGAAGGCATATTGCAGATGATTGTTGGGCAGATCGACATTGGTAACACCGCCGATTGGAAGCCCCTTCGGATTGGGGGTATCGTCTGCATCCACGAAGAAGGGAACGAGCTGAGCCTTGTCGAGTCCTGCACTGGAGGCCATCACATTGAGGTCCTTCCAGTAGAAGATGTTCTTCGCGACATCATTGTCGGGCACGACCCAGGATGGCTTGTCTTCCAGTTTCGCCCGGGCAAGACCCGTGACCGTCTGCTGATCGGTCAGCTGGCCCTGCATGCGCATTTCCGGTTCCTTGTTCTCGTAGGGAACGAAACCTCTGTTGACGAAGAGATAGCGGCCGTCGACAAGCTGCAGCGGGGTATAGACATAGAAACCTGTCTGGCCGTGCCAGGTCGCGAAGAAGTGCCGTTCCTTGCTGTTGATGTATTCTCCGCTGACCGTGATGTGGCGATAATCGATATCCTCGCCCTTCGCAGCCATCCCTTCGATATCGTCGAGCGATGCCGGCCGCGCCTGCCGGCGATCGGCGATGTCGGCGAGCAGCTTTTCTTTCCAGTGCAGCCGCTCGACCTGCCAGGTCCCGAGCGAGAGAAGAATCGCCAATGCAATCAGCACCGCCGTACCGGTGAGAATCGATCGCTTCCGGCGAGAGGCCAAAACATGAACTTCAGTCACGCGAGATGCGCCCCTCTCTGGCGTTATGGCGATACTGCATTGCTATCAGGATCCCTTTGCACCAGCGTAGGGCAAACAGGGAGAGAATGATGGTCAGAGGGCCGAACAGTAGAATGTGCAGCCAGATCGGCGGCGCGTAGTTAACTTCCAGCCACAGCACCGAGCCGATGATGATGAAGCCGACAATCAGAATAACGAAAACCGCGGGACCATCGCCGGCATCGGCAAAGGCGTAGTCGAGACCGCAGGCCGAGCAACGCGGCCTCAGCGCCAACAGCCCGTTGAAGAGCTTTCCCTGGCCGCAGCGCGGGCAGCATCCCTTGAGGCCTGTCTTCACCGGATCGACCGGTGGAAAATGCGCGCTGTCCTCGTTCATACCATCCTTCCAATTGCCTATGGCCAACCTGAGCCTCCGCCTTAACTCACCCATAAAGTATTCGCAGAGGGAAAGGAAATACCTGCGCTCTTTCGCCTCAGCGATTCGCGCCAAACAGAAGAAGAAGACGGATGACATATGACAGCTCGGCCGGACAGATCGTCATTCTGAACGGCGCCCCGCGCAGTGGAAAATCCTCGATCGCCAACGCGATCCAGGAACACTTCGATGGCCCCTGGATGAACCTCGGCGTCGACACCTACAACGACATGACACCGGAGCGATACCTGCCGGGCATCGGACTGCGCCCGGGCGGGGAACGGCCCGATCTCGAGGAGATGATACCATTTTTCTACGCCGCGCTATACGAGTCGATCGCCATTCATGCCGGGCTCGGCCTCAATGTGGTGGCCGATTTCGGCCATCACGACAGCTACTCTCAGCCGCTCGGCATTCTCGCTGATTGCGCCCGTCGGCTCGAAGGCTTGCCGGTGCTTTTTGTCGGGGTCAGATGTCCTATCAGGGTAATCATGAAGCGGCGAAACATCCCTGTGCCCGGAGGGCATACGCTTTTAGTGAAGGCAAGCGAAAACGACACGGTCCCCCATCCAGTGCAGCTCTGGCAGGAGCAGGTCCATATCCCAGGAATCTACGACCTTGAAGTGGACACCTCGGTGCTGACGCCGTTGGAATGCGCCGAAGCAATCCGGCACCGCCTCGATCTCGGTGTTCCCGAACCATCAGCATTCGAGCGCATCGCCGCAATGCGGTGATCGATAAAACAAAAAAGGGCGGATGCCGTGGCGCCCGCCCTTTCCAACCCATAATCTCGGCTCAGCCTGCAGCCAGCGGAGCGCCCCAGCCGCCCCAGACATAGATGCAGAAGAACAGGAAGAGCCAGACGACGTCGACGAAGTGCCAATACCAGGCCGCTGCCTCGAAGCCGAAATGCTGCTTCGGCGTGAAGTCGCCGCGGATCGCGCGAAGCAGGCAGACCAAAAGGAAGATCGTGCCGATCAGAACATGGAAACCGTGGAAGCCGGTCGCCATGAAGAAGGTCGCGCCGTAGATCGAATTCTTGAACGCGAACGGAGCATGTGCGTATTCGAAGGCCTGCACGCTGGAGAACAGGATGCCGAGCAGAACGGTCAGCGTCAGCCCCTGAATCAGGCCCCTGCGATCGTTGTGCAGCAGCGCGTGGTGCGCCCAGGTGACGGTCGTGCCCGACAACAGCAGGATGACTGTGTTGTAGATCGGCAGGTGCCAGGGGTCGAGGACTTCGATGCCCTTCGGCGGCCACTGACCACCAGTGAAGGCAAGGCGGGAGGCCTGAATCGCTTCGTTCGGGAAAAGGCTGGCGTCGAAGTAAGCCCAGAACCAGGCGACGAAGAACATCACTTCCGAGGCGATGAACATGATCATGCCGTAGCGCAGATGCAGCGAGACGACGCGCGTGTGGGCGCCCTCGTGGGCCTCCTTCACGGTGTCCGACCACCAGCCGAACATGACGTAGAGAATGATCGCAAGGCCGATGAAGAACAGCCACGGATGGGCCCACTCGACGCCGAAGAGGTGCAGCGAGCCGCCATTGAGATAGCGCATGAAGCCGACGCCGCCGAATGTGATGACGAACGCGCCGATCGAAGCCAGCAGCGGCCACGGGCTTGGGTCGATAATGTGGTAGTCGTGATGTTTCTGATGAGCATCAGCCATGTAAGCTATCCCCGGATCTCTTCCTCTCCGCTCCGGCATAGCCGGAAACGGACCTCAATCAAAGTTTCTTTTCAAGCTTCACCGTTCCACCCTCATTCGAAGCGAGCGGCTTCGGGCCCTCTTTGGGATAGAACGTATAGGACAAGGTTACGGTATGGATATCCTTCGATTCCACAGCCTTGGTAATATCAGGGTCAATGTAGAACACGACCGGCATTTCGAGCTTTTCGCCCGGCTTCAATACGGTCTCGTTGAAACAGAAGCACTGCACCTTGTTGAAATAGGCGCCCGCCTCGCCGGGGGTCACGTTGAACACCGCCTGACCGCGCTGCGGCTCGCTCGACTTGTTCACGGCCGTGAAATTCACCTGAATGGTTTCGCCGATGCGCGGATTGACCTCGCGGTCGACCGGCTTGAATTCCCAGTCGAGACCCGGCGCAACGTTGGCGTCGAAAGTGACGCGCATCTTGCGGTCGAGGATCACCGTCGAAGCCTGTTCGACGCGCTGCGTCGTGCCATTATAGCCGGTGAGCTGGCAGAACATCCGGTAAAGGGGAACAGCCGCATAGCTGGCAGCGCCCATTCCGAAGACGAAGGCGAGGCACATGACTACGACGGCGCCGTTGTTACGCGGCTTTCGCGGCGTGCTCTGCGTCTCGCTCATCCCATGTGTCCCGACGTAAACTTCACGATCGTGATCGTGTAGAACAGCACGACCAGTCCGGCCAGAACCAGACCGAGAGCGACATTGCGATTGCGGCGCGACTTACGCTGCGCTTCCGTAAGCTTGACGACTTCCATCAGAAAATGCCTCCCGCGTGTGAAACGAGCACAGCCACAAGCCGGTCGAACATTAGGGCGGAGAAGATCGCGAAGAGATACAGGATCGAGAAGCCAAAGAGCTTCTTCGCCGGGATCATCTTCTCATCGCCGTCCGGCATCCGCCAGACGGCGATGGAACAGTAGATAAAGATTGCGCCGAGCGCTGCGGCAACCAGGCCGTAGCCGAGGCTCGCAAAACCGAGCGTCGTCGGCAAAACGCCGCACACTGCCGTGAACACTGCGTAGGCAACGATCTGGTGCTTGGTGGCGCGCTCGCCCGATACGTTGGGCAACATCGGGACACCGACTGCTTCATAGTCTTGCATCTTGAACAAAGCCAACGCCCAGAAGTGCGCTGGCGTCCACAGGAAGATGATCATGAACAGCACGAGGCTCTCGATGGTGACGGTCCCGGTCACGCAGGCCCAGCCGATCATTGGCGGAAAGGCACCAGCTGCACCGCCGATGACGATGTTCTGCGGCGTCGAACGCTTCAGCCACATCGTGTAGATCACGGCGTAGAAGAAAATGGTGAAGGCAAGAATCGAGGCTGCGAGCCAATTGACGGCGAGCCCGAGGATTATCACCGAAAAGCAGGATAGCACCAGGCCGAATGCCAGAGCCTCGCGCGGAGCGATCCGGCCAGCCGGGATCGGCCGCTTGGCGGTGCGGGTCATGATCGCATCGATATCGGCGTCGTACCACATATTCAGTGCGCCGGAAGCGCCCGCACCGATTGCGATGCAAAGGATGGCGATAAGACCGAGAACCGGGTTGATGTGCCCCGGAGCCAGAACGAGACCAGCAAACGCCGTGAAGACCACGAGCGACATGACGCGCGGCTTCAAAAGCTCGAAATAATCGCGCGCACTCGCTTCCGACAGGCGGAATTCGCCGTCGTGCGCCAGAGCTTTGCGATTGCCGATCACTGTCATTCTCTTTTCCTGCAAACTTGTAAGGCGACCGCCGCACTGTAACACGCGGCGGTCGCAATTTCTCGCATCTTACTTGATGCGCGGGAGCTGTTCCCACTGGTGATACGGCGGCGGCGAAGACAGCTGCCATTCGAGCGTCGTTGCGCCCTCGCCCCACGGATTGTCACCGGCAACGCGCTTCTTGGCGAAGGCTTCAAAGACGCCGACCAGGAAGATCAGTACGCCAACGGCCGAGATGTAGGAGCCGACCGAGGAAACGTAGTTCCAGCCGGCAAATGCATCCGGGTAGTCGATGTAGCGACGCGGCATGCCTGCGAGGCCAAGGAAGTGCTGCGGGAAGAACACCAGGTTGACGCCGATGAACATGACCCAGAAGTGCAGCGTGCCGATGAACTCATTGTACATGTAGCCGGTCATCTTCGGGAACCAATAGTACCAGGCAGCGAAGATGGCGAAGACGGCGCCGAGCGACAGAACGTAGTGGAAGTGGGCCACGACGTAGTAGGTGTCATGCAGCGAGCGGTCCAAACCGGCATTGGCAAGCTGAACACCCGTGACGCCGCCGACGGTGAATAGGAATATGAAGCCTACTGCCCAGACCATCGGCGTGCGGAAGGTGATCGAGCCGCCCCACATCGTCGCGATCCAGGAGAAGATCTTCACGCCCGTCGGAACAGCGATAACCATCGTTGCGAACACGAAGTAGCGCTGGGCATCGAGAGACAAGCCGACCGTGTACATGTGGTGGGCCCAGACAACGAAGCCGACGGCGCCGATTGCGACCATGGCATAGGCCATGCCGAGATAGCCGAAGATCGGCTTTCTCGAGAAGGTCGAGATAATGTGGCTGATGATGCCGAAGCCGGGGAGGATCAGAATATACACTTCCGGGTGACCGAAGAACCAGAAGAGGTGCTGGTAGAGGATCGGGTCGCCGCCCCCTTCCGGCACGAAGAAGGACGTGCCGAAGTTGCGGTCGGTCAGCATCATGGTGATGGCGCCGGCAAGAACCGGGAGCGACAGCAGCAGCAGGAAGGCGGTAATGAGAACCGACCAGGCAAAGAGCGGCATCTTGTGCAGCGTCATGCCAGGAGCGCGCATGTTCAGGATCGTGGTGATGAAGTTGATCGCACCGAGAATCGAGGACGCACCGGCAATGTGGAGCGCAAAGATCGCAAGGTCGACAGCAGGCCCCGGCGTACCCGAGCTCGACAGCGGCGGATACATCGTCCAGCCGCCGCCTGCGCCGTAGGCGCCGGCTGGACCTTCAACGAACATCGACAGGATGAGCAGGAGGAAAGCCGGAACGATCAGCCAGAACGAGATGTTGTTCAGACGCGGGAACGCCATGTCAGGCGCACCGATCATGATCGGCACCATCCAGTTGGCAAAGCCGCCGATCATCGCCGGCATGACCATGAAGAAGATCATGATCAGCGCATGCGCCGTTGTGAACATATTGAACATCTGCTTGGCGCCGTCGATGGCGGCATCACCTTCGTAGCCATAAACCATCGATGCCAGACCGTGGAAGATCTGGATGCCCGGCTCTTGCAACTCCATGCGCATGGCAACGGAGAGCGCTCCGCCGATGATGCCGGCGATGATCGCGAAAATCAGGTAAAGCGTACCGATGTCCTTGTGGTTCGTCGAAAAGAACCAGCGATTGACGAAGCTCGGCTTATGCGAGTGATCGTGGTGGTCGTCATGGGCGTGCGCGCCATGAGAATGATCATGCGTGTGATGATCGTCGTGTGCGGAAGGTCCAGCCATGTCCCGTTCCCTCTTCCCTTACTTAGCGACGTTTTCAGCAACATCGACGGTCTTTGCGGGACCATCTGTTGCGGCCATGAGTGTCTTGTACGCGCCCGGCAGGTCGGTAGCAGCACCGGCGAGCCACTGCTTGTACTTGTCCTCGGAAACGACATGGATGGCGATCGGCATAAACGCGTGGTCCTTGCCGCAGAGCTCGGAGCACTGGCCATAGAACAGGCCTTCGCGCTCAGCGCGGAACCAGGTTTCGTTCAGGCGGCCCGGGACGGCATCGATCTTGACGCCGAAGGACGGCATTGCAAACGCATGGATGACGTCGGACGGGGCAGCGGTCACGAGAACGCGAACGGTCTTGTTGACAGGCAGGACCAGTTCATTGTCCACAGCCAGAAGGCGCGGATACCTCGACTTATCTTCCTTGCCGGCTGCGGCGCGGTCCTGATCCTTCAGGAGATAGGAATCAAAAGCGATCGGGGTTTCGCCCGAGCCTTCATATTCGTAGTTCCACTGCCACTGGGTCGCCGTTGCCTTGATCGTGACATCCGGATTTTCCGGCAGGGTCAGCTGGGCGGTCAAGAGATTGAACGAAGGCACAGCAAGGAAAAGGAGCACAAGGACCGGTCCCACGGTCCAGGCAACTTCGATCAACGTGTTGTGGCTCGTCTTGGACGGCACCGGGTTTGCGCCGGCACGGAACTTGAGACAGACAACGATAAGAAGGACCAGAACGAAGAGCGTGATCGGAACGATAAACCACAGGGTATATTGTTCAAACCAATGTATGTCCCGCATGATCGGCGTGGCTGCCGGCTGCAACGTCGCCTGCCACGGCATCGGTTGGTCGGCATAACTGCCGGAAGCAAAAAGCAGACAGACCAGCGCGGTCAGAGCTGCATAAGCCTTCTTAATCACCTTAAAATCTCCCTCGAGCGCTGATCTGCGCAAAATTGCAGCACAGAATCCTTGCCATCTCAGCGCTTCAAACCACAGTTTGTCATTGATCGCAACAGCCCAAAGCGTTTGTTCGTGCGGCATTTTCGCTTTCAAATGGGTTGAGCCAAGCATAACGAAACATTCCCTCTTTTCGTTATAATCGGTAAAATATCGCTTGTGGTCGTGCCGTGGCGCCAACATTCTCGGATAAACGTCCCATTTCCGCCGTAGTCCCCGGCTTTTCAGCGCGTGGGGCTTTTCATTTTTGATGGCGCGCCCCAACTTAGCGGCACTGATTCGAATTGCAGAGGTTTTCATGGGTTTCCGTTCCCTCGCACGGCCGTTCCTGCTGACAGCGTGCATTGCGGCCGCAGCGACTGCTCCCGCTTTCGCCCAGCAGCAGCCCGCGCCGGCACAGCCCGCGCCCCAAGCTCCGGCCACGCAAGCCGCGCCCGGCCAGACGCAGCCGCAGGCACCTGGCACCGTAAAGTCGAACCACGGCGCCTGGTCGGTCGTATGCGACAAGCCTGCCGGCGCCTCGACGGAGCAGTGTGCGTTGATGCAGAACGTCATCGCCGAGGATCGGCCTGAGGTCGGCCTCTCCGTTGTCGTGCTGAAGACTGCGGACCGTAAGTCGAAGATCCTGCGTGTTCTCGCCCCGCTCGGTGTTCTCCTGCCGAACGGCCTTGGCCTCAATGTCGATGGCAAGGACATCGGCCGGGCTTATTTTGTCCGCTGCTTCGCCGATGGATGCTATGCAGAGGTTGTTCTCGAGGACGAACTGCTGAAGACCTTCCGCAGTGGCGCCAGTGCGACCTTCATCGTCTTCCAGACGCCGGAGGAGGGGATCGGCATCCCCGTCGATCTCAAGGGCTTTGCCGAAGGCTACGACGCCCTCCCCTGACCGTCCTGTTTTTCGGGGCTTGTTTTTCAGGGCTTGCTCGAACCGTCCACCGGACCTACATCGGCTGAGAGCATTCCTGCTTCAGCGGAGCATAAAGACATGAATACCGATCTCCTCACGCTCTTCGATGCCGACGAAGCCAAGATGCGCTCGCTCGTTGCCGAGGCACTTTCGGGCGCTGATGACGGGGAGCTCTACATCGAACATGCCCAGGCGGAATCGCTGATGTTCGACAATGGGCGCCTTAAGGGCGGCAGCTTCAACACCGAGCAGGGCTTTGGCCTGCGCGCGGTTGCCGGCGAAGCCGTCGGGTACGCGCACGCGGGCGACCTCTCCGTGGCCGCCTTGAAGCGTGCGGCCGATGCGGTTGGCGCCGTCACCCGCGGTTATGCCGGCAGTTACGCCGCGGCTCCCCAGCGGACCAACAAGAAGCTCTATTCCGACGAAAACCCGATCGGCACGCCGACCTTCGAGGAGAAGGTCAAGGTGCTGCAGGACATCGACGCCTATCTACGCGGCAAGGACCCCAAGGTGCGTCAGGTGACCGCATCGATCGCCGCTAGCTGGCAGGTTGTCGACATTCTGCGCGCTGACGGTCACCGCGTTCGCGATATCCGCCCGATGACCCGCATCAACATCTCGGTCATCGCCGGCGAAGGCGATCGTCAGGAGAGCGGCTCCTACGGCAGCGGCGGCCGCATCGGCTTCGGCGATTTCATCGCCGAAGGAAACTGGCAATACGGCGCCGACGAAGCTTTGCGGCAGGCGCTGGTGAACCTGGAGGCGATCGAGGCGCCGGCCGGTACCATGGACGTCGTGCTCGGCTCCGGCTGGCCGGGGGTCATGCTGCACGAAGCTGTCGGCCATGGGCTCGAAGGCGATTTCAACCGAAAGAAGACCTCGGCCTTTGCAGGCCTTCTCGGCCAGATGGTCGCGGCCCCCGGCGTAACTGTTGTCGACGACGGCACGATCGACAACCGTCGCGGCTCGATCACCATCGATGACGAGGGCACGCCTTCCGGCTACAACGTTCTGATCGAAAAAGGCAAACTCGTCGGCTACATGCAGGACCGGCAGAATGCCCGCCTGATGGGGATGACGCCAACCGGAAACGGTCGTCGACAGGGCTATGCACACGTTCCGATGCCTCGCATGACCAATACCTACATGCTGGGCGACGATAAGACGCCGGAGGAAATCATCGCCTCCGTAAAGAAAGGCATTTATGCCGTGTCGTTCGGCGGCGGCCAGGTGGATATTACCTCGGGCAAGTTCGTCTTCGGCTGCACTGAGGCTTACCTTATAGACGACGGCAAAATCGGCGCGCCAATCAAGGGCGCCATGCTGATCGGCAACGGGCCCGATGCCATGAAGCGCGTTTCGATGGTCGGTAATGACATGAAACTTGACACCGGCATCGGCAATTGCGGCAAGGCGGGGCAATGGGTTCCTGTCGGGGTCGGCCAGCCGCACCTCAGAATGGACCAAGTCACCGTGGGCGGCACGAAGGCTTAGTGGAGAACGGGAAGCGGCATGAGCGAAATTGAAATCAGACCTTTCGTTGCTTCCGATGTCGATGGTGTTTTCTCGGTGATCCTGCCAATCCAGCGCGAGGAATTCGGGATAGAGATCACTGCCGACGATCAGCCAGATCTCTCCTCCATCTCTGACTTCTATCAGTCAGGGAAGGGTCAGTTCTGGGTCGCCGTGCGCAACGGTCAGATTGTCGGCACGATTGGGCTGAAGGACATCGGCAACGAACAGACAGCACTGCGCAAGATGTTTGTCGCGGCTGACCTACGCGGTCGCGAACACGGCCTTGCGGCACGGCTTCTGGCGGAACTGCTGGCACATGCGGAGGCCGAGGGAATCAAGGAAATCTTCCTTGGAACCACGGACAAATTCCTTTCTGCACATCGGTTCTACGAAAAGAACGCATTCGCCGAAGTTTCGAGAGGCGAGCTGCCGCGGTCGTTTCCGCTGATGGCCGTGGACAGCAAATTCTATCGACGCAGCATCATTGCCGCCTAACGTCCAGGCCTGCTCTGTTGAAAAGCCAATCGCGCCCGATCGCCGCCGAAAGATCCAGCTCGTTCCTGTGGGCAAAAAGAAGTCCGCTCCCTCTTCAGCGAGATCGCGCGCCAGTTCCTCATCCGATCATCCCTTCCGGCCACCTCTGCCGCTAGTACGGTTCCAAGCCTGGGTGAGTCAGCCGATTTCCTCCTGAAGCCCGGTCCACGTCGCGCTCTATGCCGTTGGCATCGGCATAGATCCGCGGCGTGCTTTCGAACTTTTCAGAGAGATCATCAGCATGGCCTTCTCCTTTGTTCACAAAGGAAAAACCCTGATTTGCCGGAAAGTTGAGATAGATCAGCCGTGATTGGGCAGCAGCACGCAGTCGTAGGAGCGCTGTCTCAGTGCATCGCAGGCAGATGCAGCCGCCTCTCGGCTCTGGAAGCCGATGAAGCGAGCGCGATAGACCTTGTTCGCGCCATTGCCGACAGCCTCGGTATAGGGGGACGCCGCTTTCAGAGCCGCACCGCCCTCGGCCTTGGCCTGGGCAAGAAGGGCGCGGGCGGCATCGTCGCTCGATGCCGCCGAGATCTGAATCTGCCAGTCACCGGACGCCACCGGCGCGCCAGAGGATTTAGCGGCAGGCTTGCCGACACTGGCAATGCCCGCAAGAGCAGACGGACGCTCCATCGGCACTGTCGTTTCGTTCAGATAGCCCAGCGCCTTTGGCGACAGCTCATTGATGCGGGGTGCGGTTTCCTGGACCGGCATGTCGCTGTCATCCTCTGCGGAAGCGACTTCCACCGACTGTCGAGCGCTCGTGCTTGCGACCAGCCGTGCTCCGCCGGACGAGGACGCACGGCCGAGATACTTGTCGAGCAAACCGGCCATCTTGTCGTCGCGGCTGCGCGCGGTGCGGCCGCCGAGCACGACACCAACGACGCGGCGGTCGCCATCCTTGACTGCGCTAACAAGATTGAACCCCGAGGCATTCGTATAGCCGGTCTTGATGCCGTCCATGCCCTGATAGCGATACATCAAGTTGTTGTGGCCGCGGATAGTGCGCCCACGGAAAGTGAAGCTCGCGGTCGAGAACAATCGGTACTCGCTCGGGTAATTCCGCATAAGGGCCACCGCGAGGGTGGACATGTCACGCGCCGTCGTGACCTGCCGACCATCCGGGAGGCCGGACGCATTGTAGAAAGTCGTGCGGCTCATGCCGAGCTGCCGCGCCTTCTGCGTCATCATGCTGGCAAAGTTGCTTTCCGATCCACCGAGCTTCTCGGCCATGGCGACCGCAGCATCGTTGGCCGACTTGGTGATCATGCCGAGGATCGCGTCGCGAACCGTGATGGAATCGCCGGCGCGAACGCCGAGTTTCGTCGGCGGACGCGAAGCGGCATACTTCGACATGACGAGCGGCGTATTCCAGCTGATCTTGTCCCGGTTGATCGCCTCGAAGGCCATGTAGATGGTCATCATCTTTGTCAGCGACGCGGGATGGTTCAGGACATCGGCATTCTCGGCGGTGAGCACCTTGCCGGTCCGCACATCCAGGATGAGGGAGGCACTGCCCGCCATCGCCGCCAACGGCGCCGCAACAACAAGCGTCGCAGTCATAATTGCGGCCAACAGCGTCTTCATGCAATTCCCCTCGATGAACGAATGGCCGGCGCCATTCGGATTTGTCCCGTTCCGCTACAGAAGCCGCCAAAGTGGCGCTACTTTGCGGCGACTGGTATGATTTTTGACAAGTTTTATCCTTCATAGTGAAAATCGCGTAAAGAGGACACTCAAAAATCCTCATTCAGCAAGACTTAACCCCGGGCTTGCTAGTTTCGCCGCTCCGGAAACCAGCGGGCGAATGAGATGACGGCGAGCATCAAAAGGCTTGCGAAGCGGATTGCGATTGCAGGCGGTCTTGAGACTGCCAATCTCCTGCGCGCAACCGGTGCAATGCGTGGCGCTCGGGGACTTGGCGCGATCCTCACGCTCCACCACGTCCGTCCGCACGAACAGGCAGCGTTCGAACCGAATGCGCATCTGGAAATCACGCCGGAATTTCTCGATCTCGTTCTCGATCGCTTGAAGAGCGACGGCTATCGTTTCGTGGCGCTTGAAGAGGTTCCGGCACTGCTATCGCAAACCGGGTCCGATCAGCCCTTCGCCGCCTTCACGCTCGATGACGGCTACCGCAACAATCTCGTCTACGCCCTGCCCATCTTCGAAAAGCACAACGCGCCCTTTACCGTCTTCGTCGCCAAGGGTCTTGCCGAACGCACGCATACCATCTGGTGGGAGACGCTTGCAGCGCTTCTACGCAAGGAGGAGAAGATCGGCTTCGATTTCGGCAGCGGCCACGAGATGCTCGACGTTACGACGATCGATGCAAAGGAGCGCGTTTTCGCACGCATCGCCAGCCATCTTCATCGACATGACGAACGCGCCGCCGCAGCAGCCATCGACATGATGGCGCGTCAGCACGAAATCGACCCGGACGAAATCGTCGACGATCTGGTGATGACACCAGCGGAACTCAATCTCCTCGAGGCTAGCCCGCTGGCCACGCTCGGTGCGCATACAGTCAGCCACAGGGCCATGTCACGTCTCTCCGACCGGGAGGTTCACGACGAGATGACGGCGTCCCGCGACTACGTTGCTGCGGTCACCGGCGAGCGACCTGGCTCCTTCGCTTACCCCTATGGCACGCGCGAGGCGGTAACGCACAGGCAGGCAGAAATCGCACGCGAGGTCGGTTTCGCAATCGCCGTGACCACACAGCCCGGCGTCGTCACGCAGCGCTCGCTCGGTAGCATTACCTATTTGCCGAGGCTGTCGATCAACGGTCTCTATCAAAACGTGCGGTACGTGTCCGGCCTCGCCTCGGGTATTCCGTTCCGATTCACGCCAAACAGACCCTGAGTACGGCTGCTCATGCCCAATCAGGGATACATGCGAACCTTCGTCCAATCGCCTTCTGGCGATGCCCGGCGAAACTCAATGCGGTCATGCAGGCGGAACTTCTGGTCCTTCCAGAATTCGATTGAAAGTGGCCGGATCCGGAAGCCGGACCAATGCGCCGGACGCGGGATCTCCCCGATTGCGTAACGGGCGGTATATTCGGCCACAGCCTTTTCAAGCGCGAATCGGCTTTCTAGCGGGCGTGACTGTTTCGATGCCCAGGCACCGATCCGGCTGCCGCGCGCTCGTGTCTTGAAATAAGCGTCGGCTTCTTCGTCCGTCACGATCTCCACAGGCCCACGCAGGCGAACCTGCCGCCGCAGCGTTTTCCAGTGGAAACACATGGCGGCTTTCTTCTGCCCGAGGAGTTCCTGGCCTTTCTGACTCTCGAAATTCGTGTAGAACACAAAGCCGTCTTGATCGAATCCCTTAAGGAGAACCATGCGGACATTGGGAAGGCCGTCCTCATCGACCGTCGCAAGCGCTACCGCATTCGGGTCATTGATCTCGGAATCTTCCGCTTCTTTCAACCACTCGGCAAAAAGATCGAACGGTTCGTTTCGCTCGGTGAAGTCACCGCTTGTTAACTCATTTGCCGACATATTAGCTCAAATGCCCCGGGTTTATTCGAAATTTGCCCAGCCGTTGGCTACTGGACAGGACGCAGGGTGGAAGTCATAGCAAAGTCAGATCGTCATACAAAGGGTCCGCTGCGTCGCAGTGCGGCCTTCTGCATTGTCGGCACGGCGGTGCTCTCGCTCTCCGGCTGCATTTCCAGCGGTTTGGACCTCTTCAGCAGCTCCAAGGTCGATCGCTCGGTTGCGACCGGCACGGTGCCGCAGCCCGCGCCGACGAGCGACTCGATTTCCGACGAAATGACCGTCGGCAACGCAGTAACCTCCGCGGACATCCAACGGCTGGAGGGCCGCCCCCTTCCCTGGGCTAACGCATCAACCGGCAGTGCCGGCATCATCGATACGATCGTCGAGAATACGGATTCCGGCCAGGTCTGCCGCCAGTTCCGCACGACGCGGCATTCCTATGTCGGCATCGCAAAATTCTACGGCAAGACCTGTCTCGTCGGCGGTGGCAACTGGCAACTCATGAGTTTCCAGCCGGAAAGCTGAGTGCCACACGGTGCACGCTTAAGGCGCGCTCCGCTCGCCTTTGATGTTTAGCAAAAGGCTAACCATTCGGCGCAAAAGCGAGACGTCTCCCACGTGGAATAAGAACTGATTAGCAACTTCTCCCCACAATCCGCCCTCAAGTGCGCTCGGTTTCTTCCGGGTGCCAAATGAGAGGCTTCGGGGTGCTAGGGCAGAGGACAGGCACACCGCATCGGAACTCCGGCGGTTTGGAACATGCGCGATCCTTATAAGATTTTGGGCGTCAAGCGGGATGCGGGCCAGGACGAGATCAAAGCAGCCTGGCGCAACATGGCCAAGGCGGTTCACCCTGATCATAACCAGGGCGACCCGACGGCGAGCGCACGCTTTGCCGAGATCGGACGCGCCTATGAAACGTTGAAGGATCCGAAGAAACGGAGCCTCTTCGACAATGCAGCCCGCATGGCCGAAGCCAAGGCCAACGAAGGCACGATCCTGCAGCAGCGCCAGGCAGCGCGCGAGGCGGCCGCGCGTGCCAAGGCAGCACAGGCCAATGCCGAGCGCGTGATGGAAGAGCTGGCGCGCGCCGCCACGCAAAAAGCTGCGGCCGATGCCGCCAAGCAGCAAAAGACCGGTGCGGCCGAACCGCCGGAAGAAATGATCGAACGCATATTCGGCACGCAGGCGCGCACTGCGGCCGGTGGCGGACGCGCCCAGGGCTTTACCGCCGCTGCGAAGCGGCCGGAAGCGGAGGCCGGAACCGCGGACAAACAGCCAGATGCCGCCAAGGCGGAGGCCGAACAACAGCAGGCCGCCGAGGAGGCCGCCGTTCAGGCTTCTGCGATCATGCAGCCACTTAGCTTGCTAACCTCGCTCGTTCGCCGTTTTACCGGCGGCAGCAGCGCTGCCGCGCCTGAAAAAGCGCCGGATCAATTCGTGACAAAAACAGTCACCGTCGACGAGGTCATCAAGGGCAGCTGGGTCACAGTCGACCTCGGCGAAGGTCGCGACGCCGGATTCGCGCTGGTTGCCGGTACGACGGAAGGCCATCAGCTACGTCTCAAGGGCCAGGGACACAAACTCAACGGTATGCAGCGCGGCGACGCCGTCATCAACATCCACATTGCTTCCGATGAACGGTTTACGGTCAACGGTTTCGATCTCCATGTGGTCTTGCCGGTGACGATTGAAAATGCCGTACTGGGAAGCGAGGCGCGCATCGACGGCCCCAATGGTCCCCTCACCGTGACGGTTCCGGCCTGGTCTGGCTCCGACAAGACAATCCGCGTTCCCGGTGAGGGCCTAGCAAACGTTGAGGGCGGCAAGGGCGATCTCGTTGTCGAGCTGCGCATTATGTTGTGGGAAAAACCCGACGACAAAGTCACTGATCTGATGCGAAGCATGAAGAACGGGCTGTTTTTGTGAAATTTTGGTGGCATACGCACCCTTTGTTACGATCCCTAACAGTTGATGATTGCTGCCAATCTTGAACCGATTAGCAGCCTATGCCATAGGCAGGACCGATCAGAATTCTTTAGGGGGCGAAATATGGCTCAGGCAACAGGCCTCATGTCAGGCAAGCGCGGCGTCATCATGGGCGTTGCCAACAATCGTTCGATTGCATGGGGTATTGCCAAGGCTATTCATGCACAGGGCGGCGAAATCGCATTTACCTACCAAGGCGATGCGCTGAAAAAGCGCGTGGAGCCCCTGGTTGCAGAAGTAAACGGCGTTCTTGCCGGACATTGCGACGTCAGCGACGAGTCGACCATCGATGCCGTTTTCGAGCACGTCGAAAAGCTGTGGGGCAAGATCGACTTCATCGTTCACGCGATCGGTTTCTCGGACAAAGACGAGCTGACTGGCCGTTATGTTGATACGTCGGCCGACAACTTCGCCAAGACGATGCAGATCTCCGTCTATTCCTTCACCTCGGTTGCACGTCGCGCCGAGAAGCTAATGACAGAGGGCGGCTCGATGCTGACGCTTACATATTATGGCGCCGAAAAGGTCATGCCAAACTACAATGTCATGGGCGTTGCCAAGGCCGCACTCGAAGCCAGCGTCAAATACCTGGCTGTCGACCTCGGGCCGAAGAACATTCGTGTCAACGCCGTGTCTGCCGGCCCGATCAAGACGCTTGCAGCGTCTGGCATCGGTGATTTCCGCTACATTCTGAAATGGAACGAATACAATGCGCCGCTGCGTCGGACGGTGACGATCGAAGAGGTCGGCGACGTCGGCCTGTACCTGCTCTCGGACCTCTCGCGTTCGGTTACGGGCGAAGTCCACCACGCTGATAGCGGTTACCACGTCATCGGTATGAAGGCGGTAGACGCGCCCGACATTTCCGTCATAAAGGACTGATCGCACTCCTTTGCTGCGTCGTGCTCGCGACCCTTTCCTCGCGACAGCGACTAAGGGTTGCGTGCCCTAAACGGAGCCGATCATTGCTTATCTACGTCGTCAGACACGGCCAGACCGACTGGAACGCAGAACGTCGCCTGCAAGGCCAGAAGGACATTCCGCTCAATGCCGTCGGCAGAGCCCAGGCTTGGCAGAACGGCATCGATCTTAAAGAAATCCTAAAGATCGAAGCAATCCCTTTCGAATTCGTCGCAAGCCCGCTGGCGCGCACCCGCGCCACGATGGAAATCATGCGCGAGGCGATGGGTCTGCCATCGAAAGATTATCGAACCGACGAGCGCCTGGTCGAAGTTTCCTTCGGTGATTGGGAAGGCTTCACCATCAAGGAATTGAAGGTCACAGCCAGCGACCGCGTCACCGAACGCAACCTCAACAAATGGGATTTCATCCCGCCGGGGGATGACGCGGAAAGCTATGAAATAATGTCGTGGCGCGTGGGATCTTGGCTGAATTCTGTCGACAAACCCACGGTTTGCGTCACGCACGGCGGGGTCATCCGCGCGCTTTTCAGAACAATTGCCTCCTGGCCCAAGGACGAGGCCGCCGAAGGTGAAATTCCACAGGACCGCATTCTGAAGGTCAATCGGGACAATGGACTGATCGGCTGGGTCTAGGCCTCACTATTGGACGATATCGAGATCGTTGATGACGCGTTTTCCATCCACCTCGGTGTAGAAGACGATAACCTTCACGCCCGCCTTCAGTCCC
This sequence comes from Rhizobium mesoamericanum STM3625, assembly GCF_000312665.1. Taxonomy (GTDB): domain Bacteria; phylum Pseudomonadota; class Alphaproteobacteria; order Rhizobiales; family Rhizobiaceae; genus Rhizobium; species Rhizobium mesoamericanum. Next base: position 1,788,630 of record NZ_HF536772.1, on the reverse strand, counting down.
TCGAAATTGAATTCTTCCGGTGCCTGGTAGGTCTTTCCGTCATCTAGCGTGAGGCTAAGGTTGGTCATATCGACCTTCTTGATCGTCGCCTCGACGTCCGCGCTCTCTGCAAATCCGCTGATCGGCGACAAGAAACTAGCAGTGGCCATAAGCGTAGCTACTACGAAGCGCATGACAACAATTCCTCGAAAACACGACTCGATAATCCAACTGCGTACAGATAACCTCCCGAATATGGCGAAATTTGCCCTGAAGAATGACCTGGCACGCCAAATTGGTGAAGAGTATTTTAACAATAACGGCATCGCTTCGCTAATTGCATTTCAAGTACGTTTCGATGTTTGGCAGAGGTATTGGCGGGCAATCGTAAATTAACTGCTTCTATCTACAGTCGCCCCGAACATGGGAGACTGGGTTTTGCTATTCCGCCTTAAAGACAGCAACACATTGCGGCGCGTCTTCAGGAATACCCGTCTCGCCTTCCTGATTTCCGGGCTTGTTGCAATTGCTGTGGTCATCGTCGGCCTCGGGCTGGACCGCGCCAATACTGCCGCTCATCGGCGTGAACTGACGATTCGAACAGAAAACGAAGTCAGTTTGATCCGGGCGCGGATGATCGCGCAGATCAACATGGACATCACCGTCGTCCGCGACCTGGCCAACATGGTGGCGGTCAATTCGAGCGTGAATGCCGAGGAGATGGAGCGGCAGATCAACTGGCTGCTCATCCAGAACCCCCACTTCCTGAATATTGCCGTCGCACCGGATTTCATCGTCGGCGCCGTCTATCCGCCACAGGCCGGGAAAGGACGAATCGGGAAAGACGTTCGCGAGATTCTTGCCCCGCGTCAGTTGGTGATGCGCACCACGGGCGACCAGCAGGCGCGCTTCTATGGACCGATCGCTGCAGGCGATGGCGCGGAGGCGTTCGCGATCTTCTTTCCCGTTTTCGTAAAAGAAAATGGGCAACGTCGGGTCTGGGGCGCAGTCGAAGTCACGATCGACGCGGACATGTTCTATCAGAATACCGGCTTGCAGCCGGCGCGCAACAGCGAGAATCAGGAGAAATATCCGCACCTCGATCACCTCTCGATCGCCGTGCGCGACCTCTCCAAGGCAGACTCGGCCACGCCCTTCTTCGGCGCACGGGATCTGCCCGAACAGCAATCGATAACGCGAAAGGTCGCTTTTGCCGGCGGGCGCTGGCAGATTGCGGCAGTCCCGAAGGCGGGCTGGAACGCCATTCCCGAGAACCAGTCAGCGCTTCGCCTGATCATCGCCGCTGCCGCCTTTCTCACGATCATCCCGGTCTTCTTTGCGACCCTGCTGTTCGGCGAGCGCAATCGCAATATTGTGCAACTCAGGGCACGCGAGGCGACGCTGGTCAAGCTGTCGCAGCGCCTCAATCTGGCATTGGAATCATCGAATATCGGCATATGGGAACTGCATGAGCACGGCCACACCCTGTACTGGGATGCCCGGGCCGCAGCACTCCATGGCAAACCCGCGGAAGACGGCAGTCATTCGCTGGAAGACTGGCTGGCTACGATCGTCGCCGAAGACCGGCACATCGCGGAAGTACACTTTTTCAACTACCACGTCGCCGGTTCCGCCTATGAAACACAATACCGGGTCGCAGCCGAAGGCGACACCGTCCGACACCTGCGCTCCATCGGCTCCTTCTACACAGACGCGGCAGGCGACGAAAAGACCATCGGCATCGTCTGGGACGTCACAGCCGACGCGGAAGCGGCCGAAGTCCTGCGTAAGGCAAAGGATGTCAGCGACGTGAAGAATGCCGAGTTGGAGATGGCGCTGGACAAACTGTCACGACGCGAGGCCGAGCTTTCCGAGCTCTCCGGCAAGCTCGATCTGGCGCTCGACTCCTATCAATGCGGAATCTGGGAAGCGACGATCGGGGACGAGGGCTCCATGTGGGACGAGCGAATGCACGAGCTCTACGGGCTAACGCCCAGAGCTGGCTTCATGACCGAACCGGTCTGGCTTTCCTGCATTCTGCCTGAAGATCGCACCTTGGCCCTCGAAAGTGCCCGCCATTTCAAACAGCTCGGTGACACTCATACGCTGATCTGTCGCGTTCCGACCAAGGACGGCTCGATCCGCTACGTTCGCTCGACGGGCAAGGTTCACCAGACCCCGAGCGGTCACCAGAAGATCATCGGCGTTGCATTCGATGTCACCGAGGATGCGCTGATGACCGCGCAGCTCAAGGCAGCCAAGGACGAGGCGATCGCCAAGAATATCGAGCTTGAGCTTGCCAAGAACCGCATCGAGCACAACTCGCTGCACGACCCACTGACGGCGCTCGCCAACCGCCGAAAACTTGATATGGCACTTGAGAGGCTGACGCTCGACGGCCGGAACGAGCGGCGGAAATTCGCAATCCTCCACATCGACCTCGACAGGTTCAAGGAGATCAACGACACACTCGGCCATGCAGCCGGCGATGCGATGCTGATCCATGCGTCGCGCGTGCTGTCGAGGAACCTGCGCGGAGACGACCTCGTCGCGCGTATCGGTGGCGATGAATTCGTAATCCTGGCGCAAAACGCCAGCGATGTGGATATGTCTGCCCTTGCTGGCCGGATTATCGAGCAGATGCGCCAGCCGATCGACTTCGAGGGTTTTGCCTGCCGTTGCGGCGTCTCCATCGGGATCGCGGTTGCCAATGGTGTGCACGTCGATGCTCGTAAGGTGCTGATCAATGCCGACATCGCTCTCTACCGCGCCAAGAGTCAGGGGCGGAACCGCTACGAATTCTTCAATCACAATCTCCAGGCCGACATCATCAACAACAAGCGCCTAGCCGACGAAATTCTTGCGGGTATCGAGAACGGGGAGTTTACCGCGTGGTATCAACCGCAGTTCTCAGCACGCACGATGCAACTCATCGGCGTCGAAGCCCTGGTTCGCTGGCAGCATTCGTCCCGGGGACTGCTGACGCCGGACAAATTCCTGAAGATCGCCGACGAGATCAACGTCGTGCAAACGCTTGACCGCATCGTTCTCGACACCGCGCTGAAGGACAAGATGCGGTGGGCGGCAAGGGGCATTTCCGTTCCGAAGATCTCGGTCAACGTTTCGGCGCGACGGCTGCATGACGAAACCCTCGCAGAATCATTGAGGGGCCTGCAGATCCGCCCCGGCGAGCTTTCCTTTGAACTGGTCGAGTCTATCTTTCTTGACGAGAGCGAGGATGTGGCCGCTCATAACCTCGATCGGATCAAGGCGCTTGGGATCGACATCGAGATTGATGATTTCGGCACCGGTCATACCTCGATCGTCAGCCTCCTCAAGCTGAAGCCGAAGCGGCTCAAGATCGACCGACAGCTGGTTCAACCGGCGATGAATTCGCCGCAGGAGCGCGCGCTTGTCAGCTCGATTATCGACATCGCCCGCTCACTCGGTGTCGAAACGGTGGCGGAAGGCGTCGAAACGGCGGCGCATGCTGCCCTCCTCAACGAACTCGGCTGCGACCTCCTGCAGGGTTACGCATTCTCCCCCCCGCTTTCTTTCGAGGACTTCGCACAAATGGCGGAAGGAAGTTCCTGGCGTATCGCCTCCTGACACCATCATCTACACTGAGCGGAAACACGATTTCCTTTCGTTGTTGGTTTCGAGCAAAGAAAGGCTTTTGCCGCTGCGTTTTTTTGGCCTATGAGTGTCGCGCATTTTTAGATGAAGGACGCCACCGGTGATGACCGGTCGGCGTGATCCGGTCGGGACACATGTCGCACAATACATTCGGTCATCTCTTCCGCATAACCACCTGGGGTGAGAGCCACGGACCGGCGCTCGGCTGCGTCGTCGACGGCTGCCCCCCCGGTCTGCGCTTCAAACTCGATGACATTCAGGTCTGGCTCGACAAGCGAAAGCCCGGCCAGTCGCGCTTTGTGACGCAGCGTCGCGAGGCCGATCTGGTCAAGGTTCTGTCCGGCGTCATGCCGGACACCGATGGCGAGACGATGATCACGACTGGCACGCCGATCTCGATGATGATCGAGAACACCGACCAGCGCTCCAAGGATTACGGCGAGATCGCACGACAGTACCGACCTGGTCATGCCGACTACACCTACGATGTAAAGTACGGCATTCGCGACTACCGCGGCGGCGGCCGCTCCTCGGCTCGCGAAACAGCAGCACGCGTTGCGGCCGGCGGCATTGCTCGCCTTGTCGTGCCGGGCGTCAAGGTACGCGGCGCTCTGGTGCAGATCGGCAAACACAAGATCAACCGCCAGAACTGGGACTGGGATCAGGTTGACCAAAATCCGTTTTTCGCGCCTGATGCCGCGATCGTTCCCGTGTGGGAAGAATATCTCGATGGCATCCGCAAGAACGGCTCTTCGATCGGCGCTGTCGTCGAGGTGGTAGCCGAAGGCGTTCCGGCAGGTCTCGGCGCCCCTATCTATGGTAAGCTCGACCAGGATATTGCCTCGCTGCTCATGTCGATCAACGCCGTCAAGGGCGTTGAAATCGGCAACGGCTTCGAAGCCGCCGAGATCACCGGCGAGGAAAACGCAGACGAGATGCGCATGGGTAATGACGGCAAGCCCTTGTTCCTGTCGAACAAGGCCGGCGGCATTCTCGGCGGTATCTCGACCGGCCAGCCTGTCATCGCGCGTTTTGCTATCAAGCCGACGTCGTCAATCCTGACCGAGCGTCAGTCCATCGATGCCGACGGCAACAATGTCGATATTCGCACCAAGGGACGGCACGATCCGTGCGTCGGCATTCGTGCCGTGCCGATCGGCGAGGCAATGGTCGCCTGCGCCATCGCCGACCACTATCTCCGTGACCGCGGCCAGACCGGCCGACTGAAATAGGAACACTGACATGCCTTACGATCAAAAGCGCGTCGTCGATGCAATCCGAGCCTTCGAGGCCGGCGAAATCGTCGTGGTGATGGATGACGACGACCGCGAGAACGAAGGCGACCTTATCGTTGCGGCTGTTCACTGCACCGCGGAGAAGATGGCGTTTATCGTGCGTCATACCTCCGGCATCGTCTGCACGCCGATGCCGAAGGATGAGGCCCGCCGGCTCAACCTGAATGCGATGGTTGCCGAAAACGATTCGGCCCATACGACCGCCTTCACCGTTTCCGTCGATTTCAAACATGGCACAACGACGGGCATTTCCGCCGATGATCGCACGCTGACTGTTCGCAATCTGGCGAACCCCAATGTCGGCCCGGCAGATTTCGTCCGTCCTGGCCACATCTTCCCTCTCGTCGCCCGCGAGGGCGGCGTGCTGATGCGCTCCGGCCATACGGAAGCCGCCGTTGATCTCTGCAAGCTTGCCGGGCTGCCACCAGTCGGCGTGATCTGCGAGCTGGTCAATGACGACGGCACCGTTACGCGTGGCCCGCAGGTAGTCGACTTTGCGGCAAAACACGGGCTGAAGCTCGTCTCAGTCGCCGATCTCATCGCCTATCGCCAGCGTAAGGAAACCTTGATCGAACTCGGAGCCAGCTTCGAAATCGAAACGCCTTTTGGCAAGGCCAAGGCCCATACCTACTCTCTCCCCTGGGATCCAATGCAGCACCTCGCCGTCGTCTTTGGCGACATTCGCGATGGCATTGACATTCCCGTCCGCCTGCACCCGGAAAACGTCGCGGAGGACCTCTTTGGGAAACGCAGCCCGGTCGACCACTACATGCAGAAGATCGCCGAGGAGGGCCGCGGCATAATTGTGTATCTCCGCGAAGGCTCCGTCGGTGTGGGCCATTACGACAACGGCCGCAAGACGCGCAGCCAGGGCCGCGAATCCCACGCGGAAGCCAAGAGCCGCGAAAGCGAATGGCTGGAGATTGGTCTCGGTGCGCAGATCCTCAAGGACCTCGGCGTCAGCTCCATCAAGCTGCTTACCAGCCGCGAGCGCCACTACGTCGGCCTCGAGGGCTTCGGGATCAAAATCACCAATACCGAGATTTGCTAAGCCCGCCATCCATCGAGATAGGTGACCTTCTCGACGCCAGAAAACCGCGCGAGGCGCTGCAGCTCGGCGTCGAGACGATCCAGTCGCCCGGCTGAAGCCTTCACGCCCGGCTCCAGCCATAGCCGCTTGACGTCCAGTGTTCCGCGCTTGCGATCGGCCTTCATGTCGATGCGACCGATCAGCTTGTCGCCTTCCAGAAGCGGGAAAACATAGTAGCCGTATTCGCGCTTCGGCTCTGGGACGAATACCTCGATACGATAGAAGAAACCGAAGAGGCGTTCAGTGCGATTGCGGTCGCGGATCATCGGATCGAAGGGGCTGAGCACGCGAACGCGCGGCGGCGCCTCGGGATAGTCCTGAACGCTCGCGAGCAGATCCGGGAAGGCCCAAGACGCACGTGGTTTGTCGCCAAGCGCCGGCTTGACGAAAACCTCGATCAACTCGTCGCGATGCTCGTTGACCCAGGTTTTTGCTTCATCGGGCGACAGCAGATCCCAGAAAGCGGCAATCTCCCCATGCGTGGCAAAGCCCAGCCGCGTCAGCGCGCTGCGGCAGGCCCAGTCGACAAACTCCTCACGACTGACCTGGGGCTCGCGGAATTGCGCCGGGATGACGCGCTCGACCAGATCATAGATCTTCTGGAAATTTGAACGGCCGGCGATCGCGAACTTGCCCGTATGCCAGAAATACTCCAGTGCCGTCTTGTTCGGGTGCCAGTTCCACCAGCCGCCGGAAACGTGGCCATCCGCCTTGATCTCGCGCGCCATGATCGCGCCGTCGCGGACGACCCGCTCATAGGTCTCATCGAAGGCATGCTCAAAGCCCTCGCCGCGCCATTTGCGCCAGCGCTCCATGATGGCGTCTTCCTCGTGACGGAACTTGTGCTTCCAATATTTGAAGAATGCGCTGGGAAGGATGGAGGCGTCATGCGTCCAGTGCTCGAAGAGCGAGCCTTCTTTCTCCAGCAGTGCCGTCAGGTGCTCGCGCTTGTAGGTCTGGTTGCGGGAAAACAGGATCTGGTGATGCGCCCGCTCCACCGTCTGGATGCTGTCCACCTGAACGAAACCGAGTTCGTGGATGAGTTCCAGCAGGCCGGCCTTCGTCAGCGCCTTGTTCGGCGGCGCGCTCAGGCCCTGCTTGGCGAGGAATATGCGGCGAGCATCGGAATTCGAAATGAGATTCGTCATAGCGCAATCATAGGCCGGAAAATGTTCCTAGCCACCCGATAAGTTTGAGGGGACGGTCAGCTTAAGGAGGAACCAGTATTCATGCGAGATTTTGAGCTTTCAAAGTGCGAAATTCGTTATAGAACGGCCTCTCAATTCACGAGGAGCCAGGTGGATATACGTTTCGAAGGCGCGGGGGTCAGCTATGGTGCGCACGTCGCATTGGCACCGGTCACGCTGCAACTCACTGAAAAGCGCATCGGCATCATCGGCCTCAATGGCTCGGGCAAGACGACTTTTGCGCGCCTCATCAACGGCCTGACCAAGCCGAGCGTTGGGCGCGTGATCGTCAACGGGCGCGATACGACCGACGCCAAGGCGATCCTTACCAATGTCGGCTTCATCTTCCAGTCCCCGCAAAACCAGATCATTCTGCCGGTCGTGCGCGACGACATCGCCTTCGGGCTGAAGAGCCGCGGCTTCAAGCCGGCGGAAATCGCGGCGAAGGTGGAGGCGGTCTTGCAGCGTTTCAACGCCGCCCATCTAGCCGAGCGCCGGGCGCACGAGCTTTCGGGCGGGGAACTCCAACTCGCAGCCCTTTGCTCCGTGCTCGCCACCGGACCCGACATTCTCATCCTGGACGAGCCGACCAACCAGTTGGACCTCAAGAACCGCGCTCTCGTGCAGAGGCTGTTAGAAAGTCTTCCCGAGAACGCGATCGTCATCAGCCACGATCTGGAGTTGGTCGCCAACTACGAACGCGTGCTGGTTTTTCATGGAGGCAATCTCGTTGCCGACGCGCCTGCCGGAGAAGCGATCCGTTGCTACAGGGAGATTGCCAGCGGATGAAGTCGCTTTTCGTTGAGGGCAACAGCACCATGCATCGCGTTTCGGCTCGCGCCAAGCTGCTTGCGCTTGCCGCTTTAGGCGTCGCGCTCTTCCTTTCGACGAATCTCCTGCTGCTTGTCCTGGCCGCGCTCGCGACGGCCGTAATTTACTTCAGCATCGGCCTTCCGAGACGATCCGCGGCTGCGCGGCTGATGCCGGTCTTCCTGACGATCCTAACCGTGGCGTTGTTCAGTCTGGCGTTCAATCCGTGGCATGTTGCGGTCGTTGCCCTGCTGCGCCTGACGGCATTGATGCTGTTTGCTGCTGCCGTGACCGCGACGACCACGATCGCGCAGTTCATCGACGAGATTACGCTGCTTGCCCGGCTGCCGGAGCGCCTCGGCCTTCTGCGGGCCGACGATGTCGGCCTCGCCGTGGGACTTGTCGTCCGCTTTGTACCCGAGATTCTCGATCGATACCGTGCCATTCGCGAGGCCCACGCTGCGCGCGGCATAAAGCTTCGGCCGACGACCGTGCTCGTGCCGCTGATCATTCTGACGCTGAGGGATGCGGATAACATTGCCGCGGCAATTGACGCGCGCGGCGTTCGGCGGCATGTCAATTGAGAACTCGCCAACAGGAGCCTTGCATGAGCACTCGCGACCTCGTACTCTCCGCCCTCTTCGCGGCCATAATCGTCGCGCTTGGCATTCTGCCGCCGATCACGCTCGGCTTCATTCCGGTGCCGATTACGGCGCAGTCGCTCGGCGTAATGATGGCCGGCGTGGTACTCGGCGCCCGCCGTGGCACGATCGCTGTCCTGATCGTTCTCTTACTTGTAGCGATTGGCCTTCCGGTGCTTTCCGGCGGCCGTGGCGGGCTTGCGGCCTTCGCCGCTCCGACAACCGGGTTTCTGATCGGCTGGGTGGTGGCGGCTTTCGTCACTGGCTATCTCAGTGAGCGGCTGGTGAAGGCCGAGCAATCGGCGCTGGTGCAAACGGTTGGCTTCTTTTTCGCCGCGATGATCGGCGGCATCGGTGTGCTCTACGCCTGCGGCATCGTCTATCTGGCGTTCGCCGCCCAGCTTGGCCTTTCCAAGGCTTTCCTTGGCTCGATGGCGTTTATCCCCGGTGACGTCGTCAAGGCGTTCGTTGCGGCCCTTGTCGGCCGCGCGGTGATGGTCGGTTATCCGCTACTGCCGGTGCGCAGCTAATCGACGAAACCGTAAAGCCAGTCACGCGTGAGTTCGGGAAGCGGAACTGGCGAGCGATCTTCACGCGAGCGCGCCTGCCAGATGATTTCGACCTCGGCAGCGCGCTCGTCGCCAATGTCGGCCGAAATGATGAAGCCAACCGAACGCACGCCGATCTTGTCGACCGACGCCGTGAAGAGGACACGTTCGTCGTAGTGCATTGGCCGATGAAGGATGCAAGTCACCTTGCTGGCGATGTAAAGCGGTTCGTCCTGCAACCGTGGCCTAGACGACCAGAAGGTGGCCAGCACGGACTCGGCATAGGAAATATAAGACCCCAAAAATACCTGGCCGCTCATGTCGACATCGCGAAACGGCACATTCATCTCAACGGTGCGCGTGACCTCGTTCATTGATCTTTTTACCAATTTCCCCTCCCCTGAGACTAGCCGCGAGGCCGACCGAAGTAAACGGGAGGACCGGTGCGAGGAGCAAGGGGCGTGCGCTTGTTGAAATCGCCGCGTTGAGCCCCATCTGCTGTGGATCATAACGGGAGGGAAAGATAGAGTGATCCCATGAGCACCCGCCTTTACGAGCACCCGATTTTCCTAGAACACGTGACGCCCGCCGGCCATCCCGAGCGGTCGGACCGGCTGCGGGCGATCAACGTAGCTCTGGAACATCCGAACTTTGCCGGGCTTGATCGCAAGCGTGCGCCGCAGGCGGCAGAAGAAGCCGTGCTTCTTGCCCATCCCGAAGAACACCTGCTTTCGGTGCTCCGTCAGGTGCCGGAAGAGGATGGCGAGATCAATCAACTCGAAGCCGATACCTATGCCAGCAGGAAGAGCTTCGAAGCGGCGCTGACGGGAATCGGCGGCGCAATGGCTGCTGTCGATGACGTCTTCACCGGCAAGGCGGACAACGTCTTCGTTGCGGGCCGGCCCCCTGGCCACCATGCCGAAAAAACAGCGGCGATGGGCTTCTGTTTCTTCAACAATGCCGCCATTGCCGCCCGCCATGCGCAGAGGGTCTATGGCGCGGAGCGCGTGGCAATCGTCGACTGGGACGTACACCACGGCAATGGTACGCAGGACATCTTCTGGGACGACCCTTCGGTGCTCTTTTGCTCCACGCACCAGATGCCGCTTTACCCCGGCACCGGAGCGAAAGAGGAGAGCGGCAAGCACGGCACGATCGTCAACGCGCCGCTCTCGCCCAATGTCGGCAGCGATCACTTCCGTGAGGCGTTCAAATCGCGGGTTTTGCCGGCACTCTTCGACTTCCGCCCGGACCTGATCATCATCTCCGCCGGCTTCGATGCGCACCACCGTGATCCGCTGGCGCAGATCAATCTCGTCGGAGAGGATTTCGACTGGGCGACCGGGCGATTGCTCGAGGTGGCCGACCAAAGTGCTGCAAACCGGGTCGTCAGCCTGCTGGAAGGCGGCTATGATCTCGAAGGCCTCGCCGAGTCGGCTGGCCTGCATATTCTTAGAATGATGAAGGGTTGAGTATGACTGACAGCGCCAAGCCGGAGGTTTCCGGTCTTTCCTTCGAGAAGGCTGTTGCCGAACTCGAAAGCATCGTGGCCCGACTGGAACGCGGCGACGTGGCGCTGGACGAATCGATCGAGATCTACGAGCGCGGCGAAGCGCTGAAGAAGCATTGCGAAACGCTACTTTCGGCCGCCGAAAACCGCATCGAGAAGATCCGCCTCGACCGCGCCGGCAAGCCGCAGGGCGTCGAGCCCCTGGACGGCGCATAAGCAAAACTCCAGCCAAACCGTTATCATCCTGAAAAGAGCGTGGCTGTTCGGGCGATAAGTTTTCCTGGTCCGCCATCATCAATCGGGCTAGCGTAGAACCAATGCTCATCGGAGATCTGCGATGTCCTTTTTCCCCGGTAAAGACCCTCTGCCCGGCGACGCTTTCAGCTGTGACGCGATCGAAAATCTCATCATTCCGCGCACCAGTGACATCGGCGGTTTCGAGGTGCGGCGAGCGCTGCCGACGCGACAGCGGCGGTTGGTCGGGCCGTTCATCTTCTTCGACCGCATGGGGCCGGCGATCCTGAAGCCGAACGAGGCCCTCGATGTGCGGCCGCATCCGCATATCGGGCTTTCGACGGTGACTTACCTGTTCGACGGCGAGATCCGGCACCGGGACAGCCTAGGCACCGAGAAGGTCATCCGCCCTGGCGACATCAACTTAATGACGGCAGGACGCGGCATCGTCCATTCGGAGCGCACGCCAGACAATTTGCGTGGCCATCCGCTGTTGATGTCTGGCCTTCAGACCTGGCTTGCGCTGCCCGATGACAAAGAGGAGATCGACCCCTCCTTTGCGCATACCGAAAAGAGTGACATGCCAGTCATCGACGAACGCGGGGTGCGCGGGCGCGTCGTCATCGGATCGTTCGAGGGAATGTCATCGCCGGTGAAGGTGTTCTCGGACACTCTCTATGCCGATGTCAGTCTGGAACCCGGCGTGAAGTTTCCCTTCGCGGCGGGCCACGAAGAACGGGCCGCCTACGTGCTATCAGGCGAAGTGGTGATATCCGGCGATAGATTTTCCGCCGATCAGCTGCTGGTTTTCCACCCCGGCGATGCGATCACGCTCGAAGCCGGCAGCAAGGGATGTCATCTGATGTTGTTCGGCGGAGCGGCGCTGAACTCGAAACGCTACATCTGGTGGAACTTCGTTTCCTCCTCTAAAGAGCGCATCGAAAAGGCAAAGGAAGAGTGGCGAACTGGCAGGTTTGACATTGTTCCGGGGGACGAAGAGGAATTCATACCTTTGCCAGAAGGCTGAACTCCTTTAGAGAGGAATTTCAGCCGTTCTTGAAATCGACTTTTTTCACCGCAATTTATGGCTTAAAGGCATCCTGCCCAAGAAAGACAAGAAAGAGCGCCCACCCGTGACACAACCGCCGAAGACGCCGCTGCTGGACAAGGTTTCCTATCCAGCCGACCTCCGAAAGCTGGAGGATCGCGACTTGCCCCAGCTTGCGCGCGAGGTTCGGGATGAAATGATCGATGCGGTATCCCGCACCGGCGGTCATCTTGGCGCCGGCCTTGGCGTGGTGGAATTGACGATTGCGATCCATAGCGTCTTCAACACGCCCGATGATCGGCTGATCTTCGATGTCGGGCACCAGTGCTATCCTCACAAGATTCTGACCGGACGTCGCGATCGTATCCGTACGCTGCGACAGGAGGGCGGTCTTTCGGGCTTCACGCGGCGCGCGGAAAGCGAATACGATCCCTTCGGCGCCGCGCATTCCTCGACGTCGATCTCCGCTGGCCTCGGCATGGCGGTTGCTTCCGAACTCGACAAGACCGACCGCCGCGTGATTGCCGTGATCGGCGACGGCGCGATGTCGGCCGGCATGGCCTACGAGGCCTTGAACAACGCGGGTGCGCTCGACGCCCGGCTGATTGTCATCCTCAACGACAACGACATGTCGATTGCGCCGCCCACCGGCGCGATGAGCGCCTATCTCGCGCGCCTCGCGTCCGGGCGCACCTATATGGGCTTCCGGGATTTCGGCAAGAAGCTGACGGCCTATCTCGGCAAGAACGTCGACCGCGCCATCACCCGCGCTGTCGAACATGCGCGGGGCTACGTGACCGGCGGGACCATGTTCGAGGAGATGGGTTTCTACCACATCGGCCCGATTGACGGTCACTCCTTCGAACATCTGCTGCCAGTGCTGCGCAATGTCAGGGACAACGCGAACGGCCCGGTGCTGATCCATGTCGTGACGCAGAAGGGCAAGGGCTATGCGCCAGCCGAAGCTGCGGCCGACAAGTATCATGGCGTCAACAAGTTCGACGTCATCACCGGCGCGCAGGCGAAGGTGAAGCCGAACGCACCGAGCTACACAAGCGTATTCGCCGAAGCGCTGGTACAGGAAGCCGAGCTCGACGACAAGATCGTCGGCATCACCGCCGCCATGCCGAACGGGACCGGCCTTGACAAGCTTGCAAGCGTCTTCCCGTCGCGGTGTTTCGATGTCGGCATCGCCGAGCAGCATGCGGTGACGTTTGCCGCCGGCCTAGCTGCCGAAGGTTTCAAGCCGTTTGCCGCTCTTTACTCAACCTTCCTGCAGCGCGCCTATGACCAGGTAGTGCACGACGTTGCGATCCAGGGCCTGCCGGTTCGCTTCCCGATCGATCGTGCCGGTTTTGTCGGTGCCGACGGGCCGACCCATGCAGGATCGTTTGATACGACGTTTTTGGCGACACTGCCCGGCTTCGTAGTCATGGCAGCGGCCGATGAGGCCGAACTGAAGCACATGGTGCGAACGGCGGCGGCCTACGATGCCGGTCCAATTTCATTCCGATATCCACGTGGCGAAGGCGTCGGCATTGAGATGCCGGTGCGCGGCGAGATCCTGCAGATCGGCAAGGGCCGCATCGTCAAGGAAGGCGCGAAGGTAGCACTGCTGTCCTTCGGCACACGCCTGGCCGACTGTCTGCTTGCCGCCGAAGATCTTGATGCAGCGGGTCTTTCAACGACGGTTGCCGATGCGCGCTTTGCCAAGCCGCTGGATCATGATCTGATCCGCCAGCTTGCCCGCCACCACGAAATCCTGATCACCGTCGAGGAAGGTGCTGTCGGCGGCTTCGGCAGCCAGGTCATGCAATTCCTGGCCACGGACGGTCTGCTGGACAATGGCCTGAAGATCCGCTCGCTTGTTATGCCCGATATCTGGATGGAACAGGCAAAACCTGAGGTAATGAACGCCCATGCCGGGCTCGACCGCGCTGGGATCGTTTCGACCGTCTTCAAGGTGCTCGGACGTCCGGCAGCCTTTGGTGTCGGCGCGACCGGCTAACCCGATCACCTTCATCAAACTGGAAAGGCCCCGGAAACCGGGGCCTTCTTTGGTTTGTTCCGTGCCTTCAGCTCAAAATTCCGTCCAGTCTTCCTGAACAGCGGCGGCCGTTGCAGCCTTGCCGCCAAAGGCCTTGGCGACGGTGCGCGTCAGAGCGCGAGCCGGCGAAGCTACGGGGCGCGACGCCGCACCGGCAACCGCAGCCTTCGGTGCGTCGGTGCGTGCACGGCCGAGATTGAACTGAGCTAGCAGATCGTCGAGAGCTGCTGCCTCTTGCGCGAGTGAGTGGCTGGCCGCCGTCTGCTCTTCGACCATGGCCGCATTCTGCTGTGTGCCCTGATCCATGTTATTGACGGCCGTGTTGATTTCCTGCAGTCCAATCGACTGCTCCCGCGTTGCGGTCACAATTGCACTGACGTGCTTGTTGATCTCCTGCACGGCACCGACAATCTCTGCGAGCGCCTTGCCAGTTTCGTCGACGAGCGACACACCGGCATTGACCTGCGTGCCCGAGGTGTTGATCAGCGCCTTGATCTCCTTTGCGGCATTCGCGGAGCGCTGAGCCAACTCGCGGACTTCTTGCGCCACGACAGCAAACCCCTTGCCCGCCTCACCTGCACGGGCTGCTTCGACACCTGCATTCAGCGCCAACAGGTTGGTCTGGAAGGCGATGTCATCGATCACACCGATGATGTTGCTGATCTCACCGGACGATTTCTCGATTTCCTGCATAGCAGAGACGGCCTTGCGGACGACGTCGCCGGACTTTTCGGCGCCGAGGCGCGTGCGCTCGACAAGTTGACCGACATCCTCGGCGCGCTTGGCGGAGTCGCGAACGGTCGTGGTAACCTCTTCGAGCGCTGCCGCGGTTTGCTCGACGGCAGCAGCCTGCTGTTCGGTGCGGCGTGCAAGGTCGTCGGCAGCCGAGCGGATTTCACCGGCGCCGGCATTGATGGCGGATGCATTACGGCCGACGGACTGAAGCGCGCCCTGCAGCTTCTCGACGGCGTTGTTAAAGTCGTTGCGCAAGCGATCGAATTGCGATGAGAACGGCGTCGTGATGCGAACGGCGACATTGCCGTTGGCGAGATCCGACAAACCGCCGGCAAGGCCTTCGATCGCGAAGCGAAGTTCGGCTTCCTCACGCGCCTTCTGTTCGTCGCTCATCTGGCGTTGACGCTCGGCATCGCTGCGCATGCGATCCGTTTCATCGGAGAGGCGAAGCTTCTCAATGGCCGCGTCCTTGAAGACCAGAACCGACTGCGCCATGCGGCCAACCTCGTCCTTTCGGTCCAGGGCCGGAACGTCGATATTGATCTCGCCGCCTGAAAGGCGACCCATCGCCGAGGTCATGCCGACGATCGGCCGGACGATGCTGCGCGACAGCATCCAGGCAAGCAGGACGGCAGCAAGGCCAGCGGCGACACCACCGACTAGCAGCGTGGTGGTGAGATCGCTGCTGGCGTCCGCCTGAATGGCAGCAAGGGCGTCTGAGTCTTCGCGGGCAGCAGCCTTGATCTTGGCGGACGCCTGGCGGAAGCCATCGAGCTGGCCCTTGGTTTCGTTGACACCGATCTTGACAATCTGGTCGACCGGCATGTCGGTTTCCTTGCGAGCCTTGGACTGCGGCTCGGCAAGCTCATGGAAATAGAGATCAGCAGCCTTCTGCATGCCATCGATCTGCTGGATGAATTCGCTCTTACCGGCTGCGGTTTCGCGTGCCGCAGCGATCGCCTTCAGCATGCGCTCGCGGTTGGCAAAGATGTCGCCATAGGTGCTGTCGCTGCGGAAAAGCAGGAATCCCCGCAGGTTTACCGCCTGTTCGAGCATGGCTTGCAGGGCGTCATCGATCTGATTGACCAAACGCTCGGATTTCTTCTGACGCTCGGAAGCGGCCGCAACGGCGCCTGCTTTCGAGTAGACAAAGGCGGAAACGGACAGAAAGATAAGGATCAGCACTGCGAATGTCGCAGCGAGCTTACCATTTAGGGACATGCGGCTAGCAAACATCAGTCAATCTCTCCTGACGGCCCACGGCCATGGGGAAACGGCACGCCAAGGCATGCCCGAAAAATTCGGCGGATGGGAACATGATCGGCAAATTGGGGAGGAAGCCATCATGGCGGGGAAGCGGCCTCACGAGCCACTGCAATCCGCCCGACCCTATGGCGGCAGACTTTAAATTTGCTTAAGGTTGTGCGACGCGGCATCGTTCTCTTTGCTGAGCGGCTGCGAGGTAGTTCAACTCTAAATTACCAGCCGGATCTTCACTTTTCTTCCGAGGGTGTATCAGGCCATTGGGAGAGTGTTTATGCGTGTCCTTATTGGGGTTACCGCGATAACGGTGACGATGGCCCCGGGGGAAGCAGCGGAAAAGATGACCGGCAAGGAACTGCCCACGCTCCTTGCCAAGGTAAGGAACTGACCGTGGAAATGATGGTTGCCAAGAGAGACCTCGGAACGAATTCTTGGAACTAGGCCTCGCCTTCGCCGGCTTCCAACAAAAGGCTTGCAACTGCTGGCGTTGCCCGTCATGGACAGCGCATGTCAGATCAGAACACGCAACGCCTCGACCAGCTTCTTGTTAGCCTTGGTCTCTTCGCCAGCCGCTCCCGCGCGCGCGATGCCGTGCAGCGCGGCACCGTAAAGGTCGGCGGCAAGGTGGTGACGAAGGCCGGCGCGCTGTTTGGCGAAGACTCCACCATCGAAATCGACGATCCGGCGCAGGACTATGTCTCGCGCGCTGCGTTGAAGCTGGCCGCCGCGCTGGATCATTTCAGGCTCGACCCGTCAGGACAGCACTGTCTCGACGTGGGCGCATCAACCGGCGGCTTCACGGAAGTTTTGCTGGCGCGCGGTGCCGAACACGTCACTGCAATCGACGTCGGACATGGCCAGATGCATCCTCGTATATCGAACGATCCTCGCGTGACCAACATCGAAGGACTGAACGCTCGCAACCTGAGAGCCGAAGACCTCGCGCACGCGGTCACCTTCGTCGTGTCGGACGTCTCCTTCATCTCGCTGAAACTGGCGTTGCCCCCTGCCCTCAATCTTGCGGAAGAGGGAGCCGTCGCAGCTCTTCTCGTCAAACCACAGTTCGAAGCCGGGCGCTCTGCAATCGGCAAAGGCGGGCTTCTCAAGGACCCGTCTTCGGCGCCTGATGTCGCAGCAGAACTCGAGCGTTGGTTCGTCGAGGATATGGGCTGGAACAGCCTTGGTCTCATCCCCTCCCCGATCGCCGGTGGCGACGGGAACCAGGAATTTCTACTCGCAGGAACGAAACCGTGAGCACGCAAACAGTTACGATCGAAAAGCTTGGCGCCCAGGGCGACGGGATCGCGCATGCAGACGGAGGGCCGATCTACGTGCCCTTCACCCTACCGGGTGAAACCGTCGCCATCGCACGCCTCAAAAGCCATGGTACGCTAATGTCCATAGCAACTCCATCGGCGGATCGTCAGGACCCGCCGTGCCGCCATTTCGGCCCCGACGGTGTAAACGGAAGCTGCGGCGGATGCAGCCTGCAGCACATGAACGATGCGACCTACCGCCGCTTCAAGCGGCAGCTCGTCGTCGATGCGTTGAAAACAAAGGGGCTGACGCCTGACGTTGCCGATCTAGTCGCCGCACATCCCGGCGAGCGCCGCCGCGTCGTCTTCGCTGCGCGGCGGACTGAAAAGGACATGCTGATCGGTTTCAATCAAGCTGAAAGCCACCATATCGTCGCTATCGACGAATGTCCCATCTCGTCGGCGGGCATCATGGCCAAGCTGCCGGCGATCAAGGCGATTGGGGCAGCACTTGCCATTGGCGCCGAAGCGTTCCGCATTACCGTATTGGAGACCCTTTCGGGCCTCGATCTGGCGGTCGACGGCATCAAGAAGCTCACCGACCAGCAACGTCGCAAGGCAATCGAGACCGTACTTTCCCTTCGGGGTATCGCCCGCGTCTCGCTCAACGACGAGATCCTCGTCGAACCGTCCAAGCCGATTATCGATTTCGGCGGCGTCAACGTCGTCCCCCCGCCCGGCAGCTTCACACAGGCAACCAAGCCGGCGGAAGATGCAATGGCAGAGTTGGTACTGGCGCATGTCGGCAAGGCAAAACGCATCGCCGATCTTTTCGCCGGCGCCGGCACATTCTCGCTCCGCCTTGCCCGCGTCGGTCGCGTGCATGCGGTGGAGAGCGAGGACAAGCCGCTCTCAGCACTCGATCATGCCGCCCGCAACACGCAGGGGCTGAAGCCTGTCAGTGTTGAGAAACGGGACCTTTTCCGGCGACCGCTGATGACCTCGGAGCTGAAGGTCTACGACGCCGTGGTCTTTGATCCGCCGCGCGCCGGCGCCGAATTTCAGTGCAAGGAACTGGCGCGCTCGAACGTGAAGAAAGTCGTGGCGGTCAGCTGTAATCCCGTGACGCTCGCCCGCGATCTCGCTCTCCTCGTCGAGGGCGGTTATCGGATCACCGGTGTGACGCCGATCGACCAATTCCTGTGGACGCCCCATGTCGAGGTCGTGGCTACGCTGGAAAAATAATAACCGGTCGCCGTGCGCCCAGGGCCAACCGCAACGTGGAGGAAGTCGTGATCTTTGCAACAAGATCGCCGGCTCTGGAAGCTCCCCGTCATCCCTGTCGCGAGCCACCTAATTGGGGACATTCCAGTATCAGTAAAAGGCCCAGCATTTCTAAACTGACCTCGAAGATTTTCCAACTTTCGGGGGCAGTTCATTCTCGGACGCTTTTGTGCTGAGCTTTACGTGCGTCAGGCGGCGCGATTGCTATGGGCGGCAGCCTGGGACGCGGTCTTCAGAGTGAACTGGCGGAGCAACTGCATCAGCTTCGCCGCTTCTTGTGCTAACCCATGGCTCGCTGCAGTCTGTTCCTCAACCATGGCGGCATTCTGCTGCGTGCCCTGGTCCATCGTGTTGACGGCAGTGTTGATCTCGGCAAGTCCGGTCGATTGCTCGCGGGTCGCGGTGACGATCGCATCGACATGACGGCTGATCTCCTGGACCTGGCCGACGATCGCCTCCAACGCCTTTCCGGTGTCGCCAACGAGCGCGACGCCCGACCGGACCTGAGCGTTGGAGGCGCTGATCAGGCTCTCGATTTCCTTTGCGGCCTTGGCCGAACGCTGCGCCAGTTCGCGGACTTCCTGAGCGACGACGGCAAAGCCCTTGCCGGCTTCACCGGCACGTGCAGCCTCAACGCCGGCGTTCAGCGCCAGCAGGTTGGTCTGGAAGGCGATGTCGTCGATCACGCTGATAATATTGGCGATCTTCTGCGACGACTGCTCAATCTCGGTCATCGCGATAACCGCCTTGCGAACGATGTTGCCGGACTCTTCCGCGCCGGAGCGTGTACGGGTGACCAGCGTGCCGGCTTCTTCCGCGCGACGAGCCGTGTCCTTGACGGTCGTCGTGATCTCTTCGAGTGCTGCTGCCGTTTCCTCGATGGAGGCGGCCTGCTGCTCGGTGCGGCGCGCAAGACCGTCCGCGGCCGTACGAATTTCTCCGGCGCCTGCGTCGATCGCATGAGCATTGTCACCGACCTCCTGTAGAACCGCCCGCAGCCTGGCAATGGAAGTATTAAAATCGCTGCGCAGGCGATCGAGATGATCAGCGAAAGGTGTCTCGATCGTCTGCGTAAGATTACCGTCGGAGAGCGCGCCCAGCGCCTTCGCAAGCGCATTGACGGCATGCTGGATTTCCGCGGCTTCGCGAGCTTTCGATGCTTCGTTGCGCGATCGCTCCTGCTGCACCTGTTCGCGGGTGTGCTCGGCGCTGCGTTCGAGGTCGAGGCGTGCGAAGGAGTTGTCGCGGAAGACTGCAACGGCGGCCGCCATGTCGCCGATCTCATCCTTGCGCCCCGCATAGGGAACGGCGGCATCGAGCTCGCCGTCTGCCAGACGGGCCATGCGTGTGGCGATTTTCGAGATCGGCTGTGAAATACGCTTCCAGGCGAGAAAAGCGGCAGCGACTGCGACGGCCAGCGCGACAGCGAGGCCACCGACGATTGACAGGACGCCTGCGCTGTAGTTGCCGGCCGCGGCGGCGAGCGCCGCATCGGTCGACTGCCGGTCCTTTGCCAGCATTCCGTCAACGAGGGTCTGAATGTTGTTGGCGGACATCGAGAGTTCGCCACGATAGAGAATGTTTGCCTGGCTGCGCTTATTATCAAGCGCAAGGGCAATGATCTTGTCGGCAAGCGCGGCATCATTGGCGAGCGCCTTCCGCAGCCTATCAAAATTCTGGCTCATGTAGTCGCTCTTCGGCTGCTTTTCGAACACGTCGATCGCCGTGGCTAAACGCTGGCGGCGGGCCTTTAGCGTCGTTTCTGCATTGCGGAAGTCCGTTTTGCCCGTGGCAAGGAGGTAGTCGGCGTAGCTGCGACGAACGTCGTTCAGCGTCGTGACGATCGCATGAAGCCGCTCGCTGTTCGGAATGTTCTGCGCACCAATCTGCCGGGTATTGGCTTGCAGATTGGTCAGCGAGAACGCCGCGATCGCACCCTGTACCAAGGCGATGAAAACAAGAGACAGGAAGAGTAGTGGAAGGAGCGTTTTTATCTTTATTTTGGACATGGGGGCGGTCTCGCGCGGCCAAAGTGACAAGGCCCAACCGATCTGGATCGATCGCTTGCGTGTCACTCGCCTTGGTGATGGACGATATCGGTCCTGCGTCATGCATTGGATCTCACTAGAGACGAAGATCCGTAAAATTTGATTAAAAGTAATATTAATGCGAGCGCGTTCGCCGCGTAGCTGAGCCGCTGGCCTCATGCAAACAGAAATGCCCGCGACAAGCGGGCATCCGATTAGGTCCTGACGTTCAAACTTTCCGGCGTTAACGGCGCATGAAAGCTTCGAACGCGGCCCTCGCTTCAGTACTGTGGAGACGCTCGAAGAAATGCCGTGCCTCATCATCGATGCGGGCAATGATCTCCTCGCGGTCGCCGCGGATCAGGTTACGAGCTATCTTGAGCGCTTCCGGCGGCTTGGCTGCAAGCTTGGCGGCGGTTGCGAGCGTCGTGGCTTCGACCGCATCGGGTGCTGATACCTTCCAGACAAGTCCCGCGTCGCGTGCTTCCTCGCCGGAGAACCCCTCGCCAAGAGCCAGAAGCGCGAAGGCGCGCTGATGCCCCATGATACGCGGCGCAAGGAGGCTGGACGCAGCTTCCGGAACGAGGGCGAGATCAACGAACGGGGTGCGGAAGTGGCTGCGCGCTGAGGCGATCGTCAGATCGCAATGCATGTGCATTGTGGTTCCGATACCGATTGCCAGCCCGTCGACACCGGAGACGATCGGCTTTTCGGAACGGACCATGGCATAGAGAAATTCGACGATCTCTCGGGGCATCGCGCCGCCCATCGCAGCAGCAAGGAAATCACCGAGGTCATTGCCGGCCGAAAAACAGCCTTCGGTGCCGAGAATGGCCGTCGCCTTAATCGTCGCATCGGCATTGGCGGCAACCAATGCGTCTGTGATTTTCCGATACATCGCGCGGGTGATGGCGTTCTTCTTTTCCGGCCTGTTGAGCCGGATGATCTGGATGCTGGGGTGAGGGGCATTCTGCTCGACGATAACCTGCTCTGTCATGGTGGTTCCTTAGGCAAGAATGGCTTTTGCGGCCGCTAAGCTTGCCGCACCATTGATGACGCGGTCTTTCAGCGCCGTTACTTCCGAAAGAAGGTTTTCTGCAGCAAAGCGGCAAAGCGCGATGCGCCCTTCGGCGCCACCATCTAGCGCCTGAGCGAACCCGCCCTTCGCCAGGTAGCAACCGGTCAGAACAAGGCCGAACATCCGTTGATATGGCGTCGCGCCGGCCAGCGCCTCTGCGACCTTGCCCTCGCGAACCTGCGCCAGCAGCCAATCGGTCGCTTCACCAAGGTCCGTTATGGCGGCATCGAGTCGGTTCGCCGTCGCGCTGAAGCCGTCCAGGTTGGTATGGCGAACCTCATCGGCGATCTGCTTCAATTCGGCGAGGAAGGCGTGCACCTGCTCTCCGTTCGAGAGCGTCAATTTGCGGGTGACGAGATCGATTGCCTGAATGCCGTTCGTTCCCTCGTAAATCGGCGCAATGCGCGCATCGCGCAGGTAGCGCGCCGCCCCCGTTTCCTCGATGAAGCCCATGCCGCCATGGACCTGAATGCCGAGCGAGGCAACGTCGACGCCGACATCGGTGGAAAAGGACTTGGCGATCGGAGTCAGCAAGGCAGCGCGCTCCTGCCAATGCTGTTTGCGGTCCGAAGCACGATGCGACATGTCGATGGCATGGGCGCAGGCGTAGGAAATCGCGCGCGCGCCCTGAGTCAGCGCCTTCATCGTTAGAAGCGTCCGAATAACATCGGGATGTTCGATGATCGGGCTCATGCCGCCGCCCGTCCAGCCCGGTGCCCTCCCCTGAGTACGCTCTTTCGCATAGGCGGTGGCCTTCTGCGTTGCCGCTTCGGCAACGGCCACGCCCTGCATGCCGACGGCAAGGCGAGCGTTGTTCATCATCGTGAACATGCAGGCGAGGCCCTTGTTCTCTTCGCCGACAAGCCAGCCGATGGCGCCCTTCTCGGAGCCGAACCTACCGTCGCCATAGATCATCGTGCAGGTTGGCGAGCCGTGGATGCCGAGCTTGTGCTCCAGCGAATGCGCAAAGAGATCGTTGCGAGCGCCGAGTGATCCGTCGGGATTGACGAGAAACTTCGGCACGAGAAACAGGGAGATGCCGCGCGTTCCGGCCGGCGCATCCGGAAGACGGGCGAGAACCAGGTGAACGATGTTATCAGCGGCGTCGTGCTCGCCCCAGGTGATAAAGATCTTCTGGCCGAAGATGCGGTAGCTGCCGTCATCCCGGCGTTCCGCCCGCGTCTTGAGCACACCGAGGTCGGAGCCGGCATGCGGCTCGGTCAGGTTCATCGTACCTGTCCATTCACCGGAGACAAGCTTCGAGAGGTAGGTATTCTTGAGGTCGCCGGAGCCGTGACTGTTGATCGCTTCGATCGCTCCCATGGTCAACGTCGGGCAGAGCGCGAACGCCATCGATCCGGAGTTCCACATTTCGAGCGCCGCTACGTTCAGCATGTGCGGCAGCCCCTGACCGCCGAACCCCTCCGGCGCCGTCAGGCCGTTCCAGCCGCCAGCGATCCATTTCTGATACAGGTCCCGCCAACCATCCGGCGTCACCACCTTACCATCAACGAGGCGCGAACCCTGACGGTCGCCAGTCTCGGCAAGCGGTGCCACTTCATCCGTGGCGAATCGTCCCGCTTCATGAAGGATGGCATCGACGAGATCTTCGCCGAGATCGCCCAACAAGCCTGCCTCTATTGCACTCCCCAAGCCGGCAACATGCTTCAGGGTGAACGCAATCTCCTCGACGGGCGCCTTGTACATCAGTGATCTCCTCGTATTGCAGACCGTCGAGCGGCAACGCCCTCCGGCACCTCCAGGCGCAGAGCTAATTGATTTTTACGTAAACGTCAATTTCAAACTTTCCGAGACACAATGCACGGGATAGTAATGCATGCCCTGCATTATTGCGCACTTGCACAAACAACCGTCATAGAAAATCTCTATGGACACTGACCGCGATCGCAAAGAGGACCGGCGTACCAATGGATACTTTGCCCGCCAATATTCCCGGACTCGTGTGGGCATACCGCTTTCCGCCAGAGGGCGGCAAGGCAATACGCCTCCCAAACAGCGCGCCACAGGCCGAGCTGACCAATGGCGGCGGCTTTTACTGGCTGCATCTCAACCTTGCCGATGCCCGCGTTCCCGGTCTGCTCGACAGCATTGAGGGCTTGAACGACGATGCCAAGGCAGCCTTGATCACCCGCGACACGCATGCCGCGATGACTGTCGACGAACAGATGCTCTACGGCACACTTGTCGATTGCCAGCGGGAGTTCGATCACGAGACCGCCGATCTCGGCTGGCTGCACTTTGCGATATCGGATCGCTTCATCATCACGACGCGGCTGCAGCCACTCCGCAGCATCGAACGTGCTCGCGCACTTCTGGAAAAGAACCCGGCAAAATTCGAACGGCCCGTCGACCTATTCGAGATCCTGGTGATCGAGTTCCAGCGAACCCTGATCTCCATCGTCATGGAAATGACGGATGAGCTCAACGTTATCGAGGACTTCGTCTACGACAACTCGCCACGCGACGAGCGTCGGCGGTTGGCGCCGGTCCGACGCACGGTCGTCAGATTGCACCGGCACCTGAGAACCGTGTTGGCCCTGATGCGTCGCGCCGCCGCCTCGCATGATGACGAAATGCCCTTCGGCTTCGATGATGTTGCCGCACGACTGACGAGCCGCCTCGAAACCGTCGATCACGATATCTATGCACTACAGGATCGAGCGCGTTTGCTGCATGAAGAGATCGATTCGAAACTGTCTTCTGAGACGAACCGCCATCTCTACATACTGTCGATCATGACGGCGTTCCTGCTGCCGCCAACCCTGGTGACGGGTTTCTTCGGCATGAACACCACCAACCTACCTTTTGCCGAAGGCAG
This sequence comes from Rhizobium mesoamericanum STM3625, assembly GCF_000312665.1. Classification (GTDB taxonomy): domain Bacteria; phylum Pseudomonadota; class Alphaproteobacteria; order Rhizobiales; family Rhizobiaceae; genus Rhizobium; species Rhizobium mesoamericanum. The sequence goes on along the minus strand of NZ_HF536772.1, from coordinate 1,764,123 downwards.
CGGTGGCACGGAATACGCCGTGGCCCTCATCATTGCGTCTATCCTGCTAGCATGGTGGCTACTGAAACGCGTTCGCATTCTTTGAATGTAGAAGACCCGGCGTTGCTGCCGGGCCCTGAAATGCGAGCCTGTGTCATTCAATAGTACGGTGAAACGCACGGCTGACGTGGGCCATTGTATGGCTGGAAGGGATTGTCATAGATCCGATAGGAACGATGGCGTCGCGCTTGGCACCACGCCACGTGGCCCGATGCCCGCGTGGGCACCGGCGCAGGAGCGACATAGGTCGGCTGCGAGGCGATCGCACTCCCGATCACCGAACCGGCACCAAAGGCAGCAAGCGGGAACCAGTATCCGTTGTAGTAGCGGCAACCGCTTCGATAATAGGAATAACCGCGATAGCCACCATACCAGCCAGGCGGTAGGCTTGGCGATAACGTGGATAGTAACCGGCGCGATAACCGGGACAGTAGCCCGGCCGGTATCCGGAACGACAACAAGGGCCACGGCAGTACTGTACGTTCAGGATGTCGCCAGATTGTTCTACCTTCGGCGACACAGGCATCTGCTCCGCCTGCGAGGGCATATAGCCAATTGCGAGCGCGACGAAAGAAACGGCAGCGATCGCTATCTTCTTAAAAAAATCAGTTATGGCCTCTCCACGTCCAGGTTGGAATTCGCGCACGATAAGGCCTAAGACTGTGAAAACGTTCCGATGACCCGTTTTCATATGGTTGGCGCGACTTTCTGTTCTTAAGTGATCGCGAATTAACTGGACTTTAACCGCCTTTCACCACGCTCATTCCATGAGGCAATCCTGGAGAAATCTTCTGCTTCGTGTAGTGGTTCCGGCGCTTGCCATGGGAGCGCCGGTTCAGGCCGCGGCCAACGACATCCTTCCCTGGAAGAACCCCAACAATGCGCTCATCATCGATGCGTACGAACTGAACACGATCGATTGGGATTCCCTACTCTCAGACAAACGAATCGCCGCCTTTATTTCGAAAGCTTCCGACGGACTCCCGGAGAGCTACTCTTGCACCGGCGACCATGCAGGAGACACGGTCGCGCATTGCAAGACCATGTGGCGGAAGTATGCGGTGAGCCGCGAGCTCTTTCAGACGCGCCGACTCGTGGCGCGAGCGGCGGGACTCCTATGGGGCTCCTATCACCTCGCACGCCCCGGCAATCCTGTCGACCAGGCCAACCATTTCCTTGAATACGCCGACCCCAAGAACGACGAGATGATGATCCTCGATCTCGAGGGGATCGATCCCGAAAAATTCATGTCGTTGGAGGACGCGCAAATATTCGTGGGCCATATCAGGGCGAGAACCGGACGTTACCCGGTTCTTTATACCAATCATAACACCGCCCGATACATCGCCGCCTACCGCAAGGACTATCCTGTGCTGGCACGACTGCCGATCTGGTATGCGCGGTACAAGCCCGACGTGAAGGGCGTATTCCCGATGGGAAACTGGGACAACTACCTAATGTGGCAGTTCTCGTCCGGCGCGAACTGCAGCAAGCGCCACTGCCCGTACCGGGTGCCCGGCACCCTGACCGATATCGATGTCAATGTCGCACCCATGAGCCGAGCGGAACTGGTAAGGGTATGGGCTCGGGGCACCCTTCTGCCGGCCCGCGAACCCGACCCGCCGCTCATTCTCGCCAAGATCGAGATGGAACCGCACGCAAGGCCGGGGACCGTGAATACCGCCGCCATTGCCACGGACGCTATCGTTACCTCCTCGATCCCGCAGAGTGCAGTGGTCCGTACCCGTCGGGACTTCTGAGGCGCTTTCCTCAAAAAAGATCGGATGATAGAGGCCCGCAGCGGCCTCCCTGCACTGAAGTAGCGGGATATCGGTCGCCGTCCCGTTCAGGGGACGAGTGGGCAGGTACTCCCGAGGCGGGGCTGGACGTCAGCTCAGGCTGGCAGTTTCGGAAAAAAGATGGAGGTGACTCTCCATCCGACCCGATCATGAAGCGGTCGCGCGCCGACTTCGAAGAGAAGCTAGACCCCTGGCGGGCACCCATCATCTCCCGGGGCTCAAAAAACCGTTATTCGTCAACCATCAAGACAACAACCGACGCCGCACCTTGCAGCCTCGGAGAGAATGTTCCTTGCTTGACAAACCCAACCCAAAAAAGAGAAGACCCCGCCTCTCTAGGAGACGAGGTCACTCGGGAGACAACTTTCTCAGGTCAAGCGACGACGGAAAGCTTCGCCTGGTCACCCTGCAGGCGATTGACCATGAAGTTTGAGTACCATTCGAGGAACTGCATGACACCGCCCTCGTGCAGCATCGAATAGGGGCCGGGCTCGTAGGCCGGCGAATGGATGCCGAACGCGTTCTCCTCGACGATGCGACGGTCCTGATCGTTGGTTTCGGTCCACACGTGCGTGAGTTCGGCGAGGTCGTAATCGACGCCCTCGACTGCATCCTTGTGGACAAGCCACTTCGTCGTGACTGCCGTTTCATTGGCGCTCAGCGGCAGCACGCGGAAGGAAATCGCATGATCGCCAAGAATGTGGTTCCACGTCGTCGGGTAATGGAACAAGAGCATGGTACCGATGCGATCGATCGTCACGTCTTCCGAGAGAGGTCGCTGGACAGCGCGCTTGCCGGACATGGTGTAGCTCTCTGCATCCTCAATCAATGGCATGCGAGCCGTTCGGAACTGACCATCGGGCGATATCTGGAATTTGCTTGGCAGTCCGGCCGCCTCGCAGCGCGCCCAATGGCCTGATATTTCTGGATCGTCGGCGCCACCATCGGTACCGGTGACGCTCGGCGCTTCCGGGTAGGTGCGGCAAAGCTCGGGATGGTTGGCCGCGCAGTGATAGCACTCGCGGTTGTTTTCCCAGACGAGCTTCCAGTTGCCCTTTTCAATGATGGTGCTCTGGAAGGCGACCTTCGCCTCGCTCAGGTGATGGGGCAGCATATAGGGAGCCGCCATGTCGCGCACCGGCTGGAAATCCGGCGCGTTCTGGGCAAGACAGATAAAGATGTAGCCGCCGAAGCTCTCGCAATGAACCGGCTTCAGGCCATAGCCGCTCTTATCAAAGTCGTCCCCCATATGACGAGCGAAAGCGAGCTTGCCATCGAGATCGTAGGCCCACTGATGGTAGGGGCAGACTAGGCGTACCGAGGTGCCGTGCTCCTTCGTGCAAACGCGCGAGCCGCGATGGCGACAGCTGTTGTGGAAGGCGCGGATGACGTTGTCGCGACCGCGAACGATCACAACGGGGTAATCACCGATCTGAACGGTGAAATAAGCGCCAGGCTTCGGCAGCTCGCAGTCATGACCCATGAAAAGCCAGTCGCGATAATAGATCATTTCCATATCGAGCTTGAAGTAATCCTCGTCGATATAGAATGGCTGCTCGAGACTGAAGCCTTCCTGGCGGGTCTTGAGTTGCCGCAATACGTTGCTGCGAATATCCATTTGCATATCCTCGTATGGTGGGGCCGCCGATCGAAGTCGAGAGCCGCCGGAAGCTTCGCTCCCTCTCCGTCAGGAGACTTTCTTGATAGGCATTTAAACACCGCCGGCGCGCGGCGTTTGGTTGTAAAGCGACATCGGCTTCGAAAATGACGACAGCCGGCAAAGGAGCACGGAATAAGACGTGTCATTCCGCCTCAACCATCCCCCTTCCTGGCAATCAAGGTCGATTGCGGCATGCGCGCAACCTCTTCACGCCTGGGGAATTCAGGGCGTCGCTGCCAGCGGTATCGCAATTGCGACATGACCACATTGACCGGCTCCTGCCAACCTACGACGGAGGCTGCGGTTAACACACCATTAAGCATGATTGCCTATCCTTGCCATATTAGACACGCATGCGGATACGCACCATGGCGAAGCTTCGCTATTTCGACGCCAGTACCAGCCTCAACGCCCGCAACGCGGCGCCGGTGGCTTCGCATTCGGAATTCCTGCGTACCGGAAAGATCACACGGACAACCCGGGCGCACTGGCTCGCAGAGGAACGGCGCTATCTCACGCATGACGAAGTCGCCGAGAGGACCGGTCGCAAACTCGAGAATGCGGGCGCCAAGACGCACCAGCATATCAATGGCTTCCACCGCTCGATCCAGTTTCCCAAGATGCTGTTCCATCGCACGCTGCAAGACAGCCCGCATCTCGGCTATTGCCATGTGACGGCGTCCCGGACGAAATTCGCCCGTTACGAGGAAGTCAGCTGGGCCTTCTACATCGCGAATTTCTATGCCGACATCGGCGATAACGACAATTTCTTCCACAAAATCGATGTGAAGTACTCGCGCATGTACTTCGCCGTCGCCATCAAGCCCGGCGAGCATACACCGGAGAAGATGACGATCGACCGCTCGGTCCGGGGCAATGGGGTGCTCTTCCGCACCGACGATCCGCAAATTGCCATCAAGAACGTGCTGCTGCTCGGCGCGCGCAACGAGCAGCTGCGCGAGATCATTCGTCAACTCTGATAGCGATCATTCCTCAACTCTGATTTGCGTCGTCAATCCGCTCTGATATTGATCCAATCGCCGGGAAGGCATAAGGACTGCCGGACAGCAATCCGGGCAGCGCATGGCACGATCAATCGACATCACGAAGGACAGGCAGCAGGCTGTTGAAGCCGGTTGCACAGTGCTTGGCGAAGGCTTCCCGATCGCGATCCCGACGGAAACCGTCTACGGGCTCGCCGCCGATGCGACCAACCCGATTGCGATCACTCACATTTACGAGACAAAGGGCCGCCCCCGGTTCAATCCGCTGATCTGCCATATGGCCGATCTCCCCATGGCTGAGAAGCACGCGGAGTTCGACCCCATTTCGCGCGCGCTGGCCGAAGCCTTTTGGCCCGGCCCGCTGACACTCGTGCTGCCGCTGAAGCAGGGGAGTACCATTCACTCGCTGGCGACGGCAGGTCTCGACACAGTCGGTATCCGCGTTCCGCAGGGTTTTGCGGGCGAACTGATTCGCGCCTTCGGGCGGCCGCTTGCGGCACCCAGCGCCAACACGTCAGGCAAGATCAGCGCGACCAGCGCCGACCATGTCGATGCTGATCTTGGCGAGCGCATCAGACTGATCCTCGATGCCGGTGCAAGCACCGTCGGAGTCGAGTCCACGATCGTGAAGGTGGAGGACGGCAAGCTGAAGCTCCTACGGCCAGGTGGCTTGCCGGCAACTGAGATTGAGCGCGTGGCGGGGCAAAAGCTTCTAAGATCGAAGAAGGCTTCCGCAGCTATCGAGGCGCCGGGGATGTTGGCGTCTCACTACGCGCCCGGTGCAGCCGTCCGGCTGGACGCTACGTATGTCGGTGCCGACGAGGCGTTGATTGCCTTTGGCAAGACCGCAATCACCGGTACTGATGACGCCAGGATCGTCCTCAATCTCAGCCACGACGGGGACCTTGCGGAAGCAGCGGCGAACCTCTTCGACTATATGAAGAGAGCCGATGCCAGCGGTGCCAAGACGATCGCCTTTTCAACCATTCCCGACGAGGGCCTTGGCGAGGCAATCAACGATCGGCTCCGCCGCGCCGCAGCTCCACGCGAGTAAGCAAGAAGGACCATGTTTCGATGAGCAGCCTTGCCCCTGAACTTCTCGACCGTTTCGCCGCTATCGTCGGCGAGAAGCATGCGCTTTCGAGCGAAGCGGATCTCGCGCCCCATCTGGTCGAAAACCGCGGCCTTTACCACGGCTCCTCGCCTCTCCTCCTGAAGCCCGGGTCGGTCGAAGAAGTGTCGGCGATCCTGAAGCTCGCGACCGAGACCGGGACAGCAGTCGTGCCGCAAACAGGCAATACCGGTCTCGTAGGAGGCCAGACACCACGGGAGGGCAAGTCCGACATTCTCATTTCGCTCGAACGCATGAACAAGGTGCGCGACGTCGATCCGGTCGCCAATGTCTTGGTTGCCGACGGCGGCGCGATTCTCCTGGATGTGCAGAAGGCAGCAGAGGCGCATGGCAGGCTGTTCCCGTTATCGCTTGGCTCCGAAGGTTCTTGCCGGATCGGCGGCAATCTCTCGACGAACGCCGGCGGTACCGCCGTGCTTGCCTATGGCAACATGCGCCAGCTCTGCCTCGGTCTCGAAGTGGTGCTGCCGACCGGCGAAATCTGGAATGGCCTGCGTCGCCTGAAGAAGGACAATTCGGGATATGACCTGCGCGACCTGTTCATCGGCGCAGAAGGCACGCTCGGCATCATCACCGGCGCGGTGCTGAAGCTCTTTCCGCAGCCGCTTGGAAAGCAGGTCGCGTTCGCGGGCCTCGGCTCGGTCGAGGATGCGCTTGCGTTCTTCAATCTGGCGTCCAGCCGTTGCGGTACCTCGCTGACCGGCTTCGAGCTCATGCCGCGCTTCGGCGTCGAGATTACCGCTCGCAATATCGAGGGCGTACGCGATCCTCTGGAATCGGCACATCCCTGGTACGTCCTGGTCGATATTTCCACATCCGACTCAGCCGAAACCGCGGAGCGGATGATGACGGCCCTGCTCGAACAAGGCTTCGAAGCCGGGTTGGTTCAGGACGCGGCGATCGCCTCCTCGGTCGCGCAGCAGACGGCGCTCTGGCACATGCGCGAGAGCATGTCGGACGCTCAAAAGCCGGAAGGCGGATCGATCAAGCACGACGTTTCGGTGCCGGTTTCGGCGATCCCGGCTTTCATCCACGAAGCCGGCGAAGCCGTCATGGGCGCCATGCCCGGCGCCCGCATCTGCGCATTCGGCCACATGGGCGACGGCAATATTCACTACAACATTTCCCAGCCGGTCGGCGCCGACAAGCAGGCCTTTTTGGCGCGCTGGCGAGAGATGAACCAGATCGTCCATGGCTTCGTGCTGGCGCATGGCGGATCGATCTCCGCCGAGCATGGGATCGGTCAGCTGAAGCGCGATGAATTGGCCTCGATCCGTCCGGCGATCGAAATTGACCTGATGCGCAGGATCAAGCAGGCCTTCGACCCGGGCGGCATCATGAACCCTGGCAAAGTCATCAGCGTCGACTAGAAATATTCGAGATCGTCAGCTCGACTTGCCGCCAGTCAAAATCGTCATTGCGGGCGAGCTGCTGGTGTTGTTCTTCAGATCGTACATGGCAGTAAACCGCTTCAACAACTTGTCGACCTTCTTTGAATCCTGGAGATCGTCGAGATTGACGAACTTCTTCAAGAGATCGACCTGCTTGTTGACGTCCATGCTCGATATGCCGCTCGGCAGGCTGAACGTTGTCGTAATCACCTGGAACAAGGCCTTGTCGCCGAGGATGCTGTAGAGAGAGGTAATGTCAGGCGCCTTACGGGAAAAATAGAGGGCAAGACGAACCCCATCATTGCTTTCGCCCTGTTGTGTTTCGAGCGTTTGCTGAAGATAGTTCTGCTTGGTGCGGTCTTCCGCGCCGGTATTCTGGATGGCCCCGATCTTGGCGCGCGTCAGCTCGCCCTTGCTATCGAAGTTGAAGTCGGCGACGATTTCCTTGAACTTTGCGTCTGCCTTGGTGTTCAAGTAGCTCTTCGAATCGGACGGGTCCGACGTGAAGATCTTCTTAAGGGTTGCCTTGTCGTATTTCTTGGGATCGAGACCGTTCGCTTTCAGCACGAAGCTGGTCAGCTTGTCGTTCTTCAGAAAGTCGTCAAGTGACTTCACCTCGGCCATGCCCTTGGCGAAATCCTTGACGGCGGTCGTCGCATCCTTTGCGGCCTTGTCCTTGAGAGACCCGTCTGCCATGCCCATCGTTGCGCGTGACTTATACTCCGTTGCGTATTTGGCCATGACGGCGGCCGGCAGGGCCTGTAGCTCCGACGTGATCTTGCCGTCACTCCCAAAATTGAAGGCCCGGACGAGATTGGTAATGCGGTCATCCTTGAACGAGGCGACGTAGCCGTTCGGATCGTAGGGGTCGCTCTTCAACAACTTTCGCATCGTCGATCGCGGCACGTCCTGTTCCGTGAGCCCATAGGCGCGCAGCGCCATCTGATAGGGATCAGGCAGATCGTCGTTCTTCTTGTTCAGATCTGCCGCAGCATTGGAACGGAGGAAATCGTCCACCTTCTTGATGTTGTCGTCGCTCATCCGATCCTTGTAATTGGCGACGGCCTTGTCGATTTCATCTTTTTGAACGTCATCATAGCGTGCATTGTAGTTCTGGGTGGTTAACAGCAATTGCTCGCTGCTTTGCGGGCCAGAGGCCGCTGTTGCCGATCCATCGGAGGCGAAGCTGAACGCCGCATTGACATTGCTGAAGCCCTGGGTGGAGGCAAAGCTCGGATCGGTCAAAATGCTCTTGAGAGCCGCATCACTGATATCGGCGGGTATCTGATAGGCCGCCTTGATAAGGCTCGTCAGCTTTGGATCCGCGATCAGTTGATCGACGTTGGAGATAGACCCGATCTTGTTTTGAAAATAGTCAAGATTTGCCCTTGCGGCGGAGCTCGTCGATCGAGCCTCGGCAGTGCTCTGCGCACCGGCGCCGGAGACTGTCCCGTCGGCGAGGAAATTGAAGGCCGCATGAACATTGTCGTAGCCAAGCGCCGCAGCATAGGTCGAATCCGTGAGCACACTCTTCAAATCGGCGTCGCTCAGGGTTTGCGGGAGGGCGTAGGCGTTCTTGATGTAGCGCGTCAGCTTTGGGTCGGCGATCAGATCGTCGACATTGGTAACCGTTACGATCTTGGACTGATAGTAGCTCGACGCCGCGGACGCCATGCCGGCCATCGCGCCCATCTGCTCGGACGTTTGTGCGGTGTACGAGGCGGCGGCGGAATCGATCGTTCCGTCCGAATTAAAGTTGAACGCGCTGTGGGCGTCGCCATAGCCCAATGTATTCGCGTAGTTGGCGTCGGTAAGCACCAGCTTCAGGGCGGCATTGCTGAGGTCACCCATGCTGAAAGCTGTTCTGACATAAGACGCCAGCCTGCTGTCGCCTACAAGGTCGCTGACATTCGTGATCGTTCCGATCTTGGACAGGTAGTAAGCCTTGTTATAGTCGGCTGCCGCTTGCGTCACTGTCGACGGGACTGTCAGGTTGTACTGTTCCATGACGGTGCTTTTCTGCGCGGCCGTTTGGGCCGCGCCGTTCACCGTGCCATCCGCATTGAAACTGAACTGTGCAGCGAGTGCTCTGTACTTGTCGTTGCCGTTGACGTTCACGAAGCTGTTCGGGTCGTTGACGTCGCTCGTCAGGACCTGCGTCAGGAAATCCTTCGACACGTAGGTCGGATCAATGCCGTAGGCTTTCAGCACATAGGCCCGGGCACGGCTATTCCCAACCAGATCCGAGACGTTTTGCACTGTATCGATGGCTTTGCTGTAATAGCTCGTCTCACTGGCCGCCGTCTTATTCTCGTCCGCAAAGGATTGAGTGTAGAGACCAATCAGATCGTCTTCCTGTGCATCGCTCTGGGCGTCCGCAGCGGGGGAATTGAAATTGAACGCCGCAGCGAACTCCTTGTAGCGGGTATCGGTGAGCTTGTTGGCGAAGCTGTTCGGGTCTGTCAGATCGCTTTCCAACACCTTCTTCATGAACGCCTTGGCATATGTCATGTCGTCCAGGCCATAGGACGTCATAGCATAGCTGTAGAGCCGATAGTTTCCGAGGAAATCATCTACATCTTTGACTTTGTTGATATTGTCCTTGTAATACTCAGCATCGCGCTTGACCGTTGCTTGGGAGGCAACTCGATCCAGGCTCTGCTTCATATTGCCCGTCAGCATGTTATAGGCCATCGAAGCAGAGATCATAATGCGCCCTTTTCCGGCAAAATCTTCAAAGTACGACAGATTGGTTTTGGGTCATTTTGCTATAAAAAGCTTACCCGAGACTTACCCGTGCCGCGTTGCAATATGGCACACCACCCGTTCACCCTCCGGAAACCTTGCCGGCTTCGGTTTTGATAACCATCCAGGGAGGCAAAGTTTTCTTAACCGCGATTTTTAAGCTGTCTCGAACAGGCGGCGCCTATTGTCGAGCCATAGAGGGCGAAAAGCCCCGAGGAGAAGACCGGAAACCGGCTCTCAGGTAAGACAAGGGTAGAATGAACATGAACAACACCGTTATGAAGCCCGTATGGGCTGGAACGACACTGCGTCTCGATCCGTCTCGCTTTCCCCAGCAGGTCAGCTACGCCATCCATGACTCCACAAGTGACGTCAGCATAACGATCGACGAACGTGGCGCCATCCTGCGCAAGGTTCTTCCCTCAAGCGGGCTGCCGCTTTCGATCGCACTTCCCAAACGCGCCTTCAAGGGCGTTGCCGCCCGCGCCATCGACCATGGCGACGGCGAAGTCACCGTGACGCTCGAACTTCACCACGAAGACCCCGAGCTCTGCGTACCGCTGCTGGTCGCTCACGACCTGGCGGATATTGCCGCCGACTGGCGCAGCTGGTCGGAAGCCTTCCGCATTCCGATGCTGATGGTCGAGGCCGATGGCGTTGCACGTGCGCTGGAAGAGCATCTCGGCGACCTGCGTACCAGCGCATTGAAGCCACGGCGCCGCCATTCCTACTTCGCCAATCGCCGCCCGCGCTTCCTCGTGCGCCGCACGACCGGCAAGCTCGGCGTCGCCATGAAGATCGAGGGCAAGGAAATCATCGCTCGCAGCTGAGTGTCCGACCAGTCAGGAACAAAACCCGGCCACCGTGCCGGGTTTTTCGTTTTTGTCTCCCGTATCTGATCTGGGCTCTAAGGCAAGATGACGAGCAGCGACAAGAAAAGGCCGAGGAAGATAATCAGGCCGACGCGATTGTTCGACTTGAACAGGGCCAGGCATTGATGGCCGTCGTTGATATCCAGCGTTACGATTTGCCACGCAAACATACCGGCAGCAACGAGCAGGCCGAGATAGGCGAACAAGCCGACCCCGGCGACCACGAAGGCGCAGAAGGCAAGCACGAGCGTCAGGCCATAGAGGCCTACGAGCCACTGTTTCGTCTTGTCGCCGAAAAGCCGCGCGGTGGAACGAACACCGATCAGCTCGTCGTCTTCCTTATCCTGATGGGCGTAGATAGTGTCGTAACCGATCGTCCAGACTACAGAGGCGACGTAGAGGAGAACCGGGGCAAGCGAAAGGCTGCCGAAGATCGCCGCCCACCCCATCAACGCGCCCCAGGAGAAGGCGAGGCCGAGGAAGAATTGTGGCCAATCCGTGAAGCGCTTGGCAAAAGGATAAAGCGCCACTATGGCAAGTGAAACGATACCGAGGATGACCGAGAACCAGTTCAGCTGCAGAACGACCAGCAGCCCAACCAGCGCCTGCAGGGCGATGAACACCTTGGCCTGCGTTCGCGTCACCCGACCGGATGGCAACGGCCGCGAGCGAGTGCGCGCAACTTCCATGTCAATCCTGTGGTCGACGAGATCGTTATAAGTGCACCCTGCCCCGCGCATCGCGACAGAACCAATGAAATAGAGCACAAGATGGAACATCAACTGGGTGCCGGAGAACCGCCCGAGAGGGACGGCCGCATTGGCGGCCATCGCCGCCGACCAGAAGCAGGGCCACATCAGTAGCTGCCAGCCGATCGGCCGATCCCAGCGCGCAAGCTGCGCATAAGGCCAGAGCCAGTGAGGCAGGATCCGGTAAACCCAGTTGTTCGAAGGCGCGTCCGCAACGCGCCCGTTTATTCCACCGATCTGTTGCATGCCGCCATCTAGCGATCGGGCAAGGCGCGGGTCAAGCCGTCATGCAGCCGCAGCATCAAACTCCGGAGCACCTTGCTCGCTGGAAATGTAGTCGCAGGCAAGGACAATCGCAGCATAGCTCACGCCGAGCGCCTGAAGAAATGCGGCGGCAGCCGAGATCGCGAACATGACGATATTTGGTTTTCCATCGACCAAGAGCAATGGCGAGGCCTCGAACTGAGACGCAACCACGACGAGCAGCATCGACAAAATCGCAGGTAGAACCATCCCCGCAACGAGCCGGCCAGACGTTGGGAAAAATCGAACTGCGCCACGCCGGAGAGCATCCACAAGGGAGGTCCCGCGGCCGGTGATGCTCGAGGTCGGCCAAGTTCCCAAAAGTGACAGTACCAGTGCATAGGCGACCAACAGAGCGAAAGCCAAGATCAACACGCTCGGAGACACACCCAACTCCGAGGGCAAAAACATGAATAGGGGCAGCGATATGACGAGCGCTGCGATGAGAAGGGCCAGCGTCTTGAGAAAGTAAGGAAATGTTCGTGCGAAGCCCGCGCGCCTTCCGACCTCGGCAAACGGGGCGTCGTAAATAACCGCCCCTTGAACACACATCGAGACATAGCTCCACACAAAGCTCGTTGCTCCACTGGAGGTCGTTTTGCCCGAGAGTTCGTCGAATAGGGAAAGGGCGATAGTACCCACGACGACAACCACATACATGGACCGGTTTTTGCCGATAATGCTGAAAGTCTCGCGTAGCATCCCGCCCTCCGGCCGTGCGTCTTGCCACGCACTCAATCTGAGTCGGAGCCACTCGTCAAAGTCGCAGTTTAAATTCCATTCCACCGTCGGATGACTGGCTCTGTCACATCGTGCTCGTAGCCGAGAACGCTGATGCTCGTCGTGTCCAAGATGAAGCGCGCGCCGTCCGTCGGTGGCAGGCCGAGCCAGCGGGCACCCAGGACGCGCAGAAAATGAGAGCTGGAGAAGATCAGGATCGGGGCATTTGCCTGCCGAAGCTCCGATATGATCCGATCTGCCCGTGCACCGACATCGACTGCCATCTCACCGTTCGGACAGCCATCACGAAATAGCTGCCAGCCAGGTCGACTCGCATGTATTTCCTTGGAGGTGATGCCTTCATAGGCGCCGTAGTCCCATTCGGCCAGGGCGTCCTTGATCACCGCGCCGGCACCGAAGCCGGAGAGTTCACAGGTGTTGCGGGCGCGCTGCGACGGGCTAGACCATATGGCGTCGAAACTCTTGCCCGCGAGACGCGGACCGACGCGGCGCGCCGCCGCCTCACCGTTTTCGGTCAAAGGAATGTCGCTGCGGCCGGTGTGCCGGCCGGACAGGCTCCACTCGGTTTCGCCGTGGCGCACGAGATAAATCTCGGGAAATTCATTGCTCATGTGTCGACCCCTCTCGATAAGGAAGGCACGGTTTCTGCCGCACCTTCCCGGCTGATCAGAGTATAACCTTTTCGAGCGGCGCGCGCGTCGCCTCGAACTCTTTCAGCTTCGTCTCCGCCGCAGCAATGTAGTTGCGATTATCAGGCGTCGAATACTGGTTCTTCGAAATCTGGATCTGCATGATGAAGAGTTCGTCCCAGCGGAACCCCATTTCCGAGCCGGCCAGATAGAATTCCCACATGCGGAAGAAGCGTTCGTCATAGAGCGCGACAGCCGCGGCTTTGTTCGCCACAAAACGCTCGCGCCAGTGACGGAGCGTATAGGCATAATGCAGCGGCAGGACTTCGACATCCCGGATCAACAAACCGGCCCTCTCAATCGGCGGCAACGTTTCGCCGATAGAGGGAATGTAGCCTTGGGGGAAGATGTACTTCTCGATGAAGGCGTTGGTCGCAAAACTTGGTTTCGGTCGAGCGATTGAATGCAGGACCATGACGCCGTCATCAGCCAGGAGTTCGTGCACCTTCTTGAAGAACTTGTCGAAATTGCCAATGCCAACATGCTCGAACATGCCGACCGATACAATACGATCGAACTTCTGACCGGTCATCGTCCGGTAATCCTGCAGCTCGAAGCGGACGCGATCGGTCAAACCGCGCATTTTTGAACGCTGCCGCGAGATTTTCAGCTGCTCCTCACTGAGCGTGATGCCCGTTAGATCGAGGCCGGGGGTCGCTTCAGCTAGGTACATCCCCATGCCACCCCAGCCGGAGCCGATTTCAAGAACGCGCTGGTTCGGCTGCAAAAGCAGCTTCGCAGCGATGTGCCGCTTCTTGGCGACCTGCGCCTCCTCCAGACTAATGCCCGGTGGGTTGTAATAGGCACAGGAGTATTGCCAGTCTTCGTCGAGGAACAGCTCGAACAGACGTTCCGACAGGTCGTAGTGGTGAGCGACGTTGCGCTTGTTGCGATTGACCGGAAGGCGGCTTTTCAGCTGCTGAAGGGCAATGCGACCGATCAGAAGGGCGGCCATCGGGATATCGAAGATCTCGTTGGTGGTGTTTTGTTTCACCATCGCCAGAAAATCGTAGATGTTGCCCTGTTCGAGAATGAACCGGCCGTCCATGTACATTTCGCCGAGTTTGAGGGTCGGGTCGCGGCGGATCAGTCTTTCCGCTTCCTCGTCGGCAACGCGGACGGCAACCAGTTCACCGCTGCCGTCTCCAACCATATGCGTTTCGCCATTGGCGAGAGTGAGTTTCAAATTACCCGTACGGACGATTTTTTTGACAATCGATAAGAAAGCCGACGCCATAAGTTAGGCCTCGCAATGTGACAGGATCGTCCGATCAACTTAGTATCTCTCATCCGCCTTACAAGCGCCATAATTCGCACCCCGGCGACATGGCCGCCGAAGTGTGACATTTTTGCAAATCGCGACTGCTAAGCTCTTATTTTCGCTTCATGGCCTCGGCCAATGCTGCTCCAAAAGCACCTTGGCTCTCCGGTTTTAAAGGACCTTTGCTGGGGTCTTTTTGGCCGCGCACCGGCTGGTTTCCGCGCGACTCGCCACGCGGCGCCGAAGGCTGCGAACCGTCGTCCTTTCGCATCGACAGACCGATGCGTTTGCGCCTGGCATCGACCTCCACAACGCGAACCTTGACGACGTCACCTGCTTTCACAACTTCATGAGGATCTTTGACGAAGCGATCGGCGAGCTGGGAAACATGAACCAATCCGTCCTGATGGACGCCTATGTCGACAAAAGCCCCAAAGGCAGCAACATTCGTGACCGTGCCCTCCAGCATCATGCCTGGCTTGAGATCCGAGATTTCATGAACGCCCTCGGCGAAGGTCGCAGTCTTGAAGCTGGGGCGCGGGTCGCGGCCGGGCTTTTCCAACTCGGCTAGAATGTCCTTCACCGTCGGCAAGCCGAATTTTTCATCGATGAACTGACGCGGATCGACGGCCTTCAACGCCGCGCTGTCACCCATCAGCGAACGCAGGTCGCGACCACAGGCGGCGACAATCTTCTTGGCGACACCATAGGCTTCGGGGTGAACCGAGGAAGCGTCGAGCGGCTCCTTTCCATCGCGAATGCGCAGGAAGCCGGCGCATTGCTCGAAGGTCCGCTGGCCGAGGCGGGCAACCTTCAACAAATCGCGGCGGGTTTCAAAGCGGCCTTCGCTGTCACGATGCTTGACGATCGCATCGGCGATCGAGGCGCCCAGGCCGGAGACGCGCGAGAGCAGCGGCGCCGAGGCGGTGTTGAGATCGACACCTACTGCATTCACCGCGTCTTCGACGACCGCGTCGAGCGAGCGCGAAAGCTTCTGCTGATCGACATCGTGCTGATACTGCCCGACGCCGATCGATTTCGGCTCGATCTTCACGAGCTCTGCTAGCGGATCCTGCAGGCGGCGCGCGATGGAAACGGCACCGCGAAGAGAGACGTCAAGATTGGGGAACTCGAGGGCGGCGGTCTCCGAGGCGGAATAGACCGACGCCCCGGCTTCCGAGACGATCACCTTAGTCGGCTTCGGCGCGGGCAATTCGGCGAGCATGTCGGCGACGAGCTTTTCGGTCTCGCGGCTGCCGGTGCCGTTGCCGATCGAGATCAGTTCGACATTGTGCTTGCGGATCAGCGATGCAAGCTCGACCTGCGCGCCGCGCACGTCGTTTCGCGGCTGGAAGGGATAGACGGTAGAGGTCGCAACCAACTTGCCGGTCGCATCGGTGATCGCGACCTTGACGCCAGTGCGGATGCCCGGGTCAAGCCCCATCGTCGGTCGTGAACCGGCCGGCGCTGCAAGCAACAGATCCTTGAGGTTACGGGCGAACACATGGATCGCCTCCTCTTCGGCGCGTTCTCGAAGCTCGCGCATCAGGTCGAGCGACAACGACACGGAGAGCTTGACACGCCAGGTCCAGCTTGCGACCTCCATCAGCCAACGGTCGCCGGGACGGCTCGCGCCGATCTCATAGGCGGCGGCGATCATGCGCTCGACCGGCTTGTTCGGAGAGGCGGTCTCGGCATCGGCCTCGATGGTCAATGTCAGCACTTCTTCATTCCAGCCACGCAGCATAGCCAGCGCGCGATGGCCGGGCGCGGTTGCCCAGCGCTCGGAATGATCGAAATAGTCGGAGAACTTCTCGCCCGCTGCCTGCTTGCCGTCGACCACCTTGGCCTTCAGCAGAGCTGCGCTGCGCATATGGGCGCGCAGCTTGCCGAGGAGGTCGGCATTTTCCGAGATGCCTTCAGCCACGATATCGCGTGCACCTTCAAGCGCCGTCTTCACGTCGGGCACATCGACGGTGATGTAACTTTCCGCCAAGGTCGCCGGCTCCTTCGAGCGATCCGCGAGGATGGTCTCTGCCAGCGGCCCAAGACCACGTTCGCGAGCGATCTCAGCGCGGGTGCGACGCTTCGGCTTGTAGGGGAGATAAAGATCTTCGAGCTCGGCCTTAGTCTCGGCCTTGGAAATTTTCACCATCAGCTCGTCCGTCATCTTGCCCTGGCCGGTGATGGACTCGACGATCGTATTCCGGCGCGCTTCGAGTTCGCGCAGATAGACCAGCCGTTCGGCCAGTGTGCGCAGCTGCCCATCGTCCAGACCGCCTGTCACTTCCTTGCGGTAGCGGGCGATGAAGGGCACGGTCGCCCCCTCGTCCAGCAGCTCGATCGCCGCCTTTGCTTGGTCGGGTCGGGCGTTTATTTCGGAGGAGATGACAGCGGCGAGCGAGCGGAGGTCAGCGGCCATGAGAATTCCTGCGTTTCACAAAAGTTGCGGGACCATAGCGACGAAAAACGACAAGGCAATGCCCGATGACCCAATCCACAGCAACATAGCACGGCTGGGAGCCGTTTTTTGCGGTTGTGCAGATGCGGCATTCTTTGCTAGCAGAGGCGACCGTTTTTAGCCCCGCCTTCGTGGCGCCTTCCCCAGAGAAGGCAAGGAAAGTGACATGCCAGATCTGCTCCTAGAACTCCGCTCCGAAGAGATCCCGGCCCGTCTGCAGCGCAAGGCTGCGGGCGACCTGAAGAAGCTCGTGACTGATGCGCTTGTCGAGGCAGGACTTTCCTACGAGGGTGCGCGCGAATACTGGACGCCACGTCGGCTGACGCTCGATATTCGCGGCCTGACGGCGCGTTCCGCCGACGTGCGCGAAGAAAGGAAGGGCCCCCGCACCGACGCCAACGAGAAGGCGATCGAGGGCTTCCTGCGTGGTGCCGGTCTGTCCTCCGTTTCTGAGGCGCAGATCCAGAGCGACCCGAAGAAGGGCGATTTCTACATCGCCATCATCTCCAGACCGGGCCGGGCCGCCGAAGAGATCATCAGCGATGTCATGCCGGGCATCATCCGCGATTTCCCCTGGCCGAAGCCGATGCGCTGGGGTGCGGCCTCCGCACAGCCGGGTTCGCTGCGCTGGGTCCGCCCGCTGCAGTCGGTCGTTTGCACGTTCGGAACAGAGCATGAAGAGACGGTCGTCATCCCATTCTCCATCGACGGCATCGTCGCCTCCAACGTGACCTATGGCCATCGTTTCCACGCGCCCGGTGCCATCACAGTCAAGCGCTTCGACGACTACGTCGCGAGCCTCGAAAGGGCCCAGGTGATTCTCGACGGCGAACGCCGCAAGGACATCATCCTCCACGATGCCCGTGACATCGCCTTTGCGAACGGCCTGGAGCTGGTCGAGGACGAAGGCCTGCTCGAAGAAGTCTCCGGCCTCGTCGAATTGCCTCAGGTGCTGATGGGCAGCTTCGAGGACGATTACCTCTCTATTCCGGCGGAGATCATTCGCCTGACGATCAAGACAAACCAGAAGTGTTTTGTGACGCGCCCGGTCGGCGGCGACACCTTGTCCAACAAGTTCATCCTCGTCTCGAACATCCAGGCGAGCGACGGCGGTAAGGAGATCATCCACGGCAATGGCAAGGTCGTGCGTGCGCGCCTGTCGGACGCGCTACACTTCTGGAAGCGCGACCAGGGCGATCTTCCGGATCTGGAGACGCTGCAGGCTTCGGCCGCAAAGTTCAACCTTGACCTCAAGAAGCCGCTCGACCAGCGCATGGCGAAGCTCGATGCGCTTGATGTGACGTTCCATGCCAAGCTCGGCACACAAGGCGCCCGCGTAGAACGCATCCGCGCATTGGCGGCCAAGCTCGTGATGCAGATTGGCGCTGACTACAAGCTGGTCGACAGGGCGGCGGTGCTTGCCAAGGCAGATCTTCGCACTGAGGCCGTCGGCGAGTTTCCGGAACTCCAAGGCCTGATGGGCCGTCGCTATGCGGCGCTCCAGGGCGAGGATCCTTCGGTCGCCGCAGCGATTGAGGACCACTGGAAGCCGATGGGTCCGACCGACCGCGTTCCGGAGGACAAGGTTGCGATCGCTGTCGCACTTGCCGACAAGCTCGACACGCTGACGGGTTTCTGGGCCATCGACGAGAAGCCGACAGGCTCGAAGGATCCCTTCGCGCTTCGCCGCGCAGCACTAGGCGTTATCCGCATCTTGCTCGAGCGCAAGGTCCGCATCCCGCTGCTGACACCAATTGCGTCACATATCGCGCGGATTGATAGCGACCTTGGCGTGAAGAAAGCCTCAAACACAGAGCTCCAAAACGGGGACGACCTCGTCTCACTCGGTGCTGTCGAAAGCGAATCGTCACGCGAACTCGACCTCCTTTCTTTCTTCCATGACCGCCTGAAGGTCTATCTGCGTGATCAGGGCGCGCGTTACGATCTGATCGATGCCGTAGTTACACCCGAAGCTGACGACCTCCTGATGATTGCCCGTCGCGTCGAGGCGCTGACTGCCTTCATCACCTCGGAAGACGGCAAAAATCTGCTGGTTGGTACCAAGCGTGCCACGCAGATCCTGGCTGCCGAGGAGAAGAAGGGCACCGTCATCGCTGACGGCATTTCGGAGAATCTGTTCCGGCTCGCTGCCGAAAGAGAGCTCTTGGCCGCGATCAACAAGGCCTCAGCCGAGTCTTCGGAGGCCGTCGACAAGGAAGACTTCCGCTCAGCGATGGAAGCACTCTCCAGACTGCGCGCGCCTGTTGACCGCTTCTTCGACGACGTGCTGGTCAACGACGAGGACGCTGCCATTCGTGCCAACCGTCTGGCGCTCCTGCGTCTGATCCGCGAGGCGACAGGTACGGTCGCCGACTTCTCCAAGATCTCCGGCTGAGGTAAGGCGCCGCGCCTCGGCTTGATATGCAGATGGCGCCTTATCAGCCGAGATTGTTTACAGAATTCCATTCTTGTTCAGATCTTGATTCAAGGATGGAATTTTGCCCCCGGTCAGCTCATGATGCCGAGGGTTGCGGCTGAAAGGACCGCATAACGCGCCGCCTTGGCGATCGTCACCATCAACAGGAACGTCGGAAACGGCTCGCGCAGCACGCCAGCGACAATGGTAATCGGGTCGCCAATGACTGGCATCCAGCTTAAGAGCAACGACCACTTGCCATGGCGGCGATACCATCGCTGCGCCTTGTCGAGTGCAGGCTGGCTGGCGGGAAACCAGCGTTTGTGGCGATATCGTTCGATGCCGATGCCTAGCAGCCAGTTGACGGTCGAGCCGAGGACGTTGCCTGTTGTCGCCACTGCTACCAGGACGAAGATCGGATATTGCTTCGTCACAATGAGGGCGACGAGGCCGGCTTCCGACTGCATCGGGAAAATCGTGGCTGCCGCAAACGCCACAAGGAAAAGGCCGGCATAGACCGCAAGATCAGTCATGGCCAACGCCAATGCTTCGCCGCACCCTGTTTCCCTTCAGCACATCCAATGGCGGACTGGAACTATCACGTCCTTGCGGCTATGCCAAAGCGATGAAGAAGATTCTTGTCAGCGCCTGCCTCATGGACCATGCCGTCCGTTATGACGGCCAGTCGAAGGCGCTCGCTCATCCTGCGATCGCTCGCTGGATTGAGGAACGCAGGCTGGTGACGATCTGTCCCGAGATGTCTGCAGGAATGCCGGTGCCACGCCCGCCCGCGGAAATCGAAGGCGGGGCAACTGGCGACGATGTGCTGGCTGGCAATGCCCGCGTCGTTCAAATCAGCGGCGGCGATGTGACAGAAGAATTCACGCAGGCGGCCTTGAACGCCCTCGCGCTCGCCACCGAAACCGGCTGCCGCTATGCGCTGCTTATCGACGGCAGTCCTTCCTGCGGCCCGGGCTTTGTCTATGACGGCACGTTCTCCGGGCGGAAGCTCGTAGGGAATGGCGTGACGGCCGCGCTTCTCAAGCAGTCCGGTATCGCCGTCTACTCTGATCGCGATATCGAGGCGCTTATCGCCCGGATTGCGGCCGACAAGGAAGAGGCGATCGGCTGACAGAGCACCACATCCCTCAATGGGAAACGGCCGCCGGATCGCTCCGACGGCCGTTTTCTCGTTTGATGCCTGACCTCAAGCAGCGCGGCGAACCTGTCCCGTGTCGTCGTGGCCGCCGCCAACACGGAAACCGCGAATGAGGTTGAGGAGCTCATCCGTATCATTGGCGAGCGACTCGGCCGAAGCGGTTGTTTCCTCGGCCATAGCAGCATTCTGCTGGGTCGCGGCGTCGAGCTGGTTCATCGAGGACGAGATCGAGCGCAGCGTGGTGTCTTGTTCGGAGGCGCTGTGGGCGATCTTGGCAACGATCTCATTGGCGGCCTTGATCTGATCCGAGATGCGCTTCAGCGCCTCACCGGCTTCGCCCACCAGACGAACGCCCTGATCGACCTGACCGGACGAGCGGGCGATCTGGTCCTTGATCTCCTTGGCAGCGGCAGCCGAACGCTGTGCCAGTTCGCGAACTTCTTGAGCAACAACCGCGAAGCCCTTACCGGATTCGCCGGCACGCGCAGCTTCGACGCCGGCGTTCAGCGCTAGCAGGTTCGTCTGAAACGCGATCTCGTCGATGACGCCGATGATCTTGCCGATCTCGGCAGACGACTTTTCTATACCGCTCATCGCGTCGATCGCTTGTGAGACAACCGCGTCGCTGCGGCTCGCCTCCCCGCTGACGGCATGAACGCGCTTGCTGGCCTCATGGGCGCCTTCGGCGGTCTGGCGGACAGCAACGGTCAGCTCATCGAGGGCTGCGGAGGTTTCTTCCAGGCTTGCAGCCTGGCGCTCGGTGCGCTGCGAAAGATCGTTGGAGGCGCGGCGGATCTCTTCCTTGCTGACGGCGATGTCCCCGCCCTTGGCACTGACTTTGGCCATTGCAGCCTCGAGATGCGACAGGGCATCGTTGAAGTTGTCGCGAAGGGCAGCGTACTTCTGGCCGAGATCGGCGCAACGGACCGTCAGGTCGCCTAGTGCGATCTGCTCGAGCGCCTGGCCGATGGTCGAGACGACGTGGTTCTGGGCAATCGCTTCCTCGTGCTGCAGACGCAGGCTGTTTTCGCGCTCGCCGTCGAGGGCCATCTGCTGGGCTGCCTCGCGCTCGGACATGGCGTGACGCTCCTTGACCTGCTGCTGCAGAGACTGCGTCGCCTTGGCCATCATGCCGACTTCGTTGTCCATGTCGGTGTGCGGGATGACGACCGTGACATCTTCATTGGCCACAGAGCGCAATGCATCGTGAATTCGGGTCAAAGGCGCGGAGATGCTACGGACGACGTAGACGGCGGCGGCGGTCCCGAGCAGCAGCACGACAATACCGGCCGAAATCGCCTTCCAGATCGTCGCCTGGACCTGTGCATCGAGATCATCCATGTAGACGCCGGTGACGACGACGATCTTCCAGGGGTCGAAGGCCAACGCGTATGCCGTCTTGCGATAATCTCCCGCCGCCTGGCCAGGCTTCACTGTGGAGTAGTACTCAACGAGACCACCGCCCTGCTGCCCAACCTTGACGAGTTCTTCGCGATAGAGCTTGCCTTTGCTGTCCGGCTGCCCCTTGTTGAACTGGCCAACCTTCGAGCTGTCATAGTGGAACATCATCTGGATGTCGTAGCTATAACCGAAGAAGTAACCATCGGGATCGTATTTCATTGCGCTGAGCGTAGCGTAGGCCTGCCTCTGGGCCTCTTCCTGGGTCATTGCGCCGGCGGTCGCCTTCGCCTGGTACTGCTTTAGAATGGAGACTGCGGACTGCACCTCAGAACGCAGCATATCGTAGCGTTCCTTATAGATGGCATTGACCGAGGATCGAACCTGGATGGTGGTTCCGATCGCAAACGCCACCATCAGGCCAACGACCAGCAAAATAAGCTGTCTGGAAATCTTCAAATTCTTCATCATGCCTCGCAACAGAGCTCGGTTGGGATATCCGGCGCGGTTTCCTACCGCGTATACGAGGGCTGATTGGCCCCTCTTGCTGCGAAATTGACATGCGGCTACCGGTCTGCGCTAAAACTGGCCAGTTTATTCTAAGGAATGCTTAACCTGTCTCTAGATGTTCCTGTGATGATGAAATCGGGAAGTTTTGAACAAACACAAACAGAACAATGCCCCTCATCGTTGAAGTTGGAGTGAAGGAACCAACAATTGCCGAGCCAGCGCATTTCTTGCAGTCAGCGGCAAGGTATGCCGGACGGCTTTCCGACTTTAGCGCTTGCGTTATACTTTCTGCATGATTGAGACGTCGCATGCTTTCGGAGAATTTGTTCTCGATCCCGGTTGCGGCCTGCTGCGGAACGGGCGTGCCGTCGCGCTCGGCCAGCGCGGTATCGCTCTTCTAGAAGCGTTGCTTGAAGCCCGTGGAAACATTGTTTCCAAGGATGCGCTGATGGCGCGCGTCTGGCCCGGAGTTGTCGTTGAGGAGAGCAACCTGACCGTTCAGGTCGCGGCACTGCGGAAGGTGCTTGGCCCTGCGCCCGATGGGCAGGAATGGATCGCTACAGTGCCGCGCGTCGGCTACCGTTTCGTCCGGACGATAACGGAAAGGAAACCCTCTGCGCCGCCCCCAGAACTGCGGCCGGCGCTGGCGGTCCTCCCGTTTAGCAATCTCAGCGGCGATCCAAGGCAGGACTATTTTGCCGACGGGATCGTCGACGATATCATCGCGGCATTGAGCCGGTTCCGAAGCTTTGCTGTCGTCGCGCGGGACTGCTCTTTTGCCTACAAGGGCAGCGCAATTGATGTCCGCAAGATCGCAGCGGAACTCGGGGTCACCTACGTGCTCGAAGGCAGCATCCGGCAATCGGGTAACCGGTTGCGCATCGTGGCCGAGCTTGTCAAGGCTCAAAGCGGCACGCATATGTGGGCGCAGACCTTCGATGGCACTTTTGACGAGATATTCGATTTCCAGGATCGCATCACCGAGCGCGTGGCGACACTGATCGAACCATTGATCCAGACCGCCGAGATCGAGCGATCACGGCGGGAACGGCCCGGAAGCATCGCCACCTACGACATCTACCTGCAGGCATTGGCGAAGATCTCGACCGAAATCGAAAGTGACAACGCGGCCGCCTATGCGCTGCTTATGCAGGGGCTGGCCATCGAGCCTGACAATGCGCAGTTGCTTGCCCATGCCGCATGGGCGCTGGAGCATCGTTACACGATGGGTTGGCCGGCACTCACGGATGACGATGTGGAAGCGTGTGGCGCACTGGCGCGCAAAGCGCTGGAGCACGGTGCCGGCGATGCCATGGTCATGGCCCATTGCGGTGTCGCCTTGATGCAGACGGTTAAGGACTACGATTGGGGTCCCGCAGTTCTGCAGGCAGCCGCCGAATCCAATCCTAACAATCCGATGGCCGTCGTCCGGGCGGGCCTAGGGCATCTTCATTGCGGTAATGTCAGCGACGCGCTCAGTCACTTCCACAGAGCCAATCGACTGACCCCCGGTGAGCGCGGCGCACATTTCTCACATTGCGGGATCGCACATGCCCACGTGATCCTCGGAGAATACGAGCTGGCGGTGGCCTGGGCTTCGAGAGCGCTGGCCAGCAATCCGAATTTCGAGCCAACACTATGGGTGCTCATTGCTGCGAGCGCGCATCTCGGGCGCATGGAGGAAGCCCATCGCCACCTTGCGGCGTTAAGACGACTGACGCCTGATATAACCCTCGAGCGCATCCGCGCCGGTCAACCTGGCAAATATCCGGATCGGATTGCTGCTCTTCTCGATGGGTTGAGGTTAGCGGGTATGCCCGAGCGCTAGTTTCGGATCGTTTCGGAACTTTTCCCTGAGCATTTCAGGACCGGAAGGCCTCAACCGGCAGAGACTGCCTCCCAGCAAACCGCAAGTTGGAGACGGCCATGATTACGACGCTGACCATCCTTTCCTTCGACCAGGGACGCATCTACGCCTCTTCGCCTGAGCCAGTTCCCGGCCAGATGGCTGTCGAAAGCAAAGCAGAAGCAGCCGCTGTGGCAGAGGCAGAGGAGACCAGAGGCCATCTGCGTTGGTTGGATGTTTTGATTGGGTTGCGCACACTTGCGCGTCTGCTTGCACCGACGTTCGGAAGCACCCCTTTCGGCAAGGCGCATTAAAAACGAAAAATGCGCCCCTGCTTCTCTCAGGGACGCATTTTATCCACCTCGGGGGTGGACCCCGGTCGACCAAACTTTGGTCGGGCTGGGGCAGGGAACTTGAAATCAGGGCCGAAGCTCAAACTTGGAAACGTCGAGCGGCGACGTTTGTTCCGTCACCACGGCCGCCACGCCCGCGGCTTTCGGCTTGACGTCACCGCTGATGACAGCAGCCGTCGTCGATGTCCGGTCGATGTTGTCGGCCGGCTGTGTCACAGCCGTCATGGACGCAGCCGGAGCCTTGGTAACGAAAACGATGGGCGAGCCACCCATCCAGCCTTCGGTGCGATATAGCTTCTTCTCACCGTTGACGTCGCGAATTTCCGAAGACTGCAGCGAGCCAGGCGCCAGCGTCGGTACGGTGTAGTCCTTCTTGCGCTCGACGGTTTCAAGTGGCGGGCAGCTTTTGCAGCTTTCCAGGGTGATGCTCTCGCCATTGGTACGCGCGTCCTTGCCGACCACCTCGATCGACGAGGCAAAGGCAGATCCTGCCGCAAAAACAGCTATCGCACCCCAAATAAGCCGACGCATGGAACACTCCGTCTCACGTTGAGAAGAGACTAGCGCGGCTTTGTTTCCATCCCGTCAGGGGAAAGGGTAAAAATTTAGAGAACTGACCCGATTTCGGGTTTGCTCACGCTTTTTCGCGTTCGACGGCGCGCCAGCCGATGTCTCGGCGGCAGAAGCCGTTGTCCCAATCGACCTTGTCGAGCAGCGCATAGGCACGCGTCTGCGCCTCGCCGACTGTCTTGCCCGTCGCAGTGACGTTCAGCACGCGGCCGCCGGTCGCAACCAGCGCTCCATCCTTCAGGGCTGTACCGGCATGAAACACCTTGGCGCCCTCGCCCGCTTCCGGCAAATGGCGGATCAGTGTGTTCTTGTCGTAGGAGCCCGGATATCCCTTCGATGCCATGACGACAGTCAGGGCCGGATCATCAGTCCATTCTGCAGCCACCTCGTCAAGTGTGCCATTGGCCGTGGCAAAGAGGAGCGGCAGGAGATCGCTTTTCAGCCGCATCATCAGCACCTGGCATTCGGGATCGCCGAAGCGGACATTGTATTCGATGAGCTCGGGGCCCTTGGCGGTGATCATCAGCCCGGCGAAGAAGACGCCGGAGAAAGGATAGCCGCTTTCGGCCATGCCGCGCATGGTCGGTTCGATGATTTCCTTCATCGTGCGCTCGACCATCTCAGCCGTCATGACGGGCGCCGGCGAATAGGCGCCCATGCCGCCGGTGTTGGGGCCGGTGTCGCCCTCGCCCACCCGCTTGTGATCCTGGGCTGTTGCGAGCGGCAGGACATGCTTGCCATCGCAGAGACAGAAGAAGCTCGCTTCCTCGCCATCGAGATAGGCTTCGATGACAACCTCGGCACCGGCAGCACCGAAGGCACCCTCGAAGCAATCATCGACGGCAGCGAGCGCTTCGTCGACGGTCGAGGCAACGGTCACACCCTTGCCGGCAGCAAGGCCATCGGCCTTGACGACAATCGGGGCGCCCTGCTGGCGGATATAGGCTTTGGCCTTCGGCGCGTTATTGAAGCGCTGGTAGGCGCCGGTCGGAATGGCGTAGCGGGCACAGATATCCTTGGTGAAGCCCTTCGACCCCTCGAGCTGAGCCGCGGATGACGATGGGCCGAAGACGGCAAAGCCAGCCGTGCGTAGCTTGTCGGCGATGCCAGCGACGAGCGGTGCTTCCGGACCGACGACGACGAGGTCGATCGCTTTGTCCTTGCAGAGGGCAACGACGGCATCATGGTCGTCGACATTGAGGGCAACCAGGGTCGCATGCTCGGCAATGCCCGGATTACCGGGCGCGGCATAAAATTCCGTCATGAGTGGCGATTGCGCTAGCTTCCAGGCCAATGCGTGCTCGCGTCCGCCCGATCCGATCAACAGAACCTTCATGCCT
Organism: Rhizobium mesoamericanum STM3625; assembly: GCF_000312665.1. Taxonomy (GTDB): domain Bacteria; phylum Pseudomonadota; class Alphaproteobacteria; order Rhizobiales; family Rhizobiaceae; genus Rhizobium; species Rhizobium mesoamericanum. Next base: position 1,737,685 of record NZ_HF536772.1, on the reverse strand, counting down.
GTTCCCTTTCACGTTTCCGTCTGGCGGTTAAGGGGAGAGCGCCGAAAGGTCAAGCGCGAATGCTCGCCCGGGTCAAGCAAGAATGCTTGAGCCCAAAGCCTTACCAGCCGCCGCCGCCGCCACCACCACCACCGCCCCCGGAGAAGCCACCAGACGAGCCGCCGCCTGAAAAACCGGAGGACGAACTGGACGGTGGCGCCGGAATGGTGGACGCGATCGTCGAGGCCATCGAGGAGGAAAAGCCGCCAATGCGATCGGAGAAGTTGCCGCTCCCGAAATTGCCGGAATACCACGAAGGAGCATAAGCAGCAGCAGCCCCCGCCGCCGCTGCGGCAAGCCATGTCTCGAAGGCGCGCGACCAGGGCTTTTCAACGCCGAGCGCCACCGCGTAAGGCAACAGCTTCTCGAAATGCTGGGGCGACATCTGAGGGGCGCCCGCCATGTTCATGCGGTCCTTCTCGGCCAGCATCATGTACTGGCGCAGACCGTCGATGCCATCCATCAGCTTAGCCCCGAGCGGGGTCGGCGCCCCCATGATGAAGACGTAGAGCAGGTTCAGCAGGATGATGCCGCCGATCGCAAACAGCATCGGCGTCTCATGCAATTCGACCAGCGAGGAGAACAGCGCCAACGCCAACGACGACACAATGCTGAAGCCGACGAAGGCGGCAATTGCAATCGCGATCACGGACATGATCTTTGCGCCGAGCGACCTGCCGGGGCGAATCGAATTGGCGAAGCCCGCGACGAAGATTGAGATGAAGACGATGACGACAACAGGAATGATCATCAGGGCGATGGCATCCGGTTCAAGCGTTCCGAAAACAAAGAGCGCCATCAATGATGCGGCGCTGAGCGCGATGCCACCGGTCGTGTAGCCGGCATTGGCATTGTAGTACTTGCCGCGATGCTCGCGCTCGATGGCTGTGCGGAAGCTGTCGCCGACCGACTTGACCCGCGTTCCGTTCGACTGATCGATCGTCAGCGAGCCCTTGGCTCCAACTGCGTTGAGCAGGCTGGCTTCCCCCGCTTCCAGCCTTTCCTTCCCGACCAGCTTGTCGGTGCGACGGATGATGATCGAATTCTTGAGATCCTCCAGCACGACATAACCGCGCACCGCAAGATTGAGGGCCGTGGCCGAGAGCGCCGTCCAGCCTTGGCCGGAGAAGCCGCGATTGTCGATGTAGTTCACCAGCGCCGGCGAGATGCCGTCCGGTGGATCCCAGCGCGGCACCAGCACACCGCGGGCAGGATCACGGCCGACCTTCAACCAGGAGCGCGTATAGTAGAGGAAGACGAGAATAAGCCCGCCAAAGCCGAGAAAGTAATCGCGGTTGTCGCTCAGCCACCAGCGCCGCTCGTTGTCGGGGCTCGGCGGATCGATCGAACCCTTCGGCATCTTGACGGCTATCGTCAGGCCTTCGCCTGCATTGAGCGCCCGGGTCGTCGAAAACAGCAGCCGACTGTCGCCGCCGGAAACCTTTGCATTCCTGTCCGTCGCACCCTGCGGGCCGGTGAAGAAGGCCGCGTCGATCGCGTTGGCCCCATCCGGTAGGTTCACTGTCGCCGTCGCCGTCAGGATCGGGAAGATCCAGCCGTTTCCGGTAACATTCCAGTAGAGCTCGTCGTGATCGTCGAAGTAGCGGATCTGCCGGTTGGTACGGTAGGTGAAGACGTATTCGGAGCGGCCATAGCTGACAGTGACGTCTTCCGAACCGGCATAGATGCGAATGCCGCCGCTCTTGGACTCAGTATGCCAGGGCTCGTCGCGGCCATCGCGCTTGACTGAGATGACGTCGAAATCAACCCGCCGCAGGCGGCCTTTCTCATCCCTGTAGGTCAGCGGAAAATCGCGGAAGATGCCGTGACGGATGCGTTTGCCTTCGGCATTGACGGAGACCGTCTCCGTCACCGTCATCGCGCCGCTCTTCTCAAGAACGATGTTTGACGCGAAGGCGTTGATTACCTCCGCAGCGATGGCGCCATGCGCCGCAAGCATCAGAAACAGAACGAAGCAAAGGCCGAAAAGCCGTCGGTTCATCAAACCCCTCGCCTGCGGCGCCGGCCGCATCAGATAATGTCAGCCCTCATCGGCATAGGTTACGCCGAGCCCAGCCAGCGTCCGCCAATAGGCCGGGAAGGTTTTGCCGACGCAGTCCGGATCGAGGATCGTAATGCCTGCGATCTTCAGACCAGCAAGCGCAAAGCTCATGGCAATGCGGTGGTCGGCGAAGGTGTCGATGTTGGCAGGCAAGCGCTCTCCAGCAAGCGATGGGTCAGACTGGACGATCAGGTCGTCGCCTTCTTCATGAGCAAGACCCGGGCGGATCTGCGTGAGACCGCTCGAGAGGGCGCGGATGCGATCGCATTCCTTGACGCGCAGATTGGCGATGCCGACGAAGCGGACCGGCGTCTCGTTGAACGCGGCAAGCACAGCAAGGGTCGGAACCGCATCCTGCATCTGCGAGCCATCGATAACGGCCGGAAGATGGGGAAATTGGGCGATCAGATCATATGCCTTCGCGTCGGGCTGCGTGAACGCGCCGTTCGCGACACCGAGGTCGATCTTGCCCGATGTCAGCACTTCGGCCGCCCAGAGGTAGGTCGCGGCCGATGCGTCGGGCTCGACCACAAAATCGGCTGCCGTGTAGCCGGTCGGCTCGACCCGCCACGTCACGGGGCTCGTCTTTTCGACCTTGGCGCCAAAGGCGCGCATCGCCGCTGTCGTTAGATCGATATAGCCAAGGGCACCGATGTCCTCGCCGAGCAGTTCGATCGTCACCGTCTTGTCGCCTCCAGCAGCCATCATCAGGAGCGCCGAGACATATTGGCTGGACAGGCCGCCATCGATCTGGATGCGGCTCGCTTCGAAACGGCCGGTACCTCTGACGGTGACGGGTGGGCAGCCGGTTTCGGTCGATGCGTCGATGCCAAGCGAACGCAGGGCATCGACGAGCGGGCCGATGGGGCGCTTGCGCATGTGCTGGTCGCCATCGACGATAACGGTGCCATCCACCAGAGCGGCTGCGGCCGTCAGGAAGCGTGTCGCGGTGCCAGCGTTGCCGAGGAAAAGCGGCACTTGCGGCGGCAGGAGCTTGCCGCTGCCCGTGACAACGAAGCTCGTATCATCCGGCTCTTCAACGATCACTCCCATGGCGCGAAGAGCGCCGGCCATATAGCGCGTATCATCGCTCTTCAAAGCGCCAGTCAGGCGACTGGTGCCCTTGGCGAGACCTGCCAGAAGCAGCGCGCGGTTGGTGATCGATTTCGAGCCCGGCGGGACGGCACGACCGATCAGCGGCTTGCCGGGCGGGATGATGGTGAGCTTGTCTTTACTCATTTCCTTGTCTTTTCCGTCTTTGCGCGAAGGCCATGTCAGACCACGATCATGCCCTGCTCATAGCAGCTTTTACGCAAAGGCAAATGGCAGATGTCAGAACTTTACCGTCGGGACGGCGCGATCCGCTTCGTTAGTGATTTCGAAATACTGACGCTTCTGGAAGCCGAACTGGCCAGCAACCAGATTGGACGGGAAGGTCTCGACTTTGACGTTCTGATCACGCGCGGCACCGTTGTAATAACGGCGGGCCATCTGGATTTCGCTTTCCATGGTCTCGAGCGAGGTCTGAAGCTCGCGGAAATTCTCGTTCGCCTTAAGGTCGGGATAGGCTTCGGCGAGCGCCAGCACCCGGCCAAGCGCCTGGCCGAGCAGGCCTTCCGCCTGGGCGCGGCCTGCGACGTCTCCGGGAGGAACCGATTGCGCCTTGTTGCGAAGGGCAACGACCTCTTCCAGCGTCGTCTTCTCGTGCGCGGCATAACCCTTGACCGTCTCGATCAGGTTGGGGATCAGGTCGGCGCGGCGCTTCAGCTGCACGTCAATGCCGGACCATGCTTCCTCAGCCATCTGCCGTGCACGAACGAGGCCGTTGTAAATAAAGACGGTATAAAGTGCGATGAGGATGATTAAGCCAAGAATAACATACATTCGCGAATCCCCCACAACGCCCGAAAATATGTCCGGAGACTATGCGGGTTGCGGCAGATTGTCATCCTGCATTTGCAGCCCTTTCAGCGCGATCAAATAGACTGCGCTATTGAGAATGACGATACTATCGTGGCGGACTGCCGCTCATCAAGCGGCAGTCTTTGCCAGGTTCACCCCGCCAGCATCAGTCAACAGGAAGGCCTCACCGCAGGCCTTGGCAAGCGTCCGCACCCGTAGAATGTAGCTCTGACGCTCGGTGACGGAGATGACGCCGCGAGCATCCAACAGATTGAAGACGTGGCTTGCCTTGATGCACTGGTCGTAGGCCGGGAAGACGCACTTGTGCAGCAGTTGGTTCGCATTGTCGCCCGGTGCGCCGGCAGCGAGAAGCGCCTGGCACTCCTTTTCCGCATCGATGAAGTGCCGATGCAGCATTTCCGTGTTGGCATATTCGAAGTTGTGGCGCGAATATTCCTGCTCAGCCTGCAGGAAGACGTCGCCGTAACTGATCTTTTCATCGCCTTCGCGGCCGTTGAAGTTTAGATCGTAAACGTTGTCGACGCCCTGGACGTACATCGCAAGGCGCTCCAGACCGTAGGTCAACTCGCCTGAAACAGGCGAGCACTCGATACCGCAGACCTGCTGGAAATAGGTGAACTGTGAGACTTCCATGCCGTCGCACCAGCATTCCCAGCCGAGACCCCAGGCGCCGAGCGTCGGGCTTTCCCAGTCGTCCTCGACGAAACGGATGTCGTGCAGCAGGGGATCGAGGCCGATGGCGGCCAGCGAGCCGAGATAGAGCTCCTGCAGGTTCGACGGGTTCGGTTTCAGGATAACCTGATATTGATAATAGTGCTGCAGGCGGTTCGGGTTTTCGCCGTAGCGGCCATCCGAAGGGCGGCGGGACGGTTGCACATAGGCAGCCTTCCACGGCTTGGGACCGAGCGCGCGCAAGGTTGTTGCCGGATGGAACGTTCCGGCACCGACCTCCATGTCGTAGGGCTGCAGCACCGCACAACCCTTATCCGCCCAATAGTTATGGAGCGTCAGGATCAGCGCCTGGAACGAACGCTTCGGATTCATGTGGTCGGGGATGTTCGTCATCGGTCGACTGCCATTCAATTGAACTGTTGGCGCGACTGGTGCCACGAACAGACCACAAGGGTCAAGACTCGTCGGCCCGATGTCGACCGCGGCAGGTTACCGAAGCGGATTGAGACTGTCAGATGCTTCTCAATGACCAACCGTCATCAGACCCTCGGAATAAAATCGCGCGCAATGCCCTTGAAGCGCTGCGGCGAGCATCGGCGCGTTATCGAACGCCGGTACAATACCTTGCGGCCAGCGCCGGCGCCGAAAGCTTCGTCAGATGATCGATTGCAAGTCCGTGAACGGACAGCGTCATGGCAACGGCTTGCCGGATCTCCGCTGCGCTTCTTCGGTCTCATCGCGGCCAATTTCGGGGGAACGATAGCCTGCAACGAGCACGACGATGTCGTCGCTTGTTTTCAATTTTGAGCGCGTCAACGACAGGGCTCGGACGGATCGTCAGGCTTTTTCCCCTTTTGCAACTTCCATCGCTCGCCCCATGATAGACATTGTCGAATGTATCTCATGACAATTGCAGGCGGCTAACAAGCTACTTATCCTCCTCCTTCTTCAGATGATATTCACCCGTGACCGGATCCTTGACCAGCGTGCCGATTGCCCCCGTCTGGCGCTCTTTCTCGGCACGGCGGGATCGTTCGGCGAGCCGCTGTGCATCGGCAATGAAGCGGCGGTAGAGAAGCCAGGCCCCGACCAGCAGCGCGATGATGATTATCAGTTGCGGCATGCTCCCAGCCTTCGCTTCCTCAGAGCCCGTACCGGCTCCACAATGCCTTCTCCTCGGCGGCCTCGACAAGCCCGGTCGCAAGACCGGCGCCGGCGCCTTCCAAGTTGGCCGACGATATACCGGGAATGCGCCTTCCGAAAAGACCGCGGGCGGGCATTACCAGCTCGAGCTTGGTTTTTGCCCCATAGCGTCGCTTCAATTCCTGGCGCATGTCGCCGAGGCCGTCGATCAGGCCTAACTCTAGACCACGCGTGCCGGTCCAGAAAAGGCCGGAGAAGACCACATCATCGCTCTTCAGCTTGCCCGCACGCCGTTCGCGAACCATGGAGATAAAGACCTGATGAATCTCCAGCTGCAGGGTCTTCAGATATTCAATGTCCCTTTCCTTCTCGGGCTGGAATGGATCAAGGATCACCTTGTTCTCCCCAGCTGTATAGACACGACGCTCCACGCCAATCTTCTTCAGCAATTCCGGAAAGCCGAAACCACCGGAGACGACGCCGATCGAGCCGACGATGGAGGTGGGATCGGCAATGATCTCATCGCCGGCGAGCGCAATCATGTAACCGCCGGAGGCCGCAACGTCCTCGACGAAGACGAGGACTTTCTTCTGCTTTTCGCGCGCAAGTTCGCGGATGCGGGTGAAGACAAGCCGCGACTGGACGGGAGAGCCGCCGGGAGAATTGAGTGAGATGGCAACCGCTGGCGCATCCTTGAAGCTAAAGGCTTTTTCGAGGACCTGCGCTGCGGAGGCAAGATTGAGTGTCGGCCTGAATTGGCTTCCGCCGCTCATGATCGGACCGTGCAGCCGAACGACGGGGATCACCACACCTTCCTTGCGGAAACGCTTCGGCAGCAACCTCTTCAAAAATCCGGCCATTTTCCATCCTTTGCGACAAGATCAGCGGAACGTCTTCCATGTATGCAACGCAGAGACAAACGCAATGGCTGACGCAGAAAACATCTGTCGGTACAATAGTTGTTGCGAATGACTTGCATTATCATTCTAATCAGACATACTGGTCGCACTGATCATAGGTGAACGCTGCATGGACATCGTAAATCCGAACACAAAGACCGGCTGGCGACATGAGCGCGAAGAGGCATCGCTTTCCGATGTCTACCGTTCCGTCCAGACGCACAAACAGGGGACACGCTGGCGCCGCATCGCCGCGTTCCTCGGGCCCGGCTATATGGTGGCCGTCGGTTATATGGACCCCGGCAACTGGGCGACTTCGCTCGCCGGCGGCTCGAAGTTCGGCTATGCGCTGTTGACCGTCGCCCTTTTGTCCAACCTTATGGCGATCGTTCTGCAATCGCTCTGTGCGCGGCTTGCGATCGCCTCCGGCCGCGACCTTGCCCAGGCTTGCCGTGACGCCTATCCGAAATACGTCTCCGTTCCGCTGTGGGCCTTTGCCGAAATCGCCATCATCGCGACCGATATTGCCGAAGTGATTGGCACGGCCATCGGCCTCAATCTGCTGTTCGGTATTCCTCTTGAACTCGGCGTCCTTATCACGTCGCTTGACGTATTCCTCATTCTCTATCTCCAGAAGATCGGCTTCCGCTGGGTGGAAGCCTTCGTGATTGCCCTACTCGGCATCATCGCGGTGTGCTTCGGCGTGCAGATTTTCCTTGCTGACCCCGAATGGGGCGCGGTCATCCGGGGCTTCTTCCCGACGGCCGAGATTGTTTCCAACCCCGAGATGCTCTATCTCGCCCTCGGCATCCTCGGCGCCACCGTGATGCCGCACAATCTCTATCTGCACTCCGGCATCGTCCAGACCCGCGCCTACGGCCATTCAGTGCCGGAGAAGCGCGAGGCGCTGACCTATGCGACGATCGACTCGACCATTGCGCTCTGCTTCGCGCTCTTGATCAACGCGTCGATCCTGATCTTGGCGGCTGCGGCCTTCCACGCCAACGGCAAGACGGATGTCGTGGAATTGGGCGAAGCATCCTCGCTTCTCTCGCCGTTGCTCGGCCTTGCAATCGCCCCGACGCTTTTTGGCATCGCACTCCTCTGCTGCGGCCTGAATTCAACGGTAACCGCGACGCTTGCCGGCCAGATCGTCATGGAAGGCTTCCTGAAGATCAGGCTGCAGCCGTGGGTGCGTCGCCTGATCACCCGTGCGATCGCCATCATTCCGGCCGCCTTCGTCACCATCTGGTATGGCGACCAGGGGACGGCGGAACTGCTGATCCTGACGCAGGTCGTACTCAGCCTCCAGCTCTCCTTCGCCGTCTTCCCGCTCGTTATGTTCACCGCAAGCAAGGCGAAGATGGGCGCGCTGGTCGCTCCGCGCTGGCTGACCGCAACCGCCTACTTGATTGCGGTCCTGATCGCCGGCCTGAATGTCAAGCTGCTGTTCGATTTTGTTGCAGGCTAGCGCCTGGTATAGGCCGCCCGGCCATTGTTGAGGTCGTCAACGAAGGGGGAGAATTTGTGCGTCCCCTCCTCGTGCATGATGAGTGGCGCGCGCAGCGAAAGCCGCGCGCGCGAGCCTTTTATGGCCGTGACGAGGATGCGGACGGCGTTCTCGCCCTCGCGAGGATGGATCGCGGTGACTTCGATGCCGCCGAACCGGCGTCCGCAGGCATCGATGATTTCGGCAATCGATTCCGGCCTCGCGATCAGGGATAATTGCCCGCCGGGGATCATGATTGCCCCGGCCGTGCGCACCCAGCTTTCGAACAGCCCATCCGTCATAGCGTGTGCTTCGGCCTTCAAAGTGTCAGGCGTCCGGCGATCGCCGGCATCGTTGAACGGCGGGTTCATGATCACATGATGGAAACTCTCATCGATTAGACCTGCTTCATTTCGCGCTTTCGCCTTCAGCGTCACATCCGCCTCGATGACTGAAACGCGGCTTGCGATATGTGCATTTTCAGGCAGGAGTATGCTGCGGCGCGCATAGTCGGCCATTTCACCCGAGCGCTCGAAGAGCATAACCTCGGCAGCCGGCAGCCGCGACGCGACGGCAAGGCCTGCCGCACCTGCACCGGCACCGAGATCCGCCACCTTGATCGGACGATCATCGGCAACGAGTGCCGCAAGCAGCATTGCATCCATGCCGGAGCGATGCCCCCTGCCCTTCGGCTGCACAACATGGAACTGTCCCCGGTGAAAGGCGTCGATCGTCTCGGCAACATCTCCCGTCATTTCAGGCTCACTTTTGAGCGCGCAGTTCGTCGCCGAGGCCGGCATCCACAAGAATGCGCCGCGCCCGGTCCGCTGCTTCGTCATCGACGAGGAGGCGGCGCGGCAGCATGCCGAGAGACCCTTCCAAAATGCTCATGCCCTGATCAGCGATGAAGCAGCGGATTCCCGCATCCTTGAGCAGACTCTCAGCATAAGAGAGCAATACGGGATCGTTGGCGCGAATAAGTTCATGCATTTGCCGGAAAATCCCTTTCAAATTTGCGCGACGCGACAATTCACCCCTTGCCGCGCCAATCGCCCCTTTCTATTGTCGAACTCGATAATTTAACAGGAGTCCGGGTCGTTGGGCGTGGTCATACCGCTTGAAGAAAGCAAAAACAAACTGGCATCCGTCAAGCCGCTGGTCGATTTGACCAAGGCGGATATGCAGCGGGTGAACCAGCTTATTCTCTCCAAGGCCGGTTCCGACGTCCAGATGATCCCCGAGGTGGCCAACCATCTTATCTCGTCTGGTGGCAAACGTCTTCGTCCGATGCTGACGTTGGCGTCGGCATCGCTGTTCGGCTACAAGGGCGAGAACCACATCAAGCTCGCGACCTCGGTTGAGTTCATGCACACGGCAACGCTGCTGCATGACGACGTCGTCGATGAGAGCGACCTTCGCCGCGGCAAGTCCACCGCGCGTATGATCTGGGGCAACCAGGCAAGTGTGCTTGTCGGCGACTTCCTGCTCGGTCAGGCGTTCCGCATGATGGTCGATGTTGGCTCGCTCGATGCGCTCGACGTTCTCTCGTCGGCGGCTTGCGTGATCGCCGAAGGCGAAGTGTTGCAGCTCTCCGTCGCCAAGAACATGGAAACCACGGAAGACGACTACCTCGCAGTCATCCGCGCGAAGACGGCGGCTCTGTTTGCCGCAGCTGCCGAAGTCGGGCCGATCGTCGCCGATGCCGGCAAATCCGGCCGCAACGCGCTGAAGTCCTATGGCATGAACCTCGGCCTTGCCTTCCAGCTTGTCGACGACGCGCTGGACTACGGCGGTAAGGCGGCCGATCTCGGCAAGAATGTCGGCGACGACTTCCGTGAGGGAAAGATCACACTTCCGGTCATCTTGGCCTATCGCCGCGGGACCGAGGAAGAACGTGCCTTCTGGCGGGAGGCCATCGAAGGCGGCGAGAGCAGCGACCAGCATCTCGAAAAGGCACTTGGGCTTATTACCAAGTACGGCACGCTAAACGACACCATTGCCCGCGCGGTTCACTACGGCACGATCGCACGCGACGCGCTCGCGCCCCTTCCCGACACGGCATGGAAATCGGCCCTGATGGAAGTCATCGACTTCTGCATCGAGCGCGTCAACTAATCGACGGTCACTGATCGCGGACTGATTTTATTGCAGGACCGCTTCAAAAAAGCCATCCTGTTGTGAGTCAGTCATTTCAACTGATTTGCAGTCGGACGAGGCCGGCTGCCCCGACAAGAGAGGTTTTCTAATGCGGCAAAAACTTGCCATCCGTCTTCTTTCGAGCGCAGCCATGGCAGCGGTCATATCGCTGGCAGCGCTCGGCGGCGTGAATGCCGAAGAGACGGCCAAGAAGGACGATGCCGCCACGGTGATCTTCGATCCGGATAGCGTCACGAGCTTCTCCGGCGCTTTTTTGGCTGCCCGGACTGCCGATGTCGATCATGACTACCAGACGGCGATTGAGCTCTACAAGAAGGCGTTACAGATCGAGCCGGGCAATCCGGAAATCCGTCAGCGTCTGATGATTTCGCTGCTTCTGAATGGCGACATCAAGGACGGCGTGAAATACGCCAACGACCTGAAGGGCGATCCGACGGTCGAGCGCATCACGACCATCGTGCGGAGCATGGATGCCATTCGCCGCGGCGAATACAAGACGGCTGAGTCGCTGCTGAAATATACCGGGCCGAACGATCTCGACCGGATGATGAACGATCTGCTCGCCGCTTGGGCTCGCGTCGGCGCCGGGCGCGGCAAGGATGCACTTGCCACGATCCAGAAGATGAGGGGACCGGATTGGGTCGGCATCTTCAAGTCCTACAATGCCGGGGCTATTGCGATCGTGAATGGCGACGTGAGGGCCGCTCGCCAGAACCTCAACGACGCCGTGCTCGACAAGGATGGCGGTGCGACCGCCCCTGATACCTTCATGCGCGCCGTCATGGCTCTCGCCCGGCTGGAAGCTTCGCAGGGGAACAAGCAAAAGGCGCTCGACGCGATTTCCGTCGGCGATAACCTGCTGCCGAACTACGCGCCGCTCAATGCACTGCGACAGAGCATCGAAAGCGGAGAAAAGCAGGAACAGCAGATCCAGACGGCCAAGCAGGGCGCTGCTGGCGTACTCTTCTCCATAGGTGGCGCGCTGAATCGCGACGGCGCCGAGGATATCGTTTCGCTCTACCTGCAGACCGCCAAGACGCTCGATCCGGATAGCGCCGATACGCTCGTCATGCTCGGTGGCATTGCCGAGAAGCAGGAACAGATGGACCGCGCGATCGCGCTCTACAAGCAGGTGCCCGAAAACTCCCCGATGCGCCGCATCTCCGAGCTGCAGCTCGGCCTCGCGCTTGCGCAGGGCGGGAAGGTGGAAGAGGCCCGCAAGCACCTTCAAAGCCTGATCTCCTCAGATCCTAAGGATATCCGCAGCTATCTCGCCTATGGCAGCGTGTTGTCGGATGCGAAAGATTACGCCGCCATGGCCGACAACTATGACAAGGCCGTCGAAGTCATTGGCCCGCTACCAGGCAAGGGCGCATGGACAGTGTTTTTCCAGCGCGGCATCGCCTATGAGCGCTTGAAGAAATGGGACCAGGCTGAACCGAATTTCCGCAAGGCGCTGGAACTCAACCCTGACCAGCCACAGGTTCTCAACTACCTCGGCTACTCCTGGATCGACATGAACCGGAACCTCGACGAGGGACTGGCAATGATCAAGAAGGCGGTCGATCTGCGCCCGGACGATGGCTACATCATCGACTCTCTCGGCTGGGCTTATTTCCGGCTGAACCGTTTCGATGATGCGGTCAGGGAATTGGAAAAGGCTGCACAGATAAAGGCCGGAGACGCGACGATCAATGACCATCTCGGCGACGCTTACTGGCGTGTTGGGCGCAAGCTTGAGGCCGTCTACCAATGGAACCGGGCGCTCGGCTCCGACCCCGAGGCCTCCGAGATCCCGAAGATCAAGGAGAAGATCGCCAACGGCTTGCCGCAGGATACAGACATCTCCAAGGCCGCTGACAAGAAGCAGCCGGATCCGGCACCAGTCGAACCGAAGCCCACTGACAAGAAGTCCTGATAGGCGATGGCCGCAGCGAGTATGCGCGATGACTTGATCGTCATCGAGAAGGCTCCAGCAAAAATCAACCTGGCCCTGCATGTGACGGGCCAGAGATCGGACGGCTACCATCTGCTCGATATGCTGGTAACCTTCACCCGGCATGGCGACCGGTTGGAATTTATGCCCGCCAAGATGGACGAGTTCGTGATGTCGGGTCGTTTCGCGGGGGCGCTTGGCGACAGCCTCGACGACAATCTTGTGCTCAAGGCCCGAGAGTTTCTCCGCGAGGCGATCACTCGTGAGGGCGGCTCTGCTCCCGCCGTTCGCATTCATCTCCAGAAGACCCTTCCGATTGCCGCTGGAATCGGCGGCGGGTCGGCCGACGCTGCAGCCACGCTTCGCGGCCTGTTGCGGCTCTGGAACGTGCCTCTACCCTGGGTAACGATCGAGGCGATCGCACTTCGGCTTGGCGCCGACGTACCGATGTGCCTGGCGAGCAGACCGCTGATCGCCCATGGTATCGGCGAGCAGATCACGCCGATCGACGACATGCCGGCCTTTGCAATGGTGCTGGCAAACCCGTTGAAAGGCGTATCGACACCCGAGGTTTTTCGAGGACTGACGAATAAGACCAATCCTCCGCTCGACGTGAACCCGCGCTCGGCATGGCTCGATACGCTAGGGTCGACGCGCAATGACCTTGAGCCGGTGGCTCGAGGCCTGCTGCCTGAAATTGCCGAGATCTCGGCGATGCTCAATGATCAGGGTGCCTCCTTCGTCCGCATGTCTGGTTCCGGCGCGACCTGCTACGGCATCTTCGATACGCTGACAGCGGCTGAAGAGGCGGCCACCGCGCTTCGCAGCGAACGGCCGGACTGGTATTTCGAAGCAACGGAAACGACGGTTGGAGGTCGCGATGCCGGGACTAGATGAAACGCGTGCCTTCATTCCTGTCGGCATTGCCGTGCTGACGGTCTCGGATACACGGACGCTCGCTGATGACCGTTCTGGCGATACGTTGGTTTCCAGGATCACGGATGCGGGCCACCGGCTGGTCGACCGCGCGATCGTCCCCGACGACCGGCAGGCCATAGCTTCGTGTGTCAAGGCCTGGACCGAACGCGACGACGTCGACGTCGTCATCACCACCGGGGGAACCGGCTTTACCGGGCGTGACGTTACGCCGGAAGCTCTAGAGCCACTGTTCGAGAAGAAGATGGATGGCTTTTCGGCGGTCTTCCACCGCATCTCCTACGAGAAGATCGGCACTTCGACGATCCAGTCCCGTGCAACGGCGGGCGTTGCCAACGCGACCTTTATTTTCGCGCTTCCGGGCTCCCCGGGCGCCTGCAAGGACGCCTGGGACGGCATTCTGAAATGCCAGCTCGACTACCGCCAGATGCCCTGCAATTTCGTGGAGATCATGCCGCGCCTCGATGAGCATCTGAAGCGCGGCGCCGGCAAGTGAAGGATGCTCCGGCAGATGGCCTGCCGCTCTATGCACCGATGCCCGGCATAGCTGGCATCGACTCCCAGCTATCACCCGACAGCAGGATACAGCTGACGCCGTGAACATCAGTGACGAGCAGCGTCCAGGTGCCGCTCTGCGCGGCATAGACCTCAAGCATGACGTTCTGGTTGATCAATCCGACTGCCGTCAGCCTCTCGGCAAAGTTCTTGTCGAGGAAATTGACGACCTCAGACCGGGCTGCGCAACTGCGCATCATCTGTGATGCTGCCGAATGCGGATGCGCGATCATTGATGTCGTCAATATGACGGCCAAGAAAAGGCTGCGGATCATATTGCGTTTCATGACGCACCTCCTTGCCGGAAACCGGCGGAAGAGGAGACTTCCGCTGACCTATTCTGCCGTCTGCCGGCATTTAATGGTCGACCGTCACGAAGCGAGGCGAGGCGCTCGGGCGGCGCCATACTGAAATTATAGCGCAAAATTGTATCGGGCGCACCTTTTGCAGGAAAGCCATGGAAACAGCGCGCGCTGCTATCGTGCCGCGCGTGCGACCCAAGATGGGATCAGTTCGCTGGAAAGCTTACGCAGCTTCTGCCCTTTCGCGAACTCGGTGAGGCGCATGCCGCTTCTTGCGGCAGCCAATGCCTGCTTCTTGGGGAGGAGAAGCCCAAGCTCCAGCGGTGAGGAGGCCCGGCCGATACGCTGCAGGAAAGGACGTCGATATCCCCGCGAGGCGGTGAAGCGCGCCGGCAGCTTGTTCAGAGCCGTGTACTCGGCAATCTCGTCGATCCAGCCGGTCTGCGGCCGCGCTCCCGGCTCGACAAAAAGCAGCCACTCACCGCGCGCCGAGCGTACGATGTCCTTGATATCCCATTGCGAATGAAAGCGGCAGCCGGCGGCGTCGGCCACCCTCGACGTCCCATCCCGCGAGTCGTGGTCCAGCACCACGACGTCACTGACAAGCCCCTCCACCGCGCCTGCAACCAACACAGATAATGTCTGCGCCAGCTCAGGCTCCTGATCCTGGCATTCAAGTACAACAGTCAACATTGCCTATTCATAGAGCTCCGCACAAACATTTGCCAGTGGCACTTTCCTCATTTTGTTCTTGCATTGTTCTCATTTTGTCGATAGGAATTTAATCACTATAACGGCGGGAAGCAAAGCTTCCGCCAGCGGAGAATCCGATGAACGAGCAGTCCCTTGCAGGGCAGGCCGCATTTGCGCCTGCCAACACGGCAGATGTTGCCGATGCGATGATCGTATCTGCCGGCCTGCGGATCGACGTGGACCGTCGCCGGGGGCGCGCGGCGGGGCTCAATCCCACCGCGCGTTTCGAGCCTATACGCCGCGAGGCGTTCGATGATGGCTGGCAGAACCTTGAGGATCTGCCGCCGTTCAAGACCGAGGTGCAGATCGAAAAGCCGCGAACGGCCATCACCCGCAACGAGTCTCCTGACATTCCCTTCGACCGCTCGATCAACCCCTATCGCGGCTGCGAGCACGGCTGCATCTACTGCTTTGCGCGGCCGACGCATGCCTATATGGGCCTTTCCGCCGGTCTCGACTTCGAGGCCAAACTCTTCGCCAAGACGGATGCTGCGAAGCTCCTAGAGCGCGAATTGGCCAAGCCCGGCTATAAACCACGCGTCATCGCGATCGGAACCAACACAGATCCCTATCAGCCGATCGAGAAGGAATGGCGCATCATGCGGCAGGTTCTCGAGGTGCTGGAAAAGGCAAACCATCCGGTTTCGATTGTAACCAAGTCGGCGATGATCATACGCGACCTCGACATTCTCTCGACGATGGCGCAGAGGAACCTTGTGCGTGTCTCGCTGTCGGTGACTACGCTCGACCGAAAGTTGGCGCGGACAATGGAACCCCGCGCCTCGACGCCAACGCGCCGGCTTGAGGCCATCCGCGCGCTCTCCGAGGCAGGAATCCAGACATCTGTGATGGCTGCGCCAATGATTCCGGCACTCAACGACCACGAACTGGAGCGCATTCTGGACTCGGCGCACGCTGCTGGCGCGACGGAGGCTGGTTATGTGCTCCTGCGCCTGCCGCTCGAAGTGTCGCCTCTGTTTCGCGACTGGTTGCTGCAAAATTATCCCGACCGCTATCGCCATGTCATGTCGCTGGTTCGCTCGATGCGCGGCGGCAAGGACTACGATGCGGAGTTCGGCAAGCGTATGAAAGGTGCCGGACCCTATGCTTGGCAGATTGCACGCCGTTTTGAGATGGCAACGAAACGACTCGGTATGACCCGCCGCAGCATGCCGTTGCGGG
This sequence comes from Rhizobium mesoamericanum STM3625, assembly GCF_000312665.1. GTDB lineage: Bacteria > Pseudomonadota > Alphaproteobacteria > Rhizobiales > Rhizobiaceae > Rhizobium > Rhizobium mesoamericanum. Next base: position 1,721,637 of record NZ_HF536772.1, on the reverse strand, counting down.
ATGATCTTTTCGTTCCGCCCGATGGCAGTGGCGTGCAGCTTTCGCTGCTTTGATATTTGAGCTTCGCGGATGGTCGCCCTGCCCTTCCGCGATCAAGTCCTCGGCCCGCCGCCCTGATCCGGGGACTTGCAGGAAATCGGGTTGACGTGCGAGGGTCAGCCGCATGAAACCTCGCACGTCACCCGATTCTCCTATGCTTTTCGAAGATGTCCCCGTCGTGCCGGATTTCCGGCTCGAGCTGAAGGCGCGCAAGGCCGGTCATTGGCCGGTTGCCGGCGCCGATGAAGCGGGGAGGGGGCCGCTGGCCGGTCCAGTGGTGGCAGCCGCCGTCATTCTCGACCCCAAGCGCATTCCGAATGGCCTGAACGATTCGAAGCAGCTTACGGCGCAGAAACGCGAGGAGCTTTTTACGCAGATCCTCGCGAGCGCGACGGTGTCGATCGCCTCCTCAAGCTCGACGCGCATCGACGAGACGGATATCCGCAAGGCGAGCCTGGATGCGATGCGACGCGCCATCTGCGGCTTGTCGATCCCTGCAGGTTATGTGCTGACGGACGGGCTCGATGTGCCCCCTGGTCTTGCGTGTCCTGGCCAGGCAGTCGTTAAGGGCGATGCGCGTTCCGTGTCCATCGCCGCCGCCTCTATCGTCGCCAAGGTGACGCGCGACCGCATGATGGCGCGCGCCGATAGTATTTTCCCTGCGTATGGCTTTGCCGCCCATGTGGGTTATGGTACCCCGCAGCACCGTGCCGGCATTGAGAAGCACGGTCCGTGCTCGCTACACCGGATGTCCTTCAGCCCGCTGAAGAAGGTGCAGGGCGTCGAAATCGATATCGAAATTGGCATCGGCATCGGCATCGACAATCCTGTTCGTCGATGACGACT
>NZ_HF536772.1:1526866-1720652 GCF_000312665.1 Rhizobium mesoamericanum STM3625 | reverse complement strand
CTCCAAAAACAAAAAGAGATCGGATGATTGGGGCTCCGGCGGCGATCTACCGGGGCATTCCGAAGTGTGGTGATGTCGAGATACAACGAACGCTGGTCGAAGCCGCCGGTATCCTGCTGCGGAAATCAAAGCGGGACTCGTTGAAGGCGCGGCGCTCTGCATCGCTCATCGGCGAAGCCTACCATGGCGGTCGCTAGACGTCTTGCAATCATTCTGCATCGGATGTGGGCCAACAATTTACCCTATCGCTTTGAGCTGAAGGCCGCCTGAGAGACTTGATTTGAAGGTTGGCGCCGCCGCGCTGATAGAAGTCCCGTTCAGGGAGGAGCGCGCCGACTTCGAAGAGAAGCCAGACTCCTGGCGGGCACTCGTCATCTTCCGGCGCGGGCTCGCAGAGAATGCCCTTAGCTTGATAAGCCCGACTCCAAAAAAACGCCCCGCAACGCTGGCCGCATTGCGGGGCTATTTCGAAAACATGGCTTGTAGCCTAGTTGAGGCGGCTCTTGACGTGGCCGACGGCATCGCTGAAGAGCTCGGACTGAACCTTCGTGTCTGCCTTTTTCGCAAGAACGTTCTCGGCGGCGGCAATTGCCAGATCGACGGCGGCGGAACGGACCGCCTTCATCGCATCGGCTTCCGCCTGCTTGATCTTCTGTTCGGAAACCGCGGTGCGGTTCGCGACGAATTCTTCCGTCTTCTTCTTGGCTTCGGCGGTGAGCATCTCGGCTTCGCGCTCGGCTGCAGCAACGATATGCGCCGCTTCGGCTTCGGCTTCTTTACGCTTGCGCTGATATTCAGCCAGCAGATGTTGGGCCTCTTCGCGCAGACGCTTGGCTTCCGACAGTTCGTTGCGAATTTGATCGGCACGGTCGTCGAGCGACTTTGCCATCATGCCGGGAACCTTCAGGTAGACAACCAGCGCCAGGAAGATGAACAGGCCGATCATCGCAAAGAATGTTGCGTCGAATGCAAATTCCATCGATCAAGCCCCCTTCTTGATGTCAGCAACAGCAGCGGCAACATCTGCCTTTGCCGAGGTGCCGATCAGCTGTTCTACAACAGCGGTTGCGGTTTCTTCCGCTATGGTGCCGACGTCAGCAAATGCCTTCGCCTTGATGTCGGCAATACGACCCTCCGCAGCCTTGAGCTTTTCAGCCAGACCTGCTTCGACGGCCTTACGGTCGGCTTCCGCCTTCAGCTTTGCAGCGTCGCGGGCGGCAGTACCGATCGCGTTCGACTTGGCGCGAGCAGCAGCCAATTCGGCTTCGTAAGCGGCAACATCGGCATCGGCTTCCGCCTTCAGACGGCTTGCCTCGTCGAGATCCTGCGAAATGCGATTGTGGCGCTGCTCGAGGATATTGCCGATGCGCGGTGCGATGACCTTTTGCATGAGCACGAAGAAGACAACGAACGTAATCGCCAGCCATAGCAGCTGTGAGGCGTAAGTCGTCGAATCAAAAGGCGGGAATACGCCGCCACCATGATGCTCGGCTGGTACGCCGGTCTCGGTGTGGACATCGCCTGCTGCCGGGGCGGCATGCGTGTCTGTACCGGTTCCTGCACCAGTTTCTGCGGTTCCCGCCGGGGCCTCTTCGGCGTAAGCCGGGGTCACAAAAAACATGCTCACCTCCAGGTGTACTGCAAATGCAAAGGATCACGGCATGCGGACTGCAGGCCGTGATCCTTCAATGCGCCTGTATTAAACGGCGAAGAGCAGGAGGAGAGCGACGAGCAGCGAGAAGATGCCCAGAGCTTCCGTAACGGCGAAGCCGAAAACCAGACGGCCGAACTGGCTGTCAGCAGCAGACGGGTTGCGCAGAGCGCCGGACAGGTAGCTGCCGAAGATGTTGCCGAGGCCGAGAGCCGTACCGGCCATACCAAAGCAAGCCAGACCTGCACCGATGAACTTTGCTGCTTCCGCTTCCATGTTGAACTCCTTTGAAATGGTTGTGTTGCGGCGAATTGACTGACGTCCTTGGACGTCAATGTCGGTATCCCTTAGTGGCCACCCGGATGGATCGCGTCGTTGAGGTACATGCAAGTCAGCACCGCAAAGACGTAAGCCTGGAGGAAGGCGACGAGGAACTCGAGACCGGTCAGGGCGACCGTCATGATGAGAGGAAGGACAGCGCCACCAATACCGACCGCACCCAGGGCTCCAAGCGAGGCAACGAAACCTGCGAACACTTTGAGGGTGATGTGACCAGCCAGCATATTGGCGAAAAGACGAACGGAGAGCGAAATCGGACGGGACAGGAAGGAAATGATTTCGATCGACACAACAAGGGGCAGAAGAATGCCAGGGACGCCCTGCGGGACAAAAACATTCAGGAAATGGAAGCCATGCTTGTAGAAGCCGTAGACGAGAACCGTGCCGATGACGAGCAGCGCCAGCGCGAAGGTGACGATGATCTGGCTGGTGACCGTAAAGAAGTACGGGAACATGCCGAGGAGGTTTGCCGTCAATACGAACATGAAGAGCGAAAAGACCAATGGGAAGAACTTCATCCCCTTGGATCCGGCGCCTTCCTTTAGCATGTTGGCAATGAACTCGTAGGACATCTCCGCAACCGACTGGGAGCGGCCTGGCACGATCGCCCGGTTCGATGTCGAGAAATAGAGGAAGCCAGCGGCAACGGCGGCGGAGGCCACCATGAAGAGCGATGCATTCGTAAACGAGAAATCAATTCCGCCGACTTCGATCGGCACAATCTTCTGGATCAGGAACTGATGGGTCGGATCGTTAGACACCGCTTGTTCTCTCTATCTTTAGCCCGCGCAAGTCGGGATTATTGCACTGGATCGAACGCCGGAGCGCCCTGCCCTATTTTCCACCATTCTGGCGCTCGCCGGGATCAGGCTTTGCGACCTTCCCCGCAGCACGCAGAACGTTCAATACGCCGGCACAAAATCCAAGAAGAAGAAGAACAATCATCCCCCAAGGCGCAGTGCCGACAAAACGGTCGAGGAGGTAGCCGAGAACGGCGCCAACGACGATTGCGGAGATGAACTCGCTCGAAAGCTTCATCGCTTCGGCATAACCTTTGCGGCTCGCTTCGGCGCTGGCTTCGACAGCCTCTTCCTTCCCCGCCTCTACGCGCTTGGTTGCGAGCTCCGCTCCCAATTGCGCCCGGCGCTTCTCAAGACCTTCCTCGCGGTCGTCCGTCATGGTGCTCTCCTCCACTAGCCGCTGTCCGCGATCCCGCTACCCCGGTTTTCCGGACAACAACCCCAAGGTTTGAGAACCTTTCGGCCCGTTCTGAAGTCGCGCGCAACATAGTTTTAGCAAAAAGCATAGTCAAGGCGTGAGCGGTCGATGTCCAGCCATAAAATAAGTAAGAGAAAACATGTGCTTAGGTCAATCCCGGCGGACTTTGCCAAAATCGACCGGAAGAATCCGCTTTTGCGCGCGGCATGGAGACGGGAAATCGCGTCAGGATCGGCTTTTCCTTTAGCTCCAGCCGCCGCCATAGGTGCGATAGAAGACGTGCAGACCGATGCGACCGACCTTTTCCATGGTCTTGGCCCACTTCGGACGAACGTAGACAGCATGATAATGGGTCGCTGAGCCGACCTGCGGCAGCCAAATCTTGCCGGCGGTCACTGCCATCGCGACTTCGCGGGCGATTCTCCAGTGGTATTGCGAGTTCACCCGATCCTTGATGTTGTCGCAGGCAAAGGAGAACTGGCACCGGTTGCGCCAATCCTCGTTCTGATAGACGACCCCGCAGATGGTCTTCGGGTAAGCCGGGTTGCGGACGCGATTGAGAATGACCTGAGCAACGGCGGCCTGCCCCTTTACCGTTTCGCCGCGCGCTTCGAAATAAATGCCGGATGCCAGGCACTGCTGCTCGGCCGCCGAGAATACCGAGGGCGCCAGGATGCTTGCGGCCCAGGCGTGGTCGCGCGGGCCGATCTGGGGCACAAAGCGTCCATCGTCCGCCTTGTCGGTGAGAATCGAATCAAAGGGCGACTGACGGGAGTAATCCGGCGCGGCCGGCGCATAGGCCGTCGCCAGCACGTCAGCCTTTGGGTTCGTGACAAGGCCAGCCAGCATCGGCGAAACGCCGCGATCCGGCTTAGGCGGTTCCTTCTTATAGAAGTTGGTCGCGATCTCGATTTCCTTGCCCTTGATCTTCGGCTTCACGAAGGCCGACTTATCCCTAAGATTGAAGGTGGGCTGAAAGAGCAGGCGCGTTCTTTGGAGGACAGAGCCGGCGGAAAAGTCCTTTGGCGGCTGCACCTTCTCGACAGCAACGACGCGGCTTTTTTTAGCCGGGCGATTGACGCGGTCTTCATCCGGCGTTGCCTCGTGGCCCTTCTCCTTGGCAATGAAGGCGACCTTGCGGCCGTCGGGCAGGACCATTCCTGCTCCGGCCGCGATTGTACCAGTGACAACTGGGTCGGCAAACGTCAGTTCCGCCTGATGGATCGACCCGGCCGGCGAGCTCGTTAAAACCATGCGCCAGTTTTCCCGTCCCTGGTCGAGGCCGGCAAGCAGAGCGGCGAGGTCAGCATGGGACGCCATCGTCGGCGACATCAGCCACCCACAAACGCCGAAGAGCGCGGGGGAACTCCAATTTTGAAGCAAGAGGCGCAGCTTGCCACGGGAAGGGCTATTTCGACGCAACGCAAGACTCCGGCATGAGACGCATGAACATGCCGTTGAAAATGTCTCATTAACCTTGATGCTTGGTTAATGCGGGCCCTGGGGAGGCAGAAGAATTAGAGCAAGGAAAAATAAATTGCGGCAGATCGCCGGCTTCTACTGAGGTTATTTTGTTCGTCAAATAATGACGTGCGAGCCGAGCTCCACCACGCGGTTTGCCGGCAGACGGAAATAGTCCGACGGATTTGCCGCGGCATTGGCAAGCGCGATGTAAAGGCGATCCTGCCAATAGGGCATACCGGACTTCGCATCGGGGACCAGCTTGCGACGGCCGAGATAGAAAGAGGTCGACATGATGTCGAACTTCAGGCCTGTCTTGCGAAGCGTTGCCAGGGCTTGAGAGACGTTCTGCGACTCCATGAAACCGAACAGGAGTTCGACGCGCGAGAAGCGCTCCGAAATTTGCTCGACCTTGTAACGATCTGCGCTCGGAACGCGGGGCTTGTTGATCGTACGGATTGTTAGGATGACGTTCTTGTCATGCAGGACATGGTTGTGCTTCAGATTGTGCAGCAGGGCCGCAGGCGCCGATTCCGGATCGCTCGTCAGGAAAATCGCGGTGCCGGGCACCTGGGCGGGCGAATGATCGCTCTTGCGCTCGATCGAGCTAACGAAAGATGCCAGCGGGATATCGGTGTGGCGCGTCTTCTCCATCAACAGGGCCGTGCCGCGACGCCAAGTCCACATGATAACCGTGAAGGCGGTCGCCATCAGTATCGGAATGTAGCCGCCGTCATGGATCTTCAACAGGTTTGCACCGAGGAAGATCATTTCCAGACCTACCAGCGGCGCAAGCGCCAGCGTGGCTACCGGGATCGACCAGTTCCAGCGAACACGGACGAAATCGAAGGCCATGATCGAGGTAACGACCATCGCACCCGTTACTGAGATACCGTAGGCGATCGCCAACGCGTCTGACGTCTTAAAACTGATGACAAGGAAAATGACGCCAAAAAAGAGCACGGCATTGACCGACGGCACGAAGATCTGTCCCGTATTTGTTTCCGACGTGAACAGAATTTCCATGCGCGGCAGGAACCCGAGGTTAATTCCCTGACGGATGAGCGAGAAGGCACCCGTAATGACTGCCTGGCTGGCAATGATCGTCGCAGCGGTCGCGAGGATCACTGCCGGCAGCAGCGCCCATTGCGGGAACATCAGGTAGAACGGATCGGACATTGCCGTGGGATTGCCGAGCACCAGCGCTCCCTGCCCCAGATAATTCAGGGTCAGCGCCGGGAAAACCAGCGCAAACCACGCCCACTGGATCGGCTGACGACCGAAGTGTCCGAGATCGGCATAAAGCGCTTCGGCACCCGTCACGGTCAGGAAGACGGCGCCAAGCACCACAACGCCGTAGAACCCCTCATGCAGCAAGAAGCTGACCGCATAGTAAGGGTTGAAAGCGGCAAGGATGCCAAAGTCATCCGAGATGTGCGCAATGCCGGCGGCCGCCATTGCGAGGAACCAGAGCGCCATGATCGGTCCGAAAAAGCGCGCGACGGCACCGGTCCCGCGTGACTGGACGGCAAATAGTAATGCCAAGATGAAGACCGAGATCGGCACGATGTAGCTCGTCAGACTCGGAGCCACGAGCTTCAGGCCTTCGACGGCCGATAGCACCGAGAGCGCCGGCGTAATCATCGCATCGCCGAGGAACAGCGCCGCGCCCACGAGACCAAGCAGCATCAGCAGCGCGGTATGCCCATTAGCGGTCTTCATCAGCAACGCCAGAAGGGAAAGCGTACCGCCTTCGCCTTCGTTGTCCGCGCGCAGCAGGAAAAGCACGTACTTGATGGTGACGATGATCGTCAAAGCCCAAATCATCAGCGAGATAAGGCTGATCACTTCGAAGCGTGTGAGGCCGTCGATCGCGACGGGCTTCAATGCTTCGCGGAACGCATAAAGCGGGCTTGTACCGATATCGCCATAGACAACGCCTATCGACCCCAGCGCAAGATAGAACAGCTTGCGAGGCTTCATCGTGCGTTCGTGTGAATGGCTACCTTCGTGCATGAAATGAAAACAGGCCCTCAGAGCCAGCCTTTCCATCGGAAAAAGAAGAAGGGAATGATGGCGGACAACACCATGAGCCCAATCGAATAGGGATATCCGTGGACGAAGTGCAGTTCCGGCATGAATTCGAAATTCATGCCGTAGATGGAGGCGACCAGCGTCGGCGGCAAGAATACCACGGACGCGATCGAAAAAATCTTGATGATCGAGTTTTGCTCGATGTTGATCAGGCCGAGCGAGGCGTCGAGCAGGAAGGTGATATTGCCCGCGATGAAGGACGCATGCTCATTGAGCGACTGGATGTCGCGCGAGACAGTCTTGCACAGTTCCTTGGTGTCGCGGTCTTGCTGGACAGCAGGAATGCTGAAGAAGAACGTCATGAGCCGGGAGAGCGACGCGAGGCTGTCACGCACCTTGCTGACAAGGCGATGATGGCCCGCGATGTCCCTGAGCTTTTCTTCCAGATAGTTCGAAGGCTTGCGAACCTTCCTGGCCCGTTCACCGAACACATGCGTCGACAGGATGTCTATGCGCGCCACCGAGAGTTCCAGGATCTCCGCCGTTCGATCGATCACGGTTTCGAATAGTTTCGCCAGTAATGCCGCGCCGCTTCGCCACTGCTGTGGCACGCGCGGAAGAGCCGCAATGAAGAGCGCAAACGATTTTGGCTGCGCGTAGCGGATGGTGATCAGCCGCTTGCCGGCAAGGATGAATGCAACGTCGGTCAGCGTCGGCGCATCGGTTTCGGCCTTCCAGACCAAAGAGGCCGTCATGAACACGGCATCATTTTCGGTATAGAGGCGGGCCGATGGCTCGATATCCTTGAGATCGTCCCGCGTCGGAACCTCGATGCCAAGCGCACTTTCAACAAAGCGTTCCTCTTCGCGCGAAGGCTCGATCATGTCGATCCACATGACATCGTCACGCAATAAACCGTTCGACAGATCGCCGATCTCGACTGGCCTGCAATTGGAACAGTAGGCCGTGATCACCGGATAGTCCTCCGGCGATCCGGGCACTGTGCGCACATCGCTCTGTTCATCGAAAGCCCTTCCACGGCGCGCCGACTGCGAGAGCGCGCGGGATGCAAGTTCTCGATCTTGACGACGGCGATTGAAGAAAGCTCATACAACTCCTGGCACATCCGGCAACCGCCGAGATATGCAACATGCTCATCCGCATCGCAGTCACCAATCCTTCGACCAAGATAACTCCGAACGTGCAGGTGACCAGTCCCGTCAGGGTGGTCATCATTGAGCATTCGCAAAACGCCGCCCCCATGGCAACGGCGCGCCATATGACGGAAAGCTGCGAAAGAATCAAGACGTGTTATGTCCACTGCGCCGTTTGACCACACTTCCTCCATAATTGGGAGCCTAGCGGCGGCGCAGCGTTCACTCGAAAACGATCGCCGGCGCGGCCCTCTGCGGTTGCCCACCGAGTTGCTGCCAGACCCTGGCGGCAATCTCGCGATAGATGCCGGCGACAATGCCGTTTGGCTCCGTGGCGACAAGCGGCGTTCCGGCATCGGATGTCTCGCGGATATTCATCGTCAGCGGCACCTCGCCGAGGAATGGCACACCAATGCGCTCAGCTTCCTTGCGCGCGCCGCCATGACCAAAGATATCATAGCGCGTGCCAGTATCTGGCGCGATAAAATAGCTCATGTTCTCGACGATGCCGAGCACAGGAACCTCGACCTTCTTGAACATGTTCAACCCCTTGCGGGCATCCACAAGCGCGAGATCCTGCGGGGTCGAGACAATGACGGCGCCGGCCAGCGGCACTTGTTGTGCCATCGTCAGCTGCGCATCGCCGGTTCCAGGCGGCATATCGACGACGAGCACGTCGAGCTCGCCCCAGGCAACCTCGCGCAGCATTTGCATCAATGCAGATTGCACCATTGGACCACGCCAGATCATGGCTGTCTCCTCGTCAACGAGGAAGCCCATCGACATAACCTTTAGTCCGTAATTTTCCATTGGATTGATGATGCGGCCGTCAATCTGGGTGGGGCGACCGGAGATCTTCAGCAGTCGGGGCATCGACGGACCGTAAATATCTGCGTCGAGGACGCCGACGCGCAGGCCGTTTGCCTGGAGACCGAGCGCAAGATTGACGGCGGTTGTAGACTTGCCCACGCCCCCCTTGCCGGAGGCGACGGCGATGATCGCGTTGATACCTGGGACACCGAGCTTGCCCGCGCGTTGCTGTTGCGGTGCGTGCGCGTGGCCATGATGATCATGGCCCGCCTGCGGCTGTGGGCGTGACACCGGCGCCGAGCCAGAACCGACCTTCTTGTCTGCCGTCAGGGCAACGAGCGCTCCTTTGACGCCCGGCATTTCCCTGATGACCCGTTCGGCCGCAAGACGAAGCGGCTCAAGCTCCTTGGCGCTCTCCGCCGGGACGGTGATGGAGAAATAGACCTTGGCGTCGGAGATGAAGACATCAGACACCATGCCGAGCTCGACAATATCGTGTTCAAGATCGGGACCGCGCACGGTCTTCAGCGTTTCGAGAACCTGTTCTTTGGTGACGCCGGTCATTCCATCCTCACTGCCCTAGTTGGCACTCTAGATAGAGGACCGCCGCGTCTTCGCCAAATAAAATCGGCAATCACGGGCGCCATTGAGGAAACGGGATCAACCGGAAGGCCGCTGCGACATCAAGTCCGCCGGGCTTTCGCCCTGATAGTCGCAACAGCCTCCAGGATACCGGGTAAGCCTTGCGAACTAGAGCATCCGTGGCCAAAGGCCAGCACAAAACGCAAATCGGAGGAATAAGAGCGGAGGAATGCCACGCTTGCCGTCTCAAAAGCAACAACCACCGCCGACGGCAGAGCCTGAGATCGGGCATCGTGGCGTCGGCGGCGGCATGCGGGTCGCGCCGTTCATTCGGCGTCGTTACCAGGTCCCCTCTGGACCGCTGGAGAGAAAGAAGCAGAAAACGTGCCAACTGGAAAACATTCGCAAGAGGCGGCGTGTTGCGGTGACCACGTCGTCCGTTTTGGCGAAGATTTAGGCGCGAATTCGTGCGAAGCCCACAATTTGCGCAGCCCTTACTTTATCAGGCCGATCCGCAGCGCCTTGGCGACTGCCTGTGTGCGGTTTACCGTATCGAGTTTCTTGGTTGCACGGTTGAGGTAGTGGTTGACCGTATGCTCGGAGAGGGTGAGGATCTCGGCAATCTCCACACTGGTCTTACCGGCAGCCGTCCAGTTCAGACAGTCGATCTCGCGGTCGGTCAAGGTATCCGTGACTCGGTTGTCATGACTGCGAATCTCGGCCAGTCGATCGAAGACGTGGACGGAAATATAATGGAGTTCGCGCATTTCTTCGGTGGTGAATGCCTCACGATCGCCCGAAAATGAAACGGCGCCCCGGCCACCGGAAGACTCATGGGTTGGAAAATAGGCGCAACGCATCATGTGAAAGCGCTCAAAGAGCGCCTTGACGAGGCCAGCCTTCCCGTCCGGCCGATCGAGTTTCGCCAGCGACACGTCGTTGAAGAAGGGCGTCGTCGATGTCCGTAGCCGCTTCATGACCGGGCTGTTGGCCACCAGCCCCTCATGGTCGTAGGCCGCCAAAAGTTCCACCGGCCAACTCGAGATAACGGTGTTGCTTTGCAAGTCCCGTGCTGTCACGGAGGGAAGATTGAAAACCATGAAGGCCCGCGTCCGATACGCTTCGGTCACTTTTTTCATGAAGCGGAAAATATCGAACTGGGTTTTCAGTCCTGCGACCTCACTTACGTGGACGTCTACGGAAGATCCTGGCTGCGATGGGGTCATTTATTTGTTCGACTCGATAGATGGTTCCTGAAGGAGACGGCCGTCTCACCCGCGCCGTCGCTATTTGTATCGCCGATGACGATTATCAGCACATACACCCCAGGATGGGGGATTGACGAGCGTCAATTGTGATGATTCATCAGAAATTCTCAATATTGTGCTTTCGGCGGATATGCCCCTTGCTCAGCGACGTGGGCCAAGCCCAATCCGCATGGCCTCCATGATCCGTGCCGCTGCCTCCTGGATCGGGCCTGCCCACTGCGAAAGCTTTTCCATGGTGAGCCGATAGGCCGGACCGGTCACCGAAACACCGCCGACAAGCGACAAATTCTCGGACCAGATAGGGGCCGCGACGCACCGGATTCCGACTTCGTGCTCCTCACGGTCGAAGGCATGGCCCAGTTTTCGTATCTCCTCAACCTCGGCAAGAAGCGACTGAGCCGTATGGGTGTTGGCGGTGAAGCGATGGAAGGAAATATCCTCCAACAAGGCCTTAACCCGCACCTCGGGCAAGATGGACAAGGCCGCCTTGCCTACGCCAGTGCAATAGACCGGCGAAGCGTTGCCGATCTGCGAGTACATCCTGACGGGCTGTTGCCCTTCGAACTTGTCGAGGTAGATGATCGAGGTCCCGCGCAGCACGCCGAGATGGACCGTTTCACCAGTCAGGCCCTGGAGCGCCCTGAGGTGCGGCTCAGCCATAACACGGAACTCGTTGCGCCCCCAGCTGCGAGAGGCGAGATCCAATAGCCGCAAGCCCGGTAAATAGCGTCCGTCCGTATCGATTTCGAGCAGCCCCTCCTCCACGAGATGGCTCAGCTGGCGATGAAGAGTGCCGCGGGGCTGATCGGTGACCTCCAGTATGTCGGTGAAGCGCATGGGGCCGTCGGCGTGGCTCACGAGATCCAGAAGGACCATCAGCTTACCTAGGGTGCCTGTGTCGCGCTTTGCGCGCGCACTCTCTTTTGCCACACTCATCATTGCCCCAAATGCCTTGACAGGAATACCAACGTAATCGGATAATTCCACATAGTCAAATTGAGTTCCACATAATGGAACGCTTGGGAGGAAATGGTGACGAGTATTGTTGCGCAGTTTCCGGAGTTCAGGGATCGAAGTGTGCTGATCACCGGAGGCGGGTCCGGCATCGGGGCAGCTATCGTCCAGGGTTTTGCCTGCCAGGGGGCGAAGGTTTCTTTCATCGATGTCGCGGAAACGGAAAGCCATGAGCTTGTCGAGAGGCTGTCGCGCGACACGCTGCATCCCATCCGCTTCCACAAGGCAGATTTGCGCAATGTTGCAGATATCCGCCGGACGGTCGATGAAATAGTCGCTCACTCTGGCCCGATCAGCGTGCTCGTCAACAATGCCGCGCGCGACGACCGGCACGATTTCGAGACCGTGACCGAGGAATATTGGAACGATAACCAGGCGACCAATCTGCGCCACGTCTTTTTTACCACACAGGCCGTCGCGCCCTCGATGCGCGCTGCCGGCGGCGGCGCGGTGATCAACATGTCGTCGATCGCCTTTCTCCTCAATATGCCGGAATTTCCTGCCTATTCGGCCGCAAAAGCCGGTGTAATCGGGCTAACGAAAAGTCTGGCCGGTAAGCTCGGACCTGATAACATCCGCGTCAATTGTATTCTGCCGGGCATGATCGTGACCGATCGTCAGATGAAACTCTGGCTCACCGAAGAGGGCATCGCTCGGACAGTGCAGCGGCAGTGCATCAAGAAGGTCCTACACGCCGACGCCATCGTTGGTCCGTGCCTGTTTCTGGCGTCGAGCTGCGCGGCAGCGATAAGCGCCCAATCTCTTATTGTCGATGGAGGCATTTTCTAATGGCGGATCCCGCTTATGTCGCGGTGGATTGGGGAACGAGCAGTTTCCGGCTTTGGCTGATGGACAAGGATGACAGCATCCTTGCCGAAAGCCGCAGCAATGAAGGAATGACGACGGCTGCGAAGACCGGCTTTGCCGAGGTTCTGGCCTCGCACCTGGCCAAGGTGAATTCGCCGGAAAATCTTCCGGTCATCATTTGCGGCATGGCAGGCGCCAAGCAGGGATGGGTCGAGGCAGGCTATGTCGACGTGCCGACGTCGCTATCTTCCATCCTCACCCGCACGGCAATTGTTCCCGGCGAGAGCCGGGACGTCCGGATCCTTCCGGGACTTGCGCAAAGGGATCAGACAAGGCCCGACGTCATGCGCGGCGAGGAAACACAGCTTCTCGGCGCGCTTGGCCCGGCAAGCACCGGATCACAGGCAGTGTGCATGCCCGGTACGCATTCCAAGTGGGTGCGCGTCACGGACGGACGGGTTACCGGCTTCTCCAGCTTCATGACGGGCGAACTCTTCGATGCAATATCCAAGCATACGATCCTGTCGCATGCCGTCGCCGGCGCGGAGCAGACGCCGACAGATGAGGCAGCCTTCGATAGCGCGATCAAAGCAGCCTACGCGCAGCCGGCAATGGCGACGAACCTCTTCTTTACGGCGCGCTCCGGACAGCTGCTGCATGGTCTGACGGCCGCAGCGGCACAGGCCAAGATCTCCGGCACATTGATCGGTCTGGAAATCGCCGGCGCCATTGCGGCGGCGGGGGCGGGCGTCAGCATTACCCTTGTGGCCGCCGGCCGACTGCAGGGTCTTTATGAAGCGGCCTTCAAGGCACTATCATTATCCTTTAACACGATTGACGCCGACACTGCTGTCCGTGGCGGGCTTGCCGCCGCCGCCAAAGCCATTTGGCCGAATTAGGAAAGTACCAAAGCGATGAACCGCATCCCCTTCCCCACAATGAAGCGCCAGCTCATTGCCATTCTTCGGGGCATCAAACCCGAAGAGACCGAAAGCGTCGTCGGAGCACTGATCGACAGCGGACTGACCGCGATCGAAATTCCGCTGAACTCGCCCGACCCGTTCAAGTCGATCGAGATCGCCGCGAGAATGGCGCCTGCCAATTGTCTGATCGGCGCTGGAACCGTTCTGACGACGGCGGCCGTCGACAGCCTGAATTCGGCGGGCGGCAAGCTTTTGGTTACGCCGAACGTCGAGCCTGAAGTCATCGTGCTTGCCCGTGACTACGGCATGGTCACGATGCCTGGCGTGTTCACCCCGACAGAAGCGCTGGCCGCAGCCCGCGCCGGCGCTACGGGGCTGAAATTTTTTCCCGCCAGCGTTCTCGGCCCGTCCGGAATCACCGCGATCCGCGCAATTCTACCGCCAGAACTCGTGATCGCGGCCGTCGGCGGTGTCTCGGACAAGAATTTCGGGGATTATACAAAAGCTGGCATCCGTGCCTTCGGTCTCGGCACCAGCCTCTACAAGCCTGGAATGACCGCGGCAGAGGTTGCCGAGCGCGCCAAGGCGACCATTTACGCCTATGATGCAGCCGTAGGAGCTTAAGGAGAATGACCGAAATTCACGAGTTTGCGGGCAGGACGCTCTGCAACACCAACTCCGTGCTGGGCGAAGGCCCGACCTACGATCCAGGCACAAACACGGTCTGGTGGTTCAACATTCTCGGCAAGGAACTGCACGAGCTGAACCTTTCGACGGACGAGAAGAAAGTGCACCAGTTGCCCATGATGGCGAGCGTGCTCGCCCGCATCGATGCCGGCCGCCAACTGCTTGCGACCGAACAGGGCCTCTTTATCCGCGATACGAAGAGCGGAAGTCTAACGTTTTATGCCGCGCTCGAAAGCGACAAGCCGGAGAACCGCTCGAACGACGGCCGCACGCATCCCTCAGGCGCGCTGTGGATCGGTACGATGAGTAAGCGGGCAGAAAGCCGCGCCGGCGCGATCTATCATGTTGCCGGTGGTCGCGTGACAAAGATCTTCGACGGCATCAGCATTCCGAACTCGATCTGCTTCTCGCCGGACGGGACGATGGGCTATTTCACCGACACTCGCATTAGCCGCCTGATGCGCGTAATGGTCGATCCGCACACCGGCCTGCCGACTGGTGAACCGATTGTCCTTGTCGACACCATGGACGAGCCGGGTGGCATCGATGGTTCGGTCGTCGATGCCGATGGATACATTTGGAATGCCCGTTGGGGCGCCGGCACGGTCGATCGCTACAGCCCTGATGGGCTGCGCATCTCGCGCTATAAAGTCCCGGCCGCCCAGCCCTCCTGCCCTGCCTTCATCGGACCGAACGGCGACCGC
Source organism: Rhizobium mesoamericanum STM3625 (assembly GCF_000312665.1). Lineage (GTDB taxonomy): Bacteria > Pseudomonadota > Alphaproteobacteria > Rhizobiales > Rhizobiaceae > Rhizobium > Rhizobium mesoamericanum. The sequence goes on along the minus strand of NZ_HF536772.1, from coordinate 1,706,000 downwards.
CTTGCAGTCACCACGGCATGGGAAGGATTGGATGACGATGCGCGATCGGCGCAACCCCAGGCTGGGTCCCTACTTGAACTTGACGTCACTGTGAAGGGAGTTTTTGACCCCGTTTATGTGATCTGACGCGAACTGAAGACAATCAGGAGGGTGTCCCTTGGGCGTGTCCCAAGGACACCCTTCTTGTTTTTTCATCGATCGGGAGGGTGATTACCACGCGCCTGTAGCATCTGGCTAAGCATTCTCCTAAATTAGCAATTTTTGCGCGATCTTTTTCTGGAACCATTAGAATTCCCATTCATTTCAATAGGGAACTGGCCAAACGGCTCGGTCTACCGATAGCGGCGGGCTCGGCCGGAGGGCACCAATTGAACTGAAAGGTAGGTTCGAAATGACACGCAAACTTCTCACAACCGTTGCCGCTGGTGCTTTGTTTGCCACGGCTTTCGCACCGGCGGCATTCTCTCAGGGCGCAGCCCAGGCTCCGAACCCATCGGCCACGCAGGCCGCGCCAAGCAATCCGGCAGCTCCGCCGAAGGTTCCGGATGCAACGGCACCGATCCCGGCAGATAAGGCGGCTCAGGCTCCCGCGCCGGCCGCGACCAATACCGCACAGGCGGGCGGCCCATATCTAACCGAGCAGGCGGCTGATCAGGTGAGCGCGAATACGTATATTGGCCAATCGGTCTATAACGGTAAGAATGAAAGCATCGGAACCGTCAACGACCTGATCATGAAGAAGGATGGCGGTTTGGTCGCAGCGATCGTGGGTGTCGGCGGCTTCCTCGGAATCGGCGAGAAGGATGTGGCCGTTCCGATCAATAAGATCACCATCGCCCAGAACACGCAGGACGGCAGTGTCAAGCTTACCACCTCTGAAACAGCGGAATCGCTGAAGGCTGCCCCGGAGTTCAAGACACTTAAGATGCAGGCAGCAGAAAAGACCCCTGCGCCAGGTGGTACAACAGACACAACGGCCACGGGCTCTACAACGAACAAGTGACACTGCGGAGTGGGTTGTCATGCAACCGGTGGCGTCCGAAGGGGCGCCACTGGCGTTTCAAGCACTGGCACGATCCGAGCTATCATAATAGTTCTCATGCAGGAACCGCAGCGTGGCGATGCCATCGGCGGGCTTGCCGAAGTGATAGCCCTGCCCCATACCGCAGCCGAGCGAGCGCAGCTTGACCGCTTCCGAATAATCCTCGATCCCTTCCGCGACCACTTCCAGGTCCAGCCCCTCGCACATCGTGAGAATGGCCTTGATGATGTGCTCGGAGGCTCTATCGGAGTTGATCCGGGACACGAAGGCGCGATCGATCTTGATCTTGTCGAACATGAAATCCCGCAGGCGACCGAGGCTCGACTGACCCGTCCCGAAGTCGTCCAGCGAGATGCGGACACCAGCCTGGCGAAGATCGGCGATAATCCGGTTTGCCGTATCGGCCGAGCCCATCACCGCGGTCTCGGTGATCTCTAGTTCGAGTCGGTGCGGGTCGAACCCGACACGGCCGAGGATCGACAGGATGCTGCCGCTCGTGCCCGGATCCATTAACTGCGCTGAAGAGAGATTGAAGGAAAGAAAGAGTTCGCGTGGCCAGGAAAGTGCCGTTTCCGCCGCCTTGCGCAACAGTGCCTCCGACAGGGCGTCGATAAAGCCACGCTCTTCCGCGAGCGGAACGAAAACTCCAGGCGAAACGAAACCCAGATCCGGATCGTTCCAGCGTGCCAGGGCTTCGAAACCGACGACCTGATTGTTGGAGAGCGCAACGATCGGCTGAAAGTGCACGTCTATGGCATCGGAGATAATGGCATTGCGCAGCGCCTGTTCCAGTTGCGTCGCGCGTTTCATTTCCTGGGCGATTTCGCGCGAATAAACGGTGATCTGGCCACGGCCGCGGCGTTTTGAGCGGTAGAGCGCGGTCTCCGCACTTTTCAGTAGCTCCTCGAACTCCTCGCCAGCGAACGGATAGATCGAAAAACCAAACGACGCCGACAGTCTCACATTGCGATCGCCGAGATCATATGGCGCTGAGAGCACTTCGCGGATCATCTGGCCGAACTTCTCTGCGCTCGCCCGCTCGAATACCAGCGGCAGGACAAAGGCAAATTCATCGCCATCGTGACGCGTGACCAAGGCGCCGTCGGGGATGCAGGCCTTCAGGCGATGAGCGACCTGACAGAGAATTTCATCCCCCGCCGAAGAGCCGAAAAGATCGTTGATCGGTTTAAAAGAATCGAGATTGGCGATGCCAACGGTGAAGGGCGCAGGATCGCTCGCGCGTTCCGCAGCAATCTGAGCAATGCGGTCGCGCATACGGTAGCGGTTGCCGAGCCCGGTCAGTTGGTCGGTGTAGGCCATCGTCTGAGGTTCATTCTGACTTACGGGCACCAAAGGCATTTCAGCCGACATCATCATTCAGACCCAGACTGCACCAATGCGGGAAGGATGGCGGGCAAGTCTTAAGAATTCGATAGTGGATCGGCTGCGTTGAAACCGCAATTTGCCCCAAGATTTAGGGAGTTGACGAGCTTTGTTCGTCAAATAATGGCCCGTTGGATATCCTCGGCAAGGTACTTGCGAAAGATTCCCTGAAGAATATCGGGGCTCACCGGCTTCATGATCACATCGTCCATTCCGGCTTTTGCGCACTCAACTCGGTCACGCTCGAACGCCTGAGTAAGAACGCCGATGATCGGCGTTCTTGAACGGCCGCCTTCCTCGGTCTGGCGGATCAGCCGCGCCGCCTCAAAACCGTTGAAGCCCGGCAGCGATATATCCATCAGAATGATTTTCGGCTGGCGCTCGGTCCACAGCCGGATCGCTTCGTCACCACTTGGAGCGATCAGGTAGCGGTAGCCGAGACCCTCAAGGATCTGCGAGAAAACGATCTGATTAATGTCGTTGTCTTCGGCGACCAGCACGTCGAGCACGTTCACGTCGTCGACTGTGGTGATCTCCCAATCGGTGTCGAGGCCTTCGACGATCTGGCCGCGATTGTTGCGGTTGAAATGACGGGCGATCTGGAAGGTGAGTTCATTGGCGAGCTGAAAGCCGTCCATCACGAGTGCCGGGATGCCGTACTGCTCGGCGAGCTCGAGGCAACGCATGCCAAGCTGATTGTCGATCACGAGCAGGTCGAGCGAGATCCCGGACGAGGTCGCAATCTCTAGGAAGTGCTCTTCTTCATCCTCGCCACGAACCGAGCAGGCCTCGAAGCCGTATTTGGCGAGGGTGCGCAAGGCCGCTGCTTCGGCCACCACATCTAAGGTCACCACCAGGACTTTCCGACCCGAGAAGTTTTCCGGGACGATCGCCTCCATCGCGGCCGGTTGGCGGCGCTCGCCGCTGCCGCCCATGGGAACGTAGGCGCGCCGATAGGAATTCTTGCTCGATGTCGTGACCGCCGAAGCAACCCGGAACTCATCGAGATCGGCGCCGTCGCGCGGCAGGTCCTGCATGGTCGAAACGAGAAAATAGCGCCCCGGCTTGCCGATGCGGTGCTTGCGCGCGACAATGTCGCGTTCCACGCCATCGCGGGAGACCTGTCGCTGGCGGGAGATCGACATTTCGCCGGTCTCCAGTACGTGACGGTCACTTTCTTCGAAGCGTTTGGCAACCTCCTTGGAGAACAGGTCACCGCTCTTGCGGCCGAGCACTTCGTCAACCGTCGTCTGATACTTTTCGCAGAAGGCGATGTTAACGGCGACGTAATTGAGATTGCGGTCCTTAACGAAGAGCGGGAAAGGCAAGTTATCGAGGATATCCTCGGTCAGCTGTACACGCTCCAGATCAGAACGCCACTGTTCCTCACGCTTCTTCTCCTCGGAGATATCCTGGATCACCGAAACCCCGAAGCCGCTGGCGAGGCGACGCTTGCCGAAGCGAATCCAGCGATCCGTACCGTGCCGTTCGACAGCTTCGAAGCGTTCGCGCCAATGTGAGGCGATTTTCTGGGACAGCCAATCCTCGCGGCTCATCGCGGCCTGATTGCCAGGCGACTGTGTGCGGATGCCAGTGTCGTGGATCGCGCCGAGGAAGTCTCGTAAACGCGTACCCGGCTTCAGCATCGTCTCCGATATGGGAAAGAAATTGAGAACCTGGCGGCTGGCAAAAATCATGTGGTCGGTTTTGTCGTAGACAATGAATGCGGCGCCAAGGCTCTCGCACACCGCGTCGAACAGCGCCGTCTGCAGGCTGATATCAGCCGACATTTCGCTGCTTACAGATGATGTGTCCGCTTTTTCGAAGCCGGCACTCATTCCTACGCGTCCCACATCTGTCCGATTTAAACCCAATCCTCGGAAGTAAGCCGCAAAATGGCACCTTTGTCTTAAGGCGCGCTTAACGTTAAGCGGCCCGAATTGGAACGTGCAGAACACGGGATCGGCCCCGCTTTGGCACTTCCCTCGGCCCCGCGAATCCAAGAGAATGCGCTCATGGCCATCAGACAGCTTTCAGAAACGCTCATCAACCAAATCGCCGCCGGTGAAGTCATCGAACGACCGGCTAGTGCCGCCAAGGAACTGATCGAGAACGCCCTCGACGCGGGGGCGACGCGCATCGAGGTTGCGACATCGGGCGGCGGGAAGAGCCTGCTGCGGGTTTCGGACAATGGCTCCGGCATGGATCTTGCGGATCTAGAGCTTGCCGTACGCCGCCACTGTACCTCCAAGATATCAGACACGCTGGATGACATCCGCACCCTGGGCTTTCGCGGCGAAGCGCTGCCGTCGATCGGCTCGGTCGCGCGGCTCAGCATATCCAGCCGCCGCCGGGACAGCACTGGCGGCAATGAAATTGCCGTAGAAGGTGGCAGGATAACGCATCTTCGCCCCTCGCCCGGCAATCCGGGCACGGTCGTAGAGGTTCGCGATCTCTTCTTCGCCACGCCCGCGCGCCTGAAGTTTTTGAAGACGGAGAAGGCCGAGGCTGCGGCGATCACCGAGGTCGTCAAGCGGATGGCGATCGCGTTCCCACGCGTGCGATTCGTGCTGACAGGGACTGATCGCACGACGCTGGAGCTGCCGGCGACGGGCGACGATCATCTCGCGCGCATGGCGCAGATCCTCGGCAAGGACTTCCGCGACAATGCCATTGAGATCAATGCCGAGCGCGAAGGCATATCGCTGACCGGCTTTACCGGCGTGCCGACCTTCAATCGCGGCAACTCGGCCCACCAGTACGCTTTCGTCAACGGTCGTCCGGTGCAAGACAAGCTGATCCTCTCGGCGATCCGTGGCGCTTATGCCGAGACTATCCCAGCCGGACGCTATCCGGTTGCCGTTTTATCAATCACGCTCGACCCCGTTCTTGTCGATGTCAACGTGCACCCGGCCAAATCGGACGTGCGCTTCCGCGACCCGCAGTTGGTGCGTGGCCTGATCGTCGGGGCCGTACGCGAGGCACTGGCGCGTGACGGCAGCCGGGCGGCGACGACTGGCGCCGACGGAATGCTGCGCTCCTTTCGGCCTGGTTTCCAGCCGAGTGCCCAGCGGCCACAAGAGCCCTGGTCGGCGGCGACATCTCCGTCGCGCCCGTTCTATCAAGCAGCAAGCAGCGGCTTCGGCGAACGACTGCAGGCCTCCTTCGATGGACTTGCGACCCCGACAGCCCGCAGCGACACCACCCCAACCTCCAGAACGCCGGTTGCCCCGGAAGAGCCGCCGCAACGCTATCCGCTGGGCGCCGCCCGGGCGCAGATCCACGAAAACTACATCGTCGCACAGACCGACGACGGCCTGGTCATCGTCGATCAGCACGCCGCACATGAACGTCTGGTCTTTGAGGCGATGCGCAAGGCGTTGCACTCGAAGCGGCTCGCCTCGCAGGTTCTCCTTATCCCCGAAATCATCGATCTGCCTGAAGAGGATTGCGATCGGCTGATGCAGTTTGCCGCCGAGCTTGGCGTTCTCGGACTGGCGATCGAACGCTTCGGCCCGGGCGCGATCGCGGTGCGTGAGACACCTGCCATGCTTGGAGAGGTGGACGCGGCGGGGCTTGTCCAACAGCTCGCGGACGAAATTGCCGAATGGGATACGGCGTCCGGCCTTTCCGCCAAACTGGAATATGTGGCCGCGACCATGGCCTGCCATGGGTCTGTGCGTTCGGGACGACGGCTGCGGCCTGACGAAATGAACGCGCTGCTGCGCCAGATGGAAGTCACCCCCGGATCCGGTCAGTGCAATCACGGACGGCCGACTTACATCGAGCTTAAGCTTTCGGATATCGAACGGCTGTTCGGCCGTAGCTGAAAAAAGCTGGCAAAGGCGGCTGCAGCGCGTTATGGCAGGACTATGACACCCTGCAAGGATTGGAGCGCATGAACTTGTTCGAAGGAAATGGAAACCGCGAGGCGCAGATACGCTATCTCGATGCGGATTTTCAAATCCTGTCGCCGGGCTCTTACGTCGTATGTGCAATTACCGGCAAGCAGATTCCCCTGGACGAGCTGCGCTACTGGAGCGTAGCGCGCCAGGAACCTTATGCAGATGCCGTTGCCTCACTTGAGGCGGACAAGCGCGCTGGCGTCCTGCCTAACCAGAAGCGTTGAACACCAGCACCTTAAGCTTTCTGCTTAGGCGTTCCGCCCTTCCTTCAAACGCCGCTCGCGGCAAGCATTGATCGCGAGGCCGATGATCAACCCTGGTGCCATTGCATCAGCGAAGGCCATCTCCACCTCGATCACACGGCATTTCGCTGCAAGCTCCTCAGCTTTGCCATGATGGCCGGCGAGGCGGACGAAATCCTTGGACGTCGTCACGATCTGAAGGCTCTCACGCTCTGCGGTCAATAGAATGTCATCGATCTCGTCATCGGTCAGATGCTCGTGGTCGCCGAATGAACGGCGAGCAGCGATATGCGCGCCGACGGATTCGACCGTACGATAGAATTTCGACGGATCGGCAATGCCAGCAAAGGCCAGCACGTTGCGGCCAGAAAGATCGGCGCTATCGCACACTTTCAGCGAGGCTGTGAAATAGGGCTTGGCGGCGCGCGCGGCGACCCGAACAATGTTATCGGCGGCCTCGCCCCCTCCAACCTTCAGAAGGGCCGTCGCGTAGCGCAACTGCTGGCGAATGGGCGCGCGCACGGGGCCGCCCGGAACGATATGGCCGTTGCCTAGGCCGCGCGTGGAATCGATGACCAGCAATGCATAGTCGATCGTCAGCCGGGCGCTCTGGAAGCCGTCATCCATGATGATGAGGTCCACACCCTCATTGACGAGGCGCTGAGCGCCTTCAACCCGGCGCCGGGAAATCACGGTCAGAGCTTCGCGGGCGAGAAGCAGAGGCTCGTCGCCGACTGCAAGGGCGCGGTGATGAGCCGGATCGACGACGGTGGTGACATCGAGCGAACCGCCATAACCGCGGCTGAGGAAGCCGGGCTTCAATCCCTTTGCCTTTGCCGCACGGGCAATCGTCAGCGCCGTCGGCGTCTTGCCGGCACCGCCGACAGTGAAATTGCCGACGCAGATAACGGGCACGGGAACCGAGGCGCGCTTCGCATTGGCCATGCGATGGCCGGCGATGCGCCCATATAGGAAGGAAATCGGATAAAGCGTCCAGGCACGCCAATCGGCTTTCGACCACCAAAACGGCGGCGCTTCGGATACCATTCTTCCCGTCCTGCCCTTTGGACGCCGAGCATCATGCTGGCGGTTCTTGTCCTTAACCGGGCGAAAGGAGAGGGCAATTTTCAAGAAAAAGCAAGCCCTTGGTCAATCAGGCAAGCTGAAGAACGGGTAGTAGGCCCTCAAGCTCGGTGATGTCGTTCAGGCAGTAGTCCGACGCAGCGGTGAGTGATTCCCGCGATCCAGTGCCGGTGAGCACGGCGACGGTGACGCCGACCTTGGCGTTTCGACCCATATGCAGGTCGTGGTTATTGTCACCAACCACGGCGACCTCGGAGGGATCGAGGCCTGTCGCAGCGCAGAAACCAAGCACCATTCCGGGTTCCGGCTTGGTGCCGAAGCCGCTGTCGTATCCAGCCACGTAATCGATGAAGGGTGCAAAGCCAAAACGCTGGGCAGTCTGTGTGATCGAACGCTCGTTGTCGCTCGAGGCAACGCCGAGGCGAAAGCCACGGGCATGCAGGCGACCGAAGAAGGCGGCGAGATCCGTCACCGCAACGGAAAACGCGGCGGCGTGTGAAAAAAGAGCGTCCAGCTTGATCGTTAACTCGACCAAGTCAAGCTTCGAGCCGGCCTCGATCAGCCCTTCGGAAATTTGGCGCGTGTTGCCAGCCGCAAGCAAGCTATCGGGAACGATATGTCCAGTGACAGGATCCATACCGCAAGCGAGTAGCAGCCGGTCTGCAAGTTCCGTATCGCCCTCAGAAGCGATGCGTGCCAGTTCGCGGTTCACCGGCAGCCAGCTCGCGTCATAATCCAGAAGCGTGCCATCCTTGTCGAAGAGTATCCCTTTGATCGTCTTCATATTCGCCCTTGCCCTCAGCGCTGCACGACCGCCTTCGGCAGCAGTCTCGCCTTCACCGTCAGCGGATTGATGTAGGGCTCCAAACCCTTGACAGTCGCCGTCAGCGCGCCACGCATTTCTTGCACGGCGCCGGCCCCGGCCTCGATCATGTTGCGGCGTGCGCCGTCGTTGGTGAGCAAATAATGGACGCCCTTTGCGAGCATCTCCGTGTCGCGGACCATGCGAGCGCTGCCGCGCCGCGCCAGCTTCTGATAGGCTTCGCGAAAATTTTGCACGTTGCTCCCCGACAGGACCGCGCAACCGAGCATCGCCGGCTCCAACGGGTTCTGGCCACCTTCGGCAAACAGCGAGCGACCGACGAAGGCGATCTCGGTCAAGCGCAGGTAGAGGCCCATTTCGCCGATCGTATCTCCGAGGAATACATCGACGTCGGGAGCAAGCGCATCGCCCCGTGTTCGGCGTGCAACCTTGAGGCCCTGCTTGACGAGTTCGGTTTCGATTTCATCGGCGCGCTCAGGATGGCGCGGAACGATGATCGTCAATTGCCCGTTTCGCTCCTTCAGCGCGCGATGGACGATTCCTGCGGCCTTTTCCTCACCCTCGAAGGTCGAGATTGCCGCCCAGGTCTTGCGGGCGCCAAGCTGCTTTTTGTAGCCAGCGAACACGGCTGCGTCATAGGGCGGCGCGTCTGTATCGACCTTCAGATTGCCCGACATCATGACGTGGCGCGCGCCAAGATCGCGGAACCGCTCCGCGTCGACATCCGATTGGGCAATGACGAGCGCAAGGTTTTCGAACAGAGCCTCCGCAAGTGCCGGTCGCCGGCTCCATCGCGCGAAGGACCGGTCCGACATGCGCGCGTTGACGAGGATCTGCGGAATGCGGCGGCGGCCGAGTTCCATTAGGGTCGCCGGCCAGATTTCGGATTCCGCAATCAGAGCGCAATCCGGCTGCCAGTATTCGAGAAAGCGGCTGACCGCCGGCTTCAGGTCGAGCGGCACGTACTGGTGGATCGCCTCGTTGCCGATGCGCTCAGCGGCAAGCTTTGCCGAAGTGATTGTTCCCGTCGTCAGAATGACATGGATATCACGGCGGCGAATTTCACGGATCAGCGGAATGACGGCATTCGTTTCGCCGACGCTCGCGGCATGAAACCAGACAAGCGGCCCGGCCGGACGGTCGGCGCTGGCATAGCCTGAGCGCTCCAAACGGCGCGCACGGTCTTCCTTGCCCTTGGCCGCCCGATAGGCGAGGTAACCGCCGACAAAAGGGGTCAGCAACATTCCCGTCGCCTGGTAGGCGCTCAGCGCAAACCGCGCCATGCGACCACTCATCTGCCAATTCTCCGATCACAAACGATCGACATCAACCCGTTCCCAATTCCCAAGTGTTGTTGCGGCCTGCAATGACCGATCAGTTTGTCCAGAATGCGTCCGGCAATCGATCGGTGACGGCTCTCGATGAATCGTGACCGCGGGAAAGTTACTGGGCAGACTTGCTTTCCGGGTCCAGCAAACGGTGCATGTGGACGATGAAATATCGCATATGTGCATTATCCACAGTCGACTGAGCCTTTGCCTTCCAGGCGGTCAATGCCGTGGCATAGTCCGGAAAAATGCCTACGATATCGAGGTCCCTGAGGTCCCTGAACTGAACATCGTCCAAGCTTTCCAATTCGCCGCCAAATACGAGATGCAAGAGCTGCTTTTTGTTGCCGGATTCCGTCATTTTCTTCTCTTTCTGCTCTGTTCTCCTCCGCCGCTTCATCTGAGGGATTTTGACGAAAACGTCAACTGCCTCGACGTTCACCAATCCCGGTTAATAGATCAGAGAGTCGCGGCGCAGCGGCGGCGCAAAGTTCGTCGTGGCTGACCTTGACGCGGTTATAGAGCGGCGCGTCACCCTGGAGATCAACAAGCCGGCCGCCAGCCCGCTCGAGTATCAAATCGGCCGCGGCGAGGTCCCAATCATGTGAATTGTGCTTGATGAAGGTGCCGTCGATCTGCCCGTCGGCGACCATCGCAATGCGGTAAGCAAGGGACGGGACGTGCCTGACCCGCTCAATGCGATGCTTGAGCGCCTCCGGAAATGCCTTGAGCACGTCCTCGGCTATCGCAAAACGCCCAGGTGCATCGAGCGGTGTCGTCGATACGGTTATCGGCTGACCATTCTTCAAGGCCACGCCGCCCTCGACCGCTTCGTAGAGTTCCTGCAAGGCAGGAGCGTAGAGAACCCCGGCGACCGGCCGCCCGTGGCGCACGACCGCAACACTGACGCACCACAATTCCAGACCAGCTAGGAATGCTCGCGTGCCATCGATAGGGTCGATGATGAACAGCGTGTCCCGTGAAAGCCGATTGCCGTCGTCTTCGGTTTCTTCGGAAAGCCAGCCATAGTCCGGCCGGGCGGCCCGCAGAATGGATTCAAGCTTCTGGTTGGCCGCGAAATCGGCGGCACTAACGGGCGATCGTCCCTCGTGCTTCCACCAGACTTCTGGCGACCGGTTGAAATAACCGAGTGCAACATCGCCGGCTTGCCTGGCAGCATCCGCGATCAGTTCCAGATCGCTCCGCCAGAGGGCTGTCTTCACGTCGCTCATTCGGCAATCCAATCTATCAGCGCCCGGCGAGCGTCATTCCTTCGATCGCAAGCGTCGGAGCGGCGACACCGAACTTGCGGTCGATGTCGTTTGCAGGCGTGACCCGCATGAACATGTCCTTGAGATTCGAAGCGATCGTCACTTCGGACACAGCAAAGGTCAGTTCGCCATTCTCGATCCAGAAGCCGGTCGCACCGCGGCTATACTCGCCGGTGATCATGTTGACGCCCTGGCCGATCAGCTCGGTCACGTAGAAGCCAGTGCCGACGCTGCGGATCAGATCCTCCGGCGAGATATCGCCGGGTTCCAGCGCGAGATTCGTCGCAGCCGGCGTCACCGAATTGCCACCGCGCACGCCGCGGCCGTTGGTTTCCATGCCGATTTCGCGGGCCGTCGAGGTGGAGAGGAACCAATGCTTGAGGATACCGTCCTCGATCATCAGCAATCGCTCCCCGGATACGCCCTCGCCATCGAAGGGGCGCGATGACGGGCCGCGGACGATCAGCGGATCGTCCGAGATCGAAAGTCCCGATCTCAATACCTGCTGACCCATCTTGTCGCGCAGGAAGCTCGTCTTACGCGCCACAGACGCGCCATTGATCGCCCCTGCGATGTGCCCAACGAAGCCACGTGCGACGCGGGGATCAAAAACGACGGTGATGTCCTTGGCCGTATCCACCTGGCGCGGATTGATGCGCTTGACCGTGCGTTCGCCTGCCCTGCGGCCGATGTCGGCGGCGTTATCCAGTTCGCCAAAATAGAGGCGGCTATCGAAATCATAATCGCGCTCCATGGCCGTGCCTTCGCCCGCGATGACGCTCACTGATCGGCCAAAGCGCGAGCCCATGTAGCTGCCTTCAAAACCATGGGAGGTCACGAGCACAAGGCCGCCCATTCCGGCCGAAGCCCCGGCGCCAGACGAATTGGTAACGCCACTGACGGCAAGGGCCGCAGCTTCCGCCTCAAGCGCGGCTTCACGAAGCTGGTCGGATGACACCTCGGTGGTGTCGAGAAGCTGAAGATCCGGATAGGACTTCGCGAGTTTGTCCTCGTCCGCCAGACAGGCGAATGGGTCTTCCGGTGATACCTTGGCCATCGCGACAGCCCGTTCGGCCAGCGCAGAAAGATCGAAGCCTGGATTTGCGGAGACGCTGGCAACCCGCTTGCCAATGAAAACGCGCAGCGAGAAATCATCGCTTTCCGACGATTCCGTTCCCTCGACCTTACCGAGGCGCACGCTGACAGATTGCGATCGCGAGCGCACGACCACCGCATCTGCGGCGTCGGCCCCAGCCTTCTTTGCCAGATCGATCAGTTGGCTTGCGCGGGAAAGAAGCGTCGAGGAGTCGATTTCTGAGGACATGATTTGGCCTTTCCTTCGCGTTCCATTTATTGTGCACTACCAAAAGCATCAAGGCCGCGCACATCGATTCTTTTGCCGTCGCTTGCATGCCTCCCCGCATTTGAAAGAGACACGCCTGATGTCAGAGCCTAATACTCTTTTCACCGAGACGATCCTGCTGCTCGGTGGCGCCGTAGTTTCGGCACCGATCTTCAAGCGACTTGGGCTCGGAACCGTGCTCGGCTATCTCGCTGCCGGCGTCGTGATCGGCCCGATCTTTCACGGGTTGACCGATGGCGAGCAGATCCTCGACGTTGCCGAACTCGGTGTCGTTTTCCTGCTGTTCATCATAGGGCTGGAGCTGAAGCCTTCGCGCCTCTGGCAGATGCGGCGCGACATTTTCGGGCTCGGAACCGCGCAGGTGGTGGCGACCGGTCTTGTGCTTACACTGCTGACCTATTTTTCCGGAATTCTGGATTGGCGCGGCAGCATCGTTGCGGGTTTCGGGCTTGCTCTCTCCTCCACCGCATTTGCGATGCAGATCCTCGAAGACGAAGGCGATGTGAACACCCGCTACGGGCAACGCTCCTTCTCAATGCTGCTTTTCCAAGATCTTGCGATCGTGCCGTTGCTGGCTCTCATCAGTATTCTTGACGGTGGCAAGGGCAGTGGAGCGCCTCTGCTTGACTTCGCGGTCGCCATTGCGGCGGTCGCTGCGATGATCGTCATGGGGCGCTATCTGCTCACGCCGCTCTTTCAGATCATCGCCCGCACAGGTGCCAGAGAGGCAATGATTGCCGCCGCCCTCTTTGTTGTGATGGGGTCGGCGAGCCTGATGCAGCTTGCCGGATTGTCGATGGCGATGGGCGCCTTCCTTTCCGGCGTAATGCTTGCTGAGTCCTCCTATCGCCACGAATTGGAAGCCGATATCGAGCCCTTCCGTGGTGTTTTGCTCGCTATCTTCTTCATCGCGGTCGGCCTGTCGATTGAACTGGAAGTGCTCAGAGACAACGGTCTTTTCATTGTCGTAGCCGTGCCCGTCATCATGACCGCGAAGGCTCTCGTGATCTATATTCTCTGCCGCGCAACAGGCTCGCCGCACGACGATGCTATCAGGATCGCTTTCCTCCTGCCGCAAGGCGGCGAATTCGGCTTTGTGCTGTTTACCGCCGCCGGTGTTGCCGGACTGATGCCGACAAGCACCGCCTCACTGCTGATCGCCATCGTCACCCTTTCGATGGCGCTCACCCCGATCGGAACGATGCTGGCCAAGCGTCTCCTTTCAGGCAAAGAGGAGGAACAGCTGGACGAGGATTTTGAAGGCGCAGGCGCGGATGTGCTGATGGTCGGCTTCTCGCGTTTCGGGCAGATCGCTGCCCAGATCCTGCTCGCCGGCGGGCGCGCCGTAACCGTCATCGACTTTTCGGCCGATCGCATCCGACAGGCTTCCTCCTTCGGTTTCCGGATCTACTTTGGCGACGGCACACGCAAGGACGTGCTCAGGGCCGCCGGCATCGACCGCGCCAAGATCGTCGTCGTCTGCACGCAGAAGCGTGAGATTACCGACAAGATCGTCGAGCTGGTGCAGGCGGACTATCCACATGCCAAGCTCTTCGTGCGCTCCTACGACCGCATCCACTCGATCGCGCTGCGCAACCTCAACGTCGACTATGAACTGCGCGAAACTCTGGAGTCCGGTCTGCTGTTTGGCCGACGCACGCTCGAGGCATTGGGTGTCGGCGAGGCGGAGGCCTACGAGATCGGCGAGGATATCCGCAAGCGCGACGAGGCCCGCCTGGTCCTCCAGGTCACGGAAGGACTGCAGGCCGGCCGCGACATGCTTTTCTCCCAGCCGGTCAAACCGGAGCCGCTTGTCAAGCCAAAGCGCGCCGCGAACTTCGACGAGGACCCGCTGGCGGGCACTGCAGAAGTTACAGCCGACGCTTAGAGCGGTTTAGACTTTGGTATAGCTGCGCGCGCAGACGGTAAAAGGCGACCTCTACCGGACGGGCGGAAGCTCAGAACCGAAGTCAAGCTTGGATGGCTCCACAAGCTGTTCGGCACTGATCGCTTTTTTCACCTTCCTCGCGGCGGTCACGACAGTATCAATTGCTGTGCTGGACTGGTTGCGTTACCTAAACGACAAAATGGGCGATCGCAGTGGCCTTCCTGAGATACGCCGGTAATTGGCTACATCCCCTAGTTGCCAATGCCGTCGATTTGAGGGAGTATCCGGCGTTGGCCGCTGAGGCCCGTGCAGTCTTCGATGATAGGACAATGCCATGCCTCCACGCTGTCTTTTAGCCACCGTCGCCATCGCGCTCCTTGCACTTTCCGGGTGCACAACCACCGGCTCGGGCGCGGGGAATACCACCTACGCAACCCCCGCAGGGATTGGCCCGGTTCGTGGCGCCGGCATTAACGGCTACTAGTTTTGTGCAAAGCCTCTAAGGGCCGATCCGCGCTTCGATCTCGCGATCGAGCGCGTATTTCAGTTCGTCCTTGATGCCGACTGACATGGACAGGACTTGGCGCGCTTTGAGGAAGTCCATCACGCCGATCCGCCCAACGGGTGGGCGCAGGAAGATGTGCGGCGCCTGTAGGCGCAACTTCAGGGAAATCGCGGTCTGCATCATCAACTGCCCGGACCCGAAGATGCTTTCCATCCGGTTCGGAATATGGGTGCCATCGCCTTCCGGTGCGCCGACGACGTCGATGCCTATGACGATGTCGGCCCGGTCCATGAGGCATTCGTAAGGCACGGGATTGCTGATGCCACCGTCGATCATCACCCGCCCTTGCAGCCGCACCGGCATAAAGACGGCTGGGATCGCCGACGAAGCGGCCAGCGCCGGGAACAGCGCGCCATGGCTCGTCAACACCTCGCACTGGTCATAGTAGTCGGTTGCCGTCACGATCATCGGAATCGGCAGGTCCTCGAAACGATCCGGCAGATCGGCGGGAAGGAAAGCTTTCAGGATCCGTTCGAGGTTAAACTGTCCAATGCGCACGCCGTTTGCTACGGCATCGCGCACGGTCTGCGGGCGTAGGCCCCAAAGGCGGCTCACGACCGCGGCCTTGTTGCCAACGGTCATCATGACGTGCTCGCGGATCGCATCGCCCGTCATCCCGGCCGCCATTCCTGCGCCCATGATCGAGCCAATCGAGGAGCCCGCAATCGCGACGGGTCGAATGCCGAGCTCATCCAGCGTTTCGATGATGTGGATGTGCGACAGGCCGCGCGCGCCGCCGCCGCCGAAGGCAACTGCGACCGTGGGTGTCGAACAGCCCGAGGCGTTGCGGGAGGCAGGCAACTCGGTCTCGATCTTCTCTGCCTGCTGCACCGCTCCCCCCGATTTCCGCCGCCTATTCAGGTTGATAACGGAAGAAATGAACCTTCGTGTCGCCGAATATCCGGCTTTCCAGGAAAAGATAGGAAGGGTCGATCGAAACGGCAACGTCCGCGCGTTCCTCAAGCACCGCGATTGCGCCGGGTTGCAGCCAGCCGCCCTTGGCGGCGGCGGCCATGGCCTTTTCGCCAAGGCCCTTGCCATAGGGCGGATCGGCAAACAGCATCTGGAACGGCTCGAGGTTGCCGACGCTG
Source organism: Rhizobium mesoamericanum STM3625 (assembly GCF_000312665.1). GTDB lineage: Bacteria > Pseudomonadota > Alphaproteobacteria > Rhizobiales > Rhizobiaceae > Rhizobium > Rhizobium mesoamericanum. The sequence goes on along the minus strand of NZ_HF536772.1, from coordinate 1,690,016 downwards.
CCGAGATCGGTCGCATCGCGCCTTAGGATGCGCGTCCTGCCATGCAGGCCGAGCGCATCGATGTTTTCCCAAAGCAAGCCCCTGCCCTCGACGCTGTTTTCGACAAACAGCGCGTGGCGACAACCTCGGGAAACAGCTTCGAGCCCGACCGCGCCGGTGCCGGCAAAGAGATCCAGGACCCGGGTGCTATCGATGCATTCCGGATAGGCGTGGCTTAGAATATTGAACAAGCTCTCACGCGTCCGGTCGGCAGTCGGCCGGATGTCGCTTGACTTTGGTACGGCAAGCGGCCGTCCGCGAAACTCACCGCCGACGATCCGCACCGCGCGTCATTCCCTTTCCTTTCGGTCCACTCCGCGACGGCCCGCCCGAAGGCTTGCCACCGCCGCCCTGCCTGTCGCCCTTCGGCTTGCCTGAGAAAGACTTGCCGGCGCCCGGCTTACCGCCGCCGAAGCTCTTGCCGCGCGGCTTGTCGCCAAAGGACTTGCCAGCCGGACGCTCCGAACGGGCCTCGCCTGAGAAGCTCTTGGCGCGTGGGCGCTCATCTCCCTCTGCGCGAGGACGCCGATCGGCACGTGGCTTGTCCCCGAACGGGCGGTCGCCACGCGGAGGACGGTCTCCGAACGGGCGGTCACCACGAGCCGGACGATCCCCGAACGAACGCGGACGCTCGTCGCCCTCTTCGCGCGGCTTGCGATCGCTGCGAGGGCGGTCGGAGAACGGGCGCTCGCCGCGCGAAGGGTGGTCGCCATGCGGCCTGTCGCCGCGCGCCGGACGGTCACGAAACGAGCGGTCACCGCGAGCCGGACGATCCCCGAAGGAGCGCTTGCGGCCGAAGCCGTCATCGCCTTCATCCTTGGACTTGCGGACGATCTCACTGGATCGGATCCATTCGCCCTCGTCATCGCTCGCGCGATTTATCTGAACACGGGGGCGGTCGTCGCCGTAGTGAGAATGTTCGGGCTTGGCAGTATTAGGGGTCTCGCCACGTCGGCGGGCGGTCTTCGCGTTCTTTTCCGCCTTGGCTGCTGCCTTCTCGCCGAGCGGGCGGGCGCCGGGGGCCATCCAGACATTGGCGTTACGGCGGCTGCCGAGCGCGGGGCGCTTCGGACGATCATCGTCATTGCGGCCACCATCGCGACGGTCATCGTGGCGATCCTCACGCTTGGTGTCTAGGCGGCTCAGCGCCCGCTCGCGCTTGTCTTCCGGCTTGCGGAGGCGCTCGCGGCGCTCCGGCTTCGCTTCAGGTTCCTCCTCAGCCGCAACAGCCGGCGAGTTGTAGATCGGCGCGTCGAAATTGGCCTTCGCATCCTCGATCAGGCGCGGGCCCAGCTGGTCACGCAAAGTGCGGCCGCGAACTTCGACCACATCCCGCTCCGGCAGGTCGCCGAGCTGGAACGGACCATAGGAAATGCGGATCAGACGATTGACGTCGAGGCCGAGGGCGCCGAGCACGTTCTTGATTTCGCGGTTCTTGCCTTCCCGCAGGCCCATGGTGAGCCAGACGTTCGAGCCCTGTGTACGGTCGAGGGTCGCTTCGATCGAGCCATAAAGGACGCCATCCACGGCAATGCCATCCTTGAGCTTGTCGAGCGCCTCCTGGTCGATCTCGCCGTGGGCGCGTACGCGGTAGCGGCGCAGCCAGCCGGTCGTCGGCAATTCCAGCGCGCGGGCAAGGCCCCCATCGTTGGTCAAAAGCAACAGGCCTTCGGTGTTGATGTCGAGACGGCCAATCGACATGACGCGCGGCAGATCATCCGGCAGGTTGTCGAAAACAGTGGGGCGTCCTTCCGGATCCACGTTTGTCGTCACCAGGCCGGCTGGCTTGTGATAGAGCCACAGCCTGGTGCGTTCGATGCCACGGATCGGAATGCCGTCCACTTCGATCCTGTCCGTCAACGTCACGTTGACGACGGGGGTCTCGAGGAGCTTGCCGTTCAGCTTGACGCGGCCGTCCATGATCATGCGCTCGATATCGCGACGCGATGCGACGCCGGCGCGCGCCATCACCTTCGAGATGCGCTCGGCCTTGGCGTCACCTTCGGCAAGGCTGCTCGCCTCAGTCTTGACGAGTGCCTTTGCGGGCTTGCCACCGAACTTCGGGCCGGCATTGCGCGGAGATGGCTTACCGCCTGGCCGTTTTGGCTTGTCTTTGAATGTCATTTGTTGTTTGCCTGCCTTTTGGGGCCTTCCTATCAGGTCGCGCCCCTGCGGTTAAGTGGAAATTGTCGGATCGTGAAGACAAATCAATTTATGGAGCTGGCGCTCGACCAGGCCCGCGCCGCCGGCGAACGCGGTGAGGTACCGATCGGAGCGGTTCTCGCGATTGACGGTGCCGTGGTTGCGGCATCCGGCAATCGCACGCGCGAGCTCAACGATGTCACAGCTCACGCTGAAATCGCCGCCATTCGCATGGCCTGCGAGGCGCTGGGTCAGGAACGACTGACCGGCGCCGACCTTTATGTGACGCTGGAACCGTGTACGATGTGCGCGGCCGCCATTTCCTTTGCGCGCATTCGCAGGCTCTATTACGGCGCAGAAGACCCGAAGGGTGGTGCCGTCGACAATGGCGTGCGCTTCTATAGGCAGCCCACCTGCCACCACGCCCCGGAGGTGTATTCCGGTCTGCGGGAGACAACATCCGCCGATATCCTTCGAACGTTCTTCGCGCAGAAGCGTGATGTGCCATGACATCGCTCGTAATCTTCGCGCTGTCGGCGCCAGCCTTGCTGGCGGGATGCTTGTTGACACGTGGTCAAAAGCAAAGCGGGGCTGACAGCCCCGCTTGAAATCTTACTGGAGGAGGTTCCACCACTGATTGCCGGTACCGGCAATCGCAGCTTCCTTCTTCTTCTTCTTCGCCTTCTTCAGTTCCGGCTCGCCGAGATCGTCGAGCTTGGCCGGATCGTCGACCTGGCGGTATTCGGTCGGTGGATCCGAGATGTAGCGGCGATCGGTATAGGAGCCCTTCTGGATAGCGCGAGCCTCGCGATAGGCCTTGGTCTGGGCTTCGGTCGTTTGCCGGCCACCTTCAACTTTGTCACTTGCGAGCGGCGAGCGGTAGTTGGGGTTGTCGCTGTTTTCGTCAGCTTCCTTAACCAGGCGCGCACGGGTTTCTTCCGGGGATTCGATCCACTGCGGATTTTCCTTGCTGGCAATGCTCTGCTGCGGCTCGACGAGGTTTTCCTTGTCACCTGCCGACGGCAGCACGAGACCCGGGCGGGCGCTGTATTTGACACCTTTGTTTTTCGGCCCGTCGCCAGTCAGGGAAACGGACTGACCAAGGTCGTCGGTCAACTGCTCCATTGCGGTCTTGTCCGTTCCGTAGCGGGGGCTTCCCACGCAGCCGGAAATCATCGAGCCGCCTGTCACAGCAACCGTCAGGCAGACGCCCATACGGAACCAACGCGTTGATAACATGAAAACCCTTCCAGCCATGCCGGTGCAATCATCGCCCTACGGACAATCGTCCCCCTGACGCAAAAATCCGGCCATTTTCAGGCAGCTTTTACCGGATGAACCGCGATTGTGCAATTCACCCGGTAATATTCTTCAGTTTTGCACCGCTAGTTCGCGCAACGCGGCCGCATCGCGGGCCGAGACGTCGGGATACTCGGGGTCAGAGCCGACATCCGTCGTGATCCGCCAGGACCGGGCGCATTTGATGCCTTCGGCCAATTTCGGCTCGACGCTGACACCCGATACCTCCGGCAGACGAAACGCCTCGGCGGGCCCTTCCCTGCCATCGATAACAATGCCAGACGTGATGCAGATTTCCTCAAAGTCCTGGCCCTCCAGCGCCTTCAGAAGCTCCGCATCAGTGACGTGAACGACGGGGGCAGCCTCCAGCGAGGAGCCCATGCGCTTGTCCTTGCGCTCGATTTCCAGAGCGCCGGTGACGACCGTACGAACGGCGCGGATCTTCTTCCATTTCTCGGCAAGAGCGTCGTTCTTCCATTCCGCCGGAATGGAAGGGAACTGCTCGAGGTGAACCGAGAGGGCTGAAGGATTGCGCGACAGCCAGGCCTCTTCGGTCGTGAAGGGCAACATCGGCGCCAGCCATGTCACCATGCATTCGAAGATGTTGCGGATGACATGAAGGGCCGAACGACGGCGCAGGCTCGACGGCGCATCGCAGTAGAGCGCATCCTTGCGGACGTCGAAATAGAAGGCCGAGAGCTCGACGTTGGCGAAATCGATCAGCGCGCGAGCAATCTTCTTAAAGTCGAACGCGTCATAGCTCTCGCGGACGAGTTGTTCGAGTTCGGCCAGCCGGTGCAGCATCAATCGCTCGAGCTCCGGCAGATCGGCAAGTGCGATGACTTCGCCTTTGTCGTGAGCCAGCGTGCCGAGCATCCAGCGAATGGTGTTGCGCAGCTTTCGATAGGCATCGATGTTCGTCTGGATGATCGTCTTGCCGACACGCAGATCCTCGGCGTAGTCGGACGTCATCACCCAAAGGCGTAGGATATCGGCGCCTGCGTCCTTCATGATTTCCTGCGGAGATGTCACGTTGCCTTTCGACTTCGACATCTTCTCGCCTTTCTCGTCCATGGTGAAGCCATGGGTGAGAACAGCATTATAGGGCGCCCGGCCACGGGTTGCGGCGGATTCCAGCAGCGACGAATGGAACCAGCCGCGGTGCTGGTCGGACCCTTCAAGGTAAAGGTCGGCCGGCCATTTAAGATCCGGGCGGTCTTCAAGCGTGAAGGTGTGCGTCGAGCCCGAGTCGAACCAGACGTCGAGGATGTCCATGACCTGGGTCCAGGGCTCGTTTGCCTTCTCACCTAGGAAGCGCTCGCGCGCGCCATCCGCGAACCAGGCATCAGCACCCTCCTTCTCGAAGGCTTCCAGGATTCGTTCGTTCACGGCATCGTCCTGCAGGATACCGCCGTCGTCATCAACGAAGAGGCAGATCGGCACGCCCCAGGCGCGCTGACGCGAGAGCACCCAATCCGGACGCTGTTCGATCATGGCGCGTAGGCGGTTCTGGCCGGCGGCAGGTACGAAGCGGGTTGCGTCGATTGCGCCCAGGGCGCGCGAGCGCAGCGTCGTGCCGTCACCGAGTTCCTTGTCCATGTAGACGAACCACTGCGGCGTATTGCGGAAGATGACGGGCTTCTTCGAACGCCAGGAGTGCGGATACGAGTGCTTGAGGCGACCCCGTGCAAACAGCGCATGGCGACCGATCAGCGCCTTGATGACCCGTTCGTTGGCATCGCCTTTCTTGCCCTTATCATCGATGACGCGAGCAGCACCGCCCTCGGCATCCGGGCCGAAACCAGGCGCGTCAGTCGTGAAGAACCCAGCATCGTCGACCGGGAACGGGATCGCCGACGAGATGTGGCGCTCTTCCAGCAAACGGAGGTTGGCCATCCAGGCGTCAAAGTCTTCGCGCCCGTGGCTCGGCGCAGTGTGGACGAAGCCGGTGCCCGTCTCATCGGTGACATGGTCGCCGTCGAGGAGCGGCACTTCGAAGTGGTAGCCGCCGCCAAGCCCGTGCAGGGGGTGCGCGCAGGTGATCGAGGCGAATTCCGCCGCTGCGACATCGCGGACAAACTTGAGGGTCACCTTCGCCTTGGCAGCCGACTCTTCGGCGAGGCGCTTGGCGAAGATCAGCCGTTCACCGGGTTGCGGTCCGAAGTCATTCTCAGCCGTCTCAATATCATAGAGGCCATAGCCGTAGCGCGAGGAATAAGCGATGGCGCGATTGCCCGGGATCGTCCACGGCGTTGTTGTCCAGATCACGACGAAGGCGCCCTTGAGATCGCTGGAGCCTTCGACGATCGGGAACTTCACCCAGATCATGTCGCTTTCGACATCAGCGTATTCGACCTCGGCTTCGGCGAGCGCCGTGCGCTCGACGACCGACCACATGATCGGCTTGGAGCCGCGATAGAGTTGGCCGGATTTGGCGATCTTCAGCAATTCGCCGGCGATGCGCGATTCCGCATGGAAGTTCATCGTCGTGTACGGATTGTCGAAGTCACCTTCGATGCCGAGGCGCTTGAACTCCTCCGACTGCACCTTGATCCAGTCAGCAGCAAAGTCGCGGCATTCCCGACGGAATTCGTTGACCGGAACCTCGTCCTTGTTCTTGCCTTTCTCGCGGTACTTCTCCTCGATCTTCCATTCGATCGGAAGGCCATGGCAGTCCCACCCGGGGACGTAGTTGGCGTCGTAACCGCGCATCTGAAACGAGCGGTTGATGACGTCCTTGAGGATCTTGTTCAACGCGTGCCCGATATGGATGTTGCCGTTCGCATAAGGCGGGCCGTCGTGAAGCACGAACTTCTCGCGGCCAGCAGCGGAAGCGCGCAGCTTCTTGTAGAGACCCATCTGCTGCCAGCGGGCAACGGTCTCCGGCTCCTTCTGTGGCAGGCCGGCGCGCATCGGGAAGTCCGTTTCCGGTAGATAGAGGGTCTTAGAGTAGTCGATTTTTTCGGCTGTATCGGTCATGTCTAGCAATCGTCTCTAGGCGCCACGGAAGTGGGCGCAACGGGCTTGAAAATTGGTGACGGAGGCGCTCGTCGTCCAAGCGCCGAAAACCCGGACCTTCCGGCCGCTTAGCGCGCGCGGAAGGCCGGGCCGATAATTCGTATCGTGATCGCCAGCCGGAACTTTTTCATCGGGCCGGTTCATAGGCGCTTTTGCAGGGAAAAGGAAGAGGGATTTCATGGCGCAGCCCACGAGCGCGGGGCAAGCGCTGCCGCTCCCAAATCAGTGAAAGCAGATCTTGAGGTCGAGTTCGCCAAGCGGACGCACGCCGGCAAGCAGTGCCCTTGCCTCGTCCTTGTCGCAATTCATCTGCTCGACAAGGGGGTCAAGGCCGTCGAACTTCAGTTCTGGGCGCAAGTAGCCGAAGAAGGATACCGAACAGATCTGCCCGTAGAGGTTACCGCTGAAATCGAAAACGTAGGTCTCAAGCAGCGGCGCGCCATTTTCCGTGACCGTCGGTCGGCGACCGTAGCTGGCGACGCCATCGTGCAGGGTGCCGTTCGCAAGACGAAAGCGAACGGCGTAGATGCCGGCCTTCAGATCGGCTTCAGCGGGCAATTGCATGTTCGCGGTCGGGAAGCCGAGCTGGCGGCCAAGCTTCTCGCCGCCAATGACTTCCGCTTCCACTGTATAGTGATAACCGAGCATCGCGGCTGCCTCGCTGACGTTGCCGTCCTTCAGCAGTTCGCGAATATGGCTCGAGGACACAACGTCGGTATTCTCGTCGCGGAATGCATCGATCAACGTCACGCCGAACCCATACTTCTGACCGGCATCCATCAGGAAGGCCGGACCGCCTTCGCGGCCACGGCCAAAATGAAAGTTGAAACCCGTCACGACCTCGGATGCGCCGAGCCAATCCTTGAGGATCGAATGGATGAAATCTTCGGCGGAACGCTGCGAAAACTCCCTGTCGAAGGGATATTCGATGACGGCGTTGAAGCCGATCGCTTCGAGGATACGCGCCTTAAGCGGTGCAGGCGTCAAGCGAAAGACCGGCTGATCTGGGCGGAAGACAGTACGCGGATGCGGCTCGAAAGTCAGGACGAGTGCCGGAATACCACGCTGCCGCGATATTTCGAGGGCCCGGTTCAGCACGGACTGATGCCCGCGATGCACGCCGTCGAAATTGCCAATGGCAATGACGCCGCCACGCAGGTGGTCCGGCAAGGGTTCGCGGGTTTCGTTGCGGTGAAAAACAGTCATCAGCTGGCTTTTCTTCTGCGGGGCTCTTTAGGCTAGACGAGGCATCCACCACTTCGGGGTCGCTTTTTCGCGCTCTAGGTAGGCCGTGAGGATCGCCTCATCGGTCTCCCCATTCAGCGTGTATTCCTTCGCATGGATGCCGCCGCTGATATAGAGGAGGTCGAGGCCATAATCGAGAGCGCCGCGCACATCGGTCGGCATCCCGTCTCCGATCGCCAGGACGCGGCTCTTCGGAAACTCGCCATGCGCCTCGCGGGCCACCGACAATACGGCGTCGTAAATCGGCTTGTGCGGCTTGCCGGCAATACGTGTCTGACCGCCGAGCTGATCGTAATAGGCCGCCATCGCGCCGGCGCAGGGGATAATCTTGTGGCCGCGCTCGACAACCAGATCAGGGTTGGCGCAGATCATCGCCACGCCGCGCGCCTGGAACGCCTTCAGCATCTCGGTGTAGTCTTCTGGAGTTTCGGTTTCGTCGTCGAAGAAGCCGGTGCAGACGACCGAGTCCGCATCCCTGGCATCTACGCGTTCCACTCCAAGCCCCTCGATGATCGCAAGGTCGCGATCCGGTCCGAGCAGAAATACCTTCTTCGGCCCCTCGGCAATCAGGCCTCGCGTGACGTCGCCCGAGGTGACGATCCGGTCGTAGGCGCCGTCCTGGATACCGATCTGGCGAAGCTGCGCCACGACTTGCGGAGCGATGCGGGGCGAATTGGTGATGAGAACGACGGTCAGTCCCTGCTCTCGCGCTGCCTCCAGTGCAGCCGCCGCCTTCGGGAAGGGATCGACGCCGTTGTGCAGGACACCCCAGACATCGCAGAACACCGCATCATACTGGCTGGTGATTTCCGCAAGGTTCTCGATCCGCTTGGCCATTCCGATTTCCCGATCTCGTTAAGTCACGGCTGACATCGCAAAGGCATGCCGCAATGGCAAGGCATTTTGCAGTGAGCAACGGCAAAAAACCGGAACCCACCGACTAGAGGACAGCGATGGCAGCCTTGACCAACAGACCCGCAGCGGCGGAGACGCCGATTACGGTCCGGATGCCGACCTTGAAGCGAAAGAGCAGGACGGACGCGAGCACGAAGATCCCGAGCGCCACGAGATCGAGCGTCCGCCACTCTGGCCAGGCGACGCTGACGATCGGCAGCCCGGTCTTGACGGAAAGGAGCGCGAGGCGGCCGACCTCTGCAAAAAGCACATGCTGACCGAACCATAGCGCAAGATTGAGAATGGCGCCTGCGACCGCCGCGGCGATCGCCGAAAGGGTCCCCGAGAGGTTCTCGTTGTTGCGCAGCCTCTCGATGTAGGGCGCGCCTGCAAAGATCCAGACGAAGCTCGGCACGAACGTTGCCCATGCGGCGAGGAAGGCGCCGAGAACACCACCAGCCACCGGCGCCATGGCAACGGGGTTGCGGTAGCCAGCGAGAAAACCGACAAAACAGAGGACAAGGACGAGCGGCCCGGGCGTCGTCTCGGCAAGCGCTAGTCCATCGAGCATCTCGCCTGGCTGAAGCCATGCGTAGTGGCCGACAGCGACCTGCGTGACGTAGGAAAGGACCGCGTATGCGCCTCCGAAGGTAACGACGGCCATCTTGGAGAAGAGGACGAAGACCGCGCCGAACACATTGGTCTCGCCGCTCAGCGTTTCGGCGATCAGGTCCGCCGGTGCATCGATGCCCCGAATGAAGAAGAGCGGCAACTGCCAGACGAGAATCCAGAACACGAGCACTGCGAGCGGCTTTGCGATCGCATGTGTTGTGATTGTGGGAAAGCGCCTGCCGGAAGAGGTTTGCGGAAAAGCTGGCGCTGCCAATCGATGCCGGCGATGCCGCGTCCATAACAGTCCCGCCGCTGCGGCCAGGATGATGACCAGAGGAAACGACAGGTTCAGAAGGAAGAAAGCCAGGAACGACGCTCCGGCCACATAGTAATGAAAGCGTTCCTTCAACGCTTGGCGCCCCACCCGCAGCAATGCCTCGATGACGATTGCCAGGACCGCCGCCTTCACACCGAAGAAAAACGGGGAAAGCCAGGCCGCTCCCTGAAAGACGGCGTAGAGGCTCGATAGCGCCAGGATGGCGAAGAAGCCAGGCAACATGAACAGCAGGCCGGCAATGAGGCCGCCGCGTATGCCGTGCATCATCCAGCCGATGAGGATGGCGAGTTGCTGGGCCTCAGGCCCTGGCAGCAGCATGCAGAAATTCAGCGCATGCAGGAAGCGCTCCTCGGAGATCCAGCGCTTCTCGTCAACGATGGTCCTATGCATGAGGGCGATCTGGCCAACCGGGCCGCCGAAGCTTACACAGCCAATCCGCGCCCAGACGCCGGCTACCTGTCGCAGCGTCGGTGCCGCCACGCTACCCTCTGCCGCGATCGCCTCGTTCACGGTTGTCGCCCCTCTCGCCCCAAGGCGCTCGATATCATCGGCACGCGTTTGCGACAATCCTGCGCCAAAGGGCTTGCACTTGGCTTTTTGAGAGATAGGACCTCGGGGAGTGGTCCATCATCGCGCGGCCTGTCGAACTTCCGACAAGGAGGTGCTGTTAAGGCTATTTGCGAGGACACCGAAGAAAAATTGCGGCCGTTCTTGACTCCCCGTTAGGCCACACCTAAATGCTGCCTCGCTAGCACTCACCAAGGACGAGTGCTAACACCCATCCGTGCGGGCCGCTCGGCCCGCGAGTGTCATTTGATCGAGGGATTAGACAATGGCAACCACCAATTTCCGCCCCCTTCACGATCGCGTCGTCGTTCGCCGCGTTGAGTCCGAAGAAAAGACCAAGGGCGGCATCATCATTCCGGATACCGCTAAGGAAAAGCCGCAGGAAGGCGAAATCGTCGCCGTCGGTTCCGGTGCTCGTGACGAGTCCGGCAAGGTCGTCGCTCTCGACGTCAAGGCTGGCGATCGCGTTCTGTTCGGCAAGTGGTCTGGCACCGAAGTCAAGATCAACGGCGAAGACCTTCTGATCATGAAGGAAGCCGACATCATGGGCATCATCGGCTAATCAGCCGTTTTTCCCTTTCCGATTTTAGCTACGGGCCCCCAAAGCCCGGACAACTCGAATTCAGGAGTTTCAATCATGGCAGCTAAAGAAATCAAGTTCGGCCGCACCGCGCGCGAAAAGATGCTGCGTGGCGTCGACATTCTCGCTGACGCAGTGAAGGTAACACTCGGCCCGAAGGGTCGTAATGTCATCATCGACAAGTCCTTCGGCGCTCCGCGCATCACCAAGGACGGCGTCTCGGTCGCCAAAGAAATCGAACTGGAAGACAAGTTCGAGAACATGGGCGCTCAGATGGTCCGCGAAGTTGCTTCGAAGACCAACGATATCGCCGGCGACGGCACGACGACCGCAACGGTTCTCGCTCAGGCCATCGTTCGCGAAGGTGCCAAGGCAGTTGCTGCCGGCATGAACCCGATGGACCTGAAGCGTGGTATTGACCTCGCTGTCGGCGAAGTCGTCAAGGATCTCCAGGCAAAGGCCAAGAAGATCAACACCTCGGAAGAGGTTGCCCAGGTCGGCACGATCTCCGCAAATGGCGAAAAGCAGATCGGTCTCGACATCGCTGAAGCAATGCAGAAGGTCGGCAACGAAGGCGTTATCACCGTCGAAGAAGCCAAGACCGCTGAAACCGAACTCGAAGTCGTCGAAGGCATGCAGTTCGACCGCGGCTACCTCAGCCCGTACTTTGTCACCAACCCGGAAAAGATGGTTGCCGATCTCGAAGACGCCTTCATCCTCTTGCACGAGAAGAAGCTCTCGAACCTGCAGGCGATGCTCCCGGTTCTCGAAGCCGTCGTTCAGACCGGCAAGCCGCTCCTCATCATCGCTGAAGATGTCGAAGGCGAAGCACTTGCGACGCTCGTCGTCAACAAGCTGCGCGGCGGCCTGAAGATAGCTGCTGTCAAGGCTCCGGGCTTCGGCGATCGCCGCAAGGCCATGCTCGAAGACATCGCGATCCTCACGGGCGGTACGGTTATCTCCGAAGACCTCGGCATCAAGCTCGAGTCGGTTACCCTCGACATGCTTGGCCGCGCCAAGAAGGTTTCGATCTCCAAGGAAAACACGACGATCGTCGACGGTTCCGGTGCCAAGTCCGACATCGAAGGCCGCGTTGCCCAGATCAAGGCCCAGATCGAAGAAACCACCTCGGACTACGACCGCGAAAAGCTGCAGGAGCGTCTTGCCAAGCTCGCTGGCGGCGTTGCCGTTATCCGCGTCGGCGGCTCGACGGAAGTCGAAGTGAAGGAAAAGAAAGACCGCATCGACGACGCGCTCAACGCGACGCGCGCTGCTGTTCAGGAAGGCATCGTACCGGGCGGCGGCGTTGCCCTGCTGCGTTCCTCCGCCAAGATCTCCGCCAAGGGCGAGAACGACGACCAGGAAGCCGGCATCAACATCGTTCGTCGCGCTCTGCAGGCTCCGGCCCGCCAGATCGCCGAGAACGCTGGTGACGAAGCGTCGATCGTTGTCGGCAAGATCCTCGAGAAGGGCGAAGACAACTTCGGCTACAACGCCCAGACCGGCGAATACGGCGACATGATCGCCATGGGTATCGTCGACCCGGTCAAGGTTGTTCGTACGGCTCTGCAGGACGCAGCTTCGGTTGCTTCGCTGCTGATCACCACCGAAGCGATGATCGCCGAGTTGCCGAAGAAGGACGCTCCGGCTGGCATGCCAGGCGGTATGGGCGGCATGGGCGGCATGGACATGATGTGATAGGCGAAAGCCTATCGCTGAAGCGTCCATGAAGCTTCACCGATCTATCTCCGGTTTCCCGGAACAGGAAGGGCGGTTTTCGGACCGCCCTTTTCGTTTCGACACTGATTCGGGTGCGGTCGCACGCTTTTTCAGTTGTCAGGTGAAACGTTTAACCAGATATCTGAGCGCTCTTCGGATTTGGCGAGGCTTTCGCAAAGCTTGCGGGTTTTCGTTTTTTTCGTTCGAAGGCTGTTTTCCCTTCGATGCAATTTTATGCAAATCTGGCTGCATCGACGGGAAACGAAATCGCTTAATCCTCAAAAACTGCACTCTTGTGCCGCTTTATGGATCTTCCCAGACCTCAAGCTCTGTTTCCACTCACAGTAGATATCAGCGCCTCCCAAAAAGCCGATTGCCGTTTGCATAAAAGTACCTATAAATTCCCGTTGCATTCGGTGTGCCTTCATCAGCCGACGGTCGCGAGCGACAACGATCCCGACCAGGCGAACACGGGACCGTGCTCGGGAAGAACCTCTCCCGAAAATAGATCATAAGTTGTGTAAATTCTCGGCGAAATTGGAAGCGGTTCGTCAGAAGAACCGGCAATCCAGGCCCCATTTCGCGAGGTCCCGTGCATGAAGTACGGTGCAGCATGAACCTAATCATTTTTGCCGGACGTGCAGCGGGGGAAGCTGTACCTAAGCTGGGGAAAATTTGTTTAAAATCGCGAAAACCAACGTCGCGGCACCGCTCATGCCGGGTTCGCTGGATATCGGCAATCACGATCATGAAATGCTTGCGCAGTATTCCGTTTCGGAAACCTGGGTTGCAGACTTTTCCAGCGGCGTGATCCGCCTCAAGGAATCGAGCGCCCTGCTGCACGGGCTACCGGCGCGGGAATGCGGCCTTCTCAGCCTCACGCGCTGCTATGACCCCAAGGATCACGCACACATTTTGGAACTCTTCGAGCAGGCCGCCACGCTCTCGTCGTCCTTCTGCTTCTCGACGACGATCATAATGTCGAATGGCTTCCGCCAGCCCTTGTTCTGCATGGGCGAGTCGAACGGGCATGACGGTGCCTGTCACGGCAGCATGCTTGGAGTTTTTGTCTTTCCGCGTTTCAAGACCAATGTCGGCAACGAGTTTGCACGCCGCCAATAGAAGCGTCGGCCAGACATAAAAGCCGGCCCTATGGGACTGGGACCGGCCTTGTCGCAATCTTGCTTCGGCTTTAATCAGGTCGGGCAGGTATGCTTAACCCCTTTTCCGATGCCGGGCGGGCGATGCAACGCTCGAGCCAGTCCATGACCGCCGGGAAGCTCTTATAGTCCAGCACCTCTCGGCCGCCATAGAAGATATCGGCGCCCCGGAGCCACGGGAACGTGGCGACGTCGGCGATCGTGTAGAGATCGCCCATGAGCCACTGCCGGCTCTGGAGCCGCGCTTCCAGCACACTGAGCAGCCGTTTCGATTCGTCGCGGTAGCGCTCCATCGGATAGGAGTTGTTGGCGACCTTGTCGGCTGCGAACTTGTAGAAATGGCCGAACTGCCCGAACATTGGCCCGATGCCGGCCATCTGGAAGAAGACCCATTGGATCGTCTCATAGCGCCCCGCCGCATCGGCCGGAATGAGCTTGCCGGTCTTCTCAGCGAGATACAGCAGGATGGCACCGGATTCGAAAATGCCGATCGGCTTTCTATCCGGACCATTGGGATCGATGATCGCTGGAATACGACCGTTCGGATTGAGCGACACGAATTCCGGAGACTTCTGGTCATTCGTGCTAAAGGAAATCAGATGTGGCTCATAGGGCAAGCCGAGCTCTTCAAGCGCGATTGATATCTTCACGCCGTTCGGTGTCGGCAACGAGTAAAGCTGGATAATGTCCGGGTTCGCTGCAGGCCAGCGCGTCGTAATTGGAAAAGCGGAAAGATCTGCCATTGGGGTCTCCATCTTGGGTGGCCGAACATAGAAGAGGGCCAGCGCTGATGGCAAGGTTGCCTGCTCACTATCTTTCGTTCAATATTAGAGAACAAAGTGTCCCCTTCCGTCTATCTTTCCACTACGGCAAAAAAAGGCGACAAAGCGGCATCGGGGTTGGCAGCGTGCCGGGGGCACAACGACCTCAGACGTCATTCAAACGGAGACAACGTCCCATGTCGAATACCAACAACCTCATCATTCTTGGCGCCCGCATCCTACTCTCCTTCATGTTCATCCTAGCAGGCTTTGGCAAGCTCGCCGACGCGGCCGGTACTGCCGGCATGATCGCCGGTGCTGGTCTTCCCGCAGCGACTGCCCTTGCCTATCTCGCAGGCGCCTTCGAACTGCTGACCGGCCTTGCCGTTCTCGTTGGCTTCCAGACGAAGATCGTCGGCTGGCTGCTGGCTGGCTTCTGTGTGTTCACTGCCGTCCTCTTCCACCTGCCCTACGCCAGCGGCACGGAACTGGTTAACATCCTGAACCAGATCATGGTCATGAAGAACATCACGCTGGCCGGCGCCTACATCCTGCTCGCCACCTACGGCCCGGGCGTCTACTCGCTCGACGCACGCCGCGGCGCCTACGTAGCCGCCTAATCGATCGGGGCATCCTCCCAAGGCATGAAAACCCGCCGTTCACGAGACGGCGGGTTTTTTCATGCGATCATTCGGGAGATAAGTCAGAGTACTGAACGAACGGCGTCGATCAGCCGCTGAACGGTCGCGTCATTCGCGTGGCTTTCCTTCCGCGCCCTGACGAAGCAGGCTTCGGAGCGAAGGACGACACCGTCAGACAGGACCTTCAGGTTGTTCGCGCGAAGGGTCGAGCCGGTGGAAGTGATATCGACAATGATATCGGCAGAGCCAGAGGCAGGCGCCCCCTCGGTTGCCCCAAGACTTTCGACGATGCGGTAGAGCTGGATGCCGTGCTGGCTTGAGAAGAACCGCTGCGTCAACCGCCAGTATTTGGTGGCGATCGCCAGGCGCCGTCCGTGACGGGCGCGAAAATCGGAGGCGACGTCGCCAAGATCGGCCATGGTGTCGACGTCGAGCCAGATTTCGGGAACGGCAACCACGACATCCGCATGGCCGAACCCGAGACGCGCGCAAACCTCGACACGCTTGTCCGCCTCCGCCAGCCCCTCTCGAATAAGGTCCTCACCTGTGACACCGAAATCGACCGTGCCGTTGCCGAGCTCGCGGGAAATCTCCGAGGCGGAGAGGAAGGCGACTTCGACGTCGTCCCAGCCCTCCACGCGTCCGCGATAGGAGCGATCGTTGCCCACAGCAGTGATCCTGATGCCGGCGCGTTCGAAGATCGCCGAGGCATCATCCTTCATGCGTCCCTTGGAGGGTAGTGCGATGGTAATCGTCATCAGGCAGCCCTCTCCGCTTCGATGCGATCCAGCCAGAGCGAGAAGCCCACGGCTGGAATGCGTTCCTTGGCTCCCAAGAACGTCATCAACCGGTCGAAACGGCCACCACCGGCGAGGACCGCCGACGTGCCCTGGACGCCGATTTCGAAAACCAGACCGGTGTAGTAATCCAGCGGACGCCCGAAGGCTGCGCGGTAGTCTATCAGCCCCAAGTCGACGCCGGCATTGGCGAGCGCGGCCACACGACCGTCGAAACGAGCCAGCGCGTTGCCAAGCTTGAGGCCCGCGGCATCTGCAAAACCGGCAAGCGCCGCCGAAGCATTGATCAGCGGCACGTTCAGCGACAGGAATTCCTCGAGCACACGGTAGGCCGCGTCATCGAGGCGCGTTTCGGAGAGGATCAGCTTCTCCTTCAAACGACGCGCGATTTCCAGCGGAGAGCGGCTTGCATTCGTCGAATAACCCGTCGCCTGCATCGTCGCATCGATGTGCGCGACCAGTGCGGGTTCGTCATCGGCAGCGATCAGATGCGCGATCTCGTCGCTCAGCCCGGTCACAGACTGAGGGCTGACAAGGTTCGCCAAGAGGGCCTCGAGCTGGCTCATGTTGCCGAAGGCATGGATCAGCCGTTTCTGCCAGCCAAGCGGCAGGCCGAGCGCCTGTACGACCGCCTCAAAGACAGCCTGGTCGCCCAGTGTAACAGAAAGGTGCTTGCCGGGAACGACACGCGCCAAGACGCCGATCGCATCACCGATCGCCCGCGCATCGGCAGCGGCAATGTTGATGTCGCCAAGATCCTCGATCCCGGCCTGATAGAATTCGTTGCCGCCTTCGCGTCGCTGACGGAAAACTTCGCCGAGATAGGAATAGCGTTTCGGCGTACCGGTCGCGCTCTCGATGTGCCGCAGGCAGACGGGTATCGTGAACTCCGGACGCAGACAAAGGCTGGCGCCCGTCTCGCTCTCGGTCATGAAGATGCGCCGGCGAAGATCCTCGCCGGCGATATCAAGAAACGGTTCGGCTGGCTGGATGACGGGCGTGTCCACCCGTTCCGTCTTTCGCGCTGCAAACTCTGAAAGGAGCTCGCCGGAGAAGTCCGGCAGGTTGATCAGGGCCATCTCAGCCCGCCCTCTTCCGGTCTTCAGCCTGCGCCGCCAGAATATTCTTCACCTTGGCAATCAGATCGCCCTCGGCAACGGTCTCCTGGGCGACGCGGGCCTCGCGCCAGCTGGCGTTGTCCTCGATCTCGCCCGACAAGCGCTTGCCCTCGATCAGGTCCTTGATCTGAACGACGCCCTGCGAACGCTCATCTCCGCCCTGAATGATGGCAATGGGGCAGCCACGGCGATCGGCGTATTTCAGCTGGTTACCGAACTTCTTCCAGTTGCCCTGGAACATCTCGGCGCGGATGCCAGCCGAACGCAGCTCCTGGGTGAAACGCTGATATCTGCCCATCGCCTCGACATCGCCGTCCATGACGGTGACCAGAACCGGCTCGATGACCTCCGCCTGGCCGAGCTTACCGAGGTTCTTCAGCGCCGTCATCAGGCGCGAGACGCCAATAGAGAAGCCGGTGGCGGGCACGGGCTGACCCATGAAGCGGGAGACAAGGCCGTCATAACGACCGCCGCCGCCGACGGAACCGAAGACCACCTTCTCGCCCTTCTCGTTGGTAACGTCGAAGAGAAGCTCTGCCTCGTAGACGGGACCAGTATAGTATTCAAGGCCACGGACGACCGAAGGATCGATCTTGATGCGGTCGGACTGATAACCGGCGCTTCGCACCAATGCGCCGATGAAGTTCAACTCCTCGACGCCCTCCGCACCCTTGGATGTACCGGCAACCAGCTCGGCAAGCTGCGCCGCACTTTCGACATAGTCCTTGATGCCGACAAAGAACAGGACCTTGTCGATTTGGCTCTGGTCGAGCCCCGCCCCCTTGGTGAAGTCGCCGGACTCATCCTTTCGTCCGGCACCGAGCAGCAGCTCAACACCCTGGGGACCAAACTTGTCGAGCTTGTCGACCGCGCGCAGCACGTTGAGACGCTGGCCAGCCTTATCGTCGCCCCCAAGACCGATCGCTTCCAGAACACCGTCGAGAACCTTCCGGTTGTTGACACGGATCACGTAGTCGCCTCGCTTGATTCCGAGGGCTTCCAGCGTATCAGCCATCATCATGCACATTTCCGCATCGGCCTGCACGCCCGGCGCTCCGACGGTATCGGCGTCGAACTGCATGAACTGGCGGAAGCGGCCCGGGCCCGGCTTCTCGTTGCGGAAAACATAGCCGGCGCGATAGGTGCGGTAGGGCAGCTGGATCTCGTTGAAATTCTCGGCGACATGACGGGCGAGCGGCGCCGTCAGGTCGTAACGCAAGGACATCCACTGCTCGTCGTCATCCTGCAGCGAGAACACGCCTTCGTTCGGCCGGTCGGCATCGGGCAGGAATTTGCCCAGCGCATCAGTGTATTCGAAAAGCGGTGTTTCGACAGGATCGAAACCATAGTGCTCATAGACTTCCCGGATCTTCGTGGTCATTTCGGTGACGGCGCGGATGTCGGCTGCCGAACGATCGACGAAGCCGCGTGGAAGTCTGGCCTTGAGCTTTTGTGGTTTCTTCTGCTTGTCGTTCATTTCCAAGGTATTCCGCTCGCTGTGACAGTGGCGGTTTCCTAGCGGAAAGGGCCGGGTGCGGCAAGGGCGAAGGCCCTTGATCCGGAACACAGAATCAATTGAACGAGAGAGAATGGATCGAATTGGAGGAGCTTTATCATGATCGCAGAGGCGCTTCTCTACGCCGCGACCGTTCCGGCGACGCTGAAGGCACATCGCCCGTTCATACGATACTCGGTCAATCTCTGGTCCCGAGCCGGCCGCTGCCGCCAGCAATGGGCAGATCACGAGGAGCGCAGCTTGAACGCGGTGAGGCGTGCACTGGCGGGCCTGCAACAGAGGAGAACGGCGGTCGTCCTGGGGTCTGGCCTGCTTCGCGACGTGCCGATCGAGGATTTGGCACGGACCTTTGATACCGTTGTGCTCGTCGATCTCGTGCATCTCGCCTCGACGCGCCTCTGGCTCCGGCTCAAAGGCTACAGCAATATTCGGCTGATCGAGCGCGATCTATCGGGCTATGACGAGCTTGCAGCCGGTGGGCAACCGGAGCCGCTCGCCTTCCTGAGAACGGTTCCGTATCTCGATTTCGTCGTCTCGGCCAATCTCCTCTCCCAGATCGGTCGCGGTGCAAAACGTCGTTACGAGGCGGAGGAGAAAGGCGCCATGCCCGCCGACACCGTAGCGCAACTGATCGAGGCACACAGGTCGGCCTTGGAGGCGGTGCCCTGCAAGATCTGCCTGGTCACTGATGTTTCCCATGCCATCATCGACCGCACCGGAAAGGTGCATGAGGAGGCAGACTTGCTGCATGGCGTGTCGCTGTCACCGGTTCGAGCCAGTTGGACATGGCCCGTGGCGCCACTCGGCGAGGAAAGCACCGACTATCAGATCTTGCATAAGGTCGTTGCCGCCTATTGAGGCAAGTCTCTTCCGAGGCCGAATCTCGTTCGCGATTGGCAGCCAGAGCAGCGCGGCGTCTTCAGTTGACAAATGGCTGGCAACCCATAGTTTGCGTGTATATCCTTGAGATCGCAACCGTTTAAAGACGAGGATCATGCCATGGCGAAGTGCATGAGACGGTTTCTCCTAGCGAACCTTGCCCTTTACTTTTCGGTGATCGCGGTAGCCGCTGCGACGCTCGACACGATCACCCAGCATAGCAGCGTGCGCATCGGCTACATCGCCGACGAGGCGCCCTTTTCCTCCAGCAAAGGAGGCGCCAATCCGACGGGATATGCCATCGACCTCTGTGGCAAGATTGCAGATGAAATAGAACAACAAGTACCGCAGCTGAAGCGCGAATACATCGAGATGACGCTCGCGAACGGGTTCGACGCGGTGAAAAATGGACAGGTCGATCTGCTGTGCGGTGCAATCACCGTCAACTTGAAGAGGCGGGAGATCGTGGACTTCTCGCAGCCCATCTTCCTGACCGGGGCGACTGCGCTGCTGCGCAAAGATTCTCCCAACTACCTACAGACGCTTTTCCTCGACAACCCTGCTGTTCGCCCGGTTAGCGAGCGTGTTGCATCCACGCGCATAATCGGCGTGCGTGCCAACACGACAACGGGAGCGACGCTGCGCGAGGCGCTGGCAACCCAGGTATCGAAGACGAAGCTGGCCGATTTCGAGACGCACGAGGACGGGCTTGCGGCGCTGGAGGATCACAAGATCGATGCCTATATCGCCGATCAGGTGCTCCTTATTAACCTGGCCGCGCGGGCGCGCGATCCGTCCTCGCTCGAGATCGGCGATCGCCTGTATACCCATGAACCCTATGCGATAGCGATGCGTCGCGATGACGCGAACTTCCGCCTGTTGGCCGATCGTGCGTTGACGGCTTTCTATCTGTCTGACGATTTTCTGCCGCTGCTGGAAACTTATTTCGGAGCGGAGGCGGGGCCGATGCTACACACGCAAATCATCATGGAACATGTGCCGGATTGACATTGATCGTATCCACAAAAAATTGATCGGGCAACGTGCGCGGTAATCCCGCGACATCTGTCCAACTCGACTGCGTCTGTCTTCGCCGAAGACATGAAGATGGACATGAGCAATCGGATGGGTGACCAAGTACAGCGGCGATGCCGACATGATCCCGCATCATCAGGACGCGATCGACAAGGCGAAGATCGAGCTGCAGTACGGCAAGGATCCGGAAATTCGAAAGGCTCGCTGACCCGTGATCAAAGCCCAGGAAGGGAAAATCGCCGACATGCAGGCTTGGCTCAAGGCACACAGCAAGTAATCGCGACGGACGCCGGAGCATGAAGCCCCGGCGTCCGCCTTAGCTAAGCTAGCCTTCGATCAAGCCTTTGGGTCGAATGGCTCGGGCCGGCGGCCAGATCCCTGCCGCGCAAGCATCCAGCCGGGATATTCAGGCGCGAGCTCGCTGACCTCGTCCAGTTTCTGCAGATCGTCCGCTTCAAGCTTCAGATTGACGGCCGCCAGGTTCTGGTCGAGTTGCTCTACGCGCTTGGCCCCGATAATGACCGTCGTCACGAAAGGTTTCGCGAGAATGTAGGCAAGCGCCACGGTCGCGACGCTCGTGTTGTGTTTCCCAGCGATCTCGCGCATGACGGCAACACAGGCCCAGGCGCGATCCTTGTCGACGGGCGGGAAGTCGAATGAGGCGCGGCGCCCCTCCCCATTGCCGGGTGCTCCCGGTCCATACTTGCCGGATAGAAGTCCGCCTGCTAGCGGCGACCAGACCATCAGACCAAGCCTTTCTTCCTGCATCATCGGCACGATATCGCGTTCGAGATCACGGCCGGCGATCGAGTAATAGGCCTGTACGGTTTCGAAGCGCGCAAAGCCGCGGCGTTCCGAGACGCCAAGCGCCTTGGCGATGCGCCATGCCTGCCAGTTGGAGACACCGATATACCGCACCAAACCGCGGGACACGAGATCGTCGAAGGCCCGCAGTGTCTCATCGATCGGCGTGACCGGATCGGTGGCGTGGATCTGATAGAGATCGATATGATCCGTCTGCAGGCGCTTCAGGCTCGCCTCGACTGAATCCATAATATGGCCACGCGAGGCGCCGCGATCATTCGGCTTGTCGCCCATGACGCCGTAGACCTTTGTGGCGATGACAACGTCCTTGCGGGGAACGCTGAGGTTTTTCAGGGCCTGGCCAAGCAGCCTTTCCGATTCACCGAAGGAATAGACGTCGGCCGTGTCGATGAAGTTCACGCCCGCTGCAAGCGACCTCTCGACGATCTGGTCGGCAGCCTTCTGGTCGACGTCGGCGATGGAACCCCAAATATTACCTTCGCCGGCAGCTCCGAAGGTCATGGTGCCGAGGCAGATTTCGGAGACGAAGAGCCCCGTATTTCCAAGTTGATTGTAACGCATGATCGAAGATTTCCTTGTGATTACCGTAGGAAGTGCCTACGGACAGATGAATTCATTTTTGGTTATTGGCCTGCGCATGACAGGAGCAGCCCGAATACGGCTGCGCGGGAGGCAGTAACGATGTATGGCAAAGCGGCGGCATTTCAACATCTACAATGCCCGTGCGACCACACCGCATCCCCTTGTTTCGCGCCCGGCCTCCAATAAATTCTCTCCGATGACTCGGAGATGAAGGATGACGACCCGCACGCTGACAACCATCGGCTTCGACGCCGACGACACGCTTTGGCAGAATGAGCAATACTACCGGCTAACCGAGGCGCATTTCACCGAAATGCTGTCAGATTATGCAGATGGGCCCAGGGTCTCGGAGCGCTTGCTCGAAGCAGAGAAGCGCAATCTCCGGCACTATGGCTTCGGCATCAAGGGATTTACTTTATCGATGATCGAGACGGCGATCGAGGTCACCGAAGGCAATGTCCCCGCCAGCGTCATTGCCGGCATTCTCGACACCGGCCGCGATCTGCTTTCCCACCCGGTCGAGACGTTGCCTCATGTTCAAGAGACGCTGGCGGCGCTTTCGGAAGACTACCTGCTGGTAATGATAACCAAGGGTGACCTCTTCGATCAGGAGCGCAAGCTCGCCCAATCCGGGCTCGGCGACTTCTTTCACGCAATCGAAATCGTCTCCGACAAGACCGCTGTGACGTACCGGCGGATCTTCTCCAAGGTCGGCGGCGGTCCGGAACGGGCGATGATGGTGGGCAACTCGCTCAAATCAGACATTGTCCCCGCAATCGCCGCCGGCAGCTATGGTGTCTTTGTGCCGCACGAGTTGACCTGGGTCGTGGAGCATGTCGAGGAACCGAAGGACGCACCGCGCTTTCGCAAAATCGAACACCTCGGAGAACTGCGCGGGCTGATCGAGGGCCTGGGCTAACCCGTCGTCATTGCCTTGGGGGAAAGAGAGGAGACGGCGATTGCTGTTCAGCGGGCGCGACCGGTTGCGGCGGCGCCGCTGTCTGAGGCTCAACGAGAATGCTGTAGGGTGCGCCCAGCCCGCGGCGCGGCGATACTTTTGAATAATAAGGCCGCAGCAGCCAGGTGGTGCTCTCCTTCACCGTGATGTAGTAGCTCTCGCCGTCCTCGTCGGTACCGAAGATCGCCTCCTCATCGGGCGTCGCGAGATCGAATATCGAGAGGAAAGTAAACTTGCTCTTGGTCGAGAAACTGACCTTCACATGTTGGCCCGCCTTGACGGGAAGCGTGTAGACGCGCCCGTTCCCGAACTTCGTCCAACCCTTGAGCTGCATGGTAGCGGCCGGAAACTCAAGCTTCTCGAGTCGCTCGCCGGGCTGCAGTTCCGGTGATTGGGCGAATGCCATCGACGCCAACAGGCAGAAGACGACGGTTGCCGCGAGCGGCCTCATGGACGCACCAATGCATCGCGCATCGCCTCTACCTCGACGCGGCAGAAGCAACCTTCGACATGATCGTTGACGAGACCCATTGCCTGCATGAAGGCATAAACTGTAGTCGGACCGACAAACGTCCAGCCGCGCTTCTTCAAATTCTTGGAAATGACGACCGACGTCGGCGTTGTCGGGTTGGCCATGACGGCGGCTCGATCAACCACCTTCGGCCGCTCGTTGTGACCGGGCTCAAAGCTCCAGAAATAGCGCGCAAGTGACCCGTACTCCTGCCGCAGTTCGATCGCACGGCGGGCGTTATTGATCGTCGAAACGATCTTGCCGCGATGACGCACGATCCCGGGATCGGCAAGGCAGCGCTCGATATCGTTGTCGTCGAAGAGCGAGACCCTTTCGAAATCGAAGCCGGCAAAGGCAGCGCGGAAATTCTCGCGCTTGCGCAAAATAGTGAGCCAGGAGAGGCCCGACTGGAACCCTTCCAGGCAGATCTTCTCGAAGAGGCGGATATCATCCGTTACCGGGCGTCCCCATTCCTCATCATGATACTTGAGATAGTCCGCAAGGTTGGCGTGCCAGTGGCAACGGCTCTTGCCGTCCTCGCCGATAATGATGCCGGTATCGCTCATGGTCGTACTTCGCTTTCGTGCTGCGAATCCGGCTTTACCATTTGCAAACTCTGTTTCCAAACCGAACGATAACCCTGACGAAAAGTTTATCCGGCGCTTCAGGTTTGAATGAATTCAAATTTACCATTCGCTGGCGGTAAAGATGGCAGCGTGACGGAAGACGGCCGGTGCCGTCCGTGCATTTTCGGCCATTTAGAGAGTCCGTCAGATGATGAAATCCCTTCTGCTCGCCGCAGCGATGCTCGGCGTCTTTTCCACGGCCGCGCTGGGCGATGACCGCTATGCGACGCGCCCGCCGGTCGTACTGAGCCCTGATCTCGCGGCTCCATGGATCATGCAGCTAGGCGGCAAGGTTCGACCCGTCGTCTACCAGAAACCGGTCTTTCCGCAGCGCGGTCTCTTCACATCCGGCATCTTGCGCTCGGCGCCGGCGGTCGTGGCGCAGCCGGCGTCCGCCGTCAACCCCGGGGTTCCGGTCGTCCGCCGCCAGCTTGATCCGCAGTTTCTGCCGCAAATCGTTAACTACGACACCAAGGAGGATCCCGGCACGATCGTCATCGATACCAACAGTCGCTTCCTCTACCTCGTGATGGACGGCGGCAAGGCGCGGCGCTACGGCGTCGGCGTCGGGAAGCCGGGCTTCGAATGGGCCGGCGTGCACAAGATCACCCGCAAGTCCGAATGGCCGGACTGGACACCGCCTTCGGAAATGATCGGCCGGGAAGCCGCCAAGGGCCACTATCTCCCGGCGCGTATGGACGGAGGCCCCGAAAATCCGCTTGGCGCGCGAGCCATGTATCTAGGCTCGACGCTCTATCGCATTCATGGAACCAATGCGCCCTGGACGATCGGCAACGCCGTGTCGTCCGGCTGCATCCGGCTGCGCAACGAAGATGTCATTGACCTTTACGAACGCGTAAAGGTCGGAACCCGCGTTATCGTGATGTAAAGGCTCATCAATACCGGTGCGCCGGCGAGAAATAGTTGCAATTTGGACACCGCAGCTGCTCCATTCCGCTCCGACATCTTGAACTGGACCGAAGTTTGGGTAGCTTCGGTCCGGTTTTGCTTTGAGGGAATCATAAATGCTGAAACTAGCGACGGCTTTCGCAGCCGCCAGCCTTCTGGTCTCATCCATGTCCGCATCAGTGTCGGCACAGCCGATTACGCCTGCTCATGATGGCGCGCCTGTCGTCCGCGTCGCCCTGCCGCCGAAATCGGTCAAGCCACAATTCAAGCGCCAGCGCGTGCATCTTGTTACGAACGAAGCGCCCGGAACGATCATCATCGATACTAACCACAAGTTTCTGTACCTCGTCGAAACGAAGAACCGCGCGACGCGCTACGGCATCGGCGTGGGCCGGGAGGGGTTCGGTTGGTCGGGCGTGGTCAAGATCGGCCGCAAGGCAGAGTGGCCAGGCTGGACGCCACCGCCTGAAATGCGCGTTCGCGAGGCCGCAAAGGGCCACATCCTCCCGGCCTTCCAGGAAGGCGGCGAGGACAATCCGCTCGGCGCCCGCGCCATGTATCTCTACAAGGGCGGCAACGATACGTCCTTCCGCATCCACGGCACCAACCAGCCGTGGTCGATCGGCCTCAACATGTCGTCCGGTTGCATCCGGATGATGAACCAGGACGTGATCGATCTCTACGATCGAGCGCCCGTCGGCACCAAGGTCATCGTCGTTGGTCCCGGCAACAAGCAGGGCGAAGTCAGCTTCGACGATCGCGGCATCGACCTGCTGCGGACGCTGTTTGGCGGCTGAGACAAGCGCCCAGGCGGCCGGGGCAACCGGTCGCCTATTTCGATCCGCAGGTGACCTTGCCGGTGGCGGTGAGGGCTTTTGCACCACCGTCGAGAGCGAGTTCATAGGTCCCTGAGAACGTGTTCATCGATTTTCCACGCTGGCCGGCGATCACGATCAGGCTGATCCCCTGGCCATTCGCATCGTCACCGCCCTCATAAAAAATCTCCAGCCGCAGCTCGCCGTCATGCGACCAGTGATGCATCAGGTTTTCTGAACTGACGGCAATCTTCTTGAGTGCCTGCGGAACGTCATCGTTCTTCGCCACCAGAGCGCCGCGAAGATGATTGAGCTTATGGCCGCCTCCGGCCTCGAAGCCGCTTTCCACCGTAAAGCGCACGTCCTTGTCATCCGCCGAGCAGAAGTAGCGAGTGTCTGCTTGGGCGGCAGTGGCCGCGCCGCAGAAAACCGTTAGCGCGAGGATAGTGCGATGCATGAGCGACTCCTGAGATCGCCGGATAATCCGGCGCGCCGCTAAGCTAAAGGCAAATCCTTTAATTTTTCCGGTACATCACCGCCATAGGCCCAATCAAGCAGTTGCACTGTGTGAACGACCGGAATGTCTGTGCCAGTCGCGATCTGCATGATGCAGCCGATGTTGCCAGTCGCGATCACCTGCGGATTCGTCGCTTCGATATTCTTGACCTTGCGGGTCTTGAGTACCTCCGAAATATCCGATTGCATGATGTTGTAGGTACCAGCCGAGCCGCAACAGAGGTGGCCTTCCGCGGGATCGCGGACATTGAAGCCGGCTGCCTTCAGCAATTGCTTAGGGGCTATCGTGATCTTCTGGCCGTGCTGCATCGAGCAGGCAGAGTGATAGGCTACGATGATGCCATTCGGCATCTGTGTGGGAAGGCCTTGCGATACGAGATATTCCGTGATGTCCCGCGCCAAGCCGGATACGCGCGCCGCCTTTTCGGCATAGGCGGGATCGAGCCGCAACATATGACCGTAGTCCTTGATCGTCGTGCCACAGCCCGAGGCTGTGATGATGATTGCGTCGAGCCCACCCCTTTCGATTTCACGCGTCCACACATCGATATTGGCACGTGCACTCGCCAAAGCCTGCTCTTGGCGCCCCATGTGATGGACGAGTGAGCCACAGCAGCTTTCCCCCTGGGGAACGACGACTTCGACGCCAAGCCGTGTGAGCAGCCTGATGGTCGCTTCGTTGATCCCGGGATCGAGGACCGGTTGCGCGCAGCCAGTCAAGATCGCTACTCGGCCGCGCTTCGCACCAGCAGGAGGGTGGCGTGCCGGCGCGGCATAGATCGAAGCGGAAGGAATACGTCGCGGCGCCAGCGCCAGCATCGCGGCAAACGGCTTCAGAGCGGGCGAACGCCTGAGAAGGCTTGCGAACGGCCGGCCCGCCGACGACATCTTGATCGCGAGGCGAAACCGATCGGGATAAGGCAGAATAGCGGCGAGGATCGCCCGCACGAGCCGATTAGTGAAAGGACGCTTGTAGGTCTTCTCAATGTGCGCCCGTGCGTGGTCGACCAAGTGCATGTAGTCGACGCCGGAGGGACAGGTCGTCACGCAGGCGAGACACGAGAGACAACGGTCGATATGAGTGACGACCTCCGCGTCCGCCGGGCGCCCGTTTTCCAGCATGTCCTTGATCAGATAGATGCGCCCACGCGGGCTGTCGAGCTCGTTGCCGAGCGTCACATAGGTCGGGCAGGTCGCGGTGCAGAAGCCGCAATGGACGCATTTGCGCAGGATCTTCTCGGATTCGGCAACATTAGGGTCGGCAAGCTGGGCCGGCGTGAAATTGGTCTGCATTGCCCTATGCTCCTGCCATCTTCCCAGGATTGAAGATGCCGGCGGGATCGAATTTCAGCTTCAGCCGCTGCGACAGCAAGGCTACCGCCTCCTGCTGCGGCTGGAACGCCGACGTCATCGACCGCATCGACTCGGGCGCGCGGATCAGCGTGGCATGGCCGCCGCCCAACACCTTTATGAAACGACGCAAGAGATCCGCATCGGCATCCGCCTCCATCCGCATCCAAATCAGCCCGCCCTGCCAGTCGTAGAATGCATCGACGCCGGCTTCCAGGCGAAGGGCTGCGACGAGTTGGTGGCCGATGCTTGGCGCGACGGACACTCGCCACACAGGCCGCGCCGTGCCGTCGGCGTAAGGGGCGACATCGCGGATGTCTTTCCAAAGACGCACGCTCTCGCTTTGTTCCAGTCGCATGACCGAGCCGAACACTACCATGGCCGTGGCGAGCTTGGCTGAGCGGGCATCGACGGAGCCCGGCAGGCCCTCGATTCGCAGACAAGTCGCCTCCCCTCCAGAAAGCGTGCTGTCGAGAAACTTCCAGGAAACCGTCATCGGCAAATGCGCGGCGCCGGAGACTTCGACCGGTAACGCCATCGCCGCCGCCATGGCGTTTGCAGCTTCGGCATCGTTCAGCCCGGAAACGACGATCGTCGCTTCGGTTCGCGGTCGCGGCGGCACGCGGAAGGTCACTTCGGTCAGGAACCCCAGCGTACCGTGCGAGCCGGCCATCAGCTTGACAAGGTCCAACCCGGTCACGTTTTTCATCACGCGACCGCCAGCATTGATCACCTCGCCCTTGCCATTGATAAAGCTGACGCCGAGCAGGCTGTCGCGCGCGGCCCCAGCCACGAAACGGCGCGGACCCGAGACGTTTGCAGCAAATACGCCGCCGATCGTCGGCTCGCCTGACGTTCCCATGATCGGCCTGTGGTCCATCGGCTCGAAGGCCATCATCTGACCGTTCTCGGCGAGTGCAGCCTCGATCTCGGACAACGGCGTTCCCGAGCGGGCGGTCAAAACCATCTCGCCTGGATTATATGCCGTGATGCCGCTCAGATTAGAAGACCGCAGACGGCTTTCCGCCACCACGCTATTTCCGAAGCCAGAGCGGGTGTTGCCACCGCAGAGCGCGAGCGGCTTGCCTGACTGGGCATGGCTGCGGACGATTGCCGCAGCTTCTTCGTCCGTCATAGGCGATAAATCGATCATGCGGCCGGACGTCCCTCGAGCGGGAAGACCTTGGACGGGTTCAGAATCCAGGCCGGATCGAACGCAGCGCGTGCCGCCATCTGCTGTTCCAAGTCCGCCTGGGAATACTGATGGCGCATCAGGTCACGCTTTTCGATGCCGACGCCGTGTTCGCCCGTCAGACAGCCGCCGGCGTCGACACAGAGCTTCAGGATCTCCATCCCCGCGGTCTCGGCGCGGGCGGCATCTTCCGGATCATTGGCATTGAAGAGGATCAGCGGATGCATGTTGCCATCGCCCGCATGGAAGACATTGGCGACGCGAAGCCCATGGCGATCGATGATCTCAGAGGTTTTCCTCAGCACATAAGAAAGCTGGCTCAGCGGCACTGTTCCGTCCATGCAGATATAGTCGGCAATACGCCCGGTTGCGCCGAAGGCCGACTTCCGACCTTTCCAGATCAGCGCCGCCTCGGTTGCCGACTGGCATTCGCGGACGGTTTTCACGCCGTGCCTGCGGGCGATTTCGACGATGCTCTTAAGCATGTCGTCCATTTCCGTTTCCGATCCCTCGACCTCAACGATCAACAGTGCACCTACGTCGAGAGGATAACCGGCCTTGGCAAAAGCTTCGCAGATTTCGATCGCCGGCTTGTCCATGAACTCGATGGCGACGGGGATGATACCGGCAGCGATGATATCGGCGACGCAGGCCCCCGCCTCCTCCGACGTTTCGAAGCCGAACAGAACCGGCCGGGACCCTTCGGCTTTGGCGATCAGACGAACAGTCGCTTCCGTGACGATCCCAAGCTGGCCTTCATGTCCGCAAACCAATCCAAGCAGATCATAGCCTCCGGCATCCAGTGCCTTGCCCCCGAGATCGATCACGGTGCCATCCGTCAGCACCATCTTGACGCCGAGCAGGTTGTTGGTGGTCACGCCGTACTTCAGACAGTGCGCGCCGCCCGAATTCATGCCGATATTGCCGCCGATCGTGCAGGCGAGCTGCGAGCTTGGATCGGGTGCGTAAAAGAAACCATCCGTAGAGACGGATTCTGATATATTCAGGTTGGTCACGCCGGCTTCGACGATCGCCACACGGTTGGGCAGATCGATTTCCAGAATGCGGTTCATCTTGGAAACGCAGACGACGACCGCATCCTCCTGCGGAATCGCGCCGCCGGAGAGTGAGGTTCCGGCGCCGCGCGGCACGACCGGGATGCCATAGCGATGACAGTATCTCATGACCGCGGCCACTTCCGCGGTCGTCCGCGGCAGGGCAACCGCAAGCGGCATCCGGCGATAGGAAATGAACGCGTCGGTCTCGAACGGCATCAGCTCGCGGGCCTCATGCACGAGGCATTCCGGCGCCAGCAGGTCGATGAGATCTGCGACGATCTGCCGGCGGCGGGCAAGCACATCGGTACGCGGGGCGAGAAACGAAATGGTGTCGGACATGGCTCTCTCCCTTCGCCGGCGGCAGCGAAAACCGGACACGTCCTCTGCGCTGCCAGCTCTGTCGGGCTTAGCACTTTCCCCAATAAGGCGCAAATGCTAAGCACTTATTGCAAAAGGACAAACAATCAAAGCGCATGACCAATCTGGGTGACCTCGAAATTTTCGCAAAAGTAGTTTCGACGGGAAGCATGTCGCTGGCCGGCAGGGCGCTCGGCTTTTCACCGGCCGTGGTCTCCAAGCGCATCAAACGGCTAGAGGATCGGCTGGGCACGAGACTTTTGCAGCGCACGACGCGGCAGATCTCCCTGACGGAGGCCGGCCAAGGCTTCTATGACCGCGTGCTCGGCATTCTCGCCGGTATCGAGGAGGCTGAATACTACATCTCCGGGCGCTCCGCGCAGATGCAGGGAACGCTGAAGGTGACGGCGCCGACCTCGTTCGGGCGCACACATGTCGCCCCTCATCTGAAGTCCTTCATGGACATGCATTCGGGGCTTGCGATCAATCTGGTGCTCAGTGACGAATTCACTGACATCGTGGGCGAGGGCTTCGACCTTGCCATCCGGATTGCGGAGCTGACCGACTCAAGTCTTGTCGCGCGGCGACTTGCACCGGTCAGACGCCTGCTTTGTGCATCGCCGGATTACCTTGCCGCCAACGGAACGCCCCAAGTCCTTGACGATCTCAAGCACCATCGCTGCCTGCCCGCGCACAACAACGACGCCTGGCGGCTGGAAGGGCCCGAGGGCCTGCTTTCCCTGCGCCCGCAAGGGATGCTCGTCACCAATTCGAGCGAGGTGGTGCGGGAGGCTGTCATATCAGGGCTCGGGATCGCGCTGCGCTCCACCTGGGACATCAGCCGCGAGCTGAAGGATGGTCGGTTGGTGCACATTCTCCCCGCCTACGAGGGGTCGAGCAACGTGACGCTTTCCGCAGTCTATCCGAGCCGCCAGTTTCTGCCATCCAAGGTGCGGCTGTTCATCGACTTTCTCGCCGAAGTCTACGGACCGGTTCCCTATTGGGAACGCTAGCCACTCTGCAGGATCCGGCTG
The DNA here is from genome assembly GCF_000312665.1 of Rhizobium mesoamericanum STM3625. Taxonomy (GTDB): domain Bacteria; phylum Pseudomonadota; class Alphaproteobacteria; order Rhizobiales; family Rhizobiaceae; genus Rhizobium; species Rhizobium mesoamericanum. The sequence continues at coordinate 1,658,924 of NZ_HF536772.1, read as the reverse complement.
CGTCCAGCTTGTCGCGCCGGATAGGGAAAGACGCATGATGACCATAGTATTGACATAACAGTGCATGACATCACGCCGTCGATGATTTGAATGCAAGACGAGCGCACATTGAGCACGTGTGCAAAGGCGGAATCAGAACAGTATTTGGCGTATTTCCCGAACCACAAGGAAAGGGAGGCCGCCTATTGATAAGTATCCCGCTGGAAAACTTGAAAACCGTATGGATCGCGCAAGCTTTCCAATGGATACTATTATAGCCAAATGAAGGAAATGAACAAAAAAGGTGACCCGACCGTTGACACTTCTCGCCCGTCTCGCTTCTGACGTACAGCTTATGTTTCGGCGCCCCCCGCGCCAACAATATGCTGCACTTTGCTACCGGGTGAAGAAGAAGACGGGCGGGCTCGAGGTGCTTTTGCTGACGAGCCGTGATACTGGCCGCTGGGTCATTCCCAAAGGCTGGCCGATGGATGGACGTACAGCCTATGAGGTTGCTGCCCGCGAAGCCTATGAGGAAGCAGGAGTGCGTGGGACCGTGGAGAACGAAATCCTCGGCACCTATTCTTATCCCAAGGTCCTGAGGAACGGGCTAAGCGTAACCTGCAAGGTGCAGGTCTACGCGCTCGAAGTCGCCACCATCGCCAAGAATTTCAAGGAAAAAGGCGAGCGCAAGACCGAGTGGATTTCCTGCGACGAAGCGGCAACCCGCGTTCACGAACCCGAGCTTCGCGAGATTTTTTTGCTCTTCAAGCGCCGTATGGCGGAGCAGCTAGCGGCAAGGATGCCGAAGCAAATTCCAGCGGAATGATGCTGCCATCTTGCGCTGCTAAACTTGGCGACGTTAAAGCAGGACTGAACGCCAAGGAATAGCATGCCCGACCGACCAGCCGTCCTCACCAAACGAACGCTCGACAAGGATCTCGACAAGCTTACGCATGTCGAAGATGCGGCGAAGTTCGTTTCGCGCAAGCTGGTTCCCCCCGGGCTCGGGCTGGTCTTCCTTGGCCTGGCTATGCTTTTTGCCGGCGTTTACGTCTTCGATCGGCCAGGTGCAGTGTTGGTGATCGCCGCTGCGGCGCTTGCAGCTTACATGGCCATGAACATCGGTGCGAATGACGTTACCAACAACGTCGGCGCCGCTGTGGGCGCACGCGCAATGACAATGGGACAAGCGCTTGTCATCGCAGCTATCTTCGAAATTCTCGGCGCGACTGTTGCCGGCGGCGAGGTCGTCAAGACGATCTCGTCAAACATCGTGGATGCGGTAGAGGTGCCGCCGGGGACCCTCAGTTGGATCATGATGGCGGCATTGATGGCCGCCGCATTGTGGATCAACCTCGCGACCTGGATGAACGCGCCGGTATCGACCACGCATGCGATCGTCGGTGCGGTGATCGGCGCGGGTATCGGCGCGGTCGGTCCCGAGCCCGTAAAGTGGCGGGTGATGATTGAGATCACATCGGCTTGGGTGACCTCTCCCTTGATCGGCGGTGTAATCGCGGCAAGCCTGCTTTTCATGGTGAAGACCCTGATCATCTACCGCGCCGACAAGATTGCCGCGGCGCGACGCTGGGTTCCCGTCCTGATCGCGATGATGATCGGCGGCTTCGCCTCCTACATGGTTCTGCAGCTTGAATCGGCTGGTGAGTTCTCATCACCGACAATCATGCTTTTTGGCATCGTGGTCGGCGCGCTAGGGTGGTTCGTCGCGCGTTTATTTGTCCGCAGGCAGTCCGTGGGGCTCGAAAATCGTAACAGCTCGCTGCGTGTGCTGTTTCAAATCCCGCTGATTGGCTCAGCTGCACTGCTCTCATTCGCACACGGGGCCAACGATGTATCCAATGCCGTCGGACCGCTTTCGGCCATCGTGCGCGCGGTCGGAGAATCCGCCGAGGCTGCGCAAGGCCGGCCTCCGATCTGGGTGCTGCTGATCGGCGCCTTCGGCATCTCAGTCGGCCTTCTGCTCTTCGGACCTCGCCTGATCCGGCTGGTGGGCGAGCAGATCACCAAGCTCAATCCTATGCGCGCTTACTGCGTGGCGCTGTCAACAGCCTTTACCGTGATTGTCGCCTCATGGCTTGGTTTGCCGGTCAGTACGACGCATATCGCGGTTGGTTCGGTGTTTGGTGTCGGCTTTTTCCGCGAGTGGTACACGCGGCATTCAAAGCGTCGCATCGAATACATGCGCCGCAAGGCCGAAAACTGGGCGGTCGATGAACCGGAAGATCCGAACACACATGAGGTTCGCCGGCGCTATCTCGTTCGTCGTTCGCACTTCATGACGATCGTCGCCGCCTGGATCATCACGGTGCCGACCTCGGCGGCGCTTGCGGCCATGATCTATTGGGTTATGTTCGCCCTCTTTGTATGAGCAGGACTTTTCAATGCGCGCCAATTTTCGCATGCAGCGGCTTTTCGTGGACGCCCCCCTTACAGCCGGCGCAACGGTGGAGACGACGGCAGACAATTTCAACTATCTCGCCAATGTGCTGCGCATGACCGACGGCGCGCAACTGCTGATCTTCAACGGGCGAGATGGCGAATGGAAAGCGCGCCTTACCTTTCCAACACGAAAGCGGATCGTGCTGGTTGCCGAGGAGCAGACGCGTGCGCAGCCTGCGCCTTCCGAGTTGCACTACCTCTTCGCGCCACTGAAGGTCGGGCGGCTGGATTATCTGGTGCAGAAGGCGGTCGAGATGGGTGCCGGCACACTGCGTCCGGTGATGACGCAGCACGTGCAGGGCAAGATCACCAACCTCGACAAACTTAGGGCAAACGTCATCGAGGCGGCGGAGCAATGCGGCATACTCCATATCCCCGATGTTGCCGAGCCAGTAAGGCTGTTCGACCTCTTGGAACAATGGCCGAGCGACCGCCGCATCATCTATTGCGATGAGGGCGATGCGGGACAGAACCCAATGCCGGTTTTGTCCGAGATCAGCGAGCGAAAGCTGGCCCTCCTCGTCGGCCCCGAGGGCGGTTTCTCCGAGGAAGAACGCGCGCGACTGCTCAGCCTCGATTTCGTGACCGCAATACCGCTCGGGCCGCGGATCCTCAGGGCGGATACGGCGGCAGTGGCGGCCATGGCCGTTATTCAGGCGTCGATCGGCGACTGGAATTAACCTTAGGATCGGTCGCGGCCGAAATATGCTGCTATTTTTTTGATGGGCCGTTGAAACAATTTCACTTGCAACATACGTGGGAGCAGTCCTAATCACCCTTCCAATTGCCCGGTTTTTTCGGGCGCTCTCCCATTGCAGGTAGACTTGAATGGCTCGCGATACCACCGACCAGACGCCACTCTCTTCGGTTCAGGAGCTGACCGACTATCTCGCAGTGGGAAGCAAACCGAAGGAAAGATTCCGCATCGGCACAGAGCATGAGAAGTTCGCCTTCTTCCGGGCCGATAACAGCCCCGTCCCATACTTCGGCGAAGCCAGCATTTCGGCGCTGCTAAAAGGGCTGCAGCAGAAATCCGGCTGGGATGCGATCATGGACGGCGACAACATGATCGGCCTTGGCGAGCCAAATGGAATGGGCGCCATATCGATCGAGCCCGGCGGCCAGTTCGAATTGTCCGGGGCGCCGCTCGAAACGATCCACGAGACCTGCAAAGAATCGAACGCGCATCTTGCTACATTGCGCGAGATCGCCGAGCCCATGGGCATCCGCTTCCTCGGCATTGGCGGCAGTCCGAAATGGACGCTTACCGAAACGCCGGTGATGCCGAAATCCCGCTACGAGATCATGACCCGCTACATGCCGAAGGTCGGATCCAGGGGACTCGATATGATGTATCGCACCTGCACGATCCAGGTGAACCTCGACTTCTCCTCGGAAGCGGACATGCGCAAGAAGATGCGCGTCTCGATGAAGCTTCAGTCTCTGGCAACCGCCCTCTTTGCCTCCTCGCCCTTTACCGAGAGCAAGCTCAACGGCCTGCTCTCATGGCGCGGCGAGATCTGGCGCGACACCGACAACAATCGCTCCGGTCTTCTCGACTTCACTTTCCGCGACGACTTCGGTTTTCATGACTATGTCGAATGGGCCCTCGACGTGCCGATGTATTTCGTCGTGCGCGACGGGCATTATCACGACTGTACTCACGTCACGTTCCGTCAGTTCATGAACGGCGCGCTGAAGGGAGAAGTTGCTGCGTGGGAGCCAACGATGGGAGACTGGACGAACCATCTCTCGACGCTCTTCCCGGATGTGCGCCTCAAGCGCTTCCTTGAGATGCGTGGCGCGGATGGCGGCCCTTGGCGGCGAATCTGTGGATTGCCTGCTTTCTGGGTCGGGCTTCTCTATGACAACGCGGCCCTCGAGGACGCCGATATGCTGACCAAGGACTGGACATTCGACGAGGTCAGCGCCTTGCGCGACGCCGTCCCGTCTCAGGGCTTGAGAGCAAAGTTCCGTGGGCATGAGCTCTATGAAACCGCACGCGAAGTGATCGCGGTCTCGAAGGCGGGTCTGAGGGCGCGTAACATGCTCAACAAGGAAGGTCAGGACGAATCCATCTTCCTTGCGCCGCTCGACGAGGTCATGGCGAAGAAGGCGACTTTGGCCGAGGACCTGCTGGCGCTCTACCATGGCCGCTGGAACGGTTCCGTTGAGCCGGTCTTTGAAGAGTATCAATACTAGGGTCGCAGCCTAAGCTCTTCTGCAAAAAGCGGTTTGCGCATTCCTTTTTCCGGCTATAGTGACGCAATTAAGCGTTGCGAACCGGGAAGGGGATTTCCATGCTGCCACTCTTCGACATGATGATGCAGGCCCAGAACGGCGCGGCAATGGATGCCGTCTCCAAGCAGTTCGATCTAGCCCAGGAGCAGGCGGCCAAGGCGATGGCTGCGCTCATGCCGGCATTTTCCGCCGGTCTGAAGCGGAGTAGCAGCAACCCCTACGATTTCATAGGGCTGATGCAGGCAGTCGCCTCCGGCAACTACGTCAAGTATTTCGAGGACATGAGCAAGGCTTTCACGCCGCAGGGGATATCGGACGGCAACAACATCCTCGCTCAGCTGTTCGGCTCCAAGGAGGTCTCGCGTGCCGTGGCGGCGCAGGCAGCCCAGATGACCGGCGTCGGGCAGGAAATCTACAAGCAGATGCTGCCTGTGATGGCCGACACGTTGATGGGCGGATTGTTCAAGCAGTCGATGGGACAGATGAACGCCCCGGTGAATCCGTTCGCCAATACGGCTATGGGCGAAACCATCCAGAAATGGCTCGAAAGCACCGGCTTCACGCCAAAGGAGAAGCCAGCTCCCGAGCCAAGCATCTTCGACAATCCCTTCATTCAGGCCATGCAGCTGATGTTCGGCATGCAGAAACCGCAAGCAGAAAAGACCGTCCCCAACCCGTTCTTCGACAACCCTTTCGCAAAGGCCTTTCAGGAAATGATGGGTTCGGTCGGAAAGCCGGTTGAACCGAAACGGGCCGAAGCTCCGAAGGAGTGGGCAAAGGCGGAAACGGAAAGCTACATGGACATGCTCAACAACATGTTCGACAGCGGACTCGAGGTGCAGAAGAGCTACCAGAAAAGCATGGAAGCTATCTTCGAAACCTATGTGCCAAAGGCACCTCCCCCCACTTCCCCGAAGGCATAAAAAAACCCGGAGACGGCTGGGAGGCCGGTCACCGGGCAAGAGGCAGGGCTATTGGCTATCACCCTGCGGGGAAAACTGGGTCACCCTTAATCCCTTTGGGACCGGAAGAGCGACTTTGGTCCGCGATTGCCCGCGGACCGCGTCAGGTGTTCCGACGGGTCCTCGAAGAACGTGGAGGCCAGGAACGCTGAAGTGAGGTCGGTCCTGCTAAGGCCGATGTCTTCCAATTGCTTGTCATCGAGATCGTGCAGCCGGTTGATCTCCATACGGTTGCGGAACACGCGCAGTACGGATGACACCGTTGCAAAGCCATTTGCGAGACGCTGAGAGAACGTCAGTGCGGTCCGGCTGCAGTCGAGTTCAAGTATCCGGTCTGTCGTGCGCATGGGTTGATCCTTTCATTGGCGCGCAACAACCCACCCCTCCCGTGAGGTCGAGCGGGAAGGCATTAGGTTGAAATCGGAACGGACAGGCAGGGTGTCTGTCCTTCACTTTGCTTGATTTGCATCCCGAAGATGCCAAACGCCTATTGATCAGTCCAACGAATGTTTCTAATGATTAACATCAGAGATTGTTATAGGTGAACTCATGTCCGCGCCTCTTGATATTGACCAGTTGCAGACCTTTATCGCGATCGTCGATTCGGGCAGCTTCACCAAAGCTGCGGACCGGGTCTACAAGACGCAGTCGGCCGTCTCCATGCAGATGCGGCGGCTGGAAGAGCGCATCGGCAAGCAACTTTTCATCAAGGACGGGCGGGGCAACAGGCTGACCGTCGAAGGCGAGAAGCTCTTAAACTATGCGCGACGTATCATTCGTCTCAACAACGAAGCGATCGCAGCCTTCGACGATAACCGACTGGAAGGTACCCTGCGTATCGGTACGCCCGACGACTACGCCGACCGCTACATGCCGGAGATCATCGGCCGCTTCGCCAAGACACATCCGAATGTCGAGCTCTTTATCGTCTGCGAGCCTTCGGTGGACCTCGCCGAGCGGATGCATCGCGGCGAGCTCGATATCGCGCTGGTAACCCATAACCCGCGCGAGCGTATGTCGGACGTCGTGCGGACCGAACCGCTCTGCTGGGTCGCCTCAGCAAACCATCCGATCCGCGACGACGCCCCGGTGCCGCTCGCCGTCGGTCGCCGCGACTGCCAATGGCGCCAGCTCGCCTGTTCGGCGCTGGACGCGGTCGGACGCGAACACCAGATCCTGTTCACCAGCTGGTCGTGCACCGTGGTCGCAGCCGCAGTCCTTGCCGGCATGGCCGTTTCCGTCATGCCGGAATCGGCTCTGCGTACGGGGATGAAGGTGCTGAGCCAGGCAGACGGCTTCCCCGCTCTGCCGCCGGTTCAGATCGGCATCATGAAGCGGCCAGGTGTCTCCATCTCGCTGATGAACGCGATCACCGCGCACATCACCGCCTGCCTTGACAACATCACGCCGGCCGTCGTCGATGACAATCTCGAACCCGATGTGAAGAACGCCTATGGGCGGCTGCAGCCCCGCCTCAAGGTCGCCAACGTCATCCCCAGCTGGTAGCGTCAGGCAGCAATAGGCGAGAGGAAGGTCGTACGGGTGATGCGTTTCCACTCGTCCAGAATGCGACGGGCGAGCGAATCCTCGCTGACGACGGCAAGCCGGATCGACGCCCCGAGCAGGTGGCTGAATAGATAGCTGCGGGCTTGCATGTCGGCCGCAGATAAGTCCGGCGCAACACGGGCGATGGTGTCCTGGAAAATGTCGGCAATCCGCCTGCTGTGCTCGATGTTGAGACGCAGCAGATCGTGGTCGGTCTCGGTGCCCATCCAGATACCGAGATAGGCGGCATCGTTGCGGTAGTCTTCATAGTGCCAATCAATCGTTGCGGCGAGCACGTCGAGCGCTTGGTCGACGGAATGCACCGACGCAAAGGCTTCGGCAATGCGCGTCTGTATCGCCAAAGCGTGGCGGTCGAAGAGCGCTTTGACGATCGCAGCCTTCTCGGGAAAATACTGATAGACGGAGCCGATGGGCACCTTGGCGGCGACGGCCAGTTCCGTCATTCGCATGGAGCTTACGCCTTTTTCAGCAATAATTGCCGCCGCGGCCGACAAGATGAGGTCGAGCCTTTGAATACTGCGTTCCTGCTTTGGCTTCCGGCGGAGGCCGATGCGATCCAAACTTCCGACCTTCATGTCGTTCCCATTTGTTCTTTGTGGAGCGCCGGAAAGAGTTCATGCCGGCGCCCTTTTGCCGATATGACATGCAGGTCTTCACGACTCGTAAACGAGATCGGTTGGATTGTACCGAACCCGAAAAGTGTAGCAAAATCTGGATGATACATCCAGATTTCGTTGACGGTCGGGCACCGGATCATTGAACTTGCTCCGGCTGGGCATCGACTTTCGGTTGCCTCTACGTAGGCGCGATTCGTAGCCTCCTAGAATGCGCCGAGATGTGTCTGCCGACGCCCCAACGAGTTGCATCTCATTGCCGTCGTAAACACCCCGGAGGGCTATCGCTCCCATTGACCTGCGATAATCTCAAGCCTTACTTACTGCAGAGTTCGATTGGAAGAAATTATCATGCTGACACTTCGACAGATGCGCTATTTCGATGCGCTGGCAACGACGCGCCATTTTGGCAGGGCCGCCGAGATGGTCCACATCAGCCAGCCTGCGCTCTCGACCCAGATCAGGGAGATGGAAGAATATCTCGGCGCCAAGCTTGTCGAGCGCACCCGGCAGAGTACCTTTCTGACCCCGAAAGGCGAAGAGGTCCTGCACTACGTCCGCGCCATCCTGCATCAGGTTGACCTGCTCGAGCAGACGGCCCGAAAGGGCGGCGGCACGCTCGAAGGTCTAATCCGCATTGGAATTATTCCGACGGTCGCTCCCTACCTCGTCCCGCAATTCGTCCCGCATCTGCGTAAGAAATATCCCAGCGTTGAGGTGGAGTTGCGGGAGGCTGTGACTGACCGGCTGATGGCGGATCTTTCAACCGGCAAGCTCGATGCGGTCATCGCAGCGTTGCCGCTCGATATCGAAGGCATTCAGACGCGGCCGCTCTTCACCGATCGCTTCTTCATGGCGGTGGCCGACAACGGCGAGGCGGTGTTGATGTCGCCGTTGACCGAGCATGAGGTGAATGTCGACCGGCTCCTGCTTCTCGAGGAGGGACACTGCCTGCGCGACCAGGCGCTCGCCGTCTGCAGCGCCGGCAAGCGCAGTCTCGTGAACTTCGGTGCGACGTCGATGGCAACGCTTTTGCAAATGGTGTCGCACGACATGGGCATGACCCTCATTCCCGAGATGGCCATTCCGACGGAGACCAGTCGCAATTCGATCCGCATCGTCCCGTTTGCTGACCCGCAGCCGTCGCGCGAGATCGGTCTCGCCTGGCGGCGTAGCAATCATCGCGGCAAGGAGATGGAGGCGCTGGCAGAGGCGATCATTGCTGTCGCCCCTGCCCCGCGCGAACTGGCAGCCTGATCAGGAGAGGTTCTTCTTCAGAAATTCGACCGTCCGGCTCCAGGCAAGGTCAGCAGCCTCCTTGTCGTAACGCGCCGAGGACGTATCGTTGTTGAAGGCATGGTTGACGCCATCATAGACGAAGATCTGAAAGGCCTTGCCGTTCTCCTGCAGCGCCTTCTTGTAGGCGTCGATGCCGGCATTGATGCGGTCGTCGAGGCCGGCATAGTGCAGCATCAGCGCCGCCTTGATACCCGGCACATCGGCAGCCCGCGGCTGGGCGCCGTAATAGGCGACGCCGGCCTTAAGCTCCGGCGATTTCGTGGCGAAATCGTTCACCAACCCACCACCCCAGCAAAATCCGATCACGCCAACCTTGCCATTGGAATTATCAAGCCTGGTCAAATAGGTGAGCGTTGCCTCGGCGTTCGCAATTGTGGCGGCCCGGTCAAGCGTGCTGAACATATCACGGGCCTTGTCTTCATTCTCCGGTGTGCCGCCCTGAGGCGAGAGGAAATCCGGTGCCAATGCGATGAAACCCTCCAGCGCCATGCGGCGCGCAACATCCCGGATGTGCGGGTTGAGACCACGGTTCTCATGGATGACGATCACGGCGCCAAGTTTTCCCGAGGCGTCCTTCGGCTCGACCAGATAGCCTTTCATTTCACCGGCACCGCCGGGATAGGTCACATCCTTTGCAACCAGCCGTTTATCGTCTGCGGCGATCATTTCAGCGCCGGCCTTGTTGGCGGCAAGCATCGGCGCAATGACGGCTGCGGCGCCGGCGGAACCGGCCAGTTTCGTCAGCCTGTCCATGAAGCTGCGGCGGTCGAGTGTCAGATGCGTGTATTCGTCGTAGGCGTTGATCATCGCCTGCGTGATTTCCGGCTCGTCCATTAAGACCTCCTGTTCCCTACCTGTCGGCATTCGCCTGCAGGGGAGATAGGTCGGTGGCGAGTAACGCGGGAACAAAACTGCGTTACCGGGCTCATCCGTTCGGGAAGGCCATCCAGACAGCAAGCCATAGCCACATGCCGCCGAGCACCACGTACCCGGCAGCAAAGAGCGGGCTGCGGTAACGAAGATTGTTGCTGGTGACATGCACGAGGGCATGCAGATAGCGCAGTGCGACGAAGAGCCAGGCAAGGACGACGACCGCAAGGTTGTCGGCCTCCGTAATGTACAGGAGGACACAGCACGCGTAAAAGATCACCGGCAGCTCGAACTGATTGGCGAGGCAATTCTTGACAAAGAGGCCTTCCGGGGGCTCGTCGCGATTTTCTCGGTAGTCCGATCGACGAACCTTCCCTGCCTGAATAAGATTCCGGCGGCGATAAGCGAGAAGCACGTAGAGGAAATAGACCAGGGCCACGTGGGCAATAATGGGCCAGAAGATCTCGTAGCCGGTCATTCTGCCTCTTCCTTGCTGTTTTTCGTTTGATTTCCGTGCTGTAGAGGAAAAGCGTGAGTGTCGCAAATGTCGTTGCGGTGATACTAAGTTTCGCCCTTGTCTTGATGCATGGCACCAATGATAGCGAAGCGAGCAATGACGATCAGGCAGATCGCGAGGCTCGCGAATTTCAGCCGTGTCAACCACGGCAACAGCTGGGCGGCCTGATCTGCTCGCACACCGCCTCCAAAGGCAACCAAGCTCGAGATGTTCTCGCCGTAATCTGCAAAACCGTAAAGGAACGGAACGGCGTAGACGAGCTTGACGAGGAAAGGATCGAGCGGGCGCGCCGAGTAAGAGCCGCCGGGTCTCAGCCTCATCAACACCAGCAACAGGAGAGCGGCGAAAAGCGCCGGAAAGATCATCTCGGGACCAACGTACATGGCCCGCAGCAAATTGTTGGCGATCTCGTTCTGACCGAGGAGCCGCCGCATCCTGCCGACAGTTAATTCGTCATAACCGGCGAAATAGACATCGAGAACGACTTGCCCCGTCTCATGCTTGAAGGGGACGACAAAGCCGAATGTCGTCCAGGCGAGCACGCCAAGGCAGATGGCCGCGAGCAGCGTGATAATCCGGAGCGGAATACGGCTGCCCGCATTCATTTTCAGCCGCCGGCGCTCGGATAGTTGGGGCTCTCGCGGGTGATCGTCACATCGTGCGGGTGGCTTTCGCGAAGGCCAGCGCCGGAGATTCGCACGAAGGTCGCGCGTTCCTGGAACTCCTTGAGATCCTTGCCGCCGACATAGCCCATGGCCGCCTTGAGACCACCGGCAAGCTGGTGCAGGACACCGGAGACCGGGCCCTTGTAGGGAACCTGGCCTTCGATGCCTTCAGGCACGAGCTTCAGCGTATCGCGTACTTCTGCCTGGAAGTAGCGGTCTGCCGAGCCTCGCGCCATGGCGCCGACGGAGCCCATGCCGCGATAGGCTTTGAAGGAGCGGCCCTGGTAGAGATAGACTTCGCCCGGGCTTTCATCGGTGCCGGCGAGCAGCGAACCGATCATGACAGCTGAGGCACCCGAGGCGATCGCTTTGGCGACGTCGCCAGAGAACTTGATGCCGCCGTCCGCGATGACGGGAATATTCTGCGCCTGCGCAGCCTCGACGGCCGACATGATGGCTGCTAGCTGAGGAACGCCAACCCCGGCGACGATGCGCGTCGTGCAGATTGAGCCGGGACCGATACCGACCTTGACGGCGTCCGCACCAGCATCGATCAACGCCCTGGTGCCTTCCGATGTTGCCACGTTGCCGGCCATGACGCGCACCGAGTTGGAAAGCTTCTTCACGCGTTCTACGGCATTCAGAACGCCTTGCGAATGACCGTGCGCAGTATCGACGACGAGAAGGTCGACGCCTGCTTCGATCAGGCGTTCGGCGCGCTCGAAACCATCGTTACCGACGCCGACGGCGGCAGCGGCGCGCAGGCGACCCTGCGCATCCTTGGAGGCATTCGGGTTCAGCTGCGACTTTTCGATGTCCTTGACGGTGATGAGACCGACGCAACGACCTTCGCCGTCGACCACCAGCAACTTTTCGATGCGATGCGCGTGCAGCAGGCGTTTGGCTTCCTGCTGGTCGACGTTTTCCTTGACTGTGACGAGGTTCTCGCGCGTCATCAACTCATAGATCTTCTGTTTCGGATCCGACGCGAAGCGGACGTCACGGTTGGTGAGGATACCAACAAGACGACCGGACTTTTCGACAACAGGAATGCCAGAGATGCTGTAGGTCTTCATGAGGCCGAGCGCATCGGCGAGCGTCGCGTCGGGGCCGATCGTCACCGGATTGACGACCATGCCGCTTTCAAACTTCTTGACCTGCCGGACCTGCTCGGCCTGCTCGGCCGGCGTCAGATTCTTGTGGATGACGCCGAGACCGCCGGCCTGCGCCATGGCGATAGCAAGGCGGCTTTCGGTGACAGTGTCCATGGCCGACGAGATGATCGGAATGTTCAACTCGAAATCAGTGGCGATGCGCGTTGCGACGCTCGTCTGACCGGGCAAGACCTCTGAATGACCGGGCTGCAGGAGCACGTCATCGAACGTCAGCGCGTCCAAACCAGTTGGCGTTTCTATGATGCGAGCCATGGCCAATTTCCTTCAATTAAGAAAAATGCAACGCCTCCCGGAACGAATCGTCCGCACCGGCGGTGTGCAAGTGTTGCGTTGGAAGTTGGCGAGGGCTGGTAACACGTCTATGACAGGAAGGGAATAGTAAAAAGCCCGACGTGTCCGTCGGGCCAGGAATGGCTGCCATACGGCGACATCATAGGTCGAACTGTAGGTCTTTGGAACGAAGCGATACCGAACCACAAAGATCTCGACAAAAGTCGACGGCCGGACCGGCAGGTGGTAGCCGAGGAACGCCGATCATGTCGAATACCTTGCTGCCCATACCGCTGCCTGGCCTTTGGCGTCGTCGATCTTAGCCGCTGAAATACCTGAGCAAGCGTCTCACGCAGACGTGATGCAAACGTGTTTCAGAAGCGGATCTGGAGGTTGGCAAGGGGGGTTGGCAGGGGCTCTGCCGAGGACTACAGAGCACGGGCCCGCCTTCGCAGACCCTCAGGCATTCGCGTATGAACCGCATCGTTCCGCTGATCCTCGCCGTCGCTCTTTTCATGGAGCAGATGGACTCCACCGTCATATCGACCGCCCTGCCGGCCATCGCCAACGACCTCCACGTAGGGCCGATCACGCTGAAGCTCGCGCTAACCTCCTACATGGTGTCTCTCGCGGTCTTCATTCCGATCAGCGGCTGGATGGCGGACCGGTATGGCGCCAAGCGGATCTTTCGCCTCGCCATCTGCGTCTTCGTCGTCGGCTCGATCTTCTGCGCGATCTCGTCTGGCCTGATCGAGTTCGTCTTCGCACGTTTCCTGCAGGGCATGGGTGGCGCGATGATGACGCCGGTCGGCCGCCTGGTGCTTGTGAGAACAACAAAGAAAAGTGAACTGGTTTCGGCCATGGCGCTGCTGACCATTCCGGCACTCGTCGGGCCGCTTGCCGGGCCGCCGCTCGGCGGCTTCATCACCACTTATTTCACCTGGCACTGGATCTTCCTGATCAATGTGCCAGTTGGCATCATCGGCGTTTGGCTCGCCACGATCTTCCTACCGAAAGTGGAGGCCACCGCGCCGCCGAGGCTGGATCTCATCGGCTTCCTGCTCACGTCATTTTCAGCCGCCGGCGTCGTCTTCGGCCTCTCCGTCGTCAGCCTTCCAGCACTGCCACCCCTTATCGGCATCGCGGCCACAGCAATCGGCCTCGTCTGTGGTTTTCTTTATGTGCGCCATGCCAAACGCCATCCAGCGCCGATTCTTAATCTAAACCTCTTCCGCAACCCGACTTTCCGCGCGTCCACCACCGGTGGCACGCTGTTTCGCATCTGCATCGGCGCCATGCCCTTTCTGACGCCACTGATGCTTCAGCTCGGTTTTGGTCTGACGCCTTTCCAATCCGGCCTGATCACCTTTGCCGGCGCGATCGGCGCGATCACGACCAAGTTCATGGCGCGCCGTGTCTTTGCCGTAGCTGGCTTCCGCACGACGCTGCTTTCGGCAGCCGGCGTCACGACGATAGTAACGGTCGCGACCGGCTTCTTCACACCGTACACGCCGCATCTCGTCATTATTGCCGTCTTGTTGATCGGTGGCTTCTCACGCTCGTTCTTCTTTACCGGCGTTAACGCCTTGGCGTTTGCCGATATCGATCATGCACAGGCGAGCCAGGCGACGTCGATGAGTTCGGTGATGCAGCAAATCAGCCTGGCACTCGGCGTCGCGGTTGCTGCCGGGATCCTTGAGACGTCCATCTATTTCCGCGGGGAAGAGCTACAGGTTGCCGACTTTCACATTGCGTTTTACGTGATCGCGATCCTGACCGTCGTGGCGACCATTCCCTTCATCCGGATGGACAAGAGCGCCGGCGCGCTGGTTTCCGGCCACCGCGCAAAGCGTCTTGTCCCGGCGACGATCGAGGCGGAACAACAGGCCGTAAAGTAGGAGCTATTCCGGGGTCTCGCAGACGGCACTCAGCTTGTTGCCATCTGGATCGCGCACGTAGGCGGCGTAAAAATTGGCATGGAACGGCCGCAACCCGGGTGCGCCTTCATCGACCCCGCCGGCGGCAAGTGCCGCGGCATGGAATGCATCCACGTCCGCCCGCCGTTCAGCATGAAGTGCGACCATCGAACCATTTCCGCTCGACGCGCGCCTGCGATTGAATGGAGTGACGATCCAGAGCCGGCAGCGGGTGTCCCCGTCGGCGGAGTAGCCGATTTCCTCCTCTGAATGGCGCTGGCGCCTATAGCCAAGGAGCGGCAGGACGTTATCGTAAAACCGCCTGGCTTGGTCGATGTCGTTGGTTCCGAGGGTGACGTACAGGAGCATGGTGCCGGGCATTCAAGGTCTTGGGAGATCGATCATCACCCAAGACCAGCCCAAAGATCAAGCTTCCTTAGCATCTGGCTCCGCTTGGCGCCCTTTAAAGCCTTTTGCCAACAGGAACATCTCCACGGATTCGGCCCGCGACGACGCCGGTTTGACATGGACGACCTGCTTGAAATGCCGCTTCAGCATATTAAGAAGATCGCGCTCGGTTCCCCCCTGGAAGGTCTTTGCTAGGAAGTGGCCGCCCTCGCCCAGCACTTCAACGGCAAAGTGCGCCGCCACTTCGCAGAGATGCATGGTTCGCAGGTGATCGGTACGGTGGTGACCGGTGGTGGGCGCCGCCATATCCGAAATCACCAGATCCGGTGTGCCGCCAACGGCCTCGATCAGCTGCGCCGGCGCCGAGGGATCGAGGAAATCCAGTTGCAGGATCTTCACGCCGGGCAGCTGATCCATCTCCAGAAAGTCGATCGCCGCGACCCGGATATCCTCATCCGTCGAGCCTGTGACTTTGGCAGCGATTTGCGACCAGCTTCCGGGTGCAGCGCCAAGATCGATGATGCGGCGAGCGCCCTTCAGGATGTTGTGCTTCTCGTCGATCTCGAGCAACTTGAAGGCGGCGCGCGCGCGATAGCCCTCGAGCTGGGCGCGCTGCACATAAGGATCGTTGATGTGGCGCTGCAGCCATTGCCGCGACGACGCCTTCATCTTCTTGTTCTTGACGCGCTGGCCTAGTTTGCGGCCAGTGCGGTTACCGGCAATCGTTGGCTTTGCCATGCTTGTCCCCTATTTGCCGCGCTGGCCGCGGCGATGGCGGTGGCGCCGCCAAACGCCATCGTCCGCCATCATGTCTGTCAGCAGGCCTTCCCTCAAGCCACGATCGGCAACGCGCATGCGCGGGCTCGGCCACCGGCGACGGATGGCTTCGAGAATGGCGCAGCCCGCCAGCACCAGATCGGCACGGTCCGGTCCGATGCAGGGATTGGCGGCGCGGCTGGCGAAATCCCACGACAACAGCTTAGCTTGCATCGCCGAGACTTCATCGTCCGACAACCAAATGCCATCGACCTTGCGCCTGTCATAGCGTGGCAGGTCGAGGTGAACCCCGGCGAGTGTCGTCACCGTGCCCGAGGTGCCGATCAGATGGAAATCGTCGGCATGGTCGATCTCGATAGCGGGGCAGTTGAAATTGGCAAGCATGCCCTCCACCTCGACCACCATCCCTTCAAAGAGATCGGGCGTGACATCCCGTCCGCCATGGCGCTCCGAAAGGGTGACGACGCCGACGGGAAGCGAGGTCCAGTGGGTGATGTGATTGGCGAGTCGATTGAAGCGGTTGTCGCCGATGCGGATGACCGCGATTTCGGAGGAGCCGCCACCAATATCGAATAGGACCACCGAGCGCGTCTCACGCCCGACGAGCGAGGAGCAACCCGAGACCGCGAGCCGCGCTTCGGTTTCCCTATCGATGATCTCGAGCTCGAGGCCCGTCTCGGCAACGACGCGCTCGAGAAACTCGGCGCCGTTGCTTGCCTGCCGGCAGGCCTCGGTTGCGATTAGCCTCATGCGACGGATTTCACGGTTCTTCAGCTTGGAAGCGCAGACGCGCAGCGCATCAACCGCGCGATCCATGGCACCGTCAGAGAGCCTGCCACTTGCCGCCAATCCCTCGCCAAGGCGCACGATCCGCGAGAAGGCATCGACAACGCGAAACTGGCCAGGCCGGGTCGGTTGGGCAATCAGCAGGCGGCAATTGTTAGTACCAAGATCGAGAGCGGCGTAGAGCTCGTCCGGCCACGGATGTTCGCCATGGTTGCGCTGACCGTTTTCGGACTGACGCGTCGCACGATTCTCGTTCTGACCTGTCCGCGATTCGGCGATTTCATTCCTTGCCGTCGCCGGTTGCGGCTGAACCGGATGCCCGACCGGTTTCTCATGCACTAGGGGACGTCCCTGCAGGCCGCGCTTGCCGCGATGTTTGCGGCGATTACGGCGACTCGGCAGCGTCTCGCCGTCCCCGCGAGCGACAACAAGTCCGGCGATTGCGGAGATTTCACTGCTTTGACGATGCGGTTGCACCGCTTCAGCTGAGGCGCCTGCGCCACGACGGCGGCGCTTTCGCTTGCGCGCCGCGCTGCCAGCTTCAATCGGGCGTGCCGCCTCTCCGGTCTCGCCGGAGAGGACATGCTGAGCGGATTGGCTCGCATTGCGGGATTGCCCGCCACGCTTGCCCTTGCGGCGCCTGGACTTCTTTCCGTCCTTGCGCCCTGCCGCCAACGCCCCGTTACCTTGCGGCCTTTGGCCGCCTTCGGGGTCTTCCACGTTCTTTTTCCATCGCGCCGCGCAAGTCCAAAAGGTATGCAGCAGGCGCTCATTCGATTTTGCGTTGGCGCGAAGATACCAGCGCATGGCGAAATCGCCAAATTCTTTTTGGCACTACCGAAGAGGCCCACGTTTTGAGATCGAAACGTGTTGCAAAACTCTGTTCATTTTTTTCGAAACAGGTATTTGCAATCCGCGAGCTTTTGTTTATAAGCGCCGCACACCAGCGGACCCGCTTCGAGCGCCGCACCTGCTGGGGAATAGTTCAATGGTAGAACAGCGGACTCTGACTCCGTCGATCTTGGTTCGAATCCAGGTTCCCCAGCCAAATTTTTCATCAAAGAAAACAAATACTTACATTTACGCTAGGCGCAGGATATCGTCAGTTTCATATCGCAACAAGTTGCGCTTAATTCCCTTGATTTGCAGGCGTTCCCTGCGCTGACGGCGAATCCATGCAACATGAGATGCAACATGCGACACGTTGCGGGCGGTTGACGAAGACTATGCAGGCCCTAGCTTAGGTCCGGCACCGCAATAGGTGCACTCTTCCTCAGCTACCAGCGCCCGCGCCCCTCCTGCGGGTCTTCTCTTTGTCTGCGCTTCGTGACGGGAGAACTACCGATGATGCGACGCTGTATACCCTAGCTGAAGCGGCAGAGTTATTCTTTAGCCGAAAACTGACAAAAAGTGCGCTGCGCACGGAAGCGCGCAAAGGCAACCTCGAAGTCATTCGTATAGCGAACAAGGATTTTGTCACAAGGCGAAGCGTCATGGACATGGTGGAGCGATGTAAGGTGCCTGCAAAGGCAAAGCCGCAAGCCACCCAACTTCCGTCGGTATCTGCGCAGGAAACCCTGCGTGTTTTGCTTCGTAAGCCCAAATAGTGATTTGAGTAGGGCTCTTTGGCTGCAAGAACAAGAGACCCACCATGGCGAAAAAAATCCAGGACACTCCGCAGGAAGGCTCTAGCCTCAACGAGCCTCCAGAGGAGCGCCCGCTAGTCGAGATTAGGACTTATTCGGTCGCTGCGGATGGGCGCCTAGAGGAATTGAATAGCTACCCTTTTGAAACCTATGGCACGTGCCCAGTGGTTGGGGACACCATCCTTACCCGTGACTACATCCGAGGGGGCGCTACTCCCTACGTGGTGAAGAAGCGATACTTCGTGGACGAGGGAAGTCGATACGCAGGTTGGGCACTTATACTGCAAGAGGTCGAATCGGTCGGCGAGCCGATCCAGCTCTGGGGTGAATGGAACGAGGCCACCGAATTTTGGGATAAACTAGCCCAAGAAGAAACCGAGAAATTCAACGTATCAGTGCTTCGCGAAGCCCTAAGAGGTGCCGTAGCGAAAAAGCCAAAATCCGAAAAAGATAAGAAGGGAACGTATGACCCGCGCATCATTCCGCCAAGCTGACATCGAGCGGCTAATCCGAGCTGCAGAGAAGACGGGCGCTGCGGTGCAGGTGGATCTCAAGACCTACGTCGTGACCATATTTCCAGCTGCCGGGTCTGCTCCGAAGCCCCGCCTCCCCTCCAGATTCCACAAGCTCCACGATATGGAACGGAGAACTGGGACGATGAAGACTGGGCAGACTATCGGCCGTATCAGAGGACGGACGCACCGCCACCGCCTATCCAGCCTGAATTGGATCACAGAGAATTTGCGGCGATGATAAAGCTTGTGGAGCTAGGTGTAGGCCAGCGCCTTCACCCTGCTGGTACGCGCGGCTTCGGACCGGGGTCTCAGAAGAAGCTGGCGGATCGAGGCTACATCGAAATTATCCACGGGCCTGGGCAGAAGGCTTCCGACGGCGAGGTCAGCCTGACCCAAACGGGTCTTGCTGACTGGAAGGCTCAAAAGGCCTACGTTAAGAAATACCCGTCCTTTTGATGGATCAACACAACGCCATGAGCCAGGACAAGGATATCCGCCGAGCCAACCTCGACGCCGCCAACAGCAAGGCAGAGCCTGGAACGCCGGTAAACCTTCTGGAGATCGGCCCTGTGCTCGTGCTGGAGAAGAATTACACGGAGCTTGAGGTTGTGGATGCGCTCTATGCAATGCAGGAGAAGAAGGTGATAGAGCTGCTCGACGGGAATAGGATGAGGGTCCTATGAGCTGTGGTAATCGGCCAGCGATCTTGTGACGTTCCGATAATTTAGTGTCGGAACAATTAGACGGTCGCCGTTCTTGGGTCATGACCAGATATTTTTTCCATATCCGCGACGGCGACGACCTCGTTGAAGATACCGAAGGCGTCGAACTACAGGATCACGCTTCGGCACGCGAAGAGGCCATTCGAGCGGCAAGGGAGATGCTGGCTGAAAAGCTGCTTCTCGGCGAGCGTATCGATGGGGAGCTTTTTGAGGTGACCGACGAAAGCGGTCGTGTTGTTGAAACGATTCCGTTTAAGTCGGTCATGAAGATTTGATGTCATAGATGGCAGCATTGTCCTGCTTCTCGCGCAGCCCCTTATATGCAGCCCCTTATATGAGGGGTGGCGAAGCTTTCCGTCATGTGTCCAGGCGCGATACTCGATCTCGGCAATCAGCGTAGGCTGCACCCATACCAGGTTCTTGCGCCGGCGGTCGTATTTGACCGGTGCCGTCTTGCGTTGGATCCGATCGAGCGTCTTTCGCAGAGCCTCGGCACTCCGCTCGTTGAAGCCGGTACCGACCGAGCCGACGTAAACCCAATCATTGCCCTTTCGTGCTGCCAGCAAGAGGCTACCGATCCCTCCCCGCGCCACCAATGAAGGCTCGTAGCCCACGACCATGAAGCTATCGCTTTGGACGCACTTCACCTTCACCCACTTGCCGAGCCTGCCCGAGCGATAAGGACTGTCCTTGTATTTCGCGATGATGCCCTCAAGGCCGTGCTCGCACGCCGCGTCGAAGATATCGCGCCCGTCTCCCTCGATCTCTTCGGAAAGCCGGATGGCGCCGTGCTCGTTCTTCAAAAGTGATTGGAGGAAGTACCGGCGGGCAGTGAGTTCGAGGCTTCGAATGTCATGACCGTCGAAATACAGAAGATCGAAGGCGAACATGATGGAAGCGCGGGAGTTGAGTTTGCCGCCCCTCCCTCCGGGCGATTGCTGAAGTTGGCCGAAGTTCGGAAGGCCCTGTTCGTCGAGCACGACAGCCTCGCCATCCAGGATGACGGAACCGACTCCGAGGCGTTTGGCGTCTGCCTCGATCGCAGGGAAACGATGCGTCCAATCATGGCCACCGCGCGTGAGAATGCGGACATTGTCGTTGTTGAGGTGCACTGCGATCCGATATCCATCCCATTTGATCTCGTAGAGCCAATCGGGCCCAACCGACGGACGAGGCTTGAGAAGCGCCAAGCAAGGCTCGATGCGAGCCGGCATAGGATCAAAGGGAAGATTGGGCTGCAACGGATCGCGCGGCTTGCGCGCTCGGGAGCGAAGCGGCTTTTCGTCTGCCAGGCTTGGAAGGCGGTGACTTTGCCATCAGGTGATTAAATAAGGAAAGCTTAAAAAGACAATTACGCACCGCATCGCCTGTGTATTATCTTGTTTGACCGGGGCATCACCGCCATTGGGGAGAGACGAAGGTCCGTGACGATGGAT
The DNA here is from genome assembly GCF_000312665.1 of Rhizobium mesoamericanum STM3625. Classification (GTDB taxonomy): domain Bacteria; phylum Pseudomonadota; class Alphaproteobacteria; order Rhizobiales; family Rhizobiaceae; genus Rhizobium; species Rhizobium mesoamericanum. Next base: position 1,638,097 of record NZ_HF536772.1, on the reverse strand, counting down.
GCACGCACGTCGTCAGAAAAGCTGAACGTGCAAAGTCTGTGGAATGTGTTAGGAACGCGTCTTCAAACGACACAGGTTTCCTAAACATGATTGAGCTTTCCCCATCGCAAATTGCCGCATTGAAACTGGCCAAAGACGGCGATCTATATCCGCAGCCGTCGAGTAGATGGACCCACCAGAATGCAACGGTGACCTACGCGAAGTCCGACCGCTGGAAAGAACGGCCCCAGAAAGCGAAGTCCGTAACAGCCAAAGCTTTGGATGAGCTAGATGGATTTGGCTTTCTAGAGCGGCGGCATCTCGACGATGACAGAGCGAAAGACGTCTACGGGATCACGATGGCCGGGAAGGTTTGGCTACTTAAGAACAAGTAGAGCGGGACGACCAGAACGAGCGCGAGCTCCACGGCTTCAAGGACATAACTGTGCTATTTTTTTGCTCTGTTAGGTGGGAGGACACTGCATGATCGCTCGGAGAGACTTCACATACGAAGAATGGAGCTGCCTCTTGCATCTCTATCGTCACGAAACCGTCGACATCCCGAACGATCGGATCCGTAGCTTCAAGGAGGCGGGCGTCACTGAGGAACTGGTAAACGGAATCTGTCTCAGTCCAGCAGGTAGGCAATTGGTCGCGCATGAGTTACTTCTAGAGCGTAGGAACCGGCTCCAGCGATGACTACTCCCAGACAATAGAAAAAGCCGCCCAACCGGGTAAGGCTTGGCGGCTGACGTTTTGGTGGGAGTCTGTTATCGTGGCCGATAATCGTCATCTTCGCTGGCATCAGGAAGAATCCCCAAGATGACGCCGATCGCTACCGCTCCCGCGGCACCCCAGAACAGCCTTGGATCGTAGGCTGTTGCGCCAAAGGCATTAGCGGCGCTCGAGACCATGCTGCAAGGGTCGCCAATCGTATAGATGCACTCGTCCGGCAACTCGCCGTTCGCGTCCAAAAACTGCATCACCTGCGAATAGAATATGTACCACCACACGTAGGACACCGCGAGCCCGACACCGCCGGCCACGATAAGCAAATGGGAAAGTCGGTTGACCACGCCACTGCCCCCGCTGATAAAGGGTCGCCCGACCGTAGCGGTGGACCACGGCTGTGTAAATCTCTGCCGCGGCGCGCACTGCACTCTCGCGGGAAACGCTCAGGATGTGAAGATCAGTTGGGGGATTTTGGTTTCGGACGTTTAAGCTAACAATGAAAAGGCCCCATCGAGTTGACCCAGGCGGGTATCCTCGCCCAAAGAACCGCCCACATCAGGCCGGCGCCCTTGTCTGGAGATCGAGAGCGTCGAGGCATTCCTGCTTTCTCCGGTTGGCGTACCAGCGATAGGCAGAGGAGCCGGCCGCGACGACAAGCCCCGCCGATGATCAGCGCCGCTATCGTTCGATCAATCCATGGCGAAGAGCCGGTCAGCGGCATGAGCTGATCCTTGGCTGCCGTCATTGCTCCTCGACCGGATCGCTCAGCGCCTTCAACAGACGCAGCAACACGTCCTCGATATCGGGTTCCATCCTGCTGGATACGAGACTTTTCGTCTTGGCCGCCGAGATCGCCTCTCGATTTCCGAGGCGATCTCGGCGGCCAGCGGCATGTCGAACTCCACAAAGATCGCAAGCAGCGGCCGTTCCGCGCTGGCGACGGATCGGAACGGAATGGGCACGGATGCCAGATAGTGCTCCTCGTCGTAGCGATGCACTTCGCCTTCGGGCATGCCTTGCTTGCGCCCCTCCAGCACGAAGACGGCCCCCCTCAAACTCGTCTCCGACAGGATCGAGCGCCTGCAGCAGGAGATCGAAACCTGGAAATCCTCACTGTCTCGACCGACGGCTGATGGCCGCTGCAACGACAGCGGCAGACGCGCCCAGTCTTCTGAGCGGCGCGGTTTGCCGCTGATTCGCATAGGGATATCCGGTTCGGACCAAGACCTGCCGCCGCGCTTGGCCATCCAGGCGGCTGCTTGGGTCGAAAATCGCCTTCCTGAGCATCGTGGATGGGTGGTTATGGACCGTGGGACCGAGACCCCGGAACGTCCGTTCCTGCTCAATACTGCTCCGCCCCCATCCAGCGCTCGCTCCTTTGACCTGCATCAATGTCACCGCGGCGTCGCAGGGTCAGTCTTGCAGTGGGTGGCCGGTACGTGGGAGGAGGCTGACATGAAATCTCTCCGAATCGTCGCTCGTCGTTTTGGCGGGCCGGAGGTATTGGAAACGGTGCAGGAAGAGGCGCCAGAGCCGGGCCGAGGCGAGGTGCGGGTGCGCGTGTTCGCTGCCGGCGTTTCCTTCGCAGAAATGCTGATGAGGGAGGGTATCCATCCGGAAAAAACCACTCTGCCATTCACGCCGGGATGGGACATTGTCGGTGCCGCGGACAAAGCCGGAGAGGGAGCCTCTAAGGCAATGGTCGGTCAAATCGTTGCGGCACTGCCAATTCATGGCGGTTACGCCCAACACATTTGCCTACCGGAGAGTGAACTCAATCCTGTTCCCGCTGGTCTTGATCCCGCCGAGGCCGTGAGCCTTGTGCTTAACTATGTAACGGCCCATCAGATGATCCATCGCGTTGCACATGCTTCAGCAGGACAACGGGCACTCATTCATGGTGCGGCCGGAGGAGTCGGCACCGCCTTGCTGCAACTTGGTCGTCTGGTGGGTCTGGAAATGTATGGCACCGCATCTCTAGCGGATCATCAGATCGTATCGGATCTGGGCGCCACGCCAATCGACTATCAAAAGAGCGACTTTGTCGACGAGATTCATCGCCTAACCGGTCAAGGGGTGGATATCGTCTTCGATGGAGTTGGAGAAACCAATGTCTGGCGCTCATTTCAAGTTCTGAAACCGGGGGGCCGCGTTATCGCTTATGGCTTCACCTCGTTCTTACAAAAGGGCCAGCTTGCGGGTGGTTTGCGCTACCGTCTTCGCGGCATACTGCGCCCTGCATGGTACGCGCTTCGTGCTTTCCTTTCGCCCGGCAGACGACGCATTCTCCCCTACAGCATACAATATCTGAAACGGTGGAGACCCGCATGGTTTCGGGAAGATTTAGGCGCATTGCTTAATCTGCTCCGGGACAAAAAGATCAAGCCGATAATCGCTGACCGGATTCCGCTCGGTGAGGCACGCCGTGCACACGAATTGATCGGCGGGGGATCAGTGAGGGGCAAACTTGTGTTGGTTTGTAATGCTGACTAAAGCGCGTCGTTGCTATCGGCGCCAACTTCTAAGCTGTGTCCGGTTTCGGGCCTTGTCGGTCGTCTGACGCCTGCGTAGGGACGTCCGCTTTATGGTGCACTGTGGGCGAGGCCGTGCCAAGACGATGCCCGCTTCAGGCAAGCGCGACGACGTCCGTATGACCGACAAGAGGGCGCGAAGTAGCTTGGCGCGATTTCCCTTCAAGTTGAGCGTCCCTCTCCCGGCGCCCAAAGACATCGTCCTCTATCTGCCGAGCCTTATCATCGATTAGAATGAGTGCGCTTACTTCGGTGCGATTGATAGGCCCTGGATCATGCAGGCGGTAAAGCGATCAATGGCTGAGGGGAAATCTACGACCATCTGATCATTCCAAACTAAACGAAGTACAAGGACCGCTCAATTGGCGCCTCCGACCATCAAGGCGTATGTCCGCTTTCGAGAACTCGGCGCCGCAGTCTGAATGACCTGGTTGCGGGCGCAAAGCTGCCGCGCGCCTTATGGCGGCGCGCCACCGCAAACGTGAGGTCCGAAAGCGGAAATAATTGCCGCTCAACCCGCCGGTTGACTGATGCCCAAAGCCAGGGCACAAAGGTGGCATCCACGGTCGCTCGCGATGGGAAAAGATAAGGAAAACAAAGGCTGTTTCACTAAGTATTTGAAATCATGTGAGAATCTAAGGTCCAGGCAGACCATTTTTGCACCTCTCCCCTGGTTTAAAAAGCCGGTATACCCCAGCAGAAAAAATGACGTCTTTGCAGTTACTTGGCGCACTTCGCGCAAAGAAGCTATGTGACGTTTTCGAGATCTCGAGAATGTCCAAAGCCTCGCTGGGGACCTTGTTCCAGCTTACAGAGAGCGAGGGAGATGTTCAGGCTGTAACCGCTCTCAAGCGGGCTCAAACCTGATCTTTTGCCATTGTTCACGAGCATCTGCGATTACACCACATCGCACAATGTTAAGCGAAGCTGTCCCGATCGATCCGCCGTTCGCGACGAGCAAACTATCAACCGAATACAAGCTCCGGCACAACCGCCTCCCAAACATCTCGGTGAAGATGCACCCGGAACTCTTCCTGATTGTCGGCCTTGCGCCAGCGCACGATGGCGCCGACCTCGCCGCGGAGGAAGTTGAGTCCTTCGGGAGGTGACCAGCTTTTGGCCATGCGTCCGAGAGCTTGTCCCCGCGCATCCTGCATTATCCAAGTGGGGCCATCGCGCACGATCTGAAGAGGGTCTCCTGCCTTTGCCGCTGAGATTGCGACAAGCGAGGGATGACTCGGCCCGAGACGCCCGGCCCACGACAGGTCCACAGTCTTGAGATTCGGCATTTGGTATAGCGCAGCCGAAAAATCGACGGCATCAGAGATGGCTGGCGCGGCGCGGCGCAGCACATACTCTTGGCCGTGCGAGACGAACGGATGCTGTCCTTCGGCAATGATGGCAAGGCTACGTCGCGCTCTGGTCATGGCGACATAGAAAAGGCGGCGCGGCGCATCGGGATCCTCACCCTTAGAGGGCCTGTCCCAACCGCCATTCAGGATGACGACATCGTCGAACTCGAGGCCTTTCGATCGATGCGCCGTCAGCAGCAGCAATGCGCGCTGATCGCCGCGCGCATCATGGGCCCACTCAGCGAACCACTCGACGAGGTCAGGTACGGGCATGGTTTTGTTCGCGAGCTCTTTGGCCAGCGCGGCGATGCCTTCGGCGATCAGGTCCGTCCAGCGGTTGGACGGTATCGTGTTCAGCACACCGACCAGATCACGGACGCCCAACAGGCGTGTAGTATCGCGGCGCAGGACGTCGATGAACTGCTGCATTTCGCGCAAACGCCAGATGCTTGGCAGGCTCTCATTTGCCATCTCCACCGGAATGCCCAGCGTTTCGGCATAGGCTCGCACCGGAGCCAACCGCCGCCAATCGCGAGCAATGACCGCCGCACGCGACCAGTTCCACTCCTGATCAAGGCGCGACAGTCGGACAAGTTCGTCGACTGCAGTCATCGCCTGCGCCACATCGCCAGATGGGCAGGCCAACACTTGCACGCGCCCATGGGCCACCGGATCGAGCGCCGCCATCTCGCCACCGGGAGGCACCTTGCTGCGCCTGCGATCGATGGCAATGTCGTGACCGGCTTTCATGCGAGCCGCGGCTGGCGCAATGACCGCATTGGCGGCTGCAATGATATGCCCGGTCGAGCGATAGTTCTCGATCAAAAACACCGGTCGTGCATTATAGTCAGCCTCGAACTGGCGGATAAAGCGGATGGACGCCCCAGCGAAGGCGTAGATGTTCTGATCGTCGTCGCCCACCGCAAACAGGCTGAGACGAAGCTCCTTATCGTCAAGTGAGCGGCCCGCGACGGCAGAGATCAACGCATATTCCTCCGGGCCAATATCCTGATATTCGTCCACCAGAATCCAGCGATAACCCTGAATCAGCGTATCGCGTTGTGCCTCTGCCTCCGGTTTGCTTAGACCTTCGCCGTTCAACTGGCGCACCGCTTCCATAACGATCCCGTCGAAGTCGTGGGACGTCTCGCTCGCAGTTCCGGCAAAGCTCGCGCCCACCAATCGCATCGCGAGGGCGTGGCAAGTGGATATGGTCACTGCAGCCGCTTCATCGCCTATCAGATGGCGGAGTCGAATACGTATCTCGGCGGCGGCATGGCGGTTGTAGGTCAGCACAAGGATGCCGCGTGGGTCCTCGCGGCGGACACGGATCAGGTAGGCGATGCGGTGCACCAGAACGCGCGTTTTGCCCGAACCCGGTCCGGCCAGGACCAGGACGCTTGTCTGTTCGCGGTCGTCAGCGACGATCTCCTGCTGAACTGGATTCTTCAGCCCTTCAACGATTGCCTTCCAGGAGCTGCCGGTGGTCTGACGACGGATCTCACCGCCCCTGCCTGGCATCCACCGGCGCAGAAAGGCGTCGCGCTCCAGCACAAAATAATCCTCCGACAGCCGAAGCGCCTGATCCATCGCAGCAAGGCCTCTTTCGGCATAGGTCGCCATCACATGGGTCTGGATTGTCTGCTCAACGTAGTGTTCCTCCAGGGGCGTAAAATCCTTCACAGTGAACTGGCCGCCCGCGGGGTTCAGATGGACCGTCATCGCCTGCCGGAAAATCGTCAGCCCTTTGCCCAGCGTTACCACCTCCTGCTCGTGCAGCCACAGAAGTCCGCGCTCTATCAGTTTTGTCATGTCCTGAATGCCACTGCCGCGCAGTAGCGCGTCTCCAGTCAAGGTGGCGAGCAGATCACCCATCGTAGTTTCGACCTGGATATCCTTGCCGCGGCTGCCCTTTGGCAACCTGCCAAGAAGGTGCCCTAGCAGCAGCTCCGCACCCTGCCGCCGCAGGTTTGCCGTCTGTTCCAATGCCTGCCAGGACCGTTGCAACGTGACCATCAACGTGTTGCGCGAAGCCTTGCGCAGCCGCAGATTGCCCTTGCCACCATCCTGATCGCGCCCGTCTCGGCCCATGCTGCGCAGCAGCTTTTCCACGATGTCGGGTCGCACTGCGCTGTGCCCCTGATTGCGGAGCGCCTGACAGGTCTCGGCCAGATGCAGGGGAATGCCTTCAGCACCTTCGGCATCGGGGGCTGCCTCACGCATCAGGGCGATCAGCGCCGTTTCAAGCCGCGCGGCCTGCGCCAAACGCTGCTGCGAATGACCGTCTACTGCAACATGGACAAAGATAGTGACCACGACGTCGTTGCGAGCGATCCCGAGCGCCTCGAGGTCGGCCAGCGCCTTGTTCAGCATACCCCCTGTCAATCCGCTAACCCCGGCGAGCTCGTCGGTGGATATGCCCTGATCGGGCGGCGCGTTCACCAAGTGGCGTGTGATATCCAGAAGCTGCTTGCGGCGGGTGCCAGTGATCGCTGCTCTGGCCAGGATGGCCTCGACTTCTTCCAGGTTGCGGATCCTGAGAGATGAGGGAAAGACCTGAACCTTGTTCTCCTCGCGGCTCAGCAGCGTGGCCTCTTCCAGCCAGGACACCGCGGTCTTCACCCTGGTGTCGTCGGTGCTGCTGTCGCGCTCGAATTCCTGATCGCGTTCAGCTCGCACGACTTCGCCCGAGGTAGCAACCACGGTGCCGGTCTTTTTCGTCCGCTCGTCAAGGCGCCGCAGGGCCTTGAGGATCGCGCCGATTTCGTGTCGGGCTAGGCGCGAGCGAGCCGAAAGCGAGAACTGGCGCTCGACGTCCTCTTCGGCAAAGAGCAGCACGCACTTGGCATGGGCGCGGTCGCGGCCCGCTCGCCCGGCTTCCTGAAGGTAGTTCTCCAGTGATCCGGGAATGTCGCCATGGACCACCAGTCGGATGTCGGGTTTGTCGATCCCCATGCCGAATGCATTGGTCGCAGCAATAATTCGCAGTTCGCCGTTGCGAAATCGTTCCTGAATGTCGCGCTTCTCCTCGGACGTCAACCCGGCGTGGAACCGTTCCGCCGACAGGCCTTGCTGCTTGAGGAACTCGGCCACTCGCTGTGTCTCGCTGCGGGTGGCGCAATAGACAACGGCACCCGAAGCGTCCTCCTGTGGTAGCTTGGTCTCGATCACATCAAGGATGTCGGCCAGCTTGGTGCCGCGCTGCGTCGGCCGGACCTCGAAGCTGAGATTGGTGCGCGCTGCGCCACCGTCCAGCAGCAAAAGGTCGCATCCGAGCCGTGACTTGAAATGCTCTCGGATGTCCCGCACCACTTCGGGTTTGGCGGTGGCGGTCAAGCACAGGACCTGGGCAGGCGCGTCATCGCCCGAGGATTCCTTGATGAAGCGACTGACATAGCGGTAATCAGGCCGGAAATCGTGTCCCCATTTCGACACACAATGCGCTTCGTCCAGCACCCAGAGGCCGATCTCACGCTGTGCCAGAACCGACCGGACCGAGTTGCTGCGCAATTGCTCGGGTGAGATCAGCAGCATTGCGGCCTCTCCCATGCGGACACGGTCCAGTGCATCCTGCCGCTCGGGCATCGAAAGCATGCCATTAACGGTCACGGCAGAGGATATCCCTGCCCGCGCCATGCCCTGCACCTGATCAGCCATCAACGCGACCAGCGGCGAGATCACCACTGTCAGCGCTCCGGTCTTGTCGAACTTCGACAGGGCGGGGATCTGATAACAGACCGATTTGCCTGTGCCAGTCGGCAGAATGCCGAGGACGCTCGACCCGCGCATCGTCTCATCGACGATCCGCTCCTGCAGGGGGCGGCCCATATCATCCACGGGCTCCGCGCGGAAAGCATCGAACCCGAACCAGCGTGACAGCGCGCGGACCGGGTTGTTCTTTTCACTACACCAGGTGCAATCCGGGCTTTTGCAGTTGGCGTCGCGAAGGTGCCGCACGATCAGTGCAGCCTCGCGGAACTGCGCCCGCACCCAAGGCGGCATGACGGAATCTCCGCCCGCGACCAGGATCCAGGACAAAGCATAGGCCATCGGCCAACCGAGCTGCGGGTTCGAAAGGCGGTTCAGCGTCTGCTCAACCCGCTTCTCGCAGGCCCGCCCCGCAAGAAGCCGGAAAATCGCTTCTTTTGCCACTAGAGGATCGGGCGTGGGAGCTCCGCGAACCTCCCGAAACACCGCGTCAAACCCGCCTTGGTTCTCCATTCTCGTAGTAAGGAAATGAAAGGCTGCAACGGCATCGGGCTGGTCGGCGTTCTGCTGTGTCAAAGCCGTCAATTGATTGCGCAGCACCTGAAACACCAGTCGCGCATCAAGTTCAGGATCGTTGACATGACCCGCTTGCAGACGCCCGTCATGGTAATGCTTGACCAGGTGGTGGTAGGGATTGCGCGGAAATGCGAGCGGATTGAGCCATAGAGTGTCTATCGGTGATCGCAAAACATTCGCTAACCCAGGGCGCACCGCGAACAGATGAGGCAAGTCATGCCGAAATATGTTGTGGCCGAGCAGATGCACGCCCCCGGTTGCTTCTGCTTCCAGGCGGTCGAGCGCTATCACGAGATCGCGTTTTTTTGCCAAGATCGGGGGGCGAGCATTATCGCGCACCGCCGCAAAAGCAAAGATGCTTGCGGTTGCAGGATCAACTTCCAGGTCGATCGAAACGCAACGCTGCAGAAAGAGTTGGAAAGGCTCAGCCAGATGCATCAAGTTTTCATTCACGTGATGAAACGATGAGCGATCATGGTCGTGCGTTTGGCGAAAGGTCAACGTTCAACTTGTGCTACACAAGAATTTTGCCGGATCGCCACCTATCTAGCTCATTTCTATGATGCGACCTATACGCTGCGACCTAGGGCACACAGCGCCAATAGTTCAGATCTTTAGTTGTGACAGAAGGGTCGACGGCACCGCCTCACGTAGTCGCCATGTCACGGTAATCGGCATCTCGCCTGTCCAAGTTTCGAAATCCACTTCGCCACAGTAGATGAATGGTGCCGGCTTGGGTCCGATCTTCTTCGTCTTTCGGACGAGCAAGTGGACGTGAAAACCCAGGGCATGATGGTCACGGATCATCTCGCCATGCTTCGATTGTTGCTTGGTCCTATTCTGACTTTGCCATGAGAATTCCGTGGCTGAGGTAAAGTGATCAGCATAGCGGTGCTCGTCCATCATCCCCTCCTTCTCCAAGGTGACGAGCAGAAAGATGTGAGGCGGTTTTGGCACAAAACCAGCATTCCACGTCGCCTGATCGAAGGTTAGCCCGAAAGCTGGAGGAATAGCCTCGCGCGAATAGCGTTCCCAAACCCGAAGGCCTGCCTGCGCCTGGGCCTGCACACCCAGCGGCTCCATGCGCCAGACATCGCTCTGGAATCGGAATCGGACACGATCGCCTTTGCCCGGAAGTCCGGCTTCGTCGCCGAACCATCCGCGAAGAATGGTGGACAAGCGGTTGGAGGAATCGTCGGCTCTCCGCACAACGTTAATTGCGATCTTGGCAACAGTAGCCTCCATCGGCTGATCGTCTACGATAACGTCCAGGGGACCTTCCGGCAGCCGCCCTGCGCCCGACGTCGTCGGGAGGAATAAGATAGGTTGTCCGCTCGTGTTTCGGGCGACGCGGCAAACAACTTCAGCCGGCTCGTTGGGAACACCGCTTCTGCTCAAATATTGCGCAAGACGCCAATCGAGGATTTCCCGCAGAAGTTGGCTAAACGTCGCCCTATCCCGTGGAACTTTGACTGAGCCGAATTGATCTTCTCGCAAGTCAAAATACGGAGCGCCCTCGCTATCCCGCAGCTTCGTCAGGACATCGATCGGAAACCTTAACACGAGCGATCTGAGCGCTTTCCGATCCGCGAGATCGACAGAGAAATCCTGCTGAAGCTTATGGACTCGAGAGGCCAACTGCGCGACGCGCTCGACGAGCTCATCGACGGTACAGCGGTCCCGCACGGTCTCCTCATCGAACAGTGCGAGAAGCGTCACGAGCTTGTAGCTTCGGGTTAATTCGGTCTTCTCCATCTCCTTAAAGAAATCCCGATGCTCGAACCAAGTCGATCGTTCCAGATCGTCCAACCCGCGCATGCGTTCTAGGAAACCAAGCCAGGAACGTTCGCTGCTGCTTCTTGGATTGTTGCCTGAGTGGAAAACCTCTGACGCTGTTGGGCGGATGCCATGCCGCTCCAGGAAGTCGCGGTAAAAGTCTTCCAGTGCATTCTCGGTGCTGGCTGGTTTCACCAGCATGCGCAGTATGTCGAGTGCCTCGAGGTCATAGGTCACCTCACAACCGGTGGGCAGATTGATCTGATCGCCTCGCAGCCGTTCCAGGAGCTCGCGGATATGGCCACCAGAAGACGCATCGACATTCGCAATCGAGGCGATCGCACGCAACTTGGTGAGGAAGATACGATGGTTGCCGATATAATCGATGACAACGAGACGCTTCTTGTTTGCGGACTTTCGCAAACCGCGGCCGAGCTGTTGCAACCAGATTATAGTCGATTCCGTTGGCCGCAACATCAACACGGTATCGATACTTGGGACATCGACACCTTCGTTGAACATGTCGACGGCAAACACTACCTCGAGTTCGCCCGCTTCCAGTCTCTGCAGCGACGTAGCGCGAGGTGCGGAGTTTATGCCGGAATGGACGGCGACAGCGGGCACGCCGTGGCGGTTGAAGAAGTCGGCCATAAAATCGGCATGTGTCTGGGAGCAGCAGAAGCCGATACACTTCGTCCCACCGCGCAGTCGGTACTGTTCGAGCGCGTTCTGCGCTCGTGTTTCTGTGGCGACAGCAGCGGTGAGTTCTGTAATGTCGAACTGCGCGCTGCGCCAAGGGATGTTTCGATAATCTACATTGTCCGGGACGCCGAAGTAATGAAAGGGGCAGAGATGCCCGGCTTCTATCCCCAGATGGACACCGGCCTGGAAGACGAGGTTCTCTTGGCACAGACCGAGGAGATCCGCTCCGTCGCTCCGCTCGGGCGTCGCCGTCAGACCGAGGAGGAACTTTGGTTCGAAGTAATCGATGATGCGTCGGTAGGTGGTCGCTGCTGCGTGATGGAACTCATCGATGACGATATAATCGAAGGTGTCCGTTCGAAATTGCTTGATTTGGTTCACCTTGCCGAGAGTTTGAACGGAGGCGAAAAGGAGATCGGCATCCGTGTCCTTGCAATCGCCTGCCAATCTTCCGATCCGAGCTGTCGGTCGCACACGTCGAAATGTCTCGATCGCTTGATTGAGTATTTCTTCGCGGTGGGCAACGAAGAGGATACGACGATATTCGAGGCGATCGCTGTCGAAGGCCGCCAGCCAAGTCTTGCCAAGACCGGTAGCGAGCACAACAAGGCCCGCAGTAAATCCGTCCTGCCGTGTGTGCTCGAGCGCTGCGAGGGCCTGCCGTTGGATGGCGTGGGGTTCGGGAGGGGGCAGCGGCGGCTCGTATGCTAAGCCAGCATCCTGGAAGCCTAGCGGATTCCTCCGGCTTTCATAGCGGTCGATCCACTCCGGCGTGACGGAGACGGCGCTATAGGAATTGAACAGGTCTTCGAAGCCATTGGTGATCTGGGGGAAGGCCGATCGGTCGTGGCTGGAAATGACCTTGTAGTTCCACTCGATGGATGTGGTCAGCGCCGCCTCTGACAGGTTGGAACTGCCGACGAATGCCACGCCCTCCTTGCCCGATAAAAAGATATAGGTCTTGAGGTGAAATCCCTGCTCCGCAGCCTCGAAGACCCGGAACGTCAGATCGCCGTCGAGATCGGCCAGACGCCGCAGAGCCATCGGCTCCGTCACGTCCATGTAGTCGCCGACGAGAATTCGGGCTCGTCCACCGCGGGTCAGAAAATCTTTCAGATGTTCGACGATCAGTCTGGCGCCGCTATCAAGCAGAAATGCTACTGCGATGTCGCAGGCGTTCGCCTCGTCCATATGCATGATGAGATGGGGCAGAAGGTGGTCACTTCCGCCAGTGACCAAGCGCTTTAACGCTTCGGTGCTGCTCACCTCCTGGGCTAGGTAGTTGCCTTTGTGCGGGATAACATGCCTGACGCCGCCTCTCGGATCGTCGACGTCACCTAGGCAGCGCGGAATGACGTGCAGGTGAAAATGGGAGACCGTTTGTCCTGCAGCCTCAGCCAGATTGAAACCGACATTGTACCCATCCGACTTATGCTTTCGTTCGATCTCGATTTTTGCCCTGTCGATGTTCTGCCAGATTGCCTGCTTCTCGTCCGATGAAAGATCGTCCCATGTCGCCGCATGCCGTCGTGGAACGATGAGTAAATGTCCTGGCGATACCGGGAAGGCGTCCCACAGGGCGACGACTTGATCGTCCATAAAGGCGATGCGGCTCAGTTCGGCGGTGCAGAAAGGGCATTGGATCATCGGCAAACTATGGGCTGCATCGCCGAAGCATCCCAGGATGGCTGATGCTTTTCCACACAATGATTTCTGAGAACCCGCCGCGTTTTCGGCACCTGGCCGAGGCGGCATCCAATGTGGAACCGTGAGGTGGAAGCGCGTTCAATCTAAGGAAGAGAATTGTGGCGGCTTCGATTCAAGATTGCATTGGCGCAAACTTGCCGTCTCGCCGATTCACCAAGGCGACCACTTCTGGGACGCGGCAGGAATGAAAGCTATGACGGGAATGAGCGGTCGTTAACAAGGTGACGGCCAGAAAACAACTTCGCCCCGAAAGCGGAAATTATTGCCGGTATACCCCTCCTGTTGACTGAGGCCCAAAGCCAGGTCACAAAGGTGGCATCCACGGTCGCTCGCGACGGAAAAACAGAGGGGATTTCAAGGCCATCTTGTTAAGCCATTGAACTCATGTGAGAATCCAGGTTCCCCAGCCAACTCTTGATTATCCCTTACATTCGATAAGCACAGTCCCGTCCATCGCAGCGAAGGCTCGCTTCGGGTCCAGAAGCGGAAATTATTGTCGCTCTAAGCATGCGTTGACTGGGGCCAATCCAGGCGCGAAGGTGGCATCCACGACTGGCCGTGATCGGAAAAGAGGGAATTCAAAGGAAATTTGACTAAGCTTTGGAATGGGTGCGAGAATCTAAGCTTCTCAGCCAAATTTCTCTGCACGCATCACGCTTAGACCCTCGTCCTCACATCCTCTGCCAATTCCTGCATCCGATCGATCGGAATGCGGCCGATCAGCATGAAGGCATGTGTTGCGCTCGACCAGTAGACGACGTTCATTCCGAGCCGGCCTTCAACGTCAGGTTCTTTCGTGCCGACGTCCGAGCGAACGATGCAGAGCGCAAGCGGCCCTGCCTCCGGATCGAGATAGGCGATCTGGGCGAGCGGCCTTTCGTCATACTGTAGCAATTGGGCGCGCTTGAACTCGACGCCCGGCAGTGACAACGCTTCGGGTGACAAGGACAGACCAAGCTTGTCGTTGAGCCGGGCAAGTTGGACAAGCTGGTCTTCGCTTGAAGGCGACGGGCCGGCCACGGTATCGGCGGTATAGAGTGCGATGTATTCGGCAACGACAGCGCGCCATTCACTACTTTCATCAGGCGCATGAACTCGGTTGCGAATGCCAATGAAGGCCCGGTCGGCCACAATGCCCGCGACAAGACAGGCCGCAAGCGCACCAAGGAAGCCGCGGCGGCCGGAGCGGGCGGAAACCGGCTTTATCTCAGCCGGCATAGTACCGACCATGGCATCAAGCGCCGCCTTCGGAGCTGCCCCAAGCAGCGGCTCGAATGCCTCCTGGAACGGAAGGCCACTCAGCGACAGGAACTCCAGTCTTGCTGCTGCGTGCTCGTTCGAACCGAGAATTGCCTCGATACGCGAAACCTCGGTGTCCGACAGCTCACCGTCGATATAGGCCGTCAATTCCTCATCGGAGGGGATTTGGTTCTTGTCGTTCATGTGCCCCCCTCTTCCGAGACGCTCGCTGCGATCTTGGCACGCGCGGCAGCAAGGCGGCTCATCACGGTTCCAATCGGGATATCCAATACGCTCGCCACCTCCTTGTAGGAAAGACCCTCCACGTAGGCGAGAAAAACGGCCGCCCGCTGCGCATCAGGCAGAGCATTGACCAACCGCAAAACCTGGTTTGCCATGACATGCGTCTCCGTGTCGCGGGCGCCATCGACGACCAAGGCGTCGTCTGCATCGACAAAGCCCCGACCAAGACGCACGCGTTGCGACCGGATCTCATTCAACCAGATGGAATGCAGGATCGAAAACAGCCAGCGGTCGAGTCGCGTTCCGATCTCGAACTGCTCCACGCGTTCAAGTGCGCGAACGCAGGTCTGTTGCACGAGATCGTCGGCAACATCGCGGCGATGCGAAAGCACAAGGCCATAGCGCCACAGCCGCAACAGATTGTCTGCCAGGCCGCTTCTAATATCGGCTTCGCTTGCGATGAGAGCCTCCGCCACCGGTTTTCCTTCCAAAGCCGCCGGTTGTACTGACGGCTTTGGTGTTGTGTGACTATAGGCAGGAAATGTGGTGTACGCGACCGGCATTTGGAAGAACCCATTCAACGGTGACTGCGCTTTCCCGCTTTGGTCAAGGTCACATCTTCGAAGGCTTGAGGATCGCTTCGTTAAGATCGCGATACGCCTCGCACTCGGTGCCGCAGATCGTCTTGATCGTTGCCAACTGCTCCTTGGCAAGATCGAGGCGTCCCTTGATGACGTAGGCTTCGCCGAGATATTCACGCACCTGCGCATACTTGGGATCTAGCTCGACGGACTTCAGGTAATAGGAAATGCCTTCGTCCGTGCGACCAAGCTTGCGGGTGGCATAGCCACGATAGTTCAGGGCCTCTGCGGTATTCGGATCCTTCAGCGTATCGAGCATGGCTAGCGCCTCTTCGTAGCGACCAGCCTTTGCCAGCGAGTAAGCATAGTCAGTGCGGTTTTCTTCCGTCACGTTGGCGCTGCTCTGCTTGACGCATCTCTTCGTTCTTTTGTCATACATCTGACCTTTCTTGCAGGTCGGCATGGTGCTTTCGCTGCTGCTGCCTCCCGAGCCGCTGGAAGTGCTTGAGCCGCCGCTGCTACTGCCACCGCTGCTGCTGCCACCGCCGCCCATGGAAAACGCGGGAGCGGAGAGCGCAAACGCGGCAATGCAGCCGCCGACCAGGATGGAAGCAATACGAACAGTCGCGATCGTCATGGGATATCTCCTAGAAAAATGACGTTGGCGAGGAATGAACACTGTTGCCGGGCACTTTATTCGGTGCGCCGGTTGTTTTTTTCGATGAGGCGTCTTCCAGCGCCGACGAATAAATGCAGGTCTGAGGTGTTAGCTGCTCACGCGCCGACCAAAAGGAGCATTCCGTGAGTGATACCGTAAAACTGCTGAGTCTTGCCGTCGCGACGCCCGAGCATGTCATCACGCAAAGGCAAGCGGCCGAGACCTCCGCCCGGCTGTTTTCGTCCCGGTTCAAGGATTTTTCGCACCTCGCCGGCGTCTTCGACAATGCCGGCATCCGGAAGCGTTATGCCGCGCGTCCCCTGGAATGGTTCATCGAGCCGCACGGCTGGCAGGACCGGATGGAAGCCTACGGCGAAGTAGCGCGCAGCCTGTTCTTCGAGACCGCCACCAATGCACTCACGCGGGCCGGACTGCAGGGGCGCGATGTCGACTGCATCGTCACCATCTCGTCCACGGGGATTGCGACGCCGAGCCTTGATGCGCAGCTCGCACTGAAGATGGGCTTTCGCTCCGATATCGAACGCGTTCCCGTCTTCGGGCTCGGATGTGCTGCTGGGGTTTCCGGCTTCGCCATCGCCTCGCGGTTGGCCCGGGATAGGCCCGGCGCAACGGTGCTGTTCGTGACAATCGAACTTTGCACTCTGGCGTTCCGGCTAGACGAACTGACACGCGCGAACATCATCGCCACGGCGCTTTTCGGCGACGGCGCTGCGGCCTGCATCCTCCGGGCAGGGCCGGAAGGAAACGTTGAGGTCGAGTCGACTGGAGAGCATCTTTTTCCCGATACACTGGGAATTATGGGCTGGAAGATTGACGACACCGGTTTCGGGGTGGTTCTCGCTCAATCGCTACCGCCATTTGCCGAGACGGAACTCGGCCCGGCCGTCGACGGGATATTGGCCCGCAATGGCCTCGCGCGGTGCGATATCGATCGTTTCATCTGTCATCCAGGCGGCACAAGGGTTCTGACAGCTCTGGAGAGTGCCCTCTCTCTTGAAGCAGGCACGCTGGATCACGAACGCGCGGTGCTTGCCGAATACGGCAACATGTCGTCTCCCACGATTCTTTTCGTGCTGGAGCGCGCCCTGAAAGCTGGATTGCCGCCGCGCAGCGCCATGGTCGCCATGGGACCGGGCTTCACCGCAAGCTGCGTGACCTTGAAGAGGGCCGCATGATGTGGCCCTCCATTTCACTCCTCGCCTTCGTGACGGTACAACGCCTCGCCGAACTTGGCCTAGCCCACCACAATACGCAGGTGCTTTTAAGCAGCGGTGCGAAGGAGGCCGCGCCGCAGCACTACCCTTACATGGTGGCCCTGCATAGCTGCTGGATCGCCGGATTGTGGCTGCTGGCGATTGATCGTCCGATCGAACCGCTATGGTTTGCCGTCTTCCTGGCTCTACAGGCGGGCCGGCTCTGGGTCATCGGTACACTCAAGGGACGATGGACGACACGCATCATCGTGCTGCCGGGAGCTCCGCTCGTCAGCAGCGGACCCTATCGATTCCTAGCCCATCCGAACTACGTCGTCGTGGCCGGCGAGATTGCCGTCCTTCCCTTGGCGTTCGGGATGCCCGCCTATGCTGCGGTTTTTTCTTTGCTGAACGCTGTCATGCTCTATGTTCGCATTAAAGCCGAAAACAAGGCGCTAGGACGACAATGTTTTTGAAATGAAACGAAATTTTTCGTTTGCCTGCAGCAAGAGGGAGCGGCATTTTCATTGCCTCGAATAGGCGGAATGCAGGCAATGACAAAGAACGCAATTGTACTTGGCGCCGGTATCGTCGGCGTATCGACGGCCATTCACCTGCAGCGCCGGGGGCGGCAGGTCACATTGATCGACCGCAAGCCGCCAGGCAATGAAACTTCTTTCGGCAATGCCGGCCTCATTCAACGCGAAGGTGTCGTGCCTTACGGCTTTCCGCAGCAGCTCGGACTCCTGATACGATATGCTTTCAACAACCGTATCGACGCCCACTATCACCTCAAGACTTTGCCTGGGCAGTTGGCATTCCTTGCCCGCTATTGGTGGAACTCCAATGCCAAGCGCCACGAGATGATCTCCCGCGCCTATGCCCCGCTCATCGAGCACTCGATCTCTGAGCACAATGACCTCATCGAAGCATCCAACGCGCAGCACCTGATACGCAAGAATGGCTGGATGGAGATTTTCCGCACCGCCAGCAGACGCGACGCAGAATTTGCAGAGGCCGAGCGGTTGCGGGCCGAATTCGGTGTTGCTTACGAACAGTTGGACGCTGCCGCCGTGGCGCGCCTCGAACCCCATATCACGGGAGATTTCGTCGGTGGCGTTCGGTGGCGCGATCCATGGTCGGTGCTCGACCCGTATGGCTTGACTAAGGCCTATCGCTCCTATTTCGAGAGCCTCGGCGGAAAGTATGTCACCGGCGACGCCAACTCCCTTGGTCGTTCCGGCACGAGTTGGAGGGTGGTGACCAGCGTAGGCTCGCTGGACGCGGAAGATGTGGTCCTGGCGCTCGGTCCCTGGGCCGCTGTTGCGACACGTCGGCTCGGCTATTCCTTTCCGCTCGGGGTCAAGCGCGGCTACCACATGCACTATGCCGCGGCAAACAATGCGACCCTCCACAACTGGACGCTGGATACCGAGCGGGGTTACCTTCTGGCACCGATGAGCCGCGGTATCCGGCTGACCACGGGTGCTGAATTCGCCGCGCTGGATGCACCGAAGACCCCGGTGCAGCTCGATCGAGCAGAGAAGGTGGCGCGCACGATCTTTCCGCTCGGCGAGAGGCTTGACCCGGAGGCGTGGATGGGCGCCCGCCCCTGCACGCCTGATATGATGCCCATAATTGGAAAGGCGCCTCGACACGACGGGCTATGGTTCGCCTTCGGCCACGCCCATCACGGGCTGACGCTGGGGCCGGTCACCGGCCGCGCTCTGGCGGAGGTAATCACAGGCGAGAAGCCATTCATCGATATTTCCGGCTATTCGCCGCAGCGTTTCCTTTGAGCTAAGCGACGCCCAAAGACTTGAGATCACGGAGCGCTTTTTTTGAGATTTCCTCGATCGTATTGTCGATGTCGACGGTCACGACGCCCGGCTCCCCGGTCGGCACTTCGAGTGTCGCGAGTTGGCTTTCCAGCAACGACAGTGGCATGAAGTGCCCCTTGCGCTCACCCATGCGCTGCGTCAAGAGTTCCTTCGAGCCTGAAAGATAGACGAAAAAGAGCTTTCCATGCACTGCCTTGCGCAGTCGGTCGCGATAGGCGCGCTTCAGCGCCGAGCAGGAGACGATGACGTCCTGCCCGCGATCAAGCGATGCTTGCATCGTTTCACCGATGAGATCAAGCCAAGGCATGCGATCGTCGTCCGTCAGCGGAACGCCGTTCGACATCTTCTCGACATTCAATGCCGGATGCAGCTGATCACCCTCGACAAATTGCATGCCGAGGGCGTCCGAAATCTTGCGGCCGACCGAGGATTTACCGCAACCACTAACCCCCATGACGATGATTGCGTAAGGGGTTGCATTAGTCTCGGGCATTGCTGATCTCTCTCGTCGTTTCAGCACTCCCAGGGACGGCAAACCACAACCTTATGAAGCAGTAAGCGCTGCACCTTTGCGTGCAAGACGCGCCCTGATGGTGTCGACATCGGCCCGCGGTGTGGCCGCAAACAATGTCTTCGTGTAGCTGTGCTGCGGACTGTTGAAGACCTGATCCCGCGTGCCGTATTCAACAGCCTCTCCAAAATACATCACCATGACATCGTCGGCCATGTAGCGGACCACCGACAGGTCGTGGCTGATGAAGACATAGGTGAGGTTCAACTCGTCCTGCAGATCCGCAAGAAGATTAAGCACCTGGGCCTGGACCGAAAGGTCGAGCGCAGACACCGGCTCATCGAGAACCAGAAGCCTTGGCTTCAGCATTAGAGCGCGAGCGATCGCGATACGCTGGCGCTGGCCGCCGGAGAACATATGCGGATAGCGGTTGAAATGGATCTCCTGCAGGCCGACCTTCTTGAGCATCGCCATCGCCAATTCGCGTCGCTCGGCGGCGGGCGTATCGGTATTGATGATCAAGGGCTCCATCAGGATATCGCCGATCTTCTTGCGCGGGTTCAGCGAACCGTAGGGGTTCTGGAAGACGATCTGTACCTTGCGGCGTATTTCCGGCGTCAGATCGCCTGCAGCGATATCCACCTTCTTGCCATCGATAAACAGGTCGCCGCCGCTTGCCGGATCGATCATCGTAACGATGCGGGCAAGAGTCGACTTTCCGCAACCGCTTTCACCGACGATGGCCAGCGTCCTGCCCTGCTCCACCTTGAAGCTCACGCCTTTGACGGCATGTACGGTCCTCTCCTTCTTGAAGAGGCCGCCCGGCAGATAATAGTTGCGGACAATGTTCTTTGCTTCGAGGACTGGCGTCATTGGGCCGCTCCCTTGAAAATCTCGCCGATGGTCGGCAGTCGGTCGCCCGTGGCATTTTCGGGCAGGGCGGCAAGCAGCGCCTTTGTGTAATCGCTCTTCGGCGCCTCGAAGAGCGACAGAATGTCGGCCTCTTCCATCTTGCGTCCCTTGTACTGGACGATCACGCGATCGGCCGTCTCTGCGACAACGCCCATGTTGTGCGTGATCATGATTAGGCCCATACGATGCTCAGTCTGCAACCGCATCAGGAGATCGAGGATCTGCTTTTGAATGGTGACGTCGAGCGCAGTCGTCGGTTCGTCTGCAATCAGGAGCTTTGGATTGCAGGCAATTGCCATGGCGATCATGACGCGCTGGCATTGACCACCCGACATCTGGTGCGGGAAATGGCCAAGGCGCTCGGCCGGGTTCGGAATGCCAACCGCCTCGAACAGCTCGATCGCGCGCTTGCGCCGCGCGGCCTTGTCAAGTCCCAGATGGATCCGCAGAACCTCTTCGATCTGAAAGCCGACCGTGAAGCACGGATTGAGGCTGGCGATAGGCTCTTGGAAAATCATCGACATATCCTTGCCGATGATCTTGCGTCGTTCGCTTGCCGACATGCCGAGCAGATTGCGGCCATCGAAGACCAACTTGTCGGCCGTCACTTTTGCCGTCCACGGCAGTAGTCCCATCGCCGCGAGCATGGAAACCGACTTACCGGATCCCGACTCCCCAACGATTGCCAGAACCTCACCCGCATCGACTTTCAGCGACACGCCATCAACGGCGCGAAATGGACCCGTCGAGGTCTGGAATTCGACTACGAGATTTTCAATTTCAAGAAGTGCCATCTCAGGACCTCTTCAGTTTGGGATCAAGCGCATCGCGCAGACCATCACCCATAAGGTTGATGGCGAGAACCGTGATCAGGATGCAAAGACCCGGGAAAGTCACGAGCCACGGGGAACTCTGGAAGAATTCGCGCGCGTCAGCGAGCATCGTGCCCCACTCCGATGTCGGCGGCTGCGCGCCCATGCCCAGGAAGCCGAGGGCCGCGGCGTCGAGGATTGCGGCGGAGAATGCGAGCGTCGCCTGGACGATTAGCGGCGCCAGGCAATTCGGAAGAATCGTCTTGAACATGAGACGGAACGTACCGGCACCCGCGACGCGAGAAGCGACGACATATTCCTTCTCGCGCTCACTGATCACGGCGGCGCGTGTCAGGCGAACGAAGTGCGGCTGGTTCACGATCGAAATGGCGATCATAGCGTTCAGCAGGCCCGGACCCAATACAGCAACCAGCACCAGAGCGAGCAGCAGTGACGGGAAAGCCAGGATGATATCCATGACGCGCATGATGAAGGTGTCCACGCGACCGCGGAAATAGCCCGCCACCAGGCCAAGCAGCACGCCGGCGACAGCGGAGAGCGACGCGACGACGAGACCGATGAACAGTGAAAAGCGCGTGCCATAGATCAGACGCGAAAGCATATCGCGACCAACGGCATCCGTTCCTAGCAGGAACATTGGATTGCCCTTTTCCGCCCAGACCGGCGGCACGCGTTGCATACCGTCGAAAGGAACGTTCGGATCATGAGGAGCTATCAACGGCGCAAAAATCGCCATCAAAAGGACCAACAGGAAGATGCCAAGGCCGATGACCGCGCCCTTGTTGCGTGAAAAGTAGTACCAGAACTCAGAAAGCCCTGATGGCTGGGTCGACTTGGTGGTTATCACACTCATAAGCCGCTCCTAGTGACGAATACGTGGATTGATGAGACCGTACATGAGATCGACGATCAGATTGACGATCATGATGATACCGGCGATCAGCAACAGCCCGCCCTGAACGACGGTATAGTCGCGCTTGAAGACGGCATCGACCATCCATTTGCCGATACCCGGCCAGGAGAAGATCGTTTCAGTCAGAATTGCGCCGCCGAGCAGGACGCCTACCTGCAGACCGATTGAGGTCACGACCGGGATCATCGCGTTGCGCAGCGCGTGCAGGCCAACGACGCGGATGGGGGCAAGGCCCTTTGAGCGGGCGGTCCGAACATAATCCTCGCCCAGCACTTCAAGCATTGCCGAGCGCGTCTGACGCGCGATGACCGCAAGTGGAATCGTACCAAGGACGATGGTCGGCAGGATCAACGAGACGAATGCCGACTTGAACGCACCGGCCTGGCCCGACAGCAGACTGTCGATCAGCATGAAGCCGGTGACCGGTTTGAAGAAATACATCAGCGAAATGCGGCCGGACACAGGTGTCCAATGCAGCGTATTCGAGAAGAGAACGATGAGCAGCAGCCCCCACCAAAAGATCGGCATGGAATAGCCGACGAGGGCAACGCCCATCACGCTCTGGTCGAACCAGGTGCCCCGTTTTACCGCCGCAAACACGCCGGCGGGAATGCCAAGCACGATGGCAAAAATGATCGCGCAAAGCGAAAGCTCAAGCGTCGCAGGAAAGAGCGATCCGAACTCCTGCAGAACCGGGCGCTTGGTGACGATCGATGAACCTAGATCGCCCTGCACCACGCTGCCAAGGTAATCCAGGTACTGAACGTAGACTGGTCTGTCGAGGCCGAGATCATGCATGACCTGGGCATGGCGTTCCGGCGCCATTACGCGCTCGCCCGACATCAGCATGACCGGGTCACCGGGCAGCAGGCGGATGAACGAGAAGGCGATGAGTGAAACGCCGATGAAGGTTGGGATCAGGATCGCAAGGCGTCCGATGAGAAATCGCAACATTGGCAAGTGTCCATAGTGTTCCGGCGGTCAGGTATCAAACCTGACCGCCGGCCAAGCCCGGGGGTTGCCGGGCATCTTTGCATAATTTTGATTACTCGGCGATATCAACGCCGTCGAAACGGTGAACACCGACCGGGTCCTGCACGAAGCCGGAAACCTTGGCGCTCATCGGTACGAATTCCGTGGAGTGATCGATCGTCGCCCACGGAGCTTCCTTCTTGAAGACGACCTGCGCCTGTTCGTACAGCTTGGTGCGCTCTGCGACGTCAGCGGTTTTCTTGGCCTTCTTCACGAGATCGTCGAATTCCTTGTTGCACCACTGCGCGCGATTGTTGCCGCCGACGGCTTCGCAGCCGAGCAGAGTGTCAAGGAAGTTGTCCGGGTCGCCGTTGTCGCCGGTCCAGCCGAGGATTGCAGCACCGTCACGGGCCTTGTCCTTGGAGAGCTTCAGGTATTCAGCCCATTCGTGGGTGACGATGTCGACCTTGACGCCAACCTTGGCAAGGTCAGCCTGCATCAGTTCAGCGGCGCGACGTGCGTTCAGCATGTACGGGCGAGAAACAGGCATTGCCCAGATCTTCATGCTGAGATCCTTGACGCCAGCCTTTTCGAGCATGGCCTTGGCTTCGGTCGGGTTGTAGGGATCATCCTTGATGGCGTCGTTGTACGACCACATCGTCGGCGGGATCGGGTTCTTGGCAACCTGACCGGCACCCTGGAAGACGGCTTCGACGATCGCCTGCTTGTTAATCGCCATATTCAGCGCCTTGCGCACTTCGGCTTTGTCGAACGGAGCCTGTAGCGTGTTGTAGGCGAGATAGGCAACGTTCAGACCCGGCTGCTCCAGAACCTTCAGGTTCGAGTCCGTCTGGAGGTCCTTGATGTCAGCCGCGTTCGGGTACGGCATGACGTGGCATTCGCCAGCCTTCAGCTTCTGAGCGCGGACGGAAGCGTCCGGGGTGATCGCGAACACGAGATCGTCAATCTTTTCCTTGCCCTTGAAGTAGGTTTCGTTAGCCTTGTAGCGGATAACGGCATCCGGCTGGTAAGCAACGAAGGTATACGGACCGGTGCCGAGTGGCATTTGGTTCATCTGGTCCATTTTGCCGTCAGCCTGCAGCTTGTCGGCATATTCCTTGGACAGCACGGATGCGAAGTCCATTGCCAGGTCGGCAATGAAGGGGGCTTCCGGATGGTTGAGCGTGAACTTGACGGTCAAATCGTCGACCTTCTCGACGGACTTGATCAGTTCAGGGAAACCCATGCCTGCAGCGTATTCGTAAGAAACGCCGGCGACATACTTGGCCCACGGGCTGTCAGCCTTCAGCTGGCGCTCGAACGAGAAGACGACGTCGTCAGCGTTCAGATCGCGGCTCGGCGTGAAAAACTCGGTCGTCTGGAACTTGACGCCCGGACGCAGCTTGAAAGTGTAGACCATGCCGTCGTCGGAAACCGTCCAGCTTTCAGCCAGGCCCGGCTCGACTTCGGTCTTGCCGTGCTTGAACTCGACAAGACGGCTGTAGACCGTACGAGAGGAAGCGTCGAAGGTGGTGCCTGCAGTGTAAATGCCGGGATCGAAGCCTTCCGGCGAGCCCTCGGAGCAGTAAACGAGAGTTTTGGACCAGGCTGCGGATGCCATGGCCGAAGCCAGGACCGTCGCGGCCAACAAGACAGACATCTTTTTCATGATATCGTTTCCCAGGTTTGTTCTTTTCTTTGAGATCCGGAAACTCTCCGGAATGACGGCAGATGGAACGACATTTATTTGCTGAAATCAACGACTGGAGCGGAAAATTTTTCCAGGTGGGCGACTTTAGTAATTTTCCGCCAAAAATGAGCCGCATTTGGAAATAAACCGACTGGATAAAGGCGATTCCTGTCGCATTTGATATAATTTCGCGTCGGGGACAGCATCGTCACGCACGCCGCACGCATTTTTTCAAACTTTCCTAAAGCAGAACAGCCGCGGCACACAAGACGGTGCCACGGTCGCATCAAAATTCCGTCATCGAAGTTCAGGCTGCCGGTGCGGTAACGGTCGGCTTGCGGTGCGGCTGCTCGCCCGTCAGGCCCAGCAGGAAGTTGATCTGCGGCCGCGCCTTGACGAGATCATCGATCGAATACTGCGTCAGAACCTCGAAGAAGGCGTTGAGGGCCTTGCGCAAAGCGGAGTTCAAACCGCAACTATCAACGAGCGGGCATTCGACCATGCCGTCATCCTCGAAGCACTCTGCCATCGCAAAACTATCTTCGGTGACGCGAACCACGTCGAAGAGGCTGATGTCCTTCGCCGGCTTGCCAAGCCGCACACCGCCGTTACGGCCCCGAACCGTCTCGACCAGACCGGCCTTGTTAAGCGGTTGCAGGATCTTGAACAGGAAGAGCTCAGAAACGCCATATGCCCTGGCAATCTCGGGAATTCGGCTCAACTGCCCATCATTGGCGGCACAATACATCAACATGCGAACCGCATAGTTGGTCTGCTTGGTCAAACGCATGCCGATCTCCAGAATCGTCCTCTACAAGCAGCCTATATAGTGGCTTTGCTAGTTTTGAACAATTCCAAAATATGAAATTCATATTCAGCTTATGTGAGACGGATTGCCGCGACAAATTTTCGAGCAGTGCCGTCCGTTTTGAGTCGGCAATCAGCGCGGAGCCCGAAGCACGCCCCTTCGAGCTCTTCAATGCAAATTGGGGGCCGTAGCCCCCAATTCGATAAGATCATCACTTGTCCGCCTTACTTCATCGTCGGCATGACGAATTCTGCGCCATCCTTGATGCCCGAGGGCCAGCGGGCCGTAATCGTCTTCGTCTTCGTCCAGAACTTGATCGAGTCCGTGCCGTGCTGATTGAGGTCGCCGAAGCTCGACGCCTTCCAGCCGCCGAAGGAGTGATAGGCGAGTGGAACCGGGATCGGCACGTTGATGCCGATCATGCCGATGTTGACGCGCGAGGCGAAGTCGCGGGCGGCATCGCCGTCGCGGGTGTAGATCGCAACGCCATTGCCGTATTCATGCTTCATCGGCAGGTCGAGGGCTTCCTCATAGTTCTTGGCACGAACCACGGAGAGGACAGGCCCGAAGATTTCGGTCTTGTAGATGTCCATATCCGGTGTGACATGGTCGAACAGCGTGCCGCCAACGAAGTAGCCGTCTTCATAGCCCTGCAGCTTGAAGCCGCGGCCGTCGACCACGAGTTTTGCGCCCTGCTCAACGCCACGATCAATCAGGCCGTTAACGCGGGTATAGGCTTCCTTGGTGACGAGCGGGCCCATGTCGGCCTTCTCGTCGGTGTACGGGCCGATACGGAGCGACTCGATCTTCGGTGTCAGCTTCTCGACAAGGCGATTGGCGGTTTCCTCGCCGACCGGCACGGCCACGGAAATCGCCATGCAGCGCTCGCCGGCAGAGCCATAGCCCGCGCCCATCAGGGCGTTGACGGCCTGGTCCATGTCGGCGTCAGGCATGATGATCATATGGTTCTTCGCGCCGCCGAAGCACTGCGCCCGCTTGCCGTTCATGGCGGCCGTTCCATAGACATAACGGGCGATCGGGGTAGAGCCAACGAAGGATACCGCGCCGATATCAGGATCGGTCAGGATGGCGTCGACCGCGGTCTTGTCGCCGTTGACGACGTTGAGAATGCCTGCCGGGAGTCCGGCTTCGATCATGAGCTCCGCCAGACGAATCGGCACGGACGGATCGCGCTCGGAAGGCTTCAGAATGAAAGCGTTGCCGCAGGCAATTGCCGGAGCAAACATCCACATCGGGATCATGGCGGGGAAGTTGAATGGGGTGATGCCCGCACCGATTCCGACCGCCTGGCGCATCGAGTACATGTCGATTGCTGGGCCGGCACCCTCCGTGAATTCGCCCTTCTGCAGATGCGGAATACCGCAGACGAATTCGCAGACTTCAAGGCCGCGGACAATATCGCCCTTGGAATCCTCGACCGTCTTACCGTGCTCGCTGGAGAGCAGCGCGGCGAGTTCGTCCATGTGCTTGTTCAGCAGCTCGACGAACTTGAAGAAGACGCGCGCACGGCGCTGCGGGTTTGTCGCTGCCCACTTTGGCTGAGCGGCCTTGGCGTTTTCGACAGCGGCGCGCATGTCCTCGACGCTTGCGAGCGCTACCGTTGCCTGAACTTCACCGGTTGCTGGATTGTAGACGTTGCTGGTGCGGCCGCTGGTGCCGGCGACATGCTTGCCGCCGATGAAATGAACAATCTGACGCATGGGTGCTCCTCCTGTTTTTCGATCTGTTTTTCGATGGCAAACATCGCACTACAATTTGCACAAATCAATGATCCGATATAAGCAACCGTTGTGCGCAAATTGAAGCTCTATATTGGCTAACGCATCGTCTACACGGGACTGATTAGACTACCACGGTCGACCTGAGCTGAAGAGGAGATAGTGCTTTAATGAGCGGGAAATTGGTTGTCAGAATTGCGGAGCTTGAGATCGAACCCGCCCACCTTGAAACCTATCGCCTTCTGTTAACCGAGGAGATCGAGGCTGCCATCGCACTGGAGCCCGGTGTTCTGTCGCTAAACGCCGATTCCATCAAGGACAGTCCGCATAAGATCCGTCTCCTGGAGGTGTACGCCAACCAGATGGCCTATGAAGCGCATCTGCAGACACCGCATTTCCTTAAATACAAGAACGCAACCGCCGGGATGGTGACGACCCTCAGGCTCATCGATGTCGACCCGATCATAATGGGTGGCAAACCATGAATTGGGACGACGTCCGCGTGTTTCTGGCCGTTGCCCGTACCGGTCAAATCCTTGCTGCGTCAAAGCGACTGGGACTTAACCACGCCACGCTCTCGCGCCGGCTTACCTCGCTGGAGGAGGCGCTGAAGACACGCCTCTTCGTACGTCGAACAAACGGCTGCGAGCTAACGGCCGAGGGCGAAGTTTTTCTTGCATCCGCAGAGCGGATGGAAACCGAAATGCTGTCCGCGCAGGCCAATCTTGGCCGCACCGATACGGCGATCGCCGGGACGGTGCGTGTGGGGGCTCCGGACGGTTTCGGCGTTTCGTTTCTCGCGCCCCGCATGGGCAGGCTGATCGAGCGCCATCCGGAACTGAAGCTCCAGCTCGTGCCGGTACCGCGCTCTTTCTCTCTGTCACAGCGCGAGGCGGATATTGCCATCACTCTGGAGCGACCTGAACAGGGCCGCCTCGTGTCGGCCAAACTCACCGATTACACACTTGGCCTCTACGCCTCCCGCGGCTATGCCGAGATCAATGGCCTGCCCTCTGACGCGGAGGGGCTGAAGGAGCATAGGCGGATCGGCTATGTGGAGGACCTGATCTTTTCCCAATCGCTAAACTTCACCGGCGAGGTGATGCGTAACTGGAATGCCGCCTTCGAGATTTCCTCGGCGACCGGACAGACAGAGGCCGTGCTTTCGGGAGCGGGAATAGGAATTCTACACGACTATATTGCTCGCCAGTATTCCCAACTAGTGCGCATCCTGCCGGATATTTCGATCCGGCGGGCGTACTGGACGACGTTTCATGAAAGCGCGCGTGAACTGGTGCGAGTGCGCACGGTTTCCAATTTCCTTCAGGAACTTGTCGCCGCCGAGCGCCACATATTCCTGTGACGCCGGTCTAACATCGGATTAGTCGCGCTTGCCGGACTCTTCGCACGTTTGCTGCTTATCCGAGGCAATCTCGGCTGCACGCACAGGCATACTGTCGATAATTGCAAGCAATTCGCCTCTTGAGATCGGTTCGCTGAGTTTTAGCTTGACCGTCCCATCCTTCCCGACGAGATAAGCCGCGAACTCGCCGGCAGTCGGGTCTCCCAGGTCATCGGCGATCGCAGCAGCCTCCAGGTTTTCACCGGCCCCGAACACCTCCCTGACATTGCCGCTAGCAATCTTGAGAATGACGATATCCCGATCCTGTAAGGCATCACGATCGGCAAGCAATTGGTTTTCTTGGCGAGCAGCGCGCGCGTTTTTCTTGTCGGCAAAGATGACAAACACACGATTGCGCCACTGGAATTGCTTCAGGCTCGCAACCGCGGAGTAGGCCTGATTGTCTTCGTCGACCTTGGTGGCACCGTATAGAAGCGTTTTCGACATGCATATTTCTCCCATCGACCGAACGTTCGAAGGAGCTGGACGGTTCCATGCGCCACGTGTCACTCAGCTGCGCCACGATTTCCGCAACTGCCACAAGGCACCCAACAGGACGAGCAGCAGCGGAAGGCTGCCGTAGGACAAGGAAACCTGCGCCAACTGATCGAGACGTTGAGGAGATGCATCAACTGCCGCCGCGTCGTCTCCAACGCTTGAGCCGAGACTATAAATCGCGCGCGATACCGCCGCGAAAGCGATGATCAACCCGGCGATATCGGCGAAGCGGGCGTGGACGCGCATGCCATGGACAATAACGGTCGCAAGGCCGCAGAGAAATGCAGCGGGCAGAAGATAGGCGGCCCCGCCCAGCAGTTGGATATCCCGCAGAACGAGCTCATTTGTCTCGCCAGGGAAGCTGATCTTCAGGATCGGCAGCAGGACTGCGAGAACGGAAAGGACAGCAAGTGCGCCGCGCTTCATAATTTCGTTCAAATCAAGTCGCGTGGTGCCAATGCGACGAACCCGACTCATTCCCCTCTCCCCGATACAGTACGCCACCGAAGCGCGCAGACGCTCGGCTCGTTCGAGGGACATTTGCTATGAAGTTGCTAACGCACCGCGCAATTGGTGACGGTAAAACTACCCTTCGCGCGAAAATCCCTTCAGCGGAAGGGCAAAGTTAAAAGAGAAATGAAGGAAGCCTTTTCAGACGGTTTGACGACGACAAGGCCAGGCGGGCAGTTGCCTGCCCGGCCCTGAAATCATCTTCACATCGGAACAAATGATGAGACCGGCACCTGCAATGCAGTGGCGATCCGCTTGAGCTTGGCGGGATCAGCATCCTCACCACTCTCGATTTCCTCAATCTCATTAACAACCAGGCCGCATGTTACTGCGAGGTCATCGACGCTATAGCCGACAGCCTCTCGAGCGGCACGTACAGCAGCGGCTACATTCACGGCCGAAACGGCGGTAGCCTTGGATGCATCCAGATTGCTGAGCGAAATGGACATTTACGTCTCCTTCTGAAATCACTCTGAATTAGCCCCCGGCGAGAAAATGGCACTCTCGATCACGATTTGCAATGCAGTATGGTTAATCCGTGATCGACGAAAGCCCAACGACGGGGGTTCGAAGAGGTTGGCAAAATCTGATTGCCCTTTGTAAGCAAAGCAGTTTTGCCGGCTCGCCGATGGCGCCGATAGAGGCGTCCATATTCGAAAAAAAACGTCTCACGCGCGGCGATTTGTCATCTATTTTCGGGTATTCGCATCGGTTTCGAAACGAATCACCGTGGCGGAAATCGGCGAGTGAGGCCGCCCTGCGGACAGCGGAGCCTCGGTCAGGACACGGGAAATCGCAGCAGGAGCCGAAACCAATCGCCTCTACAAGTGATCTACCCGATCCGGCGGATTATTTATTAGCAAAGAATGAACAAGGGGTGGCAAGAACGTGGCCAAACCACGTCGACATTGCGATATCGTATTTTACTATGTCTGATTCTTGGATAGCGCACGTATGGGGCGAGTAATTTATCAAATTCTATAAAAGAAGCCCGTTCCAGGTCGAGCAGTTCTTCTACGACGTACCGGAATTCGAGCGCATGCTCGTTCGTTCGGGCATCCGGTTCTTCAATACTTGTTCTCGGTCACGGACGAAGAGCAGCAGATGCGCTTCCCCGTGCGCATTGACGACCGCTGAAACAGTGGAAGCTCTCGCCAATGGACCTGCAATCACGCGTCCGCTGGGAAGGTTATGCCAAAGCGAAGGAAGAGACCTTTGCGCGCACATCATTCCGGAAGCTCCGTGGCATATCGTGGAAGGCAACGACAAGAAGCGGGCACGATACCGTCATCGATCTCACTAGGGTGAAGACGAACGACAGCCTTCATCAGGGCAATTTAGCGGGGAGCCCGGAAATCGTCCAACTCATCGGCCAGCGCCTGATAACGGCCCAGACGTGACAGCAATGTTACCTTAGGCGAAAGGCGTCAGGGCTGTGGGCGAAAGGCGTCACGGCTGTCGTCGGGGGAATCGTTCGAACAATCGGCACCCGTTCCGGGCGCACCCACAGCGGCGCCACTGACGGTCGTCAAGCAGCCGATGCAGATCCGTAAGAATCCAAAGCTTGACGCGACTTTCGATGACGATCCTCGACCCGAGCTGCTGACGAACTAGCGCGCGTTTACGGTCATTTACCCCCTGTTTACAGTTACGTACTTACGTTATCTCTCATAAAGAAGAAGTCTCTCCAGGCGCCGATAGACGACCATCCAGATCCGGCAGTTCAGCGCCGCTCGAAACGAAGGGAGACCGGAATGTCGAACGAGTACCCGAAGTGGAGGACGCAATGACGGCCTCCGTTCCCAACAAGCTTTTCTCCGCCGCCATCGCGGTCGCAATGACACTTTCGTCGTCGACCTTCCTCTCAGCCGCTCACGCCCAGCAGGCCGCGCCGGCGACGACTGCTCCCGCGACCGCCCCTCAGACGGGCAAGCCGAACATCCTGGTGATCTTCGGCGACGACATTGGCCAGACCAACATCAGCGCCTACAGCGACGGCCTGATGGGATACATGACGCCGAACATCGACCGCATTGCCAAGGAAGGCCTCCGGTTCACCGACTATTATGCCGAGAACTCCTGCACCGCCGGCAGGTCCACTTTCATCACCGGACAGGTCTGCCTAAGAACTGGTCTGTGTAAGGTGGGAGCGCCAGGTGCTCCGGTCGGCCTTCAACCGGGAGACATGACGATCGCTCAAGCGTTGAAGCCTCTCGGCTATGCGACGGGGCAATTCGGCAAGAACCACCTTGGCGACAAGGACGAATATCTTCCGACCCGACACGGTTTCGATGAGTTCTTCGGCAACCTATATCACCTGAATGCCGAGGAAGAGCCGGAAGCTCCGACCTGGCCAAAAAATGACGAAGCGTTCTTAAAGGCGTATTCGCCGCGCGGGGTCGTGAAGGCATCGGCTGACGGCAAGGTCGAGGATACGGGTCCCCTGACTAAGAAGCGGATGGAGACGGTCGACGACGAGACGACCGCGGCGGCGATCGACTTCATCGACCGACAGGTCAAGGCCGGAAAGCCATTCTTCACATGGATGAACACGACGCGCATGCACGCATTCACGCACGTTCGTGAATCCATGCGCGGTCAAAGCGGCATGGCTTACAACGAATATGCGGACGGCATGATCGAGCACGACGGTGACGTCGGCAAACTGCTGAAGAAGCTCGACGACCTTGGCATCGCCGACAATACGATCGTCGTCTATACGACCGACAATGGACCAAACCAATGGTCATGGCCGGACGCGGCGACCACGCCGTTCCGTTCTGAGAAGGATACAAACTGGGAAGGCGCGTTCCGTGTCCCGGCGATGGTTCGGTGGCCAGGGCACATCAAGCCAGACCAGGTAACCAACCAGATGTTTTCTGGTCTTGACTGGTTCCCGACGCTTCTTGCGGCCGCCGGCGATTCTGACGTGAAGAGCAAGCTACTGCAAGGATGGCGTCCCGAGGGAAGCGCGACAAGCTTCAAGAACCACCTGGACGGCTATAACCAGCTCGACTTCCTGACCGGAAAGTCCGACAAGAGTGCGCGAAATGCGTTCTACTACTTCGACGACGACGGCAACCTTGTCGCCACCCGGTACGACGAGTGGAAGGTCGTGTTCCACGAGCAGCCGGCCCCCGGCGGTTTCGCCGTCTGGCAGACACCACTCACGACGTGGCGTGTACCAAAGCTGTTCAACCTCCGCATGGACCCCTACGAGAGAGCCGACATCGTCTCGGACCAGTACAACGACTGGCTCGTGCGAAACGACTTCCTCCTGGTTCGGAACCAGTTGAAGGCGGCCGAGCTGCTCGAAAGCTTCGTCCAGTATCCGCCTAGCCAGCGCAACGCGAGCTTCAACCTCGAAGGCGTCCGCGCTCAGGTGGACAAGGCGATCGACGAGTCTTTCAGGGCTCGCGGCATCGAGAAGTAGGAACGAAGAAGGCGAAGAGGGCCCGACCTTGGCGGGCCTTCACATGCCTGCACGAATTATCTGGCGGCGGTATTCGCGATGACGGCACGCAACGAAATTTTATCCCTTGGCAACCGCATAGGCCAATCGATCATCGGCCAGGACGTTATGGTCGAGCGGCTGCTCCTCGGGCTCCTCGCCAACGGTCACCTGCTTGTCGAAGGGCTCCCAGGGCTCGCAAAGGCGCGGGCGATAAAAAGCTTGGCCAAGCACCTCAGTTCCGACCTTTCCCGCGTGCAGTTCACACCGGACCTGCTTCCAGCCGACATCACTGGATCCGAGATCTATTTCTCCGAGGGCGGCAAGGGCGAGTTCAAGTTCCAGCAAGGACCGATCTTCGCCAACCTGATCCTCGCCGACGAGATCAATCGCGCGCCGGCCAAGGTGCAGTCAGCGCTGCTGGAGGCCATGGAGGAGCGGCAGGTCACCGTTGGCGGCAAGAGCTATCCCCTGCCCGATCTGTTCATGGTCATGGCAACGCAGAATCCGATCGAGCAGGAAGGGACCTACCCGTTGCCTGAAGCCCAGCTCGACCGCTTCCTGATGCATGTGGAGGTCGGTTATCCTGACGAAGAATCGGAAGCCGCCATCATGCGCCTCAATCGCGACGAAGAGAACGCCGCGCACGGAGATAGCCCTCATAGGGCACAGGAGCGGCTCGATCCTGAGGCCGTATTCGGCGCCCGCAAGGAGATCGGCAAGGTCACTGTTTCAGAACCCGTCGAAAAATACATCGTCGCTCTGGTGTTTGCGACACGGTATCCGGATCGCTACGACAAGGATCTCGGGAAGCTGGTGCAGGTGGGCGTCAGCCCTCGCGGTGTGATCGGCCTAGACAAGGTCTCGCGATCCTACGCGTGGCTCAGGGGTCGCGACTACGTAACCCCGGATGATGTGAAGGCGGTCGTCAACGACGTCTTCCGCCACCGCCTTATTCTCTCCTATGACGCTCATGCGTCCAACACGAGCGCCGATCAGGTGATCGATCGGATCACAGAACTCGTGGCTGTCTCATGAAAACGGGATGGCGAGAAAGCGACGGCATCCATGTGACGACCGACCAGCTCGTCGCTCTCGAAGCTCGCGCCCGCGATCTTTCCTTTGTTCAGAAGGCGCGCAGCCATCGCCAGCTTGCGGGGCGGATACAATCGTCGCTGCGCGGTCGCGGGCTGATCTTCGAGGAACTGCGTGAATATCTGCCGGGCGACGACATCCGCTCCATCGACTGGCGCGTGATGGCGCGGACCGGCAAGCCGGTTGTCCGCGTCTATGACGAGGAAAAGGAAAGGCCGGCACTTCTGCTAGTCGACCAACGAGTCAATATGTTTTTCGGCAGCCGCCGGGCCATGAAGTCGGTAGCGGCCGCCGAGGCCGCCATTCTTTGCGCGTGGCGCATCTTCGGCTCGGGCGATCGCGTCGGCGGCTTTATCTTTGGCGACGATGGCATTGATGAGGTTCGGCCCCACCGCAGCCGAAAGGCGGTGATTGCGCTCGCCGACCGTATTGCCGATAAGAACGCGAGGCTGTCTGCCTCCTATTCTGGATCGACATCGCCTCAAGCGCTCAACGAGGCCCTTCGGCGCACCTTTGCCTTCGCCCATCACGATCATCTCATAATCCTGATCAGCGATCTGAATGGTCACGACGACGCTACGCGGAACCTGCTCCTAAACCTCTCGCAGAGCAATGACGTGATTTGCCTTCTTGTCTACGACCCCTTCCTGTTGGAATTGCCCGAGGTCGGCGAGATCGTCGTGAGTGGCGGCAACCTGCAGGCCGAGCTGACG
Organism: Rhizobium mesoamericanum STM3625; assembly: GCF_000312665.1. Lineage (GTDB taxonomy): Bacteria > Pseudomonadota > Alphaproteobacteria > Rhizobiales > Rhizobiaceae > Rhizobium > Rhizobium mesoamericanum. The sequence goes on along the minus strand of NZ_HF536772.1, from coordinate 1,603,211 downwards.
CTAGGAGAACGATCAGTACGTGATGCCGTCGACAGTTTCGCAAGAGAAAGGGGACGGGAATTGCGCAGATGGCAGCGCGAGCTAGGGCTGCCGATGCTGCCATTGTCGGCCGCAGAAGAGACCCCGCCCCAGCTTCGCCGCCTACTGGAACAATCGGCGTGGCGGCAACGGAGGCGATGATGGAGAAAGCGCCCGCACTCGACCCGACTACAGAAACAGCACTACGGTCGATGCACGACATCGTAGTTCCGGCACCCGTTTCTTGGTTGCCACAGACTTGGGGATGGGGCCTCCTCGGAAGCGTTGCGGTAGCACTTCTTCTCGTGTGGGGCTTCATCGCACTAGGTCGTTATCGACGAAACGCCTACCGCCGTGAAGCGCTGCAGTTGCTGGATGCCATCCGGGATGATATCCGCTCGCCCGCGACCAGAAAGGACGGCATTCATCGACTGTCGGAGCTTATGAAACGGACGGCGCTAGCAGCCTGGCCGCGCCTTACGGTCGCGTGCCTGACTGGGAGCGATTGGAACAAATTTCTCAAAGCGACGTCGGAGGAGGCGCCGGGCCGGGCGCTCGAAAAGCTGTTCGACGATTTCGAGTACCGCGCAGAAGCAAGCATTGATCTGTTACCTGCGAACATCGGTGACGACCTGGTTGCCGACGCTCGCCGCTGGATCGTGAGGCACCATGTACCGGCTTGACCTGCCATGGCTGCTTCTCCTGCTGCCGCTCCCACTTCTCGTCTGGTGGCTGCTTCCGGCACGACGGGAAACTTCGGCCTCGATCCGGCTGCCTTTCTTCGCCGAGGTAGCGCACGCTGCCGGAGTACAGCCGTCCGAAGGTTCGGTCGTAACCCGCCGCTCCTGGCAGCAGACGATAGCCGAAGGGACCGCCTGGTGTCTGTTCGTGCTCGCGCTGGCACGGCCGCAATTCGTGGAGCCGCCCATCGAAAAGCAAGAGCCGCAACGAGATATCCTGGTCGCACTCGACCTCTCCCAGTCGATGGAGACGAAGGATTTTCGTGCGCCCGATGGCACGGCTCGGGCCCGCGTCGGCGCCGTTCGCAGCGTCGTGTCCGACTTTGTGACGAAGCGAACGGGGGACCGAATCGGTCTGATCGCTTTCGGAGACGCGCCCTACCCGCTCGCGCCCTTCACGATGGATCATGCTCTCGTCGAGACGATGATCAGCGGCCTTCTGCCAGGATTAGCCGGGCCACGAACGTCGCTTGGAGATTCCCTCGGGCTCGCCATAAGGATGTTCGACAAGACGACCGTGCCGGAAAAAGTCATGATCGTGCTTACTGACGGCAACGACACGGCGAGCAAGATGCCTCCGCTCAAGGCGGCGGAGATCGCGAAGGACAAGAAGATCGTCATCCACACCGTCGGCATCGGCGACCCGTCCGCGACAGGCGAAGAAAAGCTCGACACGACGACTCTGCAAAAGATCTCGTCTGAAACCGGTGGTCGCTATTTCTTCGGAGGCGATCAATCTGAACTCGCCGCGATCTACGATGTGCTCGACCAGATTACGCCAGAAGATCAGAAGGAGCTTTCCTGGCGGCCCCGCATCGAGCTCTTTCACTGGCCGCTTGCCGCCGCCATCGTCGTTTTGGCAGGATGGTATGGTTTCGAGGGATTGGTCGGCTTGATCCGTCGCCGGAGGATCGCGGTATGATCGCGGACTTTCACTTTCTTCGGCCATGGTGGCTGTTAGCGCTTCTGCTGCCTCCCGTTCTCGTCTGGATGGCCTCGCGCGCCGGCGACGTCCGCGACCGCTGGAAAAGGGTGATCGCCCCGCACCTGCTTGATAGCCTCGTCATCGAACCAGACGGGGGAAACCGACTTGCGCCTGCATGGGTGCTGGCTGTCGTGCTGGCGCTCGCGATCGTGGGCGTGGCGGGGCCGACCTGGCGGCGAGAGCCTCCGCCCTTCGTCTCCGACACTGCCTCGCTCGTCATCGCGGTCGACCTCTCGCCGACGATGGACGCAAAGGACATCAGTCCGAGCCGGATCGAGCGCGTGAAACTCAAAATTCACGACATCCTGGCCGCCCGCAAGGGCGCCCGAACCGCGGCGGTTGCCTATGCAGGCACCGCCCATCTGGTCGTGCCGCTCACCGACGACGCAGACCTTATCCAATCCTACACCGATGCGCTGTCGACCCGTCTCATGCCCAAGCCCGGAAAGGACACCACCGAGGCGCTGCGCCTGGCGGAACGGCTTCTGCAACCGGATGACGGATCAGGAACGGTGCTGCTTCTGACGGACGGGATAGAAAGCGAGGCCCTTGAGGGTGCCAAAGCGGTCGAGGGTGGTCTGGTCGTGCTTGGCGTGGGTACGCCTGAAGGCGGGGCGGTCGAAGGCGGAGGCGTGGCGAAGCTCGACCTCGCGGCGCTGAAGGCGTTCGGTAGCGATGCCCGGGCCTCGGTCGCCACGATTACGGACGACGACGCCGACGTGCGATGGATCGTTCAGAAGGTTGCAACGAACTTCAAGCGGCAGACTGCGTCGACAGGCGACCGATGGCGCGACGTGGGCTGGTGGCTGCTGATACCAGTCGCCCTCTTCTTCGTGCTTTCCTTCCGCCGGGGGTGGGTAACCCGTCTGGCCGTCGTGATGCTGGCCTTCAGGTTGCTCGTCCCCGAGGCCGCGCGAGCCGGCACGTTCGAAGACATGTGGCTGACGCCCGATCAGCAGGGAAGGCTCGCATTCGAACGGGGGGATTTCGATGCCGCCGCGGCGCAGTTCCAGGATCCCATGTGGAAAGGGACTTCGCTATACAAGGCTGGCAAGTTCAAGGAAGCTGCCGAGGCTTTCGCGCTGGTGGACACCGCGGAGGCATGGTTCGACAAAGGAAATTCGTCGCTTCATCTGGGCGACTTCGAGGAAGGCGTCGCAGCCTACCAGAAGGCGCTGGAGAAGCGTCGAGGCTGGACGGAGGCCGAGGCAAATCTTGCGCTCGCCAAGCGGCTTTTAAAAGAGCAGCAGGACAACGCGGAGCCGGATCAACCCAATCTGAAACCGGACAGCGTGCAGTTCGACGACAAGGGAAAGAAGGGAAAGGCCGGCACCGTCGACATGGCCGAGGAGACTTCAGAAATGTGGATCAAGAACATCCAGGCGACCCCGGCCGATCTCATGGCCCGCAAATTCGCCATCGAGGCCGAGCAGGAGAAGTAGCCGTGAGGAGGATCGTTGCTCGTCTGTTTACGATGCTGCTAGCGATAATCGGATTTCCCGCTCTTGCCGCCGAACCGTTCGCGCGAAGCGCCATTGATGCTGGCGAAACAATCATGCCGGGTGAGCAGATCCGGTTGACAGTGGATGTCTTCGCGCCGGGCTTTTTCACTTCGCCGCCGGACCTCCCGCTCTTCGATATTCCCGACGCACTCGTCACGTTGCCCCAGGAGCGCGCGCAAAATCTCGTGAAGACAGTGGATGGGGTTCAGTACTCGGGCATCCGGAAGCACTATGCCATTGTCCCGGAGAAGGCTGGATCGTTTGCGGTCCCACCCGTCACCATCGAGTTCGCCTATTCTGTCGATGGGAAGCCGATAGAGGCGTCGGTAAGTACGGAAGCCTCGATCTTCGAGGTTGCGGCCGCGGCAAATTCTTCGACCCTGTTCGCCGCTCACGACGTGCGCATCTCTCAATCCTTCAACGGCAATCCAGCGAACCTGAAAGTGGGCGACGCTGTCGTCCGGACGATCGTCATCACGGCGAAGGAGACGCAATCCATGCTTCTTCCGCCTGTAGACGTGGGGATCGCGGCGGGTCTCAAGCAATATACGCGCCCACCGATGCTCGAGGATGGCGTCTCCGCGGGCCGCGGCGAGATCGAGAGCAGACGAACGGAGACCATCTCCTATGTTGCGGACGCGGAGGGCCATTTCAGCCTGCCCGCAGTTCGTTACACGTGGTTCGACCTGGATTCATCGGGACAGACTTCCGCGGATCTGCCGGCGGTCAAGGTCTCCGTCGCAGCAGCTCCCGCCCGCAACGGAATCGCGCCTGAACCCGAGAGGCCCGCGTTCGAGCATCGGCGCGAGGTGATGCTATGGATCCTCGTAGCACTGGTGGCAGCGGGCTGCTTCTGGTCGGCTCGACTGCTGCCACGTGTTCTTCGGCGTCTGCGATCGCATATCGAAAACTCGAAATGGTATCGTCTCCGCGTGCTGCGCGGGACGATCCTGACCGCAGAACTTCCGCAGGTTTACGCAGCTTTGCAGAAATGGGCGGCGTCCGATGGCTACCGCACGCTTTCAGATCATGTGGCAGGCCTGCCGGATCTCGCGAGAGAGGTTTTGGAGCTTGAGCGGACCCTCTATTCAGGAGGAAAGGGCGACTTCGACCGCCGCAGGGCTGCGCGCGCGCTCGGAAGGACGGCGTCGAAAGCGTCGGGAGTCGCCTCGGCCCTACCCCCGCTCAACCCTGTCCGATGACCTCGTTACGTCACTTCCGGCGGAAACAAGGTGGAATTTACTGCTACGTACTTTCGTCTCCATATTTCACGGGCGATGGCTCGCCCTCTGAAGAGAGGGGAAAATGGAACTTGCATTCGATGAATCAGATGCACCGGCTCGCTATTTCGGAAACAGGAACGTCATGCCCAAGCGGAACGCCCAGCCTTCGGCACCGTTATCGGGCGCGTCGGCCCAGTAGCGAACACCGGCGAAAAGGCTGACGGGCTGCTCGCCGAATTTTAAAAGCTTCGAAGCCTGCAGATTGATCGGCACGGACCACTGGTTGGCCTCCCAGTCATAGGTGCTTTCCGTGTTGAGCATGAAGGTCCAGGCATCTTTGGTGGTATAGGAGAGGAATGGCTGCAGGAAAGTCGAGCTTACATCGGCTCTATCGCTCTGACCCGCAAAGGACCAGATGTGATTGGCAAGAATCCCGTAGGTCCACGGGCCGTCCTGCTTCAGCAGCACGGCAGTTGGCCCCGCTCCCCATTTGCCGCTCCCCAGCAATTCGTCCGTGGCCGTCGGAATAAGAAAGACCGGGCCGGCGCCCCAGATCAGTCCATCAGGTCCGGGCTGCTTAGGAGAAAAGAAGAAGCTCTGCGTGATATCGCCGATGCCGAACTGGCGGCCGGAAGAGCCCGCAATGTCGTCCTGCCAGATCACCGGCAGAATGGTGCGCGAGATGACATTCCAGTCTTCGTTGATGGAGAACGGAATGACGGGCTGGATATTGAGGGTCTCGCGATCGCCGTTCTCAGGGCCGAAGCCACGGTCGTAGTTAAACTGAAAGGGGACGCTGATCAGCGAGGCAACCGGATTGTTGAGCTTCTTGGCAAGATCGGTATTGGACTCCTGCGCGGCAGCCGCGTCGATTATGCCGAAGAATCCCGGCAAAAGCGCCAGCAGGCGAGACGCAAACCTGATGCAACCCATCATGCCCTCCGGAGGTAACGATGGCACTGGCATTCGATGACGAGCAGGCCTCGCACGCAGCACGCGAAGGTATGATCTGGATTCCCGGCCGGACCTTTACCATGGGATCGAACGATCATTATCCGGAGGAGGCGCCCGCCCATCCCGTGAAGGTCGATGGCTTCTGGATCGACGAAATCCCAGTCACAAACCGCAAGTTCACGGAATTCGTCAAGGCGACCGGTTATGTCACCTTCGCCGAAACAAGGCCCGATCCCAAGGATTATCCCGGCGCCAAACCCGAGATGCTGCGTGCGGGATCGCTGCTCTTCTTCCAGCCGAAGACCGTCAGCGGAGCTGATATCACGCAATGGTGGACGTTCAAATTCGGTGCGAATTGGCGCCGGCCCCTTGGCGGCACGAGCGATCTGCGCGGCAAGCTCGACCATCCTGTGGTACATGTGGCCTGGTGCGATGCGAAGGCCTATGCAGATTGGGCCGGTCTCGAACTGCCCACGGAAGCTGAATGGGAGCTTGCGGCGCGCGGCGGCCTCGAAGACGCCGAATTTGCCTGGGGTGATGAACTGATGCCCGCCGGCACTCTCATGGCCAATATCTGGCAGGGAACCTTCCCCGTGACATCCACGAAGCCGAAAGGCCATGAACGGACATCTCCCGTCCGCAGCTTTCCGCCGAATGGCTATGGCCTCTACGACATGATCGGCAATATCTGGGAATGGACCACGGACTACTGGTCCGATCGCCATCCCGAACCGTCAGCAAAAGCGTGCTGCATTCCGAACAATCCGCGCGGTGGAGGCATGGAGGCGAGCTACGATCCGCGCCAGCCCAATATCCGCATTCCGCGCCGTGTGCTGAAGGGCGGCTCGCATCTTTGCGCACCGAATTACTGCCGGCGCTATCGCCCGGCCGCCCGCCATGCCGAGCCGGAGGATACCTCGACCAGCCATCTTGGTTTCCGCTGCATCAAAAGAATGCCCGCTTCCCGGGCGCCTGCGTCTTCGGAGAATGTCCATGAGAAGGTCCACGCAAGCCATTGATGCCAGCCTTGCCTCCCTCTTCGTCGCTCTCGTCCTTCTGATCGCGGCGGCATGGAGCCCGGTCCTCGCGCAGGAACCGTTGCCTTCGTGGAAAGATACGCCCGCCAAAACCCGTATCATGAGTTTCGTCAAGGCAACCATCACCGAAGGTGGCGAAGGCTATGTCGCGCCCGCAAACCGCATCGCCGTCTTCGACAATGACGGTACACTGTGGTCCGAGCAGCCCTATTACGTCCAGCTTGGTTTTGTGCTCGATCGGGTAAAGGCGCTCGCACCGCAGCATCCCGAATGGAAAACCAGGGATCCCTTCAATAGCATCCTCGGCGGTGACCTGAAAAGCATCGCGAAGGGTGGCGAAAAGGGGATGGTAGACATCGTGATGGCGACTCATGCCGACATGACCACTGACGAATTCAACAGGCTCGTCACCGGCTGGTTCGCGGCATCAACACATCCCAAGACCGGCAAGCTTTATACCGACATGACCTATCTGCCGATGCGTGAACTGCTGGACTATTTGCGCGCCAACGATTTCCGGACCTATATCGTCTCCGGCGGCGGCGTCGAGTTCATGCGTCCGGTCACCGAACAGCTTTATGGCATTCCGCCCGAACAGGTCGTCGGTAGCACGATTGCTACCCAATTTGATCTCGTCGGCGATGTGCCGGTTTTGAAACGCCTGCCGAAGATCGATTTCATCGATGACGGTCCCGGGAAGCCCGTCGGCATCAACAAGTTCATTGGCCAGCGGCCGATCTTCGTGGCCGGCAATTCGGATGGCGACTACGAAATGATGCGCTGGACGACATCAGGGAAAGGCCCCGGCTTCGCCATGCTAGTCCACCACACGGATGCCGATCGTGAATATGCCTATGATCGGGAATCGGCCTTCGGAAAGCTGGACAAAGCCCTGGAGGAGGCCGAGCGCCGGAACTGGCTAGTCGTCGACATGAAAAACGACTGGAGAAAGATCTTCACCTTCGAGCAATAAGAAGGCGCTCGCGAGATTGCCCCCGAGCGCCTTGCACAATCTCAGAAATGGAAAACCACACCCAGAATGGGTCCATGTTCGACGATGTCGTTGGTCAAGGTGTCGTTGCTGTAGTTCACGCCGAGGGCACGGTAACCGGCCATCGCAGAAATGGCGTCGTTCCATTTATAGCCGATACCCGCCATCACATCCCAGTCGAGATCGGCACCACCGGCGCCGATCAGCCCCCACGCGGTCAAATAGATAGTGGGCGTGATCGAATATACACCTCGGACACCAGCCATGGCATCCACCCAGGTCGCATCGTCCTTGGCTGAAGCACCACCAAGTGGACCGCCGGAAAACGAGATCGTCGTTTCCGTATACCAGATTTTCACGCCGCCGATGACATCGAGCCGCCCCCGAGGATCTTCGAGAACCGCGTAACCTGCGCCGATCAGCGCAGCGAAAGTCTCCTGCTTCAGATCGACCTCATCGGCCAGGACTCCGCGCGGCGTGGCGGCGTCTGTCGTTATTCGAGAATAGGTGATATCAGTCACGACGCTGAAACGGTCATACCGGGCGTCACCTGCTACCATGAAGGCAAAATCGAGGTCGGAGAGAATGTCACTGAAACTCTCGTCGACATGAACTTCCGGAAGACCGAAGACCGCCGTATCGCCGGTGATGCCTGCAATCCAGAAATAGGGAGAAACTGAAAAAGTCCATTTGTCGGGATTGGCGGGCTGTGGCTGTGGAGCGAGAACGGGAGCAATGTCGGCAGCTTGAGAAATGACCGGACCGGCCAGAATGGCCGCGGAAAGCAACAGCATGGTGGTTCGCATCAACAATCCCTCTGCTCACCCACAAATTTCATGAGCCCTGCCGCAATAGGATACATCTGCGGCCCCAAGCGAAAGTACGTTACGGTAAACCGCAATGTAAACGCCTCCGTAAACGAACTTATCGCCGACGGAATCCACCCCCACCATGGGAGCCGCCAATACGGGCACCGCTGAACTCATGCGCTCTGAAGCCGCCGCGGCGGAACTGGCCGCCATGGAACTGTCTGATGTCGCGGCTTCCGAAATCATGACCAAGCTCGCGCATATTCCCCGTCTGCCTGCCCGCCCTGCCGAACAAGTACGTTACTGTAAACGCAATCCTATTTACGGGCTGACGGCACTGGTAACATCACTGAACGCAAACACAGCTCCGGCTTTGGCGAGACCTGCCTCAATCTCGGCAGAAAGCACGGGCTGGAAACCCCTTGCCTCCAGCTTCTGCCGCAGGGTGCGTTCGAAATCCGGATCCCTACCTCTGACATCGGCAAGCCGCTCCTTGGCTTGATCGGAGCCGAGCTGGCCGAGCGCAGCCACCCGCAAAGCGCGCACAACGAAATCGGTGCAGTTCACTTGCTCGGCAAGCAGCGAGGCTTCCGACCAATCGCCCCGGCGATAGGCATCGAGTGCAAGAACAAGCATGGCATCGCGCGGAACGATGTCGACGGCGCGGGCCGCATCCTGCGCCATGGCGACGCCGGCATCAAAGTAGCCGGCCGAAAATAACACGGAGGAAAGCTTTGCTACTGCATCCGGATTGTTGGGATTGATTGAGATCGCCCGGTTTCCGGCCTGCAGCGCGGCATCGACACGCCCATCGGCAAACTGCGTCATCATCAGCGCCACATAAGCGCGATCCGACATGGGCGCGATCGAAACCGCACGATTTGCCAAATCAAGTGCGCGGGCGCGCACCGTTGCGTCTCCGGCCGCCCCTTCGGGGGCGATGAGAACGCGCGCAAGCAGCGCGTCGGCATCGGAATAATTCGGATAGGCGGCAAGCGTCCGCTCGAGGCAGGAACGCACTGCTGCCATATTGTCCGAGCCGCCATCGTCAAGCTGATATTCCGCCCGTAGCACACAGGCGTTTCCGATCGCCTCGACACTATTGGCATGCGTCTCGATATTGTTGATTGCACCGCGAGTCGCAGCAAAACGCCGGGCCAACACATCCGCGATCTCCTGGCGGACGGCCGCTGGGCTCTTGCCGTCGATGGAGATTGTCTCAAGCCCCGATTTCAGCAGGTCGCCAGACTGGCGGTCGACGATCTGCCACCAGACGCTGCGGGCATCCCCGTCGCCGTAATATTTCATGTCGATTTCATAGGCTCGACCGGCGGCCTTTTGGGCTCGCACACCTGCATAACCAGCCTTTTCCACCGTCAGCGTCTGGAACTGCGTCAGCGCCGTCAGCAACATGTCGCGCGTCTGGCTGGCCTCACCTTGCATCCGGGCGTCAACTGCATCCATGGAAAGGCCGACCGAGGGGCGGACCGTCAGGGTCGGCTTTGAAGCATAGATCACGACGCAAGCTGCGATCGCCGCGCAAAGCAGCAGCGCCATTCCCGCATGGATCATCAGGGGGCGGCCGGAAGGCGAAACAGCAGCACGGCCCTCCGCAGCCGGGTCAACAGGGGCGTTATCCGGCAGCGCCACATCTTCTTCGTCATGCTCGTAAGGTACGCGCGAACGAAGAAAAAGTGTCACGTAAGTGCCTTTCGGGATGTGAATCGTCACATGGCGCTCGGCCCCAAAGGCTTGGTAAAAGTTCTCGACGGACGAACGCAGCCGGCTAACCTCAATGCGCACGATCGGATCATTCGATGCATCGAAATTGCTTGCCCGCCCCAGAACGTCAAGCGCAATGGAATAGGCTTTGGCCCCCTCCTCGCGGCCGGAGAAACGCCTTTCCGCGAGGTATCTCAGGATCGCTCGCTGTCGTTCCGTAGCATGGAACCTAGGATCCGACAGAATTCGTTCGACTTCTGCCCTGGCCTCCACCAACGATACTTCGCAGGTCCTTGTGTCGTGTACTTCAGCACTCATGACCGCTCCCGGCTAAAGTATAGCAGGGACTTTTATCGCCGAGACGGCAATAAGTTGCAACGGAAAACGCTAACAAAACCAATGGGCGATCGGTTTTAACGCAGTCGGCCCTTCAACCCGACACGTTAGAGCTGTGCTCCAAAACATACTGGATGATATCGGATTCGATTTCGGCACAGATGGTCTCATATTCCACGACCATCGAACGATGCTCAACCCCGGGCTGTCGCATCAGGCGCTCGAGGGCAAGGCACGCTTCCTCGTAGGCCTCGAAGAGATCGCCAAGAGAGCGGGATTTCAATGCGAGGATCTGCAATCTGCCCCGCATCGCGGGCAATTTGAGCATGAGCCGCCACAGCCCACGCTGTGCGGTTTCCGTCTCGTTCCGTTTGCCGCCTCCTTCCTTACCCATGGGAGTTCGGGCCTCCTGCTCATCCCGCCTACTATGAAGTGACAAGTGCAAGATGGAAGTACGTTACGGTAAATTCACCCCCATTTACGCCTCTTCCCCGGACGCTACGCCCGAGTTTACAGTAAAGGAACTCCCATAAACGCATCGGCTGTGCTCATCCTTCCGATGTGGAATGGAGACATATGAATGACCACGCTGGCAGTATTTCTTCATTTCGCGAGCCGACATGGCGGTTGCTATGGCCGATGCTCCAAGCGTCTTCTAGGAGAAAGTCCCGGCCTGCGTCCCACTCACCCAAAGAATCACCAGAAAGTTGTAGACGCAATAGAAATACCCACCGGTAGCGTGTAATCGGAAGTACGTTGCGGTAAATTTGCAGGTAAATTTCGGGAAATGGCGCTCATCAAACGCATTCAAATTCGCTTTGAGAGCTTCGCGTCGTCGTACTTCCCATGATCGGTCTCTTAAATGGGCTGCTCCTGCAATGGCTTGCCAAGCCCGGATCGGACGTCACAGCGGTTTGACCGACGCAGAGGCGGCGAGCACTGCAGTGGCGGCTTGATTCTTTCATGAACCATACTGTGAAATTTGGATCATCGTGCTCGACGCCCGCAAATCTCGCCTGGTCAACGGGGCCGCGGGCGGAAGGCGATTGCTGAGTTTCGCGGCGCCTTTAATTTGACAGGTACGTGAAAGTTATACCCATCCCGAGTGACGGACCGCGGCCTGAAGATCCCCTTTTTAGGTCTTCGGACGAAATGTGAAAGCATATTTGTCTTCCCACGGATTAGGCGTACTCTAATTGGCGTCGGCCCCGCTTGAGAGATACTTCGTGCTCTTGCCGATGATTGGAGGGTACGGTCATGCTTCCATCTCTGTCGTCACTTGATGATCGCGAGATCAAGGCCATTCTCAAGGCCGTCCGCAAATGGTGCTCAGCCAATGGTGTTGACATCAACAGCACCGAAGGCCGCCGTGCCATGACGATAGCGATTGATCACGTTCAGCAAACAGGTTCCTCTGATAACATCGGGGAAATTTTTAGCCGCCCGAGTCCCGACCAAACCGGCAACTCCGCTCGAACACGCGCTCCCCGCATTCTGATCGCGGAGGACGAGTACCTTCTTGCTCACGAATTAGCAGTAGCATTAGAGGATCGGGGCGCCATCGTAGTAGGGCCGAGCGCGTCGGAGAAAGACGCTATGGCTAATGTTGAGGCAAGAGCACCAACGCAAGCCGTTGTTGATATCAATCTCGGTCTCGGCCCCTCGTTTACCCTGTCGCGTTTCCTTGCCAAGCGCGGCATACCCTTCGTGTTCATGACTGGATATGACAGGGACATCGTTCCACCAGAGTTTTCAGACGTTCCTTTTCATAAAAAGCCACTGGATATCGAAAGCTTTGCGGAAGACCTTATTGCCCGCAGCGAATATCTTAGTGGCTCGACCGCTTCATGATCGGGTCGAATGGAGAGGCCCCTCAATCCTTTTTTTTCCGAAACTGCCAGCCTGAGCTGACGTTCAAGCCCGCCTCGAGATTACCTGCCCACTCGTCCCTGAACGGGACCTTGTGTCCGCCTCTCGTTATCACCCGAAAATTGTCGCCCGACTTGTGGATCGCCAGTCGGTAATCGTCCCATTTGACCTCAAATAGCCATTCAGGCCCTTTAGGCCGCTTGGCCTTAAAGAGAGCGAGCGCAGGCTCGATCCTGTCTGGCATAGGGTCGAAAGGAAGTGCGGCTGCTCCGAATCCCGGAGCCGACCGGGTCTACGCCGCAATGGCGGATCGGTCTTCCGGAGGAGCGCGGCTTGGTCGGACGCTTTACATTTGGGAGCGCTGGAGCGCCGCAACGACAGCGATGCGAACCGTACGGCCGTCCGGCAGGAATTCACCACCAACAAAGTGAAGAAGAAGCTACAGGATGCCGGTACGAAGATCGCAAGAGCCTAGCAGCTCATCGGGCCCATCCCAACGAAATGCGGTCCACTCCTGCGACAGGCCGAGAACGGACCTGTCGTCTGAACTGCTCTGCTACGCGAGGCATCACGGTTTCCCAACCCCTCTTTTGGATTGGAGCCATTCTTCTACGTGGCTGCATTCTTCGCGTACTCAACAGCGGATCGAGATACTAATCCTGCGATCTGGGCATTTAAAGAGTGGGACGGGCATTATCGCACACAAGACTTCGGCGATCCGTTCATCACGACACTCGGGTCCTATGTCGAGACGCATCCACGGCATTATAGTCAGCAGAGCATCTATACCGTCTGCATCTCACCGGCCGAGGACACCTACTTTTTCTCTCCGCATCCCAAAGCGATCGAGATCAACCCAGCGGATCACCGCATGAGAAGTTCGTCCTCGACGCCCGGGATCGGCAGACCGCGATGAAAGATCTGCACTCAATGAACATCACGGACTATTCTCTTTACGGAAGTGAAGAAGCACTAATGCGCATGCTGGCTTACCAGGAGATCGTCTTGAACCGATAGCCATCCGGTTTGCATGCGCGCTCGAATCTTGCAGGAGCCTGGGCGACGATCTCCATGGGAGATTGCGGGATTTCGGGTCGCTCCTGATCAGCTTGCCGCATCATTCAAGCCCGAGGCTCCCTGCTCCTTGATGACCCTATCAGAGTCTCAGTTCAAAATCGGGTGACTGTGGCTTCGCGGATGCTGTTCGAAAATGCGTACCAAGTTTTGAACTTAGAAGCGCTTGGGTTCACCAATGACGGTCTGGCGGGCTTATGAGGGCAATTTCGAGGATCTCAGCATCCTATAATATTCGTAAGCTGCTGATTTTGTTGAAGAAGAATGGTACGGTTGAGTGGGGTCGAACCACTGACCTCAGGTGCCACAAACCTGCGCTCTAACCAACTGAGCTACAACCGCACAAATCGCGTCTGACGCGACGGGGGTCACATACGAGGACTTGGAAATTAATTCAAGTCCTATCTCTTCCCAATATACAAAAAGGCCGGACATATGGTCCAGCCCCTTCGCGTGTGGTGTCGAAAAATCAGGCCGCCTTGAAGGAGGCAATGACCTTTTCAGCAGCTTCCTTGGAAGGCTTGGCAAGTTTTTCGGCAACCTGCTTGGAGGTTTCCTGCATGGTCTTGGCCTGCTCAATCGTCAGCTCGACCTGCTTGCGCAGGAACGTGGCCTGGAGTTCGACAATTTCAGCGACAGACTTGACTGCAAGCAGCGCTTCCATATGGGTCAGCGAGTTTTCAGCGTTCGTGCGCAGCGCGTCGATCGCCTTGTGGCCGATTTCGACGGCGCCGGCCTGAGCCGTCTGAACCGTCGCTTCAAGCGTTTTGCTTGCTTCCTCGCCAGCGGTCTTCATCTTTGCGTAGGCTTCGCGCGACTGCTGCGCGCCCTTTTCCGCGAAGTCGCGGAAGGATTCGGTGAACTTGGAAGGATCAAATGACGACATTGAAAAAACGTCGTCCATCTTTATGTTAGCCATTGGTTTGCGCTCCTTTTGTCTCGGCATGCGTGATGGCCTCGTAGGTTAGTTGTCCGTTATATAGCGCAGATTTTTGTGCATTGCAACATACTTGTGCGACGCACAACGCGTTAACCTTTCCAGCCGAAAGCCGGGCTCTGTTCTGGACCGCGTTCAGGGCTATCGTTATTAATGGATTATTAATTTGACGATGACCGAAGCCGAAGGTTCGATCATGCCCGCAGTGCAGTATCCGTTCATCGACATCGCCGTGCATCCCCGGGTGCGAGAGCGCTTTTCACGTGGCGAAGCGATGGTTCTGTTGTCGGCGGACCTTAGCCGCGCGCTCTGGGCAAATGGGGCTGGCGCCGAGCTCTTCGGGCAATCGGCGGTTTACGATCTGCTGGACCAGGGCATTGATGGGGCGGACATCACCTTTCGCCAGCTGGAGGCCACAGCGCGCCAGCTGCTGAATGTCGGTGACAGGCGGAACTTCATGATCCGCATTGCCAGGGGCTTCCAGCGCGTTCCCGTCCAGGCAACAGTGGAACTGATCCGGCTTGTGTCGGGGGAACTCGCCGTTCTTCTGTCGCTGCCGGTTGCGACCAACGCCCTGTCGATTAAGGCGTCCGCCGAACAGATGCTCAGGGGTCTCGATGATCCCGACACGCATATGGCTGTGATTGGCGCTGGCGGCGAGATCATTGCCGCCTCGCCCGGCTTCGCGTCGCTGGGTGTCACCCAACAGACTGCCAAAGCCATGACGACGCTTGCCGGCGAGCATGCCGATCGGCTGGTGAAGCGTCCCGTCGCCACGGACAAAGGCTTCCTTCCAGCGGCCGTCGGGCGCCTCAGTGACGAGCCGGTACTCAACCTCCTTTTCGCCGTTGAAACTGTCATCGGGCGCCTCGACCCGATCGACCCGCCGGCGCCTGCTCACGACTTATCCACAGGCGGCGTTAACCATAACGAGCCTCCGGAGGCGGCAAGCTTCATCGATGCGATCAATGCCATTGCCGGCATCGAAGACATAGAAGAGCATCCCCAAGACGGCATCCATGAGAGCCTTGAGGGCAATAGCGCCGAAGCGATGACTGCGGAAGCAGCCACTGTCGCCGAAGAGGCGTTGGAGGCGGAGCCGATCCCTGAAGAGGCCCGCCTGGAAAACGACTTGCTGCCGATCGCGAGTGATGAGGCTGTTGAACATCCCTCGCCGGTCAAAGATCCCACCGCAAGCGAGACCAGGCCGGAAAGCCTGGCGGACGAACCCGCTGCGGCCGCTCCAGACGACGAAGAAGCCGTGGTCGCCGAGGACGAGGAAAGTCAGGCCAACCCACCGGCACTCGAAACCGTCATAGCACCCGATGACGATGCCAGCGTCACCGCTGAGACAGAGCAGTCAAAGCCGGAGACGGTCGCCAAGGCAGGTGCGTTCGTTTTCAATCCGAACAGTCGCGCGACCCGTTTTGTCTGGAAGATCGACGCGGCAGGACGGTTCAGCGAAGTATCGAGTGAGTTTGCCGAGGCCGTCGGGCCGCATGCGGCTGACATCATCGGCACGCCGTTCAGCGATATTTCGGCGCTCTTCAACCTCGATCCGGAAGGCAAGATCAGCGAAGCCCTGGCACGCCGCGACACCTGGTCGGGCAAGACGATCAACTGGCCGATCGAGGGAACGAGTCTGGCAGTGCCGGTCGACCTCGCCGCTCTGCCTACTTATACGCGAAGCCGTGAATTCGACGGTTTTCGCGGATTCGGCGTCGTGCGCCTGTCCGATGCAGCGGAAGACCCTCTGGCACTTGGACTGACCCTCGGCCCGAACATCGTCATCGATGACTCGGCTGTCCACGACCAACCGGTCGAGGCCGACGAAAAGGGCATGTCGGCCAGCGACGCGACGATGGAGGAGACGATCTCTCCCTCCGAGCCGATTGCGCAGGGGACTCCACCTGCCGACGTTCAAGAGGCGACGAAGGAGCCTTTAACCGATCGGCCCCCGGAGCCGCCGGCGTTGCGGATCGTCGAAAATCCGAGCCGCCGCCTGACCGACAAGATCGTGCAATTGCATGGCGCTGGACCACAGCTCACGTCCGCCGAGCAGGCAAACTTTCGCGAAATCGCCAAGCGGCTCGAAGCCTTCGGAGTCCGCGAACCGGAGGCGCGGGACGACGAGTCTGTGGCGGACGAAACCAAAAGACATGATATCTCGGCAGCAGAAGCAGCCAAAATCAACACGCAGGGCGATGAAGCGCCCGTACCACAGGACGATACGATCGGCGCTTCGCCTCAACAGGAAAGGGTTGATGAGGCGCCGGCTGCAGCCGACAGAGCCGAGACGGCGGATGCCATCGACGACGACGTGACCGAAGGGCTGGAGGAAACCGTCAGCCAAATGGACATGCTGGCGAGCTTCATTCCTCCTCGCGCAAAGATGGGCGCCGGGCTGTCGGCCGCGGCCATCGACCAGTTGCCCGTCGCCGTCCTCGTGCACGCCGGTGACCAGTTGATTCACGCCAACCCGGAGTTCATGCGGCTGACCGGCTACAAGACGCTAGAGGCGCTCAGCGAAGTTGGTGGCCTCGATGCGCTGCTACAGCGCTCGGAGCTAGAAGCGGGCGCCGGCCGCTCCGGCACGATGATGCTGGTAACGGCCGACGATAGTCTCGTTCCGATCACGGCACGGCTGCAATCCATTCGCTGGGAGGAAAGCAGTGCCTTGATGTTGGCCCTGATGCCGGCAGCCGGGGATGCCGCAGTTCCGGCACGACCTGCACCGCCGGCCGAGCCTCGTTCCTTCGAAAGGATGCTGGAGAAGGTCGCCAAGCTGCAGGTGGAAGTCGAAGAATTGCGTTCGATCCTGGAAACCGCAACGGACGGCGTAGTGGTGATCGGCGCTGAGGGCGACATCCGCTCGATGAACCGTTCGGCGAGTGCCCTGTTCAATTACGATGAGGACGAGACCCGCGGGAAGCCCTTTGTCATGCTTTTCGCGCATGAGAGCCAAAAGGCTGTCCTTGATTACCTCGGCGGCCTCTCGGGTCACGGGGTTGCAAGCGTTCTCAACGATGGCCGTGAGGTTATCGGACGCGAAGCCGGTGGCGGCTTTGTGCCACTGTTCATGACGATGGGACTGCTCACCTCCTCCAGCGGCTATTGCGCAGTCATTCGCGACATCACCCAGTGGAAACGTACCGAGGACGAACTGCGCAGCGCCAAGAGCGCGGCGGAGACAGCCAACGCACACAAGACAGATTTCCTCGCGCGGGTCAGCCACGAGATCCGTACGCCGCTCAATGCAATCATCGGCTTTTCGGACATGATGGCGACCGAGCGCTTCGGTCCCATCGGGCATCCGCGCTATGTCGAATACGCCAACGACATCGGTCGCTCCGGCCGTCATGTCCTCGATATCGTCAACGACTTGCTTGACATTTCGAAGATCGAAGCCGGCGAAATGGAGCTGGATTTCGGGGCCATCGATCTCAACGAGGCAGTTTCCGAAGCGGTTGCGCTGCTGCAGCCGCAGGCAAATAGTCAGCGTGTGATCATCCGCACCGCCCTTTCCCAGGCGGTACCCGACGTAGTTGCCGACCTTCGTTCGATCAAGCAGATCGCGCTCAACATTCTCTCAAACTCGATACGGTTCACGCCAGCAGGTGGACAGATCGTCGTCTCCACGTCCTACGAGGCAAATGGCAGCGTCGTCTTGCGGGTGCGCGATACCGGCGTCGGCATGACCCGGAGCGAACTCGAGCAAGCCATGAAGCCCTTCCGCCAGGTTTCCGCACAGTCGCGCCACCGTGGCGACGGTACGGGGCTCGGCCTGCCACTGACGAAGGCGATGGTGGACGCCAACCGGGCGATTTTCGCGATCAGTTCTGCACCCAACGAAGGCACACTCGTCGAGATCGCTTTCCCCTCGCAGCGAGTACTGGCAGGCTGAACGAAAAAAGGCAGCCAGAAGGCTGCCTGAGAGTTCGGGTGCTGTTCAACAAGGGCTTAGTCAAGCTAACATCATGTCTTGGGAACCGACGGCTCCAGCTGCCTCGTTCATATGCAGCCCCAAGTTGGATTCACTTTTGACCAACGTTTCTTAACGAAAGGTTGCCGCAGCCTCCAAATCTTTCAAAGGTGAAAGCTTGTAGTCGGCCGGCCTTCTCGGTCTATCAGACACGCAGTTCCTCAAGTCCGGCAAAAAGCTCCAGCGCCTCCGGGTTAGCCAGCGCCTCCTTGTTCTTGACGGGCCGGCCATGCACGATCTCGCGCACCGCAAGTTCAACGATCTTCCCGGACTTGGTGCGAGGAATATCGCTGACGGCGATGATCTTTGCTGGTACGTGGCGTGGCGAGGCACCAGTGCGGATGCGGTTTTTGATTGCCTTCACCAACTCGTCGGAAAGGGTCGCGCCGGGCGCCAGACGGACGAACAGGACCACGCGAACGTCGTCATCCCATTCCTGGCCTATGCAGAGCGCCTCCGCGATTTCGTCCATCTGTTCGACCTGATTGTAGATCTCGGCGGTACCGATGCGGACACCACCTGGATTGAGGGTGGCGTCAGATCGCCCGTGAATAATAATGCCCTCGTGCTCAGTCCACTCTGCGAAATCGCCATGGCACCACACGTTGTCGAAACGCTCGAAGTAGGCTGCCCTGTATTTGGCACCATCGGAATCGTTCCAGAACATCACAGGCATTGATGGAAAGGCCTTTGTGCAGACGAGCTCACCCTTTTCCTGGTGAACCGGCCGACCCTCGTCGTCCCACACGTCGATGGCGAGGCCGAGACCCGGCCCCTGGATTTCGCCACGCCATACTGGCTGCAAGGGATTGCCGAGTACGAAGCAGGAAACAATGTCGGTGCCCCCGGAAATGGAGGCGAGTTGCACGTCTTCCTTGATCCCTTCGTAGACAAAGGAGAAGCCTTCGGGCGACAACGGTGATCCGGTCGATGTCATCAGCCGAAGACTGGAGAGACCATGGCTCTTGCGCGGGGTCAGCCCGCTCTTGCGCACCGCGTCGATATATTTCGCCGACGTGCCAAAGACGGCAAACTTCTCCGCCGCCGCAAAATCAAAAAGCACGGTACCGTCGGGCGCGAAAGGCGAGCCGTCGAAAAGGCAAAGTGTTGCGCCGGCCGCCAAGCCGCTCACCAGCCAGTTCCACATCATCCAGCCGCATGTGGTGAAATAGAAAAGCTTCTCTCCTGGCTGAATTCCGCAATGCAGTCGGTGCTCCTTGAGATGCTGTAGCAATGTGCCGCCGGCGGAATGCACGATGCACTTCGGAACGCCGGTCGTTCCCGACGAGAAGAGGATGTAGAGCGGGTGCGAGAACGGCAAGCGGGCGAATTCGATGGGACGGGCCTCAAACGGCGCGATGAAGTCGTCCAGCGACTTGGCGGCGAATGTCTCGTTGACGACCGCAGCGGCATCGCCGGCATAGTGAATGACGAGGCATGGCGCTTCGAGCTGCTTGGTCACGGTCGCCACCTTGGCCTTCACGTCCTGCAGCTTGCCACCATACCAATAGGCATCGCAGGCTATGAAGAGCTTCGGTCCGATCTGACCAAAACGATCAAGGACGCCCTTCTCCCCGAAGTCAGGCGAACATGACGACCAGATCGCGCCGATTGACGCGGCCGCCAGCATACACGCCACCGTTTCTGGCATGTTCGGCATCATCGCCGCAATCCTGTCTCCTGAACCTATTCCCATCGCCTTGAACGCTTGCTGCAACCTCGACACGAGGCTACGCAGACGATCCCAACTCCAGCGATCAGCAGCTTTGTCTTCCCCTCGAAAGATCAACGCGTCACCCGCGCCTTCCGCAGAAAGCAGATTCTCGGCAAAATTCAGCGTCGCATCGGGAAAGAAGCGCGCGCCGAGCATGGTGTCGCCGTCGAGCAGCGTGCGACTTCCGCGCTCGCCCTTGACGCCGCAGAATTCCCAGACCGAGGTCCAAAAACGCTCCCTGTCGGCGACGGAAAAAGCGTGCAAGTCGTGGTAGCTTGCCAGGGACAGATCGAAGTCGCGGTTGCACTGCTGCATGAAGGCGTACATCGGGCTCGCTTCAACCGATGCTCGCGAAGGCACCCAGAGTGGCTTATCGTCGCGCATTCAACACTTCTCCTATTTGATTGCCTATATACCATGCAATATCAGCTTATAAAGGTACTAACGGTCCATGTCGGTGGCTGGCGTTTGCAACCAGCCGGCATTTGATATATCCGGCATTTCAGAGATTTAACGGCGGCAACGGCCGAAATACTGGCGGAATTCATGGGTACGTCAAGACAACCGCGATGGCGGAGAAAGATAAGGCCCGTGTCGCGCTGGCTACCGGGCTTTGCACGGCTTGCCACGATCACCCTGCTCGTCTTCCTGTCGATTTTCGTCGCGCTTCGCGTCGCCGCACCCTATTTGATTTCCACCGGCCTCGTTCGTTCCGGCATCGAGGAGGCGCTTTCCAAATGGGCCGGCTATCGTGCAGAGATCGCCGGCAAACCGGTGATCGAATTCTGGCCAACGCCTCGCATCACCCTTAGCAAGATTTCGGTTCACCAGAAGGGCAACGGTGATAAGCTGCTGGGAACGATCGAGAGTCTTTCCGCCGAGTTTAGCCTGATTGATGCAATCCGGGGTCGCGCAAACTTCCACGAGTTCCATCTTCTCCGCCCCAACTTGCAGCTTACCCGCGAAAGCAGCGGCGTGATCGACTGGACCAATGAGGGACTCCTGGCGAGAGCGATTGCAGGCGCGCGCGAGGAGGGCGGAAGGGAAATTCTCGACAAGAACCTGGATACCAAGGTCGGTGCCATTACCGTCGAAGACGGCACCGTGAATGTCACTGACGTGTCAAGCGGCAGAACTTATCGTTTCGACGGTGTGACCGCCGACGTCAGCTGGCGCAAACTGTCGAGCCCGATTACCGCCGTGCTTATCGCGCGAACGAGTGGACAGGACCTCAAGCTCGATTTCTCCTCCCCGAGCCCCCTACTTATCTTCGGTGGCAGGAAGGCTGAAATGAGAGGATCGCTGACCTCGAGCCTGCTTACGGCAAGGTTCCAGGGCTTGGCAAACATCTCGCACCTCTTCGATCTTTCCGGTAACATGGCCGTCACTATCGGTGATCTGCCTGCGCTGTTGACCTGGGCTGACCGTTCGTTGCCGGTTCTTGCGACCCTGAAAACCTTCTCGATCGAGAGCGATGTTGCTTCGATTCCGAACGGGTTTCGCTTCGACAATGTCAGCATGAGCATGAATGGCTCGAATGCGAAGGGCGTGATGGACGTAGCCTTTCCGCCTGGCAAACGAGCCAAGCTTGGCGGTACGCTGGCTTTCGATCAGATGAATTTCCGGTCGCTCTTCGACGCGTTCATCCTTCGTCTGGCCGCCGGCGAAGCAAATGGGCCGCCGGACGGTGGCGCGCTGCAGAAACTCGATCTTGATCTCCGGCTTTCCGCGAAGCAGGCGCTGATCGAGCCCTTCGTACTGTCGGATGTCGGCGCCAGTATCATTGTTTCCAGCAATGAGGCGAAGTTCGACATCGGCGACAGCCAGTTTGAAGGTGGCTCGCTGTCAGCGCATCTCGAAGCGATGCGCGGTGACTTCGACGGCGGCGGCAAGTTACAGCTATCGATCCGCGGCGCCGACTTCGCCAGCCTGATCGCGCGGCTTCAACTTCAGGGACCGCTGCCCCTTGCCGCGGGTTCTCTCGACATGTCGCTCAAAACAACAATGCCGCTCTGGAAGGCCCGTGCAGGCGACGTGACGGGCAGAATCACGTTCCGCGCACGCTCGGGCTCACTTCCGGGCTTCGATGCGGAGGCTGTGCGCGCAGAGGCCGCACGGACCGACTTCTTCCCGTTGAATGCGGTATCCCATCGTGCCTTCGCCTTCGATAGTTTCGATATCACCGCCGATCTTGCGGATGGTGCAGCGACAATCCACGGTGGGCGGATCGAGGGACCGCTGCAGACCCTGATCCTTTCCGGCGTGATCCCTTACCGATCAAATGGACTGGCATTGTCGGGAACGATCGAAGCGACTGACGCTGCGGCATCAACGAGCTTTCCACCGCTACCGTTCTTCGTTGGCGGCGCGTGGCCGGAGCCGGTGATCTCCCCGGCTCCCGTCACGCAGCAGGGGTCGACCAGGTAGCTACGGCGCGTTGGCCGCCGCCCGCTCGTCCCGTTCGCGCTGCAGCTCGCGGCGCTTCGTGATCGTGGAGGCGCAGATCACACCAATCGCCACGATCCCGATCAGAATGGTGCAGACGGCGTTGATTTCAGGTGTCACCCCGAGACGGACCTGGCTGTAGATCTTCATCGGTAGTGTTGTCGCCCCCGGCCCGGAGGTGAAGCTCGCAATGACGAGGTCATCGAGTGACAACGTAAAAGCGAGAATCCAGCCGGAGAGCACTGCAGGCGCGATGATCGGAAGCGTGACTTCGAAGAAGGTCCTGACCGGCGGCGCGCCGAGGTCCTGTGCCGCTTCCTCGATCGACCGGTCGAAGCTCAACAGTCGCGACTGCACGACGACGGCAACGAAGCACATCGTCAGCGTCGTGTGCGCCAGCGTGATCGTCCAGAAGCCGCGATCGAGGCCGATTGCCACGAAGAGCAGCAGAAGCGACAGGCCGGTAATCACCTCAGGCATGACCAGCGGCGCGTAGACCATGCCGGAAAAAAGCATGCGTCCGCGAAAGCGCGTATAACGTACCAAGGCAATCGCCGCGAGCGTTCCGAGGATCGTTGCCGCGGTAGCCGAGAGGATACCGACGCGGATCGTCACCCAGGCCGCATCTAGCAAAGCTTGATTGTGCAGGAGCGAGACGTACCATTTGGTCGAGAAGCCGCCCCAGACGGTGACGAGCTTCGACTCATTAAAGGAAAACACGACCAGCAAAACAATCGGCAGGTAGAGAAACGCAAAGCCGAGCGCGACGGAGGCGACGTTGAAACGGGTCCATCTCAGCATGTCTATCTCCCCTGCTCGTCGGCCTTGGCCTGCGCGTTCTGGAAGAACACGATCGGGATCACCAGGATCAGCAGCAGGATCGTCGCCACGGCCGAGGACACCGGCCAATCGCGATTGGAGTTGAACTCGTTCCAGAGTGTCTTGCCGATCATTAAGGTCTGCGATCCGCCGAGCAGATCGGGGATAACAAACTCGCCGACCGCGGGGATGAACACCAGCATGCAGCCGGCCACGACGCCAGGCAGTGACAGCGGGAAAGTCACCCGCCAGAACGCGCTGATCGGCGTGCAGCCGAGATCCTGCGCAGCCTCGATCAAAGTGCCGTCCATCTTTTCCAGCGAGGAATAGAGTGGCAGGACCATGAACGGCAGATACGAATAGACGATGCCGATATAGACCGCGACATTCGTGTTCAGGATGATCAACGGCGTATCGATGACGTGCAGCGATAACAGCAGCTGATTGAACAATCCCTCCGGCTTCAGGATCGCGATCCAGGCGTAGACGCGGATCAGGAAGCTCGTCCAGAAGGGCAGGATGACGAGCATCAGCAGCGTCGGACGGATGCTGCGTGGCGCCTGAGCCATGCCGTAAGCGATGGGGTAGGCGATTACCAGCGTCAGGAACGTCGATACTGCAGCAATCACGAGGCTCGATATATAGGCGTTCACATAGAGCGGATCATCAATGAGATAGCTGTAATTGTCGAAGGAGAAGGTGCCGACCTTCTCCCAGAACGCTGCCCAGCCGTCACCGAGGGAAAAGACCGGCTCGTAGGGAGGCATGGCGATCGCCGTCGTCGACAGCGATATGCGGAAGACGATGAAGAACGGCGCCAGGAAGAACAGCAGCAACCAGACATAGGGAATGATGATGACCAGGCGATCATAGACGGCGGAACCGAGCTTGCCCATGGTTCAATCCTTGAGGAGGACGCCGGCATCCTCGGCGAAGGTGATCCAAACTTCCTGGTCGTAGATGAACGGATCGTCGACCGCACGCTGGGCATTCAGAAGCGAGGCCTTGACCACTTTGCCGTTCTTCAGCTTTACGTGGAAGACCGTCATGTCGCCGAGATAGCCGATATCCCATAGCTCGCCTGATGCTGCGTTCACCTTTGAATTGGCCGGTGGCTTGCGTGAGACTTTCAGCTTCTCCGGGCGGATCGCAAAACCGACCGAGGAGCCCATCGCCGGCTTGTCGGGGGTGATGACACTGATCGAGAAATCCTCGTCGACGGCGATCTCGACAGTGCTGTCGTTGGCGCTCGCGACCTTGCCGTCGAAGATGTTCACGTCACCGATGAAATCAGCGACGAAGCGGGAATTCGGCGCTTCGTAGATCTCGGCCGGCGTCGCGACCTGGATGACCTTTCCGTGACTCATGACCGCAATGCGGTCGGCCATGGTCATCGCTTCTTCCTGGTCGTGGGTTACCACGACAAATGTCAGACCGACGTTCTGCTGCAGATCCATGAGCTCGAACTGGGTCTCCTCGCGCAGCTTCTTGTCCAGCGCGCCGAGCGGCTCGTCTAGCAGTAGAACCTTTGGTCGCTTGGCAAGGGAGCGGGCCAGAGCCACGCGCTGACGCTGGCCGCCGGACAGCTGGTTCGGCTTTCGCGTGGCGAACTTCTCGAGCTTCACCATCTTCAGCATCTGCAGAACGCGCTCGGCGATTTCCTCCTTCGGCATGCCATCCTGGCGCAGACCGAAGGCAATATTCTTTTCCACCGTCATATGCGGAAAGAGCGCGTAGGACTGGAACATCATGTTGACCGGCCGCTTGTACGGCGGCGTTCCGGCAAGGTCGGTGCCATCGAGGACAATTTCGCCTGCGGTGGGCTGCTCGAAGCCCGCAAGCATGCGCAGCAGCGTGGATTTTCCGCAGCCGGAAGCCCCCAGGAGGGCAAAGAACTCGCGGTGATATATGTTCAGCGATAGGTCATCAACTGCTATGAAACCGCCAAACCGCTTCGTGACGTTGTTGAACGATATGAACGGCTTCGATGCAGGGTCTGCCCACGGCGCAAAGGAGCGGCGGATATTGCCGAGTGACTTCATATTGTGCCCCGAAAAGTCATTTTGAGAGCCGGCTCCCCCGAGACCGGCATAGAAAGAAAAGGCCCGGACGTTACCGACCGGGCCTGGTTACAATTACTGGCCGGTGACGACTTTCGTCCAGATCCGGGTCGCGGTGCGTTGCGTTTTCGGATCCCAGGGGGTGACGCTATAGAGCTTCTTCATCACGTCCTCGCTCGGATAGACCGACGGATCTTCCAGGACTTCCTTGTCGATGAACTGCTGCGACGCCTTGTTGCCGTTGGCGTAGAATACGTAGTTGCTGGCCTTTGCGATGACTTCTGGCTTCATCATGTAATTGAGGAATTCATGCGCCTCAGCAACATGCTTGGCATCCGCCGGGATCGCCATCATGTCAAACCACATTTGCGCGCCTTGTGACGGAATGGAATAACCGATCTCCACGCCGTTCTTGGCTTCGGTCGCACGGTTGGCAGCCTGGAAGATATCGCCGGAGTAACCGAACGCGATGCAGATGTCGCCGTTAGCCAAGGCATTGATATATTCCGATGAATGGAACTTGCGCACGAAGGGCCGTATCTTTTCCAGCAGTTCGCCTGCCTTCTGCAGATCGGCCGGCTTGCTCGAATTGGGATCAAGTCCGAGATAGGTTAGGGCCGAGGGAATGACGTCCTTCGGTGCATCTAGGACATAAATGCCGCAATCCTTGAACTTTTCGGCAACCGTCGGATCGAAGAGTGCTTCAAGGCCCGGTGCCTTTGCGTCTGGTCCAAGGACTTCAGCAAGCTTCTTCTTGTTGTATCCTATCCCGTTGGTGCCCCACATGTAGTCCACCGCATATTCGTTACCGGGGTCATACATTGCGGTGCGCTGCTGAATCATATCCCACATGTTGGAGAGATTCGGCAGCTTGGATTTGTCGAGCTTCTGGAAGACACCGGCCTGGATCTGGCGCTGTAGGAAGTCGCCGCTCGGCACGACCACGTCGTAGCCCGTGCCGCCGGCGAGCAGCTTGGTCTCAACCGTCTCGTTGGAATCGAAGGTATCGTAGACGACCTTGATACCTGTTTCCTTGGTGAAGTCTTCTAGGATAGAGCTGTCGATATAATCCGACCAATTGTAGACGTTGACCACGCGTTCCTGCGCAAAGGAGGGCGCAGCGGCAAACGCGAGCACAACGGCGCTCGCTGCAAGTCTTGCGATTGTTGACCTCATAATATCTCCTGTCTTCTTCTTGCTTTGCGGTGCCCTTCACGGACACCCACCCCTCTGGTTTTGCAAGCAGACTAGAAAGCTTTTCAGAAGCCGACAAGCGCAAAAACCTGCAGTCTCAATCATTTCACCATCATTGGAAATCGAAGCTGCTGAGGCCCGCAACCATCTCGTCGAGGCCCAAGGGTCGGGTGACAGGTGGTTCGGCGCGCGCAAGGCATCCACGCCGTTCGCAAAGGCGGCAAGCCGGTCCGATCGCAACCGCCTGTTGCGTCGTCGCAACCTGGCCGTAGACTGACGTTTCGCCTGCAGCTGTTTGGCAGCCGATCAGCAAGGCGGTGCGCCTGACGCGCTCTCTGAACGCGGTGTTTGGGCCCTCAAGTGTCCGAGAGACCGTCAGGTAACTCTCGCCATCCGGCAGCTCGACTGTTTCGGCAAGAATCTGACCGGGCTGCAGGAAGGCAGCATGAATGTTCAGCTTGGGACAGCCGCCGCCGAAATGCGAATGCGGGAAACCATGCGCCCCAGCCCGCCTCAGCCGGTGACCGGCGGCATCGATCTCGATCATGAAGAAGGGAATGCCGGAGGCCCCCGGCCGCTGCAGCATGACCAACCGGGCTGCCGCCTGGGCATAGGAAACGCCGAAGCGGGAACGAAGGATATCGAGGTCATATCGGCTGCCCTGGGCCGCAGCAAGAAACGGTGCATAAGGCATCGCGAGCGCCAATGCGCCGTAACGACAGAGTTCAAAGCGCGCTATCCGCTTTGCCTCCGGTGTCGACAATGACAGGCCATCGAGTTCTGCAAGTATCGCGTCGCGCAATGCCAGCGTCGCCACCTCAATCGCAATCTCATGCGCCTGATCGGCAGGCGACAAGCGTTCAGAAATGAAGAGCCGCATCGAGTGCCGGTCAAAGCGACGCCGGAGATCCGGCATGACGTGAACCGGAAGGACACGGACGCTGATACCGCGCTCCGCCCGCAGCCACTCCCTGAATGCCACTGGAAGATCGCGGGTTTCCGAAAAACCCGCCGAGAACGTCTCAGCGGCCTCTTCGAGTGCGGGAAAATATGCCGAGCGGCGCTCCAGGACATCGCGGACCTCGTCGGCCGGAAGCCGCGCACCTGCAAGCGGCATCTGCCCCGCACCTGCCGTCAGCGACGTCAGGTCAGAGAGGCGACTAGCCTGCTCACGATAGGCGCGGTAAAGCTTGATGATGCCGCTTGCCGCATTGGGCGCAGCTTCCGCGACCTCCACGAGTTCCTGATCGCCGGGAAGTTCGCCGGCCAGCAACGGATCCGCAAAAATCTCGCGCAATTGATTTAGGTCGCCTCCGCTCTCAACCCGAAGTTCTTCCAAATCAACCCTGAAGGCCGACGACAGCTTCAGGAGCAATTGGACGGTGAGAGGCCGCTGATTGCGCTCTATGAGGTTGAGATAAGACGGAGAGATACCAAGCTTTTCGGCCATCGCAGACTGCGTCAAACCAAGGCCGTTGCGCATGCGCCGGACCTTCGGTCCCGCAAAGATTTTGCGTTCCGCCATGTGACAACCCTTTACAAAACAGTGGCCAACCGGAATTTACAATACTTTACAGTTTTACAGAACGCCCGTGTCAAAGGCTTTGCAAGCTAACCCCTTTCTGATGTCTATTCCATAGGTATCTCTGGCTTTTTCCCGAAATTTGTAAATTCTGTTAATCATTCAACCGCTCACATAATCTGCAAGGAGAATGAGATGACAGAATTTGACAAGCTACACCATGACCTTCCGCCAGGACGTTTCAACGGGGTCGAGCGTCCCTACTCGATCGACGACGTCAAGCGTCTGCGCGGCTCCGTGGAACTGCGCTATACACTCGCGGAAATGGGCGCCAAGCGGCTGTGGCAGCTTCTCTATCAGGATGATTTCGTAAACGCTCTCGGCGCGCTTTCGGGCAATCAAGCAATGCAGATGGTCCGGGCCGGCTTGAAGGCAATCTACCTCTCGGGCTGGCAGGTCGCCGCAGACAGCAACACAGCTTCGGCCATGTATCCGGACCAGTCGCTCTATCCGGCAAACGCCGGGCCGGAGCTTGCCAAGCGGATCAACCGCACCCTGCAGCGCGCCGATCAGATCGAGACATCAGAGCAGAACGGTCTCTCCGTGGAGACCTGGTTTGCGCCTGTCGTCGCTGACGCTGAGGCAGGCTTCGGCGGGCCGTTGAATGCCTTCGAGATCATGAAGGCCTATATCGAGGCAGGCGCGGCCGGTGTCCACTTCGAGGACCAGCTGGCGTCCGAAAAGAAGTGCGGCCATCTCGGCGGCAAGGTCCTGATCCCAACTGCGGCGCATATCCGCAATCTCGATGCTGCTCGGCTCGCCGCCGATGTCATGGGCGTTGCGACGCTTGTCATCGCCCGCACGGATGCGGAAGCCGCCAAGCTGCTGACATCCGACATCGACGAGCGCGACCAGCCTTTTGTCGATTACGACGCCGGCCGCACGGTCGAAGGCTTCTATCAGGTTCGCAACGGGCTCGAGCCGTGCATCGCCCGCGCCGTCGCCTATGCGCCTCACTGCGACCTCATCTGGTGCGAAACCTCGAAACCGGATCTGGAGCAGGCCCGCCGCTTTGCCGAGGGCGTCCACAAGGTGCATCCGGGCAAGCTGCTCGCCTATAACTGCTCGCCGTCGTTTAACTGGAAGAAAAACCTTGATGACACGACGATCGCCAAGTTCCAGCGCGAGCTCGGTGCGATGGGGTACAAATTCCAGTTCATCACGCTGGCCGGTTTCCATCAGCTGAACTTCGGCATGTACGAGCTGGCCCGAGGCTACAAGGACCGGCAGATGGCCGCCTATTCCGAATTGCAGGAGGCGGAATTTGCGGCGGAGATCAACGGCTACACCGCGACTAAGCATCAGCGCGAGGTCGGCACCGGCTATTTCGATGCCGTTTCGATGGCGATCTCCGGCGGGCGTTCGTCGACCACGGCGATGAAGGAATCCACCGAACACGCACAGTTCAAACCAGCAGCAGAATGATCGCACCAAGGAGGAGAATGCCATGCCTACGCTTGCACGCGTCAAGGAGCGCGCTGAAGAACAATCCACCTGCATGACCCCGGACCAGCAAACGACAATCCGCATGCTGGCCAACGACCTGCACCGACTGAACCAGTCGGTCATGAAGGCGGTTGATGCCGGGGTTTCTGTCGAGCTCGTTCGCTCGGCAAGACATCATGGCGGCGACGGGAACTGGGGAGACCTCTTGATCCCCGTCATCGTCGCGGGCCGCAACTGAGGCGACCGGCGCGCCCTAGCTTCGGCTGGGGCGCTTGCCCGCAAAGAGATCGACGTAGCTCTTCAGCAATTTCGTCATGCGATCGGCAACGGTCCGGATTTCCGGCCGGTGCCGATCCTCGTTGTTCATGACGATCCATTGCCGATGGCGCAGTTCCGGCAGCTCGCCACCAAATCGCTGCAGTTCGGGATCGAGGTCGCCGACGAAGCATGGCAAGACCGCCTTGCCCGTCCCTGCTCTAAGCAACTCCAGAAGCGAGCGCGGCCGGTTGACGGTCGCAACGATCGAGCCGGTAGCGTTGCGATGCGGCCAACGCAGGTAGTTCGAGATCGCATCACCTTCGGCGACGGCAAGCCATCGCTCATCGGTGCCATCGGCATTGCGTCTCATATAAACGGCATAGGCGACCTCGCCGAGGAGCCGGGCGGCAAGGTTACTTTCTTCCGGTTCGAAGGCGCGGATGCCGATGTCGCTTTCCCTGTAGTTGAGGTTGGCGCGCGCCTCGCCAATGGTCAGCGAAACTGCAAAGGCATCGCCAGGCTTGCGGACCGCTGCAAAATTCTCTGTCAGAAGCCATGCGATCCAGGTGCCGGCGGCGATCCTCACCGTTGCGCCGACACTGCCCGCCTGCCGCCAGGCATCGACTTTCCGCGCTGCCGCCTCCATGTCCTGCAGATGGTCCAGTAAAACTTGGCCATCCACGGTGAGGCTGTAGCCCGTCTGACTGCGGACAAAGAGAGCCTTGCCGATCTCATGCTCCAGATCGAGCATGCGACGGCCGATCGTCGCCGGGGTGAGGCCGCTTGATGCGCTCGCACCGGTCAGCCCACCAAGCCGGGCAACCTGAAGAAAGAGCTGAAAAGAGTCCCATTGCATGTTTTTCATTGACGAAAAACATAGCCAGTTAACTGGTGTTTATAAAGCAGTTTTTGCTGGATAGATAATGCGATGCCCACATGGAGGACATCGTCATGATTACCCTGATCGCCATTGCTG
This sequence comes from Rhizobium mesoamericanum STM3625, assembly GCF_000312665.1. Taxonomy (GTDB): domain Bacteria; phylum Pseudomonadota; class Alphaproteobacteria; order Rhizobiales; family Rhizobiaceae; genus Rhizobium; species Rhizobium mesoamericanum. Next base: position 1,572,538 of record NZ_HF536772.1, on the reverse strand, counting down.
ATATTGCAGACATGGTCAACGACAGCCGTGACAAGTATTCGCCACGAGCAGAAAACGAGTTCTACGAAAGCTTCGGCAGCTCCCGCATGATCCGGATCGCGGCCTTCGTTACATCTTTCGGAATATCAGTTAAAGCGCTTCTCGCCAGAGCATCCGGTTCGTGATCCGTCGGAACCGGAAAATCAGGCCGCGTGCCGCGCACGGCCGTAATCGGAAGTGGCTTCGAAGCGAAACTGCTGAACCAACCCCATCAGCGCATCCGCCTCATTGGCAAGCTGGCGGCTTGCCTCGGTCGTTTCCTCGACCATGGCGGCGTTCTGCTGTGTCATCTGGTCCATCGCGTTAACGGCACCGTTGACTTCCTGCAGAGCAGCCGACTGGTCCTGGCTTGCCGTCGCGATCGTTTCAACGTGACCGCTGATCGCAATGATCTCCTGACTGATCGCCGCGAGCACCGATCCGGTCTTCTGCACGAGACCAGACCCGGTCATTACCTCCTGCGTCGACTTCTCAATAAGGCCCTTTATTTCGCGCGCTGCGTCTGCGGAACGCTGCGCAAGCTCACGCACTTCCTGTGCGACAACCGCGAAGCCCTTGCCGGCCTCACCGGCGCGTGCCGCCTCGATGCCGGCGTTCAACGCCAGAAGATTCGTCTGGAACGCGATGTCGTCGATGACTTCAATGATTTGCTCGATCTGCTTCGAGGCCTCCTCGATGCGATCCATCGCCGCGACTGCGTCGCTGACCACGGCGCCTGAGCTATCGGCGTTCTTCTTCGTCACGGATACAGCGTCATTTGCCTCGCGCGCTAGAACCGCGGAGGACTTGACTGTCGCGGTGATTTCCTCAACGGCAGCTGCGGTTTCTTGGAGATTGGCGGCTTGGGTTTCGGTACGCTTCGACAGCTCGTCGGCGGAGGCCAGCATGGCTCCCGAATTGGTTTGGATCGAAGCGGTGTTGTCACGAATTCGCGCCAGCGTTTCCTGCAAACGAACAATCGAGACGTTGAAATCGACGCGAAGCTGTTCCAGACGACCGACGAACGGCGTCTGGATCGTCTGAGACACATCCCCCTGCGCCAGACGGCCCAGGCCGGCGGCGAGCTGATTGACGGCAAAGTCGATCTGACCGTCAAGCGTGCGTTTCTCTGCATCGTTGCGGGCGCGCTCGAGGTCGCTGAGCTGCCGCTGTTCGGCGGCCTGCATTTCCAATGCCTGGCGAGCACGGGCATTGTCCCGGAAGAGAGCCAAAGCGCGTCCGATTGCACCGAACTCGTTTTGCTTCTCCACACAGGGAACTGGTCCGTCGAGATTTCCTGCCGAGATCGTGTGAATGGTCGAGGTCAGTGCTTCCAGCGGCCTGACAGAGGCGCGGATGGCGAAGTAGGCGACCACGCCGACCAGCAGCAACACCGCCACACCTGCACCTGCCACCAGCGTCAGCAGTTGCTTTAGGCTGTTGTAGTAGACCTCCATCGGAATGCCGATGAAGAGGATGCCTACGTTTGAACCGGTAGCATTTTTGATCGGGAAATAGCCCGTCATGAACTTCCGCCCGAACAACTCTGCCGGACCGTAGTAAGCTTGCCCCTTGGCCAATGCTGCCTGCGCAGGATGATCCGCGGCAAGCTTCGTGCCGACGGCGCGGTCGCCGTTTTCCTTTTTCACGTTCGTTGACACGCGCACGTAGTCGCTGCCCTGACGTTCAAAGACCGTGGCAACGCCGGCAATCGACTGCGCGGTGCGATCGACCAGAACATGATCGCCGAGCGAGGGAAGCTTATCTTCCGTCACCCCGGCGAGCTCGTTGTTGCTGACGTCAACCTTCACCGTGGCGTCGCTTGCGCCGTAGAGGACCGCCATGGTCCTGCTTGCATCCCTTGCGTCGGAGACGGCGCTCGTCATCACATAGGCGCTCAGATTGTAATAGGTAACACAGACGATCGCCGCGGTGCTGCAGACGAGTAATACAAGCGTGATGGCAACAATCTGACGTACGATGGAAGCCGAGAACAAGCGCAGCATGAATATCCCCTGAGACATGAGCCTCGCAGGTTAGTTCGAAAAATTTAAAGAAAATCTTCAGTAAATTGGCAATCGCCAAAAATTTGAAATCGCGTCCCGGAAGGCGTTCGCGCAGGTGGGATAGATCGACATCGAAAGGCCCCGGAGTGCCGGGGCCTTCCAATGATTTGCGTCAGCGCTCGTCTTATGCGGCGCGATAGACCGTCGCCGCCTGTACGTCGCCATCGATCTTGAACTGCTGGACAAGGCGAAGCAGTGAATCCGCCTCGACCGCAAGCTCGCGACTGGCTGCACTGGTCTCTTCCACCATCGCCGCGTTCTGCTGCGTCATCTGATCCATCTGGTTCACCGTTGCATTGACCTCCTGCAGCGCACTGGACTGGTCGTGGCTCGCACGAGCGATCGTCTCGACGTGCTGGCTGATCGTCACGATCTGCGCACTGATTTTTGCGAGCACCGTTCCGGTCTCCTGCACGAACTGCGAACCAGAGCTGACTTCTGTCGTCGACTTGTGGATCAGACCCTTGATTTCCTGTGCCGCAGCGGCAGAACGTTGTGCCAACTCACGCACTTCCATCGCGACAACGGCGAAGCCCTTGCCAGCCTCGCCGGCGCGCGCCGCCTCAATGCCGGCGTTCAACGCCAGAAGGTTGGTCTGGAACGCGATCTCATCGATGACCCCGATGATCTGTTCGATCTGGCGGGATGCATCTTCGATACGACCCATCGCGTCGATGGCGTTGCTGACAACCACGGCCGAGTCATCGGCGCTGCGCTTGGCCTGGCGTACAATTTGATCCGCGTCCTTGGCGCGCTCCGCGGAGGAGCGAACCGTCACGGTGATCTGTTCAACCGCAGCGGCGGTCTCTTCAAGCGAAGCTGCCTGCTGCTCGGTGCGCTTGGAGAGATCCTCGGCGGACTGAGCCATCTGATTGCCGTTGCCCTGGATCATCTCGACGTTATCGCGGATCTGGCTCATGGTGGCTTGTAGGCGCATCATCGAACCGTTGAAGTCCTGGCGAAGCTGTTCGAGACGTCCAATGAACGGCGTATCGATCGTGGTCGAAATGTCGCCCTGCGACATGCGCTCGAGACCGGATGCAAGTGCGTTCACCGCAAACTCGATCTGGCGGTCCATTTCCCGCTTCTCGGCATCGTTGCGCTGGCGCTCGTGCTCGGCTGCGGTGCGCTCTTCCTCGCTTTGTTCCTCAATGCGGATCTTCGAGATCGCATTCTCCTTGAAGATGCCCAGTGCGCGAGCCATGTCGCCGATTTCGTCATGGCGCTGATCGCCCGAGATGTTGGTATCGAGCACACCGTCGGCAATGCGACGCATCGCGGCGGTGATCTGGCCGATCGGACGCTGCAGCGTCAGAACAAGCGCGATGCCGCCGATGATTGAGACGAGAATGCCAAGGCCAGTCGTCAGCACCGAGATGCCGTTCGCCTGAGTGCGCTCAGCACCGGCGCTCTGCTTCTGCAGCTCGGCGAAAGTGGTCAGCTGACCCCAGACGCTGTCGAGCTGCTGGCGAGCGGAAGCATAATCAGCGACCCGCTGGTTGATCGTGTCGACTAGGCTTTGGGCGTCCTTGTCCATCGACGCAAGAGCCGGCGACATCGCCGCGACGATGTCTTCCGCGAAATTCATACCCTTCGCACTGGCGAGCAGCGTGTTGAGATTGGTGCCGAGTGTTGCGATCTCTTGATGCAGGCGGACGCGATTTTCCTTGCCCGGCTTGGCAGCGAATTCCCCCAAGACGAGCTGCAGCGAGTAGATCGCGCTCTCCAGACGGCGCGTGTCCTCGAGAACAGAGTTCGTTTGAGCGATGCGGCTGTCAAGCTCGACGAACGTGGTCGTCGCCTCGCGCATCATCTGCGTCGCCGTCAACTGCGTGTAGGTGGACATCTGGCGGAAACGGGAGACGAGCCGCCCCAGGTTGGCAATCGCCTCATCGGTCCCGGCGTCGGGGGCCGTCGCCTGTGTCTTCACGTCGCTGATCGTCTGAGACAGCGATTGTGTCATGCTCTTTTGGTTCGCGGGCACCGAAATCTCGATCAGGCGCTGCGCCTTGGCGATGGCAGGAATGGCGTCGGTAACGACCTTCAGCTTGTCGGCTGGCAACTGGGCTTTGTTGAAGTCACCCATGACGGAGGCAAGGGTATCACCGCCCTTCAGCAGGCGATCGGCGGCGCGCAGCGTTGCGGTGGCGTTGCCTTCGTCCTTGCGGATGTTTTCCTCAAGCTGCTGCGCATCATAGTTGACGTTGAAGCGGCTCGTAATCATCACCTTCTGCGCGTCGTCAATCGACTTGCGAAGAGCAAGTTCCTGTTCATGCAGGGTCCAGAGCTTGCCCACGGTGTTAGCGATCCCAGAAGTACCGTCCGTGGCAGCCTGCAGGTTTTCACGACCGCCATTGTCGCCGATCTGCTTGAGCGTCGCATTCAGCGTGCCTTGCTGTGTTTTTATGTCCTCATAGAGTTTGTCGCGTGCTTCCCGACTGGTGATCTGCAGGAAGTTGTCCATGGAGCCGTAGAGATCCTTAAACCCGCTCAGCGACTGCAGGACGCTGTTGGAGATTTCCATACGCCCCTGCAGAAGACCAGAGGCATAGAGACCGGTCAGGCCGACGGCAGAAATGCTTACAACGAAGGGCAATACAAAAATCAGGACCTTGGTCTTAATCCTGAAACGGGAAAGAATCTTATCAATCAACATGGCGGTTCCGGCCTTCCATACACCACTCCTCCCGCCGGTCGCCTGATGAGCGCCGACCGAGTGCATCGAGCTGCTTTATTGGAACAAGTGGGAGTCCCAGGCGCAGGCCCAGGCGGCAGTCATTGCCAGCTCGCTTCACCCAACACGGAAGCGCCCACGAACTATCGGGCCAGTTTTGCAGAGGATGTCTTAATTTTCGGATAAGCGAAGGCTACGGATAGCCGCATACAAATCGATTTAGCCGAAGGATAGCTGACAAGGCGAGGAGCCTGCCACGAGCCAAGGCGAGGTCGCGGGTATTAGAACCAGCGTGCAAGAAGGAGAGAAGCCACGGCAGCCAATGCACTGGCGGAAAGGACGAAGTAGCGGACGGCAACGAGCTTGTTGTCGGGCTTAGCTTGAGCGATTGCAATGGCGCGGGCGCGTCGTGTGTTCCTGTTCATTTGCAGAACCTCACTTCATCTCTGGCATACAATCCAACAAAACGACTTGTTGGTAAAGCTCTATTTAGTAAGTGCTTTTCCATCTGTCATCGAGGCAGGATGGCGCACCCTCCTTAAGAACTGTTGAATCGAGCAGATTGTTTCGTGCCTACAAAGAGTCACCGGCAACGAAGCCGGAAGCCCATGCCCACTGGAAGTTATAGCCGCCGAGCCAGCCGGTCACATCGACACATTCTCCGATGAAATAGAGCCCTGGAACCTGCTTCACTGCCATGGTGCGGGAATCGAGTGCTGCCGTATCGATGCCACCGAGCGTCACTTCGGCGGTTCTGTAGCCTTCTGACCCCGAGGGTCTGATTTTCCAGCTCTGCACCGCCTCGACAAGGCGAACCAAGATCTTGTCAGAAAGATCGGCCAACTGGCCGGCGATACCCTCGCGTTCCGTCAGATATTGCGCCAGGCGCTTTGGAAGAATGTCCGCCAGCGCCGTCTGGGCGGACTGCCGGCCGTTGACCTTCCTTGCCGCCTTCAGATGATCGAGGAGATCCACATCAGGTTCGATGTCGACAGTGATGTCATCGCCCTCGCGCCAATAGGAGGAGATCTGCAGGATCGCTGGGCCGCTGAGACCGCGATGGGTGAAAAGAAGGGCTTCGCGGAACGCCGTCTTGCCATGACGAATTTCGGCAGCGGCCGATATGCCTGACAATTCCGAAAGGCTTTCGAGCGTTGCCGGATCGAGGGTCAGCGGTACGAGGCCCGGGCGCGTCTCCACCATGGGGAGACCGAACTGCTCAGCGATGCGATAGGCAAAACCGGTTGCACCCATCTTCGGAATCGACTTGCCACCGGTTGCGATCACCAGCGACCTGCATGCATATGCGCCCCCCGACGTCGAAATGCGGAAGCCATCGCCGCTCTTTTCGACATCCGCGATCTCGGTCCGCAGATGCAAGGCCGCACCAGCGGTCTGCATCTCGTCGAGTAGCATGCGGATGATGTCCTTGGCGCTGTCGTCGCAAAACAACTGCCCAAGCGTCTTCTCGTGCCATGCGATCCGATGGCGGTCGACCATGGCGATAAAATCCGAAGGCGTGAAGCGCGCGAGTGCAGATTTGCAGAAATGCGGATTGGCGGAGAGGAAGCTTTTCGGGCTTGCGTTGATGTTCGTGAAGTTGCAACGACCGCCGCCAGAGATGCGAATCTTTTCGCCCGGCGATTTTGCATGGTCGAGAACGATGACGGAGCACCCGCGCTGGGCGGCACGAATGGCGCACATCATGCCGGCGGCGCCCGCGCCGATGACGATCAAATCGCTGTTTCGCTGCAAAACCACTTCCCTTGCCGAAAGGCGTCTTCTTTTTCCATCAAGGGGCGAAAGTCAACGTGTCCTCCCCCCTCGCCAATTGCCAAACTCCAGCTATGATGCCGTCACGATCAATGCAAACCGGTGTGTCATGTCCCCAAAAAAGACGACGCTGAAGCCTGCCAGAAACCTACCTGCCTCAAAGAAAATACCCCCGGACCCCGGACATCAGCGCGGCGTGGAAAACTGGAAGGAAGCAGCGCAGTTCTTGCGGGCACGTGGCATCGAAGACATTGAGTGCATCACGCCCGATCTTGCCGGCGTGCCGCGCGGCAAGATGATGCCGAGCTCCAAGTTCACGTCGAACACCTCTCTGGCCCTGCCGTCGGCGATCTACCGTCACACCATCTCTGGTGAATATCCGGACGAGACTGAAAGCTTCCGCTACGAGCCGCGCGACAGCGACCTGAAGCTGGTCCCAGACCTCTCCACGCTCTCGGTTGTCCCCTGGGAAACCGATCCGACCGCGCAGGTAATCTGCGACATCGTCAATTCGGACGGCGAAGAAGTCCCCTATACGCCGCGAAACGTTCTCAAGCGCGTGCTCAAGCTCTACAGCGACCGCGGCTGGAAGCCGATCGTAGCGCCAGAGATCGAGTTCTATCTCGTTGCCAAGAACGATGACCCGGATTATCCGCTGCATCCGCCGAAGGGCCGCTCGGGCCGCTCCATCCTTGGTGGCCAGGGCTATTCGATCGCTGGTATCAACGAGTTCGACGAACTGATCGACGACATCTACCATTTCTCCGAAAAGCAGGGCCTCGAGATCGACACGCTGATCCATGAGGAAGGCCCGGCACAGCTCGAAATCAATCTGCGCCACGGCAATCCGGTCGAGCTCGCCGACCAGGTGTTCCTGTTCAAGCGCACGATCCGCGAAGCCGCGATGAAGCACGGCATCTACGCGACCTTCATGGCCAAGCCGATGCAGGGGCAGCCAGGTTCGGCGATGCACATCCACCAGTCCGTGGTCAACGAGGAGACCGGCAGGAACATCTTCTCGAATTCTGATGGTTCCGCCTCTCGCGAATTCTTCCATTTCATCGGCGGGCTTCAGAAATACGTGCCGAGCTCGATGGTGATGCTGGCGCCTTACGTGAATTCCTACCGTCGGCTGACGCCTGATATGTCGGCTCCCGTCAACAATGCCTGGGGCTACGACAACCGCACGACGGCATTTCGCGTGCCGGTATCCGACCCGCAGGCAAGGCGTGTCGAAAACCGCCTACCAAGTTCGGATGCAAACCCCTATCTCGCGCTTGCCGCCTCGCTGGCGTCTGGTCTGCTCGGCATCATGAAGGGCATCGAGCCGACGGCGCCGACCGAGGACACCGCGAACGAAGGCTCGATCGATCTGCCGCGCGGTCTTTTGGAAGCCGTCGCGCTGATGGAAGACGAGGAAGCCTTCGAGGAAGTGTTCGGCAAGGAGTTCCTTGGCATCTATGCCGGCGTGAAGCGCGGAGAATTCGAAACCTTCATGCAGGTCATCAGCCCCTGGGAACGCGAATTCCTTCTGCTGAACGTTTAGGGAGGGCTCGGTCATGACATCGCAGGAGAGATGGCAGAGCCCCATTGCCCCCGGGATTTCCTGGTATCAGGCAACGGTCGGCGAGCGCCCGACCTATCCTGGCATGGACGGCTCGAAGAGGTGTGACGTCGCGATCGTCGGTGGCGGCTACACAGGTTTGCAGGCCGCCTACAATCTCGCCAAATCAGGCGTCTCGGTGGTTCTCATCGAGGCGTGCCGGTTTGGCGACGGCGCCTCCGGGCGCAATGGCGGGCAGCTCGGCACTGGCCAGCGCTGGTGGCCGGAAGAGCTTGAGGAAAAGATCGGCTATGAGCGGTCCCGCGCACTCTTCGATCTCGCCGAGGCCGCCAAGCGGAATCTCCTCGATTTCGCGACCGATCATCAGATCGACATGGACTACATGCCCGGGCAAATGAACGTGGCGCATAAGGAGAGCTACAAGCCGGATTACTACGAAAATGCCGAGATCGCGGCGATGCGTTACAACTACCCGCATGCGCGCTTCATGGACAAAGCCGAAACCCAGGACCGTCTCGGATCGCTGCGCTATTGCTGCGGCATCCGCGACACCGGCACCGGCCACATCCATCCGCTGAAGCTGCTCATCGGCCTTGCCCGCGTTGCGGCCAATGCCGGCGCGCAGATCTTCGAGATGACGAAGGCGACGGCGATACGTCGAGGCGGCGGCAAGGTAACAATCGAGACATCGAACGGAACGATCACCGCCAGTCAGGCACTGATCGCCTGCAACGGCTATATCGGCAATCTCGAGCCTGTGACGGCGAGCCACGTGATGCCGATTCGCTCCTTCATTGGCGCCACCGTGCCGCTCGATGGTCATCCACAGGTGCTACCGGGCAACGAGGCCGTGGCCGACTCGCGCTTCGTCGTACGCTACTTCCGCAAGTCGAAGGACGGGCGGCTGCTCTTCGGTGGGCGCGAAGCCTACACAGCCGATAATCCGCGCGACATTACGCAGCACATCCGCAGGCAGATCTCCGAGATTTACCCGGCATTGCGAAATATCGAGATCACGCATGCCTGGGGCGGTTCGGTCGGCATCACCATGCCGCGACAGCCCTTCGTGCGCGAAGTCATGCCCGGCGTGACGTCGATCGGCGGCTTTTCAGGCCATGGCGTCATGCTGTCCAACTATTGCGGAAAGCTTTACGCGGAAACGGTTCTGGGAAAATCAGCGGACCTTGATCTTTTCAAGGGGCTCGACATTCCGGCCTTTCCGGGAGGTGCGGCCATGCGCGCGCCATTGCTTTTCCTGGCGCTCTCCTGGTTTGCTTTGCGCGACAAGTTTTAGTCAGATTGCGGATTTCATCCTGCGGCAATTCGATCTAAAAGCTCTTTCCGAGAGATTCATTGCATCGCACACTGGCTTTTTTAAATCGATTAGATTAAAGAGCCAATAACCCGTCTGATTGAGAGACATGCTCATGAGCAGCCAAATCATCCCCGTTGAACCCTTTGATTATGTCGTTTTCGGCGGCAGCGGCGACCTTGCGGAACGCAAGTTGCTGCCAGCCCTTTATCATCGGCAGATTGAAGGGCAGTTCTCCGAGCCGACCCGTATCATCGGCGCCTCGCGCAGTCCGCTGACGAACGATGAATACCGCAAGTTTGCCCAAGATGCCCTGAACGAGCACCTCAAGAAGGGTGAGTACAACGAGGTCGAGGTCGCGAAATTCCTGCAGCGCCTGTTCTACGTGCCGGTCGACGCGCGTTCCGATGCAGGATGGGATCAACTGAAGAAGCTTTTGGATGAGGGCAAGGATCGCGTTCGCGCTTTCTACCTTGCCGTCGCGCCTGGTATTTTCGGCGACATCTCGCAGAAGATCCATGATCACAAACTCATCACCAAGTCGACGCGCATTGTCGTCGAGAAGCCGATTGGCCGCGATCTCGCTTCCGCGCTGCAGCTGAACGACACGATCGGCAAGGTCTTCAAGGAAGAGCAGATCTTCCGCATCGACCACTATCTCGGCAAGGAAACGGTGCAAAACCTTATGGCGTTGCGCTTTGCCAATGCGCTCTATGAGCCGCTGTGGAACGCCAATCATATCGACCACGTGCAGATCACGGTTGCCGAGTCGGTCGGCCTCGAAGGCCGCGCCGGATATTATGACACCGCTGGCGCCCTGCGCGACATGGTGCAGAACCACATCATGCAGCTCGTCTGCCTGGTTGCGATGGAGGTCCCCTCCTCGATGGATTCCGAGGCCGTCCGCGACGAGAAGCTGAAGGTGCTACGCGCATTGAAGCCGATCAACGCATCGAACGTCGAGACCAATACCGTTCGCGGTCAGTATCGGGCCGGCGCTTCCAGCAGCGGTCCTGTCAAGGGTTATCTGGAGGAGCTCGAAGGCGGCGTTTCGAACACCGAAACCTTCGTTGCCATCAAGGCCGAGATCGGCAACTGGCGCTGGGCTGGTGTTCCCTTCTACATCCGCACCGGCAAGCGTCTTGCCGGACGCATGTCGGAAATCGTCATCACCTTCAAGTCGATCCCACACTCGGTCTTCGACCATTCCGCTGGCCGTATCAACCAGAACCAGCTTATCATTCGCCTACAGCCGGACGAAGGCGTAAAGCAGTCGCTGATGATCAAGGACCCGGGCCCCGGTGGAATGCGCCTGCGCAACGTCTCGCTCGACATGAGCTTTGCCGACGCCTTCCAGGTCCGCAATCCGGATGCCTATGAACGTCTGCTGATGGACGTCATCCGTTCAAACCAGACGCTATTCATGCGCCGCGACGAGGTCGAGGCCGCATGGCAGTGGGTTGACCCGATCCTGAAGGGTTGGGAAACGACCGGCCAGAAGGTTCAGGGCTACACCGCCGGTACTTGGGGCCCAAGCCAGTCGATCGCGCTTATCGAGCGTGATGGCCGCACGTGGCACGACAACCTGTAGGATCAAGACGATGGCAGCGACGATGCATGCTTTTGCCAATGGCGCGGAACTGGCTCGCAACCTAGCGGACAAAGTTGCTGCGTCGCTTTCCGCCGCAATCGACGCGCAGGGAGCGGCAACGCTCGCCGTTTCCGGCGGTTCGACGCCGAAGCTGTTCTTCCAGGAGCTTTCGGCTCGCGATCTCGACTGGTCCAAGGTGACCATCACGCTCGTCGACGAACGCTTCGTTCCGTCAGACAATCCCCGCTCGAACCATCTGCTGGTGGCCGACAACCTGCTGCAGAACAAGGCGAAGGCCGCAAACTTCCTGCCGCTTTATCAGGCGGCAGGTTCAGCTGAGGATGCGGCGAAGCTTGCAACGGTGGCGACAGCCTCGATTGGCAATCCCTTCGATGTGGCAATCCTCGGAATGGGCGGCGACGGTCACACCGCCTCATTCTTCCCGGGCGGCAGCAACCTGAAGCTGGCGCTCGACCCCATGACGCCGCGTGGTATCATTACGATGGAGGCGGACGGCGCGGGCGAGCCGCGGCTCACCTTCACCTTCTCCAGCCTCCAGGATGCAAAACTGCTCGTGCTTCACATCGAAGGCGAGAGCAAGAAGGACGTCCTGACGAAGGCCGAGAGCGCCGGTGACGAGGCAGAGATGCCGATCCGCGCCATTCTGCGGCGGGCCACGAGCCCCGTCGAAATCTACTGGGCTCCGTAGTCCTTCGGTCAGAGTGACGCGAACGAAAAATTGAAGAGCAACCAAGGCAGGATACCTCCCATGTCCGCTAATGCACGCATTTCTGCGATCACCGCCCGCATCGTCGAACGATCGAAGCCGACGCGCGGACTTTACCTGGAGCGCCTGCGCAACGCGGCATCCAAGGGTGTAAATCGCTCAGTTCTCGGTTGCGCTAACCTCGCGCATGGCTTCGCGGTCTGTTCCCCCGCCGAGAAAGAGGCACTTGCGGGCGAGCGCGTTCCCAATCTCGGCATTATCACCTCCTACAATGACATGCTCTCCGCGCATCAGCCGTTCGAGAACTATCCGGCGATCATTCGCCAGGCGGCCGCCGAAGCCGGCGGCATCGCGCAGGTCGCTGGTTCTGTTCCAGCCATGTGCGACGGCGTCACGCAGGGCCAGCCTGGCATGGAGCTTTCGTTGTTCTCGCGCGACCTGATCGCGATGGCTGCCGGCGTGGGGCTCTCGCACAATATGTTCGATGCCGCGCTTTTCCTCGGCGTCTGCGACAAGATCGTGCCCGGCCTCGTCATCGCCGCACTCTCCTTCGGGCACCTGCCGGCGATCTTCGTTCCGGCCGGTCCGATGACCTCGGGGCTGCCGAACGACGAAAAGTCGCGTGTGCGCCAGCTGTATGCCGAAGGCAAGGTCGGGCGCGCCGAACTTCTGGAAGCGGAATCGAAGTCCTATCACGGCCCAGGCACCTGCACGTTCTACGGCACCGCGAATTCAAACCAGATGCTAATGGAGATCATGGGCTTCCACATGCCCGGCTCCTCCTTCATCAATCCCGGCACGCCATTGCGCGAAGCCTTCACGCGTGAAGCTGCCAAGCGTGCACTGGCGATCACTGCACAGGGTAATGAATTCACGCCGGCCGGCGAGATGATCGATGAACGCTCTGTGGTAAACGGCGTCGTCGGCCTGCACGCCACCGGTGGGTCAACGAACCACACGCTGCACCTCGTTGCCATGGCGCGCGCGGCGGGCATTCAGTTGACCTGGCAGGACATTGCCGAACTTTCGGAGATCGTGCCGCTGCTGGCACGTGTCTATCCGAACGGGCTTGCCGATGTGAACCACTTCCACGCCGCCGGCGGCATGGGCTTCCTCATCAAAGAACTGCTCAAGCACGGCATGGTGCATGACGACGTACGCACGGTCTTCGGCCATGGCCTGCAGGCGTACACCATCGATCCTCGCCTTGGTGAAGACGGAACGATCATTCGGGAGCCCGCACCCGAGAAGAGCGTTGATCCGAAGGTGCTCGCCAATATCGAAACGCCTTTCCAGGCGAATGGCGGCTTGAAAATGCTGCGCGGCAATCTCGGCAAAGCCGTCATCAAGATCTCGGCGGTCAAACAGGACCGGCATGTTATCGAAGCGCCCGCCGTCGTCTTCCACAGCCAGCAGGAGCTGCAGGACGCCTTCAAGGAAGGCAAGCTCAACAAGGATTTCGTCGCCGTCGTTCGTTTCCAGGGACCGAAGGCGAACGGCATGCCGGAATTGCACAAGCTGACGCCGCCTCTAGGCGTGCTGCAGGACCGCGGCTTCCGCGTTGCGCTTCTGACAGATGGCCGCATGTCGGGCGCGTCAGGCAAAGTTCCGGCAGCAATCCACGTTACGCCTGAGGCTGTCGACGGCGGTCCGATCGCGCGGATTCAGGACGGCGACATCATCCGCCTCGATGCTGTCGCCGGCACGCTGGAGGTTCTTGTCGATGCTGCGGACCTGGCCGAACGAGAGTCCGTTGTCGCCGACCTCTCCGAGAACGAGTTTGGCCTCGGACGCGAGCTGTTTGCGCCCTTCCGCCGCGCTGTTGGCCCCTCGGATCGCGGTGCAAGCGTGCTGTTCCACTAAGCCGCGACAAGGTAGACCGAAAAACGACAAAGCCCACGAGAATGCTCGTGGGCTTTGGCTTGTGTTGCTTCAAGAAGTCAGGCGCGGATGTCGAGCACTCGATCGCGATGTGCGGGGTGGGTGCTGTAGACGAAGATCTTATTCAGTTCCTTGTCGTTCAGCATGCGAAGGAAGCGGACTTCGATCGTGTTGTTGGCATTCACGCGCGTCAGCATGCAGCCAACCTTGGTGATGCGTGCATCCGGGATATCGAGATAGAACTGCTTCGGAAGGGCGTATTGTGTAAGAAGCGCGAGAACAGCAGTACTCTTCGAAATGCGGATAATGTCGCATCGCCGGGACGCCATATGCATAACGCCTTTCTCAGTGTATTCGATGCGTGCGGCGTTCATCGTATCCTCCATTTTGAACCGCACTTCGCGGTCGTACATGAAGGATTCTTCTTTGTTCAGAAAGTGCCCGGAAGGCATTTGATTGGATGCTGCCACCGCTGTATTCCCTTCGATATTCAATAAGGAAATACTAGCCGGCGATGCTTAACAGAACGTGAGAACAGTTTCGGTCCGGAACACTATATCCATTGGACCAGACGGCGGATCTTCCGGGATAATTCTGTTTTTGATCAGATACATAACAAAGCCCGGGCAACACGCGGCGTCCCGGGCTTGATTTTTTGTCGTCGCAACGACGCGATTTTATTTGCGATAGGTGCGACCATCCGCATCAAAGAGATGCAGCTTTGAGCGGTCGGCCGAGAAGTGCATCTTCTGGCCCTTCTTGATATCGTAAATTCCGGGCAGCTTGACGATGATCGGTTCGCCCTGCACCAGACCCTCGATATAGAGCAGTGTCACTTCACCGAGCGCCTCGACGATCGAGACTTCGCCCTCGAATAGATAATCGTCGCCAGCGCCAGCAATGCGCAGATCTTCAGGACGAACGCCGAAGCTTGCGGTCTTGCCCTTTTCTGAAGCGGACGTCGGAATGTCGAGCGTTACGGACTTGCCGCCCGTCAGCGTTACCGTCGTCGTGTTACCAGCCTCGGTAATAGACGACGGAATGACATTCATGGCCGGAGAGCCGATGAACTTGGCCACGAAGAGATTCGCGGGACGCTCGTAGAGTTCCAGCGGTGCGCCTACCTGCTCGATGTTGCCGGCGGAGAGGACGACGATGCGATCAGCAAGCGTCATCGCTTCGACCTGGTCGTGGGTAACGTAGATCATCGTCGTGCCGGCCATCTGCTCGCTCAGGCGGGCGATCTCGATGCGGGTTGCAACGCGAAGCGCTGCGTCGAGGTTCGATAGCGGCTCGTCGAAGAGGAAGACCTTGGGGTTGCGGCATATCGCGCGGCCGATGGCGACACGCTGGCGCTGACCGCCAGAGAGTGCCTTCGGCAGGCGATCGAGATATCGTGTGAGCTGCAGGCTTTCGGCGGCGGCACGAACGCGGCGATCGATCTCCTGTTTGCTTTCGCCTGCGATCTTCATGCCGAAGGCCATGTTGTCGTAGACGGTCATATGCGGATAGAGCGCATAGGACTGGAACACCATGGCGATGCCACGCTTAGAGGGCGGAACATCGTTGACCAACTGCCCGTCGATATACATGTCGCCACCGGTGATGTTCTCCAGGCCGGCAATCATGCGCAACAGGGTGGATTTTCCACAACCCGAAGGACCGACGAAGACAACGAATTCGCCCTCCTTGATCTCCAGATCGATTCCGTGAAGAACGTCCACGGAACCGTAGGATTTGCGAATATCCTTGAGCGTCAGTCCAGTCATTAATTCCTCCTCCTCAAATCGTCAGGCAAGGCGAGCGAAATACGCTCCCCACGCCGGAATATCGATCTTCTCACCATAGTTATTGCTGACGAAGCCGTGGCCCGTCAACGCTTGCCAGTCACCGGCAGGCAAAACGACCGCGCTTTCAGCAGCGCTCATGTTGAAGACGCAGAGCAGCTTTTCGTTGCCGTATTCGCGCACGAAGATTAGCACGTCCTCCTGAGGCTCCATAAACTCGATTTCGCCCTTGGCAAACGCCGGGTGCAGCTTGCGGAAGGCGAGGAAGCGGCGATAGTGCTCGAGGACCGAGGTCTCGTCGCCCTGCTGGACGCTGACAGCGCGCAGAATGTGTTCGACGGGAACCGGCAGCCACGGCTTGACGGTCGAGAAGCCGCCCTGGGCGACCTGGCTGTCCCAGACCATCGGCGTACGGCAGCCATCGCGGCCCTTGAATTCGGGCCAAAACTGGATGCCGTAGGGATCCTGCAGGTCCTGATAAGCAAGATCCGCTTCGGTCAGACCAAGTTCCTCGCCCTGATAGAGGCAGACGGACCCGCGCAGCGTCATCAGGAGCGACGCATACTGCTTGGCGAAGGCATCGTGATCTGCGACCAACGAACCCCAGCGGCTGACATGGCGCATGACATCGTGGTTGGAGAATGCCCAGCAGGCCCAGCCATCCGGCGCAGCCGCCGCAAAGTCTTCCATCACCTCCTCGACACGTTCGGGAGAAAGGGGGTCGGGGGCCAGAAACTCGAAGGCATAGCACATGTGCATCTTGTCGTTGCCGGATGTGTATTCACCAACGATCTCAAGACCGCGTTGGCTGTCGCCGACTTCGCCGACCGCGGCGATTGCCGGAAACTCCTCGAGCACGGCGCGGAACCGCTTCAGGAATACCAGGTTCTCCGGACGGTTCTTGTCGTAGATATGCTCCTGGAAGTTATAGGGATTGACTGCCGGAGCCGTCGACGCGTTGCGCCGCTCGGGTGCGAGAGCCGGATTGTCGCGAAGTTCCTTGTCATGGAAGTAGAAATTGATCGTATCGAGACGGAAGCCGTCGACGCCGCGCTTCAGCCAGAAGCGGACGACATCCAGCAGCCGGTCCTGAACCTCGGGATTGTGCAGGTTCATGTCCGGCTGCGAGGTCAGGAAGTTGTGCATGTAGTACTGCATGCGAGTCGGATCCCACGCCCATGCGGAACCGCCGAAGATCGACAGCCAATTGTTCGGCGGCGTGCCGTCTGGCTTGGAATCGGCCCAGACATACCAGTCCGCCTTGGCGTTGGTCTTGCTGGAGCGACTCTCCACGAACCAGGGATGCTGGTCTGAGCTGTGCGAGATGACGAGATCGATCATCACGCGGATACCGAGGCGATGCGCCTCGGATATCATCGTATCAAAATCCACCAGCGTGCCGAAAATGGCATCGACGTTTTCGTAGTCTGAGACGTCGTAGCCGAAATCGCGCATCGGCGAGGTGAAGAAGGGCGAAATCCAGATCGCGTCGGCGCCGAGGCTTGCCACATGCGGCAGGCGGGCGGTGATGCCCTTGAGATCACCGATGCCGTCGCCGTTGGAGTCCTGATATGAGCGCGGGTAAATCTGATAGATCACCGCGCCGCGCCACCAGTCCTTGTCGGCCGTCAAAATGGATTGGGATGCCATGCTCGTGTTTCCTGTTGGATGCTCTTGGGGTTGCTAACCGCCCTTGACCGAGCCTGCGAGCAGACCGCGCACCAGATAGCGCTGCAAGCCAAAGAATACGAGCAGCGGTACGACAATGGTGACGAAGGCCGAGGCCGTCAGGATTTCCCAGTTGCCACCACGCGACCCGAGCAGCGCGTTCAGGGCGCCGGTCAGCACGAGATGGTCCCTGTCGGTACCGAGGAAGACCATGGCGACAAGCAGGTCGTTCCACACCCACAGGAACTGGAAGATCGCGAAGGACGCGAGCGCGGGGAAGGACAAGGGCAGTACGATACGGGTAAAGATTTCGAAATCACTGGCGCCATCGACACGGGCGGATTCGATGATCTCCTTAGGCAGCCCGGCGATATAGGCGCGCAGCAAATAGATGGCCAGCGGCATGCCGAAGGCAGTGTGTGCGAACCATATTCCGGGATAGGTTTTCGACGGAGCGTCGAGCAGCGAACCAATGCCGTTGTAAAGCCGCAGCAACGGGATCAACGACATCTGCAGCGGCACGACGATGAGGCCGACGACGAGGGCAATGAGCAGCGCGCGGCCCGGGAATTCCATCCAGCTCAGCGCATAGGCGGCAAAAGCCGCAATGAGGATCGGGATGATCGTTGCGGGGATGGTGACGGTCAGCGAATTGATGAAGGACTGGCCGATCCCCTCGCCTGTCAAAACCGTCTTGTAGTTCTGCAGGGTAAACTGCGGCGGCGTGGAAACCGAAATATAGACACGCCGGCCACCGTCATCGGGCCCAAAGGCAGCGTTCTTCATGTAGCGGTAGCTGCCGTCGTCGCTGATGGTCAGCGACACGCCATCGCCAAGGTCGGCCGTCTCGCCAGCCTTGTACGCGGACGGCTGCTGGACGCGCGTTCCGAAGGCCCGCACCGAGCGGCCCTGCTGGCCCTCCAGCACATTGCCTGAGATCACGTAGAGGGCGCCTTCCTGCTTTTGCTGGTCAGGCTGTCCAAGACGCACGGCAACGGTTCGCGACGAGCCCGCAAAGGCCGTCCACCAGCCGGAAACGACGAGCTGATCCTTGTCTCGCAGGGAGCTGATGAAGATGCCGAGCGTCGGGATTAGCCAGACGATGACAATTACGAGGACTACGAAGTGCACAAACAGGCGGGCGGGGCCGATCTTGAAGAAATCTCTGGTGAGCGTCATTTCAATGGCCTCCGAGCTCGCGATTGGCGCGGCGAACGTTCCAAACCATGATCGGCGTCACGGCCAACATGATGATCAGTGCGATGACGGCACTTCGACCGGAATCGCCGCCTCCTCGGAAGAGCCAGTTGAACATGAGATTGGCAAGCACCATCGTATTCCATTGACCATTGGTCATGGTCAGCACGATGTCGAAGACCTTGAGAACGAGAATGGTGATCGTCGTCCAGACGACGGCGATCGTACCCCAGACCTGGGGCACCATGATACGCCAAAAGATCTGCCAGCCATTGGCGCCATCGATGACTGCAGCCTCGATGGTTTCCTCAGGGATACCGCGCAGTGCAGCCGACAGGATCACCATGGCGAAGCCGGTCTGGATCCAGATGAGGATAACCATCAGGAAAAAATTGTTCCAGAAGGGTAGCGAGATCCACACCTGCGGCGTGCCGCCGAACAATTGGACGATGGCGTTGAGGAGGCCGATCTGAACATCGTTGCCGCCTCGATATTCGTAAATAAACTTCCAGATGACGGATGCGCCGACAAAGGAAATCGCCATCGGCATGAAGACAATGCTCTTGGCGATGTTGCCCCACCAGATACGGTCGGTCATGACTGCGATGACAAGGCCGAAGAATGTGCAGGCCGCAGGCACCACAGCCAGCCAGAGGATGTTGTTGAAGATCGACTGACGGAATTCGCGATCGGTGAAAGCCCACTGATAATTCGCAAAGCCGACGAATTGCTCGCCGGAGCGATCGTAAAACGATAGGATCAGCGTCGCGACCACGGGATAAACGAGGTAGACGACCAGAAGAAAAAGTGCAGGCCCGATGAACAGCCACGGCCGGATCATCGCCCGGCGGTTCAGGTTGCGCGCTGCGAAATGGATGTCGCCATGCTTCACCGGCAGCGACCAATCCAAGATCTTGTTCGAGAAATAGAAGTAGGCCGAGCAGGCGAAGACCGCCACGACCACGACCCCCAAAGCGGAAACTATCTGCGACAGCATTCGTCCCTCCTCCCCTGCGACCCGGTCAATCCTAACGGGTTCGCGCATCGATCGTCGTCACTTCGCCCATCACTCTTGACGCGGCAGGCAACAGCGGCCGGACACTCACAGTATCCGGCCCTGCATTTCAATCATGCCGTTATTGCCGACGGCATGACTGTCAGGCGATGTTACTTGATGGCATCCCAGGCACCCTGGATTTCCTTGGCAGTTTCCTCTGCGGACTTGCCACCAACGAAATCGACCATGCCGGTCCAGAATGCGCCTGCACCGATCTTGCCAGGCATCAGGTCGGAACCGTCGAAGCGGAAGGTGGTCGCGGTCGTCAGGATCTCGCCTTCCTTCTTCATCTGGTCGTTGGCGTAAGCCGCCGTGTTGACGCCCTTGTACGGCGTCAGGAAGCTTGACTGCGCCATCCAGACTTCATGTGCGATCGGCGTCTTCAGGAACTCGACGAAAGCGCGGGCTGCCTTGGAATCCTTGGTGATGGTTACGAGCGTACCAGCACCGAGAACCGGCTTGCCGAGGTCGGCATGCGCTGCATAGGTCGGCATGTAGAAGAAGTCGGCATCCTGACCGAGCTTCGTGCCTTCAGGGAAAAAGGACGGAATGAACGAAGCCTGATGGTGTAGGTAGCACTTCGGGGGCACGCCGAAGAGACCCTTCGGGCTGTCGCGGAAGTCTGTCGCAGCAACTGCCGCAACGCCACCGCTTACATACTTCTCGTTCTTGGCGAACGAACCGAATTCCTCGATCGCAGCGACGACGGCCGGATCCGTGAACTTCACCTCGTTGGTGGTCCACTTGTCATAGACGTCAGGCTTTTGCTGGCGAAGCATGATATCTTCGATCCAGTCCGTTGCCGGCCAGCCCGTTGCACCACCGGAACCGAGGCCAATGCACCACGGCACGCCGCCGTCCTTGACGATCTGGTCCGTCAGTGCGTGCAGTTCTTCCATGGTCGTCGGGACCTTGTAGCCTGCTTCCTTGAAATTCTCAGGCACATACCACACCAGCGACTTCACATCGGCCTTGTATGGGAACGCATAGAAGGCTTCCTTGCCGTCCTTGCCCTTGTAGGTGCCATAGCCGACCCAGCTGTCGCCGGCGCCGTAGTTGTCCTTGATCCACTTCGAGTTCTCTTCACCAAGCGGGGTCAGGAAGCCCTTGCTTGCGAGATCCGCCAGAAGACCCGGCTGCGGCAGGATCGCGACGTTCGGCGGCGAGCCAGCCTGCGTGTCGATGACGATCTGCTGTTCGTAGTTTTCCGAAGAGGAGTACTTGGCATCTACGCCAGTGGCTTCGGTGAAATAGGCCAGGATGCTGCGGAAGAAGGCTTCATCTTCACCGCGCCAAGGCCCGAAGATGGTCATCTGCTCGCCCTTCAGATCGGAATGAGCAGACTTGAAATCGTCGTAGCTCTTCCAATTGAACTTCGAATCCTGCCCGGGGGCGAACTTCAGATCGGCAGCCGACGCGGCACCGGCGGCAAGAAGCGCCGCCGCAGCAACGCCCATCAAAAAAGTGTTTCTCATGTGATCAACCTCCCATCACAATCCCAGCCGCACCTTGAAACTAATTACCCTGTTCCAAAGCGCTTTGACAAACGCACTCATTTCACTTTCGGCAGAAAGGAGTCAAGCTATTTCGCAAAAAGCGCGGCCACGCCGCCCTTTATCCCGATGCCCCGCCGCCATACCCTGGAAATATGGAGCGATTTTTCTTGAGTCAAGCAAGGCAACTGCTACATAATTGAAAGCGCTTTGGGAGCCATTGGGAGCTGGCACCCAATGCGAGCGGAGGAAGCATAACACGTGAATTTGAAACAGCTATCGGAATTGCTTGGTCTGTCACAGACAACGGTGAGCCGCGCATTGAACGGCTATCCCGAAGTCAATGAGGCTACGCGCGAGCGCGTGCTGCAAGCCGTGAAGGAGACCGGCTACCGTCCGAACAAGGCGGCACAGCGGCTTGCGACCGGCAAGGCCGGCTCGATCGGGCTCGTCATGCCAACGGCTCCTGATCACTATTCCGACGTGCATTTCGGTGAGTTTCTGACAGGGCTGGGCGAGGAAGCGGTTCGCCACGATTTTCATTTCGTAATCATGCCTGCCGATCCGAACGACGAGGTCGGGGCGCTCAGGCGCCTTGCGATCAGTGGTAATGTCGATGCGCTGTTCGTGGCCTATATGCGCGGCCATGATCCGCGGCTGCCGATGCTGAAGTCGCTTTCCATGCCATTCCTCGTGCACGGTCGCTCCATCGGTTCCGAGCCCGACTATCCCTACCTCGACATCGACAACGAGGCGGCTTTTTACGATGCTGCAAGACTGCTGCTTCAGCTCGGCCATACGCGCTTTGCCCTGCTCAACGGGCCGGGGCATCTCGACTTTGCCATCCGCCGCAAGAATGGCCTTGTCTCAGCGCTCTCCGAGCGAGGGCTTTCGCTTCCTGAAGACTGCGTGAGCCACTCGGCGATGACGGACGAACTAGGTCAGGCTGCGATGGAACGTTTTCTGCAGATGCCGGAGTGTCCAACGGCGATCCTCTGCTCCAGTACGGTTCTGGCGCTCGGTGCGATCCGCGCCGTCAATCAGGCCGGGCTGAAGCTCGGGGAGGACATCTCGCTGATTGCGCATGATGACGTCCTGCCTCATCTGAAACCAGAGAACTTCTCGGTGCCGCTGACGACGACGCGGTCATCGTTGCGGGCCGCGGGCGTGCGCATCGCCCAACGGCTCATTGGCACGGTGAAGCAGGATGGGCCATATCCGGAGCAGGAACTCTGGAAAACCGAACTGATCGTCAGGTCCTCCACAGGGCCGGCCCCGCGGCCAGATCAGAACTTGGGCGGCGTTTGACCGGCCGTACGATGCGCGGCGATCACGGTGTTGGCCATCAGCATCGCGATCGTCATCGGCCCTACCCCGCCTGGGACCGGCGTAATGACGGACGCGATTTTCGCGGCGTCGTCAAAAGCGACGTCGCCGACGAGGCGCGTCTTGCCTTCGCCCTTCTCGGGAGCCGGAACGCGGTTGATGCCGACATCGATGACAGTGGCCCCGGGCTTGACCCAATCGCTCTTGACCATCTCCGGGCGTCCGACGGCAGCAACCAGGATATCCGCGTTGCGGCAGACCGCCGGCAGATCCTTGGTGCGCGAGTGAGCGATGGTCACC
Organism: Rhizobium mesoamericanum STM3625; assembly: GCF_000312665.1. Taxonomy (GTDB): domain Bacteria; phylum Pseudomonadota; class Alphaproteobacteria; order Rhizobiales; family Rhizobiaceae; genus Rhizobium; species Rhizobium mesoamericanum. Next base: position 1,550,104 of record NZ_HF536772.1, on the reverse strand, counting down.
GTTGCATTGGCATTGAGCAGCAACTGCGCCATCGGCTTACCGAACAGGTTCGAGCGGCCGATCACCACGGCATTCAGGCCAGAGAGATCTTCGCCGTGCGTGCGACGCACGAAGACCATCGCGCCAGCGGGGGTGCAGGAGACGAGGCCCGTTTCAAGGTCACCGGTCGCAAGCTTACCGGCATTGACGACGTGCAGGCCGTCGACATCCTTTTCCGGCAGGATCGATTGAATGATCGGTTCGGACTTCAGATGCTTTGGCAGCGGCAGCTGGACGAGGATGCCGTGGATCGAAGGATCCTGGTTCAGTGAGTTAACCAGAGCGGACAGCTCTTCTTGCGTCGTGTCGCCCGACAAGGTGTGCTGGACGGATTTGAACCCACATTCCTTCGCCATCTTGCTTTTGGAATTGACGTAGGCATGGCTGGCCGGGTCGTCGCCGACGATCACGACCGCAAGGCCGGTCTTGACGCCGCTCTGCTTGTCTAGCGCGGATGTCGCTGCCTTCACGGTTTCAATTACCGAAGCTGCGACCTGTTTGCCATCGATCACTGTCGTCACGACTGTCTCCTGCCCTTGCTTTGGCCCATTCTAGCCGGTGGCGCCCAGCGCGATTTGCCTGTCCACGCCCTATCCTGCCTAAAATGGCAAATGCAAGAACAATCGTGTCACAGCACACTCAGGACATTGCCGAGCGGATCCGCAGTCTGTCGCGCATGGCGGCGAGCTCCGCAAGGATGGCGTTCACCTCCTGCGGTGTGTCGGCGAGTTCCTCCGCCGATGATGCTGTCTCGGATGCCAGAGTGCGCAGCGACGGTTCCTTCCTTGCTGACGCGGCACGCGTGGAGCGCGACTTGGCAGAGATGACCCCGAGGCCAAATGCAAGTCCCGCAAAAGCGCCGAGCAGAGACGAAAACCAACCCTGGTTCGACGGCACTGCGGCGATCCGTACCGCCTTCTGCAACTGCACGCTGCCGATGCCTGAGGGCACGCCTGCGGTAGTGATTGCATCCTCCAGGCGTGAGCGCGCCGCACTCGCCTTGTCACGGAGTTCGGTCAGCTTTGCCAAATCCACACCGGTGTCCCTGCTCTGCGCGACAAGCGCATTGCGGCGGTCATTTAGCGCCCGTCTGTCGACGGTCACCGAGTTCATTTCGTCATTGGCTTCGCGCACCAGCTGACCGAGCTCGCCACCGATGGCGTCGCGCAGGCCGTCCACCTCTGCCTGCTGTGCCTGCAGCCGGGGATGGCGAGGACCGAGATTGGCGGATAGTTGCGAAAGAGACAGGTGCGCGGCGACATATTGGTCTCGGCGGTCGACGAGTGTAGGCGACATAAGATCGGCATCCAGCGAGCCGGCAAGGACATCGCCGACCTTGGCCGCCTTAAGGCGGCCGGCCTTGTCTTGGGCAGCAACAGTACGTTGGTCAGCCGCCTTCAATTCCGCATCAATGCTTGCGATCTGTTGCTGCAGATCAGTCGCCACCTTCACGTTGCCCTCGCCGCTCATTTGTGTGAAGGCGGCAAGCTCGAGCTGCGCTGCGTCGGCCGCCTTTTTCAGCGATCCGCTTTCGGCCGACGCTGCGGCCCCTGTTCCCGTCATGACTGACGCGAGGTAGCCAGCAATGCGCCCGGATTTCTCCGCGCTGCCAGTTGTAACCTTGAAATCGATCGTGCCGGCATGAGGATCCGCCGTGATATCAATTGCGGAGCCGAGCGAAGCTTCCGCACGTGAAACGGGGTCGGCAGCTGTGCCATCGGTCGATAACAAGTCGAAAGCCACCAAGAATGGGTCGGACGAAACACCGGAAAACTCTGGGTCCCGATCCAGTTTCAACTCCGCAACGGTTGAAGCGATTGTGTGGGACGACGAAAGCGTCCCTTCGGCCGCTTTCGTCGCTACAGAACGGTCCTGGCCGGCATCTTGAACGGCGAACATTCCTTCCGCGCTGTAGCGGGTCCGCTCGGCGGGGATCAGACTACCGCTCGCTGCGCCCAGCGCACAGATAAGGCCTACTATGGTAAGAGACTTCAAACGCCCTGATTTAGCCGTTCGTTCCTTGTTAGCGGATGTCATATCGTTCAGATTCGCGGCGACCTCTGAAGACCCGACCACGAAAGCTTGGGTAACTGGCGGCGTTTCGACAACGGCGGCCGCGACATCGTTTGCGGCCTCAATCCTCTTGCCCAAGATTGTCTCGATACGACTGACAAGCGGCTCCGCTTTAGGTGCAGTGGCAAGGCTGGCTCGCTGCTGCTCAAGCGCCCGCTCGATCACGCCCAGCAGGTTTGCTTCCGCCGCCGGCATCGCCGCGACCTTGGATGCCGTCGCGATACGGTCGCGCCGTGCGGTCGGGGGCCGGAGGAAACCCTGGCTTTTCGGGTTGTTGTCGTACATCGGCATCTCATGCGTATGAACGGTCGAGCCGCCCGCGGCTGCGGATGGTTAAGCAACCCTAAATGTTCACAGCAAAGAAATGGTTAACCGACGTAATTACACTAACCGGCGGAGTATCCGCTTGCGGCGCGTGGCGCCGTGTTGGAGTACGTGGTAGAGGAAAGCTGCGAAGCCGAGGGTGTACTGCAGACCCCGGCGCGTTGAGTCCTGCATCCCGCGATAGCTGAAGCGGAGCCCGATCAACCGCCGAAGCTTGGGCACGTGGTCCACTGTAGCCCCCACGACATCAAAGAGGTTGCCGACAGCAAGCACAAGCCGGGCATGATCCACCCGGATGTTCTTGTGGATCCATTTTTCTTCGGACGCCGTGCTCGCTCCAACGATCAATAGATCGAGCCCGTGCCGATCAATGTCTTTGACAATCGGCGATTTGTCTGCCACGTCGGAAAAACCGTCGGAAATGATGATGAATTCATGCCACGGAGCGTGCCGCCGGAAGGTTGCCGCTGTCGTCCTGACCGCCTCCGGTGCGCCGCCGATCAGGCCGATGCGCCGCGGCACCTCCATGTAAGTCAGCAGCGCCGGCACGAAATCGACTGCCTTCAGGCTTGTAGGGAATGGCGATCCGTGAGCAACTTTCGACGCAAAGTCGAGACCTGGACCATGGGGAAGCAACAGATTCTGTGCAAGGACCGCGTGGTATTCGCTGTCGCGCAGCGACAGCAACATTTTGCGCGCGTTGACGAATGAGATGGATGTCTGCCCGACCGGTATCGACAGGAGTTCATTGATGAACACCAGCGCGTCATCCCAGCCAAGATCGCAGACGGATAGATCGAAAATCGCGCGACGTGAGGAGAGGACCGCGAAATTCGCGATCAGATTCATGCCGGCTTCCTGACGATAGTGTTTCATGCTGCATGCATCCCAGAACAGATCACATCGCCGCACCAGACGATTGAGCATCGACCGATCGCGTTCGCCTGGGAGCGCATGAAAAGAATTCCGGAATCGGAATGCCGGTGCAGAGCCAGCCCATCGCGAGGACTTGTAGCAGCGCGATTTCAACTATCTGTTAGAAATTCCGCTTGAATTCCCTGCCGAAATCGAAGGAATTGTTAACCATCGACGGCCGCGAACAGAAGAAAAATGGCGCCGATGGCGCCGCTTCAAGCAAATCTGATCTACTCCGTTGCAGCCTTGTCCGTTACTGGAGCGGGAGTGATGACGTTGACGGGCTTAGCGGTCTTCTTCTGCTGCCCGGAAGCGTTCGCCTTCACCTCCTCCTTGGAAAGATAGTCGAGCTGCTCAAGCATGACCTGGTCGATATAGTCTCCGCCGAGATGCTGGTTGATGTCCTTCTTGATCATCTCCCTGAAAGCATTTGGATCGAAGGATTTCATGTTGGAGATGTCGACCATCTTGCTGCCGACGAGCAACGTGAAAAGCTCATCGGTCGTCATTTCCGTTAGGGGCAAGGACACGTTCTTCGCCGCATCCTTGTTCATCATGAACGATATCTTGCCGATGAAGTAGCCGGTAACGGCGCCATCGGCAATGATCGGCACGGTGATCGTCTCGCCCTTCACAAGTTCGAGCTGGCTTTGCTTGGAATCATCAGGAGCCGGCGCAGGTGCCGTTGCCATATGCACCGAGAAATACACCGATGCCAGCGTGATTATGCAAACCCAGACACCTGTCAGAACGAGCTTTATCATCAAGCGTCACGAGTCACGAATTGCTCTTGGGAATAAGTGCCGTCAGCATCCGCATCCTGGACAGCATTCTTCAGGAGATCGGCAACAGTGCGGACCGCCTCGAGGTGCGCTTCGACACGCCGTGCGTTCAGAACAAGCTTCTTCTTCAGCCCGTGCAGCTGCTCGAGGTGCGTGGCCGCCAGCTCTTTCGGATCAGTGTCGCGGAAGAGCATCGACAGCTCATAGAGGCAGCGGCTCTTGTGGGCGTTTGACACCTTGAGATCGAACTGCGGATCGCTGCCGATACGCGTGTTTTCATTGTCGATGATCATTTCAAGGCGTCCAAGAACCGATTTGATGCGGTAGTCGTTCGAGATTATTTCCATTTTTGTCCTCGATTCTCTCAGGCGTCATGGGCGGATTTGTTGTCCGCAGTTGGTGTACCGAATGTCTTGCGCTGGAATTCGTCGATCATGCTCATCGCCATATTGCGATCGTCCTGATCAGTGGAGGCGTTGGCGACCTTGCCTTCCTGCTTCTTCAGCGCATCGTGATAGAGCTGCTTGGCAATGCCGATGCCCTCGCCCTTCGAAATCTCGCTGCCGAGCTGCTCGGCCATCATGCCTTTCCAGATGTCACCAGTGGCGCCCTTGCCGTACACATCTTCGCTGTCATTCGGCAGCATGTTTTTGATGAAATTCTGCAGAACCATCGCCTCAAACTTGCGGTAAGTTTCGGGCACCTCTTCTGTCTTGATGCTGCGGTTCTTGCTGTCGCTCAGACCGGTCTTGCCGACGGCGCGATCGAGAATATCGACGGCCGACGTGAAGCCCTTGCCGGCCTCGGCGAGACTGTTGGCGGCAAAAGCGGCCTGGTTTGCCTTCAGTTTGTCCTGGGCCGCCTGGACCTCGAGCGGGTCTGCAGCTTTGACAACATCCAGGACCAGATCACTCGGAGGTGAAATAGCCAAGTCACAATCCTCTTGCTTAAGATTGTGACGATTATGATTTTTGAAGCTTGCTGGAGGCTGGCGTCCCGAACTTTTGATCGATGAGATCATAGACTGCGTTGTCGTCTGCTTCCCGGCGTTCAGACTCGAGCGCCTCGCGCATACCCTCTTCCAGCCGGTCGCCCTTGGCACGCTCCTGAACAACGCGCATTTCGTGAATCTGCTGCATGCCGGTCAGCTGCTTGTCCTTGATGCCGAGCCGGTTGAAACGATCCGCATAGCCCTGCGAAAAGGCGTGATGGACCGGGTCCATGGAACCAAGCGCCAGGATGACGCTGTCCATCTGCTCGTTGACTTCCACCCGCTGACGGCTGGTTTCGGCGAGATCGAATTCGGCCATCTGTTCCAGATGACGTTGAACCGCCACGAGGCGTTTCAGTTTCTGCGAGCGCGTCTTGTCCGCCATGGCCTACCTACCGATGAACACGCTGGCGAAGGATTGGCCGAACTGGCTCACCAGCGCTGCCACGGAGAAGTAGAAGAGGAAGAGGCCGCCGAGAAGCAGGTACGGCGTCGATATGAAGTATACCGGGATCTGCGGCGCGAGCTTGTTGATGAAGCCAATGGCAATGTTGAACATCAGGCCGTAGATCAAGAAGGGGCTGGAGAGCCGCAGCATGATCATGAATGTCGATGACAGCGTGTCGGCGAACGAGATGAGCGTACTGCGCATCTGCATGACGCCCCCGAAGGGCATCGAGGAGTAGGAATCGACCAATGCCCGGAACACGATGTGATGAAAGTCCATCATGAAGAGGATCATCATGCCGGCAAAGGTGATGAAGCCAGAAAGGCTGGTTTCGGGTGTATCTTCGAAGATATCTCCCGCGCTCGGCTGGGTGTATCCGATCATCATTGCGATGACGCTGGCTGCAAACTGCAGGCCGAGCGTATAGAGACGGGCGAGCATGCCATACATGACGCCGATTAGCGATTCGCTGAAGATGTAACCGATATAAGTGGCGTTCGATGTGTGGACGATCGGGTAGGCGGTGTCCCAAAGAACAGGCAGAATCGCAAGGGACAGGCCACCGGCAATAAAAACCCGCAATTGCGTCGGGACACGCGCAGACGAAAAGCCCGGCATTGCCAAGACGCAGCCGCCGATCCTGCAGAAGATCAGGAACAGCGCCAGGACGGTCCCTTGCGGGTCGGTTATCATGAAATCGAGCCCAGTATCTTTATCTCGATGCCCTTGGCCAACTCGACATGAGACAAGACCGGCAGCGTTGCGAACAAGCGTTCGATGATCATGCGCACATACGAGCGTGTTTCGGGTGAGGTGACAAGGGCGAATGGGAGACCGCGATCCATGAATTCACGGATAACTTTTGTGGCCTGCTCGCTGAACTCCTCCAGCATGCGCGGGTCGATGTCGAATTCGATGATCTCGCCCTTGTTGTCACGCTTCAGCGCCTGATGGAAGGCGAGGTCCCATTTGCTGCCGAGCCGCAGCACGCGAAGCACGCCGTTGTCGGCGAGGTCGCCACATAGCTGCTGGGCCATGCGAACACGAACGTGCTCGACGATCTGCTCGGTCTTGCGGACATGCGGCGCAAGTTCGGCGACGGCTTCCAGGATGAGATGCAGATTGCGGATCGACACGCGCTCGGCAAGAAGTAGCTTCAGCACGGCCTGCAGGCCGGAGTAAGACATATGCGATGAGCAGATCTCGTCAGCCAGCTTCTTATATTCCGGATCGAGCCTATCAATCAGGACCTTCACGTCCTTGTAGGACAGAAGCGCCGGCAGGTTGTTACGGATGACTTCGCTCATGTGCGTCAGCACGACGGAAACGTTGTCGATCGGCTGGAACCCTTCGCGCTTCAGGTCTTCCGCAAAGGCTTCAAGAACGGATACCGCCGGCATTCCGAAGGCTGGTTCGCGAATTTCGTCGCCCGGAACGCTTGGCTTGCGGCCGGAGCCGGTGACCACCAAAACTTCGCCCACGCGCAGCATGTTGGAAGCCACCGTCGTGCCGTGGATTCGAATATGATAGGACTTCTCGGCGATGCCGATGTCGTCGGTGACCTTGATCTCCGGAACGACAAAGCCGTATTGCGTCGCAAACTTCTTGCGCATCTTGCCGACACGGAAGGCGAGTTCCTGGTGAGCGCCGAGCAGGCGCGTTGATACCATCTTTCCGAGCGCGAGTTCGATTTCCGAGGTGCGCAACACCGACTTGACGGACTCCTTTTCGAGCTCCTTGTTCTGAACGACCTTCTTCTCTTCCTGCTCGCGGCGAGCCCTGTTCTCGGCCTCGACCTGACGAGGAATGAACCATGCGCCGAGGGCCAGAAGACCGGAAAGGAACATGAAGGGGACAAACGGCAGACCCGGCATCAGGCCGAGGATCGCCATCAGAACCGCCGATACCGAAAGCGCGCGCGGATAGCCGCTCAGCTGGTTGACGACCGCCTGTTCGGTGGAACCGACGGTGCCGCCGCGCGATACCAGAAGGCCGGCCGCGAGCGAAACGATGAGCGCCGGCATCTGTGAGACGAGGCCGTCGCCGACCGAGAGCTTGACGAAGACGTCGGCGGCTTCGGAGATCGGCATTCCATGGCGGAAGTAACCGATAATGATGCCGCCGAAAACGTTGATGCAAGTGATCAGCAAACCGGCAATCGCGTCACCGCGAACGAACTTGGATGCACCGTCCATGGCGCCGAAGAAGGAGCTTTCCTCTTCCAGTTCCTTGCGACGGCGTTGGGCTTCCTTCTCATCGATGATGCCGGCCGAAAGGTCCGCGTCAATCGACATCTGTTTGCCGGGGATCGCATCGAGTGTGAAACGAGCGCCGACTTCCGCGATACGCGTGGCGCCCTTCGTAATGACGATGAAGTTAATGGTGATCAGGATCAGGAAAACGATCAGACCAATCACAAAGTCGCCGGACATGACAAGACTTGCAAAGCCTGCAATGACGCCGCCCGCGGCATTATGCCCCTCGTTGCCGTGCGAGAGAATCACACGCGTCGTCGCGATGTTGAGCGCCAAGCGCGTCATCGTCGCGATCAGAAGGATGGTCGGGAAAGACGAGAAATCGAGCGGTTTCTGAATCCACAGTGCTACCATCAGGATTAGCACCGAGAGAGCGATTGAGAAGGCGAGCCCCATATCGATCAGGAATGGCGGGATCGGCAGAAACAGCACGCAGATGATGACGATGATGCCAAGGGCAAAACCGATATCGCGTACGCTAAGTCCGGCTTTCGGAAGGGGGAGTGCGGGTGGTTGCGCCATTTCTGTTCCGTCTCTTCATGAGAGGTGCGGGCATGATGCCCACCAATTCGGAACGAGAACTAAATGGCGAAGCTTGCGCGAAGGTGGCTCAGAAGCCCGACTGAATGCGCGAAAACACCAGATTGGTAAAAATTGAAATCTGTGACCCGACAAACGGCGCCGAGATGCCGATGGTGACGAGGACGGCCACGATCTTCGGAACGAAGGTAAGCGTTGCTTCCTGAACCTGCGTCAGCGCCTGGAACAGCGCGATGATCAGACCGACTATCATGGCTGCCCCAACCGCTGGGCCGGCGGAAACAAGGACGGTCCAGATCGCGGCCTGGAAAAGGTCAAGAGCGTCAGCTTCATTCATCGTCAGGCAACCTCATATCGCCTTGCGGTTCGCCCAACCGACCGAACCGCTTCGCAATTGCATTTAGCTCGACGTCGTCGGAGCCTTGTCAGACAGGGTGATTCCCGCCTGCACAAGAATACTCTGGCCGTCGGTTGTCGTCGCGATAATTCCGTCGGAATAAACCTTGACCGAAGCCACCGTGCCTTTCACGCTGCCATCGGCACTGGTCATGTATTTGCCGATGTAGCTGCCCGCCTGCGTCAGGCTCGAGCTCGCAAGAAGCGTATCCAGTTTGCTGTTCGTCTGAATCGTCTGCTCGACCTGCGAGAAGCTAGCAAGCTGGGACATCTGCTCACTGGCGTCCACCGGGTCCGTCGGATCCTGATTCTTCATCTGCGCGATTAGCAACTGAAGGAAGTTATCGTAGTTCAGCGTCGCCGACTTCTGCGCGCTTGATGGGCTCGACGACGATGATGTGCTCGACGTGCTTGAAACCCCGCTTACCGCCATGGTGCGATCTCCTTACGAATCTGCTCGACCATTGTCGGCGGCATTTCGTGGTTGTTGAGGATGCTGTCTTCGATCGAGTAGAGACCACGTATCGCTTTCAAGGCGTCGAATGCACGCCCGGTCGAGACGAGACCATCGATACGCTTTAGCTCGGCAAGCACCTCCTCGTTCCGGAAGCAGGTCAGCAGCATCGTGATCGACTTGCGGAACATCGCCGTCGACTGCTCCTTGCCCTCGGGATTGATCAGGATCATCTGCGCAATGAAGTAGAGCTGGCGCAGCGGCGTTGTTGCGTCTTCGGGTTGAAGAACGTGGTTTTCGAGAAGGAAGGTTACATCATTCAGGAATTCAAGCGCGACCTTCCGGTCAACGCGCAAAACCGCACCATTGATGAAGATCTTTTCCCCGGCTTTTAGCGAGATACGAAGTGTGCTTTTCATTTTAGTCCATCCCTGATGATGGTGGTAACGTCGATAATGCCTTGGTAATTCGTCGACTGCCTGCGCCTGATCCGATCGCACTCCTTCAAGATCCAGATGGCGATGGAGATGAGGTTGGCACGCAGCTGGATTTCAAGCTGATTATCCGGATGCTTGAGATCCTCGATGAAACTCACCCAAACACGCCGGGTGTAGAACAATGCATCAATGGCTTCCCGGCTGTATTTCTCTTTGTCCCGTGCAATCGACAGCAGCTCGATGGACCGGTCGAGAACTTGACGCTCCCGCTCCTTCGCATCGGCCACCGAGTCCTCCATGATCTCGGAGTAAGAGAACTGATACATTCATGCATCCTTCTTTGTCTTTCATACCCTTGATCATCAAAGGTAATTCACGAGACTCAACTGCTGGATTTTCGATACGATCGTATAAGCGGTCTCCAGCTGGGTCTGGAGAGTGTTGACCAACGTTGACGCTTCCGACGTATCCACGCCCTGGAGATCAACGAGCTTGTTTTGAATGATGCTTGATTGCGCATCGAGGGCATCGTTGGCCTTCTCGACGCGCTCCTGCGAAAGGCCGAGCTGGCTGGCCTGCGTGACAATGCCCGTGGTCGCCTGGGCGGCGTAGCCGATCGCCTTCTTGGTGACCGTGCCCAAGGCATCTGCACCTAGGCCCTGGCCGGCCAGGGCCGAAACCGTAATCGAAGCCAGGGCGAAGTAGCGCATGCCATCCGAGTTGGAATTGGTCGAGGACGTTACGACTTCCGAGTTGCTGATACGGCTCGTCATGTTCTGGTTGGACGCGCTGGACCAGTCGCTCCAAGCGGGTGGCGTCACATAGGCTGCGGGCGCAACCGGCGTGGGTGCTCCCGGAGGCGGGAAGGCGATCGGCGTCGACGTGCCATTGAACGTGTCCTGCGAGAACATCGGCTCAACGAAGTTCGTGATGAAGGTTTCCATCTCAGTGCCCGTCAGCGAGCTCACGGTCTTGCCGAGACCACTCGCATAGGCTTCCAGGTTCGTCTGGATTGCGGTCGTTGCAACACTCGACTGGTCGGTCATCGGTTGAACGTCGGTATTAATGCCAGAGAACAGGTATTCGCCGTTGAGCATCGAATTACCCGTATCCATCAGCTGCGACAGCGCATCGCCCGCCGACTGCCTGGCAACCGTAATGCTGGTCGTATCCTGGCTGCCCTGAAGCGCAGTCAGTTTCGAGACGAGGGCATCACCCGCAGTCTTCATGCTATCAAGGCCGAGCTGCGAAGCCTCGAGGCGTGCGGAAACAACAGAATTGCTGCCCTTGAGAGCTGCTATACGGCTGACTTCAGTTGTGAAATTCACGCTCTTGGCCGCGCCCGAACCCAGGGAGGCGCCGATATCGGCGTAAACACCGGTCGTTGCTTCGAGAGACGAGCTGACCAACTGCTTCTGCGACTGGCGGATGGTCAATCGCATTGCATTCTGAATGGCAGAGCTAGAAATAAATGAACTCTTCATGGCTTAACTCGCTATGTCCAGCAATGACTTCAACATTTCGTCGACGGCATTCAGGATCTTCGTGCCCGCCTTGTAGGACTGCTCAATGTCGAGCAGCAGCGTCAGTTCTTCGTCGAGATTGACGCCGGTCTCATTCGAATAAGCTTCCGTCGAACGCGAGAGAGCCGCCGAAGTATTCTCGGACGCGGTTGTCGCGTCGCTTCGATACTGCTCAAGCCATCCGATCGAATTCGAAGCGTAATCCATGATGCTGACGTTGGACGAGAGGCCTGCGTTCGACGAGAAGGTCTGAGCCGTGCCCATCTCCGTGTAGAGCGCGTCCAGATTGTCGGAAAAGCCAGTTTTGCCCGTCGGATTAAGGTTTGTGACGCCGGAGATTGATCCATCGCGCAACTTCATCGGGTCGCCCGACAAGCCAGTTGCTGGGTTGATCACCCCGGTTTGAACATTGATGTTGACTGAGATGGTTGCGGAAATCCCGTCGATTACGCCAGTCGTCGTCGGCACACCCCCGGGGGCGCCGGTCGAGGTCTTCCAGACGAACAGACCGGGCGCCGTCGTCGCAGGCGTAGCCCCGTCGCTTTCGGAGAACATAGACACAAGTGACTTTGCGATTTCATCCAGTTGAGACTGAAATTTCGGCGCAATGTCATCACGGACCTGAAGAAGCGCCTGGAGGCTTCCCTGGGCCGATGTCGTCGACCCGGTGCCCATCGCAAGCTGGACGCCGTCGATATAAACGCCGTTGCCCTTGGTCTGTGCGGTGTAGGTGTCCTGCGCAACGAAGGTCACGGTGCGCGGTATCGTGTCGAAAACGACGGTTCCGTCGGTCGTGTAAAGCGCCATGTCGCCGTTTTCACGATCAACCGCGTTGACCCCCACGATCGAGGAAATCTGCTTCAGGAGTTTCTCGCGCTCGTCCAGCGCATCGGCTGGATTGCCGCCGGTCGCCGTCTCGCTCTTGACCGCGTCGTTGGCGGTCTTGAACTGGGCGAGGAGCGTATTGAGCGTTGAGACCTTTGTCGCAATGTCCTTATCCGCACTCTGGCGAACTGCCTGAACGGATTTCGATGCGCTGTTCAGTGAATTCGCCACATCCTGCGCCGCGGTGACTGCGCTTTGCGCTGCGATCGTGCTGCTCGGCGATGTCCGAAAAGCCTGTAGCTTTTCCTTGAAGGTGGACAGGTAGGTCGCAGGCGAGGTCTCGTAGTCGTTACCGCCCATGATCGACTTTAGGTCGGTCAGGCCGCTCAGCAACGTCTGCTGGCCGCTATCCTGCGCACTCGCCTTCAGCCACTGCTTGAGAAGGGCATCTTCCTGCGCGCGGCTGATCTTTACAACCTGCGCGCCGTTCAGCGACGTGGTGACCATCGCTTGTCGGCGCACGTAGTCGCTGTTGCTGGAGTTCGAGATATTGTTCGATACCACACTGCTTTGAGTGCCGGTGGTGTTGAATATGCTCTGTGCAGTATTCAGTGCGGAAGTGAGCGACATGGCTTATCCGAACCCTACTTATCTCTTGAGGTTGACGAGAACGTCCATGATGTCGGATCCTGTCTGAAACACCTTGGAATTGGCGGTGTAGCTGCGCTGCGACTCGATCATCTCGGTCAGTTCGCCGGCGAGGTCGACGTTCGAGCTCTCGAGCGCGCCGGATTGGATCGTGCCGAAACCGTTCGTCTGCGGGAAGCCGGTCACAGTAACACCAGACTGGCCGTTGGCGCTGTAGACGTTGCCACTCATCAGCGTCATGTTGTCGGGGCTAGCGACAGTTGCCAGCGGAATGCGGTAAATCGGTTTCGAGGTGCCGTCGGAATATTTCGCGTAGACGGTGCCATCCTTGGAGATTGTGACATCCTTTACCGGGCTGGCTGCCTGACCGTCCGGCGTACCTTTGCCGGCGAAATCGGAGGCGAGCTGCGTAAAGCCGCTGAGGTCCATGGCGATTGAACCTGTCGTGACCGGGTCGTTGATGGTAAGCGCGCCGGAACTGACCATCTTGCCGTTTGCGTCGAAGGTCAAATTCGTCGAGCCAACGAGAGCGGACGCTCCCCCGGCATAGGGAAATGATGACGTTCCACCTGTTGCCGCGTCCGCGTGTCGGAAGACCGCAACTTCCCATGTGTTCGCAACACCCGGAGCGGCGGGCGGGGGCGTGATCGCTGCCGTCTTGGTGAAGTAGAAGTCGTACTGAACCGTGTTGCCGAGCGTGTCATATCCGACCATAGACATCTGCTTGGTGTCGCTGGTAATCGGCGCCGTGTTGGAGCTTGGCAGGCCGGCTGCCGCGACGTTCGCGTTCGAATTCAGGTTGCCCGAGAACGTGCCGGTCGTCGAGGCGATCGCAGTCAGACCTGACTGGTTGACATTGATCGGAACGAGACCTGAGAATCCGTTGACAACAACGGCCGGCGCCCCGGCGTCGTAGGAATAGCCCATTAGCTTGAAGCCGGCGGAGTTGACGAGGTTGCCTTCGTCGTCCTTGGTGAAATCGCCGGCGCGGGTCAGAACCGGAACGCCATCGGGGCTCTGCACGATAAAGAAGCCATCACCAGAGATCGCCAGATCGTAGCTGGACGTCGTATAGGAAATATCGCCCTGCTCGGAAACGGACTGGCGAACGGACGTCTGGACGCCGCCCGAATTGTAGTTGCCCGAGGTCGACGGCAGAACCAGAGATGAGAAGGCCGTCGAGACGGCCTTGTAGCCCGTTGTGTTGGCGTTCGCGATGTTGTCGGAGACGGTGCTGAGGCGGTTCGCCTGGGCGTTCATGCCTGACACGGCCGTCTTCATGCTGCCAAAAATGCTCATCTGAAAACCTCGATTCCCTTAGTAGGCTTGAGAGTATTTGGCGGGCCTTGCGTGAAGCTGTCTGGGGCTGGAGCATCGTCGAGAGAATAACCGACTAGATCCAGGCAATGCGGCCCGGTCTGAAAAATCAGTTCCAATCAATGCAGTAACCAAGGAAGCGCTTCGAATCGACCGGATCGAAACCAAGCTTCTTCCGGAGCTTCTTGCGCAGCTTCGAAATGTGGCTCTCAACGACGTTTTCTTCGACTTCCTCGTCGAAAATCCCGTAGATCGCATTGAAGATCTGCGTCTTGGTGACGCGACGTCCGCGGTTTGCGATCAAATACTCCAGGATGCGGCGCTCGCGACGGGGAAGCGCAAAGACTTCGCCGTGAATCTCCGGATCACGACCGTCGGAGAACACGCGGATCGCGCCGATGTCGGTGTGGCTGGAAATCGCTTTCAGTCGGCGCCGGATGGCGGCGGCTCGGGCCAGGATTTCACGCGGATGAACCGGCTTGCGCACGACGTCGTCGACGCCGCAATCAAAAAGTGCAAGCGTGTTTTCGAGCGACGGCTGGTCGCTGACGGCAATAACTGGCGCCATGGTCCGGTCGCGAATTGCGCGCGGCAGCTCGAAATTCTGACGCCCCTGCCCGATCAGGAATGCCTCGACAGCCGCGATGTCGGAGTCCGCCGCCGTCTGAACCCATTCGCCGAATTCATTTGGATCAAACCCCGTGGAAGGGATGCCTTCCCGTCCAAAAAGTGAAGTGTAACCATCTTTCACGAGCTCACGCTCATCAACCACTACGATCATTCGTCCGCCTCCGAATCACTTGTGGTACCTCGATGCTCTATGGGTACGAATCGCGCGATTCCGGGACAAGCTGTAGGAACTCACTGGCAGAAATTAATAGTTGATTAAGAATTGAGGCGCGATTTGATCTAGATGTAGTAGCTCGCAAAAATTATGCACACAAATATTTCGTGGAAAAGTTAACGAAGAATAAAATGTGACTTGCCTTGCCACATTGGGACAGATTCTCGCCACAATATGACACATTTCTGTTTTGTTCTTTTTCCTGCCATTACTGATTGAATCAATTCAGGCAGAAGTTGCTCGCATTGGGAGTCCATTTGCCGTAGCCGGTGGCGACCAAATTGGCGATCACTCGGCAGACATACTGCTTCTGAGCGGGGTCGTTGTTCGGTCCGGCGTGATAGCGGGCGACTGCCATCGTCCATGTTTCGTGACGATCATGGAGATTGCGCAGGAACCGTGCCGCGTATTCCACATTGCGGCGGGGGTCGAACATCTCCTCCGCGGACCGGAAATTCTCCCCATGGTAGTACTGGTTAATCTGCATGCAGCCGATGTCGATGAGCTTCGCGCCTGACTTGCGCGCCACATCGATCTGCCTCAGGGCGTCTTGTTCGGAGGGTGGAAAGAAGGCCTTTCCTTCGATGTTCAGCGCGTAAGGATAGAGCGATCCCTTGCGTCCGGTTTCGGTCAGACCAACCGAATAGAGAATGCCCTCGGGGATGCCGTACTTTAGCGCCGCCGCCTGGATCTCCTGCTCACAGGCGCTATTGGAGGCCTGCGCGCTAGAGGTAGACGTCGCCAGTGCGACCGCCGCCAACGACGCTAGAAGAAGCGCTTTCAACACCGCTTTCGCCCGAGCCATTGAAGCCTCCGCCAGTTCGCTGCCCTGATTGATTTTGGCGTTCTCGCGCCTCGCCGCCTTGACCCTGCTGAGCAAACGTCTGGCCTTGGTGCTGGCTCTGCCCGCCCGTCTGATTGCTGGCGTCCGAGCGGTTGACGGGCGCCATGCTGATCGTCACATTATCGATCGCGTAGCCTTGGCTGCGCAGCGCCTCGATGATCTTGCCGTGATCTTCCTTGAGCTGACGATAGGCCGCTCCTGTCTCAACCTTCAGGTCGACGTTCAATGCGTCGCCCTGCAGTCGCATTGTGGCGGTGACCAGACCAAGGTCGATCGGGTTCATCTGGATCTTCAGCGTATTCACCACCTTGCCAGTGCTCGTCCACTCAGCCGCGTTCGACAGGGCAGATGTCGGCTGCATGGCGTGGGCCCACTCCGGGTCGCCTGAGATCGCGGCCGTCACCGCAGCAGAATTGGTGTTCTGTGCGAGCCCGATGTAGCGGCGCGAATCCATAACGGAGACGGTTTCGATGTTGCCCTTCCCGCCGAAATCGGCGGCATCCTTGTCGATGCCAAGGTGCATGTCCATCGGCTGACCGCTGCCGTCGGCGCGGCGCAGCCGGAATGTCGCGGGGTCAATATCGCCTTCGACCTCTGTGCCTGGCACCTGGGTGTCGGCAGCCGTATCGATGCCAGCGCGAGCTGCGTCAGCAGACGTTTCGTCCTTGGGCTTGATACTCAAACCGGACTTTTCTTTCGGATCAGCCGTTTCCCTGCCGTCAGCCTGTTGGCTTGTGGCAGCTAATGCAGCGAACGCTGCCGCCGCCGATCCGTCGGTCGGCACCTGCTTCAAGAGGTTCAGCACGTCTGAGAGGGTGTCATCGCCTTCCGCACCCTTCTTGACCTCGGTCACCCCGGCGCCTTCGTCCTTAGCCGGCCTGGTGACCTTGACCGCATGTGCCGTCGCTTCATCCTCCAGCCTATCGGCAAGGTCCGTCGTCTCGGCGGCATCAGCCTGCTTGCCTTTGCCCTTCGGGTCACGCTCAGCCTTTTTGGTCTCCTTGTCGGCCGACCCAGTCGTCTTTTCCTTCATCTCCGTCTGCGCAGCCAAGGAGGTGCTGCCGAGATCGATCATCGCCTTCGTGCGCGCGTGAGGCGACGTGGTGGAAGCGCTGCCGTTGCCAGAATGCTGACTGGTCGTGGGCTGCTCGGCCGGGTTTCCGCCAGCGTTGTTTAACACATCGAAGAACCCGCCTGCATTCGCATCGCCGCTGCCCGTCGGACGGCCGGTGCCGACCGCGGAGGCAGCCCCTGCTCCGGACGCTCCCCCCGAAACGCTGATGTCCATCATCTCAATTACTTTCTTTGCTCAAGAGGCCGTCGATCGCATCAAGCTGCGATCGGCTTGACGTCACGAATGCGCTGAATGACGGGTCGGCGCCCTGCTGTCCCCCAACATTGGATGGTGGCGGTGCAGCCGCGTCTCCGACAACAGGACCTGGAACGGGATTTGGTATCTCTCCCTGCTCCGCTTCCGGTGAGCCCGCTGCCTGTTCAGACGTAATTTCTTGACCATAAGATTTAGGGGTCGTCGCTTGCGTCAAGCTTGCCGGGTCCGGCGGACGAAGCACTTGTTCTGCAATGGCTTTTGCTGCCGCCCTAAGAGCCTGATCGCGTGGCGACAGCTCCTGGTCGGGAATGGATGCGATATTTCTCGCAGCCGTATCAATCTTGTCCGTCGAGATCGCCGCCATCCCGCCGTAGAAATCCGCAAGCGCGCCAAAGGCGTTGTCGGAGTCACCCGCAAGCGTCTGGGCGCGCGCCGCGGCCATGCGCGCGAGATCGCCCTTGCCGGCGATCGCAGCGGCGCGGGCGATGCGCAGATAGATCTCGCGCTGCCTCGCCTCATCGATGAAGGAGAGGATATCGACAACGTCGTCGGGCTTTACCTCATGATCATGATTGACCAGCAGCTTGACGAACAGATCCGCAAACTGACTGGCATAGGGCGAATGCAGGAAGCGGCGCACATAGCGCTGCGAATAAGCGAGTCCCTTGTCCACCATCCCGGCTTCGACGCAGATCGATACCGAGCGGCGTAGCGCCGCCTCCTCGACGATCGTGCCCGGTGCATTGAGGCGCGCCTGGTCGTACAGTTTCAACGCTTCCATCGGGCTCTTGGCGATGGTGACGTTGCCGCCGACCAGCGCAAGATAGGGGCCAATTTTCTTGTCCTCGTACTCGTTGGCGGTCTCGACAAGGCTCTTGGCCACAAGCAGGCCCTTGCCGCTCAGATACTTCCGCAACACATCGCTGACGCGATTGTCGAAGCGACCGTTCACATCGCGAGCGACAAGATATTCGAGCGTCTCGGGATTGCCGCCACTCATCGCATAGATCAGCGCTGCGTCGACGTTTCTGGCGTCGTCAAAAACCGCCGGATCGATGGTGCGCAGCCGCTGATCGATCGTACCGAGCATAAAGCGCTGCATTTCAGCGGCGGAGTGATCGCCAAGCACGACAGAATCCTGCACGAACTGCAGTGACCGCAGCATCTTGTAAGGCGCAATGTCCTCCTGATCTTCCGCCCGTGCGACGTTAGCAGAACTTGCCGCGAGGCTGAGAATCAGAAGCAGAAGATGGCGGTGGTGACGAACCATGGATTATCCCTGATCCGCCTGCAGCAATATTTCGATACGCCTGTTGGCGGCGTTGAACGGATCCGCCTGGTCTTTCAACTTGCGATCAGCAAAGCCAGAGACTTGCGATATCCGCTTTTCGTCGAGACCACCGCGAACGATCATATAGTAGGCAGCCTGGGCGCGATCCATGGACAAGCGCCAGTTCTCGTTCTCGCCCTTGTACTGACGGCCGTCCGTGTGACCGCGGATGACGATCGCGCCTGGCTTGCTCTTCAAGATCTCACCGATCTTTTCCATCGCAAGCACCATCTCTTTGCGCGGAACGGCCGATCCAATGTTGAACATGGAATCGTCGCTCTGATCGGAAATGCTGACCAGGAGGCCGCCCTCGGACGGTGTCACCGTTAAACCTTCGGCGAGCTTGCCGGCAACGCCGCTGATTTGCTGGGCAATTTCCTTTTGCAGATCCGCGGCCTGCTTCTGCTCGCCGGCCCTTTGCGCCTGGCTCTGTGGCATTTCCTTGCCCTCGGCATTTTCAGAAGCCGTTTCCACGGATGACGCAGCGTGTTGCGACTTGGTCTTTGCGGTTTCCTTAGCTTGGCTGTCCGGAGCATCGCCGGCATCGGCGGCCTTCGTCGGATCCGCCGGCGTCTCAGTTACCGCTTTGGCAACTTCCGTGGCATCAGCCGCGCCATCGGCAGGAGCGTCGCTCGAAGCCGGCCGCTTCTTGTCGGCGTGGGTCACTTCGACCTGCTTGGTCCAGAAGTCCGGATCGAACGGATCACGATAGGCCTGACCACCATCGGCGCCGGTTGCCGGACCGGAGTCGCTGGCGCCGCCCTCGCCTTTGGCGCTGACGTTTGCCTGCTGGCCGACCTCTTGCGCGATCTCGGCCAGGACCGAATAGGGATTCTCGAAGAAATCAGCTTCCGAGTAGTTGGTTTGGTCGCCGGATGTCGAGGTCTGGTCGTCGCCGTTTGCGGCCGAAGCACCCTTGGTCGGCTCGTCCTCTTTTTCTTTCGACTTGTCCTGCTTCTGGTCACCATCAGCCTGGTCGACAGGCTTCTTCAAGCCTTTTTCCGTCGGCTTCTCGTCGGCGAGTTTAATTGGATTGAAGTAAGTCGCGACCGAGGCCTTGGTTTCCTCGTTTGCGGCGTTGACCAGCCACATGACGAGAAAGAACGCCATCATGGCCGTCATGAAGTCGGCATAGGCGATCTTCCAGGCGCCACCATGAGCACCGTCGTGATCACCGCCGCCATGCCGCTTGACGATGATGATCTCGTTCTTGCCGTGGTGGTGGTTTTCGCTATCACTCATTACAGAACTTTCTTCAAGCTCGTCGCCCAGGCGGACATCCGCGTGACAAGGACGGCATCGCCAAGTTCGACTGTCAGGTCGACATCGCTCGTTTCATGATGGCGCAGAAGGCCGGCTTTCTCGCCAAGTGAGCACTGCAGCACATCAAACAGCCGGGCTGGCCCCTTGACCGTCACGGTGCCGACATCACCTTCCAGCATCGCCTCTTGAAGGATACCGGCTAGATCGACGGCGGCCTTTTGCGACAGAACGTCGGTCATGACTGGCGCCAGCGCCTTTGCGACCGTGGCGCTAACAAGCGTGGCAACCTCGCTCGCCATAGTGTCGAGCCGGGAGGCGATCAGCGCGGCGATCTCGACGTCGTATCGGTCGCGAAGTTCGTCTATCTCGCGTTGATGAACGAGGGCAACCGTCTGGGCTTCCAGTTCATACTTCTGCGTCAGCGTCGCAGTCGCCTCGGCATAGCCTTCAGCGTGAGCGCTGTGGCGCTCAGCTTCGACATCGACAGTCGGTTCGGCGGCAATGTCAGCAAGGGTGCCGAAGTCGTTGGCGAAATCATCCGCGTCCAAGGCGGGCGCGACAACGACCGGCTCGCCGAAATCCTTGAGGTATCGAGAAAGCTGCGCGCTCACCGAATCCACCCTCTCGCTGCAGAAGATTGCGACATGCCGCGCCCCATCATGAACTGACAATCCATCAAGCACAGTTTCCGCACTGCGCCCCTATATCGAAACTAGGCAGTCAAACTTGCGCGAGGATGAAGGGCAGCCCAAACGATCTCACCTGCGCCCCCGAAACTATTTTAACAGGATCAGCACTTTGCTGGCGGCGGTGTTCAGGATCGAAATCGCCTGAACGCCCATCTTCTGTTGCGTCAACAACGCTGTCTGGCGGGTCGACGCTTCGTCCATGTCGGTGTCAACGAGCGCCCCGACACCCTTGTCAATCACATCGGACATGTCCGCCGTATAGGAAATGCGATCGCTGATGCGCGCGCTCATCGTGCCGAGGCCGGCAGCCGTGGCCGTCAACTGCGACAGGAGAGAGTCGACCACGGCCAGCATGTCGGTCACTTGCTCGCTGGTGGTATTTGCGTCAAGCGCTATCTCGGTTCCACTAGCGGCCGTCGTCGAACCGGCATTCAGCAGATAGTAGTTTCGCGCCGTCGAGGTTCCGTCCGAATTAAGCGTGTTCGCGTCGACCGTCTTCGTGAGAAGGCCGCGATTGGCGTCGGTCGTGTCGATCATCACGGTCTGGTCAGCCGGATAACTGATCGTCTGCGCCTGGTACTCACCGTTCGTGCCGCGCACGAAGCCACCAATCACCGAGCGCGAGGTTGGAAGCGAGGGGTCCCTGTTTAGGAGCCAGTTTTCGCCGGCAAAGTTGGTCGACTGAACTGTCGTCTGCAACTGACCCTTCAGTTCTGTCAGGGTGGTATTGAGCTTGGTCTTGTCGACGCCCGCCTCCTTGGCCGCCACCAGGGTCTTGCGGATATCGCCCAATTGGTCAATCAGGCTTTCCATCGAGGTATAGGCGGTATCGACCTTCGATGCGCCGACGCCGAGCGCATCGTGAATGTTTTGCAGCGAATTGCTGTCTGAGCGCATCACGCTCGCATAAGACCAGTAGGTTGCATCGTCCGCGGCCGTTTCGACACGATAGCCTGAGGAAACCTGCTGCTGAACCGTTGCGACGTTCTTGTTGATGATGCGCAGCGCCGCGAGGGCGTTTACCTGTGCCGAGCCGGTAATTTTATAGGTCATTTTTCTGCTCTAAGTAGGGAAACGGGACAGGCCGGCAACCGGCAGCGACTGACTTGGCGTCATGCCCCCGGCTGGTCCCCCAAGCCGGCTTGTCGCTAAAACAAATCAACTGTTAAGCGAAGTTAACCAAGGCTGGCTGCGGGCGCAAGAGCGTCAAGATCGGTGTCGCAAGCCTCGCGCAATCTTGATTATCGCTTCAAAACAAAGAGAAAGCCGCGTTAACGGACGCGGCTTTCGATCTCAACCATACGAGTTTGAGTTATTAGCTCTTAAACAGCGTGAGAACGTTCTGAGCGCTGGAGTTTGCGATCGACAGCGACTGGATCGCCAGTTGCTGCTGTGTTTGCAATGCGGTCAACTTACTCGATTCCTCTTCCATGTCGGCGTCGACAAGGCGCCCGACGCCCGAGTCGATCGAGTCACTGAGATTGGAAACGAAGCTTTCCTGCAGGTCGATACGGGTGGAGATCGACCCAAGCTGCGATGCTGCCTTGGTGAGTGCGCTAAGGCCAGATTCTACAGTCGTCAGAGCGAGATCGATATCAGTGGAACCAAAGCTCGTGATATCCATGGCATAGATAGAGCCGACGCTGCCTGAAGAGGTACCAATAATGCCGGTCGCCGTGTCGATCGATCCTGATGTCGTCATGCCGAAAAGCACGTTGCCGTTCGAGGTATCATCAAGAACGTACTGGGTCGTCTGCACGGACACCTGGCCATTGGCGTCGCGGACGAACGAGGAGACGACGCTCTTCGTGGTATTCCCAGCGACCCAATTTTCACCGGAGAACGAGGCTGATTGCGCCACACTCAGCAATTGCTGCTGAAGCTGCCCGATCTCGTCCTGAATCTTGGTCTTGTCGACGCCCTTTTCCGTCGCTGCGACAATTTTGGCCTTGATCTCGCTGACGATATCAATGGCGCTGTCCATGGCCGAGTAAGCAGTATCGACCTTCGCAGCGCCGAGACCAAGTGCATCTGACACAGCCGAGAGGGCCTTGTTGTCGGAACGCATGGTCGTCGCAATCGACCAGTAGGCGGCGTTATCCTTGGCCTTAGCGACACGGTAACCCGACGAAACACGGTTTTGCGTGTCCTCGAGGTTGCCGTTAATGCTGCGGAGCGTCTGAAGAGCGGACATTGCCGCCACGTTGGTCAAAATGCTGGTCATGAAATTATCGCCCCTTGCTGGCTAATATTGAAAAAGGGACATTCCGGTCCGCCGCCGGGAACAGTAATCAGCGTCATGCCGCTAACCGCTTCTTAAGCTTGGTTAACATACCGTTTCGTTCATGGCAGAAAACACAAGTTTGGTTAACGGTCAGTTAACAGGCATTAAAAAAGCCGCGCTCGAGGAGCGCGGCTTTGAACGGTACCCGCCGGGTGCGCCGGCATCTCTTCTGTGGAGCGCCCGAAGGCGCCCTAATATTAGCCGCGGAACAGCTGCAGGATGTTCTGCGAAGAAGAGTTGGCGATCGACAGCGACTGGATCGCCAACGACTGCTGGGTCTGCAGAGCGGTAAGCTTGGAAGATTCTTCTTCCATGTCGGCGTCAACCAGGCGGCCGATACCGGAGTCGATCGAGTCGCTGAGCGAGGAAACGAAGTCGGTCTGGATGTCGACGCGCTGCTGAAGCGAGCCGAGCTGCGAGCCGAGCGTCGTCATGCTCGTCAGTGCGGTTTCGACGTCCGTCAGCAGGTTGTCGACGTTGGCCTGCGTCGTGCCGGCGCCGATCGTGAAGCCGTAGATCGAGCTACCCGAGCTCGCACCATTGGCGCCAAGGATGCCGCCCGTGGTCGTGCCGTCGAACAGCGTGTTGGTGGCGCCGAGCGAATAGTCGGTGGTCTTGATGGAGACCGCGCCGCCGGTGCCGCGGACGAAGGACGAAACGACGCTGACGGTGCCGCCGGCGTTGTTG
>NZ_HF536772.1:1495227-1526766 GCF_000312665.1 Rhizobium mesoamericanum STM3625 | reverse complement strand
GTTGTCAGAAGCCTTGCCGACCCGCAGACCAGACGAAACGGCACCCTGCGTGTCGGCCAGATTGTTGTTGACGTTACGCAGCGTCTGGAGAGCTGCCATTGCGGAAGTGTTGGTGTTAATGCTTGTCATAAGTCTGTCCCCAAAAACAAAATACAAAAGGAGGACATACCGGACTTCTATACCGGCGATGACGGACCAGCTTCATGCCACTCGGTGCCGTTCGTTTGAGCAACCAAACCCGTCATGTCGAGGCAATCTCGCAGCCATTCATTGCCAACTCATTAAAACAACTGGTGAAACGGCGTCGGTCCGGCGGAGTGGTTAACAGTCTGCGAACTCCTTGCGATGATCTTGCTCGGTCGCGGACACCTGCTTCAAGCAAGCTTGTTATGTCTAGGTGCTCCAAACCGCGTGTGCGTCGGCCTGAGAGCGATCGGCAACCGCGCCCATTGACCAGTTCCTGACGGAGTGAGTTCTTGAACACGAATATCTCGTTTGCGGCAGCATCGAAGGACTACCAGAAGGGTCAATACCTGAAATCCCTTGAAGTGCTGAACAAGCTCATCAACACGCAACAGGACGTCAAGACCTACGTTCTCCTGGCCAAGAACCTTCTCAAGTTGGGCTTCAAATCGGAAGCGGCTAGCGCCTATGCCCTCGCCGGTGAACTCGACGGCGCCAAGGAGTCACCCTACACCCGTGAAGCCGCCCTCCTGTATTTCGCGTGTGGCGATGAGCAGCAGGCCTTGCTGCAGGCCTTGCGCGTCATGGCACTTGCTCGCTCGGACGCCGACCTAGCCTACGTTCTTGCCTCTATCCACCTCAAGCAAGGCAGAAAGGACCTCGTGAGCCCCTTCCGCAAGGTGATCTCCGAGAGCAGCAATCCGGAGCATGTCCGCCTTGCGGTGCAACTGCTCAGCGACGACATTCTGGACGCCACGAACGAGACGCTTGTCTACAATCTTTTCAAGAAGTTTCCCGACCTCATGCCACTCAGGCTGCTCAAGCTCGTCTTCGCTCGCGAAGTCTGTGACTTCGAGCTTGTCGCCAAGGAATTCCTGCCGGTGCAGAAAATGCTCGACAAGGGCGACCTCAGCGCCTTGCAACGAGACAATCCCTTCTACAACCTGCACTGGTGCGGTGACGAAGCGCTCAATGCGCTTGCTTCTCACAATCCAGATCTTCGGTTGAAGGAAGCGGCAGCGCGACGAAGAGCCGTTCCCCACGCCTGGAGTAAGAAGATCCGTATCGGCTACCTTTCGTCCGATTTCTGGGCCGGACACGCAACCATGAAGCTGCTGCGTCGTATCCTGGAACTGCACGACCGCGACAAGTTCGAAATAACGCTCTTCTGCCATACCGAGGAGAAATACCTGGAACACGAGGCCGGCACGGTCGATCGCTCACGATGGGGTGACGTGTGCATCGTGCGCGCCATGACCGACGAGGAAGCCGCCAAGGCCATCCGGGAGCGGCAAATTGACATTCTGGTCGACCTTAAAGGACACACGTTTGGCGGCCGATCTAGAATCCTGAACTATGGCGGCGCTCCGCTACAGGCAACATGGCTGGGTTTTCCGGGCAGCGTGACCGACGTCGACCTTGATTATGCCATCGGAGACCGTTTCGTGCTGCCCCCCAGCAGCGAAGCGAACTATTACGAGAAGTTGGTGCGCATGCCGGATTGCTATCAACCCAACGACCCGGCCAATCGTCCGAAGCCTAGGCCAACGACGCGCGCCCAGGTGGGTTTGCCGGTGGGAGCATTTGTCTTCGCCTCGTTCAACGCGAACCGCAAAATCAACGCTGCGATACTCGATGTCTGGTGCAACATCCTAAAACGTGCGCCAAACAGCGTGCTTTGGCTCATGCTCTCCTCGCCACGAACCCAAAACAACCTGCTCAACTACATGAACAAAAAAGGGGTCGAATCGGATCGAGTGATCTTCTGTCCACGCGTGCCCTATGAAGAACACATCGATCGTCAACAGATGGCCGATCTTGGCATCGACACCTTCCCCGTCAACGGCCACACGACCACCTCGGAGCAGCTCTGGGGCGGCCTGCCGGTTCTGACCGTCAAGGGCACCAATTTTGCCTCCCGCGTCAGCGAAAGCCTGCTTAACGCGATAGGTCTGCCGGAACTGGTGGCCAGCGACATCAAGGTCTATGAAGACATGGCCGTCGAGCTTGCCAACACCCCTGACCGCATCGTTGAATACAAGCGTCGCATTCGGGACAATGCTGTGATCATGCCATTGTTCGACGCCGAGCGTTTCACGCTGCATCTCGAAAAGGCCTATGAAATGATGGTGGAGCGGGCGAAGCTTGGGCAGGAGCCAGACCATATCGATGTTCCGGCGCTGCCGCCCCGTACGGAACCGTTCTTCAGTTTTGACTAGAGCGTACTGCGAGGCATGAAAAACCGACGGCCTTCACCTTCGCTTTTTTCCGCGCCGCCGCACGCAATCGGAGCGGCTTAGTGGAAGGACCGCACGAGACTTCCGACCAAAAGGTTCCAGCCGTCGATCAACACGAAGAAGAGAATCTTGAACGGTAACGAAATCGATGTTGGCGGCAGCATCATCATGCCCATTGCCATGGTGATAGTGGCGACGATCAGGTCGATGACCAGGAAGGGAAGAACGACCAGAAAGCCGATCTCGAAGCCGCGCCGGATTTCCGAGATCATGAAAGCCGGAATGAGCACGCGGTAGTCGATCTTTTCAGCAGTCTCCACCGTCTGCCCTCGCTCCCGCGCCAGATCTACGAAAAGTGTCAGATCCTTATCGCGTGTGTTGTTCGCCATGAACGTCCGGAATGGCTCGGCTATGCGCGCCACCGCCTGTTGCTCGTCGATCTGGTTCGACAAGAGAGGCTGGACACCCGTCTGCCATGCCTGATCGAACGTCGGCTGCATGACATAAAAAGTCATGAACAGCGCGAGCGACAAGAGGATCATGTTCGAGGGAGTGGAAGACAGGCCCATTCCCGATCGCAGGATCGAGAAAGCGATGATGAAGCGCGGAAAGCTCGTCACCATGATCAGGATGCCCGGCGCAACCGAAAGAACGGTCAGCAGGCCGAAAGTTCGTATGATCCATGCCGCGACCGAACCGTCGACCGGCAAGTTCAACAGGTTTGTCGGGAGCTGCTGCGCATGCGCCAGCTCCGGTGCCGCCATTATGGCAGCGAACAGCAGTAGGAATCGAATCATTCGACGACGAAGGTCCTGAACATGACCTTCGATACGCGGCCTTGCGCGCGAAGGTCAACACGCTCCTGGATGTCATCCTTAAGATATTCGAAGCCCCGCGGCCCTTCGATCTGCTGCAGCGAAACAGTGCGGACATAAGCAAGAATATCCTGATGGATATCCTCGGCGATCTTCACGTCAGGCGGGCCGTTGAACAGCAGCGCGACCTCCAGGCGAACCCAGTTCTCCGAAGGGTAAGCGAGGTTCGAGGTGATCGGCTCGAGTTGAACGACGTTGTTGGCCTCGGTCGAAATGTGAGGCAGGCCGGCCTCGCCTTCCTTCTTCTGTGCAGCCTCGTCCTTGGCTTTCTTGGCCTGTTCCTCCTGTTCGGCCCCTTTGATGTTCGGTGCAACCAGGCGGCCGACCACCCAGCCGCCGGCGGCGCCCAGCAGGGTTAGGATCGCGAGCCCGGCGATCGTCATCACTAGGGCCGATTTCTTCTTCGGCTGGCCTTCGGCGAATTCTGTCTCTGCCATGGTGTTCAGCCTCAGAGCGGCGAGAAAAGATCGACGGCCTGCTGACCGCGCGGCGGCTGCTGCACTTCCATCAGGCGGCCACGACCGCCGTAGGAGATGCGGGCCTCGGCAATCTTCTCGTAGGAAATCTGGTTGTCGGCGTTGACGTCCTGCGGGCGGACGATGCCGGCGACGTTCAGAATACGGATTTCCTGGTTGACCCGGACTTCCTGAGAGCCGCTGATCACAAGGTTGCCGTTTTCGAGGATACCGGTGACAACGGCGGCGACCATAAGCTTCAGCGTTTCGGACCGGTCGATCTTGCCCTTGCCGTCGGTGCTTGTGTCGGATCCGTAGGTCACATCGGTCTTCGACTGGGGATTCCAGCCCATGACGTTGGCGTTGACATCCCAGTTCAGGCCACTCGAGTTGGTCCGGCTGCGGCTGGTGTCATTCTCGAACTTGGCCTTATCGTTGATCTTGATATCGACGGTCAGAATATCACCGACGTTGAGGGCGCGGGCATCCTTGAAGAGGGCGGCCTGCGAGTCGCTCCAAAGAGAATAGCCCTGCGCGACCTGGCGCGGCTGCTTCGGATAAAGTGCCATCTGCGGCGTCTGACCATAGGCGAGGCCGCTGCCGATCGGGCTCATGGCCGGGGCACGACCGATCTCATTGACAGCCTGCGGCGATGTGCAGCCTGCAAGGAGGGCGACGGCAACAATCGCGACGGGGAAACGCTTTTTCATGAAGGGTCCTTCGACGTATTTGGATCGGACGCGCTGGCGATGATGCTGGCAATTTCGCCGGCCTTCTTCGGATCCATCTCGTTGAGGATGAGGCTCGATTGCGAGGGGTTCAGCCGCATGATGACGGCCGCCGCTACTTCTATCCTCATTTGTTCCAGTTGCGATGCAGCCGCGTCCGGCTTCATTTTCTTGTAGATCTCGGTCAGGCCAGCCTCGGCCTGCTTGAGGAAATCGTCGCGGCGCTTCAGCCAGTCCTGATATTCCTCTTTGCGCTTGTTCATCTCAGCGATGCGGGAATCGACGTCGGCGCGAAGCTTCTCGAGCTCTTGCTTCTGTAGTAGATAACGCTGGTCGCGAGCGGGATCGGCAATGTTCGTGCAGAACTGCCTGATTTCCTCCTGCGAGGTCATTTCGCCCTTTAGCGTCGGCTGCTCCTGCGCAAAGGCGGCGGGAATGGATAGCGCCGCGACTGCCGTCGCCGGTAATGCAAGCCGTCGAACCAGGTCGGATAGGGTCAACTTCTCTATCATTGCAGAACGAGCTCCGCTTGCAGAGCACCGGCTGACTTGATGCCCTGAAGGATGGCAATGATGCCGTCTGGCTTCACGCCGATATTGTTCAGACCCGCCACAAGTGTCTTGAGATCAGGTCCATTGAGCAGAGCCACTTTGCCACCTGTCTTCTGCGCGGCGATGTCCGTCTGCGGCTGAACCGCGGTCACGCCACGCGAGAAAGGCTCGGGCTGAATGATCTGCGGTGTCTCGGTCACCTGGACGGTCAAAGTACCATAGCTGACGGCAACCGGCGAGACACGCACGTCCGCGCCGATGACAATGGTTCCGGTTCGCTCGTTCACAACCACCTTCGCCGGTGTGTCCGTTTCGACCACGAGATTCTCGAGATCGGCCATCAGGCGCGTAAGATCCGCGGTTCTTGGCTTCTGGACGATAACTTCCTGCGCATCCTTGGCTTCTGCAACGGGGCCACCGAACCGCGCGGAGGCATAGCCGTTGACGACATCTGCGATGCGGATCGCCGTAGAAAAGTCCGGGTTTCGCAACTGCAGGACAAGATTGACGGAATCCTTGAAGCGTGACGGCAGCTCGCGTTCGATGATGGCACCGCCAGGCACTCGTCCGGAGGTCGTCACGCCCTCCGTCAGCGTCGAAGCTTGGCCTTGGGCCGTGAAGCCCGACACGACGACAGAGCCCTGAGCGACCGCGTAGATCTGACCGTCGGCACCGGAGAGCGATGTCATGATCAACGTGCCGCCGCGCAGCGACGTTGCGTCACCCAGCGAGCTGACGTCCACGTCGATGCGGCTGCCCGGGCTGGCGAAGGGCGGCAGGTTGGCCGTAACCATCACCGCCGCCGTATTCTTCGGATTGGACTGACTGCCCTGCGTGGAAATGCCGAGATTCTGCAGCATCGCTCGCATCGATTGTTCCGTGAACGGCGAGGCACGGAATCCATCACCGGTGCCCTGAAGACCGACGATCAAGCCATAACCGATCAGCTGGTTGTCGCGTCCTGCCTGCAGGGACGCGATGTCCTTGATTCGCGAGGTCATGGCCGCTGCGGGCGCGACGGCCATGACATTCGGGGACAAAAACGCGAGGGCTACGAATAGACGGAAAAAGGTCTTCATTTTGCGGCCACGTGTATGGTGCCGTCGGCGAGCACTGTGCCGCTGACAATCACGCCGGAATCCATGTTGCGCACGCGGATGAGCTGCCCCGTCATCCCGTCTTCAAGTGGCGATCCTGCTGCCGAAATCGTCATCGCGCCGAGCGTGAAGATCAGCCGGATCGAGGAGCCGCGCGTCACGGTATAGGGCTCCCGCAGCGCCGAGACTGAGATCGTGCGTCCCGGCAGCAGCGTGCGCTTCGAAATCATCCCTTCGACCTGGCGGATCGACTTCGCATAGTCGCCCTTCAGGTTGGGATTGGTCACTTCCACTTCCTGAAGCTGGGCGCCGGAAACAGTTTCGCCGGGGTAGATGGTCGTTGTCGGAACTACCGCATATCCCATGCCTGCAGCAGCTGCCGCCTGCGGCGACGCTACTACGGTGATCGCAATGGCGGCAGCAGCCGCCAGTCCGAGGATATTTTTGACCCGGCAAAACGTCATGTTCCGGCCCTTCCCGATTACTTCAGGTTCTTGCTGACGATGGAGGCCATTTCGTCGGCGGTGGTGATGACCTTGGAGTTCATTTCATAGGCGCGCTGCGCCGATATGAGTTCGGTGATTTCCTTCACTGGATCGACGTTTGACGATTCCAGATAGCTCTGCTTCATGTAGCCGAAGCCCTCTTCGTCAGGCGTGCCGACGACGGGGTCGCCAGACGCTGGTGTCTGCGCAAAGAGGTTGTCGCCGAGAGGCTGAAGACCGGCTTCGTTGACGAAATCGGCGATCTGCAACTGGCCGAGCGTCGTCGGCGTCGTCGCACCGGGTAGCTTCGCGGTGACCTGACCGGAGCGGCTGATCGTCAATTCGGTCGAGCCAGTCGGAATCGTGATGTTCGGGGCGACGGTATAACCGTCCACTGTCACGATCTGGCCTGTCTCATTCTTGTTGAACGCGCCGGCGCGCGTGTAGAGCGTGGTTCCGTCCGGTGCCTGGATCTGGAAGAAGCCTCGACCGACCAGGGCCACATCGAGGTCGTTGCCAGTCTGTGCAAGTTCGCCCTGGATGTGCAGGTTACGAACTGCAGATGTTTGCACGCCGAGGCCGATGTTTGCGCCTTCCGGAACGATCGCTTGGTTGGCGCGGTTGGAAACCCCCTTGGCGCGTTCCGTCTGATACAGCAAGTCCGTAAATTCAGCGCGAGCGCGCTTGAAGCCGGTCGTGTTGATATTCGCGATGTTGTTGGCGATGACTTCAAGATTGGTCTGCTGGGCGTCCATACCCGTCGCAGCGATGGCAAGCGCTCTCATGGCTTCGTCCTTAAATCAACTACATCTGCATCTTGGTGACTTCGAGAAAGGCGGAAACGACCTTGTCTCGAAGGGCAATCGCCGTTTGAAGGGTCTGCTGCGCCTGCATGACAGCATCGACGACTTCACGCGTCGTGGCAGTGCCCTTGATGCCGGCGAAGGACATGCTTTCCGCGTTCTTGAGGGTATTGACCGCCCCCTTCGCAACGTTGCTGAGAACGGCCGCAAAGCCGCCGTCGTTTGCCGCGCTTTCGGCAGCCGAGGAGGCGGTGGAGTTCTCCGGCTCAATGCCCGCAAGGCCGCGGGTCATCGACAGGGAGCTGACGCTATTGACGTTGTTGATCATTATTGGCTCTTCAGTAGATCGATCGTTGCCGAGATCAGGTCGCGGGATTGCTTAATGGTCTGCAGGTTGGCGTCGTAGGAACGATTGGCTTCCCGCATGTCGGCCATTTCGACCAGCATGTTGACGTTCGGGAGCTTGACGATGCCCTTCGCGTCGGCAGCCGGATTGCTGGGATCGTACTCAGTGGTGAATTTCGATTCATCCTCGCCGAGCTTCTTGACGTTGACCGTGGTAACACCGTTTGCACGGTCAATGGCCTCGCCGAAGGTGATGGTCTTGCGGCGGTAGGGATCTGCGCCGGGGGTGTCACCGGTCGAGCGGGCGTTGGCGATGTTTTCCGACACGATGCGCAAGCGCGTCGATTGCGCCTCGAGTCCCGACCCGGCGATTTTGAGTGCTGCTGACAAAGGATCCATGATCTTAGCTCTTCACCGTCATCAGCATCATCCTGTTGAAAGAGCTCACGAGGGATGTGTTCAACTCATATTGACGCTTGATTTCGCCCGACTTTGAAAGTTCCTCGGCAAGGCCTACCGTATTGCCAGATTCCTGAACGCCGATCTCCTGATCGAGGGCCGCATCCTTCACGTTGATGTCACTCTTCGTGCCCAGATCGTTGCCAGTCAGGTGCGCCGCGTTCGTCCGTGCCATCATAATATCCGACTTGTCGAGGACAGCCTGGAACGGCGTAATGTCCTTGGCGTGATATTTCGGCGTGTTCGCGTTCGCGATATTGCCGGCAACAACCTCCTGACGGATCGTCAGCCATTCCGCCTGCCGCGAGGCCAAGTCGAAAAGTTGAATCGGTTGCATGGGAACTCTCCGTTTTTACTGAGCCGAACCTACGGCGGTAATCTTGCGTCAGACTTACGGAGAATGCGGTCCTGAATCCGGGTCGCTTCAGCGCCGCCCTCGGAACGCAAAGAAGGCTCCCACCGTATCCGGAGGAGCCTTCGGGTCATTCGTTGCATGGCGGGTCAGCACTTAATTGTGTTGATACACATCGCCCTTGGACGTGATGATGACCCATTTGCCATCGCGCTCCTCGAGCGTCGCCAGACGGCTTTCGTCCGGGAGAATGGATCCGACGCGTACGACATACATGCCCGACCCGTCCTCGATCAGAGCGCGGCCGTTTGCCACGTGGAGCAGACGAAAGCCTGATTTTCCTGGAAACGGCTGCTCTTCGGCCGGCGGCCCCTTGTCGTCTTCCTTACCGATATTGGAGACTGTCGCCGTCGTCAGCGGATCGATCGGAATTTCGGGTTTCTTTTCGTATGGGTTCTTGTTGGCCATCGCGAGTGGCGAGACGCTGAAGACGTTGCGTGCCGGCCAGTCAGGGAGGTCGCGCGTCCGGTCGCCTTGCGCGACATTGATGCCGAACTTGTCCTCGTTGAGAAAGACGTACCACGGAAAGAATGCTGACGCTCCCGCCATGACAAGGCCGGCAACGGTCAGGGCACGGTCGAGGAAAACGGTCTTGCGCCGCAAAGGCTTCAGCGGGGCGATCTTCTCATCGTCGTCGAAATCGGTCACTTCACGCCTTTCTACCTGCGGATATTGGGCTGGCCGCCGATGCCGGCCGCCGCCTTCAGGGCCGCAGCCAGATCCGCAAAGGCATCCCGCGAATCGACATCGCCCGGCGACTGTTTCAAAACATCGTAAATAATCGGTACCTGCTTCACCGCCATATCGAGGTCAGGGTCGGCACCCTGGCGGTAACCGCCAATCAGACGTAGGTCGCGCGTTTCCTCGAAACGATGTATCAGCGTCTTGAGGCGCGAGACCAGCTTCTCCTGATCCGGTGACCAGGCTTTGCGCGCCAAACGGGATATCGAGGCAAGCGGATCGATCGGTGGGTAGCGTCCCTCCTCCGCGAGACTGCGCTGCAGGACGACGTGGCCGTCCAGAATACCGCGCGTCGAATCGGCGATCGGGTCGTTATGGTTGTCGCCATCGACCAGGATGGAAATGATCGCGGTGATCGTACCCGCGCCCTCGGGGCCCGGACCTGCGCGCTCCAACAGACGTGGCAGCTCGGTGAAAACGGAAGCGGGATAACCACGCGCGATCGGCGGTTCGCCGGACGCGGTCGCGACCTCGCGGATGGCGTGGGCAAATCGGGTGACGCTATCGACGATCAGCAGCACGTTGTCGCCCTGATCGCGGAAATGCTCGGCGATGGTGACAGCCGTCAGCGGCGCCATCTTGCGCAGCATCGGGCTCTCGTCACTTGTCGCAACGACGGCAACCGCCTTTTTCATGTTTTCGCCAAGCGTATCCTCGATAAATTCGCGCACTTCGCGGCCACGTTCGCCAACAAGCGCAATTACCACCTTGTCGAAGGCATCGGCGCGCGCCAGCATCGACAGCAGCGTCGATTTGCCAACACCCGAGCCGGCGAAGATGCCGAGGCGCTGGCCGAGGCACAGCGGCGAGAAGATGTCGATGGCGCGAACGCCCGTTTTGAAGCCCTTCTCAACACGCGTTCGCGTCATGGACGGCGGTGCCGTATTCGAAATGGAGCGGCGGCCGAGTCCTTCGACGATCGGTCCTAGGCCATCGATCGGCTCGCATAGAGAATTAATCGTGCGTCCGCACCAGCTACCGGACGGTGAAATGCGGAAAGCGCCCTTGCGGATAACCGTATCGTGGATGCCGATCGGTTCGCCCGGCTCGATCGGGCAAACGTAAGTCAGTTCAGGTTCGACGCGGACGACCTCGCCAAGGTGGATTCCGGTCGGCGATTTGTGTGCCACGAATTCGCCAAGCCGCACATGCCGAGACAGTCCGGTCACGGTGTAGTGGCCGGCCGCGATCGTCTGGACGTGGCCGCCGGGAGCGACCAGGAATTCGGGACTCGAGTAGCGAGCCACCAGTCCGGCGAGATGCGCGAGCTTCGGCGAGAGGTCGGCTTCGGTGAGCGGCGTGTTGCTCATGCATCAGACCTCGGCTAGCGGCTGCCGCCGAGCGTCTTGATCGCTTCGCTGAATGAAGCCTCGCTGTCCTTCGAAAGCGACGTCATGCTCTCGAATGCGCGATTGACTTCGATCAGCTGGGTGATTTCGTGCATGGCGTTGACGTTGGAGTTTTCCAGATAGCCCTGCTGGACGCCGACATTGAAGCGATCGGTGACTGCACGCGGCTGCTCGGTTGTCATGATGCCGCTGTTCTCATAGCGCAGGTAGCCCTTGCTGATATCGGCCTCGAAGAGACCCAGCGAACCGACCTGCCGGCCATCCTGGTAGATCAATCCGTCTGCGCCGACTTTCGGTTCGCCGGCGGCCTTGTTGAGCGTGATCGGCGAACCACCGGCATCGAGCACCGGATAGCCGCGGACCGAAACAAGTTCGCCATTTTCCTTCATGGTAAAGCGGCCATCCTTGGTCAGAACCTTGCCAGCCGGCGTATCCAGTGAGAACCACGCATCGCCCTTAATCGCGAAGTCGAGCATGTTTCCGGTATGCTCGAGCTCGCCGCTGTCGCCAGAAAGATAGTCGTTGCCCTGTGACACGTAGGCGATCTTTGCATTGATCTTGTTGCCGGTCTCACCGAGCATTTCGTCAAACTTCACCTCCGTCCCGCGGAATCCAGTCGTGTTCACGTTCGCCATGTTATCAGCGATGGTGGTGAGGCGACGTTCGAGTGCGATCTGCGACGACAACGAAACATAAAGACCGGATTGCATCCCGATAGGCTCCTGCATTGGCGATGAACGGTACGAAATCCGGGGTGGTTGAAATCGGTTCGACCACGGATTTCGCTGAGGCGGCATCTCAGAAACAGGCACGGATGCCCATTCGTCACCAACAAGCTGACAGCAAATGCTTGCGCGAAGCTGGCATGGAAAAGCTTGATTCGCCGGGCAATCATCAGCCTCACGCAAGCCAGCAGCCCTATCCCTTCTGTTGAAAATAACGATCAGGTTTGGACTGACGATGAATATCATTATCGGATTTGTGATTACGGTCGGCTGCATCATCGGCAGTTTCATGGCGATGGGCGGCCATATCGACGCCCTCTGGCAACCTTTCGAACTCGTCATCATCGGCGGCGCCGGCCTGGGCAGCTTTGTGATGGGCAACCCGATGAAGGTCGTAAAGGATTCCGGCAAGGCACTCGGTGAAGCGTTCAAGCACACGGTCCCAAAGGAACGAAATTACCTCGATACGCTCGGCGTCCTTTATTCCCTCATGCGCGACTTGCGTACGAAGTCACGCAACGAGATTGAGGCCCATATCGACAATCCGGCAGAGTCGTCGATCTTCCAGTCCGCTCCGACGATCCTCAAGAATAAGGAACTGACGGCATTCATCTGCGACTACGTCCGTCTGATCATCATTGGCAATGCCCGTTCGCATGAAATCGAAGCGCTGATGGACGAAGAGATCAACACGATCCTTCATGACAAGATGAAACCGTACTACGCCATTCAGATCATGGGTGACGCCTTCCCGGCGATCGGTATCGTTGCTGCCGTTCTCGGCGTCATCAAGGCCATGGCACACATCAATGATTCGCCTGAAGTGCTTGGCCACTTGATCGGGTCGGCACTCGTCGGCACCTTCCTCGGCATTCTCCTGTCCTACTGCGTGTGCCAGCCGATCGTTTCCCAGATCAAGATCGTCCGCAACAAGCAGCATCGCCTGTATGTCATCGTCAAACAGACGCTGCTTGCCTACATGAACGGCTCCGTGCCGCAGGTCGCCCTCGAATACGGCCGCAAGACGATCTCTGCCTACGAGCGTCCTTCGATCGACGCAGTCGAGCAGGAAATGATGAACCCCGGCGGCGAGAACAAGGCGGCGTAAACGATCATGAACGCTCCTTTAAGAAAACCCCTCATGGACGAAGCTCTTCTTGCCAAGCTGACCGGAAGGCTCGGCGACAAGGCAACTGTCGAGAAGATCTGCAGCGCATTCGGTGATGTCTATACGGTCTTCCTGCCCGACATTATCAAGAGCGAGACCAACCTCGACGTCGAGGTGGCCTATATTGGTTGCGACGCCGGCCACAAAAACGACCTGGTCGCCGATCTCGGCGGCAACACAACCCTTGTCGATGCTACACTCCGCAACTGGTCGCAGAACATTACGCTGGCATGTGGCAATAGCTTCATCATCACGCTAATGGAGCATTTGCTGGGTGCTGCCGCCGACACCGTCGAGCAGCCGGCGGATCGCCTGCTCTCCGTGATCGAGCTCGATCTGGCGGTCATGGTTTTCGAGAAGATCGCCAATGTCCTTCGCTCAGCCGTGAACGCACAAGGGGGCTTCGAGCCGAATCTCGAACCTCCGCATGCATTCGAGACGCGCGCCAAGCCGGCCGATGACAAACCCGACGAGTTTGCTGCCGCAATCAATATGACGGTCACGCTTTCCGGCATCACTTCGGATTTCTCGGTCATCGTTCCTCAGGCCGCTCTGCTTAAAACGACCGTGACGGCTCCCAAAGCCGCGGGACAGTCGTCGAAATCGTCCGAATGGAGCGACCAGCTCAGCGAGCAGGTACGCCGCTCGCAGGTAACCCTCAACGCAAAGATCCGTCTGCAGGACCTGACGCTCAGGACCATTTCAAAGCTTGCCGCCGGCGACGTCATTCCCTTCTACGATCGCGGCGATGTCCGCGTCGAAGTCAGCGCCAACAGCAAGGAATTGTACGTCTGCGAGTTTGGACGTTCGGGCGAGAATTATACCGTCCGGGTGAAGGATACGATTAACTCGGATGACGAGCTCA
The DNA here is from genome assembly GCF_000312665.1 of Rhizobium mesoamericanum STM3625. GTDB lineage: Bacteria > Pseudomonadota > Alphaproteobacteria > Rhizobiales > Rhizobiaceae > Rhizobium > Rhizobium mesoamericanum. Next base: position 1,513,288 of record NZ_HF536772.1, on the reverse strand, counting down.
TCCGCCACTTGATGAATTAGCCCATTTTCCAACCGGGCTGGCCGCACGGCAGCTTGAGGCAAGTTTCAACTGGAATAGTGATTTCATGGCGACGAAGAAGACACCCAAGAACAGCGACCTTTCATTGGAGCTCCCGGGCAACGAGGCCGAGCTTGATCAGGCCATCGATGACCTGCGCGGCGTCCTGAAGACCGACGCGGAAGGCGGTCTGCCCGATTTCGCCGCAGAGAGCGATACCTTCAGCGGCAGCACCGATCTTTCCGCCTTTGGCGGCGATTTCGAGAATACCGCTGGCGATCCCGCGTTCGGTGGCAGCGATTTTGGCGCAACCTCCGACTTCGGCGGCTCTGCCGATTTCGGCGAAAGCTCCTTTGGTGCGGTCGCTTCCGCACCAGCCCCGCTCGGCAGCGCAATGCAGTCGAACCTCGATCTGATCATGGACATTCCGATCGACGTTCAGATCATGCTCGGCAGCAGCCGCATGCAGGTCGCCGGGCTGATGAACCTGAACGAGGGGGCAACGATCGCGCTCGACAAGAAGATCGGTGAACCGGTGGAAATCATGGTGAACGGCCGCAAGATCGCTCGCGGCGAAATCACTGTCCTGGAAAACGACGACACGCGTTTCGGCGTTAAACTGATAGAAGTTTTGAGTACGAAAAAAGCCTGATCCCGGTGCAGGGACGGAGAGGTTAGACCATGATGGACTTTGACGATTTCGGCGGCGCTCTAGCCGAGAAACCGTTGACCCAGGCTGAAAAGGCGGCGGCCGTTCTCCTCGCTATGGGGAAAGGGGTCGCCGGCAGGCTGCTGAAATATTTCACGCAGGCCGAGCTGCAGACAATCATCGGTTCGGCGCAAACGCTGCGCGCCATCCCGCCAGACGAGTTGCTCGGGCTTGTTGCCGAATTCGAGGATCTTTTCACCGAAGGCGCCGGTCTTATGGATAACGCCAGGGCGATCGAGAGCATCCTTGAAGAAGGCCTGACGCCCGACGAAGTCGATAGCCTTCTTGGCCGTCGCACTACCTTCCAGGCCTACGAGACGTCAATCTGGGACCGTCTCGGCGAGGGGGATCCCGCCTTCATCGGCAAGTTCCTCCTGCGCGAACATCCGCAGACGGTTGCCTATATTCTTTCCATGATGCCCTCCTCGTTCGGCGCCAAGGTTTTGATGCAGATTCCGGATGGTCGTCGCGCGGACATCATGAACCGAACCGTCAACCTCAAGTCCGTCAGCCCCAAGGCCGCACAGATCATCGAGAAGCAGGTGATGAGCCTGTTAGCGGAGATCGATGCCGAGAAGAATTCGATCGGCTCGACGAAGGTTGCCGAGCTGATGAACGAGATGGACAAGCCGCAGGTCGATACCTTGCTCACCTCGCTCGAATCGATCAGTCGCGAATCGGTCAACAAGGTCCGCCCGAAGATATTCCTCTTCGACGACCTCATGCTCATGCCGCAGCGCAGCCGCGTGATGCTGCTGAACGATATCTCGGCCGACATTCTGACCATGGCGCTGCGCGGGTCGTCTGCCGAAATGCGCGAGGCGGTTCTCGCCTCCATCAGTCCGCGTCAGCGCCGCATGATCGAATCGGATCTGCAGAGTGGAACCGTCGGCATCAATCCGCGCGAGATCGCCATTGCACGCCGCGCCATCGCCCAGGAAGCGATTCGCCTGGCAAATTCGGGCCAGATCCAGCTCAAGGAGACAGAGGGCGAAGGTTCCGCAGCCGCCTAAGGCGCTGTTGTTGTGAACGAAGCCTCCCCTCCCCGCTGCTGCGGTTGATCGCGGCGGCAAAAGGGAGATACCTTCAGGAAAGGCCGCGCCCTGGCGCGACCGTTTCTTTTGATGGAGGGCCTCGGCCTTGGCCGACGACGACAAGGACAGCAAAACAGAAGACCCGACAGCTAAAAAGAAAACCGACGCTGCCGAGAAAGGAAACGTGCCGTTCTCGCGGGAGGTCCCGCTCTTTGCCACCGTTCTTGCCACCTTCGTCTACATCATCTTCTTCCTGCCGGACGGACTGAGCAGGGTCGGCGTGGCGTTGAAGGATATTTTCGAGCAACCCGATCAATGGAAGATCGAAACGGGACCGGACGTCCTTTCCCTGTTCATTCACCTGGGCTGGGTTTCGGCGGCGTTGCTCGCACCGGCCTTCATCCTGTTCATTGTGTTTGGGGTCGCCGCGTCGATCTCGCAGAACCTGCCGACGCCGGTGCTTGAGCGCATTCGGCCGCAGTTTTCGCGTATTTCCATCGCCAAAGGATGGTCGCGGCTTTTCAGCCTGCCCGGCCTCGTTGAGTTCGGCAAATCGCTGATGAAGATCGTGATCGTCGGCGTCGTCATGTTCCTCGTGCTGAAGAGCGAGTATTTCAACGCGATCGACGCGATGTTCTCCGATCCGCAGACGATCTTCGCGCGCATGATGACCTCGATGCGGAAAATCACCATCGTCGTGCTGTTAGCCACGGCGGTGGTCGCAATCGCCGACTTCTTCTGGACGCGCTATCACTGGTTCACCGAACTGAAGATGACGCGGCACGAGATCAAGGAAGAAAACAAGCAATCGCAGGGTGATCCTTTCATCAAGAACCGTCAGCGCTCGGTGATGCGCGACCGCGCCCGCCGCCGCATGATCGCCAACGTTGATCGAGCGACGCTTGTGATTGCCAACCCGACCCACTTCGCCGTCGCGCTTCGCTACGTACGCGAGGAGAATGACGCACCCGTCGTCGTCGCCAAGGGGCAGGACCTAATTGCATTGAAAATCAGAGAGATCGCGGAAAAGAACGGCATACCCGTTTTTGAAGACCCGCCGCTCGCGCGCTCCATGTTTGCGCAAGTCTCGGTCGATAGTGTCATACCGTCTGTATTCTATAAGGCAGTCGCGGAACTCATCCATCGGGTTTATGCGGCGCAAGCCAAGAACAAACGGGTAAGATAGCCGAATGAAAAAATGCCCCTACTCTACCCAGCGTGAAAAAATCCTGGCTGAAGCTATCAGCCCAGTGGCCACGGAATTGCGGCTTCTGGACGCTTCAGACCTCATCTCTCTTCTGCGCTTCGAGTACCACGGCAATCTTTCCGATCTGGTATCCTCGGCTGCCGAGCTTTTCTTCCATCCTGGCACGGTCAATTTCGGCCACGGTGGCAGCTATACTCTGGAGTGGGGTGGCAAGCCTGAGGTCATAATCGATCTCGAAATCAAGCCGAGCGGCGTTACGATCTATGCGCAGCTCACGCTTGCCGAAGAGTATGCCGGGATCGAGATCAACCACATCGCCTTCCAGAATCCTTCTGCGGATCCGGATGAAAACACGGCTTTCCTCGAGCGGAGCCTGCGCGACGCGCGCTATAACGTCGAGCCATTGCGGGCACTGGCCGGTTGAAGCACCTGGGCAGCCTTTTCAGCTTATGTAGCCGAGGCGAATCGCCTTCGCGATCGCCTGGATGCGGTTGACCGAATCCAGCTTGATTGTTGCGGAGCCGAGGTAGGCGTTGACGGTGTGTACCGAAAGGCCGAGCTTGTCAGCAATCTCTTCGCTGATGCGACCATCTCCGGCAAGCTGCAGACAGGCAATCTCGCGCTCGCTGAGAGCTTCGGCAGCGGCGACACGGCGTTCGTCGAGCGAGAGCAGGTCGATCATGATTTGGCATGATCTCGCGTGCAGCTCGACGATTGTGTCGCTCGCAGGCTGGAGATCGTCACCCGTGAAGACAACGAAGCCGTTGCCAACGGCGCCAAGGCGCACCGGAAACGCCATACCTGAAAACGGAAGCAGCCCGTCTTTCAGGCGGGTCATGAAAGGAGCAATGGCAGCAGGCCCGGGAGCAGCATGATCGAGCCTACCACCCCATACGACCGGAAGAAGCGACTTCTCGATGTGATCGAGCAACGCCTCACCGTGGGCGTCGATGAACGCCCTGCTGAAACCAATGTTTGAAGGCCCCCAATTCTCAAGTTCGCAAACCAGACGCTGTTTTGCCGGAACGCCGGCGCCGGTGATGCGGTAGACCGCGAAATTCTGCGCATCGGCGAATTTCTGCATGCCAATCAGGCGCGGAAACAGGTCTGACCGGCTCGCCACCTTGTTAACCCGCACAGCGCGCATCGCTTCCGAATTTCCCATCGACCGATTGGATGGCTGCCCCATAACGCCGCCCCTTAAACAAGATTGTTCCTCACCGCGAACGCGATGGCTTCGGAACGAGTCTTCGTTGCCGTCTTTCGCATAACGCTGGTGATGTAATTGTTGATGGTGTTGCGAGAGATGCCAAGGATCATCGCAATCTCGTCACTCGTCTTGCCCTCGGCAATCCAGAAAAGGCACTCCAGTTCCCGATCGGTCAATTCGAAGTCGCGGTCAGCCTTCGAAGCACCGCATTGCAGGAAGCTCGTGAAATAGGCGGCCAAAAGCCCCACGTCCCGCAATCGCTCCTGCGATAGAATGAACCCATCATCAAACAGGAACATAAGCACGAGACGCGAGCGGCCGATGTTGAACATCAGCGAACAGTACTGCCTGCTGGCGCCATCCGGCGCGTCGGCCGTATCCGGCAGGAGAGCGAAATGCGGCTGGAAGAGCTGCATGCATTTTTCGAGTTCGGTCGCGCGAGCAAAGCCGCCGACGAAGGCATGCGCCAGGTTGGTGACGAGGTCGAACGGCCAATCCGAGGAGACCACGAAATCGAGACCGGCCTCCTGCACCAGATCCGCTCGCGCCAAGAGATAGTGCGACGCGCCAACATAATCCGTCAGTGCGCGCAGCCCCGGTTGCAACCGTCCCGTATTCGAGATCTCGCATAGCTGTGCGATAAGTTCGTCGCGTGAAGAGAGGTTTGTCGCTGCGATGCCAACGAAGTTTGCCTTATGCGTGTCGCTCTTCAGAGCCTGCAATATATGCATGTCCATTGGCAAAACCCCGCGGCTGTAAACCACCTACGACAGAAGCTTGATCCGCATGCTCCTGAACAAATTACGACCTCTCCGCGAATCACCCAAGATTACGACAGGCGGCACAATTGACCATCTCCGAGTTCTTGGGATTTACATTTCCTGCATTCCGTGCCCTGATTCGCGCACAAAATCCGCCTGTTAAGGAACCATTAAATTAGAGTGATTCGGCGAATTCTGACAACACGATTCGCGTAAAACGCGAGCAATTATCGAGCTCGTGTCAAGCCTATCCTCAGAAATCTTCACGCACACACCCCAGCCCTGTCAAAACGCGCCGGGATTGCGTTCTTGCATGCAGACAAAGGAAAAGGCCGGTCGCCCGGCCTTTTTATTATGCGGCGTTGTCGACCGCCCATTTTCTGAGGATTTTCGCTGCTCGTTCCTCGTTGATCTCGACCATTCGCGCCAGCTTGCGTTCCGGGCCTTCCTTGACGCGACGATTGAAGTTGCCGTCGTCGTCGCCGAGGCTGAGTAGATCCTCGGTGCTGTCGAAACCGAAGTCCGAACCGAAACCATCCATGAGTGCGCCGCCTGCGCCCACGCCTCCCGCCGGAGCAAAGTCCGGAAGTTCGAGGCCGGCGCTTTCCGGCGAGGTATCGCCGAGGACCGCCGCGCCATTGCCGGTCACGCTGCGGATCATCGGGCGAACACCCATCCAGACGACCAGGAAGGCGACTGCGACAAAGGCGAGCGAGTTGATGATGCCCGCGAGGTTGCGGCTTAGCATATCCATGACGCGGACGCCGCTGCCGGTCTCCTCGAGAAGCTGGTTCTCCAGGAAGTCCATAGCCGTGACGGTCACGACGTCGCCACGGTTGGCGCTGATGCCGGCGGCCGATGCCACGATCTTCTGCATCTCAGCGAGATAGGCGTCGACCTTTGCCTGGTCGGCTGGTTCGCCGACCATCTGGGCAATACGGCCCTTGTTGACGACGACGGCGACAGAGAGTTTTTCGATCTTGTAGCTGTTGCGTGTTGTCGCGGTCGTCTTGCTGTTGATTTCGTAGTTGGTCTGTTCTTCTTTCTTGTCTGATTTGTCTTGCGATTCCGGACCGGTGGCGCCGCCGGACTCGGGCGCTGCCTGTGGGATGTTCTGTTCGACGGTGGTGGCGTTGTCGGATTGCTTCTGCTGCGACTGAGAGGCTTCCTTGGTCGTGCGGACAGAGCGCTCGACCTTCGATTCCGGATCGTAGGTCGTCTCCTGGATCTGCTGGCTGTCGGTGTTCAGTTCCGCCGTGACGCTGGAGCGGAAGTTATCCATGCCGAGGAATGGTGCGAGCGCCTTGTCGATATTGGTTTCAACTTCGCCCTGAACGTTCTGAACGATGTTCAGGGAACGGTTCAACGAACTGTTGCTGGCTTCGTCACCGGAAGCGAGCAGCTGCCCGGCCGAATCGAGGATCGTCACATCACCGACGTCGAGGCCGGGAACTGCCGACGCGACGAGGTGGCGGATCGATGTCGCGGCGTTGCGGCCGGCAGCGGCACTTGCGCGGATCATGACGGAAGCGGTCGGCTTCTGTTCGGCTTTGCGGAAATTACCGACTTCGGGCATGACGATGTGGACGCGTGCAGCGGTGATACCCGAGATCGACTGGATCGTGCGGCCAATTTCGCCTTCGAGCGCTCGAACCCGCGTGACCTCCTGCATGAACGAGGTCAGGCCAAGGGAGCCGACGTTGTCGAAAAGTTCATAGCCTGCGTTGGCGCTGTTCGGGAGACCGCGTTCGGCAAGCAGGAGACGCGCCTTGCCCGTCATGCCAGCGGGAACGGTAATGCTGGTCCCGTCTGTTCCCACCTGGAAGCCGATATTCGCTTCGGCAAGCGCTATGCTGATTTGGTTTAGATCAGGCGTATCGAGCCCGACATAGAGCGTTTCCTGCGCCGGCTTGTTGACCAAAAAGGCCGCTCCCAGGATGAGCGCGACGGAAACGACGCCCACGCCGGCCAGCATCAGCAGGCGATTCCGCCCTAGCGAACTGAAGTTCTTAAAGACTTGAACTAATTGATTTAACAGATTCATTCTGTTCTCGCACGACCGTCACAGACAAAACGGGCTTATTGCCTCATTTCGACGATAGATGCCGAAACTTGTGCGAGCGTTTCGTGGAGGTGCGAGTAAAGGCGGATCAGAAGAAGTCGAAGTCTCCGGCTGCCTTCGACAAAGGCTGCACATTGCTATGGTATGTAGCACCACCCAGCGCCCGCTGCATTTCGCTGAGTTTCACCAGGCTCAACGCCGTTGCAACATCGACTGCCCAATCCTGCGGGATTTCTCCGGTAATCGTGTCGATGAACTCGGCAAGACCGCGTGTCTTCTGCACGGCGAGATCAATCCCCTGCATCACTTTCATGCTTTCTGGCGAGTTCAGCAGTTCGGCACCGCCCCCCACTTCGAGGAGCTGCGGCTCGATCCGCTCGAGCAAATAGGCGACGTCATGCAATTCCGAAACGATACGCGTCAGGACATCAGGCAGGGCTTCAACGGGCGACGGCTGCTGTGTCATTGCATTCACGGTCATCAATAAGGTCCTCGCCCTCAGAAGAATTCGATGCTGGTTTCGACGGGTTTTTGCGGAGCCGCCGGACGCTGCTCAAGCGCAACAGTTCTCTGCGTTTCCGCACCGGTCAACGGGTACTGCCGAGCGCGCCCGGAAACCGGCCAGTATTCGAGCTTGCGCCCGTGATCACCACCTGTGCTTGAGCCGACGAGGGGAATACCTTCATCCTTCAGGAACTGCGCAGCGAAAGCGGCGTTCTGTTCGCCGACATTCGAGAATGTCGAGATCGTCTTCGCTCCGCCGAAGATCTTGGCCTCCAAGCGGTCGCGGCGCGCGCCCTGCTTGAGGAGCCCGTTGATAAGCAATTCCATCAGATGGACGCCGTAACGCGTGGCGTCTGCGCCCGTCATCGGCGTGTTTCCGGTTCCCGGCAGGAGGAAGTGATTCATTCCTCCAACGCCCGCCACGGGATCTCGCAGGCATGCAGCCACACACGATCCAAGGATGGTCGTCAGAACCGCATTCGGATCATTCAGGACCTTCCATTCGCCCTGGATGATATTGACGCGGCGGGCTGCAACGTCGAGATTCATTTCAATGCTCCAAATACGGCTTCGATAGCCGCCTTCATCTTCTCGATCGTGAAGGGCTTGGCGAGAACGTTGTTGGCACCAAGCTGTGCGGCCTTCGTGACCAGTGCGCGGTCGCCCTGCGCCGTGAGGATGATGAAAGCCGCCTTCTTCGTCGCCGGGTTGGCGCGAACAGCCTGAAGGAAGCCGAGGCCATCCATCTTCGGCATGTTGAAGTCGGAAATCACGAGGTGATGCGGCTGCTGCGTCATGATCTTCAAGCCCTGCTCGCCGTCACCGGCAGCTGTAATTTGCTTGAAGCCGAGCTGGGTCAGTGCGTCGCTAAGCAGCAAACGGCTGGTGACCTGATCGTCGACGATCAGAACTTTGATTTTCTCTGCGATAGACATTAGTCCGTTCCTTCCTTTCGGGCGGCTGTCATTTTTAGAATTTCTTCGCCGATGGCGTTGAGGGGCAGTTGCTGCTCGACGGCACCGAGTTCGTAGGCGACCCGTGGCATTCCATAGACCACTGAAGTCTTTTCATTTTGACCAAGGGTCCGGGCGCCGGCATGACGCATCTTCAGGAGACCCGCGGCTCCGTCGCGCCCCATGCCGGTCAGGATTACGCCAACCGCGTTGCGACCGGCCAGCTCGGCCACCGAGTCGAACAGCACATCGACGGATGGCCGGTGACCGTTCACCGGATCGCGTTCGATAAGGCGGCAGCAAGGCGCATGCGCGCTGGTAACCTGCAGATGGCGCTCGCCGCCTGGTGCGAGATAGATCTTACCAATCTCGAGGCGTGCGCCGTCCGTCGCCTCCTGCACGACGGGCGCACAGAGCCGGTTGAGGCGTTCCGCGAAGCTCTTGGTAAAGGTCGGCGGCATATGCTGCGTGATAACAGTCGGCGGGCAGTTTGCCGGAAACTTCTGGAGCACCGCAATCAATGCCTCGACGCCGCCGGTCGACGAACCTATAGCGACGATCTTGCGTCCGACGCGGAAGTCGGCCACCGCCGGTGGCGGAGCGGCCGGCGCCGGCTGCGTGTACTGGCGGCGCTGTGAACGGGCGGCCGCCTTCACCTTCTCGGCCAGATCGCCGAAGGGACGCGCATCGCCCGGAAGCGGCTTGCCGACGCAGTCGAATGCGCCGATTTCAAGCGCTGCGAGCGAGGCATCGGCGCCGCGATGGGTCAGTGTCGAGACCATGATGACAGGCATGGGGCGCAGCCGCATGATCTTCTCGAGAAAATCGAGGCCGTTCATATTTGGCATCTCGATATCGAGCGTCACGACATCAGGGTTCAACTTCTTGATCGCCTCGCGCGCCTCAAGCGCGTCGCCTGCCTGACCGATGACGTTGACCTCGGGATCGGCGCTCAGCACAGCCGTGATCAGGCCGCGCATGGTGGCGGAGTCATCGACGACGAGAACTTTAGCTGGTGCGCTCATGCCTTCCTCCCTACGCCCTTGCACGTATAGCGGTAGGTCGTGATTCCGACATTGTCGAAAACATGCTTGGCGTCACCGGAGACGCGTTCGGAATGACCGATGTAGAGGTGGCCACCTTCCGGCATCAACTCCGCAAAACGCGACCAAATCTTCATCTGCGTCGGCTCATCGAAGTAGATCACCACATTCCGACAGAAGATGACGTCGAACTTGCCCTTGAACGGCCACTGCGCCATCAGGTTCAGCTCGTTGTAGGTGATCAGACGCTTGACGCGATCATCGACCTGGAACTTACGCCGTCCCTGAGCTTCGACCTCGCTGAACCATTGCTTGCGCATGGCGGGCGAGACAGTTTCAAGCGCATTTTCGTCATAGGCGCCCGCGCGGGCAATCGCCAGGATCTTCGGATCGATATCGGTTGCCAGAATCTTGAAGTCGTAGTCGGCGATATTAGGCATCATCGACAGAACGGTGAGCGCGATCGAATAGGGCTCCTGGCCATCCGAGGAGGCGGCCGACCAGATGCGGACCCGACCGCCAGTCTTCGCGCGATGCAGCAATTCCGGCAGCACATGGTCACGCAGGTGCTCGAAATGGTGGTTCTCGCGGAAGAAACGCGTAAAGTTAGTCGTCAAATGCGACAGCATCTCACGGCGAGGCGCGGCACCGGCCGGCGAGGAGACGAGCGCACAATATTCCCGAAATCCCGACAGGCCGAGGTTGCGTATATGCTTCGACAGACGCGAGTAAACCAACGACGCCTTGGTCTCGTTCAGGAAGATGCCTGCATCCGAATAGATCATCGCGGCGATTTCCGTAAGGTCGCGGCGCGTCAGCGGATACTCTCCGCTCGCCAGCACCTCCTCGGGGCTTCCCTGCCGCATGTCTTTTGCACTCAGGACATTCATGCAGCTTCGCTTTCGGTTTCGGGGAAAATGGCTTCAAGTTCGAGCAGGCAGATCATGCGCTTGTCGATCGCCAGGATACTGCGGGCGAACTGACGCTGCAGTTCGGAGGCTATTTCCGGCGTCGGTTGCACATTGTCTTCGGTGACAGTCAGAATGTCGGACACAGCATCGACCAGCAGGCCGACGATTTTCTGGTAGACCTGCGCCACGATAATCACGTGGCGCTGCGAGGGCACTGCCGGCTTCATGCCGAGACGGGCCGACAGGTCAATGATCGGCAGCACTGCACCGCGCAAGTTGATGACACCCTTCATGTAGGACGGCGAGCGAGGTATCGCCGTTGCGGGCGTCCAGCCACGAATCTCGCGAACCGACATGATATTTACGCAAAACTCCTGATCCCCGACGCGGAACGCGATCAACTCGCGGTCCCCCTCGTTCAGATTTTTTACGGCATATGACATAGTCCTATCCTACCGCTGCCAGCGATACGTCCTGCTTCAGCGTCTGACCACGCGAAGCGCCGACAACGGCATCGACGTCCAGAATGAGCGCCACGCGGCCATCGCCGAGGATAGTTGCGGCAGCGATGCCCGGAACGTGGGTGTAATTCGCCTCGAGGCTCTTGATGACGACCTGGCGTTGGCCCTGGATCGCGTCGACCATGAGGGCACGCTGTCCGCCACCTTCCGATTCCACCAGAAGAGCAACGCCTTCAACGGGGTTCGCCTGGGTTGCGCGGAAGTTCAGGATCCGGCCGACGTCCACCAGCGGGCAGAAGCTGTTGCGGATCGAGATCAGGCGGTGGTTTGCGCCGAATGAGTGGATCGCCGAGGCTTCCGGCTGCAGAGTTTCGACGATCGCCGTCAGCGGCACCACCAGCGTTTGGCCGGCAACCGTGACGACCATGCCGTCTAGGACGGCGAGCGTCAGCGGCAGGCTCATCGTGAAGACGGATCCCTGGCCCGGCTTGGAGGTGATGTTGATGCGACCGCCGAGCGCCTGGATCGAGCGCTTGACGACGTCCATGCCGACACCGCGGCCGGAGATGTCGGAAATCTTATCAGCCGTGGAGAAGCCCGGCAGGAAGATCAGGTTGTCGATTTCCTCGTCCGTCAGGTTGGCATCGGCCGGGATCAACTCGTTGGCGATCGCCTTCTGCTTCACCTTCTCGCGGTTGATGCCCGCGCCATCGTCCGCGAGCTCGATGAGGATGCGGCCCGAGCGGTGCTTCGCCGTCAGGCGAACCGTACCCTCGACGTTCTTGCCGTTGGCGGCGCGCTTCTCTGGCGTCTCAATGCCGTGGTCGACGGCATTGCGGATCATGTGCGTCAGAGGCTCGGCCAGCTTGTCGATGACCGTCTTGTCGACTTCGGTGTTCTCGCCTTCGGTTATCAGGCGGATCGTCTTGCCGGTCATGTCGGCGATTTCGCGAACGATACGCGACATGCGCTGGAAGACCGGCTTTACCGGCTGAGCGCGGATCGCCATGACCGAATCCTGGATCTCGCGGGTGAGCTGCTGCAGCTCCTCAAGACCCATATTGATCGACGACGTGCCGGTCGTATCGTTTTCGATAACGCTCTGTGACAGCATCGCCTGGTTGATAACAAGCTCGCCGACGAGGTTGATCAGGCGATCAACGCGGTCGAGATCGACGCGGATTGTCTGGCCGGCGGCGGCATTGTTCTGCGCGGCGGCAGCCGCAGTCGCAGCAGCAGCAGCGGCAGCAGATTCCTTCTTCTCGACGCGGGCAGCGGCGGCAGCCATCTGTGTGACGTTGGAAGCCGTCTCGGCAGCGGCAACGGCGGCGGCGGCATCGGATTTCGGCTGAGAGGCCTGCGCTTCGGCAGCACCCTCATCGAGGATGGAGAGGTCGAAGGGAACCGGAATCATCGGCAATTCTTCGGCCTCGACGGCGGCCGCCCGTGCCTCGACGGCTGCGATTTGCAGATCGCAATCCCACTCGGCGAATTCGAAGACGGTGCGGATCGCGTCTTCGCCCTTGTCCGTCTTGAGCGTCACGTTCCAGTAGAAATAGGCCGCTTCCGGATCGAGGTCATCGAGACCGGGCAGCGCATCCATGTTGCAATAGCAGCTCATCTCGCCGAGACGGGAGAGGTCGCGCAGCAGCAGGGTTGCATCATTGCCCTTGGAATAGAGGTCCGAACGGGGCTTGAAGGTGATTTCGTAGGCTGGCAGATCGGAGCTGCCTTCTTCCTCGCCCCCGAAGTCATCGAAAGAGAAGGGTATCGGCTGGAAGCCGCTGTCATCAGTCGGCTTCGGCGCTGGGGCTGCGGCAGTCGGTGCGGTAACGGGCGCCGGCTTCGCTGCCGGAGCTTCCACGGCTGCGGACGGCGTAGGCAGTTCGCCGTTGGCGAGCGCTTCCAATTCCTTCACCAGGCCGCGGCTGCGGCTTTCATCGACGCTGCCGCCGTCGCGGGCGGCATTGGTGAGATCGGCCAGCACGTCTGCTGACTTCAGCATGACCTTCAGGACGTCCTGTGTCGGCTCAAGCTTGTTGGAACGAACGCAATCAAGTGTGGTCTCGAAGACATGCGCGAAAGCGACCAGATCATCCAGACCGAAGGCGCCAGCACCACCCTTGATCGAATGGACAGCACGGAACACTGCGTTGACGGTTTCCGGATCGCGATCGCCATCATTCATTTTCAGAAGACCGGATTCCAGTTCAGCGAGCTGCTCCTCGCACTCCTGGAAAAAGATCTCTTTGATTTCGTTCATATCCATAGGAGAAAATCCTGGGTTTAAGCGGTTACGCGCTCAATGGCATCGATCAGCTTGGCAGGGTCGAATGGCTTGACGATCCAGCCGGTGGCGCCGGCCTGACGCGCGCGGTTCTTTTTTTCCGCATCGCTCTCGGTCGTCAGAACCAGGATCGGGATCGCGCGATACTTATCGTTGCGGCGTACTCCCTCGATGAAGCCGAAACCGTCGAGGCGCGGCATGTTGATGTCGGTGACGATGACATCAGGATTGGACTCTTCCAAAACCTCGAGGCCCTCGACGCCGTCTTCCGCCTGAATCGTCTCGAAGCCGGCATTGTTGAGGGTTACGAGAAGCATGTTCCTGATGGTCCGTGAATCATCCACGGTAAGCACTTTTTTCTTCATTGCCGGTTCTCCTTGGAGAGCAGATGGTGGATGTCGACACCAATCAGCTGCATGGTTTTCTGAAATGCGTCCGAAACCTTGCTGAAGCTGAATGCGAACTTGTCCTGATCCCATGTCTTGGCGGCAGACATGAGAACCTGAGCGCTCAGCGCGCCGACGCGTTCGACGGCAGAGGCGTCAATCGCCAAATCGGCGCCGCGCAACGACGCAAGCTTGTCGCGAAGCGCGGTCGCTTCATTCAGATCAAGCACCGCTGAAAGGTTCAGCGTCTTTCCAGTTTTTCTTGCCGCCATCAGGTCTTCCTTGTCTCCTGGTTCCCACTCAACAAACGTGAGCGGCACTCACATACTGGTCTGTTAGTAAACAATCCGCCCTCCCACCGAAGCGACCGGCTGCGCGAATCCGAAATCCTCGTCTTCGGCCACGACATCGGCAGTCTGCTTGCCATCGATCACAAAGGCCGATAGCGGCGCGCGGCGCGCGGGCTCGGCGTTCTGGCGGGCAATGCGAAATTCGCGAATCGTCTGGCCGAGTTCGACTATAACCGTGTGCAGGTAGTCCGCTCCTTCAGCGGAACGCGCGGCCGAAGCCGCGTTCTCGGTCATCTGCACGCCAAGCCCTTTTACCTCGGCCGTCACGAGGTCCATGTTCGCAGCGTGCTCGCTTGCCTGAGTTGCGACAACGGCGATCGCGGTGTTGATTTCGCTGACCTGGCGGACGATGTTGCCGATCGAATCCTGAGTGCGTCCGACCATTTGGACGCCTGCGTCTACTTGCGATTTGGTGGTGCTAACAAGCGTCTTGATCTCGCGCGCGGCGTCCGCCGAGCGCTGTGCCAAAGCCCGCACTTCCTGCGCGACGACAGCAAATCCGCGCCCGGAATCACCTGCTCGGGCAGCCTCGATACCGGCATTGAGTGCCAATAGATTGGTCTGGAAGGCGATCTCGTCGATTGCCCCGATAATCTGGCCGATTCTCTCGGCGGACTGCTCGATATCGGACATGGCAGCGATCGCGCGTCCGACGAGCTCGCCGCTTTCTTCGGCTGCCGTGCGCGTCGATGCCGCGGCCTGCTCGGCCGCACGGCTGCCCGTGGCACCGTGGCGGACGCTTTGCGAGAGGTCGGCAAGGACGGCGGCAGAGGAGAGCAACTGCAGGGCATGAGCGGATGCATTTCCGGCGAACTGCTTGGAGGCATCGCCCAGCGTTTGCACGGACGTTCCCGCAACCGCGGTCCTTTCGGCGATTGCCTGAAACTCGGACTGGACGGCATCCAGCGCGCCGTTGAGCGCCAACGCGATGTCCCGATGGGCGCCGTCTTCCTCGACGACTGCTCGAACCGTCAAATCACGGGCAGCAAGGCTATTGATCACATCGGCGAAAACGCGAGCAATTTCGGCTTTGTCACTGTTGCGTTGGTCGGCGAGCGCGCGCTGCTGGGTCGCCCGCAGGGCGTTAAAACGGAGGGAAACGGCAATCTCGACATCCACCATCACGAGGCGAATGATTGCCGACATGAGGTCAGAGATTTCCTTGGCGCGACGACGGCTGCTCGGCAGGAAGGAACGGCCGGCCAGCTCGGTTGCAAGGCCAGCGATGACATGCTCGAGAACAACGCCATGGCCAGCAACGTGCCAGCGCGGGTCAAGGCCCATTTTGCTCTCGGAATCGGACAGAACCTTCACGCGCTCGGCATAAAGGCTATCGAAACGAGCATCCGTCAAAACGTCCCAGTGCGAGGCCTGCAGGTCGTGGAGCCGCTCAACCTGGCGCTCACTTTCAAAATTCCGTGCGGCGTCGGGAAAGGACTGAAACCGCTGGAAGAGATCACGCAGGCCGGCCGTCAGGTGTTGCTGAAGATCGACGCGATGGCGCCGGACAAGATCACAGTGTTCGGCATCGAGACCGGCAAAGCGCAGTCGGTCACGCAAGCTTCCTGCCTGCGCTCCTCGTGCCTGATCTGATGGCATTTCCTGCCCCAACGCCTGCCCCCAACCACATGCCGGGCACGAGGCCCGTCACTAATCTGTTGCCCCGAGCGGCAGGTAGGTTGCTGACAGGTGGCTTGCCTCCGGCGGCCGCCGGCGGCCTGAAGCCTCCCGATCAGTAGATTCTGCTTCGGAGCTGCTTGAAGAGATGGATTCCGGATTGACCGGTACGGCGGTGCGGCGTCATGCCTAGTGGGAACGAGTGAATTTTCCCATTCCGACGTTTCATGCAATGTTTATGGTTAATTCCTTGCCTGAAGGTTAATGCGCATTTTATGAATGCCGACTTTCCAGCAGGCCCGAATAACCATCTACGAATTACTGGGCTTGCGTTGCATCGCTGCTACAAGTCCGGCGCAAGCTTTGTGCTATACGCCCAGACATAATCGTGACATGACGTCAGAAGGATTGGGCAATGATTGTTCTCGGATTGGGGTCTTGCTTCCTCGCAATTGCTGTTCTTGCAGCCGTTGCGCTGCTGGACCGCATTGAATCGACCCGTGGTCAGATTGCCATGCGCGTCCTTTGAATTTCCATAACTAGGCGGTAACAGAGCTCATGCGCTGGCGCGTTGGCATTTGACTCTACGCCAGCGTTTGTGTTCAGCGGGTTTTCTTGCTCATGACTGCCAGACTTGGCCTCTTCATCATCCTTGGCGTGACGCTCTGGCGGATCGTTACCCTTCATTTCGACACAACCGATCTGTTCGTCGACGAGGCGCAATACTGGTTCTGGTCTCAAAATCTCGATTTTGGTTACTATTCAAAGCCGCCGATGATCGCCTGGGTGATACGAGCGGTGACCGAGCTCGCGGGATCTACGGCGATCTATTGGATTAGGGTTAGTGGACCGCTGATCCATATGGCGACTGCCATCATGCTGATGAGGACGGCCAGGCGTTTTGTCGGACCCAAGATCGAAGGGTGGACCGGCGCGACCTTCATCACTTTGCCGGGCGTTGCGCTATCGTCGGTGTTCTTTTCGACCGATGTCGTGCTTCTCTTTTTCCTGACTGTCGCCTTTTGGGCCTATTTCGGCCTGATTGAGAAGCGTTCCGCTGGTTTAGCCATCCTCTTGGGATTCGCCTTCGGCTGCGCGTTCCTGTCGAAATACGCGATCCTGTTCGTTGTGCCGGGCGGCTTGATCGCGCTTATTCTGCTGCCGAGCGCGCGCATAGCTTGGCGCGATTTTTTCGTATCCGTCATCGTTGCGCTTGCTGTCGCTGCTCCAAACCTTTGGTGGAACCTCACGCATGACCGCACAACGGTCCGTCACACCACCAATATCGCGCACTGGAGCAAGCTGCGCATCGACGTTGCCGGAGGCCTGGAATTCTTCTTGGCACAATTCGGCGTCGTTGGACCAATCGTGTTCTTCGCGATGCTTTGGGCCGTCGCGCGTGCTTTGAAGGGGAAAAGCGACCGTCGGGAAACGATGCTGATCTGGCTGTCTATTCCCGTCGTTCTCATGATCACACTTCAGGCGCTGGTCGCAAAAGCCTATGCCAACTGGGGCGTGACGGCCTATATCGCGGGGACGATCCTTGCCGTGTGGCTGCTTGATCGCCTCTGGCCCAAAGGCTTGCGCGTTTCGCTTGTTATAAATGGTACGGCCAGCCTCCTGTTTCCTCTTGCAGCGGTCTTTGCGCACCAGCTGGTGCTGCCGAACGGCAGCGAGGTCATGAAGCGCTATCTCGGCCGCAGTGCTATCAGCCGCGAGGCTGGTGAGCTGGCGCGGCAAACGGCCAGTTCGATCATTGTCAGCGACAGCCGTGATCTCCTTGCGGACATGTTCCATACACTGCGAAACGATCCGGTCCGCATCTATGCGAAGCCGCCTGTCGGCGCACCGGATAATTATTACGAGCAGACCTTTGCCCTGCCGGGCGATGTTGCTGAGAGGGTCCTTTTCGTGACGACGCATTCGGTGGACTGCGCGCAACCGCCCGAGCTAGTACGGAGCTGGCAGCCGACGGAAGGCTATTATCGCGGTAAAACGATCTTTGCTTACAGGATTTTGCCGACCTGCCTTGCCGGCAACTAGACCGTCACCTTCGGCTGGAAGTGAGCCCAAGACACGTTCCCGTCCCCTCGACGTCCACAAACACGACGCCACCTTTTTCGAAGGCGAGACGCAACTGCGCTTCGGTTGCACGATGTATTTCGTGGTGCTTTCCTTCAAAGTCGCGGATAGTACTGCGTGACACGGCCGCATGCTCTGCAAGGTCGAGCTGCGTCCAGTCAAGCAACCCGCGAGCCGCCCGGCACAATGCCGGGGTGAGAATTGTGTCCCTTGTGCCTTGACCCATCATGCCAGACTGACCATATTGGTTGATATAAGCCATATATGTCATGTTTTAGACGGGATTTCCAGTTCGGGAGGTGACATGAAAGAGGTCGCCTCTGGAGAGAACGGATCACTGAGATGCAGGTGATGATCGAGGGACAGTCATACTTCCAGCCTTTCGGCTTACCTTATTGGGGTTTCGAAGATCTCAACAAGGGAGTTGGAAGCATGACTGCCTCTTATGAATACCATATCGGCGTGG
>NZ_HF536772.1:1471591-1495127 GCF_000312665.1 Rhizobium mesoamericanum STM3625 | reverse complement strand
AGAACGATGCCGCACGATACGCCTTTAATTTCGACGATCGTCGGGGGCCTCGTGCTGGCGTTCATCCTTGGCGCGCTTGCCAACAGGCTCCGCATGCCCCCCTTGGTTGGATACCTCGTCGCCGGCGTGCTCGTCGGCCCGCATACGCCCGGCTACGTTGCCGATCAAAGCCTAGCCCCTGAACTCGCCGAGATCGGCGTCATCCTGCTGATGTTCGGCGTCGGCCTTCATTTCTCCGTGAAGGATCTTCTTTCCGTTCGCGGTATCGCAGTTCCGGGCGCCATCGTGCAAATTGGATTTGCAACGCTGCTTGGCTGGGGACTGGGTGCCCTCATGGGGTGGCCAACGGGAGGAAGCCTCGTCTTCGGCCTAGCACTTTCGGTCGCTTCCACAGTCGTCCTCTTGAAGGCGCTACAGGAGCGACGGCTGGTCGAGACTGAGCGCGGCAGGATTGCAGTCGGTTGGCTGATCGTCGAAGACCTCGCAATGGTCCTGGCGCTCGTGCTCATTCCGGCGGCCGCCAGTATCGGTGGCGGGGAACATGCGACGGTCGAGCCAGTTTCTGCCGCAGTCAACCGACTCTTTGGCCTTGATCTCGGCATCGGCGGCGTCATTGTCATGACTTTGATCAAAGTCGGGTTGTTCATGGGGCTGATGCTGGTTTTCGGGCGGCGCATCATTCCCTGGATGATGTACCGCATCGCGCAGACCGGATCCCGTGAACTTTTCCGCCTCGGTGTCCTTGCAATCGCACTCGGCGTAGCCTTCGGTGCTTCCAAGCTCTTTGGTGTTTCGCTAGCGCTTGGTGCTTTCTTCGCCGGCATGGTTTTATCCGAGAGCGAACTCAGCCATCGCGCTGCCCAGGAGAGTCTCCCCCTCCGCGATGCCTTCGCGGTTCTGTTCTTCGTCTCGGTCGGCATGCTGTTTTATCCGAACATTCTGATCGAGAAGCCGCTCCCGGTGCTTGCAACCGTCTTCATCATTGTGATCGG
Source organism: Rhizobium mesoamericanum STM3625 (assembly GCF_000312665.1). Classification (GTDB taxonomy): domain Bacteria; phylum Pseudomonadota; class Alphaproteobacteria; order Rhizobiales; family Rhizobiaceae; genus Rhizobium; species Rhizobium mesoamericanum. Next base: position 1,494,135 of record NZ_HF536772.1, on the reverse strand, counting down.
CAAATCGATTGCCGCGTTCCTGATCGTGCTGCTGTTCCACAAGCCTGTCAGCACGGCGCTGACGATTTCGGCCAGCCTCGGGCAGATCGGCGAATTCTCCTTTATCCTGGCAACGCTCGGGGTCTCACTCGGCCTCCTGCCAGAAGAAGGGCGCGACCTCATCCTTGCAGGCGCAATCATCTCGATCATCCTCAATCCGCTGCTTTTCTACGTCTGCGATCGTCTGCGCCCTGTGCTGGATCGGACAAAGCGCGATGAGCCCGCCGTCGAACCGGTGGCGGAGAAAGCACCCGAACCTGTCGAAGAGCCAGCCGAGGAGGATGACGTGCAGCCAACAGCGCTTCGCGGGCACGCGATCCTTGTCGGTTATGGCCGTGTGGGCAGCATCGTCGGTCAAAACCTCAAATCTTCACGTACGCCTTTCCTTGTGATCGAGGACTCGGACAAGCGCATTGGCGAGTTGCGTGATCAGGGGACCGAAGCAATAAGTGGCAATGCGGTGTCGCGCGAGGTACTCAGCCTTGCCAACATCGCCGGCGCCCGAAGTCTCGTCGTCGCCATTCCAAACGCGTTCGAGGCCTGTCTTGTCGTCGAGCAAGGCCGGACGATCAACCCTTCCATCCTGATCGTCGCACGTGCGCATTCAGACGCCGAGGTGGCAGCGTTGCGGGAATATGGTGCAGACACGGTGATCATGGGGGAACGGGAAATTGCAAGGTGCATGGTTGACCGGCTCGCCCAAGTGCATCATGACAGTGTGCGCTATGAAGACGAAGACGAGGCTGCTACAATCGCCACCGAGGAAGCGTCTTCTCCAGATAAAAGATGAGAGACTTTTGCGCCGTTGAACCGGTACGAGGCTGAAAATCCAGACAACTGCGAGATGGGGCTCGATGCGCGCCGCATGAGTGGTCGTGTTGCGATCTCGCTGGTTATTGCCATCTTCGCCTATCTCGGCCTGCTGTTCGGCGGCAATTTCGTCATCGTCCCGACGCGTGGCGCGAATTCGGTTTCGTCGTCCAGCAAGGACGGCCAGCCACTGCAACTAAGCGCGCGAGATGCCGTCCGCGGTATATTGACGGCCGATCGCAAAACGGCGCCGAAATATGCTTCTTACGATTCCGGCGCCGTGGCGATTGGCACGGCTCCACGCATTAAGCCGCCCATTGCCGGTGAGCCACGTTTTTCGGAAGCCTCGCATGCCTCAATTCCCGCGGCCGAAACTAAGGCTTACGATTCGCACGGCCCGCCAGCGGCCGCGGCATAAATGCGCGCCTCACTGGCGCTTTCCATTGCTTTTTAAGACACGCCGCCTGCGCGAGGAGCGCAGACTGAGGCGTTATCAAGGATAAACAACAACATGCGTAATTCACCATGGCTGGTGTTCACCTATACGGTGATCATTCTCCTCGGCATTCTGATCGCTTTGCCGAACGCACTGCCGCAATCAACGCTCGACCGCTTGCCTTCATGGTTGCCACACAACCGTGTGTCGCTCGGCCTCGACCTTCGCGGCGGCTCGCACCTCGTTCTCGAAGTCGACGAAGCGGATCTGACCCGCGAGCGCCTGCAATCGCTCCTGCAGGATGCCCGCCGGGTTCTGCGTGAGAAAAATATCCAGCCAAAGTCTATCGTTCGCAACCAGAACCAGATCGTCGTTACGCTGACAGACACTGCACAGACCGACGATGCCGTCACGCAGCTGAAAACCCTCGGCAATGCAATCGCCACCGGGATCAGCGCCGGCCAGTCCGATCTCTCGGTGACGACAAGTGGCGGCAATATCATTGTCGCCTTCTCGCCGGCCGGCATCGCAAGCAATGTCGATTCTGCAGTCCAGCAGAGCCTTGAAGTCATTCGCCAGCGCGTCGACCAGGTGGGCGTTGCCGAACCGACAATCCAGCGTATCGGCGGAAACCGCGTGCTGGTGCAGCTTCCCGGTGCACAGGATCCATCCCGCCTTCGCCAACTTCTCGGCTCGACCGCGAAGATGTCCTTCCACATGCTTTCCCCGAACAATGCTCCGGGACCAGGTGTGACGATGCTGAAGGACGAGCAAGGCAACAGCTACGCAGTTCTCGACCGTGTTGAAATCTCCGGCGACCGTTTGTCTGATGCCCGCGTCAGCTTCGATCCGAACACGCATGAGCCTGTCGTTTCCTTCCGCTTCGACAGCGCGGGCGCAACCCGTTTCGCTGAAATCACCCGCCAAAATGTCGGCAATCCGTTCGCTATCGTTCTCGACGATAAGGTCCTGAGCGCACCTGTTATCCGCGAACCGATCACCGGCGGCTCCGGCCAGATCTCCGGCAATTTCTCGGCCGACAGCGCAACCACGCTTGCCGCCATGCTGCGCGCCGGTGCCCTGCCCGCTAAGCTCACCGTCATTGAAGAGCGCACCGTCGGTGCCGACCTCGGCGCCGACGCCATCCGCATGGGTATCTATTCGGGTCTCGTCGGCTTCGTGCTTGTCGCAGCCTTCATCTTCATCTTGTACGGCACGTGGGGCTTCCTCGCGAACTTCGCCCTGCTCATTCACACGATCTTGACCTTCTCAGCCTTGACGCTCGTGGGCGCCACGCTCACCCTGCCAGGTATCGCGGGTGTCGTTCTCGGTATCGGTCTTGCGGTTGACGCGAACGTGCTCATCAACGAGCGTATTCGCGAAGAGACGCGCAAGGGCAAGAGCGCCTTTGCCGCCATCGACACCGGTTTCCGTCGCGCCTATTCGACGATTATCGACGGTAACATGACGGCGCTGATCGCGGCGGCGATCCTGTTCTGGTTCGGTACCGGCCCGGTCCGCGGCTTCGCTGTAACCATGGCGCTTGGCCTGATCATCTCGATGTTCACGTCCGTCGCCTTCGTTCGCGTGACGATGATCGAGATCACGCGCCGCCGTAAGCTGAAGGTTCTGAACATCCGTCCGCTGATACCGATGATGTTCAACCCTTACGGCCGCCACATCCAGTTCATGAAGGCTCGCTTCTTCGGCGTGACGGTCTCAGCGCTGCTGTCGATCGCCTCGGTCGTGCTCTTTATTCATCCGGGCCTGAACTACGGCGTCGACTTCCGTGGCGGCATCCAAATGTCGGTGAAGACACAGGAAGCCGCCGATCTCGGCCGCTTCCGCGAGGGCCTGAACAGCCTCGGCCTCGGTGAAGTGTCCCTCCAAACCTATGGCGACAACAACACCATGGCAGTGCGTGCGCAGCGCCAGGACGGTGGAGAAGAAGCCCAGACTGCAGCGGTCGAGAAGCTGAAGGCGGAGATCATCAAGATCGATCCGTCTGCAACCGTAACCGGCACCGACGTCATCGGTCCGAAGGTCAGCGGCGAGCTCGCCTGGGCCGGCATCCTGTCGGTCGTTATCGCAAGCTTGGCGATGCTGTTCTACATCTGGTACCGTTTCGAGTGGCCGTTCGCGGTCGGCGCGATCGTCACGCTTATCCTCGATGTGACCAAGGCGATCGGATTCTTTGCCCTGACGGGACTGGACTTCAACCTCACCGCTATCGCGGCAATTCTGACGCTGGTCGGCTATTCGGTGAACGATAAGGTCGTGGTCTACGACCGCATGCGTGAAAACATGCGCCTCTACAAGTCGATGCCGCTGCGCGAAATCATCGACCGCTCCATCAACGAGACGCTGGCACGAAGCCTTTATACCAATGCGACGGCCTTCCTCGCCCTCCTGCCGATGGCGATTTGGGGCGGCAGCGCGGTCTCGAGCTTCGCGATCCCGATGGTTTTTGGCATTCTCGTTGCCGGCGCTTCGTCGATCTTCATCGCAGCACCGATCCTGCTTTTCCTCGGTGACTGGCGTCGCCGCCACGGCAAGGCTGTCACTACCACGGAAGCCGCGGCAGAGATCATTCCTCCGGAACAGGGCCAGTCGCGCAAGACTGCCGGCTAAACAGGGGTACAGCTGTGACGCGCCAAGGGCGCCGGTTGCAGAGCCGGCGCCCTTGGCGCGTCAAGGCTCTCGATGCAGGTGCCGACACGACCAATGCCTACGAGATAGAGCAGCGGCTCTCCAGCAATGCCGCTAATCCCGGACGCACTGGATAGTTTGGATTTGCAGCCACGCCGAGATAAGCTAATTCTTTATGCGGAACCTCAGAGGCGAAACTCCAATTATAACGGCATGACGTTTATACTCGCGCTGATTCTGGCGATTGTAACGCCCTCCAAGTCATCCGGACTGTATTCAATGGTATCTGGCATCCATCACGTGACCCTAATAACCCGAAAGGTACAGGCAAACGTGGATTTCTACGCGGGGTTTCTCGGCATGCGGCTGGTCAAGCAGACCGCCGGTTTCGAGGATGCAACCCAGCTTCATCTCTTTTATGGAGACGCGAAAGGCAGCCCTGGCTCACTGGTAACGTTCCTCGTTTGGGAAGATGGTTCGCCCGGACGCGTCGGCCACAGCCAGATCGGTGAACTGTCGCTTGCCATCGATCCGGCCAGCATCGGTTATTGGCTGACGCGCTGCATGAGTTTCGGAATTCGCTCGGAAGGTCCGGCCGATGAGTTTGGCGAACCGGTCCTGCGCCTGAAGGATCCGGACAATATCATCGTCAAGCTCGCGGGGGTCCGCGAGCTGAAGTCGCCCGCTGTTTGGGATGGCGCGGGCGTGCCGGTGGAGCACGCCGTCCAACGTGTGCGAGGCGTTACCATGCTGACGGAAACGCCGGCCGAAAGCCGTGACTTCGTCGAGCGCCATTTCGGCTATCGTTTCAATGCCAATCGCGGCAGCATCGATCGGCTTGTGTCGGAATCGGGCGATGTCGTCGATATCAGGAACGCCCGAGGCTTCTGGTCCGGCGCACCAGGCCCCGGCACGGCCGATCACGTCGCGTTCCGCGCCGGTGGTGAAGAGCAACTTCACAAGGTGCACGATGCGCTGAAGGAGGGCGGAGCGGCAGCGACAAACCTGCATGATCGCAAATACTTCGAATCGCTCTATGCTCGCGAACCTGGTGGAACACTGATCGAACTGGCGACCGACAAGCCCGGCATGATGGTGGACGAGCCGCAGGCTACGCTTGGCACCAAGCTTTTCGTTCCCAAAGACCCGATCACCGATCTCAAGGATCTGAAGGTCGTGCTTCCGCAGTTTTCGATGCCCGGTGAGCCACGCATCAATTACCGCGACTTGCCTTTCGTGCACCGCTTCTATACGCCCCCGGACCCAGACGGCAACGTCTTTGTACTGCTGCACGGTTCTGGCGGGAACGAAACGACGCTGATGCCGCTCCTGCACGAGGCGGCCCCGCGCGCCACATTGCTAGGTGTTCGAGGACGAGCGACCGAGGAAGGCATTCCGCGCTGGTTCAAGCGTATCACACCGTTCTCCTTCGATCAGGACGATATCAAGAGCGAAGCCGAGGCATTTGCAGCTTTCATCGAGGGCGCCGTGTCGTCATACGGTCTGGATCCGAAGAAGATCGTCTATGTCGGCTATTCCAATGGCGCGAACCTGCTCAACTCGCTCCTCTATCTGCATCCAAACCTTGTGCACAGGGCGGTTCTGCTGCGTTCCATGCCCGTGTTGAAAACCTATCCGCACGCTGATCTCAAGGGCACGGATCTCCTGGTTATCAGCGGAAAGACGGATGCCTATGGCAAATATGCCGGCGAGCTCGAGACGCGCCTGAGGCAATCGGGAGCGACAGTCGATTCGGACGTCATCGCTGGGGGTCACGATCTCGGGGACGCTGACATCCCGATTATCCAGAAGTGGCTGTCGCAGAAACGCAACTGACACGGACGGCCTCTCGCTACGCGGGCACGGCGTCTCAGGCGGCGAGCCCCATCTTCAGATACGGCACGCAAACACCGGCAATTCCGTCCTCTTGTTTTGTTCGGAAGCAATAATTGAAAGAAGAAGCGAGCAAGCTACCATCAAATTGCGCTAAACGGATCAATGTCTTTGTTCCCTGCCGGTTGCACTTTTCTGCTTCGTGTTGGGTCTGAACAGTGATCCCGGTACGCCGGCACGTGGTGGTTATTTTGTTATTCGCGATGGAGTCTACGTTCGTTTCTCCAGGGATCTAAAGCTGCCGCATCATCTATTGTGAGACATACATAACGCACGTATATCTTAATTCGTTCTTACATTTTCATACAATAACGGCCACATAAATTACACTACGTTCCTATATTTTTGCCTCGCCTATATTATTTCACTTTTTAATTAGAAATTCTAAGAATTATTTTGACTTGCATTATCCACAGATTTTAAGATTTTACTTTTACGTCTATATTTTAATTATCTTCCTCTCTACAGAAGGCAAGAAATTACCACATTCGTCTGCGAACTGCTCAATCTGTTCTATTTTGCTGCAGCGCAAAATGCTCCTTGCCGAAGCAGGATCTCAGCCCTATCCTCGCTTCGACATCGATCGCAGAAGGGGAAATTGAATGCCTCCTCGACCCGTGGACATCAGCCTGATCATCTCGTCGAGAAATCGGGCCCATGGACTTACGAACTGCCTGGATGCTGTTTCTGTTGCCGCCCGGCAGGCAGACTATCTAAGACTTGAACTCGTTTTCGTCGACAATGGATCCACAGACGAGACGTCGGATGTCGCGCGCCGGTGGGCGTCGACCGCTCCGATCAAGACTAACTTGATCTATGAAGCGAAGCCCGGCCTCGCCGCCGCCCGCAATACCGGGTTGAACGCCGCAAGAGGTCGCATCCTCGCCTTCACCGACGATGATTGCGAAATATTTCCCGACTATTTCAGCACGCTCGCAGCGCTGTTCAGCTCGGATACGGAGATGGTCATGCGCGGCGGGCGGATTGAGCTCGGCGACACACGCGACTTGCCGGTGACGATCAAGCCCGAGATGGAACCTGCGGTCCTGACCAGCAACCTGCATGCCGGCGGCTTCATTCATGGTGCCAACATGGCGTTTCCCTACACGCTTGTCGAGAAGATCGGTCTCTTTGACACGCGTTTTGGCGCCGGGTCGCCGTTCCGTTCCGGCGAGGACACCGATTATGTTCACCGTGCCTTCAATGCCGGCGTGCGTGTTGAATATCTGCCCGATTTTGCCGTCAAACACTTTCATGGGCGACGCGAGCTCGCGGATATTAAGCGGCTCCAAACCGGCTACGCCTTCGGCAACGGAGCGCTATACGCCAAATACCTCTTCGATCGCAGGTCGAACATGCGCGGCATGCTGCGCTGGGAAATCCGCCAGGCCCTAATGGAAACGATGGGGCGCCGAAAACTCAACGAAGAACTTGGCCTGACCTACCGAAGCCAGCTTCGTGACAACCTAACCGGTATGCTCGCTTACTGGCGGGCTCCGAAGGCAAAGCAGCCCGCCTGAGGCGCTCGCCTCGCCGCCAACAGAATCAACACGCGAGCCCTCGCGAGCCAAATTCGATTGGATAATGCATGGCCAATACGGCAATTGCCCACGCCGACCTTAAGAAGAAAACCGCGCTTTCCGTCCTCTGGTCGGTCATCCGCGTGGCCTGGAGCACGATCGCAACCTTTGTGATCTTCGTTATTCTCGCCCGCATTCTCGGCCCGGGCGATTTCGGCACCTTTGCGCTTGCAAGCCTGTTCGTGGAAATAGGCCGCGTGCTTGCCTATGCAGGCCTCGGCGACGCTGTCACGCGTCAGCTCGATCTCGACGAAGAGCTTGCCGATACGGCCTTCTGGGCGACGATTGCCTTCAGCGCAATCGTTGCCTTGCTCGTGTTCTTCTTTGCACCCTACTACGGCAATCTGGTGCGTGACCCGTCGGTATCAGGCATCCTTCGCTGGCTGGCGCCGCTGCTTCCGATTTCCTCGCTGGCGGTTATCCATAATGCGCGGCTCGCACGCGAATTCGGCCACAAGAGCCTCGCCGGACAGGCAATCGCCGCAAGCCTGCTGTCGGGCATCACGGCCGTCGTCTGCGCCTTTTTGGGCTGGGGCGTCTGGGCGCTCGTGGCGCAGACCGCGGTCAACGCCGCCGTGACCGTGCTCCTCGGTTGGTTCTACTATCCCTGGATGCCGAAGTTTCGCTTCAACCTCACGATGTTCCGCTCCGTCTTTCTCTTCAGCATCAGCCTCGTTGTGACGCAGCTGATGTGGATGCTGCTTGCGCGCGTGCAGGACATCTTCATTTCGCGCTGGTTCGGCCCAATCGAAGTCGGCCGCTATCGCATCGCCTGGCGGCTGATCGAGCTGATCGGGCAGGCCGTGCTCGCGCCGATCGGCAGCGTGTCGCTCGTCACGCTGTCGCGGCTGCAGAAGGACGCCACCGCCTTCCGAAACGCCTACAATAAGATTGTCGGCGCAGCCGCGCTCGGGACGATCCCGCTGCTGCTCGGCTTCGGCGCCCTGTCGAACGACATGATCGCCCTGCTCTTCGGCAACAAGTGGGGCAATGCCGGCGACATCGCCACCGTCCTCGTGCTGATGGCCGTTCCCTTCGTCATGAACTTTTTCGCCTCCTCCGCGCTTTCGGCGGTCAACCGGGCGGAATCGATCCTGTCCGTCGCTGCCCTGCAGCTCGTGACGACACTGATCCTTACCTGGCTGCTCGTCCCCTACGGCGTTGTCGCTGTTGCTGCCGGCTACACGCTGCGCGCCTGGCTAACGATGCCCTATCAGCAGTATGTGCTTGCGCGATACGCGCATATCGACGCCAAAAGCACTCTGAAGGCAGTCGCCCTGCCCTTCTGCGGCGCGGCGCTGATGGCCGTTTGCGTCTGGCTCGCGCATCCTGTCATTCTGGCGCATGTTCAGAACCGCTGGCTGGCGCTCGGCCTCAGCATTGGCCTTGGCGGCGTGATTTACCTTGCCTTCCTGCCGATCTTCGGCCGCTCGGTCATCCGCCCCTACATCACGCTCGCCATTTCCCTCAACCCATTCCGCAAACAGGCCGAAGCATAGCCGCTTGCATGGACTACTTGTCCGTAAACAAGGAGCATTTCATGGAATCCAATATTACGATCATCAACCGCCTTCAGGGCGTGATCGCCAATTGCCTTTCCGATCTCTTTGATCCGTCCGAGCGTTTTGCGCTTCTCGACTTTCCGAACCACTACAATATCGGTGACAGCGCCATCTGGCTCGGCGAGCTGGCCTATTTCGACCGCAAGCGCACCCGCCCGTCCTACGTGACCGAAATCCCGACTTATGATGAAGAGCGGATGCTCGGTGCGATCGGCAGCGGCCGCATCTTCCTGCACGGCGGCGGCAATTTCGGCGATATCTGGGCGGGCTATCGCCAATTCCGCGAAGGCATGCTTGACAAGCACAAGGGCCGACCCATCGTCCAGATGCCGCAGACAATTCATTTCAAGGAGCAGGCCAACGTCGATAGCACCGCGCGCGCGATCGAGCGCCACGGCCAGTTCACGCTGCTCGTCCGTGACCAGCGCAGCCTGGAATTTGCCCAGCGCTGGTTCCAGTGCGAAACGCGCCTTTGCCCCGACATGGCCTTCTGCATTGGCCCGGTCGCTCGTCCGACGCCGCAGCACGAGCTCTTGCTAAATCTGCGTGAGGACCAGGAAGTCGGAGCCGCACAGGACCTGACCGCTGCAACCTTGCGCCCGGGCACCGTGAAATCGGACTGGCCCGACGAGCCCGCCGATTTCCAGCGCCAGACGAAGCATGCCGCGATCTTGAAGGGCCTGCTCACCGGACGCATCGGCGGCCGCGCGCGGATGACGGAGCTAGCGTATCGCGAACGGGCGCAGCAGCGCTTCGACCGCGGCGTGGCCCTGCTGGGTTCGGCGCGCCAGGTCATCACTGACCGCATGCATGGGCATATCATGTGCGTGCTTCTCGGCGCCGATCACTGCGTCCTCGACAACAGCTACGGCAAGACGAGCAGCTTCATCCAAGCATGGGACACCTGCAACAGCGACAAGGCAGAACTTGCCGCAACGGTCGACGAGGCGCTTGCCATTCTCGATGCGCGCCGGGTCGAGCCGGCGACCGCCGCCTGAAAGGCTGTCAATCAGCCTCGCCGGGCAACCAGAATCCCGGCGAGCACGACGGCCCCGCCGATCGCCTGCATTGGCCCGATCGGCTCGCTGAGCAGCACCCAGGCAAGGATTGCCGCCACAACGGGCTGCAGCAGCAGCGTCAGCGATGAGAAGGCGGCCGGCAGATAGGCAAGCGCATAAGCAATGGCCACCTGCCCGCCCGCATGGCTGACGAAGGCAAGGCCGAGGACGATTGCCCAGCCCTTGGCTGTCAGCGGCAGCATGTGGCCTTCATAGAAGAACCCCAGCGGAAAGATGCAGACGGCGGCAGACGCAGTGCTCCAGAGCATAATGCGGGCCGTATCGAAGCGGCTGCGCAGCTTGCCGATCGCCAGGATGTAGCCCGCATAGAACACCGCTGCGATTACGGCGACGCCATCGCCGCTGAGATCGCCATTGCCGAGTCCCGCCGGACCACCCTTCAGGATGACCAAACCGGCAAGCGCCAATACCAGACCGAGAACGAAGACACGCGTGACCGCCGCACCGAAAAACAGTAGCCCGATCACCGTGACGAAGACCGGGGCAAGATTGGCGAGCAGCGTTGCGTTCGCCACGGACGTCATGGTGATCGAGAGGTGCCAGGCGGCAAGATCCATGGAGAGCACGATGCCAGGGAGGATCAGCAGGGCATAGTCCGACAGCTTTTCAGGCTTCGGTCCCGCATCCTTGCCCTTCGAAAACGAGAAGATGAGGATTGGGATCAGGGCCAGGGCCACTCGCCAGAAGGCCGTTGCCATCGGCCCGACTTCCGACAGCCGCACGAAGATCGGCGAGCCGCCGATCGCTGCACCGCCAATGATCAGGGCGACAAGGGCCAATCGGTTGGATGCGGGGGGTTCAGCAATGGTCGAAGCGGCTTGCGACATGTCTCTCGAATGCTTTCTGACGCCTTGAAACTGGCAGCGAGCAACGGAGCTATCAGAAGCTGTAGCGAGCGGATAGCCGAGGAACGACAAGGGCAGGCAAACGCGCAATCTTAAATGCCCGCCGATGCGAATTTACCGCACAAGTCAACCCGAGATGACTGTCGAGAATCTAGGCGTCCCGCGGATGGTGTTGCTAACCGTGCAGATCTCTTCCGCCGCATGCGCAATCTTCAGGCGCGTCTCTTCGTCGAGGTCGCCTTTGATCGAGAAGGCGATGTTGAAGGTCTGGACGCGCGACGGGGCCTCGCTCGCCTTCTCGCCGGTGACATCGGCGGCAATCTCCGTGACGCGATCGAGGATGCCCATCTGACTTGCGGCAATGCGGGCGCTCAGCACCAGGCAGGCCGAAAGCGACGCATAGAGAAGATCCAGCGGATTGAAACCCGGTTGCGAGGCGCCGGTGACGATATCGAGCTCGCCCTTGGTGGCCGAAGTGACATGTGGAAAACCGGTGCGGCCAAGAACGGCGGTTGCGCCAACGGGACGGGGACGGGCCTTAAGATCGGCCATGGAAAATCCTTTGGTGATGATGACCTGTCCTAGATAGGCGTTTCGAACCGTCGCCGCAACGCGCTTCTGGTCTGGACGCGCGAGCAAGAAGACCGTCCAAATTGATTCGGCCTGCTTCAATCTACCCGCTCGTCAACCCCAGTTTCCCATCCCGATTTCTGAGGATAGCCCCAGGTAAGCTTCGAGGGGCAATATAAGTATGTCCTAAAACAGAAACGACTCATTGGAGTTATCCATGCGAGCACTTGCGGCTGTTCCTGTTGCACCCAGCGTCATCATCGATGCCGAGCCATTCGGCTATGTCAGAAAAGTCTACGTCGACGACGAAGCTTGCTGGGGTCTTTTTGATTCCGATGGCGACGTGATCTTCGTCGGCGACGCCGTCCGCGAATGCCACGACTACGCGGCCAAGGAACAGATCCGGATACAGATCATTCATTAATCTGCCGGCCGCGCCCGAACTGGCGCAAAATCTAAAAACGGGCGCTGCAAAGCTGCCCGGCAAGCACACTAAGCCTGCCGGGCCAAAAATGCAGGAAAGTCCATCAGCGATATGACGGCGCCGGCGGTGTCACCGCCACCTTCTCGCCGGAGAAGATGATGAACGCGAAGAGCAATACGCCGGCCAGCGTAACCAACGAGGCAATCGCCACGATAGGCTCCATGGCCGCGTTCCCCTGAAGCATGAGATAGAGCGACGGCACCATCAAAGCGATGCCGGCCGTGTACACATAGTACTGGATCATGGCGATACGCTTTTCCGCCTTGTGGGGATTGAGCGCATGGTAACCGCCAAAGATCGCCATGGTCACCCAACCCAGGAGATTACAGTGCGCATGGGCACCGATGACGCTGTGATCGCCCGAGATCGCCATTTTAAGACCCATGATGATGCCAATGAGCAGAAATAGAATGGCTGTTTTGAAGTAAAGTTGCGAGATGCGTGGCATAGATTCCCCCTCCGTTTGCATCTCAAGTATTATCATGGTGCACGAGCAAGGAGAATAACCTAGTCTCTGGCGTCGTTAGTTTAACAACAGTGTTCCGTTACAATCGTCAAAGCAAGTCCGCGAGACAGCATTCTTCACCGGTCAGGCGGACCGGCGCACGGAACTGGCGCGACAAATTTATAAGCAATTCCTTAAACTCATCTCAGTTACTCTGTATCGTCGGCTCGTTCGCGGAGAAATGGAAATGCGAGACGTCTACAAACCTTTCGTCGCCATCGACGACCCCGATCGGGACATCCGCTGCCAGGACGCGCTGCAGTTCGCCTTCCACGATCTCGTCGCGGCATCGGTGAAGGCAGGCTGGAACGAGGAGGAAGCGCTGGAGGCCATCATCGCGCTTGCCGACGATAGCCTCAGGCGGATCTGCGCCAACGACGACGCCCAGACGCTGCTGGATATGCTGCGCAAGATGGCTTAGGTCGGCGATCGGCACCCAGAGCCGAGGCACATAAACTCAACAAAAACATGGTTTTATGCTGCGGCTGAACACCAAAAGGGATGCATCATCATTTTCCTTTCGAAAAGTATCGCGCCCACTTCGGTTACCCGGTTGAGCTCGAATGCAGAGAGGAAAGGCCGCGGCTGTTTGAGCGGGCATGGCCGTTTAGTGCTTCTTGTGAAGTCTCACCCGGGACGATTTGCCTCTTCGGGGGGCGTTGTTTCTGCTGCCTCAGCATTGTCGGCAAGCACCCTGTCAATCACAGCCACGAAGGCGCAAGGGTTTTCGACCTGCGGCAAGTGCCCGGCCTTCGAAACCGAGAACACGCGCGAGCCGGGATTGGCCGAGCAGAATCTACGACCTCCGCGATTTTCATGTTCGGCAGAGCATCCTGATCGCCCCATACAAAGTCAATCTTGGACGACGGTCGGCCGGAGGTAGTCTTCGCGGAATGGAGGAGCCGGAACATGACTTTCGCCATCTCGGTCCCCGATTCCGAGAGACTGACTCTAACTGCCTCAGGGATGTTGATCGGACTGAAGAATGCGGTCTTGAATACTGCAGGACTATAGAAGTTCGTGACAAGGTTCCTTAGGGCTAGCGAATGGAAAGGCCAGATTCCCAGGACTTTGCGCATCGGGAGTTGATAAGGGGGAAAACCGTTGACCATGATCAAGTATCGAACGAGATCGGCACGATCCAGCGCGAGCTGCCATCCGACACTTGCACCAAGCGAATTGCCGATCACGGCCACGTCCCTGAGTTCGAGCGCAGTCAAAAGGTCGGCGCAGACTCCAGCATAGTCGTGGTAGCTGGCCAGCGATGCTCCAAAATCACTCCATATTCCCGGTAACTCGATGGCAATAACCGCGTGCTGCTTGGCCAAGTGCAACCATACCGGACCCCAATGAGCTTCGGCCCCGGCCCAGCCGCCGTGGATGAGCAACACGGGCGAGCCTTGGCCACCAATCCAGTACCCGCATGAGCCAGATGCTGTCATCACGTTAGTCAACTTCATCTTGAACCCTGCGCACAAAAAATGCCTTGAGTTCGGAGAAAACCCTCGCCGCCGCGCCCCACCTCCCAGACATTGGGGTGACGGGTCGGCGCGATAAGCTACCAAGTAGGTCCGAGCCTTCGCCCGTTTTGTACCACGCGTTTGCAATACATCGGGAGCCAAACATGAAAGGGGTTCAGTCGTTTCGGTACGAGTGTAATGTCGGCTAGATTGCATAGTTGCAATTTCTTCTGCTGAGAAACACAGAAGAATCTCGAAATCTGAACTAAGGCCATTTCGAAACCCGCTCCCACACCGCCTGAATGTCGCGGCTAATCGCTAAGCTGCGCTTGGATGGGGACACCGCGCGCGGTGGCGAGTCCGTCGTGCGAGTGGCGAACTCTTTTATGGCATCATCCAAGACGGCCCCAAGCATCAAGGGACACAGATATACGGTGCTGCATCGAGCCGAAGTTATCAGCACGCTGGTGCGGGACCGCCGCTATGGAGGGAAACGCTCTCGATGAAGGCGCCAATATCTGTTCGCAGAGGGGAGTAAGGCGCAAGAGCGTCAACACGATAAAAGTCATGGTGCTTGCCGGGGTAGATTTTGCAACATCCCGGAACAGCATCATTCCACTTTTCAGTTGGCCGATGTGGATCAAGTTCCCCCCAAAATACCATGCTGGGTATATTTAAGGCAGACGTTTCCAAGCGCAGTCTGGTTGATGACACGCATATCAGGGCTTGGATCTCCAACCCCTCTTTGACCGCACCCCACAGAGCAGTTCCACCGGAGCTGAAACCGATCCCAAAGCACGCGCGTCCGTTAATCTCGCGAAGTTCCCGAACGGCATGCTGCATACCGTCTTTGTTGACAAGATGATCGTGAAGGTCGTCTCCGCGCAGACCGGGACGCCCGCTCAGGTCGGCCAATTCTAAAACACGATGCTCAAAGCATCCAACATCCAATAGTTCAACAAAGGTTTCGGGAAACCCATGAATGTCACCAACGACCAACAGGTGACGCGTTCTTGAACTGTACATTATCAGACCAATTTTTTGCGTTTCAAGAGCCGTCCACCATCGTACCGAAGTTCACCCTTCCGTTGAACGGAAGGGTCCGTCTGTAGTGCCGAGCTCGGCACAAAGATCGGCCACCTTCAATGGCTTCAGCAGTTGAGCTACGACAAGGACGTAAGCCACAATGCGCATTCTCACGGAGATAGACAAGGACCATGGAACAATCGCCCCTGGTGCTCGGCCACGCCGCGGAAGCAATGGCGAAGCACTACTCCCGGCGCGCCACATGACAACGCGCACGACGTCCGCGGTCCGCGAGGCCGAACTGAAGGGACGAAACACGAAAGTTGTCAAATCCGCAGTTTGAAAGTGTCAAACTCGAACGAGCAAAGGATGAGAATAACGCAAAAAAACGGTTGGTGTAGCAAAGAGTTAGAGTGGTGCCCAGAGCCGGAATCGAACCAGCGACACGCGGATTTTCAATCCGCTGCTCTACCAACTGAGCTATCTGGGCAAACCCGCTCCGCAGACGTTCTTTCGTGTGAAAGAACCGAGGGGCCTTGGTTCGCCCCGGAAGCGAGCGGGGTTATAGCATCTTGTCCGGACATGGCAAGCGCCAAATGGCAGTTTTTTGAGAAGCCGTGGTATTTTCCAAATTCATCAACGAATTTAATGGCTTCACCCGTGGAAAAATCGACTTAGTTCTCGTCCTCGCCGTCCGCCATCGCTTCGTCGCCGGCAACTGGAATGGCATAGGAGCCGGATAGCCAACGCGAAAGATCGAGCTCGCGGCAGCGGTTCGAGCAGAACGGATAGTGTTCTCGCTGGGAAGGCTTGCCGCATTCCGGGCATGGCCGTGTCTTGCGCAATGGTTCGACCTTGGGGGCTGGTTTCTTTTCGGCAGACATCATCGGTTCCTTCGAGGATCAGACCTCGGGCCACCGGCTATGCACGTCGAAGCCTTCGCCGGTCAACAGAAGGATGGTTTCATAAAGTGGCAGACCGACGACATTGGTGTAGGAACCAACCATTTTCTGCACAAAACTGCCGGCCAGGCCCTGGATGCCATAGGCCCCGGCCTTGCCACGCCACTGCCCCGACGCAAGGTAGTTTTCGATCTCGAAACCGGAAAGGCGTTTGAAGCGAACCTTGGTCTCGACGATCTTCTGCCGGATCTTGCGGTCGGGGGTCACCAGGCAGACACCGGTATAGACCCAATGGCTACGTCCGGAAAGCAGATACAGCGAGGCCGACGCCTCGTCCGCAAACTCGGCTTTGCCCAGAATGCGGCGCCCCACGGCGACCACGGTGTCGGCAGACAGAATGTAGCTGCCCTTCCACATCATGTCGCCCTTGATCGCGGCAAGTGCTGCCTCGGCCTTTTCGGTCGACAGGCGCCTGGCGAGCGAGCGCGGGTGCTCGGACTTCTTAGGCGTCTCGTCGATATCCATCGGCATGAGACGCGACGGCTCGATCCCTGCCTGATTGAGCAGATCGACGCGGCGGGGCGAGCCGGAAGCCAGAATGAGCTTGTATTTCAGCGTCATGGAACCTCGACCACCGGAAGACGGAGAAAGGAGCCTTTTGAGCCCTGTAAGCCCTACTTGAAGCGGTAGGTGATGCGGCCCTTGGTCAGGTCGTAGGGGGTCATTTCAACGAGAACCTTGTCGCCAGCCAGAACGCGGATGCGGTTCTTGCGCATACGGCCAGCCGTATGGGCGATGATCTCGTGTTCGTTTTCGAGCTTCACGCGGAACGTCGCGTTCGGCAAAAGCTCGGTCACAATACCCGGAAATTCAAGGACTTCTTCTTTAGGCATATAGTGGTTTTCTTCCTGTCGGTTGAGATGACGGCAGATAGCCGCCCAAATTTTGCGCGGAAACTACACAATCAGCGGAGGTTTGTGAACCTAATTGATCGCGTTTCCGTCATTTGTTTCATGCCGATTGCGCGGCGATGCCGTTTCTCCTGACCAGCCGGCTCTCGATAAGTTCTGTAAGGTGATCGCGAACTTCCCGATAGCTGTCCAGAATCTGCTCCCGCGTGCCTTGGACGACGGTCGGGTCCATCGTTGGCCAATAGACGACTTCAATGGCGTTTGACCGGGTCAGTTCCAGCGCGGCATGGTGTGCCTGCGGCGAGAGCGAGATGATCAGGTCGAAGTAATCGTCCTCGAGTTCCTCCAGCGTGTGCGGATGATGCCGACCGAGCGACAGCCCGATCTCCTCCAGCGCAACGTCGACGAAAGGATCCCGCTCGCCGGAACGGACACCCGCTGACCTGATGTAGACGTTCGCCGGCAACATACTGCGGGCGATCACTTCGGCCATTGGGGAGCGGATCGCGTTCATGCCACACATGAACAGGATCGCGCCCGGCCTTGCCCCCTCCCCTCCCTCGACCGCGGGCTCCATCGGCGTCAGCCGCGCCAGTAGAGCACGCAGACCAGCGTGAACAGCCGGCGTGCTGTATCGAAATCGACCTCGATCTTGCCATTCAGACGGTCCCTCAGCGTCTGTGATCCCTCATTGTGAATGCCGCGACGCCCCATGTCGATCGCCTCGATGCGGCTGGGCGAGGCCGAGCGGATGGCCTCGTAGTAGCTTTCGCAGATCAGGAAATAGTCCTTCACGATGCGGCGAAACGGCGTCAACGACAGGATGTGGGTCGCCACCGCGCCCCCATCCTCCGTCGTAATTGCGAAAACCAGCTTGGAATCGACCAGTGAGATGTTCAGCCGGTACGGACCACCGGGATGGCCGATCGGCGTAAAGCTGTTTTCCTCAACAAGATCGAAAATGGCGACCGCGCGCTCGTGTTCGACGTCGGGCGTCGCTCGGCCGATGGTGTCGTCAAGAACGACGTCGCAAAGCCGAAAGTCGCCCGCTGCCATCTGTCACCCTTCCAGGTTCAGCCGGATCGCAACCGACCGCGCATGTGCGTCCAGTCCTTCGGAAACGGCAAGCGCAATGGCAGCGGGGCCGAGCGTGCGAAGCTGCTCGGGACCGAGACGCAGGATCGAAGTGCGCTTGACAAAATCGAGCACGGAAAGACCGGAGGAGAACCGGGCCGAGCGGGCCGTCGGCAAAACGTGGTTCGAGCCACCGACGTAGTCACCGATCACCTCAGGCGTATGGGCGCCCAAAAAGATCGCGCCGGCATTGCGAATCCGCGACAGCAGCGCTTCCGGATCGGCAATGGCAAGCTCCAGATGTTCGGGCGCGATCCGGTTTGCCAGCGGAATGGCGTCCTGCAAGGACTTTACGAGAATGATCGCCCCAAAATCGCGCCAGCTCGCGGCAGCGGTTTCGGCGCGATTGAGCGTCTTCAGCTGTCGCTCGACGGCAGCTTCTACCGCCTTGGCGAGCTCCGCATCATCCGTCGCCAGGATCGCCTGCGCGCTTGCATCGTGCTCCGCCTGCGCCAGCAGATCGGCGGCGATCCAATCCGGGTTGTTGTCCTTGTCGGCGATGACAAGCACTTCCGAGGGACCTGCGATCATGTCGATGCCGACGGTGCCGAAAACCTGGCGCTTGGCGGCGGCAACATAGGCATTGCCCGGGCCGGTAATCTTGGCGACAGGGGCGATCGTCTTGGTGCCGTAGGCAAGGGCCGCGATCGCCTGCGCGCCGCCGAGGCGGTAGATTTCGGTGACGCCCGCAAGCTTGGCGGCCGCAAGTACGGCCGGATTGACCGCCCCGCCGGTTGCGGGAACGGCGATGACGATGCGGTCGACGCCGGCAACCTTGGCCGGCACCGCATTCATCAGTACCGAGCTCGGATAGCTCGCTGTGCCGCCTGGAACATAGAGCCCGACCGCTTCGATCGCCGTCCAGCGGGAGCCGAGGCCGACACCCATGTCGTCTTCGTAGATATCGTCCTTCGGCAGCTGCCGGCGATGATGCGATTCGATACGCACGGCAGCGACCTTCAAGGCGCCAAGTACTTCGGCCGGAACCGCTTCGATGGCGGCGTCGATCTCGGCCTCGCTCACGCGCATCGGCGTCACGGCAAAATCGATGCCGTCGAATTTCTTCGAATATTCGGCAAGCGCCATGTCGCCGCGCGCCCTGACATCGTCAATGATCGCGCGGACCGCAGTGTTCACATCCTCGGAGACCTCGCGCTTGGTTGTCAGAAAGGCGGCAAACCGTTGCTCGAAGCCTTCCGATGCCTGATCCAGCCAGATTGCCAATAGGAGCTCCTCTTTAGATACTCTAAGAACCAGATCTCACGCGCCGGGATGACGCGGCTTGGATGCGGTTTCCCACGCCCCACCGACATCCGCAAGCTGAACCTCGATGCACTCGACATCCAGCGCAATCGTTGCGGTGCCTGACAGCGCCAATTCAACCGTCCCCTCAGGCCCCTCGCCCTTCTGCTCGAAGCGAATGGCCAAAAGGGACAAGACGTCGTCGCGGTTCTGGCGATCGACACCGGTCGAGCGTACCGCCAGCACGCGCTTGAAGACGACAGCAGCGCGGCGGCGCTCGAAACCCTTGCGCTTGTTGTCGGCTTCCTCCCATACGAAGCGGTTGACGGCCACCGAGAATTGACCCTCCCGTGGCGACCACGCGATATCGGCGACCTTGAAGACGCTATCCTGCAAATGCGCGGAGACGACGGCAAGATCTTCGTTATCGAGCGCAACAAGCCTCAGATCCGTCATTCAGGCAAAACCCCATCACCAATGCATCGCCGGAATGGCGATGCGTCTGACAACGGACATAAGGCGCGCCAGAAGAATGCGCAACCGTGACAAAGGGCGTGTGATGCCCTTTTGGTTACTCGCTGACGCGTTCGACGATGGCGCCGCAGCGGGTGAGCTTTTCTTCCAGCCGCTCGAAGCCGCGATCGAGGTGATAGACGCGGGACACCATTGTCTCGCCTTCGGCAGCAAGACCGGCGATGACGAGCGAAACGGACGCACGCAGATCGGTCGCCATGACAGGCGCACCCTTCAGGCGCGTGACACCCTCAATCTTCGCTGTCTGGCCTGACAGCGAGATCTTCGCGCCGAGACGCGCCAGTTCCTGCACGTGCATAAAGCGGTTTTCGAAGATCGTCTCGGTGACATGCGAGATGCCGGTCGAGCGCGTCATCAGCGCCATGAACTGCGCCTGCAGGTCGGTCGGGAAGCCCGGGAAGGGATCGGTGACGATATCGACCGGCTTGATGCCAGCACCATTGCGGCGGATACGCATGCCGTTGTTGGTCTGCGAAATCTCGGTGCCGGCACGGCGGAGCGTTTCGAGCGCCGTGTCGAGGAGCGCGGTATCGGTGTTTTCGAGTGTGACGTCACCACCGGTCATGGCGACAGCCATGGCATAGGTGCCGGTCTCGATGCGATCCGGCAGAACGCGATGGCGCGCGCCGGAGAGCGAGGTAACGCCCTCGATCGTGATCGTGCTGGTTCCGGCCCCGGAGATCTTTGCGCCCATCGCAATCAGGCAGTTGGCAAGATCAACAACTTCAGGCTCACGGGCAGCATTGCCGATCACGGTCGTGCCGCGGGCAAGCGTTGCCGCCATCATCATGACGTGGGTCGCACCGACAGACACTTTCGGGAAAGTGTAGCGGGCGCCAATCAGGCCGCCTTGCGGCGCCGTCGCGTTGACATAGCCGCCGTCGATCTCGAGGTTCGCGCCGAGCGCGGTGAGGCCATCGAGAAAGAGGTCGACCGGACGCGTGCCGATCGCGCAGCCGCCCGGCAGCGAGACGCGGCACTGGCCTTCGCGGGCAAGTAGCGGACCAATGACCCAGAAGGAGGCGCGCATCTTGGAGACCAGCTCGTAGGGAGCGGTGGTGTCGACGATGGTGCGGCAGGTGAAGTGGATGGTACGCGAGTAGGCATCTTCCTGGCGTTCGCGACGGCCGTTGACGGCAACATCGACCCCATGATTGCCGAGGATACGCATCAGGAGCTCGACATCGGCCAGATGCGGCACGTTTTCGAGCGTCAGTGTATCGCTGGTCAGCAGCGAGGCGATCATCAGCGGCAAGGCGGCATTCTTGGCGCCGGAAATCGGAATGATGCCGTTAAGCTCATTACCGCCGACAATTCTAATACGATCCATGTGCGCTTACGGGCGATGCCCGCCTTTCTGAAAGGCTGTCTGAAAAAAGATGCGGGTGTTTAGACGAAATTAGCGGGGGCTTCAATTCGCCGTGAACGGAACATTACGATTCGTCCAATTTTGCGGCAGGCAGGCCGTCCGTCTCGTCCGCCTGTCCAGAGCGGCGCGCCCGTGTCTGCTGTTTGCGGCGCGACAAATTCTCACGCAGCTTTTCAGCGGCGCGCTCGCGGCGCAGTTTCGCCTGGCGTTCGATCGCCGCCTTGCGGCTGTGCTGGCCTTTTTCGGTATTGTCGGTCATGCCGCAGGCTTACCTGAATTCGCGCCAATTCAAAAGTGGCGCGACCTCAATCTCTACAAAGTTGGAAATTGCGGCTTGCGCTTATCATGAAGCTGTGGCAATAGGCCCCCCGTTCACGCAATGCAGCCGGTTCGGTTGCGCGTCTGGTCCCTGCTGCCGTAGCTCAGTGGTAGAGCACACCCTTGGTAAGGGTGAGGTCGGTGGTTCAATCCCACTCGGCAGCACCAGTTTTCCTCAACGAAATCAGAGAGATTTGGCCTCCTGACGGCGTGCGTGAGACGACACGAAACAGCATGTTCGCGTTCCATCCACTGAATGCCAATTCGGCAGACAAGTTCCAGTACGAAATCTACCAGGCCCACGCCTGCTTTTCGGAACCACTGACTACGAAACTGGGCCTATTCCCCCGCGTTAGCCTAGCTAGGTTGGTTGCGTTTAGGTCGGCTTGGAACTGGTGAAGGGGTTGAACTTTTGGTGCGTTAATTGTTTTTCTTAAATATTTTTTCAATGATGACGGTCAATGGGGCGCAGTTAGGGGCCCACTTTGGGGCTCAGCGCCCGGCCCATATTCGAACCAAAAAGCACCGATCTATCTCTATTGGAGAGCGTCCTCCAAGGATAGTCCAGACATCCCGCTGTCATGGCGGCTTTCCCATTCTGCCAAACGCCGATGCTGCCCTGTTTTAACGTAGTGTTTCCAATCTCTCACTCTCTCCGCGATCTCGCCCTTCATCCAACCGTTGGCTAGCAGAAAACCTTCAAACTCTTCGATGGGAGGAAAGCCGTCAGCAATGCCCTTTTCGCCATACCTCTCGAAGAATGGACCGCGAACGTCCTGGACTGCCGTGTCGCCGCTCGACAAGATCGGGTTAGACGCCCAGTGGAAGTAGTCAAAATTGTCGTAAGGGACTTGAACGGCTAGTACCGATCGGATCTTCTCGGCTGGCATTGAAATGGCCTTGAGGCTGTCCTCAATTTTAGCGATGGCTTCGCGTTTATCCTTGACCGACATGCCACCCCAGCGGTTGCTGCCAGAGATTTGCTGGACACTAAGCTGGCCAAACAATTCCGCAACCCTTTGAAGCTGATCGACAGTCGCTTGGGCTTGCTCCAATTTCCTATTCAATGCAGCCGCCACGCCGGTAGCACCGAACTTAAGGTCGGTTATGTCATCGAGCCGTGTCGAGAGAACAGAAAACACAAAGAGAATTGCCACGGTGATGTAAGCTGCTTTATCGCCGCCAACCAATACCAG
>NZ_HF536772.1:1397495-1471491 GCF_000312665.1 Rhizobium mesoamericanum STM3625 | reverse complement strand
CCAGATATAAAAAGGTGACGAATAGCACCCCAGCTGCAGCGCCTACCGCCACTCTTACAGCTTTAACCATCAACCCCTCGCCGAAATTTTTTCAGGACGAGCTTGCACAGAAATTTGGCGAAGAGCAATCAGACGGCAGACAAACAACTGGAGGCATCATGATTATTCAGCATAAAGGACCGCAACGCGATCGCGGCTGGACTACAGATTTTAAGTCAGATCCTCACTCCGCGTCGTCATGCGCGTCTCGAGAAGGTGAATACGTCTCGGTCACTATGGTGGATGATACAGGTCGCCTCTGCAGAATCCTCTACACTGAGGAGGAGGCTCTGAACCTTTATCGAGCAGCAGTTGGATTGGGTGCCGTTGAGCTCGATGAGGAAGTCAATGGTCGCAGCGAGCGCTATTAGCGCCCCACGTCCCGAACGACTTCCGAAAAATCCCGCAAACCCGGGACGGGTGCATGCAGTTCGTTCGCGCCTATTCCGTTTCTGTCCAATGGAACGGTCCGCAATCGGTCCGACGGCAAACACAAAAAGGCCCCGACGATGGGGGTCGAGGCCTTGACATCAGACAACAGAAATTCTGTCAGTGAATCAGGTTTGGACGGATACCTGCCCCTTAGTCACTCGAAGCGTGCGCAGGACGGTCCACTCCCTTTCTTCTCCGAACATCGCTTCAAGGGTCAAATCACCGGATTGGCCAATCAGAACAGGTGATCCGAACCCCATTGGCGTCCAATTTTCTAATTCCACAACTTCAACTTGCCCTTCAATAAACATTAGGTCCTCGTCCTGACCCGCCATTCTCGCTCGAAATTTAAAATTGATGTGCCCCAACCGATCGCTCTCGAGGAGTAACCAGACACCCAGCACAAATTGTCCCGGCATCTGCGTCAGGACAATCCCATTTGTATAAACGCCGATGAGAATGAACTTACCGTTTACCTCCTGCCGAACCTGATCACAGACCGTAAGATTATGCACTTTCATGCTGACGCACCACTTTCGAACTTACCAAATTCCGCGACGGCGCCGATGACTGAGTATTCGGTCCCGCGACCGCGTCGCCACCAATAACGACCATGTGGCTTTTGCCGAGACCAGGCGTTGCCCCTGGAGCAGACGACGAGATGATTGCCACCGGCAAGGGTTCTTGCACTATAGGATGCTCATTTGCCGAAACGTCGACCTTTTTCGGCTTGAGCGCAAAGACAATCTCTTGATCCATCGCCCAGGCCAGATCGGCTATTGATCTGAGAGTTAGATTTGCCTGTCCAGTCACACGGCGATTCACGATCGATCTATCGACGCCAAGTCGCTCCGCAACCTGCTGCTGCTTCAATCCCGATCGAACCAAAGCGCCCTGCAGTTCCTTCTGGACGCGGCGAACGAAGCGGCCGGCACTTCTACCCTTTGCGTCAATTGGCATCCGATAAGACATCGTCGTAATCCTTACCCTCAATAGCCTTCGGAGGATCAAGATTGAGGTGATCTCTCCTGAAGGCGGTCCTCGCCATATAAAGCCCGTATCGGCTAAAGGTTTCTATCTCGTCCTTATGATCGCCGAAGCAGCATACGAATACATCACGCTCCGGGACCCATCCGAAAATTCGCACATCAGGCGTCTTGAATTCCCAAACAAAAAGGTCTGGGGTTCGAGACAGCGATTTGAACCGCCGATCAAGATGCATGTGCTCGCCCACCACGTATTCGTGAAAGATCGCGTCCACCTGCTCCAACGGATCCGAGTCGCCGCCAACAATCGTCGTTTCGAGAAGCGGCAATTCATCGTTCAGCCACGCAACGAAGTCGGGAGTTGCGTAAATTCGCCGCCACGGCTGTTCTCCTGCTTCGAGCTCTACGTCGATCTTGATCAGATCGCCACTATGGTCTAATTCAATCAGAGTTGCCATATAAGTCAACAAATTTTGGTTAACAAGAGGTTTCGCAAAGGTTGCCAGATCTCATTTTTTGAGCCGGACGACTCATGGATGGCGGCACGACCTGTACTATTCTTGGCACGAATAATCCATCGCAAGGTCAAAAGGCGCAGATTTGAAGACTTCTCCAGCCGACTGCTACGGGAATGGCGCGGGCTTCTTTCCTCGCGTGGTGAAATGCAAAAGGTCCCTCCGAAGCACGCAACCAAAGCGTGGCGCCTCCGCTTTCTGCCGCAGGGCGATCTGTAACAGGTCGCAGTCTCGCGGAAGACGGATTATCCAGCCACCATCGTTGGCGGACCAAGCCGCAACATCTGCTTTTGCCTGCCGCGCATCCTCGCCCTCGGCCGGTACGAATGTGCCGCAACCTCCCTTGATCGAGGCTGTAAACACTCTACCGGTGCCTCAGCTCTGGCGTGACATTTGGTGGTGGGAGGATTCAGCTTATTGGTCACGCCGGCTGATTGGGGCAAAGAGGAAGGCACCAGCAACCGCAAAGTCCGCCTAGCCAGGTCTGTGCAAAATCCGTGCATGGTAGCTTTACAAGAGAGAAAAAACGAAGGGTGCCATATAGATACAGAACCCCCGACATACCCTTGGTAAGGGTGAGGTCGGTGGTTCAATCCCACTCGGCAGCACCAGTTTTTCCCAGCCAGATCAAACAAATAGAATTACCTGCCGGTAAGATCATCCGCCCCGTCCAATGTGGTCGTTGTGCTCCATGCGGACTTGTTTGCGAAAAACCGCCAGTGGAAGGAAAGCCGGGGTAGTCGGACATTGGCCGCCGGTGACAATATCGGCAACGCCTACCTATTACGGAGAAGCCGCGTAAAAATCTGAGATTTTAGCTCGAATCGCACCACGCATGCTGCTTGATTGCCAGCAACCAGGAGGACGTCTCATGCAAAATGTGGTCCTTGCGGCCGCGCTTTTTTGCTGTCGTCCGCATTCTTTGTCGACGCCATTACTGAGATCAACGCCCATACATGGGAAGAAGGTATTCGTGCACGTCGGCATCGGTGGCCGCAGTTTCCATTATCCGCCGGCCCTCTGCGGACCGGGCGACAAGCGTGATACGACAAAATCTGCGCGATGCTGAGGGAAAGCAGTGCCTGCTCGATCCAGAATTGTTCCATAACTTCCGCTAAGTCGCGGCAAGCGACGCGGCGGCGGTTGGCGCAAAGACGAACCGCCTTGCGCTAAGTCAGGCGTCGAAGTGCCAGTCCTTCGTCGGGCGGCAAGACAGATAGTCGGATGCATCGAGATCCTCGATCATCTGTCTAAGGGCCCGGACTGTTTCCTCAAATGCCGCGAGTTTCGAAGCGGTGACGTCTACTTTGCTCCCCGTTGCCTCGTCCACCTCCAGCCATCGCTGCTTGCCATGTCGCATGGATACAACCAGCGAAACATACTTCTGGCATTCCGCATTCAGTACGTGCTTGAGGTCCTGCATCACCGATCTCCAACGCTGACAGGGGCAACTGATGTTGAGCTTTCTATGGTTGCACAAAGTCGCAAAATCAGCCAGTTAAAAGTGCAGACCGCCATCTGCTCATCCCCGAGGAAGGATAACGCGTAGGGGCGCAAAGAGATCAGAAACGCGGACTGGTGAGCGAGGAGACCAATCAATGCACCGGTTTTCCCGTTTGCGGGCGTCAAAAATATCGCTAAAATGCCTCCTGGGTCAGGCTTTCCGGAGAACGCAAAAGCCGATTCCCACGTTTTGGCCTAAGCAATGGAGGAGTACGCCGATGGCCGTAGAGAAATGGAATGACCCTATTCATGTTGGATTTGAAAATACCGGCGCGCGCACAATCCTCGGACCCCTGGACGCGCTGAAATGCCTGGCAGACCTTTGGCCGAGCGCGCGGGGGCTGCGTTACCTTAAGGCAAGAAGCACATGCAGGGCCGCCCTTGATGGTCGAAAGACAGTCGAAGAGGCGCGCGCCGAATTTGTCGCAGCGGCGGAAGAAGCGAAGCTGAAAGTTAATTGATCAACGCGAGCCGGCGAGAACACCCGGCGGAAGCACTCGATTACCTGTCCCGGAACAGGGCGAGAGTTTATTTTTGCTTAACCCTCGGCGGTGCCAGCTGTTGGGATCATGATGAACTTCATTGCCATTTAGGCACGTCCCTCAATAAAACATCGGCAGCCATCATGATGATGGTCAGAGGCTCGTCA
This sequence comes from Rhizobium mesoamericanum STM3625, assembly GCF_000312665.1. Taxonomy (GTDB): domain Bacteria; phylum Pseudomonadota; class Alphaproteobacteria; order Rhizobiales; family Rhizobiaceae; genus Rhizobium; species Rhizobium mesoamericanum. Next base: position 1,467,367 of record NZ_HF536772.1, on the reverse strand, counting down.
CCCTCTGCGAAAGCAGACGAGCCTCGTTTGCAATAAAACTCGCCTATCACGCCGGCTCGAGCCTGCGTCGGCGGATTTTTTCAAGAACTTTGCGCCCGAGCTTTTGGCCCGGCCCCTCGATCCGGGTGAAGCCGAGATACGCCAGCGCGTAGGCCGATGGCAGGAGAGCGGCGACGACAATCGCAAAGCGGGCGGGTGTCGAAATCCCAGCCCCAAAATGCCTGATGACGAAAGCGGCGATCGGCTGCAGCAAGATCAAATGGATCAGGTAGACACCGAATGAAAGCTCGCCGAGCCAATGGCACAAGCGACTTCCCATGAGGGAAGAGACGCGGTCGCCGAGCCTTCCGACCAGGCCGGGCAACAGGTGATAGTGTACCAGCGCGAAGAAGCCGATCACGAGGAGCAGCCGAATGGCAACTTTCGTCGAGGTCATATCCCCGCCGATCGGAATCATAACCAGCATGACCGCCAGCAAGCCGTTCATGATGGTCTGCAGCGGCGACACGAACAACCCGTTGGCGATCAGCATGCCGCATAGGAAGACGTGCATCTTCAGCGGCAGGAAAGAGGGCATAGGAAAATCGACATGCGCGGCCTGAATGGCCTTGGCGATGAGGAAGGCGGCAAGCGCAACAACGGCGGCGCCCGGCAGCCATCTGGTTCTCCGCAAAAGAAGCATTGCAAGGGGAAAGACCGCATAGAACTGCATCTCTAGTCCAAGACTCCAATCCGGCAGCGGCGTGCGGAACGCATAGGCAGGATGCAGCCCGAAGAGGAAGCTTGCATGAATGAAGAGATTGCGCAGGCTGCCATCCAGATAGCGCTCCGGCAATTGCGGACCATGTTCGAGAAAGGTGTCAATGACCATGCGGCTCTCATAGAGCTGCGGCCCTAAGAGCAGCGCGATGCATAGCATCACATAATAGAGCGGCGCGATGCGGAAGAAGCGCTTTAGCCAGAAGCCGAACCAGGTGGATGGCTTTTCCCAGGGATTAGCGGTTTCGCGCAGCTGATAGTGAAAAACCATCAGGAAGCCGGACAGCATAATGAAGAGGTCAACGCCCAAATCCGGCGACGAAAGGATCGGAAGGTGCCAGCCTGTCAGTTGCAGGCTATGGCCCACGAGAACCCAAAGGGCGGCTAGGCCACGCAGGCCGTCGAGGCATCCGATCCGCTTGCTCTCAATGATCATCGGGTATCCTTCTGGTTGAGGCTCAGCTTCGCAGGAAGCTAACGCAATGTGCTGCAACGCACAACGCACAACCAGAAAAGTTGATCGGGCCTGCCCAGGAGAGCGCGATCTCGCCTTGCCTTAATTCATCAAATGCCCAGCAAGAGATGGTTGGAGATCAACAACGGCCGTCGCTTTGCACCTCGAGGTAGCCAACGCCGATGATGGTACCGTCAAACGCCCGAATGAAGGATGGAACATAGTGCGTCGTCGGTGCGGCGCACGATGCAGTTCCGGAATATTCGTTCAGTGCGATCTCGTCCCGCGGCAGTGCGGAATAGTCGCTTGTAATTTCCAATGAAGCCGTCGCCGGTGTAACAGAGGTCGCTACTGCCAGCGCCAACGCCGGCCCTCCCAGTCGAAGAAGTCTTTGCATGCGCTTCTCCCGTGTTTTGGTTTAAAAGCATTAACTAATGAAAAGCGTTTCTAGTTCCAGTGTCGCCACTACTACTTTCGCACAGTTAACGCGTCGTATTTTCGATTAAGCTAAATTGTATGATTTTACATGACGGTAGATAGAGGATTCTATATGCGCAGCTACAAGCTGTATGCGTGCGATCAAACTGATGAGGCCACAGTATTAAAGTTGCCTAGCCTGGCTAACGTCCAAGCATCCGGCTGCGAACATGCCTCTTGCCCATCCAGCCTGCAGCCAGTTCAACAGCCTGCTCGGCCTGAGAGCTTTCCGCCAGATGAATCGCGCGAGAATGACGTCAGGTCCGAGGATCGACATGACGATTCCGCTGCTATCGACGTCATCGGCTACGCCGAGGGCGCTTCGACCAAGGCGCAGGTAGATGCAAGGCGGCTTGCCCGCAGGTGTCGCCGTGATCTTATGTCGTCCGAAATTGAAGCGTGCGGCAAAGGCAGTTAGCGACTGATCCCGGGAGGGGTAACTGCGCCGCACCACTCTATACTTGGAAGAATATCGCCAGTATCAGCCGACGCCCGCTTGGCGCCTCGACCTCGAGGGCCATATATACCCGCGGTTTAGTGCAGGGTTTGTAACGATGAAGGTTCTGCTTACGACAATTCTATCGGTCGTGATGCTATCGGGCTGCACCTCGGACAGTTCGACCGAGGTGCAGCCGATCCCGGGCAGCATCACCTATGGCGGGCAGCCGCGCACGAAACTGACCAAATCTCCGCCAGGCAGTGCCATCTACAATTCCTTCTACGACTCAAGCGGGCAGAGGGTTAAGGAAACCTATATCCTTCAGCCGGATCGCACTTTGAAGCTGACCCGACGCGTCGTGGTTCCCGATTTCCCCTGACATGCCGCTGCTTGACAGCCAGCATTTTCGAGAACATTCAAGGAACATCGAATTTTTCCGCGGTGCGATTCTCCGCAGAAGCAACCGGACGGCTGAATGTATCTTGAAAAGCTCAATCCCCAGCAGCGCGCGGCCGTCGAATATGGCACGCTCACCGAGGGCACCAATGTTGCCGGGCCGCTACTTGTCATCGCCGGGGCCGGCTCTGGAAAGACGAACACGCTTGCCCATCGCGTCGCCCACCTGATCGTCAAGGGCGCCGATCCGCGCCGGATTCTGCTGATGACATTTTCCCGGCGGGCGGCGTCCGAGATGGCGCGACGTGTCGAACGCATCTGCACCCAGGTCCTCGGCAACAATTCCGGCATAATGACGGATGCGCTCGCCTGGAGTGGGACGTTTCACGGGATCGGGGCCCGGCTCCTGCGCGATTATGCGGAGCAGATTGGCATCGATCCCGCCTTCACGATCCATGATCGCGAAGACAGCGCCGATCTGATGAACCTTATTCGGCACGAGCTCGGCTTTTCGAAGATGGAGAGCCGCTTCCCGACCAAGGGCACCTGCCTTGCGATCTATTCGCGCGTCGTCAATTCCGAAAGCGAACTCGGCCTCGTTCTGCGCGATGCGTTCCCCTGGTGCTCGGCCTGGGAAAATCAATTGCGGGAGCTTTTCGGCGCCTATGTCGAAGCCAAACAGAATCAGAACATTCTCGATTATGACGACCTGCTTCTCTATTGGGCGCAAATGGTCAGCGAGCCGATCATCGCGGACGATATCGGAAGCCGCTTCGATCATGTCCTTGTCGACGAATACCAGGATACGAACCGGTTGCAGGCATCGATCTTGCTTTCGTTGAAGCCCGGCGGGCAGGGCCTGACCGTCGTCGGTGACGATGCGCAGTCGATCTATTCCTTTCGCGCGGCCACCGTGCGCAACATTCTCGACTTCCCCGCGGCGTTCACTCCCTCCGCAAATATCATCACGCTTGATCGTAACTATCGCTCGACGCAGCCGATCCTTGCCGCGGCGAACGCCGTCATCGATCTTGCCTCCGAGCGCTTCACCAAGAACCTTTGGACGGAGCGCCAATCGGCTCAGCGACCAAAACTTGTGACAGTACGCGATGAGGCCGACCAGGCGCGCTATGTCGCGGATAAGGTGCTGGAGAACCGCGAAGAGGGCGTAAAGCTCAAGCAGCAGTCGGTTCTGTTTCGCGCATCCCACCACAGCGGCGCGCTGGAGATCGAGCTCACCCGCCGCAACATTCCGTTCGTGAAGTTCGGCGGCCTGAAATTCCTCGATAGCGCGCACGTCAAGGACATGCTGGCCGCGCTCCGCTTCGCCCAGAATCCACGCGACCGCGTCGCCGGCTTCCGATTAATGCAATTGCTTCCGGGCGTTGGGCCTTCGACGGCACAGCGCGTCATCGATGAGATGGCGGCTGATGCCAGTCCGATGCAGGCGCTTGCCGAACTGCCGGCCCCTCCCCGGTCCGGCGAGGATTGGACGGCCTTTGTTGCTATGCTGCAGGAGGTGAAGGTAGGCAAAGCCGGCTGGCCGGCGGAGATCGGGCTCGTTCGCGAGTGGTATTCGCCGCATCTCGAACGCCTGCACGAAGACGCCTCGACCCGCCAGGCCGACCTTTTGCAGCTCGAGCAGATCGCCAGCGGCTATCCTTCCCGTGAACGCTTCCTGACGGAGCTGACGCTCGACCCGCCGGATGCCACCAGCGATCAAGCCGGCGTGCCGCTGCTCGACGAGGATTATCTGATCCTATCGACGATCCATTCCGCCAAGGGGCAGGAATGGACGCGCGTATTCATGCTAAACGTTGTCGACGGCTGCATCCCGTCCGACCTTGCGGTCGGCACCAGCGCCGAGATCGAGGAAGAGCGGCGCCTCCTCTACGTCGCGATGACCCGCGCCAAGGACAATCTCGACCTCGTCGTTCCGCAGCGGTTCTTCACGCACGGCCAGAACGCGCAGGGAGACCGGCATGTTTACGCCTCGCGGACGCGCTTCATTCCGGCAACGTTGCTGCAGTTTTTTGAGGTGGTCGGCTGGCCGCAGACCAGGGCCGACGGTGGCGCCTCGCACCAGGCGCGACAGGTGCGCGTCGACGTCGGTGCACGCATGCGCGGGATGTGGCGCTAAGAGCACGTTTCAGAGCGCGAGCGGGGGCTGCGTCGGCCGGAAGAAGGCATCGATGGCCGCCTGATCGACGGCCTCCAGCGTCGCCGGCATCCAGTGCGGATTGCGATCCTTGTCGATAATGGCGGCGCGGATACCCTCGTAGAAATCAGGGCTCTTCAATATCTGCTGGCAGGCGCCGAGTTCGCGGTTAAGGCATTCGGCAAGGTTCCTGCTTTGTCGTCCCTGGCGCAGCAGACGAAGCGCGAGCTTCAGACTGGTCGGGGAGCGCGTCTGAATTATCCGCAGCGTCTCGGCAGCAAACTCGCCCGGCTCCATTTGCAGCGCATGGATGATTTCCTCGACAGTGCCGAAGTGAAAGCAACGCTCGATCATGTCGCGGTTGCTTTTTATAACGCTCGTCCCGGGATCGCTGGAAAGGTTCTTTAGGACCGCCTCGACATCGCGCGGCCCTGCGTTTCGCGGCAGTTCCGCCAGGGTATCCGCAATATCAGGCTGCCGGAAGGACGCGATGTGGTGATCGGCCAGTCGGGCATGTATTATGTCGGCCGCCTCGATGGTCAGTCCCGTCAGCCCCATCCAGGTGCCGGCCTCGCCTGGCGCACGCGGCAGCAGCCACGTCGCCCCTACATCCGGAAAATAGCCGATCCCGGTTTCCGGCATGGCAAGCTTGGTTCGTTCGGTCACGACGCGATGGCGACCGTGCGATGACAGACCGACGCCGCCGCCCATGGTGATGCCGTCCATCAGCGCCACATACGGCTTCGAAAAGGTGGCGATGCGATGGTTCAGACGAAACTCTTCGCGCCAGAAGGTCATCGCCAGATCCGTACCCGACCGACCGCTTTCGTGTAGCGCACGGATGTCCCCACCGGCGCAGAACCCACGCTCCCCTTCCCCCGAGACGATCACTGTGGCGATGTTGGTGTCCGCCGCGAAGTCATCCATTGCCGCGGCAAAGGCGCGGATCATCTCGAGCGTCAGACTGTTCAGTGCGCGCGGTCGATTGAGGCGGATGATGCCGGCCGAGGCGCGCCGTTCGACAATCACTTCAGTGTGCTGAACCTCGTCACGCATGCTGATCTCCTCGCTGCCATGGACATCGCTTCACTGCAATCCGCGACCTCGCTTCGAAGCGAACGGCATTGCCGAGAAACCTCACCTTACCGCACTCGGCGGCATAGTCGATGGCCGCCGATGGAGGTCGAGGATCGCTTTGGGTCTCAGAACGACGCTGCAGCGAGCGCGCGGTGGAGACTCTGTAGATCGTCGGCGCTGCGATTGAGCAGGAACTCTTCCCAGTGGAGGGCGCTTTGAACGATGGTCTCCAATGAATCGTGCATCGGTTTCCAATCCAGAACGCGTTGGGCAAGCCTTGAATCCGCGACTACGCTTGCGGCGTCGCCCGGGCGTCTCGGCGCCATGTGAACCTTGAAGAAGCGCCCGTGCAGACGGGTGACCATGTTAAGAACGTCGAGCACCGAATAGCCAGTTCCGTAGCCGCAATTGGCGACCAGCGAACCGCTCCCGCGGCGCAAATGCTGCAGGGCCTTCAGGTGAGCCACGGTGAGATCGCTCACATGGATGTAGTCGCGCACGCCGGTACCATCATGGGTCGGGTAATCGATACCGTAAACGTGAACGCCGTTGCGTTTGCCAAGTGCTGCCTCGCAGGCGACCTTAATCAGATGCGTCGCGCCCGATGTCGATTGGCCGCTGCGTCCGAGCGGGTCGGCGCCGGCGACGTTGAAGTAGCGCAGCGCGACATAGTCGAAATCGTAGGCCGCCGCCGCGTCCCGCAGCATGAATTCCGTCATCAGCTTAGACTGGCCGTAGGGGTTTTCGGGATTAAGCGGCGCAGTTTCCTTCACCGGCTCGGACGTATTCTGTGGCCCGTAGACAGCAGCCGTGGAGGAAAAGACGAAGTGGCGAATGCTGGCATTGATCGCAGCGCTCAACAGCGCCCGCGTCTTGCCGGAATTGTTGTCATAGTAGGCAAGTGGATCGGCAACGGATGCGGGCACGATCGCCGAGCCGGCAAAATGAATAATTGCTTCGATGTCGTTCTCAATGAAGATCGCCTTCAGAAGCTGTGTATCGGCGACATCGCCGAGATAGAAACGCGCACGCGGAGCGACCGCCCAGCGAAAGCCGGTCGATAGATTGTCCAGGACAACGACGTCCTCGCCTGCATCCAGCAATGTCCAGACCATGTGGCTGCCGATGTAGCCCGCCCCGCCGGTGACCAAAATTGCCATGACCTGCATCTCCGCTTCATTCACGCGGGTGCATCTGGCGCGGGTTTTCCTTTCAGAATCCCCTATTGGATGCGGCTTCCAGGGCATCAGCGCAGATAAGTTTGATGGCGTGGTTAGAGGCCGATTTCGAGTTCTGCTGCAATTTTACCGATCTGCCGTTTGAGCGAGAATGTGAGTGACCGCGCAGCCGACTAATTCGGACACCGGCGCAGACTATCGCAGGGTTAGAATTGGCTTTAAAGCGTCTAGCAGGGCATTTGGAGACACAGGAGAACCGTCGGTTTCCCAAGCGCTCTGAAACTCCGCGATTTCGATGCCTATGAAATCATGCTCGGCAATTAGCTCGCAGCAGGCGCCCAGATCATCCAGCGACAGGCCGCCAGCGTGCTTATAGTCCGTCGGCACAATGCCTGGCTCCAAGACATCGCAGTCGAGATGCACATAGACGGATCGACCATTTATTGCTGTCCGAAGTTCCGTTACCAGATCAGCTTTCGGCTTGACGAGTGGGATGTCGTGCAGTGCTATTAGATCAAGTTCGAATGGATCGAGGTCGCGCTGCCCGACCAGAACGACCTGATCCAAACTCAAGCCTGCGCCAAGGCCTGAATCCCAAAGGCCAACAGGCCCTGCCAACGCCAGTCCACCGAGATAACCGGTCGGGCTCGCCTCGGGTGGATTCAGATCGCCATGTGCATCGAACCACACTATGCAGGCCGAGGGAAAATGCTTTGCGACTGCCGGAAGCGTCGCCAAAGACACGGCACACCGGCTGGTTGCGGCGATCGAAACCGCCCCCCTGGCGAATACATCGTTGAACCTAGATTGAATCGCCTTCAGCGCTGGAAGAGCCGCAACAAGTTCTACTTGCCAACCGGTATTCAGTGCGGGCTCCGGAATGCCGATCACCGTAGGCGCTATCCCCGTCCTGCTTTCCAGCTCCTCGCCAATGGCCTTCGCACCAGGCATGGCCAGATCGTTATGATCGCCCGCACGCCCTTGGAAAACAGTATACTCTGCCCGCTTCGTCAAGACTGCAACCTCCGACTGTGCACGGCGACCCTATAAGCAATCGGCAGATCGAGGAAGACCACTTTTGGCGCTTTCAAAGTGCGTCTAAAAAATCATGCCTTCTATCGGGGCGATTTAAGCTTCTGGTCGAAAGCCTCGATGGCCATAGTGACCAATTCCTGATGGATTTCGAGTCGCGATTGTCCGTTGCCGTCGGAGCAGATCGGATCGCCTATGTTTTCGGATTCAGCCATCGCGCCCGCATCGGGTTTGCACTCGCCCAGCAAGCTGTAGTGGCTTGCGTCACTGATCGTGGAATAGCTACCGTTCGGAATAGCCATTGCGATCCCCAAAGCGAGCGCAGTTAGGGGGATCGTTCCAGGTTGGCCAAGATTTACGATCTCGACGGGGATCGAAACCTTGGAGAAGGCGTCGGCCTGAAAGACATCCACCGGCGCAGGATCGATTGCCATAATAAATTCAATCCGCTTGTCCTCATTATCACGACCAGCCAATTTCATGTCCGTGGAATGAAGATCGACGCTGCTTTCCTTTACCCATTTGCAAAGCGAAGGATTAAGAGCGTCGTTGTCACAGTAGCTGGCCAGACGGGCAGGATCGATGCGACCACCAGCCAGCAACAAGGCCGTGTTTCCGCCCATGGAAAGACCAAGTACGCCAATCCTCCCGAATTTGAAGTGATTTTCAAAAAGCGGCTGCTTTTCGATTGTATCCAAAGTCGCGCTGATATCCGCTGGCCTTAGCCAGAGCTTCATCGTTTCTTCTGCTGACCTGTTAGCGCCTCCGTTCCCGAAATGAACAGGAGCTGCCACGACAAACCCCTGTTTCGCCAATGGCGTTGCAATCCAGCTCATGGCTTGCGGGGTTCCTCCCAGACCAGCGCCATGAGATAGCAAGATCAGCGGATATTTTCCGCGTGAGAGCGGAGCTTCGAGCATGGCATCCGTTCCCACGAAAAACCGATTTTCACCAAGCGTAACAGGTTTGCCTCCGGCGTCCGCCGGGTACCAAACGGTCACGGCCAGATCGCTGCCTCGTTCTTTGGAAGCCGCTGTTATCTGCCGCACGCCGACAAAGTCGCTGGCAGCCACAGAATACTGAGCCATCAGCATGAGAGAGACGGTGGCCCAAGATATCGCGGCGACTTTTATCAACTTTTTCATTGAAGTTCCTCACGGCCGTAGCCCTTGTTGGAACTTGTCGTGAAATTGGAAGGCGGTGCGTCCTAAAACGTGATTTAGGACGTCTTCGATCACGATTTAGGACGTTACGTGCTGTGATTGTGCACTGAGGTGATAGACTGGCGGATCGAAGCCTCCGTCGGGCAGACCAGGCGCGGAGACATCTCGCTGCCAGTGTGGCGTAGGTGGTCCGGGCCATTCCCGTGACACGTAGGAATTCGCGATTGAAGTTCGATTTTGTGCCGAAACCGATTCCAGACTGATTGTCGTCACCTACCCTAAAGTGGACGATCAGCCGGCTAAGAGCGCCGCGACATCAATCCTAAACGGTGGTAGGTTTCTCCAGGGGTCGCTCCGATCCGCGGAGAAAAAGGGCATGGGCAATTCTGAGGATAAGCCTTCGGCCGCGTCATCGCGCAGCGCCGGAGAAGTCGTTGCGGACGAAGTCAGACGATCCCCTGCTCTCGCGCTTATTATATTCGTGCCTGTTGTCATTCTTCTGGAACGAATCCTGCCCGATGCGCACACGCTGCTGTTCCTCGTTTCAGTGGTGGCGATTGTTCCTTTGGCCGCGCTCCTTAGCCGTGCAACCGAAGCCGTTGCCGCTAAGACCGGAGACGCTGTCGGCGGCCTGCTAAACGCCACCCTCGGGAACCTGACCGAACTTGTGATCTCGCTTGCGGCTCTTCAGGCCGGGCAACACCTCTTGGTCAAGGCATCGCTGGCAGGAGCGATCGTGACCAACACGCTCTTCATGCTCGGAGGTGCATTTTTCCTTGGAGGTCTGAAACATCACATTCAGGAATTCAATCGGGTCAATGCACGGTTTCAGGCCTGTCTTCTATTCCTTGCAACAATCGCCATTCTGGTTCCGTCGTTGATCAGTGAAGTGGATCAGCCGCCGGCGCCCAGTGTCTCCCAAGACCTCAGCCTGGGCTTGGCGGTTCTTCTCATCGTGGTCTATGCGCTCGGCATGCTGTTTTCATTGAGGACGCACCGGGAGCTTTTCGCCAGCGTCGGCCACGCGGATGAAGACGAAAAACCTTGGCCGCTCGGGCTCAGCATCATCCTATTGATCGGCGTTACGTTATTGGTCGCGATGGTGAGCGAGATCTTCGTCAGTTCGGTACAAGTCGCGGCGGAGCACCTCGGAATGACACCCGCCTTCGTCGGTTTCATCGTTGTAGCCTTGGTGGGCGCAGCTGCGGAGATGACCACCGCATTTTCGGCGGCCCGTGCAAATCGCCTCGATCTCAGTGTCGGGATCGCGCTCGGCAGTGCAGCCCAGATTGCCCTCTTTGTCGCGCCAGTCCTAGTGCTCGTCAGCTATTTTGTCGGTCCAGAACCGATGACCCTTCAGTTTTGGCGGGGGGCGGTCACGATGATGATCGTTGCCACGATAGCGGCGACCCTCTTGTCCAATGGCGGACGTGGAGCATGGTATGCCGGGGTCATGGCCCTTGCGCTCTATGCCATTTTTGCATTCACGTTGTTTGTCTTGCCTCCTGCGAACCCGACTTGATGTTTCCGCACTGAACAATCGGTCATCATCGGCGACGTGCGTCGTCCTCAGACACGCGGTTCGACAGTCCTGCAAGCGAGGCGTGACGACGCACCACACGAACTGGGAGGCGGAAGATGGCGGAAAGCACCAGGGGGCAATCAAAGCGAATGAGACGACTGTTCTTCGCTGCGCTATTCCAGCAGATTCGCATATTGTGGCCAGTCATCTCTGGGATTCTTGTCATCATGGTTGGCTTCGGCGCGGTCATCGGGCGGATGGAGGACTGGCGACTCAGTGAAACGGTGTATTTCACTTTTGTCACGGGCCTCACAATCGGCTACGGTGATCTTACTCCGAAGCATGCCTTGGCGCGGATACTGGCGCTGGTGATCGGATTTTCCGGGATCGTCCTGACTGGCCTCGTCGCGGCCGTCAGCGTGAAAGCGCTCGATGCGGCGGATCGAGAGAGCCGCACCGAGTGAATCCTATTCTGCCGATTTCATGATGTCGGCTTCCTGAGCGACTTCCGCGCTGATAAATCTTGTCGACGCGCTGTCTCGCGCAACATCTTCAGACGCCGGCAATCTCGATTGCCGAGTCTGCCGCCGGTGTCTTGATGCGCAAGCCGAGAACCGTCGGTACACTGATCGCATAAACGACGACGACAAATAGCCAGATGGCACCTGGCCATTGCTCTCTAACGACGAAGTAGAAGCTCGAGAAAGCCAGGGGCCCCACGATCGACGCCAGGCTTAAGGCCGATGCCAGTACGCCCTGGAGCTGTCCTTGCTGGCTCTCGTCGACTTGTCGGGTCGCCAGAGACTGCAAAGCCGGCACGCCAATACCGCCCAGCGCGAAAACCGGCATGATCGCGAAGATCATCCAGCTTTGGGTCGCCAAAGCCATGACGATCAGTGCAATGCAGACGCCGGCAACGCCTGTCAGAACGGCACCGCGCTCGCCGAGCAGCTTCACTGCCGGCCCCGGGAGGACCGCCTGGGCGAGTGTCTGGCAGACGCCGAAGGTGCCGAGTGAAAGGCCAATCCAAAGCCCGTTCCACTGGAATACGTCGCTGCTCCAGAGGGCCCAGCATGTACCGTAGGCCTCCCCGGTGGCGCTGAAGACGAAAAAGATGAAGATGATGGGCAGCACGTTCTTCACCGAAAACGCCCAGCGCAGCGGTCGAAGGGGATTGAGTGCGCTCAAGTCGATCTCCTCGCGGGCAGGAGTGCGTGACTCTGGCAGCACCAAGAACGCCAGCAGGAGATTGCAGGCGTTCAACATCGCCGCCGCGATGAACGGCAGTCGTAGCCAATGATCGCCAAGGGAGCCGCCGAGGATAGGTCCGATGATGAAGCCGATACCGAACATGGCGTTAAACAAGCCGAAGCGACGGGCGCGCACGTGCTCAGGAGAAATGTCGGTGATGTAGGCGGTAGCCACGGACATGTTAGCGCTTGTCAGGCCCGCGATCGCGCGGCCGAGCAGCAACATCCCGAGATTGGACGCAACCGCCAGGAACGAGTAGTTGACGGCTGCGCCAGCCAGGGAAATCAAAAGCACCGGTCGACGGCCAAGCCTATCGCTAAGGGCACCAAGCACCGGCGCAAAAATGAACTGCATGACCGCGTAGAGAGCGGTCATTGTGCCAATGTAGGGCGCCACGTCCTTGGAATGGGTGACTTCCTGCAGCAACGAGGGCAAGATTGGAAAGATGAGGCCGATGCCAACGGCATCGAGAACAATGGCAGTAAAGATGACAATGAGTGGTCTGTTCATGGGCGTGTTCCGATCGACGCAAGCGCGCAGCGTCGCCGCGAAGGCGCCCGAGGCTTGCGGTGGTTGGGCCTGACGCGATGTCAGGCATTGCTGTTTGGAAAACGCTGGCCGAACCATGCTTCAAAAGCGTATGGCTGGCGTGTACTCGGCCACCTGGACGACTATTCGTCCACCTGTTTACTCCGCCGTCGACGGATCAAGGGAAGCGGCCGCTTTGCGCGATAATCGCCAATTATACCCGATGATCGCAGACGACAAGTCACTTTTTGCCCGTGTCAAACAAACCGGTGGCGGGTCTCTGATGCTTTCAGCGCCGTCGAAGAAATTCCGTAAGGTCTTCCCACAGGATCACAAGCCCAATGATAAGCACCCCACCGGGAACGAGATAATACAGGGTTCTAACAGGATAGACGGTGAAGAACAGCAGGTACAGAAGGCCGTAGATTCCAGCAACCACCAGCACCGTGCCCAAAACGAGGGAAATTATCTTCCTCACCAAGACGCAGCCCCTTCATTAAACCTCTAAGGGAATTGCTACACAAACATGCCTAAGCTGTATAGCTGGCGCGCGGATCGAAACGTGAACTGACTGTGATTGAGAACGCATCGACAGGGAAATTCCAACGCTGGATGCAGTCCTTTTGACCGAACCTTTAACGGGACCAGTGGCCGCAGCGGAGCCCCTAAGCCCTTCCTTGGCGGCCACCGAAGATCATCGGAGAGCGCTCGTTAGCAATGATGACAGACAAGCTTGATTTGCTGGACGATGCATCCTCACAGATGCCGACGTCGGCAATCGCCCGCTTTTTCATTGGTAATTCGCCCTGCCTCGGCGTCTTGCCACAAGTTGACTACCTCTATGTCGCGGGAGGCCACCCAGTCGATGGACACAGGGCTGAGCGCATATCTCGTCCTCATTGGCGCCCGAGCTTGGCAACGTAGTGAAGACGTTGTCTTTATCGGCTTGAGTTCGCTGCTTTAGAGCTTCAGAATGTAATCACACAACCTGTCCGCCGCCATCCGGATTTGGACCGGATCCCGCAGGAAGCAGGCGCGCAGGAAGAGCTCGCCGCCCGAGCCGAAGGCCGCGCCCGGCGCCAATCCCACACCTGTCTTGTCGACGATGTCGATGGCTGCCTTGCGGCTGTCGGCCACCCCGTCGATCTTCAGAAAGGCGTAGAGCGCGCCATCCGGCTTCAACGTTTCGACGCGGTTCGTCGCAATCAGCGCCTCGCAAAGAATGTCGCGGGAATGCCTGGCCTTTTCGATGTTGGCCTTCACGAATGCGTCGCCATCATTTAAGGCGACGACTGCCCCCCGCTGGATGAACTGCGCCACGCCCGAGGTCGAATACTGGATGAGGTTCTCGAGCACCTGGCCGGTATGCGGCGGGGCAACGATCCAGCCGACGCGCCAGCCGGTCATCGACCAGTTTTTCGAGAAGGAGTTGACGAACATGATCTTGTCGTCCAGCTCCATAATGTCAAGGAAGGACGGCGCGCGGCCGCCGGCAAAGTAGTAGCGCGCGTAGATCTCGTCAGCCATGATCCAGAGGTCATGCTTGCGGGCGAGCGCGAGGATGGCTGTCAGATCGTCCCTGGTTGCTGTCCAGCCGGTCGGGTTGGACGGCGTGTTGATGAACAGCCCCTTCGTCCTCGGTGTGATTGCTGCCGCGATACGGTCGAGATCGACCGCCCACCTGCCGCGCTCGAAAGTCAGCTGCACGCCGACCGAACGGGCTCCGGCAATTTCCAGGGCGGCCGCAATGTTCGGCCATGCGGGCGTGAGATAGACCAGTTCGTCACCTGGCGAAGTCAATGCCTGCACGGCGATCTGGATCGCTTGCATGCCGGAACCGGTGACGTAAAAATGCTCGGCCGACAAGGACACGTCGAAATGTCTGGCGTAGTAGTCCGAGAGCGCCTGTCGCAGCTCAGGAATGCCGCGCTGATAGGTATAGAAGGTCTCGCCGCCTGCAAGGGCCTCAATCGCTGCCTTGTTGATAAACTCCGGCGTCGGCAGATCACCCTCACCGACCCAAAGTGGCAGAAGGCCATCGCGGCCACGAGCATAGTTGACGACTTCGACGATCCCGCTTTCGGGCGCCCGGATGGCGCGCGGGCTAAGGCTGCTGACAATCGACATGCATCACTCCGGTTTTCACCTACATAATGCAAATGCGGCGGCAAATCCCATGACAATCGGTGATGCGATATCGATTTTCGTGATGATTGGTCCCGCTGCAATAGCAGGACCAAATTCCTAAACTCCCGCGGGGCGCTTTGCCAACAGGTCGCGGATTTCCGTCAGCAGCGCCACATCGGCCGGCGGCGCAGCAGGCTCTTCCTTGGCCTTGAGCTTCAGCTGCTTGTCCACCTGCTTCTGCAGCGCATTCACGCCCTTGACCATCAGGAAGATAATCCAGGCAAGGATAAGGAAGTTGATCAGGACCGTGATGAAGCTGCCATAGGCAAGAACCGCGCCCTGCTGGCGAGCGGCGCCCAGGGTCTGCGCGTTGACGTTGGAAGACAGACCGATGAAGTAGTTGGAAAAGTCGAAGCCACCAAAGACGGCACCGACAATCGGCATGATGACATCGTCCGTCAGCGACTTCACGATGCCGCCAAAGGCACCGCCGATGATAACGCCGACAGCAAGGTCCATGACATTGCCGCGGGCGATAAATGCTTTAAACTCATTAAGCATCCGATCCGTCTCCCTCTGATGCCGTCGCACTGACAGGTCATTGTTTTCATTAGCTACATCTTCGATGCGATTATTCAATCGCCAATTACAAATTATTGGATGCGGCCCGTGCGTCTTTGACTTAAGACCTATACGCCCCTGATGTTCAAGTGCCTGAAATTCCAGTAACCTCAAATGGTTCGGGAGAACCGGTGCTTGGTTGCATCGGTGGAGGTTCGATGCTGTCAGACTGGGTCATAGTTGCGTCCGCTTTCGGCTACATGCTTCTGCTTTTCGCAGTGGCGAGCCATGGCGACCGCAGGCGTCGGATGTTTGGAACGCCCGCCGGCGGTCGGCCGGCCGTCTATGCACTCAGCCTCGCAATCTACTGCACATCCTGGACGTATTTCGGCAGTGTAGGGTTGGCATCGCAGCGCGGACTGGAATTCCTCGGCATTTATATCGGCCCGATCCTCGTCTTCACGCTGGGCATGCCCGTGCTGCGACGGATTACCGAGCTTGCCAAAGCTGAGAAACTGACGTCGGTCGCCGATTTCATTTCCGCGCGGTACGGCAAGAATCCCGCGGTCGCGACCATTGTGGCGCTGATTTCTCTCGTTGGCGCCATCCCCTATATCGCGCTGCAGCTGAAATCGGTGTCGAGCACCATGACGGCGATGCTCAACCCGTCGGACTATGGCATTGGCAGCGGCAATCTCTACTTTCTTGACTTGCCGCTGCTCGTAACGCTGGTGCTCGCCTGCTTCGCCATCATGTTCGGCACGCGCCACACGGACGCGACCGAACATCAGGACGGACTGATCCTCGCCATTGCCATGGAGTCCGTCGTCAAGCTTTTCGCCTTCCTGACGGCCGGCGTCTGCGTGATCTGGTTCCTGTTCGATGGTCCCTCCGATCTTTGGGAGAAGGCGACTGAAAACCACCTCGTTCTCTCGGCGCTGCACTACCAGACACCGATCAGCCGCTGGATTACGCTGGTATTGCTGTCGGCCTTCGCCATCATCATGCTGCCGCGACAATTCCACGTCACCGTAGTCGAGAACAGAACCGCTCGGGAGCTTCGGCTCGCCGGTTTCCTATTTCCGCTCTATCTCATCGTCATCAATCTCTTCGTGCTTCCGGTGGCGATCGGCGGCCTGCTGACATTCGGCGGCAACGGCAATGCCGACCTCTATGTTCTCTCCCTGCCGCTTGCCGGAAAAATGCCCGTCGTCTCGCTGATCACCTTCATCGGCGGCTTTTCGGCGGCGACCGCCATGGTCATCGTCGCTTCGGTCGCCCTGTCGATCATGGTATCGAACGACATCATCATGCCGATCTTCCTGCACCGGAAGCTGACTGACCGCACCGGACAGCGCAGCGACTTCTCAAAGACGCTGCTCAACGTAAGGCGTAGCGCGATATTCGTAGTCCTGCTGCTCGGCTATCTCTATTACCGCTCGACCGACAGCACGACGGGGCTGGCCTCAATCGGCTTGCTGTCCTTCGCGGCAATCGCGCAGATGGCTCCTGCCCTGTTCGGCGGCCTGATTTGGCGGCGGGCTAACGCGCGGGGCGCCATCCTTGGGCTGACGTCGGGCTTTGTGATCTGGGTTTACCTGTTGTTCCTGCCCTCGCTTGGGGGTCCGGACTATTCAGGCGTTGCAAGTGTGGTTCTCGGCTTCATCTTTCCCGGCACGACGATCTTCACGGGAAACGCTGCCGATCCGCTGGTCAACGCGACGGTGATGAGTCTGCTTGTCAACACGGTCTTCTTCGTCATCGGTTCGGCAACCCGCAATGCCCGGCCGCTCGAACGCGTTCAGGCTGGCATCTTCGTCAAACGGCAATCCCGGTCGCAGTTTGCCACGCGTGGCTGGAAGACCCGCATCAGCGTCGGCGATTTGAAGGCGACGGTCTTCCGCTACCTTGGCGAAGAGCGCATGGAGCGCTCGTTCCAGACCTATCAGCAGAACTCGGGCCGCAAGTTGGAAGACGACCAGCCGGCCGACATGGCGCTCATCCACTTTACCGAGCAGCTGCTGGGCAGCGCCATCGGATCCTCATCTGCCCGGCTCGTGCTGTCGCTAATCCTTCAGAAGGTAGAAGATGCCTCCGCCGATACCGCCTGGCTCCTAGACCAGGCAAGTGAGGCGCTGCAGTATAACCAGGACATGCTGCAGACCGCGCTTTCACAGATGGACCAGGGCATCGCGGTATTCGACAGCGCGAACAATCTGACGATCTGGAACCGCCGCTTCCGGCAATTGCTTGAGCTGCCGGAAAATACCGGACAGGTGGGCTTCCCGCTGGCCGATATTGTCGTGATCCTCAGCCAGCGCGGCGATATCGCGGCCGGCGACGTCAATCAGACCGTCCGGCATTTCCTGACGCTGGACAAACCCTTCGCGCTGGTGCTCGGCGGCGGAGAGCGCATCATCGAAGTGCGCTCCAACGCCATGCCGGACAAGGGCATCGTTGCGACCTTCACCGATATCACGCAACGCGTCGCCGCCGACCGGGCACTCAAGCAGGCCAACGAAACGCTGGAACAGCGCGTCGCTGAGCGCACAGCCGAACTGACCCGCGTCAATCGGGAGCTCGGTGAGGCAAGAGCCGCGGCGGATGAAGCCAATCTCGGCAAGACGCGCTTCTTCGCGGCCGCCGGCCATGACATCCTGCAGCCGCTCAATGCGGCGCGGCTCTATTCCTCGGCGCTAGTCGAGCGCATGGGCCACTCCGAAAGCAGTGCCATCGTTCGCAACATCGATTCCGCACTGGAATCTGTCGAAACCATCCTCGGCGCGGTGCTCGACATTTCGCGGCTCGATACGGGGGCGATGCGGCCGCGCCTCGCCTCGGTGCCGCTTTCCGATCTGCTGGAACGAATCCAGACCGATTTCGCACCGATCGCCCGCGAGAAGAAGTTGAAGCTGGTGGTGATGCCGACCTCGCTACGGGTTCGCTCCGACCCCAACCTGCTTCGCCGCCTCGTGCAAAATCTCGTCTCCAACGCGATCAAATACACGATCGACGGCAAGGTACTTGTCGGCGCGCGCCGGCGCGGACACCAGGTCGTCATTCAGGTTATGGATTCGGGGATAGGCATTCCGCCGTCGAAGTTCCGGACCGTCTTCAAGGAATTCGCGAGGCTCGACGAAGGCGCCAAAACGGCCACCGGACTGGGCCTCGGCCTCTCGATCGTCGATCGTATCGCGCGCGTCCTCAACCATCCGGTGGAACTGCACTCGACACATGGCAAGGGCACGGATTTCCGTATCGTGATGCCGCGCGACGCGTCGAGGCTCCCCGAGCGTGTCGGCGCTGCCCAGCCGGCGGAGCATTCCGCGCAGAGCCTTAAGGGACTAAAGGTCCTCTGCATCGACAACGAGCCACATATATTGGAAGGTATGCAGCTCCTGATCAGCGGATGGGGCTGCGAGGTTCGATGCCTGAGCTCACTGGCCGATATCGCCGCACTCGATGCGCACGTGGCGTCGCCTGACCTTGTCATCGCCGACTATCACCTGGGCGACGGCACCGGCGTGTCCGCGATCCTGACGCTCAGGGAGCGCTTCATGGCGTTCATTCCAGCGCTGATCGTCACCGCTGACCGCACTCCGGAGGTCCGCAGCGAGGTCGAGCGGCACGGCATTGGCCTCCAGCACAAACCGGTCCGGCCGGCAGCGCTAAGGGCTTACGTCACGCAGATCTCCGCTCAGAAGCGTGCTGCGGCGGAGTGACGTTCTCGTCCGGTCATGCCCGGACTTTCAGGTCACCGAACGCAACGGGGCTGCGAGGTCGCCTTAGTCAAAGGTAGCTCGTCACTGCGGGTTCGTTCCACCAATTGTCATGAAGCCCGTCCATATAGCGAACCGGCAGAGAGGCCAGCTCTTCGGGAGATATGCCATCAAGGCAGGCGATGTTGATCGACACATAGTCTCCGCCAATTTCCGGAATATGACCATGGCCATAGGCATGAAGGCCGCATGTCGGACAAAAGCGGTGATGGCCACTCATCGTTGCGAACTGATAGTCAGCGGCGGCCGTCTCCTCGCACAGAAGACGGAAATCCTCAGGCTTCACGACCGCCCCCCAATAGCGCCGCTTGCCGCAGACGGTGCAATTGCAGCGGCCGGTACCGGCCTGGAGATCAGCATCGACCTCGTAGCGGATTTTGCCGCAATGGCAGCTGCCGGTGTAGGTTTTCTTCATGATTCCTCCTCCGCCCTTTGCAACGGTCAATCCCTATGACAATATGTTGTCATGACCGTTGACATACCAACACGACAACATGTTGTCAAACATAATCGCCCGAGGCGAACCGCCGAAGGCGATGCCTTCTCGCTGTTCACCATCACCGCTTTGCGGCTCGCAGGCCGGTTGACCGCCGCCGGCGACGAGTTGGCGAAGGCCGCCGGGCAGACGAGCGCCCGCTGGCAGGTGCTGGCCGGTGCGCGAAGTGGCGCTCATTCCGTCGCACAGATTGCACGCCTGCTCGGGGTCGCCCGACAGGGCGTGCAACGGCTGGCGGATGCACTCGAAGGCGACGGGCTGATCACGTACGTCGACAACCCGCTGCATCAGCGCGCCAAACTGGTAAAATTGACGGAGGAAGGCGAATCCCGCCTCGCCTTGATCGAGACAGCACAGGCGGAGTGGGCCGACAGACTAGGGCAGTCTTTTGCCACCGCCGAGATGGAGGCAGCCCTGGCCGTCATGACCCGTCTGATCGAAACTCTCGATACGGAAATCGACCAGGCATAGGCCCGCTATAGCGGCCAATCGACCTGAAGCAATTGGCTTATGGATATCTGCTAAAAGGACGCGAGCAGTCGTGGGTATCCCAAGTGGGAGGCTTTCATACATAGAGCAACGCAGTATCAGGTCCCCTGGGCGGCCTGCGACCCCTTGGAACTGACATTGGCCGCATGTGCCTCGAGGATCGCAGCGGCTATGACCTTCTGAAGCTCGTAAACCAGCGCACGCGAGCGCTTGCGATCCAGATCCTGCGCCGCCCTCGCAAGATTCAACCCTTCATTCAGGACGATGTGGTGAGCTCGCGTTAGCGCCCAGCTTTCGATATCAAGACTTATCATTCGGAATCTCCGCCAAATCATTCAGCATCAACGACATTCACCGAATCACGATACGCAGAGCACTTACACAGAAAGAAGAATCATAGTTGCAATGTTTTGCAAATAACATTTTCCGAAGAACTCGCGCTTAGTGCGAAATTTCTCCATGAGCTGCGATAACGAACTACATCCAGCTCTGCTGATAGATAATCGGCGAAGCTTGCGCGGAACTGCCCACCGTTGGCGCTTTTTGTTCAATCTCTGATACGCGGAGAGCGCAGGGCGGCGCAATCAGACCTTGGTGGCCGGACCCTTATTACGCTCCAACAGCGCCTTCACCGTGACGTCATTGATCTTGCCGCTCGGTTCCTGCCCGATCGACTTCTGGAAGTTCTTGATCGCCGCAACGGTCTTCGCGCCCATCTCGCCATCCGGCCGGCCGGCGTCGAAGCCGTTGTTGTTGAGAATAGCCTGGATGTTGCGGATCGCCCGTTTCATGTCGACGGTCGAGGTTTTGGTGGCACTGCCGGCCCATTCATCGGGAACGTCGACGCTGTTTGTCTTGCTGTCGAGCGGTGCGGCCTTCCAGAGGTCGGCCTTGGCACGCGCCTTTTCGAGCTGGTCCGGCTTCATCGCGTTGGCAACTTCGTCGCGCTTCTGTGCCGCGTCCTTGTCACCGCCCTTGGCGGCGATCGCGAACCACTTATAGGACTCGGTCAGATCCTGTACGACCCCATTGCCGCGTGCGCAGAGGATCGCGAGATTAAACTGGCTGTCGGTGACGCCGAGGTCGGCCGCCTTGACGAACCAGTTCGCTGCCGCCTTGTAGTCTTGCTGGCCAAGCGCGCCTGATGCGTAGAGCACGGCGAGGTTATGCATCGCACTGGCATTGCCCTGGTTGGCAGCCTGTTCGTAATAGTGCTTCGCCTTGGCGATATCGCGATCGACACCCGTGCCCTTCTCGTAGACGTTGCCAAGACGGTATTCGGCCGGCGCGAAGCCCTTGTTCGCAGCGAGCTGGTACCAATTTGCTGCTTCCTTCGCATCGACTGCGACGCCGGCCCGGCCCTCGCTATAGCGTGCACCAATTTCGAAGAGCGCCAGCGGATCGCCGCTCCTGGCGGCATCGGCGAGCGACTTCGGTTGCACCGTCTCCGGGACGGCAATGCTTGCCGTTTCCGCGGTCGGTGTGGTGGCCACTCCAGCAGCAGCCGGCGCGGCATCCTTGGAAACGAAACCGGAGGCGTCCTGAGGAGCGCCGGAAGGCGCAAGCGGCGCGGCGGCATCACCGTTCAGCGGCGCGGTTGCGGTCAGATGGTCGGATGCTGCAGGCGCCGGTGCGGGATCGTTGCTCGCAAGCGGCGCAACCGTCGGTGCTGCAGCCGGGATCTCCGGAGCGATTGCAGCGACTTGGTCCGGCGTGGTTTCGCTGTCTGACGGTAGCGTATTGCTCGACGAATCCGTCAGCACTGCAACTTCGGCGGACGGTGCCGGCTGGCCGCTCGTCAGTGTGCGGGCCAACGGAAAGGCCATGATCGCCAACAGCACGGCGCCGACAGCGAGCAAGATCGGACGGCGGAAGCGCGAGAAGGCGCTCCCCTTCGTTGCGTCCTCGGCGTTTGCCTTCTTATTAGCTTTGCCGGACTGCGATTTGGGGTCGGGCTCGGTCTCCATGGCCGCCGCCTGCGCGGCGCGACGGGCGGCGGCAATATAATCGGCGCGCTCGTTTTCCGGTACCGGCTTGGCGTTCGTCCGTGCGGCGTTCTGGCTGGCGCGGACACGCTCCAGGATTTTCTTGACATCCGGCGCGCCCGAGCCCGGCTCCAGCGGCTCGTTGGCGGCTTCCGGCGGCATCACATCGACGGGATCGATGGAGGGAGCCGGATCGATAAGTGTGCGTTCAGCGGTAACGGTTTCAGCCTTCGGTCTCTTGCTCGGCAGCAGTCGCTTGCCGAGGCTGGTGAGCAGGCTGCCCTTTAAGGGTGCGGCAGAAGAAGATGCCGGCTTGGTTGCGGCCTCGATGGCAATCGCACTGGTGTCGGTCGCTGCCCTCACAGGTACGGCCGGCGCGTCTTTGGCTGGTTCGGACTGCCGGCTCGCCGGGGCGCGGGTTCCAAACACCGCTGGCTTCTGCGCCTCCTCGGCGCCCGCCTGTATCATCGAGTAGGTATCGACCTCGAAATCGGCAGCGGCGACAGGCATTCTCGGCGCTGGCCTTGCAGCGGCGCGGTCTTCCATTGTGTCCAATCGCTCGGCAATCTGAACCAGCGTATCGTGCAGTGCCTGGAAGGTCTTATGCGTGCGCTCCTCGCTGCTGCGGCTGAGGTCCTCGAGCTGGCGCAGGTCTTCGGCAAGCGCCGTGAGCGCCGACATGTCGGCTGCAGCCGGCGCGCCGCCCTGGAGGGCGCCGCTTCTCGCATAGGCCTCGACCACTGCTTCCGCCGCCTGGCGGGCGGCTTCGATGATATATTCATCGCTGGTCGCCATGTAGTCCTCGATCGCACCCATACGGCGGTCGAAATCCAGCGGCAGCTCTGCCACGGGCCGCGGCTCGCTCATTAGGGCCGAAAGGTTGGCGATCTGGTCTTCGAGGTTCTTTAGCGCATAGGAATCGGCCGCCGGCGCGGCGGTGCTTTCTTCAAGGCGTGCGGCGATATCGCCGAGCCGGCTTTCAATGCGACGGATGGCGCTATCGTCCGAGGGAGCGGCGATCGGCTGAAGCTGCTGGAAATCCAATTCGTCGATGCGGCGTGCCAGATAGTCCAGGCGCTGCGCCAGCGCATCGTTGACCGAGCCGACCTCAAGCGCCTCGATCTTGCGCGAGATGTCGGCGAGTGCGCCGGTAAGTTCCGGCTGCGGCGCGGCCTTATGGCCTCGCTCGAGCAGGTAGGACAGATGCTCCAGGCGTTCGTCGAGGCGCGAGGCGGCCTCAGCGTTGGCAAGTTCCTCGACGCGCAGCGTCAGCGTTTCGAGCCGATCGGTCAGGACGTCGCTCGGGGCTACGCGGCTCGCGACGCTGTGGCCCATCAGATCGATCTGCTCGGCCAATGTATTCAGGCGGCCTTCTAGGCGATGCATCATGGCGGGGTCGCCGCCGGTGGTGGCGCGGCCGGTTGCCGCAATGGCGCGGCTGATTTCGTCGAGCCGACGATCGACCGCCGCAAACTGCTCGGCCATTGCCCGGTCATGCGGCTGGATCATGGTGCCGAACTGCTCCATCGCTGTTGCTATGGAGAGAAGCTTGTCTTCCAGAGCACGCACGGCCGGGCTTTCGCCCATGCCGCCGATATGGCGCTTAATGTCGTCGAGCCGGTATGCAAGCGCCACCAGCTCTTCCTGCAGGCCCGCCGTGTCGAGCGCATGCAGCTGGCTCTCGAAGCCGTCCCAGCGTGTCTCCATATGGCGGATTGAATCTTCGCGCGCCAGCCCATCCATCAGCGAGCGCAGCTCTTCGAACTCGCCTCGCAACCCTTGCACGTCGGCCGCATTTGAGCGGCCGGCAAGCTGGTCGATGCTGCTGGCGAGACGGCCCATATCGGCGCGCATGTCATCGGCGAAGCGGCGGTCTTCGGCACCGACCTTGATGCTGCGGATCTCCTCCCGCAGCGCATTCATCTCGCGCGTCACGCCATCGGAGATGTCGCGCTTCAGGTCCTGGCGAAGACTGACGAGCGCCTGGGCAATCTCGGTCATGGTGTCTTCCGCGCGATGGGCCGGCTGAGCCATGGTTGGTTGTGGTGCGGTCGGACGGGGCGCGCGTTCGGCAACCGGCAGCGGCGTGCGCGACGGAGCCGGCTGCTCGCGCTCCGCCGGGCGCTCCCGGCTTGCTTCCAGAATGCGCTGGCGCTGGCGGATTTCTGCGAAAGGATCGCGCCGGGTTTCAGCGGCGTGAGGTGCGCGAGCGACATAAGGATCGGTATAGACCTCGCGCTCCGGCGCCGCGGCGCGCTGGCGCTGGTCGCGAGCGCTCGCGCCCATCAAACCCTCGATCCTCGCTTCCAGACCTTCGATGGTGCGGTTCAGCGCATCGAGCGACGCCCTGTCGGAATGCCGTGGGGAATTTGATCGCGATCCGTTCATCTTCTTGCTCGCTTCATCTGTCCGAACCCTCGTCAGGGCCGATCATTGGCTTCCGTCAGCGCCGCATCGAGATGCGGACGTGAGCACCGTTCATGAAGAGATAATCAACCAGACTTCCTCAACCTGTGCGGCGTAGCGCATTCCATGAACGCGAGACTAAAAAAGGAACGCAAGTCGCCAATGCTCAGACAGCACCTTTCACGAAACGTGGTAAAGAACCCGTTAATCGGCGTGAGATTTTTTTAACTTTTCAGTATTCTCAGTCGTTTTCCGTGCCGAAACGGGGCCGCAAGCGCTACGCTAGCACCCGGCCATGTTAGGCGAATATCAGAAAGATTCCGTCCACGGCCGCATCTCGATTTCCTGCGACCAAGCGCTCCGGTGTTGCAGGAGCACATTGATATAGGTCCGCGCGATGGCGCCAGGATCCAGCGTCGCATCCGGCTTGGCCGGGTCTTCCCGGCGCATCTGCGAACGGATTCCACCGTCGATGATGAAATGGGCGACGTGAATTCCCTTTGGCCCAAGTTCCCGGGCAGCGCTCTGGGCAAGGCCGCGAAGTGCAAACTTGCCCATAGCGAACGCTGCTGACTCGGCATATCCCTTGATGCTCGCCGTCGCCCCGGTAAACAGGATCGCGCCGCGCCCATGGGCAAGCATGCGCCTTGCGGCCTGCTGGCTGACTAGGAAGCCACCATAGGCGCTTATGGCAATTGCCTGTTCGACGGCGGCTGGATCGAGTTCTGCCAAAGCACCGCGCAAGCGGCCACTGGCGTTATAGATGACGACCTCAGGAGCGCCGATCGCAGCCGCGACGTCGTCAAAGAGTGCAGCGACGGAAGCAGGTTGCGCGGCATCCGCGGCAAAGGTCAAGGCGCCGGTTTCGCCGGCGAGTTTGTTCAGCTTGTCGGTGTTGCGCGCCGCCAAAGCGACCTTGACACCGCATTCCGCCAACTGACGCGCAAGCGAGGCGCTGAGCCCCGGGCCTGCGCCGACGATGAGGGCGGAACTGTAGGGAAACTCTGTCATGGCTGTCCTCCGGTCGCTGCGCCTGGGAGATCTGCGGTTCAAGCATCAAGCTCGCCTGCAGATGTTATACCCGTCGCGCCTTGATCGTACTCATCACGAAGCTGGTCTCAATGGTATCGACGCATTTCAGGCGGGCGATCTTTTCCTTGATGAAGCGCTCGTAGTCTTCGAGACCCGAGCTCATCACCTTCAGTACATAGTCGCGCGAGCCGGTCACCAGATGGCATTCGAGCACTTCGTCCCACTCGCGCACGGCGCTCTCGAACATCTCGATCTCGTCCTCGTGCTGGCGGCTGAGGCGAATGGAGGCCAGCGCCGTCATCGTCCAGCCGTCGACGGCCGGATCGACGAGCGTGGTGTAGCCCGTGATAATTTTCGCATCCTCAAGCCGGCGGAGGCGACGCAGACAGGCCGACGCGGAAAGCCCGACGCGTTCCGCAAGCTCGTTGTTCGGAAGGCGGGCATCGCTCATCAGTTCTTTGAGGATCTTCCGGTCCATGTCGTCAGCAATTTTCTGCGTCACAATCAGCGATTCTCCGCATCAAGTTGCTCAAAAGAACATGGTGACGCGGCAAATAGCAAGAACAGTCCTCGCGTTCTGATATAATTTGCGAGCATCACGGCATCTCTCGAGGAGACGACAATGACCGCACCGCATCCTTCCAAGACTCATATCGGCAACCATGCCCTGCATCCCGAGACGCAGATGCTGAACTATGGTTACGACCCGGAACTGTCGGAAGGGGCGGTGAAGCCGCCGGTATTCCTGACGTCGACTTTCGTCTTCAAATCCGCCGAGGATGGCCGCGACTTCTTTGACTACGTGTCCGGCCGCAAGGAGCCGCCGGCCGGCAAGGGCGCGGGCCTCGTCTATTCGCGTTTCAATCATCCCAATAGCGAGATCGTCGAGGACCGGCTTGCCGTTTACGAGCGGACCGAAAGCTGCGCCCTCTTCTCGTCCGGCATGTCGGCAATCGCCACAACGCTCTTGGCCTTCGTTCGTCCTGGCGACGCGGTGCTCCATTCCCAGCCGCTCTACGGCGGAACGGAGACCCTGCTGGCAAAGACGTTTCTCAATCTTGGCGTCGCGGCCGTGGGTTTCGCCGATGGGGTGAGCGAGGCATCGGTCCAGGTGGCGGCTCAAGACGCGATGGCAAAGGGCCGCGTGTCGATGATCCTCGTCGAGACGCCAGCCAATCCGACGAACAGCCTCGTCGACGTCGCGATGATCCGGCGTGTCGCCGACACGATCGGCCGGAAGCAGGGCCATGTGCCAATTATCGCCTGCGACAACACGCTGCTTGGCCCCGTCTTCCAGCGGCCGATCGAACACGGCGCCGATATCTCGCTCTATTCGCTGACCAAGTATGTCGGCGGCCATTCCGATCTGATCGCCGGCGCTGCGCTCGGCTCGAAGGCGGTCATGAAGCAGGTTAAGGCGCTGCGCGGCGCCATCGGCACGCAACTTGATCCGCACTCCTGCTGGATGCTCGGCCGTTCGCTGGAGACGCTGCAGATCCGCATGGAGCGCGCCGACAGCAACGCCCGCGTGGTCGCCGATTTCCTGCGTGAGCACCCGAGGGTCGAGGGGATTCACTACCTGCCCTATCACGATCTTAATTCGCCGGTCGGGCGGGTCTTCGCGGCGCAGTGCAGCGGCGCCGGCTCGACCTTCTCCTTCGACATCAGGGGTGGCCAGCCTGCATCCTTCAAGTTCCTGAACGCCCTGCAGATCTTCAAGCTGGCAGTTAGCCTCGGCGGTACGGAATCCCTTGCCAGCCATCCGGCAACGATGACGCATTCCGGCGTGCCGGCCGACGTTCGCCAACGGATTGGCGTCCTGGAATCAACCATCCGCCTGTCAATCGGCATCGAGCATCCGGACGATCTCGTCGCCGATCTGCAGCAGGCGCTGGATGCAGCGTGAGCTTTGGCCCTAGCGGCGGCTCAGGCGGCCGCCGTTTCCCTTACATCGTCGAGCAGGAAATGGACGACGACATATTTTGTCGTGTAGTGGCGGCCGCTGTCGGAGACATTATCGACGCTGCCGCCATCGGCGGGATGCCAGCGATGATAATGCGGACTGGTGGTGATCAGCGTGATCGCCTTTCCGGCGAGCTTGCCGTCGAGCCGGTAACGCATCTCGGCGAGCGGCCAGATGCGTTCATAGTCATCCATCGGAATGCGAACTTTCAGTGCCTTGCGGCTGACCGCTTCGCTGCGGGAGCCGTCCTCGTGCTCCACCGCCGGCAGCTGCAGCGTGACTTCCTCGGCTCCGTCGAGAATGGAATTGAACTCCTCCGGCCACATCCGTCTCATAAAATCGCTCCTCCAAAGCTCTTTCATCGGTCTGCACGAGAAGTCTAGCGCGTCTTCGCTCGGACGCAACCCGGTTGCGTGGCGAAGAGGCCGCTGGCTCTGCAGAGCACCTCAGGATGAGAGCGGATGGTTGCGGGATTGCGCCGCGATGGCCGCATTATCTCCTGTCGGCCGCCTCTCACCGATACGCGGCCTCCAGCTTCACGATATCGATCTTCACCATGCCAAGCATGACTTCGGTAACCCGTTTTGCGCGTTCGCGGTCGGGATCGGCAATCATCTCCATCAGCACCCGTGGAACGATTTGCCAACAGAGGCCCCAACGGTCCCGCAACCAACCGCACTGCTCTTCCACACCGCCGTTCTTCAAAAATGCGTTCCAGATCCTGTCGATCTCTGCCCGCGTCTCGCATTGAACCGAGATCGAGAAGGCATGGTTGAAAGGTCGAGCAAACCGGCCTGCATGGCTACGAAATCTTGGCTCCCGAGCCTGAACTCGGTGATAATTACGCTGCCCGGAGGGCCGCTCGGTGTCTTGGCCGGAAGGACGGTCGTGCGGCTCATGGACGAATTCGGAATCGTCGCCACATAGAATTCGACGGCTTCCAGGAGACTTCCTTCTCGAACCAGAGCTTCGAACTGACCTTGAGCATCGGGTTGTCCTCCTCATTGCTGCTCTGACGAAATGTTCGACAGCCCCAGGACGTGCCGGCCCGGCTCTTTCCGACAATGGCGCAAGTTTCACAAATTCGCGCGACACCCACATTTGACGTTTACGCAAACGTCAATATTTTGTAAGAGACTCTCAAATGCCGGTTTCGTCCGGCTTGCCGAATTGGAGGAATTCGAACAATGCCAGTCTACAAGGCCCCGGTTAATGACACGCTCTTCGTGCTGAACGACGTGCTCGGCCTGGAACGCTACAACAATCTCCCGGGGTTTGCCGATGCGACGCCTGACACGATCGAGGCAATTCTCGGCGAGTCTGCAAAGATTGCCGAGGAAGTGCTCTTTCCGCTGAACTACTCCGGCGATCAGGAAGGCTGCTTACGTAACGAAGACGGCTCGGTTTCTGTGCCGAATGGCTTCAAGGAGGGTTACGACGCCTATTGCCAGGGCGGCTGGACCGGACTTGCCGTTCCGGAAGAATTCGGCGGCCAGGGCCTTCCCTATACGCTCCATGCCGCTGTCGGCGAATATACCTCCGCCGCCAACATGTCGCTGATGATGTACCCGGGGCTGACCCAGGGCGCGATCGCGGCAATCCTCGTGCATGGCTCGGACGAGCAGAAGCAGACCTATCTGCCGAAAATGGTCTCCGGCGAATGGTCCGGTACCATGAACCTCACTGAGCCGCATTGCGGCACCGATCTCGGCCTGCTGCGCACCAAGGCGGTGCCGCAGACGGACGGCAGCTACGAGATCTCCGGCCAGAAGATCTTCATTTCGGCCGGCGAGCACGACATGACCGACAACATCGTGCATCTGGTGCTGGCCCGCATCGAGGGTGCACCGGAAGGCACCAAGGGCATTTCGCTGTTCATCGTGCCGAAATATCTCATCAAGGCGGATGGCACCATTGGCGAGCGCAACGAGGTCTCCTGCGGTGCAATCGAGCATAAGATGGGCATTCACGGAAACGCCACCTGCGTCATGAATTATGACGGGGCGACCGGCTTCCTCATCGGCGCGGAAAACAAGGGCCTCAGCGCCATGTTCGTGATGATGAACGAGGCGCGCCTCAGCGTCGGCCTGCAGGGATTGGCAATCTCCGAGGTCGCCTATCAAAACGCGGTCAACTATGCCCGCGAGCGCATTCAGGGCCGCTCGCTCTCCGGCCCCAAGGCGCCCGACAGACAAGCCGATCCGATCATCGTACATCCCGATATTCGCCGTTCGCTGATGACGATCCGTGCCTTCAACGAGGCCGGCCGCGCCTTCCTCCTCTGGACGGCTTTGAAATCCGACATCGCCCACCGTTCGGCGGACGAGAAGGAGCGCCAGACGGCCGACGACATTCTTGGTCTCGTCACCCCGATCCTCAAGGGCGTGATGACCGACAAGGGCTTCGAGCACGCCGTCATGGCCCAGCAGGTCTTCGGCGGGCACGGCTACATCGAAGAACATGGCATGAGCCAGTATGTGCGCGATGCGCGCATCGCCATGATCTACGAAGGCGCCAATGGCATCCAGGCGCTGGACCTCGTCGGCCGCAAGCTTGCACAGAATGGCGGCCGCGCCGTCATGGCGCTGTTCAAGGAGATCGGCGATTTCTGCGAAGAGAACCGCAACGACGAGCAGATGACCTTCTTTACCAAGAACCTGAAGAAGGGGTTGAATGACGTGCAGGCGGCGACCATGTGGTTCATGCAGCACGCCATGGCCAAGCCTGACAATGCCGGCGCCGGCTCGACCGACTACATGCACCTCTTCGGCCTTGTCGTACTCGGCTATATGTGGGCGAAGATGGCGAAGGCTGCGGAGGACGGCCTTGCGGCAGGAGAGGCGGAGCGCGAGGCGTTCCTCCGCAACAAGCTGGTGACCGCCCGCTTCTTCATGGAACGGATCATGCCGGAAACGGCCCTGCGCAAAACCCGCATCGAGACCGGCGCGGAAACGATGATGACCTTGGCCGCCGAGGCCTTTTAAGTTCAACGGCGCCCGCGCCGACAGGGAGATAGAGGAATGACCGAGGTTTTCATTTATGACCACGTGCGTACGCCACGCGGCCGCGGCAAGAAGGACGGTTCGCTGCATGAGGTCCCGTCGGTGCGGCTTGCCGCCAAGACGCTTGAGGCGATCCGCGATCGCAACGGGCTCGACACCGCAACCGTGGACGACATCGTGATGGGCTGCGTCGATCCAGTGATGGAAGCAGGCGCGGTGATCCCGCGCGGTGCCGCCTTCGAGGCGGGCTATTCCACTAAGGCGCCCGGCATGCAGATCTCGCGCTTCTGCGCCTCTGGCCTCGACGCCGTGAACTTCGGCGCGGCGAAGATCGCCCAGGGCGCCGATGACATCGTCATCGCAGGCGGCGTCGAGAGCATGTCGCGCGTCGGCCTCGGCATGTCGGGCGGTGCCTGGTTCATGGACCCATCGGTGAACTTCCCTGCCTATTTCATGCCGCAGGGCGTATCGGCCGATCTCATCGCCACCAAATACGGATTCTCGCGCGATGACGTCGACGCCTATGCGGTCGAGAGCCAGAAGCGCGCGGCCAATGCCTGGGAGAAGGGCTATTTCAAGAACTCCGTCATTCCGGTCAAGGATCAAAACGGCCTGACGATCCTTGCCCGCGACGAACACATGCGTCCTGGGACCGATATGCAGGCTCTGGCGGCACTCAACCCCTCGTTCCAGTTGCCGGGCGAGATGGGTGGCTTCGAAGCCGTCGCGATCCAGGCCCATCCGGAAGTCGAGCGCCTCAACTATGTCCACCATGCCGGCAATTCCTCCGGCATCGTCGACGGCGCTGCTGCCGTTCTTCTGGGTTCGAAAGCCGGCGGCGAAAGCATGGGCGTGAAGCCCCGCGGCCGCATCAAGGCTTTCGCCAATATCGGCTCCGACCCCGCGCTGATGCTGACCGGTCCGGTCGACGTCACCGAGAAGCTTCTGAAGCGCACCGGCATGACGCTTGCCGACATCGATCTCTTCGAACTCAACGAAGCCTTCGCCGCCGTCGTGCTGCGCTACATGCAGGCCTTCGAAATTTCGCACGACAAAATCAACGTCAACGGCGGCGCGATTGCCATGGGCCACCCGCTCGGCGCCACCGGCGCGATGATCCTGGGCACGGTGCTGGACGAACTGGAGCGGCGCGACCTGAACACCGCGCTCGTCACGCTCTGCATCGGCGCCGGCATGGGCACGGCAACGGTAATCGAACGCGTCTGAGGGAGAGAGACATGACCTACAAGAACTTCACCGTCGAAGCAGACGCGGACGGCATCGCCCTTGTCACCTGGGACATGCCCGGCAAATCCATGAACGTCTTCACCGAGGAGGTGATGGACGAGCTGGACGCCATCGTCGATGCTGTGGTTGCCGACAGCGCCGTCCAGGGCGCGGTCATCACCTCGGGTAAGTCGAGTTTTTCCGGCGGCGCAGACCTCTCGATGATCAAGTCGATGTTCTCGCTCTACCAGCAAGAGAAGGCTGCCAATCCAGAGGGCGCCGCGCAGAAGCTGTTCGATCTTGTCGGCCGTATGACTGGCCTGTTCCGCAAGATCGAAACCTCGGGCAAGCCTTGGGTCTCGGCAATCAACGGCACCTGCATGGGCGGCGCTTTCGAAATGTCGCTCGCCTGCCACGGTCGCGTCGCCTCGAATGCCAAGTCTGTGAAGATCGCACTGCCCGAAGTCAAGGTCGGCATCTTTCCCGGTGCCGGCGGCACGCAGCGAGTCTCGCGCCTGGCGGACGCCCAGTCGGCCCTGCAGATGATGACGACGGGCCAGTCGCTGACGGCAGCACGCGCCAAGGCGATGAACCTCGTGCATCAAGTGGTCGAGCCGGATCAGCTCATCCCAACCGCAAAGCAGATGATCAAGGACGGGCTGAAGCCCGTCGCCCCCTGGGACGAGAAGGGCTTCAAGGCGCCTGGTGGCGGCATCTGGACGCCAGCGGCAGCGCAGCTCTGGCCAGCCGCACCCGCAATCCTGCGCCGCGAGACATCAGGCAACTATCCCGCCGCCCTCGCTATCTTGAAATGCGTCTATGAAGGCCTGCAGGTGCCGTTCGACACCGGCCTCAAGATCGAGCAGCGCTACTTCACCGAGATCCTGCAGACCAACGAAGCCTTCTCGATGATCCGTTCGCTCTTCATCTCCATGCAGGAGCTCGGCAAAGGGGCCCGCCGCCCCGCCGGCGTTGCAAAGACGGAGTTGAAGAAGGTGGGTGTCGTCGGCGCCGGTTTCATGGGAGCCTCGATCGCCTATGTGACCGCCGCCGCCGGCATCCCCGTTATCCTGATCGACCGCGACATCGAAGCTGCGACCAAGGGCAAGAGCGTCGGCGAAGGCCTGGTGAAGGACTCGATCGGTAAGGGTCGCCTTACGACAGATGAGGGTGCGGCACTGCTGTCGCGCATCGTCCCCTCCGCGGACTATGCCGACCTGAAGGATGCCGATCTCGTTATCGAAGCCGTTTTCGAGGATCGTGAGGTCAAGAAGGCCGTCATCGAGGCCGTTGAGGCCGTCTTGCCTGAAGGCGCCATCTTCGCCTCGAACACCTCGACGCTGCCGATAACAGGCCTTGCCAAGAACTCCAAGCGCCCGGCTGATTTCATCGGCGTGCATTTCTTCTCGCCGGTTGAGAAGATGATGCTGACGGAGGTCATTCTCGGCAACCAGACCGGCGACAAGGCGCTGGCCGTCGCACTCGATTATGTTGCCGCGATCAAGAAGACGCCGATCGTCGTCAACGACACGCGCGGCTTCTTCGTCAACCGCTGCGTCTTTCGCTACATCCATGAAGCCTATGACATGCTGATCGAGGGCGTCCCGCCGGCGATGATCGAGAATGCCGCCAAGATGGCCGGCATGCCGGTCGGTCCGCTGTCCCTCAATGACGAGGTGGCGATCGATCTGTCGCAAAAGATTCTCAAGGCGACCGTCGCCGATCTCGGCGAGGCCGCCGTCGATCCGAAGCACGTGGCGCTGATCGACAAGATGGTCGACGAGCTCGACCGTCGCGGCCGCAAGAACGGCAAGGGTTTCTACGACTATCCGGCGAAACCGGCCAAGAAGTCGCTTTGGCCGGAGCTGAAGACCTTCTACCCGCAGAAAAAGGCGGAGGAGGTCGACGTCAAAGTGCTGAAGCAGCGTTTCCTCGTCACTATCGCACTCGAAGCGGCGCGGACCATTGAGGAGGGCATCGTTACCGATCCGCGCGAGGCCGATGTCGGCTCCATCCTCGGCTTCGGCTTCGCCCCCTACACCGGCGGCGTGCTCTCCTACATCGATGGCATGGGTGTGGAGACCTTCGTGACGCTCAGCGAGAAGCTTGCGGCAAGCTGCGGCGCGCACTTCAAGCCGACGGCACTGCTGAAGGACATGGCCGCGAAGGGCGAGACCTTCTACAGTCGATTTGATCCTTACGCGAAGGAGAAGGAGGCGGCCTGAAGCCGCCTCCGAACATCATTTCTTTGACGCCCGCCGGTGCTTTCGGCTGGCTTTCGGTCTCGGCTGACTATTTGGTAACCGTCAGGCCAGCTTGCATGCCAGCTTCGTAATGGCCTTTGATATTGCACAACAGCAGATAGGCGCCGGGGGCGAGTTTCGCTTTCAACTCCCCGTCCGCCCCCGGCTTGAGGTCCGAGACTTCGCCGATGCTCTTGAGCTGCTTTTCGTCCACTCGATGCCTGGAAGCAATCACCGGGATCTTCTGGTCGGGAGATTTCAGCTTGACGAGCACCATCTCGTGCTCCTCGGTCATCGCGTCGTTATGAACGGCGAAGATCGTTTCGCCCGCCTTGATCGTGGTCTGATCAAGCGTCAGGGTCATCGGCCCGCCGCCCTCGCCACCTTCGATGACCTTCACAGTCGTTGCCGCCCATGATGGCGAAGCAATTGCGATTGCGGCAGATGCCGCGAGAACGTACCGTACGTACCTGTTCATAATCAGCCTTTCCGTTGCAGCCCGCGCCGCGTGTAGGCAGCACGTCTGACGCTCACCTGAAGGCTGGTCAAACCGTTGCAAGCTCCACAACAAAAAATCGGTGCTGAGATCAGCGGCGGACTGTTCGTCATTTGCCGGCAATCGATGCGGCAATCTTCCTTGCCTCTCGTCCAATTTCCCGGAGGAGGCCGGTTGGCACGGCGGTGAAGCCGCAAAAGTACAGGGCGTCATGGGCCGGCTGTAGCTCGCCACGGCCAGGACCGTCGGCGCCGTCAAATCGATGCGCGAAATCGGGCAGTAGCGCCTCGAGCCCCGGTCGGTAGCCGGTCGCCATTATGATCGCGTCGAACACGTCGGATCGGCCGTCGACGAAATGCACGCGCCGATCCTCGGATTTCGTGATTGCGGAAAACACTTTGATATCCCCCGACCGGATGCGCTCGATCGTTCCGATATTGATCATAGGCGTGCGGCCTCGTTCGATAATACCGGTCAATGGCCCGCCTTTTGCCCGCTCCAGCCCGAACTTTTCGAGATCGCCGAACCGCAGGGCGAGGATCGGGGCGTTCACCGCGTCGACGAGGCGATAGGAAAGGAACTGCTGAGCAATGGCGATGCTGGCGCTCGTCAGTCCGAATAGCTCCAGTGGCACGACGCTGACCGGGCCGCGCACGGACATCGCGACATCAAGGCCGGCCTCGGCGCATTCGAGCGCGATTTCGCCGGCGGAGTTGCCGAAACCGACGACGAGGACCCGCTCGGCTGCCAGCTCCGCAGCGTTCCTGAACTCCGAGGAGTGCAGAAGCTTGCCGGCAAACAGCCCCTGCCCTTCCCATGTCGGCCGTATCGGCGTGTTCGCGAGGCCGGTCGCAATGACAATATTGTTTGCCTCGAACGTTCCGTCGGAACTCTCCACCGTCCACGTCTTGTCCTTGCGTATCGCCGTCGCGCGCACGCCAAATCTGACCTCGATGTCGTTCGAAGAGCTATAGGTTTCGAGATACTCGATGACCTGCAGCCGCGACGGGTACCTTGGAAATCGCCGCGGCATCGGCATTCCCGGCAATGCCGAGTGCATCTTGTGGGTGTGCAGACGAAGACGGTCGTAGTGGTGATGCCAGGACGCTGCCAGAGTGTCGCCCTTCTCGAGCACTAGAAACGAGCGGCCCCGCGCCTGCAGCGCCGCAGCGCAGGCCAATCCCGCCGGTCCGGCGCCGATGATGATCGTCTCTGCATCCGTCATGGAGATCTCGAAGCTGCCAGAGGTCTGCGCGAATTATACTATGGATTAGCCACGCCGCGCTGCTTCGATGGCCGCGACGTCGATCTTCCTCATGGTCATCATCGCATCGAAGGCGCGTTTTGCCTCGTCACCGCCGATCGCCAGGGCTTCGGTCAGCACCCGTGGGGTGATCTGCCAGGACAGGCCCCATCGGTCCTTGCACCAGCCGCACTCGCTTTCCTGACCGCCGTTTTCGACGATCGCGTTCCAATAGCGGTCAGTTTCCTCCTGGTTGTCGGTGGCGATCTGAAACGAGAAGGCTTCGTTATGCTTGAACACGGGCCCTCCGTTCAGACCTATACAGGGAACGCCGGCAACGGTGAATTCGACCACCAGCACATCTCCCTGCTTGCCATCGGGATAATCTCCGGGCGCACGAATGACGGCGCCCACCGTGCTGTCAGGAAAAGTTTCGGCGTAGAACCGGGCTGCAGCCTCGGCGTCCTTGTCGTACCACAGGCAGATCGTGTTCTTGGCCATTTGCGCGAGTCCTTTCGCTCTTCGCTTGCTGTCCCCTTCCTTGACATAAGAGGCAAGCTGCCTTTCTCCACCCCCTGCAGACTAAACAGCGGCGTCTTTGCAGGTGAAACCTCAGCCTCGGGCGACGCAATCCATGCGCGGCTCCTCTCTGGATGTTCCAGCATCCGGTTTGGTTCAGCCGTGCAAGTTCGGCCGGACAGCCCGGGCTTAGCTGAGGCGAGGCGACCAGCTGAGGGATGGAGATATCCCGAAAAACGCCGCAGGCCACGCAAATACGGAGTCACAACAATTACTAAGTGAGGTTTGGCGTTTGCGTGGCATCACGGATGGGATTTGAACACAGCGGCAAAGATGCCGTCGAAGAAACGCGTGGGAAGCAGCCTTTTCCTGAAAAGACTTCTCGCCTGCCGGTCTTCGACTTGCTCGCCGTCGTCTAGGCGATGAACTTTGAACATGGGGGTGGAAAGCGCTCCGGCAGATGTGTGATCGCACCCATCGCTGCCACGCTTCGTGATGGGTTGCCCGTCCCCGCCTGCCGTCGCGCCGGCCTATGCCGGAGGCAAGCTGGCGGCCGAAGAGATCCGACGCCAGATCATTCTTCGGATGGCACTGACGGCTGCTGAAGAAACCGCGGAATACCCTGATCGGAGCACCGCTTGGCCGAGGCGGCAGCAGCCGGCGTCGAACTTCATCCCAGCATATGCTTTGCGCCGAAGCCGGAGACCGGAGGTCGCACCGTTATCTTAGCTCCGCAGGCCGGGCGCCTCATAACCGGTGCGCTCGACATATTCCGTATAACCGCCGCCATACTGGTGGATGCCGTCAGGCGTCAGTTCGAGCACGCGGTTGGAAAGGGCCGCGAGGAAATGCCGGTCGTGCGAGACGAAGAGCATCGTGCCCTCGTATTGAGACAGTGCCTTGATCAGCATCTCCTTGGTATCGAGATCCAGGTGGTTGGTCGGCTCGTCGAGGACGAGCAGGTTCGGCGGATCGAAAAGCATCTTGGCCATGACCAGCCGCGCCTTTTCGCCACCCGACAGCACGCGGCACTTCTTTTCGACGTCGTCGCCGGAGAAGCCGAAGCAGCCGGCAAGTGCGCGCAGAGGCGCCTGCCCCGCCTGCGGAAAGGAATCCTCCAGCCACTCCAAGACTGTCCGCTCCCCGTCGAGCAGATCCATGGCATGCTGCGCGAAATATCCCATCTTGACGCTGGCGCCGAGGGCAACGCTGCCCTGATCCGGTTCTGTCGAACCAGCGACCA
The DNA here is from genome assembly GCF_000312665.1 of Rhizobium mesoamericanum STM3625. Classification (GTDB taxonomy): domain Bacteria; phylum Pseudomonadota; class Alphaproteobacteria; order Rhizobiales; family Rhizobiaceae; genus Rhizobium; species Rhizobium mesoamericanum. The sequence goes on along the minus strand of NZ_HF536772.1, from coordinate 1,430,122 downwards.
GTTTCAACAGGGTTGACTTGCCGGCGCCGTTGATGCCCATGATGCACCAACGCTCCTTACGGCGGACCATGAAGTCCAGGCCTTCGTAAATGGTGCGGCTGCCGTACTTCTTGTGAACATTCTTGAGGTTGATCACGTCTTCGCCGGAACGCGGTGCCGGCAGGAAGTCGAAGGCGACAGTCTGGCGGCGCTTTGGCGGCTCGACGCGGTCGATCTTCTCGAGCTTCTTCACTCGGCTCTGCACCTGCGATGCGTGCGAGGCCCGCGCCTTGAAGCGCTCGATGAACTTGATTTCCTTGGCAAGCATTGCCTGCTGGCGCTCGAACTGTGCCTGCTGCTGCTTCTCGTTCTGCGCCCGCTGCTGTTCGTAGAACACGTAGTCACCGGAGTAGCTGTTCAACGAACCAGCGTCGATCTCGAGGATCTTGCTGACGATGCGGTTCATGAACTCGCGGTCATGCGAGGTCATCAGCAACGCGCCGTCATAGGTCTTCAGGAATTCTTCCAACCAGATCAAGCTTTCCAGATCCAGGTGGTTGCTCGGCTCGTCGAGCAGCATGACATCGGGACGCATGAGGAGAATGCGGGCGAGCGCGACGCGCATCTTCCAGCCGCCCGACAGCGCGCCGACATCGCCGTCCATCATTTCCTGGGTAAAACTCAAGCCAGCGAGCACTTCGCGCGCACGGCCCTCGAGCGCGTAGCCGTCCAGCTCCTCATAGCGCGCCTGTACTTCGCCGTAGCGTTCGATGATCCGGTCCATCTCGCCGAGCTTGTCGGGATCGATCATTTCTGCTTCGAGCTCGCGCAGCTCGGCAGCGACGACGCTAACGGGGCCGGCGCCTTCCATGACCTCGGCCACCGCGCTGCGGCCCTCCATCTCGCCGACATCCTGGTTGAAGTAGCCAATCGTTACGCCCTTTTCGGCGGAGACTTGGCCTTCATCAGGCTGCTCCTGCCCCGTGATCATGCGAAAGAGCGTCGTCTTGCCGGCGCCGTTCGGGCCGACGAGACCCATCTTTTCACCTCTGTTGAGGGCGGCGGAAGCCTCGATAAAGAGGATCCGATGACTGTTTTGCTTGCTGATATTCTCGATGCGAATCATGTTTGCGTGGAGTCCGAATGCGTTGCAATACCCCTCGATCGTGCGGGCCGGGGCGTTTTGCGGCTCTCGCTAGCACGTTCGCCGCGTCGTGGCCAATGCCTGATCATGCAAAGGAGCTTAAGTCAGGAAAATGAAGGGCGTTTGTCGGCTGGACGGAACTGTAATGGCTGGCAGAACTTTGGCACAATGCGCCCGCGCCACTTGATCAGCCGATCAGCGATCATTTATGCGTTGTCGGCACGCCGGGGGCGTTTTGCATATATGTCAGGGATTGTCACGTCATGGAAATCTTCACTTCGGCCGGCTTGCTGGCGCTTCTGCAGGTCGTTCTCATCGACCTCGTGCTTGCTGGCGACAACGCCGTAGTCATCGGCCTTGCCGCGGCCGGCTTGCCGGCCGACCAGCGCAAGAAGGCTATCCTCGTCGGTATTCTTGCCGCCACTGTGCTGCGCATCGCGCTTGCCAGCGTCACCGTTCAGCTTCTCGACATTATCGGCCTGCTGCTTGCCGGTGGTATTCTTCTGCTCTGGGTCTGTTGGAAGATGTGGCGCGATCTGCGCAACGGCAGCAGCGGCGAAGCCGATTATGCCGAAGGTGGCATGGCGGCACCGAAGAAGACCTTCTTCCAGGCCGCCAGCCAGATCGTCATCGCCGACGTGTCGATGTCGCTCGACAACGTGCTTGCCGTCGCAGGGGCCGCCCGCGAGCACCCAACGATCCTTGTCATCGGCCTGATCCTATCGATCGCCATGATGGGTATCGCGGCGAACTTCATCGCACGCCTGCTTAACCGCTACCACTGGATTGCTTATCTTGGTCTGGCCATCATCATCTATGTGGCGCTGAACATGATCTATCGCGGTGCCCTGGAAGTCTTGCCGCACCTGGCTCCGGTCGCCGCTGCCACCTTGGGTTGATCCGGCCTAGGTTCGGGCGGCCTTCAGGGGCCGTTCACCAGCTGCAGGACGAGACGGCGGATATTGCCCCCCTCGCTCATCTCCACCTTGTCGAAATCGCGCCCCTGCTGTCGCTGTCGCGCAGAAAGTTCGCCAAGCCGCTTCGTCAGCTCGACTCGGATCTTGCTGCAGCCAGGGTCATCGTCGGCGGAAAAACCGACGCTCATCGCCTCGATGTCCCTGACCATTTCCTTGATATAGTCGCCGTGCACCCGCTCATGCTTTTCGATACCGGCAATGAAAGTCGCCCAGCTCACCTGAGTAGCCGTGGTGAGCTTTGTAGCAGGCTTCGGCAGTGTGTAGGTGATAATCAGCTTCGGCCGCGCCACGGCAAGTACGCAGGTGTTTCCTCGGCGCTCGTATTTTCTGGTCCAGGTCAGCTTGAACGTCGTATGCGCCACCGCGCGAGCGCCGCCAAGCTCGGGACCGCGCTCGCCGATGGAATCGTAGAGCGCCGCGCCGGAACTGCCTGTCACCGAGTAGGTCTGCACCTGTTCAACCGGCTGCCATTCCGCCCTTGCTTCGAACGGCTGCAAGACCGAAGCAGCCAACAACCAACGAACCAGTCCTGCCTTCACGCGAATCCCCCGGATCATGCCGTGCCAACCCTAGTCGGCAGGTGCGTCACGTTCAACAGCGCCGGATCAAGCATAGCGATGGATCTTGCAAAACTCGCCCTTCTAAAGCTCTGTCAGAAAACCCAAAAAAAGCCTGAATATTCGAGAGTGATCACACGATCGAGCGGATTGCACGTCGCGTATCGAAATCCTCTGGCAACGATTTCACCGTATGATGCGCCATTCGAACGGGATGTAGGAACGCCTGCCTGCGGGGGCAGTTCGTAAATCGGGGTCTGCTGTGACAATCTATCTGCCTATCGCAGAATTGTCGGTGAACATCTTCATCATTCTCGGCATGGGGGCAGCTGTCGGCTTTCTCTCCGGAATGTTCGGTGTCGGCGGCGGCTTCCTGATCACGCCATTGTTGATCTTCTACAACATCCCACCAGTCGTCGCCGTTGCCACCGGCGCCAACCAGGTTGTCGCTTCCTCCATATCGGGTGCCATCACGCATTTTCGGCGCGGAACGCTCGACGTGAAACTCGGAACCGTGCTGCTGGTCGGTGGTCTGACCGGCGCGACGGTCGGCATTTGGATCTTCTCGCTGCTCAGGCAGATCGGCCAGCTCGATCTCATCATCTCGCTGCTCTACGTCATCTTTCTCGGAACGGTTGGCGGGCTGATGCTGCTCGAGAGCATCAATGCCCTGCGCCGGGCGGCGAAGAACGTGCCGCCGACACCGCGGCGCCCTGGCCATCACCATTGGGTGCACAAGCTGCCGCTCAAGATGCGGTTCAAGAAGTCGAAGATCTTCCTGAGCGTGATCCCGGTCGTTGCGCTCGGCTTCGGCATCGGTATTCTGACATCGGTCATGGGCGTTGGCGGCGGCTTCATCATGGTGCCGGCGATGATCTATCTCCTGCGCATCCCGACGAATGTGGTCGTTGGTACGTCGCTGTTCCAGATCATCTTCGTGACCGCCTATACAACGGTCGTGCAGGCCGCAACGAACTTCTCGGTCGATATCGTCCTCGCCTTTATCCTGATGATTGCCGGCGTGGTCGGAGCACAATATGGCGTGCGCGTGGGACAAAAGCTGCGCGGCGAGCAACTGCGTGCGCTGCTCGGGCTGCTCGTGCTCGCCGTTGGTCTTCGCCTTGCCGTGGCGCTAGTCGTAACGCCGGCGGATGTCTACTCCGTGGTCATGGGGGCGAAGTGATGCGCCGCTTCCTAGCCGTTCTGCTGTTTTGCACCGTGGTGCTACCCGATATCGCGGCCGCGCAGATGCTGCTCCCCGGCCAGGCTAGGCAAGCGACCGCCGAAGGGCTTGAGATCGGCACGTCGACCAGCGAAATCGCCATCACCTCGGATTTTCGCGGCGCGGATCTGACGATCTTTGGAGCTGTGACCAACACGGACAGCCTGCTTTTGGCGATCGGCCAGTATGATGTGGTCGTCGTTCTTGAGGGCCCGCGCGAAGACGCGACCGTGCGCCGGAAGGAGCGGGTGTTCGGTGTCTGGGTCAATACGCGCTCGATGACTTTCGAAGCGGTGCCACACTCCTACTCCATGTCAAGTTCGCGCATGCTCGACGACATCACCACGCCGCTCGACCTCACGGACAGGGGGATCGGCATCGATCACATTCCGCTGACACCGGTCGGCTTCGTCGGCAACGCGAGTAATCTCGGCGAGTTCCGGCAGGCTTTTCGCCGCCTGCAGGAAAAAGGTGGGCTCTACGACCGCGACCCGAGTGGCGTGCGTTTCGTCAGTTCGAGCCTCTTCAAAGCAAGCCTGCGACTGCCGGCGAATATTCCGAACGGCGTGCATACCGTGCGCGCCTATCTTTTCAAGAGTGGCAGCTTCGTCACCGAGAAGTCGGTTCCGCTGCGCGTTATTAAGACCGGGATCGAGCAGATGATTACCGACGCGGCGCACGCGCAGCCGATCGCCTACGGCCTGCTCTCTGTTTTTCTGGCGTTGATCACCGGGTGGGGCGCCAGCGTGGTGTTCCGCAAGGATTGATCAGGCCGATTTCGCCTTGCTGGCCACGACATCGAGATAGGCTTCGGTCAGGCGTCCGAGCACGGATGGCGTTCCGGCAGCCAGCTTCTTGCCCAGGTGCTTGGCACGCAATTCGTCCATGAAGGCGTCCCAGAGCTCTGCACCTCCGGTCTCTAGAAGCTCGGCCCGGATGGAAAGCTCCTCGGAAACCGGAAGGTGTCGTCTGCCCCAGGCGCCCATATGCGCCAAGATCGGTACCAGCTGGATCGCCATTTCGGTCAGACTGTAAATTGCCTTCTGCTTGTGGCTTGGATCGTCCTCACGGGTCAGTAATCCTCTGTCGACCAGACGATGCAAGCGATCGGCCAGAATGTTCGAGGCAATCCTCTCCTCCGAATTCTGCAGAAGTTCGCGGAAATGGCGGCGGTTGCCGAACATGATGTCACGGATGACAATCAGGCTCCAGCGATCGCCGAGGACCTCGAGCGTCAGATTGATCGGGCAGCCGGAGCGGTGAGCATCGTCCATGAGTACCTCCAAAACTGCTTGCACTTTGCTATCGGTATATCTAGCTTTCAACAAGATGCAAATTGCAATCAGTTTCAGAGAAGGACGAAGGTATGAGAATACTTGTCGTTGGAATCTGATGACGCTTGACGGCTATTTCTAAGGCACGAAGCCGTGGGATATCGCTTTTCACAGTCTTGTCTGGGGTCCCGAACTGCAACAGTACTCTGAGCATCTTGGTGAAGAGAGCGACCTGCTCGTTTTTGGTCGCAAGACGTATGAAGGCATGTCAAGCTATTGGCCTACGCTCAAGGACAAGAAAGGCGAGAAGATCAAGACCTAAATGAACGGCAATACTGCGGCAATGCCGCAGCCATCAGGCTTGGATCATTCCTTCGGCGACCCGCTCCGCCGCTCCAGCGCCGTCTTGCGGATGGTCTCCGCGATCTCCGGACTACTGCTCGACAGCATCTGGAAATCCACAGCGTAGAGCGACAGCAGTGACACCTCGGTTGCCGCGCTGACCGTCGCCGAGCGTGGTTCGCCACTGATCAGCGCCATCTCGCCGAAAAAGTTTCCGGCACCGAGTTCCACCGGATGGTCGGGTGTCGCTACGGTGACCCGCCCCTCGACGATGAAGAACATCTGATCGCCAACATCGCCCTTGCGGCAGATCACGGCACCTGCGGGGACAATGCGCGGTCGCAACGCCCGAACGATCTCGATCAGTGCCGCGGAACCAAGCTTCTGGAACAGGGGTACGGCAGCGACCAATTGCCAGTTGCGAACAAAGTCTTGGCGGCGAACCTCTTCGTAGAAGCCGGTGGCGAGGATGCCGGCCCAAAGAGCAAAAATTCCGATCCCGCTCATCATCACCAATCCGGCCAGAACTCGACCTGCAAGGCTCTGCGGAATCTCGTCCCCGTAGCCGGTCGTCGACAGCGTCACGACCGCCCACCACATCGCCTGCGGGATGCTGCCGAACTTATCCGGCTGGACGTCTCGCTCGATTACATAACCGGCCAACGCAGCGCCAAAAAGAACTATGCCGAACACCGATGTCACGCCAAGCAGGTTGCGCGATTCGTTAGCGACCACCTTTGCCAGGAGCCTGAAGAAGGTCGAGTCGCGCAGCGGCTTTAGAAGCCAAATGGCGCAGTAGAGGTTTCGATCACGGGACCCGACTACCAAAAATGCAGCAGCCGGAACCAGAACCGCGAGCAAATCGATCACGAGGGCCGGCATCCCGTCCGACAGGCGGTGTCGCCATAAGAACAATGTGCCGCTCAATTGAAGGACATAGGCCAGCCAAATTGCCGAAAGTAGCAGCTCAAAGACAAGCCTCTCCTTTCCAGTAAGGCCCTGCGTGGTCAGAGCGGCAACGACCAAGAGACCGATTGTAGCGAACAGCGCATTGAGCGGCGTCGAAATCTTTGAGAAAGGCACTGCCGACATCACATACTCCCAACCGCCCGGCATTCGTCGACAATAAATACGTTCAGGCCACACGCAAGGGAGACCGGGACCAATGCCCTGTGTTCTCCTCACCAAAGGATTTGGCAACCTGAATCTCGTTACATCATTTCCCCAGGAGTGTGGATCATCCGAACAGCGAAAGGGCTGCTCGTGACGATGCTGACCTTGCGAGTTTAGACGGCAATGCCACGGTGGAGATCTTCCCGCGTGGGGTCCGCGAGGTTGCATCCCGAGACCACGGACCGGCGCAGATCAATGCCTGGGCCAAAGTGGAAGACCGACAGGCTTGGTGGCAGCACCCCGACCGTCAAGGGATCGGTGGGGCGAGTTCACTGTTACAACGGATAGAGGCGGAGGCCACGAAAGGCGGCCTCAAACGCATCTTCGCTGAAGCAAGCCTGACGGTTGGGCCCTTCTTCGAACCGCGAGGCTTCGTCGTGCTGGCACGACAAAGTGTCGAGAAGCGTGGATAGGCGCTGACCAATTTGCGGACGGAGAAGCTGTCCTCATAAGTGGACCGGCCCAGTCGCCATTTTGCCTGTGGAACTCGCATTCGGCTAAGAACCGGTCGTTAATATTTACGAGTTAGTAATCTCTCCGAAACGAGAGGTTCCTTGTAATGCGTATCCGTACCCTCCCCGTGCTCGTGCTTCTGGCACTTGTTGCCGGCTGCGCGACGGCTCCAAAACAAACCCGAAACATTTGCGCCGTTTTCGACCAGCGCGACGGGCTTTTCACGAGCTGGCAGCGGGTGGCGGAAAAGACGGAGCACAAATATGGGGTTCCCGTTCCGATCCTGATGGCGACGATGTACACCGAGTCCGGCTTCCAACCCTATGCGCGACCGCCGCGTACCAAGCTGTTCGGCTTTATTCCCTGGACGCGCCCGTCCACCGCCTACGGCTATTCGCAGGCGCTGGATGGCACCTGGGACCACTATCGATCCGCCACAGGCAGCTGGGCGGCGCGCCGCACCAACTTCGCCGATGCGATCGACTTCATCGGCTGGTATCATTCACAAAACAGCCAGTTGACCGGCATACCGCTGAACGATGCCTATAGCCTCTACCTCGCCTATTATTCCGGCCCGAAAGGCTACATGCGGGGCGACTGGCGCTCGAATGCGGAACTGCAGAAGACGGCGCAGCGGTTCAACAACATGGCAGCGACCTATCAGCGACAATTGCAGGAATGCAACTGAACTGCCCAGAGCAACCGGAAACCTAGTAAAAAACGCATACAATAGCCCAGTACGAAACAAAATCGGGTTGATGAGCGTATGGCAGTAGTATCGTTTGACAATACATTCGCGAACATGGGATTCTTTCTGACGCAGAATCAGGAGAATAGATGGCCGAGCGCTATTTATACGACTACAGCTCACACCGGGCCGTCATGTATGAGGTTGGTGACTATCTCTATGCCCTTTCCGGCAACAAGGCAGAGCACTGGATTTCAGGTGATTACGTCTTCTGTATAAAGACCCAGACAATTTCGTTCTGGATCTTAGGAAATGACGTCTACGGCCATGTCGGTCGCGGCGAACTGACGCGCCAACCTCTCTATTATTTCGGCGATTAGGGCAGATCCAAGCTGCGCAAAAGCACCAAAGAGGGCTTTGAGCTTGCAGAGGACCAATGTCATCCGGCCGATGCGCCGGTGAAAACCGCCAGTTGAGCGTCGAACGCACGTTTGTAAGCCGGTCGCGCTTCGCCACGGGCGACATAGGCGGAAAGGTTCGGATACTCGTCGAGGATGCCCGATCCTTTCAGCCTGAGCAATACCGACACCATCTGCAGGTCACCGGCGCTGAACTCGCCGTCGAGCCAGGCGGCATCGCCAAGTCGGGTGGAAAGCTCGCTCAATCGCTTACGGATTCGTTCGTCGACCATAGACAGGCGTTGCTGGTGCCAGGGCTGGTCGCCTTCCGCATAGAGAGCGATTGCACGATCAATGATCGGTGGCTCCATCGTGCTGAGCGCGGCAAACATCCAGGTGATTGCGCGCGACCGGGCGTTCGCATCGTCAGGCAGCAGGCCGGCATAGCGCTCCGCGATATGGAGCACAATGGCCCCGGACTCGAACAGGGCGAGATCGCCTTCCTCATAGGTCGGAATCTGCCCGAAGGGTTGAATGGCAAGATGAGCGGGTTCTTTCATCGCCTTGAACGAAAGAAGACGCACTTCGTAAGGCTGGCCCACCTCCTCGAGCGCCCAGCGAACGCGCATGTCGCGCGCAAGACCCCTGCCGCGATCCGGCGATCGTTCAAAGGCGGTAATGGTGATCGTCATTGCTGTTCTCCATGGCTTGTCTGCCTTGAAGACGACTGGCTAAACGAGATTCCGACAACCCAGACATTCTTCAGCTCTATCCGTGTCTCGGCAACTGTTACCTTGGTGTCGCTCGCCGCCTGCGAGGTGTTCACCCCACGAGGTTTCCGAACCTGACGGAGTAGATCCGGTCTCGCCCGAGAAGATGGGCAATCAGCGACGTGTTATCGAAAAGCCCCTTCATCGCCTTGTGACGAAGGTCGAGGCCACCGGTCATGACGCCAAAGGCGGGCATCACAAGGCGGGCCCCGTCGGTGGCAAAGCATGGGCGGCGGACCGATTTTTCACGACGGCGCACAGTTGCGGCCGGATGCAGGTGCCCGGCGATCTCACCCTTCTGCAGGCCGCCGTTAGGCTCGTGGCGGAAGGTCAGGCCGCCATAATGCATCTCATCGACGGAAGCGCCCGGCAGATCGACCGTGCCATCGGGATCGTGGTTGCCGTTGATCCAGACCCACTCACGGCCGCGCGCCATTTCCGATATCAGGCTGCGGAACGCCTCGGGAAGGTGCGCCGAGCCAATGCGATCATGGAAATTGTCGCCGAGCGAGACCACCAACTTCGGATCGTAGCGGGTGACGACGGCCGAAAGCAAAGTCAATGTCGCGAGGGTGTCGTAGGGCGGCAGCATCATACCGCGACGGGCGAAGGCCGCGCCTTTCTCGAGGTGCAGGTCGGAAACAACTAGAATTCCGGCGTCGGACATGTAAAGCGCGCCAAGCGGATCGCAAACGGCAGCAACGCCGTGGACGGCGGTCTCGACGCCTGGCAGCGCAGCCACTCCGTTCAGTTCACGCGCAAGCGCCAGGCGGTTTATCAATTGGTCAGTCCTTGGTCTCGGAAGCGGTTCCGCTCTGGCCGCTCCATGTCGTCATCGGGCATTCCCCCCGGATGGTAAGCCGACGCGAACCTATCCGGGACTTATTCTAGGCCAGCGCCTCGGCGATCAGGTCGTCGGCGGCTTCCGCCAGCACTGCGTCATGGGCTTCGCCGTGCACCGGCTCCTTGCCGATTTCCAGCATGACGGGGACCGCCAGCGGCGAGATGTGGTCGAGCGCACGATGCGTGATATGACCCTTGATTCGCCTCAGCATATCGCCAAGCCGGGAAATATCCAAAAGGCCGCTTGCCGCATCCTGCCGTGTCGCCTGCAAGAGAATGTGATCAGGCTCGTGGGTTCTGAGCACATCATAGATCAGATCGGCCGAAACCGTCACCTGTCGCCCGGTCTTTTCCTTGCCCGGGTGACGGCGCTCGATCAAGCCTGCAATCACGGCGCAATTGCGGAAGGTGCGCTTCAAAAGGAATGATTCGTCGAGCCAGCTTTCAAGGTCGTCGCCCAGCATGTCTTCATCGAAGAGATCGGCGAGGTTAAGCCGGCCATTGCGGATCATCAGTCCCATATCCTCGAAGCCCCAGATGCCGAGCGAATAGTCCGTTGCGACGAAGCCGAGAGGTTTGGCACCGGCCCGGTCGAGGCGCCGCGTCAGCAGCATGCCGAGCGTCTGGTGCGCCAGCCGCCCCTCGAAGGGATAGATGACCATATAGCAGCGGCTGCCGCGCGGGAAGGTTTCGATCAGCAGCTCGTCGCGCTTCGGCAGCATCGACTTCTCATTCTGGATCGCCAGCCAGTCGCGCACCTGATCCGGCAGATGGCGCCAGCGGTCGGGGTCCGCGATCATCGAACGCACTTGGTCCGCCAGATAGGTGGAGAGCGGGAACTTGCCACCGGCATAAGAGGGGATCTTCGGGTCCATCGAAAAGGCCTGCGAGACAAGGGCCTCATTCTCCCGGATACCCTCGAAGCGCAGCACCTTGCCCGCGAAGATGAAGGTGTCGCCTGGTGAAAGCTGCTCGAGGAAGTATTCCTCGACCTTGCCGAGCGCCGCGCCGCCGCGACCGATCCGGCCGCCCTCGCCACGCTTAACCATGCGCAGATTGAGCATCGGGCTTTCAACGATGGTGCCGAGGTTCAGCCGGTATTGCTGCGCCACCTGCGGATTGGAAACACGCCAGCGTCCCTCCTTGGTCTTGCGGATGCGGGCGTAACGCTCATAGGTGCGCAACGCATAGCCGCCTGTCGCGACGAAATCGACGACGCGCTCGAAGGTCTCCCAGGGCAGATCGGCATATGGCGAGGCACTTGAAATCTCGTCGTAGAGTTCCAGCATGTCAAATGGTTCAGCGCAGGCCATGCCGAGCACATGCTGCGCCAGTGCATCAAGAGCACCCTTTCCGACCGGCGGCGTATCCTGCGCACCGATATAGTTTGCGTCGAGCGCCGCCTGGCATTCCATCACCTCGAAGCGATTGGCGGGCACGAGGATTGCCTTTGAGGGTTCGTCCATGCGGTGGTTTGCGCGGCCGATACGCTGGGCAAGCCGCGAGGCGCCCTTTGGCGCACCGACATGGACGACGAGATCGACATCGCCCCAGTCGATGCCGAGGTCGAGCGTCGAGGTGGCGACGACGGCGCGCAACCGGTTTGCCGCCATCGCAGCCTCCACCTTGCGCCGCTGCCCAACATCGAGCGAGCCGTGATGCAGCGCGATCGGCAAGTTTTCCTCGTTCACCGTCCAGAGCTCCTGGAACAGCATCTCAGCCTGCGACCGGGTGTTGACGAAGAGCAGCGTCGTGCGATGGTCAAGGAGCTGCTTGTAGACATCGGGGATCGCGTATTTCGCCGAATGGCCCGACCAGGGGATGTGCTCCTCGGTCGACAGGATCGAAATGTCGGGCTTGGCACCGCCTTCGACGATGACAAGCCCTGCGTGGCAATTTTCGCCTTCCCTTTGCGCAACCAGCCATTTTTGCAGATCCATCGGATTGGAGACGGTGGCCGAAAGGCCGATCGTCTGCAGGGCGGGCGCGAGCCGGCGCAGGCGGGCAAGGCCAAGCGAGAGCATGTGGCCACGCTTTGACGTGACCAGCGAATGCAGCTCATCGAAGACGATGTATTTGAGGTCCTTGAAGAAGCGCTCAGCCTCGCGATTGGCGAGCAGCAGGGCCACCTGCTCCGGGGTGGTCAGCAGAATATCGGGCGGGTTCAGCCTCTGGCGCTGGCGCTTGGCAAGAGGTGTGTCGCCAGTGCGGTTCTCAACCGTCACAGGCAGACCCATTTCTTCCACCGGTTTCATCAGGTTCCGCTCGATATCGACGGCGAGCGCCTTCAGCGGCGAGATGTAGAGCGTGTGGATGCCCGTGAAGGCGGAGCCCGGCGGGATCCGGCCGCGGCGGGTCAGGTCGGTCAATGATGGCAGGAAGCCGGCGAGCGTCTTGCCGGCGCCGGTTGGCGCGATCAGCAGCGTGCTGTCGCCCGCCTCGGCGCGGGCCAGTAATTCCAGCTGATGGGCGCGCGGGTGCCACCCCTTGTCCGCGAACCAGCGGGTAAAAGGCGGCGGCAGGACAACGCGGGCTTCGGAATCGATCTGGTCCACGACGCTAAAGGTAGTGCACCGGCAGCCGAAATAGAATGCCAGATCTATCCGCTACAGGAAGCGATGCGGATGGAATGGCTTGGGATCGGCGAAGGGGTCGTTGCCTGCCATCTGCTCCGCCAGCAGCCGGCCGCTTGCCGGGCCGAGCGTCAGTCCGTGATGAGCGTGGCCGAAATTGAACCAGAGGCCGCGATGGCGCGGCGCCGGACCAATTACCGGGCGCATATCAGGCAGGCAGGGACGCAGGCCGAGCCAGGGCGTCGCCTCTATCGGCTCGCCGAGCGGAAAGAGCGTACGAGCATGTTTCTCATCGCGGCGTAGTTGGATGGTATTCGGCGGCGCATCGGGCGCAGCGAATTCGATGCCCGTCGTCAGCCGTATGCCGCGGGCCATCGGCGCCAGCACGTAGCCTGCTTCCTCGTCAACGACGGAATGGCCGAGCGGTTGGCCTTCGCGCTGCGCATAGTGCCGGTGGTAGCCGCGCTTGACTGCCAGCGGCAACCGATAGCCGAGCTTGCGGAAGATCAGGCCGGATTGCGGACCGAGGGCGACGACGATCTCGCCGGCTTCGATAATCTTGCCTTCATTGGTGACGATCGACCAGCCGTTCTTCTCTTCGCGCAGTGCCGAGGCGTCGGCCCGGACGATCGCGCCTCCAGCCGCTGTGAAGAGCTTTGCATAGGCTGCCGTCAGCGCCTGCGGGTCGGTGACAGTCTTTGGGTCGAGCCAGTGCACGCCGCCGGCGATACCGCTGCCGCGCGCGGCAAAGGCGGGCTCCAGCGCCAGAAACTCGCTGGCGTCGAGAACGCGGATCCCCAGACCATGAGCAGAGAGGCCTTCGGCTTCTGCACGCGCAGCGTCGAACCGGCGCGGGTTCTTATAGAACGACACCCAGCCGCGTGCGCGGATGAGATCCGAGGCGCCGGCGCGGCCAATCAGTTTGTCATGTTCCGTCACGCTGGCCTCGATCAACGGCAGTAGCGCGCGTGTCGCCTTTTCTAGATTGGCAGGCGACGAATGCCACCAGTAGCGCGCCAGCCACGCGGCGATGCGCGGCAGGTAGGCCGGATCATAACGGACATCCGATGAGCCGTTCAGCGCATATTTGGCAATGGCGCCGAGCTGCCGCGGAAAGGCGTATGGAACGACGGAGGAGCGCTCGATCAGCCCGGCATTGCCGTAGCTAGTGCCGCCGCCCGGCTCGCCGCGGTCGGCAAGTACGACCAAGCGGCCGCGATCCTGCAAATGAATGGCGGCGCTGACGCCGACAATGCCGGCACCAAGAACGAGAATATCTGTTTTCATGGGATGGACTTGATCAAAGGCGCGGAGGCTTTTGGCCTCCACGCGGTTGGATCGACAGGCGATCAATAAATGTCGAAGGGGAAGTACTTCTTGGTGATCTGCTGATACTTCCCGTTGGCGACGAGCGCATCGATTGCCTTGTTGAAGCGCTCCTTAAGTTCGGTCTCGCCCTGGCGGATGCCGATGCCGGCCTGCGTTTCCGTGCCGGGGACGTCGCCGAGCAGCTTGCAGCAATCCTTGCCGGCCTTGTTCAGCCAGTCGACCACCACGAACTTGTCGGAGATCAGGGCGTCCATGCGGCCGTTCTGCAGGTCGGCGACGGCTTCGTCCTGCGTCGGATACATCTTTGCTTCAGCACCGCCCTTGGCGTAGACGTCGTTGGCGTAGTCGGCTTGCGTAGTCGATGCCTGCGCACCGACGACCTTGCCCTTCATGTCGTCGACCGTGACGCCCTTGAGCGGGCTGTCCTTCGGCACGGCGATCGCCAGCGGCGTCGTGTAGTACTTGTTCGTGAAGTCGATCTGCTTCTTGCGTTCCTCGGTGATGCTCATCGAGGCGATGATGGCATCATACTTCTTGGCTAGAAGCCCGGGGATGATGCCATCCCAGTCCTGCGCAACGATCGTGCACTTGGCCTTCATCTCTTCACAGAGCGCATTGGCCATGTCGACGTCAAGGCCCTTCAGGCTACCGTCGGATTCGACGTAGTTGAAGGGAGGATAGGCGCCCTCAGTTGCGATGCGGATCGTGTCCTCGGCCGAGGCGAGATGCGTCGCCGCAAGCAAGGCTGCGGCAGCCAGGAAAATGGTCTTTCTCATTGCTGTTCCCTTATTGGAATTATTTTTGCCCAACAACTCGACTTTAGCGAATCCTTGCTGCTTCACAACCCCAGACGTGTGCGTCGCCCTTTCTATTCGATCCCTTTCATACGCCGTCTTGACATAGATCATAATCATGGATATTTTTTATCCACGATATGAGGAGATTGTCCGATGAAACTAGGTGATGGCGTCGAGCAGGCGATACACAGCGTCGCGATGCTGGCCGGTCTGTCAGAAGGGGGCGTGCTTTCAGCCGCCGCCCTGGCGGAGTTTCACGGGGTTTCTACGAGCTATCTTTTGAAGCACCTGCAGGCGCTCTCCGGTGCCGGGATCGTAAACCCCGTTCCCGGGCCGAAGGGCGGATACAAATTGGCGAAGCCTACGGAAGACATCAGCCTCCTCGACATCGTGCTCGCGGTCGAAGGACCGGAGCCGGCGTTCCGTTGCAGCGAAATCCGCCAGCGTGGGCCGAACCAGCTGCCGGGGCGCTATTTCACCAAACCCTGCCAGATCAGCGCGGCGATGCTGAAGGCCGAGCGCGTCTATCGCGCAGAACTCGCCAAGACCAGCATCGCCGACATTCTGGCGCAGCTCGCTGCTGATGATGACGGCGGCATCGCCGCCCGCGGCTGCGCCTTCCTTGAAATGAATGAACGCAGAGCGGCTCGCTGAGCGCCAAAAACCAAAAGGAGAATGAACTATGCAAACACGTTTCAACTTCGCCAAGGCATCGCCGGACGCTTACAAGGCCGTTGCCGCCCTCGAGCAATATGTTCAGGGCTCCGGCCTCGAGCGCCGTTTCATCCACCTGATCAAGCTACGCGCCTCGCAGATCAACGGCTGCGCCTATTGCGTCGATATGCACGTGAAGGAAGCCAGGCACGACGGGCTCAGCGAACAGTGGATCAACCTGATGTGCGTCTGGCGGGAATCCCCGGTCTATGACGCCAAGGAGCGCGCCCTGCTCGGTTGGGTCGATGCGGTGACCCGTATCGCTGAAACGGGCGCGCCGGACGCCGATTTCGAAGCCCTGAAGGCCCACTTCTCCGAAGAAGAGATCACCAAGATCACGGTCGCCATCGGCACGATCAATGTCTGGAACCGGCTCGCCGTCGGCTTCCGATCACAGCACCCAATCGACAAGCCGGCACAGGCTGCCTAAAGCGCAATATAGCGATCGGCGCGGTGGTTGATGGCCACGAAGAGGTTCAGCACTACCGCGCCGAGAACCGAATAGATGACCACCGGCGGAGTGGTGACGAAGAAAGCTGCAGCCAGCACGCAAAGGTCGATCGCCATCTGCACGAGGCCGGCACGGATGCCGAAACGCTCCTGCATGTAGATGCCGAGAATGCCGACCCCACCGAGACTGGCGCGATGGCGATAGAGCGCCAGAAGACCGAAGCCCAGCAGCAAGCCGCCGAGAAGTGCTGCCCAGGCCGAATGGATGGCGGAAATGTCCATGACCTTTGGCTGCAGGCTGGTCATCAGGGATGTCAGACCGATCGCGATAAAGGTCTTGATCGTGAAGGCCACGCCCAGTCGCGTCCACGAGAGATAAAAGAATGGCAGGTTGAGCAGGAAGAAGGCGAGACCAAAGTTCACGCCAAGGGCATAGTGGAGCAGGAACGCGATGCCGGCGGTGCTGCCGGTCAGCAGACCGGCGCTTGCCAGAACATAGAGCCCGAGTGCCGCAACGAGGCTGCCCGAGAAAATCCCTTGAACATCTTCGATCGGGGTGTGACGGGTGGCGCTGGTGTTCCAGAACCCGAGAGCGTTGAAGAGCTGTGCCATTATTGTCGATCCCAAAAGGCAGACATGTTCAAATGCGCCCCGGCGAGACCCGAGCGTGACGAAATGTCGGTGATAAATGATGTCAGGCCCCTCAAAATCCTGAGGGCATCCCTACTGAATTCGCCAACATTATCAGTGTTTTTGCAGCGCGATCAAGCAAAATGCGTAAGCAATGCTGACCTATTATCACTTCGCAAGAATCGTTCCGCTAAGCCGCCTTGCGCGTAAGGAACAGAATGCCTGAAACGATGTTTGCGCCATCTTTGCGAATAGGAGTCTTGCTGACCGCGACGATCTCGAGGCCATGGCGGATGCAAAGTGCGCGGACGTAGATTTCCGAATGGGCGTAGCGCAGTGACTGCGCAAGATGGAAGCCATCGCCCTCGCCAGCATCCTCGACCGAAAATGCAAAATCGGCACCTGGCATGACAAGCGCGGAAACAGCCTCGAAGACGCTCTCTAGATTTCCGAGATACATCAGCACGTCGGCTGCGGTTATGAGGTCGGCGCGCTGCACCGCGCCTTCTGCAAAGAGACCCGTCGCCTCCGGAGCCAGCGACAGGTCGGCCTGTGCCAGATGATCGTAGACATTCTTCTCGGCTGCCTTGGCAAGCATGTTCTGTGACAGGTCGAACCCCTCGAGACGCGCAACCCGATCACGGATTTCCGGTCCCAGCAAGCCGGTGCCGCAACCGAGGTCCACGGCCAGCATATAATTCCTGCCGGTTGTCGCAACGAGTGCTGCAAGCTTGGCCGGAACGCTATAATCCAGTTTCTCCACCAGCGACGCCTCGAAGCGATCGGCATAGTCGTCGAACAGTCGCTCGACATAGCTGCTTGGCGGCTGGTCGGGCGTTGCGAGATCCCCGAGCAGCGCGAGCTTGAGCTCGGCACCAAAGATATCGTCCGGGCTGACCTCCAACGTCTGCCGATAGGCCTCGATCGCGCCGTCCTTGTTTCCTGCCTTCTCGCGGTAGCCCGCCAGCCGATACCAGCCGGCCCCCCAGCGCGGCGCCAGCTCCAGCGCCTGTTCCATCAGTTCGGCGGCAGCATTCGGTTCACCGCTTTCGTCGAGCATCTTGGCATAATCGGCGCGGCGGTCGGCGATCACATCGCCTGAAGTGAGCTGGTTGGGCTGCATGGTCAAGACCTGTTGGGATCGGCCCGCATTTGGCTGCGGCCACAAAAAAACTCAAGTCCTATTTCAGAGGCGGAGGCGCCAGACCTGAAAAACGCTTGCGAGCGGCGATTCGCGCCCGTATTTCAGGCATAGACAGGAGATGGTGCATGTCCGATCAGGTGAACAAGTTTCTCGGCGATTCCCTCGGCCGCACGTTGGTCAAGCTTTTGGTCGTATCGTTGATCGTCGGCTTCATCATGGCCGTGTTCGGCTGGGCGCCGCTCGATTTCGTCTACGGCATCCGCAATTTCGTTCTGGAAGTCTGGCATCGCGGCTTTGCCGCTTTGGGACGTGTCGGCGATTACCTGCTGCTTGGCGCAACCGTGGTTATCCCCGTCTTCCTCATCATCCGTCTCTTCAGCTATCGGCGATAACATGACCTCTCTCTTCCTCTCGCGGCGCGGCCTGCTGCACCTGTCCGGTCTCGTTTTGGTCGCGGGCGTTGCAAGCTGCACCACGGCGACCAAGTTCTCTTCCACGCCTTCTGACGGCGAAGACGAAACGGCGGACGCCCTGCCGCTCGTCAACCAGTTGCGCGCCAAGAACGGATTGCCGCCGCTTTCGGCAGATCCCGCGGCCAAGGATGCGGCGATGTTCCAGGCGAAGCGCATGGCATCGGCCGGCAAGATGAAGCACGTGATGGGCATCGGCGACGGTTTCGCGCCGCGCGTCAAGGCAAGCGGAGTACAGATGCCAGCTGCCGAAAACATTGCAGCCGGCCAGCAGTCGGTGCCTGCAGTCGTGACCGCCTGGATCAATTCTCCGCACCACCTGGAGAACATGCTTGGTCGCTATAATGGTCTCGGCGTAGCGGTGGCGCGCAATTCCGCTTCCAGAAACGTCCCCTACTGGTCCATGGTGCTCTCCGGCTGAGGCGATTCCCGCCTCAGATCTCAGAGGCAGACATGGATACTTATGGTCACGATAACAGGCTGGCCTTCGACGTGACGCACCGGCTGGTGTTGTCCATCGCGATTCCGATGACGCTCGGCTTCATCACGACGCCGCTACTCGGTCTCGTCGACACGGGCGTCGTCGGCCACATGGGTCAGCCGGATGCGCTGGCGGGGCTTGCGATCGGCGCCATGCTGTTTGATCTGATCCTAGGCAGCTTCAATTTTCTGCGCGCCTCCACCACGGGATTGACGGCGCAAGCCTTCGGGCGGCGCGACCGGCATGCTCAACAAGGCGTTTTCTGGCGGGCGCTGATCTCGGCGCTCGGTTGCGGGGTTGCACTTTTCTGTCTTCGCCGCTGCTTCTAGCGGCAGGACTGAAGCTGATGGGACCGGAGAGCGCTGTTGCAGCCGCTACCAGCACTTACTTCTCCATCCGCATTCTTTGCGGCCCGGCAGCGCTTGCCAATTACGCGATCCTCGGCTTCGTCCTCGGCCGCGGCCAGGGTAGCATCGGCCTGTTGCTGCAGACGATCATCAACGGCATCAACATCGTTCTGGCGATCCTGCTCGGCCTCTGGCTCGACTGGGGCGTGGCGGGCGTCGCCTGGGGCACTATGGTCGGCGAGACGGCCGGCGCCGTCGT
Source organism: Rhizobium mesoamericanum STM3625 (assembly GCF_000312665.1). Lineage (GTDB taxonomy): Bacteria > Pseudomonadota > Alphaproteobacteria > Rhizobiales > Rhizobiaceae > Rhizobium > Rhizobium mesoamericanum. The sequence continues at coordinate 1,411,108 of NZ_HF536772.1, read as the reverse complement.
CGGTCTGCTGATCGTCCTCAGCAGCTTCGACCGCGCCAACCGGCCGACACGTGCGGAGATCTTCTCGCGGCACGACTTGGCCGAATTGTTTGCGTTGAATCGCGACATTCTCATCCGGACCTTCGTGCTGCTCGCCGCCTTTACCGTCATGACACGGATCGGCACCAGCTTCGGAGCGGTCACACTTGCCGCTAACGCCGTGTTGATGAACTTCTTCCTGCTCTCCGGATATTATCTCGATGGACTCGCCAACGCGGCAGAGCAGATCACCGGACGGGCGATCGGTGCACGCTACCGGCCGGCGTTCGACCGTGGCCTGAAGCTAACGGCGCTCTGGTCGTTCGGGCTTGCCGGCATGATTTCGGTGTTCTTCCTGCTGGCCGGTCCATGGTTGATTTCAGTCTTGACCACCTCGCCGGAGGTGCAGCAGGCCGCCCAAATCTACCTGCCCTGGGCAGCTGTCACCGGACTTACCGGCGCGCTCGCCTTCCTGATGGACGGCGTATTCATCGGCGCCACCTGGTCGACCGACATGCGCAACCGAATGCTGATGTCGTTTGCCGGCTATCTGATAGCGTTGGCCGTGTTCGTGCCGCTGTTCGGCAACCATGGCCTATGGTTGGCGATGAACGGCTTCCTGCTGTTTCGCGGTGTTTTCCTGGCAATGCTGGTGCGGCCGCGGGCGGATCAGACGTTCCGCGCCGCCCAGTAATCCGTCCGCGTATCCCTAAGATCCCGGATGGATTTCACCTGCTCGCGATCGAGCAGCTTTGAGAGGCCGCGAATGATCGTGCCCGGCAGGCCAGGCCCCTCATAGACCATGCAGGAATAGAGCTGCACGAGATCGGCACCGGCCTTGATTTTTTCGAGCGCCGTTTCAGCCGACGAGACACCGCCGACGCCGACGATCGGCAGGCTCGGGCCGACGCGCTTGCGCATCTTGGCGAGAACGGCGGTCGATTTTTCGAAGAGCGGCTTGCCGGAAAGTCCGCCCGCCTCCTTAGCCTGACGGTGGTCCCTGAGGCCCTCGCGGGAAAGCGTGGTGTTCGAGACGATCAGACCATCCAGAGCATGCGACAGCGCTTCGGCGGCGATATCGTCCAGCCCCCCTTCCGTCAGATCGGGCGCGATCTTCAGGAAGACCGGGATCTTTCTGCCTGCCTTCTCGGCCTCGGCATCGCGGGCCGCAAGCACGGCCGACAAAAGCGCAGCAAGGCTTTTACGCGCTTGCAGATCGCGAAGGCCCGGCGTGTTCGGCGATGAAATGTTGGCGGTAAAATAGCGGGCGACGGAATAGAACCGCCGGATGCCAAGGACGTAGTCGCCGATGCGGTCTTCGCTGTCCTTGTTGGCGCCGATGTTGACGCCAATCATGCCGTTGCCGCGAATGGTCGAAAGCCGCGCCAAGGCGGCGTCGTGGCCTTCGTTGTTGAAGCCGAGGCGATTGATGACGCCTTCATCCTCGACCAGCCGGAAGATACGCGGGCGCGGATTGCCGGGCTGCGGCTTCGGCGTCACGGTGCCGATCTCGGTGAAGCCGAAGCCGATCTTCAGCAACGCCTCGGGAACCTCGGCGTTCTTGTCGTAGCCCGCCGCCATGCCGATCGGGTTGATGAAATCGAGCCCGGCGACATTCTGCCGCAGGCGCGGATCCGGCGCGATCCGGCAGGCCGGCACAGCACCGGCCTTCAGTGCGGCGATCGACATGCCGTGCGCCGTCTCGGGATCGAAGAGGAACAGGCCCTTGCGGGCGGCATGCTTGAAAAGGTCGATCATGGCTGAAGGTCCGGAAAGATAAGCTCGCCGGCGACGTCGAGGGGCAGCGGCGCCTCCCACAACACCGCTGACAGCGGCAGTTCGGAGTAGAGATGCGGAAAGAGAGCGCCGCCGCGCGAAGGCTCGAAAACGAGCTCGTCGCCGAACTTGCTGCTATCGACGGCAACGAGCAGAAGCCCCTCCTGGCCGGCAAAATAGAGTGCTGCCGTCTGCCTGACCTGTGTGACGGTCGAGAAGTGGATGTAACCGTCGGCAAGGTCGATCGGAGCCCCTCTAAAGACGCCGGCTGCCTTCGCCTCCTGCCAGAGCGTTTCCGTCACGATCTTGTAAAGCGTGGGTGTCAGGGTCATGATGGCCTCGTATGGCTGGTCTTTCCGGGGCTTTGCCGCAAAGCGGCGGCGATGTCCACGCCTTGCCGCGAAAAATGCGGCGGCTATCGAGATTTCCGGAGGAAACCATGAGAAATGCCACAATTGCCCTTTTCGCGCTTCTCCTGCCGTTCGGCGTTCCTGCAGCCGAAGCCGATTCGTCGCGCTTCCAGCTGGAGCGCAGCGGCGATCACTTCATACGCCTCGACAAGCAGACCGGCGCCATGTCGCTTTGCGAGGAGAAGGATGGCGCCCTCGTCTGCAGGATGGCAGCCGACGAGCGGGCGGCCTACGAGCAGGAACTCGACCGGCTTTCGGCCCGCGTCACGGCGCTGGAGAACAAAAGCATCGTCAACAAGGCCCTGCCCTCGGACGCCGAAATCGATCGCTCGATCAGCATCATGGAACGCTGGATGCGCAGCTTCATGGGGATAGTCAAGGAATTCCAAAGCGAAGAGGAGCGCAACGCCCTTCCGCAAAAGACATGATTTGGTATAGTCATATCAGAATGGCGGCATGTATCGCGTGGGAGAGCGCGGCATGACGCAGCGATCGAGCTCTTGGGAGGGAGTTATCGATGCAGGAACAGACAATCATCATTGCCGACGACCATCCGCTTTTTCGGGATGCGCTTCGCCAGGCAGTGATCGGCATGGAAGGCCACCCTGCTATCGTCGAGGCCGGCGATTTTGCTGCGGCACGGGTGGCTGCCGGGAAGCACCCTGAAGCGGACCTGATGTTGCTCGATCTTTCGATGCCGGGCGTCAGCGGTTTCTCCGGCCTGATGGCGCTTCGCTCCGAATATGCCGGCCTGCCGATCGTTATTATCTCGGCGACCGATGACGCGACTACGATACGCCGGGCCCTGGAACTCGGCGCCTCCGGCTTCATATCCAAGTCCTCAGGTATCGACGAAATTCGCCGCGGCATACAGACGGTTCTCGCCGGCGATATCGCGACCCCCGAAAGCTATCGTGACGGACAGGAACAGGACCCAGATGTGGCAGACCTGATCCACCGGTTGCACACGCTGACACCGCAGCAAAGCCGTGTCCTGACGATGTTGGCGGAAGGCCTCCTCAACAAGCAGATTGCCTACGAGCTCGGCGTTTCCGAGGCGACGATCAAGGCACATGTCTCGGCGATCCTCCTCAAGCTCAATGTCGACAGCCGCACTCAAGCGGTCATACAGCTCGGCAAGATCAACATGGCCATGGTCGCCTGAAGCAGAGGCAGGATTTTATTCCTTTCTTCTCTTTACTCCCGCAGGGCTTGCGGTTAAAATTTCGTCGTTGAAGGATGGCGCAGGAATCAGGCGACATGCTGTCACACGAGCAGATCTGGGGCGCGATCGACCGGCTTGCCGAACGGCATGCCCTGACGCCATCTGGTCTTGCCCGGCGGGCGGGGCTCGACCCGACCTCCTTCAACAAGTCCAAGCGGCTCTCTGCCGATGGGCGATTGCGGTGGCCGTCGACCGAGTCGATCGCCAAGGTGCTTGATGCGACGGGCGCCAGCATGGAGCAGTTCCTGACCTTCATGCGCCCGAAAAGCAGTTTTTCCAGCCTTCCGGACGGTGCCATCCCGCGGCACGGCAGCTCGATCCCGCTGCTCGGCTTTGCACAGGCTGGAGCCGGCGGTTTCTTTGATGATGGCGGCTTTCCGGCTGGGCAAGGCTGGGACGTGGTGGAGTTTCCCGCGGCGCCCTCGCAGAAAGCGGGCGTCTATGCGCTTGAGGTCCAGGGCGAGAGCATGATGCCACTTTACCGTGACGGCGACGTTTTGATCGTCGAGCCGGGCGCGCAAGTTCGCCGCAACGACCGCGTCGTTGTCAAGACCCGCGAAGGCGAGGTGATGGCCAAGGTGCTGTTGCGCCAGAGCCCCCGATCGATCGAATTGATGTCGCTCAACCCTGAACATCCGAACCGGACGATCGAGCTTTCCGATGTCGATTGGATCGCTCGGATCATCTGGGCCAGCCAGTAGGAAGATATTCCATGCGTCCTGCGGCCCTTCTGACGGCTATTGCAGGAATCGGAGCGGTTGCCGGCCTGATCGCAGCGGGCAGACAAAGGCTTGCCTTGCCCATCGATCCGGTGGAAACGGCAGCCCCGGTAGAAATTAACGTGCCTCCCGCGCCAGTTGCTCAACCGGCGAAAAATTCCGAGGCCAGTATGCGTGCCAGACGCGTCGACGATGCCAGCCAGTTCTACCCTGCCGCTATCAACGGCAAACCCCTCGAGCGCATCGCGGCGGTAGAGCCAGAACAGCCGGTAAAGGCAACCGAAGACAAGGGCGAGTACCTCGTTCGTCCGATCGCCGAAAGCGCGGGGGTGCTTGCGTTTGGCGACCGCCGCCTGCAGCTTGCCGGCATCAATCCCACGCCAGCGGACAAAACATGCACCGACAGCAAGGGGCGGGAATGGCCATGCGGGATGCTCGCAAAAACCAATGTGCGACTGTTTCTTCGCTTGAGGACCGTCCGCTGCGATCTCGACAGCGCCGAATGGACCGGCACGGTGACAACCGCCTGCCGGATCGGCACGCAGGACATTTCGCGGTGGCTGGTTGAAAACGGCTGGGCAGAGGCAGAAAAAGGATCGGCCCTTGCCGAGGCTGGCGAGATGGCAAAACAGGCAGGCAAGGGCATCTATGGTGATGACCCTCGTAGCGTCCCGCAAACCGACGCCCTTGAGAATCTACCTGCCGCTCTGCCGCCTGACGGCTTGTAATGTCGCCGGTCAGTTCCTAGACTCTTGGCTCATGCAAGAGGGGTCATTGAGATATGAACAAGCCGCTTTCCGCCCATGACGCACTGATCTACGTGATGGTAATGGCATCCGCCGTCGACAGCACGATGAACGATCGCGAGATGGAGCGGATCGGCCAATTGATCGGCTTTCTGCCGGTCTTCCGTGATTTCGACGACGAAAAGCTGATTTCTGTTGCGCGCGACTGCGCGGCGCTGCTCGCCGGCCCTGAGGGGCTCGACATCGTGCTTGAAACCGTCAAGGACACACTGCCTTCACGCCTTTACGACACGGCCTATGCGCTCGCTGTCGAAGTTGCCTCGGCCGACCTCTCGGTCAAGGCGGAAGAACTGCGGCTGCTCAGCCTGCTGCGCGACCGCCTCGGCCTCGACAAGCTGACCTGCGCCGCTATCGAACGCAGCGCGATCGCCCGCTTTCGAAAAGGATAGAATCTGTCCTGGTTAAATTGAAACCAGAAGGGCCTAATATAACCCATACGGGAAATACCGCAGATAGATTTCCTGCAGGCGGCCGTTTCGCGACAGCGCCGCAAGGGCGTGATCCAGCGCTGCGGTCAGGACATCGTCCTTCTCACGCAGCATGATTGTCATGCCTTCACCAAGAAACTTCTCGGAAAGATAAGGCCCATCGAACAGCGCGCAGCATTTCGCCGAAGCCTGCGACGAAACCCAGAACGAAAGCTGGAGAGAATCCGCGAAGGCGGCCTCCACCTTGCCATCCTTCAATGCCGCCAAAAGAGTATCCTTGCTATCGAAAGAGACGGCCTTCACTTTTGGGAAATAGGCCGCCAGCATCGCCTCGTGCGCCGTCGCCTTGACGACGCCGACCGAATGGTCGGCGAGAGCGCTTGAATCTTCCCCCTTGATGGGAGCTTTCAGATTTCGAACAAAGCGAGCCGGCAGCATCAGATAGGGACGAGAGAAGGCGAACTGCTGCCGGAGCTCTTCGCTCACGGCAATTCCCGCGATCACCGCGTCGCCTTGCGATGCCGCCAGCGCAACTTTCAGGTCGGCGAACGGCAGCGCCTGAATCTGGCATTTGCTTGCGATCTCAAGTTCGTTGCAGATCTCGCGGGCCAGATCGATGTTGAAGCCCGCAAGCTTTCCGTTCTGGTCCGTAAAGTTGAACGGCGGAAAATCGATCGTCGTCAGAAAACGCAGGCGCACGAGCGACGAAAGATCCGGCTTTGCTAGCCGCTCCCTGGAATCGAATAGCAGTGGCAGGTTTGGCGCCATCTGCTGGGCCGACAACGAGAACGGGCAAGAAAACACAACGAGAGACAACCAAACGCCGCGGAGCCCCTTAAGAATAAGAGATGCTAGTTTTAATTGCACCATTATGATCGACCTCGGGGAAAAGCTGCACGGTCATTCTTGAAACGATGTATCAGAGTCATTCGTATCGGGGAATACGCGCCGACGGGGTCAATACTCCGTGCGCTCTTGGATGATCGTGCAAACCGGCATGCCGCACCGCCACCGATGCAATACCAGAGGCATACTCCGCTCAGGACCAGTGAGAAGTTGCGCCGCACCAGACGCTACTCAGCCCTGGGCAGCAGAACCCAATTTTTTCCCGGGACAGCCGCCAGGCGTTAGGGGCACATTAAGCAATGTTCCTTTCTATTCGGCGGGACGACGCCGGCTCACGGGCCGAATGCATGATGCGCATGTCGAGCCTTCCGGGCATCCCACCATGCCGTATCCTGCGACATGCCCTGCCTCTCAAAAATGCTTCATTAGCCAGCCGGCCATCGGCCGGATCAAGCGACTGGACACATCCATGCTGAAGAACCTCACAATCCGGACAAAGATCATATCTGTCGTCGCGCTTCTCGGGGCGATCGCGCTCAGTGGCCTTGTTTATGTCATCGGCGAATTCCGCGGCGCGGACGCCACCTACAGCGCCTTCATCGATCACGAGGCTTTGGCCGCCATGCTGGCATCGCGCGCCAGCGCATCGGCCAACGCAGGCGTGCTTCAAACGACGTTGATCGCCAGCCTCAAACCAGAGACGCCGGCTTTCGACACGGCGGTCGCAACGCCGAACAAGCTGCCTCAGGCGCGCGAACGTCTGGAAAAGGCAGCAGCCTTGGTTCCGAGCCGCAAGCAGGCGATTGATGACATCCTCGTCGACATTGGTGAAATGGAGGTGCTTTCCCGCAAGATCGTCGATCTCGTCAAGGCAAAGGACAGCGCCGGCGCACAGCTCGCGGCCAGCACCCTCAATGCCAAGCTTGACACAGTCACTCCGAAGATGATCGCCAACAATGATGCGTTGATGGCATTGCTGAACGATGGCGGCGACGCGCTTTCGGCTACCGTCAACGAGCGAATTACTCTTTGTTTCGCACTGATCGGGCTCGCCGTAGTTGGCGCGCTCGGCCTTTCGGTGTGGGTTGCTCAGGCGGGGATCGCGGCTCCGATGGCCAGTTTGCGCGACCGGATGGCACAACTCGCCCAGGGCGATACACAAAGCGCCGTCGACGGCCTTGACCGGCGCGACGAGGTTGGCCAGATGGCCGGCGCCGTTGCCGTCTTCCGCGACAACGCAATTGAACGCATCCGCCTTGAGGGTGAAGCCGAAAAGAGCCGCACTCTCGGCGACAGCGAACGCCGCGAACGCGAAGCGCAACGCGCAACCGAAGCCGCTGACCTTTCGCGTGCTGTCGGCGCGCTTGGCGACGGCTTGCGCCGGCTGGCGGCCGGCGACCTCGCATCACGGATCGACACGGCTTTCGTTGGCGATCTCGACGTCCTGCGACAGGATTTCAACAACTCGATCCAGCGGCTGAACGACACCATGCAGACGGTCGGCGCCAACGCCCGCACGATCTCCGCTGGCGCAAGCGAGATTCGTTCCTCGGCGGACGAGCTTTCGAAGCGGACGGAGCAGCAGGCGGCGTCTATCGAGGAAACGGCCGCAGCTCTCGAGGAAATCACCACTACGGTGAAGGGTGCCGCAAGACGCGCCGAAGAAGCACGAGGGCTGGTGGCGCGCACGCGCGCCGGCGCGGAAAAGTCCGGCCAGGTCGTGCGCAAGGCAGTCAACGCCATGCAGCAGATCGAGCAGTCTTCCGCGGAGATTGGCAACATCATCGGGGTCATCGATGACATTGCCTTCCAGACGAACCTTCTTGCCCTCAACGCCGGCGTCGAAGCCGCCCGCGCCGGCGAAGCAGGGAAGGGCTTTGCTGTCGTTGCCCAGGAAGTGCGCGAACTCGCGCAACGATCCGCCAACGCCGCCAGGGAGATCAAGTCACTGATCATGACATCCAGGGATCATGTGCAGACTGGCGTATCCCTTGTCGCCGAAACCGGCAGGGCGCTGGATGCAATCGTTCATGAGGTCCAGGAAATCAATGAACACGTCGATGCGATCGTGGAAGCCGCCCGCGAGCAATCGACCGGCCTGCACGAGATCAACACGGCCGTGAACACCATGGACCAGGGCACGCAAAAGAATGCGGCTATGGTCGAGGAAAGCACGGCGGCGAGCCACAAGCTCGCGACGGAAGCGGCGACGCTGAACAATCTGCTTGACCAGTTCAAGCTCTCCAGCGCCGCTGGCGTCAGCGCGACCGTTGCCGCCGCGCCGCTGCAGAGCGCTCCGATCCATTCCCCGCCCCGCTCACCCACGCCGCCAATAGCTGGCAGAAAGGCGCCAGTTCGCATCGCCACTCCAGGGGTCACGCGCGCCTCCAACTCGCCGGCTCGAGCACTTGGTCAGAAGCTTGCAAGCGCCTTCGGTGCCGGCAGTGCACCTTCCGTCACACGCGATGACGCCGACTGGACGGAATTCTGACCTCGTGAAAAACGACAGAAGAACGAAGGGCGGCTCGAAGCCGCCCTTTCGATTATGGCACTTCAAACAGCAGCCACGACCTTGCTGCAGGCCCGAAGCGCACCTGGCCAGAATTTAAAAATGAAGCTCAGCTAAACCCGAGTGGAACCTGCTCTACTTTACGGCCACGGCCATAGTCGCGTTCGTAGGACGCACGATCGTCATCACGCCGCGACGCAACGACCATCTCGGGGGCATGGTAGCCGTCCGCGTATGTACCGGTATCGCCATTGTCCCGGATTTCGCGCTTCGCCGTGAAAATCTTCAAAAGCATTCTGCTACTCCTCCTGATCATGCCGACAACGACCAAGAGGTCGTATGCGTTCCCGTAGTATCGGAGAATAGTTAAAAATTAACTATGTTTATTAGACGATTGTCAACTAAAGGGTTTTTGCGGCATCAATTCAGCATGCCACATCAAGGAGGTATGGCGAAAAGCGATAACGGGACTACGGCATCGTTGCATTTGAACGCAAAGAGGATAAATCAGGACCTGAACTAGAAGCGGCTGCCGTCCGCGCAGCATCTATCGTCTTCTCGATTGATCTGAGCGTCGTGGGATGCTGTCGATGAATGCCAGGGTTGTTGTTGTGTTTCCGGTCTACAACGGAGCGGCTACTCTTCGAGAGAGCTTGCAGTCCATTAAGGATCAGGACTTCGGCGATTTCCGCGCCGTAATTCTCAACAACTGCTCGACGGACAAAACATTAGAGGTGGCGCAGCGCTTCTGTGAGGAAGATGCTCGTTTTTCCATCATTTCAAACGAAACCCATCTTACTGCCGAGGACAATTTCGCCAAAGCAATAAAGCTTGGCGCGGAAGCGGCAGAGTATTTTTGCCTCAGGGCAGCAGACGATCTTTCGTCCCGGGATTTCTTGAAAAAGTTGGTCGACGCCCTCGATGCCGATGAAACAAAGCTACTCGCCGCCTGCCCGACAAAGACCTTCAACGCCAACGGCTTCAAGCTCAAGCATCCGGCAGCCAATATATTCAACTTTCAGCAGTCGTATGCACAGGGTCGCGTACCACGCAACCTGACATTTCCATCCGAGTGGATTTACGGCATGTTCAGGTCACGGGCAGTCGATACGCTAATGGCGCGCTGGCGTGAGCTGGGCAATCCCTGGGGCGTCGCTTCCTATGTCCTGTCGGAATTTGTGGTTCGCGACCTGGTGGCCTATGTCTCCGATGCTACTTTTGACTTCAGGGAAGGATCGGGTTCCGAGCAAAAGTATGGGGCAAAAGGATTTCGGGACAAGCTCTCTCAACGATTGATATACACCCTCGGCTGCTATCGGCTGGTCGACAAATTGCCACCGGCGGGTCTTTTGACGAAAGCAAAGTTTTTCAGGATGTGCTGGAACGATGCGCGCCGCAAGACGCGCTATAAGCTGTTTTGGATATTCTAGGAGGCCTTGCGTCCGTCTCATGAACTATCCATTTCCCCCTGGCGCGCCGAACCTTACACGTTCCTTCCTTGATCGTCTGCGGACGGGCTATGACACATTTCGGGTGACCCGCCGCGAGAGGCGCAGTCGGGCTGAGACGATCATCCAGCCTATTCGCGAGATTCGGCCCCTGGCGGCGACGGACGTGCCGCTTATTTTCGTCACACATAACGACATCGCTCTTTTATTTGCTTTCATCCAGCACTATCGCCAGCTGGGAGTGACGCGGTTTATCTGCGTTGACGATGTTTCGACCGACGGCACAAGAGAGGCTCTCTTGAATGAACCAGACGTCGACCTTTGGACCTCGCCGGTGCGATTTGGCGAGGCAAGGCGCGGCCGAAACTGGAGGGAAAGCCTCTTCTCCAGATATGGTCTGGATCGATGGTATCTGAATGTCGATTCCGACGAATTCCTTGTCTACGACGATTGCTTCAACCAGCCATTGTCATCACTTATACGCATGCTTGAAGGTCAAAATCTAAAGCGGATGGCGGCGCCGATGCTGGATATGTACCCCAAGCTGAGTGAATTCGACGCGATGCCTTCTTCCGTCGACAAGCCGTGGCAGTTCTCGCGGTATTTTGATGGCGACAGTTATGTTGCGAGGATAAAGAAGCGAGGCGTCAGCGTCAGAGGCGGTCCGCGGGGCAGAAAATTCGGAGAAAACAACGAGCTTATCAAATACCCTCTGATCTACTGGGACGGAGCATGCCTTTTTGGAAGCAGCCTTCACCAGCCACTGCCCTATGGCCGGAATTTCCCATCAGTCTGGGGTGCGATTTTGCACTTCAAATTCTTTACGAACTACAAGGCGAAGATAAGCGAAGCGGTCGAGGGCAAACAGCACTTTAATTCGTCAGAGCACTATCAGAAAATGATGGATGTCCTTCACCGGGAAGGTGAGATTGATTTCACTTACGCGAAGTCAATCTGCTACGAGGGGCCACAGCAGCTCGTGAGCCGCGGCTACATGACCAAGATCGACTTTCCACAAAGAGGGTAGAAGCCCGGAATAGACTTCCGGGCTCGCTGTCAATCAGTGCCAGGTTTGGCGGTTGTACCAGTCGTCAATATCGCGCCGCGCACGATCGCGCTGGATCCCGTAACGCTCCTGGATTTTGCCCTCCAGCTGATCACGCTTCCCGGCAATCTGATCAAGATCATCATCGGTGAGTTCGCCCCACTGCTCCTTGATCTTGCCTTTCATCTGCTTCCAATTTCCTTCGATTCGGTTCCAATCCATGGATCGTCTCCTCTAATGTTGGACTGGAGGCTAAACGGCCAAGGCATCGGAGTGTTCCGAAGCATGCACGACGACGGACGGATCGACGCCGTTCATTTCCCTGATGTCGGCGCTACAGGATTGCGACAGCTCCCAGAAGCGGCCCAATTGCAGTCTGCACGATGCTCTGCTGTGCAGTTCGCGCCGCTTTAAGGCGAACCGATCGTCGGGGGGTGGGCGTTCTTCAGCCGCAGACAACGGAACGACGGGAACTCTCGGATGTTCCGATCCGTTATGCATAGGGAGGATTTGTCGGCCTCCCGTTAACAGGCGGAGGCGACCACTTGCGAAACACCCTAGTTCTATCCCTTCTTCTCATGTTCCCTGCCTCCGCATTCGCGCAGTCGCGTGAACTCGAGGCAACTTGTCAATCCGTCGCCAGAGGCTTCTTCATGGTGAGCAAACTTGCGATCGGTACTGTTCAGTCCTTCCCGGAACTGAAACCGCCGGGAGTGAGGATGACCTACTCTACTCGCGAGGGCACCACGCCCGCCGAAATGACCGACGCGTTCTCATGCGAGTTCGACAAAGTCGACAAACCTCATCACCTCGTTCGCTTCTGTGTATCAACCACATGCTATTCGCCGAACGAGCCGGACGGCGACCGAAAGCGCCGTTTCGAGGAGGCCCGTATTCTGCTGGAGCGGTCAGAAAAATGACGCTGCGGCTGGCAGGGAGGAATTGCATGACAGCAGGTGGGCGAGAATCGACTAATGAACATGACGACCAGCTAGACCTTCTGCATGCGGCAAAAATCGCAGGCAGGGCGCACGCGGGACAGACCGACAAAGCCGGCGGGCCTTATTTCCTGCATTGCAAGCGCGTCGCTGATGCCGTTGAGGATGAGGACGAACGCGTCGTCGCGTATTTGCATGACGTGGTCGAGAAGGGACCCGGCTGGACGCTGGATCGATTACGGGAAGAGGGCTTCAGCTCCACGATCATCGAGGCTGTCGATGCATTAACCAGACGCCCCGAGGAGAGCGATGACGAATTCATCATGCGGGCCTTGAGCAACCCCCTCGCCCGTCCTGTGAAGGTCGCAGATCTCAGGGACAATCTTGCACAGGCCAAAAGCATTGGATCGGATACAAGCAAATATGAAAAAGGGTTGAAAATAGTCGAGCGGCGACGCGACGCTTAGATAAGTCGCACGAATTCATAGCGATCCAAATCTTTGCCATGGCTGCACAGGGGACAAACCGCACCAGGCTCGTACCAGTGCTCAAGTTGGCCTAGAGGCAGGCTGGGAAACGAAAGGCGCCTATCTTCCATGTCGCTGGAGCGGGTGAAGGGAATCGAACCCTCGTATTCAGCTTGGGAAGCTGCTGCTCTACCATTGAGCTACACCCGCACTAAACGGAGACTTTCTACAGATGATCGCCGCTGTCAAGCAGTCAAACATCAATGGTCGTAGGGAGTACCTCGAATATTTGCAGTAGACGTTTCTCCATCACCGAGATCTTTCCACGGCATCAACGCCTCCCGCTAAAAAGCGGAAGATGTAACCGATGTGTTCGGTACGAAATTTCACCTATCCCTCTGGTTGGGTATTCTCGTCGGTTGAGCGAAGCCGCACTCCAATGCCACCTGGCACCATTTCTCCTTCGTCTTCAAAGACGATCCCCGCAGCTTCGAATGTCAGTCTCAAAAGCCGGAGATTGCTCTCACGCATTTCGCCGCCCTTCTCGAAGCTACGGATCGACACTGCACTTATGGCTGTTCGTCCAGCAAGATCATTCTGGGTCCAGTCCAACAGCGCTCTTGCAGCGCGACATTGAGGTGGTTTGAGCATGAAAACTTTCGTTTTTAGAACGTTGTTTATTGAAAACACAATTTACGTGTGCTAGGACACTCCAACTTATCTTTTGCGAGGCACCGTTGCAATAAAATGGCACGTGCGTCGGAGGCAATCTATGGAACTCCGCCAACTCTCGTATTTCAAAGCCGTGGCCGAGGAACTGCACTTCGGCCGGGCGGCAGCGAGGGTGCGGATTGCCCAGCCGGCGCTCAGCAATCACGTGATGGCACTGGAACGGGAGCTTGGCTGTGCGCTCTTCATCCGCTCGACCAGACGGGTGGAACTGACCAGGGCAGGGGAGACGTTCTATGATCGCTGTGT
>NZ_HF536772.1:1018381-1397395 GCF_000312665.1 Rhizobium mesoamericanum STM3625 | reverse complement strand
TGGTCGTGCTCGGCTAATCCCTGACGGCTCGGCCCCCCAACGCTGAACTTGGCGGGCCTGCCTGCCGTTGATCTCTTCTTCCGCCCGAGCCTCTGCATCCTTCTTAGGTCCAGCCGGCACGAGATCTTCGTGACCGCACGAGCATTTGGGTGGCTTACACCTGTTGAAATCATTGCCTGGGATCGTCATTGGCTGCGGCCCGTTGCAGAAAATAATCTGCTGAAGCTGACAGACCTCAGGAGGATTCTATCGGCCGCGTTTCATCACGCGTCGAACACTATTCTTTGGAATTCGCCGTTGAACGAATGGTTGAAGATCGCTCCGCGGCTGCCGGCGAGAAACTGCCAAGCAGCCACCGAGCACACCAGAGCGCTCAGATGCGGAAGTGCTTCGAGAGCTTCAGGCCCTGAGCTTGATAGTTCGAGCCTAGCCCGGAGCCGTAGAGGCTTTCAGGATGCTCTTGCATATGTTCGTAGACGAGGCGACCGACGATCTGGCCGTCTTCGAGAATGAAGGGAACCTCGTGGCTGCGGACCTCGAGCACGGCGCGGCTGCCCCGGCCGCCCGCGGGTGCGTGCCCGAAACCGGGGTCGAAGAAGCCCGCATAATGCACACGGAATTCGCCGACCAGCGGATCGAAGGGTGTCATCTCGGCAGCATAGTGCGGCGGCACATGGATAGCTTCGCGCGAGACGAGGATGTAGAACTCGTCCGGATCCAGGATCAGTTCGTTGCGGCCGCGGCTAAAGAGCGGCTCCCAAAAATCATAAATGTCGTGCTGCGCCTTCTTGTCGACGTCGACGACGGCAGTGTGGTGCTTGCCGCGGTAGCCGATCAGGCCATCCTTATCACCAGCGAGATCAATGGACAGAGCGATGCCGCCGCCCGATACGTTCGGCTGCTTGCTGGCGACCAGCGTTTCTGCATCGTGAAGCGCCAGCAACTCGGGCTCGCCGAGCACAGAATGGCCAACACGGAAGCGGATCTGCGACAGGCGTGAGCCCCGGCGCACGACAATCGGAAACGTGCGCGGGCTAATTTCCAGGTAGAGAGGGCCTGAATAGCCCGCCGGGATCTTGTCGAACTCCTGCGCATAATCGGTGATAACGCGCGTGAAGATATCCAAGCGCCCGGTCGAGCTCTTGGGATTAGCCGAGGCCGACATATCGGCCGGCAAGTCCAGGCGCTCCATCAAGGGAACGATATAGACACAGCCGGTTTCCAGCACGGCACCTTCGGAAAGGTCGACAACGTGAAGGCTCAGGCGATCCAGCTTGTCGGAGACGAGATGCGCGGGGCCCGGCATGAAGCTCGCGCGAACACGGAATGCCTTCGCCCCGAGCCTGAGGTCGAGGCTCGCCGGCTGGATCTGGTCGCGATCCAATTCGCGCTCGGAGGTGAGCCGTCCAGCCTCAAAAAGGGCGGCAATCGCACGATCTGCCAAAATTCCTGTTACGCGAGCCATCATGCCCCATCCATATTTGTCGGAGACAAAACCAAACTCAAGGAATTGACGCAAGCATAGAACGGCAGTATTGCAGCTTTATCCCGTGGTGATTTGGCCGGTCGGCTTGCAGCCACGTTAAACAAGTGGCTAAAAGGACCGGGTGCAAAACCGGTCTGCTTTCGCGGCCGGTTTTTTTGTTGTTTGAAAGTGGTGATTCATGAGCAAGACTTGGCGCCCGGCAACCCAACTCGTCCACGACGGTTCGCTGCGTTCGCAGTATGGCGAGACCTCCGAGGCAATCTACCTCACGCAGGGCTTTGTCTATGAGAGCGCGGAGGCAGCGGAAGCACGCTTCAAAGGCGAGACGGAAGGCTATATCTACGCCCGTTACGGCAGCCCGACCAACGACATGTTCGAGAAACGCATGTGCGCCCTCGAAGGTGCGGAGGAAGCCCGCGCCACGGCCTCGGGCATGGCTGCCGTCACCGCCGCGATCTTGTGCCAGGTGAAGGCCGGCGACCACATCGTTGCGGCCCGTGCCCTTTTCGGCTCGTGCCGCTGGGTCGTCGAAACCCTGGCGCCGAAATACGGAATCGAGTGTACACTCGTTGATGGCCGCTATCTGGAGAACTGGGAAAAAGCGATCCGCCCGAACACCAAGGTGTTCTTCCTGGAAAGCCCGACCAACCCAACACTCGAAGTGATTGATATCGCTGGCGTTGCGAAGCTCGCCAACCAGATCGGCGCCAAGGTTGTCGTCGATAATGTCTTTGCCACTCCGATCTTTCAGAAGCCGCTGGAACTCGGTGCCCACATCGTGGTCTATTCTGCCACGAAACACATCGACGGCCAGGGCCGCAGCCTCGGCGGCGTCATCCTCTCCGACCGCGAATGGGTCAACGAGAACCTGCAAGATTACTACCGTCACACCGGCCCGGCGATGTCGCCGTTCACGGCATGGACACTGCTGAAGGGTCTCGAGACGCTACCCCTACGCGTCAAGCAGCAGACCGAAAACGCGTCGAAGATCGCCGACTACCTGGCAGATCAACCGAAGGTCGCCAAGGTCATCTATCCCGGCCGCAAGGACCATCCGCAGGCCGACATCGTTGCCAAGCAGATGAAGGGCGGCTCGACCCTGGTCGCCATCGAACTGAAGGGCGGCAAAGAAGCCGCCTTCGCCCTCCAGAACGCGCTTAAAATCGTCAAGATCTCCAACAATCTGGGCGACGCCAAGAGCCTGATCACGCACCCGGCGACGACGACGCACAAGAACCTGAGCGACGAGGCGCGCGCCGAACTCGGGATCTCCGGCGGCACCGTGCGTCTTTCCGCGGGCATCGAGGACACGGACGACCTGATCGAGGACTTCGCCCAGGCGCTTGCCAAGGTGAAGGCCTGACAGGTTATCGGCCGGGTCAACACGATCCGGCCGAACGCAGTTTGCGACACGCTCAACGCGTGAAAACTAGATTTAGCACGCGAAAACTCCTGCCATGGCAGGCATTCGGGATGTGATCGCCTCTCGGTTTATTGACGGATCGGTTGTCGTATAAGATACCGGTAACGTATGTTGACTATGGTATAGGCATGTACCGCGCCCTTACACGAGACATTGAAGTCGTCGTCGAACCCTTTTACCTGGAGGAGCAATCCGATCCGGAGGACGACCGTTATGTCTGGGGCTATCGGATCGTCATCAGTAATAATTCCGACAAGACCGTGCGATTGGTGAACCGTTACTGGAACATCACCGACCAGAACGGGATTGTCGATGAGGTCACGGGCGCTGGTGTTGTCGGCGAGCAGCCGCGGCTCTCGCCTGGCGATACCTACGAATATTCCTCTGGCTGCCCACTCGATACGCCCTCGGGCCTAATGTTCGGCCATTACCAGATGGAAACGGATGAAGGCGAGCTTTTCGATGTCGCAATACCCGCCTTCTCGCTGGATTCGCCAGGGTTACTCAGAGTCCTGAACTGATCACTCGGCCTTACCTCTTTTCATAGTGCCTACTGCAGTGAGAAGCTGCTTGGGCGCAGGTGATGCGGGTATGGTTGTCATTCGGGCTGCCCTTGATGGCTCCGGCTGCTGAGCCGCTCGCTTCACCGACCTGGATCGACCGCGACTTGGAGGCCCTGCTCGAGCGCCACCCTGACGGTGCCCTCATCCGCTCGCTGCCGGGGATGGGGGCGGTGCGGTGGGCAGAGCTCATCGCCAACATCGGCACTATCGAGCGATTCCACTCGGCTGACGCCCGTCATCCGCCAATCCGGAAAATCCAGGAACTGGCGCCGCGCATTTGGCGGCGATAAGGCCCTCAAGCGGGTATTCTTCCAGAGTGCCTTCTGCGCCGTCTCCACCAGAGACCCACTCTCCAAAGCCTTCTACGACCGGAAACGGCCAGAGGGAAAACATCACACCCAGGCCATCATCGTCTTGGCCCGCCGACGCGTCACCGTCCTGTGGACCATGCTCCGAACCAGGCAAACCTTCGATCCAACTCAAAAAGCCACTTGACTTGCGCATTACTCAGCAGCCTGGGCCACCTCTTCCACTTCGAAGCGATAGGTCGTTGAGCAAAATTCGCAGGTGACCGAAATCGTGCCGTCTTCCTGGCTGGCATCAATTTCTTCTGCCGAGAACCCCTTCAGAACACCCTTGATCTTCTCGCGGGAACAGCTGCAACGATCGAAGACCTCGCGCGGCTCGTAGACGCGAACGCCGCGCTCGTGGAACAGACGGTAAAGCAGCCGCTCGGTGCCGACCTGCGGGTCCGTCAACTCGTCGGCATCAATCGTGTCGACGAGGGAACGGGCTTCAGCCCAGGCATCATCTTCCTTATGGTCGCTGCCCGCCGTGTCGCCATCGCCGCCGTGAAGATCCGGCTGGCGCATGCGCTCGGGTGCTTCCGGCAGGAACTGGGCCACGAGCCCCCCTGCCCGCCAGCGGTGACGCGGCTTGCCCGCCTCGTCGCGGTCGAAGAGTTCGGCTGCGGCAAGACGAACCCGCGTCGGGATCTGCTCCGATTGGCGGAAATAGGTGCCGGCAATCTCCTCCAGCGTCGCTCCATCAAGCGCAACGATGCCCTGATAAGGCTGGCTGAACTTGCCCTGATCGATCGTAAAGGCCAGCATGCCTTTGCCGAGCAGCTGTTCCGGTTCAATCTGTCCCGCGGCAACGGCCTTGTCGAGGAGACCCCGATTGAAGCGGGCATAGGCGCGCACGTTCTCCGGCGTCGAGAAATCGCAAACTAGCAGGTCGACCGGGCCGTCGCCCTTGGTCTGCACCGTGAATTTGCCTTCAAATTTCAGCGACGTGCCGAGCAGCACCGTCAACACGACGACTTCAGCAAGAAGCCGCGCGACAGGCGCAGGATAGCGATGACGCTCAAGGATCGCGTCCAGCATCGGGCCGAGTTGGACAGCACGACCGCGCACATCCAGGCCTTCCACCTGAAAGGGGACGACATGATCATCACCGGCGAAATTGAATTCGCCGAGGGTCGCTGCAGGTTCTGCCATGGTTTTCTCCTAGTCTGAGAGCGGCAGACAAGCGTGTCCATCCGCTCGCACGGCCACAGGCCCTTTCGGCCTGATGTGGCGTCCAGTATGGTTCAGATCGCGCCCAGGCACCAAGCAAGAATCGACTTCTGCGCATGAAGACGGTTTTCCGCCTCATCGAAGACCACGGATTGCGGGCCATCGATCACCTCGTCCGTGACCTCCTCACCACGATGGGCGGGCAGGCAATGCATGAACAATGCATCCTTGTCGGCCTGCGCCATCAAAGCCGCGTTGACCTGATAAGGCTGAAAGACGTTGTGACCCCGGGCCCGATGTTCCTGATTCATGGAGACCCAGGTATCGGTCACCACACAATCGACGCCGGCGACCGCACGGTCTGCATCATGGCAAAGCATGATTTCGGCGCCCTCATTGCGGGCCCAGTTCAAATAGTGATCCTTCGGCTCGGAACCAAGGGGGACCGCCATATTCATGCGATAGCCGAAACGTGCAGCTCCTTCGACAAGCGAATGCAACACGTTGTTGCCGTCGCCGGTCCAGGCGATCGTCTTGCCCTTGATCGGGCCGCGATGCTCCTCGAATGTCATGATATCAGCCATGATCTGGCAGGGATGCGTATCATCGGTCAGCGCATTGATAACGGGGACCGTTGCGTGTTCGGCAAGCTCCAGCATGCGGGCATGATCGGTCGTGCGGATCATGATCGCATCGACGTAGCGCGACAATACCTTTGCCGTATCCCCGATCGTTTCAGCGCGGCCGAGCTGCATCTCGGTGCCCGACAGGAACAGCGTCTCGCCGCCGAGCTGGCGCATACCGACGTCGAAGGAAACGCGGGTGCGGGTCGAGGGCTTCTCGAAGATCATCGCCAGCATCTTGCCGGCGAGCGGCTTATCGCCCTGCCCGGACTTGAAGGCCTGCTTGCGTGACATTGCGTCATTCATGATAAGCCGCAGGTCGGATGCCGTGACGGCGGAGAGATCGAGGAAGTGTTTTGGGGAAGCCATTGTCTTTACCTATCACGCCCGTCTTGCGACAGGCACTGTCCATTAAGCCGTCTTTTTGACCTTCGAAGCACGCAAGCCTTCGGCGGCGCGCTCGAGGCGTACAAGGCCTTCGCGGGCTTCGTCGGCAGTGACGATCAGGGGCGGCAGAAGACGAATGACGTTGTCACCGGCCGGCACACCGAGCAGATGAGCGGCACGGATCGCCTGCAGCAGCTCGGAGGACGGCACGGCAGCCTTGACGCCAAGCAGCAGCCCCTCGCCGCGAACGTCCTCGATGATATCAGGATAGCGATCCTTGAGGGACGCCAGCCCTTGACGGAAAACCAGCGAGACATCCCGCACCTGCTGCAGAAAGCCGTCCGCGAGAACCACGTCGAGGACGGCACTGCCGACAGCCATCGCAAGTGGATTGCCGCCATAGGTCGAGCCATGCGTGCCAGCCTTCATACCGGAAGCCGCGTCCGCCGTCGCAAGGCAGGCGCCGAGCGGGAAGCCGCCCCCAATGCCCTTGGCGACTGCCATGATGTCGGGGGTGGCGCCGGACCACTCGTACGCAAAGAGCTTGCCCGTGCGGCCGACGCCGGTCTGCACTTCATCAAAGATCAGCAGCAATCCGTTCTCGTCGCAAATCTCGCGAAGCGCCTTTAGAAACGCGTTAGTCGCCGGGCGAACGCCGCCTTCGCCCTGAATCGGCTCTATGAGGATCGCGGCTGTCTCGCTGGTGATGGCACCGCGAACGGCATCGACGTCGCCGAAAGGAACCTGATCGAAGCCGGGCGCCTTTGGACCAAAGCCTTCAAGGTATTTTTCCTGGCCACCGGCAGCGATCGTCGCCAGCGTGCGGCCATGGAAAGCACCTTCAAAGGTGATGATATGGAAGCGCTCAGGGTGGCCCTTCGAAAACTGATAGCGGCGCGCGGTCTTGATCGCGCATTCCAGCGCTTCCGCGCCGGAGTTCGTGAAGAACACCTTGTCGGCGAAGGTTGCCTCGGTCAGCCGCTTCGCGAGCGCTTCCTGACCGGGGATCTCATAAATATTGGACAAGTGCCAGACCTTGTCGGCCTGCTCCTTCAGCGCACCCACGACATGCGGATGGCCGTGACCGACGGAGGTCACGGCAACGCCCGCGCCGAAATCAAGATATCGCTCGCCCGTTTCGGTGATCAGCCACACGCCTTCTCCTCGCTCGAACCGCAGCGGGGCACGAGAGTAGGTGTCGTAAAGCGCGGCTTCAGCCATGGCGCGATCTCCTGTCAATTACCATCAGTGGCCGGACTCCGGCTAAGGAACGCATGCCCGGAAATTAAAAATGCCGCCTTTCGGCGGCAAGCAGCACTATTTACTTTTCGCACTGCTATGTCAACAAAACTGAGGTTTTCCCGCACGCGTCAAGCTGCCATACGAAGGTGCCAGCTCTATCAACAACTAATGTTGCATAAATGACTCTCGCGCCAAGCAAGTTGGGGAAAACTTGAAATTCGATTCGCCGAGATTCAACCGACTCTTGTCACGGAGTCAGCCTCACACTAGGTTAAAACTCAATTACTAGACTGCATGCGGCGGAACTAGTCACCAAAATCGAGCAAGCGTTTCTTGCCTCGGATACGTCCGGGGCAACGGTGAAGGATTCTGCCTACACCAACGCTAATAAGGCGGAGACAGGGGCATGAACTGGACAGACGAGCGCGTTGAAAAACTGAAGAAGCTGTGGTCCGAGGGACTGAGCGCCAGCCAGATCGCGGCACAACTTGGCGGTGTAAGCCGTAACGCCGTCATTGGCAAAGTCCACCGTTTGAGTTTGCCGGGCCGCGCCAAGGCTGGGGGCACGACGACAACGGTCAGAACGCCCAAGCGCACCACTTCCGTGCCGCGCGCGCCGGCCTACGCATCGCGCGTCGCCACGCGCACGGTCACTCGCCAGCAGGGCGCTACAATGCTGAAGGAAGAGATCGAGATCGATGCGGTCGAGGAGGTCAGCTTCCGTCCGGCCGCGAACGTGGTCGTTCCGATTTCGCGCCGCCTCGGCCTTACCGAACTGACCGAGCGCACCTGCAAGTGGCCGGTCGGCGATCCGCTGAAGGACGACTTCCATTTCTGCGGTTGCGAGTCTCCAGATTCCTCGCCTTATTGCACCTACCATCAGCGCATGGCCTATCAGCCGGTTAACGAGCGCCGCAAGGCAGCCAACCGGGTCGCTTAACCCGGAAGCCGGATAAGGAACACAGTAAAAACGGGCCCACGTGGGCCCGTTTTTCTTTGAAGCGGTGATGGTGGTCTCTCCGGCTTTCACCTGGAAAGTCCTAAGCTTCCATGGAATATCCGGCGCCGCGCACGGTGCGGATGACGTCCTGCATATTCGAGAAGTTCAGCGCCTTGCGCAGGCGTCCCACGTGCACGTCGACGGTGCGCTCGTCAACATAGATGTCATGCCCCCATACGCCGTCCAGAAGCTGTGAGCGAGAGAAGACGCGGCCAGGCGAAGCCATCAAGAACTCGAGAAGCCGGAACTCGGTCGGGCCCAGGCGGACTTCGCGGCTCTTGCGATGAACGCGATGCGTCTCGCGATCGAGCTCGATATCGCCACACTTCAGCAGCGTGGAGAGCACCTCCGGCTTGGCGCGCCGCAGCATCGCCTTGACGCGAGCAACCAGCTCCGGCGTCGAGAAGGGCTTGACCACGTAGTCGTCGGCGCCGGTGGAGAGGCCGCGGACGCGTTCGCTTTCCTCGCCGCGAGCCGTCAGCATGATGATCGGCAGGCGCTCGGTTTCCGGCCGCATACGCAGGCGGCGGCAGAGCTCGATGCCGGACACGCCCGGCAGCATCCAATCGAGGATCAGAAGGTCTGGTGTGCGTTCCTGCAGCCGGATCTCGGCCTCGTCGCCGCGCAGGATGGTGTCGACCTCAAAACCTTCGGCTTCAAGATTATAGCGAAGAAGCACGCTCAATGCTTCTTCGTCTTCAACGACAGCTACTTTAGGGATCATTCTTTTCGGTCTCCTGGGGCGCGATCGCGGAACGACTATTCAGTGATTGCGCCGACGGTGTTGGCGGTATCGTCCTTCGGACGTTCGCCTTCCGGCTGAGCACCGGTGGCCATGTAATAGATGGTTTCGGCAATGTTGGTCGCGTGGTCGCCGATGCGCTCGATGTTCTTGGCGCAGAACAGAAGATGCGTGCAGCTGGTGATGTTGCGCGGATCTTCCATCATGTAGGTGAGCATCTCGCGGAACAACGAGGTGTACATTGCGTCGATTTCCTCGTCGCGCTCGCGGATCGACTTCGCCTTATCGGCAGCGCGGCTCGTGTAGACATCAAGGACTTCCTTGAGCTGAACCAGCGCGAGCTCCGAAAGATGCTCGAGGCCGCGGGCGAGCTTGCGCGGCACCCCTGCGCTCTGGACGGCAATGACCCGCTTGGCGGTGTTCTTGCCAAGGTCGCCGACGCGCTCGAGATCGGCCGCAATGCGGATGGAACCCATGATCTCGCGGAGGTCGGCCGCCATCGGCTGGCGGCGAGCGATAGTGACGATTGCCTTGTCACCGATCTCGCGTTCGGCGTGATCGAGGATCACGTCGTCGGAGATTACCTTCTGAGCCAAAGCCGTGTCGCCGTTAACGAGCGCGCGAACGGCATCCGAGACCATCTGCTCGGCCAAACCACCCATTTCCGAGATCCGGCGGGACAGGAACTTCAAATCATCGTCGTACGCAGAAAAGATATGTGTCGATGCCATAGAGCTCATCCTTGAATATCGTGAGTGTTACCGACGCCGGCAATCAACCGAAACGGCCCATGATGTAATCCTGGGTGCGCGGATCGTCCGGATTCGTAAACATCTTGTCGGTGTCGTTCTCCTCGACGAGATTGCCGAGGTGGAACATGGCGGTACGCTGCGAAACGCGGGCGGCCTGCTGCATCGAGTGCGTCACGATGACGATCGTGTAGTTCTCGCGGAGTTCGTGGATCAGTTCCTCGACCTTTGCCGTAGCGATCGGATCGAGTGCCGAGCACGGCTCGTCCATCAGGATCACTTCGGGGCTGACGGCAACGGCGCGGGCGATGCACAGGCGCTGCTGCTGGCCACCAGAAAGACCCGTTCCGGCCTCATGAACGCGATCCTTCACCTCGTTCCACAGACCGGCGCGCTGCAGGCTGAGCTCGACGATCTGGTCCATGTCCGCCTTCGACCTGGCAAGACCGTGGATGCGCGGGCCGTAGGCGACGTTTTCGTAGATCGTCTTCGGGAACGGGTTCGGCTTCTGGAACACCATACCGACGCGGGCTCGCACCTCCACCACGTCAATGGTCGGATCGTAAATATCTTCGCCGTCGAGCGTGATCTTGCCGGTAACGCGGCAGCCGTCGATCGTGTCGTTCATGCGATTGAGACTGCGCAGGAAGGTCGACTTGCCGCAACCGGAAGGACCGATCAGTGCTGTTACCGTGTTTTCGCGGATGTTCAGCTTCACATCGAAAAGGGCACGCTTCTCGCCGTAGTAAACCGAGACGTCCTGGCCGATCATCTTGTAGGGAATGGTATTCATCTTCTGATCAACCGCTTTCTCAACTGCTGCTTCCGTCAACATATTCATAATGTCTACTCCGTTTACCAGCGGCGCTCAAAGCGACGACGCAAGAGAATGGCTCCGAGGTTCATGACGATCAGGAACAGGAGCAGGACGATGATGGCGCCCGACGTGCGCTCGACGAAGGCACGCTCGGCTTCGTTGGCCCACATATAGACCTGTACCGGCAGAGCCGTCGAAGGCTCCAAGGGCGTTGCAGGCGCGTTGGCAACGAAGGCGACCATGCCGATCAGGAGGAGCGGAGCGGTCTCGCCTAGCGCGTGCGCCAGGCCGATAATGGTGCCGGTCAGGATGCCGGGCATCGCAAGCGGCAACACGTGGTGGAATACCATCTGCATCTTGGAAGCCCCAAGGCCGAGAGCGGCGGCGCGGATCGACGGCGGCACGGCGCGAAGGGCTGCGCGAGTGGCGATGATGATCGTCGGCAGCGTCATAAGGGTCAAGACAAGGCCACCCACCAGCGAGGCCGAGCGCGGCAGGCCTGCGAAGTTGATGAAGACGGCAAGGCCGAGCAGACCATAAACGATCGAGGGAACGGCTGCGAGGTTGTTGATGTTCACCTCGATCAGGTCCGTCAGCTTGTTCTTCGGGGCGAACTCCTCGAGATAAATCGACGCGGCAACGCCGATCGGCAGCGAGAGGACAAGCACGATCAGCATCAAATAAAGCGAGCCAATCAACGCAACGCCGAGGCCCGCAGCTTCAGGGCGGCTGGAGTTGCCGTTGACGAAAAGCCCGGTGTTGAACTTCTTGTGCAGGGCGCCGCTCTCGGCCAGCTGGTTCATCCACCCAACCTGCTTATCGTTCACCTTACGATTCTTTTCGTCAACCTTGAGGTCGATCTGACCCTTGTTGGCGGAATCGATGTTGGCGTCGGCAAGCAGCGTTACATTGACGGTCTTGCCGATCAGCGACGGATCGGCAACGACCATGTCGCGCAGCTGGATTGGCGCACCCTTGGATACCATCGCGGTCGCGTCACGGACATCCGGACGGCTCGACGCATTGAGGTTCAGTGCCTTGATCATCGCATCGCGGATGAGAACAGAGTAGTTCGCAGCAACCAGAACCGAGGGGTCAGTCGCTCGCTTGTTGTTCGGATCAAGTACCTTTTCGCTGAATTCGATCGGCAACGTGATCGCGGTCTGCTGAAAGGCCGTGTAGCCCTTACTGATAATGCTCGTCAGCAGGATCGCCAGGAATATCAGGCCAAAGGAGATCGCGGCAATGCCGTACAAACGGAACCGACGTTCAGCTGCATAGCGGCGCTTCAGGCCGATATCACGGCGTACAGGCGCCTTTGAAACGACAACGCCCTGAACCGGAGAAACAATATCCGTCATTCGTACTGCTCCCGGTATTTGCGCACGATATAGAGCGCGTAGATGTTGAGGCAAAGCGTGATGAAAAACAGCGTAATGCCAAGCGCGAAGGCAACCAGCGTCTGCGGTGAGGTGAACTCAAGGTCGCCGGTCAGCTGGTTGACGATCTTGACCGTCACTGTCGTCATCGGCTCGAACGGATTGAGTTGGATGCGAGCGGCGACGCCAGCGGCCAGTACCACGATCATGGTTTCGCCGATGGCGCGCGACGCTGTCATCAGAAGCGCGCCAACAATGCCTGGCAGCGCTGCGGGAAGCACGACCTTCTTGATCGTTTCCGAGCGGGTGGCGCCTAGCCCGAGCGAACCATCGCGCAGCGCACGCGGCACGGCAGTTATGATATCATCCGACAGCGACGAAACGTATGGGATCAGCATGATGCCCATGACGATGCCCGCCGTCAGGACGCTCTGCGCCTGAATGAAGTTCGTGTAGTTGCCGGAGAGCAGGCCGCTCACCTGCGAAGACAGGTCACGCAGGAATGGGCCGACGGTGACCAGAGCGAAGAAGCCGTAAACGATCGTTGGAATGCCGGCGAGGACTTCAAGCAGCGGCTTTGCGATCGAGCGGACCCTGGGAGCAGCGTATTCAGCCATGTAGATCGCCGCGAATAGGCCGACGGGCACCGCCACCAGCATTGCTACGAAGCCGATGTAAAGCGTGCCGAGCAACAGCGGGATCAAGCCAAATTGCCCAAAGGACGAGCTGCCGGCACCAGCAAATCGCGGATCCCAGACCGTCCCGAAGAAGAAGTCAGCAGCGGGAACAACAGCGAAGAAGTTGGCGGCTTCCGTCAGCATCGACAGGACGATACCGATTGTCGTCAGGATGGCGATCGACGATGCCAAAAGGAGACCCCAGAGCATAACGCGCTCGACGCGGTTGCGCGCGCGGAACCGCGGTGCGACCTCGCGAAGCGCATAGAAAGCACCGGCAACGGCCAGCGCAAGAACGATTGCCGTCATTACGAGGCGGCTGGAGCCGGATTCAGCATTCAGCTTCTGCGCCGCCTCGATCATGTAGGGCTGCGGCTGACCGGCAAGCGGAACGCCCTTTGAGGCTAGCTTTGCCTGGAGACCCACCGGGTCGCTGGCAGCACCGGCAACCTCCTCCGCAGTGAGTAGCGGCAGGCCGCGCGCGATCGCGCTGACCATCCCGTAGTTCAGATTCTGCTGGGCGGCGGGCAGCGCCCTGACATCGTCCGGGAAAGTGCCGCGGACGGAAGATTCAATGACCGACGGACTGATTGCAAGCCAGGCGCACAGCACGATCAGTGCCGGCAGCACCGTCCAAATTGCGGCATGGACGCCGTAGTAGCCCGGTCGCGAATGCAGCGTGGAGGACTTGCCCCCAGCAAGCGCCATAGCACGGCTGCGCGCTGCAATATAAGCAACGGCGCCAAGCACCACGAGACACAAGAGTATAATGGATGTACCCATTCGTTTAGGTCCCCAGGCCCTTTGACCCCGAAAAAGCGGAAACGGCAGGCGGACCGATCCGGCTCTCAAACTTGGAGAAGTTCAGACCTCGTCCCGATTGGCGGGACAAGGAAATGCCGGCGCGACGGGAAGATCGCGCCGGCAAAGGTCCTTACATGGTCTTGCCGTCTTCAACGCCCTTGCGGATCGCGTCGCGCTCGGCATCAGGAGCGGCAACGAGGCCGTATTCAGCGAGTGGGCCATCGGGGCCGATCATCTGGTCGGAAACGAAGAAGTTGACGTATTCCTTCAGTCCCGGGATCACGCCGAGGTGTGCCTTCTTGACATAGAAGAACAGCGGGCGAGAAACCGGGTAGGTGCCATTCGCGATGGTTTCGGTCGACGGAACGATACCGTTAACGCTCGCAACCTTCAGCTTGTCAGCGTTGTTTTGATAAAAGGAAAGGCCGAAGACGCCGACGCCGGTCTTGTTGGCGGCGATGCGTGCCAGTGTTTCCGGATAGTCGCCATCGATGTCTACAGCCGCACCGTCCTTGCGGACTGCGACGCAAGCCTTGGTCTGAGCAGCTGCGTCAGAGATCGAAGCCTTGATGACGTCGAGAGCGCCGGCAGCCTTGCAGCCAGCAGCGAGGACGTTCTGTTCGAAGACTTCGCGCGTGCCGTGCTTTTCGCCCGGGATGTAGGCAGCAATGTCAACCGCCGGGAGCTGCGGGTTGACTTCCGACCACTTCTTGTACGGGTTGGCGACGAGCTTGCCGTCAACGACGACCTGGGCGGCTAGAGCCTTGTAGATGTCGGCCGGAACGTAGGCAACGTCCGGGTTGGACGCGTCGGTTGCGAAGACGATGCCGTCGTAACCGATCTTGACTTCCTGGATGTCGGTTACGCCAGCTGCCTTGCAGGCGTCCAGTTCCTTGGCGTTGATCGGACGCGAAGCGTTAGCGACGTCGATGGTGTCAGGGCCGACGCCCTTGCAGAATTCCTTAAGGCCAGCGCCCGTGCCGCCAGATTCAACGACTGGCGTCTTGAAGTCCTTAAAGGTTTCGCCGAAGGTTTCGGCAACGATCTTGGCGTAAGGCAGGACGGTGGACGAGCCAGCGACCTGAACCTGGTCGCGAGCGACGGCCGCGCCAGCGAAAGCGGCGGAAGCGGCAAGTGCTGCGACCGTGAGTTTAAAAGCGTTCATAACAATCTCCCGGGCATATTGCGGTCTGAGTGCGGCCTTCGATGGCCTTCGGCGTTGCCGTCATATCAGCGGCACGCTCTCTTTAGCCCCTGATGACCAGAGCTTTTATGTCAATTCGATGAAACATTTGTGACGGATTATGCGATTGATTTCATTATGAAAAATGGAGGACTCTGCAGGATTGGCTGCAGCTTTATGTCAAAACCGCACGGTAAAGCTCGTTCCCTTGCCGACTTCCGACTTGACGATCAGTCGGGCGCGGTGGCGCGTTAGGATGTGTTTGACGATAGCAAGGCCCAACCCCGTGCCCTTTTTCGAGCGACTATCCTCAATGCTTACGCGATAGAATCGCTCCGTCAGGCGCGGCACATGCTCAGCTGGAATGCCAGGCCCCTTGTCTACTACGGTCACCTCCACCGGCTCCCCCTGACCGTTCTTCAGGAATACATCAACGGTCTTGCCCTCCTGCCCATACTTGCACGCATTTTCTATCAGGTTTTCAAAGACCTGAACCAGCTCATCGCGGTCGCCCAGCACCTCTGCCTCGCCTTGCGGGAGATGCAGAGCGATTTCGACCCCGACGTCATTTGCAAGCGGCACCAGCGAATCCCTGACATGACCGAGCAAGGGAACGAGATCGACTTTTTCATCCGGGGCGATATGCGACTTCAATTCCAGCCTCGAAAGGGAAAGCAGGTCATCCACGAGGCGGCTCATGCGGGTGGCCTGATCCATCATGATGCCGAGAAACCGCTCCTGCGCCTTTGCGTCGTTCTTTGCCGGCCCCTGAATGGTCTCGATGAACCCACGCAGCGACGCAAGCGGCGTACGCAATTCGTGGCTGGCATTGGCGACAAAATCGGAGCGCATGCGGTCGATGCGGCGGACTTCGGAAATGTCTCGAAAAGAAACCAAGAAACAGCGCTCATTCACAGGCTCTTGCCCCTCGAAGCGAACGGGAGCGCTGCGGACGATGTAGACGCGCTCGGATGGCAGGCGTTCGGAGTGCTCGATCTGGTTCGGTGCGTTGGTCGCAATCGTCTCACTGATCATGTCGAGGACGCCCGGCGAGCGTAGCCGCGCGGATATATGGGCCCCGATGGGGGCCTCGCCAAAGGCTTTTTCCGCGGCAAGATTCTGGTAAAGCACTGAAGCATCGCCGGAAAGAACTATGACTGGGATATCAAGCGCGGCGAGCGTTGCGGTAACCTCGGCCAGGTTACTGCCAGGCGCCTCAATGGTCTTTGGAACCGGTTCCAGCTCAGTTTTCGGGATGATTGGCACCGCGTGCCACAAAGCCGTGACTATCATCAGCAACAGAAGACCGAGCACGACCCACTTGTTCGCGCCCACCGCAAGAGCGATCAGCGCGATCAGAAGCGCCACGAGCAGAACCGGACGCTCCTGGCGAATGCGTGCCCACAAGCTGCGTGTCCATTGTGCTTTGTCTTCCAACTGCCCCTCGCGATCTCGACTCGTACTCTTATCTTCAAACTCTGCCTGATAGCGGTGAATCATGACAGAAGTTTTCGGCTTCACCCTGCAGGCGAGAAGGCTGCAATGAGAACACACAGGAATTTCCATAATCTGCAAGATATTTGATTTTTAACAGGAAATATGATCGCCTGTGTTCAACAAACTCTGAGCGGGGAGAACGCCATGGCCGATAATGTCGAGAGCAGAGCCGTCGAACTGGACATCCACGGAAAGAAGCGGATGTTCGATGTCGACGATCCCGTGCTGCCGGACTGGGTTGAGGAGGCGGCTCTGCAATCCGGCGACTTTCCCTACAACAAGAAGCTCGACGAAGAGGAATACCTTAAGGATCTCGAAAAGCTGCAAATCGAGCTGGTCAAGGTGCAGTTCTGGCTGCAGGCCACCGGCAAGCGCGTCATGGCGCTGTTCGAAGGACGAGACGCTGCGGGCAAGGGTGGTGCGATTTCCGCTTCGTCAGCGCACATGAACCCCCGACTTATCCGCGTCGTTGCCTTGACCAAGCCTACCGAGCGCGAAGCCGGGCAATGGTACTTCCAGCGCTACATCGCACAGTTCCCGACAGCCGGAGAATTCGTTCTCTTCGATCGGTCCTGGTACAATCGGGCCGGCGTAGAGCCCATCATGGGCTTCTGCACGCCCAAGCAGTATGAAGACTTCCTGAACCAGGCGCCTCTGCTCGAGAAGGTGATTGCCCACGAGGGCATCTTCTTCTTCAAATTCTACCTCGATATCGGCCGGGAAATGCAACTGAAGCGCTTCCATGATCGGCGCCACGATCCGCTCAAGGTCTGGAAGCTCTCATCAATGGATATCGCGGCGCTGACGAAATGGGGCGACTACAGCGAGAAGCGCGATCGGATGCTCAAGGAGACGCATACAAAACATGCGCCGTGGACGGTCATCCATGCCAACGACAAGCGCCGTGCTCGGTTGAATCTCATTCGTCACATGCTGAATACGATGGACTATGACGGCAAGGACAAGGATGCCATCGGAAAGCTCGACGACAAGATCATCGGCTCGGGCCCCGGCTTCCTAAAATAGCTTACTGCCCCGGCAGGATCCTAACTGCGTACAGGTTGATGCCGCGCGCCTTGCCATCGACGTCAGTGTTGATCATCAGGCTGCCGGCGGAGTTCGGAGCAAGCGAGCGGTCGAAGCGAACCTGCAGCAACACATCTGACTTTTGCCGGGTGACAGTAAACCGGTGGCGGGCACAGTCCCCGAGCGACTGAAAATCGCATTCCACCGTAATCTGCGTTGGTTCATCGGAAGTCGATTGCAGCGTGATGGCGATCGTCGAAGACTTGCCGGCTAGTTGCTGCAGCACATCGGCTGGTATGCTGATGCTGACATTGCCATCGCTGCTGCTGCTCTGCGAGATCAGGCGCACCGCGGGACCATCGTTTTCGGCGACCTTCTGAATTTGTGATTGTGCGCCAGTCTTGATCTTATCCACCTCGGAAGGACTGAAAACCGCGATCCAATCGGCAGAAAACGAGTTCTGCGGGTCTATCGTGACAGGCGCGGCATTGTCGCCCGCAGTGGCATTGTCGTTGCCATTGAAATCCTCGGGCTGGGTGCTCGCCGGCGGATTGGCGACGCTCGTATCCCGCTCGGCCGCACTCTTCAGCAGGCCCGAAGAATACACCCACCAGGCGCCCATGCCGATAAAGGCGAGAAGAACGCAGGCGACAAGCAGCCGGGAGAAGAACTTGCGAGGTTTGCGACGAACCGCCGCGCGCTCCGGCCGGAAGTCCATCTGCGCCGGCTTTCGTTCCGTGGGCACCTCAGCAACCGGCGTGACGCCGAGATGATCAGCGCTGCCGGCATGTACGCCGGCGAGGCTGGATTCATCATCGAAGCGTGGATCCGTGACTGAATGCCCGCGAGTCTCGCCGCGAACCGAAACGCTCGTCACCTCTTCCGGTGCAACATGAGCAACAGGCTCCTTTACTTCCACCACGGGTGGAACGGGAACTTCCGGCGGTCCTTGGCGCGGATGAAGACGCTCGCGCTCCTCGGCTTCGATCGTGTGGATCGTTGTTTCGAGCCGGTGGCGGTGATAGGCGACCGCTTCCGTGTCGGTGATGTCCTGTTTGCGAAGACCGGCTTCGAGAGCCTGACGCGCGGACTGATAAATCTTTGCACGGACTTCGGGATTGTCGCGATCGGCATTGCTGAGCGCCGTTCTGATAGCCGTTTCTAATCCGCTCACGTCCGGTCCTTTTTTCTGAGACTGGGCCAGTACCTAACAGTTCGTAAATGCGGTAACCGCTGCCACATCAAATCGCAAGCCTCGCCCGGCTAGCGGGTCACATCGGCAGGGGATAACACGAGGTAGTCGCACGCGGTCTTATGTCCTTACAAGAATAGCCGATCTTTGCGGAATCGATAGAGCGAGCTTTTCCTATGCTGAAGTCTCTGCTATCACATTGACGTTTTCGTAAACGTCAATTGATGGTGTCTCATGGCCCTACCCCCGATCCTGATCCAAAATCTAAGATTGCCGGTCGTCGCCTCGCCGCTCTTCATCATTTCGCACCCAGCGCTGACGCTGGCGCAGTGCAAGGCCGGGATCGTGGGCGCCTTTCCGGCGCTGAACGCCCGGCCGGAGAGCCAGCTCGACGAATGGCTTGCCATGATCACCGAAGATCTCGCTGCGCACAACGCCGCAAACCCCGGACGCCCGGCTTCTCCGTTTGCCGTCAACCAGATCGTCCATATGTCGAACAAACGGCTCGAACATGACCTCCGGCTCTGCGTCAAGTACAAGGTGCCGGTTGTTATCTCCTCGCTTGGCGCCGTGCCCGAGGTGAACGCCGCCGTGCATTCCTACGGCGGCATCGTGCTCCACGACGTCATCAACAATCGTCATGCGAACTCGGCCATCCGCAAGGGCGCTGACGGGCTGATCGCAGTTGCGGCCGGTGCGGGGGGCCATGCCGGTACGCTTTCGCCCTTTGCCCTTGTCCAGGAAATCCGCGAATGGTTCGACGGGCCGCTGTTGCTTGCCGGCGCGATTGCCAATGGCGGCGCCATCCTCGCAGCACAGGCCATGGGAGCCGACATGGCCTATGTCGGCTCTCCGTTCATCGCGACCGAAGAAGCCCGCGCCTCGGAAGCCTACAAGCAGGCCATTGTCGACGGCATGGCAAACGACATCGTCTATTCCAACTACTTCACTGGCGTACACGGTAATTACCTGAAACCGTCGGTGAAGGCCGTCGGCCTCGACCCGGATAACCTGCCGGCCGCCGATCCCACAAAGATGGACTTCGAACAGGCCGTCGGCGGCGCCAAGGCCTGGAAGGATATTTGGGGCAGCGGTCAGGGAATCGGCGTCATCAAGGCGATCGAACCGGTCAGCAAGCTCGTCGACCGGCTCGAGGCAGAATATACCGCCGCCCGGACGCGCCTGTTGCTTTAGCGGCTAGCCACAGATTTCCACAACACCCTTCTTTTTTGCCGAAGAGATGACAGGGCGCTTGAAATCTTCAAACAATGCCTGTATCAGCCCCATGCAAATCGCGGGCCGCATCGTTCGGCCGCAGGGATTGCCGCTTTAGCTCAGTCGGTAGAGCACATCATTCGTAATGATGGGGTCACGTGTTCGAGTCACGTAAGCGGCACCACTTTTCTTTTAGTAAATCACCAACTTGACCGGGCGGCTTTTCAAGATCCTCCGACAGCCCAGTTCTCCGGTCGTCACCTGGTCGTCATGCGTACGCGTGCTTTGCCATCAGAGCGGTTCTCGTAAAATACTTGGCATCGAGAGGCGTCCGGCGACGGGAAAGGTGAGCCGTGTTTCCGGTTCTTCGCCGCTGTCAGTTTCTAGCACGCAATGCTACGAACATGCTGTAGGACCAAGCATCTGCCCAGCGGTCCGCTCACGGCCCGGCGTGGATTTCCCGATCCGCCAGGCTTGCTTTTTGCCGACGCTGCAGTTCCTGTGCACGTGGAACTATTAGGCGCTCCGCGCGCTGGGACGTGCAACAGCTTCGGCAGGTTTGTTGCCTGCTGGAGTCCATTCCCCAGAGAAACAGCCAAGAAGGGCTCTGTGCCACCGGCGCCGAGCTTTAAGTAGAAAAAAGAAAAGGCTCGGCACAAGAAACTGGAGACGAGCCTTTTAGTCATGTTGATGATGCCTGTCACGATAACCCATAGTGACAATCGTGATGGTGGAGCAAGAAAGTTAAGGCATTTCTAATGCAGCAGAGCAACGGCGGCTCGTAAATACGCCCCCGGCATTCGCGCCGACGGCTCCAGTCTCTCGTCCTGTGGTCGCCAAGGTTGGCAGCCAGAGGACTGCCGACTAAAAATCAAGATACATGGTCACACCTGACCGACGATGATATGGGTAATAGTCGCGATAGGCGTACGGGGGATAGCCGTAATACCGTGGACGGTAGCACGAGCCGTAGTACCGGCAGTCGCGATAAGCGTACCGCCGGTCCTTCCAGTGGCCATATGCATATCCATTACCGTGGCCGCGGTGTTTGACCTGCTCGACGTCGGTGGCATGCATCGGGAGTGCCTCTGGCACGACGATCGGTGCAGCGTTAAGCGGCAGGGCGAAAGATCCAGCCAGGATCATGGCAGCGAGTGCGGGCAAGAGCTTATTCATCATCGGAACATCCTTTCAGCCTGCGAGGCTGGGTTAATCGGCATTAACCTCCAATGAACGGCTGCGCGCGGTACCCCGGCCGGCTTCCTGTGCTGGATCACGATGGCGCATGAAAAAACCGCCCGACCTTTCGATCGAGCGGCTCTCCGTTGGCAGAGGGCGGTGCCGGTCGGCGGCCGGCGAATAAAAGAGTACGCTCCTCATGACCGAGCCGAGCAAATGATGCGTCAAGAAAACTAGTAGCGGGCGACAACGCGTGACGCCATCGCTACCCTCCCGGCCGGCGTGTCACGCACCAGCCTCCTGCGGGGGTGCGAAACTCAAACTGAATGCCTGCAAGTTGCGGATCTGATGTTCGAGCACTTGAAGGGGTTACACCTCGCGCCAACGTGGAATAGTTCGCTCAGTAACTGCAAGACCTATCATTGCTCGGTCGGAAACCGTCTGCGCAGGCCGGGTTCACTGAAGTCCTTGGCTGGTATTGGTAATCGGGCGGGTTCGAACTGCGCGGGGACGCCGTGCAGGCTGACGCAACCGCGGCCAGACCGATCAGCATTCCAGCTGCAACCAGCGTCTGAAATTTGTTCATACTATTCCTCGCCGCACTATGCGTGCAGAGAAAATGGCGCGCCATCAAGCAGATACGAGGGCCATCACGAACACTTGACGGCCGCCACCCGACTCGCCTCGCTTTCCACCGCGGCTCACCAACCCGCAGTTGGGTTCTCCCGCTACATCCCGATAAAGGATTGCAGCGCTAAGACGTTCAGTTGATGGAGGGGATGGAAGCTCTCCCCATTCGACCGCCCACTGCTCTTCTCCATGACAAGGAGCTTGCAGTCGCGCTCGTTGCAAGGAGCGCGCTGCAATGTGGATCAAGCAGTTATTCCACAACTCGTGGAAGGGCTCCCCATGCATTGATCCCCTTCACGACGGCCGGCCAATTCCAGTTGGTGAAGCGCTTCTGTGAAGGCTGCTTCGGGATCACGTCTGGCTTCGGTGTCGTGGCGCCGGATGGCGAGGAGGGGCTAGGCATGTTCAAACGCGACCGCACCAAGAGCTTCCGTGGCGCTTCTTTCCCCCGGTCTGCGCGTGCACTTTTGCAAGGCCGCCCCTCATGCCCTGGCCTTAATACGTTGTTGATGTTGTTTCTGAATATTGGACCTAGGTCCGATCAGCTTGGGACTTTCGCCCGATGACAGCGGATCAACAACGTGTACCTTCCAGCCAATTCATTGGATCTGGAGAATACTATGCGTCTATCCACACTGGCATCTCTAGCAGCCCTCTCCTTGGCTGTTGCCGTTTCACCGGTCACTCTTGTCGGGATCCATGGCGCTGCGCTGGCAAAAGGCGGCGGCAACGGTGGAGGTAACGGTGGCGGCAATGGCGGCGGTAACGGCGGGGGTGGCGGAAGCCACGGTGGCGGCAATAGTGGCGGCCATGGCAACAGCGAAAACCACAGCGGCGGCCAAAGCAGTGGCAATCGCGGTAACTCAGGCCACGGCAGTGCAGGTTCTAAGGGCACAGGCGCATCAAAATCGCAATCAGGTCATGAGAACCACAAATCATCGCGGCCGCCCAAGACCAGCGAGACAGTGACAGCCAGTGCTGACAAGGAGAAGAACCTGAGGGCGCAGCTTGGAGGTCTGAATTCGCTCAACAGGAATTACAGGGCGCTGATGAATACCTCTTCCCCCCGTATGGCAGCCATCAAGGCCTATGCCTTGGCGTACGCCCAGTATGAGCTCGATAACGGCGTCGCGCCTGCGGCTGATGATCCGGTCCTGGGCGATGCCGCTCTTGAAGAAGCATTGGCGAGCGCGTCTAATAAAGGCAGCATCAGCCCGGCGGCCCTTGAGGAGGCCAAGAATATCCTCGGAGTTGGCGATGCTGAAGGAAAGATCGATCAGATTCGCGATGACCTTGCCAGCTCGCAGCCTGCAGGCCCGGTCGAGGAACCTGCAGCTCCTGTCGTAGTAGTGGTGGAGCCTACGGCACCGGTAGAAGAGCCAACTGCGGCCGAGGAGCCCATCGTGCCGGCAGAAGTGCCCACGGCGCCCATTGAGGAGCCAACCCCCGCTCCTACCGAATAGCTGAAGCGGCATCGAGGACGGCCGGGCGGGGGCATCCGTTCGCACACCGTAAACACTGCTTTCTGGAAGGCGGCCCGTAGACCTGGTCAGGCGCATCGCGTGCGGAACGGTCGCGCTCGGCGAACACGCTATGCGGCCGCCTCTTACGATGGATCATTTAGCATTGCCGCGGTATAAGCTCGCGCTACTTTCGGGAAGAGCATTTTAGCGGTAACCGATGCCAAACTCTCCCAAACCCTCGAACCAAGGTCCTAAAGACTCAAGCACGAGTGCCAATCGCTCGGAAAATTTGCAGTTCTCTGGCGACCATATTGCGGCGCGGGCGCCGGCCTCAGACTTACTGGGTGGGGCCAGTTCATCCCCCCAGGCCGACCACCCGCAACAGCCCCACAAATCCTTCAGTCAAAGCAGGCAGGCGGCGCATAATCTACTGCGTGCGCTGGGCCATGATTTGCAGCTAAGTTCAACCTGGGCCAGGGCCAAGGCCAAGGCAGCCGCTTCCTATTTGAGGACGAA
Organism: Rhizobium mesoamericanum STM3625; assembly: GCF_000312665.1. Classification (GTDB taxonomy): domain Bacteria; phylum Pseudomonadota; class Alphaproteobacteria; order Rhizobiales; family Rhizobiaceae; genus Rhizobium; species Rhizobium mesoamericanum. The sequence goes on along the minus strand of NZ_HF536772.1, from coordinate 1,374,085 downwards.
GCTCAACGGACCAGTCCGGCCGGAAATCGCAACAACTGTCAGCAATCTGGGCAAGGGGTTCGCGACTGCTCTGGTTAAAGCAGCGGGCGGTTTTCGTAGTCTGAGTGCAAAGGCGCTGGAAAGCTGCAGACACGCATTATTTAATGCTGGTTGGTGGAAAATCGCTCTGGGATCGGCCTTTCTTGTTGGCCTCCTGCTGGCAGGAAGCGTGTTGGTGTGGGCACTAAAGGACGTACCCTGGGGCGAGATCCGGGATGGGACCTTGAAGCCTGTCGTGGTGCTGGAAACCGCCGACGGTGCACCGTTGGTAAGACAGGGGCCGTACCAAGGACCGTATGCGCAGTACAACCAGTTTCCGCCGCATCTCATCGATGCCGTCCTCTCAATTGAGGATCGGCGGTTCATGGACCATTTCGGCATCGACGCGAGAGGGATCGCAAGGGCGCTCCTGCGGAACTTCAAAGCTGGCTCGGTGGTGGAGGGCGGCAGTACAATCACCCAGCAGCTCATAAAGCTGCAGTACCTCGACAGCGATCGGACAATAAAACGAAAGATACAGGAGGTCGTCATTGCCGTTTGGCTGGAGTGGAAGCTCGGCAAGCAGGAAATCCTGACGCGCTATCTCAACAGCGCCTATCTTGGTGCCGGCGCGACCGGCATGCCTGCCGCGGCGCGGATCTATTTCAACAAGGATATCGGCACCCTCAATCTGCCAGAATCGGCGATGCTGGCGGGACTGCTACGCGCACCGAGCCAATGGAATCCGATCGACAATTTCCAAGGTGCACGGCAACGTACGTCAGTCGTTCTCGATGCGATGGTTGCCAATGGCAAGATCACCGGACCGGAGGCGGAAGAAGTCAAGGCGAGCTTCGCCAAGTTGCATCCGACGACGCCAACACTGCGCTCAGGAAGTTGGTTTGCTGATTGGATTTCGCCCCAGGCGAGCGAAATCGCCGGCTCCTCGCCAGGTTCGACCACGATGCGCACTACTCTGGTGCCGCACCTGCAACAGATCGCTGAAAGGGTTGTGAGAAATGCCTTGGACCGCGAAGGAAATGCCGTTGGAGCATCGCAAGCCGCGTTGGTTGCGATGACCCCGGACGGCGCAGTGGTTGCCATGGTCGGCGGGCGCGACTACAAGGCAAGCCAGTTCAACCGCACCGTTACCGCGATGCGGCAGCCGGGCTCCACCTTCAAGTTGTTCGTCTACTACGCAGCCCTGAAGGCTGGGTTCAGCTTGTCTGATTGGGTTCTCGACGCGCCAGTCAACGTCAACGGCTGGTCGCCAGAAAATTCCGGCGGCCGCTATCACGGCTGGGTAACACTTGCGGAGGCTTTCGCCCGGTCACTAAATGCCGCGACGGTGAGGCTTGCCGAAAAGGTGGGGCTCGACAATGTGATTGCCGCAGCACGAGAGCTAGGCATCGATGCGCCGCTTTCCAACACGCCGTCTCTGGCGCTTGGTACATCCGAAGTAAACCTGCTTGATCTGACCAGCGCTTATGCGTCTGTCCATCTCGGCAAGGCGCCCGTCAGGCCCTGGGGCATTATCGACTTTCAGGCAGCGGGGCAGCCAAAAGCGTTTCGGGTTGGCTCACAAGCTGGGCCAAATGTCGACCTCTCGCCCTACCAGTCCGATCTCCTCGGGCTTTTGCAGTTGGTGGTCGAGCGCGGCACTGGACGGGGAGCCGACCCAGGGACGTTTGCAGCCGGTAAGACCGGCACCAGTCAGAACAATCGCGATGCATGGTTCGTCGGCTTCACGGAACCACTCGTTGCCGGCGTCTGGGTGGGCAATGACGACGACGCGCCGATGAACGGCGTCACAGGCGGCGCCTTGCCAGCCCGTATTTGGCGGGACTTCATGCGCGAGGCGATGGCCGAGTCTGCGCTGAATGGAGAGAGGTCAACAGGAGCAATGATCGACAGCCAAGGCGCACCGCAGTCCTGCAACATCTCCGCCTGCGCTCGCAGCTATCGTTCCTTCCGGCCGTCGGACTGCACTTATCAGCCCTATTCTGGAGGACGGCGGCTCTGCGAAAAGTGATTTTCGTTTCGACGTAAGAGCTCTGCCGCATGGCCGATTCGAGCATGGGAGCGAGCAATACTGTCCGGAAATGCGTTGTTCGAGTTCAGCCGGGAACAGCGATGCTATGAATGGGAGCTTCATGGCTATCCATGCATATTCCGACTTCGTCAGCCGATCCGCCTGGTTGGCGGCGCGTATCAGCTCGGCGTCGAAGTTCGCGCCAACTCTCATATCCTCGCGGCTCCACACCCTTTAGTCCCATAATCCAAGGCAGAGCCAAGCTAATGCGGGCAGCCAGCCCCTTTTGGTAGATGCGATCAATAAGGCGCTTGGTTCAAACGGCAAAGAGGGCCCCGCTGGTCGACGCGGGGCATCCTAGTTTAGCGGCAACGGGCCTCGTAGCGGCGGCCATGGCGATCACGATAAATGCAATATCCATGATGCTCCGTCGAATGCCCGATTAAAGCACCGACCAACCCGCCAGCAACAGCGCCAACAGCCGCGCCGCCCCAACTATGGCTGACGACGCCACCGATGATAGCGCCGGACCCGGCCCCAATCGCAGTTCCTCGTTCGGTAGCGGTGCAGGATGCTAGGGTACCTACCAAGGCACTGGCGAGAACGATTTTTCTCATCATTTTGATTGCTTCCTAAATTAATACTCGCAACGACAGGATCATCCGGGCTTGCAACAGGGAGCTCCGTCCGGAATCCGGAAAGCCCCCGGGGTTGGCACGCGAGGGCGCGCCCGGAGCGTGTCCGATGGGCTTGGGACAGCGAACTTATGCTGGTCCTAGCCGGCTTGAACAGTTGGACTAAAGTCCTCAACGCACCAGAGCCGAAGTCCATAATTGATCGGACCTAGGTCCAATGTTCAAAACCCACTAATGCCGTACTAAGAGTTCGGGGCATGGGACACATTCTTGCAAAGAGATGTGCGAACCGGAACGGGAAGAAGACATGAAAAAGATCGCTCTCGCTGCAATGGCTTTTGCGACGGCGTTATCAGCGTCGCCGGCATTTTCTCAGATCTACTTTGAGTACGGCACCGGACCTCGCTACTACGATGATCGGCCGGCACCACGGTACTACCATTACGCGCCACGCTACGCATACGATGACGATGATGACGACCAGGGATCCGGCCAACGGTGCTGGACACGGAAATATTACAAATACAACAGCTATGGTGACCGGGTAGTGCGATACAGGACCGTTTGCGACTAGGGCTCGACACTCCCCTTGGCCGCGGTTACCCCTTCCCCGGCAGTCTTAAATTCTGCCCGTCGCATTTCTGGGTGGCGTCTCGACGGTCTTCGACGCAGCGCGGCCGAACGATCCCCATTTCTGGCATCCCTCAACACAGCAGTATTGGTTCACATGCTGTCGGCGGGCTTGGCCTTTGGATCTAGGCTCATCGTCGCTTTTCCGAATAGATCGCGAAGAACAGCGTTGCGTGTTCCGGTTCTGCTTGCATCGGAGATTCTGCTTTATCTCCCCAAGCCTCGCCTCCGGTCCTAGTCTCTTTCGCAGCTCTTTATAATTGAAGCGTCCGATATGCCCGCATTTGCATGCGCGTTCATGTAATGGTCACATCGTCGGGATTGCCGCCGCCGCCTCGCATCGGGATCGCCGCGTCCTCTGCAACGCGTTCTGGGAGGAGCGCGCAGACCGAGCGGGCGGTACCTCCAGCGAGGATTGCCCCGTCGTCAGGCGTTCCACTTGTCATCTCCCTCTGTTATCGCCTCAACTCGTTCTTCAGTCCGGCGCCGCCGTGCTCGGTGCAGGCGCCAAAGCGACAAATCTAGCGCAATTATTTTCAGTCCGCTGCATGAAATTCCCCGCATTAACGATGAGTTAACCATAGACGTCGTTTACCATTGGCAGCGGCCTCAAGGGTCGTTGATTCGGAACTCCAGCGCGAAATCTGCGTATGGATGTGAGGAAAGGCGATTGCGGCGACCCGAAACATTCAGGCTATTGAGGGCGTCATGCTTGGCAGTCCTGGCCGCGTTCACGGCCGGGTGCCAGTCGACGGGGAACGTCAGGCATCTGAACAGTTCTGAGACCGTACCAGCCGAGAACGCCCTCGCACTGCCTCCCCCCGGCGGCCCGTCGATCGTCAGCGTCGTCGAACATAAACGCGGCAACGGCACCGAACAGATCATTTCACTCTACACGTCGTCGTCCGTGCCGGGGCAGAATTTTCTGAAGGTACAGTTTTTCGGTGCGTCGGGAGCCAATCCAGGGACAGGAAACGCGTCCTATCAGATGATCAGCGAGAGCGGGATAATCCGCGAGGCTTTTGCGGCCGTTCCCGGCGTGCAAATGACGCGTTCCACGACCTATCTGCAAAACAGCTATGGGCCGTTTGCCTATGCCTCGGGCGAGAGCGGTTTGGGCGATACCTGCATTTATGGCTGGCAGCAGATCCGTTCGAGCAGATCCGCTCATACGCAAGCGCGTAACTTCGGGATGATCCAGGTGCGGTTGCGCCTTTGCGATAGGCGGGCAACCGAAAGACAGTTGCTTGGAATCATGTACGGCTACACGATCACTGGAACACTGGACGGAGAAATCTGGAATCCGTTCGGGGATCCGCCGCGCGTAGATACGACACTGGGGCGGCCCGGCAATCCGATCTATCCGGACCAGGGCGGCTACAGGAACATGCCGCTCGCTTTTGGCTATGAACCCATCCGTCCGGAAATCCAATCTCGCGTCGTTCGCGTACGCGGCGTTCAGCCAAAAGCAGAGGAGGTGCCCACGCAGTTACCGCCGCCGACGGGTCCTCGCGTGCCGTTGCCGGATGCAACGAGCGGCCTACCGGTACAAGGTATTTCAGTACTGCCAGCAACCGACCAGGCGCAGCCGAGAACTACGACGGCAACGATTCCAACGGTGCCGTCGCCAGATTGCATAGGCGATTCGGCCATGACGGCCGCGTGCCAAAGATAGACGTGGGTGGGCTCAGGTGTCCCAACCGCCGAGCCCGCATTGTCAAAGGGACGTTAATGCATAAAGCCCGAAGCATTGTTATATGGGCCGCCGTTTCTCTGTGCGTGATCGCGTTGATCACATTGCCGGTGAACCTGCAGACCCAGCTGATTGCGAGCATTGTCGTCGTCGCCGTGATGGCCATCATCAAGGGGCTGAAGGCTCAAGGCACCTGGAGGCTGATTGCGCTCGCCTTTGGTACTTCCATTGTTCTTCGCTACGTTTACTGGCGCACGACCGACACGCTGCCGCCAATCAATCAGCCAGAGAATTTCATCCCTGGCCTGCTGTTGTATCTTGCGGAGATGTATAGCGTCGCGATGCTCGCGCTCAGCTTGTTCATTGTCGCCACACCCCTGCCGTCGCGCCCTTCGCGGGCGAACAAGGAAGAGCGCTTTCCGCATATCGATGTTTTCGTCCCTTCCTATAATGAAGACTCGCATCTTCTCGCCAACACCCTGGCCGCAGCCAAGGCCATGGACTATCCGGCGGAAAGACTGCACGTCTGGCTGCTGGACGACGGCGGCACCTTGGAGAAGCGCAATTCCAACAAGCTTCTCGAAGCCCAAGCGGCTGTGGCGCGCCATAACGAGCTCAAGAAGCTCTGCGAGGACCTTGACGTTCGCTACCTCACCCGCGAGCGAAACGAACACGCCAAGGCCGGCAACCTCAACAATGGAATGAAGCATTCTAGCGGGGAACTGATTGCCGTCTTCGACGCGGACCACGCGCCGGCACGCGACTTTTTGCTCGAGACCGTCGGCTACTTCGACGACGATCCGAAGCTGTTTCTCGTCCAGACACCGCATTTCTTCATCAATCCGGATCCGCTGGAACGAAATCTTCGAACCTTCGAGAGGATGCCAAGCGAGAACGAGATGTTCTACGGCATCATCCAGCGCGGTCTAGACAAATGGAACGCAGCATTCTTCTGTGGCTCAGCCGCCGTCCTCAGCCGAAGAGCGCTGGAATCCCAGGGCGGTTTCAGCGGTATTAGTATCACCGAGGATTGCGAAACCGCGCTCGCGCTCCATGGCAACGGATGGAACAGTATCTATGTCGACAAGCCATTGATCGCGGGGCTGCAGCCGGCAACCTTTGCGAGCTTCATCGGCCAGCGCAGCCGATGGGCGCAGGGAATGATGCAAATTCTACGCTTCCGCTTCCCGCTTTTGAAGCGTGGCCTGACATTGCCGCAACGGCTTTGCTACATGTCGTCGACGCTCTTCTGGCTTTTCCCGTTCCCACGCACGATCTTCCTCTTCGCGCCGCTTTTCTACCTGTTCTTCGATCTTGAAATCTTCACTGCGTCGGGCGGCGAGTTCCTGGCCTATACGCTGGCTTACATGCTCGTGAATCTGATGATGCAGAATTATCTCTACGGCTCCTTCCGCTGGCCGTGGATTTCCGAACTTTACGAGTATGTCCAGACGGTTCACCTGCTCCCCGCAGTGGTTTCGGTCATGGTCAATCCGCGCAAACCGACCTTCAAAGTGACGGCGAAGGACGAATCGATCGCGATCAGCCGTCTCTCGGAGATCAGCCGACCGTTCTTCGTTATTTTTTCCGTACTGCTGATCGCCCTAGCAGTAACCATCTACCGCATCTACGCCGAGCCGTATAAGGCCGATGTGACTTTGGTGGTTGGCGGCTGGAACGTTGTCAACCTGATTATGGCCGGATGCGCCCTCGGTGTGGTTTCCGAACGCGGTGAGCGGGCCGCGTCCCGCCGCGTGCGTGTGAACCGCCGCTGCGAGTTCGGCGTCAACGGCAAATGGTACACCGCATCGATCGAGGATGTGTCAGTCCATGGCGCACGACTGCATGTATTCAACAAGCAGCTCGATCCAATGGTGATTGGCACCGAGGGGGAGATACGTTTCCAGCCTCATAGCGGCGCAAGCATCGAAACGCTGCCGCTGATCGTCCGCAACATCCTCCCTTCCGGTGAGATCCTTGCGGTTGGCTGCCAATATGTTCCCAAGAACGCCCTCGACCATCGCTTGATTGCCGACCTGATGTTTGCGAACTCCGACCAGTGGACGCAGTTCCAGCAAGCGCGCCGCCACAACCCGGGTCTTATTCGCGGGACGATCTGGTTTGTCGGACTGGCACTTTATCAGACAAGCCGGGGCCTCGTTTATCTTTTCCGCAGCACGCGGCCAGAGCGCGAGCGGCGGGCCGCGAAGGTTGGCTCATGAAAACGATCCCATCGATCGCTGGCTTCCTCCTGTTCGCCTCCGCGGTTGCTTACGCACAGATCGCGCCGTTCGACATGTCGCGCGAGCGCGAGCAGGGCGGCGGGCCGATGATACCGAGACTGACGCTGCCGTCCGCGCCAGCACCGGCAGTCGTCCCGCAAATGCCCGCCGAGTCACCTGCACCGGCCCCAGCGCCCTCGGGGGCTCCTCCGACTCCTCCCTTTTCCATGGGATCCACCTCGCGGCCAGCCTCGGCACCACCGTCGGCTGAGGCAGCGCCGGCGAAGCCGGCATCGCCGCCCACACAGCTCCAACCGCTTCGTGAGCGAGCTGCTGAACCGGTCAACCCAGCACCGGCGCCACCGGTGCCACCCGTTCGGCCATCCTCTCAGCGAACCGGGGCTGCGGCACTCCAGAGATATGTCATTCCTTTCGCCAAATTCGGCCTCGATGGCGAATATGATCGCAAGTCATGGTCAATCTACATCACACCGGAGCAGGCCGCCGCGCCAGCAAAATTGAACTTCTCCTATCAAAATGCCGTCGTCGTTGCCCCCGAGGCGTCGCAACTGACGGTTCTTCTGAACGATCGGATCGTCGGCCAACAACCGATCGCGTCATCGGACTCACCATCGAATGTTTCCTTCGAGGTGCCTGTGGGACTGCTGCAGCCGGGCGCGAATCTCCTGACATTCGAAGCTACGCAACGCCACCGCACCGACTGTACTGTTCAATCGACCTATGAGCTTTGGACTGACATAGATCCGGCAAAGACTTATCTGAGTTTCATTGGGCAAGAGGCCGCGAGGTTTTCCAGTACAGATGCCATCCGCGCGATCGGCGTAGACGAAACCGGCCGAACGCGGATCAATTTCGTCGTGCCGGCTCTCGCACAGCCAGGCACAACGAAGCCTCTCTTAAGGCTTGCCCAGGGCCTCGCAATTCTTAGCGGCATGCCAAACGAGACCTTTTCGTTCACGCCTGATATGCCGCCACAATCGGGTGCGGGTCGCATGACCGTCGTCGTTGGAACGCCGTCCGAACTGCAGACAGTCATCGCGACGCCGCCGGCAGCGCAAGCGGCGCCGCTCGCCTCGTTCGTGACCGACCCGAAGTCGGGGGGACCTGTCCTATTGGTCAGCGGCCCCTCCTGGCCAGCAATCTCCTCCGCGATCGACACAGTCGTTTCGACAACGGATCGTCCGGCTACAGCCATTCGCGATGCGCTTGCGACCCAGCGTTGGAGCGCCCCCGATGCGCCCCTCGTTCTCTCCGCCACCAATCTGACATTTGCACAGCTCGGGGTGAGGACAGCGGAATTTTCGGGACGTCGCTTCCGAACTAATTTCAATATTGCCGTTCCGTCCGATTTCTACGCGAACGCCTATGGCGAGGCGACGGTACTGCTGGACGCGGCCTATACACAAAATGTTCTGCCAGGCAGTCATATCGACATCTATGTCAATGGCAATATCGCCTCGACGGTGCCGATTTCGTCAACGGGTGGAGGTATCTTCCGGCACTTGCCCATTCGCGTAACGATGCGCCATTTCAAGCCGGGTTTAAACTCACTCTCGCTCGAAGCAATTCTGATGACGAAGGAGGACGAGGTCTGCGTCCCTGGCACGACAGCCGATGCAGCACCGCGCTTTGCGCTCTTCGACACAAGCGAGCTCCACATCCCCGACTTTGCCCGGATTGGGCAGAGGCCGAACCTCGCTGGACTGTCAGGGACAGGCTATCCCTATAATCGCGCGGTACAGCCGACGCCCCTTTTCATCGATCGGATTGATAGCGACACGCTGTCGGCGACGGCGACGCTGCTTGGACGAATGGCTGTCGTTGCCGGCCGCCCGATAGAGGTGGAACCAGCTGCGACGGCCGGTGCCATCGGCGAGCGAGACGCGATTTTCATAGGATCAATCTCTCAGATGCCCCCTGCCGTACTGGCGCAGTTAAATATTGCGCCGACGATACCCGCCACCTGGCGCCCGTCGGAAACCGCCCAATCAAACCAGACCGAACCTTCCGTAACTTTTGACGATTGGCGCTCCAAGGTCCGCGGTGGCGTATGGCGCGGACAGATCACATCGTTTCAGGAGTGGCTTCGCCGCAACTTCGATATTTCCCTTAGTTCACTGCAGTTCGTGCCGGGGTCGGAGGAGGTTTTCACGCCCCGCAAGACCGATAGCTTCTTGATCGCCCAGGGCAAAAGCGCGGCTGGCGGATCATCCTGGACCATCGTGACGGCGCCGTCCGCCGAGGACCTGCGCGAAGGTGTTGAAGCGATCACCACGCATGTCAACTGGCCGCAGGTCGCGGGTCGTATTACCACCTTTTCCGGCAAGACCGGCAAGGTCGAAAGCGTCCCGATCGGCCGCTTTGATTTTGTGGCCTCTCAGCCCTGGTCCCTCTCGAACTATCGCCTGATTGCTGCAAACTGGCTGTCGACGAACATATTGTCCTACGCCTTCCTTCTCGTCGTTCTTTCGCTCCTGATCGGTGTAACGACGGCAAGCATGCTTTCCAGGCTGGGCAGGCGCGAATGAAAAGACTGCTGAAATTGATCTGCGTCGCAACCTTCGCAGTTGCTACAGTCTGCCAGTCCGGGCAGGCGCAAGGTCCAGGGATAAGCCCGAAGGCATGGGGCGCCTACAAGACGAAGTTCCTGGATGTCAGTGGCCGCATCATCGATGATGCAAACGGCAATATTAGCCACAGCGAGGGCCAAGGCTACGGCCTGCTGCTTGCCTATCTTGCCAACAGCCCCGCCGACTTCGAGCAGATATGGTACTTCACGCGCACCGAGCTGTTGCTGCGGGACGATGGCCTGGCAGCCTGGAAATGGGATCCCGCCGTTACGCCCCATGTTACTGATATCAACAACGCGACGGACGGTGATCTCTTGATTGCCTATGCGCTTGCCCTTGCGGGGTCTGCCTGGAACAGAAGCGACTATATCGAGGCCGCTGCGAAGATGGCCCAGGCGCTTCTTTCGCATGTCGTGATCAGTTCAGGCGGACGCACGCTGCTTATGCCTGGAGCTAGCGGTTTTGGTTCTCCCGATCGCAAGGATGGGCCGATCGTTAATCCCTCCTACTGGATCTACGAGGCGATCCCGATCATGGCGCTCCTGGCGCCCTCCAACGCCTGGCAAAAACTGTCGGATGATGGCCTGTCGTTGCTCCGGTCCATGCAGTTTGGCCCACGCAAATTGCCTGCCGATTGGGTAAGCCTCAATCGCATGCCGGAGCCTGCCAAGGGCTTCGACGCGGAATTCGGATACAACAGCCTGCGCATCCCGCTCTACCTCGTTCGCGCGGGAGTTTCGGACAAGGCTCTGCTGGCAAGATTGCGCGCGGGGATGACCGTCGAAGACGGAATTCCGGCGACAATCGACCTTCCGTCCGGCAAGCCGATAACGCTGCTTTCGGACCCGGGTTATCGAATTATTAACGATGTCGTGGCCTGTGTGACAGACGGAACAAAGCTGCCCGAGTCGTCGCAGCAGTTTGAGCCATCGCTCTACTACCCGTCGACCCTGCATCTTCTTGGGTTGGCATTTGTCGGGGAGAAGCATCCGGAGTGTCTTTGAGATCCTCATCCGTCGCAATTGTTGTCGCGGTGGCGGTGGCCGGTTTGGTGACCGCCCTGAAGGATCGTGCGGCATTCAAGGAGATGCTGGGCCTCGGCGGTTCGGAACACGGACCTGCGCCGCAATTCATGCTCATGGGGCGTGTCACGGGGCCAGAGATCAGCCAGAAACCCCAGATCGACCTGCAGGCGATTGCCGATCGGCTGCAGGCCGCGAGCACGGTTCCGCCGACGCCTCATGCCAGTGAGTCCGGCGGTGACGTCGCCGACAATCCTGTAACGATCGCGCAGGCGCCGCAACAGCAGCCTGCGACCGCTCAACCCGCCAAGCCGGCTCAGCCGAAAGTCGATGAGAGCGCGTTGCGCTATTTCGCCAGCCGCGGCGACAAGGCGCGACTTCAGGCCGAGATCGCACGCCTCCAGGCGCTGTACCCAAACTGGGTGCCACCGGCCGATCCCTTGGCCGTTCCGCAGAACGGCGACAAACAGCTGGAGCAAATGTGGCAACTGTATTCGGAGGGACGATATGCGGAGCTCCGCAAGGCGATTGCCGATCGGCAGGCGTCCGAATCGGGATGGCAGCCACCGCCCGACCTGCTTGACCGGCTGGATGTCGCCGAGGCCCGCGCGCGTCTCGTCAATGCCTCCGATCTCAAACAATACGAGACCGTCGTCCAAATCGGTGCCAACACGCCGAGCCTTCTGACATGCAGCGACATCGACGTGCTCTGGCGGGTTGCCGAGGCGTTCGCCAGGACGGATCGTGCCTCACGTGCCAAGGATGCTTATGTTTACATCCTGACGAATTGCACGAATCCTCAGGAGCGCCTGGCGACGATCCAAAAGGCGTCCGCTTTGCTGCCATACGCAACAATGCAGGACCTCCTGGCGCTCGAACGCCCCGATGGTAACGGCGGTCGCGAGTTCGACAGCATCCGCAATGACCTTGCCCGCCGCTTTGTCGCCGCCGGAAACGGCGACCCCAATCTTGTCGTGGCGCCGGCTTACCTCTCCATTGTTCGACGACTTGCGGAGACAGACGGACAGCCGTCCGACAGCCTTCTGCTCGGCTGGTACCACCTGCGTCGGGAAAACTACGCGGATGCCGAAAAGTGGTTTCGGGCATCGCGCGATAAGGAAGACTCAGCGATTGCCTCCCAGGGACTGGCGCTGGCATTGATCGCCGAGAAGCAACCGCGGGAGGCAGAGGCTGTCATGTACAAGTGGCGCAGCACCTCCAAGGAAGCAACCGCAACCTATCTTGCGGCGACGGCAAACCTAATGGCGCTGCAGCCGCCGGCCGACCTGAGTGAAGAGGTCCTTTCGCGCATCGCCGCCGAAACAATCGCCCAGAAATACGTGCCGACGGCGCAGCAATTCGGCTGGTTTGCCCGCACTCTCAACCAACCCCAGACGGCCGCGCGCTGGTTCGAGACAGCGTTGCGCTGGAAGCCTGATGACGAGCCGTCTGCCTACGGGTTGGCCATCACACGCCAGCAATTGCACGACCGGGCAGGCGTGGCCGAGATCCAGCGGCTGTGGGCGGGCAAGTCCGACCGCATCGCGCAGTTGGGCGAGGCAACCAGCCGGCAACCCACTCAAGCTCCTCTGCCTGCTCCCGGACAGACGGCGCCGCAAGCTTCGGCGGCAGCACCGCCCGAGATCGTCAGGGCGCCGAGCGAGCGCTTGCAAGGCGCAGGCCCGCCGGCAGGTGTCGCGGTCGCTCGCCAGCAGGCGATGCAGACCGTAACAGTCCGCCGCGGTGCGCGGCAGGTGCGCGGATGCACGACAACGACCAATGCACAATTGCTCGATCCGGAAGCGGCGCTATCCCGTGGCTGGTGCCTGATGGACATCAATCGCCCGATGGAGGCAGTGAAAGCTTTCGAAACCGCTTTGGCCAGTCCAAACCGCAGGACGCGGGAAGATGCAGCTTACGGCCAGAGCCTCGCTTATCTGCGCGCCGGGCTGTCGAACAATGCCGCCGTGGCGGCAACGAAGGCGCCGCAGACGCAACAGCGCGCGGCCGAACTGCAAATTGCGATTCTCGCCGACAGGGCATTGGCGGCGTTTGACGCCAAGCGCTATCGCGAAGCCTTGATATTCCTGGATCAGCGCGCGCAGCTGCGGCAGGAGCCGATCGATCTGATGGTGCTTCGTGGATATGCCTATCTGCACATGAAGATGTACGGCGACGCGGAGCGGATATTCACGGCAGCCGCAGCCACCGGAAGCAAGGACGCGAACCGTGGTCTGGCCGATCTGAGGGCGGCGACGCATCCAGATACCGTCGATTGAAAATCGGTTTTCCGACGCAATGTTCTTTTGGGGTGAGTCGTGCTATTGCGGCGCGCGCAGGAGATCACCTCCTAACCCGCAGGGCCACGGCTCTCACTAGCCCGTTGGTACTCTATTCCACTTTTCTGGCGGATATCACTATTGGCATGGTTGCAGCAGTCCTACGGACCACGCTCCTTTGCCAATTCGATGCCATATTGCTTGCCTCAAACTGGGAACTTCCCTCTGCCACTAGTTAAGCTTTGAAGCCCTCGCGCGTCAGGCGATGCGGTAGTGTTCCTCAACCGTCAATTCCGGCGGGAGGAAGAGGAGAGATACAATGAAAATCAAGGGCCTAGTAATCGCAACCGTGTTTGCTCTTTCATCGGTGACCGCAGTGTTTGCGGCCGACAACGAGGCAGTAACAGCGCAGTTTGGCTGGGGCAACAGTGCCGGCACATTCCAGTCTGGCAAGCACAACTTCAGCGGCACCCTCCAGGCCGGCGGCTGGAATAATTCGATAACGGAGCAAAGCGGTAAATACAATAAGGCCGGCACAGCCCAATTCGGTTTCGGCAATAATTCGCTTACCGTCCAACAGGGCAAGGCCAACATATCGGGTACCCTGCAATTCGGCCATGGCAATGACGCCCAGACCTACCAGTCCGGCAAGGGCAACGTTTCTGTCACTATTCAGCATTAGTCCAGTACAACTGCAGGTCAGCGGCGTAGCCGCTGACCCCTTTGGTTGGAGTCCGACAATGATTGCAGCCCTCCCCCCAGTACATTGCATCATCGAGCACCATAAGGAGACCGGGGGCGCGATGACCCTCATGCCGACGATCGAAAGTGACGGCCGCGGCGAAGGAACCTATCAGTTCGAGATTTTCTCGAAGTCGAATGGGAACACCTCCAGCAACGTTCAAGGCGGTGATTTCCAAAAGGACGATCCCGGGCGGCTCGTACTTTCGCGATCGACCGTCTCAGTATCGCCAAACGGATGGAGCGCCCGGCTCACCGTCTATGGTCCCGGCGGCGAGAAGCTCTGCGTGGTGTCGGTGCCGTGACATTTATGCACCGTTCGCATGATCTTACCAAAGCGGAGAATCGTGGCTAATTGATTGTATACTAAATTATAATAGTAATAGCCTCAGTATGTCGTGCCGAAGTGCTTCGGCGCCATATTGGGGTGAGGAGAGAATGCGGATCTGCCAAGCTGTTCAGGCGCACAAACTGACCGCTGTTGTTGCTGCGGCTCTCGCAAGCCTTGCAAGCAGCTGGTCCGTTGCAGTTGCGGACGACATCAAAGCAGCGCCGACAGCACAGAACGATGAGCACCCAACAAGCTTGCAGATCGGTACCGGCTTCAACTGGTTCAGCCTGCCAAGTTGGGGTCCCCGCGGACCCGATTTCCTCGGAACCGGAGACAGCAGGGTCATTGATGATGGCCCTGGCTTTGGCATCAGTCTCGATTTGCCGCTCGGGCAAATCGGTTCGCAGCCCTTCCTGCTGGAGTGGAACGGCGGTTTCGCCGACCTGTCGTCCAGTTCGTCCGACCGAACGAGCCTTGCCGGCCAAAATTCGCTGAACCTGAGCGTCGGCAATTCGGCGAACGGCAGAATCACCACGCTGACGGCATCGCCTACAGGCACGCTGCCGGCGACCGCCACGACTAGTGTCACGTTTACCGACAGTGCAGGCGCGACGGGTAGTACTTCAATTACCGGCTCATCTATTGCAGGAAGTCAACAGACGGTGACCGGGTGGAATAGCGGCGTCACGGGCGGCGCGTTCGCCGCGATCCTGACAAACGGTTCCACCCAAAGCGCTTCAGCCTATGCGGCCTATGGCGACAACACCGGCTTTACCTTGGCCGCAACCGGCGATCTCAGCAGCAGCGCAATCGTCGATGAGCGCAACGAAGATGTCACCGTGATCGATCAAGAATTGTTGCTCGGCGCTCCGATCGATCTCCAGGGCGGGTGGACCATTACCCCTAAAATCGGGCCTATGTACCGCTCCATCGATCGGGACGTGGATTTTCGCAGGACGCTTCAAATTACTGCGAATTACCCGGGCGTGGTCGTGCCTGAGGTCGGCTTCGCGCAAACTGACGAACTCGATGCGCGCTACGTCGGCGCCATTGCAGAACTGGCTGTAACCAAAGCCCTTCAGCCGGATCTCAGCGTTTCGTTCGATGCGAGGCTTGGCGGTGCATACCTGCACTCCCGTTATCGGAGCCACTATTCGGCAATTCTACCAACGATGACGACAGGCCCGTTCGACTTCATCTCCGAAACGCGCGACGACGCCAGTTTGCTCGCCGGCCTGGGCGCCGGACTGCGCTATGCGCCGAAGGAAAACCTGCAGGTCGGCTTGGACGCCGGAGTGAACTTCGTCAACAAAATACCAACGATCGATTATGTCGCGGACGCCAGCGGCGGTGTATCGCCCACTATCGGTATGAGTCATGCGATCGACTATAATGTTTCCGTCAGCATCACCTGGCGGTTCTAAACAGCACGTCAGCACATCGCAGAAAGCATGGACAGGCAGTGCAGAAATTGCGTCTGCCGGTTTACCCCGAGGCGGGCCATCGCGGAGGCAAGCTGGTTGTGGACAGTGTTCTTTGAGACACCGCGTTGCCGCGCGATCTCCGAGGCCGTTTCCCCCCTCAGCAGGCAATATGCGAGATCAGCCTCTGTCGGGGTCAAGCCAAATATGGACTTGATGGTGTCGGGCGCCAGCAGGCTGTTCCCACCAAGCTCGCGTATCGTCAGCATGTAGACACGTTCATTGGTGGCAAAGACGTTCTTGAATTGTGATCCGAGACCCACGCGTCCGGACAGCGCATCGACGCTGACCAGCCATTTGATGTTCTTCACCTTGTCCTCGACCCAGGCAACGTGCCGAACACGTCCTTGCGCCGTCGCCATACCGATCAGGCGGGTGACCTCATCCTGAAGAGCCGTATCGACGAAATCGACCACCGCGTCGCTATATTCGACAAGGAGATGCGACGCTTCGACAAATTTCTCAAAACTGGCGTTGGCAAGACGCACCTGATAGTCTTCGGTGATGATCGCCGAGGGTGCGGACGAACTGAAAAAGGCGCTTTCCATATGCGCGGATCTCTCACGCTCCAGAAGCGTCGTCTTCTGTATCGCAAAAGCCGTCTGAAAGTGCGGCAGCAATTTCATCAATGATTCTGCTGCCCTATCCGTTTCGCTTCGACCCGGGCGATCGAAATGGAGCATTAGCGCAATGCGGCGTCCGCCTTCCTTGACGAGGACGAGGACCAGAAGGCTGCCCTCGGTACCAAAGCACTCGTGCAAGGGTACATCCCATTGCGGATTGAGCTTGGTTTTCAAATCGATCGAAAGGAAAGCTCCCTGGCCCAAGGTAAGCGTCGCCGCATGTAACGCAGCGATCATCTGCGGATTGCAGAGGGCAGCTTTCGGAACGCCTTTTGCGAACACGCTTGCGCGCCGATCCTCTGCCCCTTTGAAGCCTACGACGGCGCCGGCCGCAGCCTTGGTGAGATCGATCAGCTCCGCTATGACTTTTTCCCATTCAGGCGGGCTCACAACGGTTTCGTAGATCAACTGTACCAAGGGCAAGTAGATATCTTCACCAAAGCTATTGATCATCGGACCCACTCCAATGCCGTGGCGAATTCCAAAGTTCTACCTTCGGCCGCGTCGCTTTCAGAACGCAGGCCGCTCGATATCGCATGTGGCGGCTCTGTTGCCGCGCTTTGACCTTTCGTGAGTGTTTCAGGCTACCTTCATCCCGGCCCGACGCGTGTGGTCGAAGGTGGTTCCCAGCCGCTTGCCTGTTGGCTTCACAAATCGGCTGTCCTTAGGAAAAGCCAAACAGAAGCCAAGTCTTCTTACGAACCATCGAATGCTTCCTCCAGATTGTTTTTATCTTCAAGTTGTGCGGCCAAGCCGACAACAAGCACTGCGCTCATTTGGCCAAAGACAAACGGCGCTACAGAAATAGCCACCATGTCGGGAATAGTCCCAACATCACCCCTAAAAAACTAGAGATTTCTAAGAATAGCATACGCCCTCTTGTTGTAAAATGCCTGTGGACATCCGTTTATTACAACAATAGAGGTATATATTATTTCAACTCATCAAGAAGGAACGACAGCCGGCAATTGAAGTCAGCTGAACTCTAAGCCGTCGAGCTGCTCAATCATAGCTTCTGTTGCAGCGGCTGCCGGCATGGGTCTTCTTTTGAGATCAACTTCCAGTTAGCGCCTCGTCAGAAGCCGTCTGCGGAAGCGATTGCAACAGCGTCTGTCGCGCCGAGCGCAAGTGTAGCCGACATGCGGAAACGATCGCGGCCTGGTCGCGAGACTCAAGCGCGGCGATGTAATCCAGATGCTCGTGAATTGCGCGTTCGTTGCGCTCGCGCGCGAAGGCTTTGTTCCACTGATAGTGATAGTGGAAGATGATCGCGATCGCATCATAGAAATCGGCGATGAAGCGATTCTTCGAAGCCGCGTGGATGAGCAGATGGAAACGTTCGTCGAGAGTGGAAAACTCCTTGTACCGCGTGTCGAGATCGCGCAGCATCGCCTGGTGTTCCGCCTTGATGTCCGCCAGCGCGCGCCATGCCTCGCTCTCAGGGGGAAGCCTGCCGAATTCCGCCGCTGAATGTAACTCGAACATCTCGCGCACGTCGGCGAGTTCGAGTGCGAAGTCGCGGGTGAATCCCTTGAGGATCCAGTGGCTGTTCGGACGCTTTTCAATCAGGCCGAACCGTGAAAAACGAATTAAGAACTCGCGAACGCTGGTCGTGCCGGTGCCGATTTCGCGCGCCAGCTCCAATTCGTTGATCTGCATGCCGGGAGCGGCATCATCCGACAAGATACGACGCATGAAGCTTCGCTCGATAATATCGTGCAAGGAGTTCGTCTCTTCCGATGGGAACAAATCGGCCTCGGTCGGTTGGCGAAGGACGATTTTTTGGCGTTTGTTCCAGCGAATGATGCCCGCATCGCTGAGCCTTGTCAGAATGGCTCGCGCAGTACTGCGGCTGATGCCAAGCTGGGCTGCGATTTCCGGCTCCGACGGTAATGCCTCATCCGTGCGCAGATCGGCAGCATAGCGGTTGTACGCTTCCTTGAAGACTGTATTCTGCCTTGCCATGCACCCCGCCCCTATTGCCTCGGCATCACGGATCGGTTAGCCGCACAGATGCGGCGCGAAGCGTGGCAGAAGCTTATCTCTTGGCAATCCTTATCTTATTTTGGATTGCATGCGGCTGTTTGCCTCCCTCGTCCACAGGATCAATAATCCCGTTGACTTGAAAATGTTTATTGTAGATAAAAAACAAAATCAATGAGCATTCGCCGACGCAGCGAGTGTTTCCCTAGGGAGAAGAATGTTGACCAAGGACCCCTGGATCATCTTGTCTGCCGGCGACAACGTTGCGGTCGCAACGGCGGCGATCCCCTCCGGCGCGACGGTCGCCGGCATCCAGACACGCGAGAAGATCGACCCCGGGCACAAGATTGCCCTCTGTGATATTGCGCTCGGCCAGCCAGTCGTCAAATACGGCCAGGCAATCGGACGCACGACGGCGGACGTCAAGGCCGGCGACCATGTTCACAGCCATAATCTGCACTTCGAGAACGATCGTCTCGCTGCAACCGCCAACTCCGCGCCCGAGGAAGCAAGCGCTGCAGATCGAGCGCGCACGTTCATGGGCTACCGTCGCGCCGACGGCCGCTCGGCGACACGCAACTACATCGGTATCATTGCCAGCGTGAACTGTTCCACCACCGTCTGTCGTGCGATCGCCGACGAGGCCAATCGGACGATCCTGCCGCACTTCGATGGCATCGACGGTTTCGTGCCAATCGTCCATGACCAGGGCTGTGGCATGAGTTCGACTGGCGATGGCATGGCGGTCCTCCACCGGACGCTTGCTGGCTATACGCGGCATGTCAATTTTGGCGGCGTGCTGATGATCGGGCTCGGCTGCGAAGTCAACCAGCTCACGCTCTACGGTCAGAGCGGCGCCGGTAACGCCAAGCGCCATTTCAACATCCAGGATGCCGGCGGCTCGCGTCGCGCGGTTGAGCGGGCCATGGGTATGCTGCGTGAGATTGCCCAGGATGTTGGCAGGGAAAAGCGGGTGGCGTTGCCGATCGGGGACATCATCATCGGCTTGCAGTGCGGCGGCTCGGACGGCTTTTCCGGCATCACCGCCAATCCGGCGCTTGGCGTTGCCGCTGATCTTCTGGCGGCCGCCGGCGGCACGGCAATTCTGTCTGAAACCTCAGAGATCTACGGTGCCGAGCACCTGCTGCGCAGCCGCGCCGTCAGCGACGAGGTTGCCACGAAACTCGACGACAAAATCGCCTGGTGGGAGAAGTATGTGGCGTTGCATGGCGCCTCCCTCGACAACAATCCCTCGCCGGGCAACAAACGCGGCGGCCTGACCACCATCCTCGAAAAGTCACTGGGCGCGGTCGCCAAGGGCGGTCGTTCGCCGTTGACCGCCGTCTATGGCTACGCGGAGCGAGTCACAGCTACCGGCCTCGTCTTCATGGATACCCCCGGCTACGACCCAGTCTCGGCAACCGGTCAGGTGGCCGGCGGCGCGAACATGATCGCCTTCACCACCGGCCGCGGCAGCTGTTTCGGCTGCCGCCCTGCGCCTTCAATCAAGCTTTCCAGCAATTCGGCTCTCTATGCCTCGATGGAAGAGGACATGGATATCGATTGCGGCACGATCGCCACAGGCGACGCCACGATCAGCGCCAAGGGTCGCGAGATCTTCGACCTGATCATCGACACGGCATCGGGCAAAAAGACGAAGAGCGAAGAATTCGGCTACGGCGATAATGAGTTCGTGCCGTGGCATCTTGGCGCGACGCTCTAAATCACAAGCATATCAAGTCTTCAGAGGAGGAATGATGAAGACGAGGAGGATCGGCCGGACGGAGCTTGAGGTCACCGAAGTAAGCTTCGGTGGCGCGGCGCTCGGCGGCTTATATCGGACCTGCCCACGCGAGCAGGCCATGGAGACGCTGGAGGCTGCATGGGACAGCGGCATTCGCTACTTCGATGTCGCGCCGTGGTACGGCCTCGGCCTTGCGGAACGTCGATTTGGCGATTTCCTGCGTGACAAACCGGAAAAGGAGTGGGTGCTCTCGACCAAGGTCGGCCGGCTGCTTCGCCCGGTGCCGACAGGAACGGTTCCCGACTACAGTTATGTTAATCCACTCTCCTTCGACGCGGACTACGACTATTCCTACGATGGCATCATGCGCTCGGTGGAGTTCAGCTATGCCCGTCTCGGACTGAACCGGATCGATATCCTTTATGTCCACGATCTCGGTGGCTACACTCATGGTGCGGCGAAAAACGCCGCCCACCAACAGCAGTTCCTGGATACCGGCATCAAGGCGCTCGAACAACTGAAGTCCTCCGGCGCAATCAAGGCCTTTGGTCTCGGCGTCAACGAGGTTCCAGTCTGTCTCGACGTGATGCGCAATGCCGATATCGACTGCATCCTGATGGCCGGACGCTACACCCTGCTCGATCGGTCGGCGGAAGCAGAGCTTCTGCCGCTGTGCCGGCGGAAGGGAACATCACTCGTCGTCGGCGGTGTCTTCAATTCCGGCATTCTTGCGACGGGACCAGTGCCCGGCTCCCATTTCGACTACATGCCGGCAACAGAGGAGGTGCTCGCCAAGGTCGCGAGCATGGAGAAGATCGCCATCAAGCATGGCGTGCCGTTGGCCGCCCCGGCGCTGCAGTTTCCGTTTCGCGATCCGCTCGTCTCGTCCGTGCTCATCGGCACAGCGAAAGCTTCCAGCCTGAGGCGCAACATGGAACTCTTCGAGCCCGCCTTGCCGGAATCGATCTTCCCCGAATTCGACAGTCTGACGCTCGTCGCGCCGCCCCTCGGCGAAGACGCCGTACGTGTTTAAGGATCGCCCATGCTGAGAGGTATCCACCCTATCCTCAATCCCGATCTGCTGCGCGCGATCGCTCGCATGGGACACGGCGACGAAATAGTGATTGCCGACGCCAACTTTCCTTCGAGCACGATGGGGCCGGAGGTCATCCGTGCCGACGGCGTCAGCGCGACCGATATGGCCGAGGCAATCCTGACGCACTTTCCACTCGATACCTTCGTGCCAGAAACGGCCTGGCGCATGGAGGTGGTCGGCGATCCGAGGGCCGTGCCCGAGGTCTGCGCCGAATTTGAAGAAATTGTGTCGAGGCGCGCTGGCAGCTTCAAGATCGCCTCTCTGGAACGGTTCGCCTTTTATGAGCGTGCCCGCACGGCCGCCTACATCGTTGCAACGACCGAATTCCGGCTCTACGGCAACCTGATATTGAAGAAAGGCGTCGTTCACCCCGACGAGGTCTACCGCGGCTGACGGAACTTTAGGTCAGGGTTGAACATCTGTAAAAACAACTACTTGCGATAGGCAAAGAAACGACAATGGAGCCTGCGAAGCTACTTGCAATTTGATTTAGGGTCGGCTAGCTTCTGCTGAAATTGTTTTTTATCGATAAAAATCGTCCGCACGCGTTCAGCGGTACGGTTTACCTGGAGGAGAACGCACTTTGGAGGAGAACCGCATGCGCATGAAATCCATTCTTTCCCGCCGAGCCTTCACGGCTCTTGCGGGCGCCGCTGTCATTGCCACCGCAATGCCGGTGACGACGTTCGCGGCTGATGTGACGATCCCGATCATCGTCAAGGACACGACGTCCTTCTACTGGCAAATCGTTTTGGCCGGCGCTCGCAAGGCCGGCAAGGATCTCGGTGTCAACGTGCCGGAACTCGGTGCACAGGCCGAATCCGACGTTAACGGCCAGATCAGCATTCTCGAGAATGCCGTTGCCGGCAAGCCGGCAGCGATCGTAATCTCGCCGACGGAATTCAAGGCGCTCGGCAAGCCAATCGACGAAGCCGCCAAGTCCGTTCCGATCATCGGCATCGACTCGGCCGCGGACTCCAAGGCCTTCAAATCGTTCCTTACGACCGATAACGTCCAGGGCGGACGTATTGCGGCCGACGGTCTGGCCGCCGCGATCAAGGAAATGACTGGTAAGGAAGAGGGCGACGTCGTCATCCTTACCAACCTTCCGGGCGTCGGCTCGCTTGAGCAGCGCCGCGAAGGTTTTCTGGATCAGATCAAAACGAAGCATCCCGGCCTGAAGGTCGTAGCCGACAAGTACGGCGACGGCCAGGCCACGACTGGCCTCAACATGATGACCGATCTCATCACGGCTAATCCAAAGCTTGTGGGCGCCTTCGCTTCGAACCTGATCCTCGGTCAGGGTGTCGGCCAGGCGATTGCGGAGAACAAGCTCGGCGACAAGATCAAGGTCATCGCGTTTGATAGCGACGACAAGACGATTGGCTTCCTCAAGGACGGCTCGCTTGCCGGTCTCGTTGTTCAGGATCCCTACCGCATGGGTTATGACGGCGTGAAGACGGCGCTCGCCGTATCCAAGGGCGAGAAGGTCGAAGAGAAGGTCGATACCGGCGCCAACCTGGTGACCAAGGCTAACATGAGCGATCCGAAAATCGACGCTCTGTTGAACCCAAAGATCAAGTAATGATCTGATGCGGCCGCGCGGGACGAATCCCGCGCGGCCTTTCCTTCACCTGTGTTATCGTCTGAGCCAGGAGCGGACGATTGGTGGAGAGACGGAAATTTCGAGGAGGAGACGTCCATGAGTCTGGAAGAGGTCAGTCATCGCCATGATGACAGCGCCACGCTGACGGAGGCAAACCGCATACCTGCAGGTTCACCGATCCTCGAACTCAAGGGATTGCAGAAGAACTACGGCTACGTCCAGGCACTGAAGCCGGCGACGATCACCTTCCTGGCGGGCGAGATTCATGCGATTGTTGGCGAGAACGGCGCCGGCAAGTCAACACTGATCAAGCTTTTGACGGGCGTCATCACGAGAACGGCAGGCGAGATTCGCTGGTGCGGCCATCCTGTGGCCCTGGCAACTCCCAACGAGGCGATCGCGCGCGGCATCAACGCCGTCCATCAGGAGGTCGTCCTCTGCCCACACCTGACTGTGGCGGCCAACCTCTTTCTCGGCGACGAGGTCAATCAGTATGGTTTGATGCGCAAGCGCGAGATGGAGAAGATGGCGCAGGCCGTCCTCGATGATCTTGGCTTCGGACTACCCGCCGGCGTGCCGCTCGCCGACCTGACGATCGGCCAACAGCAGCTTGTCGCGACGGCGCGCGCGGCAATGCGCGGTACCCAGTTTCTAATTTTCGATGAACCGACCGCGTACCTGACCCGTCAGGAATCGGCCCAGCTTTTCAAGCTGATCCGCCGTCTGCAGGGCGAAGGCGTAACGATCGTCTACATCAGCCACCGCATGGAAGAGGTGTTCGAGCTCGCGGATCGCGTTTCGGTACTGCGTGACGGCACGCATGTAGGCACACGCACGATCGGCGAGACAAACGAGGCCGAGCTGATCGCCCTGATGATCAACCGCTCGATCGAGCAGATTTATCATAAGGAAGAAATTCCGATCGGAGATACGATCCTCGACGTGCGCGGTCTTTCCGGACCGGGCTTCGAGAATGTCTCGCTCTCGGTCAAGGCCGGACAGATAGTTGGGCTCTACGGCCTGATCGGCGCCGGACGCAGCGAATTCGCGCTCGGCCTCTTCGGCCGGGAAAAGACGACGGCTGGCGAGATCCAATGGATGGGCAAAAAAGTCGACATCACGAACGAGCGCACGGCGATGGAACTCGGCATCGCGCTTGCACCTGAGAGCCGGCGCGACCAAGGACTTTGCCTCAACCTGCCAATCGGGCTCAACATCAATCTTCCGGTCTTCAAGCGGCTGAGCAAGGGCCCCGTCATCAGCCACAGCGAAGAAACGCAGAATGCCGACCAGCAGATCCGGGACCTTGCGATCAAGACGCCCAGCAGGCGCGTCCTGGTTTCGGCCATGTCCGGCGGCAATCAACAGAAAGTCGTCATCGGCAAGTGGCTGAGCTACGGCGCGCGGCTCTTCATTTTCGACGAGCCGACTGTAGGTGTCGATGTTGGCACCAAGGCGGAAATCTACCGGCTGTTCGCCAAGCTTCTGAAACAGGGGGCCGGGATCATCCTGATCTCCTCCTATCTGCCTGAGGTTTATGAGCTTGCGGACCGGCTGCACGTGTTCCGCCGCGGCCAGCTGGTTGCGAGCCACGACTTCCACGCCGCGACACACGAAGAAGTGCTGAGCGAAGCGATCGGCGTCTGACAGAATAAGAGGGAGAGAGAACTAATGACCGCAACCCCCACCGAGGTCGCCGCACCGCCACCGCGTAAAAAGGTGAACATTCTTTTCGGCCTGACCCTAATCGGTCTGCTGGCCTTTCTTTGGATCGTCCTTGGCTTCGTCACCGCCAGTTTCTGGACGCCGCTGAACATCTCCAACCTCTTGCGCCAAGGTGCGATGACGGCGATTTTGGCTCTTGGCCAGACCTTCGTGATCATCACAGCCGGAATCGACCTTTCTGTCGGCGCGATCGTCGGCTTCACCAGCGTTATCCTTGCCTGGCTGCTGCAGGCAGGCGTACCGATCTGGGCGTCCATCCTGATAACGCTGCTGATCGGCGTCGGAATCGGCGTGTTCCATGGCTTCGGCATCGTCAAAATGGGATTGCCGCCCTTCATCATCACGCTAGCAACGTTGACGTCGCTGCGCGGTATCGGGCTCCTGATCACCAACGGCTCGACCATCAATATCGTCAACGAGCCCTTCACGAACTTCGCACGCGCAGACTTTCTCGGCATTCCGAGCCTGTTCTGGATGGTCATCCTGGTCGCAGTCCCATCCTACATCTTCCTGCATCTGAGCCGCTGGGGACGCTATCTCTTCGCTGTGGGTTCAAACCGCGAAGCGGCACGCCTCTCAGGCGTCCGGGTGAACCGCATCATCTACCTCGCCTACATTCTCTCCGCCACCTTTGCTGCCTTTGTAGGCGTCCTGCTCGCCTCGCGTATCGCGATCGGCAATGCCACGCAGGCCGACGGATGGGAACTGCAGGCGATCGCCTCCTCGGTGATCGGCGGCACCAGCCTGTTCGGCGCGGTCGGTTCAGTTCACGGGCCGCTCATCGGCGCCTTCATTCTGGCGACCATCAACAACGGCGCGAACCTGCTCAACGTCAATTCGTTCTGGCAGCGCATCATCACCGGCCTGCTGATCATCGTGATTGTCTACTTCGACCAGCTGCGCCGCCGCCGCAATCCGTAAGCTACCCGCGACATATGCAGCCGGCCCCGAGGCCGGCTTCTTCCATTTCAGGAATGCGAGACCATCATGAAAGCAGTACTCTGCCAAGAACCAGGCGTACTCGAACTCGTGGAGCGCCCTTCCCCCGGCACGCCAAAGGCCGGCTGGGTGCGGCTTGCAGTTAGCCATGTCGGCATCTGCGGCACCGATTACCACATCTTCGAAGGCAAGCATCCGTTCCTCGAATATCCGCGTGTGATGGGGCACGAAATCTCGGCGACGGTTCTGGAAGCAGCTGATGGTGTTGCCATGACGGCCGGCACCCCGGTCATCGTCAACCCGTATCTTTCGTGCGGCATCTGTGTTGCCTGCCGTCAGGGAAAACCGAACTGCTGCACCGACATCAAGGTATTGGGAGTTCATACGGATGGAGCGTTCTGCGACGAGATCAGTGTCCCTGCCGGCAATCTCTATGCTGCAAGTGGCGTGAGCATGGAGGCCGCAGCCACCACCGAGTTCCTCGCAATTGGCGCCCATGCGGTTCGCCGTTCCATGGCGCCGGCCGGATCACGCTCACTCGTTATCGGTGCTGGTCCGATCGGGCTAGGCGCCGCGATCTTCTCGCGGATTGCCGGGCATGAGGTCACATTGCTCGACACCAGTCAGGAACGACTGCGAATGGCCGCCGATCGATTTGGTTTCTCCTCGGGCATCGTTGCCGGCGAAGGTGCCTCCGAAGCTGTCAAGGCAAAGACCGACGGCGATGGTTTTGACGTGGTCTTCGATGCGACCGGCTATGGCCCGTCGATGGAGAGGGCCTTCAGCTTCGTCGCCCATGGCGGCGCGCTCGTCCTGGTGAGCGTCGTCAAGGACGATATCCGTTTCTCCGATCCGGAGTTTCACAAGCGCGAAATGATGGTAATCGGCAGCCGTAATGCGACGCGCGTGGATTTCGAACATGTCGTGGATTCGATCGTCAGGGGGTTCGTGCCTGTCGACCAGTTGATCACCCACCGCACGACGCTTGCAGACGCACCGCGCGACCTGGCACGGTGGGCTCACGAAAAGAGCGGCCTGATCAAGGCGGTTATAAAGGTCAGCGCCTAAAGTATCCGTTTTGATCAAGCCGGTTTTTGGCACCATTTTCGCTGATCTCTGATGAGAGCGTTGGCGAGAATAATGAGTTTTCGCATGATTGCGGTGATGGCGACCTTTGGTGGTTTCCTGGCTGCGATAAGGGCGTCGTATTTGGTCTTGAGGTCTGCATTGAACCGGGCTGCGACGAGAGCGGGCATATAGAGTGCCTGGCGCAGATTGGCGCGTCCACCGCAAATGAAGCGCTTGCCCTTCCAGGCTCCCGATTCACGCGGATGCGGAGCAAGGCCTGCCAGGGAGGCGACCTGTCGCTGGTCGAGCGTACCCAGTTCAGGCATTTCGGTGAGGATGACGATGGCCGTCAATGTCGAGATACCGGGAATGGATATGAGAATGTCGAAGCGGGCGGCGAGCGCCTCATCCTGCTTGACGAGCGTAATCGCTTCCTGATCGATCGCCTTAATCTGGTTTTCGATCAGCGTCAGTCGTGCCTGGTTCTGGCGGATGATGAGCTTCGAGCGCTGTACATGGCTGCGGTTCTTGAGGGCGGTGCGGTCGGTAATCAGGCTTTGACGGGCATTGATGAGTTCGCCAAGGTTTTGCAGCGATGCACTCTTTTGCGCTGTCGGCGTCACGTCGACCATGGCTGCGAAGCGGGCCAGCAGCCTTGCATCCACTCGGTCGGTCTTGGCATGGATCCCGATCACGTCGGCAAAGCGGCGCACCTTGCGCGGGTTGGCCTTGGCATAGGCAAGCCCTGCTGCCGCCAGCGCGATCTCCAACTCGCGATGGTAAGGCCCGGTCGCCTCGAAGACGATGCACTCAGGCTGATGTTTGACCAAAAGCGCCACAAGCCTGCGGCAGCCGGCCTTGGTATTGTCGAACTGAACGACGGCGACGTCATTCGAAAAGGCGAGATCGAGCGTCTCTTTAGAGATGTCGATACCGGCGAAAAATGCTATCGTCTGGGTCATCTTTTCCTGTCCTCAGCTTGTCATCCGGGTCTTGAAAACCCCGGTATCCGTTCAGGCCACATGGAAAAGAAAGGGGTGATCAAACTTTAGCTCGGCCCTTCAAAGGTCAGCGTGTCGACGATCCATCCCCTCTCATCACCGGCGGGGTCGAGCCGCCGGTGATGAAACTCAATTTGCCTGATCCGCAGGAAAATTCATAAGACAAGCGTGTCGATCACAGCGCGCATTTGACGGACGACATCGGCATCCGTCCGGTTGGTCGTCGGTGTTTCGAAGCCGAAGGCAACGGCCCGCGGATCGATGCTGTCGACCCGTGAGCTGCAGGAGGCGTGAACCTCGCTTGCGCCCGTAACCCTCAGTATGTCGCCCACGTTGCCGGGACGCACGCCGCTGCCGGGCATGATCGAGATGCGGCCGGCCGCGTTGCGGGAGAGACGTCCCAGCATCTCCAAACCATCGATCGCTTTCGGCATACAGCCGGACGTCAGAATGCGCTCGCAGCCAAGATCGATCGCCTGCTCCAGCGCTGCATCAGCATCAGGGACGAGATCGAAGGCGCGGTGAAGGGTCGATCCAAGGCCCTTGGCGCGCGCCTTTAGTCGGCTGATCAGCGATACATCCAGCGTACCATCCATTCGATTGGCGCCGACGACAACGCCGGCGAGCCCAAAAGCGCGTACGGCATCGATATCGGCTATCATCGCCTCTTCGTCCGCCTCATCGAACACGAAGGGGCCTGCGTGCGGCCGGATCATCGCATAGACAGGAATGGGTGCGGCAGCCGCAGCCTTCATCAGGCCAGCAACCGGCGTCAGTCCGCCAAGCTCCAGAGCAGAGCAGAGTTCGATACGGCCGGCACCTCCGGCGATAGCGGCTGCAAGGCCCTGTGGGCTGTCCACGCATACTTCCAGCAAAACGCTCACGTTCGATCCTCCTGTCGGCCGTTGTCTCTTTAATCGAAGGCGCTCTCTTGCGCGACGGGTGTGGCTATTAATTTGGCAACGGCATCGATGATCATGGCGCTTGCGTCAGCTGAGGCTTTCCGATGGTTGAACGCAACGTGATAGGACATCGGAACGTATTCATCGAGTTCGACGATCCGAACCTTATCGGCAATAGGTACGGCGCTGACGCGGCCAAGAAAAGAGATGTAGCCGTGATTGGCCACGAGATCGACGATGACCGGCAGCGAGTCAGCCGCGGTGATATCCTGGTTTCGGTAGCGGCGATTGTTGGCGCGCTCATGGCTTAGGGCCATCGTGGCGTGCCCGAGGCCGGTTCGGGAACTCGGCGTGCAGATCGCATGACTTTCGACGAGCTCGGTTACTGTCTGCTCGCGACTTTGCAGTGGTGCGATGAGTACCATGTTCGTCTGCAGCAATTCACGGTGCCGGAATCGCTCGAGCCCGAAGACGGAATCGAGAATTGCAACGTCAATCCGGCCGGCCTTGAGAGCTTCGCGCAGGTCATCCGCCGTCATCAACACCAGCGAGATCGCGTTTTTGCTGCGGCTGGCATTCCACTCGGCAGCCAACGTGCCGAGGCATCGCGCCACCCAGCTTTCCGATCCTGTTGGAATGATCGAACCGATGCGTAGCGCCCGCGCCGCGCGCTGATAGCGTTCGTCTGCGGATGCCTTCAGGTCGTTCCATCCCTGGGTGATGGCCTGGAAGATGGCATAGATCTCACTCCCCCGATCGGTGAGCGCGGAGCCCTGAGGTTGCCGCTCGAACAGACGGTGACCGAGCGCCTTCTCCAAAGTCGCGATCTGGAGCGAAAGCTGTGGCTGACCAAGCTTTAGCCGCCGTGCCGCCCGGTTGATACTGCCCTGGTCTGCGACTTCGAGAAATCGCTCCATCGTGGCGATCTTGATCGAGAGGCGCGATGGCTCGGCGTTTTTTATCCATCCCGCCAGTGTCTCGGCAGACCGCACGATCGGCAGGAGCTTTTCACGGACGTCGTCGCTGGCAAGCAGTGTCGCGAGCTCGCCGGAACTGCGTTCTGTCAGCTTCAGTGCCAGCTCGGTTTCAAGATTACGGACTGCCGTCGAAACCGTTGATGCTGCGAGTGAAAGGGCGCGTGCTGTCACCCTCACCGAGCCTGATGACAACACCTGGCTAGCAACAAACAACGTGCCGAGCTGCAACTGCGTTCTCCATAACGATATGAAAAATCGAACGATATGATGTGTTCGCCAAAAAAGATATCCCTGCCGCAAAATCGGAAAGCTATCCTCCTGCCAAGTACAAAACCGGGCGTGGCAGTAGAACCACGGAAAGAGCACCGGACATCTGCGGAAACGCGCAAGGGAACAAAAACAAATCGCCGCGGCGATAGAAAAGGAAATGCATTTTCGCGCAAGCGTCTGCATTCACCGCCATAATCACGCCGCGACCGCAAAACTGGAGAGGCTTGCATCGATTTTTTCAACGCGAACGCTATTTCCATCACGCACGTATTTCCGGCACCATCGCAGCGAGACTGCTTTCGCCGGCAATTTTATACGCGGGAGCCTTCCGCCGGGGGCTTTGCGCGCATTCAAACGGTGTAAATCAAGGGGACAATCCATGCTGAAGAATTTCGCTCTCGCCGTTTCGCTTGCCGCCTTTGCGGCAGGCACGGCCCATGCCGCCGACGTCGTGGTTTCATCGAAGATCGATACGGAAGGCACGCTGCTTGGCAACGTAATCGTGCTGGCGCTCAATGCAAACGGCATCAAGACGCAGGACCGCGTTGCGCTCGGTACGACGCCGGTTCTTCGCAAGGCGATCACTGCCGGCGAAATCGATATCTATCCGGAATACACCGGCAATGCCGGCTTCTTCTTCAACAAGGCCGATGACGCGGCCTGGAAGAACCTCCAAAAGGGCTACGATCTCGCAAAGAAACTCGACTACGATGCCAACAAGATCGTCTGGCTAACGCCAGCACCGGCCAACAACACCTGGGCTCTTGCCGTGCGCAATGATGTCGCCGGCCCGAACAAGCTGAAGACCATGTCGGATTTCGGCAAGTGGGTTGCCGGCGGCGGCCCCGTAAAGCTCGTAGCTTCCGCCGAGTTCATCAATTCGGCCGGCGCGCTTCCCGCGTTCCAGACGACCTACGGCTTCACGCTGAAGCCGGACCAGGAAATCGTTCTTTCCGGCGGTGATACCGCCGCGACCATCAAGGCTGCCGCCGAGCAGACAAATGGTGCCAACACCGCCATGGTCTATGGCACTGATGGTGCAATCCAAGCCGCCGAACTGACCGTTCTCGAGGACGACAAGAACGTGCAGCAGGTCTATGCACCAACCGCGATCATCCGCGAGGAAGTGTTGAAGGCAAACCCGAAGATCGAGGAAATCCTCGCACCAATCTTCAAGAGCCTCAGCGCCGATGAACTACGCAAGCTGAATGGCAAGATCCAGGTGGATGGTGAACCGGCGAAATCCGTTGCCGAGGGCTACCTGAAGGAAAAAGGCTTCCTGAAATAATCTCGTCGCCTGATGCTCCGCCCCCCACGGCGGAGCATCTTATCGACCGGACAGGGATGGATCGATGGAAGAAACCTTAGCGGTCCGAAAGCTGGACCGGCTTGGCGTGGTGCTGGTGACGTCCGGCGTCGTCGCGACTGCGCTCCTGCCCTTCATCTATGTGAAGGCAAACCGTATCGCCGCCGGAAAACCCATGGTGTTGACGCAGCTTCTGAACCAGCCCTCCGCCGTCATCCTGACAATCCTCCTCGTCGTCACCGCCCTGGCCGTGCTTTTCCTGCAAAATGCGCTGTTGCGGCTGGTGATTGCCACCCTGTGCATTGGGGCATTGCTTGCGACGATCGGGCTTGCGGCAGCTGCATTCACACCGCCAAACAGCAATGCCGCGCGTATGACGCCGGGCGGTGGATTCTGGGTGCTGTTTGCCGTAATCGGGCTCGTGGTCTCGGATGCGCTTGTGAGGATCAAGCTTACGCCGTGGATGCGCATTGCGGCACTTGCTGCCTATACCGGCCTGCTTGGCATCTTCCTGACCTCGGGTCTGCTTGACAATCTCTCGATCATGAAGGAATTCGCGACGCGGTCCGCACAATTCTGGACCGAGGCGCTGGCGCATCTGCTGCTGGCGATCGGCTCACTGGCAATCGCGATCGTCATCGGCCTGCCACTCGGCATCCTGTGTTTCTGGGTGCCGCGGTTGCGCGCGGTCGTACTGCAGGCTCTAAGCCTAATCCAGACAATCCCGAGCCTTGCCCTCTTTGGCATTCTGATGCTGCCGCTCGGCTATCTCGCGACCCATGTTCCGGCAGCTGCCTCAATCGGTATTCGCGGTATCGGCGCGGCTCCCGCATTGATCGCCCTCATCCTCTATTCGCTGCTGCCGATCGTCGCCAACACGGTTGTCGGGCTCCAGGGGGTTGATCCTTCTGTCCGCGACGCCGCAGCAGGGATGGGCTTGACGCGCCGTCAGATCCTCACGGGTATCGACCTGCCGCTTGCCTTTCCCGTCATTCTCACCGGCATTCGGATCGTCCTCGTGCAGGCGATCGGCCTGGTGACGGTAGCGGCGCTGATCGGCGGGGGCGGTTTTGGCATCTTCATCTTCCAGGGTCTCGGCCAGACGGCCATGGACCTCGTTCTGCTCGGCGCCGTGCCGACCGTCTTCTTCGCCTTCTCTTCGGCCGTCATCCTCGATGCGGTCATCGACAGCATACGAGGATCCGCCGCATGAGCATGATCGAAATCAGGAATGTTACCAAACGCTACGGTCCGACCGCCGTCGTCGACAACGTCTCGATGGATGTGGAAAAGGGCTCGATCACAGTCGTTGTCGGCACCTCGGGCTCGGGTAAATCGACGCTGATGCGGATGATCAACCGTCTCGTTCCGATCACGTCGGGTGAGATTTTCGTCGGCGGCCAGAACATCATGGACGTGCCGGTTACGGAGCTGCGCCGCAAGATCGGCTATGCTATCCAGGGGCACGGCCTTTTTCCCCATCGGACCGTCGCGCAGAACATCGCAACGGTGCCGCAGCTTCTCGGCTGGGATACGACAAAGATCAAAGGCCGCGTCGCGGAACTGCTGGGCCTCTTCAACCTCGATCCCGCGACCTTTGCCGAGAAATATCCGCACCAGCTCTCGGGCGGCCAGCAGCAACGCGTCGGGGTTGCTAGAGCGCTGGCGGCCGAACCGGAACTGCTGTTGATGGACGAGCCATTCGGTGCGCTCGATCCTGTCATCCGCGGCAAGGCCCAGGACGATCTTTTGGCGATCCAGAAGCAGTTCGGTACGACGGTCGTCCTCGTCACCCACGATATGGACGAGGCCTTCCACCTCGGCAACCAGATCGTTGTGATGAGCGCCGGCAAGGTCTTGCAGTGCTCAACCCCGGAAAAAATCCTGACCGAACCGACCGATCCCTTCGTGCAGCAGCTGACTGGCACCTCCGACCGAGCGCTAAAGCTGATGTCGCTGCTGCCGCTGAAGGAAAGCATGGAGCCAGCAAAGTCAGGCCTGACCTACGCATTGCCGCAGACGCTCAGCCTGCGCGACGCGCTTGCTGAAATGATCTGGCAGGGGGTCGGAGAAGCCGCCGTTCAGGACGCCAGCAATGTACCGGTCGGCTCGATCTCGATGACGCGGTTGCTTCAACTAGGCCGCAAGGCATGAAGCTCGTCTCTGCGAACCTTTTCCGCATTGCCGCGTTGGGGCTGCTTTTGATGCTCTTGTTTAAGACGGAGTGGCTGTCCTTCCTCCTCGTACCGTTGACCAGCAACAATGCGCCTGCCGTCTACACCCAAAACAGCCTTCCGCAGCTTGCCGCCTCGCATCTCCTACTTGTGGCAATCTCGATCATCGGCAGCGCCTTTCTTGCGATCCTGGGCGGCATTTTCGTCACCCGCAAGAGCGGCGAGGACTTCCTGCCGTTGTCGCGGGCGATCGCCAATGCCGGCCAGACCTTTCCCCCGGTGGCGGTGCTCGCCCTTGCGGTGCCCGCAACCGGCTTCGGCGCAGGACCGACGTTGATCGCACTTTTTCTCTATGGTCTGCTGCCAATTTTCGAGAATACCGTCTCCGGTCTCAAGCAAGTTTCTCCCTCAGTGCTCGACGCCGCCGACGGCATGGGCATGAATGGCACGCAACGGCTCTTTCAGGTTGAATTGCCGCTTGCCCTGCCGCTGATCCTCGAAGGCTTGAAGGTTGCGACCGTCATCAACATTGGCACCGCAACGATCGGTTCGACGGTGGCCGCCAAAGGACTGGGTGAAGTCATTATTGCCGGGCTGATTTCGGACAACACCGCCTTCATCCTGCAAGGCGGCCTGATCGTCGGCCTGATGGCGGTGCTGATCTACGATGCAATGGGGTTGATTGAAAACGCCGTTACGCAAAGAATTGGCTTGCGCCCGGCATAAGTCGACGGCTACCAACGCTGCCGTGATATCGGCAATGGGAGGCAGCCTTGGCCAAAATGATTCACTCCATGATCCGCGTTCTCGACGAGGCGCGCTCGGTCGAGTTCTACAGCACGGTCTTCGGCCTCAAGGTTGCCGATCGTATCGACTTCGACACTTTCACCCTGATCTATATGAGCAATGACGAGACCGGCTTCGAACTGGAGTTGACTGTCAACAAGGGTCGCGTCGAGCCCTACGATCTTGGCAATGGCTACGGGCATCTGGCCCTTTCCGTCCGGGAAGTGGAGGTCGAACACAAGCGTCTAACGCAAGCGGGTCTGAACCCCGGCAAGATCGTCGAGCTCAATCGCGACGGCAAGCTGCTCGCTCTATTTTTCTTCATTACCGATCCCGACGGCTACAAAATCGAAGTCCTGCAGCGCCACGGCCGTTATCTCTAAGAGCTTTCCATGATCGAAAAGACCGAACTCAGCCGGGGCTGGACACTTTCCTGCAACGTTACAGGAGGACGCGAGCTGCCGGCGGAAATTCCAGCACAGGTGCCCGGCTGCGTACATCTCGACCTTCTCGCCAACAGCCTGATCCCGGATCCCTATCTCGACGTCAACGAGATCACCAACGACTGGATCGGCAAGGAAGACTGGACCTACCGCTGCAGCTTCGATGCATCGCCGGAAGCCGGAAAGGTGCAAGAGCTGGTGTTCGAGGGCCTCGATACAGTCGCGACGATCGTGCTGAACGGCGAGGAACTTAGCCGAACCTTCAACATGCACCGCACCTACCGCTTCGACGTATCAGCGCGGCTGAAACAAGGTCCGAACGAGCTCGTCGTGACCTTCCGCTCGCCTTACGCGTACGGCGCCGAGATCGAGGCCCATTACGGCTATCGGCCGAACAACTATCCAGGCCCCGGCAACTTGATGCGCAAAATGGCCTGTAATTTCGGCTGGGATTGGGGTCCGACGCTGGTGACATCGGGGATCTGGAAACCGGTGCGGCTGGAAAGTTGGGAGCGGGCACGGTTTGCGGAGACGCGGGTTTCGGCAAAGCTTGCCGGCGCCGACGGGCTAGTGACGGTGCGCGCGCGCATCGAGCGCCACAGCGGCACGGATGCGAAGATCGTTGCGAGCATCGCCGGCATCAGCCATGTCGCAAAGATCGCGGAGGGAGCCGATGAGGTCGAGTTCCGGCTGAGGGTTCCGGCGCCGCAGATCTGGTGGCCACACCATCTTGGCGCGCAACCGCTCTACCCGCTGCAGATAGAATTGCGAGATAACGTAAGCGGTGACTTACTGGATAACTACACTAGACAGATCGGATTCCGCTCCGTCAGGCTTGACACCGCGCCCGACGAGCACGGCTCGGCCTTCACCTTCATTATCAACGACGTGCCGCTCTTCCTCTGCGGCGCGAACTGGATTCCGGACGACTGCTTTCCGCCCCGAGTGACGGGCGAACGCTACGTTTCCCGGATCGAGGAGGCGAAGGCTGCGAACATCAATCTGCTGCGCGTCTGGGGCGGCGGCATCTTCGAGCGCGACGAGTTCTATGAGACGTGCGATCGCCAGGGGATGCTCGTCTGGCAGGACTTCCTGTTTGCCTGCGCCTCCTATCCGGAAGAAGAGCCCTTGCGCAGCGAGGTCGAAGCAGAGGTACGCGACAACGTCGTCCGGCTGATGCCGCATCCGTCGTTGATCGTCTGGAACGGCAACAACGAGAACATTTGGGGCTTCGACGAGTGGGGCTGGCGGCCGATCATCAAGGAGGGCGTAAGCTGGGGGCTCGGCTACTATCTCGATGTTCTGCCGAAACTTTGCGCCGAACTCGACCCGGATCGGCCCTACTATCCAGGCAGCCCATATTCGGGGACGATGGAGATCGAGCCCAATGCGGATGGGCACGGCTGCAAGCACATCTGGGACGTCTGGAACGACGTGGGCTACGAGATCTATCGCAACTACATCCCGCGCTTCTGCTCCGAATTCGGGTGGCAGGCGCCTCCGAACTGGGCGACGATCGAGGAAACTGTACATGACACGCCACTGACGCCGGTTTCGAACGGCGTGTTCCATCATCAGAAGGCGACGCAGGGCAATGACAAACTCCTGCGCGGCCTCGTCGGGCATCTGCCAGTACCACGGACGATGGACGACTGGCACTTCGCCACGCAGCTCAATCAGGCGCGTGCGATCCGCTTCGCGATCGAGCACATGCGCTCTCATCGCGACATCTGCAAGGGCGCTGTCGTTTGGCAGTTCAACGATTGCTGGCCGGTAACGTCCTGGGCGGCACTCGATTCGGCGGGACGGCGCAAACCGCTCTGGTACGCGATGCAACAGGCATTCGATCCGAGGCTTTTGACGATCCAGCCGCGTAACGGCGGTCTGACGGCAGTCGCCGTCAACGA
Organism: Rhizobium mesoamericanum STM3625; assembly: GCF_000312665.1. Lineage (GTDB taxonomy): Bacteria > Pseudomonadota > Alphaproteobacteria > Rhizobiales > Rhizobiaceae > Rhizobium > Rhizobium mesoamericanum. The sequence goes on along the minus strand of NZ_HF536772.1, from coordinate 1,337,860 downwards.
GCGCACTCTGTTCTGGCGGGCGAAGATATCAGGCAAGCGGCTGCGGCTTGACGGAACGGTGCTTGCCGAATTCGAGTTCTGGCGGCTGCTATGTGACCGTTTCGAGGCGAAGGAATTTCCGCTACCGGCGGATATCGCAACTCCAGACAGCGCAAACGATGAGGTCATCGTCGTGCAGATGCTCGACCGGCGTGCATTCCACTACTTTATCGAGGACATCCATCTGAAACTTCCGGCGCCGCGTGCGTTGATTGAACTTAGCGCCACGACGGATGGATATGTTGTGAAGGTGACGGCCGAGACGTTGTTGAAAGACCTTTGCCTGATGGCCGACCGGCTCGATCCGGCAGCCGTCGTTGATTCCATGCTGGTAACGCTGCTTCCGGGGGAAACTCACGTGTTCGCGCTACGGACCGCAAAAGCGTTATCGGTTGGGGATATCAGCATTGGTACCGTACTGCGCTCGGCCAACGATCTCTTCGCCCAAAACTGAAAAGGCCCCATCAGCGACGGGGCCCATCCAGGTCGTTTTACCACGCCGAAGCGCAAGGAAGAAACGCCTGCGGCGCAGCGCATATGCACGCGATTAACCGCGCGCATGCGGACGACGTTACATCCAGTAGGGAGGCACGCCGTAGTAATCATACACGCGGCGGCCATTATCGTTGTACCAGCTGTCGTCATCGTCCGCATAGCTCGGAGCGCCTTCGATCTGCTCCTTCGTCAAGTCGATGCGGTACCCATCGAGCTGGGTATCATATGTCAGCTTTTCCCACGGCAGCGGATAATGATCGTGGCCCATCCCCAAGAAGCCGCCGAACTCGAGCACGGCGTAGGCGACGCGGCCGTCCCGTTTGCCGATGATCAATCGCTCGATCGATCCGATATGCTTGCCGTCAGCTCCATATACCCGAGTGCCTTCCACGCGGTCGCTGGCAATCAACGTCGGTGTGTCCTTCACGTTCGGGTCGCGGCGGTTCTGGTCAGCGTCCTGATGCAACATCATGCACCTCCTTTTTGTTTTCTCGTGGTTGTTCCACGGATAAAAACGTCGCCTCGAACTCGATGTTCCCAATTCAGTCCCAACAACTGGCCACGAGGTATGATTGACGTTTACGTTAAGGTTAGTGTAACGCTATTCTCGGCTTGAACCATTCAGGCGATGACATAAGCTGCCGCGTTGGAAGATGGAGGATCGTCCAATCGGCTTCGCCGGTGGACCGGCGGGCAGCGACAGGGAGAGAGACAAGATGAACAGCATTTCCGTCCATCAAGGCGGCGCAAACTCCGAGAAGCCCTGGCTTGCGACCTATCCTGACAGTGTGCCGGCGGAGCTTCCTCCGCTGGAATATGAATCACTGGCGGAATTGCTCGAGAAATCCTGCACGCGCTATGCCAACCGCACCGCATTCTCCAGCATGGGAAAGGCGCTGACCTACCGCGAGCTCGAAAGCCACACGCGCAAGATTGCAGCGTGGCTGCAAAGCATCGGCCTTCAGAAAGGCGACCGTGTCGCCGTGATGATGCCGAATGTGTTGCAGAACCCCATTGCTGTCTACGGCATTCTACGCGCCGGTTTTGTGGTGGTGAACGTCAATCCGCTCTACACCCCCCGCGAACTCGAGCATCAGCTGCGCGACTCCGGCGCCAAGGCTATCTTCGTGCTGGAGAATTTCGCCCGCACTGTCGAGCAGGTACTGGTCAAGACTGACGTGCGGCATGTGGTCGTCACCTCGCTCGGCGAAATGCTGGGTGCCAAGGGACTGATTGTCAATCTCCTCGTGCGCAGGGTGAAGAAGCTCGTTCCGTCCTGGTCCATCCCGCAGCACAAGACTTTCAAGCAGGTGCTCGGCGAAGGAGCGGGCAAGGCGCCGAAGCCCGCGGACCTCAAGCAAGACGACATTGCCTTCCTGCAATACACCGGGGGTACGACGGGTATCGCCAAGGGTGCTATCCTCACCCACAAGAATCTCTTGTCCAACAAGCTGCAGCTGGAACTCTGGCTGCGATCGGCCTTCGACAAGAAGCCGCGCCCAGATGTTCTTAACTTCCTTTGTGCCCTGCCGCTCTATCACATCTTCGCGCTCACGGTGAATTCGCTGATGGGCATGTCGCTCGGCGCGCACAACATCCTCATCGCCAACCCGCGCGACATCCCGGCGCTCGTCAAAGAGTTCGGCAAGATCAAGGTCCACATCTTCCCCGGCCTCAATACGCTCTTTAACGCGTTATTGAACAATGCCGATTTCGCCAAGGTCGACTTTTCCTCCATGGTGATGTCGCTTGGTGGCGGCATGGCGGTCCAGCGGCCGGTCGCCGAGCGTTGGATGAAGATCACCGGCTCCCACATCACCGAAGGCTATGGTCTCTCCGAGACTTCGCCAGTGGCGACGGCAAATCGCTTCGACTCTGCAGAGTTCACCGGGTCGATTGGCTTGCCGATCCCATCCACCGAGCTCGACATTCGTGACGAGGACGGCAATTCGCTTCCGCTTGGCGAGATCGGTGAGATCTGCATACGTGGTCCGCAGGTGATGGCCGGCTACTGGAACAAGCCTGAAGAGACCGCTCGGGTGATGACGCCGGACGGCTATTTCCGCAGTGGCGACATGGGTTTCATGGATACGCGCGGCTACACCAAGATAGTCGACCGGAAGAAGGACATGATCCTCGTGTCCGGCTTCAATGTCTATCCGAATGAAATCGAGGAAGTGGCGGCGATGCATCCGGGCATTCTCGAGGCCGCGGCTGTCGGCATTGCCGACGGGCACTCAGGCGAGGCCGTCAAGCTCTTCGTGGTGCGCAAGGACCCGGCACTGACAGAGGCCGACGTAAAGGCGCATTGCGCCGCAAATCTCACAAATTACAAACGTCCGCGTTTCGTGGAATTCCGCACCGAATTGCCGAAGACGCCAGTCGGAAAAATCCTGCGCAAGGATCTCCGGGGCTGAGTTTGGCGGTTGCGTGAAATGACGAGCCATCCGTTTTTGCGCGGGTGGCTTTTTTGCATCTCGAGAGGTCGCCGAACTTGATTTGCGCCCTACAAAGCGAATAGTTTCCGCGACCCTCTCGCCCTGCAAAGGAGCCTGCCATGAATGCCATCGTCGAACAACTGAAGAGCACTGCGGCCGCCACCAAGGCAACCGACCTGCGCGCCGCCTTTGCCGCCGATCCGCAGCGTTTCTCCCGCTTCAGCGTATCGCTTGACGACCTCCTCATGGACTATTCCAAGACGGCGGTGAACGACGAGATCCTGGCTCTCCTGGTCAAGCTCGCCGAAACGGGCGGCGTCGAAGCCAAACGCGATGAGATGTTTGCTGGCAAGGCGATCAACTTCACTGAAAACCGTGCCGTCCTACACACAGCCCTACGCAACCGCTCCAACACGCCGGTGCTGGTCGACGGCAAAGATGTCATGCCCGATGTCAACGCCGTGCTTGCAGCTATGGGCAAATTCGCCGACGGCATCCGTTCCGGCAGCCTCAAGGGCGCGACCGGCAAGGCGATCACCGACATCATCAACATCGGCATCGGCGGCTCCGACCTCGGCCCCGTCATGGCAACGCTCGCGTTGGCGCCTTTCCATGACGGCCCGCGGGCGCATTTCGTCTCCAACATTGACGGCGCCCATATCGCCGATACGCTGAAGCTTGTTCAGCCCGAAACGACGCTTTTCATCGTCGCGTCCAAGACCTTCACGACGGTGGAGACGATGACGAATGCGCAAACGGCGCGCAAGTTCATTGCCGATGCGCTCGGGGAGACAGCCGTCCAGCATCATTTCGCCGCCGTTTCGACGGCCCTCGACAAGGTCGCAGCCTTCGGCATCGGGAGCGAACGCGTCTTCGGCTTCTGGGACTGGGTCGGCGGTCGCTATTCCCTCTGGTCGGCGATCGGCCTGCCGATCATGATCGCCATTGGCCCGGAGAATTTCATCAAATTTCTCGAGGGCGCCCATGCCGTCGACAATCACTTCCGCGAAGCGCCAATCACCAGGAACCTGCCAATGCTGCTTGGCCTGATTGGCTTCTATCATCGCAATGTGCTCGGCTATCCGACCCGTGCGATCTTACCCTACGATCAGCGCCTGTCGCGCTTCCCGGCGTATTTGCAACAGCTCGACATGGAATCGAACGGCAAGGGTGTCACGATCGATGGCACGCCTGTCGAGGGCAATTCTGGTCCTGTTGTTTGGGGCGAACCGGGCACCAATGGCCAGCATGCCTTCTACCAGCTGATCCACCAGGGCACGAGCATCATACCGGCCGAATTCATGATCGCTGCCAATGCCTTCGAGCCGCAACTGCGCCACCAGCACGAGCTTCTGATATCGAATGTGCTCGCACAGTCCGAAGCGCTGATGAAGGGCCGCACCTTCGAAGAGGCGAAGAAGCAGCTGACCGACAAGGGCATGGACGACAAGAAGGCCGACTTCATCGCTCCGCATCGCGTCTTCACCGGCAATCGTCCGTCAATCACCTTCGTCTACGACAAGCTGACGCCCTATGCACTCGGTCGCCTAATCGCGCTCTATGAGCACCGCGTCTTCGTCGAAGGCGTTCTCTTCCGCATCAATTCCTTCGACCAGTGGGGCGTCGAGCTCGGTAAGGAACTGGCAACTGGCCTGCTACCTGTCGTGGAAGGAAAAGAAAGCGCTGCGGGTCACGACTCTTCGACGCAGGGTCTAGTGGCGGCGCTGGCAAAACTCGCGAAGTAAGTCTTTGCCCTCGAATACTCCCGCGGTACGCTGCGGGAGTAGCTTATGCTATGCTGAGAAGCCCAACGCCCTGTGGCCTTGTTTGCGCCCGGCTTGTCTGATCTAACCACAGGTATGACGACTCCGGTCTATCGACTCCGCCCGTCCGTTGTGGCCGACTACGAGGCCATTGCCGACGTTTGGCACAGCAGCGCCAGCTTGCCGGATGTGGGGCCGCCCATCATGCCGACCCTCCGGGAACTTCGCGAACGTGTAGACGTTGCATTTGCTGCGAGTTGGGAGGTGACGCTTGCTGCGCGCGAACGCGACGTCCGCGGGTTTGTCGCGATCAAACCCCGTGAAGCCGTTCTCGATCAATTGTTTGTCCGGCCCAGATTTCTCGGTCACGGCATTGGCCGGGCGCTCCTTGACCACGCGATGACCACAATGCCGGCCGGTTTCACGCTGTTTACGGCCTCCAGCAACACCAGGGCGCGAACGTTCTATGAAAAGGCCGGGTTGGTTTTTCTCAGCGAAGCTGCGCACCCGCGGACGGGCCATCCTGTCAGCTGCTATGGCTGGAGCAGTCTCTGAGAAGTTCAGATGACGTTCACTGCCGCAATAGAAATGGCCAGGGCCAAAGAAACAAGGGTGCCAACGTATGCGTCAGTTTTTTTCATGACCGATGTCGAAAATTCGACTTCACAACACGTTCTTACCAAGCGTTTTCGGGAGTGAATGCACATGACGGACGACGAACTTGTAAACTTCGAAGCACACGGCGCGACACCCCTGCCAAAGTCGGAGAATGAAGGCTTCGTCAAAAATGACGGCGCTAGCATCTGGTATGCGACCTACGGTTCCGGCCCGGCCGTCATCTTGCTGCATGGCGGTCTCGGCAACGCCGGAAACTGGGGCTATCAGGTGCCGGCACTGGTCGCCGCTGGCCGGCAGGTCGTCGTCATCGACAGTCGCGGCCACGGTCGCAGCACGCGCGACGCGCGTCCGTATCATTATGTCCAAATGGCGGCTGATGTGCTTGCCGTCATGGATCGACTGGAACTCGCCAAAGCCGCCCTCGTCGGCTGGAGCGATGGCGCCTGTACGGCACTGGTCCTGGCCGACAAGCACCCGGAGCGAGTTGCCGGTGTGTTTTTCTTCGCCTGCAACATGGATCCCAGCGGCACGCTTGAATTCAAGCCGACACCGGTGATTGATCGGTGCTTCAGTCGCCATCGCAAGGATTATCAGGCGCTATCCGCCACGCCCGACGCCTTCGAGAGCTTCGTGACCGACGTGTCGAAGATGATGGCAACGGAACCGAATTATACGGCCGCCGACCTCGCCCGCATCAAGGTGCCGGTCGCCATCGTGCTCGGGGATAATGACGAGTTCATCAAGCGCGAGCACGCTGATTACCTGGCGCGCAGCATTCCCGATGCCGAACTGATCCTCCTTCCGGAGGTCGGCCATTTCGCGCCACTTCAGCGGCCGGAGCACTTCAACCGCGAAGTGCTCGCCTTTCTCGATCGATTATAGGCCTCGTCTTAGAGGCCGATTTCCTTGGCCCACGGCGGATTTGCGCCGGCGCGCGAGACCGTGACAGAGGCCGCCTTCGCACCAAGCGAGAGCGCGTTCTGCAGCGCCCTTTCGCTGAGCGACGCGACTTTTTCCTTGGTCAGGAGATCGTCGATCTTCAGAGAGGCAAGCACGCCGGCGTCGAAGGTGTCGCCCGCCCCGACGGTATCGACGACGGTGACGCGCTCGCTCGGGACGGTAACCTTGCGCGCGTTGGTGTAACCCGACGCGCCTTCAGCGCCCTTGGTGATGACGACGAGCTTGGCGCCCTGCTTCAGCCAGTAGGCCGCCAGGTCGTCATGGCTGCCCTCGAGTCCGAACCACGCGAGGTCCTCGTCGGAGAATTTCAGGATGTCGGACTTCGACGCCATGCGCTTGATGCGCGCCATGTGGGCTTCCTTGTTCTTGATGAAGCCGGGGCGGATGTTGGGATCGAGCGAAATCACCCGCTTGTCGCACTCGCGGTCGAGCAGAGCTTCATAGGTTTCGCCGCAGGGGCTGGGGATGAGGCTTATCGCGCCGAAATGCAGCGCCTCACAATCGTTGCCGAGAACAGGAAGATCGTCGGTGGTGATCATGCGACCCGCTGTACCTTCATCGTAGAAGGCATAGGTCGCCTGACCATTGACCAGCTTGACGAAGGCGAGTGTGCAGGGGCGAGGCGCGGTCGCGCAGAGGCTGAAGTCGACATTGCTCGCCTTCAGCGTATCGCGCAGGATTTCGCCCATCATGTCATCGGCAAGACCGGTGAAGAAGGCCGTCGGAATGCCGAGGCGTCCGAGCGCAATCGCCGTGTTGAAGATCGCCCCCCCGGCGTACGGCGCAAAGGCCTTCTCGCCGAAAGTCGTCTCCCGCGGCAGCATGTCAATCAGCGCTTCGCCACAGCACAAAATCATTCCGGCCTCCCAAGAATTACGATCCATCGATGTTCAAATCGATTAGATAATTTCATGGCAAAAGCAAAGCGCTACGACGCAATTCTTCATTCAAAGTGATGAAATGCCGCCATTGCGTCCGGACCAGGCGAGCGGCGCATCGAGGAATGCCTCGACTTCGCCCAAGGTCTTTTCGTCGAACAGCTTCTGCGCCTTGGCAACAGCGAGCACATCGCGCCAAGTTGCGATGTAGTGCAGCTTCACCTTGCCATCGGCAAACCGCAGCGCGCCTTCGTCGAAAATGCCATAATAAAACAGTGCGATACCGTGGTCGACCAAGCCACCGGCAGCCCGCACGGCATCGATGAACTTGAACATGCTGCCGCCAGCCGTCGTCAGGTCCTCAATGACGAGCACGCGGGAGCCCTCTGGCATGCTGCCTTCGATCTGCGCGTTGCGGCCATGACCCTTCGGTTGCTTGCGGACATAGATCATCGGCAGGCTAAGGCGATCGGCGAGTAGTGCCGCAAAGGGAATGCCTGCGGTTTCCCCACCTGCTATGCAATCGAACTGCTCGAAACCGGCATCGCGCAAGACGACACTCGCGGCAAAATCCATCACGGTCGAGCGAACACGCGGAAAGGAGAGCAGCTTGCGGCAGTCAATGTAGACCGGGCTCGCCATACCGGAAGCGAACTTATAAGGCTGGGCGGCATTGAAGTGCACCGCCTTGATCTCCCAGAGCATCTTCGCCACGAGTTCCGCCATCACGGCGCGGTCGGTGAATGTTGTCTGGATCATCGCTCTCTCCTTTGGTCTAATTTATGGGGCAATAGCAGCAAGTGCCGCAAGTTTCCAGAACCGCGAGTGCTTCCATGCCGACAATGAAGGAAAATGCCTTGGTGATCGAAGATCGATGACCTGCTGCCGCGCGAGGAAAAGCCGACAAGAACCAGGTTCGCGGTGCTGTGGTCCGCGATGCACCAATTCTTTCAGCTATTTGCGCTTGCACCCCGGCGTAGCGACGATATCGTCAAGCCATGGACCATATCGAAGTTTTCCAGCGCCTCGGCGTCGCACTCGCCATCGGCCTGCTCGTCGGCGTCGAGCGGGGCTGGCAGGAGCGCGAGGTTCGCGCGGGCGGCAGGACGGCGGGTATCCGCACCTTCGGTCTGACCGGCTTTCTCGGCGGAATAGCTGGAACGCTTCAGCCCATGATCGGCCCCCTTTTGCCCGCGGCAATCGCTGTGCTTCTGGGTCTGATCTACATTGCCGGCAAGTGGCAGGAGACAAAGGAGGACGAGGACTACAGCATCACCTCAGTCGTGGCCGCCCTTGTGGTGTTCGGGCTCGGCGTTCTGGCTGCCGTCGGCGATATCGTGACCGCGGCAGCTGGCGGCGTCGCAACGACGGTCGTTCTTGCGGCGCGCCACAGCCTGCACGGCTTTCTCAGAGGGTTGACCTGGGTGGAACTTCGCTCGGCGCTGCTATTGCTCGCGATGACTGCGATTGCGCTGCCACTGTTGCCGGATGAGGCACTCGATCCCTGGGGTGCACTCAATCCCTATTCCCTGTGGCTTTTGACGATCACCATCGCAGCCCTGTCGTTTGCCGGTTACACCGCGATTCGATTAATGGGCACTAGCCGTGGCGTTCTGCTGGCGGGGGCGGCAGGTGGGCTCGTCTCGTCGACAGCCTTGACGCTTTCCTTCGCCCGCTACTCTTCGGAGGCGCCGCAGAGTGCGCGGCAGCTTGCGGCGGGGGCAGGAATTGCCGGCGCGCTCTCGTACGCTCGCGTGCTCGTCATTGCGAGCGCGCTCTCCGTTGCTATGCTGGTGCCCCTCGCGTCCGCGCTCATCCCAGCGATCATCGGCTTCCTGGCGGCCGGCCTATTTTCGGTTTGGCTTTCCAAGACTGCGACTGAGGCCCCGGAGATCGACCTGAAAAACCCTTTCGAGCTCAAGACCGTCCTCTCCTTCGCGGCGCTTCTGGGCCTCATCAGCCTCGTCTCGAAGATGGCGATCGACTACGTCGGGCCATCCGCGCTCTTCGTCGTGGCAGCGATCTCTGGCCTCGTCGATGTCGATGCCATCACGCTTTCGACCGCACGCCTCGTCGGCACCACGATTGACGTGAGAACGGCGGCCGATGTTATCCTGATGGCCGTTGCGGTCAACACGGTGGCGAAGGTGGTTCTTGCCTTCACCACGGGACGGCAAGCATATGCGTTGTCGCTCGGCGCGGCATCGGCCGTGGCGGTGGTCCTCGGAGGAGCCGGCTATTTTGCGGCGCGCAGCTTTTTGCCGGGCTGAAGCCGATCGCAACACCGAAAGCAGGCAAGCCAGCAACTACGACAGTAATGCGATATCGGCGGGCAACATCCGCTGATAAAGCGCGATCGCCGCCCGTCCCTCTGCATCATCCAGTGAGATTGCATAGCGAACGGCGGCAGCCAGCAGCTGCATGGTAAGTCTGGCGATGGCGACCAGTTCACCTTTGCTCCGCTCCGGCTTCAGCTTTGCAAGGACGGAAAGCAAGGCCTGGGCGTGAAATTCCATGTCCTTTGCATCGACCTCCTGAAGCAGGCGATCGGCCTGCGTAGCGAACCATATATCCCGCATGACCGGCTCTTGACGGAAGAAGTCATAATATTGGTCGGCGATATTGCAGAGCGCCTGCCGCAGCGTGGTAGCGTCCGTCACCATTGCAAGCTCGGACGCCACGCAAGCCCTGCCCTGCTCGTTGAATCGTTCGGCGAGCGTTCGGATAATCGAACTCTTGTCCGGAAAATATTGGTAAAGCGCTCCGAACGATAACTCGGCCTTTTCTACGATCTCGCTCATCTTTAGGGCGTCGCTACCGTTTTTCTCGATCAGCTCCAGGGCTACTGAAAGAATCTTCTCGAAACGCTCGCGGCCTCTTTTCTGCTGGGGAATGCGGCGCGGTTGGCCGGTCGACTCCGGTTGCCTCTTGCGCCTCACGGCAACCTCTTCGCCCATCCCACCCTCCTATTTTCCGCTTGACGCAGAAAATAAGAGAGTTTATCGCATTATGCAAATGAGAGACTTTCTCTTGTTTTATTCGGAGGAGTATCCACATGCCGAATTCCGAAATTATTCTCATTGGCGGCGCGGGTAAGACCGGTGGCCGCATCGCCGAACGGCTGACGAGAAAAGATCTCAACTTCCGCTTTGCCTCACGCTCCACTGCGCGCCCATTCGACTGGGCGAAGCCCGCTGACTGGTCCGCAACGCTCATCGGCGCAAGGAGCGCTTATGTGAGCTTCCAGCCTGATCTTGTCGTGTCATGGGCGGCGGACGCGATCGGTGCGCTCGCCAGCACGGCGGTCGATTGCGGTCTCACTCATATCGTTCTGTTGTCGGGTCGTGGCGAGGAAGGCGCGCAACGCGCTGAGGAAGCACTTAAGGCGTCCGGCATCGGCTACACTATCTTGCGCGCCTCCTGGTTCTGCCAGAACTTCAGCGAAGGGGTCTTTGCCGAACCGGTCGCAGCTGGCGAATTGGCTCTTCCGGCCGGTGCCGTGAAGGAACCCTTTATCGATGCGGGCGACATTGCGGATGCGGCGGTGGCCGCGCTGACTGATCCCCGCCATATTGGCAAAACCTACGAACTAACCGGCCCGCGCGCCCTCACCTTCCGCGAGGCGGTCGCCGAGATCGCTGCCGCGTGTGGCAGGAACATCGCCTATCAGCAGATATCCATGGCTGAATTCAAGGAGGGACTTCATGCCGCCGGGCTGCCGAAAGACATGATCGACCTGCTCGAAGAGCTCTTCACGCAGGTGCTCGACGGCAGAAATTCGCTTGTTGGAAGCGGCGTTGCAGAAATGCTCGGTCACCCTGCAAGGGATTTCGCCGACTATGCATGCGGCGCTGCCGCCAATGGAACGTGGAGGATATGATAATGACGCTTGTGCTTTGGATTGTCCTCGCGGCCGCTGCAATCGGCAGCGGCCTTGTCGCCGGCATCTTCTTTGCCTTCTCGACCTTCATCATGACATCGTTTGCCCGCATCCCCACGGAGCAGGGTATCGCGGCGATGAACTCCATCAATGTCACGATCGTCCGCTCGCCCTTCATGCTGCTCTTCGTACCGACCGCGGTTTTCTGCCTCGTGATTGCTGCCGTGGCGTTCTTCAACTGGCGCGGTGGCATCAGCGTCTGGATGCTCTCCGGCGCAATTCTCTATGTCTTTGCGTCGTTCCTCTCGACGATCGCCTTCAACGTGCCGATGAACGACGCGCTGGCGAAAGTCAGCGGCAGTGGCGCCGAGGCGACCGCGCTCTGGGCAACCTATCTCAAGGACTGGACATGGTGGAACCACGTGAGGACGATCGGGTCGCTGCTCGCTTCGATAGCCTTCGTGCGTGCCCTCATGCTTGTGTGACACAAGGCGAAAGGGGATACCTGCCGCCTGAGGATGCCGTTCGCAGAAAGTTAGCGGTTATTTTAAGGGATCGATGATCTCCGGTCGCGGCCCCAAGGTGCCTCGCACGGACCCGGTTTCCTATAACGATACTGCTTGGCCGCGAATTCTGACGGCGGCAATCGGCGGGCCGATGTTTCCGATCAAGAGCCAGCGCGAGCAGCGCCGGCCGGTATGGAGTGAAGATGACCAGCGAGCTCTATCCGGTTCCGGCCCGCACGCTTGGCCACGTAGAGCGCCTTGTCTGCTGCGCTCAGCATGGCGTCGAAATCAATTGGTGTGGAACGCCCTGGCGCCACCCCGACGCTGACCGTGCACCTCAAGGTGTCTTCGTCGAGGTAGATTTCGCGGCTGGCGAAGACCTTGCGGATGCACTCGGCCACCATTTCCGCGCGGCCAGGCATGACTTCTTTCAGAACTAGCGCAAATTCCTCGCCTCCAAGGCGTGCGGCGATGTCGCCGGTCCCGCAGTGTGCGGCGAGGTCGGCGGCGAAAACCTTCAGCACCCGGTCGCCACCAGCGTGCCCAAAAGAATCGTTGATGGACTTGAAATGATCAAGATCGAAGATCAGCACTGCCGTAGCAGGGCCGATCGGGCCCTGCCCGTAGCGATCGAAAAGCGCGCGGCGGTTCACGAGCCCGGTCAGCGGATCCGTCATGGCATCCAGACGGTGCCTTGCGGCGAGCCGCCACTGGTGAAGTGCCAGCGAAAGGGCGCCGATGCCGGTCATGCTGGCGATGCAGATCGCGATACTGAGATCTTCGGCCCAATTGCTTGGCGCAGCGCCCAACACTATCCTGCCATCAAAGATCAGAACGGCAGCACAAAGGACGAAGGAGATCGCCGTCATGCAGTAGAGTGCGGTAATTCCGGTCAGGGGCGCCAGTGCCTCTTCCCGCGCCCGCCAATACTGATAACCGGTAGCGAAGAGCATAGCAGCGATCGCTGTATTTTCAGCGATAAACGCGAGCCCATCATAACCGACCAACAGAGGAGGGATGGAAGCGAGCATTGCCACCAGGGCGCAGGCGATAGTGGCTCGCAACGGCAATCTGTCAGTGCGAAACTGGTAGCCTGCACCCCAAATAGTTGCAAAGCCGGCATGGAAAAGTACGAAAGCGACACCGGCAAACACAACCATCGGATTGTCGACGTACATGCCGTAAGCAACAATGCCGATGACGATGAGAACGAGACCCAAAGTGCAGGTTAAAAGAAAGGTTTCGGAGCGGCGCACACACCAGCTGCCCAGCGATATAAGGGCAAGACACGTGGTCGAGACAGCAAGCGCCATCAAAAGGGATTTGTAATCAAGCATCATGCTTTAGCCGCCCCCATTCGTGCGAAGACTACGGCTCTGCTATGACGAATGTCTTATTTATTTCGCTAAAAATTCACGCATTTAGATCGGCGCCACCACGAGAATAGCTTATCTGCGCCGCCTGCAAAGAAGAGCGGAGTAGAAATCGCATAAATATCAGACGGTCCTTATCGAGCGATATCCCAGTAAAGCGGGAACATTGGATCGAAAACGGTAACTAGACCCGCACCGGTTTCGACCTTACTTGGAAAATTGAGGGGATTATCGCGCTTGACCAGCGTTATTCTTTCCTCGTTGAGCGGCAGGCCATACCAAGCGGGTCCGTTCAGAGACGCGAAGGCCTCGAGCTTGTCGAGCGCGTTTTCCTGTTCGAACACATGCGCAAGGCAGCTCATTGTGTTGATCGAGGTGTAAATGCCGGCGCAGCCGCAGGCGCATTCCTTCAAAGGATCGATATGGGGGGCGGAATCCGTGCCAAGAAAGAAGCGCGGATCGCCGCTCGTTGCAGCTGCACGCAGCGCAAGGCGATGGTTTTCGCGCTTGGCCACCGGCAGGCAATAGTAATGCGGGCGAATACCGCCGACCAGGATGGCATTGCGGTTGATAATCAGGTGATGAGTCGTGATCGAGCCCGCGAGATTGCCCTTCGCGGACTTGATATAGTCGATGCCGTCCTTGGTGGTCACGTGCTCCATCGTAACCTTGAGTTCCGGCAAACGTTTGCGCAGCGGATCCAGGACGGTTTCGATGAAGACCGCCTCGCGATCGAAGATGTCGACACCAGGCGTGGTGACTTCGCCATGAACGCAAAGCGGCAGGCCGATCCTGGCCATGCGTTCCAGCACCGGCATCGCCTTTTCGATATCGCGGACACCGCCATGTGAATTGGTCGTGGCGCCGGCGGGGTAAAGCTTGACGGCGGTAATCAGTCCACTCGTCTTGCCAGCCTCTATGTCATCCGCATTCGTATCTTCCGTCAGATAAAGCGTCATCAGCGGTTGGAACTTGTCGCCCTTCGGCACCGCCGCCATGATGCGACCGCGATAGGCTTCGGCGTCGGCCACGGTCACCACCGGCGGCACGAGGTTCGGCATGACGATTGCGCGGGCGAAGTCACGGCTGGTATCGCCGATCACGCCTTCCAGCATGGCACCGTCACGCAGGTGCAGGTGCCAGTCATCAGGGCGACGGATGGTGATCGATTGCATGCGCTGAAACTCCGCGGGCTAGCCTAATAAGGTTCAGCCCTGCGCATTATCACCCCGACGCGGGGCAAGGCAAACATTTTGCCTGCAGTTCTTCAGGCAGGTGCGCCATATTCGTTGGAACCGGGCGCGCCGGGGCTGAGATACCATACGAGCAGAACGATCCAGCCCACGAGCGGAATGATGCCGACGAGAATCCACCAGCCGGAGCGGCCGATATCATGGAGGCGGCGGACCGCAACGCCTAAGCCGGGAAGCAAGACGGCAAGACCGTAGAGGGCGCCAAGTATTTCGTAGCCGAAGAGGACTTTGTCGAGAAAAGCCACGATCAGTGAGGCGATGACGTTAAAGAGCGCAAACCACCAAAATTCGGGTCGGCCGGCGCGGCCACTGAAGACGGCATACTTAGAGAAGACTGACGAAACTGCTTCCGTGAAGCTCATGCGCTCTCCCTCCAGCTGTGGCCACTTCGCTTGGAGCAGAAGTTGCATGAGGATGAACCTGCAACGATTCCACCTTACGCTGCAAGTCCTGTCAGGGACGGCAGAGAGATCAGGCTGTTTCGAGGGTCATGTCCGCCCTGCGGCGATTACCGAGGATCAGCCGGCCATTGGGCAGATCATTGCCGTAAACCTTGGCGCTCGCCTCCTCCTCGCTCAGCTTGTAGCCGCGCCAGCGCGCCCACAGCCGTTCCTCGAGCAATTCGATCGGCGGCGCCAGCATGACCGAGTAGTCAAAGATGCCTTCGAGCTCGGCCCACTTGCCTTGGCTGAACAGCAGGTAATTTCCCTCGACGATGATGAAACGATGCTCCGGCGACACAACACGCGCAGAGGCGATTGCAATTTCGCGGGAGCGGTCGAAGACGGGGATCAACACCTCCTGGTCGGCAGGGCGCACAGCCCTGATGATATCGAGAAATCCCCTGACGTCGAATGTCTCCGGGATACCCTTGCGTGCCAGAAGACCGCGTTCGATGAGGATGGCATTGTCCATGTGGAAGCCGTCCATCGGCAAGACCTCAGCCGTTTCGCCCCTGGCCTTCAGGGCATCGGCAAGATTGTCCGCCATGGTGGACTTGCCGGCGCCTGGGGGACCGGCGATGGCGATCAGGAAACGTTTGACATCGCCGGCGCGGACGATGACTTCGCCGGCGATTTCATCGATCGTTGCGCTCATGCGGCAACCGGCTCCGTCGGCACGGCCTTGGCGCCGGTCATGAAGGCGACGGCATCGGACATCGTATATTCCTTCGGATTGATGACAGTCAGACGGCGGCCCAGCCGATGAATATGAATGCGGTCGGCGACTTCGAAAACATGCGGCATGTTGTGCGAGATCAGCACGATCGGCAAGCCACGCGAACGCACGTCGAGGATGAGCTCCAACACCTTGCGGCTTTCCTTGACGCCGAGGGCAGCCGTCGGCTCGTCCATGATGACGACCTTCGAGCCGAACGCCGCGGCACGGGCCACAGCCACACCCTGGCGCTGGCCACCCGAAAGGGTTTCGACCGCCTGGTTGATGTTCTGGATGGTCATAAGGCCAAGCTCGGACAGCTTGGAGCGTGCCCGCTTCTCCATCGCCGGGCGATCGAGCATGCGGAACCAGCTGCCGAGGATACCCGGCCGACGAATTTCGCGGCCGAGGAACATGTTATCGGCGATCGAGAGCGCCGGCGACAGGGCGAGGTTCTGGTAGACGGTCTCGATACCGGCTTCGCGCGCCTCCATCGGAGACTTGAAATGCACGGTCTTGCCTTCCAGTGTGATCTCTCCCTCATCGGGGCTGACGGCCCCTGAGATGGCCTTGATGAGCGAGGATTTGCCAGCACCATTGTCACCGATGACGGCTAGAATTTCGCCGGGATAAAGGTCGAAATCTGCATGATCGAGTGCGGTAACGCGCCCGTAGCGTTTAACCAGACCACGCGCGGCGAGGATGGGTTCGTTTGCCATGTTACACCGAAACCTTTCTGATCCACTGGTCGATCGCGACTGCGGCAATGATGAGCACGCCGGTGAGCAACACCTTCCACTGCGGATCGGCGCCGAGCATGTTGAGGCCCATCGAGACGACGCCGACGATCATCGCACCGAACAAAGTGCCCAGGATCGAGCCGCGGCCACCGAAGAGCGAGATGCCGCCAATCACGGTCGCCGTGATCGCCTGCAGGTTATAATCCGTCACCGCGGACGAGGGAGAGATCGAGCCGTTACGGCCAATCGAGACCCAGGCTGCGAAGGCGGCAATGATGCCAGAGACGGTATAGACGGTAAGCAGCACGCTCTTGGCCTGAATGCCGGAAAGCTTGGCTGCTTCAGGGTCATCACCAACGGCGTAGACGTGGCGGCCCCAGGCCGTGTGATTGAGGATATACCACAGCACGAGCACGAGCAGCACCATGGCGATGACGCCGAGAGTAAGCACGGCGGTGCCGAGCCTGAAACTGATGGCAAAGAAATGCAACAGAGGCGCCTGCGCATCCACGTCCGCGTCGCGGATCGTTTCGTTGGCGGAATAGATGAAGTTCGTCGCCATGACGATGTTCCAGGTGCCGAGCGTAACGATGAAAGGCGGCAGCTTAACGTAGGCGACGAGGAAACCGTTCAGCAGACCGCAGAGGCCGCCCACAAGCATGCCGGCCAGCACGGCGATCGGCGTGGGGATACCGTAGGTGATGGCGCAATTGCCCATGATCACAGCCGAAATGACCATGATGACGCCAATCGACAGATCGATGCCTGCGGTCAGGATGACCAGCGTCTGCGCTGCGCCGAGAATACCGACAATGGCGATCTGCTGCAGGATGAGCGTCAGCGTGTAGGACGAGAAGAACCGTCCACCGAGCGCGACGCCAAAGATAACGATCGCCAGCACCAGCACAATCAGCGGCACAGCGGCCGGCGTCGAGTGCAGGAAGTGCTGCGCACGTTTCACAAATGGTACGCTTTGGTGTTCGAACGACGCGACGTTCTTGTCGCTGCCGTCAAGCACCCGTTCGAAGTCCTGTGCTCCGGTCATTGTTCCTCCTCCGCTTTCGCGCCGAACCGCGCGCGGAAAGCCCCTGCCCCATATCGCGCCGGTTTTCGTTCGCCGGTTCTTGAGGCAGCAGCTATGGTCAGTCGAAACCGGCCGAGGATCAAGCCCCGGCCGGCAATAGGTTCACGTTTTGGGATTTAGCCCCAGCACTTAGCCGTGCCTTCCTTGGTGTCGATCGACTTCAAACCGGGAACCGGCTTGTCCGTCACCAGCGAAACGCCGGTATCGAAAAACGACTTGCCTTCGGTCGGCTTCGGCTTTTCGCCGCTGTCGGCGAACTTCTTAATGGCCTCGATGCCAAGCGAAGCCATCAGCAGCGGATACTGCTGGGAGGTGGCGCCGATAACGCCTTCCTTGACCGACTTGACGCCCGGGCAACCGCCGTCAACAGAGACGATCAGCACGTTCTTTTCCATACCGACAGCCTTGAGGGCCTGGTAAGCGCCAACAGCGGCCGGCTCGTTGATCGTGTGAATGACGTTGATGCTCGGATCCTTCTGCAGAAGGTTTTCCATCGCCTTGCGGCCGCCTTCTTCGTTGCCGTTCGTCACGTCGTGACCGACGATGCGCGGATCGTTTTCATCACCGATCTTGTTCGGATCCTTGGTGTCGATGCCGAAGCCCATCATGAAGCCCTGGTCACGCAGAACGTCGACGGTCGGCTGCGACGGCGTCAAGTCGAGGAAGCCAACCTTGGCATCCTTTGCCTTGTCACCGAGCGTGTCCTTGGCCCACTGGCCAATCAGCTTGCCAGCGAGCAGGTTGTCGGTTGCAAACGTTGCGTCAGCAGCGTCAGCCGGATCGAGCGGGGTGTCGAGGGCGATCACGAGGAGGCCGGCATCGCGGGCTTTCTTGACCGACGGGACGATGCCCTTCGTATCGGACGCGGTGATCAGGATACCCTTCGCGCCGTCGGCAATGCAGCTTTCGATCGCGGCAACTTGGCTTTCGCTGTCACCATCGATCTTGCCGGCATAGGACTTAAGCGTCACGCCGAGTTCCTTGGCCTTGGCTGTCGCACCTTCCTTCATCTTGACGAAGAATGGGTTGGTGTCAGTCTTGGTGATGAGGCAGGCGGAAACATCCGCGGCCATGGCCGGCGCCGAGAAGGCGACACCGAGGGCGAGCGCTCCGAGCGCGGCGGAAAGCACTGATTTCTTCATTGAGTCCTCCCTGAGATTAGCGACCCACCCCCTGGCGGGCCGGAATTGACGCGCACGAGAACCGCTGCAGTCTCGCCGGCGGCCTCCTCCAAGCCGTTCCGTGCCGTTTGACGATAGCAATTAAGAGCGAAAGAAATTGCCTTGTCAATAAATAAATCCAATTGAATTATTAATTCGCTATGGCATGCTGGACGAAAATAGCGCATAGGCCAACAGATGGGAGGAGTGGCCAATGTCGTCTTTGGACGGTCCGGTACATACGCCGGCTCAACCGCCAATTTTGAGTCCGGCAGGCGGCGCGAACCAGATCAGGGTGCGCGCCTATAACGAGCGGCTCGTGCTGTCGCTGGTGCGCCTTTACGGCTCCCAGTCGAAGGCTGATATCGCGCGGCGAACTGGGCTTTCGGCACAAACAGTTTCCGTCATCATGCGGGCATTGGAGAAGGAAGGCTTGCTCTCCCGCGGCGAGCCAGTGCGTGGCCGTGTCGGCCAGCCATCTATCCCGATGCGGCTCAATCCCGATGCGGTTTACTCATTCGGCGTAAAAATGGGTCGACGCAGCGCCGACCTGGTGCTGATGGATTTCGTGGGCAATATCCGCCTTCAGCTTCACCAGACCTATGCCTATCCGCTGCCCGATGTCTTTCTGGATTTCATCACCACAGGGATCCGCGATCTCGAAAACCGGCTCGACGAAAAGCAGCGTGGCCGCATTGCCGGCATCGGTATCGCAGCCCCCTTCGAGCTCTGGAACTGGGAAGAGGAAGTCGGTTCACCAAAAGGTGCAATGGATGTGTGGCGCGACTTCGATCTCCACACCGAGATTGCCGCCCGCGTGCCCTACCCGGTCTACCTGCAGAACGATGCGACAAGCGCCTGCGGCGCCGAACTCGTGTTCGGGATCGGACCATCCTATCCCGACTTCGTCTATTTCTTCATCGGCTCCTTCATTGGCGGCGGCATTGTCCTTAATTCCGCAATCTTTTCGGGCCGCACGGGTACAGCCGGCGCCATTGGTCCACTCCCTGTGCGCGGCAAGCACGGCGAAACAATGCAGTTGCTTGAAGTTGCCTCAATTTTTGTTCTGGAAAATATGCTGCGCGAACGCGGCATCGACCCGCAACCCCTCTGGTATTCCGCCGACGACTGGATCGATTTTGGCGAGCCTCTGGAGATGTGGATCCAGGACACCGCCCGAGCACTCGCACAGGCGATCGTCGCGGCCGCCTCGATCATCGATTTCAGCGCTGCCGTGATCGACGGCGGCTTTCCCGGATGGGTGCGCGAACGAATTGTGCAGGCGACGATCCACGAGGCCGCGATGCTCGATCTGCAGGGCGTCGTCATGCCCGACATCATTGAAGGTGCAATCGGCCCTCATGCGCGCGCTATCGGCGGCGCCAGCCTGCCGATCTTCGCGCGCTACCTCACGGACCAGAACGTTTTATTCAAGGAGGTCGAAAATGCTGAAGGGACTTAACCCACTTTTGAGCCCGGAACTGCTTTCGACGCTGCGTGCCATGGGACACGGCGACGAAATCGCCATCGTCGACGGCAATTATCCCGGCGTCGAACATGCACGGCGGTTGATCCGCCTCGATGGCCACGGCATCGTGGCCGTTCTCGATGCCGTTCTCAGCGTCCTGCCGATCGACGATTTCGTTCCGGAAGCGATCTTCCGGTCGACTGTCAAGGCCGAGCGGGACAGGCTCGATCCGGTTCATGAGGAAATGATCGACTGCTGCGCCCGCCACGAGCCGCATCGACAGGTGGTGCCGCTCATCGGGGCAGACTTTTACAATCGAGTGCGGGCCGCACACGCCGTGATCCAGACCAGCGAACCGCGGCTCTATGCCAACATCATCCTGCGTAAAGGTGTCATCTACCCCGAACAGGCGGGCGACCACGCCGTTGAAAAGGCAGACGTCGACCCCTTTACGTACTGAGCGTCAGATTTCGCCGGCCAATGGTCCCCAGACATCCGTCAAGGCAAAACCGCCGGGATGGGGATCGAAGGGATCAAGGGCGACCTGCGAAAGACCGAAGGTGAAACCGCGCCCGGCGATCGTTGGTATGATCGCGGGACGACCGGCGACTTCGGCTTCCGCCAACAATCCGACTTCGAATTCGGAACCGATGATTGACCGCGACTTGAAGACATCCCCAACCTTCGCCTTGCCGCGCGCATGTCGTGCCGCAAGGTTGGCAGAATTGCCCGTGCCGCAAGGCGAGCGATCGGCGCGTCCCGGCCACATGGTCGTGCAGGTGCGAACGGTGCCGTCTGCTTCGAGGTCGCGGAACATGACATAGGCGACGCCGGAGATTGCCGGTATTTCCGGATGAACAACATCGATGCCGCGGTTGATCAACTCCTTCAACACCATGCCAGCCTGCACGAGCGCCGCGGCATTGCCCTTTTCGATCGTCAAGTTGATCTGCCCTACATCGACTAGCGCGTAGAAGATACCGCCATAGCAGAGATCCACCTTGATCTTGCCCCAGTGCGGTGTCTCGACCTCCACGTCGAGTTCGTGGACGAAGGACGGAACCATCGTGAGCTTGACCTTCTCGCAGCGCCCGTCGCGGCAGGTCGCCGTCGCCTTGACGAGGCCGGCGGCCGTCTCCAGCGTGACGATGGTTTCTGGTTCCTTCATCTCGACTATGCCGGATTCCAGCAAGGCCGTTGTGACGCAGATCGAGTTCGAGCCTGAGCTTGCATGCGCCTGATCAGGCTGGAGGATGATGAAGGCCGCGTCGGCATCCGGATGTTTCGGTGGCAGCAGCAAATTGACCGAGCCAATCGGCGCGCCGCGTGGTTCGAGGCAGAGGAAACGGCGAAGTTCCTGACCCTTCGGATTGGTGTTTAGCCAGTCCAGCTGTTCGGCGACTGTCTTGCCGGGGATCTTGGGTACCCCACCGATCGCGACCTTGCCGATCTCACCTTCGGCGTGAACGTCCAGAAGCTGGATCGTGCGCTTCCATCTCATCAGTCAACTCCTCTCAAGCGTACCCGCGTGATTTCGCCTTAGGCCGCATCGTTGGCCAATGTCCGGCATCATGTCAGCCTGATATATCAGATCGCCACAAGTTGCCTATGGGTATTTTCGTCTGCGAGGACTTTGCGACCGCCAACTGCAAGCAACGCGCGACGCAGTGTAGGCACCCCGCCCATATCGGCCAGCGAAGGACTTATGATTATCGACCCGGAAAGCAAAATAGAAAAGAGCCCGGCGCGGGAGGAGGTGTACCGGGCTCTTGATCCTGACTGACAACTGGGAGGAGGAGTGTTGCCAGTCCGATGAAGGAGCGCTGGGAGGAGGAGTGCGCTGCCTTCGAGATAATAGATAGCCCACCGTTTCGATCAGGAATAGGGATAATACCGCAATGCAGCAATGCGTTTTGCGCATATCTCGGCGATCGCTAAAGCCTCTTTTTGCGGCATTTTTTCCATCGCCTTTTGCGTTCACGCGAAATAGGCATCGCTGCGTGGCCTGCTGCCGTCGCCATTAAGGTATTACGCGAGGGCCTGCCCAAATCTCCGACTTGCGCCTAGAGGTGCGGTACCGAGCCGAGCTATCTCGCGATGCGGTATCCCTGGCTCGACAGGCACGTGACATACTGCCGGTGTGCCGCGGCGGCCGCGGTTGCCTCTTCCGCCGCCGGATCGATCGGATAGCCGCCCATGCCGGCGCGCAGTTCGTATTGCTTCTTCGCCTCGCGATACATGAAATTGCCGTCACCGACACAGATGCGATGCGCAACACCCGGTAAATTGAGCGGCGGATCAAAGGGCGCCGCGACGGGCACGAGGGTCGGCATATTGGCGTCGACGCAGCCGGCAAGGGCCGCAACGGCCACGCACAACGCAAACGCTCCCACCATACTCCTCGGCATATTCCCTCCGGCCACGCGCGATGAATCGCTGCATGCGGGCAGCGCCGACCACACCATGACTTCGCAATATTGCGCCAAGCTAGCGCGCCGGCCCGAGCGAAGCGAGTCAGGCCGTGCAGATACCATCGACCCCGACCTTCTGGAACAGGTGCGGTCTTGCAATTGCGGACGGCGGATAGCCCGCCAGCTTCGCCCGGAACTCAGGGTGCGTGAAGGCTGTGCAAAACGCTTCGTTCGTTTCCCACACCGCATAGTTCAGGTAGGTCGGGCTCTCACCGATGGCGCGATGGAGCTGGGTAGAGATAAACCCCGGCTGGCGCTTCATGAACTCGGCGTCATTCTTCCAGACTTCGAGAAAGCGCTCTTCATCTGCCGCATCGAGCGTGAAGAGGTTGATGAGTACGACCGGTGCGGCTGGGATGGCCAGTTGGCGCTCGATAGGTAGTTTCTCGTCCATGGGCTTCATAGGAGACATTCCTGAGTTCCTTCCGAGTTGTATGCTTGGTGTCAATTCGATATGATCGAGTCATAGTACTTTGACATTATGATGTCAACAAAGATGGATGTTGCCGATGAACAATGCGATTCGAAGCCAAAAGGGCGATGACTTGACCGAGCTGATCCTCGCCCTATTCAGGGCTAATAACCTCACACTTATGTGGGGTGACAGACTGGTCGGGCCATTCGGGCTGACCAGTGCCAGGTGGCAGATTCTAGGAGCGATCGTGCAAGCCAACCGGCCGCAGCCGGTAGCGTGGCTCGCCCGCGATCTCGGAGCAAACCGGCAGAATGTGCAGCGGATCGTGAACGATTTGCACCAGGAAGGAATCGTGATGTTCAAGCCCAACCCGCACCACCGGAGGGCGCATCTCGTGGTGCTAACCGAAAAGGGACGCCGCGCCTACGACTCCGCGATCAACGCATACAACCCGAGGGTCGATTCGCTGGCTGAGGACCTTTCACTCGATGATATCAGGATAGCACACCGCGTGATGACGACGCTGCGCGCAAGACTAGAAGAAGAAATGGATGCTGAAAAGCACGGTTAGCGGTAGATAAACTCCATCAGGCTTCGCTCCAACCACGCGCACACCCGCTCGGCTTAATCCAGATCCGGCATGCGCCGAACCTCATACGCGCCCAACGAATCCGAAGCGATCGCGATCGCAGGATACCGATCTCAGCCGCAGCGTGGGTCTGGGTGATTTTTCAGTTCTGACCTCTGTAATGTCAATTTCGCGAATTCACACGATGCCGCGTCAAACGTAATTTGTTCATGAGCGGGCAGGAGCCGCCCCCGAAGGAATCGAGGATACAAGGACATGAACAAGCGCGCCCTCATCGTTGTCGATATTCAAAACGATTATTTTGCGAACGGCAAATGGCCATTGGCTGGTGCCGAGGCAGCGGCCGACAACGCCGCACGGATCATCGCGGCTGCCCGCGATGCAGGCGATCTAGTGGTCCACGTCACGCATGAGTCGGCCGGCGAGAATGCCGCCTTTTTTCTGGCCGGTTCGGAGGGTGCGCAGATTCACCCGAAAGTGCTGAACCGGCCCGGCGAAACCGTTATCGTCAAGAACCACGTCAACGCGTTCCGTGAAACCGATTTGAAGGCGACACTCGATCGCAATGGCATCGAGGACATCACCGTTGTCGGCAGTATGAGCCACATGTGCGTCGACGCCGTGACACGGGCTGCCAGCGATTTCGGGTATCAGGTGACCGTCATCCACGATGCCTGCGCAACGCGCGATCTCGAATTCAACGGCGCGCTGCTTCCCGCCGCACAGGTGCATGCAGCCTTCATGGCGGCATTTGCCTTTGCCTACGCCTCGGTACTCTCTACGGACGAGGCACTTGCCGTACGCGGCGAACTGAGAGCCTCGGCCTAATGCAGCGATCCTCACGGAGCAAAAAAGGGCGCCCGCCATTGGTCATGGCGGTCATCAGCCAGCAGGCCGCGGCAGGCATTCACGGCCGTTCGCCGTTGACTTCACAGGCAATGAGAGGACAATGCCCCTATGCCTCACCACGCCATTTAAGGGGGCTCCAGATGACAATCGCAAGGAAACTTCAGGACTACATCGACGGTGAGGGCATCGCCTATGAAACCCTCGATCATCATCGCACAGCGACAACCAGCCAATCCGCGCAAGCCGCGCATGTTCCGGGCAGTCGGCTGGCCAAATCGGTCGTCGTACACCACGAAATGGGATATGTTCTGGCCGTCGTTCCAAGCACGCATCGAATCGAACTCAGCACGCTGCAGGAGGTGATGAACAAACGCCTGGGTCTCGCCTCGGAAGATGAGGTCAGTTCGCTTTTCGCCGATTGTGACATTGGCGCGGTCCCACCGATCGGATCGGCCTACAACGTGCCTGTAATCCTCGACGAAAGCCTCGGCAGCGCTAGCGACGTCTATTTCGAGGGCGGCGATCACAGGACACTGGTCCATATGAGCGGGCTCAGCTTCCGCAACCTGATGAAGGATGCGCAAATCGCCCGCTTTAGTCACCGACCGTAATGTCGTGACTCCAGGTCGTACTGGCGCGACCACTAAGAGGTTAGCAGCTCGTACGCCTTCAAGATCGGCAACCACTAGGCTACTCATGGCTGCCCAATGCCCCGGCCATGTGACGCCTGGACGGAGGCAGAGGCTCTTGCTCCTCAGACGCCGTGCGAACGGTCGTAGCCGTTCAGCTGCGGCGGACGCCAGTTCTCCGGCAGGTGCGCTGACCTGTACACTTCCACTTCAAGAGGGTGGCAGGCTGCTGCATCCGACGAATGCTCCGAAGAGCAGTCTCCGCCGGGGCAGGCCGACATGCAGCCGAGAAGATCGATTTCGGCGAAGAACTCCAGGTAGTCCCCCGGCCGGACAGGGCTGGCCTTCATAAAATACTGGCCGGTTTCGCGGGTGAAACCCGTGCACATAAACACGTTCAGGACATCATGGATGTGACCTTCGGCCTCGACCAGCGATTTGCCTGTCTGCGTTGCAAGGGCGCGTGTGAGGTTGGAGTGGCAGCAATGATGATATTGACCCCCATGGCTCAGGAGGTTGTTGGTATAGGGATCGCAGCGCGTACCGATCACGTCGTGCACTGAGCCGCCGAATTCGTCGAAACCGTACCAGTCGAGCGTGTCGTGCGTGATGGTCGCGATTGGGCGCAGGTAGGGCATGTTCGAGAACAACTGGTCGCCGAGGCCGACATGGGTGCCGTTGAGCGCCCGGGTCTTGCCGGTGTAAAGACGCTCGGCGAGATTGTTGGCGTTGAAAAGGTTTAGATCGCCCACCTGCGCTCCCTCAATGCAAAGGATGCGGCAGAAGTGTCCGGCGGGAACCGACCAACAGGCTGCGTCTCGCGCGGGAACCGTGATGCGATCGACGAGCTCGAGATCGTTGCGCAGGGCGCGGTAGGCCGAAAGATCGGGACGCGGCAGCGTCTCGACCGGATAGCAGATCACGGGTTGGATCGCCCTGCGGGCGGCCGCATCCTGGGGGGCATTCGTTGTAGGCTTGGGCTTCATTCCTGTTCTTCTCCGTATCCTAGATCATTCGTCAGGAGACCTTGGCTATGCGCCATCTCCGGAATGGCGCGATCCAGTTCCTGCACGTGTTGCTCGAACACCCGGGATAATCGTCCGCCGCTCCCTTGTTTGCGGAGAGCTGCGGAACCCCCTGATCCCGCCGGCCTCATGCTCAGCGTATGATCGCCAACCCAGCGCCGATTCCGACGATTGCGCCGGTTTCGACAAGCAGGCTGATCCGCCCGGTCCTGGGGGCGGTGAGGCGGGTTTCCATTTTCATTGCCTCCATAACTACTACGGACTCGCCCTTCGTGACTTCAGCGCCGTCCTCCACCAGCCATTGCCGCAACGTGCCGGGAATCGGTGCGGTCAGGGTGCCATCATCGGTCTTAGGTACACTGGCGACCGCAGGCTTCTGCACACTGGGGCTCGAGAACAATGTTGCCGGCAAGCCAAGTTCGTGGCGCTTTCCGTCAATCTCGATGAAGCTGCGCAGGAGGCTGCCATCGACCGGATCGACGCGCGGCGACGGCGCAATGCCGCGAAAGGCCGTCTCGATCCAATTCGTAAACACCTTGAAGCCATCCTCCCCCGTGAAGTCCCGTTCATCGAGAACCGCGCGGTGGAAAGGCAGGACGGAGGCGACACCCTCGATGCGAAACTCTGCAAGTGCGCGCCGTGCGCGGACAAGGGCCTCCTGACGCGTCGCCCCAGTGACGATGAGCTTTGCCATCATGGAGTCGTAAAGGCCCGGGATTTCCGATCCCGTTTCGACGCCTGAATCCAGACGTACGCCCGGCCCAGAAGGCGCGCGAAAGTGCGTGATCAAGCCGGGCGTGGGAAGAAAACCTCGGCCGGGATCCTCAGCGTTGATACGGAACTCGAAAGCATGGCCACGCGGCTCCGGCGTCCGCACGACAGAGAGTGGGAGGCCATCGGCCACGCGCAGCTGCTCCGTCACGATGTCGAGGCCCGTCGTTTCCTCGGTCACCGGATGTTCGACCTGGAGGCGAGTGTTGACCTCAAGAAACGAAATCACCCCGTCCTGAGACAATAGGAACTCGACTGTTCCGGCTCCGGTATAGCCGGCTTCGACGCAAATCGCGCGGGCAGCTTCGTGGATGCGGTTGCGCTGTTCCTCAGTGATGAAGGGCGCGGGAGCTTCCTCGACAAGTTTCTGATTGCGACGCTGCAGCGAGCAATCGCGCGTGCCGAGAACCACGGTATTGCCGTGGCTGTCGGCAATCACCTGGGCCTCGATATGGCGCGGTTTATGGAGAAATTGCTCGGCATAGCACTCGCCGCGGCCAAAAGCCTCGGTTGCCTCACGCACGGCGGATTCAAACAGCTCACCGACCTCCTCGAGACGGTGCGCGACCTTCATACCACGTCCTCCACCGCCAAAGGCAGCCTTGATGGCGAGCGGCAGGCCGGTCTCACGTGCAAAGGCAACGGCCTCGGCGGCCGACGAAAGCGGGCCGTTTGATCCCTTGACCAGCGGAGCCCCCACCTTTTCGGCGATACGCCGCGCCTCCACCTTGTCGCCGAGTGCCGTGATGACCTCCGGTGCCGGGCCGACCCAGATCAATCCGGCGTCGATCACAGCCTTCGCGAATTCTGCGCGTTCGGATAGGAAGCCGTAGCCGGGATGGACCGCATCAGCCCCTGAACGGCGGGCGACCTCCAAGATCTTATTGATGTTCAAGTAAGTTTCGGCAGGACGGCCAGGGCCGAGGCCATAGGCCTCGTCGGCGAGTTCTGCGTGCAATGAGCTTGCATCAGCATCCGAATAAATACCAACAGAAACAGCGCCGTAGTCACGCGCGGCGCGCATAATGCGGATGGCGATCTCGCCACGATTGGCGATGAGAAGCTTTTTCATCGGATCAGTCTTCCTGTTGGTCGACAGCGGACGCAGCATACGGTCGGGATACCGTCTCGTAGGGATCAAATGCGGCGATGGGGTTGAAGCGGATGCGTGCGCCGATCGCGATCTGGCCGGCCAGATCCATATGGTGCCGTGCCACAACGGCGATGACAGGGTAACCGCCGGTTAAGGGGTGATCGGCGAGGAAAAGGACTGGCTGGCCATTGTGCGGCACCTGAATCGCGCCAAGCGGAGTCGCCTCGGACAGCAATTCCGCCTGATCGCGCCGCTCTATCGAACAAGGGCCCGACAGCCTCATGCCGACACGGCTCGATTCAGGCGTCACGTCCCACTCCTGCGAACTCAAGGTTTCGACGCCCGTCTGAGTGAACCAGTCGGTTCTCGGTCCGAGGAGGACGTCGAGCGTTACCAAATCGCCTGCACGCGGGAGGCGCGGCGGTTCCGGCGGGGCGACATCGACAGCTCCAGCCGGCTGGTTTGCCGGAACGAGAACGCTTCCCGCGTGAATGGCTTCGGGGCCGATTTTAGCCAACGTATCTGTGGCGGCGGATCCGAGCACTGCTTCTGCCAGAAAGCCGCCGCGCAGAGCGACATAACTGCGCATTCCTTCAGGCGGGATGCCGAGGATCAGCTCGTCTCCGACATCGAGTGCAAAGGGGCGAGCGAACGGTGCTGAAATTTCCCGTCCGTCGGCTGCCCGGATCATGAGTGGGCAAGGCGCGCCAGTCACGGCCATGGTCGCCGCGCGATCTGTCCTAAGGGCAAATCCTCCCAAGGCCACTTCAACGACCGGGGTCTCGCGAGGATTGCCGAGGCAGGCGTTGGCCATTTTTGCGGCGGCCCGGTCGAGCGCACCCGATGCCGCCACGCCCTGGCTTGCGCGCCCGGGTCGCCCGAGGTCCTGGTAGAGCGCGGGCCGGTCTGCGCGGGTTACGATCAATCCCTCCAAGCACTTTGCAATTACCGGCTTCGCTGTCCGCAGCCTTGTCGCGTGAACGCTCCCGCCCTTTGCCATGTCGCGAAAGTGCACACGATCGCCGGGTGCCAACAAGGCGGCCCGTGCGCGTGTCGGGTCCCACATCTTCAGTGGCGTGGTCCCCAGCAACTGCCAGCCACCAGGACTGTCGGAAGGATAGATGCCGCCGAATTTCCCTGCCACCGCAACCGATCCCGCGGGAATGCGCACGCGCGGGCTCTTACGCCGCGGCAAATCAAAGCCGGGATCGTCGCAGGTCATGTAAGCAAAGCCAGGAGCGAAACCGGTGAATGCGACGGTATAGGTGGCTTCCGTGTGGCGGCGAATCACCTCTTCGATTGACCAGCCAAGGAAGTCGGCCACGTCGCCGAGATCCTCGCCATTGTAAGTCACCGGGATTTCGAACGATTCACCTTGGCGCGAACTGCGTTTCGTCAAGTCGAACCGAGACAGGAGAGCTGTCAGTCGCGCGCGGTCAGTAAGAGACGGATCAAACCGGATCATTACGGTTCGGGCGGCGGGAATTGCCTCAACCATTCCTTCCGGCGGGTCAGCAAGGAGCGTGTCGAGCAAGGTCAAGGTTGTCCCCAGGTCGTCGAGCTCGACGAGGACACAGCCGCTGCCGGCTGGCAGAAAACGCAGGTGCTCAGCCATGACGCACGTCGATAAAAGACTTCGGCTCGACACCGCGCGCCTCCAGTGTCTCGCGCAGGGTACGGGCGATGACAACGGCGGCGGGCGTGTCGCCATGAATACAGATCGAATGCGCCTCCAGCGCAACGTCGCTGCCGTCGATAGCGATGACGCGCCCTTCGATAACCATTCGCAGCATCCGCTCGGCAACTACGGCCGGATCGTGGATCACCGACCCCGGCAGCCGGCGGCTGACCAAGCTCCCATCAGCATTGTAGGCGCGGTCGGCAAAGGCTTCGCACACCACCGTCAGGCCGGCTTCCCGAGCCTGCGCCACGATCGGCGCCCCTGCCAGCGCCATCAGTACCAGGGAAGCATCGACGGCCTTAATCCCCGTGATCACGTCGGCCGCCTGCCGGGCGTCCTGAGCGATGGTATTATAAAGCGCGCCGTGCGGCTTGACATAACGCACCGACGTGCCTGCGGCGCGGGCGAGACCCTGCAAGGCCCCGATCTGGTAAATAGTATCGCCGATGAGCTCGGCGCTGGATGGATCCATGTTGCGGCGGCCGAAACCCACGAGGTCGCGGTAACCGACATGAGCGCCCACCGCCACCCCGCGGCGCGCTGCCTCGCGAAGCACCGTAAGGATTCCCGCCGGGTCTCCGGCGTGAAAACCGCAGGCTATGTTGGCGCTGGTGACAATCTGAAGCATTGCGGCATCGTCACCCATATGCCAGGGGCCGAAGCTTTCGCCCAAATCGCTGTTGAGATCGATGCTTGCCATGTCGCACACCCATTGAACAATTTCGCCACCCCAATTATTGTTGAATAACCTATTACAGATTGTTCAACAATATAAAAATCGTGGGCGGCTCGAAAAGCGTCGCCAGCACCCAGTGAAACGAGATTTGACAAGGTATTCCATGCCTGACGCGAGGTCCAAGGCCGACGATCAATCGCTCGCCACGCAAGTTGCGACCACGATCAGGGAAATGCTGATCGATGGCGCTTTCGAGCCACGCGAGAAGCTGTCGGAGCAGCAGATCGCCGCACAGTTCGGCATTTCCCGCAATACTCTGCGCGAAGCCTTCCGGCTGCTGAGCAGCCAGGGCCTGCTCGAGCAGATCCCCAATCGTGGTGCGTTCGTTGTCGCTCCGGGCGAGGCGGCCGTCCTTGACATCTATCGAGTTCGCCACGTGATTCAGAGAGGCGCGGTGCTAGCCGCAACCCCAGGACATCCGGCGCTGGCGCGCATGCGCGACCTTGTCGAACAGGCGGAGGCGGCACGCAGAGACGGTGACTGGCAACGGGTAGGTACCCTTAACATGGAGTTTCATCGCACCATGGTCGAGCTTTGTGACAGCCCGCGCCTAAGCGCCTCATTCGACCTCGTTCTGGCCGAACTTAGGCTGGTCTTCGGACAGTTGAACGACACGGCTCACTTGCACGAACCCTACATCGCGCTGAATACCGCGCTTGTTTCTTTGCTGGAAGCGAGGAAAATACCCGACGCGATTTCGCAACTGGAGTCCTACCTCCTGAAATCGGAAAGAGCCGTTTTGGGCGCACTGCAGCGGGAGAGAATAAAAGGCCAACCGTCCAGCTGAAATTCACTCGCCTGCCTGCCCACCTCCCTCCTTCTGCGCGATACTGCACTAGGACAAGTTCTACCGCAGAGCGTTCCACGCGTCGCAACCATACCTTCGCGGGGAATGCCGGCGTCGAGACGGATTTGGTGATGGGGGCCGGCCGCCCAATGGGCGGACCCATCTTGTTCCGGCTGCAAGATCAGGATGCCCTGCTATGCGCTCAACGTCCCCTGAAAAGGCCGAACTGGCAGCATTCATCGGAATGATCGCAACGGAGGACTTCGCCCCGGAAAATGAAGGGTGCATCAGCTCCAAAACTGCGCCGTCCAACAGCCGGCATG
Organism: Rhizobium mesoamericanum STM3625; assembly: GCF_000312665.1. Lineage (GTDB taxonomy): Bacteria > Pseudomonadota > Alphaproteobacteria > Rhizobiales > Rhizobiaceae > Rhizobium > Rhizobium mesoamericanum. Next base: position 1,306,678 of record NZ_HF536772.1, on the reverse strand, counting down.
ATCACCCACCATAGAAGTGGCCGTCTTTGAGGAAACCCGTCGTTTGGAGTCGCGCGGAATTTTCATGGCCGCTTTGCATGCCGTGTTCTAACGTAGCCTTTCAAATCGCAAAGGGGCCTGCCTCATGTCGGACACATCGAAGAAAGGCATTGATCGCCGCGATCTCATACTCGCATCTATTGCCACGGTCGGCGCTTCGGCTGCCCTCGCCGTCAGCGCTGGTTCTGGGAATGCTCAGGGCGCAGCGACACCCGCTGCGCAGCCTGCATCAGGAACAGGAACGCTCTATACCGGCGATGTCATCCGGGGAAAAAAGGTCGTCAGCGCGCTCGACGTCCACGACCTCGAGCCGGGGCTGAGGCACTTCCTGTATTTTCAGGGTGCGCAAATGCCTACGGGGCAGCACTGGTACGTGTCCGTGACGGTTGCAAAGGGGGCGAGGCCAGGTAAGCGCGGCATTCTGACCAGCGGTGTACATGGCGACGAAATGAGCAACATTCACACAGTCCAGACCGTGATGAACCAGCTTGATCCGGCGCAGATGTCGGGTACTGTCATGGCGGTGACCGACGTGGCACGCCCGGCCATTGAAGGCATGCAGCGCAGATGGCCCAATCAGGGCAGAGGCCTCGACCTGATCGACATGAATCGGGAATGGCCTGGCAACGAGAACGGCGCCACCGCGCCCAGCCGACACGCCGGTCTGTTGTTCAACCGGCTGCTGCGCCCGAACGCCGACTTCGCGATCGACTTTCACACCGGAACAACTGGATTCGAAGTCACCGCATTCAATATTGGCGGTATGGATGTGCCCGAGGTCAAGGCGATGATGGAACTCTATCCGGTCGGCCAGATCTTCGACAACCATGTCTATCCCGGCGTCCTGCACAATGCGTTCATGGACGCTGGCATCCCGTCCTTCACGCCGGAGATCGGCGCTGCCCGCGTTCTGGACCTCGAGATGATCCCACTGTTCGTGGAAGGGACGATGAACGTCCTCAAGCATTACGGTATCGTTGCTGGGCCGATGGGTCGGACAGGCAAGGATGTGAGTGTTTTCGTCGGCAACAGTGCCTTCCCGATCCTGGCAACCCAGGGCGGGATCGTCGAGCATTTGGTCAAGCTCAACGACAAAGTCGAACCCGGACAGAAGGTGGCCGTTCAACGCAACAGCTTTGGCGAAGTGGTCGCGGAGTATACAAGCGGCGTGGCCGGAGAGATAACGGGCCAGCGCAGCGATGCAATGGCCGAGCCCGGCAACCCCCTGGTATTCATCCTCTTCCACAAGGCGCCGTCGGAGGGCGCGGAGTCCTATCCCGAATAGGCGCCAAGCACAAAATCATTTGGCGTCACTAGCGCCTGTATGACGGAACTGCGTAGGCCAAAAATTGTGGCGATCAGTCAGAGAAGCCCGGCCTAGTCGGTGTGCCTTTTCCTAACTTGGCCGCGTACCGAGCTCTCCACCCAGCCGCGGTCTATATACGCGCTCTGCATAACTCTGTACGTTCCAAATGATTTTACTGCCTTATACCCAGCGAGGTTCCAACCCGATGCCGCTCGACGCACACCCACGGCAGATACTGTCCCAATGGCCAACGCCGATCGAGACACTCGACCGCCTATCCGCCGCTTACGGTGGCCCGCGGATCTCCATCAAGCGGGATGATTTCGGGAGCATCGCCATGGGCGGCAACAAGCTGCGGAAGCTCGAATATCTAATGGGAGACGCGTTGGCGAAAGGATGCGACATCGTGGTCACGTCTGGAGCCTTGCAATCGAACCATGCCCGCTTGACTGCGGCGGTGGCGGCCAAGCTTGGCCTGAGGTGCCATTTGGTCCTAAAGAACGAAGTCCCCGGGCGTTCCGAGACCTACCACAACTCGGCGAACCTGCTTCTGGATCGGCTGGTCGGTGCGGAGATCGTGCAGGTCGGATGCAATGATACGCTCTCCGACGCGGTGGAGGCCCATGCGGCGTCGTTGCGGGCGCAAGGGCTTACGCCGTACGTCGTGCCGCTGGGAGGGTCGAATGCGATCGGGTGCCTGGGCTACGTGACCTGCGCCGTGGAAATCGCGGAGCAGGAACGGAAACTCGGAAAGGCGTTCAGCCATATCTTCGTCGTGTCAGGATCAGGTGGTACGCATGCGGGGCTTCTTGCCGGCCTCAAACTCACCGGCTCGACGGCGAAGCTGGTCGGCGCGACAATCTCACGGTCCAAAGCGGTGCAACGTCCTCTTATCGAGCAGTTGGTCTCAAATGTCGCTCCCCTGATCGGGATCCATGAATCTGAAACCACGGATGCCATCGAACTCGACGACAGCATGTACCTTCCAGGCTACGGGCTTCCGAACGACTCTTCGACGAAGGCCGTCGTCCAATGCGCGAGGTCCGAGGGCATCCTCCTCGACCCGGTCTACACTTCGAAGGCGATGGCGGCTCTCTTCAGCCGAATCGAGGCGGGAACCTTCAAGCCGTCGGATGAGGTTCTGTTCATTCACACTGGCGGTGCGCCAGCATTGTTCGCTTACGATGAGGCCTACGCCAAGCACGCTCCGTTGTAGTCGCTTCCTTGGCAGAGCTCTCGCAGCAGCTCTGTGAGCGTTGCCAGCCGTCTAATGGTCCATTCCCAGCTTTGGGTAGGATATCGGACGCAGGAGACCAGCCATCCATACGGTGCTTAGTTCTGTTATGGATTGGTGGAGGTAAATGGCGCACCCGAAGAGATTCGAACTCCTGACCCCCAGATTCGTAGTCTGGTGCTCTATCCAGCTGAGCTACGGGTGCGTGCCGGAAGCGGCCGAACCGCTTGCGTGGGCGGTTCTCTAAAGGGTCCTTTGAGGGATTGCAATAGGCTTTCTGAAAAAATCGCGACTTTGGTGATGCAGAACCGAAATGCGCAAAATCAATCACTTTTCGTGGAGCGTGCGGCCGCGGTAATCATCCAGGGATACCGGACGATCCGGGATCTCGATGCGGAACTGCGTCCCGACCGATGGCTTTTCCACAAGCGCGATCGTGCCGCCATGGGCAAGCACCAGCTCGCGGGCAATCACCAGCCCCAGGCCCGTGCCGCCGGAGCGGGCAGAGCCACGGAAGGCAGCGAAGAGATTCTGCCTGGCCTTTTGCGGCATGCCGGGTCCAGTGTCATCAACGATGATGCTGACGACGCTGCCGACTCGCTGGGCCGAAACCGTGATTCGCTTGCCACCATCCAACGTCCGCCCGACGGCGCTCAGCGCCTGCAAGGCGTTGCGGCAGAGATTGTGGATGACACGAAACAGTTGCTCGCTGTCAGCGTCTACCTCGAGCTCGGGCGCCATCTGGTCGATGAACTCAATGCCGCTTTGAGCATCGATCGCCAACATGTCCTTCACGTCCTGTGTTAGGTCATAAAGCCGGATGCGGCGCCTGCGAGGCGCTGCTTCAGTTGCTTGGCCATATGACAATACCTCGGTCGTATAGCCGACGGCGCGGTCGATGGTGCGCAGCAGCTTTGGTGCGAATGCCTTCACCATGGGATCATTGACATCCACGAGACGGTCGGACATCAGCTGCGCCGAGGCAAGAATGTTGCGCATGTCGTGATTGATCTTCGAAACGGCGAGGCCAAGCGCAGCCAGGTTCTTCTGCTGCTTCAGCGTCTTTTGCAATTCCGTCTGCATTGAGGCCAGATGCCGGCCGGCCACCGCAAGCTCATCGCGTCCGCCATCGCCAACAAAGACATTCTGCGGATTTTCGGGATCAGAAGAAAATTGCTGCATGCTGCCGGTCAGTTTGCGAATCGGCCGGATCAGGATGCGATTTATCGCGAAGAACACCAGCGTCGCAGTAAAGAGAGAAATCAGAATCGACAGCAGAAAGACATTGCGGGAATAAACAAGCATCGCATTGCGAAGGTGCTTGTCCTTCATCACAACTTCGACGCCGGTATTGGTATCCTGGACCGGGCCATAGACGCGGATCATGCGATTGCCGCCGAAAATCATCGTATCGAGCGCATCACGAATCGCGATCACAGGCGGCACGTCGGTCAGATCATACTGTTCATCGACGGAGGTCGGCATGTCGGTCGTCGCAAGCAAACGCGAGGTCCCCTCTTTCCGCAGCACGATCGCTTTGGTGCCGGTCGCTTCCAGTGTCTCCTTCTGCAGCGCACGGGGCAGCTCCACCGGCTGCAGGCCATCGATTACGATCGCCGCCGCGGCCGCTGCGTTCAACCTCTCGTCCAGCCAACGCAGGCGCATGCTGGCGACCGACGGAAAGAAAATCAGCACTTCGGCGAGCATGATGCAAACAACCGTCAGCCATAGCAACTTGCCGGAAAGCCCGCCGAACTTCCCGCACGGGCGCTGTTCCGCCTTGTCGGCCTCGCTCCCTGCAGCACCGCCTGGGAGAAGATTGTCGCCTTGATCGTGCGCTTGCATGGTGTCTCGTCCGTTTCGCGCCCAGCGCCTCTTGCGCGTTCTATATTAGACGATGACGGTCGGCTTTCAAATCTTTGCGAGCAACGCCATTTACGACAAAAGGAACGCCGCCCCTGGGGCGGCGTTCCGGTCGATCGAAAGGATCACGGGTGATCAGAACTCTTCCCAATTCGGTTCGGCGACGGCGGCATTGCCGCTAAACGCTCGCGCGACAGTGCTCATGGCGCGACGAGCCGGCGACGTCACCGGACGATGCTCCTGATGGCGAGCAACGGCGACCGGGGTCGCAGCTGGCGCGTTCGAGACCTTGAAGCGCGAGATGAGGCGGACGAGACTGTCGGCCTCGCCGGAGAGCTTGTGCGTCGCTGCCGAGGTTTCCTCGACCATGGCGGCGTTCTGCTGCGTTACCTGATCCATCTGATTGACGGCCGTATTGACTTCCTTAAGGCCCGTAGACTGTTCCTTCGCTGCGGTCGCGATCGAGTGAATATGGTCGTTGATCGCGTTGACGCGGCGTTCGATCTGGGCCAGCGCCTCACCGGTCGCCTGGACCAGCTTCACACCGACCTGCACTTCATCGCCCGACTTGGTGATCAGGCCCTTGATATCCTTCGCAGCTGTTGCCGAGCGCTGCGCCAGTTCGCGGACTTCCTGGGCGACGACGGCGAACCCCTTGCCTGCCTCGCCGGCACGCGCGGCTTCAACACCGGCGTTGAGGGCAAGCAGATTCGTCTGGAAGGCGATCTCATCGATGACGTTGATGATCTGGCTGATTTCGCGCGAGGCCTGCTCGATGCGGCCCATGGCGTCGACGGCATTCCGGACAACAACGCCCGACTTGCCGGCATCGTCCTTCGCCTCTGAGACCATGACACTGGCTTCCTGGGCACGCTCGGTCGAGTTGTTGACCACCGCAGTGATCTCGTCGAGGGCCGCCGAGGTTTCTTCGAGGGCGGCAGCCTGCTGCTCGGTACGCTTGGAGAGGTCGTCGCTGGCGGCGCGCAACTCGTTGGTGTTGCCGTGGAAGCCTTCAGCCGTTTCACGCACCTCGCGCATCGTCGTCTGCAGCGTCGCGAAGGTGCTGTTGACGTTCTGCTGCAGCTCGGCAAAGGCACCCTGGAAGGTGCCGCGCATCGTCTGTGTCAGATCGCCCTCAGCCAGGCTTGCGATCACGCGGCGCGTTTCGCCGACACCTGTATCGATGCTTGACAGCAGATGGTTGATGTTGCTGGCAAACTGATTGAGGCTTTCGTCACCGTAGTCCTTTTCGATGCGGCGGCTGAAATCGCCCGCAGCTGCAGATGCAACGACAACGGACATGCTTGACTGCAGATCGTCGCTCTTCGCACGCATGGCAGCTTCCTGCGCATTCATGCGGCGAACGGCGAGACCATTTTCCTTGAAGACGGCAACGGCGGCAGCCATGTCGCCGATTTCATCCTGGCGACCGGCGAAAGGCACTTCCGCCTCAAAGTTGCCATCCGCCACTTGCTTGATCGCATCCGTCACCTTTTTGATCGGGCGGCTGAGCTGAATCGTGCCGATGTAGAACCCCATGCTGACACCGGCCACAATGCCGATACCGGTGATCGCAATCACTAACCACAGAACCGAGGCGCGAGAGCTTTCGACCTGCGCATTGACGGCATCCAGCGTCGCCTTGTCCGTGGCGACGATCGCATCGATCTCCGCCTGGAAAGCCTTGCGATTGGCACGGTTGGCGTCATTGTTACCCTGCTCGTCGGCAGCCTGGGGGCTCACTTCCGTACCGAGGCGCGCCGTTTCGGCGCGGAATGTCCGGAATTCCTTTGCGCGCTCAGTCATCTTCACAAAGGCATCCTTCTGGCTCTCCGGAACCAGCGGCGCCCAAGAGGCGATTACCTTGTCGATCTGGTCGAGATCGCTCAGCAGTGCCTTGGCAAAGTTTGAGGCCTCTTTTGTCGACTGCGCGTTATAGATTCCGCGCGCCTCCATTACCGTAGCCGTCACGAAGCGGTTGAGGCGCTCGCCGGCGTAGGCGCGATCGGACGCATCTCCGTATGCCGACAGATTCTCGTCGTACTGATAGACGGCCCATAATGCCGTTGCCCCGATCAGAAGCGCAACGCCACACATGGCGCAGACAAGCAGATTGATCTTACCTCGAATTTTCAAAAGAAGCCTCCCAAGACTAATCACAAGCCGGGAAAGCATTCCGGCCGACAGCTAAAATTGGCCGAAATAAATTAATGCCAGCTTTCGGGCACTCGGCCGCGTCACTACAAAAAATTACCTGTACTTAGTCGTCGCCGTTTCTTTTTTTGCGCCGAAAGCGCTAGATCGTCGGAAGAGTGCGCGCGGCAGTTGCGAGCAAGGAAAAATATTACGCAGGTGCAGCAAATAACCTGTCGTCACAAACCTTAATGCGCTTTGCAAAATCCTGTACTTCAGCGTGAAAGTCGGAAATTCCGAGCGATAATTGACTTTGGCAGCCTTCATCCGTATAAGCCGCGGCACGTCCGGTCATATAAGGCTTTCGTTAGCCTCGCCCGTTCGAAAAACAACGCTCCTTGCAATATATGCAAATTCAAGAAGGGCCGCACTCCGCGGTGTTTAAATAAATGAAGCGTACCTACCAACCATCCAAGCTTGTTCGCAAGCGCCGCCACGGTTTCCGTGCACGTATGGCCACCAAGGGCGGCCGTAAGGTAATCGTTGCTCGCCGCGCACGCGGTCGCAAGCGTCTTTCGGCCTAAGGCCGGAATTGCCCGATAAGAGATGGCGGGCGAATTGACGACCAATAATAAGAAAATGACTGCCGGGCGGCTAAAAAGCCGCCCGCAGTTTCTTGCTGTTCGCCAGGGCGAAAAGCGCAAGGGTAGTTTCTTCCTGCTCGAAGTGCTCGACCGGAACGAACCCGAGACCGAAGCCCGCGTCGGCTTCACGGTCACCAAAAAACAAGGCAATGCAGTTGAGCGAAACCGCATGCGGCGGCGGCTGAAAGAGGCGGTGCGACTTCATGCAGGATTTGCAATGCAGCCCGGACACGACTATGTGGTTGTCGCGCGAAGGGACGTGCTGAAAGCATCCTTCAAGGAATTAGCCGCAGAGCTCAAAACTCGCGTCGCAACCAAGCCGAAACACAAGCGGTCCGGAGACGGCCGCCCCAGGAACGTATGATGCAAAACAACCGCAATTACTTCATTGCGATCGCTCTCTCGGTGCTGATCGTTCTCGGCTGGCAATTCTTCTATATGAATCCGCGCATCGAGGCGCAGCGTAAGGCCGAGCTGGCGCAGAAAGCGCAGCACACCGAGCAGACGCAAACCGCCGGCGGAACGACGACGGCACAGCCGAACGGCGCGGCTCCTACCGGGCAGGTTCCGGCTGTGGCATCGATTGCGGATGCTCTTGCGAAGAACCCGCGCATCACGATCGATACGCAGGCACTTTCCGGCTCGATCAACCTTGTCGGCGCCCGCCTCGACGATCTCCGTCTCAAGCGCTACCGCGAGACAGTCGACCAAAACAGCCCCATCATCACACTGCTCAGCCCTTCAGAAACGAAGGACGGTTATTTTGCCGAACTCGGCTATATCGGCGGCGACGCGACTGGCAGTGTTCCGGGTCCCTCGACGCTCTGGACGGCGCCAGCGGACGCAAAGCTGACCGAAAAGACCCCGGTCACACTGACCTACACCAATGACAAGGGTGTGACTTTCGCTCGTACCATTTCCGTCGACGAAAACTACATGTTCACCGTCACGGACAAGATCACCAATGCCGGTCAGGCTCCGGTTGCGCTTTCGGGCTATGGCCGCATCACGCGCTACAACAAGCCGGCTGTAGCCTCCACCTACGTGCTGCATGAAGGCTTCATCGGCGTTATTGGCGACAATGGGCTTGTCGAAAGCAAGTATACCGCCGTGGAAAAAGAAGCCGTCCATATGGCGAACGCAACCGGTGGCTGGCTTGGCATCACAGATAAATACTGGGCCGCGACGCTCATTCCCCCGCAGCAGACTGCCTTCGACGCCCGCTTCAGCCATTTCACCGATGGACAGCCGCGCTTCCAGGCAGACTACAAGCAAAACGCCGTGACCGTCGCGCCCGGCCAGTCGACCGAGATCAAGAACCTGATCTTTGCCGGCGCCAAGGTTGTTCCTGTCATCGACAGCTACAAAGAAACCTATCAGATCCCGCGCTTCGACCGCCTGATCGACTGGGGCTGGTTCTACTTCCTGACGAAGCCGATGTTCAGGCTGATGGACTTCTTCTTCCATTACTTTGGCAACTTCGGTGTCGCGATCCTGCTGACCACCATCATTGTCAAGGCGCTGTTCTTCCCGCTCGCCAGCAAGCAATACGCTTCGATGGCGAACATGAAGCGTGTGCAGCCGAAGATGGAAGAGTTGAAGGCCAAGTTCGGCGACGACCGCATGGGCCTGCAGCAGGCGACAATGCAGCTCTATAAAGACGAGAAGATCAATCCGATCGCCGGCTGCTGGCCTATCGCGCTGCAGATCCCGATCTTCTTCTCGCTCTACAAGGTGATCTACATCACCATCGAGATGCGCCACGCGCCGTTCTTCGGCTGGATCCAAGATCTTTCAGCGCCCGATCCGACCTCGTTCATCAACCTCTTCGGCCTGTTGCCATTCGCGGCTCCGACCTTCCTGCATCTAGGCGTCTGGCCGCTGATCATGGGTGTGACGATGTTCCTGCAGATGCGCATGAACCCGACACCGCCGGATCCGACGCAGGCAATGATCTTCAACTGGATGCCGTTGGTCTTCACCTTCATGCTGGCGAGCTTCCCGGCTGGTCTGGTCATCTACTGGGCATGGAACAACACACTCTCGGTCATCCAGCAGTCGGTGATCATGAAACGCCACGGCGTGAAGATCGAGCTCTTCGACAATCTGAAGGGACTCTTCAAACGAAAGCCGGCTCCAACAGAGAAATGATGATAGCCCCGCTTCGGCGGGGCTTTTCATTTGCGCCGGCATAGCGGCCCCTCTAGGCGGACTGCCTGCCTGGCGGTTGACAAGATCGCCCGAAACCTGAATGCCATAAGGCACACTGGACTTGGATTGGAAAAGGCCGAATGACCGACAACAAGAACGACAAGCCGCTCTTCGGGCGTCCCTGGACTTTTATCCGCGGCGTTCCATCCCTGAAATTCCTGCCGCCGGAAGGACCTCTGGAAGTGGCCTTTGCCGGCCGCTCGAACGTCGGCAAGTCTTCGCTGATCAACGCGCTCGTCAGTCACAAGGGGCTAGCGCGCACGTCCAATACCCCGGGACGTACACAGGAGCTTAATTACTTCGTGCCGGAGGGCTATTCAGGTGAAGCTGGCGACCTGCCACCAATGGCGCTGGTCGACATGCCAGGCTACGGTTACGCGCAAGCGCCGAAGGATCAGGTCGACGCCTGGACGAAACTCGTCTTCGACTACCTGCGTGGGCGCGCGACCCTGAAGCGCGTCTATGTGCTGATCGACAGCCGTCACGGCGTGAAAAAGAACGATGATGAGGTTCTCGATCTGCTCGACAAGGCGGCCGTCTCCTACCAGATCGTTCTGACCAAGACAGACAAAATCAAGCCACCGGCCGTGACCAAGTTGCTTGCGGACACGACGGAAAAGATCAAGAAGCGACCGGCCGCTTATCCCGGGATCATCGCCACGTCATCTGAAAAGAGCGAAGGCCTCGATGATTTGCGCGAGGCCATCGCGCAGACGGTCGGCATCGCCAACTGGAAATAATCGAGGCGCCCTGGAAAAGGCGCCTCGTTGACTGCCTGAACTTTTTTACATCTTCGGCAGCAGGACCGTGTCAACGACGTGGATGACGCCGTTGGACTGCTTCACGTCAGCGATGGTCACGTGGGCGACGTCACCGTTTTCATCGGTGAGGGTGATCTTGCCCATGTTTTCCTTGGCCTTCAGCACGCAGCCGCCGACCGTCTTAATCTCGTGCTCGCCGCCATCGGCCTTGATCATCTTGGCGACGGTCTTGGCCATCGCGGCGGCGGCGACGACGTGGCAGGTCAGGACCTTTGTCAGCTTGGCCCTGTTCTCCGGCTTCAGCAGCGTATCGACTGTGCCAGCGGGTAATTCCGCGAAGGCCTCATTGGTGGGAGCGAAGACGGTAAAGGGACCTTTGCCTTCGAGCGTCGATACGAGGCCGGCAGCCTTGACGGCAGCAACCAGTGTCGTGTGATCCTTGGAGTTCATCGCATTTTGCACAATATCCTTGGTCGGATACATAGCAGCTCCGCCGACCATCGGGTTCTTGGCCTGCGCAGTGAAAGCAAATGCGGAAACGGCAGCAGCAAGCGCGCTCAAGCGCAGTGCGGATTTAATCATGGCGGTTCTCCTTTGGTGTTCGTGCAAACGACCGGCCGAATGCCGGTTTTCGCTTGCGAACATCAGGATCTACGGGAGACTTGGACGGCGAGTTTCAGCGAGAGCGCAAACTTGGTGAGAAAAGGTCAGCGGCGATGTGTCGTGCCGCTTGCCACGATGGGCCCAGTGACCTGACCGGTCGGAGAACCGCCGAAGGGTTCGAGGCTGACGGCAAGAGCTGCTCCCTCATCTATGTTGCCGCGCAAATCGACAGGTATGACCAATTCGCCTGCCTGACCCGGAGGGAACACGCCAAGCGATCTTGGCGCACCGCTTGCCGGAACAAGCCAAAGCTCCAGTGATTTTTCTTGAGGCTTGCCCGTGGCGACGGGCACGATCCTCAATCTTCCGGTCTGCCGTTCATAGGAGGCCAGCAGGTTGACCTGGCTGCTGGAAGTGGTCAACTCGGCCACGAGCGGTGCTTGGGCCTGAGGCGGCGCGACAGCAACTGTCGCAATTGTCAGCGCACCTGCTGTAATCAGCAATGAGACAAGCGCAAGACAGCGCCAGAAGACGATGGAAGCCCACAAACCACGTGCCGGCCTCGGGGCTGTTTCCGGCGAACCGAACAGCCGCGCTTCGATCTGCTTGAACGTTTCCTGGCCGGGGCTTACGACATCGTAGTCGTCGTTGAAAGCGGAAAGATTGGTCTCCCAGCGGCTGACAATAGCTGCAAATTGCCTGTCGCGGCGCATACGCTCTTCCACCACCCGCCGATCCTTGAAGGAAAGAACACCAAGAACATACTCACCGGCGAGTACCTCGTCGCGGGAGCGGCCCCCCTTGCTCTGATCCGGCGATGTCATCGTTCCATGCACTCTCTCAGTTTCAAGAGGCTGCGACGCAGCCATGTGCGCATCGTGTTCAAAGGGACGCCAAACTGATCGGCCAGTTCCTGATAGCTCTGCCCTTCGACGTAAGCTCTCTTCACCGCCATTGCCCGATCAGCTTCCAACTCTTCCATGCAGGTGTCAATGCGCCTTCCTTCATCCTTGATCACAGTCTGTATCTCGGGGGAGGGTTCGTCATCCGCGAGGTCGTAGCCGCTATCCAATTCGTCGGCGATCGGCTTGCGCGCGCGCATGATGTCTATCGCCTGATTGCGCGCAATTGCGGCGAGCCAGGAGGAAGGCGCGCCTGCCCCGGCGGCGAACACATCGGCGCGCTGCCAGATCTTGACGTAGACCTCCTGAAGCGCTTCCTCGGCGTCCCTTCTGTCCTTCAAGATACGCAAGCAGATGGAGAAGAGTTTCGGGCCGGTCTCGCGATATAGCATCGCAAAGGCCTTGCGATCGCCCATTGCAACCTGGCTGATCAGATGCGCGATTTCGTCGCCCGTCATGTCATGCCTCTTGGAGACAGCTGTGTCGTCCTGCACTCACTTGCCGGCAGATACGCTAAACTAATGGTCTCTGGATTATTCCATCTGTCAAAAACTTGCGATAAAAGGCCGCGATCAATCTGCGGGGTATCCCATGAACCAGTCTGAAAGCGAAACCCAGGCGCGCCTGCTTGCGCAGGCCCTTCCCTTCATGCAGCGCTACGAAAACAAGACGATCGTCGTGAAGTACGGCGGCCATGCCATGGGCAATCCCGAACTCGGCAAGGCGTTCGCGAGCGACATTGCGCTACTGAAACAGTCAGGCGTCAACCCGATCGTCGTCCACGGCGGCGGCCCGCAAATCGGCGCGATGCTCACCAAAATGGGCATCGAATCGAAGTTCGAAGGCGGCCTGCGCGTCACCGACGCCAAAACGGTCGAGATCGTGGAGATGGTTCTCGCCGGCTCCATCAACAAGGAGATCGTCGCCCTCATCAATCAGACCGGCGAATGGGCGATCGGCCTTTGCGGCAAGGACGGCAACATGGTCTTCGCCGAAAAGGCGCAGAAGAAGGTCAAGGATCCAGATTCGAACATCGAACGCGTGCTCGACCTCGGCTTCGTTGGCGAGGTCGTCGAAGTCGACCGCACGCTGCTTGACCTACTCGCCCGCTCCGAGATGATCCCAGTCATCGCTCCGGTCGCCCCTGGCCGCGATGGCGCAACCTACAACATCAACGCCGACACCTTTGCCGGCGCGATCGCCGGTGCGCTGAACGCCACCCGCCTGCTCTTCCTGACGGATGTCCCCGGCGTCCTCGACAAGCAGGGCAACCTGATCAAAGAACTTTCCGTCGCGCAGGCGCACGCGCTGATCGCCGACGGCACGATCTCCGGCGGCATGATCCCGAAGGTCGAGACATGCATCGACGCGATCAAGGCGGGCGTCCAGGGCGTCGTCATCCTGAACGGCAAGACCGCCCATTCCGTGTTGCTCGAGATCTTCACTGAGCACGGTGCGGGAACGCTAATCGTTCCTTAAGCCTTTACATAAGGTAGTCCCGGACGAAAAACCTGGAACTGCCTTAGCTCGCGGCGGCATAAACCGCCGCGGCTGCCTCTCTCATCTTTTCCATCATCATCCGATAGGGGCCTGGCCCGTAGCTGATGCGGCTAACGCCAAGTTTGGCCAACGACTTCACGTCCGGCGCACCCTGGCGCATCATGATGTTCACCGGCAGTGGCAACGCGTCGCAGATTTTCTGGATCAGCGTTGACTCAATCAGCCAGGGCACGAAGAAGCCGTTGGCGCCAGCGGCAGCGTAAGCCTTGCCACGCTCGATTGCAGCATCGACCAGGCTCGCATGTTTCGAGAGGTCGCCTTCGCGCAAGAACAGGTCGGTGCGCGCATTGATGAAGAGGGCAATGCCGCGGCGGTCCGCCGCCTCGCGAATGGCGCGGATGCGGGCGACCTGTTTCTCTACCGAGTGCAGTCCATCGCCGCCGACCACCTGATCTTCGAAATTGATACCGGTAGCACCGGCGTCAATCAGCACCTCGACATTAGCGGCAGCGCCGGCAGGCTCGGTTGAGTATGCCCCTTCGAAATCGACGGAGAGCGGTAGGTCGTTGACCGCCGTGATTTGGCGGGTCGTGGCGACCAACGTTTCCAGTGGGATCTTCTCACCGTCGCCATAACCCTGCGCTGCGGCAACCGACCAACTTCCCGTTGCCAGAGCCTTAGCGCCTGCCTCGGTCACCGCTTTCGCCGTTCCAGCGTCCCATATGTTGTAAAGAATGACGGGATTACCCTTCTGATGCAGTGCGCCGAATGCTCTTGCCTTCTCAGCCTGATTCATTGAATCCCCTCCACAAACAATCCCTTGGTTATCATCTCCTGCCTCTTGCACTGGCCGGCACCGCTGGCAGGGTCGGAAACTGGACTACGTGCAGGTGGCGATGGATTCGCAAAAGGCCGCATTTTCCCCCTTCCGCTTGAGAACCGGGCAAGTCAACCGGCAGAAAATGCCGGTTGTCGTCATGCAGACATATGCGAGGCCTTCGCAGGCCGGATCTGCGGCTAATCAGCGTACCATAGAACGCTTCATTGGGAAGGTCGAAGAGCATGAGGCGTTTCATCATCCGTTGCGGGCTGCGTCGGCCGCAAATCGTGCGTCTATTTGTTCTTGCCGATTTCCTTGCCCGTCCAGCCATGCCATAACGAGCCATGACCAAGATAGATCGCACGCCAACCAAGGCGGATTTCTCGCATGTGACCGAGTGGGTTTTCGACCTCGACAACACGCTCTACCCGCATCATGTCAACCTGTTCGCGCAGATCGACAGGAACATGACGGCCTACGTCTCGACCTTGCTACAGATGGAGCGGGAGGAGGCGCGCAAGCTACAGAAGCAATATTATCTTGATCATGGCACGACGCTTCAGGGGTTGATGATCCACCACGGCGTCGATCCGAACGACTTTCTTGAGAAGGCACATGCGATCGATTATTCAAGCCTGACGGCGCAACCCGACCTGGGTGCAGCCATTAAGGCACTGCCGGGTCGCAAGTTCATCTTCACCAATGGCAGCGTCAAGCACGCCGAAATGGCTGCCGGGGCGCTTGGAATCCTCGAGCATTTCGACGATATCTTCGACATCGTGGCTGCCGACTTCGTGCCGAAGCCAGCACAGGTAACCTACGACAAGTTCGCCGCACTGAAGCGGATTGAGACGGACAAGGCGGCGATGTTCGAGGACCTTCCTCGCAATCTCAAGGTTCCAAAGACGCTCGGGATGCAGACCGTTCTGCTGGTGCCGAACAACCTTGAGGAAACGGTTGTCGAATGGTGGGAAAAGACCAGCGGCGACGATGATCACATTGACTTCGTGACGGACGATCTCACTGATTTTCTTGCGAAGATCGCCGGCTAGATTACTAAACTTTCATCCAGCTTACCGATCTTTAATTGGGCGATTTGCTCCATCGGCCCTACCCTTTTGTCTGTAATCCCGTTGCGATTGCACTTTGAAAGGAGCTGAAATGTCTCGGAACAAGCTGATACTGGCCGCACTCTCCTCCGTCATGATCGTAGGTGCCGCAGCCGGCACCAGTTTTGCTGCGTCTCACGACAAGAAGCATCATCCTCCACGTCCCCAACACGGCATGGGCATGATGATGGGACCGCGCATGGGCGCGATCCGCGAAGTCATCTTCGTTCGCATGCTGAAACAATTCGACACGAATAAGGATGGCCAGATTTCCAAGCAAGAGGCCAAGGACGGGATGGAGGCGATCTTCGTCGCGATCGATACTGACAAGGACGGCTCGCTGACGCCGGGCGAAATCCGTAAATACCGCGAGGCCCAGATGTCCAAGGTAAAGGCGTCCGCCGATCAAACCCTGGATGACGATGCTATGCCAATGGCACCGGCGCCGGATGCGGACAACGCCCAGCCGCCACCACCACAGCCTGGGCCCGACGCCCGACCAGATCGCCGAGGCATGCATGGCGGTATGATGCGAGGCATGATGTTGATGCAGCGCTTCGACACCGACGAGAACGGCCAGATTTCCAAGCAGGAAGCCGAAGCCGCCTTCGACAAGTTCTTCACCTGGATGGATCGCAATAAGGACGGAGTAATCTCGCTCGACGACATGCCCGATCGCCCATTCCCGTAAGCGGAAGCTTACCGAGACCAAAGCCTGCCAGCTCGGCGGGCTTTTCTATTCGTGGTGCTCGTAGAAATCCTGGATGATCTTCCAGGCGGCATCGGCCGTATCGACAAAGCTAATCAGATCGACATCGTCAGGCGCAATGGTGCCGAATTCCGCAAGCGCCTCGAAGTTGACGATGCTCCGCCAGAACTTCTCTCCAAACAGAATAAGCGGCATCTTCTCCATGCGACCGGTCTGGATCAGCGTCAGACACTCGAAGAATTCATCGAGAGTGCCGAAGCCACCTGGGAAGACAGCGATGGCCTTGGCGCGCACCATGAAGTGCATCTTGCGGATTGCAAAATAATGGAAATTGAAGCTGAGCTCCGGGGTAACGTAGACGTTCGGTGCCTGCTCATGCGGAAGCACGATGTTGAGGCCGATCGAGGGGGCGCCTTCGTCGGCTGCGCCACGATTGCCGGCCTCCATGACTCCCGGGCCGCCGCCGGTCACGATGACATATTCACGGAAATCGAAGCCCGCCGAATATTTCGAGCATAGCCGCGCGAACTTGCGCGCCTCGTCGTAATAGACCGATGCCGCTTCGAGGTTGGCGCGCTGCGTTTCGTTTCTCGCGGCCCATGCGCTTTGGCCTGGCGCGGGAATGCGGGCGCCGCCAAACATCACCACCGTCGACCTGATGCCGCGTTCCGAAAGCATCATCTCGACCTTCAGCAGTTCCAGCTGCAGTCGGATTGGCCGCAGTTCCTCGCGGCACAGAAACTCTTCGTCAACATAGGCAAGGCGATAGGATGGCGACAGCGTCTGCGGCGTCTTCGGCACGGCCTCGGCACGGTGCTTGTCAATTGCGCTCGTCTTCAGCGGATCCCAAACGCCATCCTTGCGCCGCAGCCTGCCGTTCCGTGCCTTTGCCATGTCAAATGCCTTTCAATACCGCCGGCTTCCACAGCCGGAATGTCGTCTCGAAGCGTTGAATCGCCGCGGAAAAATCATTCCATTTTAGCCGTTCATGCGATAGAGCAGATCGCATCCCGCCAATCACAATTCCGGAGGCTTCGGTCTCCACGATAGAGATCGAAGTTTAAGGAATTCCCATGAGCGCCAGCGACCTTTCTTCCCTTGAAAAGACGATCGAAGTTGCCTTCGATAACCGTGACAACGTCAATACGTCCACGAAGGGCGAAGTTCGCGATGCCGTCGAGGCAGCGCTCGAGCTTCTGGATGGCGGCAAGGCACGCGTTGCCGAGCGCGGCAGCGACGGCGCCTGGAAGGTCAATCAGTGGCTCAAGAAGGCCGTGCTCCTATCCTTCCGCCTGAATGACATGGAAGTCGTGAAGGGCGGTTCAGGCAACTCGACCTGGTGGGACAAAGTGCCTTCCAAGTTCGAAGGCTGGGGTGAAAACCAGTATCGCGCCGCCGGCTTCCGTGCCGTGCCGAACTGCGTCGTCCGTCGCTCCGCCTTCATCGCCAAGAACGTCGTGCTGATGCCATCCTTCGTCAACCTCGGAGCCTTCGTCGACGAGGGCACGATGGTCGATACCTGGGCGACGGTCGGCTCCTGCGCGCAGATCGGCAAGCATGTGCATCTTTCGGGCGGCGTCGGCATCGGCGGCGTGCTTGAGCCAATGCAGGCCGGCCCAACGATCATCGAGGACAACTGCTTCATCGGCGCGCGTTCGGAAGTCGTCGAGGGCTGCATCATCCGCGAGGGCTCAGTCCTCGGCATGGGCGTCTACATCGGCAAGTCGACCAAGATCGTCGATCGCGCCACCGGCGAAGTGATGTACGGCGAGGTTCCGCCCTACTCCGTGGTCGTCGCGGGCTCGATGCCATCGGGCAATTCCACCATGGCCAACGGGCAGCCGGCACCGCACCTCTACTGCGCCGTCATCGTGAAGCGCGTCGACGAGAAGACCCGCTCGAAGACGGGCATCAACGAACTGCTGCGCGACTGATCCAAACTTGAAGTTCAGGCGGTCTGTACGTCTCGGAGGATGCACGCCGCCCGAACACTAACAGTCGGACTTGATCCGGCAAAATGAACGGCAACATTTCAACTAGGCGGTATTGCCGCCTTGCCTTTTCTTTGCCACCACCGCTGGATAATTCCACTCTCATGACAACTTCCGATCCCGTCGCAAATCTTCAGACCCTGATTCGCTGCCCATCCGTTACGCCAAGCGAGGGTGGCGCGCTTTCGGCGCTCGATGCCATGCTGTCGCCGCTCGGCTTCAAGGTTGACAAGGTAAGGGCGACCGAACCTGGAACGCCTGACATCGAGAACCTTTATGCGCGGCTTGGCACCGAGGGCCCGCACCTAATGTTTGCCGGCCATACCGACGTGGTCCCGGTTGGCGACCAAGCCGCCTGGACGCATCCGCCCTTTGCTGCCGAAATCGCGAACGGCGAACTCTTCGGGCGCGGCGCTGTCGACATGAAGGGCGGCGTCGCCTGCTTTGTTGCGGCGATCGCCCGCCATATCGAAAAGCATGGCGTGCCGGAGGGCTCGGTCTCGTTCCTTATCACCGGCGATGAGGAAGGGCCGGCGATCAACGGCACGATCAAGTTGCTGCAATGGGCCGCCGAGCGCGGCGAACGCTGGGATGCATGCCTCGTCGGCGAGCCGACCAATCCGGACAGACTCGGCGACATGATCAAGATCGGCCGCCGAGGCTCGCTCTCCGGCAAGATCACCGTGCATGGCGTTCAGGGTCATGCCGCATATCCGCATCTGGCCGACAACGCCGTGCGCGGCATCCTGCAGCTGACGCACGCGCTGATGCACCCGCCATTCGATGCCGGCACCGACAACTTCCAGCCATCGAACCTGGAAGTGACCACCGTCGACGTTGGCAATCCGGCGACGAACGTTGTGCCTGCCAAGGCGACGGCGAGCTTCAACATCCGTTTCAACGACACTTGGACGGCAGAGAGTCTGCAGAAGGAGATCCTGCGCCGCCTTGATGCCGCCGCGGCTGAGGGTGTCCTCCGTCCCGGCCGCGAGCCACTCAAGTATGATGTTGTCTGGGCGGAGCGACCGAGCCACGTCTTTCTGACGCGCAACAATGCACTGATCGCCTCGCTCTCCTTCGCCGTCGAGAGCGTAACCGGCCAGTCCCCGAAGCTCTCCACCACGGGCGGCACCTCGGACGCGCGCTTCATCAAGGATTACTGCCCCGTCGTGGAATTCGGTCTGGTCGGCCAGACCATGCACATGGTCGATGAACGCGTTGCTGTTTCTGACCTCGAGCAACTCACAGTAATCTATGAAACCTTCATTGAGCGCTGGTTCGCGAATGCCAGGCTTTAGAGAAGTTCAGTATTATCTCGCGGGGATCTGGCTATTGATCCGCATGGATCCTCGCGGCTTTCGCTTCCTCGACCTGTCGGAGCGCGGCGTCAACCGCTCGTTTTGGGCGATCTTCTGGTGCCTCCCGCCAATGGGGATCTCGTGGCTCTGGTGGCGCCAGGCTTTCCTGCAAACGATGCCGCCGCATACCAACGTCGGCCCCCTCTTCTATTTCCGGCTCGCGCTGGTCGAAGCTGCCAACTGGTTCGTGCCGTTGGTCTTTGCGGGCTTGCTGCTCCTCGCCTTCAAGAAAGGCGAGCGTTTTGCGCCCGTCATCGTCAGCGTTAATTGGCTCGGCGTTCCGCTTTCCTACATCAACGGCTTGCTTCTCGCGCTGGTCTTCTTCCTGCCGCAGTTAGTCGGATTGGTCTCACTGCTGCTCTTGGCCTTTATGCTTGCGCAGGTCTATGTGATCGCCCGCATCCTGAGGATGATCTTCTACGGCCAAGGCCTAGTGGTCGGCGCTCTGACGCTGGTGCTGCTCGTGCCGTCGCTCATGCTGTCGGAATATCTGCAGCGCTTTCTCGGCATCTATCCGATATAGATCCGCCGGAATCGACCTGTTGCGATAGTGCGGCCATCCGCGCCGCCAGCAGATCGATCATCCCTTTCGCCTTCGCCGTCATTGCGCCTGGCGGTGGGGGCGCATGGATGCCGCAACCATGCGGTCTCCGTGGCAGCGTTGGGAAGATCCGCACCAGTTGCCGTCCCTGACCGGTTCGGCTACCAGCCACGTTTGCAGATGGATGATCCCCAGGCCGGCGCCGAAACCGTCAGCCATCCCTACGGTCGGACTATGATAGCTCGTCATCGTCGTCTGCCATTGTCGGGCGGCGATCGGAGACTACCGCCGGATAATCCACCTGCATGAAATAGAGACCATCCGGCGGCGCGACAGGACCACAGGCTTTGCGGTCGCGTGCGTCCAACGCGGCGCGGACATCGTCGGGCGTCCATTTGAGCTCGCCCGCGAGCTTGAGTGTTCCCGCGAAGGAACGGATCTGGTTGTGCAGGAAGCTTTGGGCCGTGGCGCGGATCTCGATCAACTCGCCATTTCTTGTCACATCCAGCCGATCAAGCGTGCGAATCGGGCTGTTTGCCTGGCAATGGGCGGAGCGGAACGTCGAGAAGTCATGCTTGCCGACCAAGGTCTGCGCTGCCGCATGCATAGCCTCGTGGTCAAGTGTCTTTGGCACCCACCATGCCTTGCCGGATTCGAGCGCCAGCGGCGCCCGGCGGCTGATGATGCGATAGAGATAGTGGCGCCGCAGTGCCGAGAACCGTGCATCGAAGAACGCGCTGGTGACTTCAACGCTGATGATCGCGACCCGCTCGCCGGCCATCTTGAGATGGGCGTTCAGTGCATTCTGGAGCTTGAAGGCCTGCCACTCTCTGGCAAGGTCGGCATGAACCACCTGACCCATGGCATGAACGCCGGAATCGGTGCGGCCCGCCCCACGGATGGAGACATTCTCACCGCTTGCCGACAGGATCGCCTTCTCGATCGCGCCCTGGACGGAAGGCCCGTTTTCCTGCCGCTGCCAACCGACATAAGGACCACCGTCATATTCGACGATCATGCGGTAGCGATGCATCAGGATAGCCTCGAGCCAGATGCAAGCGGCGTCCCGCGCAGAAAATCGGGGGCAGGCAGCGGCTTGCCTCCGGCCTTCTGCAACCTGGTCAGGCGAACGGCGCCGGTTCCACAGGCAACGACCAGATCATCTGTCACCAGTTCGCCAGGGCTGCCGCTACCTTGTGCAAGTTCGCAGGCCAGCACCTTGACGCGCTCAGGCTTGCCGGCTACCGCAACTTCGAACCATGCGCCCGGAAATGGTGCCAAACCGCGAATGTGGTTATGGACTTCGACGGCGTCCCGCGAGAAGTCGATCCGAGTTTCCCCCTTGTCGATCTTGGCGGCGTAGAGCACACCTTCCGACGGCTGGGGTGTCAGGGGAAGGTCCCCCACCTCGAGCTTGACCATCGCCTCAGCCATCAGCTTGGCGCCGAGATGCATCAGTTTATCGTGCAACTCGCCAGCCGTGGTATTGGCGCCGATCTCGACTTCGCTGGTGAGAGCCACCGGGCCGGTGTCCAGGCCCTTGTCCATCTTCATCACCATCATGCCGGTCTTCTCGTCACCGGCCATGATTGCCCGCTGTATCGGGGCCGCACCCCGCCAGCGCGGCAGTAGCGAGGCGTGTCCATTGTAGCAGCCGTGACGCGTGCCAGTCAGGATCGCCTCCGGCAGTAGAAGGCCATAGGCAACCACAACGGCAACGTCAGCATCGTGAGCCTTGAAGCGCTCACGCTCTTCCGGATCCTTGAAATTGAGGGGAGTAAAGACTGGGATACCAAGCAGTTCAGCAGCCTGATGCACGGCCGACTTCTGCAGATCGAGGCCGCGCCTTCCCCCTGGCCTTGGCGGCTGGGTGTAGACGGCAAGAATCGTGTGACCCGCGTCGACCAGCGCGCGCAAGGTTGGAACGGAGAATTCGGGCGTGCCCATGAAGATGATGCGAAGCGACATTTTGTCCGCCATGTTTCCGGTCTGCCTCATCAATCGGGTTTGCGAGCGCGATATCAAGCCCCTGCGAACCCGTTCTCGACGACATCACTGCTCGGACGAAGCCGATGTCGGCGCAGTCTGACCACAATGGCCGCACAGAGCCGGTAGCGGCGCAGCCCGGAGTTAAAGCGCCTTCGCCGACTTAGCCGCCTTGGTGAACTTCTTGATCACCATGTCTCGTTTCAGGCGAGAGATGTGGTCGATAAAGAGAACGCCGTTCAGGTGATCGATTTCATGCTGCAGACAGGTCGCGAGCAGCCCGTCGGCCTCCACCGTCTGCTCCTTGCCGTCACGATCGAGATACTTGACGGTGACGGTCGCCGGGCGTTCGACCTCGGCATAGTAGTCAGGGATTGAAAGGCATCCCTCCTCGTACACCGAGCGCTCGTCGGACGACACGACGATCTCTGGATTGACGAATACGAGGGGCTGCTTCTCTTCGCCTTCGCGAGAAACGTCAATGACCAGCATACGGCGCGGCACGCCGATCTGGATGGCAGCAAGGCCTATACCCGGCGCATCGTACATGGTTTCAAGCATGTCGTCGGCAAGGCGCTGAAAATCGGCATCGACGCGCTCGATCGGTTTGGAAATCTGACGAAGCAGCGGATCGGGGAGAATGATGAGTGGCTTGATGGTCATGGCGTTCCCATAACGCATCTTTTTCCAGGATGGAATTATCCGCCAGGTGAGCGGAGCGCTTTTTTGCACTCCGGCCCGGAATATTGTCCTACTCGTGTCAAGCGGCGCGACGCGGAGCGATCATCGAACGATGTTCAATGCCGGTCCGGAAGCGCTGCAGCAATGCCACCAGATTGTCGACTTCGCCACGAAGGTGCCGCGTCTCAGCAGAGGTGTTCTCGACCATTCCCGAGTTCTGCTGGGTGATTGTATCCATGTTGCGAATGGCGACGCTGACCTCATTGACGCCTGTTGCCTGATCGCGAGCCGCGGCGGCAATGTCGGCGACGAAGCGGTTAATGACATCGATGCGGTTGATCATGTCGCTCAGCGCCTCGCCGGTGCTGCTGACGATGTCGACGCCTTGGTTCACCTGGACCGAGCTTTCCGAAATCAGATTCTTGATTTCCTTGGCCGCGTCGGCGGTGCGCTGTGCGAGTTGGCGGACTTCCTGCGCCACAACGGCGAAGCCCTTGCCCGCATCACCAGCGCGCGCGGCTTCGACACCAGCGTTCAGGGCCAGCAGGTTCGTTTGGAAAGCGATCTCATCGATCACGCCGATGATCTTTGCGATCTCGGTCGATGACTGTTCGATCGCGGCCATTGCCGAAACGGCGCTGGTGACGAGTTCACCCGAATTCTTGGCCTTCTGCTGCGTCTCCCGAACGGCACCGGATGCCTTTTCGGCGTTTGCAGCAGTCTGACCGACGCTCACGGAAAGTTGTTGGAGCGCTGCCGAGCTCTGCTCGACGCCAGCGGCCTGCTGGGCGGTCCGCAAGGCAAGGTCATCGGAAGCCTTGGCGATGATATCGGTGCCCCTCAGGATTTCACCCGAAGTTGCCCGCACTGAGGCAAAAGATGTACGAAGAGCCGCGACCGCGCGATTGTAGTCATCGGCCATGCCCTTGAAGTTGCCGGGAAGGTCGGAGGGCAGCGTCGCCTCAAGATCACCGTTCGAAAGCGCTTCCAGGCTACGGCGGAGATAATCGAGCGCGATTGTCTGATCCTGTTCGGTTTTCGCCCGCTCTTCCTCCAGCATCCGGCGCTTTTCTTCAATAGCTTCGAGATAGACCGAAATCGAGTAGTCCATATCGAGCATCGCGGCTTTGATGACGGCGGCGAGCTTTTCAGCCAGCACCTTGCCCTGCTGCCTTGCAAACATAGAGGGCCATTGCTTGGCCATCAGGCCCTTAACGAGTTCGCTCATCAGTAACGCATAGCCGCCGATGTACCAGCGCGGCTCGAGGCCGATGCGGGCATGCGTCCTGCCGACCGCGACAACACCTTTCACATAGGTCTCGTCGAAGTTGCCGCCAGCCAGATTGGCCCAATGGTCTTCCTGGCGCTTTTTGGCCCGTCCCATATGCGCCGCGTCGGCAAAGAAGCTCGCGACCTCTTTTGTCTTCGCCAGCTTCGCGTAGAACTTGTCGAGGGCACCGCCGAGTAGCTCCGAAATCGCCGGGCGCATTTCGCGGAGCGCCCTGCGAGCTCCATCGTCCAGCTCGATGAAATCGAGGCGTTGCTTGATCGCGCTGTCGGATTGCTGGCTGGTCATGATGTCTCTGCTTTGTAACTGATACGAAAGGGAATTTGAGCAGAGCTTTTGCGCAATATGGTTGAGCAATAGTTAAGTGGGCCGCTTATTTGTCAGCAGTCGTTTGTTCCTTCCGGTCATCTCCCTTACCAAAACGGTTGTGAGTTGTTCACGTTTTGATCTAGATATCTCATTTGAGTTTGCTATTGTTGCCGCATGAACAACAGCTCCCAGTCCTTTCTCCTCGCCCTGTCACAGACAAGCCCCACCGTGCTCACCCTCGCCGGAGGCGCAATCGCCACACTGATTTTGCTTTTGGTCATCCTCCTTGTGCGCAGCGGCCAAGTGCGCCGCGAGCAGGCCGAAGTGGCGAGCCTTCGTGCCGCCGAGACGGATGCCCGCATGGCCGAACTTCTGAAGATTCAGGCAGAGATGCACGGGCGCATGTCGACGATGGCCGAGGTGTTCGGCTCCAGGCAATCTGAGCTCAACCAGGCGATCAACCAGCGGCTGGACGGAATGTCGCAGCGCGTCAGTACGACGATCAGCGAACAGACCAAATCGACGCACGAGAACCTGCAACGGCTGCAGGAGCGTCTCGCCGTCATCGATGCCGCCCAGAGCAACATCCAGACGCTGGCGAAGGACGTCGTCGGTCTTCAGGCGATCCTCTCCAACAAGCAGACGCGCGGTGCTTTCGGCCAATCGCGCATGGAGACCATCGTCGCCGACGGCCTTCCAATGGGCGCCTATGCATTCCAGCAAACGCTGTCCAACGGCTCGCGCCCCGACTGCACGATCCGTATGCCCAATGGCGCACCGCCCTTGGTGATCGACGCGAAATTTCCGCTTGAGGCCTGGAACGCGATCCGAGATGCCGGCGGTCCGGATGGAGCCAAGGTCGCCTCACAACAGTTCCGCCGCGATATGGAAACGCATATTCGCGACATATCCGAGAAATACCTGATCCAGGGGGAGACCCAGGACACGGCCTTCATGTTCGTTCCGTCGGAATCGATCTTCGCGGAGATCCACGAAAATTTCGAAGCGATCGTGCAGAAGGCACATCGATCGCGCATCGTCATCGTGTCACCTTCGCTTCTGATGCTGTCCATCCAGGTCATCCAGGCTGTGCTGAAGGATCAGCGGATGCGGGCGCAGGCACACGTCATCCAAGGCGAAGTCGCGAATCTGATGGATGATCTCGGTCGCCTCGACGAACGCGTCCGCAAGCTGCAGAACCATTTTTCCATGGCTCAGAGGGA
Source organism: Rhizobium mesoamericanum STM3625 (assembly GCF_000312665.1). Taxonomy (GTDB): domain Bacteria; phylum Pseudomonadota; class Alphaproteobacteria; order Rhizobiales; family Rhizobiaceae; genus Rhizobium; species Rhizobium mesoamericanum. The sequence goes on along the minus strand of NZ_HF536772.1, from coordinate 1,281,467 downwards.
TGTCGACCAGATCCTTACCTCCGCCGACAAGCTCACCAAGCGCGGCGCCAAGATTGAGGCTCTGGAATTCGAGGGCGGCGACAACGGTAAGGCCGGGCGCGACAATGATCCTGCACCGAAATCGGTCGACAGCCGGAGCGGTCTTCTGAAGCTCAGGGTGGTTGACGACGAGTAAGGCCTTCGGGCAGTGTCGCGCCCAAGAAGAACACCGGACGGGACCCTATGATCACAGTTTTCGGCTCCATCAACATGGACCTCATCGCCACCACCGCACGCTTGCCGAAACCTGGTGAGACAGTCGCTGGCAATGGCTTCTCGACCGCCGCAGGCGGTAAGGGCGCCAACCAGGCGCTGGCGGCACGACGCGCCGGACGCACGGTACACATGGCGGGCGCCGTCGGCCGGGATGGCTTCGCGGAACCCGCGCTCGCGCTCCTGAAAGACGCCGGTACAGATCTTGGGACAATCAAGCAGGTGGACGAGCCGACTGGAACCGCGCTGATCCTCGTCGGCGGTGACGGCGAAAACATGATTGCCGTTGTGCCCGGTGCAAACGGTACGGTAACGCCAGCCGATGCCGACGCTGTAGTGGGTGCCATGAGTAAGGACGACATCCTGATGCTTCAGTTTGAAGTTCCCGTTCCGGCCGTCGAGGAGGCGCTCACTGCCGCCCGCATCAAAGGTGTGACGACCGTCCTCAACCTTGCCCCGCTGATCGACGATGCCGCTCGCCTCGGTCGCCTCGCCGACATTGTGATTGCAAACGAGACAGAGTTCGAGCGTCTCGCCGGCCAGGAGAACATGGCGGCGGATGATCGTGAGGGTGCATTGAAGCGGCTCAATGCAGAAACCGGGCAAACCCTGATCGTGACGCTCGGTGCGGACGGCGTCATCGCGATCCGAGATGGCGCTATAACCCGTGCAAAGGGGCTGAAGATCGAGCCCGTCGATACCGTCGGGGCCGGTGACACCTTCTGCGGCTACTTCGCGGCGAGCCTCGACGAGGGTGTGGATTTCGAGGCCTCTCTTCGCCGCGCGGCGGTCGCCGGATCACTCGCCTGCCTCAAGCAGGGTGCTCAGCCATCGATCCCATCGAGCGCCGAAGTCGCAAAGGCGCTATAAGGCAAGTCCTTACGCGACATGCCGCGGCTGCTTGGCGCAGATGCGGGCGATTTTCACAAGATTTCATTCAAATTTAATAGGTTTCCGGCGATGGTCCTGCCATCACCGGACCTCTCCAGGGAGGCCGGACCTATAACGGCTGCTCCATGAGGGGGCGACGCCTCCTCCCCTGTGCCGATGAATGCCCCGTTCGGCGCATCCTTGCTTCCCGAGGAACCCATGTTCATCTTTCGCATGAAATCGCTTGCAGCCAAGCTTATCCTCATCACCGGCATTGCCATCGCGCTCGTCCTCCTCGTTTCCAACTACTTCCTCATCGGTGAGACGCGCAATCGCGTTCAGACCCTCACCATGGATCAAGCCAATCTCGAAGCGAAGGCGATCGCCAACGAGGTAGCTTCCTCCGTTGGAGAACTAGCGGGAGCGGCACGTTCCATGGCTGGCTCGCTCGGCCGCGGTCATGAAGGTAAATATCTCGATCGCAAGGCCGTTCTTGACATGCTAAAGGCAAACGTCGAGCGCAACCAGTTCGCCTTCGGCAGCTGGTTTGCTGAAGAGCCAAACGCCTTCGACGGGCAGTCGCCATCCATGGCAGGCAAGACCGATTTTGGTTCTTCTAAGGACGGCACATTCAACCCCTACTGGACTAAGAGCAAGGACGGTGGCTTCACCTTCTCCACCTTCGATTCCGACTACAAGGCTGCCTGGTACGCGCTTGCTGCGGAAAGCAAGAGGGGCGCCCTGACGCCGCCTTATGCGGAAACGACGACCGGCGAAAACACCGCGATGACTTCGATTGCCTATCCGGTCATGTCGGGGGGCAAGATGATCGGTGTCAGCGGCGTCGATATTTCGCTGAAATCGCTCCGTGACAAGCTCTCGACGCTTCATCCATTCGGCTCCGGCCGCGTCACGCTGCTTTCGCAGACCGGCAAATGGATCGTCGCCCCGAACCCCGATCTCTCGATGAAGGACTATGACGGCGAAGGCGCTGACGCAGTCAAGAGCGCCCTATCGACAACTCAGCCGGCGGTCGTCAAGAATCTGACTTTGGACGGCTATGAACCCTTCGACCGGGTCATCTATCCCTTCGCCCTGCCGGATGTGAACTCGACATGGGCGATCCTCGTCGATGTGCCACACACTGCCATCAACGCGCCTGTGAAGGACCAGACCTTCTTGATGATCGTCGCCGGCATCCTCGTGCTTGCTGCCGTCATGATCGCTCTCTACTTCGCGGTTCGGGCCTTCGTTCAGCGGCCGATCGGCGGTCTGGTCGCGACCGTCAACGCACTCAGCGACGGCAAGTACGGGCAGCCGGTGGCGGGCCAGAATCGCGCCGATGAGATCGGCTCTGTGGCGAAGGCCCTTGAAGGCTTCCGCTTTGCGCTTGCTGATGCACAGCGCCTTGAGATGGAGGCGAACAGCCAGCGTGACGCCGCCGACGCGGAGCGCGGTCGCTCGGAAACCGAGCGTCAGCAGTCGATCACGTTGCAGCGTCACATCGTCTCGATCGTCGGCTCCGGTCTGTCCGAGTTGTCGCAGGGCAATCTCGGCCACCGCATTACCGAGGACTTCCCGGGTGAATACGCCCAGCTGAAACAAGATTTCAACGCCGCGCTCGAAAGCCTCGAGGAGACCATCAAAACGATGAATCTCAGCGTTGTGAACATCGGCTCCGGTACCAGCGAAATCAGCGGCAGCGCCTCCGATCTCGCCAAGCGCACCGAGCAGCAGGCAGCAAGCCTGGAAGAAACGGCGGCCGCGCTCAACGAGCTCACCGCGCAGGTCAACTCCAGTGCCGACAACGCCCGCACCGCAGCTGATAGCGTTAATCTCGCCTGCGAGGATGCAGAGAAGTCAGGCGAAGTGGTACGTAAGGCGATCGCCTCGATGCAGGGTATCGAGCAATCCTCCACAGAGGTCTCGCGCATCATCGGCGTCATCGACGAGATTGCCTTCCAGACCAACCTTCTGGCGCTGAATGCCGGCGTCGAAGCGGCACGTGCCGGTGAAGCCGGCAAAGGCTTCGCCGTCGTCGCGCAGGAAGTTCGCGAGCTTGCACAGCGTTCCGCCAATGCCGCCAAGGAGATCAAAACGCTCATCAACACTTCGGCCGTGCAGGTTAAGGAAGGCGTCGATCTGGTCGGCCGCGCCGGCGACACGCTGCACAAGATCTCCGAACAGGTCATGGGCATCAATGGCCTCATCCGCCAGATCTCGGCATCGGCCAGCGAACAGGCGATCGGCCTGAAGGAGATCAACCAGGCCATGAACCAGATGGACCAGGTGACCCAGCAGAACGCCGCCATGGTCGAGGAGACGACAGCAGCCAGCGTCACTCTCAACGACGAAGCCCAGACGCTGAAGCAACTCGTGACACGCTTCCGCGTATCCGGCATGGGTCACGCTTCCGCACTGCGCTCGACGGCTCAGCAGATGCGCGCACCAACTGCCGCACCGACCTATCGTCAGGCTGCTGCGCCGGCGCAACGGCGCTCAGCTCCTCAAACACACGGCTCGGCAGCACTTGCCCAGGACAACTGGGAAGAGTTCTAAGCCGAGTTCGGCCGCTTGAAACAAAAAAGGCGCCTGAGCACAGGCGCCTTTTTGCTGAAAGAATGAATGCTCAGGCTGCGTTCGAGGTCTGCTCCTCGTTGAGGAACGCATAGATCGCGGAAGCGGAGTCGGTCGCACGCAGCTTGGCGACGAGATCGTGATCGCGTAGCACGCGGGCGATGCGCGACAGAGCCTTGAGGTGATCGGCACCTGCGCCTTCGGGCGCCAGCAGCAGGAACACCAGGTCAACGGGTTGATCGTCCAACGCCTCAAAATCGACCGGCTGATCGAGACGCGCAAAAATGCCGACGATGGAGTGGACGCTTGCGAGCTTGCCATGCGGTATTGCGATGCCGTTGCCGACGCCGGTCGAACCGAGGCGCTCGCGCTGCAGGACAACATCAAAAATTTCCCGTTCCGAAAGACCTGTGACTTTCGACGCCTTTGCAGCCAATTCCTGGAGGAGCTGTTTCTTGGAATTTACCCTGAGGGCGGGAATGATCGCATTTTGCTGCAGCAAATCTGCCAATGCCATTTTATTTTCCTTCTGCGCCAAGAGAGGGAGAGCGGCGGTTTAACCGCCGCCCTTCGCCTTGATCTCAGCTTTTGATGCTGGCTGCATCGATCCAGCCAATGTTACCGTCGTGCCGACGATAAACGATGTTCAGTTGTTCCTTGCCGGGGCTGCGAAAAAGCAGCAACGGCTCGTCCGTCATGTCAAGCGCCATCACGGCGGTCGCGACAGACATTGTTTTCAGTTGCTTGGTGCTCTCGGCGACAATCGCCGGCGCAAAATCGTCCGGAATCTCGTCGTCGTGTTCCGACATCACATCCATGACGGTGTAGGCGACTTCTGCAGAACCATTCTGGTGATTTCCGGAGTGGTGATCCTTTAGTTTGCGCTTGTAGCGACGAAGACGCTTCTCGATCCGTTCGGAAGCTGCATCGAAGGCCAACTGCGGGTCCATGGCCTCTCCGGCGGCATGCAACACAACTCCGCTATCGAGATGAAGCTTGCAATCGGCGGAAAATCGGGCGTTGGCCTTCTGCACGATCACTTGTCCGGAATACCCTCCGTCGAAGTATTTCGTGACGGCGACACCGATTTGGTCCTCGATCCGTTGGCGGAACGAGTCACCAATTTCCATATGTTTACCGGATACACGCACACTCATGGAGTTTCCCTTCTTATGGTGGTTTGCGAGTACCAGTTTACGCCAAGGCTCCCCCTCATCCAAGCACTTCGCGCGATCCCAAGCAAGATCGGCCGAAGTTCCCGGCTTCAGGCGCCCTGGGGATGATGGGGATAACTTCCACGCTGTCCACAGCGCCAATTGCGGCGCGCTTCTAGCTAGAAGTTAAAAAATTGTCAACAGAGACATTATTTAGCTATCTGAAATACACGCAATGATCGTATCACGCAATACTCAAAAGCCTGCGACCTTGGCTAAGGCCCGCTTCTCCCGCCTGCGCTGGACGGAGGAAGCAATGTTCATTGCCTCGCGATATTTCGCCACCGTTCGGCGGGCAAGATCGACGCCGCCCTTCTTGAGAATATCCACGATGTCGTCATCCGAAAGCACCGCATCCGGGCTTTCCTGCATGATGAGGGTGCGGATCTTATGGCGCACCGCCTCTGCAGAATGGCTGTCCCCCCCCTCGACAGCGCTGATGGAGACGCTGAAGAAATACTTGAGTTCGAAGAGCCCCCGCGGCGTCAGCATGTATTTGTTGGAGGTCACGCGACTGACGGTGGACTCGTGCATCTTGATAGCGTCGGCCACCGTCTTGAGGTTGAGCGGCCGCAGGTAGTCGACACCATGCATCAGAAATGCGTCCTGCTGGCGAACGATCTCGCTGGCCACCTTCATGATCGTCTTGGCGCGCTGATCGAGGCTGCGGGTCAGCCAGTTGGCCGTCTGAAGGCATTCCGACAGAAAGGCATGATCGTCACCGCTCTTGGTGACTTTGGCAAAATAAGCCTGATTGACAAGAACGCGTGGCAGGGTGTCCGGGTTGAGCTCCACCACCCAGCCACCATCGGAGCCTAGTCGTACGACGACATCAGGCATGATCGCTTCCGACATTCCGGTTTCAAAGCCAGCGCCCGGCTTCGGATTGAGCTGGCGGATCTCGCCCAGCATATCGAGCAGGTCTTCCTCGTCGACGCCACACAGCCGTTTCAGTGTCGAAAAGTCGCGCCGGGCTAGAAGCTCGAGATTGCTGACCAGCGCCTGCATGGCAGGGTCAAAGCGATCCTTCTGCCGAAGCTGGATCGCCAAGCATTCCGCCAGATTGCGGGCGAAGACGCCGGGCGGGTCGAGCGTCTGCAAGGCGACGATCACGCGCTCGACGTCATGTACGCTCGCGCCAAGCCTATCAGCCGCCTCTATGGCATCGCCCTGGAGATAGCCTGCCTCATCCAGCTGGTCGACGAGATGCTGGGCGATCAACCGATCCGCCATTTCAGGCAACACGAAAGGCAATTGCTGGGCAAGATGATCGCGCAGCGAGATCTGACCGGCGACGAAATCATCGAGGTCATAACTGTCAGTCCCTTCGCCGTTGCCGGGCATCGACTTCCATTGGCTGATCAGTTCGGGAGCATCGGCGCGCTGCGGGACCCCGTCATCGGGAAAAACATTGGCATAATTGGCATCGAGCTCATCGCTGAGGCGGCTTGCCCCGGCGCTGTTGCCACTCTCGTACCAATCACCCGACAAAATCTCGGCGCGGCTGTCGTAGCCCTCATCTGAGGGCTCATCCGCTGCCTGATGGGGATAGGTCTCGTCTTCCGCGCCGCGCTCACTGCCCGTTTCCGTATCATTTGACGGAAGCTCCAGCAGCGGGTTCTTCTCGACTTCCTGGGCAATAAACTGCGTCAGCTCGAGATGCGTCATCTGCAGCAACTGAATGGACTGCATCAGTTGCGGTGTCATTACCAATGACTGATTCTGGCGCAGAAAAAGATTGGCCGACAGTGCCATAGCGGACGCGAAACTCCCGTTCGTCTCCCCCGGGAAACCGCGTCCTGTTACGGGTTCAGGCCACGGAAATCCAAGTTGGCCCAAAAATTGCTTTTTTATTCTATTTGGTCAAGCGGAACTGTCACAGAAGGTGAATTTCAGCCGTGCATCAGAGCATCAAAGGCTGAAATTGTCGCCTAGGTAAAGGCGGCGCACTTCCGGGTTGTTGACGATATCGTTGGCACGACCATGCGTCAGCACTTCTCCCGCATGGATGATGTAGGCACGGTCAATAAGGCCCAGCGTCTCGCGCACGTTATGGTCGGTGATCAACACGCCGATGCCACGTGCCGTCAAGTGATGCACCAGATGCTGGATATCGGCCACGGAGATCGGGTCGACGCCGGCGAACGGCTCGTCGAGGAGCATGAAGGTCGGATCGGTCGCCAACGCGCGGGCGATTTCGAGGCGGCGACGCTCGCCACCTGAAAGCGAGACGGCAGCGCTCTTTCGCAACTTACGAATGTGAAACTCGTCGAGGAGTTCGTCGAGCTTCTTCTCGCGCTGAGCCTTATCGTTGATATGCACTTCTAAGACCGCCCGAATGTTCTCCTCGACGGTCAGGCCGCGGAAAATCGAGGCTTCCTGCGGTAGGTAGCCAACGCCCAGTCGCGAGCGGCGATACATCGGCATCGTCGTGACATCATTGCCATCGATCTCGATTGTGCCCTCATCGACGGGCACCAGCCCGGTGATCATATAGAAACAGGTCGTCTTGCCGGCACCATTCGGGCCAAGTAGGCCGACGGCCTCGCCTCGCCGAACGACCAGCGACACGCCGTTCACAACGCGCCGGGTGCTGTAGGTCTTTGTCAGACCGCGCGCAATTAGCGTGCCCTGGTAACGGCTCTTGTCACCGGCGTGGGTCTCAGCAGCTTGCTGCCCGGACCCGCCGAACATGGTCGATAGCGAAAATAGCTTCACGTGGTAAGGCCGGGGTCAGTTCTGTTTCTGCGATTTCGGATCAAGCTGAATCTGGACGCGCCCCCCGCAGCTCTCCAGCTGTGCCTGCCCCGTTTGCATGTGGACCGTCAGCTGGCAGCCCGTAAAGACGTTTGGCCCATCGGTAAGCACAACCTTTTCACCCTTGAGGATGAAAAGCTGCTTGGCCATGTCGAACGAGCCGTTATCGGCGGTGGCTGTTTGCGTACCCGAATTCAAGAACACCTTGTCCGTGACGATGATGTGATCGATGTCGGTGTTGCCCGATGAAATCGAGGCCGAAGCGGTCTTGGCGCCATCCGCCGGAGTCGCATTCGCATCCTCGGCCTTCGGCTTGTAATAGACCGTCATATGTCCGGCCTGCAGCGTCGTCTTCCCCTGCACCACCTTCACATTGCCAGTAAAATCGGCTGTGTGCTCCTGATCGTGGATCTCCAGCTTGTCGCTCTCGATCTGGATCGGCTCGTTGCTGTTCAGCTTCAGCCCATCCATCTGACTGGTTGTTGCCTGCGCCATGGCGCTTCCGGTCAACAGTAGCAGCGCGACCGCGCCACTAAGGAATACTGCTCCCGCTTTGCGGGTAGAAATGCGACAATCGTTTGTCATGGTGACCCGGCTGTTACGTGCCCTGTTTGTGAATAGTGGAGGGATCGACATTCATGCGAACGTTCCCCTCGAATGTGATCGTCTGCCCCTTATCCGTCATCTTGATCGACTGCGCAACAATAGACGCGCTATCTTTCTGAATACTTACGGGGTCCTCGCTGGTGAGCTTTCCACCCTTTATGTCCACCTTGGCGCTCTGGAAGTTGGCCGTCAGTCCGTTGCTCAAAAGGATGGCAAAGGGTGATTTGACATCGAGATTGTCGGTCGCACGGTCATAGTCAGCAGCCGTCGCTTCGACGCGAGCGATCAGATCATCCTTCATCGGTACGGCGGCCTTGATGTTCTCCAGCGTCATCAGGTTGGGGTTCTTGATGTCCTGAAGCGCCCTTTCGGCCAGCATCGAATAGTTGATTCCATCCGAATTGCGGCCCGAGATGGCAGGTTTCTCCATCACGACTTTACCGTTCTCAATCTTGGCGCCCTCGATCTTGATGTTTTCCGGCAGATAGGTGCGGATCACGGAAACAGCAATAAAGATCAGCGAAACCACGACGGCCGCGATTGGGAGGATGATCTTCAGCCGGCGCACGCGCGCGGAGTGGAAACGCGCAGCGCCATAGGCGCTCCGCTCCGGCCTCACATAGTCAGCCTTTCCGGTGGTGTTCAAAGTGTTGAGCATAAACCAGGTCCGTGTCGTGATCAGGCAGCGTATAGACATTGTCGCGCCCGATCACAGTTCGTTTCGCATTATTACACTGACTTGCCAATATGGATTTTTTTCTGCAACAAACAAGAAAGGCATGGGCGCGGGGTAAAATCAACGTGTCCGAACCGCGCTCGAGCCCTAGATTTACGGGATCGCGCGTGCTCGCCACCCCCTGGAGGAAAGCATGGACAGTTCGATGATTGCCGATCGCCGCAGGCTTCGCCGCAAGGTTGGCTTTTGGCGCGTCGTAGCGGTATTGCTGCTCGTTTTATTGGGTTTCATGGCCTATCGGCTCATCGTCGGCGACGTCGCCACGAGCCGGGCGCACGTCGCCCACGTAACCATTTCCGGGCTAATCACCGACGATGACGAACTGCTGGAGCGCTTAAAGAGGATCGAAAAGAGCGACTCAGTGAAAGCGGTCATCGTCTCGATCTCCTCGCCTGGGGGTACAACTTATGGCGGCGAGAGGATCTTCAAAGCGATCCGTGCCATTGCTGCCAAAAAGCCCGTCGTATCCGACGTGCGCACGCTTGCTGCTTCCGCTGGCTACATGATTGCGACCGCCGGCGACATGATTATAGCAGGAGATAACTCGATCACCGGTTCGATCGGCGTTATCTTCCAGTATCCGCAGATCAGGCCGCTGCTCGACAAGATCGGAGTTTCGTTGGAGGAGATAAAGTCTTCGCCATTGAAAGCCGAGCCGTCGCCATTCCACCCGGCGAGCGAAGAGGCTAAGGCCATGATCAACAATATGATCATCGACAGCTACGGCTGGTTCGTCGATCTCGTCGCGGAGCGTCGCAAGTTACCGCACGAGGAGGCCCAAAAGCTCGCCGACGGCTCCATCTTTACCGGTCGCCAGGCTCTCCAGGCCAAGCTGATCGACCAGATCGGCGGGGACGACGAGATCCGGGCCTATCTTGAAACACGCAAGGTCAGCAAGAGCCTGCCGGAAGTCGATTGGAACAAGAGGAGCAGCACTCCCTTCCTCCTCGCCGAAAGCGTGTCCCAGATCTTGACGCTGCTCGGCTACGACGATCTTGTCGCGGCGCGAGGCCTCGCCGGAATTTTGCCCCCAAAGTTGCTCCTTGACGGGCTCCTTTCAGTTTGGCAGGTTGGCAATGACCAATAAGAAATCAATAATTTAAGGGGGCGAAAGTGATCAAGTCCGAACTGGTGCAGATAGTTGCAGCCCGCAACCCGCATCTTTACCATCGCGATGTCGAGAATATCGTCAACGCGGTCCTCGACGAGATCACGGACGCGCTCGCAGCGGGCAACCGCGTTGAACTGCGTGGATTCGGCGCTTTTTCGGTGAAGAACCGCCCCTCCCGTTCCGGCCGCAACCCACGTACAGGCGATACTGTTTTCGTTGAAGAGAAGTGGGTTCCCTTCTTCAAAACCGGCAAGGAACTGCGCGAGCGCCTCAATCCGGGACAGGCCGACGAAGAGGATTGATCCTCTCCACGTGGCGACCTGCGGCAACCCCTCACTTGAACTTGGCTTCCGGCCCACTATCCTGCTGACCAGATCAAAGCGACCGCGCCAAAGATGGGCGCGCGTCGAAATACGGAGGCCGAGCATGGCGAAAAAGATCACCAACCTTTTGATTTTTCTCCCACTTGGAATCATCCTCATCATTTTTTGTGTCGCCAACCGGCAGGTCGTGACCCTGGCCTTCAATCCCTTCCGACCAGAAGACCAGGCGCTCTCTCTGTCTGCGCCGTTATTTGTATTTATCTTCATCGCTTTGATCATTGGTATTATGCTCGGCTCTGCAGCCACATGGCTCAACCAGGCCAAATACCGCAAGCGCGTCCGAATAGAGGCGAAGGAAGCCGCCCGCTGGCAGGCAGAGGCGGACCGCCACAAGAACCGCGCCGAGGAAATTGCTGGGCAGTTGCCGTCGCGGTGATGCACACCGGGCGCAAGGCCAGGCGCGCAGTCTGAAATTCCGGCGCGCAAGCACTTGCAGCGACGGCCCCACCTCCATAGCTATATGAAATAGACCCACTGCACATCTGCCAGGCACAGTCGTTTTCCGAAACATGCGCCGCGCCTTGGAAGGATGGGACCATGAATATCGACGAAATCCTGCGGTCAGTCGTGGCCGTTAGCTCCTCAATTCCTGACGACGCCTTTACCGCGGGCACACTGGGCACCCGCCGGGAAGGCAGCGGCGTTGTCATCAGGGAATCCGGACTGGTCCTTACCATTGGCTACCTGATTACCGAGGCCGACGAAGTGTGGCTGACCACACTTGACGGGCGTGTCATTGCTGCCCATCCGCTCGCCTATGACCAGGAGACAGGGTTCGGCCTTCTTCAGGCGCTGGGAGATCTCGGCCTGCCGGCGTTGGAATTTGGCGATGGCAGCGGAGCCAGCCTCGGTGACCCCGTCGTGCTGGCGGACGGTATCGGCCAGTTTGTGGAAGCCAGGATCGTGGCGAAACAGGAGTTCGCGGGCTATTGGGAATATCTGCTCGATGAAGCGATCTTCACGACGCCGGCGCATCCCTCATGGGGAGGCGCGGCCCTCATTGACACCAAGGGCAAATTGCTTGGGATTGGTTCCCTGCGTCTGCAGATGAGCCAGAACGACGAGGTGGCCGACATCAACATGATCGTGCCGATCAATCTGCTTCCGCCAATTCTCGACGATTTGATGACCCGCGGTCGCGTGAACAAGCCGCCGCGGCCGTGGCTCGGAGCCTTCTCAGCGGAAAGCAATGGCGATGTGGTGGTGATGAGCGTGGCTGAGGGCAGCCCGGCGGCTGACGCCGGCTTGCGGCGCGGTGACATTATTTCTGAAATCCGGGATGGCGAAGTCGATGGGCTCGCCGATTTCTATCGCAAGGTCTGGAGCAGCGGACCCGCAGGTGCGGAAATTCCGATGCGCGTGCTCCGCGATGGCCGTGAGGCATGGCTGCGCATCAGGTCCGCTGATCGCAACGCGTTCCTGAAGAAACCGCAGTTGCAATAGGGCGGGCAAAGGGGTTACGCATCCGGATAAAAGCTCATCTCCTCAAAGTCGCCTTCCGCTGATGTGCCCGAACCCGTAACGACGAACCCCTTGGAACGATAGAATGCCTTCGCGCGGCTGTTCTTCACCAAGCATTTCAAACGATATTTGTTGTGCGGCCAATCCGGCAGCGCCGCCAGCAGCGCAGCGCCGGCGCCCTGCCCTTGCCAGAATTTGCTGACATAGAGCATGTGTATGAAATCGTCCGGTGGCCATAACGTCATGAAGCCGGCGATCTCGCCATTTGGTGCCTCCGCCAGCCACAGATGTTCGCCGTGCGTGTGAGTTTTAAAATCTTCGTGGCGGAAGCTGGCGGGATCAACCCATACAAACGTCTCGCGGCGTACGGTGAGATAAATGTCGGCCAGAATTTCCAAGTCCGACTGACCTGGCGACCTGATGGTCCATTTTACGGGTTGCGGTCGTGTTTGGGCGGAAAGATCTGTCAATTCGGATCCTTATTCCGCGGCCTTGGCACTGACGGCGGCGTTGAAACTGGAGAAGAACTGCTGGGCTAGCTTCGTGGATGTCGAGTCGATCAATCGCGCTCCGAGCTGTGCGATCTTGCCACCGACCAGGGCTTTTGCTTCATACCGCAAGACCGTCTCGCTTCCCTCGTCCTTCAGCACGACATCAGCCCCGCCCTTGGCAAAGCCAGCGATACCGCCCTTGCCTTCGCCTGAGATCGTGTAACTCTCCGGCACGTTGATATTGGAAAGCGTGACCTCGCCGTTGAAGGTCGCCGAAACGGGGCCGATCTTCACCTTAACCACCGCGGCCAGCTCGGTCGGCGACTTCATCTCCAGGCTCTGACAGCCCGGAATGCACTGCTTCAAAATCTCGGGATCATTCAGCGCGGCCCATACGACGCCCCGTGGCGCCAAAATCCGTTCTTCGCCGATCAAGTCCATTCGAAATCCTCTCATTTCGCCCTGGCTCAATTTATCACAGCCGGAAAGCGCTTTGCCAAGGTGAAACGGAATGCTATTTGCACGAGTTCTATCGAACCGAAGCACGCGGAACATCACGTTGAGACAAAAAGAACGCCGGCCAGGCCAGAAATCCGCCGCCGGCCCCTCCGGCGGGCGCCGCGCCGACGACCGCAGCCCGCGGCCGACAAGGCCCGCGGCAAAGCCTGCGCCGGCGCGCGAAAAGCTACGCGAACCGGCCTCGGTTCCGACGGCGACCGATCGTCCGTTGACGGCGCGAACCGGCGAGCGGCCGGCTGAGCGCGTGCCCGTCATCCTCGAATCTCTTGATGCTGGTGACTTTCATCTGATCGACAGCGGCAATGGCGAGAAGCTGGAACAATACGGCCCCTACCGGATCGTGCGCCCTGAAGGCCAGGCACTGTGGCAGCCATCCCTGCCGAAGCAGGTCTGGGAAAAGGTCGATGCGGTCTTCACCGGCGATACGGACGAGGAAGGCACAGGGCGCTGGCGCTTTCCCAAGGAGGCGCTCGGCGAGACCTGGCCGCTCAACCTGCTCGGCGTGGATTTCCTCGGCCGTTTTACCTCCTTCCGGCATGTGGGCGTCTTTCCAGAGCAGATCGTCCACTGGACCTGGATGAAGCAGCAGGTGGAAGCCACTGGACGACCACTGAAAGTGCTGAACCTCTTCGGCTACACCGGCGTCGCCTCTCTCGTGGCGGCAGCAGCAGGCGCCGAGGTTACGCATGTCGATGCGTCGAAGAAGGCGATCGGCTGGGCTCGTGACAACCAGGCCCTGAGCCGGCTGGAAAAGGCGCCGATTCGCTGGATCTGCGAAGACGCAATGAAGTTCATCCAGCGTGAGGAGCGCCGCGGCAACAAATACGACATCATCCTCACCGATCCGCCGAAATTCGGCCGTGGGCCGAATGGCGAGGTCTGGCACCTGTTCGAGCATCTGCCGGTCATGCTCGACATCTGCCGCGAAATTCTGTCGCCGAAGGCGGTCGGGCTGGTGCTGACGGCCTATTCGATCCGCGCCAGCTTCTATTCGATCCATGAGCTGATGCGCGAGACGATGCGCGGCGCCGGCGGTGTCGTCGAGTCAGGCGAGCTCGTCATTCGCGAGGGCGGGCTGGACGGCAAGGCGCCAGGGCGCGCGCTCTCGACCTCCCTTTTTTCCCGCTGGGTGCCGAAATGATCCATGAACACAAGGGCCACGGGCCACACAAAGTCGGGCATGTGAAAGAGGTCACCTCGCTCGCCAATCCCATCATCAAGGATATCAAGGCACTCAGCGACAAGAAGACGCGTGAGCAGAGCGGCACCTTCATGGCCGAAGGCCTGAAGCTGGTGATCGATGCGATCGAACTCGGCTGGATGATCCGCACTCTTGTTTATGCCAAGGCCGCCAAGGGCAAGCCGCTTGTCGAGCAGATGGCGGCGAAGACCATTGCATCAGGCGGGCTGGTGCTTGAGGTCAGCGAGAAGGTGCTCTCCTCGGTCACCCGTCGCGACAATCCGCAGATGGTGGTCGGCATCTTCGAGAGTCGCTGGAAGCCGCTGCGCGACATCCATCCAAAGCCCGGGGAAACCTGGATCGCCCTCGATCGGGTCCGCGACCCCGGCAATCTCGGCACAATCATCCGCACCGCCGATGCCGCCGGCGCCTCCGGGGTCATCCTTGTCGGCGAGACGACCGATCCGTTCTCGCTGGAAACGGTGCGCGCCACCATGGGTTCGGTATTTGCCGTTCCTGTCGCCCGCGCAACCCCCGAGGAGTTCATCGTCTGGAAGAAGCACGCCGGCGTTTCTGTCGTCGCCACGCATCTGGCGGGCTCGGTCGATTACCGGACAATCGACTACAAGAAGAAGCCGGTGGTGATCCTGATGGGCAACGAGCAATCCGGTCTGCCGGAGCATCTTGCCAAGGAAGCCGATACGCTTGCCCGTATTCCGCAGCAGGGCCGCGCCGACTCGCTCAATCTGGCCGTTGCCAGCGCCGTCATGCTGTTCGAGGCACGCCGGCATCTCCTCTCACTCGACGAGGCAAAATGACCGAACCGACGCTCGAACGACCGACGCTATTTGCCCGGCCAGTGCCGATCCTGATCTTTATCGTCATTGCCGTCGTGCTCGACCAAATCGTCAAGATCGTTGTCGACCACACGCTGCCGCTCCAGGAACCGGTGCACCTTATCCCGATGCTGGCGCTCTACCGGACCTACAATCTCGGCGTCGCCTTCTCGATGCTCTCGGGCATGGACGGCTGGTTCATCGTCGGCATGCGCCTGGCCATCGTTGCGTTCGTCGTCTGGCTCTGGCATCGCACCGGTAAGCAACGCACCTTCGCTCACCTTGGCTATGCGCTGATCATTGCCGGCGCACTCGGTAACCTGATCGACCGCTTCCTCTATGGACATGTCATCGACTACATTCTGTTTCATACCGATACATGGTCGTTCGCCGTCTTCAACTTAGCCGACAGTTTTATCACGATCGGCGCTGGATGCGTGATTTTGGACGAACTGGTACAACCTAAAAACGCAGACCGTTAAAATCTTAGCAGTTTGCTGAAGCCATTTAGAACCGCCGTCGTGTTATCCGACGACCATGCAAAGTCTTGGTCGATTGCACGAGAGACTTGCCGCCGCATTCGGGCGGCCCACCACTCATCGCGATGGCGAGCGGGTTTCGAATGCTGTTGCCCAACAAACCGAGGTCATTTCTCCGCAATCCGAACGCCGCCGCATAGGCTACAAGCTGATGTCATGGTGGTTGGGTGGACTTGGTCTTGTTGTAGGCCTGATCCCAGCTGCAGTGGCCAACACAGGCGGTCCGCTGTTGCTTTCGATAGAGCTCGTCGTTGCAGCACTATCCGTTGCGGTCCTTCTCGCAATCTTTTCGACTGCCAGACAAAGAAGCGTACGGAACCACCTAACTGGCGTTTCTCCCGCATGGGGCCAAGGGACGGCTCTTTTCGCCGATATCCATGACGCGCTCGGCGACATTACAGTCACGCGCAACATGGACCGTCGTATCGTCGGCGCCAACGAGACGTTTCGTCGGCTGACCGGTCGCGCCAATCCGGTGGGGCTGACCTGTGAGGAGATTGGAATCGCCTTTCGTCCGGGCCCAGCACCGCATCGCTTCGAAGTCGAGATTTCGACGCCGGTGGGCCAGCGCATCTACTTCTGGCGTGATGTCGTGACCCGCGATCCGGCCGATGGACGATTGCTGCTGCAGAGCATCGCCCGCGACGTCACCGAAGAGCGGCTGACGGCGCAGGCCCGCGAGGAGGCCCGGCAAAAGGCTGAATACAACAGCGCTGCCAAATCGCGCCTGCTTGCCACCGTCAGCCACGAAATCCGCACCCCGCTTTCTGGCATTCTTGGCATGACTCATCTCCTGACCGAAACCCGCCTGACGCAGGAGCAGCAGAACTATCTCACAGGCATCCGGCAATCCGGCTATGCATTGACACAGCTGGTCGAGGACTTGCTCGACTTCTCCACTATCGAGGTCGGTCGCTTTCAACTGCGCCCGCGCGCCGAATCGCTGCGCAAGCTGATCGAGAGCGTCGTCGAAATGCTTGCCCACCGCGCCCATGAAAAAGGTATTGAGATTGGCGCGACTGTGGCTTGCGACCTGCCGGAGTTGATGAGCTTCGACCCAGCGCGCCTGCGTCAGGTGTTGTTCAACGTCATCGGAAACGCCGTGAAGTTCACCCAGACAGGCGGCGTTTTCGTGCGGGCGTCGCTGGAGGCCAGCGATGTTGTGATCAACGTCACCGATACCGGGCCTGGAATGACTGAGGAAGAACGCAACCGCATCTTCGGCGAGTTCGAGCAGGGCGGCACATCGATCGAAAAGAGTGCGGGGACGGGACTTGGTCTCTCCATCTCCGCCCGTATCATGCGCGAATTTTGCGGCTCTCTTGCCGTCGCCAGCAAAAAAGGAACCGGCAGCGAATTCAGCATCCGGTTTCCGATCGACATTGCGGAGGAAAGCCGCGGCAGCCGCAACGGCGTGCTTGCTGGAAGCGTCGTGCTGCTGCTTGCGCCTTCCGGCGCGGCGCGGATGGCAATATCGGAAACGATATCAACGCTCGGCGGCGATTGTCACCTCGTGACTGACGGCGCGAGTGCGCATGAGATGTTGCTTTCCATGGCCTCTGGCGGTCGCCGGCCAACCGACATTATCGTCGACCACCGCATGTCGGCGGAGTTTGCTGATCACCTTGCCGACCGAGCCGAAATCGCGGCATTGGGACTGCGCAAGATCTTCCTCGTCAACCCCGAAGAGCGAAACGCCCACGCGCTCGACCTGTTCGACGCCTGGCTGATAAGGCCGCTGCGAGAGCAGTCGCTGATCGACGTGCTGCGTGGACGGATGCGCGGCATGGAGAAGCGCGATGCGCTTAACGACAACCAGCCAGGGTTTAGCGTCTCCATCCCCGAAGCTGGAATCCAGAGCGGGCTGCGGATTCTGCTGGCTGAAGATGACCAGATCAACGCAATGCTCATCCGCGCCATGCTCGAGAAGGCCGGTCACACCGTCGAACATGTCGAACATTTCGAGACGCTCCTCGATCGCGCACTGTCGGAAGGAAGCGCGCGCCCCGAAATCGTCATCAGCGACCTTTCCATGCCGGGTGGCGACGGTATCGACATGCTTGGTCGGCTACGCGGTCATGAACGCCGGCTTGACGTTTCGCCCGTTCCTATCATTGTTCTGACTGCCGACAAGCGCGATGAATCCCGTAGACAAGTCTTGCTGAATGGTGCAAACCGCGTCATGGTAAAGCCGGTTGACCCGATAAGGTTGCTGACGGAAGTCCAAGCTGTTGCTGCGCTTTCGGCCCGCCGCGCGGAAGCGCGGTAGCCATCAAACAACCGGCACGCTTCTTGCGTGTGACCGGGTGAATGATGTCACTTTCCTGTCGCATATAAGTGTTTTATGGCGTGTCAAAAGCCGGCAACGGGAGAATCGCCATGTCAGTAGACGCTTTTAATAGTGCCGTCGCCGAAGTTCATCGGCCGTCGCGCACGCTTGCGCCGAAGGAAGGCGATATCCTCGGCCGCATCGGCAATCTTGAGACTCGTCTTGCCCGCACAGCCAGTGAGATTGATGCCGCCCAGGCTGTTCGATTTCGGGTCTTCGTCGAAGAGATGGGTGCACAGCTTTCGCTGGAGGCCATGCGCCGTAAGCGCGATTTCGATTCCTACGACGAATTCTGCGACCATCTGCTCGTGCTTGATCGCTCGATCGAGGGCGACAGCGAGGATCAGATCGTCGGTACCTATCGCCTGCTGCGACAGGAAGTCGCGATGGCCAACGGCGGCTTTTACTCGGCTTCGGAATTCGCAATCGACGAGCTGCTCGCCCGCCACCCGGATAAGCGGTTCATGGAGCTCGGTCGCTCCTGCGTGCTGCCCGACTACCGGACCAAGCGCACGGTCGAGCTCCTATGGCAGGGCAACTGGGCCTATGCGCTGAAGCATGGCATGAGCGCCATGTTCGGCTGCGCCTCGTTCCCAGGCATCCACCCGGAAAGCCACGCGCTTGCATTGTCCTTCCTGCACCACAACGTAGCCGCCAAGGATGAATGGGCCGTCGCAGCCCTTCCGCACCTGGCTCGTGACATGGATTTGATGCCGGCCGAAGCTGTCAATCCGAAGCGGGCGCTTATGGCGTTGCCGCCTCTGATCAAGGGTTATCTGCGCCTCGGCGCCATGGTCGGCTCGACCGCCGTCGTCGACAAGGCCTTTAATACGACGGACGTTCTGATCGTGTTGCCGATTGCCAGCATTTCCGATCGCTACCTGAACTACTACGGCGCCGACGCCGGACGGTTCTCGAGCTGATTTTCCACCGATGTAACGAAGGAGCGGGAGGATGCCTCCCGCTCTGTCTCCTTCACGATCCAGCATAGGCCGCGATTGCGGCCATGTTGACGATGTCGGAATCCTTCGCTCCCATCGACGTGATCTGAACCGCCTTGTCGAGGCCGACGAGGATCGGGCCGATGACGGTCGAACCGCCGAGTTCCTGCAGCATCTTCGTGGAGATCGACGCCGAGTGGAACGCTGGCATGACCAGTACGTTGGCCGGTCCGGACAGGCGGCAGAACGGGTACTGCTCCATCACCTTACGGTTCAGCGCCACGTCGGCCGCCATCTCGCCGTCATACTCGAAATCGACGCGGCGCTTGTCGAGGATCTTAACGGCTTCGCGCACGCGCTCGGAGCGCTCGCCCGAGGGATGGCCGAAGGTCGAATAGGCGAGCATGGCAACACGCGGCTGATAACCCATGCGGCGCGCAAAACCCGCGGCTTCCACGGCGATATCGGCGAGCTCCGCGGCCGATGGCATGTCGTGGACGGCCGTATCCGCGACAAAAACGGTGCGACCGCGGCAAAGCGCAACCGAAACGCCGATCACCTGATGTCCCGGCTTCATGTCGATGCAGCGGCGCACATCTTCGAGCGCCGTCGAATAATTGCGGGTGATGCCCGTCACCATCCCGTCGGCATCGCCAAGCGCCACCATGCAAGCGGCGAAGTGGTTGCGGTCCTGATGGATCAGACGTTGGGCATCGCGGTGGAGGTAACCCTTGCGCTGCAGGCGCGCATAGAGATAGTCGATATAGGCCTCGACACGGGTGGAGATGCGTGCGTTGACAATTTCCAGTCCCGGGCGATTGAGATCGATGCCGGCGCGCTCGGCGGTCGCATGAATCAGGTCCTCGCGGCCGAGGAGGATCGCCGTGCCGAGCTGCTGGTTGGCGTAGGACATTGCCGCACGCATGACCTGCTCTTCTTCGGCTTCGGCAAAGACTACCCGCTTCGGGCGGCGGCGAACGCGCTCGTAGAGGCTCGCCAGCGTCGAGGCGATGGGATCTCGGCGGGCCGAAAGTTCGCGGGCATAGGCTGCCATGTCGACGATCGGCTTGCGGGCGACACCGCTGTCAATCGCGGCCTGCGCCACGGCCACCGGGATTGCGGAAATCAAGCGCGGATCGAACGGCACCGGAATAATGTATTGCGCGCCGAAGCGCGGACGATTGCCCTGATACGCCGCCACAACATCATCAGGCACGTCTTCGCGTGCGAGGTTTGCCAGCGCCTGGACAGCCGCAATCTTCATGGCGTCGTTGATAGTGGTGGCACGAACATCCAACGCACCACGGAAGATATAGGGAAAGCCGAGAACGTTGTTGACCTGGTTCGGATAGTCGGATCGGCCAGTTGCCATGATAGCGTCGTCGCGAATGCGGGCGACCTCTTCAGGCGTAATTTCCGGGTCGGGATTGGCCATGGCAAAAATGATCGGGCGATCGGCCATCGAACGGATCATGGTCTCGGAGAAGGCACCCTTCTGCGAGAGACCGAAGACCACGTCCGCGCCCTTCATGGCCTCCTCGAGCGTGCGCGCCTTTGTCTTGACCGCGTGCGCTGATTTCCACTGGTTCATGCCCTCGGTTCGGCCCTGGTATATCACGCCCTTTGTGTCGCAAAGGACAATATTCTCGGGCGCGAAGCCCATGGCCTTGATGAGTTCGACGCAGGCAATGGCAGCGGCACCTGCACCGTTGCAGACGAGTTTCGTCGTCTTCAGGTCGCGGCCGGTCAGTTCCAGCGCGTTGATGAGACCTGCGGCAGCGATGATCGCCGTGCCGTGTTGGTCGTCATGGAAAACAGGAATGTCCATCAGCTCGCGCAGGCGCTGCTCGATGATGAAGCAGTCCGGCGCCTTGATATCTTCGAGATTGATACCGCCAAAGGAAGGGCCGAGGAAGCGGACGCAGTTGATGAACTCGTCGACATTTTCGGTATCGACTTCAAGATCGATGGAATCGACGTCGGCAAAGCGCTTGAAGAGCACCGATTTGCCCTCCATGACCGGCTTGGAGGCCAACGCGCCCAGATTGCCGAGACCGAGAATCGCCGTACCGTTTGAAATGACTGCGACCATGTTCCCGCGGGTCGTGTAGTCGTAGGCGGTGGCAGGATCGGCGGCGATTGCCTTCACCGGAACGGCAACGCCCGGCGAATAGGCAAGCGACAGATCGCGCTGCGTCGCCATCGGTTTCGTGGCGTTGATCTCGAGCTTTCCGGGCCGCCCCATGGCGTGGAACTCAAGAGCCTCGTTGTCGGTCACTGATGTAACCGGCCGCTGCTTCTTCTCGGTGTCGGGCATTTTTCCTCCAACGTCTTGTGGGTGACGCCTTGCTCTTCCTCAATCGCGGTTGTCATCTATAGCTGTGGGCAGCTAGGGTTGGCACCTCTTTTTTGGAAAAAATGCATCTCCGTGAACGAACGAATTGACACTGGAATAGAAGCCTTTTCGGCTGCCGAGCTGACCACGGAAGAAAGTCGCGCCTCGGCAACACCGATGATGGAGCAATTCATCGAGATCAAGGCCAACAACCCTGACTCGCTGTTGTTCTATCGCATGGGCGATTTCTATGAACTGTTCTTCGAGGATGCACTGGAAGCCTCCCGCGCGCTCGGCATCACGCTCACCCGTCGGGGTCAGCACATGGGGCAGGACATTCCGATGTGCGGGGTGCCTGTTCATGCGGCCGACGACTATCTGCAGAAACTGATCGCCCTCGGCTTCCGGGTTGCCGTCTGCGAACAGGTCGAGGACCCGGCGGAAGCCAAAAAGCGCGGCTCCAAATCGGTCGTGAAGCGCGACGTCGTCCGCCTCGTGACACCGGGCACGATCACCGAGGAAAAGCTGCTTTCGCCATCGGAATCGAACTATCTGATGGCGCTTACCCGGATTCGCGCCAGCGCCGAGCCGGTACTGGCGCTCGCCTGGATCGACATCTCGACCGGGATTTTCCGAGTGGCCGAGACTGAAAACTCGCGCCTGCTCGCCGATATCCTACGCATCGACCCGCGTGAACTGATCGTGCCCGATACGATCTTTCACGATCCCGAGCTGAAACCCGTTTTCGACGTACTGGGCCGCACCGCCGTTCCGCAGCCGGCTGTGCTCTTCGACAGCGCCACTGCCGAAGGGCGGATCGCACGTTATTTCAATGTCTCGACGCTCGACGGCTTCGGCAGCTTTTCGCGCGCCGAGCTTGCCGCCGCCGCTGCAGCCGTCGCCTACGTCGAGAAGACACAGATCGCCGAACGACCGCCGCTCGGGCGTCCGGAGCGCGAGAGCGGCGCTTCGACGCTGTTCATCGATCCGGCCACCCGCGCCAATCTCGAACTTGTCCGCACGTTGTCGGGCGATCGCAACGGCTCGCTGCTGAAGGCGATCGACCGCACAGTGACCGGCGGCGGCGCGCGCTTGCTCGCCGAACGGCTGATGTCTCCACTGACCGACCCCATACGTATCAATGAGCGGCTGGATTCGATTGGCTTCCTGATGGAGGAGCCCTCGCTTTGCGGCGACCTGCGCCACCATCTCAAGCATGTGCCGGATATGCCGCGGGCGCTTTCCCGCCTTGCACTCGACCGCGGCGGACCGCGAGACCTTGCCGCCATCCGACAGGGACTTTGCGCTGCAGGTGATCTCGCTCGGTTGCTGGCGGACGCGCTGCTGCCGGAGGAACTGAAGCTTGCGCTTTCGAGCCTTCAGGCCCTCCCCTCCGGCCTCGCGGCGCTACTGTCCGAGACACTCGGCGATGAGCTACCCCTGCTGAAGCGCGACGGCGGCTTCCTGAGGGATGGCGCCAATGCCGAACTCGACGAGGTCAGGGCGCTTCGTGATCAGTCACGCCGCGTGATTGCCGGCCTGCAGCTGCAATATGCCGAGGAAACCGGCATAAAGTCGCTGAAGATCAAGCACAACAACATCCTCGGCTATTTCATCGAGGTCACTGCCGGCAATGCCGGACCGATGACCGATACGCCGGAGGCGAAGGGCCGCTTCATTCACCGCCAGACGATGGCGAACGCGATGCGGTTCACCACGACCGAACTTGCAGACCTGGAAAGCCGGATCGCTAACGCCGCCGACAAGGCGCTTGCGATCGAACTGGCGGCCTTCGACCACATGACCTCGGCCGTCGTCGCCGAGGCCGAGGCAATCAAGGCGGGCGCTCGCGCCCTGGCCGTCATCGACGTTGCCGCCGGCCTTGCGCTTCTGGCCGACGAACAGGCCTATTGCCGGCCGCTCGTCGATCACTCGAAGATCTTTGCAATCGAAGGCGGGCGCCACCCGGTCGTCGAGCAGGCGCTGCGGCGGCAGTCATCCGGCCCATTCGTGGCCAACAACTGCGATCTGTCGCCAGTCTCCGACGGCAAGGATGGCGCGATCTG
This sequence comes from Rhizobium mesoamericanum STM3625, assembly GCF_000312665.1. Taxonomy (GTDB): domain Bacteria; phylum Pseudomonadota; class Alphaproteobacteria; order Rhizobiales; family Rhizobiaceae; genus Rhizobium; species Rhizobium mesoamericanum. Next base: position 1,258,264 of record NZ_HF536772.1, on the reverse strand, counting down.
GCTGCTGACAGGCCCGAACATGGGCGGCAAGTCGACCTTTCTGCGTCAGAACGCGCTGATTGCGATCCTCGCGCAGACAGGTTCCTTCGTACCGGCGATCTCCGCCCATATCGGCATCGTCGATCGCCTGTTCTCGCGCGTCGGCGCCTCCGACGATCTCGCTCGCGGCCGCTCTACGTTCATGGTGGAAATGGTCGAAACGGCCGCGATCCTCAACCAGGCGACAGACCGGTCGCTCGTCATTCTCGACGAGATCGGCCGCGGTACGGCAACTTTCGACGGCCTCTCCATCGCTTGGGCCGCGGTCGAGCATCTGCATGAGGCGAACCGCTGCCGTGGTCTCTTCGCCACCCATTTCCATGAGCTGACGGTGCTTTCGGAAAAGCTTGCACGCCTATCGAACGCGACGATGCGCGTGAAGGAATGGGACGGCGACGTGATCTTCCTGCATGAGGTGGGCCCCGGTGCTGCCGACCGCTCCTATGGCATCCAGGTTGCCCGACTGGCAGGTTTGCCGGCCTCGGTCGTGTCCCGCGCCCGCGACGTGTTGATGCGTCTCGAGGATGCCGACCGCAAGAACCCGGCGAGCCAGCTTATCGACGATCTACCGCTGTTCCAGGTGGCTGTGCGTCGCGAGGATGGCAATCGTGGCCCCTCGAAGGTGGAGGAAGCCCTGAAGGGTATGAGCCTCGACGACATGACCCCGCGCGAGGCAATGGATGCGCTCTACGAACTTAAGAAGAAGCTGAAGCAGGGATGACCGATGTTCATGGACCGGCTGTTCAACGAGACCCAGAGGCTTGCGGCGATCTTCAGCGCGCTTGAAGCGCTGCGGCTCGCGGACGAGCGCGGCATGCCCCGCGGATGGGCCTCTCCCTTCGGTCTGTTGCAGATCATCCGCTGCTGCGCCAGGATTCTGGAGCTATCGTCCTGTGTTGCCAAAGCAGGCTACCGCGAGTGTGACCAAGAGACGCTGGAGGCGATTACCAGCGAGACACGTCAGGTGCTCTATTCCGTGCGGGCGCTGATCGCTGCCTGATCGCCTGATGCCGACGGTTTCCGGCCGACAACACCTTTTCGCCAAAATTAAGGGTTCTGCAGTAGGAAATCCCGTGTCATCGGCGGGCAAAGAGGCTATAGCGCATGCAGACGAAACGAGAGGCGCAGCAGGAAGCGGCTGCGCCGCGCGAACAGGAAGCCGCCCCGCGCATGGCGACGACGAACGAAATCGATTTCTCCGATATCCTCGACACCGACTATCTCCTGAAGATGTGTGACGCCGTGGCCGAGGCCAACAAGACACGGCCTGACGTCATGCGATCCGATCTGCTGGCGACCCTCAAGAAGGCGAGCAGCGAAGGTCGGCGGAAGGCACGAGAACTGCTTTCGGCCGACGGCAGCGGTATCAATTGCGCCCGCCGGATTTCATGGCTGCAGGACCAGATTACGACAGCTCTCTACGAGTTCGTCTGTGCCCATGTCTTCCCGAAACAGAAGGACAAGTTCGCCGTCACGGCCGTCGGCGGCTATGGGCGCGACACGCTGGCGCCGGGCTCCGATATCGACCTCCTGTTCCTGTTTCAGCCGAAGCCGGCGGAGGAGACGCACAAGGCGGTCGAATTCATGCTCTACGTCCTTTGGGACATGGGCTTCAAGGTCGGACACGCGACACGCACGATTGAAGAATGCATCGCGTTGTCGAAATCAGACATGACGATCCGTACCGCGATCCTTGAAATGCGCTACATCTGCGGCCTGCGCTCGCTCGAGGCGCAGCTCGAGGCGCGCTTCGACAAGGAAATCGTCACCGGCACCGGTCCCGAATTTATCGCCGCGAAGCTTGCCGAGCGCGACGAGCGCCACCGCAAGGCCGGCGACACGCGCTATCTGGTCGAGCCTAACGTCAAGGAAGGAAAGGGCGGCTTGCGCGACCTGCACACGCTCTTCTGGATCTCGAAATACTACTACCATGTCCGCGATACGGCAGAGCTTGTCCCGCTCGGCGTTCTCTCGAAGCACGAGTATCACGTCTTCCAGAAGGCCGATGATTTCCTCTGGGCAGTGCGCTGCCACATGCATTTCCTGACCGGAAAAGCCGAAGAACGCCTGTCCTTCGATATCCAGCGCGAGATCGCCGAGGCGCTTGGATATCATTCCCGCCCCGGCCTCTCCGCCGTCGAACGCTTCATGAAGCACTACTTCCTCGTCGCCAAGGATGTCGGCGACCTGACGCGCATTCTCTGCGCAGCGCTCGAGGACCAGCAGGCGAAGTCGACGCCGGGTCTGACCGGCGTCATCAGCCGCTTTGCAAATCGTAGCCGCAAGATCGCCGGCAGCACCGAGTTTGTCGAGGATCGCGGCCGTATCGCGCTCGCAAGCCCCGATGTATTCAAGAGTGATCCGGTCAGCATCATCCGCCTGTTCCATGTCGCCGATATCAATGGGCTGGAATTCCATCCGGACGCACTGAAGCGCGTCACCCGTTCGCTAAGCCTGATTGACAACAATCTGCGCGAGAATGACGAGGCAAATCGCCTCTTCATGTCGATCCTGACCTCGAAGCGCGATCCGGCGCTGATACTTCGGCGTATGAACGAGGCTGGAGTGCTCGGGCGCTTCATCCCGGAATTCGGCAAGATCGTCGCGATGATGCAGTTCAATATGTACCACCACTATACGGTAGATGAGCATCTGATCCGCACGGTCGAGGTGCTGTCGGAGATCGACAAGGGCAAGGCCGACGACCTGCACCCGCTCGCGAACAAGCTGATGCCCGGCATCGAGGACCGCGAAGCGCTTTACGTCGCCGTGCTGCTGCACGACATTGCCAAGGGCCGACAGGAGGATCATTCGATCGCCGGCGCCCGCGTTGCCCGCAAGCTGTGCGCTCGCTTTGGCCTGTCGCAGAAGCAGACGGAGATGGTCGTCTGGTTGATCCAGGAGCATCTGGCTATGTCGATGGTCGCGCAGACCCGCGACCTCACGGACCGAAAGACGATCACCGATTTTGCCGATGTGGTGCAGTCGCTCGACCGTCTGAAGATGTTGCTTATCCTGACGATCTGTGACATCCGCGCCGTCGGTCCCGGTGTCTGGAACGGCTGGAAGGGTCAGTTGCTGCGCACGCTTTATTATGAAACGGAACTGCTGCTTGCCGGCGGCTTCTCGGAGGTTTCACGCAAGGAGCGCGCCAACTTCGCGGCCGAAGCGCTCTACAATGCGCTCTCCGACTGGAGCCAGAAGGACCGCAAGATCTACAGCAAGCTGCACTATCAGCCCTACCTGCTTTCCGTTCCCCTGGAAGACCAGGTGCGCCATGCCGGATTTATCAGACAGGCGGACAAGGCAGGTCAGGCGCTGGCAACGATGGTGCGAACCGACAGTTTCCATGCAATCACCGAAATCACAGTATTGTCGCCCGACCATCCGCGCCTCTTGGCCGTCATTGCTGGGGCCTGTGCCGCGGCTGGCGCCAATATTGTCGACGCGCAGATCTTCACGACCTCGGATGGCCGTGCGCTTGATACCATCCATGTCAGTCGCGAGTTCAAAGACGACGCCGACGAGCTACGGCGTGCAGGCACCATTGGGCGGATGATCGAGGACGTGCTTTCCGGCCGCAAGCGGCTCCCCGAGGTGATCGCGACGCGGACCAAGAACCGCAAGAAGAGCAAGGCCTTCGTCATCCCGCCGTCGGTCAACATCTCGAACAGCCTATCGAACAAGTTCACCGTCATCGAGGTAGAATGCCTTGACCGACCGGGCTTGCTGTCGGAAATCACGGCGGTTCTCTCGGATCTGTCGCTCGATATTCAATCGGCCCGCATCACCACCTTCGGCGAGAAGGTCATCGATACCTTCTACGTGACCGACCTTGTCGGCCAGAAGATCTCGGGCGACAGCAAACGCTCGAACATCACCGCGCGCCTCAAGGCCGTGATGGCAGAGGAGCAGGACGAGCTGCGCGAACGCATGCCCTCAGGCATCATCGCGCCGCCGACCACGTCCCGCGCTACGACGCAGACAGAAAAGAAGGCGGATTCGCCCGCATGAGCCAAAACGTATGAGCCTCGTTAGAAAATTCGCCACCGTCGGCGGTGCCACGCTTGGCAGCCGCATCTTCGGTTTTGCCCGTGAAACGCTGATGGCCGCAGCCCTCGGCACCGGTCCGATGGCAGACGTATTCTACGCCGCCTTCCGCTTTCCGAACCTCTTCCGCCGGCTCTTTGCCGAAGGTGCGTTCAACGCCGCCTTCGTGCCGCTCTTCGCCAAGGAGATCGAGGCAAACGGAACGGATGGCGCCAAGCGCTTCTCCGAGGAAGTCTTTGGCGTTTTGTTTTCGGTACTGCTCATCATCACCATCGTGATGGAGCTCTCTATGCCACTGCTCGTGCGGTTCGTCATCGCGCCGGGCTTTGCCGACGATGCGGAAAAATTCTCGATCACCGTCCGGATGGCGGCGGTGATGTTCCCTTATCTCATGTGTATGTCGCTAACGGCGATGATGAGCGGAATGCTGAATTCGTTGCATCATTTCTTCGCTGCAGCGATTGCGCCCGTTTTTCTCAACGTGGTCATGATCGGGGCGCTGTTTTACGCGCTCTACACCGGCGCGGAACCACTTCAGACCGCCTGGTATCTCTCCTGGGGCGTACTGGCGGCCGGCATTTTGCAACTCGTCGTGGTTTACGTCGGCGTCCTGCATGCCGGGATGAGCATTGGCCTTCGCTTTCCGCGCTTTACATCGAACGTCAAGCGCCTGCTGATCCTCGCGGTCCCAGCTGCCGTCACCGGCGGCATCACCCAGATCAATCAAATGATCGGCCAGGCGATCGCCTCCGCTCGCGAAGGCGCGATCGCCGCGCTTCAATATGCGGACCGGATTTACCAGCTGCCGCTCGGCGTCGTCGGTGTCGCCGTCGGCGTGGTTCTACTACCGGAGCTGGCTCGCGCCCTTAAGGGCGGCAATCTGCGCGAGGCCGCCAACCTGCAGAACCGGTCGATGGAATTCGTGCTGTTTCTGACCATCCCGGCCGCCTTTGCGCTCTGGATCCTCTCCGACGAGATCATCCGCGTGCTCTATGAGCGCGGCGCCTTCCATCAGGAAAACACCTCGATCGTCGGGTCCATCCTCGCCATCTATGGCATCGGGCTGCCTGCATTCGTGCTGATCAAGGCGCTGCAACCAGGATTTTATGCGCGCGAGGACACCAAGACGCCGATGCGCTTTTCCGCCGTCGCCGTGGGAGTCAACTGCGCGACCGCGCTCACCCTCTTCCCGTTCCTCGGCGCCCCAGGCATTGCGGTCGCGGAAGCAACGGCGGGCTGGATCAGCACCGTCCTTCTTTTCACGACGCTGCTGCGCCGCGGCCACCTTACTTGGGAATGGGCGCTGGCGCGGCGCACGTCGCTACTCGTCGTCTCCGCAGGCGTGATGGGCGGCGTGATCATCTACCTGCAGCACCGCTGGGAACCGTGGCTCGCCTCAAGCGCGCATCTGGCGACGAAGGTCGGCACGCTCGGCCTTTTGATCGTCATCGCCATGGCGGTCTACTTCGTCACGGCGTTCCTGATCGGCGGCGCAAACCTCGGCATGATCCGGCGAAACCTGAATCGCACGCCGGCAAAAAAAGTGGAAGGCTAGCGGGGGGTACTGGCGCAGTGCTTCAACAGTAGGTCCATCGTCGTCTAGGCCCGACGTCAACATGAACGATGCCGTTGCAGTAGCGGCCGATTCCGCCGATTCCTGGTGCCGTTGCGGCAATCGCAATGATCGTTTGCTCCGACACACCGGGAATCCGGATGTCCGCGGCTGCGCAATAGCGATGTTGAGAGTGCGATCGGCCGTGCACTCGCAGCCCCGAGGTTACTATCGGACGGCGGCCGGTTCTGGCTGCGATATAGGCAAGGACGCCGCGCAGCTGCGGCGGGAAGCAGTTCGCCTGGACGCTGATGGTCTGCAGAGAGTAGGCGAGCGTTTCTTGGTGCTTGAGCGGCGGTATGGCAACTCTTCTGACATTCTGGGCGTCGGCACTGTCGAAACACGACAGACTGAACAGGCCGGCGAGTGCGATGGAAAATGCGGAATGCATGGTTCCCTCCCCTCGTATACACCGGATCACCGGCGCACGTTTCTGGCGGATGGAAAGCTCTCCCCAAAAATGGCCTTTTTGTGAAATTCTTTACCTTACGTAACGGAAGCATGCCTTCTTTTACCACTAATTTATGAATTAGATACTCGTCAAAAGGGGTATAACTTTTCACGTCACGCAAACATTCGAGCAGCGCTCATTCCGGGGCAAGCCCGCCATGACGGTTGGCACATGGGACCAAACGATGGTGACCCTTGACCGGCTGCTCATCCTTAGCAACAACACCTCACCGCAAATCGGAGCCTGTAATGTCCCAATCGCTTTTTCTGGTAACGCTGGTCGTCGACGATTACGATCGCGCCAAAGACTTCTACTGCGGCGCGCTCGGCTTTGACTGCCTTCAGGACGATGTCCAGCCGGACGGCAAGCGATGGGTCGTGGTCGGGCCGACGGGCGAAGATGGCGCGGCATTTTTGCTCGCGCAGGCTGCCAACGACCGACAAATGGCGGCGATGGGCAACCAGACTGGCGGGCGGGTTGGCTTCTTCCTTAAGACCGACGATTTTGCGCGTGACCATTCGTCGATGCTGGCTAACGGCGTGCAATTTCTTGAGGGGCCCCGACACGAGGTCTACGGGACGGTCGCCGTGTTTTCGGATCCTTACGGCAACACCTTCGACCTGATCGAACACGTCGCAGGCTGAACCCCTTGATTGCCGTACCGCGCCCGTGCATAAGCGCGCCCGTTAGCAACATGGGTTACAGACCCTGGGGCCCTCCACCAGCCTAATCGAGGACATAATGAGCGAATTCAAGAAAGTCGTCTTCTCCGGCGTCCAGCCGACCGGCAATCTCCATCTCGGCAATTATCTCGGCGCCATCCGCAAATTCGTGGCATTGCAGGAAGGCAACGACTGCATCTACTGCGTCGTTGACATGCATGCGCTGACGGCGCAGCTCGTTCATGAGGATATGCCGAACCAGATCCGTTCGATCGCCGCCGCCTTCATCGCGTCTGGCATTGATCCGGAAAAGCATATCGTTTTCAACCAGTCGGCCGTGCCTCAGCATGCCGAGCTCGCCTGGATCTTCAATTGCGTCGCGCGCATTGGTTGGATGAACCGCATGACGCAGTTCAAGGACAAGGCCGGCAAGGACCGCGAGCAGGCCTCGCTCGGCCTTTACGCCTATCCGAGCCTAATGGCGGCCGACATTCTCGTTTACCGTGGCACACATGTCCCGGTTGGCGACGACCAGAAGCAGCACCTAGAACTCGCCCGCGACATCGCCATGAAGTTCAACCTCGACTATGCGGAGCATATCCGCAAGACGGGCTACGGCATCGACATCACGGTCGGCGATGAGCCAGTGCATGCCTATTTCCCGATGGTCGAGCCGCTGATCGATGGTCCGGCGCCGCGCGTCATGTCGCTTCGCGACGGCACCAAGAAGATGTCGAAATCGGATCCGTCGGATCTCTCGCGCATCAACCTGATGGACGACGAGGACGCAATCTCGAAGAAGATCCGCAAGGCCAAAACCGATCCGGAAGGCTTGCCGAGCGAAGTCGACGGTCTCAAGGGTCGCCCGGAAGCCGACAATCTCGTCGGCATCTATGCCGCGCTTGCCGACGGGTCGAAGGCTGACGTGCTTGCCGAATTTGGCGGCCAGCAGTTCTCGGTGTTCAAGCCGGCGCTTGTTGATTTGGCCGTCAACGTGCTCTCGCCGATCACCGCTGAAATGCGTCGCCTGATGTCGGACACCAGCCACATCGACTCAATCCTGCGCAACGGCTCCGAACGGGCGCGGGCGCGAGCCGAGGTGACAATGAAGGAAGTGCGCGACATCGTCGGCTTCTTATACTGAAAATACGACCTTAGCTCGGGGCGTGCCTCACCGCCCCGGGCTTGTCGAAGCCGGACCTGCGGCGTAGTCTTATTAAAACGGACCGTCAGGAGGCTTCGATGCGAGATCGCAACCTCATCCAGATCGGCGCCATGGAGATCCGGTTTCTGATCGACGAGGATCAGAGTGCCGGTGTCCTTGTAATGTTCGAATTCACGGTCCCGCCTCAGGCACGTGTCCCGGCCCCTCATTATCACCGGGACGTCGACGAAGTAATCTATGGATTGTCAGGCACGATGACGACGACGCTGGACGGGCGCAAGCACGAGATTGGCCCGGGGGAGACTCTGTTCATCCCGCGCGGCTACGTCCACACCCACGAGAACCTGCACAGTGAAACCGCCAAGGCCTTGATCACCATGACGCCAGGCTTGATCGGGCGGCGGTATTTCGAAGAAATGGCTTTGGCCATCAACGTCCAGGGCAAGCCAGATATCGAGCATGTGAAAGCGATCATGCGCCTTTATGGATTGGTCCCGGCCTGACGCAGCCCGTGGGCAGGCGCTCCCGTGACGGTCAAAAACGAAGGGCTTGCAAATTTTCCGGTTCGCGTGTCAGAGTCCGCGCCATGGTATCGAAACGACTCTCCCGCCTTGAAGGTCATCGCCGCAAATTCATTGCGGTCATCGACGATACGCCCGAATGCTCTCGCGCCGTCCACTACGCCGGCCGACGCGCCAAGAACTCGAACGGCGGCCTCGTGCTGATGTATGTGATACCGGAGGGGGATTTCCAGCAGTGGCTGGGGGTGGAGGAGATCATGCGCGCCGAGGCGCGCGAGGAAGCCGAAGCCGTCGTTGCCAAGGCAGCGCATGTGGTTCGCGAAACGATCGGCATCGACCCTGAGATCGTCATCCGCGAAGGAAGTGCAACCGAGCAGATCAATGCAGTCATCGAAGAAGACCGCGATATCGCCATCCTTGTGCTTGCCGCAAGCTCGGCCAAGGAGGGACCGGGACCACTGGTGTCATCGATCGCCGGGCGCGGCGCGACGTTTCCTATCCCCGTCACCGTCCTGCCGGATACATTGACCGACGAGGAACTGGATGCCCTCGCATAAAGCCATTTCTTGAGTGTCAGTCTCTTGAATAGAGTTGCCAATCGGCTTATTTTCCTTTTTTGAAGAATTCTAAAGACGGCCTGGGCCGCTGCCGGCCGCACGGAGAGCGACATGTTTATTCAGACCGAAGCCACACCGAATCCCGCCACGCAGAAGTTCCTGCCGGGCCGGGTCGTAATGGAGAACGGAACAGCCGAATTCCGCAGCGCCGACGAGGCCCAGGCATCGCCGCTCGCAGCCCGTCTGTTCGAGATTCCTGGTGTGACTGGTGTCTATTTTGGCTACGATTTCATCTCCGTCTCCAAGGAGAATGCCGAGTGGCAGCACCTGAAGCCGGCAATCCTTGGTTCGATCATGGAACACTTCATGTCGGGCAAGCCTGTGATGGGCGATGCATCGTTTCTTTCCGAAGACCTCGATGCTGGTGGAGAGTTCTTCGACGAAGCCGACGAGTCTATCGTTCTCACGATCAAGGAACTGCTGGACACGCGTGTACGCCCCGCCGTTGCGCAGGACGGTGGCGACATCACCTTCCGCGGTTTCAAGGATGGCAAGGTCTATCTCAACATGAAGGGCTCCTGCTCCGGCTGCCCGTCTTCGACGGCGACGCTGAAGCATGGCGTGCAGAACCTGCTTCGCCATTTCGTTCCGGAAGTCGAGGAAGTCATCGCCGCCTGATGGCGACACACAAGTTCCGTCATTCGTCCTGGCGCAGCATTTGCAAGCGCGGCAGGGTGAATGTATGGACGCTGAGGAACGTTTTATTCGGAAATTGATTCCATGATCATACTGGCGCTCGACACCGCAGGTGTGGATTGCGCTGCCGCTCTCTATGATAGCGGCAGGGATACGATGCTTGGGGAGGCATCGGACATGATCGGCAAGGGGCATGCTGAACATTTAATGGGAATAATCGACCGCGTGCTCGGCCAGGCAGGGGTGGCGCTTTCGGCCGTCGATCGCATTGCCGTCACTATCGGTCCGGGCTCATTCACCGGCATTCGCGTTGGTGTCGCCGCGGCCCGCGGCTTTGCGCTGTCGCTCGGCGTTCCGGCAGTCGGCGTCACCACGCTTGCGGTGATGGCTGAAGCGCAGCGGCTGAGGACGCCCGGGCGTCCGGTGCTTGCCGCCATGGATGCGAAGCGAAACGAGATCTACCTGCAGGCCTTCAATGCCGACGGCGAGCCACTCAATGAAGAGCGTGCCGTCACCATCGAGGAAGCGCACGCGTTAGCCGCGTCTTTCGAGGGCGAAATCACCGGTTCGGCCACGCCTCTGCTGAAGCCCGACGCGACCGGCGATCACGCCAACCATTTCCCGATTTCCTTGGTGGCGCGCCTCGGCGCCGCCGCTGACCCGTCTGCGGGAAAGCCGAAACCTCTTTATCTACGCGGGCCCGACGCCAAGCCGCAAGCCGGGTTTGCCATTGCGCGAGTATGAGTATGTTGGAATCCTATTTGACGCTGAAGCCGGAATTTGAAATCCTTGCGATGGATGCCGATGATTGCCGCGCGGTCGCGGCTCTGCATGGCGAACGCTTCGCGCGTCCGTGGGGCGACGGTGAATTCTACAGCCTGCTTAGTCAGGCCAACGTCTTCGGGTTCGTGGCCCGCCAGACCAATGCGTTTCTCAAGAAGCCGCTGCCGGGTTTCGTGCTGGCGCGTCAGGTCGCCGGCGAGGCGGAAATCCTGACGATCGCGGTGCAGACGAAAGTCGCGCGCGCCGGCCTCGGCTGGCGGCTGATGCAGGCCGCGATGCGCGAAGCGGGTGCGCGCGGCGGAGAAAGCATCTTTCTGGAGGTCGATGATGGCAATGCGGCCGCGCTCGGGCTCTACCGCAAGCTTGGCTTCGAGAAAGTTGGCGAACGCAGGGGATACTACAAGGATGCCAAGGGCGTGGTTTCCACAGCGCTTGTCATGAAGCGCGTTCTTCGCTAGTTCCGTTGCTTGAACTTTGACTATTCGGAAGGCAGCCCATGACTGACGTCGCCAAGACCCTCGAGGAGCTTTGCGCTGAACGCGGCATGCGTATGACCGAACAGCGCCGCGTTATTGCGCGCATCCTCGAAGAATCCGCCGATCACCCTGATGTCGAAGAGCTCTACCGGCGTTCGGTGAAGGTCGATGCAAAGATCTCGATCTCCACTGTGTATCGCACCGTGAAACTGTTCGAGGATGCCGGCATCATCGAACGGCACGACTTCCGAGACGGCCGCTCGCGTTATGAGACGGTGCCGGAAGAGCACCACGACCACCTCATCGATCTCAAGTCGGGTGTGGTGATCGAGTTTCACTCGCCCGAGATCGAGGCATTGCAGGAACGCATCGCCCGCGAGCATGGCTTCAAGCTGGTCGACCATCGGCTGGAGCTTTATGGCATCCCGCTTAAGCAGGACGAGCGCTGAGGCCATGATCGCAGCCGTGGAGCCCTTGTCTTGATTGCCTGGCTGCGAGTCGCCGTCGCCGGCATCATCATCCTCCTCGCCAGCATCCTGCTCATGCCTTGGCAGCTCTTGGCGCTCCGCTTCGATTGGAAGCTGCGGCGTTGGCTGCCGCGCCTATGGCACCGCATCATCTGCTTCTGCCTCGGCATCCGCATCCGCGTCCATGGCAAGATCGAAACGCACAGACCCTTGATGCTTTGCGCCAATCATTCGTCGTGGATGGACATCATGGTGTTGTCGGCTGTCGCCGACGTTGCCTTCATCGCCAAAATCGAGGTGCGTGACTGGCCGATCTTCGGCACGCTGGCAAGGCTGCAGAAGAGCGTCTTTGTGGTGCGGGAGGAAAAGCGCAAGACCGGCCACCAGGCGAATGAGATTGCCACCCGCATGGCGGACGGCGAGGTCGTCGTACTGTTCCCGGAGGGCACGACCTCGGACGGGAACCGGCTGTTGGAGGTCAAATCGTCGCTGTTTGGCGCCGCCGCCATGGCAGTTCCGGCTTCGCCGACCGGTGCCGTCGTCATTCAACCCGTCGCGGTTGCCTATACGGGCATCCACGGTCTGCCGATGGGACGTTATCATCGCCCGCTTGCTTCGTGGCCCGGCGATGTCGAGATGCTACCGCACCTGAAAGACATGCTGCGATGCGGCGCCTTTGAGGTCGACGTATGCTTCGGCGAGGCGGTTGAATATCGCGCCGACAGCAACCGCAAGGAAGTCAGCGCTACGATTGCGCGGCGAATCCGCTCGATGCTTGGCGCCGCCCTGCGCGGCCGCGACGCCGCGTAAGACAAGATTTCCTTTTCTCGCGAACTAAAAACCACTAAATAGCCGGCCATGACCCAGGACAGCGCCCTACTTCAGGCCCCGGAGACCGGTCTCCGCGATGGCAGCAACAGCCGCAAGGTTTTCATCAAGACTTACGGCTGTCAGATGAACGTCTATGACTCGACGCGCATGAGCGATGCCCTCGCCCGTGACGGATACGAGCCGACGGAGGTCATGGAAGAGGCCGACCTCGTTCTGCTGAATACCTGCCACATTCGCGAAAAGGCTGCTGAAAAGGTCTATTCCGCGCTCGGCCGTCTGCGCGAGATGAAGAAGGAACGCAATAAGGAAGGTCGGGAGTTCATGATCGGCGTTGCCGGCTGCGTGGCACAGGCTGAAGGCGAGGAAATCCTGCGCCGGGCGCCAGCTGTCGATGTCGTCATCGGGCCGCAGACCTACCATCGCCTGCCGGAAGCGCTGCGCAAGGCAAAGGACGGGCACCGCATCGTCGACACCGAATATGCGCTCGAAGACAAGTTCGAGCATCTGCCGATCGCCGAAGCCAAGAAAATCCGTTCGCGCGGCGTAACCTCCTTCCTCACCGTTCAGGAAGGGTGCGACAAATTCTGCACCTTCTGTGTCGTGCCCTATACCCGCGGCTCGGAAGTGTCGCGGCCGGTCAGTCAGATCGTCGAGGAGGCGCAGAAGCTTGTCGAAGGCGGCGTGCGCGAAATCACGTTGCTCGGTCAAAACGTCAACGCCTGGCACGGTGTCGGCGGCAATGGCCAGGAATGGACCCTTGGCGACCTGCTCTACCGGCTGGCCGAGATCCCCGGCCTTGCACGACTGCGCTACACTACGAGCCATCCGCGCGACATGGATGATCGCCTGATCGAGGCGCATCGGGATCTGCGCGCGCTGATGCCGTACCTGCATTTGCCGGTGCAAGCCGGCTCCGACCGCATCTTGAAGGCGATGAACCGGCGGCATACGGCCGCCGAGTATCTGGCGTTGATCGAACGTATCCGTATTGCCCGTCCAGATATCGCGCTCTCCGGCGACTTCATTGTCGGCTTTCCGGGGGAGACAGACCAGGATTTTGAAGATACACTTCGTCTTGTGGAGGAGGTGCGCTATGCGCAGGCTTTCTCCTTCAAGTACTCGACACGGCCGGGCACGCCCGGCGCGGAACTGAAGGACCAAGTGCCGGAAGAGATCAAGGCAGAACGACTGGAACGCCTGCAGGCGCTTCTTCTGAAGCAGCAGCAGGAATTTGCCGAATCCTGCATCGGCAAATCGATCGAACTGTTGCTCGAAAAGCCCGGTCGCATGCCGGGACAGCTTATCGGCCGTTCTCCGTGGCTTCAGTCCGTGAATGTTGATGCAAAAGCATTGCAAATCGGTGACATTATTAATGTGCGAATCACCGGAACCGGAACCAACAGCCTGTTTGCCGAGATAGCAGAGGCTGAGGTCTAACCCTAGGAGCTCGACCGCTTGAACGGACAAGAATTGGTTTCTTCTTCACCGCGCCACCCACGCATTGCGAGCGACGCCAATCACTTTATTCTGACGTTCGAGAACAATCGGTTCGCCAGTGAACTGTTCGGTCAGTTCGACCAGAACCTCAAGCTCCTTGAAGAGCGTCTGCACATTGACGCGCGAGCGCGGGGCAATTCCGTCGTTATCTCCGGAGATATCGTCGCCACCAACCAGGCGCGACGTACCCTCGATTATCTCTATGAGAAACTCCAGAAGGGCGGCACCGTGGAACGCTCCGACGTCGAGGGCGCGATCCGTATGGCGATGGCCGCCGACGATCAGTTGAGCCTGCCGACGTTGGAGAAGAAGGCCAAGCTGACGATGGCCCAAGTTTCCACCCGCAAGAAGACAATCATTGCCCGCACGCCGACGCAGGATGCCTATCTCAGGGCACTGGAGCGTGCTGAACTTGTCTTCGGCTGTGGTCCGGCAGGTACCGGCAAGACCTACCTCGCCGTCGCCCATGCCGCCCAACTCTTGGAACGTGGCGTCGTTGAGAGGATCATTCTTTCGCGCCCTGCTGTCGAAGCCGGCGAACGCCTCGGCTTCTTACCCGGGGACATGAAGGAGAAGGTCGATCCTTACCTTCGCCCGCTCTACGACGCGCTCTATGACATGATGCCTGCCGACAAGGTCGACCGCGCCATTACCGCCGGTGTCATCGAGATTGCGCCGCTCGCCTTCATGCGCGGGCGGACACTGTCGAACGCCGCAGTCATCCTCGACGAGGCGCAGAACACTACGTCGATGCAGATGAAGATGTTCCTGACGCGTCTCGGCGAGAACTCACGCATGATCGTCACTGGCGACCCGAGCCAGATCGACTTGCCGCGGGGTGTCAAGTCGGGATTGGTGGAGGCGCTGCAACTGCTGAACGGCGTCGAAGGCATTTCAATCGTCCGCTTCAAGGATACGGATGTCGTGCGCCATCCACTCGTCGGGCGCATTGTCAGGGCCTACGATTCCACCTATGCAGCGGAAACCGAAGAGGTTAGCCAGCAGGGCTGATGGCGCAACTCGATGTCCAAATCAGCATCGAGGAGGGAAACTGGCCCTCCGAAGATGCGTTGCATGCATTGGCGGATCGCGTGCTCGAGACGGCGGCAACCTACCTTCGCGAGAGCGAAGGGCAGCCTTTTCCCAAGATGATCCCCGAAGTCTCGCTGGTTTTCACCGACGACGCCTCGATCCAGGACATCAACGCCGAGTGGCGCGGCAAGGACAAGCCGACCAACGTGCTTTCTTTTCCCGCCTTCCCGGTCAAACCCGGCAAGGTGCCGGGCCCGATGTTGGGCGACATAATTATCGCAAGAGAGACCGTGGAGCGGGAGGCGGTCGAGCTCGAAAAGAGCTTTGACGACCACTTGACCCACCTTATGGTGCATGGATTCTTGCATCTCTTCGGCTACGATCATAATAATAACGCTGAAGCCGAGATAATGGAGGGGCTTGAGACTCGCATTTTGGCAGTACTCGGCCTATCTGACCCATACGAGGGTCAAGACCTTAAAATGGAACCATGAGCGACTTTACGACGAAACCGGCCGCTGAGGCCAAGGACGCCGATCAATCATCCTCTTCCGACGAGGGTGGCAGTAGTAGTAGGCAGTCCGGACGATCCCAATCCTTCTGGTCGCGCGCAGCGCGCATCCTGAGACCACAGCAGGGCTCGCGCCTGCGCGAGGACATCGCCGACGCGCTGATGACCGACGCGGCCGTTGGCGACGTGTTTTCGCCGGACGAGCGGGCGATGCTGCACAACATCCTGCGCTTCCGCGAAGTGCGTGTCGCCGACGTGATGGTGCCGCGCGCTGATATTGAGGCCGTCGATCAGAACATCACCATAGGCGAACTGATGATCCTGTTCGAGGAATCCGGCCGTTCGCGCATGCCCGTCTATGCGGATACGCTCGACGACCCGCGTGGCATGGTGCATATCCGCGACCTCCTATCCTACATCGCCAAGCAGGCGCGCAACAAACGCCGCGGCAGCACCAAGGCACTCAAGCCGGCAGAGCCTTTGGTTGAAGTTTCCCCGGAGCACCTGCAAAAGCCGACGCGCGCCGCCAAGCCGAATTTCGACCTCAGCCGCGTCGACCTGCAGAAGACGCTGTCAGAGGCCGGCATCATCCGCAAGATCCTCTTCGTCCCGCCGTCAATGCTTGCCTCGGATCTTCTTCGTCGGATGCAGGTGAATCGCACGCAGATGGCGCTTGTCATCGACGAGTATGGCGGCACCGATGGGCTGGCATCGCACGAGGACATCGTCGAAATGGTCGTCGGCGACATCGACGACGAGCACGACGACGAGGAAGTCATGTTCAAGCGCGTATCCGAAGACATCTTCGTTGCGGATGCCCGAGTCGAATTGGAGGAGATCGCCGAAGCGATCGGACCGGACTTTGACATCACTGAACAGGTCGACGAGGTCGATACGCTGGGCGGCCTGATCTTCTCCGAACTCGGGCGCATTCCGGTGCGCGGCGAGGTGGTGCAGGCCCTGCCCGGTTTCGAGTTCCATATTCTCGATGCCGATCCCCGCCGTATCAAGCGCGTGAGGATCACGCGCAAGCGCCAAGCCATCCGCCGCCGCGTCAAGATCGACGGTGACGGCACGCCCGGCTCCGATCACGGCGAAGAGCGGCCAGCCGACGCCCCCACGACAAACTGATTGCCGCAAAACACGACAAACGGCGGTTTTTTTGAAAGACTGCGGTCGGGTTGATTCGCAGCGTGACGGGAGTGCGCATGGAGCGGCTTGCAGACAGGGTCATCCTGGCCTGGGGGGTCAAGAGGGTTGCATTGGCCGTCTTTGCGGGCGCCGTTGGCGTTCTGGCCCTGCCGCCGTTCGGTTTCTTTGCTGCCATGTTCGTGTCGTTCACGGTTCTTGTCTGGCTGATAGACGGTTCAGCTGCCGCTCCTGAAAGTGGGCTGCTCAAGCGCCTGTGGCCTTCCTTCGTGACTGGCTGGCTCTTCGGCTTCGGCTATTTCGTCGCTGGTCTCTGGTGGCTCGGACATGCGTTGATGATCGATGCTGCGGCCTTCGCCTGGGCGCTGCCGTTGGCGATCCTCGGCCTGCCTGCCGTGCTCGCTGTCTTCTACGGAATTGCCGCGGCGCTGGCGCGAACCATGTGGTCTGACGGCATGGGGCGGATCGCAGCACTCGCGGCGAGCTTCGGGCTGCTTGAGTGGCTGCGGAGCGTACTTTTCACTGGCTTTCCCTGGAACGCTGTCGGCTACGGCATCACGCCGGTGCCGCTCATGATGCAGTCGGCGCATGTCATCGGCATCATGGGCATCACGTCTCTCTCAGTCTTCGTCTTTGCCGCGCCCGCACTCCTCGGCACCCGTCAGGGGGCGAGGCTTGGCCTGGCACTGGCCGCCCTGCTTTTCGCCGCGCATATCGGCTACGGCGCCCTTATCCTCTATGGCCCTCAGCCTGCGGCAGCGCCAGATGCCAAGAGCCCGGTTATCCGCCTCGTTCAGCCGATGATCGAACAGACAGCGAAGATGGACACGGACGCTGATCGCGCCGCTATCTTCGAGAAGCACCTAAAGCTCTCCGTGGAACCGCCGAAGGATGGTGGCCGAAAGCCCGACATCATCGTCTGGCCGGAAACGGCTGTCCCCTTCATCCTCACCGACAACCAGGATGCGCTCACCCGGATCGCGGAAACGCTCGATGACAACCAGATCTTGATCGCAGGCGCCGTTCGGGTGGAAGACATGGGGCCAGGTAATCCGCCACGCTATTACAATTCGATCTATGTCATCGACGGCCGTGGACAGATTGCCGGTGCCGCCGACAAGGTGCATCTCGTTCCGTTCGGCGAATACGTACCCTTCGAAAGCATACTCGACGATTTCGGCATCCAGAACGTCGTGGAGATGCCAGGCGGCTTCTCACCGGCCGCCACGCGCCAGCTGCTGACGTTGCCGACCGGGATCAAATTCTATCCACTCGTCTGCTATGAGATTATTTTCCCGGATGAGATGACTGGTGACCTTGGCGCGGCAAATGCCATCCTCAATGTCACGAACGATGCGTGGTTCGGCACAACACCCGGCCCTTATCAGCATTTTCAGCAGGCCAGATTGCGCGCCGTGGAGACCGGTTTGCCACTGATTCGCAACGGCAACAGCGGTATTTCAGCCATCGTGAACGCCCGGGGCGAGATCATTGCTGGCCTCGGGCTCAATGAAACGGGCTTCGTCGACGCAACCATTGAGAGCTTCGGCGCGCAACGCGGTCCAGGCCACCCACGGCAAACTTACTTCTGGTTGCTGGAAATACTTCTGTTTGTAATTGCGTTGACCTCGCGCTTTGGTTTTGTTTTCAAGCAGAATTGACCGAAAACCCCTAAAATTGCATAGTAGTTGGGATCGGCGTTCTTGGCGTATGTTTCAAGGTGGTTTATTAGGACTTTGCAACGTGACGTTTTGGAGATGGGTTTGGGCGTGCCGGTTTGAACAAGGTTGAAATTATTGTTAGGGCAGGACCATGGTTGAGAACAAGAAGCGGCCGAACCCGATCGACATCCACGTTGGCAGTCGTATTCGCCTTCGCCGAACAATGCTTGGAATGAGCCAGGAAAAACTGGGCGAGAGTCTCGGCATTACCTTTCAGCAGATCCAGAAATACGAAAAGGGCACCAACCGCGTCGGCGCAAGCCGCCTGCAGAACATCTCCAGCATTCTGAACGTTCCGGTATCCTTCTTCTTCGAGGATGCGCCCGGAGAGCAATCTGGCCTATCCGGCATGGCGGAAGCCTCAAGCTCCAACTACGTCGTTGACTTCCTTTCGTCGTCCGAAGGGCTCCAACTTAACCGTGCGTTCGTGAAGATTACTGACCCGAAGGTTCGCCGTAAGGTCGTCGAACTGGTGAAGGCACTCGCTGCAGAAGCCGACAGCGAATAATCGCCACTCAAGTTTGGATCAAAATAGGAAAGCGGTCGCAATGGCCGCTTTTTGGCGTTTTCTGGGCATAATTTGCCACTTTGCCGCAGATATAAAGATATATTTATGTCCTTGTACGCTTGTTTTTCGCGTGCGAACTGAGTACCTACTACGCAGCTTTGTTCTTTGAGGGGAATCCCGAAATGCGCGCCAATTACCTCTTTACCAGCGAGTCAGTTGCCGAAGGTCACCCGGACAAGGTGTGTGACCGGATCTCCGACGAGATCGTGGATCTGGTCTACCGCGAAGCCGCCAAGACCGGCGTCAACCCCTGGGGTGTGCGCATCGCCTGTGAGACGCTGGCGACTACCAACCGCGTCGTGATCGCCGGTGAAGTTCGCCTGCCGCCGAGCCTGATGAAGAAGGACAAGGACGGCAAGGACGTCATCAATCCTTCAAAGTTTAAGGCTGCCGCCCGCCGCGCCATCAAGGACATTGGCTACGAGCAGGACGGGTTCCACTGGAAGACGGCCAAGATCGACGTGCTGCTGCACTCGCAGTCCGCCGATATCGCCCAGGGCGTCGACAGTGCCGCCGACCAGCAAGGTGATGAAGGTGCTGGCGACCAGGGCATCATGTTCGGCTATGCCTGCAAGGAAACGCCTGACCTCATGCCGGCGCCGATCTATTACTCCCACAAGATCCTGCAGTTGCTGGCCACGGCCCGCAAGAAGGGCGACGGCGACGTCGCAAAGCTCGGCCCGGATGCCAAGAGCCAGGTGACGGTGCGCTACGTCAACGGCAAGCCCGCCGAGGTCACGTCGATTGTTCTCTCCACCCAGCACCTCGACGAAAGCTGGGACTCGAAGAAGGTTCGCGCTGTCGTCGAGCCCTATATCCTCGAAGCCCTCGGTGATCTGCCGATCGCCGATGATTGCAAGTGGTACATCAATCCGACCGGCAAGTTCGTCATCGGCGGCCCGGACGGCGACGCGGGCCTAACCGGCCGCAAGATCATTGTCGACACCTACGGCGGCGCTGCTCCGCACGGTGGCGGCGCGTTCTCCGGCAAGGACACGACCAAGGTCGACCGTTCGGCCGCCTACGCTGCCCGTTATCTCGCGAAGAACGTCGTTGCTGCCGGTCTTTCCGATCGCTGCACGATCCAGCTCTCCTATGCGATTGGCGTCGCACAGCCGCTGTCGATCTATGTCGACCTGCACGGCACCGGGAAGGGTGTAACGGAAGACCAGGTCGAGGCAGCGATCCGCAAGAACATGGATCTGTCGCCGACCGGCATC
Organism: Rhizobium mesoamericanum STM3625; assembly: GCF_000312665.1. Lineage (GTDB taxonomy): Bacteria > Pseudomonadota > Alphaproteobacteria > Rhizobiales > Rhizobiaceae > Rhizobium > Rhizobium mesoamericanum. Next base: position 1,238,256 of record NZ_HF536772.1, on the reverse strand, counting down.
CGCCGTCATCTCGATCTCAACAAGCCGATCTACGCCAAGACCTCGGCCTACGGCCACTTCGGCCGCAAGGCCGGCCGTGACGGCTCATTCTCCTGGGAGCGCACTGACCTCGTCAAGGCGCTCAAGGAAGCCGTGAAGGTCAAGGAAGCAGCATGACCGATATGGAACGCCGCGGACGCGCGACCGAAGCCTTCTTCGGTCGCCGCAAGGGAAAGGCTCTGCGCGAACATCAAGCGGAGCGACTGAATACCCTGCTTCCGGCGTTCCTCATTGATCTTTCAGCTGCCCCGCCCGCGCCGCTGAATAGTCTCTTTCCGGTGCCGATCGAGAGGCTGCGCCTGGAAATTGGCTTCGGCGGCGGCGAGCACCTGATCCATCGCGCCGTGGAGATGCCGTCCACCGGCTTTATCGGCGTCGAACCCTTCATCAATTCGATGCAGAAGCTGCTGACAAGCGTCGACAAGGCGGGCGCCAAGAACGTCCGTGTCTATAACGATGATGCAACGCAATTGCTGGATTGGTTGCCTGACGCCTCGATCGACCACATCGACCTGCTTTACCCGGATCCGTGGCCGAAGCGGAAGCACTGGAAGCGCCGCTTCGTGTCGAAGACCAATCTCGACCGCTTCCACCGCGTACTGAAGCCGGGCGGGCTGTTCTGCTTCGCATCCGATATCGATACTTACGTCAACTGGACGCTACTCAAGTGCCGGGACCACGGCGGCTTCGAGTGGCTGGCCCGGAATGCCATGGATTGGCTGACGCCCTACGAGGGCTGGCCGAGCACACGCTACGAGGCCAAGGCGCGGCGTGAGGGCAGATCTTCCGCTTATCTCACGTTCAGGCGCGTCTGAGCCTGCCTTAATGCAGGCTCACCGTTTTCAGTTCATCCTCGGCAGCCTTAAAGAAGGTACTGGAGCGGTTATCCGTCAAAAGGATCGGCGTGCCATCGGCGCCGAACAGCGCCCATAGGTCAACGCTCGGATCGATATCCGGCGCTTCAGGGAAGCACTTGGAGACTTCTTCAGACCGCATTTTCCGGATGTAGGCGACCTCGCCGTTGCCGATAACGGCAAGTTCGGTTTTGGTCAGGTGAGAATTGGCTTCTTTCATCAACATTCCTGTACCTCCAACAGAAGGGACCAACGGCTCAAGTTGCGCCGTTGTCCTACTCTGAGACCGAAATGTTAATTTTCTTCACCATACGGCTCGGCTCCGGGCGAATGAGATCTACCGAGAGCAATCCGTTCTTGAGGCAGGCGCCCAGAACCTGCATTCCGTCGGCTAGAACGAAAGTCCGCTGAAACTGACGCGCGGCGATGCCGCGATAAAGGTAATCCCGCTCGCCTTGATCGACCTGTCGACCACGGATCGAAAGCTGATTTTCCTCGACCGACACGTCCAGTTCTTCTTCGCTGAACCCGGCAACGGCAAGAGTTATGCGCAGCCTCTCCGGATCGCCGGCGGCGCGATCAGCGGCGACGCGCTCGATATTGTAAGGGGGGTATCCATCGCTGGCCTTGGAGAGGCGCTCAAGCGTCTTTTCCATGGCGTCGAAGCCCAAGAGCAAAGGGCTCGCGAAAGGCGTAATGCGGCTCATCATCTTCAAGTCCTTGATTCAAGCGACCTTGCCGGACCTGAAAGACAGCATCCGGATGCCGTCAATATGGGAATTGCTGGAGGCGTGCGCAAGGCGGATGTCCGCACTCGCCGCCGGAAAGGCCGCAACAATCCGAGCTTGACAAAGCGAGTGTCGCCTCGCATCAAAATCTGCCCGTGCCGGCTGCGCCGATTTGCAATGGGAATATAAACAAACGGTGCATGCCACGAAGCCGCGCACCACGAGGATAGAACGACCGCAATGGCAGACCCTAGGAAGATCATCATTGATACTGACCCCGGTCAGGACGATGCAGCCGCCATCATGCTTGCCTTCGGCAGCCCGGAAGAGCTCGAAGTTCTGGGGATCACCACGGTCGCCGGCAATGTGCCGTTAGCCTATACGAGCCGCAACGCGCGCATCGTCTGCGAACTCTGTGGGCGCACCGATACGAAGGTCTTCGCCGGCGCGGACAAACCGATCGCGCGCAAGCTCGTGACTGCCGAGCACGTGCACGGCAAGACCGGTCTTGATGGTCCTGTTCTCGACGAGCCTGTCATGCCTCTACAGGCGCAGCATTCCGTAGACTTTATCATCGAGACGCTGCGCCGCGAGCCTGAAGGCACCGTGACGCTCTGCACCCTGGGGCCGCTGACCAATATCGGCCTGGCCTTCCAGAAAGCGCCCGACATTGTCCCGCGTGTCCGTGAACTGGTCATGATGGGTGGCGGCTTCTTCGAGGGCGGGAATATCACACCGGCAGCTGAGTTCAACATCTACGTGGACCCCGAGGGAGCTGACATTGTCTTTCGTTCCGGTGTTCCGATCGTAATGATGCCGCTCGACGTCACGCACAAGCTTCTGACGCGCAAGGACCGCGTCAAGCGTATGGCCGATCTCGGCACGCGCCCGGCGATTGCCATGGTGGAGATGCTGGAATTCTTCGAACGTTTCGACGTCGAGAAGTATGGCTCAGATGGCGGTCCGCTGCACGATCCGACGGTTATCGCCTACCTGCTGAAGCCTGAGCTATTCAGAGGCCGGGCGTGCAATGTCGAGATCGAGGTTTCATCGGAACTGACAGTCGGGATGACCGTCGTCGACTGGTGGCACGTCACCGACCGCAAGCGCAACGCGCAGGTCATGCGTTATGTCGATGCGGACGGCTTCTTCGATCTCTTGATCGAGCGTTTCGCCCGCATCTAATGCCTAAAAGGGCGCCTGAGAGATCAGGCGTCCTTCTGGTCGAAAACCGAATTGGTTTCGGGCTCAACGAGCTTCGGGCCGCCCTTGGCGACGCCGACCATGGCAGGACGCAGAACGCGTTCACCGATCGTGTACCCAGCCTGAACGACCTGGACAACGGTGTTGTTCGGCACCTCGGGGTTCGGCACTTCGAACATAGCTTGATGGAAATTTGGATCGAATTTCTGGCCGACCGGCTCCAGCTTGCGTACACCATGGCGCTCGAGCGCGGACAGCATCGAGCGCTCCGTCATCTCGACGCCTTCGATTAGCGTCGTCAGGCCGGCATCGGCGGTAGCCTTGGCTTCCTCGGGGATCGCGTCGATGGCGCGGCGCAGGTTATCCGAAACGGCCAGCATGTCGCGGGCAAAGCCAGCGACTGAATAGGCTTTTGCGTCCTTGACCTCCCGCTCTGTGCGGCGGCGCAGGTTATCCATCTCCGCGGCAAGGCGCAGGTAGCGGTCGCGCAACTCTATATTCTCGGCCTTCAGAAGTTCCAGCGGATCGGGTTGTGCTGCGGCTTCAGCGGCGGCTTCGTTCTCGACGTTTGCGGGGGCGTCCGCTGCGGCTTCGGTCGCGGCGGCGTCAGGTCCGTTCTTCGTCGTTTCGTCAGTCATGACGTTCTCCGGTGATTGGTGTCTTTTAGGATGTGCCCGATATCGAGCTTTGACGGGCAAAAATCAAGTCTGCGTAACTGAAAAGCACGCGATCTGAGGCGCTCATCCCGGGTTGACCGAAAGGGTTACCTTGACTTGCTCGCGCTAAAGCTCTTTTATTTTAGCTACGTCTAAATCTTTGGTGCTTCGGCCTTATCGAGGTCAAGGAGCTGCTGCCATGAGCGATCAGAAAAGCTATTCCGGGCGCTGCTTCTGCGGCGCCGTGGGGATTGTTGCTACCGGTGAACCGGCGACAATGGGATACTGCCACTGTGCCTCCTGTCGACACTGGTCGGCGGGGCCGGTCAATGCCTTCACGCTCTGGCAGCCGCACACTGTCCGCGTCACCAAAGGCGGGGAGCACGTGGAAAACTATCAGAAGTCCGATACAAGCGTGCGGAAATTCTGCGAACTCTGCGGTGGACATCTCTACACCGATCACCCGACCTGGGGACTCACCGACGTTTCGGCGGTGCTTCTACCCGATCTCGATTACGTTCCGGCATTGCACATCAATTATCAGGAAAGCGTGCTACCAATCCGTGACGGCCTGCCGAAATACAGAGACATGCCTGTAGAGATGGGCGGCTCGGGCGACCTGCTCCCGGAATAATTGTCCTACTTTGCGCCGCGTGATAATCGCGTCATCAGCTGAGCTGTATAATCCACCATCGGGACGATCCGCGAGTAGTTGAGCCGAGTCGGCCCGATGACCCCGACGGCGCCGACAATGCGATCGTCATCGTCTCGGTAGGGCGCAACAATCAGCGACGAGCCGGAGAGCGAGAAGAGCTTGTTTTCCGAGCCGATGAAGATACGTACGCCCGGCCCGCTCTCGGCGAGATTGAGAAGCTCCAGCAGGCTGTCCTTTTTTTCAAGGTCGTCGAAGAGCATCCGCAAGCGGTCGAGATCGTCGGCGCCGGCTAGACCGGCGAGCAGATTGGCGCGACCGCGAATGATGAGCTGGGCCGGCTTGCCTTCATCCGCGCTGCCAGACCAGACGGCGATGCCCCGCTCGACGAGATCCTGCGAAAGGGTATCAAGCTCGCTGCGCACTTCATCCTTCAGTCGGCTTAGTTCGTTGCGAAGTTCTGGTAGCGTCTGGCCGGTCATGTGGGCGTTGAGGAAATTGGCCGCCTCCGTCAATTGCGACGACGTTACACCGGCCGGAAGCTCGATTATACGATTTTCCACCTGGTCGTGATCACCAACGAGGACCGCGAGCGCCTTGGTCGGCTCAAGCCGGATGAATTCGACATGCTTGAGGATGGGATCGCTTTTCGAGGTGATGACAAGCCCCGCGCCGCGCGAGATGCCCGAGAGCATGCGGCTGGCCTCGTTCATCATCAATTCCATCGGATTGTCGCGGCTTTCGGCACGCACCTGCCGATCGATATTGGCGCGATCTTCGGCCGAGAGGTCGCCGACTTGCATGAAGGCGTCGACGAAGAAGCGCAGGCCGATCTGCGTCGGCAAACGGCCCGCACTGACATGCGGTGAATAAATGAGGCCAAGTTCTTCCAGATCGCTCATCACGTTGCGCACGGACGCCGGCGACAGCGACATCGGTAGGATGCGCGACAGGTTGCGGGAGCCGAGCGGTTCACCCGTCTCCAGGTAGCCCTCTACGATGCGGCGAAAGATTTCCTTAGAGCGTTCATCCAGCGCATCCACTGCATCTGAAACCGACGTCGACCTGAACTCCATGAAACCTTGCGTATCCGTGCTGACGATGATCCGACAAAATATAGCCAATCTCCCTGCAGCGGCAAAAGGGAAATTGCAAATGGGCTCTGCCAATCGTAGAAGCTCTCAACACCATAGCACGCATGATCTATCCGAAGGCCGCCTGCGTCTTCGACAGCATGATTAGGAGAATAGTATGCGGCCCTCAGGCAGAAAAACCGACCAGATGCGCAAGGTCTCTTTCGAGCGCAATTTCTCGAAGCACGCGGAAGGTTCCTGTCTGGTGAAGTTCGGCGATACGCATGTGCTGTGCACGGCAAGCGTCGAGGAAAAGCCGCCGGCGTGGCTACGCAATACGGGCAAAGGTTGGGTCACGGCCGAATACGGCATGCTGCCACGCGCCACCGGCGATCGCATGAAACGTGAGGCGGCCGCAGGCAAACAGGGCGGCCGCACCCAGGAGATCCAGCGCCTGATCGGCCGGTCGCTGCGCGCCGTCGTCGACCTCAAGGAGCTCGGCGAGCGCCAAATCACCCTGGACTGCGACGTCATCCAGGCCGACGGCGGAACGCGCACGGCATCGATTACCGGCGCCTGGATTGCGCTCTACGACTGCCTGAAGTGGATGGAAGGCCGCAACATGCTCAAGGTCGAGCGCGTGCTGAAGGACCATGTCGCGGCCATCTCATGCGGCATCTTCGCGAACCAGTCGGTACTTGACCTCGACTATCTCGAAGACTCTTCGGCGGAGACCGACGCGAATTTTGTCATGACCGGCGCCGGCGGCATCGTCGAAATTCAAGGCACCGCCGAAGGCGCGCCCTTTACCGACGAGGAGTTCGCCTCGCTGATGGCACTCGCCAAAGGCGGTATTGCCGAGCTCGTCGCGATGCAGAAGCAGGCGATCGCCGAATGAACGACATGCTGGAAGGCATGCTGGAGACAGCGCTCTATGCAGATGATCTTGACAAGGCCGAAGCCTTCTATGAAGGCATCCTCGGCCTTTCGAAGATCTCGCGGGGCGGCAACCGGCATGTCTTCTTTCGCTGCGGCCCCGGCGTGGTGCTGATCTTCAATCCTAAGGAAACGATCAAGCCACCCTCGCCTACCGCACTGCAGGTGCCGCCACATGGCGCGACAGGTGCAGGACACGCCTGTTTCCGCGTCTCTGGGGAAAATCTCGATGCGATTGCCGCCCGGTTGAAGTCCGAAGGCGTTGCCATCGAATCCGAAGTCACCTGGCCGCAGGGCGGCCGGTCGATCTATTTCCGCGATCCGGCGGGCAACAGTCTTGAATGCGCTGAAGCCCGCATCTGGGGCATCGAATAGGACAACCATGCGCAAGCTCGAAACCAAGACCATCGTCGTTGCCAGCCACAATGCCGGCAAGATCCGGGAAATCCAGGACCTGATCGGCCCCTTCGGCTTCACGGCAAAGTCGGCCGCCGAATTGAACTTCGTGGAGCCTGACGAAACCGGCACCACCTTTGAGGAGAACGCAACGATCAAGGCGCTGGCGTCGGCTGAAGCCGCCGGACTGCCGGCGCTGTCGGACGATTCCGGCCTCGTCATCGACGCGCTCGGCGGTGACCCGGGCGTCTACACCGCCAACTGGGCCGAGAAGCCGGACGGCACCCGCGACTTCGCGATGGCGATGGAAAAGGTCGAGGCGGCGCTGGACAAGATCGGCGCTTCGAAGCCGGAACAGCGCACGGCGCGCTTCGTCAGCGTGCTCTGCCTTGCCTGGCCGGACGGCCACACAGAGCTTTTCCGTGGCGAAGTCGAAGGCGTTGTCGTCTGGCCGCCACGCGGCAGCCGGGGTTTCGGCTACGATCCGGTCTTTCAACCTGAGGGCTTTGACACTACCTTTGGCGAGATGAGCGCGGAACAAAAGCACGGCTGGAAGCCGGGCGAGTCAGCAGCTCTGTCGCACCGCGCCCGCGCTTTCAAGATTTTCGTCGAAACCTGCCTAGAAGGCTAAGGGCAAACGTGGACACTTTGAAACAGCCAAAACTGACGCGCGATGCCGCTCTTCTGCCCGACACCGGCGAACCCGGCTTCGGCGTCTACGTGCATTGGCCGTTCTGTGCCGCCAAGTGCCCCTATTGCGATTTCAACAGCCACGTCCGCCACCAGCCGGTCGATCAGGAGCGCTTTACAGCGGCCTTCCTGAAGGAGATGGCGACGGTGCGCCAATTGAGCGGATCGAAGACGGTGACGAGTGTTTTCCTCGGCGGCGGCACGCCTTCGCTGATGAAGCCTTCGACGGTTTCGGCCATTCTCGACGGCATTGCCAAGCATTGGCATCTGCCCGATGGAATAGAAATCACCATGGAGGCGAACCCGTCCAGCGTCGAGGCGGAGCGTTTCCGCGGCTATCGCGCGGCCGGCGTCAACCGCGTCTCGCTTGGCGTCCAGGCGCTGAATGACCGCGACCTGAAGTTTCTCGGTCGATTGCATGACGTTGCCGACGCCTTGAAGGCGATCAAGCTCGCGCGTGACATCTTCCCCCGCATGTCCTTCGATCTGATCTATGCCCGCCCGAACCAGACGGTCGACGAGTGGGAGCGCGAACTGAAGGAGGCGATCTCTTACGCGGTCGATCACCTCTCGCTCTACCAGTTGACAATTGAGGAAGGCACGCCGTTCTACGGCCTCCACAAGGCTGGCAAGCTAGTCGTACCGGACGGCGATCAATCGGCTCTGCTCTACGAGGCGACGCAGGAGATCAGCGCCCGCGAAGGCCTGCCTGCCTACGAGGTATCCAACCACGCGCGCCCGGGTGCGGAAAGTCGCCACAACCTCACCTACTGGCGATACGGGGATTATGCCGGCATCGGCCCCGGCGCCCACGGGCGGTTGTCGCGCGGCAGTATGAAGATCGCCACTGCGACCGAGCGCAAGCCGGAAAGCTGGCTCGATCTCGTCGAGCGCGACGGCCATGGCATCATCGATCAAGAGCAACTTGGCTACGAGGAGCAGGCGGACGAGCTGCTGTTGATGGGGCTGCGCCTGAAGGAAGGCGTCGATCTCGCCCGCTGGCAGCAGCTTTCGGGCCGCGATCCAGACCCGAAGCGTGAAGAATTCCTGCTGGAGCACGGCTTCATCGAGCGGATCGGCAACTCCCGGCTTCGCTGCACGCCATCAGGCATGCTGATCCTCGATTCCGTCGTCGCCGATCTCGCCTGCTAGGCGGGCCGCTTTCTGCCGCGCGAGAATAGGCGTCCGTCGATCGCCGCCAGGCCGATCGCGATCATCGCCATACCGATCAGGTGCTTGGTCTGCATCTGCTCTCCGAGAATAGCCGCTCCGAGCAGGATAGCACTGACGGGGATCAGGAAGGTCACAAGCATGAGGTTCGTTGCGCCTGCCGTTGCCAGGATGCGGAAGAACAGCACATAGGCAATCGCGGTCGACAGCAGGGCCAAGCCCAGCAATGCCATCCAGGTTTCGAATGATGGCACGGCCAGTATCCAGGGTTGGTCGACAACGAGCGCGATCGGCAGCATCAGGGCGGTCGAGGCGGTGACCTGCCCTGCGGCGGGGATTAGCGGCGCCATACCCATCTGGCGAAAACGGCGACCGAAAATACCGGCAAAGGAATAGGAGAGCGCAGCCCCCAGCACCGCAAGCTGCGCCAGCACGTTCGAGCCGAGATCACGCAACACGTCGAAGCCGATCATATAGGCGACACCCGCAAAGCCGACGAGAACGCCGAGCAGGCGGTTACCGGTCATCTTTTCATCGGCAGTCAGGAAGTGCGCGACAACAACGCCGAACAGCGGCGTCGTGGCATTCAGGATCGAGGCAAGGCCGCTTTCGATATGCGTCTGGCCCCAGACAATAAGGCAGAAGGGGATCACGTTGTTCAGGATGCCCATACCGAAGAAGGCCGCCCAAGTCCTGCCGTCGCGGGGCATGAAATGGCCGGTTGCCCGGACGATCACGTTCAGCGCCAGCGCGGCGATCAGAACCCGGCCCATGACGATCGTAAACGGCGGCAGGGTCTTCACCAGAATTCCGGTGAAGAGGAAGGATCCGCCCCATAACAGAGATAGCACCAGCAGCATTCCCCACTCGGCAAAGCCCATCTGTTTCTGCTGCATCATCTTCTCCCTGGTCAGCCTGCCACCGCAATACATCCCGTCACAGGCTGCCGCCACCCGATTGTTGCGCGGCGCGGACGCGCCGACATCCTGGGTAAGGCGCAACAGCGAAGTCGATCCCATGCCCGGTCTCACAGAGTGCCTTTTAAACTGTGAGCATACTGGACGAGCCTGAGAGATTAATGGCCGGGCGCGCCGGTCTTGAAGAGACTGCCGGTCGGCGTGCTCAGGAACATCTCCAGCGGAATGAATTCCTGATGCAGGAAGCCGGCAGATGGTAGCAGGTCGTCGCGCACCATCTCGATCACGGCAACCACCGAGGCCGACGTCGTCCAGGCGATCGCCGTGCGGCGAGCGCCAGCGATCTCGATCGGATAATAGGCGCGGACGAATTCCTTGCGACGCAGGTTGCCGTTCTCCGTGCCCTCCGCCGCCACATGGACATAGACGACATCGTCTTCAACCGGTGGCTTAGCGTTGGTGAGGATTTCGCCGGCGAGTTTGCGTTTGTCGCGCATCAGCAGTTCATGGAAGAAGAAGTTCATCAAATCCATATGTCCGGGATAGCGCATCGTCTTGTAATCGAGGTTCTCGACCTTGCCGAGCAGCGTATCGCACATGGTTCCGATGCCGCCTGACGTTGTGAAGGCTTCGAGCTTGACGCCCTCAACATAGATCGTCTCGTGCCACTCCATCGGGGAGACGAGCTTGCGGATGCCACCCTCGATAACCTCGCAGTCGTTCAGATACTCGTTGACCACGCCTTCGGGCGACCAGTTGAAGGCGTAACCGAGGAGACCTGTCGGGTGCTGCGGCAGGGCACCGACCCGCATGCGAATCGACCGACATTTGTCAAATCCATCCGCAAGGCTTGCCCCTACAATGCCCACGAAGCCGGGGGCCAGGCCACACTGTGGGGCCATCAGCCCGCGCGCAGCCTTGGACAGTTCGATAATGAAATTTGTGGTCGGCACGTCTTCGGTTAGGTCGAAGTAGTGAATGCCCGCAAGATGGGCAGCGTGCGCCAGGCCGATGTTGAGGTGATAGGGTAGGCAGGAAAGCACGGCCTCGACGCTCGAGAGCAATTGGCCAATCACGGCGGGATCGGAGATGTCTTCTCTCCTGCATTCGAAAGGTAGGCCCTCCGTCGGCGCCTGAACATCGACGCCGAGAACGTCGAAGCCTCCCTCATGCAAGAGCGTTGCGGCCAGTCGCCCAACCTTGCCCAGCCCGAGAACAGCGATCCTGTCGAACCTCATCCAGCTTCTCCCCTGTACCGCTAGCCATGCTCCTCCAAGCCAACCTACAGAAGATTGTGCGCAAAAGAAAACGGCCGGAGCGATGCCCGGCCGTCAACTTGCAGGAAAGGTTTCCTGACTACTCGTTGATCAGGCGCTTCAGCAACTCGATCTCGTGCGAGAGCTTCGTGTCGCCGGCAATCAACTCCTCGATCTTGCGAACGGCGTGCAGCACGGTCGTGTGATCGCGACCGCCGAAACGACGGCCAATTTCAGGGAAGGACCGCGGCGTCAGCGTCTTCGACAGGTACATGGCGATCTGTCGCGGTTTTACGATGACGCGGGTGCGGCGGTTCGAGACCAGCTCCTGGCGCGACACGTTATAGTGCCGTGCAACGATGCGCTGGATGTCCTCGATGCGGACACGGCGCGGCTCGCCCGAGCCAACGAGATGAGCAAGAAGCTCATCGACGCGCTCGACCGTCAGGTTCGGTTCGAAGGAGCGGCGGAACAGCAGCTGGTTGAAAGCGCCTTCCAGCTCGCGGCCACTTGCCGTGATATTGCGGGCAACATGATTGAGCAGATCGACCGGGATTTCCAGGGACGGATCCTCGACACGAGCAGCAGCGAGGCGACGCTTCAGGATTTCGAGACGCATCTCGTAATCGGGGGCGTCGAGCTCGATTGCCACACCGCCCTGCAAACGGGAGCGGACACGTGGATCGAGCGATTCCAGCTCCCAGGGAGCGCGATCGGCAGCGACGACGACCTGCTTGGCGCTGTCGAGCAGCATGTTCAGCAGGTGGCAGAACTCGTGCTGGATCATCTTGCCCTGCAGGAACTGCATGTCGTCGATGATGAGAAGGTCGATATTGCGCAGCGAGTCCTTCAGCGTCAGTGCATCATTGTCGCGGATCGCGGTTGCGAAACGCCACATGAAATACTCTGCTGTCAGATAGACGACGCGCAGGGCGCGCGGGTTCTGTACCGCGGCATTGGCGATCGCCTGCAGAAGATGCGACTTGCCGAGACCGACGCTGGAATGGACGAAGAGCGGATTGAAGCGGACAGCGCCCTGTCCAGCTTCAGCAATCGTCTTGGCAGCGGCAAGAGCCACACGGTTAGAGCTGCCTTCGACGAACGTGTCGAAGGTGAAGCGTGAGTCCAGCGGCGAGCCGAAGAGCGGCTGGCCGGAAGTGGCCGGACGGGCTGCAACTGCAGACGACACTGCCTGCTGGGCAATCTGGCCGGCATGCTGCGCCACAGGACGGCGCGTCTGTGCGGCGGCAACAGGCTCTGGGGAAGCCGGCTCTTCAACCGGCTTGCCGACGCCACGCGTTGCCGTGCGAACAAGAATTTCGACTTTCAGAATTTCTGAGTCTTCTGCCTGGAACAGGCTGGTGATCAGCTCAAGATACCGGTTGTTGATCCAGGACTTCAGGAAAGTGGTCGGCACCGTCAGGCGCACGACGCTCTTTGAAACCGAATGCAATTTCAGCCGCGCAAACCAGCTTGCATAGACATCCGGACCGACTTGCGCCTTTAGGCGGGCGCTGACACGCTCGAAAAGTACACCATGCTTCATCTCTCCCTTTTCCCCTGCCGCTTCGGCGCACATAGAGCCAAACGCCTGCGGTTCACTGTCCCCACTCTCCAGGACATCCGCCGTCATTGTATTCATCTGCATCATGCCGCCTTCCATTCGCCGGCCGACTTTGTTTCGTCGCCCGATTATTTCCCCGCTATGGCTAGAAAGTGGCACCCTCATGAGCCACTCGCCTGCCGGTTCACTCAAATACTGCCCCACTCACAGGATGATCCCGGAAAGGCGCGAGCCCGCATCATGCGATTCGGCTGCATTTCCTCGGACTGGATGCCGCTCCTCGCAACACCGGCGTCCAATCGTCCTGCCACGACTTCTCTTCCCCATTCCGGTTTCACGCAATGCGTGCAAACCAACTCACAAAACATCACCGTTCCGCGACAGCCACGTCGCGGTCAAAAATGCTCAAGTGCGTGAAAAACCGGAGACTTAAAACTCTCCGTAACAAGGGGCACAGTTTCATCGCCCCGCCGACGTGGCAGTTTCAGACCAAGCCTTCGCAGGTGATGTCTGGACCCCTTGTTGATCGGCATTTAGGCAGGATCGAATGCGGGAATCAACGATGAATTTTACGCAAAATTAAGAGCGGCCCGTTGACTCCGGGGACAGTTTTTGAGCGTCACATCCGTGTCAAAAAAGAATCGCTTTTGAATCAAGGAGATTCCCCTCGCCGGCATTTTTGACACGCATAAAAAGAAAAAAATAAAAAAGCTTCTTGACTCTGCTCAGACCGCAGATTGTAGGCCCCGAGTCGGGCGAACCTGAAGTATCCTACAACAAGTGTTTGTTATTATTGGATTTTTCGTGTCACACGCTCGACATGAAATTGTCGCCGAGTTAACCATACGGAAGCCAGCCGGCGGAATCGAAAAAGCCCGACAAAGTTGCCGGGCTAATCATAATGATAGGTTTATTAACGAAAGATTATGCGGTCGCAGAAACCGACAGAGCTTTTACACGAGCGGCCAGGCGCGAAACCTTGCGTGAAGCCGTGTTGGAGTGCAGCACACCCTTGCTTGCGGCGCGAGCCAGTTCCGGCTGTGCGGCGAGGAAAGCTTCCTTTGCCTTGGCAGCATCACCGGATGCGATTGCCTCTTCGACCTTGCGAACGAAAGTACGAACGCGCGAGCGACGAGCCTTATTGACGTCGGTACGGCGGGCGATCTTGCGGGTCGCTTTTTTCGCCGAAGTTGTATTGGCCATGGATGCCTCTCTAAGAATTCGAACAAACTCCGTCATCACCGCGGGCCCTGCGGCCACTTAATCCAGCGATGCGGGAGCATAATCGGAAAACCGGAGTGGCTTCCCGAACCGTGGGCGGGCATATAACCCTAAAGCCGACCCACGTCAACGCGCATTTTCAAGGAAACGCCGCCTTTCTCCAAGGGTCAGCGGTTCTTGAAGGTGGGCTTACGCTTTTCGATGAAGGCCGTCATCCCCTCTTTCTGATCTTCGGTGGAAAACAAGCTATGGAAAAGGCGGCGCTCGAAGCGCAGACCTTCATCCAATGTCGTCTCCAAGGCGCGGTTGACGGCCTCCTTCGCCATCAGCACGGACGGACGCGACAGCGAGGCAATCTTGGCGGCCGCCTCAAGTGCCTCGTCCATTAGGCGCTCGGGCGCCACCACACGCGAAACGAGTCCTGCGCGCTCGGCTTCGGCAGCGTCCATCATGCGGCCGGTCAGGATCAGGTCCATCGCTTTGTAGCGGCCGACGGCGCGCGTCAATCGCTGTGTACCGCCCATGCCGGGGATGACGCCAAGCGTGATTTCGGGCTGGCCGAACTTGGCGGTCTCCGACGCGATGATGAGGTCGCACATCATTGCAAGCTCGCATCCGCCGCCGAGGGCAAAACCGCTGACGGCCGCGATCACAGGTTTGCGTACCTTTGCAACATCGTCCCAGCCGCTCATCAGATCGCGGCTGTAGACGTCAACATAGCCAAGCGGCTGCATTTCCTTAATGTCGGCGCCGGCGGCGAATGCGCGCTCGGAGCCGGTCAGCACCATAGCACCAACCGCATCGTCGTCTTGGAAGGCTTCGTAAGCCTGGAGGAGCTCTTTCAGCACGGTCGAATTCAGCGCATTCAGCGCTTGCGGGCGATTCAACGTGATCAGCCCGACCGCTCCACGGGTTTCGACGATCAGTGTTTCATAAGCCATGGACTATCCTCCCGTTATTTTTGGCAGACAGGGCAATAGAAGGTCGAGCGCCCCGCCTGGACGATGCGTGCGACCGTACCGCTGCAGCCGGGCGTGCGGCAAGGTAGACTTTCGCGATCATAGACCGAGAAGGAGTGCTGGAAGTAGCCAAGCGAGCCGTCGGTCTGGATATGGTCCCGCAGAGACGAGCCGCCCGCCTTGATGGCGTCCGCGATGACGTCCCTGATCGAGGCGACCAGAAGTTCCATCTGCTTGGTCGGCTTGCCGGTCTTGGTGACGATTGTCGCCGCCGCCCGCGCCGGACGCAGGTGCGCGCGCCATAGCGCCTCGCAAACATATATATTGCCGAGCCCAGCAATATTCTTCTGGTCGAGCAGCGCACTTTTCAGAGGCTGCGTCTTTCCCATAAAGCGTTCCGCGAGATAGGCAGCGCTGAGCTCGTTGCCCGTGGGCTCCGGTCCGAGGCCGAAGAGGAAGGGATTAAGATCAATCTCCGAACGATGCACCACGTCCATAAAGCCAAAACGGCGCGGGTCATTATAGATGACACGGCTAATGCCGTGCGGTCCCTCAAGATGGAAAATCGCGTGATCGTGCTTTTCGTCCTTCGACTGCAGATGATGAAATTCGCCGGGCCAATCGGAAACCGGCCCCGCCTCGATGCGGAAGGAGCCAGACATCCCGAGATGCGATATGATCGTCGTGCCGTCGTCGAGGTCTATCAGCAAATATTTGGCGCGACGGCCAAGCGCGACGATATTGCGGCCGGTCGCCCGCGCCTCCAGACCCTCCGGAAAGGGAAACCGGAGATCCTTGCGCCGTAGCTCCAGGCGGACGATGCGCGCACCTTCCATGGTGGGAGCAAGCCCGCGTCTGACGGTTTCGACTTCTGGCAATTCCGGCATCTTAACCCATCTATATCTAACATGTTTCAACCAGAGGCGTTGTGCGCTATAGCGCCAGGGTGCCCGCGGCTTTGAGCGTGGCCCACAGATAGCGCCGCGCGCGTCCGTTCGCTATGGTCGCCGCGCCGATTTCAGATAGATGGAGTATTTTGATGTCAGAAAGCCGTACCTCTGCCGAAGGCGGCATGGAAACATCCTACGGCTTCCGCGAAGTGGCGGATGGCGAAAAGCAAGGTCTCGTCAACGAGGTCTTTCATAAGGTCGCCAAACGCTACGACATCATGAACGACGTCATGTCAGTCGGCATGCACCGGGTCTGGAAGGACGCGATGATTACGGCGCTGAACCCGCGCAAGGAGCCCGGCTACAAGGTTCTCGACGTTGCAGGCGGCACCGGCGACATCGCCTTCCGCATCATCGAGGCTTCCAATCGGCAGGCGCATGCGACCGTGCTCGACATCAACGGCTCGATGCTGGCGGTCGGCGCCGAGCGCGCCGCCAAGAAGAAGCTCTCCGACAATCTGACTTTCGTCGAGGCGAACGCCGAGGAGCTGCCGTTCGAGCCGAACAGCTTCGACGCCTATACGATCGCCTTCGGCATCCGCAACGTACCGCGCATCGACGTGGCGCTGAGTGAAGCCTATCGCGTACTGAAGCGTGGCGGCCGGCTGCTCGTGCTCGAATTTTCCGAAGTCGACATGCCGCTTCTCGACCGCATCTATGACAGCTGGTCCTTCAATGCCATTCCGAAATTCGGCAGGGCGATCACCGGCGAGTCCGAGCCCTATCAGTATCTCGTCGAATCGATCCGCAAGTTCCCCAACCAGGAGAACTTCGCCGAAATGATCCGCAAAGCGGGCTTCTCCCGCGTGAGCTTCACGAATTATACCGGCGGCATCGCAGCCCTTCATTCTGGCTGGAAGCTCTGAGGCATGATCCGAGGCACTCCGTTCACCCGCTCGCCTTCGCAGGCAGGCAATCCGGCATGAGCACTCTGGGCGCATATTTCCGGCTTTGGCGCGTCGGCTGGATTCTCGTGCGCGAAGGCGTGATTTCGGCCTTGCCGTCGGACGATCTTCCGCCCTCGATCGGGGTTGCCAAGTCGTTTGTCGGTATGTTCGCGCGCAATCGTTCGAAATCGAAGAAGCGCAGCGACCGACTGGCGCAAGCCGTTGAAAGGCTCGGCCCTTCTTACGTGAAGATCGGGCAGTTCCTGGCAACGCGCCCGGATGTCGTTGGCGTCGAGTTCGCCGACGATCTGTCGCAGCTTCAGGACCGCATGGCGTTCTTTCCGCTCGCCGCCGCCAAGGCGAGTATCGCCGGGTCTCTCGGACGCCCGATTGAGGACCTTTACGCAAGTTTTGGCGAGCCGATTGCCGCAGCGTCGATTGCCCAGGTGCACGCGGCCGAAGTCGATACGCCTGCTGGACGCAAGAAGGTCGCGGTCAAGGTCGTTCGTCCCGGCGTGCGCCAGCGCTTCTCGCATGACATAGAGGCGATGTATCTGGTCGCTCACATGCAGGAACGCTTCATGCCTTCGAGCCGGCGACTGAGGCCGGTCGAGGTCACGAAGACCCTGGAGCAGACGACCAAGGTTGAAATGGACCTGCGCCTTGAGGCGGCAGCCCTTTCTGAGATTGCAGAAAATACCGAGAAAGACCCGGGCTTCCGTGTGCCGAAGGTCGATTGGGAGCGCACCGGCCGCGATGTGATCACCATGGAGTGGATTGACGGCGTGAAGATGTCCGACGTCGAGGGTCTACGCGCCGCCGGCCACGATCTCAACCTGCTTGCCGATACACTGATCCAATCGTTTCTTCGCCATACGTTGCGTGACGGCTTCTTCCACGCCGACATGCATCCTGGGAACCTCTTTGTCGACGAGCATGGCGATATCGTCGCGGTCGACATGGGGATCGTCGGACGACTGGGGAAAAAGGAACGCCGCTTCCTGGCCGAAATTCTCTTCGGCTTCATCACCCGCGACTACATCAGGGTCGCGGAAGTCCACTTCGAGGCCGGCTACGTACCGGGGCACCACAATGTCGAGAGCTTCGCGCAGGCGATCCGCGCGATCGGCGAGCCGATCCATGGTCAACCTGCCGAGACGATCTCGATGGGCAAGCTGCTGACGCTGTTGTTTGAGGTCACCGAACTCTTCGACATGGCAACGCGGCCGGAACTGGTCATGCTGCAGAAGACCATGGTCGTGGTCGAAGGCGTGTCGCGCATGCTCAATCCACGTTTCAACATGTGGAAGGCGTCAGAACCCGTCGTCGGCGATTGGATCCGCAACAATCTCGGTCCGAAGCGGATCGTCACCGATCTCAAGGATGGATTGAAGGCGGCCGTGAAGCTTGCCGAGGCCGCGCCCGAGATTGCCGCCAAGACTGAGAAATTTCATCATCAACTGCTGCAGATGAGCGAGCAGGGGTTGCGGTTCGACGCAGAAACGGCCGATGCGATCGGCAAATCCGAAGCGCGCCACAATCGCTCCGGTCGGTTCGCCCTCTGGATTATAGCGCTTGCCCTTCTCTATATTGCGTGGGTGGTGACCTGATCCATCGCAGCAACGCATGCTGTGTTCGATATTTGGGATATCCCACCCAGTAGCGCCGTCGCATAGTCTCACTTTTCAAGGAGATATGGCAGATGAAGCATGAACGCCCCCGCATCGAACTTTCCGGGCAGCCGCTCAGCTTTGCTGAGATGGTGAGGATCGGATCGGGCAAGGTGGCGCTTTCAGCTTCGACGACGGGCATGGCCCGCGTCGAGGTTGCCCGCGGGATTGTCGAGGACGCGATCAATTCCGGGACGCCCGTCTATGGAGCAACCACCGGTGTCGGCGCCATGAAGGATGTCGAATGGTCTTCCGAAGATGTCGACGCTTTTAATCTGGGGCTGGTGCGTGCACATCACTTCGGCACCGGGACACCGTTTTCGAGCTCCGTCGTGCGCAACGCGATGGCCATCCGCATCAATACCGCACTGACGGGACAAGTCGGTTGCACGCGTGAACTTGTCGATTCCTATATGCGCATGCTGGAGGCCGGCATTATTCCCGTGGTCCGCCGCACCGGCTCTATCGGTTGCGCCGACATTGGCCTCATGGGACAGATCGGCGCTGTATTGACCGGTGTCGGGGAAGCCGTCTATCGGGGCAAGCGCATGCAGGCTGCCGACGCCTTCGCCGCAGCCGGCATGAAACCATTCACTATGGCTCCGCGCGACAGTCTGGCCTCGCTCAGCGTCAATGCCGTGAGCTTCGCGGCGGCAGCGGACGCGACCCGCAATGCCGCAGCTTCCATTCGCGTGCTGCTGGCCTCCGGCATGATGGCCTCAGGCGCGCTTGGCGCTTCCCGCGACCCGTGGCTTTCCGTTCGCCATGTCGGCACCTCCCGGGAGGCTTTGATCGGCTCCTGGCTTTGCAACGCTTCGGACGCCTGGCAGTGGCCGGTCAAAACCCATGTCCAGGACCCGTTGAGCCTGCGAATGATCGCTCAGGTCTTCGGCGCGGTCATCGAGAACCTGCTCACGACAGGCCACAAGATCCTCGCCGCCACTGGACGCTCCGACGACAACCCCGTCGTCGTCGAGGGGCGGGTGATGACCTCGGGCGGATCGCTGCCGCTTGACGTGACGATCCTGCTTGAATCGGCCGCTCTCTGCATGGCGCACGCTGCCCGCAACGCCTTCAATCGCTGCGTCCTGCTCGGCAACGGCCAGCGCCGTGACCTTCCGGTCAATCTCGTGCCGCCGGGCCGTATCGCCACCGGATTCGGCCCGATTATCAAGCTGGCCGGCGAGATCTTTTCCCGCGTGCTGTCGATGTCGAACCCGGTTTCTGCCCAGTCGCTGGTGGTCGCGGCTGGCCTCGAGGACGAGGCTGCCTTCCTACCGTTGGTGATCGAGCGCTTCGAGCGCCAGACGCGCGCGCTGATGCGACTTGCCGCTCTCGAAACGCTGCTTTCTGCGCAAGCCGTGGACATTCTCGGCGACAAGCCGAAAGGCGTCGGCGCGATGCTCTATGACGTTGTTCGCAAGCACGCGGAGTTTTATACGGTCGACCGGCCACTGTCTGCCGAAGTCGAAGCGATCGAGGAAGAACTCGGCTCCGACGCCTTCCTGTC
Source organism: Rhizobium mesoamericanum STM3625 (assembly GCF_000312665.1). GTDB lineage: Bacteria > Pseudomonadota > Alphaproteobacteria > Rhizobiales > Rhizobiaceae > Rhizobium > Rhizobium mesoamericanum. Next base: position 1,218,925 of record NZ_HF536772.1, on the reverse strand, counting down.
CAAGCTGATAGAAGAGGTGCCGATCGCATCGTTCGACGATTTCTTTGCCCTCGGGTCACTGGAGCGCATCGAGGAACGCCTCACCCAGGAACCGGTTGTCATCTGATCCCTTCAATTCTTGCCACGGAGAAAGCGGCATGGCTGATTTCGATCTCGTTCTGCAGGGCAGGGTCGTTTTGCCGGAGCGCATCTTGGAAGCCGGCTACGTTGCCGTCCGCGATGGCAAAATTGCGGAATTCGGCCTTGGCGTGCCGCCTGGCGCACGCGAGCGCCACCTGCTGGGCAAGGCCTTGATCCTGCCGGGAGCAATCGACGCCCAGGTTCACTCGCTGTCACAGAAGGACCAGGAAGATTTCATCTGGTCGACGCGCTCGGCTGCGGCCGGCGGTGTGACGACCATCGTCGATATGCCTTATGATGAAGGCAACCTCGTCTGCTCGGCGGAAGCTGTAAAAAAGAAGATCGCTCACGCCGGCCCACAGGCGCGGGTCGATTTTGCGCTCTACGGCACCGTGGATCCTGAAGAAGGCGCCAAACGGGTCCCCGAAATGATAGAGGCCGGCGTTGCCGCCTTCAAGTTCTCGACCTTCGGCACGGATCCGAAACGTTTCCCGCGCATTCCCCCTGCTCTGCTGGACGAATGCTTTGCCGCTATCGCGCCGACAGGGCTGACCGCAGGCGTCCACAACGAGGATGACGAGGCCGTCCGCACCTATATGGAGCGCGTGAAAGCAAGTGGGGTCACCGATTGGCGGGCGCATGGACTGTCCCGGCCGCCGATCACCGAGCTGTTGGCTATGCACACCATTTTCGAAACGGGCGCCAATACCGGATGCCCATCGCATGTGGTGCATTGTTCACTCGGGCGCGGCTATGACATCGCGCGCGCCTATCGCCGCGACGGCTTCGAGGCGACGGTGGAATGCTGCATCCACTATCTGACTCTGGACGAAGAAAACGACGTCAAACGCCTAGGCGGCAAGGCTAAGATTAATCCGCCGATCCGACCGCGCGGCGAGGTCGAGGCGCTGTGGCGCAAGGTCGCCGAGGGCAATGTCTGGCTGGTCTCGACAGATCACGTCAGCTGGTCCGAGAATCGCAAGACTAACCCTGATATGCTTGCGAACGCCTCAGGTGTGCCCGGGCTTGAGGTTATGGTGCCGCTCTTCCTCAAGGGTGCCTCCGAGCGGGGCATCCCGCTCACCTGGGCGGCCAAGCTGATGGCAGAGAACCCGGCGAAGCATTTCCGCCTCGATCACGTCAAGGGTGCGCTCACGCCAGGCAAGGACGCCGATATCGTCGTGCTCGAGCCGCGCGAAATGGTCTATGACGCAGCCGCCAGCGGCAACAACGTGGTTGGCTGGAGCCCTTACAACGGCATCCTCCTTCCGTGGACGGTCTCGGCGACCTATCTGCGCGGCAAGAAGATCGCCGATGGCGTGACGGTACTGGCTGAACCGGGAACCGGCCGATTTGTGCGCCCACTGCCAAGGCGGGTGATTGCCGGAGCCGCACAATGAATAGAAACCTGCCGGTGAATCCAGATCGCATTGCAGAGGATATCGACGCCCTGGCCGGGATCACCGAACCCGGCCATCCATGGACCCGTCGCGCCTTCTCGCCGCTCTTTCTCGAGGGGCGCGCCTATATCGAAGCGCGCATGCAGGCGGCTGGCCTCGAGACAAGGATCGATGCAGCCGGCAATCTCATCGGCAAGCGGCGGGGCGCCATCGAAGGGCTCGGCGCGATCATGCTTGGTTCGCATTCGGATACCGTACCGGACGGTGGCCGCTTCGACGGCATTGCCGGTGTGGTGGCGGCGCTGGAGGTCGCTCGTGCGCTTAGCGATCGGGGCATTGAACTTGATCACGACCTGGAGATCGTCGACTTTCTTGCGGAGGAGGTCAGCATCTTCGGAGTCTCCTGTATCGGCAGCCGTGGCATGACCGCGCAACTGCCGGAAGCCTGGCTTTCCCGCGCCACGGACGGGCGTGATCTGGCCGAAGCGATTGCCGGGGTTGGTGGGCGCCCGGGCGTTCTGCTGCAGCAGAACAGGCCGGACATTGCAGGTTTTCTTGAGCTCCATATCGAGCAGGGACCGGTTCTCGAGAACGAGAGGAAGGATGTCGGCATCGTCACCGCGATTGCCGGGATCACCCGGATCGAGATTATCGTCGAAGGGCGCGCCGACCATGCCGGCACGACACCGATGGATAGCCGCTCGGATGCGCTGGTCGCCGCCGCGCAACTGGTTCTCGATATCCGCAATGCCGCAGCCGCTCGTGCGAAGACACCGGGGCATTTCGCTGCGACGGTCGGTGAGTTCCGGATCGAGCCGAATGCAGCCAACGTCGTTCCCTCGAAGGTCGTCCTGCTGATCGATGGGCGGGCAGAGGTCCGAAATGACATGGAAGCCTTCTGCGAATGGCTGGACGAGCATGTCATTAAGTTAGCCATCGCTTACGGAGTGTCGATCAAAAGCCCGATGCGCATCTCCGACAACTATCCGACGCCGAGCGATGCCGGGCTGTTGAAACGGCTCGAAAGGGCATGCGAAACCGTCGGCGCCAAGTATCGGCGCATGGCGTCGGGCGCCGGCCACGACATGGCCTGGATCGCCAAGGTCGCGCCCGCGGCCATGATCTTCGTGCCCTGCAAGGAGGGACGCAGCCACTGCGCTGACGAATTGGCTGACAATGACGACATCAGCCTCGGTGCTGCAGTGCTTTTCGAGGCCGTCATGGACATGGACAAGAGCTTGAAGCAGGAGAATGCCTGATGGGACGCATACTCGTTGAGAAGGATGTCGAAGCCGCCGTAAAGGGCGGGTCGGTCTATGCCGCCGGTGGTGGCGGCTGGGCGGACCACGGCCGCATGCTCGGCTATGCTGCCGTCAATATCGGCAAGCCCGAACTCGTATCGATCGACGAGTTGAATGACGACGACTGGATCGCGACCGCTGCTGCGATCGGCGCACCAGCCTCCACCACCCCGTGGGAAATGCAGGGTATCGACTATGTGAAGGCCGTGCAGCTGCTGCAGGACGAACTAGGCGAGACACTGTCCGGCCTGATCATCGGCCAGAACGGCAAGTCGTCAACGCTGAACGGCTGGCTGCCCTCCGCAATCCTCGGAACCAAGGTCGTCGACGCCGTCGGCGATATGCGCGCGCATCCGACAGGCGACATGGGCTCGATCGGCATGGCGGGTTCGCCCGAACAGATGATCCAGACCGCGGTCGGCGGAAACCGCGCTGAAAACCGATACATCGAGCTCGTCGTCAAGGGCGCAACGGCGAAGATCTCACCGATCCTGCGGGCGGCCTCCGATCAGTCAGGCGGGTTCATTGCGAGCTGCCGCAATCCGCTGCGTGCATCTTATGTGCGCGCCAACGCAGCACTCGGTGGCATCTCGATGGCGCTGGCGCTGGGCGAGGCAATCATTGCCGCGGAGAAGATAGGCGGCTCGGCCGTGATCGATGCCATCTGCAAGACAACCGGCGGCCAAATCCTCGCCGAAGGCATCATCACCAAGAAGGACGTCGTCTATACAAGGGAGGCCTTCGACATCGGCACGATCGTCGTAGGCTCCGGCGACAAGGCGGTGACCATGCATGTGATGAACGAATACATGGCCGTCGACGATATGGAGGGCAAACGGATCGCCACCTTCCCCTCCGTCATTACAACGCTGTCGCCCGAGGGCGAGCCGCTGAGCGTCGGTCAGTTAAAGAGCGGCATGCATGTCTTCATCCTACATGTGCCGATGAGCACCATTCCGCTGTCTGCCAGCGTTCTCGACCCGACCGTCTATCCCCCGGTGGAGAAGGCGATGGGCATCGAGCTTGCGCGCTATGCGCTTCTGCCAAAGGCCTGACATCATGGCACGGGACATCGGCCTCGAGGAACTGCTGAAAGAGGAGCTGGGCACAGTGTCCGGCCTCAGCGAGAAGCCGATGTTCGGCGGGCTAGCCTTCCTGCTCGACGGGAATCTCCTTTGCGGCGCCCGACAGGACGGTATGCTGATCCGTCTTGGCAAAGGCAATGACGACTGGGCGCTCGACTTGCCCGGCGCCGCGCAGATGCTTTCCGGCGGCCGTGCAATGCACGGTTGGGTCAGGGTCGGCGCGGAGATTTATGGCGATGACAATATACGGCGCCATCTCCTCGAGGCAGCCATTGCGTTCGTGCGCTCACTACCCGCCAAGTGAACGGAAGCACCGAGACCCCAAAAAAGACAGAGACAGAGGAACGACCAAGATGCCGAAACCCAATCCACGTCATCCGAAATTTCCAGTTCCGGGCGGACCGGAGCTGCGCGCCAAGGGTTGGCGGCAGGAGGCTCTGCTGCGGCTTCTCGAAAACGTTCTCTCCGTCGGCGAGGATCCTGACAATCTCATCGTTTATGCCGCGCTCGGCAAGGCAGCGCGCAGCTGGGCGGCGCACAGGGGCATCGTCAAGGCACTGATAGAAATGGACGAGGACCAGACGCTGCTCATCCAGTCCGGCAAGCCAATCGGCCTTGTGAAGACGCACGCAAAGGCGCCGCTGGTCATTATGGCGAACTGCAACATCGTCGGGCAATGGGCCAAGGCCGAGGTCTTCTACGAACTGCAGCGCAAGGGGCTGATTTGCTGGGGCGGGCTGACGGCCGGCGCTTGGCAGTATATCGGCAGCCAGGGCGTCATCCAGGGCACGTATGAAATCTTCATGCGCATTGCCGAACGTCGGTTCGGCGGCGATCTCTACGGGCGCTTCGTTCTGACGGCGGGTCTGGGGGGCATGGGTGGCGCGCAGCCGCTCGCCGGTCGCATGGCGGGTGCCGCCATCCTATGCGTCGACGTCGATCCCGAGCGCGCGAAGAAACGGCAGGAGATCGGCTACCTGCAGGAAATCGCGCCGGATCTCGATACGGCGCTTGCCATGATCGACGCCGCTGTGAAGGAGAAGCGAGCGCTTTCTGTCGGTCTCGTCGGCAACGCGGCGGAAGTCTACCCTGAGATCGCACGGCGCGGCATCGTGCCTGATATCGTCACCGACCAGACGTCTGCGCACGATCTTGTCTACGGTTACGTGCCGAAAGGCATGAGCCTTGCGCAGGTTCGCGAAATGCGCGACGACGGCCAGGGACAGTTGATGGCGGCAAGCCGCGCCTCGATCGTGCAGCATGTGACCGCCATGCTGGACTTCCAAAAGAACGGCTCCGAAGTCTTCGATAACGGCAACCTGATCCGCACCCAGGCAAGAGAAGGCGGAGTCGCTAATGCCTTCGACATTCCGATCTTCACCGAAGCTTATCTTCGGCCACTCTTTGCGCGGGCGATCGGTCCCTTCCGCTGGATGGCACTATCGGGCGAAGAAAGCGATATCGCCCGGATCGATGATCTGCTTCTGGAGATGTTCCCCGAGAACAAGATCATCACCAACTGGATCCGGCTGGCGCGCGAGCATGTGCCTTTCGAGGGGCTGCCGGCCCGTATTGCCTGGCTTGGCCATGGTGAACGCACGATGCTCGCCCGCCGGGTCAACCAGTTGGTTGCAAGCGGTGAGCTGAAGGGGCCGGTCGCCTTCTCGCGTGATCATCTCGATGCAGGCGCAATGGCGCATCCGAACATCATGACCGAGCGGATGAAGGACGGCTCCGACGCGATCGCCGATTGGCCGCTGATCGATGCCATGATGCTCTGCTCGTCTATGGCCGATCTCGTGGTGGTTCATTCCGGCGGGGGAGGCTACGCCGGCTACATGACGAGCTGTGGCGTGACCATCGTGGCAGATGGCACCGATGCCGCGGACGAGCGGCTCGACCATGCGCTCACCAACGACACAGCGCTTGGCGTTATGCGCTATGCCGATGCCGGCTATGACGAGGCGTTGGACGAGGTCGCCAAGAAGGACGTCGCCTATATCCGTCTTGGATAGTATCGCAGCGCGGTTGCATCACCCGAATTTTTCGTCGGATTACGCTATAGCGTGACGCAAAGGATCGATCGCGCGGCGCGCCTGACTGATAGGTATCAGATGTCGAACCGACGCTGCCTTCTAATGAACGGACCTCGCCATGCAGGCTCGCACCTACGGTACGCTCCTCGTCAGCATTGCTACGATCATGTGGAGCACCGCGGGGCTCTTCGTCCGGGCGCTCGATCTCGATGTCTGGACCGTGCTCGGATGGCGATCACTGTTTGGCGGGCTGGCGCTGGCAATCATCATCTTTGCAAAGAAGCGGATCAGCGCGGAGGCCGGCAAGGTATCGCTGTATTTGTATCCGCTGTTTGGTCTCATGGCCGCCATTTCGATGTATGGCTATATCGGCGCGTTGAAGCTGACGACCGTTGCCAACGTGCTTGCGATCTATGCCACCGTTCCGTTTGTCGCTGCGGCCATCGCTTATCTCTGGATGAGGGAGAAGATCAGCAGGCGCGTGCTGATCGCGAGCCTCATCGCCTTTGTCGGCGTCCTTATCGTTGCAGGCTTCAGCGCGAGGCCTCAGGACATCGCCGGCAATGCGCTGGCCTTCCTGATGACGCTGACCTTCAGCGTTTTGCTCGTGGCAGCGCGGCGCTACCCCGCGCTGCGGCTGGCGCCGGTCAACGCGCTTGGGTCTGGCTTCTGCGTGCTGCTCTGCCTGCCGCTGATGTCGCACGTGATGCCGAGCCCCCAGGAAATCCTCGTGCTTGCCCTCTTCGGATCGACGACATCGGGAATCGCCTATCTGCTATTCATGACCGGTGGTCGCTATATTCCGTCGAGCGAGGCTGGGCTGATCGGTTTGCTCGATGTCGTGCTCGGTCCGCTCTGGGTCTGGCTCGTCTTCTCCGAGACGCCAGCTCTTTCCACGATCATCGGTGGCGGGATCATCCTGATCTCCGTCTTTTGGTACCTGTGGAGCGGCGTGAGAGGGGCTCCGCCGCGGCGAACCTTGAAGAATGTTTAGTCAGTTTACGATCGCCTCCGCCGTTGCCAACATTGCGGCCGCGAGCGCCGCGATCATTCCGATAGCCAGCAGCGAAAGCGTGAAGGCAACAACGCCATTCCAGCGATCGGCGCCCCAGGAATAGCCTCCGACCGAACCGGCAACACTGGAACCGATGTAATAAGACAGTAGATAGAGCGCGGAAGCATGCCCCTTGGTCACGAGGGCAAGGCGGCCGACAAGGGCGCTCGCAACCGAGTGCGCGATGAAGAAACCCGACGTCAGCAGCACAATGCCAAGCACGATTAGCGGCAAGGCGGATGAAAGTGTAACCGCCACGCCGGCGGCGGCAATCGCAATGCCAGCCGGCAGCACAATGAAATGGCCAATCCGATCTCCAAGCAGGCCCGCGATCCAGGATGCGGCGATTCCAAACAGATAGACCGTGAAGATCAGGCCGAGCTCGGTCTGGTTGAGACTGTATGGTGGCTGAACGAGGCGAAATCCAATGTAGTTGTAGACCGTGACGAAGCTGCCCATGGCGAGAAAGCCGATAGCAAAGAGCAACGGCATCGCCGGATTACTGATATGGCCGACCCACGCCCTCAGGTGAAACCGAGCGTCAAAAACCTTGCACGGCGTAAAATTGCGCGATGCGGGGAGCAGCAGGACGAAGCCGATTGCCGCGGCAAGGCCAAGCACGCCAAGCGAACCCAATGCAATACGCCATGATGAAAATTCAGCAAGCATGCCGGTAACGACGCGGCCAGCCATACCACCGAAGGCATTTCCAGCGATATAGAGGCCCATCGAAGCGCCAAGTCCACGCGGATCGATTTCCTCGGAGAGGTAGGCCATCGCAACGGCCGGCACACCACCGAGCAACAGCCCCTCAAGCGCCCGGACGACAAGCAGGGCGTGCCAACTCGGCACGAGGGCGCAGGCGATCGTGCACAGGGAAGCACCAAGCAGAGAGACGAACATCAAGCTGCGACGGCCGAAGCTTTCGGAGACGGCCGCCGCACAGAAGATGGCGACGGCGAGGAAACCGGTAGACAGGGACAACGACAATGAACTCGCGGCAGGGCTCACTGCGAAGTCCGTGGCAAAGATTGGCATCAGTGGCTGCACACAATAGAGAAGAGAGAAGGTGGCAAAACCGGAGAGGAAGAGTGCGAGGCTTGCGCGTCGATGGGACGATGTACCGCGCAGCAGAAACTGCTTGTCCTGCAGTTCCGCCGTCCTTCGCAGCAGGTGGAGATTTGGACGCGGGTGGATTTCGGAGACGTCGAGAGGCTTGTCTGCGGCGCGTTGCATGAGGGTACCAACCTTTCACGCCTTTTGATCTAGCCAGCGGGACTCCATTTGTCCAATATATGAAGTTGCTATTCTTCATAGCTTTTGGAGATACCGATGGAGTTGCGCCATATCCGCTATTTCTTGGCCGTGGCCGAAGAGGGAAATTTCACCCGCGCAGCGGCGAAGCTCGGCATCGGTCAGCCGCCGCTCAGCCAGCAAATCCGCGACCTTGAGAACGAGATCGGAGCCGCGCTTTTTCATCGCGTTCCACATGGTGCGGAATTGACGGAGGCAGGCAGCGCCTTTCTGCCGGAAGGGCGCGCTGCCATCGCGGCTGCCGAGAAAGCGAAGCTTGCCGCAAAGCGCGCAAACCGTGGCGAGACAGGGCGGCTGGCGCTCGGCTTTACCGCATCCTCTGCCTTCAACACGGCGGTCAGTGGCACAATCCGTCGCTTTCGCGGACAGTGGCCGGATGTCAGCCTTTCTTTGACCGAGATGAACAGCAATTGGCTGATGGAGAAGTTGCTGCGGCAGGAAATCGACGTCGCCTTCCTCAGGCCTGGTCTAGAGGATCCGAAAGAAGTCGTCCTTAAGCGGCTTGCGGACGAGCCGATGCTGATCGCCCTGCCGGTACGCCACCCCCTTACAAAATACGAGACAGTCCCGCTCTCTGCACTTGCGGGCGAACCGTTCATCTTGTTTCCGCGCACGTTTGGTCTCAGTCTCTATGATGACATCGTGCGCGGCTGCCGCGATGCGGGTTTCGAGCTCGTCGTGACACAGGAGGCGCCGCAGATCCCTTCCGTCGTCAACCTTGTCGCCGCCGACCTCGGCGTGTCGATCGTACCGGCCTCGATCGCCCATCTGGCACTCGACGGCGTGGCCTATCGAGCGATTGAGGGACCGCCGCTAGTGGCACGTCTAGGGCTTGCGATGCTGAGGGCGCAGCGGTCACGCGTCGCCGCAAACATGATGAGCCTCATATGATCAGCCGGCAGGATCCCAGTAGGGCGGATCGCCAAAGGTTTTGCGCAGGTGATCCGCTACAGCGCGCAGCTTGGCGGAGGGATTGCGGCCCTCCGGATGCGCCATGTAGATGAATTCGGCTTCTGGTCTGTACCCGACATCGATCTCCTGCAGCTCTCCCGAACTTATTGCGGGACCCGCAATGAATGCTGGTAAAAGCGCGATGCCAAGCCCCGCGGCGGCGGCATCTCGGATCATGTCGCCATTGTTCATGCCGACGGCCTGGCTTGACCGCACGACGATTGCCCCATCCGGCGTCTGGAACCGCCAGTCCGCGACACCCCGATTGGTATAGAAAATGCCTTTGTGGCCATCGAGATCGGCAAGGGTCTTCGGCACACCATTGCGGCTGAGATAATCCGGCGATGCCACCAAAAGCCTGCGGCTGCGGCTGAGCTTCCACACGACCAGCCGGGAATCGACGATCGGGCCATGGCGGACCACGGCGTCATAGCCTTGCGAGGAGACGTCGACGCGGCGGTCGTCGATGTCGAGCACCAGCTGAATTTCCGGATGGGCGGCAAGAAACGGATAAAGCGCAGGGCCAAGATGCATGCGCCCAAAGGTGACGGGCGCTGCAATCCGCAACGGGCCGGACAACGTGCCGCGCCGTACCGCCATCTCAGCGGTGGCCTCCTCGATTTCCTGAACGATCCGTGTCGCGCGCTTCAGAAAGGCCGCGCCGTCTTCCGTCAAGGTGAGTTTTCGCGTGGTGCGATGCAGGAGCACTCCGCCAAGCGACTTTTCAAGCTCCGCCAGCCGCTCGCTGACGACAGATTTTGACAACCTCAAGCGCCGGGCGGCCTCGCTGACCGAGCCGGATTCCACGATCGCCACGAACGCCGTTATTCCCTCAACCCTGATCATCGTTCGGCAAATCCGAATTCGAGTTCCACCATTTGAAGACTAATCCGAACGAAAGGAAAATGCCATCTTCAGGCTATCGAAAGGGACGGCAATCGCCATCCCACAAACCACACTGGAGATGGAACAATGAATCGCTTGAATGGAAAAGTCGCCATCGTCACCGGCGCCAGTGCCGGCATCGGCCGGGCAACAGCAAAGCTCTTTGCCGCCGAAGGCGCGAAGGTCGTGGTCGGCGCTCGCCGCCAGGCAGAGCTAAACAGCCTTGTCGAAGAGATCAAGACAGCCGGCGGAGAAGCTGTGGCCGTTGCCGGCGATGTTCGCTCGGAAGACTATCACAAGGCGCTGGTCGCCACCGCCGTCAATCGCTATGGCAAGCTCGACGTTGCGTTCAACAATGCTGGCATCCTTGGCGAAGCCGGGCCTAGCACCGGTGTTTCGGAGGCCGGATTCGCCGAGGCTCTGACGATCAACTTGACGGCGTCCTTCCTGGCTGCCAAGCACCAGATCGCGCAGATGGAAAAGAACGGCGGCGGCTCCGTCATCTTCACATCGACCTTCGTCGGCTACAGCTTCGCCTTCCCGGGCGTTGCAGGTTATGCCGCCAGCAAATCCGGCCTGATTGGCCTGACACAGGCGCTCGCCGCCGAATTCGGACCGAAGAACGTTCGCGTCAATGCGGTCCTGCCGGGTGCGGTCGACACGGACATGTACCGTGAAATGAACAATACCGAAGGCAAGCAGAATTTTGTAACCAACCTGCATGCACTGAAGCGCGTTGCCGCCCCGGACGAGCTTGCCCGCTCGGTGCTCTACTTCGCATCCGACGACTCCAGCTTCGTTACCGGCACAGCCTCGCTCGTCGATGGCGGCGCCTCGATCACCCGCACCTGAGTTCTATAGATGTTCGCTCGGATGGGAGACGCTCTCCGGAAGAGCGGAACATCGTAGCCGATTTTCATTGCTTTCTTCGCCCGCTAAAGGGTGCTCGTCAAACGCGAATACAAGGATCCAAGACAATGACTCGTTTAGAGAACAAGACAGCCCTCATAACCGGCGGCACCAGCGGCATAGGCCTCGAAACTGCACGTCAATTCATCGCCGAAGGCGCTCGTGTCTCGATTACCGGCAGCAGCGAGAAGAGCGTAGCGGCCGCGCGTGCTGAGTTCGGCGACAAGGCCTTGGTCATACAGGCAGATGCCGGCAACGCAGCCGGCCAGAAAATCGTCGCCGGTGCGATCAAGGAGGCCTTCGGCCATCTCGACATCCTGTTCGTCAATGCCGGCGTGGCCGAATTCGGCCCGCTCGAACAATGGAGTGAGGGAGCCTTCGACAAGTCGATCGCGATCAACGTCAAAGGTCCGTTCTTCCTCATTCAAGCTCTGCTGCCAATTTTCTCGAAGCAGGCATCCATCGTTCTCAACACGTCGATCAACGCCCATATCGGCATGCCGAATTCGAGCGTGTACGCCCTGACCAAGGGCGCACTGCTGACGCTCGCAAAGACCCTCTCCGGTGAACTGATCGGCCGCGGCATTCGCGTCAACGCCGTCAGCCCCGGCCCGATTGCGACACCACTTTATGGCAAGTTCGGCATGTCGGAAGCCGACGCCAACGCCATGGCTTCGCAGATCCAGGCGCAAATCCCGGTCGGCCGCTTCGGCGACGCCGGCGAGGTTGCCAAGACGATCATCTTTCTCGCTTCCGATGAAGCTGCCTACATCGTCGGCAGTGAGCTCGTCATCGATGGCGGGATGAGCAACCTCTGAGCATCGAGACCCGACAGGATTCCTAAGAGAAGCCACGGAACTTTCCTCGACGGCCTCTCTACTGCATAAGACTGGGGGGGACGCGAGACTGCCCAGATCCCTCTCAAATCGACCGCAACCTTCTGGATCGAACATAGAGCCGGTCCAAGCCGAGCATGGACACCAGCGACAAGCCGACCAGCGGGAAGAGCACCCCGCCGATAGCGAGAATCGCAATAAGGACGCGAAATATGCGCTTGTCGGCCGGCATAGGTGGAACGCCGAGCGATCCAGCCGGGCGCCGTTTCCACCACATCACCGCAGCCGACGCCGCAAGCAGGATGATCGCCACACAAGCGGCAAGCAGCACGACCTGGTTCGCAAGTCCGAATTGCTGACCGAGATGTGTGTTGATGCCCCATTCGAGTGATTTGCCCAGAGGACCGTAGTCGGCATAGCTCATGTCGATCAGCGGCGTTCCGGAATACTGGTCGAGATGCACGACCCGCTGCCGGGAGAGATCGTCGGGATAGACCGAGCCGGTAAACACGCCATCCGCTTTGGTCGGCATGTTGACGACGTAGCCACGATGCAGGCCAAAACGGTCGAAGGTGGCGACAGCGTCGTCGAGACCGATCGGCTGAGCATGATGCGCGTGCCCGGGAGACTGCGGTACCTGCGCCTGCTCCAGCGACCACGAGGTCTTGGCAATGTGATCGAGATGCTCGTCGGACATCGGTACGGCGACGCGCACCCCTGCGGGATAGCCGAAATTATTGCCGTTCGCCCATTCATTGACTTTGCCGCCCCAGACCCCTGACCAAGGCATGCCGGTAATCGCCAGAAAGACGATGAAGAAGCCGACGAGGATCCCGGTCACGGCGTGCATGTCCCGCCAGAAGACCCGCCGCTTCGGCGTGCCGCGAACGGAGAGAACACCACCGGTCTGTCGACGAGGCCATAGATAGATGCCCGTGACGACGAGGAGGATCGACCATCCGGCGGTGATCTCGATGAGCATGCGTGCGTGGTTCCCGAAATATTTGAGGCTGTGAAGGTTGCGGATCCTCCACATGACGGTGCCGTGATCCGGTAATGCGCCCAGCACCTCAGCGGTGTAGGGATTGACGTAGACGACAAGTCTGCCTTCCCCTTGTGTGCCAACGGTGATTTCGGCGGAGGCATCGGGCGTGGCCGGGTCGGTGAACTTGACCGCGATCCCGGGGTGGACGGCGAGGGCGGCGGCCACCATCGCTGAAGGTGCCGCCCGATTTATGCCCGGCTGCGCTTCGACCCGTTTGAGATCGGAATGGATCGTCGCCTCGATCTCATCCTTGAAGAGATAAATGCCGCCGGTGATTGCCAGTGTGAACATGAAAGGCAGGACGAGCAGGCTTGCGTAAAAATGCCAACGCCAGACGGCGCGGTATAGGTCGGAGGCGGAGCGCGAAGCGCCAACGCTCTCGCGACCGACAATGAGATCGGACATAGAGGACTCCCAACGAAAGAAAATCGGCCTCTACGCAAAGCGTGGAGGCGGGCGACGACGACGTCAGGACATGATTGGAGGCGCACGTGGTTCGGCGATCCGTCCGCGTAATGCAAGCCAAACGACTTCATCCACTCGGATCATTGCATCGATCGAAGTCTCGACCGCGACATAAAGAGGCCCCGCCTGCCCGCCGAGAATTGCCGGGATCGCCGCCGATGCCAGCCGGCAAAGCGTGCCACGCGGGCATTCAGGCGCTTTCTTAGCCGGCAAATTGCCGTGGAGGGCGTCATTAACGGAACCATGTCCAACTGAGGAGCAAATCGCGGCGGGATCAGCGGCGGGAACCGCCATGGCGCCCTGCGCAGCCCCGGTCAGCAGCCCCTGGATCAAAAGCAGGCAGGCAAGCAACAGCGCGACGGCGCTGGCCGATACTCGATCCCGCAAGATGCTGCGCATGGTCCCCATGTTTCGCTCATGCCACAGGAAGGCGGCATTGTCACTGCGACCGATGCTTCCACTGCCGATTGCTTATTATTCCCCAAAGGCTTAGGGTTTGAAGCAATCAGGGTAATCGACGGAAAAAGCCATGGTTCTCAGCGGCAAACGCATCCTCCTCATCATTTCAGGCGGGATCGCGGCCTATAAAAGCCTGGACCTGATCCGGCGGTTCAGAGAGCGGGGCGCGTCCGTTCGACCGCTAATGACAACCGGCGCGCAGGAATTCGTGACACCGCTTGCCGTCGGCGCACTTGCTGCCGACCATGTGTTCACCGACCTTTTCTCGCGGCAGGACGAGCAGGATGTCGGCCATATCCGGTTGGCGCGCGATTGCGACCTCGTCGTGATCGCGCCGGCGACGGCAGACCTGCTCGCCAAGATGGCAAACGGGCTTGCGGACGATCTTGCCTCGACGGTTTTGCTTGCGACCGACCGACCTGTTCTCGCCGCACCCGCCATGAACCCGCATATGTGGGCGCATCCTGCGACAAAGCGCAATATCGAGACGCTGCGCGGCGACCGCATTCGCTTCGTCGGACCCATGCCAGGCGAGATGGCAGAGAGCCGCGAAGCGGGCGTTGGGCGGATGGCCGAGCCGCTCGAGATCGTCGCCGCCGCAGAAGCATTGCTCCACGATGGACCGAAGCCGCTTGCCGGCCACAGGGCGATCGTCACCTCCGGGCCAACCCACGAGCCGATCGACCCTGTGCGTTACATCGCCAATCGCTCCTCCGGCCGCCAGGGGCATGCGATCGCCGCCGCGCTTGCAACGCTTGGCGCGGATGTGACGCTCGTTTCCGGACCGGTCTCCATTGCCGATCCGGTCGGGGTCAAGGTGATCCATGTCGAGCGAGCGGACCAGATGCGGGATGCCGTGCTTGCCGCGCTGCCGGCCGATGTTGCCGTGATGGTTGCGGCAGTCGCCGACTGGCGCGTTGCATCAGCCGCCGACCAGAAGATCAAGAAGCATCCGGGCGAATCCATTCCGACGCTCGCGCTGACCGAAAATCCCGATATTTTAAAAACGGTCGGCCATCATACAATGCGACCAAAACTGGTGATCGGTTTTGCAGCGGAAACCCAGGATGTCGAGAGTAACGCCAGGGCAAAGCTTGATCGCAAGGGTGCCGATATCATCGTCGCCAACGATGTTTCTCCGACAACCGGTATTATGGGCGGCGTCCGCAATAGGGTGAAAATCGTCAGCCACAGCGGCATCGAGCAGTGGCCGGATCTTACGAAGGAAGAGGTTGCAACGAGGCTCGCGGCGATGATTGCCGAACGACTCAAGCGCTGACCGCGATCGGGGCGGCCTTTAAGACTGCCTGAGCCGGACGAAACGGTGCGATATCGAGACCATTGTCGCCGAGCGTAACGGCGCTGCCATCCGGGATTTCCGCCCAGGCATCGACGTCATCATTTAGCGGTTCCGACACCAGGCAATAACCCTTGCCGAGCGGTGAGGCGTAAAGTGTCGGCGCCTTTCGGTCCGTCGCATAGCGGATCGCATAGAGCGCCTTGCCATCGGAAAAGGCTGCCGTATAGCGCAACAACACCGATCCAAGCAGCTTCGCGGCAAGGCCTTCAACGAAGCGGATCATCTCCGTCATCGCAGCCACCGGCGTCTGCTGTAGACCGAACTGGAGGGCGAGCAAAAACATCAGTTCGGAATCAGTCGTCCCGCCGCGGGCATTGAAGAGTTCGTCATCCAGCATGGCCTCCATCGGGCGGCGCAGCCGTTCAAAGCCTGAGATCTGGCCGTTGTGCATGAAGGACCAGATGCCGAAGGTGAAAGGGTGACAGTTGTCACGACGAGTACCGCCGCCCGTCGCCGCGCGCACGTGCGCGAGGAACAAAGGTGAACGGATCTGCCGTGCAAGGCTCTTGAGATTGCAATCGGACCAGGCCGGCAATGTGTCGCGGTAGCGTCCCGGTTCCGGGCGGTCGCCGTACCAGGCGATGCCAAAGCCATCGCCGTTGGTGGGGGTCTTGGCGCGGGTGGCGCAATGCGATTGCTCGATCAGGGAGTGCGCGGGCGAAGACACCAGCTCCTCCAGATAGAGGGGGTCTCCGCGATAGGCTGCCCAGCGACACATGCTTTTTCCACTCCGGAACCCGCGCTGTTGGAGGCGGGAGAATGCTGAAACGCGACAATGATTGTCGAATCTGATGGTTAATAAGATCTGAACCGCGCCGTGGCTTGCAAGCAGAAGATGACAAATTTCTGGCGGATGGCGCGATCACATTGCGCGATGCCGCATCTTCTTTTGTGAACAGTGCGTTCCCGCCTCTGCCGGTTTCGCAGAGGCCGGCTCGATGGCTATATTTCCGGTCAAGTTGAACCTTCGAGAGGATGCCATGTCGATCCGTCCCGTAAAGCATATGAGCACTGCAACGCCGACTATGGAAGGCGCCGGCGTAAAGCTGCATCGCGTCTTCGGCTTCGGAGATCCGTCGATGACCGATCCATTCCTGATGATGGACGATTTCCGCAACGACAATCCGGCGGAATATATTCGCGGCTTTCCCTGGCATCCGCACCGCGGCATCGAGACGATCACCTATGTGCTCGCCGGCACGGTGGAGCACGGGGACAGCCTCGGCAATCGCGGTCTGCTGAGCGCCGGCGACATCCAGTGGATGACGGCTGGAAGCGGCATCATGCACCAGGAGATGCCAAAGGGCGACTTTGCCGGACGGATGCACGGTTTCCAGCTCTGGGCCAACCTGCCCTCCTCGCTGAAGATGACGGCGCCGCGTTATCAGGACGTAAAGTCCGCCGACATTCCTGTTGTGGTCGATGACGACGGCACGGCCGTTCGCGTGATCTGCGGCGACTTCTGGGGCAAGGCGGGCCCGGTCGACGGCGTGGCAGCCGAACCGATTTATCTTGATGTCTCGGTGCCGCCAGGCAAGAAGAAGCGCCTGCCGGTCGATACCTACCGCAACGCCTTTGCCTATGTCTTCGCAGGCTCCGGCACGTTCCGCGACGCCTCCAAGCCGCTCGGCATCCGTGTCGAGAAGGAGGTCAACGGTGAAGAGTTGAACATCCGCGACATGTCCGGCAACCGAACCCTGGTCGTCTTCGACAGCGGTGATGAGGTAACCGTACAGGCCGGCGACGACGGCGTCCGCTTTCTGCTCGTTTCGGGCAAGCCGATCGAAGAGCCCGTCGCCTGGCACGGGCCGATCGTCATGAACTCGCGAGAGGAGATCATGAAGGCGATGCGAGAACTGCAGAAC
Source organism: Rhizobium mesoamericanum STM3625 (assembly GCF_000312665.1). Lineage (GTDB taxonomy): Bacteria > Pseudomonadota > Alphaproteobacteria > Rhizobiales > Rhizobiaceae > Rhizobium > Rhizobium mesoamericanum. The sequence continues at coordinate 1,201,840 of NZ_HF536772.1, read as the reverse complement.
GGCACGTTCATCAAGGCAGCACATTGAGCCGGTTTAATCCACAGGCCTTGATGCTGAAGCTGCGTGTCGATGCCATACGGCAATAACCGTTTTAAAACATTACAGTGTTGCCAGCGGCGCGGAGATGAAATCACGTAGCCCGGAAGTTATGGCGAGATCTTGGGCGGAATTTTTTCTTGCATCGCGAGCGAATCATCCTACCTTCTTCTCATCGACAACAGAACGAAAGGAAGGTGATCCAATGTCTAATGAGATTTCAGACCTCGTAAAAGGCATGGAAGTGGTGACGAAAGCGAGGCAGCCCTCGCTCTAACCCCACCTTCCTAGGACCGCTTTGACGGTCCGGCCATTTATAGGGCCAGAACTCATGGAAAGGGTCGCTTCACGCGGCCCTTTTCCATTTTCGACACAGCATTGACGAAGACCATGCTTCCGAAGTATTCTTAAGGTCATCAGATGATTTGATGAATAGGATGATGGAACCACTCGCAAAAACGAGGCTTGCGGACACCGCCATTGAGGCAATCCGCGCCGAGATCCTGGGAAAAAGGTGGGCCGTCGGCGAGAAATTGCCCAACGAGGCGACGCTGTCGTCCATGCTGTCCGTCAGCCGCGGCACAGTCCGCGAGGCGGTGCGGGTGCTGGTGTCGCAAGGGCTGCTCGAGACGCGCCAGGGCTCTGGAACCTACGTGCTCTCGACCACGGACACACGGCTTCCGCTCACGATGGCACGCCGCGCTAGTCTGCGCGATCTCTTTGAAGCGCGGTGCGCGCTCGATGTCGAGGCCGCGCGACTGGCTGCGGTACGACAAACCCCTGAGATCATTGCAGAGTTACGGTTACTTCTTGCACACCGAGGCAATTTCGAAGGTGGCGACAAGAGCGCCTTCGTCGAGCGAGATCTTGCCGTCCACAAGGCGATTATTGCTGCCAGCGCCAACCGTGCGATGATCGAAATCTATCAATTCTTTTCCGCCTCGATTGCCGAAACGATTGAGGCGACTTTGGATGCTGAGATTCCCGAACCTGATATGCGGGCGCATGCCGACATCATCGACGCGATCGCCACCGGCGATCCGCAACAGGCCGATGCAGCCGTTCGCCGCTTCATGGCCCCCGTCATCAGTGCTCTCGACCGGATGCTTCATTCATGATAGCGCCCCTTCAGGATCCTACCTTCGCTTACGATCTAACGGGCGAACAGCTCATCGATGCCGAAGCGGACAGCGTCCCGCAGCCGCAGCCGCCGGTTGGCAGCGGCGCCGCGGCACGATTTCTGCTCGGGGCAAGCCTCGTTCTGATTGCTTTCAACCTTCGTCCTGTCTTTTCCAGTGCCTCCGCTCTGTTGCCCGAAATCAAGAAGGAGCTCGGCCTCTCGTCGGTCGGCGCCAGCCTGCTGACCACCCTGCCCGTCGTCTGCCTCGGCGCCTTTTCGCCGCTGGCACCTCGGCTTGCTCAGCGGATCGGCGCCGAGCGTACACTGCTGGGCGTACTCATTCTGCTGGCGCTCGGGACAGCTCTCCGCGGTCTCTCCTCGATTCCGCTCCTCTTCGTCGGCACTGCGCTTGCCGGCGCCTGCATTGCTGTCGGGAACGTGTTGCTGCCGGGCTTGGTCAAGCGTGACTTTCCCGATCGCGCCGCGCTGATGACCGGCTTCTACACGATGGCGCTTTGCGCCGGCGCGGCAAGCGCTGCGGGTTTCACGCTGCCGCTCGAGCGCATTCTTAGCGGCTCTCTCTCCGGCGCGCTTGCCGGGTGGGGACTACCCGCGCTGATTGTCGCGATCATCTGGTTGCCGCAAGTGCTGTCCACGAGGAAGCAGATCAAGCGCACCGGCTTTTCTGTCCAGGGGCTCTGGTGCGACCGTCTGGCCTGGCGGGTCACGCTTTTCATGGGGCTGCAGTCGGCGCTGGCCTATTGCGTTTTCGGCTGGCTTGGTCCGATCCTGCGTGAACGGGGCGTCGACGGCGTTACTGCCGGAGCGATCGTTTCGGTATCGGTGATGGTTCAGGCCGCAGCATGCCTCGTTGCCCCGCAGATCGCGGTAAGGGGCAAGGACCAGCGGGTGATCAACGCGTCACTCTGCGCCCTTGCTGTCGTTGCATTGTTCGGTCTGCTGTTTGCGCCGCTCTCAACCGTCTGGGTCTGGGCCGTGCTGCAGGGAATCGGCCAGGGCGGCCTGATCGCCGTGGCCATGACGACGATTGTGCTGCGGTCCCGCGATTCGCATGTCGCGGCACACCTTTCCGGCATGGCACAGTGCGTCGGCTACCTCCTTGCCGCGATCGGTCCTCTCGTGGTCGGGCTGATCCGCAGCTGGACCGGCAGCTTTGCCTGGTCAGCGGTGCTTTTCGTCGTGCTTGGCGCTGGCGCGGCGATCAATGGCTGGAATGCCGGACGCGCGCAATACGTAAATGTGTGGACGATCGAGAAGGCTAGATGACGCCTGCCTCACCATCTGTTGATTTCTCCCCCACCGGGCCGATGCTAGGCTGGCGCCTCAGTGCCCCTTTCGTCGGAGGACAAGTTTTGCGGTTTCTATCCGCCATTCTGCTCGCAACAGCCTTGCTTTGGCCGCTCGCTCCCGCCATGTCGCAGGAGGGTCGGAGCGAACCTGCCCCACAAGGTTCACCGGGCGATGGGGTGCTCAGGCTGTTGCCTGATGACTCGGTCACCCGCCACACAATAAGGATCGGCGAGCGGTCCCTCGACTATGTGGCCACGGCCGGGACGCTGGATCTCTTCGCACTAGACGGCGTTAAAACAGGCGCCATATTCTACACGGCCTATGTCGCGAAGAACGGAGCCCCAGACCGTCCGCTGACCTTTGCCTTCAATGGCGGCCCCGGTGCCGCTTCGGCATTCCTGCATCTCGGCCTTATGGGGCCGCGTATCCTGGACTTCGGCCCGAGCGGCGACGACGGGGCCGAAGCAAGATTGATCGACAACCCGGACACCTGGCTCGACTTTACCGATCTTGTATTCATCGACCCAATCGGAACGGGCTGGAGCCGGACCGCCAAGGCCGACGACGCCTCCAAATACTACAACGTCAATTCCGACGCCGAGAGCATTGCGAAGGCGATCGCTCTTTACGTCGCTCACAACAATCGATCCGGCTCGCCCAAGTATCTTCTCGGCGAGAGCTATGGCGGCTTTCGAGCCGCCAAAGTCGCAGGCGCTCTGAAGGACAGCCAAGGCATCATCGTCTCTGGCGCGATCATGCTTTCGCCGCTGCTCGAGGGGCAACTAATGTTCAACGCCGATCAGTTTGCGCTTGGCGCGGCACTCGAGCTCCCCTCGCTTGCCGCAGCGAATATGGACAGACACAACGCGTTCGATGAAACACAGCAAAAAGAAGCTGAGAGATTTGCCCTTGGCGACTATCTCACAACGCTCGCCGGCCCTGCGCCGACCGGTGACGCGGCCAAAGCCTTTTACGGAAAGATTGCGAGCATGACCGGCATTCACGAAGATGTCGTGGCGAAGAACCGCGGCTTCCTCGCAAATGCTTATGCCAAGAAATCAGCCGAGGACGGACGAGTCGTCAGCCCCTACGACGCGGCGTTCTCGACGCCCGATCCTTATCCAGAGTCAGACTCCGATCGTGGCGAGGACGCGATCCTCGACGGCTTCACCCGCGCATATGGCGGGGCCTTCGCCGACTATGCGCGCAGTGAACTCGCCTTTAAGACCGACCTGACTTATTCGCTGCTCGATGGCGATATCGGTCGCAGGTGGGAGTGGGGCGGACGCGGCGGCGGCTCCATGCGGCAGGCGAGCGTTACCGACGATATCCGCCAACTTCTTGCCGCCAATCCGAAATTCCGCCTGCTGATCGTCCATGGCTATAGCGATCTTGTGACGCCCTATGGGGTCAGCCGCTATGTTGTCGACCATCTCCCTGCGTCGCTTGACGGCGAGCGGGTGGCGCTGAAGGTCTATCGGGGCGGACACATGTTTTACACGCGGGCCGACCAACGCGCCACCTTTACCGCCGATGCCAGGGCCTTCTTCACCGGGCACTCGGGCACAACACCGGCTGAATGAACAGCTGATCAGTACACGGATTCCACGATAAAATCTGAGATCTCCTCGCGTTATTGAGTTAGGACCTGTTGCCTTCAGCCGATCCCGACATAGGTAAGTCACCATGTCGTACCCCTGTGAGCCATTTTCTGCCAAGATGCCGCAACCGGCTTCGGGGCAGAAGGAACTGCTAAGCGCTCTTTCGTCCTCCCCGCAAGATTGCGCCCTTTTTCTCGATATCGATGGGACATTGCTCGATCTGGCCGAGGTGCCTGATGCGATTGTCGTACCGCCGTTTCTGCCTGCAAGCCTTGAGATCGCGTCGCGAAGGCTCGGTGGCGCGCTTGCCTTGGTCACGGGGCGAGCGCTCGCCTACGCTGACGAGTTGTTCTCACCATTTCGATTTCCGATGGCCGGCTTGCACGGAGCCGAATTGCGCCGACCAGACGGCAAGGTCGCAAAGGCAGAAACGACGGCCGCCTTCGAGGTTCTAAAGGCGGATCTCCGCAAGGAGACTGAAGGCCTGGAGGGCGTGCTTATAGAAGACAAGGGAGCGGCAGTTGCCGCCCACTACCGTCTGGCGCCGCAACGGCAGGCGCAGGTGGGGCCGATCATGGAGCGGCTGCTCACCAGGGCCGGGCCGGACTGGACCCTGCAGCGAGGCAAGATGGTCCTCGAGATCCGCCCTGCCAGCGCGGACAAAGGACAGGCCGTCGAGGCGTTTCTCTCGATGCCACCGTTTGTTGGCAGGCGTCCGATCGTGATCGGTGATGACGTCACCGACGAGGCTATGTTCCGCGTAGCCAATCGCCGGGGCGGCCTCTCGGTTCGGGTCGGCGCTTTCTTTGAAACCGCCGCCACCCTGACGTTGCCTTCCGCATCGGTGGTGCGGGAACTGATCGCGCAGTTCGCCATTTGATCCAGGCATGACACGCCGTCTTCCCAGGAAAGGAACTTTTGTGTCCCGTCTCGTTATCATCTCCAATCGCGTGCCGGCTCCCGTGAAAGAGGGCGCTGCATCCGCCGGCGGATTGGCGGTGGCGCTTAAGGCAGCACTTGAGGAACGCGGCGGCATCTGGATGGGCTGGTCAGGCAAGTCGAGCGAAAATGACGAGCCCCGCCCCCTATCCCTGACGGAAGAGGGTAAGGTCACCTATGCATTGACCGATCTCACCGGCAAGGATGTCGAAGAGTATTATTACGGGTTCGCCAATCGCGTGCTCTGGCCGATCTGTCACTACCGCCTGGATCTCGCGGAGTACGGCCGCAAGGAGATGGCGGGTTATTTCCGCGTCAACCGCTTCTTCGCACATCGGCTGGCGCCACTGCTGCGGCCGGACGACATTATCTGGGTGCATGACTACCATCTGATTCCGCTCGCCGCGGAATTGCGGCAGATGGGCTTCAGGAACCGTATAGGCTTCTTCCTGCACATTCCCTGGCCGCCCGCCGATGTGCTCTACACTATGCCGGTCCATGAGGAGATCATGCACGGCCTGGCGGCTTACGACCTCGTCGGCTTTCAGACCGATCATGATCTCGAGAACTTCGCCGGGTGCCTTCGTCGCGAGGATATGGGCGACGCGATCGGTGATGGCCGCTTCACCGCAAATGGCAAGATTTTCAAGGGCGGAGCCTATGGCATCAGCATCGAAACGGCTGCCTTTGCCGAATTCGCCAAAAAGGCTGGCAGCCACCATATGGTGCAGAGAGCGCGGCAGAGCGTTAAGGACCGCGACCTCATTATAGGCGTCGACCGACTCGACTATTCGAAGGGTATCACCCAGCGGCTCGATGCATACGAGCGCTTCATCGTCAACAATCCAGCCCACCAGCGCAAGGTCACATACCTCCAGATCACGCCGAAGTCGCGCTCGGAAGTCCCGGAATACGAACAGATGCAGCGCACCGTCGCTGAGCAGGCAGGTCGCGTCAATGGCGCCTTGGGTACAGTGGACTGGGTGCCGATCCGGTACATCAACCGGTCCGTCAGTCGTCCGATCCTTGCAGGTCTCTATCGGCTGGCCAAGGTCGGACTGGTCACGCCGCTTCGCGACGGCATGAACCTCGTGGCAAAGGAGTATGTGGCTGCGCAGGACCCGGAGGATGCGGGCGTACTGGTGCTTTCGCGCTTTGCCGGCGCAGCCCGTGAATTGAAAAACGGCGCGTTGCTGGTCAATCCCTATGACATCGAAGGAACCGCCAACGCACTGGCGCGTGCCCTGAATATGCCGCTCGAGGAGCGCCAGGAACGCTGGCGGCGGATGATGGATTACCTCATGGAACACGACGTGTCTCGCTGGCGCGACGACTTCCTCAACGACTTGACCGCCTAAGAGCAAGCTCAGCTTATACCCGCCTCTGCCTTCAGCCATGTCGCAAGCAGATCGCTCTGAACATCACTTCTGCGCGGCGGCAATAGCCAGTAGCCCCGATCCGGCGCTTCCAGCATTGGACCCACGGTTTTCAGCATCCCTGAGCCGAGCAGCGCGTCGACGAGGCCCATCCATCCGATGGCAACACCCTGCTCGCCGACCGCCGCCTGCACGACCAAGGAGTACGTGTTGAAGCTGAGATCGCCCTGCCCCGCGTATGGATTGCGACTGACACCGAGTTCGGCAAAGTACCGCCGCCAGTCGAACCAAGGCGGCGGCTCCGCGGCGTCGAGGTGGATCAGGCGTGCGCGTGCAAGGTCCGCCGGCGTGGAGATGGCGCCATGGCGATCGAGGAAGCCTTGCGTACAGACAGGCATGACCCTTTCCGGCAGAAGCAGAACGGGATGGCATTCGAACTCCCATCGAGTACCGAACACCACAGCGACGTCGCCGTCGTCCGCGCGGTCGGCCGATGTTCGTTGTGTCGCAACAATCTGAATGTCAACGTTTGGATGAAGTGCGCGAAACGCATGCATCCGTGGGATGAGCCATAACGCTGAAAAGGCATAATCGGTATGCAGCCTGATGGTTGGTCGATCGGTTTCGTTGCGGAAACTCCGCGCCAGTTGGTCGATCTCGGTGACGCTCCTCGTTACAATATCAAGCAGACGCAGGCCTTCCGGCGTTAGCTGCACCCCTCGATGCTGGCGCTTCAAGAGGCTGACACCAAGCTGCTTTTCCAGACGGCGAATCTGATAGCTGACCGCCGGCTGCGTGAGGCCAAGAGCACTTGCCGCCGCCGACAGACTCCCTGCCTTGCCGATTACAGCGAAAATGCGCAACCACCCAAGATCGACGCGGCGGCTTTCCATAAAAAATCCTTAGAGGAGATGTCGAAAAATGACCACTTCACAGGCCTGGCAATATTGATAATCAATAAACTGATCAAATGGCAAACTTGAGATGAGGCGGGAATCTCTGCGGTAAATTGGGAGCGATACGGGCTGGAAGACGCCTAGCGACCCAGCTACGTTTCCGCCCCCCGATATACGAAGGACATGTTGGCATGGCGCGCGCGAATATTCTCATTCTGATGGTCGATCAGTTCAATGGCACGCTGTTTCGCGACGGGCCGGCCGATTTCCTTCACGCGCCGCATCTGAGAGCATTGGCAGAGCGTTCGGTACGCTTTGCCAACACCTATACGGCAAGTCCCCTCTGCGCGCCTGCACGCGCATCCTTCATGTCGGGGCAGCTGCCGAGCCGGACCCGCGTCTATGACAACGCGGCCGAATTCGCGTCCGATATCCCGACCTTCGCGCATCACCTGCGCGCCGCGGGCTATCACACCGCCCTTTCAGGAAAGATGCATTTCGTCGGCCCCGACCAGTTGCATGGCTTCGAGGAACGTCTGACGACCGACATCTATCCGGCCGATTTCGGTTGGACGCCCGACTACACCAACCCCGGCGAGCGCATCGATTGGTGGTACCACAATCTAGGCTCCGTCACGGGTGCCGGCGTTGCCGAAATCACCAATCAGATGGAATACGACGATGAGGTCACCTACAACGCGACCCGCAAGCTCTACGACCTCTCCCGCCGTCTTGACGATCGCCCCTGGTGCCTGACGGTGAGCTTTACCCATCCGCACGACCCCTATGTCGCGCGGCGCAAGTATTGGGATCTCTATGAAAATTCCCCGGCACTCGATCCTGATGTCGATGCTATTCCCTTTGACCAGCAGGATCCGCATTCACAGCGCCTGTTGAAGGCCTGCGACTACGATGCGTTCGAGATTACCCGGGAACAGATCCGGCACGCGCGTCGGGGCTACTTTGCCAATATCTCCTATATCGACGATAAGATCGGCGAGATCCTTGACGTGCTCGAGCGCGGGCGGATGGCTGACAACACAATCGTGCTTTTCGTGTCCGACCATGGCGACATGCTCGGCGACCGTGGCCTCTGGTTCAAGATGTGCTTCTTCGAAGGTTCGTCGCGGGTGCCGTTGACGATTGCGGCGCCGGGGTGGGCATCGGCTTGCGTTCAGCAGCCGGTCTCGACGCTCGACGTGACGCCGACACTCGCGGCACTGGCGGGGATCGACATTGCCAAACTGGCGCCATGGACAGATGGCGAGGACCTGACGCCACTTGCGACGGGCAGTGGCGGCCGCGGCCCGGTGCCCATGGAATATGCTGCCGAAGGGTCGGAGGCGCCGCTCGTGTGCCTTCGGGACGGCCGCTTCAAGCTGACGCTTTGCGACAAGGATCCGCCGATGCTGTTCGATCTCGAGGCGGACCCAAGGGAATTGAACAACCTCGCATGCGATGCGGAGTATGGCGATGTTCTGACCAGGCTCACCGCCCAGTCCGAGATACGCTGGAACCTGCGGAATTTCGATGCCGCCGTGCGCGAAAGCCAGGCGCGCCGCTGGGTGGTCTACGAGGCGCTACGGAACGGCGCCTACTATCCTTGGGATTATCAGCCGCTGCAAAGGGCTTCCGAGCGCTACATGCGCAATCACATGGATCTGAACGTGCTGGAGGAAAGCCAGCGCTATCCGCGCGGCGAGTGAGATTGCGGCCGGCACACCCTTGCCGATACAGTCAGCCGCAAAACAGGAGCCCCCATGAAGATCAGTACACGCAATCGCTTGAACGAAAGATCGTCGAGGTAAGGAAGGGGGCGTCCGCGGCGCATATCCGGATTGATATCGGCGGAGACACGATCATTGCGGTCTCGATCATCAACGAAGCGGTCGATGACTTGGGGACGTCAGCGGCGGTGCCTATGAGGTCGTCAAAGCCTCGGATGTCATGATCGCCGTCGACTGATCGTCAGGCCTTCTTGCAGCAATACGCGACGTCGTCACCGGTCTGGAAATCTCCGGGCTGCGGCGCCGCGATCGGCTTAAACAGCGTACGGTCGGGCTTCAGATCGAGGAGCGGCGTACCGTCAAGACAATCCAATCCGCGAACCAGCAAGACGCCACCTTCGACCCTTTCCAGCTTGACGATGGAGGTTCCGATCGGGTTTGGCCGCACGGGTGAACGCAGAGAAAAGGTGCCATGCACCTTCCCGCTATTGGCCGGGCTTTGCAGAACCAGGTCGCGCCGCGAGCGATCCAGCCAATAGAGTACTTCCAGCCGCTCGAAGGCCTCCACACCCTGGAGGGCCTGCTTCCACGGCTCGAATACGTCGATTTTGCAAAGCGGACCATCATGCCGCCCCTGGCGCGGCGTCCCCACGCGCGAGGTCCACGGGGTCGAGATCCGCCCGATGAACATCAGACCGGCGTCGGTCGCCGGCGGCAGTTCGACGGCGACCTCGTTTTCCCTGATCTCATTCTCTCCAACCATGAGGCGCTCCCTTTCAAAAGGGCATCATGGCAGATCGCTATATCCGATCCAATATCACGCCGCCTTAACGGCGTGATATTCCTTGAGGGCGGCCATCTTGATCGCCGGATAGCGCTCTGCTTCATACCGCAGCGAGAAGCTGTCCTGCGCCAGGAATACTGGGTCGTTGTCGAGGTCTCGCGCGATATCGCCGCGACGGGCGGTCACAAATTTCTCGAGCTCAGCGGGCTGATCGGCGGAAATCCAGCGGCAGACGGAGAAGCGCGACGTTTCAAAGGAGACCGGCAGGCCGTATTCGGCCATCAGGCGCTCCTTGAGAACATCGAGCTGCAGCGCGCCGACAACGCCAACGATAGCCGGCGAACCATCTTCCGGCTGGAACAGCTGAACGACGCCCTCCTCGGCCATCTGCTGCAGCGCTTCCTTGAGCTTCTTCGCCTTCATGGCATCTTCCAGGCGCACGCGGCGCAGGATTTCGGGCGAGAAGTTAGGTACCCCCTGGAACACCAGAGCCTCGCCTTCAGTCAGCGTATCCCCGATGCGAAGCGTCCCGTGATTGGGGATGCCAACAACATCGCCGGCATAGGCTGTATCGGCAAGCTGCCGCTGCGAGGCGAAGAAGAACTGCGGCGCAGTGAGGCCGAGCTGCTTGCCGGTGCGCGAAAGCCTAGCCTTCATGCCACGCTCGAGTTTGCCGGAACAGATGCGGGCAAAGGCGATGCGGTCACGATGGTTCGGGTCCATGTTCGCCTGAATCTTGAAGACGAAGGCCGTCATCTTGTTGTCGGTCGCCTGCACGGTGCGGATATCGGCGACCTGATCGCGTGGAGGCGGCGCAAATTCGCCGAGCGCATCGATAAGGTCGCGAACGCCGAAATTGCGCAGCGCCGAACCAAAGAAAACAGGCGTCAGATGGCCTTCCAGGAAGGCTTTCTTGTCGAAGGGTTTGCAGGCCTCGATCGCGAGCAGGGTTTCCTCGACGAAGGCATCGCGCTCGTTTTCAGGCAAGCGGTGGGACACCATCTCAGGATCGGTGACCTTGGTCATGATCTCCTGAGTATCGGAGGCGCGCACCTCGTTCTTCGCCAGGTGATAGGTGCCGCAGAAGGTCTTTGAACGGCCGATCGGCCATGTCACCGGCGCGCAATCGAGCGCAAGCTTCTCCTCGACCTCGTCCAGGATCTCGAAGGGATCGCGGCTTTCACGGTCCATCTTGTTGATGAAGGTGATGATCGGAATGTCGCGCATGCGGCAGACTTCGAACAGCTTCAGCGTCCGCGGCTCGATACCCTTGGCGGCGTCGATCACCATGACCGCGGCGTCGACCGCCGTCAGCGTGCGGTAGGTGTCGTCCGCGAAGTCTTCGTGCCCGGGCGTGTCGAGAATGTTAAAGACGTTGTCGTTGTACTCGAATGTCATCACCGAGGTGACGACTGAGATGCCGCGCTCGCGCTCAATCTTCATCCAGTCGGAACGCGTCTGCATGCGATCCTTCTTTGCTTTGACTTCGCCGGCAAGCTGGATAGCGCCGCCGAACAGCAGCAGTTTTTCCGTCAGCGTGGTCTTACCCGCGTCCGGGTGCGCGATAATAGCGAATGTGCGGCGGCGGGAGACCGCCTCGGCGAGACTTTCAGCCATGATGTGAATCCTGTGGAATTGCGGCGTATCTAGCGATTAAAGCCCGGCATTGCAATTGACCTTGGCACTTGCGGCGCAAACTAATGCCCCATGACAATCCATTCCGATACGCGCCCGACACTCAACATCATCCGCCTTGCCAACGGCCAGGGTCTCGATCTGCCCTCCTACGAAAGCAGAGGGGCGGCCGGCATGGACCTGCGCGCCGCCGTTGAGGCAGGTGCTACGATGATCATCGAGGCCGGAAAGCGCGCGCTAGTGCCAACTGGCTTCACCTTCGAAATTCCAGAGGGATATGAAGGCCAGGTGCGTCCGCGCTCCGGGCTTGCCTTCAACCACGGCATCACCTGCCTCAACACGCCTGGAACAATCGACAGCGACTACCGCGGCGAAGTCAAGGTTCTGCTGATCAACCTCGGCGAAGAGCCATTCGAGATCACCAGAGGCATGCGCATCGCGCAGATGGTGATTGCCCCGGCGATCCAAGCACATATCTCAGAGATTTCCGAGGCGAGCGTGACGGCACGTGGCGCCGACGGCTTCGGATCAACCGGAGTATGAGCTCCAAGGCCCGGCACCCGCACCACCGCATTCGATCAACCGACCATGCTCCCCCGATGCCCGATTTCTGATTATGGCAGCCGCGAGAGTGGTGGCAGGCGACGCTTGACCGGAGATGCCTTGACCATAGAAGTGCTTGTTTCGGCCCTCTCCGCCACCTTATCGAGGATCGAGTCGAGCTCTGCCATCGAGCGCACGACAAGCCGGGCAATGAAGCAATCGTCGCCGGTGACCTTGTCACACTCGACGAACTGAGGCGTGTCCTGGATGATCCGTTGAACGACATGCAGCTGCCCCGGCAGCGGCCTAACCCGCACAATCGCCTGTAGCGGATATCCGAGTGCCGGGGCGTCGATATCGATGGTGAAACCGGCGATGATCCCGCGCTCTTCCAGGCGACGGAGGCGTTCGGCGGCGCTGGGCGAAGATAGTCCGGCAGCCTGCGCCAGCTCCTTTAACGAGATGCGCGCATTCTCAGCCAGTGTTTCCAATATTCTCTGATCGACCTCGTCGATGCCATAATCATTAGCCGAAACAGACATTATCCCTCACAATGATAGGCCATGTACGCGATCAACCTCATGCAACCTATATAAATTACGACGTGACCACAATAATCTTTCTCCATTGAGATGGAGAGACGTTATGAATAGCGAAATTCGCACCGGCACGGCCCAGATGACCGCGGCAATGCTGATATCTGGGACAATCGGCTGGTTCGTGGTGATGTCTGGTCAACCGGTGAGTGGCGTGGTGTTCTGGCGCTGCCTCTTTGGCGCAATCAGCCTGCTTGTCGTCTGCGCCGCTATGGGACTTTTGCGTCCGGGCCTCATCGGCTTGAAATCGGCGGGTATCGCTGTCTTCGGCGGCGTCGCCATCGTTCTTAACTGGTTGCTGCTCTTCGCATCCTACAGCCATGCATCTATTTCGATCGCGACGACCGTCTATAATACGCAACCTTTCATGCTACTTGCGCTGGGGGCCCTGTTTCTTGGCGAAAAGATCACCACCACAAAGCTGTTCTGGCTGACTCTGGCCTTTGCCGGCATGGCGGCTATCGTCCAGGCAAAGCCGGCCACCGCTGGCGGGCACGAGGGCTACGGCCTCGGCATCCTGCTGGCACTCGGCGCCGCTTTCTTCTACGCCCTTGCAGCGCTCGCAGCGAAATGGCTGAAAGGCACGCCGCCACATCTTATCGCGCTGATCCAGGTTGCAACCGGTGTGCTGATGCTGTTGCCGACCATGAATTTCTCCGACCTGCCCGGTGACGGCCAGTCATGGGCGATCCTGATCACCATGGGTGTCGTGCATACAGGACTGATGTATGTGCTGCTGTACGGCGCGATCCAGAAGCTGCCGATCCATCTGACAGGGGCCCTTTCATTCATCTATCCGATCGCCGCGATCCTCGTGGACCGGGTGGCTTTCGGACATGCGCTGCAACCCCTGCAACTGGTCGGCGCAGCCACCATCCTTGTCGCCGCGGCAGGCATGAACCTCGGCTGGACGCCCGCGCGGCTGTTGCGCGCGCGGACGGGCTAATAATTGCCAGCGAAGCTACTGCCGCGTCGTTTCGAACAGGAACCAGGTACGGCGCTCGGCCTCGTCAATCCAGACCTCCAGCAGGCTCGTGGTGGCGAAATCATTATGCTCGGAGCAGATATCGTGGGTCTCGCGCAAGAGCGATACCATCTGCTTGTTGTCGTCGCGCAATTCCGCCAGCATGTCCTCGGGCGTGACATAGTCGGCGTCATTGTCATTGATGCGCTGCAGGCGGCCGATATGGCCGATCGAGCGCAACGTCGTGCCACCGATCTTGCGGGCGCGCTCGGCAATCGCATCCGTCGTGGCGAAGATCTGCTCGGCCTGTTCGTCGAGCATCAGATGGTAATCGCGGAAATGCGGTCCCGACATATGCCAATGGAAATTCTTCGTCTTGATGTACAGCGCGAAGACATCCGCCAGAAGCGCGGCCAGAGCGGCCGAGATATCCTGAATGGCATTGCTCTTCAGATCCGTCGGTGTGGCAAGCGGGTCGAGTCTACGCTTTTCGGCTGCGGTGGGGCTCATCAGGTGTCTCCTTTGGCGAGCGGAGGGCATCGGCAGGTATCGGAACAGACATCGCCTTCGCTTGTCAGCTTCTACCAGCCGTTATCACCGCCTTGGAACTAGAAGCCCAATCGGGAGCGTCAATAGCGGTAGCACGGCGACAGAACTCGGATGCTTGAAACCAATGTGGCCGAGGGGTAGAAGGCGACTGAACCAGGAGCTCATGTCATGTCGTTTACCGCCCTTTTCGCATACGCAGCGGCGCTCTTTATTGCGGCGGCAATTCCTGGGCCCGGTATCACGGCGATCGTCGCCCGGGCGCTCGGCTCGAGTTTTCGCGAGACTTTTTTCATGGGCCTCGGCCTTGTGCTTGGCGACATGACTTATCTCACCGCCGTCATTCTCGGGCTTGCCTTCGTGGCACAAACGTTCACCGAAGTCTTCGTTGTCATCAAGATCGCCGGTGCGCTCTATCTCTGCTACATCGCCTGCAAGCTCTGGACGGCCGGGCTGCTGCCCCAGCACATCGCGGCCAAAAAGACGAGCAATGTGGGCATGAGCTTCCTGTCCGGCCTGTTCGTAACGCTCGGCAATCCCAAAACCATGCTTTTCTACGTCGCACTGGTGCCGACCTTGATCGACCTCAACAGCATCGGGCTTCGCGAATACGGCATTCTCCTGGCAACCACCTTCGTTGTCCTGCTTGTGGTACTGGTGCCCTACATGCTGCTGGCGTCACGCGCCCGTATGATGCTCAAGCAGCCGCGTGCGCTACAGGCGCTAAACAAGACGGCCGCAGGTATTCTCGCCGGCACAGCAGCCTTCATCGCCACCCGTGCGGCCTGAAAAATTCATTCGGCAAAGCCCGGTTTCTAAAGGATTTTTTCTCGCCCAACCGTGTCTGGCGGATGAAGCCGCACTGGCCTCCATTCGTCTTTGACCCTATTCTCTCCGCACATTTCACCAAGGGAGAGCCTCATGTCGAAGAAACCGGGCCGCGGCCGTATCTATTCCTCGATCACCGAAACCATCGGTGACACGCCGATCGTGCGGCTCGACAAGCTTGCCAAGGCGAAAGGCGTCAAGGCAAACCTCCTGGCGAAGCTGGAATTCTTCAATCCGATCGCGTCCGTAAAGGATCGCATCGGCGTCGCCATGATCGAGTCGCTGGAGTCGCAGGGAAAGATTTCACCCGGCAAGACGACGCTGATCGAGCCGACATCGGGCAATACCGGTATTGCGCTGGCTTTCGCCGCGGCTGCCAAGGGATACAAGCTTATACTGACGATGCCGGAAACGATGTCCATCGAGCGCCGCAAGATGCTGGCGCTGCTCGGAGCCGAACTCGTGCTCACCGAAGGTCCTAAGGGAATGAAGGGTGCAATTGCTAAGGCCGAAGAGCTGGCGGCGACCCTCCCCGATGCCATTATCCCGCAGCAATTCGAAAACCCGGCCAATCCGGAAATCCACCGCCGCACGACAGCCGAGGAGATCTGGAACGATACCGACGGTGCAGTCGATATCCTGGTCTCCGGCATCGGCACCGGCGGCACCATCACCGGCGCCGGTCAGGTGCTGAAATCGAAGAAGCCCGGCATCAAGGTGATCGCCGTCGAGCCAGCCGAGTCGCCAGTCCTTTCCGGCGGGCAGCCGGGACCGCACAAGATCCAGGGAATCGGCGCAGGCTTTGCGCCGGCAATCCTCGACACACACATCTACGACGAAATCGTTACTGTGAGCAGCCCTGAGGCGCTGGAACTTGCCCGCGAGGTCGCCAAGCTCGAAGGCGTGCCGGTCGGCATTTCGTCTGGCGCGGCACTGACGGCCGCGATCAAGATCGGCAGCCGCGAGGAGAATGCCGGGAAGAACATCGTCGTGATCATCCCGTCCTTCGCCGAACGCTATCTCTCGACAGCCCTGTTCGACGGCCTCGGCAGCTAGAAAACCAATTCATGCAATCGAAGCTGGGGGCGCCTCTTGGCGCCCCATTGCGTTTCAGGCTCCTGTCGTCTGTTCGCGATACGATAGGAAATCGCCTCGAAGGTGAATGCGGCCCGCCGTTTCGTTGGTCGAGATCAGCCAAGGTGCGGGTCACATTCAGCAGGCGACGATAGCCTCGCGAACTTCATTTTCTCGGCTGCGTCGCGGACGCAATCACAGGCCGGTCGAATTCGTCGCGGCGTATTTCTCGATCATAACGGTCGAACACGGGTGATATCCACGCTGTTCGGCACCCGTTACGAGGAGACGCTTAGCGCTTCCGCTCGATCGCGTCCCACAGCAGGGCTGCGATATCCGCGCCACCAAACTTGCGCACCTCGCGAATGCCCGTCGGCGACGTGACGTTGATCTCCGTCATGTAGTCGCCGATGACATCGATGCCGACAAAGAGAAAGCCGCGTTCCTTCAGCGCAGGGCCAATGCGCTTGCAGATTTCGATCTCGCGTGCCGTCAGTTCAGTCGCCTCGGCGCGCCCGCCGACATGCATGTTGGAACGGCTGTCATGCTCAGCGGGGACGCGGTTGATGGCACCGACCGGCTCGCCGTCGACGAGCAGGATGCGTTTGTCGCCCTTGCGCACATCGGGCAGATATTGCTGTGCGATGAAGGGTTCGCGGAAGAGCTGACCGAAGATTTCGAGCAGCGACGAAAGGTTGCGGTCGTCCCTGGTGGAGTGGAAGACGCCGGCGCCACCGTTGCCATAGAGCGGTTTCAAGATGATGTCGCCCATCTCGTCGCGGAAACGGCGAATCTCGGCCGCATCCTTGGTGATCAGCGTCTTTGGCATCAGATCGGCGAATTCGGTGACGAAAATCTTTTCGGGAGAATTCCGAACCCAGGCTGGGTCATTGACAACGAGCGTCTTCGGGTGAATCCGCTCCAGCAGGTGCGTCGAGGTGATATAGGCCATGTCGAACGGCGGGTCCTGGCGCAGCAGGATAACATCCATCGTGGAGAGATCGACGCGTTCGGGGGCTCCAAGTTCGAAGTGATCGCCTTTGATGTCGCGCAGCACCATGGGCTCCACGGTAGCGTATAGATTGCCATCTCTGAAGCTCAGGCGGTCCGGGGTGTAATGGAAGAGCCTGTAGCCACGGGCCTGTGCTTCCAGGCTCATCGCAAAGGTGGAATCGCCCGCAATATTGATGCCGGCAACGTGGTCCATTTGGACCGCTACATTCTTGATCTTGGCCATTTCCGTCCCTTAGCTGATGCGGGACAGATGTAGGCTGCAGATGCCCCGAAAGCAACGCCAATCAATGGCACCCAACGCGGCGAACCGTAAATTCCTCAGGCCGCGATGCCGCTCTTCGGCGCCTCGCCGCGCAATAGGCTGCGGAGCCGATAGGCAAGGGCAACCGGCTTCGGAAACGGCTTTCTCAGGAACGCGACCTTGCGGACATAATTGTCGACGCGCCAGCTTGCCCAGGTGCCCGCCGCGAAGAAGGCGACGTCGCCCGCCTTCAGCGTGCGCTCCGTGCCGTCCTCGGCAACGATATGGACGCCGCCTTCGATGATCATCACCGTTTCATCCCAATAGAAGTACCAACGGAACTCACCGGCGGTGCAGTCCCAGATCGCCGTATAGGCTGCATCGTCGTTGCTGCGGGAATGTTCACCCGTGCGCGCCTGCGGATCGCCGCTGATAATCCAGTCCGGATTGATCGGTGTCGTGTGCATGACGAAGTTGTCCCCGGACTTCGCTACGAATGGCTTTGTTTCTGACAGCGGCAGACTCGAGAAAGGCACCACCCGCGTGGCCATCGCGATCACGCTTGCCAGCATCATATGAATACCCATGAGCAACCCCCGCTGCTATCAAATCCGCGTCGGGATAGCAGAGAGTCGTAAAGGCACCGTACAGGCGGTCCGTACAATTTGAATGATCAATCACCAGAAGACGTCAGGCGATTTCCGCTTTCATCACGACGGCCCGCGAAGACGACGTTTCGCCAATGCGCTTCCCGGTCTCATGGTTGAAGAAATGCAGTCTCCCGGCAGTCACGATCAGCCGCAGTTCGGACTTCAACTCTATTTCGGGAGACAGAACTGCCGTCAGTTGCTGATCACCAAGATTTGCATGCACGAGACGCTGGGAGCCGAGTTCCTCCACATAGTCGATCGCGACCGTCATGGCATGTTCGCCAGGACCGGCAAGGCGCAGGTCCTCGGCACGAATGCCGACGATCACGGGCCCGGATGCGGGCGCATGACCCGCAAGGTCGATCACGTTTGGCCCCAAGGCGAGCCTATCGCCATGCAGCTCGCCCTTGAGCAGGTTCATGGCCGGGGAGCCAATGAAGCTCGCGACAAAGGTGGAGGCCGGGGTGTGATAGACGTCGAGCGGGGCACCGATCTGCTCGATTTCGCCTCTGTTCAAAACCACCAGCCGGTCGGCCAAGGTCATTGCTTCCAGCTGGTCGTGGGTGACGTAAATTGAGGTCGTGCCGAGACGGTGTTGCAGCCGCTTGATCTCACCGCGCATCGAAACACGCAGTTTGGCGTCGAGGTTGGAGAGCGGTTCGTCGAACAAAAAGGCGGCTGGCTTGCGCACGATCGCGCGCCCCATAGCGACGCGCTGCCGCTGACCGCCCGAAAGGGCACGCGGCTTGCGCTCGAGATAGGCTTCGAGCTGCAGCATGCGGGCGGCTTCGGCGACGCGGGCGTCGATCTCCGCTTTCGGCGTTTTGCGGTTACGCAGACCGTAGGCAAGGTTCTCGTTGACCGTCATATGCGGGTAGAGCGCATAGTTCTGGAAGACCATGGCGATGTCGCGTTCGGCAGGGTCGACCCTGTTGACGACGCGCTTGCCGATCTTGACCTCGCCCTTGGAAATTTCCTCCAGCCCGGCGACCATGCGCAGAAGCGTCGACTTCCCGCAGCCGGACGGGCCGACAAGGACGATGAATTCGCCATCCTGAATGTCGATGTTCACGGACTTCACCGCATGGACGTCCCCGGTATAAATCTTGGAGACCTGATTGATTTCGATGGCGGCCATCGGCGTTTCCTTTACTTGTCGCTTTCGGTGAGGCCCTTGATGAACCAACGCTGGAACACCACGACGATGATCACAGGTGGCAGCATCGCCAGAATGGCGATGGCGAAGGCTTCGTTGTAATCGGGAATCTGCGCACCGACCCAGACCAGGAGGATCTGCTTGATGCCGCGCACCAGCGTGTAGAAGCTCTCGTCGTTGGTCATCAGCATCGGCCAGAGATACTGGTTCCAGCCGTAGACGAACATGATGATGAAGATGGCTGCGACCATCGTCTTGGAGAGCGGCACGATCACGTCGAAGAAGAACTTGATCGGACCGGCACCATCGATTCGCGCCGCTTCCAAGAGCTCGTCCGGGATCGATTTGAAGAATTGCCGGAAGTAAAAGGTGCCCGTTGCCGACGCCAGCAGCGGCACGATCAGGCCCGTATACGTGTTGATGAGGTGCAGCTGGTGCATGACTTCGTAAGAGGGAAGTATGCGGACCTCGAGCGGCAGCAGCAGCGTCGTGAAGATCATCCAGAAGAAAACGGTAGCGAGCCGAAACCGGAAGTAGACGATCGCATAGGCCGCGAGCATCGACAGGATGATCTTGCCTATAGCAAAGCCGATGCCAAGAATCAGCGAGTTCATCAGCATCCGCGTGCCAGTCACCTGTCCGGTAAAGCCGCCTTCGCGGTGCAGCACGTTATTGTAGGTCTCCGCGAAATGATTGCCCCAGGTCAGCGTCAGACCTTGGCGATGGATTTCGGCGGCGTCGTGCGTCGAGGTGAAGAAGGCGACGACAACGGGCGCCATCATGACGAAGACGCCAAGCAGCAGAATGATATGGTCACTTATCTTGAGATGGTACATTCCGCGCTCCTCAATTGTAGTGAACGCGCCGCTCGAGGAAGCGGAATTGGAAAACGGTGAGCACGAAAACGACGATCATCAGGATCACCGACTGGGCCGAGGAGCCGCCAAGGTCGTTGCCACGGAACCCATCCATGTAGACCTTGTAAACGAGCGTGATTGGGTTGTTGGCGGCCTTGTCCTTCACCATCACGTCGACGATGCCGAAGGTATCGAAGAGCGAATAGGTGATGTTGATGACAAGAAGGAAGAAGGCGGTCGGCGCCAAAAGGGGCAGAATGACGGTCCAAAACCGACGGAAACCCGAACGACAGTCGAGTGCCGCTGCCTCGCGGACGGAAACGGGAATCCCCTGAAGGCCCGAGAGAAAGAAGATGAAATTATACGGAATCTGCTTCCAGACAGAGACAACCACCATCGCAAAGGCCGTATCGAAATAATTTAGGCCGATTTTCATGTCCCAGCCGAACAAAGCGGCGAAACGCACGAAGGGGCCGATGTGCTGGTCGAAGAACATCATGCCGATCAGGCCGGCGACCGGCGGGGCGATTGCGTAAACCGAGATCAGCAGCGTCTTGTAGGTCGAGCCGCCTCGGATCACGGCATCCGCCTTGACTGCAAAAAGCAGGCCGAGCGACAGCGAGAAGAAGGTAACAAGCGCCGTGAAAATGGCGGTGAAGCCGGCGATCGAGCGGTACTCGGCGCTTTCGAGGATAGCCCTGTAATTGTCGAGGCCGACGAAGCTGGAGCTGAAGCCGAAGGGATCCTCCAGGAAGAACGAGGATTTCACCGCCTGAACGGACGGCCAATAGAAGAAAATGAAAATGACCGCCATCTGCGGCAGCAGGAAGAGATAAGGCAACGTTGGCGACGAAAACTGCATGCGCTTCATGGTGGGACCCTTTTACAAAGCGGTTCCGGAGACGGCGGGCGCCTCCGGAACCGTTGTTTCAGCAATGGCAGTATCAGCCGGCCGTCTTGGCGAAACGCTCGAGCAGCTGGTTGCCTTGCCTCTCGATCGTGTCGAAAGCGTCCTTCACGGAGGTTTCACCCGAGAAGATGCGGCCGTATTCGCGTTCCATGATTTCTCGGATCTGCGGGTAGAAACCGAGGCGGTAGCCCTTCGACCATTCGCCGTCCTTGAGCTTCAGCTGCTTGATACCCACTTCAGCGACCGGCTCCTTGTCGTAGTAGCCTTCCTTCTTGGCGAGCTCGTAGGCTGCCTCGGTGATGGCGACGTAGCCCGTTGCCTGGTGGTAGAACTTCTGGATCTCAGGCGAGGTCAGGAACTGGAAGAAGTCAGCAACGCACTTGTTCTCTTCAGCTGACTTTCCGGACATCGCAAAGAGTGCCGCGCCGCCGATAAAGCTGTGGGCGCCGGCTCCCTTGATCGAACCCCAGTATGGCAGGAAAGTTGCCGAGAAGGGCATCGTAGCCGTCTTCTTCAGGCCGCCAAAGGATCCCGAGGAACCCACCCAAAGAGCGACCTTGCCTTCTTCGAAGGGTTTCTGGTTGTCATTCCAGCCGGCGCCGTAGTACTTGAAGTAGCCTTCATCGGACCAGGCCTTCAGCTTCTCGAACATCATGATGAGGTTCGGGTCGGTGACCTTCAGCTTGGTGTCGACGACGCTGTCGTAGCCGTTGTTGTTGGTGGCGAACTGGATATTGTTGCGCGAGAAGAAGTTCTCGGTGAATTCCCAGGTCAGCTGAGACTGGACGAGCGGGATGTAGCCGGCGTCCTTGAGCTTCGGCGCAATAGCCTCGAACTCTTCCCATGTTTTCGGGGCTTCAACGCCGGCCTTCTTCAGCGCTTCCGAATTGATGTACATGATCGGAGCGGAAGAGTTGAACGGCATGCCGACGAACTTGCCGTCAGCGGCAGCGTAGAAATAGCGAACACCCGGAATGAAGGCATTGCGATCGAACTTGTAGCCGGCGTCCTTGATCAGGTCTTCGGCAGGAACGACAGCGCCCTTGGCGTTGATGATGGTTGCAGCACCCGCGTCAAAGACCTGCAGGATGTTCGGCTGCTCGCCAGAGCGGAAGGCAGCGATACCCGCCGCAAGCGCTTCCTCGTACGTGCCCTTGCTGACCGGGGTCAGGGCGCAGGACGGCTGCGCGGCGTTGAACTTCTGTGCAACCTCGTTGATGACTTCGCCGTTGCGGCCGCCCATGCCGTGCCACCAGGTGATGTTGGTCGCAGCAAAGGACGACGAGGCCGAAAAGCTGACCGCCATCGCGGCCATGGAAATCTTCTTGAACATGGCTAATCCCTCTCCACCAGTTGTTGGGGTGAGGAGTGCAATAGAGGCGTTCCATGACGCCTCCTTAATGGTTTGATGACAGCAGTGTTACAGCAATAGCTTTCTGCACGCGATTGCAAGCGACGTCAGACGGCGTTCGGGAAGTGGCGCGGCAGGCGACCGGGCTGGATGCCACAATGTCGTAGTACTGCAAAAGCACAGCATAATCGCGTTGCCGTGCCAGCCAC
This sequence comes from Rhizobium mesoamericanum STM3625, assembly GCF_000312665.1. GTDB lineage: Bacteria > Pseudomonadota > Alphaproteobacteria > Rhizobiales > Rhizobiaceae > Rhizobium > Rhizobium mesoamericanum. The sequence continues at coordinate 1,179,476 of NZ_HF536772.1, read as the reverse complement.
AGATCGCTTGCAGCTTTGATCCGGTTTTGCGCCCTTGGCGACAGGGAATCGATGGGCGAACATGTGGTCACGGCGCGCTTTCACGTCCAAGAAAATCGCCGGATTGCGCTTGCGTGCAATGGTGCCGATCTCGCCCGGCCTCATGCGGTAGCGCCAATGCAATGGCCTCGCCCTTCGGCATGAGATAGATCGCGACGAGGTACTCGGAGATATGCCCCCCGCGTAGAGCCTTGTGGCGGTCGCTGGCGGCAGCCTTATCACCCATCGCCGCTCTTCATGTCGAGGAGCCGCTGATAGAGTTCTTTCTTGGAAATGCCTGTGAGCCGCGAGGCTTCGGCGGCGGCCTTCGAGGTGGGCAAAGTCCTTGCCAAATCGGCCAAGATCGCGTCTACATCCGCGGTTTCGACACCGCGTTCGGGAGGCGGACCAATGACCAGCACGATCTCGCCTTTGACGCTGTCGACGTCGGCATAATGGCGAGCAAGCTCTGCGAGCGTGCCACGCCGAAACTCCTCGTAGGTCTTCGTCAATTCACGGCAGACGGACGCGGCGCGATCACCCCCGAGCACATCGGCGGCGGCGGCCAGCGTTGCGGCTATACGGTGCGGCGATTCAAAGAACATCAGCGTTGCGGGAACCGCATCCAATTCGGCCAGCCGGTCGCGACGGGCCTTGTCCTTGGTCGGCAAAAAACCGGCAAAGAGAAAAGCGTCATTGGGCAGGCCGGAGCCAACCAAAGCAGCGAGCGGCGCCGAAGCCCCCGGGATCGGCACGACACGATAGCCAGCCTTTATGGCATTTTGTGCCAGACGATAGCCGGGATCCGAGACCAGCGGCGTCCCCGCGTCGGAGACGAGGGCGACGGACTTGCCGGCTTCAAGCGCGTGCAAGAGCCGTGGTCCGGCCTCATCGGCATTGTGTTCGTGGTAAGCGTAGGGCCGGTTTTGAATGCCATAGCGGTCAAGCAGAACGCGTGTGACGCGGGTGTCTTCGCAGGCCAGCACATCGGCGCCGGCAAGTGTTTCCAATGCACGCAGCGTGATATCGCCGAGATTGCCGATCGGCGTCGCGACGAGGTAAAGCGCCGGTTCCAACGGCCGTGCCGGAATGGGCATATTGTGTAAGCGAAAGCTGCGTTGCCTGCCACCTTCGGCCATCACATCGTCATTGCTCAAGATTGTTCCACTTTCTTTGGCTTCGCGCCTTTATGGGCGAGGCCTCGCTGTTCGGCAAGGCCGCTGCGATTTCTGTGAGCATTGCGCGGGAAAACGGCGATTGCATTGACGCTTCCGCTGGTACCTCTTGCAATCGGCCGCAAAATCCTGCCATTTTGCCTGTCCACTCTCTGGCCCCTCTTGGGCAAAAGCATTCCTTGCGGCGCGCAACATGCGCGCTCAAGCAGTAACGGTCGAAAGCGGTAGCATCCCATGCGTATTACAATTGAGCGGTCCAACCTTTTGAAGTCGCTGAACCACGTGCATCGCGTGGTCGAACGCCGGAATACGATCCCGATCCTGTCTAACATCCTGCTGCGCGCCGAGGGCCAGAACCTGGACATGAAGGCGACCGATCTCGATCTCGAAGTGACCGAAGCGACACCAGCCAATGTCGAACAGGCCGGTGCAACGACCGTTCCCGCCCATCTTCTTTACGACATCGTGCGCAAGCTACCGGATGGCTCCGAAGTCCTGCTTGCGACCAGCACCGATGGCGGCTCCATGACGGTTCAGTCCGGCCGCTCGAAGTTCTCGCTGCAGTGCCTGCCGGAATCCGACTTCCCGGATCTCACCGCCGGCACATTCAGCCATACCTTCAAGCTGAAAGCGACCGACCTCAAGATGCTGATCGATCGCACGCAGTTCGCGATCTCGACCGAGGAAACCCGTTACTACCTCAACGGTATTTTCTTCCACACCATCGAGAGCAAGGGCGACCTGAAGCTCCGCGCCGTCGCAACTGACGGCCACCGTCTCGCCCGCGCCGACGTGAATGCGCCGTCCGGCTCAGAAGGCATGCCCGGCATCATCATACCTCGCAAGACCGTTGGCGAACTGCAGAAGCTTGTCGATGTGCCGGATGCGATCGTAACCGTCGAAGTTTCCGACGCCAAGATCCGTCTCAGCATCGGCTCGATTGTCATGACCTCGAAGCTAATCGACGGCACCTTCCCAGATTACCAGCGCGTTATTCCGGCCAACAACGACAAGGAAATGCGTGTCGATTGCACGACGTTTGCGCAAGCTGTCGATCGCGTCTCGACGATCTCTTCCGAGCGCGGTCGGGCAGTCAAGCTCGCCATCTCCGATGGCCAGCTTCTGCTTACAGTCAACAATCCGGATTCGGGTAGCGCGACCGAGGAAGTTGCGGTTGGCTATGATACCGACTCGATGGAAATCGGCTTCAATGCGAAATATCTGCTCGACATTACGGCACAGCTTTCCGGCGACGAGGCGATCTTCTTGCTTGCCGATGCCGGCTCGCCGACGCTCATACGCGACACGACCGGCGACGACGCGCTTTACGTGCTAATGCCGATGCGCGTCTAATCGCGCGTCGCATTTGTCGCACAAACGTTGCCAATTGCGACGTCTGGCCTTGTTTTTCGGCTCGACTAACTGCAATTAAAGACCGGGCTGCTTTGATGCTGCATTTCTAGGAGGATGGTGGAATGGCGTTGCGCCTGAAGGAACGGCTGGGCAAGAAGTTTGACGAAGAGATCCGCTTCTTCAAGGGGATGATGCAGGGGCCGAAGACTGTCGGTTCGATTGTTCCCACCTCCTCCATTACCGCGCGCAAGATGGCGAGCGTCGTCAATCTGCACTCCGGATTGCCAGTCCTCGAGCTCGGACCTGGCACCGGCGCGATCACCAAGGCAATCCTCGGACGAGGCGTGAAGCCGGAAAATCTGGTCGCCGTCGAGTATTCGACGGATTTCTACGAGCATCTGGTTCGGCTCTATCCGGGCGTGAAATTCATTAATGGCGACGCCTTCAATCTCGACAAGACGCTCGGCGCCCTGAAGGATCAAAAGTTCGATTCCGTCGTGTCCGCCGTCCCGCTGCTGAACTTCCCGATGCAGGCCCGCATTGCGCTTCTCGAAAGCCTGCTCGACCGTCTGCCGGCTGGCCGCCCCGTCGTCCAGATCTCTTATGGCCCGGTCTCGCCGATCATCGCGCGACCTGATCGCTATCACATCCAGCACTTCGACTTCATCGTGCGGAACATTCCGCCAGCGCAGCTTTGGGTTTACCGGCGCGGGTAAACCCTGTGTTCGGCCTCTACATCACCCATCCGCAGGTCAAGATCGATCCGGCTGTTCCCGTATCGAAATGGGGGCTGTCGGAGATCGGCACCGCTCGCACCCACAAAGCGGCCGACAGCGACTGGGTAAAGCAGTTGCGGCGCATCATTTCCAGCGACGAGACGAAGGCGATCGAGACCGCCGAGATCCTTGCCGCGGCGGCCGGGCTGACCATCGAGATCGTCGATGGCACTCATGAGAACGACCGCTCAGCAACCGGTTTCCTGCAGCCGCCGGAGTTCGAGAAGGCGGCCGACTGGTTCTTTGCGCATCCCGCAGAGAGCTTCAGGGGCTGGGAACGCGCCATCGACGCGCAACGGCGAATTGTCTCGGCCGTCACGGATACTCTCGCGTCGCATGATCCCACCTCGCCTATTGCTTTCGTGGGCCATGGGGGCGTCGGCACGTTGCTGAAGTGCCATTTGCAGGGGCGCTCCATCCGACGCGACCACGACCAGCCCGGCGGCGGCGGCAGTCTCTATTGTTTCAGCCTTGCGGATCAGCGCCTATCGTGCGACTGGACGCCCATCGAAGAGTGGCAGGGATGGATATGAGATGGATGCACGCGAACGACTGATCGTCGGGCTGGATGTTCCAACGCTTGGCGAAGCCGAAAAAATTGTCGATACGCTTGGCGACGACGTCGTTTTCTACAAGATCGGCTATCAGCTCGCTTTTGCCGGCGGCCTGGAGTTCGCGCGCGATCTTGCCAAGAGTGGCAAGAAGGTCTTCCTCGATATGAAGCTACTCGACATCGACAACACCGTCGCGTCAGGTGTCGAAAACATCGTCAAGATGGGCATGTCGATGCTGACGCTACACGCCTATCCGAAGGCAATGAAGGCTGCGGTTGAGGCCGCGAAGGGCTCCGATCTCCGCCTTCTCGGCGTCACAGTGCTGACGTCGATGGACGAGGAGGATCTGGTCGCTGCCGGCTACGAATACGATCCGCATACGCTGGTGCTACGCCGCGCCGAACAGGCTCACCTCGCCGGCATGGGTGGCATTGTGTGTTCCGCCGAGGAATCCTCGGCCGTCCGCAAGATCATTGGCCCCGAAATGGCGCTTGTCACGCCGGGCATTCGCCCTGCCGGTGCCGACAAGGGCGACCAGAAGCGCGTGATGACGCCGGCTGCCGCGCTTCTGGCCGGCTCCAGCCACCTCGTCGTTGCCCGTCCGATCGTCAAGGCAGCCGATCCGAAGGAAGCGGCCCGGGCGATCCTCGCCGAGATGTCGGCTACCCTTCAAAAGTGAGTCAGGGAGCATCTAAGATGGCTAAGGGATATTGGATTGCGCGCGTCGATGTTCGCGATGCGGCGCGTTACAAGGATTATGTTGCGGCGGCGAAGCCGGCCTTCGAAAAGTACGGCGCCAACTTCCTCGCCCGTGGCGGCGCGATCACCGAGCTTGAAGGCAAGGCGCGGGCACGTAACGTGGTGATCGAGTTTCCTTCGATGCAGCACGCCGTCGATTGCTACAATTCGCCTGAATACCAGATCGCGGCGAAAATCCGCCAGGAAGTAGCCGACGCCGAAATGGTCGTTGTCGAAGGCATCTGAGACGAGTTCTCGGCCATGAGACCTGCGGCGCGATGGCCCTTTTCGTCGCGTCGCGATTGGTCTAAGACGAAATCAGATTGACCCAACAATTGAGCCTTTCGAGGAGCCTGCCATGACACTTGCCAACCTGCCGCCACTCGTCACCGTGTTCGGAGGGTCCGGCTTCATCGGCAGGCATATCGTCCGTGCGTTGGCAAAGCGCGGCTACCGCATTCGCGTTGCCGTCCGCCGTCCTGACCTCGCCGGCTTCCTGCAGCCGATCGGTAATGTCGGTCAGATATCTTTCGTTCAGGCAAACCTGCGCTACCGCAACTCGGTCGACCGCGCCGTCGAAGGCGCAGACTTTGTCGTCAATTGCGTCGGCATCCTGCACGAGGCCGGCCGGAATTCCTTCGAAGCAGTCCAAGAGTTCGGTGCACGTGCCGTCGCCGAGGCGGCCCGCAGCGTTGGCGCAAAACTGATCCATATCTCGGCGATCGGCGCGCACGCGCATTCCGATTCGGGATATGCCCGAACTAAGGGACGCGCCGAGGCGGCGATCCATGCGATCAAGCCGGATGCCATCATCTTCCGCCCGTCGGTCGTTTTCGGTCCCGAGGACAGCTTCTTCAACAAATTTGCTGACATGGCCCGCGTGTCGCCCTTCCTGCCGTTGATCGGTGGGGGTAAGACAAAGTTCCAGCCAGTTTATGTCGTCGACGTCGCCCAGGCCGTCGCCAGGGCAGTCGAGGGCAAGGTGACTGCAGGCGAAGTCTATGAGCTTGGCGGACCCGAAGTGCTGACGTTCCGCGAATGTCTCGAGATCATGCTCAAGGCAACCCGGCGCAAGAATCGCCTGGTCTCGCTTCCATTCAGCATTGCCTCGCTGATGGGCAATATTGCCTCGCTGGTCCCATTCGTCACGCCGCCGATCACCGCGGATCAGGTACGCCTTCTGAAGAAGGACAACATTGTCTCCAAGGAAGCGGAAGCCGAAGGCCGCACCTTGAAGGGCATTGGCGTCACCCCAACTCTGGTGAGCTCGGTCATCGGCTCGTATCTTGTGCACTATCGTCCGCAGGGCCAATATACCGGATCGGGCAAGGCCGCTTGAGGCCAACGGCCTAAAGTCTAATTAGCAGTGCCGCTTGCGAATTCGCGGGCGGCATTTTTCTTGGAAGAGTTTTCCGGAATCGCGCAAGTTGTGGATGCTTTTTTCTCCATGTCCGGCAGGCACTCGTTGCATAAAAGCCGCACGAAAAAATTAGCGGAATTAACACCAAATTTAGCAGGAACATTTATTGCTATTTGCCATTCCACTGACTACACACCCCGCGCGTCTCCCAATGGACTCAGCGCCTTGGCGGCGCTCTAACGACATTTGAAAGGCTTTCTTCGATGGGTAGGTCAATCGCGCTTCTGTTTGCGTGCGCGGCGCTGGTTATTCTGGCAGGGTCTTTCATTGCACCCGGTTCGGTTGCAGCGGTGAAGGGTGAGTGTTCGCCGGCCTACGGCATCGATCCCTGCGAGACCGGCTCCATCGGCCGATAAGAAAACCGGCGCTTTCGCGCCGGTTCCTTTTTAATCCGCAGTTCGATCAGAGGCTGAGCCGCGCGCCGCATATGCACGGTCGTTGCGGATGCAGCAATCAGGAAGCGTCTCAGGCAATCGCCCCAGTCGCCGCCATGCCAAGCAGAATGCCGCCGAGAATGATGCGGTAGATGGCAAACATCGTAAAGCGATTGCTGCGGATATAGGAAAGCAGCCACTTCACAGCGATAAAAGCGACCACCGTCGAAACGACGAAGGCAATCCCGAGGCTTGTCCAGTCCTCGTTTGCCGCTCCACCATCCTTAAAGGTCTTCAACAGTTCATAAGCGCTGGCTGCATACATGGTCGGGATACCGACCAGAAAAGCGAACTCGGTCGCTGCCGCACGATCGCCGGTACCAGCCAACATCGCGACGAAAATCGTGGCGCCTGATCGCGATGTCCCCGGGAAGACGCCGGCAACCACCTGGGCAATGCCCACCAGGATGGCGACGAGCCAGGTGATCTCCTTGTAGGGCGGTCGGCGCGCCGCGGCCCATTCGGCAAAGATCATCCAGACACCGCCTATGATCAGCGCCCAGGCAATCGGCGTCGCTGTCTCAGGTAGCTGGAATCCGAGCTTCTTGACGACAAGTCCGAGGACCGCCGTAATGAGAAACGCGACAATCAGCTTGGCGGCATAGGATCGGTTGCGCGGATCGCGCCAACCGAGGACCAGGTCCAGCAGGCGGTGCCGGTAGATAATAGTGACGGCGAGGATCGCGCCGGCCTGTATAACGATGTTGAACATATCCGAGCGGTGGCCGAGCCACTGCTCCGCGATGATAAGGTGGCCGGTACTCGAAATCGGCAGAAACTCGGTAATTCCCTCTATTATACCTAGAATTATAGAGTTCATATATTCCATGAATTCTCTCCGTGGAGTTTGGTCGGGGGCGTTGGTTGGGTTATGACCTCTGGAAGTGACGAAGGCAGGGCGAGATAGTTAAAAAATAGTTACCGGGCAGATCTACGTCCGTTGTCGGGCAGTCCGCAACCCGACTCGCTTGTATTGGAAGGGCCAAGCTCCTATAGCTTCAACGAATGAGTCATGACTAGGGCGCTAAAATGATCGCGCTCTTTCAACGTGCCACACCCCTCAAAAAATCCGAGAATCGATGCCCACGCTCTATCATCACCCTATGTCATCCGCATCACGCTTCGTTCGCCTGATCCTAACGGAGTACGGTTATCAGGCAGACCTGATCGAGGAACAGACATGGGAGAAGCGCCGGGACTTCCTCGCGCTCAACCCGGCCGGAACATTGCCGGTCTACGTCGATGACAGCATGCGGGCGCTGTGCGGCGCCACTGTGATTTCCGAGTACCTCGACGAAACCCATGGCGTGCTCAAGCGTGATCGCCGGTTGCTAGCTGAAGATCCGTTCCAACGCGCCGAAATCCGCCGCCTAACCGAATGGTTCATGCAGAAGATGGAAACCGACGTGACCAAGCCGCTCGCCCGCGAGCGTGTCTACAAGCTGCAGATGACGGCTGACCAGGGAGGCGGCGCGCCCGACTCGAAGATCCTTCGAACGGCGCGGGCGAATATCCGACAGCACATGAAGTATCTCACATGGCTCGCAGGCTCGCGCCAATGGCTGGCGGGTGACCGCATGAGCTATGCCGATCTGGCTGCAGCATCTGCCGTTTCCATTCTCGATTATCTCGGCGAGATCGACTGGTCGGAGGCTTCTGTTGTCAAAGAGTGGTATCAGCGCTTGAAGTCGCGCCCATCGTTCCGGCCACTGCTTACCGAACGCGTGCGCGGTCTGACACCGGTTTCGCACTACGCCGATCTGGATTTCTGACGAGGGCCTTGGATGGCCACAGAAAACAAGGAACTGAAACGCCGCGACACCCTCACCGCCTACATTCGCTCGCAGGCGAAGGCTCTCGGATTCGACCTCTGTCGCATCACGCGACCCGACGCCATCCCCGAGGCCAAGCAGCGGCTTGGTGAATTCATCGACGCCGGGCGGCATGGCACGATGGAGTGGATGGCGGAAACCCGCGACAGGCGCGGCGATCCGCGCACGCTCTGGAGCGATGTCCGGTCGATCGTCGTCTTCGGCCTCAATTACGGACCTGACGAGGATCCGCGCGACATTCTGAAAAAGCCCGACAAGGCGGCGATCTCCGTCTATGCGCGCAATCGCGACTATCATGACGTCATCAAGGGCCGGCTCAAGGAGATCGCGACGCGCTTTGCCGCGCGTGCCGGGGCGGATGTGAAGGTCTTCGTCGATACCGCTCCGGTGATGGAGAAGCCGCTCGCCGCCGCCGCCGGCCTCGGCTGGCAGGGCAAGCACACGAACCTCGTCAGCCGCGAGCTTGGTTCCTGGCTTTTCCTCGGCTCGATGTTCACGACCGCGAACCTGAATATCGATAATCCCGAAGTCGACCACTGCGGCTCCTGCCGCGCCTGTCTCGACATCTGCCCGACCGATGCCTTTCCTGGCCCCTACCAGATCGACGCAAGGCGCTGCATTTCTTACCTGACCATCGAGCACAAGGGCCCGATCGATCCCACCTTGCGTCCCTTAATCGGCAATCGGATCTACGGCTGCGACGACTGCCTCGCCGCCTGCCCATGGAACAAGTTTGCCCACGAAGCATCCGAAATGAAGCTGCGTGCTCGCGAGGATCTCAAGGAGCCGACGATCGAGTATTTGCTCGGCCTCGACGATGCTGCCTTTCGCACTTTCTTCAGCGGCTCGCCGGTCAAACGCATCGGCCGCGACCGTTTTATCCGCAATGTGCTTATCGCCGCCGGAAATTCGGGCGAGCGCCGATTTGTCGAGAAATGTCACGCCCTGACGCGGGACCCATCGCCCGTCGTGCGGGGCATGGCAGTTTGGGCGCTGTCGCGCCTTCTGGAGGCTGGTGAATTTTCTGCCTTTGCGGCACAAAGGCCAGACGAGTCGGACAGCGATGTCCTCAACGAATGGCGGCTAGCAGGAGCGGTGTGATGGAAGTGACGATTTTCGGCTGCGGCTATTCGGGGAAGGCAATCGCCAAGGCCTTCATAGCTGATGGCGTGCGCGTAACCGGGACCACGCGGACGCACGACAAGGCAGCCGCCCTTTGCGCCCAGGGCATTAACGCGTTCCTTTTCGACGGCGAAACCTTAGGGAACGACTTGCGCGCAGCAATGCGCGATACGACGCATCTCGTTCAATCCATTGCGCCGCGGGAAAACGGCGATCCACTGATCGGATTAACGCGAGGTCGCTTGCGCGAAACGATGCCCAAGCTTCAGTGGATCGGCTATCTCTCGACTGTCGGCGTCTATGGCGATCATAAGGGAAACTGGGTCACTGAAGACACTCCTTGCACGCCGGTGTCCGGCCGGTCGAAGGAGCGATTGGAAGCGGAAGATGGCTGGATGGCGATCGGTAGGGAGGTCGGTATCCCGGCAGCGGTTCTCCGACTGTCCGGTATCTACGGCCCGGGCCGCAATGCCTTTTGCAATCTGGAACGTGGCACCGCACGACGGCTGATAAAGAAAGATCAGGTTTTCAATCGGATCCGGGTCGAGGATATCGGCGCGGCCACGCAATTCCTTGCCGCGCACGGGCTCGGCGGCATCTACAACGTCACAGACGACCTGCCCGGCCCACCGCAGGACGTCATTGTCGAGGCTGCGCGCCTTCTAGGCGTCGAGGCCCCGCCGGAGCAGCCTTTCGAGACTGCCGAGCTCTCGCCCATGGCGCGGTCCTTTTACGGCGAGAACAAGCGGGTGTCCAACGCCAAATTGAAGGCGGCGGGCTTCACATTGGCTTTCCCGGATTATCCCGCCTCCCTTGCCCAGCTGATGCGGAGTAACAGCTGGCGAGGATAGCGTGCCTCAGGCCGAGATGCTGAGAGCCGGTTCAGTCTTTGCCCGTGAGAACGGTGGGAAAGCCAGCGCGATCGCCGCCGCTCCAAGCCCGACCAGCGCGGATCCGATGAAGAGCCACGAGTAGTTATGGAACGTGTCAAAGATCCAGCCGCCGATCAGTGGACCGAATGCCATACCGAGACTGGAGAGCATGGTCGCCGCGCCGAACACAGTGCCGATGATGCGAGGGCCGAAGTATTCCCGCGCAAGCACGGCATAGAGCGGCATAACGCCGCCATAGGCGCTCCCGAAGATGATTGCCAAAACATAAAATTCACCGAGCCGGCTGACGAAGAGGTACGTTGCCAGCGCAATCGCCTGGACAAGCAGGCCGGCCACAAGGACGGGCTTCACGCCGATCCTGTCTGCAAGCCCGCCGTAGAGTAGCCGTCCGCCCAGCCCCGCGAGCCCCTCGACGCTGTAGATACTGACGGCAGCCATAGGTGCAATGCCGCAGAACGTGGCGTAGCTGACCATGTGAAAGATCGGGCCTGAATGCGCGGCACAACAGGCAGCGAATGTCAGCCCGAGCACGATGAATTGCGGGGAGCGGAACACCTGCGAGAGCATGGGTTGCTCGCCGTTCGGCATGAGGGCGGCGGCAGCGGCGCCTGCTTCCGCAGGCGGACGACGAACGAGCACGGCTGTCGGTATCAGCAGCACCCAAGCGGTGACGCCAATCAGCAGCATCGCGGTTCGCCAATCGTAGGCGGAAATCAGCCAGCGTGCGAAGGGCGAGATCGTCATCGGTGCGACACCCATGCCGGCCGACACCAACGAGACGGCAAGGCTGCGGTTCTCCTCGAACCAACCGGTTGTCGTCGCGATCATCGGTGCAAAAAAGGTGCTGGCAGCAAGTCCGACCAGAATGCCGTAAGTCAACTGAAATTGCAGGAGCGACTCCGCGCGGCTTGCCAAGACAAGCGCCAGGCCAAGGCCGCCAGCGCCGATCAAAACGACAATGCGCGGACCGAAGCGATCGCTTGCGGTGCCCCAAAGGAAACCACCAACCCCCATGACAATAAAATTCAGTGTCATCGCACTCGCGATACCCGCGTGCGACCAGCCGGTTTCGATTGCGATGGGCTCCTGGAAAATCGCCAGCGAGAACATCGCGCCAAGCGCAACGCAGGTCATCAATGCGCCGGCGGCCACAATAATCCAACGATAGTGTATACTCATAACTTCGCAGCCTCCCTGCAAAAATTAAACGAGGCGCACCGCAGCTAGCGCCTGGCGGCCTTGCAACGTAAAGACGACCGAGGTCTCTCGTTTTCGACAGCCTGCAGATTTTTATACGATGGCGGGGCGGTCAGCATCACTTTGCGCGTCGGAGCCCAGCTTGCCGAACAGCAACGGGTTGCAAAATTTGCGTCCTTAGGTTGCTAAGTCCTGCAACGAGCAAATCGGCAAATCAGCAGAAAAATTCTACCTCGGTTGCTTGCCGCACAAATTTAGTACCGGTTTATGGTTAATGGCCCCTAAATTTGCTCAAATGAGGCACTAATTATGGCAATCACGCAAAATTATTTTCGTTAATTTTGTGATCTTGAGTTGCGTGGACACGCCCTTGCAAAAAACGTTCGAATTTTACTTGATTTCATTATCTTTTTTTCCATTTCCCTGATTTTTAGGGCGCTTGTCGCCGCACATCTATCTATCACAAATATTACATTCTGTAATATTCCGTGATAATGGGGGGCACTTTTTCGCCACACTTGGCCGGATTCAACCCCTTCACCGCCCACAAGGCGTGAGTTCAACAGTTGAGGGACAATCCGTTTTGAAGAAAATCTGCCGTTCTGTTATCGCCGCAACAACTATTGCCGCCTGCTCTACCATCCTTCCCGTTGAAGGATTTGCTGCAAATGGTTGTGGTGGTGCTTCATGGTACGCACTTCGCTCCAAAACCGCTTCCGGGGAACGTATGAACCCGGCCATCAATACTGCAGCACATCGTTCACTGGCATTTGGCACGAAGCTGAAAGTTACCAACCGCAACAACGGCCGCAGTGTCGTCGTTCGCGTCAACGATCGTGGCCCGTTCATTCGCGGTCGCGTGCTCGATCTCTCCCGCGCTGCCGCCCAGAACATTGGTATGGTTGGCACCGGCACGGCAAAGGTCTGCTACGAAGTCATAGGCTAAGCGTTCTCCCGTACTCGAATGGGTCGCTTGCTCTTGCCGCCAATCGCGTTTACGACGCGGTTCAGACTTGTGTACCATCCGCTGCCTCTGTCGCGCTTCCTGCGGATTGTTCACAAGCCCGGTATTTTGATCCAAGCGATGGGAGCTGTTTGAATGCGGTTGGGCGGACGGCTCGAAGGGGCGATTTCGGTTCTTGCAGATATCGATACCCGCAGACGGCCTGTCGCCGATGCACTGAAGGACTGGGGCCTCGCACATCGGTTTGCCGGTTCAGGCGACCGCGCCGCGATCGGCAACATCGTTTACGACGCGCTGCGCATGCGACTGTCTCACACTTGGCTGATGGACGACGACAGCGCTTCCTCCATCGCTTACGCTGTGATGTTCCGGCAATGGGGCTTCACACCAGACACGCTCGCCGCCGAGCTTTCCGACGACAAGTTCGCACCTGTCCCGCTCTCGGAAGCGCAACTCTCCGCGTTCAGCAGCCGTCACCTGGCCGACGCTCCGGCTCATATTCAGGGCGACATCCCCGAGTGGGTCCAATCCTCCTTTGAAAGTGCCTTCGGCGACAGCTGGCTTGCCGAGGCACATGCCCTTGCCGGGCGTCCTACACTCGATCTGCGCGCCAACATCCTCAAGGCCACGCGCGACAAGACGGTCAAGGCGCTTGAGAGAGCCGGCGCACAAGAGGCCGCGATCGCCCGTTATGGCATCCGGATTCCTGCCGGCGAAGGCGCCTCAAGGCTTCCAAACGTGACAGCTGAACTTTCGTTCCATAAAGGCTGGTTCGAAGTACAGGACGAGGGATCGCAGATCGTCGCCGATCTCGTGCTCCCAAAGGACGGCGAACAGGTGCTCGACTATTGCGCGGGCGGTGGAGGCAAGACGCTCGCCATGTCGGCGGCCATGCATAACAAAGGTCAGGTCCACGCCTTCGACGCGGATCGCAAACGTCTCGCCCCGATCATCGAGCGCTTGAAGCGTGCCGGAACCCGCAATGTGCAGGTCCATGACGACGCGAAGGCTCTGAACGGCCTCAGCGGCCGCTGCGACAAGGTGCTCGTCGACGCGCCTTGCACGGGAACCGGAACCTGGCGGCGGCGGCCTGATACAAAATGGCGGCTGACCGCAAAGAATCTGGACGAGCGCACCGCTCAGCAGCAGGATGCGCTCAGGCAGGCGAGCGCCTTTGTACGACCGGGCGGGGAATTGATCTATGTCACCTGCTCGGTGCTTCCGCAGGAAAATGAGGAACAGGTCCGGCGCTTCACCACCGAAAATGCCGACTACGAGATTGTCGGCGCCCTGCCTGCCTGGGATGGTCTCTTCGGAAAGGACAGCCCACGCCCTCGTTCCTCCGACGGCAAGACGATCACGCTGACACCCGCTTCCACCGATACGGACGGCTTCTTCTTCTGTCGCATGCAGAGGAAGGGCTGAGCATTCGCTAAGGCAATGGCGGCGAGAACTCTTAAAATCATTCCAAACTAGAGTGTTTGACACAAGTTTACTTTTGCGCGAAGAGATTTTCCGCCGGATCTCAGACGGAGCTCCGCACAGGAGAGGATCATGAAACTCAACAAGAATTTCTGCGCAGCCGTGGCGCTGACGGTGGCCCCAACCGCTCTGCTCGCCATGCCCGCCTGCGCGGCACCGGATGCTGCCGCAGTCGTCAAGCATTACACCGATGTTGCGCATGCGAAGTACGAAGACTCGCTGACAACGGCCAAGGCTCTCGACGCAGCCATCGACGCCCTGCTCGAAAACCCGACCGATGAGACGCTGAAAGCGGCTCGCGCTGCGTGGATCAAGGCACGGGTGCCTTACCAGCAGACGGAAGTTTACCGGTTCGGCAACCCGATCGTCGACGATTGGGAAGGCAAGGTCAATGCCTGGCCGCTCGACGAGGGCCTGATTGATTACGTCGATCCGTCCTACGGCACCGAGAGCGACGAAAACTCGCTCTACGTCGCCAATGTCATCGCCAACAAAACGATCAAGATCGACGGCAAGGATGTCGACGCGTCCAAGCTGACGCCCGAATTCCTCTCCGGCACGCTGGCTGAAGCCGGCGGCGTCGAAGCTAACGTCGCGACAGGCTATCATGCCATCGAATTCCTGCTCTGGGGCCAGGATCTGAACGGTACCGGTCCCGGTGCCGGCAATCGTCCCGCCACCGACTACGACCTGAAGAATTGCACGCACGGCAATTGCGATCGCCGGGCCGAGTATTTGAAGTCTGCTTCGACGCTGCTGGTTTCCGACCTTCAGGAAATGACCAGCAACTGGGCTCCCGATGGCGAAGCCACCAAGCACGTCGAAGCCGATGCAAAGGCTGGTCTCGTGGCCATCTTGACCGGCATGGGCTCGCTCTCCTACGGCGAACTGGCAGGCGAACGCATGAAGCTCGGCCTGCTGCTGCATGATCCGGAAGAAGAGCATGATTGCTTCTCCGACAACACCTACAACTCGCACCTCAACGACGCGATCGGCATCGCTGCTGCTTATAGCGGCGATTATACCCGCGTCGACGGCACGAAAATGACGGGTCCGTCGCTGCATGATCTCGTCGCAGCCAAGGACAAGAAGCTAGACAAGGAAATGCAGGCGAAGCTGAAGAAGACGCTCGACGCGATGCAAGTCATGGCGAAGCGCGGTCAGAATGTCGAGAAGTACGACCAGATGATCGGCGAAGGCAACAAGAAGGGCAATGCCGTCGTTCAGGCTGCCATTGATGGCCTCATCGACCAGACCAAGACCGTGCAGCGTGTTATTGCCGCACTCGATCTCGGCACGGTGAAGCTTGAAGGTTCCGACAGCTTAGATAATCCTAGCGCCGTCTTCCAATAAGTGAAAAGGCGGGCCGCTTCCTTCAACGGAGCGGCCCGAATCCAGCATGCCTCCCAGACCGGTCTGTCACCTTCTCAGTAGCGCAGCATTCTGCGCCGCGATTGCCGGATTTTCTGTCGCTCTGGCCTCCGGTTTCGATCTTCCGACACAGCGAACCGACCTTTCCAACTCGGATATGAGACGCGTCGCCGATGTGACGCGACCGACCACCGATTTTTCCAAGGCCGAGCAATACGAAGCGATGCAGGCGGGTAGCGCGACGTCCATCGAGCCGGTCACCGAAAACTCCTTTTCGCACATCTCGGCGACAATTCCCTTTGATGAAGAGCAGCCGTTCCGGCTCGGAAATGCGCTATTCAAGAAGCTTTGGGTCTCCGCTCCGTCCTCGACACGGGCCTCGGATGGCCTGGGGCCGCTCTTCAATGCCCGTTCCTGCATGAGCTGCCACTTGAACGACGGCCGTGGGAAGCCGCCGGAAGGGGGTGTCAGCGCCACCTCGATGTTCCTGCGCCTCGCGCGCCCGGCAATAACGCCTGACGAGCAGCACGCGGTCGCCAACGCTGAGATCATAAACTTCCCAGACCGGATCTATGGCCGCCAATTGCAGGATCTTGCGGTTCCAGGCCTTCCCTCCGAAGGCAAGATGGCGATCCGCTACGCCGAGGAGCCTGTGGCGCTTGGCGACGGAGAGACGGTCTCACTGCGCCGCCCGACATACGAGGTTGTCGACCTTGGTTATGGGCCGCTCGACCCGGCAACAACGATCTCGCCGCGTGTGGCACCCGCGATGATCGGCCTCGGTCTGATTGAGGCGGTTCCAGAGGCCGACATCCTGGCTCACGCCGATCCGGAAGATGCTGATGGGGACGGCATCCACGGCAAGCCCGCAATCGTGCGCGACCACCGCACCGGCAAGATTGCGCTCGGTCGCTTCGGCTGGAAGGCGCAGAATGCAAGTGTGCGCGACCAGAGCGCGGATGCCTTCTCCAACGATATCGGTATTTCGACGGCGGACCGACCAGACCCCTATGGCGATTGCACAAAGGCCGAAGCGAAATGCCGGGAGATGCCGAGCGGTGTGCAGGAAGGGCTTGGCAAGGAGGAGGCGCCCGGGCCGATCCTCGACCTCGTTACCTTCTATTCCGCCAACCTCGCCGTCCCTGCCCGGCGAAAAGCAAGCTTCCCAGAGACCCTGCAGGGTAAGAGGATCTTCTATGAAAGCGGCTGCATTTCCTGCCACGTGCCGAAGTTCGTCACCCACAAGGACGGGGCCGACAAGGTCCGATCCTTCCAACTGATCTGGCCATATTCCGACTTGCTGCTGCACGACATGGGCGAGGGTCTTGCGGATGGACAACAAGTCGGCAGCGCGAACGGACGTGAATGGCGCACGCCGCCGCTATGGGGTATAGGTCTGACCCAGACTGTCAGCGGGCACAGCTTTTTCCTCCACGACGGCCGCGCCAGAAATCTCACCGAAGCGATTCTCTGGCATGGCGGCGAGGCGCAAAAGGCGCGTGACGCTTTCGCATCCCTGCCGAAGGATGACCGGCGGGCACTGATTACATTCCTGGAGTCCCTTTGATGCGCCTTTGGCAACCTCTTCTTCTTTCCCTTGCCCTTGCCACCTCCGCTGCCGCACAAATCCCTGCACCGCAAGCCGGCTTGAACGACGAGGCAGTATCAGCGGTGATGGAGCGGGCAGTCGATGAGGTGATCCGCCCCGGCTATCGCAATGCCCAGCAATCGGCAGCGCGCCTGACGGCGGCGATGAAGGATCTCTGCGACGACGCGACCCAGCAGAAGCTCGATAAGGCGAGGTCGGCTTTCGATGACACGATCCGCTATTGGTCGGTTATCGAAATCGTTCAGGCAGGGCCGGCTATCCAGGACAATCTTTTCGAGCACATCCTGTTTTACCCCGATCGCAAGGGTGTCGGTCTGAAGCAAGTTCAGGCGTTGATCGCCAAGGCCGATCCGAAGGATACGACGGTCGACGCGATAGCCGGAAAAAGCGTGGCAGTGCAGGGACTAACCGCGCTTGAATACGTGCTCTACGGTACCGGCGCCGAAGATCTGACCACGCAGAAGAACAGCTTCCGGTGCCTCTATGGCGCGGCCGTCGCGGGCAATATCCAGCGCGAGGCCGGCGAGGTCGTCGCAGCTTGGGAAAAGCCTGACGGTGTGCAGGCAAGTTGGAAGCATCCCGGCCCACAGAGCGCAGACTTTATGGACAACAAGGAGGCGGTGACCGCATTGCTTGGGATCCTCGTCCACGGCGCGGAGACTGTCCGCGATCAGCGGCTCGAGCAGTTTTACAAGGGCAAGGACACCACGCCGCGTCCGCACATGGCGATCTACTGGCGTTCAAAGAACACGTGGAAGTCGATGGCGGCGAACCTTGAGGGATTGCGGACACTCTGGCAAAAAGCCGGCATGGCTGAACTTCTGCCTGCCGACAAGAAGCCGGTCGCCGATGCGATCGATGCCAGCTTCAAGTCGCTGCTGGAAACGGTGCCGAAGCTCAACCCGGATATCGAAGCCGCGACAAGCGCCGCCGAGAAAGAAAAGCTCGATGCGCTTCTTGTCAGCACGCGCGAACTGATCAGGAAGGTCAGCGACGACTACGGCTCGGCGATCGGCCTGTCGGCCGGCTTCTCCTTCTCCGACGGCGATTGAAGCCATGTGGACCAGTCCGGCGATCGACCGGCGCAGTTTCGTGAAAGCCGCTGGGCTGACCTTCCTAGCCGCGCTTCAACCGCGAGCGCTTATGGCGCTGGAGCGGGCGGATGCCGTCTACGCGTCTGGTATGCGAACGGCAAACGGAACCTATGCCATTGCCACGGTCTCGGAGCGCGGCGAAATCGTTGATCAAGTCGCGCTTCCGGCGCGAGCGCATGGCATGGCCTTCAGCCAAAAGACGGGAAGAACGGTCGCATTTGCTCGTCGCCCCGGCCTCTATGCAATGATCTTCGATCCTCGAGGCAAGAGGGAGCCCATCACCATTGTCGCCGCCGAGGGACGCCACTTCTATGGCCATGGCGCCTTTTCGCCGGACGGCCGCCTCCTCTATGCCAGCGAGAACGCATTCGAAGCCAATCGCGGCGTGATCGGCCTTTACGACGCGACGAGCCGCTTTGAGCGGATCGCCGAGTTCGAGACCTACGGTGTGGGTCCGCATGACATGAGGGTATCCGACAACGGGCGCATGCTGATCGTTGCCAATGGCGGCATTGAAACGCATCCAGATTTCGGCCGCACGAAGCTCAATCTATCCAATATGCAGCCGTCGCTGACCCTGATCGACACGGCAACGGGATCGCTGATCGAAAAGCACTCTCTGCCATCGCAATGGGCACAACTCTCCACCCGACACGTCGATGTCGATGCGAGCGGCCGCATCTGGTTTGCCTGTCAATATGAAGGGCACCGCAACGATCTGCCGCCGCTCGTCGGCTCCTTCGCGAAAGGAGAAGACCTGCGTTTCATCGATCTGCCGGTAGAGACGACACGCCGGCTTGCCAACTATGTCGGCGCGATCGCGGTCAATCGCGCCGAAGGATTGGTCGGCGTCACCTCGCCCAAGGGCGGCGCCTCCGTGATGATCGACGCGAGGACCGGCCGAGTGCTCCGCGAAGAGATCATCCCTGACGCTGCGGGGATTGCAGCAGCCACGTCCGGTTTTGCCGTGTCGTCCTATCAAGGCGATTTTTTGTCGACGCAAAGCGACGTTGCCTGGGACCAGCATATCGTGCGCATTGCGGCCATCTGAATTGTGCGCAAAACATCGCTAGCAATCTGGTTGGAGGGGGCCGCTGCCCTATCTCCAGCGGATGAGCAAAGCCCTGACCTACGTCGTCTTCATCGCCGTCGCGCTGGGCGGGGGGCTCGCTATCGGTGTCAACAATCTACCGGCGGAATGGTACCAATCTCTCACCAAGCCGCCGTTCAATCCGCCTGATTGGATATTCGGGCCTGTCTGGCTCGCACTCTACGCTTTGATAGGTATCGCGGGCGCGCGAACGTGGTTGCGTGGGCACCTTTCGGTCGGCATGCTTATCTGGGCCTGGCAGATGGTGTTCAATTTTCTATGGTTACCATTCTTCTTCGGCTTGCGCATGTTGTCGGCCTCGTTGGTCATCATCGTCCTGTTGCTGGCACTGATCCTCGCCTTTTCTGCAAATCGCTGGAATTCGGATCGGACCGCCGCACTGCTTTTCGTGCCTTATGCAGCCTGGGTTGGCTTCGCGACCTTGCTCAATGCCTCGATCGTCTATTTGAACTGAGGCGCAGCTTACCACGATGACGGGGTCGAACCGCTATCTACTGGCGAGAAAATCGAGCAATCGCCGTTCAAGAACAGCTGCCGCGGCTGGATCAAAAGCCGCGAGCGACCGGTCGGAAAAAAGGTGCGCATCGCCCGGATAGAGGAAAAGCCTGACGTCAGCCGACTCGGCAACCAGCGCCTTCGCCGCCTCGATGTCACCGTCTCCAACGAAGTACGGGTCGGCGTCCATCGCATGGATCTGGGCGGGTAGGTCCTTTGGCCAGGCCGGGCCGAACTGCGAACGCGGCAAGCAGGCGTGAAGAAAGACCGCGCCCCGCGCACCGGCGCGTGTCTGAGCCAAATACTGTGCTGGTAGAACTCCCAGGGAAAGACCGACATAGACGAGCTCACTCGCAAGCCCATCCACGGCGCGGACTCCGCGTTGGATGATCTCGCCGAACCCAATCTCCTGAGCATGCCGGACACCCTGGCCCAGAGTGTCGAACACCTGGCCGGCAAACACGTCAGGCACATGGACGACATGCCCTGCGGCCCGCAGGTCTTCAGCAAGGGCGATAAGGCCTTGCGTCAATCCAAGCGCGTGGTGAAACAGCACGACCTCTGCCATGGCGGACCTCCCGATCGTTTCTCGCGGGCGGGACCGGCAGCGCCTCAGTTTGATCTGGCGACCCAGTCGTGCCAGTCGTCTTCGCTGCCGTGGAAGACATTCAGGTCGATCCGTCCATCGACGCCATGCGAGATGCCTGAGCCCGAATACTGCCAGAATACCCACCGGCGTCCGGGATAGACCTTTGACGGGTGTGCCGCAACCGAACGCAGCCAGAAAGGATAGTTCAGGAAGGCGCCCTTTAGGTTGTCACGGTAGAAATCGGGCGCCGTGTAAATGATCGGTCGCTGACCATAGTGCTGTTCAAGCTTGTCCATGAAGACCTGCATCTTCTCGCGAACCTTCTCGGGCGAGACTCGCCGCTTGCAGCTTGACTCGCCATTCCATTCGACGTCGATAACCGGTGGCAAGGCTCCGGCTTCCCGGGGAACATTGCGGATGAACCAGTCTGCCTGTTCGCCCGCCGTGCGGCACCAGTAGAAAAAATGATAGGCGCCGCGCTTTATTCCGGCCTGCTTTGCGTCCCGCCAGTTCTTCCGGAACATCGGATCGAGGTGATCGCCGCCGTCGGTCGCCTTGATGTAGACGAAGTTCGCGCCCTGCGTTCTCAGCTTCTGCCAGTCGATGTCTCCCTGCCAGCGCGAAACATCGACGCCGTGGACGGCGAGCTTTCTGGGCGACGAGGAGCCAAAATTGATCGGTTTGACGTCGCGGAAGCGATGATTGTAGATCCGCGAACGGGTCGGCTGCTCCTCGTCAACTTCAGGTGCTGCTGGGGCCAACACGGCGGGTGCAACTGAAGCAGCCGGCCTTTCCAAAGGCATCGGCGCAGCGGCCACGCCTGGCTGCGGCGTGAAGGCCTGCGGCTGGGGTACCGGGCCGGCCCAGGCCAATTCCTCCTGTCGCGGCGCGGTTGGCGATGGCGTCTCTGCGACATCGGGTGACGGCACAGCCGTTGCCGGCACTGGCGCGCTTGGGCGCGCTACCGAGCTGGTTGTCTCCCGCGATGGTACTCCCGCAACGAGGCTGTCCGGTGCCAAACTGGACGTACAGCTCGACAACGCGAGGCAAGCAAGGAAGAAAGCTGGCGTAGCCGATAGACGCATAAAAACCCGCACGCAAAACAACTGCGACGACAGATTCGCTGCCGCCGGGGACCCATCGAAAAGCAATGACTAACGGAGATTTACCAAAAAAGACTGAATCCAATATTTGCGCCCGACGCTGGCACAGCATCCCAAATGACAGCCAGCAGCGAAGAGCGAGAGCGTTCTTTTAACTCATTTCCGCGAACCGCTTGTCTGACGCGGCGCACCATGCCACTTTCGCGCTCGCAAGAAAGGCGCGACGATGACTGACAACGACAGCGGCGATTTCCAAGAGCGAATCCGCCAGAATTTTGCCCGCCAGGCGGCGCTGCAGACCATCGGTGCCGAATTGACCCGTGTCGAGCGGGCAATGGTCGAGATCGAGCTGCCATTCGACGTCAAACTCACCCAGCAGCATGGAATTCTGCATGCCGGCGTGATCTCCGCCGCTCTCGATTCTGCCTGCGGCTTCGCCGCCTACAGCGTCATCGATGCCGAGGCCTCTGTTCTGACAATCGAATTCAAGGTCAATCTGCTGTCGCCCGGCCGCGGCGATCGCTTCCTCTTTCGAGGCGAGATCACCAAACCGGGATCGAACATTATCGTTGCGGACGGGCGCGGCTACACGATCGGCGACGGACCGGCAAAACTGATTGCTTCCATGACAAGCACCATGATGATCATCCGTGGGAGAGAGGGTATTTCGGGATGAAGTTTGAGCTGAAATCGGTCGCCGGCAAATCCATTCTGTTCGTGATGGCGGCGGAGGCTGAATATGGGCCATTCCTGCGCTCTCGCTTCGAGCCGCTGATGACAGGCGTCGGCCCGGTCGAGGCGGCCATCGTTTTAACGCGGGCCCTGGCGCGATTGGAGCAGACCGACGAGCTGCCTGATCTCGTCGTGTCGCTCGGCTCGGCCGGCTCTGCAAAGCTCGAACAGACCGAGGTCTACCAGGCCACGTCGGTGTCCTATCGCGATATGGATGCATCGCCCCTGGGTTTCGAAAAGGGACGCACGCCGTTCCTTGACCTGCCGGCCATCGTCGATCTGCCACTCAGAATCCCCGGCATTCAGGAGGCCAGCCTTTCCACCGGCGGCAACGTCGTGTCAGGGCAGGCCTATAACGCTATCGCGGCCGACATGGTTGACATGGAGACCTTCGCGATCTTGCGCACCTGCCAGGCCTACGAGCTGCCGCTGATCGGCCTGCGCGGGATCTCCGATGGCGCAGAGGAACTACAGCACATTTCCGGTTGGACGGAATACCTGCACGTCATCGATCGCAAGCTGTCTTATGCGGTCGACAGCCTGTTTACGGCGCTGGAGGACGGCGTATTCTGGTTCTAGGCCTTGAGAAACAGGGACAATCAGCACAATAAAATCCTGAAGCGGAAGATTTCGCAGATTGCAAGACCGGGTGCTTTTCATTAAAGGCTCGCCATGACCCAGACAGCACATCCAGACAGCGTCCTCATCGTCGATTTCGGCAGCCAGGTAACCCAGCTGATCGCACGCCGCGTGCGCGAAACGGGTGTATACTGCGAGATCGTTCCCTTCCAGTCCGCCGAAGAAGGCTTCAAGCGCCTGCAGCCCAAGGCCGTGATCCTTTCGGGCAGCCCGGCCTCTACGGTCGATGAAGGCTCGCCCCGTGCACCCCAGATCATTTTCGACAGCGGCCTGCCCGTTTTCGGCATTTGCTACGGCCAGCAGACGATGTGCATGCAGCTCGGCGGCAAGGTCGAAAGCGGCCATCACCGCGAATTCGGCCGCGCCTTTCTCGAGGTGGACGAAGACAGCGCGTTGTTCGAAGGTCTGTGGTCGAAGGGCTCGCGCCATCAGGTCTGGATGAGCCACGGCGACCGCGTCACGGCACTCCCCGAGGGCTTCGAGGTCGTCGCGACTTCGCCTAACGCGCCTTATGCCTTCATCGCCGATGAGAAGCGCAAGTATTATGGCGTGCAGTTCCATCCTGAAGTCGTGCATACGCCTGACGGCGCCAAGCTGATCGCCAACTTCATTCATAACATCGCCGGCATCAAGGGCGACTGGTCGATGTCGGCCTATCGTCAGAAGGCGGTCGAAGCGATCCGCGAGCAGGTCGGCGACAAGCGTGTCCTCTGTGCCCTTTCGGGTGGCGTCGACAGCTCGGTTGCCGCACTGCTGATCCACGAAGCCGTCGGCGACCAGCTGACCTGCGTGCTCGTCGATCACGGCTTGATGCGCAAGGATGAGGCGGCCAATGTCGTCGCCATGTTCCGCGAACACTACAATCTGCACCTGATCCACGTGGACGCCTCTGCCAAGTTCATCGGCGAGCTCGAAGGCGTCAGCGACCCCGAGACGAAGCGCAAGATCATCGGTCGGCTGTTCATCGAGACCTTCGAGGAGGAGGCGAAGAAGCTCGGCGGCGCCGACTTCCTTGGCCAGGGCACACTTTATCCTGATGTCATTGAAAGCGTTTCCTTCAGCGGCGGCCCGTCGGTGACGATCAAGTCGCACCACAATGTCGGCGGCCTGCCGGAGCGCATGAATATGCGGCTCGTCGAGCCGCTGCGCGAGCTCTTCAAGGACGAAGTGCGCGTGCTCGGCAAGGAACTCGGACTGCCTGACTCATTCATCGGTCGCCACCCATTCCCCGGCCCTGGTCTTGCGATCCGCTGCCCGGGTGGCATCACCCGCGAAAAGCTGGAGATTCTCCGCGAAGCCGATGCAATCTATCTCGATGAAATCCGTAAGGCCGGTCTCTATGACGCGATCTGGCAGGCATTTGCCGTGCTGCTTCCGGTCCAGACCGTCGGCGTCATGGGCGACGGGCGCACCTATGAATTCGTCTGTGCGCTCCGTGCCGTGACCTCTGTCGATGGCATGACCGCCGATTTCTACCACTACGACATGGAATTTCTCGGCCGCGCAGCCACTCGCATCATCAATGAGGTACGTGGCATCAATCGTGTCGTCTACGACGTCACCTCGAAGCCGCCCGGTACGATCGAGTGGGAGTGATCCACGCCCGTCCGAACCATCAAAATGCGCCGCGCTTCGACATAAGCGGCTGATATAAAAATCATCGGTGTGCCTATCGACAACTTTTGGCGCGGTGCCCTCCAAAAAGACGTGACGGTGTTTTCTAGGAGGAGTGGGTGTGTTGACCGATGCTACCCTTAAGGCCCTAGGCCTTCACCGTGAGAACGTCTGACATGCCTTTGCTGTCGAATCCCTCACCACCAGGTTGCAAGCGAGCTCCACCCGCCGCGGTGGCGCCGGAAAGCCGGAGAGCGTATCGCGCAAAAGGTCGAGTGCCACCGAACCGATCTCGCGCATCGGAATATGCATCGTCGTCAGCGGCGGATTGACGAACGCCGCCTGCGGCAGGTCGTCCATGCCAATAACCGAGACATCTCCCGGAACTGAGAACCCCTTCTGCTGGATGCCAAGCATGGCACCGACTGCAAGACTGTCGCCGGCGGCCAGCACCGCGGTGAAATCCAGCCCCCGCTTCGTGATCCGCTGCGTCATCGCCTGGATTGCCAGTTCCGGCAACCAGTCGTCGACGGTGACTAGCAGGTCATCCGTGACAGGCAATCCCTTCGCCAGCAGCCCATCGCGCCAGCCCTCGTAACGACGCTCGATCGTTCGACGCCCCGGCCGCATCAAGAACAGGATGCGCTTGTGTCCGAGATCGGTCAGGTGGTCGGTCGCCAGCCGCGCGCTCGAGCGATTGCAGGGAGTGACACTCGATAGCCGCATGAACGGGTCGTCGCTATTGAGCAACACGACTGGCTTGTCGAAGCCCCGCGTCGCTGCGAGCAAGCGCTCATCGTCGATGGTAAGAAACAGGAGACCGGCGACCTGCTCGTCCTGCTCGGCCTCGGCAAGAACCGCCAGTTCTTCGCTTTGGTCGGCGATCGGCCGCGTCACGATCTCGAGATCGAGCGCCTGCGCGCGTTCCTTCAGCCCCTCCAGCACGTAAAGAGTGAACTGGTTGCGTACATAGTCGATCATCGCGGCGCTCGACGCTGCAACGATTACCTTCTGCCCGGCGACCGCCGTAGGGACGACGTAATTGGCGTTCTTCGCCGCCTCTAGCACACGCTGGCGGATTTCCGCTCGCACACCCTTTTCGCGGGCAAGGGCGCGCGACGCGGTGCTGAGCGATACTCCGCACGCTTCGGCGATGTCCTCAAGTCGAACCCGTTTGCTCTTTTTGCCGCGTTTGCCCGGCAGCGGTTTTGCGATCATCCGAACCTCCATTGTCGCAATATGAGAAAAATTTTCATGTTGCGCAAGAGAAATCATCATGCCTTTATCGCCCTTGGGAGCCGAGGAAGAGCGGCATAAAACGGAGGAGCGCCATGGGCCCGAACGCCCACGACATTCGCATGGGTCTCGATCGTCTTGTCGGTGGCATGACCGGTCTCAAGCATGACGGACGGTTCGATGAACCGAATCTCGACGGCACGGCCGGGGATTACATCAGTTTCGACAGTTGGGAATGGCCGCAGGGCGTTGGCCTCTATGGTCTGATCAAGCTTTGGCTGTTCACTGGCCGCGACGACATCCGCCAGCTCATCGAGACTTGGTACGAAGGACGCCTTGCCGCCGGCCTGCCGGAACTCAATGTCAACACGACCGCGCCGATGCTCGGCCTTTCCGTACTCTGGGCAAAAACGGGAAATCCCCGCTGGAAACCGCTGCTCGACGAATGGGCAAACCGAGTGGTCAGTGAAATGGGCCGCACACCGGAAGGCGGCTTCGAGCACCATGTCTCCGACAAGGTCAACAACAACGAGCTTTGGGACGACACGCTCTATATGGTCGCCCTGTTCCTCGCCTCCTACGGTCAGGCAAGCGGCCGGCGTGAGCTCGTCGACGAAGCCACGCGGCAGTTCCTTGTGCACGTCCGCTATCTCGCCGATACCCAGTCGGGTCTCTGGTTCCACGGCTGGACCTTTGACGGCCGGCACAACTTTGCTCGCGCCCGCTGGGCCCGCGGCAATGCCTGGATCACCGCCGGCATGCTCGACCTCTTCGACCTCGCGGAGATCGCCGCACCGATCAAGGCATACCTGCGCGGCGTACTCGTCACCCAGGTCGAGGCGCTGCTGCCGTTGCAGACCGCCTCCGGCGCCTGGCGCACGCTGCTCGACGACGCGACTTCTTATGAGGAAATCTCGGCGACGGCCGGCATAGGCTACGGCCTGCTCAAGGGTTATCGCCTTGGCTACGGCACGCCGGTCTGGCGCAAGGCCGGTCTGCGGGCGCTTGAGGCGGTAATGCGCAACATCGATGAAAGCGGCACTGTGCTCAATGTCTCCTACGGCACGCGCATGGGCCACGACTTGCAATTCTACAAGGACATCCCAATTCAGCCGACCGGCTACGGCCAGGCACTGGCAATCCTGTGCCTCTCCGAAGCCCTGCAGCATGTCGGCGCGGAAGGACGGGCAGCATGACGATGAAGGTTCTCTACGGGGCCAGCCCCGAAGATGTCAAAGGTTACGACACGGCGCGGCTCCGCCGCGAGTTCCTGATCAGCGATCTCTTTGCGGCGGATGCGGTGAACTTTACCTATACCCATGTCGACCGGCTGATCCTCGGGGGCGCCATGCCGAAGACCAGGAGCGTCTTCTTCGGGTCCGGCGCCGATATCGGGACGTCCTACCTGCTTTCGGCCCGCGAGATGGGAATAGCCAATCTCGGCGGCACGGGGACGATCGCCGTCGACGGCAAGAGCTTCGTGCTCGAGAACCGCGATGTGCTCTATGTCGGGCGCGGCGCAAAGGAAATCGTCGTTTCGAGCGAGTCCCCTGACAAACCGGCCCGCTTTTACATGAACTCGGTGCCCGCCGGCGCCGATCTGCCGCACCGGCTGGTCAAGAAGGCAGACGCAAAAGCACTCGAACTCGGCGACGTCAAGCGCTCCAATAGGCGGCGCCTCGTGATGTACATCCATCCGGAAGTGATCCCCTCCTGTCTGCTTTTGATGGGCATCACCGACCTTGCCGAAGGCAGCGCCTGGAACACCATGCCGCCACATGTGCATGAACGGCGGATGGAGGCCTATTGCTATTTCGACATGGCCCCGCAAGACCGGATCGTCCACGTGATGGGAGAGCCGGAAGAAACCCGGCACCTGATCGTCGCAAATGGTGAAGCGGTGCTTTCTCCCGCCTGGTCGATTCATATGGGCGCCGGCACCGGCACCTATGCCTTTGTCTGGGGCATGACCGGCGAAAACCAGGAATACAACGACGTCACCCCCGTAGCCTTGGCTGAGCTAAAATGAGCGATAAGATTTTCCATCTGAAGAAGGGCCTCGCCGCGGGGCACGCCGTTGGCTACTGGCAGCTCGGCGTCATCGCCGAAGAGCGGTTCGACGTAATGGATCAGCCGATGAAGGGCGAAATGGACCCCTTCTTCTTCCTGACCAAACACAAGAACTTCATTCCGCACGAGTATCCCTGCCGGACGGTCTTCGCCGAGCAATTTCGTGGCAAGCGGCCCGATGTGCGCGGCACATTCGAGGCCACCCGTTGGTGGCTGCCCTTCGGCTCGCCTCGGCTCGATCTCTCGGGCTTCTGGTTCCGGCCGACGCGGCTTGCGACCTGGGCCCGCACGTCGATCGAAGCCGAGGCTTCCGGGACCGCGAAAATCCGCCTCGGTACTTGCGGCGGCGCGGTGATTTTCCTGAACGACACCGAAATCGGTTGGATGGCACCCTATAGCCGCAACCTCGAGGCCAAGGCGGAGTTCGATCTGCCCCTCAATGCCGGGCTCAACGAGATCACGATCTTCTTCGACGACCTCGCCGAGCGCGACGCGCGTTATTTCTTCCAGTTCGACTATCTCTCCGGGCCGGCTGCCCACGTGGCGCTGCCGGTTCCCTGCCAAAGTGCTGCGGCCGCCGATATCGAAACCGCGCTCGACGGCATGCATTTCGACCGCACCGCCTATTTCGAAGGCGACATCACGCTCAACTTCGCCACCGCCCTGCCGCTCGACGTGGAGGTCAATGTCGCGGTTGAAGGCGACTTCATGTCGACCGAGCGCTTCGACCACGACTTCGTGCTGAAAGCCGGCGACAAGAGGTTGACAATCGGGCCCTCGGAGGAGACGCCGGCCGACTTCCGCCATTTTCGCATCACGCTCGATGCGGGCGGTTTCGTCGCATCGCGGTCGCTCGGCGTCGAGATCTGCCATGCCGGCCGTCAGGGCAAGGCGCCGGAAACGCTTGGTGCCCGGATCACCGAGACGCTGGACGAAATCTCACGCTTCTCCGAACGCGATACGGTGCGCGCTTTCGCACGGCTTGCGAGCGGTCGCGGCGGCGCCGACACGGATGCCATGATCGAGGAGATCCTACCCTCGATAGAGGATTGCCACGACTGCGCCGACTTTTCGCTGGTACCGCTGATCTGGTCGCGCACCAGCTGGGGCCAGGATATCGGAGCAACGACCCGTGACCGCATCGACCAGGCGATCCTTGGCTTCCGCTACTGGATGGATGAGCCCGGCAATGATGTGCAGTGGTATTTCTCCGAAAACCACGCGCTCTTGTTCCATACCTCGGCCTATCTTGCAGGCCATCTCTTCCCGAACGCGACCTTCCTCCGCTCGGGCCGCAAGGGAAGCGAGCAGGGCGCCGTCGGTGCGATGCGGGTCCGCGCCTGGCTCGATCACTTCGAAGCCTGGGAAATGGCGGAGTTCAACTCCGCGCCCTATTTCCCGATCGACCTCAAGGGCCTGACGGCGCTGGCGGCACTCTCGCCGGACGCGGACATCGCGGAAAGGGCGAAACGAGGCATTGTCCGTCTCTGCGAGATCATCGCCCGCTCGGCCCATCACGGCATGATGACGGCAGCGCAAGGGCGCTCCTACGAGCACACGCTTTGTGCCGGTCGCTCGCTCGAGCTTTCGGCCGTCGCCCGTCTGCTTTGGGGCAAGGGCTGGTACGGCCGCCGCGTGCACGCGCTGCCGCAG
This sequence comes from Rhizobium mesoamericanum STM3625, assembly GCF_000312665.1. Taxonomy (GTDB): domain Bacteria; phylum Pseudomonadota; class Alphaproteobacteria; order Rhizobiales; family Rhizobiaceae; genus Rhizobium; species Rhizobium mesoamericanum. The sequence goes on along the minus strand of NZ_HF536772.1, from coordinate 1,150,202 downwards.
CTTGCCATCTGCCTGCGCGACCACGGCCTCGTTGTGCCGGATGCACTTGCTACCGTTGCCTGCCATGAGGACGAGGCAGCCCATCAGGAGTGGCGCTTCGCCCAGGGCGAAAACCGCTTCGCAGCACTCTACCACTACAAGGGCCGACATTTCGCCATGGGCTCGGCGGCGCATTATCGCTGGAACGAATGGGGCTATCAGGAAACGGTGCTGCACCTGCGCCTTGGACAACGCCCCGAAGCGGCGATCTGGATCAACCATCCGGGCGAAACCATTCAGTTCGGGTACGGCCGGCCATCCTATTGGGGTGGTTGCGGCACCCTCCCTCGTGCCCACCAGTACAGGGGGCTGGCCGTACTCGACTTTAAAACCCTCAGCGAACAACCGAATTTCACCCATGCCTGGTTCCCAGTCGCCGAGTTCGACGAGAGCAAGGTCAAGGGCAGGCTCGCGCTTGCGCGCAGTGGCCGCGGCGCCGTTGTGTTGATCGGTGGAAGTGAGCTGGTCCCGGTGACCGACGGTCCGTCGGCCAATGCGGAGCTGCGCCAGGGCGGGCACAAGACACGCTGGGTCGTCAGGGTCTGCGAAGCCGAAGGGCTTTCCGAGGCGGAAGCCAGGTTTGCTGCGCTTTCGGTCGAGGAAACCGCCGACGGCGCATTTGTCGTCAACGATCCGGACTATGGCCGCGTCGTCTTCCGCAATGACGGCTCGACCGAGGCTGAAGGGCGCAATGCCGCCGCCAAGGATTTCACCGTGGCCGGCGAGGTGACCATGCTCGCCGCCCGGTAAGACAGGAATTGCGTCGGCCGGGAGAAGTCGGCGCCGTCCCAAACGAGCGGGAGGGAGCTCGTATATGGATAAGTGGAGGAGAAAGACAATGAAGAAGACCAAAACGATGCTCGCGGCGCTCGCCGTCGGACTCTTGACGTCGACGGCGGCGGTCGCCGGCGACGTGCGCATCATGTGGTACTCCGACGGCGTCGAGGGCGAGGTGCTGAAGGACCTGCTCGACCGCTTCATGAAGGAGAACCCGGGGATCAACGTGATCCTCGACAACGTCTCGTACAGCGTCGTCAAGGAGCAACTGCCGGTACAGCTCGAAGCCGGCAACGGCCCGGATATCGCCCGCGTCACCAACCTGAAGGCCCAGAGCCAACACTGGCTCGACCTCCGGCCGCTGGTCGCAGATCCCGCCTATTGGGACAAGAATTTCGGCGAGCAGGCAGACTGGATGCGCCCGGACGGATCGAACCAGATCTCCGGCTTCATGACCCAGATCACCATTGCCGGCGGTTTTGCCAACAAGACGCTGTTCGACCAGGCGGGCGTTGCGATCCCCGACAAGAATGCGACCTGGGACGACTGGGCGAAGGCAGCCACGCAGGTGGCCAAAAGCCAGCAGGTGCCCTTCCCGATGGCGCTCGACCGCTCCGGCCACCGCCTCAGCGGCCCGAATCTTGCCTATGGCGGCAACTATATCGGCGCCGATGGTAAGCCGGCGCCGCTGAATGAAGGCACGAAAAACTTCCTGAAGAACTTCGTCGGCTGGGTTGGCGACGGCACGATGAGCAAGGATGTCTGGGTTTCGGCCGCTGGCTCGACCTATCGCGCAGCCGCCGACGACTTCATCAACGGACAGGTCGTCTACTACTATTCCGGCTCCTGGCAGGTCCCGAATTTCTCGACCAAGATCGGCACCAACTTCGACTGGGTGGCGACCGGCAGCCCCTGCGGCCCGACGAACTGCACCGGCATGACGGGCGGCGCGGGTCTGGTCGCGGTCAAATATACGAAGAACCCGAAGGAAGTCGCCAAGGTGATGGATTACCTTGCGAGCGAACCGATCGTGAAGGAATTCTCCGAGCGTACCCTGTTCCTGCCCGCCCATAAGGGCGTGCTGGCCAAGGGCCTAGACTTCAAGACCGACGATTCGCAGGCAAAGGCCGCGCTTAACGCCTTCGTCGAAGCGGGCAAGTCGCTCTCCGATCTCGCGCGCAAGCTACCCGGCTGGCTTTGGTCTGACGCCGTCTACGGCGCGCTCGTCACCCGCGTCAGCCAGGCGGCTGCAGGCGAGATGACGGTCGACGAGGCCTTCGCGCGCATCGACTCGGATATCGCCACGAAGGTGAAAGATACAGGCAACTGATCTGAGTCCCCGACACCAGGTGTCCGAAGGCATGCTGTGCCCTCGGCTCACCACCGGTATCAAGAGGGCGACGCTGCGCATCTGCGTAAGATGACGCTTACCAAAATGCGACCGAGAAGCCCCTCCGTCCAAAAAGGATTGTCGGCGTCGGTGGGCAACAGATCAAAATCCGGTGGCGGTCCTTGCGCATTTTTTAATTGACCCGCAATCGACGCGGTGAGGAGCCAAGAATGAAGGCAGATGTTCCAAGACGAAGGGGCTCCGGCCTCGGCGAGCCGGCCATGGCGCCGGTTCGCCTGATAATGGGCGCTGTCGACGCGCCGCTGCGTTTCCTGCAGCGGCGGCTCGGCATCGGCGGCATGGCGACCTTCTTCCTGCTTCCGAATATGCTGATCTTCGGCATCTTCGTGCTGCTGCCGTTTTTTATCAACTTCGCCTATTCCATGACGGGTGGCACGGCGCTCTTCCTGCCGGACCGGAGCTTCGTCGGCACCGAGCAATATGCGCGTCTGTTCGACTGCGTGAATTACACCGACCCGAACAGTTGCGTGGAAGACACCTTCTGGACGGCCGTCGGCAACACCGCCTGGTTCGTGGTGCTACAGGTCACCCTGATGATCCTGTTTTCACTGGTGACCGCACTGATCCTCAATCGTGACCTGATCGCGCGCAGTTTCTGGCGAGCGGTGTTCTTCTTCCCGGTGCTGCTGTCGCCTGTCGTCGTCGGCCTGATCTGGAAATGGATCCTGCAGCGCCAGGGGCTGCTCAATTTTGGCCTCTACGGCCTCGGTTTCGAGCCCTACACTTGGCTCAACGACCGCAACTGGTCCTTCGCCGCGACTGTCGGCGTTTCGATCTGGGCCCATATGGGCTTCTACACACTGATCCTGCTTGCCGGCCTGCAGGCGATCCCGAAGGATCTCTATGAAGCCGCCGAGATGGACGGCACACTGCCGGCACGCGCCTTCTGGCGTATCACGTTGCCGCTCCTGATGCCCAATCTGCTCGTCGTCGTCGTTCTCGTCCTGATCCGCGCTGTGCAGATCTTCGACGAAATCTACGTGCTAACAGGCGGCGGCCCTGGCACCAGCACGCTCTATCTCACCCAATACGTCTACGAGACAGGCTTCGCCGCGCAGTTGCGCAATCCAGGCCTTGCTGCCGCCGCCTCGATCCTGATGGGCGCCGTATTGGTGGTCCTTACCCTGGTCCAACTTGGCATTGGCCGCAAAGGCGAGAAAAAGGGAGCCCGCAAATGAGCCGCTTTGCCGAATTCATCTTTCGACGCCGCGGCCGCAGCGGCTGGCACTGGACCGATATCGTCACCTGGGTCTGGCTCGTCGGCGGTCTCTTTATCATGTTCGGCCCGGCCGTTTGGCTCGTCGGGTCCTCCTTCAAGTCGCCGGCGGCGCTTGCCGAATTCCCACCGACGATCATGCCGTATGTCACCCAGAAGGCGACCGTTGACGGTTACGACAAGCCGCTCGACCTCTACGAGGTGACGCTTCCGGATGGCGGCAAGGCCGTGCTCGCCGAGGTTCGCCGGATCGGCGTCGTCAGCCAGATGGTCGCGCCGGAGAAGCCGACCGAAATCGTCAAGGTCAACATTGCTAAGCGCACACCGGTGCGCACCATGTCCTTTGCCACCTCGAACTATAGCGAACCCTTCACCCAGTTCGACTTCGTCCGCTACCTCTGGAATTCGGTCTTCGTGACTGTGACGGCGACGCTGATCACGCTGATCGTCAATTCGATGGCCGCCTTTGCGCTCAGCAAATACGAGTTCCGCGGCCGCAGCTTCGCGATGTTCTTGATCCTCGCCACCCTCATGGTGCCACTTTCGGTGATCATGGTTCCGCTCTATTCGATTGTCTCGGCGCTCGGGCTCTTCAACAATCTCTGGGGCGTCATCCTGCCGACAGTGGCGACGCCGACTGGCGTCTTCATTCTACGCCAGTACATGCTGACCATCCCCGACGAACTGATCGACGCCGCACGCATGGACAAGGCGTCTGAGTGGCAGATCTACTGGCGCATCATCTTGCCGCTGACGGCCCCGGCGCTGGCCGTTCTTGCGATCTTCTCCGTCGTCTGGCGCTGGAACGACTTCCTCTGGCCGCTGATCGTGCTGTCGCGCAAGGAGCTCTACACGCTGCAGGTCGGCCTCAGCATCTATTCCGGCGAGTTGAACGTGCAGTGGCATTTCATTCTCGCCATGACGGTCGTCACGATGATCCCGGTCGTCCTCGTCTTCATCTTCCTGCAACGCTTCATCACCACCGGCATCGCCGGAACCGGACTGAAATAGGAGGGCACCATGGGCCACATCAAACTTACTAATGTGACCAAGTCGTTCGGCGCTGTCGACGTGCTTCATGACATCAACCTGGAGATCAAGGACGGCGAGTTCGTCGTCTTCGTCGGGCCGTCCGGCTGCGGCAAATCCACGCTGCTGCGCATGATTGCCGGGCTCGAAAAACCGACCAGCGGGGAACTTTCGATCGACGGCAAAGTCGTCAACGAAGTGCCAGCCGCCGACCGTGGTCTCGCCATGGTCTTCCAGTCCTACGCGCTCTACCCTCATATGAGCGTGCGCCAGAACCTCGCCTTCGGGTTGGAAAACACCCGGATGCCGAAGGCGGAGATCGCTGGGCGCATCGGCGAAGCCGCGCGCATGCTTGAGATCGAGCCCTATCTCGCGCGCCGGCCCGGGCAGCTTTCCGGCGGCCAACGTCAGCGCGTCGCAATCGGCCGCGCGATCGTGCGCCGCCCGGTTGCTTTCCTGCTCGACGAGCCGTTGTCCAACCTCGACGCCGAGCTGCGCGGGTCCACCCGCGCCGAGCTTGCAGCCCTTCACGCCCGCCTCTCGGCGACGATGATCTATGTGACGCATGACCAGGTGGAAGCTATGACGCTTGCCGACCGCATCGTTGTCTTGCGCGCCGGGCGTATTGAACAGATCGGCACGCCGCTCGAGCTTTACAACAAACCGGCCAATCGTTTCGTCGCCGGTTTCATCGGCTCGCCGCATATGAACTTCCTTGGAGGTACGCTTGAAGCGACGGGCTCGGACAGGGCCGTCGCGACCCTGGAGAGCGGTCACCGCCTGGAGGTTCCAATGGTGGATGGCACGGTGGCAACCGGAGCGCCCATCACCATCGGCGTGCGGCCGCATCATATTGCGCTCGATGCAGGCGAAAACAGCATTCCGGCGAAGATCCGTCTCGTCGAAGCGCTCGGCTCGGATACCGTGCTGCACGCCGACGTCGCCGGCCAGAAGCTGCTGGTCGTTGCTCCCGGCCAGCATAACCTCGCGAAGGGCGACGACATCCGGCTGTCGCTGGTAGCCGCCCCCATTCACCTCTTCAACGACAGGGGGCTCCGCCTTGAACGCGCTGTTTGACCTCACAGGCAAGACCGCGCTCGTCACCGGCGCCCGCACCGGCCTCGGCCGGGGCATGGCCCTGGCATTGGCGCGCGCCGGCGCCGATATTGCCGCGCTCGGCTCGTCCCCGATGCCCGAGACGGCAGCGCTGGTTGGCGAGGCGGGTGTGCGCTTTCACGAGATGATGGTCGATCTCTCCAAACCCATTGATACAACCGCGATCATCGCCGACGTCGCCGCAGCCCTCGACGGCATCGATATTCTCGTCAACAATGCCGGCACCATCCGTCGAGCCGACCTGCTTGACTATTCCGAGGCGGATTGGGACAGCGTTCTCGACGTCAACCTGAAGGCCGCCTTTCTGCTGTCGCAGGCCGTTGCCCGGCATATGGTTTCGACCGGACGCGCGGGGCGAATTGTCAATATCGCCTCCATGCTAACCTTCCAGGGCGGCATCCGTGTTCCGGCCTATGCCGCCTCGAAGCACGGCATCGCCGGCCTCACCAAGGCGATGGCCAGCGAGTTGGCGCCGTGCGGGATTACCGTCAATGCGATCGCCCCCGGCTACATGGCGACCGACAATACCGAGGCCCTTCGCAACGACCCCGATCGCAACACGCAGATTTCCGCGCGCATTCCGATGGGGCGCTGGGGAACGCCGGCTGACCTGACGACAGCCGTACTCTTCTTCGCCGCACCGGCTTCCGGCTATGTCACGGGCACCGTGCTGCCGGTCGACGGCGGCTGGCTCGTTCGTTAGGTTATACCCCGAACCAGCCAGGGCTCAAAGCGACCAATCCTCCAGCCGCAGGCTCTCAACGCCGTTGAACTCGCCGACCTTGTTGGTGACGAGGGTCGGCTTTCGCCAGCCCCGACTGCGAGTTCCCCGACTGGACGTGCAAGATGGGGCACGGCCACCTCCCTTATGTATCTACTTCGATGTAGATACGGCCTTTCGCCTCAGTTCAGACGGGCCGACCTTGATCACGGTCTTGGCAGCCTTACCAAGTAGATGATTTGGGCGGTCAAGCCGACTACGAGAATAGCCAACAGGCCTCCTTGAGCCCCGAGGAGCAGCGGCGATTTCAAGTCGGTAACCAAGGGGTGGCCATCCGGAACACGGCGCAGGGTTTCGCTGACCGTCGGCACCATCAAAAGAAACACGCTCAGGCTCAGACAGATGGTTTCAATGTATCTGGCTATGCGCGCTGAACCCAGAATGCGTTCGATCACGTACCCTGTAAGCAGGAGCAGGATGGTGAGGGTACCGATGCCATAACTGACCGGTTGATGTGCCACGAGGAAGACCGTTGCGGCGCCGATGAGCATCGAAACAAAATAGACGGCGCCCACCATAGATCGGGGCACGATTCGACCATGGCGGACAAACATGTAAAGGGCCACAGGAATGGCTGGCAGGCTTCCGAGTACATGGATCCAGCCAAGCGGAGAAATTCCGAACATAAGACATTGCCTTTCTCATCCAAGGGGACGGTGTTGATGGGCAGCAGACTGCCGGTGATAGACATTGAACGCAGTTAGGCTATCTACTAGTCGGTAGGTACCTAGACCATGCGTTCGTCTCCGGGGCAAATTCCATTAGGCAGCGATGCGCTCCAGCAAGGGATAGGTTATTGCGCCAAAAGTCCTGACATCGCCGTACGCGCGCGTCGAAAGCATCGCTCCGTGCACGGTGGCAATGAGCATTTCAGCATTGGCCCTAGCGGTCCCAGTCAGTGCGAGGCGGCCCTGGACGGCGCCGCGCTCCAAGACGGAGGTGAGCCAGTCCGAGAGCGTTCGAAAATGCGCACGCACTTCAAGAGCGACTGCCTCGGGAAGAACAGGGATCTCACTTGCGAGCAAGGCGCAGACGCAGAAGGCGTGAGACGGATCAGCGATACACCTCTCCCAATAGCCGACATAGGCTCGAAGTTGTTCAAGCGGATCGGAGACATTTCGTTCCAGTTCGGCGATCCCGGCTTCCGCCTCCTCCCGATACTGTGCAACCAGTTTGCGGACCAGATCTGATTTGCTGGGAAAATGGTGGTGAATGCTCGCATTGCGAATGCCCACCACGCTCGAAATATCGGCGTAGCTGAAACTGTTATAGCCACCCCTGATAATCAGGGAGCGCGCACAGCGAAGAATCTCGTCAGCCTTGGTTTGTGGATTTCTCATAACTGTCGCCTACCAACTAGTAGGAAGAATGTCAACTAGGCGATCTTGCAGCTGAATGATGGCCCCATTTGAGATCAAAACCATCGGCAATTTCGATCAGAAATCGAGCGATTGCTGGGTGGGCTTCGGCCGTGCCAAACTCACCCCTTCGAGTTCAAGCATCCTTTGCTTGGACGATGGTCCGCCTGGAGCGGAGAAGCCGCCGATCTTGTTTCCGGCGGCAAGAATACGATGGCAGGGGATGATCAGTGCCACGGGATTTTTCGCCATTGCTTGGCCGACGTCGCGGGCTGCCTCCGGACTTGCGCCGAGTTTCTTTGCAAGGGCGCCATAGGTGGTCGTGGTGCCCCAGCCGATGTGGCGTGCGGCGTCATAGACTTGCTTGAAAAACGCATCCTGACCAGCAAGATCGACCTTCACGGTTGAGAAATCCGTGGGCTCTCCGCAGAAATAGCGCTTCACGGCCGCGACAACCTCGGCGACCGCAGTTGGCGGTGTCGCGGGCTCGGCATCGGGAATGCGACGCAGGAGTAGCCGTTCGGTTGCCTCAGCACTCGACGTCGGCAGCTGAAACCGCGTGATGCCGACATCATTCCAGGCGATGCCGCAGAAGCCGCCGGCCGTTTTGAAAACCAAATAGTGCACTGCTTGTTGCATGGGTCGGTGCCTCCCTGCTGGATCCCTCCGAAAATCGTACTGCCACGCGTCGGTTTCAACCCGTTTCTTGCGCAGGGCGAGCTTTGTCGTATCGGTTTCTCGACGTCATGTTCTATTTTGTTCTTGTCATTTGCCGCAGGCGGTCGTTCGGCCTCGAACCGCCTTGCAGGAGCCAGTCGCGATCGCTGCACACGAATTCGTGCTGCTCCAAGGTCGCCGGGGCCCAGGCGGGCTGAAAAGAACGCGGGCGTTAGTTGCTTCATGCACGCGGATAGCACCTTGCCTCCACCCATCGAACTCGCTTAAAGCTCCTCCGACAGGGCATGAAAGCGGAGAACGACATGAACACGTCCGAGATCATTATTGCGGGCGATACCGCGGGCATCGAGTGGCGATTGCCGGTCCTCCGTTTCAATGGCAATGATCCCAAGGCACCAAAGGTCTACATTCAGGCGGCTCTGCACGCCAACGAGCTGCCTGGTACGGCATTGGTCCATTTCCTGTGCGAAATGCTGCGCCAGTTTGAGAGTGCTGGGCAGATCAAGAGCGACATCATCGTCGTTCCGCATGCCAACCCGATCGGGGCGGCTCAGGCTCATTTCGGGGAGCTTCAGGGCCGCTTCGACCTTGGAACGCGCACCAATTTCAACCGGGAATTTCCACTGATCTCAGTGAAGGATCGCGATGGTCTGCTTGAAGACCTCGAGAACCGTTCGGCCGTAGACAAACTGAAGCGCCAGCTGCTGCATATGGCACTTGGGTGCGACCTAGTGATTGATCTGCATTGCGATGATGAATCGCTGCAATATGCCTATATCGACGAGGCCTTCTGGCCTGAGGCGGCCGATCTCGCATCAGCGATGAAAATGGAAGCCGTTCTTCTCTCCGATGGCGAGAGTTCCGCCTTCGAGGAGGCTGTCGGCTTTGCCTGGAAGTACGAGACGCCGGAGAAGCAATCGCGGCTACCTGGTAAACTGTCCGTAACTGTCGAGCTCCGCGGCCGCCGTGATGTCTATCCTGATATGGCGAAAGAGGATGCCGACGGATTGTGGCAGTTTCTGGCGAGCCGCGGCGCAATCGATGCCGCCGTCTCGCTGCCCGCCTTCGATGGTCCCGCCGTGCCGCTCGACAATATCGAGATGGTCCGTGCGCCGGAGGCCGGCACGGTTCTCTTCCACCGCAATATCGGCGAATGGGTTGGCGAAGGCGATGTGCTTGCCACGTTGATCACTCGCCCAGGTATGGCCGACGGCAGCATCGAGATTCGCGCCCCACAGGGCGGCTTGATTGTGACGCGCAGCTCCGAACGGCTGGTTCGCCGCCGCGCCGACCTGATGAAGATTGCTTGCAAGAACGCCAGCAATGCGACGCGCAAGCCCGGAACGCTGGAGGACTAAGTGACCGTCATCATCTACGGCATCAAGAACTGCGATACCATGAAGAAGGCCCGCAGCTGGCTGGAAGAGCATGACATCGCCTACCAGTTCCATGACTACAAGGCCGTCGGAATCGATCGCCTGCACCTGCAGGCATGGACGAAGGAAGCCGGGTGGGAAACAGTGCTCAATCGGGCGGGCACGACATTTCGCAAGCTATCAGAGGCCGAGCGCGAAAATCTCGACGAGCGCAAGGCGATCGCGCTGATGCTGGAGCAGCCATCGATGATCAAGCGGCCTGTCGTCGAGGCAGATGGCAAGTTGCTCATCGGCTTTAAGCCCGAGACCTACGGCAGCTTCTTCAAGGCCTGATCGATGTCTAAAACCACGCGCGCCACGCAGGTTCTCAGCAAGGCCGGGATTGCTTTCACGGTCCATACCTACGACTACGACCCGAATGCCGAGCGCGTCGGCCTGCAGGCTGCGGATGCGCTTGGCGAGGAGCCGCATCGCGTGTTGAAGACGCTGATGGCGGAGGTCGACGGCAAGGCCGTCTGTGTCGTCGTGCCGTCCGATCGCGAGGTCAGCATGAAGAAGCTCGCAAGCGCTTTCGGCGGCAAATCCGCCAACATGATGAAACCCGCCGATGCCGAACGCCTGACCGGCTACCATGTCGGTGGCATCAGCCCCTTCGGGCAAAAAAAGCTCGTCCCGACAGCAATCGAGGAGGCTGCGCTGACGGAACCGAAAGTCTATATCAATGGCGGGCAACGCGGCCTGCAGGTTCGGCTTGACCCAAAAGACGCTATGAAGACGCTGAAGGCTGCAGCCGCGCCCCTTATTGCCTGAAGTTACCTGAAGCGCGCCAGCAAAGAGGTCAGAGTTGTGGCATCGGCCTCGCTCAGCTTGGCGCCAAGGTTCTCCTCGATGCCTTTGGCATAGACCTTCCATATGCGTTTCTGCAGCGCGCGCCCCTCCTCGGTGACGACCACCCACTTTCCGCGCCCGTCCTGATCGAACGTCTGGCGCTGCACCAGCCCTGCCTTCTCAAGGCGATCGATCAATCGCGATAGATTGTATTGGGCAAGCAGCGTGCGTTCCTCGATCTCAAACGGACGCAATCTACCATGCGGCGATCGCACAAGTTCCCAGAGTACGTCGTACCAGCCAAGCGGCGGCAGCCCGGCCGATTTAAGATCGGCTTCTATTTGGCCGAGAAGCCTCTGCTGAGCCCTCATCAGTCCGATCCAGGCATCGATCACTGTCTCGGAGGGCGTGCTACTGATTGTTTTTTTATTCATACATGCATTTACATCTATCTTGAATCCTGACGCAACAGCTATTACATGCAATTGCATCTACAATGGAGATCGCCACAATGGATCATTTTCCTTCTCAAGCAGCCGGTTCGGCTCTGCTGCTCGTCAGCCACCACCTTTGCCCCTATGTGCAGCGCGCTGCGATTGCGCTTGCAGAGAAAGGAGTGACGTTCGAGCGTGTGAATATTGATCTGGCGGACAAACCTCGCTGGTTCCTTGAGATCTCGCCTCTCGGCAAAGTGCCGCTGCTTGCCGTTTGCAACAGCGACGGCAGCCGGGATGTACTCTTCGAAAGCAGCGTGATCTGTGAGTATCTGGAGGAGACGCGGGACGGCCGCCGCCTTCATCCGGCCGACCCGCTAATGCGTGCCCGCCATCGCGGCTGGATGGAGGTCGGCTCTTCAATCCTGTCGGATCTCTGGGTCTACGAGACGACGCAAGACCGCGCCCAGCTGGACGCGAAGCGGCAGGTGCTCGCATCAAAATTCGCGACCATTGAAATGGAATTGAAGAGCGGTCCCTACTTCGCGGGCGCCGACTTCAGCCTGGTCGATGCGGTGTTTGCGCCGATCTTTCGCTACTTCGACGTCTTTGACGCGATCGCTGACAATGGCATTTTTGCCGGTCTGCCCCGCGTCCAGGCCTGGCGGAAAGCATTGTCCGAAAGACCGAGCGTGAAAGCCGCCGTAGGACCTGACTATGCCGACCGGCTGATGGCCTTCCTTAGACGTCACGACGCAGTGCTGTTGCATCAACCCTCCTTTTCGGCCGCCTGATCCCGGTATCGACCGATGGCAAAGGGCTGCCATCGGTCGACAAGCGAGCTTCAATTTCGCCGCAAAGGGGTCTAAGTCTACTGGCCAATCAGTTTCGTTCGAGGAGTGACCGATCATGAACTTCATGCCGCAAAGCCAGACCTCCGTGGACCCCATAAAGCTTGAGAAACTGGCGGAAGTGGCCGTCAGGGTCGGGCTGCAGTTGCAGACGGGCCAGGATCTAGTGATCACAGCCCCGGTCGTCGCCCTGCCCCTCGTGCGCCTAATCACCAAGCATGCCTACATGGCAGGTGCAGGATTGGTGACGGCATTCTATTCCGACGAGGAGTCGACGCTCGCGCGCTACAGATATGGTAATGATCAGAGCTTCGATCGCGCCTCCGACTGGCTCTACGACGGCATGGCCAAGGCCTACTCCAGAGGCACTGCCCGCCTTGCCGTTTCAGGCGACAATCCGATGCTGCTTTCGGAGCAGGATCCGGCAAAGGTTGGCCGTGCGAACCGGGCGAACTCCGCCGCCTACAAACCGGCTTTGGAGAAGATCTCAAATTTCGACATCAATTGGAACATCGTCTCCTACCCCAATCCGTCCTGGGCAGCGCTTGTCTTCCCGGACGATCCGGAGGCCATCGCGGTGGCCAAGCTAGCAAAGGCGATATTTGCGGCATCGCGGGTCGACGTTGAAGACCCGATCGCTGCCTGGGCCGAACACAATGCCAGCCTTGCCAAACGTTCGAGCTGGCTAAATGGCGAGCGCTTCGCTTCCTTGCACTTCACCGGACCCGGCACCGATCTGAGGGTCGGCCTTGCCGACGGCCACGAGTGGCACGGCGGTTCGTCGACCGCCAAGAACGGCGTCACCTGCAATCCGAACATTCCGACCGAGGAAGTCTTCACGACGCCCCATGCGCTACGGGTCGAGGGCCATGTTTCGAGCACCAAGCCCCTATCCCATCAGGGGACGCTGATCGACAATATCCGGGTTCACTTCGAAGGCGGCCGGATTGTAGATGCGAAGGCCTCGCGTGGCGAGGAAGTGCTGAACAAGGTGCTGGATACCGATGAGGGTGCGCGTCGCTTGGGCGAAGTGGCGCTCGTGCCGCATTCCTCGCCGATCTCGGCCAGCGGCATCCTTTTCTATAACACGCTGTTTGATGAAAACGCCTCGTGCCACATCGCTCTCGGCCAATGCTATTCGAAATGCTTCGTTAACGGCGCGAGCCTGACGCAGGAACAGATCAAGGCCCAGGGCGGCAACTCGAGCCTGATCCATATCGACTGGATGATCGGTTCGGGCCAGGTCGATATCGACGGCGTCAGGCCGGACGGGTCGCGCGTTGCGGTGATGCGTCAGGGCGAGTGGGCCTGACTGTCATCATCCGCTGACTGAGCCAAACGCTTGCAAGCACCATTGCAAAGCCGAAGAGCTGCGCGGGCGTCAGGCTTTGCCCGAGAACCAGCCAACCGAGAAGGGTAGCCGTCACCGGGCTGAGGAAGCCTAATGAGGCCACGGCGGACGGTTCGATGCGCGCGAGCCCCCGAAACCACAGGAGATAGGTGAAGGCCGCGCCGATCAGGCAAAGATAGGCCATGCCGAGGATATTGGCTGCAGTCGGCGCCGGCATCGCTGGTTCGAAGAAGAAGGCGACCGGCGCAAGCATGATGCCGCCGGCCGTGAGTTGCCATGCGGTAAAGGCAAGATTCGATACCGGCGGGACCCAACGTCGCGTCAGCACCGTGCCGAATGCCATCGAAACCGCCCCCGCAATGCCAGCGACAACACCGATCGGGTCGAGCGCCGCATTCGGCGTGAGAACGAGAAGTGCCACACCTATCATCCCGACCATGCCGGCCCCGACCGCAACTGAGTGGATCGGCCTGCCGAGAAAGACGCGCGACAGCAGGATGACGATGAGCGGCTGAATGGCCCCAACGGTCGCGGCGACACCGCCCGGCAGACGATAGGCTGACACGAATAGCATTGCCCAGAAGAACGAGAAATTGAGGCCGCCGAGCACGAATGCGCGTAGCCACCAGATCCCGTGCGGCAGTTGCCGAACGGTCGCAAGTAGCAGAAGCCCGGCCGGCAAAGCGCGGAGAAAGGAAACCGTCAGCGGATATCCGTGCGGAAGGTAGGATGTCGTGACGAAATAGGTGCTGCCCCAGATCGTCGGTGCCAACGCGGTGACCAGGACATCGGAAAAAAGAGTTCTAGTTTTCTTCATTTCAAGAATCTCTATATCAAGATAAATGCAATCTAACTCCATTTATCTTGACGTCAAGATATGCGGTGATAACAGTCCCCTCAAAGGAACGGACTGCCGATGGATCGTGTCGACAAGATACTCGCGCAATGGAGCAGAGAACGCCCCGACCTCGATACCGAGGCGATGGGCATCATGGGGCGGCTGAAACGGCTGACGACGCATCTCGCACGCGAGGTGGACCAGGTGCTGCAGGAGCAGGGACTTTCCTCCTCGTCCTTCGATGTGCTGGCAACCCTTAGGCGCTCGGGCGCGCCGTACCGGCTTTCACCTGGCGATCTGCTCTCCATGACGATGGTCAGTTCCGGAACCATGACAAACCGGATCGATCAGTTAGAGAAAGCCGGGCTCGTCGAGCGTGTTCTCAACCCCGACGATCGGCGAAGCGTTCTTATCGCCCTGACCAAAGCGGGACTCGCCGCTGTGGAAAGTGCCGTCGGCGTCCACGTCGCCAACCAGCAAAGGTTGACGAAGAGCTTCAGCGCCGAGGAGAAGGCGCAGCTAGACACCCTGCTTCGCAAGTTTCTGGCGACATTCGAGTAGCCGTGTCGCGCTCATCACCGGCGTCCGGCCTTCACCATTGGCGCGGAAGATAACCGCCTCCCGTCTTTGGCCTCAGATGTTCAGGTCGACCCAGATGGCAGCATGATCCGACGCTGCGTGTTTCGGCTCGGTCAGTTCGGGATAGGTCTCCCAACGTTTTGGTCGCCTTCCAGGCCAGGCTCCTTTGCGGAAAACTCCGCCGCGCTCAACCCTCTCGAAAAGCTTTGGCGACAGGAAAAGGTAGTCGATCTTGTTTCCGGCGTTTCCAAGCCCGAATGTACCGGGAAAACCGCCATCGTCGAACGCTGAATGCGTAAAAGCATCCCGGAGTGTACTGGCCTTCAGCGGGGCCAGAGGGGCACTGTCCGGCGTGTCGTTCAGGTCGCCGATCAGCGCGATGTGCTCCAATCCATCGGCAATACGCTTCTCATAGATCTCTCGCGCCCGTTGCGCTTGCGCATGCCGGCGAGCGTCGGAGGACTGGGCGCTGCCGAAACCCTTGCTTTTGAAATGGTTGACCATGACAAGCAACGTCGTTCCCCCAGGCGTTGTCACGTAATATTCGGGGCAATCGCGCGAGAAGATCGGGGTGCCCGCCGCGTCCCTGTCGTCGACGTGCCTGCGCATAATATCGAGCGTGAAGCCCTTTCGCGTCACCAACCCGACATCGATACCTCGCTCGTCATTGCCGTCGATTACCATGACCTGCGTAAAGGGGCTGCCACCAACGGCCGGCAATACCTGCGTATTGAAGGCCGTAAGGACAGGCCGGCTCTCAACTTCGACGATGCCGAGAATATCGGCATCCAAATCACTCATGACACGCGCGGTGTTTTGCATGGCGACCTCATTGATCGGCTCGTCACGCAATTCCAACGATCCCACCCAGTCGATCCGGCCATTCGCAATGATGACAACGCCGCCGGTGGTTGGCCGCTTCAGGAGATTGCCCCTGTTGCGGCGAAGGATGACAAAGGGGCCATTATCGCTCTTTTCCATACCGAGCTCGACAATCAACGTCGCCATGCGTGCCTTGTCGGCGTCGCTATAGGTCACCTGACCCAGCAGCTTCCCCAACTCGGCAAATTGGTCGAGAACAACGCGCCCCTCCGCCCACGTATCCAGATTCATGGCCTTTGCGCGGTCGAACAGGTTTTCCACATTGAACGATGCAAGCCTCATGTCTCCCCCCGTTTGAGGGCAGAATGACACGCATAGGTTGCATTTCAATGATGTCGGCGCTGTAATGAAACCGCCCGCTATTACCTAGAATAAGCTTCCTTGTTTCGGCGGGACTTGTTCACCTTGCGGCTTGGCGGCTCGCTTCTTGGGCGTGGCCGGCGCAGTCCCGGCTTCGGTCGTCACGGCGCCCACGTGGCCATCCGCAAACTCGATGGAAATGCCCATGCCCGACGACAACATCGCCGCCTGCGACACGGGCTTGTTTTCGTCGTCGCGAATGACTGCGTAGCCACGTTTTAAGACATTCTTGTATGACAGGGACTGCAGCACGCGGTCCTGCGCCGTGAGTTCGCCGCGCGCCCGCGTCAGCTGATGCCTTGCGGCCGTATCAGCGTGACGGGACAAATTGGCAAGGTGATCGCGCAAGCGGGCGGTCTGCGTTTTCAGGCGCGCCGGCAGCGTGGCAAAGGTCGCGTCCGCGCGGGTGACCCGCGACTTCGAACGATCGATGAGGCGCTCGATCGTCCGCTCGGCGCGCGTCATCCGTTCGTTCAGAAACTGGCGACGCTCGGCGAGCCGGTTCGACAGGACATCGGGACGCAAGTGCGCGGCGATGCGCTCAAAGCCACGGCGTTTGTTGATCGTATTGAGTTCAAGGCCGCGCCCAAGACCGGCGGCCGCCTCGTCGAAGCGGCGGCGCGGGAGAGCCAGCAACTGATCCAGCGACGGCAGCGCGCGGATCAGTGCCCGTACGGACTGGCGATGATGATCCATCCGGCGGCTCATGCAACCCTGCAGACGCGCGGTAAGCGCCGCCGTCTGGGCCTCCAGTTCAGCCTTCACGGGAACCGCCATCTCGGCCGCACCGGTCGGCGTCGGCGCACGGACATCGGCCGCGTAGTCGATCAGCGTCCAGTCAGTTTCGTGGCCAACAGCCGAGATCAATGGAATCTGGCTCTCGGCCGCGGCCCTTACGACAATTTCGTCATTGAAGCTCCAGAGATCCTCAAGGCTACCGCCACCACGCGCGATGATTAGGACATCCGGGCGCGGCATGTCCCCACGCACATCGAAGCTGTTGAAGCCTCGGATCGCATTCGCGACTTCCTCTCCCGAGCCGTCACCCTGCACTTTTACCGGCCAGACAATGACGTGCACCGGGAAACGATCGGAGATGCGGTGGAGAATATCGCGAATGACAGCGCCAGTCGGCGAGGTCACGACACCGATCACCCTCGGCATGAACGGCAGCCGCCGCTTGCGGGACGGATCGAACAGGCCTTCGGCGCCAAGCCTTCGCTTGCGCTCTTCGATCAGCGCCATCAGCGCGCCAGCGCCAGCCGGCTGCAGCGTTTCGATGACGATCTGATACTTCGATGAGCCGGGGAATGTCGTCACCTTGCCGGTTGCGATCACCTCCATCCCCTCCTCGGGACGGAATTTCAGCCTGGAGAACGTCCCCTTCCAAACGACGGCGTCGATGCGGGCACGATCATCCTTCAAAGCAAAGTAGGCGTGCCCGGAGGAATGCGGGCCTCGATATCCGGAAATCTCGCCGCGCACGCGTACCTGGTCGAAGGCTGTCTCGACAGTGCGCTTGATCGAGCCAGAAAGCTCCGAAACCGAGTACTCCGTAAGATTGCTCGGCGAATCATTCTCGAAGACGTTGCTCATAGTTCCGTTCTAGCCGATGAGGCCGCAAAGAGCAGCCTCCAATGGGAAGCGATTTTTTGCGCTCTCCCACAGCCGAAATTGGCAGTGCAGTTGTTTTACTTACCATATCAAATACTTAGGTCTATATTTCAGAAACGGCAGCAATCGACCACCTCCCCAATTTTCCCCGGCGACCTTTAAAGAGCTTTGATCGGACAACAACAAGAAAAGTTTTCATGTCCGGCCGTTTCGGTTGCCATGCCCTCGCTCATCGCTCCTAGGAGTGCCGGCTTCGCCAGCCCAAATGACAATCTCGATCTCACTGAGACCATAAGGGCGCATATATTTCGGCATTGGATGAGATCTGGCGGTGACCATGGCGTCGGGTCAGGTTCTTACCTTTTCTCCGGTACCCGAACGGTTCGATGCTGCCGCTGCGCATCTCTCGTGTCCAATCCACCCGGCAACACCGCGGAGACCACTTTCGGGCTCACGTAAGTCCTCCGTTACGCTCTGTACCATGACTGTACCGATTGCGAACACCGGGAAAAACGGTAGCAAGGCGTTCGATTAATTGTTCGACAAGATGTACGCGCCTATACTGAAAGGAATCAGGAGATACCGATGATCGCTCTGACGGCCACAATACTTGGTTTTGTTACTGCGCCAATGCGCTCAATCTTTTCGATGGTGCTGGTCGGTTGTCTCATGTGCGTCGCCTATGCCGGTGCGGCTTGGGTCTCATTGACGTCCATTCTCGATCTCGCGGCTGCCATCGTATGCTACGACGCCGGTCTTCTGATCTGCCTTCTCGGCCTCCATTCCGTGGATCGTATCCGAGATCGCCGGCGATACGTTTAAATGCTACGAGCCACTGGGCACGTAGCGAAAGAACCGAACCGGCGCGCCCTCTTGCGCAGGCATTGGCTTCAGGTAGGCCGGAACAACACCTTTCTCCAATTGTCCATAGAGACCATCCGGCTTGATTGTCGCAAGCTCCTTGGTCTGCGGATTATTTGCGCAAAAGGCTAGAATGCTGACACCGGCTTCCTTGAGAAGCGCGTCTGCCTCCTGGGATGGAGCCAACCCAATATGTATTTCCGTCAGCATGCCACCTTGATTTCGGTGATAGGGTGCGGCCAGAATGCGATTGTCCGTGAAGCGCAAAATGGAAACGCCCATATCGGATGGTGCCGCCACCAAGCCGGATGGCATACCGGCCAAAGGCGCCAGAGACGTCTTCGATGAACAGGATGAGTTAGGCGCCTGCCCGATGCCGTCACCATTGTTCGCCTGCATGCCGATTGCATGCCCCCCAAGTCCCCAGACAGCAGCAACACTCATGAGAACAGTGGAAACATAGCAGAAGGCAGCCGCCACATCCTCGCTGTCGCTGACCGATATGCGGCGCATGTCGACAATCAATAGGGTCAGCGGGAAGACTGCGAGAAGGTTGGAGAACATCGCGCCGCGGACCTGAACGGCCGCGATTGCCCAGCTGACCGTCAGCAAAAAGAGCAGGATCAGGTGCACCCGAACGCGACCCCCGTTGATCAGGCGGAATGCGCAGACCGCGATGGCGAAGACACCGGTCGCGTAGAAGAACCCGATCATAAACGTGTCCTGCCGGTTGGCACCGAAGATAGACTGAGCCTCCTGCACGCCGCCCAGCCAGAGCCTGACAAGGATCGGATCGATTTCCGCCAGTGGGCTGTCAAGGCATTGGGGAGCGATCGTGACGGCCGTAGCGAGAACGACCGCACCGATCGCAACCACAAAGACAAAACGTATTGAACGGCTTGCCGGGCTTCCAGCAAAAAAAAGAAGCAATACGCCGCCAATCGCCGCCAGGCTGTAATACCCCAGCGAAAGGTTGTCGCAGGTAACCGCCGAATAGAGGCGCGGGGGCACGGTTCCAAAGAAGAACAGGCTGATGGACAGGGCCAGCGCAAGCCCGAAGGCCTTAGCGGCGCGCGCGAACGGCTCGCCTTCCCAAGCCCAAGAGATAGCGACCACAATGCACACTGCCGCAACGAAAGGCGTCGTTTCGACCCCGATTGCGATCGCGGTCGCGGCCGCCAAACCAGCCGCCGCATAGTTGACAGGCGGATGACTTTCATCGAGGAGCATCGCACTCATGATTGCAACGAGCGCGAACTGGGCATTGTGGTGATCTATTGCTCCCGGCAGGAAGCGATTACTTGTCACGAGGAGAAGTGTCGCCAATCCCAGCGCAACGTGCATTCCCAACGTACCGTCGAGGCGCCGGCCCGCCAAACCCATCGCCCACAGGCTGGGGATCGTTAGCGAAAGCGGCCAGACGGCCAGCGCGAGCGCCTCGGCCCGCTCCTGCGGAAAAAAGAGACTGAAGAACTTTATCAGTGTCGCAATCGGAAGATCAATCACGCGCGACCAGTGCATCAGCGTGCCATCGCCGAGCCCCATGCGATATTGCATCAGGTCGAACCAGCCCTGCCCATTCAGGAAGTCTCGGACTTCGACAAGCCGCATGCTGTCATCATTGTCCCAACCGACATAGTCCGTTGCCCCGGGCAGCTTGAGAGCCAGGATGGCAATAATGAGAAGGACGCTGTAGACGAGCACCGACGGCCATAGCCTAGTCGTCGCAATGCGCAGCGTGGTAATCGACGATGCCGATGTGGAGTCATCGACCATCTGGGCAACCTTCGTCATGAAGCGGATCTCATCGTTTTGAGCAATGAACCCTAGCGCTCTCCCATCAAGAAACCGTAAAAGCCCTTACGACAGCCCGCTTTCGCCAATCTTTGTAGCCACTTGTTAACGGCCGGCATCTATTCTCAGGCGAATTTCTCGCCACGAGCTTGATCATGACTGGATCGCGTATCGACAATCTGCGTATTGCCGTGCTCTTGCCTTGCTACAACGAGGCCGCGACGATCGGCGAAGTCGTTCGCGGTTTCAGGTCAGCGCTTCCTGGCGCGCCCATCCATGTCTACGACAACAACTCGACCGACGGCACCGCGCTCCAAGCTATGCTCGCCGGCGCCCATGTCGTGCGCGAACGGCGGCAAGGCAAAGGTCATGTTGTCCGGCGCATGTTCGCCGACATCGAGGCGGACATCTATATCATGGCCGATGGTGACGGGACGTACTCACCTGACGACGCCGAGGAGCTGGTTCGCACGCTGTTGACCGAGCGCGCTGATATGGTGGTGGGGACGCGTCGTGGCGTCCATGCGGATGCCGGCAGGCAGGGGCACGCCTTCGGCAACAAGATCTTCAACATGCTTTACCGAGCGATCTTCGGAACCGACTTTACCGACATCTTCTCGGGCTACAGGGCCTTCTCGCGACGCTTCGTCAAGAGCTTTCCCGCGGTATCGGGAGGCTTTGAGATCGAGACGGAGATGTCTGTTCACGCATCTCGTCTGAAACTGCCCGTCAGCGAATTGGAACTGGACTACGGTCGCCGGCCGGAAGGGTCCCATTCGAAGCTTTCCACTTTCAGGGATGGAACCAAGATCTTATGGATGTTTGCCATGCTGATGAAAGAGACGCGTCCGTTCGCCTTCTTCGGTATCATCAGTGCAGTTTTCATGTTAACCAGCCTCGGACTTATGGTGCCGGTGCTTACCGAGTATTTTGAAACGGGTCTTGTCAACCGGATGCCGACATGGGTCTTGTCGATGGCGTTGATGATGGTGTCGTTCATGATGTTTACTGCTGGTGTGATCCTTGATTCCGTTTCGCGCGCACGCGCAGAACAGCTTCGCATCCACTACATGAGCCTCGCCCCTCGTCCACGTGAACCGTCGCTTCCGCTCATTGATGATCTCAATGCTCAGCAACGGCCCACACGGGTCGGCGCTGCATGAAAAAGCTGCTCCGCTTCGGCATTGCAGGTGGCATTGGCTTTCTCGTAGATGCAGGCGTTCTTTCGCTCTTGCTGGAAACGACGCCGCTCGGCCCGTTCCTTGCGCGCTTGGTCGCGATAGCCATGGCAATGGCTACGACTTGGATCTTCAACCGAAAATTCACGTTCGCTCGGTCCGGCCACTCTTTGGCGGTCGAGGGATTTCGCTACGGCTCGGTCGGGGTGACCGCGGCTCTCGTCAACTACGGGCTCTATTCGGCGCTGCTGCTGTCGTTTCCAGATCTGCAACCGGTTACGGCGATGGTAGTAGCCACCGCCGCTTCGGTTCTTCTCAGCTTCTTTGGCTATTCCCGCTTCGTCTTCCGCAACGAGTGACCGTCAGACCGTTTCCCAGCCGTCCTTCTCACTGGCGCGATAGATTGCGTCGATGAATTTCTGGCTGAGCTTCGAGCTCTCCAGCGTCACGATCTCTTCCGTCTCGCCCTGAGCAGCACGCGCAAACGCCTCGGCTTCTCGCTTGTACTGACGGCTGTCCGGAAAGCGGAAGACGGTCGATTCGTTATGGCTGCGGTTGGCGAGCTCGATCTCCTCGGCGCCCCAGCGGTCGGCGTTGAAGGGCGACTTGACCTCGATGAAGCCATCCGTGCCGTGGAACACCATGACCTGGCGGTTTGCCATCTGGGTGGCGATGTAGAAGGTCAATTCGAAATCGCCAAAATCGGCCTTGACGCTCGAGTAGATGTCGGTGCCGAACTGCGGGTCGCGACGAGTGACGGCCTGGACGCGGAGCGGTTCCTTGCCGGTTGAGAAGCGCGTGCTGATCGTCGGATAGACGCCTATATCCGGAAGCGCGCCGCCGCCAAGCTCGGGAATGTTGCGCATGTTGCCAGGATCCCGGTTGAAATAGGTGAAGGCGCCCTGGACATGCAGGAGCGAGCCGATCGCGCCGTCAGATATCAGCGAGCGGACCTTCCGCCAGACCGGCGTGTAGGTGACCATGTAGGCTTCGGTGATGAGAACCTTGTTGCGATCGCGGGCGGCGATCAGGCGGTCGATCTCATCGGCCTTGAGCGCGATCGGCTTTTCGCAAAGCACATGCTTTCCGGCATCTGCGGCCTTGATCGTCCACTCGACATGCTGCGAGGTCGGCAGGGGAATATAGACGGCATCGATCTTGTCGGAGGCCAACATCTCCTCGTAGGAACCGAAGGCATGCGGAACGGAAAAGCGGTCCGCCATCTCGCGGGCTCTGGCAAGATCGCGGCTGGCGATCGCCGTCACGACGCAGTTCTCCGCGTCCTGAATGGCTGGGACCACGAGTTCGCGGCCAATTTTCGCGGTCGAAAGAATACCAAAACGCAGCATAGCCTGGGTCCTCCTGTTTCGATTTTTGCGCACCTTAGTAAGGCGGCGACGGCGGCGCAATGGCGCGATCACAATTCAAGGAGCCAGTTTCCATCGGGCGGCGGCCGCGCTAGGTTAACTCCCGGCGGCGTTCTGCCGCGTCAGCGATTTCAATCAATCCAGCACTTTAGGAGAGCGCCATGGACATGCGCCGTCTTGGAAAAACAGGCCTTTCGATCGCCCCGATCGTCTTCGGCGGCAATGTCTTCGGCTGGACCGCCGACGAGAAGACGTCCTTCGACATTCTCGATGCCTTTTTTGATGCCGGATTCAACGCGATCGACACAGCCGACGTGTATTCGGCCTGGGTACCGGGCAATAAGGGCGGCGATTCCGAGGAGATCATCGGCAAGTGGTTGAAACGCGGCAAGATTTCGCGCGACAAAGCCGTTGTCATCACCAAGGTCGGCTCCGACATGGGCCAGGGCAAGACGCTGAAGGAGACCTATATCCTGAAGGCGGTCGAGGGCTCGCTGCGCCGGCTGCAGACCGACTATATTGACCTCTACCTCTCGCATTGGCCGGATGAGAACACGCCCTATGAAGAAACGCTCGGGGCTTTCGCCAAGCTGAAGCAGCAGGGCAAGATCCGCGCGATCGGCTGCTCCAACCTCGACGCCACACAGCTTAAGGCGTCCTTCGATGCTGCCGCGAAGGCCGGCGTGCCGCGCTATGATGTAATCCAGCCGGAATATAATCTTTATGAACGCGCGAGCTTCGAGGGGCCGCTGGCGGATCTCTGCGTCAAGGAAGATATCGGCGTCATCACTTATTTCAGCCTCGCCGCCGGCTTCCTCTCCGGAAAGTACCGCACGAAGGCCGATACGGAAGGCCGCGCCCGCGAGGGCCGGGTGGCCCAATATCTCGACGACAAGGGATTGCGTATCCTCGCAGCTCTCGACAAGGTGGCTGCGGAAACTGGCGCCAAACCGGCAGAAATTGCGCTGGCCTGGCTGCTCAGAAAGAAGGGCGTGACGGCGCCGATCGCCAGTGCTACCAGCTTGTCACAGCTTGAGAGCCTGGCCAAGTCAGCGACGATTTCGCTCTCGAACGACGCAATGACGCTGCTCGACAAGGCCGGCGCCTGACAGGAGAGAGAGAGAGAGAGAGAGAGACGATGACCGTGACGATCCGCGGTGCTCGACCCGAAGACGAAGCGCGTTGGCGCGAGCTTTGGGCCGGCTACCTCGCCTTCTACGAAGTCACGGTCGACCCCGATATCACAGACGCGACGTGGCGGCGGGTTTTCGATCCGGCGTCGGCGATTTTCATGCGCGTCGCCGAGGTGGATGGCAAGATGATGGGCTTCACGCTCGGCCTGACGCATGAAGGAACCTGGATCCACGGCAAGGACTGCTATCTCGAAGACCTCTTCGTCGATCCGGCTGCACGAGGCAAAGGTGTTGGGCGAGCCTTAATGGACGATCTCGTTTCGCTTTGCAGGAAGAACGGCTGGTCGCGGCTCTACTGGCACACCAGCGAGCAGAACAAGACGGCGCGGGCGCTCTACGACAGCTACGTTAAAAGCGACGGGCACATTCGCTACCGCATCATTTTCTAAGCACCGGGAAGCCCTCGTAGAAGCTCGCGTGGCTGCCTTCCCAATTCGCCATGCCTGATTTCGTCAGTATGCCGCGCGGTCTGACATAGCTCCGAATGACGCGCCGCGGTCGCTCGTGCCACTGGATGTTGAAGGCCCAGAGCTTTGGGAAGAAGCAGAGCGAGGCATAGGGCAAATGGTCGTGGATCCACCAGGCGAGCCTCTGCCATTCCTCCTCGTTGCCGTAGTTGTCGATCAGCCACGGTACGACGACACAGGCGGTGGCACCCATGCAGCCGTCAAAGTCGCGAAGGTCCCAGATGTGATCAGCTGCCGTCGCGGTGTTCGAGGAGCAGTTGAGATTGTTGCGATTGCCGAACTGGTTGACTTCGGCGGAACGATAGCCGGAGCGGATGTGCAGCCGACCGAAGGTCGCCTGCAGTGGTTCCAGCAGTTCCTCGCAAAGCCGCTTCCCCGCTTCAATCGCCAAATCAGGATTATCCGGGATGTTTGGAATGCGATAGAAATCGGCAATTTCGGAATGAAGGAAATCGCGGAAGAAGAAATTTGTCGAAAGACGCGCACGCCCCAGCTCTTCCATGCCCCTCATCGATCCAGGTTTCTTCATTGCACCGCCCCTTGCCTCCATGCGACCCTCCCTGATCGGCGCGCTGCGGACCACCCGATTTCCGCACAAGCCTATGGGCTATACCGGAAGAAGTCGATGAAGGCGCGTAGAGCCGGCCGCATCTGGCGCCGGCTCGGATAGTAGATGAACGGTCCCGGATAGGGTGAGCACCAGTCCTCCAGCACACGAACGAGCTTGCCGCTGGCCAGTTCATCCTCGACACGAAGATCGAACAGATAGGCGAGCCCCGCGCCATTCAGCGCAGCAATCAATCCCAGCCTGTCTTCGCTGACAATCAAAGGCCCATCGACCGCGACGACGAGCTCCTGGCCGTCCTTCTCGAATTCCCAACGATAGATCGTGCCATTGGCGAAGCGCCGCTTGATGCAGCGATGATGAACGAGATCGGATGGATGCAGCGGTTTGGGGTGCCGGTCAAAATATTCGGGCGAACCGGCAATCACCGTCGTCAGGTTTGGCGAGGCCCGCACGGCGATCATATCCGCCTCGAGGCTCTCCTCCAGCCGGATGCCAGCATCAAACCCCTCACGGACGATATCGGTGAGGCCATCCTCATTGGCGATTTCGAGGGTAATGTCGGGATAGCGGTTCAAGAATTCGCCAAGCCGCGGCGCAAGCAGGATATCCGAGGCAAAGCGCGGCGCGGTGATACGCAGATTGCCGGCCGGTCTTCCGGCAGCTTCGGTGACCGCTTCCAGGGCGATCCCGATCTCGTCAAGCGCCGGCTTCAGGCGCTGCAGCAGAAGACGCCCCTCCTCTGTCGGCGCAACACTGCGGGTCGTTCGCGCCAGAAGCCGGACGCCAAGGCTCGCCTCCAGGGTGGAAATCGCATGACTGACCGCCGAAGGCGCAATCTCCAACTCTTTGGCAGCGGCGCGAAAACTCCGCCGCTCAGAGACAGCGGCGAGAACGGCAAGTTGAGCGAGCTGTGTGCGATTCATTGATCTAACTACTAGAACAGCCTGTTATGTATTGCACGTATTTTTTGATGACTGACGGGGCGCTAAGTTTCCTCTGTACCCGGCATTGACCGCGGTTTGAATTTCGCTCGACAGAGGAGCCTCCGCATGAAAACCCGCAAACTCGGAAACAGCCTTGAAGTCTCTGCCGTTGGCCTCGGCTGCATGGGCATGAGCTTTGCCTATGGCGCCAGCGACGAAAACGAGGCGATCAGGACGCTGCAGCGCGCCGTCGAATTGGGCATCACCTTCTTCGACACGGCCGAGGCATACGGCCCTTATACCAATGAAGAGCTTCTTGGCCGGGCATTAAAGCCGGTGCGCGACCAGGTTGTCATCGCTACCAAGTTCGGCTTCAAACTCGATCCGGAACGATCGGGACCGTCGGCACTGACAGGGGTCGACGGTCGCCCGGAAAACGTGAAGCGGGTGGCCGAAGCCTCTCTGAAGCGGCTCGGTATAGAAACGATCGACCTTTTCTATCAGCATCGCGTCGACCCCAATGTGCCGATCGAGGAGACCGTCGGCGCAATGGCGGACCTGGTACGAGAAGGCAAGGTGCGCGCGCTCGGTCTTTCCGAGGCTGGTAGCGCCACAATCCGGCGCGCCCATGCGGTTCACCCGATCGCGGCGCTGCAGAGCGAGTATTCGCTCTGGTCTCGCGACCCTGAAAACGGCGTACTCGACACCTGCCGCAAATTGGGGATCGGTTTTGTGCCTTATAGCCCACTCGGTCGAGGCTTCCTTACCGGCACGATCCAGAAGCCCGAAGATCTTGCCACAGACGATTTCCGGCGGCAGCTGCCGCGCTTCCAGTCGGATAATTTCGATGCCAATGCCGCGCTCGTGGCCAAGCTCGAAAGGTTCGCGAGCGAAAGGGGCGTGACCACGGCGCAACTAGCGCTCGCCTGGGTGCTGCATCAGGGCGACGACATCGTGCCCATTCCCGGTGCCCGCAAGATCCATCACTTGGAGCAGAATGCAGCGGCGGCCGATATCGTGCTCGATGCGTCCGAACTGGCAGAGATCAACGAAGCGATCCCGTTGGATCAAATCGCTGGCAAGCGTTACTCCGATGCATCGCTGGCGATGACGAACCTCTAGCCGAAAGATTGGAGCTTCGAACGCAGGCCGCATCCTTGTGCGACCTTGCCGCACTCATTCACTGCACTATGCTATTGGGCATGTTCTGAAGAGGTGAGGCATGTCGGACCAGCAGGCAATCGAAGCAGTCGTTCATCTCTATGTCGAAGGCATGACCTTCGCGAACGAAGCTGCATTGCGGAAAGCCTTTCATCCGCAATGCGCCATCATCGGTCATTACAAGAACGCCGTCGAGTGGCTGAACCGGGAAGAGTTCATCGCCGCGATCGTGGCTGAAGGCTCGGCGCCGCCCACGACACAGCCGCACATGGACATCCAGATGCTTGACGTCGTCGGCGATGCGGCGAGCGTGAAGGTCAGCGACGATTTTGCCGGCATGCGCTTCACCGACTATCTGTCGATGCTGAGGATCGAGGGCCGCTGGATGATCGTCAACAAGCTCTATTATTTGCACACATAAAAAGGCCGGCGAAACGATCGCCGGCTTTCTGTTTTGAAAGATCCGATGCGCTCTAGGCTCTGAGGACGCCGCCAGTGAACTTCGTCACGCTGGCAACAATCTTTTCAGTCAACACCTCGAAATCCTCATCGGTCAGCGTGCGCTCGACCGGCTGAATCTGCACTTCGATCGCCACCGACTTCTTGCCTTCACCAAGCGACGGGCCTTCGAAGACGTCGAAGACATTGACACCTGTGACGAGTTTGCGGTCGGCGGCAGACGCGGCCTTGATGATCGCACCGGCTTCCACCGACTTGTCGACGACGAAGGCGAAGTCACGCTTTACGGCCTGGAACGGCGAAAGCTCCAGCGCCGGCTTGGTGCGGGTCGCCTTCTTCTTAGGCTCAGCCATCGCATCAATATAGACTTCGAAGCCGCAGAGCGCGCCCGAAACGTCGAGGGCCTCAAGCGTCGAGGGATGGAACTCGCCGAAATAGCCGAGAATTATTTTCGGACCCATCTTGATCGTGCCTGAACGGCCGGGGTGATACCAGTCCGGCCCGCCCTGCTCGATCTGGATGTTGCCCATCGGCAAACCGCAGGCTTCGATCACTGCGAGTGCATCGGCCTTGGCATCGAAGACGTCGACCGGCTTGCCGCCGCCCTTGGCGGCGTTCAGCCACATGCGGCCGGCGCCGGCAAGCGAAGCGGTGCCACGGCGCACACCGCCGGCGACGCGGCGCTGCCCCTCGGGACGATCGTTCTCATAGGTGCCGGAGACTTCAAAGATCGCGACATCGCCATAACCCTTGTCAGCATTGCGCTGAGCAGCGCTGAGCAGGCCGGGCAGCAGTGACGGCCGCATGTCGGACATATCGGCTGCGATCGGGTTGGCGAGCTTGAGAGCCGGCGAGCCGCCGCCGAAAAGCTTCGCCTGATCCTCGGATATGAACGACCAAGTGACTGCTTCGAGCATGCCGCGCGAGGCAAGCGCGCGCTTAGCGCTTCGGGTGCGGATCTGCAGCGTCGTCAAAATCTTGCCATTGACCGCGGCATGGCTTTCCAGCGGCGCCGGCTTGATGTTGTCCACGCCGTGGATGCGCATGACTTCTTCGACGAGGTCGGCCTTGCCGTCGATATCGGGACGCCAGGACGGAACGGCGACGGAGACACGTTCGCCGTAACCGCTGACCTTGAAGCCGAGACGCGTCAGGATCTCGACACTCTCTTCCGACGAAACCTCAAGTCCCGTAAGGCGCTTGACCTCAGAGAAGGGGAAATCGACGATCTTGGGCTCATAACCCTTGTAGCCGACGATATCGGCCTTGGCCGCCGTACCGCCGCAGAGTTCGAGGACCAGTTCGGTCGTGCGCTCGAGGCCCGGAATCATGTATTCCGGATCGACGCCGCGCTCGAAGCGGTAGCGAGCATCAGTGATGATGCCGAGGCTGCGGCCGGATTTTGCGATGTTCATCGGATCCCAGAGAGCACTCTCGATTAGCACATCGGTGGTGTTTACGTCGCAGCCCGAATGCTCGCCGCCCATAATGCCGCCAATCGACTCGATGCCATTGGCGTCCGCGATCACCACATTGTTCGGTCCAAGCTTGTACTCGCGCTGATCAAGCGCCAGCACCGTTTCGCCTTCCTTGGCGCGGCGAACGGTCAGATTGCCCGTGACCTTGGCGGCGTCGAAGACGTGCATCGGGCGGCCCTGGTCGAAGGTCATGTAGTTGGTGATGTCGACCAGCGCGTTGATCGGGCGCAGCCCGATCGCCAGCAGGCGCTGCTGCATCCACCTCGGGCTCGGGCCGTTCTTAACACCGCGCACGAGGCGCAGCGCAAATCCCGGGCAAAGCTTCTCGTCATCAAGGTCGAGCGTCACCTTGACAGGCGTCTCGCCTTCAACGGCGAGGGACGGTGCCGGACGTGCCTTCAGTGTACCGAGGCCGGAGGCCGCCAGGTCACGAGCGATACCATAGATCGAGGTGCAATCAGGACGGTTCGGTGTCAGGTTGATCTCGATCACGGGATCATCGAGATGGGCGTAGGCCGCGTAGCTCTGGCCGACCGGCGCATCCTCAGGAAGATCGATGATGCCGTCATGACTGTCGGAGATCTGCAGCTCCTTCTCCGAGCACATCATGCCGTGGCTCTCGACGCCGCGGATGTTGCCGACGGCAAGCGTCATGTCGATACCGGGGACATAGGTGCCGGGGGGGGCAAAGGCGCCGATCAGGCCGACGCGTGCATTCGGAGCGCCGCAGACGACCTGGACCGGCGCGCCCTTGCCCGTATCGACCGATAGAACCTTCAGTCGATCGGCCTGGGGGTGCTTTTCGGCCGAGAGAATCTTTGCGATGACGAAAGGCTTGAACGCCGCTTTGTCGTCGACGTCCTCGACCTCAAGCCCGATCTCAGTCAGACGCTTGCAGATTTCGTCGAGGGACGCATCCGTTTCCAGATGATCCTTGAGCCAGGAAAGTGTGAACTTCATAATCTCTATCCTCCCTTACGCGCTCAGACCGCCAAATAGCGTCGGCATGTCGAGCGGGCGGAAGCCGTAATGGGTCAGCCAGCGAACGTCGGCGTTGAAGAAGTCACGCAGGTCTGGCATGCCGTATTTCAGCATGGCGATGCGGTCGAGGCCCATGCCCCAGGCAAACCCTTGGTACTCGTCGGGATCGAGACCGCCCGCGCGGAGCACGTTCGGGTGCACCATGCCGCAGCCAAGGATTTCCATCCAGTCGGTGCCTTCGCCGAACTTGACGATCGGGCCGGAGCGGTCGCATTGGATGTCGACCTCGAAGGAGGGTTCGGTGAACGGGAAGAAGGACGGGCGGAAGCGCATCGTCACACTGTCCACCTCGAAGAAGGCCTTGCAGAACTCTTCGAGCACCCATCGGATGTTGGCGACATTCGCCTTCTTGTCAACGACGAGGCCTTCGACCTGATGAAACATCGGCGAGTGCGTCGCGTCACTGTCCTGGCGATAGGTCTTGCCCGGGATGATGATGCGGATCGGCGGCTTCTGCGCTTCCATGGTACGCACCTGCACTGGCGAGGTGTGCGTGCGCAGCACCTTGCGCTCACCATTCTCGTCTGGATTGAAGAAGAAGGTATCGTGCATCTCGCGGGCGGGATGACCTTCCGGGAAATTCAGCGCCGTAAAATTGTAGTAATCGGTCTCGACATCTGGACCTTCGGCGATCGAGAAGCCCATATCGGCAAAAATCGCGGTGATTTCGTCGATGATCTGGCTGATCGGATGAATGCGGCCGCGCTCGGCGGGCGACGAGCGTATCGGCAGGCTAACGTCAACTGTCTCGGCCTTCAGACGCGCATCGATCGCGGCCTTCTTCAGTTCCGCCTTACGTTCCGCGATCGCGTCTGTGACGGCGCTCTTCAGCGCGTTGATCGCCGCGCCGCGCGTCTGGCGCTCTTCCGGCGTCATCGCGCCCAGCGTTTTCAGGAGCTCGGAGACAGAGCCCTTCTTGCCGAGCGCACCGACACGCACGGCTTCGATCGCCGGCTCGTCGGCAGCGGCTGCCACATCAGACAGAAGTTGCTTTTCCAGAGTTTCGAGTTCGGTCATCTTTTCCTGCCTCACAGGGCGTCAGTCTTGTCGATAATTCACGAGAACATGCATCGGATAGCTGGTGCGCCACGATGAAGCGTCGCAGATCACTACCCATGTGCACGCGGCCAATCAACCGGGCACACCACAAAAAGCCCGCGACATTGAGAGAAGAAGAGCTATGTCGTCTCAATCGCCATCGCGCCAAATGCAAAGAACCCGCGCGAGCCTGGCCAGCGCGGGTTCAAGATCATCGAAGCAGAAGTTCGAATAGCGCCGGCTTAGTTGACGGCTGCTTCAAACTCGTTCTTCGTACCGGCGTCCTTCAGGTACTCGAGAGCCTTCTTGGAGGCAGCAACGAGTGCACCGAATGCTTCCGGCTCATGGATTGCCATGTCGGAGAGAACCTTACGGTCGACTTCGATGCCAGCCTTGTTCAGGCCGTCGATGAAGCGGCCGTAGGTCAGGCCGAATTCGCGGACAGCAGCGTTGATACGCTGAATCCAGAGGGCGCGGAAGTTACGCTTGTTGACCTTGCGGTCGCGGTAAGCGTACTGCTTCGAACGATCGACAGCAGCCTTCGCGGCGCGGATGGTGTTCTTGCGACGGCCGTAGAAGCCCTTAGCGGCCTTCAAAACCTTCTTATGCTTGGCGTGGGCAGTAACGCCTCTTTTTACACGTGCCATTTCATGATCTCCTTAATCTAAAGCGTTCGCGGAATAGTCTCAGAGACCGTTCGGCAGGTAGTTCTTCACGACCTTGCGGCCATCCGGTTCTGCGAGAACCATGGTGCCACGTGCATCGCGGATGAACTTGTTGGTACGCTTGATCATGCCATGGCGCTTGCCAGCAGCTGCAGCCTTGACCTTGCCGGTCGCGGTGATCTTGAACCGCTTCTTGGCAGCAGACTTCGTCTTCATCTTGGGCATTTTGCTACTCCGTTTCTGGACCCCGACTCTTCATCAAAGAAGCCTTCCTGCGATGCCCGGTTTCCGGCCGTCGCAACAAGGTGCGGGAGCGTTTGTTGTTGATCTGCGGCTCCGATGACGAACCGTTCCGCAAGCATTCGAAACTGCCACGGCATGCCCTGCCGGTCAGTTCGGACGCGCGCTTATAACCGCAGCGTCATAAAAGTGCAACGGGGCGGCCAAGGAATCTTCTGGGCCAAAATACAAAAGCCGCCCTCGCGGACGGCTTTGATACGAGAGCGGCGACGCGCCTCACTTCGGCGCGAGCACCATCATCATCTGGCGGCCTTCAAGCTTGGGCTCGGCTTCGACCTTTGCATACTCTGTCGTGTCGGCCTTCACCTGCTGCAGCAGCTTCATACCAAGTTCCTGGTGCGCCATTTCGCGGCCGCGGAACTTCAGTGTCACCTTGACCTTGTCGCCGTCCTCAAAGAAACGGCCCATCGCCTTCATCTTCACCTCATAGTCATGGGTGTCGATATTGGGGCGCATCTTGATTTCTTTGACTTCGACAATCTTCTGCTTCTTGCGCGCCTCGGCAGCCTTCTTCTGGTTGGCATATTTCAGCTTGCCCAGATCGAGGATCTTGCACACAGGCGGTTCGGCATTGGGGGAGATTTCCACCAGGTCGAGGCCGGCTTCTTCAGCCATTTTCAGGGCCTGGTCGGTGGGCACGACGCCCAAGTTCTGTCCTTCAGCATCAATCAGCTGAACTCGGGGGATGCGAATTTCCCGGTTCGAGCGCGGCCCTTCCTTCACGGGCGCGTCGGCTTTAAAGGGTCTGCGAATGGTCGTATTCTCCTCGCGTTGTTTCGGATCGCTGCAGCCTCGGCACTCCCAATATTGGAAGCACAAACGTAATTTCGCCATTGCTGCAACGGAGTCGGTAGCATTCTTTAGCGGAAAAAACACCTGCTGTCAGCCTGTCAAGAATCTGTTTTATAGGCCAAAACAACTGGAGTTTCGCGATGTTTGACGCAAATCTCATTCATGACCAACAATATCTGACTGTCGGCGAGGGAGAAGCCGCACGCGAGATTGCCTACATCGCGCGAAGCCAACCAGACCAGGCGACCGGCCCAACACTCGTTTGGTTATCCGGTTACCGCTCCGACATGAGTGGCAGCAAAGCGGTCGAACTCGACAAGTTCGCGGCCGAAAACGGCCTTGCATGCGTGCGCCTCGACTATTCTGGTCATGGGATATCCGGCGGCAAGTTTGTCGATGGCACGATCTCGCGCTGGTT
The DNA here is from genome assembly GCF_000312665.1 of Rhizobium mesoamericanum STM3625. GTDB lineage: Bacteria > Pseudomonadota > Alphaproteobacteria > Rhizobiales > Rhizobiaceae > Rhizobium > Rhizobium mesoamericanum. The sequence continues at coordinate 1,116,981 of NZ_HF536772.1, read as the reverse complement.
GGAGGAAGCGCTTGCCGTGATCCTCCATATAGCACCCGAACGCATCCTCGTCGTCGGCTCGTCGATGGGCGGATGGATCGCCTTGCGGCTCGCCCAGGAGCTCGCCAAGCGACAGGATGGGCCAAAGCTTGACGGAATGGTGTTGATTGCCCCGGCTCCCGACTTCACCGCCGATCTGATCGAACCGAACCTCACGAAGAAAGAAATAGCCTCACTCGCCAAGCGAGGCTATTTCGAAGAGCGGTCGGCTTATAGCCCGGAGCCGAACATTTATACGCGGGCGCTGATGGAGGACGGGCGCGACAACAGCGTGCTCAAAGGTATCATCGAGACTGGCTGCCCGGTGCATATCCTTCAGGGGATGAAGGATGCAGACGTTCCCTATCAGCACGCCATGAAGCTCATGGAGCACCTGCCCGCCGACGACGTCGTGCTGACCTTCGTGCGTGACGGCGATCACAGGCTGTCGCGACCCCAGGATATCGAGCGCATGCTCGCCGCCGTCAAAGGGCTGATCCACTAAGCCAAACGATACAAGCTGTGCCAAATCCTAACGGATTTTAACCATGTTGGCGGGTAGCTGCCCCTCCGCAGAAGTAACGATTGACTCTTCGAGCCTCCGTCCGTTAACTTTTTGTTAATAAAACGGGCGATGCAAGGGAAGAGCGGGCGTGCGGATCAAGGGTTTCCTCGTGGCCATGATGGCCATGTTTGCTATGTCTACAGCCGCGACTCCGGCTTCCACCAACAACCTTTCCATGGTTACCGGCGCAGCCACTTCCCAGCCGATCGGCCACTATGACTTCTGTCAGATTCATCGGGACGAATGCGGGCCGAACCGTAATGTCTCGCCGGCCGAGATGTCGGACGCCAAATGGGCAGTAGTGCAATCCGTCAACTCCATGGTCAACAATAGCATCACGCCGATGACCGACAAAGAAATCTACGGCAAAGATGAAGTTTGGGCTTATCCGACGACGGCAGGTGATTGTGAAGACTTCGCCTTGCTGAAGCGCCGTGTCCTGATCCAACGTGGAATCTCACCAGCTAACCTTCTCCTCACGGTTGTCCGCAAGCCCGATGGCGAAGGGCACGCGGTACTGACACTGCGCACCAGTGAGGGCGACTTCGTGCTTGACAACCTAGCATCGAACGTCAAGCCTTGGTTCGATACCCCCTATTCCTTCATCAAGCGCCAGTCGAGCGCCAATGCCGGTCGGTGGGTCACCATCGAAAATGGCCGCGACGTTCTGGTCGGCGCTCTGCAGTAAGCAATGATCATCATCCTCATCGCAACAATGCGAATGACAGAGCAACGGCAATTGACGCCGTTGCTTTTTTGTTCAGACTTCGCATGCGGTGCTTAATGCCGATCTTCAGTTATGCTCAGGCATTGCCGATCAAAATGCCGGCACCGAGAACAAGCCCGCCACCCACGACCACTTGTAGCGCAGCGCGCAGGAACGGTGTTTCCATGTATCTGTTCTGGATAAATGCAATTGCCCAGAGTTCGAAAATCGCGATGACCACGGCCATCGTCGTTGCCGTCCAGAAGTGCGGAATGAGATAAGGCAAGGTATGGCCAAGGCCGCCGAGTGCGGTCATGACACCACATGCAAGGCCGCGCTTGATCGGTGAACCGCGGCCGGAAATCTTGCCATCGTCGTGGGCCGCTTCCGTGAAGCCCATCGAGATCCCGGCGCCAACAGAAGCGGACATGCCAACAAGGAAGGTCTGCCAGGTGTCTTGGGTCGCAAAGGCGGCCGCGAAAATCGGCGCTAACGTCGACACGGAGCCGTCCATCAAACCGGCCAGGCCGGGTTGAATATAGGTGAGTACAAGCTGCCGCCGGGCCGCAAGATCTTCCTCTCCCTTGACTTCGACCGGGGTGTGCTTGTCATCGAGCATACGGGTGATGTCCTCGTGGCCCTGCTCCGCCAGTGCGAGGTCGCCGAGCAACTGCCTGGTCTGCGCGTCCGTCACGCGTTTCGCCGCCTCGACATAGAAGTGGTAAGCCTGCCGCTCCATAGCTTCGGCTTCACCCCGGATCTTTTCCAACGGAAGGTTGCGCCGCAGCCAGTCGGGCCTACGGTCATAAAATCCCCGAACATGTTCCCGACGAATGAGCGTAATGCGCTCGCCGAACCGCTCTCGATAGACTTCAATCAAGGATCTGCGATGTGTATCCTCAACCGCGGCCATTTCCTCGAAAACCTTCGCGGACGCCGGGTAGTTGGCTCGCAGCGTGTCTGCGTAAGCGAGATAGATGCGCGCATCCTCCTCCTCAGCACCAATAGCGAGCGCCAGCATTTCCTGTTCGGACAAAGAGTCAAAAGAACGCTTGGATGATCTAAAAAACCTGCTCAGCATGCCAACCTCTATTTTAGAATTATTCTAAAATAGCGGCAGATACTGCGTCGGTCAAGTTTTGCTCGGCCCCTGAGCATGAGAATCGGCCGGTCAATGCAACAAGTACAATGGCGTATCGTTTTGGCCTTAATGCCACGTTTAACTGGCATGGAAAATAGCGTGCACGCTGTAGTCTATACCTACGCCGAAAGTGTAGGATTACGGCCCTAAAAACCACAGCAAAGGCAGGTTGAAATTTGCAACTGATGGGTTGAGATATTGCAGAACGCGGGCATAGTACTAGCCATATTTAATATTCTTATGAGGGAACACCACGGTGCCAGATCCGGTAGATATCATTGTCGGTAGAAATGTGCGGACACTCAGAGCCAAACGACGCATATCGCAGCTGGAACTGGGAGAGGCACTAGGGCTGACTTTTCAACAAATTCAGAAATACGAGAAAGGCACCAATCGCGTATCTGCAAGCAAGCTGCATCAGATCTCCGTCTTTCTCGGCGTGGATATTTCGGAATTGTTCGAAGGCGCAAACGCGACCGACGGATCGGCGCGGCAGGGGCTCAGCCCCGAAGCCTACGAGCTGGCGATACACTACGACAAGCTTCGATCCACGGCTGGTAAGGAGGCCGTCAAAACGATCCTCTCTATCATGATCGGTGAAAGCTACGCTGAGGCCCTGGGCTAAGCGCTGCGGTCGGCTAGTGATGATCGCATTCGTGAAGCGCAACGAGCAGGTCGTCCTGCGTCTGATGGCCGGCATGATAGAGATCGATTGCGATGCTTGCGATGGAGAGCCCTTGTTGGCTGCGCAGCTTGATATTGCGCTCGGCGCACCAAGCATAGAGTGCGCCGGCAAGCACGTCGACATCATCTGACTGCAATGACAAGGTGGTGGCTGCTACCGTCATGGAAGTTGCCCTTGGTTTTTGGTTGATCCCCGAAGGAATACTGGCGCTTCTGCGTGTCTTTGCAAAGCGACATTCATCGCCTGCGTTAACGCCAGTCGGATGCGCGTTGCGCAGCTGTTTCATTCTGGAGCAACCGATCGAGGAAAGTGGCTATTCCGATGCCACCTTAAAGTCTATCGAGGCCGAGCATGCCTCGATCGCATCAAGCATTTTCTCGAACCGCGGGTGGTCACGGACGGAATCGAGGTCCGAATCGTGCTTGAACCAGAGGATTTGATAGCATGACGATTGTGGCAGCAGCGCCTCCAGCAGGTCCAGTGCCGTATCACATTCATTCAACAGCGCGTACACGCAGGCAACGTTATACTGTGCAACGATGTCGTCCGGATCGATCATCTGGGCGCGCTTCACCCACTCCTTAGCTCTCTCTGCCTCACCGAGGTGAGCCCAGGCAAGCGCCCCACGATGAGCCGGCCCCGAATTCTCCGGATGGCATTCCAGGGCATGCTCTGCACGCTCAATGCAAACATGCGCCCAGTGCTCCCGCTCCTCCCTCAGCCCCAGCGAATGGCATGCACTCATCAGATGGATCGGCGAGAGGTAGTCGTCCGGCCGTATCTCGGCCGCCCTGGTGAAAAACGTGATCGCACCCTCGAACTTGCCTTGCATGAACAGGAAGCGCCCGTAGTGAAAGTTTGCCTCGTAGAGATCGGGCTCGAGCGCAAGGGCTTTCTCGAATTCTACCAGGGCTTCCTCATCGCGCCCGTCCTGATGCAATGCCAAACCGCGCGAAGCATGGGCCTCAGCCAGGTTTGGATCAAGCGCAAGCGCCTTGGCGCTGAGGCCGAGAATCCCTTGCAGCGTATACTCTCCCGCATGCCAGTCCCGTAGCGCCGACTCGCAATCGGCCATGCCCGCATAGGCGCGCGCATATTCCGGATCCAGTGTGACCGCCGTTGCGAACATGCGGCGCGCCAGAAGTAGGTAAGGCCTTGTCCAAGTGTGGGAGAGCTGCCGGCCACGCAGATAATAGGTATAGGCTTCGACATTGCATGTCGGTTCGGCCTCGATCGCTCGCCTTTCCTCGGGTAGCAGTTTGATCTTGAGCTGGTCGACGATTGCGTGGGTGATCTCGTCCTGGATCGCGAAGATATCGGTCAAATCTCGGTCGAAACGATCGGCCCAGAGGTGCCCGCCGTTCCTCGCATCGATCAGCTGTCCGGTGATGCGAACACGCTGGCCGACCTTGCGCACGCTCCCCTCAAGAACAAAGTCGACACCAAGTTCGGCAGCCACCTGCTTCACCTGCACGGACTTTCCCTTGTAGGTGAAGGCGGTGTTGCGCGCGACGACGTAGAGGTTCGATACTTTGGAGAGGTCGGTAATGATATCCTCGGTGATGCCGTCTGAAAAATATTCCTGCTCCGCATCACCGCTCATGTTGGTGAAAGGCAGAACAGCAACGAGCTGCTTCTGCTTTTCTTTGGCGGCAGCCAAGGCGGCCTTGTTCACTCTCAGTGGCAACGCCCGCCGTGGGGAGATCGCATAAACCCTGATCGGTTCCTTGATGTTCTTGAGCCTGTGCTCACCGCGGTCCTCAAAAGAAAGGTCGAGCCGTGAGCCGACATGGTCTCTGACCGAGGCAGAAACGGCAATGCCGCCGGGCTCGGCCAATGTTTCCAGCCGGGCGGCAACATTGACACCGTCACCAAAGATGTCGCCCTCCTCTACGATGACATCGCCCAGATGAATGCCGATCCGAAATTCGATGCGCTTGTCTTCAAGGACCGACAGGTTTCGCTGTGCCGTCTCCCGCTGCACCTCGTCGGCGCAGGCAACAGCGTTCACGATACTGGAGAATTCCACCAGCATGCCATCACCGGTCAGCTTGACGATGCGGCCGCGATGCTGTGCGATCTTCGGATTGAGAAGCTCCGTGCGGCAGCTTTTGACCGCACTTAGCGTTCCGGACTCGTCTGAACCCATCAACCGGCTATAGCCGACGATGTCTACTGCAAGGATGGCTGCGAGACGGCGTTCCAAGTGTCCCCCGGCGCTGCAATGTTGTTGGGTTCGCTAATTTAACCTTTTATTATCTTAATGTCCCACCAATCATTTGGTTGATACAAGATAATAAAGCGATTTTGAATGTGAGCGTCGCGCCCTTGGACAGCCTTGTCTGGGTGGACCGGAATAGCGAACAAAAGGCCGGTTGTAGCAACAACCGGCCCTTTCGACATGCAGGGATGACTGGTCAGTTCTCGAAGAATTCCTTCATCCGGGCAAAGAATCCGGTCGATTCCGGATTGTTTTCCTTCGAGGATAGCTGCTCGAATTCCTGAAGTAGCTCGCGCTGACGCTTCGTCAGTTTCTGCGGCGTTTCGATCTGGATCTGGATATAAAGGTCACCGGTTTGCGGCGAACGCAACACCGGCATGCCCTTGCCCTTCAGACGGAACTGCTTGCCGGCCTGAGTGCCTTCCGGCACGCTCACACGCGATTTCGTGCCATCGAGCGTCGCCACGTCAAACGTCCCACCGAGGGCCGCCGTCGTCATTGAGATCGGAATGGTGCAGTAGAGGTCGGCGCCGTCACGCTGATAGAATTCATGCGGCTTGACGGACAGGAATATATAGAGATCGCCCGCCGGACCGCCGCGCATGCCGGCCTCGCCCTCGCCCTGCAGGCGAATGCGGGTGCCATCTTCGATGCCGGCCGGAATGTTCACCGAGAGCGATCGCTCTTCGGTGACGCGCCCTTGGCCATGACACTTCCCGCAGGGATCGGGAATTATCGTTCCGCGACCATGACAGGTCGGGCAGGTACGCTCGATCGAGAAGAAACCCTGGGCTGCACGCACGCGGCCCGAACCCTGACAGGTGCCGCAGGTCTTCGGTTGCGTACCGGGTTTTGCGCCCGAACCAGAACAGACGTCGCAGGTAATCGATGTCGGAACTCGAATTTGCGCCGTCTTGCCGGAGAAGGATTCCTCCAGCGAAATCTCCATGTTGTAACGAAGATCGGCGCCACGCTCGCGGCCGCCGGAGGAGCGCTGCCGCTGACGGCCGCCGCCCATCATCTCGCCGAAGATATCCTCGAAAATGTCGGAGAATCCGCCGCCGCCAAATCCACCGCCACCGCCACCCATGCCGCCGTGTTCGAAGGCTGCGTGACCATACCGGTCATACGCCGCGCGCTTCTGCGGATCCTTGAGCATTTCATAGGCTTCGTTGATTTCCTTGAATTTGCGCTCGGCATCATGGTCGCCCGGATTCTTGTCCGGATGGTACTTCATGGCGAGTTTGCGGAAGGCGCCTTTCAGCTCTTTCTCGTCCGCCGTCTTGGCGACACCCAGCGTTTCGTAAAAATCAGCTTTTGCCATTAAGGATTAAACCCCGGAAATGGTTTTCCGGCTGCCGTGGCGAGCAGCCGGAACGTCAGTTTCAAGCTAGACTGCTCCGTCGCGCTTACGCGGACTTCTTATGGTCGTCGTCCTTGACTTCTTCGTAGTCGGCGTCAACGACATTTTCGTCGCCACCGGCTGCCGAGGCATCCGCCGAGCCAGCTTCCGCCTGCTGGGCTTCATAGATCGCCTGGCCGAGCTTCATCGAAACTTCCATGAGCGTCTGGGTCTTCGCCTTGATGTCTTCAGCATCCGGCTCGGTCGCTTCGACGGAGGACTTCAGAGCAGCGATCGCATCGGAGATTGCCGTGCGGTCCGTTTCGGAGACCTTGTCACCGTAATCCTTTAGCGACTTCTCGCTTGAATGGATCAGGCTTTCGGCCTGGTTCTTTGCTTCGACGGCTTCTCGACGCTTCTTGTCGGCCTCGGCATTTGCTTCGGCGTCCTTGACCATCTTCTCGATGTCGGCGTCGGAGAGACCACCCGAAGCCTGGATACGGATCTGCTGTTCCTTGCCGGTGCCCTTGTCCTTGGCCGAAACCTGAACAATACCGTTGGCGTCGATATCGAACGTCACTTCGATCTGCGGAACTCCACGCGGTGCCGGGGGCAGTCCAACGAGGTCGAACTGACCGAGCAGCTTGTTGTCGGCAGCCATTTCGCGCTCACCCTGCGAAACGCGGATGGTGACAGCCTGCTGGTTGTCGTCGGCGGTCGAGAAGGTCTGCGACTTCTTCGTCGGGATCGTTGTGTTACGCTCGATCAGACGGGTGAAGACGCCACCGAGGGTCTCGATACCAAGGGACAGCGGGGTTACGTCGAGAAGCAGAACGTCCTTGACGTCGCCCTGCAGAACGCCAGCCTGGATGGCTGCGCCGAGTGCTACGACTTCGTCCGGGTTTACGCCCTTGTGCGGCTCCTTGCCGAACAGCTGCTTGACGACTTCCTGCACCTTCGGCATGCGGCTCATACCACCGACGAGAACGACTTCGTCGATCTCTGCGGGGGTGACGCCGGCATCCTTGAGGGCTGCCTTGCACGGTGCGATGGTGCGTTGAATGAGATCGTCGACCAGGCTTTCCAGCTTGGCCCGGGTGAGCTTCAGCGTCAGGTGCTTCGGGCCGGTTGCATCAGCGGTGATGAACGGCAGGTTGATTTCGGTCTGCTGTGAGGACGACAGTTCGATCTTTGCCTTTTCGGCAGCCTCCTTGAGGCGCTGCAGAGCAAGCTTGTCGCCCTTGAGATCGATACCGTTGTCCTTCTTGAACTCGGCAACCAGGTATTCGACCAGACGCATGTCGAAGTCTTCACCGCCGAGGAAGGTATCGCCGTTGGTGGACTTAACTTCGAAGACGCCGTCGCCGATTTCGAGGATCGAGATATCGAAGGTACCGCCACCCAAGTCGTAAACGGCGATCGTCTTGCCATCCTTCTTGTCGAGACCGTAGGCAAGGGCTGCTGCCGTCGGCTCGTTGATGATGCGAAGAACTTCGAGGCCAGCAATCTTGCCGGCATCCTTGGTTGCCTGGCGCTGTGCGTCGTTGAAGTAAGCGGGAACGGTGATGACGGCCTTTTCGACCTTTTCACCAAGATAGGATTCGGCGGTTTCCTTCATCTTCTGAAGAATCATCGCTGAGATCTGTGCCGGAGAATAGGACTTGCCCTGGGCTTCGACCCAAGCGTCGCCGTTGTCGCCCTTGACGATGTGGAAAGGAACGAGGCTCTTGTCCTTCTCAACGGTCGGATCTTCGTAGCGGCGGCCGATGAGGCGCTTCACTGCGAAGAGGGTGTTCGTCGGGTTGGTGACCGCCTGGCGCTTGGCCGGCTGGCCGACGAGGCGTTCGCCGTCATCGGAAAATGCCACCATGGAAGGGGTCGTACGCGCGCCTTCCGCATTCTCAATGACCTTTGCGTCTTTGCCGTCCATGACTGCGACGCAGGAATTTGTCGTTCCGAGGTCGATACCAATTACTTTTGCCATGTCATTCTCTCCTTGAAGCAAGCTGTCGGAACCCCGAGAAGGCATTCCCCTGACAGCCCCTTACGGGATGGGTCTTTAAGATTAACGCAATCGTGATTGCGGTGATGCCGCGTATATAAGGAGCGGTTTTCGGGACTGCAAGGCGAGAAATAGCCAGTAAACTGGCAAAACAAGCGCCCGGCTTACTAATTTTGGCGGACACAAGAAGATGGCTTTTTGCCGCCTGAACTGTTTCGCTATCGCCCCATGATCAGGTCGAGGAGAGTCGTCCTCCTCGACCGGTTCGTAACTGCCGGTTCGGGCTCGCCAATATCACCCGGCGGCAGCGCTTCGCCGTAGCCATTATCGCCGTCCTGAGCGATGTCGGCGGGAGGCACCGGACCGCCATCAATCGGCGCCATTGGTTGACGTCTTAGCCGGTCGTTCGCCCGCGGATTCCGCTCACGAACATCGGCCCCGGCCCCGAAGACACCGGAGAGAATGCTGCCGATCGTCGTCGGCTCGTCAAGCGGCGCCGCCGCGCCAGGCTCGACGGACGCCATGGGCTGATCGCCAACACCGGGATTGGCTGTCGGATCTGCCATGAACTGCCCATTGCCGAAAAGCGGTGCCGGCGACAGTCCCTTGTGCGCGGCGACCATGAACTCCTGCCACGCCTTGGCCGGCAGGCCGCCGCCTGTCACCTTCTTCATCGGCTTGCCATCGTCATTGCCGAACCAGACGCCGGTTGTGAGATTACTGGTGAAGCCAACGAAGAGCGCGTCACGCGAATTCTGGGTGGTGCCGGTCTTGCCGGCTGCCTGCCAGCCGGCAAGCTTGGCGCTCTTGCCCGTTCCCTGGTTGATGACACCCATCATCATGGTGTTCATGTTGGCGGCAATCGCTTCCGACAGGACGCGGGGCGGATTGTCGTAAGTGTTCTCGTAGAGCACCCTGCTGCCGTCAGCCGTCGTCACACGGCGGATCACGTGCGGTGTTGCCTTATAGCCGCCATTCATGAAAGCGGCATAGGCGCCGGTGAGCTCCATCAACGACACTTCCGACGTGCCCAAAGCGATCGAGGCGTTGGGCTGCAGCTCCGATTCGATGCCGAGACGGTGTGCCAGCTTGATGACCTGATCCGGCCCGTCATACATGACCAGCTGGGCGGCGACAGTGTTCAGCGACTTTGCAAGCGCCGTCGCGAGCGACACTTCGCCATTATACTTCTTCTCGTAGTTCTCAGGCGTCCAGTCGCCTATGCGAATCGGCGCGTCATTGAACACCGAGAACGGCGTCAGGCCCTTTTCCAGCGCTGCCGCGTAAACGAACGGCTTGAAGGAGGATCCGGGCTGGCGCTTGGCGGTGACGGCGCGGTTGAACTGACTGTCGGCATAGTCCCTCCCGCCGACGAGGGCACGGATTGCACCGGTCCCATCGAGAGAGACCAACGCGGCCTGAGAGGCATCGACCTTGGCGCCATCCTTACCGAGCACGTCATTCAACGACTGCTCCGCACGCTTTTCCAGTGTCTTGTCGATCGTCGTGTCGACGACGATGTCTTCCTTGACTTCGCCGATCAGGGCGGGCAGCTGATCCATCACCATATCGGCAACGTAGTGGCCGGCACCCGACCAATAGCGCTTCGCCTTTGCAGGCGTCTGCGACATGGCGGTCTTGACTTCGTCATCGGTGATATAGCCTTGGTCGCGCATCGTCTGCAGCACCACCTGCGCGCGGGCATTGGCGGCATCGGGATCGCGTGCCGGCGACAGGCGCGACGGTGCCTTTACGAGACCGGCAAGAAGGGCTGCTTCACCGAGGTTCACATCACGCGCAGACTTGTTGAAGTATCGGCGCGAGGCAGCTTCGACACCATAGGCGTTCGAGCCGAAAAATACGCGATTGAGATACATCGCAAGAATCTGGTCCTTGGTGTACTTCTGCTCCAGCCACAGGGCGAGCAGGACTTCCTGGACCTTGCGTTCCAGCGTTCGGTCCGGCGATAGAAAGAGGTTCTTTGCAAGCTGCTGCGTCAGCGTCGAGCCACCCTGGACCATGTGCCCGGTCGTCAGGTTGGTGACGAAGGCGCGTGCAAGGCCAAGCGGATCCACGCCGAAGTGCGAGTAGAAGCGGCGGTCTTCGATGGCGACGATCGCTTCGGGAATGTACGGCGACATGTCTTCGAGCGCCAGGGCCTCGCCCCCTGTTGTACCGCGATTGGCTATGACGCTGCCGTCGACAGCAGTGATCTTGACGTTCGGCGGACGCTCCGGAATAGCCCAGGTGCTGGCGCTCGGCATGCGAGATCCGTAATAGACGACGAGACCCGCCACGCCGATCCCGGCCCAAATGCCGAAAACGACAAACCAGTAGACGATGCGACGGATGAAGCTGAAGAGTCCTCCACCTTCTCGATCGCGGCGGTCGCGTTTACGTCGCTCCGGCTGGCGCGCGCGGGACGGTTTCGGCGCTGCGCGCCTGGTCGAGCGTCCGCGCACAACGCGGTCATCGGCATCGAGCGAGAAATCGTCATCATCGTCGCGGTCGTCGCGACCGCTGAAAGAAGGTTCGATCCTGTCGCGTGATTTGCCTCTGCCCGCCATCTAGTACCCGGTGCACCCCATCTTCGCTTCGTGCGCGGCGACGCCGCAGAAACCGCGCTTTTATGAAACGGTTCTTCGCTCGGTTGAACTTTAAATGCGGCGATTTAAGGGGTGGTTAAGAAGTGGTTAGAGCGGTCCGCGCTTGCCCCAATAATGTCAAATTTGGTTCAGCCCCCATTCACCGAACCGGCTTTCTAATCGACGCGCAAGGGACTTGCATAACAGAGGTGCAGAGATGCGTATGAGAATGATTGCAGTCGCGATCGCCATGTGTGGATTTGGCGTTTCGGTGGCTGAAGCGATGCCGGTCGCTCCGATGAACGCCGCGGCCCAAAACACGGTGCTCGTCGACTACGCTTGCGGGCGCGGCTATCACATCACCCGGTGGGGAAATTGCCGACCGAACTGGGACCGCCCACCGCCGCCACGTTATGGATGGAGGTACGATCGCCGCTACGGATGGGGCGGCCCGCCCCGCTATGGCTGGCGTTACGAACGGTCCTACGGGTGGGATCGTCCGCCGCCGTGGGCCCGCGATCGCTACAGCGATTGGCGCTGATCACACGATTCGAACCGAAGACAACAACAGAGCCCGGATCGCCGGGCTCTGTTTTATTTGGCCCGTCAAGCCACGCTTTTTTGGCATGGCTGCCATTCGTTGCGACTGTCACAAATCTGACATATAGCACGTCGAATTGCGCCTAAGATTAGCGCAGAACGCGCATTAGGCAGGCATTTCATGAGCATCGACTTTAGTAACATCGAGGAATTTAGGCTGCACGAAATCTGGAACGTGCAAGAGTTTGCACGCCGCTACCGGCTGACAAAGATGGAAGAGAGCCGCCTGAAGATGCTGCACGGCCCGTTCGCGGAGATCCGCGAGCTGCTAGGCTGTCGCCAGAATTCAGTTTCTCTCTGGTAGGAGGGAACCATTAGGGACACCGTGAATTAGTTCCCTAGCGAAACACGCCCTACACGTTTCGCTAAAGGTCGGCCGTCCCCCCTCAAACGTGCCGATTACGATCAGGTCCGGTGTCTCTCCCAGAGCACCGGGCCTCCTCATGTCGCTGATGAAAGCCTCCGCCCCAAGCAAAAGGGATGACAGCTGGCCCCACTTGAAACGCCTGGTCGGCATTCCAACATAGGGACCGCCATGCAGCCGATGGAAAGCTGTGCGCGCAACCAACGTTGCCGCTTCCCCGCTTGATCGCGGCTTTGCGGTTAACCATTCGTTAACCTTTCCCGATCAATCTGGCTGCAACATTCGCTTGCTCCTTGACCACGGATGTACTGGCATCGAAGTGAAGTGGATGACGAAAGGCCGGTTTGTTCCGGCCTTTTTGTTTTTCTGGCGCCTGCAACCCAGCGCGATCTTCCAACTGTTACTTGGCGAGCGCTTCCAGGATACGAATCCAGGAGCGGATGCCCTTGTGATAGGAAACGAGTTCGTATTTCTCGTTCGGCGAGTGGATACGGTCATCGCTGAGACCGAAGCCGACCAGCAGCGACTCCATGCCCAGCATTTTCTGGAAATCGCCGACGATCGGGATCGATCCGCCCATGCCAATGACCACGGCAGGCTTCGGCCATTCGTCGGAAAGCGCATTCTTGGCCTGCGTTAGCACCGGTGAATCATAGGAGAGATGAATCGCCGGCGAACCGCCGTGCGGATGGAATTCGACGGAGCAATCCGCCGGAATTTTTGAACGGACGTAACTGCGGAAGCTCTCGCGAATGGCGTCCGGATCCTGCGTGCCGACGAGACGGAAAGAAATCTTGGCGGAAGCCTTGGCTGCGATCACCGTCTTGAAGCCTTCACCGGTATAGCCACCCCAGATGCCATTGACCTCTGCGGTCGGACGCGCCCAGGTCAATTCGAGGACCGAGCGACCCTTCTCTCCCGACGGGACCGACAGACCCACCTCGCCCAGGAAGGTCTCGGCGGTCTTGCCGAGGGTTTCCCAGGATGCCTTGATATTGGCCGGCGTTTCCTCCACGCCATCATAGAAGCCATCGAGGGTGATGCGGCCAGTTTCATCGTGCAGACCAGCAAGTACAGCCGTCAGAATGTGGATCGGATTTGCGGCGGCACCGCCGAACAGGCCGGAGTGCAAATCGCGATCGGCTGCCGTCACGACGACCTCTTCGCCGACGAGACCCCGAAGCGCCGCAGCAATCGCCGGCGTGTCGCGGTCCCACATGCCGGTATCGCACACGAGGGCGTAGTCGGCCTTCAATTCAGCGGCGTTGGCCTCGAGAAACGGCTTCAGCGACGGTGAACCGGATTCCTCTTCACCTTCGAAAAGGATTGTGATGCGGCATGGCAAGGCACCGTTGACCTCCTTGTAGGCGCGGCAGGCTTCGACGAAGGTCATCAACTGGCCCTTGTCGTCGGCGGTTCCGCGACCCGTCAAGACCTTCCGGCCATTGCCGACATCCTTGATCGACGGTTCGAACGGATCATTCTCCCAAAGCTCGATGGGATCGACCGGTTGCACATCGTAGTGGCCGTAAAACAGCACGTGGGGTGTGTCTGCGCTCGCCCCGGCATGATGGGCGACAACCATCGGATGACCGGGCGTATCGCGCACGGAAGCATGGAAACCCAGCGTCTCGAGATAGGAAACCAGCCATTCGGCTGCCTTGCGGCACTCGCCCTTGAAAGCTGGATCCGTGGAGATCGATTTGATCCTCAAGAGTTCAAACAGCCTGTCGAGGCTTGATGGCAGATTCTGATCTGCGCGCGAAAGCACCGGATTTATGTCAGTCATTTTCGACTCCTTTCGAAATTCCGCCGGACGATAGACCAAAGGTAAATCGCTTTCGAGTTGAAAAGATCGAAGGAGGAAGAGGCGATCTGCGAAGACTGAGTGCGACAAGTACACCAGAAGACGAATGCTAAAATCACATATGCAATTTACAGTTATTTAGGGAAGGATAAATAGCATACGGCAATGTGTTCGAGGTGAGATATGAGGTCCACCGGCTACCCAGCTCTGCTAATATAACGGCTTCGGTATAAGGCCAACTCAGAGCTTCTTGGCGTTGTCGAGGAGGCGACGAATATACGCGAGGGTCAGTTCGCGCTCGAAGCTCTTGAAGCCCTGAAAGAGCGCAAGGTCCGCTTCACGTGCCGCCTCGATCGCGTCGCCTTCCATGCCTTTGGCCTTGTCGGTGAGAAAGATTAGCTGGGCACGCTTGTCGGACGGATGCGGACGACGATCAATGAGTCCGTCGCGCGCCATGCGCGCTAGGGTGTTTGCCATCGTGGCTTGTTCAATATCGACCCGAGCCAGCAACTGCTTCTGCGTCAGCCCATCCTCGGCCCAGAGTTCGAGAAGTACTGGGAACTGCCCTGGCGAAAAGCCGAGCCGCGCCGCGCGCTGCTGGAGCGAACGAGCGAAGCCCTTGGCCAGCTGGCTGGCAAGGTAGGCTCCCGAATCCATACGATTAATTCCCATCTTTCCAGTTAGTCGCAAAAGACTCGACGAAACAGTGTAACAAATCGCATACGATGCATCACAAATGCTTCATCGCAAGCTATCGTTCAAAAGATAGAGCAGAAAAACAAAGCCGCCATAGCCTGGAGGTCTGGCTATGGCGGCTCTAAAATGGGGACAAAGGCCCGGAGAGGGGATAAGGCCTTTGTCCAAGTCCGATGCGGCGGGGGACAAGCCAGCTATCAGACCCTCGACGCGATCAAACACGATCAAACGTCGGTAGTAATCATTTGTGATCGAGAATGTGGCTTTTCAAGGGAGAGTCAAAGTTTGACAATTACAAATTAGTAACAGTTTGGTGAGCCCGAATCTTTTCTTCGTTGGAACTTTATATGGACCTTGCAAGGTGGCCGCGCTATCCATGACGCCATGAAAAAAGGCGATCATCTTTTCCTTGTCGACGGCTCCGGTTTTATCTTTCGAGCCTTTCACGCACTCCCCCCCTTGACTCGCAAATCCGATGGTTTGCCGGTCGGCGCCGTGTCTGGATTCTGCAATATGCTGTGGAAACTCCTGACGGATGCACGCGACACGTCGGTGGGCGTAACCCCGACGCATCTTGCCGTTATCTTCGACTATTCGGCAAAGACGTTCCGCAAGGATCTCTACGATGCGTATAAGGCAAACCGTTCCACCCCGCCCGAAGAGCTAATTCCCCAATTCGGTCTCATCCGCCATGCCACCCGCGCCTTCAACCTGCCGTGCATCGAGACCGAAGGCTTCGAGGCGGACGACATCATTGCGACCTATGCGCGTCAGGCCGAAGCGCTCGGCGCAGATGTGACGATCGTCTCTTCGGACAAAGATCTGATGCAGCTCGTTACGCCCAACGTCCATATGTACGACAGCATGAAGGATAAGCAGATCGGCATTCCGGACGTCATCGAGAAATGGGGCGTTCCACCCGAAAAGATGATCGATCTTCAGGCAATGACCGGAGACTCGGTCGACAACGTGCCTGGCATCCCCGGCATCGGCCCGAAGACGGCGGCGCAGCTACTTGCCGAATACGGCGATCTCGACGCGCTCCTGGAACGCGCGACCGAGATCAAGCAGGAAAAGCGGCGACAGACTATCATCGAGAATGCCGACAAGGCGCGCCTGTCGCGCGAACTGGTGCGACTTCGTACCGACGTCCCGCTGGAACTGAGCGTCGAAGACCTGATCCTCGAGCCGCAGAATGGGCCAAAGCTGATCGGCTTCCTGAAGGCGATGCAGTTTGCGTCGCTGACCCGTCGCGTAGCCGAGGCTTGCGACTGCGATGCTAGCGCGATCGATGCCGCCGAGGTCCCTGTGGAATGGGGAGCTGCGGCCCGCGGCCCGGATCTCGATGCCGCGGAGCCGGCGCCGGTCGCCGGCGGTATTCCCGACCTCGTCGGCGAGGCGGTGCCCGTTCCGGCAAAGACGAGCGGTGCGAGTAGTCGCGAAGGCGCTTTCCTAGCTGCTGATTTTGCCAAGGCACGCGCAGAAGCGTTTGCCTCGCTACCATTCGACCACTCGCGCTATGTCACCATTCGTGATGTCGCGACGCTCGACAAGTGGATTGCCGATGCACGTGATACTGGACTGGTTGCCTTCGATACGGAGACGACCTCGCTCGACGCGATGCAAGCCGAGCTCGTCGGATTTTCGATGGCGATCGCTGACAACGACAAGAATGCCACGGGCACCAGCATCCGCGCCGCCTACATCCCGATCGGCCACAAAACAGGCGTCGGTGATTTGCTCGGCGGCGGGCTCACTGACAACCAGATTCCAATGCGGGATGCCCTGCCCCGGCTAAAGGCGCTGCTGGAAGACGAGTCGATCCTTAAGGTCGCCCAGAACCTCAAATACGACTACCTGCTGATGAAACGTTACGGCGTCGAAACGAAGAATTTCGACGATACGATGCTAATCTCCTATGTGCTGGACGCTGGAACCGGTGCCCACGGCATGGATCCGCTTTCGGAAAAGTTCCTCGGCCATACACCCATTGCTTACAAGGACGTGGCTGGCAGCGGTAAGTCGAACGTGACATTCGACCTCGTCGATATCGATCGCGCCACGCACTACGCTGCCGAAGATGCGGAAATCACATTGCGGCTCTGGCTCGTTTTGAAACCGCGCCTGGCTGCTGAGAAGCTAACGACGGTGTACGAGCGCCTCGAGCGGCCGTTGCTTCCGGTCCTTGCGCACATGGAAGCACGCGGCATAACCGTTGATCGGCAGATCCTCTCGCGTCTCTCCGGCGATCTCGCACAGGGCGCCGCGGCACTGGAGGACGAAATTTACAAGCTCGCGGGCGGTCGCTTTACCATCGGTTCGCCAAAGCAGTTGGGCGACATCCTCTTCGGCAAGATGGGACTGGCAGGCGGCACGAAGACGAAGACCGGCCAATGGTCCACTTCGGCGAGCGTTCTCGAAGACCTCGCCGCTGCCGGTTTCGAGTTGCCGCGCAAGATCGTCGATTGGCGCCAGCTGACCAAGCTAAAGTCGACTTACACTGATGCGCTACCGGGATACATCCACCACGAGACGAAACGGGTTCACACCTCGTATTCGCTAGCCTCGACGACCACGGGGCGCCTGTCATCCTCGGAACCGAACCTGCAGAATATTCCGGTGCGCACGGCGGAAGGCCGCAAGATACGCACGGCATTCATTTCGTCGCCTGGCCATAAGCTGATCTCGGCCGACTACAGCCAGATCGAGCTGCGGGTGCTCGCTCATGTCGCCGAGATCCCCCAGTTGACACAGGCCTTTGCCGACGGTGTCGACATTCATGCCATGACCGCATCGGAGATGTTCGGCGTTCCGGTCGAGGGCATGCCGTCCGAGGTGCGGCGCCGGGCAAAGGCGATCAACTTCGGGATTATCTACGGCATTTCGGCCTTCGGCCTTGCCAACCAGCTCTCGATCGAGCGCTCGGAAGCGGGCGACTATATCAAGAAATATTTCGAGCGCTTCCCCGGCATCCGCGACTACATGGACAGCCGCAAGCAGATGGCCCGCGACAAGGGCTATGTCGAGACGATCTTCGGACGGCGAATCAACTACCCGGAGATTCGCTCCTCCAATCCATCGGTGCGCGCTTTCAATGAGCGAGCGGCAATCAATGCACCGATCCAGGGATCGGCGGCCGATATCATTCGCCGGGCGATGATCAAGATGGAACCGGCGCTTGCCGAAGCGGGGCTTGCCGACCGCGTGCGCATGCTCCTGCAGGTCCACGACGAACTGATCTTTGAGGTCGAGGACGCAGACGTCGCAAAGGCCACACCAATCATCGTTTCGGTCATGGAAAACGCTACCATGCCCGCTCTTGAAATGCGGGTGCCGCTGAGGGTCGACGCGCGTTCGGCCACCAACTGGGACGAAGCGCATTGAGCGCTTCGTCGAAAATCCATTAAAATTTTCTCTACCTGTCAAACCATTGATATTAAACGTTATTCATTACATTTTTGGTCGAATGGTGGCGCGGATGGAAGGAACTTATTAACCTTCATTTCCTAATTCGAGATCGGATATTAGTTGCTAATCATGAGTGAGTAGCGGTCGTATGCGCTTTCCTAGAACCAATCTGACAGGGGCCGAGGAGATTTCCGCGGAAGTCGAAGGTGAACAGCTGCAGGAATACGCAGGCGAGAAGCCTACGGCGCCAATCTGGCAGAGCAATTTTTCACTGGCCCCGAATGTGCGGTTCACCCGCACGCCCGAGAACCTGATCAATCCGAAGCGCATGCCGGTGCCACCCGTTCGCACGCCGCCTCTCGCGCTGCAGGAACGCGTTGCTGCAGAAATTGGTGCGAGCGTGGCGCCGTCGGCGCCTCTTGTCGCCAACGTTCCACTCGACGTCTATGAAGCCGAGATCCCCCCCGCAATCGAAGTGCAGCCGGTTGTGACTGTATCGTCGGTGATCTCAGTCGAGCGCGAAACCCAGACCATTGTCCGTGCCTCCACAGAGCTGGCTGCTATCTCGGACTTCGCGTTCTGGGAAGTCATGGCCTTCGAGGAAGCTTCGGCCGAACCGATCCTGCTGCCTCAAATTTCATTGCCGCGGCCCGAAGTCATCCCCGAATCGATCGTCAGCCGATTCCGCGTCATGGAGTGGCGACCAGGTCGGCAACAGCCGGCAACAGCCATTGCTCCCCTGCCTGAGCCAGTCGCCCCGCCGCCTGTCGCGCAGGCTGCCAGTTTGGCGATGCGCAGCCGCCCCGCGCAACAGCCGGTCTCGACCGACCAGACCCGCGTGGAAGAAGCAGTAGTCCCGCCGAAAACACAGCCGATCGCTCCGCTGCCGGTCCGCGCTTTGGCGCCGCAACCGCTCGCACCGGTACCGCGGTTTGCGGCACCGAAGGTCGTCCCCTCGAGAGTCGATTCCTCCGGCTACGAATTCCCGTCACATTCGCTGCTGCAGGAGCCGCCGGAGCGTATCGGCGAAATCATGTCGCAGGAGACGCTCGAGCAGAATGCCGGCCTTCTGGAAAGCGTGCTCGAGGATTTCGGTATCAAGGGCGAGATCATCCATGTCCGCCCCGGCCCCGTCGTCACACTTTACGAGTTCGAGCCGGCACCTGGCGTAAAGTCCTCGCGCGTCATCGGTCTTGCCGACGATATCGCCCGTTCGATGTCCGCGCTGTCGGCGCGTGTTGCAGTGGTTCCCGGCCGCAACGTCATCGGCATCGAACTGCCGAACGCGCTGCGCGAAACCGTCTACTTCCGCGAGATGATCGAAAGCCAGGATTTCGAGAAAAGCGGCTACAAGCTTGCGCTCGGCCTCGGCAAGACGATCGGCGGCGAACCCGTCATCGCGGAGCTCGCGAAGATGCCGCACCTGCTCGTCGCCGGTACCACCGGTTCGGGCAAATCGGTCGCCATCAACACGATGATCCTGTCGCTGCTCTACCGGATGTCTCCGGAACAGTGCCGCCTGATCATGGTCGATCCCAAGATGCTCGAATTGTCGGTCTACGACGGTATTCCGCACCTGTTGACGCCTGTTGTCACGGACCCCAAGAAAGCGGTGATGGCCCTGAAGTGGGCCGTGCGCGAGATGGAGGATCGCTATCGCAAGATGTCGCGCCTCGGCGTACGCAACATCGACGGCTACAACAGCCGCGTGGCGCAGGCGCGCGACAACGGCGAGACCATCCACGTCATGGTCCAGACCGGCTTCGACAGAAGCACCGGCGCTCCGATCGAGGAGCAGCAGGAAATGGACCTGACACCGATGCCCTATATCGTCGTCATTGTCGATGAGATGGCCGACCTCATGATGGTCGCCGGCAAGGAGATTGAAGGGGCGATCCAGCGCCTGGCGCAGATGGCACGTGCGGCCGGCATCCACCTGATCATGGCCACACAGCGCCCATCGGTCGATGTCATCACCGGCACTATCAAGGCAAACTTCCCGACGCGCATCTCCTTCCAGGTGACGTCAAAGATCGACAGTCGCACCATCCTCGGAGAACAAGGCGCCGAGCAACTACTCGGGCAGGGCGACATGCTGCACATGCAGGGCGGCGGGCGGATTTCGCGCGTGCACGGGCCGTTCGTTTCGGATGCTGAAGTGGAGAAGGTCGTCGCGCACCTGAAAACCCAGGGTCGGCCGGAATATCTCGACACAGTTACGGCTGACGAGGAAGAGGAGGCGGGCGAGGAAGAGGACAGCTCCGTCTTCGACAAGAGCGCCATGGGTTCCGAAGACGCAGACGAACTCTATCAGCAGGCAGTAAAGGTCGTCATGCGCGACAAGAAGTGCTCGACCTCCTACATCCAGCGCCGTCTCGGCATCGGCTACAACCGTGCGGCTTCGCTCGTCGAACGCATGGAGAACGAAGGTCTTGTCGGCCCGGCAAACCATGTCGGCAAGCGCGAGATCGTGGCTGGACGTGGCGGCGAGAGCGAGTGATCGCTCTGCGTCGCCCCTCAGGCTGCCGCAGATGTCTTTCGACCACCTCCTGCAATCATCACCGGACGCTGGTTCGTGACCGGGCGATTGCAAGGACGCGATCCGCTGCCAGCGTCGGCAGTGGACGCCTCGCGGCGTCGAAAGCGGCCTGACCACGCCGGATCATAGTCGAGAACCCTGATCGGCCGCATGCTCCCGCGTCAGCCGATCTCGGCCAGGAAGCCGTTCAGCGTATCTACGATCCTGCGCTCGCCTTCTTCCAGCGAGCCGCTGTTGTCGAGGTCGGTCACGTCGTAGTCGCCACGTACGGTGAGCGGGCCGCGGGCGAGACGCGCCATGATGTCTTCGTGCGTCTCGCGGCCGCGAGCTTCTAGCCGACTCGCCAGCACTTCGGCAGTCGCCGTCACATTGATGACCTTGAGCCGTGGGAAAGCGGCCTTGAAATGGTGAAGCGCCGAGCGGGAACCATTGGCGATGACCAAGTTTCCTTGTGCAAGCGAGACCGACACTTCGGCCGGAATGCCATATTTAAGACCGTGTGCTTCCCACCAAACCGCGAAACTTCCGGCCTGTTCCATCGACGCAAAGCCCTGGTCCGACACGGCGAGATGCTGCTCGCCGCCAGCATGGGTGTGACGGGTGATGACGCGGCGGACGAAATGCACCTCTGGACGACCCCGGAAGTGCTTGGCGGCCAGCGCCATCAAGGTGTCCTTTCCAGCACCACTCGGACCGACGACCACGACCATGATGCCGTGTTCGGTGCCCGGAACGATGTGCGGTTCGTGCGACGGGTTCATGCGACACGGCGCCCTTCACGCCAAACAGAACGGGTGACCGGCACACCCTGGTCGCGGAAGACGCGGACGAGATCGGCGCGCAGGCCGGTGGCGATGCGGCCGCGATCGTTGAGGCTAACGGTGCGGGCCGGCGTCGCGGTGACCATGGCGATCGCCTTCGGCAGCGAAATGCTCTCCACTTCGTCGGCAATCAGAAAGGGGGCGTAAAGGAGGCTGAGCGGGACGTAGTCGGAGGACAGCACGTCGAGCACGCCGCGTTCGGCGAGATCGCGGGCCGCAATGTTGCCGGAGTGCGACCTGCCGCGAACGATATTCGGGGCACCCATCAGCACGCTCATGCCGTGCTCGTGCGACGCCTTGGCAGCGTCGAAGCTGGTCGGGAATTCGGCGAGGCGAACGCCGTTTTCGATGGCTTCGTCGACATGGGCAAGCGTTGCGTCGTCGTGACTGGCGACGGTTATGCCACGCTCAGCGCAGACCTTGGAAATGGCCGTGCGGTGCGGCGTCGAATTGCGCTCGGATTCAGACACACGGCGATCAACGAACTTGGCGAACTCGGCATCGGAAAGGCCGCGCTTTTTCTGGTAATAGAAGATGTACTGGTCCATCGTCTGGAACTGCCGCTGGCCAGGCGCGTGATCCATCAAGGAGACGAGACGGACATAGGGATCGTTTTCGAAGTCGGCGAAGTGCTGCAGCACGTTGTCGGCCGAGACCTCGCAACGCAGGTGTATGAGATGCTCGGCGCGCAGGCGGCCTTCCTGCTCGGCCTTCTGGATCGCATCGGCCATCTCGCGCATCTCGCCGTGCTCGAAGCCGCCATCCTCGTCGGCGCCCATGCGCAGGCAATCGAAGACGGTCGTGATGCCGGAAGTGACGATCTGGGCATCGTGCGCCTGGATCGCCGCCGTCTTGTGCCAGCGCAGACCCGGGCGCGGCGAATAGTGGCCTTCGAGATGGTCGGTGTGGAGTTCGACGAGACCCGGGATCAGATAGTCGCTTTCGAAATCCTCACCGACATCAGAGTAGCCCGTCGAGATATCGGCGATCTTGCCGTCGCGGACGAGGACCGATCCCTCGATGATTTCATCCTCAAGGACGATGCGGGCATTGGAGAAGACGGTTTCTTTGGTCATGAATATGGTCTCTCAGATTTTCGCGCCGGCAAGCGGCCACCAGGAATGGGCTGTAAACGGAGCGCCGCGCGCCTCCTCAATGAAAACGGCAAGGCCGGTGATTGGGAGCGGCCGGCCGGTAAAGGCGGCGAAACGCTCCGCCAGAATGGCCTTCATTATGCCAGCACGCTCCTGCGGCACCAGGCCGGTCAGCGTCATGTGGAACCCGAAGTCATCCATCACATAGGGATAGCCCCAGCGCAACAGATTGGCCCTCTGGCTCTCGCTCAGTTTCTCCGGATTGCGGCGCGCGATATCGGCATCCGATAGGGCGGCGCGAAACGGTTCGAAGGATTTTACCACCGCGGCGGCGAAATCCTGAAGCGGCGGATGCAAAAAAGCGGGCACGAGCGCAAAGAACTTGCCGAGTTGTCCAAGCACCAGCTCGGGAATCTCGAAGGCAGATGTGCGAGCGGCGAAATCCTCGACAACCTCAAGGAAATCCTTCTCGGTGACGGAGGACACCAGATGGAATGGCGCCTTGATTGTCGCGTGGAAGGCGTAGCGGCGAGGCTGGGCGGTCAGGTCAAACTGCTCGGCGGCTGGCAGTTCCGGATGATCGGGAGCCGGGTAAGTTGCGCCGGTGAAGGCATCGCGGCCAAGCCAGAGAGCGGCTGTGGCGTTCAAAGGATCGTCCTTCGGCGGCGTGAAATAGAGTGCGTAGCGCAAGGCTCGTATCCTGGGAATCGTTCGGATTGCGGATTGCAGTCTTCAGCGATTTGGTCGCCACCGCAAGCTGGCCTCCGGCTAAAAGATTTCCGTGACAGAATGATGATGATCCCGAACGATCCAGCGCTTTTCAGTGTGCCTTGGTGCCCATCAACCGATGGCGCAGGGTGTTCGAGGCCATGTCGAACAGGAACACGACGATGAGGATCAACAACACCATATAGGCGACGTTTTCCCAGTTGGCGTTGGTACGCATCGCTTCCCAAAGCTTGAGGCCGATACCACCGGCGCCGACGGCGCCGATGATGGTGGCACCGCGGACGTTCGATTCCCACTGGTAGAGGGTCTGGCTGACGAAAACCGGGACGATCTGCGGGATGACCCCGTAGCGTTGGGTCAGCACGGTGGAGGCGCCGGTCGATCTGATACCTTCGCGAGGCTTGTTGTCCACGTTTTCGAGACCTTCTGAATAGAGCTTGCCGAGCGTGCCCGTTTCGGTGAGGAAAATCGCGCCGGACCCCGCCAACGGGCCAGGGCCGAACGCACGGGTCAGGAAGAGTGCCCAAATCAGCATGTCGACCGAGCGCAGGAAGTCGAAGAAGCGCTTCAGGGCCTGATTCAACATTTTGTTCGGGGCAATATTGCGCGCGGCCAGAAATGCCAGCGGGAAAGCGAGCAATGCACCGAGCAGCGTTCCCAAAAAGGCCATTACGATAGTCTGGAACAGCTTGGTCCAGACGTCGCCGTGCTGCCAGGCGCTGTTGTGCCAAATATTATCGAAGGCGAGCGACAGGTTGGATTGGCCCGGCTTCAGTTCCGGTCCCGAAACGATCAGGCTGATGACCTCGCTCGCCGGCTTGTCGAAGAATGGCGACTGAGTGTCGAAGACGAAATTTGCCCAGCCAAGAAAGCGCTTACGCACCTTGACGCGATCGACCGAAATACTGACGTCGCCGGCAAAGCCCAGGTCGGCAAGGACGTTGTCGTCATAGACTGTCATCCAGCTCGGCACGGGGACGACCACCTTCGGCGCACCGCTGGAGACTTCCACGGGCACGCTGATGCCGTGAGCTGTAATGACCGTTTCGGTCTTGGAGACCGTGACACTGCGGCCCGTGCCGCTCACCGAAACGGTGACGCTGCCGTCCGCATTGTTTACGACCCAATCCGGATGTGGGTTGTCGCCAAGCGGCGAGAAGCGTGGATATTTGACCGTAATGGCATCATTGCCAATGCGCAATTCGGGCTGCACGTCATAGCTTACCCACTGGCTGAGATAGAGGCCAACGCGCTCCCAATGGGCATCGGCAAGCAGCTTCGGCAGGTCGAAGAACCACATTGCGTAAAGTGCATAGACAAACGTCGCGACCACAATCATCAGGCCGCCGAAGCGCTGGCGGAAGGACCGCTTGAAATACTCCGGATAACGCTGCTCTATCTCGTGCATCCGGGTGGCGTCGATCACCGTCATGGCGGACCTCAATGCTGCAAAAGGAAGGCGTGCTCGCCGACGAGGCGGCGGCGTAGCCATGCGGAGAACTGATCGACCGCAACAATGGTGATGAAAAGCAGGAGAACGAGAGCCATCGTCTTGGCGCCGAACCCGCGGGAGATCGAGAGCTTCAACTCCTCACCGATACCGCCGCCGCCAACCGCCCCGATGATGGTGGAGGCGCGGACGTTGATCTCCAGGCGCAGCAGCACGTAGGAGACGAAGTTCGGCATGACCTGTGGCAGTGCTGCGAAGCGGACACGCTCCGACCAGCTGGCCCCTACGGCTTTCATGCCCTCATCCGGCTTCATGTCGATGTTCTCGACGACTTCATAGAAAAGTTTGCCGAGCGCACCGATGGTATGCAGGCTGACGGCGATGATCGCGGCGACTGGACCTATCGACAGGATTGCGGAAAAGAGGCCCGCAATAACAATCTCGGGAAACGCGCGGAGGAGTTCCGTTAGACGCTTGGCGATGATGCGCAGCGGAATGGACGGGGCCAGATTGCCGGCCACGAGAAAGCTCAGCGGCATAGCAAAGATGAAGCCGATGATCGTCGAGACGAGCGCGACATTGATAGTGATGATCATCAGCTCGAAATATTCGGGGATATAGAAGCCACCCACCCCAACATAGACGCGACCCTCTGCGAAATTAAACTCCTCGCCAGTCTTCTGGGTCGGGCTTGCGATATCGAAGAGGGCGCGCCATAAGTCATTCCAATCCTTGGGAATGAGCCAGCTTAAAAAATCGAACAGATGCGACAGGCGCTCGAAGAAATGGCCGGCATTGCTTTCATCGGCAAAATGCACCGAGGCAATGAAAGCGGCAAGCAGGATCACCAGGCCGAGGCCGGTATAGAGGCGGCGGCGAGCCACCATTTTGCTCCAGGCGTCACCGATTTCTCGGGCGCTTTGCTGCACCGGCGCGTGGGCGTTTGTGTCGGCAAAAGTCATGAACGCGGTCCGCTTACTTCGCTGGAAAAAGGGCGGCTTGTTGCGGCCGCCCTCTAACGATCAGGATCCATCAACCGCCGATGGCGGCCTTACGAGCGTCGATGATGGCCTTGTAGAAGTCCGGCTGAACCTTCGTGTAGCCCTGATAATCGCCGCCTTCGATGGCTGCGAAGCATTTGGCATCCTTCGCCGGGAGCTTCATGAAAAAGTCCGTGAGCTTTGCCTGCCAGTCAGCGCCGAGTTCGTTGCGAACGACGAGCGGGCCGTTCGGGATCAGCGGCGAACGCCAGACCTCAACGAGCTTGTTCGGGTCTACGGTGCCCTTATCGACAGCCTTGCGGAAGGTACCGGAGGTGTAGCCGTCCTTGAAATCACCGATGCCCGAGGAGTCATCAACGGCGATGTCGACCTTGCCGTCATAGGCAGCAAGAAGGTTGTTCTCATGGCCGCCGTTGAACTGCGTGGAAGCGAAGTACTGGTCATTCGGCATGCCGGTGTCCTTCGGGATCTGAGTTAGTGGGATCAGATAACCCGAGGTGGAGTCCGGATCGGCGTAGCCGAGCTTTTTGCCCTTGGCGTCCTTTATGTCTTTAATGCCCGAGGATTTCAGAGCAAGACCGATCGAGTGGTAGCCCGTCGAGCCGTCCTTCTGAACGGTTGTGAGGATCGGGGTCACAGCCTTGTCGTTCTTGATGGCAATCGCAGCGTAGCCCGAAGCGCCGAGTTCGGCGAAGTCAAGCGTGCCGCCGAGCAGACCCTGGATAACGCCGTCATAGTCGGCAGCCGGGAAGAGTGAGACCTTCTCGAAGCCGAATTCGGTCTTCAGGTGATCGGCCAGGCAGGCATAGTTGCGCAGGCGATCGGCCTCGTTTTCGCCGCCGAGGATACCGACCCGGAATTCCTTGAGGTCTGCGGCATGCGAGACGCCAGCAAGCGCAAACAGCGCCGTCACGGCAAAGAGTGCTTTCTTCAACATGGTACTCTCCTGATTGACCGGTCTACCCGGCGATCCCTGGTTAAGAAGAAGTGCGCCCATAACGCGGGCTTACGATCGAGGCCGCCCCTCAGAGACCGGCCAGCGCCAGCGGTTGCAAGCCGGCGGATTGTTTGGCGGCAGCAGCCGCCGGAATGTTGATCGAGGTCGAGGTCATCGTCTCGTCGATACCGGCCCCATCCCTGTCGGTACCGTAGATCTGCTTGACGGCATCAGCCGTCAGCTCGGAGGGTTTACCGTCGAACACGACGCGGCCGGCGGCCATGCCGACAATACGTTCGCAGTAGTTGCGAGCCGTATCGAGCGTATGAAGGTTGGTGATGACGGTAATGCCTTCGCGCTCGTTGATGTCGCGCAGCGCGTCCATGACGATCTTGGCATTGAGCGGGTCCAGCGAGGCGATCGGCTCGTCGGCGAGCACCATCTTCGGGTTCTGCATCAGGGCACGGGCGATCGCGACGCGCTGCTGCTGGCCACCCGACAAAGTGCCTGCCATCTGCAAGGCAGTCTGCTCGATGCCAAGGCGTTCAAGGGCGGCAATTGCGTGGATGCGCTCTTCGCGGGTGAAGAGACCGAGAAGGCTCATCACCGTCGAACGATGGTTGAGACGGCCGAGCAGGACGTTTGTCAGCACGTCGAGACGCGGAACGAGATTGTATTGCTGGAAGATCATGGCGCAATCGCGCTGCCAATTGCGTAGCGCCTGGCCACGGAGGCCGGAAACCTCGACGCCGGCAAAATGAATCGATCCAGATGTCGGCTGCTGCAGGCGGTTGATCATGCGCAGAAGCGTGGACTTACCCGCACCGGAACGTCCGATGACGCCGACCATCTGGCCCTGAGGAATGTCAAGCGTGACGGAATCGACAGCGGTCTTTTTTCCGAAACGGCGGGTGACATTCCTCAGCTTGAACATCATGCTCTTCCTCATAGTCCAGACGCGACATGAGGGAGTGCATTAGTCCTGGTTGATGAAGCTCCAATGTCATTTTTGTGTAAGCACTGTCATAATTGAGGCTTTAGCGGCACACCAAAATCCGGCCGGTAGTGTGCCGGATAAACAAACATGCGTGGAAGTCCTGCCACGCGTAGCCAACCGGCGATTGCTCACGAAGCAAAGCACGAGAGGTATCGTGTTGACAGTTGACCCGATCAACGGTCGATGGCAGGCAATTTGGGCGGACATCGAGGATACGGGAGTAAAATGATGGATCAGACCCTCTTTAAAAGTCTGTGCAAGGCCGGGAAGTTTAAGGAGGCACTCGGCCTTGCCATCCGTGGACACGAGGACGAAAAGTTCACGCCCAGCCGCTTTTCCATGGATAAGAAGACCGGACTGCCAATCTTCTACCGCGGCAACAAGCGGGTCGAGCCGGATGAGACCGGCGAATGGCAATTGGCGAAGAACCCAAATCCGTAGGATAAGGCCGGCCTTCGGGCCTGCCATTGTAGACCGCAGACAAAAGCCTTCGGTCACTATTCGTAGCGGGAGAGAAAGTCTTCCGCACTCAGGTTCCGAAAGTCCTGCAGGGCGCCCCGAAGGCGGTCGTGCTCCCAATCCCACCATGCGAGCTTATCCATGCGTTCGCCGACCTCTTTCGGGAAGCGTTGGCGGATGAGCTTGGCGGGGACACCACCGACTATGGTGTAGGGGGCGACATCCTTGGAGACGACGGCACCGGCGCCGATGACGGCGCCGTTGCCGACCTTGACGCCGGGCAGGATTGTGGCGCCGTGGCCGATCCAGACGTCATGGCCGATGAGGACACGGTTGGAGCGGCGCCATTCGAAGAAGTCGGTCTCCGTATCTGCGTCCGGCCAATAATCGGCGGCACGATAGGTGAAGTGATGCAGTGTTGCGCGCCAAGTTGGGTGGTTGGTGGCGTTGATGCGCACCGAAGCGGCGATGTTGACGAACTTGCCGATCGTCGCGCACCAGATCGCGCCGTCCTGCATGACATAGGAATAGTCGCCGAACTCGACCTCGTCGATCCGACAACGCTCCGAGACCTCCGTGAAGCGGCCGAAGGTGGCGTCCTTCACGGATGCCGTTTCATGGAAATAGGGCTCGAGGCCAATCTTGCGGCTCATGCGGCGATTGCCTTTCGCGGCGAGAACTTCTGGACGTCGAGAATACGGTCCGCGAGGACTTCGCGCACCTCCTCATCGTGGAAGATGCCGAGAAGGGCGACACCTGCCCTCTTCTTTTCCTCGATCATGCCGACGACCACGGCGCGGTTCCTGGAGTCGAGCGAGGCGGTCGGCTCGTCGAGCAACAGGATGGTGTGCTCGGTGATGAAGCCGCGGGCGATGTTAACGCGCTGCTGCTCGCCGCCGGAGAAGGTGGCGGGTGGAAGCTGCCAGAGCGCTTCCGGCAGGTTCAGCCTCGCGAGGAGGCTTGCGGCCTTCTCGCGCGCCACTTCCGCCTTTTGGCCGCGTGCGACCAACGGCTCGGCAACCACGTCGATTGCTGCAACACGCGGGACGGTGCGCAGGAACTGGCTGACGTAGCCGAGCGTGTGGCGTCGCACGTCGATGATCGTGCGCGGGTTCGCCGCTGCCAGATCGACGATCTTGTCATGATGACTGATCAGGATCTGGCCGCTATCGACGGCATAGTTGCCGTAGATCATCTTGAGCAGTGAGCTCTTGCCGATGCCCGACGGGCCGCCAAGGACAACACATTCCCCGCATGCCACGGAAAAGGATACATCCGAAACGACCGGTAGCGTAAGGCCGTCGCGCAGATGCATGGTGAAGCTCTTGGCGACTTCCGAAACAACGAGTGGCGTTGCCATGATTTCTTTCCTTAGTTTCGTTTGCCACGAATCCGATAGCCGGTGGCCGAACGGCCTTCGCGATCAGACCTGCAGGATGGAGGACACGAGGAGCTGCGTGTACGCCTCGCGTGGATCGTCCAGGACGCGATCGGTCAACCCATGCTCGATGACTTGGCCATCCTTCATTACCATCATGCGGTGTGACAGTAGGCGCGCGACGGCGAGGTCGTGGGTGACGATGATTGCGGCTAGACCAAGATCGTGGACGAGGCCGCGGACGAGATCGAGCAGGCGGGCCTGCACCGACACGTCGAGGCCGCCGGTCGGCTCGTCCATGAAGACCAGACGCGGGCCGGTGACCAGATTGCGGGCAATCTGCAGACGCTGGCGCATGCCGCCGGAAAAAGCGCGCGGCTGCTCGTCGATGCGGCCTTCGTCAATCTCGACACGCTGCAGCCAGTCAACAGCGGTGGAGCGGATGTTGCCGTAGTGGCGGTCGCCAACCGCCATCAGGCGTTCCCCTACATTAGCGCCGGCCGAGACGGTCATGCGCAAACCGTCAGCCGGATTCTGATGCACGAAACCCCAGTCGGTGCGCATCAAGGAACGGCGTTCCGCCTCGTTCATCCGGTAGAGGTCGCGGTAGGCGCCGTCGCGCATATGGTATTCGACACTGCCGGTGGTCGGCATCAGACGGGTCGAGATGCAGTTGAGCAGTGTCGTCTTGCCAGATCCGGATTCACCGACGATGGCGAGCACTTCGCCCGGCCAGAGCTCGAAGGAGACCGTCCGGCAGCCAATGCGGTTGCCGTAGAATTTCGAGACGTCATTGACTTTGAGAAGCGGGGTTTCGCTCATCCTTACCTCTTTTCATAGTGCCTACTGCAGTGAGAAGCTGCTTGGGCGCAGGTGATGCGGGTATGGTTGTCATTCGGGCTGCCCTTGATGGCTCCGGCTGCTGAGCCGCTCGCTTCACCGACCTGGATCGACCGCTGATTGCTCGATGCCCGCGATGGCTATGTAAGGCGATGTCGGCGTGTCCGGGCCTGCGCGGTCGCCACGTCATGCGAGGAGCGTCATGGAGATTTACGTTGGAATAGACATTGCCAAGGAAACCCATTGGGCCTGCGCTCTCGATGCGCGCGCACAGGTTCTGCTCGACCGCGCGGTCGATAACGATCAGGCCGCGATCGAGCACCTCGTCGCCGACCTGCACGGTCTCGGTGGCGAGGTCGTGGTCGGGCTGGACATCACCGGATCGCTGGCGCGCTTCCTGGAGGGCATCCTTCTGGCCAAGGGGTTGCGTCTCGTCCATGCGCCCGGCATCGCCGTCAACCGGGCCGGACAGGGCTTTTCCGGCGGCGAGCGCAAGTCGGACCCCCGCGATGCGCATACCATCGCCGAGCTGGTCCGAACGCGTGATCTGCGCCCGATCCTGCCAGACGACGAGACCGCGATCGCCCTGCGCCTCAAGGTCACGCGACGCCGCGAACTCAGCGACGACCAGACGCGCCGCATCTCCCGAATGCGCCAGCTCCTGGGCGCTATCCATCCCGGCCTCGAACGCCGGCTCGACCTGACGGCCAAGGGACCGCTTGTCCTTGTCACCCGCTACGTCACGCCGGCCGAGATCCGCCGGGCCGGCCTCAAACGGATCATGGCGCATCTCAAGCGAATACCTCACCTGCACGCCGTCGAGGCACTGGCCCAACGCGCCCTCGAAGCCGCCGAGGGCCAGAGCATCGCCGTTCCCGGCGAGGCCAGCTTCGCCGACATGGTCCGCGAACTCGCCGCGGAGGCCCTGCAGGCGCGCGAGGCGATCGCCCGCATCGACCGCGACTTGGAGGCCCTGCTCGAGCGCCACCCTGACGGTGCCCTCATCCGCTCGCTGCCGGGGATGGGGGCGGTGCTGTCGGCAGAGCTCATCGCCAACATCGGCACTATCGAGCGCTTCCACTCGGCTGACGCCATGGCCAGCGCCGCGGGCCTGACGCCCGTCATCCGCCAATCCGGAAAATCCAGGAACTGGCGCCGCGCACTTGGCGGCGACAAGGCCCTCAAGCGGGTATTCTTCCAGAGTGCCTTCTGCGCCGTCTCCACCAGAGACCCACTCTCCAAAGCCTTCTACGACCGGAAACGGCGAGAGGGAAAACATCACACCCAGGCCATCATCGCCTTGGCCCGCCGACGCGTCACCGTCCTGTGGACCATGCTCCGAACCAGGCAAACCTTCGATCCAACTCAAAAAGCCGCTTGACTTGCGCATTACTCAGCAGCCTCCTGATTGGGTGCCAACATTTCGCCGGCATGCCCATGGGCGCGGCGGTCGTCGCAATGGTCGGTGTCGGAGCAGACGAACATGCGCCCGCCCTTGTCGTCGAGGATAACTTCGTCGAGATAAACCTCTTCGCCGCCGCAGAGCGCACAAGGCTTGCCGAAACGCTGTATCTCGAACGGGTAGTCCTCGAAATCGAGGCTGACGACTTCGGTATAGGGCGGAACGGCATAGATGCGCTTCTCGCGCCCTGCCCCGAAGAGCTGCAGCGCATCTGACATGTGCATTTTCGGATTGTCGAACTTCGGCGTCGGCGACGGATCCATGACATAGCGGCCGGCGACCTTGACCGGGTAGGCGTAGGTCTTGGAGATGCGGCCGTTGTGTGCGATGTCCTCGTAGAGCTTCACGTGCATGAGACCGTATTCCTCGAGCGCGTGCATCTTGCGGGTTTCGGTCTCGCGCGGCTCGAGGAAGCGCAGCGGCTCGGGAATCGGCACCTGATAGACGAGCACCTGGTTGATTCCAAGCTTCTCCTCCGGAATACGGTGACGGGTCTGGATGATCGTCGCATCCTTGGTATGCGTCGTCACCGCGACATTCGCGACCTTCTGGAAGAAGGCGCGGATCGACACGGCATTCGTCGTGTCGTCGGCGCCTTGGTCGATAACCTTCAGCACATCATCCGGTCCGATAATCGAGGCCGTGACCTGCACGCCGCCGGTGCCCCAACCATAAGGCATTGGCATTTCGCGGGAGGCGAAGGGTACCTGATAGCCTGGGATAGCGATCGCCTTCAGGATGGCTCGGCGGATCATACGCTTCGTCTGTTCGTCGAGATAGGCGAAATTGTAGCTGGCTAGATCGGTCATTCAGCCGCCTCCTTGGTGATATCGTCGCCACTGATGCGGTTGGCTTCGAATTCGTTGCGCATGCGGCGTACCAGATCGAGTTCCGCCTGGAAGTCGACGTAGTGCGGCAGCTTCAGGTGCTCGACGAAGCCAGTCGACTGAACGTTGTCGGCATGCGAGATGACGAACTCCTCGTCCTGCGCCGGTGCGGTGATGTCCTCGCCAAGCTCTTCGGCGCGCAGTGCGCGGTCGACGAGCGACATGGACATCGCCTTGCGCTCGCTCTGGCCGAACACCAAGCCATAGCCGCGGGTGAACTGCGGCGGCGCCTTGGACGAGCCCTTGAACTGGTTGACCATCTGGCACTCCGTGACCTGGATGGTGCCAAGCGAGACGGCGAAACCGAGCTCGGGAACATCGAATTCGACCTCGACCTCTCCGATGCGGATTTCGCCGGTGAAGGGATGGTTGCGTCCATAGCCGCGCTGGGTCGAATAGCCAAGCGCCAGGAGAAAGCCTTCGTCGCCGCGTGCAAGCGCCTGCAGGCGCAGATCGCGGGTCATCGGAAATTCCATCGGCTCGCGCGTCAGGTCGCCGATCTCGTGATCCTCGGGCACTTCGCCATCGCCCTCGATGAGGCCTTCCTGCGCAAGGATTTCCGAAACGCGCATGATGCGGCCAATTTCGGCGTCGCGAAGCATCGGCTCCGCGACGGCTTCGTCGGTCAGAAGCGATGGGTCGAGAAGGCGGTGCGTATAATCGAAGGTCGGGCCGAGCAGCTGGCCGCCCGGAAGATCCTTGTAGGTGGCGGAGACACGGCGCTCGATCTTCATGTGGGCGGTGTCGATCGGCTTGCTATGGCCGAAGCGCGGCAGCGTCGTGCGATAGGCGCGCAGCAGGAAGATCGCTTCGATCATGTCTCCGCGCGATTGGCGGACGGCAAGAGCCGCAAGCGGGCGATCGTAGAGGGAGGCCTCGGCCATCACGCGATCGACGGCCAGCGCCAGCTGCGCCACGATCTGGTCGATTCCGATAGCAGGCAATGAACGGTCACCGCGACGGCGATCCGCCAACAGGCGATGGGCGTTGGCAATGGCAGCCTCGCCCCCTTTGACAGCAACATACATGGGTCACATCTCCGTTGCGGTGATCTTGGTCGTGCGCGGCAGGCAGACGAAACGGCTGCCCGAGGTCAGCACGATGTCGATACCGCGCGGGAACAGCGCGCGGTTCTCCGTCCATAGGCGCAGGAAGGTGTCTGGCAGGCCGAGGGGGGCGATTTCGGTCACCGTCTTAATGCCTGGGCCCATCAGGGCGAGCCTGCGGCCTACCTCGAGATCGGCCAGTTCGATGATCAGCGTCGTCGAACGATCGGGATATTCTTGGGTGCCGGTGGCAAAGAGACCGAAGGACGAGAGCGTCGTACCGGCTTCGGCAAAGGCGAAACGCGCCTCGGCCTTCTCCGGCGTAACTGGCGCACCAGTATGGAAGCAGAGCCATTGCGGCACGGCGGATTTTGCGAGCCCGGCAGACAGCCAGACAGGGGTGTCGTGATCGCAGAGCGTCAGCGCGATCGCGCCGGCCGCGCGTCCAAGGGGTGTCGGCGGCGCGGCATCGGGAGCGACCGTCTGGAGCGTGCCCGGACGCGCCATCGCATCCATCATCAGCTTGAAGACGCTCTGGGCGTGGAAGACCGGCTCAGCAAAGCCACCGGTCAGGACTTCCGTCTTGAGACTCATCAGTCGTCTCCGCGAACCATGGTGAAGAAATCGACGCGCGTCGCGGCCGTCTCGTTGGCCTTGCGCTGCTCGGCTTCAGCTACGCGCGCGGCTATCGGCTGAAGGAGCGATTGCTCGATAATCTGCTGTGTGGCCGGTTCCTGCCAGAGCGCGTCGAAGACGGCCGAAAGCCTGGCCTTCTCGCGATCGGTGCCCAGCGCCTGGCCATGGCCGACGGCGCCTGATGCAAGGCGCACGGTGGCGCGGGTGACCGTCACCTCACCGAGGTTGAACGGCGCTCCGCCGCCGCCCATGCGCCCCCGGACCATGACGAGGCCCGTTTCCGGACCGCGCACGGGCTTGACCGCAGGCTTTTCCGCCAGATTGTCCCATGCTTCGAGCAGCTCCTGCCGCTCCGCGCGCGCAAGTAGGTCGACGACGCGCTTGCGCCCACCTGCCGCCGGCCCATTCTTTTCCGCTAAGGTCATCACCACATCCCTTAAATGTCTATTGATATAGACAACTATACAAGATATGGTTACGCTTAAATCCGCAACATGACAAGCGTGTGACATCAAGGGGTAAAATGGCTGGGCAGGTACAAAGACAGACGGGCGTGGCGCTATGGCGGCAGATCGCCGACCGCATTCGCCAGGCGATCAGCGCCGGCGCCTATGACGAGACCGGCATGGTGCCGCCGGAGACGGTGTTGGCGCTGCAGTTCGGCGTCAACAGACATACGGTCAGAAGCGCGATCGCCGCTCTTGCCCAGGAGGGCATCGTACGCGCGGTGCAGGGGCGCGGCACGTTGATTGAGCGCAAGGAGCGGCTGAACTTTCCGATCACTAAGCGCACCCGGTTCACCGCCGGGATTGGCGAGCAGGCGCGCGAGATGCGTGGATTGCTGCTTTCCTATTCGCAGGAGAAGGCGGGCCCGGACGTGGCGCGCGGCCTGAAGATCCGGCCGGGAGAGCCGGTGATCCGCATGGAAACGGTTCGCAAGGCGGATGGCCGCCCGGTTTCCTGTGCGACGGCGTGGTTTCCGGCCGGGCGCTTCGGCGGCATGCCCGATGCCTACAAGCGGACCGAATCCATCACGAAGGCCTTTGCCGAGCTTGGATTATCCGACTACGTGCGCGCAACGACCGAAATCACTGCCGTTCATGCCGATGAGGCGGACACCGCGGCCCTCGAACTGGCGCCCGGCGCGATCCTGCTGATTACCAAGGCGACCAACACCGACCTCGAAGGTGTACCGGTCCAATATGCGATCAGCCGGTTTGCGGCCGACCGCGTGCAGTTCACGATCGAGAATTAAGTCCGGCCGATGCCGGAGGAGCAGTCCCCGGCATCGTTGAAAGGACCGGTCGTTATCTCCCGGCTTCCCAGGGAAATTTCCCAGCACCCGCGCCGGGCTCGAAATCAGTGGAGACACTCAGGTCGCGCCAGGCTGCATGTTCCTTGACTCGTGCCGCATCGTTCTGCTCGACCCCGCGCACCGCATCGCTGCCGAGCAGCAGGCGCAGCGGCGGCTCCGCGACACCGGCGACATGGACGATCGCGGCGGCTGCCTTCGCGGGGTCACCCGGCTGATTGCCGTCGTAGTCGCGCTGATATCGGGCCATCTTGCCGACGGTGTCTTCGTATTCCGGGCGCCCTTCCCGGAGCGTGGTGGAGGCGCCGGCGAAATCGGTGCGGAAACCGCCGGGCTCGATGATCGTCACCTTGATGCCGAGCGGGCCGACTTCCCTGGAGAGCACTTCGGAGAAACCCTCGACGCCCCACTTGGCGGCTGCATAGGGGGCGCGACCAGCTGGGCCGATGCGGCCGCCGACGGAGGAAACCTGAATGACGTGACCGGAGCCCTGCTCGCGCATCAGCGGCAGAGCCGCTTTGGTCACGATGATCGTTCCGAAGAGGTTGGTTTCGATCTGGGCGCGGAAATCGGCAAGGCTGGTGTCCTCGATCGATCCGACGTCACCATAACCGGCATTGTTGACGAGCACGTCGAGCCGGCCGAACGTCTCTATTGCTGCCGTCACGGCGGCGGCAGCTGATTGCTCGTCTGTAACGTCAAGAGGAATCGCTAAGACATGGCCGGGATAGCGCTGCTTGATGTCGTTGAGTTGCGAAGGATCGCGCGCGGTCGCGACCAGCTTGTGCCCTGCCGCCAGAACCGCTTCCGCGAGCGCCCTGCCGAGGCCGCGAGAACTGCCTGTAATCAACCAAACCTGTGACATCCGAAATCTCCTTGATCCGTTGCAAGATCATATAGGCAACTCGGTTTCTTCTTGAAAGAAGGCACCCTGAGGAGCTATACATACCAAATGGTAACTACCGTGGACGATGATACATTCGATTTTTGCGAGACATTGACCGACGCGCAGGATGCGTTGGCCCGGGAGATGCTGGAGCGCGCCAGCGCCAAATGGCCACTGCGGGTGATGCACATTCTGGCGGAGGCAAAGGGGCCCTTGCGCTTTTCGCGCGTTATGGAACGGGTGGAGGGAATTAGCCAGAAGGTATTAACGCAGACCCTGCGGACGCTCGAAAGCGACGGCCTGGTAACGCGGACGCTCTATCCGCAGGTGCCGCCACGGGTGGAGTACGAGCTGACGCCGCTTGGCGGCGAGCTTCTGGTGGAGGTGGTAACGCTCTGGCAGTGGATCGCAAATCGCCTGCCTGACTTCGAGGCGGCGCACAGAAAGTCGCCTCAGGCGGAGGATACGTCAAAACTCTGAAAAAGCAGGGGTCGGTCAGCGGAAAAGCGCCGCGCAGCAATGATGCGCGACGCGATCGATACTAGTGCGCGCCGGACATGTCGCCGAGCACTTCCTTGGAAGCGACGGTCGAGTCAGCGTTGAGCTTGTAGACCATAGGAACGCCCGTCGCGAGATTGAGCGCCAGGATCTGTTCCTTGGTCAGGCGGTCGAGCACCATCACCAGCGAGCGCAGCGAGTTGCCATGGGCGGCAACCAGCACCTTTTCGCCGCGCAGGACGCGGGGCAGAATTTCCGTGAGATAGTAAGGCCAGACGCGAGCGCCGGTGTCGCGCAGGCTCTCGCCGCCCGGAGGCGGAACGTCGTAGGAGCGGCGCCAGATGTGCACCTGCTCCTCGCCCCACTTGGCGCGGGCGTCATCCTTGTTGAGGCCCGAGAGATCGCCGTAGTCTCGCTCGTTCAGCGCCTGATCCTTGAACGTCTTGAGGTCCGGCTGACCGACGTTGTCGAGAATGATCTTCAGCGTGTCCTGAGCGCGCTTAAGATCCGAGGTGAAGGCGACGTCGAACTTGATGCCGTAGTCAGCGAGTGCCTTGCCGCCGGTGTTGGCTTCCTGAATGCCGAGTTCGGTCAGATCGGGGTTCTTCCAACCGGTGAAAAGGTTCTTGAGGTTCCAGTCGCTCTGGCCATGACGAACGAGGACGAGAGTGCCACTCATGAAAATGCCTCCGAAAAAGATTACTTTGAAGAAAGCCCGAGCACGTCGAGCATGGAATAGAGACCGGGCTTCTTGTCGCGGGCCCAGAGCGCTGCCTTGACGGCCCCGCGGCCGAAGATCGTGCGATCGGTGGCGCTATGCGACATCGTCACCGTTTCGCCTTCGCCGGCAAAGATCACCGAATGTTCGCCGACAATCGAACCGCCGCGCAGGGTCGCAAAGCCGATGGTGCCCTGCTTTCGCGGGCCGGTGTGCCCGTCGCGCACGCGAACCGAATTCGAGGCGAGATCGATGTCCCTGCCCCTAGCAGCCGCGTCGCCGAGCAGCAGGGCGGTGCCCGAGGGGGCGTCGACCTTGCGCTTATGGTGCATCTCCAGAACTTCGATATCCCAATCCGCAGGATCAAGCGCACGGGCCGCCTGCTCGACGAGGACGCTAAGCAGATTAACGCCGAGACCCATATTGCCCGACTTGACGATGCGGGCATGGCGGGCGGCGGCCGCGATCGTCGCCTCATCCTCCACCGAACAGCCTGTCGTGCCGATGATGTGGACGATGCGGGCCTGGGCGGCGAGTGCGGCAAATTCGTTGGTCGTGGCCGGTGTGGTGAAATCCAAAACGCCATCGGCATGCAGGAAGGCTGCGAGCGGATCGTCGCCGATGATGATGCCGTTTGGACCAAGCCCTGCGATCTCGCCGGCGTCCTTGCCGACAAAGGGCGACCCTGGACGGGCCACGGCGGCATGCAGGGTCACCCCCTCGATCCCGTGGACCAACCGGATGAGCGCCTGCCCCATGCGACCTGCTGCACCTACCACTACCAGCTTCATCGCAGCATCGCTCATGTCAGTCGATCGTCCTATTCGTCAGCGGGCATCGGAGGCGGCCGGCCTCTGCAGATTGTTGAGGCGAGCGTAAAGACCGTCGCTACGCTGCGCAAGGCTATCGTGATTGCCTTCTTCGATGACCCGGCCCTGTTGCATGACCACGATCTTGTCGGCGCGCACGACGGTGGACAGGCGGTGGGCGATCACGACCACGGTCCGACCAACCATCGCCTCATCAAGCGCCTTCTGAACAGCCGCTTCCGACTCGGTGTCGAGCGCCGAGGTCGCTTCGTCGAGGAGCAGGATCGGCGCATTGCGCACTAGAGCGCGGGCGATCGAAAGGCGTTGGCGCTGACCGCCTGAAAGCGTTACGCCATTCTCGCCAACCGGCGTGTCGTAGCCTTGCGGCTGCGCCAGGATGAAGTCGTGCGCATAGGCGAGACGCGCGGCGCGTTCGACTTCGGCGTCTGTCGCCTCCTGGCGGCCATAACGAATGTTGTCGCGGATCGTCCCTTCGAAAAGATATGGCTGCTGGGAAACATAGGCCAACTGCTCGCGCAGCGACTGTTTCGTCACATGCGCAATGTCCTGGCCATCAATCAGGATCTGCCCTGCCTTCGGATCGTAGAAGCGCGGAATGAGCGTGATGATCGTCGATTTGCCGGCACCCGAGGGCCCGACTAACGCCGTTGTCTTGCCGCCGTCCGCGACCAGGCTGACATCGCGCAGGACTTCATCGTCACCATAAGCGAAGCAGACGTTACGGAACTCTATCTTGGCTTCCGTGACGACGAGCGGCTTGGCACCGGGCACGTCGCGCTGATGCGGCACGGTATCCAAAAATTCATAGATCATGCGTGCATTGACGACGGCACGCTCCATTTGCACCTGAAGGCGCGCAAGGCGGCGGGCCGGATCATAGGCCAGAAGCAGGGCCGTTACGAACGAGAAGAAGCCGCCCGGCGGAATATTGTTATAGATCGTGCCATAAGCGGCATAGGCAAGAACGCTGGCCACCGCCAGACCGGCGAAGCTTTCGGTCAGCGGCGCAGTCCGCTCGGACAGGCGGGCTATACGATTTGCGCGCCGTTCCGCACTTTCGACGAGCCTGTCGACCTTCTGCCCCAGCTGGCGCTCCATCGTGAAGGCCTTGACGATAGCGATACCCTGGATGGTTTCCTGCATCGCTCCGGCGACGTGGCTGTTGACGTTGATTGCATCCTTGGTTGCCACACGAAGCCGCTTTGACACGTATCGCAATGCGTAAAGAAGAGGCGGCGCCAGAACGAAAACCGCCAGGCTGAGCAGCGGATCCTGAATGATCATCACGGCGAGCAGAGAGATGAACGTCAGGAGATCGCGCACTGTCGACGTGATCGTCAGGTTCATAACATCGCGGATGCCGCTGATATTCTGGTTGAGCTGCGCGACGACGTGAGCCGAGCGCGTCTGGTTGAAGTAGCCGAGCGACAGCTTCATGAGGTGCGCATAGGCACGCTGCTGGTATCGCGCCACAATATTGTTGCCGATTTTAGAAAGAACCACCGCTTGGCCGTAGCTCGCAAAACCGCGCAACACGAAGGCAACCAAGATTGTGAAGCAGATCACCCATACGGTGTCCGCGCGCCGGTGTTCGAACGCCTCGTTGATCACCGACTTCATGATCCAGGCGGTATATGCGGTCGACAAGGCAACCATGACGAGGCAGCTGATGGCAAAAGCATAGCCCCACAGATGATCACGGCCGTTTTCCGCAATGATGCGCTTCAAGATGCCGGTGATGCTGTCGCTGGTTACAGGCGGCTTCTGCTGGGTGTCCGGTGCTTGCAAAAATCAGTCTTCCTGTGTGTCAGAACACGCTTGTCCTCATGACCGCGTGCGCTCGCGCGGCTCTATAAAGAGTTGGCGCGCTTTTGACCAGAGCCGTTAGGCCCGCCAGCGGCGACCGTCCGTCGAGACGCCGAAGCTCTCGGGTTTGCGGGCATAAGACGAGAGCCCTGCAAGAGCCGCAAGCGGGTGCGTGACGACGTAAGTCGGGATCGTCGCAAGCAACGCCGAATGCGGCGCCTTGTCCTCGAACGCAGCCCGGAATTCCGGTTTCTTGAGCGCGGGCAAGATCTTCTGGGAGATCCCGCCGGAGAGGAAAACGCCGCCGCGCGCCATGAAGATCATGGCCATGTCGCCCGCAACGCGGCCGAGATAGGTCGAGAACAGGCTGATCGTCTCGACGGCAATCTTGTCCGAAGCGGCAAGCGCGTGTGAAGTGATGTCTGCCGGGTCGGAATGGATTGGCGCGATGCCATCGGCTGCACAGATCGCCCGGTAAAGGTTGACGATGCCCCGGCCACACAGAATCTGCTCTGCCGAAACCCTGCCCTCGATCGTCTCCACATGCGGGAATATTTGTAGGTCTCGTGCGGTCCGCGGCCCGAGATCAACGTGACCACCCTCACCCGGCACGGGAATCCAGGAGCCTCTGGCGCGAACGAGTCCGCCGACGCCAAGACCGGTGCCCGGACCGAGGACGACACGGGATGCGACCATCTCGCCCGATGCATTGCCAAGGCGCTCGCGGTTTTCGTCGGAGAGGTTGGCAACTGCCAATGCCTGCGCCTCAAAGTCGTTGACGACGAGCACGTCCTCGATGCCGAGACCATCGATCATCGTGCGCGGGCGAACGACCCAGTCGCAGTTCGTCAGCGGTATTTCGTCCCGGCTGATCGGACCGGCGACAGCAAGGATTGCCGAGCGCGGTCGCAAGCTGCTCTTTTCGAGAATGCTGCTGCGAATCGCATCGTCGATCGTCTCGAAATCGGCGGTGCGGACATTCGGAAAATGGACCTGCTCTGCCGCAGCGTCCGGGATGATCGCAAAACGGGCATTCGTGCCGCCGATGTCGCCGATCAGGATCGGGAAGGGCATAGCGGTGTCGCTGGTATCGAGCTGGGGCATGGCAGGTTCCGTACGTGCGCGCAATTCAATCGCCGGTTACGCGTGAAGGGTGGCAATAAGCTTGTCGGCGGTCGCTTCGTTCAGCGCCATTGGGATATCGTAGACGATTGCAAGCCGCATCAAAGCCTTGACATCGACATCATGGGGCATCGGTGTCAGAGGATCGACAAAAAAGATCAGCGCATCGACTTCGCCGGTGGCAATCAGTGCACCGATCTGTTGGTCGCCGCCGAGCGGGCCGCTTTTCAATCGCATCACATCAAGGTCCGGAGCGGCCTCAAGAACCCGGCCGCCGGTCGTGCCC
This sequence comes from Rhizobium mesoamericanum STM3625, assembly GCF_000312665.1. Taxonomy (GTDB): domain Bacteria; phylum Pseudomonadota; class Alphaproteobacteria; order Rhizobiales; family Rhizobiaceae; genus Rhizobium; species Rhizobium mesoamericanum. Next base: position 1,075,107 of record NZ_HF536772.1, on the reverse strand, counting down.
GTGGCGACGATCTTCCATTTCGAAAATGTTTCACGGTTGCGGCGTGCGAACTCCGCCATGTCGTCCTTCTTCTGGTCATGCGCAATCAATGCAAGGCACTTGCTGCCGGCCATGAAAAGGACCTCCGTTTGAAATTCAATCGATTTGACCGCTTCTATACGAAGCGCCCGTCTTTTGAAAGACCACCGCCAACACTGGAAATGCGTCACTCAATGGACGGCTTATCATCCGGCACCGGTCCGATGACAGGTAGTCCTTCATCAGACGCCGCAGCAGGCACTGCCGCGGTCGGCGCAACCGCCGGCGCATCGGCGGCACCACCGAACGTTGCCGCTTGGATGGAGTCGACCGACGGTGCTGCGAGAACCGCCGAACAGGCATTCGGGAGATCGGAGACCATCACCTCGCGTGGCTTGACCGGCTTCGTGCCGGGCTTTGGTGGCTTCGGCGGCGCCCATGGTTCCTTCGTGAACCACCATGCCAGCGATTTGCCGCATCCATCGTCGGCGGGGACTGGCGCTTGCGGCTTGCAGGCGGTTGTGCCGGGCGGGCACTTGATGCGGATGTGGAAGTGCGAATCGTGTCCGTAGATCGGGCGAAGCTTGCCGAGATTGGTGCGATCCCCCGTCCAGGTATCGCACATCTTCTTCTTGATGGCAGGATTGACGAAGATCCGTTCCACCTGGGGATAGCTCGCCGCACGCATTAACAGCCTGGCACGCGATTCGGTCCAGACACTGGGATTGATGGTAAGAAACGCATTCTTCTGCAGCATCGTGGTGAAGGGCAGCGTTTCGCGTTCCTCGATGCTCAGCGGATGGGCGGGCATTGGCGTCAGCCAAATGTCGGCATCAAGTCCGATCTGGTGCGACGCATGGCCGTTGAACATCGGCCCGCCGCGCGGCTGGGAGATATCGCCGACCAGCAGGCCCGGCCACCCGTCATATCTTGCCGCGTCACGGGACAGCCGCTCCAAGAGCGAGATCATGGCGGGATTTCCCCAGCGGCGGTTGCGCGAAATCCGCATCACTTGCCAGGTCGGACCGTCAGTCGGCAGTGCCACGGCGCCGGACATGCAGCCTTTCGCATAGAAGCCATAAGGCTGAGCTACACCTTGGCTTGGCAGCGAGACGGAGCCGAAAATGGCCTTGGCGCTCCCGGGACTCGGCGGCTTCTCTTCGGCGCCGGCGTCGCCGGCGACGAGACTTGCGCCGAGCATGCCGGCAAATGCCAATTTCAAAAATGTCTGAAAAGTCCTGGTGGTATGGAGAGCCATGCCATGTCCTGAGCGTCTGCGGCCAAGTGATTTGCAATCGAATCTATCGTGAAAAGCAATTTTGGTGAATCGATGTTTTCACCAATACCGGGCCGGGCAGCGTGTGAGGCTCAGGCGTTCGCGAGAACGTTGGCGGTTTTGCGCACCCGGGCAAGGCGCGGAAAAATACGCTCGCAGGCAAAGGCTTGCATCTCGGTTGAGAATGTCGTCATCGCATCTTCGACGGCGATGACCGCATAGTTATGCGCGAAGGCATCGCGGATGGTGGCTTCGACACCAAAATTCGTGGCAATGCCGGTGAGAATAACGGTCTTGATGCCGCGGCGGCGCAGTTGAAGATCCATTTCAGTCCCGTAGAAGGCGCTCCATTGATGCTTGGCGATGCGTACGTCGGGCGTGAGGGCCGCGATCTCGGGGGGCTCGCGCAGGGCTTCGGCCGGCAGTCCACCCTGTGGGAAGGCGGCCGGGTCGTCGGTCGGCTGGTTGACAGCATCGGCATAGTCTGCGGAAAATCCGATAGTTACGAAAATCGTAGTGCCGCCGGCGGATTTCAGCGACTTTGCGATTGCGGCCGTATTTTCGATCACCTGCTGGGCGGAATGGGGTGCCACAGGCCTGGCAATGATGAAGCCCTGCAGATCGATGGAGATCAGGGCCGTGGTCTTGGGATCGTAGAGGGACATGAAAGACTCCGGAATAAACATGAGGTCATCCTCACAATTGGAAATATGAGGATGCCCTCACAAAAATCAAGCCCGGATCTGATCAATCGTTCGCCGAAGCAGAAGCGCGGGCGGGAACGCGTCGCCGTTCTCACCGAGGCCGCGGCCAAGGTGTTTCTCGAAAGAGGCTACGAAGCCGCGACGATGACTGAGATCGCCGCTGAGGCAAAATCCTCGATTGGCTCGCTCTACCAGTTCTTCCCAACCAAAATGCTTCTGGCGGAGGCGCTGCATCTCGAACGACTGAGGCAGCTCAACGCCGCCCTGGTGGATCTGCGGGGAAAGGTGGACGGCAAACGCGCGGCGGAGATCGGCGACGCGATATTCGCCCGACTTGGGGCTTTTCTAGAGGAACATCGCGAGTTTCCGGTTCTGGCGGCGCGGCGGGACATTCCCAAGGAACGCAAGGTACAATCACGGGCGGAACTGCGCGGCAATATCACAGCGCTGCTACGTAAGGCCGTGCCGTCGATTGGCGACGACGTGGACCTGCTGGCCGCGCTAGTGCTCGAACTCCTTCGGATCATCGTAACTGCAGCGCACGATTCGGACATCGGAGGCGACCCGCGCGTGGTGGCGGAACTACGGGGAATGCTGCACAAAAGGCTGGAGGAAGCGACGACCTGACCGGCGCATTGGTCGCGATCCTGCGAGCCAGACAAAAACTGGCGGCTCACCTGTTTTTCGCCTGCTTTTGGCCTATTGTCGGCAAAAGCAGAAAAACAATCGGGGTTGGCGAATGGCGCTTACGTGGTCGAAACTTGGTGTAGTCCTTTCTCTCTTCGGCACATTGGCGTTGTCGCTGCAGGCGGTTGCCCAGGAGCCAAATTTCCAGATCGGCAGTTCCGTCATCAGCGAGCTGAAATACAAGCCGGGTTTCAAGCATTTCAACTACGTCAATCCGGATGCGCCGAAAGGCGGTAATTTGCGGCTTACGGCTACCGGCACCTACGACACCTTCAATCCGCTGCTTGCAAAGGGGGAAGTGGCGGTCGGGCTGACGCTGCCTTTCGAAACACTGATGAAATCGGCCGACGACGAGCTACTCGCCTCCTACGGTCTTTTGGCCGAAGGCGTTTCTTCTCCCGACGACGTATCGAGCGCGACCTTCCGATTGCGTAAGGAAGCCAAGTGGGCCGACGGAAGCCAGGTGACGCCGGAGGACGTCGTCTTCAGCTTCGAAAAATCGAAGGAGCTCAATCCACTCCTGTCCAACTACTACAAGCATGTTCTAAAGGCCGAGAAGACCGGCGAACGCGACGTGACCTTTACTTTCGATGAGAAGAACAACAAGGAGCTTCCCAATATTCTCGGTCAGCTGACCATAGTACCGAAGCACTGGTGGGAGGGCACGGGGCCGGATGGCAAGCCGCGTGACATTTCCAAGACGACGCTCGAGCCTGTGATGGGGTCCGGCCCCTATAAGATCGCTGCCTTCGCGCCAGGTGCAACCATCCGCTACGAGTTGCGCGACGACTATTGGGGCAAGGACCTCAACGTGAACGTCGGCCAGAACAATTTCGGCTCCATCACCTACACTTATTTTGGTGACCGGGACGTCGAGTTCGAGGCATTCCGGGCCGGCAATAGCGACTACTGGCAGGAGACGCAGGCGGCACGCTGGGCGACCGGCTATGATTTCCCCGCCGTCAAGGACGGGCGCGTGAAGAAGGAGGACGTTCCCAACGCACTTCGCGCCACCGGCATCATGCAGGCTCTGGTGCCGAACACGCGCCGTGACATCTTCAAGGACGAAAAGGTTCGCGAGGCGCTGAACTTTGGCTTCGACTTTGAGGAACTGAACCGCACCGTAGCCTTCAACACCTACAAGCGCATCGACAGCTATTTCTGGAACACCGAGCTCGCCTCCTCGGGCCTGCCTGAGGGCCGTGAGCTGGAAATCCTGAAAGGATTGAAGGACAAGCTGTCGCCCGCGGTCTTCACCACCCGCTATACCAACCCGGTCGGCGGCGATCCGCAGAAGAGCCGCGATAACCTACGCAAGGCGATCGGGCTGTTCAAGGAAGCTGGCTGGGAGATCAAGGGCAACCGCATGGTCAACACCAAGACCGGCAGGCCGATGAGCTTCGAGATCCTGCTGTCCAGCCCGATGCTGGAACGCTGGGCGGTGCCCTATACCAATAATCTCAAGAAGATCGGCATCGATGCGCGCGTTCGGACCGTGGATGCCTCGCAATACACCAACCGCGTGCGCAGCTTTGACTATGACATGATCTGGAATGTGTGGGCCCAAACGATGAACCCCGGCAACGAGCAGGCCGACTATTGGGGCTCCGGATCGGCCAACCAGCAAGGCTCGCGCAATTATGCGGGCATCGCCGATCCGGCGATCGATGCGCTCATCCGCATGGTGATCTTTGCCCCCAACCGGGACGAGCAGGTGGCTGCGATCAAGGCGCTCGACCGCGTGCTCCTGGCAGGACACTATGTCGTTCCGCTATTTTATCGCGGCGCGCAATCAATCGCCTATTGGAACACGATCACCCGCCCGGCCGAATATCCGACCTATGGCACCGGCTTCCCAGATGCCTGGTGGTCATCGGCTGCGTCAAAATGAGTAGGCTTGCATTGGCCCGACGGCTGCGCTCCAAATGAACGATGCGAATCAGGACAAGGCATAGCGCTTGGCCACACCACTAGGAGACCGCACGGATTGAACGGCGATAGACTGGGTAGCGCTCGACGCAAGCTTTTCCGGAAGGGCCTTTACTGATGGGCGCCTATATCCTTCGCCGCCTGCTTTTGATGATTCCGACGATCATCGGCATCATGGCCATCTCCTTTACCGTCATCCAGTTCGCCCCCGGCGGTCCGGTCGAGCAGGTCATCGCACAGCTGACCGGCGATGCGCAGGGCGCCGATGCTCGCCTTTCCGGCGGCGGCGGCGATCTCCTCGGCGGCGGTGGCCTCGATGAAGGCAGCTCCAAATATCGCGGTGCCCAGGGGCTCGATCCTGAATTGATCGCCAAGCTCGAAAAGCAGTTCGGCTTCGACAAGCCGCCCCTGACGCGTTTCGGCGAGATGATGTGGAACTACATCCGCTTCGACTTTGGCGAAAGCTTCTTCCGCAATACCTCGGTGCTGAACCTGATCAAGGAGAAGCTGCCAGTCTCAGCTTCGCTCGGCGTCTGGATCATGATCTTCTCCTACGGCATCTCAATCCCGCTTGGCATCCGCAAGGCGGTCAAGGACGGCTCGACCTTCGACGTCTGGACCTCTGGCGTCATCATCATCGGCTATGCGGTTCCGAGCTTCCTGTTCGGTATCCTTCTGATCGTGCTCTTTGCCGGCGGATCCTTCTATGACTGGTTCCCGCTGCGCGGCCTCGTCTCAGACAATTTCGACCAACTCGCCTGGTGGCAGAAGCCGCTCGACTATTTCTGGCACCTGACACTGCCGTTGATCTCGCTCTCGCTTGCCGCCTTCGCGACGACGACGCTGCTCACCAAGAATTCCTTCATTGAAGAAATCAAGAAGCAATACGTGGTGACAGCCCGCGCGAAGGGCTTGAATGAACGGCAGGTGCTCTACGGACACATCTTCCGCAACGCCATGCTGATTATCATCGCCGGCTTCCCCGGCGCCTTCATTTCCGCCTTCTTCACCGGCTCGCTGCTGATAGAGAACATTTTCTCGCTCGATGGCCTGGGGCGGCTCGGCTATCTTTCAGTCGTCAACCGCGATTATCCGATCGTGTTTGCCACCCTTTACATCTTCTCGCTACTCGGCCTGTTCGTCAGCCTGATTTCCGACCTGATCTACACATGGATCGATCCGCGCATCGACTTCGAGCGGAGGGACGTCTGATGGACACCGCCGCCAACCCGAGCACCGCAACGCCGGTCAAGCCGCCGCGCAAGGGCCTGCTGTCGCCGACCAACATCCGCCGTTGGAAGAATTTCAGGGCCAACCGGCGGGGCTACTGGTCGCTCTGGCTGTTCCTTGCCCTCTTCGTGCTCAGCCTGTTTGCCGAATTCATCGCCAACGACCGGCCGATTATCGCCTCCTACAAAGGCGAGATCCTCTTCCCCGTCCTGGTCAATTATCCCGAAGAGAAGTTCGGCGGCTTCCTGGCGGAGACCGATTACCGCTCCGAGGTCATCTCGGAGGAGATCAACGCCAATGGCTGGATGATCTGGCCCCCGATTCGCTACTCCTATCGCTCGGTCAACTCGAATATCCCGCATTCGGCGCCGACCCCGCCCTTCTGGCTGATGAGCAAGGAAGAGCGCTGCTCTGGATATCCGCAAGGAGCGGCCGATCCCGGCTGCAACCTTGGCAACCTCAACTGGCTCGGTACGGACGATCAGGCGCGTGACGTGCTTGCCCGCGTCATTTACGGCTTTCGCATCTCGGTGCTGTTTGGTCTGGTGCTGACGATCTGCTCGGCAATTATCGGCGTCAGCGCCGGCGCGATACAGGGCTACTTCGGCGGTTGGACGGACCTGCTGCTGCAGCGCTTCATCGAGATCTGGTCATCGATGCCGGTGCTCTACATCCTGCTGATCATAGCAGCCATTTTGCCCCCCGGCTTCTTCGTGCTGCTCGGGATCATGCTCCTCTTCTCATGGGTCGGCTTCGTCGGCGTCGTTCGCGCGGAGTTCCTGCGGGCCCGCAACTTCGAATATGTACGGGCCGCCCGCGCGCTCGGGGTGAACAACCGGACGATCATGTGGCGCCACCTGCTGCCGAACGCAATGGTCGCGACGCTGACGTTCCTGCCGTTCATCCTGTCGGGCTCGATCACGACGTTGACCTCGCTCGACTTCCTCGGTTTCGGCATGCCGCCAGGCTCCCCCTCACTCGGCGAGATGATCGCGCAGGGCAAGGCCAATCTGCAGGCGCCGTGGCTCGGGCTGACCGCGTTCTTCACCATGTCGATCATGCTGTCGCTCTTGATTTTCATCGGGGAGGCGGTTCGTGATGCATTCGATCCCAGAAAGACGTTTCAATGAGTGACGCTGCCGAAACACTGCTGTCCGTTCGCGCTCTCTCCGTAGCATTCCACCAGGGCGGCGATACATCGCTGGCTGTCGATCGCATCTCCTTCGAAATCCGCAAGGGAGAGGTCGTGGCGCTGGTCGGCGAGTCCGGCTCGGGCAAATCGGTCTCCGCCAATTCGATCCTGCGTCTGCTCCCCTACCCTGCGGCCAGCCATCCCTCCGGCGAAATCCTGTTCAAGGGCAAGGACCTCCTGAAGGCATCTGACAAGGCGTTGCGCGACGTGCGCGGCAATGACATCACGATGATCTTTCAGGAGCCGATGACGTCGCTTAATCCGCTGCACACGATCGAGAAGCAAATCGCCGAGGTCCTCGAGCTGCATCAGGGCGTGACCGGGCAGGCTGCCCGCACGCGGATTCTCGAACTTCTCAATCAGGTCGGCATTCGCGAGCCGGAAAAGCGACTGAAAGCCTATCCACACGAGCTTTCCGGCGGCCAACGGCAACGCGTCATGATCGCCATGGCGCTCGCCAATCGGCCGGAGCTTCTGATCGCCGACGAGCCGACGACGGCGCTCGACGTGACCGTGCAGGCGCAGATCCTCGAACTGCTACGACAGCTGAAGGGCCAGCATGGCATGTCCATGTTGTTCATCACTCACGATCTCGGCATTGTCCGCAAGTTCGCCGATCGGGTCTGCGTGATGACGAAGGGGAAGATCGTCGAGACTGGTACCGTGGAAGAGGTCTTCCGCAATCCGAAGCACGACTATACCCGGCATCTTTTGGCCTCTGAGCCGCGCGGCGAGCCCCCGCGTACAGACTCCTCCAAGCCTATCGTGATGCAGGGATCGAACATCCGCGTCTGGTTTCCGATCAAGTCCGGGCTCATGCGCAAGGTCGTCGATCACGTCAAGGCTGTCGACGGCATCGATCTTCAGCTGCGCGCGGGGCAAACTCTGGGCGTCGTCGGCGAATCCGGTTCCGGCAAGACAACGCTTGGTCTCGCACTGACGCGCCTGATTTCGTCGCAGGGCCGTATCAGCTTCGTTGGCAAGGACATAGCCAGCTATACATTCACGGAAATGCGGCCTCTCCGCAATCAGCTGCAGGTCGTGTTTCAGGATCCCTACGGCTCGCTCAGCCCACGCATGTCCGTTGGCGACATCATCGCCGAGGGGCTCAAGGTGCATGAACGGTCGCTTTCCTACGAGCAACGTGATCAGCGGGTCTGCTGGGCGCTGGAGGAGGTCGGCCTCGATCCGCTGACCCGCTGGCGGTATCCGCACGAATTCTCCGGTGGGCAGCGCCAGCGTATCGCCATTGCCCGCGCCATGGTGCTGAAGCCGCGCTTTGTAATGCTGGATGAGCCGACCTCGGCGCTCGATATGAGTGTCCAGGCGCAGGTCGTCGACCTCCTGCGTGATCTGCAGAGGAAGCACGATCTCGCCTACCTCTTCATCAGCCACGATTTGAAGGTGGTAAAGGCATTGGCGAACGACGTCATCGTCATGCGCTTCGGCAAGGTCGTCGAACAAGGACCTTCCGCCAAGATCTTCAGTGCGCCCAAGGACGACTATACCAAGGCGCTAATGGCTGCCGCCTTCAACATCGAGGCGGTCCCGACACCCGCCGTCCAACAGTAAAGACTATCATGTCCGCAAAACCGCCCATTCTTGTCGATCTGAAGTTCGACCCTGACACCATTGCCCGCGTCCTTAAGGCGTCCTTTTTGGACCGCGGCAGCATCAATCTCGCCGATCCCGCAAACAAGGATCGCGATCTGACCGGCATCGACTATGCGCTGCTGTGGAAGCCGGACGCGGATCTTTTCAGCCGCGCCCCCGATCTGAAGGTTATTTTCTCCGGCGGCGCCGGCGTTGATAGTTTCATGAACCTGCCGGGCTTACCTGACGTTCCGATCGTTCGCTTCTCCGACCGTAGCTTGACGACCCGGATGAGCGAATGGGTGGTGATGCAGTGCCTCATGCATCTTCGGCAGCAGCACCAGCATGACAAAGACCAGCGCGCGCGCATCTGGGGCAAGCTGGTTCCGCCTGAAGCGGCCGAGATTACTGTCGGCGTCATGGGGCTTGGCGTGCTCGGACAGGACGCGGCGCACAAGCTGAAGATCATGGGTTTCAATGTCATCGGATGGTCGCGCAGCCGCAAGGAAATCGACGGCATCGAGACGTTCGATCCCGGTCGGACCGACGAGTTCCTGTCTAAGACGGATGTTCTCGTCGGACTGCTGCCGCTAACGCCCGAGACCACTAGCTTCTATAATGCGGCGCTGTTTTCAAAGCTCCGGCAAGGTGGCGCGCTCGGCAAACCGGTGTTCATCAATGCCGGCCGAGGAAAGAGCCAGGTGCAGAGCGACATTGTCGCTGCGGTTCAGGGCGGCATTCTTGGAGGCGCCTCGATTGACGTCTTCTCGGTCGAGCCGCTGCCCTCCGATGATCCGCTTTGGGGGCTTGAGAACGTATTCATCACGCCGCATGATGCAGCGGTATCCGACGAGACCGCCCTTTTCCGGCACGTCGAGCGGGAGATCGCCCGCTACGAGAGGGGCGAGGCGCTGCAATTCGTTGTCGATCGGCAGGCCGGCTACTGACCGCAGGAACCATGCCCGGCGCCATTCGTTTTCCTTCCGGATTAGCAGCGAGCCGGTCACGGCTCGCGCGACACCGAAAGGAGAAAGGCATGGGACGGCAGACGACGGAACCGCGCTGGGAAGAATCGGACGGGAAGCTCCACGCTGAAGAGCAGATCTCGCCGGTCAAGGCGAGGCAAGGCCGCATGGGCACGCGCATTCTTGCAGTCCTGATCGTTGCATTGGCGCTTGCCTTCATCGTTTGGATCCCTGTTGAAATCTGGGGCAAGAAGGAGGCGGCGGACGTCGCTCGGCAGCAACCTGGACAGCAGATCCAATCACAACAACCGGCTCCGGCAGAGCCACCGTCATTGCAGAATGGCAATGCGGTGCCGACCGAGACGCCGCAACCGCCGGCATCAAGTCCCGCGCCGGCTGCCCCGCATGCCCCCGTGCAGTAAGAACGGGCGAACCAGGCGGTTCACAAAGCTCCTGTTGGACAGCTGGCCAGGTGCTTTTCGGTTTGCACTGGACTTTACCTGCTGATTTTTCGATAAGAAGGCGCACGAGCCGGTCTTCGTGCGTCGGCTTATGACGCGATGTGTCCGGTTTGGGAATGGGCGGAGTTCATGGCCAAGACCGATATCGCACGGCGCGTTTACAATCACACCTGGAAGCTCGATCCGATTGTCCGCAGCCTGATCGACACAGACTTCTACAAGCTACTCATGCTGCAGATGATCTGGAAGCTCTATCCTGACGTCAACGCCACGTTTACCCTCATCAATCGCACGAAGCGCGTGCTGCTGGCCGAAGAGATCGACGAGGGCGAGCTGCGTGAGCAACTCGACCATGCGCGTTCGCTCCGCCTTTCCAAGAAGGAGACGATCTGGCTCGCTGGTAACAGTTTCTATGGGCGCGCACAGATCTTTGAGCCTGAATTCCTGGCCTGGTTCTCACATTTCCAACTGCCCGAATACGAGCTGTCGACGCGCGATGGTCAATATGTGCTTGACTTCCACGGATCGTGGAAGGACACGACGATGTGGGAAATCCCGGCGCTCGCCATCATCAATGAATTGCGGTCGCGCTCTGCAATGAAAGCGCTTGGGCCCTTTACGCTCGATGTGCTCTATGCCCGCGCCAAAGCGCGGATGTGGGAAAAGGTGGAGCGCCTGCGCGAATTGCCCGGTCTGCGCATCTCTGACTTCGGCACGCGCCGCCGCCACAGCTTCCTCTGGCAGCGTTGGTGCGTCGAGGCCCTAAAGGAAGGCATCGGCCCCGCGTTCACGGGCACCAGCAACGTCTTGCTCGCCATGGATTCCGATCTGGAAGCCGTCGGCACGAACGCCCACGAACTGCCGATGGTGGCAGCCGCGCTGACGAAGAACGACGCGGAGTTGCGCAGCGCGCCCTACAAGGTTCTGCGCGACTGGAATAAGCTCTATGGCGGCAACCTGCTGATCGTGCTTCCGGATGCCTTCGGAACGGCCGCCTTCCTACGCGACGCGCCGGAGTGGGTCGCCGATTGGACCGGGTTTAGGCCAGACAGCGCGCCGCCGATCGAGGGTGGTGAGAAGATCATCGAGTGGTGGAAGAAGATGGGCCGCGATCCGCGCCAGAAGCTGCTCATCTTCTCGGACGGGCTCGACGTCGATGCGATCATCGACACCTACAAGCACTTCGAGGGCAAGGTGCGTATGAGCTTCGGCTGGGGCACCAACCTCACCAACGACTTTGCCGGCTGCGCGCCAACCGAGATCTCCGGGCTAAACCCGATCTCCATCGTCTGCAAGGTCATCGACGCCAACGGTCGCCCCGCCGTGAAGCTGTCGGACAATCCGCAGAAAGCAACCGGCGACCCGGCGGAGGTTCAGCGCTACTTGAAGTTTTTCGGGACGGAAGATCGCGTCGATCAGGCGGTGCTTGTCTAAGGGATTCCCGCGACACTGGACGGGGGCCGCGCTTGGTCGCGCCGAAACTGGCAAAACCCGGGCACGATCCCCATCTAGGGAAGTGCGGGCGCAAGCGACCGAAGCTTGACACCCATCTTTGACCTGAAAGGAAGATCCAATGACTGTAGAGCGTGCGGTGCTGGCGGGCGGTTGCTTCTGGGGCATGCAGGATCTAATCAGACGCTATCCGGGTATCGTGTCCACGCGCGTCGGCTACACTGGGGGCGAGATTGCCAATGCAACCTATCGCAACCACGGCAACCACGCCGAGGCGATCGAGATCATGTTTGATCCCGCGACGACTAGCTACCGCGACATCCTAGAGTTTTTCTTCCAAATACATGATCCCACGACGCTCAATCGACAGGGAAACGATCTCGGGACGAGCTACAGGTCCGCTATATTCTACGCCAACGACGAACAGCGGCTGACCGCCGAAGACACCATCGCTGATGTGAACGCCTCAGGCCTGTGGCCAGGAAAAGTGGTTACCGAAGTCGCTCCCGTCAGTGATTTTTGGGAGGCGGAGCCAGAGCACCAGGACTATCTGGAGCGCATTCCGAACGGCTACACGTGCCACTTTGTCCGGCCAGGATGGAAGTTGCCGAAGCGCAAGCAAGACACGGCCGCCGTCGGATGAGGTCAGGCATTTCTCGCATTTCGAGCCACCCTTGACCAAAAAGGCCCTGCTCCACAGAGCAGGGCTTTGCGCTTTTCGGACTGGCGGCCGACGAGCAACGCAAGGCCGTGGGCACGTCGCTCTCCACAGCCATCGGCGCGCCGACTTCAAGGGCGAGTTCAAGCTGGGCGACAGCAGGTATTGTTACCCCTGACGATCACCGACCAGGCTTCGCGCTATCTCCTGTGCTGCGAGGCCTTCGAGACGACCCGCGAACGCGGCGTCTTCGATGCCTTCGGGCGAGTCTTTGCCGAGCGTGTGCTTCCGCTTGCCATTCGTTCCGACAATGGCCTGCCGTTTGCCAGCCCGAACGGGCTCTACAATCTCTCGAAACTGTCGGTCTGGTGGCTCAGACTCGGCGTCGCCTTCGAACGCATTCGCCCCGGCCACCCGCAGGAGAATGGCCGCCATGAACGCATGCATCTGACGCTGAAGAAGGAAGCCACCCGTCCGCCCGGACGCAATATTCTCCAGCAGCAAATGCGCTTCGACGCGTTCGTCAGCGAATTCAACACCGAAAGACCGCATGAGCCCTATCGATGAAGGTCCCAGCCGACGTCTACAAGGCTTCGCCGCGACCCTATGAGGGGCTGCCCGAGATCAGCTATCCCTTCCACGACCGCGATGCCATCGTAACCAACTGCGGCCGTCTGTGCATCCATCGCAAGAAGATCAACATCTCAACCGTCATGGCCGGTCAGAGGCTCGGCCTCAAGCAGGTCGACGACGGTATTTGGCTCGTCAGCTTCATGCACTATGATCTCGGATATATCGATCTGGAGCAGAGGACTTTGCAAACCATCAACAACCCGTTCGGCACGAGGTTGTCACCCATGTCTTAGGGACGATCTGTTACCTATGTCTCTGGTCGGACAATCATAGAGATGGCGGACAGAGAGGGATTCGAACCCTCGGTACGCTTTCACGTACACACGCGTTCCAGGCGTGCGCCTTCAACCACTCGGCCACCTGTCCTTTGGCGGTCTGCATCGGCGAAGATGCAAATCGTCGGAACGGCCGCGATATATACCGATGAATTTTTGCCGATCAACCCAAATCTAACAGTTTTTTGACTTCTTCCGGTAAAAGTGCGGCCAAGCCCTCCGTTGCAGTCCCACCCGCCTGTCACTATGTTTTGTTGTGGGTAGCGAATGGTGCGGCTGGTCGGGTAAATACCCGGCGCGTTTGCTAGCCGGAGAGATCGATGCGTTTCCTGTTGCGTTTGGCGAGTCTTGTTGCGCTGGCTGTTGCCGTCATTGCCGGAACGATTGATTCCATTCAATCCGTTGCCGCATCCTCCGTTGTCATCACGCCGATGGGCGACGCCTGGCAGGATCTCAGCCCCTCCTCGCTCGAAATACTGCAATCGTCCATTGCCTACTATATCCATCCGCGCTTTTACACGATCGTCTTCCAGTGGTTGATGCTCCAGCCAGCTTTCGCCGTGTTCCTGGTGCTGTCGCTGCTGCTGTGGATGGCAGGTTACAAGAAGCCGCCGGTGGCCGGCCGATTTGCCGCATAACGAATGCGGCAGCTCGGAATCTGAACGAGATATCGGCCCAGTACGAGCCTGACATCAACCGCCCAACTGACTAGAAAAACCGCGACTCAACGATGATATTGTACAAAAATCAGCCGGTCTGAGTTCATTTTTGGCAATTGCGTCAAATTTTTACCAGTCGAAAAATTTCTCGTGAATTTTTTTTTGAGCCATGCAAGGATGCGCCCAGCCAGGCCTCCGGGGGGAGGTCGGTGGTTCCGCAGACATGCCTGCAACAGGCTTGCGGGAGGACCCAAACAAATAGAAACAACAGGGCTGCAACTCATGAAAAAATCCCTTCTGACTCTCCTGGCCGTGGCGGCAATGTCCACGACGGCGCTGGCCGCCGATGTCAAGCCGGCGCTCGTTTACGGCACCGGTGGGAAGTTCGATAAGTCTTTTAACGAAGCAGCCTTCAATGGCGCTGAGAAGTTCAAGAAAGAAACCGGGATCGCTTACCGCGACTTCGAGCCGACGGGTGACACCCAGGGCGAGCAGGCGATCCGCAACTTCGCAAGCCGCGGTTTCAACCCGGTTATTGCCGTCTCGTTTGCCTGGACCTCGGCCATCGAGAAGGTCGCGGCCGAATTCCCCGACACCAAGTTTGTCATCGTTGACGCTGTTGTCGACAAGCCGAACGTCCGTTCTGTCGTCTACAAGGAGGAAGAAGGTTCCTTCCTCGTTGGCACTCTCGCAGGCCTCGCATCGAAAACCGGAAAGGTTGGCTTCGTGGGCGGCATGGACATTCCGCTGATCCGTAAGTTCGAATGCGGCTATGAGCAGGGCGCGCGCTCCGTCAAGTCCGGCATCGAAGTATTCCAGAACATGACCGGCACGACAGGCGCTGCCTGGAATGACCCGGTCCGTGGCGGCGAACTCGCCAAGAACCAAATCGATCAGGGCGCGGACGTCATCTACGCAGCAGCGGGCGCAACCGGCCTCGGCGTCTTGCAGACGGCTGCCGACAACAAGAAGCTTTCGATAGGCGTCGACAGCAACCAGAACCACCTTCACCCGGGCTCCGTCCTGACCTCGATGGTCAAGCGCGTCGACCTCGCCGTCTACAACGGCTTCAGCGACGTCAAGGCCGGCAAGTTCACGGCCGGTGTTCTCGCACTCGGTGTCAAGGAAGACGGCGTCGCCGCAGCCATGGACGAGAACAACAAGGCTCTGATCACGCCTGATATGCAGGCTGCGCTTGATAAAGCCAAGGAAGGCATCATCGCGGGAACCATCAAGGTTCACGACTACACGACGGACAACGCTTGCCCGAAGTGATCCGTGACTGAGACGGGCGTATGGCGGAGTCGCTTCGCCATACGCCCTTTTCGTATTTGGAGCCTGCTGTGACAGACACGCCCGCTATCGAACTTGTGGGCATCGACAAGAAATTCGGTGCCGTTCACGCCAACAAGGACATCAATCTTACCGTCGCCAAGGGCACGATTCACGGCATCATCGGGGAAAACGGTGCCGGCAAATCGACCTTGATGTCGATCATCTATGGTTTCTACCATGCCGACGCCGGTGAAATCCGCGTCAACGGCAATCCCGTCACCATCAAGGACAGCCAGGCTGCGATCGCGTCCGGGATCGGCATGGTGCACCAGCACTTCATGCTGGTCGACAATTTCACGGTGCTCGAAAACGTCATGCTTGGCGCCGAGGGCGGCGCGCTGCTCGCCAGGGGGGTCTCTTCCGCACGCGCCGAGCTGCGCCGGCTAGAGAAGGACTACGGCCTCGAAGTCAATCCCGATGCATTGATCGAAGAGCTTCCGGTCGGGCTGCAGCAACGCGTCGAAATCCTGAAGGCCATGTACCGCGGCGCCGAGATCCTGATACTCGACGAACCGACGGGCGTGCTGACGCCTGCCGAAGCGGACCATCTTTTCAAGATTCTTCGTGTCCTGCGCGACCAGGGCAAGACCGTCATTCTGATCACCCACAAGCTGCGCGAGATCATGGCAATCACCGACACTGTGTCGGTCATGCGCCGTGGCGAAATGGTCGCGACCCGGAAGACATCCGAAACGACGGTCGAGGAGCTTGCCGAACTGATGGTCGGTCGCCGCGTGCTGCTGCGCGTGCAAAAGGGTGAAGCCAATCCCGGGAAGGTGATCCTGTCGGCCCGCAACCTGACCGTTAAGGACAATCGTGGCGTCACCATGGTCGACAACGTCTCCTTCGATGTCCGCGCCGGCGAGATTGTCGGCATTGCCGGTGTCGCCGGCAATGGGCAGTCCGAGCTACTGGAGGCGATTGCCGGTATTCGCAAGCCGCATTCCGGCGAGATTTTCCTCGACGGTCATCCGATCGACAAGGCCGATCCGGCGCGGCTTCGCGAGCTTGGGCTTGCCCACATTCCGGAAGATCGGCATCACATGGGGCTGGTGCTGAAATTCGAGGAGTACGAGAATTCCGTTCTCGGCTACCATCGCAATCCCGGCTACAGCAAGGGTCCGCTGCTCGACCTCGACGCGATCCGCAAGGACGCGATGGAAAAGATCGAAAAATACGACATCCGTCCGCCGAACCCGCGGCTGAAGACGGCGAACTTCTCCGGTGGCAACCAGCAGAAGATCGTCGTAGCACGCGAAATCGAGCGTGATCCCACGGCGCTGATCATCGGCCAGCCGACCCGCGGCGTCGATATCGGCGCAATCGAATTCATCCACCGCCGGATTATCGAGATGCGCGACGCGGGCAAGGCGATCCTGCTCGTCTCCGTCGAACTTGACGAAATCCGGGCCCTTTCAGACCGTATCCTTGTCATGTTTGCCGGCCATGTCGTCGGCGAGAAGACGCCCGATGCCGGTGAACAGACCCTCGGCCTGATGATGGCCGGCATTGCTGCGTGAGGCCTTGATGAGCACTGCTTCAGTTCCACTTCCAAATTGGATCAACTACGGCCTCATCCCGCTGTTGAACTTATTAGTTGCCTTCCTGATTTCCGGCTTCGTCGTCTGGCTAATCGGGGAGAGCCCGCTTGCGGCCTTGTCGCTGTTGATCGAAGGCGCGCTCGGCAGCGGCGAAGGCATCGGCTTTACGCTCTACTATGCAACAAGCTTCATCTTCACCGGTCTTTCCGTAGCTGTCGCGATTCATGCCGGCCTGTTCAACATCGGCTCCGAAGGTCAGGCCTACCTCGGCGGCCTCGGCTGCGCGCTGGTCGCGCTGGCGCTCGACCACTTTGTTCCGTGGTACGTGACCATGCCGGTGGCGGTCGTCGGTGCAGGCCTCTTTGGTGCCGCCTGGGCCTTCATCCCTGCCTTCCTGCAGGCAAAGCGCGGCAGCCACATCGTCATCACCACCATCATGTTCAACTACATCGGCGCGGCGCTGATGGTATATTTGCTGGTGCATGTGCTGATCGTGCCCGGCAAGATGGCTCCGGAAACCCGGACCTTCCTTGAAGGCGGACAGTTGCCGAAGCTCGGCTGGCTGATGAACCTGTTCGGCGCCAAGCTTGGCGCAGCCCCCTTCAACGTCTCGTTCCTCATCGCGCTTGCGGCCGCCTATTTCGTCTGGCTTCTGGTCTGGCGCACTAAGCTTGGCTTCGAGATGCGAACGCTTGGCGTCAGCCAGAGCGCTGCGGCCTATGCCGGCATCCCCTACGCTCGTATCGTCATGATTGCCATGCTGCTGTCCGGCGCGCTTGCCGGCATGATGGCGCTGAACCCGGTCATGGGATCGTCTGCGCGTCTGCAGGTGGAGTTCGTCGGCGGCGCCGGTTTCGTCGGCATTGCCGTTTCGTTGATGGGGAGAAATCACCCAGTGGGGATCATTTTCTCGGCGATCCTCTTCGGCGTCCTCTACCAGGGTGGCGATTGGATCTCCTTCGAGATGCCCAACATCACGCGCGAAATGATCCTGGTCATCCAAGGTCTCGTCATCCTCTTTGCCGGTGCGCTCGAATACATGTTCCGCCCCGCGATGGTTCGCGTCTACCAACAGTTCAAGGCCGCGTGAGGGGAACGGACGATGGATTACTATGACATCTTCATCAGCGTCCTGAGTTCCACTATCCGCCTGTCGATCCCGCTGATCTTTACGGCGCTGGCAGGTCTGTTTTCCGAGCGGGCCGGCATCTTCGATATCGGCCTCGAGGGCAAGATGCTCGGCTCCGCGTTTGCAGCAGCCTGCGTCGCTTACCTCACGGACTCAGCATGGCTTGGCCTTGGCGCCGGCATCATTTGCTCTGTGGCGCTCAGCCTCGTCCACGGCTTCGCCTCGATCACCAATCGTGGCAACCAGATCATCTCGGGCGTGGCGATCAACTTCTTCGTCGCCGGTATCACGATCGTCCTTGGGGGTGCCTGGTTCGGCCAGGGCGGCCGCACGCCACAGCTAGCTCAGGAAGCACGCTTCGCGCCGATCGTGTTGCCGGGCGCCGATGCCATCCGTGGCGTTCCGCTCATCGGCTCGCTGTATGCGAACGTGATCTCAGGCAACAATGTCCTGACCTACCTCGCCTTCCTCGCGGTTCCGCTTTCCTGGTGGATCCTCTATCGCACGCGCTTTGGCCTTCGGCTGCGCGCCGTTGGCGAGAACCCGGGCGCCGTCGATACGGCGGGCATTTCGGTAAGCTGGCTGCGCTATCGCGCTGTGATGTGCGCTGGTATCCTCTGCGGCTTCTCCGGAACTTATCTGGCGATCGCACAGTCAGCGGCCTTCATCAAAGACATGTCGGCCGGCAAGGGCTACATCGCACTTGCGGCGCTGGTCTTCGCGAAATGGAAGCCGGTGCCCGTTATGTTCGCCTGCCTGCTCTTCGGCTTCCTCGACGCGCTTGCGAACTTTATGCAAGGCAAGCAGGTTCCTCTGATCGGCGAAGTGCCGGTGCAGATTTTCCAGGCGCTGCCCTATATCCTGACCTGCATCCTGCTCGCCGGCTTCATCGGCGTGGCGATTCCGCCAAAGGCGGGTGGTGTCCCCTACACGAAGGAGCGTTGAGAACATGTCCCACGATCTTTTCGAGGCCGCTCGCGGAGCCATGGCCTTCGCTCATGCTCCCTACTCGAAGTTCCCTGTCGGTGCAGCGATCCGCGCCGAGGACGGCAAGGTTTATACCGGCGCCAACGTCGAAAACTTGTCTTTTCCGCAGGGTTGGTGCGCGGAGCCGACAGCGATTAGCGCCATGATCATGGGCGGCGCCAAGAAGATTGTCGAAATGGCCGTGATCGCCGAGAAGCTACCTCTCTGCCCGCCCTGCGGCGGCTGCCGGCAGAAGATCTCGGAGTTCGCCTCAAAGGACACGAAGATCTACCTCTGCGATGAGGTCGGCGTGCAGAAGACGATGACTATGGAAGAGCTTTTGCCATTCAGCTTCGAGACCGAACTCGGATGAGTGTCGCTTTCGATGTCCTTGCCGGTAAACTTGGCGGTCTTTCGCCGCGCGTTGGCATCGTGCTTGGTTCGGGCCTCGGTTCGCTAGTCGGCGAGATGAAAGACGCGCAACGCATCCCTTATCAGGACCTGCCGGGCTTCCCGGTCAGCGCCGTCTCCGGCCATGCCGGAGAAGTCGTCACAGGTTCGCTTGACGGCGTGCCTGTTTTGATGTTGTCCGGCCGAGTTCATTTCTACGAGAAGGGCGACGCCGGCGCGATGCGGCTGCCCATCGAGGTGCTGAGGCAACTCGGCATCGAGACCCTGATCCTGACCAATTCCGCGGGTTCGCTGCGGGACGACATGCCGCCCGGCTCGGTGATGCAGATCAGCGATCACATCAACTATTCCGGGATGAATCCGCTGATCGGCGAGGAAAGCGATCGCCGCTTTGTCGGAATGACCAGTGCCTACGATCCGAGTCTTGCCGACAGGATGCGCAAGGCTGCCGAGAAGCTCGGCATACCCCTGTCACAAGGCGTGTACATGTGGTTTTCCGGCCCGAGCTTCGAGACCCCGGCCGAGATCCGTATGGCCCGTATTCTCGGTGCCGATGCCGTCGGCATGTCGACCGTACCGGAGGTTATTATCGCGCGAATGCTGGGCTTAAGGGTTGCGGCGGCGTCCGTTATCACCAACTATGGCGCGGGCATGACCGGCGGCGAACTGAGCCACGAAGAGACCAAGAATATGGCTCCGCTCGGTGGAGCTCGCCTAGCCGCCATATTGAAGGAAATGATTGCAGGAGAACGCGAACAATGACCAACCATTCCAGCAAGGAAACGGCCGCCGTCGCCCTCTCCCTCCTCGATCTCACCAACCTGAAGGACGATTGCACCGAGGCGCAGATTGACGAGCTGTGCGCCCGGGCGCAGACCCCTTATGGCAACACGGCGGCGATCTGCATCTGGCCGCGCTTCGTCGCCCGCGCTCGCGCCGTACTCGGCACAGCCCATGCGGTGCGGATTGCGACGGTGGTCAATTTCCCCTCGGGCGAGATGGAGGTGGCTGATGTTGCCGCCGAGACTCGCGAGGCGATTGCCGACGGCGCCGATGAAATCGACCTCGTCATCCCCTATCGCAAGTTCATGACCGGTAGCGCCAAGGCCGTTACCGACATGGTTGCCGCCGTGCGTGCCGAGTGCAAGGATCCGATCCTTCTGAAGGTCATTCTCGAGACCGGCGAAATCAAGGACGCGGCGCTGATCCGTCGTGCCTCTGAACTTGCGATTGAAGCGGGTGGCGATTTCATTAAGACCTCCACGGGCAAGGTCTCCGTCAATGCGACCCTGGAAGCGGCCGACATCATGCTGCGGGTCATCCGCCAGAGCGGCCGAAAGGTTGGCTTCAAGCCGGCAGGCGGCATCGGTTCGGTGTCCGATGCAGCGCTTTATCTGAGCCTTGCAGAAACGATCATGGCGCCCGACTGGCCAATACCATCCACCTTCCGTTTCGGTGCCTCCGGATTGCTTGACGACATTCTCGCCGTGCTAAGCGGTGCGCAATCCGCACCCGCCACCGCTTCGAGCTATTGACATGATTCCCCAGGAAATCATCCGCCAGAAACGAAACGGCGGAACGCTTTCCGAAGAGGATATCCAATCGTTTGTTGCCGCACTTGCATCCGGTCAGCTCTCCGAGGGGCAGATCGGCGCCTTCGCCATGGCGGTTTGGTTCAAGGGCATGACGCGCGACGAAGTCGTGGCGCTGACGCTTGCGATGGCGCACTCGGGCGACATGCTGACCTGGACCGACATAGACCGGCCGATCGCCGACAAGCACTCGACAGGCGGCGTTGGCGACAATGTTTCGTTGATGCTGGCACCAATCGCGGCTGCCTGCGGCCTGGCCGTCCCGATGATATCAGGGCGTGGCCTCGGTCATACTGGCGGAACACTGGACAAGCTCGAGGCGATTCCCGGCTATACCATTACCCCGGACGCCATGCGTTTCCGCAAGGTCGTGAAGGATGTGGGCTGCGCCATCATCGGCCAGACCGGAGCCCTTGCGCCTGCCGATGGCAAACTCTACGCTGTTCGGGATGTCACGGCGACCGTCGACTCGATCCCTCTCATCACTGCCTCCATCCTTTCGAAAAAGCTGGCAGCCGGGTTGCAGACCCTTGTACTCGACGTCAAGGTCGGCACGGGCGCATTCATGGCCGAGCCGAGAGACGCAGAGATGCTGGCACAGGCGCTTGTCAATGTTGCCAATAGCGCAGGCGTGAAAACCTCGGCGCTGATCACCGACATGAACCAGCCACTCGCTGACGCCGCGGGAAACACCGTGGAGATCCGCAACTGCCTGGAATTTCTGGCGGGCAGGAAAAAGAATACGCGGCTAGAAACAGCCGTTCTGGCCTTCGCGGCCGAGATGCTAATGAAATCCGGTGTCGCTTCGTCAATTCAGGAAGGTGAGACGAGGGCCGCGGACGCCCTTTCAACAGGCAAGGCCGCCGAAAACTTCGCCCGCATGGTCCACCTACTCGGCGGCCCGTCGGATCTTCTGGAAGAGCCGGATAAATACCTCGTTGAAGCGCCAATAAAGAAGGCGGTTCCCGCGCCTCAGTCCGGTTGGCTTTCCGGCTGCGACGTACGGGAGATCGGCATGACCGTCGTCGATCTCGGTGGCGGACGGCGCCATCCAGACGACAGGATCGATCACCGCGTTGGTCTATCCGACATCCTGCCGCTCGGCACCCATGTCGAGCGAGGTGATCCGATTGCATTTGTGCATGCCGCCACCGAAAATTGGGCAGATGCGGCAATCGCTGCCCTAGCTACCAACTACAGGATCAGCGAAACCCCACCTGCAATCGCGGCTGTCGTTTGCGAGCGCATTGCGGCTATTGCCTGAGACTTAGGGCTTCCCGGTGGGGCTTGAACGACAGCAATTCGCGCCTTCCACTGGGGTAGGAGCGCAGGGGTAAGGTTAACCCTTGGCCGCAGGGGGGGCAAACACGACTTCGGCGGCTATTTCGCAACAAGGCAACCTTTAGATGCCGACGCGGCAAACAAATTCGCCTCTACGATGAGTTCGCCGTTTACTTGCATCGAAATTGCGCAGAATATTAGCGCATGGGAGGAAGCCTTCGGGCCTTCACTCTCTAAAAAATTGCGCCCGAAAGGCATTCCTCCGTTGTCTCAAGGGAGGACTAATCATGAGGCGGACTTTGCTCTACGCGGCGTCGGCTGCGGTACTGTCGTTTGGCGTTACGCATGCATTTGCGCAGTCCGGCGGCGTTGAGAAGGCGGTCGGCGGATATGATTTTGCCGAAGCTGCCAAGGAGGCGCCCGGCACGAAAAACTTCCATTCGGCTGATGGTCATTTGACTTTCGCGATTGTGACGCATACTGCGGGCAACGGCTTTTTTGACCCCGTCTATGTCGGTGCAACCGTTGCCGGCAACATGATCGGCGCCAAGATCTTGCTGCTCGGCTCGGAATCACCGGTTGACGATCCTGCGCGTGAAATCGAGATTCTGAACCAGATCGTTCAGGACCCGACGATCGACGGCATCATTATGACAACGCCGCAGGTCGGCGCGTACAACGACATCGTCACGGCCGCCGAGAAGGCCGGTATACCGATCGCGACAACCAACTCGTTCGACGCGACGATCCTGCATCGCAGTAGCATAAGTCATACAGGGCAGGACGCATCAGCTGCGGCGATCGGGGGTGAGGCGCTTGCCAAGTGCGTGCTTGATAGCGGCGCGACCAAGGGCTCGATACTCCTGCCGTCTTCGACCGCTATGGGCAACATTGAGGTCAACAATCGCGTGACCGCCGCCTTCAACGCCATCGTCAAGACGTTGAAGGATGCCGGCAAGCTCGACGCCTTCAAGGTCGATGCCGGGCCGGAGAATGTTGGTATAGACACAAATCCGAATGACCCCGTCAACGCGCTTGTGTCGCTCTTTGAGTCCCGCGGTGACGCAGTCGGTGCTTTTACAGCCAACAACGTCTTTACGCCGCCGCTCGTGAAAGCGGTCGCACAGATGGGGAAGACTGGCAAGTTCTGCGCCTTTGGGTTCGACCTCGGCCCGGCGCAGCAAGAGGGGATCGCTGCTGGAAACCTCACCGGTTCGCTGGGACAGCAACCCTTCCTGCAGGGCTTCTGGCCTGTCATGCAGCTTTACCTCCAAATCGATCGCGGCATTTCCGCCGCCAACCTGGACACGCGTGCCCAATTGGTGACGAAGGATAACGTCGCAAAAGTCGGCAAGCGCTTCGAGAACTGACCGCTCGGAACGCCTGGAAACCGATGCGGGGGATGGGAAGTCCCTACGCATCGCGACGGCAAGATTGATCGGTGATTGCAATGGCGCCCACGACGACATCGCTAGGCCGAGCGCCACCTCAGCTCGTCGGCGGCTGGGAGGCTGGGCTGCTGATTTTCCTTGCCCTGCTCTATCTCGGTGGAGCTCTCGTTAATCCAGCCTTTTTTGGGTCTACGGAAGCCCTTCTGGCGCTCCTGCGCGATACATCCCGTGTCGGGATCATCGCTGTTGGAATGACCTTTGTCATTGCCAACAAGGATCTCGATCTTTCGGTCGGCTCCACCTATGGCCTGATCGCCGTTGCCTTTGCCAGGCTCTTTGCGTCTGATGTTCTCGACTTCGGCGTCGTCGAATCGGTCATCTTCTGTTTGCTGCTCGGCACGGTGATTGGTCTCTTCAACGGCATCCTTGTAACGATCCTGAGAGTACCTGCCTTCATTGCAACGCTAACGGTACTCTTTATCGGTCGCGGTTTCGTTCTTGCGCTTACGCACGGTCAGGCGATCTACTATTCCGGCAAGGCAAAAGACTATCCGCTCTTCTTCCACCTCGGTGAGAGCAACGCCCTCGGTTTCAATAACCAAATCGCAATCTTCCTTCTGGTCGCCGTCGTCGGTGCCTATGTGCTTGCCAAGACCCGCTGGGGCTATGAGACCTTCGCGACCGGCGGCAACGAGCAGGCTGCGGCCTATGCGGGCATGAACACGCGGTGGGTGCGCATTCGCGCTTATCTGCTCTCATCGCTTTGCGCGACGCTTTCTGCTCTCCTGGCAGCGGCGCAGGACAAGGGTGTCACCCCTCTCTACGGCGTCAGCTGGGAACTTACCGTCATCGCATCTGTCGTCATTGGCGGCGCATCGATCCTCGGCGGCCGCGGCCGCGTCTTCGGGTCCTGTCTCGGTGCCGCTGTTGTTGTCCTGATCGACAAGGTGTTGCGCGAAGGTTGGCCGATTACGCGAACCGTCGTTATCGATGGAGAGAACGTTGCCGTGGGCGCCAGGTTCACCTTACCTGCTGGTGCCGTGCTGGTTTTCCTCGGCCTGCTTCTTGTCACGGCCGTGTTGATCGAACCCTTCCTCATTCGACGCCAGATCGCGGCCCGTTTCTGGGCCTGGCTCCGCGGCCGACCGCCACCGCCGGCCTATGAGACCGGCGGCCTGGCACTGGAGGGTGTGCAGACGAAGGGAGCAATGACGGGCGACATGGCGCTCTCTGCCACCGGGCTTGGCAAGTTCCTCGCGCGACGCGACGCACTGGCCATCATCCTGACCGTGGTGCTCTGGTTGACCGGCTTGGCGCTGAGGCCGGACTACTGGTGGAACTTGCCCAACACCTTCGCGATCCTGCTCAACTATACGGAACTGGCGCTCATTACCGTGGGGCTCACCTACGTCATTGCAGCCGGCGATATCGATCTCTCCGTTGGAGCTGTACTTGCGCTTGCAGGCAGCACCGCCGCCTACTTCCTGAAGGTGCTGGGCGCCGATCCGCTCACCGCCGTGGCGATGGGGCTACTTGCAGGAACGGCTGCCGGCCTCGTCAACGCCGTCGTGACAGTCGGCTTCAAACTGCCCGCCTTTATCGCCACCCTTGGCATGTTCTACATTGCCCGTGGTCTCGCCGCCTGGTTTGTCGCCGGCCAGCAGCTGACCGGCTGGCCGGAAGGCTACAACCTGCTTGGTCGCAAGCTGAACGACGTTCTCCTGCATTTCGACCTTTCGCTGCCTTCGGGAATTATCCGCTCAGTGGCGGAGGTCGTCAGTATCCAGACGATCTTCATGTTTTTCGTCGCCCTTCTCGCCGGCGTCGTGCTTGCCTACACACCATTCGGATTGAAGGTCTGCGCCGCGGGTGGCAACGTCCGCGCGGCCACCTATGCCGGTATCAACACCAACCGCGTGCGTTTCATCTCCCTGATGTTGGCCGCGCTGTGCGCAACCATGGCCGGAATCATCAACGTTGCTTACTTCCGCAGCTTCAACCCGGTTGCCGGCCAGTTCCGAGAGCTTGACGCCATCGCCTCTGTCATCATCGGCGGCGGATCGATCTTCGGCGGCTACGGCACGGTGATCGGCTCGCTTGCTGGTGCAGCCGTGATCACGCTCGTCCGCGCGCTGCTGCAGCTCAA
The DNA here is from genome assembly GCF_000312665.1 of Rhizobium mesoamericanum STM3625. Taxonomy (GTDB): domain Bacteria; phylum Pseudomonadota; class Alphaproteobacteria; order Rhizobiales; family Rhizobiaceae; genus Rhizobium; species Rhizobium mesoamericanum. Next base: position 1,049,583 of record NZ_HF536772.1, on the reverse strand, counting down.
TGTTCAGGGCTTCACCATGCCCCAGCACTGGATCAATGTCTTCATCGGGGTCATCCTCATCGTTGCAGTGCTAATCGACATTTGGGTACGACAGGCCAATCTGTTCGCGCGCCTGCGGGCCCGTTTCGCGACCGCAGCACCAACGGGAGAACGCATCCATGGTTGACGCTCAGCCATTACAGCCGATCGTGGAAATGCGGGGCGTCGAGAAGGCATTCGGCGCAGTACAAGCGCTCCGAAAAGTTGATCTCACACTTTATCCTGGCGAGATCCTCGGCCTGGTGGGCGACAACTCGGCCGGCAAGTCGACGCTTATGAAGATCCTCACCGGCGCCTATCAGCGCGATTCCGGCGAAATCCTGGTTGCCGGGCAACCGGTGTACTTCAAGAGCCCGCATGAGAGCCGCGACGCCGGAATCGAGATGATCTATCAGGACTTCGCCCTCTGCGGGAACATGGATGTCGGCCAGAACATTTTTCTTGGCCGCTGGCCGCTCAGGGGCCCCTTAGTTGATCGGCGAAAGATGTATGCCGAGGCGGATAGCGTTTTGAAACGACTCAAGGTCGACGTGAATTCCGTCTATCAGAAGGTCGAGAGCCTGTCTGGCGGCCGCCAGCAATCCGTGGCGATCGCTCGTGCGATCTCTTTCGAGCCGCGCGTCGTGATCCTCGATGAGCCAACCGCCAACCTCTCGGTAATGGCGACAGAACGGCTGCTCGAAACCATGCTGGAGTTGAAGAAACAAGGCGTAGCCCAGATCATCATCTCCCACCGTCTGGTCGACATTTTTGCTGTCGGCGATCGCGTCATGGTTCTCAAGCGCGGTGAGTATGTCGGCGACCGCTATGTCAAGAACACGGACGAGCACGAGGTCTTGGAGATCATCGTATCCGGCACTCGAGAGAGCGCACTGACAGCCGACGAGGCAAGAACCATCCATCGGTGATGACGCCTGGCGTTCAGGAATAATACCGTTACGCCGGGATTCGCTATTGCTTCAGGCTGAGGGATCCATTCGCAACGGAATAGGAAGCAAGCTTGCGCAGGAAGCTCATGCCGACGAGCGTAGAGGAAAGGGCCTCATCCTTTAGGACGAAGGCCTCCACGTCGCGAACGCGGATACCACCGATTTCAACCCTATCCAGTACGACGTGGGCCGCCTTCGTGTTGCCGTTGGCGGTGTTCACCGAGTAGCGGAAATCGAGCTGGTTGCCCGTATAGCCAAGCCGTCGGGCGAAGCTCTCGTTCAGGGCGACGTAAGTTGCGCCGGTGTCGATCAGACCCTGCACCTGTCGACCGTTTATTCTGAAGTCTCCGGAGTAGTGTCCCTGGGCATCGGCCTGCAGGCGCATTGTGCCGACATTGGCGGGGCTGGCAGGCAGCTGCTCAGTGGCGCCAGTCGCGATGTTTACCGAAGCGGTTGGTTCGTTGCCGGGTTTTCCGACAAGGGACGGTATCTGCGTTGCAAGCACCGCAGCAAGGCTTGCAAAGATGACGGTACGCACGAGCATCGGGACAGAAATCCTTCCTGTATAAACCCCGCGTCATGCGTGGCCATGTTTACAGGTGCTACGCGATAATTGCTGACAAGTTGCTAATGCCGACCATTGCAAATGGCCCGGCAAGCGTCTCCGGGCCATTGCTGCTTCGATTTAGTAAACGGATTGCGAATTATTTCGTGCCGTACATGCGATCGCCGGCGTCGCCAAGACCGGGCACGATATAGCCCTTCTCGTTCAGATGGCTGTCGATCGAGGCCGTGAATACGGGAACATCTGGATGTGCTTCGCGGAAGTTCCTGATGCCCTCGGGAGCGGCGAGGAGGCAGAGGAAGCGGATGTTGCGCGCTCCCCGCTCCTTGAGCTTGTCGATCGCGGCAATCGAGGAATTACCGGTCGCAAGCATGGGATCGACGACGATGATCAGGCGCTCGGCGACGTCCTCCGGAGCCTTGAAGTAGTATTCAACAGGCTGCAGCGTCTCGTGATCGCGGTAAACGCCGATATGCGACACGCGCGCCGACGGCACGAGATCGAGCATGCCTTCAAGAAGGCCGTTGCCGGCGCGCAGGATCGAGGCGAAGACAAGCTTCTTGCCTTCGAGAATTGGCGACTCCATCGTCTGCAGGGGCGTCTCGATGGTCTCCATTGTCAGCTCCAGATCGCGGGTCACTTCGTAACAGAGCAGCGTGGATATTTCGCGCAGGAGCCGACGGAAACTTCCGGTCGATGTCTCCTTGCGCCGCATGATCGTGAGTTTGTGCTGCACAAGCGGGTGATCGATGACCGTTACGCCGTCCATAGCCGAGCCCTTTCAGTCGTTGTTCTTATCGGATGTTTCTTCCATGGAAATTGCCTCCACCGCAAGAGCGGAGGCAATTTTGCAACGCTGATCCCCAGGGCGTCGATCACATCCGGGCAAAAAGCGCTTGGCGCGTCGCCTCGTCGACGAAGGCTGCCTCGATACCGGTTCGAGTCATCTCATCAATTGCTGCGTCGCTGAAGCCAAAGGCATCGGCGGCCAATTCGTATTCACGCTTCAGCGACGTGTGAAAGAACGGCGGGTCATCCGAACTGATTGTGACGCGTATGCCGGCGTCCTTGAGTTTTCGCAGCGGATGCGATGCGAAATCCGGAAAGACCTTCAGCGCGATATTGGAGCCGGGGCACACTTCCAACACCGTTCCGAGATCGGCGAGCCGCTTAACAAGATCCAGGTCCTCTATCGCTCGCACACCATGCCCGATACGCGATGGCCGAACATCGTCAAGCGCATCGGCGACGCTGTAGGCTCCGCACACTTCGCCAGCATGGATGGTGAGGCCGAGCCCCGCATCGCGTGCAATGTCAAAGGCACGTGCATAATCGGCGACCCTGCCCATGCGCTCCTCGCCAGCAAGATTGAAGCCCGTAATGAGCGGGTTCCTTGCCCCGGCCGCGTATTCGGCGGCGCCAATGACACTTTCCGGGCCAAAATGGCGTTCCCCGGTGACGATCAGACGTGCCTCGATGCCGCTTTTTGTCTTCGCGCGACGAATTCCTTCACAGACACCCTCGATATAAGCGTCGGCACCAAGCCCGATCCGCTTGCCATGATCTGGAGATACGATTAGCTCGCTGTAAATGGTTCCGATCCCGGCGAGCTCCTGAAGATAGGTCTCGGTCAGCAGCGCATAGTCCTCCTCGGTCTTGTAGACCTCGGAGACCTTGTCGTAGCACTCCAGAAAGCTCGCAAAGTCGTGCCAGACATAGGCGCCATCCGCGAGATAGGGGCTGATGTCGATGTTATATTTCCGGGCCTGCGCCAAGGTGAGCGTCGGCGGCGCGGCACCTTCCAGATGACAGTGCAGCTCGACCTTCTTCAAATGCGATGTCATAGAAAGCTTCTCCCGTGCGCCCCTGGTGGAATGCGCAGATGCCGAGCGATCGTCTCGCCGATGTCCGCATAGGTAGCGCGTATGCCGATATCGCGAGAAAGCAGCCCCGGGCCGTAGGCAATGATCGGTACCCGTTCGCGCGTGTGATCCGTGCCGCGCCACGTCGGATCGCAGCCGTGGTCGGCCGTCAGTATGACAAGATCGCCAGGCTTCAGCTTGCCGCCCACTTCCGGCAGTCTGGAATCAAATGCTTCCAGGGCGGCGGCATAGCCCGCTACATCCCTGCGGTGGCCATAGACCATGTCGAAATCGACAAAATTTGTGAAGACCAGGTCACCATCCTCGGCGATATCCATGGCTGCGAGACTGGCGTCCATCAACGCCTCGTTGCCATTCGCCTTGACTACTCGGGATATCCCTTTATGCGCAAAGATGTCACCGATCTTGCCAATGGCATGGACCTTGCGACCTTCCTTGATCAACCGGTCGAGAAGTGTCGGCTCCGGTGGCGGCACTGAGAAGTCGCGGCGGTTTCCGGTCCGCTGAAATTTGGAGGCAGTCTCCCCGACAAACGGCCGCGCAATGACGCGGCCGATGTTGTAGGGATCTAGCAGCGCCCGCGCGATCGTGCAGAAGGTCATGAGCCTGTCGAGGCCGAAATGCGTCTCGTGAGCGGCAACCTGGAAGACCGAGTCGGACGAAGTGTAGCAAATCGGCTTTCCAGTCCGGATGTGCTCTTCGCCATGCCGGGCAATGATATCGGTGCCAGAGGCGTGACAGTTGCCGAGAATCCCCGAAACATCGGCGGCCCTGCAGAGCGCCTCGACGAGCTGTGGCGGAAATGCTTCGCCTTCGGCAGGAAAGTAACCCCAATCGAATGTTACCGGCGTCCCCGCAATCTCCCAGTGGCCAGATGGCGTGTCCTTCCCGCGGGAAACTTCACTGGCGGAGCCGAACGTCGCATAGACCTTCTCCGGCACCGGCATCCCCATGGGGAAACGTCCCGATGCGGCCTTGGCGAGATGGACAAGGCCGAGAGCCGACATGTTCGGAAGCTGGAGTGGGCCGGAACGCAACCCATCACGATCCCCAGCGCCTGCCGCGCAGAATTCCGCGATGTGTCCAAGCGTGTTAGCCCCCTCGTCGCCGTACGCCCCAGCATCCGGAGCACCACCAACGCCAAAAGAATCCAGAACGAAAAGAAAGGCTCGCGCCATACTCCACCTAGCGACAGAATTTGACGGCCTCGTCAGGGGCCGCTGCTGCTCAAGCCTTATAACGGCAGGGCGCGCTTGGCAAACCGGCATTCGGCTTGATCAGCAATCGCTGCAAGTAACAGTATCGCTCGCACGTGGAAGGTAGAAGTAACTGCGGCTGATGGTGATTGTGCTGTTGTTCGGTGCCAAGTTCGGCGCAAACAGGAAGAGCTTGTAGGGAACGCTGAGCTCTGTACGAACCAGAAAGATGTTGGCTTTCTTCATATCGGCAGGCACTGTTGTCACAGAATTCACCGCATAGGGACGAGTCCCATTCTGCGCCCAGGACCATGCCACCTTCGGGTTCCCAGTCCCATCCAGCGCAATGCCCGTGATCTTGATCGTAAGGCCGGTCGAGCCATAAGGAACGAACACTGCGGAAGCGACCGAGGGCATATCGGCAAGCCAGGACTTGGTTACGCTTTTCTGTTGCGTCACGACATCGGTGATCATGCCCGCCGCCCGGCTGGCACGCTTGCTCATGCTGAGACCAATCGTGATCTCGAATGCACCGATATAAAGCATCACCAGAATCGGAAACAGGATGGCGAACTCGATCGCGCCAACGCCTTGCCGGTCGCCGACAAAGCGTTTTGTCAGCCGATGAAGCCGTATCGAAATTCCGCGACCTTTCATCAGGGATACTGCTCGTTCTGGAAGGCTGCGGTTGCGACGATCAGGAAGTATGACGAAGAACCATCGGTGGGGCGGACATTCGTAATATAGGGTCGTATTAGGTCGGTGATGACCTGCCAGCGGTAGTAGGCCCGAACCATATTGATCGTGCCAGAGCCGCCGGGAAGATACTTGAAGGCCGAGGTCTTGATGTCCGCGTAGGCGCTGGTTGACGTCCGGGGTATCGTTGTGGGGATGGCAGCAAAGGTGCTGAAGTTCTGCACATCGACAAACAGCTTGCTCGGCGTCGCAGCCTCCGTCGAGGAGCACTTTATCAGAATGGAAATCTCACTGCAGAGCTCCGTTCGGAATGCCGTTAGATCAGTGTTCGCAGGTGTGATCTGCCCGGTCCGCATCTTGCGGCTCATCGTATCCACAGCATTCGACATGAGCTCCTCGCCGGCGAAGGCGATGAATGTCTCGATGATCGCAAAGACGACCAGGAAATAGGGGATGGCAAGGAGCGCAAATTCGATCGCGGCCGACCCGTCGCGCGAGCGTGCAAACTCGGTTAAACGCAGCCTTTCCCGGCGGCGGAGACGGGAGGCCGCGTCCGCTGCTTCATCCGTTTCCTTCATGGCCTGTACCCGGGACAGCTTCGACTACACTCTTTTAGAGCGCGATCGTTGATTTTCCGTTTCAAGCAGGGTCGGAAGTTTAGCGGACGTTCGCAGCGCAACCTGGCAGCTATCATTGAGCAGCCGCTGTAGTCTCCGCCCCCTGCTGGCTGTGTTGCTCGCAATTCGGGGTGCAGGAAAGGACCGAGCGCTCCGTCTGGCGAAACACCCGGACGGTGTTTGCCTCATCAATCGAGACAAGAATGCTCTCGTCCAGAATTGCATTGCCGTCCGCATCGAGCAGCACCAGATTCGTCGTTCCGAAACTGCGGCCGGTCAAGACGATCGTTTTCGAATCAGCAACGGTCGCATCCGCGACCTTGGCGTTTCCCACGATGACTTTGCTGACCGCGCGATCAAGCTTCAAAACACGGGCCTGATCCATATAGACCCGCAGCATGTTCTGCTGCGCTAGCGCGGAGTCACAGAGGCCGAGGGTGGCAAGAAAGCTGGCCAGGATGATCCTCTTGCCGCTCGGTGACATTTTGGCTCTCTTTCAAGGGTTAAAGCGATTTTTGCCAAACAGAATGAGAAGAAATGGTGAATGAAGCTTTAACTCCGCTTCGTTTCATCCAGAGAAGTGCACATCGCTTCGATTAAAACGCAATCACGCGCTACCACGGAGCCTCCCATTCTTCGCGACGATGCATGTATTTAAGCCCCAAAAACCCAGGCGCACGCATGCTTTTCTAGAATTTTAGCTAGCGACGCAAGAATAGAGTTACCATGTTTGGGCGGCGATCGATGTTTACGAAGTAGTAACCCAACTGCTTAATTTGATGGAAACAGGCAATCGGTAAATTGTGGCAATCCGATCAACGGCAACAGTTGGCGGACGTGCTGAACATCAACTGGAGTTAGGAGTTACCATGACCAAGCTTGTTAGCCGTTTTCTGAAGGACGAATCCGGCGCGACCGCAATTGAATATGGCCTGATCGCAGCGCTGATCTCCGTCGCGCTCATCACAGGTGCAACCGCACTGGGCAGCAAACTGAACAACGTCTTCTCAGGCATATCGACGAAGATGAACGACGCTTGCAACACCGGCGGCGTCACCTGCTGATGGCAAGTCGCCTTTGAGAAGAAAAGCCGTCCTGACGCGCTCAGGACGGCTTTACATTTTGTTCGGCTAAATGGGGGTCCGTCATGACTGCCAGCGTCATCATTACCGTCTTTCCGATGTGCCTAGCGTTTGCCGCGGTGATGGACATGTTAACGATGACCATCCCGAACAGAATCTCGGTTATACTATTGCTGTCATTTCTTTGGCTGGCCCCCTTCGTGGGCATGGATTGGCAGACGTTTGGTTATCATCTATTCGGCGGCGCCGTCGTCTTTGCCGCCTGTTTTGTGTTCTTCGCCCTGAATGTCATGGGCGGGGGAGACGCCAAGCTGCTGACCGCGGCAGCCGTATGGTTTGGCTTTGGACAGCCTCTTTTAGAGTTCATCGCCTACGTCGGCGTCGTGGGCGGCCTGTTAACCATGGCTATTCTGGCAGTGCGAACGCAAAGCGCTGTTATCACGACGATTGGCCTGCGAGTGCCCGATTCACTATTTGTGACCAAGAAAATTCCCTATGGCATTGCAATCGCAATTGGCGGGTTTATCGCCTTTCCCTCGTCGCCGCTCTTCATTGCAGCACTTGAAGGGCTTAAGTAACGGCAAGGTAAGCCTCCGTTAACTTAAAATCGAAGGCTTTTATTAACTATAATTACACCAATTGCGGGCCATTCTCCGGGTCGAATATTGCGAATCCCGAGGAAGTTCGATGAGACCCGCCCGCCTGATGATACTTGGAGTGGCTGTTGTGGCAGCCGGCCTTGCCGGTGTGCTGGCGATGAGCCTTGCGGGCCGCGGTTCCGTGGTCACCCAGGTTCAATCGGTCGTCGAGAAGGAGCCGACGGTCAAAGTCCTCGTCTCCAGTGCCAATTTGCCGGTTGGGGCACGATTGGACGATAAGGCGGTTCACTGGATGGGCTGGCCGCAGAGTGGCGTCGTCCAGGGCTTTATCACCGAAGCCGATAAGCCCGACGCGCTGAAAGATATGCAGGGCGCCGTCGTTCGCTTGCCGATCTTCGAGGGCGAACCGATCCGCGCGGAAAAGATCGCGGACTCGAACAGCCGCATCATGTCCTCACTTCTGCCTTCTGGAAAGCGTGCAGTTGCAACGGAAATCTCGGTCTCCACGGGTGCCGGTGGCTTCATCCTACCAAACGACCGCGTCGACGTCATCATGGTCCGCAAGGCAAAGGATGGCGACAAGTACCTGACCGAGACGGTGCTGAACAATGTGCGCGTGCTCGCAATCGACCAGCAGATCCAGGAAAAGGAAGATGGCTCCAAGGCCGTGGTCGGAACGACAGCCACGTTGGAACTCACCCCCGATCAAACAAAGGTACTGGCCGTCGCGCAACAGATGGCCAACCGGCTTTCGCTGGCACTGCGTTCCGTCGCCGACGCGCAGGAACAGGATACCAGCGCTGCCGACTACCTTCTCAGCGGCGATAACGGCAGTGCCCTCGTCCAAGTCATCAAATCAGGCTCGATCGTCACTGACAGCAGCGCGCCGAAGGCCGAGTAAAGGAAATGAGAATGGGCAATTTGAAGCGCCACATGAAGCCCTTGATGGCAGGGTGCTTGTCCTTTGCGATCGGATACACCGGGGTGGCGCCCGGCTTTTTGGCTCCTGTCCTCGGCATAAGCACCGCTTGGGCCAGTGCCGACGGCATCGTTTCGATAACCCAGACGGGTCCTGGTGCTCATCGCAGCCTCAAGCTGGGTTTGAAGAAGGCGATCGTCGTCGACTTGCCAGTCGATGCCCATGACATTCTGGTTTCCGACCCCTCTATGGCCGACGCCGTCACCCGCAGCTCGCGTCGCATCTATCTCTTCGGCAAGACCGTTGGGCAGACGAACATCTTCATCTTTGGTGCCGACGGCCAGCAGATCGTCAGCCTCGATATCGCGATCGAGCGCGACGTCGCGGGCCTGGAAGCCAATCTCCGGCGCTTCATTCCCGACTCCTGCATCAAAGTCGAGATCGTCTCGGACAACATCGTGCTGACAGGCACGGTTCGCACACCCCAGGATGCGGCCCAGGCTGCGGATCTGGCACAAGTGTTTTTGAAGGGCGGCGAAGCAACGACACGTACGGAAACCGCTACCGGTTCGGGCGGCGACAGTTCAGTCGCGCTGTTTGCAGAAAACCGCCAGATATCCCAGGTGGTCAATCTCTTGCAGATTCAGGGCGAAGATCAGGTTACGTTGAAGGTGACTATCGCCGAAGTTCGTAGGGAGGTCCTGAAACAGCTCGGCTTTGATAATTTGGTTTCAAACTCCAGTGGGCTGACGGTCGCGCAGTTGGGCACCCCTTCTGCAGACAATGCAGCGGCACTTGTCGGCGGCGGCCTGGCAGCCCTCTTCAAAAACTCGATCGGGAAATACGATATCTCGACCTATGTCAGTGCGCTTGAGCAGGCAAAAGTAGTCAAAACGCTGGCTGAGCCAACGCTGACCGCGATCTCGGGTCAGGCCGCGACGTTCAACTCCGGTGGTCAGGTGCTCTATTCGACGACGGACAGTGACGGAAACACGACGATCGTTCCCTACAACTACGGCATCAATCTCGCCTTTAAACCTGTCGTGCTTTCTTCCGGCCGCATCAGCCTGGAAATCAAGACCAACGTGTCGGAGCCTGCACCTTCGGTTTCCGGGTCAACACCGACCTATCAACGTCGCTCGGCGGAAACATCGGTCGAACTTCCTTCCGGTGGCTCAATCGCGCTTGCAGGCCTGATCCGTGACAACGTCTCACAGACCTCGAACGGCACGCCAGGTGTTAACAAGATCCCCCTGCTCGGCACATTGTTCCGGCAGCGCACAGTCGAGCGTGACGAGACCGAGCTTGTCATCATTGCAACGCCCTATCTGGTCCGCCCGGTCGCGCGCAATCAGCTCAACCGTCCCGACGACAACTTTAGCCCGGAAAACGACGCTGCGGCTTTCCTGCTCAATCGCGTCAACAAGGTTTATGGCGGCCGCGAGACACCCGTTGCCAACGCTCAATTCCATGGCTCCATCGGGTTCATCTACAAATGAGCGCGGCAGCAATGGCACAACACAGAGATCAGTCAATGGCCAACCAGCAGAACACAGCGCATGAATCCCGCCTTTCGAAGTCGCTGCTGACTGCGGTCGCCGTGACGGTCGCCTTGCTTTCGGGCTGCGCCTCCCACGACGACCTGACGACCGGTGGAATTCCCGACGACTATCGCCAACGCCACCCAATCGTTGTTGCTGAAGCCGAGCAGTCGGTCGATCTCCCGGTCGCTTCGACGGACCGCCGCCTTAACATCGCCCAGCGTGACATGATCCGCGGCTTCGCACAGAACTATTTGTCGCGGGCCACCGGGCCGGTCTATCTGTTGACGCCCGAGGGATCGCCGAATGCAGCCGCCGCGCGTCAGCTACGCGGCCAAGTGCGCGCCGAACTGTCGGCTCGCGGTATCGCAAGTTCCAAGATCGTCAACAGCAGCTACGCAGCCACCGGTCCGGGCGACGCCGCGCCCATTCGCCTGACTTTTCTCGGCACGACGGCAATGACGTCGCAATGCGGTCAATGGCCAAGGGACATGATCAACGATTTCAGCAACCAGAACTACTACAATTTTGGCTGCGCAACGCAGAACAATCTGGCTGCACAGGTGGCGAACCCGGAAGACCTGATCGCGCCCCGCGGCATGACGCCAATCGATGCGACGCGTCGCAACGCCGCGATCAAGGAGTATCGCGAGACGTCGAGCACGATCGAAGATGTCACCGGTTCAAGTACGTTCTGATCAGGGTTGGGCCGAACAATGAGCACCGTCGAATACGAGATCAAGAACACCACCGAGCTGCGGAATGCCGAGGAGGCGATCCGGATGGCCGAGCTCGAGAACATGCGGCCCTTGCCACGCATATCGGTGCACGCGTTCTGTGAGAGCGAAGAATTACAGCGCGTCATGGAGCGTTGCAGCCAAGACCGCCGCATGTCGAAGGTTGGTCTGCGCATCACGAGTGGGGGTATCGCAGCCGCCGCCAACATGTTCGCGACGGCGCCGACTCCAAATCTGATCATTCTCGAAAGCAAGGCGGGAGCAGCGGGCCTGCTAAGTGAGCTCGCGCCGCTCGCCGCCGTTTGCGACCCCTCCACCAAGGTCGTTATCGTCGGTTACTACAACGACATCGCGCTTTACCGCGAACTCGTGCGCAACGGTATTTCCGAGTACATGGTTCAGCCAGTCGCCATGCCTGACATCATGATGGCGATGGCCGCGATCTTTGTAGACCCCGATGCGGAGCCACTCGGCCGCAGCATCGGTTTTATCGGCGCAAAAGGCGGGGTAGGCTCTTCGACGATCGCGCACAATTGCGCGTTCGGCATCTCCAACCTGTTTTCGACAGAAACGATCCTGGCCGATCTCGACCTGCCCTACGGCACGGCCAACATCGATTTCGACCAGGACCCGACCCAGGGCATTGCCGAGGCGGTATATGCGCCCGATCGCTTGGATGAGGTATTTCTCGACCGCCTGCTGACGAAGTGCTCCGAGCATTTGTCTTTGCTTGCGGCCCCCTCCCTTCTCGACCGCGCTTATGATTTCGAGGGGCAAGCGTTTCAGCCTGTTCTCGACGTGTTGCAACGCAACGCCCCCATCACGGTCCTCGACGTGCCGCATGCCTGGTCGGAATGGACCCGCTCTGTGCTTGCGGCCGTTGACGAGGTTGTCATTTGTGCATCCCCCGATCTCGCCAACTTGCGCAACGCCAAGAATATGATGGATGCGCTTCGCAAGTTGCGGCCCAACGACAAGATGCCGCATCTGATCCTCAACCAGGTCGGCATGCCCAAACGGCCGGAAATCAGCCCCTCCGACTTCTGCGAGCCGCTGGAAGCCGAGCCGATCGCGATCATCCCGTTTGACGCCAACCTCTTCGGCAATGCGGCCAACAGCGGCCGCATGATCTCGGAGATGGATGCGAAGTCGCCAACCGCGGAGACATTTTCGCAGATATCGCACATCGTGACCGGACGTATCGCGGTCAAGAAGGCCCGCAAGGGCGGGTTGCTTGGCCTGCTGAAGCGCAAATGACGTTCGCCAAGATCGGATTGGAATAAGGCATGTTCGGAAAACGCGGAAACGAAGGATTTGGCAAGGCGGGAGGGGCAATCGCACCACCTCCGCCGGCCCAGCAGTCCTTGCCTTCGGCACCTGCTGTTCTGGTTGAACCGCAGCGCCAGCAAGTTCCGCCGCCGCCGATGCAGACGCCGCAGCGCAAGCGCCCAACCCGTACCGATGAATACTACGATACCAAAGCGCAGGTCTTTTCCGCGCTGATCGATACGATCGATCTTTCGCAGCTTGCCAAACTCGACGGAGAAAGTGCGCGCGAAGAAATCCGCGATATCGTCAACGACATCATCACGATCAAGAACTTCGCGATGTCGATTTCCGAGCAGGAAGAACTGCTCGAGGACATCTGCAACGACGTTCTCGGTTACGGTCCGCTCGAACCGCTGCTTGCCAGAGACGACATCGCCGACATCATGGTCAATGGTGCCGGCCAGACCTTCATCGAAGTCGGCGGCAAGACCATCGAATCCGAGATCCGCTTTCGCGACAATTCCCAGCTGCTTTCGATCTGCCAGCGTATCGTTAGCCAGGTTGGCCGCCGTGTCGACGAATCAAGCCCGATCTGCGACGCCCGTCTGCCCGACGGCTCCCGTGTCAACGTCATTGCGCCGCCGCTCGCCATCGACGGGCCCGCACTCACAATTCGTAAGTTCAAGAAGGACAAGCTCAACCTCGAGCAGCTCGTTCGCTTCGGTGCCATCACGCCGGAAGGTGCGACACTGCTCCAGATCATCGGCCGCGTTCGCTGCAACGTCGTCATTTCGGGAGGTACCGGCTCGGGCAAGACGACGCTGCTCAACTGCCTTACGCGATACATCGATGCGGATGAGCGCGTCATCACCTGCGAGGACACGGCCGAACTGCAGTTGCAACAGCCGCACGTGGTGCGCCTGGAAACCCGGCCGCCGAACATCGAAGGCGAAGGCGAGATCACCATGCGCGACCTCGTCAAGAACTGCCTGCGTATGCGTCCAGAACGGATCATCGTCGGTGAAGTGCGCGGACCGGAGGTTTTCGACCTCCTGCAGGCCATGAACACCGGCCACGACGGCTCCATGGGGACGATCCACTCGAACTCGCCGCGCGAATGCCTCAGCCGTATCGAGTCGATGATTGCGATGGGCGGTTTCACGCTACCGGCGAAAACGGTACGTGAGATCATCGCCGGTTCGATCGATATCATTGTCCAGGCGGCGCGCCTGCGTGACGGCTCACGCCGTATCACGCAGATCACCGAAGTGATCGGCATGGAAGGCGACGTGATCATCACCCAGGATCTGATGCGCTACGAAATCGAGGGCGAAGACGCGTCCGGCCGGCTGATCGGAAGACACAAATCGACCGGTATCGGCAAGCCCCATTTCTGGGATCGCGCACGCTACTTCAACGAAGAAAAGCGCCTTGCCGCCGCGCTCGACGATATGGAAGCGAAATCCAAGGATTAATGAGATGTTCGGGTTCGATCCTGTCGTGTTGGCCATTGTCGTGCTTGCCGCCATCGCGGCGGGTGCCGTTTGCTATGGCATTCTCTTCGCGCGGATCGAGACCGAGAAGAAGTCGGCAAACCGCGTTAACCGTGTCGTTTCGGCTGAGGCCGACAAGGCGAGCGTCAAGGCGGCTCGTGACCGAGTCCAGGAAATGTCGAAGCGTCGCAAATCGGTGCAGGACAATTTGAAGGACCTTGAGAAACGCCAGCAGGAAAACACCAAGAAGAAGCTGTCGTTGAAGTCGAGACTGACGCAGGCCGGCCTCCGGATCACACCTGGGCGCTTCTATGTGTTCAGCGCTATTTTCGGCCTTGTCCTGATGTTCGTCGCTTTCCTGGCGGATGCACCTGTTATGGTCGTGCTCGGTCTGCCCATCATTGCCGGACTTGGGCTGCCGCGCTGGGTACTCGGCTTTCTGATCAAACGGCGTCAGAACAAGTTCCTCGCCGAGTTTCCCAATGCGCTCGACGTCATCGTGCGCTCGATCAAGTCTGGCTTGCCATTGAACGACGCCATCCGGCTCATCGCCAATGAGGGCAAGGATCCTGTGAAGAGCGAGTTTCGCCGTGTCGTCGAATCGCAGCAGGTCGGTCTCAGTGTGCCGGATGCCTGCGCGCGCATGAGCAACCACATGCCTTTGCAGGAAGTAAGCTTCTTTGCGATCGTCATCGCCATCCAATCGCAAGCGGGCGGGAACCTTTCAGAGGCTATCGGCAATCTCGCGAAGGTTTTGCGCGACCGAAAGAAAATGAAGGCGAAGGTGAAGGCACTGTCGATGGAAGCCAAGGCTTCTGCCGTCATCATCGGCGCCTTGCCTTTCATCGTCGCCACACTCGTCTACCTGACATCGCCCGAATATATGCTGATCCTGTTTACCGACCCGCGGGGCCATCTGATCATGGGCGTTTCGGCGGTCTGGATGTCGATCGGCATTTTCGTCATGCGCAACATGGTCAATTTCGATATCTGATGGAGACGGGCGATGTCATCTGATCTCGCGAGCAAACTAACAGACCCCTCGATGCTGATTGCGGTGCTCGTCGCCATCGCTGTGTTCGCCAGCCTGTATACGATCGCTGTCCCATTCTTCGAACGTGGCGACCTCAACAAGCGAATGAAAGCCGTGTCGACGGAGCGCGAATTGATCCGGGCCCGCGAACGGTCACGAATGAACGCCGATTCCGCCGGAAAGAGCTCGCTTCGCACCCAGAACAACCGATCTGTCCGTCAGATCGTGGAAAAATTCAATCTTCGCGAGGCGCTCGTCGATGAAAATACGATGAACAAACTGCGCGCCGCCGGGTTCCGCTCGGAAAATGCGCTGAATATATTCCTCGTCGCGCGCTTCGTGCTGCCATTCCTGTTCTTCGGCCTCGCGGTCTTTTGGGTCTTCGGTCTCAATCACCTTGCCGACAAGCCGACGCCGATGCGCTTTCTTCTGACGCTTGGCGTTGCCTATGTGGGCTTCTACACGCCGAATATCTTCATTTCCAATCGGATGTCGAAGCGGCAGCATTCAATCAAACGCGCCTGGCCCGACGCGCTCGACCTGATGCTAATCTGCGTCGAGTCGGGTATTTCGATCGAGGCGGCCATGCGCCGCGTCTCGGAAGAACTCGGCGAGGCTTCCCCGCCGCTGGCGGAAGAAATGATCCTGACGACTGCCGAGCTTTCCTTCCTTCCCGACCGACGGGTTGCGCTGGAAAACCTCGGGCTGCGTACACAGATTCCATTGGTGCAGTCCGTTACGCAGGCACTGATTCAGGCCGATCGCTACGGCACACCGGTTTCGCAGGCGTTGCGCGTATTAGCACAGGAAGGCCGCGACGAACGCATGAACGAGGCGGAGAAAAAGGCCGCCGCACTGCCGCCGAAGCTTACGGTGCCGATGATCCTGTTCTTCCTTCCCGTGCTGGTCGCCGTTATTCTTGGCCCCGCCGGCATCCAGGTGGCCGATCGCTTCTAGCCTTCCATTTCCGCAGGGCTGGCCATCTCTGCCCATTGCGCTTAGGTTGCGCGACATCTCCACAGGCCAGCAGGAGCCGTTGATGTCATCCCTAAGCATCTTCCTGAGTATCATCGCTGCTCTCTTCATCGGGGCGATGAGCCCAGGCCCAAGTTTTGTTCTCGTTTCCCGCATTGCCATGTCGCGGTCACGTCTGGACGGGCTTGCGGCGGCGCTCGGGATGGGCGTTGGCGGCGTTGCCTTCAGCGTGTTGGCGCTCGCTGGATTAACAACGCTGCTTTCGCATTTCGGATGGCTCTATCTCGGCCTGAAGGTGGCTGGTGGGGCTTATCTCGTCTTCATCGCCTTCAGAATCTGGCGCGGCGCGCGAGAGCCGCTCCACGTCGGTGATGCGGGAAGTGATCGTCGGGCACTCGGCCGAAGCTTTACCACCGCCCTCCTGACACAGATCAGCAACCCAAAGACAATCGTTGTCTATGCAAGCATCTTTGCTGCGCTGCTACCCAAAGCCGTTCCGCTTGGTCTCTTTCTTGCAGTGCCGATTGGCGTCTTTGCGGTTGAAGCCGGCTGGTACGCGGTTGTGGCGCTCGCATTTTCGGCCACACACCCGAGACGGCTTTACCTCGCTGCCAAGACATCGATCGATCGTGTGGCCGGGACAGTCATGGCTGGCCTCGGCGTGCAACTCGTCACCTCCGGGTTGGCCGGCCGCTGAGGTCAGTTGGTGCTGGTGGGGGCGCTACTGCCGCTATCCTTGGCCGCGAGCTTTTGCCAGGAGTTCTGCTGCGATAGCATCGAGCGCAGATAGGCGACATTGGCATCGGCCTGCTGCTGCGAAAGCTCTCCACGCGCAATCTTCTCCGCCTCAGGGAACCGGCCCTGAAGACCAATGACGAGCGCGAGATTCTGGCGAACCCGACTGTCGGCCGTGGACTGCCCTGCCGCCTGGCGCAAATAGGTCTCCGCTGTCCGGAGGTCACCGGTCAGCACATAGGACATGCCGAGATTGGACAGGATCGATGCTTCGCCCGGCTGTATATCGAGTGCTTCACGGTAGCGTTGGCGCGCTTCGGCGGAACGACCAAGCTGATCGAGGATCGCGCCCTCGGCCGATGTGAGCTTCCAGTCCGGACGATCAGGGGTCTGAGCGCGACCGATCGTATCGAGGGCCTGCTGCCATTGGCCGGCCGCAGCCTGTGCTTTGCCGTAGGCCGCCAGCACGGTTCGATCGGTCGGATTGGCAATGGCAACCTGCTGCATGACCGCAAGCGCCTGGGCATCGCGGCCCTGCATGCGCAGGAGGTTCGCGTAGTTCACGCCGTTCACGGCATCGCGTGGGTTCTTTTCGTACGCCTGTCCAACGCGCTCGGTCGAGCTGCGCAGTTCTGCTTCATCCATCGCTTCGACCGGCTTGTTGAGTTTCGGTATGGATCCCGTCGTCATCCGGTCCGTGGTCGTCGTGCATCCGGCAAGTGCCAGCGCGACGAGCGCGATCGCAACGCCCTGAAAAATGCGGGTTCTAAGTAAAGTACAGGCCGAAGCAGGCATCGTGCGTCCCTGAGATCCGAAATCGGCGTCTGACCTCAAAGCGGAACAGGGAAAGGCTTTGACGCAATCTTCACTCCAGCAATAGTCTGTTAACCCTAACGGACCGTTAAGACGCGATTCCCGGACGCCCCAGAGGATACTCATGGCACCTTATCAGTTCATCGAGAGACCCACCCCCTTCAACAGCAAGGGCGGCTCGACGCTGCCGATCTTTGCCGTCACCCCCGCGCATATCGAAACCGGCACGATCGATCCAATCGCGCTCGATTGGGCCAAGAAGGCGGGCTACAAGGCCGAGAGCGGCTCGTTGCTGCTGATCCCGACAGAAGATGGTCATCTTGGTGGCGCGCTGTTCGGGCTCGGCACCAATCCATCTGAACAACCCTACATCACCGGCAAGCTTGCACGTACTCTGCCCGCCGGCGACTGGCATATCGAAACGGCGCCGCTGACGGCAAACCGCCTCTCGCTCGGCTTCGGCCTCGGTAGTTACCGCTTTGACCGTTATAAATCGGAGAAAACTTCGGCTCCGACGCTCATGATCCCGCGCGATGCGGACGGCGCGGATATCAAGCGACAGCTAGCCGGCGTTTTTCTGGCACGCGACATGATCAATACTCCGACGAATGACATGGGGCCGAACGAACTGGAAGCAGCCTTCCGCGGCCTGGCGGCTCACTATAAGGCTGAAATCAATGTCGTCAGCGGCGACGACCTCCGCCAGAACTTCCCGCTCGTTCATACCGTCGGCCGTGCCAGCACGGACGCGCCACGTCTGCTCGAATTGCGTTGGGGCAAGAAGGGGCACCGCAAGATCACACTCGTCGGCAAGGGCGTCTGCTTCGATACTGGCGGCCTCGACATCAAGCCGGCGTCCTCGATGCTGCTGATGAAGAAGGATATGGGCGGCGCTGCAAACGTCATGGGCCTTGCGCTGATGATCATGGACGCCAAGCTCAAGGTCGATCTCAGGGTAATCATTCCTGTCGTCGAAAATTCGATCTCATCCAATGCCTTCCGTCCGGGCGACATCTACCGGAGCCGCAAGGGGCTGACGGTGCAGATCGACAATACCGACGCGGAAGGCCGGTTGATCCTCGCCGACGCGCTTGCCTATGCGGATGAGGATGCGCCCGACCTCCTTATCGACATGGCGACGCTTACGGGTGCTGCCCGCGTGGCACTCGGTCCCGACCTGCCGCCCTTCTTCACCGACGACTCCGATCTTGCCCAGGACCTGATCGAAGCAAGCCTCGAGACGGATGATCCCCTGTGGCGGCTGCCGCTCTATGCCGGCTACGAAAAGGATATTCGCGCAAAGTTCGCCGACATCACCAATGCGCCGGCGGGCGGCATGGCCGGTGCAATAACCGCTGCCCTGTTCCTCAAGCGCTTCGTCTCCAACACCACGAGCTGGGCGCATTTGGATATTTACGGCTGGGCGCCTTCCGAACGACCGCATTCTCCTGGCGGCGGCGAGGCGCAGGCAATTCGTGCGCTCTACCACTACATCCGGCAGAGCGTTCGCTAAGCGACGATCGTTAAAATTTTATTCACCGTGACGGGCGGCAAACCTGCCGCCCCATTGCGTCGCACGATTCACTGCCGGAAAATGGAACGCGGGTGTAACGAGTTTCCGGAGGACCCATGCCGATCGAACTGACGGCTTCGCAGGCGTTGGGCCTGTGGCATGGTGTGACGCTCGATCAGGTGAGGCTTGACGATCGTGATTTGACGTTGCGCCAAATGGCGATCCTGCTGCATATCTATCTCGTGCCGCCGCCGCATACCGTACGCGGCCTAGCGGCGACGCTCAATGTAACCAAGCCTGTCATTACCCGGGCACTTGATACAATGGGCGATATGGGTCTGGTCGATCGTGTCCGCGATGAACGCGACCGGCGAAACGTCGTGATAAAGCGCACTGTCACTGGTGCGCTCTATCTGGAAAAGCTTGGCGATCTGGTGCGCGACAAGGGCCGCCACCTGACGCCGTGAAAGGGATACAATGACGACGCTTGATCGCCGCCTGCATGCCTACCGACCGGATCTTGCCGAGGCGGGTCTGGAAGGACATGTGGAAGCCCTGCGGTTCGTTTCTGGCACGCCGGCTCGTGTAACCGTGCCGGTCATCGGATTGCGGCCCGAGCCGGATATCACCAAGGGAATCGATACCGAACTACTGCTGGGCGAGGACGTCGCGGTGTTCGACCGCGCCGAGGGCTGGTGCTGGGTCAAGGCCGCCTCCGATGGCTATGTCGGTTATCTGCCGGAAACCGCACTTTCGGACGCGGGTGCGGAGCCCACGCATGTCGTCACGGCTCAGCGGACGTTCCTCTATCTCGAGGCCGAGCTGCGCAAATCCTACAAGAGCATACTGTCCATGGGCAGCAGGGTCCGGATTGTCGGGGAAGCCGAAACGCGCGGCAACCGCTATGCGATGCTGGAAGATGGGACGGCGATCTTTGCCAAGCACGTGCAGCCGATCGCGGTTGGCCAAGGCGGAGACTATGTCGACGTCGCAACCCGGTTCCTGGAAACCCCCTATCTTTGGGGCGGCCGGTCCGGACTTGGCATCGATTGTTCGGGCCTCGTGCAGCTTTCGATGCTGATGACGGGGCGAAGCGCGCCGCGGGACACCGACATGCAGGCGGCAACCCTCGGGGAGTCGATCGACCGATCCGAACTCCGCCGTGGCGACCTGGTTTTCTGGAAGGGTCACGTTGCCGTTCTGGAAAATCCGGAAACGATCGTGCATGCCAACGGGCACACCATGACCGTTGCCCGCGAAAACTTCGAGGATGCCATCAAGCGCATCGGCTGGCTGTACGAGCAACCGACGGGTTACCGCCGCCCGGTCATCTGACCGGCGGCTTCGGCCACGACCTCACCCCGCCTGTCCAGTTCTCAAAGGCCTTCGACAGCCTCAACACAAGCATATCATCGAAGCGCGGACCGACAATCTGCAAGCCGATCGGCATTCCCGATCGCGAGAAACCGCAATTGATCGATGCGGCGGGCTGCTCCGACATGTTCCACGGCACCGTAAAGCAGATGTGTTCGAAGGGACGCGCGGGATCGTTGGTCGGCGAAGCCCATTCCGCCGGATAGGAAACAATGGGGTTGGTCGGTGAAAGTACGGCATCGACCCTCGTGAACAATCTGCCGCAGCTTTTGCGCATCTCGATCGTCTGATTGAAACCCCTGACGGCATCGGCGCCGCTGATGGAGGCGCCGCCCTCGGCCCATTTGTAGACGTAGGGCAGAATCTTGCTTCGACGCTCCAGGTTCAAGTTCTCGATATCGCCCCAGAAGCGGGAACGCCAGAACGTGTCCAACCCGTCGAGCATTGCCCGCGTCATGACGGGGGGAACCGGCAGGACAATTGCGCCCGCATCCTCAAATCGCTGACCAGCCGCCTCGACCGCCGCACGCACCTCGTCGTCGACTGCAAGGCCGCATCCGGCATCGAGCATCAACCCGATCTTCAGGCCGCGGAGATCGATATTGAGGTCCATCCAATCGATATCGTTCGGGGGCAGGCTGGTGCCGTCGCGCCAGTCCGGACGCGAGAGTGTCGCCATTGCAAAGGCGGCATCCTCGACGGTTCGCGTCAGCGGTCCGGCGCAGCGACCGACATAGAACGGATCGACCGGAATCCGGCCATGGCTGGGCTTGAAGCCAAAGGTGCCTGTCCAGCCGGCCGGCAGCCGCACCGAGCCACCGATATCGGTACCGACGTGCAGAGGTCCGTAACCCGCCGCCGCTGCTGCAGAGGCGCCGGCGCTCGAGCCTCCGGGATTCTTTGACGTATCCCAGGGATTGCGGCTCAGATGATGGAAGCTAGAAAGGCCCGAGGAAAGCATTCCGTAGTCCGGGCACGTCGTCTTCGCAAAGAGCACCGCGCCGTCTTCGCGCAATCGTGCCGCCGCAGGAGCATCCTCTGTCGCAGGCGCCAGTTCGGTGGCACTGGTCCCGAGCGGCACTGGCTGCCCCTTGGTGGCGATAAGCTCCTTCAGCGTCGCCGGGATACCATCGAGGATGCCAACTGTCGTCCCCCGCATCCAGCGCTCCGTTGACGCTTTTGCCTGCGTGCGCGTCGCCTCCGGATCATAGGCGTAAAGGGCACAGATTGTAGGCTCCCACGCCTCGATGTGCCGTTCCAACGCCAGCCAGTACTCGAGCGGGGACAGGCTTCGATCAGCGAAGCGCTGCCTCAGTTCGCGGATGGTTAAATCGGTTTCGGACATGGCATTGTCATCCGGGCCTGTAGTTCGAAGACTAACGACGGTTCGCCTCGCGAGGATCGAGCATGTCGCGGAGACCGTCGCCGAGCATGTTAAATCCGAAGACGCAGAGCGCAATTGCAAGCCCTGGCAGGATAGCCAACCATGGCGCAACCGCTAGGTAGGTTTGTGCGTCGGCAAGCATTCGACCCCATGTCGGCGCTGGCGGCGCAATGCCGAGACCAAGGAAACTGAGTCCGGCCTCCGTCAGCACCGCCAACCCGAGCTGGATCGTGACCTGGACAATGATCTGGCTCATGATGTTCGGCAATACATGGCGGACGGAGATTGTGAAACGACTATTTCCGATCGCGCGAGCCGCGAGCACATAGTCCCGGCTCCAGGCTTGGAGGGCTGTCGCCAACGTGACGCGGGCAAAGACGGGAATCATAAAGGACGCAATGGCGATGATGGCGGTAAGCCGGCCCGGGCCAAGAAAGGCCCCCAGCATCATCGCCGAGAGGATCGGCGGAAGGGCGAACACAACATCGCAGGCACGCATCAGCAGAGCTTCGAACGGCCCTCGAACGGCCGCCGCCGCTACGCCGGCGACGGAGCCGAGCATCCCGCCCATCGAAACGGCGGCAATGGCGATCGATAGAGAATTCCAGCAGCCGACCATCAGCATCGAGAGTATGTCGCGGCCGAACTGGTCCGTCCCGAGAACGCCGAATGCCAGAGGCGGCTGCAGCTTGTGGACGATTTGCATCTTCGCCGGCGGCAGCGGTGTCCAGACCAGCGACAGAAGCGCGACGGCGACCAGGAATGCGATGATACCACCGCCGACCATCAGATCAGTTCTCCGGCTAATTTTAAAACGCCGCCGCGGGGCCCTCATTTGATCGGAGACAGTGGGCGCCATTTCAGTCGCCTTTCCGCAAGCGCGGGTCGATTGCCAGATAGGAGAGATCGACGATAAAATTCATGACGACGACAAGCGCAGCGAAGAACAGTACAACATCCTGCATGACGATGATGTCACGTTGCGAGAGCGCCTGATATGCAAGGCGGCCAAGGCCCGGAAGGTTAAAGACGTTTTCGACTAGAACCGCGCCTGCGACCAGGAAGGTGAACTGCAGGCCGAGGATCGTCAGGACGGGAACCAGCGCATTCGGGACAGAATGGCGCCACAGGACCCGCCGCTTCGACAGTCCCTTGGCAACCGCCGTTCGGATGAAATCCTCGTGGAGGGATTCCAAGACGGCAGAACGCGCTACACGCGTCAGGACGGCGGCCTGCGGCAAGGCAAGAGCTATCGCTGGCATAACAAGGGCCCTGAGAGCGCGCCAAATGCCGGCATCCCACCCCGGGAAGCCTCCGGCTGGCATCCAGCCGAGTGCCGTCGAGAAGAGCATAATCAGCAACAGCGCCACCCAGAAGCCGGGAACGGCGATACCGATCTGCGAAAATACCAAAGCCACGGCGTCCGGTAGTCTATCGCGGTGCGCCGCCGCAAGCGCGCCCAGAGGGAGGGCGACGGCGATGGAGATCGCGATTGCCATCAGTGCCAGCGGCAGCGTGACCGCCAGCCTATCAAGGATCAGCCCGGCCACCGGCACGCCGTAGGTATAGGATTGACCGAGATCGCCCCGGATTACGCCGGCCAGCCATTCGCCATAGCGCCACAGGAGCGGCAGATCGATGCCAAGCTCGTGGCGAAGGCTTGCGAGCGTTTCCGGCGACGCCGACGTACCGAGCATGATGGAGGCCGGATCACCAGGCAGAAGGTCCATCACGACGAAGATGAGCAACGAAACGACAGCGAGTGTAGCGATGAGACCAGCGAGGCGACGGGACAGAAGTTTTATCATTTCAGGTCCGGTTCTATTCGCCGCCTCGCCATGTCACTTATCCGCAATCAGTCTTCCCAGGAGACGTTGGTGAGAACGTTCGAGGGAATGGGCTCGTTCTCCCAGAGACCCTTCAATTTCTTGTCCCAGACGCCCAATTTGGGCATGACGAAGAGATAGAGCGCGGGTACGTCCTCGGCCAGAATCTTCTGAGCCTCACCGTAGATCTTCGCTTGCGCCGCCGAATCCGGCGTTTCCTGCACCTTCTTCATCAGCTCGTTGAAAGCCGGATTCTTGTAGTTGAAGTAGTAGGGGTCACGGGCGTAGATGTCGATGTCGAGCGGCTCGGCGTGCGCAACGATCGTCATCTCATAGGCGCGATCCTTCATGATATCCTGCACCCACTTGGCCGGAAACTCGGTCGGCTCGATGTTCATCGTCACGCCGATTTCGGCGAACATCGCCTGCATGACCTGCGCGGTGCGCGGCGCATAGGCCATTTGCGGCGACTTGATCGTGAAGGTAAAACCATTGGGGTAGCCGGCTTCGGCCAGCAACGCCTTGGCTCTTTCTGGATCATAAGGCAGAACGCCGGTCAGATCGAGATAGCCCGGGTCATTCGGTGTGTAGTGGCTGCCGATTGGCGTGCCAAGCCCCGACCATGCCCCGTCGACGACGGTCTTCCGGTCGATTGCCATCATCAGCGCCTGACGCACGCGCTTGTCATCGAACGGCTTCTTCGCATTGTTCATGCCGGCCACGACCTTGAGCTCGGTATTGCCGATCTTGGTCGCTAGCTTGGCGTCGCCGTCAAACGAATTCATCAACTCGGGAGCCGCGAACTCAGGAATGGCGTCGACATCCCCCGACTTCAACGCCGCCGCCTGGGCCTGTGGATCGGCGATAAAGCGGAAGGTCACCTTGTCGAGCTTTACCGCGAGGTCCTTGTTCCAATAGTCGGCGTTCTTCTCTAACTCGACCTTGTCGCCCTTCGCCCAGTTCACGAACTTGAACGGCCCGGTGCCAACAGGCGTCGTCTTATCCGCGGCCGCAGACTTCGGGCCCACAATGACGGAGGCCGGCCAACCGAGCCAATAGAGGAGACTTCCAGTCGGTGCGGAGAGTTTGAGGACCAGCGTCTCCGGGTCGGGCGTTTCGATGGAA
Source organism: Rhizobium mesoamericanum STM3625 (assembly GCF_000312665.1). Lineage (GTDB taxonomy): Bacteria > Pseudomonadota > Alphaproteobacteria > Rhizobiales > Rhizobiaceae > Rhizobium > Rhizobium mesoamericanum. Next base: position 1,025,240 of record NZ_HF536772.1, on the reverse strand, counting down.
GCGATCGAAGCGAAAAAGCGCTTTTGCGGGTTCACCGAACCGGCACCGCGGGCGCGATCGAGCGCGAATTTCGCTGCGGCGGAATTGAAAGCTTCGCCATCATGGAATTCAACGCCGGTCTGTAGTTTGAACGTATAGGTGAGACCGTCTGGAGAGACCTCCCAGCTTTTGGCGAGCTGCGGCTGGATCTTGCCTGCCTCGTCGATCCTTACAAGGCCCTCGAAAACGTTCTGCCAAGTGACCTGGCCGATCGCAACAGGGGCTGCGATCGTCGGATCAAGGCCAGCCGGCTCCACCGTCATGCCAAGGGTCAGTGTGGTCTTGGCGGCTTCCGCCGGGGTAAGACCCAGCAAAACGAGGCCGACGGAAGCGGCCGTGCCAAGATAGAGACGTCGAACCAGCCGCATCGATGACGCGAGCGAAACCTTCATCATTCTGGTCCCCTGTCGGTAGCCCCTATTGGCATAGATGCTGACCCTGCCTCGCTGCAATCCCTTCAGGTCTTCGATGAGCTGGCCGACGTGATCAAGTTCGCGCAGCGTCGGTCCCACGCACCCCGCGAGCAATTCCCGATCCGCCGTTGGTTTCACCCCACGGGCGCTGCGCTCCGCAAGCGGTGCGACAAACTGATATTCCAGGTTCTCGATCTGCCGGCTTATCGCTGTCGGCGCAACGTTCAGATTCTCCGCAGCCTGGCGCATGGAGTTGGTGCGCACCAGTTCGTCGAAGTTCATCAGGGCACGGATCTGCATGTCAGGGTCTCCGTCGCTTCAGGCAGTATCGCCCTGTTTAGGCGATGTTGCGCGATCCGGGTAGCGGGTTCGCCACGCCTGTTGCGCGCCAGCGACCGGGAGTGCGGTGGCCTCGTAGACTCCACGTGCGATGGCGCGCGCCATCACAGTCGTGGCAAAGTGGCAAAGCTCCAGGAAAGCAGGAAGATCCGGCCGCGGCTTTTTGCCCGTAGAGGCGGCAAAGATCGTGTCTCCATCTAGCGGCAAGTGAGCCGGGAGCAAGGCGCGCGCGAAGCCATCATGGGCCATGATTGCCAGGCGATGGGCCTCCTGCTTCGTCAATTCGGCATCGGTGACGATGGCGCCGATCGTGGTCGCCGCGGTGTTCATGCCTTTCAGCCGCACGCAGGTGTCAGCGTCAGAGATCGGAGAGGGCAAGCCGAGGCCGCCAAACTCTGCATTCTGCTCGAACGGTGCTGACCAGAAATGCGGCCCCTCGCCCACAGTCGCCGAACCGAGCGCATTGACGGCAACGATCGCGGCGATCTTCAGGCCGGTGTTGGTCACGGCACTTGCCGAACCGAGCCCCCCCTTGAAGCTCGCTGTGGTCGCTCCCGCGCCCGCGCCAATGGTTCCGAGGGCAAAGCGTCCCTTGGTCGCTGCCTTGAAAGCTTCGTAGCCCATGTCCCGATAGGGCGACTGCAGGCCCCAGTCTTTGTCACCACCGTTGAGAAGGTCCATCAAGATTGCCTGGGGAACGATCGGCACCTTCACATCTCCGACTGGAAAGCCTCGACCGGCTTCCCGAAGACCTGCCTGAACGCCGCCCGCTGCGTCGAGACCGAAAGCCGAGCCGCCGGAAAGCACGAAGGCATCGACAGCTCCGACCGTCATTGACGGATCGAGAAGGGCGGTATCACGACCGCCGGGAGCGCCGCCCAGCACCGCACCGGAGGCGGTGGCAGGCTCGTCGAAGACAATTACAGTCACGCCTGAGCCGAGCTTAAAATCCGTCGCGTTTCCGACCAAGACGCCTTCAATGTCGGTGATCAGATTGAGCACGCGCGCCATCCTTATTTCTTCAGGTGCGCGCGATAGGACCGCAACGGCGATCAAAAGACAAGACCGGCCTCACCTTTGGGTAAGACCGGTCTGAAAATCTGTCGGGGCTGGCTAGGCCGTGCCCTATCCTCTCAGGCGTGGATGGGCTTCGGGTGACGGCGGGTCATCAGATCATGGATGGCGAGTTTCACTTCCGCCGGCGAGCTGAAATGTTGCTCGTCCAGATCGTGAACGTGAAACTTCACTGCGATGAACTTCAACCGGTTCTCATCCGGGATGACGATCCCGACGGGAACGCCTGCGTACTCGATTACTTCTTTTTTCATGCGTAGAACTCCTGCCGCGCGGCGTGCGCTGGCGATGGCGAATTGACTTGTCTGATTCCGTTAAGGGTTGACGAAGGTCACATTCGACAGTTCGGGCGGGAGAGGGCGCCCGGACGGTCATTGCCAAGCACGGTTCGCCCAAGGAAATTGGCGAGAGTATCGATGTCGCTCATGTCTCATTCCTTTCTCTGGCGTTGCGCTTGTTTGAGGCCCTGGCATCTCCGGGGCCGGCGATGACTGCGCTATTAATCTACTTCATTTGTAGACTATAGTTCACAGCCTATCAGAAACATATTCCGAAACGTGTCAAAATATCGACCATTCGGAAAATTTCATTCCATCATGCTCGAATTGGCTGAAAAGAACCCTATCAAGTCTTTGTGCAATTCGCGTGACAGTCCGAAACTCTCTTTCGATCACGGAGCAGACATAGGAAGTGCCGCTGATTCCGGCAATGGCGCATCTGCCTAAAAAACGCAAAGCCGCGAAATGAACGAAATGGTTAACGCCGCTATAGGCAGCCTACCACCCCTCCGATAGCACCTTTTCCAGCATCTCGACGAAGAAATCGGCGCTCTCGGCTGTCAGGCAAAGAGGCGGCTTGATCTTCAATACATTCAGATGATCGCCGGTCGGCTGCATCAGGACACCAAGATCGAGGAGGCGGCTGCAGATTGCCGCGGTCTCTTGCGTCGCCGGCTCCAGCGTCGTCCTGTCACGGACCAGCTCGAGGCCGAGATAAAGCCCCATGCCATGCACGGCGCCGACGATCTGATGGTGCTCAATCAGCGCCACCAAGCGGCCCTTGAGATAATCGCCAACGACGCGTGCGTTCTCCTGCAGCCTTTCGTCGGCCATGATATCAAGCACAGTCATGCCAGCCGCACAACTGACCGGACTGCCACCGGCGGATGAGAAGAAATAGCCTTCCTTCTCCAGGGATTCGGCAATAGCCCTTGTCGTGATCACGGCGCCTAGCGGATGTCCGTTTCCCATGCCCTTGGCGATCGTAATGATATCGGGAACAACCCCTTGCTGCTCGAAGCCCCAGAAATGATGGCCAAGCCGCCCGTAGCCCACCTGCACCTCGTCGGCGATGCAAACACCGCCACGAGCTCGAACCTGGCCGTAGACCGCCGTAAGGTAACCGTCCGGAAGCGATATGCCGCCGGCGTTCCCGTACACCGGCTCCGCGATGAAGCCAGCCAGGCCCTCGCCCTTTGCATCGATCGCCTCAAGAGCAGCAAAGACCGCATCCAGATAGCCGGCGGCTGATTCGGAACCGCGGAATGTGCCGCTGTATGTATTCGGCGAGAGAACAGCATGCACCCAGGCGGGCCGTGTCGTCAGAGCCTGCGGATTATCGGCGATCGACGTTGAGACAGCGTCGCTCGCGACCGACCATCCGTGATAGGCCTCAAGCAGGCACAGTGTGTGCCGAGCGCCGGTGTGCGCCCAGGCAAGCCGCAGCGCGAGGTCGTTCGCCTCTGACCCGCTGTTGACAAGGAACACCGTGTCCAGCCCTTCCGGGGCAAGCGACGCAAGCCGCTCCGAAAATTCGGCAATGGCGCCATAGTGGAAGCGTGAATTGGTGTTCAGCCGCAACCATTGCTCGCCGATCGCTTCGGCTAGGCGTGGGTGGCCGTGACCAAGAATGGTGACGTTGTTGAGCATGTCGACATATGCACGGCCCTCGACATCAAACATATGTTCCTTCCAGCCGCGCTCGATTTGCGGCGGCGCCTCGTAGTAGTTCTTCTGCGGCTTTGCGAGATGAGCCTGCCTGAGCGCAAACAGTTCCGCCGAAGCCGGCCTTGGCGCATTCACGTCGGGACCAAGAAGGGCGGCTGGGGACGGGCATAGTTGCGACCAAGCGACCGCTTCCCGCGGGGCGCAAAATAGCGGGGGTTCTGTACCCTGCAGGGTGGAAAGCTGAACGCGCAGTCCGCCGAGAGAACCGTCTTCGCCGGACACGGTCCCGATCGACTGCCCGGCTTCCACGTCGGCTTCATCCTCAAGCAAAGGCTCAACTCCATCGAGATGAAGGTTGATTCCCTCGCCTACGAGAATGAAATGATGGTTCTTCCAACTTACCTTCCCCGCGAACGGAGCGGCAATCACGCTGCCGCCTGCCAGGCAAATGTCGGAATGGAGTGTGAAGGTTGACGGCGGTGCGGCGCTGCGGAGCTTCGAGCGCGACAATCGGTGTTCGCCATAGCGCGTCGCAGCGGTGCCGGTCTCGGCCGCCGCACGGGCAAGCAGCCGCCAATCAATGTCGGCCTGCGACCAGTTGCCCGCGGTGAAATGCGGACTCTGGACACCGAGATCGACGAAGGAAATGGTAGCCGGGTCGATATCCGGCAATAGCGGCTGCCAATCCTCCGTCAAGAGGGTGGCGGTTTCGATGCCAACCGCGTTTAGGACAGCAATCTCCATCAGTTCGAACGGAGCGGATACCGCCGTGTCGAATATGCGGCGCTCGGATTCGAGATTGCCGCGAACATAGTCGTTCTCGGGGTCGATCGAGATCTGCTGTTCGCTGCTGGCGACGAGAATGACAGCGCGAGCAACGACCAGCGGCCAGAGAGCGCGCAGTTCCTGTTCGGTCAGCGGATAGACTTCGTGATACGCCTTTACCGCGGGAAGAATGTAGAGCGGATCGCCATCAGCCTGATGCAGTAATGATGCGCAGGTGACCGCGAGATCGCCGATCAGCCAGCCGCGGATGATATCGCCGAAATCGATAACGCCGTCCGGAATCAGGTGGCCCTTGTCGTCGCGACGGCTGACGACGTTGTCGCCGGTCACGTCATGATGCACAGCCTGGAGGCGCAAGTACGGCGCGAGGGGTTGGATTCGCCGGACCGCCGATACCATGGTCTTAGCGATTCGATCTCGTGCGGCGCTGTCGGTGATCGCAGATAAGAGTTGCACAGCGACCGGGCCGGCGCGGCGCAGGTCCCATTGCAGGCTGCGATCGAGACCCGGATGCGAAAAATCGGCGAGCGACTCGGCCAGGCGCGCGCAGAGGGCGCCAAGTGCCGCGACAGATTCCCTCGGCAAATGCTTGGGATGGGTGAGCCCCTCGCCTTCCAGATACTCCAGCAGCCGAACCTGATAGGTCTGATCGCGGACGGTGACCGCGACGATGTGCTGACCGTCGGTCGACGGGATGACCCGCGGAACCCTTGGTGCCCCCACCTTTGTGCTGATGTGGTGGATGGCCGCGTTCTGTGCCTCAAGCTCCAATGTCGCGTAGGCCACATGGCATATTTTCAGGACGTAGCGCCGCTCATCCGTATCCAGACGATAGTTGCGATCCTGCTGGCTACCGAGCTCGGTGATCGCCCCCGACAAGCCATAGCGTGACTGAAGAATGTCGCCGGCTTCCGCGGCCGTCACATCAGGGCGTGGCAACGTCGCGCGATCGACAAGCGTCTCGTCAGTCATGGCATCCCCCGCGGCATGATTCGAATTTGCAGACTAAGCAGATAATCGAATCCGTGCTACCGGCAAGCGAGGAGATCTTACTCACCCAACGGGCAAACCCGCCGCAGCGATCAGCCCATGCGCTCGGAGGCGTAGCTGCCCGGGCTTGCCGGGAATACGATCGTGCGGTTGCCGTTCAGGAAAACCCGGCGGTGAATATGCGCATGGATGGCGCGGGCCAGCACCTGGCTCTCGACGTCGCGGCCGATGGAGACGTAATCGTCGGCGCTTTGGGCGTGGGTGATGCGGGCCGTATCCTGCTCGATGATCGGACCTTCATCGAGGTCCGCCGTCACATAATGCGCCGTGGCGCCAATCAGCTTCACGCCGCGCTCGTAGGCCTGCTTGTAGGGATTGGCGCCCTTGAAGCTCGGTAGGAAGGAGTGGTGGATGTTGATGATCCTGCCGGACATTTTGCGGCACATCGCATCGGAAAGGACCTGCATGTACCGGGCAAGTACGATCAGTTCGGTCCCAGTTTGATCCACGAGGTCGAGGAGCTGGGCCTCGGCCTGCGGCTTGTTTTCCTTCGTCACCTTGATGTGGTGGAACGGAATATCGTGGTTCACCACGACCTTCTGATAATCGAAATGATTGGAGACCACGCCGACAATGTCGATCGGCAGCGCGCCGATTTTCCAACGGTAGAGAAGGTCATTCAAACAGTGGCCGAAGCGCGACACCATCAGGAGGACCTTCATGCGGCTGGCGCCATCGTGGATTTCGGCGTCCATTTCAAACTTCTCGGCGATCGGCTTGAAGCCTTCTTTCAGCGCCGCAAGGCCAACGCCTTCTTCTGAAAGGAAGCTGACGCGGGTGAAGAACATGCCGGTATCGAGGTCATCGAACTGCGACGAATCGACGATGTTACAACCCTGATCCGCCAGGTAATTGGCAATCGCCGCAACAATCCCGCGCGTCGACTTACACGTCACCGTCAATACATAGCTCGTCATCTGTTCCGTCCTTCTGGCGCCGCCTGCCGGCTGCTTAGATCAAAGCGAAAGTCACGGATAGGCCACCGCGCCTTCATTCATGCAACTATTTGGAGGAGAAACCTTCAAAAGCTTGCAGGCTCCTCGTGTTCCTCGTCGACATCAACTTACGGCAGGGTTTGCAAAACTCCGTTCCGCTTGCGTCGTCAAAACGCGTATCCCCGCCGTAGCGGCATTGTGGGCCACCTTGCCGGCGAAGTCACATTTGCGAGATGGCGGCTAACGGAGCGAACACTCGCTTGATACGTACCGCCGT
>NZ_HF536772.1:914584-1018281 GCF_000312665.1 Rhizobium mesoamericanum STM3625 | reverse complement strand
GCCGTGACGCCTACATCAAAAAAGAAGGTGAAATCCGGATCCAGCGGTATGTGGTTCGCAAGAGTGTTGTTGATGGCCTTGGCAGCAGCCGGCGTAAGCCTTTCGGCGGCAGCGAGCTTTGCCACCGAGTGGCACCGTGCCGGCGAACCGCGGTCCGAGGCCATTTACCCGTACGCCAACCTGCCGGGCGTCAAAGCGCAGCCGGACCCGAAGGACGAAGAACAGTATAGCTGCCGAACTGAGACGCGGCCCCTTCGCCGCGGATACAACAAGATCTTCCGTACTGGCGGGCTGCCGACCCTCGTCTACGTCTGTGACCGTGACGGAGTTGAAAGCGTCGGGACGCAGGCACCGCTGCGCGGACACTATCAGCCCGTCCGCTGAGCCCCACCTGATTTAAGCCGGGCATTGTCCGGACGGCGCCCCTGCTGCGACAACGCGCAAACGTCCTGATCGCAACCACATTCGGCTAGACCAATTGGACAATTGGACGCCATTGCCTGCACTGGTAATGTCTGGGGAAGAAACGGGAAGACCTTCCTATCAGCCTTCACTCTGCAAAGGAAATGGTGCCCAGAAGAGGACTGTCGTAGTTCACGCATGTTATTGAATTTCGTAATTAAATTTCCTTCGTTTTTTCTGGAAACCAACAAGAAAACCAACAAACCGCAATCTGACCTCAGGTTTTTGAGCTGCCCAAAATTGGAGAAAGCGCGAAAAACTTTCCACAGGCATTTTGTGGTTTACGCATAGCAGGGCGTGAAGCCGCTGCCATTGTAGGTGGCATATATGTGCTGATAGACGATATCGGTCTTTTCTTCCAATTCGTCGTCGGCGTAAACATCCTGCGGCAGATATTGCAGATTTTCTAGAATAGCCAGACGCACCTGCGCGGTCACCTGCGTGCTTTCGCGCCACTTAGATATGCGCAGCTTTTCGGCCTTCAGCGTTTCCAGGGTCTTGATCGCGACGGACTTCACCGAGGCTTCGTCCTTCTTGCTCAGGTTCGGCTTTTTCAGCAGATCGAAGATTGCCAGCGTTTCCTGATCAAGCCCTTCCCGAACCGCACGTTGGTCCTCTTCGCTAAGGCTTGCGACGAAATCAGTCAGGTCATCAAAAGCCTTCTGAACCGCCTGTTGATCCTTGCCGCTATTATAGGTCGCTATGATTCCACGATAACGATCGTAAAATTCCAGCCGGATTGGGTTTTCGCGAACCATCTGTTCAAGGCGTTGCTCGATCGCCTCTTGCAGGTCAAACACGACCGTATTCTGATTTTCTGACCGGCGGAATGCGTCACGGAGACGGGCAAAGTCGAGTTTGCTGAGGTCAACCTGCGCACTGTCATCCTTGCCGGTGGCGATAATCTCGATACTGTCATCAACTTCACGCTGAAGCTTCATGATGATCGAAGTGATATCTGCGGCCTTTTGCTTTTGATTGAGCTGGCTGTAGATCGCTTCGATGGCGTTATGGACCTTGATATGCGGTTTTATCTGCGTTTCGGGATAGAGCGCCCTATATTTCCGGAATACGTCGCGCGCGGAAAACTCAAAGGTCGTGCGGGTCGTCTCGTTCAGGCATACACAGTTCATTGCCTTCTTGATCAGCCCGAGCTTGACCATCGGGCTTTCGCAGGCGATCAGCGCGTCTAGCTCAAACTCGACCCCCAGCAGAAATTCGCGCACTGCCGCGATGGACGCCGCCAATTCAAGCGCCAAAGCCTCCATACGGCCCATCGCTTCGCCGTCCGGATTGTTGTCTTCACCGTCGCCCTCCTCGGCTTTCTTGCCTTCACCTTCGCCATAGATAGCGTAGGCCTCGCGCAGCTTTTGATAGACATTACCGTAATCAACGATCAGGCCGTTTTCTTTCTCATCGTCATAGACGCGGTTGGCCCGCGCTATGGTCTGCATGAGCGTGTGGCCTTTGATCGGCTTGTCTAGGTAAACCGTGGAAACACAAGGTGCGTCAAAGCCGGTGATCCACATGGCGCAGACGATGGCCAGCCGAAAGGGGTTTTCCTCATCTTTGAATTCTGTCTCAAGGTCACGTTCGACCATTTTTTTTCGATGCGGCGCGATCTCAAGTTCCATCTTGCGGAACTTATCGACCTCGTTCTGTTCGGACGAAACGACCACGCATACCTCGGTCGCTTCAACCTGTTTCAGCTTTTGCGTCAGTTCGGCAGCCTCTTGTTCATCGCCTGCCTTGGCAATGCGGCTTTTGAGTTCGGCCACATAATCCGGCCAATACGCCATGACCAGATCGTACATCTTCACGGCGGTTGGCTTATCCAGCGCAACGAACATGGCCTTGCCCTGATAGCCGCGCTCGTTGAAATGCCAAACCAGATCGCGGGCGATGGCATCAAGCCGTTTGTGTGAGGTCAGAACCGGATAGTCGCGTGCGAATTCGCGTTGCAGTTTCGCACGTTGATCGTCATCAAGGTCTTCGCCCTCGATAATCGCTGCCATGCGTTCATCAAGCTCAGGCCGCTCGATATCCAGCTTTTCCCCCTGGTTGAGGTAGTAGAGCGGCAAGGTCGCGCGGTCTTCGATGGCGCGTTTGAAATCGTAGACCGATACATATTCCCCGAATATGTTTTTGGTCAGTTCCAGTTCTTCCTTGATCAGGGGCGTACCGGTAAATCCCAGAAACGACGCATTGGGCAGGGCATTGAAGCGCATGTTCTGCGCAAACTTACCGCCCTGTGTGCGGTGCGCTTCGTCGGAAATGACGATGATATTCGAGCGCTCGGACAAAAGCGGATAAACGCTCTCGGTCTTAGGATCGATCGAAAACTTGTGGATCAAGGTGAAGACGTAGCGGTGGTTTTCGCTCAACAGTTCGCGCAGGTGCTCGCGGCTCTTTGCCTTCATATTTTCTTCTGTCACCGCGCCGACAGCAGTGAAGGTATCATAGATTTGACGCTCAAGTTCTGACCGGTCCAATACGATCAGGAAGGTATAGCCGCCGCCGAACCGGCGCAAAATTTTCTGGCATAAGAACACCATCGAATAGGATTTTCCCGACCCCTGAGTGTGCCAGAAAACGCCCAACTTGCCTTTTAACTCATCAATATTGCGCGCCGAGTCTATGACCTTGTTGACACCGATGTATTGGTGATTCTTGGCCATGATCTTGATCGGCTTCGCACCGTCGCCATCGAACAGCAGGAAGTTTTCAAACATGTCAAGAATTCGCTCGCGAGCGCACGTCCCACGCAGCAAGGTGTCAAGACTTACGACGCCCTCTGACTCTTCCTCGATGCGCTTCCATTCGAGAAAATACTGATAGGGGCTTGTGACCGTGCCGACTTTGGCGTCTGTTCCATTGCTGAGGATGACAAAAGCGTTGCAATGCAGAACATGCGGGATTGTGTCCTTATAGTCCTTGAGATTGTCCTCAAAGGCGTGCTGTAGGTCTTGGTGGTGTGCTTTCAGCTCAAAAAACACCAAGGGCACGCCGTTGACGAAACCAACCACATCGGGCCGGCGATTATAAATATCGCCCACCACTTCAAATTGCCGCACCGCCAAAAAGTGGTTTTTGAGCGGCTCATCGAAATTGAAGACTCTTAGGCGTTTGGATTGGGTGTGGCCCTTGGCGTCTTTGAAACTGACCTGCACCCCCTTCGTCAGCAACTCATGCTTTTCCTTGTTGATCTGCGCCAAGGTTTTGTCCGCGCCCTTTTCACTGATCCTATAGGCTGCCTCATCATAAGCCCTATCGGGCAGGCCAGGATTTAGGGCTTTCAGTGCGGCCAAAAGAGGCCGTTTGAGGATCACCTCGGACTTACTGTCACGCCCTAATAACCCCTTCGGTCCGAGCGTTTCTTGCTTCCATGCGGTGACAACCTGCCAGCCGAGGTCGGTGAGGACCTCTTCAGTGGCGCGCTCGACCAATCCGTCTTCAGAGTATTCGTAACTCATTCGGCAGCGATCCTGGCGCCAGCGCCTTCAATGTACTCGTCAATATCTACATTGCCGGTCATCAGACGAGGCATTAGTAAGCTCTGAGCCTCTTCGATCAGCCTGTTTTGCTTAGCTAGGTTGAATATCAATTTCACCATTGGCTCAACAAAATCGTTGAATCTAGCGATCAAGTCGTCGGGAGGTTTGATTACGTCTAAAGCCCCCAGCTTGTCTCTATTCAAGCCAGGTTGTGCGGAATTAGAATTGAGTGCTTGCATCTTTTCATAATACTCCTCGCGGGACAACGTATAGTATAAATAGTTCTGCATGAATCGATTTTTACTATTAATAAGAAAAACGTGTTCATTAACCGCACAGATTTTATGAGGAAAGTCATCTTGGAACATAGACGTTTTTCCAATATACGCACCATCCTTATATATCAATATATCCTTTTGCTCGACCTTTCCCTTTTTCATGCAGTTGAAGAAATCTGTTGAAATTAATCTTTCGTTTCCATACTTATAACTTCCAGCACCAATTACGTTCTCTGCACCTATGCTTGCAATCCCGGTTTTTAAAGACTTGTCTATGCCTCCCTTTGGGCGACTACCTGATTCCAGTTTAGTTATCAGGCTAGAAAGTTTTACTTCCTGCCACGGCCCCGACTCAATTGCCGCTTTTTCTCCGGCATCATTCGGCATTTGTTTTCGCACAAAACACAACTCGTATAGTGCGGCGGCCATTTCGTTAAGGAGATTTATCCGGCTTCGGTTGTTATCAATCAGCTCGTCATAAGCGGAAAGCACGGACACGATTTTTGATTGGACATCGAGAGAGGGTAAGTGAGGCACGTATTCTTTAATCTCGCCAACGGCTATTCGCATTTGGTTAGCCGCACCCCTGCCTCTTGTCTGAATGAAATGCTTGAAATGCTCACTTTTTCCGATATATCCGACGTATTTTTGATGTAGTATATCAGGACGGGCGGTCCGAATGCAGACGGCATTTTGGTTCAAGAGATAGCCAGCGATTTTACGATTCACGGTTAGGCCGCGGCCGGCTGCGGAGTTGGCCAAACCCTGATGGGACCCAACGGTAGCGATGATAAGATCATTCTCTTTCAGAAAGTGGCGCTGATACTTTTCTGCGGACGAGATCGGCAAATAGTCGACGTTTGATAAGTCTATTTCCGCGCCTTTTATATTCGATACTTTGAATACAGGGATACCTTGAACAGCATACTCACTCTCATTCCAGGCACCTCCGTTTACGAAGATACATAGGTCTTTCAAAGAAAGATTTGACCGAGACATCTCAAGTCCGCCTATCGATTATTTTATAAGTGAGTTCCTTGGCCTCGGCATGCAATACAGCAAGATCAGAATGTAATTCTAGTAAGCGGGATTCGTAATCGAATTCATCGTCAATCTCTGAGCTATAACCGACATACCGACCGGGTGTTAAACTGTAACCATGTTCAGCAATTTCAGCTACATCGACTATCCTGCACAGCCTCTCCGTGTCTTGATAAGCACCATCCGGAAAAATTTGTCGTAGCCACGGATTTGATTCAAACTCCACTGAAACGTCAGCGCCTCGATAGGAACTTAATATGGCTGTTAAACCCGCCGACTGATCGGGTGTAAAATCGCGCAATTTTGAGTTCACCTGCCGGAAGGTGTTGCGCGCGTCGATCATCAGGATCTTCGACTTATTTTCAGGACGCTTGCCCTTGTCCAAAAACCAGAGATGGCAGGGCAGCGAGCGCGTGTAAAAGAAATTGTTTCCGACCGCCACGATGCAATCGACCGCGCCTGTCTCAATTAGCTTTTGCCGAATCAGCTTTTCCGACCCGCCCGCATCAGTGGCGGATGAGGCCATGACAAAGCCCGCTCGACCGGTGGCGTTGAGGTAATGATAGAAATATTGGATCCAAAGGTAGTTGCCGTTGTCGGCCTTCGGAATGCCGATATCGTCAAATAAGCGTGCATCGGTTTTTACGACATCGCGGGCCTTATCGACCTTGTTGACGTTGAACGGCGGGTTGGCCATGACGAAATCGCACTTGCCAACGAGATCATGTGGGTCGGAATAAAAGCTATTGCCCTCGATGATTTTTCCTTCGATACCGTGAATTGCCAGGTTCATCTTGGCCAAACGGGCGTTGTTGGCTTTCAGTTCGGTACCGTAGACCTTGATGGCCTCGTTCACTGCCTTGTGGTGATCGGTGACAAAATGACCAGTCTGCACGAACATACCGCCGGATCCGCATGCCGGATCGTGGACGATGCCGTGGTCGGGCTCAATGAAGTTGACTATGAGCTGCACCAACGACGGCGGGGTGAAGAATTCGCCGCCTTCCTGCGCCCCAGCACCACTCATTGAAAATTTCATCAGAAAGTATTCATAGATGCGACCGAAGACGTCGCCTTTCAGCTTCTTGACAGCAGGCTTATTAAACACACGGATCAACTCGCGCAGCAAATCGGCATCCATGTCCTGATAGTTCTTAGGCAATATGCCCTCAAGGTCGGCATAGTTTGCTTCGATGGCACGCATCGCCTCGTTGACAGCCTCAGAGATATCTTCAGCCTCGGGCAGGTTGGCCAGATAATCGTATTGAGACTTCTCCGGCAGCAGCATCGCACCGGCAGCTAGGTAGTCGGCCTGGGTCGCCCGTCGCGCGCCGCGAGGACCGACAAGTTTAGGCGCTATCGTTTTCGTAGCCTCTTCAAAGCGGTTTTGTGCATAGCGCAATAGGATCAACCCCAAAACCGGGTCTTTATATTCAGCTGCCGTCAGTTTGGAGTTCGCCCGCAGATTATCCGCTGCATCCCAAAGTTCTTTTTCAAGTTGCTTGATTTCTTCGCTGTTCATTGTGCGTCCGGAGTTTGGGTCTATGCAGGATTTCAAAGTCATTCATACAACCACCAATAGAGTCGTCTTTGACCCTAGGTCGTCAAGTGTTTTTGCTTCACATCCTTTCGACAGGCGCGGCAATTTCGTCAAGCGCATTTAAATTCTGCATCTGGAAACCGCCGGTCGGCGCCTCTCGCCCTCCGCAAAAACAGTGGGCGCGTCAACAGGCTATTAGCGCTTGGACTCACGTTAGGATAACAGTCGATAGTGTTCCGCGATGCCATTAGAGACAAATCGTGAAAATACCTCATTAGCGGGATTCAATTCTGTCCAACGATGCCGTAGAATTTGATTCGGTAGGAACGCCGGTACTCTAGGCGCTGCCTTATTCAGGATATGGTCGTGGGAGGATGCGGCCTAGCCGTTCTGAACGAAAATGGAGCCGGGGCCTACCACCACCTCATGAAATCGTAACCGTAAAACCTGAATATTTCTTTCTGATCTTCCGTTATATCAGCCGACCAATCGGGTGTCGGCTGCAGTACTACGCCATAGTCACGCCACTCGCCTGCGCTCGTGAATGCTACCCGAGGATGGAGCGCCCGAGCGTAGGATATGTTGCACGGCCCGGTGTCGAGATTGTCGACCGCGTGATAAAAGGCACTCGCGACAACATCAGCCAACTGCAACCCCGCCCGCTTAAAGTGGGGATAGTGCTCAACAAGACTCCAATGCATCACCTCCCATTTGGGGGCCCATCTATCGAGCATGATCTTTTTGCCGCGCGACTGATATCGCAACAGCTCATGATAAGCAGCCGTCTGGCTGTATGAATGGCCACCAGTTTGAGAAAACACAAATTTAACGTGTCGCCGGCCAAGATTTTTGCGGTGAGAGTATCTTAGGCAGAAATCCGTGATCCGTTCGACCAAGATCCTCGCCATCCAGTTATAAAACCATTGCTTTGAGTTGGCCTTCTCTGCCCTCTCGTTGCGGTGCCGCCGCATGTTTTTTTTGTTGGATGCCACAACAAACAGTCGAAGAGGCAGCTCTGCCATCAGTTCCGCGGCTCTCAACCGGTGTTGCGGCGAAAGATGAGTGAAATGTATAATTTGGCTATTTGTCGAGCCAATTGCTTGGTTGATTGCAGCAACCCACTTTGGGAGCTCCGCGTCGAATTCGCGCCGGACAAGCACCGCCGCGATGGTAAACCACTCTGTCCCACCAGTGTCGTCAATGGGTCTGACGCGCTTAAGGCTGGGGTCCCCGGATTCGTCTATGTACGCTATGAACTCGTAATCTGGAGCGGGTACCGCGTTCCGATTCACAGGTGCACCCTCCCACAACCTGCCTAAATTGTTCGCGTTTCAATTGAACGATTCTTCTTTAAGGCGAACATCAATGACGCTACAGCCGGGAGTCAAGGGTAATCTGAACGCAGCGATAAGATTGCGCTTCAGTGACGCGACATCGCGTTTTTGTCGGAGAATTGAACTTGAAACATCGACGTGTTCCCGCCAATCCTGGGACAAATGTCCAGAGCTCTTACCGAATGCGAGTCGAATGTGGCCGAAGATAAGGAACGATCAGTTTTGTTGCCTTTAGTGTGTGATAACGCGCTAGAAGGCCACAAGGGCGAGACTGCTGTCGATTTAGCTGTATCGAAGATGGGTTTCATCTTTCGAGATCAGACCAGCGCTGACTATGGCGTCGATGCTACAATCGAAGTCACTCGTACAACCGATACCGGCAAGCGCGTTGCAACCGGCAGGCTCATAGCAGTCCAGGTTAAGTCGGGCGATTGCGCAGTACGCCGAACCCGCTATGGCTATACGTTGTACTGCTCTCGGTCTCATGCAAATTACTGGCTTAGGCACTCGCTTCCGGTGATCGTTGTGTACTCTCATCCGAAAACCGAGCGATTATTCTGGACGCACATCACCGAGACTAGCTTGCGGCAGACGCCAAAAGGTTTTGCTATAGATTTCGATGATGCTAGCGAGCTAACGGTTGCCTCGGAAGATCTTACAAAGATAGCGGAGACGGGCGAATTTGCTCCGGTTGTCGAGAGGTCTGCTTTACTTATTCCATTTGATGAAGGGCTGGGAATAACCATCTCCGATGAGGAACTCGGAATCGCTTGCCTTGAAATTGCCAAATCCACAAACGGAAGCGAGATACCTTCGATCGAGGTTGAGCTCGTCGGCCAGGCGGAATTAATCGCGAGCATAGACGCAATCCGCGATATGTTTGCTCCTACCGTGGATCAGCGGCGTGAAGCGCTGATACGTGAAACTATACTTGATAGATACGAACGCAAAGCCGCTCAGCTAAAACGCGCCATTGAGTGGTTTTTGAAAGACCCCAAGCTTTCTCGATTTATTGGATTCGAGGATAGGAAGCTTGCAGTTGCCGTGCGAAATCTAGCCGGCTACTTCACTTATTCACACTCGAATGAGGCTGGCACGACCGCCTTAGTGGCTTGGCCGGCTGTCGGGCGGTATGAGCCATCGGTTGTCTTCGATGTCAGCAAAGCTCAGATGGACGACCTGTATGCTCGCTCGAACATGATGAAAGAAATAATCAAAATGGGCGATGCCGGAGGGGTCGTGGCATTCGAGGTGGGGGAAGACGCGTTCGTTACCCGATTTCTCCCCGCGCTAGTAAGATATCTCATGAACTACGCTGATAGAATGCAAATTCCAGATGAGGATGTGCTGCAATGCATAGGCGTTGAGCCGGACCTATGGCTACTGGGGCTACACTAACCATTTTGAACAATGACACGTCGCAACGGCGAGATCACATAACGATGCGCCACTATCTATTGCCTCAGATCAACGCGTGGGCGATCCTCGCCGGCTATGTTCCGCGGTTATGCCCGACCGTAACGTTCAGCAGACGCCGAATAAATTGCGTCCCGAAGCTCATCTAGCGACAATGCCGGTCGCCGCCGGTGCACCATACGGTGGCAGTTTGCACAGAGCGGCGCTACGTCCTCGACCTTGGTGTTCGTTGGCTCCGCATTTAAGAAGTCCCGGCGCTCGGCGAGTGGATTAAGATGATGAATTTCGATGTACCCCTCCCCAAGAGGTCCATATGTTTCCTGGAAACTCACGCTGCACGCAACGCATCGTAGCCCGTGCGCTTCGATGGCGGCAGCCCTTAACGTTGGATTACGCTTAAAGAACGCGCCCTCACGTCGCGCGCGTTCACCCTCGGCAAACTCCCTTATGGCCCCTCGTGCGCCATCTTCATCTACATGCTTTACGCTTGATGTGGAAAATCCGATCACCGCGCGAAACGCTTCGGTGAGTGCAGGGCTCAGTTTTGCAAGGTAGATGCCTTGAGCGCCGCGGAAACCATCGCGATAAGGGGCATAAGGATAGTGCTTCGGACGCTCGCTTAGATCAGCAAGAATAATATCCGAGAGACTCGCCTCCACCTCATCCGTCGGCAGCTTCACGGCCAATTCTGAGAAGTCCGCGAGCGCAATCCGGAAATAAGCCTCCGCGTCGCCCCAGTGTCCTGGTGATGGTGGCTTCGAGCGCGTTACCTCTGCCCCGATAGCGACACGCGAAACACCGTAAATAACGCGTTGCCGTGGATCGGTCGCCGAAACGCCCGCAACCAGGTGAAAGACCTGTTCTCCCGGTGCAGGCTGCTGCATTACCGCGTATCGATCCGCACTGTCTTTGGACACTGTCGGACTCCAAAGCCAGCGGCCGAGCTCCCAGCCCAAGCCTCCGTGCCCATGTTGGAGCGACGTGATCTCTGCCCAGGCAGCACCAGGAGGAGGAATCCTAAAGCCACTTCTTGGCTGGCTTCCTTTGGCAAAAACGAACGTAGTTGTGGTACTAGTTCTTGGACCCTCCGTTCGAACAAGCTGCAGCCCGAATTGCTCACGGAATTGCCGTGCCCTCAACGACGCGCAGACTAATGGAACGCGCTGTACGAAGCCCATTCGGCTGTGCACGTCGCCTGCTCTAACATACACAAGTTCGTCCGAAACGAGTCCCGGCTGTACGTATGTTTTATACGCGAATGCTCGAATTTGATCGGCGAGAATCTTTTCGGTCATAGGAAGACGAATTGACCTACTCCAGCCGGCTAAATCAAGCCAAAACTGCGGAGATCGTCGGTCGCGCTCGGTTGAGCTGTTGAACTGCCGACTATCGACCCAACCCTCAGCATAACCAGGAATGCTTAGGGGCCATCTTCTTGTATCGCGGATTCGCGTCAGCAGGATGTCCTTTGCACCTACGGAGCTGCCGCGTAGCGCGTAAAATCAGCGATCCAAGACGTGGTTCCTCCGGCCACGTATGTTAAGGCTCTGCGGTTTCTTGGGGAAGTCGCGCGAATCTTCAGCCCGAATGAGCCGCCCCTTCGCTTTCATCCCTCAGAATGCCCTACACGGTGACGACGGTAAGGTGTCAGCCCGAGGCTCGACCCGTCAATCCACAACGCAAGCAAGTGGTCGCTTTAGAAAAACAATCATGTATTTAAGAATGTAGCCACAACAATATAGAGCCCGCCCTGGTTGGGGTAGGCGGGGGGAGCGCCAACGCGGTGGGTAGGTTCGGTGTCAGACGCGACGCGCAAAACCTGGCAGCGCCCGCTTTCACCAATTCCGGCCACGCTGGGCCGAGTGTGTCACGCGCCGCGACTTCAGGCTGTTATTCTGGTAACGGATGCGCAGTGCGGCACGATGCGAATGCGAATGCAAATGCAAATGGATGACCCGAACGTCCGCTTGTGATGTTCGCCGGCCGCAATGTCCGATATGTGCTCCGCTATTTCTTTAATAGAGATTCTTTCAGAGACTCCGCTAGGATAAGTCTACGCTTGCCGACTTTCATCGATTTGATAGCGCCGCTGTAAATCAGTTGCTTGGCGTAGGCAGTCGAAAGACCTGCAAGATGGGCGGCCTCAGGTATGCTAAGGGCAAGCTTGTCAACCTCTTTCACCTCTATGGATTGAGCCTGTTGAAAGGCATTTATTGCCGCCGTTAGCTCGCGGATTTCGCGACGCATTGCCCTCATTTCACAAACAAGGTCCCAGTATCGCAATATGATCTCCATCGCTGACTCTACTTGTCGTGCAGTGAGACGGCGATGTCAATTACAGATACACACAAGCCATTGTTTTTAAACAATAATTTACGATAAAGCTAAGTAGCTACAACTACATACAATAATAGACGTGCACCCCGCCACACCCCACCCGGGGGGTAAAGCAGACGACCGTGAACGCCATAGCTCCAACTAATTCCGTACTGGTCGGTAGAAGTAGCGGACTTCAGCCTCGCCACTTCCTAACGACCTCGTAAAAGGAACTTGTGTCTTACTCAACGGTCGTTGACATTTAGACACAGCGCCCATATCCAGGCTGTGTCTAGCACAACCCCGCAGGAGGAAACCCCGTGCGCAAATATGTCTCCTACCGCCGTGTATCGACAGAGGAACAAGGAAAGTCCGGCCTTGGCCTTGAAGCTCAACAGCGCGACATCGACCTGTTCCTCGCGAACTACTCGGAAGTGCCCTACGAAGTGGTCGGGGAATTTGTTGAGGAAGCGTCCGGCGCGGACGGGGATAGGCCAGAACTGGCGAAGGCGCTCGACCTCGTGCGCAAGACAGGTGCCGAGCTTCTGGTTGCGAAGCTCGATCGCTTGAGCCGCAAGATGTCATTTATCTCGGGGCTCATGGATGACAGGAAAGTCAAGCTACGGGTCGCCTCTATGCCGCACGCTGATAAATTTCAGCTTCATATATATGCGGCGCTGGCAGAGCAGGAACGTGAGTTCATCTCAAAGCGCACCAAAGACGCCCTCGCAGCCGCCAAAGCTCGCGGCGTGAAGCTGGGCGGGCGGCGAAGGAAGGCTGACGGCACTTGGGCACTCGACAAGCGCATTGAGGGCTTGAAGACACGGGCTGACGCCGACGCGGCCCGTGTAATTGGCTTTATCAAGCCGCTGCGCGATGCGGGGAAGAGCCTGCGCGAGATCGTGACAGCGCTTGACAGCGCGGGCCTTGCGACAGCGCGGGGCGGCCGCTGGACCGCAAAACAGGTGTCGCGCGTGCTGGAAAGGGCAACGGACTGAGGGCCGCACGGGCGGTGATCCCGCCAAGCGGCAATCCAGAAGGAATCCCGGGGCCAAGGAGGCATGGTTGGCGACGCGCTGATGCCCCTAGTAGGTGAATAGTCGCACTCGCTTTTCGCGTTGCTTTCGATAAGGATCCACCTGTCTAGTTGGGATTCGTTTGATGGTTCCCGGGTTCCCGACCCGGAAAGTTACCGCCACCACGCCGTAGCAGACTGGGAATAGAGCATAACGGCAAGGGTGCGAGGTGGGGAAATGACTGCCAAAAAATTTGTCGTCGGGAAAGCACCGGAAGACGATATCGGCAAGGACCGAATTCGAATTCACGTGGGCCGACGGAAGGGGCTTGCTCGCTTCACGATTGCGCGCATCACCTGCGAGAGCAAGACAGAAATCCTATGTGTCCTTGGGTCAGACGGGCCGCAGAACGAGGTTCAGATGAATATCGATGTGCGGGACGCTTTTGGCGTCCGACTGGGCCAGAGCGTTGAGCTCGAATGGGAGCCTGTTCGCTGGTGGGGTCAACTTTGCTGGTACCTTGCCGCACGTGATCCCGCCGTTCGCATTCCAGCCCTCGTGGGCGCTTGGTCTTTCGTGTTGGGTGTTGTCGGGATTGTTTTAGGCCTTCTAGGGCTTGTTGTTTCCGCCGCTCCCTAGCATTCGGGCAAATAGCGATATTGCATGCGGTATCGAAGGCGCAAAGGTATTGACTATCATGCATCGGCGGCGTGAGGGGGACGGCTAGTTTTCCAGTATGGGCGAAGCAAAACGGAAGAGAGAAGCTGCTTTGAATGGCCCCTGCCCTTGCGGCTCGACAAAGGCGGCTCGCCTTTGCTGTTGGGTGGGGGACCGGTGGCACAAGCCCCCCGCTGCCCTCGGACTGAAGGCCTTAGCGCCGGCGTCCAGTGTCAATAGATGTTATATGAGGGGTTTGGGCTCGTGTGTCGCCCCTATCTAGGGAGAACATATTATCTCGGAGTCTGTCATCCGCGTTTTGAAGGGTAGCGGCGATTTTGCGATTTCCGGTCTGCCTTGGCTGGAAGATGGCGCACAAAGAATCCTCGCGCCGCAAAGTCTTCGGGCGAACTGTCTCTGCACCAAACACAACAGCGCGCTGCACCCTCTTGATGATGCGGCTAAGAATTTCTTTGCTTCCCTTAAATCATGTCTAGAACGCGACAGCGTTTCAAGACATTCGATTGTCTCTGGCCATGATATCGAACGTTGGTTGTTGAAGACGGCAAAGGCAGTCGCCGTCTCTGGGAATTTTGCGCGGGGAAGAGAACGGCTTTCTGGGGCGTTTGCGAAGGACGAAGCAATACTGGACATGCTCGACAGCCGCACTGAGTGGCCTGCTGGCGCCGGGCTCTACTGTGTCATGAAGACTGACGACCTGACTGTGAATCACTCGCGTTTCCAATTTCAGCCTCTGACAAACGATAAAGATGAAATCGAAGCGCTGGCACTGAGCATTTTCGGGCTGACATTCATCCTGTTGTTGGAAACTGCGGACGCTGCCTACCCATTTATACGTGAAGCAAAGTATCGGCCGGCGCGAATAGTGATCGCGTACCCCAGTTCAACCAATTGGATCACGATGAGCTGGGAAGACGGCAGAGCGCACGAGGAATTAACACTCCGTTTTGTGCGGCCGCTGACATAGCGGGGTGTTTGGTCGGCATACCGTCGGGCGTGGGATCCACAATCCTGAGGCGGTTGATGATGAGAGTAGGCATTCTGTTTCTCCGAAAGGGTTAGTCTTCGTGTTCGTCGCCCGCTGGTATCGAAGCGAGCGGGATGGGAGGGAGTGTCGGCAGCGGCGGCGCCGGTGCGCGTTCGGCGGTCGCATCAATGACGAGTGCCGGGGACGCGGAGCTGCGCGCGGCGGCAGCCGTCAATGCGGCGAGCATCGCGGCGCCGCTGTCATGAGCGTTTACGTCAACCGTCGCTGAGACGTGCGGTTTGCCCAAATTCCTGTTGAGGACTTCTTGTGCAGCGGCTAGCCGAAGTTTCTGGTCGTCGCCGTCAAGAGCGTCCTCAATCGCCTGCACGGCTTTCATATTGAGGCCTTTGAGGCGGGCTTTAACATCAGGCGGGATCTTTGGGTAGCCGAGCGGGTTCCCGCTTTGGCCCGGCTGGAATTGCCCGCTGTGACGCTGCTTAACTGCTGCCATGGTCTCTCTCGTTCCTGTTCGTATCTGGCGGGCTTGTCATATTTGAACTGACCCCAGTAGTATTTTAGTTGCGGTGATAATTAGCCAATTGGCTAAGTGCTTGAGCGAGCCGCCTTCGCATGAGTTCGACCTCCAAGGTTTAGGCATGGGGTGGGGCAGATCGGGGCAGATCGCGCGGCAGATGATCTGCCCCGGTTTTTGATTTTTAAAATCAACGCATTACCCAAACCGGGGCAGATGGGGCAGATGATTTCCTATATTTACCCTTACTCTCCCCCGACAGGGCACTGGCTTCTATCTATTACCTTTCCCGTTTTTAGCTATTTTATCTGCCCCATCTGCCCCGCCACTGTTATGTTATTGTTTTAATGTAGAAAAATCGGGGCGGATGACGGGGCGGATGCGGGGCAGATGGACAAATCATTGCCCCGTTTCTACGCTGCCTTGCGCCAATAGCGCTTTCCTTCCGTTTTCCGATGTTCCCAACCTAGTACGCGCATAACGGCGCTAATGCGCCGCCCGTGCGCAGGGTTCACGTTACCGCCGAATAACCCCAAAGCCTCCGCCGCTATGTCCGCAGTGGTGGCACGATCCTTCCCGTCCAAATAATCCGCGACTAGCGGCTCCCACATGTCCGCCTCAAAGCGCGTTTCCTGCTCGGGCTTCACGACCCGTGCTTCAAATTCCGCATCCGGCCACCAGTGCTCCCCGCGCTGATAACGCGCGTACGCCTCAGCGAAGAGCTGATCGCGGTCGCGCTTCAACGCTTCAATGTCGATGGCGCCCGTACGCACCGGCCAAAAGCGCCTAGCCCCGGTTTCGTCCCTCAGATAGTTCGCCTCATTGGTCGTTCCAATGAAGATACTCTAGCGAGGCTCGATAACCTCCCCAATACCGTACGGCTTGCGGTACTGTTCTACCCGCCGTGTCAGGAAGCTTTTCAAGGCGTTCGCTTCGGCGCGGTTCAACGCGTTCATTTCGGCGATTTCGATAATCCACTTCCCATTGAGGTGGATTGAGGCGTCCTTACTCGCGATGTCTGGCAGATGATCGGACGCCCATTCTCCGCCTAATACGCGCACGGCTGACGACTTCCCGGCGCCTTGTGAGCCTTCTAGCACAACCATGTAATCGGCCTGACATCCTGGCTCCATGACACGGGCAACCATTGACAGCATCATCATCCGGCCAATTGCGCGGGTGTACTCAGTGCTCTCGGCTCCAAAGTAGCACGAGAAGAGTTCGGGAAGGCGTTCCCGCCCATCCCAACGGAGGCCGGAGAGCCAATCGCGGACGGGGTGGAAAGCGTTGTCGCGGGCGGCGTGCTCGATACCGTCGTTTACGACTTCTTTGCCGACGCGACGGAGCCCGCCACGCTGCAAGAGAACCTGTATGTCAACGATGTCATGGCCCGTAATGGTGCGGGGCTTGAAGGAGCTGCGCTCACTGTCAGGGCGCGGCGAATGGTTGAGAATGACAGCGTTCCGCATCTGATCGAATGACAACGCACCCGGTGCGTGCTGCCTCAGAATGGCGGCTACTGTGGCGGTATCGGCAACGGCCCTTTCAGGGGCCATCAGTGCGAGTTCTCCTGTGCGGTAGCGGGCGACGGTCTCCTCAATCTCCGCTCCGTCTACTGCTGCGAAATCAAGCTCCGCGTCGCCGCGCCAGCCAAACTTGCGGGCTTTCGAGATCAGGTAATCGACAGGGGTGCGGGAAGATGTCAGCGACACCCAAATCTTATCAAACTCTTCGTCTGAATAGCCAAAGCCCGGTTCCGCGTCAGCGGCCCATGCCTCGAACTCGGGACGGAGGCTTTCGGCGTCGCGGCCACATGCCGCCTTGAAGCTCGACACCACTTTGATGAAGTCGTCGCGAGATGGCACTGTCTTGTGGTCATTCGGGATGGTGCGCAGCGCGCCCAGCGCGATCTCAGGATCAATCAGCGGGTCCGCGTCGGAATAGTCGTGTTCGCCGCCCGCAGCCCTGACGCCCGGCTTTTGGAAGGTGGTAACCTTCCAGCCTTTCGCCTCGACCGCTTCTTTCAGCGCGTCGAGGAGGCGCTCCACCTCGCTCAGAGTGATCGTAGGCAGGTTTTTGCCGCCTATGGCGGGCAGGTCTTTCTCGTCACGCCACCGGTAGCTGCCGCCCTTCGGATGCGGGCCTGCGACGACGTATTGTTGGCCGAGGCCGAGGATTTCGACCGCGTGCTTCGTTCCTTCCGTGTCGGTGAACCCGATACGGTGCTTGCGTACGGGGTCTGACTGTGGATCGAACCGGAACGCGTAGAGCCCCCGCTCAGGCTGTTGGTCGCGGTAGCGTAGCGGCGCAGTGCGGTATTGGGGGACAATTTTTTCCAGCACGGTCTCTGCGAGCTCGCGGGCTTCCAGCGTCTCAACGTCCAAGTCTACGCCGGGAAACTGCTCGGCCCTGAGACCTACGCCAGAGGTAGGCCAGACCCGTGCTTGGGCGATGGTGCCGTCGTCCAGACCGGCTATCGGCCACTCGCCGCGCAGGCCGGACCAAACTTCGCCGCCGCGCCAACGGCCGGGAATCTTCCCGATATGGCACGGCTCAATACGGGAACCGGAGACGAGTTTCGCACCGGGGGGGATCAAGGGGAGGAGGTCAGAGGACGGAAAACCAGCGTCGATAAAGGTGGCGGCAATGCCACCAAAAGATGTCGCAATGTCAGTGCGCACGGAAACGGGCCTTTCGTAAAAAAGGGAGAGATGGATGATCGCGGTGAAAGGGGTCGGCGCGATAGGGGAGGCCGATAAGCTTCAGTCTCGGCGGGGCCCACGTGCAGCACGAGCCCAGCCCCCTATGACTGGATATGCTCGTGCTGCGAAAGGCTTGTCCGTGCGTGACAGGCGCTACAAGCTGTAGCGTCTTACATTGGGAAAACTCAAGATTACCAATATGTTGCTACCCTATTTCCCTAGTTTATCCCCGAGCACGCAGGCTCGGTTGATATTTGCGTCAAGAGGTTCGGCCTATTGAGCTTCGTCTGGCGCGGCTTGACAGCGTTTGTCAGCTTGACAGGTTGTCAGGGAGAGCACGGCACGGGGCGGTATTGGGGAGGTGTTCCTAGCGGGCTAACCAAGGCCGCAGGGCCTTGGTTAGCTGGGGAGGTGCGGCCCTCCTCCATGCTAGTCTAATTGCGGGTAGACGCGCGCCTCTCAGCAAGAGCGTCTTCGAGCATCTTGACAAGACGCCCGCGTTTCCGGTCGCTGATCGTTTCCTCCCACGTAAACGTCTTCGGCAGGACCCCTTCCTTGACCAGCTGGATCAGAAATTCGATGCCTTCGCCGTTGATATCGAGCAGTGGTTCAAAAAACGGTGCACTCGCGGTGAAGCTGGAAACCGGCCCGCCCCTTGTGCGAACACCCCGCCCGGAATTATAGCGGAGCGTAATTCCGAACTCCCCCTGCCCCACAATTTCGAGGGACGCCTTGCCGGGCGCGCTATCCGCCCGCAGGAAATCGTGGAAGCCCCGCAACGTTTCTGCCCCCACGCGAGTATAGTTCTTGGCCGCATTTGCCCAAAATTTCGGCAGCTCTATCAACTCTTTGATGTAGGCCTTCAGGAGGTCCATAGCCCAGCGCGCATGTGTCTCCTTGGCATGATCAAGAACCCACCAGATGTTGAAGGCGAGTTCCCTGCCATTGTGCAAGAGGACGTCGAAATTTCCGGTGTCCAGCGCGTCGTCACTCAGCCGGACGACGTAAAGACCATCCGCACGGGTGGCGGCATCGGTGCCGGTCTGGATATTGGTTTCGAGATCAGCCATTACGCGGCCTCCCTGCTTGTATCGAGGTCGGGCAAGGCGGCATACCATGCTTCGGCATCGGTACGGCGAATCAGCGTCCTGTTGCCGAGCTTTTTGGCCGTGAGGCGTTTCGCCTTGATTTCGGCGTAGATGGTCGTGCGCGAAACGCCGTACTCGTGCGCAATTTCGCTGATTGATACGATTGTCTTGTAGTTGTCCATGCGTGTGAGCCCTCGTTCGTTAGACGACGGCTTATCGCTATATACACGGAGCAATTGGATCGCCAACACTAAATATAGTATTAACTCGCGCTTGTAAGGGACTATCTCGTTTCCGCTCTCATAGCGTCGATTTCGTCTGCCCACCATTGCGCCATCTGCACGCGCTCGCCCCAATAGGCCGCGCGGTGATAGGCACGGCGGACCTGATCGGCACCGATATGCGCCAATTCGGCTTCGATTGCATCCGGGGACCACTTGCCGCTCTCATTCAAGAGCGAGGAGGCGGATGCGCGGAAACCGTGGCTAGTCATTTCGTTGGTGGTGAAACCAAGCCGCCGCAGTGCACCGTTCAGGGTGTTCTCGGATATGGGCTTGCGGGTGAGCCGCGATGGGAAGACGTAGGGCAAATCTCCAGTCAGGTCTTTTTGATCGCGCAGAATCTTAACCGCTTGCGGAGGAAGCGGCTTTCTGTGCTCCCGGCGCATCTTCGTTCGAGGAGCGGGAATAGTCCAAATGGCGGCCTCCAGGTCGAATTCTTCCCATTCCGCTAGCCTCAATTCACCGGGGCGGGGGTAGAGGTAAGCCATCAATGACAGCGCCGCCTTGGTCTCGGGAGCGCCTTCGTAGCCCCATACTGCCCGGAGCAAACCCGCGAAGCCTTCGCGCTCTGTAAGCGCGGCACGGTGGGTAACAGTAGGCGCTGTCAGAGCACCGCGTAAGTTGGTGGTGGGATCGTATTCCGCACGTGCGGTGGCAACGGCGTGCCGAAAGACTTGGCTGATAGTGGACCGTAACCGCCTCGCTGTCTCGTAATTGCCTTGGCTTTCCACCTTCCGAAGCGGGACCAGAATTTCAGCGGCCTTGATTTCGGATATCGGACGCTTCCCGAGATCGGGGCGAGCGAGATCAAGCAGCCACCGCTTCTTTGTCATGGTGGCATCCGCCTTGCCTTCCTTTCCTACCTTCGCGAGGAAATCGTCTGCAACCGCATTGAAGGTCGTGGCGTGTGCATGGCGTTGGGCGATCTTGTCGAGCTTCTTTTGTTGGGAAGGGTCGATGCCTTGGGCTAAGAGCCTTTTCGCCTCCGTGCGCTTTTCTCGTGCATCAGCCAGCGAGACGTAGGGATACTCGCCTAGAGACAGGGTTTTCTGCTTCCCGCCAAAACGGTAGGCCAACTTCCAAAACCGCCCATCGCGCGGTGCAGCGGGCACGAGCAAGTGCAGCCCCTCCCCGTCACCGTATTTCTTCGCGGTCGTAGCTGGCTTGATTGCTCGGAGTTTGGTGTCTGTCAGGCCCATTGTGTTGGTCTCTCCCTCTCCGCGAGGACGCTACCGTCTGAATAGACCACACATGAACCAACACTTTCGGTGGATGTCAACGGACGCGCCTGGACGAGCGCGATACACCAGACAGCAAAAAAGCCCCGAAACCGGGGCTTTTAAGCATTGTTCTGCACACCGGCGAACAACAAAGTACGGAAACTTGGTGCCCAGAAGAGGACTCGAACCTCCACGCCTCGCGGCACAGGTACCTGAAACCTGCGCGTCTACCAATTCCGCCATCTGGGCGACGGAGAGCCATGTACGGGCGCGACCTCGTGCTGTCAACAGGGTTTTTGAAGTTTTCCGGGCAGGCAGCAAAAAAGTCGTTGATGCCGCTCGGTCCCGGCGCGGTTGTAATCTGAGCCCGCCATGATAGCGATCCCTGCAAAGGCATCCTATATACACAGCAAGAAAGGATCGTCTAATGCCCGGCCTTCGTAATTTTTGCCTGTTCGCGCTCTTCTCGCTGCTTCCCTACGCGGCGTTTGCGATGCAGCATGGTGAGTTTAGCCCCGCCCCCGGCGCATCGGACATGGTCCGTGTTGGGTCGACGATGTGCGACGCGCGCGGCTGTTTTACTTTCGGGCCGGTACAGTCGTTCCGCCCATCCTATGTGCAGCCAAACTACCGACCGCCGACAGCAACCGGTCCGACATACTATCGGCCAGCAGCGCGAGGACGTGGGCCGCTCTATTATGATCCGCCGCCCGTGAACACAGTGCAGCCGAAGACACAAGAACGGCAGTTCCATGTGGATTGGTGCCGCAATCAGTATCGGACCTATAATCCGAAGACCGACCGATTCTTGACGTATGAAGGCATCTACAAGACCTGTAATTCGCCTTATGACTAGGCTCAGCTTTCCAGCGAGGCTCGATCGACGTGACCGAGATCCCGGCCGGGTTCGATGATGTCCCGGACGCGCTGCTTCAGTTCCTTCGGACCGGGAAAGCCGCCGTCACGCTTGCGCTCCCAGATCAGGTCACCATCGACCCGAATTTCAAAATTGCCGCCGGTACCGGGAATGAGCGCAACTTCGCCGAGGCTGTCGGCGAAGGTCTGTAGAAGTTCCTGCGCCATCCAGCCGGCGCGCAGTAACCAGTTGCATTGGGTGCAATAGAGGATCGTCACGCGGGCTTTCTTGTCGCTCATGTCAGGGTTTCCTTTCGTCACTTCGATTTAAGAACTGCCGTGGCGTGGCGCAATCCGTATTGCAATCGCCAGGCGCTTGGTGTTCCTCTCCGAGGCCGAGGTCATACTGGAGATGCTGATGCGGGTCGCCGTCATCGAGAACATGAAGAGCACGCCGCTCGGCTCGCTGGGCGTGGCCCTGGCTGAGGCCAATGCCGAGATCGAGCGCTTCCACCCGTGGATTGACGGCAGACTGCCAACAGGCGTTGCAGATTACGATGCGCTGGTGGTGCTCGGCGGCGAACAGAATGCAATCGATGACGCGAACTTTTCCTACCTGCCGGCGCTTGCGCAATTGATGCGCGACTATGCCGAGGCCGACAAGGCGGTGCTTGGCATCTGCCTTGGCGCGCAGATCCTGGCGCGCGCTTACAATGCGGAAAACCACCTGAATGCCGGACTGGAGTTTGGCTGGCACTCGGTTGGCAAGTCAAAGGATGGTCACGCGGACCCGTTGCTCTCGGATCTCGAGGCCGATTTCATGACATTCCAGTGGCATAGCGACACCTTCAGCCTGCCACAGGGTGCGACGTGTCTTGCAGTCAGCGAGCTCATGCAGAACCAAGCGTTTCGTATCGGGCGTGCGGCCTACGGCACCCAGTTCCATTTTGAGGCCAGCGCGTCGGTGATCGATAGCTGGAAGGGCGAGTTTGCGGAATCGATCGAGCAAATGGAGCCGGGTTGGCATGAACGCTACAGGACGCTTGCCGCCGCCCATGCCGCAGCATCGGATGCGAGCGGCCTTACCATTAGCCGCAATTGGGTGCGGATGATCCGAGCCGAAGCGCAATCACAACCCACGGCAGTCGTCGCCGGGGTGTAAGCCGTCGACGCTAAACTGACATGCCGTAGCTAAGGCTAGGTGGCGGAGCGGATCCAGACGAGCATTTCGCCGGGCGCGCGATTGTCCCAAAGATGGTAAGGCACGAAACGGGCCGTCGTCTTTTCGGTGGACGGCGGCTTGGTCCGATAGAGCGTCGCGCCCCACTCCGACTCATCCTTGGTGACCGGGATATCCAGGACGACCGCACCGCCAAGCTCGGCAATCTCGGCCGTCTTCGCCGATAGATCCTCGCCAAGCCGGATACCGTTCAGGCCTGCGCCGTTATCCGTCGCCTCGGCGCAATAGACGAGGGGTCCGCGCATCAGCGTCGCGCGTCCGGCGTCCTGGCGCACAAGTGGGTTGGCCCAGAGAGCACGCGTTTCAAGCGGGATGTTGAGGTCGATCTTGTCGCCATCGCGCCATTCCCGTTCGATGCGGGCGTAGCCATCGACGTCGGCCGAGCCAAGATCGATCGCCTCGCCGTTGACGGCAAGTGTGGCGCCGTTTGCCCATTCCGGAATACGCAGCGAAATTGCAAACAATACCGGCGCGTTCAGCTTGATATCCAAACGCACGGCACCGTGCCACGGATAGCGTGTCTTTTGGGTCAGCTCGACATCCGTGCCGCCAATTTTGAACCTAGCCCTGCCTTCTCCGTAGAGGTGGACGGCAATCTCGTCTTCGGCAACGCCATACATATAGGAACCAATCGAGGCGAGCAGGCGGGCGATATTCGGCGGGCAGCAGGGGCAGTGGTGCCAGATCCAGCGGTGGTGCTTGCCGGCGCTTTCCAGCGGGTTCTCGTAGAAGAACTTCTTGCCGTCGAGCGAGAGGCCGGCCATCGCGCCGTTGTAGAGCGCCTGCTCCATGATATCCGCGTAGCGGCGGTTCGGGCCGCGGCCGAGCATTCGGTTTGCCCAGAATACCAAGCCCACGGATGCGCAGGTTTCGGCATAGGCACTTTCGTTCGGTAGATCATAGTAGTCGGTGAAGCCTTCATTGGCGGCCGCCGGGCCGATGCCCCCGGTGACGTACATCTGCTTCGTCGTCAGATCGTCCCACAAGGTTTCGAGGGCACCGGTGAGGCTGTCATCGTCATACTCCGTCGCGATGTCGGCCATCCCTGAATAAAGATACATGGCGCGAACCGCGTGGCCGACGACCTTCTTCTGCTCGCGAACCGGCTGGTGCGCCTGGCCGTATTCGTAGGTCTTCTGATGGAAGTCGGCTGCGCTGCGACCGTCGCGGATTGCTTCTTCGGTAAAGAAATGCGGTTCGGTTCCACGCTCATCTATAAAGAACTTGGCAAGGTCCAGATACTTCTTCTCACCTGTCACCCGGGCAAGCTTGACGAGCGCCAGCTCAATTTCCTCGTGGCCGCAATAGCCCGGCATCTTACCTGGGCCATGGCCGAAGACGGTAAGCATGTAATTGGCAAAACGGCACATGACGTCGAGCAGTTTGCGCTTGCCGGTAGCCTGATAGTAGGCGACCGCGCCCTCCATCAGGTGGCCGGCGCAATAAAGTTCGTGGTGGTCGCGCAGGTTGGTCCAGCGGCGGTCGGGCTGAACCCGCTGGAACCAGGCATTCACATAGCCGTCCCTGTCCTGCAGCTTCTCGTACATATCAACGATGGCATCGACACGGGCTTCGAGCGCAGGATTGGCGCGGCGATAGAGCGAATAGGCCACAGTCTCGATCGACTTTCCGAGATCGCTGTCCCAAAACATCTGCGTCGAGCCGCCCCAGGGACCGATCGGGATGACAATACCAACGCTCGGCTTGGTGACGTCGATCGCCTGCAACATGCCGGCTTCAACGCAGCGGTCAAGCAGCGTTTCAGCGGTGCTGTCGCAGATCGCATCCTGGCGCTCTCCGAACAGGCCGTTCACATCGACATCAGGCACGGGAAGCGGACGAAACTGGCGGTCTCTCTTCAACTTGTTCATGGCTTGATCCATCTTTCTTTGGAAGTCATTTCACGGCGCCGGCCATGAGACCGCGCATGTAGTAGCGTTGCAGAAGCAGGAAGACGATAAGGCAGGGGATCGTCATGACGGCGACACCTGCCTGCACAGCGCCCCAGTTGATCGCGCCCAGACGACCGGCGCGCACGGCCATCATCAGGACGGGCAGCGTGTATTTTTCGTTGCTGGACAACAGCACGAGCGCAGCCAGGAATTCGTTCCAGGCATTGAGGAAGGCAAAGATCGCCACCGTCGCCACACCCGGCAGCACGAGCGGCAACAAGACGAGCACGAGCATCTTCAGGTCGTGGGCTCCGTCTATACGCGCCGCTTCCTCGATCTCCTTCGGCACCGCGTCGAAGGCGTTGCGCATCATGAACACCGAAAACGGCAGCTGCAGCGTCACGTAGACGAGCGTCAGGCCGAAGAGCGAGTTATTGAGCCCGAGCTTGGCCAGGATGATGAAGAGCGGCGTCAGGATCGACTGGAACGGGATCATCAGCGTCGCGATGACCAGGATGAAGAAGACGTTCTTCATGGGGAACCGATAGCGCGAGAAACCGTAACCGGCGAGCAGGCTGATCACCACGGTCAGTGCAACGGTCGCAAGCGACACGATCAGCGAATTGAGTGTGTGCTGCATAATGCCGGCGCCGAAGCTGTCGAGCGATCGATAGGAATCGAAACTGATTCCGTTCGTCGGCCATGGCGGCAACGGCGGCAACCGCGCCTCCGTGCCGTGTCGGAACGAGGCGAGAAGCGTAATGACAAACGGAGCGAGGAAGAAAATGGCAACGGCTATGCCGGTGCCGTGATAGGCGGCCTGACCACGGATTTCCCGACTTCTCTTGCGGCCTGTGACGAGGCTCATCAGCGCTCCTCCCCGACGCGCAGCAGCCAGAGCTGCACGATGCTGACGATCATCAGAATGGCGAGAAGCGCAATCGACAATGCCGCGCCATATCCGAGATTGAAGGACACGAAAGACTGATTGAAGATGTAGTAGACGACGGAGATCATTCGGTTTTGCGGTCCGCCCGAGGTCATGATGTAAAACTGATCGAAGGCGAGGATCGACCCAGTCACGGAAATGATCAAAGCGAGCGCGATCGTCCTGCGCATCAACGGCAGTGTCAGAAAGCGGAAACGCTGCAACCAGTTTGCGCCGTCGACGACGGCGGCCTCCGTCAGATCCGCCGGGATCGCCTGCAGCCCCGTCAGCAAAATGATCATTGTAAAGCCGGCTATCTTCCATACGACCATGACGCAGATCGTCAGGAACGCGCTGTCGAAGCTGGCAAGTAGATTGGGGCTCTTCTCGACCAGTCCAAGCGTCTTCAGGGCAGGTCCAATGAAACCGCTGTCGACGTTGGCAAGCCATACCCAAAGCAGCGACGCCGACGCCAGCCCGACGACCACGGGCAGGAAGATGACTGTGCGATATGTGCTGCCAAATGCCCGCTGCCGCTCGACAAACAGAGCAAGCGGAAAGGCTACCGCGAAGATGAGGATCGTCACGATGACCGTATAATAGGCCGTAAAGTTCAGCGCCGCGACGAAGCGGCCGTCGTTGAACATGCGGAAGTAGTTGTTAAGGCCGATCCAGCGCTGGGCGCCCATGAGTGGCCAGTTGTGAAGGCTCATCCAGGCGGTGAACCCGACCGGCAGCACGAAGAACACGATCACCAAAAGCATCGCCGGAGCGATATAGAGGAGGCCCGTCCATTCCGGTCGTGGGGCACGTCGGCGCAAGCATGCTATCTGCTTTCGACCCGTCACGGTCATCGAAACACTCCGCATCATTCCTGATAAAATCGGCCGGAGGACTGCCACCCCCTCCGGTCGCGGCCTTTGGGAGATTATTGGCCGCTGTCGATAATCGACTGCATCTCCGACTGTGCGTTCTTGAAGGCGCCGTCGACATCGTCACCGAAGATGGCGGCGTTGGTGAAGGTGGCCCACGGACCGTTGGCGCTGTTGATCAGATCGTTGAACTGCAGCGTATAGGGAGTCTTGGCGACAGAAATGGCCTTCAGACCGACCTGCATCCGCGAATCAAGCCCCTCGAGCACCTTGTCGGCGATATCACCGCGGGTCGGCAGGCTGCCGTACTTCGCCATGACTTTCTGGCCGTCCATCGAATAGATGTATTCGAGGAATTCCTTAACGGCGTCGATCTTCTTCGTACCCTTGGTGATAACGAAGTTGTCGCCGCCCGCAAACGAGGATGGATTGCCGTCAACGCCCGGGATGAGGGTCACGCCGAAGTTGATGTCAGGATGCTCGGTCACAAGCGTGCCGATCGCGAAGGCGCCAAGGCTCTGCTGGCCGATCTTGCCGTTGGTGAAGGTCAGGAAGTTAGCACCATTGTCGCTGGCGGCACTTGCCGGGACAAGATCCTTTTTCACCATGTTGCGATAATAATCGACCGCCTTGCGCATCTGCGGGGTATCGAGCGTCGCCGTCTTGCCATCGCCCGACAGGATGTCAGCCCCTGCACCCCAGGTGAGCGGGGTGAACGTGAAGATCATGCAACCGCCGCAGCCGCCGCCGGAAAAATAGAAGCCGTAGGTGTCATCACCGAGCTTGCGGATTTTCTCGGCGTTGTCGGTGATTTCCTCCCAGGTCGCGGGCGCCTTTTCAGGATCGAGACCTGCCTTCTTGTAGAGGTCCTTGTTCCAGGCGAAAACCGACGTCTCGACGGAAAGCGGCAGGCCGTAGATGTGATCCTGGTAGGTGCCGAGACGGACATGCGACGGCGAAAGCGAATTGAAATAGGGCAATTTCTTTGCCCAATCCGTCAGATCTTCCAATTGCCCAGCCGCGGCGAAGGCCGGGTTGTAGATCAGATCCATCGACAACGCATCTGGCGCCTGGCCACCAGCGATAGCCGTTGCGTATTTCTGGACAAGTTCCGAGAACGGCACCTCTGTCGCGATGACCTGGTTCTCGTGGCTGGAGTTATAGGCTTCAACAACCTTCTTGAAGGACTCGCCGATACCGGTGCGGACCCACATGTCGACCTTCTCGGCCCCCGACGCTCCGGTCACCAGACATAAGGTGGCAACGCTCGTCGCACCCAGCAGACGCTTAATCATGACACTCCTCCCAAATTGGCGCATCTCCTCCGCGCCGGTTCTTCATCTCTTGGGGCTTTGGGCCCCGCATGACTCCCGCACCACGAGGCGGCACGGCAATTTCCTGATGCCCGGCTCCACGGGGCGCCCCTCGGCCAGCGCCAAAACCGTCAACCCGGCTTGGCGTCCCAGCTCCTTCAATTCCATATCGACAGAGGTGAGCGGCGGTCGCGTCTGGCCGGCGACAATCTCCCAATTGTCGAACCCGACAACGGAAACATCCTCCGGCACACAAATCCCCCGCTCGCGCAGCGCATCCACTACGCCCCGGGCGATCTGATCGTTACCGCAGAAGATCGCATCTGGTTTTTCAGCCGCGCCGTCCCAGATCTCCGCGACGGCTTCATGGCCCCAGGATTCCGCCCAACGGCCAAACCTGACGAGCCCCTCCCCACCGATCACCTCGCGATAGGCGTCGGCGCGCTCGCGAACGGAGAAGAAGGTTTCGGGCCCGGTCACATGCGCAATCCGCCGACGGCCCATTTTGACCAGCCATTCCACCGCCAATCGTGCACCCTGCGCATCGTCGGAGCGGAAGGTGACGCTTGCAGGCGTCCCCTCCGTGAACGCGTAGACAACGGGGACATGCAGGTTCGACAGATCGACAGGGAGCTGCCGGTCCAATCGCTTTCCGGTGGCGATGATCCCATCCACCTGCTTTTCCAACATGGCATCGACGTGGATCTGGCCAAGCGTCGGATCGTCTTCGATCGCACAGAGAAAAACCGACACACCATGATCGACGAGCGCTTCGGAAATGCCGGCCATCACAGGCAGCGTGAAGCGCCCATAGGTATCGTTGGTCAGCAGTCCGATGGTGAAGCTGCGCTTACTCAAGAGACCTCGGGCAAGCGCGTTCGGACGGAAGCCGACTTCGCCGGCAATGCGCTTTACCCGTTCCCGGGTTTCGGCGCTCATGCGCCCGGTTTCGTTTAGCGCCTTCGAGGCAGTGGAAATGCTGACGCCCGCCGCCGCGGCGACGTCGTGGATGGTGATCCGGCCTCTCTTTCCTCCCGAAATGTTCACCCCGCTCCCCCTCATTTGCAGATGAGAAAAGCTTTTCTCACGTCCATCGTCAAGTGAGAAAAGGTTTTCTCATGTAAAAATCATACGATTGTCATGAAGGCATCGAGGAACGGCCGGCAACAAAGAAAATCGCGGCAGACCGACGCCCGCCGCGACGCAAAACGCGAGCGATGTAGCTGCAATTAGCCCTTGATGGTTGCCTTGCCTTCTTCCAGCAGACGTGCTGCAGCCTCCGCAGGCGTCGTTCGCTCGAATGCTAGCTCATCGGCGATCGGACGGAAGACGCGCTGGTCGAACTGCGTCGAACCGAGCGGCGCGGGGGCCGGATACTCGCCGACCTGATCTTTCAGGAGGTTGATATACTTCACAGTGTCCTGCTCGGTCGGATTGAGGTGGGGGATGATCGCCTCGCGCACGACAGGCGACATCGGCACGCCGCGCTCGACGCCAAGGATCTTGCCAGCTTCCACATCATTGACGAAGAAGTCGATGAATTTGGCGGCAGCCTCGCCGTTCTTTGTCGTCGCGCCGATGCTCCAGATCAGAGCCGGTCGATAATAGTGGCCGGACGGGCCACCCTTCTTCTCGCGCGGCAGGAGTGTGATTGCCAGCTTGTTCTTGGAGATCAGCTGATAGCCGACGAGCTGGTTGGAATACGCCATGCCCATGGCTGACTTGCCAAGCGCGAGGCAGTTCGTGTCGATCGTGTTCTGGTCCAGCGTCTGAACATCGGCTGCAACCGTGCCGCCTTTCTTGCGCAGATCTTCCCAGTAGGTGAACCAAGCTGTTGCGTCGTCGGCATTGAAGCCGAGCTTGCCGTCTGCATAGAGGCTCTTGCCGCGCTGGCGCAGCCATGCATCGAAGACGTAAGCGTAGCGTGCACCGTAAGGACCGCCCCAGTAGTTATCCTTGCCTCCGGCTTTCGTCAGTTCGACCGCGAGCTTGGCGTACTCATCCCAAGTCAGATCCGCCGTCGGTACGGGGATCCCCGCTTTGTCAAAAGCAGTTTGGTCGAAGAACAGTGCGAAAGAGTTGAGGCCAAGACCGACACCGTAGAGCTTGCCATCCACCGTCGTCAGCTTCAGCATGTCCTTGCCGAAGGAATCAATCTTCAATATCGAGGGCACGAATTCGTCCAGTGCCAGGCAGGCGCCGCGCTTGGAGTAGTCCGAGATCGTTCCCGGCTCGAGCTGGAACACGTCCGCAATAGCGCGACCGGCCATCTGCGTCGACAGCTTCGTCCAGTAGCCATCCCCGCTCAGCGACTCGCCGACGATCGATACGCCTGGGTTCTTGCTTTCGTAGAGCTTCGCGACATCGAGCGTGCGCTTGGCGCGGTCGTTTGAGCCCCACCACATGGCGCGCAGCTTGGCGTCTTCCGCATAGGCGGGAATTTCGCTTCCGGCACCGAAGGCTAGCCCGGCAGCGACGCTGGCCGAGCCCATCAGAAATGAACGGCGATTGACCTGCATTTTTCATCCTCCTCTTTCATCGCCCGCCATCCTCCAATGGCACCGTGGGCTTATGTCGGGGTAGATTACGCAAAAAAATCCTCAACGCAACAAATTATCTTTTTCTTGCAAATTTGCATTATTTGCATAATGCTCCGCGTATGAATGAGATCAAAACCAAAAAACTGAGACAGGCCGACATTGCGACAATGGCTGGCGTATCAATATCTACAGTATCCCGGGTACTCGCAAACGAGCCCGGCATAAGCGAAAGTGTGCGCCAGCATATTCTTAAGGTGGCGGCGGAGAACGGTTACTTTGCCCGCACCACAAGCGCCTCACTGCGCGGCACCCTTGCCTTGATTGCGAGCGATGGGGTCACAGGTGGCCTTAGCGTCTTCTACGAAGGAATTGTCGAAGGATTGCGCGCCGGCGCGCTCGACGCCGGCCTCCCCTTCGAGGTGCGGCTGATCCGCGAGCACAGGGCGACGCCCGACGTGGTTCACGAGTATATGCAGGCCGCCCGCGCTGGTGGGCTCTTCCTTGTCGGAATTGATCCAAGCGCCGAGTTGCGCAATTGGTTCGAGGACGCGGAAATCCCGACTGTGCTGGTCAACGGCACCGATCCGAGGCTGAAGATCGACGGCGCTTCGCCCTCGAACTTCTTCGGTGCCTATGAAGCGACAACCCGCCTGCTGAATGCCGGCCACCGCAAAATCCTGCATCTAACGGGCTCGCATCGAAACACCATCCGCGAGCGCGTGCGAGGCTTCAAGGCAGCAATTGCCGAGGTCGACGGCGCCGAAGGGCATCTTGTGTCGATGACTTTCAAGGGCAGCGCAACTCACGAGGCGCATGAGCTGACGGCTGGCGTGCTTGCAGAGAAAGCCGGCTTCACTGCCGCCTTCTGCATGAACGACTTCATTGCCGTCGGCGTTCTGGAAGCAGTGACGGAGGCCGGTCTGCGGGTGCCTGAGGATTTCGCCATCGTCGGCTTCGACGACCTCCCCTGCGCGCTGATGACCAACCCGCCGCTGTCGACCATGCGCGTGGACCGCGTGGCGCTGGGCAGGGAGGCGGTCGGCCTCATGGTTGCACGTTTCAAGGATAGCACCGCGCCTGCCCGCCAGATTTGCCATGCCGTTATCCCAATTGCCGGCGGCACCGTCCCGAACTCCTGACATGAGCAATGCCGATGACCTATGATCCCGCCAGTGCAAATCCGCTTGCCAACAATCCGCTGAAGACGCGCGAGGACATGTCGCGCGCGCTCCGCGACCTCTTCGATCCGCTCCTCCCCTACTTCTCCGCAGGCAATGCCCGCGTCCGGCTCGACGGCGCCGCTGCGCATTTCGACCGCGCGGCAGCGGATCTCGAGGGCTTTGCGCGACCGCTCTGGGGGTTGGCACCCTTTGGTGCTGGCGGCGGCGACTTTGCCGAATGGCATCGTTTTGCCGAGGGCATTGCTAATGGCACGGATCCAAAGCATCCGGAATATTGGGGAACCGTCAACGGCCGTGACCAGCGCATGGTGGAACTTGCGGCGCTCGGTTTTGCTCTGGCGCTCGTGCCGGAAAAGGTTTGGGAGCCGCTTTGTGGAAGGGCGCGCGACAACGTCGTCGCCTATCTCAAGCATGCGCGGCAGTTCGACTATGCCGACAACAACTGGAAATTCTTCCGCATCTTCGTCGACATCGCGCTCGACCGCGTCGGCGCAAATTTCGACCGGAGCCTGACCAAGCAATATATCGAAGAACTTGAGGGCTTCTATATCGGCGACGGCTGGTACCGTGACGGCAACGTCCGCCGGATCGACCACTACATTCCGTTCGCCATGCACTTCTACGGCCTGATCTATTCCAAGCTCGTCGATGACGACTATGCAAGGCGTTACCGCGAACGCGCCATCCTATTTGCAAACGACTTCAGGCACTGGTTCGGCGCCGATGGGGCGACCATCCCGTTTGGCCGCAGCCTGACCTATCGCTTCGCTTGCGCCGGCTTCTGGTCTGCGCTCGCCTTTGCCGATCTTGAGGCACTGCCTTGGGGCGAGATCAAGAGCCTGTGCCTTCAGCACTTGCGCTGGTGGAAGGACAAGCCGATGACCAATCGTGACGGTATTCTGTCGATCGGATTCGGCTATCCCAACCTCCTGATGTCAGAGAACTACAATTCGGCCGGTTCGCCCTACTGGGCCTTCAAAGCATTCCTGCCACTTGCCCTGGCCGAGGATCATCCCTTCTGGACAGCCGCGGAAGCGCCACCGGTGGAAACGGAGAGCGTCCTGCCGCAGCGCCACCCAGGCATGGTGCTAATGCGTCATCGTGGCGATGTTGTCGCGCTTTCCTCCGGCCAGGAGAACCTGCAAATGCGGTTCGGCACCGAGAAATACGCGAAATTCGCCTATTCCAGCCGCTATGGGTTCAGCGTCGAATCCGACGAGCGCAACTTCGCTGGCGCAGCCTTTGATTCTGCCCTCGCCTTTAGCGATGACGGCGTGCACTACCGCGTTCGCGAGACCAACCGTGAAGCCAAGCTTGCGGGTGAGGTCCTTTACTCCAAGTGGTCGCCATTCCCGGATGTGGATGTCGAAACCTGGCTGGTGCCGGCAGCACCCTGGCACATCCGCGTCCACCGCATCAACACGCCCCGACCGCTACAGACGGCGGAGGGTGGATTTGCAATCGCGCGCCGGGATTTCGAACTCGACGCACTCGTTGCGGAGGGCTCGAGTGCCTATTCGATCGGTGAAGGCGATTTCAGCGGCATCCTCGACATCTCCTCCACGGTGCCGCGCACGGGCCTGATGCAGAAGGCGCCGCCGAATACGAACATGATCGTCGCCAAGACGCTTGTGCCTCAATTGCGTGGCAAGATACCGTCAGGCCAGACGATCCTGATGACCGCAGTCCTTGCCGCCAACGACACCAGCACCCTGCTTGGCGCCTGGACCAATCCACCGAGGGCCCCCGATATTGCCGAGCTTGAAGCGCTTGTCGCGAATCAGGGGATCCGCGTCAGTGCCATCGAAGCGCCGGGGCAGATGCCATGAAGTATCCCTCCATCGCGCTTGCGATGCAGCCTTCGCGCACAGAACATATTCTCTCTCCTGACGCCTTTCGCCGGCTGGGCGAAGTCGGACGCGTGCTCGACCCCGAACCGCTCGAATGCTTCGACAGCGACTTGGCTAAACGCATTCTCGCCGAGACGGAAGTGCTGATTACCGGTTGGGGTTCGCCCTATGTCGGCAGGCAGGTCCTTGCGGATGCTCCACGCCTTCGGCTGATCGCGCACGCGGCCGGAACCGTGAAAGGGATTGTCGACGAGCAGATATTCGATGCCGGTATCGCCGTAACCCATGCTGCCGAGGCGAACTCCGTTCCGGTTGCGGAGTTCACGCTTGCGGCGATCATCTTTGCCGGCAAACAGGTGTTCCGCTTCCGCGACCTTTACGTCACGGATCGCGGCCGCGAACAGACGCACGCGATGCAGCGGCTGGCAATCGGCAATTATCGCCGCACGCTAGGCATCGTCGGCGCATCGCGCATCGGCCGACGGGTCATCGAGCTGTTGCGGCCATTCGAATACAACGTGCTTCTCTTTGACCCGACCGTCGATGCCGCCGAGGCGAAAAGGCTCGGAACCGAGAAGGTCGACTTGGCGACATTAATGACACGATCCGACATCATCTCCCTGCATGCACCCTCTCTTCCCTCGACGCGTCACATGATCGGAGACAAAGAGCTGTCGCTGATGAAAGGCGGCGCCACGCTGATCAATACGGCGCGCGGTGCTTTGATCGATGAAGCAGCCCTGCTCAAGACGCTTGCGACAGGGAAGATCGACGCCATCATCGACGTCACGGATCCTGAAGTACCCGGGAAGGCTTCGGCTTTCTACAAGCTACCCAATGTCTTTCTAACGCCGCATATCGCCGGCGCTGTGGGGCTGGAGCGCGGGCGGCTTGGTGATATGGTAGTCGATGAAATAGAGCGGTTCGTCAATGGCGAACCGCTCCACTATCAGATCCTGCGCCGCGATCTGGAATTTATCGCTTAGCCGGCTTTCAAGCCGGCCGGCGCCTGGCCTGCGACGATCTCCGGCATGAGGTCGGAGATCTTCACGACCTTGCCCGTGCGCGAACTCGTCAGCGCCGCAATACCGCACAGCACAGACATGGCGCCGGCACGCGTGCCGGCACGTTGACCGAGCTTGTCTTCCAGACCCCCGTTGAAGATCATGTTGCGCATTCGGTCGTCGCCGCCGTAGTGGCCGCCCGCCGAATGCGGCACGACGATGCGCTCGACGGCAGGCTTGTCCTTCGGGAAATTGCGAATGAGCAGGATGGTGTCTTCCTCAGGCGTTTCCCAAGGCTGCTTCTCGTATTGCCTCAGCTCGATGCGGCCATGCGTGCCATTGAAAGCGATATGATGACCTTCGATCGGCTGAAAGGTGTTCAGCGAATAGGAGACGTGGACATTGTTCTTGTAACGGATGCTGGCGACCATCGTGTCGGGGATATCGATATCTTCGCGATAGACGCAACCGTCGCGGAAGTAGCCGTCGATCTTCGATGGATCTTCGTAAAGCGAGTCGAGAAAGGCATCGGCTTCTAGGTCCAGATAGTAGTCACACTCGCCGATGTGCGGACAGAGCTTGCAGCGCGGGCCGCGGAATGGCCCCTTGCGGCCGTAGTTCTGCAGATCTGCAAAGGAGGTGACCGCATCCGGATCGCTGTCGAGGTACCAGTTCAAGAGATCGAAATGGTGCGTCGCCTTGTGTACAAAAAGGCTGCCGGAGTTTTCCGCATAAGCGTGCCAGCGGCGGAAATAATCGGCGCCGTGCTTAGTGTCGAGGTACCAGTGGAAGTCGACCGAAATGACGCGGCCGATCTCGCCGGCGTTGAGCAGTTCCTTGATCTTGGCAGCCGTCGGCGCATAGCGGTAGTTGAAAGAGACATCCACGCGCTTGCCTGTACGCTTTTCGGCATCGAGGATACGGCGGATCTTGTCGACTGCCGTGGTCATCGGCTTTTCGGTAATGACGTCGATGCCGGCTTCCAGCGCACGAACGACGATATCGTCATGGGTATAGTCAGGCGTGCAGACGATGACGAGATCGACCTGCTGTTCGGCAAGCATCGCGTCGATATTC
Source organism: Rhizobium mesoamericanum STM3625 (assembly GCF_000312665.1). GTDB lineage: Bacteria > Pseudomonadota > Alphaproteobacteria > Rhizobiales > Rhizobiaceae > Rhizobium > Rhizobium mesoamericanum. The sequence goes on along the minus strand of NZ_HF536772.1, from coordinate 983,164 downwards.
TCATAGATCGGCGCATTGCTGCCGATCATCGTGCGGGCTCGCTCGGCGCGCAGCGAATTGGTGTCGACGATCGCGACGAGATCCACATGCTCGCGCCAGCCGGCAAGCAGTTCCTTGCCCCACATGGTCGTGCCGCGGTTTCCCGTTCCAATCAAGGCAAAGCGACGTTTCTCCATCGAATGATCCTCCTTCATGCGTCTTGAAACGAAAAGTGGCTCGGTGCCCTACAGGTCGCGGCTCCCCTGTCTGCGGACCATATTAGGCTGTAACCAAACAGTTACCTGATGGCAGGCGACGTTCACTGTCAATAGCCGATCGTGAATATCCCGGATCAGACAGAAATCGACGCGAGCGTCACATGGACGATGTGCCGTTCCCAGGCATCGAGATTGCGCGGTTCAACCAAGTCGCGGCCAAATATCGTCGACAACGTATACTGGTTATAAAGATAAAAATATCCAAGAGAGGCAATCGTCAAATAGACGTGCAACGGATCCGCACTGGCGACGAATACTCCCGCTTTTTTGCCGCGTTCCAGAACTTCGGAGAGCTCGCCAATCAGATGCGAATGCAATTCCTTGAGCCGGACGGATTGGCGCAGCCAACGGGCCTTGTGAAGGTTTTCCGTGCCGAGCAGGCTCAAGAATTCGGGGTGTTTGAGGAAGTAGCGCCAGGTAAACAGCGCCAGTTCGCCAATCCCTTCCTGTGGCGTGCGGTCGCCGATGTTAAGCTCGCGCTCGGCCGTCCGGATGCCGACATAGGCTTCCTCAAGCACTCGCAGATAAAGTTGCTCCTTGTCGCCGAAATAGTGGTAGAGCATGCGCTTATTGGTGCCGGCTCGCTCGGCGATCGCGTCTACGCGCGCCCCACCCATTCCGTTTTCGGCGAATTCCTTTGTCGCTGCTTCGAGAATTGCCGCGCGTGTCCGCTCCGGATCCCGTTGCAAGACCCGCTCGGACGACTGACGCCTTGCTGTCTTCTTTTCCCTATTTTCGCTGGCGCTGTCCATCGACCCACCTTTCTTAATTCCCCAATGCGCTCATAGTACGTCGCGAGCAAATTGTAAAAAACGAGCACGCGAGGAGCACTATCACATCAGCGCTTGACAGGCTCAAAGCTTGTCCATAGCTTGTAACCAATTGGTTATTTGTTGCAAGCGAAACCAGCAAGGAACGTGTGGAGGCGTTCCCCAAGGGAGGAGGAGAACAGATGACACTGCGCGTAAGCAGACGTAATTTCATGGCGGGGGGAGCAACGCTTGTTTCAATGTCCGCACTGGGTTCGAAGGCCTTTGCCGCCGATGCCCGCCTGCGGCTTCTTTGGTGGGGCTCGCAGCCACGCGCTGACCGCACCAACAAGGTTTCACAGCTCTATCAGACGAAGAATGCCGGAACCTCGATCACCGGCGAATTCCTCGGATGGGGGGACTATTGGCCACGCCTGGCGACTCAGGTCGCCGGCCGCAATGCCCCCGACGTCATCCAGATGGACTACCGCTATATCGTTGAGTATGCGCGGCGCGGGGCCCTCGCACCGCTCGAATCCTACATGCCGGCCAAGCTCAACCTCAGTGATTTCGATCCCGCGCAAATCGAGGGCGGCAGCGTTGACGGCCATTTCTACGGCGTCAGCCTCGGCGCAAACTCCGCGGCGACGGTTCTGAACACGACAGCGTTCCAAGAGGCCGGGGTCGATCTGCCGACGAAGGCCACGACCTGGGAGGAATTCGGCAAGATCGGCGCCGAGATCACCAAGGCCGGCAAGCGCAAAGGCTTCTTTGGCTTTGCCGACGGCAGCGGCAACGAACCGCTTCTGGAAAACTATCTTCGCCAGCGCGGCAAGGCACTCTACACGGCCGATAGCAAGATCGCTTTCGGCGCCGAAGAGGCTTCCGAGTGGTTCGACATGTGGGGCAAGTTCCGCGAAGCCAAGGCCTGCGTGCCACCCGACGTTCAGGCGCTCTATAAGGACACGATCGACACCAGCCCTGTCACTCTCGGCAAGGCAGCTGTCGACTATGCGCACAGCAACCAATTCGTCGGCTTCCAGGCCGTCAGCAAAGACAAGCTGGCGCTGAACAACTATCCGCGCATCAAGGCGGATTCAAAGGGCGGGCACTACCGCAAGCCGTCGATGTTCTTCTCGGTGTCCTCGCAGTCGAAGGTCGTCGACCAAGCCGTCGATTACGTCAACTTCTTCGTCACCAACTCCGATGCCGCCCTGGCGCTGGACGTCGAACGTGGTATTCCGGAATCGAAGGCGATGCGCGACGTCGTGGCCGCCAAGCTCGATGCAACAGGCAAGATCCCGCTCGAATATGTCAGCGGTCTCGGTGACCTTGCCGGCAAGCTGCCGCCGCCGCCGCCCTCTGGCGCGGGTGAAGGGCAGGTGGTGCTGCGCACCATCTCCGAGCAGGTCGCGTTCGGTCAGCTCTCGCCGAGCGATGGTGGCAAACAACTGGTCGATGAGATCAGCCGCATTCTCGCCAAAGGCTGACGCGGATGAGTGATGTGATGCGCACGACCGCCCCGGACGCAATCAAGAGTAAATACGGGGCGGCGGCCGAGCGGCGTTTCAAACGCCTCTGGGCCGCCAATGCACCCGGCTATCTCTTCCTTCTGCCGTGGCTGATCGGCTTCTTCGGGTTGACACTCGGACCGGCCGTCATCTCGCTCTACCTCTCGTTCACGGATTTCGATATGATCCGGTCGGCCGAGTGGGTGGGAGCAGCAAACTACGTACGCATCGCAACCGCTGACCCCAAATTTGCTGCTGCAATGAGGGTAACGCTGACCTATGTGGTTCTGTCGGCGCCCTTTAAGCTGACCTTCGCGCTCCTTGTCGCGATGGCACTCAACAAGGGCGTTCGCGGCCTGCCGCTCTACCGCGCGATTTTCTACCTGCCGTCACTGCTCGGCGGCAGCGTGGCGATCGCCGTCCTCTGGCGACAGCTCTTTGCCGGCGATGGCCTGGTCAATGCCGCGCTTGCTCATTTGGGCATTCAAGGTCCAAGCTGGATCTCGCATCCGAGCTATTCGATCTACACGCTGGTGGCGCTGAGCGTCTGGCAGTTCGGTTCGCCGATGATCATCTTCCTCGCCGGCCTGCGCCAGATTCCGACCGATATGTATGAGGCCGCCAGCCTCGACGGCGCATCCAAGTTCCGGCAATTCTACAAGATCACGCTGCCGCTCCTGACGCCGGTCATCTTCTTTAACGCCGTTGTCCAGACGATCGATGCCTTCAAGGCCTTTACGCCGGCCTTCATCATCTCTGGCGGTACCGGCGGGCCGATCAACTCGACGCTGTTCTACACGCTCTATCTCTATCAGGAGGCTTTCGGAAACTTCCGCATGGGCTACGCGTCGGCGCTCGCGTGGATCCTGGTGCTGATCATCGCGATCTTCACGGCGTTTTCCTTCCTGACCTCGCGTTACTGGGTGCACTACGATGACTAACGGGATCACCACGGCCGTTGCGGCACCATCATCCGATATCACCAAGCGCAGCTCTGCGACCTCGATCGCGATCCACACGCTGCTGATCCTCGGCTCATTACTGATGCTCTATCCGCTGCTGTGGATGGTCTCGGCCTCGGTCCGCCCGGAAAACGAAATCTTCTCCTCGACCTCGCTCATTCCGTCGTCGATCGACTTCTCGTCCTATCTGCGCGGCTGGACGGGACTAGACATCACCTTTGGCCGGTTCTTCTGGAACTCGCTGGTCATTTCAATCTTGACCGTCATCGGCAATGTCGTCGCCTGCTCGCTGGCAGCCTATGCCTTTGCTCGCCTCCGTTTTGCGGGCCGAAATTTCTGGTTCGCAATCATGCTCGGCACGCTGATGATCCCGTATCATGTGACGCTCATTCCGCAGTACGTGCTTTTCCTCAATCTCGGCTGGGTGAACACGATCCTGCCGCTCGTTGTGCCGAAATTCCTGGCAAGCGATGCCTTTTTCATCTTCCTGATGGTTCAGTTCTTCCGCGGCATTCCGCGCGAGCTCGATGAAGCGGCGATGATGGACGGCTGCAGTGCCTGGCGCATTTATTGGAAGATCATGCTGCCGCTGTCGCTGCCGGTGCTCGCGACCGCCGCGATCTTCTCCTTCATCTGGACCTGGGATGATTTCTTCGGGCCGCTGATCTACCTCAACGACATGAACACCTACACCATCCAGCTCGGCCTGCGCACCTTCGTCGACTCGACCAGCGCATCGGACTGGGGTGGGCTGTTTGCCATGTCGACGCTGACACTGGTGCCCGTGTTCCTCTTCTTCCTGTTCTTCCAGCGGTTGCTGATCGAAGGCATCGCCACGACAGGCATGAAGCGTTGATGCAGTTACGGATACAGATCAATGAGCATCAAGAGAGTTGGGATCGTTGGCTGCGGCATCGGCCGCTCCCACATCGTCGAAGGCTACCTGCCGCATCCGGAAAAGTTCAAGGTCGTGGCGATTTGCGATCTTAACGAAGAGCGGCTTCGCGAGATCGGCGACGAGTTCGACATTGCCAAGCGCACGAACTCGTTTGCCGATGTGCTTGATGACGAGAGCGTCGACATCGTCGACATCTGCACGCCGCCCGGCATTCACCTGGAGCAGGTGCTGGCGGCACTGGCAGCGGGCAAGCATGTCATCTGCGAAAAGCCGCTGACTGGTTCGCTTTCCGGCGTCGACACAATCATGCAGGCGGAGAAGTCGGCCAAGGGCACGCTGATGCCGATCTTCCAGTATCGCTACGGCGACGGCATCGAGAAGGCGAAGAAGATCATCGAGGCCGGAATCGCGGGCAAGCCCTACATGGGCTCGGTGGAGACCTTCTGGCTGCGGACGCCCGAGTATTACGCCGTACCTTGGCGGGGCAAATGGGCGACCGAGCTTGGTGGTGTGCTAGTGACCCACGCGCTGCATCTGCATGACATGCTGCTATATCTGATGGGGCCGGTTTCCAAGGTCTTCGGTCGCGTCGCGACCCGGGTCAACGACATCGAGGTCGAGGACTGCGCCTCGGCAAGCCTGCTGATGCAGAACGGTGCCTTCGTTTCGCTCTCCTGCACGCTGGGCTCACAAGAGCAGATCAGTCGCCTGCGGCTGCACTTCGAGAACGTCACCTTCGAGAGCAACCACGAACCGTATTCGCCGGGCCGGGAACCGTGGAAGATCATCGCCGCCAATGACGGGGTTAAGGCGTGCATCGATGCCGTCATCGGCGACTGGCAGCCGGTGGCTCCGCGCTTCACGACCCAGATGGAGCATTTCCATGCCTATCTCAGCGGCAACGGTCCGTTGCCAGTAACGACAAAGGATGCGCGCCGCGCGTTGGAGCTCGTCACAGCTATCTATCAATCATCCGACACCGGCAGCGAAGTCATTCTGCCGATCGGATCGGACAGCCCGAAGTACGCCGATTGGCGTGCTCGCACGAACTAACGGACCAGGGAGGAATCCTGAGATCATGGCAACAAGCGTCGTTCTCCAGAAGGTCGAAAAGCGCTACGGCGCCCTGGACGTCATCCACGGCATAGACCTGAAGATTGATCCCGGCGAGTTCGCGGTCTTTGTCGGCCCGTCGGGCTGCGGCAAATCCACACTGCTGCGCATGATTGCGGGTCTCGAAGAGATCACCGGTGGCGCGCTTCTGCTCGACAACGAACGAATGAACGAGGTAGCGCCGGCCAAGCGCGGTATCGCGATGGTCTTCCAATCCTACGCGCTATATCCGCATATGTCCGTATACAAGAACCTTGCCTTCGGGCTTGAGACCGCCGGTTATAAGAAGGCCGAGATCCAGCCGAAGGTGAAGCGCGCCGCCGAAATCCTGCAGATCGAAAAGTTGCTGGAGCGCAAGCCGAAGGCGCTCTCCGGTGGCCAGCGCCAGCGCGTCGCGATCGGTCGCGCGATCGTGCGCGAGCCGCGCATCTTCCTGTTCGACGAGCCGCTCTCCAACCTCGACGCGGAACTACGCGTGCAGATGCGCGTCGAGATTTCCCGGCTGCACCGCAGCCTCGGCAACACGATGATCTACGTCACCCATGACCAGGTGGAGGCCATGACCATGGCCGACAAGATCGTGGTGCTGAACTCCGGCCGCATCGAACAGGTCGGCGCGCCGCTCGACCTCTACAATAATCCGGCCAACCGCTTCGTGGCAGGCTTTATTGGCAGCCCGAAGATGAACTTCCTGCAGGCGCGCATCGAGCAGGTCGGCGAAGCCGAGACCACCATCAACGTTTGCGGCAACCGCGTTCGCCTGCCGCGGGGGCTGAAGGCCGAAGCCGGCCAGACCGTGACCTTCGGCATCCGTCCGGAACATCTTGCTGTACTTGAAAATAGCGGGATCACGCTTGCCACCGTCAATGTCGACTTGGTCGAAAACCTCGGCGGCGCCACGATGCTCTACGCAACGACCCCAGACCGACAGCAGCTGACGATCGCCCTCGACGGACAGCAGAAGGTGCAGCCCGGGACCAATGTGAAGGCCTCCTTCGACCCGGCATGGTGCCACGTCTTCGATGCATCGGGCGCCACCATCTAGCGCGCTTGACAGCTGATCCCGCTCTAGCGATGGTTTCAATAGGATGGGCTGCGAAGGGGAAGAGCGTGACGCCTGAAGATCGGATTCATGCGCTTGGTATATGGCAGGGTCCGATCGAAATTGTTCCGATTAGTGGCGGCATCACCAACCGAAACTACCTGGTGCGGGATCGCGCAGTGCGCCGCGTTGTCCGGCTTGGAGAGGATATCCCGGTCCACCACATCAGCCGGCAGAACGAGCTTGCCGCCAGCCAGGCTGCGCACGCCTCGGGGCTTTCGCCTGAAGTCATTCATCATGCGCCGGGTGTGCTGGTCCTCGACTACATCGAGTCCACCGCACTCACGCCCGAGGACATTCGACGCCCTGAAATGTTGGAGCGGCTGATTCCGCTGGTGCGTACCTGCCACCATGACGTCGCGCGCGAATTTCGTGGTGCGGCGGCGATCTTCTGGGTGTTCCACGTCATTCGCGATTACATCGCCAATCTGGAGACCGCCAACAGTCGCTATCGCCAGCTTTTCCCGGATCTGCTCGCCAAGGCCGAACAGCTGGAAGCGGCGGGCGGCCCCTTCGAGATCGCGTTCGGCCACAACGACATGCTGGCCGCCAACTTTCTCGACGACGGCAAGCGCCTGTGGCTGATCGACTGGGACTATGCAGGGTTCAACACGCCGCTTTTTGATCTGGGCGGCCTTGCCTCTAACAGTGAGTTTTCCGAGCCGACCGAGCGATTCATGCTCGAAACATACTACCGGATGCCACTGAGTTCGGATCTCTGGCACCGCTATCGGGCCATGAAGTGCGCGTCGCTGCTTCGCGAAACGCTGTGGAGCATGGTATCCGAAATACACTCCACCATCGACTTCGATTACGTCGGCTATACGGCCGAGAATTTTGCGCGCTTCGAGCGCGCCTATGACGCTTTTGAACAGGATCGATAATATGACGAAGGAATTGCCAAAGACCGCAAAGGCGGTCGTCATCGGCGGCGGAATCATCGGCTGCTCGACCGCCTACCATCTCGGCAAGCTTGGCTGGACCGATACGGTGCTCCTCGAGCGCAAGAAGCTGACCTCGGGCACGACCTTCCATGCGGCCGGTCTCGTAGGCCAATTGCGCACTAGCGCCAACATTACCCAGCTGCTCGGCTACTCCGTGGATCTCTACAAGAAGCTAGAAGCCGAAACGGGGCTTGGGACAGGCTGGAAGATGAATGGCGGCCTGCGCCTTGCCTGTAACGAGGAACGCTGGACCGAGGTCAAACGGCAGGCGACCACCGCGCAATCATTCGGGCTCGATATGCAGCTTCTGACACCGCGGGAGGCCTTCGATCTCTGGCCGCTGATGACCATCGACGATCTCGTAGGCGCCGCCTACCTGCCGACCGATGGCCAGGCCAACCCGTCCGACATTACGCAAGCGCTTGCCAAAGGCGCCCGCATGTCAGGCGTTTCAATCTTCGAGGATACTGAAGTTCTCGATCTAGAGATCGACAAGGGTCGGATCCGCGCTGTCCTCACCGAGCATGGGCGGATCGAGTGCGACCGTGTCGTCGTCTGCGCCGGCCAGTGGACGCGACGCTTTGCCGCCCGCTTCGGCGTCAACGTGCCGCTGATCTCCGTCGAGCACCAGTACATCATCACCGAATCCTTCGGCGTGCCCTCGAACCTGCCGACGCTGCGAGATCCCGACCGGTTGACCTACTACAAGGAAGAGGTCGGCGGCATCGTCATGGGCGGCTATGAGCCGAACCCGATCCCATGGGCTAAGGGCGGTATTCCCGAGGGCTTCCATTACACGCTGCTCGACAGCAATTTCGAGCATTTCGAACAGATCATGGAGCAGGCGCTCGGCCGCGTTCCAGCGCTCGAAACCGTCGGCGTCAAACAGCTGCTGAACGGACCGGAAAGCTTTACGCCTGATGGCAACTTCATTCTCGGCGAAGCACCTGAGCTGAGGAACTTCTTCGTCGGCGCCGGCTTCAACGCCTTCGGCATCGCGTCCGGCGGCGGCGCCGGCATGGCGTTGGCTGAATGGGTTGCCAAGGGCGAACCACCCTATGATCTCTGGCCCGTCGATATTCGTCGGTTCGGTCGGCCGCACTTCGATACGGACTGGGTGCGCACCCGTACGCTTGAAGCTTACGGCAAGCACTACACACTGGCCTTTCCTTTCGAAGAGTATTCGAGCGGGCGGCCATGCCGCAAATCGCCGCTCTACGAACGGCTGAAGGCGCAGGGCGCCTGCTTTGGCGAAAAGCTCGGATGGGAACGACCGAACTGGTTTGCCGATCTCTTCGCCAATGAGGAGCCGAAGGATATCTACACGTACCGCCGTCAGAACTGGTTTGATGCCGTCGGTCGCGAGCACAAAGCAGTGCGTGAGGCCGCCGTGATCTTCGATCAGACGTCCTTCGCCAAATTCGTGTTGAAGGGACGCGATGCCGAGGCTGCGCTGTCATGGATTGCCTCCAACGATGTGACAAAGCCGATCGGCTCGCTCGTCTACACGCAGATGCTGAACGACAAGGGTGGTATCGAGTGCGATCTCACTTGCGCTCGCGTCGCCAGCGACGAGTATTACATCGTGACCGGCACCGGCTTCGCGACGCATGACTTCGATTGGATCGCACGCAATATTCCAGATGGGATGCACGCGGAGCTCGTCGACGTCACCTCTGCCTATTCCGTCCTTTCGCTGATGGGACCGAACGCGCGCGCAGTGCTGGAGAAGGTGACAAACAGCGATGTTTCCAACGCCGCATTCCCGTTTAGCCGCATCAACACCGTCGGTATCGCCGGCTGCCCGGTACGGGCGTTGCGAATAACCTATGTCGGGGAACTTGGCTACGAACTGCATGTTCCGGTCGAATACGCAACGACGGTCTATGACGCACTGATGGCGGCGGGCGGTCCGCTGCAGCTGACCAATGCCGGCTATCGCGCCATTGAAAGCTGCCGCCTTGAGAAGGGCTATCGCGCCTGGGGTTCGGATATCGGGCCGGATCACACGCCCATCGAAGCCGGGCTTGGCTGGGCCGTTAAGACGAGGAAAAGCACGCCGTTTCGGGGCCGCGAGGCTATCGAACGGCAGCTCGCCTCCGGCGTCACGAAGATGCTTGCCTGCTTCGTGCCCGACGATCCCGATGTGGTGCTGCTTGGCCGCGAGACGATCTATCGCAACGGCAAGCGCGTTGGCTGGCTCTCCAGCGGCGGCTTCGGCTACACGGTCGGAAAGCCGATCGGTTATGGCTATGTGCGCCACCCGGAAGGCGTGAGCCAAGACTTCGTTCTGTCAGGCAGCTATGAACTCGACGTGGCGCGCGAGCGCGTGCCCTGCCGAGTCTCGCTGACGCCCTTGTACGATCCAGAAATGACGCGGGTGAAGGCCTAATAGGTGCGTATCGCCCGTTAGGTTGTCATTCCTGTGCTTGTCGCAGGGATCCAGCCACCGCGCCCGCGCGGTGAACGACAATCGGGCGGGACCCCCGCGCGCCCAAGGACCTGGGCCGCTGGGTCCCTGTGTCGAGCAGGGATGGCAGCGTAGGCCGGCGCCAGAGGTCCTCATCTCAGATGTGAGGGCGCCGAACAACCGGCACGGAAATTCCGTGCCGGGGCGAGCGCGCCCATCTCATTGCCCTTCAAAAGAGCGGCAGCTTATTATCCTGAATCAGGATTTCCAGCTTGTTCGCCACATCCTCCGTCCAGGCGACGTTGCCGGTCAGCGCCGCCGGGAAGAGGCCCGGTAGTCCTAACAGCGCTTTCGACACGGCGCCGCCGTTGCGCGGCACGTTGGCCAATAATGCGGCAATTTCCGCCGCGCGGGGATCGCGCAATTCGTAGCGTTCGCCGTTCCTGTCAACGCCAAGGGCGTAGCGCATCCACGCGGCCACCGCGACCGCGTAGGTCTCAGCCCTCGCGCCATGCTCCAGCGCCTCCGTCGCCGGCTCCAGAAGGCGCTGCGGTAGTTTCTGCGTGCCATCCATGGCAATCTGATAGGTGCGGTGGGCGATCGCCTTGTTTGCAAAACGTGCGATCAACTCGTCGGCATAGGCTTCGAGGTCGATGCCGGAAACGGGATCGAGCGTGGCGGCGGCTGCATTCATATGGCGGCGTGCCAGAGCCGCCAGGCCGGGATCATCCATGACGTCGCGAACGAACTCGTAGCCGGCGATATACCCGAGATAGGCGAGCAGCGAATGTGCGCCGTTGAGCATACGCAACTTCATCTTTTCGTAAGCCGATACTTCCTGGACCATCAAGGCACCTGCCTTTTCCCATTCCGGGCGGCCGTTGGCGAAGTGATCCTCGATCACCCACTGCGTGAAGGGCTCGGTCTCGATCGCCGCCAGATCCTGTCTGCCCGTCAGCCGTTCGGCATCGCGATAGGTGGCCTGCGTGCTTGCCGGCGTAATGCGATCGACCATGGTCGATGGGAACGGCACCTTCTCCTCGATCCAGTGTCTCAGTTGCGGATCGATGCGACCGGCAAACTCGAGCACGAGTCGCTTCAACACGGCGCCGTTGCTGGGCAGATTGTCGCAACTGAGCGGCGTGAATGGCGCGATACTCTTGGCGCGGCGGCGCGCAAGACCTTCGACGAGATAGCCGATGACGCCGCGGGGTGCATGTCGGTTGACAAGGTCGGCGGCAATGTCGGGGTGCTTCAGGTCGAGCCCTCCGGTGGCGGAATCGAAGCCATAGGCCTTCTCCGTCACTGTCAGACTGACGATGCGAATGGCAGGATCCTCCAGCCTTGTAAGCAGATCGCCGGGATTGCGGGTCGCAACATGGGCGCGAAGGATCGGACCGATGACATGCGCGGTCGTGCCCGACGTATCGCGAATGAGCATCGTGTAGAGGCCGTTCTGCTCGTTCAAGTGATCGGCGACCTCGGCCGTTCGCAGGCTCGCGACCTCGATGCCCCAATCGCCACCGGCTGCTGCAATTGCCGCATCGGTGAAGGGGGCGAAGTGGGCGCGAAAGAACGCGCCAGGACCGAGATGCAGGATGCCCGACTTCAATTCCTTGCGATCGTAGCCGGGAAGCTTGGCGGTCGGCGCGAGGCCGGATAGGTTCATCAGACGTGCGGTCACAGCTTGTATGCCTTCTTCGCGTTTCCGTAGGAGAGTTCGCCGGCGACGATCTCGGCTTCCTGGCGTGTCATGCGGTGTTCCGTCACAAACTGCGCCAGGAAACGGCAAACCTCGCGGCGCCAGACATCATGGCGCGCCGGAATCGACAGAAGCGCCCGTGTATCGTCGTTGAAGCCCGCCAGATTGGCGAAGCCGGCCGTCTCCACCACTTGGTCGAGATAGCGGCGAATGCCGTTCGGGCTGTCATGGAACCACCAGGGCGGGCCAATCATCAGGCATGGCCAATGGCCGGCCATCGGCGCCAGCTCGCGAGCATAGGTCGTCTCGTCGAGCGTGAACAGGAGCACGCGCAATCCCGGTGCATGGCCGTATTTTGCGAGCATGGCAGAAAGGCCGCCTACCCAATCGGTCGGCGTAGGAATATCCGCACCCATGTTCGGACCGCGGGTTCGGAACAGTTCGCGATCGGTGTTGCGGCGCGAGCCGGCATGGATCTGCATCGTCATGCCGTCTTCGGCCGAAAGCCCAGCCATTTCGGTCAGCATTTGGCCGCGGAAGAGTTCCGCCTCCTCAGCGCTCATCGTGATCTTGTGCGCCTTGTCGAGCAGGCGTTGCTTGTCGGCAAGCGGCAGGTCCGCCGTGAACGCCGTTGGCACCCCATGGTCGGTGGCGGTCGCGCCGTACTGGCGGAAATAGGCGCGGCGCTTGCGGTGGGCATCGATGAGCCCATCCCACTTCGTAACGTCGCAATCGGTCAGTTCGCCAAGCCGGACGAGATTTTCGCGGAAGCCGACGGCATCGGGGTCGGTGACGCTATCCGGACGATAGGTGGTGCGGACGCGACCGATCCAGCCGTCTTGCGCCATCTTCTGGTGGTGCACCAGCGGGTCGAGCGCGCCTTCGGTCGTGGCGATTGTTTCGATACCAAAACGCTTGTGCAGGGCGCGCGGTCGGAACTCGGGCAGCGCCAGCTGAGCATTGATATGGTCGTACAGCGCATCGGCGTTTTCAGGCTTTAACGGCTCTTCGCAACCGAGTACGGCCGACATGGCGTGATCGACCCATAGGCTGGAGGGTGTGCCGCGGAAGAGATGGTACTGCGCGGCGAAAGCGCGCCAGATGTCGCGGCCCTTGGCGACCGGCTTGCCGTCGAGGCGAGGAACGCCGAGATCATCGAGCTTGACGCTGACGCTATGCAACATGCGGAAGAGATAGTGATCCGGAATGACGAGCAGCGAGGACGCATCCTCGAACGGCTCGTCGTCGGCAAACCATGACGGCTCGGTGTGCCCGTGCGGGCTTACGATCGGCAGCGCGCGAACCGTCTCGTAAAGCTCCCGCGCGATCGCCCGTGTTGCCGGATCGGCCGGAAAGAGCCGGTCCGGATGAAGAAAGCCGTTTCCAACATCCATGAGAATTCCTCCTGAGAGCTACCGGCCTACCCCACAAGACGGAACGCGGCAAGGGCTTTGGGTAACCAAACGGTTCGCTTTTGCGCATCGCTCCGTTCAACCCTAGAAACGATTGACGGCGCGGACTATTTCCGCTTTTGAGATGCGGATGAAAATGGCCGCTTGCGGCAAGGAGGTTGCATGTCCGAAGAGACAAGCCGCGTCACGAAACTCGAGGAGATCGTCGCTCACCAGGCGCAGACGATCGAGGAGTTGTCCGATCAACTTGCCGAACAATGGAAGGTCGTGGAGCAAACGCGCGCCAAGCTCGACAGGTTGACAGAGCGGTTTCTGTCGCTCGAGGAGCAATCGCTGGAGGCGCCGCCTGTTACGCGGCCGCCGCACTACTAAGCAAAGCTCCACCCTTGTTATTGGCCGCCAGAATACCTATTACAGGGGCGTGAGGACGACCTCCCCCACCATGGGCATCAACTCGGGACGACCCGAACATTCCCAATGGGGGCAACTATGCGGAAAGCCGCAGACCGTATCCGCCACGCCATTAGCTTCGAACTCATCGGATTAGCGCTGGTCACGCCGCTCGGGGCGGTCGGCTTCGGTATGCCAGTGGCCGACATCGGCGTGATCGGCCTTGTCGGCGCGACCGTGGCGACGGTTTGGAACTACATCTACAATCTCGGCTTCGACCACCTGATGCGACGCCTGACTGGCGGCACGCAGAAGAGTGCTGCAATCCGAGTGTTGCATGCGGTAATATTCGAGATCGGATTATTGTTGGCGCTATTGCCAGTGATTGCATGGTACCTTGGGATCAGTATCCCTCAAGCACTGATGATGGACGTATCCTTCGCGCTTTTCTACATGGTCTACGCCTTCGTCTTCAACTGGGCCTATGACCGCCTACTGCCGGATTGGCAGCCGGCTGCGTAAAGGTAAGCTTTTTGGAGCCGAAAGAAAAAGGGGACCACCGATAGGGCCCCCTTGCGCTTTTGCAGCGTGGGCAATCTAGCACCTAGAGGTTGCCCATGCAGAGATATTTCATTTCGAGATAGTCGTCGGCGCCGTGACGCGATCCCTCGCGGCCGAGGCCGGATTGTTTGATACCGCCGAATGGCGCCGTTTCCGCCGACATAAGGCCGGTGTTGATGCCGACCATGCCGTATTCCAGCGCCTCGGCAACGCGCCAGATCTTCTTCAGATCGGCGGCGAAGAAATAGGCGGCGAGACCGAACTCGGTGTCGTTGGCCTGAGCTATAACGTCGTCGACCGTCTCGAAGCGGAAGAGCGGAGCAACGGGACCGAACGTCTCCTCACGAGCGACTGTCATCTCACGGGTGACGCCGGTCAGCACAGTCGGCGTAAAGAAGGTGCCGGCACCCTCGATCCGTTTGCCGCCCGTCAGGATGCCGGCGCCCTTCGACACCGCATCTGCAACGTGGCTTTCGACCTTCGCCAACCCCTGCTCATCGATCAGCGGGCCGATGGTCACGCCGGCCTTGAAGCCGTCGCCGACCGCCATTGTTTCGACCTTGGCGGCAAGCTTGGCAGCAAACGCGTCATAGACACCGGCCTGCACGTAGAGGCGGTTGGCGCAGACACAGGTCTGACCGGCATTGCGATACTTTGACGCCAGGGCACCCTCAACCGCCGCATCCAGATCAGCATCGTCGAAGACGATGAAGGGCGCATTGCCGCCGAGTTCGAGGCTGATCTTCTTGATCTGATCGGCGCACTGGCGCATCAGGATGCGGCCAACCTCCGTCGAGCCGGTGAAACTGATCTTGCGTACCTTCTCGTTGCCGCAGAGTTCCTTGCCAATCGCCGGGCCGTCTGCGCCGACGATCACGTTAAAGACGCCGGCCGGAATGCCAGCCTGCTCGGCAAGAACGGCAAGCGCCAGCGCCGACAACGGCGTTTGTTCGGCCGGCTTGGAAACGACGGTGCAACCAACTGCGAGCGCCGGAGCGATCTTGCGGGTGATCATCGCGGCCGGGAAATTCCAGGGCGTGATGGTGCCAACGACTCCGACAGGCTGCTTAATGACCATCATGCGCTTGTCGTTCGAGGGCGCGGGGATCGTTTCGCCGTAGATTCGCTTGGCTTCCTCCGCATACCATTCGACATAGGCAGCGGCGTAAAGGATCTCGCCGCGGGCCTCCGCGAAGGGTTTGCCCATTTCAGCCGTGAGGATTGCCGCCAACTCGTCGGCATGGGCGACCATCAGATCGAACCACTTACGCAGGATTCCGGCGCGTTCCTTGGCGGGAAGGGCCGCCCATGCCGGCTGCACGGCATAGGCGGCATCGATTGCTTCGCGCGCTTCGGCAGCGCCCATGTCCGGCAAGGAGGCAAGAACCTCACCGGTAGCAGGATTGAGGACGTCGAAGGTCTTGGTTGCGCCGCCGGCTGTCCAGATACCGTTGATGTAACCGGCGTCGCGCAGGAAGGGTGAGGAAAACGGAACGTGTTTTGTCAGTGCAGTCGTGAATGCCATGTCATGCAACTCCGGGCAATGAAGCTATCATCTTACTTGCCGCTTGCTTCGAGGATCGAGGCTTCCAGAATGTCGAGCGCTTCGCCAAAGACGCTATCCTGGATAGTGATCGGGGCGAGGAAGCGGATGACGTTTCCGTGGACGCCGCAGGTCAGAAGGATCAGGCCCTTCTCGAGCGCGATCAGGCGCACCTTGTTGGCGAATTCGGCGCTCGGCAGCTTTGTTGTCCTGTCATTGAATTCGACGGCGTTCATGAAGCCGGGGCCACGAATATCGACAATCTCGGGCGCCCTCTCGCGAAGCGATTCCAGTCGCTGTTTGAGCCGGCTGCCGAGCAGATTGGCACGGTTGCAGAGGTCCTCATCCTTGATAATGTCAAGAACCGCATGAGCAGCCGCGATGCCAAGCGGATTGCCTCCATAAGTGCCGCCAAGGCCGCCAGGCCCCGGCGCATCCATGATCTCTGCGCGACCTGTGACGGCCGCGAGCGGGAAACCTCCGGCAAGGCTCTTGGCCATCGTCATCAGGTCGGGCGCGACCTCGTGGTGATCCATCGCGAACAACTTGCCGGTCCGGGCAAAACCGGTCTGGACCTCGTCGGCGATCAGGAGAATGCCGTGCTGGTCACAGAGCTCGCGCAGCGCCTTCATGAAGGAGACGGGCGCCGGGTAGAAACCGCCCTCGCCCTGGACCGGCTCGATGATGATGGCGGCAACGCGCTGCGGATCAACATCGGCGGCAAACAGCTTCTTCAGCGCGGCGAGCGACTGATCCGGCGTCACACCATGGAGTTCGACCGGGAACGGTACATGGAAAACATCTCCCGGCATCGCGCCGAAACCGACCTTGTAGGGCACGACTTTGCCTGTCAGTGCCATGCCCATGAAGGTGCGGCCGTGGAAGCCGCCGCCAAACGCGATGACGGCGGAGCGGCCGGTCGCGGCACGCGCGATCTTCACAGCATTCTCGACGGCTTCGGCACCCGTCGTGACGAAGATCGTCTTCTTCTCGAAATTGCCGGGCGTCAGCGAATTCAGGCGCTCGGCAAGATGAACGTAGTTTTCGTAAGGAACGACCTGATGGCAGGTATGGGTGAAGTGATCGAGCTGATCTTTCACGGCAGCGATCACGCGCGGGTGACGATGACCGGTGTTAAGAACGGCGATGCCGGCCGCGAAATCGATATAGCGGCGACCTTCCTTGTCCCAGATTTCGGCATTTTCGGCACGTTCGGCATAGATCTGCGTAGTCATACCAACGCCGCGCGAAATGGCAGCATTTTTCCGGTCTGTAAGAGTGGTCGCGGTCATCGGTGCGTTCCTGCGCTCTGGAATGAAATGAAAACGATCTTGCATAACTTCTGCAAGATATGTACAAAACTCCTACATTTTTCCTGCAAGAAATCAAGCGGCATTTTCCGCTTCAAACTGTGGCCGTTTTCGGCGATGGTCGGCTGAACAAAGAAGGCCGGAGACGGCCTCAAGAAGACAAACGAACCGGGAATATCTGGCTTATGAACAATGGGATGCCCGTGCGCTACAAGGTGGCGGAGGCGGCAAAATCAGCAGGCGTTTCCGCATCCACTTTGCGTCTTTGGGAAAGCCAGGGGCTTGTCGTTCCGGACCGCTCGGATACCGGACACCGGCAATACAGCGCCGAAGACGTCGCGCGCATAAAGAAGATAGCCTGGTATCGAACCGAGCGCGGGCTCAACCCAGCGGCCATTCGCGAGGCATTGGAAAGCGAGGAACCGTCGGAAAACTCGGAAACAGCAGACTCTTCTGATCTCGGACGGCGGCTGCGCAGCCTGCGCCATGGCGCAGGAAAGACGCTGGATCAGGTCGCTGGCGATATCGGAATTGCTGCCTCGACTCTGTCGACGCTCGAGCGCACGTCCCAGGGGGTGAGCTTCAAGACGCTGCACGATCTCGCCGAATATTATGGCACCACGGTTTCGCGCCTGTCTGGAGAGGAACGTAACGAGGTGCCCGCGGTCGTTCGTGCCGGCACCTGGCGCACATGGCCGGAAACGACGCCCGGTGTCACCGTTCAGCTTCTGGCGGAAGGGCGCACGATGATGGATTGCCATCGTTTCGTGCTCGCACCTGGTGCGGCAAGCGAAGGCGCCTATCGCCATGACGGCGAGGAGTTTATGCACGTGCTCTCCGGGCGGCTGGAACTGGTGCTCGATTCCGATCAGTTCTTCGACCTTGGGCCGGGCGATTCGCTTTACTTCGAAAGCCGCCGCTATCATTCCTGGCGCAACCGCCACGACGGCGAAACCATTCTCATCTGGATTAATACGCCGCCGACATTCTGAGCCTTGGCGGTATCGTCCGCGCCGGCTTTACGCTATAGGCCACAAGTGACAGTTTGAGTGAGAGACGAGATCGATGGCAGCCACTATACGTTACCACGAAGGTGATATTTCCGCGGCGGATGCTGCGCGCTACACCGGAGCCATTGCGATCGACACCGAAACGCTCGGCCTCGTGCCGCGCCGCGACCGGCTGTGCGTCGTGCAACTCTCGCCAGGCGACGGTTCGGCCGATGTAATCCGCATCGCGGCCGGTCAGAAGGACGCACCGAACCTGGTCACGATGCTGGCAGATCTTTCCCGGGAAAAAATCTTCCACTACGGCCGCTTCGACATCGCCGTTCTGTTCCACACGTTCGGCGTCACCGCCCAGCCGGTCTTCTGCACAAAGATCGCCTCGCGCCTCAGCCGCACCTATACCGATAGGCACGGGCTCAAGGACAATCTCAAGGAAATGCTTGAGATCGATATTTCCAAGGCGCAGCAGTCTTCCGACTGGGCGGCATCAACTCTGTCGCAAGCCCAGCTGGAGTACGCCGCCTCCGACGTCCTCTACTTGCATGCGTTGCGTGACAAGTTGTCTGAACGGCTGGTGCGTGACGGCCGCATGGATCACGCCAATGCCTGCTTCCAATTCCTTCCGACACGCGCCAAGCTCGACCTGCTCGGGTGGGAAGAAGCTGACATCTTCGCGCATAGCTGAGACATTTCTGGATTTTGGACAGATAAGACCGGGTGCGGCCCAGGCTCGCACCGGCCATTAGCAATTCGTTAACCGCCCCTTCGTTACATTCTTTACCAATTTTTATGCATTCGACGGCGCAATGGAGCGTCATCGCGCAGCAAGGAACTGCCGGGGAATGCGACAGGCCGGATGAGCGCGGCCTTCTGGTAACCTGCTTTCATCGCACTTTACGAAAGAAGGAGCATGACATGTTGACTCCGGTTCGTGCAGCGTCAAATGCAAGTTTATCTTCCCAGGGCCAGACGGCGGCCGTGAGCACCGACGGCCTCGTGCGCGCTGCAAGCACCGTTGCTCCCGTGCACCAGATACAAGGCGCTGATCTTAATTCCTCCGCTGCCGGCAAACTCAATATCCTGCTGCTGGCCGTGCGTGCACGCATGGTCGATGCCCTTCTTGATGTGCTCAATGCGACCAGTGAGGCGCTTTCAATCCCGCCGGAGGAAGACGAAGCCGATCTCGCGTTTGCCTCCCGCCTAGCGGCCGCCATTCAAAAGTTGCAGCCGGCAAACATCGAACAGGTAGAGCGCCAGCTTGCAATGCAAGGCCATGCAGTTCCGCTTCGCCTGCTGGCCGAGGCGCTGCGGAACCCGGCTGGACCGGAAGCGGCCCGCATAACCACCTATCTCGAAACCATTCGCTATAAGGACCGAGATCTGACGGCACGCGCCGTGGTCAGTTCCTACGGCCAGAACGATGCCTCGCCGCTGCGCCAGGAGCAGCGAACCGAAATCAGCATTCATCGGGACAATCTTGCGAGCGCGGCGCGGGCTCCGGTTGAGACGAAGCAGGAGCCTGGAGCTTTGCGGCCACAAACCGCACTCGTTGCCGCGTATCTCAACGGGGACGAAGGGCCCCTGCAACTCGTCGAACAATCTATCTCAGCCGACAAGCCGATCGCAGAATCGGCTGTCGAGGCGGCTGGCGATGAAACGTTCCCCAAGTTCGGCGAAGTCTTGCTGGAGAGCGTGGCGTCCGAGGAAAAGGTCGAGGCCGCCGTCCACGAAACCCCGCAGGCGGACATGCAAGGGGCAGCAGCCAAGGGCGATCCCATCATTCCGAAAAGTTGGGCGGCGATACCTGCATCCCTGTCGGACGACACAACGAAACTGATCGTGACAATCATTCAGGATCAGGAAACGGAAGCACTGTTCGAGGCAGCCGAACCAGATCCGGCAGTCGAAATCGACATCATCCTCGATGAGGCGATCCTCACCAATCTACCGGAGGAGGTGACTGCGCTGCCGGATCGTGCGCTGCCCGTGTCGGAAGGCATGGCACGCCAGTCGCCGCTCGTCGCGGAACAGCTGGAAGGCGAAGCAATTTTCGCGACCGCCAAGAAACATCCGGCTCCGGAAGTTGAAATACCTCTGATCGTGCAGCAGGCCATCGACGAAACCTATGTGCCGGTGCTGATGAAAATTGTCGAGGGCGTTCCTTACGCGATACAGCCTTACGAATTCTCAAAGGACGAGGCCGACGATAGCGGCGCCCGCGAGATGTACCGCGAGGATCACAATGGCGGCGAGCCGTCGGAGGAAGACGCGGAGCAGCAAGGCGAGCCGTCGAAGGAGGACAAAATACCTCTTGGGATCGACGACGAAGCCGCAGAGACCCCGGCCACCCGAGAAAGTCAGATCAAGGAGGTGACACCGCCTCACCGGCCTGCACCGCCGCTGCCTATGGCTACGAGTGTCGACGACGCCTATTCGCTCTACCGGCGCAAGGTCGACTGGGAATAGACCGCCACCCTCACACCGCCCATGGAAATGCAAAAACCCGCCGGATCGCTCCAGCGGGTTCGTAGTCCTCAAGCCTGAGGCTGGCGATTATTCACCGCCGCGATTCTTCAGAGCCGCGCCAAGAATGTCGCCGAGCGAAGCGCCGCTATCGGACGAACCGAACTGGGCGACAGCTTCCTTCTCTTCTGCGATTTCAAGAGCCTTGATGGACAGCATGATCTTGCGGTCCTTCTTGGAGAAGTTGGTGACGCGGGCGTCAACAACCTGGCCAACCGAGAAGCGTTCCGGACGCTGCTCGTCGCGATCGCGCGAAAGGTCTGCGCGGCGAATGAACGAGGTGATGTCTTCGTGATCGACGAGCTTCACTTCGATACCGCCATCGTTGACTGCGATAACTTCGCAGGAAACGACTGCATTCTTGCGCAGGTCGCCGGAAGCTGCTGCTTCGCCAACCGAGTCCTTGCCGAGCTGCTTGATGCCGAGCGAGATGCGCTCCTTTTCAACGTCTACATCGAGAACGACGGCCTTAACGACGTCACCCTTGTTGAACTCTTCGATGACCTGTTCGCCCGGACGATTCCAGTCGAGGTCGGAGAGGTGCACCATGCCGTCAACGTCGCCGTCAAGGCCGATGAAGAGGCCGAATTCGGTCTTGTTCTTGACTTCGCCTTCGACTTCAGTGCCGGCCGGATGGTTGCGAGCGAATGCTGCCCACGGATTTTCCAGCGTTTGCTTGAGGCCGAGCGAAATACGGCGCTTGGACGGATCAACTTCGAGAACGACGACTTCGACTTCCTGGCTCGTGGACAGGATCTTGCCGGGGTGTACGTTCTTCTTGGTCCAGGACATTTCCGAGATGTGGATCAGGCCTTCGATGCCCGGCTCCAGCTCGACGAATGCACCGTAGTCGGTGATGTTCGTGACGGTACCGGAAATCTTTTTGCCTTCCGGATACTTGGCCTGGATGCCGTCCCACGGATCCGACTCGAGCTGCTTCATGCCGAGCGAGATGCGGTGGGTCTCCTGATTGATGCGGATGATCTGAACCTTGACCTGCTGGCCAATGGACAGGATTTCCGACGGATGGTTCACACGGCGCCATGCCATATCGGTGACGTGCAGCAGGCCGTCGATGCCGCCGAGATCAACGAACGCACCGTAATCGGTGATGTTCTTGACGACGCCGTCAACAACCTGACCTTCTTCGAGGTTCTGAACGATTTCAGAACGCTGCTCGGCACGGGATTCTTCGAGAACCGTACGGCGCGATACGACGATGTTGCCGCGGCGCTTGTCCATCTTGAGGATTTCGAAGGGCTGCGGGTTGTGCATCAGCGGAGTGACGTCGCGGATCGGGCGGATGTCGACCTGCGAACGCGGCAGGAAGGCGATCGCGCCGTCGAGATCGACCGTAAAGCCGCCCTTGACCTGGTTGAAGATAACGCCTTCAACGCGCTCGCCAGCTTCGAACTTGGCTTCGAGCTTGATCCAGCTTTCTTCGCGGCGAGCTTTCTCGCGCGACAGAACTGCTTCGCCGAGAGCGTTTTCGATGCGCTCAACGTAAACTTCGACTTCGTCGCCGACCTTGAGCGAGCCGTCCTTGGCCTTGGCGCCGAATTCCTTGAGTAGGATGCGACCTTCGACCTTAAGGCCGACGTCGACAACGGCAGAGTCCTTCTCGATTGCCGTTACGATGCCCTTGGTGACATAGCCTTCAGCCAGGTCGTGCTTGGCAAAGGACTCTTCGAGAAGGGCCGCGAAATCTTCGCGAGAGGGAGTAGCTACTGACATGAAATCTCCTGCATATCCGAATCCGGATACGTATGCGCCGGTTTGTTCGTGTTGAACGGGCCTGAACCCAGTCCGCTTCCTGTCGGGAAGCAATCCGGCGCTTGGACGGAATTTCAGGCTTAGTCTTCGAAGGCGACCCAGGCAAAGCTTGGGCAAATCGCTCGAATTAGGTATTTCGGATCAAAGCTGCATCGATGATCGATTTCGCAGCCTGAAACGCGGCCTCTATACTCATTTCCGACGTATCAAGCAAGTGCGCGTCTTCGGCTGGTTTCAAAGGGCTGTCGGCCCGTCCCATATCGCGTTCATCGCGGCGCTTGACGTCGTCGAAAATGGCATCGAAATCGGCAACTCCTCCCTTGCCTCTTATTTCGTCGTAGCGACGCTTCGCCCGAACCTCGGGACTTGCCGTTACATAGAGCTTCACCGGCGCAGCCGGGCAGACGACGGTGCCAATGTCACGGCCGTCGAGCACCGTTCCGGGCGCCTTTTTTGAAAACCGCCGCTGAGCCTCCACCAGTGCACGCCGCACTGCAGGCATTACTGCGATCTTAGAGGCTGCCTCGCCTATCTCGTGTTTCGAGAGAATATTGCGATCGAGACCGACCAATTCAACCTGGCGGGCCATCTTTTCTGCCACCGCCTCGTCGTCGAGCGTCAGGCCAGCGTCGAGCAAGGCCTTTGCTGTGGCGCGATAGGTGAGTCCTGTATCGAGGTGATGAAATCCGTAGGTCTCCGCGATGCGGCGCGAGAGTGTACCTTTGCCGGCTGCGGCCGGTCCATCGATGGCAATCGTAAAGTGCGTGGATGTCATCTGTGCGTTCATTTCTCCGTCAGCCCGCCGTAGCGGCGGACGAGATCGACCATCTCCGCCTGCCCGGCCTCTTCGCCGAGGCCGGCAGCAACACCTTCGCGATCGGCAACCGGTCGGTTTTGGCTTACCTTCCATTTGCCCTCGATCGCGGCGATCTCGATTTCGACGCCGATGATGCCTTTCAGCTGCGCGCGGATAAAATCATCGGGCGCGTCGCCGACCGCCCAGGGCCTGTCACGTGGCCCTTCCTGCTGCGTGGTGATCGCGTTGATCTGCCGAAGCAACCAGTCCGCATCGTCGATAACGCGCGCCCTGCCCCTGACCTGCACGATCGCGTAGTTCCAAGTCGGCACGACCTTGCCGGTCTCCTGCTTTGTCAGGTACCAAGAGGGCGTAATGTAGGCATCCGCACCCTGGAAGACGGCCAGTACATCGGCGCCGCCCTCTATGTCTCGCCACTGCGGATTGGCCCTGGCGAGGTGAAGGCGCAGCGTGCCCTTCAAGGAGGAGGCGGCATCGAGATGGAAAGGAATCGAATTCGCCATCAGTCCAGAGGCACCCGCAGTGATCAGCAACCCGAGCGGATGCGCGCGGATCAAGGCATGATGGACCCTCAAGTCTTCCTCTCGAAAATGCGGCGGCTGGTACATTGTTTGGCACCCATTCCTGCAGCCGGTGAGATGCCGATCTGCTCTGCAAATGAACAATCGCCGGCTCAGTATCACAAATGGCAGCGCCGGTCATCCGCCGCGCACTAGCCACGCGTGCAATTTGGCTTTGACATGCAGTGCTGCAACGATTATGGGGACCGGCTTATAAATTCCGAATAGAACGCCGGCTTTCACGGCATTTGCCGAATCTTGATTCGGCCATTCTCACGAGGCTTACAGTGGCGAAAGCTGAACTTGGAACCAAGCGTACCGATCCGGAAACCGGCAAGAAGTTCTACGACCTGAACCGGGATCCGATTGTTTCTCCTTATACAGGCAAGTCCTATCCCCTATCCTTCTTCGAGGAAACTTCTGCTGCGGCAGCTGCTGAAGCCCAGGATGAAGAGGAAGTGGCGGAAGTCGATACCGAAAACACGGAAGTCGAAATGGTTTCGCTCGAGGACGCCGATGAAGGCGCATCCGGCGACGACATTCCTGACATGGGCGACGACGACGTCGAAATCGAAGGCGACGACGACGACACCTTCCTGGAAGCCGACGAAGATGACGATGACGACGACATGAGCGACATCATCGGCGTGACCGGCGACGAAGACGAAGTCTGATCGGATTAAGTATCGGCCCGGACGAGAAAATTTCGCCGGGCCGTTTTTTTGGCTTGCTATCTCCAAAAACCGGAAGTAATAAGCCGCCACTCCGCGAGGCAAGCCTTCGCGAAGCATCCCAGGACCGGCTCGCCGGACCGCCTTGATGGGGCTATAGCTCAGCTGGGAGAGCGCTTGCATGGCATGCAAGAGGTCAGCGGTTCGATCCCGCTTAGCTCCACCAAATCCTCGACGTATCCTGCCTATCCGGATTTGCGATATTGACCGCCCTAAGGATCAACTGAAGAAAAGTTGGCCGCGGCGCCTTGCGGGCGATGCTTTGCCAAATTTTTAGCAACGGCGATTATGGTTTCCATATCGGCCTGTTCGGCGGACTGGAGCCTTGGTTTAATGACACGAGAAAGACGGCGGCGGATCATCCATACGCGCAGAACGGCAACGGGCCTGACGCTTGCGGGCGCGATCTCCTTTCTGGCTGGTATGACGGATGCGACGGGCCTCACGCTGACAGGGGACTTCGTGTCGTTCATGACGGGGAACACGACGCGTGCTGCCCTTTCACTCGGACATGAGGATCTGCGCCATGCAGCCGTTCTGCTCTCCGCGATCATGGTCTTCGTGCTCGGCAATGCCGCCGGTATCGTGATCGCGCATTTCGCCGACAGGCGCACCTTCACCGTGCTTTCATGCGTCAGTATCGCGCTTGCAACCGCCTCGCTCATGATCGGCCAGAGCCTGGAAATGCCGCGCTTCTATCTCATCGTCGCTTCCATGGGAATGGTGAACGCGGCAGTTGAGCAGATCGAGGGGCTCCCGATCGGACTGACCTATGTGACCGGAGCGCTCTCGCGTTTCGGACGAGGTCTCGGACGCTGGATTATCGGCGACAAGCAAATGGACTGGACCATCCAGATCGTGCCTTGGGTCGGCATGCTGGCCGGGGCTATCGTTGGGGCGCTGCTGACCCAGATCGCCGGGGCAGCGGCACTATGGCTGATCGCCGTTTTTGCGATGTTGATAGCGCTCGCGACCCTCTTGATTCCGAAACGCACGCAGCGCCGGTTCAACGCTGTGCCGCGTTCGCCAGTGCGTACGAGGTCACGGTCGCAATAAAAACCCGCCGAATCAGATAGAGAACCCTCGCAAACCGCTGAAGGAACGCATCCTTGTTTCTCTTTTCAAAGCTCGTCTGGGTGTTCGGGCAACCTTTGTCCCTTGCTTTTCTCTTCGTCCTGCTTGCTGTGCTGGCCGGCCTTGTCCGCTGGCGCGCGACAAGCCTTGCTTCCTCCACGATTGCAGGCCTCATCTTGTTCGCCACGCTCTACACGACCCTCGGCAACTTCCTTCTTGAGGGTCTCGAGGATCGGTTCTTGAAACCACAGGATCCGGCAGACCTGCAGTGCATGATCGTGCTCGGCGGCGCTTTCGAGAACGAAGTGAATACCGCCCGCCACGGCGTCGAGCTCAATGCCGGCGCTGACCGCTTAGTCGAAGCGCTGCGTCTGGCACAGAAATATCCGCTGGCGCGAATTCTGATTTCGGGGGGCGATGGATCGATCTCCGGAATCTATGAGGGCGACGCTGTGATTTCGGCGCGCTTCTTCCCGATGTTCGGTATCGGCCAGGAACGCCTTCTCGAGGAGACGACGTCACGAACGACGTTCGAAAACGCCATGAACACCAAGGAGCTTTTGGCGAGCCAGGGCCTTTCGAACTGCCTGTTGATTACCTCGGGCTATCATATGCCGCGTTCGGTCGGCATCTTCCGCAAGCTTGGTATCGACGTCGTGCCTTGGCCGACAGACTATCGCACCGAGGGGCAGGAAAGCCTTGGCCTCGATTTCACGCAGCCAAACCGAAACTCCCAGAACCTCGCAACAGCGATCCGCGAGTGGTTTGGGCTTGTCGGCTACTATCTTGCCGGCCGCACATCGGAGCTTTATCCCGGCTGAACGCCCTATTTCTTGGAGATCGTCACGAACTTGGTGCCGCGCACACGGGCGGTAACAATACAGGGTTCCTTCGTCTTATCGGCATCCGGGCGATCACAAAAGCGCGGGTGCATTTTCATCGCCAGCACCATGTTGCCGAAGCGTTTCACGAAATCGTAGCCATAGATCTGGGCGGTCGCGATCATGAAGTAGCCGCCCTCGGCAACCTGCAGATAGAAATTGTAGGTGCAGCCGTCGTCATTGCACTGCGGGCCCTTCTCGCCGTCGCAAGTCAGCTCGCCCTCGTTGACGACAGCGTCCACCAGGCCGTCGTTGTTGATGTCCTGGCGGATAACGAATCCATCTGAAAAGTTGGCCTTGCTGCACTGTTCCTGAAAGTGCTTCTTCTCGTAAATCTCAGGGTCCGAGATAAGCGACTGCTGGCCAAAAGCCGCTACCGGGGTGACGAGCAGCACGGCAATGTTCAAAGCGATCAGGAGCGATTTCACGAAGGGCTTCTCTTTTGGTCGGATAAGACTCTGTTAGCGACACAGTTTGCTTGATCCGCCTTGCGCGGCCCTTGCCGCCGTGATTCATTTCCGAGAGATACACGTAGGTTCTGGAGGACCGCATGCCGCTATTCGTCTACGTGGATTACGCCGGCGTTGCGCTTTTTGCGGCAACAGGCGCGCTCGCGGCTTCGCGCAAGCAGCTCGACCTGATCGGCTTTCTCTTCTTTGCGATCGTCACCGGAACCGGTGGTGGCACGGTGCGTGACATTATTCTTGGACGCGTGCCGGTATTCTGGGTTCTGAACCCGACCTATGTCGTCGTTTGCTGCGCCGTCGGCGTCCTGGTGTTCTTTACCGCTCACCTTGTCGAGTCGCGTTATCGCTTGCTGATCTGGCTGGATGCAGTCGGGCTTTCCGCCTATTGCGTGATGGGCGCAGCGAAGGGCCTTGCCGCTACCGGCTCACCAACGATTGGCATCGTCACCGGGACATTGACAGCGACCTTCGGCGGCATTCTCCGCGATCTCTTGGCCAATGAGCCGTCCGTTTTGTTGCGGCCGGAAATCTACATCACCGCGGCATTGGTCGGCGGCAGCATCTTTACAGCTGCGAATGCGCTCGATCTGCCGCTCTATGCAGCCTCTGGAGTCGGTGTTGTAGCGGCATTCCTGGTGCGCGGCGGTGCGCTGTACTTCGGCTGGACGTTTCCGACGTACAAGGCCAAGCCCGGCCGGCACCCTGACGATGTGATGTGAAATCAGCGCCGTTTGGCGCGCAGGCGGATCACCACGTCGACATGCGCGATTTCAAGACCTTCCGGCGGCTCCGGTAGGTTGCCGATGGTCAGATTGCTGACCGGAATATCGAGCACATCATTTTCGCCCTCGATGAAGAAGTGGTGATGGTCGGAGACGTTGGTGTCGAAATATGTCTTGGCGCTTTCGACGGCGAGAACGCGGATCATGCCGGCCTCGGTGAACTGGT
This sequence comes from Rhizobium mesoamericanum STM3625, assembly GCF_000312665.1. GTDB lineage: Bacteria > Pseudomonadota > Alphaproteobacteria > Rhizobiales > Rhizobiaceae > Rhizobium > Rhizobium mesoamericanum. Next base: position 955,519 of record NZ_HF536772.1, on the reverse strand, counting down.
GGAGCGTATTGTAGACGGTCGCCAGTGACACCGGCACGCCCGCCTGCACGGCCTCCTCATGGAGTTCTTCAACCGTCAAATGCCGATCGCCTTTGGCAAAGAGCAGGTCACCAAGTGCAACGCGCTGACGCGTCGGACGCAGGCCGGCATGTCTCAGCCGTGCCTCAATGGTTAGCGGGGCCTTTGCCACCATTCGACAAACTCCGGTTAATCTAGCGTCAAGCAATCAGGTTTCATTAGCCATATAACTTTTGCAGAAAAGCGTTTCAATAGTTTCAATTGGGACAAAGAGTGCGAAAGCGCCGCAAAATCGGGCTTTTGGCGCAATTAGTACTGGTCCCGGGCTTGGCCTTCCTGTATGCGACCACCAAATAAGGCGCGCAGCCGGTCCTCCGAAGGTGGGTGAAGCTCAGTCATGCTTATGCTTCATTTTCTGCTGAACTTGGACTAAACGTTCACATCCATCGGCACAGTTGCGGGGGAATTAGAGTTTTCATGGCGACGAAACAATCCAGCTTCAACTACGAGGAAATTCTGGCCTGCGGCCGCGGCGAACTGTTCGGCCCGGGCAATGCGCAGCTTCCCCTCCCGCCGATGTTGATGGTTCATCGCATTACTGACATTTCCGAAACCGGCGGCGCCTTCGACAAGGGTTACATCCGCGCCGAGTACGACGTGAAGCCGGACGACTGGTATTTTCCCTGCCACTTCGCCGGCAATCCCATCATGCCCGGCTGCCTCGGCCTTGACGGCATGTGGCAGTTGACCGGCTTTTTCCTCGGCTGGCTTGGTGAGCCCGGCCGTGGCATGGCGCTTTCAACAGGTGAAGTTAAGTTCAAGGGCATGATCCGCCCGACGACGAAGTTGCTCGAGTACGGTATCGATTTCAAGCGCGTCATGCGCGGTCGCCTGGTTCTCGGCACCGCCGATGGCTGGCTGAAGGCCGACGGCGAAACCATCTATCAGGCCACCGACCTGCGCGTCGGCCTGTCCAAGGACAAAGAAGCCTGATTGCGCCGGGCATACCTGCCCGGTTTCCAAGTTAGAAAAAACGAAAAGGTCGAAACACATGAGACGGGTAGTTGTCACGGGTCTGGGCGTTGTTTCCTCGATCGGCAATGATGCCGCCGAGGTCACTGCCTCGCTGCGCGATGCCAAATCCGGCATTTCCTTCTCCAACGATTTTGCTGAGCACGGCTTCAAATGCCAGGTATGGGGTCGCCCCACGCTAGATCCGACCGATCTGGTCGATCGCCGCGCCATGCGCTTCCTGAGCCAAGGCGGCGCCTGGAACCATGTCGCCATGAAGCAGGCGATCGCGGATTCCGGTCTGGAAGAAAGTGACATCAGCAACAACGAGCGCACCGGCATCATCATGGGCTCTGGCGGTCCGTCGACGCGCACGCTGATCGAAGCGGCTGACATCACCATCAAGAACAACAGCCCGAAGCGCATCGGCCCGTTTGCCGTCCCGAAGGCCATGTCCTCGACGGCATCCGCAACGCTCGCTACCTGGTTTAAGATCCACGGCGTCAACTATTCGATCTCGTCTGCCTGCTCGACCTCGGCACACTGCATCGGCAATGCCGCGGAAATGATCCAGTGGGGCAAGCAGGACGTGATGTTCGCCGGCGGGCACGAAGACCTCGACTGGACGATGTCGAACCTCTTCGATGCCATGGGCGCCATGTCGTCCAAATACAACGACACGCCGGCAACTGCTTCCCGTGCCTATGACGTCAGCCGCGACGGCTTTGTCATTGCGGGCGGCGCAGGCGTCCTCGTGCTGGAAGAACTGGAGCGTGCCAAGGCGCGTGGGGCAAAGATCTACGCCGAGATCGTCGGCTACGGCGCGACCTCCGATGGTTACGACATGGTCGCTCCGTCGGGTGAAGGTGCGATCCGCTGTATGCGTCAGGCGCTCGCCACCGTTAAGGGCAATGTCGACTATATCAACACGCATGGCACATCGACCCCTGTTGGCGACAGCAAGGAAATCGGCGCGATCCGCGAGGTGTTCGGCGACAAGGTCCCGCACATCCAATCGACGAAGTCCCTGACTGGTCACTCGCTGGGCGCGGCCGGCGTGCAAGAATCGATCTACTCCCTGCTGATGATGCAGGCCGGCTTCATCGGCGAGAGCGCCCATATTACCGAACTCGACCCGGAATTCGACGGCGTTCCGGTCGTTCGCAAGCGCATCGACGATGCCAAAATCGACATCGCCCTCTCCAACTCCTTCGGCTTTGGCGGTACGAACGCCACGCTCGTCTTCCAGCGCTATAACGGATAACAACATGACGCGAATCATGCAGGGTAAGCGCGGCCTCATCATGGGGGTCGCAAACAACCACTCGATCGCTTGGGGGATTTCGAAAGCACTCGCGGCACAGGGCGCGGAACTCGCGTTCACCTATCAGGGTGATGCGCTTGGAAAGCGTGTCAAGCCGCTGGCCGCCGAAGTCGGATCCGAATTCGTTCTGCCTTGCGACGTCGAGGACATCGCCTCCGTCGATGCCACGTTTGATGCCATAAAGGAGCGCTGGGGCAGCCTCGATTTCATCGTTCATGCCATCGGTTTCTCTGACAAGAACGAGCTGAAGGGACTTTACGCGGACACGACGCGCGACAATTTCAGCCGCACGATGGTGATCTCCTGTTTCTCCTTCACCGAGATCGCCAAGCGCTGCGCGCCGCTGATGAACGCAGGCGGGTCGATGCTGACGCTGACCTATAACGGCTCGACGCGCGTCATCCCGAACTACAACGTTATGGGTGTTGCCAAGGCCGCTCTTGAGGCGTCTGTGCGCTATCTGGCGGCCGACTACGGCCCGAATGGCATTCGCGTCAACGCGATCTCGGCAGGTCCGATCCGGACACTCGCTGGCGCCGGCATTTCCGACGCACGCGCGATCCTTTCGTGGAACCAGCGCAATTCGCCGCTGCGCAAGACTGTAACGATCGATCAGGTTGGCAATTCCGCGCTTTACCTGCTGTCCGACCTTTCCGCTGGTGTGACCGGCGAAATCCATTTCGTCGATGCCGGCTTCAACATAACCTCAATGCCGACGCTCGACGCGCTTCGCAGGGCAGACGTGGAATAAAGGCAGAAAGCCGGGCGAACGGGCCCGGCTTTTTCTTCGAGATGCTTGCGTCCTAGGGATGCGTGACCTGCCGCAGGATGGCCCCAGAATCCCTGGCGCCCCAGCGAGTCGCAATCTTTCCGCTCTCTATCACGAACCATTCCATCGCTGTGACTTCGTAGCTTTTGCCGGTCGGGTCATGCCCCACGAGACCTCGAAAGAAACCGGAATAGCGCCCGCTCTCCCGATAGCGAACCACGACGTTCCTTCCCTCGGCGGCGATATCGAGGATCTCAAGGTTTATGTTCATACCCTCGTGAAGCTCGCGCCAGATAGGCTCTACGTCATCGAGACCTCCATATCCCAGAACACCGTAGATCCGCGCATCAGCTGCAAACAGCTGGCGCAGTGCCGCCATGTCGAAGCGATTGAATGCCTCGACATAGGCCCTCACGAGCATCTTATTGGCTTCCGTGGCCATGTCTCTCCCCCTTTTGCCTCTCCATCTGCAGCAAGTCTAGCAGATCCACCAAGGCTGCCTGTGTGGCAGCTTACTTCTTCGCCCAAAGCACCTTGAAGCGTGCATTGCGGCAAGTCTCGCCGCTTTCCTTAAAGTTCGCAGCGAGTACCGGTTCATAAGGCAGACCGCGATTGGCAACCAGCAGCAGGCGACCACCGCCACGCAGCACCGACGCCGCTGTCTTGATCATCGCCTGGCCAAGTGACGGCTCTGCCGCGTGGCCCTCATGAAAGGGTGGGTTCATGATGACGAGGTCGTACCTGTCCTTGACCGGTTCGCCAACCAGATCGTGCCAAAAGTAGCGCGCCGGCACATCAGGGCAGTTCTCCGCCAAGTTGGCCTTGGCGGCCTCCAAAGCGGAGTGGTTGGCTTCGTAAAGGTCAAGCCGGCTGACGCCAGGAGACCGCTCCGCGAGTTCGACGGAGAGATAGCCCCAGCCAGCGCCGAAATCGGCGACATCGCCGGTGAAATCCGCAGGCAGACGCGAGGCGAGCAGCTCCGAGCCGTCATCGATACGCTCGTGTGAGAACATGCCAGCTGCGGCCAGAAAGCGGCCATCGACGCGCACGGGCGGCTTGGCGAACTTGCTGACAATCTCGCTGACATCTGCCGGACGGGCGAACCACAGCGCAACGCCATGATACTTCGGCATATGCTCGATCTTTATGCCGAAGCCCTCGATGCGCTTGCGAAGCGACTGGATGCCGTCCTCTTTGCCACCGGCGATCACGATCAGGCCACCAACCTTCACGCGCTGAAGCGCGGCAGCGATGTTGGCCTCGTTCTCGCCCTTGTGTTTGTTGCAAAGGACCAGTGCGGCATCGTAGTCCTCGCCTTCGATCTCAGGCGTGGTTTCGATGCGCTGGGAGAGAAGCTGCCTGAACAGCGACCGAAAGCCCTGTACGGCGTTCAGCGAGGCGGCAAAGCCCTCTGGCACAGCAAAGCCTGCCTCAGCACCCAGAAAGAGCACACGCTCGCCCTCGCCAGGCGCTTCGACGGTACCACTGGCAAAGGGATGGAACAGGGTCTTCAGGGTTTCGCGGCTCATGATTTCTTCTCCCCTTCGGATGCAAAAAGGGCGCGGGAAAACTCCCACGCCCTCGAACGTTTTGAAAGGCGCGGCTTACTCAGCCGCTTCTTCCTTCTTCTTGTCGGACTTTTCGGCAGCCGGGAGTTCCTGGCCCGTTGCCTGGTCGACAACCTTCATCGACAGTCGGACCTTGCCGCGCTCATCGAAGCCGAGGAGCTTGACCCAAACCTTCTGGCCTTCCTTGACGACGTCCTGCGTCTTCGCAACACGTTCGGAAGCGAGCTGCGAGATGTGGACGAGGCCGTCGCGGGCGCCGAAGAAGTTGACGAAGGCGCCGAAGTCGGCGGTCTTGACGACCGTGCCTTCGTAGATCTGGCCAACTTCCGGCTCAGCAACGATCGAGTGGATCCACTTGCGGGCCGCTTCGATTTCCTTGCCGGACGAAGAGGCGATCTTGACCGTGCCGTCGTCTTCGATGTTGATCTTCGCGCCGGTCTTTTCAACGATTTCGCGGATGACCTTTCCGCCGGATCCGATGACTTCTCGAATCTTGTCGACCGGAATGTTCATGACTTCGATGCGCGGTGCGAACTCGCCGAGCTGGCCACGGCTTTCGGTGATTGCCTTGGCCATTTCGCCGAGAATATGGGCGCGGCCGCCCTTGGCCTGGCTGAGCGCGACCTTCATGATCTCTTCGGTGATGCCGGCGATCTTGATGTCCATCTGCAGCGAGGTGATGCCGTCAGCGGTACCGGCAACCTTGAAGTCCATGTCGCCCAGGTGGTCTTCGTCACCGAGGATGTCGGAGAGAACGGCGAAACGGTCGCCTTCGAGGATCAGGCCCATGGCGATACCTGCAACCGGCTTGGCAAGCGGAACGCCTGCATCCATCAGCGCCAGAGAGGTACCGCAAACGGTTGCCATCGAGGACGAGCCGTTCGACTCGGTGATTTCCGACACAACGCGCAGCGTGTAGGGGAATTGCTCGGCCGACGGCAGCATCGGGTGGATAGCGCGCCATGCGAGCTTACCGTGACCGATTTCGCGGCGGCCCGGAGAACCCATGCGGCCGGTTTCGCCTACAGAGTAGGGCGGGAAGTTGTAGTGGAGCAGGAAACGCTCCTTGTACATGCCAGTCAGCGAATCGACGTACTGCTCGTCTTCGCCAGTGCCGAGCGTGGCAACCACGATCGCCTGCGTTTCACCGCGGGTGAAGAGCGCCGAACCGTGAGTGCGCGGCAGCAAGCCGACTTCAGAAACGATCGGACGAACGGTTTCGAGGTCGCGGCCGTCGATACGGCTCTTGGTATCGAGGATGTTCCAGCGAACGATCTTCGCCTGCAGGTGCTTGAAGATCGCGCCGACTTCTTCGGCCGTGTATTTGGCTTCGCCTTCTTCCGGCAGGAAATGGGCCTTGACCTTCGCCTTGACGGCGTCGACAGCAGCGTAACGCTCAGCCTTCTGCGTGTTCTTGTAGGCGGTGCGAAGCTCGGCTTCGAAGTGCTTCAGCATTTCGCTTTCGAGTTCGGAGTAATCTTCCGGCTGGAAATCGCGCGGTTCCTTGGCGGCCACTTCGGCGAGCTTGATGATCGCATCCAGAACCGGCTGGAAGCCACGGTGGCCAAACATGACGGCGCCGAGCATGACTTCCTCGTTGAGTTCCTTGGCTTCGGATTCAACCATCAGGACGGCATCATGCGTACCAGCAACGACGAGATCGAGGCTCGACTCGTCCATCTCGTCGAGATGCGGGTTGAGGACGTATTCGCCGTTGATGTAGCCGACGCGTGCGCCGCCGACCGGGCCCATGAAGGGGACGCCGGAGAGCGTCAGTGCAGCCGATGTCGCGACCATCGACAGGATGTCCGGATCGTTCTCGAGGTCATGCTGGATGACAGTGACGACCACCTGCGTGTCGTTCTTGTAGCCTTCCGGGAAGAGCGGGCGGATCGGGCGGTCGATCAGGCGGGAAACGAGGGTTTCGTTTTCGCTCGGGCGGCCTTCGCGCTTGAAATAGCCGCCGGGGATCTTGCCGGCTGCGTAGGTCTTTTCCTGGTAGTTGACGGTAAGCGGGAAGAAGTCCTGGCCCGGCTTCGGCGCCTTGGCGGAAACGACGGTTGCGAGAACCACGGTTTCACCGTAGGTCGCGAGAACGGCGCCATCAGCCTGGCGGGCGATCTTACCGGTTTCGAGCTTCAGCGGGCGACCTGCCCACTCGATTTCCACACTATGAGTATCGAACATATGTCTTGTCCTTCAATGCGGGAACATGCACCTCGCCTTCAAAGGCACGGCGCACGGTCAACCGCAATCGGTGTGACGCATCATGGGCAAGACAACGGGAGGCTTTGCATCGGCGGCCCTTCTAAAGAGACCGGGCCAAAGCTTGTTAAGCTCTGGCCAAAAGCATCCGGCAATCCTGCCCCATGACAGGTCAACGGTTGGTTTGGCAGAACCGGCCCATCCGGGTCTGCCGGGCAATCCGCCACACGTGGCGGGATGGGGAAGTCTCCCCGAAACAATCCGGCGGGCGTCCGAGAGAGGAGCGCCCGCCGAGAAGTCTTAGCGGCGGATACCCAGGCTGCCGATCAGCTTGGTGTAGCGGCCTTCGTCCTTCTTCTTGAGGTAGTCAAGAAGCGAGCGGCGGCTCGAAACCATCGTCAGCAGGCCACGGCGGGAATGGTTATCCTTCTTGTGGCCCTTGAAGTGTTCCGTGAGGTTATTGATACGCTCGGTCAGGATGGCAACCTGAACTTCCGGAGAACCTGTGTCGCCTTCGAACGTTGCATATTCCTTAATGAGAGCCGTCTTGCGCTCAGCAGTAATCGACATCGTATGTTCCTTTCTATGAGAGGAGATTAGGTCGCCAAAAGCCGGGATGTCGTCCAGCTTAGGCCGCGAATGCATCCGGGCAGAGCCCGATTGCTGGCGCTGCGTATAAACCAAATGCGCTGCGATGGAAAGAGGCATGCCGCAGATGGCGGATTCGTCACCTTGCCGGCATTGGCGGGAAGGCTGGTAACGTCGCCCACCGCTCCGCAGAGCAAACGTTGCCGGCGATCAAAGCCGCCGAGAAGAACATCATAATGCCGGCTGCAAGTCTGTGCATGACTGTCTCCCTGTTCTGAAGGACCGACGGCCTAGTTCAAGGAAACATATCCGAACGGCAAACCTTGACAATTGCCATCTGTGGTTATGCACGCTTGCGATTTGATCAAACCGGAGGTTTATCAATCTCAACCGAAAACACGCTTCGGGCGGAACTCTCCCTGGCCGATCTCACCAATTGCGATCAGCTTGCCGCGAGACGTGGCGTAGGCTTCGCTTTCGGCCACCGGCGCATCGCGACCACGCACAAGGATCGGGTTACCCATCTTCAGCCTGTGTGCCTGATCGTCATTGACGACGAGATGCGGCAGCGAGGAGAGTGCTTCGCTTGTGTCGATCAAGAGAGCATCCAGCGCCGCTAGCCGCTCGTCCGCGTCTTCGATCGCCTCGAGCGCGACCAGATCAGCAAGCGGTATCATAGTTTCCTCGGCAAAAGGCGCAACAAAGCTGCGGCGCAGCCCCGAGATGTGGCCATAGCAGCCGAGTTCTCTGCCAAAGTCGCGCGCCAACGCGCGGACATAGGTACCCTTGCCGCATTCAACTTCGAAATGCGCCGTATCCGCATCCTGACAGGACAACAAAGTCAGGCGAAAGATCTCGACGTCGCGGGAGGGGATCTCCACCGCCTCTCCGTCGCGCGCCAAATCATAGGCGCGCTCGCCCGATATCTTGATGGCTGAAAACTGCGGCGGTACCTGGCTGATGACTCCGGTGTATTTCGGCAGAAGATCGCGAATCTGCTGTTCGCTCGGACGCTCGTCGGAGCTCTGCGTCACATCGCCTTCGAGATCGTCGGTTGCGCGCTCTTCGCCCCAGGTTACGGTGAATTCGTAGATCTTGCGACCGTCCATCACATAAGGAACCGTCTTCGTCGCATCACCGAGCGCGATCGGCAGCATGCCTGACGCAAGCGGATCAAGCGTGCCGGCGTGACCGCACTTCTGCGCCTTGAACAGCCACTTGATCTTGGAAACGGCTTCGGTGGAGCCGAAGTCGACCGGCTTATCAAGGATCAGCCAGCCCGAGATCGGGCGGCCCTTCGGTTTACGTGGTTTGGACATCAGTCTCTTCTTACTATTCTTCTTCGGTATCGCCGTGGTCGAGATCGCGCCTCACCTCGGGCGAGCGCAGCAATTCGTCAATCTTCTTATAATTGTCGAAGCTCGTATCGTCGCGAAAGCGGATATCCGGCATGTATTTCATCTGCCGAAGCTGCGGGCCAAGACGGCCACGGATGTATTTCGCGTTGCGGTTCAGCGCAGCGATCACTGCATCATGATCCGTCACACCGAGCGGCGTCACGTAGGCTGTCGCGATCTTCAGATCGGGCGACATGCGGACTTCGGAGATTGAAATGACGGTCTTCTCGATCACGTCATCGCGCACCTCGCCGCGCTGCAGAACCTGCGTGATCGCGGCGCGAACCTGCTCGCCAACGCGCAGCATACGCTGCGAAGGTGCGGAGGTTGTTGGTCTTGTTGCCATTTTTCTTTGCCTCAAAAGGTTCGGGCGCCGGCCTCAGTTGATCCGGCGCCCGTCCAAATTTCCAATTTTCACGCGATCAGAGCGTACGCGTGATGTGCTCGACGCGGAAGCATTCGATCGTGTCGCCGGCGCGAATGTCCTCGTAGTTCTCGAAAGCCATACCGCATTCCTGGCCGGAATGCACTTCCGAGACTTCGTCCTTGAAGCGCTTGAGCGTCTTGAGCTTTCCTTCGTGGATGACGACGTGGTCGCGGACGAGACGAACGCCGACACCACGCTCGACCTTGCCTTCGGTAACACGGCAGCCCGCGACCTTGCCGACCTTCGTGATGTTGAACACCTCGAGGATCTCGGCATTGCCGAGGAAGGTTTCGCGACGCTCCGGCGAGAGCAGGCCCGACATCGCCGCCTTCACGTCATCCACCAGGTCGTAGATGATGTTGTAGTAGCGGATTTCGATGCCCTGGCGTTCCGCCAGCGTACGAGCCTGGGCGTTTGCGCGGACATTGAAGCCGATGATCGCAGCACCCGATGCCTCGGCAAGCGAGATATCCGATTCCGTGACGCCACCGACAGCCGAATGAACGATGCGGGCGCGAACTTCGTCGGTACCGAGCTTTTCGAGCGCGCCTGCGATCGCTTCGATCGATCCCTGCACGTCGCCCTTGATGACAAGCGGGAACTCCTTGACGCCTGCGGAGTGCAGCTGCGTCATCATCTGTTCCAGCGAGCCGCGTTGGCCCGAATGGCGAGCAGCAGCCTTGTCGCGGGCAAGACGCTGGCGATATTCCGAGATCTCGCGGGCACGGCCTTCGTTTTCGACGACGGCAAACTTGTCACCTGCCTGCGGCGTGCCAGAAAGGCCGAGCACCTCGACCGGCATGGCCGGCGGGGCTTCCTTGACGTGTTCGCTCTTGTCATTGACGAGCGCGCGAACACGCCCCCAGACATCGCCTGCGACGATGATCTGGCCGGGCTTCAGCGTACCGTTCTGGACGAGGACCGTGGCGACGGAGCCGCGGCCGCGGTCGAGCTGGGCTTCGATGACCGTACCTTCCGCCGTGCGGTTCGGGTTAGCCTTGAGGTCCAGGATTTCGGCCTGCAGCAGGATGGCTTCCAGCAGTTTGTCGAGGTTCTTGCCGGTCTTGGCGGAAACTTCGACGTCAAGAACTTCACCGCCCATCGATTCCACGAAGACTTCGTGCTGCAGGAGCTGCGTGCGCACCTTCTGCGGATCGGCGGTCGGCTTGTCGACCTTGTTGATGGCCACGATGATCGGAACACCGGCCGCCTTGGCGTGATTGATCGATTCGATGGTCTGCGGCATGACGCTGTCGTCAGCTGCAACAACCAGAATCGCAATGTCGGTCGCCTGCGCACCGCGCGCACGCATCGCCGTGAAGGCGGCGTGGCCGGGGGTGTCGATAAAGGTGATCTTCTGACCGTTCTGCTCGACCTGATAGGCGCCGATATGCTGCGTAATACCACCGGCTTCACCAGCAACCACATTGGCATGACGGATGGCATCGAGCAGCGAGGTCTTGCCGTGGTCAACGTGGCCCATGATGGTCACAACAGGCGGACGCGAAACGCGATCGCCCTCGTCGTCGGCAACGTTGAAGATGCCGAGCTCGACGTCGGATTCAGAAACGCGCTTGACGGTGTGGCCAAATTCGCCGGCGATGAGCTCAGCGAGGTCGGCGTCGATGACGTCGCCCGGCTTCATCATCTGACCTTCCTTCATCAGGTACTTGATAACGTCGACTGCGCGTTCGGACATGCGCTGTGACAGCTCCTGGATGGTAATGGTCTCCGGCAAAACGACTTCTCGCGAAATCTTCTCGCGGGTTTCCTGCATCTGGCTGCGGCGGAACTTCTCCTGACGGCGGCGCATTGCTGAGAGCGAACGGCCGCGTGCACTGTCTTCATCCTCGCTTGCGGTCGTGATCGTAAGCTTTCCACGGCGACGATCCTCCTCACCCTTCGGACGAGTCGTCACCGGCTTTGCGGGCTCGGGACGAACGACACGACCACGAACCGGCGCGCCGCCACGGGGCGCAGAGCGATCATCGTCGTCGGAGTCGCGGCGACCGCGTCCAACCGGAGCAACTGCGCCAGGTGCCGGGCGCGCCACGGCTGGAGATGGCGCAACATCCGGACGGCGCGCGACGGGTGCAGGCGTCTGAACGCGCGGCGCCTCAGTGCTTTGTTCGGCAGCAGCAGGTGCTGCTACGGCAGCCGGAGCAGCGGCGGCTTCAGCGGCCCGAGCAGCAGCTTCTTCCGCAGCGCGGCGTTCGGCTTCCTCAGCCTCAGCGGCCTGTCGTATGGCTTCTTCTGCGGCGCGGCGCTTTTCTTCCTCGGCGCGGCGGACCGCATCCTCGGCATCGCGAACCTGTGCCATGGCGAGCGCGCGGCGGCGTGCATCCATCTCTTCAGGCGACAGATGGTTCAGGACCACCGGACGAGGGCGATCCTGCTGACGCGGAGGCTGAGATGAAGGCTGTTGCGGACGCGACTGGTGGCCGCCCGTCGGCTGGATGCGCGGCTGTGGCGCCTGCGGTGCCCGCGGCTGGTGTACACTCGGGGCCGCATCGGTACGAACCGGAGCGCTGGAGCCCGCGGGGGTGATCGGGCGCTCGTCCTCTGGACGCATCGGACGCCGCTTCCGGGTCTCGACAACGACCGCCTTGGTGCGGCCGCGGCCCATATCCTGGCGCACGGTGCCCTGGCTCATTCCCGACGGCTTCAGGGTCAAAGTCTTCTTGCCCGGTCCGTTCAGTGTCTTGTCGTCATTGCTATCGGTCATTCGTTCCCGTTCCTTCGGACAGGGAGCGATGACGTCATCAGACCCTGTCGTTCAAATACTGTCGATCAATGATGTAGCAGCCGGCCGATGCCGGTGACCGTATCATTGTTTTTGCCGGCCAGCGCCGCCCGGTGCCCGGGACTGACCGCCACTACGGTACTGTTCGAGCATCTTTGCGCGCTTCACTACACCCTCACCCGCCTGCCCTGCAAGCACTGCAGCATGGATAAAAGTGTTCTGGCCCATCACCCCTTCCATTTCGTCCTCCGAGAAGAGACGGAAGGAAGGTATTTCTTCCTCGGCTTCCATTCCGAGATGCCAGGCCTTGCGAGCCTGGTCTATTTTTCTCACGCCATCCTCGGCGGCATTCGTTGCGTGGAACACCGCAATTGCGGCTCCACTCCTGACTGCGGCATCCACTTTCGCGGAACCCGTAACGAACTGGCCCGCCTTGCGAGCCATATTCATCATCTGCATCAACTGCTGTCCAAGCAGCGTCTCTACGGTTTGACCGAGATCGGCTGCCGCCTTCACATCCGCTTTCAAAGCGCGAGCGAAGAGCTTCTTCGCAATCGCCTTGTCGACCAATGAGCGATCGATCTTGACCCAGCAGCCGCGTCCCGGAAGCTGTCGCTTCAGGTCGGCGATGACAGTCCCATCCGGAGCGGCAACGAAGCGGATCAGCTCATCCGGCGATCCGCTTTCGCGCGTCACGATGCACATGCGACCATTCACGTCATATCCTGCAAGATCGTCGTCCTCAGGAGAAACGGTCGGCTCACGCGCGGACATTATACTTCCTGCTCGGCCTCGGGAGCTTCTTCAGCTTCCGCGTCCTTGGCGAGGTCTTCTTCGGTGATCCAGCCTGCGGCGAGGCGAGCCTGAACAACCATTTGCTCAGCCTCGACGCGTGAAACGTCGAACTTCGAGAACAGGCCTTCGAACTTCTTGGTCTCGCCGTTCTTGCGTTCACTCCAGCCAACGAGATCGTCAGCGGCGCAGCCGGCGAAGTCCTCGATCGTCTTGATGCCGTCTTCACCGAGCGCGACCATCATCTGCGCGGTCATGCCGTCGATCTGGCGCAGATCGTCGGAAACGCCGAGCGCCTTGCGCTTCTCGTCCATTTCGGCTTCCAGGCGCTCCAGATACTCGCGGGCGCGCGTCTGGATTTCCTGTGCCGTGTCTTCGTCGAAACCGTCAATCGAGGCAATTTCATCAAGGTCGACGTAGGCAAGCTCTTCGACCGCCGCGAAACCTTCCGAGGCCAGAACCTGACCGACCATTTCGTCAACGTCGAGCGAATCCATGAACAGGTTGGTGCGCTCGTTGAATTCCTTTTGACGGCGCTCCGACTCTTCGGCTTCCGTCATGATGTCGATGTCCCAGCCGGTCAGCTGCGACGCCAGGCGGACATTCTGACCGCGGCGACCGATGGCGAGCGACAGCTGTTCATCGGGAACCACAACTTCAATGCGCTCGGCATCCTCGTCGAGAACAACCTTGGCTACTTCAGCCGGCTGGAGGGCGTTGACGACGAAAGTCGCGGGGTCCTGCGACCACGGGATGATGTCGATCTTTTCGCCCTGAAGCTCGCCAACGACGGCCTGAACACGAGAACCGCGCATACCGACGCAAGCGCCGACCGGATCGATCGAGCTGTCGTTCGAGATAACGGCGATCTTGGCACGCGAACCCGGATCGCGAGCAACCGACTTCACCTGGATGATGCCGTCGTAGATTTCAGGCACTTCCATGGTGAACAGCTTAACCATGAACTGCGGATGCGTGCGCGACAGGAAGATCTGCGGGCCGCGCTGTTCACGGCGAACATCATATACGTATGCGCGGACGCGATCGCCATAGCGGACGTTTTCGCGCGGGATCATTTCGTCGCGGCGGATGATGCCTTCGCCACGGCCGAGGTCGACGATAACGTTGCCGTATTCGACGCGCTTGACGGTGCCGTTGACGATCTCGCCGACGCGGTCCTTGAACTCATCGAACTGGCGGTCACGTTCGGCTTCGCGAACCTTCTGGACGATAACCTGCTTGGCGGATTGGGCAGCGATACGGCCGAAATCCATCGGCGGCAACGGATCGGCGATGAAATCGCCAAGGGCTGCATCCGGATTGCGGTCGCGGGCCAGCTCAAGCGGAATCTGGGTCGAATAATCTTCGGCCTTGTCGACAACTTCGAGCAGACGCTGAAGACGGATTTCACCGGTCTTCGGATTGATGTCGGCGCGGATATTGGACTCGGTGCCGTACCGGGAGCGCGCCGCCTTCTGGATCGCGTCCGCCATTGCGGCAAGCACGATCTCGCGGTCGATGACCTTTTCGCGCGCCACTGCATCTGCGATCTGCAGAAGTTCGAGCCGGTTCGCACTGACTGCCATTGTCTTTTCTCTCCGTCTAGGCGTTCCGGGTTCCCGTCCCTGGAGCCATAAGTTGATCGGTTATTCTTCGTCTTCCGATTCGTTCTGGTTCGCGGCCTCTGCCTTCGCCAGCTTGTCGGCGCGCAGTGCATCGCGGATCAGATCGTCGGTCAGAATGAGCTTCGCATCGCTGAGCGCAGTGAAAGGGATTACAACCTTCTGCTCTTCGCCATAGGCAACCTGGTCACGCTCGAGCGTGAAACCATCCGCATCGCTTTCCACGATCTTGCCGCGGAAGCGCTTGCGGTTGCCGATCATGATCGACGTCTCGCACTTCAAAAGGTGTCCCTGCCAACGGGTGAAATCCGATTTCCGAACCAGCGGACGATCGATACCCGGCGAAGACACCTCGAGATGATACTCCCGATCGATCGGATCTTCCACATCCAGAACCGGAGAAATGGCCATCGAGACCGCCTCGCAGTCCTCCACAGTCATCGTTCCGTCGTTGCGCTCGGCCATGATCTGCAGGGTTGCGCCGTTCTGATTGAGCATCCGCACGCGGGTCAGGCGAAACCCGAGATCCACCAATACAGGCTCGATAATGTCGGCAAGACGCTGGTCGAGACCGGTCTCAGTGATTAACCGCGGCTCAAGTTCATTGTCTGCTTTCGTCGGATCCGACAAGCGATGCGCTCCTAGCAATTTCATGCATTTTGGGTGACCGCGGTAATAAAAAAGAGCGGGTCCTTGCGGCCCACTCTTCATCAAAACGATCAAGATTTGAGAGCCATATAGGCCGGTTTTTCCAAAATTGCAAGCTCCATCGCCAACGTTCCGGATGCGCCCCGGCGCTAGCCAGAGGCACCTTGCGCCATATATTGGCTTCCAGAGACCGGCATCGGGAGGGATCGTGCCTTACACATCGTCGACACTGGCGCCGTTGCGGCACGGAACCTACCGCAGGATCTGGTTTGCAAGCCTAGCCTCGAATTTCGGGGGATTGATCCAGGCGGTGGGCGCCGCCTGGATGATGACGACCATCACGGCGTCGGAGAATATGGTTGCGCTGGTGCAGACATCGACGGCCTTGCCGATTATGCTTTTTTCGCTCGTGTCTGGCGCCCTAGCTGACAGCTTCGACCGGCGCCGGGTGATGCTGACGGCGCAATATTTCATGCTTGCCGTTTCCGCGCTGCTTAGCATCTCGGCCTATTTCGGCTGGCTTTCGCCCTGGCTGCTCCTCTTCTTCACGTTTCTGATCGGATGCGGCACAGCGCTAAATAACCCCTCCTGGCAGGCTTCCGTCGGCGACATGGTTCCACGAGCGGATCTCCCGGGCGCCGTCACGTTAAACAGCGTAGGCTTCAACATCACGCGCAGCGTCGGCCCGGCGATTGGTGGTGTCATCGTCGCTGCAGCCGGCGCCGCTGCGGCGTTTGCCGTCAACACATTGAGCTATTTCGCATTGATCTATGCGCTGATGCGCTGGAAACCGAGCTTGCCGACCTCCAATCTGCCGCGGGAGACGCTCGGCAGCGCCGTCTTTGCGGGCCTTCGCTATGTGTCGATGTCGCCCAACCTGCAGAAAGTGCTATTGCGCGGTCTCATCTTCGGCGTCACTGCCAGCTCGATACTCGCGTTGCTGCCGATCGTGGCAATCAACCTCGTTGTCGGCGGTCCCTTGACCTATGGCCTCATGCTCGGCTCCTTCGGCATTGGCGCGATCGGCGGTGCGATGCTGAATGATCGGCTGCGTGAGCGCTTTTCGAGCGAAACGATCGTGCGCATCTCCTTCGCCGGCTTTGCATTGAGCGCCGCGATCGCCGCCTTCAGTCCGATTGCCGCGCTGACCTGTGCCGGACTGGTGATATCGGGCGCTTGCTGGGTATTGGCGCTTTCGCTGTTCAATACGATCGTGCAGCTGTCGACGCCGCGCTGGGTCGTCGGTCGCGCGCTGTCGCTCTATCAGACCGTGACCTTTGGTGGCATTGCGGGTGGCAGCTGGCTCTGGGGCATCGTCGCCGGCCGCTACGGCATCTCCAACGCCCTGCTGATCTCCGCGGTTGCCATGCTCTTCGGCATTGTCGTCGGGCTGCGCTTCGCCATGCCGGCCTTTGCCTCGCTCAACCTCGACCCACTGAACCGCTTCACCGAACCTGCGCTCGGTCTCGATATTACGCCACGCAGCGGCCCGATCGTCGTCCAGATCGACTATGAAATCGCGGACGCGGATGTTCGCGAGTTTCTGGCACTGATGGGCGAGCGGCGGCGTATCCGCATTCGCGACGGCGCCCGCAATTGGGCACTGATGCGCGACCTCGAAAAGCCAGGGCGGTGGACCGAGACCTACCACACGCCAACCTGGGTCGAATACATCAGGCACAATCAACGCCGCACCCAGGCCGACGCGGAAAATATCGAACGGTTGCGCGATCTCCACCGCGGCGTGGACCTACCGCAGGTGCACCGGCTGATCGAGCGTCAGGCCATTCCGCCCAATGACGACGTCTTCTATAAAGCGCCGATCGACCTCCACCATTGAGGCAAGACATGGATACCTTCCGCCATGCCCACCGTGCCGATGACCGATATCATCGAGATGCTTTCTGATGACGATCTCGGCGCCACGCCCGACATCGTCTCGGATTTGCTGAATGCCAGGTACATTGCCGTATTCGAAGCAATCGAATCCGATGATGTGTGCGCATCGCCAGAGATGCGCGAGTCGCCTAGGCCTTGTTCCGATTCATCGAACGGGCGGTGGCGCGATGGGTCGAAGCTCGGCTATGGCCCGATTCCATTGACCTCCGGCAAATCGCGGGCGAAGTCGATCCGCTTCTACGAGAAGCTGGGGTTTGTGGCGCGCCACGAAGGCAGAATCGGACCACCCTCCAGACTTACTTCAACCTACCGATCATCGACGCCTCGGGATAACAGGTCGGTTTCATGCCGTTCTTTTCCTGCCACTGACCAATGGACCTGCGCGTCTTGTAGCCCGGCAGCCCATCGGAGCCGCCGACATCATATCCCTTTTTCTCCAACGCCTTCTGCATGGCCGCCACGTCGGAGCGCAGCATCTTGCCGACGTCGCCCCACGGACCCTGAAAAGCGCCGGAACCATAGGCGATCCGATCCGCGAGATTGCCGATATAGAGCGCGTAAAGATCGGAGTTGTTGTATTCCTTGATTACGTAAAAGTTCGGCGTGACGACGAATTCCGGTCCGTCGCGGCCTGCCGGGACGAGCATCATGCCGGATGCCTTGCCTTCGTCGGAGGGGAAGGCCTTGCCCGATATACGCGTAACGCCAAGCGAGGCCCAATGCGATACGGGCTTGGCTAGATCCGGCCCCTCCTGCGCACAGGAAACCTGATCGGGAATCGTGACTTCATAGCCCCAGCCACGACCGCGCTGCCAGCCCTTCTGGCCGAGGAAGTTGGCAATCGAGGCAAGTGTGTCGGGTACAGACGTCCAGATATTGGGATGGCCGTCACCATCGAAATCGACGGCATACTTGAGGTAGCTGGTGGGCATGAACTGCGGCTGGCCGAGCGCACCGGCTGATGACCCCTTGAACTCAGCCGGCGTTGCGTCGCCGCGATCGATGATGTGCAGAGCGGCAAGAAGCTCGGTGCGGAACATCTCTTTGCGCGTTGACATGAAAGCCTTCGTCGCCAGCACTTCGACTGCCGAGTTCGGGATTTTGGCGGCACCGAAGCCCGTTTCGCGACCCCAAACAGCCAGCACGATCGAACCGGGAACGCCGTAGGTCCTTTCGATTTTTTTGAGCACCGTCGCATATTGCGAAGCAAAATCGCGACCGGTGGCAGCCAGCCGCTTCAGCCGATCCTCGTTGAAATAGGGTGCGGGAGAGGAAAATTCGGCCTGCGTCTGCTTCTGCTCCTTCGGCGGCGGAAAGCCGGGAGGCGCGAGATCCGTCAGGCTCCAATTGAGTTCGACGCCCGCGAAGGACGCGCGAAACGCCCGTTCTGAAATGCCGTTCCTCTGTGCTTCCGGCCAGAGGTCATTCTGCACCCAGCTCTCGAACTGCGCTTCGACATCGGCTTTCGACGCGCAAAGCACCGGCTTGCATGACAGCGCCAAAAGCGCCGCCGTCACGATCAAAAGGCGGTCAAAAATGCGCTTGCTCATGCTTCCCCCTAGATTGCCGTGCGCGCCCTCAGTGCCGCCTGAAGCGTTCCCTCGTCAAGATAGTCGAGCTCGCCGCCAACCGGGACGCCGTGAGCAAGGCGCGTAATCTTGACGTTCAGTCCGGTCAGTTGGTCGGTTATATAGTGTGCTGTCGTCTGTCCCTCGACGGTCGCATTTACCGCGATGATCAGCTCGCGAACGCCGCCGGAGGTAACGCGCTCGATCAGGCCGCGAATGTTGAGATCATTCGGACCGACGCCATCCAATGGTGACAAGGTACCGCCTAGGACATGGTAGGCTGCGTTCAAGGCACCGGCGCGTTCAAGCGCCCAGAGATCGGAAACGTCTTCGACTACGATGATGACGGACTGGTCGCGGCGGTTGTCCGTGCAGACAGTGCAGGGATCCACCGTATCGACGTTGCCGCAACGCGAGCAGATCTTGACCTTGTCATAGGCCTCGCCCATGGCATTCGACAAAGGGCCGAGCAGTTGGTCCTTTTTCTTGATGAGGTGCAGCGCAGCCCGGCGCGCGGAGCGCGGGCCGAGGCCCGGTACCTTTGCCAGCAGCTGGATCAGTTTTTCGATTTCGGGGCCGGTGACTCGCTTTGCCATGAGCGGTTATTAGACCATATGGTGGCAAAACGGAAACAGGTTGGGAGTGTGGAGCGATGAAAATCCTCGCCATATGCATCGGCAGTGCCGAGCGCCTGCCCGGCAAGAGCTACAAGACGGGGATCTACAAGCATCCGATCGGCGGCAATGTGCTTGTCGATGCGGAGGGGCTGGTCGGCGATACAATCTGCAACCGAAAGCACCATGGCGGCATCGACCAGGCGGTCTATCTCGAGGGGTCGCTGACGCTCGACTGGTGGTCGATGGAACTTGGACGAACCGTCGAGCCAGGCACGTTCGGTGAGAACATGGTGATCGACGGTCTCGATAACCGCGCCGTTTCGGTTGGCGATCGATTCATCGCCGGCAATCTTGTTCTCGAGGTCACCAGCGCGCGTATCCCTTGCGCGACCTTTGCCGCCCGGATGGGCGACCCGCGCTTTGCCAAGCGTTATACCAAAGCGGGCCGTCCGGGCATCTATTGCCGCGTTCTGAAAAATGGAGCGATCGAAGCGGGAATGCCGATCGACCATCTCCCCTTTGGCGGCGAAAAGGTCACGATGCCCGAGATGATCGCGACATTCGGCAAGATACTCACGACGCAGGATCGTAACCGCTATCTCTCGGCTCCGATCCACAACAAGCTTCGCAAGATTCTGGAAGCGCAGGCGCACACCTAGCGCAAGCGTGCCTCAAGGTCTGCCAGGGCGGCCCTTCCCTCCGGCCAATCGCCAAGCCCGCTCGTCCCGTTGATGTGACCGCGGGCGCCGATCTCCATGAATTCGCTGCCCCAACCATTGGCCGAGGTGCGCGCATAGTTGAGAGAGCCGAAAGGGTCGTCGTTGCTGGCTATAACAAGGGATTCGAACGGGAGCGTGGTTGCCGGTGGATCGGCAAAGCCGGCAGCCTCGGGCGGGAAAGCCGGCGAAGACGGATCCGGGGGAGCGACCAGCAGCGCGCCGCTAGCGCGATACCTACCCCGCCACGACCAATGTGCAACCAGCAGGCACGAGAGGCTATGGGCGACGAGAACCGGTTCGGCCTTTGACTGTGCGACGGCACGGTCCAGCGCTGCAACCCAATCCTCAAGGTCTGGCTCATCCCAACTCGAGGGCGAAAAACGACGCATGCGAGAATCGCTCGCCTCCCATCGGGATTGCCAGTGTCGTTCGCCAGACCCGCCGATTCCGGGCAAGGTAATAATATCACGCATCGACGCCTTCCTGTTGCTAGACTCGTAAGCTGCATGAGATAGTCGGCAACTGACATGGGAAATCATCGGACAAAATGTCCTCCAGCCGATGAATTGAAGGCGAACAATAATGACTGGTTTCATGAGCCGGCAACTTGACCCAACCGACATGCTGATTATCGAGATCATGCAGGCGGACGGACGCATCTCCGTCTCCGAACTCGGGCGAAAGGTCGGCCTGTCGCAACCGGCCTCATCCGAACGGCTGAAACGTCTGGAGGAGCGAGGCATCATCGAGGGTTACGGTGCCCGCATCAACACGGCGGCGCTCGGATTGGGGATGGTGGCCGTAATCCGGCTGCGCACCACCCACGAACATATTCGTGCCTGTCTCAAGCAATTCTCTGAAATGCCACAAATTATCGAGGTTCTAAGACTGACCGGAGAGGACTGTTTCATTTTAAAAGTCCTGGTTCCCTCACCGTCCGAGCTTGAGATCATCGTCGACAGCATAGCGCGCTATGGTGCGGTAACGACATCCCTCGTCTTGCGCAGCGAGCCTGCAAAGCCGATCGGTCGCGAACTGATGAAACTGACCCGCAACTACCCCTGAGATGGATTTCGACCCCTACCACTTGCTGATGTCAACAACGCTCCTAGTTTTTCACGCACGGGGTGCAAATCGAAGGAGGCTCGCATGTCCATCGCAAGACTTATCGCGACGGCAGTCATTGCCGCAACAGCCACTACCTTCCTATCAGCAACGCCGGCGGCAGCCCGCGTCAAGGTCGGCTCGCTTGGCTGTGACATTTCTCCGGGATTCGGTGTCATCATCGGCTCCAAGCGGACGCTCAACTGCATATTTACACCGTCCTCCCCTGATCGACCGAGCGAACGCTATACCGGTACGATCACCAAATTTGGCGTTGATATCGGGACTCTCGCCGGCGGCGGATTGATTTGGCTCGTCTACGCACCGACAAACCGGCTCGACGGCGCCTTGCAGGGCAGCTACTCCGGCGTCGCAGCCAATGCGACGGTCGGGCTCGGTGTTGGGGCCAATGTTCTGATCGGTGGTTTCGAGGGCTCGATCGCTCTACAACCTGTCTCCGCTGAGGGCACGTCCGGTCTCAATATCGCTGCGGGCGTTGCGAATATGATCCTGACCTGGGTACCTCCGGCACCCCCGCCACTGGCCCCAAAGCGGCATATCTCGCAGAGGTAACCTAACGCATAGCGATTGCGACAGCAGCGCCTGCCATCGTACCGGCGCTGGCGCGATTGGCGATGCGCACCGCGCGGCGGCTTTTCAAGAAGCTTCTTGCCTTGGCAGCTGCCAGCGCCCAGCTGATATCGATCACGATCAGCACCAGAAACATCGTCGCAACAAGTTCGGCCCAACCGAGGACGGTCACGGCGTGGATGTCGATGATCGACGGCAGAAGCGCCATGTAGAACATCATGATCTTCGGGTTGCCGAGCGTTACCGTCATGCCAGCCAGAAAGAGCTTCAATGGCGACCGCGCATCGGGCAGCGCCTCGTCTTCACGATCGGGCGACGCGAACCACATCTTCCAGGCGAGATAGAACAGATAGCAGACGCCAAGCCACTTGATAGCGACGAAGGCGTAGTGGAAGGTTTCGGCAATCGCCGCAAGGCCTGCAACTGCGCAGGTCAGCCAGATTGCTTCGCCGAGCCACATGGCCGCTAGGAACGGCAGAACGTCACGCGCCCCCTTGGAAATCACGCGGGCGACGAGGGCGGCGACGCTTGGCCCGGGGGACCCCGCCGCCACAAACAATGCGCAAGTAAAGACAAACAGACTGGTCAACGTCATCGGCAATCCTCCTACTGCGTCACGGAAGCGATGCAGGCGCCGCCGACACCTCTCTCTTGATCTGTCGGTGATCTGCCGGCGATCAGAACGGCATCTTGAAGCCGGGAGGAATAGGCAGGCCGGCGGTCAGCGCCTTGGTCTTTTCAGCAGCGGCGACTTCAGCTTTGTCCTTGGCATCCTTGTGAGCGGCAACGATCAGGTCCTCGAGAATCTCGACGTCGTCTTCCTTGAAAAGTGACGGGTCGATCTTCAGGCTCTGCATCTCGCCCTTGCCGTTGAGAATGACGGTAACGAGACCGCCACCCGATTTGCCTTCTGCGTGGAGTTCGGCGATCTCCGCCTGCATCTTCTCCATCTTGGCCTGCATTTCCTTGACTTTGCCCATCATGCCCATGATGTCGCGCATCGTCTCGCTCCTTCTCGATAAATCAGAAAATTATGTCGTCGCCCGGCAGGATGTCGCCCTCGTCGGATTCGGCAGCAGCGGGCGCCTTGACCTCGTCTTCCTCATCGGGCTCCGGCGCCCGCACACGAACATCGATGATCTTGGCGCCTGGAAACTGTGCGAGGATCGCCGCTACATCTGGATCCTGACGCGCGTCGCTCACCTGCTGAGCCTTGGCCTTGGCTTCGGCCTCGACGATCGTCGGCTGGCCCTGCTCGCGGCTGAGGCTGACGATCCAATGGATCCCAGTCCACTCCTTGAGTTTGACCGCCAGTTCGTTGAGCAGTGTGCCGGGGGCGCCTTCCGTCAGATTGACGTCGAGGCGGCCCGCTTCGATGCGAACAGGGCGGACGAAGTTACGCACCAGTGCCTTGATCTTGGCATCGCGCTTTTCGCCGGCCAGATTGGCGATATCAGCAATGGAATTGACCGCTACCAATGGCTTTGGCGCCTCGGTCGGTCTCGCCTCGACGCGGCCGACCGGCACGTTCTGGGGATCCGGATTAGGAACCGCGCGCAGCATGGCGGTTGGGCCGGCGGGCTGCGGGCGCGGGATCGACTCGGTCGATCGTGCCGCCAGATTGCCCTGATAATTCACCGTCGCGCCGCCGCCACCATTGCTCGAAGGGGCAGACGGACGCCCGCCAGCGTTCGTCTCGGAAAACTCCGCAAGACGACGGGCAGCATCTTCGGGCGCCGGTAGATGCGCTGCATGCGCCAGCCGAATCAGCACCATTTCGGCGGCACCAGCTGGCCGTGAAGAACCTTCGGCCTCCGGAATACCTTTCAGCAACATCTGCCAGATGCGCGACAGCGTCGTCACCGCCACGCCTTGGGCGAATTCGGCAGCCTTGGTGCGTTCGATTTCACTCAGCGAAGGATCGCTCGCCGCATCCGGCACATATTTCAGGCGCGTGACCAAGTGCGTGAAATCAGCAAGATCGGTTAGCACGGCAACAGGATTGGCGCCGGCTTCGTACTGGCTTTCGAATTCGCCGAGCGCCGCTGCCACATCGCCTTTGACGATGTGATGAAAGAGATCGACGATGCGGGCGCGGTCGGCAAGACCGAGCATGCCGCGCACGGCTTCGGTCAAAACGGCACCGCTACCATGGGCGATCGCCTGATCAAGCAGCGAAAGACCATCGCGCGCCGACCCTTCGGCCGCACGGGCTATCATCGCGAGCGCGTCGGGCTCGGCCTCGATGCCTTCCTTTGACGCGATCGTGGTGAAGAGGCCCACGAGATCAGAGGCGCTGATTCGGCGCAGGTCGAAGCGCTGGCAGCGCGACAAGACAGTAATCGGAACCTTGCGAATTTCTGTCGTGGCAAAGATGAACTTCACATGCTCCGGCGGCTCTTCGAGCGTCTTCAACAGGCCGTTGAAGGCCTGCGTCGAGAGCATATGCACTTCGTCAATGATGTAGACCTTGTAGCGCGCCGACACCGGGCGGTAGCGCACCTGCTCGATGATCTCTCTAATATCATCGATACCCGTGTGGGAGGCGGCGTCCATCTCGATGACGTCGACATGCCGGCCTTCCATGATCGCCTGGCAATGCTCGCCGGGGATCCGCAAATCAATTGTCGGCTTGTCGATATCGGCTGTCTTGTAGTTCAGCGCACGAGCAAGGATTCGGGCCGTCGTCGTCTTGCCGACCCCGCGAACGCCGGTGAGCATGTAGGCCTGCGCGATACGGCCGGTCTCGAAGGCGTTGGTCAGTGTCTGGACCATCGGCTCCTGGCCGACCATCAGATCCGTGAAATCCTTGGGGCGGTATTTGCGTGCCAGCACCCGGTATCCGGTGCCCGTCGAGGCGGCATCTTTTGATTGTCGCTCGGTGTCGCTCATCGCCCTGCTTATCACCCGGACTGCCCGAGCAAGAATGGAGAGAAAGGTGGGAGGCTGGCACGATGACCCGTGCCGGGCTCGTTAGGGCTGCTTCCTTCCGGACCTGACCCGGTTGGCGAGTGGCTCGTCCACCACCAACCTCCCGGATGCACATATCGGCAATATCGGCATCAAAAGCAAGCCAAGCTCAAAAAAAACTGCTAGCCTCAGGAAAACATGGAGGAATGCCTGTTGGACGAATTCAAGCTTGACCGCCGGTTGGAAAGCGATAGCGACACTGTCATGCAGACGGGGCTGTGCGATCTCAGGCTGTCGAAGGACGCCCGCTGGCCCTGGCTGATTCTTGTGCCGCGCAGGACGGATGTCAGCGAAATCTTCGAACTGACGCCCCTCGATCAGGTCTTGCTGACGTTCGAGACGGAGATGGTCGCCTCAGCCCTGAAGAAGATCACCGGCGCCACAAAAATCAATATCGGGGCCCTTGGCAACATCGTCCGTCAGCTTCATGTTCATGTCATTGCCCGCTTCGAAGGCGATGCCAACTGGCCAAATCCCGTGTGGGGTTTTGGCAAGGCCGAACCTTATACGGCGGATAAGAGAGATGACCTAATAGAGAAGTTGCGGGAAGCCCTTTCATCATGAGCCGTTCGCTTTTCGATTCGGATGTTCCGCATCCGGAACCCAGCAGCCTGACTGCATTCGCCGCTAACGACCTGATCCGCGATTCCGAACATCGCGACGAGACGTCCGTCGACAAGGCGCTTGCCAAGGAGGGAACACATATCTTCGCCTTTGCCGGCGACAAGCTGGTCTTGAAGCATGATGGGCAGGTGCTCGATCCGCTGTTTGCGCGCTACGAACTGAAGGACCTACAGCCAAACTGGGACGAAACAGTGCTGCTCGGCTACCGCAAGACCGGGGAACCGCGTCTCGCCGTGCCGGTGGGTGTTCCGGAAGAAGAACTCGCCAGCCATTACAAGCCCTCGGATGGCCGTTCACTGTTCCGCGAAATGCTGATCGACGAGGTCCTGCTCGGTGAGTTCGCCCAGGGAGCAAGCCTCATCCGTTGGAACCGGGACAACAAATTCTGTGGCCGCTGCGGTTCGACCATGGAAATTCATATTGGCGGCTACAAACGCGTCTGCTCCGCCTGCGGGCACGGAATCTTCCCGCGCACCGATCCCGTCGTCATCATGCTGACGATCGATGAGGAACGCGATCTCTGTCTCCTCGGTCGGAGCCCACACTTTGCGCCTGGCATGTATTCCTGTCTCGCCGGTTTCGTGGAACCGGGCGAGACGATCGAGAACGCCGTGCGGCGCGAGACACTAGAAGAATCCGGAATCAATACGGGACGAATCCGCTACCATGCCTCGCAACCCTGGCCGATGCCGCATACACTGATGATCGGCTGCTATGCCGAAGCAAAGTCCAAAGAGGTCAAGTTCGACCGCCAGGAGTTGGAAGACTGCCGCTGGTTCACACGCGAGGAAACGCTTGAGATGCTCGAGCGCCCCAGCGCAACCGGCAAGGCACCGCCTCCAAAGGGAGCAATCGCCCACCGGCTGATGCGCGACTGGGTGGAGTGGAAAAGGCAATAAGGCTTGGCAGAACGAGGCCCATGACATGGCGCGCTCCGAACGCCTTTTGACGCTGCTGCAAACCTTGCGACGCTATCGCCGGCCGGTCAGCGGTGCCGTACTCGCGACGGAAACCGGTGTCAGCATCCGCACACTTTATCGGGACATTTCAAGCCTGCAGGCGCAGGGCGCCCTGATCGAAGGAGAGCCGGGCCTCGGTTATGTACTGAAGCCGGGCTTCATGCTGCCACCAATGATGTTCTCACAGGATGAAATCGAGGCGCTCGTCCTCGGCTCTCGTTGGGTGGCGCGTGCCGCCGATTCGCGGCTTGCCGCTGCCGGGGCCGATGCGCTGGCCAAGATCGCGGATGTACTACCACAAGAGATGCGTGACGAAATCGAGACATCGACGCTGCTCGTCCACCTGAAGCCGCCCGTCGCCGACAAGGCAGACCTCGGCGCCATTCGAAAGGCAATCCGCAACGAACGGATTCTCAAGCTGACCTACTCGGATGAGAGCGGTACCGTCTCCGTACGCAATATCTGGCCTTTCGCGCTGAGCTATTTCGAACAGGTGCGTGTTGTTGTCGCCTGGTGCGAATTGCGTCAGGATTACCGTCACTTTCGCACCGACCGAATCGTCGAGATGATTCCGCAGGACGGCCGTTATCCGCGCCGTCGCGCGGTCCTTCTGAAGGAATGGCGGGATCAGCAGGACGTTGCGCATTGAACGCGACACTACTGCCATAAACTGACAGTGGTCAGCGCTATTATCGGTACCAATCCAACAGGAGGACCGATGATGATGAACTTGAACCTTACCAGATCGACGCGCGGGAATCCTCCGATCGAGGAGACCTCCGACCATGCAGGATATCCGCAATCCATGCTGCTTCGGATGATGCTGAAGGCTTCGCGGCAGATGGCGCGGCACAAGTATCCGCGCCTCGATCCGGAGGCCCTATCCGAGACGATGAAGCGCGATCTCGGCTTCGTGGATTGGGGCCGGAGCTGCCACGAAGGATAGATCGCGACTGCGCCACTCCCAGGACACGTGACCTACCGCCGCCGCTGCCATGGGTGCAGCGGCGTTTCTTCGCCTAACACCTGTCACAACGAGGACGACCCAATGAACAGCCCGAATCTCATCATTCTCTACGTCAAGGACCCGGCCGAGAGCGCCGGTTTCTACCGGTCACTGCTCGGCCGCGAGCCGGTGGCCGAAGCGCCGAACTTTATTGCTTTCGCTCTCGACGGTGGTTTCACGCTCGGCCTCTGGCGGCTGAGCAAGGTTACGCCGCAGCCGTCTGCCACCGGCAGCCGGGCCGAGATCGCCTTTATGGTTCCCGGGGAAAACGCCGTATCGACGCTTTACGATGACTGGCGCAAACGCCAGCTCCCCATAGCGCAGGATCTTACGGAGATGGATTTCGGTCCCACCTTCGTCGTGCTCGACCCGGACGGTCACCGCCTGCGTGTGTGTGAGCCGGACAAGTAAACTAAAGCAAAAAGCGCTAAACTGAGCAGAAAGGGCGCGTGCAGGCGCCCTTATTTCTGGAGTTGACCCCGCATCGGGTGACCCTTGTAGACACCGAGAATACGCACCTTCTCGGAGAAGAAGCGCAATTCCTCAAGCGCACGTCGGACGTTTGGATCGTTCGGGTGTCCCTCGATGTCGGCATAGAACTGCGTTGCGACAAACTTGCCGCCGAGCTGGTAGCTCTCCAGTTTCGTCATGTTGATGGTGTTCGTCGCAAAACCGCCGAGCGCCTTATAGAGCGCGGCCGGGATGTTTCGGACGTTGAACACAAACGTCGTGACGACCTTCTCTTCAGCGGAGCTTCGATGCGCCCATTCCTCGTCGCGAGCGAGAACGACGAAGCGGGTGACGTTGTCTTCGGTGTCTTCGACGTTCTCTGCAACGATCTCAAGACCGTAGAGATCGGCAGCAAGCCGCGGGGCAAGTGCGGCCATGGAGCGATCTCCGGTCTCCTTTACGAGCTTTGCGGCACCGGCTGTGTCGCCGGCGATCACTGGCTTCCAGCCGTGCGAACGAACGATCTTCCGGCACTGGCCGAGCGCATGGATGTGGCTGTGAACGGTGCGGATTTCATCCTTGGTGACACCAGGAAGCACCATCAGCTGAAACCGGATCGGCATGAAATATTCGCCGATGATGTGCAGACGGGACTCCGGCAACAGGTGATGAATGTCTGCGACGCGACCGGCGATCGTGTTTTCGATTGGGATCATGCCGATATCGGCATCGCCATTCTCGACCGCCACGAAGGCATCCTCGAATGTCTGGCATGGCAGCGGTTCCATTGTCGGAAACATGTCGCGGCACGCCATGTCGGAATTCGCGCCGAACTCGCCCTGGAAGGCGATCCTGTTGGTCTTGATATTCATGGGAAATCCGTCACTTCGTTCTAGCGGAAAGAATGCGCCGCGCCTTTTCAAGGTCGGCGGGAGTATCGACACCAAGCGGAATCGTGTCAACGATCTCGACATCTATGCGCATGCCAGCCTCGAGCGCGCGCAGCTGTTCGAGCGCTTCGCGCTTCTCCAGCACGGATGGCCCGAGCGTGACAAAACGCTCTAAGGCCGTGCGGCGGTAAGCATAAAGGCCGATATGATGGTAGAGCGGGCCGTTGCCGTAAGGTGCCGTGGCGCGCGTAAAATAGAGGGCTTTCAGGCGGCTGTCCGATAGCGGCGAACCGACGACCTTGACAATATGAGGCGCAGTCTTGTCGGCCTCGTCCTCGATCTCGATCGTCAGCGTCGCGATATCGACACTCGGATCTTCCAGCGGGCGCAGCGCGGCACGAACGGTTTCCGGCTCGATCGTTGGCAAGTCACCCTGCACGTTGACGATGAACTTGGCGCGCCCCTCCGGGTCCACTTTCGCCAGGGCTTCGTAGATACGATCCGAACCGGATTGATGATCCTTGCTTGTCATAATGACTTCGAAGCCCGCCTCGGCAACGACATCGTAGACCTGCTGGTCATCGACCGCGACGATAACTCTGCCAATCGCAGCCTCCTTGGCACGCAAGGCCACCTGAACAACCATCGGCAGCCCGCAAATATCGGCAAGCGGCTTGCCCGGAAGACGGGTCGATGCCATGCGGGCCGGGATCAACACGAGCACGTCATCTAAATTTGGACTGGTCATTGTTCGGGCCTTCTAATCCGGGCGGAAAGGTGTCAAAAAGTCTCACGCAACAGACCATTTAGACTGTTGCAACGAATAGCCAAAAGACATAGGTTCCGCGCGATTTCAAGATGGTCCGGTTTTATGTCTGCCGGCTGCAAGGGGAGCATTGCAGATGAATTCATACGTGAATACGGCGGTGGGGGCACTGCTCGGGACGGTTTTCGTTCTGATGTCCGTCTCCATCGCGTCGGAGGGGATCTTTCATTCGGAGAAGCCGGAAAAGGAAGGTTTTGCGATTGTAGCCGAAGAGGCGGCAGCCTCTGGTGGCGGCGAGGCCGCACCTGCTGCAGCCGTTCCGATCGCGCAGCTGCTCGCAAAGGCAGACGCCAAGGCCGGCGAAGCTATCTTCAAGAAGTGTCAGGCCTGTCATGACGCGACCAAGGGGGGGCCGAACAAAGTCGGCCCGAACCTCTATGGTGTCGTCGATCGTCCTATCGCCACGCACGAGGGCTTTGCTTATTCGTCTGCTATGAAGGACTTTTCCAAGGGCGGCAGCGAGAAGTGGACCTTCGACCATCTCAACCACTTCCTGACAGCGCCGAAGAAGTATGTTGCCGGCACGGCGATGGGGTTTGCGGGTCTCCCGAAGGACACCGATCGTGCCAACGTCATACTCTACCTTCACACCCTGGCCGATTCGCCGGTTCCGCTTCCGGATCCGAACGCGCCGGATAGCGCGACGCAGTAAGCGCTACGCTGCTCTTGCGGACAATTGAAATTGAAGCCCGGCCAATGCTGGGCTTTTCTTTTGTCCTATGCGCCGAGCAGAAAAGCCCAGAACGTGACCGAGATGGCGCCGAGCGCGGTGGTCAGCGTGATTGTCGAGGCCGCCAGACTATGGCCGACACCGAAGCGATTGGCGATCAGCCAGGCATTGACGCCCGTTGGAACGGACGAGATCAGCACGAGAGCGGCCGTCCAGTCACCGGCCAGGCCCACCATGCGGCTTGCCGTCCAGACGCAGGCCGGCAACAGCAGCAGCTTGAAGGCGGAGGTGACGCTGGCGATGCCCGCGTTGCCCGATATCCCATATTTTTCGAGCGCCATGCCGAGCGAGATCAGCGCAACCGGCCCGGCCACGCCGGCAATCTGCTTAACGATGGCTTCGACTGGCGCGGGCATGGTGAGACCGAGAAGATGCATGGCAGCTCCCCCGGCCAAGCCGATCACCAGAGGGTTCTTGAGGAGATTATGGGAAATCTGGCGTACCACTTTAGAGATGCTGCGCTCCTTCTTACCCGCGATCTTGTGTTCGGCGCGCTCCATCATAATGGTCCCGATGATCATCATTACTGGAAGATGGATCGCGATCAGAATGGAGAGCGGCACGAGTCCCTTGTCACCCACCGTGCGCTGGACGAGCGGTAATCCGATGAAGATTGTGTTGGCGAAGGCTGACGACACGCCGGCCAGCACCCCGATACGGTCATCGCGCCCGAAGAGGCGCGTCGCGGAGATATGGGCGGCGACCCATGTCACTGCAACGCCGGAAAAGTAGGCAATCCAGAGACGGAACGGCGAGGCACCGTGAAAATCCGCTTCTGCGATCGTGCGGAACAGCAACAACGGTACGGCGATCTTGAATACGAACTCGCTCAGCGCATCCCCGATCTCCGCCCTCATCAAACGGAGTTTAACGGTCAGCCAACCGATCAGGATCATGATGAAAATGGGAAGGACGTCGAAGATGATGGCTGTCATTCAATGCGGCTGCCTTGCGAGAGATCATTATGCGTAGCAGCAAATCGGACGAGATGACAAACACGCCTGGCATAAATCGGCATTGGGGGCGATCTTATTTGATTGATCCCCTGCCACGGGAAACCGCTCCAGGTGGTGGACGAGATCTCCCCAGGTAAAAAAGCACTCCTTCCCTGCACGAGTGCTGGATTTTCGCCACCGCCGCTTGGCCACAAGTGGTTCGCGATCCATTGCCGCTCACCCTGGTCGGCACCTCCTCATATATCCGGCTCTTGTCCGTCGGCCCCGCTTGGTTTGATCCACGCTTCCTCCTCCCCGCGGTCGGTCGCCCCTCCGCGGTTGCGCTTCACTTCGCTCGCTGTGACCAGCTTACGGTGGGACTTCCACCCACAAGAATGCGCCTAGGCTGGGCGCACAAAAAAAGCGGGCTCGCCCGCTTTTCCGCATCCGGTCTAGCCGGATAGCCGGTTCGCGATGCTGCCAGTTCATCCGTGGTCAGCGCCGCTCCGGTATCGTCGACGGGTATCATCCCCTTCTCCATTGGCTGCAGCCCGCAAGCCGCTCATGCCAATCTCAATGAGCATCCTTATAGGGACTGAAAATGACATGGGGATGACGCCAGGGCGGCATTTCTATGAAGCGCTGTGAGCCCGCCGCAATCTCCTGTTATCAACGGCTCTTGTGCCGGCCGACAAAATCGTGCGATGTCGCATCTGGGCTGGGAGACCAACATGGGGGTAAATTTTGCCAACAGGTAAAGTCAAGTGGTTCAACCAGGACAAGGGCTTTGGATTTATCACGCCGGATGACGGAAGCACCGATGTCTTCCTCCACATCACCGCCGCCCAACGTGGCGGGATCGACACCGTAAAAGAGGGGATGGGCATAGCGTTCGAAGTGGCGCAGGACCGTCGGACCGGCAGAACTTCTGCCGACAATATCCGGCAGCTTTGAAATGATCAGTGCGGCCGAAGGGCCGCACTGACTTTGACGCGCGGAGACAATATGAAGCGTAGCTTGGCTGCCTTCTTCATGCTTGTGGCGACAGGACCGTCATTTGCGGACGACGCGAGCTCGAAGCTTGCGTTCTTCTACGACAGCTGCGTGTCCTCCGGTCCTGATTTCGAACGTACGTCGGAGCGCGCGAAAGCAGACGAATGGCCTTCGATGGCACAGGATCTGGCGCTGACCTTCACACCGATGGAAAACCCGGAAGCGCTTGAAGGGTGGATCGTCAGCGGCGGTGAAAGCGAAGGTTTTCAGGCCCTGGTGGTCTCGCGAGCGGACGTCGGAGGCAAAACCGTGGAAGGTTGCACGGTGGCATTGGGCGACATCGATGCGACCGCCTTCGAGAAAGCATTGGTCGAGAAAGTGAACGCCGTCTCGGCAGGTGAAGAGCAAGGGCAGGATCGCGTCTACAAGCGATATACGGCCAGCATCAACGGGCGCAACGAAGCAATTACCCTGACGCTCCCGCTCTATGCCAAGGGCTCCGATCAGATTATCGCAAGCGCCGTGGCAGAACAGCAAATCGAGCACTAAACCGCGCACGGCAGGATGTGTAGCCTTTATTTCGTATGAGGCTTTAATTCCAGGCGCCGCTGCGAGTGGAATGACAATGGCCTTATCCACAATCCTTACGACGAGACGTGGTCGTTGGCCTCCGGTCGGCGGAATCTTCACATTTACCAACCAGCAGGGCCCTACAGGCGTCGCCTACTGAAGCGATTGGTCACGGAGATCAAGAATACAGGTCGGCTTTTCTCAGGTCGCCATCAAAAAGCGCCGTTCCTTTTGAGAAGGCCAGCGCCGACGTGAGAATCGCGTCCGCGGATTTTACGCCGTGCGCACAACCAAACGAAAGGCAACCAGGATGGTGAGCAGGAGCCTCCCTCATGAGTATTTTTTCCTGAATGGCTCGAGGTCCGATGGACCCATCATCGGCCATATCGATGGCAGACCCATCCCTGCTCGAGTTATCGACATCAGAGGCAGTCGCTATCGCTTCGCGGGAGTTGCTCGCCGCGATCGCCGCGGCAGGCTCGATGTGTCCGCACTGCGAAAGGACGAGTGGCTTGTGGTCCCAGACCTCATTTATGTAGCCGTTGCTTAAGGCACGGCTTCATTGAACGTCGCAGAGCTGCTCGGGGCAGTGCATTCGCCACCGCCGCATTTTATGATCGATTGAACGCATGAACGGCATTTCCGCTTCCCATGCGGCGAAAATTCGCTAAGACCGGTCACCGGCTATCACCTAAACCGGGACCTTCCCTTTCATGACCAAATTCGATGTTCTGACTGTCGGCAACGCCATCGTCGATATCATCGCGCGATGCAACGACCAGTTCCTCATTGACAACGAGATCACAAAGGCGGCGATGAACCTCATCGATGCCGAGCGCGCCGAACTTCTCTATGCGCGCATGGGACCAGCGGTGGAAGCTTCCGGCGGCAGCGCCGGCAACACGGCGGCAGGTGTCGCGAGCTTCGGCGGCAAGGCTGCCTATTTCGGCAAAGTCGCGGAAGACCAGCTCGGCGAGATCTTCGCCCACGATATCCGTGCGCAGGGCGTTCATTATCAGACGCAGCCGAAGGGGACATTTCCCCCCACCGCGCGCTCGATGATCTTCGTTACCGACGACGGCGAACGCTCGATGAACACCTACCTCGGCGCCTGTGTCGAGCTCGGACCCGAAGACGTCGAGGCCGACGTGGTCGCCCAGTCCAAGGTCACCTACTTCGAGGGCTACCTCTGGGATCCGCCGCGCGCCAAGGAAGCGATCCGCGAGTGCGCTCGTATCGCTCACGAGAACGGCCGCGAAATGTCGATGACGCTTTCCGACAGCTTCTGCGTTGATCGCTACCGCGGCGAATTCCTCGACCTGATGCGCTCCGGGACCGTCGATATCGTTTTTGCCAACCGGCAGGAAGCACTGGCGCTCTATCAAACGGACAACTTCGAAGAAGCGCTAAACAGCATCGCTAGGGACAGCAAGATCGCAGCCGTGACAATGAGCGAGAACGGCGCCGTGATCCTGAAAGGAAACGAGCGCTTCTACGTGGATGCGATCAAGATCAAGGAACTAGTCGATACCACGGGCGCTGGCGATCTCTTCGCCGCCGGCTTCCTCTACGGCTACACCCAGGGCCGGACGCTGGAAGACTGCGGTAAGCTTGGCTGCCTTGCGGCCGGCATCGTGATCCAGCAGATCGGCCCAAGGCCGATGACGTCCCTTGCCGAAGCCGGCAAGCAGGCAAATCTTACTTAAAGGCTTCGCCTGGATAAGCGCCCCAGATTTCCGACTGCGCCACCCAACCTTCGGCGCCGTCCGCCTTGGCGAAGCACCAGTCGCCATTGCACTCGCCGATGTTCATCATGACGCCGGGTTCCAGCTTGGCAACGACGCTTGCGGACGGCAGGGCGTCTCGGCGCATGTTGACGTAGACGGACTTGCCCTTGCCCTTCATCCACGGGGCTGCGATCGCCGCACGCGAGCCTGACAGCAGCGATTGGTTGACCCAACCCTCGGTGCCATCGGCATCGCGAATCTGGCGCCAGTTATCGTATTCTTGGATAATTTCGACCGGTAGGCCGGCCTTCAGATACATCCATGAGGCCGCATAGTCGGTGCCAGGGCCGATGCGCAGGTTGACCCGCTTAGATTTGAGCGTGACGAAGCGTGGCAGCGGCAGACCGCTCGGTCCCTTTGCCGCCTGCGCGGAGGCCATTTCAGCCGTGCCCGCAGAAAGCGCGAAACCGATCGCAACGGCGAGGCAAGATTTCAGGACTTTGCTATGCATGGGACTTCCGTTTGCTCAGAGGGGCAGGACTGCTGCCTGATTCCGGAATTCGACATTCCCACGCACGCTTGACGAGTTTTGTTTGTCTTCGCACGCGGGTCTGGTAGAACTTGCCCGAACGGGAAAATTATCCCGCGTCTTGGTTAAGGACCTCTTTACAAGTTAGCGCCGGCGCACATGACGACGAAGAAAAAACCGACGGTTTACATCACGCGGAAGCTGCCCGACGCAGTCGAGACGCGGATGCGTGAACTCTTCGACGCGGAACTCAATATTGATGACACACCGCGCTCCAAGACAGAGCTGATCGCCGCGATCAAAAGCGCGGACGTGCTGGTTCCGACCGTCACCGATCGGATCGACGCCGCCCTGATCGAGGAGGCCGGACCACAGCTGAAGCTGATCGCCAGCTTCTCCAACGGTACAGACCATATCGATGTCGAGGCCGCAGCCCGCAAGGGGATTACGGTCACGAACACGCCGAACGTACTGA
The DNA here is from genome assembly GCF_000312665.1 of Rhizobium mesoamericanum STM3625. Lineage (GTDB taxonomy): Bacteria > Pseudomonadota > Alphaproteobacteria > Rhizobiales > Rhizobiaceae > Rhizobium > Rhizobium mesoamericanum. Next base: position 920,225 of record NZ_HF536772.1, on the reverse strand, counting down.
CAGAAGATACGGCCGACATGACCATGGCGCTCATCCTCGCCGTGCCGCGCCGCTTGGGCGAAGGTGCGCGGGTGCTGACCGACCACCCGGGCGAATGGCCCGGCTGGTCGCCGACCTGGATGCTCGGGCGGCGCATCCACGGTAAGCGTATCGGGATCGTCGGAATGGGACGGATCGGCACCGCCGTTGCCCGCCGCGCGAAGGCTTTTGGCCTTTCGATCCATTACCACAACCGCAAGCGCGTCAACCCGGCGACCGAAGACGAGCTGGAAGCAACCTACTGGGAAAGCCTTGACCAGATGCTTGCCCGTGTCGACATCGTTTCAGTCAACTGCCCTTCGACGCCGGCAACATTCCACCTGCTGTCGGCCCGCCGCCTAGCTTTGCTGCAGCCGACCGCCTATCTGGTCAACACTGCCCGTGGTGATGTGATCGACGAGACTGCGTTGATCAAAAGTCTGCGCGAGGGCAAGCTGGCAGGCGCCGGCCTCGACGTCTTCGAAAACGAGCCTGCAGTCAATCCGAAGCTCATCAAGCTCGCCAACGAGGGTAAGGTGGTGCTGCTGCCGCATATGAGCTCGGCAACAATTGAGGGCCGTATCGATATGGGCGACAAGGTGATCATCAACATCCGCACCTTCATCGACGGACATCGCCCGCCAAATCGCGTGCTGCCGGGCCGATAGAGTCGTTCGGCGTTTCCCGGTATCACTGAACAGCGCGATTTTATCGTTTTATGAAATTCCGGACGGAAAACCGCGCCGCACTTTTCGAATTGCCTTAGGCCGAGACCGGTTTACGCATTTCAATCGACGTTGTCCTGGTGAAGCCGGGATGCGCGTTTTCGGCAGTCTTCTCAAATCCCCAGCACGTGAAGACGTCATGATTCTCGACAAGCTCGATGCGCGTTTCGAGCCGTAGCGACGCGAGTGCGCGGTCCCGTGCCACCTGCTCGGCGACGGTCAGCAGCTTGCGACCGATGCCCCGGCCCTGTGCGTCTGGGGCAATCGCCAGCTTGCCGATGTAAAGGCAGCCTTCTTCCGGTCGCAGGAAGACACAGCCGCACAGCATGTCGCCCTCCATCGCCGCGTAAGCGATTTCGGAATGTGCCTTGGCTGCGAGCGTTGTCGGCGTGAACTGCAAGGCCGAGGATGGCGGATCAATCCGGTCATTCATGTAGGCGAATGCCGACAGGATCAGCGTCAAGAGCTCGTCCCAGCGCTGAAAGCCCTCGTCGATGGGGACGATTTTCATGACGCCTTGCTCTGTCTCTGGCGGCGGCGCTTGTAGCGGATCGTATCGAAGCGGGCGGCAAGCGCGTCGTAGAGCAGCAGCCGGCCAATCAGGGGCTCGCCAGTATCGGTGATAAGTTTGATCGCTTCCATGGCCATCAGCGTGCCGATCACGCCCGTCAGCGCACCAATGATGCCGGTCTCAGCGCAGGCCGGGATCAGTCCCGCCGGCGGCTTCTCGGGGAAGAGATCACGATAGGTCGGGTTTGGCGTCCCGTCCTCTGCCGATTCGTAGGGCTTGAGCACGGTGACGGAGCCATCGAAACGGCCGACCGCGCCCGTCACCAACGGTATTTGCGCAGCCTCGGCAGCGTCGGCTGCCGTATAGCGCGTATCAAAATTGTCTGAGCCATCGATCAGCAGATCGAAGCCGGAGAGATGACGGCGCGCCGAATCCGCTGAGAAGCGCTCTTCAAAGCGGATCACGTTAACGTGCGGGTTCAAGCGGGCGATCGCGAAGGCGGCGCTTTCCGTCTTCAGTTCGCCGATCGTGCCGGAGTCGTGGATCACCTGCCGCTGCAGGTTGGAGAGCGAAACCCGGTCATCATCGGCAATGCCGATCGTGCCGACACCGGCGGCCGCCAGATACTGCAGGACCGGGGTTCCCAGTCCGCCGGCACCGATGACCAGCACGCGAGCAGCTTTAAGCTTCTGCTGGCCCGCGCCACCGATCTCTGGAAGCAGGATATGACGCTGGTATCGCGCGATTTCTTCCGGGCTGAGGGGTTCCATGGGCGTGATGCTAACACGGCCTCTGGCTGAGGGGGAAGCGGCATCGGTCATTCGAAAACCTTTCCATCGGCAACGGTGAAGAATTGCGCGCGCTCGCCGAGGGCGGAGAACATGGTGCGATCCGTGCCTGTCATGAAGGCTTGGCCGCCGAGCGCGTCAATGAGATCGAAGAGTGCAGCCCGCCTGCCTTCGTCGAGATGTGCGGCTATTTCGTCGAGTAGCAGGATAGGGGCATGGCCGGTAAGGTTGGCGACCAGCCGTGCGTGGGCGAGGATCAACCCCACCAGCAGCGCCTTCTGCTCGCCTGTCGAACAACGCGCTGCATCCATCTGTTTTTGCCGATGGCGGACAAGCAGATCGGCGCGATGGGGGCCGTGGAGCGTGCGACCGGCGGCAGCGTCGCGGTAGCGGCTCTCCGCAAGCATGGCCGCATAGTCATCCTCAAGATCAACGGCGGGGCGTGAGAATTGACCATCCATGAAGCCGGCAAGCTCGAGCGCTGCGGCCGGAAAGGGCGAGGTTTCGTGCGTCTCGTCGATGAGGCGAGCAAGAAGGCCGAGCATCTCCTGGCGCGCCATCGCCATGGCAATGCCAAGGCTAGCCATCTGCTGTTCAATGCCGGAAAGCCAAGCGGGATCGAAACGGGGCTCGTCGAGCAGCTTGTTGCGGCTGCGCATGGCGCGTTCGAAATCGCTGGCACGTCGGCCATGGGCCGGATCAAGCGACAGCACGAGCCGATCAAGGAAACGGCGGCGTTCGGACGAGCCACCGGTGAACAACCCATCCATCGAGGGCGTCAGCCATAGAAGGCGCAAATGATCAGTCAGTTCATCCGCCGACTTTGCGGGCGTGCCGTTGATGCGCAGGCGCCGGGACGCACTGTCATCGGTGGTGGTATCAGCACCGGTGCCGATCTCCACCTCGCCTTCCATGCCGTCGAGCTTCGCGAAGATCGCGAAGCCTGCAGTCGCGCCGACGCGGGTGACATCGCCATAGGTCGCACGACGCAGACCGCGGCCCGGCGACAAGAAGGAGACCGCTTCCATCAGATTGGTCTTGCCAGCGCCGTTGTCGCCCGTCAGCACCGCATGCCGACCGTCGAGCACCAGCGAGACAGACGCATAGTTGCGAAAGTCGGTCAGCTTAAGGCGGGACAGAGAAACCTTGTGCGGCATTCGAAATCCGGATTCGTGGTGCCCGAGAGCTAAGCGCAACGAGGGCGAATGGCAAGGGCGCGGGTCCAGTCGGGATGCCGATGGCGGAATGAGGACGCCAGCGATCAACGCGATAGAAGGTTCATGTTGGCCGCGTCATTGGAGGATCGTATGATAACATTGAGTTCGGGGGCACTTCGATGAGACCTTTGACGAAAACGCGGATGGTGGTCGGCGGTGTGGCGGTCCTGCTGGGTGCGTATCTGATCGTCGCGTATTTCTTCATGCCTGAGATATGGATCCATCGCGACGCCGGCCGTCTCGCGGAATTTGGTCCAATGGTGACCACCACCAAACAGGACATCCCGGGCGACCCCATCAATGTTGGACTTGTCGGTTCGAGGGAGGACGTGGTCCGGGCATTCGCATCGGCTGGATGGGATCCGGCCGACAAGATCACGCTGCGGACATCGGCCGAAATCGGCTTAAGCGTCGTGCTTGATCGGCCGGACCTCGACGCTCCCGTGAGCCCATTGCTGTTCGAGGGCCGCCAACAGGATCTGGCGTTTGAAAAGGCCGTGGGTAAGAGCGCCGACGAGCGCCACCATGTCCGTTTCTGGGAAACGAAGAGCGCCGGTGAAGATGGGCGCCCACTCTGGCTCGGCTCGGCGAGCTTTGACCGCGGCGTCGGCTTCAGCCATGACACCGGCCAAATCACCCATCACATTTCACCCGATGTCGATGCCGAGCGGGATCTGACCATTGGCGATCTCCAGACAGCTGGTCAATTGTCGTCGACTTATGAGATCGCGGGAATTGGCGCCACCAAGACCGGTCGCAACGGGGGCGGTGACCCCTACTTCACCGATGGGAAAGCACTGATCGGCGTGCTGCGTGCCTCCACCAAGCCCTAACCTCGATACGGACTGAACCACGAGGTGCACCGCTGAGGATTTGCCGCAGCACAGACCCGGTTTCCCCGATATCGCGGCAAAGGCAGCGCAATCCGAAACATAATAGCAGCCGCAGTGATCAACTTCTGCGTTACTCGGCATCGATGCTGTGTTTTTCTCCTCATATGGCCTTGCCGAATACTTCCAGATACCCCTCGCGCTCATGCGGGGTTGAACTGCATCTGGATCGGCTGTGTGACGCCAGTGCAGAGCGCCGCCAAGAGCCCAGCGGGCATCATCGGCGGCCAAGGGGCACGGTACTCCGCAGCTTCCGAACGGAGCCTCGTGACCGCCATCCTCGACCCGCGCCGACATTCCGCTGCAGAGGCCCGACCGTGGCAGCGGAAGGCGCGAGAGGGTGAGATCTATCGCGAGAAGATGGCCGCTGTCAAAAAACAGAAGCTCCTATTAACGCGCAATGCTGCCTTGCCTCGCAGAGCCTTCATCTCACGGTGCCAATCGCCTATATGACAGCGGTCGCGGGTGGCGACATGCCGGAGTTCATGATGGACACGAAAATACAGGGCCGTGCGGCACATGTAGCCGCCATTCGTGAGCGCGCCGAAGCAGAAATGAAGGCGATGGGCGTCGATGAAGCGTTCATCGATCGGTTGGTTGAGACGTTTTATGGCCGCGTGCTCCAGCATCCGACGCTTGGGCCGGTGTTCGATGCCAGGCTCTCCGGCCGCTGGCCCGAGCATATGCAGAAGATGAAGAGCTTCTGGTCATCGGTCGCTTTCCGCAGCGGCGCCTATGGCGGCAAGCCGGTGCAGGCACATTCCGGTGTCGCGAACATGTCGCCCGACCTCTTCCCGCAGTGGCTGGCGCTGTTTTCCGCGACACTCACCGATATCGCCCCGAACCCGGAAGCCAAAGCCTGGTTCGTGGTGACCGCCGAGCGGATCGCCAGGAGCTTGACGCTATCGCTATTCTACAATCCCGCGCTCGACGACCCGGGGCGCAAGCTAGCCTAAGCTATAAGCTAGGCAACACGCTTGTAGAAAAACGTGGTGGCGCAGAGGCCGCCTTCCGGCCACAGCGCATAGTCAGGGATCACGCCAACCCGCTGCCAGCCAAGCCGTGGATAGATCGCCTCGGCTTCGCTTCCAGTTGCCGTGTCGAGCACCAGAAGCGTCTTGCCGTGCGCGGCGGCTTCGCGTTCCGCGGTATCCATCAGGAGACGCGCCAGCCCTTTGCCGCGCGCGGAGCGATGCACCAGCAGCTTCTTAAGATCGCCCCGATGCGGTTGATTCGGCATCTGCGCCGCACTAACCTGCACCGTGCCGACGGGTCGACCGTCGATCTCGGCCACGAAGAGCAGCGTCGCGCCTGAGGCAACGGCATCTGCAACGCCCTGCCAATAGGGCTCGGCATCTGCGTTGCTGTAGGGTTGCATGAAGCCGACGGAGGCGCCGCCGTTAACGCAATCGGCCAGTACCTCGCAGAGATCGGGGATCGCCGCGCGGGCCTTTGCCGCGTCGAGAAGGCGGATCGTTGCTGTCATCGTTTT
>NZ_HF536772.1:878816-914484 GCF_000312665.1 Rhizobium mesoamericanum STM3625 | reverse complement strand
AATCGTAGATCACCATCCAGTTGCGCGTCGCCTCGACAACCGCATGCGAGTTCTCGCGGTAGCGTTCCAGGAACCCGCCCAGAGACTCGCGATCGTTCTTAACCCGACCAGAGCGCAGGGTCTTGCCACCGCTGTCCTGCACCACCAGATGGCTGTAGGATTTGTGGTAGTCGACGCCGATATGGTATTCATAAGAGGCGGTCATGCTTCCAACTCCCTTGTTGAGATTTTCCGAACCCCAATAAGGTAAGCCGCAAGGCTGGAAGCGTGACTGTCCCTCGATCATCACCTGCATCTCAGTGATCCGTTCTCTCCAGAGGCGGCCTCTTTCATGTCACCTCCTGAAGTGAATTAGCGCCCGCGCCGGTCGAGCACGACGCAATAGCGGGCGGGAATGTTGCCGGGGTTATGAAAAACATGGCCTTCACCGACCGGCATGAACAGACAGTCGCCAGGCAAAAGACGATACACGCTATCGCCTGTTGTCATTTCCATCTCGCCATCGAACAGCCAGATATGCTGGGTCATGCCGCTGCTTGCCGCATGCGGAGGGAAACTGACGCGGCTGCCGGGCGGGAATTCAACGTCGACGATGTCGACATCGGAAGCGGTGCCCGGCGGCGAGACGGAACGCCTGATGTAGCCCGTCTCCGGATCTCGCCAGACCTGCTGCTGCTGGCGACGCGACAGCGGCGAGACCTCTCCCTCCTCCGCAAAAAATGCGGAAAGCGATAAGCCCAGCGCTGCGCATACCCGTGCGAGCAGCGACGCTGTCGGACTCGCCTCGCCACGTTCTATACGCGAGATCATTGCGCGGCTGACACCCGAAGCGCTGGCGAGGTCCTCCAGGGTCAATTTTTTCTGCAGCCGGAGCTTGCGAATGCGAATGGCAATCGCCTTTTCGAGTTCCTGTTCCACCGTCAGATCCTGTTTTCTACTATAATAGAAATGCATAGTCTGATGATGGAATCAAGGGGCATGTTTCCATCTGAGAAACAACCGCTTATACTAAACGAACTCCTTCTTTTCCGCTTTGCGCCAAGGGGCGGCGCTGCTATATGGCGCGCATGAGCACCAATCCGACCACCCCGCTTTCCCATATCCGCAACTTCTCGATCGTGGCCCACATCGACCACGGCAAATCGACACTTGCCGACCGCCTGATCCAATCGACCGGCGGCCTAGCCGAGCGCGAGATGTCCGAGCAGGTGCTTGATAACATGGATATTGAGCGCGAGCGCGGCATCACCATCAAGGCCCAGACAGTGCGCCTGCACTACAAGGCAAAGGATGGCGAAACCTATATCCTGAACCTCATCGACACGCCCGGTCACGTCGATTTCGCCTATGAAGTCTCGCGCTCGCTCTCGGCCTGCGAAGGTTCGCTGCTCGTCGTCGATGCGTCCCAGGGCGTGGAAGCTCAGACGCTTGCCAACGTCTACCAGGCGATCGATAACAACCACGAGCTGGTCACCGTTCTCAACAAGATCGACCTGCCGGCGGCCGAGCCTGACCGCATCAAGGAACAGATCGAGGAAGTGATCGGCATCGATGCCTCGGAAGCGGTGTTGATCTCGGCAAAGACCGGCCTCGGTATTCCCGACGTCCTTGAAGCCATCGTCCAGAAGCTGCCGGCGCCGAAAAGCCCAGGCGGCGAGAAGGCGCCATTGAAGGCGCTGCTCGTTGACAGCTGGTACGACACCTATCTCGGCGTCATGGTTCTCGTGCGCATCATCGATGGCGTACTGACCAAGGGTCAGATGATTCGCATGATGGGCACGGATGCCAAGTACCAGGTGGAACGTGTCGGCGTGCTGACGCCGAAGATGGTCAATGTCGACAGCCTCGGGCCCGGCGAAATCGGCTTCATCACGGCGTCGATCAAGGAAGTGGCCGATACACGCGTCGGCGACACGATCACTGAGGACAAGCGCCCGACGGCCGAAGCCCTGCCCGGCTTCAAGCCGGCGCAGCCTGTCGTCTTCTGCGGCCTCTTTCCGGTCGATGCGGCGGATTTCGAAGATCTGCGCGCGGCGATGGGCAAGCTTCGCCTCAACGACGCCTCCTTCTCCTTTGAAATGGAATCGTCCGCTGCTCTCGGCTTCGGCTTCCGCTGTGGCTTCCTCGGCCTGCTGCACCTCGAAATCATTCAGGAGCGGCTGGAACGCGAATTCGACCTCGACCTGATCGCGACGGCTCCCTCGGTCGTCTACCAGCTGACGATGACGGATGGCAGCGAGCGTGAGCTGCATAACCCGGCCGATATGCCTGACGTCGTCAAGATCGACGAAATCCGCGAGCCCTGGATCAAGGCGACGATCATGACGCCCGACGATTATCTCGGCGGGATCCTCAAGCTCTGCCAAGACCGCCGCGGCATCCAGACTGAGCTCACCTATGTCGGCACCCGTGCGATGGTGACCTACGAGCTGCCGCTCAACGAAGTTGTTTTCGATTTCTACGACCGGCTGAAGTCTATCTCGAAGGGCTACGCCTCCTTCGACTATCACCTCGAAGGCTACCGCGCTGGCAATCTCGTGAAGATGTCGATCCTCGTCAATGGCGAGCCGGTCGATGCGCTCTCCATGCTGGTGCACCGCGCCGCTGCCGAGAAGCGCGGCCGCGACATGTGCGAGCGGCTGAAGGAACTGATCCCGAAGCACATGTTCAAGATTCCGATCCAGGCCGCTATCGGCGGCAACGTCATTGCTCGCGAGACCATCTCGGCGCTGCGCAAGGATGTGACGGCGAAGTGCTACGGCGGCGACGCCACCCGCAAGCGCAAACTTCTGGAAAAGCAGAAGGAAGGCAAGAAGCGCATGCGCCAGTTCGGCAAGGTGGAGATTCCGCAGGAGGCGTTTATTGCCGCGCTCAAGATGGGCGACGAGTGAGAGCCCCACTTTCAGCCCGGCCGGCAAGCAAGCATGGCCGGGCAGCGACCTGATGCCCCTGCCTCAACTGCAGGCCATATATTCCTTCACCAGTCCTTCATAGGCGTCCATCTCGGGCAGCGCCTCGTAGCTGCGGACCGCACCGGTTTCGGCGAAAGGTAGCTTCTCGCGCGTCCAGGTTTCGATAAACGGTTTGAACCAGCGCGGATCGTCCAGCATCGTTGGGCGAAGATTGACGAACCAATCCATCCCCTCCGACCGTGTGAACATCCAGGTCATGCAGTCGCCACAAAAGTAGTGGTGCGCCTCGGGACCGTGCAGGCCGCCGATGACGGGCTCCCCTTCCGTGATCGCAAAGCCTTCCGCCGGGATCGCGGCGCTCAGCGAGTAGGCACTTGACGACATCTTCTGGCAGCCCGTGCAGTGGCAGGCCATGGTCAACAGCGGCTTGGCGCTGATCTTCAATCGCACGCGACCGCATCGGCAGCCGCCCTCCCAAGGCAGTTCCATTTCGGTCATTGCGGCCTCCTTCCTCGTCATGCTCAATCTAGCGGCGGACGGCGGGGCGTCAAATCTGTCAGCTACCGACCGCAGGCCGACGGCCTTTCCTAGAGCATCGGGAAGCCGCGATCCCGCTCGGACATCTGAGCGACTGGGAGCGGCCAAGCGATCGCGATCTTGGGATCAAGGGCGTTGACCCCACCTTCGGCCCCCGGCGCATAGGGCTTGTCGTGCAGATAGATCAGTTCGCAGCTTTCGGTCAGTGTCTGAAAGCCATGCGCAAAACCCTGGGGGATCATCATGGAGCGTGCATTCTCGGCGGAGAGAATCTCCCCATGCCACCTGAGATAGGTCGGCGACTGCGGCCTCAGATCGACGGCGACATCGAAGACCGCCCCAACGAGACAGGATACGAACTTCGCCTCATCGTGGGGGGGCTTCTGGAAATGCATGCCGCGAATGGCCCCCTTTGCCTGCGTCATCGTGTGATTAATCTGCGCGATGCGGCCGATGCCGAAATCGGGAAGCTCTTCGGTGCAAAAAAAGCGCGAGAAGAAGCCGCGTTCATCGCCGAGTCGCCGGCGCTCGATGAGGACGAGGTCATCGAGGGCTGTAGGGATGCGGGTGAAACGGGAGATGGATTTCTCTGGCATTTGCAGCCTTTTTGTTGTGGCAAAGCGATCTTGGCGACAGGCCGCATCGCTACTTGACCCGATTCGGAAATTAGGCTCAAGAGTTGCTCATTGTACCTTGACTGAGGTCATTATGAAGCAGCGCATTCTCTACACGAAGCCATCCATCACCGAACACGAAATAGCCTATGTTGCAGATGCTGCGGCCAATGGCTGGGGCGAGCGCTGCTACGAATATATTAATAGGTTTGAGGCAGCCTTTGCGGCGCACCTTAATGTCAACCACGCAATAGCGACGTCCAGCTGCACTGGTGCCCTGCACATGGGGCTTGCAGCTCTTGGCGTTGGTCCCGGGGATGAGGTGATCCTGGCTGATACCAACTGGATAGCCTCAGCAGCCCCGATCGTGCACCTGGGTGCAAAGCCAGTATTCGTCGACATCCTTCCTGACAGCTGGTGCATCGATCCGAAGAAGGCAGAGGCAGCTATCACGCCACAGACAAAAGCCATTTTGGCTGTTCACATCTATGGAAATCTTTGCGACATGGATGCGCTGCTGGAAATCGGCCGCCGTCGCGGTGTTTCTGTCGTCGAAGACTCGGCAGAGGCGCTCGGATCTGTTTGGCATGGTAGGCGCGCAGGCTCCATGGGAGCCTTCGGAACGTTCTCGTTTCACGGGACCAAAACAATCACCACCGGAGAGGGAGGGATGTTTGTTACGAACGATCCGGACCTCTACAACAGGGTTCTTACTCTCTCGAATCACGGGCGCGCTCGAGGACAAACGAAGCAATTCTGGCCCGACGAGGTCGGCTTCAAATATAAGATTTCAAACTTGCAAGCCGCGATCGGCTTGGCGCAGGTGGAGCGGATTGAACGACTGGTTGGCCGAAAGAGAGAAATCTTCTATGCCTACCGCGACGAGTTCCGACATTTCAATTCGATATCGATGAATCCTGAACCCGACGGAACCGAGAATGGTTTCTGGATGCCAACACTAGTGTTCTCGCCCGACACCGGCATCACTCGTGAAAAGCTTCAGGCCGCATTCATGGCCGAGAATATCGACGCACGGGTGTTCTTCTGGCCGCTAAGTTCACTACCGTCTTTTCCTGGCGCTCCTGACAATGCAATTGCGTATGACTTGCCAGGAAGAGCTATCAATTTGCCGAGCTATCATGAAATGACTGATGCCGAGCAGAGCCGCGTCATTGATGTCGTGAAAGGCATATGTACACAGATTGCCGCCAGCTGAGAGCAAGACCGACATGGGGGAGATAAAAAGCATGTACCTGCTTGGCGCGGCTAGTCCCGAGACTATCCGAATGGTGCACGCGCTGAGAGCATCGTCACCGATCGCTTTTCCAGGTATCCTCGACAACGATCAACGCAAACACGGCACGCTGTTTTTCGGAATGCCGGTTCTCGGAGGCTACGAAGTCATCCCCAGCCTCGCCGGCCCCGGCGTAGGCTTCGTCAGCTTGGTGACTGGAAGTACACGGGCTCGAGAAGAAACCGGTCGCGGTATCGAGGCCGCGGGAGGGCAGCTCGTAAACTTTATTCACCCCTCCGTAGATACCTACATGGTTACTCTCGGGCGAGGCATCTATATTCAACAGGGTGTTCATCTCGGCGCACAAGTCGATATTGGAGACAACTCGAGCATCCATATCGGTGCCGTCGTAAATCATGAATGTCGTCTGGGCCGATCGGTCTTCGTCGCGCCTGCAGCATGTATCGCTGGCTGTTGCGAGATTGGTGACGGCGTATTTGTTGGCGCTAACGCAACCGTGCTGCCGCGCCTGAGAATTGGTAACTGGGTAACCATCGGCGCCGGTGCGGTAGTGACGACGAATGTGCCGGATAATGCTGTTGTCGTTGGCAGTCCGGCTAGGATAGTGAAATTCAACAAGCCCTAGCTCGCGCCTAGTGTAATTCGCGACTTTTGCCGGGGGCTATGAAGAACGATTTGTTTCAGCTGTCGGCCGCCAACTGGCGGGGATCGAACCGCATTTCACCTGGTGCATAGCGTCCCCCACATTGATGGTCGGCGCTCAGTCAGCGGGATCGCCTGGTCTTTGGAACTGAGCTGCGCAACCATTCACCATCCGCGCGGGTCAATCATTCGACCCTCTCGGCCAGTCACGCGCTTGCCTTAGGGTCGGACTAAGACAGGCCCGCGCAAGATACTTGCGGCCATATGCAAATCCCAATTCCTGCAGAATCAGTGCCAAAGCACGGCAACAAAACTAATCGAGGTACGGCATGAGCAACTTTAAGGCAGAGGTCGCAGATCGAATTGCGGCACTGCGATCCAATCAGGCTCTCAACCTCAGCGCATCGGATTTTCTTCGAAAGTCTGTCGATCTGAAATATTCCTACAATTACTTCTGGATGGACCGTCCGATCATTCAGTATCCACAGGATATGGTCGCAATGCAGGAGATCATATGGGAGACACGCCCAGACCTGATCATTGAAACTGGCATTGCGCATGGCGGTTCGTTGGTATTGAGTGCCTCGATGCTCGCGCTGCTTGACTTGACAGATGCAATGGAGAGGGGCGTTTCGCTAGACCCACGTCAATCGAAACGAAAAGTCCTTGGCATTGACATCGACATTCGCGCGCACAATCGAACTGCAATTGAAGCTCATCCGATGGCCTCACGTATCCAGATGATCCAGGGATCCAGCATTGATCCGGCAATTATCGAGCAAGTCCACCAAATCGCAAAACCGTTCCAACGAACTCTCGTATGCCTTGATAGCAACCACACGCACGAACATGTCTTGGCCGAACTCGAAGCCTATGCGCCGCTGACATCCGCCGGCAGTTATTGTGTCGTCTTTGATACGGTAATTGAAGATATCCCCAAGGACGCTTATCCGGATCGGCCATGGGGGCCTGGGAATAACCCGAAGACTGCAGTTTGGAAGTACCTCGAAAGCCATCCAGAGTTTGAGATTGACCGGTCCATCGATCAAAAACTCATGATCACCGTTGCTCCTGATGGCTTCTTGAAACGACGCTAGGTCGTTCCAAATGGCTGGAGCCGGCTGTATATTTGCTCACGCTGGTTCCAACCCAACGAAACTTCGCAGTTATTTGGAGCGCGTCAGAATGAAGATCGTCATTCTCGCGGGTGGATACGGCACTCGCATTTCCGAAGAAAGCCATCTGCGGCCAAAGCCTATGATTGAGATTGGAGGACGTCCGATTCTCTGGCACATCATGAAAATCTATAGCCATTTCGGCTTCAACGATTTCGTGATCTGCCTTGGCTACCGCGGCTACATGATCAAGGAATACTTCGCCAACTACATCCTGCATTCGGCGGACGTTACCTTCGACATGGAGCGTGGCGAGACGACTTATCACGCCACCAAGGCCGAGCCTTGGCGCGTGACGCTCGTGGAGACCGGTGAGGGTTCGATGACAGGCGGGCGGCTGAAGCGTGTTGCCAACTATCTCGACAATACGTTTTGCCTGACCTATGGCGACGGCGTCGCCAATGTCGACATTAAAGCGTTGACCGAATTTCACCGAAGCCATGGACGCGAGGCGACTGTGACCAGCGTGGTGCCACCCGGGCGCTATGGTGCGTTATTGACCGAGGATGGGAAGGTGATGAGCTTCACCGAAAAGCCCGCGGGCGACAACGGACGCATCAACGGCGGTTTTTTCGTGCTTAACCGATCTGTGCTTGATCGCATCGAAGGCGATCTCACGCCGTTCGAGGGCGCGCCGCTCGAAGGCCTCGCCACCGACGGCCAATTGATGGCTTTCCCACATGATGGGTTTTGGCGGCCGATGGACACGCTGCGCGACAAGAACCAGCTCGAAGAGCTTTGGCAGAGCGGCCATGCGCCGTGGAAAGTCTGGTCATGAGCAGGCTTCCGGATCAGCTTTTTTGGTCGGGCAAGCGCGTCTTCCTGACGGGGCACACCGGGTTCAAGGGCACCTGGGCGCGGATTTGGCTTTCCCGGCTTGGCGCTGAGGTGACGGGCTACGCGCTTTCGCCGCCGACCATGCCTTCGCTGCATGGGCTTGCTGGCAGCACCGGTCTGACGGCTGAGACGATTGCTGACATCCGCGACGGACCGACGCTCACGAAAGCGCTTGGCGCATGCGATCCCGACATCATCCTGCATATGGCAGCGCAGCCGTTGGTGCGTCGCAGTTATCTTGAGCCGGTCGATACGTTCGACGTCAATGTCATGGGGACGGTGCGCCTTCTCGAGGCGGCGCGTTCGCTTGATGCGCTAAAGGCCATCCTGGTCGTTACCACCGACAAGGTCTACAGCAACGACGAGAGCGGACGGCACTTCGTCGAAAGGGATCGGCTTGGCGGACATGACCCCTATTCCGGGTCAAAGGCTGCGAGCGAGATCGCAACCGCGACCTATAGGGATTCCTTCTTCAGACTGAAAGGCGTGCATGTCGCCACCGCGCGTGGTGGAAACGTGCTCGGCGGCGGCGACTTCTCGGAGGACCGGTTGGTTCCCGACATCGTCCGCGCCGCCATTGCCGGCGAGATCCTTGATATTCGCAACCCGCTTGCAACACGGCCATGGCAGCACGTGCTCGACTGCCTGAACGGCTATTTCCTGTTTTGCGAAGCTCTATATAGCGGGGCTGTGTCGGCCGAATCGCTGAATTTCGGGCCATCCCCCGATGAAGCGCAGATCCCGGTCGGCCTTCTGGCATCATCGGTTCAAGCAGCCATGGGGCTCGGACGAACATGGCGGGATACCTCAGCAGAAGACAAGCCGCGCGAGATGCATGCGCTGAGTCTTGATCCTGCCGAGGCTAACCGCTGTCTCTCCTGGCGCGCGCGTCTGACCCAAGCCGAAGCGATAGACTGGGCCGCACGCTGGTACGATCAATGGCGCCGGGACGAAAATGCACTCTCGCTTGTCGTCGGCCAGATTGATGCTTTCACGAAAGGCTTCTAACCACATGTCTCACCAATGCCGTTTCTGCTCAGCGCCGCTGACGACCGTGGTCGCGGATCTTGGATCGACACCGTGGTCCAATTCCTTTCTGCCTGATGCGGGCGCGATTGCCCGGGAACGCTCCTTCCCGCTGAAGGTCATGGTTTGTTCGGAGTGCTTTCTGGTTCAGACAACAGAGAATGTGCCGGCTGACGAGATTTTCAACGCTGACTACGCTTACCTCTCTTCTTACTCGACGAGCTGGCTTGAGCATGCCAAACGCTATGCCGAGATGATGACCAACCGTTTCGGGCTCTCAGCGGATTCGACGGTAGTCGAAGTCGCCTCGAACGATGGCTACCTTTTGCAATACTTCGCCGCCAAAGGCATATCGGTGCTCGGCGTGGAGCCGGCCGCAAACGCGGCAAAGATCGCGGAGAGCCGGGGTGTGCCGACCAAAGTCGCTTTCTTCGGCAAAGAGATAGCCGCAGCGTTGGTCGAGAGCGGCGTGAGTGCCGACGTGGCGGCTGCCAACAACGTCCTCGCACACGTACCCGATATCGCAGACTTCGTCAGTGGTTTTGCCATCCTTTTGAAGCAAGACGGCGTCTCGACATTCGAATTCCCCCACATCCTGGCGATGATCAAGGGAATCCAGTTCGACACCATCTATCACGAGCACTACTCGTACATGTCGCTGCTCGCAGTCGAGCGCATTTTCGGCGCTTGCGGGCTGACGGTCTTTGATGTCGAGGAGATTCCAACGCACGGCGGTTCGCTGCGTGTCTTCGCACAGAAGGCGGAAGGCACCCGCGCCGCGACGGACAGGTTGCTTGCGCTCCGGGCAAAGGAAGAGGCCTTCGGCCTCAAGAAGATGGCGACCTACGAACAGTTTGGGACGCAGATCGAAGGCGTGTGTGACGAGTTCAAGGCCTTCCTTCGTCGCGCGAAAACAGAAGGCAAAACAGTCGCCGGGTATGGTGCCGCGGCCAAAGGAAATACGTTCCTGAATGTTTGTGGCGTCAATAGCAACGACATCGCTTTTGTCGTCGATCGCAGCGACATCAAACAAGGTAAGTTGTTGCCGGGAAGCCATATTCCTGTCTATGCGCCAAGCCATATCGAAGCCGCGAAGCCAGATTATCTGGTCATCCTGCCGTGGAACCTGACCGATGAGATCGTCAACTCGAACGAATACATCCGCGCATGGGGCGGGCGCTTCGTGGTAGCGATACCGACGCTGCAGATTATTTGAGGAGGATGCAAAGCGGTGCCGGGCCGCAGAACTCCGTTTTATGGCGCGCACCTCTCCGTGCAGGGGGACCTTATGGGCTTGCCATCGCCTTCGACAAGGCGCGTCTGACGGAATGCAGGGCGCTCAGGCCGTCTAAACAGCTCCCTTGCGAGGATGGGCGGCACAATCCAGCGAAACAGTCGTGAATTGTGTGGCTTGGCGCCGGCGAACAACGTAACATTACAAAAAATCATGCGCGGCCCTATGTCGCAAACAAAGGCCAAACAGGCGCATTCAACGTTGAATTACCACAATAATCGGTCGAACGCCGTTCGGCGTTGAGCCGGCTACCTCTACTAATCTCAACTTTTGATTGATTTCTTGGTGTCTCACCGATTGCTTTTGAGATTGGCAAGAATGCCGCTTTTCGTAGCCGGATGGCGGGAAGACGACGCAAGGTCACCGCCGCCAGTCGCATCGTTGGCGATTTCATTTGGGGCTTGCAACGCCAAACCTTTACGATAGGTTGCACGTTGACCTGAACGTAACTGGTCACGGGAACAAACGACTAATAAAAGGCGCAAAGCCTGGAAAGGGTGGCCCTCCTATGAACTTCCTAACGAAAAAATTCTTGGCTTCGGCAGTGTTTGGCTCGCTGCTGGCGGTCTCCGCACATGCAGCGACGCTCAATATTCACAACGGTGGCGACCCTCAGTCGCTCGACCCTCAAAAGCTGTCGAGCGACTACGAAAACCGCATTGCAGGTGACATCTTCGAGGGCCTCGTAACCGAAGACCCGAAAGACAATCCGATCCCGGGGCAGGCCGAAAGCTGGACCGTCTCGCAGGATGGCAAGGTCTACACCTTTAAGCTTCGCGACGGCATTAAGTGGTCGGATGGGCAGCCTGTAACAGCCGGCGACTTCGTCTTCGCCTTCCAGCGCTTGGTTGATCCGAAGAACGCCGCCGAATACGCATACCTACAGTTCACCATCAAGAACGCGGAAAAGATCAATAAGGGCGAAATCACCGATTTCAGCCAGCTTGGCGTCAAGGCAATCGACGACAAGACGCTCGAGATCACGCTCGAGAACCCGACGCCCTACTTCATCAACTCGCTGATGCACTACACCGCCTATCCGCTGCCGAAGCACGTGGTGGAGGCGAAGGGCAATGATTGGGTGAAGATCGGCAACATTGTCACCAATGGTCCGTACAAGCCGACCGAGTGGATTCCGGGCGCGTCCGTCACGACCGTCAAGAACGATCAGTACTACGGCGAGAAGGACCTTAAGATAGACAGCGTCAAGTTCTTCACGCTGGAAGACCAGGAGGCGGCTCTGAAGCGCTATCGCGCCGGCGAGTTCGACATCATGACCGACTTCCCGACGGACCAATACGAGTGGATGAAGAAGAACCTGCCGGGTCAGGCGCACGTCACGCCATTCCTTGCCAGCTACTACTACGTCCTCAATGCCACCAAGCCGCCGTTCAACGACAAGCGCGTCCGTCAGGCCCTCTCCATGGCCGTCAACCGCGAGGTGATTGGGCCGAAGATCCTTGGCACCGGCGAACTGCCGGCCTATTCCTGGGTTCCGCCGGGCACCGCCAACTACGGCGAGCCTGCCTACGTGAGCTGGAAGGACATGCCGTACAAGGAAAAGGTGGAAGAGGCGAAGAAGCTGCTCAAGGAAGCCGGTTTCGGGCCTGACCATCCGCTGAAGGCACAGCTTCGCTACAACACCAACGACAACCACAAGCGCGTGGCCGTCGCTATCGCCTCGATGTGGAAGCCGCTTGGTGTTCAAATTGAGCTCTACAACACCGAAACCAAGGTACATTACGACGAAATGCAGCACGGTCAGGTCGAGATCGGCCGCGCCGGATGGATCGCGGACTATAATGATCCGGACAACTTCCTCGGTCTGCTCGTTTCCGGCGTCTCGATGAACTATGGCCGCTGGAGCAATCCGGAATATGACAAGCTGATCAAGGAAGCCAATGCCCAGACAGACCTGAAGGTACGCGCCGAGATCTTCAAGAAGGCTGAGCGGCTTGCACTCGACGACAGCGCTGCCATCCCGTTGTACTACTATGTCTCGAAGAACGTCGTCTCACCGAAGGTCCAAGGCTTCGAAGACAATATTCAGGACATCCACCGTACGCGCTGGCTGTCGATCAAAGAATAGGGAACACCGGCCCTTCCCGTATGCTGCAGGAAGGGCCGATCCACGACCATGATCAAATATGCACTCCGTCGCCTGCTGTCGACGATCCCCGTTATGTGGATTGCCGTGACACTCAGCTTTTTTGTATTGCGCCTTGCTCCCGGCGGCCCATTCGATGGCGAGCGGCCATTGCCGCCGGTGATCCTGAAGAACCTCGCGGCTCACTACAATCTCGATAAGCCGCTGATCGAACAGTATCTGATCTACGTCTTCGACGTCTTGAAGGGCGATCTTGGCCCATCCTTCGCCAACGAAGACTTTAGCGTCGCCCAGCAGATCATGATTGGCCTACCCTACACGTTCACGATTGGTGGGCTCGCCTTTGTCTTTGCCATCCTCATCGGCGTGACGGTCGGCTGTCTCGGGGCGATTTATCAAAACAAGGCGCCAGACTACCTCCTCGGCCTACTCATTCTCGTCGGCCTGGTTCTTCCGAACTTTCTGATCGCGCCGATCCTGCAACTGATCTTCGGCATCCATCTCGGCTGGCTGCCTGTCGGCGGATGGGGTGATGGCTCGTTCAAGTATCTCATTATCCCGATCGTCGTCCTGGCGTTGCCGCATGCGGGTCGTATCTCACGTATGACCCGCGGATCGATGATCGAGGTGATGAATCAGAACTACATTCGCACTGCCAAGGCCAAGGGCATCGGCCCGCGGCTAACAGTCATGCGTCATGCGCTGAAGCCTGCCATGATGCCTGTTGTTTCCTATCTCGGGCCTGCGGCCAGCTATCTTCTCACCGGCTCGCTCGTTGTCGAGAGCATCTTCGGATTGCCCGGCATTGGACGCTACTTCGTCAACGCGGCCCTGAACCGCGACTATGGCATGGTTCTCGGCACGGTCATCTTCTACATGGTGCTGATCGTCATTTTGAACCTTCTCGTCGATATCGCCTATGCGTGGCTTGATCCGAAAGTGAGGAACCGATGATCCTCAATCCCGCAAAGAGAGAGCTGCTTGCGGCTGAACTTCTCGCGGCTGAAGGGCTCTCCCACAAGAGTCGCTCGCTGACCGGCGATGCCCTGCGTCGTCTGTCCCGCAACAAAGCAGCCGTCGTTGCCATAATTGTTATCGTCCTTCTCATTCTGACTGCATTCCTTGGCCCCTACGTCATCCCATTTGACTACGAGGAGCCGGATTGGGCAGCATTCCGGATGCCACCGGACATGGAGAGCGGCCACTATTTCGGAACGGATCCCAACGGGCGCGACCTACTTGCCCGCGTGCTTTACGGCACTCGCGTCTCGCTGGCGGTTGCCGCAACCGCCACCATCGTTTCGGTGGTAATCGGCGTGCTTTACGGCGCGATCTCGGGCTATATCGGCGGCAGGCTCGACGCGATCATGATGCGCTTCGTCGATATCATGTATGCGCTGCCATACATTCTCTTCGTGATTCTGCTGATGGTCGTCTTCGGCCGCAACGTCTATCTGCTGTTTGCAGCAATCGGTGCGCTTGAATGGCTGACCATGGCACGAATCGTGCGAGGGCAGACGCTGTCGATCAAGCAGCGCGAGTTCATCGAGGCGGCACGCGCGTCAGGCCAGAAGCCGCTAAAGATCATCCTCAAGCATATCATTCCGAACCTCGTTGGACCGGTGGTGATCTTTGCTGCGCTGACGGTCCCGGAAATCATCGCGACAGAGAGCTTTCTGTCCTATCTTGGTTTCGGCGTTCAGGAACCACTGACGTCGCTCGGCACGCTGATTGCAGAGGGCACCGACGCCATGGAAAGCATGCCGTGGCTGCTAATCTTTCCGGCCTGTTTCCTCGTCGCCCTGCTGATGAGCCTGCTTTTCATCGGCGACGGCCTACGCGACGCGTTCGACCCGAAGGATCGATAGATGCAACAAGAAACAAAGAACGATACGCTTCTCGAACTGAAAGACTATTCGATCACCTTCGCGACGCCGGATGGCGAGGTAAAGGCCGTTTCAAATGTGAACCTTTCGATCCGGCGAGGCGAGCGCGTGGCGATTGTCGGCGAGTCGGGATCGGGCAAAAGCCAGACCTTCCTCGGCGTCATGGGTCTGCTTGCCAAGAATGGCCGCACCAGCGGCCAGGCGTTGCTAGAGGGTAAGGACGTATTGGCATTGAAGGCGCGCGAGCTCGACCATGTCCGCGGCAAGGACATGGCCATGGTGTTTCAGGACCCCATGACGGCGCTCAATCCCTCGCTCCGGATTTCCCGTCAGTTGACTGAGCAGCTTGAGGTTCACCGCGGGTTCACGGCACGGGCTGCCTCCAACGAGGCACTAGATATGCTGAAGCGGGTCGGCATCCCCGACCCAACTCGGCGCTTCAACCTCTATCCGCACGAGCTGTCGGGCGGCATGCGCCAGCGCATCGTCATTGCGATGGCACTGCTGACCAAACCGAAGTTGCTTGTCGCTGACGAGCCGACGACGGCGCTTGACGTTACCATCCAAGCGCAGATCCTCGATCTCTTCAATGATCTGACTGCAGAAATGAACACGGCGCTGGTCATGATCACACACGATTTGGGCGTCGTCGCCGGCCTCGCGGATCGCGTCGCCGTCATGTATGCCGGGCGCATCGTCGAGGAGGCCCCTGTCGACGAACTCTTTGAGGTGCCGGCGCATCCCTATACTGCTGCGCTACATGCTTCCATCCCGCGGCCGGACCAGGACGTTGATCAGCTCGCCGTCATTCCCGGCCGGCCGCCCAATCTGCAGCACCTGCCGAAGGGCTGCAGCTTCTCGCCGCGCTGTCCCATGGTTCAGAATGACTGCATCGACGTATCACCGAAGCTCGATGTGCTGGGGGAGCGTCATTCCGCGGCCTGCTTCCATCCCTTCCCGCGCCGTGAGGAGGTTATGAACCATGGCTGACCGATCGCTTCTGAGGGTCGAGAACCTCACCACTCAGTTCGAAATACCGTCGAAGAGCTTCTTCAAACCACCGATGACGCTGACGGCGGTGAACAATGTCAGCTTTGACCTAAGAGAAGGCCGGACACTCGGTATCGTCGGCGAGTCCGGCTGCGGCAAGTCGACGCTCGGCCGCTCGATCCTGCGTCTATTGAAGTCGCAGAAGGGCCGCATCCTATGGCAAGGCCGGAATCTGCTCGATCTGTCGGACGAGGAGATGCGGGCAACCCGCCGAGACATGCAGATCATCTTCCAGGACCCGATCGCCTCGCTCGACCCGCGCATGACCGTGGGCGACATCATTGCCGAACCGCTGAGCGTCTTCGAGCCAAAGCTTACAAAGGCGGAACGCTCGGCACGCGTGCGGGAAATCATGGGTGCTGTGGGTCTCGTCCCGGAGATGATCAACCGCTATCCACATGAATTCTCTGGGGGCCAGGCGCAGCGCATCGGTATCGCCCGCGCTGTTGTGACGCGACCGAAGCTCATTATCTGCGACGAGCCCGTGTCAGCACTCGACGTATCGATCCAGGGGCAGGTCATCACGCTTCTGCGCAAGCTTCGCAAGGAGTTTGGGCTGACGTTGATCTTCATCAGCCATGATCTTTCGGTCGTGCGACTGATCTCGGACGACGTGCTGGTGCTCTATCTTGGCAAGGTGGTCGAGGCTGGCGATTGCGCTACTGTATTTGACCGGCCGGCGCATCCCTATACGCAAGCCCTCTTTTCGGCAGCGCCCGTGCCCGATCCGAAGCTTGCCCGGAGCCGACAGCGTATCCGACTACAAGGTGATCCGCCCTCCCCGCTCAATCCACCGCCAGGCTGCGTGTTTTCCCCGCGCTGCTGGAAGGCGACGGATATCTGTCGCACGGAAATGCCGGCAACCGAGCGGGTTCGTGCTGGGCAGGCCGCCGCCTGCTATCACATGGATCGTTAGCAAACACACCGAAGGCCTGCCTGACGGCAGGCCTTCTCGTATACTCAGCGCGCACCCCAGGTATCGGTGAGCCGGTAGCCCTCCGGCCAGGGGTCCGATGGATCGAGCATATGCTGATGGGTGCCGGTGATCCAGGCGCGACCAGAAATCTCCGGAAGGACCGCCGCGCGATCACCGACTGTCGTAGTGCCGAGAATGCGTCCAGAGAAGGTCGAACCGATCAGCGAGACGGCCGTCAAACGATCTTCTAGCTTCATCTGCCCACGCGCATGCAATACCGCCATGCGCGCAGACAACGCCGTTCCGGTTGGCGAACGATCGACCTTGCCGGGCTGGATCGCGACCGCGGCGCCCGTCCGCAGGCCTTCGCCGGTGCGCTCGACCGGACCTGCAAAGAGACAGAAGGAGAAGTGCTTCCAGTCCGGATTTTCTGGGTGATGAAAGCCGAGCGCAACGTTAGCGGCGTTGGTGATGCGAACACCGAGCTTTGCGATATCGTGCGCCTCGTCAGGCGACAGGCGGAAGCCCATCGCTGCCGCATCGACAATGACGAAGCTGTCGCCGCCATAGGCGGTGTCGACCGTCAAAGTACCGAGCCCCTCGACCTCCAGCTTCGCGTTCAGCCGTTCTGCGAAACTCGGCAGGTTCTGCACGAAAATGCGCTCGGCCTTGCCGTTGCGGCACTCGGCACGCACGCGAACGATGCCACCGGGGGCTTCCAATGTAAGTTCAGTAATCGGCTCCTTCATCGGCAGGATGCCGCTGTCCAGCAGCACCGTGGAGACGCAGATCGAGTTGGAGCCGGACATTGGCGGCGTGTCCTCGGGCTCCATGATAATGAAGGCGGCATCCGCATCCGGATGCTTCGGGGGCACCAGCAGATTGACGTGACGGAAGACGCCGCCGCGCGGTTCGTTCAGAACGAAATTGCGCAACGTCCCGTCGCCGGCGATCCAGCGGCTCTGTTCCCAGATTGTTTCGCCGGGCGGCGGCGCCACGCCGCCGACGATGACATCGCCCACCTCGCCCTCGGCATGAGCGGAAACGACATGAATAGTCTTGGTACTGCGCATGATACTTCCTCAGGAAAACCAATTGGGGAGCCGGGGGGCAACGCGACCCGTCAGAGCCGCTTCAACGCAATCGGCAAGGCTGCCTAAGCGAACGGCGCGCCCAGAGAGCCCTGGGCCGTAGTGGGCATACTTGCCGGAATTTGTCAGCAGGGCACGGGTTCGGGTCGGGAATACGGGCTCGGAGATCGAACACCAGCAGAGATCTGGCAGGACCCGCACCCCCGCATTCTCCAATCTGGCGAGCAGACCTTCGTTGCGCGCGTCGCTGATAACCTGGCGACCGGCAGTGACGATCACCGCGACATCGGGATGCCGACGGCGACCGGCAAGGAGCGTCGCCAAGGCGCGGCACTCGGTCAGGGAGGCGTGCGGGCTGCCGATGGCAACGAGTTCAACCTCTTCCGGGCCGGCGTTCAGAACCGTCCACGCGGCGACCATATCGGCCCGGGAGATCGAAACATGATCGGCATCGTCTCGTAAAGCGCCAGCAGCTTCAGGCGTGACACCTTCAACATGCAGCATGGGTGCTGCTGAGGTGGTGCCGAAGGCGGCACACAACGCCTTGAGATCGTCTTGCGAAGGCTGTGCGGAGTTCAAGCCGCGCAGAAGCGGAATGCGGTCCGGTGATGCGCGACCAGCGAGATAGCCGATTAGTGGCCAGAAAGCATCATCGACTCCGTCCGGCAGCTCTACATCGATGACCCGCCGCGCCTTTCTGTGCTCGTCAAGATAGACGCCGGAAAGTGGTGCGCGTCCGGTCAGCGCGATGCAGAGATCGAGGAAATCGGGGTGCTTTGCCGTCCGTGCGCCGCGGACGGTGTTGGCGAAGATCACCGCGTTGGATTCCGCCCAGGCAATCGTTTCGCCCGCCAGTGGCGCGCTGTCGAGCAGGTAGGGAGAGCACGTGAAGGTCGGCTGACAGCCCATGCGGACATAGGCATCAGCAAGCCGGGCGGCGGGGTCGCCGAAGGTCGGCGGCACGCCCTGGGCCTGCCAATTGGCACGATCGACGGAAATGGCATTCATGGTGGTCGGCACGCAGACCTGCGCACCCATCTCGACCATCTCTTCCGCGAAGGTGAGATTGGCGGGGCTCGCATAGATGCACCCGTCGATATGGGCTTGCGTGACGTCCACGAGGCTGCACGCGCCTTGCTGCGCCGCCATCGCGCAGATGATCCGCATGGCCTGCTGCGCCGCAAGGCCCTGCTGCCCGTCCAGCATCGCGCGGTCGGCATCCGTGAGATCTAGCGAGGCGGTCGCCGGAGGTGCAAGTGAAATCTCCAAGCCGTCTGCCACAACCGCCCTGTCGCTGATCTCGGCGGTTTTCGCGCGAGAGAGCGCCGCAAAGGCTTCGGGTCCAAGCCGCAGGACCGGCAGCGGCTTGCCAAACATTTCAGAGGCGATCAGAGCGCCAAGGGTCAGGACATCCTCCGCCTCAGAGAAAACCAGGGCTGCCGGTGCGCGCCCTGTCAGCACAAGATCGAGGAGAACCCCAGAGCCCGTGCAGGACCCGCGGCTCGTTGGCAACATCAGGATGCCTCCCGTCAGGCAGGTCCCGTGAAGCGGATGATGGACATCGATTACGCTGCCGGTGGCCGGGTCAACTCCTCCCCAGAAGCTCAGAGCCTCCTTGGCGGCGATGACCGGACCATGGGCGAAGCCACCGAGAATGCTGCGATCGAGTGCTGAGTGTTTCATGTCGGCGAAGCCTCGAGGAGATAGATGCCATTCACCAAGGGGATGCTACGAGCCAACATCGCGGTTGGCTCACTTTTGACCCCGTCAGAATCTTTGAGGCGAGAAGGACGCAATATCGATCGCAGGCTTCTTGCAGGTCAGAAGATCCGCGACGATGCGCGCGGTGCCTGCCGATTGCGTTAGACCGAGATGGCCGTGTCCGAAAGCATAGATCACCCGCTGCGTATCGCGTGCGTGGCCGATCGCGGGCAGGCTGTCCGGCAACGAGGGGCGGAACCCCATCCATTGCACGCCGCCGTGCGGCTTCAAGCCGGGCAAGAAATTGCGGGCTTTCTCCAGCATCGCTTCCGAGCGCCGGAAATTCGGTGGCAGCTTCAGCCCGCCGAGTTCGACGGCGCCACCAACGCGAATGCCCGTCGATAGTCGGCTAACGACAAAACCATGCCCACCGAAGGTGATCTGCGTGCGCAGGTCGAACGCCTCGAGAGGAAGTGTGGTATTGTAACCCCTCTCCGTTTCGAGCGGAATATTCTCGCCGATTGTGCGAGCCACCTGGTGCGAAAAGGCGCCTGCCGCCAGAACCACCCGTGAAGCGCGTCGCGACGCGCCACCGACGCTTACAACATCGACGCCACTCTCGCCAGGACGCAAAGCCGTGACTTTCGCACGCTCGATCTTGCCGCCCAAGGCGCAGAAATGATCCGCCAGGGCCAGGGTGTATAGCTTGGGATCGGCGATCGAGTACCAGCCAGGCGTGAAAGTGCCATGGGTAAAGCGCAGTGCGAGGCCAGGCTGGATCTCGGCGATACCGGCCGCATCAACGTGATGGAATTCAACGCCGTGCGCTTCCCTCGCCTTCCAGCCAGGAAGCGAGGCCTTCAGTTCGGTCTCGCCCTCGTAGACTTGCAGATTGCCGTCTTTGCGCAGCATGGCTGCTGTGCCGGTCTGCCGAAGGAATGGCTCGAGTTCGGCTTTCGAAAGGTCCATCAGCGCTGTTTGCGCCGCCGTCGAATGGGCGACACGGCCCGACGCGCAGGCGCGCCAGAACCGGAACATCCACGGTGCTATCTGCAAGGCATACGCAGGGGGCAACGAGAGCGGACCGAGCGGATCGAGCAGCCACTTAGGTGCCTTTTTTAGGATACCCGGCGAAGCGAGGGGCAGAATGTCGGTAAAGGCGAAGGCACCGGCGTTACCAGCCGAGGCGCCCGCAGCAGGACCCTCCCGATCGAGTACGACAACGGAAAGGCCTCTTGCCTGTGCTGCGATCGCCGCGGAAACTCCAACAATCCCCGCGCCGATCACAATGATATCAGGTTGGTCTTGATCGTTCATCATCGCCTCAATGGGTGGCAGCAAGAAAAGCCTGCAGTTCCGGATCCTTCGGCGCACCGAATAGCTCTTCCGGGGGAGCAATCTCGGCCATCACGCCCTTGTGGAAGAAGGCGACGCGGTCGGAAACCTCACGCGCAAACTTCATCTCGTGTGTAACGCAGATCATCGTCATTCCTTCGGAGGCGAGCATGCGCAACGTGTCGAGCACTTCGCCAACAAGCTGTGGGTCGAGTGCCGAGGTGACCTCGTCGAATAGCATGTATTCCGGCGACATGGCGAGCGCGCGGGCAATTGCCATGCGCTGCTGCTGACCGCCGGACATGCGGTTCGGATAGACCTTAAGCTTCTCCGCAAGACCGACATGGGTGAGCTGCTTCACGGCAATCGCTTCGGCCTCCCCCTTGGACAGCCCGAGGACCTTTCGCGGCGCGAGCATGACGTTCTCCAGCACGGTCAGATGCGGGAACGCGTTCCACTGCTGGAAGACGATGCCGAGCTTGCGGCGGAGCTTATTGAGGTCGGTCGCCTTGGCATGGACATCCGTTCCATCGACAACGATACAGCCGCTGTCAATGGCTTCGAGACCGTTGATGCAGGTGAGCAGCGTCGACTTTCCCGAACCGGAACCGCCAATGATAGTCAGCACCTCGCCCTTCGGAACAGCGAGGTTGATGCCCTTCAGGACCTCCAAAGGGCCGAAGGATTTGCGGACGTTTTCAATCTCAATCATTGGGGGACCACCGTTTTTCGAGATACCCGCCAATCCGGGCGATGGGGAAGCTGATAATGAAGTAGACGGCGCCGCAGATCATCAGGATGAACAGCGGCTCCTGCAGTCGGGTCACGAGAATCTGCGAGGCTCGTAGCAGCTCGATCAGGCCGAGCCAGAGGACCAGCGCGGAATCCTTCATGACGCCGAGTGTCAGTCCGATCCAGGACGGCAGCGAAACGCGCGTCGCCAGCGGCGCCACAATATAGCGCATGTCCTGCCACCAGGTCATGCCGAGCGAACGAGCCGCACGGCGCGTGGTTGGCGGCACCGAGGAAATGCCGCCGCGAACAATCTCCGTGCAATAGGCGGCCGTATAGAGCGACAGAACTACGCAGGAGGTCGTGAACGGAGGCCAGCCAAGCCGCATGATCGACTGCAGGGCATTACCGAGAACAAGCTGGATCAACAAGGGAACCGAGCGGAAGACATCGAGCGCGAAGGTCAGCGGCGCGGACCAGTAGGGTCCAATTTCGACGCGGAGCATCCCGAAGAGGATCCCGAGAATGGTCCCGGCGACGACCGATGCGACTGTGACCGCGAGCGTCATCCCCGCGCCTTGCGCCAGAAAGACCAAGTCACCCCAGGTGAGGGCAGTACTGAACATCTCTCACCTCTCTCAGTAGCGGAACATGCGCCAGGCGAGTGCCCGGGCGGCAAGGGTCAGAACCTTGGCGATGACGTAGTAGATCACAGCAGCCAAAGCGAAAAATTCGAATGTGCGGAAGGAGCGTGCATTCAGCTCCTGCGTCACACCGGCAAGGTCGGTGTTCATGCCGACGGTCACGCCGAGCGACGTCATCAAGACTGCCCAGACCATCTGATTGGTGGCCGGCAGAAATGCCACGCGCAGCATCTGCGGCAAGACGATCAGGCGGAAAGCCTGCATCGGGGTCATGCCGAGCGAGCGCCCAGCCCGTGTCTGCGTGTCCGGGATTGCCTTCAGCGCGCCGCGAAAGTTCTCTGCCAGGTAACCGGCATTGTTGAAGGCAATGCCGACCAGTAGCGCGGCAAACGGCGTGAGGTGGATACCAAAGTTGCCGAGACCAAAGTGCGCCATGTAGATCTGGAAGAGCGCAGGCGTGTTTCGCGCGATCTCGACCCAGGCGGTGGCAAAGCCACCAAGCATGCGGTTTCCGGACAGGCGGAACAATGTCAGCGCGATCGCGCACGCCAGTCCGATAATCATGGACAAGAGCGCGATTTGCAACGTAACCAGCGCGCCGTCAAGCATCTGCGGCAATGCCTTGAGCGCTTGGTTCCAGTGGAAGGTGTAGTTGAACATGACCGTCTCACCTTTTCGAAAAGCTACAGCGCGAGGGACAACCTCGCGCTGCGGGAGAACTGGTCAGATCAGCGGTAGACGCCATTGACGGCGAGAGACGGCACTTCGCCACCGACCCACTTCTTGTAGAGTTCGTCGTAGCGGCCGGTGCGAACCTGCTGGTTGATGAACAGGTTCAGATAGTTGATCAGGCCGTATTCCTCGCGGTTGGTGAAGAGCGCTACGTAGTCGATGTCGAAGGGCGCCTTGCCGACCACTGCGATGCCCGGGAACTTGCCGGTCTTGACGTTAGCCTGCGCAACGGTCGAGGTGGAAACGGTGGCATCAATCTGACCCTGGCTGAGCGCCAAGAACACGTCTGCTTGCGTCTGATACGGACGGAACTCACCGGTGCCCCAGTCCTTGACCTGCTGCTCGAGGGCGATCGCTTCGTAGGTGCCGGCCGTCGCACCGACGACCTTGCCCTTCATGTCTTCGAAGGACTTCACGCCTGATTTCTCGTTGGCGGTAACCGCCATCTCGAAGGCGAAGTAGGGAACCGTCATGCCGACGGTCTTGGCACGCTCAAGCGTGTCGGACGTAGAGGCGACGCCGACATCGACGCGACCCGACATCAGTGCCGGAATACGCTCAGGAAACGGGGTCTCAACGATTTCGGCGGTTACGCCGAGCGCCTTGGCCAGATCGTTGCAGTAGTCCACGTCGAAGCCGATCGGATTGTTTTTCTCGTCGCGCGAGCCCATCGGCGGGAAGTCCAGCACGACTGCGCAGCGCAGCGTGCCCGAGCCGATGATGTCGTCCAGCTTGTCGGCCTTGGCCGGGCTGGTCAGAAGGGTGGCGGCGGTAAGGAGGCCGAAGGCGAGGACCGAGGATTTCATGCTTTTCTCTCTCCCAGAGTTGGATTGTCAATTGACAGCGAGGCGCACTATTCCTCGTCGGCACGCGCAAATCAATGGCTAAATACATGAAGTATGCAAAAAGTATAAACGGAATAGAGCTCATGTCGACAAAAAAGGGCGGCCAAGTCGTGGCCGCCCTTCCTCTTTCTGTCTATAAACGAGAATCAGCCGAGGAAATCTTCAGGCAGAAGCTCTTCGGACATGTTTTGGTATGCGACCGGACGCAGGAAGCGGCGAATCGACATCGTGCCGACGCTCGTTGCCCCAAAGTTGGTCGAGGCGGGGTAGGGCCCGCCATGGACCATGGAATCGACCACCTCGACTCCTGTAGGGAACCCGTTCACCAGGACGCGACCCGCCTTGCGCTCCAGCACCGGACGCAGGCGGCGTGCGTCGGCGATGTCGGCGGCATCCATATGGATCGTAGCCGTCAACTGACCTTCGAAGCCGCGTGCCAATTGTACCATCTCATCGATCGTCTGCACACGCACGACAAGCCCGAGCGGTCCGAAGACCTCTTCGCCCAGGGCGTGGTCGGCGAGAAACTGTGCGCCCGACGTCTCAAAAAGGTTCGGAGCGGCCGAGCGGCCGGATGACTCGCTGGTGAACAGCGGCTTGACCGTATTGCGGGATGCAAATCGTGCCTGTCCGTCCTGATACGCCTTCGCGATACCATCGGTCAGCATCGTCTGCGGCGCCACCTTGCCAAGTGCTTCAACTGTTGCCGCAACAAAGCGATCGCCATCGGCGCCTTCCGCCACCACGGCGATGCCGGGGTTGGTGCAGAACTGGCCGGCACCCATGGTCAGCGACCCTGCCCAGCCCTGACCCAGCGTCTCGGCGCGTGCCCTCAGCGCCTCGGGCAGCAGGAACATCGGATTGACTGAACCCAGTTCACCGAAGAACGGGATCGGTTCCGGCCGCGCTGCGCAAAGATTGAAGAGCGCGCGACCACCGGCGAGCGAGCCGGTGAAACCAACGGCCTTGATCTGCGGATGCTGCACGAGCGCATGACCGATATCGCGGTTGCCACCCTGGATCAGCGAGAAGACGCCGGGATGAATACCCGTCTTGCGAATGGCCGCCTCGATAGCCTGAGCCACGATTTCGCCGGTCCCTGGATGCGCCGAATGCCCCTTGACCACGACGGGGCAACCTGCGGCAAGTGCTGCCGCCGTGTCACCGCCGGCAGTCGAAAAAGCCAGCGGGAAGTTCGAAGCACCGAAGACGGCCACTGGGCCGATCGGGCGCTGAATGAGCCAGATCTCCGGTCGTGGCGCCGGTTGGCGGTCGGGCAGTGCCGCGTCACGGCGGCGGTCGAGATATTCGCCCTTTTCGATGTGGTCTGCGAAGAGCCGCAATTGGCCGGTCGTGCGACCGCGTTCGCCCTGCAGGCGTGTTTCCGGCAGACCGGTTTCCTGGCTGCCGATCTCTGTGATGGCCCCGGCACGAGCTTCGATCTCGTCAGCGATGGCCCGAAGGAATGCCGCGCGCTCTGAGCGTGTGGAGTAGCCGTAACTCCAAAACGCATCTTCGGCCGCCTCGCAAGCGCGGTTCACCAGATCGACCGTGCCGACGGCGAACTGATGCACTGGACCATGCGCCGGCGCGGATGCAAAAGTACCCGCTCCGTCGAGCCATTCGCCCGCGACGAGGTGTTTTCCATTGGGAGTGAAGACCATTTGCGATTCCTTTCTAGAGAGCCCGGGGTGCTTTACGCGAAAATCCATCCGGATGCGAATTGCGCAAGTTGGAACTTTGTATACTCTATGTATTTATAACATCAACACTCGATCGCATTCGGCGGCCGTGGCATCCATGAGAGACATAAGATGAGCGATAACACCACCCTGACCATTCCGGCACTGATTGAGCGGGTCGATGCGATCTTTCGCAAGGCTGGCCTCAATGAGATCCAAGCGGGCGCACTCGCTCGCGTGATCGCTGCCGGGGAACGCGATGCCTGCAAATCGCATGGTATCTACCGGATCGAGGGTGCCCTGCGTACGGTCAAGGCCGGCAAAGTGAAGCCGGATGCTGTGCCGGAACTATTATTGCAGGAGGGCTCGGCGATCGTGAAGGTCAACGCCAAAGGCGGCTTTGCCAATCCGGCCTTCGAACTCGCCCTGCCGGTGCTCGTGGAGCGGGCCCGCTCCTGCGGACTTGCGGCTCTCGTTATCAACGACTGCACGCATTTCTCCGCGCTCTGGTCGGAAGCGGAAGCGCTGGCCGAACACGGACTTGCCGGCTTGGTTATGTGCCCAAGTTATGCGACCGTTGCACCGACCGGCGGCAATAAACCGCTTCTCGGCACCAACCCCTTCGCCTTCGCCTGGCCACGCGCCGGCCGACCGCCATACGTCTTTGATTTTGCAACTTCGGTTGCCGCACGCGGCGAAATCGAACTGCATCGACGAGCCGGCAAGTCGCTGCCGGAAGGCTGGGCGATCGATGCCGAAGGTAATCCGACGACCGATCCGGAAGCCGCGCTTGCCGGCGCCATGTTGCCTTTCGGAGGACATAAGGGGTCGGCAATCGGTACGATGATCGAGCTGTTGGCCGGTATCATGATCGGCGATCTGACAAGCCCTGAGGTGCTGGACTACCTCGGCACGACGACGCTTGCGCCGGTCCACGGCGAGTTGATCATTGCCTTCTCTCCCGAAGCCTTCGCGGCAGGCAGACCGGGCAATCCGTTTGCGCGGGCCGAGACATTGTTCGAGGCAATCGTTGGCCAGGGTGCCCGGCTCCCCTCACAGCGCCGGTATGCCGCACGCGCAAAATCGGAGGCCGATGGCGTTATGCTGACTGACGCGGAAATCAAGCAGCTCGAACGATTGTTCGCGCTCGGGCTTGAGGCGGTGGTCTGAGCCATCGTCTCAAGCCGCTGAATATGGAAAAGGCCCTCCAAACGAAGGGCCTTTCGCTTTGAGAGCCTTGAAATCAGTCCTTGTACTTCTCAATAGCACCGGGAAGCTTGCTCCATTCGGCGTACCACGTGTTGAACAGCTTAAACTGAGACTCGACGTAGCCGCGTTGGCTGTCGGTCAGAACGTCGGTTTCGTTGAAGTGAAGCGTGTATTCCTTGTTACCCTTCAGCACCATCATGTGCTTGAAGAACAGCACGAGGTCCGGGCCTTCATCAAATGAAGACAGGACGGCCAGGGCCTGCTCGAGCTCTAGAGCGCGCTGGCGGGCATCCGCGTCGCCGCCAGCTGCTGCCTGCGCGAGGTTGCTCAGATGCAGCACTTCCTTCGGCAGCACGTTGCCGATGCCGGTGATTGCGCCGGTCGCACCGCAGTTCACGAAGCCGTGGAAGACGGCGGTATCGACGCCGATCATCAGCGAAACATCATCATCGCGGCTGGTGATGTTCTCAGCTGCGTAGCGCATGTCGGCTGCGCCGCCGAATTCCTTGAAGCCGACGAGGTTCGGATGCTCGGCGCGGAGCGCAAAGAACAGATCTGCGCGGGTTGCGAAGCCATAGTAAGGGCTATTGTAGATGACCGCAGGAAGATCCGGCGCGGCTGAAAGGATTGCCTTGAAGTGCGCCTTCTGGGCGGCAATCACCGAGCCCCGCGAAAGCACGCGTGGGATAACCATCAGGCCTTGTGCCCCAACTTTCTGAGCATGGGCCGCATGCGCGACGGCGGAAGCGCTGTTGACGGCACCGGTACCGACGACGACCGGGACGCCGGCCTTTACCAGGCGCTCCACGCCCTCCATGCGCTGTGCATCGGTCAGCAGCGGCCAGTCACCCATTGAACCGCAGTAGACAACGGCCGACATGCCCTCGGCAATCAGCTCCTGCCCCTTGCGGACGAGGGCGTCAAAGTCCGGGGTGCGGTCTTCCTTGCAGGGCGTCATCAAAGCCGGAATTACACCGGCGAAAATTTTGGCCTTCATTGCGAAACTCCTGTTGCCTGGCTGGACGGACTGGGATCGCCGCTTCCATTGGCGCCGGTCCCTGGCCTTCGACGCCGGTTATAGCATTTGCATATTATTTGTCGACAAAAATTATGCAACTGATCAAAGGGCAATATTCAACTTGCCGCCTCGGGCGAAAAGCTTCTGTATCTGCTGCACGATCTGTTCGGCGTGGATCGTCGCCAAGCGGTCGGCGGCCTCGGTGTCGCGAGCGGCGATGACGGCGATAATATCCTCGTGCTCGTCCACGAACCGTTGTGGCAATCGATCCTCATAAGACTGGTAATAGAGGCGCAAGATCCGCCGTCCCTCATCGAGAAGGCGATTGAAGAGGCCGGTGAAGTAAGCGTTGCGTCCCGCATCGGCGATAGCCGAATGGAAGGCGGCGTTTGTAGCGATCATCGCCAAGGCATCCTGCGCCGCCACGGCGGCGGCAAATTCGGCCTGATGCCCGCGGATCACCTGCAGGTCCTCAATGCGGTGATACTGGGCGGCTAGACGCGTGGTCACGCGGTACATCAGCACCAGAGCATCGAAGAAGGTATGCATGTTGAGGAAATCGATATTCGAGACCATGGTCGAACGATTGGGCAGCGTATCAATCAGCCCTTCACCCGCCAGCCGCACGAGCGCCTCGCGGATCGGTGTGCGCGACATCTTGAATCGCTCCGCCAGTTGCACCTCATCGATCGGGCTACCGGGCGGCAGGACCAGATCAAGGATCTCATCGCGCAATAGGTCGTAGACCATCTTGACGCCGGAACCGCGCTTGCGTTCAGAAGTGGAAATCGCATCGTTATCAGTCATTGGGAATCCTCTTGTCGACAAAAGGAATACTTTTTCTCGAGTAATGGTCAATAGCGCACCGGATTTGAAGGTCAGCCTTGAGGAACTCGAGGCCAGAGCGAGCTCCCATCCGGATTGTTGTTTCATCGGAGATACGATGGTCAGATTTCGTCCTGACCAGGCCCCCCGGCAGGAACGTTTCCGACCAATGTGCGTTGAATTTCTGATCCGCCCAGCTAGCGCGGGCAACGCGCGAGGAGGTTATCATGAAAGTCAGCGATTGTATGACCACGGATGTCCAGATCACCGATCCCGAGCAGACGTTACAGGATGTCGCTTTAATGATGGGGCGTCTTGATGCCGGCGTCCTCCCGGTGGCTGAAAATGACCGATTGGTCGGTATGATCACCGATCGCGACATCGCTATTCGAGGCGTCGGGGAGGGCAAGGGCCCGAACGCAAGGGTTCGCGACGTGATGAGTACCGATGTTAAATACTGCTTCGACGACGAAGATGTGGAAGACGTCCTTCATCATATGGGCGATCTTCAAGTGCGGCGCTTGCCTGTCCTTAACCGAAGCAAGCGGCTTGTCGGTATTATTTCGCTTGGCGATCTCGCCATGAAGGGCGAAGCGATGGAAACAGGCAAGGCACTGAGCGGCATCTCGCAACGCGGCGGCGCGCATTCCCAGAGAGCCCACTGACGGAAGCACCTTTAGGGCAGCGGCAAACCGCAACACAAAGCGGGTCCGTCGTGGCACGATCTGCCCGTCTTTCTGGTAACGAGGCAACGAACTCGTTGCCCTCAACGCGTAACCGGTTTCGATGCGCCCTGGCACGACGGTGCGGGTTGAGCTGTGTGAAAACATCTCTACCACGGCTATCGAGGTGTCTTGCTGACTTTCGGTAGGGAGCGCTGGTTCTCAACGATGCGCGAAAGCAAATTCCGCTTTCTCTTATGGGGGATAAGATCAACATCGCTGACAAGCTTCGCGCCCCCTTCGCGCCGCTCCAAGGTGATCTTGCGGCTATGGAAGGCTTCGAGCTCGGCTCGATGGGCAACGCTGATGATGGTGACCTTTGGCAATTCATGGATCAACATTTCCATCATCCTGTCCTGACTCTTCTCGTCGAGTGCTGACGTCGCTTCATCCAGCACAATGATATCGGGATTGTGCAGCAGGAGACGCGCAAAAGCGAGCCGTTGCTTCTCGCCACCCGACAACGTCTGGTCCCAAGGCGCGTCTTCCTCGATCTTGTCGGTCAAATAATCGAGGCCCACTTTGTCGAGAGCCGCCTTGATCTTATCGAGCGTCCAGCTATCAGCGGCGCCGGGATAGGCGACGGCACGGCGGAGCGTACCAGAAGGGATGTAAGGCCGTTGCGGTAACATGAACAGTTGTTTGTTAGCGTGGAAACTGACGCTGCCGTCCCCCCACGGCCAGAGGCCTGCGATGGCCCGCACCAAAGTGCTCTTGCCTGTACCGGACTCACCGGCCACGAGCACCCGCTCGCCCGGTTCGATCGCGACCTGGGTTTCCTTGACCACGGCTGTACCATCGTCAAGCGATACGGAGAGATCGTTTAGGCTGAGCATCACATTGCCTTCAGTTTCACCGCGCTGGATGCGCCCCAATGCGTTGCTCTGTTCCGCGCGCTCGAGCCCGTCGAGTGACATCATCAGCGACGCAACACGTCGCGCACAGGCATTCCAATCGGCGAGACGAGGATAGTTGTCGACAAGCCATCCGAACGCGCTCTGAACGATGGCGAAAGCGGAAGCCGCCTGCATCAGCTGCCCAAGCGTCATGCTACCTTCGAGAAACTTGGGCGCGCAAAGCAAAACGGGCACGACCGGCGCAAGCAGGCTCGATCCCTGTGACACAAGCGTTGTGCGCATGTGCTGGCGCGCAAGGAGCGCCCATTGTCTAAGCGCATTGGTAAATGTCTTGTGGAGGTCGTTACGCTCCTCCTCTTCACCGCCGAGCAGTGCGATACTCTCGCCGTTTTCCCGCACGTGCGTCAGCGTGTAGCGAAATTCGGCTTCCGCCTGGTTTTTGACCTCAGAGACGCGGACGAAGTTGCGGCCGATGACCGCCATCGAGCTGGACGTAATCGCGGCGTAGAGCACCGCAGTGATGACGAGAAAGCCTGGAACCGTAACGGTCGAACCTGCGATTGTCAGATGTAGGGCTCCGCCGATCGTCCAAAGCACCAGGATGAAGGTCGAGGCCGACAAAAATGCGGAGGTGACACCAGCGATGAAATCGACAGGCGATTCGGTGGCAATTCGCAAATCCTCCGCGATGCGGGCTTCGGGGTTCTTGTGATCGCCACCAATAAGGTTCAACTGATAGTAACGGCCGTTTGCGAGCCAGCGGGCGATCACGGCGGTCGTAAGCCAGGAACGCCAACGACGCTGGATCGCCATACGAAGGGCGACTTGAGTCGTGACGAGGACGATGCTTCCGAGTACGAGCGGCAGGAATACGGCGCTCAGAAAATACACGGTGCGGGCGTTATATTGCTCGATGGCGTCAAAAATTGCCCGATTCCAAATATTGATTCCATATTGGAATCCGACATTGACGACGATCAGGGTCAATAGTCCGAGCGAGCATGGCCACGCGAATCTGTCGCCGCCGCGACCCCAATAGCCGCGCGCGCTGATCCAGAAACGCTTCAGCAGATACTTCTTGCGAGCCTGCTCCGACTCCTCAGCCGTCAACTGTGAATCGGAGTCGGTGACATCTGGTGGGGGCGTGGCTTCGACAGCCGATTCCTTTCGGCGCGACTTTTGGCCACCGTTCGGTTTGTCGACCGATTTCGGATCAATTTTAGCGTCGGACATAAGCGCGACAACGGCTTAAAATTCAAAAGGTTTCATAAGGGCTTCAAACATCGGGAACGTTTTTCTGTTCGCCCATCGCCAGCGTTGCGGCCGGGATCATCTTCGGCTGCCAAGGTCCATAGGGTGCTCGTGACGAATTCCGAGGGGCATTTTTATGACCATCTCGCAATCCAGCGCATACTGCGAATGCGGCGGCAGATTGCTGCGCTCGCCCGATCGGAGGGACGCCGTCATGAAGTTCCCCACAATCACACTCAATAACGGAGATGTTGAAGTCCTCACAGCGGGATCGATGCGCGGTGCGAGACGACGTAGATCCGGAAAGCGAACGCGCCAGAGCCGTGACTGCGACCGCAGTTGACCTAATGGAAGCCGATTTTGGGACACACGACAGCCTGTCGGTCGCGTTCGCCAACGCGTGGCTGCCTAAATCGCACCTCTCGATCGAGCATTAGCTCAGACGCCATGCTCGTACAAAGCAAAGCGAACGACATCGAAGTCCTGTCGCAGTTTCATATGTATGGTTTCCGCGGTTGCCAACCTGCGACCTCGCCACCGCAGATCGAATGCGAGAACCCAACGTGCGTCCTCCCCGCGCCCGCTCGATGAAAATTGAACGTCGCAATCGTACAGGTTTAGTGCTTTTTTTAGATCGTCTGCGGCAAGATCCGCCCCCGTCAGAATTTCCACCCTTGCCCGATGTCGCCTAGGGAGCCAATCATCCAATGCCTTCATGGGCGACAGGAAGAAGAACGCAACCGCTGCTCCGACCATACCAATGCCGAGCTGCCCGCCGCCGAAACACAGGCCAATGGTCGTCATTGCCCATATAGTGGCTGCGGTGGTTACGCCCTTTACCAGGTTCCCACGATGCAGAACCGCTCCGCCGCCAATGAAGCCTACTCCAGTTAAAACACCCAGCGCAAAACGCAGAACGTCCATGCGTGCCAAGCCTGAATGTTCGGTGCCTTCAACGATCAGCAACGCATTTGCCTGCAACATCGCCAAACAGGCCGCAAGCGCAACCAGAACGGTCGTCCTGAAGCCGGCCGCGTGACCGCCCTGTTCCCGATTGATTCCGATAAGCGATGCAGCGATCACGGTTAACACTATCCGCAGGAGGATGTCGGCCCAGGTCAACTCCTCCGACATCCTGTTTAGCACTATTTCCGAAAACCACATTTGAAGCGCCTTCTTGCGATTGTCTTTCGTCGGTTGCCCAAGCGCGTCGGCCGAGATTTCGTGCGGGACATAATCTGGCCGTGACCGACGCCCGCTTTCTGGACGCGGATGGATAAGACCGCCGGTGGTGGAAGGTTCCCCTCGAGCGGCAGATGCTGCACCAAGATGCTTCTGAAGGAACCATAGTCCGGTTTCTGTGTTTTTCGGCCATGGCCGAGACACTATCCAAGAACGCGATCGACGCGCTGGCAGCCGAAGCGAAACTCACGTCAGGCCTGGTCTATATTGTCGGGCTCGAGCAGGGCATTACTCGCCGGCGGGGCAAGAATGGTTTTCTCTATTACTCTCCGGACGGGCGGCGGATCAAAGAGGAAGCAGAGATCAGACGCCTGGATGGGCTCGCAGTTCCGCCAGCCTACCGGGACGTCATCATTTCGACCAATCCGCTGTCGCATTTGCAGGCCATCGGCATAGACGCGCGTGGACGCAAACAATACACGTACCATCCTGACTGGCATGCTGAACGCGAGCAGGCCAAATTTGACCGGCTCTTGGATTTTGGCATGCACCTTCCCGACATTCGTGAGCGGGTGGACATCGACCTCCGCGGCAGGAAACTTACTTTCGAGAAGGCGTTAGCGACAGTCGTGTGGATGCTCGACAATCTCTACATGCGCGTTGGAACTGCCGGTTATGCTGAGACGAACAAGTCATACGGATTGACGACTCTGCGCAGCCGGCACGTGAAGATCGAGGGTGCCACCGTTAAGTTTCGTTTTAAGGGCAAGTCCGGAAAAGAGTGGAACCTTGCCCATACAGACCGACGAATCGCCGGGGTTGTACGCAGCCTTCAAGAGCTTCCAGGCCAGCGGTTATTCAAATATCTATGCGATGCAGGAGGATATCGCGAGATATCCTCTCAGAATGTCAACGCGTATATCAAAGAGGTGACTGGCGAGGATTTTACCTCGCGCCAGTTTCGGACATGGGGAGCCACATGCCTGGCGGCTGCCGCACTGGCGCCAATTCAGACCGCAACCTCAGAACGTGGTATTGCTGCTCAATTGAACCAGGCAATCGATCTGGTCGCTGCCAAGCTCGTTAACACCAGGGCGGTTTGCCGGTCTTCCTACATCCATCCAGCAATATTCGACGACTTTCGTGCAGGACGGCTTGGAGAGCTTCTTAGGTTTCCCCAAACCACGAGCGAACGCCTCTTGATGTGGATGGACGAGGGGGAGCGTAACGTCCTGCATTGGCTGAAGTCCAAGCAAAAATGAAAGGGCTGACGGTGGTGATAAACGGTTTTGCGTCCACGCCGCCCGGACACCAACCTAGTGTTCGAGAAACGAGCTGACACATTTCATTTCATCTACAAATCGTTCTACCTCAAGCTGCCCCATCGGTTGATCGAGTACTCGCAGAAGTGAGGACGGGTGTATGGTGATGAAAACCGGTGGGCCTATAGCCGCTCGTAACATAGAGCCCCGATCCCGAGTAACCTTGACTTGTGGCCCGAGTAGTGAATAGGCGGCGGTGGCACCAAGGGCCACTATCAGTCTTGGACGTATCAGGCGCAGTTCTGCCGCAAGCCACCATGCACAGATCTTGATTTCGCCCTTGTTGGGTTTGGCATGGATACGACGCTTGCCGCGACGTTCAAACTTGAAGTGTTTGACCGCGTTGGTGAGATAGCACTCATCGCGCTCGATCCCGGCCTGTTCGAGACAGCGATCAAACAGCTTTCCCGCCGGGCCGACGAACGGCCGGCCGGCGAAATCCTCTTTGTCACCGGGCTGCTCCCCAACGAACACGACCTCCGCTGTTTTCGGACCTTCTCCGAAGACGGTCTGAGTCGCGTCCCTATAGAGATCGCATCGTGTACAGCTTGCGGCCTTCGCGCGGAGTTCGTCTAGATTTGCACCAGCCACTTCTTCCTGCACCAACGCCGGTCCAAGCAGTTCTGACATGCCTGACTTCTCCTCAATGGACACGATGCGCAAACCGAAAGCTCTGGACTCTGGAACAGCGCAAGCCGAGGACTAGCGCCTTCTTGAAACAACAGAGGCAGCTGGTTCGTTCCAGAATTTTTGTCTACTCGGCTTCCATATGGACAAAGAGCTCCCCTGCCGCCCGCAGGGTTCGAGAAAAGTACCGCGGAAGAACTTGATGCTACAGACGATAGAGGGCCGGGCAGGAGACCGTTCGGAAAGCGACCGCCCATGACGAGGATGAGCACGGCGCGAGAGGACGCGCGGTTGCCTCGAAATAGTGAAGCAACACGGGAACAACCGAGTTTGTATGCCTGTTATTTTCGAGGAAAGGATAAGGCTATGACTAAGAGGCTGAACTTACGCGAGATCGTAATCTCGTCAGATCGTCTGGAAGATTGCAAGGCATATCTCGGTGGTGAATTTCACACGATCGTTGACCACGCTCTTAGTGTCGGTTGGTCTTTAGATGAGGTAGTTATCGCGCTCAACGGTCTCGTAGCTGAGGAAATAGCCGTGCCGGATCGAGCAATCACTCTACATTAATATCACAAAGCTGAGGTTCAGAACCTTGGCTCTTGAAAACTATCGCGATCAAGCAGCCTCCAGGAATTCCTTTGCGCGTAGCGTGTTCCATTCGAGTGATATCGAGCACATTGCGCATCGAGTTTGAAGACCAGTAATTTTTGCAAATTGGTTCCACCACAACGTATTCGTCGCACCGGCACCTCAAGACGGGAACTTTATCGGCGACGGCCGATTACTTTGCTAAAACCAAAGGAAAAGAACATGCCCGCAAAATCCAAGGCTCAACAGAAAGCAGCCGGCGCCGCCCTTGCGGCAAAACGTGGTCAAACCCCGAAGAGCAGACTCAAGGGGGCGTCCAAAGACATGGCAGATTCAATGAGCGAAAAGCAGCTCGAGGAATTCGCCTCAACGAAGCGGCGGGGAAAGCCAGAACGTACCTCGCACTGAACCATCCAACGCAACTGCGCCAGCCCCGCAGAGTGTTCGTTCTCCCGAGGAGCGGTCGGCCACCGGCCGTGGCAATGCCAAGTCCTCCTCGTGGCGAGAAAGCAGGTGACGTGCTTCGGCCCACAATTGTCTTCTTCCGCCACTTCCACATGCGCCGGAACAATGGCCGACCTGCATCGTTTTGATCTAATCACAAGCTTAAACATCCAAGGAGGATGACATGTTGAAACTCCTGGCAGCTTCTCTGCTTGCTGTTAGCCTGGCTGGTTCGGCCTTTGCCCAGTCCAACCCGGCACCCACCGGCTCAACGATGAACAAAAATCACGGTGCCGCAGCAGACACAATGAAAATGAAGAAGACCAAAAAAATCGACAAGATGACCACCAGCAGCACGACACACAAGACAC
This sequence comes from Rhizobium mesoamericanum STM3625, assembly GCF_000312665.1. GTDB lineage: Bacteria > Pseudomonadota > Alphaproteobacteria > Rhizobiales > Rhizobiaceae > Rhizobium > Rhizobium mesoamericanum. Next base: position 879,052 of record NZ_HF536772.1, on the reverse strand, counting down.
ACAACCTGAATAAGGAGAACTGCAAGAAGCTGGCCGGAAAAGGGTCGCTCCAGACTCAAGGCGGCAACAGCAACACAGAAAACACGGAAAACACCTGCGCCGATAATAACAACTAGCTAACTGACAATGTATATGGGGCCGTCTCAAGCGGCCCACGTCTCAAAACCTACGCCTCGCGAATACTGGTGTTGGCCGTGTCAAGCCGCATTCGGACATTCGGATACGAACCGGACCTT
>NZ_HF536772.1:498797-878716 GCF_000312665.1 Rhizobium mesoamericanum STM3625 | reverse complement strand
TGGCTATCCGCACGAGCCATGGCGGCGACTCCTGCCTGTACTTTCCGTCCAGCTTCCACTCTCAGATGCAGAATCTTCACGGTTTGACATCCGGAGCCTCCGCGGATGACATGACTTGCGCACAACCGCGCTGTGTCAGTAGTTTCACGGGCGATACCCCCGGGCATGACATGGCTGATCCTAAAAGGATAAGCGTGCCATCCTCGCTTATGAAACGAAGACGCGCACGTGACCCGCATGACTTGTCTGCCGGAACTTCCGGTTTCGCATGTTCTCCCTGAGATCGGAGCGGCGCTGGCCACACAGGGCCGCGCCGTGCTTTCCGCCCCGCCGGGCGCCGGCAAGACGACACTTGTTCCCCTTTATCTGCTCGATCAGGATTGGCGGGGTGACGACAAGATCATCCTTCTGGAGCCGCGGCGCCTCGCCGCGCGCGCAGCGGCAGGCCGCATGGCCTCGCTACTTGGCGAGACCGTCGGCGAGACCGTCGGCTATCGCATGCGGCTCGACACCAGGGTATCCGCCAAGACCCGCGTCGAGGTCGTGACCGAAGGTGTGTTCGCCCGCATGATCCTCGAGGATCCTGAGCTCTCAGGTGTCTCAACCGTGATCTTCGACGAATTCCACGAGCGCTCACTGGATGCCGACTTCGGCCTGGCACTGGTGCTTGATGTGCAATCCGCCTTGCGCGACGACCTGCGCGTACTGGTCATGTCAGCAACGCTTGACGTCGCCCGAGTCATGACGCTCCTCGACCAGCCGCCTCTAATCGAAAGCATGGGGCGAAGCTATCCGATCGAAATCCGCTATCAGGATCGCCCAGGCGGCGAGCGCATCGAAGACGCAATGACGCGCGCCATCGTGGACGCCCACGCCAGCGAGAGCGGATCGATCCTTGCCTTCTTGCCTGGCCAGTCGGAGATCGCCCGAACCGCCGAGCGGCTCGAAGGACGCTTTGGGCCACAGACGCTGATTGCACCGCTTTTCGGCAACCTGTCACAGCGGGAACAGGACGCGGCGATCCGGCCGGCCGAGCGTGGGACGCGTAAAGTCGTGCTCGCCACCTCGGTTGCCGAGACGTCGATCACAATTGACGGCGTACGAATCGTAATCGACAGCGGCCTACAGCGGCTTCCGGTGTTCGAGGCATCAACCGGCATCACACGACTGGAAACGGTGCGCGTCTCGCGCGCTTCGGCTGATCAGCGTGCCGGACGCGCGGGGCGAACCGAGCCGGGTATTGCGATCCGTCTTTGGCATCAGGGGCAGACCGCCGCCCTGCCAGCGTTCACGCCGCCGCAGATACTTTCCAGCGATCTCTCCGGCCTGCTTCTCGATCTTGCCCACTGGGGCGTGCAGGATACCCGCGCGCTCTCCTTCGTCGACCAGCCTCCGGAGACGACGCTGTCGGAGGCGCGGAGCCTGCTGCTGCAACTCGGCGCGCTTGACAAGGATGGAGCACTCACGAAGCGCGGGAAGATGATGCGCGACCTTGCGCTGCCACCGCGTCTCGCCGCTATGGTGATCACGGCCGGGGAGACGGGGCATGCGAGGGACGCGGCAGCCCTTGCCGTGTTGCTGACCGAGCAGGGCCTCGGCGGCCTAAGCATAGACCTCGAAGAGCGAATGCGACGCTTCCGGTCGGAGCGCGGCGATCGCGCCGAAGATGCGCGTCAGCTGGCGGCTCGACTGGCCAAGGGTCTCGATGTCGCCAAGGCGACGGAACCCGGCCAGACGGGACGGCTGCTGCTGCACGCCTTCCCTGACCGAATCGCCCTGCAGCGCGGCGGCAGAGGGCGGTTCCTCATGGCGAATGGCCGTGGCGCGGAACTGCCCGAGACCGAACGGCTCGCCGGCAGCCCGATGCTCGTCATCGCTGACTTGACGGGCCGGGCGGCGCAGGGGCGCATCCTGGCGGCAGCCGAGATTTCCCGTGCCGACGTCGAAGAAGACCTGCCCGGTTCAATTTCGACCGGCGATCAGATCTTTTTCGACCGGCAAAGCCGGCAGGTCAGAGCCAGGCGGGCGACCCGGCTCGGCGCCATTGTCTTCGACGAAACGCCACTGCCACGTCCAACCGGCGAAGCTGCCAGCCGTGCGCTGGCAGAAGGTGTGTACGAGCTGGGATTGGAACAGCTGCCGTTTTCCAAAGATGCCATGCAGCTGCGGGAACGCATCGGTTTTCTTCATCGCAGTATCGGCGATCCCTGGCCTGATGTCAGCGACAAGGCATTGCTTGCACGGCTCGATGAGTGGTTCATTCCCTACCAGATCGATGCCCGGGGAATTTCCGAGATTTCCCCCTCCGGTCTTTCGAATGGGTTGATGGCGCTAATACCGCACGAGATGCAGCGGGATCTTTCACGACTAGCACCAACGCATTTCGAAGCACCGACGGGGCAACGGCATCCGATCAAATATGACGGAGAGGAACCGACATTGACGATCCGCGTGCAGGAACTCTTCGGCCTCAAGCAGCATCCGGCAATCGGTGGCGGACGACTGCCGCTGCTTCTCGAGCTGACCTCGCCGGCACACCGGCCGATCCAAACGACCCGTGATCTGCCCGGATTCTGGGCCGGCTCGTGGAAGGACGTGCGCGCCGACATGCGCGGCCGCTACCCCAAACACCCCTGGCCCGAACGGCCGGAAGACGCCATGCCGACGACAAGGGCCAAAGCTCGTGGTACATGAGCGCTAGTACGGTTCAAGGGATGTCAGATGGTCGACAATGTCGAGAGTTCGTCGGAAGAGGACAGGCATAGTAGCAGGCGCCTGAGATTGCAGACACTGGTGCGGCTGCGATGGCTTGCTGTCGGCGGCCAGGCCGTGACGGTGTTCATCGTTGCCTTCTGGTTGAAGTTTCCGCTTCCGCTCGTCGCGTGCGCGGTGCTGATAGCAGCACTGGCAGCGGTCAATTTCTACCTGATGATCCGCTATCCGCCGACCCATCGGCTCTATCCGGGCGCGGCCTTCGCGCTGCTCGGTTTCGACCTTCTGCAGCTATGTGCACTGCTCTTCATCACCGGCGGCCTTGCAAATCCTTTCGCCGCGCTCGTTTGCGTTCCTGTCATCATTTCCTTTGCATCACAGCCGATCCGCTTCAGCACGGTGCTCATTTTCATTGCAATGGTCTGCATCACCATCCTCGCGTTCTCGCCTTTTCCCTTGCCGTGGTTCGATGGTGTTGAGATCAATGTCCATACCGTGATGCAGTTCGGGGTCTGGTGCTCGATCGCATCAACCATGGCCTTTGCCGCTTTCTATGCGTATCGGGTCTCGATGGAAGCGAGCCAGCTGGCCGATGCGCTGGCGGCAACCGAACTCGTGCTGCAGCGGGAAAAGCACCTTTCGCAGTTGGACGGCCTTGCGGCCGCTGCCGCACACGAGCTTGGAACGCCGCTCGCTACAATCAGCGTCGTTGCCAAGGAGATGGAACGGGAACTCAAGGATGACGATCGCTTTCGCGAGGATGTGCAGCTTTTGCGCAGCCAGAGTGAGCGGTGTCGCGACATCCTGAGGCGGCTCGCCACACTCTCCGCTGAAGGCGAGGCCCATCTCCGGCGGCTGCCACTGTCATCGATGATGGAAGAGATCGTGGCACCGCATCGTGAATTCGCAATCAAGCTTGAGCTGATCGAGAAGAGCCCGCGCAAAGGCGAGCCTGTGACCGACCGTAATGCCGGCATCATGTATGGGCTCGGAAACCTGATCGAAAACGCCGTCGATTACGCGCGCCAAAAAGTCACGGTGACCGTTGAGCACGATGCACGGAAGGTCCGCATCACGGTCGAAGACGATGGCGAGGGCTACTCGTCGGATATTCTGACCCGGATCGGCGAGCCCTACGTAACCAAGAGACAGCGGGAAGACCGAGCCGGCGGGCTGGGACTGGGGCTCTTCATCGCCAAGACACTCCTGGAACGATCCGGTGCGTCGCTGGTGTTCGAGAACCGCATGCCGGAGGCGGCCGGAGCCCGGGTCCGTGTCGAATGGCCGCGCATGCTGATCGATGCAAATTCGACAAAATGACGCTATCGGCATAATGAAAGAAGGGAAACTTGACTTATATCAGGCAGGCGATTGCCGGGATTGACGAATATGAACGAGCTTGACCGAGAATCCTCCCACGCAGATGTAGATCATATTGGTCCGGATGCCAGCCTGCTGATTGTCGATGATGACGGGCCGTTCCTGCGCCGCCTGGCACGCGCCATGGAGACGCGCGGATTCAAGGTGGAGACTGCGGAATCGGTCGCCGAGGGTGTTGCCAAGTCGAAGACGCATCCGCCGAAATACGCCGTGGTCGACCTGCGACTCGGCGATGGCAATGGCTTGGACGTGATCGAGGCCATCCGGCAGCGTCGGGACGACACGCGGATCATCGTCCTGACCGGCTATGGAAATATTGCAACCGCCGTTACGGCGGTAAAGCTCGGCGCCGTCGATTACTTGGCTAAACCCGCTGATGCCGACGACGTCTATGCCGCGCTGACGCAGCGGGCCGGCGAGAAGGCGGAGCTTCCGGAAAACCCAATGTCAGCCGACCGGGTGCGCTGGGAGCATATTCAGCGGGTTTATGAAATATGTGAGCGCAATGTTTCTGAAACGGCGCGCCGGCTCAATATGCATCGACGAACGCTGCAGCGGATCCTAGCCAAGCGTGCGCCCAAGTAAGCTCTAAATATCGTCGATCTCGAATGGCTTGCCATTTGACCATTCGGCCATCAGCAATCGCTGGGCGGCTGCTCGGGAGAAATTCAGCGTGACCGATTTGCGGGTGGTAGGCGCAAGGCGATGCTCCGGCGCCTCGCGGATCATGTGAGCGCCGTAGCCGTCAGATAAAAATAGGCCGCAATCCTCAGGAAAGATTTCGAGCGGAACATCCTTGTGTGTCGCGAAGAACAGTCGGTCACAGTGGAGGCGATAATCCGGCCACTTGCGGTCGACTCGGAAGTCTTCGATCGAGGTCTTGATCTCGATGATCCAGATCTCTCCTTTCTCCGAAATGGTGATCAGATCCGCGCGCCGTCCGCTCGACAGCGACAGTTCCGGCAATACAGCGTGACGCATCTCATGAAGTAAAATCTGAGTCCCGCGGCGTACCAACATAGCTCTGTCCGATTGCCGACCGTCTATTAACGGATTGTTATTGTAAACACTCAAAATCGTCATGGAGAACCGTCAGTCTGGTACGCGCGTTGTTGCAAAAAAACCATGCGCTTCTAATTTGCCGCTGCGTATTGGTTTTGCCGCACTGCAACGGCTTGCAAAGGCAAAGTTAATCGAAAATAAACCATAATCAAAGATGGTTCAAAAGACCGTTCCTCCCTTGCCTATTTCCTAAGAGACATCCATGCGCATCCGCAATGCATTTCCTGTATTCGGCCTAATGGCGACGCTCGCTGTGGCCGGTTGCTCCTCGACTACCGAAAGCGCCTTGGTCGAGGAGAAGGTCGCGCCAGGGCCGACCGTCCAGACCGCGCAGATCTTCGATGACGCTTACGGCGTTACGACGGATGCCGGATATTCATTGCCGGCGATCCCGATCCAGAAGGTCAAGCCGCAATTCCGCCGTCAGATCGTATCTTACGAAACCACCGAGCGGCCGGGCACTATCATCGTCAACACTCGCGAGCGTTTCCTTTATTACATTCTGCCCGGCGGCAAGGCGATGCGTTATGGAATCGGTGTCGGAAAGCAAGGCTTCGCCTGGGCCGGCACTGCCTATGTCGCCTGGAAGCAGGAGTGGCCGACCTGGCATCCACCGAAGGAAATGGCCGAGCGCAAGCCCGAAGTCGCCAAATATGTTGAGGATGGCATGGGCCCCGGCCTTAGCAACCCGCTCGGCGCGCGCGCCATGTATCTCTTCAACGAAAACGGTCAGGACACCCTGTTCCGTCTACATGGAACGCCGGAATGGGCTTCGATCGGTACGGCTGCCTCCTCTGGCTGCATTCGTCTGATGAACCAGGACGTTATCGATCTCTACAGCCGCGTGCGCCCGGGCAAGACGACCTCGAAGGTCATCGTTATCCAGTAAGCTGCAAGCCGAAATGGGGTATTTAAAAGGCCGCCGAAACATTGTTTCGGCGGCCTTTGTCTATTTGCGTATTGTCGTCAGATCGTCTGGGTGGCCTTTAGCTCCAGGCGGCGGCGATGCAGGACCGGCTCTGTGTAGCCATTTGGCTGCGCCCTGCCCTTCAAGACCAGGTCAAGTGCCGCCTGGAAGGCGATCGAACCGTCGAAATCGGGAGCCATCGGTATGTAGGCTGGGTCGAATGCATTCTGCTGATCCACTATCGCGGCCATGCGTTTCATCGTTTCAACGATCTGCGCTTCGGTGGTGACCTTGTGATGCAGCCAGTTAGCCATATGCTGGGCGGATATGCGCAGCGTCGCACGGTCTTCCATTAGGCCAACATTGTTGATGTCAGGCACTTTGGAGCAGCCGACGCCCTGATCGACCCAGCGGACAACGTAACCCAATATGCCCTGGGCATTATTGTTGAGTTCGCGCTGGATTTCCTCCGGTGTCCAATTCGGACGAACCGCGACGGGAACTGAAAGAATATCGGAGAGCTTGGCGCGCGCACGATCCTTTAGGCCCTGCTGGACGCGGGCGACATTGACGCGGTGGTAATGGGTGGCATGTAGCGTCGCGGCGGTCGGGGACGGAACCCAGGCGGTGTTTGCGCCGGCTTTCGGGTGCGCAATCTTCTGCTCCAGCATCGCCGCCATCAGATCCGGCATGGCCCACATGCCCTTGCCAATCTGCGCGTGGCCGGAAAGGCCGCATTCGAGACCTATATCGACGTTCCAGTTCTCATAGGCGCTGATCCAGGCTGCTTGCTTCATGTCGCTCTTGCGGATCATCGGCCCGGCTTCCATCGAGGTGTGGATTTCATCGCCGGTGCGGTCGAGGAAGCCGGTATTGATGAAAACCACACGTTCGCGAGCGGCACGTATGCATTCCTTCAGATTGACAGTCGTGCGCCGCTCCTCGTCCATGATGCCCATTTTGATGGTGTTTCGCGCCATGCCAAGCGCATCCTCGACGCGCGAGAAGATCTCGGTGGCGAAGGCGACCTCCTCGGGACCATGCATCTTCGGCTTGACCACGTAGACCGAGCCAGTGCGGGAATTCTTGTGGCGGCCATTCGGGCCGACGTCGTGGAGGGCAATCACGCCGGTGATCATCGCATCCATGATTCCTTCCGGCACTTCATTGCCATCACGATCAAGGACAGCCGGATTGGTCATGAGATGGCCGACGTTGCGGACCAGCATCAAAGAGCGGCGACGCACTTCGAAGGGCGCGCCGGTCGGGCCGTTGTATTCCACATCGGAATTGAGCTTGCGGACGAAGCTTAAGCCGCCCTTGGACACCTCCTCTTGAAGGTCACCCTTCATGAGGCCCAGCCAATTGCGATACACGACGACCTTGTCTTCGGCGTCGACGGCAGCAACCGAGTCTTCGCAATCCATGATCGTCGTGATCGCCGATTCCAGCCAGACGTCGGAAATGTGCGCCGGATCGCTTTTGCCGATCGCGGTCGAGGTATCGACGACGATGTCGATGTGGATGCCGTTGTTCTTGAGCAGGATGTGAGACGGAGCTGCGGCATCACCCTGATATCCCGCAAACTGTGCCACATCGGTCAGCGAAACATGTTCGCCGTCGGTCGAGGTAATGGCGAGAGCACCGTTCTTGACAGCAAAGGACGCAACCTCCTTCCAGCTCCACCCAGCCAGTGGCGCGGCTGTGTCAAGGAAATCGCGAACCCAGGCTATTACCTTCTCGCCGCGCTTCGGATTGTAGCCCTTGCCTTTTTCTGCGCCGTCGCTTTCAGGAATCGCATCCGTCCCGTAGAGCGCATCATAGAGCGAACCCCAGCGGGCGTTGGCAGCGTTCAGCGCGTAACGAGCATTCATGACGGGGACGACAAGCTGAGGACCAGCGATCGAGGCAATTTCTGGATCGACGTTCGTTGTCGTAACCTGGAAATCCGAGCCCTCCGGCAAGATATAGCCGATGCCGCGGAGAAACGCCTGGTATGCTTCGATATCCGTCGGTGCACCGTGCTGGCGGTACCAATCATCAATGCGAAGCTGCAGCGCATCGCGCTTGGCGAGCAGCTCGCGGTTGCGTGGCGCCAGATCGTGAACGATGGCCGAGAAATCAGCAAAGAACTTGTCGGCATCGATGTTCAGGTCGGGCAGCGCTTCCTTCACCAGAAACTCAAGAAGGACGGCTTCAACAGCAAGACCGTTTTTATCGATGCGGCTCATTCAATGTCTCCTAAAAACCCAGGACAGCTTTCGCATGCTGCCACTTTGCCCTGCTTTCATTCATAGTCAATTATGCAATAGTTCGAAAGATTTATGCCAATTTGGGAAAAGACCGTGGCGTAACGCGCATCGGCAGACCGTTCTGCGGCTGGGTCGTCAGCTTCTGAACGGGCCAGGGCTTCGTCTGCTCCGTCATGTCGAAGCGAAAACGGTGCATGAGTACCGCCAGAGCAATGACGGCCTCTTGCAGGGCGAAGGTCGCGCCGATGCAGACCCGCGGACCGGCACCGAACGGCAGGAACTGGAAGCGCCCGATCTTGCCGCGATTCTCCGGTAGGAACCGTTCCGGAATGTATGCTCGCGGCTTGTCCCAATAGAGTTCGTGACGATGCAGCGTCCATGGCATGATGAGAATGGTAACGCCGGGCTCGATCTCGACCGCCTCCCCTTTCGCGTCGGTCCAGCGATCGGCCTCGATGGCAGCACGATTGATCGACGGCGCCGGCGGGTAGAGCCGCAGCGCTTCCTCGAAGGCAGCGCGAGTGTAAGGCATCAGATCCAGCCACTTCACCGGTTCGACATCCTGGGCAAGCACGCGATCGATCTCTTGCTCCATCGCCTCGCGGATGTGCGGCGTGTTGGCGACGCAATAGAGCGTCCAGGCGAGCGCGCGCGCGGTCGTCTCGTGGCCAGCGCCAATGAAGGTGAGGATATTGTCTTCAATTTCATCGTTCGTCAGCCCGCCACTTTCTGCCTGCTCGAGGAGCAAGGTCAGAAAATCATCCGGGGCGGCAGTGCGATCGGCCCGCATCTGGGCGAACCGGGCGTCCATTGTCTGGCGCACGATATTTCGGAACTTGTCGAGTACCTTCTGACCTCCGATACGGGTCAGACGCGGAACCCAGGACGGTGCACGCAAAAGGTCCATCGGATCGACGCGCCCCATGCGGTGCAAAAGCGCGTTGACGTCATCGGCAAAACTATCGGAGGATGTGACGATCTCGCCTGAAAACAGCGTATCGGCGAGAACGGCAAAGGTCAGCTCTGTCATGTCGGCCGCGATCTCGAAGACCTTGCCGTCTCTGTCGGCGGATTCGTATTTCCTCGCATAGTCCTCGGACTGGCGAAGCATCTGCCCCGCAAAGCCGTTTGCATGGCGCGGCGTGAAAACCGGTGCAACCGCCTTGCGGGACCGCTTCCAAACGTCCCCTTCCGCCGTCAGCAGCCCGTCGCGCAAGATCGGACGCAAGATGAGCTGGCGAATATCCGACATGCGGTAATTGGCGGCATTATCGACCAGCACATGGCGGATCAGCCCGGGATCGTTGACAATCAGGGTTCTTTCACGAAAAAACCGTGTCTGAATCCATGGCAGCGTATAGGAAGGCTCACCCCATAGTTCCAGCGGGTTGCGCAAGATGGTGCGGATGATCTCAAACCGGCTCGGCGGCACCGTACGGGGCAACGGTGCAGGCGGCTCAAAGGGATCCGGACGCATGTCCATTGGAACTCAGCCTTTTCGCAGGAGAAGTAAGCCCTCCCGGCAAGGCAAAAGCTAGAGCAGACGCTCCAGCTCGTCCAGCTTATCGTTGATCAGCCAGCCGTAATAGTTCTCTTCCGGCCAAACAGTTTCCCCGGACGCCCGGTTCTTGGCAGCAAGGGCAGCCGCGCGCTGGCGCGAGTTGCCGACGTTGTAGAGTGTCGCTGTCAGGCCCGGATTCTTGGAAATGTCCATGTCGGCGATCTGCTTGTAATCGTCAATCGAGCGCCGGATGGAGGCGGCGACGAAGGCGAGTGAGACATCCGGCTCCATGATCGCCTTGTAGACGGAACCGGCATCCTTCTCGTTGAGCTTCTCGTAGCCCGACACCTTGGAGACGAGATCCGAGAGCATCAGCGCCGTCAGCGGGTTAATCTGCCCGAGACCAAAGGTCTGACCCGCGTAGAAAGGCTGGAAGAAAACCGCGCTGAAGCGGTTGTTCGGGAAGCTCGTGGCGTCGACGGTCTTGCCACGGAAGTCGCTTTCCCAGACGTCTTCGCGGCAGCTCCACAGCATATAGGAATCGCCCTTGCCATTGCATTTAGCAAATTGCGGCCGCTTGATGAAGTCGTCAACGTCCTCGCCATTATAAGCGAAGCGGAAGCTCTCGCCCGCGTAGGAAGCAGCCTTTACATAATAGGACTGCAAGCGGTCATAGGCATCGACATTGTAAGTATGCTCGCCGACGATCGCGCCGATCACATGGATAGGGTCGATGCCGTAAGCTGCTGAGATCTTCTTGATCTTGGCCATCAGCTCGTGATCCGAGGCCAAAAGGTCATGGACCTTCTCGTATTTGCGATCGAACGAGGTCTTCGTGCCCTGCGTGCGGCGGACCGACGCGCCCGGAATATCGGGTTGCTCGGCGTGTCGATTGCCTGGCGGCACCACTTGCATGGCAAAAGCCGGCGCCGAGGTCAGCAAGGCAGTAGCAATCAAGAGATTTGTTAGAAGGCGTCGCACCATCAGCATTCCCGTCGGTTCATGGCATTCTCGCGAAGCGCGCTGACTGGCCTACAATCTTGGCCGAATAATGCTGGCGCCCATAACTAAGCGGGCCCTTCACTAAAAAGTAAAAGGCCCGCTGTCGAGAGTTCAAACTGCCAAAATCGCGGCATCAGATCAGCAAAGACATGACACGATGCTCGTTCATCACAGGATGAAGCGGGACAGATCCGTGTTCTGCGCCAGATCGCCGACGTGCTCGCGAACATAGTCGGCGTCAATCGTCACGGTCGAGCCGCCGCGGTCCGGAGCGTTGAAGGAAATTTCGTCCAGAACCCGCTCCATGACAGTCTGAAGTCGGCGTGCGCCGATATTTTCGACTGACGAGTTCAGATGGACGGCCACGTCAGCCAGGGCATCGATGCCATTGTCGGTGAACTCGAGGAGGAGGCCCTCCGTTTCCATAAGGGCCTTGTACTGCCTGATAAGGCTCGCCTCGGTTTCCGTCAGGATACGGCGGAAGTCTTCCTTGGTGAGCGCGCGCAGCTCGACGCGGATCGGCAGACGACCTTGCAGTTCCGGCAATAGATCGGACGGCTTGGATACATGGAAGGCACCGGAGGCGATGAAAAGGACATGGTCCGTCTTCACCGGGCCGTACTTCGTCGACACGGTCGTACCTTCTACTAGCGGAAGCAGGTCGCGTTGCACTCCTTCTCGCGAAACGCCGGCACCCATGCCGCCGTCGCGAGCGGCGATCTTGTCGATCTCATCCAAGAAGACGATGCCGTCATTCTCGACCGCACGGACTGCCTCGCGTTGGATGACTTCGTTGTCGATCAGCTTGTCGGATTCGTCGCGGATCAGATCGGTGTAGGATGCCTTGACCGTCGTGCGGACCTTCTTAGTGCGGCCACCCATCGCCTTACCGAACATTTCGGAGAGATTGAGCACGCCGATATTGGCGCCCGGCATCCCGGGAATGTCGAAACCACCCATGCCGGTACCAGTGTCGGCGATCTCGATGTCGATCTCCTTGTCGTCAAGTTCACCATTGCGCAGCTTCTTGCGGAAGCTTTCGCGCGTCGCCGGCGAGGCCGTGGCACCGACGAGCGCATCGAGGACGCGTTCTTCGGCACTCATATGCGCCTTTGCCTGCACTTCGCTTCGCTTCTTCTCGCGAGCCAACCCGATGCCGACCTCGACCAGATCGCGGATGATCTGCTCCACGTCACGTCCGACGTAACCGACTTCGGTAAATTTGGTCGCTTCAACCTTGATGAAGGGGGCGCCCGCCAGTTTGGCGAGGCGGCGAGAGATCTCCGTCTTGCCGACACCGGTTGGCCCGATCATCAGGATGTTCTTTGGCATGACTTCATCGCGAAGATCCGGATCGAGCTGGTGGCGGCGCCAACGATTGCGCAGCGCAATGGCCACCGCACGCTTGGCCTCATGCTGGCCGATAATGTAACGGTCGAGTTCGGAAACGATCTCGCGGGGGGAAAATGTAGTCATATCGAATATCCCATGGGGGCGTGAATCTTTGAAACCAGATCAAGCTTCGGCATCGAGCGTTTCCACCACCACATTATGGTTTGTGTATACGCAAATGTCGGCGGCAATATCGAGCGCGCGACGCGCGACCTCTTCGGCCGATTTCTCTGTATCCATCAGGGCGCGCGCAGCAGCGAGCGCAAAATTGCCCCCCGAGCCGATCGCCATGGCGCCATGCTCCGGCTCAAGAACATCTCCGTTGCCGGTTATCGCCAGCGTCACCGATCTGTCGGCGACAAGCATCATGGCTTCGAGATTGCGGAGATACTTGTCCGTGCGCCAATCCTTAGCGAGCTCGACGGCAGCACGCATCAGCTGGCCCGGATATTGTTCGAGCTTCTTTTCAAGGCGTTCGAGGAGCGTGAAGGCATCCGCGGTGGCGCCTGCGAAACCGGCAATGACTTCGCCCTTGCCGATGCGCCGCACTTTGCGGGCATTGCCCTTCATCACGGTCTGGCCAAGGCTGACCTGACCATCGCCGGCCATGATGACCTTGCCGCCCTTTCGAACTGTAATAATCGTTGTCATCCATTACACCTTTGCCCGTCTGCCGGGCTTGTTATGTCGGGCCGCACACCAGCCCTGTCGAGCCCTATGTAAGTGCGGGCACGCCGATTGCAATTGGCATCGTTTTCTGCTGCCGCGGTTCTGGATATTTCACGGCTTGCCTGATAAGGAACCCGCGTATTTCCTGATGGAGCAGCCATATGGCCGAGACCGCAGCAAGCCGCACTGGTACCGTGTCCCGCAAGACGAACGAGACTTCCGTTTCCGTTTCCGTCAGTCTTGACGGTACCGGAAAGTCGAAAATCTCGACGGGCGTAGGCTTCTTCGATCATATGCTCGACCAGTTGTCGCGACATTCGCTCATCGACATGGAGATCGAGACCAAGGGAGACCTCCACATCGACGATCACCATACGGTCGAAGACACTGGAATCGCGATCGGCCAGGCGATCGCGAAGGCGCTCGGCGATCGCCGCGGCATCACACGCTACGCATCGATTGATCTCGCCATGGACGAGACGATGACGAAGGCCGCCGTCGACCTTTCCGGTCGACCTTTCCTCGTCTGGAACGTCGCCTTCAGCGCACCTAAAATCGGAGCGTTCGACACGGAACTCGTTCGTGAGTTTTTCCAGGCGCTTGCCCAGAACGCTGGTATCACCTTGCATATTCTCAACCATTATGGTGCCAACAACCACCATATTGCAGAGACATGCTTCAAGGCCGTTGCCCGCGCACTGCGTGCGGCGACAGAGATCGATCCGAGACAGGCGGGCCGTGTTCCCTCAACGAAGGGCACGCTCGTCTGAGCCCCCTGAGGGAGCTTGACGATATGACTTCCAGCTATCTGGTTCTGACCGCGCCCGGCGGAACGGACGCAAACCACGAGAAGACGCGCTTTGTTCGCGATGGCTTCACGGTGCTCGGGTTCCTCTTCCCCTGGATATGGCTGGCCTTCCATCGCCTCTGGCTCTACGCCATCGCGGCATTTCTCCTGCAAAGCCTTGGCGGCGCGCTGACAGACCAAGCGGACCTCTGGCCAGTCGGCCTCGCGATCACCTTCGGCACAAGTCTTCTGGTAGCGCTCGAGGGTCAGAACCTTCGAATCCGCGATCTGGTCGCGAAGGGCTGGGGTGAAGCCGACCTCGTTTCGGCCGACTCTCTCTCGACCGCAGAAGAGATCCATTTTTCGAATGTTCCGACTGATACCGGCAACAGCCGTCCGGCACCCTCGCCGCAATGGGATCACGCGACCCATGCCCCGCAAAACGGCAATGCCACCTCGCTCGGTCTCTTTGGTTTTGATGGAGGACGCTGATGCGCGTCGCAATTATAGATTACGGTTCCGGCAATCTGCGTTCGGCGACGAAGGCCTTCGAGCGAGCCGCGCGGGAAGCCGGCATCGATGCTGAGATTGACCTAACGGACAAAGCCGAGGCCGTAGCGGCCGCCGATCGCGTGGTGCTGCCAGGTGTTGGCGCCTATGCCGACTGCCGACGCGGGCTCGACGCAGTTCCAGGCATGTCGGAAGCGCTAATCGAAGCGGTCGAGAAAAAGGCTTGCCCGTTTCTCGGCATCTGCGTTGGCATGCAGCTGATGTCATCGCGCGGCCTTGAAAAGACGGTGACGAACGGTTTCGGATGGATACCCGGCGACGTTGTTGAAATGACGCCTGGGGATGCCAATCTGAAGATCCCTCAAATCGGCTGGAATACGCTCGATCTGAAATCCTCTCATCCGCTGTTTGAGGGTATTCCCACGGGACCGACCGGGCTGCACGCCTATTTTGTGCATTCGTACCATCTGGCGGCGAAGGACCCCAGCGATGTGGTTGCAACGGCCGACTACGGCAGCCCGATCACCGCTTTCGTCGGTCGTGACAACATGGCCGGAGCCCAGTTCCATCCCGAAAAGAGCCAGAAGCTCGGCCTCGCCCTGATTGCCAATTTCCTGCGCTGGAAGCCTTGAACCTGCGCACTGCAAGGACTGACAGAATGATCCTATTTCCTGCAATTGACCTGAAGGACGGGCAGTGCGTTCGCCTCAAGCTCGGCGACATGGACCAAGCTACCATTTACAATCCCAATCCTGGTGCCCAGGCAAAGGCCTTTGAAGATCAGGGATTCGAGTGGCTGCATGTCGTTGACTTGAATGGCGCTTTCGCCGGCGAAAGCGTAAACGGCGCTGCGGTCGATGCGATCCTGGAGGCAACGAAGAACCCGGTTCAGCTTGGTGGTGGCATCCGTACACTCGATCATATCGAGAGCTGGCTGTCACGCGGCCTCGCCCGCGTCATTCTCGGCACGATCGCCGTGCGCGATCCGGCACTCGTGATCGAAGCCTGCAAGAAGTTTCCCGGCCGCGTTGCCGTTGGCATCGATGCCAAGGGCGGAAAGGTCGCCGTCGAAGGCTGGGCAGAGGCCTCCGAGCTCGGCGTCATCGAACTCGCGAAGAAGTTCGAGGGGGCTGGCGTTGCCGCGATCATCTACACCGACATCGACCGCGACGGCATCCTCACTGGCATCAACTGGGCGTCGACGCTCGAACTTGCCGAGGCTGTGTCGATCCCGGTGATCGCGTCCGGCGGACTCGCTTCGATCGAAGATGTGAAACGGATGCTCGAACCCGACGCACGCAAGCTCGAAGGTGCGATCTCTGGCCGCGCGCTGTATGATGGACGTATTGATCCGAAAGAGGCTTTGGCGCTGATTTCGGCCGCACGCGCGAAGGAGACTGCGCAATGACCCTGAAGGCACGCGTCATTCCCTGCCTCGACGTCAAGGACGGCCGCGTCGTCAAGGGCGTCAATTTCGTTAATCTGGTAGATGCAGGAGATCCGGTCGAGGCTGCCAAGGCTTACGATGCCGCCGGCGCCGACGAACTCTGCTTTCTCGACATCACCGCTTCGTCGGACAATCGCGAAACGATCTTCGACGTCGTGGCTCGCACTGCCGAGCAGTGCTTCATGCCGGTCACTGTCGGTGGCGGCGTTCGCACCATCGCTGACATTCGTAAACTGCTGCTTTGCGGTGCCGACAAGGTTTCGATCAATTCGGCCGCCGTCAACAATCCAGATTTCGTTGCGGAAGCTGCGGATAAGTTCGGCGACCAGTGCATCGTCGTCTCGATCGACGCCAAGCGGCGGACTAGCCAGGCGCAAGGCGATGTCAGCGGCTGGGAGATCTACACGCACGGTGGCCGCAACGCGACCGGCATCGACGCCGTGGACTTCGCTCGGAAAATGGTCGAGCGGGGGGCCGGCGAACTACTTGTCACCTCGATGGATCGGGACGGAACGAAGGTCGGCTACGATCTCGAACTGACACGCGCCATCGCGGATTCGGTTCGGGTGCCCGTGATCGCCTCCGGCGGCGTTGGTGACCTCGACGATCTCGTGGCGGGCGTCAAGGAAGGGCATGCCAACGCGGTTCTCGCCGCATCGATCTTCCATTTCGGCACCTATTCCGTGGGCGAAGCGAAGCGCTATATGTCGTCCTGCGGCATCGACATGCGCCTGGACTAAGGGAACGCATAATTATGAGCGAATTCACCCTTGCCGACCTGGAAAAGATCGTCGATGCGCGATCGAAGGCCTCGCCGGACGAATCCTGGACGGCAAAACTCGTTTCCGCGGGTCAGCCGAAAGCTGCCAAGAAACTAGGCGAAGAGGCGATTGAAACGGTAATGGCAGCGGTTGCCGACGATCGTGAAAACCTCATCTATGAAGCCGCCGACCTGCTTTATCACCTATTGGTCGTATTGAAGGTGGCGGGCATTCCGTTGCAAAGTGTCATGGCGGAGCTTGAGCGCCGTACCGCTCAGTCCGGCCTGAAAGAAAAGGCGAGCCGGCAAAGTTCATGAGTATCGCAAGACAGCTCACCGGAGCGCCCGAGACGCTCGATCATTTTCAGGCGAATGCCTATTCGCCCTATCACTTCTTTTCTTCGGAGGAGTGGGCGCGCTTCCGTGCGGATACGCCGCTCACCCTAAAGGGGGACGAGGTTAAGCGACTGCGCTCCATGGGCGACCCGATCGACCTTGATGAAGTACGGCGGATCTATCTATCGCTGTCTCGCCTGTTGTCGGCGCATGTGGAATCGTCGCAGCTGCTTTTCGAGCAGCGCAACCGCTTCCTCAGCCTCTCCAACGTCGCAAAGACGCCGTTCGTGATCGGCATCGCGGGGTCGGTGGCCGTCGGCAAATCGACGACTGCCCGTATTCTGAAAGAACTACTATCACGCTGGCCATCCAGCCCGAAGGTGGATCTCGTTACAACTGACGGCTTCCTGCATCCGAACGCCGTGCTGCAACGTGAAAACCTGATGCAGCGCAAGGGCTTTCCCGAGAGTTACGACACCGCGGCAATTCTACGCTTCCTTGCGGCGATTAAGGCCGGACAGCCGAACGTCAAGGCGCCGTCCTATTCGCATCTGGTCTATGATGTGCTGCCGAATGAATACAAAATCGTCGACCGGCCCGACATCCTCATTTTCGAGGGCATCAACGTCCTGCAATCGCGCGACCTTCCGGCCGGTGGCAAGATCGTGCCGATGGTCTCCGACTTCTTCGACTTCTCCATCTACATCGATGCGGACGAAAGCCGGATTCACGACTGGTATGTGACACGCTTCATGCGGCTGCGCGAAACGGCGTTCCGCGATCCCCACTCCTTCTTCCACCGCTATGCTTCGATCAGCGAAGGGGAAGCGCTGACAATCGCTGAAGGGCTCTGGGAAAACATCAACCTAAAGAACCTGCGCGAGAACATCCTACCCACGCGTCCGCGCGCCGACCTGATCCTGCGCAAGGGCAACAATCACCTCATCGAGCAGGTCGCCCTAAGAAAGCTCTAATCCGCTACCCGGCGAAGCGTCAGATTGATCCTGCCGCCGTTTTTCAGCAGCGTCGATGTCGACGGATAGATCTTGTCGACGCCGTGGAAACAAAGGCGCCCTTCCGCGCCTAGGATCACGACATCGCCGCTTGAGAGTCTGAAGGAAAGCGTACGGTCGTTGTGCGCTAGGCCACCGACGCGAAAAAGGCAGCTATTGCCAAGCGATATCGACACGACAGGTGCAGCGAGATCCTGTTCGTCCTTATCCTGATGCAGGCCCATGCGCGCCTCATCGGAGTAGAAGTTGACAAGGCAGGCCTGTGGCGGCTTGTCGTAGCCAGATACGTCGTTCCAGATTTCCAGTAATTCCGCGGGCATGTCCGGCCACGGCTTGCCCGTGATGGGATGGGTCGCTTGGTAACGATAGCCGTGCTCCTTGTCGGTGACCCAACCGAGAGGGCCGCAGCTCGTCATGCGCACCGACATCGGCCTTCCGGTTCGGGGCATGACGGGGATGAAAAGTGGCGCATCCGCAACGATCGACCGGATGGTATCGACCAGCGCCTGCTGCCGCGGGCGACTCAGATAGTCTGGAAGATGACTGACGCCGTTCGGAAGCAGCATATCAATCTCCGAGTGGCCGCCCGCGCATCTTTTTCACCTCGGCGCGACCTGACTTCTCCTTCAGCCGGCGTTCAATCGATCCCTTTGTCGGCTTGGTTTTCTTCCGCGGCGCCGGCGGCGGTTTGGCAGCTTCCAGAATTAGCTCCTTCAGGCGCTCGCGCGCGTCTTCGCGGTTGCGGTCCTGGCTCCGGAAGCGACTTGCCTCGATCATCAGGACGCCCTCCTTCGAGAGGCGCTTACCGGCAAGCTTCACGGCATTCGCCTTCACTCGCTCGTTCAAGGATGGTGAGTTCAGAATGCTGAAGAACAGCTGGACTGCTGTCGACACCTTGTTGACGTTCTGCCCGCCTGGGCCGCCCGCCAGGACGAACTGCTCCGTCAGCTCCCATCCAGCGATGGTGATTCGATCGTTGATGAAAAGCGGGTCGCTGGCCATGCGATTTCTATCTCACATCAGCCGGTCCTTGGGAACAGACAAAGAAACCCGGCGGAGACCGCCGGGTTTCACGTGAATCATCAATGTTTTCGCACATCATTCAGCGGCGGCGCGAAACCCCGGGGCCGCATCGCGCACCCCGCCATCGACGTGGCCCTCGAACTTTGCGAAGTTCTCGATGAACATCGTCACGAGCTTGCCGGCCTGCGCGTCATAGGCGACCGGATCCTGCCAGGTCGAACGCGGATCGAGGATGGCCGTGTCGACGCCCGGCACCGTGACGGGAACCGCGAACCCGAAGTTCGGATCGACGCGGAAATCCGTCTTGCCGAGTTCGCCCGAGAGCGCTGCAGCAAGCAGCGTGCGAGTCGCCTTGATCGGCATGCGCTTGCCGGTGCCGTAAGCACCGCCTGTCCAGCCTGTATTGACCAGCCAGCATTCAACGCCGTGGCGGCCAATGAGATGCTTCAGGAGATTGCCGTATTCCGACGGATGGCGCGGCATGAACGGCGCGCCAAAGCAGGTCGAGAAGGTCGCTTCCGGCTCGGTAACACCCCGCTCTGTACCGGCCACCTTGGCGGTGTAGCCAGACAAGAAGTGATACATGGCCTGGTCCGGCGTCAGCTTGGCGATCGGCGGCATGACGCCAAAGGCATCGGCCGTCAGCATGATGATCGTCTTCGGGTGACCGGCAAGACCGGTCTTCGACGCGTTCGGAATGAAATCCAACGGGTAGGCGCAACGCGTGTTTTCCGTGAGTGAGCCATCGTTAAAGTCAGGCTCGCGCTGGTCGTTCAGAACAACGTTTTCGAGTACAGTTCCGAAGCGCTGCGTCGTTGCATAGATTTCCGGTTCAGCTTCCGCCGACAGGCGGATTGTCTTGGCATAGCAGCCACCTTCAAAATTGAAGATGCCGTCCTCGCCCCAACCGTGCTCATCGTCGCCGATCAGCGTTCGGGCTGGATCTGCCGAGAGCGTCGTCTTGCCGGTGCCCGAGAGACCGAAGAAGACCGCGGCATCGCCCTCAGGGCCGACATTGGCCGAGCAGTGCATCG
This sequence comes from Rhizobium mesoamericanum STM3625, assembly GCF_000312665.1. Taxonomy (GTDB): domain Bacteria; phylum Pseudomonadota; class Alphaproteobacteria; order Rhizobiales; family Rhizobiaceae; genus Rhizobium; species Rhizobium mesoamericanum. The sequence goes on along the minus strand of NZ_HF536772.1, from coordinate 858,929 downwards.
GCATGACGCTCTTTGCCGGCAACAGGTAGTTCAGCACGGTGAACACCGCTTTCTTCATTTCGCCGGCATAAAGCGTGCCGGCGATCAGCACTTCGCCGTTCGTCAGATCGCAGGCGATAACGGTTTCGCTACGGCATCCGTAACGCGCCGGATCGGCCTTGAAGGTCGGCAGATTGATAATCGTCAGTTTGGGAACGAACGCCTCAAGGGCCAAGCGCTCCGGACGGATCAGCAGATTCCGAATGAACAGCGAGTGCCACGCAAATTCGGTGACGACACGTGTCGGCAGCGCGTTGTTGCCGTCGGCACCGCCGATGAGATCCTGAACGAATAGATCCTTGCCGGCTGCATGAGCAAGCATATCCTGCCTCAACAGCGCGAAGTGCTCAGGCGACATCGGCTTGTTGTTGTCCCACCAGATCTGACCATCGGTGTTGGCGTCACGAACGACAAATTTGTCGCGCGGCGAGCGCCCGGTGTGCTGCCCCGTCAGGGCACGCAGGGCTCCATGGGCGGTCAGCTCAGCCTCGCCCCGGCGAATCGACTCTTCATAGAGAGCGGCGGCCGTAAAGTTATAGCGAGCGCTGTTTGCGCTCCCCAAACCGATCGTCGCCAGCTCTATCGCCGGGTTGTGGACTCCGAACAGCTCCATGGTCATTTCCTTCCTTGAGGCTCGTGCCGTTAAGAACTCCCGGCGACCGTACGGGCGGTTTTTTTAAAACGCAATAGAGCAAAATCAATAAAATCTAGTGATATCAAACTATTAATCGATTTAAATTTTCCCGCGATATTTTAAATCGTTTGAATCGGAATTAGCTCGGCCAAGTTCCCATGCAGCTTTTGGTTGCCATCAAAACTTTACAACAATCCCACCCTTTATCTTTGCCACAATTTGTTCCACCTTTATCCCCATAAGCGCATCCGGTTCAGAAAGGCCGCCTGGGGGACCTTCAAAATTCCTGGAGACGCGCATAGATGACGGAGATGAATACCATGCCGACAATCGCGCTCGTTGATGACGACCGCAACATCCTCACCTCGGTATCGATCGCACTCGAGGCTGAAGGGTATAAGGTCGAGACTTACACGGACGGCGCATCCGCCCTCGACGGTCTTCTCGCCCGTCCGCCGCAGCTTGCGATCTTCGACATCAAGATGCCACGCATGGACGGCATGGAACTCCTGCGTCGCCTGCGGCAGAAATCCGACATGCCGGTCATCTTCCTCACCTCGAAGGACGAGGAAATCGATGAGCTGTTCGGCCTGAAGATGGGCGCCGACGACTTCATCACTAAGCCATTCTCGCAGCGTTTGCTTGTCGAGCGCGTTCGCGCCGTGCTGCGCCGCGCTTCAAGCCGCGAAGCCGCAGCTGCAGCCGGTGGTGCCGCCCCCAAGCCGGGCACGGCACAACAGCTCGCACGCTCGCTGGAGCGAGGCCAGCTGGTCATGGACCAGGAACGCCACACCTGCACCTGGAAGGGCGAGGCGGTGACCCTCACGGTAACCGAATTCCTCATCCTGCACTCGCTGGCCCAGCGTCCGGGCGTCGTGAAAAGCCGTGACGCATTGATGGATGCGGCCTATGACGAGCAGGTCTATGTCGACGATCGGACCATCGACAGCCACATCAAACGGCTTCGCAAGAAATTCAAGATGGTCGATACCGACTTTGATATGATTGAAACGCTTTACGGAGTGGGATACCGCTTCCGCGAAGCAGCCTAACGCCGAAGCGGCGCGGCATTAAGAATTGTCGAGAGCAGGCGATCGCGAAAGCGGTCCGCTCTCCGAAAGGGCGTGTCGTTGGCACAGTTGGTGCAGGAAAGGGATCTGGATGAAGCGGAAGGCGTAAGCAATCCCCGCGTCAGGGGAAGACGCTGGTCGCATCCCTTCACGATCATCCGCCGCATCTTCGGCAACGCCGTTTTCTCGAGCCTGACGCGCCGCATCCTCTTCTTCAATCTTGCGGCGCTTGTCGTTCTTGTCGGCGGGATTCTCTACCTCAACCAGTTCCGTGAAGGGCTGATCGATGCCCGCGTCGAGAGTCTGCTGACGCAGGGTGAAATCATCGCAGGCGCCGTCTCGGCTTCCGCTTCGGTCGATACCAACTCGATCACCATCGACCCGGAAAAACTGCTCGAACTGCAGGCAGGCCAAAGCATTACGCCGGTTCCAAACGACGAGGATCTCGAATTCCCGATTGATCCGGAGAAGGTCGCACCGGTGCTGCGTCGGTTGATCTCGCCAACCAGAACCCGTGCACGAATTTTCGATGCCGATGCGAACCTACTGCTCGATTCTCGCCACCTCTATTCACGCGGTCAGGTGCTGCGTTTTGATCTGCCCCCGGTCGACGACGAGGAGCAGACTTGGGGCCAATGGTTCACGACGATCTTCAACAAGGTGCTGCAGCCTGGAAACCTGCCCCTTTATAAAGAGGCGCCCGGCGGTGATGGCTCTATTTATCCCGAAGTGATGAACGCGCTGACCGGCGTGCGCGGCGCCGTGGTCCGCACCACCGAGAAGGGCGAGCTGATCGTTTCGGTCGCCGTTCCAATCCAGCGCTTCCGCGCTGTGCTTGGTGTGCTGCTGCTGTCCACGCAGGCTGGCGATATCGACAATATTGTCCACGCCGAGCGCCTGGGCATCATGCGCGTGTTCGGGGTCGCGACACTTGTCAACGTTCTCCTGTCTCTGGTTTTATCCTCGACGATCGCCAATCCGCTGCGGCGCCTCTCTGCCGCCGCGATCCGCGTTCGCCGCGGCGCAAAGGAGCGCGAGGAAATTCCGGACTTTTCGGCGCGTCAGGACGAGATTGGCAACCTCTCCATTGCGCTGCGTGAGATGACGACAGCTCTCTACGACCGCATCGATGCGATTGAAAGCTTTGCGGCCGATGTCAGCCATGAACTGAAGAACCCGCTGACGTCGCTCCGCAGCGCCGTCGAAACGCTACCGCTCGCCAAAACGGATGATTCCAAGAAGAGGCTTCTGGATGTCATCCAGCATGACGTTCGCCGTCTGGATCGCCTGATCAGCGATATCTCCGACGCCTCTCGTCTTGATGCGGAGCTCGCGCGCGTCGACGCCGGTTCGGTCGATTTGGAAATCCTGCTTCGCGACCTCATCGAGGTGTCGCGGCAGATCCGCAATCGTAAGAAAGAAGTGCAGATTGAGTTCGCCATCGAGCGCAAACCCGGCGTCAAAACGCGTTTCGTAGTGAACGGCCACGACCTGCGCATCGGGCAAATCGTTACCAACCTCATAGAAAACGCGCGCTCCTTCGTTCCGGAGCACGACGGCAGGATCACCGTTCGACTGGTCAGAACGCGTTCTCGCTGCATCGTTTATGTCGAGGATAACGGGCCGGGTATTCAGGCCGAAAACATCGATCGTATATTCGAGCGTTTTTACACCGACCGACCGGAATCCGAAGGCTTCGGTCAGAACTCTGGCCTCGGTCTGTCGATCAGCCGCCAGATCGCTGAGGCACATGGCGGCTCGCTGCGCGCGGAGAACATCATCGACCCCGAGAGCGAAAAACTACTCGGAGCGCGCTTCATCCTCGCCCTTCCCGCCAACACCACCACATGACGGACACCCCTTCAAATATCCACGCAACCGCCATCGTCGTCGGCAGCACCGGCCTTCTTTTCATGGGTCCCTCGGGATGGGGAAAGTCGATGCTTGCCTTTGCCTGCATCACCGAAGCACAGCGCGTCGGCATGTCGGCGATACTCGTTGCCGACGACCAAGTGCTGATTTCGAAGCACGAGGGAGTGGTGGTAGCCACCTGCCCTGCGTCGATTTCCGGTTTGATTGAATTGCGCGGCACCGGCATCGTTCGTGTGCCGTACGTCGCAAGTGCTGCCATGCACTATGCAGTACTGCCGGGAAACGTGTCTGGAGAAAAACGGCTGCCGCCGGATGGCGAGAGAACGACTATTATCAACGATATAGATCTTCCGGTCATTCGGTTGCTGGCTAATACTCCAGTGCCCCTTGCCGCATTGCTGGCGAAAGCGCCGGATATCGGATGATAATGCCTGCGAAATTGGCAAATCCCGCCCGAAAAGTCGTATTTTTGTCTTGCACTTCGACTTTTCATCGCCAAGATGTGCCCGCACGGTGGACGCGATTGCTGCATTGCGATATTGAGCCCACCGTTTTGCATACGCCACTAGGAGCAGTAATATCATGATCGGACTTGTGCTTGTCACTCATGGCAAGCTGGCTGAAGAGTTTCGTCATGCGGTCGAACACGTTGTCGGTCCTCAGAAATTCATCGAAACGGTCTGTATCGGTCCCGAAGACGACATGGATCAGAGGCGACAAGATATTCTGGAAGCAGTGTCCCGCGCCGACGACGGCCACGGAGTCGTCATCCTCACCGACATGTTCGGTGGCACCCCCTCCAATCTGGCAATATCCGTCATGAGCAGCGGCCACACGGAGGTCATCGCAGGCATGAATCTGCCGATGCTGATCAAACTTGCTGGCGTACGCGGCGAGAACAATATGGAAAAGGCGCTCGTCGAGGCCTCAGAAGCCGGACGGAAGTACATCAACGTTGCGAGCCGCGTCCTCAGCGGCAAATAGTGAGCACATCGCGCCCATGACGGCACTCTCCCGAGAAATTCTGATCATCAACAAACGCGGGCTCCACGCACGCGCTTCGGCAAAGTTTGTTCAACTCGTCGAGAATTTCGATGCCGATATTACCGTATCGAAAGACGGGATGACGGTCGGCGGGACTTCGATCATGGGCTTGATGATGCTGGCAGCGAGCCCTGGTTCAAGCGTCCTTGTTTCTGCAAGCGGCAACCAAGCCGCACAGGCCCTTGATGCGCTTGACGAGCTGATCCAGAACCGGTTCGGCGAGGAAATGTAAGCTCCTTGCCGCTCATATAAACATATAAAGACTTCTTTATATCATTGTTGCCTTCGCCATAGAAGCCTGCTAAACGGCCAGCATAGCCGCGCATGCCGCGTGGACGCTACCTGGCGCACAATACGTGCGCTTTCGAATTTGAGCCGCTTTTCAGCCTGGAGAACCCAATGAGCACTGAAAAAGATTATGTCGTCGCTGACATCGGCCTCGCGGACTTCGGCCGCAAGGAAATTACGATCGCAGAAACCGAGATGCCGGGCCTGATGGCCTGCCGTGCAGAATTCGGCGAAGCAAAGCCGCTGAAGGGCGCGCGCATCACCGGCTCGCTGCACATGACGATCCAGACGGCTGTTCTCATTGAAACGCTCGTTGCACTTGGCGCCGAAGTCCGCTGGGCTTCGTGCAATATCTTCTCGACGCAGGATCATGCCGCAGCCGCAATCGCTGCTTCAGGCGTTCCTGTTTTTGCCATCAAGGGCGAGTCGCTGGAAGACTATTGGGTTTACACCGATAAGATTTTCCAATGGGCTGACGGCGGTCTTTCCAACATGATCCTCGATGATGGCGGCGACGCTACCATGTACATCCTGCTCGGCGCGCGAGCGGAAGCCGGCGAGGACGTGTTGTCGAACCCGCATTCCGAAGAAGAAGAAATCCTCTTCGCACAGATCAAGAAGCGTCTGGCCGCTTCGCCGGGCTGGTTCACCAAGCAGCGCGACGCCATCAAAGGTGTAACGGAAGAAACCACAACGGGCGTCAACCGGTTGTATCAGCTGAGCCAGAAGGGCCTCCTTCCTTTCCCGGCGATCAACGTCAACGATTCAGTCACCAAGTCGAAGTTCGACAACAAGTACGGCTGTAAGGAATCGCTGGTTGACGGCATCCGCCGCGGCACCGACGTCATGATGGCCGGCAAGGTCGCCGTGGTCTGCGGCTACGGCGACGTCGGCAAGGGATCGGCCGCTTCGCTTCAAGGTGCTGGCGCCCGCGTCAAGGTGACGGAGGTCGATCCGATCTGCGCGCTCCAGGCGGCCATGGACGGTTTCGAAGTCGTCACGTTGGAAGACGTCGTGTCGTCGGCGGACATCTTCATCACCACGACAGGCAACAAGGACGTCATTCGGATCGACCACATGCGTCAGATGAAGGACATGGCGATCGTCGGCAACATCGGCCACTTCGACAACGAAATCGAAGTTGCAGCGCTGCGTAACCTGAAGTGGACGAACATCAAGCCGCAGGTCGACCTGATTGAGTTCCCGAAAGGCAATCGCATCATCTTGCTCTCGGAGGGTCGCCTGCTCAACCTCGGCAACGCCACGGGGCATCCATCCTTCGTCATGTCGGCTTCCTTCACCAACCAGACGTTGGCGCAGATCGAGCTCTTCACCAAGACCGGCCAGTACAAGAACCAGGTCTATATCCTGCCGAAGCACCTCGACGAAAAGGTTGCGCGCCTTCATCTCGACAAGCTCGGCGTGAAGCTGACACAGCTTTCTGCTGAACAGGCAGCCTATATCGGCGTCACGCCGCAAGGTCCGTACAAGGCAGAACACTACAGATATTGATCCCAAACTGAATATCCACAACATCTAGAGGCGCGCCAGATTGACAAATGTGGCGCCCTTATTTTTTGACACACATCTTTCCGCCGATTCCCTTCCGAAGTATTGTTTTAACACTCGATTCGTGGCCACGGACGTGTCCGTTTGCTTCGAAAATGGGATGTCTTGTCGTGATGCGGCACATTAAAGGACGGAGACATACCGCGCATGTCGGAAATGATGCACAGCCTGGTGGAACAGGCGGAGGATGGCGCGTACGCTGCCTCCTGCCCGCTTTATCCAGGTGAACGGAAACCAGTCGGCGGCTCAAAGACAATCGCCGGCAAGCCGGGAATACTGGCTCGTGTCGTGCGGATTTTTGCCGCGGGCACCGCAATCGTGTTGGTTGCACCGCCGGTTTTCGCACAGGTCGACACTGCGGCTGTCGCATCTGCGCATCTTTTTACTTCATCGCAGGTCGTTGGTCTCTCCGTCGTTATCGGTGTGATCTCCGCTGCGCTGCTTTCGACTCTCTGGGTTGTACGCCAGCGCGGCAACCTTGAAAGCGAGAGCCGAGAAATCCGCTCGGCACTCTCGGACGCACAACAGCGCATCTCGCAATATCAGGCGCTGATCGCCGACAAGAATCGCCGGATCGTCATCTGGGATGGCAACGAGCGCCCTGAGCTTATCGGCCAGCTGCCGGCGGAAACCGGCGCGCCGCAAGACAGCGAATTCCTTGCTTTCGGGCTGTGGCTCAAGTCGCGCTCCGCGTCCGAGCTGGAGCGTGCAATCGATCGCCTTCGCGGCTCAGCTCAGAGCTTCGACATGGTCGTTGAAACCCATCGCGAGGAAATTCTTGAGGCCCAGGGCCGGGTTTCCGGCGGTCGCGCATTTGTCCGTTTTGTGGCGCTGAACAATCTCCGAGCTGAGCTTGCCGAGCTTAAGATCGAACGGGACAGGCTGCTGTCGTCGATCTCGGCGTTTCAGAGCATGCTCGATGCAATTGATCTGCCGGCATGGCAACGTGACAGCGATGGTCGGTTAACCTGGGTCAACCACGCCTATGGCGAAGCAGTCGAAGCAAGCACGCCCGCGCAAGCGGTCGATGAGGGTCGGGAATTCCTAACGACCGTTGCCCGCGAGCGTATCCGCGCCACGGCCACCACCGAGTCGCCTTTCCACGACAAGATTTCGACGGTAGTGCGTGGCAATCGCACGTTCTTCGACGTTGTCGATGTCAAGGTGCCTAGCGGATCTGCCGGCATTGCTGTCGATGTTTCCGGTATTGAGGCCGTTCGCGCGGAACTCGAGCGAACACTGAAGAGCCACGCCGAGACCCTTGATCACCTCGCGACCCCAGTGGCAATCTTCGACGGCGACCGGCGGCTGCAGTTTTACAATCAGGCGTTCGTCTCGCTCTGGGAACTCGATATTGCGTTCCTCGAGAGCCGGCCCGACAATGCAGAACTGCTTGAGCGGCTACGCGCTGCGAAAAAGCTGCCGGACCAGCTGAACTGGAAATCCTGGAAGGAAGCTGCGCTTTCGGTATACCGGGCACTCGATACGCAGTCGGACCTTTGGCACTTGCCGAACGGTCAGACGTTGCGGGTTTTCGCAACAGCGCATCCGCAGGGCGGCGCCACCTGGGTGTTCGAGAACCTGACCGAGCAGGTCGATCTTGAGACACGCTACAACACGCTTCTCAAGGTTCAAGGCGAGACGATCGACCATCTCTCGGAGGGTGTTGCCGTCTTTGGGCCTGACGGACGCATTCGCCTCTCGAATCCCGCCTTCCGTGCGCTCTGGGGAATCACGGAAGCTGACGCGAAGCCCGGCACGCATATCCGCGCCCTTGGCGATGCATGCTCTCAATCCTATGATCGCCCGGATGGATGGAGGACCTTCGCCGAGCTGATCACCAGCTTTGACGACGAGCGCCGCTCCAGCCAGGGGACGCTCGAGCTATTCTCGGGTCTCGTGCTCGACTATGCTGTCATTCCGTTGCCGAATGCACAGACGATGTTGACCTTTGTCAACATGACCGACAGCGTCCGCGCCGAGCGCGCGTTGACGGAAAAGAACGAAGCACTGCGCAAGGCGGACGAACTCAAGAACGACTTCGTCCAACATGTCTCCTACGAACTGCGCTCGCCACTGACCAACATCATCGGCTTTACAGATCTGCTACGCACGCCCGGACTCGGACCACTGAACGACCGGCAGGCAGAGTATATCGACCACATTTCGACCTCATCTTCGGTCCTGCTGACGCTGGTCAACGACATCCTCGATCTTGCTACGGTCGACGCCGGAATCATGCACCTAAATTACTCACCGATCGATCTCGGCGACCTTTTGGACGACGTATCGATGCAGATTGCCGACAGGCTGCAGGAAAGCGGCGTGACGCTAGAGATCACCGCGCCGGCGCATCTGGGCTCGATCATTGCTGATCCGCAAAGGCTGAAGCAGATCCTCGTAAAGCTGCTTTCCAACGCTGCCAACTTCTCCCCGGAAGGCTCGTCAATCGCACTGGAATGCCAGCGCGACGGGACAGATTTCGTCTTCTCCGTCAGCGATCGTGGTCCAGGTATTTCGCAGGACATGATCGCCAACGTGTTCGACCGATTCGCCACCGGTGCGAAGACTGGCAAGAGGGGCGGAGCAGGACTCGGGCTCTCGATCGTCGACAGCTTCGTCAGTCTCCACCACGGGACGGTCACCATCGACAGTCAGCCCGGCAAGGGCACGGTCGTGACCTGCCGGATTCCTTCAGTCGATCTCCCGACGTCCGTCGCAGCCGAATGATGACCCCTATCATTTCCCTCTTCCTAAAGGATGAGGCGGAAACAACCCGCTTTGGGAATGATCTTGCGCTGGCACTAAGGCAAGGTGACTGCCTTGCCCTTTCGGGTGACCTCGGCGCCGGAAAATCCTCCCTTGCTCGCGCGTTCCTGCGCGCGATGGCGGATGACGACGATCTTGAGGTGCCGAGCCCCACCTTCACCCTGGTGCAGAGCTATGACCTGCGCATACCAGTCTCGCATTTCGATCTCTACCGCCTCGGAGATCCGGCCGAACTGACCGAACTTGGCTTCGGCGAGGCTCTCCAGGACGGCATCTGTCTCGTGGAGTGGCCCGAGATGGCGAGCGAGGAGCTGCCGGCAGACCGGATTGCATTGAAGCTCGAGCACGAGGGCCCAGGTCGGCGGGTGACCATTGCGGCGCCGGACAAAAACGCCGCCCGAATTCGCCGCGTCCTCGCGATCCGTGATTTCCTCGATGCCGCGGGATATCCCTTGGCGAAACGTCGTTTCCTGACCGGTGACGCATCTCTCCGCGCCTACGAGGCGGTCTATCCCGGTGATGGAAAGCGCCGCATCCTGATGGACTGGCCGCCGTTGCCGGAAGGGCCCCCGGTTCTGGATGGCAAGTCATATCCGAAAGTCGCGCACATCGCGGAGAACGCCTATCCCTTCGTCGCCGTAGCGAATGTGCTTCGACGGGAGGGCTTTGCAGCACCCGACGTTTACCACGTCGACTATGAGCAAGGCATTCTGCTGCTGGAGGACCTTGGCGTCGACGGCGTACTGGATGTGCAGGGCCGGCCTATCACCGATCGTTACCGGGCAAGCGTCGCCTGCCTGGCGTTTCTCCACTCGCTGGCAATCCCGCGGGACATCCACGTCACGGAAAGCCATGTCCACCACATCCCGGATTTCGACAAAACGGCGATGAAGATGGAAGTGCGCCTCGTTCTCGACTGGCATCTCCCCTGGAAGCGCGGGGGTACTCCTGCCAGCGGCGCAGAGCGCGATGAGTACCTCGCTATCTGGGATGGGCTGATCGACGAATTGGAGACCTCCGAAAAAGGACTTCTCCTTCGTGATTTTCATTCGCCGAATATCATCTGGCGCGAGAATGAGAAGGGGATTGCGCGCGTTGGCTTGATCGATTTTCAAGATGCGATGATCGGCCCCACTGCCTACGATCTCGCGTCGATCACGCAGGACGCGCGCGTCACGATCGCGCCCGATCTCTTCCAGCAATTGATGGACGACTATCTGGCGTTACGCAGAGCACAGGGCGACTTCGACGAGGTCCGCTTCCTCAAGAGTTGGGCCATCATGTCGGCACAACGCAACTGCAAGCTTGCCGGGCTATGGGTTCGCCTGATGCAAAGGGACGGAAAGCCGGGCTACATGAAGCATATGCCGCGGACGCTCTCCTATCTTTCCGTGGCGTTAGAACACGAAACGCTTGCCCCCTTGCGCGACTGGCTCGTAAGGGCTGGAATAGTGTAAAGCGAATCATAGTTTCTCGGATCAAATGAGCATCAAGCAAGCCATGGTTCTTGCTGCAGGTCTTGGGACCCGCATGCGGCCAATCACCGACACCATTCCGAAACCGCTCGTGAAGGTCGACGGTAAGGCGATGATCGACTATGCGCTGGATTCGCTTGCGGAGGCCGGCGTGGAACGGGTCGTGGTCAATGTTCACCATCATGCCGACCAAATGATGACTCACTTGGCTTGCTACAAAAACCTCGAGATCACTGTTTCCGACGAACGTGAGAAACTGATGAACAACGGCGGTGGGCTTGCAAGGGGCCTGAAGCTGCTTCCACCCGGCAAGGTGTTCGTCACGAATGCCGACCTTTTCTGGATCGGGGAGCGTCCGGGCGCTCCAAGCAACCTGACACGTTTAGCCGGCTTCTTTGATCCACAACGCATGGACATGGCGATGCTTTGTGTAAAATTGGAGGATACCACCGGGCATAATGGCAAGAACGATTTTAATATGGCCGTGGATGGCCGATTGACGCGCTTTACCGAATCCGGGCCCGGCCCAGTCGTCTACGCCGGTGCGATTGCCATGGACACATCGTTCCTTGATGACGCTCCGGCCGATCCATTCAACCTCAATCTCTATTTCGACAAGGCGATCTCTCGTAGGCGACTTTACGGCACAGTCCTCGAAGGACACTGGCTTACGGTCGGCACGCCCGAGGCGATCGGCGAAGCGGAGGAAACGATCCGGCGATACCGGACGTTTGCATGACCAATGGTCGAAGAGCATCGGCCGAGGATTTTGACTATCCCAGCAGGGTTTCCTTTCCTGAAGACCCTTGCCGAAAGCCTCTGTGACGGCAGGCTGACGCGTTGTTTCCGGTATGATCCTGACGACCCTCTGTCGCTTTCAAAGGTAACCATCTATCTGCCGACGAGACGCGCCGCGCGCGTGCTGCGTTCCGAATTCGTCGATCTCCTTGGCGGCCGATCGGCAATCTTGCCGGTCATCCGGCCGCTTGGTGAAACTGACGACGACATGGGGTATTTTGATGAAGCCCTGCCGGCGACGTTGGATCTCGCCCAGCCGCTTTCGAACACCGCCCGCCTGCTAGAACTCGCACGCCTCGTCCTTGCCTGGCGAAATAAGCTGCCGGAGATCGTCCGCAGCATCCATTCGGATTCGCCACTCGTCGCGCCCGCGAGCCCTGCTGATGCCATTTGGCTTGCGCGCAATCTTGCGGAATTAATTGACGCCATCGAAACCGAGGATCGGGATTGGACCGAACTGTCTCGCCTGAACGCGAAAGACTATGCGCTCTGGTGGCAGCTGACCGCCGAATTCCTGCAAATCGCCAGTGTTTATTGGCCCGAAAGATTGAACGAGCTCGGCAAGTCGTCCCCTGCGAGGCACCGCAACGCTATCCTTCGCGCGGAAGCGAATCGCATTGCGACAGTCCCCCCGATGGGGCCCATCATCATTGCTGGATCGACGGGCTCGGTGCCGGCGACAGCCGACCTGATTGCGGCGGTGGCCAATCTTCAGGATGGTGTCATTGTGCTGCCGGGTCTCGACCTCGGGATGCCTGAAGGGCATTGGAGAATGGTGGCGCCGGAGGACCGAAAAGATCAGCCGGCGGACCCGGCAAGTCGCAGCCACTCGCAATACGGCCTCGCTCAACTGTTGAAGCGGCTGCACCTTACTCGTGACGACGTAATGCCGCTTGCGGAGCCTACCGAGGACTTGCGGCTGCGTAGTGAAATCCTCTCGCATGCGCTCGCGCCGGCCGAAGCCAGCAGCGATTGGGGCGCGTGGAAGGCGGGCCTGTCCGACGCGGCCATTTCTTCAGCATTCGCCGACGTCTCGTTGATCGAAGCGGGCAACGAGCGAGAGGAGGCCACTGCCATCGCCATCGCGCTCCGTCTGGCGCTCGAATGCCCCGGCATTGACGGTGAAAGCCGCGCGGCGCTGATCACGCCCGATCGTAATCTGGCGCGCCGGGTGACCACGGAATTGTCACGCTTCGGCATCATCGCCGACGACTCAGCCGGCACCCCGCTGTCAGCGACACCGCAGGGGACATTGCTGCAACTGCTGCTCGAGGCAACGCTTCGCCCGGGCGATCCTGTCGCCATTGTGGGCTTGCTCAAACATCCGCTTGCACATTTCGGGCTGGAGCGCCGCGTGCTTGCCGAAGCGGTAAGGGCACTTGAGCTTCTGGCGCTACGCGGTGGCATCGCCGACGTCGACATCGCTACACTGGAACCGCTCCTCGAAAAACGGTTGTCTGAGCACGCCTTGGATCGCCACGCGCCGCAGTGGCGCAAAGCACTCCCCGTGAATGCCATCGACTTTGCGCGGGAGCTTGCCCGCCGGGTTACTGCAGCCACCGAACCGCTGGCATCCGCGCTTGTCAGATGCCTGCCCGAAAAACGTGGCTTGACGACCAGTTTCGCGCTCTCCGACTGGGCAAGACGCACCGGGCGCACGCTGGAGGCGGTAGCGAGGGACGAACGTGGCGACCTTGCCGGATTATGGTCGGGAGAGGCCGGTAATACGCTGGCTTCAATGCTCGGCGAAGTCATCGAAACCGAAGGGCAGATCGACGCCGACGGTCCGCAATGGATCGATATCGTCGCAGCACTCTTGGCGGGACAGGCGGCAAAACCACGGGCGCTGAGCCACCCTAGAGTGTTCATCTTCGGCACGCTGGAAGCGCGCCTCCAGAGCGTGGACACGCTCATCCTCGGAGGGCTGAACGAAGGATCGTGGCCGGGGCAGACGTCCAACAATCCCTTCGTCTCCCGCACGATGAAGACGGAGATTGGCCTTGAGCCGCCGGAACGGCGGATCGGCCAGCTGGCGCACGATTTTGAAATGGCGAGTGGGACGCGTCATCTCATCTATTCACGCGCCCTGAGACAAGGTTCGACGGCCACCGTCGCATCGCGCTGGCTGCAACGACTGCTTGCCTTCGGGGGCAAGGCGTTCGAAGCCGAACTCAAAAGCCGTGGTGACAGTCTTGTGCACTGGGCAAACCTGATTGACCAAGGTGACCGACAAGCGCCCGCGCAGCGTCCGAGTCCGACGCCGCCGCGGGAGATGCAGCCGAAGTCGTACTCGTTCAGTGAAGTCGGGCGCTTGCGCCGCGACCCCTATGCGATCTATGCGCGCCGCGTTCTACGGCTCGATCCCGTCGCTCCGTTCAACCGAGATCCTGGCGCCGCAGAGCGCGGAACGCTCTATCACAAGATCATCGACCGCTTTGTAAGCGAAGGCCATATCGCTGGAACACCGGCTGCGGAAAGCGCGATGGAGATTATTCTGACTGAGCTCTTCGATACGGAGCAGCTCCCCGCACATATCGATGCGGTTTGGCGTCCGCGTTTCCGGGAGGTTGCCCGTTCTTTTCTTGAGTGGGAGGCACAGCGGCGGCCAGGCATTCGAAGAACGCTGACAGAGGTGCGTGGTGGTATCGAGTTGGAGCCCATCGGTATCCGGCTCAGCGGCGTCGCCGACCGGATCGATATCACTGCAACTGGCACTGCGGACATCATCGATTACAAGACTGGGCATAATCCCTCGCCGGCTCAGGCGCGTGCACTTCTCGATCCCCAATTGGCGCTGGAGGCGGCCGCGCTTCGTGCCGGCGCCTTCCGGGATGTTGGCAGTCTGGTTCCACAGGATCTTCTTTACGTACGCTTGCGGCCGGGCGATCGCTTCCGGGTCGACACGGTCAACAACGAGACCTCGACCAGAGCTGACAGGGCGAAATCGGCTATGGATCTGGCTTCGGACTCGATCGATCAGTTGATCAGGTTCGTTTCGCTTCTGCAGTCGGGCGAGAAGGGTTTCACCTCGCGGCTTGTGCCGGCACAACAGTTTGACTTTGGTGGCGACTACGATCATCTGGCGCGCGTGTCCGAATGGTCTGCTGCAGAAAGCGAAGAGGCAACCGGCGATGAATGACGAACCTTCATTGCCCGAGGACGACGATCCCCTCGCCTGGACGAGTTGGACGACGATCCAGCAATCGATTGCATCGGATCCGCAGCGCTCGGCCTGGGTTTCGGCGAACGCCGGCTCGGGAAAGACCCACGTTCTGACACAGCGCGTCATTCGGTTGCTGCTCGCCGGAGCGCGGCCATCGGCAATATTATGTCTCACCTATACGAAAGCAGCGGCCTCGGAAATGTCTAACCGCGTCTTCGAGCGGCTCGCAGAGTGGGCCGTTCTGTCGGACGAAGAGCTTGAAGAGCGGATCGCGCGGATCGAGGGCAAGGCGCCGGATGCCCTGAAGCGTGCGGACGCAAGGCGGCTTTTTGCCAAAGCGCTCGAGACACCAGGCGGCCTGAAGATCCAGACCATTCACGCATTTTGTGAGGCCCTGCTGCATCAGTTTCCGCTCGAAGCCAACGTGGCCGGGCACTTCTCGGTGCTCGACGATCGGGCAGCCGCAACGCTTTTGGCGGATGCACGGCGGTCTCTCCTCACGGCGACCACGCCGGAGGATGACCCCGCACTCGCGCGGGCCTTTGCCTATGTCCTCAATCTCGGCGATGAATCGGGCCTGGAAAACCTGCTGGAAGAGATCATTGCCAATCGCAATGCGATCCAGAGCTTTATGCGAGAAGCAGAACGAAAAGGTGGTCTCGATACCGTCCTGCGCAAGAAGCTTCGCCTTTCGGCCAATGACACGGCAACTGCAATCGCCGAAGAGTATTGGCCGCTTCCGGGCCTGTGCGGCGGTGTACTTGACCTGTATTTGGGCGTTGCCGGCCAGAAGGGTGGCGTCAAGGTGCAGGATATCGCAGCCGGCTTGCGGTCGGTTGCGCGCGAACATGATGCTGCGCGCCGCGCTTCGCTGCTGGAGAAGATTTTCCTGACCGCCAAGGGAGAACCGAAGGCGGATTCGCAATTTGTCGTGAAGGCAATGTTGAACGAAGCGCCCGAACTGGCCGATGCTGTGGCAACGGCCCGAGCGCACGTCGTGTTGTGCCGAGATCGGTTGAAAACGGCGCGTATGTTCGAGGCCACGCACGCAGCGCTGATTCTCGCTGACCGCCTCAACAAGCACTACGACGACCTTAAGAAGCAACGCAGCCAACTCGATTTCGAGGATCTGATAACGCGGACCGCCGAGCTCTTGAACAAGAGCGACGTTGGCCCATGGATCCACTACAAGCTCGACCAGGGCATTGATCATATCCTCGTGGACGAGGCACAGGACACGAGCCCGATCCAGTGGAGCGTCATCCAGTCGCTGGCCGAAGATTTTTTTTCAGGCGAAAGCGCCCGCAATGCAGTGCGAACCCTGTTTGCCGTTGGGGATGAAAAGCAATCCATCTATTCGTTCCAGGGCGCTCGTCCCGAGCGCTTCTCGCAGGAAAGCCAGGAGACGCGCCGGCGCGTCTCCCAAAGCGGGCTTGCTTTCTCGACGGTCCGGCTTCCGCTCTCGTTCAGATCGACCTCGGATGTCCTCGCCGCTGTCGATCATATCTTCACGCCGGCCGAAAATGCTCGCGGGTTGAGCGCGACGGGCGAGCCGGTAGTTCATCGTTCAAATCGCATCGGCCATCCCGGCGCAGTCGACCTCTGGGACATGGTTGTGCCTGAGGTGGCGATTAAGGAAGAAGACTGGACCGCACCTTTTGATGCGACGCCGGAGAGCGCCCCGCCATCCATTCTCGCGCGTCGCATCGCCCATACGATAGGCAATCTGGTGGGTCGGGAAACCATTGTCGAGAAAGGGAAAGAACGACTGATCGAGGCTGGGGATATCCTCGTCCTCGTGCGCAAGCGGGACGCTTTCGTCAACGCATTGACCCGTGCGCTGAAACGGCGTGGCGACATACCGGTTGCCGGTGCCGATCGCCTGCGCCTGACAAGCCACATCGCAGTTCAGGACCTCGTGGCGCTCGGTCGCTTTCTGCTACTGCCCGAAGATGACCTTTCCCTGGCCGCGCTCATGAAGAGCCCGCTTCTCGATCTGAGCGAAGAGGACGTGTTTGCCGTTGCGGCCCTTCGCTCGGAAGACGCGAGCGCTTGGGTGCACGTGCAAAAGTTCGCCGCCGACGGCAGGGCGCGCTTCGAGACGGCGGTCTCACGTCTCAAGGTCTTCTTGGATGAATCCAAGAGCCTGTCGGTCCACGACTTCTATGCGCGCGTTCTCGGCTGCCATGGCGGACGACGACAATTCCTGGCCCGGCTTGGAACCGAGGTGAGCGATATTCTTGATGAATTCTTGACGTTCGCGCTCGATCACGAAAGTTCGGGTCTGCCCGGTCTGCAATCCTTCATATCCACGCTTGAGATCGAAGCGCCAGAGGTAAAACGCGAGCAGGACAAGGGTCGCAACGAAGTTCGGATAATGACCGTGCACGCATCAAAGGGCCTTGAGGCACCTGTGGTGTTCCTTGTCGATGGCGGATCCAAAGCCTTCACGCACTCGCACATGCCCAAACTCCGGTTGCTGGAGCAGGAGCAGGGCGAACCGCCGATGCCAGCCTGGGTTCCGCTCGGCGACCTCAGCAACTCCCTTACCAAAGCAGACGCGACACGCATCCAGGCATTGGCGGAACAGGAATACCGACGCCTGCTCTATGTCGCGATGACCCGAGCTGCCGACCGACTTACCGTTTGCGGTTACAGAGGTGTCCGGCCCAACACAGACACCTGGCATGCAATGATTTCTGCTGCGATGACAGACAGCCACCCGCACGTATCGGCAGCGACATTTTCTGGACCGGACGGTAGCTGGGCTGGCGTCGAATGGCGGGTTCCGCGGGTCGCGCGAAGCTTTGAACGACTGGGACACGTCGAACAGGCGGCTAGGCAAGAGTCCATCCCGCCCAGCCTCGACAGGCCGCTGCAGTCGCGCAAGCAACTGCCTCGCCCGCTGAGCCCATCTGGGGTGGGAACGATCGTTGATGATGGGGCAGACGATCTCCTAGTCGCCTCCCCACTTTTTGCTGAAAAAGGCAAGCCGGACCGGTCACTGCAGAAGGGAAGGCTTCTCCACCGTATGCTGCAGACGCTGCCAGACGTGCCGCATAGCGTGCAGGCAGATGCGGCCATGCGCTACGTCAGACGTGCGGCGTCTTTCTGGCCGGAAGCCGAGCGACAGCAACTGGTCGATTCAGTATTGAGACTGTTGCGCGACCCGAACCTCGAGCCGGTGTTCTCGGCCCATACACAGCCGGAAGTCTCGATCATGGGCACACTGACGATCGGCGGAGTGGACCACGCCGTTTCGGGTCGCGTGGATAGAATGGCGGTTTTCGACGATCGCGTCGTGGTGCTCGACTATAAGACCAATCGCGTCCCGCCGCAGACGGAAGAGTCGATCCCTTTTGCCCACAAGGCGCAGCTTGCCATCTATCGCGAGATCTTGGCACCACTCTATCCAGGCAAGGAAATCGATTGCCTGCTCGTCTACACCGAAAACGGTTCCGTTCACATGTTGACGCCCGATGCCCTGGCGTCGGCGCTTGCGCAACTCGAAACAAAGTGAAATACCGGGCATTGAAATTGCCGCGCCGCACGCTCACATGAGCTTCAACAGGAATCCGTAAAGGAGCAGCCTATGGCTACCGTAAAAGTCGATATTAACAACTTCCAGTCTGAAGTTCTCGAATCCGCAGAACCCGTCGTCGTCGATTTCTGGGCTGAATGGTGCGGACCATGCAAGATGATCGCTCCGAGCCTTGAAGAACTCGCCGTTGAGTTTCAGGGCAAGGTGAAGGTCGCAAAGCTCAACATTGATGAGAACCCAGAACTTGCCGCTCAGTTTGGCGTCCGTTCCATTCCGACGCTCGCCATGTTCAAGGCCGGCGAAGTTGCTGACATCAAGGTTGGCGCTGCCCCGAAGACCGCTCTTTCGAGCTGGATCTCTAGCGCCGCTTAAATATTTGCCTGCATGCAGATAAGAAGAAGCCCGGCATTTTTGAACTGGCCGGGCTTTTTATTTCGGTGGCGTACCATTGTCGGCAAGCACATCGCCGACGAGATAGAGAGAACCGCCGATCAGAATGCGCGGCGGATGGGCCTGTTCGAAGGCGCCTTCCTTGATTGCCTCCAACGCATCACTGACAGTCGACATCGGCTCTGCTACGAGGCCGGCATCGTAGGCGGCATTCGCGAGGATAACTGGATCGATCATTGCGTCACTGCCACGGATCGGCACGCAATAGACCTTCTCGGCCAATCCCTTGAAAGCCCTGAAGTAGCCCACCGGATCCTTAGTGTTGATCATGCCGATGATAAGGAAGAGCGGCCGCGGCTGCTTTTCCTCGAAATTCGCCATTGCTTCGGCAATGACTTCACCGGCCCCAGGGTTGTGCCCCCCATCGACCCAGATTTCCGCCTTTGCCGGTGCGTTGGCCATCAGGTGTCCGTCGCTCAGACGCTGAAGACGACCTGGCCAGTCGACCGATAGCAGCGCCTTTTCCATCATCGTTTCGGTGACCGTAAAGCCGGCAGCCTTGACCGCGCGGATCGCCGCAGCGGCGTTGGCATATTGATGACGACCCGGAAGGCGGGGTAACGGCAGGTCGGCGAGACCGAACTCATCCTGATAGACGAGACGCCCGTATTCCTCATGTGCCATGTAATCCTGACCAAAGACGGCGGTAGGGCATTTCAATCGCTCGGCAGTCGACATCAGAACGTCGAGCGCGGCATCGTATTCCTGCTTGCCGATGACGACCGGGCAGCCGCGTTTCATGATGCCAGCCTTTTCGGCTGCGATCAGCTCGACCCGATCCCCCAGATAGGGTTGATGATCCAGCGAGATCGGCATAATCACCGAGACGGCGGGGTCAGAGATGACATTCGTCGCATCGAAACGCCCACCGAGACCTACCTCGATAATGGCGGCATCGGACGGATGCTCGGAAAACAGAATGAAAGTGACGGCAGTCAGGATTTCGAAAACTGTAATCTTCTGCCCATCATTGGCAGCCGCCACCCGCTGCACCGCCTCTGCGAAAACAGCATCTCCCACGAGCTGCCCGCGACCGCCCTTGGCGCCGATCCGGTAGCGTTCATGCCAGTTGACTAAATGTGGGGATGTATGGACGTGGGCGCTATAGCCGCCTGCTTCCAGAAGTGCGCGGCTAAAGGCAGTCACCGAACCCTTGCCGTTCGTGCCCGCCACGTGAATGACCGGCGGCAGCTTCTTCTGCGGATCACCAAGGACGGAAAGCAACCGCGTAATACGGTCCAGGGATAGATCGAAGCCCTTGGGATGCAATCCCATGAGCTTATCGATTTCCTGCGCTGCTTCGCTCACGCCGGCCTGACCCCTTGGTATCATCGCACGACCCGCCTAGTTGGATCAGGCGCTCGCGGCTATCGCGAGCGTCCCGCTTTCCTTGTTGAGGTTTGCCGCAGGCTTCTTGGTCAGGATTTTCAGGACGCGCGCCAGCGTATCCGGAATATCGTGGCGCTTGACCACCATATCGACCATGCCGTGCTCCAGGAGGTATTCCGACGTCTGGAAGCCTTCCGGTAGCTTCTCGCGGATCGTCTGCTCTATGACGCGCTTGCCGGCAAAGCAGATTTCCGCGCCCGGTTCGGCCAGATGCAGGTCACCGAGCATTGCGTAAGATGCCGTAACGCCTCCGGTGGTAGGATTGGTGAGAACCACGATATAGGGCTGGCCGGCTTCTTTCAACATGTCGACGGCAACGGTCGTGCGTGGCAGCTGCATAAGCGACAGGATGCCTTCCTGCATGCGAGCGCCGCCCGAAGCCGGAAACATAACCAGCGGGCACTTCTCGGCAATAGCGCGCTCGAAAGCCTTGACGATTGCTTCACCGGCGGCGATGCCGAGCGATCCACCCATGAAGTTGAACTCGTGCACAACGGCAACGAGCTTTAGACCCCGAACCTTACCGACACCGGCAACGATCGTGTCCTCCTGCTCGGTCTTGGTGCGGCTGTCCTTCAGGCGGTCCATGTATTTCTTGGAATCGCGGAATTTCAGCGGATCCTGCGCCACCCTCGGCTGCGGCAGCGCTTCATACGCGCCGTCGTCGAAAAGGTCGGCAAGTCGCGCCTTGGCCGGCATCTTCATGTGATAGCCTGAGGCCGGAATGACCCACTTGTTGTCTTCCAGATCCTTATGGAAGACCATCTCACCCGTTTCCGGGCACTTGATCCAGAGGTTCTCCGGCACTTCGCGGCGGCCCAGCATGGAACTGATGCGGGGGCGGACGTAGTTGGTGATCCAGTTCAAGTCGAAAACTCCTGATTGACTCTTGCCAATGTGGGGAAACTATTCGGCAGCAACAAGGCGCGCCGAACGTGTACCCGTTGACAATCCACGAACAAGGGTGGCGACGGCCTGGACGGTATCGGCGGTTGCCTTCCCATCCTTGGTGAGGCTCGTTGCCACCTGATTGACGATTGCGGTGCCGACAACCACCCCATCGGCCGAGCTGCCGATGACCTTTGCGTGGTCGGCGGTCTTGACTCCGAAGCCAACGCAAACAGGCAGACGGGTATGCTGCTTAATGCGCTTGACGGCACCCGATACCAGCGAGGGGTCCGGCAGCGCCGACCCGGTAATGCCGTTCATCGAGACGTAATAGACGAAGCCGGAGGTGTTCTTGAGAACGGTCGGCAAGCGCTTCTCGTCGGTCGTCGGCGTCGCCAGACGAATGAAATTGATCCCCTTCTTGAGGGCGGGGATGCAGAGTTCGTCATCCATTTCCGGCGGAAGATCGACGACGATCAGGCCATCGATACCGGCCGCCAGCGCGTCATCCAGGAACTTCTCCACGCCGTAGATGTAGATCGGGTTATAGTACCCCATCATTACGATCGGCGTCGCGTCATCGTTCTTGCGGAAATCGGCGGCAAGCTGCAGCGTCTTCTTCAGGGTCTGGCCACTTTTGAGCGCGCGTTGGCCAGCCATCTGAATAGCCGGGCCGTCGGCCATCGGATCGGAGAACGGCATACCAAGCTCGATGACATCCGAACCCGCCTCTGGCAGAGCTTTCATGATGCCGAGCGAGGTTTCGTAATCCGGATCACCGCCCATGAAATAGGTGACGAGGGCGGGCCGGCCTTCCGCCTTCAGATCGGCGAAGCGTTTGTCCATACGTGCGGTCATGACTTACTCACCCATTCCCAAAATCTTGCCGACAGTAAAGATGTCCTTGTCGCCGCGGCCGGAGAGGTTCATGAGGATGATCTCGTCTTTGCCCATCTTCGGTGCGCGCTTGATGACCTCAGCCAGCGCGTGCGACGGCTCGAGCGCCGGAATGATGCCTTCGAGCCGGGTGAGCGTCTGGAAGGCTTCGAGCGCCTCATGGTCCATGATCGGGACGTATTCGACGCGGCCGATGTCGTTCAAGTAGGAATGCTCCGGGCCTATTCCTGGGTAGTCCAGCCCGGCGGAAATCGAATGACCTTCCTTGATCTGGCCGTCACCGTCCTGCAGCAGGTATGTGCGGTTGCCGTGCAGAACACCTGGCGAACCCGCGGTGATCGATGCGCAATGCTCGTCGCCACTCAGGCCCTTGCCACCGGCTTCGACGCCGACAATCTTGACACTCTCGTCGTCAAGGAACGGATGGAAGATTCCGATCGCATTCGAACCACCGCCGACGGCAGCGATGACAAGATCGGGCAGGCGTCCTTCAGCTTCCAGGATCTGCTGACGAGCTTCCGTGCCGATAACGGCCTGGAAGTCGCGGACCATTTCCGGATAGGGATGTGGGCCGGCGGCCGTACCAATTAGGTAGTAGGTGTCGTCGACGTTGGTGACCCAGTCACGCAGCGCCTCGTTCATGGCATCCTTCAGCGTGCCATGACCAGCCGTCACCGGCTTCACCTCGGCACCAAGCAGCTTCATTCGGAACACGTTCGGCGCCTGGCGCTCGACATCGGTCGCGCCCATGTAAACGACGCAGGGAAGACCGAAGCGCGCTGCAACGGTTGCGGAGGCAACGCCATGCTGACCCGCGCCTGTCTCAGCGATGATTCGCGTCTTGCCCATGCGCTTGGCAAGTAGGATCTGGCCAATGCAGTTGTTGATCTTGTGCGAACCGGTGTGGTTCAGCTCTTCGCGCTTGAAGTAGATCTTCGCTCCGCCGAGCTCAGCCGTCAGGCGCTCGGCGAAATAGAGCGGGCTCGGGCGGCCGATGTAGTGGGTACCAAGCTGCTTCAGCTCTGCCTGGAATTCCGGATCGTTTTTTGCGTTATTCCACTCGTCCTGAAGGTCGAGGATCAAAGGCATCAACGTCTCGGCGACGAAACGGCCGCCGTAAATGCCGAAACGGCCGTCTTCGTCAGGGCCGGAACGGAAGGAATTCGGTTTTGGCGTCTGGTTCACTCTCAACTCCCTGAGGCCATCTCGGGCTGACAGGCCCATTCGACCGCATCGAAAAACTCGTCGATCAATGCCACATCCTTGACGCCCGGTGCGCTTTCGACACCGGAGGACACATCGATGCCGGGTGCCCTTGTAATGGCCAGCGCCTCGGCAATGTTAGCTTTGTTCAAGCCACCGGAAAGCATGTAATCCACACTGTCGTCAAGCCAAGAGAGCAGGCTCCAATCGAAGGAAACCCCATTGCCACCGGGCAAATCCGATCCTTTCGGCGGCTTCGCGTCGAAAAGGAAACGGTCTGCAATGCCGATATAGGCCTCCACTCGCTTCAGATCATCGGCCGTCCGCACGGAGAACGCCTTCATGACCGGCAGTCCGTACACCGCCTTTATTGTCAAAACACGCTCCGGGCTCTCGTCGCCATGCAATTGAAGAATATCGGGCTTCAAGAGTGCGACGATCTCATCGAGATCGTCGTTGCTCGGATTGACAGTGACAGCAACGATCTTGGCTTTTCCACGCGCCGGCTCTGCAAGCTTGCCGGCGATATCGGGCTCGACATAGCGAGGGCTCTTTTCAAAGAAGATGAAGCCGATATGCGTGGCGCCTCGCGCCAGAGCACGATCTATCGTTTCGGCCGTCCTCAGTCCACAGATTTTGATATCCTGTTTCATGGCAGCGGAGTGACACGAAAAGCGATTGGAGTCGAGCCAAATCGCGACAAAAGCTGAATTTTACGAGGATTCGATCACTCAAAATCGATGGCGTGAAGCTGGCTGCCATGGCGCTTCAACCAAGTCTTCGCCTCTTCCATGTGCGGGCAGAGCTTCCCGCAAAGCGCCCAGAAGCGTGGTCCATGATTCATTTCCCTGAGATGGGCGACTTCATGTGCCGCCAGGTAGTCGACGACAGACGGCGGCGCCATAACGATGCGCCAGGAGAAGCTCAGATTTCCTTCAGATGAGCAGGATCCCCAGCGGCTGCGGGTATCCTTCATGGAAATCGACTTGATCGGCGCGTTGATAGAGCCGGCGTGCAGCATTGCCAGCCTTTCGAGATCCGCACGGGCTTCCTTCTTCAGGAATGTGGCGATACGCCGCCCGAGATGCTCGGGCATGCCGCTGACCTTCAACACCGGCTTGCCGTCAACAAGAGTCGCTTCGGTAAGACCACGAAGGCTGCCAGTGTGGTGAATGCGGTGCGATACTCCGCGAAAGAGAATGGCGCCCCCGTCCCGCAGGCCAGCGTCCGTTGAGAACTTCGCGAGTTTGGTGAGCAGCCAACCCTGGTGACGGTCCAGAAATGCGTTCACTTCACGCTGCGCCAATCCACTCGGGATCGTCATCTTCAGAGCCCGGCCACCCGGTTCAATGCGCAAGGTGATACGAGTTGCCCGCACGTGCTGCTTGATCGTCAGCGGCATCAGACGCCCGGCCACCTCAAGGGTTCGGGTCTCGGGCGGAGCCGGTTTTCGAACACTTCGACGTGGCTTTGCAAGGAGCGGGAACATAGGCATTTTCTATATGATTCGTGGGAATTCTTTACAAAGAAAAGCCGGCATCATCGATGCCGGTTCAAGTTTCAGTGCTGAAGCCTGCTGGAATTACGGAGTCTGGTATTCTGGTACCGGCCCGTTATCGTCACGCTTGGCGTTCTTACGATCGCGCATAAAGCGGTCGAATTCTTCCTGGTCCTTCGCGCGGCGCAGCTCGCGAACGTAGGAATCGAATTCCTCACGCATCTCGTCAAGCTTACGGCGCTCTTCTTCCAGCCGGTCGAGCTCGGCCTTCCGCCAATCGTCGAAGGCGACATTGCCCGTCGAGAAATGCGGGCGATAGCGGCCATGTGAACGTCGGCAGCCGGCAAAGAATCCGTCGGCGGCGCTGTTGGCGTCGCGCTTGAAACCGCGCAAGCGCTCCCCGAAGATGATGTAGGCTAGCATGGCGAGACCCAGAGGCCAGAAAACCACGAAGCCGAGGATCATCAGGGCAATGGTAGCCGGAGTCCAATCCGGGCGAAGCAATGCTGACTGGTTCATCGTGCGGTGTCCTCGCATTTTCCGCGTCCGGCGAGATACCGAACGCTGGAATCGATGTGGTTACACCCCCACTCAGCTTCAAGGCGGTTCATATCCAAATCGGACAATGCATTGAAATGTCACCGTTAATTCAGCACAATCTAAATCAGCCGGATTTTCCGCCCTTAATAACCCGCTTGACCACAGGCTTTCCTGTCCGTGCGTGTTCCTTCACGAAGCTGACGATGCGCGGCGCGATTTCCCTGCGGAAGCGAGAGCCGTTGAAGACGCCGTAGTGGCCGACATCTGGCTGCAGGTAGTGCATGCGCATGTTCTCGGGAATGTTGACACAAATCGTCTGCGCGGCTTTGGTCTGACCGACGCCGGAGATATCGTCGTTCTCCCCTTCGACGGTGAGAAGTGCCACGTTGCGGATCGCTGCGGGATCGACGAGCTTGCCACGGTGGAGCAACTCGCCCTTCGGCAGGGCGTGCTTGATGAACACCTGGTCGACCGTCTGAAGGTAAAACTCTGCCGTCAGATCCATGACGGCGAGATATTCGTCGTAGAAGTCGCGGTGTTTTTCGGCCGGCTCGCCATCGTTCTTCACCAGATGCATGAAGAATTCCTTGTGCGCGATCACATGACGATCGAGGTTCATAGACATAAAGCCGGACAATTGTAGGAAGCCGGGATAGACCGGGCGCATGAACCCGGGCTGCGGCCACGGCACATTCATGATTACATTATCCGCAAACCATTCCAGGGACCGTTCCTTGGCGAGCTGGTTGACCGCAGTCGGATTGATACGCGTGTCGATCGGCCCGCCCATCAGCGTCATCGAAGACGGCGAGAAGGGGTCATTCTCCGCCTCCATAACGGCTGCGGCAGCGAGGACCGGCACAGAAGGTTGACAGACCGCGATCACGTGCGTGTCCGGGCCGAGGAAGCGCAGCATGTCGATGACATAATCGACGTAATCATCAAAATCAAAAGTGCCTTCCGTCATCGGCACCATGCGGGCATCTATCCAATCCGTAATGTAGATGTCGGCGCTTGGCAGCAGCGCTTCGACCGTGCCGCGCAGCAGCGTCGCGTAGTGGCCGGACATCGGCGCAACAATGAGAATGCGCGGATCGGGCGCGTGCCCGTTTGGAACGTGGCGCGCGAAATGGAGAAGATTGCAGAAGGCCCGCGACCATACGATCTCTTCCCGCACCGCTACTCTTCGGTCGCCAATGACGGTATCGGTCAGATCAAACGAAGGCTTGCCGTAGCGACGTGTCGTACGCTCGAACATTTCGAGACTTGCCGCTACCGTCCGCCCCCAAGGCGTCTGCGAAATGGGATTGAACGGATTGGCATAAACCATGCGCATTATATCGGCGAAAGCCCGATACGGCGCCAATGCGGCATGGTTCAATTCATAAAGTTGATAAAACATGAGATGCGCCACCTTTCTCTAATCTGGAAGACGACGCCGATTGAAAAGGCGTCGGATTCTTTCCACGACGTGCTGGCACCTCAACGCAGATTAACAGGTTTTTGTTGCGCAGCAACATTGCCATCCGCACCGCAATAAGAAATGCCGGGAAATCTCCCCCGGCATCATGGTGCGCTCGAATGCTTAATGATCGCAGAATGGACGTCAGCGATCGGCTAGGAAGGTCTGCTTTTGCGTGCCCAAGCCTTCGATACCAAGCTCCACTACATCGCCAGCCTTAAGGAACCGCGGCGGCTTCATGCCCATGCCGACGCCCGGGGGCGTGCCCGTGGAGATCACGTCGCCCGGATGCAGTGACATGAACTGGCTGAGATAGGACACCACAAAGGCTACACCATAAACCATCGTTTTCGACGAGCCGTTCTGCATAGTTTCGCCATTGACCTTCAGCCACATGGCGAGGTTTTGCGGGTTGGCAATCTCGTCCTTGGTCACGAGCCAGGGACCGATCGGACCGAACGTGTCGCAGGACTTGCCCTTGGTCCACTGGCCGGCACGCTCGGTCTGGAAGGCGCGCTCCGAGACGTCATGGGAAACGCAGTAGCCGGCAACGTAGTCAAGCGCGTCAGCTTCGCTGACATACTTCGCCGTCTTACCGATGACGACACCGAGTTCCACTTCCCAATCCGTCTTCTCCGAGCCGCGCGGGATAAAGACATTGTCGTTCGGGCCCACGATCGCCGATGTCGCCTTCATGAAGATGACGGGCTCCGGCGGCACGGTAGCACCGGTTTCGGCAGCGTGATCGGAGAAATTGAGGCCGATGCAGATAAACTTGCCGGTGCCGGCAACACAGGCGCCAATGCGACCCGGTGCAAGTTCGGGCAGGCTCTTCGGATCGATAGCCTTTAGCTTAGCAAGGCCTTCAGGTGAGATCGTATCGCCGCCAATATCCAAAACGTGCGCCGACAGATCACGGATCTTGCCATCAGAATCGAGTAAAGCCGGCTTTTCGCGGCCAACCTCTCCAACACGCATAAGCTTCATGACATTTTCCTCCTCAGCAAAAACCACGGTTTATTGATCACCTATGAACGAGATATTCACCGGTGTCATCACGGCTTTTTGCCGGAGCGGTACGCTGCTTCAGAAAATATCGCCTAGATCGGGTCCTGACGGGACGATTCTCGTCGGATTGAGGCTTTCAATCGAATAGTACCCGCGCTTGATATGGTCGAAATTGACCGTTTCGGCGACACCTGGCCAGTCGAGCATCCGCCGGCAGAAGCGGCGAAGATTGGCGTAGTCGGACAGGCGCCGCAGATTGCATTTGAACAACCCGTGATAGGCGACGTCGAAGCGCGCCAGTGTCACAAATAGGCGAATGTCGCTCTCGGTTGGGTGATCGGCAAACAAGAAGGTCCGATCACCGATCTCTTTCTCCACCCAGTCGAGGCACTCGAATACGCCGGCACACGCTTCCTCGTAGGCAATTTGCGTGGTTGCAAAGCCTGCACGGTAGACGCCGTTGTTGAGGCTCGAATAGATCCGCTCGTTGAAAGCATCGATTTCACGCCGATGAGCAGTGGGGTAGAGATCGACAGAATTGCTAGCAAGATCATCGAAACCGTCATTCATCATCCGCAGGATGTCAGCTGACTCGTTGTTGACGATCGTCTGCAGTTGCTTGTCCCAGAGAAGGGGCACTGTCGCGCGCCCGGTAAAATCTGGCGCTGCGCTGGTATAGATCTCATGCATATAGGTTGCACCTTGGACATGGTCGTTTGTTGCCCCCTGATAGTCGCCGAACCGCCAGCCCTGCTTCGTCAATGCGGGCTCGACGATCGAAACCGAGATGGCCGATTCCAGCCCCTTCAGCTTTCTGCCGATCAGTGTTCGCGACGCCCAGGGACAGATGTAGGCAACGTAGAGGTGGTAGCGCCCCGCCTCAGCTTTAAAGCCGCCTTCTCCCGTCGGGCCTGCAGCGCCGTCCCGCGTTACCCAATTGCGGAAGCTAGACGTCTGGCGAACAAAGCCGCCCTTCTCATCCGTTGCCTGTACCGGCTGCCAATCTTCCGTCCATTTACCATTTACGAGCAAGACGCTTTCCTCTGATGCTGGTTTTGGACAAACTTAGCGTGCTTTTACGCGCGCGGGAGGCCGCCATTGTTAAACACACTGTCCACCGACCGCGGAGCAACGCTTGCTTGCCAAGTCTTTTGGATGCGGCCTAAAACAGGCGAGATGGAGGTTGATATGCTTGTTTCAACATCTACGGTCGCCACCGCGCACGCCAGCAAATATCTTCGCCAACCCTGCAAGCACTGGAGCCACCAGTTTGGCATCGATTCACGGCGGAGCATGGCCGCGTGCCCTTAAACCGCACGACGGAGGTGACGTTTGTGGCAGACGCGGGTGCCCTTCATGTGACGCTATCGCCGAACCGTGACAACTGGCGACATGAGGGTGTTGTCGCCGACCCTCTCAACGTTTAGCTTTGCGCAAAGAGCCGAAGATTACCTGGATTGCCTGACAACGCACTCGGAAGAGCCATGACAAAGAGCAACAACCGCGAATCCCAATACCCCATCAATCCATTGTTTCTGGAGCGGTGGTCGCCGCGTGCCTTTACCGGCGAAGTGATCGATGAGTCAGACCTTCTGACGATCCTCGACGCCGCTCATTGGGCACCGTCATCTGCCAACCAGCAGCCCTGGCGATTTATATATGCGCTCAAGGGCTCCGAGGATTGGGACAAATTCGTTGGGCTCCTCGTTGAATCCAATCAGGAGTGGGCAAAGAATGCTTCGGCCCTGATTTATCTTGTCTCAAGGGGATTCAGCGGCGATTTCTCCGAAGGAAGAACGAGCTACACGCATTCATTCGACGCCGGTACAGCTTGGGGCTATCTCGCGCTTCAAGCTCTGCTTTCGGGTTTCTATGCCCACGGCATGGGCGGCATCAAACACGAGGAGATCCAGAAAACCTTTTCGATTCCAGAGGGCTATCGGGTCGAGGCAGGGGTTGCGGTCGGGCGTCTTGCTGATAAGAGCATGCTTTCGGAGCGGTATCGGGAACGGGAAGTTCCAAGCCAGCGCAGGCCTCTTTCCGAGGTCGCTTTTCGAGGTAAATTTATCGCGAACTAGTCCTTAAACGGCAAAGCCCCGCGTCGAAACACGGGGCCCACAAAAATCTCGTGTTGCGTTGTTCAAATATCGAGGTTTGCAACGCTCAGCGCGTTGTCCTGGATGAACTCCCGGCGGGGCTCGACTTCATCACCCATTAGGCGAGCAAACAGGCCATCGGCGTCTGTTGCGTCGGAGACCTTGACCTGCAGCAGGGAGCGAACGTTCGGATCGAGCGTCGTTTCCCAGAGCTGTTCGGCATTCATCTCGCCAAGACCCTTGTAACGCTGCATCGTCAAGCCCTTGCGACCACTTGCGAAAATCGCGTCCAACAGCGCCCGCGGGCCGGAAATCTCCACGTCGCCGTCGCGTCGGGAGAGTGATGGAGGTATCTGATAGATCTCCTTCAGGCGAGCCGACAACTGATCGAGAAGCCGCGCGTCCTGTGAACCGATCAACGCCATATCGAGCACGACGACTTCCTTCACGCCGCGGACCATGCGCTCAAGCTTGAGGCCGCCTTCGCTGGTCAGGCCACCTTCCCAACCGCGTTCGGTCTCCTCAGCAATCAGGTCGAGGCGTCTGGCAACGTCACCGGCGAGCTGTTCCGCCCTCGAGCGGTCGCTGACAGCTTCTGCATTGAGGGCGCCTGCAATTGCTGCCTGTTCAACGGCAGCTCGATTGTAGCGTGAGTGCAGATTGTCGAGCAGCGCGCGAAGGCGCAGTGCATCGCTGATCACCTCGCCAAGGTCTTGGCCGGTTCGCACTTCGCCGCTCCCGAGCTTCAAGGCAGCATCTTCGAGACCCTGACCGATGAGATAATCCTCGAGTGCTTTCTCGTTCTTCACGTACTGGATCGATTTGCCGCGCGAGACCTTATATAGCGGCGGCTGGGCGATATAGAGATGGCCGCGCTCGATCAACTCCGGCATCTGGCGGAAGAAGAAGGTCAACAGCAGCGTGCGAATGTGGGCGCCGTCGACGTCAGCATCCGTCATGATGATGATCTTGTGGTAGCGCAGCTTTTCGGCATTGAACTCGTCCTTGCCGATGCCTGTCCCGAGAGCCGTAATCAGGGTGCCGATTTCCTGACTGGACAGCATCTTGTCGAAACGAGCGCGTTCGACATTGAGGATCTTGCCTCGCAGCGGCAGGATCGCCTGATTCTCGCGCGACCGGCCCTGCTTGGCCGAACCGCCTGCGGAGTCGCCCTCGACGAGGAAGACTTCGGACTTCGCAGGATCGCGCTCCGAGCAGTCGGCGAGCTTGCCGGGCAGAGAGGCGATGTCGAGAGCACCCTTGCGGCGGGTGAGTTCGCGCGCCTTGCGGGCCGCTTCGCGCGCAGCGGCAGCTTCAACTACCTTGCCGACCAGAACCTTGGCTTCCGTTGGATGCTCTTCCAGCCACGTGCTCAACGCCTCGCTGACGAGGTTCTCGACAACGGGGCGAACCTCCGAAGAAACCAGCTTGTCCTTGGTCTGTGACGAAAATTTCGGATCAGGCACCTTAACAGAAAGAACGGCGGTCAGGCCTTCGCGGCAATCGTCGCCGGTCAGTGTCACCTTTTCCTTCTTCGTGATGCCCGATGTATCGGCATAGGAGGTGATCTGACGGGTCAGCGCGGCGCGGAAGCCGGCCATGTGCGTGCCGCCGTCACGCTGTGGAATGTTGTTCGTGAAACAAAGGACGTTCTCGTGATAGCTGTCGTTCCACCACATCGCAACTTCAACGGTAATCCCATCCTTCTCGCCGCGGATTGCCACCGGCTTGTCGACGAGCGGCTTCTTGGCACGATCGAGATAGGAGACGAAGGCTTCCAGGCCGCCGTCATAGATCATCTCTTCCTGCTTGACATCCGAATGACGCTTGTCGCTGAGCAGGATGCGAACACCTGAGTTCAAGAACGCGAGCTCGCGAAGGCGATGTTCCAGGGTACCGTAATCGAATTCGGTCATCGTGAAGGTTTCGGAACTCGGCATGAAACTGACTTCCGTGCCGGTTTCATCGCCAGCATCGCCGGTCACCTTCAACGGCGCGTCGGCTACACCGTGCGTGAAGCTCATCTCATGGATCTTGCCTTGACGGCGGATCTTCAGCCTTAGCCAGATGGAGAGCGCATTGACAACGGAAACGCCGACGCCGTGCAGACCACCGGAAACCTTATAGGAGTTCTGGTCGAACTTACCCCCGGCATGCAGCTGCGTCATGATGACTTCGGCTGCCGAAACGCCTTCACCGCTATGGATGTCCGTCGGGATGCCGCGGCCATTGTCGGTGACAGTGACCGAACCGTCCGGATTGAGCGTCACGGTTACGATGTCGGCGTGGCCTGCAAGCGCCTCGTCGATCGCGTTGTCGACGACTTCGTAGACCATGTGATGCAGACCCGAGCCGTCGTCGGTGTCACCGATATACATACCCGGGCGTTTGCGCACTGCATCAAGGCCCTTTAGAACCTTGATTGAGTCTGCGCCATATTCGGTGCTAACGCCGTTTTCCGTCGTGGGTATATCGGTCATACTTTTCGAGAATTTCCCTGTTGTCGGGGCAGAGGAGAGACTTGCGAATCACCTGCCTTTTATATGCCAGAATATAGGGTTTTTGATCCAAGTTCCCAATGCCAGCGCGCCTAAACCGGCTATAAATCAGGGGATTATGACCGTTTTCCGTCCGCTTTTCCGCCGTTTTCGAGAATGCTCGTCAGATTGCCCAGCGTCGTGTGATCAAGATCACGAATGCGACCGGCTAGAAGGTTCGCAAAAGCGGTATGCTCGGACGATAATCCCGATGTATCAACGACCACCCGGGGGTCTGAGGAACGGGCCAAAAGGAAGAGTTCCTCTGCCTCATCCCAGATGATGTTGAAGTAACCCGCGATCCGTTGAAGCAAATCGAAAGTTGGCAAGCCGCGCCGTCCGTGCTCGAGTGCGGATAGGTACGCCGGCGAGACATTGAGAGCCGCGGCCATCTGCTTTTGCGAGACACCCTTTCGTTCGCGCAGCTTGCGAACAGCCTCACCGAACGGCGTCACGATCTCTCTCCGTGGCGGCGTGACAACCGGATGTAGAGCGCGCCCTCACCGCCGTGATGGTGGGCTGCCGTTTCATAGGACGAGATGAAGTACCGAAACTCAGGCTTCGAGAACCACATCGGAACGGCGCGCTTCAGAGCACCTTCGCTGCCAAGCGAACTGCCCTTTCCGGTGATAACCAGGACATGTCTCATTCCCCGCTCATGGGCTCGCATCAGAAACTCGAGAAGCAATAGATGCGCTTCGCTTTGGACCAACCCATGCAGGTCGATACGGGCCTCCAGGGGCAGACGGCCTTTGGCGATCTTGCGTTTGACAGGTTTTTCAAGCGGATGATGAAGACCGGATCGTGACTTGGGAGCTGTCGGCATAACTGAGGCCACGCTTTCCGGCGGCGATTTCGGGCGTGTTGCCCGCTCCTTTTCAACCTCTGCCTCTATCAAGAAAGCGTCTAGTCCAGCCAAGTCGTCCTGCTTGCCGGGCATTGGCCGCGTGCTCCGTGCCACCTTTCCCCAGAGTATCCTCTCATCCGCACTGAGCTTTCGGTCGCGTGCCATCAGGCGAACCTCGTCGCTGCAGCGTTCGGAAGCAGGATAACAAAATCGGCATCATGACGCACCGTCCCGGCAAGCTCTCCAGCCTCATCCCCGGAACCAGTAAAGATATCACCCCTCGCCGGGCCGACGATGGCCGAGCCGGTATCGAGGGCCAACATCAGTCGCGCAAACGGCCGTCCCTCATCTAGATGGACAAGAGTTTCGGAGCGAACGAAGAAGGGGAAGCCAAATGTGTGAATAAGCCGGTCAACGGCCAGCGAACGGCCGGCAATCAACGGCACTTTTGCCGCCGCGATGGGGCCGGCATTCAAATCCGTCGTCGGAACTTCTCGGAAGAAAATATAGGAGCGATTGTGCCAGAGAACTTCGTCGACCTGGTCTGGGTGGCTGCCTAGCCATTGCCGAATGGCTTGCATCGAAATCTCGGAACGGTCGATTTCTCCGCGCTCGATCAGCAACTTGCCGATCGCCGAAAACGGGTGTCCCGCCTTCGCGGCATAGGTAATCCGGCCGATGGTGCCGTCCGGATATCGCAGCCGTGCTGCACCTTGCACATGGACAAAGAAGACCTCGATCTTCGACTTTGCCCAAGCGATTTCCAATCCTCGGCCGGCTAGGAATCCCTCATCGATTGCGCGCCGATCCGGATAAGCTTCAATGCCGGCTTCGCTCCTCCGGCCGAAGGCGTAGCTGTCGGGCAGACAGGCGGGACGGTTGCCCGCGTCAAGATCAATCAGATCATCGGGGCGGCAATACAAGGGAAAGCGATATTCATCGTCCGGCACCGCCGAGACCATAATCTCCGGCTCGTAGAAGGCTGTGACGAAACCCGGATTGCCGTCGGTTCGGCGGATTCTAAAAGGTCGACAATGGGATTGAAAGAAGGCCCGGCCATCGGCTGCCGACGACAGGTTCTGGCGCCGCGCTGCCTCGAGCAACGGCAAAAGGTCCTCGGTGGTCAAGCCGAGTGAACCAGTCCGATATGGCTTGATGTCAATGATCTGCCGTCGGCATGCTTCCATGACTTCAAAAAGGCCGGAGGGATCATCAGTCCTCCAGCCTTCCAGATCATCGAAGGTAATTGCTTGCAGGGCGAAGCCCGGGGTTTCTTCACTCATGCTTCCGATTCGGTGGCCACGAGTTTCCAGTTGGGATCGCGCGAACGGGTGTCGCGCGCAAATGTCCAGAGATCATTGACCTCAGCGACATTCTCCGCATCGCCCTCAATCAGCTTGTCAGCTTTGTCATAAGTTGCCGAGATCAGCTGACTGACAATACGAAGAGTAATCTGCACCTCCGTGCCCTTGATCTCAGCATTGGTGATCTCGGCCTTGTCGATTCCGACGAAGGTCGACTTCACCTTCTCACCCTTGGATTCGCGATCAGCAATGGCGGCGTCAAAACCGTCATAAACTTCGCGCGATAGCAAATTTTTCAGAGCCTTACGATCGCCATCCGCAAACGCCATCACAATCATTTCGTAGGCCATGCGGGCGCCGTTTACGAATTCCTTTGGATTGAATGAAGCATCCGCCTTGTTGATTTCCCGAAGAGATTCGTTCAGCGAGGTGCCAGGCGGAGCGAAGGCGTCGATTGCTGCAAAGCGATCGTCGTCTTCGGCCGACGCCTCACGACGCGGTAATGTCACCACTTTTCCAGCATCCGGCGAGTCGGGGGCAACGGCATCGCGCGGCGTATAGAGATCGCGCGGGGGCTTTTCACTTCCCGTACGACGACCGAGAACGCTGCGCAGCTGCAGAAAAATCAGAACCGCCGCCACAAGAAAAAACAATGTGATGAAGTCGTTTGAACCCATATCCCGCCGCAGCCGCTGTTAACATCCCTGATTTGTACTCCCATATAGTCCGCCTATACAGATGATTCAAATAGGGTGAGCAATGCCAATCCTCCAACAGAGTCCAGTTTAGACGGAATGAAACGATGCCATTGAAGATCCTGCCCGGCTTTCTGCTGCTGCTTCCGATCGCCGAGATTGCCGGTTTCGTGCTTGTGGGAAAAGCGATTGGGCTATGGCCTACGCTGGCGCTTGTTATTCTGAGCTTCATTGCCGGCATGACACTGCTACGCCGTCAGGGCATCGGGATTCTCCGCCATATGTTGACTGAAGGGCGAGACGGCATGATGCCTGGGCGAGAGCTGGTTCGACCGGCCATGTTCGTGATCGCCGCATTGTTGCTGATGGTCCCGGGCTTCATCACCGACATCATGGCGTTGCTGATTTTCGTTCCAGCTGTACGTGATCTCGCCTGGCAATATGTAAGCCGCCGTTTCGCCGTCGTGGGTTCAGCGAGCAGCTTCAAGACGTCAAACCGCACCAACGATTCTAAGATCGTCGACCTCGACGACGAGGATTATCGACGCGAACCCAACGACAACTCTCCCTGGTCGGGGAAGCATCTTGGCAAGTGAGGAAAGGTCCGAGCCGGCCGGGCCCAGGGTTGTAACACCATGCCCGAAATGATAGAGCGGCACCATCCAATGCCCTCGAGGAAAAGCCAATGGCCGACGAAAACAGCAATAACGGTGCAACAAGCCCGAGCCTTACCATCCTTGCCCAATACACCAAGGATCTCTCCTTCGAAAATCCGGGTGCTCCGCGTTCGCTGCAGGCGCGTGACAAGGCTCCGGCCATCAATATCAATGTCAACGTCAACGCCAATCCCCTCTCCGATACGGACTTCGACGTGGTTCTGTCTTTGAATGCCGAAGCCAAGGATGGCGACAAGACGGTCTTCCACACGGAACTCGTCTATGGCGGCGTCTTCCGGATTGCCGGGTTCCCGCAGGAGCACATGCTGCCTGTTCTCTTTATTGAGTGCCCGCGCATGCTGTTCCCGTTCGCGCGTCAGATCATTGCCGACGTCACACGCAATGGCGGCTTCCCGCCGCTTATGATCGATCCAATCGATTTTTCTCAGATGTTTGCGCAGCGGGTTGCCGAAGAGCAGGCGCGTGCCAAGGTTCAGGCGACTCCGAACTGACAGCGCAACTGGCACGCTGAAACAAAATGAAATGCCCGGTTCACACCCGGGCATTTTTTAGTTCGCAAGATCGTATTTTCCCCAAACACCCTTGGCGCCGAGTTTGGCAATCAGCGCGTTATGGGCTCGCTGTTCGGCCTCGGTAAGACGGGCCGCGAGAGGCCGTGGCCGCTCAAGAGTGCCGATAATGATCTCCTCGACGATGATTTCCTGACCGGCCGAGCTGCTCGCTGTGTTTCCAAGCCCAAGTGCAGCCTGGCGACCGCCGATCATCTCGATATAGACATCGGCCAGCAATTCGGAGTCGAGAAGAGCGCCGTGCTTGGTTCGATGGGTGTTGTCAATACCATAGCGGCGGCAAAGCGCGTCGAGTGAATTTGGGCCCATCGGATGCTTGCGGCGCGCCATCGAAAGTGTGTCGAGCACACGGTCGGGTAAGATCGGAGGCAAATCGAGCCGGGCGAATTCCGCGTTTATGAAGCCCATATCAAATGTGGCGTTATGTGCGATCCACTTCGCATCGCCGAAGAAATCGATGATCTGCTGTGCGACATCGGCAAAAGAAGGCTTGTCCTTTAGAAACTCATCCGTGATGCCGTGGACAGCAAGCGCGTCCGGGTGCACTTTCTGGTCGCCCGGATTGATGTAGATGTGGATCGTGTTGCCGGTCGGGAAATGATTGAAAAGCTCGATGCCGCCGATCTCGATAATGCGGTCCACACGGTTATCCAGGCCCGTGGTTTCCGTATCGAAGATGATTTCACGCATTCAGGAAGTCTCCACTGGCGAGACGCCGCTTCAGGTCCGAGAGGATCTCCGCGACTCGTTTTCGAGCCGCTTCGATACTATGCCCCGTATCAATGACGTAATCCGCTCTTGCACGTTTTTCGACATCTGGCGTCTGGCGCGCAAGAATCATATTGAATTTTTCCACTGTCATCCCCGGCCGCGCAAGTACGCGTTCTCGCTGTATCTGTGGATCACAACTGACCACCACGATGACATCGACCCTCGTCTCGGCCCCGGTTTCAAACAACAGCGGAATATCGAGCAGTACCATCTCCGCGCCCCGCCGCCGCTCACGTTCGAGGAACGCCGCCTCACGCTTTCTCACGAGCGGGTGGACGATGGCTTCGAGGCGCTTGAACCCGTCAACACTTCCAGCCAGTTGGCGAGCTAATTCCTGGCGATCGACGGCCCCATCTTTCATGGTTCCGGGAAAGGCAGCGTCGACAAGTGGCGCCGCCTCCCCCTCATAGAGATCGTGAACGACGGCATCGGAATCATTCACAGGCACTCCTGCTTCCGCGAAGAGCTTTGCCATTGTTGATTTGCCCATTCCAATCGAGCCGGTCAGTCCGATCCGCAACATCAGTGCTTGTCCATGTCCCGGATAATGAGCGTTCGTAGCTTCTCATCGACATGGGGGCGATGCCCGAACCACTTCTCGAAGCCTGGAACAGCCTGATGCAACAGCATGCCAAGACCGTCGACAACGGCAAATCCTTGTTGTTCGGCTTGGACAAGAAAAGGCGTCTTCAGAGGGACGTAGACGACATCCGTCACAACTGCATCGGACAGCAGCGGCGAAAAGTCGATCACTGGTGCATCCTCACCGTCCATGCCCAGTGAAGTCGTGTTCACGAAAAGGCCGGCACCGTGCATGACTTCCGACAGAGCCGCCAACGAATGCGCGTTTACGCTCTGTCCGAAGCGATCTGACAATTCCTTGGCACGTTCAATCGTTCTGTTGACCAGATGAATTTCCTTGATGCCTCGATCGCGCAGCGCCTGGATGATCGACCGGCTCGCGCCACCGGCACCGAGGACCACAGCCGACTGGGCCTTGTCCCAGCCGGGATGCTTCTCATCAAGATTTGCAGTAAAGCCACGCCCATCCGTGTTCGTCGCCTTGAGCCGGCCCTCCTCCATCCAAAGCGTATTAGAGGCGCCAAGTTCTTCTGAAAGCGTGTCCGGATCATCGGCGAGTCTGAACGCCATCTCCTTGTGCGGGATGGTCACGTTACCACCGACAAAGCCCGACTCGCCGCTCTTTAATGAGGCAACAAAAGCCGGAAAATCGATCGGCGCAACTTCTTGGGCGCGGTATGATCCTGGCACTCCGAGTGTCTTCAGCCAGTAGCCATGAATGAGAGGTGACCGGGAGTGCTTGATAGGAAACCCCGTGACGAAGGCCCGCGGCCCAAATGTTTCACGTGAATCATCCATCAATCGCACCCAATTCTCTCAGCTTCTCCAACAACGGCAAAAGCGGCAACCCCAGGATTGTAAAATAGTCGCCATCAATCCGTGAAAACAATTGAAGCCCCTCTCCCTCGAGCTGGTAGGCGCCAACGCTCGCAAGCGCTTTCTCTCCGACGCGCTTCAGATGCCGTTGAATGAAGTCGGGGTCGAGCGAACGCATTGTAAGCTCTGCGTGTGAAACATGCTCCCAGACGATGTCACCGTCATAGGCAATCGCAATCGCGCTGTTCAGCCGGTGGGTCTTACCCGACAACATTAGAAGGTGGTTCGCGGCATCGGCCATGTCCCTAGGCTTGTGAAAGGTCTGTGAGCCGAGAGACATCGTTTGATCCGAGCCGATGACAAGGCAGGCCGGAAAACGGTCACTGACCTCCTTCGCTTTGGCCTTGGCGAGAACGAGCGCCACGGTATCCGGCGTTGCGCCATCTCGTGCAAGGGGCGCTTCGACTGCCCGCTCGTCGATCCGAGCTGCATGGGCCTCAAACGCCAGGCCAGCGTTGTGCATCAGCATATGGCGGAACGGACTGGAGGATGCGAGAACAAGTTTGGGTGTCATGAAGCCTCGAACAGATCTGGTGCCGCTGCGCTTAACGCAGCTTAGGACGGAGAGCAACAATTGCAGCCGCCGTCTCCTCGATGGAGCGGCGCGTCACGTCGATGAGTGGCCAATTGTGCCGGGCGCATAGCGATCGCGCGTATTTCAGCTCCTCTGATATGGCGGCTCGGTCAATATATTCCCCGCGATCAAAACCCGGTGTTGCCCCGAGGATACGGTTCTCGCGGACCTGAGAAATGCGGTCAGTCGTGGCGATCAGGCAGACAATCAAAGGCTTGGTCGCCGCGAACAAGGTTTCTGGAAGCGGTACACCGTAAACGATTGGGATATTGGCGGTCTTGATGCCGCGATTGGCAAGGTAGATGCTCGTCGGCGTTTTGGACGTCCGGCTGATGCCGATGATTATAACATCGGCATCGTTATAGTCGTCCGGCATCTGACCATCGTCATGATCCATCGTGAAGTTAAGTGCTTCGATGCGGGCGAAATAACCTGCGTTCATCACGTGCTGGGCGCCGACCCGCCGACGCGACGGTGCACCGAGATAGATCTGGAATGCGTTCATGACGGGTTCCAGCACGTTCACCGACGCAACACCCATCTCTGCGCAGCGTTGGTCAATGAAAGTCGCAAGCTCGCGGTCGACAATCGTGTAGAGAACGATACCCGGCTGGCTGTCGATGGATTGAAGAACCTGCAAAAGCTGCTTGCGATTGCGGACAAGCGGATAGACGTGCTCGATCGGCTGCGCGGACTTGAATTGAGCGGATGCCGCGCGTCCGGCGGAAATTAGCGTTTCTCCGGTCGAGTCAGAAATCAAATGCAGATGGAAGAAGTTCGTGCGGTTCTCCACGCTATTTTCCGTGGCCTGTTGAAAAGACTGGACAATGGAGAGCTAAGAGACCCGACGGCTGTTAGGCAAGGGAAAACATGCCACCTTATCCACAAATCGAATTTCAGGGGAGATGACAAACGCGACGTGTTGGTTCTGTGGATAGCTGCTGACAGTTCGAGCATGATCTATGTTTTTTCCACAGCTCGACCTCACCTGCAAGGCCTTTTATCCATTTGGAATAACTTGCCTTTTTCTAACTTTCCTCGATCTTATGCAAACAAACCGCCGCTCAATTGCTGCGAGCTTGGTAAGGCGCGACAAAAGGCTCCGGCGGTGGATGAATTTTAATCCTTGATAGGAACAGACTCTAAGAAATAGAAACGTTTTAAAATATCTTAGTTTTTTTATAGGGAAGAAGCGCGTGGTTGAAAGCCGCCGGAAAATCATGAGGGTCTTGGACGGCGAAACTCTCAGCCCTCCCCCAATCTGGCTGATGAGGCAGGCGGGACGATACCTTCCTGAGTACAGGGAGACGCGGGTGAAGGCCGGAAGTTTCCTTGATCTCTGTTATTCTCCTGAGCATGCTGTGGAGGTTACTCTCCAGCCCATTCGCCGCTACGGCTTTGATGCGGCCATTCTCTTCTCTGACATCCTGGTTATCCCGGATGCAATGAAGCGCAACGTTCGCTTCACAGAGGGGCACGGACCGGAGATGGATCCAATCGACGAAAGCGGAATCGATGGGATCAAGACAGATCATATCATTGACTACCTCAAACCTGTTCTCGAAACGGTAGAGCGCTTGCGGCGCGAGCTGCCTGCCGAGACGACCCTGCTTGGCTTCTGCGGTGCTCCGTGGACGGTTGCGACCTACATGATCGCCGGCCATGGCACACCCGACCAAGCTCCTGCACGTCTCTTTGCCTACAAGCATCCGAAGGCCTTCGAACATCTGCTTGCCGTCCTGGCAGAGGTTTCGGCCGACTATTTGGTTGCGCAGATCGATGCAGGTGCCGATGCGGTGCAGATTTTCGATTCCTGGGCAGGGGTTCTGGGGGAGCGGGAGTTTGAGGCATTCGCGGTGAAACCTGTTGCGCGGATGATCGCCTCCATCAAGGCGCGTCGGCCTGATGCTCGGGTCATCGCCTTCGCCAAGGGCGCCGGCTTCCTGCTGAAGGATTATCGCCGGAAAACGAAAGCGGATGCGATCGGGCTTGATTGGTCTGTGCCTCTGGATTTCGCCGTCGAGCTGCAAAAGGACGGAGCCGTACAGGGCAATCTCGATCCGATGCGGGTCGTTGCCGGCGGCTTGGCGCTCCGGGAGGGTATCAATGACATCCTTGAGAAGCTTGGTGACGGCCCGCTGATATTCAATCTCGGGCATGGCATTACGCCGCAGGCCGACCCTCAAAACGTTCAGCTGCTCGTCGAGCATGTCCGCGGCTGGAGGCGAGCTGATGGAAAAGCAGACTGACGACAAGCCCGGCGTCTATGCGCGTCGTCGCGCGCATTTCGCGATTCTGTTCTTCGCATTCCTGGCTGTTGGGCTATTTCTCTGGCATCCTGATGATCTCTATCTCTGGATCAAGGCGCTGCATATTATAGCGGTGATTTCTTGGATGGCCGGCCTCTTCTACATGCCGCGGCTGTTCATCTATCATACCGATGCGGAACCGGGTTCGACGCAGTCGGAGACCTTTAAGGTGATGGAGCGTCGCCTGCTCAAGGTAATCATGAATCCGGCGATGATGCTGACTTGGATCCTCGGTCTTTATCTCGCTTGGTCGCTTTATGGTTTTCACGGCGGATGGCTGCACGCGAAGTTAGGCCTCGTGGTGCTTCTGACTGGCATTCACCTGTTTTTCTCTCGTGCCGTCAAAACGTTCGAACGCGATGAAAACCGTAGATCGGCGCGTTATTGGCGTTTCATGAACGAGGCGCCCACCCTGTTGATGATAGCGATCGTCATTCTTGTCGTGGTCAAGCCGTTCTGAGGGAAGCGCCTTCGGTTAATTTGCTTCATTTTGAGGAGCCCTCTTGCGGTGGCGAACCTTACTCGCTATTTTCCCTTCACCTCATCCTTGTGGCATGTATGTAAAGTTTGATCGTCTGCGATCTTTTCGCAGTACCGATTACAGCCTCGACATCGCCTTCCCCCCTAGAATTTAAGAGTAATGGTCACTTCATGGCTGAAATGAAGCTTCAAGAACTTAAGAGTAAGTCCCCGACGGATCTGCTGGCATTCGCAGAATCGCTTGAGGTCGAAAATGCGAGCACGATGCGCAAACAGGAACTAATGTTTGCAATCCTTAAGGTGCTTGCCAGCCAGGATGTGGAGATCATCGGCGAAGGCGTTGTTGAAGTTCTCCAGGACGGCTTTGGCTTCCTGCGGTCCGCTAACGCGAACTATCTTCCAGGCCCGGACGATATCTATATCTCGCCGTCGCAGATCCGCCGGTTCTCGTTGAAGACCGGCGATACTGTCGAAGGCCCGATCCGCGGCCCCAAGGAAGGGGAGCGCTACTTCGCGCTGCTGAAGGTCAACACCATTAACTTCGACGATCCCGAAAAGATTCGTCACAAGGTCCATTTCGACAACCTGACACCGCTGTACCCGAACGAACGCTTCAGAATGGAATTGGACGTTCCGACTTCGAAGGATCTGTCGCCTCGGGTTATCGACCTTGTCGCGCCGCTTGGCAAAGGCCAACGTGGATTGATCGTCGCGCCGCCACGGACGGGCAAGACTGTTCTCCTCCAGAATATTGCGCACTCGATCACTGCGAACCATCCCGAGTGCTACCTGATTGTTCTTCTCATCGACGAACGCCCGGAAGAAGTCACGGACATGCAGCGTTCTGTCCGAGGCGAAGTCATCTCCTCTACCTTCGATGAACCGGCTGTGCGCCACGTCCAGGTAGCCGAAATGGTTATCGAGAAGGCGAAGCGTCTCGTTGAGCACGGCCGCGACGTCGTAATTCTACTCGATTCAATCACGCGTCTCGGCCGCGCCTACAACACTGTTGTCCCCTCCTCCGGTAAGGTGCTAACTGGTGGTGTCGATGCGAACGCCCTGCAGCGACCGAAGCGCTTCTTTGGCGCGGCGCGCAACATCGAAGAGGGTGGGTCGCTTACAATTATTGCGACGGCTCTTATCGATACCGGCAGCCGCATGGATGAAGTGATCTTTGAAGAGTTCAAGGGAACCGGCAACTCTGAAATCGTTCTCGATCGCAAGGTTGCCGATAAGCGCATCTTCCCTGCGATGGACATTCTGAAGTCTGGTACGCGTAAAGAAGACCTGCTGGTGCCGCGTCAGGATCTCCAGAAGATATTCGTACTGCGCCGCATCTTGGCTCCAATGGGAACAACCGATGCAATTGAGTTCCTAATCGACAAATTGAAGCAGACGAAGAATAACCCGGATTTCTTCGATTCAATGAACACGTGATCCTTAGCCGGATTCCTGGATGAAGCCGGTCACCGATGTGGCCGGCTTTGCTATTTCACCGAATATTCTCTTCAGCCTTGAACTGGAGAACGACGATGCTTTCCCACAAGGAAACGATATTCGCTCTATCGAGTGGCGCCGTTCCGGCTGGTCTCGCCGTCATGCGAATCAGCGGAAAGGACGTGCCGGCCGTTCTTGCCGCTCTCATTGGGGGCCTTCCTCCCCCACGGCGTGCGGCACTGCGGTCGATTCGGAGTCGTAACGGTCAGGTGATTGATACCGGCCTCGTCCTTCTCTTCCCGGCGCCGCATTCTTTTACCGGCGAAAATGTCGCGGAATTGCATCTTCATGGAGGTCGCGCAGTGGTCGAGGCCGTACATCGCGAACTCGCGGAATTTCCGAACCTGCGACCTGCCGCACCGGGGGAATTTTCGCGGCGAGC
Source organism: Rhizobium mesoamericanum STM3625 (assembly GCF_000312665.1). GTDB lineage: Bacteria > Pseudomonadota > Alphaproteobacteria > Rhizobiales > Rhizobiaceae > Rhizobium > Rhizobium mesoamericanum. The sequence goes on along the minus strand of NZ_HF536772.1, from coordinate 815,136 downwards.
GTTTGAGAACGGAAAGCTTGATCTGATCGAGGCCGAGGGTTTGGCGGATCTTATTGCTGCCGAAACAGAGATGCAACGCCGCCTCGCGGTCGAGCAGAGCTCCGGAGGTCTATCTTCGATCTACTACGGTTGGTCCGACCGACTGACTCGTGCGCGTGCGCTGATCGAAGCTGAGCTGGATTTTCCCGATGAGGACGATGTCCCGGGTTCCGTCTCGGATCAGGTATGGGCGGATGTTTCGCGGCTGATAGAAGAGCTCGCCAGCCATCTCCAGCAGCTGGAGGCCGGGGAAATCATCCGTGATGGCTTCAAGGTCGTTATCGCAGGCAAGCCAAATGCTGGCAAGTCCAGCCTTATGAACGCCCTAGCCAAGCGCGATATAGCGATTGTCACCGAGATCGCTGGTACAACCCGCGATGTTCTGCAGGTTGACTTGAGTATGGACGGGTACCTTGTCAAACTCTACGATACTGCTGGTCTTCGGGACACCGATGAGGTGGTCGAACGTGAGGGTATTCGCCGTGCGGAGAAGATCATCACAGAGGCGGATCTCCTCATATTTATCGAAGACCTGTCGACAGATAGCGTGAGGGCGGAGCCTCCTAAAGGTGCGGTTTTGGTCGGTACTAAATCCGATCTTCCCCGCCGAAGCCTGAGGCAATACGATCTCGTCATCTCTACCAAGGACGGCGTAGGCCTGGACACGCTTCGAGGCCTAATCGTACAGCGTTTAAAGGCAAAAGTGCAGCCTCAATCGATGGCCATCCCGAGCCGCGCTCGCCACAGAGAGGCACTTTCGACATCATTAGCGGCCTTACAGGCATCCCTTATTGCCCCGAGCCGCGGTCTGGATTTGAGGGCCGAGGATCTTCGTGTCGCCAGTGATGCCTTAGGTCGCGTAACTGGACGCGTTGACGTCGAGAACCTGCTTGACGTGATCTTTGGCGAATTTTGTATCGGAAAATGATTCACGTGAAACATCCAATGCCGACCTCGTGCAGGTTTCACGTGAAACGCCTTGACTCGCCGAACGGCATCGCGCATCACCTGACGATCTCAGGAGCTTGAAGAATGGATACCTCACGGTTCGATGTCATTGTCATTGGTGGCGGGCATGCAGGATGTGAAGCCGCTGCCGCTGCCGCGCGTCTCGGAGCTAGGACGGCGCTGGTGACTCATCGACGTGACACCATCGGTGTCATGTCCTGCAATCCGGCAATTGGCGGGCTTGGTAAAGGTCACCTAGTTCGCGAAATCGATGCCATGGACGGGCTCATGGGTCGCGTCGCTGACGCGGCTGGCATTCAATTTCGTATGCTGAACCGGAAGAAGGGTCCAGCAGTGCGCGGCCCGCGCACGCAAGCAGATCGTAAGCTCTACCGGCAAGCAATGCTCGCGGACATTGAGAGCACCCAAAATCTCACCGTTGTCGAGGGCGACGCGTTTGACCTGTCCATAAAAACTGGCCGAGTTACAGCCGTCGTCATGAAAGATAGCCGGATTCTCTCATGCGGATCAGTCGTGTTGACGACCGGCACGTTTCTGCGGGGCCTCATTCATATCGGAGATAACAAGATTCCAGCCGGTCGTGTGGGCGAGGAGCCATCCGTTGGCCTCTCTCAAACGCTATTAAATCTTGGCCTGCGTCTCGGACGTCTGAAGACGGGAACGCCAGCGCGACTGGACGGAACGACCATTGATTGGCAGAGCGTCGGCCGTCAGGGCGCCGATGAAGATCCGATCCCCTTCTCCTTCATGACCGATCGTATTGTTAACCCGCAGATCGATTGCGGCGTTACACGCACTACGGAGGCGACCCACCGCATCATAATCGAGAACCTAAAGCGATCGGCCATGTATTCAGGTCAGATTGAAGGGGTTGGACCACGCTATTGCCCGTCGATCGAGGACAAGCTGGTGAAGTTCGGTGAGCGCGACGGACATCAGGTCTTTCTTGAGCCCGAAGGCCTTGAGGACAGTACAGTCTACCCCAACGGCATCTCGACGTCCCTGCCCGCCGAAATACAGGATGCTTTCATTCATACTATCCCTGGTCTTGAGCGGGCCCGAATTCTGCACCCGGGCTATGCGATTGAGTATGACCACGTCGATCCGCGCGAACTGAAGCCATCGCTTGAGGTTAAGAAGATGCCCGGGTTGTTCCTGGCTGGGCAGATCAACGGTACCACAGGCTACGAAGAGGCCGCGGCCCAGGGGTTGGTTGCAGGTATCAATGCTGCGCGTTCAGCGGGCGGTCAGGATGAGGTCTGCTTCAGCAGAACTGATTCTTACATCGGCGTGATGGTTGATGATCTGACCGCGCGGGGCGTTGCTGAGCCATATCGTATGTTTACATCCCGCGCGGAGTATCGATTGTCGCTCCGAGCGGATAACGCCGATGTTCGCCTGACACCTTTAGCGATTCAGATTGGTGGAGCTTCTGCGAAGCGGGGAGATCGTTTCCGCGCCTATAGCGATGCCTTGGCGGCAGGCCGCGCCAGACTATCATCGCTTTTCCTTACCCCCAGCGAAGCCGGCCACTTTGGTCTAAAGTTGAACCAGGACGGACAGCGTCGCTCCGCGTACGATCTTTTGTCTTACCCTGACTATAATATGGGGGATCTTAAGAGGATCTGGCCGGAGCTGGAAGAGATCGGCGACCGCGAGGCGGAAGCCTTGGAAATTGAAGCGAGCTATGCCGTCTACATGAAGCGGCAGTCCTTGGATATCCTCCATGTGAAGCGGGATGAAGATCGTTTGATACCGCCCGACTTCGATTTTAATGGCCTTTCCGGCCTGTCGAATGAGCTGAAGCAAAAGTTGTGCGGCGCTCGTCCCTACAATGTAGCGCAGGCAGCTAAGATAGACGGTATGACACCGGCCGCAATTTCGCTTTTACTTGTGCATTTGCGACGCGGCCCCATGGACGCGGCGGCGTCTGCCTAGCCGCCTCACTGCAATCTTCGAGAGTCTTACCATGCATCTAAACGGCCGGCGTGTTTCACGTGAAACACAGGAGCGTCTCGAGCACTTTGTGGCCCTTTTTCAGAAATGGGCCAAGTCGATCAATCTTTCGGCACCGTCGACGCTTGACGATGCATGGAGCCGCCACATTGCCGACTCTGCACAGATTTTTCAGTTGCAGCCAGCACCGCTCACCTGGGTTGACTTGGGCAGCGGCGGTGGTTTTCCGGGCATTGTGACGGCCATTATGCTGGCGGAACATGGCGATGGGTGGGTTCATCTAGTCGAGAGCAATCATAAAAAGGCAGCCTTTCTGAGAACGGCTCTTCGTGAGACAGGTGGAAGGGGCTCTATTCACGCCGTGCGGATTGAGGATGCACCATCGATCGTCCAACACTGCGACTTCGTTTCCGCGCGCGCTCTGGCCGACCTCGGAAAACTCTTCGCCTATGTCGAACCGTGGTCACAACGCAATGCAAATCTTCGGGCCTACTTTCACAAAGGCCGGGATTATCGGACAGAGATCCAGAAAGCGCATGGTGGCTGGAGATTCGATCTGTTAGAACATAAGAGTGCTGTTGAGAGGGATTCAGTTATCTTGGAATTCTTCAATCTCCGGCGTGCGTCTTAACAGATCGGGCTTTGGCTATGGCTGGCGAACGAAATCGTATAATCACCATTGCAAATCAGAAAGGCGGCGTCGGTAAGACCACGACCGCCATAAACTTGGCCACAGCCCTCGCTGCAATTGGCGAGCGCGTCTTGATCATCGACCTCGATCCTCAGGGAAATGCGAGCACCGGGCTTGGGATCGATCGTAAGCATCGGCGGCTATCTTCTTATGATCTATTGCTGGAAGACTACGGGATCGAGGAGGTCTCGCAGGAAACTGCTGTGCCAAACCTCTATATTGTTCCGTCGACGATGGACTTGCTCGGCATTGAGATGGAGATCGCTGGGCAAACCGATCGCGTCTTCAAGCTTAAGAAGGCGCTTTCTAAAGAAGAGGCTTTTCGGTTTTCCTATATTCTCGTTGACTGCCCACCGTCCTTCAATCTACTCACGATGAACGCCATGGCCGCCGCTCATTCAGTACTTGTGCCGCTGCAGTGCGAGTTTTTTGCATTGGAGGGGCTGAGCCAACTGCTAGAAACGGTTGATCAAGTCCGGCGCACTGTTAACCCCCGCTTGGACATTCAAGGCGTTGTTTTGACGATGTTCGATTCGCGCAACAACCTTGCGCAGCAGGTCGTCAATGATGTCCGCACTCATCTCGGGGAAAAGGTCTACCATACGTTGATTCCGCGAAATGTTCGAGTGTCAGAGGCACCCTCTTATGGCAAGCCGGCAATCCTCTATGATTTGAAATGTGCCGGTAGCCAGGCATACCTCCAGTTGGCGTCAGAGGTGATACAGCGCGAGCGCCAGCGCCTCGCGGCTTGATCCGAAGAATAGAATGGCGAGTTAGACATGAACGATGACGTCTCTAAAAGAAGACTTGGCCGCGGCCTAGCCGCATTGATCGGCGAGATGGACCAACCGATTCCGGTTGATGCCGCAAGACCAGATGTCAGCGCCGATCGGATGGTTCCGATTGAATTTGTCAGCCGCAATCCGCGCAATCCGCGACGCTCCTTCGATGATGGTGAGTTGCATGAGCTCGCCAGTTCGATTCGTCAGCATGGTATCGTGCAGCCCGTTGTGGTTCGGACGCTGAGGAATAACCAATTCGAGATCATAGCCGGCGAAAGGCGGTGGCGCGCCGCGCAGCTTGCGGGTCTGATCGAGATTCCTGTGATCGTTCGCGACGTTGATGACAGGACTGCTCTTGAAATTGCAATCGTCGAGAACGTTCAGCGTTCCGATCTGAACCCGCTTGAAGAGGCACTGGGGTACGAGCAATTGATGGCGGAGTATGGCTATACGCAGAACGACCTCGGCGAAATCATCGGAAAGAGCCGTAGTCATGTGGCGAATTCGCTCCGCCTTCTGAAGTTGCCTGAGCCGGTTCGGGACCTTTTGGCGGCCGGAAGTCTCTCGGCAGGACATGCCCGAGCCCTTGTGCCGACCTCGGACCCGACAGCGCTAGCCCGAGCGATTGTATCAAAGGGCATGTCAGTGCGCGACGCTGAGCGCTTGGCCCAGAATGACATCAAGGCTCAGTCCGAACCGAAAGCACTATCACATCAAAAGGACCAGAAGGATTCGGATACGCTTGCCTTGGAGCGCACGCTGTCGGATGCACTAGGCCTGGACGTGACGATTAACCACAAAGCAAGCGGTGGTCAGATCCGAATTTCCTATAAGTCGTTGGAACAATTGGAGGAAATCTGCCGGCTCCTTGAGCGTCGCTGAGTGGTTATGCTAACGACGCGCCGACTGGAGCGTCGTTGACAGCAGCGTCTGAAGTGCGATGCTGTCTTCCAGAGATGCGCGCTTTCGAGTCTGCAAGATTGCGGACTGCAGACGATTCGATTCTCTCGCCACCGCCTCCGCGGACCAGGTTCGCAGTGCTTGCTCGATAATCGGCTTTCTCCGGAAATGGAGATGACGACCCAGTGTCTGCATAACTTGCGCTGCCGGCACTCGCTTCTCTTCCATCTCTATCTTCATGGCGTCAAGCAGCTGAAATTGCTTAAGGCATGCTTGAATAACGAGAAACACGGCGGTCTTGGAGGATGTGATCTTCTGCATTGCGTGCAGGAAGCTGCTGGTATCGCCGCTCAGAACGGCATCAACGGCATCATCGATGGATATGGCGCTTGCATCGCCTATGATTTCCGCAACATGGTGTTCTTCGATTGTCGCCTTGTTGCGGCAATAGAGCGCGAGCTTACGCAACTCGTTGCGGGACGCGATGCGATCTCCACCTATGAGTTCCAAGAGGGCTTGGCGGGCCGCTGGCGTGATGCCAAGGCCAGCAGCGGTGAGTTCGCTATCTATCAAGCTGTTGAGCGCGCGAACATCGTCGGCATAGCAGGGGATCGCGACAATGTTACGAGCGGCCTCAACTGTCTTCCGGAGAAGAGAGCCCTTCTTGAGGTCACCGGCTTCGATAATAACCGCTGTTGCCTCCGGCACCTTGTCAGAAAGAAGTTGCAGGGAATCGACCAAGTATTTCTCGTTGGACGCTCCGCGGATCCAGATAAGCTTGTCTCCACCGAAAAGGCCGATCGACCCCGCCTCGTTTAAAAGACGCCCTTGATCGCGCTGCAAATCGGCAATGTCGAGCTTTATCAATGAGAAGGGATCATCGAGCGAAACGCCGGTCTTTCCGGCAATTAAGGCGGCGCGTTCTGAGACAAGACCGCGATCCGGTCCGTAGACGAGGAACAGCCGCCAGTTGCGGGCGGATCGCTCGAGGAAGCCTTCAAATTCGTGCGCCTTGATTTCCGCCACGCATCCGCTCCTCAGCGGCCGAGCGCGGCCGCTATATCAGCACCAACGAACTCTGCAGCCTGCCGTGCCGCGCGGTTTTCTGCGTCGCGTATTGCTCGCTGCTTAGCGAACTCCTGGGCCGGAAAGTCAATCAGCGCGGTCGCATAACGATTGCCTGCTTTGATGACGTGTCCATCCTTCGTCGACTTCAGGGTGTAGTCAACGCTAACAGTTGCGCGTCCAGCCAGCGATTCATCAGATCGTGCCACGAGCAGCGTGCTGATGACATTCGAGCGCACGCTCAGTTCGACTTTGTATTCTGGGTTCTCGGGCTCGCCGGCGCCGCGCGAAGCGATGAAGATCAGACGATTGCGAACTTCCTGCTCAACACGGCTCGTTGCTTCTGAGAAGCCGACAGACGTCAACTTGCCTGCGACCCCGGAGCCTTCGGAATACAGGGGGCGAACCTGGCAGGATGCGAGAAAAGCGGTGGATGCTAGGATTGCGGCAATGCCGGTGCCGCGCACCAGCTTAAAAGCGATATCAAACGACAATGTTCACAATCCTTTGTGGAACCACGATGATTTTCTTGGGCGTCTGACCGTTCAGCGCCTTCATGACGTCATCCAATGCGAGCACGGCCTCGGTAACAGCATTCTGATCTGCGTCGCGAGAAATTGTCAATTCGGCGCGCTTTTTACCGTTGATCTGAACCGGCAAGATCACATCGTTTTCAATGACGAGAGTGTCGTCATAAACTGGCCAATTGGTGTGTGCCAACAATCCGCCGTTACCCAAGGCCGCCCAGCATTCCTCAGCCAGATGTGGCGTCATCGGCGCGACCAGCTGGATAAGGATCTCTGCAGCATCGCGCACTGCGGCGCGATAGGCCTGATCGCCTTCGCCCGCAGCAACCTTTGTCAGCGGTGAAGCAAGTGCATTGACGAGCTCGTAGATCCTCGCGACAGCCTTGTTGAACCAGAGACGATCGTAATCGTTCTGGACTGCCTTCAAGGCTTTATGGGCGAACTGCGAAATCGCCTTAGCATCGCCATCCTTAGCCGGATTCGACAGAACATCGCGGAGATTTCCCGACGCCTCGGCGATCAGCCGCCACAATCGTTGCGTAAAGCGGTGGGCGCCCTCTACTCCTGCTTCCGACCAGATGACGTCACGTTCGGGCGGCGAGTCTGAGAGTACGAAGAAGCGTGCTGTGTCGGCGCCGTAAGAGGCAATGATATCGTCCGGATCAACGACATTTTTTTTCGACTTCGACATCTTCTCGATCGATCCGATCGCGACTTCTTCGCCGTCTGAGAGATGATAGGCGCGGCGCTTTCCGTCCAGTTCCTCAATGCGAATGTCTGCCGGTGCGACCCACTCGCGGCTCATGCCCGAGCCGCGGCTGTATGTTTCGTGCACGACCATGCCCTGCGTAAAGAGACCCTTGAAGGGCTCCTTTGCATCGACGTGGCCTGTTTCGCGCATCGCACGGGTGAAGAAACGTGAGTAGAGGAGGTGCAGAATCGCATGCTCGATACCGCCAATATACTGATCTACGGGCAGCCATCGATTGGCGGCACTCAGGTCAGTCGGCTTGTCTTCCCAAGGCGCAGTAAAGCGGGTGAAGTACCAGCTCGAATCGACAAACGTGTCCATCGTATCCGTTTCCCGACGCGCATCCTTGCCGCACTGGGGGCAGGCGACATGCCGCCAGGTCAGATGACGATCGAGCGGATTGCCGGGCTGGTCGAAGGTTACGTCCTCCGGGAGCTGTACCGGCAGGTCCTTCTTTGGAACGGGAACAACGCCGCAATCATCGCAATGGATCACGGGGATCGGGCAGCCCCAATAACGCTGGCGGGAGATACCCCAGTCACGCAAGCGGAAGTTCACCTTGCGCTCACCTTGGGGAGCGTTGCCGAGTGTCATTGATGACAGGCGGTCGGCAACGATCTCGAAAGCCTCACCTGTCGTTTTGCCGTCGAGGAACCTCGAATTGATCATTATGCCGTCGCCATCATAGGCAACGTCTCCGATACTGAAGGTCGCAGCGTCACCATCTGCTGGCATGACAACCGGAACCACAGGCAAGCCGTACTTGCGAGCAAAATCGAGGTCGCGCTGATCACCTGACGGGCAGCCGAAAATGGCACCGGTCCCGTAGTCCATAAGCACAAAGTTCGCGATGTAGACAGGCAATTCCCATGAAGGATCAAGCGGATGCTTTACGCGAATGCCAGTGTCGATGCCCTTCTTCTCCGCGGTCTCAAGCGCAGCAAGCGAGGTTCCGGCACGGCGGCACTCTTCGCAAAAAGCATCGATGGCCGGATTCGTCGCCGCGGCATCCTTTGCCAGCGGATGGTCGGCCGCGATCGCTAGGAAGGAGGCGCCAAACAGCGTGTCCGGACGGGTCGTGTAGACCTCGATCTCGGTTTCTCCAGCCGGAGCCGTAGCCTCAACGATCTCCCAGCGCAGCATCATGCCTTCCGAGCGACCGATCCAGTTCTTCTGCATCAATCGGACCTTTTCCGGCCATTGATCAAGCGTGTCCAATGCCTCGAGCAGATCCTGGCTGAAGTCAGTGATCTTGAAGAACCACTGAATCAATTCTCGCTGTTCGACCAATGCGCCCGAACGCCAACCGCGTCCGTCGATCACCTGTTCGTTGGCAAGAACAGTGTTGTCGACCGGATCCCAGTTCACCTTCGACTGCTTGCGATAGACGAGCCCCTTCTCGAGGAAATCCAGGAAAAGGCGCTGTTGATGCTGGTAGTAGGCGACATCGCAGGTTGCGAATTCGCGGCTCCAATCGAGCGAGAGGCCCATCGCCTTCAACTGCGACTTCATCGACGCGATATTCTGGTAGGTCCAGGATGCCGGATGCACGCCTCGCTCCATTGCCGCATTTTCAGCCGGCATGCCGAAGGCGTCCCAGCCCATGGGGTGCAGAACGTTGTAGCCGCGAGCGCGCTTGTAGCGGGCGACGACATCGCCCATCGCATAGTTCCGCACATGGCCCATGTGGATGCGGCCGGATGGATACGGAAACATCTCAAGGACGTAATACTTTTCGCGCGGATCGTCGTTATCAGTCTCGAAGACCTTCGCTTCATTCCATTTCTGCTGCCAGCGAGGTTCAGCATCGCGCGGGTTATAACGTTCGGTAGCCATGGTATTCGTATTTCCGAAAAATCAGGGGAAGTTGGTGGTGACCTTCACCATGAAACCACGGTAGCGTCAAGTTTTACGGGTGCCGCCAGCGTCCGATCTCAGCCTGCCCGCGACTATTTCCGACGTGTGGGCCTTGGCAAGCACAGCCCGGACGTTTAGTGCATTGCCATCTTCTCATGCGGTCATGTCGAGGCGATTGATGGAACTTGAAGAGCGATTGAACGACGTGCGCTCGCGCATCTCCGCGGCCGAGCAGCAGGGGGGACGGCCCAACGGTTCGGTTCAGCTTGTCGCGGTCTCAAAGACATTCGACGCAGACGCGATCCGCCCGGCGCTGCAAGCCGGGCAACGAGTCTTCGGGGAAAACAGAATTCAGGAAAGCCAGGGCAAGTGGCCCGAACTGAAATCCGAAACCTCGGGCATTGAACTCCATCTCATCGGCCCCTTGCAGTCGAACAAGGCCGCCGAGGCTGTCGCGCTGTTTGATGTCATTGAAACCGTCGATCGCGAAAAGATCGCTCGTGCGCTTGCGGACGAAATGAAGCGCCAAGCAAAAACCCCTCGCCTCTATGTTCAGGTAAATACCGGGCTTGAGCCACAAAAGGCAGGAATCGCCCCTGATGATACCGTGGAGTTCGTCGCATTTTGCCGAGACCAACTCGGTCTCGCAATTGAAGGCTTGATGTGTATTCCCCCGGTGGACGAAAATCCCGGTCCGCATTTCGCGTTGCTTGCAAGGCTCGCCAAGGCTTGCGGCATCGAGAAGCTCTCGATGGGAATGTCCGGCGACTATGAAACCGCGATTGCCTTTGGCGCGACCAGCGTTCGCGTTGGCTCTGCGATCTTCGGTACCCGCTGATACGCTCCTTTCGTCGGGCTTTTTCTCCTGCCGTGACTCTCCTAGATTGGTAGAATAACGCATGTCCTGGGGAGGAGCAGATGCAGGGAAGCTATCGCCAGACCTATGCCGGGTGGAAGGACGATCCGGAGGGTTTTTGGCGGGAGGCAGCGGCAGAAATCAGCTGGTTTAAGCCGCCGGACCAGGTCTTTTCGCGAGAAGGTGGCCCATACGGCCGTTGGTTCGCCGGCGGCGAAACCAATACCTGCTATAATTGTCTCGACCGCCATGTTCTGGCCGGCCGCGGTAACGATACCGCATTTATCTACGATAGTCCGATTAGCGATACCAAGGCTGCGTTTACCTATGGTGACGTCCTTGCCGAAGTAAGTGCCATTGCAGCGACTCTCCGGCAACGCGGAATAGCAAAGGGTGACCGCGTCATCATTTATATGCCGATGGTGCCGGAGGCGGTGTTCTCAATGCTTGCCTGTGCACGCATCGGTGCGGTCCATTCCGTCGTGTTCGGCGGCTTTGCGGCAAATGAGCTTGCCGCGCGTATCGACGATTCGGGAGCGAAACTCATCATCACCGCAAGTTGCGGCCTGGAGCCGGGACGGGTCGTGCCCTACAAGCCCTTGGTCGACCAGGCTATTGCGATCGCGAAGTTAAAGCCGCCCCATTGCCTTGTCCTGCAGAGGCCGCAGCTTGCAGCTGATCTTACAGCCGAACGCGACGAGGATTTCGAAACTGCCGTCGCAAGGAATCGTGGCGTGACTGTTGAGTGCATTTCCCTCCTGGCAACGGACGAGCTCTACATTCTCTACACCTCAGGTACCACGGGCCAACCAAAAGGGGTCGTGCGCGACAATGGCGGTCACATGGTGGCCCTCAATTGGTCGATGGCGAATATCTTCGGTATCAAGCAGGGCGAGGTGTTTTGGGCGGCTTCCGATATTGGTTGGGTCGTCGGCCACTCTTACATCGTTTATGCCCCGCTGTTGGCAGGCGCCACCAGCGTGATATTCGAAGGAAAGCCGGTGGGCACGCCGGATGCCGGCGTGTTCTGGCGCATCGCTTCAGAACATGATGTTCGCGTTCTCTTTACGGCACCTACCGCTTTTCGCGCCATTCGACGGGAGGATAGCGATGGTGTTCGCCTTAAGGCCTATACGATGCCGAATTTCCGTGCGCTGTTCCTTGCGGGCGAGCGCGCAGATCCCGAAACACTGCGATGGGCCGAGCGCATGCTTGATGTTCCCGTGATCGATCATTGGTGGCAAACGGAGACCGGATGGCCAATGGTGGCCAATCCGCTCGGTCTTGAGGTCCTGCCGGTGAAGCATGGCTCCCCATCGATGCCGATGCCCGGATACAGTATCCACGTTCTTGACGATGCCGGCCATTCGGTTGAGCCGGGGACGCTCGGCAATATCGTCGTCGAACTCCCCCTGCCCCCCGGTTGCCTTCCAACGCTATGGAATAGCGATGAGCGCTTCCGTTCAGCCTATCTGGAAGAATTTCCTGGCTACTATAAAACGGCGGACGCCGGCTATATCGACGAGGATGGCTATCTCTTCATCATGTCGCGGACCGACGACATCATCAACTGCGCTGGTCATCGACTGTCCACGGGAGCAATGGAGGAGGTCTGTGCGACGCATCCGGATGTTGCCGAATGCGCGGTGGTCGGAATTGCCGATCAGGTGAAGGGCCAGGTTCCTTGTGGCTTTCTTGTACTGAAGAAGAATGTTTCACGGGAAACATCGGCGATTGAAACTGAGGTCGTACAGCTCATCCGCGACGTGATCGGTCCGGTGGCGGCGTTCAAGACCGCGATTATCGTCGATCGCCTTCCCAAGACCCGCTCTGGCAAGATCTTGCGCGGCACCATCCAGAAGATCGCTGATGGCGTGCCGTGGAAAATGCCGGCAACGATCGACGATCCCACTATTCTGGAAGAGATTTCCGAAGCGCTGCGCACGCGTGGGTTCGGCTCCCTGCCGATGTAGGCGTAAACGAAAAGGCCCCGCTTACACAGGGCCTTGAGAGTCGTTCATCAAAGACAATCAAAATTGGTCGTCTTCGTCCTCGTCCTTCGGGGAGGACTTCAGAGACTTGAGCTTTGCGAAGACCGCATCGGCGTCGATTTCCTTCTCCTCTTCACGCTCATGGCCCGCAAGGCGTTCGGTTTCATGCGCAGATTGTAAGGTTGCCCCAAGCTCGGCTGCGGTCGGCAGAGGGCGGCCCTTTGCCGCCTTCTCGACTTCCATGTCGAGATCGATCTGGCTGCAAAGTCCGAGCGTTACCGGATCCATCGGCGTGAGATTGGCGGAATTCCAGTGGGTGCGTTCGCGAATCTGCTCGATCGTCGATTTTGTGGTGCCGACGAGGCGGGAAATCTGCGCATCCTTCAGTTCCGGATGATTGCGCACCAGCCAGAGAATGGCGTTCGGACGATCCTGGCGCTTCGAAACCGGTGTGTAGCGGGGGCCGCGGCGCTTGGATTCGGGCACGCGAACCTTGGGCTCGGAGAGCTTCAGCTTGTGCGCCGGGTTCTTTTCTGCGCGAGCGATTTCGTCGCGAGAAAGCTGGCCGGTTGCGATCGGATCGAGACCCTTGATGCCTTGCGCGGCTTCGCCGTCGGCAATTGCCTTCACTTCGAGCGGATGCAGTTTGCAGAATTGGGCGATCTGGTCGAATGACAGGGCTGTGTTGTCGACGAGCCAAATGGCAGTCGCCTTCGGCATGAGCAATTGTTGAGCCATGGATATAGTCCTTCTGTCGTCCGCGCCGGGGTCGCGGTCCGTGGATTGTCACCACAATGTCCGGGAAATATGGCGCTATATAACCGCAGTGACGCAGAATTGCAATTGATCAGGAATGGAAATGACCTTTGTCTAATTGCCGGGCAAACGCGACCTGCTATGAATGCCTAGAGCCACCCCGGACTGCTTCGTTCCGTCCGGTGTCCGAGTGAGGAGGAGTCCTATGTCCGAAAAGATCTACCCGGTGCAAAAGCCGGTGAAGAATCATGCACTTATCGATAAGGCCAAGTACGAGCAGTGGTACGAGGAAAGCGTCGAGAACCCTGATAAGTTCTGGGGCAAGCATGGCAAGCGGATCGATTGGTTCAAGCCCTACACGAAGGTCAAGAACACGTCGTTTACAGGCAGGGTCTCGATCAAGTGGTTCGAGGACGGGCAGACGAACGTTTCGTACAACTGTATCGACCGGCACCTGAAGACAAACGGCAATCAGACGGCCATCATCTTCGAGGGCGATAATCCCTACGTCGACAAGAAGATCACCTACAACGAGCTTTATGAGCATGTTTGCCGCATGGCGAATGTCATGAAGAAACACGGCGTCAAGAAGGGGGATCGTGTCACTATCTACATGCCGATGATCCCGGAGGCGGCGTACGCAATGCTTGCCTGCACACGCATCGGCGCGGTCCATTCAGTGGTGTTCGGAGGGTTTTCGCCGGAGGCCTTGGCTGGTCGTATCGTCGATTGCGAATCCACTTTCGTCATCACCTGCGACGAAGGGGTGCGCGGCGGCAAGCCCGTGTCGTTGAAGGACAATACCGACACGGCAATCCATATTGCAGCTCGTCAGCATGTCATCGTCGACAAGGTTCTCGTGGTGCGGCGTACCGGTGGCAAGACCGGCTGGGCGCCGGGCCGTGACCTCTGGTACCACCAGGAAATCGCTACGGTGAAGCCGGAGTGCCCGCCTGTGAGGATGAAGGCGGAGGATCCGCTGTTCATCCTCTACACATCCGGCTCGACGGGAAAGCCGAAGGGGGTCCTGCATACGACCGGCGGCTATCTCGTCTATGCGGCAATGACTCATGAGTACGTGTTCGACTACCACCCGGGTGATATATACTGGTGTACTGCCGACGTCGGTTGGGTGACCGGACACTCCTACATCGTCTACGGTCCGCTTGCGAACTGTGCAACGACGCTGATGTTTGAAGGCGTTCCGAATTTTCCGGACCAGGGAAGGTTCTGGGAAGTCATCGACAAGCATAAAGTCAACATCTTCTACACGGCACCGACGGCGATCCGGTCGCTGATGGGGGCTGGCGACCATTTCGTCACGCGCTCGTCGCGATCAAGCTTGCGCCTGCTCGGAACAGTTGGCGAGCCGATCAATCCGGAAGCTTGGGAATGGTATTACAGTGTCGTCGGCGACAAGCGCTGCCCTGTCATCGATACTTGGTGGCAGACGGAGACTGGTGGTCACATGATCACGCCGCTGCCGGGCGCGACGGATCTGAAGCCGGGGTCTGCTACGAAGCCGTTCTTTGGTGTGAAGCCGCAGCTGGTCGACAACGAAGGCAATGTGCTCGAGGGTGCGGCCGACGGAAACCTCTGCATTACCGACAGCTGGCCGGGGCAGATGCGCACGGTCTATGGCGATCACGAGCGCTTCATCCAGACTTACTTCTCGACCTACAAGGGCAAGTATTTCACTGGCGACGGCTGCCGACGGGATGAGGACGGCTACTATTGGATCACCGGTCGCGTCGATGACGTGTTGAACGTTTCTGGCCACCGCCTTGGTACTGCCGAAGTGGAATCAGCCCTCGTTTCGCACAACCTCGTCTCGGAAGCCGCCGTTGTCGGCTATCCGCATCCGATCAAGGGTCAGGGCATTTATTGCTATGTCACGCTGATGGCCGGTAATGAAGGTTCGGACGATTTGCGCCAGCAACTGGTCAAGCATGTCCGCAGCGAAATCGGCCCAATCGCTGCACCTGATAAAATTCAGTTTGCCCCGGGTCTTCCGAAAACTCGTTCGGGTAAGATCATGCGCCGCATCCTGCGCAAGATTGCCGAAGATGACTTTGGCTCTCTCGGCGACACGTCGACGCTCGCCGATCCCGCAGTCGTCGACGACCTGATCGCCAATCGCCAGAACAAGGCGACAGCGTAAGCAAAAGGAGCCGCCCCGAACGATTGGGGAGGCTTCAATTCTCTAGGGGGCAGGTTTACCCCGGCGTTTGCGAGAATGCGGCTGAAACATCTGTCGCCGGCAATCTGCGTCACCTGGATCCGGGTGATCCGGATGCCGGGGCTTCCAGGCGTAGCGATCGTCGTTCCTGTCTTACTTCAGCACAGCTGGAGTGCGTCCCAGGCGCATTCGATCCCGCATCCGAACGTAGACTTTTTTGGTTTGCTGCGGCCAAGGGCGCACTTTGACCAGCGAAGTGCCACTCTCGATCACTTTCAGGAATTCAGCGAATGCTGGTCCTTTATTTCGTCGCGAGCAACCGCATAAAGGTCCAGTGCGAGGAAGCAATCTTTCGCGAGAACGAATAAGGGAGCAATAGGGATGTTTACTTAGAAATCGATCGCTCTGCCGTTGATCTCCCAGTCCCCGAAACGGGAAGGATCTGCACCGCCGCGGCCACCTATCTCGGGCGGCATTTCTACTCGCTTCTCGTTCCGCCGACGCTCTTCGGCTTCGGCCAGTGCGCGCTTGGCAGCCGGCGTCAGCAACTTGCGATCAGCCTCGGCGGCCTCAGCCGCCTGGGTATCGTCGTTGTTACTTTCCGCTGCTTGCATCACGCGATTCCGTCCGAAAAATATTGAAAATGACTGGTGAATGACCAAATCATAGAGCGCCGGCGCCGCAATTGAAACCCTCCACCTTTTGCGCGATCTGCTTACCCGTGTTTTGGAGATAGCAATGAACCTTGTCCGTACAGCCATGTTGCTCGCCTTGATGACCGTCTTGTTCATGGCCGTCGGCTTTCTAATTGGTGGACGCGGCGGCATGATGATTGCGTTCGTGATCGCCGCTGGGATGAACTTCTTTTCCTATTGGAATTCCGACCGCATGGTGCTGTCGGCCTATCACGCGCAGGAGATCGACGAGCGCAATGCCCCGGAGTTCTTCGCGATCATCAGGGATCTGGCGCGCAATGCGGGCCTGCCGATGCCGAGAGTCTATCTTTACGACAGCCCGCAACCAAACGCCTTCGCGACAGGGCGCAATCCCGAGAACGCTGCCGTTGCCGCGTCCACAGGCTTGCTGAGCGCACTGACGCCCGAAGAAGTGGCCGGCGTCATGGCCCATGAGTTGGCCCACGTGCAAAACCGTGACACTTTGACGATGACGATCACCGCGACCCTGGCCGGCGCGATTTCCATGCTGGGCAATTTTGCGTTCTTCTTCAGTGGCAACCGGGGAAACAACAACAATCCGCTGGGTTTTATAGGAGTATTGCTGGCGATGATTGTCGCACCGCTTGCCGCGATGATGGTTCAGATGGCCATTAGCCGCACGCGCGAGTATTCGGCCGACCGCCGGGGTGCAGAGATTTGCGGCAATCCCTTGTGGCTTGCCTCGGCACTTGGGAAGATTGCACGTAGCGCCTCGCATGTGCCGAACTATGATGCTGAGCGCAACCCGGCAACCGCCCACATGTTCATCATCAATCCGTTGACAGGTGCTGGCATGGACAATCTGTTCTCTACGCACCCGAATACGGAAAACCGGATTGCGGCTCTGCAGGAAATGGCACGTGGCGGCATGAATGTCTCGACGGCGCCAGCGCGCGCTGATAATCCGATGCGCAAATCGCGCTCGGTTCCGAATACCGGTCTTGATCGCGGTGGTTCACAACCGCCGAAAGGTCCGTGGTCTTGAATTCAAACGGCAAGAAAAAGCCATTTCGGAAAACAAAGTCGTCCAACCCGGGGGCTGTTCCCAGTCCGACAAAACCGGGATTGCAGGTTCGCGCTGCCGCTGCCAAGATCCTGGCGGCCGTGGTCGACCGAAAGCTTCCACTTGACGGCGCCTTGGACAATGAACATGGCAATCCGGCGTACAAGGCTCTCAACGAGGGGGACCGCGCCTTGGTGCGGGCCATTCTCAATGCGACGCTGCGGCATTTGCCGCGAATCGACGCCGCGATCTCCCGTCTGCTTGAATCGCCGCTTCCCGAAGGTGCAAGGGCGCTACACCATGTTCTTGCGATCGCTGCCGCGCAGATTCTCTATCTTGATGTGCCAGACCATGCGGCGGTCGACCTCGCGGTCGAGCAATCAAATCAGGACCCGCGGAATCGTCGTTTTGCAAAGCTTGTGAACGCAGTTCTGCGCCGTCTTGGACGCGAGAAGGATCATATCCTTGCAGAGATCGGCACCATCCCGGTGATGCCGGAATGGTTTCTCGACAGGCTCGAGAAGGCTTATGGCAAGGAAAGGGCGCAATCAATCTCTGAATCGCAGCTCGAGCCGGCCGCGATCGATCTTACGGTCAAAGACGACGCGCAGGGATGGGCGGGACGTCTGGGTGGCGTTGTGCTACCGACGGGCGGTGTGCGGTTGGCCGCCTTCCAGGGTAGCGTTCCCTCATTGGAAGGATTTGCGGAAGGCGCGTGGTGGGTTCAGGACGCAGCCGCCAGTATTCCTGCCCAGCTGTTTCTCGACTTGGCGGGCAAGCGTGTTGCCGATCTATGCGCAGCCCCAGGCGGAAAGACAGCTCAGCTGATTCTTGCTGGAGGCAACGTTACCGCGGTCGAGCAGTCCGAAAACCGTATCAAGCGACTGCGAGCGAACCTCGGTCGGCTTGGATTGAATGCCGAGACGGTTGCCAGCGACCTCACCAAATATGAGCCGGCGGAACTGTTCGATGCGATCCTGCTGGATGCGCCCTGCTCATCGACGGGAACGACGCGTCGGCATCCGGATGTTCTCTGGGCCAAGGGACCGGAGGACATCGCGAAACTCGCTGCGCTTCAGGAGCGACTGCTGCGCCATGCAATAACCCTGTTGAAGCCGGGCGGCACTATCGTCTTTTCCAATTGCTCGCTTGATCCGGCCGAAGGAGAAGAGGTAGCCGCTCGTGTTCTTTCGGATACACCGATCCTCGAGCGTGTCGCCATTGAGGCCGAGCGCTGGCCCGGTTTGGAGTCCGCCATCAGCCCTCTTGGGGAGTTCCGCACGACTCCCGATATGCTCGAGGTTCCCTCTGGTTATGCGCGTGGTCTTGACGGCTTCTACGCCGTCGTGATGCGCCGTGTTGCCTGATCGAAAGGCAACTGTCATAGTTAAGCATCTGTCATAACTTGATACGTAAGTGTCACCGATTCCGGGCTTATTCACTTATTCTTAACGACGTGGGTCAATAGACAATAAAACATGTGGTCCGGGTTCTCGGCTCTTTACGTGGGAGAGGCTTGGCGGCGCACGTTGTGCCGCGGAGCAATTCTGCGGCTGCGCCTCTTCCGCCATACGGTTCACGTTCCGGAACGCTTAATCGTCGCTCCGACGGACCTGCGTGCAGTTGATCCGCATGTGGCCGAAGAGATTTTGAACGGCCGCTTCCCGCTCGCCGGTCGGCTCCTCGAGACCGGCGGCAAGTCGCCCTTCAATTTCAGCCTCCCATCTCGAGCTTTCGCGCTACGGCTTCATAGCTTCGGCTGGCTCCGCCACATGCGAACCAAGAAAAGCGACCTTCATTCAAGCGTTGCCCGCTCCATCGTCAACAACTGGCTGTCGCTGCATGGTGGCCGCATCGAGGGCATCGCCTGGGAGATCGATGTTACCGCACAACGCGTGATTTCCTGGCTCTCGCATTCTCCCGTTGTTCTCCACAATGCCGACCGCGGTTTCTATCGCCGTTTCTTGCGCTCACTCGCCTTTCAAGTGCGATTTCTGAGGCGAATGGCAAAATTTGCGCCTCCCGGCGAGGTTCGCTTTCGTTTGCGGATTGCTCTGGCGATGGCCTCCATTGCAATGCCAACGCGCGCCGGTGCCCTTAGACGCGCTGCCGAAGCATTAGACCAGGAATTCGATAGCCAAATTCTCCCCGACGGAGGCCATATTTCGCGCAACCCACGCGTCGGGTTGGAATTGCTCCTTGATCTCCTTCCGCTGCGGCAAACCTACGTCAATCTTGGTCATGACTTGCCGCAAAAGCTGATCTCGGGCATTGATCGCATGTATCCGGCCTTGCGCTTTTTCAGGCATCAGGATGGTGATCTCGCGCTTTTCAATGGAGCGACGTCGACTCTCGCGACGGAATTGATGTCGTTGCTGCGGTATGACGAGACCGCGGGCGATCCCTTCAAGGCGATGCCCCATTCACGCTATCAGCGGCTGGCGGCGGGAAGAACAGTAATTATTGCGGATACCGGAGTACCGCCTGCCGGGAACCTGTCCCGCACAGCACATGCCGGGTGCCTATCGTTCGAGATGTCCTCCGGACGTCATCGTTTTATCGTGAATTCTGGATCGCCGAAATTCGCGGGCAGGCGCTACGTACAGATTGCCAGAACGACCGCTGCGCATAGCACCGTCACTGTCAACGACACCTCATCAAGCCGTTTTGCACCATCCGAGTTCGTTGCGAATGTGATTACTGATGGCGTCAAAGCCGTGAATGTTGATCGCGCGCTCAGCGATGACGGCCGCGATGTGATCAAGGCAAGCCATGATGGCTACCTCAACGCTTTTGGTGTCCTGCACGAGCGCGAGCTGACCCTGAACGCGACGGGATTGATCGCCACTGGCTGTGATCGACTGGTTGCGCTGGAAGACAAGGTCGATGAGGTCGTGCGCGCAGTGGCACGATTCCACGCCCACCCCTCTATTAATTTGAAGCAAATCGACAAAGAGTCGATCATGATGACGGCACCTGATGGAGAAACATGGCTGTTTTCCTCGCCCGGGAACGAGGTGCTGATTGGCGAGGACGTCTTCTTTGCTGACGCGTCGGGCATTTGCGGATCCGACCAGATCGAGATTGCCTTCTCCTATCCTGACAGGCCGGAAATACGCTGGTTTTTATCGCGCAAGGGCTAGCGACTGTTTCCGTGGGCGCAAAGCTGTGCTAACGCGGCGCCATCATCCGCTTATCCCTCGCCGGATATCTCCTGAAAACCCAATGGAGAAGCCTCATGGCCGTTGTTTCCAAGAAAATTCCCGCACCCGACAAGGTCGCCGTCAACACTGCGTTGCTTTCGGTATCGGACAAAACCGGTATCGTCGAACTCGCGCGTGCACTTGTCGACAAGGGCGTTCGCCTCCTATCAACGGGCGGTACACATAAGGCAATCGCGGCAGCCGGACTTGCCGTGACCGATGTTTCCGACATCACAGGTTTTCCAGAGATCATGGATGGTCGAGTGAAGACCCTGCACCCGAAAGTGCATGGTGGCCTGCTTGCCATCCGCGATGATGCGGACCATCAGGCGGCGATGAAGGCGCACGATATAGACGGAATCGACCTTGCTGTCATCAATCTCTATCCGTTCGAGGATGTCCGTGCTGCGGGCGGTGACTATCCGACAACCGTCGAGAATATCGATATCGGTGGTCCGGCGATGATCCGCGCGTCGGCCAAGAACCACGCCTACGTAACGATCCTGACCGATCCAGCGGACTATTCTGAACTGCTCGAGCAGATCGATTTGAATGCTGGCCAGACCGCTTACGCGTTCCGCCAGCGAATGGCAGCCAAGGCCTTTGCTCGCACGGCAGCCTATGATGCCATGATATCCAACTGGTTTGCCGAGGCTCTCTCCATAGACACCCCGCGTCATCGCGTCATTGGCGGCGTACTCAAGGAAGAGATGCGCTATGGCGAGAATCCGCATCAGAAGGCGGCATTCTATGTAACGGGCGAGCATCGCTCCGGCGTTGCCACCGCGTCACTGCTTCAGGGCAAACAGCTTTCCTACAACAATATCAACGACACCGATGCGGCATATGAGCTCGTCGCCGAGTTCCTGCCAGAGAGGTCTGCAGCCTGTGCGATCATCAAGCACGCAAATCCCTGCGGCGTGGCGACCGGCACCAACCTGCTCGAGGCCTACAAGCGTGCACTTGCCTGCGATTCCGTTTCGGCCTTTGGTGGTATCATCGCGCTCAACCAGACCCTTGATGCAGAAACGGCGGAAGAGATCATCAAGCTCTTCACCGAAGTTATCATCGCCCCAGACGTGACGGAGGAGGCAAAAGCCGTCGTCGCGCGTAAGGCAAACCTTCGGCTGCTGAGTGCAGGTGGCCTTCCGGATCCGCGCTCTGCCGGTCTGACGGCGAAAACCGTCTCTGGTGGTCTGCTCGTGCAGAGTCGCGACAATGGCATGGTCGAGGATTTGGAGCTTAAGGTGGTTACAAAGCGTTCGCCGACCCCGCAGGAACTCGAAGACATGAAATTTGCCTTCAAAGTCGCCAAGCATGTCAAATCAAACGCCGTGGTCTATGCCAAGGATGGACAAACGGCCGGAATTGGCGCAGGCCAGATGAGCCGCGTGGATTCTGCCCGTATCGCCGGACTGAAGGCCGAGGAAGCGGCCAGGGCTCTCGGGCTTGCAGAACCGCTGACGCGCGGTTCGGCAGTGGCGTCGGAGGCCTTCCTGCCCTTCGCCGATGGCTTGCTGTCCATGATCGCAGCCGGTGCGACGGCGGTTATCCAGCCCGGCGGATCGATGCGCGATCAGGAAGTGATCGATGCCGCCAACGAGCACAATGTCGCAATGGTCTTTACCGGCATGCGACACTTCCGCCACTAAGCGGTAGTCCCACCGTTACGCCCTGTCCGCGGGATAGGGCGTACGGAGAAGTAGGATCAGCCCTACGGCCAGGAATAGCACCAGTGTCGCCATTCCAAGCCGCGACGAGCCAGTCATGTAGGTTACGGCGGAAAAGAACAGCGTTGCCATGAAGCTCGTGGCGCGACCGGAAAGCGCATAGAGACCAAAATAGCGACCCGCCTCGTTCAGACTTACGCTGCGTGCGAGGTAGGAGCGCGACGAGGCCTGCACCGGACCGAAGGCAAGGCCAATCAACAGGCCATAGGCAATATAGGCCTTTTCGGCTGCCGTACCGAAGAGACCATTGGAATCAGTGGTTGGCAGCTCAAGCAAGCCAAAGAGCGTATATCCCGGCCCCGTCGATATAATGCCAATGGTGGCGAGCAACAACATCGTGAGGCTGACGATGATCGTCGATTTGGAACCGATGCGCCGATCAACGCGACCGGCAATGATGCAGCCGAAGATTGCCACGACGTTGAGTATGATTCCGTAGATTCCGATCTCGATCGTCGCCCATCCAAACATTCCGGCGGCAAAGGCGCCGCCGAGGATCAGCAGTCCGTTGACACCATCCTGATAAATCATCCGCGCGATCAGAAAATGAAGAATTCCTCGGCGGTGCTTGAGCTCGCCAAGCGTATTTTTCAACTCGGCAAAGCCCGTCCGCACCGCAGTGCCGAACGGAAGGCCCTTGCTGATGTCAGGCGTGAAAAAGAACATCGGAAGAATGAAGATCAGGTACCAGACCGCCGAGATCGGTCCAGTGATACGAGCATCCTCGCCCTGGTGCGGGTCGAGACCGAACAGCGGCTCGAGACCGAATATTGTTTTGCCGGATTCAAGATTGCCCGCAAGCAGGACAACGACGGCTATCAGGACGATCATCCCGCCGAGGTAACCGAGGCCCCAGGCAGTATTGGATAGTTTTCCGACCTCGTCCTTGCCAACGAGCCGCGGCATCATGGAATCGTTGAAAACGATAGAGAACTCAGCCGCGATGGAAGCCAGGATCATGAAGATCACGGGATAAATGAGCGGTGAACCAGGGGCCGCAAACCAAAGGCCGAAGAGGCTCGTAATCTTGATAACCGCAAAGAAAGCGATCCAGGGCTTCCGAGCGCCGGACTGATCGGCGATTGAACCGAGAACGGGCGACAAAATGGCGATGATCACCGAAGAGATCGTCGCCATGTTGCTCCACATTGCCTGGGCGGAGACCGGATCGGCCGTCAGGCGAGAGACGAAGTACGGGCCGAAGATGAAGGTCGTCACAACCGTGAAGAACGGCTGGGCCGCCCAGTCGAAAAGCATCCAACCCCAGATGCCCTTCTCCGATGCCCTAGCCGGCTGAGTACCCGTCCAGTCGATGCGATTCACAATCCGCTCCTGATTCAGAGCGGAACTGTCTCATCTCGTGCCGTCGCGCGCAAGGTCGCTCAGCAGACCGGCGGCTACCGTAATCCGGGCAAGGTTCGGGTCGCCGCTATCGCTCAATCCGGACAACTCTTCTGCTATTCGGTTGATCCTGATGCGATCGCCGGCATGCCAAGCTTGGACCGGAAGCTTGTCCTTGCCATGGTTGGCGAGTGCCGAAATGACGATATCGCGTCGCGCGCTGGCGATCTGGTCAATGCTGCGGGCCAGCGCCAGGTTCTCGTAATGATCGGTTGTGATGATGCGCGATCCAGCGGCGAGCAACCGTCCAATCCGGAATGTCTGCGAGACGGCAAAATAGCTTTCCGCCGCACGCGCCAACGGTTCTCCGGTGCGTTCTGCAATCTGCATGATCTCAGGCACGAGCGCAAAGCGGAGTAACCCGGAGATCTCGGCGGCCAGTTTGTCCGGAACACCGGCCTCGCGATACTCGTGCTGGCGCGATTCGAGTTCCGGCACCGTCTGGTTGGCAAAAATCGGCTTGAGCCTTCTCAGGGCTGTTTGCAGTCCTTCGATCGTAGCGGCCATATCGCCCTTGGCCATCTGCGTTTTCAAGAGGACGCGGGTCAGCACCATGAAGGTGTGGTTAATTTCCTCGTAGATGCGGTTCTGCATCTGACCGCCGATCTTGCCGTCCAGCGCATCCGTTTCCGCCCAGAGCCTTCCGAGATCGAAACCGTCACGGGCTATGATTGCAGCTCGAACCACTTCTGGCGCGGATGCCGCTGTAGCATCCATCATGCTGACGACGAAGCCGGGGCCGCCACGGTTGATGGCCTCGTTGGCAAGCACGGTCGCAATGATCTCGCGTTTCAGACGATGGGCATCGATATCCGACGCATTCGTCTTGCGCATCTTCGCAGGGAAGTAGTTCGAAAGCGTCGCAGCAAAATATGGATCGTCCGGCAACCGGCTGGCGGCCAAAGTATCGAACAACACGATCTTGGCATAGGAGAGCAGAACGCCGATCTCCGGCCGGGTCAGAGGCTTGCCTGCCGCATAGCGCTCGGCGAGGACGGTATCGTCAGGAAGCGTTTCAACCTTGCGGTTCAGTTGCTTGGCACCTTCCAGCACAGTCATGAGCCGGGCAAGTTCCAGTCCGTTGGCCGTGCCTTTTCGCTCCGTCAGCGAAATCGACAACGACTGCAAATAATTGTTCCTGAGCACAAGCTTCGCGACCTCGTCAGTCATGGATGAGAGGAGCTGGTCGCGCTTTGCCCGGGTAAGGCGATTATCGTGCATTGCTGCGGCAAGCGCGATCTTGATGTTGACCTCAACGTCCGACGTGTTGACGCCGGCCGAATTGTCGATCGCGTCGGAATTGCAGCGTCCACCCCTTAGGCTGTAGGCGATACGGCCTTTTTGGGTGACACCAAGGTTCGCGCCTTCGCCGATCACCTTCGCACGCACGTCCTCGGCCGCAACGCGGATGGGATCATTGGCGCGGTCGCCAACCTCGGCATCCGTTTCGAACGGCGCCTTGACGTAGGTGCCGATCCCGCCAAACCAAAGCAGGTCAACCGGGCTCTTCAGAATGGCCGTCATGATCTCAAACGGGGTTGCCACGGTCTTGTCGAGGCCGATCGCGGCGGCAGCTTCCGCCGTTAATGTGACTGACTTGGCCGAGCGGGAAATGATCATGGCGCCCTTCGATAGGGTGCTCTTGTCGAAATCCTGCCAGCTCGACCGCGCCAGATTGAAAAGCCGCTGACGCTCCGCGAACGTCTTTGCCATGTCGGGATCCGGGTCAATGAAAATGTCGCGGTGGTCAAATGCGGCGACCAGCCGGATTTTCGGCGACAGCAACATGCCGTTGCCGAATACGTCACCCGACATGTCGCCCACGCCGGCAACGGCAAAGGGCGTGGTCTGGATGTCGATATCCATCTCGCGGAAGTGGCGCTTTACCGTTTCCCAGGCACCACGGGCGGTGATGCCCATCTTCTTGTGGTCGTAGCCGGCCGAGCCGCCCGAAGCGAAAGCATCGTCCAGCCAGAAACCCGCCTCCTGGGCAAGCGCGTTGGCGGTGTCGGAGAATGTGGCGGTTCCCTTATCGGCGGCGACGACAAAATACGGATCGTCGTCGTCGAGCCTGACGGTGTCCTTCGGCGGCACGATAACGGCGCCATTGATGTTGTCGGTAATCGATAGCAGCGTCCGGATATAGGTCTTGTAGGCTTCGCGGCCCGCGTTGAAGATCTCATCACGGGTGCCGCCGACCGGGAGCTTCTTCGGATAGAAGCCACCCTTCGCGCCAACCGGCACAATGACCGCATTCTTGACCTGTTGTGCTTTCACAAGCCCCAATACTTCCGTCCGATAATCTTCAGCACGGTCCGACCAACGCAGACCGCCACGTGCGACCTTCCCGAACCGCAGGTGCACGCCTTCGACTTCAACACCATAGACGAACACCTCGCGGAATGGTCTTGGTTCGGGCAATGCGTCGACCAAATGCGGATCGAGCTTGAAGGCGAGCATAGCTTTCGGCGAGCCGTCTGGGTTCCGCTGGAAGTAGTTGGTCCGCAGTGTCGCGTCCACAACGTTGACGTAGCGGCGCAGGATTCGATCGTCGTCGAGGCTTGGCACATCGGAGAGAGCCGCCTCTATCCTTTGGTGGTGCTCGGCTGCCTTCTTGATCCGTGCCTTCTCGGAAATCTTCGGATCGAGCGCGTCGTAGAACAGCCGGAAGATCATTGCCGCGATGACCGGATATTTATCCAGCGTTGTCGCGATGTAGTCGAGTGAGTAGGGAATGCCGGCCTGGCGCAGATAACGGGCGTAGGCGCGAAGGACGCTGGTTTCGCGTGCAGTCAGTCCTGCAGAGACGATCAGGCGGTTGAAGTTGTCATTGTCAATGACGCCGCTGAACGCTGCGAGGAAGGCATCCTCCAACATTTCTCCATGACGATGGAGGTCAATCTGGATTCCTCCCCGAGGCTCGAGCTCCATATCATGAAGCACCACCAGCCTTTCCTGGCTACCCCCGAGGGTTACATCGATATCGAATGTACCCTCACTGATAACGTTGAAGCCGAGGTTTTCGAGCAAGGGTACGCGGCGCGACAGGGCTAGCTGGCCACCGGAATGAAAAATCTTCAGGCAAAGCAGCTCAACGCCGTCTTTCTCTCGCGTATAGAACGCAATGCGTATTGGTTCTCCGGCTGCGCAAGCGGCGATATCTTCGAGATCGTAAAAGGTTTCTTCCGGCGGGAAGAGATCCTGGAAGGCGTGGCTCACGTGCAACTGAGGAGCCTTGGGTCCAGCGAGGGCCTGGAAACGGTCGTCCCAGCGCGCGGTGATGGCACGAATTGCCTCTTCCAGCTTTGCCTGTGGCACTCGTGGGGTCTTACCGCCGGACCGGCCAATGATGAAATGGACGCGGGCAACCCCGCCTTCAGGAAAGGCCGGGTAATAAGCCGAGACGCGGCCGTCATAGACCGTCTTCAGATAAGCTCCGATCTTTTCACGCACGATCGAGTCATATTCCTCGCGCGGCACATAAACGATCACGGAAACGAAGCGGTCAAAGTGATCGATGCGCGGTAGCGCGCGGACACGCGGCCGGTCGGCCAGATCGTTGATCTGCTCGGCAAAGCTTGCCAGAAGCGTCGTGTCGATCTGGAAAAGGTCGTCGCGTGGATAGGATTCCAGCGTGTTGTCCAGCATACGGCCGGAGTGACTCATCGGGTCGAAGCCAAAATGCTCCTTCACCCGTTCGATCTTGGAACGAAGCAGCGGAATCTCGCTGGCGAGGGATGTATAGGCGGTTGAGGTGAAAAGGCCGACAATGCGCAATTCGCCAGTCACGTTACCGTCGGTGTCAAAGCGCTTGACGCCAATATAGTCCATATAGGCGCGTCGATGCACGATCGACTTCACGTTCGCTTTGGTAACGATCAGGAAATCTGGGCCGTCGAGGAATGCGAGGATCTCAGGCGTCGTCGTGACAGCGTCCTTGCCGGTCCGCAGAACGAGGACGTCGGGGTT
The DNA here is from genome assembly GCF_000312665.1 of Rhizobium mesoamericanum STM3625. Taxonomy (GTDB): domain Bacteria; phylum Pseudomonadota; class Alphaproteobacteria; order Rhizobiales; family Rhizobiaceae; genus Rhizobium; species Rhizobium mesoamericanum. Next base: position 787,795 of record NZ_HF536772.1, on the reverse strand, counting down.
TGAAAGAATGCCGAGACCTGTGCCCTTGTCGCGCTCTACCTTCGCGTTCGCGCCTTTTCCCGAGTAGACGTATTCCCGCATCCCGAGGAAGGTAAAGTTTGCGTCTCGTAGCCAAGTCAGAAAGGCGAGCGCTTCATCCCGCTCCGTTTTCCTGCGGCTGGCGTTATACGCGGAAAGTTCGTCGATGACCGTTGCGAGCTTATCGAGCATCGGCTTCCAGTCGGAAACCGTCACGCGTACCTGCTCGACTACGGTCTTCACCCGCTTGATCAGGTCGGCTGCCTGGGCTGTCGTCAAGGGTGCAAGGTGCAGCTGGATATGGCTGACGCGATTGGCCGGCTCGCTCGGCAGATCGGCAGAGTAAAGTTCCGGCGCTTTGCCGGCTTCCATGACGAGGATCGGATGCACCGCCATATAGAGATCGCGATGGCTGCTGGTGACCTCACCCATTACCGATTCATACAGGAACGGCATGTTGTGATCGGTGACCGAAAGAACGGATACGGCAACGCCGTCGGGCTCAAGGTCGGGGATGGTGTCGATGGTAATGCGCGCCGAGTTGCCTGCCCAAGCCGATAGTTCTTTGGCCGAATGCACGGCAGCAAGCGCCAGCATCTCCGGAGTGTAGTGCTCCAGGTCGTCGCCGCTGGCGCGCCCGAATAAGAACACGGGATCGAGATAGGTTTCCCCTGTCGCAGCGGCGATTCTGGTCGCGCTTTCGAGCTGTTTTTCTCGCTTCGGATTGTTTCGACCAGCCATCGCAGATACTCCCTCATCTCCTCGATTTGGCGCAAGTTAGCAGAAGATTTGACGAAAAAATCTCTAAAAGAGCGCATTGCCGGGCAGCTTTCATGCGTTTTTGGCCATCGGAACGCAAATTTTCGAAAGATTTTGCTTCGTCGTACAAACGTCGGAATTTCTTGCGGCCGATGTTTTTCATGCTGCATGAAGAGCAGTTGACAGTGTAGCTGTAAAAAGGAGATCAACGATCGTCGAAGGCCGAGTAAAGCATCATGTCAGAAATTGCCGCAGGAACCGTTATCGTTATCTCCAGCCATGTTGTGCGCGGGTCTGTCGGAAATCGTGCGGCGGTCTTTGCACTTGAGACGCTCGGCCATCAGGTCTGGGCACTGCCGACGATCGTGCTGCCATGGCATCCCGGCCATGGACAGTCGACACGGCTCACCTTTGCCGAAACCGATTTTGACGCGGCGATCGACGACCTCATTCGCGCCCCTTGGATCGGCGAGGTAACAGCTGTTCTTTCAGGGTATTTCGGCAATGCTGCGCAGGCGCGCTCGGTTGCCCGGCTCGTGACGGCATTACGCGATCGAAAGCCGGAGCTGCTTTACGTTTGCGATCCCGTCATGGGGGATCTGGGTGGACTTTACGTGGCGCAGGCTACAGCCGAGGCAATTAGGGATCATCTGATACCGCTCGCTTCGCTTGCGACGCCTAACAGATATGAGCTCGCCTGGCTCGCTGGTGCTCCGCTGGAAGACAATTCGTCGATCATGGACGCGGCCCTTTCACTTGGGCCGTCCCGCATGCTGGTCACCTCAGCCGTGCCGATGATGGCAGGGGGCACCGGAAACCTCTATCTCTCGGGGCGCCATGCGCTGCTGGCAGAGCATCGCCTGATCGACAAGCCGCCGAATGGCCTCGGCGATCTTCTCGCCGCGCTGTTTCTGTCGCGGCTTCTTTCCGGCATGGAGGACGAGAAGGCGCTTCAGCTAGCAACAGCAAGCGTTTACGAGGTGCTAGCCCGCGCCGTGAAACGAGGGAGTGACGAATTGACACTGGCAAGCGACGCGGCAAGCTTGGCAACGCCCATGGCGATGGTACAGATGCGGCGCCTGATGCATCCGGCTCAAAGGCGCAAGGGCTGACGTGACGACCCGCGCCTGCTATCTTGCAGTGCGATATTGATCTTGTTTGGCACAGGCTGTAATCGAAGACTATGCAGCGTTTTCCAAACATCCTTCTTGACGGTTATCGCAACTTTATGAGTGGGCGTTATGCAGACGCCCGTGATCGCTATAAAGCGCTCGCTGAACACGGACAAAACCCAAGCACGCTGGTGATCGCCTGTTCGGACTCACGGGCCGCGCCCGAGTTGATTTTTGACGCAGGTCCAGGCGAACTTTTCGTCATCCGCAACGTTGCCAACATGGTGCCCCCTTACGAGCCTGATGGCCATTTTCATGCTACGTCCGCCGCGCTGGAGTTCGCTGTTCAGGCGTTGAAGGTTACGGACATCGTTGTCATGGGCCACGGGCGGTGTGGTGGCATAAGGGCAGCGCTCGATCCCAGCGCCGAGCCGTTATCGCCCGGCGACTTTATTGGGCGCTGGATGTCGCTGGTCAGGCCGGCGGCGGAACAGATCGGCGCTAATGACGTGATGACTCCCGCCGAGCGCCAGACCGCCCTCGAGCGTGTTTCGATCCGCAATTCGATCGAGAACCTCAGAACGTTTCCGGAGATCAAGGCCCTGGAAGACGCCGGCAAGATTGCACTTCACGGTGCCTGGTTTGACATTTCGACGGGAGAGTTGTGGGTCATGGATGCTGAAACCCGCGACTTCATTCGCCCCGACGTCTAGGTCCAAAGGAGCGCCCAACCCAAATCCGGCGCTCCTGGTTTGTGGTATACTTCAGTTTCCGTCGATCTGCTGACCGATGTAAGCGATGGCCTGCTGATAGACCGTCGCCGCGTTCCATCCGGCGATTGCTGCGAAGTTGGGCTCGCCTGGCTGATAGCCGGCGCCTGCCTGCCACCCATGACCTTTCAGGAAATTGGCAGTTGAGGCGAGCGCATCAGCGCGCGAGCCGACCATATCGATGCGGCCGTCGCCATCACCATCGGCACCGAAGCGCACGACATTGCGCGGAAGGAACTGCGTCTGCCCAATCTCGCCATGGGCCGCACCGCGCGCCTGTGGATTGAGGTAACCCTCCGAAACGAGCTGCAGTGCTGCATAAAGCTGATCGGTGAAGTAGTCGGAACGTCGGCAGTCGTAGGCGAGGGTCGATACCGCCGACAGCGTATGCTGATTGCCCATATAGCTACCGAATCCCGTCTCCATGCCCCAAATCGCGATCAATGGGCCAGCTGGAACACCAAAGCGGCGTTCGATCGAGGCAAAGAGAGCCGCATTGGCACGCTTCATATTTTTGCCGCGCGAAATGATTGCCGCACCACCGCGCTTCTGCATAAAGGCATCAAAGGAAAGCTTGAAGCTCTTCTGGCCGCGATCGGCGGCAATCGTTGGCCTGTTGTAGGAGACATTTGCGAAGGCACGATCGAGAACGGAGGGGCTGACACCATTTGCGGCCGCCTCTTGCTTGAACTCGCCAACCCACGCCTCGAAACCGGCACCGTTGTTGCCGCACTGGGCTGCCTTGGCTGCTGCTGCCGGAACTGCGTGGAGAATGCAGGCGGCGGCGGCTGCCAGCAAAAATTTCGTCATGCGCATGGAGATATCCCGATCTGACTGGCCTTCAAACCGGGCCATCGGCCCGCTTTCGGCAATATTTTCACCGTCTTTGATTTGGAAGCGCGGGAAGCCGAAAACGGCGAACCCGCGCCAGGAAAAGCCCTTACCTTATTAAGCCGGGCTTAACAAACCATAGTTAACAATTGGTTCAGGCTGCCTGCTTGCGAGGCTTCACAAGTCCGCGATTGATCAGCAGCTCGGCGATTTGAATCGCGTTGAGAGCAGCACCCTTGCGAAGATTGTCGGAAACCACCCACATGTTCAGGCCGTTCTCGACCGTCGCGTCCTCGCGGATGCGCGAGATGTAGGTCGCATCTTCACCGGCAGACTCGTAAGGCGTGATGTATCCGCCGTTCTCGTGCTTGTCGATGACGAGGCAGCCGGGAGCTTCCCGCAGGATGTCACGTGCCTGGTCGGCCGTGATCTCGCTTTCGAACTCGATGTTGACCGATTCAGAGTGGCCGATGAAGACCGGAACGCGAACTGCCGTGCAGGTCACCTTGATCTTCGGATCGAGCATTTTCTTGGTCTCGGCGAGAACCTTCCACTCTTCCTTGGTGTAGCCGTCTTCCATGAAGCTATCGATGTGCGGAATGACATTGAAGGCAATGCGCTTCGTGAACTTCTTGTTCTCGATCGGATCCGCAACAAAGACGGCTCGCGTCTGGTTGAACAGCTCGTCCATGCCATCCTTACCGGCGCCGGAAACGGACTGATAGGTCGAAACGACGACGCGCTTGATCTTAGCAAAGTCGTGAAGCGGCTTGAGCGCCACCACGAGTTGCGCGGTCGAGCAGTTCGGGTTGGCGATGATGTTGCGCTTGCTGAACTGGGTGACGGCGTCCGGGTTGACCTCAGGAACGATCAACGGCACGTCTGCGTCGTAGCGCCATGCCGACGAGTTGTCGATGACGACGCAACCCTGGGCGCCGATCTTGGGCGACCACTTCTTGGAGACCTCGCCGCCAGCCGACATCAGGCAGATGTCGGTGTCCGAGAAATCGTAATTCTCGAGGTTTGCAACCTTCAGCGTCTTATCACCGTAAGAAACTTCAGTACCCTGCGAGCGCGCAGATGCAAGCGCGATGACTTCATCGGCGGGAAAACCGCGCTCGGAGAGGATATTGAGCATTTCCCGGCCAACATTCCCGGTCGCTCCCGCAACTGCAACTTTAAAACCCATTTCTCAAGCTCTCTTTCTCTTCTCTCCTCTTATCCGGTGAGGGGGAAGCCCGAAAATATCGCGGCTTCCTTGTCCCCAGCCGAGCCGGGGAGAGAGCGGCAGGCCAGAGACGTCAGACGTTTTTCGTCGTCGTTTTGGCCTTGGTTTTGGAAGAAACCGGAACGGCAATATCCATCCCGGCACCTTGTGCCCGGTCATTGCATGCAGCAATGGCGTGTTCATTGCGAACCATAGATATTCCTTTTCCGTCGCTGCTCTTAAAAGGTTTTCCACAGGAGTCAAGGTTTTTGCGATGGGATGTGCCGCTGCGGGCGGTCAGACGATCGTTCAAGCATCCCGGTAGCGCTGCCATCTAGCGTCGATCGCGCGAACGATCGACGCGTACCGGAACTGGCACCAGGGCTCGGTTGAGAAGCCTGCTACGGCTTCCGGTCTCGAGCTTTCGCTTGCGCTCAAGGTGGAAGGCATATGCGAACTGGATGGCAATGCCGATAACCACGAAGATTGGGCCGCCGACACGGTCGTGGTTGTTGATATAGAGCACCACCTGACCAACCATCGCCAGAATCGTACCGGCGACAAAGACGTTCAGTGAGTGGCGGCCAAGAATGGCCAGTGGATTGTCCGCGGAGCGGCGAAGCAGGCGTGAGATTACGGGAATATTGATGACGAGATAGGTGAGCGCCAGAACGTGCAGCAGTCTCGGCAGCGACAGGAACGTCTTGTCGAAGCCTGTCAGTACGGGCGGCAGCCCGAGTGATGCCAAGGCAATTCCGAGGCTCCAGAGTTGACCGACGACCCACGCAAAAGACAGCACGACATACGTGGCTGCGAGCACCAACAGGACCGGGTTCTGCGGCAGTTTGCCGCCGCGATACACATGCACCGTACCGACAATGCCTATTGTGAAGAGGAACTGCCAGGACAGCGGGTTGAGAAACCAATAGCCCTCGATCAGCATGTTATGAGGCGCAATCTCGTACATGCCCGCAAACAGCCACACAGTGCCGGAAACGACGAGCGCAAGAAGTGGGCTTGCCGCATTGAGCACAAGGATGAGCGGTACCATCAGCATCAAGGCGCCATACATCGGCAGGATGTTGTTGTAGCCAATCTGATGGCCGAGCAGGACCAGCGAGGGAATGCCGGCCTTCAGATTGGTGAGGACGGCAAGGATGTTGATTTCACACAGCAGGCCTGGTCGGTGGAAGATCCATGCGCCGGTCAGGAATAGGGCGAGCGTCATGAATGTTGTGATCATGTGAGCCAGGTAAAGCGTGAATGCTCGCCTCATGGCCTTGGTTGCGGTCTGCAGCCACGTGCCGGTCTCAAAATTTGGACCGTAGGCCAAGCCGACGGCAATGCCAGAGATCAGCACGAAGGCTTCGGCCGCATCCGAAAAGCCAAAATTCTTGGTTGTGAAATTCTCGAAAATCTGACCGGGAACATGATTGATGAAAATCGTGATGAGCGCCAGACCGCGCAGAACGTCCAATCTCGTATCACGCTTTGGCGCCGCTACCGCCACAGAGCTTTGCTTGGCGCCGATCGTTCCCTCGAGCGCTATCGCCATGGACCCTCTCCTATTTCCGATTTGCAAACGCAGTTGCGGCCAAAAGATCTCCCTTTTGGCCGCAACGAATCGCCGGATGATAGCGAGGAAAAATGCCGTTATCCGACCGGATATCCCTCGTCGGGATCGGTGACTTCGCGTCCGTTGATGGTCACATCGTAACCTCTTGGATGGGACGATTTTGAGACCGAAATGAGGTATTTAGTACCCGTATGGTCAATCTCGGCGGAGAAGCCGTCCCATGTGCTCGCCAGTGCCGGACGCACGTACAAGCGGCTATCTTTTACCCTGATACCAAGGATGCCCTCAGTCACCGCGCGGTAAAGCCATCCCGCCGAGCCGGTGTACCATGTCCAGCCGCCGCGTCCGCTGAGCGCCCCCTCGCCGTATACATCGGCTGCGATGATATAGGGCTCGACGCGATAGTGTTCCGCGGAAACCGGATCACGCGCGTGATTGATCGGGTTGAGCAGTTCGAAGCAACGCAGAGCATCGTCGCCGCGGCCAAGCTCAGCCAATGCCATGACGACCCAGGTTGCGGCATGGGTGTATTGACCGCCATTTTCACGCACACCCGGCGGATATGCCTTGATGTAGCCGGGATCTTTGGCCGAGGTCGCAAAGGGCGGTGTGAAGAGCCGGATGATCCGCGCCTCGGGATCGACCAGCTTGTCTAGGACCGCGTCCATTGCCTTCGCTGCGCGGGCCGGATCCCCTTGGCCTGACAGCACGCTCCAAGACTGGGCGATCGAATCGATCTGGCATTCGAGGCTTTCCTTCGAGCCGAGCAGGGTGCCGTCATCGAAGGTGCCGCGCCTGTAGTAGGCCCCATCCCAGGCGGCGGTTTCAAGCGCGGCCTTGAGCTCGGTCAGGTGCTTGGTCCACCGTTCAACACGGGTGGTATCGCCCCGCTCCTGTGCATAGGCGGTAAACGAGCGCAGTGCGCCCGCCAGAAACCAGCCAAGCCACACGCTGGTTCCCTGGCCGCCGACGCCGACGCGGTTCATACCGTCGTTCCAATCGCCGCCGAGGAATAACGGCAAGCCATTCTTTCCTTTCCTGGCGATGGCGAGGTCCAGAGCGAGCGCCGCATGTTCGTAGACGCTCGTCTTGTCCTCGGAGATCTCGGGTAGAAAGAACGAGTCGTGCTGGCCCTCAAGGAGGGCTGGCCCGTCCAGGAATGCAAGCTGTTCGTCGAGGATGCGTTTATCCCCTGTAATGCTGCAATAGTGATGGATCGCGTAGGCAAGCCAGACCACGTCGTCTGAAATCAGGGTTCGGACTCCAGCGCCAGTGCCGGGCAGCCACCAGTGCTGAACATCACCCTCGCGGAACTGCCGGGAGGCTGCATTCAGGATCTGCTTTCGGGCGATCGACGGCTCATGCACGACGAATGCCAACGTATCCTGCAACTGATCGCGGAAACCAAAAGCACCGCTAGCCTGGTAGAAAGCTGTACGCGCCATGATGCGGCAGCCCAGGCTCTGGTATGGCAGCCAGGTATTGATCAGATTGTTCATACTCTGGTCGGGGGTGGAAATTTGCAGCTTTCCGGTGAAACCTTGCCAGAACGCGCGGTTGGCCTGGACAACGTCCTCAAAGGCAACCTTGCGGATATCGTTGATCAACGCCCGCGCTTCCGCTTTCGTTTTGGTATCGCCGAGGAAGAAGCAGACATCCCGCTCCTCGTCCGGGGCGATCTCAATGTCGATCGCTAGAACCGCCGCGGAATCGCCGTCGAGTTCGGTGCTGCCGGAAAGGCCGGCTGCTGAACTGAGCGCTTGCGGCGATTGGATCGTGCCGCGCTTGCCGATGAATTCCCGGCGGCTGGCGGTAAAGCTCGATGGCTTCTCGCTCGCCACAAAGAAAGCAGCGCGACCGGAATAATCGATGCTATAGCTGTTGCTTGCAAACAACGCGCCGGTCTCTTCGTCATGGTCGGATAGGATGAACGGAGCTGTCTTCTGGGCATTGTTCCCCAGGATCCATTCGACGTAACCGTAGAGCCGAAGCTTTCGCGGCTTAGCTCCCGCATTGCGGAGCCGGACTCGCTGCAACTTCACCGGCTTCTCGCGATCGACGGTCTGTGTCACTTCGAGAGCGATTTCGTTCTGGACGCTGGAGAATACGGAATAGCCTAAGCCATGCCGTGCTTCGAAGCGGACATCCTGCCGCTGCGACAGGCTCGCGAACGGAGTCAAAACCGCACCGCTTTCGCGGTCGACGACATAGATTGCTTCACCGGAACGGTTGATGACGGCGTCATTGGACCACGAGGTCAACTGATAGTCACGGGAGTTTGCGCTCCAGGTGAAGCCGGCTCCTTCAGCCGAGACGTGGAAGCCAAACTTCTCATTTGAGATCACGTTGATCCACGGATGCGGCGTAGCGTGGCCTCCGGGAATGCGCACGACATACTCCCGTCCATCGCCGGCAAAGCCTCCGATCCCGTTCCAGAAATTGAGGTCGCCTTCCTCCTCAATGACCACCTTCGATGGTCGTGAAGCAGGTGGCGGGGCGACCCGCTTAACGAGCGTCTTCGCTCGGTCGGCACGTTCTAGTTCCTGCTGTTCTTCCTTGCTTGGAGAAAAGAGCGCTACGGCGCGATTGATCTGATCGATTATCTTGCCATTCTTGGCATGGAGTGTGACGCGCGAGGCGGAGATGAGCGCGTGATATGTCGACTCTTCCATCAGATCCTTGCGCACAGTGAAGATGTGCTGACGCAAGCCGTCGGCCTGACCAATGCGACGAACGTTCTCGGCCATCTGGTCAACCGCGTGCTGCATGTCCTGTGCATAGGATGAAGCGCGCTCGTTCATGATGACCAGGTCGGCGGTGACGCCACGTGAGCGCAAGTATTCCTGCGCAAGCAACGCCTCCCTGACGATGTCGAGATCCATGTCGTCGTTGACGCGCAACGTAAAGATCGGGAAGTCACCCGAAATCGCCAATGGCCAAAGGGACGACTGTGACTGCATGCCCGCGGCGACTGCGGCCGCATCGGCGCGCAGATACATATCCGGGTAAACCAGGTAGCGACCAAGGTGTTGGAAGGCAGCCGCCTGCTGCGACGTCACGCCGACATGGCGCATTTGCACCTGCGTGCGAGTCCATGCCTGGACGAGCTCATGGTTGAATGCGTCCGCGTGGCGATACCGATCAACTGCCAAGTCCACCTCGTTGCGGCTTGGGGCTGCAATAGTCCAGAAAATGACGCTGACCTTCTTGCCTGGTGGTACGCGCACCGTGCGGCGAAGCGAGAGAACCGGATCGAGGGTAAAGCCGTCCGTGCCGGAAAGCGTGGCTCCTGGATCGAAGGCGGCAGCATTCGAGAGGCTGCGTCCCCGACCGAGGAACTTGCGGCGGTCAGTCTCGAACTCGGTGTGGCGCGAATTGCCAGCGCTGTCGACAATAAGGTGGGCAACGGCGATATTCGGCTCGTTCGGATCACGTTTGTTGCGCTCGACGCGGATTACGTCCCCACGCTTGCCGATCTCCGTCTTGACGAACATGCGAGCGAATGCCGGGTGGGCGTTGTCGACATCGTCTGTTGCAAGGACAGGCTCTAGATAGGAGGTTACTTCGATAAATCGATCCTCCGTCCCCGAGTTGATAAGGGTCAGTCGGCGTGCTTCGGCGTCATGTTCGGTGGCGACAATGCATTCGACCTCGCTCGTGAGGTCGCCCACCGTTTTGGTGAACTCCGCCTTCTCATCGGCGAAAAGAACCTTGACCTGCTCCCCCTCGACACTCTTTGGCTCCGTGGTTGCCGACCACCATTCATTCGTCGCCGTATCACGAAGAAAGATGAAGGTACCCCAGCGATCCTCGGTCGGATCGGCTTTCCAACGGGCGACCGATTGGCCGTTCCACCGCGAATAGCCGGCGCCGGTGGCGGTCAGCATCAGCGAGTAGTGCCCGTTCGAGAGGAAAACCAGCTCGCGATCGCGCGATGCCGGATCATAGATCTTGCGCAGTTCAGGACGTAACAGATCGTCCTGGATGCTGGCTGGGGTATCGGACTCGTGCTTGCCGCTCATGACCGGAATATCCCTCGGTGCCTTCTCTTGCAGAAGGAGTTCGGCAGCCTCAATCACCGGATCCGAGTGGAATAGTTCGCGCAAGTGGCCGTTGAAGGCAACGTTCGCGACAGCGGCGATCGACATGCCATGATGGTGAGCATAGTAGTTGTAGACGACAGCGCAAGTCTTGCCTTCAGGCAGGCGGGTCGGCGTAAAGTCGACGGCGTCATGAAAACCGAACTTGCCGAGCGCACCGAGCTTGCGCAGACGGTGGAGATTGTCAAGCGCCGCGTCGGGATTGTACTGGCTGGCAAGGATGGACGCATAGGGCGCGATAACAGCGTTATGTCCCAGGCCTCGCTTCAGGCCGAGCGTTGGTACGCCGAAGTTCGTGTACTGATAGTTGAGGTTGTGGTCGCGGGCGTTGAAGGCCGCTTCCGAAATTCCCCACGGGATCCCCAGCTTGCGAGCATGGTTCATCTGTTCGACGACGACCAGGTTGTTGGTCTGGTTGAGAATGCCGCCACCACGCTCCTGCATGACGAGCGGCGGCATCAGGTATTCGAACATCGAGCCAGACCACGAGACAAGCGCTCCACGCGAGCCGACCGGAACGACCTGGCGCCCGAGACGGTACCAGTGTTCCGTCGGCAGGTCGCCCTTGGCGATGCCGAACAGGCTGGTGAGGCGGCATTCAGACGCCAACAGGTCGTAGCAGGCCTGATCAAGCTCGCCGCTTTCGACGCGGTATCCGATCGACAGCAAACGCCTTTCAGGTCGAAACAGGAAGCCGAAGTCCATTGAGAAGGCAAGGTCGCGTGCCTTGTCGCGCAAAGCTATCAGGCGCGGACGCAGCGCATCGATGTTGGATAGATCAAAGGTGCTGTCAGCGATGTGGGCTTCGCAGACCTTGACGAGCGACTCCGCCCAACGTGTGACCTCTGCGCTCAAGGCGGACTTCACCTCATGGTCGAGGTTAGCGGCCAGCTTTTGAATGTCGCGCGCCAGCACGGCAAGGTTGATAATGCGGATCGACGCGAATTCATGCTCGCGCTTGACGGCCGCAAGCGCGTTCAGGAAGCCGATGATTCGCTCTTCGAGGCGACGGCGCAGCGGGCGAACGGTCTTGCGATCATCCGGCATCTCCGACAGCACTTCTGCGAGGATGCCTGCCGTATCACCGACACCATCGAGGTTGCCCTGCATGTGAGCGGAAGGCGCTTCGGCCCAGTTGCGGCACGCGGACGAAATCGCAATCAGGTGGCCGGCGAGGTTGCCGCTGTCTACCGCCGAAACATAGCGAGGCCCGAGCGTCTGGAGCGTATCGGTATGGTACCAATTGAACAGGTGGCCGCGGAATTTCTCCATCTTATCGATCGTAGCGATCGTCTGTTCAAGCCGCTCGATGGTTTCCTCAAAGGAGAACCACCCGAATTGGCGGCCGGATACAACGGAAAGCAGGTAAACGCCGATATTGGTCGGAGACGTGCGCGCGGCCACGATTACATGCGGGGTTTCCTGAACGTTGTCCGGCGGCAGATAATTCTGCTCGGCGGTGGTAAACGTCTCGAAATAGCGCCAGGTGCGGCGGGCGATCTTGCGAAGCTCGGTGGATACGGAATCGGCGACTTCGAGACGGTCTTCGGTCTCCGCAGATTGGCTGACATAGTAGGCAACGAGCGGTGAAAGGATCCAAAGCAGCGCGAAAGGAACGCCAACCAGATAGGAATTGTCGCCGGAGAGTGCCGCGAAGCCAAGCGCGAGCACGGCGAGCGCCGGTGCGTGCCACATTGCCTTGTAATAAGAAAAGATGGTTCCCTGCTTACCGGCCTGGACGCTGGCTGCCGTTCGCCACTGCAGCATCAACTTGTGGCTGACAAGCAGACGGTAGAGCGAGCGACCTATCGCATCGGCCATCATACAAGCGGAATCGGCGATGAAGATAATTCGCAGGGCGACCTGTGCATTGGCGGCACGGATGTCAGACCAGACCGTGTAGAGATGGGCCCGGGCGACAATATCGCTGGTGCGCGGGATGATACCGTTGATGAGCGAGAGCGTCGGCGCGACGAACAGGCAGAAAATAAGGAGGATCTGCCACACGAGAGCGCCGAGCGGCCCCATGAAATACCAGCCAAGAACCGAAGCGAAGAACCATGCGATCGGCGTTAGCGACCGGCGGAGGTTGTCGAACATCTTCCAGCGGCCAAGCCCCGTGACGCCATGCTTCGGATTGAACATGTAAGGTAGCAGCTGCCAATCGCCACGCGCCCAGCGATGCTGGCGTGAGGTTTCGACCTCATAGCGGATTGGGAAATCCTCGACCAGCTCCAGATCGGTGACGAGCGCGCAGCGGGCCATCGAACCTTCAAGCAGGTCATGGCTGAGCACCGAGTTTTCCTCGATGCGGCCCTTCAGCGACGCTTCGAAAGCGTCAACGTGATAGAGACCTTTGCCGGTGAAGGTGCCTTCGCCCGCCAAGTCCTGATAGACGTCGGAGACGGTGAAGACGTAGGGATCCAGGCCGCGGTTGATCGAAAAGACGCGCTGGAAAACCGAAGCGTCCTTGCCTGTTGTCAGGGATGGGGTGACACGCGGCTGCAGCACGCCATAGCCGCTTTCCACGCGGTTCGTCGCCGGATTGATAACCGGACGGTTAATCGGGTGATAAAGCTTGCCCACGAGCTTTGTGACCGCGTCGCGCATGAGGCGTGTATCGGCGTCGAGCGTCATGACGTACTGGATGTTTGCCGGCACGATATTGGCACCGGGAAGGTAAGTCGTATCGCGATCGCCACGAAGCAGCATGTTCAGTTCATGCAGTTTGCCGCGCTTGCGCTCCCATCCCATCCAGGCGCCTTCGGACGGATTGTAGAGCCGACGGCGATGCAGGAGGTAAAAGCGCGTCCTGCCATCAAAGGCATAGCGTGCCGAGAGGTTCGCGACTTCGCGCCGGGCATAGTCCAGCACCTCCAGATCGGCGGATGTTTCTTCGACCTGGCTGTCAGGCCAGTCGCTGAGCAGCGCAAAGTAGATTTCGCCACGCGGGTTGGCGAGGTAGTGAACTTCGAGATTTCGGACCAGCTCATCGACGCTGTCGCGGTTGGAGATGAGGCAGGGGACGACCAGGAGCGTGCGGGCTTCCTCGGGAATGCCTTCCTTGAATTCGTAACCGATCAGTCTAGCTGGCGTAACGAAGAACGACAGTACGGTGTTAAAGAGACCGGTCGCGCCTTCAGAGGCAGGAAGCGAAAACATGATCAGCAGGATCGCGATCTCAAGCGGTCCCATGCCAGCATTTGCCATGAACTTGCCGACGACCGCCATGGCGATGATGGTGAGCAGGATCACCGGAGTGGCGATCGACAGCCAGTTGAACCGGCGAACTGTTCGGACGAAATACTGCGTCAGCGTGGGACGATAGTTTGACCGAGCCTCCAGCTTTGGCCTCTGCGCGCCAGTCAAAAAGCCACCAACGTTTGGCTCATGTGGCTGCGATTCCCCAGACGCCCTTGCCTCTTCGGTCATATCGAGGGCCAGTTGGGCAATTTCCATTTCCGACAGCGGCGATCGCTTGGCGATCTTTTCGATCTGTTTGCGGTATTTGTTGCGCGAGCCGGAATCGAGATCGCCGTAATCGGAATGATCCCAGAGCAGCTTGTCGACATGACTAACCTGCTCCACCCAGACAGACCACTCGGTATCGTCGATCTCACGAAGACTGCGAATGATGTTGCCCATCGTGACATTGCCCGAGGACAGGCGGCTATGCTCCGCCATCGTCGTCTCTTCGCTGTCACGACCGAGGGCTTCAAGGCGTTCGTCGAGCCAGGCGATCGCCAGGCTGGATGCCTGTGAGCCGTCGCGCATGCGGTAAAGGAACTGGGTCGCGAAAGTGTTGTCTTCGGCAAGCGACTCCAGCGACTTGAGATATTCGGCGGCCTTCGCCGGGTCCGTCAGCCGCACAAGCTCGTCTGCGGCCTCGTTGGCGCGTCGACGGAGTCTGCGGCTGCGCTCAACGCGGCTCGAAATGCGACGCAGGTTCTCGACGAGCACATAGCGCACGAGCGAAGGGAGTGCCCAGAGTTCACCGATCCTTAGCGTTTCGCTCTGTTGGAAGCCATCGACGAGCGCCGTCAGGCTTTCCTGCGAGATAGTGCTGTGGGTGTGTGCGACGTAAAGCCAGGCAAGCGCCAGGGTGCGTGGGATCTGAACACCATTCACGTCGATGGTCGGCAGTTCGCGGTAGAAGCGCCGCGGGAAGTCACGACGGACTTCCTGAATCGCTTCCTCGACGATGTAGTGGTTGTCGAGCAGCCATTCCGCTGCCGGGGTGATCGTTTCACCAGATTCCACGTCGGTTGCCGTGGTCCGATAGACCCGCAGAATTTCCTTCTCGTTTTCCTTATGCCGCGCGAAGAAGTCGAAGGGTGCAAAGGCGGGAAGTGAGTCGACGCCGCGTGTGGCGACAGAGGCGCCGATTCCTTTGATATCCTCGATGGAGAGATAAGTTGAGCGGATCGAGTCGTTATGGTCGATCTGCTTCGTTTCGGACTCGCGGGACGGGCTCGGAGACGTGGTGGAAATGGACATGGGTTCGGTTCTGGATCCAAACAAAGTTATGATGATTTTGCGTAGCCTTTTGCACTGCCAAATATGACTGCCGCATGAACAGAGCCGGGGTTTTGTTGATCCCCACGTCAAGATCGAAACGGCAATCAACCGACGATGCAAATCGGTTTAAACGCAACTTATGTGGGCTATGTGCGAACGCGGCTCCGTTGGGCCCTCCACCCTTTGCCACTCCCGGAAAGTTGGACACCATTGCGATAATTCAAGTCAAGATGTTTCAATGAATGCGATTCGGGCCACGGGACAATATCGCCTGCGGTCACAAAAAAACCGACGCTTGGGCAAGCGCCGGTTCCAGACTTATGGCCGTCTTTTTTCAAGTACGGCGCATGACGCGCATTATCAGAGAGACGACGAACAGGATCAGGAACAGGAAGAAAAGAACCTGAGCGATTGACGCGGAAGCACCGGCAATTCCCCCAAAGCCCAATACGCCAGCGATCAGCGCAACGACAAGAAATACGAGTGCATAATAAAGCATAGCGATCTCCTTTGTCTCAGCTGAAGAAATTAACGGAAGGTCGCTCTGTTGGTTCCGTTAAAGTTTCAAAGGGGCTCGGCCCAAAGGAGAAGGTGCGTTCATGACGCGCCCTCGCATAATCAATGGCCGACCCACATTGTTTGGAACCCGCTGAAGACATGAAGCGGAATAATCGCCGGGATCGCGCCTCATTACCATTCTCCCTTCACAATATTCGTACTGAGAGAATGAGGAGCTGAACGGATGATTTCCGCGGCGGCATCGACTGTCACCGCGATGTGCTCTCGTTGGCTTAGCCTACGACGCCAAAGACGAGGGCCGCGACGAAAACGAATGCTGCCGTAATCAGGGTTGCGTGAACAGCAAGCTGGATCTTGCTACGGGTCGTGCCCAGCTTCTTGGTCTGGACGGAACCGTACTGATTCACATGAGCATGCGAGATACCCAGGTCTGCCATGTGCTGCCTCCGTTTCTTCCGCGTTTCTTTTTGTTATGGTATGTTTTCGTATTTTCTCTATCTGATAGGTAGAGATAAAATTCCGTCTTGCCAGGGTGCGATAAAAAATCCGTCCGTTTGGTGGACTAGGCCAGAGTTCGCCACGCCCAAAGCAAGGAATGATCCTCTCCAGCGCTCCGGCGGAATCCGGCTGGTGCCGCAGGTGTGTCCAGCATCCGCCGGTCTTGCTCTGTGGGAATGGATGTCGAGACTGGAGCTTCTCTGTCGGTTTTGGCCGGTGGATGCAGGTATCCCATGGTCATGCCGCCGAGAAAAAACATGCCTGACCTCCATGATCACGAAAATTAACGGGCGTTAACCGGATCATGACAGAATTAAGGCACCTGTCAATAGTCTAGTTGAATGGTCGTGTTTTAGCGGATTGTTAAGGCTGAGGTCCAACGCGCCTCAACCATAACAATTCGTTGAAAGGAGTGCCTTTAAGCTTTGACAAAGCCCTTGCTGGCGACCATCAGATTTCGCGTATAGTCTTCGCTCACGACTGCCTGTGCTAGCTGGTCGGAGGTCAGTCGTTCGACGACGGAGCCGTTTCGCATCACGGCCAGGCGATCACACATGTGGGTGACCACGCCGAGATCATGACTGACCATGACGAAGGTCAGTTTGCGATCCCGCCGCACCTGTTCGAGGAGGTTCAGAACCTCCGCTTGCACTGAAGCGTCAAGGGCAGACGTCGGTTCATCAAGCAAGAGTATGGACGGCTCAACGATGAGAGCTCGTGCAATCGCAACGCGTTGACGTTGACCGCCCGAAAGCTGATGCGGGTAACGAAAACGGAAGCCGTTTCCAAGCCCGACCTCGTCGAGAGCGCGGGCGATGCGCATGTCACTATCGCTGATGCCATGTATGGCCAACGGCTCGAGAAGGAGGCGATCTATGGTCTGGCGGGGGTGCAGCGATCCATACGGATCCTGGAACACCATCTGCACCTGTCTGTAAAAGGCCTTCGATCTTTTCGCACCGACGAGGGGATCGTTATGGATCGTGATGCGGCCGCGTGCCACTGGCGCCAGGCCGGCAACGGCACGGAGCAGCGTTGACTTTCCCGATCCGGACTCACCGACCAGGCCGAATGACTCACCGGTCTCAACATTGATGTCGACGTCCTTCAGCGCGTGGAAGTGATCATAGACCACGCTCAGCTTGTCGACTGAAAGTGCAGTGCTCATGCGGCCCACTCCGGCTTGCGATTGAGAACCGGCAGGGGATGCCTGCTTTGTCCAATTTGAGGCATGCAGTTCAACAGGCCCTGTGTGTAGGGATGGCGCGCATTATTGAGCTCGGACGCCTTGAGTTCTTCAACGATCTTCCCGGCATACATAACGATGACACGGTCGCAGAAGGACGATACCAGGCGCAGGTCGTGGGATACGAAGATCAGCCCCATGCCGCGCTCCGACACGAGCCGGTCCATAATCCTGAGAACGTCGAGTTGGACTGTTACGTCCAGTGCGGAGGTCGGTTCGTCGGCGATCAACAGCTCCGGATCGGCGACCAGCATCATGGCGATCATGGCGCGTTGACCCATGCCGCCCGAGATCTCGTGCGGATAGAGATCGAAGACCCGCTTCGGATCGCGAATCTGCACGGCCTCCAGCATGGCGAGTGCGCGGTCGCGTGCCTCCGCCTTGCTGACTTTCTCGTGGGTCCTCAAGGTTTCGCAGATCTGCCGGCCGATCGACATGACAGGGTCAAGCGAATATTTCGGATCCTGCAGGACCATCGCGATGCGTTTGCCACGCATCTGCCGGCGCTGCTTGGCGGATGCGGCTAAAAGGTCAATGCCGTTGAAATCGAGCTTGTCGGCGGTAACGATGCCATGCTTCGGGGTCAGGCCCATAATGGCGCGCCCCGTCTGAGATTTGCCCGAGCCGGATTCACCCACGATGCCGAGGCGTTCCTTACCAAGAGTAAGCGAAACGCCGCGGACGGCCTCGATCACCCCCGTGCGCGTGGGATAGCTGACCTTGAGGTTTTGAACGGTGAGGAGTTCGGTCACTGGCCGCTGTCCTTGGGGTCTAGGGCGTCGCGCAGGCCGTCGCCCAGCAGGTTGAAACCGAGGCTAACGATCAGAATTGCGAAGCCCGGCATGGCAGCGACCCACCACTGATCCAGGATGAAGCGTCTGCCAGACGCGATCATTGCGCCCCATTCGGGCAGCGGCGGTTGAGCCCCAAGACCGAGGAAACCGAGGCCAGCGGCTGTCAGGATGATGCCAGCCATGTCAAGCGTTACGCGGACGATGAGCGAGGAAAGGCAGAGCGGCATCACGTGCCGGACCACAATCCGCAGCGGTGACGCGCCCATCAGCTTGACGGCAGAGATGTAATCGGAACGTCGCACTGTTAGCGTCTCAGCGCGCGCAATGCGAGCATAAGGAGGCCAGGAGGTGATCGCAATCGCGATGATCGCGTTCTGGATGCCGGGTCCGAGAGCCGCAACGAAGGCGAGGGCCAGCACCAACTTGGGGAAGGCGAGGAAGATATCGGTAATGCGCATCAGTGTCGCGTCGACCCAGCCGCCGGTGTAACCCGACACCGTTCCAACGATCAATCCAATCGGAGCCGAGATGGCCGCGACGAGAACGACCACGAGCAGCGTCAAACGGGAGCCGTAGATCAGGCGTGAATAAATATCGCGGCCCTGGTCGTCGGTGCCAAGCCAGTAGCCCTCTGAACCGGGCGGCAGCAGACGCGCATTCTTCAGGTCGCCGACGATGGGCGAATGGGTTGCGAGGATGCTGGCAAAGGCAGCCACGAACAGGAGGGCAATGATGATCAGCAAGCCAACGACCGCCAGGCGGTTTGCGGTGAACTGGCGCCAGGTCACGTAGGCTCGGCCCAATCGTGCCTGCGCGCGCGATTGTGGCCGATCGGAAAGCAGCCACTCGCGGCGGCTTAATGGCGAAGTTTGATTTGCGGGCACCGTCATCGGCTTCGCGTCCTGGGGTCAAGCGTCCGGTAGAGTAGGTCGGACAGAAGATTGATGCCGATAAAGACCGTGCCGATGACGATGGTGCCACCGAGTACGGCATTCATATCCGCGTTCTGAAGAGAATTGGTGATGTAGAGTCCAATGCCAGGCCACGAGAAAACGGTTTCCGTCAGTACCGAACCCTCGAGCAGACCGGCATATGAGAGCGCGATGACGGTGACGAGTGGCACGGCGGCATTGCGCAATGCATGACCCCAGATCACGCGCGTTTCCGACAGTCCCTTGGCGCGCGCGGCAACCACATATTCTTGACTGAGTTCATTGAGCATGAAGCTGCGGGTCATGCGGCTGATGTAGGCAAGCGAAAAGTAGCCAAGCAGCGAAGCTGGTAGAATGATGTGGCGGAAGACGTCGTAGAAGACGTCCCACTGCCCCTGCATGGCGCTGTCGATCAGATAGAAGCCGGTCACCGGCGTGAAGCTATACTCGAAGACGATGTCGATGCGGCCGGGGAAGGCAACCCACCGTAATTGAGCGTAGAAGATCACAAGCGAGATGAGCGCCAGCCAAAATATCGGCACGGAATAGCCGATCAGGCCGATCACACGGACAAGCTGGTCGGTGATGCTGCCCCGGCGGACGGCGGCCAGCACGCCGAGCGGCACGCCGATAACCGAGCCAATAATCGTGCCGAGCGTTGCCAGCTCTATCGTCGCGGGGAAGACACGCCTGATATCGACCATGACCGGGTTGGTGGTCAATACCGAGGTCCCGAAGTCACCTGAGAGAATGCTTTTCAGATAGATGTAGAACTGCTGGTAGAGCGGCAGGTCGAAACCGAGCTCGCGACGAACGCGTTCGACAACATGGGCAGGCGCGCGGTCGCCGAGAATCGCAAGGACTGGATCAATCGGCACGACGCGGCCGATGAAGAAAGTGACGGCCAGAAGACCAAGATAAGTGGTGACGGCGGCGACAAGAAATCGCCCGACCGCCTTGGCAATGGGAACGGCGCGGCCCTGTTTGGGCCGTGCCTCCATCTTTGTTGCTACGATGCTCAACGGATCAATCCCGCCGGATTATTCCTTGCCGACCGGGCCGACATAGTTGGTGTCGAAGCTCGGGCCGAGTTTGAAGTCCGTTAGGCTCTTGCGAGCGCCGGCGACTTCGATCTGCTGGAAGATGATCACGAAGGGGCTGTTGGCAAGGAACTTCTTCTGAATGTCCTCATACATGGCTGCGCGCTTTGCGCCGTCGCGTTCGAGCAAGGCAGCCTTCGTTTCCTTCTCAAGTTCGGGCGCTTCCCAGGTATTGCGCCATGCGAGCGTCTTGACCGTACCGGCGTCCGAGTTGTCCGGGTTGGTGGTGAAGGTATCTGCATTCGAGTTCGGGTCGAAGTAGTCCGAACCCCACTGGCCGATGTACATGTCGTGCGTACGCGCGCGGTACTTCGTCAGAGTCTGCTTGCCGTCGCCAGGGATGATTTCCATCTTGACCCCGGCCTGGGCAAGCGTTTGCTGCATGGATTCGGCAATACCAGTTACCGGTTGCGTGTTGCGAACGTCCATCGTCACAGAGAAGCCGTCCTTAAGGCCGGCTTTTGCAAGCAGTTCCTTGGCCTTGGCCACATCGAGCTTATACGGATTTTCATCAAGCGCACCGAGCTGGCCCTTCGGCAGGAAGGTCTGGTGGATCTCGCCGATGCCCTTGATGAGGGTAGAGCCGATGGCATCGTAGTCGACGAGGTACTTGAAGGCTTCCTGAACTTCAGGCTTCTTCAGGTTCTCGTTCTTGGAGTTGAGGCTGACGTAGTAGACGGTGCCCTTCGGCGCGCTGACGGTCGTCAGGTCGGCATTCTTGGAGACTGCATCCAGGTCACCGGGTTCCAGGTTGCGGGCGACGTCGATATCGCCCGCTTCCAACGCAAGCCGCTGCGCCGAGCTTTCCTTCATAAAGCGATAGATGACGCGGTTCAGCTTCGCCTTATCGCCATAGTAATTGTCGTTGCGTTCCATCACGACAACTTCGTTGGCACGCCACTCACGCAGCTTGAAGGCGCCCGAACCGGCGTAACCGGTCTTCAGCCATTCGTTGCCGAAATCGTTGTCATACTTGTAGTCGGCGCTCGGCGTCACGGATTTGACGTGATCCATGACCAGCTTCTTGTCGACAACCGAGGCGACGGTTGCCGTCAAGCAGTTCAGCACGAAGCTCGGCGCATAGGGCTTGTCGACGGTAAAGACGAAGGTGTTTTCATCCGTTGCCTTAGCCTTCTCGGTGACGTTGCCGCCGTTGATGCCGAACTGGGTGATGATGAAGGCCGGGCTCTTGTCGAGCTTAACGGCGCGCTCGAAGGACCATGCGACGTCGTCGGCGGTGATCGGATTGCCGGAGGCGAATTTCATCCCGGGCTTCAGCTTGAACGTATAGGTCAGACCATCGTCGGAAACCGTCCAGCTCTCGGCGAGATCGCCCTTGACCTTCGAGGTGTCGCTCATGTCGAGACGGACGAGCAGGCTGTAGGTGTTGCTCGTGACTTCGGCCGTCGACAGCTCGAACGCCTCGCCCGGGTCCATGGTGATGATGTCGTCGATGGCGAAGCCTTCGACCAGCGTGTCCTTCGGCGTTTCCGCAAAGGCAGCCGTTGCGGCGGCCATCAAGATCGACAGAGCGGCGCCCGCCGAAAGCAGACGGAGAGTGCGGTTAAACTTGTTGACTGTCATGGATTCTTGTTCCCCTTTTTTCCATATCAATGCAAAGCGATAGACAAGCTTAGGCGGCCTCTTCTCCCCACGCCAAAGCCAGAATTCTCAGCCAGTTCCCGCTGGCCAATTTTTCGAGATCTTGGGCACCATATCCAACGCGCTGGAGAGCGGCAATGAGCTTCTGGTTGCCTGCGGCATCCCCGATTTCTTCGGGAATGGTCGCGCCGTCGAAGTCCGAACCGAGCGCCACGCAGTTTATGCCGACGCGCTCGACGAGATAATTGATATGGCGAACCATATCGCTGATCGGCGTATCGGCATCGGAGCGACCGTCACCGCGCAGCATTGCCGTCGCATAGTTCACACCGACGAGGCCGCCGCTTTCTCTGATGGCGTCGAGTTGCTTGTCGGTAAGATTGCGAGCGACTGGCGTCAATGCGTGGGCATTGGAGTGGCTGGCGACGAGCGGCTGATCGGTCGTCTTTGCGACATCCCAAAAGCCTTTCTCGGTGATGTGCGCCAGATCGATTAGGATGCCAAGCCTATTACACTCGCGCACAAGGCCAAAGCCCGCCTCAGTCAGACCGGGCGCTGTGTCAGGCGACATCGGGAAAGCGAAAGGCACACCGTGGCCGAAGATATTGTGCCGGCTCCACACCGGTCCGAGTGACCGCAGTCCGGCGGCGTGGAATACTTCGAGTGCCGCGAGGTCCGGCCCGATTGCCTCGCAACCTTCCATGTGCATCACCGCGGCGAAAACGCCGTCGGCGATCGCTTTGCGAATGTCCTTCACTGTGCGGCAAAGGCGCCAGGCGCCGGCACGATCGAGACGAAGCGCGATCGCGGCCATCTCTGTCGCGATACTCAGCGACGAAAGTGGTTCGAGCGGTGCGGCAAGCGGAGTGACGTAATGACCGTTCTTGTCGGGGTCGGCAAAGACGAGATCGCCGGAAGGAACGTATATTGCGCAGAGGCCGCCGGCCAGTCCGCCAGCTTTGGCACGCGGAGCGTCGATATGGCCGAGATCGGTTCCGTTTGAAAATTCAGCGACTGGATCGCCGCCATCCCGTTCATGTGTCCAAAGTCTGAGAAGGACGTCGTTGTGGCCGTCGAATACGAATTGCATCTGCGTTCCTGTGGGCCCGGGCGGGCGATATGACGAGCGCAGAATAGAAAAGATGACGGAATACGCTACCCTTTTTTTTAGAAATCTTTCGGTTCCGCATCAATGGTTAGCGGAAACGAAAAACGGGAGCCGAAACTCCCGTTTGAGAAGGCTTTTGTCAGTGCTTGGCGCGTTTCTTCTGTCGATAAACGTCGATGACGACAGCGGCCACGATGATCACGCCCTTGACGATCTCCTGGTAATAGGCGTCGACCCTGAGGAAGGTGAAACCCGAGGTCATGACGCCGAGGATGATCGTGCCGATAACCGTGCCAGTGATACGACCGACGCCACCCGTCAGGGACGTGCCGCCAATAACGGTCGCGGCAATCGCGTCGAGTTCGTACATGACGCCCATGCCGGCCTGCGCCGTCTGGGCGCGGGCCGCAGTCACGACGCCGGCAAGACCGGCCAGCAGACCGGCAATTGCATAAACCTTGATCAGGTGAGCCTCGATATTGATACCGGAAACGCGGGCAGCCTGAACATTGGCGCCGATCGCGTAAGTGAACTTGCCGTAGCGCGTGTATCGGAGCGCGATGTGGAAAATCAGCGCGACGACGAGGAAGACGACCACGGGCCAGATGCCGGTTCCGATGAAGTTGAACTGGTCGGTCAGGCCGGAGACCGGCTGACCCTTTGTGTACCACTTCGAAATACCGCGTGCGGAGACCATCATACCGAGGGTGGCGATGAAGGGCGGGATCTTCGTCTTGGCGATCAATTGGCCGTTGATATAGCCGGCAGCAAGGCCAATGAGCAGGCCGACACCGATCGGGATGAAGAATGGCAGATCCGTCAGGGAAGGATAGAGTGCCCGAGGCCAGGTCGATGCCTGCGCAAAGCTTGCCGCGATCATCGCCGTCATGCCGACGACTGAGCCGGATGACAGGTCGATACCGCCGGTGATGATGACCTGAGTCACGCCCACCGCGATGATGCCGATGACAGAGACCTGAAGGATCATGATCGTCAGGCGCTGCGAATTGAACAGGAAGCTCTGGCCGATAAAGATCCAGCCGAGGACTTCATAAATAAGCGCAATGCCGATCAGAACGAGGAAAATGCTGAGCTCCGGCGGAACGCGTCGTCTGCGCGGACGCGTTGCGAGTGGGGCTGCCGCCTCAGCTGCGTTTGTATTCATGATATCCTCCCTTCGGTTCTTCAAGCTAGCGCGTCATTGCGCGGCAAGCTCCATCACCTTGATCTGCGTTGCTTCGTCGCGATTGAGAAAACCGGTGACGCGTCCCTCATGCATCACCATGATGCGGTCGCTCATACCGAGCACTTCCGGCATTTCCGACGAGATCATTATGACTGCTACTCCGCTTCTCGCCATCTCTGTCACCAGGCGATGGATTTCAGCCTTGGCGCCGACATCGATGCCGCGTGTCGGCTCGTCGAGAATAAGAATTTTTGGATTGGTAAGCAGCCAGCGACCAATCAAGACCTTCTGCTGGTTGCCGCCGGAAAGGTTTTCCACGCGCTCGTCGAGATTGGGTGTCTTGATCCGGAGTTTCTTTGCCATGTCTTCGCAGGTCGCCTCGATCGAGCTTTCCTGCACGAAGCCACCCTTAACGAACTTGTCCTGGAGAACGGCGATCTGCATGTTCTCGATAACGCTCAGGATCAGGAGACAGCCCGTATCCTTGCGGTCCTCGGTCAGGAATGCCATTCGGTTCTGTATCGCGATGGTCGGCGACACGATATCCGTCTTCTTTCCGAAGAGTTCGATAGTTCCCGACGTCGCCGGTGTCACGCCGAACAAGGTTTCCGCTACATTCGATCGACCGGATCCCACAAGTCCCGCAACGCCGAGGATCTCGCCCGATCGGACATCGAAGGAAACATCATGGAAAATGTTGCTCAGGGAGAGGTTCTTGACTGAAAGGACGACGTCGCCGATTGGAACCTCCTCCTTCGGGAACATCTGGGTGATCTCGCGGCCGACCATCATGCGGATAATGTCGTCGCGGGTGACATCGGTTGAGGCATGCGTGCCGATATAGCGCCCGTCACGGAACACCGAGAACTCGTCGGCAATCTCGAACAGCTCGTTCATCTTGTGCGTGATGTAGACGATGCCGATGCCTTGGGCCCTAAGGTCGCGAATGATCCGGAAGAGATGCTCGACCTCGCGCTCGGTCAATGCGGACGTCGGTTCATCCATGATCAGGACGTCTGAATTGTAGGAGACCGCCTTGGCAATCTCGACCATCTGCCGGTTGGCAACCGAAAGTTCCCGAACCTGGATCTCGGGGTCAATGTCGATATTCAGCCGTTGAAACAGTTCGTCCGTCTGCCGGTACATCGCAGCGTGATCGACGAAGCCGAACTTGTTCTTCGGCTCGCGACGGATCCAGATGTTCTCGGCGACGGTCATGTAGGGCATCAGGTTCAGCTCCTGATGGATCATCGCGATTCCATTTTCCAGTGCATCGAGGGGTGATTTGAGCTGAATCTCGACACCCTTGAGGCGCACTTCGCCCTTGTCCGGGATGTAAATGCCAGCGAGGATTTTCATCAATGTTGATTTGCCTGCGCCGTTTTCGCCCATCAAAGCGTGTACGCTACCGCGCTTCAGTCGGAACTGAACGTCATCAAGTGCGACGACGCCGGGGAATTCCTTGCGTATGCCTTCGGCGCTCAGCAGATATTCCGCATTCGGAACAGCGCCGCTCTGACGCACAGCGGCCATGGTCGACGGGCTGATAACCATCTCATCTCCTCCCGACACGGATTGAAGCGACAGATGCGGAAACCGTATCCCGCATCCGTTTTTCTCGACGTTAGTTCTTCGCGACGAAGTCCTTGAAGTTGTCAGGCGTGACCAGCTGGAAAGGAATATAAACCTTCTTCTCGACCTTTTCGCCCTTCGCGAGCTTCAGAGCCGCGTCGAGCGCTCCCTTGCCTTGGCCGGCTGCATCCTGGAAGACTGTCACATCGAGATCGCCAGCCTGCATTGCGGCAAGAGCGTCCTGGGTCGCGTCAACGCCGCCGATCACGATTTTGCTGAGATCCTTGCCTGCTGCCTTGAGGGCCTGGATGGCACCGATCGCCATTTCGTCGTTATTGGAAATAACTGCGTCGAACTCGATGCCGCTGGAGAGCCAGTTGGTCATCAAATCCGAACCTTCTGTGCGCGACCAGTTTGCCGTCTGCTCCTCAACGATCTGGAGTCCCTTGCAGTTGTCGGTTGCGACAACATCATGGACATCCTTAGTGCGCATACGTGCGGCCTGGTTGGAGAGTTCGCCCATCAGGATGACGGCCTTGCCCTTGCCGCCGAGAAGACGGCAGACTTCCTTGGTTTCAAGCGTGCCGGATTCCTGCTCGTTGGAAGCGACGAAAGCCTGCTTGTCCGGAAGGCTGTCAACGTTGACCGGCTCGCGGTTGACATAAACCAGCGGAATGCCGGCTTCGGCCGCGATTTTCGACATGGCCGCCGTGGCATCGGTGTCGACTGGGTTGACGATGATTGCATCGACCTTGGATGCTATAAAGTTCTGGATCTGGCTTTGCTGCTTGGCAACGTCGTTCTGCGCATCTTCGACCTGCAGCGTCACGCCGTTCAGAGTCTTCGAGTAGCTCTGCATCCCGTTACGCAGAACAGTTAGGAAGTTGTCGTCGAATTTCGACATCGATACGCCGACGGTTTCAGCATGAGCGGCCGTCGACAGGACGAGCGCCATGGCAGTACCCATGATAAATTTCTTCATTGTTCTTTCCTCCACAAAGCGGTGTCCGGCTGCACCCTCCTCACGCCGGAGCTTCGGGCAGTGCCCAAAGCCAGTATTTTGCTCGTTGTGGGCCATCTCCCGTTGGCCATCCGTCAAAAACGGAATAAACGAACCGTAAAATTTCTATCACGGAATATTTATTCCATTTTATGCCGAAGGCGTCAAGCCCATTTCATTGATGAAGTCCGGTCGTGTTGCGAAAGTATCGTAGGGATCCGCCGAGCGAGGCTGAAAAGAGCAATGCCGCGAACTATATAATCGCGCCAACAACAGCAATTTCGCTGCTTCTCATGGAGAAAGCCGATGCCTATTTCGATGTATCGCTCAACAGTCCCTGTCTTCCAACGTGGCCTTGGAACCCTGAAAACCTATCTCGATAAGGCCGAGGCCTTCGCGATCGAAAAAGGCATCGACAGTGCGGAACTGGTTGCCGCGCGGCTGTCTTCGGACATGCTGCCGTTTTCAGGGCAGTATCAGCGTGCGACCGATACCGCCAAATTGGCGATTGCGCGGCTGACCGCCAGCGAAGCGCCGAAATTCGAAGACAATGAAATGACGATCGCCGAATTGCGCGCGCGGGTTGCGAAAACGGAAGCTTATCTCGCTACCATCGCGCCGGCCGTGCTCGAGGGAACGGAAACGCAGGAAGTCATCCTTTCGCCAGGGGGCAACAAGATCGCGTTCCGCGGCGACGAGTACGTCATGAACTTCGCGCTTCCGAACTTCTTCTTTCACCTCGTGACGGCACACGCGATCCTGCGCAACCGGGGCGTTCCGGTCGGCAAGATGGACTATCTTGGGCGCCTCGCTTGAATGGAGCTCAAGGCCGGCGCTTTAACCGGCCCCTTCTGCGTAAGTTCGGTAAAGGCCAGCGTTTGATCCAGATGGCGGGCCCGTATCGAAAGAAGCTTCTCGGCATAGGAAAGCCGGACGGCGAGATAGGTCTTATCTGAGGCGAGGTCGTTCAATTCCATCGGATCGGCCCGCAGATCAAACAAGAGCGGTGGCAGTGCGGCGAAATGCACATACTTGAAGCGCTCATCCCTGATGACGGCAAGATTGCATTCGTTTGAGAGCAATCCGAAATGAGTTTCCGGCTCTTGTGTAACAATGTCGCGGAAGTCGAATTCCCAGAAAGCTGCTTCGCGCCAACCTCCCGGCTCGCATTCCATGAGCGGCAGCAGGGATTGTCCGTCCAGGCTATTCTCGGGTTGAATATTTAGGCGGTCGCAGAGTGTCGGGAAGATGTCTGCGGCCGACGTAAACCGCTCGACCACCCTGCCCCGGGTGACGGCTCGCGGGTCGCGGATGACAAGCGGGATATGATAACTGCCATCGAAGAAACCGCCCTTGCCGAGCATCCAGTGATCGCCTGCCATCTCGGCGTGATCGGACGTTAAGATAATCAGCGTGTTATCCCACGCCCGCGCTTCCCTCAGTGCGCGCCAAATCCGCCCAAGTTGGGCGTCCACCTCCGTGATCATGCCATAATAGATGGCACGGATCGCGGCGAAGTCGCTTGCTTGCCACTCGCTTACGCAGCCGGTCGCCCCGTGGATGAAGCCGCCCTTTCCTACCCGCGGCATGGCATAGGAGAGATAGGGGTGCGATCGCTGCTCCGCCTCTTGGTTTGCCGCCCGGGCGAATTGCGGACCGTCCTGCGGACTGAACAGATCGTTGTATGGAGACGGTGCCGAAAACGGCGGATGCGGACGCAGGAACGAAATATGCGCGAACCAAGGCGCATCCTGCTCTCCCAGCCAGCGAATGAACTCGCCCGCGAGAAACGCCGTTTGCGTTTCGTCCTTCGAATAGGCTGTTGGAGCGTTCGAGATCTCGCCGCGTCGCGCGCCGACCGGGACATGAATGTCGCGACTATCCGCATACGGGTGTCCACGTTCGCGCAACCAGGACAGCCATTGCTTTTCATGCTCAGGAAGCAGTTGCCGGGCCGTAAAGCCGGGTAGCAAACCTTCATAAGTCGTCAGGTTCGGGTCGTTAGCACCCATGCCGCGCGGGTCGGGCGCGGTATCAGTGTAGCCGAACAGCGTTGGATCATAACCCGCCCGCCGGGCCGCCAGCGCCAGGTTGTCAAATCGCGCATCGAGGGGTGAGCCGTTGCGGCAAACCCGGTGGTTCATCTGATAAAGGCCGGTATAGAGCGTGGCGCGCGCCGGCGAGCATGGCGCGGCGCCGGCGTAGTGGCGGGCAAACAAGAAGCCTTCCGTCGCCAGCGCATCCACATTGGGCGTCCTGACATAGGCATGTCCGGTCGCCGACAAGCAATCACCGCGCCATTGGTCCGCGGTAATCAATAGAATGTTCGGTCGACCGGTCATGAATGTATGTCAGTGCTGGTTTGATTTTGCGTGCCAGTTCCACGCCGATCGGATGATCTGAGACAAATCATACTGCGGCGTCCAGCCTAGAACCTCCCGCGCCTTGTCATTGTTGGCAACCAGCGTGTGCGAGTCGCCTTCGCGGCGGCCGACATATTCTACGGGAAACGGTCGCTCCGACACGCGCTCGATGGCGCCGAGCAACTCCTTCACCGTGGTTCCAGTGCCGGTGCCGAGATTGAGCGCAACAGATTCCCCGCCTCGCAGCAGATACTCCACGGCGCGGACGTGCGCATCGGCGAGATCTAGCACATGGATGTAGTCGCGGACACAGGTGCCGTCTCTTGTCTCGTAGTCGGTGCCGAATACTTTGAAGCCTTCACGACGGCCAAGGGCGGCATCAATCGCGAGCGGTATGGCGTGCGTTTCAGGCTGATGCCACTCGCCGATCCGGCCCTCGAAGTCGGCGCCGGCCGCATTGAAGTAGCGAAGTACGACCGATCGAAAGCCGGTATACTTGTCGTAGTCGGCAAGCGCCTGCTCCACGATGTATTTTGTACGACCATAGGGATTGATCGGCACCTGGCGATGCGTCTCATCGAGCGGGACGCTTTGTGGTAAGCCGTAGGTCGCGCAGGTGGACGAGAAGACGAATGCCTTGACGCCCGCCGCCTGAGCGGCAGCCAAAAGTGTCAGCGTGCCAATGACGTTGTTCTCGTAGAAGGCAACCGGATCCTTGACCGATTCACCGACCTCGATGAGGGCGGCAAAGTGCAGGATGGCAGCTGGCTTGTGCTTGGCCAGAACCTCGTCAAGGCGAACTCGGTCCCGGATATCCCCTTCCTCAGCGGCCCCCCACCTCACGAATTCGCGATGGCCGTTGGAGAAATTGTCGAAAACGACCGGTTGGAACCCCTTGTTTGCAAGATCGAGACACGTATGGGAGCCGATATAACCAGCGCCGCCCACGACCAGAATCGTTTCACCTGCCATGCACCACCTTCAATTCTCGTTTCGGATGTAGAAGACTTAGAGCAGGTCGATGGCGAGGAAAAGAACGAAACGAAGGTGGCGCGGATGTCACGCGTTTTTTGTCTATCACGGCATTAGCAAATTGATGCGCCGAAGATTTTCCATGTAGCTGACTGTCTACCGGTACCAGACATACGCAACGCTCGAAATAACATTGCGATCTCTATTCAACAGTGACGTCAACAACCAGTCGTACTTCTGAATCATGCGGGCGCGTCATTTTAAATAGAATTGACTTTTGTTCTTGTTCTCTGCGAAGAATTGTTCCCTTCGCAAGTAGCCGCCGTGAAATTAGAGGCCGACGCCTAATGGATTCGTCGATCAGAAAGTTCATATTCCATGATCTTCAGGCGATCGAAGGATACATTGATCCGCCGGACGCTCTGGTATTTCTTGCGGTTTTGCTATCCCAAGAATCAGCATCTTTGCAAGGTAGCCTAGCCGAGATCGGCGTTTACTATGGACGTTCCTACTTTCTGTTGCGGAAGATCTGCGGAGACGCGGCCAAGATCGTAGCTATCGATCCATTTGATATCGTGAATCCGGACCGCGGCACGACGCAGTACGAACGTTTCGTGGCGGGCGGCCGTCGACTTGGCCTTTCCGTGGACGCCGAATGCGTCATCAAAAGCGACAGCACGCTGCTCCAGCCAGAGAACATTACCGAAAGAGCCGGGGCCGTCCGATTCTTCAGTATCGACGGGGGCCACATGCTTCACCACGTCGCGTCCGATAGTCGTCTTGCTGCCGCGTCGCTTGCCGAGCATGGAATCATCGTTTTCGACGATACGTTCAATCCGGCTTGGCCCGAGGTAACTGCCGGCGTGACCGACTTCCTGCGCGAAGAGGCTGGTCGCTTTTCCGTTTTCTGCCTAACAAAATACAAGACTTATGTTTGTCGGCAGCCGTTCCACGAGTTCTACGCGCGTGCGATCAGGACTTCGACTGACCTCAAGGCATTCGAGCATATCGAAACCGCCTTTCTCGGTTCGACCGCCATCCGATTGCATAATCCGATACGCCGGCGCATCGCTCACGAAGTGATGGTCGGGCTCGGTCTGCGCGCACTATCGGAGCGCGTCTATCGATAACCTACCCTGTTGGGGGATCCGCTTCTTTCAGTCTGTACCCGACACCGGTCTCGGTGGTGATATATTGCGGCTGGTCCGGGCTCTGTTCGATCTTCTGGCGTAACTGTCGAACATAGACCCGCAAATATTGCACGTCGGCGGCCGGTCCCCAGATCTGCTTCAGGAGGAACTGGTGGGTCAGAACCTTGCCGGCATGCTGGGCAAGAACCCTCAGAATGTCATATTCCTTCGGCGAGAGCTTGATTTCCCTGCCTTCGATCTTGACGATGCGTTTGACCAGATCAATTGACAGGCCGCCAGCCTGAAAGATCGCCCGCTCCCCCTGCTGCTGCAAGCGATGGCGTAAGGCGACCCGCAGCCGAGCGCCGAGTTCGTTCATTCCGAACGGCTTCGTTAGATAGTCGTCAGCCCCCGCTTCGAGAGCATTGACGATACCAGTTTCATCTGTACGGCTGGACAGGATCACAATGGGCAAGGTTAGGCCCGCGTCTCTCCATTCCTGCAACAGTTCGTGCCCCGATTTGTCCGGCAGGCCAAGGTCGAGCACGATCAGATCAGGCGGTTCGTCCTTCGCCGACTGCAGAGCAGCAGCGCCGTTCGGCGCCTCGTGCACTTCATAACCTTGTGCGGTGAGGCCAACGCGAAGCAGTTTTCGGATCGGAGGCTCGTCATCGACGACGAGAATTTTTACGGCTGAACCGGTCATTTGAGCTCATCCAATTTCGGAATTTCCTTTGGTCGTGGAAGACGGATGGTGAAGACGGCACCGGAATGATTAGAGCGATTTCCGGCTGTGATCGTGCCACCCATCGCCTCGACAAAACCTCGGCAGATCGGCAGGCCGAGGCCCGTGCCAGCGCGAACCTGATCGCCTTTGCGCACGCGGTAGAAGGTATCGAAAACGCGGTCTAGGTCTGCCGGGGGAATGCCAGGGCCTTCGTCCGAAACCTGGATCATCACGTTGTATTCATCCGCCCGCCCTTCAATCCGGATCGACGATCCTTGCGGCGCATACTTGGCAGCATTGTCAAGCAGATTGAAAAGCACCTGCTCAAAAAGTACGGGATCGACACGGACCATCGGCAGGTCCGGAGGGATTGTCGTGATGGTCTGATGGTGCGCGAGAATTTTCTCGGCGCGGCGCAGCGCGCTTCCAACAATGTCGCCGGGATAGTGCAAGGCATAGTTAGGCTCCATTGCCCCGGATTCGATTTTCGTCATGTCGAGCAGGTTGGCGATAAAGCGGTTCAGTCGTTCCGACTCGTCGATAACGGTAGACAGAAGATCCATTCGATCTTCCTGCGGCATGGAATCGAGATAGTCACGCAGCGTGCCGGCAGCGCCAAGGACGGCCGCGAGTGGAGTCTTCAGGTCATGCGAGATCGAGGTCAGAAGGGCAGAGCGCAAGCGGTCGGCTTCCGCCGCAAGCCTTGCACGATCGACATCTGCCACAAGTTGAATGCGCTCGATTGCAAGCGCTGCCTGGTCCGCCAACGCGTCGAGAAGGCGTTGCTGCTCAGGCGTCAATAGGGGGCCATCGCGTCGGTCATTGTCGAGGCCGATCACGCCAACAGCTGCCCGTCCGGTTCGCAGCGGTACATAAAGGCGTTTGGCGCCAGGCAGTGTATCAGCGCCGCGGCCGGCGGCGTGATTGTGCTCCCATGCCCACCGGGCAGCGGCAATATCCGCCTCGTCGAGGGTGTCGTCCGGCGGATAGCCGGCCTTGACGCAGATGGTGCCTTCCTCTGGCAGTAGAAGCACGACGCGGACCTTGAGCATCGACGCCAGCTGAAAGGCGGTGGCCCAGAGAACGTCATCGAGCGTGCCCGTTCCGGCCAATTTTTTGGAGAACAGGTAGAGGTCTTCGGTCGTTCTGGCACGCTGCCGGGCAGCGGCCGCCTGGCGTTGGACCGTTGCTGTGAGATTGCTGGCAATGACGGCAACGCCCAGGAAAAAGAACAATGCAAGTACGCTCTCCGGATCGCTGATCGTCAGCGTGTAGCGAGGCGGCAGGAAGAAGAAGTTGAAGGCGAGGGCGCTGAGAATGCAGGTGTAGAGCGCTGGACGAAGCCCGTGGATTACCGCTGACGTGAGAACGGCCATGAGGAACACAAGGGCAAGGTTTCGGACATCCAGCACCTGATCAAGTACGACACCAGCGACGAGCGCGATTGCTACATAGGCCGTGGCGGAGAGATACGCCTGGATATTGAACGCCGGCGAGGAGGGGGCAGTTTTCATGCTGCTCGCGGATGCCCCGTCTTTCTCGTTGCCGGAAATCACGTGGACGCTGATGCTGCCCGATGTTCGGATCAGATCGTCGACGATGGAGCGGTGGAACCAATCACGCCATGTCGGCTTGCTGGGCGCTCCGATGACGATATGCGTGATATTGTTGGCCGCGGCGTGCCGGACCAGCTCTTCCGAGACTTCGCGACCTGGAATGGTGATTGCCTCGCCGCCAAGCTGTTCAGCCAGTCGGAGCGTTGCTGCAATCGTGTCGCGGTCAGGTTCCGTCAGGCTGATCGAACGATTGGTTTCGACGTAGACGGCTGCCCACGGTGCTCGCAGTCGCGAGGCCATTCGAGACGCGTAGCGCACGAGCGAAGCTGATCGTGGATGCTGATCGACAGATACAAGGACCCTTTCACCGGCAGCCCAGGGGCCAGCGATGGCATGTGCCTGCATGTGGTTCAGCAACTGGTCATCGACTCGCTGCGCGGTCTTGCGCAATGCAAGTTCACGCAGCGCGGTCAGGTTGCCCGGGGTGAAATAATTGGTCAGGGCGCGTTCAGCGGTTCTGGGGACATAGACCTTCCCGTCGTGCAGCCGTTTGATCAGATCGTCCGGCGTCAGATCGATGATCTCGACGTCATCCGCCATGTCGATGATCGAGTCGGGGACCGTCTCGCGGACGCGGACGCGAGTGATTTGAGAGACGACGTCGTTCAGGCTCTCAACGTGCTGGATGTTCAGCGTCGAATAGACGTCGATGCCGCGGTCAAGCAATTCCTTCACGTCGAGGTAGCGCTTGGGGTGCCGGCTTCCTTCGGCGTTCGTATGGGCAAGTTCGTCGACAAGGACAAGCCCGGGCCGGCGTGCAAGGATGGCATCGATATCCATTTCCTCGAGAGGGCGGCCCTTGTAGTCGATCTTGACGCGGGGAATGACTTCGAAACCCTCGACCAGGGCCTGTGTTTCCTTGCGGCCATGGGTCTCGACGATTCCGATCACCACGTCGACACCATCGGACAGCTTGGCGCGGCCCGACTCCAACATCTCGTAGGTCTTGCCTACGCCGGGCGCGGCGCCGAGGAATATCTTCAGCCGGCCACGGGTCTCCTGTCGCGCCTTCTCAAGCAGTGCATCGGGCGAGGGCCTGCCAACCTTGTCGCGGTTGTCTTCCGGCATGCTTTTCATCTTTCCCTGACGAGGAAGCCCCGGCCACGCGCAAGCGGCCGGGGCTTTCCACCCTACTCAGACATAGAAGCATCAAGAGACTGGTTCAATGCCAGAACATTGACCGTGCGCTCACCGAGAAACCCGAGCTCGCGGTGAACGACGGCGGCATCGACAATCGCCTTCAGCTTGGTTTCGTCCACGCCGCGGGCCTTGGCAACACGGGGTACCTGGAAGTAGGCCGCCTCAGGAGAGATGTGCGGATCGAGGCCGCTGCCGGAGGCCGTCACGAGATCGATCGGCACCTGGGTATTCGGATTAGCGGCCTTGGCGGCGTTATAGTCGGCCTTCACGCGATCGAGCAGTTTCTGGCTCGTGGGACCAAGGTTGGAGCCGGAGGACGAGGCAGCGTTGTATCCGTCGCCTGCCGCCGAAGGGCGGCCATGGAAGTACTTGTCGCTGGTGAATGCCTGGCCGATCAGCGTCGAGCCGATCACTTTGCCCTCCTTCCGGATGAGGCTGCCGTTCGCTTGCGCCGGGAAGAGAGCTTGCGCGGCGCCCGTCATTGCGAGCGGGTAAAGCAGACCGGTGATGGCGGTGGTGGCAACGATCATGACGATTGCCGGACGAAGTTCTTTCAACATTATGTCAACTCCTTAGGCGAGACCGATGGCGGTGATGGCCATGTCGATCGCCTTGATGCCAATGAACGGGACAATGATGCCGCCGATGCCATAGATGAGCAGGTTACGGGAGAGCAGCGCGCCGGCGCCGATCGCACGGTATTTCACGCCCTTCAGCGACAGCGGTATCAGCGCCACGATGATCAGTGCGTTGAAGATGATGGCCGATAGGATGGCGCTCTGCGGGGTGGCTAGTCCCATGACGTTCAGGACGCCGAGTTGCGGATAAAACGCCAGGAACATCGCGGGGATAATGGCGAAGTACTTGGCGATGTCGTTGGCGATCGAAAAGGTGGTCAGCGCGCCACGGGTCATTAGCAGCTGTTTGCCGATCTCGACGATCTCGATGAGCTTCGTCGGATCGCTGTCGAGGTCGACCATGTTGCCGGCTTCGCGGGCAGCGACCGTGCCCGTGTTCATGGCGACGCCGACATCGGCCTGGGCGAGGGCGGGTGCGTCGTTTGTGCCGTCGCCGCACATGGCAACGAGCTTGCCCTTGGCCTGTTCCTCACGGATCAGTGAAAGCTTGTTCTCCGGCGTCGCCTGGGCGAGGAAATCGTCGACGCCGGCCTCGGCCGCGATGGCGGCCGCCGTCATCGGGTTGTCGCCCGTTATCATGACGGTACGAATGCCCATCCGGCGCAGCTCGGCGAAGCGCTCGCGAATGCCGCCCTTGACGATATCCTTGAGCTGGATGACGCCGAGAAGCTTGCCATCTCGGGCAACCGCCAGCGGCGTGCCGCCAGCCTTGGCGATTTCATCGGCGATCGCCTGCAGTTCCCGCATGCTCTCGGAGTTGGTGCGGATGGCGACGGTGGTATTGCCGGAAGCCGGTGCCGATGCAGCCCCGGCGTAAGTGAGCACGGCGTCGACGGCGCCCTTGCGGATCGACGAGCCTTCGACGTCGACACCGCTCATGCGGGTCTGGGCGGTAAACGGCACGAATGTGGCGTGCAGGCTTCCCATGTCGCGGCCGCGGATCGCATACTTCTCCTTGGCGAGCACGACAACAGAGCGGCCTTCCGGCGTTTCGTCGGCGAGCGACGCCAGCTGTGCTGCGTCCGCGAGTTCCTGTTCGGTGACGCCACGGACCGGGCGAAAGGCGGTTGCCTGGCGGTTGCCGAGCGTGATCGTGCCGGTCTTGTCGAGGAGCAGGGTGTCGACGTCACCGGCTGCTTCGACGGCGCGGCCCGACATGGCAAGTACGTTGAAGCGAACGAGACGGTCCATGCCGGCGATGCCGATTGCCGAGAGCAGTGCGCCGATGGTTGTCGGGATCAGCGTTACGAAGAGCGCGACGAGGATGATGATCGGGATCGAGCCGCCGGCATAGCTCGCAAAGCTCGGGATCGTCGCGGTGGCCAGTACGAAGATCAGCGTCATGCCGGCAAGCAGGATGTTGAGAGCGATTTCGTTCGGGGTTTTCTGCCGCTCGGCACCTTCGACGAGCGAGATCATTCGGTCGAGGAAGGTGTGTCCCGCGGCAGCGCTGATGCGGACGCGAATCCAATCGGATAGGACCTGCGTGCCGCCGGTCACGGCCGACCGGTCGCCGCCGGACTCGCGGATGACAGGGGCGGATTCGCCGGTGATTGCAGCCTCGTTGACCGAGGCGACACCCTCGACGACTTCTCCGTCCGATGGAATGATATCGCCGGCCTCGACGAGGACGAGATCGCCGACTTTCAGGCTGGTGCCCGGAACGAGGTGATAGCCGCTGCCGTTGTTGGCCGTCAGCAGCTTTGCCTGGGTCTCGGTGCGGGCCTTGCGCAGCGAGTCCGCCTGTGCCTTGCCGCGCCCTTCGGCGACGGCTTCGGCGAAGTTTGCGAACAGCACGGTGAACCAGAGCCAGAGGTTGATCTGGAAGGAGAAGCCGAGATTTCCACCGCCGGTGACAAGGTCGCGGACGAACAGGATCGTGGTTAGCGCTGAAACCGTCGCCACGACGAACATGACCGGGTTCCTGGCAAGGGTGCGCGGGTTCAGCTTGTTGAAGGCAGCGCCCACGGCCGGAATGAGAATGCGAGAATCCATGATGCTCGCTGATTTTGCCTGGCTCATAAGAGACTCCAGCTTAAAAAGAGTAAGGCGACCGTTGTGCGATCAGCCGTGTAGGATCCGAAATACCGCGATGTCACGAGGAGACCGGCGAGCATCAACAGGATGATGTCGGAGGCGCGGGTCATCCGCTGGCTGTCACGTCCCGGAAAACCGGGACGTGCATTGAAGGATTTGCGAAGCCTGTACCGAAGGATCATGCTTCACCTCAGAAGGTCTGGCCGGCGATCATGACCAGATGCTCGACGACCGGACCAAGCGCGAGCGCCGGGAAAAAGGTCAGGCCGCCGACGATCAGGATCGTGCCTGCCAAGAGGCCAACGAAGAGCGGACCATCCGTCGGGAAAGTGCCGGCGGAAGCCGGAACGGTCTTCTTGGCGACGAGCGATCCTGCGATTGCGAGCGCCGGGACGATCACGAGGAAGCGACCCATCAGCATGCCCATGCCGAGCGTGATGTTGTACCAGGGCGTGTTCCCGGTCAGGCCACCGAAGGCAGAGCCGTTGTTCGCGGCAGCCGAGGTATAGGCATACAGGATCTCGGAGAAGCCGTGGGGGCCGGCCGTGCCGATCGAGGCGACAGCGGATGGCAGGACGCTCGATATCGCCGTGAAGACGAGCATCGCGAGCGGCAGGCAGAGGATGGCAAGCACTGCCATCTTCATCTCCTTGGCTTCGATTTTCTTGCCAAGATATTCCGGCGTGCGACCGACCATCAGCCCCGCCACGAAGACAGCAACGATGACGAAAAGCAGGATGCCGTAGAAGCCTGCACCGACGCCGCCGACGATGACTTCGCCAAGCTGCATGTTGACGAGCGGAATGAGGCCGCCGAGCGCCGTGAAGCTGCCATGCATAGCGTTGACCGCGCCGCAGGAAGCCGCGGTTGTGATCACGGCAAAGAGCGAGGACATAGCGACGCCGAAGCGAACTTCCTTGCCCTCCATGTTACTCCCGTTGAGGCCGAAGGCGTGCATCAGCGGATTGCCGGCCGCTTCGGCCCAATAGGTGACGCCGACGCCGACGACGAAGAGAAGACCCATGGTCGCGAGGATGGCCCATCCCTGACGCTGGTTGCCGACCATGCGACCGAAGACATTGGTGAGGGCGGCGCCGATTGCGAAGATGGAAACCATCTGGATCATATTCGAGATGTTGTCAGGATTCTCGAACGGATGCGCGGAGTTGGCGTTGAAGAAGCCGCCGCCATTGGTGCCGAGCATCTTGATGGCAAGTTGCGAGGCGACGGGGCCGAGGGCAATCGTCTGCTTGGCGCCCTCAAGGGTGGTCGCGTCGACATAGGGCCCCAAGGTCTGCGGAACGCCAAGATAGACATAGACCAGCGTCAGCACGATGCAGAGCGGCAGCAGGACGTAGAGGATCGCGCGGATCATATCGACCCAGAAGTTGCCGATCGCTTTGCCCGAGGTGCGCGCAAAGGCACGAATGAGACCGACTGCAATGGCAATACCGGTTGCTGCCGATACGAAATTCTGAACGGTGAGCCCTGCCATCTGCGTCAGGTAGGACATAGTGCTTTCGCCGCCGTAGTTCTGCCAGTCTGTGTTTGTTACGAAGCTGACGGCGGTGTTGAAGGAAAGCTCGGCTGGAACAGCGGACATGCCGGCCGGGTTAAACGGCAAAGCCGCCTGGAGACGCATTAGGGCATACAGAACGAGTACGCCAAGGAAATTGAACAGCAACATCGAGAACGCGTACGAAGTCCAGTGCTGTTCCTCGCGTTCGCCGGTGCCGGCAATGGCATAAAGTCCCCGTTCGATCGGAACAAGGACCGGTGAGAGAAGCGTCCGTTCGCCGCTGAAGACGCGCGTCATGTAACCGCCGAGCGGTTTGACGAGCGCGATGATGATCCCGCAATAGAGCAAGATCTGAAGCCATCCGTTAAGGGTCATGGGAAGTAACTTTCAATACCCGATTGGTTTCGCCTGTCGCGCATTGGGAGAAGGTGCGACGGCTAGAAGCGCTCGGGGCGAATGAGAGCGTAGGTGAGATAAACCGTAAGAAACACGGTCACGGCACCGCTGAGAATATAATCGAGGGTCATGGCGCTTTTTCTCCGGTTAGAGCCGGTCGCAGGCTTTGGTGTAGGCAAAGCACAGGGCGAAAAATACGATTGCTGTGGCGAGTAGAACTATGTCCATCATCGATCGTGACTCCTGTTGTTCTTCTGGAGTCAGACAAGACAAAGGGTGCCACCCCATCGGATGGCACCTTTCATGCTTTCTGGCGTGGAGATGATCCTTGGATCTCTCGGCCATTAATATGCGGCTGAAGCGCATAAGCGTTCGAGATCGGCGGCAGAGCGCGGATATAAAAATCTTATAAACGGGAAAAAAGAAAAATGCCTCGCCGAAGCGAGGCTAGTCCTAGGCCGCTTCGGGGAAAAGAAGAAGCGGCGTCGTTGTTGTATTGCCCGGCGACCCGGCTGCAAAGCGCACTTTCCCGCTTTTCGGTACGCCTCGGAAGGTTTGAGCGACGTGCGTCAATTACGCCCGCGGTCAGCCTTCAGGTTCCGAACGACGTTTCTGCCTCGGCGCAGCGCCGTGACCGCAGCGCCGACGGCGATTAGCCAAAGCGCCGCGAGCAGAACCTGATTATGCCCGTCCCACAGCGGCTCGAGGATCGATAGAAGTGCTGCGGCCGTTATCGTCGCCATCCGATGCTGTTTAGCCATCGGGCCTGAGAAGTCGCTCGGCGTTCCCGTCGCTCGTCCGAGCTCGCGAACATAGCCTGTCAACACGGCAAAAGATGCCGCTGCCCAACCAAGCCCAGGAGATCCGATGCCATATCCCACGCCAGCGAGGATCAGTATATCGGCGATACGGTCGGGGAATTCGTTCCAGAACGGTCCATCGGCTGTGCCCTTGCCACCTTCGACGGCGACCATGCCGTCGAAGAGATTGCACAGCAGCCGCAACTGGCAGAAGGCGGCCGCAAGGACTAGGAGGAGTGCTCTACTCAATCCG
Source organism: Rhizobium mesoamericanum STM3625 (assembly GCF_000312665.1). GTDB lineage: Bacteria > Pseudomonadota > Alphaproteobacteria > Rhizobiales > Rhizobiaceae > Rhizobium > Rhizobium mesoamericanum. The sequence continues at coordinate 747,756 of NZ_HF536772.1, read as the reverse complement.
TTATCTCGTCCGGCGAGGAAAAACGTGCCGCTCGCCAGGGCTGCGGCGATCATGCTCGCTTGCGAGATCTGGTTCGGCGTAATCGACCGCGCCGCCAGCCATTGTGCCATGCGCTTTGCCCATTGTGCGTCTCTGCTTGCAAGCGGCCGCCGATCGCCCGTTTCCGTCATACCTCAATCCTCTGTTGATAGAGAAAGTAATTGTAGACCGCTCCGTAGCTCGTCGAGACAGCCAGCGGCACCGCTATGGTTTTCAGGATTTCTGGCGTGCCGCTCAGTGCGTGGATCGAGATCAGTGCGGCAGTGGAAGCCAGACATGCGATCAGCGGCGGCGCCCACAGACCCGCGCGCCCTTTGAATTGTCTCGAGAGCCGTTCAATGACCGTCTTGAGAAAAAAGGTGAGGCAAGCCGAGAGCCCGCCTTGCACAACGCCAGCCAGCGAGGCTTGCTGCAGCGGGTGGTTGCTGTTTGCGAAAAGCGCCCAGCCACCCATGGCGACAAACGCGAAGAGAACGTGCGTTACACTGCTTTGAGCCATGCGACGTATCAGCGCCGTCATGTGACCGACCACCAGTAGCGGACAATGTGGAAGAAGATTGGTGCGGAAAAGACTACGGAGTCGAGCCGATCGATCAATCCGCCATGTCCCTCGATCAGGTGGCCCCAATCCTTGACGCCGCGATCTCGCTTGATTGCCGACATGACGAGGCCGCCGAAAAAGCCCATCATTGCGATAACAAGGGCCAAGACGCCGGCCTGAAACGGCGTGAAAGGCGTGATCCACCACAGGGCGGAACCGATCAACGTTGCGCTCACCACGCCGCCAACGAAGCCTTCCACGGTCTTCGAAGGGGACAGGCTCGGCGCGATCTTGGTTCGACCGAACAGCTTGCCCCAGACATATTGGAGGACATCGCTGAGTTGTACGATGATCACCAGGAAGGCAATCAGGAGAACGTTACGACCTTCGTAGCCCGAGATCGTCAACGTCAGCAGCGCGGGAACATGCGAGGCACAGAAGACACAGATCATCAGCGCCCATTGCACTTCGGCAATGCGTATCAGGAAGCGCTCGGTATCGCCGCGCAATACCGAAATGATCGGCATCAGCAGGAACGCGTAGACGGGAATGAAGATCGAGAAGATGCCGTATTGTCGCTCCCACAGCAGCCAGTACTGCAGCGGCAGCACGACAAAGAAGGCGGCTGCCAGAGCCCAATGGTCGGCACGTTTGGTGTCGGTCAGGGTGATGAACTCGCGTAGCGCCGCGAAAGAGCAGAAGCCGAAGAGCAGCAGCACGCCAATGCGACCGGCAAGAAAGGCGAGGCCGATCAGGATGACCATGATCCACCATGCCTTGATGCGCGCATTCAGATTCTCGAGCGCGGCATTCGACTGACCGGCAGGCAGGCGCCGCTGCAGCAGGTAGCCGATGGTCGAGGAAACGACGAGGAGCGTGAAAATGCCAAGGACGAGCATCCATAGGTCGGCGTTTGCGTTCATTGGTCACCGCCCGGGTGCTTTGGTGACAGATCGAGCAGCGCTCTGCGCGCCCTGTTAAGGAAGACTTCCTTGTTCTCACCGGCTTCGATTTGCATGACGTCGCCAAAGGTCACCGTGCAGATGAGGGGGATTGGAACAATCTCGCCCTTCGGCATGACGCGGTTGAGATTGTTGATCCAGACCGGTACGAGCTGAACGTCCGGCCGGATCGAGGCGAGATGGAAAAGCCCGCTTTTGAACGGCAATAGCTGGGCATCCGTCTGGTTACGCGTGCCTTCGGGGAAGAGAATCAGTGACGCCCCGGAATCGATGACCTCGGCCATGACTTCAATTGGATCGCGGGTGCGTCGATCGCGATCCCGCTCGATAAGCACGGCGTCGAAGACATCGCGGCCGATAAAGCGGTTGATCGACGACTTTAGCCAATATTCCGCGCCGGCGACGGGGCGTGTACGGTGCCGTAAGCTCGGCGGCAGGACCGCCCAGACCAGAATGAAATCGCCATGGCTGGAATGATTGGCAAAATAAACGCACTGACCCTGGGGAATGCCCTCGTTCGGCCAGATGGCGCGCACGGCAGTAATTGCGCGCGCGAATACCACGATGGCCGCCGCGACAGGCTTCGCGATTACCCTTCTCACCAATCCTAGCCCCCTTGCTGCATCGACAAAGCAGCACAGAAACCTAGCTGCATTTTTGATGGTTCGGAAGTCCTGCTTGTGATGGAAGGCCACCCCTCCGAATTGCCGCTCCGACGCATCGCCGAGGTTCGTGAAAGATCGAACTGACACGTTTGTCTGAAGTGAAGAGGAAAGCGTTAACCATGGTCGGCTAGGAATGAGTCGGACGCAATGGAATGAGTCGATGCCAGTACAGTCAAACAAAACTCTGCAAGCAATGACGACAAGCGAAATCGTGCTTTTCCCGGTCGCTTCGCGCGCCGGTGACATTGAACGGTGCGCGGCCGAACTGGATCGCCGCAATGGCGAGGATGCGGTCGCCTTCTGGAAGACGGAGTGCCGCCGACTGGCTGCTGAGCTGACGTCGCTTGGCTGCTCCGAGGATGAGGTCCGCAACCACGTCATGATATTCCAAGCCGAGGTCCAGGCCGAGCTCGTTCGCCGCCATCAAGTCCGGGCACTCGCCGAAAGCCGCAGCGGCCGCGCCATCAAGCGCTGATCACATCACGATCGGCTGCCGCTTTGTCGGACAGCCCTCGAGCGGTTGAAAGCGTCGCTCCCGCCGACGAGATCTTTCCATATTTTGCGCCAGACGAACCGTCTTGGTTCAGAAATTCCGCGCGCCCGGTGGTAGCATCACTTTGTTCTCGCGCGGATCTGCGAAGATCTCGTTTGTATCCAGGTCGTTGCCTGTCTTGGGAGAAGGGGCAGATGTCCGCGGAAGATCTGACAAATATTCGCAGGAGCAAACTGGCGGCCAGAAGTCTGGTCGACCGGAAATGCTTGCCATTTTCGCGTTCTTCAACGAAATTTATCGGGCCCACCGGCGGTGGAGGAGCTGCCGACAAGATAAGCGCGTGAAGAACAACGACGGGAGATTAACGACACACGCATACCGGAGGCTGCGCTAGTCGTGCGCCGGATTTGGGAGGGAAGGCATGTATTCCGGTGGTTTGAGATTTGGTCTGACGGACGAGATCGAGGCGCTCCGTGACAGCGTGCGACGTTTTGCGACGGAGCGCATCGCACCGCTCGCTGCAGAGACGGACAGTAACAACAGTTTCCCAATGCCACTCTGGCGCGAGATGGGCGATATGGGGCTGCTCGGGATCACGGCCGAGGAGGCCTATGGCGGTGCCGGCTTGGGCTATCTGGCTCATTGCGTCGCGATGGAGGAGATCAGCCGTGCTTCGGCCTCCGTCGGGCTCAGCTACGGAGCCCATTCCAACCTTTGCGTCAACCAGATCAGCCGCAATGGAACGGAAAAGCAGAAGTCCCAGTATTTGCCGAAGCTCATTTCGGGAGAACACATCGGCGCACTTGCCATGTCTGAGCCGGGCGCTGGGTCTGACGTCGTTTCGATGAAGCTTCGAGCGGAGAAGCGAGGCGACAGTTACGTTCTCAACGGCAACAAGATGTGGATCACCAACGGTCCGGATGCCGACGTTCTGGTGGTCTACGCCAAGACCGACCCGGAGGCAGGACCGCGGGGCATCACTGCTTTGATCATCGAGAAGAACTTCAAGGGCTTTTTCACCGGCCCGAAGCTCGACAAACTCGGCATGCGCGGCTCCAATACCTGCGAGCTGATCTTCGAGGACTGCGAAATTCCCGAGGCAAATGTGCTCGGTACCATCGGCGGCGGTGCGCGCGTTCTGATGTCGGGGCTCGACTATGAGCGCGTCGTCCTTTCCGCGGGGCCGATCGGCATCATGGCCGCCTGCATGGATGTCGTCGTGCCTTATCTTCACGAGAGAAGGCAGTTCGGCCAGCCGATCGGCGAGTTCCAGCTGATGCAGGGCAAACTCGCCGACATGTACGTCGCCATGAACACAGCACGCGCCTATGTCTATGCGGTGGCGGCCGCCTGCGATCGCGGCGAGACGACACGCAAGGATGCGGCGGGCTGCATTCTCTATGCCGCGGAGAGGGCGACGCTTGTGGCCCTGGAAACGATCCAGGCACTCGGCGGTAATGGCTATACGAACGACTATCCTGCCGCCCGGCTGCTACGTGATGCCAAGCTTTATGAAATCGGTGCCGGGACCTCTGAAATCAGACGGATGCTGATTGGCCGCGAGCTTTTTGCGGAAACGGCCTGATCCATCCGACAACCATGCGGTGACCAATGACGGTTTTGAAGTCGCAGATTTCGACGAATTCGGAGAGCTTCAGGACAAATCGCGCGGCAATGACCGAAGCGATTCGTGTCATCGAGGAGGCGGCTGTAAATGCTGCAAATGGTGGCGGACCTGCGGCGCGTGAGCGTCACGTTGCCCGTGGCAAGATGTTGCCACGCGACCGGATTGCGGCCCTGCTTGATCCGGCTACACCGTTTCTCGAGATCGGATTGACGGCCGCCCATGGCATGTACGGCAATGAGGCGCCGGGTGCCGGCCTCATCACCGGCGTTGGCCGAGTTTCCGGATGCGATTGCATGATCGTCTGCAACGATGCCACGGTCAAAGGCGGCACCTACTTTCCGATGACGGTGAAGAAGCACCTGCGTGCGCAGGAAGTTGCGGCCCAGAACAATCTGCCCTGTATCTACCTGGTGGATTCCGGCGGCGCGAATTTGCCGAACCAGGACGAGGTGTTCCCGGATCGCGATCATTTCGGTCGGATATTTTATAATCAGGCCAATATGTCGGCAGCGGCAATTCCACAGATTGCCGTGGTAATGGGTTCGTGTACGGCGGGCGGTGCCTATGTGCCTGCCATGTCCGATGAGGCAATAATCGTCGAAGGCCAAGGGACGATCTTTCTTGCCGGACCGCCATTGGTCAAGGCCGCGACCGGCGAAGTCGTCTCCTCGGAGGAGCTCGGCGGTGGCGATGTGCATACAAGGCTCTCCGGCGTTGCCGATCATCTCGCACGTGACGATGCACACGCTCTTGCGCTGGCGAGGCGCGCTGTCGCCAATCTCAATCGATCCAAGGCGGGCGGCATCGAGCGCCAGGCGGTCGAGGCGCCATTGTTCGATCCTTCGGAAATTGCAGGTATCGTCCCGGCCGATCTGCGCGTGCCCTACGACGTACGCGAAGTTATTGCCCGTATAGTCGACGGCTCGCGTTTCGATGAATTCAAGGCGCGTTACGGGACGACGCTGGTCTGCGGTTTCGCCCACGTCCACGGTATCCCCGTCGGCATTGTTGCCAACAACGGTGTGCTGTTCTCGGAATCGGCCCTCAAGGGCGCTCATTTCGTGGAACTCTGCTCGCAACGCAGAGTACCTCTTGTCTTCCTGCAGAATATCACCGGTTTCATGGTCGGTCGCAAATACGAAACCGAAGGCATCGCTAAGAATGGCGCCAAGCTCGTTACCGCGGTCGCAACGACTGGTGTGCCGAAGGTCACGATCTTGGTCGGCGGTTCATTCGGTGCGGGCAATTACGGCATGGCGGGTCGCGCCTTCTCGCCGCGCTTTCTCTGGACATGGCCTAACAGCCGTATCTCGGTCATGGGTGGAGAGCAGGCGGCGGGTGTCCTTGCGACCGTGCGGGGAGAAGCGCTCTCGCGCGCCGGCACGCCATGGACACCCGAGGAGGAGACCACTTTCAAGCAGCCGGTGCTCGATCTTTTCGAACGGCAGAGCCATCCACTCTATGCCTCGGCACGGTTATGGGATGATGGGGTAATCGATCCGGCCAAGAGTCGCGACGTGCTCGGCCTCTCGCTGTCTGCGGCGCTGAACGCACCGATTGAAGACACGCGCTTCGGCCTGTTCCGGATGTGAGGTGGCGATGTTCCAGAAAATTCTCATCGCAAACCGTGGCGAGATAGCCTGCCGGGTAATCCGCACCGCTAGGCGCATTGGCATCGCTACCGTGGCGGTCTATTCGGATGTCGATGTTGGGGCGCTGCATGTCGAGATGGCCGACGAGGCGGTTCGCGTGGGACCTGCCAGCGCACAGGAAAGCTATCTCTCGATCGAGCGGATTCTTTCTGCGGCGGAGCGAACCGGCGCTGAAGCCATTCATCCCGGTTATGGGTTTCTCTCGGAAAATGCTGATTTTGCTGCGGCCGTGGAGGCTGCAGGTATGGTCTTCATAGGACCGCAGGCCTCCTCCATTCGCGCCATGGGATTGAAGGATGCGGCAAAGGCATTGATGGATCAATCGGGCGTGCCGATTGTCCCCGGTTATCACGGAGAGGAGCAGAATGACGAATTTCTGGCCGATCAGGCAACACTGATCGGCTACCCCGTGCTCATCAAGGCCCGCGCTGGTGGTGGCGGCAAGGGCATGCGCCGCGTCGACAGCGAGGAGGATTTTCGGGAGGCGCTCGCCGCCGCACGGCGCGAGGCAAAGGCCGCTTTCGGCGACGATGCGGTTTTGATCGAGCGATGTCTTGTTCGTCCGCGCCACATCGAGGTTCAGATCTTTGGGGATCGGCTTGGCAACGTCGTGCATATTTTCGAACGCGATTGTTCGCTGCAGCGCCGCCATCAGAAGGTAATTGAAGAAGCGCCAGCGCCGGGGATGACGCCGGAGATGCGGCGCGCGATGGGCGACGCAGCGGTGCGCGCAGCGCGCGCCATCTCATATCGTGGCGCCGGCACCGTGGAATTTATCGCGGATGTCTCGAATGGCCTGCGGCCGGATCGATTCTACTTCATGGAGATGAATACCCGTCTTCAGGTCGAGCACGCCGTCACCGAGGCGATTACCGGAGTCGACCTGGTCGAGTGGCAATTGCGCGTGGCCGCCGGCGAGCCTCTGCCGAAGAATCAGTCGGAGCTTGAGATCTACGGTTGGGCATTCGAAGCGCGAATTTATGCCGAGGATGCGGCCAAGGGCTTTCTGCCCGCGACGGGAACGATTAGGCATTTGGACTTTCCCGATGTTACTGCGCGAATCGATTCAGGAATCCGTCCAGGCGATACCGTCTCCGCCCACTATGATCCTTTGATTGCCAAGATGATCGTGCATGGACCGAACCGCAACGTCGCGCTGTCGCGGTTAACCCGTGCGTTGCAAAGTTCACATGTCGTTGGCGTCACCACCAATCTGGAATTTCTGGCCAGGCTGAGCGCGCACGAAGAAGTCGTCGCCGGCCATCCGGATACCGGCCTGATCGATCGCGATCTTCAATTGCTGACCGCCGTCGAGCCGCCAGCGGACACCGTCGTTGCTCTCGCTGCCGTCCTGTCGATGGGTGCGCTTGCGCCATCATCCGAAGGCGATCCATGGCTTACGCTAGGGCACTGGCAGCTGTGGAGCGAAATGCAGCGTATCGTCGCCCTGACCTATGAAGGGGGGCATTCGACCCTGCGGGTTGCCGCCAAGGGGTTCGATTTCTTTGCCGTGCACGACGGCAGGAGAGTCATTCCGGTGAAAATCGTTAGCCGGCAGGACGACGGATGCAGGGCGGAGGTCGATGGCCGGCAGGTCCAGGTCAAGGCAAGTGCGGCAGCACATCATTTGGTGGTCAGCGTCGACCACAGGACGCATTTATTTCACCTCGGCAATCCGCTCGATTTCAGCGCGGCCGACGTCGCGGATGGCAACAGGCTGATCGCCCCAATGCCGGGCTTTGTGAAGATCGTGCGCACGAGTTCGGGGGCGAAAGTCTCCAAGGGCGATGCGCTTATCGTCATGGAGGCCATGAAGATGGAACTCACGCTTGTCGCGGCCCGCGACGGAACGGTGGAGGCTGTCGAGGTGAGCGAAGGACAGCAAGTCGATGAAGGCGCCGTGCTTCTCACACTCCGGGTAGAGGAGATGTGATCGTGCAGCCCGGAGAATCCACACTGCTGCCGCGGGATGTCTCGATCGTCGAGATGGCGCCACGTGATGGCCTTCAGAACGAGAAGGACCTGATACCGACGGCGAAGAAGATCACCCTGATCGACATGATCTCAGAATGTGGTTTCGAGCGAATTGAGGCGACGAGCTTTGTCAGCTCGAAGTGGGTGCCACAGCTTGCCGACGCCGCCGAGGTGATGGCCGGTATCAAGCGCAGGCCGGGGGTCCGCTATGCAGTTCTGACGCCGAATATGAAAGGGTTCGAGGCTGCAATGGCCGCGGGCGCGGACGAAGTCGCGATCTTTGCTTCCGCCTCGGAGAGCTTCTCGCAACAGAATATCAACTGTTCCATCGCCGAGAGCATCGAACGCTTTAAGTCGGTTGCCGAAGCAAGTCGTGCGCGCGGTGTCCCGATGCGCGGCTATGTCAGCTGCGTCGTCGAATGTCCCTACGAGGGCGCCGTCTCGCCCGATGCGGCGGCCCGCGTCGTCGAAAGCCTGCATGCCTTGGGCTGCTACGAGATCAGTCTCGGCGACACAATCGGTCGCGGGCGGCCGGAGGAAGTCGATCAGATGCTGGTGACGGTCCTCTCCTATGCGCCCGCGACGATGCTTGCCGGTCACTTCCACGATACCGATGGCTGGGCCATCGACAATATCGACGTTTCGTTAAAGCACGGACTGCGGGTTTTCGATGCGTCGGTCGGCGGATTGGGAGGCTGCCCCTACGCACCGGGCGCAAAGGGCAATGTGGATTCGCTGGAAGTTGCGCAGTTTCTTTCCCGAAAGGGGTACCGAACCGGGCTCTCTCCGGAGAAGCTCGAAGAGGCTGCGCGTTTTGCCCAGAGCCTGAGGAGCGCAGGATAATGCCAAAAACGCTGATGATTTCGGTCGACGAACGCGGTGCTGCCCGGCTTACGCTGGCCCGCGAGGACAAGCACAACGCAATGTCCGCCGAGATGATCGATGAATTGACCGAAGCTGCAAGCGTTCTCGCATCGGACAGGAATGTGCGCGTCATCGTGCTTGCCGGAGCGGGAAAGAGCTTCTGTGCCGGCGGCGATCTGGAATGGATGAGAGCCCAGTTGAAGGCGAGCCGGTCGGAGAGAATCGCCGAAGCACGGCGACTGGCGATGATGTTCAAGGCTTTGAACCAGGTTCCGAAACCACTCATCGGCTGCGTCCATGGAAGCGCCTTCGGCGGTGGTATCGGGTTGATCAGCGTCTGCGACACCGCGATCGCTTCGGAGGCGGCACGTTTCGGTTTGACGGAAGTCCGGCTCGGCCTGATACCGGCAACGATCAGCCCCTATGTCGTTGCGCGGATTGGCAGCTCTGCAGCGCGATCCCTATTCGTCTCAGGGCGCATATTTGACGCTGCTCATGCGAAATCGATCGGTCTTGTCGCTTCAGTTGTTGCGTCCGCCGATGTCGATCGCGCGGTCGAGAAGGAAATCGACGAGTTCATCGCGGCCTCGCCACAAGCTGCAGCGAGCGCCAAGGCTCTCGCGCGTTCGCTCGCCTTGCCTATCACGGACGAGATCATTGACAACGTAATTACTCGACTAGCGGACAGTTGGGAGACGGAAGAGGCGCAGGCTGGCATTGCCGACTTCTTCGAAAAGCGCCGGTCGAAATCTTAGAGGACAGGGTCGACTACCGTGGAAGGCCCCAGAGACTTCGGTCTTAGATGAGCGTCGTCGTTTTGTCGCTCGGCTGCTGGAGGGCGAAGGGATGAGCGAGGTTTGCCGGTCCTTTGGGATCTCGCGCCGGACGCTTACGAAGCCAGTCTCCCGCAACAGCGGCAAGAGACACCAGACCCATTCACAGCCGGGAGAACTGTTGCTGATTGGTCGCACCAAAGGTGTGCAGTCCACCACGTCCTAGGGACAGGCTATCTATGTCTCCGGGTCGGACAACGAGATTTATGGCGGAGAGGGTGGGATTTGAACCCACGATACCCTTGCAGGTATGCCGCATTTCGAGTGCGGTGCATTCGACCACTCTGCCACCTCTCCGCGGTCTGGTCGGCGCTTGTTCGGCGCGGTGGGCTACATAGCGACAGAATGACGGACTGGCAAGACGAAATCTCAGAGGTTTTCATCCTTTTGCCTTGACAGTGTTTTTGGCCTCGCGTATCTCGGCTTCGCAATAGGTGTGGATAAGTCCGTGCCTGCCCGTCTCGCGCTCGCGCGGGCGGATCACCGGCAGCGAGAGTTCTGGGCGAAAGCCTCTGAAATCCCTGCTTAACCTCGACTGATAAAAAGACGGCCACCTGCTTGTTTGGCGGGTATGAGCCGGAACGAACATGAAAGGATAAAAAATGTTCGCAGTCATCAAGACCGGCGGTAAGCAGTACCGTGTGGCGGCAAACGACGTGCTGACCATCGAGAAGCTTGAAGCAACCGCTGGCGACGCAATTGAATTCACCGAAGTCCTCGTAATCGGCGAAGGCGCCGACGCTGCGATTGGTGCCCCCTTCGTTAAGGGCGCTTCCGTCAAGGCCGAAGTGGTCGAGCATAACCGCGGCAAGAAGGTCATCGCCTTCAAGAAGCGCCGTCGTCAGAACTCGAAGCGTTCGCGCGGCCATCGTCAGCATCACACGGTCGTCCGCATCACGGACATCGTGGCTGCTAAGTAAGATTACGGGACTGAAGGTTTAAAGGAGAACACCAATGGCACACAAAAAAGCTGGCGGTTCGTCGCGCAACGGTCGTGATTCCGAATCCAAGCGCCTTGGCGTGAAGAAGTTTGGCGGCGAAGCCGTCATCGCAGGCAACATTATCGTGCGTCAGCGCGGTACGCAGTGGCATCCGGGTTCCAACGTCGGCCTCGGCAAAGATCACACGATCTTTGCTCTTACCGCCGGCAATGTGAACTATCGAACGAAGGCCAATGGTCGCGTGTACGTGTCTGTAATGCCGAAAGCGGAAGCAGCGGAATAAGCCGGTAGCGCTCTAAAACAGCCGGCGTCTCATCGACCCGGCTGAGCGTATCAGGTTCAGTCCAGAAAACAGGGGAGATGGGGCGCCATCTCCCCTTTTTTCTTGTCCAACTAAGGAGGACTGAACATGCAAGGCGAATTGTTGAGGGAGGGCCAATCGTGGTCTCCCCGGGAAGACCAGCGGTCTCCCAAGGAACGGCTGAGGCCGGAGCGGTTAAGGACCGATTGCCCTGTCTTACTATCGGAGCGACTCGTCATGCGCGCGCCGCACGAAGAAGACATTGACGCCCTTGCCCATCTTGCCAACAACGCCAAAGTCGCCACCATGGTGTCGCGTATGCCGCACCCGTACACGGCCAATGATGCCGCCGACTTCGTGCGACGCACGAAAAACGGCGAGATTGGCAAGTGCGTCTATGCGATCACCAAGGCCGAAAACGGCGCCTTCATGGGGTGCTGCGGGGTCGAACCGCATCTAGACGGACGGACTGTCGAGATCGGTTACTGGCTTGGAGAACCTTACTGGAATCAAGGCTTTATGACCGAGGCATGCCACGCTCTGGTCGATATGGTCTTTCGCACACGGCAGGATGTCGACCAAATCGATGCCCGTTGCAGGGTGATGAACGTCGCTTCGCGGCGGGTCATACAGAAGTGCGGTTTCCAGTTCCAGGGATCCGGCCTCGCGGCGTCGCTGGCGCTCGGCAGCAACGTGCCAGTCGAGTGGTACAGGCTCGACCGCAAGACCTGGATGTCGCTGAGAAGCTGGGGGAGCGTCCTATGAACGCGATCAGTCGTCAAAGACCCAAGAGTCAGTCGATGACGCCCGGTCCCCTGCCGGTTATTACAACGGACCGGCTGGTGCTCCGCCCGCATCGGCTGAGCGATGCAGATGCGATCGCGGACACGCTGTCCGACTTCGCCGTTACCCGCATGCTCGCGCGCGTTCCTGCACCCTACGACAGGCAGGACGCGCTCGACTGGCTGGTACCGGTGACGGCGCGCGGCATGCCCGACTGGCAGTTTGCCATCACTGTTGGTGACGACGCCCATATCGGCGTCGTCGCAATCGAACTTCGCCACGGTCTTTGGAATCTCGGTTACTGGCTGAACCGCTACTACTGGCGGCGCGGCTATATGAGCGAGGCGGTATCGGCCGTGTTGGAGCGGTTTTCGCGCCGTATGCCCGAGACGGTGGTTCATTCCGGCGTTTTCGCCGATAACCCGGCCTCGCTGAAGTTGCAGGAAAAGCTCGGCTTCCGTATGACCGGCTGTAGCGAAATCTACAGCTTCGCGCGTAACACCATGGTCACGCATGTTGAGACGATGCTGAAGCCCGGTGCCCTGCAACAGGCCAGGATCGCTTGAATTAAGGAAGCGTCCCGACGTGTCGGGACGCCTCAACCCTAGCCGTCGATCTCTACCCAGACAGGGAAGTGATCGGAGCCGACAGAGTTTGTGTCGATCTTCACGGATTTCAGGCGGTCCGCAAGGCCGCAGCTGACGAAACAGTAGTCGAGATGCATGCGTTTGCTGTGATCCTTGGGATCCATCCAGCTATAGCTGCCGGGCGTGTAGGCCTTCAACACCGCAAATGCGTCAATTGGCGTGCCGATACGCTGAACGCGACCGTAATAGCCGTCGCTGGCGCCGGAAAAAATGCAATACTCCGGCGATTCCGGCGTCATGTTGAAGTCGCCCATGACGATGTAATTCTCGGGCAACGGCGGATCGCTGATATCGAATTCTGCGGCACCCGTAACAGAGCTGCCTTCGGACACGAAGGCATTGATGCGCTCTTTCAAATGCGCAAGCTGCCGGCTGCGCTCGTCGTTGGAGACATGATCGAGATGCACCGAATAGACACGCAGCCCGCCGGAAGGCGTCTCGATAACGGCCTCAGTCGCGCCACGCTGGAGATTGATCTTGGAGATCGTTCGGCTGCGCGGCAGAAGCAGCGTTCGGGTCGAGAGGATCGGCCAGCGCGAGAGCACCATGTTTCCGAACTGGAAGCGGGTTCCGCGCGTCGGCCAGCCTTCCTCGGCCTCCTCGACATGCAGGTCGCAAGCCGGTCCATAAACCCAGAAATGGTTGGGAAAAAGCCCCGCGAGGTCCGCGACCATGTCGGCATAATCGTTGCGGACGAAGCCCCGGGTCACCTCCTGGAGCGCGATGATGTCGGCGCCCTCGAGGCTCGCAACGATTCGGTCCAGGTCGTAGATGCCATCAAGACCGAAGCCGTACTGTATGTTATAGCTCGCAAACTTCACGATAATCCTTTGACCTCCGATTGAAGCGCCTATATCGAGGGCGGCAAGAGGGGCGAGAACTGCCACCGCACAATGGAAGTAAGATGAAATTTCTCGACGAAGCAAAGGTCTATATTAAGTCCGGAGACGGCGGCGCGGGCAGTGTCTCGTTCCGGCGCGAGAAGTTTATCGAGTTCGGCGGCCCTGATGGTGGCGACGGCGGACGCGGCGGTGATGTCTGGGTCGAGGCGGTCAACGGTCTCAATACGCTGATCGACTTCCGTTATCAGCAGCACTTCAAGGCCAAGATCGGCATGCATGGGATGGGTAAGAACCGTACCGGCGCCAACGGCGACGACGTTACGCTCAAAGTGCCTGTCGGTACGCAGATCTTCGAGGAAGACAGGGAGACGCTGATCTGCGATCTGACCGAGGAAGGACAGCGCTTCCGGCTCGCCGCGGGCGGTAATGGCGGCTTCGGCAACGCGCACTTTAAATCCTCGGTCAATCAGGCGCCGGACTGGGCCAATCCCGGTCTTCCCGGCGAGGAAAAGACGATCTGGCTGCATCTGAAGCTGATTGCCGATGCGGGCCTTGTTGGATTGCCCAATGCCGGTAAGTCCACGTTCCTCGCAGCCGTAACCCGCGCCCGACCGAAGATTGCGAACTATCCCTTTACGACGCTACACCCGAACCTCGGTGTCGCGACCGTCGACGGGCAGGAATTCGTCCTTGCCGATATTCCGGGGCTGATCGAAGGCGCGCATGAGGGTGTCGGGATCGGCGACCGCTTCCTTGGTCACGTCGAGCGCACACGCGTGCTGCTGCATCTCGTGTCCTCGCAGGAGGAAAAGGTTGGTAAGGCCTACACGACCGTCCGCCGCGAACTCGACGCGTATGGCGGCGAGCTTGGCGACAAGGCTGAGATCGTCGCTCTGTCGCAGATCGATGTTCTCGATGCGGACACGCTGAAGAAGAAGACGAAGGAACTTGCCAAGGCCTGCGGCAAGACGCCGTTTCAGATTTCCGCGGCTACGGGCAAGGGCATGACGGAAGTGTTGCGTGCTCTACGCGATATCATCGTTGAGGCGAATGCTGGCGCGGCGGAAAAGCTCGGCAGGGCACCGAAACTTCGCCACCGTGATATGGTGTCGGACGATGAAGGCGGGGCCAATGACGACGCGTAAGTCGCTTGGGCGTTACCGCCGTGTCGTCATCAAGATTGGTTCGGCTCTTCTTGTCGATCGCAAGACGGGTCTGAAGAAGGCGTGGCTTGATGCAATGTGCCGCGATATTGCGGCGCTGAAAGCCAAGGGCGTTGACGTGCTCGTCGTTTCCTCAGGCGCAATCGCACTCGGTCGTTCGGTGCTGGACCTGCCTTCGGGCGCGCTAAAGCTGGAGGAAAGTCAGGCGTCGGCGGCCGTCGGCCAGATCGCCTTGGCGCGCGCTTGGTCAGAAAGTCTGTCGCGCGACGAGATCGTCGCTGGCCAGATTCTGCTGACACTAGGCGACACTGAAGAACGCCGGCGCTATCTGAACGCACGAGCGACCATCAACCAACTTTTGAAGATCGGTGCTGTGCCGATCATCAACGAGAACGACACCGTTGCTACCAGCGAAATCCGCTACGGCGACAATGATCGCCTGGCTGCGCGCGTCGCGACGATGACCGGCGCCGATCTCCTAATTCTGCTGTCGGACATCGATGGCCTCTATACGGCGCCGCCGCACCTCGATCCGCAGGCGGAGTTTCTGGCAACGATCGCTGAGATCACGCCTGAAATTGAAGCCATGGCTGGCGGTGCCGCGTCAGAGCTGTCACGTGGCGGCATGCGCACCAAGATCGATGCCGGCAAGATCGCGACGACGGCCGGCTGTGCGATGATCATTGCATCCGGAAAGACAGACAGCCCGCTCTTGGCAATCGAGAATGGGGCTCGGTCCTCATGGTTTGCCCCTTCAAAGACGCCCGTCACGGCACGAAAGACTTGGATTGCCGGACAGTTGCAGCCGGCGGGCGAACTTTACGTCGATGAGGGCGCGGTTGCTGCGCTCGGAGCCGGCAAGAGCCTGCTCCCGGCCGGGGTTCGCAAGGTTATAGGGCTTTTCGGCCGCGGCGACACGGTGGCGATCGTAGGCCCCCAAGGTCGCGAAATCGCGCGCGGGCTTGCTGGCTATGATGCCGAAGAGGCACGCCAGATTACTGGTCGCAAGTCGACCGAGATCGAGGCGATTCTCGGTTACGCGGGACGCGCGGCAATGATCCATCGCGACGACATGGTGATGACGTCGCAGATCAGTTCGAAATCGGAAAGGCAGAAGAAGGACACAAGCTATGCTTGATAATGTTGCGCAGTGCCCTGACATTGACGCGCTGATGGATGACATCGGCCGCAAGGCCAAGGCTGCCGCGCGACCGTTGCGCTTCGCGCCCACCGAGGCGAAGAACCGGGCATTGAACGCTATGGCTGATGCGATCCTCGCCAACAAGGATCATATCCTCTCCGAAAATGCCAAGGATCTGAAGGATGTCGCCGGCACGGATATGCTCGCGTCCTTCGTGGATCGTCTGACGCTGACCGACAGGCGCATCGCCGAGATGGCTGAGGGCATCCGGGCGATTGCTGCTCTAAAGGATCCGGTCGGCGAGGTCATCGCGGCGTGGGACCGGCCGAATGGCCTGAAGATCGAGCGAGTCCGCACGCCGCTCGGCGTCATCGGCGTGATTTTCGAGAGCCGTCCGAACGTGACGGCAGATGCTGGTGCGCTCTGCTTGAAAGCCGGCAATGCAGTCATTTTGCGATGTGGCTCGGATTCCCGGCGTTCGTCGCAGGCAATCCATGCCTGCCTTGTGCAGGGGCTGGAGGCTGCCGGACTTCCGGAGAATGCAATTCAGCTCGTGCCGGTGACCGATCGCGCTGCTGTTGGCGCGATGTTGCGCGGACTGAATGGTACGATCGACGTTATCGTTCCGCGTGGCGGCAAGAGTCTTGTTGCGCGAGTTCAGAACGAGGCGAGGGTACCGGTCTTCGCGCACCTTGAAGGACTTTGCCATATCTACGTGGACGCGTCGGCCGATCTTGGCATGGCCAAGGAGATCGTCGTCAATGCCAAGATGCGGCGCACCGGCATCTGCGGTGCGGTGGAAACGATTCTCGTAGATCGGGCCGTTGCCGAGACGAATCTTCGCACGCTACTGGAGGCCCTCGCAGGGGCCGGCTGCGAGATTCGCGGTTCGGCTGAGGTTGTTCAGGCAATGCCCGGCGCGAAGGCGGCCATCGAGGAGGATTGGTCGACCGAATATCTGGATGCGATCGTTTCGGTTGCCGTTGTCGACGGCATTTCCGGGGCGATCCAGCATATCCAGACTTATTCCTCCAACCACACCGAGGCGGTGATTGCCGACGATCCTGATGTGGTGGAACGGTTCTTCACCGAGGTCGATTCCGCGATCCTGTTGCATAACGCATCGACCCAGTTTGCTGATGGCGGCGAGTTCGGAATGGGTGCCGAGATCGGCATCGCAACTGGTAAGATGCATGCGCGCGGCCCCGTCGGCGTCGAGCAGCTGACATCCTTCAAGTATCGGGTGCACGGCACCGGACAGACCCGGCTCTGACGTGATCAACGACGAAGTCGACCGACGTTATCTTCGCATGCCGCATACCGAGCGCAGCATGGTCGTCGGTCTTTTCGGCGGTTCCTTCAATCCGCCGCATGACGGACATGCGCTGGTGGCCGAAATCGCGATCAAGCGGCTCGGCCTCGATCAGCTGTGGTGGATTGTTACTCCTGGCAATCCGCTCAAGGATCGACGCCATCTGTTGCCGCTTGCCGAGCGCATCACTTTGAGCGAGCAACTCATCCGTCACCCCGCGATCAAAGTCACGGCGTTCGAGCGCAATTTCGCGACGAGCTTCACGGCAAACACGTTGGCTCGCGTCAAGGCGCGCAATCCGCATGTCCATTTTATCTGGATTATGGGGGCGGACAGCCTGAAAACTTTCCATCAGTGGCAACACTGGCAAGACATCGTCAACACATTTCCGATTGCCGTGATTGACCGCCCTGGTTCCACCCTCTCATTCCTTTCATCGAAGATGGCGAGGACGTTTGATTTCGCGCGCGTTGACGAGGACGATTCTCGCGCACTCTGGAAGCGCCACGCGCCAGCCTGGACCTTCATACACGGTCCACGCTCTGGCCACAGTTCGACCGCTATCCGGGCCACGAACGCCGCGATCGAATAATTCGATTTTTTCGGGGTTTGACAAATAAAAAGCCCGACGGGGGAGGAGATCCGTCGGGCTTTATAAACTTGATCGACAACTGGGAGGAGGAGTGTTGCCGATCCATATCAAACGGCTTTGGGAGGAGGAGATCGCCGTTCGATGAGTGTGTTGTATCACAGTCGCCGGATTTTTGAACCGGGTTCATTGCATTGCAGCAATGCGTTAGGTGCATAACTTCCGGCCGAGCTCTCTTCGCATTTGCCTAATTATTGCACAAACGTGGCTAGTTCTCACGATTCTTCAGACCCCTGGAGAATCTTCCCCTAGAATTTGAGGGCAATATCTGCGTTTTTGTGAACCGATGGCATCTAGACATGCGATTCACGAATGCGTGAACTCTGAGGTCGAGGCGACCCCAAGGGTTATGCTTGTGGAAATATAGCGCTAGCCAAGGCACTGGCTGCGTTATATCTCTAGGAATATTTCGAACTTGGGGAGATATGATGCACAGTCGCCGCCAATGGGTTAAATTCACAGCCGCCGCCATCTCGGCCGCATTTCTGGGTATTACCGCAACACCTTCCGCGGCTGCGGAGAAGGTTACTGTTTTCGCAGCGGCCAGCCTGAAGAATGCTCTCGACGCGGCGAATGCCGCTTGGGCGAAAGAGCACGGCAAGGAGGCTGTTGCATCGTATGCCGCGAGCTCTGCTCTTGCTAAACAGATCGAAAGCGGCGCGCCTGCAGACATCTTTATCTCCGCCGACTTGGACTGGATGGACTATCTTGCGAAGAAGAATCTGATCAAGCCCTCCAGCCGGTCAAATCTCTTGGGTAACAAGCTCGTGCTTGTCGCAGCCAAGGATCATGGCAAGCCGGTTGAGATCATGAAGGGCTTCAATTTTCCCGCGCTTCTCGGAGACGGCAAACTTGCCATGGGTGAGGCGAAGTCGGTTCCGGCCGGCAAGTACGGCAAGGCTGCGCTTGAAACGCTTGGCGTGTGGACCTCGGTTGAAGCCAAGGTCGCCGGCGCTGAAAGTGTGCGTGCCGCGCTGGCACTGGTATCGCGCGGAGAGGCTCCCTACGGCATCGTCTATCAGACCGATGCCTCCGCGGACGCGGGCGTTGCCGTTGTCGGCACCTTCCCGGAGGATTCGCATCCGCCAATCATTTATCCGATCGCCATTCTCTCCGAGAGCAAAAATCCGGATGCCGCGGCTTACCTGGACTTCCTGAAGTCGGAAAAAGCCGCTCATTTCTTTGTCGAGCAGGGCTTCAGCATTTTGAAATAATTGCGATTTTTTGCATGAAGACATAGCCTGAGAAGGCCCACTCGAACGGGCCTTCTATTTCTGGAGAGATGGCTTGGACGCACTCGGCCTGAGCAATGATGAATGGACGGCAATCTTGCTCAGCCTGCGTGTGTCCGTGGTCGCGATGCTGGCGAGTTTGCCATTTGGCATAGGAGTCGCCCTGCTGCTGGCGCGCGGACGGTTTTGGGGTAAGTCGATCCTGAATGGGGTTGTTCACCTCCCGCTGATCCTTCCCCCTGTCGTCACAGGTTTCATCTTGCTGATCCTGTTTGGACGTCGCGGACCGATCGGTAGTTTTCTCGACCAGTATTTCGGCATCGTCTTTTCGTTTCGCTGGACGGGTGCGGCGCTAGCCTGCGCAGTGATGGCCTTTCCCTTGATGGTGCGTAGCATCCGACTCTCGATTGAAGCAGTCGATCGAAAACTGGAGGAGGCAGCCGGGACGCTGGGAGCCAGCCCCTTCTGGGTTTTCATGACGATTACATTGCCGCTGACACTGCCCGGGATCATTGCCGGAATGATCCTTTCCTTCGCCAAGGCAATGGGGGAGTTCGGGGCAACCATCACGTTCGTCTCCAACATCCCCGGAGAAACACAGACCATTTCTTCGGCGATCTACTCCTTTACGCAGGTCCCGGGCGGTGATGCCGGCGCCCTGCGGCTGACGCTCGTCGCTGCCGCCATTTCGATGGTCGCTTTGCTTGCCTCGGAATTTCTCTCGCGCATCGCCGGCAGGAGGATTGATCCGGAATGACGCTCGTCGTGCAAGCAAAGCAGCGGCTTGGCACCTTTTCCCTCGACGCCAGCTTCACCTCTGAGCGGGGGATCACTGCCCTTTTCGGCCGGTCGGGCTCCGGCAAGACCTCGATGATTCGCATCATCGCGGGGCTAGCGAGACCCGACAATGGGCACGTGATCGTTGACGGTGATGTTATGACGGATACCGACCGGCGGATCTTTGTCGCCAAGCACCGCCGAAGATTCGGCTATGTCTTCCAGGAGGCACGGTTGTTTCCACACCTCAGTGTACGGAACAACCTGTCATATGGTCGGTGGTTTGGCAAAGTCGCTGGTCCGTCGGAGAGCTTGGATCGAATTGTCGCACTGCTCGGTATCGAAAGCCTGCTCGAGCGCAAACCGGAAAAGCTCTCGGGCGGCGAGAAGCAACGTGTGGCAATTGGCCGGGCCCTGCTGTCGACTCCCCGCCTCCTGTTGATGGACGAACCCTTAGCGGGCCTGGATGATGCACGAAAAGCAGAAGTCATGCCCTACCTCGAGCGGTTGCGCGACGAGATGGATATTCCGATCGTCTACGTCAGCCACTCGATCGCCGAGGTCGCGCGCCTCGCCAATCAGGTCGTGGTCATGCGGGATGGCGAGGTGGAGGCGATCGGACCAGCCGTGAATGTGTTGAACCACCCGCCTGCCTCATTCGAGCGGCGTGATGGTGCGCTCCTCGAGGGAAAGGTCGAAAGCGTCGATACGCAGCATCGCATTGCGACCATTTTCCTGAAATCAACGCAGCTTCATGTGCCGGGTGCGGCGCTCACGCCCGGGAAGGCGGTTCGGGTCCGGATCCCCTCTCGCGACGTAATGCTGGCAATAAGAAGGCCCGAGGCGCTCAGCGCGCTGAATGTGCTTGAAGGCACCGTTCAGGACATGACGCAGGCCGATGACGCCACGATCGATGTACTCGTCGACTGCGGTGGGGACATAATTCTCTCGCGGATCACGAGTTTTTCGGCTGAGCGGCTGGGCGTGTGCATCGGAGCCCCGGTTTTTGCCGTCATAAAGACCGTCGCGCTGGAACAGTGATCAACGATCGGTTTGGGTCGATCGGTTTGCCTCGAGCCAGGCCAAATCTTCCGCAAGGATGAGCTTCACCGTCCGCTCCATGTTTCGAAAGCGGGCAAGGAGTTCATCACCGAACGGTGTCACCGCTGCGCCCCCGCCCTTCTGCCCACCGCGCTGGGATTCGACCACCGGATCCCGGAACATCCGATTCATGTCACTGACAAGTAGCCAGGCGCGACGATAGGACATGTCCATCGCCCTGCCTGCGGCGGAAATCGATCCGGTTTCCCTGATATGTTCGAGCAGTTCCATCTTGCCGCGGCCCAGCCGGTCCTCATGAGGAAAGCTGATGCGGAGTATAGGAATAAGCGTGTCTTCGACGGGGTTGTTCATCGTATGGATCTTTGCGGTCGGAACGGAACTTACTTTACGTGCGGTGATACGGGCTGTACACAGCAGGCCCGATGCGCAGTCCTCCATTCAACAATGGTTTGTGATCAAGACGGACATTCACGCTTTGTGATTGCGCGCGTCTTGAAACGTTAATGGTTTGGTGCCTATCTTAACTATGATTTGGTCACCAAATCAGTGATGTGCATGTTTTGTCATTCCGAGAAAGGGAAAGCACTGACAACAGTACACGCCAAGGGAAAAACGCTTGCCGTTGTCCCGAAGAGCTCGGAACGTGGCGCCGATGCTGCCGCCCGCGCCCTGCACGCCGTCCTCACAAGCCTTGAGGACTCTAAAGCTGAAGATATCGTTACCATCGACATTGCTGGAAAATCGGCACTGGGAGACTTCATGGTCGTCGTCTCCGGGCGCTCGAACAGGCATGTCATGGCGATCTCCGACCACTTACTGACTGATCTCAAAGACGAGGGCTTTGGAAGCGCCCGTGTCGAAGGTCAGGAAGGCGGCGATTGGATCCTGATCGACACCGGCGATGTCATCGTCCATGTCTTCCGTCCAGAAATACGCGAGTTCTACAACATCGAAAAGATGTGGGCTGCGCCGGATATGGACGAGGAAACGGTGCACTGACAGGCTGCTGGACGCTTTGTCCGCCGCCTGATAGACGGGCGCTATATCGCCCTATGGCGAACTGCGGGAGCGGATAATGCGTGTAGGTCTTTTTGCAGTGGGGCGGCTGAAGTCCGGCCCCGAGAAAGATCTTGCCGCCCGCTATTTCGATCGTTTTGCCAAGGCCGGCCCTGCGGTCGGCCTCGAATTCTCCCGTGTGGCCGAAGTTGCCGAAAGTCGTGCATCGAACGCCGATACCCGCAAGCGTGACGAAGCGGCGTTGCTGCAGAAGTCGCTGGCGGAGGGGAGTGTTCTCATTTTGTTGGACGAGCGAGGCAAGGCACTCGACAGCGCGGGATTTGCCAATCTCCTTGGAAACTATCGCGACCAAGGCAAGCGCGACCTGATAATTGCCATCGGCGGCGCCGATGGTCTCGATCAGTCTTTGTACAACCTTGCCGATGCAACCCTCTGTCTTGGTAAGATGACTTGGCCGCATCAGTTGGTTCGTACGCTGATTGCCGAGCAGCTCTATCGAGCCGTGACGATCCTTTCCGGCCATCCCTATCATCGCGTGTGATGGGCCTTGCTGCTCATGCAGCCGTGTCCGTCGTGGAATGCGGATCCTCAATCGATCTGGCAAACAATGCCAAATCAGCCTAATCTCCGCGCGATTTGAAAGGATTTCAAAGTTCGTATGCCGACACGTGCGTTCAAGCCAAAATACGTCATTCTGCCGGCCCTGGCCGTAGGTTTGAGTGTGTCTGTGGCGGTAGTTGCGAACCGCCCCTTCGCCGCCAGCGCCTTCGCGCAGGATGCGCCGCAAGCTGCGCAGATGTCGCCGGCCGAAACGCCTGCTGCCACAACTGCTACGGCCGCCGAGGAGCGCCCCGATCCGGCAGCTGATCTCGCGAGGAAGCGGGATGAGACTCGGGCTGAACTCGAAGCCTTGTCTAAAACGATCGAACTTTCATCGGATAGGGTTGCTGATCTTCAGAAGAGCATCGCGGATCTGGACAAGAACAACAGCAGCGTTCGTCAGGCGCTGATTGATTCAGCGACGCGGCGCAAGTCGCTTGAGAAGCAGATCCTGGTGAGCGAGAAGAAGCTGGCCGATCTGGGCGTAAAAGAAGACGCGGTTCGCCGGTCGCTGCATGAACGGCGTGGTTTGCTGGCGGAGGTGCTGGGGGCTTTGCAGCGCATGGGCCGCAATCCGCCGCCGGCCCTTCTCGTCACACCCGACGATGCGCTCGCTTCGGTCCGCAGCGCAATCCTGCTTGGGGCAGTGGTTCCCGGTATCCGAAAGGAGACCGACAAGCTCGTCGCCGATCTTGCCAACCTGTCTTCGTTGCAGGCAGCAAGTGCTGCGGAGAAATCAGCCTTCACTGCAACGATGACGAACAGTATCGAGGAAGAGCGACGAATGGATTTGCTTCTCGCTGAGAACGAGAAGCTCAGCCGCAGCAGCGCCGCGGAACTGGATGCAGAGAAGAAGCGCTCGGAGGATCTTGCCAGCAAGGCGACAAGTCTGGAGGGGCTGGTCGCATCGATGGAAACCGAGATCGCATCCGTTCGCGACGCCGCCGCTGCAGCGCGCCAAGCCGAAGAGAACCGCAAGCTTCTCACCGACGAGCAGCGTGCCCACGCCAGGGCGCTCGCGGAGAGCGGTGTGCCTGATAAAAACCGTATTGCGCCCGCATATCCCTTCGGAGAATTGAAGGCGAAGCTGGAATTGCCTGTGGCAGGCGATGTCCTCCGCCAGTTCGGCGATGCCGACGGAACCGGCCATGAGGCGATGGGAATGACGCTTGCCACCAATCCGGAAACGGTGGTTACCGCTCCCGCAGACGGCCTTGTCGTCTACGCGGGTGCATTCCGCAGCTACGGCCAGATGATCATCCTCGACGCAGGCGACGGTTACCACCTTGTCCTTTCTGGAATGGAGACGATCAGCACGCGTCAGGGCAAGTTCGTCTTCGCCGGCGAGCCGCTTGCCGCCATGGGTGCAAAAAGAGTGGCGAGCGCGACTGCATTGGCGCTGGAAACCAACCGTCCAACGCTTTACATTGAATTTCGAAAAGATGGAAAACCGGTCGATTCCCGACCATGGTGGACCGCTAAAGACACTGGAAAGGCACGCAATGATTCGTAGGGCTTCTCTTGTTCTGGTCGGCGCATTAATGGGTGCGACCGCGATGAGCGTCATCTATTCGGCGGGCGTGCCTGCGGAAGCAGCCGGAGCCTCCACTTACAAGGAGCTTTCCGTTTTTGGTGACGTTTTTGAGCGTGTGCGCGCACAGTACGTGACGCCGCCTGCCGAAGACAAACTCATCGAAAACGCCATCAATGGCATGCTTTCTTCGCTGGATCCGCATTCTAGCTATATGAATGCCAAGGATGCCGCTGATATGCAGACCCAGACGAAGGGCGAATTCGGCGGCCTCGGTATCGAGGTCACCATGGAAGACGAGCTCGTCAAGGTCATTACGCCGATCGATGATACGCCTGCAGCCAAGGCCGGCGTCCTTGCTGGTGATTATATCTCCGAGATCGATGGTCAATCGGTTCGCGGTCTGAAGCTCGAAGACGCGGTCGAAAAGATGCGTGGTCCGGTCAACACACCGATCAAGCTGACGCTGATCCGCAAGGGTGCTGACAAGCCGATCCAGCTGACGATCGTCCGCGATGTTGTCGCTGTTCAGGCCGTGAAGTCGCGCGTCGAGGATGATGTCGGTTATCTGCGCATTATTTCCTTCACCGAGAAGACTTACCCCGATCTCGAGAAGGCGATCGAGAAGATCAAGAAGACAGTCCCGGCTGACAAGCTGAAGGGCTACGTCCTCGATCTTCGTCTTAACCCGGGTGGTCTGCTCGATCAGGCAATCCAGGTTTCAGATGCGTTGCTGCAGCGCGGCGAAGTGGTTTCCACGCGTGGCCGCAATCCGGATGAGACTCGCCGCTTCAACGCTGGTCCGGGTGACCTGACGGATGGTAAGCCGGTGATCGTGCTGATCAACGGCGGTTCGGCATCTGCTTCGGAAATCGTTGCCGGTGCGCTGCAGGATCTGCGTCGCGCGACTGTTCTCGGCACGCGCTCGTTCGGCAAGGGCTCGGTCCAGACTATCATCCCGCTCGGCGAAAACGGCGCGCTGCGGTTGACGACAGCGCTCTACTACACGCCTTCTGGTCGCTCCATCCAGGGCACGGGCATCACGCCTGATATCAAGGTGGAGGAGCCGCTTCCGGATGATCTGAAGGGCAAGATGGTCACGGAAGGCGAGTCGAGCCTGCGCGGGCACATCAAGGGCCAGAGCGAGACAGACGAAGGCTCTGGTTCGATTGCCTATGTTCCGCCGGAGCCGAAGGACGACGTCCAGCTCAACTACGCGCTTGACCTACTTCGCGGCAAGAAGACCGATCCGGCATTCCCGCCCAATCCTGACAAGGCTGTCAGCGCCAAGTAATCGCAATTTGAGGCGTCAGGCCGGATGGTTTATCCGGCCTGACGCCTTTTTGCTGTCCTGATTCTAAAGCGGAAAAGAAGTTTGGATACCGATCTGCATGCCCCTCTGGGACAGAACCGAAAGGCCAAGCGGCAGCGACCGGGTATTCTGCGTACAGGTCGTGTTGCCGCCGGGATTTGCCTCGTCCTGATCGGGGCTTCGTCCATCTATACGGCATTTCGCGGTGACGGATTGAAGGGGCAGACGCCACCGGCGCAGGACCAGGCGGCTGCGCCATCTTCCGACACGGTTCAGAATCACGTGCCCTCGCAGACTTCATCCGCAGTCGCTCCCAATGGTATGCTGCCATCGGATTCGAGATCGGGCGCAAATGTAGAGCGGATGGTCACCGGCGACGGATCCGTCGTCACGAAATACTCTCCCAGGCAACGGGACGAAAACGGCCCGGTGTTGGTCGATGCCTCGCAGGTCGGCCAGGATCCACGTATGGCGGCGCTACCGAACGACGCGCTTCTGGAAGACACGCCGTTGGGACGGCTGCCGATCGTCGGACCGGACGGGCGCCGCCCAATGGACCAGTATGCGCGACCATGGTCCGGCGTCCACGGGACTCGCATCGCGATCGTCGTCAGCGGTCTCGGGCTTAGCCAGACGGGGACACAGCGCGCCATCCAGCAATTGCCGGAGGAGGTTACCTTCGCCTTTGCCGCCAGCGGTAACAGCTTGCAACGCTGGATGCAGGAAGCGCGCCGCGGCGGCCACGAAATCCTGTTGCAGGTTCCGTTCGAACCATTTGATTATCCGGCAAACGATCCGGGCCCAGATACGCTGCTGACGTCAAGCTCGGTTACGAAGAATATTGAAAGCCTGCACCGGGCAATGGGCGAGATAACGAACTATACCGGCATTATGAACTATCAGGGTGGCCGCTTCCTTTCCGACCCCAACGCCATGGAACCGGTCATGCGGGATCTCGGAAAGCGCGGGTTGCTGTTCCTTGATGACGGAACGTCGGCCCAATCCAAGACCGCCGCGGTCGCAAAGGGAACTGAAGTTCCGTACGCCTTTGCGGATGTGCAGTTGGATAAGCAGCTTGACGTGAACGCGATCATCCAGAAGCTGGATGAACTCGAACGGGTTGCGAAGCGTAACGGCCAGGCGATCGGTGTCGCTGCCGCCTTTGACGAGAGCGTTGATGCAATCGCGCAATGGGCGCAGGAAGCGGCCATGCGAGGCATTGAAATTGTCGGTGTCGCAGCGCTGACCAATGATCCGGAAAGACCTTGAACAGAGAGAGCCTATGAGCAAGCCGATCGTCAAAGCCGAAGACCTGCCGTATCGCCCCTGCGTCGGCGTCCTGATCCTCAATCGCCAGGGCCTCGTATGGGTGGGCCGAAGGATTCCGGAAGAAAATTCTGAGTATGACGGATCGCCGCAGCTTTGGCAGATGCCGCAGGGCGGCATCGACAAGGGCGAGGATCCGCTTGAGGCGGCCTACCGCGAGCTTTACGAGGAGACGGGCATTCGCACGGTGACGCTGCTCGCGGAGGCGCGGAATTGGATCAACTATGATTTACCGCCCCAGCTGATTGGTATCGGATTGAAGGGCAAGTTTCGCGGCCAGACGCAGCGTTGGTTTGCGTTCCGTTTCGATGGTGACGAGAGCGAGGTCACGATCAATCCGCCGCCCGGCGGCCATGCGCCTGAGTTCGATGCTTGGGATTGGAAGCCGATGGAGAGCCTGCCGGGCCTCATCGTGCCCTTCAAGCGGGCTGTCTATGAGCAGGTGGTCGGCGAGTTCAGGCACCTGGTTGGCGTGAGTGCCGCAGAGTAATTGACCGGCGGCTGAGGGCTGCCGGTCATGGTGTTACTCAGCCTCGTTGGCGGAGTCGGCGTTAAGTTGTCCGTACTTGGACTCGCCGATCTTGCCTAGCAGCTCCAGCTGCGTTTCGAGGAAGTCGATGTGACCTTCCTCGTCCGCCAAGAGTTCCTCAAAAAGCTTCATCGAAACATAGTCGCCGGCTTCGTGACAGATGTCGCGTGACTTCTTGTAAGCGGTGCGTGCATCGTATTCGCCGGCAAGATCGGCCTCCAGAACTTCCTTGACGTTCTGGCCGATGCGAAGCGGAGCAAGGGTCTGGAGGTTGGGGTGTCCTTCGAGGAAGATGATGCGTGCGACCAGTCGGTCGGCGTGATGCATTTCCTCAATGGATTCAGCCCGTTCCTTCTTGGCGAGCTTGGTGTAGCCCCAGTCTTCAAGCAGTCGATAATGGACCCAGTATTGGTTTACGGCGCCGAGTTCGAGAAAGAGGGCTTCGTTAAGCCGCTCGATGACTTTTTTGTCGCCTTTCAATATCCGCTCTCCTGTTTTCTTCATGGAATTTTCTCAGGCGGGACATGAAATCAAATAATTCGGCTTCCGTCGAGTGATGGCGGGCGTGATATTCCTCGGTCGTCTGGATGATAATATCGACCACGTTTGGGAAGCAGCCACAGCAGCGACCGCGCTTTTCCATGGCGTGGTAAACCTTTGCAGGTACGATCAGCTGCCAGCAGTCCTGATCGAGAAGCTCGGTGATGACTTCCCGGATTTCGTGATCAGTTATGTAGTTGCAGCTGCAGACAAGCACGTCGACATTCCAAACATGACATTCACTATCGTCTTTTCTGCAAAAGAAGAGGGCGGGTGTCAAGAAAAATAGAGTCATGGAACAAGGTCGTTCGTCGCATGTTAAGAAAATAAAAAGGAAGCTCTTCAGATGTAATGCATCCAGGAGGTCACGAGCTGGCGAGCAAGGCCGGCTGTGATGACGAAGATCCTGATTGCGGAGAGTTCCCGACGACCGTTTCACAACAGCATGAGATCACCGACCAGGCAGACGCAGGTCATTGTCCGTTCAAGCCGATCGAATAACAGCCTCCATGCCCGATCACTTGGTGGCTTTCCGGCCGGGCCGAAGGGGCGTCGGCCTGGGGTCGGTGGGATCCGGTTCTGCAAAAAGAACCGCGATATCTACAGCGAGCGCGGTGGCAAGGCGATCAAGGAGATCGATTGAGGCGTTATGCCTACCTCGCTCCAAGTCACTCACAACCGTCCGATCGATGTTCGCATCTACAGCAAGATTTTCCTGCGTTACGCCCATCGTTGAGCGCAACTGTCGAAGATTCCAGGCGATGCGAGCACGAGTGTCCATGGTTCATGGCCACCATCTTGCATTGCGTTAATCCATCGGATATATCCGACATATTACAATATGGCGGGCCACCGACATCGACCGGTGCCCGAGATCGGTGGTCTCCATGGAACTGCGTCAGCTCTCCTATTTCAAAGCGGTGGCCGAGGAACTGCACTTCGGCCGGGCGGCAGCGAGGGTGCGGATTGCCCAGCCGGCGCTCAGCAATCACGTCATGGCACTGGAAAGGGAGCTTGGCTGTGCGCTGTTCATCCGCTCGACGAGGCGGGTGGAGCTGACCAGGGCAGGGGAAACCTTCTACGATCGCTGCGTGCGCATCCTCAGCGAGGTCGATCTGACCACCGAGCTGACGCGGGCGGCCGGCGGCAGCCGCATGCGCCAGATCAAGATCGGCACCGTCTATCCGGCCACCATCGGCATGCTGCCGACCTTTCTTGCGAAGATCGCCCGCAAGTTCCCTGACGTGAAGATCCATATCGCTGCCGGCAACACCGGCGAGATCATCCGCAACCTGGAAAGCGGCCAGATCAATCTCGGCTTCATCCGCCCGGTGGAAAACATCGGCGCGTTGCGCTTCTTCTCGATTGCCTCGGAGCGCTATTATCTGGCGGTTGGCCATGGCAATCCGCTGGCCGCGCGCGACGAGATCACCATCGACGATCTCAGCGATCAGAAGCTCATCGCCTTTTCCAGGCAGAACCTGTCGTTTTCCGAGCGCTACTTCCAGGAGAAGTTCGAGACCTACGACCTGGTGAAGAATATCGCCTATAGCTGCGACGACACCTGGTCCTTGGTGTCGCTCGTTTCAGCCGGGCTTGGCATCGGCTTTGTCCCGGAATGGACGCGCGAGCTTCCGAACCGCGCCTTCGAACTGAAGAAGGTCAGAGGCATCGACTTTCGGATCGGGCTGGGGGTGGCGTGGAACCGGGAGGATCCGACCGCATCGCGCGACGACATCGTCGATATCGCCCGGTCGCTGGCACGGCCGGGGCGGCATCATGTCAGCAGGGTTGAGTAGCGACGCAATCGCAATGGCTCACCGCGTATGGTCGAAGATACGATAGCGGCCATATCCTACTCCAAGCGTTTCCGCCCTGGCATGATGGCCGCATTGGACTAAAACCATGTTGATCGACGGCCCACCACAGCCAGTGTTTCTTTACCCTGACTTTCTGTCCTCAGTGAAAATTGCGGCCTTTCGGCAGAACTTGAGTTGTTTCTCTCGCGCCAACGCTACCTGAAATCAGCGTTTTATTCATCACTGCCTTATCAGGTGAAGTTGCGAGCTTCCCTTGGCGAGGATCGAATCGATGGGCTTCCTTTTTCAGGATGCCAAGCGCGGGCGTCATATCCTCGATATGGTCGACGACAGTGTGGATCACGCCGCTCTGGCTCTGAAGTTTGCCACGAATCTTTACGAGCCGCGCTCCCATGACGATCGGACGATATTTCTCGAATACCTTCTTCCAGACAATGGCATTGGCAACCCCCGTTTCGTCCTCCAGTGTCATGAAGATGACGCCCTTGGCCGAACCCGGCCGTTGACGCACCAACACCAGACCAGCAATCGTCACTCGTGCGCCATTCGGGATGGTCAGAAGATCGATGTTCCGCACAACCCCGGCATTGTGGAATTCACCTCGTAGGAAGGAGACGGGATGGCTCTTCAAGGAAAGCGAAAGGTAGCGGTAGTCCTCGACTACCTGTTCACCAGCCAGCATTTTCGGCAGCCGTGTCTCAGGCTCGACCTGCAAATCGATGTGGCTCACCTGGTCGAACAAAGGGAGCTTTTCGGCAGCACTCTTCGTATCGAGTGCCCGTACGGCCCAGAGTGCCTCCCGTCGCGACAGTCTTATGGAATGAAAGGCGTCTGCATCGGCAAGTCGTTCTATATCTGCCTTTTGCAGGCCTGAGCGCAGCCAGAGATCGCGGATCGAAGAATAACCCCTGCCTCTGTTGGCGACAAGCTGCTGCATGCTTGTTTCCGATAGGCCTTTTATCTGCCGAAAGCCAAGCCGAACGGCTCGCTTCGTCTGGATAACTTCCCGCATGGCCGCATGCCGGAAATCAACAGCCCCTTTGTTGAATTCGGCCTCTTCAAGCAGACAATCCCAGTTCGATTCATTGATATCGACCGGCCTGATCACAACGCCATGCTCCCGGGCGTCCCGAACGAGTTGTGCGGGAGCGTAGAAGCCCATCGGCTGTGAGTTTAGCATCGCGGCACAGAAGACGTCGGGATAGTAGGCTTTTACCCAGGAAGAGGCGTAGACGAGCAGAGCGAACGAGGCGGCGTGGCTTTCCGGGAAACCGTATTCGCCAAAACCTTTGATCTGGTTGAAACATTGCTGGGCAAAATCGCGAGAGTACTTTTTCGCGACCATGCCCTCGATGAACCGCTTTTCGAAATTGCCGATGGTGCCCGTCCGTTTGAAGGTCGCCATGGCGCGCCTCAGCTGATCGGCTTCAGCCGGCTTAAATCCCGCCGCCGTGATTGCGATCTGCATGGCCTGTTCCTGGAAAAGCGGCACGCCGAGCGTTCGCTCCAGGACACTTTCCAACTCGTTGCTTGGATACTCTATTGGGATACCGCGATCCCTGTCTTCCCTTCGCTTCAGGTAGGGGTGGACCATGTCGCCTTGGATGGGGCCTGGCCGAACGATTGCGACTTCGATGACGAGGTCGTAGAATTTCTTTGGCTTCAGGCGCGGCAGCATACTCATCTGCGCCCGGCTCTCGATCTGGAAAACACCAAGCGTGTCGGCCCGGCATATCATCTCGTAGACTGGCTCTTCGTCCTCATGCGTGTCGTTACCGAGGTCGGCGAGCGTCTTCTTGACGTCGTAATGCAGGAGAAGCAGATCGAATGCCCGCTTCAGCGCGGTCAGCATTCCAAGCGCCAGGATGTCGACCTTGAGGATTTTCAAATTGTCGAGGTCATCCTTGTCCCACTCGACCATGTAGCGTCCGGGCATTGCGGTCTTCATGATCGGAACGACTTCATCCAGCCTGTCCCTGGTAATGACGAAGCCGCCGACATGCTGGGTGAGGTGGCGGGGAAAACCAAGAAGCTCGGAAGCATACTTCAGCACGTTCTTGGTCATGGGATCGAAAATGTCGAGCCCGGCCGCTTTTGCCTCGCGCTCGGACAGCTTCTCTTCCGACCAACCCCAAACCAGGCTGCCGATCGCAGACTGAACATCTTCCGAGAGACCGAAGGCTTTTGAGACCTCCCGTCCTGCGGACCGGGTGCGGTAGGTCGTCACCCCTGCCGTCAGGCCGGCATGCTCCTTGCCATATTTCTCGTAGATATGCTGGATGACCTCTTCGCGCCTCTCGTGCTCGAAATCGACATCGATATCCGGCGGCTCATCGCGGTCCATCGAGAGGAACCGATCGAAGAGCAGGGTGCTCTTCTCCGGATTGACCTCTGTTATCTCGAGACAATAGCAAATGACCGAGTTCGCCGCGGAGCCGCGACCCTGACAAAGAATTTTCTTCTCGTGTCGGGCATACTGGATGATCCGGTGAACCGTCAGGAAGTATGGTTCATACTGCTTCTGGCGAACGAGCCTTAGCTCGTATTCGATGTTCTGCTGGACTTTCTCCGGTATGCCGCCGGGAAAACGTTTTGCCGCGCCTGCCTTGGTAAGGCGCTCCAGGGTTTGATACGGCGTTTCCCCCTCGTCATTCTCGGAGGGATAGTTGTGTTCCAGTTCATCGAGTGTAAAGGAAAGGCTGCCGAAGAACTTTGCGGTGTTCGTGACGGCGTGTGGGTAGTCTTTGAAGAGGCGTAGGATTTCGCCGCCGTCCTTGAGATAACGTTCGGCATTCGGCGCCAGGAGAAAGCCAGCCTCGGGAATGGGAACATGCTCCCTGATCGATGTGACTATATCGGCGAGGGGGCGGCGAGTCGTGTCGTGGTAGAGCGGCTGGTTGGTAGCGATCAGTGGGATACGGCTGCGGTCAGCCAGCATGGAAATGGTCGCAAACATACGCTTGTCGCGGCCGTCATAGGTGGGGGCGAGCGCGATGTGGAATTTTTTCCAGAAGCGTTTTCTGAAGCGATCCAGACAGGCTTCGAACGCTTGGTGATTGCCATTGTCGGCAATAGACGGATCGGGAATGAGCGCGAGCATCATGTCGTCGCCCCATTCTACCAGATCACCTTCCGTTAGGACGCATTTTCCCTTCTCGGTTCGAAGATTCCCGGTGCTCAGCAATCGGCAAAGATGCGCCCAGCCTCGGCGATCCTGCGGATAGGCAAGAATATCAGGCGTTCCATCCGCAAAGACTAAGCGGGCGCCCGGTTGAAAACGAATCGGATGGAGGATGGCGTCATTCTTTTCATGCTCCTCCAAAAGCCCGGCTCTCATTTGTTCGAACTTCTTTTGGATTGCCTTTGATTGGGCATGCGCTCGAACGACCCCCGCAACCGAGTTACGGTCAGCAATACCAAGTCCCCCAAGCTTCAGAACGGCAGCCTGAACGATCATTTCCTCAGGTCTGGATGCGCCCTCCAGAAACGAGAAATTGGTCTTGGCGCCGATCTCGAAGAAGGCAGGCATCAGGCGATGACTCCATGCATGTACCAGTTCTGTGCTGCATCACGCTCATAATGGCCTTGGCGATAAATCCAGAAGCGGCGTCCCTGATCGTCTTCGATGCGGAAGTAGTCCCGATCCTCGGCATCTGATCCATCGAGCCACCATTCCATCGCCAGCCGTTCCGGTCCCTCGCTCTTCAGGACGCGATGCTGCATCCTCCGCCAGTGAAAGCTGGCGGGCGCGCCATCGGGAACTTCGATGGCAAAAGCGTCCATCGGTTCCGGCTTGCACAACAGCCGCACGGGCCGCTCGTTCCGAGCCGGTGGAGGATGTCCTTCCCTGATCATCGGGCCGGATAGGTGATCGATTGCGGGTGCGGTAATAACGGCTCTTTCCGGTACGTGGCTCTCTCGCAATTGGAAGGTCTGCAGGCAGTCTGGCCCGAGGCGGGCGGAAACCCTATCCACGAAGGCAGCAAGAGACGCATCCTTCTGCTGGCGATACTCGAAATCGCCTTGCTCCGTCACGAAATCTTCGTGACGGAGCACGTTGAGGCGAAGGATTTCAAAACCGTAACCCGCGTCGAAATCGTCGTGAATGGCTTGCAGACGTTCGGCAAAGAGAGCAGCAATGCGTTTGGGCTCCCGCAAAGGTTGGGCGGTCCCAGCAGAAATGCGGAACACCTTGCCATCAACACGGAACAGAACGAGTTCGAAGACGCGTCCTCCGACGCCGCGAGCTTCCAATGACGGTTTCAGCGAGACGGCAATCTGATCGGCGACTGCGAGGATATCGTCTTTGGCTTCGATCGGTTCGATCAGGCGACGTTCTACGGAGAGGCTGGCGATCGGAAGGCGGGGAGATATGGGTTCCTCGTCGGCCCCAAGCGCCTGATCGAGCCTCAAGAGCAAGGTTTCTCCGAAGCGGCGGGCGAGCGGGGCGCGGGGCGCGGTCAGCAAATCGCCGACATATTTGAGCCCCATCTTGTTCAGGCCCCCTATGGTTTCTTCCTCGAGGCGAAGGGCCGCGATGGGCAAGGGGGCAAGCGCCTGTTCGGTCTTTCCATGTTCGATGATGCCGCCTTGGCCGAAACGGCTGATGGCCCAAGACAATCCGGGTGAGGAGGAGATAGCGCCGCGAGCGTCAATTCCCATTTGGAAGAGCCTTGCGAGAATATCCTTGAGAAGGGACGTTTCGCCGCCGAACAGATGGGCGCAGCCGGTTATGTCGAGAAACAGGCCGTCCATGCCATCGAGAGCGACAAGCGGAGTATAGCGATCGCACCAATCGGCGATCGCTTCCAGGAAGCGTTGGTTGGCGGCTGGGTCGTCCTCGATCACATCAAGCTTCGGGTAGAAGGCACGGGCTTCGGCAACGCCCATATGCTTCCTAAGATTGAGGGATTCGGCTACCTCATCTAGCGCCGTCAGTCGCATGGTATTGTTGAGGCGGCTGCAACAGACGATCGGTGCGGCCTCAGGACGTCCGTGCGAACGCCAGGAGAGCCCCCATTTCTTTCTTGCGATCCGGTCGGTTGGAAGATGCGGAAATTGGAGTGCCAAGATGCGCTGCGCGTTCGTCTGGAAGGCAAGGGTCGACTGATTGTGAGACGGCGAAAAAACGGCGGTCATGAGGGTTCCACTCCAGTAAAAAGGAGAGGGGAGCCGGATTGCGGCTCTTCTCCAGGGTGAGATGAAAAACTGGATTGCCGATGCTACCGTCCAAGTTCGTGCCATCAGGCAAGTGGCGCACCCGCGCCGGCGCGGGTGCTGCAAGGAAGCGGAAGTAAGCGCTGCTGGCTTCTTCCACTCCAGCCTGTCGCAACAGGAAAAGCGGGCGTTGTACCGCTTTCGCCCGCAAGCTCAAACGGCGGCTCTCCGTCAGGCCGAAACGCTTGGGATTGCCTCGGATCTCCAGAATCGTCGCAGGAAAGACGCCGCTTTCGACTGCGGCTTCGGCAAGCCAGAGGGCGTCCTCCAACTTGCGTGGACTTGCATAGAAGAACTTTTCCGGCTTTAGACCGAAATCGCGCAGACCTATGGCGTAGGGGGCACCTGCTTCCAGTGTAGAAACCATGTCTGCGATCCAAAGGATTGGCAGCGATGCATTGGGGCTCTCCTCGGTTTGACGTTGCAGCATGGCGGCAAGCGCCAACGCAAAGCCGCTGCCGGCACCGGCCTCCCGCAAGTGGCCGGAGCGAACCTCGGTAATTCCATCGAGTGGCAGGCCGCCATCAATCGCTTCGTCGAGCGCAGGGATTCCAAGCGGAAGACGAAGGACACCTTTGTTCTTCGCGGGAGTCCCCTTATCAGCCAAGGCTTCGCTTTCCGCAGCCGCCAAGGCAGGCGCGGGCTTTCCTTCAAGCTTTGCAATGGCTTCGCGGAGCGCAAAAAGCCGCTCGCGCGTCACGGCCGGCTGTGCCATGACGTTCTCCAAATCCCATATGTTCCTGTTATGTTCTTATGGATTCCAGAGGTAGGCGAAAGAGTCAACAGGCATTTGATATGGATTTAGTCCTGCCCTTGATTCCGCTCTCGAAAATCGTGCGCAAAGGTTCTATATGGGCCGCAAAGGAAGGAATGTTCATGGCCCGCATAGACCAGAGCGAGGATTGGCAGGATCGTCACGCGCCGACGATCAGCACCTTCGAGTCGTTAGCAATGGAGGCGTACAGCCACCTGCCGGAGGAATTTCGCTCGCTGACCACCAATCTGACGATCGAGATCGAAGATTTCCCTGATGACGAGGTGTTCGAGGATATGGCGCTCGAAACGCCGTTCGACCTTCTCGGCCTCTTTGAAGGCCGTGGCATCTCGGAGCGTTTCACGATGGAGACCGGCGAACTGCCGAACCGCATCCGCCTCTATCGTCGGCCGATCCTCGATTACTGGGCCGAGAACGATGAGACGCTAGGCGATATCATCACCCACGTTCTCATTCACGAGATCGGCCACCATTTTGGTCTCAGCGACGACGACATGGAACGGATCGAAGCGAGCGCCGAAGAAGCGGCCGAACGCTAAGGTCGCGCTTACTGTTCGGACAGCTTCAAGTCCGGATGGTAGTCCTTGCCTTCGACTTCCTTGACGATCGCCTGAGCGGCGATCACCTGGCCGGTCTGGGCGTTGAAGGTCAGTGACGGCGAGCCGCTCAGCGACCAACCCTTGTTGAGAGCGTCGGTCACGCGGTGACAGAAAGCGGCATCATCCTGGCCGGTCAGAAGGCGATAAAGCTTCATCTAAAGTCGTCTTTCACTTCGCCGTTTGGCGTTCTGCAATCAGGCGGGCTTTATGAACCAGACTTTCCGCCTGGACAAGGTGTAGGCGCTCGATCATCCGACCATTGGCATTGATGACGTTCAGGCCATCGGCAGCAGGGTCGGCAAAGGCGGCGATGATTGCCTCCGCCTCGGCAATTGCCGCCTCATCGGGGCCGAAATGGAGATTGGCGGCTTCGATTTGAGCGGGATGTATTAGCATCTTGCCGTCGAAGCCCATGGCACGGGCATGCGCGCATTCGGCATCAAAGGCATCGGCATCCTTGAAGTCGTTGAAGACGCTGTCGATCGCGTCGAGGCCATAGGCACGGACGGCCAGAACGACCTGCATCAGCCAGGGCACGAGATAGGTGCGGCCCGGCTGCGGCAGGACACCGGTCTCCTTGCGCAGGTCGTTGAGGCCGACGACAAAACAATCAAGTCTTGAGCCCGGCGTGCGACCGGCTTCGGCAATCGCAGCCGCGTTCAGAATGCCGCGGGGCGTCTCTATCATCGCCCAGATCCGGAGGCTTTCGGGTGCGTCGGCATCAGTAAGTCGGTCGCTGATGGACATCACATCCTGAGGCTCGTCCACTTTCGGCAAGAGCACGGCATCCGGCTCCAGTGCCAGGACCAATTCCATGTCCGCATTGTCGAAGGTGGAATCGAGCGCATTGATGCGGATGATCCGCTCCTTGTTCACAAGCGGAGTGCCCGAAAAAAAGGACTTCAGATTCTTGCGGGCTTCCGCCTTTCGCTCAGGTGCCACGGAGTCCTCGAGATCGAAGATGACGGCGTCACAATCGAGCGCATGGGTCTTTTCCAATGCGCGCACATTGATGGCCGGAACGCTCAGGACCGAACGGCGCAGGCTCAAGGAGCGAGTCGGGAAATTTCGGGTCATCACAAATATGTGCCAAGCTTTGTGACAGGTGGCAAGACAACAAAAAGCCATGCTCACCTTGCAGAGAAAGAAATGAAGGACCACATTCCTTTCCGAAGAAAGGTCTAAAACCATGCAAAGTATTCGTTCCGTCTTCCTCCTGCTCGCGGGCATCACTGCCTTCGTTGCCCTGGCGTTCATCACTTTCTCCGTGACGCTCGCAGTTGGCGGTATTCTAACGGTGCTTATGGTTGGACGTGCGCTTTCGTTGAAGATGAAACCGGCGCCAATCCGCACCACCGCCAAGACCAAATCTCATTCTAGCGAGAACATGCGTATCTGGAATGATGGGCGCGGCACGATCATCGACCTCTGACCGTCGGGTCACTTCAGGAAAATTTGGGCTTCGCTGTCGGCTCGACTGATCTTCCTGCGTCTTTGAAAGGCAGGGCTTCCGCCCGAACCAATCAAACAATGGAGGACAGTATGGATACCGCAACGGAAACAGGCATGACAACGATGCCGCCGGTCAAGAATGGTTTGCTGCCTTATGTCACCGTCGATGGTGCGTTGAAGGCAGCGGAATTCTACGAGCGTGCGTTCGGTGCGGAGGAGGCGTTTGTCGTCCCTCCTGACGAAAACGGGCGGACGATGCATGTCCACCTCTACATCAACGGAAGCTCGCTGATGTTATGCGATGCCTACCCCGAGCATGGTCATTCCTTCGAAAAGCCTCAGGGCTTCACGCTTCAGCTCATTATAGATGACATCGATTTCTGGTGGGGTCGTGCCGTTGCCGCTGGTGCAGAGGTGATCATGCCGGTTCAGCTGATGTTCTGGGGCGATCGATACGGCCAGCTACGCGACCCGTTCGGTGTACTTTGGGCGATGAATGCGCCCGCTAATGCAAACTGATCTCAGGCGATCATGGCCGGTTGCGCGTCGAATCCGCGCGCAGCCGCTCCACGGTATAAATTTTCCTTCATTTCGCCGGCAATCTGGACTAAACGCTGATCAACAAAACTACGTCTGCTGATATTGGAGCCAGGCCATGGACAAATTCGTAAAGCTGACGGGCGTCGCAGCCCCTCTGCCGGTCGTCAACATCGATACTGACATGATCATCCCGAAGGACTACCTGAAGACGATCAAGCGTACTGGTCTTGGCAAGGGTCTTTTCGCCGAAGCTCGTTACAATGAAGACGGCTCGCCGAACCCGGATTTCGTTCTGAACAAGCCGGCCTATCAGAATGCGAAGATCCTCGTTGCCGGCGACAACTTCGGTTGCGGCTCCTCGCGCGAGCATGCGCCCTGGGCGCTCCTCGATTTCGGCATCCGTTGCGTCATCTCGACCAGCTTCGCCGACATCTTCTACAACAATTGTTTCAAAAACGGCATTCTGCCGATCAAGGTCAGCCAGGAAAACCTCGACATGCTGATGGACGACGCCTCTCGCGGCTCGAACGCCATCCTGACGGTTGATCTGGAAAACCTCGAAATCACCGGTCCGGACGGCGGTTCGATCAAGTTCGATCTCGACGAGTTCAAGCGTCACTGCCTGCTGAACGGCCTCGACGATATCGGCCTGACACTCGAAAAGGGCGACGCGATCGACAGCTTCGAAGCCAAGAATGCGGCATCGCGCCCATGGGCTGCGTAAGTCTGACAAAACACAGCATCTAGTCAAAGCCG
This sequence comes from Rhizobium mesoamericanum STM3625, assembly GCF_000312665.1. GTDB lineage: Bacteria > Pseudomonadota > Alphaproteobacteria > Rhizobiales > Rhizobiaceae > Rhizobium > Rhizobium mesoamericanum. The sequence continues at coordinate 709,242 of NZ_HF536772.1, read as the reverse complement.
GGTTTTCGCCCGGCTTTTTCTTTGGTAGCTCACAGCAGCCGTTCTTTCCAGGCCTTCAGCTTCTCCAGGGAAACACCGATGCCGCCGCAGACCTCGATCAGCGGATTCTTAAAACGGGCAAGGATATCGGGATGCACGTCGGCGACCGCGAGTGCGGCTCCGCAGGCGGGTTCGACCAGAATACGATAGGCATCGGCGAACTTCAGGCAGGCGGCGACTGCCTGTGCGTCGGTGACTGTCACGCTCTCGATCGGGTGGTGCTTTGGCAGGTCGAAGACGTGCTGGGCTACCTGGCGCGCGCCAAGCGAGCTGGCGATGGAACTGATACCCGGCAAGGCGATGCGCTCTCCTGCGGCAAGACTGGCATGGAGGGACGCAGCCCCTTCGGTCTCGGAGGCAATGACGGGCACATCGGACAAGCCGTTTCGCTGAAGGCCGGCAACAATACCCGCAAGCAAGCCGCCGCCGCCGACGCTCGTGATGACGCAATCGAAGTCGGCATCTTTGCCGACAACCTCATCGATTAATGTGCCATGCCCTTTCCACAGAAGCGGATGGTCGAACGGGTGCACATAAGCGGCGTTGCTGGCCTTCGCTTGCTCGATCGCGAAAGCGTTGGCTTCATCGAACACCGTTCCGTGGACTATAACCGCAGCGCCGGTTGCCTCGATCGATTGGCGCACCTCCGCCGACGTCGTCGCGGGCACGACGATCGTGACTGGAATGCCGAGCGCCCGTCCGGCATAGGCTGCAGCGATCCCGGCGTTACCGCCGGAAGCGCAGAAAATCTCCTGGGCACCATTTTCGATTTCATGCTGACAAAGCCTGCCGACGCCGCGAAGCTTGAAGCTTCCTGAGGGCTGCAGCGCATCGAGTTTCAGCCAAAGCGGCTTGTTGCTCGCGCTGTAATCGGCGGACGTTCGGAAAAGCGGGGTGTCGAGGTGAAGCGGTGCAGATGGCATGGTGGTATCCCATGAGCTTGGCGACGCTTTCCTTGTGGACCCGCTTGCGTTGATCGGTCAACGCGCGATCTCACAGTAATTCCGCAACCGTACCGAAACAGCCTCCCGCTCGCTTGAAATGCCGTTTTTGCGGGGCTAATAAGCCGCAACTTGTTTTTCCGCGGAGGGTTTCATGACAGCGCGCAATCTTTTCCTGTTGCCGGGCGACGGCATCGGCCCAGAAGCCATGGGGGAGGTCCGAAAGATCATTGCCTATATGAACGAGGTGATGAATGCCGGGTTTGTCACTGACGAAGGCCTGGTCGGCGGCAGCGCCTATGACGCACATGGTGCCGCGATTTCTGAAGGCGACATGCAAAAGGCGCTTGCTGCCGATGCCGTTCTCTTCGGCGCCGTCGGCGGTCCAAAGTGGGATAGCGTCCCCTACGAGGTCCGCCCGGAGGCCGGCCTTCTGCGCCTGCGCAAGGACCTGCAGCTGTTTGCAAACCTGCGTCCGGCCATCTGCTATCCAGCGCTCGCGTCGGCTTCGTCGTTGAAGCCGGAGCTGGTCGAAGGTCTCGACATCCTCATCATCCGCGAGCTGACCGGCGGCGTCTATTTCGGCGAGCCGAAAGAGATTATCGACCTCGGCAACGGCCAGAAGCGCGGCATCGATACGCAGGTCTATGATACCTATGAGATCGAGCGTATCGCCGGTGTTGCCTTCGAAATGGCACGTACTCGCCAGAACCGCGTCTGCTCGATGGAAAAGCGCAACGTCATGAAGTCGGGCGTGCTCTGGAACCAGGTCGTGACCGAAACGCACAAAGCCAAGTATTCCGACGTCCAACTCGAGCATATGCTGGCCGATGCCGGCGGCATGCAGCTCGTGCGCCAGCCCAAGCAGTTCGACGTCATTGTTACGGACAACCTCTTCGGAGACATGCTGTCCGACGTTGCCGCCATGCTGACCGGTTCGCTCGGCATGCTGCCGTCCGCTTCGCTCGGCGCCCCGGACCCCAAAACCGGCAAGCGCAAGGCACTCTACGAGCCGGTGCACGGTTCTGCACCCGATATTGCCGGCAAGGGCATTGCCAATCCGATCGCGATGATCGCTTCGTTCGCTATGTGCCTGCGTTATTCCTTCAACCTCGTGAAGGAAGCCGACAACCTCGAGAAAGCGATCGCCAACGTGCTGGACAAGGGCATTCGCACCGGGGACATCATGGCCGAAGGCTGCACAAAGGTTGGAACCACTGACATGGGCGATGCGATCCTCGCGGAGTTCAAAGCGCTTTCTGCCTGATATTTCACGTGAAACATGCTTTGGGCCTCTCGCATCGATCGATGCGGGAGGCCTTTGCTTGAAGGCAGTTGTCACCGCTCCTATCTCCCTTCTGCATTGAGGAAAGAGCGAAGCGGATGCGAGATAAAGTCGACCGTAAGCTAGATTTTTGGAGTTATCTGCGAAAGCGCTACGAGGCACGGCGAACGGTCCATCGACGGGTTCCCTGGAAGGGTTTTGCATTTTCGGCGGTTAATGCCATTGCCATCGCCTTCTTCGTCTTCGATCGCCCGCTCGGCTTGGCAGCCAAGGATTTGGCGCCACCGCTGGTCTCGATCGCCGGCGATGTTACCGATGTCGGCAGGCTTGCCTGGATTCTTGCCGGTCTGTCTACAATCCTCGCTATGAGCTATCTGGTCCGACGTCGGCTCTGGAAGGCTCGCAGACGGTTTCGCGTGGTCTATTTCGGGCAGATGACAGCCTATGTCGCCCTGACCGTGTTGTTCACCAGCATCGCCGCCAACATCCTGAAGTACGCGATCGGCCGGGCGCGACCCTTGATCTATGATCAGGAGGGCATCTTCAGCTTCGCACCCCTCAACATGGATTTCATGCACCAGAGCTTTCCTTCCGGACATTCAGCTAACATTGGTGCGCTGTTCGTGGCGCTCGCGCTTCTCTTCCCGCGGTTTCGCCTTGGTTTCATCGGTATAGGGCTCTGGCTTGGCGCCACACGCATCATCATTGGCGTGCATTATCCAAGCGACGTTGTGGCCGGCCTTGCGCTGGGTGCCTGGGTTGCATTTGCCACCTCCGTCCTGTTCGTGCGCGTCGGCCTGGTCTTCACCATCGATCGCGATGGCGGCTGGCCGAGACCGCGGCTAGGCCGCCTTCTCTGAGGCCTATATGGAAACCGGCGCCTTGTGAGCGCCGGCATCGTGTTTGCAGCTCCCTCGTATCAATCCATCGCGTGGATATCGCGGTCCTTGGTTTCCGGCAGGAAGATCAGACCGATGACAAGCGTGATCGCCGCGAAGACGATCGGATACCAGAGGCCGAAGTAGATATCTCCGGTAGCGGCACTCATTGCGAAGGCCGTTGCCGGCAGCAGGCCACCGAACCAACCGTTGCCGATATGGTAAGGCAGCGACATGCCGGTGTAGCGGATGCGGGTCGGGAAGAGTTCGACCAGCAGCGCGGCGATGGGGCCGTAGACCATCGTTACATAGAGAACGAGCACGAACAGAATGGCGATCGTGCCGATCCAATTTACGCGCGCCGGGTCAGCCGTCATCGCAAAGCTGCCGCCATTGGCGATGTTGTAGACCGCCATCTCGGTGGCGCCCTTGGCTTCGTCAGCGCTTAGAAGCTTGTCGGCGACAAGCTTGTCAGCCGGAATCATTTGCTTCTCGCCGGCGCGTACTGCATCGGCATTGAGAGCAAGTTCCGGGTTGGCCGCGATAAAGGCGTCCAGCTTTGCATCCGGAACTTTGATGGCGCCCCGTTTAAGCGGATAACCAGCATCATGCAGGGCGATATTGACGCTCTTTTCGAAAGCGCCGGTCATTGCCTTTGCCTTATCGCCGGCTGCGACGGCATCGAAGCTGGTGATTGTCTCGTCATTGACCTTGACTGTTGCGGGCTGTCCTGCCGGGCCAGGCACAACATCGTAAGGGACCGAGTTCTTGGTTAGAAAGGCCGTTGCTACATCGCAAGAGCTGGTGAATTTCGAGGTTCCTGTCGGGTTGAACTGGAATTTGCAGTCAGCCGGGTCGGCCGTCACGGTTGCTCGGACCGAGGCCTGGGCTTCGGCAAGCGCTGGATTGGCAGTCCAGGTCATTGCCTTGAACAGCGGTGTGTAGGTGACGGCGGCAATCAAGAGACCGGCCATGAGGATTGGCTTGCGGCCAATCTTGTCCGACAGGGCGCCGAAGACGACGAAGAAAGGCGTTCCAAGGAAGAGTGCGATGGCGACCATGATGTTTGCAGCCTGCAGGTCAACCTTGAGCACGTTCTGCAGGAAGAACAACGCATAGAATTGGCCGCCGTACCAGACAACCGCCTGACCCATCGTAGCGCCGAGAAGCGCGATCAGTGCGATCTTGGCATTCTTCCATTGCCCGAAAGCTTCCGTCAGCGGTGCCTTGGACCCCTTTCCTTCGGCCTTCATGCGCTGGAATGCCGGAGATTCGTTCATCTTCAGACGAATCCAGACGGAAATACCGAGGAGCACGACTGACACGAGGAACGGAATGCGCCAGCCCCAAGCCGCAAAAGCTTCCTTGCCCATCAGGAACTGGACGCCGACGATAACAAGAAGCGACAGGAAGAGGCCGAGCGTTGCCGTCGTTTGGATCCATGACGTGAAGTAGCCACGCCGTCCGTGCGGCGCATGCTCGGCAACATACGTGGCCGCACCACCATATTCACCGCCGAGCGCGAGACCCTGGAGAAGACGCAGTCCGATGAGGATGATCGGCGCAGCGATGCCAATTGTTGCCGCACCGGGGAGAACGCCGACTAGGAACGTCGAGAGGCCCATGATGAGGATCGTCACCAGAAACGTATACTTGCGGCCGACCAGGTCGCCGAGGCGGCCGAAGACGAGCGCGCCGAACGGGCGTACGAGGAAGCCCGCGGCAAAGGCCAACAGCGTGAAGATGTTTCGTGTTGCTTCCGGATACTGTGTGAAATAGGTCGCGCCGATATAGGTGGCGAGCGAACCGTAAAGATAGAAGTCGTACCATTCGAAAACGGTTCCCAGTGACGAGGCGAAGATAACCTTCTTTTCCTCGCTCGTCATCGGGCCCGCCTTAGGGCCGTCGACGCTTGCGATATTTGCCATTTTCTGTCCTCCACAGAACGATGTGAAACGCGGCGCGCGACCATACTCTCCTCAAAGCATACCTCAGGTCGCGGTCTGCCTGACGAGAGTGTGACAGAAAAGGTCCCCCTTAAAGAGAGCGGCTTTGGGATTATGACTTTAGTCTAACGCCGTCGCGCAGATCGTGGAGGCAAGAAACGGTTGCTGGCTTGCAGCGATGCGGGGAGATTCATGCCTTGTGGGAAAGGCTATTCACCAGCATTCCCAAGGGGTCGCGAACATAAAAGCGGCGTACGCTCCACGGCTCGCCAGTCGGGCCGTAGCAAATTTCGAAACCTGCGGTGCACATGGCTGCGCCTCATCGACACCATCGACCTCGATCGACAGGCTTGAAACCGGCGCTCCGGCGCCCTTTCCCTTGCGAAGCTGACGTGGACGACTTCTGATGGCTCGAGGCGTAAGTTGCGATCCGGCCGTGATCCATCAGGAGATCCAACCCCGAAATATCCCAATAGAATGCGCTTGCGTGGGCCGGACCTGGTAGTGAAGATTGGCGACAGTTCGTCTGACTTGCTTCCGACCTCCTTCCGCAGTGTCGTTTCTATTATTTGGGAATGATCGGCGGTGGCAAGAAAAAAGCCGGATGGCAGAACCATCCGGCTTTGGCCAATCGACTTGCCTTCTTCCTGTCAGGCGGCTTCCGTCGTGTGTGCCTTGCGAACTTCCTCATCCGTCAGGATGCCGCTTGCACGCAGCAACGCAGCGAAGCGACCGTTGCTCTGGCTGAGTTCTTCGAAGCTGCCTTCTTCAACGACACGGCCGCCATCCAAAAACAGGACCTTGTCTGCTTCACGAACCGTCGAAAGGCGGTGCGCAATAATGAAGGTCGTGCGGTTTTGGCGCAGGTTGTCGATTGCGGCCTTAACGCGGTTTTCCGTTTCGACGTCAAGCGCGCTCGTGGCTTCGTCCAGCACCAGGATCGGTGCATCCTTGAGGATGGCGCGGGCTATCGCAACGCGCTGACGTTCACCGCCCGAGAGCTTGTTGCCACGCTCGCCGACGTGGGTGTCGTACTGATCTTCGCGCGTCTCGATGAAGTCGGCTGCGGCAGCAGCTTCGGCTGCGCGACGCATGTCTTCATCCGAAGCGCCCTCCCGACCGAGGCGAATGTTGTCGCTGATCGAGCGGTTGAGCAGGCCGGCATCTTGGAACACGGTTGCGATATATCGGCGAAGCGACTTGCGTGTGATCTTCGTCGTATCGTGACCATCGACCAGGATCTGGCCGCTATCCGGGTCATAGACGCGCTGCAGCAGATTGATCATCGTGGTCTTGCCCGAACCGGTCGGGCCGACGATTGCAACCGTCTGGCCGGCCTTCGCGGTGAAAGACACGTTGTGCAGGCCCTGGGCGGTATTGCCGAAGCGGAACGACACGTTGCGGAATTCGACCTCACCCCGCACGTCGGCGATATCGGCATTGCCGGCTGGTTCTTCCCGTTCACGGACCGAGTCTTCGAGCGAGTAGAAATCCTCGAGCTTCGAGCGGGCCTCGAAAATCTGCGTGGCGAATTGACGCATCTGGTCGAGACGCGAAATCAGCAGGTTCGCAAAGCCGATAAAGGCGATGACATCCCCGATGCGAAGCTCGCCGGACTGAACCATCAACGTACCGATCACCAGGATGATCATCATGGCGATGGTTGATGCCATGCGGTTCATGGCGCCGGCCAGAGCCCACCAGTCGAGAACCGGATACTGAGCTTGAAGCAGGCGGTCTGCAAAGGATTTCAGCGCCTTGGTTTCCGCCTCAATGCGGTTGTAGCTGTGAAGGACCGATACGTTGCTGATCGAGTCGCTGACATGCGAAAAGACCGTGTGGTAGTGGTTCTCGACCGAAGCCTGGCCATCCTTGGTGCGGCTCATGACGAGGCGACCGATCAGCCAATAGGCGACACCAAGGACAACCAACACGCCCGAAAGACGCAGGTCCATCGACATCGCAGTCGGCACCAGAAGCGCGATGGCTACAGCGGTCGCCAGGTGGTTGCGCATGAACTCAAGCCAAAGTCCGAAGAGCGTCTCGCAGGCGCGCAACAGCGTATGCAGCGCATTCGACGTGCCGCGCTGATGATGCCAGGACAGGGGCATCGAGATGATGCGCCCGAACGCCTCCGTCAGCAGCGCGGCGCGGCGGCCATGAGCCAGCCGGTCGGCTTCACGCGCGACAAGAACGAACGCTATGGTGTTGAAAACGGCAAAGCCGGCCCACATGAAAAGGATGGGTTTGACTTCGCCCTTGCCTGAAATTGCATCAATGATGCGACCGAACAAAATCGGTTCGGCGATCGTGATCGCGGCAAGCACGATGTTCGCAATAACGACCAGGGACACGCGGAGCTTGTAGGCGCCAAGATAGCGCAAAGCTCGAGCATAGACCTTGAATAGCGACACGGTGATACCTCTTGTGCATCTGCGAAACATGGGACGTTGCAACGCTACAAAAAGATACCTGAACCAGCGATTAACGGGGCGTTCAGGCGGCTGGTTGTGGCAAGATTCTTTTATCCGAATGCCCGTCCGAGCGATCCATCCCGAGGCGGCGGGCTGAAATTTTTTGGCGCGTATCGCAAATTTCGCAATTTTCACTTGCGCTGCGAGGCGGCACTGGCACACCATAGATTGACGTTGTAATTGCGTCGATGGGCGCCCAAACGGGCACATCCATGGGGGTGGTCATTCCGCGTGGAGCCCAATTGGGGTAGGGGCATTACTGTGAGTATTCATTCATTAATTCAATTGCTTGTCATTCTTGAAGAGTGTCGCGAGCCGGAGGGAATCGTTGGTGAACTGGCGCAGGTCATCCACTCCTACGGCTTCCAGTATTATGGCCTGTTGCGACATCTGAAAGCCACGGAAGACCCAATCAGTCTTATGTTTGCCGGGCACTGGCCAGAAAAATGGCCGCAGATCTATCTTTCTAAGAAATACGTTCTGACCGATCCGACGGTTCGCTATCTCGCATATGCGCAAAGGCCATTTCGTTGGAAGGACAGCCTGACTGCCTTCCGCAAGGATCCCCATCACCGTCGCATGGAGCAAATGATGGCGGACGCTCACGGTCACGGCCTGAAGGACGGTTATATCTTTCCTATCCACGGTCGAAACGGGATCCTTGGCAATATGACTGTAGGCGGAAGGCCCGTGGATCTCTCCCCTGTCGAAATCTCGCTATTTGATGCCGTCGCCAGGAAGGCTTTCTGGCGTCTCCTCGAACTCAAGGAAGAGGCTCAGGAACTCGAAGAAGTTTCCGGCGTCGACACGCGCTTGACGCGTCGCGAGATGGAAATACTTCAATACCTAGCCGAAGGAATGACCTCCGTGGAGATCGGCAAGCGCCTGAAGATTTCGAACCATACCGTCGACTGGTACATGAATGGTCTGCAAGACAAGCTGAACGCAAAAAACAGGCAGCACGCGGTTGCCGTTGCCTTTCGGCACGGGCTCATCACCTAGTCTTAGAAATCCTTTTTAGGTCGTTTCCAGAAATTGAACTTTCCGTGACACCACGTTAAGACTTCTTTTCGCGGGTGCAGCATTGCCCGTTTCGATGCCGTGAGGAGACAGCATTGCCCATTTCCAAGATACTTGTTGCTAACCGTTCCGAAATTGCCATCCGCGTGTTTCGCGCGGCCAATGAGCTCGGGATAAAAACGGTCGCGATATGGGCGGAAGAAGACAAGTTGGCGCTGCACAGGTTTAAGGCCGACGAGAGCTATCAGGTTGGCCGCGGTCCGCATCTTGCGCGCGATCTCGGCCCGATCGAGAGCTATCTTTCAATCGACGAAGTGATCCGCGTTGCTAAGCTTTCGGGAGCCGACGCGATCCATCCCGGCTACGGCCTGCTTTCGGAAAGCCCGGAATTCGTCGATGCCTGCAACAAGGCCGGCATCATCTTTATCGGTCCGACGGCCGACACCATGCGCCAGCTCGGCAATAAGGTCGCCGCCCGCAACCTGGCAATCTCCGTCGGGGTCCCCGTCGTGCCGGCAACGGAGCCGCTGCCGGATGATATGGCCGAGGTCGCCAAGATGGCGGCAGCGATCGGTTATCCCGTCATGCTGAAGGCATCCTGGGGCGGCGGCGGACGCGGCATGCGCGTCATTCGCTCCGAAGGCGATCTTGCGCGCGAGGTGACGGAAGCCAAGCGTGAGGCGATGGCCGCTTTCGGCAAGGACGAGGTCTATCTCGAAAAGCTCGTTGAGCGTGCGCGCCACGTAGAAAGCCAGATCCTCGGCGATACGCATGGCAACGTCGTTCATCTCTTCGAGCGCGACTGCTCGATCCAGCGCCGCAACCAAAAGGTCGTCGAGCGTGCGCCGGCTCCCTACCTGACCGAGGCACAGCGCCAGGAACTGGCGGCCTATTCGCTGAAAATCGCACAAGCGACCAACTATGTCGGTGCTGGCACGGTCGAGTATTTGATGGATGCCGACACGGGCAAATTCTACTTTATCGAAGTCAATCCACGCATCCAGGTCGAACATACCGTCACCGAAGTGGTCACCGGCATCGACATCGTCAAAGCACAGATCCACATCCTCGACGGTTTTGCGATCGGTACACCGGAATCGAGTGTGCCCGAGCAGAAAGACATTCGGCTCAACGGCCACGCATTGCAGTGCCGCATCACGACCGAGGATCCGGAGCATAACTTCATTCCGGATTATGGCCGCATCACTGCTTACCGTTCGGCATCCGGTTTCGGCATCCGTCTCGATGGCGGCACCTCCTATTCCGGCGCCATCATCACCCGATATTACGATCCATTGCTGGTCAAGGTGACGGCCTGGGCGCCGAACCCGCTGGAGGCGATCTCCCGCATGGACCGGGCCCTGCGTGAGTTCCGTATTCGCGGCGTTGCCACCAACCTGACCTTCCTGGAAGCGATCATCGGCCATCCGAAGTTCAAGGATAACAGCTACACCACGCGCTTCATTGACTCGACGCCTGAGCTCTTCCAGCAGGTCAAGCGACAGGACCGCGCAACCAAGCTTCTGACTTACCTCGCGGATGTTACAGTTAACGGCCATCCGGAAGCCAAGGATCGGCCGAAGCCGTCAGCTGGCATCGCGGAACCGATCGTGCCCTATACCAACGGCAACGGCATTCCTGATGGCACCAAACAGCTCCTCGATAAGCTCGGCCCGAAGAAGTTCGGCGAGTGGATGCGGAATGAAAAGCGCATCCTGATGACCGACACGACGATGCGCGATGGCCATCAATCGCTGCTTGCGACCCGTATGCGCACCTATGACATCGCCCGCATCGCCGGCGCTTATGCGCATGCCCTGCCGAACCTGCTGTCGCTCGAATGCTGGGGCGGCGCGACCTTTGACGTGTCGATGCGCTTCCTGACCGAAGATCCATGGGAACGTCTGGCGCTCGTACGTGAGGCTGCACCAAACCTGCTTCTGCAGATGCTGCTGCGCGGCGCAAACGGCGTCGGTTACAAGAACTACCCTGACAACGTCGTCAAATACTTCGTCCGGCAGGCGGCCGCTGGCGGCATCGATCTCTTCCGCGTCTTCGACTGTCTGAACTGGGTCGAGAACATGCGTGTCTCGATGGACGCGGTGGCTGAAGAAAACAAGCTCTGTGAAGCTGCGATCTGCTACACTGGCGATATCCTGAACTCCGCGCGCCCGAAATATGATCTGAAGTACTACACCGACCTCGCCGTTGAACTTGAAAGGGCCGGCGCGCATATCATCGCGCTCAAGGATATGGCAGGTCTCCTGAAGCCGGCTGCCGCCAAAGTCCTGTTCAAGGCGTTGCGCGACGCGACCGGCCTGCCGATCCACTTCCACACGCACGACACGTCCGGCATTGCAGCGGCTACGGTTCTTGCTGCCGTTGATGCTGGTGTCGACGCCGTCGATGCGGCAATGGATGCGCTTTCTGGCAATACGTCGCAGCCCTGCCTCGGCTCGATTGTCGAGGCGCTGCGTGGGTCCGAACGCGATCCTGGCCTCGATCCGGAGTGGATCCGCCGCATTTCCTTCTATTGGGAGGCGGTGCGCCATCAGTATGCGGCCTTCGAAAGCGACCTCAAAGGGCCGGCGTCGGAAGTCTATCTGCACGAAATGCCGGGTGGCCAGTTCACCAACCTTAAGGAACAGGCCCGTTCACTGGGGCTCGAGACGCGCTGGCATGCGGTTGCGCAGGCCTATGCCGACGCTAACCAGATGTTCGGCGATATCGTCAAGGTGACGCCATCTTCGAAGGTTGTCGGCGACATGGCGCTGATGATGGTCAGCCAAGACCTGACGGTTGCTGATGTCGTTAGTGCCGATAAGGAAGTCTCCTTCCCGGAATCAGTGGTTTCGATGCTCAAGGGCGATCTCGGCCAGCCGCCGTCCGGCTGGCCGGAAGCGCTGCAGAAGAAGGCACTGAAGGGCGACGCGCCCTATACGGTCCGCCCGGGTTCGCTGCTTGCCGACGCCGATCTCGATGCCGAGCGCAAGGTTATCGAGACTAAGCTGGAACGGGCGGTTAGCGACTTTGAATTCGCATCCTACCTGATGTATCCGAAGGTCTTCACCGACTTTGCACTGGCTTCCGACACCTACGGCCCTGTGTCCGTTCTGCCCACGCCCGCTTACTTCTACGGCTTGGCCGATGGCGAGGAACTGTTTGCCGACATCGAGAAGGGTAAGACGCTTGTAGTAGTCAACCAGGCGATGAGCCAGACCGACAGCCAGGGCATGGTGACTGTCTTCTTCGAGCTCAACGGCCAGCCGCGCCGTATCAAGGTTCCGGATCGCGCCCACGGTGCGACCGGTGCTGCCGCCCGCCGCAAGGCCGATCCGGGCAATGGCGCACATGTCGGTGCGCCGATGCCAGGCGTCATTTCCCGTGTCTTCGTCGCGCCAGGCCAGCAGGTCAATGCGGGCGACGTGCTTGTTTCCATCGAGGCCATGAAGATGGAAACAGCAATCCATGCGGAGAAGGATGGCGCAATCGCCGAAGTGCTCGTCAAGGCCGGCGACCAAATCGATGCCAAGGACCTGTTGGTCAGTTATACCGGCTGATGGAGACTGGAACGATAAACGGGGCGGCCTGCATGTGGGCCGCCCCGTCTATTTTTTACGAAAGGGATTGATATGAGTAAGCTCAAGATTGCCGTGATCGTCGGGAGCACGCGTACCGGACGCTTTGCGGATCATCCGGCCAAATGGATCGCCGAGATTGCCGCAGGCCGTCCGGAACTCGAGGTTGAAGTCCTCGATCTCCTGCACTACCCGATGTCCTTTTTCGGACAGGCAAACGCGACTGAAGCCCAGAACGAAACGGCGGAGCGATGGAAGAAGAAGCTGCGCGAATTCGACGGCTACATCTTCACGGCCGCCGAGTACAACCATGCCCCGACCGCAGTCCTCAAGAATGCGATCGACCTTGGCGATTTCGTCCATAAGCCGGTCGCCTTCGTCGGCTATGGCGGCGTCGGAGGCGCACGCGCGGTCGAGCAGTTGCGGCTCATCTTCGTTGAAATGAGCGCCGTCTCGGTAAAGACCGGCGTCCATATTTCCTTCCCGGAATATCTCTCCGTCGTCAAGGATGGAAAGAGCCTGAACGACTACGCGCATCTCATCGAGGCGGCCAGGAACCAAATCGATCAGCTTGTTTGGTGGGGCAAAGCGCTGAAGGCGGCGCGCGCGGTCTAATGCTTTACACGCCGCCCGTGCCTAGTTGTCGTAGGTGTGGGCGGCGTTGATCGTCGAAATGAAGCGCTTGGTGCGCTCGCGCTCCGGCGCCGTGAAGATGTTCCTTGCACTTCCCGTTTCGACCACGCTGCCGGCCTCGAGGAAGACGACGTCATTGGCGATCTTGGAGGCGAGACGAAGGTCGTGCGTCGCCATCACCATCGTCGTACCCTCACGAGCCAGGCGGCCGAGAACATCGACGACTTCGGCCGACAGTTCAGGATCGAGTGCCGACGTCGGTTCATCGCAGAGAAGAACACGCGGAGACGGGGCGAGCGCGCGGGCGATTGCGACACGCTGCTGTTGACCACCCGAGAGCGTTGATGGCCAGGCGTCAGCCTTGTGGGCCATGCCAACTTTCGTCAGCAATTCCATTGCCCGTTCTCTCGCCTTCTCCTTCGGCCATCTCAGGACTGTGACAAGGCCTTCCATCACATTCTCGATAGCGGTCTGATGTGGAAAGAGCTGGAAATTCTGGAACACCATGCCGGTTTGTCGGCGAATCTTCTGAATTGCCTGCCAGCCGGTCTTCTGGCCCGGCGCAAAGCTCAGCTTCTCTTCGCCGAGGCGGATCATCCCTGCTGTCGGAATCTCCAGCAGGTTGATGCATCGTAGCAGCGTGCTTTTGCCGCCACCGGACGGACCAACAAGTGCGGTAACGCTGCCTTCGGGAATACGGAGGCTGATATCTTTTAGGATGACGGCGTCGCCGAAGCGCTTTTCAATGTGGGAAAGCTCGATCATGCGTTTGCCTCCAGCATCCCGCCATAACGCGCGAAGCGACGCTCGAGGCGAACTTGTAGCGCTGACAAAACGGAGCTCAGAGCAAGGTATATCAATGCAGCCTCGATGTAGAGGATGAGCGGCTCGTAAGTCGTTGCAACGATACGCTGCGCCGCCTGAAACAGCTCCGGCACCGTAATTGCGGCGGCGAGCGACGTGTCCTTCACCAGTGAAATAAACGTGTTGGAGAGCGGTGGCACCGCAACGCGCCCCGCCTGCGGCAGGACCGTGCGGCTCATTGCCTGACGCCAGCTCATACCGATCGAGTAGGCGGCTTCCCACTGTCCCTTCGGTACGGACGAAATAACGGCGCGGATGATTTCGGAGCTGTAAGCACCGATGTTGAGGGTGAAGCCGATCAGCGCTGCCGGAAATGCATCGAGCAGGATGCCGATGCTCGGCAGCCCGTAAAAGATCACGAAGAGCTGCACCAGAAGCGGCGTGCCTCTGATAACCCAGACATAGAAGCGCGCGATCGTGGCAACTGGCGCTGCAGCGAAGAGCCGTGCGATTGCCGTGATTAATCCAAGGACGAGGCCGAAGGTGAACGACAGGAGCGTCAGCGGGATCGTAAAGATCAGGCCGGCCCAAAGGAGCGGACCAAGCGACTCCGCCATCAGTTGAAGCCAGTGCTGCAAGGTGAAATCCTCAAAGAAAGATGCGTCCAGCGAGGTTCGCTGGACGCTTTTCACGCACTTATAAAGGATGTGGCGGGGGCAGCAAGCCGCCTGGGGTGCGACTTACTTCGAAACGTCCTGGCCGAAGTACTTGTCGGCAATCTTCTTGTAGGTGCCATCAGCCTTGATGTCGGCCAGCGCCTTGTTGATCGCTTCCAGCAGTTCCGGCTCGCCCTTGCGGATGATGATGCCGGAATAGTCGGCATTTTCCTGCTGGGCGACGATCTTCACCGGAGCGTCCGGCTTGTGCTTCTTGAAGTCGAGGAAGGAGAGGCTGTCATTGATCGTCGCGTCTGCGCGCTTGGTCAGCACAAGCTGGATCGATTGGTCGAAGCCGTCGGTGCCGACGAGTTCGGCGCCGGACTGTTCAGCAAGCTTGCCGAAGTTGCTGGTCAGCGACTGGGCCGCCTTCTTGCCCTTGAGGTCTGCAAAGCCCTTGATGGTGTCGTCGCCATCGCGAATGATGAGCGCGGCCTTTGAAGCGATGTAGGGCTCGGAGAAGTCATACTTCTGCTTTCGCGCCTCTGTGATGCCGACTTGATTGATGACCGTGTCGTAGCGTTTCGCATCGAGACCGGCGATCAGGCCATCCCACTTGCCTTCAACGAATTCGGCCTTGACGCCGAGCTTAGCAGCGACGGCTTCTCCGATTTCCACGTCGAAGCCGACCAGCTTGCCGCTGTCGTCATGAAATGTGAAAGGCGCATAGGTCCCCTCGGTACCGATCTTGAAGACACCTGATGACTTGATGGCGGCGAGGTTTTCACCGGCAACGGCGGGAAGAAGCGCGGCGGCCTGGATGAGTGCTGCTGCGGCAATGGTCTTCAAAAGGTTCATTTTCTTATCCAATTCATGGGCTGTTCGATGCGCAGAAAGTCGCAGAAAAGCCGCTGCTGCGAAGCGTAGAAAACTGCAAAGAAAATCGGCATCTGCGAATATTTTTCTCATTTATCACGGATTTGGCGGGGCATGTTTCAGTTCGTGAAGAATGACATGAGGTTGCCCACTTGTTTGCACGTTTGCATCGGGTTATGCATGTTTATATCTATTTCTTAAAAACCGGACTCAAATCGGCATGAACACGAACGAACTTCTCTTGCAGGAGCGCCAGAGCGTAATCCTGCGGAAGCTGAAGAGCGATGGTCGGGTGCTTGCAGCAGACCTTGCGGTTGAATTCGGTGTATCCGAAGACACGGTGCGCAGAGATCTGCGTGAGATGGCGGCCGCTGGACTGTGCGAGCGCGTCTATGGCGGCGCGTTGCCGCTCTCCCCTGTTGGTGGAAGCCTCACCCATCGGACGAGTATCGCGCCGGATCGCAAGCAGGCGCTTGCCGTGGCCGCGGTCTCGGAGATCGTTCCCGGTTCAGTCGTCTTTTTCGATGCGGGCAGCACCAATCTTGCAATTGCGATGGCCTTGCCGATGGATTTGTCACTGACGGCTGCAACAAACGCTCCAGCGATCGCTGGCGCCCTGATCGAGAAGCCTGCCGTCAACGTGATCCTAATTGGCGGCCTTATCGACCGGCAGGTTGGCGGCGCACTCGGTGCGAAGGCTCTGCGCGACATGGAGGCCCTGTCGCCCGATCTCTGCGTCCTCGGTGCTTGCGGCATCGATCTGACGGCCGGTGTAACAACCTTCGGCTTCGAAGATGCCGAATTCAAGCGTTTTGCGGCATCGCGAAGCAAGAAAATCCTTGTTGCCGCGACGTCCGACAAATTCGGTACGGCCGCGCCCCATAGCGTGCTTCCGGTGGCGCATTGCGGATGTCTGGTGGTCGAGCGTGATGCGGATCCCGCCATGCTAGCGCGCTATCGCGACGGCGGCTGTAGGACGATCGTGGCTGGCGGACGGACGTAAGTTTCATTCATGAACGTCGTGCGCGATTGCCGGCGTTGAGACATTGTGGGAAGAGAAATGGACAACCCCGTTAATACAGCGCAGATGCTCAGAAGCGGCTTCATAACGAAGAACAGGATTGCGGTTTCGCTGCTGTTCCTCATGAATGGCTTCATAGTCGGCTGCTGGGCGCCGAAAATCCCCGAATTTGCGGAGCGTCTGCAACTGAGCAAGTTTCAGTTGGGCCTGATGATTCTGGTTCTTGGCGTCGGTTCGCTTACGCTTATGCCAATCGCCGGATCGCAGATTGCGCGCTATGGCTCGAAGCTTATCGCGCAGATCACTGCGGTTTGCCTTATGCCAGCGCTTCTTGCGCTGACGCTTGCGCCCAACGTCGTGACGGGGGCGGTTTCGATCTTCCTATTTGGCGGCTTTATGGGCGCCATGGACGTTGCCATGAATGCGAACGCGGTTGCAGTCGAGCAATCAATGCGGCGCTCGATCATGTCCTCGTGCCATGCCTTCTGGAGTTTGGGGGGTCTGATCGGTGCTGGCCTCGGTGGCCTGCTGATCGCCAAGGTCGGCGTGCTCTGGCATGCCCAGATTGCGACTTTGCTTGCAGCAATTGTTCTGGGCGTCGCCTGGGGAATAATCCTTGCCGACCCCCCGCATCCGGACGAAAAGAAGGAAAAACTCCGGCTGCCGTTGGTTCCGCTGCCATGGCTGATCGGCCTGATGGCGCTGTTTTCCATGGTTCCCGAGGGGGCTGTGCTGGATTGGGGCGCGCTCTACCTGCGTCAGGAACTGGGGGCGTCGGTGGCGCTTTCCGGTTTCGGTTTCGCGGCGTTTTCATTAACAATGGCGGTCATGCGTTTTGGCGGCGATCTTGTTCGTGACCGGCTTGGCGGCGTGATGACGCTTCGGATCTGCACGCTGTTTGCGATCGCCGGCATGCTGCTCGCCGCGTTCGCGCCAAATGCGGAAATTGCGATCTTAGGCTTTGCACTTTGTGGGATCGGAATTTCGAATATGGTTCCGATTGCTTTCTCAGCTGCAGGCAATATTCCCGGTCTCCGCGCCGGTATTGGTCTCTCGGTTGTCACCATGATGGGCTACTCCGGGATGCTGGTAGCGCCATCGGCGATCGGCTTCGTGGCAGAGCATATTGGCTTCGGCGTTGTCTTCATGGCGTTGCCGGTCCTGCTGGTGGTCGTGCTGTTGTTCTCGAACCTTGCGCGCTATGCCGACGGCATATCGGGTGGCGGCCACTGAAACTGCTCCAAGCAAAAGTGATGTGCGGGGCGGTTGACAACAAAGCAGGCATGATCCACCTGAAAGACACGAAATTCAGGGGTCCAAGAACTCTATATGTCTTCTGCTGCAGATTTTGATCCGAAACCACGCCGCGCTTCTGTCGCCGTCGATGTTGGCGGCGTGATCGTGGGCGGAGGCGCGCCCGTTGTCGTCCAGTCGATGACGAACACCGATACGGCGGATATCGACTCCACGGTCGCGCAGGTGGCGGCTCTCTTCAGGGCAGGGTCCGAGCTCGTCCGCATCACTGTCGACCGTGACGCGAGTGCGGCCGCGGTTCCGAAAATTCGCGAGCGCCTGCTGCGGCTTGGCATGGACGTCCCGCTTGTGGGCGATTTTCACTACATCGGCCACAAGCTTCTTGCCGATCATCCGGCCTGCGCCGAGGCACTGGCGAAGTATCGCATCAATCCAGGCAATGTCGGCTTCAAGGACAAGAAGGACAAGCAGTTCGGCGACATCATTGAGATGGCGATCCGATACGATAAGCCTGTTCGCATCGGTGTGAACTGGGGTTCACTGGATCAGGAGTTGTTGACGGCGCTGATGGACCAGAACGCCGAGGCTGGCTCGCCGCTTTCGGCACGCCAAGTGACGCGCGAAGCAATCGTTCAGTCGGCGTTGATTTCAGCCAATCTGGCCGAAGAAATCGGTCTGCCGCGCAACCGCATCATCTTGTCAGCCAAGGTTAGCCAAGTACAGGATCTGATCGCCGTCTATTCGATGCTTTCCGAACGCTCCGACCATGCCTTGCATCTCGGTCTTACCGAAGCCGGTATGGGCAGCAAGGGGATTGTCGCTTCATCGGCTGCCATGGGTTACGTGCTGCAACAGGGGATCGGCGATACCATTCGCGTGTCGCTGACGCCGGAGCCGAACGGTGACCGGACGCGTGAAGTTCAGGTTGCCCAGGAGCTGCTGCAGGTAATGGGCTTCCGTCAGTTCGTGCCTGTTGTTGCGGCCTGTCCCGGCTGCGGCCGCACGACCTCGACTGTCTTCCAGGAACTGGCGCAGAATATCCAGAATGACATTCGCAAAAACATGCCGGTCTGGCGCGAGAAATATCCGGGTGTCGAAGCGTTGAACGTTGCGGTGATGGGTTGCATCGTCAATGGACCGGGCGAAAGCAAGCACGCCGATATCGGCATTTCCTTGCCTGGCACCGGTGAAACGCCGGCTGCGCCGGTGTTCATCGACGGCAAGAAGGCATTGACCCTGCGCGGGCCGAACATCGCTTCGGACTTCGAGGCGCTTGTCGTCGACTACATTGAAAAGCGGTTCGGACAGAAGACCGCGGCCGAATAGGGCGCAACGGGAACCGTCAGATGCGGCTGGTCAGCAGCCTCAATCCCGCGACGCAGTAGATAGCGGCCATGGCCCCTTCGATCCAGCGCCGCAGGCTGCGATAAATCTTCAATGCGTGCGGTGTCGAGAACGCCGCCGCGTACCCCATGAAGACGGTAAAGCCCGTTGCCATGCATATGCCGATGATCAGGCCGGCGACCGATGTCGGGGCACCCTGAGGCATACCGAGCGCAATAATCGCCAGCCAAGCGAAGATGGCTTTCGGGTTGGTGACGTGAATGCCATAGCCGCGCAGCAACAGGCCGCTTGTCGTAAGGCTCTTTTGCACGACGGCCTGCGGCAGGTCATGATTGGCGCGCACCGCCCTGAAAGCCTTATAGGCGAGATAAAGCAGGTAGATGCCGCCGAAGATCTTCAGGATCTCCAGCGCCATGGCATAGGTCTGGAGAATGGTCGCAAGGCCGAGAGCGGCAGCACACGCCCAGGTGAACGAGCCTGCGAAGATGCCGAGCGAAATGGTCATGCCCGCCTTTCGACCATGCGTCATCGACGTCGATACGATTGCCATGACCGCTGGGCCAGGGCTGATGACGGCGATCAGATAGGCGACGTAGGCCGGCAGAATCTGCGGGAAGTAGGCCAAGATCTCATGCATCGTGCGTCTCTTATTTTTCCGGCGACTGTCCATCGTTGTTTGGCGCGGTTCCCCGCGATCGACAAGAGATTGCACAGAGTCTGGTAGGGGAAACATTGTCCCGGTGACGCTTTTCAGCTCTTGCGACCGGCGATGAAGCGAGCCGCTTGCGCAAGAACGATGCTTCGCTCAGCGTAAGGCGCCAGCAATGCTTCTGCCTCACGTACTTGCTCGGCAAGCTTGGCTTCTGCCCATGCCATGCCGTGCATTGCCACCAGGGTGCCCTTGCCGCGACTGGCGTCCTTGCCCGTCGCCTTGCCCATTGTGGCGGCATCGGAGGTGAGATCAAGAATGTCGTCCGCGAGCTGGAAGGCGAGGCCGATCCTTTCGCCGAACTGACGCAATCGCGTGCGATCCTCGGGCGAGGCGCCGGCGACGATGGCGCCTGCCTCGCAGGCGAAGCGGATGAGCGCGCCGGTTTTCATCGCCTGCAGCGTCACGATGCCTTGTTCGTCCGGCGCTTGTTTCTCGGCGGCAAGGTCGAGAGCCTGCCCGCCAGCCATGCCTCCGATGCCAGCAGCGCGGGCAAGCGCCAGTGTCAACGCCAGTTTGGCTGCGTCGGGCAATTTCGTTTCGGGCGCGGCGATGATGTCAAAAGCATAGGTGAGCAGACTGTCACCAGCGAGGATGGCGGTCGCCTCATCATAGGCGATGTGCACGGTCGGTTTGCCTCGACGCAGGTTGTCGTCATCCATTGCCGGCAGATCGTCGTGAACGAGCGAGTAACAGTGTACGCATTCGAGTGCCGCACCCACCCTGAGTGCGGCGTCCCTGTCTCCACCGAGCAACGATGCCGCTTCGATGACAAGGAAAGGCCGCAACCGCTTGCCGCCGTTCAGGCTGGCATAATGCATGGCTGAACGCAGCCGTTCCGGCCGGGTGATCTCGCCGTTAAGGGCTGAAGGCGACAGTAAAACGCCGAGCGCGGCCTCGACCTCGCGTGCCGTAGCGGCCAATCTGGCTTCGAATGTTTCAGAGCTTGCATCCATGGCGCGCTGTTTGGCATGAGCCGCCTTCTGCTTGCAACGGAATTGTCGATGGTGAGGTGAAGATTTCCTTTGTCTCTGGCAATGCCAGTTCGCAAACGCTATGGAGGAGAAGGGCAAGAGACTGGGTCGGGGATGGACATAACGCCGGAGAGAGAGGAAAGCATGACCGTGCCGATTCACAGGCACGCGTTGCTTTGGCTCAAGGGTCGGCCCTTGATTAGGCGTGTCGCTCTCGCGCTGGCGGCGCTCGCCATTCTTCCGTATGTCCTGATTGTCCTTTATCTGCTCCCCTTCGTTCACCCCGTTTCGACGCTCATGCTTCGTGATCTGGTGTTGCTGCGCGGCTACGACCGGCAATGGGTATCGCTCGATGATATTTCGCCGGTTCTCGTTCAGTCAGTGATGATGTCCGAGGATGGACAGTACTGCTTTCACGGCGGTGTCGATTGGGGCGAGATGCGGATGCTGTTAGAGGATACGCTGAATGGCCAGGCGACCCGCGGCGGCAGTACGATCCCGATGCAGACGGTGAAGAATCTGTTCCTGTGGAACAGCCGGTCCTTCGTTCGCAAGGCGTTGGAGCTGCCATTGGCTGTGACGGCGGATTTCATCTGGTCTAAGCGGCGCCTAATGGAGATCTATCTCAACATTGCCGAATGGGGGCCGGGAATTTACGGGATCGAGGCTGCAGCACGTCATCATTTCAAGGTGCCGGCATCGAAGCTGACCAGCCGGCAGGCAGCCCTTCTCGCCGTATCGCTTCCCAATCCCTTCGATCGCAACGCCGGCAAGCCCGGGCGTGGATTGCGACGGCTCGGTGGCCTCATAGAGCGGCGCGCGCGAGGTTCAGGTGATTACATTACGTGCATTTATGATTGATATCGCAATAAGTCGTTGGTGTTCATGAGTGTCATCTGGCATTCGTGCTTCAAACGTATGGACGGAAATCCCGCCACCAATGACTGGATTGCCAACGATGACTTCTGCCTTTTCGCCTAGCCTTCTCACGTATTCCACCGTTCATAACCCGGCCCCGCCGAGCCATGTCGGGACGCGCTATGATGCATCCGGCACGTTTCTGCGCGAGCCTGGCAATACGGTCGTCTGCCATTTGGTCGAGGCGGCGCCGTCGCAGCAGGCGATCATTGAAGCGCGCCAGAGTTTTCTGGCGATGCCTGAGGCATCTCAGTTTGCCTTCACGCCGATCTCCAGTCTGCACATGACCCTATTTCAGGGTATTATCGAATATCGCCGGTCGCGGCCTTATTGGCCGGCGGATGTGGCGCTGAATACGGGGATCGAGCGCATGAACGAGATCTTTCTAGATCGGTTGCAATCCTTCGAGCCGCTCGGCCCGTTTGACATTGAAGTAACCGAAGTCACGCCGGTCGGACTTACGGTGGACGGCATTACCCCAGCGGACCGGCGGATAATGAAGGAATGGCGTGATGCGTTCGCACGTGTGTTCGGCTACCGGCACCCGGATCACGACACCTATGCATTCCACATCACATTCTGCTATCCGATCGCAAGGCTGCCGGAAGCGGCGCTTCCGGCATGGCAGGTCATGCTCGATGGCACGCTTGCCACACTGCGCGAAACCGTCCCGGTGATAGAGTTGAAGCCTCCGGCATTCTGCACTTTCAACGATATGAACCGTTTCGAGGAGCGGCTTGTGTTCGCCCCTGCAGCGTAAAAGGGAGATTTCATGGACAAGCTCACGCTCTACATAGGCAACAAGAACTATTCGTCCTGGTCGTTTCGGCCATGGATCGCCATGACGGCCGCCGGCATTCCCTTCGAAGAGGTGCTGGTTCCCTTCGATTTTCCCGCCGGCAATCCGCGCTTCAGGGAGTTCTCACCAACGGGTCAGGTTCCTGTGCTTCAGCACGGCGAGGTTCGTGTCTGGCAGTCACTGGCGATCATCGAATATGTTGCAGAGCTCTTCCCGGAAGCCGGGATCTGGCCAAAGGAGCGGGCGAAGCGAGCGGTCGCGCGCGCTGTTTCCATGGAGATGCTTGCGGGTTTCAGAGCCCTGCGGAACGCCTGCCCAATGAATATTCGCAGGCCGAAGGGCAAGGTCCCACTTGCAGATGGGGTCATGGCAGATGTCGCTCGCATCGAGACGATCTGGCGTGACCTGCGCGCGCATTCCGGCGGGCCGTTCCTGTTCGGTGCATTCTCCGGCGCCGACGCAATGTTCGCGCCAGTTGTCAGTCGATTCGATGTATACGATCTGGTATCTGCCGGCGACACCCTCAGTTATATTGCAGCCGTTAAGGCGCATCCCGCCTGGAAAAAGTGGGAACAGGCGGCGCGATCCGAGCCCTGGATTGTCGAGGAAGACGAGGTCTGACCGTTGAACTGCATGATTCTCAAAAAATAAGCTTGGGGACTGGTCAAGTACCCTCAAGGCATGTATAAGCGCGCAAAATTTCCGAAATCGCGATACGTCGTTTCGGCCGCCAGTCTGGCCGTAGGATGTGTTTGCCCGTGAAGTGGAGTAAGAGAAATGGCTGTACCGAAGAGAAAAACGAGCCCGTCCAAGCGCGGTATGCGCCGCTCTGCAGACGCACTGAAGGCTCCGACCTACGTTGAAGACAAGAACTCCGGCGAACTGCGTCGCCCGCATCATATCGATCTGAAGACCGGTATGTATCGCGGCCGTCAGGTTCTGACGCCGAAGGAAAGCGCATAGTACCTTCGCGCTTGCTTGAGCGAAACTTGCAAGGTCGGCCATGTGCCGGCCTTTTGCTTTTGCCCCCGGGACAAATACCTTCTTCTGATATCTTGAAGTGATGCGATAGTTTGCGGCACTGTTCCCCGGCTGAGGGGGAGCTGCGCCATATGGTCAATGCTGTGCCGTTGATGATTATTCCGTTCATTCTTTACAATATGTCGATGCTAGGCTTGATGGGCAGCAGCGGGCTTCCCTCCCTGCAGAACGACATCATCGTTTTGTCGATGATTTCGGGAGCTATGTGGAGCATGTCGCTAGGCGACCTCTTCATCGTCATCGCGCTCGGTGTCCTGTTCTTCGAGATCCTGAAGGCGACGCGCAATGACGGTAGCCTGACCAACCACATGCTATCGATGCTCGTCTTTATTGCCTTTCTGGTCGAGTTTCTCCTCGTCCAGGATGCGGCCACTCAGGTTTTCTTTATCCTGATGACGATTGCGTTGATCGATGTGGTTGGTGGCCTTGTCGTATTCATTCGCACCGCCGGGCGCGATGTATCGATTGGGCTCTGAAGCTTAAAGGTTATCGAGTTTGTTCTGAAGCGCGCGCAGCTGTTCCTTCAGCTCGTCGATGTCCTTTGCTTCCGCCTTGCGGCTTTCCTTGGCCGGCGGGGTCATGAACGGCGAGAACATCTGCATGGCTTGTTGGAACATCTCGGTATTGCGACGCACCTGATCTTCCACCATCTGCATCGGCAGTTGCAGATTCTTGCCGATCGGCGTTTCGCCGAAAGCACGCGTGACCTGTTCGCGCATCTGTGCCTGCTGCTCGGTAAAGGCACGCATGGAATGTTCCAGGAAGCTCGGAACGACCATCTGCATCTGGTCGCCGTAGTAGGTAATCAGCTGGCGGAGGAACGAGATCGGCAGCAGTGTGTTGCCCGTCTTTGATTCCTGCTCGAAAATGATCTGCGTCAGCACAGAGTGGGTAATGTCGTCCCCGCTCTTCGCGTCTTGGACTGTAAAATCCTCGCCCTTCTTCACCATCTCCGCCAGATCTTCCAGCGTCACATAGGTGCTGGTGCCTGTGTTATAGAGGCGGCGATTGGCGTATTTCTTGATTACGATCTGCCCGTCATTCTTCGCCATATCAGTCTCCCAAAGCCCGTCTGATTATTATGGAAATTCCTCCACCTAGGAATGTAGACGCAAACGAAGCCCAGTGACAATCTCTTTGTGCGATGCGGCAACCCCTTTTAGGGCAGAGATAATTTGTCTCAATGTAAGCAGTCCCTAAAATTGTTTGGCGCATTCTTGTCGTTTGACTTGACGGGGAAGCTTTGTCAGTTTCCTCTAAGCTGGTTGAGTTAACGAGGAGATCGTAATGTCGAGTTCATCCATCGTCATCGCTAGTGCAGGCCGCACTGCTGTTGGCTCATTCAATGGGGCCTTCGCCACCGTCCCTGCCCACGAACTGGGTGCAGCGGCAGTCAAGGGCGCGCTACAACGTGCGGGTGTCGACGCCAGCGAAGTCGACGAGGTCATTCTCGGACAGGTTCTTCCCGCTGGCGAGGGCCAGAACCCGGCTCGCCAGGCGGCCATGAAAGCGGGCGTACCCAAGGAAGCAACGGCGTGGGGTGTCAACCAGCTCTGCGGTTCTGGCCTTCGCGCGGTGGCGCTCGGCATGCAACAGATTGCGCTTGGCGATGCGAAGATCATCGTCGCCGGCGGCCAGGAGTCGATGTCGATGGCGCCGCATGCCGCGCACTTACGCAGCGGCGTCAAAATGGGCGACATGAAAATGGTCGACACCATGATCAAGGATGGTCTGACAGACGCCTTCTATGGCTACCATATGGGCATCACCGCGGAGAACATTGCCCGCCAGTGGCAGCTCTCCCGTGAGGAGCAGGATCGGTTTGCTGTTGCATCACAGAACAAGGCGGAAGCCGCGCAGAAGGCCGGGCGTTTTGCCGACGAGATCATTCCTTTCGTCATCCAGACACGAAAGGGGGATGTGACGGTCGATGCCGACGAATACATCCGCCACGGCGCGACCTTGGACTCGATGGCCAAATTGCGCCCGGCTTTCGACAAGGAGGGCACTGTCACCGCGGCGAATGCCTCCGGCCTCAATGATGGCGCTGCCGCAGCCGTGCTGATGACCGAAGCCGAGGCGTCCCGCCGGGGCATCCAGCCGCTCGTCCGCATCGTTTCCTGGGCTACCGCAGGGGTTGATCCGCAGGTCATGGGAACGGGTCCTATCCCGGCATCGCGGAAGGCGTTGGAAAAGGCGGGGTGGTCCGTCGGTGATCTCGATCTAGTCGAAGCGAACGAAGCCTTTGCCGCACAGGCTTGTGCCGTCAATAGGGACCTTGGCTGGGATCCGTCGATCGTCAACGTCAACGGTGGCGCGATTGCAATCGGCCATCCGATCGGTGCATCCGGCGCACGCGTGCTCAACACGCTCCTATTTGAGATGAAGCGCCGCGGCGCGAAGAAGGGGCTGGCGACGCTGTGTATCGGTGGCGGCATGGGCGTTGCGATGTGCTTTGAAGCTCTTTGAGGCAATCCAACAATAACCTGAGCCCCGCAGCATAGCGGGGCCTTCAAATAAGGGAGCGGAATATGAGTAGAGTGGCTGTTGTCACTGGTGGTACCCGAGGCATTGGCGCCGCAATTTCCGTCGCACTGAAGAATGCAGGCTATGCGGTTGCCGCAAACTACGCGGGCAACGATGAAAAGGCGAACGCCTTTAACGGCGCTACAGGCATTCCCGTCTTCAAATGGGATGTCTCCGACTACGCATCATGTGGCGAGGGTATAGCGAAGGTTGAAGCCGAGCTTGGTTCGATTGACGTCCTCGTCAACAACGCCGGCATCACGCGGGATGCAATGTTTCACAAGATGACGCCGCAGCAGTGGCATGAGGTCGTCAACACCAACCTCACCGGTCTCTTCAACATGACGCACCAGGTATGGGGCGGCATGCGCGACCGGAGCTATGGGCGGATCGTCAACATATCCTCGATTAACGGCCAGAAGGGCCAGATGGGGCAGGCGAACTATTCCGCTGCCAAGGCAGGCGACCTCGGCTTCACCAAGGCGCTTGCGCAGGAAGGTGCTGCCAAGAACATCACCGTGAACGCGATCTGCCCAGGCTACATCGGGACGGAAATGGTTCTTGCGGTTCCGGAGAAAGTTCTGAACGAAAGGATCATTCCGCAGATACCGGTTGGTCGTCTCGGCGAACCTGAGGAGGTGGCGCGCTGCGTCGTGTTCCTAGTTTCCGACGACGCAGGCTTCATTACCGGATCGACGCTTAGCGCCAATGGCGGTCAGCTGTTCGTTTAACGGATGGACGCAGTAAGGCCGTTATCGTGGCTCTCGATCTGCTGCGAATAGCGGCCTTCCTGGCTGCGCGTATCGTACGGATTCAAGTATGCCGCATAGGCCGCCATGGCGATCGTCAACAATGCGGCTGCACCGATAATTTTGGTCATTGCCCTGCACTCCAAATTTCCCCACGACGCATTGGTCATCCAACCCGATGTCGATATTGGGGCCGATTTGAGGAATTATTTGGTTGTCTTTTCGCCCATTGGGTGGCGCCTGGCTTTAGCCCTGACCGGCACCTTCTGCATAGCGCGGTTCTCGCCACGAAGAGCGGCGGCGGTCGTTGTCACGAAGGCAGTCGCAATTAGGATGGCGATGACTGAATTTAAGATGATCTGGGTCATTGGACCGTTCCTTTCCAAGCCCGCGGGAGCTGGCCTCGCGGCGTTCTTGACAGGAATATGCGCCTGACCCTTTCGGTGCGGAAGATTGAACTTTGGCGACCGACTGTCGGTGTGGCATTGACAATGGGTCGCTCTCTTAGAGATGAGGATTGCGCGGCCGATACTTCTTGACCAGTCGCTGGTTGACCGCGGCAGCTCCGGGCATATTGGCACTGAGATAAATCGGTGCATCGCCGTCCTTGGATAGTACTGACGCCACTTCAGCGAGAATGGCGTTGAGGATCGTTGCACCGATAGCGGTAGAAACCGGACCAACCTTCAGTTCCGTACCCGGGAGCTCGATCACCGCATCGCCGGGTGGTAGGCCGTTATCTAAGACGATGTCGGCGATGTCCGCAAGTCGGCGCCGGCCGTTCGCAACCGCACTCGAGTAGGAGACCGAGGTGAGTGCGATCACCTTGGCGCCGATCTCGCGGCCGTAATCGGCAGCCTCGATCGGCGCTGCATTCACACCGGAGTTCGATGCGATGATGATGACGTCACCCGGCTGCATGCCATAGCGCTCCAATACCGGCCGCACCAATCCGTCCGTGCGCTCGTAGACGGAGCTGATCACCGCGCCCTCGTGGAGCATTGCGGAGCCGACGAGAACCGGAACAGTAAAAGCAAGGCCGCCTGCCCGATAGTGGACCTCCTCCGCCAGCATGTGAGAGTGTCCTGTTCCGAAGACATAGACCCGCTTGTCATTGCGAGCAGCTTGCAGAATTGCATTGGCTGCCAGGGTCATCGGTCCGGCGAGTTCCGCCTTCAAGGTCTGAAGTCGGTCGATCAGGTTGGAAAAATAGGCATCGGTGATCGCTGTCATCACGTCCTCGCGTTCTAGGCTGCTTCGCCGCTGATGAACGTTCTTGTGACATCCAGGGCATCGGTAAGATGCGCCAGATCGGCTCGGGAACCCGGCGAAAGATCACCGCGATCTTCAAGGCGCAGAAACCGCGCCGGGTAGAGCGTCGCCATGCGAAGAGCCTCTGCGAGCGTCAACTCCAGATAGGTCACGCCATAGCGGATGGTGGATGCCATATCGACGTCGGAACCGGCGAGCGTGCCATCGGAGAGAACCAGTTTGGAGCAGAAGTCACCTCTTTCGCGTCGGACGGTCCGGCCATTCAATGTGAAGGAGTCTTGTTCCGATCCAACCAGCGACATCGCGTCGGTGACGAAGAAGAGCTTACCTTCGCCCCGTTTGGCGCGAAGAGCGGTTCGCAGCGGCTTCGGATCCACGTGGTGACCATCCGCAATGATACCGCACCAGACCGAAGGATGGTCGATGGCCGCACCGACAAGGCCAGGGGCCCGGTGGCCGAGTTGGCTCATGGCGTTGAAGAGATGTGTCACGCCACGCGCGCCGGCGTCAAAGCGCGCCTCCGCCGCCTCGCTGGAGCAATCGGAATGGCCGATGCTGACGGTAACGCCAGCTTCGCTGAGTTCACGCACTTGCTTCGCCGTGACTTGCTCGGCTGCCATCGTTACCAGCAGTGTGCCGATCGCCTCCTTTGCCGCAATGAGAGCTTTCACGTCCTTGTCTTCGACCGGGCGCATGAGTTCGGCAAGATGGGCTCCCTTGCGCGCCGGCGCCAGATGCGGGCCTTCGAGGTGGAGACCCGCGACCCCCCGGTTCGTCTTAACGGCTTCCTTGGCTGCTTCGATCGCCGCAGCGGTCGCGTCTGACGTATCGGTGATCAGCGTCGGCAGTAGTGCAGTCGTACCGTAGGGCCGATGGCCGTCGGCAATGATGTACATGGAGGCTGCGGATGGCTCGTCGTTGAGCATCCGGCCGCCGCCGCCATTCACCTGCGCATCGATGAAGCCCGCCGAGAGGACACCGCCCTCAAAGCGCGTGTGCTCGCCCTCCGGCAGGTCGCCCGCCGCCGCAATGGACTCGACGCGCCCGTCCAAGACAATGAGCGCTTTGTTGTCGTGGAAGCGCTGACCATCAAAAATCCGCGCGCCGGAGAAGATCTTGCGAACCATCACATCGTCTCCGTGACCTTGAGCAGGTTGGCGGGCTTGTCCGGGTCGAAACCCTTGCGGCGCGTCACCGACTCGATCAGGCGGTAGTAGACCAGCAGCGAAACGAGCGGATCGAGTAGGCCGCTGCCGGTCGTCGGCACCTGCAAGTTGATGCCGGAAATTGGCTGCGCCGAGAACGGCACGGTAGTCGCGCCGAGTTTACGCAGTCGCTCAAGCGCCTGGACGTTGTTGCTGAACGCTGGATCATCAGGCGTAAAGGCGACAATCGGGAAGCCTGGCTGAACAAGACGCATCGGTCCGTGCATCAATTCGGCAAGCGAAAAGGCTTCTGCGTGCAAGCCTGCCGTCTCCTTGGCTTTCAAAGCTGCCTCAAGCGCAATGGCGAAAGCGGGGCCGCGGCCGGCTGTATAAAGTGAGCTGGCCTCGAAAAGTACATCCTCGGCTGCCTTCGTATCGATGCCACTGGTCGCCTCCAGGGCTTCCGGCAGCTTTTCCAGAGACGCGTGCAGGTCGCGTTTGCCGCTGATGGCTGCCGTGACACCGGAAAGCGCGGCGACCGAAGCAATGAAGGACTTGGTCGCCGCAACACTCTTCTCCGGGCCTGCATTGAGGCCGAGAACGATATCGGCCTGCTTTGCGAGCGGGCTGTCGGTGACGTTGACGACGGCGATGGTTGTTGCACCGCCGTGCCTTGCCGCATCCTGCAAGGCAATGATGTCGGGGCTCGCACCAGATTGCGACACGGTGAAATGGATGCCGCCTTTGAGATGCAGAGACGCGCCATAGACCGACGCGATCGACGGACCAACCGACGCCACCGGTACGCCGCAACTGATCTCGAACAGATACTTGAAGAAGGTCGCTGCGTGGTCCGAGGATCCGCGGGCTGCTGTCGTGACTACAGCCGGCGCACCCGACCCAAACAGCTTCGCAATTTCGTCGAAGGCGGGCTTTTCTTTCTGAAGCAGCGTTGCGACGACCTCCGGTGACTGGCCGGCTTCTTGCAACATCAGCGAATGGCTTTCACTCATAGGTCATCTCCGATTCTCAATTCCGCAACAAAATCATATGCATCACCACGGTAGTGGGAGCGGGTGTATTCGACGACACGCTGGTCTTCCAGGCGCGACACACGTTCGATCAGCAGCGCCGGTGCGCCGGCCTTTACGTCCAGCACCGCAGCCGATGACGGATCGAGCGTGACCGCCGTTAATCTTTGCAGCGCTCGAACGGGGCGGTGACCGCTTGCCGTGAGCGCTTCGTAAAGAGATCCTTCCCCGCCAGCATTTTCTCCCAGGAACTTCACCGGCACCACGGCGCGTTCGATTGCAAGCGGGAGGCCATCGGCAAGGCGCAGGCGATCCAAACGAAGGACAGGTTCATCAAGGCCGAGCCCAAGCAAAAACGCTTCGTCAGGAGATGGCGTATTGACTGTTCGAGACAAGATCCTCGCAGCAGGTGCACGACCGCGTGAGCGCATATCGGCAGAGAACGAGGAAAGCCGCCACAGCGACTGCTCCATCCGCTCGACCTTGCTCGAGACGAAGGTGCCGCTTCCATGTCGAGATTCAAGTGCGCCTGAATTCATCAGGTCGCGATAGGCGGTCCGAACGGTTACGCGTCCGACCTTCAAGGCTTCAGCAAGGTCGCGCTCACCCGGAAGCGCCGTTCCGGGCTTCAACAATCCTTCCTGGATAAGGCCGGTCAGAGCCTGTGCCAACCGCTTGTAAAGCGGCCCTGTGAGGGCCACGCCACGCAGGCCGCGGCCGTTCAACTCCGCTATCAGACTGGTTCTATCCATCTTCCAATTGTAGAACCTATTTAGAACCAATCGCAAGCGGGAAAATCAGTCTGAAAAAGAAAAACCCTCGCAGGCGACCTGCAAGGGTTTGTTTCTTCGAGCCGAAGGGAGAGCGTCAGCTCTTCGAGAAAATGTAATCCGTTTCCTGACGCAGCACTTCGCCCGGACGTAGAACCGCGTTGGGGAACCCCTCGTGGTTGATAGCATCCGGCCAAACCTGCGTTTCCAAGCAGAAGCCGGCGAACGGACCATACTTGCGTCCGTCGAGGCCGGGTACCGGCACGTCAAGCTTGAAGCCAGCGTAAAACTGCAAGCCGGGCTCCGTCGTGCGGACTTCCAGCGAAACGCCTGAGTTCATGCTGCGGGCAAGCGCGACCGACCGCTTGGCCGTCCGGTCATGGGACAGGCAGAAATTGTGATCGTAGAGCGCCTGTTCACTCCCGTCGAACTGCTTCATCGGCGACATCTCACGGAAGTCGAAGACTGTTCCGGTGACGGGCCGAACTTCGCCCGTCGGGACCTGCAGTTCATCGGTAACGAGATAAGCGTCGGCCGCGATCATGATGTCGTGACCGAGCGCATCATCGCGGCCGTCGAGGTTGAAGTAGGCATGCTGGCAAACGTTGGCGATCGTCGGCTGGTCGCTGGTCGATTCGTAGCTGACGGAAAATTGGCCGTCGCCATGAACCCAGTAGGTTGCCTGGATGGTGCAGTTGCCGGGATAGCCGCCGCGACCGTCCGGATCGACGATCTTCAGCACGACCCGGTCGAGATCATGCTCGACGATTGTCCAGTTACGCTTGGCGATGTTGTCCTTGCCGCCATGAAGATGGGTTAAGCCATTCTCGTTGAGATCGAGCTGATAACTCTTGCCATCCAACGTGAACTTGCCACCGCCTATGCGGTTTGCGCAGCGCCCCGGTGTCGCGCCGAAGTAGGAGGAGTGGGCGGGGTAGCTGTCAAAATCATCGAAGCCGAGCAGTAGGGGCGCATCGTGACCGTCAAGGCGGAGATCCTGAATGACGGCACCCCAGGTGATGATCTTGGCCGTTAGCCCGCCACCCTTGATCTCGACGCGATAGACTGTCTCGCCCGACTGGGTCTGCCCAAAAACTTCTCGTTTCAACATTTCCGCCATCGCGACCGTCCAGACATTTATCGATTGAGGCAGGAACCTGCCCGCATTTGCCGCAAACCGCAACCGGGATGTGCCGCAAAAAAAGAAACG
Source organism: Rhizobium mesoamericanum STM3625 (assembly GCF_000312665.1). Taxonomy (GTDB): domain Bacteria; phylum Pseudomonadota; class Alphaproteobacteria; order Rhizobiales; family Rhizobiaceae; genus Rhizobium; species Rhizobium mesoamericanum. Next base: position 677,349 of record NZ_HF536772.1, on the reverse strand, counting down.
CTGGTCAGTCGCCCTTGCCGATATCGTTAAGATCGTAAGGTGTGGTCTGGTAGATCTCGTTGATCCAGTTGCCGAACAAAAGATGCGCGTGGCTGCGCCAACGGTTTTGCGGCGTCAGCGACGGATCGTTGTGCGGGAAGTAGTTGTGCGGCATCTTGATCGGCACGCCGGCGTTCACATCGCGGAAATATTCGTCGGAAAGCGACGTTGAGTCATATTCCACGTGATTGAACATATAGAGCCGCTTGCCCTTCCGCTCGTGCACGAGGCAGACGCCCATTTCGTTAGATTCCATCAGGATCTCCAAGCTTTCCGATTTCTCGATGTCTTTGCGGCGTACTTCGGTCCAGCGCGACACGGGCACTTCGAAATTGTCGGAGAAGCCGTTCAGGTAGACCGACGACGGCTTCAGGTTCCGGTGCCGGTAAACACCGAAGGCTTTCTCCTTGAGTTCGTACTTGGGAACGCCGTGGAAGTGATAGATCGCGGCCATCGCGCCCCAGCAGACGTTCATTGACGAATGAACGTTGGTTTCCGTCCAGTCGAAAATCTGCTGCATTTCGCCCCAATAGTTCACGTCCTCGTAGGGCAGCGTCTCGATCGGCGCGCCTGTCGTGATGAAACCATCGAATTTACGGTGCTTCACTTCCTCCCACGTCTGGTAGAAGGCGAGAAGATGGTCCTCCGAGGTGTTTTTTGCTTTGTGGTTGCCGACGCGGATGAGCGAAAGCTCGACCTGCAGCGGAGAGGCGCCGACGAGGCGGGCCATCTGCAATTCCGTTTTGATCTTGTTCGGCATGAGATTGAGCAGCCCGATCTGCAGCGGACGGATGTCCTGACGGATAGCCACCGTCTCGGTCATCACGCGCACGCCTTCCTGAACCAGGGTCTCAAATGCAGGCAAGGTATCGGGAATCTTGATGGGCATTGCGGTCACTCGATCAAACAACGAATAGATTGCTATCGGTCCGCACGCGGCCCTTTAGCAACTTCTTTAACGTGGCTGCAAGCCGGCCGGCCAAATCACCACGGAGCGTCTTAAATAGCGTCACTCGATCCGCGAATCAATTGCTCAAACGAAAGGTCGGGCGATATGAACTCACCGCAGCGTTAATGACTGCTAGAATCTGTTGGTGGACACAGCGAAACACCATGTTTATTGAAGTAGAATAACGGCTAGGGACGCGTAATGGCAGATGACCTCGAAGGCAGGCCAAGCATTCAAGGGCAGGACAGAGTAGGATACGATCTGAGCCTGGGCTATCGCTTGAGGGTCATGTTCTCGGCTTTCTGGCATTCGCCCGTGCGAGGAAGGGTCTTGGTGATCGCCCTTGCGCTGATCGCCATTATTCTCGCCACGGCCTATGCGACCGTCATTCTCAATCAGTGGAACGCGCCTTTTTACGACAGCATCGCTCGGCGCGACCTGCGTGGGTTCTTCCATCAGTTGAAGGTCTTTGCACTGATTGCGGGCATGCTGTTGTTGCTCAACGTCGTACAGGCTTGGTTAAACCAGATGACCGCGCTTTACATGCGCGAAGGTCTGACACGCGATCTCGTCAACCAATGGCTCCAGCGCAAGCGCGCGCTTCGGCTTTCGGCCAGCGGCCTGATCGGCGTCAATCCCGATCAGCGGCTGCACGAAGATGCCCGCAATCTCGCGGAGAGCACAACGAGCCTTATGATCGGGCTGGTACAGGCGACGATCCTGCTCATCAGCTTTATCGGCGTGTTATGGGACCTCTCAAGCGGCTTTGTCTTCCATTTCGGCACGCGCTCCTTTTCCATTCCCGGCTATATGGTTTGGGCGGCAATCTTCTATGCGGCGTCCGCATCGATTCTCAGTCAGCTGGTTGGCCGCAAGCTGGTGAAGCTCAATGCCGACCGTTTTTCGAAGGAAGCGGAACTTCGCTTTGCGCTGATGCATGCCAACGAGAACATGCCGGCGATTACGGTGGCGCGCGGTGAGGAGAATGAGCAGCAACGTATCAATACCGACATCAGCGCGGTGCTTGCCGTTATCAAGCGGGTGGCGATGGCCAACGTCAACCTCACCTGGGTATCGGCCGGCTACGGCTGGCTCGTCGTTGTCATCCCGATCATCGTCGCTGCGCCCGCCTACTTCTCCGGTGGATTGACGTTTGGCCAGCTGATGGTGTCGGTCGGTGCCTTCAATCAGGTCAATACCGCCCTTCGCTGGTATGTCGCTAATTTTGGTCCTATTGCCGAGTGGCGCGCCACGCTGATGCGCGTCACCGATTTCCGGCAGGCGCTCACCAGCATGAGCGACGAGATCAATCTTAGGGGCACGATTAGCTACGAGCACAGCGCGCCCGGAACGCTGACGCTGGACCATGTGCGGGTTGCTTCGAAGATTGGCGAAGAGATCGACCAATGTGGCGGCTTCCGCGTGCACGAGAATGCAGTAACGATCAGGGCCGGCGAAAAGGTCATGATCAACGGCGATCACAACGTAAACCGCAAACTGCTTTTCCTAGCACTCTCCGAGCTTTGGCCGTGCGGTGGCGGCAAGATCGGCTTGCCGCCCCAGGACGACATGCTTTTCGTCCCACAATCGGCCTACATTCCGGGTGGTTCACTTCGCGAAGCGCTAGCGTTTCCGGAGCCTGCGGATACCTATCAAACCAGGGATGTTGTGGCGGCACTCGAAAAAGCAGGACTCCACAGCCTCGTTTCCCGCCTCGATAGTCGGGCGCGGTGGGACAAGCTGCTTGATTCCGACGAGCAGCGTGCGATCGGTTTTGCTCGCCTGCTTCTTGTACAACCAAAGTGGATCGTGTTTGACGAAGTACTGGAGGGCATGGAGCCGGAATGGCAGTCCACGATGATGGAGGTCCTTACCTCCATGCCGGACGCGGCGATGATCTACATCGGTCGGTCAGACGTTTATGTGGAGACCTTCAAGCCGCGTATACTGCATCTCGAAGCTCTGCATGCGAAGCCTGAAGCAAAGGTCGTGGCAAAGGCGCCGAACGCGCCCGCCCCAGCACTTTGATCGTCTACATCAGCGGGACAACGCCGTTCGTGCCGACCGTGACGTTTGCGGCGGACAGAGTGCCATCAGGTGCCTTTTCACCCATCACGATGACGCGCGCCCCAGCGCCGAGGTCCGCCTTTCCAGCAGGGGTGAAGGTTACGATCGGTGTATCGCCGGCGATCGATATCATCTTTTCCTTGCCCTGGTAGGTGAGCGTGATCGTGTGGCCATCGACCGCCTTCACCGCCTTCGCGACGGTTGCGTTGGTCATCGTGCTGTTGGGCTTCAGATCCCAAGGGTGAGTTCCCTCTCCGGTCCCCTTCATGGCGGTCGGGAAGATCAGCACTTCAAGAGCGCCATCGCCACCATCCGCTTTCGGCAGCGATACAACGCCAACGAAATCGCCCAGTTTGATGTCTTCAACAGAGGCTTTCGTGATGCCGCGGACTTTCCAGTCCGGCTTCAATATCACCGTCTGATCGGTGCCTTCGCGTGTTTTGACCACTAACGTGTTACCGATCAGGCTTTCAACGGTTCCACGCACGCGCTGCGCTTCTTGACCAAGCGCGCTGTGCGCCGCGACAGTGAGGTAACCCGCGACCCAGAGGAGCGCGGATATTGCTTTGAGCTGTTGTGGCATAGGCTGCTTCCTTGCCGTCGTGCAAGCTGCGGATTGGCGCGCAGCTTAGTCCCGTCGCCGGAAGGCTGACGAATCAATGAAACGTGAAAGCCAGTTTGCATAGCAAAACAGTTGGATGGCATTAACGGGCGAGCGATGCCTAGCCTTCCAATTCCTCCCGGAGCATCTCAAGCTCCAACCATTCCTCTTCCATCTTCATCAGGCTGTCGCGGAGCTTCTCCATTTCCGCCGCCAAGCGGTTGAACGTGGTAGGATCCTTAGTGAACAGGCTGGGGTCCGCCATCCGCTCCTCGCGTTGGGTGATCTCGGCTTCCGCTTTGGCCATTTCCTTTGGAAGATTATCGAGAGCGAACTTCTGCTTGTAGGAGAGCTTGCCCTTTCCTTTAGCCGTCTCGGAGGAAGCTGCTGCTTCTTGCGGCTTTGATCGTTCCGCCGCCTTTTCGGCCCTTTTCCGCTCTTCGACGGCGCCCTTTCGCTGCGCAAGCATGTCCGAATAACCGCCCGCATATTCTATCCAGCGCCCATCAGGCGCATCTGGAACTGCCGGCGCGATCGTCGATGTCACAGTCCGATCGAGGAAGTCGCGGTCGTGGCTGACAAGGATCACAGTACCCGGGAAGCCTGCAACGATTTCCTGCAGCAGATCCAGCGTCTCGATATCGAGGTCGTTAGTCGGTTCGTCCAGGATCAACAGGTTTGCCGGACGCGACATGATGCGGGCCAGCATGAGCCGCGCTCGCTCGCCTCCGGAAAGGTTCCTAATCGGCGTACGGGCCTGTTCCGGCTGGAACAGGAACTCCTTCATGTAGCCCGTCACATGTCGCTGCTCACCGTTTACGAGAAGGTTCTCACCGCGCCCATCCGTCAGGTAGTGGGCAAGCGTCTCTTCCGGATTGAGGTCCTCGCGCTTCTGATCCAGGGTCGCGATTTCCAGATTGGTTCCAAGCTTGACGGTGCCGCTATCGGGCGCAAGCTGTCCGGTCAGCATCTTCAGCAGTGTCGTCTTACCGGCCCCATTCGGGCCGACAAGACCGATGCAATCACCACGATGCACGCGAGTGGAGAAGGGAGCGACGATCGGCCGATCACCAAATGTCTTCGTAATCTTGTTAGCCTCGATGACGAGCTTGCCGGATTCCTGAGCGTCGGAAATCGTTGCCTGCACGGTGCCCTGCGGGCCTTTATGACCGCGATATTGCGAGCGCATCGTCTGTAGTTCGCCGAGGCGGCGCATGTTGCGCTTGCGCCGGGCGGTGACGCCGTAGCGCAGCCAGTGCTCTTCGCGCTCAATAGCCTTGCCGAGCTTGTGCTGCTCGAGCTCTTCCGCTTCCAGCACTTGGTCACGCCAGGCTTCGAAATGGGCAAAGCCCCTATCGAGCCGCCGCGATGTGCCGCGGTCGAGCCAGACGGTCGCCGTCGAGACCTTCTCGAGGAAACGTCGGTCGTGGGAGATCAGAACAAGTGCGCTTCGGCTCTTTTGCAATTCTCCTTCCAGCCATTCGATGGTCGGAAGGTCAAGATGGTTGGTCGGCTCATCAAGAAGAAGGATATCGGGCTCCGGCGCGAGAACGCGCGCAAGCGCGGCGCGGCGCGCCTCGCCGCCAGAGAGGTTTTTGGGATCTTCCTCCCCGGTCAGGCCGAGGTGCGAGAGGAGATAAGCCACGCGGTAGTGGTCGTCACCAGGACCAAGCCCCGCTTCGGCATAGGCCTGTACCGTACTGAAGCCGGCGAAATCCGGGGCTTGTTCCAGGTACCGGACAGTCGATGAGGGATGGCGGAAGACCTCACCCGACTGCGCTTCGACGAGGCCGGCGGCGATTTTCAGCAGCGTCGACTTGCCGGAGCCGTTGCGACCGACGAGACAGATCTTATCTCCGGGCTCCACCTGGAGGGCCGCGCCGGCAAGCAATGGCGCGCCACCGAAGCTGAGGAAGATGTCATCGAGTTTCAGAATGGGAGGCGCCAAGATCAGACTCCGGAAAAGTCATAGGGGCGGGCGAGCACAATGGCGCGGCCGCTCTCGAGCGAAAAGCGCACCTTGCCCATCGCGACATTGGAAATGGTGCGCGACGAGCCGAAGGGCAAATGGAAATTGGCCAGCGGATAGCGCGCGTTTTCGATCGTCAGGCAGCGCAGTTCACTGAAGCCGGGAACCGAAAAGAGGCTGTCAGGAGGCAGATCCAGCTCGATTGCGCCGCCAACTAGCGGCACGGCCTCCTCGTTGCCGGACGTCAGGAGCACGTCGTAACCCTTTTCTGCAAGGCTGACCGCATAGAGCAGGTGCTGGATGGCATGGTCGGAACGCTCACCCGCAAGGGCGCCGGCCAAGACGAGCCGTTTTGCGCCGCGGGCGATCGCTTCCGAGACGGCAATCTCGCCGTCGGTGGAAGCCTTCGCCGCGGGATAAGGTTGCTTAGGCACATTAGGAAAGGCGCTCTCGAGGTCAGCCGGCGTCGAGTCGAAATCACCGACCCATAGCTCCGGAACGACGCCGAGGGCTGCCGCATGACGCATTCCCCCATCGGCGGCAATGAAACGGCTGCCTGAGATGGCGTCGCGCAGGCGGTCGGTTATTTGCAGCTCGCCGCCAAGCAGAATGGTGAAGGTGGATTGGCTCATGCGCATTGCCCATAACGCAAAGCAGGGGGGAAGGGAAAGGGCCGCTGCTCAGGCTTCGTCGGCAATATCCTTGATGTGCGCCTGAAAAATGTCTTCGTAACCGGAAATGAACTTTTCGAAAAGTTCTCCGAATGCCTTGATCTCTTCCGGGTTCCAGTCTTTGACCACCTCGGAAACAAACGCCAGCTTTTGCGCGCGTATCTCTGACAACAGCCGCTGTCCGAGTGGCGTCATCACGACGATGATCCGCCGCGCATCCGCCTGAGATGCCTTTCGCCGTAGAATGTTCCGCCCCACCATCTCCGCGATGATACGGCTTGCGCGCGACGGGTCGATCCGCATCATTTCGGCAATTGTCCCAACCGTTACGTCACCAACCTCCTGGGCACGACGTACCGTATCCAGCACGTCGAGGTGGGACAGTTCGAGGCCGGGCGCCACACTTTGGATGGCAAGCCGCCCGATCAGTCTGCGGCCGGTCATAAGGCGCATGCGGGTCATGCTTTGACCAATTCGCAGGATGTCCGGTTTGTGGGCCTCGGCGTCAGTGTCGGTCAGGTTGGTCAAGCTCTCGTTCATTGCAGGAACATAGCATCTCAGGCGCCAATTGAGAATATGCCGATGTCAGCCAAGTGACATTGACAAATATATGCTAACAGCACATAAATGGTCTTTCTCGTATTTGGAACGATTTTTTCATGGACACTCCAATTGCTGCGGCGCCGCTTGTGACGGACCATCGCCGGCGGTTTATCCTCTTCCTTTTCCTGATGGCCGCCATGTTCATGGCGACACTCGACAACCAGATCGTTGCAACTGCCCTGCCGACAATCGTCGGTGAGTTCGGTCGCCTCGAGCGGTTCGGTTGGGTCGGCTCCGCCTATCTTCTCGCTGTGAGCGCGGTGATGCCGCTTTACGGCAAGCTCGGCGACCTATTTGGCCGCAAATACGTGATGATGGCTGCGATCACGATTTTCACGGTCGGCTCTGCCGTCTGCGGACTGGCAATATCCATGAATACACTGATTGGCGCCCGCGTGCTGCAGGGGCTCGGTGGAGGCGGCATTATGGTGTCCATCTTCGCCGTAAACGCAGACCTGTTCGAGCCGCGTGAACGCGCGCGCTATCAGAGCTATTCCAGTCTTGTTTTGATGGCATCCGGTGCAATTGGGCCCGTCCTCGGCGGTGCGATGAGCGATCTCTTCGGTTGGCGTTCAATTTTCCTCGTCAACGTTCCGCTTGGTTTTGTCGTCCTTATCGGTCTGGGTCTCATGCTGCCTTACCGGAAGCCGAACCGCCGACCAAAGATCGATTACGCTGGAGCCCTGCTGCTCGCCTTGACGGCAACCTGCATTGTGCTGGCTGCCGATGGCGCTCAAATCTTCGGCTCGCTTGCTGCTGCCCAAAACCTAGCCATCATTGCGCTGGGCGCAGCAGCGGTCATGGGTTGGATTTTCGTCGAGCGTCGCGCTGCCGAACCGATCGTTCCGCTGTCGCTTTTCCGCAATTCGACGTTCACCCTGTTGCTTGTGATGTCTGTGATGAGTGGCGCGATCGGTATCGGCATGGTCAATTATTTTGCGCTGTTTCTGCAGACGACGACCGGTCTTTCACCGTCGGCGGCCGGAGCGTTCTTCATTCTTTTGACCGGCGGCATCGTTTGCGGGTCGCTCTCGGCAGGCCGCATCATCTCAGTAACCGGGCGCTACAAGCCGTTCGCTATCGCTAGCCTGAGTTGCAGTGCCATCGCATTCGTGCTGTTCACTCAGATTCATGCAGGAACGCCGGTTCTGCTGATTGGAGCGGCGATGGCTCTCCATGGTTTCGGTGTCGGCCTTGCACAGCAGGTGCCGGTCATCGGCGTTCAGAATGCTGCTCCGGCGCGCGATGTCGGTGCGGCGACCGGGTCGGTAACGCTATCGCGCATGGGCGGCGCATCGATCGCCATCTCCGTTTACGGGGCGATCGTCAGCTCACAGCTCGCCAAGGCCGAGCTTTCGATTCCTGGTGTAACAAATATCGAGCAGCTGACGCCGAAGATGCTGGCGGCTTTGCCGGAGGAGTTGCGTCAGGCCGTCGCCGAAGCCTATGCCAATGCGTTCACGCCGCTTTTCATGGCGTCCTGCGCGATCGCTTTTATCGGCCTGTGCGCAGCGGTGATGCTCAAACCGACGCAGCTACCTCGGATGGCCGGATCGGCGGCAAGTGCCGAAGCCGCCGAGTAAGTGCCGAGGGCAGTTGAAGGCCACCACTTGCAAGACGCCAGGCGTGGCGATACATCTGAAGCGCTCTAACGGGGTGCCTCGTGCCATCAGGCATGCGGCTGAGAGGCTGAAAGCCAACCCGCGGAACCTGATCCGGCTAACACCGGCGGAGGGATTAGACGCGTGACATCTGGCACCGCCCTTTTCCCCTTCAAGCAAACCAGAGGAGAGGTGCCATGTTCAAAACCAAGTTCAAGAGCCGTTCGCTGCTAGCTGCGGCCTTAGTCGCGACTTTTGGTCTGGCCGGTGCAGGCGTGCAGGCGGCAGACAAGACGCTCACCATTTACACCTACGAGAGCTTCACATCCGAATGGGGGCCGGGTCCGAAGGTTAAGGAAGCATTCGAGAAGATCTGCGGCTGCAGCGTCAATTTCGTCAGTGTGGCCGATGGCGTGGCGTTGTTGTCGCGTCTCAAACTTGAAGGCGTCGGCACGAAGGCCGATGTGGTGCTCGGACTGGATACGAATCTGACCGCGGAAGCAAAAGCAACCGGTCTATTCGATGCGAGCGGTGTCGACGTCGGCGGGCTTAAAGTGCCGGGAGATTACAAGGACGATGTATTCGTACCTTACGACTATGGCCACTTCGCCGTCATCTACGACACGCAGACGATCAAAAATCCTCCGAAGAGCATGAAGGATCTGGTTGAGGGTGATCCTTCGCAAAAGATCGTCATAGAGGATCCGCGCACCTCGACACCCGGGCTCGGTCTCCTGTTGTGGGTAAAGTCCGTTTACGGCGACAAGGCGCCCGAGGCTTGGGCAAAACTAAAGAAACGGGTGCTTACGGTGACCCCCGGCTGGTCCGAAGCCTATGGGCTCTTCACCAAGGGTGAGGCGCCGATGGTGCTCTCTTACACCACCTCGCCCGCCTACCATATGGTCGCGGAAAATACGGATCGGTATCAGGCCGCCGCGTTTTCGGAAGGCCATTACGTACAGATCGAAGTGGCGGGCCTGCTTAAGCAAACGCATGACAAGGAGCTTGCGCGTGAGTTCCTAAAGTTCATGGTGACGCCTGGCTTCCAGGATACCATTCCGACCAACAACTGGATGATGCCAGTTTCGGTGACGTCACAGCCGCTGCCGGATGCGTTCGGCAAGCTCGTGAATCCGTCAAAGACCTTTCTGATGAGCTCGGATGAAGTCGCCGAAAATCGCAAGGCCTGGGTCGATGAGTGGCTGGCTGCCATGAGCATGAATTGATGCTTTTGACTAAGGCGGAGATTCGATGTGCGATGCTGGGCGGGGCGGCAAGCCTTGCCGGCATTGTCGGCCTCGTGGGCGTTGCAATCTTTGCCTTGTTTCCTTCGAGCGGCGCCTCCATTCTGACGGCGGTGTTCGAACCATATGTACTGCGTGTCCTTCGTTTTACGTTGTTGCAGGCCCTACTCTCGACGCTGCTGTCGATCGCTTTTGCCATTCCAGTCGCGCAAGCCCTGGCGCGTCAGCAGCATTTCCCCGGCCGCATCTGGATCGTCAGGCTGATGGCCGTGCCCATGGGTCTTCCTGTTTTGATCGGGGCGCTCGGATTGATAGGTATCTGGGGGCGGCATGGCATCATGAACGCGGTATTGCTTAGCCTCGGCGCGGCGGAACCGGTCAGCATCTACGGGCTTTCGGGGATATTACTGGCGCATGTTTTCTTCAATATGCCGCTGGCGTGTCGCTTGATGTTGGCGGCACTGGATCGCGTCCCGGCGGAATACTGGTTGATGGCGAGTGGTCTTGGCATGCGGCGCCGGTCGGTCTTCCGTTTCGTCGAATGGCCGGTTCTGCGCTCGGTCATCCCCGGCATTGCTGGCCTGATCTTCATGCTGTGCGCCACGAGTTTTACGCTTGTACTGACGATGGGTGGTGGACCGGCCGCAACTACCGTCGAGGTCGCCATCTATCAATCGCTGCGCTTCGATTTTGATCTAGGCAGGGCCGTCGCGCTCTGCGTGCTCCAGATCGTCCTTACAGCTGTGATCCTCGGAGCGCTTTCGTTTCTTCCGGCGCCGAGGGATGAAGGGACTACGGCCGGCAAGGCCGTCAGGCGTCCGGATGGGGAACAGCCGGGTGCGCGGCTTGTGGATGGCACCGTCCTGCTGCTTGCCACTCTATTTCTGGTCTTGCCTTTGATGTCGGTGGTTTTCGCGGGCCTTCGATCTGATCTGATGAAGCTGTCGCGCGAATCCATTTTCTGGCAGTCGGCTGCCACCAGCCTTGCCATCTCATTCTCCGCAGCGGTCCTCGCTTTGTTGATCTCGATAACGCTGGTGCGCGCGCGCCAGGCGGTGCTTCTCCGACGACCAGGAGCCCCGGGTGCGGGAGCATTCTTTGCCGCCATGGGTGGCGCGTCGTCGCTGGTATTGCTCGTGCCACCGATCGTCCTTGCGACGGGCTGGTTTCTCGCGTTGAGAAGCTTCAGTGACGCGAGCGCCGCTGCTCCGCTGCTGATTGTCGCGATCAACGCTTTGATGTCTCTGCCCTTTGTAATGCGCGTTGTCGAGCCCGCTTTCATCGTTCATAAGCGCCGGACGCAGAAACTTGCGGCGAGCCTCGGTGTCACAGGTTGGGTGCAGTTGCGTCTCATCGATATGCCCGCTCTGTTTAAGCCGATGTTCACGGCATTTTCATTTGCGATGGCGCTGTCGCTCGGCGACCTCGGTGCCGTCGCTCTGTTCGGTTCGGACAATTTCGTCACGCTACCTTGGCTTGTATATAGCCGCATGGGGAGCTATCGAACGAACGATGCCGATGGGTTGGCATTGATCCTTGGTATCGTCTGCCTGCTGCTGACCATCGCCGGCACCATGGGGCCTGCGAGGCGAGAGGTGCTTCTTCATGGATGATCCGCAGTTCTCGATCGAGATGCGCGATGTTGGTCTCCAGCTTGGCACGCAAGAGTTTCACTTCAATTGCCGGCTTCCCGCCGGTGCCGTGATTGCAGTGACGGGCGCATCGGGAGCTGGCAAGTCAACGTTCCTGAATTTGCTCTCCGGCTTCGACACGGCCCTTCGAGGACGGATACTGATCGCGGGAAAAGATGTAACCTGCACCTATCCGGCCCGACGCGCCGTCTCGCTTGTATTTCAGGACAATAACCTGTTCGCGCATCTCGATGTTTTCACCAACATCGGCCTTGGCATTAACCCGGCGATGAAGCTCACGGCTGCTGATCGCCGTTCGATCAAGTCTTCGCTCGAAAAGGTGGGGCTTGCCGGTTTTGAGCGGCGAATGCCGGGGACGCTCTCTGGCGGGGAGCGGCAGCGCGTGGCCTTCGCGCGTGCTCTTGTCCGCAATCGCCCAGTGCTACTGCTAGACGAGCCTTTTGCTGCGCTTGATCCCGGCTTGCGAAATGGAATGGCGGCGCTGCTGCTCGATATGCATCGTGAGACCGGCAATACCGTCGTCGTCGTCTCACATGATCCGGACGAGATCAGACGCATCGCAGACTTCGGCCTTTTTATCGAAGCCGGCAGGATTGTCGTGGCCGCTCCGATTGACGAATTTCTGAGCCACGAGGATCATCCCGGATTGACCCAATTTCTCCGCAGTTGACGAATCTGGCAATCGCAACGGCACTTTCGCCATAATTTGAGGCGACCGAGGAAACTCAAAAGCACGTTAGGCTTGCTAAAATACAACGGCGCCACATTTAGTCAGAGTCTCGCTATGCAACCGATGCGGAAATCAGTTACAGCAAAGACTTGTGTCCCCGATTGTGCAGTGCAAGAACGGGGACGGACGCCTGTTGAATCACCATGAGACCGACCGAGTCCCCGAAGCGGGCCGGTCGACAAGCAAAATGACTTGGAGAGCCAGACTGGACAGCATGCCGACGTGGAAATTCCCCGCGCCTTCCAGTGATGTGTTCTCGTCTGCGTGCCGTCTGGTACGCCAGGTGTCGTTTGTGTGTGCGACGAGCGTGGCATTGTACGGCTGCCAATCCATTCTTGAGCAGTCCTATCAACCAAGTGTTGCACCATCCTCCAATCCGCAGATCGTCGACGAAGTGCAGAAGAACGATCCGCGTGCTGCCATGGGCGCTCGCGAGCATCCGCGGATCGTCGCGAGCTATGGCGGCGAGTACAAGGATGCGAAGACCGAGCGCCTGGTTGCCCGTATCGCGGGTGCACTTACCGCCGTCTCGGAGAATCCGAGCCAGTCCTATCGCATCACCATTCTGAATTCGCCGGCTATCAACGCCTTTGCACTCCCGGGCGGCTATCTCTACGTGACGCGCGGCTTATTGGCGCTTGCCAACGATGCCTCCGAGGTCGCTGCTGTTCTTTCGCATGAGATGGGCCACGTTACCGCAAATCATGGCATCGAAAGGCAGAAGCGCGAGGAGGCGGAAGTTATCGCCAGCCGTGTTGTTGCCGAAGTGTTGTCGAGCGATATCGCCGGCAAGCAGGCGCTGGCGCGGGGGAAGCTGCGACTGGCTGCCTTCTCGCGGCAGCAGGAACTGCAGGCAGACGTGATCGGCGTGCGCATGCTCGGCGAAGCGGGCTACGATCCCTACGCTGCCGCGCGGTTCTTGGATTCCATGGCTGGCTATAGCCGTTTCATGTCGGTCGATCCCGAGGCTGACCAGAGCCTGGACTTCCTCTCCAGTCATCCAAATTCTGCGCAGCGCATCGAGCTCGCGCGCGATCACGCACGTGCCTTCGGTCAAGAGGGCAAGGTCGGCGACACGGGCAGGGACTATTATCTCGACGGAATCGACGGCTTGCTCTACGGCGACAGCCCGGAGGAAGGCTATGTGCGCGGCCAGACCTTCCTGCACGGTGGTCTCGGCATTCGCTTCGACGTGCCTCCCGATTTCAAGATCGATAACAAGGTCGAGGCGGTCATGGCGACAGGTCCCGGCGATGTTGCGATCCGTTTTGACGGGGTCGCCGACAATCAGAACCAGAGCCTGACGAACTATATCTCGAGCGGCTGGGTCACCGGTCTAGATCCATCGACCATTCAACAGATCACGGTCAATGGAATGGAGGCGGCCACGGCGCGGGCGAGTGCAGATCGTTGGGACTTCGACGTCACCGTCATCCGTAACAACGCACAGATCTTCCGGTTCCTGACGGCCGTGCCGAAGGGTAGCGCGACGCTGCAGCAGACCGCCGATGTGTTGCGGGCAAGCTTTCGCCGCATGACCCCGGAAGAAACGGCATCGCTGAAGCCGTTGCGGGTCAGGGTCGTCAAAGTTCGGCCGGGCGAAAATATCACGACGCTCGCGGCGCGAATGATGGGCACCGATCGCAAGCTCGACCTCTTCAAGCTTATCAATGCTTTGCCGACTGGCGCCGCGGTTTCTCCGGGCGACCGCGTCAAGATTATTGCGGAATAAAAGAAGGCCCGGCTTTCACCGGGCCAGTTCCATTGCTGGGGGAGTAAGCTCCTTCAGGCCGATGCAGCCATATACGGGTCCGCGCTAACGAGCGCACTGCGCAGTTTTTCCATCGCCCGGCTTTCGATCTGCCGGACGCGTTCCTTGGAGATGCCAAGATCCGCACCGAGTTCCTCAAGCGTAGCGCCGTCCTCCGCGAGTCTGCGCGCGCTGATGATCTTCATTTCCCGCTCATTGAGGTGTTTTAGAGCAGATGCGAGCCAATTGCGGCGGCGTTCACCGTCGATCATGTTCGATACCTGCTCGTCAGGCAGAGGTTCGTCGCTGACGAGGAAGTCCATTTTCTCGGCGCTGTCGGCGTCACCGGAAACCGAAGGTGCCTGAAGCGACGCATCGTTGCTGGAGAGCCTGGCATCCATCGTCTGGACGTCCGAAAGGCTGACGCCGAGGGCGGCTGCGATCTCCTGGTGAATGGATTGGAGCGTAAGCTGCGTGTCGCCTCTGGCAAGCTTGGCGCGCAGGCGACGAAGATTGAAGAACAGTGCTTTTTGGGCAGAGCTCGTACCGCCGCGAACGATCGACCAGTTGCGAAGAATGTAGTCCTGGATAGAGGCACGGATCCACCAGCTTGCATAGGTCGAGAAGCGGACGTCGCGCTCAGGTTCGAAGCGCGCCGCGGCCTCGAGCAGCCCGACGTAACCTTCCTGTACGAGGTCGCTCATCGGCAAGCCGAAGTTACGGAATTTCCCCGCCATGGAAATAACGAGGCGCATGTGGGCCATGGCGATTTGATTGCGAGCGCCACGGTCATCATTGTTCTTCCAACGGATTGCGAGATCGTGTTCCTCTTCGCGAGCAAGGTAGGGAGCCGCCATGGCGATTTTAATCATGCGCCGGTCTGCTGACATGTTCTTCATATTGGTCTCCTGAATTCAGGCGTGACGCCAAAAAGGGCAAAGAATCCTTGCTTCCGGACATCGCTGCCCAGACCAAATTCATGTCTTGAACGTATAAAGGCCCCGAACTCTGGACGTTTCCAGATGGAGCCCTAGCTTAGGATTATGCGCCGGTAGTGTGGCCGGATAGGACCAGTTTCTTCAAGTTGCCGGATAGGCAGAACGTGGAAGGCATGATCCGCTCCTTGTCGAACGTTTACAGGGATGCGAGCGTCCGAGCGAGATGTCAGTTCCCGACGCAGTCCGCAGCTACATTATAAAAACGCGCGAGCACGGAAAAAGTTCCAATAAAAAACCCGGCGCTAGGCCGGGTTTTTCCTAAGAAAAACAGGGGACTTATGCAGCTTCGTCCTGAGATTCATCCTCTTCGATCGCCTTGCCGCGCTTCGGACCCTTGTTAAGGTTGGTCTCGACGAGACGGACGGCTTCCGTTTCCGACATCTTGTTCACGGCAGCGATTTCGCGTGCCATGCGATCAAGCGCCGCCTCATAGAGCTGGCGTTCGGAATAGGACTGTTCCGGCTGGTTCTCGGCGCGATAAAGATCGCGGACAACTTCAGCAATTGAGATGAGGTCGCCGGAATTGATCTTGGCATCATATTCCTGAGCGCGACGGGACCACATGGTGCGCTTCACGCGCGCCTTGCCCTGCACAACCTTCAATGCACGCTCGACGAAATCGGTTTCGGAGAGCTTACGCATGCCGATGCTCATGGCCTTAGCGACCGGCACTTTCAGGCGCATCTTGTCCTTCTCGAAATCGATAACGAAAAGTTCAAGCTTCATACCTGCTACTTCTTGCTCTTCGATGGCGCTGATGGTACCGACGCCATGTGCGGGGTACACGATCGATTCACCGGTCTTGAAGCCGTGACGTGCGGAAGAAGGTTTTTTCTGCTGGGTCGTCATTCTATTCAAACACTCCCTGTTACGCTTCCGGCCGCGGCCGGAGCCGGGTCAGTCAGGCCCGGATGAGACGGTCGGATCCGTCGGGTGACTTACTTCTGGTCCCACCGGACAAAAACAAACATATCCATGCGCACAAGCTTGGAGCCTCACGGCTCAAGGCGTTGATATGTCACGGAAACCGCGTTTTTGGATTTGTTTTGCTTTCGTGGTGGTTTGGGCATGCGTCATGCCGCAAATGGATCAGTGAGGGAGAAGCTATCACAAAAATATGAGGAAATCAATAATTTACTGCGCCTGAGTCATGCGCGCAACACATGACACCCATATGCCGCAGACACTCTTCACGCGTCTCGCGGCTCGCTGAACCCGCTTTTGGGCCCCGATTTCGAATGAGCGATCAGTCTCCTGATCCTGGCTTTCCAGAGAAGTATTTCTCGAACTTCCCGGTTTCGCCGTCCATTTCCTTCGCTTCGGGCATGGCATCCTTCTTGACCGTGATATTCGGCCAGATGCTGGCATACTCGGCGTTGATTTTAAGCCACTTGTCGAGGCCCGGCTCCGTGTCCGGTTTGATCGCCTCGGCGGGACATTCCGGCTCGCAAACGCCACAGTCGATGCACTCGTCAGGATGAATGACGAGGAAGTTTTCGCCTTCATAGAAGCAGTCAACGGGGCAGACTTCCACGCAGTCGGTATATTTGCAGCGAATGCAATTGTCGGTCACGACATAGGTCATGAAGAACTCCAGGACTTCCATACAATGGGGCCGGGCAACCTGGAACGTCGCGCCTTTCCCCTAACCGGAAAGCAAGCGGTGAAATGCTGGGGAGGCAGTCACGCTATCCGGCAAGTTGATTGTCAAGTATCGGCTTTGTCTGCGGATTTCAAGAATAAAGAAATCCCAAAACGCCGCAGTCCGGACAGAGTTTTCTAATCCTCGTCCGACATCAGCTTGTCGATTGCGCGGCGTTCCTTTTTTGTGGGTCGCCCTGCTCCCGTTGCCCGCATTGCCTGCTCATAAGGTGTGAGGCGCTTTGTTTCGTCGGGTGGCGGCGTCAAATCCTCATAGAGCAGCCGGGCTTCCTCATAGGGGCCGCGTCGCTCACCGCCGGATTTGACAATGAGGACAACATCGCGCCGCTCGAGCGCCAGCTCGACCCTGTCGCCCACCTTGACCGTCTGACTCGGCTGAAGAGCGCGCTCGCCATTGATCCGGACATGCCCGGATTGAATATGGCTTTGTGCCAGTGAGCGCGATTTAACCATGCGCGTGAAGAACAGCCACTTGTCGATGCGTTGCCGCGAACCGCTTCGTGGCTGTGTCTCCCCGCCCATCCGCTTATTTCTTCATTTGCTCCTTCAAGGCAGCGAGCTTCGCGAAAGGAGAATCCGGATCGATCGGCTTTTCCTTTCGCGGGGGCTTTGCCTCGAAGCGCAACGGCTGTGGGCCGGCACGGTTGTTGCGATCCTTGCGGTCGCCACGGTCTTGACGGTCGCCACGCTGCTCGTTGCGGTCGCCGCGTCCCTGATGTGACTTGCCGCCATCCTTACCGTGATGCTGGCGATTGCCGTCGCGGCCTTCTCCACCACCTGCACCCTGGCGCCGTTGGTCGGTCCCGCGGTCCTGGCCGCGATGGTTGCCACCACGGCGTTCACCCTGGTTGCGAGCCTGCCGCTGATTGTCTGTGCGGCCGCCGAGGCGCCAGAGAAGAACCGGCTTCGGCTCCTCCGCTTCTGCGGAGTTTGCAGCGACCGGTTGTTCGGTAGCGACCGCTTCAACAGCGCCCGGAGCTTCTGAAACGGTTTCCTCCGATGCGCTGTCGGCATCGTCGTGATCCGCCTTTTCGGCATTGTCCTCAACCGCAGTCTCGGTCGCCGGCGTTGCTGCAGCGTCCTGAGCCGACAGATGGGCTGCCGCCTCCTCTGCCCTAACGGCATCGGCGCGATAGCCCAGTCCCTTCAGGATCTCTTCCATATCCTCCAGCGTTGCGCCGAGGATCGAAAGCATGGCGGTCGTCGTCGTAAAACGGCGGCCGTCATATGCGCCTTCGGGACGATTTGCCTGGCCCGGCTTCCACTGAAGCAGCGGGCGAATGATATCGGCCAGACGCTCCAGGATGTCGATGCGCACGGCACGTTTGCCAAGGAACCGGAAGCCGGCCAGCTTGTAGAAGGTGCGCTCAAAACCTGGATCGGTGACAACCGAGGTGCGGCCTGCGGCCAACACCGGTATGAGATCGCCATAGCCGGGCTTTTCGAGGCCGTCATTCTTCAGCGCCCAAAGGAGCGTGATAAGCTCGGCGGGCGCCGGCTTCAGAAGGGCAGGGACGAAGATGTGGTAGGCGCCGAACCGGACACCGTAGCGGCGCATCGAAGCGCGCGCGTCCTGGTCCAGAGACTTTACTTCCTCGGTCACATCGCGCCGGAAAAGGACGCCGAGGTTCTCGACGAGCTGAAATGCGAGGCCTTTTGCCAGGCCCTGCAGATCCTCTGCGCGGGACAGGTCGTCAAGCGGCTTCAGAACCGTGCTTATATGGTGATTTACAAAGCGCTCGATACGAGCGGCCACGTGGTCGCGGGCATTGCCGGTCAGCTGTTCATCGGCGAGGATGATGACGCGCGGGCGCATGACATGATCGCTGCCTGCCAGGCGCGCCACCGGATCGCCCAGCCAGCGGATCGAACCGTCGGAGCTGATCGCGAGATCGCTATTGCCGGCCGCATGGAGGCGAGCCGCGCGTGCCTCGAATTCCAGAGCGAGCGCCTTTTGCGAAGCAGACTGAACAGCCTTAGCATCCGGTCCCTCCGCTCCCGAAATGGGCGTGAACCGGAATCCCGACAGTTGCCCCACATGATGTCCTTCAACGAAGACATCGCCATTTACACTGATTTCAGCTTCCAGCATCGCATTCTCTCTCAGGCGCTTCATGAGCACAGATGTCCTGCGATCAACAAAGCGTTTCGTCAACCTTTCATGTAACGCATCGGACAATCGATCTTCGATTTCCCGCGTCTTTTCCTGCCAGTGTGTCGGATCGGCAAGCCAATTGGGCCGATTCGACACATAGGTCCAAGTCCTTATCTGCGCGATTCGCGCCGAAAGCGTGTCAATCTCACCGTCTGTTCGATCCGCGCGATGTACCTGCTCGGCAAGGAAGTCCTCGTTTACCGTGCCATAGCGAACGAGATCCGAAAAGAGGGTGGAAATCAGATCGGCGTGTTGAGCCGGTGCAATGCGCCGGTAGTCCGGAAGGGCGCAAGCCTCCCATAACTTTTCGACGCGTACTGGGTCGTCCGCAAGATCGATGATTTCGGGGTAGCGCGAAAGGTGTTCCAGTGCCTGCTGGTCGACGGCAGGCAGAGCGCGTGTCAGGCCGGAGACGGTTGGGCTGCTCTCAAGGCTCGCACGCAACGCGTGAAGGGAGCTGAAGTCTAGGTTTTTCGTGCGCCACTGCAGCACTTTCACATTATCGAACTCGTGACCTTCGATGCGCTCGACAAGTTCCTGGTCAAAGGGATCGACCTGACCCGTGACTCCAAACATCCCGTCTCGAATGTGGCGACCTGCGCGACCGGCAATCTGGCCGAGTTCGGCAGGATTGAGATTGCGGAATTGATAGCCGTCGAATTTGCGATCCTGTGCGAAGGCGACGTGATCAACATCGAGATTGAGACCCATGCCGATCGCATCCGTTGCGACTAGATATTCTACGTCTCCGGCCTGATAGAGCGCCACCTGCGCATTGCGGGTGCGTGGACTGAGAGCTCCGAGAACAACAGCGGCACCACCGCGCTGCCTGCGGATCAACTCGGCGATCGCGTAGACCTCGTCCGCAGAGAAGGCGACGATCGCCGAGCGTTGAGGTAGGCGGGTGATCTTTTTCTGGCCCGCATAGAACAGGTGGGAAAGGCGCGGCCGTTCGACGACGGTGATTCCGGGGAGGAGTTGCTGCAGGATCGGGCGCATGGTACCGGCGCCGAGCAACAGCGTTTCGTCGCGGCCGCGCAGATGCAGAAGGCGGTCCGTGAAGATGTGCCCGCGTTCGAGGTCTCCGGCGAGCTGAACCTCGTCTATGGCGACGAAAGCGGCCTTGGTCTCGCGTGGCATTGCCTCGACAGTACAGACCGAAAAGCGGGCGTTGGGAGGTGATATCTTCTCTTCGCCCGTCACCAGTGCAACATTCTGGATCCCGACCTTTTCGGCGACGCGGGTATAGACCTCGCGCGCCAGTAGCCGCAGCGGCAGCCCGATCACCCCGGTGCCATGTGCAACCATGCGCTCGATGGCATAATGGGTCTTGCCTGTATTGGTTGGCCCGAGTACCGCGGTTACCCCGCGCCCACTCAGTATCATCGGCTGCGATGTCAGTGTCATGGTCCTGCAGATGAGGCGGGGGTGCCCCAGGTCAAGTGAGCTCCTCTCCGAAGCAGACAACACATGGACAGCCATTGCCCCAAACGCAAGGGCTGATTTGAATTTACTCGGCGGTTTTCGGTTGCGCGAATAGCTTGTAGATTGCTCGTTTTGCGATTCGGAACAGCTTGAGAACGAATCGGAGACGAATCGCTGACTCCCGCGGATTCAGTGTTTGTTCACGGCTAAGTATTGATTTTGAATCGCTTTTTTCCACAAGATGATGAATCTCGAAGTTCGCGTTCCGCGTGCATTCTTGGTGCATTCCGACTGTTAACCGCTCTCTTACAGCAATTCATCCGATGATTTTTGCCTCAGTTTTGTGATGGTACTAATTGTGTACGGAGCGACCGAAATTGGGAGGCTATCGGTTGGTTTTGCGCCCAAGATGGAACATTTGATACATTTGGAACAAAAATCGGTGATACGTGTTTCTCGTCCATTCCTGGTGTAATGACCTTGAAGGATTTGAACCATGCTTGGCACGATACTTCTCATTATCCTTGTTCTGCTTTTGATCGGCGCCTTACCCAATTGGGGTTATAGTCGCGGATGGGGCTATGGACCTTCAGGCGGTTTGGGGCTAGTTCTCCTGATTATTATTATTCTTGTGCTGCTTGGTCGCATCTAAGCGACCGAAAAAACTGGGAGATATGTCATGATGAAAAAGATTGTGCTCGTTGGCGCCCTCGTTGGCGCGCTTGCTTCCTGCACCGCGACCGAACAAGGAACCGCCATCGGCGCCGGTACAGGCGCTATTATCGGTGGTGCTGTCAGCAACAGTTGGGGCGGCGCTGCAGTGGGTGCTGTTGCCGGCGGTCTTGCAGGCGCATTGATTGGCCATTCTGTCGAGCATCGCGGTTACTGCGTCTATAGAGACCGGTATGGCCGCCGCTACGAGGCCCGTTGCCCGCGCTACTAAGGCCGCAGGCCGAGGCGCTGAGGCTTCCGTATTGGTCTACAAACCGAAGCGCCGGCTTGACCGGCGCTTTTGCTTGTGGGTTGGCTACCTCTGATGCCCATGCACCCAAGAAGGCCGTATCTTATATCCGGCCTTTGCCTTTGAGCTGCACATGATTAGTTCTTGGCGCGTTCTACGTAGGAATTGTCTTCCGTCGCGATAACGACGCGCGTGCCGGCGTCAATATGCGGAGGCACCATTGTGCGGATGCCATTCGAAAGCATCGCCGGTTTGTAGGAAGACGATGCCGTCTGGCCCTTCACAACCGGTTCGGTTTCAGTGATTTCGAGGACGACATGGCGCGGCAATTCGAGCGCCAGCGGAACGCCTTCATGGATCGAAAGAATACAGGTCATGCCTTCCTGCAGATAGGCTTTCTGATCCCCCATCGTCTCATTGTCGACGACAACCTGATCATAGGTCGCCGGGTTCATGAAGTGGAAGCCTTCGCCATCTTCATAAAGAAACTGGAAGTTCACGTCTTCAACAAAAGCGCGCTCGACCTGTTCGGTCGTGCGCCAGCGCTCGGAAACTTTCACGCCGTCGACGATACGACGCATGTCGACCTGCGTGACCGGCGTTCCCTTGCCCGGATGAAAGTTCTGAGCAGTCAGAACGACGTAGAGCTTGCCATCCACGTCGAGAACGTTGCCTTTGCGGACAGAAGAGGCGATGACCTTGACCATTAAGACTTCCTTGTAACTCGGCTTTTGGCGTCGTAGAGGACTGTCGATAGAGTCCCGGAGACGCGTTTGATTGTTCTTTGGGGGCGCAACTAACCTAAAATCCGGCAAATAGCCAGCCCCAGCGTTGGAAGACCGGTCAGGACGATGCCAATGAATCCCTCGATCGCCAAAGTATCGCCGTGGTGGACGCCGAGTGTGCATTTGGACCGCCGCCCGTTCCTGATTGGGCGTAATGCGATCCAGTCTGCGCTGCGCGGCTACCTCCTGAGCGAGGGCTTTATGGAGGTCGACACCGCCACGCTGCAGGTCTCGCCTGGCAACGAGGCGCATCTTCACGCGTTTGCTACCGAGGCTTTGACGACAGATGGCCAGACGGCGGCACCGCTTTACCTGCATACTTCGCCCGAGTTCGCCTGCAAAAAACTGCTTTCGGCCGGAGAACAGCGCATCGCCTGTTTCGCGCACGTTTATCGCAATCGCGAACGTGGGCCCCTGCATCATCCGGAATTCACGATGCTTGAGTGGTATCGCGTGGGTGAAGGTTATGAGAGCCTGATGTTGGATTGTATTCGCATTCTGGCGCTCGCTGGAGAAACCATGAAGACGGCGCGGCTCACCTATAAAGGCCGGGACTGCGATCCCTTTGCCGCGCCGGATCGGATAAGCGTTGCTGCAGCCTTCGAACGCTACGCAGGCATTGATCTGCTGGCCTCCGTCTCCGTCGACGGTGCCACGGATCGGGCCCATCTTGCTAACCAGGTGAAGCGGATCGGCATGCGTTTTGCGGACGACGATGGCTGGGCCGATTTGTTCAGCCGCGTACTTGTTGAAAGGGTCGAGCCTCATCTGGGTTTCGGTCGAGTGACCATTCTTGACGAATATCCAGTGTCGGAAGCAGCGTTGGCGCGCCCCTCGGCGCGTGATCCGCGTGTTGCCGAACGATTTGAGGTCTATGCTTGCGGCGTCGAGCTTGCAAACGGCTTCGGCGAGCTTACCAATCCGGCAGAACAGCGTCGCCGATTCGAGATCGAGATGTCTGAGAAGGCCCGCATCTACGGCGAAAGCTATCCTCTCGACGAGGATTTTCTGGATGCACTTGCAATCATGCCCGAGGCAAGCGGCATCGCTCTGGGCTTCGATCGGTTGGTGATGTTGGCAACCGGGGCGTCGCGGATCGATCAGGTGATTTGGGCGCCGGTCGCGGAGTACGGCAGATGAACGGTATCGGCTCAATCAAGACTGTCGAGGGGCTGGAACGCGCAGGGTTGCTGGGTCAGAGAGGCCGGGACGCGTTGGCTGACGTCGCCGCCCGCTACGCTATTGCATTGACTCCGACCGTCGCCGGTTTGATCGATCGCGCCGATGACGCAGACCCTATTGCGCGTCAATTCGTGCCTGACGCGGCCGAGCTTATCGTTGCGCCCGAAGAGCGCGCTGACCCAATTGGTGACGAAGCCCATAGTCCAGTGCAAGGCATCGTTCATCGCTATCGTGATCGGGTTTTGTTGAAGGCCGTGCATATCTGCCCCGTCTACTGTCGCTTCTGCTTTCGCCGTGAGATGGTGGGCCCGCAAGGCTTGGGCACGCTCGACGCCAACGCAATGTCGGCCGCCTTTGCCTATATCCGCGATCATAAGGAAATCTGGGAGGTGATCCTGACGGGTGGCGATCCGCTCGTGCTGTCCCCACGGCGACTGGAAGGTATCCTTCGCGAACTGGCATCTATCGATCACGTGAAGATAGTGCGATTCCACACGCGCGTTCCTGTGGTGGATCCGTCAAAGGTAGATGCGGCTCTGATTGCTGCTCTGAGAGTTAGCGGCAAGACCGTCTACGTGGCGCTGCATGCCAATCATCCGCGCGAGCTGAGCGATGAGGCACGAGCGGCATGTGCCCGCCTGATTGATGCAGGAATGGTCATGGTCAGCCAGTCGGTGCTTCTGAAGGGCGTCAATGATGATCCGGCCATACTTGCAGAGTTGATGAAAGCCTTCGTCGAGACGCGTGTAAAACCCTACTACCTGCACCATCCGGACCTGGCACCCGGCACGAGCCATTTTCGGCTGGCCATTGAAGAAGGACAGAAAATAGTCGCCGCGCTGCGCGGGCGGATTTCCGGTCTCTGCCAACCCACCTACATACTCGATATACCCGGCGGCCATGGCAAGGCAGTAATAGGCGAGCAGTCGATCAGAGAGACGGGTGAAGGCTGCTATTCTGTTTCGGATTATCGCGGAGTCGAGCACTTATATCCGCCGGCAGCTTAGTAAAAAAGATGCGAGCGAAAGTGTTGTTCTTGGACACTGAGTTGCAAGACCTCTGATTGCGCGGAAATATCGGAATCAGGACAAGTTATTGAAATCAAACGCAAGGTCCGCTTCCTCCCGGGTTTCTTCTAAGAATTTAGCTGAGGTGATCAGCTCACTTTAACTACGTCATTTAGGGGAATTTTGTCTTTTCCAGATTACGCCTGTCCCGAGAACAAGGCAGTTTCGCCACTCGAGATATGAACATCTTTGGAGGAGACATAATGAATACTACGATCCGCGAGCTATTGGTCAAATTTGGAAAGCTTCCCGCCTCGGTTGACCAGATTGCCGACGATGCCGATCTTTATGCGGTCGGCCTAACGTCCTTCGCTTCTGTGCAGCTTATGCTTGGCATTGAAGAGGCCTTTGACATCGAGTTTCCCGACAATCTCTTGAATCGTAAGTCTTTCGCCAGCATCAACGCGATCGCCAAGACTGTCGACCAGATCAAAGATAACCGGAAAGTCGCCTAAATGAACTTTCCGGTCAAAATCGTGGAAGAGGATCTTGCCGCCAGGGTCGCCCGCGTGTCCGCGATCGCGGCAAAGCATGCGGACTCCGTCGATTTTGATGGAAGGTTCCCATACGAAGCTGTGGAGGCCTTGAGGGCCGAGCGGCTGCTCGGAATTCAGATTCCACGCCATTTCGGCGGCGAAGGGGCGACTATTGCGCAGATCGCGGAGCTGTGCTCGATGCTTGGGCAGGCGTGTTCTGCGGCTGCCATGGTCTTCGCCATGCATCACATTAAGCTTTGCAGCCTGGTCGAGCACGGTGCCGAGAGCGAGTGGCATCGGGCCTTCATGCAACGCGTCGCACTTGAACAATTGCTGATCGGCTCGGCGACCACCGAAGGTGGCATTGGCGGCAACCTCAGGAATAGCATCTGTGCCATCGAGGTGGACGGCGATACCTGCCGTCTGGAGAAAGATGCGACCGTGATATCCTACGGTTCCTATGCCGATGCGATCATGATTACCTCGCGAGCGCACGCAAACGCGGCTTCTTCCGATCAGGTCCTGACCGTTTTTCTCAAGGAGCAATACACGCTGGAAAAAACCCACGCGTGGAATACGCTCGGCATGCGCGGCACGTGTTCGGATGGCTTCCTCTTCAAGGGTGAGGCGCTCGCAACACAAATTCTGCCTAAGCCCTTCGCGGAGATTGCCGCTCAATCAATGCTGGCGTCGTCGCACCTTCTTTGGAGCGGCGTTTGGTATGGCATCGCCGTCGATGCTGTCGGTCGCGCCCAAGCATTCGTGCGCGCTGCGGCGCGCAAGTCGCCGGGGACACCACCGCCCGGAGCCCTGCGATTAGCCGAGGTTTCCAACCTCCTGCAGTTGGTTCGCTCGAATGTCGTCGCCGGTCTGAAAGCCTACGAGGATGCAAGGGACGACGCGGACAAACTTTCCTCGATGGGCTTTGCCGTCACGATGAACAACGTGAAGATCGCATCATCGGAGACGATTCTCGAGATCGTCAATCACGCGATGCTGATCTGTGGGATCATGGGCTACAAGAACGGCACGCCGTTCAGCGTCGGACGACACCTGCGCGACGCCCACTCCGCACAACTCATGATCTCGAACGACCGCATCCTCGGCAACACGTCGAGCATGCTTCTTGTCCACAAGCAGGACACTAGCTTACTGGGGTGATGACATGGACATGCAGACGACATTTCTGGACAGGCTCTTTGAATCGGGCCTCCTGATCGATACGGGTGTTGACGGTCTTTACGGGCGCAGCGGACAATTCGAAGACGTCATCGCCGCCTTCGAGCGCCTGATCGACAAGTTCGGTGGCGCCGACGGCGCCGAGGCGATGCGTTTCCCGCCGGGGATGAACCGCGCCTTCTTCGAGAAGAGCGGTTACATGAAGAGCTTTCCGCAGCTCGCCGGCACCGTTCACAGTTTCTGCGGGGGCGAACTTGATCACATGAGTCTCCTTCAGTGCATGGAAGTGGGCGACGACTGGACGAAGGATCAGCAGGCAACGGACATCGTGTTGACTCCTGCGGCCTGCTATCCGCTCTATCCGACGGTTGCTCGCCGCGGCAAACTGCCGATGGGCGGCGGCCTCTTCGATCTGCAATCCTATTGCTTCCGCCATGAGCCTTCCCGGGATCCCGCGCGCCAGCAGCTTTTCCGCATGCGTGAATATATTTGCATGGGGACGGAACAGCATGTCACGGATTTCCGGCAGTGCTGGATGGATCGCGGCGTTGAAATGATGAAGGCAGTCGGCCTGGATGTGACGATTGATATCGCGAATGATCCGTTCTTCGGCCGTGCCGGCAAAATGCTGGCCAACAATCAGCGCGATCAGAACCTGAAATTTGAACTGCTCATTCCGATCACTTCGGTTGCCGAGCCAACGGCCTGCATGAGCTTCAACTACCATCAGGACGCGTTTGGCGCAAAATGGGAGCTCTATCTCGAAGACGACAGCGTCGCGCATACCGCTTGCGTCGGCTTCGGGCTTGAGCGAATTGCGCTTGCGCTGTTCCATCACCACGGGCTCGAGGTTAGACATTGGCCCTCCAAGGTGCGTCAAGCGCTGTGGGGCTGAACGAAGCGATGACAGTCTTCCCACGGGTGCGCCCGGGCGGGTATCAGTCGCATCCGCTGCACTCCAGCGAGCGTATGTGGCCCGAAACCAATTGCTACGTCGACCTTTGGATCGAAGTCCTGAACGCTGTCGGCGCTGCGCCGGAAGCGATGCTTAGTTTCACGCTCACACAGGACTTTGAGGGCGACCAATTCACCTTTTTCAAGGTGCCCTACGAGGATCTCGAGTCGCTCTACGATATCCGCGTCACGGAACTTGCGATCTTCGACCGCGTCGAACGGCACATCGACGTGCAGATCGCACGCGGCCGTCTTTGCCTGATCGAGATGGATCCGTTTTATATGCCCGACACGCAGGGCACTGCATATCGATCCGAGCATGGCAAGACCACCGTGGCAATCAATAGGCTCGATGTTGCCGCTAGACGCGTCGAGTACTTTCACAACGGCGGTTACTTTCAGCTCGAGGGCGATGACTTCGACGGGCTGTTCCAGCTTCACCTGACGCCAGGAGATCCGTCGTTCCTTCCATACGCCGAATTTGCAAAGTTGCCGGCCTGCGTTCCTGACGCTGCGCATGCCGGCACGACGGCGCGGAAACTTCTCAAACGTCATTTCGCCCGCCGGCCGGTCTCGAATCCCATTCGCGCCTTCGCCGAAGTGTTTCCGCGGCAGGTGGAAGCAGTGGCAGAGCGACCGTTTGGTTTCTTTCACAAATATGCATTCAACACGTTACGCCAGTTTGGTGCCAATTTCGAACTTGCCGGTGATCATCTTGCCTGGCTCTCCGCCAATGAATTTTCATCCGCCATCGCTGATGCGCGCCGCATATCCGAAGTTGCAAAGTCAGTGCAGTTCCAGCTCGCCCGGGCCGTGCTGCGGAAGAAATATGATCCACTGCGCACAGCGCTTGATCCGGCGGCCGATGCATGGGATGCCATGATGGCTTCGCTGAAGGAGCGGTTGTGAAGCTGGGAGTCTAAGCATGCGGGGAAGGTTGGCGAGTGTCGGCGCGCAGGAAACTCTGCTCGCCGAAGGCTGGAATCTGGTTCTGACGGAGCCGGACGCTTGCACAACTCCTCATGATATTCCCTTGTCCGCTCAGTTCATCGCTGCCGAAGTGCCGGGAACTGTCGCTTCGGCCTTGGAAAAGGCAGGGCGGTTCGATCGTGAAAATCCGGAGCCGCTCGATACCCGCGATGCGTGGTATCTTTGCCGGCTATTTGACGCACAGCCGGGCGATGCGATCCTTCGCTTCGAGGGATTGGCGACGCTGTGTCATGTCTTTCTCAATGGCCGGGAGATATTGGCGTCGGAAAGCATGTTCACCTTGCACGAGATACCGGTGACGCTCTCCGGCGGCGACGAGCTGGCGCTTTGCTTCCGAGCCTTGGCGCCGAAGCTGGCCGAATCCGGCCCGCGCGCCCGCTGGCGTACGCAGATGATCACGCCGCAAGGACTAAAGAACGTTCGCACGACGTTGCTTGGGCGCATGCCGGGCTGGTGTCCGGAAATTCATGCGGTTGGTCCTTGGCGTCCCATCACGCTCGTGCGCCGCGATGTCGCTTCGATCGACAATGTGACTGTCCGCGCCGCGCTTGAGGCGGACGGCAGCGGACGGTTGAGCGTTTCGCTACACACGAATGTCGACAACCCGAATTTGATGCTTCGTTGCGGAGAGATCGCGCAGGCCTTCGAAAAGATTGGAGAGAGCCACTACTCGGCAATCCTAAAGCTGAAGGATGTCGATCTCTGGTGGCCGCACACGCATGGAGCGCCTCAACTTTATGATTACCTGATCGTCATTGACGGTGTTGCACATCACGCAGGGCGAACAGGTTTTCGGCGGATAGACATCGATCGCGGAGCTCACGGAGAGGATTTTGCGCTGTTGGTTAACAGCGAGCGCATCTTCTGCCGTGGTGCTGTTTGGACGACAGCCGATATCGCTCGGTTGCCGGGCGGCAGGGCGGATTACGAGCCGTTCCTGCGCCTAGCTGCCGAGGCCGGCATGAACATGATTCGTATCGGCGGGACGATGGCCTATGAGTCGCCAGAGTTCTTTCAGCTCTGCGACGAGCTGGGTCTGCTTGTCTGGCAGGACTTCATGTTCGCGAGTTTTGACTATCCGAAGAACGACAAAACTCTGACGGCGCATATCCATGCGGAGGTCGAGGAACTCCTGCATGCCGTCCAGGGATGCCCGTCGCTGGCGGTATTGTGCGGCGGCAGCGAGATCTACCAGCAAGCGGCCATGCTTGGATTGCCGCGGGACTATTGGTCGGGTCCGATCACGGAAGAGATTATTCCGGCGATTGCCGGGCGCATGCGGCCCGACGTCCCGTATGTGCCCAATTCACCTTCAGGCGGCGCAATGCCGTTTTCTCCGAACGTCGGGGTTACCCATTACTATGGCGTCGGCGCCTATATGCGACCGCTTGACGACGCACGCCGAGCGAATATTCGCTTCGCGGCCGAGAGCCTGGCTTTCGCCAATGTACCGCAGCAGAGAACGTTGCAACGCCATCTGGACGTGCCGCCGGTCCACAGTCCGCTATGGAAATCGCGAGTTCCCCGTGACCGCGGGGCGTCGTGGGATTTCGAGGACGTCAGGGATTTCTATCTGGCAGAACTCTATGGCGAGGATTCGGCGCGCCTCCGGCGTGAGAATCGCGAGCGGTACCTCGAACTTTCCCGCGTCGTTACCGGTGAAGTTGCAGAAGCGACCTTTGCCGAATGGCGACGCAAGGGGTCGACCTGCAACGGCGCACTGGTCTGGACGCTGCAGGATTTAATGCCTGGCCCTGGTTGGGGTGTGATTGATTCGACCGGCGAGCCGAAACCCATCTGGTACGCGCTAGGTCGCGCGTTCCGGCCGGTTCAGGTTGTCCTCACTGACGAAGGCACGAATGGCCTCGATATCCACGTGCTGAACGAGACCGAGAACGCTCTCCAGCTTGATCTCGAGCTTGTTTGCTTGCGGCACGGCAGGCAGCACGTCGTCAGCGGCGGCCGCATTCTGGCTTTGGCCCCAAGGAGTTGCGAGACCTTTGCTGCGACCGATCTCTTTGGTGCGTTTTTCGACACGACTTACGCCTTCCGCTTCGGCCCGCCTTCCCATGACGTCACCGTTGCCCGCTTGCGTCTGCCGGACGGCGGTCCGGTGGTTGCCGACGCCTTTCATTTTCCCTTGGGGCGCTCCAAGAGTTTCCACGACGCTGAAATCCAGGTGGCGGTGACGCGACAGGACGATGCATGGGTGCTCGATATCGCAGCCGACAGGTTTGCGCAGTCCGTTCACGTCAGTGTCGATGGCTATCGCCCGCACGACGACTGGTTTCATCTTGCCCCCGGCGCTGCCAAACGCGTCCGGTTGCTGCGACTATCTGGGTCGGTGGATGGAGAAGCGCCGTCCGGTGCGATTACAAGCCTCGGCAGTTCGCGCGCCGTCGCATTTTAGTGCACTTGCGAGGAGGCCGGTGTTGCAAACGGCTGCTTAGAAGGCCTTGAAGGTCAGCGTTGTCAGCGAGCGCACAATGCCGGGGATGTTGGCAATATTATCGTTGATGAACTTGCCAATGTCCTGACCCTCTTCGACGTAGATCTTGAGCAGAAGATCATAGTCGCCGCTCGTCGAATAGAGCTCCGAAACGCGCTCGGTCTGATAGATGGCATCGGCGACCTCATAGGTCTTGCCCGGCGCACATTGGAGCTGAACGAAAATTGGCTTCATGAAGAGGTTCCTGATCATATTCTGGTTCGGGCATAATGCTCGAAAGCGCCCTGTTGGCGCAAGCTTCAGATCGCGGCTTCACGAACGATCCAGGCGCGAAATGCCAGCAGCGGCGCGTAATCGGCTCGTTCCGGCGGATAGGCAAGATAGTAATGCCCACTGCTTTCCGTTTCGCGGTCCACGGCTGCAACGAGGTCGCCGCGTTTCAGCTCATCCTGAATCAGGAAAGTCGGTAGCAGCGCAACGCCGAGGCCGGCCGTCGCCGCTTGGGCGGCCGTCGCGAACTGATCGAAGAGCATACCGTGGACACTTTGAAAGCTCACACCATTGTCTGCGAACCACCGCTCCCACGCATCGGGGCGTGTCGTCAGGTGCAGCAGTGGGGCTTCGAGCAGATCCTGCGCAGCGTTGATCAGGTGCCGGGTGCGAAACTCGGGGCTGCAGGCTGGGACGGTCTTCTCCGACATGAGAAATGTCAGCTCCGCGCCGGGCCAATGTGCGTGACCGAAGTGAATGGCCGCGTCAATTGAATCGAGCCGGAAGTCGAAGGGCGACAATCGGGTGACGAGATTGATCATCACCCCGGGATTGGCGGCGAGGAAGCTTCCCAGTCGGGGTGCCAACCATCGCATCCCGAAGGTGGGGAGGATGGCCAAATTGAGCGTACCGCCGTGGGGGTTGGCGCGCAGGTTCAGCGATGCGCTCGAAATGCGTCGTAGTGCCTCGCGTATTTCGCGGGCATAACCGTCGCCGGCAAGCGTCAACCGCACGGTCTGGCGCTCACGCACGAACAGTTCGACACCGAGTTGCTCCTCCAGCGCCTTGATCTGGCGACTGACAGCGCTCTGCGTGAGGTCGAGCTCGCGCGCGGCTGCCGTTACGCTACCGGTGCGAGATGCCGCCTCGAAGGCGACAAGCAGGGATGTCGACGGAAGAAAGCGTCGTGACGGCAGCATCCATCATTCCATTTGAGAATAAGCTATTTCCTAAATGTCGATATTTACCGCCTGCCCCGCTTTGTAAAGTAATTCATCTGACGGAATCGGAATGAACTGGAATGTGATCGACGCGCCGGGCACCCAGCTCCTGGCTGCAATCGGCAACCGCGTCAGCGGTTTTATAAGCAATCGCACGGCGCTACAATGTCGCTGCCCAATGGATGGATTTTGATCGAATGCTGAACGATCCCCGTTCCCACGGCCTTTGGGAAAAAACGGCTCCCCAGCCGCCCATGACACCGTCGCTAGCTGGCGCCGTGAGTGCCGACGTCGTTGT
The DNA here is from genome assembly GCF_000312665.1 of Rhizobium mesoamericanum STM3625. Classification (GTDB taxonomy): domain Bacteria; phylum Pseudomonadota; class Alphaproteobacteria; order Rhizobiales; family Rhizobiaceae; genus Rhizobium; species Rhizobium mesoamericanum. The sequence goes on along the minus strand of NZ_HF536772.1, from coordinate 645,681 downwards.
TGTTGGTGGCGGCTATACTGGTCTTTCGTCCAGTCTCCATCTGGCCGAAGCGGGCTCGAAGGTTGTTTTGCTTGAGGCCAAGGAAATCGGCTTCGGCGGTGCGGGCCGCAACGTCGGCCTCATCAACGCCGGCATGTGGGTCATGCCGGACGACCTTCCGGGGGTTCTCGGCCCGGTCTATGGCGAACGTCTACTCGATCTTTTAGGCAATGCGCCAAAGCTCGTTATGAATTTGATCGATAAGCATGGCATTGCCTGTGAGCTCGAACGGAACGGTACGCTTCACGTCGCTGTTGGCGAGAGTGGCTTAAAGGAGATCGAAGATCGCGCGCGGCAATGGGCGGTGCGCGGAGCGCCCGTGACGCTGCTGGATGCTGTCGAGACGGCCAAGCGTGTCGGCAGCAGCGCCTATACGGGATCGTTGCTCGACATGCGCGCGGGTACGCTGCAGCCGCTTGCATATGCCCGAGGTCTCGCCCATGCAGCGGCCAAAGCTGGCGTTTCAATCCACACATCGAGCCCGGTCATCGCTACCGAGCGGAAAGGGAATCGCTGGGCCGTCAGGACGACCAAGGGCGAGGTGATGGCCGACTGGATCATCGTGGCGACTGATGCATACAGCACGGGTCCCTGGCAACCAGTGCGCAACGAGCAGGTCCACCTGCCCTATTTCAATCTTGCGACTCGGCCACTTGGCGACAATTTGTGCCGCTCGATCCTTGCAGGGCGCGAGGGAGTTTGGGACACGAAGGAAATCCTCTCCTCCTATCGCATGGACCAGGCCGGGCGTCTGATATTCGGCAGTGTCGGTGCTTTACGCAATACCGGGCTTGGCATCCACACGGCCTGGGCAAAACGCTCCTTGAAGAAGCTCTTTCCGCAGCTTGGCGATGTCGAGTTCGAATGCGAGTGGTATGGCAAGATTGGGATGACCGACAATGCACTGCCGCGCTTCCACAGGTTCGCGCCGAATGTCGTAGGCTTCTCCGGTTATAATGGTCGCGGGATCGCACCGGGCACCGTTTTTGGCCGCACGCTTGCGCAGCTTATTCTGGGGCAGACGAAGGAAGCGCACCTGCCACTGCCGTTGACAGCGCCATCCGAGCCGAGCTTCCGCGTCGTGAAGGAAATGTGGTACGAAGCCGGCGCCCAAGTCGCCCATTTCGCCGATGCCCGTTTTTGAGAACCGAGGTTGAATCCATGACCATTTCTGCACTTGATCTCGCCGCCGAGACGAAAAGACTGCTCACGGAACTGGGCGTCAGTGCCGACCGCTATATCGGGGGCACGCTCCGCGTAACCTCTCCCGTCAACGGTAACGAGATCGGTGTGCTGAAGGAACATTCTGCCTTAGAAGCAAAGGACGCCATCGAGGCGGCACACCAGGCATTCCTCGAGTGGCGGGCCGTTCCGGCTCCGAAGCGCGGCGAACTTGTGCGCCTGCTCGGCGAGGAGCTCCGTGCGGCAAAAGCCGCTCTCGGCCGACTCGTCTCGATCGAGGTTGGCAAGATCACCTCCGAAGGGCTCGGCGAAGTTCAGGAAATGATCGACATCTGCGACTTTGCCGTCGGCCTGTCGCGCCAGCTCTACGGTCTGACCATTGCCACGGAGCGCTCGGAGCACCGGATGATGGAAAGTTGGCACCCGCTGGGCGTCGTCGGCATTATCTCTGCCTTCAATTTCCCGGTTGCTGTCTGGTCGTGGAATGCCGCATTGGCGCTGGTTTGCGGTAACTCAACAGTGTGGAAGCCTTCGGAGAAGACGCCGCTGACGGCGCTTGCCGTTCAGGCGCTGTTTGAGAAGGCATTGAAGCGGTTTGTTGCCGAAAGCGGGGCCGCGCCTGCGAACCTTTCGACGTTGCTCATTGGCGGACGCGATGTCGGGGAAGCGCTTGTCGACCATCCCAAGGTACCGCTCGTCTCGGCCACGGGTTCGACGGCCATGGGCCGCGTTGTCGGTCCCCGTCTGTCACAGCGTTTTGCGCGATCAATCCTCGAGCTCGGAGGCAATAATGCCGCGGTCATCTGCCCGACGGCCGATCTTGACCTGACGCTGCGTGGTGTTGCCTTTTCCGCCATGGGGACCGCGGGCCAGCGTTGCACGACGCTGCGCCGCCTGTTCGTTCACGAGAGCGTTTATGACAAGCTCGTTCCGCGCCTGAAGACGGCCTATGGCTCGGTTTCGATCGGCAACCCGCTGGAAACGGGGACGCTTGTGGGGCCCCTCATCGACAAGCAGGCCTTTACGAACATGCAGTCGGCTCTTGAGCAAGCGAGGGCTGCCGGCGGTAAGGTTACTGGTGGCGAGCGTGTGGAAAACGGTGCGGGTGACGCCTTCTATGTTCGTCCGGCGCTCGTTGAAATGCCCGCACAAACCGGCCCTGTCGAGCACGAGACATTTGCGCCGATCCTCTATGTGATGAAGTACACGGATTTCGATCAGGTGTTGGAGCTCCATAATGCGGTGCCGCAGGGACTTTCTTCTTCAATTTTCACGAATGACATGCGTGAGGCTGAGACCTTTGTTTCGGCGCGCGGTTCCGATTGTGGCATTGCCAACGTCAACCTCGGTCCGTCAGGAGCCGAGATCGGTGGTGCCTTCGGCGGCGAGAAGGAGACTGGCGGCGGCCGCGAGTCCGGCTCAGATGCCTGGAAGGCCTATATGCGCAGGGCGACGAATACGGTCAATTACGGCAAGACGCTGCCGCTTGCGCAGGGCGTAAGGTTCGACGTCGAATAGCGTTGCTACATTGTAGCCGTAGGGGTGGTGGCATAACACGTCGTCACCCTTTCAAGCCGCGGCTCGAAAGGCTGTTTCCCGCCGTCGCGCGGATCGCCTGCCACGGCTACGCCTATCCCACCTTCGATCTCGCAGCCTCGGTTCTCCGTGAGAACTGGCCCAATTCCTCCTTCGGGTCTTTGCATTTCGACGATAAGATTCGGCACCCGGCTTGGGCGGAAGTTTGTTTTCATCAACCCGACTGCTAGAGAGGTGTAATCGGCGACACTTGATCCCGCGCGACCTAGAACGATTCTAAAGTTGATGAATTTGTTCAAGTATTTGTGATGCTTGTGCCACCACTAAAACTTGAAATATCAAATCAACAAAAATATACGGGCCCCGACATCCCGGGATCTCGGGTGAAACAACATGGAGGGCTTCATGAAAACTTCCCTTAACCGCCTTTCCGGCGGGCTGGCGTTTGCGGCCTCGCTCGTTGCCGCAACTTCGCTGGCCAGTGGCACCGCTGTGGCGCAGGAATCTGAAGGCATTGTCATCTACAATGCTCAGCATGAGAGCCTCGGGCGCGAGTGGATCGATGCATTCACAAAGGCAACCGGCATCAAGGTAACGATGCGCCAAGGCGGCGACATGCAGCTCGCCAACCAGATCGTTCAGGAAGGTGATGCCTCGCCGGCGGACGTTTTCCTGACGGAGAATTCTCCCGCTATGACGCTGGTCGATGCGGCCGGCCTTTTTGCGCCGGTCGACAAGGAAACGTTGGATCAGGTACCTGAGCAATATCGTCCGTCTGACGGCATGTGGACTGGCATTGCGGCCCGCTCGACGGTTTTTGCTTATGACAAGACGAAGCTGACCGAGGACAAGTTGCCGAAGTCGCTGCTCGACCTCTCGGATCCGGCCTGGAAGGGGCGATGGGGCGCTTCGCCGGCTGGCGCTGACTTCCAGGCAATTGTCAGCGCTTTGCTCGAACTCAAGGGTGAGGAAGCAACGGCGGCTTGGCTCAAGGCGCTCAAGGAAAACTCCATGCCCTACAAGGGCAATAGCGTCGCCATGAAGGCGGTCAACGCCGGTGAAGTCGAGGGTGCGGTCATCTATCACTACTACTGGTTCGGCGACCAGGCGAAGACCGGTGAAAACAGCAAGAACGTGGCCCTGCACTACTTCAAGAACCAGGATCCGGGTGCTTTCGTTAGCATCTCCGGCGGCGGCGTTCTGAAGTCGAGCCAGCATGCCAAGGAGGCTCAGGCCTTTCTGAAGTTCGTGACGGGCAAGCCTGGCCAGGACATCCTCAAGAACGGCACGTCCTATGAATATGCCATCGGCAAGGGTGCGGCATCGAATGACAAGCTCGTTCCGCTGGCTGATCTCAATGCACCGAAGGTCGATGCGGCCAAGCTGAACAGCAAGAAGGTGACGGAACTGATGACCGCCGCTGGCATCATCTAGTCTTTCTGTCACAGGTCCTGCGGGTCAAAACTGTTGCTTTTGGCTCAAGAAAAACGTAGGGCATGACGAAATCGGCAACCGCCTTTCATAGGCGGTTGCCTTCCTTTTTCAGCGTATGAAGGCGGCGGCCTTGCTGCAGGACAACAGATTGCTTGTTCCCGGTCATGAAAGGCCGATGGCGCGGTCGGTGGCGAGAATAGATCGGCTGCGTGCACGTCTCCCTCACGCCGCTGTCATCCTCTTTGCCTCCGTCGTGGCGCTGTTCAGTCTGGTGCCGCTTGGTTTCATCGCCTGGATAACCTTCGATGTCGGCTGGCAGACCGTAAAGGAACTTGTGTTCCGTGCGCGGGTCGGCGAGTTGCTCGTCAACACAGTGCTATTGGAAGCCTTTACCATCCCACTGTCGATCGCTCTTGCCGTGACGCTGGCCTGGCTGGTCGAGCGGACAGATATACCCTTCGCGCGGTTGTGGTCATGGCTGGCGGTTGCGCCACTCGCGGTGCCGGCCTTTGTCCACAGCTACGCGTGGATAAGTCTCATCCCCGGAATGCGCGGGCTGCAGAGCGGCGTCTTCGTTTCCGTGCTTGCGTACTTCCCGTTTCTCTATCTGCCGGTCGCCGCCGCCCTGCGCCGGCTCGATCCCGCCATTGAGGATGCCGCTTCGTCCCTCGGCCTTGGGCCCTGGCGTTTGTTCTTCCGGACTATCCTGCCGCAGTTGCGCTTCGCCATCTGCGGCGGCTCGCTGCTGATCGGGCTGCACCTGCTGTCGGAGTACGGCCTCTTCGTGATGATCCGTTTCGATACATTCGCGACGGCGATCGTCGATCAATTCCAATCCGCGTATAACAGCCCGGCCGCCAACATGCTGGGTGGCGTTCTTGTCGCTTGCTGCCTGCTTCTGCTGGGTCTCGAAATCCTGTTGCGCGGCAACGAGCGGTATGCCCGCGTCGGCTCCGGTTCTGCTCGGCCTGCGGATCGCCGTCGGCTCGGCTGGTTCGTTGCGCCGGCGATCATGCTTCAGGTCGGCTTGACGGCTTTGACGCTTGGCGTTCCCTTGGTGACGCTGGTGCGGTGGCTCTGTCTCGGTGGACTCGAGGTTTGGCGCCTCGACACGGTTGGCAATGCGTTTGCACAGACCATCATTGTCGCCATCGCCGGCGGGGTGCTTGCCACGATTGCCGCCGCGCCGATGGCCTGGCTTTCCGTGCGAGCGCCGGGGCGTCTGCAGCGCCTGCTCGAGGCCTGCCACTATTATGTTGGCTCGTTGCCGGGCGTGGTGGTCGCGCTCGCGCTGGTGACAATTACCGTTCGTCTCGTTCTGCCTCTCTATCAGACCTTTGCCACCCTCATTGCTGCATACATCCTACTGTTCCTGCCGCGCGCCATAGTGGGCCTGCGCGCAAGCATCGCCCAGGCGCCCGTGGAGCTTGAGCGTGCCGCAATGGGCCTTGGCCGGACACCTGCCCAGGCTGTGCGACAGGTTACCATGCGGCTCGCCGCGCCGGGCGCAGCTGCCAGCATCGCGCTTGTTGGTCTCGGCATCACCAACGAGCTGACCGCGACATTGATGCTGGCGCCAAATGGGGTGGAAACCCTTGCGACGAAGTTCTGGTCGTTGACCAGCGAGATCGACTACATTGCAGCGGCGCCTTACGCTTTCATGATGGTCGTGTTATCGCTGCCGCTCACCCTTCTTCTCTATGCCCAATCGAAACGGACTGCCGGACAATGACGCTGCTTACGATCGATCGCATCAGCAAGCGCTACGGACATGTCCAGGCATTGCAGAACATTTCACTCGATGTTACCGCCGGGAGCCGCACTGCCGTGGTCGGGCCTTCCGGGTCGGGCAAGACGACGCTGCTGCGCATCATCGCCGGTTTCGAGCAGCCTGATGACGGCCGTGTGACGCTCAACGGCGAGCTTCTGGCGGATGGTCCGGTAGTCGTGCCTGCGCACAAGCGAGGCATCGGTATCGTGTCGCAGGACGGCGCGCTGTTTCCGCATCTGAGTGTTGCCGATAATATCGGTTTCGGCTTCGAGCGCGGCGCGCCCGATCGCGAACGACGCATTATCGACCTGCTCGATATGGTCGAGCTTGACCGCAACATGCTCACTCGCCGCCCGCACCAGCTGTCCGGCGGCCAGCAGCAGCGCGTGGCGCTAGCCCGCGCGCTTGGCCGCAAGCCGCGTTTGATGCTGCTCGATGAACCGTTCTCGGCACTCGATACCGGCCTGCGTGAGAATATGCGCAAGGCCGTGGCCCGCGTTCTCCAGTCCGCGGGCATCACGACGATCCTGGTCACGCATGATCAGGCGGAAGCGCTTTCCTTCGCCGATCAAGTCGCCGTCTTACGGGAAGGCAAATTGATCCAGGCGGGGTCACCGCAATCCGTTTACCTGCAGCCCATTGATCGCGAGACAGCTCTTTTTCTCGGGGACGCGGTTATGCTTCCGGCCATTGCTCGCAATGGTTTTGCCGATTGTGCGCTCGGCCGCGTCGCCGTTGACGGAGGCCACAAAGGCAAGGTCGAGATCATGCTGCGGCCCGAACAGATCAGGGTCGTTCCCGATGAAAGCGCGCAGACCTATCGCGGACGGGTCGTCGAAGTGGAGTTCGGTGGGGCGACCTGCACCGTCGCGGTGTCGCTTGAAGGCGTTGCCCTTCCGCCGATCATGATCAAGACGTCAAGCGTGGCGCTTCCGGAACGCGGCGATCATGTGCGTCTCGACATCGCTGGAAAGGCACACATTCTTGGAAGCCGCTAATCAGGCGATCTTCCGATCGGAACTCTCATCTTCTGATAACCAGCCACCGCTAAATCCCGCTAGCTCAAGACCGCGCCGGATGACCGGTGAACCGCGCATAAGACCCCAGATGAAGTCCGAGCGATCATTCTCGATTGTCATGACCAGAAGGCCCTGGTCGATGCCTACGCAGCGGTCGTCAACCCAGCCTTCAGGCCGCTTGGTCTTGACAGTCGGATTGAACCCACCGGGAAAGCGATCTTCGTAAAGTAGGTTCGGATAGGTCGATATCAGGGCGCGAAGGCCATCGAGCGAAGCCTGACGGTCATATGGCAACGATGCGAGCGCTGACCAGGGTGCGATTGTGCCGTCGTCTGGTCCGAGCGGCGCGCCACGCGCGGCATAGCCGAGCACGCGCGGGTGACGACCGCCACGCATGTTTCGGGTTGGAGGAGGGCCATCGGAGGCAGACAGGCCCCAAATGTCCTTGCTATAGCCGACAAAATGCCCTGGATTGCGCTGTGCATAGTCCCGCTGCACGGCGATCGACACCTGGGTATTGCGGAAATAATCCCAGTTGCGCTCGGCCATTGCCTTGTCCTGGATCCCGCGGAAATCAATCCAGGCATGCGAGAAAAAGTGAATGAAGAGCGGGCCGGCATAAACATACGGCTGGTCACCGAACAGCATCCAAGAATAGCTCGCGGTAAAGGCATCGTAGCTTGACGAGGGTATTGGATGTGTTGGCGAAGCGAGCGCCAACGTATAAAGCAGGATGGCCTCGTCGTAGCCCTGCCAGCGCCAACGCAGGAAGCCGCTACCCGGCTTCCAGCCCATGCAGACCGTTTGTCCCTTGTTGAGGGCCCAGTGCCAGTCGATCCTCTCGTAGATCAAGCTTGCGAGCCTGCGGATTTCCGTCTCCGCGTCGGTGTTGCGATCGAAATAGGCCGCGGCAGTCAGCATGCCCGCTACAAGAAGCGTGGTGTCGATCGTCGACAGCTCGCTGTTCCAAGCGCGGTGGCCGGTGTCCATATGCAGGAAGTGATAGAAGAAGCCGCGATAACCGATGGCGTGGCGCTCGCGACCCTGGTGGCCGTTGGCGAAGAAGCAAAGTGTCTTCAGCGTGCGCTCGATCGCCTCGGAACGCTGCATCCAGCCACGCTCCACCGCGACGGGATAGGATGACAGGCAAAAGCCGACCGCGGCAATGCTACAGGGGACGCCCGCGATAGAAGTATCCGCAACCAGCCCGTTTTCGGGATTGTAGTGCTTCGGGAAATAATTGAATGCGCCTTGCTGAAGCCTATCGATCAGCGCGGAATCCGTTTCCTCGGTCCGTTGTAACATACGTGCCAAGCCCAACATGTTGTCCAACCCGGCTTCAACATGGTGAAGCATTGTGCGCAAATCAATCATTTTCGAAGGCATGTGACTACACGATCGGGTGACCGCTTTGCTACCCCTCAAGGGCACTTTACTGTCGCCAGGCTGCCGTGGCAGCGAGCCATTGCCGCGTTCGCGTCTCGGGATCGGCGTTTAGGGTAATGTCGGTCACGACGGCAGCACTGTCGGCGCCATGAGAAAGAACGCCATCCAGTCGATCGGCGTTCAACCCGCCGATGGCGACGAGCGGCAGGTCGCCAATGCGCTCCTTCCAGACGCGCAGGCGTTCAGGTCCTTGCGGTGACCACTTCATCTGCTTGAGGATCGTAGGATAGATCGGCCCGAGCGCGATATAATCCGGTTTTGCCGCCATCGCAGTCTCGAGTTCCGCACTGTCATGGGTTGACAAGCCGAGCTTCTGGCCGGCAGCACGGATGGCGCCGAGATCAGCCACTTCCAGATCTTCCTGCCCGAGGTGGATGAAATCACACCCTTCCTCGATGGCGAGTTGCCAGTAGTCGTTGACGATCAGCTGAGAGCCATACGCAGCGCAAATTGCCTTTGCAATGCGGATTTCGACGCGAATCTCGGCGGCTGTCTTGTTCTTGATCCGTAACTGCACAAGTTTGACGCCGAGCGGAACAAGTCGCGAAATCCACTCGGCACTATCGACGATAAGATAGAAGGGATCGAGTCTCATGCGAATACGGCCTTTCCAATAATCGGTGTCGACGGAACAGCAACGTCACGCGGTTCCAGCATGCCCGCACCGAAGGCCTCGCGGCCCGACTCGATCGCCTTGGCAAACGCCCCGGCCATGGCAACCGGATCGAAGGCACCGGCGATGGCGGTGTTCAACAGCACTGCGTCGAAACCGAGTTCCATGACAGTTGCCGCGTGTGATGGTCGACCGATACCAGCGTCGACGATGAGAGGAATGCCTGGAAAATGTGCGCGCATCGAACGCAGCGCCGTCAGATTGAGCGGCCCCGCGGCGCTGCCGATCGGTGCGCACCAGGGCATAAGCACACGGCAACCTGCTTCGAGCAACCTCTCCGCCACTACGAGGTCGTCGGTCGTGTAGGGAAAGACTTCAAACCCTTCGCCTGACAGGATGCGGGCGGCCTCGACCAGCGCGAACACGTCAGGCTGAAGCGTATCGTCATTTCCGATTACCTCCAATTTGATCCACTTCGTGCCGAACAACTCGCGCGCCATCTTGGCTGTCAGTACGGCCTCCGAGACCCCATGACAGCCTGCTGTATTCGGCAGAACCCGAACGCCTAGCGCCCGTATCATCTCGATGAAGGCGCCGCCGCCGCGCCCGCCAGCGGTCTCGCGGCGCAGGGAGACGGTGACGATCTCCGTCCGTGATCGTTTAACGGCCTCCGCTAATATCCCGGGTGAGGGATATCGTGCGGTGCCAAGAAGCAAACGGGACGAAACCTCGCTGTCGTATAAGGTCAGCATCCTTCAGCCTCCCTGCATGGGCGACAGGATTTCGATCCTGTCATTGTCGTTCAGCGCGTGGTTGGCGCGATCCTCGCGGTGGACGATTTCGCCATTGACGGCGGTTGCCAGCCAGTCGCCTTCATATTCCATTAGTGTCAGCAGTTCGGATAAGGTTGGCGCAATCAGATCATGATGCTCGCCATTGACGATCAGTATCATCGGCAATTTCCTCCCGGTTCGGTTCTGGAGAAGACAAGGTTCGCGGCCTCCTGCGCCATTGCAGGCGCCAGCAGGAAGCCGTGGCGATAGAGGCCGTTCAGCACAATCGCATCAGCCTCGCGGGTCGCGCGTGGAAAGTTATCGGCGAACGCCGGTCGCACACCGACCCCGGTTTCGACGACGGCTGCTTCCGCAAAGGCGGGATGCACCGTATAGGCGGCATTCAGCAACTCCATCATTGAACGTGCCGAGATCGGGCCGCAGAACTCCGTCTCGATCATCGTGGCGCCCACCATGAAGAGGCCATCTCCACGAGGAACGATATAAACAGGGAAACGAGGGTGCAGCAGGCGGACCGGTCGACTGAGGTAAACCTCACGCGTTTCCAGATAGAGCATTTCGCCCCGAACGCCGCGAAGTCCGTTCGTCCGCCCGATGCGCGCTGCGCCTGTGCAATCGATGGTGTCATCATAGTCGGTAGTTTCGGTCACTTGGGCAATGAACTGGACACGCCGAGCGGTGAGCTTTTCTCGAAGCAGACCCAGTACTCGCCTTGGATTGAGATGGCCCTCCAGTGGGAAGAAAAGCGCGCGCCGGAAGCGACCGGCCAGAGCCGGCTCCAATGTGGCGATTTGTTCTTCGTTCAGCCATTCGTGGCCGCCGGTGCGGCCGGCGAAGCGATCAAGTTCGCCTTGGTCGCGCGCGGGAGCAACGATCAGCGTTCCGTTTCGATGGACCTCGCCCGGCAGCATCATGCTCCACCGGTCGATGGCGTCGCGGCCGCGCAGCAACACGGCTTCGTCCGCACTTTCGCGCTCACACCAGGGCGCGAGCATTCCGCCCGCGAGCCAGGAGGCAGCCTGGCTGGAGGCGGGACGCGGATCCACAACCGTGACGTCGGCACCGCGAAGGCTGAGCTCGTATGCGACCGCGAGGCCGGCAACGCCGCCCCCTTTGACAAGGACATGCATCTCAGTCACGCGACGGGTCGACGGCGTCGATCGGCATATAGAGATCGCCGCCCTCGCGGTATTTTGCTGCCATGGCGTCGAGCCCTTCCTTCTGTGCCTCGGCGCGGATGTCGTGCGAGATCCGCATCGAGCAGAATTTCGGGCCACACATGGAGCAGAAGTGCGCGACCTTATGGGCCTCCTTTGGCAGTGTCTCGTCGTGGAAGCTTCGGGCCGTCTCCGGATCCAGCGACAGATTGAATTGGTCCTCCCATCGGAACTCGAAACGGGCGCGCGACAAGGCATCGTCGCGCAATTGAGCGGCCGGGTGCCCCTTGGCGAGATCGGCGGCGTGGGCGGCGATCTTGTAGGTGATGACGCCGGTCTTGACGTCGTTGCGGTCCGGAAGGCCAAGGTGCTCCTTCGGGGTGACGTAACAGAGCATCGCGGTACCGAACCAACCGATCATCGCAGCACCGATGCCCGAGGTGATGTGATCGTAGCCGGGGGCGATGTCGGTGGTCAGCGGCCCCAGCGTATAGAACGGCGCTTCGCCGCAGACGGCGAGCTGCTTGTCCATGTTTTCCTTGATCTTGTGCATCGGCACGTGGCCGGGTCCCTCGATCATGACCTGGCAGTCCTTGGCCCAGGCGATCTTTGTCAGCTCGCCGAGCGTTTCCAGTTCGGCGAATTGCGCGGCGTCGTTGGCGTCGGCAATCGAACCCGGACGCAGTCCGTCGCCGAGCGAGAAGGAGACGTCATAGGCACGGCAGATATCGCAGATCTCCTCGAAGTGCTCGTAGAGGAAGCTCTCCCGATGGTGATGAAGACACCACTTGGCCATGATCGAGCCGCCGCGCGAGACGATACCGGTGACGCGATTGACGGTGAGCGGGATATAGTGGAGCCGCACGCCGGCATGGATGGTGAAGTAGTCGACGCCCTGCTCGGCCTGTTCGACCAGCGTGTCGCGATAGACTTCCCAAGTTAAGTTCTCGGCAATGCCCTCGACCTTTTCCAGCGCCTGATAGAGCGGAACGGTGCCGATCGGCAGTGGCGAGTTGCGGATGATCCATTCGCGGATGTTGTGGATGTTGCGGCCGGTGGAGAGATCCATCACGGTATCGGCGCCCCAGCGGGCTGCCCAGACCATTTTTTCGACTTCTTCGGCCATCGAAGACGTGACCGCGGAGTTGCCGATATTGGCGTTGATCTTCACCAGGAAATTGCGGCCGATGATCATCGGTTCGGATTCGGGGTGGTTGATGTTGGCGGGGATGATCGCGCGACCGGCGGCCACTTCCTGCCGGACAAATTCCGGGGTGACGTGATCCGGGATCCGGGCGCCGAAGCTTTCGCCATCGCGCGTGATGGCTTCAGCCTGTGCCTTGCGGCCGAGATTTTCGCGGATGGCGATGAACTCCATCTCCGGCGTGATAATGCCGGCGCGGGCGTAGGCGAGTTGAGTGACGGCCTTGCCGTCCGTCGCGCGGAGCGGCTGGCGCTTGGCGGGGAATTCCGGCGTCAGCCGTTCGCCGCTGGCAAATCCATTGTCTTCGGGGCGCACAAGGCGGCCTTGATAGGTTTCGACATCGCCGCGAGCGAGGATCCACTCGCGGCGCAGCTCCGGAAGCCCGTGCTCGATGCGGACGTCGGCGCCATCGACTGTATAAATTCCTGAGGAGTCATAGACCGCAACTGGCGGTTCTCCGGATGTCGGGTGGAGACTGATCTCCCGCATCGGCACGCGGATATCGGGATGAAGGTTCCCTGGGATGTAGATCTTGCGGGATGCCGGCAGCGGGCCTGTTGTAACGGTCGGGGTGATGTTCTTTGCGGCAATATTCATGGTTTGAGGCTCCAAGTTTTAAGTTTGGAGACCCAGTCCTCAGCCGGAATGATGAAAAGACGCCGTCACCGATTCCACGCGAGAATCCAATGCCTTCGAGCGCTTGCACCGTCCCTACGCCAGTATGAACTGGATCAGGTTCAACGGGTCACTGCGCACGACAGCAGTATCTCAGCCCCTTGCCGGGACCCCCCTGGTGAATGGGAAAAGGTTAGAGCGAGAGCAGCAAAGCTGTCAAGCCGACTGCGGCAACCTACATGGAAAGGTCCAGCGATATTGCCAAAGAACTCGAAAAGGTAGGTTAAAAGTCCAGCACTGGCACCCGTTTCGCTAGGGTTGCGGTCTCAAGCATGCTCGCACGGAAATCAGAGGCGAAGTAGGCAGGGGGCTACCGCCCGGGAGCTTACCGGCAAGGGTGCTTGATGCTTGCGGCCGATGTGCTAGTCGAGGAGGTCGGGCGGAACCTTCCCGCCGTTTTCAGACAGCCTCTTCATGAGTGTCTTATGCAAGAAGGTGTTCATCTTCGCGCTGTCGGTCGTGTCTCCGGCATAGCCGAGTTCCCTCGCCAGTTCCCCGCGCTCATGAAGGCTCGCGTCCATCCCGACGGCCTTCATGAGGTCGACGATCGAGTGACGCCAATCGAGCTTCTGTCCCGAGTTCCTGACGGCTTCATCGAGCACGTCCTCGATATCCACTGCGGGCGCCGGGGCTGGCGGAGGTGCACCTGTCGCCGGATCGGTGATAATCGGCGGCCGCTCGGCAATCTGACCCGATTGCGGCGCGCCGGGTCCCGGAGGCGGAACGGCATCGGAAGGCAAATCTGGCGACGCCGGTGGCGTCAAAGGAGACGCAGGAAGAGACTGAACGGGCGCCGCTGCCTGCGCATCTCCAAGAATGGCTTTCCCTATGCGGTCGAAAATGCTCATCGCTTCCTTCCTCCATTGGAGTATGTGCTGAGACAACAACACCGGCGGAAGAACTCGGTTCCGTTCTGGAACATCATAGGCCCACTCTAATTTCCTCGATAAGCAGCTTAGCAAATTTAGGCACCTCATGAACTTAGAGCCGTTCATCGATGTTTACCGCTTAGGCGGATTGGACGCGCTGAATGTTGCGCTGAACGGCCTCGCCGCGTTCGAGCGCCATGCGGTTCTTAAGCAGCTCGAAGCAATCGGCTACGCAATTAGATGGCGGCACTTGGGGCACAGATACGGTTATGTGTGGTCTGGGCCGATTGAACGGTAGTTGCGATCCTGCTGCAGGTGGTGGCGGCGATCTGGTGCAATGGCCCTTGTGGCGCTTCATCTACGCATGCTCGAACGGAGGCCAGAGGCGAAGTAGGGAGGCTACCGCCCCCGCAGGCCCTCGGCGGGTGCGGTGGGGTGGCAAAGAGGGTCCCTGCTAGGCAGAAACCGCTCACCAAACGTCCTACAGCTGCTTGACCCTCGTGCTCGTCATTGACAGCTCGAACATGGCGCCGCCCTGTACAAGCCCCGCCTGCGTTTCGATAGCCTGCCAGAGCGCCAGGACGCGCTCTATCTGCTTTGTGAGCGGCGACTGGTAGAGACCCTTGGAGAGAAAGAACCCTACCAAGTGAGAGCTTCTGAAGGCGTTGTATTCGGCTTTGTTGCGGGTTATCCGCCAATCGCTGGAGATCACGATCCATCGGCCTTCGGCGCTAAGCACCCGATCCATTGGATGTCCTTTACGCCAGGTCCGAACCGCTCCTGACGTGGATGATTTCGTGCTTACCAGAAAACAATGCGTGTAGGGAGCGGGCGAGCGCGGGCGGAAGGTTTTCGTCAACCAAAACCTTCACGCAGCTCTCTTCAATCCGTGTTCAAACTGCACTGCGTCGTGAACCACGCTGACTGACACTTCGAATATTCGAGCGGCATCCTCGACCGATCCCTCTGCCTCGACGGCATCGGCAAGCGCAACAGTTGGAACGCCAGACTGTGAGGCAACCGGCTGACCGAATTCGCGGCCGGGATCAATCACGATCGATTGCTTGCCGTTGAAAGGACGCCACCGGACAACAGCATCGTCCTCGATATCGAGTTCTTTGAACGTGCGCTCAACGACCTGCTGAAACACGTACTGTCGGCGTTTCAGATCGAGGAGCTTCGGCTCTACGGATCGCTCAATGCTGTAGGAAGATAGTGCGGCCGTCCGTCTGAAAGCGACGCGTGGAGAACGGTCGCTCCTCGCTCGCGAATGTGCACGCAAAGTCGAGGCAGTTGCGTGATGGGCCGTGCCTTCGCGGTTTCCAACGCCAGATTTTTTTCGCGGTGGCGAGAATTACGCGAAATTTGAACAACAAAGCCGCCTTACGGCGGATATCGTTATGATCTTGATTTCCTTTAGGAAAATTGGAGCGGGCGAAGGGATTTGAACCCTCGACCCCAACCTTGGCAAGGTTGTGCTCTACCCCTGAGCTACACCCGCTCAATCCGCATCGGTCCGGGGTAGTTGTGAGGACCGTGGGCGCCACCTTGCGGCGACGGGCGCTATATCGCCCAAACGATTTTCAAATGCAACAGGGAAATGACGGAAATTCGAAGAAAAATTTCCAGGCCTCGTCCAAAGACATCGGAAGTGCCGCAAATGCAGGGCAAAGCGTCGACCAGGAGCGTTGCAAAACATAGTGGCGGGACGTAATCAGGCGTCCTCTATTCCACCGACCGCATGGATTTTCAAATGACCCACGCAACTCCGAAGACCAGAGACGACCTTTTTGCCTTTCTTGATGGCCTGGATATAAAGCACAGCACCAAAAACCACGCGCCGGTCTTTACGGTTGCCGAATCGGTCGCGCTGCGTGACGAGATTCCCGGAGGCCACACGAAAAACCTCTTCGTCAAAGATAAGAAGGATCAGTTCTTTCTGCTTACTGTGGAAGAGAATGCGACGGTGGATCTAAAGACGGTGCACACACGGATCGGCGCCGCCAGCAAGGTCTCGTTCGGAAAGCCGGAAAAGCTGATGGAGTACCTTGGTGTTGTCCCCGGCGCTGTCACGGCTTTTGGGGCGATCAATGATACCGGCGGAAACGTAACGTTCGTTCTCGATGCCGATTTGATGGAAGAAATGATCATCAATTGCCATCCGTTGTCCAATGATGCCACGACTTCGATTGCAAGCGCCGATCTTATTCGCTTTATGGAAGCGACGGGGCATAAGCCGCTTGTCTTGAAAGTGACGTCCTGACATACGATTTTAGCGCTAGAAAAGCCGGCTGACCGGCACGGCGGGAGATTTCCATGAGCGGCAACGACAATCCTTACAGCAATTCCTTTGGTCAGATGACGGCAGCTGCCAATTATGGAGCGGCGCCGACCTCTGGTACGGGCGGTTACATCAAGGATACGACGACTGCGACTTTTGCGAAGGATGTCATCGAGGAATCGCGCAGCCAGCCGGTTCTCGTCGATTTCTGGGCGCCGTGGTGCGGTCCCTGCAAGCAGCTTACCCCGGTGCTTGAGAAAGTCGTCAATGAAGCGCAAGGGCGCGTCAAGTTGGTCAAGATGAACATTGACGACCATCCCTCGATCGCCGGGCAGCTCGGTATCCAGTCGATTCCGGCTGTGATCGCGTTCGTCGGTGGGCGTCCGGCCGATGGCTTCATGGGCGCTGTGCCGGAGAGCCAGATTAACCAGTTCATCGATCGCATCGCCGGTCCCGTCGGCGCCGATCAGGCGGCGGAAATCGAAGGCGTTCTCAAGGAGGCCGAGGAACTGTTGGTGTCCGGTGATATCAACGGCGCCGCACAGCTTTACGGTGCTGTCATGCAGGCCGATCCCGAGAATGCGAAGGCATTGGCGGGAATGGCGGAATGCATGATTGCTGCAAACCAGCACGAGCGTGCGCGTGAGGCTCTGACGGAATTGCCAGAGGAAATGGCGAAGGACCCGGCGATCCAGGCCGTATCGAAGAAGCTCGATCAGATCGAGGAAGCACGCAAGCTCGGTGATCCCGTTGCCTTGGAGGAGGAGTTGGCGCGAAATCCCGACGATCACGAGGCCCGCCTGAAGCTTGCCAAAATCCGCAACGTCGAGGGTCGGCGGGAAGAATCGGCGGAGCACCTGCTTTACATCATGCGGAAGGATCGTGCTTTCGACGACGACGGCGCACGCCGGCAGTTGCTGCAATTCTTCGACGTCTGGGGTTTCAAGGATCCTGCCACGGTTTCGGCGCGGCGCAAGCTTTCGGCCATGCTGTTTTCCTAATCGGCCATCTAAGTTTCGGTCGACCGCCCTTGCGTTTTTGGAGGCGGGCCCCACATTTCCGTTTGTGCGGGCGCATCGTCTCTCGCCCGTCGGCAATGCAGGACCAGTCTCTATGCAAGTGGGGAATGCACGATATCTGAAGCCCGCTGATCTGCCTGATACGATTGCGGTCTTTCCGCTTAGCGGCGCTCTGCTGCTGCCGACAGGGCAGTTGCCCCTCAATATTTTCGAGCCGCGCTATCTTGCGATGTTCGATGCTGCTCTATCTGGTAATCGGCTGATCGGCATGGTTCAGCCGGCGCTCGGAGACCAGGAAGGGCAGGGCGAGGTTCATCTGGCCCCGGTTGGCTGCCTTGGCCGCATCACATCGTTCGCCGAGACCGGTGACGGTCGTTATATCGTGTCCCTGACCGGTATCTGCCGCTTCCGCCTCCTGGAGGAGAGGGAAACACATCATCCCTTCCGAACCTTTCGTATCGCGCCGTTCATTGCCGATCTTTCGGCGCGGGACGAGGAGGACGCGGTCGATCGTGCGGCACTTCTCGCTGCCTTCAAGGCTTATCTTGATGCAAACAAGCTCGAGGCGGACTGGGAAAGCGTCGAGCGCGCGAGCAACCTGACGCTCGTCAACTCGCTCGCGATGATGTCACCGTTCGGACCGGCCGAGAAGCAGGCGCTTCTCGAGGCACCCGATCTGAAGACGCGGGCCGAAACGCTGATCGCGATTACGGAGATCGTTCTGGCGCGCGTATTCGGTGACTCGGACACGGTTCTGCAGTAAAACCGGTTCATGGACGAAAAACTCAGCCGCGTTGACCCGAAGCTTCTCGAACTGCTGGTATGCCCCCTGACGAAGGGCCGGCTTACTTACGATCGCGAGCACAACGAACTTGTGTCGGAAAAGGCGCGGCTCGCTTATCCGATTCGTGATGGTATTCCGATCATGCTGGTCTCGGAGGCACGCGAGCTGGACGACTGACTAGATCGTCTGTCCTGCGAGCAGGCGAGGATTGTCCTTTGCGGTCGTGCCCGCAGCCTGGCCGACGAAGAACGATTTGAGGCCGGGTAGCCGATCGACGATACCCAGGCCGAAATCGCGGGCGATGCGTAGCGGTGCCAGGTCATTCGAGAAGAGCCGATTGAGCACATCCGTGGTGACGCCCATACGGAAGGTATCGAAGCGGCGCCATGCCTGATAGCGCTCGAGAATATTGATCGAGCCGATATCGAGCCCAAGCCGATCAGCCTCTACGACGGTTTCGGCCAGGGCGGCAACATCCTTGAAGCCGAGGTTAAGGCCCTGTCCGGAAATCGGATGAATTCCGTGCGCGGCATCGCCGGCCAGCGCCACACGCGGAGCCACGAAAGCCCGCGCAAGCGTTAGCCCGAGTGGGAAGGCGCGTTTGTCACCGACAACCTTCAATGCACCGAGCTTATGACCGAAACGACGCTCCAGCTCTTCTTCAAAGATGAGGTCGTCGGATGCGACAAGGCGATTCGCCTCCGGAGTTGGCTCCGTCCAGACGAGTGACGAGCGGTTCCCTTTCAACGGCAGGATCGCAAAGGGTCCGGATGGGAGAAAATGCTCTTCCGCGCAGCCGTGATGTGGACGCTCGTGTTCGACCGTCGTGACAATCCCCGACTGACCGTAATCCCAGGACACGGTTTTGATGCCTGCCAGGTCCCTGAGGTGTGACCGGACGCCGTCGCAGGCAACGACAAGGCGGGTTTCCTGCACGCTGCCATCCGAAGCCGTGACTGTCGCATGCGTATCGGCAATAGAAAGGCCGGTCGCGCTAAAGCCATGATGGATGTCGATGCCAAGCCTTTCGCATGCACCACGCAGCGCCCGAACGAGGACGACATTTGGAATCATATGTGCGAACGGTCGTCCATCCTCCACCTCACCATCGAAGGTCAGGAAAACCGGACGTACGGGATCTGATGTCTTCGAATCGGTGACGATCATCTTCGTGATCGGCTGCGCGTCCGGCTCGATATCCCCCCACATGCCGAAAACCTCAAGCATTCTGGTAGCGGCAGCGATAATGGCCGAGGCGCGCATGTCCTTCTGCCATACGCCGGCAGGCGCTGCCTCGACGACTGCGATATCGAGATGAGGCGCCGCCTGTTTGACCGCCACGGCAGCGGAGAGCCCGACGTAACCCGCGCCTACAACCAGCATGTCCCGCATGGAGTTCCGTTCCGTTTCTTGTGAATATCGTATTGATCTATATAGGTCATCGCTGCTGCACTTCCTATCGCCTGGAGCTATACAAAATGACGCCTGACACCGAAAGACCAACTGCGATGGAGACTCTGCTTTCTACGCTGGACCTTGAGCCGATCGAGGTCGACATCTTTCGCGGACGCAGCCCTCAGGTTGGCTGGCAGCGTGTCTTCGGCGGTCAGGTCATCGCGCAAGCATTGATGGCGGCACAGCGCACGGTGGAGCGTGACCGTATCGTGCATTCGCTGCACGCCTATTTCATGCGCCCGGGCGATCCCTCGGTGCCGATCGTCTATCAGGTGGAGCGGATTCGCGATGGATCGAGTTTCAATACTCGTCGTGCCGTCGCCATCCAGCATGGAAAGGCGATATTTGCTCTCTCGGCCTCATTCCAGATCGAAGAACCCGGGTTCTATCATCAGATCACCATGCCTGATGTTCCCACTCCTGAAAAGCTCCTCGACGAACAACAGATCGCCGCGCAATTTCTTGCCAATGCGCCAGCGCCGATTCGCAAATATTGGGAGCGCGAGCGGCCGATCGAGATTCGGCCTATATCGCTCACGCACTATTTCTCGGACAAGAAGCTGGACCCGGTGCAGCATATCTGGGTGCGACCGACGGGACCGGTCCCCGACGATCGCTCCTATCAGGCGGCCATTCTCGCCTATCTCTCCGACATGACGCTGCTTGATACTTCGCTCTATCCGCATGGAACATCGATCTTCGACCAGACGATCCAGGTCGCCAGTCTCGATCACTCGATGTGGTTTCATCGACCCTCGAAACTCGACGATTGGCTTCTTTACACACAGGATAGCCCTTCGGCTTCCGGCGCAAGGGGACTGACGCGCGGTAGCCTATTTACGAGGGAAGGCGTCCTGATTGCGTCGGTGGCCCAGGAGGGGCTGATTCGTAAAACGGCAAATGAATAAATTGTAGGCATATTTGTTCATTCGGGTATTTTTTGAGCGATTATTGGGCAATCATTTGCCTGTTTATTGGCGTCTGTTTAATTAGTTATTATTTTTCAAATAGTTATCTTCTTCCATCGAATCTGGCACGCACTTTGAATGTATATCCTCGCTCGCTGTTCGGGAACGTCAGCGGCAAGGAGAGTCGGCTCCGTGCCGAGGATAACGAAGGATGGGAAACCAGATGAAAATTGTGATGGCCATTATCAAGCCGTTCAAGCTGGATGAGGTGCGCGAAGCCCTCACGGCGATCGGCATTCAGGGCCTGACCGTGACCGAAGTGAAGGGCTACGGGCGCCAGAAGGGGCATACTGAGATTTATCGCGGCACCGAATATGCGGTCAGCTTCCTGCCGAAGCTCAAGATCGAAATCGCGGTTGCTTCCGAACTCGTCGATAAGGCCGTAGAGGCCATCGCGTCATCCGCCAAGACCGGCCAGATCGGCGATGGCAAGATCTTCGTCTATTCGATCGACCATGCCGTGCGCATCCGTACCGGCGAAACCGACACAGAAGCGCTGTAAGGGCGGCAGAGCAAGGGAGCCTCTTTCAATGTCAATTTCGAAGTTTTCTTCCAATTTTGCGCGGCTTGGCGCTGCTTCCGCTGCGCTGCTGGCGCCGGTCGCAGCCTTTGCGCAGGACGCCGCCGCGACGGCTGCGCCTGCTGCAGCTGCTCCTACAATGACGATGGACAAGGGTGACAATACCTGGATGCTCGTCTCCACGGTTCTCGTCCTGCTGATGACCATCCCTGGCCTGGCACTATTCTATGGCGGCCTCGTTCGCGCCAAGAACATGCTCTCGGTTCTGATGCAGGTGTTCATGATCACGGCCGTGGTCATGATCATTTGGGTTACCTACGGCTATTCGCTGGCCTTCACGGACGGCGGTTCGCTGAACAGCTTCGTCGGCGGCTTCTCGAAGGCCTTCCTTGCTGGCGTCAACACGACGAGCTTGTCCGAGACCTTCACGAAGGGCGTCGCCATTCCGGAACTGACCTTCGTCTGCTTCCAGATGACCTTCGCCTGCATCACGCCGGCCCTGATCGTCGGCGCCTTCGCCGAACGCATCAAGTTCTCAGCGGTCATGCTTTTCGTCGTCCTTTGGGTCACTTTCGTCTACTTCCCGATGGCACACATGGTCTGGTTCTGGGGCGGTCCGAGCTCTTACACGTCTCCATCGGGCCTGATCTTCTCCTATGGCGCACTTGACTTTGCCGGCGGCACGGTCGTCCACATCAACGCTGGCGTGGCCGGTCTGATCGGCGCCATCATGCTTGGCAAGCGCACCGGCTACAAGAAGGAAATCATGGCTCCGCACTCCATGACCCTCACCATGGTCGGTGCATCGCTCCTGTGGGTTGGCTGGTTCGGCTTCAACGCCGGTTCCAACCTTGAAGCCAATTCCTTTGCTTCGCTGGCGATGATCAACACCTTCGTCGCAACGGCTGCTGCCGCGGTGTCCTGGTGCCTGGTCGAAAACTTCGCACGCGGCAAGGCTTCGATGCTCGGTGCAGCTTCGGGTGCCGTTGCTGGTCTGGTTGCCGTCACTCCGGCTGCTGGCTTCGCCGGCCCGATGGGTTCGATTGTTCTCGGTCTTATCGTTTCACCGGTCTGCTACTTCTTCGTTGACGTCGTCAAGAACAAGTTCAACTACGACGACTCGCTCGACGTGTTCGGCGTGCACTGCATCGGTGGTATTCTGGGTGCCCTCGGCACCGGTATCCTGGTTAATCCGGCGCTCGGCGGCGCAGGTATTGTCGACTATTCGACGGCTGATTTCGCAGCCAGCTATCCAGGTACGGCGACCCAGGTTTTCGCTCAGCTGAAGGGCGTTCTGACAACGATCGCATGGTCGGGCATCGGTTCCGCGATTCTCTACAAGATCGTCGATGTCGTCATCGGCCTGCGCGTTTCTGTCGAAGCCGAGCGCGAAGGTCTCGACCTTTCGACCCACGGAGAAGCCGCTTACCACGCATAGCCAAGGCATAGCAGGGCTTGCATAAGCAGGCGCCGCTGAACAGCCCGTCGCGGTCTATTCGTTCGAATAGACCGCTCTTGGCCCGGACCTCCACAGGTTCGGGCCTTTTTATTTTCCGATGCAAGATGCGGGCGCGGCATGGTTAATACCGCTTTAACCGTCCTCTGATTAGGGTGGGGCGAAGGTACTGGGTGCAGACGCTTGGCGATTCGCACGCTCTCACGCATTGAACGGGTACACACATGGCAAGAAGCACATCGCCAGCAATGGATGGCCGGCCGGACCGTTTTTCCCTCTCGGGTTTCGTGTTCCGGCAGGCGCAGACCCTTGTTGGCTTCGCGATTTTCCTGCTGCTCGCTTTGGCAGTCGCAGCGCTCGCGACGTGGAACGTTGCGGATCCAAGCTATTCCTATGCGACGGGGAACGAACCGACCAATGTTCTGGGCTATGGCGGGGCCGCGTTCGCCGACATCGCTATGCAGTTCTTCGGCCTTGCCAGTGTAGTGGCACTTCTGCCGGTCGTAGCCTGGGCTCTCGCATTGATTTCCGGCCGTCGAATCAGTCGCATCTCTGCGCGAGCCGCCGCCTGGGGGCTGGGTTCCGTGCTCTCCTCGGCCGTTATCGGCTGTTTCCCGCCGCCCCTCACCTGGCCGATCCCCAACGGCATTGGTGGCGTTATCGGCGATATGATCCTGCGGTTTCCTGCGCTCTTTGTCGGCGCTTATCCGACCGGGGCCTTTGCGACCGCGGTCGGTTGCGTATTCGCCATCCCGACGATCTGGATGATGTTGTTTGCTGCCGGTCTCGTTGGCCGCAGCGAAGACGATGATGACGAGGCCGAGGAGGAGTATGCAAATACTCGTTCGAAGCTGCGCTCGGTTGGCGATGAAGACGAGGAGGACGATGAAGGTGGCTGGCTTGCCTTCGGCGCGCTGACGCATGCCTGGTACATGAGCCAGGCTCGGATCAGGCGCTTGCTCGGCATGGGTCCCCGCAAACGGCGGCGGGACGACTTCGAGTCGCCTTACGACTTCAATGATGACGAATTCGGTAAACTGAACGAGCCGGTCCGCGCCAAGACGCCGGTCACGCGCGGAGAGCGCATGGAGCCATCGATGGACCCGCGCGCCGCCTCGCAGCGCCGGGTCGTTTCTGCGCCGTCCATCTCGCTCAACGATGACGAGGATGACGACGATCTGCCATTTGATGACATGCCGCCGCGTCCGGCCGATATCCTGCCCGATGACGATGACTGGATGATGCGTGCGCCAGCCAAACCCGCCGGCCGCGCGGAGCCGCGCGTTGTGCAGCCTGCCGCGCGGCCGAAGCCCGGGGCTCGCATCGAACGCGAGCAACAGGGTTCCTTCATTCGTCCGGAGGGCTTCCAGCTTCCCTCGATGCACTTGCTGGCAGAACCGAAGAATGTCGTGCGTGATTCGACGCTCTCAGCTGATGCGCTGGAACAGAATGCGCGCATGCTCGAAGGCGTGCTCGAGGATTTCGGCGTCAAGGGAGAGATTATCCATGTCCGGCCAGGTCCCGTCGTGACGCTTTACGAATTGGAGCCCGCTCCGGGTATCAAGTCGTCTCGCGTCATCGGCCTCGCCGACGACATTGCCCGTTCGATGAGCGCGATTGCTGCCCGTGTCGCCGTCGTACCGGGTCGCAACGCGATCGGCATCGAACTGCCGAACTCCACGCGCGAAACGGTCTATCTGCGCGAGCTCATCGCCTCGCGCGACTTCGAAGGTTCGAAGGCAAAGCTTGCCATGGCGCTTGGAAAGACGATTGGCGGCGAGGCTGTGATCGCGGATCTGGCGAAGATGCCGCACTTGCTGGTCGCCGGCACGACCGGATCCGGTAAGTCGGTCGCCATCAACACTATGATCCTGTCCCTGCTTTATCGCATGACACCGGAGCAATGCCGTCTGATTATGATCGATCCGAAGATGCTCGAATTGTCGGTCTACGACGGTATTCCGCACCTTCTCTCGCCTGTCGTCACCGATCCCAAGAAGGCCGTTGTTGCGCTAAAGTGGACCGTCCGTGAGATGGAAGAGCGCTACAAGAAGATGTCCAAGATCGGTGTCCGAAACATCGATGGCTTCAACAGTCGCGTCGAGCAGGCACTCGCCAAGGGCGAGGTGATCTCGCGCACCGTGCAAACGGGGTTCGACCGCCATACCGGCGAGGCGATGTACGAGACGGAAGAATTCGATCTGCAGCCTATGCCTTACATTGTCGTCATCATCGACGAGATGGCTGACCTCATGATGGTCGCCGGCAAGGACATCGAAGGCGCGGTGCAGCGCCTGGCGCAAATGGCGCGCGCTGCTGGCATCCACGTCATCATGGCCACACAGCGTCCGTCCGTCGACGTCATCACCGGGACGATCAAGGCAAACTTCCCGACGCGCATCTCTTTCCAGGTGACGTCGAAGATCGACAGTCGCACCATCCTCGGAGAACAAGGCGCCGAACAACTTCTCGGCATGGGCGATATGCTCTATATGGCCGGCGGCGGGCGCATTCAGCGTGTCCATGGCCCGTTCGTTGCCGACATGGAAGTCGAAGAGATCGTTTCCTACCTGAAAACACAAGGCGCGCCGCAATATCTGGACGCGATCACCGCCGATGATGACGAAGACGGCGACTACGGCGGTGGTCCGGCTGGGACGTCCAATCTCTCGGATTCCGACGATCCGTACGATCAGGCTGTCGCGATCGTACTGCGTGACGGAAAGGCGTCGACGTCGTATATTCAGCGTAGACTTGGCATTGGGTACAACCGCGCCGCATCACTGATCGAACGGATGGAGCAGGAAGGCATCATAGGTCCGGCCAATCATGCCGGAAAACGCGAGATCTTGGTTCCGACCGAGGGCGATATTCTCGATCGCTGAGGCGGGCGCCAATTGAATGATGCCGGCATCACGGAAACCTGATTGAGTTGACGCCGTTAGTTTATGCAGGTCTGCGAACTGCGCCATGAAGGCGCCGTGTTTCCGCAGCATTCAAATTGCATAAAGGAGACATAAATGAACAACTCCAATTCCATCCCGGACCGCATCTTGCTGACCCGGCGCCATCTTCTTGGCTCGCTGGCCGTCGCTGCGGCGGCCACGATCCCGATTGCTGCCTACGCGCAGACGGCATCCGCTGCTTCGGGGACTGCTACCGCGCAGGCTATTGCGGATCACTTCTCGAGTGTTGCGACAATGCAGGGCGAATTCGTACAATTCGGCCCTCGCGGCGAACAAACGGGGGGGAAGTTCTACATTCAGCGCCCCGGCAAGCTGCGCTTCAACTATGACAACCCATCGCCGATCCGTGTCATCGCTGACGGGAAGAACGTTGCTGTCGGAAATACGAAGCTCAAGACCTGGGATCTCTACCCGCTCTCGAAAACGCCGCTCAGCCTGCTGTTGGCACAGCGGATCGACCTGTCGGCAGCTTCGGTGAAGAGCGTGAAGCAGGAATCTGACCTGACGACGATCGCCCTCGGCAATAACACGGTTTTTGGTAACTCGACGATCACGATGATGTTCGACCCGAAGACCTATGACCTTCGTCAGTGGACGATTACCGACAATCAGGGAAAGGACACCTCGGTCATGGTGTTCAACGTCAAGACGGGCGTTCAGTTCGACGACAAGGTGTTCAGGGTGCCGTACGAGGTGATCCCCGGAACCGCCGCCTATCGCGATTGACTTTGCTGCCTTTGGAACAATGCGCGTCCTGCGATCTCGCGGGGCGTTTTTCTTTGTGCGTCCGTTCCATCGGCGCAGCCTTTGCTCTAAAGCCAGTTCGTCCGGTTTTGAAAGGCAATGGAATGGGCTTCTCGGTCACGACTTGGAATATCAACTCTCTGCGGCTGCGTCTGCCGATTGTCGAGCAATTTGTCCTCAAGCATAAGCCGGACATCCTTTGCCTTCAGGAAACGAAGGTTCCGAACGACCTGTTTCCTGCCTCGCCACTGCGCGCGATGGGTTACGAACACATTATCATCCATGGCCAGAAGGGCTATCACGGCGTTGCCATCGCATCGCGCTTTCCCTTGGTCGAGGACCACCGCCAGGACTACTGCAACGTCGGCGACGCGCGACATATCTCGGCCGTCTTCGAGCGCGGTGGCCGGCGTATTCGCCTGCATAATTTTTACGTACCTGCCGGCGGAGACGAGCCAGATCGGACGATCAATCCGAAGTTCGGGCACAAGCTCGATTTCATTGACGAGATGAAGCAACTCAAGGCAAATGGCGAAGCAAACACCTCGGCAATCCTCGTCGGCGACCTCAACATTGCGCCGCTTGAGCATGATGTCTGGTCACACAAACAGCTGCTCAAGATCGTCAGTCACACGCCTGTGGAGACGGACGGTCTTCTCGAAGTGATGCAGCGCGGCGCTTGGATTGACCTGATGCGGCAGTACGTTCCGGAGAACGAAAAACTATATACGTGGTGGAGCTATCGTGCCAAGGACTGGGAAGCGGCTGATCGCGGCCGCCGCCTTGACCATATCTGGTCGTCAAGGGATCTTGGGCCACATCTGCAGCGCATCGAAATTCTGAAGGAAGCGCGCGGCTGGGAACGGCCGTCCGACCATGTGCCGGTTACGGCGCACTTCAATCTCTGATCTGTTAGATGAAGCGGTGAAGTTCGGCTGCGGCCCTGGCTGCGAGCTCTGCAATGTTGTCGCGGATGCGGCTTTCGATCAGTCGAGCGGCATCCGGATATTCCTCGATAAGCCGATGAAAGAGCGAGCGGGTGATGCGGATGATGCTCGTGTCTTCTGTCGCAACGGCCGTGAACTTGCGTTCGACGAGTGTGATTAGCGCAAGTTCGGATAGAAGCGTGCCGGGTCCGGCGGTTTTCTGGACTTCCGGCTCGCCATCGCGGCCGATCCGGCTGAGCTCCACGCCGCCACTAAGGATGACGTAGGCGCTTTCAGCCGGCGAGCCTTCCCGAAAGAGCATCTGACCGGCGGAAATGACGCGTCGATCTGCGCCGAAGGCGATCAGCCTTAATTGATCCTTCGACATATCGTGGAACAGCGGCAACTGCGACAGCAGCCCTATGTCGTCATTGAGTGCCATCTTACGGTATGATCTTGTAGCCGCCGTTTTCCGTTACCAGAATCTCGGCGTTGGAGGGATCGCGTTCGATCTTCTGGCGCAGACGATAGACGTGGGTTTCCAGCGTATGCGTCGTCACACCGGAATTATAACCCCATACCTCTTCCAGCAACACGTCACGGGTAACGACCTTTTGCTCGGCGCGGTAGAGGTAGCGAATGATCGCCGCTTCCTTCTCGGTCAGGCGGATTTTCTGGCCACTGTCCATTGTCAAGAGCTTTTGGCTCGGCTTGAAAACATAGGGGCCGACGTTGAAGGTGGCGTCCTCGCTTTGCTCGTGCTGTCGCAGCTGCACGCGGATGCGCGCAAGTAGGACGGCAAAACGGAAGGGCTTGGTGATATAGTCGTTGGCGCCGGCTTCGAGGCCAAGGATCGTATCCGAATCCGTGTCATGGCCGGTTAGCATGATGATCGGAGCTTTTAAACCACCCTTGCGTAGCAGCTTCACAGCCTCGCGACCGTCCATATCAGGTAAGCCAACGTCCATGATAAGTAGGTCGATCGGCGTTGATCGTGCGCGCTCGACACCCTTGGCTGCCGTCGTTTCCTGGAGGACCGTGAATTCGTCATAGAGCGAAAGCTGCTCCGTAAGTGTTTCGCGGAGGTCGTCGTCGTCATCCACCAAGAGAATGGTGCGTGCGGTCATGCGGCTCTATCCCTCGCCTGCGGTCCCTCACTCCTACGCCAATTTTTCAACATTGGCAAAGATCGGGGACCGCGCTGTTGTCGTATACGATGCTATATGATTTCAATCATGATCCTAGCAATCGCAAACACATGTGAGAAAAATGGAGAAAACAAGGCGTCCAAGACGGATAACGTCGACGACCGTCCTCGTTCGGCCTGCGCCGGGAAAAAAAAGCCGGGCTTTGGTTCAGTTCGGCGCAATTAGATTGCCTGCCGCGATCGGCCGGGCCGGTCGAACGGTGCTCAAGCGCGAGGGCGATGGTGCTACCCCAATCGCTCCGATGAAGCTGCTTTACGGGTTTCGCCGCGGTGAACGTCCGATGCGTCTCGAGACATCGCTTTCGATTCGGCGCATTCGTACAGATATGCTCTGGTGCGACCAGGTTGAGGATCCGAACTACAATAGGCTCGTCAAAGCGCCTTTCCGGCCGAGCCACGAGGAAATGAAGCGCAAGGACGGGCTTTATGACGTCTGTCTGGTCATGGACTGGAATATCACCTCACGGGCACGCAATCGCGGTTCGGCAATCTTCTTCCATTTGATCAAGCCCGGCTACGAGCCGACCGCTGGATGTGTGGCGATTCATCCGCGCGATATGCGGCGCCTTCTTCCCTTCCTGCGCAAGGGCACCGTCATACGGGTTCTTTGATTTCATGGGGTGATAAACCGGCCTCGCTGACCTATATGCCTTTTCGACCGGCGCAAGGGCTGAAAGGCGCGCAGGGAAATCCGCGAGGCTGCGGGTTCAATTACGCCCCCGTCCATTTCTTCAAACTTCCGGAGATATATTGTGGCACAACAACCCATCATCACTTTCCATGACGGACATTCCATTCCCCAGGTGGGACTTGGCGTATGGCAAACGCCCCAGGAGATTGCAGCACCGACAGTGCGCGCGGCCATTGCCGCCGGCTATCGTCACATCGATACAGCTTCCGGTTACGACAATGAGGAAGGCGTCGGCGAGGGCATCCGCTCATCCGGTCTTGATCGTAAGGACATTTTCGTCACCACCAAGCTCCGCAATACCGACCAGGGCTATGATGCGACCATGCGTGCCTTCGACGGCAGCCTGAGGAAGCTCGGCACGGAATATGTCGACCTCTACCTCATCCACTGGCCGTCGCCCCACCGCGGTCTGTATCGCGAAACCTGGAAGGCCTTCGTGAAGATCAGGGGAGAAGGCCGCGCACGGTCCATCGGCGTTTCCAACTTCTATCCCGATCATCTGGAACAGATCATCGGCGACACAGGCGTCGTTCCTGTTATCAACCAGATCGAGTTGCATCCGGATTTCCAACAGAAAGCGGCGCAGGAAGCACACAAGAAGCTGAATATCGTTACCGAATCCTGGAGCCCGCTTGGTCAGGGTAAGTTGGTCGCCGATACAACGATTGGCGAGATCGCCAAGAAGCACGGAAAAACGCCTGCGCAGGTCATCATCCGGTGGCATATCGATAGTGGCCTCGTCGTCATACCGAAGTCGGTGACGCCATCGCGCATCGAGGAGAATTTCAAGGTTTTTGATTTCAAGCTGGACGCCGCCGACATGGCAGCAATTTCCAAGCTCGACGACGAGGGCGCCCGCATGGGTCCGGATCCCTATACGGCCAACTTCTGATGCGGAGTTCGCTCTCCTTTTTCTACGTGGGGGAGGGAGAGCGGCCTTCGTTCAGTCGAGCGAGCGCGGCGTGACAAACCGTTCCAGCGTGCCGCTTTTCGGTCTCAACTGTTCCCACCGATCTGCATCGAAGGCGATGACGGCAAGTGCTGCTGTCGGGAATTTCTGCCTAATGCCGGCACATGCCTCGGCATCGCCTGTGCCGATCAGGCCCTCTGCGAGATCCTGAAAACCGGGATTGTGTCCTATAAGCATAAGCGTTCGAACCGATGGGTCGACCGCCCGTACGACACCAGCGATTTTCGCCGCGGAGGCTTCGTACAAGTCCGCCCTATCCATCTTATCAATCGACGATGGAAGCTTTTTGGCAACGAGTTTCCACGTCTCCTGTGTGCGGCGAGCGGATGACACCAGCACAAGATCAGGAA
Organism: Rhizobium mesoamericanum STM3625; assembly: GCF_000312665.1. Classification (GTDB taxonomy): domain Bacteria; phylum Pseudomonadota; class Alphaproteobacteria; order Rhizobiales; family Rhizobiaceae; genus Rhizobium; species Rhizobium mesoamericanum. The sequence continues at coordinate 615,605 of NZ_HF536772.1, read as the reverse complement.
TAAGCTTTTCCCGCGCGAGATAGCGCCCCATCAGCGGTGCTGCCTTTTCTCCGCGACCTGCAAGCGGACGATCGTGGTCGGCAACGTCCGTCGGCCATGCGGATTTCGCATGACGAAGAAGGAGGAGGCGTCGTTTTGCGGGCGTATTTGGTGCGGCGTTCATGTCGCTCTCCAGAGAGCCAGGTTCGAACGCGGCTATTGTCTCACCGAATGCGTCCGGTGTCTGCTGAGATAGCCTCCCCTCGTTTCCGATAGGGAGGCTTTCGTGTCTTAGTTCCACTCGCGAATATCGACGAAATGGCCGGCGATCGCGGCCGCAGCGGCCATCGCTGGAGAGACGAGGTGCGTGCGGCCCTTGAAGCCCTGACGGCCCTCGAAATTGCGGTTCGACGTCGAGGCGCAGCGTTCGCCGGGCTTCAACCGGTCGTCGTTCATGGCGAGGCACATGGAGCAGCCCGGCTCGCGCCAGTCAAAACCGGCGGCCTTGAAGATTTTGTCGAGGCCTTCCTGCTCCGCCTGCTCCTTCACGAGGCCGGAGCCGGGAACGATCATGGCATTGACGGTGGAGGCAACGGTCTTGCCTTCGACGACCTTGGCAACGGCACGCAGGTCTTCTATGCGGCCGTTCGTGCAGGAGCCGATGAAGACGCGGTCGATGTTAATCTCGGTGATCGGCGTGCCGGGCTTCAGGCCCATGTAATCGAGCGCACGCCACTTGGAAGCGCGCTTCGTCTCTTCCTGGATTTCGTCCGGGTTCGGAACGACGCCCTGAACGGAAATGACGTCCTCCGGCGAGGAACCCCAGGACACGATCGGAGGCAATTCCGCGGCGTTGAGCTTTACGACACGGTCGAAGTGCGCGCCTTCGTCCGACTTCAGGGTCTTCCAGTAGGCAATCGCCTGTTCCAGCGCCTCGCCCTTCGGCGCACGCGGCTTGCCCTTGATGTATTCGAAGGTAGTCTCATCAGGCGCGATCAGGCCGGCGCGGGCGCCGCCTTCGATCGACATGTTGCAGATCGTCATGCGGCCTTCCATCGATAGCGCGCGAATAGCTTCGCCGGCATATTCGATGACGTAGCCGGTGCCGCCGGCGGTGCCGATTTCGCCGATGATGGCGAGAACGATATCCTTAGCGGTGACGCCGGCCGGCAGCACGCCGTCGACCTGCACCAGCATGTTCTTCGCCTTCTTCTGGATCAGCGTCTGGGTGGCGAGCACGTGCTCGACCTCGGAGGTGCCGATGCCATGCGCGAGCGAGCCGAAGGCGCCGTGTGTCGAGGTGTGGCTGTCGCCGCAGACGATCGTCATGCCAGGAAGGGTGAAGCCCTGCTCGGGTCCGATAATGTGGACGATGCCCTGCCGCTTATCGTTCTCGGAGTAATACTCGACGCCGAATTCGGCGGCGTTGATGGCGAGCTGCTCGACCTGGATACGGCTTTCTTCGTTCTTGATGCCGAGATGGCGATCGGGCGAAGTCGGAACGTTATGATCGACGACGGCCAGGGTCTTTTCAGGTGCGCGAACCTTGCGGCCGGTCATGCGCAGGCCTTCGAAAGCCTGTGGCGAGGTGACTTCGTGGACCAGGTGGCGGTCGATGTAGAGAAGACAGGTGCCGTCGTTTTGCTGATCGACCAAGTGGTCGTCCCAGATCTTGTCGTAAAGGGTACGCGGTGCGCTCATTGCGGTAGGTCCGTTCTTGGATGCGTATGGAGAAATGGAGCTGGTGGCGGTGAGGCCGCCGGGCCGTCATTCGATCAACGAAGTCGGCTGTTAAGTGCACCGGAAACGGCCGCAAAGAAGCGTGCCGGCAGGCGGTAATGATCCTGCAGCACGAAAATATGCGCCCCAATGCAACTGAACTTGGATTCCATGGGCTGTCACATACCAATTTTTCGCGACGGCGGCAATTCGAATCCTTCGTACGCTAGCGTCGCTCTTTCCCTCGCATCCGTTTCTCCACTTGCCTCAGCGCAAGCGACAGACCGATCGTCAGGATGAGATAGATGTAGGTGACGATGGAGTAGGTTTCAAAGAAGCGAAACGAGCCGGAGGCATAGACCTTGCCCATCTGCGTGATGTCCGAGACGCCGAGGACCGAGACAAGTGAACTGTCCTTGACCATCGCCACGAAATCGTTCGACAGCGGCGGGAAGATTACCCTGATCGCCTGCGGAAAGATGACGAACCGAAATCGGTGGTAGCGGGAAAGGCCAAGCGCCTTGGCAGCCTCGATCTGCCCCTGATCGACAGACTGTATGCCCGCGCGGAAAACTTCGGCGATGAAGGAAGAGTAGCCGATCATCAGCGCGATGATCGCTCGCCACATCAGCGAGAAGTCGCGTACCATCACCGGTTCGGCCAAGCCGGCCTCGACCAGCGGGCTGGTCAGGAAATTATAGGCCGCGACGATGCCGGGGGCGCCGACGAAAGCGACATAGAACAGCAGCACCAGCATCGGCACGCCGCGGATAACCTCGACATAGAAGCGAGAGATCTGGCGGAGCACGAGGCTGTCGGATAGTCCGAGCAGCGCAATGCCGAGGCCGAGAAGGGTCGCCAACGCAAATCCCACCAGCGTCACGAAGATAGTGACGCCGACGCCGTTGAAGACGGTGCGGAAGACCTGTGCATAGATGTCGTTGGTGATGATGACGGCGGCAAGGACGACACCGATCGCGACAAGGGCGACTAGCCACCAGGGGTAGTCGCCCTTGCTATGCCCACTGGGGGGCGGGTGAGGAGCCATCACGCGCTAACCGTAGACAGGATCATTCGCCCATCTTGTAGTCGAGGAACCACTTCTTGTTCAGCGCGTCGAAGGTGCCGTCGGCCCTCAGGCTCGCAATTGCGGCGTTGATTGGGGCGACAAGTTCGGAGCCCTTCGGAAAGATGAAACCGAAATCTTCTGTACCGAGCGGGCCGCCGATCACCTTCAGGCCGCCGCTGGACGCGTCTACATAGCCCTTGGCAGCAACGCTGTCCGTTAGCACGACATCAACATCGCCCGCCTTGAGAGCCTGAACTGTGGCGCCGAAGGTTTCGAAGAGCTTAATGCGCGGATTCTGTTCGTTGCCGTCAAGAATCTCGTAAACGGCAGTGTAGAATGGTGACGTGCCCGGTTGGGCACCGACGAGGCCTTCATTGAAGGCACCGAAACTCTTGGCATCGGTAAAGCGTTTCTCGTCTCCGCGCACCAGCATGAACTGCTGCGAGCGCATGTAGGGATCGGAGAAATCAACCTTGGCCTTGCGTTCATCCTTGATGGTGATGCCGGTCATGCCGATGTTGTACTGGTTGTCGGAGACTGCCTGGATCATCGCGTCCCAGCTGGTGTTCTGGTACTCGACCTTGAAATTCAGCCGCTTGGCGATCTCGTTCATCGCATCATATTCCCAGCCGATCGCCTTGCCGGACTTCGGGTCGACAAACTGCAGCGGCGGATAGGCATTCTCGGTCACGACGATTACTGACCTGCCCTTGAGGTCTGGAAGGTCGGCGGCGAGGGCGGCCAACGGCGACATGACGAGAGCGGTCAGTCCGGCAAGGACGGCGCGGCGAAATGGCATGAAGTATCTCCCCGAAATATAGCTCGCGAAACTGTCACAGTTGCGATGTGGATGGCAAGAGCATTGCCGTAGGCGAATGCCCAAAAACAGAAAAGGCGGCTCGAAGACCGCCTTTCCATGCAAAGATTTTTGCGTTGCCGCAGAACTTACTCTGCTGCCGGCTCTGCCGCTGCTGCAGCTTCTGCCGCTGCCTTGGCTTCTGCGGCTTCCTGTGCTGCCTTTTCGGCTGCGAGCGCCTGAGCTGCTGCAACCTTCTCGGCTTCCAGGCGTGCCTTTTCGTCTGCCACAGCCTGACGCTCGGCGTCGTTGAGCTTACGGGCGCGGGTGCCGGTGTTCTCGACGATACGAGCCGACTTGCCGCGACGGTCGCGCAGGTAGTAGAGCTTCGCGCGACGGACCTTACCGCGGCGAACGACTTCTACGCTCTCGATAGCCGGGGAGCAGACCGGGAATACGCGCTCGACGCCTTCGCCGTAGGAGATCTTGCGAACCGTGAAGTTCTCCTGCAGGCCGCCGCCGGAGCGAGCGATGCAAACGCCTTCGTAGGCCTGTACACGGGTACGGTTGCCTTCCTTGACGCGAACGTTGACGCGAACGGTGTCGCCCGGGGAGAATTCCGGAAGCGTGCGCTGGGCTTCGATCTTGGCGATCTGTTCGGCCTCAAGCTGCTGAATGATGTTCATGACTCAACCTCTTTGTTGGTTCAACAGCCAGAGCGCTCTGAACGATCTATCCTTGGTCGAGCCGCAGATATTTGCCTGTGAGGGCAGGAGCGAATTCGTCTGTTTTTCTTTACGTGGCTGATGGGAGTTTTCCCATTCCGGGCGTGCGCATACCGTATTGCGCAGGCTTTGTCACCCCTTTGGGCCGGAAATATTGTCTGCCCGGCCGTTAAATTTGGCCGCCTGGTTGCCGACCATCTCTCATTCTTCCAAAAGGTCTGGTCTTCGTGCCCGGGTCAGCTCAAGTGCCTGCTCGCGGCGCCATTCGTCGATGGCACCGTGATTGCCGGATGTGAGAACCGCCGGAATCTTGTGGCCCTCCCATTCCTGCGGCCGGGTATAGTGCGGATGCTCGAGAAGGCCGGCTTCGAAGCTCTCATGCTGTCCGGAAAGATCATTGCCCATGACGCCTGGCAGAACGCGGACGATCGCATCCAGTACCGTCAGTGCCGCCGGTTCGCCGCCCGATAGCACGTAATCGCCGATCGAGACTTCTTCCAACTCGCGAGCATCAATAACGCGCTGGTCGACACCCTCGAAGCGACCGCAAACGATGATGATCCCATTGCCGGACGCCAGTTCGCGCACCCGCTCCTGCGTCAGCGGCTTGCCGCGCGGGCTCATCAGCAGGCGCGGACGGCTATCATTCTGCGAAGCACTGTCGATGGCGCGGGCAAGCACGTCGGGCTTGAGGACCATGCCGGCACCGCCGCCGGCGGGCGTATCGTCGACGGTCCGGTGCTTGTCGGTGGCAAAATCGCGGATCTGGACGGTATCGAGCGACCATTGGCCACGCTCCATCGCCTTCCCGGCCAGGGAGTATCCGAGATGACCCGGAAACATCTCCGGGTAGAGGGTCAGCACGGTCGCACGAAACGCCATCGACACCTCACTTCTTCTTTTTCGGCTTTTCAGGTGCGAATTTCGGGCCTTCGTCCTCGTCATCGACAAGTCCGGCAGCCAACGGATCGATCGTGATCTTGCCGCTTTCAAGGTCGATGTCGAGAACCGAGGCTTCGGAGAAGGGGATCAAAACGGGACGCTTGCCGGGACCTTTCAACTCCAGGAGATCGCCGGCGCCAAAATCGAAAACACCGGTGATGGTGCCGTAGCTGACGCCCTGGTCGTCGAGCGCCTCCAGCCCCTCGAGGTCGGCATAGAAGAATTCATCCTCCTCCAGCTCCTCGTCCGGCAGGTTCTCGCGCTCGATGTAGAGCTCCAGTCCGTTCAGCGCCTCGGCGGCATTGCGGTCGTTGATCCCGCGGAAGCGGACGACGACGACGTTCTTCATTTCTCGGATGTCGAGAATCTCGAAGGTACGTCCGTCCATGCTGTGCAGGTTGCCGTAGTCGCCAAGCGCTGTCGGGTCTGCGGTGTAGGCCTTGGCGCGCACTTCTCCGCGCAGGCCTTGAGCGCCACCGATCGTTGCCATCAGAACCGGATTTTCAAGCTTTGCCATGACGTCCTTCACATGAAGCCGCAAATCTGGGCTTCTCTTAAACGAAGTGCGGCGGATTGGAAATGAAAACGGGCGGCATGTCGCCATGCCGCCCGTTTGATAGGAACGTTACCGATTATTCTGCGGAAGCAGCAGCGTCGGCGGCCTTCTGAGCCTTTTCAGCAGCGCGCTCCTGAGCCTTCTTACCCGGCTTTGCCTTTTCAGGGTTGTTCTTGGCGTCGCGCTTTGCGAGGCCGGCCTCGTTGAGGAAGCGAAGAACGCGGTCGGTCGGCTGTGCGCCCTGCTCGAGCCAGTGCTTGATGCGGTCGTTGTTCAACGTGACGCGAGCGTCGTTCTCCTTGGCGAGCATAGGGTTCCAGGAACCGAGGTTCTCGAGGAAGCGGCCATCACGCGGTGAACGGGCGTCGGCAAGAACGATGTGGTAGTACGGGCGCTTCTTGGAACCACCGCGGGCGAGACGAATTTTCAGTGCCATTTTCTTTACTCCTTGGACTTTCTGGACCGCCTGATTGGGCGGTACGGTTCATTTTGCTGCGGCGCCGTTTTCAGCGTGGTCGGCAGCGATCTGCTCATGATGCCGGATGACTTCCTTGATGATGAAGTTCAGGAACTTCTCGGCGAAATCCGGATCCAGATTGGCATCCTTCGCCAGCCGGCGGAGGCGTTCGATCTGGTATTCTTCGCGCGCCGGATCGGCCGGCGGCAACTTGTACTTGGCCTTGAGAACGCCGACCTCTTTGGTGCAGCGGAAGCGTTCGGCCAGGATGTGGACCAGCGCCGCATCGATGTTGTCGATCGACTGGCGATAGTTCGAAAGTCGGGCTTTGATTTCAGGATCAATCATCGTTCATGCGACCCTTCACTTCTTCTTAGGCAAGCCGGGAAGCCCCGGGAAACCACCACCAAGGCCCGGCAGCTTTGCGCCGCCGAGACCTGGCAAACCACCGGACATGCCGCCGAGACCAGGTAGGCCGCCGCCCGGCTTTCCAAGACCAGCAGCTTCAGCCTGCTTTTGGAGCGCTTCGAGTTGCTTGGGATCGATATTCGAAAGATCGGGCATGCCAGCGCCGAGGCCACCAAAGCCCATCTTGCCGGCAAGGCCGCCCATCATCTGCTTCATCAGGCCGCCCTTGCCCTTGCCGCCAATCATCTTCATCATGTCCGCCATCTGGCGATGCATCTTCAGAAGCTTGTTGATGTCGGCGGCATCGGTGCCGGAGCCGGCGGCGATGCGCTTCTTGCGGGAGTGCTTGAGAATATCGGGGTTGGCGCGCTCGGCCTTGGTCATCGAGGAGATGATGGCGAGCTGGCGACCGAAGAGACTGTCGCTGAGACCGGCCGAAGCCATCTTGTCTTTCATGCCTGCCATGCCGGGCATCATGCTCATGATACCGCCCATGCCGCCCATCTTCTGCATCTGGCGCAGCTGGTCGGCGAGGTCGTTCAGGTCAAACTTGCCCTTGGCCATCTTGGCGGCCATGGCCGCCGCCTTTTCGGCGTCGATATTTTCGGCGGCGCGCTCGACCAGCGAAACGATGTCGCCCATGCCGAGGATGCGGTCAGCGATACGGCGAGGATGGAACTCCTCAAGCTCGCCCATGCGCTCACCGACACCGATGAGCTTGATCGGCTTGCCGGTTACGGCTCGCATCGAGAGCGCCGCACCGCCCCGGCCGTCGCCGTCCATGCGGGTCAGCACGAGACCGGTGATGCCGACGCGTTCATCGAAGTTGCGGGCAAGATTGACGGCGTCCTGACCAGTCAGTGAATCCGCGACCAGCAGGATTTCATGCGGGTTCGACTTCTTCTTGATGTCGGCCATTTCGACCATCAAGGGTTCATCGATATGCGTGCGGCCGGCGGTGTCGAGAATGACGACATCGTGGCCGCCAAGTTTTGCTGCCTGCACCGCGCGGGCGGCAATGTCGGTCGGCGACTGGCCTGAGATCACGGGAAGCGTGTCGACACCAGTCTGTACGCCGAGCTGGCGAAGCTGCTCTTGTGCTGCCGGACGGCGCGTATCGAGCGACGCCATCAGCACCTTCTTCTTCTCGCGGTCGGCGAGCCGCTTGGCGATCTTCGCCGTGGTCGTCGTCTTGCCGGAGCCCTGCAGGCCGACCATCATGATGACGACGGGGGCTACGGCATGCAGATCGACGCCGACACCTTCGCCGCCGAGCATCTCGATCAGCTCGTCGTGGACGATCTTGACGACCATCTGGCCTGGCTTGATCGACTTCAGGATTTCAGCACCGACGGCTTTTTCGCGGACACGATCGGTGAAGGAGCGCACGACATCGAGCGCCACGTCTGCCTCCAGCAACGCGCGGCGCACCTCGCGCAGCGCTGCGGAAACATCGCTTTCCGAAAGTGCGCCACGGCCTGTCAGTCCATTCAGAATGGATCCAAGACGGTCCTGGAGGTTTTCAAACATCGGCTCTTCCTTGTGATTTCCGCGATGGCGGAAACCTTGTGCTTTTCCTTGACGAAAACAAGACGCAAAGCCAAAAAGCACCCGAGGGCGCATCGCGCTGTCGGGTGTGGACCTCCGGGATCTCTTTATACCTTTGCGGGTCCCAGTCGGTGGCTCGAGTCTTGAAGCTCGTCGCAGATTGAGCGGCGGTAAACAGGAAAACGGGCCGAGAGTCAAGGGAAAGCCGAGAAAAGACTGCCTTTGGATCTTTCAAAAGCACGCGCCCAATCCCAGATCTGTTTTTCGTTCAAACGGAATATTTCTGTATGCCCACTGGCCAGCGACGCAATCCCTACTATCAAGGGCCTGTCTCCGATCATTTTGATGGCACGTATTTTTTCAATCCGGATGGTATCGAGCCTCTCGGCTTTCGAGACTTGATGCGATGGCAGTTCGGCGGCGGCCGAGATCGCTGGCCGAGGTTGGTTCCGAGTCCCTATGTACGAGCCAAGCCAGATGCGCGCGTGGATGGCGAGGCTCTACGGGTGACCATGGTCGGCCATGCGACGATGCTGGTGCAGGTCGCGGGGCTCAATATCCTGACTGATCCCGTCTGGTCTGACCGCGCCAGCCCCTTTGCCTTCGCCGGACCCAAGCGCGTTGTGGCGCCCGGGATCGCGTTTGACGACCTGCCGCCGATCGATCTCGTGCTCGTTTCGCATAACCATTACGATCACCTCGATATCACGACACTCAAGCGGTTACAGGAAAGACATCGGCCGCATGTCGTAACGCCGCTTGGCAACGATACGATCATTCGTCGCGCCGTTCCTACCATTCAGGTTACGGCGCTGGATTGGGGCGAGCGCATTCCTTTTGCCGGCATCAGGATCGACGCCGAGCCTGCCCATCATTGGTCGGCGCGCGGTACCGGGGATCGGCGCATGGCGCTATGGGCGGCCTTCGTCCTGTCGACACCGGCAGGGAAGATCTATCATGTCGGGGATACCGGCTTTCACGGCGGCGTCAACTACAAGGCCGCTCAACAGAAGCATGGCGCCTTTCGCCTCGCCGTCCTGCCGTTCGGAGCCTATGAACCGCGCTGGTTCATGAAGGGTCAGCATCAGAACCCTCAAGAAGCGGTGATGGGAATGCAGCTTGCCAACGCCGCCTATGTTGCCGGGCACCACTTCGCCACGTTCCAGCTGACGGACGAGGCGATCGATGCGCCGGTCAAGGCACTGAAGGCAGCCATGGCCGATCACAGCGTCTCACCTGAGCGGTTTCGGCCGCTCAGGGCGGGCGAGGTCTTTGACGTGCCGGTCGCATGAGAATCAGTGCGACTGAGCCCCTGAACCATGCGTATTGATGATGGTGTCGGCCTCCTTGCCGTAAAGCTCCTCGAAATGATCGAACGTCTTCGAGAAATGGCCGATGCCCTGGGTCGCGGATTTCAGGGACCGTGCCAACTCTTCCAGTACACCGCCCGGTACTAGTGCTCGGAACACGTCCCAACCCTTCGCATTCTCGTCTCGGTCGAAGCCGAGCACCTGTCCTTTGAGCGAGGAGACGAGCGTCACCATGCCGCCGGAATAGACCGAGGGGATGTGGATATCGACCCTGATGACAGGCTGCATGAGAACGGCGGATGCCTGCGACAGTGCCTGCTTGACACCCATCTTTCCCGCCGCACGGAAGGCGAAATCGGAGCTGTCGACCGAGTGATACTGGCCGTCTGTTAATGTCACATCTACGTCGATGACCTGGAAGCCGAGCGGCCCCTTTTCCATAGCTTCGCGGGCACCGGCCTCGACGGCCGGTATATAGTTTCGCGGCACGGTACCGCCCTTGACGCTTTCGCCGAACGTGAAGCCCTGGCCGCGCTCGTTCGGTCGGACGCTAAGCTGCACATCGGCGAATTGGCCGGCTCCGCCCGTTTGCTTGCGGTGCCGGTATCTCACGTCCGAGGGCTTGGAAATGGTTTCCCGGTAGACGGGGTTTGGTGCCCGTTCGGACACCTCTACCCGAAAGACCTCCAACAGCGTCTTTCGTAGATCGCGCAGATGGACCGGTCCCTGAGCGCAGATCAATGCTGCACCGGTGCCTTCCTCCTGCATCACCTTCAGGCCGCGATCGGTTTCCGCCAGTTTCGCCAGTGTTGCCGAGAGCTTGGTTTCGTCACGCTCACTGCCGGGAATGAGAATTCTCTCCAGCATCGGTGTCGGCGGTGTAGTCCAGTCTGGGGGGCCGACGCTGGCCGACTGCGTCAGCAGGGCGGGTGCGGGCAGATGATCCGATTTCAGAGCGGCAAACACACTCCCTGCCTGCACAGTGCCGCCGATTGGTTTTCCGCTGCCGGCCTCCTGCAAGGGACCCAGAGTACCGCCGCCGAGGGAGGCACCCTGCTTCAAGCCATCTGCAAACGCGCGTATGAGCACTGTCTTGCCGACGTTGGCCCTGTGGTAGGCGTGGAAACTCGCGGCGGAAATTGCCGTCTCCTGTGCGGCGGAACTTCCAGCGAGCCTCTTCCGCAGCGCTGCTGCCGGTGGCGCCTCGTGGCGAAGGGCCTTCATTAGGCGCATGATGCCGTTGCTGTGCGAGGCGGCACCGAACAGCACGGGGATGACTCGATTTTCTTTAAGAATGCGTGAGGAGATTGCAAATATTGTATCACTTGCTGGTTCGCGGTCCTCGATTAGCTCCTCCAGCAGCCAGTCGTCGAACTCCGAAAGCTGCTCCAGCATCTCTGACCGCGCCTCGTGCTCGCGCTCGATGGTATCCGGCGGCAGTTCGATGAGTGCCGAGGGCTGCCCCTCCCGGTAGCGCCAAGCGCGTTCGGAAATGAGGTCGCAGCTGCCGACAATCGTGTCGCCCTCGCGGATCGGGACCTGCCGCAGGACAAGGGGATGGTTGGAATAGGTCTGAAGAGCGGCGATGACGTCGCGCAATCGGCCGCGCGGCTCGTCTATCCTGTTGATGAAGACCAGGCAAGGTGTGCCCGAGGCCTCGATTGCGCGCAGGTAGGGCGCGGTCAACACGGCATCGTCAGGTGTCGGCGAAATGCAAAGAATACAGGCGTCGCTAGCGAGCAGGGCATCCTGGGCGAGGGCGAGAGCCTCGTTTGCCCCGGGCGTATCGATTGCACACCATGATTCGTTCTTGAAATCGAACTCTGTGAGGCTTGTTCCGTATGGAGAGGCTGACTTTCTGGGCATTCCCTCGAGCGAGGCCAGCTTTGCGACGAGTGTCGTTTTGCCCGTCTGCGAGGGCCCAAGTACGGTGAAGCAGCGCATCGGCGATCCTCCCTGCCAAAAGCACGCATCCGAGACCAAAGAATGCCTCCAAGCGAAGAAAAGCGCCAGATAGTTGCGATCACTTGAGGCTTCGGAATGGCTCTCCATGAATGTGTCGCAGTGCTCGGGTCCGTCAAGCCACTGGTAATTCCTCGGCATTTCCGCCATATACAACGCAGACAGAGACGGACATGATACCTATGAGCGCAACGGTCGAATTCGCGAAGATGAACGGGCTTGGCAACAAGATCCTGGTCGTTGATATGCGCGGCCGTGGCGACAGAGTGACGCCTGCCGCTGCGATCGCGTTGAATGCCGGGCCGGATACGCAGTTCGACCAGATCATGGCGATTCACGACCCGAAGGCGGCGGGTACTGATGCCTGGATCGATATCCTCAATTCGGACGGCTCGAAGGCGCAGGCCTGCGGCAACGGCACGCGCTGTGTCGTACAGGCGCTTGCTTCCGAAACCGGAAAGAAAGTGTATACCTTTCAGACGGTGGCAGGCATTCTGAATGCTATTGAGCACGAGGACGGGACGATCTCCGTCGATATGGGCAAGCCGGTCTTCGAGTGGGACAAGATCCCGCTTGCCGAAGAGTTCCAAGATACCAGCCGCATCGAGCTGCAGATCGGGCCTATCGACAATCCCGTGCTGCATTCGCCCTCCGTCGCGTCGATGGGCAATCCGCATGCGATCTTCTGGGTTGACCGCGATCCGATGTCATTCGATCTCGGCCGCTTTGGACCGCTGCTTGAAAACCATCCGATGTTTCCCGAGCGTGCCAACATTACACTGGCTCAAGTCACTTCTCAAAGTTCGATCACGACTCGTACCTGGGAGCGGGGCGCGGGATTGACGCTAGCCTGCGGTTCTGCCGCTTGTGCGACGGCCGTTTCCGCCGCTCGCACCCGACGGACCGGGCGCGAGGTCGCGGTGAAGGTTGCAAGCAGCCCTAACCAGGGTGTTCTGACGATCGAATGGCGTGAACGCGACGGGCACGTCATCATGACGGGTCCGGCCGAATGGGAATGGTCAGGGACGCTCGATCCGTCGACGGGTGCTTGGTCGCGCGATGCGGCGCATGGAGCGGAAGCACGGTGAGCGGCGTCGAGGTCATCACTTTCGGCTGTCGTCTCAATACGTACGAATCCGAAGTGATGCGGACGGAGGCCGAAAAGGCCGGGCTCAACAATGCCATCCTCGTGAACACCTGTGCTGTTACCGGGGAAGCTGTGCGGCAGGCTCGCCAGGCGATCCGACGTGCTCGGCGCGACAATCCGCATGCCCGAATCATCGTGACCGGTTGTGCGGCCCAGACGGAAAAAAAGGCTTTCGCCGACATGGCCGAGGTCGATGCCGTCCTCGGCAACGAGGAGAAACTGAAGAGCGCTTCCTATCGCGCTCTGCCGGATTTCGGAGTTTCGGCGGAAGAGAAGCTGCGCGTCAACGACATCATGAGCGTGCGCCAGACGGCGCCACAGATGGTCAAGCACATCGATGGTCATGTGCGGGCTTTCATCCAAGTCCAGAATGGTTGCGACCACCGTTGCACTTTCTGCATCATTCCCTATGGCCGTGGCAATTCGCGCTCCGTGCCGATGGGGGCGGTCGTTGACCAGGCGCGCAAGCTCGTCGAAAGCGGCTACCGGGAGATTGTGCTGACCGGAGTCGACGCAACCAGCTATGGCGCCGACCTGCCCGGTGAGCCGACGCTCGGGTTGCTTGCGAAGACGCTTCTGAAACAGGTGCCCGATATTCGCCGCCTGAGGCTTTCATCGATCGATAGCATCGAGGCGGACAAACATCTGCTCGATCTGATCGCTGATGAGGTCCGGTTCATGTCGCATCTTCATCTTTCGCTTCAGCATGGCGACGACATGATCTTGAAGCGGATGAAGCGCCGCCACTCGAGCGCGGATGCCTTGGCTTTCGTCAACGACGTGCGTCGCCTGCGACCGGAGATGAGCTTCGGTGCTGACATGATCGCCGGCTTTCCGACCGAGAGCGAAGCGATGTTCGCCAATGCAGTACGCCTGGCGGAAGAGGCCAATATCGCCCATCTCCACGTCTTTCCCTATAGCCCGCGACCGGGAACGCCTGCCGCGCGCATGCCGCAGCTCGATCGTGTGCTGGTCAAGGAACGGGCGGCGCGACTCCGCGCCACTGGACATCGCCTACATCAGTCCCATCTCGACGGGATGGTCGGAACGCAGCAATGGCTGCTGGTGGAAAACAACGGTTTGGCGCATACGGAGAATTTCACGCTTGTCGCGGCGGTGGGTCTGGCACCTCGCAGCTTCGTGCAGGCGATTATTACCGGGCACAACGGCAAACACCTCGACATGCAATTGACGGCCGCCGACGCGGCCTGAATTTACGGAATCCTCATGGCGTTCAATTTCATCAAAAAGGTCTTCACCTTCGGCCCGAAGCCTGAGGAGGAGCGGGCGCCGGAGCCGGACGAGACAAAGGCGCTCGAATCGGAGCTGGAGCCACGTTCGCGCGAAGAGAACCTTCCTGTTGCCGCCGACCCGGTTCTGGCAGAGGAGATGGATACTGCTGGCGGTCCCGCCGATGACGTAGGCCAAGATACCCTTGAGGAGCTTGCCGAGCGGGCCGAAGCGCTCGCTAATGAGGACGACGTTTCAGAGATCGTGCCCTCTGAGGTGCAGACGAGCAATGTAGGCGTGGTGCCGCTCTCTCCGCTTGAAGCGGAAGCCGAGGTCGATACTCTTTCTGAAAGCGCGCTGGGAGAGACGATTCCCGTCCTGCCGCCGGAAGTCGGCGAACAGGCAGAGGAAGAAGTCTCGGAAGCAGCATCCGATGCCGAAACCGAAGTGATATCGGCTGCAGAGCTTGCAGCGGAAGCCGATGCGGAGCAGCAGCCCCTGACCGATCGGGCCTCTCAGGCCGAGCAAGAAATACCTTCACCGGCGGAGCACGACGACGTCTCGAGCGACACCCCCGCCGCTCCGGTCCTTCCGAAGGGATTCGCCACCGGCCCCGCGGCTTCCGAGGCCGCGTCTCTGGTGCCAGCGCTAAAACTCTCATGGTTCCAGCGCCTACGCGCCGGCCTTGCCCGCACCTCGTCGCAGCTCACCGGTCAGATTGCCGCCCTCTTCACCAAACGCAAGCTCGACGACGATACGCTGCAGGATCTCGAGGATCTGCTGATCCAAGCGGATCTTGGCGTCGAAACGGCAATGCGGGTCACCGATACGCTAGCCTCTGAGCGCTATGGCAAGGACGTGACGGGCGAAGATGTCAGCCGCATCATGGCAAGCGAGATCGCCAAGGTGCTGAAGCCAGTTGCCAAGCCGTTGCAGCTCGATCTCAGCCATAAGCCGCACGTCATCCTCGTCGTCGGCGTCAACGGAACCGGCAAGACGACGACGATCGGCAAGTTAGCGGCGAAGCTGTCTGGCGCCGGCCTAAAGGTGATGGTGGCTGCTGGCGATACATTCCGCGCCGCTGCCATCGAGCAGCTGAAAATCTGGGCCGAACGCACCAACTCGCAGTTCATCGGTACCAAGCTCGGTGCAGATGCGGCGGGTCTCGCCTATGATGCATTCGAGCAGGCCAAGGCGAAAAAGTGCGATGTGTTGATCATCGATACGGCCGGTCGCCTGCAGAACAAGGCGGAGCTGATGGCCGAACTCGAGAAGATCGTTCGTGTTCTTGGCAAGCTCGATCCGGATGCGCCGCATACGGTGCTGCAAACGCTCGATGCGACGACGGGGCAGAACGCCCTGTCGCAGGTGGAGATCTTCCGCAACGTCGCCGGTGTCAACGGCCTGATCATGACGAAGCTCGACGGCACGGCGCGGGGTGGCATCCTGGTGGCGATCTCCGCCAAGCACAAGCTGCCGGTCTATTTCATCGGCGTCGGCGAAGGCGTCGAAGATCTCGAACCTTTCGAGGCCGAGGATTTCGCGCACGCCATTGCCGGGCTCGGCCAATAATGCCACAGATATGCCGACAAGCACAGGCAAGCGTCTCGTGTGGCACAAACGGATTTGAGATAGAATGACGACAGAGAGCGATATCACCCCAAGCGCGGCCGACCGGCATCACCCGATGCTGAAGTTGGCGCTGGAGCTTGGCCCGCTGCTGATCTTCTTCTTCGCCAACCTGCGCGGCGCATGGCTGGTCGAGCGGTTTCCGGCCCTTTCGGAGCTTGGCGGGCCACTGTTCGTCGCAACGGCCCTCTTCATGGCGGCGACGGTGCTCTCGCTGGTCGTTTCGAAGGTCGTACTCGGGCATCTTCCAATCATGCCCTTCGTGTCGGGTATCGTGGTCGTGATCTTCGGATCGCTGTCGATCTACCTGCAGAATGAGACCTTCATCAAGATGAAGCCGACCATCGTCAACGCGCTTTTCGGTGTTGCGCTGCTTGGGGGTCTCGCTTTCGGCAAATCGTTGCTCGGCTACGTCTTCAACGCGGCCTTTCAGCTTGACGCCGAGGGGTGGCGCAAGCTGACGATCCGCTGGGGCATCTTCTTCCTCTTCCTCGCTGTGTTAAACGAGGTCGTCTGGCGCAATTTCTCCGATGATTTCTGGGTTGCCTTCAAGGTTTGGGGCACCATGCCGATCACCATCATCTTCACGATGGCGCAGATGCCCCTCATCATGAAGCACACGGTGACGCCGGCTGGAGAGGCTGAGAAGTGACAGTCGCAGAGACGCAGACCAGGGTTCGGCATCAGACGTTCTGGTTTGTTGCCTGCCTACTTGTTCTTTTGGCGCAGGTGGTCGTCGAATATCTGATGGGCCGCACGCCGATCTGCACCTGCGGCTATGTCAAACTGTGGGAAGGTGTCGTCAAATCCAGCGGCAATTCCCAGCACCTGTCGGACTGGTACACGCCCTCGCATATCATTCATGGGTTTATCTTTTATGGCGTGACCCATCTCGTGCTGCGCGGAAAACCGTTGGCGGCCCGCCTGCTGCTGGCGCTGGTCATCGAGTCCGGATGGGAGCTGCTGGAGAATTCGCCAATCATCATCGATCGCTATCGTTCGGTAACGATCTCGCTCGATTATTACGGCGACAGCATCATCAATTCGTTGATGGACACGGTGTTCATGATGGTAGGCTTTGTGTTCGCCTCGCGGGCCCCGGTTGCGTTGACGGTGGCCATCGCGATCTTCTTCGAGCTTTTGACCGGTTACCTGATCCGCGACAACCTGACGCTTAACGTGCTGATGCTGATCTGGCCGGTCGATGCGATCAAGACCTGGCAAAGCGCGATCTGATCACGAAGCCGGCTTGCCGAGCGCCTTTTCCATGGCGGGGAAGAGACCTTCCTTCAAACTGATATCGTCGAACGGGCCGACCCTCTTGTAGAGGATCGTGCCGTCAGGAGCGACGAGATAGCTTTCCGGGATGCCGTAGACACCCCAATCGATGGCTGCCTGTCCCTTGGGATCAACACCGATGGCGGCAAAGGGATTGCCGAGTTCGCCGAGGAAGCGAAGCGCGTTGTCGTTCTTATCCTTGTAGTTGATGGCAACCACGTTGAGGCGGCTGTCCTTTGCCAGTTCCATCAAGATCGGATGCTCTTCTCGACAAGGAACGCACCACGAGGCAAAGACGTTGACGAGCGTCAGTTTTCCCTTGATGGCACTGTCGGTCATGGCCGGCCGGTTGGCGCCTTCGAGCGGCGGCAGGTTCAACGTCGGCGCTTTCGTGCCGATGAGCGCCGAGGGGATTTCCGAGATATCTTTGCCGTGGACATCCTGATCGTAAAGCATCTTGGCCGCGGTCGCTGCGATGCCGGCAAAGACCACCAAAGGGATCAAGGCGACGGCATAGCGTCCGAATCGGCGCTTGGCGGGGCTCGTTTCAGGCGCGGGACTCATTCGCCATCCTTTGCTCTTGTCGAGCGGCGGCGGATCCCGGAAGCCTCAAGGGCTGCAAGTTCGTTGCGGCGAGCGCGCCCGTCTGCCCAGGTCCAAAGGGTGACCGCCACGGTAACAAGCGCGGCGAAGCCGTAGGAGCCATAGACATAGAAAGTGTGTGTCATGGCTATCCCTCGCGATTCGCTAGGCGGGCCGCCATGCGGCGTTGTGCCGCGACGCGGCGACGCCAGATTTCGTTGCGCATGGCCATGATGTGCAACGTGAAAAAGAGCGCGGTGAATGCAACCGCCATCACCAGCAGTGGCCGCAGAAACTCCGGATCGATAGCGGGGCCGCCGAGGCGCAGAACGCTCGCGGACTGATGCAAGGTGTTCCACCAGTCGACCGAGAACTTGATAATCGGGATGTTGACGAAGCCAACGAGGATGAGGACGGCACTGACGCGGGCGGCCTTCGAAGGGTCGTCGATCGCGCGATTAAGGGCGATGAGTCCGAGATACATAAGGAACAGGATGAAAACGGATGTTAGCCTTGCGTCCCAGACCCACCAGGTACCCCACATCGGCTTGCCCCATAAGGATCCTGTCACCAGGGCAATCAGCGTGAAGGCGGCGCCGAGTGGGGCGGCGGCCTTCGCCGATACATCCGCCAGCGGGTGGCGCCAGACCAGCGTGCCGATCGCTGAGAGACTCATGATCGTATAGCCCATCATCGCCAGCCACGCGGTCGGCACGTGGATATACATGATGCGAACCGTTTCTCCTTGCTGGTAGTCGCCTTCGGTCGTGAAGCTGAGATACAGCCCCATGATAAAACAGAGGGCCGTGAAACCGGCCATCCAGGGAAGGATGCGTGCAGCCAGCGCCAGAAACCGCGTGGGGTTGGCGAGATCGCTGAATTTCGTGATGGCAAGGCTCGTTTCGCTCATGCCGTTTCCTTACCGCGATATACCTTATGCCGCAATCGGGCGCTCCATCAATCCGATGTGTTGCGCAGCGCCAATGCCGCCGCCGCCGGACCTATGACGGCGAAGAACAACGTGAGTGCGACGAGGATTAGGAAAGGCGGCAGGAAGGGCGACGGTTCCTCGACGGCCGCATAAGTAGCGCTAACCCCAAAGATCAGCACGGGGATGGTCAGGGGTAGCACCAGGATTGAGACGAGCAGGCCGCCGCGGGGCAGGGCGACGGCAACGGCCGCGCCGACGGCGCCGATAAAAGTAATAGCAGGCGAACCGACCAGCAGCGTCAACATCGTCGCGCCGATCGCCGTCTCGCTCATGTTCATGAAAAGGCCGAGCAACGGTGAGGCGATGACGAGCGGCAGGCTGGTGGCGACCCAGTGTGCCAGGCACTTGACCAGCACCGTCAGGACAAGCGGGGTCTCCTGCATCAACATGAGATCGAGCGAGCCGTCGTCACGCTCGGCCTGAAACAGCCGGTCAAGGCCGAGAAGAGCTGCAAGCAGTGCGCCGATCCAGACGATGGCCGGGCCAATGCGAGACAGCAGTGCCAGATCGGGCCCGACGCCGAAGGGGATGACTGCGACGACGGTCAGGAAGAAGAGGACGCCGATCAGCGCGCCGCCGCCCGCGCGGATCGAGAGTCTGAGATCGCGCAACAGAAGTGCGGTCATTCCCATACTCCCGGTCCGGAATGGGAAAATCCCGCCATCCGCAATTCCTGTGCCTCGGCCAGACCAAGGGGCTGGTGGGTTGCTGCAAGCACGATCCCGCCCTTGCGGCGATGGGCCTCGACAAGTTCGGCAAAGAGGTGGTCGCCGCTTGCGTCCAGCGCTGCGGTCGGTTCGTCAAGGATCCATACCGGTCGGTAGGTGATAAGCAGCTTGGCAAAAGCAAAGCGGCGTTGCTGGCCGGCCGAGAGGTAGCCGAAGGGGAGGTGCGTGATCCCTCCAAGCCCAACCGCCTCGGCGGCCTCATCTATGGAAACGGCAGTGTGCGTTTGTCCAAGAAAGCGGCGCCAGAAATCGAGGTTTTCGGCGACCGTCAGTTCGCTCTTCATTGCATTGCGATGGCCTAGATAGTGACTGATTTCGCCGACCCGGCGGAGAGTGTTGCCCTGCGCATCGGTGAAGCTCACCGAGCCTCTTTCCTGATGCAGTAGACCGGCAACCACGCGCAGCAAAGTGGACTTTCCGGATCCATTTTTGCCTGTCAGAACCAGTGCTTCGCCAGATTCCAGGCGAAAGGATACGCCCTCGAAGATCAGGTCTTCTCCTCGGCGCGCGGCCAGATTGGCGGCCGCCAGATGCATGACTTTTCCGTGGTTTAATTTTTCAGTCATCGCAATGCAAAAAAATCCGAAATGGGTCACGCACTCTCTGGCACCTTTCATAGAAATTATCTATAAGACCCGCAACCACGCCAGCGGTCGGCGTGAATTTCATCCTTGCGCCGAACATGGGCTTCGCTCCACGTGCGGACAGCGGAAATGGCCGTACCCGCATCCTGATGTGCATTACGTGCATAGGCGTCCGCACGATTGTGTTCGCTATCAGAAACGGGGTCTCTCGTGTCTAAATCTCTTGACAGCTTCAATTGTCGTTCCACGCTCACCGTGAACGGAAAGGACTACGTCTATTTCAGCCTGCCGAAGGCTGAGGCGAATGGCCTGCCGGGTGTCTCGAAGCTTCCCTACTCGATGAAGGTTCTGCTCGAGAACCTGCTTCGCTTCGAAGACGGTCAGTCGGTGACCAGGGAACACATTCTGGCCGTTGCCGAATGGCTTAATAACAAGGGTGCTGTCGAAAACGAAATCGCTTATCGTCCCGCGCGTGTGCTGATGCAGGACTTCACCGGCGTTCCGGCCGTCGTCGACCTGGCCGCCATGCGTGACGCGATGGTTTCGCTCGGTGGCGACCCCGAGAAGATCAACCCGCTGGTTCCCGTCGACCTCGTCATCGATCATTCCGTTATCGTCGACGAATTCGGCACGCCGCAGGCTTTCGCCAAGAACGTCGAGCTGGAATATCAGCGCAACGGCGAGCGCTATCGCTTCCTGAAGTGGGGCCAGCAGGCATTCAAGAACTTCCGCGTCGTTCCTCCTGGCACTGGCATCTGTCACCAAGTCAACCTCGAATATCTCGGCCAGACCGTGTGGACGAAAGAAGAGGACGGCGAGACCATCGCTTACCCCGACACCTGCGTCGGCACCGACTCGCACACGACGATGATCAACGGTCTTGGCGTTCTTGGCTGGGGTGTCGGTGGTATCGAAGCGGAAGCGGCCATGCTCGGCCAGCCGGTCTCGATGCTCCTGCCTGAAGTCATCGGCTTCAAGCTCACCGGCAAGCTGAAGGAAGGCGTCACGGCGACCGACCTCGTGCTGATGGTCGTGCAGATGCTGCGCAAGAAAGGCGTGGTTTCCAAGTTCGTTGAATTCTTCGGGCCGGGCCTTGACAACATGCCGCTCGCCGACCGTGCGACGATCGGCAACATGGGGCCGGAATACGGTGCGACCTGCGGTTTCTTCCCGGTCGACGGCGAAACCATCAACTACCTCAACATGTCGGGCCGCACCAAGGACCGCATCGCTCTCGTTGAAGCCTATTCGAAGGCGCAGGGCATGTGGCGCCAAGGCGACGGTTCGGACCTCGTCTTCAGCGACACGCTGGAACTCGACCTCGGCGACGTCGTGCCTGCCATGGCCGGCCCGAAGCGTCCGGAGGGCCGCATCCCGCTTGAAAACATCGCTTCCGGTTTTGCCGGTTCGATGGATGCCGACTATAAGAAGCCCGGCCAGCTCGCCAACCGCTACCCGGTTGAAGGCACCGACTTCGATCTCGGCCATGGCGACGTTGCCATCGCTGCCATCACTTCCTGCACCAACACCTCCAATCCGTCGGTTCTGATCGCCGCCGGCCTTCTCGCTCGCAACGCAGTTGCCAAGGGCCTGAAGTCCAAGCCGTGGGTCAAGACCTCGCTGGCACCGGGATCGCAGGTCGTAGGCGAATACCTCGCCAAGTCCGGCCTTCAAGCCGACCTCGACAAGCTCGGCTTCAACCTCGTCGGCTTCGGCTGCACGACCTGCATCGGCAACTCCGGTCCGCTGCCGGCGCCGATCTCGAAGACGATCAACGACAAGGGCCTGATCGTTTCTGGCGTTCTCTCTGGCAACCGTAACTTCGAAGGCCGCATCTCGCCGGACGTCCAGGCGAACTACCTGGCCTCGCCGCCACTCGTCGTCGCCTACGCGCTCGCAGGATCGGTCCAAAAGGATCTGACCAAGGAGCCCATCGGCGAGGACCAGAACGGCAACCCGGTCTATCTCAAGGACATCTGGCCGACCTCGCACGAGGTGCAGGACTTCATCCAGAAGTATGTCACCCGCGAACTCTACGAAACGAAGTATGCCGACGTCTTTAAGGGCGACGCCAACTGGCAGGCTGTCGACGTTCCTGCCGGCAAGACCTATGCTTGGGACGATAAGTCGACTTACGTGCAGAACCCACCGTACTTCGTTGGCATGGGCAAAAAGGGTGCCGGCACCTCCGACATCAAGGGCGCTCGTGTTCTTGGCCTCTTCGGCGATAAGATCACGACCGACCACATTTCGCCGGCTGGCTCGATCAAGGCTGCCTCACCGGCAGGTTCCTATCTGCTCGGCAACGGCGTCACCGTGGCCGACTTCAATCAGTACGGCACGCGGCGCGGTAACCATGAAGTGATGATGCGCGGCACGTTTGCCAACATCCGCATCCGCAACCACATGCTCGGCCCGAACGGCAAGGAAGGCGGCTACACCATCCACTATCCGTCGAAGGAAGAGGAATCGATCTACGACGCGGCCATGCAGTACAAGGCTGAGGGCGTTCCGCTCGTCATCTTCGCTGGTGTCGAGTATGGCAACGGCTCGTCGCGCGACTGGGCGGCGAAGGGCACCAACCTGCTCGGTGTCAAGGCAGTGATCGCTCAGTCCTTCGAGCGTATTCACCGTTCGAACCTGGTCGGTATGGGCGTCATCCCCTTCGTGTTCGAAGAGGGTACGACTTGGCAGAGTCTCGGGCTTAAGGGCGACGAACTCGTCACCATCGAAGGCCTTGAGAACATCAAGCCGCGCGAAAAGAAGATCGCCAAGATTACCTACGGTGACGGCACGGTGAAGGAAGTTCCGCTGCTGTCGCGTGTCGATACGCTCGACGAAGTGATCTACCTCAACAACGGCGGCATCCTGCAGACGGTTCTGCGCGACCTCGCTGCCTGATTGTTAACAGACGTCCATGACAATGGCCGCCGGAAAGGGATTTCCGGCGGCTTTTGTTTGAGCGCAACGTATTAAATGCCCGGTCACGCTGATGTGTTTCTGTTAGCTTCTCCGGAGCTTGGTCTCACCCCTTCGTGACTTTCCGTTTCGGTTCAGAACCATTATCTCTACGTTCAGACATCGGAACCTGCGGCGAAGCGTGGCAGTGGGTGCTGAAGAAAAGGTGCATGAATGTCCCCGCGGTTTCTGATTTCTCTGGTTGCAAGTGTGGCGCTTGCCAGCCCACTTTTTGCCCAGGACGCGCCGAAAGGTGTCGTTGAACTCTTCACCTCACAGGGATGTTCTTCTTGTCCTCCAGCCGATGCGGCTTTCCGTAGGCTCGTCGAGGCCGGGGGCGTCATCGCTCTCGCCTATCATGTCGATTATTGGAACTACATGGGATGGGCCGATACGCTGAGTTCCAAGGAAAATACCGAGCGGCAGTATGGTTACGCGCAGTCGATGGGCCGTGCCAACGTCTATACGCCTCAGGTCATCATCAATGGCCGTGACCACGTCGCAGGCGCCGATCTCAGCACGATCAATAAGAAGATAGATGATTATGCAGCCGAAGGCATGGGCCTGACAGTGCCGGTGAAGGCTGAGATGCGCGACGACCAACTCGAGATCAAGATCGGGGCAGGGCAAGGCAAGGCCAATGTCGTCATGGTCTATTTCAACCGGGAGAAAACTATCGACGTGGAGAAGGGCGAAAACAGCGGCCAGAAGATTGCCTACCTCAACAGCGTTGCCGATGTGGAGACCGTTGGCATGTGGGAAGGCAAGGAAACGAGCTTGACGCTGCCGGCAAGCGTAATGCAGAAGCCGGACCTTGAGGGCTGTGCTATTCTACTTCAAACCTCCACTGCTGACGGCAATCCATCTGCGATCCTGGGAGCGGCAGTCGTCATGGCCGGGAAGAACATCTGATGTTTCATCTGCATGAGCGGATGGAAAAGGGGCGGCCCGGCTGAACGTATTCGGGGCTGGGGTTAAGGTCGATACGGTCAGCCGGGCCCTTTGGCGCGCTGGCGCCAAACTCGCACACAACCCCTTTGGCAGACCGATCTGGCAAAATGATCATGCGCAATTCGTGTACAACGCCGGGCCGAATGGCCCCGCGGCGCAGTCGTGAGGGAATTTCCCTTGCAAATGAGGCGCTGTTTTGACTGAATTGCGGCACTCGGGAGATTGCACAGACTATGATTAATGTGACTGATCGCCCGCTTGCAATTTATAAACGCTAAGGCAAACTGTCATTCTCCTGTCACGAGCGGAGGCACAGGGAGACTGATGACAGATCAGCAGGATTTGCGGCGCGGCGAAAGCCGATCGGCCGAGAACAGTTCCTCAGTCGTCGTAGATCTCAAGGAATACAAGCAGAGCAAGGACCCACCGCCGGTCACCTTTCACCGTCGCGAGCTGGACGCAATCCTGTGGATCTACGGCCGCATGGTCGGGGATGGTGAGTGGCGGGATTATGCGATCGATCATCTGAAAGACCGCGCGATCTTCTCGGTTTTCAAGCGATCGGGCGAAATGCCGCTCTTTCGTATCGAGAAGAATCCGAGGCTCGCCGCCAAGCAGGGTGCCTACTCCGTCATTAACACGCACGGCGTCATCCTGAAGCGCGGGCACGAATTACAGCAGGTCTTGAAGGTCTTCAACAAGGTCTTGAAGCTGGTGGAGACGTAGCTCGGCTCAAGCTTTGAACAGAGTGCCCGGATAGGTCGAGGTGTCGGGGTCTGATGCCGACCCATCACCCAAGGGGCGCTGCATGATCATGGTATCGAGCCAGCGGCCATGCTTGTAGCCCGTTCCTTTCAGGCGGCCGGTTTCCTCGAAGCCGAGTGCCTGATGCAAGGCGATCGACGCCGGATGTGCGCCGCCGATGACGGCCACCATCTGGCGAAAGCCAAGATCCGTGCAACGTCGGATCAGTTCGGTGAGCAGCAGCGTTCCAATTCCCCTGCCGCGTGCCTCAGGCCCCAGGTAGATCGAATCCTCGACCATCCAACGGTAGGCCGGCCGTGTGCGGAAGGCTGAGGCATAGGCGTAACCAAGCAGGCTGCCACCCTCGTCGATCGCGGCGATGTACGGATAACCCTGGCCGGTGATTGCGGAAAAGCGCGCCGCCATCTCGCCCTGTTCAGGCGGGGCGATCTCATAACTTGCGACACCATTCAGGACGGCTTCTCGATAGATCGCTGTGATCGTGGGAAGGTCGAATGAGCAAGCATCGCGGAGGAAGATGGGCATTCAGTCAGCCATCGGAAATGACAATGGGCTCCTTCAGAAATCATTCTCCGCAGAGCCAGGCAACAAAAAAAGGCGGCCGAAGCCGCCTTTTTCGATAGCGTTCCTAT
Organism: Rhizobium mesoamericanum STM3625; assembly: GCF_000312665.1. Lineage (GTDB taxonomy): Bacteria > Pseudomonadota > Alphaproteobacteria > Rhizobiales > Rhizobiaceae > Rhizobium > Rhizobium mesoamericanum. Next base: position 590,659 of record NZ_HF536772.1, on the reverse strand, counting down.
TTCTTACTTGCGGTCGCCCATGAACTGCAGGAGGAACATGAAAAGGTTGATGAAGTCTAGATAAAGCGTCAGTGCACCCATAATGGCCTTGCGGCCGGCAACATCCGCACCGTCGGCTTCGTAGTACAGTTCTTTGATGCGCTGCGTATCGTAAGCGGTAAGGCCTGCGAAGATCAGGACGCCGATCACCGAAACTGCGAACTGAAGTGCCGACGATGCCAGGAATATGTTCACGATCGACGCGATGATCAGACCGAAGAGGCCCATGATCAGGAATGAGCCCATCGCGGAGAGATCACGCTTGGTCGTGTAGCCGTACAGCGAGAGTGCACCGAAAGAAGCTGCCGTTACGAAGAACGTCTGTGTGATGCTCGACTGCGTATAGACCAGGAAGATCGACGAAAGCGATAGCCCCACCAATGCGGCGTAGACCCAGAAGGTCGTCTGCGCGGCGGCAACGCTCATCCGATTGATCCTGAAGCTCAGGAAGAACACGGCAGCCAGCGGTGCAAGAATGACCACCCAGCGGAGCGGCGACTGGAAAAGCAAAACGCCAAACTGCGTCAGTTGACCGTCTTGGACGGCGAAATTGAAGCCTAGATAGGCGGCTACACCCGTGATCGCCAGACCGAGCGCCATCAGGTTGTAGACCTTGAGCATATAGCTGCGCAGTCCCTGGTCGATCATCTCGCCAGTCTGTACGCGGCCTTGGTAGTTACGAAGGTCAGCCATAGTTTCCTCTTACAAGCTCCGGTGTGTACACGGTTGGCGGGCGCAACAACCCGGGCGCCGCTGCGGAGCCCCAGCATGCCTGCATACAATATGAGCCTTTCGGCTTTCGCAAACAAGGCCCTTGCAACCCGAGATCGGGTTAAATCGCCGTAAGGTGAGGTGAATTTCTGGGTCGGCCGATTAGAGTTCGCGCAAAACGGGTGCCGCCTTCTGGCCCAAGATGCGCCAGGTGCCGATAAGACCGATACCGACGGTCAGCACCAGGGCCGTCACCAACGTCAGGAAGGCAACGTCAGGCAGGAAGTGCGAGGGAATACGCATGATCCTTGCGGTGATGAACCAGGCCGCAACGCCGCCGGCAAAAAGGGCGAATACGGCGGTCGCGGCACCAAGAATGAGGTATTCATAGCAAAAAGCGCGGATCAGCATTCGCCGCGTCGCGCCCAGCGTCTTGAGGACGACTGCATCGTGGGTGCGAGCACGGTTGCCCGCGGCCAGCGCGCCGGCAAGGACGAGGACCGATGCGATGAGTGCGACCGAGGCGGCTGCGCGGATCGCCGTTGCTAACTGCGCCACCAGGGTATTTACGATGTCGATCGCATCCTTGACGCGCACGCTCGTGATCGTCGGATATGTATTTGTCACGGACTTGAGGATCCAGGCCTCTTGGGCAGTGGTCGCCGTCGGGTCAGTGAGTGTCGCCAGCCAAGCGTGCGGGGCGTTGCGGAATGTATTTGGTGAGAAGATCATCACGAAGTTGATGGAAAGCGATTCCCACTCGACCTTGCGCAGATTGGCGATCCTGGCTGTGATGCTGCGGCCGAGCACGTTGACGGTAACGGTATCGCCGATTTTCAGGCCGAGTTCCTTTGCCTCCTCGGCAGAGAAGGAAACCAGAGGTTCACCGCTGTAATCCTTCGCCCACCACGAACCCTCGGTCAACGATGCATTTTCCGGTACTGCTTCTGAATAGGTGATGCCGCGGTCACCTCGCAGCACCCACTGGCCGGCCGGCGGGACCTTCCGCTTCGTCACGTCCTCACCGTTGAAGGCGAGGATGCGACCGCGCAGCATTGGGACCTCGACCAAGTGTCCAGCTGGGGAACCGGTTTTGATGACGTTGCGGAATTTCGCGAGTTCGGAACCCTGAATGTCGACGAAAAAGAAGTTTGGCGCGCCGGCGGCCATGCGTCCGGTCAATTGTTGGCGCATGTTGCCATCAATCAGGGTGAGGGTGACGAGCAGTGCAAGGCCAAGACCGAGCGACAGGACGACTGAGGGCGTCAGTGCACCAGGCCGATGGATGTTCCCGATCGCGAGGCGCAAGGCTGGCGAGTTGACGCGTGGACTGCGACGAGCGAGCCAAGCAATGGCGGCAGCGACCAGCCGCAGGATCACAAAGGCGAAGGCGATCGCCCCGACAAAGATGACCGCAATGAAGCGATCGTAGGCGGTTGCGACAGCAAGGCCGGCAAGCGCAAGGAGAAAGACCGCGGCAAGAAGGATGTAGGGCCAGGAGGGCAGCCCGCGCGCTTCAAAACTCTGCTCGCGGAAGAGCGCTGTCGCAGGAACCTCGCGGGAGTGTCCGAGCGGCATGATGGCAAAGGCCAATGTTGTCAAAATGCCAAACAGGACTGCGAGGGCCAAGGCCCCGGGATAGAATGTCAGCTCGGTGGAAACAGGCAGAAATTGCGCCAGGAATTGCGACGCAACGATCGGTGCCAGAGCTCCGATGACCAAGCCCACAATTATGCCGCCGAAAGCAATGATTGCGATCTGAAAGAGATAGATCAGCACGACGGTTGCCGCCGGTGCGCCGAGACATTTGAACGTCGCTATCGTTGTGCGCTTGGAATCGAGGAAAGCCCGCACGGCATTGGCAACGCCGACGCCGCCGACGATCAGTGCTGTCAGTCCAACGAGAGTCAGGAACTGCGAGAACCGCTCAATGTTCTCGGTTAGTGACGGGGCTGCCCGGTCGCTGGTGCGAATCGACCAGCCGGCCGACGGAAATTCCTTCGCGGCCCGATCGCCGACCGTGGTTCTCTCGACGGGGTCATCCATGCGGATCTTGTAATCGTGTTCGACCAAGCTGCCAGTCTGGATGAGGCCGGACGCCTTCAGCGCCTCCCGGCTTACCAGGAGACGCGGTGCAAAGCCGAAGCCTTCCGAAACAGCATCCGGCTCCGCCTTGATTGTACCGGTGATGTTTAGAATGGCATTGCCGAGCAGGATCTCGTCGCCAACGGAAAGACCGAGCCGCTCCAAAAGAAGCGGCGCGGCTACGGCGCCATAGGTGCCGCTCTGTCCGGAAAGGAGCGCGTGCAAAGGATAGTTCGGTTCCGCTTCGAAGGTGCCGTAGAGCGGATAGGCGCTGTCGACCGCTTTGAGTTCGACCAAGGCCTGATCCGAGCCGTCGGGCTTGCGTACCATCGAGCGCAGACCGGTCGAAACCGACACATCTCCGAAGCCGCGCAGAAATGCTATTTCCGCTTCGGTCGCCTCGCGATTATTGAGTTCGAATCGGACGTCGCCGGCCAGTATCTCCTGGCCTTGCGTGGCGATCGTATCGGTAATCGATTGCGAAACCGAATTGACTGCCGCAATGGCACCGGTCCCGAGAGCGATGCAGGCCAGAAAAATGTAGAAGCCGTTTAGCCCGCCGCGCAACTCGCGCAGCGCGAGACGGAAGGCGAGGGAGACGAGCGGGCTCAGCAATGTCATGCAATGGCCGCCTCAGGCTGCACTGGCGCGGTGTCTCCCTCGACCTGGCCGGAACGAACCCTGATCTGCCTGGAGCAACGCTTAGCGAGTGCAGAATCATGGGTAACGAGCAGCAGCGTCATGCCGCGCTCGGCCTGCTTTGAAAAAAGGAGATCGGCAATCTGACGGCCGGTGTCGGTGTCGAGATTGCCGGTCGGTTCGTCAGCAATCAGCAACGCCGGCGAGGGCGCAAGGGCGCGCGCAATTGCTACGCGCTGCTGTTCGCCGCCGGACAACTGACCGGGATAATGGTTCAATCGATCGCCAAGCCCTACAGATTTTAGTTCGCGGCGTGCGATCTCAAAGGGATTGGGAAGGTTCGCGAGTTCCAGCGGCACAGCGACGTTTTCCAGCGCCGTCATGTTGGCAATCAAGTGGAAGGATTGGAAAACGATGCCGATATTGCGGCCGCGGAAGTCTGCCACCTCGTCTTCGCTCAGGGCATGCAAGGGTGTGCCGCTGACGTTGATCTCGCCACTGTCAAGCCTTTCCAACCCGGCAAGCACCATAAGCAGGGTGGATTTTCCGGAGCCCGACGGCCCCACGATGCCGACCGATTCGCCGGCGGCAATTGTCAGGTCAATGCCTTTCAGCACATGGACGGACGCGGCTGCGTTGCCAAGCGTCAAATCGGCGCGCTTCAACTCGATGATGGTTTTTGCCAACAGTATTCGCCCTATATAAATGCCGATCGTCCTGCCAATCTAGGGAAAGCGGAATGAGTTTTAAAGTTGCCGGCCTTCACATCGCCGTCATTGTCGCTTCGCTGACCTTTACGGTCGCGGCAAATGCAAGGACAATCAGCCTAGTCGGTTTTGGAGACAGCCTGATGGCGGGCTATCAGCTCCCTCCCGGCGACGGCTTTCCGGAAAAACTCCAAGCAGCTCTGAAAGCTAAGGGAGTGGATGTATCAATCGCCAATGCTGGTGTGTCGGGCGATACAACGACAGGCGGTCTTGCGCGAATCGACTGGTCGGTTCCAGACAGCACCGACGGCGTAATCCTCGAACTTGGGGCCAATGATGCGCTGCGCGGCATTCCTCCTGAGGAAAGCGAGAAGAATCTGGAGCAGATGATTGCCCGGCTAAAGGAGCGCGGGATAGCCGTCCTTCTTGTCGGTATGCGGGCGCCGCCCAACATGGGTGGCGACTATGCCGCACGTTTCAACCAGATCTACCAGAAACTCGCGCAAAAACATGGCGTTGCGCTCTATCCATTCTTTCTGGACGGTGTCGCTCTTGAGGCCGGTTTAAAGCTCGAGGACGGGATGCACCCCAACAGCAAGGGTGTCGATGTGATGGTCGAAAAGATGGAGCCGGCTATCACGCAATTCTTGGGAACGATTTCTAGTGTGAAGAATTAGGGGCTTGCACAGGTGCCCAATGCATGATTCCGTGTGAGCACCTGCAAAAGATTCGGGGAGTGCTCGTTATGCCGAGACTGTTTACCGCCCTCGAAATTCCGCGCAATGCCGCGATGAGCCTTTCATTGCTGCGCGGTGGTCTCCCTGGTGCAAGATGGATCGATGTGGAGAACTACCACATTACTTTGCGGTTCATCGGCGATGTCGATGGACGGACGGCAGACGAAATTGTCGATCGGCTTGACCGCATCGACCGCCCCGAATTCCAGATACGCCTTGATGGTATCGGCGCATTCGGATCCAAGAAGCCGCATTCGGTTTGGGCAGGTGTCTCGCCTTCACCGGAAATGTACGCCCTTCAGGCGGAAATCGAACGGATCTGCCAGCGTATCGGATTGCCGCCGGATCCCCGAAAGTTCACACCTCATGTCACGCTCGCGCGGCTGAAATCATCGCGAGTCGACGATGTCGTGCATTATCTCGCGGGTCGCGGCAATTTCCAGACCGCGGCCTTCACAGTGCCCCGTTTCGTTCTGCTGTCGTCGAGAGAATCGGTTGGGGGCGGGCCCTATCTGACAGAGGAGATCTTCCCGCTCCACGAGGCATTGTCGGTGCCCAGCGTCTCGAGCAGGTTCTTGCAGCCAGCAAAGAGCATGGCGTAGACGAGTTCGAAGCTGTCGCTGCTGCCGAAGTAGGGGTCGGGTATATCCTCGCCGTTTGCCAATGCGAAATCGCCGAACAGGCGGATGTTTGCGGCTCCCGGGCTCATCCGACGCAGGTCGGCGATATTCGCACGATCCATCGCGAGTATCAGGTCGACGTCGCTGAAATCTTTCCTCCTAATCTGGCGGGCGCGTTGCTGAGAAATATCGATCCCGTGGCCCTTGGCTGTTGCGATCGATCGCCGATCCGGACGATCGCCTTCGTGCCAACCGCCGGTGCCAGCCGAGTCGATCTCGAAGCGATCAGCAAGGCCAGCCTCATCGACGAGGTGCGAGAAGATTCCCTCGGCAAGAGGAGAACGGCAGATATTGCCCATGCAAACAAACAGAATGCTAATACGTTTCATCTGTAGTCCATGACGGAAGAGAAAGGGACAATCGCATGAAACGGGAAAAACTGGAACGGCAAGCCATCGCCTCCGAACTCGCCAAGCTTGATGGCTGGTCACTTGATGACACTGGCACGTCGATATCGCGAACCTTCAAGTTTCAAAATTTCGTTAATGCTTTCGGCTTCATGACGGAAGCGGCGCTTGCGGCAGAGCGGCTCAATCATCATCCGGAATGGTTCAATGTCTATTCGCGCGTCGACGTGAAACTGAATACCCATGATGCCGGCGGGCTGACCGAGCTCGACTTCAAGCTGGCTGCGGCAATGGAAAAGGCGGCAGCGCGCCGGCTTGATTGAATCCGTTACCACCATCACCATATGTGCGCGTGAATGAGAGGACCAATCGGAATGGACGAGGTCAAATTCGGTGAAATCCTGCTGCCGGGCGATGATGATACGCAGAACCGGCGCGAAGAGACCGTGCGCAAGAAATTCTGGCCGACCTTCAAGAAGGCGGTTCGCCAAATCCCTTTCTCGCGCGACGTCGTTGCCGCTTTCTATTGCGCCATGGACCCACAGACACCGACAAGGGTCCGCGGCGTGCTTCTGGCTGCACTCGCCTATTTTGTGATGCCGGTCGACATGATCCCCGATGTCTTTGCCGTAATCGGGTTTTCGGACGACGTGGCAGTCCTCTCCGCTGCCTTTGCAATGGTCAGCCGGCACCTGCAGCCGAAGCACTATGAAGCGGCAGACCGCGCACTAGCCGACAGGCCTGAAGGCATGAAGACAATCTAGCCGGGCCTTTAGGTCAGGTGCTTTCCGCCTCAAGAGCCTTCCGGAGCTTTCCGAAGGCGAGCCGGATCCGGGACTTTACGGTGCCGAGCGGCAAGCCCGTCGCCTCAGCGATCTGCGAATGGGATTGGCCGAGAAAGAATGCTGCGCGGAGCATTTCCCGTTGCTCTTCCGGGAGCTGACTGAGGGCGGCGCGTACGCGCGCGTCGCGATCGTCATTTGCGAGGATCTCGTCTGCGCCAATTTCGGCTACCGGCTGCAATCCCGGGTCGGCCTCATCCAGTGTCCGCGTTCTCGCCCGACGCTGAAGATCAATCCGGCGGTTGCGGGCGATGCGAAAAAGCCAGGTGGAAAGAGACGATCTCGCCGCATCGTAGAGTTCGGCCTTGTGCCAGAGCACGACCATGACTTCCTGAACAAGCTCCTCAGCTTCGCCACTCGCCATCCTTTGGCGCAGTAACCAGGATTTGAGGCGAGGCGCAAAGTAATCGAATAGCACGGCGAATGCCTCTTGGTCATGGCGTTCCGCAACAGCCCTGGCGAGGGCAGCGAAGCGCTGTTTTTCCTCGACATTCATGTCCGTCCAAAGTCCCCTGGCTCAGCGAATTCTCCAACGGATTTCTAAGCTTATTGACGTACAACGGTTTCTGAAAACGTCAAACTCTTGCCTGAATCTTTATGTCTTAAATTCAATTCATGACGATGGTCTGTGCGCTCACGCAGCATCACGTCATACGGCGAGGCGCCAGCGCCCGGCGTTGACACTTGGGCGAAAATGAGACAGGCAGGGACTTCTCGCGGTCCCTGTTGACGCTTTGGTAACCTGAATTAAGTCAAAATAAAGCAGATCGTGATTATGCGCCGCCCGTTCGCTTCGGGCTCGAGTCGCAAGAACCGGCAGGATATCCATGTTGTTCGTAAGAAGTACCGCAATCGCCCTTTCACTCGTTCTCATTGGTGCCGGCATTGCATCCGCTCAGTCTAAGAAATCGCAGCCCGCAGCACCGGCAGCGCAGCAGCAGGCCACGCCGGCTTCAGCGGCGCCGACTCGCATACAGCAGTTCCAGGCCTGGGGCGCCTATTCCTACAAGTCCGGTGCGAATACCGTCTGCTACGTGCTGTCGGTGCCGACGGAAAAGAAGCCGGCTGGCATCGATCACGGCGATAACTTCTTCATCGTTTCGCAGCGCCCCGGCCAGAACATTTCATACGAGCCGCAGGCAATGATGGGTTATACCGTCAAGGAGAACTCGAAGATCGATGTCGTCATCGACAACAAGACCTTCGTGATGTTCACCAAGGACAAAGCTGGTTGGGTCGAGAATGCGGCCCAGGAGCCGGCGCTCGTCGCGGCCATGAAGAGCGGCCACTCGATGACCGTCAACGCGACATCGCGCAAGGGCACATCGACATCGTATAGCTACTCGCTGTCTGGCATTTCCGCTGCACTGAAGCAGGTTGAAGGCTGCAAGTAAGATTCCTGTCACCGGTGACGAAATTTCAAGAGGCCGGCCTTGCGCCGGCCTTCGTCGTTTCCATCTATAGTGACGCGCGGCGAAAATGATGCTAAAGGCACGCGCAACAGCGGATGGATCGCGGCTTTGCCGCCGGTTCCGCATTTCAATTTCTGCAATCATGCCTATTGTGCCCGCAAGTCATCAGGCTTACCGGGGCGATCGCATGTTGAGTTCGGGATAAGAGACTATGTCCGTCATGGATGCGATGACTGTTACCAAGCCTGCCGGCGTGTTGCCGCAGCTCGACGCCGGCCAGAAGCCGTCGCTGATCGGCCTCAGCCGCGAAGAGATGGGCGCTGCGCTGCGCGAAAAAGGCGTGCCGGACAAGCAGATCAAGATGCGGGTCGCCCAGCTGTGGAACTGGATCTACGTGCGCGGGGTCTCCGATTTCGACCACATGACGAATGTGGCCAAGGACATGCGCGAGATGCTGAAGCAGCATTTTAGCATCGCGCGTCCTGAAATCGTCGAGGAACAGGTTTCCAATGACGGCACACGGAAGTGGCTTTTGCGTTTCCCACCGCGCGGGGCCGGGCGTCCAGTCGAGATCGAAGCCGTCTACATCCCGGAAGAGGGCCGCGGCACACTCTGCATCTCTAGCCAGGTCGGCTGCACGCTGACCTGTTCCTTCTGTCACACGGGTACTCAACGGCTGGTCCGCAATTTGACTGCAGAGGAAATCCTGTCGCAGCTTCTGCTCGCGCGCGATCGGCTGGGCGATTTCCCAGACCGTGAAGCGCCGCAAGGCACCATCATGCCGGCGGAAGGCCGCAAGGTCAGCAACATCGTCATGATGGGCATGGGCGAGCCGCTCTATAATTTCGATGCCGTGAAACAGGCATTGCTGATCGCAACCGATGGCGACGGGCTGTCGCTCTCCAAGCGCCGCGTGACGCTCTCCACCTCGGGTGTCGTGCCCGAAATCTTCCGTACCGGCGATGAGATCGGCGTGATGCTGGCGATCTCGCTGCATGCTGTTCGCGACGATCTGCGCGACATCCTGGTGCCGATCAACAAGAAGTACCCGCTCAAGGAACTGATTGACGCTTGCCGGAAATATCCCGGTCTGTCGAACGCCCGCCGCATCACCTTCGAATATGTGATGCTGAAGGACGTCAACGATAGCCTGGAGGACGCCAAGGGTCTCGTTCAGCTGCTGAAGGGCGTGCCGGCGAAGATCAACCTCATTCCGTTCAACCCATGGCCCGGCACCAACTACCAGTGTTCTGACTGGGAACAGATCGAGAAATTTGCCGATTTCATCAACTCGGCCGGTTACGCGTCGCCGATCCGCACGCCGCGGGGCCGCGACATTCTCGCAGCCTGCGGTCAGCTGAAATCGGAGTCGGAGCGCATGCGAAAGACCGAGCGGCTGGCCTTCGAGGCGATGATGATCGCCAACCATGGCGCGGACGATTGATCAGCAAGTTTGATCCTTCGAACACCTCCTGACGATTGATTTCATGGCCTGCTTTTCCTAGAAGCAGGCCAAAATCATATCTGGAGGATACCCAATGCGATCAATTCTGCTTGCTGTCGCGGCCACGCTGGCACTGACCCTGCCTGCCAAGGCCGAAGACGTAACCGTCGCAGTCACGGCGATCGTCGAGCATCCGGCCCTTGATGCCGCGCGCAAGGGCGTCCTCGATGTGTTGACGGCGGCCGGCTACAAGGAAGGCGAGAACCTGAAGTTCATGTTCGAATCGGCCCAGGGCAACCCGGCAACGGCTGCGCAAATTGCCCGCCAGTTCGCAGGCGAAGGTCCGAATGTCATCGTGCCGATCTCCACACCATCAGCACAGGCCGTCGTTTCCGCCACGCGCGACATTCCGGTTGTCTTCACCGCCGTTTCCGATCCGCTCGGTGCGCAGCTCGTGAAGAGCATGGACAAACCCGGCGGTAACGTCACCGGTCTGTCCGATATGTCGCCGGTTGCCGAGCACGTTGCGCTCATCAAGGAAATCCTGCCGAACGCCAAGACGATCGGCTACCTCTACAATTCCGGCGAAGCAAATTCGGTGTCTTTGCTTGCGGTTCTGAAGAGCGAAGCCGAGAAGGCCGGCTTGAAGGTCGTTGAATCGGCCGCCACCAAGTCCGCGGAAGTGCAGGGCGCGGCCCGCGCGCTCGTCGGCCGTGCCGACGCTATCTACGTCCCGACCGACAACACGATCATTTCCGCGCTGGAAGGTGCGGTATCCGTTGCCGAAGAAAGCAAGTTGCCGCTCTTTACCGCTGATACGGACTCCGTTTCGCGCGGCGCGATCGCTGCGCTCGGCTTTAATTACTACGACGTCGGCAAGCAGACCGGCGAAATCGTCGTTCGCATCCTCAAGGGCGAGAACCCCGGCGACATTCCGGTGAAGGTTGCTGCTGGCAGCGATCTCGTCGTTAACAACGGTGCGGCGACGCGGATGGGTGTCACGCTGCCGGAGACCGTTTTGAAACGCGCGACGAAGACGATCGACTGATCGCCGCATACTGGAAATTTGCCATTCAGCCGCTCTCGTTTTACGCGGGGGCGGCTAATGGTATTAGAAGCCTGGGTCCGCGAGAGGCGGGACAAGTCAGAGAAAGGGCAGAAGCCTTGAGTCAGATCGCATTCTGGGGAGCCGTGGAGCTAGGGCTGGTCTATGCTTTCGTCGCCATCGGCGTGTACCTCGCATTTAGAGTGCTGGATTTTCCGGATCTGACGGTTGACGGCTCTTTCCCGCTGGGTGCTGCGGTAACGGCGGTTCTCATCATCGCCGGAGTCAATGCCTGGCTTGCGGCGCTCGTCGCTATGGTAGCGGGTGCTTCGGCCGGCATGGTTACGGCGATGCTCAATGTGCGGTTCAAGATCCTCAACCTGCTTGCCTCGATCCTGACGATGATTGCGCTCTTTTCGGTGAACCTGCGTGTCATGGGCAAGCCGAATGTCGCACTGATCAACGCGGATACGATGATCAGCCCGTTCTTTGGTCATGGCCTGCGCGACTTTTACGTTCGACCACTCTTCGTCGGCGTCCTCGTCGTCATCGCTGTGATCGTTGTCTGGCGCTTCCTCGAGAGCGACTTGGGTCTGGCGATGCGCGCGACCGGTGCGAATGCCCGCATGGCCCGCGCGCAGGGTGTCGACACGAGCCGCCAGATCTATCTCGGCATGGCAATTTCCAACGCACTGGTTGCCTTCGGTGGCGCGCTGTTTGCGCAAACGAATGGCTTTGCCGACGTCACGTCGGGCGTTGGAACGATCGTTGTCGGCCTTGCGGCCGTCATTATCGGTGAAACGCTGCTCGGTCGGCGCGGGCTGCTGATCGCACTGATCGGGTGTGTGCTCGGCTCGATCCTCTATCGAATCGCCATCCAACTCGCTCTCTCGACCGATGTCATCGGGCTGCAGGCGTCTGACCTCAATTTCGTGACGGCCGTGCTGGTGACGATCGCCCTCATTCTTCCCCGTCTCCATCGCGGAGGTGCCGCATTGTGATCACGCTCAAGGATATCAAGGTCATCTTCGGCAAGGGTACGCCGCTGCAGAAACAGGCGTTGAACGGTGTCACCCTGACGATTGAGGAAGGCTCGTTCGTCACTGTCATTGGCTCGAACGGCGCGGGCAAGTCGACGCTGCTTGGCGTTCTTGCCGGAGATGTGCTTGCCAGCGAAGGCCAGGTTCTGATCGGCCATGCCGATGTTACGCGAAAGTCGACCGCCGCTCGCGCCGGGCTTGTTGCCCGTGTCTTCCAGGATCCGCTTACGGGAAGCTGCGGCTCGCTCTCGATCGAGGAGAATCTTGCCCTTGCCGCGCGCCGCGGGGAAAAGCGGGCGCTTGTCTCGGCGCTCGGTCCGAAGCGGCGCGAGCATTTTCGCGAGCGGATCGCCGAACTCAATCTTGGCCTCGAGAACCGGATGCGGGACCGCATGGACCTGCTGTCCGGCGGTCAGCGTCAGGCGGTTTCCCTCGTCATGGCGACACTCGCTGGTTCCGAAGTGCTACTGCTCGACGAGCATACCGCGGCGCTCGACCCCGGGATGGCCGAGTTCGTCATGGGCCTTACGCAGAAGATTGTTTCCGAGCGCAAGCTGACGACGTTGATGGTGACGCACTCCATGCGGCAGGCGCTCGATTACGGCCACCGCACCATTATGCTGCACGGCGGCGAGATCGTTCTCGACGTTAGCGGCGACAGCCGCAAAACGTTGCAGGTCGAAGACCTGATCGCGATGTTCCGCAAGATGCGCGGCCAGACGCTGGACGACGATGCGCTTCTGATCGGCTGAGGATAGGCATTCCGGGAAGCCTGAGCTTCCCGCGGGTCGCTTAACGCGCCTGCGTCAACAGAATTTTTGCCGCGAACACCGAGAAGACGCCTGCGAAGGTAAAATCCATGCCGCGCAAGACCTTCTTGTTGTTCTGCAGCCAGCTGGCCAGCCAGTCGGCCGCAAAGACCACAGCAGCGTTCACAGGCATGCCGATTAAGATAAAGCAGAACCCAAGAAACAGCAGCTTCTGCGTCACCGTGGGGTCACCGGCGCTGACGAACTGCGGCAGGAAGGTCATGAAGAAGATGATGACCTTCGGGTTCAGAAGGTTGACCCAGAAGCCCGAGGAGATGTTGGCAAGCGGTGTACCCTTTACGGCTTCCACCTTGTTGACCGAAAACTTCGAGCCATACCGGATCGCCTGGACGGCTAGCCAGAGCAGGTAGGCGGCGCCGCCCGTCTTCAGGATCAGGAAGGCAGTGGGCGATGCGGTGATCAGCGCCGAAACGCCAAAAGCAACGAGCATGGTGTGGACAACGATACCGAGGCTGGTGCCGAGGACGACGAAGAGGGCCGCCTTCTTGCCCTGCGCCAGCGCACGGCTGATAGACAGCGTCATGTCCGGGCCCGGCGTTGCCGCAAGCAGAAGAGTCGCGGCAGCGAAGGCGAGAAGCGTTGCAAAGCTCGGAAGGAAGTCCATGTTACACTCTGAAAGCCGGAAAACGTCGGTTTGCTTTTTATCCGGCTTTCAGAAAATGTCTAATCAAACCTTCTAATGCGACCTATTCCTTCCGCTCAAGATAGGCCTTGAACTTGTCGGCATAATCCTTGTGCCAGCGCGACAGCGGCGGACGGTTCTCGATGATGTCACCCATCGCCCAGGCCATGCGGCGTTCGTCCACCGGTCGCGCAACGTCATTGTCGGGGCACAGGATGTAAAAGTCGCCACGTTCCAGGCTCTCGATCATGAAATCGACCGTCTGTTCCGGAGTCCATGCGGCGGTCGGCTTTTCGGCGCGATCGCCCTTGGTAAGGCCGGTAAAAACGAAGCCGGGGATCAAGAGGTGGGCTGAGATCTTCGAGCCTTCGGTGTTGCGCAACTCATGCTCAAGGGCTTCGGTGAACACCTTCACGCCGGCCTTTGACACGTTATAGGCCGGATTGCCGGGCGGCGTGGTGATGCCCTGCTTGGAGCCGGTGTTGATGATCAGGCCCGGTTCACCGTGCGCGAGCATGTGCTGGCCGAAGGTTCGCGTTCCGTTGATGACGCCAAGCAGGTTGACGCCGAAGATGCTATCCCAATCGGCCTGGGCACTGAAGATTGACGTCTCGGGGCCGATGCCGGCGTTGTTCATGAGAATATGCACGCGGCCGAAGCGCTGGATCACGGTGCGTTCAAGGGCCTCCAGAGAGTCCTTCTGCGCCACGTCGGTTTCGACGGCAAGGACGTGCTCCTCTCCGGAGATGGATTTCAGTTCCTTTGCGGCTTCTGCCAGCCGGTCGCCCCCCAGATCGGCAATGGCGACGCTCATGCCCGCCCGCGCAAAGTGCTTTGCTGCGGCAAGTCCGATGCCGGAAGCACCGCCGGTGACGACGGCAACATTGGATTTCCTGATGATGTCTTGGATTCTTGTCACGGCCGGCTCTCCTCAGCATTGTCACGACGCTGGCAGATATGGGTTGCGCTTTCAACCTGTCAATCAATATCCGAGCCGCCTGTGGTTGCCGTTCCCCTTGCGTCCTGCGTCGATCTCGCTAAAAGTGCCCAGCCATACCGGGCTTGGCGGGTTTGCCGCTGCCCTTTTGCAACGGACCTCATCATCATGGCATCGCACAAAGACGTAAAGAAAGTCGTCCTCGCCTATTCCGGCGGTCTCGACACCTCGATCATCCTGAAGTGGCTGCAGACCGAACTCGGCGCAGAAGTCGTGACCTTCACCGCCGACCTCGGCCAGGGCGAAGAGCTGGAGCCGGCACGCAAGAAGGCCGAAATGCTCGGCATCAAGGAGATCTACATCGAGGATGTCCGGGAAGAGTTCGTCAAGGATTTCGTGTTCCCGATGTTCCGCGCCAATGCGGTCTATGAGGGAGTCTATCTGCTCGGCACCTCGATCGCGCGTCCGCTGATCTCCAAGCACCTGATCGATATCGCCCGCAAGACCGGTGCCGATGCAATCGCCCATGGCGCCACCGGCAAGGGCAACGACCAGGTTCGTTTTGAGCTTTCCGCCTATGCACTGAACCCCGATATCAAGATCATCGCGCCGTGGCGTGACTGGTCGTTCAAGAGCCGTACCGATCTGCTGGAATTCGCCGAGAAGCACCAGATCCCGGTCGCCAAGGACAAGAAGGGCGAGGCACCGTTCTCCGTCGACGCCAACCTGCTGCACTCGTCGTCCGAGGGCAAGGTTCTCGAAGATCCGGCACAGGAAGCACCCGAATACGTTCATATGCGCACGATTTCTCCGGAAGCCGCGCCTGACAAGGCAACGACGATCAAGGTCGGCTTCGAGAATGGTGATGCTGTTTCGATCAACGGCGTACGGATGAGTCCGGCGACGTTGCTCGCGACGCTCAACAATTACGGCCGTGACAACGGCATCGGTCGCCTGGACCTCGTGGAAAACCGATTCGTTGGCATGAAGTCCCGTGGTGTCTACGAGACGCCCGGCGGCACGATCCTACTTGCCGCGCATCGCGCCATCGAATCCATCACGCTCGACCGCGGCGCCGCGCACCTCAAGGATGAGCTGATGCCGCGCTACGCGGAGCTGATCTACTACGGCTTCTGGTTCTCGCCGGAACGCGAAATGCTGCAGGCGCTGATCGACAAGAGCCAGGAGCATGTCGAAGGCGAAGTGACGCTGAAGCTCTACAAGGGTAATGTCACGGTAATCGGCCGTGAGAGCTCCAAGTCGCTCTACTCCGACAAGCTGGTTACCTTTGAAGATGACCAAGGCGCCTACGACCAGAAGGATGCCGCTGGTTTCATCAAGCTCAACGCGCTACGTTTGCGCACCCTCGCCAAGCGCAACCTCTCGAAGTAATCGAGAGCAGCTGCAAGAGATTAAAGGCCCGCCTCGTGTGGGCCTTTTTCATTCGCGTGTTCTGGCGTTTGAGAGCTCTGCGGCGCGTCGCGAGGCGCGCACGAACCAGACGTAGCTTACGATCGAAATCAGCGCCATGGCGGGGATTACGGTTCCGAAGGCAAGCAGCGGCATGCCGACCAGCGAACCCGCAACGCCGCCTGCAAATCCGCCACCCATCTGAATAAAGCCCATCATCGCGGATGCCGAGCCGGCGATATGCGGGAAGGGGTAAAGGCCCGATGTCGTCATGTGCGGGGTGAGGAATGCCAATCCGAAGGCCAGGAACGCGATGGGCCCCATGATCGAAAGATAGGAGGGCGTGACGAAGTGGACGGACAGCGCGATCATGGTACCGGCAAGCCCGAGCAGGCTAAGTCCGACGCGCACGGAGCCGTCGCCGCCCAGGCGCGGCGCCGCATAGCGTAAACAGACCGAGCCGAGGAAGTAGGAACCCGATTGCATCAACATGCCCAAGCCGAAGGCGGTCGGTGAAAGACCGACGACCTTGATGAGGATGAAGGGAAGAAGTGTCGCCTGTGCATAAAGGGCGCCGATCGAGCCGCCGAGAACAAGCGAGGCGGAGACGAAACGGCTTTCGCGCGCAAGCTCCAGATAGGCGCAAAGCAGCGGAACCGGGAGCGCGCGGCGCGGGTCCGGCACGGTGGTTTCGCGCATAAAGACGATCACCCCAAAACAGATCAGCAGTCCGAAGCCGATCAGAAGGAAGAAGACCGACTGCCAGCCGAGGGCCGCCAGCGCCAATCCGCCGATCGTTGGTGCAGCAGCCGGTCCGATCGCGATCATGATGCCGATGAGGTTCATGATGCGGGAGGCTTCCGTCCCGGTGAACTGGTCACGCACGATAGCCCGCGCCACCGTAATCCCGATGGAGGCGCCAGTCCCCTGGATCAACCGGCCGACAAGCAGCCATTCAATGTCGGGCGCAAAGGCGGCGAGCAGGCTGCCGACCACATAGATGCCGATAAAGAGAAGAGTCGCCGCACGGCGGCCGAAGGCATCCGAGAGCGGACCGGCAAGCAGTTGCGCAACCGAGAAGCCTGCGAAATAGACGGAGAGCGTCATCTTGATCGCGGAATCCGACGTCTGAAACGCATGGACGAGCTCCGGCATTGCCGGCGTGTAAATCGACATCGAGATCGGGCCGATGGTTGCAAGAAGCGCTCCGAGCATGCTCGTTCGCCGTTCGCTCATCCGGAATGGGGGCATAGGGTACTCGGTGTTTGTTGACATGCGCGACCCGCGCAAGGGCGGCCAGTTCCCTTCTGTCGGAAGCCGCGTGATACGGCAATTCAAAAATCTGATGGATCGCCATGATAGCTTGACGCCCTTTGAGTGGCGCATAAGCTGCGGCTGTCCTTTTCGGAGTTTGTCGATGACGCAACCCTTGCTCGCGGGCGCCTTTCTGGCAGCCCTTCTCTACGTGCTCATTCCAGGGCCTGCCTTTCTCGCTTTGCTTGGCATCGGCGCGGGGCAGGGCCGCCGTGCCGGTGCAATGTTCGTCAGCGGCCATCTGGTCGGCGATCTGCTCTGGGCATCGCTGGCGTTGATCGCGATCATCGGTGCGAAGACGATCGGCACCTTTGTCTTCGACGCGCTTGGCCTTCTCTGTGGTTTCTACCTTGCCTGGATCGGTTGGAATGCCGTGCGGGCAAAGCCGAAGAGTGAGGGGCAGGCCCTGATGGTGGTGGAGCGACCGTTCCGCCGCGGTCTGATCTTCGGCGTCACCAACCCGAAGGGATATCCAGTCGCGCTTGCGACGTTCACGGCGCTTGTTGCGGGTTCGGCGAGCGCATTGCAGTTTCACGCGCTGCCGGTCCTGCTGGCAGTTTCGTTTTTGGGCTTTATCGTGGCGGACACGATCCTGATCACGATCATTGGCGCGGGAACGGTCCGGCGTTTCTATCGTTCGCACGAACGGCTAATCGTGCGCTGCTCCGGTGTTCTCTTCATGGGCTTTGCAGCTCAGGCGCTCTGGCATGCGACGCCCGGCCTGCTCGGATGGCGGAAAGCCTGAGATCAGACGTTGAGGAAGCTGACAACGGAATCGAGCCGTGCCACCGCTTGCGGGTCGCCGATCGATGTCGCGATCTGGAGCTGGTCCTTGTAGTAATCCCGGAAATTGAAGCTTGTCGCGTCGGAAATATCTGATAGGTCGAGAATGTTGCCTGACGGATCGATCGTCCGCATCGGCAGCGGCTCGGAGATCGCGGCAAACGTATCCTGATCGATCGCACCGGCATCGAGGCTCTGCCTTGCATATTGACGCAGTTCGCTGGCGCTGATGGCGGAAAAATCCGGCGTATCAGCGTTCGGTTCATCGATGTGGAATGCCGTCGGGGATTTCGTCGCCGTGCCGAATTGCGCTTCGTTGTAATTGTTAGATTTATCGGAGTTTCTTCTGAAAAGAAAATTCGGCGAAGACCGCACAGAAAGGATTTCCATGACGCGTATCCACTTGCAAAAAGATGATGGCCTGAAGCTACCGCGCGCGGCGAACCTACGTCAATCGTCAACGATTAGTTAATTCTTATGCATCATTTCTTGCCGTGAACTTTTCGCAGTTTGGCCTGGAGATGAGCGTCTGATCGGCAATACCAATTGCGGATGCGCATCCCTATATTGCCTGTTCAGCTTTCTGCCACAAAGGATCCCCTCATGCCTTCCACCCCAGAAATCAACCCGGCACTTATCGAATGGAATGGTCTCCACGGTCTGCCGCGTTTCGATGCTCTCAACGATAGCGACTTTGCTCCTGCCTTCGATGCAGCGCTTTCAGCGCATGAGAGAGAGATTGACGCGATCGCGGGTAACCCCGAGGTGCCGACATTCGAGAACACCGTCGTTGCGCTCGAGATTGCGGGCGATGAGCTGTCGCGCGTTTCGGCCCTTTTCTGGAACCGGGCGGGTGCACATACCAACGATACGATCCAGGCGCTGGAACGGGACATCTCGCCAAAGATGTCCCGACACTATTCCAAGATCGGCATGAACGCGGCGCTCTTTGCCCGTATCGATGCGTTGTGGGAAGCGCGCGAAAGCCTTGGGCTGACCCTGGAGCAGACGCGCGTTTTGGAGCGCCACTGGAAGGGCTTCGTCAAATCGGGCGCGAAGTTGCCGAAAACGGAGCAGGAGAAGCTCGCGGGAATCAACGAGAAGCTTGCCGGTCTCGGCACCCAGTTCGGTCAGAACGTACTCGCCGACGAGAAAAACTGGGCGCTGATCCTTTCCGACGGCGCTGATCTCGACGGCATTCCCGATTTCCTAAAGGATGCGATGGCGGCGGCTGCGCGAGAGCGTGGGGAAGAAGGCAAGTTTGCCGTGACCCTCTCACGCTCGATCATCGAGCCGTTTCTTACCTTCTCGGAGCGGCGGGACCTGAGGGAACTGACCTTCAAGGCCTGGGTTGCGCGCGGCGAGAATGATGGCGCGAGCGATAATCGCGGCATCATCCGTGATGCGCTCGCGCTCCGCAACGAGGTAGCAAAGCTGCTCGGTTATGCCAACTTTGCTGAACTTAAACTCGACAACACGATGGCAAAGACGCCCGAAGCCGTGAACCATTTGCTGCGGCAGGTTTGGGCAAAGGCGGTCAAGCGTGCAGGCGAGGAAGAAGCAGACATTGCCAAGCTGATCGCCGCCGAAGGCAAGAACCACGACGTCATGCCCTGGGATTGGCGGCACTATGCCGAAAAGATCCGGGCGCAGCGGTTCAATTTCTCCGAGGCTGAGCTGAAGCCTTATCTGCAGCTTGAGAAGATCATCGACGCCAGCTTCGATGTTGCCGGCCGGTTGTTCGGCATTCGCGCCGTCGAGAAGAAGGGGGTTCCGGCCTATCATCCCGATGTGCGCGTCTTCGAGATCCGCGATCGCGAAGATAGGCTGGTGGCGCTCTTCCTTGGCGACTATTTCGCCCGCGGTTCGAAGCGTTCCGGCGCCTGGATGAGTTCGTTTCAGTCGCAGCACAAGCTGCCGTTGAAGAACGGCCGTCACGGCGAACTGCCGATCATCTACAATGTCTGCAATTTCGCGAAGCCTGCTGAAGGCAAGCCGGCGCTCCTGTCGCTGGACGACGCACGCACGCTGTTCCACGAATTCGGCCATGCGCTCCATGGGATGCTATCTAATGTTACCTATCCCTCAGTTTCGGGCACGGGCGTCTCGCGAGATTTCGTGGAATTGCCGTCACAGCTTTACGAACACTGGCTGACAGTGCCCGCGATCCTGAAGCAATATGCCGTGCACTTTGAAACCGGCGAGCCGATGCCGCAGGCTTTGCTCGACAAGGTTCTGGCGGCGCGGACGTTCAATTCCGGCTTCAATACGGTCGAGTTTACCTCGTCTGCGCTTGTCGACATGGCGTTCCACACTCGCGACAAGGTCGAGGATCCAATGGCAGTGCAGTCCGAGGTGCTGTCGGAGCTCGGCATGCCGAAGTCGATTGTCATGCGTCATGCGTCGCCGCACTTCCAACACATCTTCTCCGGCGGTTATTCAGCCGGCTACTATTCCTACATGTGGTCCGAAGTTCTCGATGCGGATGCCTTTGCCGCGTTCGAGGAAACCGGCGACGCATTCAATCGCGAGATGGCCGTCAAGCTCAAGGACAACATCTATTCCGTCGGCGGCGCGATTGATCCCGAGGAGGCCTACAAGGCCTTTCGCGGCAAATTGCCGAGCCCGGATGCCATGCTGGTGAAGAAGGGGCTTGCGACCTTCGAGGAACTGTCCGGCAGTGATGCTTGAGGCGATCGCTTAATAAAACTGTCGTCGAAGTTTGCAACAACCGTCATGCCATCTTCAAGAGAGGATGACATGACGGGCGCCATAGGGTCGGCGCAGCAAAAGCTGCCACCGTCGGCCGGCATGCAGTTCTTTGGGATCGTCGACATCGACGGGCAGACCCAGCAACCGACCGTAAGGTTGATGGATCGGAACGACACGGAACTGTGGCGAACGGTTATCGCCCCGCAGGTATCGAGCTGAGCATACAAGCAGTCAATCAGGGGCTCCCCCCTTTCGCAAAAGCGAAAAACACTGTATGAGCCGCCCAAATGAAATTGGCGCCTTCTCCCAGCGCGGCGCCCCAGCCTCAGAGATCTAGACATATGGCACTTCGCAACATCGCGATTATCGCGCACGTTGACCATGGCAAGACGACCTTGGTTGACGAGCTCCTGAAACAGTCCGGTTCGTTCCGCGAGAACCAGCGCGTCATGGAACGCGTCATGGACTCCAACGACATCGAAAAGGAACGCGGCATCACGATTCTAGCCAAGGCGACGTCGATCGAGTGGAAGGACACCCGCATCAACATCGTGGACACTCCCGGTCACGCCGACTTCGGCGGTGAAGTCGAGCGTATTCTCTCGATGGTGGATGGTGCGATCGTTCTCGTGGACGCCGCAGAGGGTCCGATGCCGCAGACCAAGTTCGTTGTCGGCAAGGCGCTGAAGGTCGGGCTTCGCCCGATCGTTGCGATTAACAAGGTCGACCGTCCGGACGCCCGTATCGATGAAGTCGTTAACGAAGTGTTCGATCTGTTCGCGGCACTCGACGCAACCGACGAGCAGCTCGACTTCCCGATCCTCTACGGTTCGGGCCGCTCTGGCTGGATGAACACCGATCCGAACGGTTCGCAGGAAGAAGGTCTGAAGCCGCTGCTCGACCTCGTCATTCAGCACGTTCCGGAGCCGAAGGTCGAAGAAGGTCCGTTCCGCATGATCGGCACGATCCTTGAAGCCAACAACTTCCTCGGCCGCATTATCACCGGCCGTATCGCTTCCGGCTCGATCAAGCCGAACCAGGCGGTCAAGGTTCTCGGCCAGGACGGTAAGCTGATCGAAAGCGGTCGCATCTCGAAGATCCTCGCATTCCGAGGCATCGAGCGCACGCCGATCGAAGAAGCGCATGCCGGCGACATCGTCGCGATCGCCGGCCTCTCCAAGGGCACCGTCGCCGACACGTTCTGCGATCCTGCCATCACCGAGCCGATGGCGGCACAGCCGATCGACCCGCCGACCGTTACCATGTCCTTCATCGTCAACGACAGCCCGCTTGCCGGCACCGAAGGCGACAAGGTCACCTCGCGCGTCATCCGTGACCGCCTATTCAAGGAAGCCGAAGGCAATGTCGCGCTGAAGATCGAAGAGTCTCCGGACAAGGATTCGTTCTTCGTGTCGGGCCGCGGCGAACTGCAGCTCGCCGTTCTGATCGAAAACATGCGTCGCGAAGGCTTCGAGCTTGCCGTGTCGCGTCCGCGCGTCGTCATGCACAAGGACGAAGCGACAGGCCAGATGATGGAGCCGATCGAAGAAGTCGTCATCGACGTCGACGAAGAGCATTCCGGCGTCGTTGTCCAGAAGATGTCCGAGCGCAAGGCCGAGATGGTCGAGCTGCGTCCGTCGGGCGGCAACCGCGTTCGCCTGCGCTTCTACGCGCCGACCCGCGGCCTGATCGGCTACCAGTCGGAACTCCTGACGGATACTCGCGGCACTGCCGTGATGAACCGTCTGTTCCATGACTACCAGCCATACAAGGGTGAGATCGGTGGCCGCATCAACGGTGTTCTGCTCGCAAACGAAGCCGGCGAAGCCGTTGCCTACGCTCTGTTCAACCTGGAAGACCGTGGTCCGATGATCATCGACGCCGGCGAAAAGGTCTACATGGGCATGATCATCGGCATCCACAGCCGTGACAACGACCTCGAGGTCAACGTGCTGAAGGGCAAGAAGCTCACGAACATCCGCGCTGCCGGCAAGGACGAAGCCGTCAAGCTTACGCCGCCGATCCGTATGACGCTCGAGCGCGCACTCTCCTGGATCCAGGATGACGAGCTGGTCGAAGTGACGCCGAAATCGATCCGTCTGCGCAAGATGTATCTTGACGCCAACGACCGCAAGCGCTTCGAAAAGGCCAAGTCGGCCTAAGCCGCTGAAGTCTTTCAGCCTTCAACCCCGGCCATTGAGCCGGGGTTTTTTATTTGTGCAGTTTGCCGAATCTCGCTTGTCGCAATAGTTAAAAAAGCGTTAAATTTCAGGTGTCGTCCACATGTTAAGCCTGTGGGCAAGAGGCCTGAATGCGCGGCGCGCATATGGTTAATTGCCGCCAATGGGACCAGAGTACGCGTTATGAAGACGTTGTCGATCGATGTTCGGCGGGCCGAACCGCACGATTCCCGAGCCATATCGGAAGTGCATCGGCTTGCGTGGCAGCACACTTACGCGGGGATTATTCCGCATCGTGCATTGCGGCAGATGATCGAGCGTCGCGGTGAGAATTGGTGGCGCAAGGCGACCCGCGGGCCTGCCACGCTGCTCGTTCTGGATGTCGCTGGTACGGTCGCGGGCTATGCTACGCTTGGTCTCAATCGTGCTCGTGCGCTTCCCCAGGAAGGTGAGATCTACGAGCTCTATCTTCGGCCGGAATACCAGGGCATTGGGCTCGGACACATGCTTTTTGGTGAAGCAAGACGGCTTTTGAAGTCGCTTGGTTGCAATGGTCTGGTTGTCTGGTGTCTCGAAGAAAATGAGACCGGCGCGCAGTTCTATCGCAGCCACGGTGGTATCGACTATTGCGAGGGCATGGAAACGTTCGACCAGAAGCAGCTGAAGAAAATCGGCTTCATCTGGGGTTGATGCCGATTTCCTAGTCTACGCTCTTTCGCGAAAATCGAACTCGAAAGTCAGGCCGGGTTACTCGCTTCAAGCAACATGGCGACGAGCCTTGGCGGCGACGCAAATTGCCGACTTGGCATGTTGCGTTGCGGGATGATTCCCAGTATCTGGCAACCATCGACTCAACCTTTAGAGGGAAGCTCTATGCGCATTGACGCGATTTCCATCGGCAAGAACCCGCCGGAAGATGTCAACGTAATCGTTGAGGTGCCCGTCGGCGGCCACCCGATCAAGTACGAGATGGACAAGGAAGCAGGTACGCTCGTCGTCGATCGTTTCCTCTATACGCCGATGACCTATCCAGGCAATTACGGTTTCGTGCCGCATACGCTATCTGAGGACGGCGATCCGATCGACGTCTTGATCGCCAGTACGCGTCCGCTCGTTCCTGGCTGTGTCATCAACGTGCGCCCGATCGGCGTGCTCAAGATGGAAGACAATTCCGGCAAGGACGAGAAGATCATCGCCGTCCCGTCGCCGAAGCTGACGCTGCGTTACGAAAAGGTGAAAGACCACACCGATCTTCCGGAGATCACCTTGAAGCAGATCGAGCACTTTTTCGAGCACTACAAGGATCTCGAGCCGGGCAAGTGGGTGAAGATCTACGGTTGGGGTGACTCAACAGAAGCCGGACAGCTGATCCTTGAGGCGATCGAACGCTTCAAGAAAAAAAAGGCGTGATCAGCACTCGATAAGGTCTTTCAGTTTCCTGATCAAATCCTCCGGATCGCCATCGATCCGGAGGATTTTTTTACGCGACGTCTCGCCTGACGCGAGACTGACCAACGACTTTGGGACACTAAGCGACTTGGCCATCAGTGCGACCAACGCTTTGTTCGCCTTGCCCTTCTCGGGAACGGCAGTCACTTTTACTTTGAGGTGGGGCTTGCCGTCGCCGTCCGTCTCCACGCCGTCGATAGCATCGCGTCCGCCGTTTGGCGTCAGACGAACCGTCAGAGCTATATGGTCGGTGAATACAGCCCAGGGCCGGTTCATGCTACCAACGGGAAGATCGAATTCCACATCAGCGAGCGCACGAAGAAGATGATCAGCAGTAGGATGATTGGCGAGATATCGATGCCGCCGAGGTTCGGCAGCACGCGGCGGATCGGTCGCAGCAGCGGTTCGGTCACGTTGTAGAGGAACATGCCGACCGAATTGACGAACTGATTGCTGGAGTTGATTACGTTGAACGCATACAGCCAGGAAAAGATGGCGCTGGCAATCAGCACCCAAGTGTAGAGATTCAACGCCAAATCAATGGTTTGAAAAAGCGCAAGCATTGCCGTCTCCAGTTCGTTGTTGACAGACATGTAGACATTGGCGACTAAACGGGCAAGTGCTGTCTCGAAACGCATTGTAAATCATGTTTAATCGCGGCGTCGTGCGTTGGCGTCTGGCTTGTTGTCCTGGAAAACTTCCATGTCCTTTTCGCCAACCGGAGATCGTTTTGCCGCGTTCCGGCATCCGTCTTACACCCGGTTCTTTTTCGCGCGGTTTCTTCTGTCCTTTTCGCAGCAGATCGTCAGTGTAGCCGTCGGCTGGCAGATGTATGATCAGACGCGCAGTGCGATTTACCTTGGCCTGATTGGCCTTGTGCAATTTTTGCCGTCGCTGGTCCTGATCCTAGTCACCGGATCCGTCGCCGACCAGCACAATCGGCGTGTTATCGCCGCCCTCTGCTCGCTCGTCAGCGCGCTTTGTACGCTGGCGCTGCTGTTGATGACGATAACCGGCACGTTCTCACCGCTGCCTGTGTTTGCCGTTCTGCTGGTCTTCGGCGTCGAGCGTGCCTTCATGTCGCCGGCCGTGCAGTCGCTGGCGCCGAACCTTGTGCCGCCACAGGATCTGTCGAATGCCATCGCCTGGAATTCGTCTTCATGGCAGCTGGCGGCAATCACGGGCCCTGTTCTTGGCGGTCTGTTGTACGGGATCAACCCTCATACGGCCTACACAGTTGCTGTCGTCTTCGCTGCTCTGGGTGCGGCCCTGCTCTATATGATCCCCAAACCGCCGCAGAAGACAATGGGTGAAGCCAAGAGTTGGGATATGATCCTTGGCGGCTTCCGCTTCATCCGTGCCGAGAAAGTCGTTCTGGGTGCGATATCGCTCGATCTCTTCGCGGTACTGCTCGGCGGCGCGACGGCGCTGATGCCTATCTTTGCGCGCGATATCCTGACACTCGGCCCTTGGGGCCTCGGCCTGTTGCGTTCGGCGCCCGGGGTTGGCGCCATCGCGATGGCTATATTTCTAGCTGCCTATCCCCTCAAGCATAGTGTGGGCATTGCGATGTTCATCGGCGTCGCCCTGTTCGGCATCGGCACCGTCATATTCGGGTTCTCGACCAGTAGGGAACTGTCGATCGCGGCATTGGCCATTATGGGGGCGGCAGATATGGTCTCCGTCTATGTGCGGGAGAGCCTGATCGCCCTCTGGACGCCGGACGAATTGCGCGGCCGGGTTAACGCCGTCAACATGGTCTTCGTCGGCGCCTCCAACGAGCTCGGCGAATTTCGAGCAGGCACGATGGCTTCCATCTTCGGCGCCGTGCCTGCTGTCGTCATCGGTGGCATTGGAACACTTGCCGTCGCGGCAATCTGGGCCACGAGCTTTCCAAAGCTGCGCAGAATCGACACACTTGATGCGCCGGAGCGGGTGGGATAAGCGTGGCAGTCTTCAGGTCGAGATAATGAGTTCTGCTTCTATTTCGACCGGAAAGTTCAGCGGCAGGCCGGCAACGCCGATCGCAGATCGGGAGTGACTGCCCACCTCCGGCCCGAACACTTCAATGATCAATTCGGTGAAACCGTTGATTACGGCTGGTGGATTGGCAAAGCGCGGCGCGCAATTCACCATGCCGAACACGCGGCACCAGCCGGTAATCCGATCGAGGCTGCCCAACTCCCGCTTCAGGCTTCCCAACATGGAAAGAGCTACTTTCCGAGCAGATGCCTTGGCCTCCTCAATGGAGATGTTCTCGCCGACGGCTCCGAACGGGCCGGCGGGCGTGCCATCGGTATTTTGCGGACCATGGCCTGACACGAATGCGCGATTGCCGCGCACATTCACCCAGGGAAATGGAAGGACCATGTTGGAAGGCAGCTTCAGGGGTTGCGGTAGAACCAATCCCATCGCGGCAAGTCTCTGCTCGTAGTTAGCCATGGAACTCCTCCGGAAATAGCTTTGGTCGTCACTGGGCGGGCACGGCAAATTCCAAGATCTCATTCGGACCGGAAAGCATTGCTGGTCAGTATCGCCAGAGTGGCAGTGCACTCGATTCTAGCACGACGTGGTGCATGGCGCACGTTTAAGCGGGGAGAGCGGCTCTGGATGTTGCGACAGAATTGGACGTCTTGCCCTCGAAAACAATATCGAGGAACTCATTCAACCATGCTTTCAGCGGCGCGTCGAAGAGCATTCGTCCTTCGAGATGTTCACGGCCCTGCTGCGCGTTCGGAAGGATGAAGCGATGCGCGCCGTGAACCACCCACCGATGCATCATCGCGCGCGTAAGCTCAGCATGGAACTGGAGACCCCAGGCATGGCCGTCATAGCGAAAAGCCTGATTGGGATAGGTGTCGCCTTCCGCCAGCAACTCCGCGCCGTGCGGCAGGTCAAAGCCTTCGCGGTGAAAGTGATAAACCATCCTCGGCCAGTGCATCAGCAGGCGGCCTTTCTCGGTCGGGCGTAGAGGATACCAGCCAATCTCGGTGGAACCATCAACGTTCGCCTGGACCTTGCCGCCGAGTTGCCTGACCAGCATCTGTGCGCCAAGGCAGATGCCGAGCAGTGGGCGTTTTTCTCTTAGTGGCACATCGAGCCAATTGATCTCCGTCTTGACGAAATCATCCGTATCGTTAGCGCTCATTGGTCCGCCGAAGACGACGGCGCCCGCATGTTCGGCAAGCGTCGAGGGAAGCTTATCGCCAAGAACCGGGCGCCGGATATCGAGCCGATACCCCTTCTCGACCAGCAGGTGACCTACCCGGCCAGGACTCGAGTGCTCCTGATGGAGAACAATCAGGACCGGGCGTGGGTCGTGCTCGGGTAAGCGGTCAGTCGGCATCGTCCTGGATCACCTCGGCATCTGTCACTCGGCGGGCTGCCTCCTGCCTCTTTTGGATCCGTTCGCGCGCGGAAACCCCGAGAAGTTCGGCTATGCGCCAGATCGCGTCATCCTCCATCTCGCTGCGCTCGCCAT
This sequence comes from Rhizobium mesoamericanum STM3625, assembly GCF_000312665.1. Classification (GTDB taxonomy): domain Bacteria; phylum Pseudomonadota; class Alphaproteobacteria; order Rhizobiales; family Rhizobiaceae; genus Rhizobium; species Rhizobium mesoamericanum. The sequence continues at coordinate 563,213 of NZ_HF536772.1, read as the reverse complement.
CGGCATAGACGATGTCCCAGAGAACTCCGATCAGTTCAAGCCGTTGTTCCGTGTTGAGATGACGCTTGAGATCCGACGTGAAGCGGTAGTAATCGACCGCATCGCTTTCCGCCTCCTGACCCGCTGCCATCAGGGCGTCGAGCTGCTTACGGTCGAGTCCGTACTGGTCCTTAAGCAGCTTGCGAAGTCGTTTCGTCTCACTGTCCTTGACCTGCCCGTCCGCTTCCATGACCTGCATGCAAAGCGCAGCGACCGCAATGCGCGGGTCATCCGGGGCGAAACCTTTCTTTGAATTGTCGGAGGTCAGATTTTGAAAGAATTCCTGAAAGCGTTCGAACATTTAGGTCCTGTTTGTCTAGAAAAGGCGAAGCCGTGTCTTGGACTCTGGCTTGGCCACCGGGTTGCGGACGCCGGGATCGTCCGGCAGGCCACCAAAGAATGGGCGTGGTTCGGGTGAGGTTGCAGTTTCTGCCGGCTGCTTGCCTGGCGCCGGCGGCTTAGGCGACGGGCGCGCGGCCTCGGCTATAGTGGCAGCCCGTTCGAGTTCGATGATGCGGTGATCGCTGACCGGGCTTTCCGAACGGACTTCGCGCACCGGCGGCAGCGTCTTCAGGGCACTGTCGATCGAGATCGCCATACCTTGGTCGCCAGCGTTCTCCACGTGGTCGAATGGCACCTTCCAGACAAATGCATCCAGTCGACCGGTGACGGGTGAAAGTGGTAGCCATTTATCTGAAACGAAACCATCCGCCACCCATGCCGGATCGCGCGGCGCTCTGAGGGCCTGAGCGAGCCAATGACGGACGCGGCCTTGGTCTCCCGTTTCTGCTTCCTCGATATCGGCGAGCAGCAGGAAGGCGGCTTCGCGCGGCTGGATACGCGCAGCGGCTTCTGCTTTGGCGCGAGCTTTTGCGAAATCCTGCGCGTCGAGCGCCGCCTGCGCCACGAGAAGCAGCGACTCCACGTTGTTTGGTCGCATCCCCTCCAAGCGCTCCGCGCGTTTCAGACGGTCTGCAGCAGTGTCGCCGCCGCGACCTCGCACGTAGGTGCGGCCGATGTCCGGGTGGGGGGCCGATTTCCATGCTTGCTCGAGGATCGATGCTGCCTTGCGCAGCTTGTCTTCCCGGAACAGCGCTTTCGCCGCTATGATCGCGGAAGGCTCGAGATCCGGAGCGAGCTTTAAAGCATGCGTGGCATCGTCCCGCGCACCCGCCGGGTCATTCTCCAGCTTGTCGGTCGCGCGAGCGGTTAGCAGTATGGCGCGAAGCCGGTCGGCCTCTGTCTTGTCGATAGCGCGGCCGGCCTTTTGCAGTTCCAGCAGCCGCAAGGCATCGTCCCATTGACCTGCCTGGCTGCGATATTCGAGCGTCGCCTGGGCGGCCCATGGCAGATAGGGTGCGCTATCAGCGGCTCTTTCTGCAAATTGGCGGGCGGCCTCATTGGCGCCGAGCCGCTTCGCTTCTAGATACAGGCCGCGCAAACCGAGTTCACGGGTTTCAGGATCGTTGGTCATCGCCTCGAACTTGGCGCGGGCCTCCTCATGACGGCCTTCGATCAAAGCCGCCTGCGCTTCCAGGAGAGCAATCAGCGGCTCCTGATTCGCACGTATCAAACCGCGGGAACGTGCGGCCATCTTGCGCGCCATCAGCGCATTTCCGGCACCCGCTGCAATAAGACCGGTCGACAGCGCCTGATATCCGCGGTCGCGCTTGCGAGCGCGAAAATAGCGAGTGACGGAATTGGGCGACATCCAGAGCGTTCGCAGCAGCCACCACAGGACCATCACGGCCGCGATGAGCGCGATCAAGGCGCTCGCCGCAACAATCAACCGGGTCTCATAGAGCTGCCCTTCCCAGGTCAATGATAGATCGCCGGGGCGATCGGCAAGCCAGGAAAATCCGTAACCTAAAGCGAGGATGAGGAGGGCAAAAATGACGAGCCTGACCATGTCTCAGCCCTCCTTGCCGGCGTTCGAGACGGCCTTGGAAAGGGCACTGCTAACCAGATCCTCGACGCGAATGCGGGCTTCCAGCGATTGTCTGAAGGCGGCGGATGCCTTTTTCGCCGGCTCCGGAAGACCGGCCCACTCGGAGACAGCGCCCTGCAGATCACCGTTCTTGACCTTGTCTTCTATGCGCGCGGCAATTGCCTCTACGCTCGCACCTTCGATATTACCCACGGGACGGACCTTCACCAACGATTTGGCGCTCGCCATCAACCGGTCCGACCAGCTCTGGTCGGGGGCGGCCTGGTCGACGGACTCTATGATTGCGTTCGCAACATCCGGAACTTGGCGGATCAGCTCCGTGCGCGAGGGGACGCCGGTTTGGGCGAAGTTGCGCAGATCCGCGGTAACCGGATCATCCGGGGATACGCTGGCGAACGTGTCAAGCTCTGCAATGAATGGCCCGCCGCGGTCGATTGCTGCCTTCAACTCGGCGGCCGCGATCGCCTTGGCAACGGCAACGTCCTGCCGTGGCTCGTTCAGCTTCTTCTCCGCGTCGGCCAGACGTTGCTGGATATCGGCACCGACGGAGGTCTTCTGTTCCGCGGCTTGAGTAACGGCGCGACGCAGCTGATCGATCTGGCCGGTCAAGTCGGCGATCTTCTGGTTGAGAGCGTCGACCGCCGTCGTGTCGGCTGCAGCAGCAGTAGGTGTGGTCTTGGCCACTGTCTCTAATGCCGCGATGCGTCGTTCCAGCGCATCATTATCGGGCGTTGAAGGGGTAGCGGCGAGATTGGCAACGAATTGCTTGAGGCCGTCCACCTCGGCCGACAAATTGGCGACATCAGCCGATGGTGTCGCGGGCGCGGATGAGCCTGGCAGGTATCCGGCATATTGAACAGCGCCTGCGCCGGCCAGCGCGATCAGCCCGCCCACAATACCGGCGGCGATCAGGCCTGATGTACTGCGCTGGGGGGCGGGCGGCGTGGGCGGAACCGGCTCATTCGTTTCGGGCTCGGGTTCAGCCGCGGCGGACGACGTTTCGTCAGGCAACGGCTTGCCCGACAGTTCAGGCTGCGCCGGAGGCTCATCCGCGGCGCCGGTACCCAGCACATCGGCAGGCTCCTCGGCTTTCGTTTCGGCATCCCCGGCAGTGGCAAATTCCTGCGCTTCCAGATCGAGCGTAACCGGCTCTTCGGTGCTCTTCGAGTGGCGAGGCGGATTTCCTGGTGCCATGAGATCCTCTTACATATGCAATGTAACGAAACTAGTCAGTGACGGGAGTTAAGGAAAGAGGTTAGATAAAATTTGGGCGCGCAAGCGCTCAAAGGAGCGACAGAAGGCTGCTTTCCTCCGGCATGCTGGCGATGCTCACTGCGCCTTGGAAAGACACTGGGACAACCTCGGCAACTGCCTTGCTGAGACAAAGAAGACGTATTCCATCTGTGCGGCCGGAACGCATCTGCGCGCCGGCGGTACGGAAGAAAATTTCGGCTGTCTGGCGTGAATAAAGGAGGATCGCGTGCGGCAACTGATGTGTGAAGATCACTTCGAGTGTTTGTTGGGCGATCGACGTCGGCTCCATCCGATAGCATTCCGCCACGGTGATCTGCAGGCCGAGTTCGTGAGCGCGTTTCTCGAAGCTCTCGGCTCTCGGCGAGCCAGCGAGATAGAAAACGGGGCCGCCCGCCTCGTTAGCAATCATTTCGGCTAGCTCGGTGCCGCTGCCGCCCGATGCGGTCACGGACGTAAAACCGATCGCCCGCGCTTCCTCGGCTGTTGCATCGCCGACCGCAAAGACGGGACGTGCGAGATGAATGGCGAGTTCGGCCGCATGTGTTGGAAGGACTCTGATCGCTTCGGCGCTGGTGATCGCAATGCTTCCCTTGGTCATGTTCAAGCCACCTAGCGCCGCACTTGCGTCGTGAACCGGCTGCGACAGCGGCAACAATATCGGCTCGTGTCCCAGCTCGCGAAGACGCCTGGCGGTGCGCTCGCCCGAATGCTGAGGACGGGTCACGAGCACGCGCATCGGGACGTCAACTCCAGTCGTCGAAGAAGGTGCTGCCGGCGCGTGCGCGGATCTCCTGCCCGGCACGGGTGCCCAATGCCGCCGCATCGCGCCTGTGGCCATCGGCGGTAACGGCATGCTGGTTACGACCGTCCGGTGTGATAATCAAACCAGAAAAGCGCACCTGGTCACCTTCGCAAAAGGCATAGCCGGCGATCGGCGTGCGGCAGGAGCCGTCCAAGGCAGCGAGAAAGGCTCTTTCGCAGGAAACGGCATCGAAGGTTGGCGCATCGTTAACGGAAGCAAGGAGCGCGTCTATGCGGGCGTCACCAATGCGGCTTTCAATGCAGATCGCGCCTTGCGCGGGTGCGGGCGGAAAGGTTTCCACGGCGAGGATATCGGTTATCACCTCGACTTTGCCGAGCCGTTTCAATCCGGCAAGCGCAAGAAGCGTCGCGTCGACCTTGCCTTCCTGCAGCTTTCTAAGCCGCGTATCGACGAGGCCGCGAAAGGTGATGACGTTAATGTCAGGTCGTATGCGGCGGATCAGGGCCTGGCGACGAAGTGACGAGGAACCCACCGTCGCGCCTTGGGGCAGGTCGATCAACTTTGGCGCCGTGCGCCCGATTACCGCGTCCCGGACATCCTCGCGCGGCAGATAGGCTGACAGACAGAGTCCTTCCGGAAGCTGTGTCGGCATGTCCTTGGCGGAATGCACCGCAATGTCGAGGTCACCGCTCGCGAGCTGCTGCTCCAGTTCTTCCGTGAAAAGTCCCTTGCCGCCAATCTCGGCAAGGGAGCGGTCGGTGATACGATCGCCCTTGGTGCTCAGCACGACGATTTCGAACATTTCTTCTGGCAGTCCATGCGCCGCCATCAGCCTGTCGCGTGCCTCGTGAGCCTGGGCGAGCGCCAACGGGCTGCCTCGAGTGCCGATCCGGAAAGGTTTTGTTTGCATCCGCATTGATCCGTTGTTACCGGAGTTCCTCGTAAACAGGTTTAAGACCCATCGCAATCAACGATCAGGTTACATGGCGCCCTTTCTACGCATCCTCGGCATCGAAACAAGCTGCGACGAAACCGCTGCTGCAGTGGTCGAACGAGCTGTCGACGGGCAACCGACGGTGCGTTCGGATGTCGTCCTGAGCCAGCTTGAGGAGCACAGCGCCTATGGCGGCGTCGTGCCGGAGATCGCCGCTCGCGCCCATGTTGAAGCCCTCGATACGTTGATCGACGAAGCCTTAAAACGTGCCAACGTATCGCTCTCCGATATCGATGCGATCGCGGCAACCTCGGGGCCTGGCCTCATCGGCGGTCTACTCGTCGGCCTGATGACCGGGAAGGCGATCGCTAGGGCGTCCGGGAAACCGCTCTATGCAGTCAACCACCTCGAGGGCCACGCCTTGACGGCGCGGCTGACGAATGGGCTCGCATTCCCGTATCTGATGTTGCTCGTTTCGGGCGGCCATACGCAGCTTATTCTCGTCCGCGGTGTTGGGCAATATGAACGCTGGGGCACGACGATCGACGATGCGCTCGGCGAAGCCTTCGACAAAACGGCGAAATTACTGAGCCTGCCCTACCCTGGTGGGCCGGCGGTCGAGCGAGCGGCCAAGAGCGGCGATCCGGATCGCTTCAATTTTCCCCGGCCGCTCGTCGGAGAGACCAAGCTCAACTTTTCATTTTCCGGTTTGAAGACGGCGGTGCGTCAGGCGGCAACCGAGATAGCTCCGTTGACGGAGCAGGATGTCGCTGACATCTGTGCATCCTTCCAGAAGGCGATCTCGCGAACGCTGAAAGATCGGATAGGGCGCGGGCTCGAGCGGTTCAAGGCTGAGTTTCCGCGGGTCGACGGTGGGCGAGCCCTCGTAGTCGCCGGCGGCGTGGCCGCCAATATGGAAGTTCGGAGCACCCTGCAGTCGCTTTGCGACAAGCATGGTTTTTGCTTTGTCGCGCCGCCACTGCGATTGTGCACCGACAACGCAGTCATGATCGCCTGGGCAGGTCTGGAGCGGATGGCGACAGGCGTCGCCCCCGATGATCTCGATGTGCAGCCGCGCTCGCGCTGGCCTCTGGATTCCAAGGCCGAAACGATGCTTGGCTTCGGCAAACGGGGAGCGAAAGCATGAGCGAAAGGATTGCCGTTATCGGAGCTGGTGCTTTCGGGACCGCGCTTGCCGCCGTGATCGCGCTGACCGAGCGTAACGCGGTGACACTCGTCGGTCGAGATCCGCAACTGATCGCGGACCTGAGAGCAGAGCATTTGCACGATGCCGTCTTGCCGGGTATCGCGTTGCCGGAGTCGCTTGTCTTTTCCGCCGAACCCGATGCGATCGCCGATGCCGACATCGTACTCTTCGCGATGCCTTCACAAGCGCAGGCCGATGCGGCGAGACAATATCGACCCTATCTGGCGAGCAATGCCATAGTCGTTACCTGCGCCAAGGGAATCGAGCGGGCGACAGGCAATCTGCTGACTGACATGCTCGAGCGCGAAATACCGGGTCATCGCGTTGCCGTTCTGTCAGGACCTGGCTTTGCGGCCGATATCGCCAAGGGACTGCCGACGGCCATGGCGATTGCTGCAGTCGAAATAGGTGTCGCCGAAAGGCTGGCCAACGCGATTTCCGGCCGGACGTTCCGGCTCTATGCCTCGTCTGACCGGATTGGCGTGCAGCTCGGTGGCGCACTGAAGAATGTTCTGGCGATCGCCTGCGGCATCGTCGAGGGCGCCGGCATCGGCGACTCGGCGCGCGCGGCGCTGATTGCTCGCGGGCTTGCCGAAATGTCGCGTTTCGTGTTCGCCAAGGGCGGACAGGCGGATACCGTGCGTGGGCTGTCCGGTCTCGGCGACCTAGTGCTGACGGCGACCAGTCATCAATCCCGTAACCTGCGCTTTGGCATTGCTCTCGGTCGCGGCGAGACCGTTGACGCTGCCCATGGCGAGCTCGTCGAGGGCGCATTTGCGGCAGCCGTCGCATCGCGTCTTGCACAATCGCTCGGTGTCAGCATGCCGATTACCGATGCCGTTTCCGCTATCATCGAAGGCAAACTCGGCATTGCCGAGGCCATCGATCAGCTCATGACGCGCCCAATTACGACCGAATAGGAGTTCCGATATGCTTTTTGCTCTCCTCTGCAAGGACAAGCCCGATCATCTCAACGTCCGCATGGAGACACGGCCCGCCCATGTGGAATATCTCAACAAGCTCAATGCGGAAGGCGCCTTGAAGATGGCCGGACCGTTTCTGGATGGCGAGGGCAAACCGTGCGGCACTCTCGCCATTATGCACGCCGATACGATCGAGGCGGCGAAAGCTCTTGCAGACGGCGATCCCTACGCCAAGGCAGGGCTTTTCGAGAGCGTCGATATCAAGCCCTTCAATTGGGTCTTCAATAATCCGGAGGCATGAGCGTGGCGCACTGGCTCTACAAATCCGAACCGGCTGCCTGGTCCTGGGAGCAACAAAAGGCGGCCGGCGAGAAAGGCACCGAATGGACCGGTGTTAGAAACTATCTCGCGCGCAACAACATGCGGGCGATGCAGCTGGGCGACAAGGGCTTCTTCTATCACTCAAACGAAGGACTCGAGATCGTCGGCATCGTCGAGGTCTGCGCTCTGTCTCACCCGGACTCAACGGCAAAGGGCGACGATCGCTGGGACTGTGTCGATATTCGTGCCGTTTGCGACATCCCCAAACCGGTTTCGCTGAAGGATATCAAGGCGAATGAAAAGTTTGCCAAGATGTCGCTCGTCACGTCGATGCGGCTTTCGGTGCAGCCGGTGACGGACGAGGAGTATCTTGAGATCTGCCGGCTTGGTGGTCTCGACAAGCCGCCGCAGTGAGCCGTTCATTGAAAACCGATCACGAGATCTTCATCCGCGCCAACACCAGTCTGACGACGCCGCCGCATGTGCCGGAAATTCGGCTGCATCTGGCGGACGAAGCGCATGGCCTGTGGCTGAAGACAGAAGAGGAACTTGCGGAGATCGGCCTGCCGCCGCCATACTGGGCATTCGCCTGGGCAGGTGGTCAGGGCCTGGCGCGGTACATACTCGACCATCCGCACATAGTTGCGAGCAAGCGCGTTCTCGACTTCGCCACAGGTTCAGGCCTGGTGGCGATTGCGGCAAAGATCGCTGGGGCGGCCAAGGTCGTTGCCGCCGACATAGATCCGTGGAGCGAAACCGCCGTGCGACTGAACGCCGGATTGAACCAGGTCGAGGTCGATTTCATCGGTGCTAATCTGATCGACTGCACCGTCGAGGCTGATGTTCTGCTTGCCGGCGACGTCTTCTACGACAGCGACTTTGCCGCTGCCATCGTTCCATGGTTCGAGACGCTCAGTCGCCAAGGCATCGCGGTCATGGTCGGCGACCCCGGACGCAGTTACCTTCCCAAGGAGAAGCTGGAATTCCGCGCGGTCTATCAGGTTCCGGTCACCCGGGCGCTTGAAGACAGCGAGGTAAAGAAAACGACTGTTTGGCGCTTCACGGCCTGATCACGCAGACGCCGGCCTCGAATGAGCAGTCGCTACCATTTGCCGTGACGTTGATCACCTTAGCCATGGGCGCGAGGGTGATAACACGCTGGGAACCAAGGCTATAGCCGCTTGCGCTCACATAGGTGCCACCGTTGGTATCATAAACATAGGAAGAGCCTGCATAGGTGCCGCTAATGCCCCCGCTCACCGGTGGCTGAACGAGGACGATGACACTGCGTCCGCCATAGCCACCAAAGCCACTGTTGCCGCGATACGGAAATGACGCGCGTTTGATCAAAGGCCTCCGGCCGTGGCGATGGTCGAAGCGACCGGACCCATCCGAGAAACGAAGGCGCCCATCGCTCCATCCACGAAAAGGTCGGCCTAAAATAGTGGGCACACGATGTCTCATGAATCCCCTACCATCGTGGTGAAAGAGTGAGTCCTTGCCGAAATCGGTTGCCGAGGCCGGCAGTGCGATCAAAGCCGCGGCGATAAATGAAACGAGCATGGACAGGGTCTTCATCATCGCGCGGATCTCCAGAAATGAGTTGGTTAACAAAGCGTTAACAGCAAAATGCGCCAAAAGCCGCCTGTTGTCCAGAAGCCGTCTGGAAGGCACGCTCGCGTGAGGAAGCGGCAGTATCGTCAAGCGCGGTTCGCGCCACTCAGAGACGCAAATCGATTAAATTAAATTAGGGGTGCAATTATACTTGTCGTTAGGGGCTTACGTGATTAAACGTCGCCCTTGATGCGACGCACACAAACAAATTTGTCATTGGTGTGGTTGCCTTGAATGCTCCGAAATTCGGGAGCGCAGAGAAGACGCCGCGAGGTTCTGATGGCGAATGTGACAAATAACCGGCCCCTGTCGCCGCATTTGCAAATTTATAAGCCTATTCCCACCATGGTCATGTCGATTGTTCACCGTATTACTGGTAGCGCGCTTTATTTTGGCACGCTGCTGGTCGCCTGGTGGCTGATCGCCGCCGCGACCGGCCAGGCCTATTACGACTGGGTCAACTGGATCCTCGGCAGCATCGTCGGAAAGCTCGTGCTGCTCGGTTACACATGGGCGCTGCTGCACCACATGCTCGGCGGTCTGCGCCACCTTATGTGGGACCTCGGTCGTGGCTTCGAGAAGGAATTCTCCACCAAGCTCGCCATCGCCAATATCATCGGATCACTCTGTCTGACCGTGCTGGTCTGGGTGATCGGCTTCCTTGTTCGTATCTGAAGGTCGCTCTCATGGATATGCGCACCCCCCTGGGCAAAGTTCGCGGCCTCGGCTCCGCCAAGGACGGCACCGAACATTTCTGGCGCCAGCGGCTGACGGCCGTCGCCAACGTCCCCCTCATTATCTTCTTTGTGATCTTCATGATCGTCCATGCCGGCGCGCCGTACGCGGAAGTCGTGCATGCGCTGTCGAATCCCCTCGTCGCCGTTATCATGGCCCTGATGGTCGTCTCGGGCACCATCCATATGAGACTTGGCATGCAGGTCATTATCGAGGACTACGTACACGGCGAATTCGGCAAGGTCTTCCTGCTGATGCTGAATACCTTTTTCGCGATCCTGGTCGCCGGCCTCTGTCTTTTCGCCATTCTGAAAATTGCATTCGTAGGATAACCGTATCATGGCACCGACTTCACCCGCTCAGAATGGGAAGGCCTACAAATACGTCGATCACTCATACGATGTGATCGTCGTCGGCGCTGGTGGCGCTGGCCTTCGCGCCACGCTTGGGATGGCCGAACAGGGTTTCCGCACGGCCTGCATCACCAAGGTATTCCCGACCCGCTCGCACACGGTCGCGGCCCAGGGAGGCATTGCCGCCTCGCTGCAGAACATGACCCCGGATAGCTGGCAGTGGCACCTCTACGACACCGTCAAGGGTTCCGACTGGCTCGGCGACGTCGATGCCATGCAGTATCTCGCCATGGAAGCTCCGAAGGCGGTCTACGAGTTGGAGCACTATGGAGTGCCATTTTCGCGCAACGAGGAAGGCAAGATTTACCAGCGCCCGTTCGGCGGCCACATGCAGAACTTCGGCGAGGGCCCGCCGGTGCAGCGCACCTGCGCCGTCGCCGACCGCACAGGTCACGCAATCCTGCATACGCTCTACGGCCAATCGCTGCGCAACAACGCCGAATTCTTCATCGAGTATTTCGCGCTCGACCTGATCATGTCGGAAGACGGCAGCCGCTGCACCGGTGTCGTCGCCTGGTGCCTTGATGACGGTACGATCCATCGCTTCGCCGCCAAGATGGTGGTGCTGGCGACCGGTGGCTATGGCCGCGCCTATTTCTCGGCGACGTCAGCCCATACCTGCACCGGCGACGGCGGCGGCATGGTGGCACGCGCCGGCCTGCCGCTGCAGGACATGGAATTCGTGCAGTTCCACCCGACCGGCATCTACGGCTCGGGCTGTCTCATTACCGAAGGTGCGCGCGGCGAGGGCGGTTACCTCGTGAACTCCGAGGGCGAGCGCTTCATGGAGCGTTATGCGCCTTCGGCCAAGGACCTTGCCTCGCGCGACGTCGTTTCGCGCTGCATGACGCTTGAGATCCGCGAAGGCCGCGGCGTCGGCAAGAACAAGGACCATATCTTCCTGCATCTCGACCATCTGGATCCGGCTGTTCTGCACGAGCGCCTGCCGGGCATTTCCGAGAGCGCGAAGATCTTCGCCGGCGTCGACGTGACGCGCGAGCCGATCCCTGTGTTGCCAACGGTTCACTACAACATGGGAGGCATTCCGACCAACTACTGGGGTGAGGTACTCAATGCCGACAGCTCCAATCCGGAGCGCATCATTCCTGGCCTCATGGCCGTCGGTGAAGCCGGCTGTGCCTCGGTGCACGGCGCCAATCGCCTCGGCTCTAACTCGCTGATCGACCTCGTGGTTTTCGGCCGTGCCGCCGCAATCCGTGCCGGTGAGGTCATCGATCGTGGAGCACCCGTTCCGCACCTGAATGTCGCCGCATGCGACAAGATCATGGAGCGCTTCGATGGTCTGCGCCACGCCAGCGGCGGCACGCCGACGGCGGTGCTGCGCGAGAAGATGCAGCGCGCTATGCAGGAAGATGCTGCCGTGTTCCGCACGCAGGAATCGCTGGAATCCGGTTGCAAGCGCATCTCTGCCATCTGGCAGGATATGCGTGACATCAAGGTCACCGACCGATCGATGATCTGGAATTCTGACCTCGTGGAAACGCTCGAGTTGCAGAACCTGATGGCCAACGCGATCACGACAATCTACGGCGCCGAGGCCCGCAAGGAGAGCCGCGGTTCTCATGCACGCGAAGACTACACGGAAGGCGCTTTTGCCGGCCGCGACGACGTCAACTGGCGCAAGCATACGCTCGCCTGGGTCAGCGACGCTGGCGACGTCAAGCTCGATTACCGCCCGGTTCACACCGAACTCATTGCAGAGGGCATCGATCCCAAGAAGATCGCGCCCAAGGCTCGCGTGTACTAATCAATGGCAGAAGCCCTCTCACAGAATGGTACTCGCGGCACAGCCCATGGGGCTGCACCGAGGATGATCCATGAGAGGTCACTCGGAATCCATGCGATCAACTTTGCTGAAAGCACCATGGCGAGCGATCGCGCGTCAAATAAACCTCAGCAACGGAACGCAGCCCTGCTTTGGAATATCTGGCTTGCCGCCCGCCGCTTTGGCTTTCGACCCTCCGTCTGGTGGCATGCGCTGGAGGGTCGCCCCCGACGCCTGCTTAGAGCGCGGATTGCGGCGTGGTCTCCAGCAGATTTATCATACAACGAAGGGGCGGCAATGGCCGCCAAGGATTGAGGTCCAGCAATGGTTGAACTCGCTCTTCCCAAAAATTCTCAGATGCGCGAAGGCAAGGTGTGGCCGAAGCCGGCAGGGGCTACCAACACCCGCGAATTTCGCGTTTACCGCTGGAGCCCGGATGATGGCCAGAACCCGTCGATCGACACCTTCTACATCGACGTCGACGATTGCGGCCCGATGGTGCTTGACGGCCTGCTCTACATCAAGAACAAGATCGACCCGACGCTGACGCTGCGCCGTTCCTGTCGCGAAGGCATATGCGGTTCCTGCGCGATGAACATCGACGGCACGAACACGCTCGCCTGCACGAAGGGCATGGACGAGATCAAGGGCTCGGTGAAGATTTACCCGCTGCCGCATATGCCCGTGGTCAAGGATCTCGTTCCCGACCTTACCAATTTCTACGCACAGCATCGTTCGATCGAGCCGTGGCTGAAGACGGTTTCGCCGACGCCGGCAAAGGAATGGAAGCAAAGCCATGAGGATCGCCAGAAGCTCGACGGCCTTTATGAATGCATCCTGTGCGCCTGCTGCTCGACCTCCTGTCCGAGCTACTGGTGGAACGGTGACCGCTATCTCGGTCCGGCCGTTCTCCTACAAGCCTACCGCTGGCTGATCGACAGCCGCGACGAAGCGACCGGCGAACGCCTCGACAATCTCGAGGATCCCTTCCGCCTCTATCGCTGCCACACGATCATGAACTGCGCGCAGACCTGCCCAAAGGGTCTGAACCCGGCAAAGGCGATCGCCGAGATCAAGAAGATGATGGTCGAGCGCAGAGTTTGATCGATCCAACACGAGGGCCGCAGATGCGGCCCTCGGATCGCTGAGAAATCCCTGGCGGCATCGCTCTGCGCGCTTCGAGGTCTCACTCGCGTCGCATGCCAGTGCCTGCTGGGAGCGGCAGCCCAAAACATCAAGAAGATCGCAATGGTGCTCATAAAGGCTCGCAGACCCAGCCCGGCGTGAGGCCACCCAAAAACCGCCCCGCAAAAGACACCCTGCCGAAAATATGAACGGTTTGTCAGTGGTCTGTTAGCTGCAGATGTGGCCCTCTTTTAGTAGGTCACGAAGCCTTAATTTGCGCGGCATTGCGCCAAATTTGTCTCGGCGGTACGGCGTTGCTCCCGCATCGACACAATTTCTCCTCGCGCTGGCTTGATTCAACACAGCCTTTCAAGATAATTCCGCCGTGATTGCGCGGCAACTTCGGACAATACTGGAAAAATCAGGAGTATCATGATGCAGTTCAGACATGTGGCGACAGGTTTCGTGGTTATTCTGTCGTTAGCTGGCTGCCAGCGCACCGCCTATAATGATGCAAGCTATTCTGCTCCGGCGCCGCTGACCGCCCAGCCGGTTCCCTCGGTGCAGGGTGGTCAGCTTCCGCCGCCTTCCGGCTCCTCGCAGTTTCCTGCCGCTCCGACGGCCTCGGCACCTGTCGCTGGCGGTCAGCCCGGCGCGATGACGGCGAATGCGATGGATGTCACCAAGGAATCGATGGTCGGTAGCTGGCGCGTCAACGGCTCCTGCGACATGTTCCTGACACTCACCAATCTCGGCAGCGGCTCGCGCGGTGGTACGCGCGGCTGCGTTGGTGAGTTGACGGCGATGGGTTCCTGGGAGGTTTCCGGCAAGCAGGTTCTCCTGAAGGACCGAAGCGGCAACCAGATCGGCAGCGTCTACAAGACAGCCGACAATGCCTTTAGCGGCCAGACCAATACCGGCCAGCCGATCAGCCTCAGCCGTTAAAAAAGATTGGGCGGCGAAGGCCGCCGATCCTGCATAGGCGGACCTCCTTTATGCAACCCATGCCAGACTACTCCCTGAGCGTCAGCGAACAGTTGAAGTCGCTGACGGTTTCTGGCGCGCTTCAAATCGATGCGGCCCAGATACATGTGGCGAAGTGCCTGGATCGGGTGCTGTCGGGATTGAAGCGGCGACTGCCCGCGGCAAAGGCGAGTGCTCTGGGCTGGCTGTTCGCCAACAAGAAGAAGCCGTCGGAGGCAGTCAAGGGGCTCTACATTCATGGCAGCGTCGGCCGCGGCAAGACGATGCTGATGGATATGTTCTTCGCAATGGCGCCCTGCGCGAAGAAGCGGCGCGCGCATTTCCATGAGTTCATGACCGACGTGCACAACCGCATTGCGGCGCACCGGCTGAAATTAAAGCAGGGAAAGACCAAGCAAGCCGATCCGATCCCGATCGTCGCTGCGGCACTCTATGACGAGGCCGAACTGCTTTGCTTCGATGAGTTCACCGTCACTGATATCGCCGACGCAATGATCCTCTCTCGGCTCTTCTCCGAGCTCTTCCGCAGGGGATGCCTGCTGGTCGCCACCTCGAACGTCGAGCCGGACAATCTCTACAGGGATGGCCTCAATCGGAGCCTGTTCCTACCCTTCGTCGATCTCCTGAAGCAGTACGTCGAGATCGTGACCCTCGACTCGCCAACCGACTACCGGATGGAGAAGCTCGACAGCCAGCCAGTCTATCTCACGCCCATTAACGAGCGCACAGACATGGCTATGGAAGCATCCTGGACCCAAGCACTGCATGGGCGAAAGGCGCAACCCCTCGCAATTCCAATGAAGGGGCGTTCGATCCACGTTCCCCTCGCAGCGGATCGCATCGCGCGTTTCTCCTTTGCTGACCTTTGCGAAAAACCGCTCGGCCCGGCCGACTTTCTCGCGATTTCAAAGCGTTTCGATGCGATCTTCCTCGAGCACGTACCACTTTTGGGTCCCGACAAACGGAATCAGATCAAGCGCTTCATCATCCTAATCGACACGCTTTACGATCACGGGGTTCGGCTCTATGTCTCCGCAGCAGCGATGCCCGAAAATTTGCTGACACACGCAGGTGGTACCGAGGATTTCGAATTTCACCGGACCGTCTCGCGCCTTTTCGAAATGCGCAGTGCCGAGTATCTCGCGTTGCATCACGAGCGGCGAGCCGCCGAGTAACGTTTCGGCTATATTTGTCTTACGTTTACGTAAGAATTTTATGATCTAAACGATTGAATTTGCTTGCTCAAAAATAATCGTTTGCCATTTTTTGGCTTTGGGGCTATGCGGTTGCGGCATTGGGCGATGCCCCTCCGCGCGTCGCCTGACGAATTTTGATCGCAAAGGAAACAGCGAAATGGCGCGTAACAAGATCGCACTCATTGGTTCTGGCATGATTGGTGGCACTCTGGCGCATCTCGCCGGCCTGAAGGAGCTGGGCGACATCGTTCTATTCGATATCGCAGACGGCATTCCTCAGGGTAAGGGCCTCGACATTGCTCAGTCCTCTCCGGTCGAGGGCTTCGACGCCAACCTGACGGGCGCCAGTGACTATTCGGCGATCGAAGGCGCGGATGTCTGCATCGTCACCGCCGGCGTGCCGCGCAAGCCGGGCATGAGCCGCGACGATCTTCTCGGCATCAATCTCAAGGTCATGGAGCAGGTCGGCGCCGGCATCAAGAAGTATGCCCCGAATGCTTTCGTCATCTGCATCACCAACCCGCTCGACGCAATGGTCTGGGCGCTGCAGAAGTTCTCCGGTCTCCCGGCCAACAAGGTCGTCGGCATGGCCGGTGTGCTGGACAGCTCGCGCTTCCGCCTGTTCCTCTCCAAGGAATTCAACGTTTCCGTACAGGACGTCACCGCATTCGTTCTTGGCGGTCACGGTGACACCATGGTCCCGCTCGCCCGTTACTCTACCGTTGCCGGCATCCCCTTGACTGACCTCGTCACCATGGGCTGGGTTACCAAGGAGCGCCTCGAAGAAATCATTCAGCGCACCCGTGATGGCGGTGCCGAAATCGTCGGCCTGCTGAAGACCGGCTCGGCCTATTATGCGCCGGCTGCTTCCGCGATCGAAATGGCAGAATCCTATCTCAAGGACAAAAAGCGCGTCCTGCCCTGCGCGGCGCAGCTGACCGGGCAGTACGGTGTCAAGGACATGTATGTCGGCGTTCCCACCGTCATCGGTGCCGGCGGCGTCGAGCGCGTCATCGAGATCGACCTCAACAAGGCCGAAAAAGAAGCCTTCGACAAGTCGGTCGCTGCGGTCGCCGGTCTTTGCGAAGCCTGCATCAACATCGCGCCGGCGCTCAAGTAATAGACTGCGCGCTGACGCAATCCAAACAGGAATAGACCCATGAATATTCATGAATATCAGGCCAAGGCTCTGCTGAAGGGCTATGGCGCGCCGGTCGCGGAAGGTGTGGCGATCCTCAAGGTCGAGGAAGCTGAAGCTGCTGCCAAGTCGCTGCCCGGTCCGCTTTACGTGGTGAAGAGCCAGATCCACGCTGGGGGCCGCGGCAAGGGCAAGTTCAAGGAACTGTCGCCGGAAGCCAAGGGCGGTGTTCGTCTCGCCAAGTCGATCGACGAAGTCATTGCTAATGCCAAGGAAATGCTCGGCAACACGCTTGTGACCGCGCAGACAGGCCCGGCCGGCAAGCAGGTCAACCGCCTCTACATCGAAGACGGCGCCGACATTGCCCGCGAACTCTATTGCTCGCTGCTGGTCGATCGTTCGGTCGGCAAAGTTGCTTTCGTCGTATCCACCGAAGGCGGCATGGATATCGAAGCCGTTGCCCACGACACGCCGGAGAAGATTCACACGATCGCTATCGAGCCGGCAGCTGGCGTGACGGCTGACGATGTCGCCAAGATCTCGAAGGCTCTCGCACTCGAAGGCGCGGCCGCAGAAGACGCCAAGATGCTCTTCCCGGCGCTCTACAAGGCCTTCGACGAGAAGGACATGTCGCTGCTCGAGGTCAATCCGCTGATCGTCATGACCAATGGCCATCTACGCGTTCTCGACGCCAAGATGTCCTTCGACGGTAACGCGCTCTTCCGCCACGACGACGTTAAGGCGCTGCGTGACGAGACCGAGGAAGATTCCAAGGAAATCGAAGCTTCCAAGTGGGATCTCGCCTACGTCGCTCTCGACGGCAACATCGGCTGCATGGTCAATGGTGCTGGTCTCGCTATGGCGACGATGGACATCATCAAGCTCTACGGCAAGGAGCCAGCAAACTTCTGCGACGTCGGAGGGGGCGCCGGCAAGGAGAAGGTGGCGGCAGCGTTCAAGATCATTACTGCAGACCCGAAGGTCGAGGGCATCCTCGTCAATATCTTCGGCGGCATCATGCGCTGTGACGTCATCGCCGAAGGCGTTGTCGCAGCTGTGCAGGAAGTCGGTCTGAAGGTTCCGCTCGTCGTTCGCCTCGAAGGCACCAATGTCGAGCTCGGCAAGAAGATCCTCAACGAGTCCGGTCTGGCGATTACCGCGGCTGACGATCTTGACGATGCGGCGAAGAAGATCGTCGCGGCGATCAAAGCTTAATCTGGAAGGACCGGAAAGAATGTCTATCCTCGTCAACAAAGACACGAAGGTCCTCGTTCAGGGCCTGACCGGCAAGACCGGCACCTTCCATACCGAACAGGCGCTTGCCTATTATGGCACCAAGATGGTCGGCGGTATTCATCCGAAGAAGGGCGGCGAGTCGTGGTCCTCGGGCGTCGACGGCACGTCCCTGCCGATCTTCGCCTCCGTCGCCGAAGCCAAGGACAAGACCGGCGCCGATGCGACCGTGATCTATGTTCCGCCGGCAGGTGCTGCCGACGCGATCATCGAGGCGATCGAGGCCGAAATCCCGTTCATCACCTGCATCACCGAGGGCATCCCGGTTATGGATATGGTGCGCGTGAAGGCCAAGCTCGACAAGTCGAAGTCGCGCCTGCTGGGCCCGAACTGCCCGGGCATCCTGACGCCGGAAGAATGCAAGATTGGTATCATGCCGGGCTCGATCTTCCGCAAGGGTTCAGTCGGTATCGTCTCCCGCTCCGGCACACTGACCTACGAAGCCGTCTTCCAGACATCCAACGAAGGCCTCGGCCAGACGACGGCTGTCGGCATCGGCGGCGACCCGGTCAAGGGCACCGAGTTCATCGACGTGCTGGAAATGTTCCTGGCTGACGAAGCCACCACCTCGATCATCATGATCGGTGAAATCGGCGGTTCGGCTGAAGAAGATGCGGCACAGTTCCTGATCGATGAAGCCAAGAAAGGCCGCAAGAAGCCAATGGCAGGCTTCATTGCGGGGCGGACGGCTCCGAAGGGCCGCACCATGGGGCATGCCGGCGCCGTCGTTTCCGGCGGCAAGGGCGATGCGGAATCGAAGATCGCTGCCATGGAAGCAGCTGGCATCCGTGTCTCTCCGTCGCCGGCCCGCCTCGGCAAGACGCTGGTTGAAGTCCTCAAGGGCTAATCCAGTCTATGACCCGGGCAGCGATTTTCACTGCCTGGGCCTTTACTTCGAAATAAAAATGAGCCGCGAATAGGCGGCGAATGACAGATGCGGCAAGCCGGTCGAGTATCCGGCGGAATCACAAGTCAGGAGGCGGACCAAGACGTCCGCGTGTAACCATGGCACGGCAAGAAGCCAACGAGCAGTTTCAGATTACCTCGTTCCTGGATGGCGCCAATGCTGCCTATATCGAGCAGCTTTATGCGCGCTATGAGGAAGACCCGAACTCGGTCGGCGAGGAATGGCGGTCTTTCTTCAAGGCGCTGGAAGACAATCCGGAAGATGTGAAGAAGGCGGCCAAGGGCGCATCCTGGCGCAAGAAGGATTGGCCGCTGCAGCCCAAAAGCGACCTCGTTTCGGCGCTCGACGGCGATTGGGGCACTGTAGAAAAGATCATCGAGACCAAGATGAAGGCCAAGGCCGAGGAGGCTGGCAAGCCGACCGGCGGAGCCGATATCCTGCAGGCGACGCGTGATTCGGTCCGCGCCATCATGATGATCCGCGCCTACCGCATGCGTGGCCACCTGCATGCCAAGCTCGATCCGCTCGGGATCGCAGTGCCCGTGGAAGACTACAAGGAACTGTCGCCGGAAGCTTACGGCTTCACCGAGGCCGACTATTCCCGCAAGATCTTCATCGACAACGTTCTCGGCCTGGAATATGCCACGCTGCCTGAGATGATCGAGATCCTCGAGCGCACCTATTGCTCGACGCTTGGTGTCGAATTCATGCATATCTCGAATCCGGAAGAAAAAGCCTGGATCCAGGAACGCATCGAAGGTCCCGACAAGGGCGTTGCTTTCAGCCCTGAGGGCAAGAAGGCGATCCTCGCCAAGCTGGTCGAAGCCGAAGGCTACGAGCAGTTCCTCGACGTCAAGTTCAAGGGTACCAAGCGCTTCGGTCTCGATGGCGGCGAATCCCTCATCCCGGCGCTGGAGCAGATCCTCAAGCGCGGCGGTCATCTCGGCCTTCGCGAAGCCGTGTTCGGCATGGCTCACCGAGGACGTCTCAACGTTCTTTCCCAGGTCATGGGCAAGCCTCATCGCGCCATCTTCCACGAGTTCAAGGGCGGCTCCTACGCGCCTGACGAGGTCGAAGGTTCGGGCGACGTGAAGTACCACCTTGGCGCCTCCTCGGACCGCGAGTTCGATGGCAACAAGGTTCACGTATCACTCACGGCCAACCCGTCGCACCTTGAAATCGTCGACCCCGTTGTCATGGGCAAGGCCCGTGCCAAGCAGGACATGGGCGCCACGGTCTGGGACGGCGACATCATTCCGCTGTCCGAGCGCGCCAAGGTTCTGCCGCTGCTAATCCACGGCGATGCCGCGTTCGCCGGTCAGGGCGTCATCGCCGAAATTCTTGGCCTGTCGGGCCTGCGTGGTCACCGCGTTGCCGGCACCATGCATGTCATCATCAATAACCAGATCGGGTTCACCACGAACCCCGCCTTCTCGCGCTCGTCGCCCTATCCCTCCGATGTTGCGAAGATGATCGAAGCGCCAATCTTCCACGTCAACGGCGACGATCCGGAAGCAGTCGTTTACGCGGCGAAGATCGCAACCGAGTTCCGCATGAAGTTCCACAAGCCCGTTGTGGTCGACATGTTCTGCTATCGCCGCTACGGCCATAACGAAGGCGATGAGCCATCCTTCACGCAGCCGAAGATGTACAAGGTCATCCGTGGCCACAAGACGGTTCTGCAGATCTATGCGGATCGTCTCATTGCTGAGGGCCTGTTGACTGATGGCGAAGTCGAGAAGATGAAGGCCGACTGGCGCGCCCACCTCGAACAGGAGTTCGACGCTGGCCAGAGCTACAAGCCGAACAAGGCGGACTGGCTAGACGGCGAGTGGTCGGGCCTGCGCACCGCCGACAACGCCGACGAACAGCGCCGCGGCAAGACCGCCGTTCCGATGAAGACGCTCAAGGATATCGGCCGCAAGCTCTCGGAAATTCCGGAAGGCTTCCATGCGCACCGCACGATCCAGCGCTTCATGGAAAACCGCGCCAGCATGGTCCAGACGGGTGAGAACCTAGATTGGGCGATGGCGGAAGCGCTTGCCTTCGGTTCGCTGGTTGTCGAAGGCCACAAGATCCGCCTTTCCGGCCAGGATTGCGAGCGTGGCACCTTCTCGCAGCGTCATTCGGTTCTCTACGATCAGGAAACGGAGGAGCGCTATATCCCGCTTGCTAACCTGTCGCCTAACCAGGCCCGCTACGAAGTCATCAACTCGATGCTCTCGGAAGAAGCAGTTCTTGGCTTCGAATACGGTTACTCGCTGGCTCGTCCGAATGCGCTGACCCTTTGGGAAGCCCAGTTCGGTGATTTTGCCAATGGGGCGCAGGTCGTGTTCGACCAGTTCATCTCGTCTGGCGAACGCAAGTGGCTGCGTATGTCGGGTCTGGTCTGCCTGCTGCCGCACGGCTACGAAGGTCAGGGCCCGGAACACTCTTCGGCCCGCCTCGAGCGTTACCTGCAGCTTTGCGCCGAAGACAACATGCAGGTCGCCAACGTCACGACGCCGGCGAACTACTTCCACATCCTGCGCCGGCAGCTGAAGCGTGACTTCCGCAAGCCGCTCGTGCTGATGACGCCGAAGTCGCTTCTGCGCCATAAGCGGGCTGTTTCCAGCCTCGCTGAACTTGCTGGTGAATCCTCCTTCCATCGCCTGCTTTGGGACGATGCAGAGGTTATCAAAGACGGCCCGATCAAGCTGCAGAAGGATGCCAAGATCCGCCGCGTCGTCATGTGCACCGGCAAGGTCTACTACGACCTCCTGGAAGAGCGCGAAAAACGCGGCATTGACGACATCTACCTGCTGCGCGTCGAACAGCTCTATCCGTTCCCGGCAAAGGCCCTTATCAACGAGCTCAGCCGCTTCCGGAACGCAGAGATGGTCTGGTGCCAGGAAGAGCCGAAGAACATGGGCGCATGGTCGTTCATCGACCCGTATTTGGAATGGGTGCTCGCCCATATCGATGCTAAGTACCAGCGCGTCCGTTACACCGGTCGCCCGGCTGCCGCTTCGCCGGCAACGGGTCTGATGTCCAAGCATCTGTCGCAGCTCGCCGCATTCCTCGAGGATGCGCTGGGCGGCTAAGGGATCGTGGCGATGGCATATTTCTTCCTTAGACTTGTGCCGCCTCGCCCGAGCTTCCCGCATGACGCGACCGGGGAGGAAATGGCTGCGATGAGCCGCCATGCCGCTTATTGGCGCCGCAACGCAGAAGAGGGATCGGCGATTGCCGTCGGTCCCGTCTTCGAAAGCGAGGGAGCCTGGGGCATGGCAGTCGTTTCGGCAGCGGATCAGAAGGCGGCGCAAGTGCTTGCCGATGCCGATCCGATCATCCAGTCCGGTTACGGCTTTCGCTTTGACATATTGCCAATGCCCTCGATCATTCTCCGGCCATCTGGTGCCGGAAACGAATAAACGAACACAAGCAAATCAGGATTTGAACAATGGCCACAGAAATCCGCGTTCCAACTCTCGGTGAATCCGTCAGCGAGGCAACCGTCGGTACCTGGTTCAAGAAGGTCGGCGACGCCATCAAGGCTGACGAGCCGATTCTCGAGCTTGAAACCGACAAGGTGACCATCGAAGTGCCGGCTCCGGCTTCCGGCACGCTCTCTGAAATCGTTGCCCAGGCTGGTGAAACCGTCGGTCTAGGCGCGCTGCTCGGCCAGATCGCAGCGGGGGCCGGCGCTGCCGCTGCCCCGGCTGCTGCTGCCGCTCCCGCCAAGGCTGCCGAGCCCGCTGCCGCAGCCCCTGCACCGGTCGCTTCTGCTGCTGCACCTTCTGCGTCCGTATCTGCCATGCCGCCCGCGCCGGCTGCCGCCAAGATGCTCGCCGAGAACAATCTGTCGGCCGATCAGATCGACGGCACTGGCAAGCGTGGCCAGGTTCTGAAGGGCGACGTGATCGCTGCTGTTGCCAAGGGCATCTCCGCTCCGGCAGCCGCTCCCGTCGTTCCGGCTGCCGCCCGTGGCCCATCGACGATTGAGGATGCGGCTCGCGAAGAGCGCGTGAAGATGACGCGCCTGCGCCAGACGATCGCCAAACGCCTGAAGGACGCTCAGAACACGGCGGCAATGCTGACCACCTACAACGAGGTGGACATGAAGGCCGTCATGGACCTGCGCGCCAAGTACAAGGATGTCTTCGAAAAGAAGCACGGCGTGAAGCTAGGCTTCATGGGCTTCTTCACCAAGGCTATCACGCATGCCCTGAAGGAACTGCCGGCCGTTAACGCTGAGATTGATGGTACCGACATCATCTACAAGAATTTCTGCCACATCGGCATGGCCGTCGGCACGGACAAGGGTCTTGTTGTTCCTGTCATCCGCGACGCCGACCAGATGTCAATCGCCGAAGTTGAAAAGGAACTTGCACGTCTGGCAAAGGCTGCCCGCGACGGCTCGCTTTCGATGGCCGATATGCAGGGCGGCACCTTTACGATCACCAATGGCGGCGTCTACGGTTCGCTGATGTCTTCGCCGATCCTGAACGCCCCGCAGTCCGGCATCCTCGGCATGCACAAGATCCAGGACCGTCCGGTTGTCGTCGGGGGCCAGATCGTCATCCGTCCGATGATGTATCTGGCACTCTCCTACGATCACCGGATCGTCGACGGCAAGGAAGCTGTGACCTTCCTCGTTCGCGTCAAGGAAAGCCTGGAAGATCCGGAGCGTCTGGTTCTCGATCTCTAAGCAATCGACAGGGCCGCGCGAGCGGCCCTTTCCACCTCAGCGGGGCGCGCGATGTCGCTGGCAATCTCCACAGGGCGAAAGACCAAGCTGACTCCCCTTGTCAAAGGCAGGGCGGGGATGTCGCTCGCGTTCTTGTTGGTACTTCCTGCTACCGCTGTGGCGGCTCCCGACTGCAGCCAGGCAAGTGCTGTCTACGCTGACCGAGATGGCGCCTACGAATTGCGCTTCACACCGATTTATTCTGAAGCGGCGGCCGCCAACAACCGGTTCAAGCTGAAGGTGCTGAAGACCCCGATCGAACTCGACGGCTATGTGATGCCGTCAGACGATCCGGAACGCTCTATCGGTATCCTGATGTTCAAATGCCCAGGTGGTGACGTGACCGGCGCCGATCTGGACGCCTGCACTGTCTGGCGGGGCGCGGTCTACGGCGCGAATGCAAAGGGCGAGATCGACAATCTCCAGCCGGAACCAGCGGCAGCGGCTGAGAACGTCTTTCTGCCGGGTCTCGGTCCGGCAATCCGCCATTCACAGATCTGGGGCAACGACAAGGCGACGGTTGCACCGTGGGACGTCTTGGCATTCAAGGGGTGCGCGAAATGACGCAACGACCGGTCCTTCTCGTTACCGGCGGCAGCCGGGGTATCGGTGCGGCCGTCTGCCGCCTCGCCGCGCGTCAGGGCTGGAACGTCGCAGTGAACTACGCGGCCAACAGCGCCGCTGCCGACGCTGTCGTCTCCGAGGTCAAAGCTGAGGGTGGTGACGCCATCGCGATCAAGGGCGATGTGGGCAGCGCGCCGGATATTGTTTCGATGTTCCGGACCGTAGACAGGCATTTCGGACGGCTGGATGGTTTGGTCAACAATGCCGGCATCGTCGATGCACAGCAGCGCGTCGACGAGATGAGCGTCGGGCGCGTTGAGCGGATGATGCGAATCAACGTGACCGGCTCGATCCTCTGCGCGGCCGAGGCCGTCCGCCGCATGTCGTCAAGGCATGGCGGCAAGGGCGGGGCGATCGTCAACATCTCGTCTATGGCAGCAGTTCTGGGTTCGGCCTCGCAGTATGTTGACTACGCCGCATCGAAGGCCGCGATCGATACGTTCACAGTGGGTCTGTCGCGCGAGGTGGCAAACGAGGGCGTGCGTGTGAACGCCATCCGTCCCGGCGTCATCGATACCGACATTCATGCATCAGGCGGCCTGCCGAACCGCGCACGCGATCTGGCGCCGAGCATTCCGATGCAAAGGCCCGGCACGGCAGAGGAGATCGCCGATGCAGTCCTCTACCTTCTCTCGCCGACGGCTTCCTATATAACGGGCGCCATACTCAATGTTAGCGGTGGCCGTTAGGGCGCGGAGACCATATCGCCATGCAATACTTCTTAGAATTTCTGGGCCTGATGGCTGTCTTTTCAATCTTCATCGTGGTGCCCGGCGCCGACTTCGCGGTCATCCTGCGTCAGAGTATCGTGCATGGCCGGCGTGCCGCAATCATGACTGGCCTTGGTATGGGCTTCTCGCTGCTCTTTCACGTTAGCTACACAATCCTCGGCCTTGGCCTGATCGTCTCCAAATCGCTGATGCTGTTTGCCATGATCAAGTGGGCGGGCGTCGCCTATCTTGTCTATCTCGGCATCAAGTCTTTCCGCGAACCGGGTTTCAAGGTGAATGAGATTGAGGTGACGGAGGAAGACCGCAAGCCGATCTCGGCGCGGAAATGCCTCGGCATGGGCTTCATCACCAATGCGCTCAATCCGAAACCGGTCCTGTTTTTCTTGTCGCTGTTCTCGACGCTGGTGCATCACGATACGCCGGCGCTAATCCAGTTGGGCTACGGGATTGGCATGGCCACTGCGCTCGTCGCCTGGTTCGCCGGCGTCTCCACCTTCTTCACCGTTAAGCCTATCCGAGACCGCTTCATTGCAAGCGGCAAGTGGTTCAACCGCATCACCGGCGCCGCACTGGTCGGCTTCGGTTTCCGCCTCGCGCTCGCGCGCGCGGCTGATTAAACAAATAACGCAAAGGGAAAGAAACAATGTCCTATGATGTGATCGTTATCGGAACTGGCCCCGGTGGCTACGTGGCTGCCATCAAGGCGGCGCAGCTTGGCCTCAAGGTCGCTGTCGTTGAAAAGCGCGCAACCTTCGGCGGTACCTGCCTGAACGTCGGCTGCATTCCGTCTAAGGCGCTGCTGCACGCGTCCGAAATGTTCCATCAGGCTGGCCACGGCATGGACGCGCTCGGCATCGAGGTTACTGCGCCGAAGCTGAACCTTGAAAAGATGCTGGCGCACAAGGATGTGACGGTGAAGGCCAATGTCGATGGCGTTGCCTTCCTCTTCAAGAAAAACAAGATCGATGCCTTCCAGGGGACCGGCAAGATCGTATCGGCTGGGAAGGTTTCCGTGACAGGCCAGGACGGCAAGGTTCAGGACATCGAAGGCAAGAACATTGTCATCGCGACCGGCTCCGACGTGGCGGGCATTCCTGGCGTCAAGGTCGATCTCGACGAGAAGGTGATCATCTCCTCGACGGGTGCAATCGCTCTTCAGAAGGTGCCGGAAACGATGGTCGTTGTCGGCGGCGGCGTCATCGGCCTCGAGCTCGGCTCTGTCTGGTCGCGCCTCGGCGCCAAGGTCACTGTCGTCGAATATCTCGACACGATTCTCGGAGGCATGGATGGGGAAGTCTCCAAGCAGTTCCACCGGATGCTCGCCAAGCAGGGTGTCACCATTAACCTGAGCTCCAAGGTGACGGGCGTTGAGAAGGGTGGCAAAGGTGCGAAGGTGACCTTCGAGCCGGTCAAGGGTGGCGATGCGCAGACGCTCGAAGCCGAGGTCGTCCTGATCGCGACCGGCCGCACGCCCTACACCGCAGGCCTTGGCCTGGAGGAAGCAGGCGTCAAGCTCGACAATCGTGGTCGCGTCGAAATCGACGGTCATTTCCGCACCAATGTTGCCGGCATCTACGCGATTGGCGATGTCGTGAAGGGCCCGATGCTTGCTCACAAGGCCGAAGACGAAGGCGTCGCGCTCGCTGAAATCCTCGCAGGACAGCATGGCCACGTGAACTATGACGTCATCCCGAGCGTCGTCTACACGCAGCCGGAAGTCGCCTCCGTCGGTAAGACCGAGGAAGAATTGAAGGCGGCTGGTATCGCCTACAAGGTCGGCAAGTTCCCGTTCACTGCGAACGGCCGCGCCCGCGCCATGCTTGAAACCGACGGCTTCGTGAAGATCCTGTCCGACAAGGAGAACGATCGCGTTCTCGGCGGTCATATCGTCGGCTTCGGCGCCGGTGAGATGATCCACGAGATTGCCGTTTTGATGGAGTTCGGTGGTTCAGCGGAAGATCTCGGCCGCACGTGCCACGCGCACCCGACCATGTCGGAAGCGGTCAAGGAAGCAGCACTCGCCGCCTTCTTCAAGCCGATCCATATGTAATATTAAATTTTAGCAACATGGGATGGGCCGCTTGCTTCACAGCAGGCAGCCCATTTACCTTAGAACTGTTCTAATTGCGGTTTTAAGGATAGATACATGCCTACCGATTCTCGTGATGCATACAGCCTCCCGCAGCGATTGCTGCATTGGGTGATGGCGGTCGCGATCTTTTTCAACCTGCTCTTTCCAGATGGTATGAACGCCTGGAACCGGACGATTCGTCATGGTGGCGTCCCATCGGCCGATCAGATTGCGTCTGCCAATGTGCACGCCTATGTAGGCATCGGCATTCTCGTTCTAGCAATCCTGCGTGTTAGCCTGCGCCTTATTCAGGGTGCGCCGGCTGAACCGGCGGTGGGGCCGAAGACAGTCCGGATTGGGGCCAAGGTAGCGCACGCCGCGCTGTATCTGCTCATCTTCCTCCTGCCGCTGACTGGCATGGCGGCGTACTATCTAGGGATCGATATTTCCGGTGAACTGCATGGCGGGATTCTCAAAGCGATCCTATGGGCCTTTATCGCGGCGCATGTTGCCGGCGCGCTGGCCCACCAGTTTTACTGGAAGACCAATGTTCTCAGGCGCATGACCGTCGGGGGCTAGTTGACAGACGTCACTGTGAAGCCCTGCTTGCGCAGAAGTTCGATGACACCGCCTTCGCCGGGCAGATGCAGAGCGCCGACGGCCATGAAGACATTGCCTTTGGCAAGGATAGGTTCAGCGCGCTTTGCCATCACCTTGTTGCGGTCGAGGATGATGCGCTGCTCGAAAGCTGCATAGTCGCTTTCCTCGTCCTTGCCATCGGGCGAGACGGTCTTCAGCATCGGGATCGTCATGCCGATATCGCCGGTGAGATAGAGGTCGGTCATTGTCTCGACGACATCGTTCATCTTGGAGCCAAGGGCCAGCGTTTCGATCAACGATTTCAGATGGAACTCGGTGGGTAGTTCCGACATCGCCTGCAGTTGCTCTGCCAGCGTTTCCAGGCCCTTGACCTGCTTGCCCTCCGCAACGCCATCTGCGGCAATCTTCTGATCGAGGAACTGTACGCCGTTGGCTTTGCGGGCCATTTCGCAGCCAGGCAGGGCAACGACACTCGATATCATCCAGGGGCGCATACGCGCCACCGCGGCAAGCGGGATGCCGCGCTGCCTCAGTCCTTCCTCCAGACGAATGTAGTCGTCGTGAGATAGAAGCTTTTCAATCGTCGTTCCGTCCGTGAACATCATCAGCTCGGGCTTCATAAGCAAAGCGGCGGACGCCTTTTTCTCGTCGAGGATCTCATCGGATTCGATAATGATAGTGTCGGCGGCATCATGGGCAGCCTTCGCGCGCGGCGGAAGGTTCAGCACGCGGGGATCAGTCACATGCATGCTGCCGAGCAGCCACGACGGGGTTATCCCCACCTTCTCTATTTTCCAGAAAATGCCCTTGCCGTTCGGCACCGCGTCCGCTTCTTTCACGACCTCGGCGTAGCGCGTGGGGTCGCTCTGCTTGAGATCGGTCAGGATATTGTGGCCGGTGCAGACATCATCATTTGCGGCTGCGGCCGAGGAAACAGAGAACAGAACGGCGATCAGCGTTGTCGCGAGCAACATATGAAATGCGGCGATCAGCCAAAGCAGGAGATTGCCCGGCGATGCGATATGCAGGCTGCGGTGGCCGATGGAGATCGTCATGATGGTTTTCCGGTCACTATGATCGCTAAGCTCTACGCTCTGCGTGCGGATATTCCTTTAAGAGAAGCCGTTAACAAAAGATTACGCCCGAGGATGGGCACGGTCGTAAACTTCAAGCAATCGTGACGAATCCACACCTGTATATACCTGGGTGGTGGAAAGACTGGCGTGGCCGAGCAATTCCTGAATGGTTCTGAGATCACCGCCGCCGGCCAGCAGGTGAGTTGCAAAGGAATGGCGTAGCGCGTGCGGTGTCGCCGTTTCCGGAAGGCCGAAGGCGCTGCGCATCTTCTGCATGGTGCGCTGGATGATCGCAGCCTGCAGTTTGCCGCCGCGCGCGCCGCGAAATAGAGGGTTTTCGCCTTCAAGATGATAGGGGCACAGTGAACGGTATTTTGTTACGGCCTCGAGGACGACTGTGAGCAGCGGCACGAGCCGGGTCTTGTTGCCTTTGCCGGTGATGCGCAACGTGGTAGCGCCGCTAAAATCATTGAGTGTCAGATCGAGTGCTTCTGATATGCGCAGTCCGCAGCCATAGAGCAGGGCAAAAACGGCGGCGTCGCGGGCCGCAATCCACGGCTCCTCGTGCAACTGAGCCTTGTCGCTGACGACGGTGATGGCTTGCCGGTCGGATAGGGGTTTGGGCAGCGACTTCGGCTGTTTTGGCGAGCGCACGGCGCCCACGCCAGCGGCATTTACCAGCCCCTTCTTTTCGAGGTAGCGCAGGAGTGAGCGCAGCCCGGCGAGGTTGCGGCCCAGCGAACGCGGCCCGGATCCCTCTTTTCGGCGCGCGGCGAGGAAAGAGCGGAAATCGGCAGGCCGCAGCAGCTGGATGTCATTCAGCGTTGGGGGGCCGCCGAGATGACCGGTCAGAAAGGTCAGGAACTGACGGGTGTCGCGCTCGTAGGCATGGAGCGTGTGATCCGACAGGCGTCGCTCCCGCGCCAAGCTATCGAGCCAGGCTGAGCGCTCGTCCATCAGGCGAGGGTCGGCGATGATCAGGAGTTCGTTCACTTGTTCGGCCTTGAATTTGCCAATCCTGCTGCCAATTTTGAAGCAGCGACAGTTATGGAATTCCTAATGCCGGCCAAGTGCTTGTCATGCTTCCATCATAATTATCGACGTAACCGGTTTTCCAACGACGCAGGATCTTGAATGCCACGGCGCCAACCAACGACCGCTATCGGACAGTTCGCGGAAGCGATCGCGCTCGTCTCCCATGGCAGGCCGGGCCATATCGTCGATACCTTGATCGCCGAGCGCGGACGAAAAATCGTCAAGCATCCACTCTGGCCGATCATGCGACCCTTCCTCCACACGCTGCTGCGCTACAATAGAGCGATCAGCTTCGCCAATGACGTCGCGAATATGCCGGGACTGCAGTGCTTCGAGTACATGAGCAACCTGTTGAAGCTCGATATCAGTGTCCGGCATGGCGAACGAATCCCAGATAGCGGCGGCTTCATTCTCGTCAGCAATCATCCGACTGGCATTGCCGACGGGGTGGCCGTCTTCGATCTTTTGAAGAACAAGCGGCCCGACATCATGGTATTCGCCAATCGCGACGCCATACGCGTCAATCCGCGCTTTGCCGAGGTCATCATTCCGGTCGAATGGCGGGAAGAGTTTAAGAGCAAGCTCAAGACCCGTGAGACGCTGCTAATTACCAACCGTGCGGTCAGGGAAGGCAAGGCGACGGTTCTCTTTCCGTCCGGGCGGATTGCCCATTGGGCAAATGGACGGCTGAACGAGCGCCCGTGGAAAACCTCGGCTGTCGGGCTTGCCCGCAAATATAATCTGCCAATTCTGCCCGTGCATATGACGGCGCGGAATTCGGGCCTGTTCTATTGGCTCGCAAAGTGGTCGACGGAACTCAGGGATATGACGGTCTTTCATGAGCTTCTCAATAAGCGGGGCGACCGCTTTGACTTCGTAGTGGGTAATCTGATCCCGGTGGAACATCTCGACGGCGATATTAATGAGGTGACCAAGGCACTGGAGAATCATACCGTGCATAAGCTTGACGCGGATGGCGACGCGCAATTCCTGCCCTTGGTCTCGTTGGCCGAGCCGGAAGTGGCTAGCGTCCATTCAATGCACTAATCGGCTCTTGCTGCTTCGCATGTGTCTGCTGAACGATAGCTGCCGTCGATCAATCCGCGGGTCGGCGTCGATGATCTTGCAGGTTTTCTTTTCCTGCCGATCCGGGCATGGTCTCGCCCGATGAGCACAGATTCGTCCGATCTCTTTGGAGCGCTGTTTGAGACGCCGCCGGCAAACCGCACGGTTCCGGTTCTCGTTCCCATGCCTGCGCCGAAGCCCTATTCCTATGCCGTGCCAGAGGGCATGGCCGTCGGTCCCGGCTCGGTCGTGCAGGTACCGCTTGGGCCGAGACAGGTGATCGGCGTCGTCTGGGATGGAGATGAGGATGGCATCGATCCGAAGAAGCTTAGGCCCATTAGCCATGTTTTCGATTGCCCGCCATTGACCAAGGAAATGCGCGACTTCGTTGATTGGGTCGCGAGCTATACCTTGTCGCCGCCCGGGCTCGTTGCCCGGATGGCGCTCCGTGCGCCGAATGCGTTGGAGCCGGAGCCGATGGTGGAGGGCCTGCGATTCGTCGGTGGCGAGCCGGAGCGGATGACGCCGGCGCGCGCCCGTGTTCTCGATATTGCCAGAGATGGTCTGTCCTGGACGCGAAGCGGACTTGCGCATGCCGCCGGCGTATCGACAAGCGTCATCGATGGCTTGGTCGGCCAGGG
This sequence comes from Rhizobium mesoamericanum STM3625, assembly GCF_000312665.1. Classification (GTDB taxonomy): domain Bacteria; phylum Pseudomonadota; class Alphaproteobacteria; order Rhizobiales; family Rhizobiaceae; genus Rhizobium; species Rhizobium mesoamericanum. The sequence continues at coordinate 532,061 of NZ_HF536772.1, read as the reverse complement.
TCTCTTCGAGACAGTATTCCTGCCGCCGCCGCCGGCCGTTGCGAGACCTGATCCAGATTTCGTGGCAGCACGGCTGGAAGGCCCGCAAAGGGAAGCGGCAGACGAGATTCTTGCCGAGGTTCGAAAGGGCGAGTTTGCGGTGTCGCTGATTGATGGCGTCACCGGTTCCGGCAAGACGGAAGTTTATTTCGAGGCGATCGCGGAAACGCTGAAGCGTGGCAAGCAGGTGCTGATCCTACTGCCGGAGATCGCGCTGACGGCTAGCTTCCTTGAGCGTTTTCAGGATCGTTTTGGTGCCAAGCCGGCGGAATGGCATTCCGATCTGGCGCCGCGCACCCGCGAGAAGGTCTGGCGCCAGGCGGTTACGGGCGAGGTTCGCGTCGTTGCCGGCGCGCGCTCGGCGCTGTTCTTGCCTTTTGAGGACCTTGGCCTCATCATCGTCGATGAAGAGCATGATCCGGCCTACAAGCAGGAAGATCGCGTCTATTATAATGCTCGCGACATGGCCGTGGTCCGCGCTCGCATTGGCGATTTCCCCGTGGTTCTGGTCTCCGCCACACCGTCGGTCGAAAGCAAGGTCAATGGGCAGAGCGGCCGTTACAGCACCATTCACATGCCGACCCGTTTTGGCGATGCGGCGCTGCCGGACCTGCACCTCATTGACATGCGTCGCCACGCGCCCGAGCGCGGCGGCTTCCTTTCGCCGGTCTTGGTCCGGGCGATTGGCAAGACGGTCGAGAAGCAGCAGCAGGCCCTCCTCTTCCTCAATCGGCGCGGCTATGCGCCGTTGACACTTTGCCGGGTTTGCGGCCACCGCTTTCAGTGCCCACAGTGCTCTAGCTGGCTCGTTGAACATCGCTTCAAGAAACAGTTGCAGTGCCATCAGTGTGGTCATGCCGAGCGCTCGCCGGAGGCCTGTCCTGAATGCGGAACCTTCGATCACCTTGTTGCCTGTGGTCCCGGCGTCGAGCGCATTGCCGAAGAGGTTGAGCGTCACTTTCCCGAGGCGCGAACGATCGTGCTCTCATCCGACATGATGGGCGGCGTTAAACGGCTGCGTCTAGAGCTGGAGGCCATAGCCAAGGGTGAGGCTGACATTGTCATCGGCACACAGCTTGTCGCCAAGGGGCATAACTTCCCGTTGATGACGCTGGTCGGTATTGTCGACGCCGATCTCGGCCTTGCCAACGGCGATCCACGTGCAGCCGAGCGCACCTTCCAGCTGCTGTCGCAGGTAACGGGCCGCGCCGGGCGTACCGGCCTCAAGAGCCACGGTCTCCTCCAAACCTATCAGCCGCAGCATCCTGTTATGCAGGCAATCGTCTCAGGCGATGCGAGTGCCTTCTACGAAAGAGAGATTGCCGAGCGCGAGCGCGCCGTCCTGCCACCTTTCGGACGCCTCGCGTCGATTATCGTCTCCGCGGAAACCCGCCACGACGCGGAAAACCACGCGCGGGGTATTCGAAACGCCGCCCCAAATATCTCCGGCATTTCCGTCCTTGGGCCTGCTGAAGCGCCGCTTGCGCTGGTGCGAGGCCGCTATCGGTTCCGGCTTCTCGTGCATGGGCGGCGAAATTCCGATATGCAGGCGTTCCTCAGGGCGACGCTTGCGCAGGCGCCCAAGGAGCGCGGCTCGGTGCATGTGCAGCTTGACGTCGACCCGCAAAGCTTCCTGTAGATCGCTTTCCGACGGGCTTTTGCCGGACACGTCAATCATGCCATAAGGACGACGAAGCAGGGGATTCGGGGTCGGTCGAATGGATTTTTATTTCCCAACGGAATTGGGCGAACAGCTCGCCTTCGCGGCAGCCGCCTTCACGGCCCTGGCGGGCTTTGTCATTATGTTCGCGCCAGGTTATGCGATGCGGCTCTTCGGCCTCATGCCTCGCGATGGTCGCCGCGATGGCTATGCGGATCAACGCTCCGTCGGCGGCTTCTATCTAGGCTTTGGTCTTTCGGCAATCATGCTGGCGCAGAACTGGACCTACATGGCGCTTGGCGCCGCGTTTGCCATGGCCGCATTTGCGCGCATCATCTCGCTTCTTTCGGATAAGGGGAGCACAATTCTCAACTATTTACTTCTGGTTGTGCAAATCATCCTTGCTGCCCTCCCGCTCGCCTATGTTTTTGGCCTGTTTTCCGCTTGAGTTGAGTGGGTATATCTTGCGCTGAGCTCTTTGCCGTCGGGCTTTGAGCATTTTTGCGTTAGAAATCGATGGGAAAGCCGTATTCGGGCATTACGCGTGTTGCGAGTCTGAACATCCTATGTTAGACGGACCCCGAATTCGGAAGAAGCAAGAGGCTTCTCTTGCGATTTCTGGGGGAAATCATAACGAATTCAAGGTCCTGGGTCAGGCTTCCGCCGGCAACCGGATTCTTGAGTTGAAATCAGGGAAATTTGGGCCAGTGGCAGACACATCCCAGCTTACTTCTGGTGTTGCAGAGCGCTATGCCTCGTCGCTGTTTGAGTTGGCGCTCGAGCAAGGCGCCGTCGAAAGCGTCACCAAGGACCTCGACCGGTTCCAGGCGATGCTCGACGAGAGCGACGACCTGAAGCGTTTCGTTTTGAGCCCTGTTTTTTCGGCCGACGATCAGCTTAAGGCGATCGTCGCCATCAGCGAGAAGGCTGGTATCAGCGGCTTCTTCGCGAATTTCCTGAAGGTCGTGGCGCGCAATCGCCGCCTCTTTGCCCTACCGGGCATGATTAGGGCCTTCCGCATCATCGCTGCAAGCCAGCGGGGCGAAATTACTGCCGAGGTTACTGCGGCGCATGCACTTGATGCGGCTCAGGAAACCGAACTGAAGGCGGCGCTCAAGGGCGTCACCGGAAAAGACGTGGCGATTGCCGTCACGGTTGATCCGTCAATTCTTGGTGGTCTGATCGTGAAGGTCGGGTCCCGTCAGATTGATACGTCTCTTCGTACGAAACTCTCTACCCTTAAGCTTGCATTGAAAGAGGTCGGCTGATGGATATCCGCGCTGCGGAAATTTCCGCAATTCTCAAAGACCAGATCAAAAACTTCGGCAAAGAGGCAGAAGTCTCGGAAGTCGGTCAGGTTCTCTCCGTCGGTGACGGTATCGCCCGTGTTTACGGCCTGGACAATGTCCAGGCAGGTGAAATGGTCGAGTTCCCCGGTGGCATCCGTGGTATGGCGCTGAACCTGGAATCGGACAACGTCGGTGTTGTTATTTTCGGTTCGGACCGCGACATTAAGGAAGGCGACACCGTCAAGCGGACAGGCGCCATTGTTGACGTTCCAGTTGGTCCGGAGCTGCTCGGCCGCGTTGTCGACGCTCTCGGCAATCCGATCGACGGCAAGGGCCCGATCAACGCGACCCGCCGCGCCCGCGTCGACGTCAAGGCTCCGGGCATCATTCCGCGTAAGTCGGTTCACGAGCCGATGTCGACCGGTCTCAAGGCTATCGATGCGCTTATCCCGGTCGGTCGCGGCCAGCGCGAGCTCGTCATCGGCGACCGCCAGACCGGCAAGACTGCCATCATTCTCGACACGATCCTGAACCAGAAGCCGATCCACGATAACGGCCCGGACAGCGAGAAGCTGTTTTGCGTTTACGTCGCTATCGGCCAGAAGCGTTCGACTGTTGCCCAGTTCGTCAAGGTTCTCGAAGAACGCGGCGCCATGAAGTATTCGATCGTTGTTGCCGCGACGGCTTCCGATCCGGCGCCGATGCAGTACCTGGCGCCGTTCGCTGGCTGCACGATGGGTGAATACTTCCGTGACAACGGTCAGCACGCACTGATTGGTTACGACGACCTGTCCAAACAGGCTGTTGCTTACCGCCAGATGTCGCTGCTGCTACGCCGCCCCCCGGGCCGCGAAGCATATCCGGGTGACGTTTTCTATCTGCATTCGCGTCTCCTCGAGCGCGCTGCGAAGCTCTCCGACGAAAAAGGCGCCGGCTCGCTGACGGCTCTGCCTGTTATCGAAACCCAGGGTAATGACGTTTCGGCGTTCATTCCGACCAACGTGATTTCGATCACGGATGGCCAGATCTTCCTCGAAACCGACCTGTTCTATCAGGGTATCCGTCCGGCCGTTAACGTCGGGCTGTCGGTTTCGCGCGTCGGTTCCTCCGCGCAGATCAAGGCGATGAAGCAGGTTGCCGGCTCGATCAAGGGCGAACTTGCCCAGTATCGCGAAATGGCCGCCTTCGCCCAGTTCGGTTCGGACCTCGATGCCGCTACGCAGCGCCTGCTGAACCGCGGTGCGCGCTTGACCGAACTCCTGAAGCAGCCACAGTTCTCGCCGCTAAAGACGGAAGAGCAGGTCGCGGTGATCTTCGCCGGCGTCAACGGCTATCTCGACAAGATCCCGGTCGCGCAGGTCGGCAAGTTCGAACAGGGGCTGCTGTCGTACCTTCGTTCGGAAGGCTCGGCTATCCTCGACACGATCCGTACGGACAAGGCAATCAGCGACGATACGAGGGGCAAGCTCACGGCTGCCCTCGATAGCTTCGCGAAGTCCTTCGCCTAATCGGACCAAAGGACGGATAACGGATGCCTTCACTTAAGGATCTGAAAAACCGGATCGCCTCCGTCAAGGCGACGCAGAAGATTACCAAGGCGATGAAAATGGTCGCCGCGGCTAAGCTTCGGCGTGCCCAGGAGGCGGCCGAGGCCGCCCGTCCGTATTCGCAGCGCATGGGTGCCGTTCTGGCAAACATTGCTGGAGCGATGACGGAGGCCGACGGTGCGCCGGCTCTGATGACGGGCAACGGCAAGGACGAGGTCCACCTGCTGGTCGTCTGCACCGCCGAACGCGGCCTGTGCGGCGGCTTCAACTCGCAGATCTCGCGTTTTGCGCGCGATCACGCTCGCAAGCTTCTCGCCGAAGGCAAGACAGTCAAGTTCTTTACTGTCGGCAAGAAGGGCTACGATGTTCTGCGCCGTGAGTTCGCTTCGCTCATCGTCGAGCGCAAGGAATTGCGTGAGGTGAAGAAGGTCGGTTTCGAGAACGCCGACCAGATCGGCAAGCGCATCATCGAGATGTTTGAAGCCGATGAGTTCGACGTCTGCACGTTGTTCTATTCCGAATTCAAGTCGGTCATCTCGCAGGTTCCGACGGCACAGCAGCTCATTCCCGCATCCGCTCCAACCGCGGTAGCAGAGGACGAGGAGCATGCCGGCGCAGTCTACGAATACGAGCCGGATCCGGCATCGATCCTCGAGGATCTGATCCCGCGTAACATCTCCGTCCAGATCTTCCGCGCGCTCCTTGAGAACGTCGCCGGCGAGATGGGCGCTAAGATGAGCGCGATGGACAATGCAACGCGCAACGCTGGTGAAATGATCAACAAGCTGACGCTCAATTACAACCGTCAGCGTCAGGCTCAGATCACCAAGGAACTCATTGAAATCATTTCGGGCGCGGAAGCGCTCTGAGGTTAGGGAAAGAGGGTAAGAAGATGGCTAAGGCAGCTACCCCCAAGAAGACTGCGGCAGGCTCTGCCGGCAAGGTCACGCAGGTTATCGGCGCCGTCGTGGACGTTGCTTTCGAAGGCGAACTGCCGGCGATTTTGAATGCGCTCGAAACGACGAATGCGGGTCAGCGCCTGGTTCTCGAAGTCGCGCAGCACCTCGGCGAGAACGAAGTTCGCACGATCGCCATGGACTCGACCGAAGGTCTGGTTCGTGGTCAGTCTGTGACGGATACCGGTGCTCCGATCGCCGTGCCGGTTGGTCCTGAAACGCTCGGCCGTATTATGAACGTCATCGGCGAGCCGGTTGACGAAGCTGGTCCGCTGGTGACCGCCTCCAAGCGTGAAATCCACCAGGATGCGCCGGCGTACGTCGATCAGTCGACGGAAGCACAGATCCTCGTGACGGGCATTAAGGTCGTCGACCTTCTCGCTCCTTACGCAAAGGGTGGTAAGATCGGCCTCTTCGGCGGTGCAGGCGTTGGCAAGACCGTTCTCATCATGGAACTGATCAACAACGTCGCCAAGGCGCACGGTGGTTACTCGGTTTTTGCAGGCGTCGGTGAACGTACCCGCGAAGGCAACGACCTCTATCACGAAATGATCGAGTCGGGCGTTAACAAGCACGGCGGTGGCGAAGGCTCGAAGGCTGCCCTCGTTTACGGCCAGATGAACGAACCGCCGGGTGCACGTGCTCGCGTCGCTTTGACCGGCCTGACGGTGGCAGAAAGCTTCCGCGACCAGGGCCAGGACGTTCTGTTCTTCGTTGACAACATCTTCCGCTTCACGCAGGCAGGTTCCGAAGTGTCGGCTCTGCTTGGCCGTATTCCTTCGGCCGTTGGTTATCAGCCGACGCTGGCAACCGACATGGGTCAGATGCAGGAGCGCATCACCACGACAACCACCGGCTCGATCACCTCGGTTCAGGCGATTTACGTGCCGGCCGACGACTTGACCGACCCGGCCCCGGCAACCTCATTCGCCCACTTGGACGCAACGACCGTTCTGTCGCGCTCGATTGCGGAAAAGGGCATTTACCCGGCTGTTGACCCGCTCGACTCCACGTCGCGCATGCTCGACCCGATCGTCGTCGGCGAAGAGCACTACGAAGTGGCTCGTAAGGTTCAGTCGACGCTTCAGCGCTACAAGGCCCTGCAGGATATCATCGCCATTCTGGGCATGGACGAACTGTCCGAAGAGGATAAGCTGGCCGTTGCCCGCGCTCGTAAGATCGAGCGCTTCCTGTCGCAGCCGTTCTTCGTTGCTGAAGTCTTCACTGGCTCGCCGGGCAAGCTCGTCGCTCTCGAAGACACGATCAAGGGCTTCAAGGGCTTGGTCAACGGCGAATACGACCACCTGCCCGAAGCTGCCTTCTACATGGTTGGTTCGATTGACGAAGCCATCGAGAAGGCCAAGAAGCTGTCCGCAGCTGCCTGATGAGCGACGCTCACGCCGAGATCTTCTGCTGCGACGCCCTTCGGGAGGTCGCAGCGGAGCTTCCTACACCCGCAGCGCCAACGATCTACAGGTCGGATGATGGCGTGATGATGATGGTGGTGGGATTGATCCAGACCGAAGAGGGGCTTGGATATCTCGATCAAGCGATCGTGCACTGCCCGTTCTGCGGGACTAATTTGCAAGACACAAATGCCGCCGAGAAGGTAAGTCACTGATGGCTGACAATTTCAATTTTGAACTCGTATCTCCCGAGCGCCTGCTCCTTTCGGAGATGGTGACAGAAGTTGTCATTCCGGCAGCCGACGGCGAGATGACCGTTATGGCGAACCACGCGCCGACTATGACGACCATCAAGCCCGGGATCGTCAGCGTTCGTTCCGCCAACGGTTCGAAGCAGGACTACGTCGTTTTTGGCGGCTTCGCCGATATTCTACCGACCGGCTGCACGCTTTTGGCTGAATCTGCTGTCATCATTCAGGATCTCTCCAAGGATGAGTTGACGCTTCGCATCGAAGCAGCACAGAGAGAGATCGCAGATACTGTGCATCACGAGCACAAGTCGCGCCTGGAGCACTACGTCATGGAACTGACGCATCTTCGGGGTGTGATCGATCAAGATTGATTGGTATGGGGCATCCGATACTGAAGCAAAGCGGCTTTTCGGCCGCTTTTTTTATTTTCTGCTGGTTCTCCGCGGCCCTCTGGAAGGAGTATCTTGATACGCGCACCGATCGGCTCAACGCCTTGCGCGACCGGTTGACGGATTGCCTCGGCTGTGGTTGCCTCTCGGTTGAAAGATGCTCGCTTCGCAATCCCTATGATCGGCTGGCAGAGGATGGGCCGGGTTCGCGTCTGCTGGAAACCGACCCTAGGCAACGTTCCTCGCTGCATCAGAGTAATGCGACAGCCGCAACGGCTAATCGCGCCGTGGAGGACTGAATGTTTCACCCCAAGCTGTTTGATAACCGCAATGTGGTCGTCACTGGCGGTGGCAGAGGTATCGGCCTTGAAGTGGCCCGGCAATTTCTCGATTGTGGAGCGAGAGTGTTGGTGCATCTCGGTCGCAGCGCCAAACGTGATTTGCCCGATTTTCTGCTGACGGCGGAAGCTGACAGGCGAGCTTTTCTGGTCGCCGCCGATTTTTCGACATCGGGTGGAACCGGCCAATTTGCCGAGAAGGCGCTTGCGACCTTCGACCGGATCGATGTGCTCATCAACAATGCCGGAACCATGGTTGGCCGCTTTGCGGCGGGTGACCTAAGCGACGAGCAGTACCAAACGATAGTGCGCCTGAACCAGACGTCGGTGGTCGAGGTGACCCGTGCCCTTCTTCCTGCGCTGCGCGCATCGCAGGAAGCGGCAATCGTCAACACCGTTTCTATTTCTGCCGTCACGGGCGGCAGCCCGGGGTCGGCAATCTATTCGGCATCGAAGGCATTTGTCGCAACCTATTCCAAGGCGCTCGCAAGAGAACTCGCGCCAGATGGCATCCGGGTGAATTGCGTGTCCCCTGGAACGATTAAGACCGACTTCCATCAGCGGTATTCGTCGCCGGAGAAGCTGGAGCAGACTCGCAAGGCTATTCCCCTGCAGCGATTGGGCACCTCTGAGGATTGCGCGCCGGCATACCTCTTCCTTTCGGCGCCCTCTCTCTCCGGGTATATCACCGGGCAAGTGCTGGAGATCAATGGCGGTCAGCTCATCTGCTGAGATGCGGGACTTTTTTTGGTATTTTGACAGATCCAAACAGCTGGCTGCCGCGAATATGTTATGATTTAGCTTCATTCATATTGTTTCTGCAATCAGAGATAAATAATGTACTTGCTTACACCGAGATCGAGCATGGCCGATCGGGATCTGCAGAAGCTTTTTGCAAGAGCGCGAGAAGCGAGCGACTTCCTCAAAGCACTCTCCCACCATACGCGACTGATTATCCTTTGCCTTCTGACAGAGGGAGAAAGAACGGTAGGCCAACTCGAGGAAAGCCTCGGCATACAGCAGGCGATGGTGTCGCAGCAGTTGGCGCGCCTGAGGCTGGATGGGCTCGTATCCAGCCGTCGTGATGGTCGTTTGATCTATTATAGCGTTGCTCGTCAGGATACGGCCGAGCTGCTGCAATTTTTGTTCGGGATGTTTCCTGGAACGCAGGACAATTGACAATCGGCCTTGCCGGCTGCTCTCTCTGACCTGAAGATGACGGCATGCCGCAGCTCGGCAGAGAGACTGAATGATCGATAAGCTGGAATTCTTTATCGCGCTCGCCAATGAGAAGCACTTCGGCCGTGCCGCAGAAGAGTGCGGCATTTCACAGCCGACCCTGTCAGCCGCCATCCGCCAGCTCGAGGACCAGCTCGGCGTCATGCTTGTGCAGCGCGGCTCGCGTTTCCAGGGGCTGACGCCCGAAGGCCAGCGCGTGTTGGAATGGGCGCGCCGCATCGTCGGCGATGCCCGTACGATGCGCGAGGAGATGCGGGCGGCTCGCAAAGGCCTGTCGGGACATATCAAGATCGCTGTCATCCCGACAGCGCTCGCAATGTTGCCGCGCATCACAACTCCGTTTCAGGAGCGGCATCCGGACGTGACCTTTTCCATCGTGTCCCGCAATTCTCTGCAGGTGCTCAGCATGCTGGAGAATCTCGAGATCGACGCCGGCATTACTTATCTCGAAAACGAGCCTCTTGGACGCGTGACGAGCGTGCCGCTCTATGCAGAGCACTATAACCTGATCACCGCCGCCGGTAGCCCTTTGTCTGATCGCGATAGCGTAACCTGGATGGAAGTGGGTAGTCTTCGGCTTTGTCTATTGACTGCGGACATGCAGAACCGCCGCATCATCAATCATCATCTGGCCGAAGCCGGCGTAACGGCGCATCCGACGCTCGAGTCCAACTCGATGATCGTGCTCTTCTCGCATGTTCGGACCGGACGCTGGGCGAGCATCATGCCTCGCAATGTTGCGAAATCCTTTGGCTTTCCTGCCGAAATACGGATGATTCCAATTGTCGAGCCGCATGCGCACCATCTTGTCGGTCTTGTTGCGACGCATCGTGAACCGTTCACGCCGCTGGTCTCCGCCCTGTTGCACGTGGCCCGAATTCTCGCCGAAGAGCCGGAATTTTGATAGGAATCTTCTATCGTTTGACGGAACAGCATTATTGATCGCTTCGTCCATCCCTGAGAAAGTTCTATAATGAACGTACGCGAGCGGTTCTGTCGGCCATATGGTTCTGAAGAAAGCCCGCTGCCCAGGCCCGCGACGTGTAACTTGCAGGCCGTGGGAGGAGCTTCTGATGAATATTCATGCCGCCAAAGGCGATATTACAACGCGTACCACAGCGATCATCGATCACCTCAAGCATCTTGAAGGCGCGCTGCTGCCAATCCTCCACGAGATCCAGCATGAATTCGGCTATGTGCCGCAGGATGCACTCCCTGTCATTGCGAAAGAACTCAATCTTTCGCGTGCCGAAGTGCATGGCGTCGTCACCTTCTACCATGACTATCGCGATCATCCTGCCGGCCGGCATGTGCTGAGGCTCTGTCGCGCCGAGGCCTGCCAATCGATGGGCGGCGATGCACTGGCCGAGCACGTCAAGACGCTGCTTGGCGTTGATTGGCACGGCACGACGCCTGACGGAGCGATCACCCTCGAACCGGTCTTCTGCCTTGGGCTATGTTCGTGCTCGCCATCCGCGATGATGGACGGCGAGGTTCATGGCCGGGTGGATGCCGCCGATCTAGAGGCGCTGATTTCGGAGGCCCGCCGATGACCATCCGGATCTATGTTCCCTGTGATGCCGCGGCCCTAGCATTGGGCGCGGAGCGTGTGGCAAAGGCGATCTCCGAGCAGATCGCCGTGCGCGGGCTTGACGCCAAGATCGTGCGCAACGGCTCGCGCGGCATGCATTGGCTGGAGCCGTTGGTCGAGGTTGAATTCTCGGGCCAGCGCATCGGCTACGGACCGGTGAAGGCGAAGGACGTTGTTTCGCTGTTCGACGCCGGATTGATCACCGGCGGAGACCATCCCCTCTTTCTTGGCAAGGTGGAGGAACTGCCGTTCCTCAAGCGTCAGACGCGCCTGACCTTTGCCCGCTGCGGAATTACTGATCCGCTATCCCTCGATGACTATGAGGCCCATGGAGGGCTCGCCGGTTTACGTCGTGCCGTTACGATGTTGCCTGCCGATGTCGTCAAGGAAGTTACCGATTCCGGTTTGCGCGGCCGTGGTGGCGCGGGTTTCCCGACCGGGGTCAAGTGGAAGACGGTGCTTGATGCGCGAGGTGAGCGCAAATACATCGTCTGCAACGCCGACGAAGGCGACAGTGGCACCTTCGCCGACCGGATGATCATGGAAGGCGATCCTTTCGTGCTGATCGAAGGCATGGCGATCGCTGGCCTTGCGACGGGTGCCACCAAGGGCTTCGTCTACACGCGCTCGGAATATCCGCATGCGATCGCGGCGATGAACCGGGCGATCGATATTGCTCGGAGCGCCGGGATCCTAGGCACGTCGGTACTGGGCTCGGGCAAGACTTTCGATATGGAAGTCCGTACCGGTGCGGGTGCCTATGTCTGCGGCGAGGAGACGGCGCTTCTAAACAGTCTGGAAGGCAAGCGCGGTCTCGTCCGCGCCAAGCCACCGCTACCGGCGCATAGGGGTCTCTTCGACTGTCCAACCGTCATCAACAATGTCATTTCGCTCGCCTCCGTGCCTGTGATCATGGACAAGGGAGCGGCCTATTATCGCGACTTCGGCCTTGGCCGGTCGCGCGGCACCATCCCGATCCAGATCGCCGGCAATGTGAAGCATGGCGGTTTGTTCGAGACGGCATTCGGCATTTCGCTTGGCGATCTAGTCGATGACATTGCCGGCGGAACCGCATCCGGGCGGCCGATTAAGGCGGTTCAGGTCGGCGGTCCGCTCGGCGCTTACTTCCCGCGGGCGCTGTTCGATACGCCATTCGATTACGAGGCTTTCGCGGCCAAGGATGGACTGATCGGCCATGCCGGTATTGTTGTCTTCGACGAGACAGCCGATATGTTGAAGCAGGCGCGGTTCGCGATGGAGTTCTGTGCCGTGGAAAGCTGCGGCAAGTGCACGCCCTGTCGAATCGGCTCGACGCGCGGCGTTGAAACGGCAGACAAGATCGCGCGCGGCATCGAGCCTGAGAAAAACCGCGAGTTGCTTGTCGATCTCTGCAATACCATGAAATTCGGGTCGCTCTGCGCGCTCGGGGGCTTCACACCCTATCCCGTGATGAGTGCCATGACGCATTTCCCGGAAGATTTCGTTCCCACACCTCTTATCGAAGCGGCGGAGTAAGACCTATGCCTCTCGTCCACGAAACCGATTACGGCACGCCAGCCTCGACCTCCGAAACCATGGTAACGCTTACTATCGACGGCAGCCAGGTGACGGTGCCGGAGGGAACATCCGTCATGCGCGCGTCGATGGATGCGGGCATCGAGATCCCGAAGCTCTGCGCTACTGATATGATGGACGCCTTCGGCTCCTGCCGGCTATGTCTCGTCGAAATCGAGGGTAGGGCCGGTCTGCCGGCCTCGTGTACAACGCCGGTTGCACCGGGCATGGTGGTCTCGACGCAGACGAACCGGCTGAAAGATGTGCGTCGCGGGGTGATGGAACTCTATATCTCCGACCACCCCCTCGACTGTCTGACGTGTGCTGCCAACGGTGATTGCGAACTGCAGGACATGGCGGGCGCCGTCGGTTTGCGCGACGTGCGCTATGGCTATGATGGCGACAATCACGTCAAGGCGCGCAACAACGGCGATCTCAATCTCAAATGGGCGCCGAAGGACGAGTCCAATCCCTATTTCACCTTCGATCCGGCAAAGTGCATCGTCTGTTCCCGCTGCGTGCGCGCCTGCGAGGAAGTGCAGGGGACTTTCGCGTTGACGATCGAAGGCCGTGGCTTCAATTCACGTGTTTCGGCCGGCATGCATGAAGATTTCATCTCGTCGGAATGTGTTTCCTGCGGAGCGTGCGTCCAAGCCTGCCCGACGGCGACACTGATCGAAAAGTCGGTGATCGAAATCGGTCAGCCAGAGCATTCCGTCGTCACGACCTGCGCCTATTGCGGCGTCGGCTGCTCCTTCAAGGCGGAGATGCGCGGCGAGGAACTGGTGCGTATGGTGCCCTGGAAAGATGGACAGGCGAACCGTGGCCACTCCTGCGTAAAAGGCCGCTTCGCTTATGGCTATTCCAGCCACAAGGACCGCATTCTCAATCCGATGATCCGCGAGAAAATCACCGATCCCTGGCGCGAAGTAACCTGGGACGAGGCCTTCGCGCACGTGGCGTCGGAATTCCGCCGCATCCAGTATCAGTACGGGCGCGATTCCGTCGGCGGCATCACATCGTCTCGCTGCACCAACGAGGAAACCTATCTGGTACAGAAGCTGGTGCGCGCCGGCTTCCGCAACAACAACGTCGATACCTGCGCCCGCGTCTGCCATTCGCCGACCGGCTACGGTCTCGGCCAGGCCTTCGGCACCTCGGCCGGCACTCAGAACTTCGATAGCGTGGAAAAAAGCGATGTCGTCGTCATCATCGGAGCCAATCCGACCGATGGCCACCCGGTCTTCGCCTCGCGCCTCAAAAAGCGGTTGCGGCAGGGAGCCAAGCTGATCGTAATCGATCCCCGCCGCATCGATATAGTGCGCACGCCGCATGTCGAGGCCTCCTATCACCTCCCACTAAAACCCGGCACGAATGTCGCAATTCTAACGTCGCTCGCGCATGTCATCGTGACGGAAGGGCTGTTCAACGAGGCGTTTATCCGCGAGCGCTGCGACTGGTCGGAGTTCGAGGACTGGGCAAGCTTCGTGGCCGAGCCGCATCATAGCCCCGAAGCGTCGGAGAAGTTCACCGGTGTTCCGGCCGATATTGTGCGCGGTGCCGCGCGCCTCTATGCCACCGGCGGCAACGGCGCGATCTACTACGGCCTGGGCGTTACCGAGCACAGCCAGGGCTCGACGACTGTCATGGCGATCGCCAACCTTGCCATGGTGACCGGCAATATCGGCCGACCAGGCGTCGGCGTGAACCCGCTGCGTGGCCAGAACAATGTGCAAGGCTCCTGCGACATGGGTTCCTTCCCGCATGAGCTACCCGGCTATCGACATATCTCGGACGACGCGACGCGCGACATCTTCGAGAAGCTCTGGGGCGTCGAGATCAGCAATGAGCCGGGCCTGCGCATTCCGAACATGCTGGATGCGGCGGTCGACGGAACGTTCAAGGGTCTCTACGTCCAAGGCGAGGATATCCTGCAGTCCGATCCTGATACGAAGCACGTTGCGGCTGGCCTTGCCGCCATGGAGTGCGTCGTCGTTCACGACCTCTTCTTGAACGAGACGGCGAACTACGCCCATGTCTTCCTGCCGGGCTCCAGCTTCCTTGAGAAGGATGGCACCTTCACCAATGCCGAGCGCCGCATCAACCGCGTTCGCAAGGTCATGAGCCCCCGCAATGGCTATGCCGATTGGGAGGTCACGCAGAAGATGGCGCAAGCAATGGGGCTTGCCTGGAACTACACGCATCCTTCCGAGATCATGGATGAGATCGCCGCGACGACGCCGAGCTTCGCCCTTGTCTCCTATGACTATCTCGATCAGGTGGGCTCGGTGCAGTGGCCCTGCAATGAAGCACATCCGCAGGGTTCTCCGATCATGCATGTCGACGGGTTCGTCCGCGGCAAAGGCAAGTTCATCCGCACCGAATATGTCGCGACCGATGAGCGGACGGGACCGCGCTTCCCGCTGCTACTGACGACCGGACGTATCCTCAGCCAGTACAATGTCGGCGCGCAAACGCGTCGCACCGAAAATGTTGTCTGGCATCCCGAAGACCGCCTGGAGATTCACTCGCACGACGCCGAGCAGCGCGGCATCCGCGATGGTGACTGGATAAAGCTGATGAGCCGGTCGGGCGACACGACGCTGCGCGCACTGATCACCGACCGCGTTGCGCCCGGAGTCGTCTACACCACGTTCCACCACCCGGATACGCAGGCGAACGTCATCACCACCGACTTTTCGGACTGGGCGACGAACTGTCCGGAATATAAGGTGACGGCAGTCCAGGTTTCGCCTTCCAACGGTCCGACCGACTGGCAGCGAGACTACGACGAGCAGGCACGTCAGAGCCGCCGGATCGCGAGCAAGCTGGAGCCCGCGGAGTGATGACAGACCGCCCGACCCGCATTGCCGTCAGACGCACCGCCCGCAGCGGCCGCGTCGCCATGCCCGGCGAGCGGCTCGTTCCAGAGGAGGTGCCGATCGCATTTTCCTATGGCGGCAGCACGCATGCCGTGATGATGGGAACGCCCGGCGATCTTAAGGATTTCGCCATCGGCTTCAGCCTCACCGAAGGGATCATTTCCGATATCGGGCAGATCGAGGGGATCGAGATCTTTGATAGCGAGAAGGGCATCGACATCCAGATCGCACTGGTCGACGAGGTTGCTGCGGCGTTGACAGCCCGGAGACGCAGCATGGCCGGACCCGTCGGCTGCGGTCTCTGCGGGATTGAATCAATCGAACAGGCCGTCCGCAAGGTTCCTGATGTTGGCGATGTGTCGCTTCATTTGACTTACCGCGATATCATCCAGGCCGTTTCGTCGCTGAATGCGGCGCAGCCATTACATCGCGAGACGCGCGCCGTGCACGGCGCCGGCTTCTACCTGCCTGGCAGGGGGCTGCTTGAGGTGCGCGAGGATGTCGGCCGGCATAACGCGCTCGATAAGCTTTGCGGCGCGATCGTGCGCCAACGGCAATCCGCAGCGGAAGGCATGATTGCAGTTACCAGCCGTCTGTCTGTCGAGATGGTGCAGAAAGCTGCAATCCTCGGCAGTTCCGTACTCGCTGCCATTTCCGCTCCGACCGCCCTTGCCATTCGCACGGCCGATGAAGCCGGCATGACCCTCGTTGCGCTCGTGCGTGGAGAGGACTTCGAGATTTTCACGCATCCCCACCGCATCCAGCCAGGAAGCATATCCGATGTCGCATGATACCCGGTCGAAACTCGTCTACATGGCCAATCAGATTGCGACCTTCTTCAAGAGTCAGCCGGAGAGCGAAGCTGCCCAGGGCGTGGCGACTCATATCAACAAATTCTGGGAGCCGCGCATGCGGCGGCAACTGTTTGAGATGCTGGAGGGTGAAGCCCATGGTCTCAGCCCACTCGTTATCCAGGCTGCACCGCTGATCAACCGGCCCGAACCGTCAGCGAGTGCACCTAACTAGGACCTCGGTGACGAAGGCGGATCTGCTGCCGCTACGGCTTTCCTGCAATTGCGGTGTGAACAAAAAAGCCGCCTCGAGGACGGCTTCTTTCATTTCGACAAGGGGCCCACATCAGGCGGCGAGATCGTCTGTCTCGCTTTCCTTGAACATCTTGGCGAGGTTCAGGAAGCAGATCATGCCGTTTTCCGAGGCGATGATGCCCTCGCAGAAAGCACGATCGAAGGAGGCAGTGACTTCAGGAACTGGCTGAACCTGGCTGGAGGAGATCGTCAGGATGTCCGAGACGCGATCGACCAGCATGCCAATGACCATATTGTGGACTTCCGCCACGACGATTGCGCTGCGCTCATTGGCGACCGTGCTCTTCATGCCGAGCTTGAAGGCGAGGTCGATGATCGGGATTACCGAGCCGCGCAGGTTCATGACTCCGATGACGTCGGCCGGCGCATGCGGGATCGGCGTTGAAGGTGCCCAGCCGCGAATTTCGCGGATTGTCGTCGTCTTAACGCAAAATTCCTGATCGTGCAGTCTGAAGGCAATGATCTCCAGCATATCGCCGCTGAAGTTTGTGGAATTGATCGTAGCCATAGGTATTGTCCCAACCGTCAAAAGCCAGGGCAGAAGCAACCGCGCCACCATTGGCGCGGATGGACTTTGCCTTCAAACCGCGCGTGCTCTCCCAAGGGAGTTGTATCGATGCGGTTACTCCGGACCTTAACGGAAGAGTGTTGCCCAAATCTAAATTGAGGCAGCTGATTTTTGGTCAGGTGGAAGCGGTAGGCGCCCGTGTGATCATTCGTGGATCGTCAAGGAGAATTGCATCCGGTGCGATCGCGAGGATGCGCTCAAGGCCCTGCTGATCGACCCGGCCCACCGGAAAGGGCGGATATTCCGACACCGCGATCGAACGAGGTTGCCCGACCATGACAGCGACGCGCATCCCTGCCTCACGAACGGCGTCGGATAATGGCGGGGTCGCCGACGCCTGCCACAATCTGAACCAGTCGGCTCCGGCTGCTCGTGCCGCATCAGCACACGCGGGATCTTCGAGAAAGGCCAGGATTGCGACGTCGTCCGACAGACGGCGTGCGCTGTCGATCAATGTAATTTTACGCAGTCCAATGAGCGAGCGTCGCGTTGCGTCATGCTGCGCAACATCGGCAATGATTTGCGCAATCTGATCCTCGTGGCTTAGTTTGATGTCCAACAGGACGCCCAAAGGGTCAGAGGCTTCCAGGGCTTCCCCAAGGGTCATTACGCTTGGCAGCAGGCTGCGCAGTGTCGCAAGATCGAGATCCGACACGGCCCGTGGGTCGTTGCAGAGTCTGTGGAGGTCCGCGTCGTGGACGCAAACGGGAACGCCATCCCGCGTCGACCGGACATCAGTTTCTATCGCGTCAGCCCCAGCTGCCGCGGCAGCCTTGAAGGCAGAGATGCTGTTCTCCGCGGCCAATGCTGCACCCCCGCGATGGGCTACTGCAAGCGGGCCACGTCCCGGCGTGCGTTTCCATAGGTCAATGGCCATATGTTCCCCTATAGCGAACCCGACTCCTTCGATCGGGCTCACCATAAGTTTCAAACAGGAGCTGCACCACTTGTCTTTTCGCGGGCCTACGCGAGCGTCTTTTCGATCTGCTCCACCGCCCAGTCGACCTGGCTCTTGGTGATAACAAGCGGTGGGGCGAGGCGGATGGTGTTCTCGTGCGTGTCCTTGGCAAGCAGACCGTGATCCTTGAGGGTGTAGCAGAATTGACGGGCGCCGCCGGCTTCCGGCACGAGCTCGACCGCCATCATCAGTCCGCGACCGCGCACGTCCTTGACTATGTTGGAGCGGATGGAGCGCAGTCCTTCCAGGAAGTAGTCGCCCATCTTTTCGCCGTTTTCGATCATGCCTTCTTCGGTCAGAACCTTGAGCGCGGCGCGCGCCACCGCGCAGGCAAGCGGGTTACCACCGAAGGTCGAGCCGTGCTGCCCGGGCTTCAGGACACCGAGCACTTCGGAATTGGAAAGTACCGCCGAGACCGGATAGAAGCCGCCGGAGAGCGCCTTGCCGATCAGCGTCACGTCGGCCTCGATCCCCTCGTGCTCTTCGGCCAGCAGCTTTCCGGTGCGGCCAAGGCCGGTCTGGATCTCGTCGAGGATCAGCGTCACCTTGTTCTCGGTGCAGAGTTCACGCACGCGCTTGAAGTAGCCGGTCGGCGGAATGATGACGCCGGCTTCGCCCTGGATCGGCTCGATCAGCGCAGCGACCGTGTTCTCGTTGATGGCGGCAGCAAATGCGTCGGCATCGCCGAAAGGAACCGTTCGGAAGCCAGGCGTATAAGGACCAAAGCCGGTGCGCGCGTCAGGATCCGTCGAGAAGCTGATGATGCTTAGCGTACGGCCATGAAAGTTATCCGCGCAGACGATGATCTCGGCCTTGCCATCCGGTACGCCCTTGACCTCGTAGCCCCACTTGCGCACCGCCTTGATGGCAGTTTCCACCGCCTCGGCGCCCGAGTTCATCGGCAGGATCTTGTGCGAGCCGGTCAGGGCCGCGAGTTCTTCATAGAGATACGCGAGTTGGTCGTTGCGGAAGGCGCGTGAGGTCAGCGTCAGCTTACCGGCCTGCTCGACCATGGCGGCCAGGATCTTCGGATGGCAATGTCCCTGGTTCACAGCCGAATAGGCAGACAGGCAGTCGAGATACCGCTTGCCGTCGGTATCCCAGACGTAGACGCCTTCACCCCGTGTGAGGACGACATCAAGCGGCTTGTAGTTGTGGGCGCCGAGGCGCTGTTCGGTATCGATCAGGTTCTTGGAATTGTTCATCTCTGTTCTCCTCAGGCGGCGCGGGTCGGACGGTCGAAGATGCGGCGGCCAAAGAGGCTTGCGGTCAGCTCCACCAGAATCCGGGCGCTCTTGCCGCGGTCGTCGAGGAAGGGGTTGAGCTCGACGAGGTCGAGCGAGGAGACAAGGCCGCTATCGCACAGCATTTCCATGATGAGATGCGCTTCACGGAAAGTCGCGCCGCCGGGAACAGTCGTGCCGACGCCGGGCGCAATGTCCGGATCGAGGAAATCGACATCAAGGCTTACATGCAGCAGACCGTTTGCATCGGACACGACGGCAAGGATCTGGCGGATCGCTGCGGCAACGCCTTGTTCGTCAAGCCAGCGCATGTCGAAGACGTTGACACCATGTTCCTTGATGAGTTCCCGTTCAGACGCATCGACCGAACGGATGCCGACCTGGAAGACGTTGCGCGGATCAACAAACGGGCGATCCTTCGGCAGGATCTCGGCAAGTTCGGCCTGGCCACAGAAATAGGCGACTGGCATACCGTGAATGTTGCCTGAGGGAGAGGTATCAGGCGTGTTGAAGTCGGAGTGAGCATCAAGCCAGAGGACGAAGAGGGGCCGGCCCTTTTGGGCGGCGTAGCGAGCCATTCCTGACACAGTACCCATCGAAAGGCTGTGATCGCCACCGAGGATCAGCGGAAAGCGGCCGGCGTCGGCGGCCTCATAGACGCCGGCTTCGAGCGCACGTGTGAATGCGCCGACGACACGCAGGTTGTGGGCTTTCGGATTGTTCGGCAGATCACGTGCGGGAACGACATGCACGTCCCCGGCATCGACCACGTCATGGCCAAGATCGATAAGCGTCTGATCGACGCCTGCAATGCGAAGTGCAGCTGGACCCATGGCGGCGCCCCGGCGTCCGGAACCTTCTTCCAGCGGTGCTCCAATGAGCGTAACCGATCTTGCTTGTGGCTGCATGTGTCCTCTCCAGCTCGTGCTTTGGTGAGGCATATTGAAATATCGGCGCGGCGACAAATAGATGAAAAATTGCCGATAATGCGCTATGATTGATCAGTTTGGTAAGCCCATTTTGACAAAGTGATAGTGAAGCTATGGACGATCTCGATCAAGAACTACTCAGCGCATTGAGGCACAATGCGCGTACTTCGGTTTCATCGCTCGCGGCAATGACCGGTGCGTCGCGTGCCACGGTCGCGGCACGCATCGACCGGCTGGTTGCCAACGGCACCATTACCGCGTTCACGGTCCGCACGGGCCACGAAACCCGCGCGGCGGGCGTGCGCGCGATCGTCATGATCGAAGTGCTCGGCAAGCTCGCGGACAAGGTTGCCGATCAGCTTCGCGGTCTGCCGCAGGTCCGTGCGCTGCACAGCACGAACGGGAAATGGGATTTCATCGCCGAACTCGAGGACCGCGATCTCGTCTCCTTCGACGAGACGCTGCGCCGGATACGGCTGATCAATGGCATCAACACCACGGAAACCAACATCCTGCTGAAGACCAGCAAGACCAGCTTCTAATACTCGTGCTCGTAGACGACGCCGGCTTCCCCTTCGCCTTCGCCGCCCGCGCCGGCACGCAGCTTCACACCCCGACCGATGTCGAAATTGATGATCGCCTTGGCGCCGCCCTTGCCAGTGGTCTGCTGCAGTTCGAAATAGGTACGGTCGTTGAGATAGCGGCCAACGCTTACCGTTGTGCGGCCTTTCGTATCGGTACTAACATCGAAATCGTCGACGCCAAGTTGATTGCGGAGGCCCTGGAACAGTGATCCGGAACGGCCGCCGGCCAGCTGCGCAATGGCATCTGCAAGCTGGGCGATCTGAACCGGCGACAGCCTCGACATCGACTGCCCGAAGATCAGCTGTGCCAGAACCTCGTCTTGCGGCAAGGCTGGAGACGAAGAGAAGGTGATCGAGGGATCGGTCGCCAGCCCAGTGACGTCCACTGTCAGCGTCGTCGAGCCGGAGGTGGAGCTGGCTTCCAAGTCAAGCGCGGGCGTCAGGTCACCCGCAAATGTGATACGGCTCCGGTTGGTGAAATCGAGGCGCCGGTTGAGAATCGTCAGGCGACCGCGCCGCATGGTGAAGCCGCCCGAAACGATCGGCGCCGCTGCCGTTCCCCTGATCGTGACACTGCCGCCAAGTTCAGCGTCGATGCCGCGACCGCGCACGAAGATCTGTGAAGGAGCGTCGAGCTGAAGATCGAGATTGATCGTATTGGACTTGGTGCGCGCGCCCTGTTGCATCGTGGCGCGCAGCTGTGCGAGAACCGCCTTCGGCGCGTTGACGTGCCTAATGTCGATTTCACGCAGCGAGGTCGGGAGCGTCTCAGGGACGGTGATCGAGACCCTTTCCAGCTGCAGCCTGCCGCTCAGAGTGGGAGTCCCGAGCAGCGGGCCACGTAAGCCGATTGTTCCGTTGACAGTTGCCACCACGAGCGTTCCATCGACATAGACGGCCCTGTCGAGCTTAACGTCGATGTTGGCCGGGAAGTTGGAGCCGGGCTGTATCCCGACGCTACCTGATGCCGAGACGCTACCGCCGCTGGCGAGCTGGCCGGTGAGGCGCGAGATCACGGCTTCGTTCCCGTTGAACCGGATGTCTGCAGTCAGATTGTTGATCGCAAGGTTGCGGCGCACATCGACGATCCTTGCGCCGCTGGTCGTCACCGTACCGTTGATGGATGGCGCGGCAGTAGTTCCGCTGATCTGCAAATTGAGGTTCGCCGTGCCATCGGCGACGAAGCCCTGGGCTGCAAGCTGCGCGCTGAGCACGGCGAATGGTAGATTGCCAGAAAAGCGCAAATCAAGCGCACGATTGCCTGTGATGGTAATGCTGCCACCGCCGCGCAGAGAGAGGCCGCTGTCGCCGGTGAGATTGGTATCGATGGTCAACCGGTCATCTCTTAGTCTGCCGTTTGCAGCGATACTTAAAGGCGAAAGTCCGGCGCTCCTGGTTTGCCTGGTCGCGGCGCCCCTCCAGTCAAGATTGAAGTCCACGGCGGGCAAAGGCAGCTTGCCCGACGCCTTGAGCGAGCCTGAAACATTGCCTTCGGCGGCGAGCCCGGGCACGAATGCGTTGGCGATACCGGCAGGCAGGTTGGAAATATCGACATCAAGCGCGAGCGACTGTGCATTCTGCCCAGCGATCACGAAGTTGCCGCTGGCCTTCATGGACACGCCGCTGCCGCTCAAACTCGTCGTGAAGTCGAGGCTGCCGTTCGCAAGCTTTCCATTGGCGTTCGCTGAAAGCGGCTGGATGCCGGATGCCCTGGTCTGTGTGGTCGCCGCGTCTTTCCAGTCCAGCTTGAAATCAATGATCGGATTGGTCGGCGTCCCTGATGTCTTAGCAGTGCCTGATATCGTTCCTTCAGCGCCGAGGCTCGGGACAAAACCATTGGCGAGGCTGGCAGGCAGATTCGCGATGTCGGCATCGACCGAGAGGCCCTGGACGCTCGCGCCTTGCAGGTTTGCCGTTCCCTTTGCCTTCAGAAGCGTACTGCGGCTGCTGTTTAACGTGGCGTCAAAGGAGATCTTGTTGCCGGCAAGGTTGCCGGCCGCATTCAGCCGAAGACCGGAAAGGCCGGCAGCCCTCGTCTGACGGGTCCCGGCATTGCTCCAGTCGAGCTTGAAGTCGACGGCAGGAATGGGCAGCGAGCCGGATACGGTCGCCGTGCCCGAGATCGTTCCTTCGGCACCAAGATCCGGCATGACATTGTTGACCAGCGCGGCGGGTAGGTCGCTGAGCGTCGCATCCGCTTGCAGGCCCTTCACGACCGTTCCTTCAATCGTAACCTTTCCCTTCGCTTTCAGAGCAGAGCCGCCATCGCCGTCGAGATTTGTCTCGAATTCGAGGATGTTGTTGGCGAAAGTGCCTTTGGCAGCGAGCGCAAGGGAGGAGAGGCGCGCCGCTTTGGTCTGAGTGGTCGCAAGATCCTTCCAGCTGAGGTCGAAGTTTGCCACTGGCTGTTGCAGCGTTCCGGAAGCGGATGCCTTGCCGGAAATCGTGCCGCTAGCGCCGAGGTCGGGAACGAAGGCGTTTGCGAGGCTTGCCGGAATGTTGTGGATCGTCGCGTCTGCTGTCAGGTTCCCGATTTTCGTCCCCGCCAGCGTAACGTTGCCGGAGGCGTTCAGCGTCACGCCGCCATTCGCCGTCAGCTCGCTCTGTACGGTCAGTTTTTGATCCGCGAAATTGCCCTTAGCCGTCAACCTGATGCCGGTTAGGCGGGCTTCCTTGGTGTGGCTCGTCGCGGCATCCGCCCAGGTGAGATCGAAGGTCGCTGTTGGTGTCGGCAACTTGCCAAAGGCCGACACCGTACCTGATATCATGCCCTCCGCAGCAAGGTTCGGGACAAAGCTGTTGGCTAGAGCAGCCGGTATGTTGGCGAGTTGCCCGTCGACTTTCAACGTTTGGGCGTCGGTACCGGCAACGATGAAATTGCCGTTCGCTTGTATAGACATGCCGCCGCTTGCGCGCGCATCGGCGTCGAAGTTGAGAACATTGTCTTTGAGGTTGCCGCTTGCCGTCAGCCCAAGCGAAGAAAGCTTGGCGCTTCTGGTCTGGCTCGTTGCGGCGTTCTTCCAGTTCAGCTTGAAATCAAGTGCAGGGGCGGGTAGCGTTCCGGCTGCCGTGATTGTGCCGGAGATCGAGCCTTCGGCGGCAAGGTTGGGAACGAAGGCATTCGCCAATCCGGCCGGGATGTTGACGATATCGGCGTCGACTTTCAGTGACTGTGCATTCGGGCCAGTCACGATACTGCCGTCTGCCTTCAGCGAAACGCCGCCCTTGCCCGTGAGGCTCGTTTCAAAATGGAGCGTGTTGTCGGCAAACGTCCCGTTTGCAGCGATCGCCAGTGACGAAAGACCGGCACCCTTTGTCTGGCTGGTGGCCGCATCCTTCCAATCCAGGTCAAAGTTGGCGATCGGTGCTGCCGGCGTGCCGGTCACGGTAACTTTGCCCGAGATTGTGCCTGCGGCATCGAGTTTAGGGACGAAGCTATTGGCGAGGCTTGCGGGGAGGTCGCGTATGTCAGCCTTGATATCGAGAGTTTCGCCGATTGTACCGCTGACGTGAATCGAGCCGTCGCCAGTCTTCAGTTCCACGGCGCTCAGCGTTATGGTGCCGCCACTGATCGACACCTCTGACGGTAATGCAAGCTCTACCGGGATTTTGCGGGGTTTCGCCAGGAAGCGGTCGAGGCGAAGCAGCGTCGTGCCGGCATTCACCTCGATGCTGCCGGATGCGATCAGCGGATTGGCGTCATAGGTGGCGCCGAGATCGAAGTTTGTCCGATTCTGCTGCTGCGTGAAACTGATTGCTAGGCTCTCCACCTTGTTAGACCCGGAGGAAATCTCTTGTGCCGTGATTGTGCCCGTCGCAGCAAAAGCCTTGAGGTCGGTAACCATGACGTTGATATCAGGTCCGACGATGGCAAAGGTATCGCGCTTCAGGCCGCTTCCGGATGCGACCACCTTGAGGGCGATGTTACCGTTGTCGTTGTCGATATCGACCGATCCCTTCAGGTCACCCTCCGCCTTCTGTCCGCCCAGTGCCGCGAGAAGACCGATATCCGGAAAGTCAAACGTCGCCTGCCCGGTTGGCTCGAAACCAGGCGATAGTTCGATGTGGCCCGTCAGGCGATTGTTGCCGACGTCGGCGGCGACCGACGGAAGTTGCACTTTCCCGTCCACTACTTGAACAGCCGTGGCCACATTGATTGGCTGCCCGTCGATCGTGCCCTTGGCGATGATTTGCGCCAGTGGCGCCTTCGGGTCTGCGGTTCCGGAGACGTTGATGTCGAGCTGTTTGACCTGACGGCCGGCCATCATGAGGGACGGCCCTTTAATATCGGCGGTCACCGCCAGCGCTGCCAGATTGCCTTTTGCGTTCAGATGATAGTTGAGCTCGCCCTTCGCGCCTTGCAGCAGGGTCTGAATATCTGAAACGCGACCGGAGAGAGTGGCATCGAGCGTGTCTCCATCGAGCATGACGCCGCCGGTAGCTTGAAGAGCGCTCGATTGAATCGAGAGGTTCGAAACGTTGAACTTCGAGGGAAGCGTCCCGGCGACCTGGCCCTCGATCACGATCGGTGCGTTGAAACGCGGCGCGAGTGCCGGTGGCAGCGCCGACGGCTGAACGGTCAGCTTGACGTTCCCGGTCAGCGAGCTGGCACTCAGTTTAAACGACCCGTTGACGTTGGCGTTCGCGGCTGCGCTTTCGATCGTCGCGCCATTGAAGCCAAGCGCGTCGGCCGAAATTTGCAGCGGAAGCGTGATCGTGACGGGGGCTTGAACTGCCCGGTTGATATCACGATTGACGAAGGACGCGTCACCCGCGGCGAGTGTAATCTGAACGCTTCCAGCGCGACCGGCGAGGTTGAAGTTGTCGCTCTTTGCCGTCAGCTTCACATTCCCCATCGTCGCCTGCGGCAAGGCTGCGGAATCGAGGGAAGCGCTCGCATTGAGGCGGGAGGCCTTGGCGTCACCGGTCAACGAAAGATTGATACCCGAGATCAGGAAACGCGCTTCGCCGTCTGTTAACGGCCAGCGGAAATCGACCGGTCCCGACGTTCCAAGGAGATTGGCGTTCAGACTATTCTTGCCCTTCGGGTCCAGCGTGCCCGATGCGGCAATGACCACCGCCCCGGTTGCCAGATTGCCCGTCTGGATGTCGATCTTGCCCCTGTTGTCGAAGTTCGCGGCGACATCGATGTTCGTCTGCCCGGCAAAGAGCGGCCGGAAGGCAGCCGGCAGCAGCGAGCTAAGATCGCCACCACCCTTGAGGTCGAGGTGATGAAGGTTTTCCGGGGTCAGGGTGTGGTGCGCTTCAATCGAGGCTCGTTGCTGCCCGTCGAGAGCGGCAAGCAATTGACCTCGCCAGTCAGAGATCGGCCCGTCTCCTGTTAGGCTGATTTCCACCGCGGGGTTTCCGGGCAATGCAAGGACACCTGCGAGCAACCCGCCCTTTGGTTCCGTCAGTTTTGCCTTCAATCGCAACTGATTGCGATCAGGCATGAACGCGACGTCGGCGATCAGCCTGGCATCGGGAGCATCGTGACGGCGGACGTTGAGCGATGCATTTCCGCCTTCGCTGTCGGCGCGTACGTTGCCGTCCGCTGCAAGCGAGAAGGCCCGCCCGATCAAGGGCTGGGCGAGGTTGATCTCGGGCAAGGAAATCTTGTCGATGTCGATCTTGATCGGCAGCGAAAAGCCGGTGTCGCGTTCACCTGCGGCGGTCTGGCGCGAGGGAAGCGTGCGCACCGGTTGTCTCATCAGATGGATTGCCGTGGCTTCGACGCTCCTGGCGTGGAACCTGCCCGTGAGGAGTGCCAGGGGATTCCAGCTTACAGCAAGACCGTCAATCCGCGCGAAAACGCCTCTCGTGTCGGAGAGCACGATCTGGCTGGCGCGCAGTCCACCCGTCAGGAGGCCCCCCGGGTCCTGAACCGTGATGGTCATATCCCGGTTGGAGAGGCTCGAGGCGACCCTGTCGGTGACGATGCGCGCCCCAAAAGACGTGAAGCCGAACACACCGATGGCGATGGCAAGCAGGATCAGGAGGGCGCCGGCGGAATAGCCCAACAACCGCACGATCCAGTTCAAGATTTTCGCCAATGTCTGCATCGCGCGGACATTACTCCGTTTCATTGGCGGCTCAAAGCGAACGAAGGCGCTAAGCCGCGGGGTGCGTTTAGAATGACTGACCAATCCCGGCATAGATGCCGTAATTCGTGCCACCCTCGTACTTGTTGAGCGGTACGGCAAAATCAAGCCGCAGGGGACCAAACGGTGTCGCATAGCGAATACCGATGCCCGCACCGGCCCGAACGTCGGAAAAGTCGGGTGCTATATCGGCTGAAACGGTCCCGACATCGATGAACGGCACGATACCGATCGTGTCGGTGATCTTCACCCGAGTCTCGAACGAGGCGGTGACGTAAGATGCGCCACCGGTCTCCTCATTGTTAGCGTTGCGCGGCGAGATCTCCTGATAACCGAATCCGCGAACCGAGCCGCCACCGCCGGCAAAGAATCTGCGCGTGGCAGGAATGTTCTGGAGATCGTCCGCCCCTACGAGAACACCCGCGGCAAGCTTGCCGGCGAGAACAACGCGATCCTCCGCGCCCAGGCCGTGATACCCGGTGATCGAGCCCTCGAAGCTGGAGAAAAAGGTTCCGTTGTAGGTCTCGTAGCTGGGCGTTGCCTTGAGCAGCGCGCGGTAACCTTCTGTCGGATCGAACTTGTTGTCGCGTGCATCGCGTTCGTACTGAAATGGCAACGAGACAGTCAGATAGCTGTTGGTGCCGAAGGCATCATCATCCCGTTCCCAGCTGACCTCACCGGAACCTGTGATCGTATCCACATCAGACAGCTCGTAAGAGAGCCCGAGCGAGGCAGTGACGAGCTTTGCAGTGTAGGCGTCGGGATTCTCGGTCTTGGCCAATATACTCGCCCGCAACGTCGCGGCCGGGGAGAACGCACCAGGCTTGGTGAAGGCAATGCCGGCGGAATAGTCGAGATCGCCGACGTTGGTTGTTTCACCCAGCCGCCCCACCGACCCTTCGATGCGAAGCGCTTCCGCTTCCCCGAAGAGATTGCGGTGACCCCAGTAGCCGTTGACGCCGAAGCCGTCCGTGGTCGAATACTGAGCACCGATACCGAGGTAGCGTTGCTTGCCTTCCGATACCTCGATTGTCATTGGTAGCGTGCCGTCCGCTGCTAGAGCGTCGGCCTCATGAATCGTGACGCTGGAGAAGACTCCCAATGCGCGGAGCCGGTCTCCCGCCTTCCTCAAGGCCTCCGGCGAATACTGCTCACCCCTGTTCAGCCTTGAATAGCGCTGGATAAAGCCAGCCCGGACGTTTTTTTCCCCGCGGACGCCGACGTCGCCGATCGGCGCGACGGGACCACCTTCGGCGGCGAGCACGATGTTGACCGTGTTCGTTCTGTGGTCGGCTATGACTTTGCGGGTCGTCAACTTGGCCAGCGGACGGCCTTCGCTTTTCAGTTGCTCGACGATCTTGTCACCAGCTTTGATGATCGTGAGCGAACCGGCGGTCTCGCCCGGAGCAAGATCGTAATCTGCTGGATTGCGGCGGGCGGCGTCCCCGCCGAATTGCACTTCATGGACTTTGAAGACAGGACCCGCCGCTACGCTGATCGTCACGGGGACGGGACGTGAGCGATTGAACGTCGGATTAGGCGGGAGGGAGTCTATATCGCGGCCGTCGACCCTGATCGTCACCACACCACCGTAGCGGGCTTTCTCGAAGAGTGCGGCAATTAGCCGTTCGCGGTCGTCCCTGGCCTTGACGACAACGCCCAGGTCGCCGGAGACGGGCCGGTCCTTGTCACCGACGAGACGGGAACTGTTTTCCAGTGCTTTCTTGAGATCGGGATCGTTGCTGTCGGTTGTCAGCGTCACGTCATAGCGAACCGGATCCGGGACCTGGTCGTTGGCCGATTCGTCGTCCCTGCCCCACAATGTGATGCCGAAAAGCCTGAAGGCGAAAGCCTCCGAAATAAGAGCCGGCGAAAACGCGAAAGCAGTCGCGACGACCAACATGGTGCTTACGCGCCGATACGCTGTACCCGGTTTCGGTGCCGTCCCTCTAATTTGCATCCACCGCTTTTGGTTACACTGGAATTAAGCTTCGCGCCCCCCGGCCGGTGGCAACCTTAGCGGCAAAATTCCTTAACGTGTATCGTTTTAAATCGCGCAGCCACCGAAATGGTGGAAAAAATGAAAAATCCCGGGCCACAAACCCGGGATTTCGACATGATTTTGCCCTGGCTTAATAGCCGCCGCGGCAATCGTCGATGTAACGTCGGCCATATTGGTCGCGATAATAGCACTGCCCCGGCTGCTCTGCGACGTGGCCGATAAGGCCACCGGAAACGCCGCCGATCGCCGCGCCGACGGCAGCTCCGCGTACATTTCCCGTCACCGCACCCCCGATGATTGCGCCGGATGCAGCGCCGATGCCAGCGCCCTGCTGGGTTGGCGTGCAGCTTGCGATCGAAAGTCCAATCAAAGCGAATGCAACAATCTTCTTAATCAAATTCTTCTCCTAGATGGTCGCCCTCAAAGAGCGGTGGCCGTCCCTGATTCTTGTTTTTTTCATGCTAGTCGTCAAACTGTGGCGCAAAAAGAGCAAGCTGCGTCCGCCGCTCATTTTTCGCAGAATTGTCGCTGCAACTTTGGCCTCAATTCAGTACAACCGAACACGGCGAATTTAAGAAGCCTCCCTAAAGTAGTGGTTGATCCCAAAGCGAAAACGTCAAATGATACCATCCGCGCCTGGAGGAGGCGCGAGGAGGAAATCATGGCGATAGTGAAACTGACGGTGAATGGCCGGGCAGTGAGTGGCGACTGTGAAGAGCGCACGCTTCTTGTCCATTTTATCCGCGAAAAACTCGGTCTGACCGGGACGCACGTCGGCTGCGATACCACCCAATGCGGTGCCTGTGTCGTTCACATGGACGGCAAGTCGGTGAAGAGCTGTTCGGTCCTTGCCGTCCAGGCATCCGGTTCGACGGTCACCACCATAGAGGGCCTTGCCAGCGACGGTGAATTGCATCCTGTCCAGGCAGCCTTCAAGGAGCATCACGGTCTGCAATGCGGTTTCTGCACGCCGGGCATGGTGATGACGGCTGTCGACATGATTTCGCGTCACGGCGGCGATCTGGACGAAAAGACGGTTCGTCATGAACTCGACGGCAATATCTGTCGATGCACCGGCTACCACAACATCGTCAAAGCCGTTCTGTCTGCCAACGAGCAGATGAACGGCGCTGCCAATCAGGCTGCCGAATAGCTCTCAGGAATTGTCTGGCTGACTGCCGAACATGACTAATTTTGGCGGAATGCCAGGCCCGAAACCCCATTGGGAGGACATTATGGGTGTTGAAGGAATTGGTGCACGGGTCGCGCGAAAGGAAGACAAACGGTTCTTGACCGGCAAGGGCCGTTATACGGACGATATGGTCGTGCCGGGCATGAAATTCGCCTATTTCATACGCAGTCCGTATGCGCACGCCAAGATCAAAGGGATCGATGCAGCATCGGCAAAGGCAATGTCCGGCGTCATCGACGTGCTCGACGGCAAGCAGTTGCTTGCTGATGGCATCGGCAATCTCATCTGCGGCTGGATGATTCATTCGAAGGACGGTTCGCCGATGAAGATGGGCGCCTGGCGCCCGCTTGCGGTGGAAACCGTCCGCTATGTCGGCGATGCCGTCGCTGTGGTCGTCGCCGATTCGCTTGGCGAAGCACGGGATGCCGCAGAAGCCGTTGTCGTAGACTATGAGGAGTTGCCGGTTGTAGTCGAGGCGGTCGAGGCATTGAAATCAGGGGCGCCGCAGCTTCACCCTGAAGCTCAGAACAACTTGATCTTCGACTGGGAACTTGGCGACGGCGCGGCGACCGACAAGGCTATTTCCGAAGCGGCACACGTCACCGAGATCGAGATTCACAACAATCGCCTGTCACCCAATCCCATGGAACCGCGCGCAGCGCTCGGGATCTATGACGCCGCCGAAGATCATTACACCTGCTATACGACCAGCCAGAACCCGCATGTCGCCCGTCTGGTGATGAGCGCCTTCTACAACGTTGCGCCGGAGAACAAGCTGCGGGTGATTGCTCCGGATGTCGGCGGCGGCTTTGGATCGAAGATCTACATCTACCCCGAAGAGATCGTCTGTCTCTGGGCTTCCAAGAAGACAGGCGTGCCGGTGAAATGGAACTCCGACCGCACCGAAGCCTTCCTGACGGATGCGCATGGCCGCGACCACGTCTCCAAGGTGAAAATGGCCTTTGATAGCGACCACCGCATCATCGCGCTGAAGGTCGACACCATCTGCAATCTCGGCGCTTATATGTCGCTGTTTTCGTCGGCGGTCCCGACATACCTCTATGCAACTCTGCTATCCGGCCAATACGATATCCCGGCCATTCACGCCAATGTGCGCGCGGTCTATACCAATACCGCGCCCGTCGACGCTTATCGCGGCGCCGGCCGGCCGGAGGCGACCTTCTTGCTCGAGCGGACGATGGAAACGGCAGCCCGCGAGCTCGGCATCTCGCCGGCGGAGCTGCGGCGGAAGAATTTCATCCGCTCCTTCCCGCATCAGACACCTGTCATCATGAACTATGACGCAGGTGATTATGAAGCATCTCTTAATGCCGCGATGCAGGCTGCCGACTGGAACGGCTTCCAGGCGCGCAAGGCGGAAGCAGCCAGCCGTGGCATGAAGCGGGGTCTCGGCATGAGTTGCTACATCGAGGCTTGTGGAATTGCGCCCTCGCAGGCAGTTGGTTCGCTTGGCGCTGGCGTCGGCTTGTGGGAATCGGCAGAGGTGCGCGTCAATGCGGTCGGCACGATAGAAGTGCTCACCGGATCCCACAGCCACGGGCAGGGCCACGAGACGACCTTCGCCCAGCTGGTTTCGGATCGCCTCGGCGTTCCGCTGGAAAGCGTGTCGATTGTTCACGGTGACACGGACAAGGTGCAGATGGGCATGGGTACTTACGGCTCACGCTCGGGCGCCGTCGGGATGTCCGCCGTCGTCAAGGCGCTCGACAAGGTCGAAGCCAAGGCCAAAAAGATTGCCGCCCATCTGATGGAGGCCGACGAGGGCGATATCGTCATCGAGAACGGCGAGGTGAAAGTTGCCGGCACCGACAAGAGCCTTCCTTGGTTTCAGGTGGCGCTCGCCGCCTACACCGCGCACAATCTGCCTGGCGGCATGGAGCCGGGGCTGAAGGAGACCGCCTTCTACGACCCCTCCAACTTCACGTTCCCGGCCGGCTGCTACATCTGCGAGGTCGAGGTCGATCCGGAAACCGGCAGGACCGAGATCATCCAGTTCGTCGCCGCGGACGATTTCGGAAACATCATCAATCCAATGATTGTTGAAGGGCAGGTGCATGGTGGTATCGCACAGGGTATCGGTCAGGCCCTGCTCGAGGCCGTGCATTATGACGAGAATGGCCAGCTGTTGACGGCAAGTTTCATGGACTATGCCATGCCGCGCGCCGACGACCTGCCGTCGTTCAAGGTCTCGCATCAGGTAACGCCGTCCCCGAGCAATCCGCTCGGAATCAAGGGGTGCGGGGAGGCCGGTGCGATCGGGTCTCCCCCGGCACTGATCAATGCCATCACCGATGCTATTGGCAACAATATGCTGACGATGCCCGCCACGCCACAGAAGGTGTGGATGGCAGCGCGCGCGGTTCATTGAGGAGAAACGACGATGTATCAGACCAACTATCACCGCGCGTCCTCGGTCGATGAAGCTGTCAGGATGATTTCGGGAACGTCGGAAGGCAAATATGTCTCCGGGGGCATGACGCTGATCCCGACTATGAAGCAACGCCTTGCCGCGCCGAGCGACCTTGTCGATCTCAGGCATATCCCGGCGATGCAGGGTATCAAGATAGACGGCCACAAGGTAACGATCGGGGCAGCGACACCGCACGCCGAAGTTGCCGCCTCAGTGGCATTGCGGGCGGTCTGTCCCGCGATCTGCGATCTCGCCGGCATGATCGGCGATCCGCATGTCCGCCACATGGGCACGATCGGGGGGTCGATTGCCAATAACGACCCTGCCGCGGACTATCCTTCATCGATGCTGGCGTTGAATGCTCGCATCACCACGAACAAGCGTGAGATCCCAGCCGACGACTTTTTCACCGGTCTGTTCGAGACGGCGTTGGAGGATGGTGAGCTGGTCATAGCGATAAGCTTCGAGGTGCCCGAGAAAGCGGGCTACTCGAAGTTTCCTAATCCAGCATCGCGCTATGCAATGACGGGGGTCTTTGTTGCCAAGGGTGCTGATGGCGTCAGGGTTGCCGTCACCGGGGCAGGATCCAACGGGGTCTTTCGCGAGAAGACAATGGAAACAGTACTCAGCGCGAACTGGTCTTCCGGCTCCGTCGCTGGTGTCGATGTCAACCCCGCCGGATTGATGTCGGACCTGCATGCCAGTGCGGAATATCGCGCCAACCTGATCAAAGTAATGGCCAAACGCGCCGTTGCCGAGGCTGGCTAATGAAGCTTGGCTGACCGCGAAGTGGCGTTGCTGTGTCGCGAATTTCGCTATGTCTGGTCAGAACGAGTTTTTTTTGAACTAATATAATTCAGGACTATGGGCCATTTGCCGCAGTTAATGGTAAAGCGGGGGCAAAGGGTTGACGTACGTGCGACCGTTGGCAAAAACGGTCGCACGATACTGGAGCAGATGATGGATTTCGAAGCATTTTTCAAAAGCGAGTTGGACGGGCTTCACGCT
>NZ_HF536772.1:446985-498697 GCF_000312665.1 Rhizobium mesoamericanum STM3625 | reverse complement strand
CATCGAGCATCTCGTCGACGCCCTGCATTCGCTCTGGTCACGCTGCGCGCTCGCCCGGCACGTGGCCTAAAGAGCCGCTATTCGGGAATAGTGAGGGCCGCCGTCAGGCGGCCTTTTCGTTGAGGGTTACCAGTTCGGCGGCGAGCCTGCGGGCTTCCGTATCGGCAGCAAAGACGTCGTCCATCGTCGTCGCTTCGCTAGTTGCGATCATCTTATCCATTACTGCTTCGGCAATGTCTGCCATGGCCAGGAAGCCGATCCGTTCTTCCACGAAGGCGTGAAACGCAACTTCCTCGGCCGCATTCATGATTGCGCCCTGAAGGCCGCCCCGTTCCAACGCGGTGCGCGCCAGTCTCAGCGCGGGGAAGCGTTCTTCATCCGGCGCCTCGAAGTCGAGGCGCGAGAGCTTGGCGAAATTGAGCCGCTCGACGTTCAGCTTCGGCCGGCGCGGATAGTCGAGTGCGTAGCCGATCGCCGTGCGCATATCAGGGCTGCCGAGCTGGGCGATGATCGAACCGTCCGTGTAGCCGACCATGGAATGAATGATCGATTGCGGATGCACGATCACTTCGATCTGGTCCGGGCGAACATCGAAGAGGTGCTTCGCCTCGATCATCTCCAGCGCCTTGTTGAACATCGAGGCACTGCCGACCGAGATCTTCAGCCCCATCGACCAGTTGGGATGTGCACGCGCCGTCGCCGCGGTCACGTTTGCCATGTCGGCGCGCGACCAGGTACGGAAGGGGCCACCCGAGGCCGTTAGGATGATCCGTTCAACAGCGTGCCGCTGGTCTTCGTCGAGTGATTGGAAGATTGCGCTGTGTTCGCTGTCGACCGGGATCAGCCGTCCGCCGCCTTTCGCCACGGCATCGACGAAGAGATCGCCGGCGGAAACCAGACATTCCTTATTGGCGAGCGCGATCGTGGCGCCCTTGCGGGCAGCGGCAAGCGTCGGCGCCAGGCCGGCCGTGCCGACAATCGCGGCCATGACCCAATCCGCATCAAGGTCAGCTGCTTCCGCCAGGCCCGATACCCCGGCGGCGACCGCAATGCCGCTGCCGGACAGTTCTTCCTTCAGCGAGTGATACTTAGCGTCGCTTGCCGTGACCGCAAGCTTGGCGCCGGCGGACTTCGCCTGCTGCGCCAGAAGCTGGACGTTCTCGTTGCCGGTTACGACGGAGATGTCGTAGCAGTTTCGTCCACCCAACTGTTCGACAACGTCGAGCGTGTTTTGTCCGATCGAGCCGGTTGAGCCAAAAATACTGAGGCGCCTGGGCGCGCTTTCGCCTGCCATCATCGCTGATTTCGCCAAAACTCTTGCATTGGCTCTGGCTGTACAGGGGATTGAAATGAGCGGCAAGTGTGCGGCGCAGCAGAAATCGGGCCGCCGTCTCAGTCGCAGCAGCTTTCGCCAGTCGGGTGGTTCGGAGCGAAACCAACTGCCCAATCGCTGCGTTTTGTAGC
Source organism: Rhizobium mesoamericanum STM3625 (assembly GCF_000312665.1). Classification (GTDB taxonomy): domain Bacteria; phylum Pseudomonadota; class Alphaproteobacteria; order Rhizobiales; family Rhizobiaceae; genus Rhizobium; species Rhizobium mesoamericanum. The sequence goes on along the minus strand of NZ_HF536772.1, from coordinate 497,233 downwards.
CAGACAGGAGGAAGAAAATGGTTTTCAAGCAACCGACGTTTTATGGCGAGCCGTTCGAACCGGAGGCTGGGAAGGATAAGGATGCGGCACTCGAGGAGGCCGTGGCGAATGCTCTGGCTATAGCTGGTGGAGTTGATGCTGCGGATGTGAAGGTGACTGTAGACGATCATGCCGTTGTACTGACGGGCATGGTGGCCACGGTTAACGAGAGTGAGCGTGCAACAGCCGTCGCCCGGGCTGTCGCTGGAACCAGACCCGTGCGCAATGAGATAAAGATAGATAGTTAGCCCTCAGCCGGCGAAGCGTTCCATCTGGAAAACGGCAACCCTGTCCGTCTTCGGCGTGGTGATCGGCCCCGTCGATTTATAGGCGGTTGCAAGTAGCAAGCCGCTGACGATGAGATATGCGAATGCAAGCAACGTCAATTTCATGCGCATGGCAAGCACTCCTCTTTGCCGCCAAAACGTCTTTTGGATCGGAAAGTTCCGCCATCCGATCGCCGGTAGAAAATGTGATCGGCAATGGCTTTCACTGGTTGCGGTGCCGGTCTTGTCGTAAAGGAGAGATGACCGTTTCGACGGTTCGGTGTCGGCAAGGGAGATGCTTATGCGCAAAGCGATCATCGTCTGGGGCGGCTGGATCGGCCACGAACCCGAGGACTGTGCTCACCGCGTTGCGGAGTTGTTGCGAGCGGATGATTTTGTCGTCGAGGTGACGGGCGATCTTGGCATCTTCGGCTCGCCTGCGATCGCCAATGCGGATCTTCTCGTGCCCATCATAACCGGCGAGAAAATCGAGAAGGCGCATGCGGACGCTTTGGTGGCGGCGGTTCGTGGCGGCCTCGGTCTTGGGGGGCATCATGGCGCGCTTGCCACCTCATTCAAAGAGAGCGCACCATTCCGATATGTCTGCGGGGTCACATGGGTTGCCCATCCTGGCAATATCATCGATTTTCGCGTCAACGTTACCCGCCAATATGATCCTGTAATGGAGGGTATTCCCGACTTCGACTATCGGTCCGAGCAGTACTATCTCCACTACGATCCTTCCGTCGAAATCCTGGCGACGACGAGTTTTTCCGGAGACTGTGATGCGGCTACCCGCAACGTCACAATGCCGGTCGCCTTCAAGCGCCAATTCGGTAACGGGCGTGTCTTCTACTCCGCTCTTGGTCACGTCGCGAGCGAGTTCGATCATCCCTATATGCGCCTCATTCTTCGCCGCGGCCTTTGCTGGGCAGCGCGCTCTGAACGCTAAGAGCTTCAGAGGGAAAGACGTCAAGCCTGCGGTCGCGGGCGAACGTTGAGACAAGTCGGCGTGCCGGGCGTCAGATGTTCTCTGAGGTGTAAATGTCGAAGGGCAGGAACGACTGCCCCGGGACGGCGTCGCCCTCTGATCCGATGGACGTGGTCATCAGTGTGATCAGCTCGTTGCAGAGGCTCTTGACAGGTGTTGCGATCGCCATCGTCACCACATCGTCGGCGAGTGCTGCGCGAGAGTCCGGTGTTAGTTCATTGACGACCACGGCAAGCTTGCCCGCGAGGCCCTCTTCGCGGACAGCGGAGATCGCGCCTTCCATGCCACCGCCGGAAACATAGAAGCCGACGAGGTCGGGATGCTGCTTGAGCAGGTTGATGGTGGCCTCATGCGTGATCTCCGGGGTCTCAAGGTTTATCAGCGTTTCGAGGACCTCGAAATCTGGCGCATTCTCGCGAAAATACGAACGGAAGCCGATCTCGCGCAGCTCATGCCCGAGATAGCGGTGGCTGCCCACGAAGCAGGCGACCTTGCCGGATCTCTTGGCGGCCTTCGCGATCATCCACGCGGCCGTGCGGCCGACCTTTCGATTGTTCAACCCGACATAGCCCTGGCGGACGCCACTGGCGAGATCGGACAGAATGGAAAAGGCGGCGATGCCCTTGGCTTTCAGGTCTTCGACCTCGGCCGTGACGGCCGGATAGTCCGGACCGACCAATGCAATCGCTTGATTGCGGCTGGCAAGCAGCTTCAGCTTTTCAATGATCGCTGCAGGAGTTGACGCGGTCGCATATTCGATTTGGGCGGTGACGCGAGATGATGTGTTGGCGTTGGCCGCCTGCTCGATTTCTCGGGCGAGCGTTTGATAGAACGACTGCGTCGGACGCTGCAGAAGAAAGCCCAACCGATGATGCGGGAGGTCCTGAAACACTCTCTGCCTGAGCAGGCCAACTGCATGGTAGCCGATCGAGGCGGCCGCGTTATAGACGCGCCGGGCCGTCTCCTCGCGAACGCGGTGACGACCATTCAGCACACGATCGACCGTTGCGACGCTGACGCCGGAAGCATCCGCCAGATCCTGTATCGTTGGTCGCTTCACCATTTTATCCTTGCAAGAATCCATCATTGTTGTGTCGCGGCAATGATGGGTTTTGATAGAATACATCAAGGCTGCATTGTCGCTCGATGAAAGTCAACTTATTCTCGCTTGAACAGGCCGGCAGGACGGCATGCGGGAGGTTGCGATGGCGGACCAGACGAAAAAGCGAGACTACAGCCTGCTCGGTGAAAACGGCCGGACGGCCGTGGAGACCGGGCTGGCAGCCGCGGAGTGGTATCACACCGAGGTTCCGCGCAAGGAGATGAAGGCGCTGATGCAGCGTTTTGATGCGCCGGCAATTCGCGACACGATCATCTGGCTCGGGGCAATGATTGTCCTTGGCGGACTTGGCGTCTACTTCTGGGGCTCCTGGCTCTGCCTACCGTTCTTTCTTGCCTATGGGGTACTTTACGGTTCGGCATCCGATAGCCGTTGGCACGAGTGCGGTCATGGCACGGCCTTCAAGACACGCTGGATGAACGACGCCGTCTATCAGATCGCATCCTTCATGATCATGCGCAATCCGGTGACCTGGCGCTGGAGCCATGCGCGCCATCACACCGACACGGTGGTCGTCGGCCGCGATCCCGAGATTGCCGTAATGCGGCCGCCGGATCTGCTGCGGCTGATTCTGAACTTCTTCGGCGTGCTCGATGTCTGGCATGCAATGGTCGATATGCAGCGCAATGCCTTCGGTGTCATCAGCGCCGAAGAGAAGACCTTCATCCCCGAGATGGAGCAGCCGCGCGCAGTCTTCATTTCTCGTATCTGGCTTGCCATCTATGTGGTCACGATCGCCGCTGCGATTACGATTGGGTCCATCCTGCCGCTTGTGCTGATTGGTCTGCCGCGGCTCTATGGCGCGTGGCATCACGTCCTGACCGGCTTGCTGCAGCATGGCGGCCTTGCCGACAATGTCATCGACCATCGCCTGAACAGTCGCACGGTTCACATGAACCCGGTCAGCCGCTTCATCTACTGGAACATGAATTACCACGTCGAGCATCACATGTTTCCGATGGTGCCTTATCACGCACTGCCGCGCCTGCACGCTATGATCAAACACGATCTGCCGGCGGCAAATCCGTCGATGTGGTCCGGCTATCGCGAGATGATTCCGGCGTTCCTGCGGCAACTGCGCAATGAGGACTATTTTCTGAAACGCGAGTTGCCGGCGACGGCGCGGCCCTATCGCGAGGAATTCCACGCCGAATTTGCGCCGGCAGCCCAATAGGGAGCACCAAACACGACGTTCTGGGAGGATACAATGAGCGGAAATTGGATCGAAGTCTGTGCGGTCGAGGACATCGACGAGGAAGACGTCATGCGGTTCGACCATCAAGGCAGGACGTTTGCGGTCTATCGCAGCCCCGATGACGAGTTTTTCGCGACGGACGGGCTTTGCACGCACGAGCAGGTCCATCTGGCCGACGGCCTTGTCATGGACGAGATCATCGAATGTCCAAAACACAATGGCCGTTTCAACTACAAGACGGGGCAGGCCAAGGGGGCGCCGGTCTGTGTCAACCTCGCCACCTATCGCGTGAAGGTCGAAGACGGCGCCGTCTTCATCTCGATCTGAGGAGCCTGTCATGGCCCATTTCGTAATCATCGGAGCAGGGGAATGCGGCGCACGCGCGGCGTTTGCCCTGCGCGGAAAGCGGTTTGACGGCGAGATAACGCTTATCGGAAACGAGGCTCTCGCACCCTACGAGCGGCCGCCGCTTTCGAAGACGGCGGAGGAAGGGGCGGGGCCGAAATTCATTGCCGAGCCGGAGAGATATGCTGCCGGCAGCGTCAGCCTAATGACAAGCGTGACAGTTCAGGGCGTTGATCCCGATGCAAAGGTCGTTGCGCTTTCCGGTGGCCGTACTATTGCCTATGACAAGCTTTTGTTCGCGACCGGCGCCCGCGCGCGAGCGTTTCCCGGGATTGCCGGGGATAGCCAGCATATACGTCTGCTGCGTACCTATGCCGATGCAGTCGCTCTCCGCAAGGCGATGGTCCCCGGAAACCATATTGTGATCATTGGCGGCGGCTTTATCGGCCTGGAGCTTGCCGCGACGGCACGGGTGCTCGGAACCGGTGTGACGGTTCTCGAAGGCCTGGAACGCGTGTTGAAGCGCGGCGTGCCGGAGGAGGTCGCAGGGGTGATCTGCGAACGGCATTCGCTCGAGGGCGTCGATATCCGCTGCGGCGTGGCAATCACTGCGATTGCGGAAGACAACGACAGAGCCACCATTCAACTGGCGGACGGCAACTCGATCAGCGCAGATCTCGTGCTCGTCGGAATTGGCGCCACGCCCAATACGGAGCTTGCCGTTCTTGCCGGTCTTCAAATCGACAATGGTATTGCGGTCGATGAGTTCCTCCGCACTTCGGCGCCTGATATCTACGCGGCTGGCGATTGCTGTTCCTTCCCGCTCGCGATCTATGGCGGCCGGCGTGTCAGGCTCGAATCCTGGCGAAATGCGCAGGAGCAAGGGACTCTGGCCGCAGCCAACATGATGGGACTTGGCGAAGCTGTTTCCGCCGTACCCTGGTTCTGGTCCGACCAGTATGATTTAACACTGCAGATCGCCGGCCTAGTGGAGGGCGCCGTCCAGCACTTGCGCCGGGACCTCGGCGATGGCGCTTTCATTCTCTTTCATCTCGATCAGGCGGGCCGGCTGCTTGCGGCGAGCGGCATAGGTCGAGACACCGCCGTTGCCCGTGATATCCGCCTTGCCGAAATGCTGATAGCGGCGCGGGCGCATCCGGATCCGGCGGCGCTGGTTGAAAGCAGCGTCAAATTGAAATCTCTCCTGGCCGCCTGACCGGCAGCCCTGTTCTCAAGGCATTAACGATGGGCAAACAAGTGCGTCCGACTGTTTATGACCTGCTGGCGATGAAAGGCAAGCGGCAGCTCAGCATGCTGCGGGTGGTCTCGCTCGAAGAGGCCGAGGCGGCCGAGGCTGCCGGCATCGACCTGATTTCCGTTCCGCCCGCACTCCTCTGCAATCCGCGATTTCGCGATGCCGCGCCGGGGCGTTTCGCCATCCCCGGTGGCGAATACGGCCAGAGCGGCGCCACCACGGATGAGATCCTGCGATGGGCCGTGAAAATGCGGGCAGCTTCCGCCGACGCCGTCTACTGCGCCGCCAGTCTGCAGACGATCCGGCGGCTGCGTGACGAGCATATTCCGGTGTGCGGACACACGGGGCTCATTCCTTCGCACGCCACCTGGACCGGCGGCTTTCGCGCCGTCGGCAAGTCGGCTGCAACCGCGGTTCTCGTCTATAAGCAGGTGAAGGATCTGGAGGCCGCAGGCGCATTTAGCGCGGAGATCGAGGTCGTGCCGGCCGAAGTGGCCACGGCGATTTCGGAGCGCACTTCGATGCTGATGATCTCAATGGGCGCCGGCGGCGGATGCGATGCCCAATATCTCTTCTCCGAGGATGTGCTGGGCCTCAACCGTGGGCACTATCCGCGTCATGCCAAGGTCTATCGCAAGCTTGCGGCGGAATACGACCGCATCCAGGCCGAGCGGATCGCCGCATTCCGCGAATACGCCGCCGACATCGAAAGCGGCGCCTATCCGGAGGAGCGTCATCGCGTACCCATGGATGCCGAGGAACTGAAGACGTTTCTGACGAGGCTTTAGGTGGACGCATGGGCCGGGAATGGTTCCCGGCCGAGCGACTAGCTGCAGACTCGAACGCTTTCCGTGTGCCAGCCGCCGTCATACTCGTTACGGACGTCGCGGTCCTCAAACCAGCAGCGTGGCGGCGGTGGAGGCGGAGGATCGATGTAGCGCGGCCCGCTGTTGTTATTGACAATCGCGCCACCGATAAGGCCGCCGATCACACCGGCAGCCAACCCGCCTGCAATCGCTGCGCCGTTGTTGTGGTGGTGATGTCTGTGTGGGGGCGGCGGATTGTCGTAATATCGTTGACGCCATTCTTGAGCCGCCGCCGTTTCGGCTACGGCAAGGACGCTGCTGGCCGCTATCGCTGCGGCGACCACGGACAAGACCAGTTTCTTCATTATGCCTCCGTCGAGGTTAAACCCCCCGCCGACAGCACGAATTGCATGCCCAAGCTTAACGTCCGATGAACGGATGTTCCACGGAGCAGCACCAGCGGGCACGCTGCTTCGATCATGATTTTTGAATGGCTGGTGTTCTGGTGATCCCGACGCGATTCGAACGCGTGACCCTCAGATTAGGAATCTGATGCTCTATCCTGCTGAGCTACGGGACCACTTGAGCGTCATGCATACAAAAGGCTAGCCCGGAAGCCAAGTCCTTTTGCAGCCTGTATGACGTCGGATTTCAGGCGCCGAGACGTTGTTCGGCGAGCCGCACCCAGTAGGAAATGCCGTGGGCGATCGTTTCGTCGTTGAAATCGTAGGCAGGGTTGTGCAAGCCCGCCGTGTCGCCGTTGCCAATGAAGATGAAGGCGCCGGGGCGGGCATTCAGCATGTAGGAGAAATCCTCGCCACCCATCATCGGGTCGATCTCGGCGTTCACGTTGGCCGCGCCGGCGATCTCGGCGGCGATGCGCACCGCATGGCCGGTTTCCGTCAGGTGGTTGTAGGTGACGGGGTAGTTCCGGTTGAAATTGATATCAACTTCGGCGCCGTGGGCGTCGGCCAGGCCGTTGACGATCTGCTTCAATCGGGTTTCGGCAAGGTCGCGTACTTCCTCGTCGAGTGTTCGCACCGTGCCGGCGATCGTTGCGTCGTTCGGAATGATATTGTGCGCGAAGCCCGCGTTGAATTTGGTGACGGATGCGACGACCGAGCGTAGCGGATCGACACTTCGCGAGGCGATGAGCTGCAGGTTGCTGACGATCTGCGCTCCGATTGCGATCGGGTCGATCGTGCGGTGCGGCTGTGCAGCGTGGCCGCCGCGGCCCTTGATGGTGATGGTGAATTCGTCGGTGGCCGCCATAATCGCGCCGCTGCGGATGGCGAAGTGCCCAACCGGAAGGCCCGGCAGGTTGTGCATTCCGTAGACCTCTTCGATTCCGAAGCGTTCCATCATGCCGTCCTTGACCATGAGATTGCCGCCGCCGCCGCCTTCTTCGGCCGGCTGGAAGATGACCGCGATATTGCCATTGAAGTTGCGCGTCTCCGCTAGATACTTCGCGGCGCCGAGCAACATGGCCGTGTGGCCGTCGTGGCCGCAGGCATGCATCTTGCCAGGTGTCGTCGATGCCCAGGGCTTGCCGGTGACTTCGGTGAGCGGCAGCGCGTCCATGTCGGCGCGCAGGCCGATTGTGCGGGTGCCTTCACCCTTGCCCTTGATGAGGCCGACAACGCCCGTCCTGCCGATGCCGGTGACAATCTCATCGACACCGAATTCCTTGAGTTTTTCGGACACGAAGGCAGCGGTGTTCTCGACGGCGAACAGAAGTTCGGGGCGTGCGTGGATATGCCGGCGCCACTCCGTCACCTCGTCCTGAAGTTCGGCGGCTCTGTTCAAAATCGGCATGTCAGCTTCCTATCGTGAATCGAAACGGGGACGACACCAGTGCGCCAAGACGCGATGCCGCGGAAATAACTTAATCAAGGCCCTTTGCCATGTCATGGCCATATACGTTAAATAGGGGAAACTTTCGAGACTTCCGGACATCTTTAAGGACGACCTGTGTCGACGCGCCAAAACCGTTTGCTTGCCGCTCTGCGGCCGCTTTCAATCGCAGCTTCGGCCGCCATTGCCCTCTCGGCCTCCGCGCAAGCCTATGCGAATCCGCACATCCTGGTGGATGTGCAGAGCGGCCGAGTGCTGGAGCATGAGGAAGCTTTCCGCAAATGGTATCCGGCGTCGCTCACCAAGCTGATGACCGTCTACACGGTCTTCGATGCGGTGCGCGCCGGCCAGATCAGCCTCGATACCCCGATCGTCATGAGCAAGCGGGCGGCCGCCCAGCCGCCGGCGAAGATGTATTTCAAGCCGGGACAGAAGCTGACGCTCGATAGCGCGCTGAAGATCCTGATGGTCAAGTCGGCAAACGACATAGCGGTTGCCGTTGCTGAAGCCGTCGGCGGCACGCAGGAAGCCTTCGTCTTAAAGATGAACGCCGAGGCGGCGAAGCTTGGCATGACGGACTCGCATTTCGTCAATCCGAACGGTCTGCCCGGTAAGGGCCAGTATACAACGGCACGCGATCTTGCGGTCCTTTCCGTCGCGCTGCGCCGCGAGTTCCCACAATATGCCGGATATTTCTCGCTTGAAGGTATCACGACGGGCAGCAAGAACGTGCCGAGCATTAACGTCCTGATTGGTCGATTCGCGGGCGCCGATGGCATGAAGACCGGCTTCATCTGCGCCTCGGGCTTCAACCAGATCGCCTCGGCGACGCGCAATGGCCGTACCTTGATCTCCGTCGTGCTCGGGACCGACAGTCTCGCGGCCCGCGCGGATGCCTCCGCCGACCTGCTGCAGAAAGGCTTCACCTCGCAGTTTGCCGCACCTGATACGCTCGCGTCATTGCGACCCTATGGGCCGGGTCAGGACCAGGTTGCCGACATCACGGCCGATATCTGCAGCGCCAAGGGTGCCAAGGTCCGCAGCGAGACACGCGACGAAGTCGGCCGGATGAAGGTTCAGTCGCCTTACATTCAAGAGATGGATCACGAGCCGAATTTCGTCTTCGCCGGGCTCATTCCGGGCCAGAACGAACCGCAGCCGGATAAACTGGCGACTGCAGATACCGCGGGAGCGGTCGCTAACGTACCTGTGCCGCTGCCGCGTCCAGCCACCTCCTTTTAAGGTCAGTTTGCGATGAGCGCTGCTTCCGATCGGATCCCGGTCACCATCCTCACCGGCTTTCTTGGTGCCGGCAAATCGACGCTGCTGAACCGTATCCTCAAGGATCCGGCGATGAAAGATGCCGCTGTGATCATCAACGAGTTTGGCGACGTCGGCATCGATCATTTGCTAGTGGAAAGGTCCGGTGACGCGATCATCGAGCTGTCGGACGGCTGCCTCTGCTGCACCGTGCGCGGCGAACTGGTCGATACGCTGGCCAATCTGATGGACGCAGTGCAGACTGGCCGCGTCAATTCGGTGAAGCGTGTTGTGATCGAAACCACCGGTCTTGCCGATCCGGCGCCCGTTATGCAGGCGATCATGGGCAACCCGATCATTGCCACCAATTTCGAGCTCGACGGCGTCGTAACCGTGGTTGATGCGGTCAACGGTGCGCAGAGCCTCGACAACCACGATGAGGCGGTGAAGCAGGCAGCAGTGGCCGATCGGCTTATTCTTTCCAAAAAGACGATGGCTTCGCAGGAGGTGTTGCGGACGCTGGAAGCGCGTCTTGATGCGCTCAATCCGCGTGCTGCAGTGATAGATGCCGACAGCACTGAGGCAGGACAGGTGGGCGTGCTCGTCAACGGCCTCTACGATCCGGCAAGCAAGATTGCCGATGTCGACCGCTGGCTAAAGGATGAGGATGCGCACGACGCGCATCATCACCATGACCATCATCACGGGCACGATCATCAGGATCCCCATGAGGTAAACCGCCACGATAGCTCGATCCGGTCCTTCTCCATCATCGACGACACGCCAATCGATCCTATGGCGCTTGATATGTTCATCGACCTCCTGCGTTCGGCGCACGGCGACAAGCTGCTGCGGATGAAGGCGATCGTTGCGGTATCGGACCGTCCGGATCGCCCGCTGGTGCTTCACGGTGTGCAGACCATCTTCCATCCGCCGTCACGCCTGCCGGCCTGGCCGGACCCTAAGGACCGCCGCACGCGCATGGTGCTGATCACCAAGGATTTGCCGGAAGCCTTCGTCAAGGATCTATTCGATGCGTTCCTGGGAAAGCCGCGTATTGATACGCCGGACCGGGCAGCGCTGAACGATAATCCGCTCGCCGTGCCGGGCATGCGGTTCTGATCTATCCTTTACGGATGAGGAAGCGGTGGCCGCTTTCCGTCCTCTCGGCCTCGATCAGTTCGTGGCCGTCTTCATTGCAGAAATGAGGGATGTCGATGCCAGCGAGCGGATCAGTCGTTTCGACCTGGATCAGTGACCCGCTTGGCAAGGAGGACATCTTGCGGCGGGTTTTTAGCACCGGAAGCGGGCATTTGAGCCCGCGCAAATCGTAGAGAATGGCACTCACGCCATTAGTCCTTGGCCCAGAACTTCCAGAACGGCTTCTTTGAGGCGACTTCCACCGGTTCCTGTTGCTCTTCTGATGCGAATGCGAGCGGGCTCGGCGTGGGGACCGGAATCTGAGCCGGAACGGCAGCGGCGATGGCGATTTCCTTGGCTTCGGGCGTGGCCGGAGCTGCACCGGGCGCAGCATTTGCGGTAACCGCGGATGCGGTCTTGCTCGCCATCATCTCTTCGAGCTCGGCGACCTTGACCATCTTGCCGGCTTCGAGTGAGGTGCCCGTTGGCGCGTATGCCAGCTCTCGGCCTTTCCTGAGCTTTGCAACCACAGCCTTGCGCTCGGCTTCGCTCGGATCGTACCAGGCCATGCCATCGTATTTCTTCATGGCTTTTGCGTAGTCGGCATCGTAGGTCTTGCCGTAGGAGGCAAGGGCGGCCGTCAGGGCCGGGGGCGTCGACATTGCCGGGCACTTTCCGGCTGCGTCGAATTCGCCGTTGTCGGTTGCCTGCTGGTTGAAGACGTACTTCTTCTCGCAGACATCCACCTCAGGAGGACGCTTGGTAACCTCGAAGTTGTCGTAGCCAACCTTCAGCATGTTCCAGAACTCGATGTTCGGGTTCAAGCGATGGCGTACCATGTTCTCCGCTGTCATGTGAAAGGGGAACGCTTGGAGTTGGACCGTCGATTGGCCGCCGGCAAAGGCATCGCGGGCGAAGGCGTAGATCTCCAGCACCTGCTGGTCGGTCATCGAGTAACAGCCTGACGAAGAGCAGGCTCCATGGATCATCAGATTGGTGCCACTACGGCCGTTGACGGCGTCGTAGCGGTTCGGGAAGCCAGTATTAATCGCGAGATAATACTTCGAGTTCGGATTGAGGTTCGCGCGCGTCAGGTTGTAGAAGCCTTCCGGCGCCTGCCGGTCACCCTCTTTCACCTTCGGGCCAAGGCGGCCCGACCAGGCGCAGATCTTGTATTCGGCGATCTTGTCGAAGCGGTTGTCGGTCTTCGCCTTCCAGATCTCCAGCGCGCCTTCCTCCTTGAAGATGCGGATCATGATCGGCGAATTGCGCTGCATGCCCTTGGCGGACATCTCGGAGAGGATATGCGGTGGCAGCGGCTGCTCGACCTTGTTCTTGACCTTGGAGAGGTCGACCTGGGCTGTTTCCAATGCATCGTTGCAGCCGGTGAGGGCCAGAGCGATTAGGGAAACATATGCAAAATGACGAATGCGCATTCAAAATAGCCCATCAACAGTATGCAACCCGGCCTCAACGAGCGCGGAGCGAATCATAGGCTGACTATGGTTCACAAACTCTTAGCAGCCTATGAATCGCGCTCGCGTCCCCCGCAAGTAGAAATGTCATTGATAACATTATTGTGGCCAAGGTTTGGCCTCATTCATCGCGCATGCGCGCCACTATCTACTATAAAGTGCGTCCCATGTTGAGGAATTTCTGCCGACGGTCGTTGCGAAGTTGCTCCCCAGTGCGGTTCGACAACTCGCCCAGCGCTTTGGCGATGACATCTCCGGTGGAGGCAATGACAGCGTCGGGATCGCGGTGTGCGCCGCCAAGCGGCTCGCTGATGATGCCGTCGATGATGCCAAGCGCCTTCAGATCTTCGGACGTGATCTTCATGTTGGTGGCGGCTTCCTTGGCGCGAGCGGAATCGCGCCAGAGGATCGAGGCCGCACCTTCCGGCGAGATGACGCTGTAGATTGCGTGCTCCAGCATGTAGACGCGGTTGCCGGTGGCGATCGCAATCGCGCCGCCCGATCCGCCTTCGCCGATGACAACCGAGACGATGGGCACTTTCACCGAAAGGCACATCTCCGTCGAGCGGGCGATGGCTTCGGCCTGACCACGTTCTTCGGCGCCCACGCCCGGATAGGCGCCTGCCGTATCGACAAGGGTGATGACGGGAAGGCCGAAGCGGTCAGCCATCTCCAAAATACGGATCGCTTTGCGGTAACCTTCGGGACGGGCGCTGCCGAAATTGTGCTTCAGGCGGCTCTTCGTGTCGTTGCCCTTTTCCTGGCCGAGAACGGCGACGGCTTGACCGCGGAAGCGGGCAAGTCCTGCCTGGATCGCGGCATCCTCGGAGAACTTGCGGTCGCCGGCGAGCGGCGTGAATTCCTGAAACAGCGTCTTGGCATAGTCAACGAAATGCGGTCGCTGCGGATGGCGCGCGACCTGCGTCTTCTGCCAGGCGTTGAGCTTCGAATAGATGTCGACCATCGCTTCGCGAACGCGAACTTCGAGCCTGCCGATTTCATCGGACGTGTCGATGCTCTGGTCTTCCGAGGCGAGCTTCTTCAGTTCGATGATCTTGCCTTCGAGGTCGGAGATCGGCTTTTCGAAGTCGAGATAGTTGTGCATGAGGTGCGTTTCCGTTCCTTTTGCCGGGGCTGCTTTTATGAGCACGCCTTCGTTGCCGGTCCTATTCCTGCTTTTTGGCCTGTTTGGCAAGGGGGTGGTGCGTTTGGACCAGTTGTTGAAGCCGTTCCTCCAACACATGCGTATAAATTTGCGTGGTCGAAATGTCCGAGTGTCCGAGCAGTTCCTGGACGACGCGAAGATCGGCGCCGTTGGCGAGAAGATGGCTTGCAAATGCATGCCGCATGACGTGCGGCGAGATCATAGATGGGGTGAGACCTGCCCGGATCGCAAGATTTTTCAAGTCACGTGCGAATACCTGGCGCGGCAGGTAGCCTTCCCTGGAGGCTGCGGGAAACAGCCAGGGGCTTTCGTGCGGCACCTTGTTGGCGGTGTTTTCGACGGCGAGCATGCGGCCGTAGAGCTTCAGCGCCACGATCGCCGATGGTGACAACGGCACAAGGCGGTCCTTGTTGCCCTTGCCGCGGATCATCAGAAAGCGTCCGTCCTGATCGAGCACGCGGGCTGGAAGCGAGACGAGTTCGCTGACGCGCATCCCGGTTGCATAGAGCAGTTCTAGAAGGGCCAGCATCCGAAGCCGCTGCAGTTGGCCGGGCGCAGGGTCCTGCGCTTCTGTTTCCGCCTGCTCCAGCAGCCGCCCGACTTCGTCCACTCCCATCGTTTTCGGTAGTGCGCGGCCCTTCTTTGGTGCGTCGAGAACGCCTGTCGGATCGTCGGTGCGCAGGCCTTCGGCGTAGAGAAACTTATAGAACTGGCGCATCGCCGCCAACCGCCGCGCCTGGGACGATGGCTTGAACCCTTGAGCGGCAAGGGAAGAGAGATAGGCCGAAAGGTCCGCCGGTGCCGCCTCCAGCAGGCGCACACCCTTACCGTTCAGGAAGCCGTGGAGATCGCCAAGATCGCGCTCATAGGAAGAAAGCGTATTGGCGGCTGCGCCCCGCTCCGCGCTCATCATTTCCAGAAAGGCTTCGACGTGAACCCAGCCGAGATTCTTCATCGGCTTACTTCTTAGACGGGTTGATGGCGCCGGTGGAAGGAGGGTTGATCCGCTCGGAAGGAATGCGGATCGTCACGTCACGCTCCTGCGGCTCGACGAAAACAACCAGTGCCCACATCGTTCCGTATATCGCACCGGCGATGATTGCCACAATGGCGAGAAAACGGAACAAACTCGGCATTCAGCAACTCCGTGGCTCTGCTTCTTTATGAACAAGCATGTTTGCAAGTGCAAGAAGATGCATTTGAACTACGTTTCCCTTGCGCGCGACTTGACGCTACACCTTCATTTGTCGATACCGTTCGCAAACAAAGTGTGAATGGACCAATGAGCGACCCAGTTCTGACCGTTGCCGAAAGCTTGAAAGACAGGGCTCGTGCTGCGCTCGGTTCTCGTAATCTGATCCTGGTCGGATTGATGGGCGCAGGCAAATCCTCGGTTGGCCGGATCGTCGCGCATCAGTTGGGCATCCCCTTCGTCGACAGCGATGCCGAGATCGAAAAGGTTTCGCGCATGTCCATCACTGAACTCTTCGCCACTTACGGCGAGGAAGAGTTCCGCGCGCTCGAAGGCCGTGTCATGAAACGCCTCTTGAAGAACGGGCCGCGCGTGGTCTCCACCGGCGGCGGGGCTTTCATCAACGACCGGACGCGCAAACATATCAAGAAGGGCGGCCTCTCCATCTGGCTGAAGGCGGACCTCGATGTTCTCTGGGAGCGGGTCAGCAAGCGTGATACGCGCCCGCTGCTCAAAACAGAGAACCCCAAGCAAACCCTCGAAAATTTGATGAACGCGCGTTATCCGATCTACGAGCTCGCCGACCTTACTGTCCTGTCGCGCGATGTACGCAAGGAGCTGATGGCAGAGGAGGTTCTCAAAGCCGTGATCGACACCCGAACCGAAAGTGCAGCCCGATGAATGCGATTGTTTCTGCCTCCGAACGCAAGGTTCATGTGCCGCTCGGAGAGCGCGCCTACGATATCCTGATAGGGCCTGGCCTGATCGCGCGCGCCGGCGCTGAGATTGCTGCACGCCTGATGGGCCGGAAGGCGGCTGTCATTACCGACGCCCATGTCGCGCCCCTTTATCTTGACGCGCTGGTTCATAGCTTGGAGCAGGCTGGCGTCGCGGCCGCAACCCTCGTGCTGCCGGCTGGTGAGAAGACCAAGAGCTTTGAGCATCTGATGGCCGTTTGCGATAAGATTCTTGAAGCGCGGATCGAGCGCAATGATTGCGTCATCGCGCTTGGCGGTGGTGTCATCGGTGACCTCTCCGGCTTTGCCGCCGGCATCGTGCGCCGTGGTGTGCGTTTCGTGCAGGTGCCGACCTCGCTGCTGTCGCAAGTCGATTCATCGGTCGGCGGCAAGACTGGCATCAATAGCCGCCACGGCAAGAATCTGATCGGTGTCTTCCATCAGCCGGACCTGGTGCTCGCAGATACCGACGTCCTGAATTCGCTGAGCGCGCGTGAGTTTCGCGCCGGCTATGCCGAGGTTGCGAAATACGGCCTGATCGACAAGCCTGACTTCTTCGCCTGGCTGGAAGCCAACTGGCAGGCAGTTTTTGCTGGCGGTGCCGCCCGGATTGAGGCGATCGCCGCGAGCTGTCAGGCAAAGGCCGACGTCGTCGTTGCCGACGAGCGGGAGACCGGACAGCGCGCGCTCCTCAATCTCGGCCATACTTTTGGCCACGCGCTGGAGGCGGCGACCGCCTATGATAGCCAGCGTCTCGTCCACGGTGAGGGTGTTTCGATCGGGATGGTTCTGGCGCATGAATTCTCGGCGCGGATGAACCTCGCAAGCCCCGATGATGCCCACCGCGTCGAAGGTCACCTGAAGGCCGTCGGTCTTCCGACCCGCATGTCGGAAATCCCAGGTATACTGCCGCCCGCCGAGGTGTTGATGGACGTGATTGCTCAGGACAAAAAGGTGAAGGGCGGCAGGCTCACCTTCATCCTCACCCGCGGCATCGGGCAGTCCTTCGTCGCCAATGATGTTTCCGCTTCGGAAGTGCTGAGTTTCCTCAAGGAGAAGCACCCGCAATGACCCTCGACGGCACGCTGGCATTTCTTTCCGTATACTGGCCGGAAATTGTCTCTATCGTGGCCCTCGTTCTGATGTCGGCGTTCTTTTCCGGTTCGGAAACGGCGCTGACAGCGGTTTCCCGTAGCCGGATTCACACACTCGAAGCCAATGGCGAGAAACGCGCGGGGATCGTACGCCAGCTTATCGAGCGCCGCGATCGGCTGATCGGCGCGCTGCTCATCGGCAACAACCTTGCCAATATCCTGTCCTCGTCGCTGGCGACCAGTTTGTTTCTCGGGCTGTTCGGCAACTCGGGCGTTGCGCTCGCGACTCTCGCAATGACCGTTATTCTGGTCATCTTCGCCGAAGTGCTCCCGAAGAGCTGGGCGATTTCCACGCCGGATCGGTTTGCGCTGAATACGGCCTATGCGGTCAAGATGTTTGTCGCGGTCGTTGGTCCGTTGTCGTCTTTCGTCAATGCGATCGTTCGCTGGATCCTGTCGCTCTTTGGCATCAATCTCTCGCGCGAGGTCTCGATGCTCTCTGCGCATGAAGAACTGCGCGGCGCTGTCGATCTCCTGCATCGCGAGGGCTCAGTCGTGAAGGCCGACCGCGACCGATTGGGCGGCGTCCTCGATCTCGGTGAACTCGAACTCTCCGATATCATGGTCCATCGTACCGCGATGCGGGCGATCAATGCCGATGATCCGCCGGAGGTCGTCGTGCGTACGATCCTGGAAAGCCCGTTCACGCGCATGCCGCTATGGCGGGGGACGACGGATAACATAATCGGTGTGGTTCACTCCAAGGATCTGCTGCGCGCTCTTGCCGAGCGCGACGCCGAGCCGGAGCACCTCGATATCATCAAGATCGCCCAGAAGCCGTGGTTCGTACCCGATAGCACCAGTCTTGAAGCCCAGCTGAACGCATTTCTTCGCCGCAAGCAGCATTTCGCCGTCGTTGTCGACGAGTATGGCGAGGTGCAGGGAATTGTTACACTGGAGGACATTCTCGAGGAGATCGTCGGCGACATTGCCGATGAGCATGACATCGACATCCAGGGCGTGCGACAGGAAGCGGACGGTTCCATCGTGGTGGACGGCAACGTCCCCATCCGCGATCTCAACCGGGCGCTGGATTGGCACCTGCCGGATGAGGAAGCGACGACGATCGCAGGCCTTGTCATTCATGAGTCGATGACAATCCCGGAAGAGCGACAGGCCTTCACATTCTACGAAAAACGCTTCATCGTCATGAAGCGAGAGAAGAACCGCATCACCAAACTTCGAATCCGGCCGGCTGAGGAAAACGAGGCAGGTCCGGCCTGAGGGGAGCATCCTACCATGGTCGCAGTGGAGAGGAGTCCGCTGCGACATCATCATTATGGATTTGATATGTTCGATATATTCTGGCGGGCTGTCCTAATCGGCATCGGGGCGACCGTTCTCATGGACATCTGGGCAATCGTGTATGCAAAAGCCACCGGCAGCGCACTGCCGAATTGGGCGCCGGTCGGTCGCTGGTTCTGGCACCTGAAGGACGGCAAGTTTTTCCACGATGACATCAGCGCCGCCGCACCTTATAAGCACGAACGTGCGCTCGGCTGGATCGGCCATTACGCCGTCGGCATTCTCTACGGTATTTTGCTTGTGTTGGTGGTCGGTCCTGGCTGGCTGGCGGCGCCGACCTTCCTGTCGGCGTGGATCTGGGCGATTGTCACCGTCGGCGCCGGATGGTTCCTGCTGCAGCCGGGCCTCGGCATCGGCTGGGCGGCATCGAAGACGCCGAATCCGAACAAGGTTCGCTTCCTCAATTTGGTGGCGCACACGATCTTCGGCTTCGGGCTCTACGCGACGGCGATGCTGATCCGCTGACAATGTGGCATGATAGTCTAGCCGCATTGGAAAGTGTGGCCTTGTCACCCATATACGGGCAGCCTTCTACCAGCGCACCGGTTCGCCGGGGGCTGCCGGTTCAACGGCAAGCGCATGCAATCCGGCATCGAGTTCTGGCTTCAGAAGCTCCGTGATCGCCCGGTGCCGCGCAAGTCGTGGCATGCCGGCGAACTTGGCGGATACGATGCGCACCCGCATGTGGGTCTCGCCGGTCCCCGTCATGTCAGGAAGATGGCCCGCATGTAGATGGCTTTCATTGATGACGCTGAGGCGCTCCGGGGCGAACGCGGCGGTCAGCTTTTCTTCGATGCGGGTCTGCAGAGTCATGGTCTCGTTGCTTTGCGAAAAAGGTTCCCACCAAGCCAGCAACATTCCCGTTTGTCAATTCTTGTTGTCGCCTCTTCGCGGGCCCATAATTAGAGCCGTCATGAGACTCGATTCCAAATATTTCGACCGCATTCGCACCCGCCGCAAACGCGAGCAGGAAACCGAACAGGCTCCCCCTTCCTGTCAGTGGGACGGCTGCGACAAGAAAGGCGTGCATCGCGCTCCCGTCGGACGCAACGCCGAGGGGCAGTTCTTTCTGTTCTGCTTCGAACACGTGAAGGAATACAACAAAGGCTACAACTATTTTTCCGGCCTCTCCGACGGCGAGATCGCGCGCTATCAGAAGGAAGCGATCACCGGTCATCGTCCGACCTGGACGGTCGGCGTCAACAAGGCCGCCAAGAATAGCCCACTGCATTCAGATCTGCGCTCCGGTTCCTACCGCGTGCGTGATCCCTTTGGCTTCGTCAACGGCACCAAGGGAAGCGGCCCCCGCTTTCCCGAACAGCGCAAGCTGAAAAGCCTGGAAGCCAAGGCCTTCGACACAATGGGCCTTGACGCCAGTGCGACCTCGTCGGAGATCAAGAGCCGGTACAAGGAACTGGTCAAGAAGCACCACCCTGACGCCAATGGCGGCGACCGCGGTTCGGAAGAGCGGTTCCGCGCCGTCATCCAGGCCTATCAATTATTGAAGCAGAACGGTTTTTGTTAATTCCCGTCCTTGCTCTTGGTTTTCAATCAGGTATGGTCCCAAATCGGCTGAGGCCGCAGGCAATCGCGGCATAGGTTTCTGCGTTTGTCCCCCAGGCGCCTCGGCCACTTCCGGGCGCGGCGTTTCTTGTCCGGGACTTTGTTCAAGAATGCTCGCTAGCGGTAGATTATCGCCCCCGAGGTTTCGTTTCAGTCCCGGAGAAGCATCGCCGACGTTCCGACATGAACGAGCGCGGGTACACTGCGGCGTCATGGTTGCGAATGGGCTGAGACAGTATGGCCGGGTGTCGGGCACCCGCCTTGGAGACATGATGAGCAAGATTGACCTTGATATTTCGGAGCTTCCGGACACCACAGTTTCGGTCAGGGAGGTCTTTGGTATCGATTCCGACATCCGCGTGCCGGCCTACAGTCAGGGCAGCGCCTATGTTCCGGACCTCGACCCCGACTATCTCTTCGACCGCGAGACGACGCTCGCCATTCTCGCAGGCTTCGCCCATAACCGCCGCGTGATGATCTCCGGCTATCACGGCACCGGCAAGTCCTCCCACATCGAACAGGTCGCCGCCCGCCTCAACTGGCCGTGCGTGCGTATCAACCTCGACAGCCACGTCAGCCGTATCGATCTCGTCGGCAAGGACGCGATCGTGCTCAAGGATGGTCTGCAGGTCACGGAATTCAAAGACGGCATCCTGCCCTGGGCCTACCAGCACAATGTCGCGCTCGTCTTCGACGAATACGATGCCGGTCGCCCCGATGTTATGTTCGTCATTCAGCGCGTGCTGGAATCGTCCGGCCGCCTGACGCTGCTCGACCAGAGCCGCGTCATCCGTCCGCACCCGGCGTTCCGTCTGTTTGCGACCGCAAACACGATCGGTCTCGGCGATACGACGGGCCTCTATCACGGCACGCAGCAGATCAACCAGGCGCAGATGGACCGCTGGTCGATCGTCACGACGCTGAACTACCTGCCGCACGACCATGAAGTGAACATCGTTGCTTCCAAGGTGAAGAGCTTTGGGAAGGACAAGGAAGGCCGCGATACCGTCTCCAAGATGGTGCGCGTTGCCGATCTGACTCGTGCCTCCTTCATGAACGGCGATCTGTCGACTGTCATGAGCCCGCGTACGGTTATCACCTGGGCGGAGAACGCCGAGATTTTCGGTGACATCGCGTTCGCCTTCCGCACCACGTTCCTCAACAAGTGCGACGAGCTGGAGCGTCCGCTAGTCGCCGAGCATTACCAGCGTGCTTTCGGCGTTGAGCTGAAAGAAAGTGCTGCCAATATCGTTCTGGAGGCCTAGGCCGACCAATCATGGCTGCTCGCGGTGACAATTCGAAAGCAAAGCCCGGCTCGCCCGTCGACGTCGAACCGTTGCGCCGGGCGATCACCGGCAGCGTGCGCGCGATTGCCGGTGACGGCGAGGTCGAGGTGACCTTCGCCAATGAACGCCCTGGAATGACGGCCGAGCGGATCCGTCTGCCGGAGCTTTCCAAGCGTCCGACGCTGCATGAGCTCGCCGTGACACGCGGACTTGGCGACTCAATGGCGCTGCGGCTCGCCTGCCACGACGACAAGGTGCACGCGACGATGGCGCCGCAAGGCTCCGACGCGCGAGCGATCTTTGATGCCGTTGAGCAGGCGCGCGTGGAATCGATCGGCGCGCTACGCATGGAAGGGGTGGCCGCCAACTTGCGTTCGATGACCGATGAGAAATACGCCAAGGCGAATTTCTCCGGTATCGAGCGGCAGGAGGACGCGCCGATTGGCGAAGCAATGGCCATGATGGTCCGCGAGAAGCTGACCGGCCAGAAACCGCCGGCATCTGCGGGCAAGGTGCTCGACCTCTGGCGCTCGTTCATCGAGGAGAGGGCCGGATCCGACCTCGACGGCCTTCCAAGTGTCATCAGCGACCAGCAGGCCTTTTCCAAGGTCATCCGCCATATGCTCTCCGCCATGGAAATGGCCGAGGAGTATGGCGACGACGATAGCGAGCCAGAGTCCGATGATGAATCGGAGCAGGAAGACCAGCCGAACGGCGACGAGCAGGATCAGGAAGAGGTCGACGACGACGCCGGTTCCGACGCTGCGCCCGTAGAGGACAGCGAAGTCGCCGACGAGCAGATGGAGGACGGCGAGACCGAAGGCGCCGAAATCTCCGACGACGACATGCAGGAGGACGGCGAGGAAGATTCCGAGACGCCGGGTGAAACCCGCCGTCCCAACACGCCATTCGACGACTTCAACGAGAAGGTCGACTACCGCGTCTTCACCGAGGAGTTCGACGAGACAATCACTGCCGAAGAGCTCTGCGACGCAGCGGAGTTGGAACGCTTGCGTGCCTTCCTTGACAAGCAGCTCGCACATCTTCAGGGCGCGGTCGGGCGATTGGCAAACCGACTGCAACGCCGTCTGATGGCGCAGCAGAACCGTTCCTGGGATTTCGATCTCGAGGAAGGCTATCTCGATCCGGCGCGTCTGACGCGTCTGGTGATCGACCCGATGCAGGCGCTGTCCTTCAAGATGGAGCGCGACACGCAGTTCCGCGATACGGTCGTGACGCTTCTGATCGACAACTCCGGCTCGATGCGCGGCCGCCCGATCACGGTCGCGGCCACCTGCGCCGACATCCTAGCCCGCACGCTGGAGCGTTGCGGCGTCAAGGTCGAGATCCTCGGCTTCACGACGAAGGCTTGGAAGGGCGGACAAGCGCGCGAGAAGTGGCTCGGCAGCGGCAAGCCACAGACGCCCGGCCGTCTCAACGATCTGCGCCATATCATCTACAAGTCGGCCGACGCGCCGTGGCGGCGCGCGCGTGCCAATCTCGGCTTGATGATGCGTGAAGGCCTGCTCAAGGAAAACATCGACGGCGAGGCGCTGATCTGGGCGCATAACCGCCTGCTGGCCCGGCGCGAGCAGCGCCGCATCCTGATGATGATCTCCGACGGTGCGCCGGTCGACGACTCGACGCTGTCGGTCAATCCCGGCAATTATCTGGAACGGCATCTCCGTGCCGTCATCGACAGGATCGAGACGCGCTCGCCGGTCGAGCTGTTGGCGATCGGCATCGGCCACGACGTGACGCGCTATTATCGGCGCGCCGTGACGATCGTCGATGCGGACGAATTGGCCGGTGCCATGACCGAGCAACTTGCGTCGCTTTTCGAAGATAAGGCTGTCCAGCCGCGCGGCGGTCGTCTCCGCCGCGCCAGCTAACCGCGAAGGACGCTTTCTGGATGATCCGAAAGCCCGCCGCCAACCTGATCTCGATGGCTCTCGGGCTGACAGCTCTCATGCCGCCGGCGTTCGCTGATGGCGACGTCGAGGTCCGCAGCCACGTTATCACCGATTTCAAGATCGGCACCAATGAGACCAAGTTCGGCTCTCTCGAATTTGTTGGTGGGCTGGAAATGGTCTCGCCGCAGCGCCTGTTCGGCTCACTATCGTCGATTCGGTTTCGCTCGGATAAGAGACATTTCGTCGGCGTGCTCGATACGGGTCACTGGATGACCGGCCGTGTCGAGCGCGATCCGCAGGGGCACCTGTCCGGCCTCACCGATGTCGTGATCACACCGATGAAGAACCGGATTGGGCGCAGCTTCGAAGGCAAGGGATATATGGATGCCGAGGGCCTGACGCTGCACGGGGACCAGATTCTCGTCTCCTTCGAGCAGGACCACCGCGTCGATGCCTATCCCGATCCGGGCTTCGAGGCGTCGCGTGCAATTGACACGATCCCCATACCGTTTGCCATGAAATCGCTCAGGGCCAATCGGGGCTTCGAGACGATCGCCGTAGCACCGGCCGATAGCGCGCTGAGAGGCGGCACGCTGATCGTCGCAGAACGCAGCTTGGACACGGACGGGAACGCCTATGCGGCAATCCTCGATGGACCGCTGAAGGGACGCCTGTCGCTTGCTCACTATGGCGATTTCGACGCGACGGACGGAGCCTTCCTGCCGAATGGCGACCTCCTGCTTCTGGAACGCCGCTTCAATATGGCGGAAGGCATCGGAATGCGCCTCCGCCGCATCAAGGCCGCCGACATCCGTCAAGGGACCGTCATGGACGGCGAAATATTGCTGCAAGGAGACTTCGGCTACCAGATCGACAACATGGAAGGCCTGGATACCTTTACCGCCGAGGATGGCACCACGCACGTCGTCATCGTCTCCGACGACAACCATTCGATCCTGCAGCGCAATCTGATGCTGGAATTCCGGCTGGTCGAGCCGCGAACCGGCGATACGGCACGCCTGCAAAATTGAGTGTAGCTCAACGGCCGGAATGGGATGGCTGATTGATACCCGGGATCAATCCGAGGGCAGGCGTTCCAACCTAATCACTTCTCCGTGCGCTTGGCTGAAGTAAAACCGCCCATCCCGCGGGGAAGCGAGAGTGCCCTATGGTTAAAGCGTCGCCATACGGGAGCGCGAACCGGTCAGCTGATGCGGGCCCTGCGCGCCTTGGGGCCCGCGCACCGTATCAGCACGGCTTAGAAATTGCGCTGGAAGCGCAGGAAGCCTTCAACATAATCGTCGGCGCTATAAGGATCGTCGTATTGGACGCTGAGTTTGGTCGTCAGGTTCGTGGCGATTTTGTAGTCGGCCGTGAGACCCGCGCGCCACTCATCGCCGCCGGTGAACTCGCCATCGCTATTGAACGAGGTCTTGCTGAAATACTGATAGCCGGGGGTAACCGACCACGTGTCGTTTAGCTTTACATAGTACTGCGCACCGACGGTCCATTCGGACTTTTCCCAGTAGTAGTTGGCGCCACTTGCCCAGATGCCCCAGAGTCCGAGCTGGCCCGGTCCGAGATCCGCAAACAGAATAACGCGAATGGCGCCTTCGTCAGCGTCGGTGTCATAGCTTCCCAGAAGGTAGCCGCTGACAACACCGACCTTGCCGTAAAGCTGAGCTTCAATGCCGACATTGTTCGGCTGCTCGCCAGGTATGGCAGGCTTGGGCGAGTCTTCGAGCTCATCCACCAGGACTCCGGCGCTGAAGTCCGGTGTTTCGTACATATAGCGGATAGCGTTGTGGATCGTCTGATTGCTGGAGATGATGTCCGTTTCGCCTGTACCGATACTGCGGTCGTTGTCCCACCAGGAGTACTGCATGCCGACACGAAGGTGAGCGATGCCGACATACCCTTCCTGCAGAAGTGCAGTCTGGTTCGTCGCGTTCTCGGCGTTGATGCGGAGCGTGATGACGCCGGTCAGCGTGCCATATTCGGTTTCGCTCTTGGACGAAATAGACGTCTGTCCGCGCGTCCAGGAGGACCAATCGGACGTGCCGGAGCGGTTGGGACCGAAACGCTCTTCAACGCGGATGTAGCCGCCGATCGAAAGACAGGTTTCCGTTTCCGGAATATAGAAGTAACCGGAGCCATAAGCGTCGCAGACGCGCACATACTCGACGGGCTCGGGCTCGGCAGCGACGATCGCGTCTGCTGCGGAGGCACTGGATGCCAATGAGACCAGCGCTATGGAGCTTAAGAGGGCAGTGCGAATATTCATGGGAAATCCCTGTCCATACGAGATGGGCAATGGTTTACGAGCGGCCCTTAAAGTTCCCGGACAATATCAATGTGGCGATTGGATCCATCTGTCCACTTCGTAGACGGTATTGTGCATACGCAACATTATAACTGGCTGAACGCCTTCACGTGGCGCTGAACTGTTCGCCGTTCAGAAGGCTTCGCGTAGCTCAGGCGTGGCGGCGCGCCTCTTCTTCAACTTCCGCAGCTTTGTTCGCGACAAGGCCGAATGGGTTAGCTGACACGGGCCGCCTGCATCGGGCGCAGCACGTTCATCAGAGCGCCGTAGGGCAGCAGCATTACGAGACCGACAATCATCTTTACGGCGAAGTCGCCGATTGCCCAGGAAATCCATCGAGGTGCCTGCGCCGTCAAAACGCCGAGGATCGGCGCGGATTCGAGCGCGAACGGGTCGTTCGGGCCGAAAACGACGAAGAAGGCCGCAAAGGCGAAGGAGAAGAAGATCACCGTGTCCAGCATCGAACCGATCAGAGAGCCGACGAGCGGCGCGCGCCACCAGGCCTGACGGCGCAGGCGGTTGAAGACCGAGATATCGAGCAGTTGGCCTGCGAGATAGGCCGAGCCGGAGGCGATCGCTATGCGCGGGACCGACGTGTAGAATGACAGGGCCACGCCGACGACGAAGCCGGCGAAGACGACCTTGCGGGCGGCCTGCGGGCCGAACTGGCGGTTGGTCAGGTCGGTGATGAGGAAGGCGACCGGATAGGTGAATGCGCCCCACGTCAGGATGTCGGCCAGATTGATGCCGGCGAACGCACCGTTCAACGGGAACTGAACGAGGAAGTTCGAGGCGACGACGACCAACGTCATCAGTGCGACATAGATTAGCGTAGAGCGCGTCGTCAGCATTTTTTTATCCTGGGGTATGCCACCAGTTCGAGGAACCGGCAAAGCAAAAGGCTTGTCCGGAGATCATCCGTGCAAGCCTTTTTAAGCCGTATGCAGAAGAAGCAGGCGAAGCTTACGCAGCAGCGGCCTCGGCAGTCTTCTTGACGATTTGGCGACGCAGCAGACGGGCGCGCATCGACAGTTCATTTTCGCTGGCCTTGAGCAGGAAGGCATCGAGGCCGCCACGATGCTCAACGGAACGAAGAGCAGAAGCCGAAACGCGAAGACGGTAACGCTGGCCGAGCGCGTCGGAGATCAGCGTAACCTGGCACAGGTTCGGGAGGAACCGGCGCTTGGTCTTGTTGTTGGCATGGCTGACATTGTTGCCAACGAGGACTGCCTTGCCGGTCAATTCGCACATGCGGGACATGGAACACCTATTCTTGTTTTTCTCGGCCATCAGTTGCATGCCCGCGCAAAACCGGGTTGCAATCCAACAGGCCATGATTGGAAAGTTGCGGTTCTATAGTCAGACAGGCCGTGCGCGTCAAGCCAAACCTTGGCATTTCCCGCAATTCTGTCAAAAAGCTTGTGTTTGCTTCATCGTAAGACAGGCGTATAGACCTTGATCAAAGGCACCTAACAGCCGCCTGAACAGGGTTCACTACATGGCTCATTGGAGCAAACGAATTCTTATTTCCACGCTCGCTGCGATTATGGCGATTCCCGCCAGCGCAAGCGAGATCGTGCATCGCACGGAATACAGGGTGTCCCTTGGCATCCTGACGATTGCCCGCGCCGCCTTCCTGACGAAGATCGAAGACGACAAGAGCTACCAGGTGTCCGGCGATATCAGCTCGGCTGGCCTTGCCGATCTCGTCACCAATATTTCGGCCAAAACAAGCGTCGACGGCGTGCTGCGTGGCGACCGGCTGCAGGCCTCTCGCTACTTTCTGTACTACAAGAGCGGCAAGCGCGCCCGCACTTACGAGGTGCGCTACAACAACGGCAACATCACCTCGACAACCGTCAAGCCGCCGCGCCGCCTGCCGCAGAACTGGGTCAATGTCCCGGCAAGCGATATGCGCTCGGTGCTCGATCCGATCTCGGGTCTGATTTTCCCTGCCGATGCCAATGTCTGTGCGCAGAGGCTGCCGATCTATGATGGCGAGATGCGCATGGACCTGGTGCTTTCACCCAAGGGCTCGCAGGATTTCTCGACAGCGGGCTTTAATGGCAAGGCGACCGTCTGCAATGTCCGGTTTGTCCCTCGCTCCGGCTATAAGAAGGGCCGCAGCGACATCGATTATCTAAGCAAGAGCAGCCGGATGGAAATCTGGTTTGCCAAGTCGGATGCGGCGAATGTATATGCTCCGGTCTATGTCCGGATTCCAACACAATACGGAACGGTGACGATCACTGCGGTGAAATATGGCGCGAGCTGACGGAGCAAGGTTCTCCGTAAGGAGGACATGTGAGGCTTCGGGCAACGCTGATTGGCTTTACGGCCATTCTCATGTGGTCGTTTTTGGCGCTGTTCACGGCAGCCTCCGGGACAATGCCGCCGTTCCAGCTCTCGGCCATCTGCTTTGCCATCGGCAGCATTCCCGGCGCCGTTGCGCTGATCATCAATCCGTTGCGGCTGGCTCTCCTCAAGCAGCCGGCCAAGGTCTGGATTACAGGAATTGCCGGCCTGTTCGGCTATCACTTTCTCTATTTCACCGCGTTGCGCAACGCGCCCGCTGTCGAGGCAGGGCTGATTGCCTATCTCTGGCCACTGTTGATCGTCGTTGGATCGGCGCTGCTGCCGGGCGAGCGGCTGCGCTGGTATCACGTGGCGGGGGCACTGGCTGGTCTCTCCGGCACTTTCCTGATTGTCGGGCGCAACGGCATCAATTTCGACGGGGCCTACACGATCGGCTACGGCGCGGCCTTCCTCTGCGCCTTTACATGGTCCGGCTATTCGCTGCTGACGCGTCGCTTCGATGCGGTTTCGACCGATGTCGTTACCGGTTTTTGCATGGCGACCTCGATCCTGTCGCTCGTCTGCCACCTCGGCCTTGAGACAACCGTCTGGCCGCAAGCAGTATCTCAGTGGATTGCCGTGGCCGGCCTCGGGCTTTTTCCCGTCGGCGCGGCCTTCTACGCCTGGGATTTCGGTGTCAAGAATGGCGACATCCAGATCCTCGGCGCCGCAAGCTACGCCGCCCCGCTCCTATCGACCTTGAACCTCACGCTTTTCGGCTTTGCCGAGCCGAGCTGGCGCGTAGCACTTGCCTGTGTCCTGGTCACCGGTGGTGCCGTGCTGGCAGCAAACGAGATGTTCCGGCGGAAGGCCGCGACGGTCGAGCAACGCGCCGCCGCGGAATAGCTATCAGCCGACCGGCTTCCAGTCAGGCGGCGCCATCTCGAAGGACGTGAATTGGAAGCCCGGCGCTACGGTGCACCCGACCAGCGTATAGTCTCCGCGCGTTTCGGCAGATTGCCACCAGTTTGCGGGAATAATCCCTTGCGGGCGCTCGCCCTTGAGGATGTCACTCCCAAGCACCAGCGTCTCGCTCTTTCTCCCATCCTGTGAGCGATGGAGCGCAAGCGGAGCCCCGGCATAGTAGTGCCAGACCTCGGCTGCGTCATGCACACGGTGCCAGTGGGATCGCTGTCCCGCCTTCAGGAGATAGTAGATCGCCGTCGAGTATCCGCGCGAACCACCGTCGGTGTCGCGGAACGTCTGAACATACCACCCGCCTTCAGGATGAGACTGCATCCCAAGCACTCGAATGATATCGTCCGGCGACATCAGAAATTGTCCTTGCGCCGGCGGATTTCCGCGAAGACTTCCTCGTTGGACTTGTTTTCCATCAGCAAGTTGCGGCGGATGATAGGATCGGCAGCGCGAAGGAAGGGGTTGGTTTCCTTCTCTAGTGCCAGCGTCGTCGGAATTGTGAACTTGTTTTCGGCCCGCAGGGCCTCGATTTCTTCCGCACGGAGTATCAGGCGCTGATTGTCTGGATCGATAGTCAGCGCGAAACGGGCATTTGAGAGCGTGTATTCATGGCCGAAGTAGATGGCCGTTTCATCCGGCAGCACGGCAAGCTTCTGCAGCGAGTGCCACATATCGGCTGCCGGACGCTCGAAGAGGCGGCCGCAGCCGAGTGCAAACAACGTATCGGCCGCAAACAGCAGCTTGTCATCGACGAAGTGATAACAGATGTGCCCCGCCGTATGTCCGGGTGTCTCGATCACCTGTACCGTGTGGTCGCCAAACAGGAAAGTATCGCCGTCGGCCATCGTCTTGTCGAGACCGGGGATCGCCACTGCCTCGTTGACTGGGCCGATGATCTCACAGCCATATTGCTCCTTCAGCGCGAGGTTGCCTTCGACGTGGTCGGTATGGTGGTGGGTGGTGAGGATATGCGTGATCGTCCAGCCGCGGCGGACTGCCGCCTTCTCGACCGCGCTTGCATCGGGAGCGTCTATTGAGGCGGTCAAACTGGTCTCCGGATCGTGGACAAGCACGCCGAAATTGTCAGTGCGGCAGAGAAAAACGTCTAAATCCAAAGGTTTCATAGTCTCAGGCAGCCTCTTTGTCGCGAGTATACCGGGAATGTAGAGGGTCGCGGCTTGAAGTCCAACCGCTCACTGATAACATTTGCCTCGATGCACGCTGATATCGTCGACTTACGCCAGTTCTATCATTCCGACCTCGGACGCATTGCCGAGCAGTCGATCGCCATGGCGCTTTCCTCGCTTTGGGTCCGGCTGCCGCAGGAGCGCCTCGTTGGTCTCGGCTATGTCGTGCCCTTCCTCGATCGTTTCCAGCCCGACACAGAGCGAACCTTTGCCTTCATGCCGGCAGGGCAGGGCGCGGTGAACTGGCCGGTAGGCGCGCTTTCCTCGACGGCCCTTATCTTCGACGAGGAATTGCCGCTGCCCGATTCCTCGATCGACCGGGTGCTGATGGTCCATTCCCTCGAATTTGCCGAGAGCCCGCGGGAGACCCTGAAGGAGCTGTGGCGGATCTTGGCGCCAGGTGGGCGTCTGGTGATCGTCGTTCCCAACCGCCGCGGCGTATGGGCACGCATGGAACATACGCCGTTCGGCTCCGGGCGACCCTATTCGCGTGGGCAGCTGACAAGTCTCTTGCGGGAAACGAACTTCACGCCTGGCGCGACAGCCGAGGCATTGTTCTTTCCTCCCTCGAAGCTTCGCACCATGATGAGACTGCGCAGCCTCTTCGATCGCGTAGGACGCACCCTGTGGCCAGCATTTTCCGGTGTGATCGTCGTCGAGGCGCAGAAGCGGCTCTATCAGGGCCTGCCGGTAGCCGCCCGAGCCTCGCGGCGCGTCTTCGTGCCTGTGCTGGCGCCCCATGGCGTTCCGACCACGCGCAGTCGCTAGGGCCAGGACCTGGGCCTGCCGGCACTCGACAAGGCCGCCTTTCCGTTCTATTGCCACAGGGCAGTTTTCAGCCGAATTTCTCCCAGTATTTTCCAAGGTCGATCTCATGAGCGAAGAGAAGAGCAAGCCCGTTCCGCGTCCCGGCATTCTGGATATTGCAGCCTATGTGCCTGGTAAGGAACATGCGCCGGGTGTCGCCCGCGTCTACAAGCTCTCCTCTAATGAAACACCACTCGGCGCGAGCCCGAAGGCGATCGAAGCTTTCCGCAATGCCGCAGGCAGTCTCGAGCGCTATCCGGACGGCCAGGCAACGGAATTGCGTGAGGCAATTGCTGCCGTACATGGACTGAACCCTGCCAATATCATGTGCGGCAATGGCTCGGACGAGCTGCTGGGCTTGCTCTGCCATGTCTACCTCGGACCGGGCGACGAAGGCATCATCACCGAGCACGGCTTCCTCGTCTACAAAATCCAGATCATGGGCGCCGGCGCGACCCCGGTTGTCGTCAGAGAAAAGGATCACACCGTCGATGTCGATGCCATTCTGGCCGCCGTCACGCCGAAGACCAAGATCGTCTTCATCGCCAATCCCGGCAATCCGACCGGCACCTATGTTTCGGTCAGTGAAATCCGCCGCCTGCAGGCAGCGCTGCCGAAGCATGTCGTTCTGGTGCTCGATGCCGCTTACGCGGAATATGTTCGCCGCAACGACTATGAAGCGGGCATCGAGATCGTCTCATCGAACGCGAATGTTGTTATGACGCGCACCTTCTCCAAGGTCTATGGTCTGGCCGCGCTTCGTGTCGGTTGGATGTACGCGCCGGTGGATATCATCGATGCGGTCAATCGCGTCCGGGGCCCATTCAACATGAATGCGGCAGCGATTGCCGCCGGTGCTGCGGCCATTCGCGACCAGGCGTTCACGCAGGAGGCCGCGTCCTTCAACCAGACGTGGATCGAGAAAATGACGGGCGGGCTCGAGGCTATCGGTCTCAAGGTGACGCCGTCAGTCGCAAACTTCGTGCTTATCCATTTCCCCGATGTCGATGGCAAGCGCGCGCCCGATGCCGATGAGTTCCTGACCAGCCGCGGTTATATCCTGCGCGCGGTGAAGGGCTACGGATTCCCAAATGCGCTGCGCATGAGCATCGGTCCCGAAGAGGCGAACCGCGGCGTTATCGAAGCGCTCGGCGAGTTTATGGGACGCAAGTCATGACCATGCAGTTCGATCGCATCGCGCTAATCGGGATTGGCCTGATCGGTTCCTCCATTGCGCATGACATCAAACGCCTTGGCCTCGCAAAAGAAGTCATTGTCGCCACGCGTAGCGCAGACACCCTGAAGAGGGCCGAGGAACTGCGGCTCGGCGATCGCTACACGACGTCGTCGTCCGAGGCGGTAAAGGATGCGGACCTGGTCATCGTCTCGGTGCCCGTTGGTGCGTCGGAGAGTGTGGCGAAAGAAGTCGCGAGCAACCTGAAAGTCGGCGCGATCGTCACCGATGTCGGTTCGACCAAGGCTTCGGTCATAGCGCAGATGCAGCCCCACATGCCACCACATGTCCATTTCATCCCTGGCCATCCGCTGGCCGGTACGGAGAAATCAGGACCGGACGCGGGCTTCGCCGGGCTCTTTGAAGGGCGCTGGTGTATCTTTACACCGATTGCGGGCACGGACGAGACGGCGTTGAAGCGGCTGCGGCGGTTCTGGGAAGCGCTCGGCTCCAAGGTCGACGAAATGGATCCGGAGCATCATGACAAGGTGCTCGCCATCGTCTCACACCTACCGCATATTATCGCCTACAACATCGTCGGCACGGCGGATGACCTCGAGGCGGTCACCGAATCGGAAGTCATCAAGTATTCCGCCTCCGGCTTCCGCGACTTCACGCGTCTAGCGGCCTCCGATCCGACGATGTGGCGCGACGTTTGCCTGCACAACAAGGATGCGATCCTCGAAATGCTGGCGCGCTTTTCTGAGGATCTCGCCTATCTGCAGCGGGCCATTCGGTGGGGCGAGGGCGACAAGATTTTTGATCTTTTCACTCGTACCCGTGCCATCCGCCGCTCCATCATCCAGGCCGGCCAGGATGTCGACGCACCGGATTTCGGGCGCCCGCATCCACTCGAAAAGAAAGCTTGAAAGGCTCTCATCTCAGATCGGCGGGATCGAACCCAACGGAATGAAGCCGCCGACCGTGGCGTTACCACGCGCGACCACGAGATCGACGGAAACCTTGTCGCCGCCGCCGGCCAGCGCCTTCAGCAGTTTGGCCGCGGTATCGACGGTCTTGGCGATCCCGGGGAAAGTTTGTTTGACGCTGTCGCGCCAGGGGCCAAGCTGTTCGATCTCCAGCTTGAATTTGCCCGACAGGTAGCCCTCCTCATCGAAGGAGAAGGGCCCGCTCAGCGTCATGACCTTGCCGTCACCGATGTCGGCCACGACTTTTCGCAGTTCGCCGCTGGCGCCGTAGAGCCCCTTCTGATCGCTGCCGTCGATCATGCCGGCCTTGCCGGCCACCGTCACGTCAGCACTCACTGAAAGCTTGGGAATGGCGGGCCAATCCTTGATCGCTGTATTGACCTCCGTCGCGGAAATTGCGCCGTCGAGGTCGCTATTGTTCTGGCGCAGGTGGATTTCCGTATGGGCGGCGTCGAAATTGATCGTCTGACCTGTCTGCGCGGAGACGGCGGTGCCCTTGAGCCCGTCAATGACGGTCGATGAGCGATCGATCCCCTTCAACTTGGTGATCAGGCTGGATTGCAGGCTTGCCCATTCGGCGTTCAGCGTCAAGCCATGGGCGCTGCGGATCTCTGCGGGCGAATCGAGCTCCCAGACGATATGGCCAGGCGCATAGACCTGGGCTGCGGAGCGCAGCTCGCCGAAGCTTGCCGAGACGCCATTGACGGTATCGTCCACGTCGACCTTGGAGCAGAACAGGCCAATCCGGAACGGATAGCCGCGGAAGTTGATATCTGTGCACTCGCCACTGACGCCTGCCGTATTGCCGGGCGCAATTGCCTTCAGCACGGTCGCCTTCAGTTGCGAGGCGGCATAGAACCAGCCAGCGGTGTAGAGCACGATCACCAAGACAATACCGCCCCCGAGCATCCAGAATTTTCTGCCGCTGGGGGATGGGCTTGACGCTGTCATGATGTTCTCCAATGGTGACTCATACGAGTGGGAATGTCGGTCTGGCGCGTGATATGGACGAATTTTGGGTATTTGGCTACGGATCACTGATGTGGAATCCGGGCTTCGAGTTTTTGGAGCGTTCTCAGGCTCTTGTCCGTGGCTATCGGCGTTCGCTCTGCGTGCATTCCTGGGTGCATCGCGGTACCGAGCAGAATCCGGGCTTGGTGCTCGGCCTTGATCGTGGGGGGTCCTGCCGTGGCATGGCCTTTCGGATTGCGCCGGATCAGTGGGACGAAACAATCGACTACCTCAGGGAGCGCGAGCTCGTAACGAACGTCTATCTCGAGCGCTGCCTGCCGCTACAACTGGCCGATGGCAGAACAAGCAAGGCTATCGCCTATGTCGTTGATCGCAAGCACATGCAATACGCTGGTGGGCTCGACGCGATCGCGGCGGCGCACGTCGTCCACG
The DNA here is from genome assembly GCF_000312665.1 of Rhizobium mesoamericanum STM3625. GTDB lineage: Bacteria > Pseudomonadota > Alphaproteobacteria > Rhizobiales > Rhizobiaceae > Rhizobium > Rhizobium mesoamericanum. Next base: position 464,015 of record NZ_HF536772.1, on the reverse strand, counting down.
CAGCAAAGGGCAAATCTGGACCGAACGACGCCTATGTCTTCAACACGCTGGCGCATCTGCAGGAGATGGGCATTCGGGATCACTGGCTGGAGCAGGTGGTCGGTGAAGTGGAACGGCTGAGAAACGGGGGCTGAGCTCAGGCCGTCGCTGCCTTCGTCTTCTGCAATTCGGCGAGCCGTTGAACGGCGGTGGGGGGAAGCGGCAGGTTTGGATTGCGCTTGACGGTATCGACCAGCAGTTCGTCGCTCGCCGCCTCGGTCACGTTGATCAGATGCGCAAAGAAGGCATCCGGATCCATGCCGGGCTGGATCGGCGGCAGTATCCGCACCTTGAAATGGCCGGGATAGCGCATCGTGCTGCGTCGCGGCCAGAAGAGGCCGGGCTGCATGGCGACCGGCACGACCGGCAGCTGCAGATCGCGGTACATACGGGCAATCCCGTATTTGTAAACCGGCTCGGCGCCGGGGGGTCGGCGGGTCCCCTCGGGATAGATGATCAGCTGGCGGCCGGTTGCCAGTTCTTCCTTCGTGCGCCGCAACGCCTCGACCATCACCTTGCCGCGCGCACCGCGGTTAATCGGTATCATTCGCTGCTTCTTGGCATACCAGCCGAAGAGCGGGATCCACATCAGTTCACGTTTCAGAATGTAGACCGGATCCTTCAGCCACGGCAGCAGGGCATAGGTATCCCAAAAGGACTGATGCTTCGGCGCCAGGATATAGCCGCCATCCGGCAGGTTCTCCAGGCCCTCTATATCGAAAGTCGTGCCGACGATCTTTTCCATCAACCAGTGGCTCGACAATGCCCAGTTCTTCGGTATCTGATAGGCGACCTTGCGCGGCACCACGAAGTAATAGGGCGAGAGCACGATCATGCGAACGATGAGGTTGGCGTAAAAGATCGTGTTGAAGAGGACGGAACGCAGGGCGATCATAAACTTTCCCAAGGCCAAAGTCCGCACGAGGCGGTTGCGCCCTCCTACACGATATTGGCCGCCAGAAAAAGGTTTCCTTCGGCTTCAGCCCGAGAGGTCGGCCGAACGCAGCCCGGGATGACGACCGAGACCGGTCAAATTGCGCGCGCCAGCGAAGAGCACTTTCGCATATTCCGCGAGCATGACCCGCATGGCGTTTGGATCGGTAAACCAGTTACTGGTCTTCAGATCCGTGTTCACAACAGGATAGGGAATGAACTGGGTTTCGGAATCGACATAGGCGAGTTCCGCCAGGCTGCGCGGCATATGATAGTTGTTGGTGACGACAAGGACGCTCTTGTAGCCACGTTGGTGAATCCAGTTCGATGCTTCCTGGGCATTGCCGATCGTGTCGAGTGCATCGTAGCCGACGTCGACGCAGCAGGAAAAAAGCTCCGGCGAAGCCTGGGTCATCCTGCGGATCTGCTTCGGTGTCGTTGTCGGGTGCACTCCCGAAATCAGCAGGCGCTTGCCCGCGCCTTTCTGCAGCAGTTCGACGGCCTGGTCGATACGCTGGTAGCCGCCAGTCAGGACGACGATCGCATCCGCGCGTGGCTCAATCGGAGGCTTCAGGGTCGTGACGGAATCGGCAAAGCGAAGAAAGCCGCCGAAGATGAGGGCGACGCCAAGGACGAAAGTAACGCCGCCCCAGCGCAGCATACGCCGTACGGGACCCCGGCGCGCGGGTCCTCCCTCGGAGCGTGCAAGCTCCGTTTCAGGGCTAATCGGGGTGCGCGACATGTTGCCCATGCTCATGAATCGGAAAATATATGCAGATTGCGGCGGCGAACAGACGCTTTCATGGCAAAAAAGGCATGTAAAGCTCAATTCACGAGCCCATCGGCTCGTGTTGGGTCGGAACGCAGCGTATCAATCTCGTAAATCGTCCGCATGACCGTCAACCGGGCGGTGACGGTGGTGAGCAAGGCGATGACAATCATGGTGGCAAAAATACCGGCATAGCCAAGCGCGCCAACCGAAAACGTGCCGAAGAGAGCCGTTGCCTGGTCTGTCTGCGGGGTGGCCAGCGTGCGGCTCTGCAGGAAGCCGGCGGTCAGAAAGAAGAGTGCGGCAAGGGCGCTGCCGACTGCCGAACCCTTCAGGCTGATCTTCAGAAAATGCTTCTGGAATTCGGTTGCCACGAAGGAGCTTTCTGCGCCAACGAAATGAAGTACCTCGACGATATGGCGATTGCCGGAAAGGGCGCCACGGGTCGCGAAGACGACGGTCAGAACCATCGCCGAAAAGACGAGCAGCAGGACGCCGGTGCCGATCATCACGGTGGTATGTGCCATCGAAACCAGTCGGTCGACCCAGGTGCGGTGGTCGTCGAGCGAGGCTTGCGGAATGCTTTCCTTTAGTAGCGAGCGCATCGCCTCGAAATCGGGCGGGTTGTTCTCATCGATGGTGACGATCACCAGCCGGGGCACGGGAAGCTCCTTGATGTCGAGCCCCGTTCCGAGCCAAGGCTCGAGGAGGCGGGCCGTTGCGGCCTCGTCGACGATCTGGCCGGTTTTCGTGCCGACGAAGGTGAGCGCGAGATCCTTCGCCTGTGCCAGGGCCTTGTCCATGTCCAGTCCGTCATCGGGCTTGATCTGGATGGTGATCTCGCGGGAAATCTGGCTTTCCCAGCTGGCCGCCGTAGAACGGACCATGCTGACGCCGCCGAGCGTCAGGCATGCGAGGAAAGCCATGATGGCAATGACCACCATCAGCGCATTTCCCTGAATATTGGCGGAAGGCAGGATCGGCGCCGTTGGGCGCACCTTGAGCTCCGGCCGTTTCCGGGTTTTCTGGGCGGTCTCCGTCTCTGGTTTGGGCGCAGCTTTAGTCATGGATATCGAGGTGCCCTTCCGAGAGAATCATGCGGCGGGCCTCCACCTGATCCATCAGCGCCAGATCGTGAGTCGCGATGACAACCGCAGTCCCGAGACGGTTGAGCTCAAGGAAGAGATTGAGCAGACGGCGGGCCATCGGGGGATCGACGTTGGCGGTCGGCTCGTCGGCGAGAAGGATTTCGGGACGGTCGATCAATGCACGCGCGATGGCGGCGCGCTGCTTTTCGCCGCCTGACAGGACCGGCGGCAGGACATTGATGCGTTCGCCAAGACCCACCCACTTCAGAAGTTCGAGCACGTCAGTCTTGTAGGAGCTCTCGTCCTTGCCACGAACGCGCAGCGGCAGCGCCACGTTTTCGTATGTGGTCAGATGGTCCAGCAGACGGAATTCCTGAAAGATGATGCCGACGCGGCGACGGAGCAGGGGCAGTTCAGGGCGCGGAATATCAGAAATATCGCGGCCAAACATGCGGATCAGCCCACGGGTCGGTTGCAGCGAAAGGAACAGCAGTCGCAATAGCGTGGTCTTGCCAGCGCCCGAAGGGCCAGTCAGGAACTGGAACGATTTCTTCGGAATGTCGAATGTCAGGTCCCGAAGAATTTCCGGACCCATCCCATAGCGCAAACCGACATTTTCGAAGTGGATCAACGGTAGATCAGTCTTTTGTTTGTTCACCGCACGACTTGTTAACCAACACCATTAACAACCAGTAAATTTACCGGAAAGACGCCCCTTTGATGGCGGGCTTTGCGAAACATTAACCATTGAAATTTACGATTGAGCAGGATTCGTTTCAATGCCGGATTTTCATCCGGCCAGAAACCATGTGGACACCGGAAAGGCCGTCATCATGACCTCCTCCTCGTTCAGACGCCAGGCGCCTGGCCGCGCCTATGATTTTCTGCCGCCGGAGCCGATCAAGCGCGAGGCCCGCCGAACTCGACCGGTCGATGTGGCCGATGCCGAATTCGTGGTGATAACGAACAATCGCGCCGCAACCTTTGACGCCCGAAGCTTCAACGTCAATTCCCGGCGGCCCTCCGCACAGCCAACGATCCAGCCTTCTTTCCTGCGCTCGTCTCTGGAAACATCCATTCGGACCGGCGAAGCTTGGCTGCAGCAGGCATCGCTCAGGACCTTTGCGGCGCTCGTACTGGCACTTTCGGTGCTCGTGTTCGGTCTCTTCGGGGGCTTTTCAGGTCTGTCTCAAGGCGAGGCTGCATCAACGGACTCGCTGCTGCGTTTTTCGCATGTGACAGTGACGTCGCGTGATGCGAACGGAATGAGGGTATTACAGATTAACGGCATTATCGACAATCAGAGCGGTACCACGCAGGTCGTACGTCCCATTCGCGCCGATCTATTTGCTGGCGAGCAGCTGACCGCAAGCGTTGTCATCAGCCCGCCTGTGGACGTCGTCTACGGCGGTCAAAGCCGCGGATTTTCAATGAGAATCCAGCACGCGGGTGCAAAAATGCCGGAAGTCCGGCTCTCCTTCATGCCTTAGAGTCTTTCAGGGGTGTTTCGTCCGGTCGTTTGTGGTAACGGCTTGTGCTTGAATTCATGGAGCAAGCCTTCCTATGCCCGTCGTGCGCGGAAAAAACATCGAACCACTCTTCACCGCAGAGCAGATTGCAGAACGCAACCATGCAATGGCGAAGCAAATTGCAGCCGGACCGACGAAGGACTTGCTGGTCATTGCCGTGTTGAAGGGCTCGTTCATCTTTGCAGCTGACCTTATTCGCGCTTTGCATGACAGCGGCCTCGCGCCCGAAGTCGAGTTCATCACGCTCTCGAGCTATGGTACCGGCACGGTGTCCCAGGGCGTTCGGATCGTCAAGGACATCGACAGTGACGTGAAGGATCGCGACGTTCTCCTGATCGACGATATTCTGGAATCCGGCCGCACGCTGCTGTTTGCCAAGGAACTGCTCTACGAGCGCGGCGCGCGCAACGTCACCATTGCCGTGCTCCTCGACAAGAGCGTCAAGCGCAAGGAAAAACTGGAAGCCGATTATGTCGGCTTTGAATGCCCCGACTATTTCGTCGTTGGCTACGGAATGGATGTCGCCTACGCGTTCCGCGAACTTCCATTTGTCGGCGTCGTCACCGGCGACGCCTGACTGTGCTGGGATAAGACGGGTTATTAACCATCACGTCCATCCCTTCCCGCCGTTTACCGATCGCAAAGGAAAGTCGTGTGATTTCGGTTGCGGGGCATGAAACGGAGTGATGCACACCATGGCAAAAATTCTGATTACGGAAGACGAGGATTCTCTGCGCTCTTTCGTAGCCCGCGCTTTGCGTCTTGACGGTCATGAGACCGAGGAAGCCGCCGACGGTGCGGAAGGACTGGAAAAACTCAGGGACGGCGCCTACGACCTGCTGCTTTCGGATATCCGCATGCCGGTCATGGACGGCATCGAGTTGGCGCATCAGGCAAAGTCCGCCTTCCCGGCGCTGAAAATCCTACTGATGACCGGCTATGCGGAACAGCGCGAGCGCGCAGACGATTTGGCGGAAAAGATCGTCGATGTCGTCTCGAAGCCCTTTGCCCTGCCGGACATTCGCAAGGCTGTGGCGCGTGCGTTGGCCGCCTGAGGCGGCTGACGGCATTCCACCGCCACTCAGCCGTCATCCGGGATGAATTTTCCCTCGTATCGCACGCGAAAGTTGCGTCGCTGAAAGTCTTGCTGAAAACACACAAAGATTAGTTCGATATCGGCCAGACTGTCGCGCTTGTGAAGCAGGCTGAGCGTCACGACGGTGACACCGGCGTAGCCGCGCGTCAGCCTGAACGCCGCATTGCGGATAGCGTTGGCCTCGGCATCCTGTCGATCGTCCCGCCGCTCGTAGATCACCCAGAACCGGCAGGCGTCCCAGATTGACCGGAGGATCTCTGTGATCTCCGCTTGGAATTGCTCGGCATGCATGCCTGGGGACCAGGAAAGAGTCCGCTCGCCTTCGTCAGCCACGACGTTGAGGTAGCCATCGTATTCGCCGGTTCGGGAGAGCGCATTCTCGATCAACTCAAATGCTGCGTTTTCGCCGATTACGGTCTTGAAAAGAATTGCCATCGAATCGCTATCGTTATTCACCTGCATGGTGACATACGAGGCTTTTGCCGGGCAAGGCTAGCCTCGCCGATGAAATTTGGAGCTTGGCGTTGATCATCGCATGAACAAAACCGTGTCATCCCTTTGCTGAACGGAGGCGATGTCATCGTCCGCAAGAACCGTCAGCGGCTTCTCAATAGTCGGGGCATGCCGGGTTTATGGTCGTTCCGCTATTGCCGCCCTGTGTCTGCAGCGTACCAGGAACCGGCCTTGGCGGGCAATTTGTCGGCCGCCTTACCCTAGAGCCTTTGGGCGAGATGCTCCCCGTCGTTTCCATGCTGTAGGGAGCCGGGCGATAGGCATTCGATCCCGGCCCGCTTCGGCTCGATTCATAGTTATCGGAGGCGAGGGTCCTGCCCCCGCTGTTCGTTGTGGCAAAACCACCGATATCCAATGCGCTTGCCGTGCCAGCAGCCATGCCGATTCCAAGGGCGACAGCTGCGATCAGCCTCAATTCCGCTTTCATGGAAGTACCCTCAACTCGTGCCAAACGACGCGATCTCGCGTCATAGTAAACACATAGGTATCCACGGAGTGGGGGCGGCGAACTTCACGGGATTGTGACCCGAATTGGCGCAGCTGGGACTATCGGATATCCAGCAGGCGCTCCAGATAGCGTCGTTCGATTTCCTGCGGTGGGTTGTTCCCAAGCTTTTCGCGAATGGCGTCCAGGATTTCGCGGGCGCGCTGTACGTCGATTTCGTCAGGAACCTTCACTTCGTTGTTGAAATCGGGGCCGATGGCCGGGCGTGGACGGCCAAGCGGATCGCGGCCGGTCTGGTTGCCCTGCCCAACCTGACCCTGGCCTTGTTGGCCCTGCATTGCCTGCATCATCTGGTTCATCATGTCGCGCGCCCCCTGGCGCAGCGCTTCCAGCGCGCGGCCCTGGCCCTGGATGGCAGGTTCGCTGTGGCCCTGCCCGAGTTCGCGCCCGGCGCCTTCCATCTCGCGCTGGGCCTGGCCGAAGCCGGGGCCAGGCTTGATCCCCATATCGCCAAGCCCCTTCTGCAGCTCGCCGAGCTGCTTGCCGAGTTCGTCCTGGCGCGACCGCAGCTGCTTCAGGGCTTCGCGCAACTGCTCGGCCGTCATCTGATCGGAAGGCGACTGCCCCTCTTTGTTCTGCCCTTGCTGGTTCTGATCCTGTCCCTGGTCCTGCTGGCCCTGTTGCTGATCCTGTGGGATCGGCATGCCATCATTGTCCATCGGCATGTCGTCGAGCAACGGGTCGTTCATGCCCATATTGGGATCCCCGCGCTGCATGCGGTCCTTCAGCTGCTGGTCAAGCTTGAATGTTTCTTCCATCAATTTTTGCTGGTCGCGCAGGATCTGCCCGAGCTTGTCCATCTGCTTGCGCATCTCGCTGTTGTCCTGACCCTGCTGCCCTTGTTGCGGCCTGCCGGCCTGAAGGTTGTTCATCATCCGCTGCAGCTCGGAGAGCATCTGCTGGGCAGCGTCCCGATTCCCCGAACGGGCCAGGTTTTCGATCTGGTCCATCATTCGCTCCAGATCCTGCTGGCGGATGATATTCTGGGCGCTCTGGTTCGGCTGCATAGGCGTATTCTGCATACGCTGGGCAAGCTCCTTCATATAGTCCTGCATCGCCTTGCGCAGCTCGTCCATGAGCTTCTTGATCTCCGCATCAGGTGCATTGCGCTGCAGGGCATCGGCCAGGTTTTGCTGGGCATTGCGCAGGTTGCGCTCCGCCTGTGAAAGATCGCCATCCTCAATGCCGACTGCGATGTCCCAGAGGTAGTCGGCGGTGTCCTTCATCGCCTCTTCGCCCTTGGTGAGCTTCATGCGCGTCAGTGCTGATTCCAGCAGCAGGTAGTTCGTCAGCTTCGGAATCGTCTCTTCCGGGCGGAGCGTTAGCGCCTCATTGAGCGCGATAGCCTCCGGCATCTTCCGCGTATCAAGCGAGAAGGCCTGCCGTTCCTCGGCGACAGCGGCGGCGAGGGGCTCATTGAACGGGCGGGCGGGTAGCGTCATCTCATAGGGCGGACTGCGACCAGTCTGGCCGGCTGCGTCCTTGGCAACGAGGGTAATGCGAACGCGCTTGCCGGAGAGAGGGTGCTCGGTGAGGTTCTTGCTGGTCACCCCTTTGGCGTCGCGCGAATTGCGACGAGGAATGTCCAGGCGGAACTCCGGTAACGGGTAGAGCGGTGTTGCGGTCGGGTCGGTATCGACTGGAACGATTTCGGCCCGCGCTTCCTGCACACCGTAGTCGTCCTTGATGGTAAAACCAATTTCGAGCGCGCCGTTGACGGTTGGCTTCGGCATGCCATTGAAGGCAATCTCGGGGGCCTTGTCGGAAATGACGTCGAAGCTCCACATACGTCCGTTGACCTCGAGCCTGCCGTTTTCCTCGAGTTTCATCAAATGCGTGCTGGCCGACAGAGCAGGGCCGGTTGCAGCTGCGCCTTCCGCCTGCTGCGCTGTCACCGACGGTTTGGCCGCCTCCTGAGGCGCGATATCCTGCGTTTCGCCATTCTCGTGCCGGAAGACGACCTTCTCGGCCGTCTTGCCTCCGCTAACACGGACTGTCAGGTTCGAGAGTTGCGGAACGCGGATCGGTCCCTGCTCGGTTCCGTTTGCCGTCAGGTAGATCGGGGCGCGGCCGGTATAGGAGGGCGGTGTGACCCAGGCATCGATGCGCACGGCAGGATCGATTGTCTGTGATGCCGGTCGTGGCTGCAGCGCATCCGAAATCGAGCCGCCGCTCGCCGATAGCGAATAGGCAAAAGCCGTTGCTACTAGCAAGGCCGGAACGACGCGGAGAGCTAGCCGGTCGTGGGATGCGATGTCGGGGCGGGGAAAGCCGGTATCGAGAGCGGCGATCTTCTCCGCCATGCGCGTCTGGTGCTCACGCCAGAGAGCGCGAGCGAAAGGAGTATCGGTTGCGGGCTCATCTTCCTGAACGGCCACCGGCTGATGCTGCAGGCCGTTGTGCCGTTCGAGCAACCGATCGGCGGCCGCCACATCTGGCCAATAAAGCCGGCGAAGAGGAAGGAGCGCGGCAACGAAGGCCACCGCGAAACCAATCAGTAACGCGATGCGGACCCAATCGGGCGCAAAGCGGAAAATGCCGAACCAGGACGCCGCCAGATAAAGAGCCACCACCGACAGGATCGGCAACAATAGGGGCAGGATCTGTTCGCACAGCAGGACCAGGCGCGCTAGAAAGCGCTTCGCCGCAACCAGCCGCGCCAAGGACGGCCTGAGGGCAAATGCACCGTGTTTCTCCCCGCTGGAACTCTTGTTCAATCCGTTCTCCGCGCGCTGGCGTTCAAGGGCAGAGGGCGCTTCCGGCGATTGCCGGGGCAATTCGCTCTCGGTCAAGGATAACATTCTTTGTGGCGAAGGCGAGGGCAAGCGCCGGTCAATGCCGGTTTTTCACGGTTCTTCGCCAAAAAGTGATGCTTTCCGGGAGGGGGATCAATCCAACCAGGCGGGGGTGGAATCGAGGCCGATCAGCTCTTCATAGGTGCCGCGCGGACGAATCACGTGGAAATCGCTGCCTTTGACGAGCACTTCGGGCACGAGAAGACGGCTGTTGTAGGTGCCGGCCTGGACCGCCCCATAGGCACCGGCGGACGAGATGGCGAAGAGATCGCCGGGTTTCGGCATCGCCATCTCGCGGTCGAGCGCCAGGAAATCGCCTGTTTCGCAGACGGGACCGACCACATCAGCCTTGATGCGCGGTGCGTTCGCCGCCGAGATCACGACGGGGCGGATTTCGTGGTGTGCATCGTAAAGGGTCGGGCGGATGAGGTCGTTCATCGCCCCGTCGACGATGACGAAGGTCTTCTCACCACCATCCTTCACGTAGATGACTTCGGTCACCAGAATGCCGGCGTTGCCGACGATCAGCCGGCCAGGCTCGGTAACGATTTTGCAATTGAGCTCGCGCAACTGGCTCTTGACGATGTTGGCGTAAGCATCGGGCAGCGGTGGCGGGTTGTTATCCTCCTTGTAGGGGATACCCAGTCCGCCGCCGATATCGACGTGATGGATGTTGTGACCGTCGGCGCGCAGCGTGCCGACCAGCTCGCGAAGCAGCTTGAAGGCGTCTTCAAATGGCTGCAGTTCGGTGATCTGGCTGCCGATATGCATGTCGATGCCCGTTACTTCGATGCCGGGCAGGGTCGCGGCGCGGGCATAGACGGCGCGGGCACGCTCCCAGGAAATGCCGAACTTGTTTTCCTTCTTGCCGGTCGAGATCTTCGCATGCGTCCTGGCGTCGACATCGGGATTGATGCGGAAGGAGACGGGTGCTCGTTTGCCCACCTTGATGGCGCGGTGGTTAAGAATCTCGAGTTCCGGTTCGGACTCGACGTTGAAGCAATAAATGCCGGCCTCAAGCGCAAAATCCATTTCCCGCGGTGTCTTGCCGACGCCGGAGAACATGATGCGCGATGCCGGGATGCCGGCGGCGAGCGCGCGGCGCAGCTCGCCTTCGGAGACGACGTCGATGCCGGCGCCGAGATTGCCGAGCGTCTTCAGCACGGCCTGATTGGAATTCGCCTTCATGGCGTAGCAGACCATCGCGTCGACATCGTTGAACGCCGCGGCGAAAACCCGATAGTGGCGCTCGAGCGTCGCCGTCGAATAGACGTAGAACGGAGTGCCGACGGCCTTGGCGATCTCGGGAACGGGAACGTCTTCGGCGTAGAGGACGCCATCGCGGTACTCGAAATGGTTCACGTCAGTGGCCTCTTAAAGCATGTCTCCCAAACGTGAGAGCCGGTTTCGGACAGGACATGCGCAAAAACAATGGACTAAAGCGCTGCTCGCGAATCTGAAAGACCGTCGCGCGCCTTAGAGAAGCGGATCAAGGATGAAGGGCCTATTTGCCGTGCCAGGCTGTGGCGTCGGCTTCGACGAATCGCCGGTCTTCGTGGCGTTCGCACTCGGCGGATCGAGATCGCCTTTGCGCCCGCATCCGACAACGGCGAGGCCGATCACGGCGAAAACAACCGTCAGGCGGACGATCTGCGGCAAGCTCTTCTGCATGGAATTCCTCTTGGGAAGCGGCACTGGTGGACACCTTCATAGCGAAGTTTCTCCGCCTTGTGCACCCTGATTGTTGAGGTCAGTTGCGGGTGCGCCAGTAGGCGATCTGCTTGCGCACTTCCGAAGGCGCCGTGCCGCCGAAGCTCTTGCGGCTGGCAACCGATGCCTCGACCGTCAGCACGTCGTAGACCTTGTCTGTGATACCCGCGTTGATTGCCTGCAGATCGGCAAGCGAGAGCTCGGCAAGATTGCAGCCCTTGCTCTCGGCAAGCGCGACGGCGCGGCCGGTGACGTGATGGGCGTCGCGGAAGGGAAGGCCGGCTTCGCGGACCAGCCAGTCGGCAAGATCGGTTGCCGTCGAATAGCCCGAACCGGCGGCAGCTTTCATGCGCGCGGTGTTAACAGTCATGTCGCGGACCATGCCAGTCATCGCCGATATTGCCAGTTCCAGGCTCTCGGCGGCATCGAAGACCTGCTCCTTGTCTTCCTGCATGTCCTTGGAGTAGGCGAGCGGCAGGCCCTTCATGATGGTCAGCAGCGCGATCAGCGAGCCGTTGATGCGGCCGGTCTTGGCGCGCACCAGCTCGGCAGCGTCCGGGTTCTTCTTCTGCGGCATGATCGAGGAGCCGGTCGAGAAGGCATCCGAAAGGCGCACGAAGCCGAACTGCGGCGTCGACCAGATGACGATTTCCTCGGCCAGGCGCGACAGGTGCATGCCTGCGATGGCGGCGATCGAAAGGAATTCGATGGCGAAGTCGCGGTCGGAAACGGTGTCGATCGAGTTGCGGGTCGGCTCGCGGAAGCCGAGCGCCTTGGCGGTCATGTGGCGGTCGATCGGATAGCCGGTGCCGGCAAGGGCCGCCGCTCCGATCGGGCTCTCGTCCAGATGTTCGATCGCGTGGCGCACGCGCGATCGGTCGCGGCTGAACATTTCGACATAGGCCATGCAATGGTGGCCGAAGGTGACGGGCTGCGCCGTTTGCAGATGCGTGAAGCCCGGCATGACGGTGTCTGCGTGCTCTTCGGCGCGGTCGAGGAAGGCTGCGATCAGGTTGGTTAGCAGCTGCTCGGTCTTCTGCAGCTCCTCCTTGACCCAGAGGCGGAAATCGAGTGCGACCTGATCATTGCGCGAGCGTGCAGTGTGCAGTCGACCCGCGGCTGGACCGATCAGCGTCGCAAGGCGGGCCTCGACGTTCATGTGAATGTCTTCGAGCTTGCGGGAGAACTCGAAATTGCCGCTTTCGATCTCTGACAGGATCGTGTTTAGCCCTTGGACGATCTTGTCCTTATCATCGACCTGGATGATGCCCTGGTGGGCGAGCATTGTGGCGTGAGCGATCGAACCGCGGATGTCCTGCGCAAACAGCTTCTTGTCGAAACCGATTGAGGCATTTATCTCCTCCATAATCGCATCTGGGCCGGAAGCGAAACGTCCGCCCCACATCTGGTTGGAGGATTTGGTGTCCGTGCTGTCGGCCATGACGATGCCTGCCTTGAAGAACGCGTGTCTCGGAGAATAAAATGACGACAAGAACGCCCCTGCGCCTGCCATCCCTGAAGCTGATCGGGATCGCGGCCGTCGCAGGCATTATTGCCGGTGCGGCAGCGGTTTACATCAGGGAAGCCGGGTCTGGCAATGGCGGGACGCAAACAGCTTCGGGCGAATGCGGGACGACAAAGGAGATCGCCGCGAGAATTGCGCCACTGCTCAAGGGACAGGTGGCGGCAATGGTTGCTCCCGACGAGCACCGCAGGCTCACCACCGTTTCCTTCAAAGGCGCGGAGGGTAAGCCGATAACGCTCGACAATTTTGCCGGCAAGACCGTGCTCTTCAATCTCTGGGCAACTTGGTGCGTTCCCTGCCGCGAGGAAATGCCGGCGCTGAACGCGCTGGAGAAAGAGTTGGGCAACGACAGATTCCAGGTCGTACCGGTCAACATCGACACCGGCGACGACGAGAAGCCGAAGGCCTTCCTCAGAGAAATCGGTGTCGATGCGCTGCAGCTTTACCGCGACAACACGATCGAGGTGTTCAATAGCCTGAAAAAGGAGGGCCTCGCCTTCGGTCTGCCGGTCACGCTCCTGATCGACGGCAAGGGCTGCCTGATCTCAGCCATGAACGGCCCGGCCGCGTGGGACAGCGACGACGCCAAGGCGCTGATCAGGGGTGCGGTGGGGTCGTAGCCGGCAAGGCAGGATTTGCCGCGATCGATGCGGTCGTTGCTAATGTGCAATTTGGGAAGCTGCCGACAGCAATTCTTCGGGGTTGAGCGCCTGGCATACGTATCGCCCCTCGTCTTCGACTTCCGTGAAGCTCCAGCGCACCACCCCTTCTCGATCGAGCAAGAAGTGACCGACAAGCTGCATATGTCCGGTCAGGCTCACCTGCCGATCGGCTTCTGTCATTTCGTATTGGTCCTTCTCGTTGAGAAGATCACCCGCTTTGGGCGGGGCCATGGGTTCGGGCAACTCTCCCGGTCGCTCGATGCGCATTGCCATGACCACGTCCATTCCGACCTTGTATGGCCAGTCAGTTTTATTGTGCGTGAACTCGAGGACGGGCAAGCCGAAGGCGCGATGCAAACCCCGCTCCGGGTCGGAAGCGGCAAGAAGATTGGCTATCGGCTGGTAACGGAAATAGAGGCGGGCGCGTTCTACCGGGGTGTTTACAACGACCAGGGATTCGATGCCTTTCTCGTGCAGGGTCGGGTTGAGTTGTGCCATCGCCGCGACATGGCGACGGCAGAATGGACAGTGCAGGCCCCGAAACAGACCGATCAATAGCGGGCTATGGCCGCGAAAGTCATCAAGCGCGATCTTCCCTTCACGTGAGATCGCATCGAGCACGAAGTTCGGGGCTTGGTCTCCCGGTTGCAACAAATGTTCGACATGGCACGCAGACATGGACAACCTCCTCGCCGCGGGGATCAGTCAAGAAAAGGCGCCACGACAAGTGTTTTGAAGTCGAGACCGCGTTAGGCGCTGCCGAGCTCCAGAATAAGCTTTGCAGACCTGACCTCGTCTTGGCGAACCACCAGGATCGGCCCTAAGAATGGTCCCACATCGGCCCACGCGCAAGCGTAAACACGAAAAGCGATCTAGCTCCCCCGCCGGTCGCCTGTGGCCGTTTTGCCAGTGAGTTCCTCGACAGATACTGTTTTGGGAAATCCGCGAGCAGAGGTCTCGCGTGAATGGTTGAAAATTGCGAGAGATTGGGGGTTTCACAAAATAGGTCAGTTGTCCTAGGGTGGTTTTACAATCGGTGCTGCAACGCTGGTCAGGCTCCCATAGCCGATAGCCGGCCGCTTCGGGGAGCCCGACCCCAATTCCCAATTCCGATAAAGCCGGACGGCGCGAGTGCCAATGCCCGCACTCGCCGATCAAAAGGGAGTGTACCCATGAGAACTCGTCGCGCAGCGTGCAGTTGTGGGAGGCTGGAGATCGTTTGCAAAGGTGAACCGGTCCGGATCTCGATGTGCCACTGCCTTGAGTGCCAACGGCGGACCGGGGCTGTTTTCGCCAGTCAAGCCTGGTTTGCCAGGCAGCAAACGACAATCTCCGGCAACTCAACCCAATTCACTCGCCAATCCGATGCCAATCGTTCGGTGTCGTTCCGATTCTGCCCTATGTGCGGATCGACTGTGTATTGGGAAGCAGACGCAATTCCCGGCCACATCGCTGTCGCCGTGGGGGCATTTGCCGATCCCGTCTTTCCGGCTCCCACCTATTCCGGCTTTGAAGCGCGACGGCATCGCTGGGTTGACCCGCTTCTCGCTGTGGCAATCCATCATTCGGATTGAGAACGACATGGCTAAGCGGGCCGGGTCGGACACTACGCTCGGGTCTGGATGCTCGGACGTGAACCCGATCCAAACCCGAGCATTCCCAAGTGGTCTCCACCGCTCCTCATATGCCTACCGCCTGCCAGCACAGGGCTCACTCCAACGCAATCGAGAAATTAGCCCATTCGATTTCCCCACGCCAAATGCCCGTAATCGTCCTGCTGTCGTTGCCTGGGTATTTCGCGCGACGGTAGCGTACAGGCGGGAGCCGGCGGCCGGTCGGAGGCTCTAACGTGCAGCCAAAGGCCCGGAGGCGAAAGCCGGATCGCTGGGTCAAAGCCGCTGCCCTCACAAAGTCTCCCCTGAATGTTCCAGCATCGGTTCAGCCATGGCCGCCCGGGGCTTAAGTATCGACAACCGGGGGTGTTTCCTCGAAAGAGATCGTGCGACCAGCGATATTGAAGACGCATTGCCGACCTCGTCGCACGGCGCTAAGTTGTGAAGGAGACGCAGTCGCGCACTTAGTGAAAATTGAAGCCTTGACCAAATGGGCGCCGAAGGAGACCGCGTCTCCCAAGATTTTGAAGCTTCAACTCGCTCCGGCCGGGGAGCCGGCGAGCCTTACAGAAGCAATTCAGTTTATTGCTGTGACAACGTAGGAGGCGTTAATGGCAATTTCGCGCAAACAGGCGGAGCGTTTGCTCACGGCGGACGAATGGCAGCTCGTTCAGAAAACCCACCATCCGGCAATGCAGGACCTGTCCGATGCCGATCTCTCGGATCTCGCCAAGCGAGTACGCGAAAGGCGCGATCGGGCGCAAAGCGAGGCGCACAGGCAGCGCCGGGAAATCAGGGGCAAGGCGCAACCCAAAGGGGCGACGCCAGTGCGCAAGGACACGGGTACGCAAGCCAAACTTGAAGTTCTGGCCATGAGCGTGCGCAGCGTGAATGCCGAACAGGCCCGTCGGCGCAGAATGCTCGCCAAAGTTCGGATGGTCGAGAATTTGCGGGGAGCGCTGGCGCGAAAAAAAGAAGCGAAAGGAGAGAAGGACGAAGCATTCAACACACGGCAGGCCCATGCGGGCATGCATTCGATCGAAAGCTCAAAGCACAAGACTCTCATCCGTCCGATGGAGCGGGGCAGATTGAGGAAGGCCGGCGCGGTCTCGCAGGCGAAGCGGGACGCGCGGGGCGCATAAGCGTTGATGGTTTGCTAGCAAGGTTGCCGTCTTACCGGGTCGGGATCGGCGTATCGCCCCGGTAGTCGTAGAAGCCCCGGCCGGATTTACGGCCGAGCCAGCCGGCTTCGACATATTTCACCAGCAGTGGGCATGGACGATATTTCGAGTCGGCCAGGCCGTCATGCAGCACCTGCATGATCGACAGGCAGGTGTCGAGGCCGATGAAGTCCGCAAGCTGCAGAGGTCCCATCGGATGGTTGGCGCCGAGCTTCATGGCCGTGTCGATGGCATCGACGGTGCCAACACCTTCGTAAAGCGTGTAGATCGCTTCGTTGATCATCGGTAGCAGGATTCGGTTGACGATGAAGGCCGGGAAGTCCTCGGCAACCGTCACCGTTTTCTCCAGCGAGGCGACGAATTCCTTGGCGGTGGTGAAGGTGCTCTCTTCTGTGGCTATGCCGCGCACGAGTTCGACCAGCTTCATGACCGGTACCGGGTTCATAAAATGAATGCCCATGAAGTGCTCGGGGCGGTCGGTGGCGGAGGCAAGCCGGGTGATCGAGAGCGAGGACGTGTTGGTGGCGAGGATCGCTTCCGGCTTCAGGATGGGACAAACCTGAGCGTAGATCTTGCGCTTGACGCTTTCGTCCTCCGTCGCAGCCTCGATCACGAGATCGGAAGCGGCGAGATCGTTGATGTCGGCGGAGCCGGATATCAGGGCGAGGGTGGCGGAGCGTTTGTCGTCTGTCATCTTGCCGCTCGTCACATGGCGGGCAAGATTGCCGTTGATGGTGGCGAGGCCATGCTGGACCCGTTCGTCGGAGAGATCGTAGAGCTGGACTTTGTAGCCTGCATCTGCCGAGACCTGTGCGATGCCGCAACCCATCTGGCCCGCGCCGATGATACCAATCGTCTTCAACACCGCGCTCATCTCCAACCCCCCGGCATGCGCCCCCGCGCTGCCGCATTTTCTAACAGAACTGCCGGGCAAATGATCGCCCGGCAGAAGTAGTAGCCCTTAAAATGATAATTTTCCAGTCATTCGCAAGTGCGAAATGAGTGCATCTGATCCATTCAAAGCGACTTCTGCAATTCCGGCAGGACGTCGAACAGATCGGCGACGAGACCG
>NZ_HF536772.1:395263-446885 GCF_000312665.1 Rhizobium mesoamericanum STM3625 | reverse complement strand
CGATCGTCTGCAGACCGCCATCGACCTCGCGTGTCACCTGGGCTTTGCCGTCACCGATCTCGATCTTCGAGGCGAAGGTCGCCTGGGCGGATCCGAGCAGTGCTGCCAGCATCTGGCCGGTCTGGTTCGAGTCGTCATCGATCGCCTGCTTGCCGACGATGATCAATCCCGGCTTTTCCGCATCGGCGACGCCCTTGAGGATCTTGGCGACGGCGAGCGGTTCGACAGCATCGTCGGTCTCGACCAGGATCGCCCGGTCGGCACCCATGGCAAGCGCCGTGCGCAGCGTCTCCTCCGCCTTGGCCGGGCCGATCGAGACGACCACCACCTCCTCGGCTTTGCCGGCTTCCTTCAGCCGCAGCGCTTCCTCGACGGAAATCTCGTCGAACGGGTTCATCGACATCTTCACATTCGCGAGCTCGACGCCTGTGCCATCCGGCTTCACGCGGATCTTCACGTTGTAATCAACCACCCGCTTCACGGGGACGAGAATTTTCATGGGGGTCCTTCCTTCAACTCTTTCGCCAAGAAAATGCGCGTTTCGGCGCTGCTCCGATTGTCGAATGGCGACATGGATACGCGTTTTTCCTCCAAACACAACGCTTCCATGACGCAGATAGGCAAATTGGGCTCGTCAATATATAACGTTTACGTTCACGTCAACATTGCGTTATTACCTCCTCCAGGGAAGGCGCGTGCGTAACTGCTGGTCAGGTGCCACGGCCATCGCAGGGTTCGGCGTCGACCGGACCCTGACTGCCCTTGGAGTAACAACTTCCCGATCGAATAAAGGCACGCCATGGCGGCGCATAACGAGGACCAGCAGGCCACCGGCGACGATGCCGCCGACATGGGCGCCCCAGGAGATGCTGCCATCCGGTTCCAGGACCAGCATCAGGAATTGCTGGCCTACCCAGAGAAGGAGCGGGACGAAGGCCGGCAATGGCAGTGGCACGCGCATCAATACCAGCACCCAGACCTTCACGCGAGGATGCAAGACGACGTAGGCCATGACCACACCCGAAATCGCGCCGGAGGCTCCTACAAGGGGTGCTTCCGAAGTTGTCCCCACGAGACCATGGACGAGAGCGCCTGCCGCCGCGCAGAGCAAATAGAAGAAAAGAAAGCGGAGGTGCCCCATCGCGTCCTCGACATTATCGCCGAAGACCCAAAGGAAGAGCATGTTCGGCGCAAGATGCCAGAAACCGGAATGCACGAAGGAGTAGGTGACGTAGGTGAGCGGTTCCGGGACGAGGGCCAACGCCGGTTCCAGCCTCGCGTGGTGAAAGGCAACCGCGGGAATGTAACCCAGGCCGACAATTGTCGCCTGCGACACGGATTGGCTGGCAACAACCCCGGTGAACAACCAAACCGCAAGATCCACCGCGATCAGCCCTATGGTGACCCATTGGACCTTGATATGCTTCAGCGTATTGGCGTCATGCAGCGGTATGAACATGAAGCCTGCCCTGGCGTTCGCGTCACATGGTTGAGGAGGAATCTACCTGTTTTTCCCGGGAACCCAAAGCACATCGGCATGGCCGCGGTCATTGGCGTGACGGGCGGCGACGAAAAGGAAGTCCGAAACCCGATTGACGTATTTCAATGCGGCGTCGCTGACGACCTCACCATCTGCCCGGGCAAGCTCGACCATCAGTCGCTCGGCGCGGCGTGCGATCGTGCGGGCGAGATGAAGGTGAGCAGCGGCTGAGTGCCCTCCGGGAAGCACGAAGGATTTCAAGGGCTGAAGATCAGCGTTCAACTCGTCAATGTCGCTCTCGATCCGCGCGACCTGGCTATCGACGATGCGCAGCGGCTCGTGTGTCGGCGGCTTACCGTCATCGGGCGTCGCAAGATCGGCGCCGAGGTCGAAGAGGTCATTTTGGATGAGCGTCAGCATCCTCTCGAGAACGGGCATGCCCTGCATATGAAGCCGCGCGACGCCAATGGCGGAGTTGGCTTCGTCGATCGTGCCATAGGCCTCGACGCGCAGATCGTATTTCAGCCGACGTGGCCCGGAAACGAGTGCGGTTGTGCCGTCGTCGCCGGTTTTCGTGTAGATCTTGTTGAGCCTGACCATACCTGCCCTCTCTCTTCCCCGTCTTAGCTAGGGCGGCCGCCGCCAGTCAACCAGAGCGTCAGCATGATCAGAAGCACGGCGATCGCCTGCAGCAGGACGCGCAACTGCATCAGCTTGTTGGAAAGGTTCGGGTTGCCGCCCTTCATCATGTTGAAAAGGCCGCGGATCAGCACCAGGGCGACGACGCCCATGACGATGATCGCGAGGATGTAGGTGACCGTGGACATGCTGGCTTGGCTTTCCTGATTAGTCGACCCAGCGCATCAGGCGGTAGAAAAGGTCCGCGGGCAGCAGCCTTTTCAGCACCATGCCCTGCTTTGCCGGCGTGGTTACGGGGTAATGTGGTTTCGGACTGTTTGAGTTCAATGCGTGCTTCAGCACGGCATAGACAGCGTCCGGACCGAGCTTATGTCGATTGGGACGGCCAGATCCGTCAAGCCGCGCAAGCTGACG
Organism: Rhizobium mesoamericanum STM3625; assembly: GCF_000312665.1. GTDB lineage: Bacteria > Pseudomonadota > Alphaproteobacteria > Rhizobiales > Rhizobiaceae > Rhizobium > Rhizobium mesoamericanum. The sequence continues at coordinate 444,352 of NZ_HF536772.1, read as the reverse complement.
GCGGTAATCTGCGGCATGCACCGAGTTCTTTATGTCGATATGCTCGTTGATCTTTACGAGCGCGTTTGCGGTGAAGCGGGAGGTAATCGGACCCGGCTCGATCAGGCTTACGTGGATGCCACTACCCTGAAGCTCCATGCGAAGGCTGATGCTTAGACCTTCGAGAGCGAATTTGGAGGCGGTATAGGCACCGCGGAAACGGTACGGCACGACACCGAGGATCGACGAGCACTGGACGATCCGACCATGGCCGCGCTTGCGCATCAGTGGCACGACCTGCCGCGTCAGTTCGTGCCAACCGAAGACGTTCGTTTCGAACTGAGCGCGCAGAGCGTCGGTAGGAAGGTCCTCAACCGCGCCGGGTTGCCCGTAGGCGCCGTTGTTGAACAGCGCGTCGATCCGTCCGCCTGTCAGTGCGGCCACATCCCGCACGAAGTCAGAGATTGTGTCGGGGCGGGTATAGTCCATACGGAAAACTTCGATGCCGTCGGCTTCGAGTGGTGCCAGATCATCAAATTTGCGTACTGTGGCAAAGACCCGCCAGCCGTCGGCCTTCAGCGCTCGGGCGCAATGCGCGCCGATCCCGGAGGAGCATCCGGTCACCATGATTGTGCGCTGATCCGACATAGAATGATTCCTGTACAAAATGGGAGTGGTTTCCCATATTCGAACGGGCGACACAACGACCAAAGCCGGGAGACGGAATGCCGAAGATAATGCGCATCTTCTATGATGTGGCCTACGATGCTGTCTGCCACCTTATTGAAGACGACGGCTTCGCGATGGCGAGCCACGTCGCATTGTCCACCCTGCTTGCGGTCTTTCCGTTTCTGATCTTCGGGACCACACTCGCCACGTTTCTCGGTGCCGACCAGTTCTCTTCCACCGCAATTCACCTGATATTCGATACCTGGCCGGAGGTAATCGCCAAGCCGCTTGCCGACCAGGTCTTGGAAGTTCTGACGATTCCACGCGGCGGACTCCTAACTGTCTCGGTGCTGGCAGCCGCCTACTTCGCGTCCAACGGCGTAGAGGCGTTGCGCATCTCGCTCAACCGTGCTTACCGCGTCCAGGAGACCCGGCCTTGGTATATCACACGCCTGGTCAGCCTCGGTTATGTACTTATCGCGGTTGGGGTGTTTGCCGCCATAAGCATCGTGCTGGTTTCAGGGATACCGCTCGCGCTGGACTATGCGCGCGCATGGTCGCCGCTGATTGCGGGCATACTCGACGTTGTGTTTAGCTGGCGTGTCTACGGCACACTCTTTGTCCTAACCGTGGCGCTGTTCGTTGTGCATCTCTGGCTGCCGGCAGGCCGACGGCGCGTTCTAGATGTCGTACCCGGCGTGTTCCTGACACTGATGCTTTGGTTGGGCGGAGCGCTCATCTTCGCCTACTATCTTTCGACTTTCGCCAACTACACGGCGACCTATGCGGGTCTGGCGTCCGTGATGATCGTTCTAATCTTTCTGTATATGGTTGGCGTTATCTTCATCGTCGGCGCCGAGATCAATGCCGCTCTTTTGAAGTTTCGCGTGCGCGCGATATTCAAGAACAATTTTCTGGGCGGCGGGCCGGGCAAGACCCTAAAGCCCGACAAGACGAAGGATATCCGCCGGTAGCAGACCGCGTTCGCGAAGCTCGGCAAGTCCTGTGTCGCTTCGACTTTTCGAAAGCTTGCGGCCGTCCTCGTCGGTAATCAAACGATGGTGGTGGTAGACGGGCGCGGGTAGGCCAAGAAGGGTCTGGAGCAATCGATGCACCGACGTCGAATGAAAGAGATCGAGCCCGCGGACCACATGGGTGACCTCCTGCAGGGCATCATCGAGGACGACCGAGAGATGGTAGCTCGAGGGCGCATCCGATCGCGAGAGGATTACATCTCCCCAGGCCTGGGGATTTGCGGCGATCAGGCCACGGTTGCCGTCGCCGGTTTCCACCCAAGAAAGAGGGGTGCCCGCTGCCTCCAAGGCCTTTCCCATGTCGAGACGCCAAGCGTGCTTTACGCCCGATGCAAGCAGTTTCTGCCGGTCGGATTCGGCGCGCTCGCGATCATCTGGAGGATAAACCGGCGAGCCATCGGGGTCTCGCGGCCAGGGGACGCCATTTGCTTCGGCGGCGACAACCCGTGTTTTTGTCTCACCTCGCGTCATGAACGCGGGATAGGCGAGGCCGAGCCCGATCAACCGCTGAAGGGCTGCCTGGTAATCCGCGAAATGCTCCGACTGCCGTCGTACGGGTCGTTCCCATTCTATGGCAAGCCATTCGAGGTCGACATAAATGCCGGCCTCGAATTCGGGTGTACAGCGTGTCAGGTCGATGTCTTCGATGCGCAGCAGAAAGCGTCCCCCCGCCGATGCCGCCATGTCCCGGTTTAGAATGGCTGAGAGCGCGTGGCCGAGATGGAGCGGGCCATTGGGGCTCGGCGCAAAACGAAAGACAGTCTTTTGACGAGGAATCGCGATCATGCTTTCTTCTGCCACGGATTCGTTGGGATCGCGAGGAAGCGTGTTGATCATTCGCAGCGATGATGATGTGACGGAAGGGTTGGAGAACCTGCTTCGATTAGACCCGCGGCTTGCTGCCATTGCAGCTGAAACCGGACCGCTTCCCTTGCGGCTGCGTGAACCGGGTTTCGAGGGGCTTGCCCACATTATCGTGTCGCAAATGGTATCGCGCGCCAGCGCCGAAGCAATCTGGAGACGGATGCAGCCGGCCGAAGGATTGCTGACGGCGGAGAACTATGTGCTCCTCCATCCCGAGGCTTGGCGAGAGTTTGGCCTGTCACGTGCCAAGGCGGACACGCTCTCGCGCATCGCCGAAGCTGTTGCCTCAAGTCGCCTCGATCTTCTGGCGCTCTGCGCGCTGCCACCCGAGGAGGCGCTGGCTGAGCTTACGGCACTCAAGGGTGTCGGTCCCTGGACAGCCGAGGTTTATCTGATGTTCTGTGGTGGCCACGCGGACGTCTTTCCTTCCGGTGACGTTGCGCTACAAAACGCGGTAGCTGCGGCATTCGGTCTCGCTACTCGCCCGCAAGCGCGCGAACTAGCGTCCTTGGCCGGCGCTTGGTCGCCGTGGCGGTCGATCGCGGCCAGGCTTTTCTGGGCCTACTACGCCGTCAAGCTCGGACGTGGCATGCTGCCGATCGACTAGGCAGCAGTGCCGTAAATAACTGGATTGATGCCTGAATTTATTAGACTTCACAATGCCGTCACAACCGGCCTAATATAAGAGGGCAGATGCCGAATCGATCAGGAGAGTCCCTTGACGATTGCAGTCTCCCCACAGGCCCTGCCAGCGCTCGTCCTGAACGCTGACTATAGGCCCCTGAGTTACTATCCCTTGTCGCTGTGGTCCTGGCAGGACGCGATCAAGGCGGTGTTTCTCGACCGCGTGAATATCATTGCTGAATACGAACATTCGGTATCTTCACCGAGCTTTTCAATGCGGCTTCCAAGTGTTGTCTGCCTGAAGACATACGTCCAGCCTTCCCGCAATCCGGCCTTTACCCGCTTCAACGTATTCCTGCGTGACAAGTTCGAATGCCAGTATTGCGGCGAGCATGATGATCTGACCTTCGACCATGTCATTCCACGGGCCCATGGGGGAGAGACAACATGGGAAAACGTCGTTGCGGCCTGCTCTCCCTGCAATCTCAGAAAAGGCAGCAAGCTACCGAAGCAGGCTGGCATGTTCCCCAATCAGAAACCTTACCAGCCGACGGTGCAGGACCTGCACAACAACGGCCGGCTTTTCCCGCCGAACTATCTGCACGACAGCTGGCTCGACTATCTTTACTGGGATAGCGAACTGCAGCCCTGATCAGGCCGTCTTGCGGACGCCGATAAAGGCGAAGACCGCGAGGACAAGGCTTGTGATGACGTTCCAGCCGGCGAAGGACAGGCCGAGGACGCGCAGCGCCGCGTCGGTGCAGGACGGCCCCTTGATGGTGTTCAATTCACTCAGCAGGTCGCCGGCATTCTGCGTCATGCTGCCGGCTGTTGTCGAGCAGGTCGCCGGCCCTTCCCAGAAATGCCACTCGACACCTGCATGATAGACACCCATGCCGGCACCGACGACCATCAGGATGCCGGCGGCGAGCAGGAATGCGCGGCCGATCCAGCTGGGGAGGCCGACTGCGGAAGCGACCGCGCCGATGAGCGCGATCGGAATGCCATAATAGTAGGGCTGGCGCTGCAGCAGGCAAAGGGCGCAGGGGATGTAGCCCCCAAGATACTGGAAGCCGAGCGCGGTGCCGACTACCACCGCCATGCCTAAGGCGAGCACCAGCGAATAACCGACGACCGGGCGAGCAATGGAAAACGAGGCAGGCATGAACGGACTCCGCGCAGATGGCTCAGTGGGCAAGTAGTTTATAGGCAATCCCGAGGGCGATCGCGACGGCGGCAACTATGCCCGCCACCTGCCCGAGGCGCTTTTCGATGAAATGACGAATCGACTCGCCGTAACGGCGCAGCAACCAGGCCAGGAAGAAGAAGCGCGCGCCGCGGGCCACGATCGCCGAGATGATGAAGAAGCCGAGACTCATGTGAATGACGCCGGCAAGGATCGTTACGACCTTGATCGGCGGCAGATGCGCCAGGCCTGAGGTCACGAGCAGCAGCAGCAGGATTTCCCACTCGTCGTGGATATAAAGCCTGAGCTGCTCGAAGGCGTCGAGCTTTCCGTAGAATTCCAGAACCGGGCGGGCGATCGCGTCATAGGCGTAATAGCCGAGCATCCAACCGGCGATGCCACCGAGGACGGAAGCAACGGTCGCGATCAGCGCGTAGCGGTAGGCGCGCTCTGGCTTTGCGAGCGCCATCGGTAGGTAGAGAACGTCGGCGGGAACGAGAAAGATGGAACTTTCGACGAAGGCGATAACGGCGAGCCAGACTTCGGCCGATTTCCGGCCCGCGAGAGACATGGTCCAGTCGTAGAGTCTGCGGAGCATTCCAATCCTTTCGCGTCGAGCGCATGAGCTTTATGGGGCGTCGGTGCGGCTGTAAATGGTCGCTGTGTCCTTCGTAGGGTGACGCGCCAAAAAATCTTCGTGATCAAACCGAGCGCGGCGCTCACGAGTCGACGCTGGAAGGCTGGTCGTGTTTTTGCCGCATGACATTCATTTCCGTTCGTTCGCGCGCCATTTCGCTCACGGCCTGGCGCAGAACGGGATGCTTTGCCGTGAACATGTTGAAATCGCGCCGTTCCAGCACAAAGAACTGACAGAAATCCACAGCGACGACGTCTGCCGTGCGGCGCCCGCCGCTAAGGAGCGCCATCTCGCCAAAAAAGGCACCGGGCTCCAGACGGATCGGTTCGCCCGGTAGCTGTACTTCCACCGCTCCTGACGACAGGAAATACATGCCATCGCCTCGGCCGCCCTTGCGGACAACGCGTTCGCCGGGCAAGGCGGTTTTCGGCCGAAAGAGGAGCAGCAATTCCTCCTGAGAATCTTCGTCTACCTTAGCAAACAATGGAAAGGTTTCGATAAGCTCCTGCATCTCAAGCTGGTGCTTGCGCTCGCGTGCTTCGTTGATCGCCCGAATTTTCTCAAGCTCGCGGCCGAGTACCTCATGCCGGCGGCGACCGAAGTGATTGCTGAGCGTCGGCCATCTGGCGTGGACCTCGGTGTGCAGCGCTTCGGCACCCATGCAGACGAGTGGATTGAGGGTGATCGAGATAATAGCTGACGCCAGGATGATATCCTGCCCGTCCTCCGGCAGTAATCCGAGAGAAATGCCGAGACTGGCAAGAATGAACGAGAATTCGCCGATCTGTGCCAGTCCACCCGAGACGGTCAGGGCCATTCCGACCGGATAGCGGAGCATGACCACGATGAGGAAGGAAATGATCGTCTTGCCGACGATGATCAGCGCCAACGCGCTGATTACGGCCATCGGCTGGCGCACCAGGATCGAAGGGTCAAACAGCATGCCGACGGATACGAAGAACAGCACCGAAAAGGCGTTCTGAAGCGGGAGCGAATCGGCAGCCGCCCGATGGCTGAGGTTGGATTCGCTCATCACGACGCCGGCGAAAAAGGCACCGAGAGCGAAGGAGACGCCGAAGATTTTCGCCGAGCCGAACGCGATGCCAAGGGCTATGGCGAGGACCGTCAGGGTGAAGAGTTCGCGTGAACCGGTTCGGGCGACCAACGTCAAAAGCCATGGGACTATCTTTGGTCCAAGAAAGACAGCCATGACTGCGAACGCGCCAACTTTGAGCAACGTCAGCACGATTGTCAGGGGGAGCGAAAGCCCGGCGCTTTGTGCAAGGCCGCCGCTGGCCGCATGACCGCCGAGCAATTCGGCGAGGGCGGGAAGAAGCACCAATGCCAGAACCGTGGCAAGGTCTTCGACGATCAGCCAGCCAACGGCCACACGGCCGCTGGCCGAGTTGAGCAGGTTCCGCTCCTCCAAGGCTTTCAACAGCACAACCGTGCTCGCGACCGATAGGCTGAGGCCGAAGACGATCCCCGCGCCAAGCCCCCAGCCCCACCATTGGACGAGGAGGACACCGAGCAGGGTAACGATGACGATGCGCGCGATTGCGCCTGGCACGGCGATGCCGCGCACCGCGAGCAGATCGGCGGTGGAAAAATGCAAGCCAACGCCAAACATCAGCAGGATGACGCCCATCTCTGCCAATTGACTGGCAAGCCCGGCGTCGGCAACGAAGCCGGGTGTCATCGGCCCCATGGCGATACCAGCCAACAAATATCCGACAAGCGGCGGCAGACGGACTCGATCGGCGAGATAGCCGAGTATCGCCGCACCGACGAAACTCACGGCAACTGTAGCAATAAGCGATACTTCCTGATGCACGCGTGCGCTTTCCCTATTGGCGGGCGCAGTTTGGCCGAAACAGCCAAGAAATTAAACAGTTGATTTGTAACGTCCAGCCAATCGCTGGAGCACGATTGAGGCACCAATGCCGTAACTCCAGACGGGCAAGCGTTGCGCTGACGCAACACTTGCCTTCGGAAGAATGCTGGCAAGTCCTCGAAACTGCACGTGAGGCGCTATACAGTCTGTCAGAGGAACTGCATATTTCCCTTGCTGAATTTCCGTCCAATCCGAGCGAGTGTGGGTTCCGAATTGACTGATACTGCCAATGGTTCATACGTTTCCATCCGGCGCGACCCGCGGCTGAACGCGCTCCTGCCGGTACTTTTGCTGTCAACATATTTCACTGCCAGCTTCATTCTTAGGCTCTTGCGTGGCGGTGATCTGGCGTCCGACGAGGCGCAACAGGTTGCGTTCTCGCACGCGCTGCAGCTCGGCTATGGGAACCAGCCGCCGCTCTACAATTGGCTGTTTTACTGTTTCAGCAGGCTCTTTGGCGTGTCAGTCGCTACACTTGCCTTCGTGAAGAATGCCACGCTGCTGGCGACCTGTATCTTTCTCGGATTGGCGGCCCGCAAAATCGTAACGGAGCGCGAAACCGCCTGGATCTCTGTCCTCGGTTTCCTCAGCCTGCCTGCGGTCTTTCTGCTGTCTCAGCGGGATTTGACTCACAGCGTTGGTGCCTTCGCCGTCGTTGCGATCTTCCTGTACGTGCTGGTGCTGATGGCAGAACGCCCATCGAGCGGCAGCTATGCGCTTCTCGGAGCCGTAGCCGGTATGGGATTCCTTGCAAAGTACAACTTCGCGATCATTCCTTTCGCAACCGCTGTTGCGCTTCTGCTCGAACCCGGGCTTCGGCGATTGGTTCTCAACTGGCGGCTGGCCGTTACCATTGCAGTTGGTCTGATCGTCGCCGGTCCGCATGTCTATTGGGCCACAACCCATCTGGATGCAGCGACTGGCAATACGTTGATGGAGATGCGGGCTGCAGCGAGAAGCGCGATTCCCGGCCAGCTGAACGCTGCCTGGCAGTTGGTCGCATCGATTATCAAATGCTCCGCATTGACGCTTGCCATTTTTGCCGCCGCCTATCGGGGGCATATCCGCACGATCTTTAGCGCGAGCAGCGAATGGACACGGGTTATCGGCCGAATGCTCGTCATCAGCATGATTCTGGTCTTCGTGATCATGCTCTCCCTTGATGCCACGTTGATGCGCCCGAAGTGGATCTCAATCTTTTTTGTGGCTTTCCCACTCTATCTGGCATTGAAGGTCGATGCGGCAGGGATTCACGTCCCCGAGGCAATCACGAGGTTTACCATGGTCGTGGGGACGGTGATTTTTATCTCACTAGGCGTCGTGTTCGCTGGAAGTTTTCACTGAGGGCTCCATGTGACGCCCCTATCCCAGCTGAAGGAGTGAAAACGCGATCAGATCGGGGATGCTGTCGGTGGTGCCCCATGCCGGAGTCGAACCAGCACTTCTTTCGAAACTCGATTTTGAGTCGAGCGCGTCTACCAATTCCGCCAATGGGGCAACGGATACCGACGAGGCGGGTGTCTAGCATGCGTTCGCCCGCGCGCGCAAGACGGCGGACGAAGTTCTCGGTTTGATTTATTGGAGTTTCCGGCAGGAGGCTGCTGCCGGAGAACGACATCAATGTGCAGTGGCGGTGGCGGGCTGGTGGAGGCCGGACTTCTTCAACGTGATCGCGAGGATCGAGGCGAGCAGGCAGAAGGCGCCAGCGATGAAGAAGGCCGGTAGATAGCTCTGGAGTTCCGTGCGCGACCAACCGGCGCCATACGCTGCGGTCGCAGCTCCAAGCTGATGGCCGGCGAAGACCCAGCCAAAGACGAGGCCGGCCTTTTCGCGGCCGAAGCGATCGGCGGCGATCTTGACGGTCGGCGGCACGGTGGCAATCCAATCAAGGCCATAGAAAACCGCGAAGATCGATAGGCCGTAGAAGCTGAAATTGCTGAAAGGCAGGAACAGTAGTGAGAGGCCACGCAGACCATAGTACCAGAAGAGCAGCCAGCGATTATCGAAGCGATCCGAAAGCCAGCCGGAGCCAATCGTGCCAAAGAAATCGAAAATGCCCATAACGGCAAGGACGCTCGCGGCAGCCACAGGCACAATGCCGAAATCGCCGCAGAGTGTGACGAAATGCGTCTGAATCAGGCCATTGGTACTAAGGCCACAGATGAAGAAGGTGGCAAACAGGATCCAGAAGGTCGAGGTCGTAGCGATTTCCTTGAGAACCGTGATTGGGGTTGCCAGCATTGCCAGCAGGCCACCTTGGGGCGGCAGGTGCGGCGTGACATGTTCGTCGCCGAAGGCCGGCAGGTTGAGGTCGGAGGGACGGTCCCGCATGAAGGCGAGCACCAATAGCGCGGCAAGCATGATCATGCCGCAGACGAAAAATACCGTTCCGCGCCATCCGTAGCGTTCAGTCAGTTCCGCCATCAGCGGCAGGAAGACCAACTGCCCGGTCGCCGAGCTCGCCGATAGCATGCCGACCACAAGGCCACGATGCTTGGTGAACCAGCGGGCCGACACAGTCGCGGCAAGCACCATGGCGGTCAGCCCAGTGCCGAAGCCGACGACAATGCCCCAGAGCAGAAGCAACTGCCAGAGCTCGGTCATGAAGAGAGAACCGACGAAGCCGCTACCGATCAGGGCCATGGCGAAGACGATGACCTTGCGAACGCCGAAATAGTTCATGAAAGCGGCCGAGAACGGTCCCATGAGCCCGAAGAGAATCAGTCGGACGGCAAGTGCGGAGGATATTTGTGAGGTCTCCCAGCCGAACTCGTCCTGAAGCGGCCTGATAAGGACGCCGGGGGCACCCATGGCACCGGCGGTCACCAGCATGGTGAGGAAGGTTGTCGCGACGACCACCCATCCGTAATGGATGTTGCGCCGCGCGAGCGATGAGGCAAGTACAGTCGATACCATGGGGACCCGTTCCGTGTGGGGGGTTGTCGCAGACTATCGGAGGCTTTTAGATGATAACCATCATAATTATTGCGTATTGATGATGGACGTCATATAATTTGTCAAGCTACCAATTGCGGAGAAGCGAATGCGGGTCAGCCGAGAAAAATTTGCGGAAAATCGCGAGAAGATTCTGCAGGTCGCCGGTGTATTGTTTCGCGAAAGGGGCTTCGACGGCATAGGCGTCGCCGAGATCATGAAGGCCGCCGGAATGACACATGGCGGGTTCTATGGGCACTTCGAATCTAAGGAAGAATTGGCGCTGGAAGTAAGCCGCGCCCTGATCGAGAAGGTCAAGATCCGCTGGAATGAGATCATAGCTTCGGCGCCGGAGCGGCCGCTCGATGCGTTGCTCGATCATTATCTGTCGCGCTGCAGCGTCGATGATCCCGGCGGTAGTTGCGTCTTTGCCTCGCTTGCCCAGGAAGTCAGCCGCAGCCACGGAGCAGTGCGCGAAACCTTCAACGATGGGTTGTCGATGCTTGTCGATATTCTGTCGGAGATCGTTCGCGGAGAAACTCCAGAAGAGCGACGCGAGAAGGGATTTTCAACGCTTTCGGCGATGATGGGTGCGGTGATACTGGCGCGCGCCGTCGAGAATCGCGAGCTCTCCGATAGCTTTCTCTATACGACGCGCGATGTGCTTTCCCCTGCGAACAGAACCAATGGTTAGCCTCTCCGAGCGATTAGACCGCCGATCTCCACCACCTCCGCGAAGGTGCCCTCGGGCGAAAGCGCAAGGAGGGTGTCCCGAAGGGCTGTTTCGAAGGCAATTGCTCTTTGGCCGAGCGCCAGGGGCGATGTCACTGAGGTTGAGAAGGCGCGCCCGACGATATCGTCGAGGCTGAGCATGCGGTCCCTGATAACCGAGATCCTCTCCAGATCGCTGAAGGGAGAGCGAAGCAGGATGCTTTCGTGCTCGACCCAATCTGGCCCATTTCGTCGTTCGCGATCGGCGTTGCGCTCCGGCGAGAAAGTTTCGGCAAGCTTGTTAACAGCCTGTCGCCAATCGGGCGTCGAGGAGATATGGCGGTCGCCGAACAGCACGATACAGCCGTCGGGAACGGTTATCTCGTCCAGAGCCTTCAACGTTGCCGGGCGATCCATCCAATGGAAGGAGCGCCCCATGACCGTCATTTTGAGTGGCGCGACGTGCGGACCGAGATCGTATGACGACCCTTTAGCGAACGTAATATCGACACCAGCAGCGGCCGCATCGGCACGCGCGGCGTCCAGCATTTCCGGCTCGGGATCGAGCCCCGTGACATCAACGCCGGCCAGTCGTGCAAGGGCGATGCCGAGTTGACCCGGCCCGCAGCCTAGGTCAAGCACGCGTTCACCGGCCGTGAGCCCCGCGCGGGCAGCGACCCGCGCAATGAGTTCATTAGGGTAGGGGACGCGATAGCGCGTGTAATAGGCCGCCGTGGACTGAAAGCGGCGAGCCTCGAAGGGAATGGTCATCATGGCAAGATCCTTGAGGGGAGCGAATGGCCGTCGGCGTTCATGCAAGCGAGCTTGGAGCTCCAAATGGTCGCGTTACTTGAAACCTTCAACGCGATGGGGGACATAAGGCCCCTCGAGTGTGGCAACATCTTCCGCCGTCAGCTTGACGGCGAGTGCCGCAACCGAGTCGGCCAGGTGGTTGGCTTTCGACGCGCCGATGATCGGCGCCGTCACCGCGCTTTTCTGCAGGATCCAGGCCGTCGCGATCTGGGCGCGGGAAACGCCATACTTCTTGGCCAGCTTGCCGACGACGCCAATAATGGTGCGGTCAGCGTCTTCCGCTTGCCTATAGAGCGTCTTGCCGAATTCGTCTGTCTCGCTGCGTGTCGTCTTTTCATCCCAATCCCGCGTCAGCCGGCCGCGAGCGAGCGGACTCCAGGGAATCACGGCGATTTTCTGATCCTGGCAGAAGGGCAGCATTTCGCGCTCTTCCTCGCGGTAAAGCAGGTTGAGATGGTTCTGCATGCTGACAAAGGGTGTCCAGCCGTTGGCACGTGCGATGTAGAGCATCTTGGCGAATTGCCAGGCATACATGGAGGACGCGCCGATATAGCGCGCTTTGCCTGCCTTCACGACATCATGCAGCGCTTCAAGCGTTTCCTCGATTGGTGTCGTATAGTCAAAACGGTGGATCTGGTAGAGGTCGACATAGTCAGTGCCGAGGCGACGCAGGCTGTTGTCGATCTCATCGAAGATCGCCTTGCGCGACAGGCCGGCGCCGTTCGGGCCGGGGCGCATGCGATTGAAGACCTTGGTCGCGAGTACGATGTCGTCGCGCTTTGAAAAATCCTTAATAGCTCGCCCGACGATCTCCTCCGAGGAGCCATCCGAATAGGTATTGGCGGTATCGAGAAAGTTGATACCGAGATCCAGTGCCTGCTTGATCAGTGCACGGCTGTCCTCTTCACCGAGCGTCCAGCTGTGGTTGCCGCGGCCGGGCTCGCCGAAGGTCATGCAGCCAAGGCAGATCTTCGACACTTCCAAGCCAGTGCCGCCGAATTTGACGTAGTCCATGAAATCGCTCCCAATATCGAGTCGCTACCCAGCGCGCCCTTTGATCTAGCGCGGCAAACGCGAAAGTGTCTGCCACTCACACAAAAAGTTTTGTGACCGAACAGGGTGCCTCCTTTGCTCTCGCGCTTGCGTAAAAGGAGCTCTGGGTGTTAGCTGCTGCAGCATTTGACTGGATTTCCGCCGATGAGACTGCCGCAACGCGATCGCTATGAAGACCTTTACCGCGATTTTGCGTGGGACATTCCGGAGGATTTCAATATTGGCCGTGCGGTCAGCGACGACTGGGCCGAGCGGGCGCCGGAGCGGGTTTGCCTTGAGCACTTCAGTCCTGACGGCGACCACCTCTCAATGACGTATCGCGAGCTGGCCGACCGCTCGTCGTCGCTCGCCAATGCTTTGGTGTCGCTGGGGGTGAAGAAGGGCGATCGTGTCGCGCTGCTTCTGCCTCAGTCCTTCGAGACGGTCGTTGCCCATGTCGCGATCTACAAGATGGGCGCGATCGCGCTGCCGCTGGCATTGCTCTTCGGTGTCGAGGCGCTTGAATATCGGCTGCGAACGGCAGGCGCTTGTACAGTTATCACCAACACATTCGGGCTTGACCGCGTCAGCCAAATCCGTCGTCGGCTCGCTGATCTGACCGAGGTCATCAGCGTCGATGGCGATGGCCAAGGCGCACGATCATTTGCCTCGCTGGTGGCGGGCCATCCGCCGGTCTTCGAGGTCGCGAAGACGGCGCCCGATGACCCGGCATTGATGATCTTCACGTCGGGAACCACCGGTCCGCCGAAGGGCGCCCTTCACGGTCATCGGGTGCTGGTCGGGCACATACCGGGGATGCAATTCGCCCATGAGGGCTTCCCGCTGCCGGGCGACAAGGTCTGGACGCCGTCGGACTGGGCCTGGGCTGGCGGCCTGTTGAATGCGCTGCTGCCAAGCCTGCTGCTCGGCATCCCTGTCGTCTCGTCGCCGGCGCAGAAATTCGATGCCGACACGGCCTTTCGCATCATGTCTGAGATGAAGGTGCGCAACGGCTTCATTCCGCCGACAGCGCTCCGGCTGCTGAAATCGGTGCCCGACCCACGCTCCAAGTATGACCTCGTGCTGCGCACGATCGGCGCGGCGGGCGAGTCCCTTGGTGCCGAAACGCTGGAGTGGGCCAAGCGGACGCTTGGGATTACCGTCAACGAGTTCTACGGGCAGACGGAGTGCAATTTCGTGCTGTCGTCGAGCGCAGCGATCGGTATCAGCCGTCCCGGTGCGATCGGTCGGCCCGTGCCCGGGCATGGCGTGGCTATCGTCAGCGAATCTGGAGAGGAGCTTCCCGTTGGTGAAACCGGGCAGATCGCCATCCGTCGGCCGGATCCCGTCATGTTTCTCGGTTATTGGAATGACGCAGCCGCAACCGAACGGAAGTTTGCGGGCGATTGGCTGCTGACGGGCGATATCGGGCGCCAGGATGCAGACGGCTACGTCACCTTCTTTGGCCGGGATGACGATGTCATCACTTCTTCGGGTTATCGCATTGGGCCAGCGGAAATCGAGGATTGTCTCAGCGGCCATCCGGCCGTGCAGCTCGCCGCAGCAGTCGGCAAGCCCGATCCCGTTCGTACCGAGATCGTCAAGGCCTATATCGTGCTGGCGCCGGGGTTCGAGCCAAGCGATTGCTTGGCCTCCGATATCAGCGACTGGGTGAAGATGCGGCTTTCGATGCACGAATATCCACGCGAGGTGGAATTCGTCTCGGAATTGCCGCTAACGACAACAGGCAAGGTGATTCGCCGCCTTCTCAGAGAGCGGGCAAGCACGGGCTGAGACGTTTGCCTCGAGGAGCTCACTGAGGAGACTTGCCGCGCCGGGCGAGAGACACGATCTTCTGGCGCAGCAACTTCGCAACGTTGCGGGTGCTGCTGTACATGTGAAGTTGGGCCGCCACCTGGCGCACGTCGCGGTCTCCATTCTGGTGAAGCCCGATCACCATGGTCCCCATGTCCTCCCGCTCCTTCCAAAAGCGGTTGATCATCGGGTGATCGGGGGCGGCGCAGGAATCGGAGCGTGCGATGTTGGCGTCGTCGAGGTGCCATTCCGTTAACTCGCCCATCAGCAGCTTGCCTGGCGAATAGCGCGCATAGGCTTCGTTGTAGGCCGTCTTCCAGGTATAGGCCTCGCTGCCCATCATCAAGATCACCATCGAGGCGATCGCCTTCCCGTTGAGGTCGATCGTATGAATGCGTACTGCATCGACCGCAGCAAGATTGGAGACGGCCTCTCGGGCAAACGCGGTGTGGTAGCGGTCGGTCACCAACGCGGTACGCTTCTTGCCCTTCCAGCCGCCTGCCTCAAGGGCAAGGAATTCCTCGAAACGTACGTGGATTTCGCGGGGCTGGCGGGCAACGCTGTAGACCACCGTGCCCAACTCTTCGAGCAGACGCCATTGACGGCGCATCTCCTTCAGATGCGATGAAGAAATCGCATTGCGCAGATAGGCGGCCGCATCCTCATCACTCTGTAACATCGCACGCTGATAGGGGCTGGTGATCGTGATCGGCAGATTGCGGCTGATGGCGACTGCCCTTACCATTCGTGCAAAGATGCCGTTCAGCCTGACATCCGGCAGCACGAGGATCGGCGGCAGGCGCAGATCCCGATGAGTGAGGCCGTCAAAGAGATTGTCCAGCGTCTCGCCTGCATCCTCGGCATCGATCAGCGGCGTGCCAAGCGGGGCGAAGCTGTTCGACCAGACACGCACGATGGAGGGGCCGACGGCGAAGCCGGGCTTTTCGACGGAGAACGGCATAAGGAAACGCATCCGGCTTCGCGTGTCGCTCTGGTCCCGCAACAGGGCGAATTTCACCTGTCGGTCATCTAGCCGCGGCATGGCCGGCGCGAGAAAGCGCCCAGTGAAGAAGACATTCGGCTCCATCGCCCGGTTAGACAGGAAATCGAGCTCCTCCTGCAGCTCGTAGCCCAACTTGCCTGAGTAAAGGCAGAGTTCGCGACCCCGCCGGCCGACTTCAACGCGCGCATCCGCCTGCGGTGCGTCGAAATCAAGAGCCGCGAGCTCGTGAACCATGCGGTTCGTCGTGACGTCGGTTGCTTCGCTGGCTGGAGGAATGCGCACCATTCTATCAAGTTTCCATGTCTGTCTTGACGGGGCAAGGCGTGGCAAATGCGAAGAGCGCGATGCCAAGCGCGCGCCGGACGGCAAAATGCAGGAGGACGGCTTCCACGCCCATGGCCGAAGCCGTGGCGATTGCCGCGCCCTCGATGCCCAGTCTGGGGATGAGGAGCAGGTTGAGGCTGATATTCGCGCCAAGCGCTACGGCATAAAGCAGAACACAGACGTTCTGTTTGCCAGCCATCATCAGCAGCGTTTCTGCCGGTCCGACCAGCGCCTTGGCAAGAATGCCCGCCAGCAGGATCGCCATCACGATGTAGCCGGCCGTGAAAGCACCACCAAACAGCGAGAGGAGTAAGTGACCGGCGGCGACGACGGTAAGGCCGATGACAAGTGCAGGCCAGAAGGTCCATTTTGCGGCGTCGATTGCCGCCGAGGCGAGTTGCTGGCGCGTGCTCTCAGCGATCAGGCTTGAAAAGCGCGGACCGGCGGCTGCCTTCACCGAAAAATTGATGAAGTGAACCAGCGCCATCGTTTTCGCGGCGGCAAAGTAGATCGCCACATCCTGCGGTCCGAGGAAGACGCCGACCACGACGACATCAGAATTGGTCAAGAGGAAGCTGACGCCCTCAATGAGAAAAATCGGGAAGGCGACACCGAGCCAACCGAGGAAATCGACCTCGCGCGGACCTTCCTGGTAGTGGCGGCGCAACCGCAGAAGAGTTGCGACGTACTGCCCGACGGCGGTCACATAGGTGGCGGCGAGCGCCGCCTGCATCGCCGTCACCGCCGTATGCGGCGCGCCGATGGCGATCGCTGTCAGCATGAAGAGAATGATGAGAACAGGCCGGATGATGTAGGCGGGGCTCAAGGCCATGACAGGCCAGTGGTTGGCGCGCGATGTGCCTTCCAGAATATCGCCGAGGGCGATCATCGGCATGGCAATCAGGCCGAGGAAGATCGGTATGACGTAGTAGCTCTCGATCCTGGCGCAGAAGGCATGCAGAGCGATCATGCCGATCGAAAGCGCGGCCGTCCCGGACAGCAATCCGAAGATTCGGGCGGTGCCGGTCAGTCCGCGGATTTTCTCGATCGCGCCTGTTGCCTTGTATTGCGGCAGGAAGCGGACGATGGCGGTGTGGAAGCCGAAGCAGGAGAGATCGCCGAAGAGGACGATTAGAACCCAGACGAATACAAAGATCCCGTACTCGTATTCGCCCATCAGTCGGGCCAGGACGATCTGTGACAGAAAGGCGAGTGCGGCGCTGACAATGCGGATCGAGAAAGCGGTCAACGCCATGCGTTGCGCGACAGCCTTGTCGCCCCGCGCGGTCAAAACGGCAGCGAGCGAGCGCAGCATACGACGACCAGCGGGGCGCAGACCCGCAGGCAGCATCTTTTCCGCCGTCTCAATGACTGCCATCGCAAACACGCAAAACCCTTGAGGCATCCCAGCGGAAGTCTTGGCAGAACGGCGTTAAGAAACGGTTGTAGCAACGGCTAGGCGCTTAAAGGGAAACGCGATTCCCACAAAAGAAAATGCCGCCGGGAGGCGGCATTTTCGAAGCGTTGGCGCGGCTCGGACTCAAGCTTGTGCGAAGGCACCATGACAATGCTTGAACTTCTTGCCGGAGCCGCAGGGACAGGCCTCGTTGCGGCCAACATGGCCCCAGGTGGAGGGATCGGCCGGATTGCGGTTTTCGGGCGCAACAACAACTTCCGAAGCCAGGTAGGCAGGCGCGAAATCGTCCTCGCCAGTATTCGGATCGAGATGGTGCGCCTGCATGAATGGCGGTTCCGGCTCGGACGGCGCCTGTTGGACGAGTTCGACGCGCATCAGCTGTGCGGTGACTGCTTCGCGCAGGTTGTTTAGCAGCGAGGTGAAGAGCTCGAAGGCTTCCGACTTGTATTCCTGCAGCGGATCGCGCTGTGCGTAGCCGCGGAAGCCAATGACGGAGCGCAGGTGGTCGAGGTTGACGATATGCTCGCGCCACAGGTGGTCGAGCGTCTGCATCACGACCGAGCGCTCAACGTAATGCATGATGTCGGGACCGAAGCGCTCGGTCTTCTCGGCAAAGGCCGCATTCGACGCTTCCGTCAGGCGATCGCGAATGGTGTCCTCGCCAATGCCTTCTTCCTTCACCCAGTCTTCGATCGGCAAATCGAGATTGAGTAGAGCAGCCGTGCGCTCCTTCAAACCGACGGCATCCCACTGCTCGGCATAGGCGCGTTCCGGAATATGCTTCTCGACGAGGTCTTCGATGACCTCGCGGCGCATGTCAGAAACAGTTTCGGTGATGCTCGGTGATTCCATCAACTCGAGGCGCTGCTCGAAGATCACCTTGCGCTGGTCGTTCAGAACGTCGTCATACTTCAAAAGGTTCTTACGGATATCGAAGTTGCGGGCTTCGACCTTCTTTTGCGCACGCTCGAGAGCCTTGTTGATCCAGGGATGGACGATCGCTTCGCCTTCCTTGAGACCGAGCTTCTGCAGCATGCCGTCCATTCGGTCGGAGCCGAAAATGCGCATCAGGTCGTCCTGAAGCGACAGGTAGAACTTCGAGCGGCCCGGGTCGCCCTGACGACCGGAACGGCCGCGCAGCTGATTGTCGATGCGGCGGCTTTCGTGGCGCTCGGTCGCGATCACATAGAGGCCACCGGCGGCGAGGGCCTTTTCCTTGAGCTTCTTGATCTCTTCGCGGATCGCTTCGGCTTTTGCGTCGCGTTCCGGACCGGGCTCCACTTCGCCAAGCTCGCGCTCGATACGCATTTCGGGGTTGCCGCCGAGCTGAATATCGGTACCGCGGCCTGCCATGTTGGTGGCAATCGTCACGGCACCCGGCACCCCGGCCTGCGCTACGATATAGGCTTCCTGCTCATGGTAGCGGGCGTTTAGAACCTGGAAGTCCTTGAAGCCCTGCTTGCGCATCAGATCGGCCAGAAATTCGGACTTTTCGATCGAGGTCGTGCCGACGAGAACCGGCTGGCCGCGCTTCTGCGCGTCCGCAATCTCGGCGATGATCGCCTTGTACTTCTCTTCGAAGGTCCGGTAGACCTCGTCGTCCTCGTCGATACGCTTGATCGGTAGGTTGGTGGGCACCTCGACGACGTCGAGGCCGTAGATGTTGCCGAATTCTTCCGCTTCCGTCTGCGCCGTACCTGTCATACCGGCGAGCTTGTCATACATGCGGAAGTAGTTCTGGAAGGTGATCTGGGCCAGAGTCTGGTTTTCCGGCTGGATCTGCACCTTTTCCTTGGCTTCGAGCGCCTGATGCTGACCTTCCGAGTAACGGCGACCCGGCATCATGCGGCCGGTGAACTCGTCGATGATGACAATCTCGTCGTTGCGGACGATGTAGTCCTTGTCTCGCTGGAACAGCTTGTGGGCTTTGAGCGCGTTATTGACGTGATGGACGATCGCCACGTTCTCGATGTCGTAGAGTGACTGACCCTTCAGCAGCCCGGCCTGACGAAGCAGGTTCTCCAGCTTTTCCGTGCCTTCCTCGGAGAAGTTAGCCGAGCGTTGTTTTTCGTCGATCTCGTAGTCGCCCTCCGAGAGAAGCGGAATGAAGGCGTCGATCGTGTTGTAGAGATCGGAGCGGTCGTCGAGCGGACCAGAGATAATCAGCGGCGTACGCGCTTCATCGACGAGGATCGAATCCACTTCGTCGACGATCGCGAAGTTATGGCCGCGCTGGACCATCTGGCTCTTCTCGTACTTCATGTTGTCGCGCAGATAATCGAAGCCGAGTTCGTTGTTGGTTGCGTAGGTGATATCGCAATTATAGGCGGCAGCGCGCTCTTCGTCCGACAGGCCGTGGACAATGACGCCCGTGGTCAGACCAAGGAAGCCGTAGATCTTGCCCATGGTGGCCGCGTCTCGGCGGGCAAGGTAGTCGTTCACGGTGACGACATGCACGCCCTTGCCGGCGAGAGCGTTCAGATAGACCGGCAGCGTAGCGACGAGCGTCTTGCCCTCGCCGGTCTTCATTTCCGCGATGTCGCCGTCATGAAGGATCATGCCGCCGATCAGCTGTACGTCAAAAGGTCGCAGGCCGAGGACCCGGCGCGACGCCTCGCGCACAACGGCGAAAGCGGGCACAAGAATATCGTCCAGCGTCTTGCCGTCTGCCAGCATCTTGCGGAATTCGACGGTCTGGGCAGCCAGCTGTTCGTCGCTCAGTGCCTTCGTTTTCTCTTCGATGGCATTGATGGCTGCGACGTTCGGCTGGAAAGACCGCACGCGGCGATCATTGGCAGAGCCAAATATTTTGCGGGCTATACCGCCAAAGCTGACCATATGACTGGTCCTTTCTCAATAATATTCCCCGGCTTTTCTTATCCGCTGCCCGGCCGAATTTCAGGCACACGTCTCGAAACACCAGGAAACTGTTCTGGACGCGAGGTTGCGTGACAGATAAGAGGGGGGTCGAATGATGTCAACGGATTTGGCTGATATAGAAAGGCCACAATCCGGTGTTGATGGCTGTTTCAGGCTGGATTCACGACGTTGAAGCCGGTGGGTTTAACTGTGAAGGGTTATTTGATGTTGAACTACAACAAAATCGCTGTGATGGCGTTCGCAACTTTCGTTGCGTTCCAGGCGCCTGTCCGTGCGGAAGACAAGCCGGATGCCGTCATTGCCAAGGTTGGCGATGTCGAGATTCATCAGTCTGATCTCGATCTGGCCGTCGCCAATCTCGACCCGCAGCTCGCGCAGCTGCCAGACGACCAGAAGAAGATCGCCGCGCTGTCCGCCGCGATTGACGTCAAGCTGCTGGCGCAGGACGCAATTGCCGAAAAGCTCGACCAGACCGCCGAATTCAAGAAGCGCATGCAGTATCTCGCCGATCGCGAGCTGCACAATGCTTATTTCAAGAAGCAAGTCGTCGACACGGTTACCGATGAAGAAGTCAAGGCCCGCTACGACAAGGAAGTCGCTGCTCTGCCGAAGCAGGAAGAGGTGCACGCCCGCCATATCCTCGTGAAGACCGAGGACGAGGCCAAGGACGTCATCAAGCAGCTTGACGCCGGCAAGAACTTTGCGGACCTAGCCAAGGAAAAGTCCACCGATCCGAACAAGGCTGACGGTGGTGATCTCGGCTATTTCACCAAGGGCCGCATGGTCAAGGAATTCGAAGAGGCCGCCTTCGCGCTTGAAAAGGGCACCTACACCAAGACACCGGTGAAGACCGACTTCGGCTATCACGTGATCCTCGTCGAGGATAAGCGCGATGCCGCTCCGCCGGCCTTCGATCAGGTCAAGGACCAAGTTCGCCAGCTAGTGATGCGCGACAAGTATCTCGCGCTTCTTGCGGGCGCCAAGGAAAAGTCCAAGGTCGACATCACCGACGAGACGCTGCGCAAGGGCTATGAGGATGCCAACAAGCAGCCGCAGCCGGGCGATGCACCCGCGCAGCAGCCTCAGCAGTAAGATCTAGCACGTCGGGCCCGGTTCTTCCGGGCCCTTCACTATATCGTTGTCGTATTTCCGCTGAGCGAGCTGGCTTATACTTCGCCCGGGAATCCATCCATCAGGTCGATCGCCATGTCCGGTTCCGTTTCCCCGCTCGCTCCGAAAACCTATGCCACCTTGCCCGCTTTGCGTGGCGTGCGGATGGCGACTGCATCAGCCGGCATCAAGTACAAGAACCGCACCGATGTGCTGATGATGGTCTTCGACAAGCCGGCGTCAGCCGCTGGCGTCTTTACCCGCTCGAAGTGCCCCTCGGCGCCCGTCGATTTCTGCCGCGCAAACCTGCCGCATGGCGTAGCACGAGCCGTCGTCGTCAACTCCGGAAATGCGAATGCCTTCACGGGTCTCAAGGGCCGCGAGGCCACGGCCCTGACCGCAAGGTCGGCCGCGGCTGCCGTTGGCTGCGGCGAGAACGAAGTTTACCTCGCGTCCACCGGCGTTATCGGGGAACCGCTGGACGCCACCAAGTTTTCTGGCGTTCTCGATCAGATGCACAAGGAGGCGACCGGCGACTTCTGGTTTGAGGCGGCCAAGGCGATCATGACCACCGATACCTATCCGAAGGTCGCGACTCGCACTGCCGAAATCGGCGGCGTGAAGGTGACGATCAACGGGATTGCAAAGGGCGCAGGCATGATTGCGCCCGACATGGCGACCATGCTCTCTTTCGTCGTCACCGATGCTGATATCGCTCCCGCTGCCCTGCAGTCGCTCCTGTCCAAGGGTGTCGATCCGACGTTCAATTCTATGACGGTCGATAGCGATACTTCGACGTCGGACACGCTGATGTTGTTTGCAACGGGTGCGACCGCCGAAGACGGTCAGGTTCGTGTAGACAAGGCGGACGACCAGCGCCTCGGCTCGTTCCGCGCTGCTCTCAACGATCTCCTCAAGGATCTTGCGCTGCAGGTTGTTCGAGATGGCGAGGGCGCGACCAAGATGCTTGAGATCACTGTGACTGGCGCCGAGAGCGACGTCGCGGCCAAGAAAATCGCGTTGTCGATTGCTAATTCGCCGCTCGTCAAGACAGCGGCCGCCGGCGAGGATGCTAACTGGGGCCGTATCGTCATGGCGGTCGGCAAATCGGGCGAAATGGCCGACCGCGACCGGCTCGCCATCTGGTTCGGCGACGTGCGGGTCGCCGTCAATGGCGAGCGCGATGCAGGCTATTCCGAGGAAGCTGCAACAAACGTGATGAGACAGCAGGATATTCCTGTAAGGGTCGACATCGGTCTCGGAAACGGCACCGCGACGGTCTGGACGTGCGATCTCACAAAGGAGTATGTCGCCATCAACGGTGACTACCGGAGCTGATTTTCCATTGACTGAATCATTATCCAAGAAGGCAAATCTGCCGCTCGTGCGCAGGCTGGAAGCCGTCGGCTTTCGGGCTTGGCCCGCCTCGTCCGTTCAGTATGACGGTAGTTGGCAGGTACGCCTGACGGCGGGACATCCGTCCAATCGGCTGAATTCGATCGTGCCGCTCGATCCCTCGGATCATCGCGACGTCGAGATCCGCCTTGCGAAGGCAAGCCGCAAGTTCGAAGCCTATGGCCGCCCCGCCGTTCTGCGTCAGACGCCGCTCGCCTCGCCAGTGCTAATCGATCTCGTGCGGCAGCAGCAGTGGGTGCCCTTCGACGAGACGGTCGTGATGACATGCGATCTTGCCCACGCGGAGCTTCCGGATACGCTAGATCACCTGCCGACGCACGATATTGGCCGCTTTGTGGATGCCAATCTTACAACCGACGGGGTGTCGTCCAAGCTGAAGCCAGCGCTCGCCGAGATCATCAATGCGATAAAGCCGCCCTCGGGGCTCTTCATGATCGAAGACGCGCAGACGGGACCGCTCGCGACTGTTCTTTGCGTCCAGGATAATGATCTTGCCGGCATCATGTCGCTTTCCGTGGCAAAGGAGCGCCGACGCGAGGGACTTGGCATAGAAATCCTGACCTCCGCCCTGCGCTGGGCGAGGATGCGCAGTGCCCGCTCCGCCTGGTTGCAGGTGAAGGTCACGAACGCTCCAGCCTTGGCGCTGTACGGTCGGCTCGGCTTCCATGAGGCTTACCGCTATTCCTATTGGCGGCAGGAGCCGCCGCGATGAGCGAGACAGCCCGAAGCATTCTTCTTGTTGCCGCTTGTGCCCTGATCGATTCTGACGGGCGCATCTTGCTGGCCCAGCGCCCCCAGGGAAAGTCGCTTGCCGGACTTTGGGAATTTCCCGGCGGCAAGGTCGAACCGGGCGAGACGCCTGAGGAATCGCTGGTGCGCGAGCTTCACGAGGAGCTTGGGATCACGACCAAGGTCGCCTGTCTGGCGCCGCTAAGCTTCGCGAGCCATTCATATGAGAAGTTTCATCTTCTGATGCCGCTCTATGTTTGCCGGCGCTATGAAGGAATTCCGCACGGAAAAGAAGGACAGGCGCTGAAATGGGTGAAGCCGCAAACGCTGCGCGACTACCCGATGCCGCCGGCTGACGAGCCGCTTATTCCGATATTGCAGGATCTACTTTAGGAACTTCTGATTATTATCCTCCAAGCGTCCAATTTGGGTGTGGATATTAATCGATCGTTTAACACCTTCTGCCAAATATCGGCCTCAATCAAGCAACTGGCGTGTGTGTAGAAAGCTTGACGCATGGACGATGATTTCTGGAAAGCCGTAAGAGAGAAAGAACAGGCCTCGACTGCCTCGAGCACAACGGGAGTGCTAAACATCGCGCTGCTGTTTGGCACGGCTGTTGTTGCGCTGACTTTGATCTTGACTCCTATGCTTGCCGACAAGTCCAAGTCTAGCGTCTTTGCGAGCGCACCGTCTGAATTCGATACTATGGCAACTGGCTCGATTCCGAAGACCGAGAATGGCAAGCGCTATACGATCCGCCGGAGCATCCTTCAGGAAACACCGGGCTCGGTTTGCGTAGTGCAAGGCTATGGAAGCGGGGCCGGCTGCTGATGGGAGCGTTGCTGTAGCGGCATCTGCAACGCAATCGACGACTGCCGCTCCAGCGCCGAGGTGGGCAATGCGAGTAGTAAAGGCATTTCTGGCTGACATCAGTGGCGCAACCGCGATCGAATACGGTCTCATTGCGGCTATCATATCAATCGCCTTAATTGGCGGTGCGCAGGCACTTGGCGGTCGTATCAACGGCCTCTTCGATACCATCTCAAACCAGTTCCCCAACTAGGCAGATGGCTACTGCTTCAGCTTGTGCTCCTCGACTTTCAGTGCATCAGCAAGTCTGACTTTTGCGGATCCCGGTCGTAGCGGTTTCTGCTGGCTCTCGTGAGGCGCCCATCCCGAAACATAAATGATGGAAAACGTTGCTTTGATTCGACCATCCGGATCGGCATAGCGCTCCGCGTAGATCTCAGCCGCCCGTAGGAAGAAGGCGCGGGTCAAGGGCTTGCGGCTGCGTGCGACGAGCGGATTGGACATCCCCATCGCCCGCAGATCCTTCATCAACGGAAAGATCGAGTCGTAACGCACCGTATAGGTCTCCGCATCAATCACCGGCAGCGCAAAGCCGGCACGCTGCATCAGACCGCCGACATCGCGCACGTCAGCGAAGGGGATCACCCGCGGGCTCGCGCCTCCGGTCATCTCGATTTCTGTCGTCAGCAGCACCTCACGTAACTCCTGCAACGTGCCCGCCCCGGGAAGAGCCGCAAGAAAGAGGCCATCGGGTTTCAATGCACGGCGGATCTGGATGAAGACGCCCGGTGTGTCGTTGGTCAAATGAAGGCTAAGCGGTGCCAGAAGGAGGTTGGTCGACCGCGGCTCCAAGGGGACCTCTTCCAGCGCGGCCTCGACAAAGTGCTCGTCCGCTTCCGCGTAGGCTTGCTCGCTCTCGACTCGGGTCAGGTGCTGGATCTTGCCGGTCGCGATCGCGGCGCGGGCCGCCGCGCCCGTGGCGCCGTGCAACTCGACCGCGTGCTCGAATGTCCGTTCGACTACGGCAAGGCGTTCGCCCAGTTCCTTTGCGGCGATGTCAAGGAGGAAGGTCGCGTTGGGATCGTGATGGCGAAGCGCGCGATGGCGGTTTGCAGCAATCCGTGCCTGGTCAAAAATCATATCCATGGAGCAGTGCATAGTCCCGCGGAACGGGTGCTGCAAGGCGATTTTCCTCGGAGGCGAAATCCGTTGATCTTCCACGAAGCGGTCGAGATGAAATGGGATTGATGAGACTATGATTGCCTATTCAAACTAAAAGCGTCGCTGCTGATGCTCCTTCGGGCTGTTAGTCACCTTCTCTGGCGAGGTTCTGGGCATCCCCTTCTCGCATGATCGTCTGTCTGGCGTTCTCAGTGTAGAGGCGATAGCCAATCCCCTGCCTTTCGACCGGCTGCGGCCTTCGTCACGAGCCGGTGCGCCCGCTGGTGCACGGCCTGAGATAGGGCAGGAGCGGCGGACATAATGGTTTTGACCTTTGCAAGGGCTCGTTCAGAAACTATATGACAAAAAGATAACTGAATTGTCTGGAGTCCTCATGGCACCCGTCACCATCTATACGCGCCAAGCCTGCGGCTATTGTACGCGCGCCAAATCGCTGTTGGCCGAAAAGGGCGTCGATTTCGTCGAGCACGATGCCACCTCTGCGCCGGAGATTCGCCAGGAGATGATCGGCAAGTCCAACGGTCGCACGACCTTCCCGCAGATTTTCATTGGTGAGCAGCATGTCGGCGGATGCGATGATCTCTATGCGCTGGATCGTGCCGGTGGGCTTGATCCTCTTCTTGCTGCATAAGGAAGAACGATGACGTTTACGGCCGCCGCAATCCAGATGTGTTCCGGCGTCGATCCCGAGAGGAACGCTGCTACGATGGCACGCCTTGTTCGCGAGGCTGTGGGCAAAGGCGCGACATATGTGCAGACACCTGAGATGACCGGCATGTTGCAGCGTGATCGGGCTGCTGCCAAGACGCTGCTACGGGACGAAACCAGCGATGTCGTCGTCCGTACCGGTTCGGAGTTGGCTCGGGACCTTGGCATCTTCATGCATGTCGGTTCGACCGCAATCGCCCTTAGTGATGGAAAGCTTGCCAATCGCGGCTATCTCTTCGGACCGGACGGAACGATTCTGAACCGCTACGACAAGATCCACATGTTCGATGTTGATCTGGACAACGGTGAGAGCTGGCGCGAAAGCGCGGCGTACCGCCCGGGGTCAGAGGCGCGCGTGTTGTCGCTGCCCTTTGCCGAAATGGGTTTTGCGATTTGCTATGACGTTCGCTTCCCCACACTTTTCCGCGCCCAAGCTATCGCCGGTGCCGAAGTGATGACAGTTCCGGCCGCCTTCACAAAACAAACCGGCGAGGCGCATTGGGAAATCCTGCTGCGGGCGCGCGCCATCGAGAATGGCATTTTTGTGATTGCTGCTGCTCAGGCCGGGCGTCACGAGGATGGGCGTGAGACATATGGTCACTCGATGATCGTCGATCCGTGGGGTAGGATTCTGGCTTCGGCCGGTCCGGAAGGCGAAGCCATCATCGTTGCCGACATCGACACTGCTGCGGTCAAAGCCGCGCACGACAAGATTCCGAACCTGAAAAACGGTCGTGATTTCTCCATCGAGAGGGTCGTAAGGGCAGTCGCGGGAGGCGTCGCCGCTTGATCCGCTATTCCTTGCGTTGTGAAAATGCCCATGAATTCGAAGGCTGGTTTTCCGAAAGTGCAGATTTCGATCGCCAGGTCGCGTCAGGCTTTCTCACCTGCCCGGTCTGCAATTCTACGTCTATCTCCAAGCTCCTGATGGCTCCGTCCGTCTCGACGGCGCGCAAGAAAGATGAAATGCAAACGCTCGCGATGGACACGATGCGACGCGAGGCGTTCCAGAAACTCAAAGAAGCCGTCGCGACGATCAAGGCCAACTCCGAGGATGTCGGAACACGGTTTCCCGAGGAAGCGCGCAAGATCCATTACGGAGAGAGCGACGCCCGCGGCATCATCGGGCAGACCACAGTCGACGAGGCGCAGGCGCTTCTCGACGAAGGCATCGAAATTGCCGCGCTACCCGTTCTACCCGACGATGTGAACTAGCCTATAGCCTAAGCCTAGTGCGCGCTATAGGCTCCGTCCACGAGATGGTAGCTACCAGTTATGAAGCTTGCTTGCTCAGACAACAGAAAGCATACAAGTGCCGCCACTTCTTGCGGTGTGCCGCGCCGGCCCATCGGTTGCAATGCTTCCATGCGCCGGCTGCTCGCAATGTCGCGATGTTCTGACGAAAGCGGTGTTTCAATCCAGCCGGGGCCGACCGCGTTGATGCGAATGCCAAGGCGCGCATACTCTATCGCCGCCGCCTTTGTTAGTCCGACGACGCCATGTTTGGCCGCCGTATATGCGCATGCAATCGGTAATGCGACGGCACCGAGCACGGACGACACGTTGACAATCGCGCCGCCGCCACCCGCCAACATCGCCCCGATCTCGTATTTCATGCAGTAGAAGACGCTATTGAGATTGACATCCAGGAGTTTGTGCCAGTTGTCGAGCGGGTAATCCCCCGTCGCCCTGCGCACACCGTCGACGCCGGCGTTGTTGACCGCAAGATGCAGACCGCCGCACGTTTCCCCTATTGTTGCAACCAGCTTTTCAACCGCGGCTGCATCCGTAACATCGATGGCAAAGTGGCGAGATTTGCCGCCTTTTTCGCAAATCTCCGCTGCAACACGCTCCGCCGCCTCGGCATTGATATCAGCAAGAACAACCTCCGCGCCTTCCTCAGCCAATTGCCGAGAGATGGCCGCGCCGATGCCGGAGCCGGCGCCAGTGACAATCGCTACCTTTCCTTCGAAGCCAAGATTCATCGTTTTTGCTATCGCCCCCTTCGACCAGATCAACCCAATCGCTCCAACCTAGCTTTGCGGCACGTGTTGCCGCAAGAGGCGCCCTCTAGCAGGCCGACATTATGAAGGACTTATACAACGACAGGGAGGTTTCTGCACAGAAGAGCGCTGGTGCGATCCGACGATGGCTTGGCCTGAAAACAACAGAATGCTAAAGGAAAGCGATAGGGCTCACCAATATCAGCAGGTAACGATGGATAACGACCATATTACGCGCCGTGGCCTAGTCTTGGGCTGTGTGGCTTTGATGACCTCTGGATGCGCCACAGCGAGTTGGCCAATAGGGAATCCCTTCTCTTCGACGGGTTCCCCTATCCGGCGCCGCGAGGTCGCATATTCGGGCAGCGAGGGGCCGGGCAGCATCGTCGTGAACACCTACGAACGTTACCTTTACTACGTCGAGGATGAGGGCCGCGCGACACGCTACGGCGTTGCGGTTGGTGAGGAAGGTCTTACTCTGAAGGGCAATGCCGTGGTCGGACGAAAGGCCGAGTGGCCGTCTTGGACACCGACTGCGAGCATGATCGAGCGCAAGCCGCGGTTGGCTCAATACGCAGGGGGCGTTCCCGGCGGGGAAAACAATCCACTCGGTGCAGCGGCGCTTTATCTCTACCGTGGCGGGCAGGATACCTACTTTCGTATTCACGGAACAAATGAACCGTGGTTGATCGGACAGGCGGTGTCGAATGGTTGCATCCGCATGACCAACGAAGACATCATGCACCTTTACGGCCGAGCGCCGGTGGGGACCAGCGTTTTGGTCATATGATACTTACATTTTGTATCGATATTGCCACCCTCTGTTAGCATTGCGCGTCGCTTGCGTGACGCGAGTGCCGCACTGTGCCCTTTCTGCACTTGGCTTGGGGCTATTTTACCGCTATTAGTAGAATCGTTGCCTTCGATAACCTATTCCATGCTAACGGAGAGGACTACTTGATGAGCAGAATCCTAATCATGTGCCTTGTTGCGTTGTTTTCTGTTTCGAGCCTGACGGCTTGCGGAGCAGTTGGTAAGGGCAAGGGCAAAGCCCCGCCGCCAGTAGCAGAGGCCCCAATCACAAAATAACATCTGACCTTTGAGTAAGGGGGAGGGACTCGTGGCCCCTCCCCCGAATCGTTGGCGGAGCCAGACGCCTACGTGCAGATGCGCAACCCTAGGCTGGCATTATGCATGAGTGTCTGTGCTCATCGATCTCGGAGATGAAGCGTAGTTATGACGCTTGCAAAAGGCCACCTTTCCATACTTGTTCTCACTGCTCTCGCTCTTACATCCTGTCAATCGGACGACAAGCCACCGCAACCGAGGTTCACTTCGGATGCCCGTGGCGCGCAAGTCGGCAAGGCTGCTCAGCGAGAGGGCCAGTATTTCATCGAATTCCGTTCCCGCTACGCGCTGACTTATGGCCACACCTATGCAGTCTTCGGGCGGCTGAATAAGGCCGGGGGGATGGTCAATCCGCAGGTTGCCGGGCTTGCTCCAGCTTCTCCAGATGCCGCGCCCTACGTTCTCGGGCACTTCATTCCCGTCCCGGCCACAACCGGGGCCACGGACGGGGACCTTGAGGAAGCCTATCGCTCGGCAAGTTGGCGCATTTTGCTTACCGAGGCAGAGTACAACAAAACAGTCGCGTTCATTCGCCAATTGCAGGCAAAATCGAAGTTGTGGCAGGCCACGGTGGACAATTGCAACAATTTCGTCGGCGAAATCGCAAGTTCCATGGGATACAAGACGCCCAGCATCTGGCTTCGTCCGCAAGAGTTCGTTACAAAACTTCGAGAGATGAATACGTGAACTGCGGAACGAGCCCGTCGGGTCATAGCGTTCGCATGATGACAAAGGGCTCGGGTGAACTGAATTGAGCGTTGCTCTCATTGGTAAAGTCGTCTGGGTGCTTGGCATCGTTGCCTGGTACGCAATTCGCTATCCTTCGGAACGTCGCGCCAGGCGAACGAGGGTCGTCAGCGATCGTCGCTCGACCACGGAGGCGGTCGGCCTTTCGGCCGCCCTTCTGGGGCTCGCGTTTGTTCCCGGTTTCTATGTCGCGACGGGGAAGCCTGAGGCTGCCGATTATACGGCGCATCTGTGGGCGGTGATCCTCGGCGCAATACTGTTCTGCATGGCAATGTGGGTCTTCCGCAGAACTCATAAGACGCTCGGCCGCAACTGGTCCATTTCGCTGCAGATTCGCGAGAAACACGAGCTGATTTCTCACGGGCCCTACGCCCTCGTGCGCCACCCGATGTATACGTCCTTCCTGCTCATGGCGCTCGGCCAGGCGTTCCTGCTGGCAAATTGGGTGGTCGGCCTGGCGGGTGTCATCGGCTTTGCGGTTCTCTTCTTTCTGCGGGTGGACAAGGAGGAGCGCATGATGCTGGAGATTTTCGGTCCTGAGTATCGCGCCTACATGGACCGGACAAAGCGAATTATCCCCTACATCTACTAGAGGACGCCTGATGCGGGGACGTGCCATCAAGCTTTCGCCATCGCGGCGTCTGGTCGGAGACCTCATGCGGTTTTCAATCGGCGTGCCGCGCGTAACGGTGCAGCGACAGATGAACCTTAAGCCGTTGCAACAAGCGAGGATGGCGCAGCAGCGCAAGACGTCTTGGACCGTGTTGTTTCTAAAGGGCTATGCGCTTCTTAGCCAGGACGTACCGGAACTGCGGCGGGCCTACGTGAAGCTACCCCGGCCGCAGCTCTATGAATATCCGGTCAGCATCGCCTCCGTCGCTCACGAGCGCGAGTATGAGGGCGAGCGGATTGTTCTGCTAAGCACGATCAAGGACCCGGAGCATCGCCCGATAGGCGAGATCGAGGAACTGTTTCTAGCCGCCAGGTCCAAGCCGGTTCAGGAGGTCAAGCAGTTTCGCAAGGCCCTGAGATTCGCGCGCGCGCCTGGCCCGATTCGTTGGCTGCTCATGTGGCTGGGGCTCAACCTCGGGCGGCAGCGCGGACGCCGTTTCGGCACCTTCCAGCTGTCGGTCTATTCGGGCCTCGGGGCAGAATCATTGAACCCCCTCACACCACTGACCACCATTTTCAACTATGGCTCGATTTCCGAAGACGGTACGGTGACGGTCCGCATCCACTATGACCACCGCGTGATGGATGGAGCCAATGTTGCCCGCGCGTTGATTCGCTTCGAAAACATCCTGAATGGAGCAATCACCGAGGAAGTCCAAGGTATGGCTTCTCGCGAAGCGATCATGGGCGAGGCTGCGTCTGGAAAAGTGTCATGACAGATGAACAGGGTGAATCTTTGCGCCCCGCGGTGGTCGTGGTCGGCGCCTCCCGCGGCATCGGTCGGGCGATTGCCAAGGTTGCCGCGCGGGAAGGAGCGACCGTCGTCCTAGTGGCGCGGTCATCGGATGGATTGAGTGCGGCCGCGAACGACGTGAAGGCGGCCGGCGGCCAAGCATTCACTTTCTCGCTCGACCTTCTTGCGACTGATGCCTCAAGGCGACTGCAGGACTTTCTTACGGCCAATAGTCTGGTCTGCGACGTTCTAGTCAACAGTGCTGGCTACGGATTGCGAGGCCCGGCGACTACGCTTCCGATTGCCGACCAGCTCGGTATAGTCGACGTCAACGTCCGTGCACTGACGGATATGACGCTGCATTTCCTACCGGGAATGGTGGCACGCGGACGGGGCGGCGTTCTCAACCTCGGTTCCATTGCCGGTTTCACGCCGGGGCCGAACATGGCGCTGTACTATGCTAGTAAGGCTTTCGTCCGTTCATTTTCAGAGGCTTTGCATCAAGAGGTCAAGTCGACCGGTGTGGCTGTGACCTGCGTCGCGCCTGGGCCGGTTGCGACAGAGTTCCTGGAGAAATCGGGCGCTGGTCGGGCTGCCTTGTTCAAGATCTTGCCGAAGCTCAGCTCCGACTATGTGGCCGAGCGCGCCTGGAGCGGGTTCAAATCCAGCCGTCGCCTGGTGGTGCCCGGTCTTTCGGCAAAGCTGGCGGCCTTCGTCGCATCATCTCTACCGGCGACGGTGAAGGTCCGCTTGATTGGTCGCCTGCAACGGCGCAGTCGCGACCTGTGTCCTTGTGGCTCCGGCAAACCGTTCAAAGAATGCTGCGGCTCAAGGAAGGCCCGTCGGGGAGGCATCTGAGCCAGGCGCTATCGGCGAGAGCGTTTCGCTAGCATCATGTAATTCACGTCCATATCCTTCGACAGATTCCACTGGTTTGACAGCGGATTGAAGAAGACGCCGGTGCGATCGATGATCGAGAGGCCGTTTGCCGTCACAGGTTTTTCGATTTCTTCCGGGCGGACAAGCTTCTCGTACTGATGCGTGCCGCGTGGCAGCCATCGCAGGATGTTCTCTGCAGCAAAGATGGCGAGTGCGGCGGCCTTCATTGTCCGGTTGATGGTCGCGACGAACATCAGGCCATCCGGGCGAACCATCTTGGCGCAGGTAGCCAGGAAGAAGTCGACGTCGGCGACGTGTTCCACGACTTCCATGTTGAGAACGATATCGAATGTCTCGCCGCCTTCCGCGAGCTGCTCGGCCGTCACAGCTCGGTAATCGACAGGCACGCCAGAAGCCTTCGCATGGGTCGAGGCGATGCCAATATTCTTCTCTGACGGATCGGCACCGACGACGCTTGCGCCCATTCGTGCAACGGGCTCTGAAAGCAGACCGCCGCCGCATCCGATATCCAGGACGCGAAGACCTTCCAGTGGCCTTGCGCCGCGGATGTCTCGGCCGAAGTTTTCCGCTGCTTTGTCGCGGATATAGGCTAGCCGCACGGGATTGAATTTGTGAAGCGGCTTGAACTTGCCTGTGGGGCTCCACCATTCGGCCGCCATGGCGGAAAAGCGGTCCACCTCTTGCTGGTCGATCGTGCTTTTTGCCGCTTCACTCATGTTTTCGCTCCTCGCATTCGTTCTGAGTGAAGTCGGCCGAAGCCGCGTGGAAGTCAAGAGCGGCCGGAGGACGCGGTGTCGCAAGCAACTTTCAAATAAGGCGAACTGCGACGCTGCCTACACCAAGAAGATGAGGAGACGTTAAAGTTAACAATATGCTAATATACTGAAAGTTTGTCGGGGGTCGATTATGTCTCGCTTCTGTGGTGCTGTCGCTGCAGGCCTATTTGCTGCGTTGCTTGGGCCGATGCAGGCGTTTTCAGCCGAGCCGGTGGGGCAGGCGACATTGATTCGGACGGAGGTGACGGGCGAGGCCGGTCCACTGGTCGTCCGATCGCCGGTACACCGCGACGAGCGCATTCGAACCTCAACATCCGGTCTTGGACAATTCGTATTCAAGGATGGCACGAAACTCGCGGTCGGGGCAGGCTCTACAGTCGTTATCGATAAGTTCGTCTATGATGATTCCGATTCCGTAAAACGGCTATCGATCAAGGCAGCGAAGGGCACGTTCCGCTGGATCAGCGGCAATTCGGCGTCCTCGGCCTATTCGATCGTAACACCGGCCGGGACGATTGGGGTGCGCGGCACGGCCTTCGACTTTTACGTCGGCCCCAACGGCACGACGGCGATCGTATTGCTCAATGGTTCGGCGAGCTTCTGCGGGCCGGGCGGCTGCAGGCAACTGCGGCAGCAGTGCGATTGTGTGGTTGCAACCAGGGGCGGAAGGATGACTGATCCCAGCCAGGTCGACCGTCGTACGCTCCAGACACTGAGCAATCCACGAGCATTGCCGTTCCTCTCCGGAGATCAGCAGCTTTCCGGGGCACTTGGCGGCATTCGCACCAGTTGTGGGTTAGCATCGTTGCGCCAAGACCGCCAGGACCGGCCGCAGCGGCAACAGCGACAGGAGCAGCCATCGCCGCAGGCACCTCAGCAGGCCCCCCAGGCACCGCAAGCTCCACAGCAGACGCCGCAACAGGCGCCGGACACGCCGGACAAACCGGATAAGCCTGATCATCACCATGATTGGGATCATCATGACTGGGATCATCATGACTGGGATCACGGTGGTCGAGACCACCATGATCGTGATCACCGCGGCCATGACAGGGATGATGACGATCATGACCGCGACGGACACAATGGTCACCGGAGCGACAATTAAGGATCGAGGTGAAGCTTGGCTTCATGCGACAGATCCGTGCCCCTGGGGCCAACGTCATGGACAGGATTGTCTCGAAAGTGATCGGCCCTGCGCCCGAGGCGACTGTAGAATTGGGGCAGGGTCGCTGTTAGTTCGGCTGCCTTGAGCTTGGCGATGTTGAGCATCTTCCGGCTCTCCGGCGAATGGGCGTGTAGGGCCGCGACAAGCTCCGAATGAATGCGCTGTAAGTCAGCAAAGGCGCTGGAGCCACGAACCTCTTCACCACCGACCACCGCGTAGAGGCGCGCCTTGCTGGTCTTGCCCTTCAGCCCAAGTCGGCCGGCATCGAGGAGTGCGACATGCGGCAGTTCGCCGGCCGTGTTCTCCGAGACGAGGATGTCGAAGCCGACTTCCTTGCAGGCGGATTCGATACGTGCGGCGACGTTGACGGCATCGCCGACGGCGGAGTAGTTGAAGCGTGACTCGGCCCCCATGTTGCCGACACAAGCAAGCCCCGTGTGAATGCCGATTCCGATACCCACCTGATGATCTGGGCCGAAGCCGAAGGCATCAGATGCGTTGAGGGAGGCAAGCGTCTCACGCATCGCAAGGGCGGCGCGAACCGCCTTGGCAGGATGGTTCGTGACGTCCACGGGGGCGTTCCAGAAGGCCATGATCGAGTCCCCGATAAACTTGTCGAGCGTGCCTTCATTGGCAGTCACGTGACGGCTCAGGGCATCGAGCAGCGTGTTCAAGAAGCGGACAACCTCGGCCGGCTGCAGCCGTTCACTGAGTTCGGTGAAACCACGAACATCGACGAACATTACCGTCAGTTCGCGGTCATCGCCCCCGAGCCGCATCGCATTGCGGGTGTGCTCGATCCGATAAAGCAGTGATGGCGAGAGATACTGCCCGAAGGCGCGGCGAACTTCGCGGCGCTCGCGGTCGATGATGAGGATGCGAAACGATGTCGCCGCGAAATGGGTAATCGAGCCGGCAATAATCGGTGCGAGCGGATCCAACAGCAGGCCCCAGGTGAAGAAGGCAAACCAGGATGCCGCAACTGCCAGCATCGTTATGCAGAGCCCGCAGGCGAGCGCCACGGCCGGGCTCACAAAGGTCGTTAGCACCACCAGGATCGTGCCTAGCGTGGCAACCGCAAGGATTTCCATTCCATCCGCCCAATCGGGCCGGGATAGAAAATGACCGGTCAGGATCTGCTCGACAGTCTGGGCATGCATGGAAACACCCGGAACGTTCTGCCCGAGAGCTGTCGTGCGGATATCCTGCAGGCCCGCCGAGGACGTGCCGACGAAAAGGATGCTTCCCTCAATGGCGGCGGCGACCTGTGGATCAACCCCCTGCGGCGCAAGGATTTTGCTGGCGGAGATATAGCGTTCCGCAACATCAGGACTGGTATACAGCCACAGCTCCCCGCTCGCTGTTACTGGCACGACGAACTCGCCGATCTTGACCGATGTCAGCGTGTCCGGGGACTCGGGAGCCGCCGCCAGAACGTAGGTTGAGGCACCTTGCGCGACGCGGAGAGCTTCGATCGCCAAATTTGGATAGAGCTGCTCGCCGTCCGTCAAGAAGAGCGGCACCTTGCGGACGACGGCTGACGGATTGCCGGGGTTTAGGCTGACATGGCCAAGGCCCGCAGCGTTGATCTGCAGTTGTGGGCGCACCGGCGTCGCCGCATCGAGACGGGGAGGAGCGTTGATCGGGCTTTCGCCGGTGAAGGCGAAGCCCGCCTTGACCGGTGGCCGGTAGTTGCCCTCCGTCGTCAGGCCGAAGCCGAGTACCACGGGGCGTCCGGCAATCGCCTCGGCGAAAAGTTCATCATTGTCAGGCAGCCGGCTTATCAGCGTTGGGTCAACGCCGGCGACATCACGCATGATGCTGCGTGGCGAGAGACGGTCGGGCTCGGCAAAAAGCACGTCGAATGCGATCGCAGCTGCCCCCAGATCCGATAGCCGCTGCACGAGAAGGGCCAGCCGGTCGCGCGGCCAGGGCCATTGGCCAAATTCCCTGAGCGAGGCCTCGTCGATGTCGACAACGCGAACCGGCGTCGGCTCGAAAGGGCGCGGTGAAATGCGCTGGTACTCGTCAAAGGTAATGTCGCGCAGTTGCCGCAGCAGCGGGGGGTCGCTTGCCCGCAGCATCGTGAAGGCCGCGACGATAGCAAGGCCGATGGTAACGCCGATTTGCTGCGCACGGGTCATTTGCGATCGGAGCCCTCGTGCCGGGGAATCAGGTGGCGCCGACGAGAACAGAGTTTCCGGGGCGCAGCTAGGCTGCCCGTTTCCGGAGCGGGATGCAACTGCGCCTTTCGAGCAACCGGCAACGCTGTTCTGGCAGTTCGGCGCTTCACGGACTTCAGTACGTCCGCCGCGCGGGAAGAGGGACTTCCGACACAACAGCATCAGGCATTGCTGGCGATTAAGGGTCATCGTGGCGAGAGGGCGATGACCGTTGGAATGCTTGCCGAACGATTGCCGATAGCGCCGCATGCGGCGACGGAACTGGTCGGTCGGCTGGCTACCGCCGGCTATGTGTTGGTCGCGCCGATCCGAACGACAAACGTCGGCAAACATTGGAACTCACCGACAAGGCCGAGGGTGTGTTGACGCGTTTGACTGCAATTCACCTGACGGAGATCGGGAATGGCTTTGCAGCTCATTAACACGCTCAACAGGCTGCAAGGTGAAATCGAACCTTTGACTGAAGCCCCAGTGACGACAACGCGTTGGAAGAGGGTAGCCTTAGATCTCACAGGCGTGACAGCATCCGTGCATATCATCTCCTTGGCGTCAGCATCATCGCTCGGCCAATCTCCTTTCGGCACCTTGCCACCCCCCCACAAACTCGCTAAGAGACGCGGCAACTTGGGCCCCTGGGGCGCAGGCTTAAGAAGGGTTCCAGAAACTCCCAATTCCTGGGTCTTCAGCCGTGCGGCTCCATGAAGGGGGCTCGTGATGCCGGGTCTGGCTTTGGTCTCTCTTGGCACTAGGTTGTGGTAGAGGCATATGGCACGCATCGTAATGAAATTCGGCGGAACCTCCGTCGCTGATCTGGACCGCATCAAAAACGTTGCCCGCCATGTGAAACGTGAAGTCGATGCCGGCCATGAAGTGGCGGTCGTCGTCTCCGCCATGTCCGGCAAGACCAATGAACTGGTCGGATGGGTGCAGGGCACGCCGAAGGTCGTTGGCGCCAATTCACCGTTTTACGATGCGCGAGAATATGATGCCGTTGTCGCATCCGGCGAGCAGGTAACCTCCGGGTTGCTCGCGATCGCGCTGCAGGCGATGGACATCAACGCCCGCTCATGGCAGGGCTGGCAGATCCCGATCCGCACCGACAACGCGCATGGCGCCGCCCGCATTCTCGAGATCGACGGCTCCGACATCATCAAGCGTATGGGCGAAGGCCAGGTTGCCGTCATCGCCGGTTTTCAGGGTCTTGGACCCGACAACCGCATTGCGACGCTTGGCCGCGGTGGTTCGGATACGTCAGCAGTTGCCATTGCGGCTGCGGTGAAGGCCGACCGTTGCGATATATATACCGATGTGGATGGCGTCTACACGACGGACCCGCGCATCGTGCCGCAGGCACGGCGCCTGAAGAAAATCGCCTTCGAGGAAATGCTCGAAATGGCCTCGCTAGGTGCCAAGGTTCTGCAGGTTCGTTCTGTCGAGCTTGCCATGGTACACAAGGTCCGAACCTTTGTGCGCTCCTCTTTCGAAGATCCCGATGCTCCGGGCATGGGTGACCTTTTGAATCCGCCCGGAACGCTGATTTGTGACGAGGATGAAATCGTGGAACAGGAAGTAGTCACCGGCATCGCCTATGCCAAGGATGAGGCTCAGATCTCGCTTCGCCGTCTTGCAGACCGGCCGGGCGTTTCCGCCGCGATCTTTGGACCGCTGGCCGAAAGCCACATCAACGTCGACATGATCGTCCAGAACATCTCCGAAGACGGCTCGAAGACCGACATGACCTTCACGGTCCCGTCGGGCGACGTCGACAAGGCGATCAAGGTTCTCGGCGAGAACAAGGAAAAGATCGGTTATGATGTCGTTCAGAACGAATCGGGCCTCGTGAAGGTGTCCGTCATCGGAATCGGCATGCGCAGCCATGCCGGCGTTGCCGCCACGGCATTCAAGGCGCTGGCCGACAAGGGCATCAATATCAAGGCGATCACGACCTCCGAGATCAAAATTTCGATCCTGATCGATGGTCCGTACGCAGAACTCGCTGTCAGGACTTTGCATTCCTGCTACGGTCTGGATAAGAACTGATTCTGAACAGACTGCCGCGCGTTCAAGTTGAAAAGTCACGCGGCCAATGGCTGTGAGACTTTGATGTTTGTTTTGGAGCTTGAGACGCAATGAGAGACCTTTCGGGCGGTCCGCGCGTGCTGCTCAAGCGGCTGCGCGAGTTGATGGCGGAGCCGCTGGAGCCGCAGGAGCGTCTCGACCGGATCGTTCGCCAGATCGCAGGCAACATGGTGGCGGAGGTCTGCTCCGTCTACGTGCTGCGCGCCGACGGCGTGCTCGAGCTCTATGCAACCGAAGGTCTGAACAAGGAAGCCGTCCACCTGTCCCAACTGAAGATGGGACAGGGCCTTGTCGGTACGATCGCGGCATCGGCTCAGCCGCTCAACCTTTCCGACGCGCAATCGCATCCAGCCTTCCGCTACCTGCCGGAAACCGGCGAAGAGATCTATCATTCCTTCCTCGGCGTGCCGATCCTGCGCACGGGTCGTTCGCTTGGCGTTCTGGTCGTGCAGAACAAGGCAAGCCGCACCTACCGCGAAGAAGAGCTCGAGGCGCTCGAGACGACGGCGATGGTGCTGGCCGAGATGATTGCCACCGGCGAACTCAAAAAGATCACCAAGCCCGGTCTCGAACTCGACCTGACGCGTTCGGTGACCATCGATGGTGACACCTATAATGAAGGTATCGGCCTCGGTTACGTCGTGCTGCACGAGCCGCGCATCGTCGTCACCAACCTGCTGAATGAGGATTCCGAGAAGGAAATCCGTCGTCTGGGTGAGGCGCTCGGGTCGCTGCGCATCTCGATTGATGACCTTCTGTCGCAGCGTGACGTGTCCATGGAAGGCGAACACCGCGAGGTTCTCGAAACCTATCGTATGTTTGCCCACGACCAGGGTTGGGTGCGTAAGCTCGAGGAAGCGATCCGCAACGGTCTGACCGCGGAAGCTGCGGTCGAAAAGGTACAGAGCGACACCAAGGCGCGCATGATCCGCATGACCGATCCCTATCTGCGGGAGCGGATGCACGATTTTGAAGATCTCGCGAACCGGCTGCTGCGGCAGCTGACCGGCTATACCGGCCGCACTGCGGGGGATGGTTTCCCGAGCGACGCTATCATTCTAGCGCGTGCCATGGGCGCCGCCGAATTGCTTGATTATCCGCGTGCAAATGTGCGCGGCCTCGTGCTGGAAGAAGGCGCGGTGACGAGCCATGTGGTGATTGTCGCGCGCGCCATGGGCATTCCCGTGATCGGTCAGGCTGCCGGTGTGGTGGCGCTCGCCGAAAACGGTGATGCCGTCATCATCGATGGCGATGGCGGGCATGTGCATCTTCGCCCCATGCCGGAGCATCAGCGTTCCTATGAGGAAAAGGTGCGGTTCCGAGCCCGTCGGCAGGAGCAGTTCCGGGCGCTGCGCTCAGTCGAGCCGCGCACCAAGGACGGGCAACGCATATCGTTGATGATGAATGCCGGACTGCTGGTTGATTTGCCGCAGCTTTCGGAATCCGGCGCCGAAGGGATCGGTCTGTTCCGCACCGAGCTGCAGTTCATGATTGCTTCGACTATGCCGAAGGCGGAAGAGCAGGAGCTGTTTTATCGCAACGTGCTGAAGCAGGCGGCCGGGCGGGTCGTGACCTTCCGCACACTTGATATCGGCGGCGACAAGGTCGTCCCCTATTTCCGCGGCCATGAGGAAGAAAATCCGGCGCTTGGCTGGCGGGCGATCCGCCTGTCGCTCGATCGTCCGGGTCTGCTGCGCACGCAGTTGCGCGCCATGTTGAAGGCCGCGGCCGGCCTCGAGCTGAAGCTGATGGTGCCGATGGTGACCGAAGTTTCCGAGATCGCTGCGGTGCGTGAGCTTCTGCAGAAGGAGGTTCAACACCTTTCCCGCTTCGGCCACGGCCTGCCGCGCAAGCTGCAGTTTGGCGCGATGCTGGAGGTTCCGGCACTGCTCTGGCAGCTCGACGAGCTGATGGCGGCGGTTGATTTCGTTTCGGTCGGCTCGAACGACCTCTTCCAGTTCTCGATGGCGGTCGATCGCGGCAATGCGCGCGTTTCCGACCGCTTCGATCCGCTTGGCAAACCGTTCCTCAGGATCCTGCGCGACATCGTGCGTGCGGGCGAGCGCAACAATACGCCGGTGACGCTGTGCGGCGAGCTGGCCGGCAAGCCGATCTCGGCAATGGCACTGCTCGGCATCGGCTTCCGTTCTGTATCGATGTCGCCGGCGTCTATTGGTCCCGTCAAGGCGATGTTGCTCGGCCTAGACGCCGAGGCGCTGGCAAAGGTGATGAACGAGGCGCTTGACGATACCAAGTCGGCGACCCCGATGCGCGACGTGCTTGCCCACTTCGCCGACGCTCACAATATTCCTCTTTAGTTGATGACAAGCAGAATCGGAGTGAAGGGTGGCGAAGCTTCCCGTTGAAAAGATGCGCGAGCTGGAACGCCGTTTTGGCGAGATCGAAGCACGCATGTCGGATGGCCCTTCGGCCGATGTCTACGTCAAGCTTGCCTCCGAATATTCCGAGCTGCAGCCCGTCGTCACGAAGATCCGCGCCTACGAGAAGGCGATTGCGGAGCTTGCGGATCTCGAAGTCCTGCTGAACGACAAGTCGGTGGACCGCGAGATGCGTGATCTGGCCGATCTGGAACTCCCTGACGTAAAGGAACGGCTGGAGGCGTTGGAACAGGAAATCCAGATCCTGTTGCTGCCGAAGGACGCAGCAGACGAGAAGAGCGCTATTTTGGAAATCCGTGCCGGCACTGGTGGTTCGGAGGCCGCACTCTTCGCCGGCGATCTGTTCCGGATGTATGAGCGCTATGCAGCCGCTCACGGTTGGAAGGTGGAAGTGCTGTCGTCGAGCGACGGCGAAGCGGGTGGCTTTAAGGAAATCATAGCGACGATCACCGGCAAGGGCGTGTTCGCCAAACTTAAATTTGAATCCGGCGTCCACCGTGTCCAGCGTGTCCCCGAAACGGAAGCCGGCGGCCGCATCCATACCTCGGCCGCCACCGTCGCGGTTTTGCCGGAGGCAGAGGAAATCGACATCGAGATCCGGCCGGAGGACATCCGCATCGATACGATGCGCTCCTCCGGCGCCGGCGGCCAGCACGTCAATACCACTGACTCTGCCGTTCGTATTACGCACCTGCCGACCGGCATCGTCGTCACCAGCTCCGAGAAATCGCAGCACCAGAACCGCGCCAAGGCGATGCAGGTTCTGCGCTCACGTCTTTACGACGCCGAGCGCCAGCGCGCCGAAAGCGAGCGTTCCGCCGACCGCAAGAGCCAGGTCGGATCCGGTGATCGTTCCGAACGTATCCGCACCTACAACTTCCCGCAGGGGCGGGTTACGGACCATCGCATCAATCTGACGCTCTACAAGCTCGACCGGATGATGGTCGGCGAAATTGACGAGGTGGTCGACGCGTTGATGGCCGATTATCAGGCGAGCCAGCTGGCGCAGCTCGGCGAGCAGCAATGAGCATGAGCGGGAAACAGGCCGTGCCTACGGTTTCTCAGATACTGGCCGAGGCTCGTCGTCGGTTCACAGAAGCCGGTGTCGACAGCGCCGCCGCGGATGCTCGTGTGCTAATCGCGGGACTGCTTGGACTTTCGACGACTGACATCGTGACACGCGGCGGCGAGACCATCAGCACGGAAAAGGTGGGGGTCATCGCGAAAGCGATCGAACGCCGGCTGGCGCACGAGCCGGTTCACCGCATTCTCGGCGAACGCGAGTTCTACGGCTTGCCACTGTCGCTGTCTGCGGAAACCCTTGAGCCCAGGCCAGATACCGAAATCCTCGTCGACACGATGCTTCCTTATCTGCGTCATCTTGCAAATACCGAGGGCCATATCCATATCCTTGACTTGGGAACCGGAACCGGGGCGATATGCCTTGCGCTATTGAGCGAATGTCCGGAAGCGTCGGGCGTCGGCAGCGATGTATCGCCCGATGCGTTGAGGACGGCACAATCAAATGCGGAAAGAAACGGATTGCGGGATCGCTTTGAAGTCATTCAATCCAGTTGGTTTGAAAATATCCACGGCGCGTTTCATGCAATTGTCTCAAATCCGCCCTATATCGCATCTAAAGTCGTTCACACTCTCGCTCCCGAAGTGACGAAATTTGATCCCCATGCCGCACTGGATGGCGGCCAGGATGGACTTGACGCCTACAGAACCATCGCCAAGGATGCGGCAAGGTTCATGAAGCCGAATGGCGTTGTGGGACTTGAGATCGGCTACGACCAGCGAAACGACGTGATAGAGGTTTTCGAGGCTGAGGGCTTCAAGCTTCTGGAATCCGTAAGCGATTACGGCCAGAATGACCGGGCGCTTGTGTTCGCGCTCAAGTGATGCGTGACAACTTAATGCATCGAACAGGACATCGGTGCCATTGCGAAGAAAAGGCTTGGATTTCCACGGGAAGCAATATAGGTTGACCCCACGCGTTGGAGAGATAGGACAGAACGGTGAGTCGTTCGAGACTAGCTCGGCCTCGGGGTCCGCTCTTTTAAACGAGAGCTTCAAAGGTTGAACACGACCCAATGCGTGAATCAGTCAAACTGACTTGAGAACAAGCGGCAGGTTGGCGCGAAGGCGCAGTATGCTTGCGGCACGAGGGCCCTGAGCCGGTGAACCGGCCACGGCGGTTGGTGCCATAACTCCACAACAAACAGAGAATTCAGGTGAACGATCTATGAGGCCAGGACAGCAGAACAAGCGCGGTCGCGGGCGTGGCAACAACGGCGGCGGCGGCGGAAATAACAATAACAACAACTTCAATCGCAAGGGCGGCAACCCGCTGACGCGGACCTACGACAGTTCCGGCCCTGACGTTAAGATCCGTGGTACCGCGCAGCATATCGCTGAAAAGTACGCGCAGCTCGCTCGCGACGCGCAGAGCTCGGGTGACCGTGTCATCGCCGAAAACTACCTGCAGCATGCCGAACACTATAACCGCATCATTGCAGCCGCACAGGCGCAGATGCAGGAGCGCTTCCAGCGCGACGAGCGCAATGAATTCAGTGAAGGCGTCGAGCGCGAGGGCGACGACGTCGAGGGCATCGATAACGACGATGTCGTCATCGTCCAACCGCCGCGTCACCAGCACGAGCACCAGCAGCGTCGTTCGGACGAGCAGTCGCAACGTCGCCGCGATGAGCAGCCGCGTCGCAATGACGAGCAACCGCGCCAGCCGCCTCGGCGTCAGGAACAACAGGCTGCTCCGGTTGAAGCGGTAGCTGCAGCAGCGCAGCCCGAAGTCATGGATGGTAGCGGTCCGCAGCCAGAGATCGAAGGTATCCCGGCCGAGGTTTCGATGGACGAGGAAAGCGCCGCGGGTCAGCCGCGCGAGCGCCAGCCGCGTCGCCGCGCCGCCGGCAGCCGCCCGCGTCGTCCGCGTCGCGCTGCAGAGGGTGAGGCTGCGGCCGAGGGCGAAGCCGATTCCGGCGAACCGCCCGTCCTTGTGGACGTCACCTCAGAATAAAGGATGCACTAGCCCTCAGGGAGAAGTGGGGATGAATGAGAGGCCGTCCCGCGACGGCCTCTTTTTTATGTGTACTCGCCTTTACGGTGTCGACATTGCGTCTGGCACCTTTGCCAGTCTCCGGCCACCGCCCGATCAGCTCGCAGCGCGCATCTCCGTCTCCGGCTTCACATTCTGGTTCATCCTAAAAAGGTTCTGCGGATCGTAGTGCTGCTTGATCGCCTTTAAGCGCCCGTAATTGGCACCATAGGCCGCTTCGACACGATCGGCCTCATCCTCCGGCATGAAGTTGATGTAGGCAGTGCCAATGGCATTCGCCTTGGTCGCCTCAAAGAGCGCCCGCGCCCAACTGATACAAGTGTCATCCATCGACTTCTCACG
Organism: Rhizobium mesoamericanum STM3625; assembly: GCF_000312665.1. Lineage (GTDB taxonomy): Bacteria > Pseudomonadota > Alphaproteobacteria > Rhizobiales > Rhizobiaceae > Rhizobium > Rhizobium mesoamericanum. The sequence continues at coordinate 400,372 of NZ_HF536772.1, read as the reverse complement.
CCACCGGGCATGAACGTTCATGACGAAATGCGACTTTCGCTGCGGGAAGGCCGTGGCCTCCACGGGGATTCGGCCGGCCGCGCCGCCTACATGTCCAATGAAGATTTCGCATTCCGGACCGGGAAGCTTGCGGACGGCGTCAAGGAGTATCGCGATCGTCGCGTCCGAAATCTCTGCGAAGTCTTGGCTCTTCCAGTAGTTGCGGGCGCCAGGTGTCAGCAGTGGATCGAAGGCCTGCTGCCAGGCAGCGAAGGACATCGGAGCGACGACATCGGCGATTGGGCGACCGATGGCGCGAAGCCCGGCGGTTGCTGCTTTTCCCTTTTCGAGGTCACCGCAATAGCACATGGCGAGCACCACGATTTCCTTGCCATGCCACTCGGCTGGCAGGAAGGGAAGCGGTGGTGCCCTGCGCATGACGACCCAGCATGTCAGTTCGTCAGGCGCGGTTTCGAGTGCCTGGCGATACTGCTTGAGCACGGCCTCCGCGTCGGCGAAGGGATGAACGACCAGTCCGGCGAGGACATCTCCGGGCAGGTCGTGAAGTCGGAATTCGAAGGAGGTCACCACACCGAAGTTGCCGCCACCGCCGCGCAAAGCCCAGAAAAGGTCCGGCTCCTCGCGTTCACTAGCCCGCATGAACTTCCCTTCGGCTGTTACGACATCCATCGAAATAAGGTTGTCGATCGTCAGTCCAAATTTGCGGGTTAGCCATCCAAAGCCTCCACCCAGTGTCAATCCCGCGATGCCGGTTGTGGAGTTGATGCCGGTGGGCAGGGCCAGACCGAAAGCTTGTGTCTCGCCATCCACGTCAGCGAGTGTCGCGCCCGGCTCGACGCGCAGACGTCTCGTGCCTGGGTCAACTCTTACCGATTTCATGGGCGATAGATCTATGACGATGCCACCTTCGCAGATGGCGTTGCCGGCGATGTTGTGCCCCCCACCGCGAACGGCCAACAGGAGTCCATTGTTGCGAGCAAACCGAACTGTTCTCATGACATCGGCTGCGCCAGCGCACTGCGCGATTAAGCCGGGGCGCCTGTCGACCATGGCATTCCATATAGCCCGCGCCGCGTCGTACTCTGAATCCTTTCCGCTTAGCAACTTGCCGCGCAACCCTGCCGCAAGGCCTTCGATGTCCACGTCCTTTACCAACGCTTGGCCCTTTTTGAGGGTCGTGAGATTCAGGTCGTCCATGATTTCCTCCCCAAGGCGAGATAGCGAATTTCCGCCGCGGCATCTTGCGCCCCACGTCCTCCTTGCACAAGTGATCGCTAATATGTTCTCGACAGAGAAGGGCCGGACAACCAGGCACCGGCGTTTAACGTGGAGGTTTTTCCCCCCGTGGCCTCTTTAAACTTTTAAAAACCTCCACCATATCCAGGCAAGTTCGTTCGGCGCAAATTCCATACGCGGCGAAGAAAGGGGTTCGCCTTTTAAGGGAGCTCAATCTCAGTCATCGGCCTGTGCCTTATGAGGGCAGGGCGATTCATGGAGGTATAATATGAATATTGAAAAATACTCCGAGCGGGTGCGCGGTTTCATTCAATCGGCCCAGACCTATGCGCTTGCGCAGGGGCACCAGCAATTCACGCCGGAACATGTTCTGAAAGTGCTGCTGGATGACGACCAGGGCATGGCCGCTTCGTTGATCGAGCGCGCAGGCGGTGATCCCAAAGCTGCGCGTCTCGCCAACGATGCCGCACTTGCCAAGCTGCCGAAGGTTTCCGGCGGCAACGGTCAGATCTATCTGGCGCAGCCGCTTGCCAAGGTTCTTTCGACTGCTGAAGAGGCATCCAAGAAGGCCGGCGACAGTTTCGTCACGGTCGAGCGCCTGCTGCAGGCACTGGCGATCGAGTCTTCGGCCTCAACGTCCACGACGCTGAAGAATGCCGGTGTGACCGCGCTCGCGCTCAACCAGGTCATCAATGAGATCCGCAAGGGACGCACCGCCGACAGTTCGAATGCCGAACAGGGCTTCGACTCGCTGAAAAAATACGCCCGCGACCTAACGGGCGAGGCTCGTGAGGGCAAGCTCGATCCTGTCATCGGCCGCGACGACGAAATCCGCCGCACGATCCAGGTTCTCTCCCGCCGTACCAAAAACAATCCGGTGCTGATCGGCGAGCCCGGCGTCGGCAAGACTGCCATCGTCGAAGGCCTCGCGCTGCGTATCGTCAACGGCGACGTGCCTGAGTCACTTAAGGACAAGAAGCTGATGGCGCTCGACATGGGCGCGTTGATTGCCGGCGCGAAGTATCGCGGCGAGTTCGAAGAGCGCCTGAAGGCCGTGCTCAACGAAGTACAGGCCGAAAATGGAGAGATCATCCTCTTCATCGATGAAATGCACACGCTGGTCGGTGCCGGCAAGGCGGATGGGGCGATGGACGCCTCAAACCTCTTGAAGCCTGCGCTCGCGCGCGGCGAGTTGCACTGCGTCGGCGCGACCACGCTCGACGAATATCGCAAGCACGTCGAAAAGGATCCCGCGCTTGCCCGCCGCTTCCAGCCCGTGATGGTCGAGGAGCCGACGGTCGAGGACACGATCTCGATCCTGCGCGGTCTCAAGGAAAAATACGAGCAGCATCACAAGGTTCGCATCTCGGATTCGGCGCTGGTGGCGGCTGCGACGCTTTCCAACCGTTATATCACTGACCGCTTTCTGCCCGACAAGGCGATCGACCTGATGGATGAAGCGGCTGCGCGGCTGCGCATGCAGGTGGATTCCAAGCCTGAAGAGCTCGACGAACTTGATCGCCGTATCATGCAGCTAAAGATCGAACGCGAGGCCCTGAAGAAGGAAACCGACTCGGCGTCTGCCGACCGACTGACGCGGCTTGAAGCCGAGCTCACCGGCCTCGAGGAAGAAGCCGACGCGCTGACGGCCCGCTGGCAGGCGGAAAAGCAGAAGCTCGGCTTGGCCGCGGACCTGAAGAAGCAGCTGGATGAGGCGCGCAACGAACTGGCGATCGCACAGCGCAAGGGCGAGTTCCAGCGCGCCGGCGAGCTGACCTACGGCGTCATTCCGGAACTGGAAAAGAAGCTCACGGAGGCCGAACAGCAGGACAGCGATCGCAGCGCGATGGTGCAGGAGGTCGTAATCCCCGACAACATCGCACACGTCGTCTCTCGATGGACCGGCATTCCTGTCGACAAGATGCTGGAAGGAGAACGCGACAAGCTGCTCCGGATGGAAGACGAGCTGGCGAAATCGGTGATCGGCCAGGGGGATGCGGTTCAGGCCGTCTCGCGTGCCGTTCGCCGTGCGCGTGCCGGTCTGCAGGATCCGAATCGGCCGATCGGCTCGTTCATCTTCCTGGGCCCGACGGGCGTCGGCAAGACGGAGCTGACCAAGGCGCTTGCCCGCTTCCTCTTCGACGACGAAACGGCGATGGTCCGCATGGATATGTCCGAGTACATGGAGAAGCACTCCGTCGCCCGGCTGATCGGCGCCCCTCCCGGCTATGTCGGCTATGACGAAGGGGGGGCTCTGACGGAAGCTGTTCGGCGTCGGCCGTATCAGGTCGTGCTGTTCGACGAGATCGAGAAGGCTCATCCCGACGTTTTCAATATCCTGTTGCAGGTTCTGGACGATGGTCGCCTAACGGATGGACAGGGTCGAACGGTCGATTTCCGCAACACGATGATCATCATGACGTCGAACCTCGGCGCCGAGTACCTGACCCAGCTCAAGGAAGGGGACGACAGCGAGATGGTTCGCGAGCAGGTGATGGAGGTCGTGCGCAGCCACTTCCGACCGGAGTTCCTGAATCGTATCGACGAAATCATTCTGTTCCACCGCCTGAAGCGTGAGGAGATGGGTGCGATCGTCGATATTCAGCTGAAGCGCCTGGTATCACTGCTCTCCGAGCGCAAGATCACGCTCGAACTCGACGACGACGCCCGCAACTGGCTCGCCAACAAAGGTTACGATCCGGTCTATGGCGCGCGTCCCCTGAAGCGGGTGATCCAGAAGTACGTGCAGGATCCGCTTGCCGAGCAGATCCTTTCCGGTCAGGTGCCGGATGGATCGACGGTGAAAATCACCAGCGGTTCGGATCGGCTGTTGTTCAGCACTCGGAATTCTGCGGTCAACGAAGCGGCTTAAGGTCGTTCGATAGATTGTAAAGGAAATGGCGGCCTCGGCCGCCATTTTTGTTGAATGCCATCACTTGCTTGCCACCTGCGGCGGCGGCTGATTGCCGAGTAGTGTATCGATGCGCTGCCGTTCGTCCTCGAACTTTGCCAGCGCGTCGCCCTTCAACGACTTGCCTCCCGGCAAGCGCACGCGCAGCGGATCGACCTTGGTGCCGTTAACGATCATCTCGTAGTGCAGGTGCGGGCCGGTGGATTCACCCGTCGTGCCGACCCAGCCGATCACCTGGCCTTGCCGCACCTTGGCACCGGGAACGACACCCTTGGCGATGGCGCTCTGGTGGTTGTATGAAGATTCGTAACCGTTGGCGTGGCGGACAATCGTCTGGTTGCCATAGCCGCCGGAATCCCAGCCTGCCTTTTCGACGGTGCCGTTGCCGACAGCGATGATCGCCGTGCCGCGCGGCGCCGCCCAGTCGACGCCAGTATGCATGCGAGCAAAGCCAAGGATCGGGTGCCGGCGCATGCCGAAGCCGGATTTGAATATCCCGTTTGGGACCGGATTGCGCAGCAGGAATTGCCGAATGCTCTTGCCGTCCTGGTCGAAGTAGTCGATCGAACCGTCTTCCGGATCTTGGAAGCGGTAGAAGGTGGTCTGCGTGTCGCCGAAGCGGGCATTCACATAGAGAAGCTCGGAATCGGCCGTTGCCTGACCATTGGAGTCAGCGACTGAGAAGAAGGCTTCTAGCGTATCGGTCGGGCGCAGTTCGGCCTGAAAATCGACGCTGCTCGCCAGCAACTTGATGATCAGCGCGGTCATGTCCTTGGTCATACCGTAGGAGAGTGCGGCACGATAGATGCCGTCATATACGCGTGGCAGGTTCTGATTGGACGGGACGGAGGTCGAGTTGTCGTCGAAGGCGGTGGTGACCGCGTCGATCTGCGGCGGCTCGCGGCCGGCGACGAAACGATCGTGGTCGTCAAGCGCCACGGTGACGAGATGACGCGCACCGC
>NZ_HF536772.1:387763-390263 GCF_000312665.1 Rhizobium mesoamericanum STM3625 | reverse complement strand
AAATAGCTGGTTCTCCGCGAAATCTATTTAGGTAGAGCGTCGACCGAATACCCCCGGGGGTAGAGCACTGGATGGGCTATGGGGACTCACCGTCTTACTGATCCTAACCAAACTCCGAATACCGGGGAGTACTAGTCGGCAGACACACGGCGGGTGCTAACGTCCGTCGTGAAAAGGGCAACAACCCTAACCTCCAGCTAAGGTCCCCAAGTCATGGCTAAGTGGGAAAGGATGTGAGGATCCCAAAACAACCAGGATGTTGGCTTAGAAGCAGCCATCATTTAAAGAAAGCGTAACAGCTCACTGGTCTAAATAAGGGTCTTTGCGCCGAAAATGTAACGGGGCTGAAGCCATGCACCGAAGCTGAGGATTTGCGAGCAATCGCAAGTGGTAGCGGAGCGTTCCGTAAGCCTGTGAAGGGACAGTCGTGAGACATCCTGGAGGTATCGGAAGTGCGAATGTTGACATGAGTAACGATAAAGAGGGTGAGAGACCCTCTCGCCGAAAGACCAAGGGTTCCTGCTTAAAGTTAATCTGAGCAGGGTTAGCCGGCCCCTAAGACGAGGCGGACACGCGTAGTCGATGGGAACCACGTTAATATTCGTGGGCCTGGTGGTAGTGACGGATTGCTCAACTTGTAAGGTCTTATTGGATTGATCTTGCAGGGACGCGGTTCCAGGAAATAGCTCCACCGTATAGACCGTACCCGAAACCGACACAGGTGGTCAGGTAGAGTATACCAAGGCGCTTGAGAGAACTATGTTGAAGGAACTCGGCAAATTGCACGCGTAACTTCGGAAGAAGCGTGACCCCTTCGCACGCAAGTGTGGTGGGGTGGCACAGACCAGGGGGTAGCGACTGTTTATCAAAAACACAGGGCTCTGCGAAGTCGCAAGACGACGTATAGGGTCTGACGCCTGCCCGGTGCTGGAAGGTTAAGAGGAGAGGTGCAAGCTTTGAATCGAAGCCCCAGTAAACGGCGGCCGTAACTATAACGGTCCTAAGGTAGCGAAATTCCTTGTCGGGTAAGTTCCGACCTGCACGAATGGCGTAACGACTTCCCCGCTGTCTCCAACATAGACTCAGTGAAATTGAATTCCCCGTGAAGATGCGGGGTTCCTGCGGTCAGACGGAAAGACCCCGTGCACCTTTACTATAGCTTTACACTGGCATTCGTGTCGGCATGTGTAGGATAGGTGGTAGGCTTTGAAGCGGGGACGCCAGTTTCCGTGGAGCCATCCTTGAAATACCACCCTTATCGTCATGGATGTCTAACCGCGGTCCGTTATCCGGATCCGGGACAGTGTATGGTGGGTAGTTTGACTGGGGCGGTCGCCTCCGAAAGAGTAACGGAGGCGCGCGATGGTGGGCTCAGACCGGTCGGAAATCGGTCGTCGAGTGCAATGGCATAAGCCCGCCTGACTGCGAGACTGACAAGTCGAGCAGAGACGAAAGTCGGTCATAGTGATCCGGTGGTCCCGCGTGGAAGGGCCATCGCTCAACGGATAAAAGGTACGCCGGGGATAACAGGCTGATGACCCCCAAGAGTCCATATCGACGGGGTTGTTTGGCACCTCGATGTCGGCTCATCGCATCCTGGGGCTGGAGCAGGTCCCAAGGGTTTGGCTGTTCGCCAATTAAAGCGGTACGTGAGCTGGGTTCAGAACGTCGTGAGACAGTTCGGTCCCTATCTGCCGTGGGTGTAGGAATATTGACAGGATCTGTCCCTAGTACGAGAGGACCGGGATGGACATATCTCTGGTGGACCTGTTGTCCTGCCAAGGGCATAGCAGGGTAGCTACATATGGAAGGGATAACCGCTGAAGGCATCTAAGCGGGAAACCCACCTGAAAACGAGTATTCCCTATCAGAGCCGTGGAAGACGACCACGTTGATAGGCCGGGTGTGGAAGCGCAGCAATGTGTGAAGCTTACCGGTACTAATAGCTCGATTGGCTTGATCGTTCTCATTGATCAATGCTCATAAACAAGTGCCGCAGCGCTTGTCGCCAACGACGTGTTCAAAGACAAAATGACGGCCCCTGACTTCACGAAAGTCAGGCGCCGCGCCAGCTTCTCATTGTTGCGCTTCGCTGACCTGGTGGTTATGGCGGGGCGGCTGCACCCGTTCCCATTCCGAACACGGCCGTGAAACGCCCCAGCGCCTATGGTACTTCGTCTTAAGACGCGGGAGAGTCGGTCGCTGCCAGGTCTGCAAAACGCAACACAAATAATCTTCTCATCATGAAATGACGGCCCAAGCCGAAACAAAAGGGCCGCCAAAAGCGGTCCTTTCTGCTTTGAAAGCAAACAGAAAGACCAAAATAAACAGACAACGGGCAGCGCTCGTTGCCCACAAAATACCCGATAAACCAAACCGGTCTAATCGGACAAAACAAATCCAAGGCGGATTTGATATGGCGCGGGGTGGAGCAGCCCGGTAGCTCGTCAGGCTCATAACCTGAAGGCCGCAGGTTCAAATCCTGCCCCCGCAACCAAAC
>NZ_HF536772.1:217105-387663 GCF_000312665.1 Rhizobium mesoamericanum STM3625 | reverse complement strand
AGACAAGCAGGATGTCGACCGCGCCAAGCGTGCCAAATGTTCTGTCGTAGTCCTGAAAGTTCGCCAAGAAAGTCGAAAATAGAAATGATCCGAGCAGCCAAACTAGACTGGCGAGAAGCGCGCCTGGGCTAATCCACGCCCAACGAGTACCTGTCGGACTTGGGCCAAATTTGTAGAGAACCTCTAAGCTCATCAACAGTATGAAAAATACAACGGGCCAACGCCCAATCCAGACCAACAAAAAATCTGTCCCGTCAAGCTCGTCGACGTTGAGCATAAGCGGGACGGCCGCGACGCCAAGGATTGCAACTATCAAAAAAAAGAATAGCCCGACCGTGAAAATCATAGAAATGATATTCAGTCGAAGGAGAGTTCGCCTCTCAATCGCGCCATAGGCGACGTTCAACCCCTCAAATAGCGCCTTCATACCCCTATTGGCACTCCAGAGCGCCAACACTACAGAGATGATAAGCGCAAAGCTAAGCGTTGACTCTTGGTCGTTGCCGATACGCTCAATTCTTTTGCGCAGGAATTCAACCCCAGCGGTCGGCAGAGCTCCGTCGACCGCCCTTAATACCTCGGTCAATTGTTGGGATTCTGCAATCAACCCGTAGACCGACAGGATTGCCGCGATGGTAGGAAAGAGTGCCAGCAATCCGTAGAATGTCACGCCAGCGGCGACTGACAAGATGCGGTCATCCCGCGTGCTTACAAATGTTTGGCTCAATATTGGCAGCCATCGCGCAACTTTAATTCCATGCAACTTATAAGTCTCTGAAGCTTGCTTGGATCGCGACGTTCCGTGAACTTTGCCGGCTGTGCGGCGCACACCGCTATCAAACTGGCTCGCTGTCAGATAGGTCGCGACCCCCACCGTAACTGCAAAAGATAAGTTGGTGAAGATCGATCGAGTCCGCATATTGCCACTCCCACGTAACAGGCTGTTGCGTACAAGATGGTGTAAGCCATTGACGCCGCGGTCAGGTCGAGCACTCGCATCGGCCGATGCAGCTCCCAAGGGGTGAAAGCACCATCTTACTGTGGCCTCGTTGCGTACACCATAGGCTCGGAAGTTCGCCTCGAAGGCGCTAGTCTATAGTCTAACGATCTTGGGGTGGGGCGTTGCGTTAAGGCAGCGACGTTTCAATTTCTGAGCTCGTAGAGTTCCGTCTGGCCTGTGCGGCCTCTGACACTCACGGTTCCGATGGGCGTTAAGTTGAAGCTGTCCCGTACTGCCTCGCGTATAGCGTTGCTAACAAGGATTGAGGTCCCATAGTCACGATTGAGGCCCTCCAGCCGCGAGGCGATGTTCACGGTGTCGCCGATGGCGGTGTATTGCCGGCGGGTCTCGGCACCGACACTGCCTACAACTGCTGGGCCGGTATGCAGGCCGAAGCGGGTGACAAGTTCGGGTCGGCCGGCGGCGCGATTGGAAGCGTTCATCGTGTCGATCGCTGCTTTCATTGACAAGGCGCAACGGCAGGCGTTTTCGACATGCCGCTCGTCCCGAACGGGTGCGTTCCACATCGCGAAAACAGAGTCGCCGATATATTGCACGATGGTGCCGCCATGGCGTTCCACAATCAGATTGAGGGCTTCGAAATAGGTGGAAAGCAGGGCCACGACATCTTCGGGAGAATGTCGCTCGGAGATCGTTGTGAACTCGCGAATGTCGGTGAAGAGGACGGTGATCTCCTGCCGCGAGGCGGAACCGATGGCCGATTGGCCAGCGATGACAATCCTGCGGACCAGTTCGCGCGGCACATAGAGCGAGAACGTTCGGATGGTATCGCGGGCGGACCCGAGGGCTTTCCCGAGGGCGTTGACCTCGGATATCCAGGAGTACGAAACGCGGCTTTGTCTGAAATCCAGGTTGCCCAATTGCCTTGCCTCGTCGGCCAATGCGTAGAGCGACCGGCTGATCAATCGGGAGACGATGATCGCGGCAATTGCGCCGGCGGTCAGGAAGGCAGCCGCAGCAACGAGATTACGTCGCAGCGTTCGTTCGACCGGACCGACCAGGTCGTCGAGTGGTGCTGCGATGACCACCGTGTAGCCTTTCAGCATACCGGCCACTTCCGCATGGAAGCTCTGGGCCAAATACTCGCGGCCATCCACCGAAAAGCGCATGACATCACCATCCGGCAACCGACGGCCTTGCGCCAGGTTCGTGACGGCCGGGACGGCTGGGTCCGCCCCCGCGATGTCTGTGGCGGACAGAGCCCTCCCGCGACGTATGCTATCGCGCAGCTTCGCCATAAATGCGGGGTCGGAATGCGCGATCAGGCGGCCGGCGTTATCGAAGACATAGCCATGCGCCTGTTTCGAGATCGTGCTGACATCGAGAACCTCCCCCAGTGTCAACAGCATCACGTCGGCGCCAACAACGACTCGGCCCTCTCCATCCGCGGGCGTAGCAAACGTTAGCGTGAGGTAGCCGGTCGCGGCGGAAATATAGGGGCCGACCGACGTCGTCCGTCCCTCTAAGAGCGTAGCGCTGTACCAGGGCCGGGAGCGGGGGTCAAAGACATCGTCCCGGTCGGCGCGTCGAGCGACAAGGTGGTTGTCCTTGTCGAAGAACGTCCAAGTGGTCACTGGAATGCCGATGACCTTGGTGATTGTACGAACGGCGAACGCGGCGTCGGCTGGCGCATCCAGGGTTTCGCGCCAAGTCGGATTCGCCGCGATGTTGGTGGCTTGTATGTACGTTCCGTCCCCATAACCGGCATAGACTCCGTCTATACGGAAGGACGACTTCAGTGCGTGCAGCAGAAGGTTCTGCTTCGCCGCCAGATCCTGGGGAGGCGACGTAAGCATTTGCGGAACGGCAGAGGTCATCTCGATCGCGGCATATCCACCGGTAAAGACATCGCGGTAGTCCTCGATGGTGCGCAAGCCGAGCTGACGCATTTGTGCTTCGCCAGTGGAAAGGGCGGTCACCTTGCCTTGGCTATATGCCATCCACACCAGCGGCAGTGCCGTGCAGGCCAACAACCCGACAATGATGACGCTTAGATGCAAACGCAGCGGAAACGCCCAGTGCGCTGGTTTCATCGTTCCCATCGTGGGCGATGGCTTGATGGTATGATCCATACTCAGCCCCCGAGAGCAATTGCGATGCCGACGAGCACTAGGCCAAGGCAGGTCATTGTTATACCAGCATTGAGCGGTTTCGCGTCGGAAAAGCGCGCCCAGGCACAGCCCGTCATGAAGAGTAGGGAAATCAGCAGAACGTTGCTGGCTCGCAGGGCAAGCTCGACACTATCGATCATGAAGAACGGTATGACCGCGGGCAGCGATGTCACAGACACCAAGAGAAAAACAATAAAAGCAGCGAGAAAGTCGTCTCTCGAGAGACGAACCTTGGCAGCGCTTGCGCGCCCTGTTAATTTCAGCAAGGCTTGGTACAGCGCCTCTTCATCTGCCGCAGCGGAAGCAAGTGGTTCGCCGTCGATCGGAAATTCCCTCTTGAGTGCGGATATCGCCTCCTGCTCGCTCTTGGCCGCCTTGATCTGCCGGAAGAGGCGCGCGCGCCGGCTTTTGTAGAAAACTGTTCCCAGCACGAACAGTACGGCATCGATGATGCCCCATGCCAGGTTACAGCCGATCGTCGCGACAATTAGTTCCCTGACGTTAAGGCCCTGTTCGGTGAAAACCAGCCGCGAGCCCACCGTGAATGTCAGTGCCATGATCAGCCCGAAGAGGACTTCGCCGAGAGCATCGCCCGGATCAATGACATCCGCGATGCGGGGCCTGCTCGTTTCCATCAAATGCCTGTTCCTTGGCGGCTGTTGAATTCTTCAAATGCAGCGATCCAACACTTTAACCGTTACATATTGAAACACTAAAATACGCTGGAGCCCGGAGGCAATCGATGAGTCGAGAGCGCGGGCTTAAGAAACTGATACTGAAGGGTTCCCGACGTTCGTCACTTGCTCGCTTTTCCAGCGAGCGAGAGCTGAACCACGTTTTCGGATCCTATGATCTAGCTGTCTCTGCGCTTGAACGCTTTCGTGCGGTAAGCCCCGCCGACGATACGCTGATCCTCGGATATCTGGGGCTTTGCCACGATAGCGAGGAGGAAGCGGTGTGTATGGTGACGGGCGATGCGATGCGGGAAGCAGCTGCGTTGCTGACATGTGCAACGACGCCCGACGCGACATACGTGAGAAAATCCAGCTGGCGATCAACCGGGTGCTGCGTCTTCGACATTCTTTTTCCTATCGTCGAGCGGCAAGGTCGCAGCGATTGACTCTGGCGGTGTGGAAGGCCAAGCCCAGGCTCGCAGCAGTTCATAGAAAACGCTTAGGACGATCGGCCCCAAAAACAGACCAAGTAGGCCATGCGAGAGGGTTCCGCCGATGACGCCAATAAGGATCACCGGCATCGGAGTCGATAGCCCTCGGGACATCAAGATCGGCTTCAAGACATTGTCCACGACCGTGATCGGGATTGCTACGACCGTAAAGGCAAATGCCAACGATGTCTGCCAGGAGAACCATGCCCAGATGATGGCTGGCACAAGAACGAGGCCAGGGCCGAGCTGCATCAGGCAGAGCATGAACACGAGGAAGGTCAAGGCGCCGCGTGCCGGAATGTCGAAAAACGCGAAGCATAGGGCGCAGAGCAGCGTCTGAAGGAGGGCCACGCCAATGACGCCACGCGAGACGTTACGAACCGTTGACCCGGCCAGCCGCGCAAAACCGACACCCCTCTCGCCGCCGATGCGGCTTGCAAGTACCTGGACCGTTGCCGCGAGGCGAGGAGACATGGTGAGGAGGATGCCGGAGAGAATGATGGAAGCGACGAAGCTCAACACCCCGCCTCCGATCGAAGCCAGCTTGGCGAGAACGACGCCCATGATTTCACGAAGAGGTGCCTGGAATTTCATGATCGTCGCAGCGAGATTGCTTGCGATCTGGTTCCAGCCGGCATAGAGGCGCTCGCCAACCACCGGCCAGCCACGTATCGCTTCCGGCGCGGCCGGCAGCGTGAAATTGTCGGTCTTCAACTGACTGACGAGGGCCTGGACGGCATCGGCAAAATTGACTGCGACAAGCGCCAACGGTGCAATGATGAGCACAAGGCATGCGATGACAATAACGGCTGCCGAAAGCGCTGGCCGATCTCCCAGCAGCCTGGACAAGGCGTCGAACATCGGGAAGAGGGCTACAGCAAGGATTGCGGACCAGATGATGATCAGCGCGAATGGCGCAACCAGTTGCAGGCTCCAGTAGGCAAACAGCCCAATGATGCCGATCCGCACCAGGTCGCTGACCCTTGCTTCTACCGAGATCTGCGCGGGGCCGGCTTGCAGCGTAGTCCCGCTCGTTGGTTTTTCCATCGCCCTATGCCTATCCCGCTGGTTTCCATAAGGGGTGCTAGAACGGATCCTGCTTCATCGTGTCGTTTCCGGCACGACGTGTCTGACGCTCTGATCCTCAACATAGTTCGATGGCCGCTTCTGGCGTTTGCCGAGATCCGGTGCGTCGAACTTCACGCGTTCGTAGGGGATCGACTGCAGAATGTGCGAGATGCAGTTTATCCGGGCGCGCTCCTTGTCGTCGGACGGCACGAGCCACCATGGTGCGTGGTTGCTGTCGGTCATTCGCAGCATCTCGTCATAGGCCCGTGTATAGTCCCACCAGCGCTGGTACGATTCGACGTCCATGGGGCTGAGCTTCCACTGCCTAACCGGGTCATCGATGCGGCGCTTGAAGCGGCGCTCCTGCTCCTCCTCGCTGACGGTCAGGAAATACTTCAGCAGAATGACGCCGCTTTCGACGATTGCCGCCTCGAAGCGGGGTGCCAGTTCGAGGAAGCGGTGGGCTTTCTTTTCGCTGGCAAATCCCATGACGCGGTCGACCCCTGCCCGGTTGTACCAACTGCGGTCGAAGATCACGACCTCGCCGGCTGCCGGCAAATGTGCAATATAGCGCTGCATGTAGATTTGGGATTTCTCGCGATCGGTTGGCGCAGGCAAAGCCACGACGCGGAACACTCGGGGACTGACCTTCTCCGTTATCCTCTTGATCATGCCGCCTTTGCCGGCGGCATCACGGCCTTCGAAGATGATAACAATCCGTGCGCCCGATTTCTTTACCCATGCCTGCAGATGCGCGAGTTCGATCTGCAGCCGCTTGATCTCCTTGTTGTAGTCCCAGGACTTGGCCTTCTTTTGCTTGCCCTTGCGTTCCGTTGGAGCCACTTGTTTCGGATCGTATGCTTCGTCCATCGTTCCCTCCATTGTCTTATGTCGCTGTGGATTTTCACTGTTCTGCTGATTTTCCTATCAGCGCGCGCAACGCCTCTTCCCGACCATTGAAAAGATTGTGGGTGCCGATCTTCTTGATCACTCCGGCACGCTCAAGGATGCCTCGGCTTTCCTGGCTGAGGTCGGCGATGGCAAAGACGATGTCTCGTTTCGCCAGGGTGTCGGCCACGGTATCGAGTGCGACGGCGCCGGTGCTGTCCACGTGCGTGATCGCGCTGGCGTCGAGAACGAAGCACTTCGTTCGGGGGGCGAGTTCCCTAGCAACCGTTGTTAGTCGCGTGCGTACATAGTCGGCGTTGTAGAACAGGATGTTACCCTGGATCGCGAAGACGGCAGCGCCTTCGACAGGCCGAGCTTCCGGGAAACGGGCGAGGTCGAAGAAACCGTGCCGACCTTCAATGTGCCCAAGCAGGCCGTCACGCGGAAACATTGTCTTGTGCAGGAGGTAAACGAAGGTAGCGGCAACGGCAACGACCACGCCGTTGAGGACGCCGAAGCTGATCGCCCCCCACATGGCGATAAGCGAAAAGACGAACTCCATGCGGCTGATGCGCCATATTTTCTTGAGCTCCTGAATGTCGATGAGGCTGATGGCCGCGGCTGCAAGGATAGCGGCGAGTGCGGGGATCGGCAGGATCCGCAGGGCGCTGTGGAGGAATACAAGAGCTGCAACCAGTGTGGCGGCGGAGACCAGTCCCGCCAATTGAGAGACGCCGCCGGTCGATAGATTTATGGCGGTTCTCGAGTCCGACATACTGATCGGAAATGAACCGAATAGGCCTGGTGCAATGTTGGCTGCGCCGAGGCCGATCAGTTCCTGGTTCGCGTCGACATCTTCACCGGTGCGCGATCCAAAGCTTCGCGCGGTTACGATGCCGGCGCCGAAGCTCACCAGAAAGATCACAGCCGAACCAAGCACCAGCTGATCGAGCGCCATCCGATGGACTGCTGGCAGGGAAAAGCTTGGGAAGCCGCTTGGGATATCGCCTACGACGGCCATGCCGTATCCGCGGAAGTCGAAGAGCGCCGAGAGAACGACGGAAATAACAACCACGAGCACAGGACCTGGAATTTTAAGGTCGAACGCCTTCACAATCCAAAGCAGTGCGAACATGGAGAGGCCGAATAGAAGTGACGGCCAGTGGATCAAGGCGGCCTTGCGCAGAATCTCGACGACCGGCGCAAGGAGACCGTCGGATTCAATCTTTACACCTGTGAAGCGGCTGATCTGCCCAACGAGAATGGACAGAGACACCCCGGCAAAGAAGCCGACCAGGATTGGACGTGACAGGAAACTCGCTAGGACGCCGAGCCGCAGCAGTTTTGCCAAGATGCAGAACACGCCGACCCCAAGGGCGAGCGCCGATGCGATAGCAACGCGGTCGATGTTCGCCGCGGCCGGATCGGCCGCAATGATGGCGCCCATCGCGGCCGCCAGCACCGTCATCGTGGCGGCATCTGGGCCGACAATCAGGAGGCGGGATGGGCCGAAGATTGCATAGGCGATCGGAGCGGCGATGCTTGCATAGATGCCGGTTTCCGGCGGCAAGCCGGCAATCGCCGGATAAGCGATGGCGCTCGGCAAACCAACAGCGGCGATCGACAACCCGGCAGGGATATCGCTACGAAGCCAGTCCTTGTTGAAACCGGCCAGGCCCCGCAACACTGGTATGCTGCCTATCACCTCGGGCTCCCTTTGCTCTCTCCTGGTTGATCTCCAAGCTTGTCCGGCCGCCGCACCCAAGTAGCGGCCGGAAATTGCTGATGCGTTTCAGTGTTCGAGGAAGACGTAGTTCATCCAACTGCTCATACGCAGCAGGACCTTCCGCAGGATAGCGACATGGTGAAAGTAATGTGTGTAGACCGCTACCTCAGCGACCACACCGCCGGGCAGTTGGTATGCGTCGGTGTTCTCCAGGATTTCGATCCGTGCGAGTGTCTGCCCCGGTGATACGCGTTCGGGCGCCTGCGGATCGATCAGGGCGCCGCCCGGCTGTAATTGCCCTTGGGCCATGACGTCGATGACTTCCTGGACACGCGCCTTGAAGATCTTGCCGGGCACCGCTTTGAACGCGACCTCGGCCTCGTCGCCGACTCTCACGCGCTGGAGCGAGTTCTGAATGAAGGCGGCAGCCAGCATCCTATCCTCGCTGTTGATGAAGACCATCACCGGTCGCAAGGGCAGGGGATTAGCCATCATGCCGGGACGTAGGAAAACCTGCGTCACGTATCCGTCGCTCGGCGCGCGCACAGTCGTCTGGTCGAGCTCATACTGCGCGTTTGCCAACTCGGCCTCGAGCCGAGCGACCGTGGGGTTTGTTCCGTTTATTTCGGACTCATAGGCGAGCTTTGCTTGCGCCGCCTGAGCACGAGCCGTGTCGACGGCGGCCTCGGACGTCAGGTAGATGCCGCGTCGGTTCTCGACTTCGAGTTCCGAGTAGACAGCGCCTCTACCGCTGGATTTTGCATTTTCATTCGATGCTTGGAACTTCTCGAAGGCCTGCAGTGAGCGATCCCTTGACGCTTCCGCACCGGTGACGGCGGAATTGGCGGCGTCAAGAGCAGCCTTCAGCTGCAAGACGGTCTGCTTTGCTTCGGCAAGAGACGCCTTTTTCTGATCGAGCGTATACTGATAGGGGCGGGGATCGATCTTGAAGAGCACGTCGCCCTTTTTCAACGGAGCGTTCGGTGTGACCGGCACCTCGATGACCTGACCTCCAACGACAGGGATGACTGGAGCCGAGGTAAAATAAATGCGTCCATCGCTGGAGTACGGATGGTTGTAGCTCATGAGCAGCACCAGCCCGGCAATGATGAATATGCCGCCAAGAACAGCCGTCGCAAGCGACCACTGGTTCACCGGTATCCTGAACAGCTTGAAGATCGCGAAGCAAAACGCCGCATAGGTCAGCATCAGGAGTAATTCCATCAGACTTGCTCCTTCTCTGCCGTTGGCATCTCAAGTTCTGCGATCCGTGCGTGGAGACGCGCAATTTCAGCGTTGGCTTCGGCCTCCGCCGAGAGCTTACCATCCGTGCGGATGCCCCAGCCGCGATCCTCGCGGTAGAGCGTGGCCCAGATGAAAAGGAAGGGCCAGATGACGTGTAGCGTGAACAGACTTACCCATCCGGCAACGTGGATGGCGTCCTGGTGCGGATGGTTTCTGGCCTTGGCGATCAGATGCGGGATGTCGTGAATCGCGATCACCGCGTAGAACAGCGTGACCACGACGAAGATCAACACGCCGAGTGCAAAATAGTCGAGAAACACGGTCACTCCTTTTCGGCCGTTACTGAGCCGTCCGGTCGTAGTCGAGAAGGAAATAGTAGACCGGGCCGGGCTCAAACGCCCGTAGCATCACGTAATATCTATCGATTGACGCGTAGTCCGGCCGGCAATTCGGATTTTAAGAAACTGACGGTTAGCGCCAGCGCCAGCGCATGTGTCACGCCTCAGATGGGAACTGCCGTGGATTCATTGTCATCGCGATTGGAGAATGGTCTCGCCAGCTTGCAGTGGGCCCGGCTATTCTCGGCTCCTGGGAAATCTCGGTCGCAGGCGAACGCCAACGCGCATGCCGAAAATGGATGGATCTGCTGCCAATTCAGCGTCGTCACGCGTAAGTTCGCGTATGTTACGTCTTCATCCTAAGTCGCTGTAATACAATACCTCAATCTGCTTGACGCGAATATGGCAGCGGGGGGCGGCATGACGTCGGGAGAAAGCAATTCGACACACTCGTCCGCCCTCGAGATTACCGAGGCGCGGTTCCCTGAGCAGGCAGGGAGGGTACGCCAGCTCTTCCAAATAAACGAAACGTTCCGCAGCATGTGCGAAGACCTCGCTGCCGCCGCCGAGACTTTGGCGCGTGTCGAGTATCTTCCGGACAATGTCAGAGAGACGCGGCGGCAGGAGTACGCGAGCCTGGTTGATGCGCTCGTCGCGGAAATCGGCGATGCGCTCTCCCAATCGAAAATAGTCATGCTCAAGCGGTGGAGCGAGGCAAGGCCCAAGCCGCGGTAAGCATTCATTCAAGTTATTTTTTTCGGAGGTCGATGCATGATGAAAGCGAGATCCTTCAGGTTGCTTGCGGGGCTTTCGGTCCTGGCAATCATTTCCATGCATCCCGGACCACCGGCGTATTCACAGACAGCAACTCCTACACCGAAACCTGCTTCGACAGAGACGACAAAACCGGAATCGGATCTCCTCTCGGAGGATGAACTCGAAGTGCTTGTTGCCCGCATCGCGCTTTATCCGGATGAGCTCGTGGCGGCCGTTTCGGCAGCATCGCTGTTTCCGCTGCAGATCATCGAAGCTCAGCGCTTCTTGGAGGCCAAGAAGAAAGATGCCAATCTCAAACCAAAAGACGATTGGGATGGCAGTGTTATCTCGCTCCTGAACTATCCCGAAATTGTCAAGATGATGAGCGATGATCTCGATTGGACCCAATTGCTCGCGGACGCGCTGAACAATCAGCAAAAGGACGTGTTGATCGCTATCCAGCAGCTTCGCGACGAAGCTGTCGCGAAGAACATCATCAAAACGGACGACAAGGTCACGGTTGTCACGGAAAACGAGAACATCGTCATTCGTCCGACCGACCCGGAGAAGGTGTACATTCCGCAGTATCCTCCCGAGATGCTTTACGAACCGGGTTATACGGTTGAGCCAATCTCGTACTATCCAGACTATTACGACAACTATTATTATCCTGGGGCGGGGTTCTTCGCCGCGGCGGTGACCGGTGTCGCCTGGGCAGCCATCGTCAACTGGGACGATTGGGGTGTCTGGGGTGGCAATTGGGGCGGTGATCTCGATATCGACTGCAACAACTGCTTCAACGACCGAAATTTCAACGGCAAGGTCAACTGGAACGATGTCGACTGGACGAAGGTCGATCGCAGCAAGCTGAATATCGACAGGAATCAACTCGCCAACATCGATCGCTCGGCAATCAAATCCAGTCTGCAGTCAGACAATCGAAACCGACTCCAGAACAAGGTGGGCGAGCGGCAGGCGAACCGCGGCGAGGGAGCCAGAAATGTTAGCGCTCGCGCTGACGACATCCGCAAGAGCACGGCGGAGGGCCTGAAGGGAAATCCGAGAGCGGGCAACGCTGCCGCTGACCGCCCGGGCGTATCTCGCCCGGATACCCGACCAGGCAATATTGCCAACCGCGCGGATGCCCGCCCAGGGAGCGGAGCCAACCGACCGGGCAACGCTGCCAATCGTCCATCGAAGCCGGCAGTCAAGAACAAGCCAGCTGCACCGAAGATGGCGGCGCGGGCTGACAATCGTCCACGCCAGCCAAGTGCCCTCGGCAATGTGCAATCTGGCCGGCGAGAAGCAGTGGCTTCCAAGCGAGGCGGACAGAGCATGGGAGGCGGGCAACGCGGCGGCCCACGTCCCTCCGCTCAACGCTCCCGCCCGATGCCGCACGGCGGCGGCGGTCGAGGCGGCGGCGGTCGAGGTGGCGGTGGTCGTGGCGGTGGCGGCCGGCGATAGGGTGTTCAGCTATTCAGATTTCCGGAGATAAAGCATGAGACCACAGTTGAAATTGATCCCGCTGGTGCTCGGAACGGCTCTCTCCCTGGCGTGGGCAGCCCCATCGATATCGCAAACCCAGACAGATCTTCATGAGTTCGAGGCTGGGACGCCGCCGTCATTTGATGACCCGTCGGCAGCGATTGAACGCCTGAAGACCGTGTTGAGCGCCAATGACGTTGATGGCTTGGCTAGCCTTCTCGGTCTGAATGCGGCCAAGCTGCGATCCAGCAACGAGGCCATGATGAGCTACGGCGCAATCCGCGAGGGTGCCGCACGGCAACTGCGGTTGCAGGACCTCAACGATCGTAAGGTGGTGCTGGTCGGTGATCTCCTGTGGCCGCTGCCATTTCCCCTTTCGAAAAACAAGGAGGGCAAATGGGCATTCGATAGGGAAGTCGGCCTGCAGGAGATTGTCAATCGGCGCGTCGGTCAGAACGAACTCTCTACGATCCAAACCATGCACGACTATGTGAACGCCCAATACACCTACGCGCAAATAGATGAGGACGAAGACGGTCTCTACGAATTCGCACAGAAGTTGATCAGCAGCCCGGGGAAACGCGATGGTCTATATTGGGAGCCCGGCGCTTTTGGAGAGGAAAGTCCGGCGGGACCTCTGATCGAAACGGCGGCCTTCAGCAAGGCGAAGCACGGCGAAGGCTACTATGGCTACCGCTATCGCATCCTGACGGGCCAGGGCGCCAACGTGATCGGCGGAAAGCAGAGTTATATCGTCAACGGCAACATGACAGGTGGTTTCGCGCTGATCGCCTGGCCGGTCAAGTATCGTGTGACCGGGGTCCAAACCTTCATCGTCAACGGTGCTAATATCATTTATCAGCGGGACCTTGGACCGCAGACGGAGCAGAGCGCTGCAGCGATAAAAGAGTTTAACCCAGACGACAACTGGACTGTCGTCCGTGATTGATATCGAGGGACTCTACAAATGGGGCAGAAGAAGCCGCGCGGAAATGCGCGGCTTTTGTCGTGATCGTTCCGCATGAAGTCGGGGCAGCCGGAAGGCCGAGGCCAACGTTTGGTCCTCACGATCGGGTAAATCGATCTCTGACTCGCTTGCGCTCGCGTTACTCGACGGGCGGCTCCCAGGTCAGGAAGAAACCGACGTCGCCGGGAATGCCTCCAGGGAAATTGATGATCATCGCCTTCAGCCCGTAGCCCTGGGGCTTGGCGAGCGTTTCGAACAGATCGTAGAGTTCCTTCGCCTTCCCCTGCAGGGTATTCTGCCAGCCGGGCAGGTTGTTGTTGATGGCTCGACCGCTGTCCGAGCAGAGGCTAGACGGGAAGCTGTATACCATTGCCTCGTATTTTCCGTCCGCCGCGGCCTTCGTCACTAGGCGTTTGATGACCGCGCGCTCTGTCTCGCTGATGTGCTTCTGAAAAAAATCCTCGATGAACTCAGAATGTTTCTGGGCCTCGCGGGCCTTGATCTTTTCGTCGCGTTCCATCTCCGCGAGTTGAAGTTCAAGCGCGCGCTTGCGCAGGTCTTCGGCACTGGTCATCGACTGAGGTGTCGTCTCGCTTGCAGTCATCGCCATGTCCTCCAAAGTTTTCCAAAGGATAAGGTGAGTACGATCGTTACGGCAGTAAAATACGCGTCGGATAGGGTAGCATACGGTATATTACGCGCGGACTATCGGCTGCCGATCATGCCATCGACAGGAGGGATCGCGACGCCGGAGGCTTTGAGCCCATCAAGGAAATGCTCCTGGTCTTGTGGCCGGTGGAGGCGCAAAGCCACTTCCTCGCGGATGTTTTCGAGAAGTAGCGGAGCATTCGTGCGTAGCCAATCCTGCTCGCGGTGTGCCTCATCAAGCTTACCTGACGCGCCAAGAACCGCCAGCAAAACGAGATGATGCATAGGATTATACTTCAAGTCCGCCATGCGAGCCCAGAGTTCGGCTGCCTGGTTTTCTCCTCTCATATAGGCGCACAATGCCATACCGACCTCGTAATATCCTCTGGGACCAGGATTGCGGCTGATGGCACTGGAGATCAGTTCACAGCCTGTTTCCCAATGCCCGGACATTGCAAGCCGAAAGCCGTATTCGCCTGCAACTTCCGTATCGTTCGGATTGATGGCATAAGCGGCAGCCCCCGCCCTCAGCGCGGCGTTAACATCGTTGCTGAAGAAGTTGGCCAACATCAATGCCTGCAATCCGCGCGCGTTCTGTGGGTCCAGGTCCACGGCTCGCTTGGCAGCATCGACCGCGAGCGCAAGCGGACGCGGCGACTCCGCTCTAAGCTTATATTGGAACCTCACCTCATCGAGATAGGTCAGCGAAAGAAGGGCCCAATAGGTAGAATAGGTCGGAAGTCGCTTGGTCGCCCTCTCCAGACAATCTCGCACGGCGGCATGCTTCCGCGGATCGAGCTCGGCCCGGTACGCATAGTACGAGAGTGCGCATGCGTTGGCCTCCCAATCTCCGCTATCGGGCTTCGCACCGCCCCTGGCATAAGGTTGAAAGATGACGCCATATGGCTGCGCAACAGCAGTCGCGATGCTTTGCGCGACGTCGGCTTCCACTTCAAGCAAGTTCCGATCGCGAAGGTCGGCGTCGTAGTTGTTTGCCCAGAGAACCGCGCCATCGGCCTTGCGGACTAGCCGTGCGATCAGTCGCACTATGTCGTCTTCTAGGCGAACGCCCCCTTGTAGCGCGAACTGCGGCCCCCGCGTGTCGGATTCCTGTCCTACGCCAGGGGCAATTACGAGGATCTCCTTGAACTTTGTGAGTTGACCAACGACTTCGTCCGTGAGGCCTTGCGCGATATCTGCCGAGGCATTCTTTCCGGGAACGCTTTGGAATCGCTCTACGATGATCCTGGGTAGCTCTGTGTCACTTGAAACAGCAGATGCGGGCAGGGGCGAAGTAGTAATAACGGAAAATAGCGGCGTATGGAGGAAGCTGGCGATCCCGACAATCACCAGAGACGTGGGTATTGCATACCAGAACCGGCTCAACTGGCGGGGGGCGGCGGGTCGTACGGCTATAGGCGCCGGTTCGGCGGTCAGTCCCGGTGAGAGAGGCGGGCCCGGATCGGATGTCGCTTGAAGGGCGGGATCACCTGGGCCTTCGGCGTAGTCGAAGGATGGCACATAGCCGCCTTTCGGTATCGTAATGACAACGTTGTCTGCGGAGCCGGCCACCAGATAGTAGCGTTCGAGCGCCCTGCGGATTCGGCCTGCCTCGATTCTGACGACCGGATCGTTCTGAGCGTCGAAAGAGGTATCCCGCGCGAAGACCTCTTGGGCAATCGTGTATGCTTTCAGGTAGTCAGCGCGGCCTGAAAGGGTTTCCTCGACGATGAACTCGAGAAATCGCCGGCCTCGATCGGGGGCATGAAACTCGCCACTGGAAAGGATGCGCTCGATTTGGTCACGTACTTCTTTGACCGTGGGATTGGCAGCCCCATCCCTGCTTGCTCGCGAACTTTGCATTGCAGGCGCCCTCAGACTGTTCGTGTCGCTCAGTCTCGTATTGCATGTAACTATATATTAGAGCTTTTAATTCAGGTGGTTGCAATATAAATCGTTGGCCGCTCAAGGCTGGCGACTTGTTGAACTTGCGACGCAAAGGTTTCTGCGAGTAAACCCTCGGGTCGCCGGGGGAGCGCAGCACTCGCGCCTGGTTTCGTCGCGAGAGGGCCCGCGCTGATGGCATCAAGATTCGCCTTACAAAAGGTCTGGTGCAGAGTTTCAGTGCATATCTCGACAGGTTTGTATGTTTATCTTGCGGCTGCGAAGCAGGAATGTCGCAGGTTGCTGTTGGAACATTTAGCGTGGTCGCCGGTTGCTTCCCTAAATAGGAGCGAAGCGATGCTGATTCTTGAAGAAATTCTCCTCGTTTCTGCCGATCGGGTGGCGTGCTGTCGCGGTCAACTCGAGTTGGACCTCGACCAAATGATCCAGCAACTCGAGTGGTCGGGTTTTTCGCGCAAAGAGATCTTGGTTGCCATCAGCGAAATGATCAGCGAAGAATTCTCGGCGCTTCCCGACATGCCGAAATTCCACTGACTGATATCAACTCGCTCATGCGATATGGTGAGATTTCGCCTGTTGCGCTATGACATCGCAATGAGCGAGACCTTTCTGATCATCGGCCCGACCAATTTTTCAGCCACTATCCTACTTGCGCATGGTGCCGGCGCCCCGATGGACTCAAAGTCCATGACAGCTGCCGCAGACGCGCTCGCTGCAAAGGGGATCCGCGTCGCGCGTTTTGAATTCGCTTACATGGCTGCGCGCCGCGCGTCCGGCGAGCGAAAGCCACCGCCCAAGGCCGAAACGCTGATTCCCGAATATCGGGAGGCAGTGAAGGCGCTCGCGACTTCGGGGCCGTTGTTTATCGGCGGTAAATCCATGGGGGGAAGAGTGGCGAGCATGATCGCCGACGACCTTTACGAGCAAGGCGCGATCTGCGGTTTGTTGTGCCTCGGCTATCCCTTTCATCCGCCTGGCAAGCCACAACAGCTGCGCACGGCGCACCTGGAAAATCTGCGCACACCGACCCTTATCTGCCAAGGGACGCGCGATGAATTTGGAACGCGTGAAGAGGTGTCGAGCTATCCACTTTCTTCCGCGATATCAGTTCTTTGGCTTGAAGACGGCGATCACGACCTTGCTCCGCGCAAGAAAATCTCCGGCTTCTCCATCTCTGATCACCTCGCAACGATGGCCGCGCGAGCCAGGGCTTGGGTGGACGACAACTGCCCTCAGTAGGCCACAAGCGAACGTCAGTACGACTTGACGGACGTAAGCGCTTTATGCATGTTCGCCTGCAAGCTGTGACGTGCATTTCTGCGATCCTTTCTCACATGTTTGGGGGCAGGCATGATGAAGTGCGTAGCATTTTCAGGGATCTTCTCATTCGTCTTTGCGGCAGCGGTTACGATCAGCAGCGCGGTCTTTGCCGCCGATCTCGTGATTGCAATGCCGAACTGGCCCTCGGGGCAGGCAACGGCAAATATTCTCAAGGTCAGCATCGCCAAGGAGTTCGGGCTCAATGCCGATGTGAAGGAGCTTGGGACGCTCCTTGCCTTCAATGGCATGGAGAATGGCACTGTCGACATCCAACCGGAGGTCTGGCAGCCCAATCTTGAGGACGTCATCAAGACCTTTGTCACCGAGAAGGGCGTGGTGGTTCTCGCCAAGCATGGCGTGCCGGCATGGCAGGGCATCTGCGCGACGCCGGCTGCCGCCGAGAAGGGCCTAAATTCGATCGCCGACCTCAAGGATCCGGAAAAGACGAAAATTCTGGATACTGACGGTGATGGCAGGGGTGAGATGTGGCTCGGCGCGCCAACATGGGCCTCGACAGGCATCGAGCGGGTGCGGGCCAATACCTACGGCTATGCCCAGAACCTGACGCTGGTCGAATCGGAAGAGGAAGTCGCGCTGGCTGGGCTGGACATCGCGATCGCGACGAACCAGCCTCTGGTCTTTGCCTGCTACGCGCCACACTTCATCTTTGACTTGCACAAGATCGTTCGCCTTGCCGAGCCGCCACATGATGCCCGCAAATGGAAGCTCGTCGCTCCAAGCGACCCGCTTTGGATCACCAAATCCTCGGCATCAACCGCTTGGGATGCCGCCAATTTCCGCATTGGCTATGCGGCGGCCTTTGCGAAGAAACATCCTGATATCGCAGCGTTCCTGGAGAAGGTCGATCTGACGCCAGAGGAGGCGACCGCGATGAGCTATGCGCTCGTAGTCGACCGCGTACCGCCGCTCGACTACGCGAAAAAATGGGTCGCTGACAATGCGAAGCGCGTCGACGGGTGGGCGAAGAAATGACGGCAAGCTGCAAATCTCCAGTGAAGACGAAGGAGGCTAAGCAAATGCGCAAGCTGGTCTTGGCGTTGCTTGCGGCAGCAGCGTTCCTCGGTCCCCTCGCGGCTTGGGCGCAAACGCAGATCTACGATCCCAAGACCCATACCTGGGTGAACTACGACAAGAAAAAGGCCCGCCAATACTACGCGCGCAACAACCAGGCGCCGGAAGCATTTCGAATGCAGACCGTCACGTTCAGAACGGCAGAGCCGCCCGGCACGATTATCATCGACGGGAACCAGCATTTCCTCTACCTCGTTCAGCCGGGCGGACAGGCTATCCGCTACGGCATCGGCGTCGGACGGGAGGGCTTCGGGTGGGCCGGTATCGTGCGTGTTGGCCGGACAGCGGAATGGCCGACCTGGACTCCGCCGGCCGAAATGGTGGCCCGCGATCCGAACGCGGCCAAATGGGCCGCCGGAATGCCGGGCGGTCCGGAAAATCCTTTGGGTGCCAGGGCGCTCTACCTCTACGAAGGCGACCAGGACACCATCTATCGTATCCACGGGACCGCAGAGCCCTGGACCATTGGTCTTGATGTGTCTTCTGGCTGCATCCGCATGAACAATGACGACATTGTGGACCTTGCGTCACGGATCAAGATCGGCGCGAAGGTGATCGTGCTGATGCAGGGGGCTGCACTCTACAAAGGCGTCTGAGTATGGGCCGGCTCCGCGCCGGATAGGGAACAAATCACACGCGTCGGGGGACACGGTTTTGTGGAAAAACACCGCGAAGAAGATTTCGATCGGCCGGATGATGGCGGCAATGACAAGCCTCGCGCTGCTCAGCGCCTGTACGCCGACACCGCCTGCACCTGAAAGCATGGCGCGGACAACGCTGCAGACCGCGCCTGCGGATCTGCAACTGCTTTGCGCCAATTCGGCGGCCGGTATTGCCGGTCCGAACGCCAAGGTATTGCCGACGGCCTCTCGCCGGTTGCCCGATGGAACCTTTGGCGTCGACCTCGATGCAGGCGGCAAGAAGTTCTCGTGTGTCGTCGATAACAACGGCACGGTGCGGTCGGTGCAACCAGCGCAGTCCGGGTGATGGCACGCCCTTGCCGGATCGGGCACGCCGCCAATACACTCAAACCGACGTCAGTTCGATCTTGACAGCAGGGAAGCGGTTGCAGCTTGCCTTTATGCTGATTGCGCCGGTCAAGCCGGTCGCCTCCAACCAGAAGCCCGCCGTACCCCCTTGCAGCGGAACCGATACCGGTCCGACAATCCTTGCAGGCCCGTCGACGTGCAGGGTCACATTGTCGTTCATGAAGGGCAGGCGTTGCCCCTGCTGGTCAAGCGCGCGAATAACGACACGGGTGGTATCGCGCTCCCGGGCCTTCAGCGTTGTGCTGTCGGCAACGACCTGCAGTGTCGTCGGCAGCGGGTCGGCGACAAGCGTCAATTTGGCGACAGGTTCGCCGTCTATGTAGCCGGTGAACTCACCGTCGATCCATTCAAGGCCCCACGTACCAAGCTCGTCAGGCGTGAAATGACGGTGGTCGAGAACCACAGGTGGGTGTGGCAGGTGCGGGTAGTTTTCGCGATCCGGGCCGATCCGCTTCGTCACTGCGCCATATTGCAGTTCGATCTCGTCGCAGTTGGTGAGGACAATCAGCGGCAGCACCCCACCGATATTGCGCTCGCCACGAGCCCAGAAGGTAACCGGCTTCATCACGATCTCTTCGGAAGGATCGCATTGGCTTGCATAAACATAGGCTGCAAACTTCGGCTCGCGGAACATGTCCATGACGCCATGGTAACAGATGCGGTCGCCGGAGCCGAAGTCCTTGTGGGTGTTGTAGTCGAACATGCACCAGCCGATCGCACCCGCGATGTAAGGGTCGCCATAAGCGGCATTCAGCACTTCGAGATGCCGGCGCACGTGCTCAGCCTGGCGGGCCTCCTGGTCATAGATCTTGGTGGGATACATGTGTCCACCATATTCAGTGATCATGTATGGTACCTTGTATGATAGGCCAGTCGATTCCTGCTGCGGGCGAAGCGCCGTGCGCGGGCGGTTGTTGCCAGGCAATTCCTCGTTGCCGAGGATGAAGTCGTTCATCGTGTAGACGTCTTCGAGCAGTTCGCTGTCCGTTATGTAGCGGACACCGCCGGTCTGCCGCGTGGGGTCGAGTTCACGGGCCAGCCGGTTGGTTTCGACGTAGAAGTCATGGCTGTCCTCCGACTCGTTGATTCGAATGCCCCAGATGATGATCGATGGGTGATTCCAGTCGCGTTCGATCATGCGTCGGACGTTCCGGATCGATTCCTGCTGCCAATCGGCGTCGCCGATATGCTGCCAGCCTGGGATCTCCTCAAAAACCAGGAGACCGATGCGATCGCACCGATCGAGGAACCATTTCGACTGCGGATAATGCGAAGTGCGGACGATGTTGCACTTCAGCACTGACTTCATGATGTCCGCGTCGCGTTCCTGGGCGGATCTACCCGCGGCATAGCCGACATAAGGGAAAGCCTGGTGGCGGTTGAGACCACGCAGCTTCAGCGGCCGCCCGTTGAGAAGAAAACCTTCGGTCGTAAACTCGGCGGTGCGGAAGCCGAAGTGTGACGAGACGCGGTCTGAACCATGGCTTGTTTTCAGTTCGACCGTGATTTCATAAAGCGCGGGATTGTCGATATCCCAGAGGCTTATGCCGGTCAGGCCATCGAGAACGAGCGTCAGATTTTCACCGGTCGTTTCTGCGGATGCCGTGGCGAGCACGTGCCCGTTCCCGTCCTTCAGCGATGCCGATACCGATCCCAGGAAGGTCAGTTGCTGCGGGTTGGCGATATCGACACGCACGCTTGCCGACTTTTCCTCCGCTGGCACATTGTGGGTTTCGATCTTTAGCCTACCAACCGAGATGGGGTCCGTGACCTTCAGCCAGACATCCCGGTAGATGCCGGCATAGGTCAGGTAATCGATACGGCCGCCGAAAGGCGGAATTGTAGGGTTTTCGCTGCCGTCAATTTTTACCGTGACCAGATTGTCGCCCACCAGCAGCTTGCCGGTGAGACGTGCCTCGAACGGTGTGTAGCCATCCTTGTGGGCGATGATCTCTTCGCCGTTCAGGTAGACGACGGCATCGGCCATGGCAGCGTCAAAAACGAGGGAGACTTCACGGCCCTCAAACTCAGGCATCCAGCGTAGAACCTTTTGATAGGTGAATGCCCGCTGGTAACTTGTCTCGTCAAAGTAGTTGAACGGCAGTTCAACGGCAGTGTGCGGCAGACTGACGATCGCCGGACTGTCGAAGCCCTCGAGCAGACGTTGGCCGAAACCCTCGTGGAAACTCCAGCTCTCGTTGAAAGATACGACAGAACGCATCTCAGGCTCCCATGAAAAAGGCGTTGCGAACGAATTGGCGGCGCTGAAGGACGCGTGAAAACTCAAGCATCGATGATTCTTTCCGGGTGGAGGCGCCTAGCCGAGTGGGCAGCGCTGACGTCCTGGTTCGATGGCGCGCGATGGTATCCTATGGATACTGGGCGCCGTTGGTGGTGGTGTAAATCGAATACAGCGATTGGGTGGCCGTGATGAACAGCCGGTTCTTTTTCACGCCGCCGAAGGCGATGTTCGAGACCGTCTGCGGCACCTTGATCTTGCCCAGGAGCGTTCCATCCGGCGCGAAACAGTGAACGCCGTCAGCCGCGCTGGTCCAAAGATTGCCGCTGACGTCAAAACGGAAGCCATCCGGGACGCCGCTGTCGATCGAGCAGAAGTACCGGCTGTTCGTCAGCTTCTTGCCGTCGACGAGGTCGAAAACGCGGATGTGGCGCGGGACCTCATGGTCGGAGGAGCCGGAATCGGCGATGTAGAGCTGCTTTTCATCCGGCGAAAAGGCGAGGCCGTTGGGCTGGATGAAATCGGTCGCGACAGCCTCGATCTCACCCGTCGGAGCATCGAGGCGGTAGACGTTGCGAGTTTCCTGTTCCGGCTCGGCCTTGTGACCCTCGTAGTCCGACATGATGCCGTAGCTCGGATCGGTAAACCAGATCGAGCCGTCCGATTTGACGACGACATCATTCGGCGAGTTCAGCCGCTTGCCTTTGTAGCTGTCGGCCAACACGGTGATTCGGCCGTCAAATTCGGTACGGGTGACGCGTCGACCGCCGTGCTCGCAGGAAATCAACCGACCCTGGCGGTCACGGGTATTGCCGTTGACGTAGTTGGACGGTGAGCGAAAGACCGAGACGCTGCCGTCGGGCACCCAGCGCATCATCCGCTCATTGGGAATATCGCTCCAGATCAGGCAATTCAGGTCCGAGAACCAGACAGGACCTTCCGCCCAGCGGCAACCGCTATAGAGTTCCTCCAGCCGGGCGCTGCCGGCAATCAGGCTGGGGAAACGGTCGTCACGGATGTCATAGAGCGCATCTTCTGACACGGTCTGCTCCTCCCAAAGCGATTGTGACGCTCTTCGTAAACGTAAACGATGATGTGTTCCAGAGCCCGGCACCGGTAAAAGCGTCGGGCTCTGCATTTTTTCAGAGGGCTGCGTCCGGATGCGGCGAGCCGTCATAGGCGCCCCAGATCGATTGGTCGAGGCAAATCATGGAGCCGGTCATCAGGCCGGATTCCGCCGAGGAGAGATAGGCACAAGCGCGTGCCACCTCCTCGGGATCAACCAGGCGTCCGAACGGTTGGCGGCCGGCCGCTCTTTCCAGCCAGTCGGCCGGCGCGCCGTGGAATTCACGCTGAACGCGATCCTCGCCCTCGGAGGCCATCCAGCCGATGTTGAGACCGTTGACGCGGATGCGGTTTCGGAGCAAGGCGTAGGCCGTGTTCTTCGTAAGGGTTTCCAAGGCGCCCTTTGAGGCGCAATAGGCGGCAATGAATGGCTGCCCTGCCTTGGCCGACATGGAACCGATGTTGACGATGGTGCCCTCGATCTTCTCGCGCCGCATCACCTTCACCGTTTCCTGCATGATGAAGAACGGCGCACGCACGTTGATGGCGAACATGGCGTCGAAGAGTTCCGGGCTGGTGTCCAGAATGGTGCCGCGGTCGGTGATAGCGGCCGCATTCACAAGGGCATCCACGCGGCCGAACGTCTGGTCGCAGACATGAACGACGTTTTGCGCATCCTGGACGTGCCGCAGATCGGCCCTGACATACAAGACCCTGGCGCCTGTGGCGGCAGCGATCTCTTCGGCTTTCGCCTTCCCCTTCTGCTCATTGCGGCCGCAGATGACGAGGCCCTTGGCGCCGCGCTCGGCAAAGAGGCGGGCGACCGTTGCCCCAAGTCCCTGTGTTGCGCCGGTGACGATGGCGACCTTGCCGTCGAGGCTGCTGTGGTTTGTGGTCATGCGTTTCCTCCTGGGTAATGGGCTATATGCCGAAAGCTCCCGGCACCATGGGGCGTGGCAGCTGATTTGGTTGATACAGATGCGTCAGCTTTGTCGCCGCTCGCTGTATTGTGCGAGTGCCGAGAGGAACCGTGCGTCGTCCCAAGTTTCCTGCAGCGCCTCATGCATCAGCTGCGCTTGCGTCTTTGGCGCGAGCCCGCCAAGCGGTGGATCGCGATCGAGGTTGGTCGGGAAAGAGTACCCCTCGGCGCAGGCAGCAACTGCATTGCCGATCTCGGCTTTGGACAGTTTCCCCCTCAGCGACTTCAATGCGGGGAACAGTTTTGCACTCATGTGTTCGCGGTTCACGGTCTCCATCGCCCGGCCAAATGCGGAGGAGACCTGCAGCAGATTGGCGACGCGCTTGATGTCGGTCGAGCGGTTTGTACCGGCTGCGTGGAAGAGGGCCGGATTGAAGAACACCACGTCGCCTTTTTCGAGCGGCAGCTGTATGTGATGGGTCTCGAAATAGTCCTTAAACTCCTGGCGCTTGAGCGCGAGGTAGCCCGCCTCATAGGTCTGGCTATGCGGCAGGAAGAGGGTGGGGCCGCTTTCGAGCGGCATGTCGCAATGAGCAACCGCGCCCTGCAGCGTCAGAACCGGGGAGAGCCTGTGCACATGCGCCGGGAACTTCTCGATCACCTTGGATGACTGGAAGCCGAGATGGTAGTCACGGTGAGCGGACTGCGCCGCGCCGCCCGGATTGACCCGGTTGACTTGGGCGGTCATTTGATAGCTTGGGCCGAGCCAGGCTTCGCTTGCGATCGCGACGATGAGGTTTGCGTAATATTCGGCGAAGTTCTCTGGGTCGGCGAGGCAGTGCTTTTCCAAGGAATTCCAGATGCGGTCATTGGCGCCTGGCTTTGCAAAGTGATCGCCGCCACCGGTTGCGGTCCGATGTTGCTCCTCGATGATTTCGTCGAATATTGCGCTGGCGCGGTCGATGACACGGGTATCACTGTAAGCGCGCTTGAAGACGACGACGCCTGGGCCATCGGCGAAGGCTTCGCCGATCTCGGCCAGAACCGCTCTGCGACCTTCGGGGATCGTGATCGCGGAAATGACCTTGCCGCTGTCATAAATCAGAATGTTCTTTTCCACGGCCTCCGCAGTCGGATAGTCGACAAGAGCCGTCGTCTTCTCAACAAGCTTGCGGAAATCGCCGAGATCGCAGGCAGCCTCGGTCAGCCAGAAGCGATCGGCGCGCAGTTTCTGAAGGGCGTCGGTTTTCATTAGATGCTCCTCCCTTTCCGATGAGGGCCACTATACGCTGCGGAATGGTGTGCTATAGATCAGGAATCCATCAAAAAACCATCAGTCGGATTGCGTGGCACATCGGTTTCTCGTCAAGGATATCGCCTTTCAGGCGGGGTTAAGTACCGCGACCGTTGATCGCGTTCTCAATGGTAGGAACGGCGTCAGACATCAGACGAGGTTGCGGGTGCAGTCCGCAATCGCGGAGCTGGAGAAGCAGCAGACCCGCGGCGAGATGAGTGGACGCAAGCTCGCCATCGATGTGGTTATGGAAACGCCGGAACGCTTCAGCACCGCCGTTCGCGATGCCTTCGAGGCGGAGGTTGCGACGTTCCCGCCGATGGTGTTCCGGTGTCGTTTCCATTTCGCGGAGGTGATGAAACAAGCAGAGTTGGTGCAACTGCTCGACCGTATCCGGCTGCGTGGCACCAACGGCATCGTGTTGAAGGCGCCGGATGTTCCTGATGTCGCAGCTGCCGTTTCGCGCGCAACAGAGGCGGGGATTCCCGTGGTGACGCTGGTGACGGACCTGCCGAATTCGTCACGCACCGCTTACGCAGGCGCGGACAACCGGGCGGCCGGTGAGACGGCCGCTTATCTCATTGGGGAGCATTTCGGCGACGAGGCGGGGCGCGTACTCGTCACGCTCTCCAGCGGTCGCTTTCGCGGCGAGGAGGAGCGGGAGATCGGCTTTCGCCGCCTGCTTCGCGAAAGCTATCCGCGGATCGGCGTGACCGAGATCAGTGAAGGACACGGCACCGATGCGGCGACGGGCACGCTCGCCATGCAGGCTATCTCGGCGGACCCAGCGATCAACGCAGTTTATTCCATTGGCGGCGGAAACCGAGCGGTGCTCGCCGCCTTCGAGGCGGCGCAACGGCCAATCCGTATTTTCGTTGCGCATGATCTCGATGCGGATAATCGCGCTCTGCTCACGGCTCGTGAGATCAGCTTCGTGCTGCACCATGATTTGCGCATGGACGCCCGATCGGCCTTCCGTGCGGTCATGAGCCGCTCGACGAGAGGCGGAATTGCGCCTCCGGCATTGTCGGCGGTGGAAATTGTTACACCTTACAACATGCCTGTCCTGGGTTCAGCTTTGCCTTTCGCTTGACGGGGAAATCGCGATACAGCTTTCGCACTAGCAAGGGAAGCGGCATGGAATACAGTGAAATTGGAACAGTTGCGGCCTGGCTGACGGAGCAGGGGCTGAAAGGCGCCTCCGAGGCGGAACTCCTGACTGGCTTCTGCAACATCTGCCGCGAGTGCGGCTTGCCGCTCGATCGCGGGATGGCGCTGATGGACACGCTCCATCCCGTCCACGAAGGACGCGCCTTTCGCTGGGACAGCCGCGAGGAAATCGAAGCCGAATTCGAGTACGGCCCCTCCAGCGAAGGTACGGCGCTGGAGAGTTGGCAGCGATCCGCCTTTTACTACCTTTGGGCCGGCGAAGAAAACGAGGTCAGGCGGCGCATCGGCTTCGGCGATCCAACCGACTTTGTCATGCTCGAATCGATGCGTGAGCAGGGCCACACCGACTTCGTCGCGATGGTCCATCGTTTTGCCAAGGCAGGCACGATCGGCGAAATGGATTGCTTCTTTTCCCATTTCGCAACGCGCCACCCAGAGGGCTTTTCCGATCACGACCTCGCGATCCTGCGAAAGCTGGTGCCAGTACTGGCGCTTGCGATCAAATGCATCGCTTTGGCGCGTATCGCCAGGACGATTGCTGAAGTCTACCTTGGCGACGACGCCGCGCGGCAGGTGCTGGAAGGCAAAATCACGCGTGGCAAGTCGGAGCGAATCTCGGCAGCCCTTTGGTTCTCTGATCTTCTGAACTACACCAAGATATCGGACAGCGCGCCGCCGGAAGAAATCCTGCCGATGCTGAATGCCTACAGCGATGTCGTCATTTCCGCGATTCACGAGGCGGGCGGCGACGTGTTGAAGCTGATCGGCGATGGGGTCCTGGCTATCTTCAAGGCCGACGAGCCGGCCGACGCTTGCTGCGCGTCGCTGCAGGCCGAGCGATTGCTTCGGCAAAAGCTGAAGGTGCTGAACGATGAGCGCGCACTAGAGGGGCGCCCGACCACGGAGGTTTACATCGGGTTGCATATCGGTGACGTCTTCTACGGCAATATCGGCAGCCGCGAGCGCCTGGACTTTACCGTCATTGGGCCTGCCGTCAACGAGGTTAGCCGGATTGCCTCTATGTGCCGATCCGTCGATTTCAACGTGCTGATGTCGTCGGAATTTGCGGCCACGATTCCCGAGAGTGAACGCGGCGCATTGGCCTGCGTTGGTCGCTATGCGCTCAAGGGGGTCAAGCGTGCGCAGGAACTGTACACGCTTGACACCGCGCAAATGGAGATCTGACCATCCTGCAGGTGCCCGGCTTGAAGAAATTTCACGGCTTTGTCGCCTTCTGTCGATAGAGGATTATATCGCGTTAAAGAGGCGATGCCTCTTTCAGCTTCCTCTAACCCGGATAGGAGAACGGCATGCAGATCAATCGTACAGGTTCAGCGCAGTGGTCGGGCGGTCTGAAGGACGGCAAGGGGCAGATTTCCACGCAGAGTGGCGCGCTTAAACACTATCCCTACGGTTTTTCGAGCCGCTTCGAAGGCATCCCGGGTACTAATCCGGAGGAGTTGATCGGAGCGGCGCATGCAGGCTGCTTTACGATGGCCCTGTCGCTCATCCTAGAGGAAGCGGGCCTCAAGGCGACCGACATGGAAACGACGGCAAAGGTGACGCTCGAGAGTGTGGAGGGAGGCTTTGCCATTACGGCGATTCATCTTACGCTAACCGGCACTGTTCCGAACACCGATGAAAGGACGTTCGTCGAACTCGCCAGCAAGGCGAAGGCGGGATGCCCGGTGTCAAAGGCGCTCTCGGCTGTTCCGATCTCATTGGATGTGAAGCTCGCCTGAGCGGGGTAAGACCAAGTGCCGCGCATTGTTGCCGGCATTTGGCGCCTTCTGGTTCTAGGTTCCATCCTATCGCAGCGCCAAGTTCCGCAGCTTAGGTTGCGGGCGATACCTGCACCTTGGCGTTCCCGCATCATTCCGACTCTCGATCCAACTTACTGACCGGAGCAGGTGCCGTCGGGACGGCGTCGCATCTCTGATAAAACCTTGACAAATTAGGACTGATATTTTACGACTGACGAAATTCGAAAATCGTCAATCGTAAGTGAGGTGTCCGAATTGATCAGCGATGCCGCGGAAAATACCAGCGAAGTGGTCCGTCAGGAGAATGTGACGCGCATTCTGGACGCTGCCGAACGGCTTTTCCGTCATTACGGATATACGAAGACAACGGTTGCCGACATCGCCCGCGATCTCGGTATGTCGCCAGCCAATGTCTACCGATTCTTCGCGTCGAAGGTGGAGATCCACCAGGCGATTTGCGGCCGCATGCTCGCCCACAGCTATCAGATGGCCTACGACGCCTGCCATCTGCCGATCAGCGCGTCCGATCGGCTGCGCAAATTCGTACAGGGCCAATACCAAATGACGGTCGAGACCATGCTTGACCAGGAGAAAGTGCATGAGATGGTCGTCGTCGCCATCGAGCGTGACTGGCACGTCATCGAGAAGCATGTCGACAGCATTCATGAATTGCTCGCTGATGTGATCCGCGAAGGAATTGCAGCCGGCGAGTTCGCTGAGCAGGACGCGGATGTCGCGTCCCGCTGTTTCGGGGCGGCCACAGTTACCCTCTGTCATCCGCAGATGGTGGCGCAATGTCTCGCCAAGACGAACCGTGCCACCGTCGACGAGTTGGTCGAATTCACGATCAAGGCATTAAAAAAATAGCACGCGGCAAGAGCCGCAGAGCACCGATAACTCATTTCAGGAGTGCGAAAGATGATTTCGCTGAAGACGATCCAGTTGCCGTCCCTTGTCAGTCTCGCGCTCCTTGGCGCCGTTGCGTTTACCCTATCCGGCTGCAACGAGGAAAAGAAGGCCGAGACGAAAGAGATTATCCGGCCGGTCAAGGTGGTAGAGATTGCCGACGCTGGCGATAAGCGCGCGCTGGATTACTCTGGTGCGGTGAAGGCGCGCGTCGAGATGAATCTTGGCTTCCGCGTTGCCGGAAAGATTACTGACCGTCGCGTTAATATCGGCGATCACGTCAAGCCAGGCGACCTGCTCGCTGCAATCGATCCAACCGATTATGAGCTGGCGGTCAAGACCGCGGAGGCGAACCTCGCCGCTGCCCAAAAGGGTGTGGGAACGGCCGATCTCGCCAACAAGCGCGCTCAGCAACTGTTTGACAAGAGCGTCACGGCAAAATCGCAGATGGAACAGGCCGCGCTCAGCTATGATCAAGCAGTCTCAACGCGCGATGCAGCAGCGTCGTCACTCGATCAGGCCAAGAACCAGGTCGCCTATACGGAGCTCAAGGCCGACCGGAATGGCATCGTAACGTCGATCAGCGCGGATACCGGAGCCGTTGTCGCGGCAGGTACGCCCGTCGTCACCGTCGCGCTCGACGGGGAAAAGGAAGTGCAGATTGCTGTCCCGGAAAACGACATAGCAGAGTTCAAGCCGGGCAAGACGGTCAAGGCCAGCTTCTGGTCCGACAACAAGCTAGTGCTCGATGGAAAGGTGCGCGAGGTTTCCGGCAGTGCCGATGCGCAGTCACGGACCTTCTCGGTTCGCGTCAGCCTTCCGACCGACGATCGCGTGCTCCTTGGCATGACGGCGACGATCGAGGCTGCTGTTGGCAATGCCGAGACCAACGTTGCTATTCCGCTCAGTGCACTTGCCGAGAAGGACGGCAAGAAGATCGTCTGGGTCGTCGACCGTAATGCATCGATCGTCCATGCTCGCGAGGTCAAGGTGTCGGACTTCACCGGCGGCGGCGTACACGTCGCCGACGGGCTGAAAACAGGCGATCTCGTCGTTGCGGCCGGCACGCAGTTCATGACCGAGAACCTCAAGATCAAGCTGCCGGAACAGCAGTCGGCGCAAGCCGAAACCGGCGACATCATTCGCTAAGCCCGGAAGCAGAGGATACGATCATGGACAACTCGACCGCCGAGAAGCGTCCCTTCAACCTGTCGCGATGGGCGATTGGCCATCCAAGTATCGCGCGTTTCCTGTTCGGCTTGATCATTATCACTGGCCTGCTCGGCTTAATGCGCATGGGCCAGAAGGAAGACCCGGATTTCACCTTCCGCGTTATGGTCGTACAGGCCATCTGGCCAGGTGCTTCCATCCAGGAAATGGAAGACCAGGTCGTCAACAAGATCGAGCGCAAGCTGCAGGAAACCCCGCACATCGATTGGGTCAAATCCTATACGCGCGCCGGCAGCGCCATCATCACGCTGCAGGTCAAGGGTGATACCAATTCGGCCGACGTGGCCGACGCGTTCTATCAGGTTCGCAAAAAGGTCGGCGACATTTCCAATGAGCTGCCGGAAGGGCTGCTCGGGCCCTATTTCAACGACGAGTTCGGAGACACCTACATCACGCTGCATTCGATCAGCGGCGATGGCTACAGCTATCCCGAACTGAAGAAATTCGCGATCCAAGCGCGCGACATGCTGCTGACGACTCCGGGCGTCGAAAAGGCGGTGATCATCGGCGATCAGCCTGAGAAGATCTACATTGACGTGTCGTCGAAGGCATTGGCTGAACGCGGCCTGACCGTGCTCGACCTGCAGAACGCGATCAAGGGTCAAAACAGTGTCGATCCAGCCG
This sequence comes from Rhizobium mesoamericanum STM3625, assembly GCF_000312665.1. Classification (GTDB taxonomy): domain Bacteria; phylum Pseudomonadota; class Alphaproteobacteria; order Rhizobiales; family Rhizobiaceae; genus Rhizobium; species Rhizobium mesoamericanum. The sequence continues at coordinate 357,669 of NZ_HF536772.1, read as the reverse complement.
GCGCTGTCGATACCGGCACGCGTTCCGTGCGCATCTCGGTCGAAGGAGACGTGACGAAAGCCGAGGACATCCGCGAACTACGGCTGAAGGCTGGCAATCAGGTAACGCGTCTTGGCGACATCGCCACGGTCTATTCCGGCCTCGAGGATCCTTATCAGCGCAAATATCGCTTCAACGGTCACGAGAGCGTCCAAGTTGGCGTCGTCATGGCGAAGGGCTTCAAGGTGACCGACGTCGGCAAGGATGTTGAAGCCACCTACCAGCGCTTCGAGGGATCACTGCCTTACGGCGTGGCGGTCGACCAGATTTCCAATCAGCCCGACGTCGTCACTGATGCAATCAGCGAGTTCATGCATGCGCTCGGCGAAGCATTGATCATCGTGTTAATCGTCTCCTTCCTGTCGATCGGCTGGCGCTCGGGGCTCGTCATCGCGATTGCTATCCCGCTCGTGCTGGCTGCAACCTTTGCCATCATGTACGAGCTCGGGATCGACCTGCAGCGCATTTCGCTCGGCGCTCTTATCATCGCACTCGGCCTGCTGGTGGATGACGCGATGATCGTAGTCGAATTGATGGAACGAAAACTCGAGGAAGGGCTTGTCAAGATCGAGGCTGCGAGCTTCGCATATTCTTCGACTGCCTTCCCGATGCTGACGGGAACGCTGATCACCACAGCCGGCTTCATTCCCGTTGGCTTTGCAGCCTCGACGGCCGGTGAATATGTGCGCACGCTGTTTTACGTCGTCGGCATCGCGCTCGTCGTCTCGTGGTTCGTGGCGGTGTATTTCACGCCATGGCTCGGCTACATGATCCTGAAGCAGCGCCATCATGCGGGCGAGCATCACGATGCCTTCGACACGCCCTTCTATCACCGCCTCAGAGCGACGGTAAGTTGGGCCGTGCGCCATCGCATCATCGTCATCGCCATGACGCTGGTGACCTTTGCGACCAGTCTTTGGGCGTTCCAGTTCATCCCGCAGAACTTCTTCCCGCAGTCTTCGCGCCCGGAAATCCTCGTCGACCTCTGGCTGCCCGAAGGCACCAGCATCAAGGAAGTCGAGACACAGGCAAAGGCGCTCGAAGCCAAGATCATGGATGACAGGGACAAGAGGTTCGTCGCCACCTACATTGGCGAGGGCGCCCCGCGCTTCTTCCTGCCGCTCGACCAGCAGCTTCGCAATCCTAACTTCGCGCAGCTTCTAGTCATGGCCAACGACGAGCCGGCGCGTGAACGATTGATCGTGAAGCTGCGGACCATCCTTGCGGAGGACTTCCCCGATATCCGCGGCAAAGTGGATCGTCTGTTCCTCGGCCCCCCGACGGGCTGGCCGGTGCAGATGCGCGTCATGGGGACGGATCGCCAGGAAGTCCGCAAGATCGCCGACGAGGTAAAGGCAAAGTTCCAGGGCAATCCGCTGCTCGGTGCGATCCATGACGATTGGCTGGAGCCGGTACCGGCGATGAAGCTGGTGATCGACCAGGACCGTGCCCGTGCTCTCGGGGTCACGTCGCAGCGTGTTCGTCAAATGCTGCAGACGGCGGTGTCCGGTGCGCCGCTTGACGACTTCCGTGATGGCGAGGAGACAGTTTCGATCGTTGCCCGTGAGCCCGAGGCCAACCGCTCGCTGCTGTCGGCGGTCAATTCGGTCTACGTACCGACGGATTTTGGCGGCTTCGTTCCAGTCTCGCAGGTTGCCAAGGTGGTGCCGGTTCTGGAGCAGGGGATTGAATGGCGGCGCGACCGTCTGCCGACGATCACTGTACGTGCAACGCTGCCGGACGGCGTGCAGTCCAATGATGTCGTCATGAAGATGTATGCCGACATGCAGTCGCTGCGTGACAGCCTTCCAGCGGGCTATAAGGTTGAGATACAGGGTGGTGCTGAAGATTCCGCCGAAAGCCAGGCCTCAATCGCGGCCAAGGCGCCGATCATGCTCGTCGTCATCGTCATCTTGCTGATGGCGCAGCTGCAGCACTTCGGCAAGGCGATGCTCGTGCTGGCGACCGGCCCGCTCGGAATCATCGGTGCGGCCGCTGCGCTCCTCATATCGGGTGCACCGTTCGGCTTCGTCGCAATCCTCGGTGTCATCGCACTTCTTGGCATCATCATCCGCAATTCGATCATCCTCGTCGACCAAATCGACCAGGACATCAAGGCGGGGATGCATCGGCAGGAAGCGATCGTCGGTGCCGCGGTCCGACGTTTCCGCCCGATCATGTTGACGGCGCTGACTGCTGTCCTGGCCCTAATCCCGATCTCACGCGGTGTCTTCTGGGGCCCGCTGGCTTACGCCATGATGGGCGGCATTCTGGTGGCGACGGTTCTGACAATCCTGGTGCTGCCGGCTGCCTACGCCCTGTTCTTCGGCAAGGAGCCGCAGACGGCAGGGGGGCAGGTAGATGCTGCCAATGGCAATGAGCCAGAGGCGGAGGCCGCGCACCCGCCGGCTATGGCCGCTGAATGAAAAAGATGGCGCGGTGAGAACCGCGCCATCTTCTTTTGACTGAGCTCACGATTGAGCGGCTTCCGCTTTCAAGCCGAGGAGCGCGGCACCGATCAGGCCGGGCTCGACGCGGCATTCGCTGCGAACCACCAGCGGGCGATGGAATTTGCGCAGGATGCGCTGACGGACTGCCTTATCCAGCTCCGCAAGCAGCGGTTCAACATTGGAAAGTCCACCACCGACGGGAACGATGGTCGCGCCGGTAATGTTGACCGTCAGTGCGAGTGGTGAGGCGACGAGATCGACGAAAACGTCGATCGTGCGCGCGGCCCCAGCCTCGCCTTTCAGCCAATCATCGATGATCTCCTGGCTGGAGAGATCGGCGCCATGCAGCGTCTTATGCAAACGCTCGAGACCGCGGGCGCCGCCGACCGTGTCGACGCAGCCCTTTTGGCCGCAACCGCAGGGATAGGCCGGGATCGCTACGGGTGGATTGCCTGCGTAAGACGCCAGTGCTGGGCCATGGCCCCACTCGCCGGCAAAGCCGCCGGCGGCATTGATCAGCCGGCCGTCTGCGACGATACCGCCTCCAACGCCGGTACCGAGAATGGCACCCAAAACGATGCGGTGGCCACGCCCAGCGCCAAGATCGGCTTCCGCCATGGCGAAACAGTCCGCGTCGTTGGCGATCAAAACCGGCAGCCCCAGTTCGGCTTCGAGATCGGCGGCAAGATTGCGGCCGTGAATACAGGGAATATTGGCGCAGGTGAGCTTCTGCGTATCCGGATCGACGACGCCCGCGATCGAGAAGGCAAGGCGTGTTGGCTGCTCGCCGGTTTCCGCGATGATAGCGCTCAGCGTACTGATGAAGGCGGAAAAGTCGTCCTTGGGGGTCGGGCGACGACCGAGCGGCGTGATGTCGGCTTCCGAATGCGCCATGCCGCCCTTGATGGCGGAGCCGCCGATGTCGAAAGAGATGATCATTCTGGTTCTGCTGCTTTGGAGGGCCTCTTCGTCTGCTCGCACCGTTCCGCGGCTATTGCAAGCCAAATCCGGGCTGGGCTGGAAGCGTCACTTTCGCTTCGAAGCCGGTTTTTTTGCCGCTCGCCGGCGACGACAATTCCAGTGTCCCACCCATTTGGGCAATGATCCGGTCGGCAATTGCTAATCCAAGCCCGGAACCGGATGCTGTCGTCTTGCCGCGGTTGAAGCGCTTCTTCAGGCTGACCATCTCGGTGTCGCGAACCAGCGGTCCTCCGTTGACGACGCGGATGACACCGCCGCTTTCGAGGGAGACGTTGACCGGCAGATCCGGGTCGCCGTGCAGCAGCGCATTCTCGATCAGGTTTCGGGTGACGATGCCGAAGGCGTCCATGTCGGCGTTGCGAACGAGCTTTGCATCCGGTGCGGCGGAATATTGAAGCCTGCCGTTCGTTTGCCTGTCGCGTTGGAAGTCCGTGACCACCATGTCGAGGACCGGGCGCAGGTCGACCGCAGTTGAGCTCCCGCCGATGCCGGCTTCGGCGCGTGACAGTTGCAAAAGCTTCTCCGCCAAACGGCTGAGATTGACCAGTGAGCTCTCGACTTGGTGGACACGATCCTGCGTTGCGCCGGGCGGTAGTTCCTCCATAAGTCGCTGGGTCTGTGCAAGCGCTCCGGCGATCGGCGTTCTCAACTCGTGCGCACTGTTGGCGGTGAATTCGCGCTCTGCTTCGAGGGCGGCGCGCAGACGTCCGAGGAGAAGGTTGACCGATCGCGCGATCGGCCGCAATTCCACAGGCAGGCTCCCAGCATCAACTTCGGCCATGTTGCCACTGTCCTTGGTCCCGATGTCTCGTCGAAGCGTCTCGATTGGTCGCAGCGCGCGTCCAACGATGAACCAGATCGCAAAGATGCTAGCAGGAATGAGTGCGATCAAGGGGATGAGCAGCGTCAGGGAGCTTTCGCGCACGGCTTCATGCCGGTTCTCGAAGCGGTCAGCCACTTGCAGGAACAGAGAACCGTCGGCCGCCATCTCGGTGTAGATGCGAGCCGTCGCCGCGTTATGGAAACCTGTGCGAAGCGGCGCATCGAAGGGCTCGGCCGGGGCATCGTTCGAGCGCAGCACCACCATGCCCTTGGAGTCGCGCACCTGATAGGTCAGATACTCGCGGCTGGCCGCAGTATTGAGCATGGCGACGCTGCGCGGATCGATCGTCGAGTTCTGGTTCAGATCATCAAGGATGAGAGCCAACAGGCGCTCTGTCGTCTCCTGTTGGGCGCTATCGAAAATCTCGTCGAATTCTTGCTGCATCACGCGAACGCTGAGGCCTGTCGCCGCAAGCCAGAACACGACTATGACGGTCGTCAGGGCAAGAATGAGCGGTCCGGTGATGCTGCGTTCGCGTCTCATCTTCATCCAAGTGTATAGCCGATACCGCGTGCTGTGCGGATCCTGTCTTTGCCGATCTTCTTGCGTAAGCGGCTCACATAGACTTCGACCGTGTTGCTTTCGATCTCCGAGCCGAACGCATAGAGCGCTTCCTCGATCCGGCCCTTTGGGACGATCGCACCTGGACGAGCTGTCAAGAGATCCAGCACCGCCCATTCGCGGCTCGTCAGGATGATCGTTTCGCCGGCCACTGATAGTTGGTGTAGTGGCCGGTTGATCTCGATATCGGAAATGCGGAGTACGGGATGCGGATTGGCATCATAGCGACGCGCGACCGCCATAATGCGCGCTTCCAGTTCGTCTAGGTTAAACGGCTTCACAAGATAGTCGTCGGCACCCGCGTTCAGTCCATCAATGCGGTCGGAGATTTGATCACGTGCCGTCAGAACGATGACAGGCGTCTTTAGGCCTTGTTCGCGAAGACGGCGAAGAAAGTCGACGCCGCTGCCGTCGGGCAGCTGAAGGTCGAGAAGTATTACCCCATAATTGACAGGCCGTGCTGCGGCGTCGGCATCGGCGAGATTTTGTACCCAATCCACGGCATGATTGGCAGCGGCGATATGATCTCGCACCGCTTCGCCAATTATCCTGTCATCTTCAACCAGCAGAATTCGCACAGTTTTTTCCTCGGGGCCAGTTAGCCCGCAGTCCATCGCCGGGTCAAGCAAGGCTTGATCGACAAAGATGACAAGCAGATGGCATTCGCTTCCCGCGCAGTGTGACAAAATAAGCTGCGCAGTTTCTCAATGCACTCGACATTTGCCCGAATTCTGGTTTGATCTGCCGCTCGTGCACCTGCGCTTAGCGCCGACTGCAGCCGGTTCCTTGAGCATGGTAGAGACTTGATGGTAAGAAAATCCGAGACTGCCGGACGGCTGGATGACGCGGCGCGCGCCGGGTGGCTCTACTATGTGGCGGGGCGGACGCAAGATGAAATCGCTTCTTCAATGGGTATTTCGCGGCAATCGGCGCAGCGGCTTGTGTCGCTTGCGGTCGCGGAGCGGTTGATCAAGGTTCGACTCGATCATCCGATTGCCGCCTGCCTCGAACTGGCTAATGCAGTTCGCAAGAAATTCAACCTGAAACATGTCGAAGTCGTTCCTAGCGACCCTGGCTCCGGTTCGGCGACGGTTGGGATCGCGGAGGCCGCTGCGGCGGAAATCGAGCGCTGGCTCAAACGTCCCGATCCCATCGTGCTTGCTGTCGGAACCGGTCGCACATTGAAGGCGGCCGTCGATCAGCTCCCCGCCATCGAATGTCCCAATCACCGCATCGTCTCTTTGACAGGCAACATCGCGCCCGATGGTTCAGCTGCCTACTACAACGTCATCTTCAGCATGGCAGACGCAGTGAAGGCGCGGCATTTCCCAATGCCGCTTCCGGTGTTGGTGACGTCGGCGGAGGAGAGGGAAACCTTGCATGGTCAGCAGCTCGTGCGTTCGACACTGGAAATCAGCGCACAGGCCGACGTCACCTTCGTCGGCATCGGTGAGCTCGGCATTGATGGCCCGCTCTGCGTCGATGGCTTTCTCGAGAAGGACGAGATGATGGAGCTGATGCGCAACGGCGCCGTCGGCGAGATCTGCGGCTGGGTGTTTGATGGCGAAGGCAAGCTCCTCGACAACCCGATCAATGAGCGCGTCGCCTCCGCGTCGATCCCATCGCGTGAGTCTTCGACCGTTATAGGAATCGGCAAGGGAAAGCGCAAATTCAAGGCGATCAAAGCAGCCGTGATGGGCCACCAAATCAATGCATTGATCACTGATGAAGACACGGCCGAATATTTGCTCAAGGCGTGAGCAAAAATATATAGCTTAATTTTCAATTAGATAATTCCCCCGTTCGCTAACGCAGCAACGAATGGCAATTGACATTTTCTTTCTTGAGGTGAGTAATTGCTCATGAGCAAAGCGAATGCTCGCACTCATCTTCTGGGAGGAAGATATGACATTGAGAACTTTCCTGCTGGGCGCCTGCTCAGCACTGGCGTTTGCCGGCATGGCTTCGGCCGAAACGCTGACGATCGCGACCGTCAACAACGGCGACATGATCCGCATGCAGAAGCTGACGGATGACTTCAAGAAGAAAAACCCCGGTATTGATCTCGAGTGGGTCACCCTCGAAGAAAACGTTTTGCGTCAGAAGGTTACCACCGACATCGCGACCAAGGGCGGTCAGTATGATGTCCTGACGATCGGTACTTATGAAGTTCCGATATGGGCGAAGCAGGGCTGGCTTCTACCTCTCGACAATCTCGGCTCCAACTACGACGTCGACGACCTACTGCCGGCGATCCGCAGTGGTCTGACCATGGACGGCAAACTCTACGCTGCGCCGTTCTACGGCGAAAGCTCGATGGTCATGTACCGCAAGGACCTCTTTGACGCCGCCGGCCTCAAGATGCCAGACGCGCCAACCTGGGATTTCATCGCGGACGCCGCGAAGAAGATCACCAACAAGGACAAGGAAATCTATGGCATCTGCCTGCGTGGCAAGGCTGGCTGGGGTGAAAACATGGCGTTCTTGACGGCTATGTCGAACTCCTTCGGCGCACGCTGGTTCGACGAAAAGTGGAAGCCGCAGTTCGATCAGCCGGAGTGGAAGGACACGCTGACCTTCTACGTCAATCTGATGAAGGAAGCTGGCCCTCCCGGTGCATCGTCGAACGGCTTTAACGAAAACCTGGCGCTCTTCCAGACCGGCAAGTGCGGCATGTGGATCGACGCGACCGTTGCCGCCTCCTTCGTTAGCGACCCGAAGGAATCCAAGGTTGCTGACAAGGTCGGCTTCTCTCTGGCTCCGGACAAGGGGCTCGGCAAGCGCGGGAACTGGCTCTGGGCCTGGAACCTCGCCATCCCGGCAGGCTCGAAGAAGGTCGAATCGGCGGAAAAGTTCGTCGCCTGGGCAACGAGCAAGGACTACACCAACCTCGTCGCCGAGAAGGAAGGCTGGCTCAATGCACCTCCCGGTACACGCACGTCGCTCTATGCTAATGCGGATTACCAGAAGGCAGCTCCGTTCGCGAAGATGACGCTCGACAGCATCAACGCGGCTGACCCGACCAAGCCGACCGTCAAGCCAGTCCCCTATGTCGGTGTCCAGTTCGTCGCTATCCCGGAATTCCAGGGTATCGGCACGGCCGTCGGCCAGCAATTCTCCGCAGCTCTTGCCGGCCAGGTTTCGGTCGATCAGGCCCTGCAGAGCGCGCAGCAGCTGACGACCCGCGAAATGACCAAGGCAGGTTACATTAAATAAATAACCTCCTGAGAAGGCGGGGCCTTTGACCTCCCCGCCCGTCTGGGTCGCCGAACTGCCCAAACTGCATCGGCGGCCCTTTTTTGCTCAGCTGTCCCGCAGCCGTCTGCCTCTTTGAACAGGATCGGTCATCGCCATGGCAACGTTACACACCCGCTCCGCAGCGCGAATGATGGTCGCACCGTCCGTTGTGCTTCTCTTCCTGTGGATGATCGTCCCGCTCGCGATGACGATCTACTTCTCGATGCTGAATTACAATTTGCTCAGCCCGGGAATGGAAACCTTCGTCGGTTTCCTAAACTACAAATATTTCTTGACAGATCCGGCCTTTATCTCCGCGTTGATCAACACACTTCTACTGGTAGTGGGAGTACTGTTGATCACTGTCATCGGCGGCATTCTGTTTGCATTGCTGCTTGACCAGGATATTTACGGTCAGGGCATCGTGCGCATCCTGGTGATCGCGCCCTTCTTCGTCATGCCGACCGTGGCGGCACTGGTGTGGAAGAATATGTTCATGAACCCGGTCAACGGGCTCTTCGCGCATCTTGCCAAGGCCCTCGGCCTGCAGCCTTATGACTGGCTGGCGAATGCGCCGCTGTTTTCGATCATCCTAATCGTGGCCTGGCAGTGGTTGCCCTTCGCGACCCTCATCATGTTGACGGCACTGCAGTCGCTCGATGAAGAGCAGAAGGAAGCCGCCGAGATGGACGGCGCCGGTGTGTTCTCGAAGTTTCTCTACATCATCCTGCCGCACATGGCCCGCGCCATTACGGTGGTGATCCTGATCCAGACGATCTTCCTGCTGTCGGTCTTTGCAGAAATCCTCGTGACGACCAACGGCGGCCCTGGAACGCAAAGTACGAACCTTACCTTCCTCGTTTACGCGCAGGCCCTACTACAATTTGACATCGGCGGCGCCTCCGCGGGTGGTATCGTCGCGGTTATCCTCGCCAACATTGTCGCGATCTTCCTCGTGCGCCTTGTCGGCAAGAATCTGGAGGCTTGAGATGGCTCGCAAGGTCTCAACTCGACGCAAAGTGGTGATGACCGCAGTCGCTTGGGCGCTCGGCATCCTGATCTTCTTCCCGATCCTCTGGACGTTCCTGACCAGCTTCAAGACGGAAGCGGATGCCATCGCATCGCCGCCGCAGTTCCTATTCTTCCATTGGACAACCCAGAGCTATGCGGAAGTGCAAAGCCGCTCGAACTACCTCAACCACTTCATGAACTCGGTGATCATTTCCTTCGGCTCGACGCTGATCGGCTTGGTCATCGCCATCCCAGCAGCCTGGGCAATGGCGTTCTCGCCGACCAAGCGGACGAAGGATCTTCTGATGTGGATGCTGTCCACGAAGATGATGCCGCCCGTGGGCGCGCTCATCCCGATCTACCTAATGTTCCGTAACTCGGGCTTGCTCGACAGTCGCTCGGGACTGGTGATCGTGCTGACGCTCATCAATCTGCCGATCATCGTGTGGATGCTCTACACCTACTTCAAGGAAATTCCTGGCGAAATCCTCGAAGCAGCCCGCATGGACGGCGCCTCACTTCTCAAGGAAATCATCTATGTGTTGACGCCGATGGCGGTGCCGGGCATTGCCTCGACACTCCTCCTCAACATTATCCTGGCCTGGAACGAGGCCTTCTGGACGCTGAACCTCAGCGCCTCGAAAGCGGCACCACTGACGGCGTTCATTGCGTCCTATTCCAGCCCCGAAGGCCTGTTTTACGCCAAGCTTTCGGCGGCCTCCACCATGGCGATCGCCCCGATCCTGATCCTCGGCTGGTTCTCGCAGAAACAACTCGTCCGCGGCCTGACCTTCGGCGCGGTGAAATAGGATATCAGGGAGAGAAACATGGGCAGCATTACCCTTCAGAAAGTCTCGAAGGTCTTCGGTGAAGCCAAGGTCATCCCGTCGATCGACCTCGACATCAAGGACGGCGAGTTTGTCGTCTTCGTCGGCCCCTCGGGCTGCGGAAAGTCCACACTTCTGAGGCTGATTGCAGGCCTCGAGGATGTGTCGGGAGGTAATATCGTCATCGATGGCAAGGACGCGACCGGGAAGGCGCCATCCGAACGCGGCCTCGCGATGGTCTTCCAGTCCTATGCGCTCTATCCACATATGAGCGTGCGCAACAACATCGCCTTCCCGCTGAAGATGGCCGGCGTCGACAAGGCGGAGATTGACAGAAAGGTCGCAGACGCCGCGCGGGTCCTCAACCTCACCGACTATCTCGAGCGCAAGCCGCGTCAGCTCTCGGGCGGCCAGCGCCAGCGTGTCGCGATTGGCCGTGCTATCGTACGCCAGCCCTCGGCCTTCCTGTTCGACGAGCCGCTTTCGAACCTGGACGCGGCCCTTCGCGTCAACATGCGCCTTGAGATCAGTGAACTGCACCAGCAGCTGAAAACGACCATGATCTACGTCACCCACGACCAGGTCGAGGCCATGACCATGGCCGACAAGATAGTCGTGCTCAACCGCGGCAATATTGAGCAGGTGGGCTCGCCGTTGGAGCTCTATCACAAGCCGCGCAACCTTTTCGTTGCGGGCTTCATCGGTTCGCCGAAGATGAATTTCGTGAAGGGCCAGTATGCCGCCCAGTTCGGTGCCCATACCATCGGCGTGCGACCGGAGCATGTATTGCTGTCGAGCGAAAGCGGCGACTGGAACGGGAAGGTGATGGTTGCCGAACATCTCGGCGCGGACACCTTCCTGCATGTCGATGTCCAGGGTATCGGCCATGTCACCGCGCGTGGCGGTGGCGATTTCCCGGCCAAGGCCGGCGATGCCGTTTATCTGACGCCCGATAAGACGCGGATCCACAAATTCAACGAAGGTGGCCTCGCCATCTAAGCGCATCGTTGCCGGGTGGGGACAAGAAAGCAACGCCGGACAAGGTGCCCGGTGTGCCGACACCGGGGTCCTTAGCCGATCCCGAACACCTTCAAGAGGACTGAGAGATGACGTGCAAACTATCGCTGGCAACGCTTCCCGAGGCGGCAATAACGGCCGCCGTGCCGACGTATGAGCGGGCGTCGCTGAAGGCGGGCATCGTGCATTTCGGTGTGGGCAATTTCCACCGCGCCCACCAGGCGATCTACCTCGACGATCTGTTCAATTTGGGCCAGGATCATGACTGGGCGATCATCGGCGCTGGAGTACTCCCTTCCGACGCGGCGATGCGCGAAAAGCTCGCAGCCCAGGACTACTTGACGACGGTGGTCGAGCAGGACAACAACAAGTCGGCCGCGCGCGTCACTGCGCCGATGATCGATATCCTGCCGGTCGGAGATGCCAAGGCAATCATCGCAAATCTTGCCGATCCCGTAATTCGCATCGTTTCGATGACGATCACCGAGGGCGGCTATTTCATCGACGCCTCGGGCAAGTTCAATCCCGGTCATCCGGCGATCACCGCGGACGGCCAGAATCCTGCGGAACCGAAGACGGTCTTCGGTCTTATCGTCGCCGGTCTCAAGGCGCGCAAGGAGAAGGGTATCGTGCCTTTCACCGTCATGTCGTGTGATAACATTCCGCATAATGGCGTCGTGACCTCGAACGCCGTTGTTGGTACCGCACGGCTTTCCGATCCCGCCTTCGCCGACTGGATCAAGGCGAACGTCAGCTTCCCGAACGCCATGGTGGACCGCATCACGCCGGCCACGGGGCAGCGTGAAATCGACCTTTTGAAGGATGCCTTTGGCATTGAAGATAATTGGCCGGTCTATTGCGAAGAGTTCAAGCAATGGGTGCTCGAAGACAAGTTCACAGCCGGCCGACCGGCGCTGGAGAAGGTTGGCGTCACCTTCGTGCCCGATGTGACGCCCTATGAGCACATGAAGATCCGCATCCTGAACGGTGGACACGCGGCGATTGCCTATCCTGCAGCGCTCATGGACATCCATTTCGTGCATCATTCGATGGAAGACCCACTGATTCGCGCCTTCCTCGGCAAGCTGGAAAAAGAAGAGATCATTCCGATCGTTCCGCCGGTGCCTGATACTTCGTTGACGGATTACTTCGCGCTGATCGAGCATCGGCTGCTTAACCCAAAGATTGCCGACACCATCCCGCGCCTTGCGCAGGATGGATCGAACCGCCAGCCGAAATTCATCCTGCCATCGACGCTCGACAATCTGAACCAGGGCAGGGATGTTGTCGGCCTGGCGTTGGTGTCGGCGCTGTGGTGCCGCTATTTTGCGGGCAAGACCGACAGCGGCAAGGATATCGCCTTCAACGACGCCAGCGCCGACCGGCTGCATGCGGCGGCTCTGAAAGCGAAGGACGATCCGATGGCCTTCCTCGCTTTCGACGACATCTTTGGAGAAGTGTCGAAATCCGACTTGTTCCGCAAACGCTTCGCCCAGGCAGTGAAAACCCTGTGGGAAAAGGGTACGCGTGAGACCTTGCAGCGTTATCTTGACAACAAGCTTGCTGTGTAGGGACTGATGGCGGCACAAGCTCCACCTGTCCGGTGGATGGAAACTTCCTGCAACAACTGCGATTGGGTTTGCCATGGCTGAGGCTGAAACACGGCTGGTCATTTTCGACTGCGACGGCGTTCTCGTCGATAGCGAACCGATATCGGTCAGCGTCCTTGTGAAGGCCATGAACGATCTCAACGTGCCCATCACCGAGGCAGAGGTCTACGGCCGGTTCCTCGGGCGAAGTCTCGCGACTGTGATCGAGACGATGAAGACCGAATACGACGTCCATCCAGGCCAGGAATTCCTTGAGCAGATCCGCACGGATCTCTACGCCCGGTTTCGCAAGGAATTGAAGCCGATGGACGGAATTGCCGAGACGATCGACACCCTCGGTATTCCGTGCTGCGTCGCCTCTTCCAGTCAGGTCGAGCGCATCCGACTGTCGCTGACGGTCACCGGTTTGATCGATCGGCTGCCAAATATTTTCAGTGCGACAATGGTTAAACATGGTAAGCCGGCCCCTGATCTGTTCCTGCATGCGGCGCAGGAAATGAAGGTCGAGCCGGCAAACTGCGTTGTTGTCGAGGACAGCCCCGCCGGGATCGAAGCAGCGAAGGCCGCAGGCATGACGGTGTTTGCTTTCACAGGCGGGTCGCACGCCAATTTTTCCGGCTATCGCGCTGAACTCGACCGGCTTTCTCCCGAAGCCGTGTTTGACGCGATGCCAGATTTGATCCACCTTGTCCGAAAACATAAGCAGGACGGGATGCACCTTTAATGCCTCAGCATGTGGTTGCGGTCGATATCGGCACCGGCAGTGCGCGCGCCGGCGTCTTCGACGCTTGCGGCGCACTGCTGGGCAAGGCGGAACATCCGATCATCATGAACAGGCCGCGTGAGAACCACGCCGAACACGATTCGGAGGACATCTGGTCGGCGGTCTGCATTGCCGTGCGCAAAGCGATGGAGCAATCCGGTGCTGCGCCGTCGTCGGTAGGTGCGATCGGCTTCGACGCTACCTGTTCCCTTGTCGTACGCGATGTCGACGGCGGTCAGATCAGCGTTTCCACCAGTGGCGAGCGACGCTTCGACACGATTGTCTGGCTCGACCACCGGGCACTGAAGGAAGCGGATTTCTGCACGGCGACGAGGCACCCCGTATTAGAGCATTCCGGGCATTTCATGTCACCGGAAATGGAAATGCCGAAGCTAATGTGGCTGAAGAAGAAGCTTCCCGGCACATGGATGAACACTGGCTACCTCTTCGATCTCGCCGATTTCATGACCTGGAAGGCGACGGGCGCGCTGGCACGGTCGTGTTGTACGCTAACAGCCAAGTGGAACTATCTCGCTCATCTGGATAGGGGTTGGCAGAAGGACTTTCTCGAGCAGATCGGGCTCGATGACCTGCTGGAACGCGGACGATTGCCGGAAGAAACGGTGCCGGTCGGCAAGAGCGTCGGGACGCTGACGCAGGAAGCCGCCTCAGCTCTTGGATTAACGACGACGTGCCATGTTTCTTCAGGCATGATCGACGCTTATGCCGGGGCTCTCGGCGCGCTTGGCGGTGAGGCGCGTGACGCCCTCAGGCTGGAACGCCAACTGGCACTCATTGCCGGCACCTCGAGCTGCATCGTATCGTTCTCGCGTGAGCGCAAGCCAAGCCACGGCATGTGGGGGCCATACTACGAGGCCGTGTTCCCTCAAGCCTGGCTGGTCGAGGCGGGGCAATCGGCGACCGGCGCGTTGCTCGACCATATCGTGCGGATGCATGCGGCCGGTGGTGAGCCGACCGCTACCTTGCATCAGAAGATCGTCCTGCGCATCGCGCAGCTTCGCGCTGAAGAGGGTGACGAGTTCGGTGCCCGCATCTTCGTGCTGCCAGATTTCCACGGCAACCGCTCGCCGCTCGCCGATCCGCATGCCGTCGGCGCTATCAGCGGCCTGACGCTTGATACATCGTTCGACGGGCTCTGTGCCCTCTATTGGCGCACCGCCGTGGCGATTGCTCTCGGGATCCGCCACATCCTCGAGCGGATGAAAGATTATGGCTACGCGCCCGATACGCTGCATGTCGCCGGCGGTCATGTGAAGAACGCGGTGCTGATGGAACTTTATTCGGATGCGACCGGCTGCAAGGTCGTAGTCCCGAAAATGAACGAGGCTGTGCTTCTCGGTACGGCGATGGCCGCGTCCGTTGCGTGCGGTCTCTATGAAAGTCTCGCGGAAGCGGGGTCTGCGATGTATCCTGGAGGGGAAGAGCGGCTACCGAACGCCTCGAAACAGGCACTTTACGACCGTGACTATCGCCGGCTGCTTGCTATGTATCGCCATCGCGCCGAACTGGAGGCGACGGAATGAGCGCCGAGAGCTCAGGACCTATTCATTGGTGTTACCATTTGCTCACGGTCCCGACTGGAGGCTGTGATGAGCATCTCTGGCAGGACGGGGTCACGCGCATACATTGCGGCGACCATTGCCATTGGCACGGTTAATAGCCCTGAGCCTAGGCATAGACTAGCGGCTTCCGCCTTCGCCGAGCATGCTGCCGAATTCAGCCATACGACGTGCGCGGGCGCTCGCTTCGTCGCCGGCGGCGGTGATGACGGCTTCCGACAGGCAGTCGAGCATGGCCATCAACGGCGGCAAGTTGTCGTCGCCATCGGAGCGGACGGGAGGTAGTGCGAGCGCGAGATTGGCCTGTTCCGGTATCCAGTTGGCGTCCTGTGAGGTGATCAATATGACCTTGTATCCATAGCGCCGTGCGGTACGCGCCAACAAACGGGCTTTGCTGAAACGGGGACTGTCGATTACGATCAACAAGGCGCCATTACCATCCAGCCGTGCGAAGAGTTCGGCGAAGCGGCTAGCTGTTCCATCGAGCGGATGAACGCCATCGCGGGCCTGCGTCAATCTCTGAGCGAAGTGGGCCGCGAAACCTGACAAACGCGCATGGGTGGCAACAAAAACCTCCCGGGCGGCCGATATCATCGATACGGCTTCGTTCCATTGCGGCTGTCCCGTCAAGTGGTAGATATGGTGCAACGCCTGAATCTGCTCGGAGACCAGAACGGCCAGTGGTTTGCCGGCGGAAGCGTCGGTCTGAAGTTCGGTAAGCGATGCCTGCATTTGTGTGGGCGAAATAGCGGTTGTCTCGCGGATGTGAACCTTGACGCTATCGAGGCCCTGGTAGCCGAGCGAACGCAGAAAGCGTCCCACCGTCATCGGACTTAGATCCAGCCGGTCCGCGACCGAGGCGGCGGTCTCGAAGGGAAGATCGTTCAGGTGTTCGGAGAAGTACTTCGCAATCCGCCGCTCGGCCGGGGTGCCGGACTTGGCGTATTGGCGGAGTTTTTGGACGAAATCTTCCACGCTGGCCGTCCTGATCTTCCCGGAAGCATTTCTCGGATGTGCGGGGCAACCCCTGTCGTTTGCAACTATTCCGAAAGATGCGTCTTAGGAATAAGCAATCTTAGTTGATAAATTACTATATATTAACCTAGGTTTCCCGACAAGTTTTGGGTCAATTTACCGGATTTATTTCAGCCTTGCCGTTCAATGTTCAGATTCCTACATGGTATTGCAACCGGAGACCTCAGAATGATCTTACAGGCAGCTCGCCTATCCCTCATCAACCTTTTGGCGGCGGAAACGCGCTCAGTCTTTTGGAAGGTCCTCGGATTGACGCTTCTAGTGCTCGTCGGACTTTGGCTGGCGCTGCGCAGTGCCTTTATATCGTTTGTCTTCCCGTGGATTGACAGCTTTTTTCCTGCCATGCCGGATTGGGCGGGCTGGCTCGGCTTCGTGTTTGCGATCGTTGCCGGCATAGGGCTGGCGCTCGGGTTGGCGCTGTTGCTGTCACCGGTAACGGCGCTGATCGCGAGCCTGTTTCTCGACGATGTGGCCGCGGTGGTTGAAAAGAGGGACTATCCTTCAGATCCGCCTGGCACTCCGATGCCGCTCGGTCCGGCGCTCGTGAGTTCCATCAAGTTTCTCGGGGTCGTCATTGCCGGCAACCTCATAGCGCTTTTCCTGCTTTTCGTGCCGGGCATCAACCTGATAGCGTTCTTCTTTGTCAACGGGTACCTCCTGGGTCGGGAATTCTTCGAGTTTGCCGCCATGCGTTTCCGTTCGCCGGAGGAGGCGCGGCTATTCCGGGCCAAACATGCAACAACCGTCTTTCTCGCAGGACTGGTCGTAGCGGCTTTCCTTGCCATCCCGATCGTAAATCTGTTGACGCCGCTCTTTGCTGCAGGGCTGATGGTGCACTTGCACAAGTTGATTTCCCGAAAAGATACAGGCTTCCGCAGCTAGCGCCATGTAAGCGGTGCTGGACCTCGTCCATCGCACCCAAGGGCGCGATTGCCGCCTTACTCGACGGCCTCGCCGATGATCTGCGGCGGTAGCTCGACCAGCGGCGCCGGCACGTCGCAGGTCTTCTCGGGCGACTTGCAGATGTCGGCAATGACGCAGCGCTCGCATTCGGGCTTGCGCGCCTTGCAGGTATAGCGGCCATGCAGGATTAGCCAGTGGTGGGCATGGTGGAGGTAGTGTTTTGGCACCACCCTCATTAGGCGTTCCTCGACCTCATCGGGCGTCTTGCCCGGCGCCAGCTTGATGCGGTTGGCGATCCGGAAGATGTGGGTATCCACGGCCATCGTTGCCTGACCGAAGGCCATGGAAAGCACGACGTTGGCGGTCTTGCGGCCAACGCCAGGCAGCGTCACCAATTCGTCGCGTGTCTGCGGCACGACGCCGCCGAACTTGTCGACTAGCATCTGCGAGAGCGCAATGACGTTCTTGGCCTTGTTGCGGTAGAGGCCGATCGTCTTGATGTACTCGCGTACCCGCTCCTCGCCGAGCGCGAGCATCTTTTCCGGCGTGTCGGCGAGCTTGAAGAGTGCCCGCGTCGCTTTGTTGACGCCTGCGTCCGTTGCCTGGGCGGAGAGCGCCACGGCGACGACGAGCGTGAACGGGTTGGTGTGTTCCAGTTCGCCTCTCGGCTCGGGGCGCTGCACGGAAAAGCGGCGGAATATCTCCTCGCGCTCGGCTTCGGAATAGGCCGAGCGGACCGCTATCGGCTTCTTGCTGCGAACGATCACTTTTGAGGTCAGCGACGAAGCGACGTTGGATTTGAGTTTCACAGTTGGCATGGAAAATCTATACTTGGCAGCCATGATGGAAAGCAACGGCGATAGGGCCGACGAACAACCTGTTTTTGCCGCGGAGCTTTTTGCGTACCGGTCGCTCGGCCGCAAGGGGTTCAGGGTCTTGCTGCTGCTGACTGGCGTAATCTGTTGCGTGAATGGCATGTTCTTCGTGGCAACTGGCGCGTGGCCGATCGGCTTTTTTTTCGGAATGGATTTTTTGCTGCTCTACGGTGCTTTCTGGCTGAACTACCGTTCCGGCCGGGTGCGGGAGGAAGTGACGGTGTCGCGTACCGACATTTCCGTCCGCAAATTCGCGCCTTCCGGTCGGATGGTCGAGCACCACTTCAATCCGTTCTGGACGCGATTTTTCGTTCGCCGGCATCAGGAAATCGGCATCCTTTCCATGTATATTTCCGGAGAGGGAAGAGGCACGGACATAGGCTCGTTCCTCAATCCCGACGACCGCGAGAGCTTTGCCAAGGCGTTCAGAGGCGCGCTTACCACCGTCAAACAGCGGATTTAAGCAGCATGCAAGATTCGGGTGGTTTGCGAAGGCCCACTTGACTATCTCCTTGGTACAAGGAGAAAGATCATGAATATGGTAGCCAAGCTGAACAACGACATCACGCCGGACGGCTCTGAATACGAAACGGTGCGTCAGGTGATCGAACTCATTACCGAGGACTATCGCGATCAGCCGTCTCTTGAAACGATCGCAGCGCGGCTCAAGCAATCGCCGACGCAATTGCAGAAGATATTCACGCGGTGGGCGGGCCTGTCTCCGAAGGCATTTCTGCAGGCCGTCACGCTCGATCACGCAAAGCGGCTTCTTCGCGAGGAATCTATGCCTCTACTGGAGACGTCGATCGAGGTCGGCCTTTCCGGCCCCAGCCGGCTGCACGATCTCTTCGTGACGCACGAGGCCATGTCACCCGGCGAATGGAAAAGCAAGGGTGGAGGACTGACGATCCGCTACGGCTTCCATCCTTCGCCCTTCGGCCTTGCGCTTGTAATGGCCACCGACCGTGGACTCGCCGGACTTGCCTTCAGCGATCTCGGGGACGAGGTGGCTTGTCTTGAAGATATGACATGCCGGTGGCCGAATGCGACCTATGTCCGGGATATAGAAGCGACGGCACCCTATGCGGAGCTTATATTTCAGCCGGGACGCTGGACGTCAGACCAGCCGTTGCGCATCGTTCTGATCGGCACCGACTTCCAGGTGGAGGTATGGGAAAGCCTGTTGAAGATACCCTTCGGCAGGGCAGTCACCTATAGCGATATTGCCAATGACATCGGTCGGCCGAAAGCGATGCGCGCTGTCGGAGCTGCGGTCGGTGCGAACCCGATTTCATTCGTTGTTCCCTGTCATCGGGCGGTCGGTAAGGGTGGAGCCCTGACCGGCTATCACTGGGGCCTTACCCGCAAGCGTGCGATCCTGGGTTGGGAAGCGGCACACACATAGTCGCGGGCGAGCCAACCATCCAACCTGAGGTCCCGCCATCAAAAACGCAGGAATCGCGGGTTTGATACCGTGGCTGGGACTCGAGGAGGCGGAAATGAACTCTGGAGAAAAGCCATGCAGGATCGCAGGCATGGTCGTTGGCTTGCTCGCGATGTCACTGGTTCCGGCCTGGGCGGGCTGCAAATCGGCGATGAGTAGTCCGCAATGGCCGGCTGTAGCGCGAGCGATATCGACCGTGGGACTGTGCGAACAGCTTCCCGTAGGCCCCAATCGAACCAGCAGTTTCAAGGTTGTGTCCGCAGATGTCTGTTCGACGGGAGATAGTCTCGCATCCATCAAGGCGACGGCGCTTTTGACCTGCGAGGCGGGCGACAACACTCTCTTTCAAATGGCTCCCGTGAAGGGCAAGGTGATCGCCACCGTCTCCCTTGACATGGGGGCATGCAGGATTACGGATACTCACATTGAAATCGATGGCGAGATCGGAAGCCTTTTATCGGAATTGTCGGATACCCAGGATGTCGGACGGAGAGCTGGGCACAATCGCAACTGTCACGCTTGTGCCAGCTGCGATAACGCCGAGGCGCGAGCCGCTAAACCACCTCTGCTAGGCCCAACAATGCCTTGGCGGCGCTCTCGTCGGTGATCAGCGTATTGCAGCCGATCCGCTTGATGGTGGCCCGGATCGCGACCGCCCGATGCGCGCCGCCCGATGATAACACGATATGCTTGGCCTTTTTCAGCGTATCGAGATCAACCGACATGACGCGGCTGTTGATCGAGTGATCGACGGTGTTGCCCTCCTTGTCGAGGAAGTTGAACATCGTGTCGCAGACGCACCCCGCGCCGATCAACTCCTGCAGTTCCCCCTTCGAGAGCCACCCTTCCGACAAGGATGTGGAATGCGGGCCTATATCGCCGCAGCTGACGATCGCGAGGTCGAGTGTCTCCGCCAGCCGATAGATCGTATCTAGCCCGCATTTCTCGATGAGATTTCGCTTCGTATCCGTCGAATCCACCAGCAACGGCGCGAGGAACATATAGCATTCCGCGCCGAGCTGGCTCGCCAGCCGCCAAGTGTAGTCGATCGGGTTCGTCTGGTGGACCGCGACGACGCCGCCGAGCAGGGAAACGACCTTGCAGTTGTTGCGGCGGGGCGGCCGGAAGCTGGATAGCGACGCGGTCATGGTGCGGCCCCAGCCGACGCCGATCGTGTAATCATCGGGAATGGCCTCGGAGAGAAATTGTCCCAAGGCAAGACCAACATTCCTTGCCAGAGAATTGGCATCCGGCTGCGGTGGCGCCGGCACGACGATCGCCTCGTCGAGGTTATAGGCACGCTCGAGCTTCACCGACAGTTCGACGCAATCGCCGATCGAGTCATTGATCCAGATCTGCACTTCACTGCGCTTCATCGCCTCGTCTAGCAGGCGGATCACCGTCGTGCGGCTTATGCCGAGCTGTTCGGCGACATCCTTCTGTGTCAGTCCCTGATTGTAGTAGAGCCAGGCCGCGCGCAACCTAAGAGAGGATGCTTCAGAATAAGCCGTATGCGTGCCGCGTTTGAGCTTGACCACATCTCCTCCGGAGCGAATTGCGCCCTAAATCTACCATCAAGCCAGGACAGGTTCGTTTTTCGCCTGATAATGACTGGTTTGACACTTATGTCAATTGATATGCACAAATGTCCTTGACATATCTGGATAGGAATAGCGATAGTTCGCCGCGAAGAACCCTTGCGTGTCCGAGGAGGCAATGTGCAGGCAAACGGAAAGTCATCATCGGCATTATCGCAACGGCCTGACGTGCCGCGCAGCCCAAATATGATGTCTTTCGGCCACAGCGATATGACCGCCCCTTACATCAGCGGTACGTTCGGAAACGGCGGACGCGATCCGATCAGCAAGACCGTTTGTTCGTAGACATTTTGCCGGACGACATTCGCGCCGGCTTGCAGCTCAAGTCAAAAGGACCAGTAACCATGACATCCAAGCTTGACCAACTCCGAGAAATGACCACCGTCGTTGCCGATACCGGTGATATCGAAGCCGTTGCCCGTCTGAAGCCGGTCGATTGCACGACGAACCCGAGCATCGTGCTCAAGGCACTCGGCACGCCCATGTTTGCAGACACGGTCAAGGAAGCCGTTGCCTGGGGCAAGAAGCAGGGCGGCAATCCGGACGCCGTTTCGGCTGCCGTTGCCGATCGTCTGGCGATCTCCGTTGGTGCCGCGCTCGTCAAACTCGTTCCGGGTCGTGTGTCGACCGAAGTTGATGCGGACCTTTCCTTCGATACGGAAGCATCGCTTACCAAGGCACGTTCGATCATCGCTGCCTACAAGGAACGCGGCATCGAGCGCGACCGCATCCTCATCAAGCTGGCTTCGACTTGGGAAGGCATTCGAGCTGCCGAAATCCTGCAGAAGGAAGGCATCGACTGTAACCTGACGCTACTGTTCTCGAAGGCCCAGGCCGTTGCCTGTGCCGACGCCAAGGTATTCCTGATCTCGCCGTTCGTCGGCCGTATCCTCGATTGGTACAAGAAGTCCACGGGCAAGGAATTTGCGCCTGAGGAGGATCCGGGCGTCATCTCGGTCCGCGACATCTACAACTACTACAAGGCCAACGACATCAAGACGATCGTCATGGGCGCCTCTTTCCGCAGCGCTGGCGAAATCGAAGCCCTGGCCGGTTGCGATCGCCTCACGATCGCGCCGAATCTTCTCGACGAACTCTCCAACGACCAGGGCAAGCTCGAGCGCAAGCTCTCGCCTGACGTGACGAAGCCTGCCCCGAAGATCACGGTCGACGAAAAAACCTTCCGTTGGATGATGAACGAAGACGCGATGGCGACCGAAAAGCTCGCCGAAGGCATCCGCGCCTTCGCAAAGGATCTCGGCACGCTTCGCAGCAATGTTCAGAAAGAACTGCAGCTCGCGGCCGCTTAAGGCCTCCAAAGCGCTCTGATGGAAAGGGCGGCGCTATCGGCGGCCGCCCTTTTTTCATATTGACCAGATGCGCTTGGCATTCGCCTGATAGAGCTTGTCGCGCTCCTCCGGGGTGCAGCCTGCAGTCAGTGCATGGGTGGCAGCCACCCAGGGTGTCAGTCCGCCGCCCAGCGTGCAGACCGGCCAGTCGCTGCCCCAGACGACGCGATCCCAGCCGAAGCCCTCGATGGTATGCTCGACAAAGGGGCGTAGGCTGTCGACAGACCAGTTTTCGAGATCGCCATAGGCGATGACGCCTGAGATCTTTGCGGTGACATTCGAGCGGCGGGCAAATTCCGTAATGCCCTTGCGCCAGACGTCGCTCATTCCGCTTTTGATTGGCGGATTGGCGCAATGGTCGAGAATGAAGCGAACATCAGGGCATTGATCGACGAGTGCTAAGATGGTTTCGAATTGATGCGGGAAGACACAGAGGTCGAACGTCATGCGGGTGGCGGATAGCCGCTTGATGTTCTCGCGGAACAGGGGTCGTGTGGCGGTATCGTCGGGCGCCACGTGCAGAACGCGGCGGAACCCCTTGACGAAGGGATCGCCCAGGGACCGTTCGAGATAAGCCGCGAATCCATCGTCCTCCGGCCGGCAGGCGGCAACGACGCCGCGTACGAGACAGTCCGGGTGGCGGCTGACCTCCCTGACATAATTGGTCTCATCTTCGATGCGCTCTGGAGCCACGTCCACTTCCATGTGAAGAACGTTGGAAATTCCGCATCGCATCGCATCGCGCGCGTAATCCTCGTAGAGACTGTCCCGGTTAAGTTCACCCGCGCCGGCGAGCCAGGGATAGGTGAGCGCCCGCCGATCGACGATGTGCAGATGAGTATCGAAAAGCATGCGGTTCCTCCCATTCATACCGTGTTGTTTGTGCCGCAAGCCGGGCGATCCTTAGTGGCCAGATTTACCATGCCGGTCGAGTCTTTATCGACTAGGGTTTTCTCCAGCGAACGAAGCGTGGTTATTCAGGTTGACGCCAATTTGAATATATTGTTTGCATATGAATGAACGCGCCGCAAGCGCTGGAATTTCGGGAGGACGTATGAGCCACGGTCTGGAAGGCAAGAAGGTCGTCATCACGGCGGCAGGGCAGGGCATCGGTCGAGCAAGCGCTGAGCGCTTCATTTCACTCGGCGCGCATGTCTACGCAACCGATATCAACGAGAAAACGCTTTCCACGCTGGAGGGTGCCGAAAAGCACGTTCTCAATGTGCTCG
Organism: Rhizobium mesoamericanum STM3625; assembly: GCF_000312665.1. Lineage (GTDB taxonomy): Bacteria > Pseudomonadota > Alphaproteobacteria > Rhizobiales > Rhizobiaceae > Rhizobium > Rhizobium mesoamericanum. Next base: position 334,277 of record NZ_HF536772.1, on the reverse strand, counting down.
ATGGCGATGCGGTCCGCGGCTTTGCAGCCGAGATCGGACCGATCGACGTTCTCTTCAACTGCGCCGGTTTCGTGCATTCCGGCACGATCTTGGAATGCGAGGAGAAGGACTGGGATTTCTCCTTCAACCTGAACGCCAAGGCCATGTATACGACCTGCCGCACCTTTCTTCCCGGCATGCTGGAGAAGGGCAAGGGTTCGATCGTCAATATGGCATCGGTCGCCTCCAGCGTGAAAGGCGTTCCAAATCGCTTCGCCTACAGTGCGTCGAAGGCAGCCGTGATCGGGCTCACCAAGTCGATCGCCTCTGACTTTGTCGCCAGGGGCATCCGCGCCAACGCGATTTGCCCCGGCACCGTGGACAGCCCCTCGCTGCATGATCGTCTGCGTGCGACTGGCGACTACGACAATGCGCTCAAGGATTTCATCGCCCGCCAGCCAATGGGACGTATTGCGACACCCGAGGAGATCGCCGCTCTCGTCACCTATCTTGCCGGCGACGAGGCTGGCTTCACGACCGGCCAGACGCATGTCGTCGATGGCGGCTGGACCGGCTGAAGCTATATTGCTCCTGCCGCCATCGAGCTGATATTAAGGGCGATCTCAGAGCGGCAGGACAGTGATGGTGGAAGGCACAGGGGACCGGGAAGGTCAGGTCATGGGGCAGGTGCGCAAGCACATGGTATTTGCCGTCGCCCTATTAGCCGGCCTGGTGACGTTCTTGCTTCTCACCAGCCGCCAGGTCAATCCGCGGAACCTGGTCGCCGGCTGGAATGTGGGCGCCATCGTGTTTACGGCGCTCACGTGGCGCCGGATGTTACGCGCGAGCGTTGCCAGCATCCGCAAGCGGGCGGAGGACCTCGACTATTCAGACGTCGTCGTGCTGTCACTGTCGATCTTGGCGGCACTTGCCAGCATCGCAGGCATCGCTCTCGAACTTCACTTCGCCAAGGATACCGGGCGGAGCGAAGCCCTGGTGCAGGCGCTCGTGGCAATCGTCACCATTTTGAACTCATGGGTGTTCCTACATACACTCTTCACCGTCCACTACGCGCATCGTTTCTATAGCGGCGAGGACAGGGGGGAAGGGCTGAAGTTTCCGGAAGGCAATGATGAGCCCGTCTACTGGGACTTTCTCTATTACTCCTTCACAATCGGCGTCGCATCGCAGACCGCTGACGTCGCGACGACATCTACCGCGATGCGAAAGCTGACGCTTCTTCACTCCGTTCTCTCGTTCCTGTTCAACACGACGATCCTGGCCTTGGCGGTCAACGTTGGCGCAAGCTTGCTTGGCTGACCGACGAAGCTATACCACCACATTGCCGGCCAGCAACGCCAGGACGAGGAAGATCAAGAAGATCACCAGCGCAATACCGAAGAGGACACGTGCGATGGTGGCCGTGGCCGCCGAGATCCCGGAAAAACCCAGGAACCCGGCGATCAGCGAAATAACGAAGAATATAAGGGCCCATTTAAGCATGGATGTTTTCCTCTTTGTTCATTGCTTGGATGACGCAATGCGAGGAAAATTGTTCCATATGCGGCCCGCGATCGTCAGGTGCGGGCGCGAGGCCGAGCCGGAGGCTTGACGGCGGTCCTGAAGGGCGCCGTCAAGCTGTTGCTGCTTACATCAGACCCAGCTGCTTGTAGAAGCCCAGGGCATCGTAATAATCCGACTGCTGTTTGATGGCATTGTTCTCAATGACGAAGACGGAAGCGCCGTCGAGGGAGAACGGTTTGTTGGTGGCCGCGGTGCCATCAGCCCAGGCTCCGCTGTTGTTGCCCGTGAAGGTCCACTCGAATGAAACCTTGTTTCCGCTGACAATCGGATCGCCGCGCATTACCCATTTCAGATCAGGTGCCGCGGCCATGAAGTTGTCGATGACTGCGGCCTTGGCTTCCGCCTTTCCAACGGTCGGCTTGCCAACGGACGCGTCGTAGTAGCTGACCTTTTCATCGAAATATGAGGCGGCCTTGGCGGCATCATGCGCGTTCCATGCGGCCAGATACTGCTCGACGATCGAAAGCGGCGTTTGGTCGGCGGCGTAGACCGGCACTCCGGCAAGCGTTGAAGCGAGGAAGATGCCGCCAAAGGCGGCAAGAATGGTACGACGTTTCATGCAAGTCCTCCCTTTCACTTTTGGATTATCAGCCGTGGTTGATCATGACGTGACGGACGGCGGTGTAGTCCTCCAGCGCGTAGACCGACATGTCCTTGCCATAGCCGGACTGCTTCAAGCCGCCGTGCGGCATCTCGTTGACCAGCATGAAGTGGGTGTTGATCCAGGTGCAGCCATAGTGCAGACGGGCGGCGGTCTTCATGCCGCGGCTGATCTCCTTGGTCCAGACGGACGAAGCCAGGCCATAGTCGCTGTCGTTCGCCCAGATGACGGCATCCTCGACATCGGTGAAACGGGTGACCGAGACGACGGGGCCGAAAACCTCCCGGCGAACAATTTCGTCGGCCTGGGTAGCGCCCGCGATGACTGTTGGCGTGTAGAAGAAGCCCTTGTCACCAGACGTCTTGCCGCCGGCCGTGATCTCCATGTGCTTGTGCTCGCTGGCGCGGGCGACGAAGCTTTCGACGCGGTCACGCTGGCGTTTGGAGATTAGCGGGCCGATCTCGTTTTCAGTGTCGTCTGCCTGGTTGAACCGGATCGAGGAGACGGCCGAAGAGAGGTCGGCGACGAATTTGTCGTAAACCTTCGCGTCTGCATAGATTCGGCAGGCGGCAGTGCAGTCCTGGCCAGCATTATAGTAGCCAAAAGTCCGGATGCCGGAGACGACAGCATCGATGTCGGCGTCATCGAAGACGATGACCGGTGCCTTGCCGCCGAGCTCGAGGTGGGTGCGCTTCACGGTCTTGGCGGCCGCCTGCAGGACCTTCTTGCCGGTTGCGACATCGCCTGTTATCGAGACCATCGAAATCTTCGGATGGTTGATCAGCGCGTTGCCGACGCTTTCGCCGCGGCCGAGGATGACGTTGACGACGCCTTCCGGAAGAATCTCGGCAAGCAGCTTCGCCATCTTCAGCGCGGTCAGCGGCGTTTGTTCGGACGGCTTGAAGACGACAGTGTTGCCGCCCGCGATTGCCGGCGCCAGCTTCCATGCCATCATCATCAACGGATAGTTCCAAGGTGCGATCGAGCCGACAATGCCGACGGCGTCGCGGCGGATCATCGAGGTGTGGTTCGGCAGATATTCGCCGGCGACCGGGCCATGCAGGTTGCGCACCGCGCCGGCAAAGAAGCGGTAGCAATCGACGATCGCAGGGATCTCGTCGTTCAGCACGGCATTGATCGGCTTGCCGCAGTTCAGCGCTTCCAGCACTGCAAAGCCTTGCGCGTCATTCTCGATCGCATCCGCGATCTTCAAGAGATAAGCCGAGCGCTCACCGGGTGTCGTCAGCGACCAGCTCCTGAATGCGGATTCGGCTGCGTCCACGGCTGCGTCGATCTGGCCAAGCGAGGCTTCCGGCAGGTCAAGCACCGTCTCGCCCGTCTTCGGGTTGAGGATGTGCTCTTCAGTTTCCGTGCCCGCTACGAAGCTAGACCCAATCAGCATTGAGGTGTCCATGACGTTCTCCTTATTGTCGACGGAGTGGGATATGGGCGGAAAGCCGCTTCACACTTTTCCGCATCCCACTTTGGTTATTTGCCGGCTCCGGCGACTTGGTCGCCGTCGCGAGTAAGATAGTAGGCTGCCAGGATCGGCAGAAAGGTGACGAGCACGACGACCATCGCGACTACGTTGGTGACAGGGCGCTGGCGCGGGCGGATGAGTTCTTCGAGCATCCAGATCGGCAGTGTGGATTGCTGTCCGCCGGTGAAGGTGGTGACAATGACCTCATCGAACGACAGCGCGAAGGCGAGCATGCCGCCGGCTAAAAGCGCCGTGCCGATGTTCGGCAGGATGATGTGGCGAAACGTCTGGAAGCCATCGGCGCCAAGATCCATCGATGCCTCGATCAGCGAACCGGAGGTGCGGCGGAAGCGGGCAACGGCATTGTTGTAGACCACCACGACGCAGAAGGTTGCGTGGCCAAGCACGATCGTCCAGACCGAGAACGGGATGTCGAACAGGCTGAAGGCCGAGCGTAACGCAATGCCGGTGATTATGCCGGGGAGCGCGATGGGCAGGATGACCAGCAGCGAGATTGCCTCCCGACCGAAGAACTTCGTCTGGCTGATCGCCGCGGCGCAGAGGGTGCCGAGTACCAATGCAATTGATGTGGCGATGCAGGCGACCTGCACGGACAAGCCGAGTGCAGACCAGACATCCGGGCGGTTCCAGGCAATAGCGAACCACTGCATCGTAAGACCTGGGGGCGGCCACTGATAGCTCTTCTCCTCGGTCGTGAAGGCATAGACGAAGATCAGTAGGATCGGCAGGTGTAGGAAGAGCAGGCCACCGGCTGCGGCGATCTTCAGGAACAGCGGGGAACGTTGTGAACGGTCAGAGCGCATCGAAGGCCCCCTGTTTCTTGGCGAGCCAGAGGTAGACGGCCATGATGGCGATCGGGACGACGGAAAAGGCGGCCGCGAGCGGGACATTTCCGGCCGTGCCCTGCTGGGCATAGACCGCTTGGCCAATGAAGAGGCGCGACGAGCCGATGATCTGCGGGATGATGTAGTCGCCCAAGGTCAGGGAGAAGGTGAAGATCGAGCCGGCTACGATACCGGGTAGTGCCAGCGGGAAAACCACATTGCGGAAAGTCTGGCCGGGTGTCGCGCCGAGATCGGACGAGGCCTCAATCAGATTGCCTGGTACGCGCTCAAGTGCTGCCTGTGTCGGCAGGATCATGTAGGGCAGCCAGACATAGACGAACACGAGAAACGTCCCGAGATAGCTGACCGACAGTGAATTGCCGCCGATGATGGGCAGGTTGAGAATGCCGTCGAGCAGCCAGGAAAGGTGTAGCTTCTCGAAGATCCAGGTGAGGATGCCTTCCTTGGCCAAGATCAGCTTCCAGGCATAGATCTTCACGAGATAGCTGGACCATAGCGGCAGCATGACGCCGAGATAGAACAGCGCCTTCCATTTGCCCTGTGCATAGCGGGCGGCGTAATAGGCAATCGGGAAGGCGACGACAGCGGAGGTCAGCGTCACCAGCGCCGCCATGATGATGGTGCGAATGATGATGTCGAAATTCGTCGGGCTGAGCAGCTGCGCATAGGTCGCAAGCGTGAACTCGTAATTCACCAGGCCGGAGAAGTCATCGATCGAGAAGAAGCTCTGCAGCAGCAGCGCGATCAGGGAACCGATGTAGATGATGCCGAGCCACAGCAGCGGCGGCGTCAGCATCAGGAGGAGCAGCAGTTTAGGATGTCGCCAGAAAGCGTCCGAGAGCTGTCCGAAGAAACCGCCACGACCAGGAAGGATCGAGGTCTCACGCAGATCGGCGGGCTTGGTCAAAGCAATCGCGGTCATGCTGCGTCGTCCATGTAATGCACGTCCACGGGTTGCCAGGCGAGGCGAACGCTCGTGCCGATATCCGGTATGTGGGCGCCGGCAGGCAGCATGACGTGCAGCCGCGTGCCGCGGATATCGACCGACAGGCGGGTTGCAGCACCGAGAAAGCTCGCGTGCTCCACGCGCGCTTCGACACCTTCGCCGGCGACGTGGATCGCTTCCGGACGCAGGCTCGCCCAACGCTTCTCGCCGCCAAGCGTGGTCATCAGGTCGGGGGCTATGACATTGGAGGAGCCGACGAAATCCGCGACGAAGCGTGTCTTCGGGCAGCGGTAGATGTCTTGCGGGGTGCCTTCCTGGACGATCCCGCCATTGTTGAAGACGGCGACGCGGTCGGCCATCGACAGCGCCTCGCCCTGGTCATGAGTGACGAAGACGAAGGTGATGCCGAGCGCGCGCTGCAGGCTCTTCAGCTCCTCTTGCATCTGCTCACGCAGCTTCAGATCAAGCGCGCCGAGCGGCTCGTCGAGCAGCAGGACCTTCGGCTTGTTGACGAGGGCGCGGGCGAGCGCCACACGTTGCCGCTGGCCGCCGGAGAGCTGGCCGGGCTTGCGCCCGCCATAGCCGGGAAGCTTCACAAGGTCGAGCGCCTGTTCGGCGGCTTTGGTGCGTTCAGCCTTACCGATGCCCTTGACCATTAGCCCATAGGCGACGTTGTCAAGGATGTTAAGATGCGGGAAGAGCGCGTAGTCCTGGAAGACGGTGTTGACGTTGCGGCGATAGGGCGGAATGCCTTCGGCCGTCTCGCCAAAGATTTCGATGTGGCCGCCCGTTGGCTGTTCGAAGCCCGCGATCAGGCGCAGGCACGTGGTTTTGCCGGACCCGGAAGGGCCGAGCATGGCGAAGAATTCGCCCGGCGCAATTTCGAGATCGACGCGATCGACAGCGCGGACCTGCCCGAAATAGCGCGAGACCTGTTGGAAACGGACGGCGGGGATCATTGTAAAACTCCGGGATGTTGTGTCTTTCGTCTTCCCAGTGGGAAGGCAGCCCGAGGGCCCTGACGAGGGGACAATTCGGCGTTCCGTCGTCGCCCCAGCGCTCGGACGTTCGCTCTTGTCTTCATTGCCCCCTCGCGTTGCCGTCAGCGGGCGTCTTTTCCGCTTACGGAGAAGCAGAGATTGCGCGAGAGACTATCGTCCCCCGATTACGCCGATATAGTCTGAGACCCAACGGTGATACGGTACGCACTCGTTCTGCGTGGCGCACTTCGAGGTCGGCGTTCTCCAGAATTTGATCTTGTCGAAGTGGTTGAAGCCGTTCGTTGCGCAACCCTCGTCCGTCAGCAATTCGTTGCCTTTGCAGGCTGCGGGGACCGACGGCACGGCGCCAAACCAGGCAGCGGCATCGCCCTGGACCTTGGCCTGCAGCGAATGCTCCATCCACATGTACGCGCAGTTCGGGTGCTCGCTGTCGACGTGCAGCATGGTCGTATCAGCCCAGCCGGTCGCCCCTTCTTCCGGGAAGGTGGAGGCGATCTTCTGCTTGTCTGCCTGCATCAGATTGACCTGGAATGGCCAGGAGCCCGAGGCGACGACGCCCTCGTTCTTGAAATCGTCGATCTGGATCATCGCGTCGTGCCAGTAGCGGGAAACGAGCTTGCGCTGGCCGCGCAGGAGATCGAGGGCTGCCTTGTACTGGTCTTCGTTCAGCTCGTAGGGATCTTTGATGCCGAGGTCCGGCTTGTGCGCCATCAGGTAGAGGGCGGCATCCGCAATATAGATCGGGCCGTCATAGGCCTGGACACGTCCCTTGTTGGACTTGCCGTCCGGAAGCGTCTCTTCTTCGAAAACGACCTTCCAGCTGGTGGGTGCCTTATCCTTGAAGGCATCGGTGTTGTACATCAGAACATTCGGCCCCCAGAGGTAGGGTACGCCGTAGTGGACGCCGTTGACCGTGTACCACGCGCCCTTCTGCAGACGTGGATCGACATTCTTGAAGCTCGGGATCAGGTCCGTGTTGATCGGCTGGACGCGCTTGCCGGCGATCAGGCGGAGCGATGCGTCGCCGGAAGCGGTGACGAGATCGAAGCCTCCTTCGTTCATCAGCGAGACCATTTCATCCGAGGTCGCGGCCGTCTTGACTGAGACCTTGCACCCGGTTTCCTTTTCAAAGCTGGTGACCCAGTCGTAGCTCTTGTCGCTTTCGCCGCGTTCGATGTAACCGGCCCAGGCTACGATGCTTACTGCACCCTCGCCCTTGCCAAGCGCCTTCAGCGGTTCGGCGGCGACCCCCTGCGTCACGAAGCTCAGGCTCGCGAGGGCAGCCGTGCACGATTTCAGAAGATATTTCATCTGACGTCTCCCGGTTTGCCACTTTTCGTGGCGTTATGTTCCCGGGCGAAAAGGTGCGCCGAATCTTCCGTTTTCGCAAATTCATTTATCAGAAAGTCGATATCGGAAAATCCGATATCAGGCATTCAGCGGGGTCGACCGGATCGGAGCGCTTCAGCGATGCCCACGAAGTCGCGTGCCGCCTGTGGCAGGCTCGACCCCTTGCGCCAGACCATGCCCACCTGGACGACGGGCAGCGAGCCGGACACGTCGCGGCTTTCGATGCGATCGCCTTCCAATGACCAGGGACGATAGACGAGATCCGGCAGTAGCGCCACGCCGGCGCCGGTCGCGACCAGACTGCGCACCGCTTCCACCGAACGTGTGCGGAAAGCGACATGGGGGCGGGCGCCGAGCGCCGAGAGCAACTTGCCGGTGTTTTCCTCGATTTCGTCGACGGTAAGCATGATCAGCGGCTCGCGGGCAATATCGGCGACGGAAATGATGTCGGCGGAGACCAGCGGATGCCCCATGGGCAGCCACAGCCGGTAAGGCGAGGTTTCCAGAATTTCCGCCTGCAGGGCCATACGGTCCCGCAGGTTGGAGATCACCATGACGGCCACATCCAGCTCGCCGCCGACCAGCAGATGTTCGAGATAGCTGCCGTTGTCCTCGATGGCGCTGACTTCGACGCCCGGGCAGGCGCGGCGATAGCGAGCCAAGAGGTCGGAAAGCACGTAGCCGGCAACGAGCGAGGTGACGCCGATATTGAGCGTGCCTGACAATTCATTCTGCTTGCCGGAAAAGCTGGTGCGTGCATCAGAAACGCTCGCCAGGATCTTCGTCGCATGGCGAAGGAACTGATGGCCATTGTGGGTGATCGACAGACCCCGCGGATGGCGTTCGAAGAGCGCCACGCCGAGGTCGGTTTCTAGCTCCTTTAGCGCCTCCGTAACCGAGGATTGCGAGATCGAAAGGTTCTGCGCGGCACGCGTTACGGAGCCCTGTTCGGCGACTGCAACGAAATACTGGATCTGGCGGAGCGTAAAGGCCATACGCCGTTAGAGCATGGTCGCGAGGATATTGGCAAGCATAGGGAAAACTTGGACCTTTTTTGGTGCTAATCCCCTACTGACGCAAAGTTGGAGGGCCCGTTTAAGTATTCGGAAACGTCATTTCTCTAGCGTCGAGACCACTTGTATTGCGTTGGAGCTTATTAATGGCGGAGCAGTTGGCGTGAAGGCCCTACTGCGCATCTTCCGGCCTTCCCGGAAATTGGTGTTTATAATCGCTGGCGTTGCCCTCCTCGGGGGTGTCTCCGGCGGTGCCGCGCTGCTTATCGGTAAAAACAAGATCCTCGGCCTGTCAGCGGAAACGATGAACGGTCTCTCCTGCACAGACGTCAATCTCGTTACCATCAAAAAGCAGAACCGAGTCTGGATCCGCAAGTATATCAAAACCGAGCCGACCGATGGCATGACGCGGGTCAGGACCGCGCTTCGCGTGGCCAAGGCGATCTACGACGCGCAGAGGCCCGATCTTGTGCAGGTCGTCGTCCTCGACGCCAATGGGCCGACGCTGCGTTCCGACATTCGCGGCCGCGCGATCGGCGCCGACGTCGTCTATATTCCGCATCCCGATCCCGTCCTCGAGAGCACGGACGCCAAGACATACACTGCCCATTATTTCGACGGTGCGGCGGCCGCTAACGGACTATTCTTCGGCGAACGTGTGGATCTACCCGAAGACGAAATCACCGCTTTGGGCGCGTCCTTCAAGGAATACTCCGACTGTATCGATCCTATCGCCGTTGCGGCCACGAAGGGTGGAGAAGGTGGGGCTAAGAAGACTGCGAAGACAGAAGAGGCGAAGGAAGAAGGGTCGGCCGAGGGGGGCAGTCGGGACGCTGCGCCTAAAGAGGGACCTTCGCCTACCGACGCAGCCCCGGCTGCCGATCACTGACGATTTCGAAAAGAAAAAGGCGGCGAGCCCATCGGGCCGCCGCCTTTCTGTTCAATCTGCCTGGCTCAGTCGGCCTTGCTGCGGCGAGCTGGGAAGAGGATCACGTCGCGGATCGACGGGGCGTTGGTCAAGAGCATGATCAGGCGGTCGACGCCGATGCCGAGGCCACCAGCCGGCGGCATACCCTGGTCGATTGCATCGAGGAATTCGTCGTCCAGCTGCTTTTCCTTTTCGCCGCGGGCGTGCGCCTGCTCAAGCTGCTCGACCATGCGGCGGCGCTGCTCTTCCGGATCGTTGAGTTCCGAGAAGGCGTTGCCGAGTTCCCAGGCGTTGCAGTAGGTTTCGAAGCGCTCAACAAGGCGCGGCTCGCCCGGGACTTCCTTGGCGAAGGGCGAGATATCCTTCGGGAAATGCGTGACATGCGACGGCTGGATCAGTGTCGCCTCGACCTTCTCTTCGAAGATGAATGCAAGGCACTCGCCCCAGGTCCAGTCCTTCTCGACCGCGAAACCGGCGGCCTTGGCGGCGGCGCGGGCTTCCTCGTCCGTCGTCATCGCGAGGAAGTCGATACCGGTCGCGTCCTTGACGGCATCGGGCATCGGCACACGCTTGAACGGACCCTTGAAAGAAATCGTCTCGTCGCCGAAAGGGAATTCCGTCGTGCCGTGGATCGACAGTGCCAGGCTTTCGAACAGCCGCTCGACGAGGTCCATGATGTCCTCGTAGTCGGCATAGGCCCAGTAGCACTCCATCATCGTGAATTCGGGATTGTGCCGGGTCGAGACGCCTTCGTTGCGGAAGTTGCGGTTGATCTCGAACACCTTGTCGGTGAGGCCCGAAACCAGCGTGCGTTTCAGATACAGTTCCGGCGCGATGCGCAGGTACATATCAAGCTTCAGCGTGTTGTGATGCGTCTTGAAGGGCTCGGCGGTTGCGCCACCATAGACCGAATGCAACATCGGCGTTTCGATTTCCATGAAGCCGTCGTTTTCCATGAAGCGGCGGATGCCGGAGACGATCTTCGAACGCTGCTGGAAACGGAGCTTCGATTCGTCATTGGTCATGATGTCGAGGTGGCGCTTGCGATAGCGGATCTCGACGTCGGAAACGCCGTGCCACTTCTCCGGCATCGGGAGCAGCGTTTTCGTCAGCATGGTGATCTCGCGGGCGTTGATCGACAGTTCGCCGCGCTTCGTACGCCGCACCGTGCCGGTGACGCCGATGATGTCGCCGATATCGATCATGCCGAGCATGCTACGTGCTTCTTCCGGCGTCACGTCCTTGTGGCTGAAGATCTGGATCTTGCCCGAGGCGTCATGGATATCCATGAACATGCCTGAATTGCGAGAGGAATAGACGCGGCCGGCAACGGTTACGACATCCTGCGTTTCCACGTCGGGATCGAGATCTTTGTATTTCTCCGCCAGCTCGGCATTGGTCATGGTCCGGTGGAAATGCGCCGGATAGACGTCGCCGATCTGTTCGCGCAGCAGTTTCAGCTTCTGGGCGCGCACCTCGGTCGCGTCGGAGGAAAGGGTTGCTGTTTCGGTCTTTTCGGTCATGATGCAAACGTCCGGTTCAGGTCTTCGGGCCAACTAGGGAGGCGACTGTCTGGGCCGCAAGCTTCAAGCGCTGGCGCACGACGGAGCGGCCTAGAATCGCCATCGAGTCAAAGAGCGGCAGCGAGCGCGAGGAGCCGGAAACGGCGACGAAGAGCGGGGCTACCACGACCTTCAGCTTCTTGCCCATGCGATCGGCAATCGCGCGCAGTTCTGCTTCGATCGTCTCGACGTTCCATTCCAGGATCTTTTCGAGATCCGGCTGAACGGTGTTGAGGATCTCGAGGATCTCTTCCGGCGGCGACTTGATCTTGGCGAAAGCCGACGGATCGACACCAAGATCGGATTTCAGCAGGAAGCCCGCGAGATCGGGAAGCTCGCCGAGCTTGGAAATACGCGACTGCGACAGGCGCAGGCCAGCCTTTAGACGGTCGTTCTCCATTGCCCAGTCGAGCACGCGCGCAAGGAATTCCTCTTCTGAAAGCTTCTCGCGAATCCAGCGACCGTTCAACCAGTCGAGCTTCTGGATGTCGAAGATCGCGCCGGCCTTGGATAGGTTCTCGGGATCGAACTTTTGCGAGAGTTCGTCCATCGTCAGCAATTCTTCGCCTTCGGCGATCTGCACGAAGAACAAGCCGAGGAAGTTCATCAGCGCTTCCGGGATATAGCCGAGAGCGGAGTAATAGGAGATCGACGTCGGATTCTTGCGCTTCGAGAGCTTCGACTTGTCAGCGTTACGCATCAGCGAAAGATGCATGAACACCGGTTGCTCCCAGCCGAAGTAGCGGTAAAGCAGGATGTGCTTCGGCACGGAAGCCAGCCACTCTTCGCCGCGCGCGACGTGGGTGATCTGCATCAGATGGTCGTCAATGACGTTTGCCATGTGATAGGTCGGCATGCCGTCGCCCTTGATGAGGACCTGCATATCGACCGAATCCCAGGGAATGCTGACGTCGCCATAGACGCCGTCGGTAAAGTCGCAAGAGCCCTCGGTCGGGATCTTCATGCGGATGACGGAGGACTCGCCAGCCGCCATCTTGGCGGTGACTTCCTCGGCGGTGAGCTTCAGGCAAAGACCGTCATACTTCGGTGCCTTGCCTGCGGCGCGCTGCTCTTCGCGCATCTTTTCCAGGCGATCCGGCGTACAGAAACAGCGGAACGCATGGCCCTTGTCGAGCAGTTCCTGGCCGTAGGGCGTGTAGATGTCCTTGCGGTCGGACTGACGATACGGGCCGTAGGGGCCGCCGATATCGGGGCCTTCCTTCCATTCGAGGCCGCACCATTTCAGCGCGTCCAACACCTTCTTCTCGAATTCCGGGGTCGAGCGCGTCGCATCGGTGTCTTCGATGCGCAGAATGAACTCGCCGCCGTTCTTCTTGGCGAAAAGATAGTTGAAGAGAGCGATGTAAGCAGTGCCGACATGCGGCTCGCCGGTCGGCGAGGGAGCAATGCGGACGCGGACGCCGGAAGCTGTCATTTTTAAGTGCCCGTTAAATGAATGCCGGACGGCTTTTTCTGAGAAAGCGACGTTCGGCCGGAAAGAATGCAGATAACTGGATCAGGAAACCGGCTGGAAAAGGGCACTGCCCCCTTTCATCCGCCGATTGCCCATTTGGCTGGCCTTAAGGCCATATTCGACCGCGCGCGTCAAGGAAAATGGGCAATTGGGTCAACGAACCGGCCAGACGTATAGCAGAGCGGGCACGCTGACGAGGATGATGATGAAAGACAGCGGCATGCCGAGGCGAGGATAGTCGCTGAAGCGGTAGCCGCCCGGGCCAAAAACAAGCGTATTACATTGGTGGCCGATCGGCGTTAAGAAGTCGCAACCCGCCCCAATGGCGACCGCCATCAGGAAGGCCTCTGGCCGGTAGCCGAGAGTTTGGGCGAAGCTTGCCGCAATTGGTGCCATTACCAGAACCGTTACCGCATTGTTGAGGAACGGTGTTACCGCCATGGCGGTGATGAGTATCAGCGCCAATGCGCCGAAGGGTGGCATCTGGGCCGCAAATTGGCCGAGCCCACCCGGCAATCAGTTCGCTGCCGCCGGTTGTTCGCAGCGTGTCGGAGACGGGGATCAGAGCCGCAAGCATGATCAGGATCGGCCCGTCCACGGCCTTATAGACCTCGACGAGCGGGATGACCCGAAAGGCGACCATTGCCAGCGCCGATGTTCTTGATGAAGGCAGAGAGAACGGCGACGACGATGAGCAGCAGGGCGAGCTGCGCATGCAACTTAGTCAGATTGGGGAAGGACCGCTTGATTGTGGTGTCGACGATTCGCGAGCGCACGACGCCGGCGCTGACGATGAGTGCACTGCCGACAATGATGACGATGTCGTCGCTGAAACCGGAAAATGCCGTGTCGAAAGGCACGATGCCGACAGCTACCGCCAGAACGAGGGAACAACAGGCGACCAGATCATAGCTGAAGCGATCCCAGAGGAAGATCGCCATCATCAGGCCGATCACACTGAAGGCTAGGATCTGCTGTGTTGTCATGCGACTCCAGCGTCTCGAGGCTGACCGCGGGCCTGCGCCCGCCGCGTTGATATCTGAAAGTCTTCCTGGACTAATCAATGCCATGCCGGATGCAAAGTTCCGATTTGGACCTCCAAGCCACGCGGACCGTTTGCGTGCGGATCTCGTCGGTGTCTCGATAACACGAGCACAATGCCGCTCGTGGTTGCGCAAACTGCTATTGTTGGAGCTCGGCCAGGGCCCTGCGAAGGGGCGTATCGGAAATCTGGATCCAGCCCGAGAACGGAATATCCATGTCTAGCACAATGAAGATCGACAGCGATATGAGGAGCGCGGACATGAAGAACATCAGGACGACGATGATGTTTCTCGGAGCACGATAGCCGAAGCTGGCAAAGATCAAGGTCAGCCACGCCGTCAGCATTGTGATGAGCGGCCTCGGAATGACGCCTTCCGATTGTTCGACGATGATCCAACGCAGCTCGACGATCCTTTGATACTGCTGGCGGGCGTCGTTCCAGAGCGCAACATGCCCTGGGTCGGACGGCTTGATCAGCGAAAGGCTGTCGCCGACGGCATTGAGGGCAAGTTCGCTCGTGCGGTCGCTCTTGACCATTGGATCGGTGGCGGCGCGGGCCGGATTGGTAAGCGCCTTTTCGACGTAGTTTTCCAGGCGCGCACGGGTTTCATTAGCCTCGAGGCCAAAGGTGCGCAAGGTTCGGTCAAGAAGGATGATCTGCGTCGCGAAGGCGTGAACGTTCTTATCAATCTCGGCGAAGGTGTTCTTCGACGAATTGATCATTAGGCCAAAGACAAGCGATGTCATAACGACGAAGATATTGGCGACCAGCCGGACGACGGTATTGGTCTCATCCTGACGGTGATGCACCGGCAGCTTCGAGTAGGTCAGCATCGTTCCTATCGAGGCTATCATGAGCAAAGCGAAGACAACGACCGCCACCAGCAATTCCAGCACCATCTTCCGCCGCGCCCACCCGTGCTCTTTGGGGGCAAACTAGCTGTTTTGATTGATTTTGCCAGTGGACTGCATCTGCCTCCTGGACAAACGCACGGGTAGGTATAGCTTCCGCGGCGAAATTCTTGCTGGAGATAGTCTGGAGATGGTGATGATTGATCTTTTGAACATACCGGTGAAGTTGGCCGACGGTCGCGAGACAACGCTGAACGATCACCGTGGCAAGGTAATCCTCATCGTCAATGTCGCCTCCAAATGCGGCCTGACTGTCCAGTATGAGGGGCTCGAGAAGCTCTATGAGGACAAACGCGAGCGCGGCTTCGTGATTGCCGCCTTTCCGGCGAACAATTTCAAGGGACAGGAACCCGGCACGGATGCCGAGATCGTTGAGTTCTGCACTCTGACATATGACGTGAAGTTTCCGATCTTCTCCAAGATCTCGGTAAAGGGTGACGACAAGCATCCACTTTACCAGTTGCTGACAGCTGCTGCCGGGGTGGCCGTAGGCGAAGGTCCGATGCGGGAGCGGCTGCGCAGTAATGGCCTGGCGACCGACGACAACAGTGAAATCCTCTGGAACTTTGAAAAGTTCCTGATTGGCCGCGATGGCAAGGTTGCTGCACGGTTTGCGCCTGACGTCACGGCCGACGATCAGCGACTGACGTCGGCCATCGACAAAGAGCTTGCAAAGAACGCCTGAGGCGGCTCTCGATACCTACGCGCGGGCGGCTAAGCCGGAACGATTGCCGCGCCGTTCAAAAACAGATCGGCGCACATTTTTGCCCGGGCAGCGATCTCCTCGATCCCGGGCGCCGGCTGCTGGCGTAGCATTGCGGCGCGCTGCGGCTCCATGGCCATCATGCCGCGCAACATGCCGCAAGCGGCATGCGGGTCTTCGAGAGCGATGAGGCCGCGATCGACCTGTTTGCGCAGCCACCCCTCCATTAGTGCGCTCGTTCGAACGATGGCTTTTTCATAGAAAGATGCGGAGATTTCGGGGAAGCGGTCGGACTCGCCGATCACGAGGCGCATCATGGTGATGGTGTCGTCCGAGAGCGTCAGCATGCCATAGGCCATCAGCATCCGCTCGAGACCTTGGCGAAGATCGGCCGCAGCAAGCGTGGTCGGGTCGAGCGCCAGCAAAAAGCGGCTAATGCGATCGGAAATCAGGTCGGAAAAAAGGTCTGCTTTCGTCGGAAACAACCGGTAGAGCGTTTTTGTCGAAACGCCTGCTTCCTGCGCGATCGCCGCTATGCTCGCCGTCGCATATCCATTCTCGTGAAACTGCTTGTTGGCGGCCTCGATGATGACGCTCCTGGTGTCGTCATCGCAACGCGCTTGCGGTCTGCCTCGCGGCCTTCTCTCGATCTTGTGATTTTGGACCATTACTATTTTCCAAATTCATGTTGACATCGATTTTATAGAGCATATTTTGGAAAACGTCAATTTTCCATTTTATGCATCAGGCTGTATCCCGCGCGATAGCGGCTTTGATCCGGAGAAAACAATGACCGCCCAAAAGCTGCATGCCATGAACAACAATGCTACCCCAAGCACCGAAACGGTCGCCGAGGAAGCGCCGGGAACGCTAGAGGCGGGCAAGCCACTGCGCGCCGAGGCGCTGCGCGCTGCCCCAAACATGCAGCAGGCCCGCAAGCGACCAGGTCGGTCGCTGCTGCTTGGCGCAGCCGCCATCGCGATCGTGGTAGCAGGCGCCTATTATGGGCACGATTACTGGACGGTCGGTCGCTTTCATGTGTCGACCGACGACGCCTATGTGAAGGCGGACAACAGCACGATCGCCCCAAAGGTTTCCGGCTATATCGCTCAGGTGCTCGTCAACGACAACTCGGCCGTCAAGGCCGGCCAGCCGCTCGCGCGCATTGACGATCGCGATTTCCAGGCCGCGCTCGACCAGGCGAAGGCGGATGTTGCAGCTGCGGCAGCCACGTTAAGCGCAAAGCAGGCGGCCCTTGAGATCCAGCAATCGACGATCGCAGCCGCCCGCGCCGCGGTCGATGTCGACAAGGCCAACGAAACGTTCGCCGAGCAGAACAACAGGCGCTATTCGAGCCTTGCAAATAACGGCTACGCTCCGGTCCAGACCGCCCAACAGGCCGCCTCACAAATCGCTGCTGCACAGGCAACGATCTCGCGCGACAGCGCGGCCCTCGAGGCAGCCATAAAGCAGGTCGATCTTCTGAATGCCGAGCTTGCACAGGCAAAAGCTGCGCTAGGCCGCAGCCAAGCGCTGGAGCGTCAGGCCGAACTCAATCTCTCCTATGCCACGATTGTAGCACCCGTTGATGGCACGGTCGGCAACCGGACGCTGCGCGTTGGCCAATACGTCCAGGCAGGCACACAGTTGATGTCGGTCGTTCCCACCAGCGCGGCCTATGTGATTGCCAACTACAAGGAAACGCAGCTGACCGACGTACATGCAGGCCAGCCCGTCGACATCGAAGTCGATACGTTCCCCGGCCGCACCTATCGCGGTCATGTCGACAGCATCGCACCGGCGAGCGGCCAGGAATTCGCGCTGCTACCGCCGGATAATGCCACTGGCAACTTCACGAAGGTCGTCCAACGTATCCCGGTCAAGATAGTGCTCGACGACAATGGCGCGGCAGCCGGTGACCTTCGCCCCGGCATGTCGGTGCAACCAAGCATCAACACCAAAGTCGCCGATGCGGCCGGCCATGGGGCCTGACCGGAGAGGATGAGGATCGTGTCATGTCTACCGCAACTGCAACCGCTGCCCCCATCTCCCAGGAGGGCGCCAGCCTAAAGGATTGGATTGCCGTACTCGCCGGGATGATAGGCGCGTTCATGGCAATCCTGAATATCCAGATCACCAACGCCTCGCTGCTCGACATCGAGGGCGGCATCGGCACGGGCGTCGACAATGGCGCCTGGATCTCGACGTCGTATCTGATCGGCGAGATCGTTGTCATTCCGTTGACGGCGTATTTCAGCAGCGTCTTTTCCTTCCGCCGCTACATTCTCGTCAACTCGGTTCTTTTCCCGATCTTCTCGATCGCCTGTGCATTCGCTCATGATCTCGGCACC
Organism: Rhizobium mesoamericanum STM3625; assembly: GCF_000312665.1. Taxonomy (GTDB): domain Bacteria; phylum Pseudomonadota; class Alphaproteobacteria; order Rhizobiales; family Rhizobiaceae; genus Rhizobium; species Rhizobium mesoamericanum. The sequence continues at coordinate 316,483 of NZ_HF536772.1, read as the reverse complement.
ATGATCCTACTGCGTGGGTTGCAGGGATTTGCTGGAGGCGTGCTCATCCCCATGGCATTCACCATGGTCCTGACCAAGCTGCCAAAGTTTCAGCAGCCTCGCGGCCTTGCCCTCTTTGCGCTGTCGGTTACCTTTGCTCCGGCGATCGGCCCGACAATCGGCGGCTATCTCACCGAAAACTACGGCTGGCAGACGATTTTTTTCATCAACGCCGTCCCAAGCGCAATCATGGCGGTCGCGCTTGCCATCACGCTCGAGAAGCAGCCTATGCAACTTCATCTGCTGAGGGAGGGCGACTGGGCCGGCATCGCTACCATGGCGATCGGCCTTTCTGCCCTGCAGACCGTGCTTGAGGAGGGCAACAAGGAAGACTGGTTCTCTTCGACTTTTATCGTCAAGCTTAGCATCGTGGCGTTCGTTTTTCTTGCAGCCTTCATCTGGATCGAGATGACGGCTCAAAAGCCCCTGGTGAAGCTGCGTCTCTTGAAGCAGCGCAACTTCGGCATCGGTGTTGCCGTCAATGTGCTCGTCGGCGTCGCCCTTTTCGGGACCGTCTACATCCTGCCGCAGTATCTCGGTCAAGTGCAGCGTTACAATGCCGAACAGATTGGCAATGTGTTGGCCTGGACTGGCCTGCCGCAGCTGCTGCTCATCCCGTTGGTTCCGCTGCTGATGAAGCGCTTCGACGCTCGCTATATCGGCTTCCTTGGCATTTCGATCTTCGCTGTCAGCTGCTTCATGAACGTCACGCTGTCAGCGAACAACGCCGGCGATCAGTTCTGGATCCCGAACATCGTGCGCGCGATCGGCCAGGCTCTTGTCCTAACCCCGATCACCGCCATCACGACCGCAGGCATTGCTGCGTCGGATGCGGCTGCTGCCTCTGGTCTGACGAACATGCTGCGCAATCTAGGCGGCGCGGTCGGCACGGCATCGCTTGGCACGATCCTGACCAAGCGCGAGCAGTTCCATTCGAATATCATCGGTCAGTCTGTAACTCTGGCTCGCGACGAGGTTCGCGATCGCCTAAGCCAAACGACCAATTATTTCCTGGCACACGGCGTCTCCGATCCGGCCGTCGCCAGCCACAAAGCCATCATCGCCCTGGGTCAAATTGTCAGACGTCAGGCTTTGATCCTGGGCTTCAGCGATACCTTCGCCGTGATCGGTGTGGTGCTTGCCATCGCCGCCTTGGCCCTATTGCTCACCAAGAAAACGCAATCCGGCGGGGGAGCCGGGGCGCACTAAGCAGCGCAGTGGGATCAAATCAATGTGTGTTGCGGCGATGATCAACTTGATCTTGAGCCCCGCCGCTTCATCGCTCCCTGCGTTTGCCTGCCGGGGTGATTGGACAGTGATCCGGTGCCGCGTTGCCCCGGCCGATGCGAGGCTTGAGCGGATCGCCCGCAACAAAGTCCGAATGAAGCGAGCCGATCAGGCTATATCTCGCGGAGATGTCAGTGGCTGCCTTGCTTTCTGCGCCTACGGGCATTGCGAGCGAGCATATTGAGGGCTTCCACGAGCGCGGAGAAGGCCATCGCGGCATAGACATAGCCCTTCGGCACGTGCACGCCCATGCCTTCGGCGATCAGGGTCATGCCAATCATCATCAGGAAGGCGAGGGCCAGCATGACGATGCTCGGGTTTTTCTCGATGAAGTTCGCAAGCGGCGTTGCGGCAAGCAGCATGACGGTCACGGCCGCGACTACGGCGACGACCATGATCGGTAAGTGTGGCGTCATGCCGACCGCGGTGATGATGCTGTCGACCGAGAAAACGAGGTCCAACAGCAGGATCTGGCCGATCGCGGCGGTAAAGCCTGTTGCTACCGCCGTCGCAATGAAATCCTCGTCGTGATCGGTCGGATCGACGTTGTGGTGGATTTCCTTTGTTGCCTTCCACAGCAGGAAAAGACCGCCGGCAATCAGGATGATGTCTTTCCACGAGAAGCCGTGGCCGAACAGTTCAAAGATCGGCGTGGTCAGCTTCACGATCCAGGCAATGGTACCGAGGAGGACAAGACGCATGATGAGAGCAAGGCCGATACCGAGCGTGCGGGCCTTCTCGCGATGTTCAGGTGGCAGCTTGTTGGTGAGAATTGAGATGAAGATGAGGTTGTCGATCCCGAGGACCACTTCCATTACCACGAGCGTGACGAGGGCCACCCAGGCGGCCGGGTCCTGAACGAGCATCATGATATCTTGCATCGGTGTTTATCCCCCTGCGCTACATAGTTTGAGGCTCGCAATGTACGGACGCGGCCTGCCTTGGCAAGCGCGCAAGGGGATATACGAAAGCAAGACGAGTTTTATTCCTTCATGGGAATCCAGATCGGGATCGCGGCATTGCCGCCGTAGGGTTAGATCTCCTGCAGGCGGCAAAGAGCATCGGCGCAGTGTTTCGAAGCCTGGTGGTTCGAATTCGGGAGGGCGAGAGGGGTCCATGCGGATAGGCTCCAAAGTGCGAGGTTGCGCGTGTGCCCCTACTTACCGATGGCGGGTGTTTAGACCGAACTGGTTGCGAAGGCACGGGTGAATGCATCGTGCAAGCCGTGCATCTAGGGGCTACCTCGAGAATGCTCTCCGATCGATCGACCAGCACCGATGCCGCACCGATCAAGCGGCGGCTCGGATATGGCTGCTGATCGAATGGCCCGTCACGAGCCCGAAGACGCGTGAAAGGTGGTAGCGCGAAAGACCGACAACGTCCGAGGTCCAGAGTGATGTCTTTGGTGAATTTCTATGAAGCAGATCGCTCATCCGACGGCGCTCATTCGCTCTCCCTTGGGTGCGAGAGGTTGTAGGGCAACCGTTCGCGCCTGATTCCGGTTGCGGAATTCGGACGCGAATGGCGAGAGAAATCAAAAGGACGGGTTCAGGACTGCTTCTTGGCGCCGTAGGCTGCGGTGAAAACTCGGATCGCGCCATTGACCACTCGATCCATTTCCTCGTGCGGAGGTTGGGCGTCCATGTCGCCAAACAGGCGCAGCTTGAAGAAGCTTCCGCCGCAGAGTTCCAGGAACTGGCGGGCGGCAAGCTCGATGTCGTCGATCTCGAAACGGCCGGCCCCGACTTGGCCTGTCAGAAAGTCCCTTAACACCGTCCGAATGTTCTCCGGGCCACTGAAAAAGCGCTGACAGAGGTGGGGCATGCGGTCGCGTACGCCGATGACCGTGCGCATCGCATTGATGACCTTGTCCTCGGTAACATGGCTGACAAAGGTCATGCCGAAATCGTGTAGTGCGACGTTTGGATCGCTGGATTCCTTGAGAGTATTGCGCACGCTTTCGACGAAGGCCGCTCGCTCGCTCTCCATCATCGCGGTGAAAAGCTCTTCCTTGTTAGCGAAGTAGACGTAGAGCGTTCCCTTTGACACTCCGGCCTCGCGCGTTACATCGTTCATGCTCGCGGCATCGAAGCCAAGTTTCATGAAGACACGGCGGGCACCGTCGAGAATTTGCTTGCGCTTGGCAGGATCTTCGCCTGCGGCCCATCGGCCGCCTGTTGAGGGGGACTCGTCCACGCGCGTATCGGAAAGCTCTGTCATAGCTCCTTAACCATATCCGCATCAGCGAATTTTTCGTTAACAAAATCGAACCAGGTGGTTCGATATATCTTGATATGAATGGAAAAAGGTTCTATGTCAACTGAACCGAACCGTTCAGTTCGATTAAATTCACTCAATTTGCCGGTAGCCGCCATGTCGTCCAGTCCAAAAGCCAACGTTGCCCGTATCGTCAGCGAACCTGCTGAAGCCGAGGGCAAGGCTCAGGAAGCCGTAGTCCCCACCGCCGAAGCGCCGCGTGCGCCGCAAGCGCCCGCAGAGACGCAAGCCGTCCCCGCCGAGAAGAAGAAAAAGCGCAGTCTCGCTCTGCCCATCATTGGGCTTGTGCTGCTCGCAGGCGCTGCCTGGTACGGCTACGACTGGTGGACAACGGGTCGTTTCCTCGTCTCAACTGACGATGCCTATATCGAAGGTGACATCGCGACTATCTCGCCGAAGGTTACCGGCTATGTGGCCAAGGTGAATGTCGTTGCCAACCAGAAGATCAAGGCTGGCGATATTCTGGCGACGCTCGATGACGGCGACTACAAGCTTGCTCTCGATCAGGCGGTCGCTTCTCTCGATACCGAAAAGCTGTCGCTGCAGCGAATCGATGCGCAGATCGCCGGTGGGCAAGCAAGCCTCGATCAGGCCAAGGCTCAGAAGACGGCTTTGGAAGCCACCGTGCGGGGTGCGCAGATCACGCAGACCCGCGCCGCGGAACTGCAATCTAAGTCGGTCGGCACCACCGCCAATCTCGATGCTGCGAACATTGCGCTCGACCAGGCAAAGGCAAATCTCGTGGGTGGCGATGCCGCGATCGCATCCGCAGAGGCAAACATTACGCTCCTTCAGGCGCAGCGCCGCGAAGCCGAAGGCACGATCCGCCAGCTTGAGCTTTCGCGCGACAAGGCTGCGCGCGACCTCTCCTTCACGGTACTGAAAGCTCCTTACGACGGCGTCGTCGGCAACCGTTCAGTCCAGGAAGGCGATCTTGTGTCGCCCGGCCAGCGTCTGATGGCGCTCGTGCCGGTTCGCCAGCTCTATATCGATGCGAACTTCAAGGAAACGCAGATCCAGCACCTGGTCCCGGGATCAAAGGTCAACGTGCACGTCGATGCTTATGACGATCATCCGATCGTCGGCACGGTCGAGTCGATTTCGCCGGCATCCGGTTCCGTCTTCTCGCTGCTGCCGCCTGAAAACGCGACGGGCAACTTCACGAAGATCATTCAGCGCGTGCCGGTACGCATCGCGCTGCCGCAGGATGCTCTGGACAGTGGCCGCCTGCGCGCCGGCCTCAGCGTTGTCGTCGATGTCGACACACGCACAGCGCAGGATGCGGCCAAGTAATATCGGCGGACGAGGTTAACCTATGGCCGCGAGCGCAACAGTTGGAACCGTTCCGGCCACTCCGGCTGCGACGGATCACATGGATCCCCGCAAGCTCATTGCGTTTTTTGCGATGGTGCTCGGGATGTTCATGTCGATCCTCGACATCCAGATCGTTTCGGCCTCGCTTGCCGAAATTCAGGCTGGCCTCAGCGCCGGATCCGATGAGATCGGTTGGGTGCAGACCTCCTACCTGATCGCTGAAGTGATTATGATTCCGCTGTCGGGTACTCTCGCGCGCATTGTCTCGACGCGATATCTGTTTGCCGCGTCGGCCGCGGGCTTCACCATGGCGAGCGCGCTCTGCGCGACGGCGACGAACATCGACCAGATGATTGTCTACCGCGCCATTCAGGGCTTCATCGGTGGCGGGATGATCCCGTCGGTCTTTGCGGCCGCATTCACAATCTTCCCGCCCTCCAAGCGTAGCATCGTGTCGCCCATTATCGGCCTGATCGCCACGCTTGCGCCGACAATCGGCCCGACGGTCGGTGGTTATCTCAGCCACGCCTTCTCATGGCATTGGCTGTTTCTGGTCAACATCGTGCCGGGCATCATCGTGACGATTGTCACGTGGAATTTCATCGATTTCGACAAGCCCGAATTCTCGCTGATCAAGAAGTTCGATTGGTGGGGGTTGTTGTCGATGGGCGTCTTCCTCGGTGCGCTGGAGTACGTGCTGGAGGAAGGCAACTCCAACGACTGGTTCAACGACAGCCATATCTTCATGGGCGCGATCGCCTCTGCGATCGCCGCCGTTGTCTTCTTCTATCGCGCCTTCAGTGTGGAATTTCCGGTGGTTGACCTGAGGGCCTTCACGAACCGGAATTTTGCCTTCGGCTCCGTCTTCTCGTTCGTCATGGGTATCGGCCTTTACGGCTTGACCTATATCTACCCCGTCTATCTCGGGCGCATTCGCGGCTACGACTCGCTGATGATCGGCGAAACGATGTTCGTGTCAGGCCTTGCGATGTTCTTCACTGCGCCGATTGCCGGAAAGCTGTCGGCGAAGATAGACCTGCGACTCATGATGGTAATCGGTTTCGCCAGCTTTGCGGCCGGCACCTACATCATGACGCATCTGACTAAGGACTGGGACTTCTACGAACTCTTCATTCCGCAGATTTTCCGCGGCTTCGGGCTGATGATGTGTATGGTGCCGATTAACAACATCGCGCTTGGCACGATGCCGCCGGCCCGTATGCGCGGCGCGTCTGGGCTCTTCAACCTGACCCGCAACCTAGGCGGCGCTGTTGGCCTGGCGATCATCAACACGGTGCTGACGACCCGGCAGGATGTTCATTACGAGCGGCTGCGCGAGAATATAGATTGGGGACGCCCTGCCGCGATCGATCAAATGAACAACATGGCAGCGAACTTCAATACCTACGGCATGGATGGTGCCGTGGTCGCCATCAAGCAGATGGTCGGACTGGTGACCAAGCAGGCCGTCGTCCTGGCCTTCGGTGACGTCTTCCTGATGCTGACCTTGCTTTTTCTCGCCATGATCCTCGGCGTTGCAATGCTCGACAAGCCTGCGCCACAAGGTGGGGGCGGAGGTGGCGGAGGCCACTGATTAGTATTTCAAATCAATGTCCAAGACGATCGGGGTGTAACCGACCGAGCTTTGTTTTGCACAAAGCCGTGACGTGAACGGAAGCGTTCGCAGATTTTGATTTACGTACATCAAATTTGGAGCTAAAGGTCTCGTCAGGAGGAAAGATGAGGCCCACAGTTCACGATATTGCTGCTGCGGCAGGCGTCAGCCTGGCGACCGTTGACCGGGTTTTGAACCAGCGGCCGGGCGTGCGCCACGTGACGCGCGAGAAGGTCGAGAAGGCCATTCGCGAGATCGGCTACATCAGGGATGTCGCCGCTGCCAACCTTGCGAAGGGTCGGACCTATCCATTTGTGTTCATCCTTCCTGCCAGCGACAACTCCTTTATGCATGGATTGAACGACGAGGTGCGCGCCGCCGTCGCACGTTCGCCCGTGGAGCGAACGGACATCCGCACCATCGAGGTGCCGGCGTTCGATCCAGCCGCGCTGGTCAGGGTTCTGGAAGAACTTGGAAGAGAGCGGCCATCGGGGATCGCGCTTGTCGCGACTGATGCGCCCGAGGTGCGCGATGCCGTGGACCGTCTCGTGCAGGATGGCATTCCGGTCGTTACACTTGTCTCTGATCTCACCGGTTCGCAGCGACATCACTATGCCGGCGTCGACAATATTGCCGCCGGCCGGACTGCCGCACGGCTTCTCGGACGTTTCCTCGGTGGCGCAAGGGGCGAGATCGCAGTGCTCGCAGGCTCGATGCTGGTGCGCGACCATCGCGAACGCCTCGAGGGTTTTGCTTCCGTCATGGCGGCGGAGTTCCCATCACTCTCCATTCTACCTGTCATCGAGGGCCGCGACGATCCCGAGATGGCGCATATGTTGGTTGCGGACGCGCTCTCGAAGAAAAGCGGCATCATTGGCATCTACAGCCTCGGTGCTGGCAATCGTGGACTTATCAGGGCGCTGAAGGAAAAGGCGGTCGATCGGTCGCTGACGGTGATCGCACACGAGTTGACGACGCATACCCGCGCCGCACTTCTTGATGGAACGATTGATGCAATTCTGAATCAGAACGCGGGTCATGAGGTGCGTAGTGCCATCCGGGTCCTCAAGGCCAAGGCGGACGGACTTGCCGTCATCGAGGCGCAGGAGCGCATCCGCCTCGACATATTCCTGAAAGACAATCTGCCGTAACGGCAAAGGGAGAAACACATGTATCTGGGTCTCGATCTCGGAACCTCCGGCGTCAAAGCCATGCTGATCGACGGCGATCAGAAGGTCATCGGCTCGGCCAATGGTTCGCTCGACGTCTCACGCCCGCATTCCGGCTGGTCGGAACAGGAGCCCTCCCATTGGATCCGCGCGACGGAAGAGGCCGTGGGCGGCCTAAAGGCAAACTACCTGAGGGAGCTCGCCGCCGTGAAGGGCATTGGCCTCTCCGGTCAGATGCATGGTGCAACGCTGCTCGATGCCGACGACAAGGTGCTGCGCCCCTGCATCCTCTGGAACGATACGCGGTCGTACGTTGAAGCGGCTGCCTTGGATTCCGATCCGCGTTTCCGCAAGTTGACCGGCAATATCGTTTTCCCCGGCTTCACCGCGCCGAAGCTTGCCTGGGTTGCCAAGCATGAGCCTGAGATCTTTGCCAAAGTTGCCAAGGTTCTGCTGCCGAAGGACTACCTGCGTCTCTGGCTGACCGGCGAGCATCTCTCCGAGATGTCGGATTCGGCCGGAACCTCGTGGCTCGATACAGGCAAGCGCGCCTGGTCCTCCGAGTTACTTGCGGCGACCGGCCTTGATGAAAAGCAAATGCCTCGCCTGATCGAAGGCACGGAGCAGGGTGGCAAGCTGCGCGGCGAGCTGGCGGGCAAATGGGGGATTTCGGGAAGCGTCGTGGTTGCCGGCGGGGCCGGCGACAACGCCGCTTCGGCTTGCGGCATGGGCACGGTCAGCGATGGCGCTGCCTTCGTTTCGCTCGGCACCTCGGGGGTTCTCTTCGCGGCCAATGCCGCCTATCTGCCAAAGCCGGAAAGTGCGGTGCATGCCTTCTGCCACGCGCTGCCGAACACCTGGCATCAAATGGGCGTCATTCTCTCGGCGACAGACGCCCTGAACTGGCACTCGAGCGTGACAGGCAAATCGGCGGCGGATCTGACCACCGAGCTCGGTGAAACAGTGAAGGCGCCCTCGGGCGTCACCTTCCTTCCCTATCTCTCCGGCGAGCGCACGCCGCATAACGACGCCGTCATTCGCGGCGCGTTCATCGGCCTCGAGCATGAGAGCAGCCGTGTAGTGCTGACCCAGGCGGTCCTCGAAGGCGTGTCCTTCGCCATCCGCGACAATCTGGAAGCGCTGCACTCAGCGGGCACCGATATTTCCCGCGTCACGGCGATCGGGGGTGGCTCGCGCTCGCGCTACTGGCTTGCCTCGATCGCGACGGCACTCGGCGTTCCGGTTGACCTGCCCGCCGACGGTGACTTCGGCGCGGCATTCGGCGCTGCGCGCCTCGGACTTATTGCGGCGACCGGCGCTGATCCGGTTGCCGTCTGCACGCCGCCGAAGACGGCGGGCACAATCGAACCAGTCGCGGCGCTCTCTGGCGCTTATGAGGATGCCTACAAGCGCTATCGCGCTCTCTACCCGGCGATCAAATCGCTCCAGCACTGAACCCAGAACTACAAATTCGAAACCTGAGGAGACACAAGATGAGCACCGGATTCTTCGGCGACATCCAGAAGATCAAGTATGAGGGCCCTGAGAGCACCAATCCGCTCGCCTTCCGCCACTACAACAAGGACGAAGTCGTTCTCGGCAAGCGCCTAGAAGACCATCTGCGCTTCGCCGTTGCCTACTGGCACACCTTCGCCTGGCAGGGCGGCGACCCCTTCGGCGGCCAGACCTTCCTGCGCCCCTGGTTCGAAGACACGATGAAGGCCGCCAAGCTGAAGGCCGACGTCGCATTCGAACTTTTCCAGATCCTCGACGCGCCGTTCTACTGCTTCCACGACGCCGATGTGCGCCCTGAGGGTAAGAACTTTGCCGAAAACACCAAGAACCTGAACGAGATCGTCGATTACTTCGCCGAGAAGCAGGCCGCCACCGGCGTCAAGCTGCTCTGGGGCACGGCGAACCTCTTCTCCAACCGTCGCTTCATGTCGGGTGCTGCCACCAACCCCGATCCGGAAGTCTTCGCTTACTCCGCTGCGACGGTTAAGACCTGCATGGATGCCACTGCCAAGCTTGGCGGTGCCAACTACGTTCTCTGGGGCGGCCGCGAAGGCTATGAAACGTTGCTCAACACCGACCTCAAAAAGGAGCTCGACCATCTCGGCCGCTTCCTCAACCTCGTCGTCGAGTACAAGCACAAGATCGGGTTCAAGGGCACGATCCTCATCGAGCCGAAGCCGCAGGAGCCGACCAAGCACCAGTACGACTACGACGTCGCGACCGTTTACGGCTTCCTGAAGCAGCACGGCCTCGAAAACGAAGTGAAGGTCAACATCGAGCAGGGCCATGCGATCCTCGCCGGCCACTCCTTCGAGCACGAACTGGCGCTTGCCAACGCGCTCGGCATCTTCGGCTCGATCGACATGAACCGCAATGACTATCAGTCCGGCTGGGACACCGACCAGTTCCCGAACAACGTCCCTGAGATGGCGCTGGCATACTACCAGGTCCTGCAGGGCGGCGGTTTCACCACTGGCGGCACCAACTTCGACGCCAAGCTGCGGCGCCAGTCGCTCGATGCGGAAGATCTGCTGATCGGCCATATCGGCGGCATGGATGCCTGCGCCCGCGGCCTCAAGGCTGCTGCCAAGATGATCGAGGACAAGGCTCTGTCTGGCCCACTCGATGCCCGTTACGCCGGCTGGGATTCGGCCGAAGGTCAGAAGCTCGCCCGCGGCGAATACTCGCTTGAGCAGATCGCCGAGTGGGTCGAAGCTAAGGACATCAACCCGCAGCCGAAGTCCGGCAAGCAGGAACTGCTCGAAAACATCGTCAACCGTTACGTCTGATCGGCGGTCGATTGTGAGGAGAGGGCCGGGCAGTGAAGTTTGCCCGGCCCTATTCATTGCAGGCCGGGACATCGGTGGCCACGCTGCGGCGGGCTTCCGCTCGCCAAGGTCAACGAACCGGGCTCATGGACAAGGGGCAAAGCGCCAAACTGGTCGGTATCGCGCCGCCTCAACCGCGACAGTGGTCCGATGCGCGCCAAGCGGCTGATTGCCGGTGAACGCAACCCGGTGCGCGGCGCCCTCTACATCGCTGCTCTTCCGGCAATCCGCTTCGATCCCGGTATGAAGGCACTCTTCGAACGCCTCAAGCCAGGCGAAAGCCGGGCAAGATCGCCCCTCGTCGGCGTCATGCGAAGGACGATCACCATCCTCAACGCAACAATGCGGAAGTTACAGAGCAACGGCAATTGACGCCTGGCCGTTGCTTTTTGTTGATCGCGACGGGCGTGTGCCGATGGCTTTGAAGATGCAGGCGAGATACGCTGCTTGGCGCTTGGCATTGCCGGCATCGGTAACGAAAGGAAGGGCATCGCAGTGATGGCCTATCTCAGATGGGGTACGCTTGCCGGGGCGGCGATGCTGGCTATTGCAATATCAGCGGCAGCCGCTTCGGCGCAGACCTGTGCGCAGGACAGCTTCGAAGGAAATGCGTATATCGTCTGCGCCGTCGAAAAAGGAAACGGCGATCTCCGGTTGTTTTGGAAGAATGCGGACGGAGAGCCATATCGTGATTTCTTTAGCGTCGCCGAGGCCGTGCGCAGCAAGGGGCAAGTCCTGGCGTTCGCGCTCAACGCCGGCATGTATCTGCCCGATTTTTCGCCGATTGGTCTTTATGTCGAAGATGGCAAGGAATTGCGGCCTGCCAGCAGCACGCATGGAAATGGATCTGCCGCCCATCCCCTGCCGAACTTCTATAGAAGGCCGAATGGCGTGTTCTTTCTCGACAATGCTGGCGCCGGAATACTTCCGACGCCGGAATTCTTGAAGCGCCGTCCCAAGGTCCGCTTCGCCACCCAGTCCGGTCCGATGCTTGTCATCGACAACAAGCTGAACCCAATCTTTATCGTAGGATCGACCGACAGGACCCGCCGCGCTGGAGTGGGCATCTGCGGTGATGGAGCGGTGCGCTTCGCGGTCAGCGAAGACGAGGTGAATTTCCATGACTTCGCGCGCTTGTTCCGTGACTATTTAGGCTGCTCCAATGCGCTGTTTCTCGACGGTGGCCAGGGTGTCGGACTCTACAGTCCGGCCCTTGGGCGCAACGACAAATCGTGGCATGGCGGATTCGGCCCTATGTTCGGGCTTGTCGAATAGCACGTCTGATCATTCATGCTTGCGTAGCCAACGGGCCAGAGGGTAGACAGCGTTGCTGTCAACGAGAGGGCTGATACATGGGCGACGGTGAACGTGATTGGACCGCCGTTGTGAAGGCAGTCGCCGAAAGCCCTAGGCGCGACAACAGCGCCTATCACCAGGCAATGTCCAATGCGCGGCAGGCATTTGAAGCCGCCGAAGCGGCTCTTGGCGGGCCGGTTCAGGTCAAGACGAAAACGAAGATGAAGCGAAGCGGCGAATATGTCGTGAAATGGGTGTTCAAGCGGGTGAAATGACTTGCTTACATCCGATCCGATGAGCGAGTAGCGCTTGCTCAGAGATGGTCTGCGGACGTATTCTTGCCTTTCGCGAGCCTGCCCCAGCGCTCAGCCGAGGTGGAAGGCCCGCGAGAGGGAGGATATCATGAAAATCGCATCGATATTCGCAGTCTTGATCGGATTCTGTGGGACCGCATCGCTCGCTCTGGCGGAGGATGCGCACGTAATATTCGCACCCGGCGATGTCAAATGGGTCGAAGCTCCCAAAATGCTTCCGGCCGGTGCGCAAGCGGCGGTCCTGTTCGGCAACCCCACGAAGAAAGGCCTGTTTGCCCTTCGGCTTAAAGTGCCGTCGGGCTATGCGATTCCGCCCCACACGCATCCCGGCTATGAAGTGGTTACGGTGCTATCCGGGGCCGCCAAATTTGGCATGGGCAAGACCGCCGATCGGGGCGCCACGAAGGCACTGCCTGCGGGCAGTTTCTTTGCCTTGCCGCCAGGCACGGCGCATTTCGTTTACTTCGACGATGAGACCGTGCTGCAAATCAACACCAACGGCCCGTGGGGTATCAAGTACGTCAACCCGGCAGACGATCCTCAAAAGTCGCAATAATCAGAGTTGCGACATGAATGCCATTTGGTCCCGCCGCTAAGCGCGGCGGGATGTGCGCGTCAGCATCCGATAGCTGCTGGGTTCAGCGTTTCGTCCACCGGCGTGAAGGAGCACCCACCGAATTGCGCACGACCAAGTCTGGGCGCAGCAATATTTCAGTCTCGACCGGCTGGCCGTCTGCAAGAAATTCCAGAAGCAACGCCATCGCTTGCTTGCCGATCAAGGTCCGCGGTTGGCGAATAGTGGTCAGCGGTGGCGACATGAAGACGGCCTGCGGCACGTCGTCGAAGCCGGTCACCGAGAAGTCGGTCGGGATATCGTAGCCGCGAGCTCCAAGGCCGATCATCACGCCGATCGCCGTCTGGTCGTTGACGCACATGAACGCCGTCGGCAGCGTGTCGCGCATGAAGAGCTGCTCGACGGCGTGGCGTCCGCTTTCCAGCGTTCCGTCTCCTTCGAGCACGATGCGCATATCGGGTGCAACGCCCGCCGCATCGAGCCCGGTGTCATAGCCCTGGCGCCGGCGGCTATAGGCGAGGCGCGTGCGCGAATCGCCAATGAAGGCGATCTTGCGGTGACCCTCGGCCAACAGCAGGTCGACCGCCTTCCGGGCGCCTTCCACATCGTCGACGCCGACATAGGGAATGCCGCCATTGAAAACCGGCTCGAAGACGCCAACACTCGGCGGAAGGCGGGCGGTCATCGTCTGGTGGCCGAAGGGCAGGATGCCGGTAAAGAGGATCAGGCCGGCAGCTTGGTTGGAATTTAGGAATTTCAGATATTCGAGGCCACGCTGCGCATCGTTCTGCGTGTGGCCAATGAGGATGCCATAGCCATGGGCACGCGCTTCGTTCTCAAGGCCGACGAGAATGTTGGAGAAGTTCGGGTCGCCGATATCAGGAGCAACCACGAGGATCATGTTCGACCGACCGAGCCGCAGGCTGCGGGCCATGGCATTCGTGGTGTAGCCAGTGATGGCGATCGCCTGGTTGACCTTTAGCCGCGTCGAATTGGCGACTTTCTCCGGCGTGTGGATCGCCCGCGATACCGTCGCGATCGAAACCTCGGCGATCCGAGCGACGTCTTCTATTGTTGCGGGCGTGGAATTCGACACTGCGTCCTGCCTTGGGATGCCTTCGCCGCGACACTACACAGACTTGTCGACAGGTCAAACACCGGGGCCGGAAGATCTGTGTGTAATATGGATGTAAACCTTTACATGAGCCGTGTAAAGGTTTACATATGGCGTCAAGCGGATGGGAGCCGCAGGGAGGAAGCCAATTAATGAGTGTGGATCCAGTCGACACCGCGCCCGTGGTGTTGTCCGCGCGGCGCATCTGCAAGTCGTTCAGCGGCGTGCAAGTCCTCTTCAGCGTGAATTTCGATCTGCGTGCCGGTGAAATCCATGCTCTCATGGGTGAAAACGGCGCGGGCAAATCGACCCTCGTCAAGGTGATGTCCGGCTTCGAGCAGCCGAGTTCGGGCGAGATCCTGCTCGACGGCAGTTCGGTCGTCTTACCGGCCAACGGCGCTGCGGAAGCGCTGGGCATCGTTCTCATCCATCAGGAATTCAACCTCGCCGAACATCTGACGGTGACCGAAAGCCTCTTCCTTGGCCGCGAAGTCACACGTTTCGGCGTACTTGATCGCAAATACATGCGCGCCGAGACCCGCAAAGCACTCGACCTGCTCGGTTCGCACGTCGACGAGAATGCCATCGTCGGAACATTATCCATCGCCGACAAGCAAATGGTGGAAATTGCCAAGGCAATCAGCCGCGATGCCCGCGTCGTCATCATGGACGAGCCGACAGCAGTATTGTCGCGCGAAGAGACGAACTTCCTGTTCCGCCAGGTACGCAAGCTACGCGACGCTGGAACAAGCTTCATCTTCGTATCGCACAAGCTCGATGAAGTGATGGAAATCACCGACCGAGTGACCGTGCTGCGTGATGGTCAGTGGGTCAAGACGGCGCCGACCTCGATGCTCGACGGCGAGTCGATAGCCCAGCTTATGGTCGGGCGCGAACTGTCGAGCCTCTATCCCACCAAGGTGGAACCCAATGTAGACGAGGACATCGTTCTCCGCGTCGAGAGCGTCTCTACGGGCTATGTCCAGGATGCAAGCTTCGAAGTTCGTAAGGGCGAGATCATTGGTTTTTCCGGCATGATCGGTTCCGGTCGTACGGAACTCATGGAGGCGATCGCCGGGCTTCGCAGTCGCGCTTCGGGAGAGGTTCACATTCGCGGTGAATCGGTTCCGTCGGGAGATGTGCATGCCGCCAATCGCGCCGGGCTTGCCTACATGACGAAAGACCGCAAGTCCAAAGGCCTGCTCCTGCGCTCCGGCATGATGACCAATCTGACGCTGCAGTCGCTCGGCCAGCATTCGCGGCACGGCTATCTCAGCCCGAGCAGCGAGGCGCAGGCGCTCGCCAAAGCGCGGCGCCGCTTCGATATCCGCGTTCGCGACACCAATATCGTTGCTGGGCGCATGTCGGGTGGCAACCAGCAAAAACTCCTGCTTGCCAAGGTCATGGAGACCGAGCCCGAGATCATCATTATCGACGAACCGACGCGTGGCATCGATGTCGGCACCAAGCAGCAGATCTATCATTTCATCTCGGCGTTGGCTCGCGACGGCCGGTCCATCATCGTTGTCTCTTCGGAGAT
This sequence comes from Rhizobium mesoamericanum STM3625, assembly GCF_000312665.1. Classification (GTDB taxonomy): domain Bacteria; phylum Pseudomonadota; class Alphaproteobacteria; order Rhizobiales; family Rhizobiaceae; genus Rhizobium; species Rhizobium mesoamericanum. Next base: position 301,101 of record NZ_HF536772.1, on the reverse strand, counting down.
GCCTGAAGTGATCGGCCTCTGTACGCGTGTTGCCGTGATGCGAGAGGGACGGATCGTCGGCGTGCTTGAAGGCGACGAGATCTCCGAGCAGGAAATCATGCGCTATGCAGCCGGGTTGAAGAAGAAAGCCGCCTGACGCTGGCGGGGAGGCGGCAGCGACGGTCGTGCCGCGCAGTATGTGCCCATCGAATATGGTGGCGGGAGGTTGGTTTGGAGATGAGTGTGAACGAGGAGACCAGGGAAATCAGGCGTCGCCCCTGGCGCGATATCGACCTCAGGGCGGTTGCGCCTTTTGCAGCCCTGGTATTGCTGTTGATCGTCGGTGCTCTGGTCAATCCGAATTTTATCGGTATCACCAACCTTGCCAATGTCGCGACCCGCTGCGCCTTCATCGCGATCATTGCGGTCGGCGCCACATTCGTGATTTCGGCCGGCGACCTTGATCTTTCTGTCGGCTCGATGGTGGCCTTCGTTGCCAGTCTGATGATTCTTTTGATGAATTCCGGGGTCGTTGCCGACCCGACGCTGATGCTGACGGCTGCAGTCGTGTTCACGCTGGTTGCCGGTGCGCTCTGCGGACTGGCCAATGGCCTGATTACCACGGTTGGCAGGATCGAGCCGTTCATCGCCACGCTGGGCACGATGGGCATCTATCGCGGCCTGACGACGTGGCTAAGCCAGGGCGGTGCGATCACGCTGCGCTCGCCCGACATCCAGATGCTTTACCGCCCGGCCTATTTCGGCAGCATCCTCGGCGTGCCGGTGCCTATCGTCGTCATCCTTGCGGTTACTGCGGTCGCGGCCTTCATCCTCTACCGCACTCGCTATGGCCGGCATGTCGTTGCCGTCGGTTCCAATAGTGACGTAGCGCGCTATTCCGGCATTGCAGTCAATCGCGTGCGCACCGTCGCTTTTGTTATCCAGGGGCTCTGTGTCGCCATTGCCGTGCTGCTTTATGTGCCGCGCCTCGGTTCTACCTCGGCAACAACTGGCATCCTGTGGGAACTGCAGGCGATAACCGCCGTCGTCGTCGGGGGGACGGCGCTCAAGGGCGGTGCTGGCCGTGTCTGGGGCACCATCTGCGGTGCCTTCATTCTCGAACTCGTCGGCAATATCATGCTGCTGTCGAACTTCATCAGCGAATATCTCATCGGTGCGATCCAGGGTGCGATCATCATCATCGCCATGCTGGTGCAGCGCTCGCTGGTCCGCAAATTGTAAGAGGACTGGCTCCAGGAATTGGCCGGGATCACAGGGCGTCCGGTTGACGGGTACGAAAAGTCCCTGACGTTTATTGGGAGGAAATAGCATGCGCAAACTCATTTTGGGCCTTGCGGTTGCGGCCGTCACGCTGGCGGGTACCGCATACGCACAGGACAAGAAGTTCACTATCGGCGTCTCCATTCCGGCCGCCGACCATGGCTGGACTTCAGGCGTCGTGTTCCATGCCGAACGTATCGCCAAGAAGCTGATGGAACAGCATCCGGGCCTCAACGTCATCGTCAAGACCTCGCCTGATGCCGCCAGCCAGGCCAACGCCGTGCAGGACCTTGATACGCAGGGCATCGATGCTCTCGTCATCCTGCCGTCAGATCCGGATCCTCTCGTCAATGCCATTAAGGAAGTTAAGGGCAAGGGCAAGTATGTCGCTCTCGTCGACCGTGCGCCGTCGACCAACGATGATACCGTCCGCGACCTCTATGTTGCTGGCAACAACCCGGCGCTCGGCGAAGTCGCAGGCAAGTACATCGCAGCGCAGACGCCGGACGCCCAGGTCGTCGTCATCCGCGGTCTGCCGATCCCGATCGATCAGCAGCGCCAAGACGGCTTCGACAAGGGCATTGCCGGCTCCAAGGTCAAGGTTCTTGACCGCCAGTATGGCAACTGGAACCGCGACGATGCCTTCAAGGTCATGCAGGACTACCTGACGAAGTATCCAAAGATCGACGTGGTCTGGTGCCAGGATGACGACATGGCTGTGGGCGTGCTGCAGGCGATCGAGCAGGCCAAGCGTACCGACATCAAGTATGTCGTCGCAGGCGCCGGTTCCAAGGACATGGTAAAGAAGGTCATGGACGGCGACAAGATGATCCCCGTCGACGTTCTCTATCCGCCGGCAATGGTCGGCACGGCAATGGAACTGACGGCCGCTGGTCTTTACGGTCAGGTTCCGGTTCGCGGCACATTCGTCCTCGATGCGACGCTTGTCACGAAGGACAATGCCAAGGACTTCTACTTCCCGGATTCTCCGTTCTGATCTGAAAAGCCAAATTGCGGCGCCCGTTCGAGAGCCCGGGCGCCTTTCTTTGATAGTGCTGGTGGCTAGTCAGGCAGTCCGGCGCTGGCGAGGTCGGCGATGAACCGGTCGATGAAGGCTTCGGTCATGACGGGATTGTCGCCGAAATAGAATTCCCGACGGGCGTCGGTACGGTTCATTCCCGGCCGGAAACGATGAAGCCTTGCCATCGCTTCCTGAGCCTCGTCAGTTTTGCCTTGCCTTCCGAGGATCGCAACCAGAACGATCGCCGGCCAGAAGGTGGCATTCGGGGAGTGGAGCGATGCGCGGGCGGCCTTGGCCGCTTCCGCCATGTTGTTCAGTTGATAGTTCGCAATCGCGAGAATGTTATGGAAGGTCCAAAGATGCGGATCGCGAGGGCTGAGTCGGAACGCTTCCCTGACCTCGGCAATGCCTTCAGCGGGACGCTCGGCGTAGCAGAGGACCTGGCCGAGTGCGAAGTGAGCCTGCGCAAAACTCTGATCCAGCTGCAAAGCATTGCGCAGATGCGCAATTCCCGCCTCCGTCGCCCCATCGAGCGCAAGCGCTCTGCCCAAGGCAAGGTGTGCGGCGGGTTCCTTTTGATCGAGTCCGATCGCCCGTTCGGCAAGCTCGATAGCCTCGCAGATGCGCTCAGCTCGTTCGTCAAGAGGGCCATACCAGCCAAGCTGAATGTGCACATAGGCCAGGCGGGCCTGCGCCTGCGCGAAGGTCGGATCAATGCTGATCGCCTGCTCGAAAAGCGCTTTGGCGGTTTTCAACTCGTCGAACGTAAACCGGTACAAATGCCAGAGGCCCTTGAGGTAGATTTCCCAGGCATCCATATCCAGCACCGTGCGGCCACGGAGGGCGGCGAATTCGATGGAGCCAAGTTCCGGCTCGATCGTGCCGGTGATCTCGGAAGCAAGCTGGTCCTGAACCTCGAAGATATCGGCGAGGGTCCGGTCGTAGCGCTCCGCCCAGAGCAGGGTCCCATCCGTGCCGTTCAGCAATTGCGCCGTGACGCGAATGCGATTGTCCGCGCGGCGAACGCTGCCTTCCAGCACGTACTTGACACCAAGGTCCTCCGCCACCTGTCGGGCATTGGCCTGCCGGCCCTTGTAGCTGAACGACGAGTTGCGGGCTGCGACCAGCAGCCAGCGACAGCGCGCCAGTGTGGCGATCAACTCGTCCGTGAAGCCGTCCGAGAAATGCTCCTGCTCCTCCATACTCGACATATTGCTGAATGGCAGCACGGCAATCGAAGGCCGATTGCGCACGGGTCTCGCAACCTGATCCTTCGGCGCAGCCGACGATGGAAGCTGTTCGCCTTCCACCGTCCACCGCCAGACACGGATCGGCCGTTCAATGTTCTTGAGCCTGCGGTTGCCGAAATCGATTGCCCGGAAGTCAAGCTTCGACCGGATCTGGTCGTTGACTTGTTGGGAGACGCAGATTCCACCCGGCGGTGCCAGCGCCTGCAGGCTTGCGGCGACATTCATGCCGTCTCCGACGATATCCTCCCCCTCAACCAACACATCGGCAACATGGATGCCGATCCGCCACAACATGCGCCGGTCAGGCTCGATGGCTTCATTACGCCCGAGCAATGCTTTCTGAATTTGCACGGCGCAGCCGACGGCATCGACGGCGCTCGCAAATTCGGCCAGCGTGCCGTCGCCGACAAATTTGACGACACGTCCGTGATGTTTGCCAATGCTGGGGACAATGATTTCGCTGTTGTGCTCTTTCAGCGTCGCGAACGTGCCGCTCTCGTCAAGACCCATCAGCCGGGAAAAGCCGACAACATCCGCATCCAAGATTGCTGCCAGACGCCGCGTCATGCGCCATCCTCCTGGTCCAAAGACAGTAGCACGGCACGGCGGGATGTCTACCGCCGCAACACGCTGCAAGAGCCCGGATTACGGGCGGATGCCACTGCTGTGACAGGGTGGCGAGCAGAACTGCGGTACGTACGTCTTGTGCGCCGAAACAGGCCGTGGTTAAGTCGGCCGGCCTTCGGTTTCCGCACCGCTGAGCAAATTTGCAGTTTCGCCGAAATCGGCTTGCAGACTTCAAATCGCGTGCTAGAACTTCACCAGAAACGTTTACGGTCATCTTTTAGGGAGGAATTGACATGAAAACGATCAAGGGTCCAGGCTTGTTTCTCGGACAGTTCGCGGGCGATGCCGCGCCTTTCAACTCTTGGGATTCGATCACCAAATGGGCAGCCGATGTCGGCTACAAGGGCGTGCAGGTCCCGACCTGGGCGGGCCAGCTGATCGACCTCAAGAAGGCGGCGTCCTCGAAGAATTATTGCGACGAATTCGCTGGCGTCGCGCGCCAGAACGGCGTCGAAATCACGGAACTCTCAACCCATCTTCAGGGCCAGCTCGTCGCCGTGCACCCGGCCTATGACGAAGCATTTGACGGCTTTGCTGCCCCTGAGGTGCGCGGCAATCCGAAGGCACGTCAGCAATGGGCGGTCGAACAGGTCAAGATGGCGCTGACCGCGTCCAAGCATCTCGGCATCAAGGCACATGCGACCTTCTCTGGCGCGCTCGCCTGGCCGTTCATCTATCCGTGGCCGCAGCGTCCCGCCGGCCTTGTCGAAACCGCCTTCGACGAACTTGCTCGCCGCTGGAAGCCGATCCTCGACCATGCCGACGAAAACGGCGTCGACGTCTGCTACGAAATCCATCCCGGCGAAGACCTGCATGACGGCATCACTTACGAGATGTTCCTGGAGCGCGTCGGTAATCATCCCCGTGCCAACATGCTCTACGATCCGTCCCATTACATCCTGCAGTGCCTCGATTATCTCGAGAACCTCGACATCTATAAGGACCGCATCAAGATGTTCCACGTCAAGGATGCCGAGTTCAATCCGACCGGCCGTCAGGGCGTCTATGGCGGCTATCAGGGCTGGGTCCAACGCGCAGGGCGCTTCCGTTCGCCGGGCGATGGCCAGGTCGATTTCGGTGCCGTCTTTTCGAAATTGACGGCCAACGACTTCGACGGCTGGGCCGTTGTCGAGTGGGAATGCGCTCTGAAGCATCCCGAAGACGGTGCACGCGAAGGTGCCGAGTTCGTAGCTGCGCATATCATCCGCGTCACCGAGAAGGCGTTCGACGATTTCGCATCGAGCGGCACGGACCAGGCGGCCAACCGCCGTATGCTTGGTCTCTGAGACCGCGGCCCTTCCGAACGGAAATGGGCAGAATGGAACTGAGTGGGAAGGGGCTCTCCCTTCCTCCAACCCACCAAGGGAAGGGCGTTTTCTGCCCTACGCATCTTCAGGAGAAACCAATGGCAATTGAAGCATCTACCGAACAGGCGCGAGAACCGCGTATCCGTCTCGGCATGGTCGGCGGCGGCGCGGGCGCGTTCATCGGCGCCGTCCATCGCATCGCTGCCCGTATCGACGACCAGTATGAGCTGATCGCAGGCGCGCTGTCGTCAACGCCGGAAAAGGCCATGGCATCGGGCCGCGATCTCGGCCTCGATCCGTCGCGCACCTATTCCAGCTATCGCGAGATGGCGATCCGTGAAGCGAAGCTGAAGAACGGCATCGAGGCTGTTTCAATCGTCACCCCGAACCATGTTCACTATGATGCCGCCAAGGAATTTCTGCGTCGCGGGATTCATGTCATCTGCGACAAGCCGCTGACCTCGAACCTTGCAGATGCCAAGAAGCTGAAGAAGGTTGCCGACGAGAGTGGCGCGCTCTTCATCCTGACGCACAACTACACCGGCTATCCAATGGTTCGTCAGGCGCGCGAGATGATCGCCAATGGCGAGCTAGGCGACATCCGCATTGTCCAGGCTGAGTATCCGCAGGACTGGCTGACAGAGGCCGTCGAGCGGACGGGCGCCAAGCAGGCCGTATGGCGCACCGACCCGGCGCAATCGGGTGCTGGCGGTTCGACCGGCGATATCGGCACGCACGCCTATAACCTCGCCTCCTTCGTGTCCGGCCTAGAGCTCGACAGCCTTGCTGCCGATCTCGACAGCTTTGTCGAAGGCCGTCGCCTCGATGACAACGCCCACGTCATGTTGCGCTTCAAGGCGAAGGGTAACGAGAAGCCCGCCAAGGGCATGCTCTGGTGCAGCCAGGTGGCGCCCGGCCACGAAAACGGCCTGAAGGTTCGCGTCTACGGCACCAAAGGTGGTCTGGAATGGGTACAGGCCGATCCGAACTATCTCTGGTTCACGCCATTCGGCGAGCCGAAGCGCCTGATCACCCGTAACGGCGCCGGCTCCGGCGCGGCCGCAGCGCGCGTTTCGCGCGTCCCCTCCGGTCATCCGGAAGGGTATCTCGAAGCCTTTGCGACGATCTACACCGAGGCAGCGCATGCGATCAACGCCCATAAGAAGGGCAAGGCCGTAGACAAGGCCGTGGTTTACCCGACCGTTGATGACGGCGTGAAGGGCGTTGCCTTCGTTGAAGCCTGCGTGGCCTCCTCCAAGAAGAATGGCGCCTGGGTCAAGGTCTAACATCGTCAGACTGATGCAGCTAATGGGCGCATTTCCTGGAGCATTGGGGGGTGCGCTCATCGTCGTTTAGCAACCGAACATTGGCAAGAGTTGCGCACCCAGTGGGAGTACTCCCACGCGCCGAATGCGGCAGTGAACTTTATTGCCTTGTGCTGCGCGCTCGGCGCGTCGCTGCGTTGATAGCGACAACGACCGCGTTGGCGACGGTTTTGCTGAGGTGGGTGCTTCCCTTGATTATCGCGCATGGCGTGCCTAACTAGCTGTTGTCGCCAACACCAGCAGGATGTGTGCAGCAATGGATTTCACCGCGATCGCAACGCCAGTTCGCTTTGCCATTCGGGAGTCGTTTATCCATGCCTGCGTCCATTACCCTGTCCAACCTTTCGTGGTCCACGCTTGACGGGCGGCCACTTCTTTCCCATCTCGATCTGAACTTCGGCGCCGAGCGAACAGGGCTCGTCGGCCGTAACGGAGTCGGCAAGACGACGCTGCTGAAGCTCGTTGCCGGCGAATTGCAGCCGCAATCCGGCACCATCGCCTTAAGTGGACGGCTCGGCATCCTGCGCCAGGAGGTACAGGTGGAGGAGGGGGCAACCGTTGTCGACTTTTTCGGCGCAAGTGGTGCGCTGGCTATCCTGCGTCGCGCCGAAGCCGGCGAGGCCACTGCCGACGAGCTCGCCGGGGCCGATTGGACCATCGAGACGCGTATCGCTGCGGCGCTTGAACGAGTCGGACTGGATGCTCAACCGGAGACTCCGCTCGCCTCGCTTTCCGGTGGGCAGCGGACGCGTGCTGGTCTCGCAGCGCTTGCTTTCTCCGATCCCGATTTCCTTATCCTCGACGAGCCGACCAACAATCTCGACCGGGAAGGGCGCGAGGCTGTCATCGCGCTGCTTGCCGGCTGGCGCGGCGGCGCCATCGTCGTCAGCCATGATCGCGAACTACTCGAGACTATGGATGCGATCGTCGAGATCACCACGCTTGGTGCCCGGCGATACGGTGGAAACTGGAGTGATTTTCGCGAGCTCAGGGCGCTTGAACTCGCCGCTGCCGAACGCGATCTCGCAGCCGCGGAGCGGCGCGTGGCCGATGTGGTCCGCAGCGCCCGGGAAACATCCGAACGGCAGGCGCGCAGCGATCGCGCCGGGCGTGGGAGAGCGGCCAGAGGCGATATGCCTCGCATCGTCGCTGGCGGTCTCAAGCGGCAGGCGGAAAACACCAACGGCAATAAGATTCGCCTTGGCCAAAGACGTCGCGAGGAGGCAATGGAGGTGGCGTCAGTGGCGCGGCGACAGATCGAGATCCATCAACCCTTCTCGGCCCGGCTCGCGCCCGCGGGGCTGCCGCAGGGCAGGCACGTCTTGCGGCTGGACGGCGTCACTGTCGGCTATCAGCCGGATAGGCCGATCATCCGAAACCTCTCCTTGACCATGACCGGTCCTGACCGCGTGACGATTGCCGGACCAAACGGTTCCGGCAAAACGACGCTACTGGCGCTAATCACCGGCGCGCTAAAACCATGGTCCGGGACGGTCTCTGTCATGACCGGCTTTTCGCTGTTCGATCAGAGCGTCAGCCTCCTCGATCGATCGTTGTCGATCCGTGAGAATTTCCGCAATCTCAATCAGGATGCCAATGAGAATGCGTGCCGCGCAGCGTTAGCGCGTTTCATGTTTCGGGCGGATGCCGCCCTTCAGCAGGTCTCGACACTCTCCGGCGGGCAGCTGCTGCGGGCCGGCCTTGCCTGCGTTCTTGGTGGTACAAGACCGCCGCCGCTGCTCATCCTTGACGAGCCGACCAACCATCTCGATGTCGATTCGATCGCGGCCGTGGAGGCAGGTCTGCAGGCCTACGACGGTGCGCTGCTCGTGGTCAGCCATGACGAGGTGTTTATAGAGAATATCGGCATATCGCGACGGCTTCAGTTGCCTTTTGGCGAGGACACTATCGCGTAGCTGGGGAGGTGGGCGTACGGTCGCGTTTTCGTATCGCGGCGTGTTGGATCTGCAACGTTACAGTTTTGACATGTGAGCCCTGTACAAGCCTGGTTGGCTTGGTTAAACCGCCTCTTAAGATGGCCGCGCAGGCCAACCCAACAGCAACAGAGGGAAGCTCCTATGATCGATCCGAAGTCCCTTGCTGCCCGCTTCCCGGGTGATTTCACTTTTGGCGTTGCGACGGCTGCGTTTCAGATTGAAGGCGCTTCCAAGGCAGACGGCCGCAAGCCCTCCATCTGGGATGCATTCTGCAACATGCCGGGCCGTGTTTTTAACCGCGATAACGGCGATGTCGCTTGCGATCATTACAATCGTCTCGATCAGGATCTCGATCTTATCAAGTCCATGGGCGTCGAAGCCTATCGCTTCTCGATCGCCTGGCCCCGCATCATCCCTGATGGCACAGGCCCGGTGAACGAGGCGGGTCTGGATTTCTACGATCGTCTCGTCGATGGCTGCAAAGCGCGTGGCATCAAGACCTTCGCGACGCTCTATCACTGGGATCTGCCGCTGCTGCTCGCTGGTGACGGCGGCTGGACGGCACGCTTGACGGCCTATGCGTTCCAGCGCTACGCCAAGACGGTGATGGCCCGCCTCGGCGACCGCCTGGATAGCGTCGCAACCTTCAACGAGCCGTGGTGCATTGTATGGCTTAGCCATCTCTACGGAATTCACGCGCCCGGCGAACGCAACATGCAGGCGGCCCTCCACGCCATGCATCACATGAACCTTGCACACGGCCTTGGCGTCGAGGCGATCCGGGCCGAAGCGCCGAACGTTCCTGTCGGGCTCGTGCTCAACGCAATGTCCGTGATACCGGGCTCCGACAGCGCGGCCGACAAGGCAGCTGGGGAGCGTGCGCACCAGTTCCATAACGGCGCCTTCTTCGATCCGGTCTTCAAGGGCGAGTATCCGAAGGAGTTCGTGGAATCACTGGGCGATCGCATGCCCGTCGTGGAAGGGGACGACCTCAAGATCATCAATCAGAAGCTCGACTGGTGGGGCCTCAACTACTACACGCCGCTGCGTGTTGCCGACGATCCTGAAAAGAACGGTGACTTCCCATGGACGCTCGAGGCGCCACGCGTCAGCGACGTGAAGACCGACATAGGCTGGGAGGTCTACGCGCCCGGCCTGAAGAACGTCGTTGAGGATCTCTATCGTCGCTACGAGCTGCCGGAGTGCTACATCACCGAAAACGGCGCCTGCTACAACATAGGCGTCGTCAACGGCGAGGTCGACGACCAGCCGCGCCTCGATTACTACAGCGAGCACCTCGATACCGTCGCTAGCCTTATTAAGGACGGCTACCCGTTGCGCGGTTACTTCGCCTGGAGCCTGATGGACAATTTCGAATGGGCCGAGGGTTACCGCATGCGCTTCGGTCTCGTGCATGTCGATTACCAAACCCAGGTCCGCACGATGAAAGAGAGTGGCAAGTGGTACAGCGAGCTTGCGGCGCAATTCCCGAAAGGCAACCACAGGAGCAGCTGACGAGATGGTGCGAATCGGCGCCGTGGCTTAGACCGGTCAGATGGAAAAGTCGCTCATTCTCTATGCACTCTGCGGCAGCCAGCGAAAGGCATCGACCAATCGCCGGCTGCTCGAAGCGCTACGCGACAGTGCGCCGGCGGGTGTCTCCATTCGGGTCTGCGAGTTGATCGGCGAGCTGCCGATCTTCAACCCGGATCGCGAGGGAGAAAGCACGCCCGCTGTCGTGGAAGAATTCGCGGCCGAGATCCGCTCTTGCGATGGCATCGTCGTCGCCTGCCCTGAGTATGCTCATGGCCTGCCGGGCGGCTTGAAGAACGCGCTGGATTGGCTGGTCTCCCGCGACGAAGTGCCCTTCAAACCCGTGATGATCGCGCATGCCTCGCATCGCGGTGATTTCGCGCTGGAGCAGTTGACGGAAGTGCTGAAGACGATGTCGCTGCGGCTTGTCGATGAGGCGTTTCTGCGAATCTCATTACTTGGCAAATCGAGTGAGACACAGGCCGACGTTATCGCCGAAAGCGTCGAAAGCGGCCGGCTGTTATCAGCGCTTGTAAAATTCTGCGCTGCAATCAATCGGGCACGGGCCTGATTTCATTGTCCAAGTGTCGGAAATCATTGGGGAATTGGAGTCTTTGTCGGCTTTTCGTGCATCCGCGCTCGATTAATCGTTATATCGATCCCTTAACCGTTTTTTGAGCCATTCGCTGGCAGACTTCCTTGATCGGGGAGCAGTGAATGCGGGGAATTTTCACAAGCAGTAGGAAAGTCTCGGGAATCGGTCGCCATGCGACCGTTACTGGCGTCCTTTTTTCCTTTGCCATTGTTGTTGCGATCGTCACCATCATGGTGCTGAACGCGCTTGAACGCGTTGCCGACCGATCGAACGTACTGGATGACGAGCGTTCGCGACAAACCGTGTCTGGCGCGTTGAAGACCTTCGAAATGCAGTTGGGCGCGACGCTCAACGATTACGCTGCCTGGGACGACGCTGCGGTAAACGTCTATGCGGCCGACGGTATGGCTTGGACGATCAGCAACTACGGCGAAATGTCGGTCAACAGTTCGCTATTCGACATAGCTATCGTGATCGATGACGAGAAAAAACCGATTATGGTTTATCGGGAAGGCAGGCCGATGGACGGCTCGCTGGACGAATTCTTCTCGCCATCTCTCTGGACGCTTTTCGACAAGGTAAAGGCTGCGAGCTCGCAGGACAATCCGGAAGCGACGGGCTTTGTTGGTACCAAATCCGGTATCGCGGCAATCGGCGTGGCGCTCGTCCGGGAGAAGTCCGGTGCGCTTAATGTGCCGGCGGGAAAACATCGCTACCTCATTTTCGCGCGGCACCTTAGTGCCGATAGGATCGCCGAGCTTGGTGAGACTTATGTTATTGGCGGGTTGAAGCTGGTAGCTCCGGACTTCAAGGTCCCTTATTCGGTGACGATCTCGGACGCGCAATCGGTTGCCTTGGGAAAGCTTATCTGGATGTCGCGGGCCCCGGGCGACATCGGCTATGGCGAAGTCCGTCCAATGGTTGTCAAGGCACTCGGGCTTGTCGGCCTATTCTTCATCGTTCTGCTGATCATCGGCTGGCTGGCGCTGCGGCGCCTCAAGGCGGAGGAAATCAATGCCCGGGAAGAAGCCAATCGGGATCGGTTGAGCGGGCTGCTGAACCGCGACGGGCTTGGATTGGCCATTGACGCCTTCGTTGCCGAAGCAGCGCAAACCGGCTGCAATGTGCTCATACTCTATCTCGATCTCGACGGCTTCAAGGAAGTCAATGACGCTTATGGCCATGGCACCGGCGACCAGCTGATCCGTGCAGTGGCCGCCGGGCTGAATGTGCTCATTCCGGAGGGCGCAGTTCTCGCGCGCATCGGCGGCGATGAGTTTGCCATTGCCTTTGTTTCGGAGAGCGAACAGGCGGTTGCCCTGCAGCTTTCCGAGCAGATACTCGATTTCTTGGCAGAGCCGCTGGAGATCGGCCGGCGCGTCGTTGTCATCGGCGCGAGCATCGGTATCGCCATGTCGGAAGGTGGAACGATCAACCGTGAAGAGCTGGTGCGCCGGGCCGACCTTGCCATGTACAAGGCCAAGGAAGCTGGTCGGGCGCGCATGACGCTTTATGATCCGGCGATGGACGCCGACCGGGCAGAGCGCAATGCCCTGGAGCTCGACCTGCGGATGGCAATCGAGGGTGGTGATCTGCAGATCGCCTACCAGCCGCTCATCGACGCTGCGACATACGAAATGACCGGCGTCGAGGCCTTGGTGCGGTGGAACCGTCCTGGTCATGGCCCGGTCTCGCCTGAGGTGTTCATTCCCGTCGCGGAAACCAGCGGGCTTATCGAGGCACTGGGGCTTTTCGTGCTGCGCAAAGCATGTGAAACCGCGAAGCAGTGGCCGGAACTGCGTGTCTCGGTCAACGTTTCTCCGGGGCAATTTCGCAACCCGGCTTTTGCCGACTACGTCCGCTACGTCCTGAAACAGACAGAGATCGAGGCCAAACGTGTGACCCTTGAAGTCACCGAGGGTTACATGATCCAGAACCCGCAACGTACGAGTCAGGCGATCGAACGATTGAAGGCGCTGGGCGTCAAGGTGGCGCTCGATGATTTCGGTTCAGGCTTCTCGTCCATCGGCTATTTGCGCCAGTTCGGCTTCGACCGCATCAAGATTGACCGCTCGCTGGTGATGGATATCCTGGAAAGCGATAGCCAGCGCGAAATGCTGCAGGCGACCGTGGCGCTGGCCCGCTCGCTCGATATTCCGGTCACGGCGGAGGGTATCGAGACCGAGGAGCAGGGCATTGCGGTGCGGCTCTTCGGGTGCGATACGCTACAGGGATACTTCTTCGGGAGGCCGATGCCCGCCGATCAGATCACAGAGCGGCTGATGCAGGCACGCGCGGCGAAGGTTACGACGCGCCGAACCAGTGCCGCCTGAAAACAGGTTGGCTGACGTCGCTCTTTTGCCCTGAAAGGCTCTAGCTTCCGATATGCTTTTGTCCGCGCTTTTTGGCAAGCGCGATCTGGTGCTGCCGCTGGCGGTATCGCATACGGTCGTTTTCGCTGCGGGTGTCGTAGCAGTTGCTGCAGGAGACACCTTCCTCGTAGAGGGGTGAATCGATCTCCTCCGCCGTGATCGGATTGCGGCACGCATGGCAGAGCTTGTGCTCGCCTACCTTAAGGCCGTGCTCGACCGACACGCGTTCGTCGAAGACGAAGCAGGCGCCGTCCCAGAGGCTTTCCTCCTGTGGGATCTCTTCGAGATATTTCAGGATGCCGCCCTTGAGGTGGTAGACCTCCTCAAAGCCCTGCTCCTTCATGAAGGCGGTGGCCTTCTCGCAGCGGATACCGCCCGTGCAGTACATGGCGATCTTCGGCTTGTTGTGCAGGCCAGTATTGTTGCGCACCCAATCCGGGAATTCGCGGAAGGTCTTCGTATTCGGATCGACAGCGCCGCGGAAGATGCCGATTGCCGTCTCATAATCGTTGCGCGTGTCGATGACAATCGTGTCCGGATCGGAGATCAGGGCGTTCCAGTCCTTCGGCGCGACGTAGGTACCGACCACCTTGTTGGGATCGATGTTCTCGACGCCCATGGTGACGATCTCTTTCTTGAGCTTCACCTTCATACGCAGGAACGGCATCTTCGATGCGCGGCTTTCCTTATGCTCGAGAGCCGCAAATTCCGGCTGCGCGCGCAGGAATGCGAGCACCGTCCTGATACCCGCATCCGGGCCGGCGATGGTGCCGTTGATGCCCTCGTGGGCCAGAAGCAACGTGCCCTTCACGCCGCTTTCCTCGCAAAGCGTCTGCACCGGCTCGCGCAGGCTTTCGAAGCGCGGGAGTGAAACAAAATGGTAAAGAGCCGCAACGAGGAAGGGGCTCGTCGCAGACGTCGGTTCTGTCAGCGTGTCTGTCATGCGGCTGCAGATACAGGTTTTGGGCGATCTGCGCAATTGGGACGATTCAGCTCACCTGTGCGTGCCAGAGCAGTTCGATTCGGTCCGCTTCTTCCTGCGGATCGTCGGCGAATACTTCTTCGGCCCGTTCGAGGGCCGCCTGTCGCCCCTTCTGTTGGTGGAAAATGATGGCATCGAGGAGATGGGCCAAATCGTCGGCATTGGTGAAATGCCGTGGCTCGGCCTCCACGAGTTCGCAAAGCACATCAAGATCGTGGATGCGGCCTAGCAGATCGACCAGACTGCTTGTTACCTCGTACTTCGCATCCATGGCCGCTGGCCACAGCGGCCTTAGGGCTACGTGATAGGCGCGGTAATCCTGGGCGCGCTTGCGCAACGTGTGGAATGCCTCGGCTGACTGACCGTTCCGGCACTGGACGATTGCCTCCCGGGCCTTGAGAGCTGTCCTGCGCCAGCCCTTGGCGACCAGGCGAGCATGCCGGCGCGGACCGCCGTTGAAATGCACGTCTTCGACGGCTGCAGCCGCCTCCTTCAGGCAGTCCGGTGCCTCCGTCAGTTTTCGGTCGATCGTCGCCTCCGCTGCGGCCATGTGATCGCGGCGGACCTTCAGGACCTCGATGATACGGCCGAGTGCCCTCTTCTCGTCGCCGTTGCGCGCTTTGGCTTTCAGATGCGCGGCCGTCTCGATCAGAGCGGCAGCATCTCGGATTGTCGAAAGCGACTGCGCAATCTCTCGAAGGCGCGCGTTTTCCTGCTCTTGAATTTCCGGTATCTCCTCGGCAACGAGGCGATAAAGCGAGCGGACACGTTTCAAGTTCTTGCGAAAATCATGGATCGCTTCGTGCTTGCCTTCGGGCATTTCTTCGAGCGTGTGAATCGCCAGCCAAAGCTGTTCGCCAATGGCCTTTCGGAATTCTTCGGTGAAGCTGCGGTCAGGCCGTATTTGAAAGGGCATGCCGGTCATGCTCGAATTCGGTGGCCAGCGCCTGGTTCGAGTAGCGGAAATCGCCCGTGACTTCGCGCCCGAGCCAGGCGGGGAGTGCAGGCTTGTCACTTTCCGAGCGCATTTCCACTTCGGCGATCACCAGCCCGCGATGCTGGCCGGCAAAGACATCCACTTCCCAGATAAAGCCTTCATGCGGGACGCGATAGCGGGTCTTTTCGATGACAATACCGATTGCGTCGTCGAGCAACTGTTGGGCGTCCGCGACCGGAATGTCATACTCGAACTCTTCACGGGTCATCGTGCTGCGACCAATCTTGATCGTCAGCCGAGCGGTCGTATTGTCGAGCACCCGCACACGGACGGACCGGTCGTCCATCGAGGCGATATAGCCTTGTTTTAAAACAGATTTTGTCTCGGCGGCGGAGCGCCAGCCGTCGTTGCGTACTAGAAACTTCCGCTCGATCTCTTTCGCCATCACCGTAACCTTTGTGACAATTTTATTACGCTAGCCTAATTTTACCGCCGTGTGTACCCATAGTATTCCAAAGATGTGTTTCGGCTCGACAAAGCTTACCCTTGGGGTTATTCCGATCCCGAATTCAATCGTTTCAAAGGATCATGCGGCCATGGGCGAGAAGACAGAAAAGCTCCTTTCCATCCTGAAACTCCAGCCTGTCGTTCCGGTTCTGATCGTCGACGAGGTCAAGTCCGCCGTTTCGCTGGCGCGCGCACTTGTCGCGGGCGGCCTGAAAGCCATCGAGATCACCATGCGCACGCCAGCGGCCCTCGACGCCGTCCGCGCCGTTGCCGACGAGGTCGAAGGCGCCGAGGTCGGTGCCGGTACCATCCTCAACGCCGCGCATTGGGATGCCGCGGTTGCCGCCGGCTCGAAGTTCATCGTCAGCCCGGGCGCAACGCAGGAACTGCTCGACGCTGCGCGCAGGTCGTCGGTGCCGTTGCTGCCGGGCGCGGCGACCGCAAGCGAAGTCATGGCGCTCCGCGAGGAAGGCTATCAGGTTCTGAAGTTCTTCCCGGCGGAACAGGCCGGCGGCGCCGCCTATCTCAAGGCGCTGTCCTCGCCGCTATCAGGCACCGTCTTCTGCCCGACCGGTGGTATCTCGTTGAAGAACGCGATGGATTACCTGTCGCTACCGAACGTCATCTGCGTCGGTGGCTCCTGGGTTGCGCCGAAGGAACTGATCGCTGCTGGCGATTGGACCGGCATCACCAAGCTGGCATCGGAAGCCGCCGCCCTCAAGGCCTGATTTCAGGACAAACCCAGGCGTGATGCAGGCGGAGGTTCCGCCTGCATTTGTATTTCCCGCGTCATTACCTATCTCCCCTCTGGCCTCTAGACAGGGAGATAATGAGGAATGTTCGACGCGAAAAAGCTTCTTGAGCAGTTCTTGGGTTCGCAGGTGCCGGCTGTGGGCGGTTCGGTCAAGGACCGGGCGGGCGACGCGATACAGATGGCCAAGGATAACCCGTGGAAAGCCGGCGCGCTCGCAACCGTGCTTCTCGGAACCAAGACCGGTCGCAGCATTGCGGGCAATGCATTGACGATCGGCGGTCTCGCCGCGATTGCCGGCCTCGGCTACCAGGCCTACAAAAACTATCAGGCAGGGCAGGCACCCGCGACGCCGTCCGATGCACCGCCGCCGAAGACGGCAGTGCTGCCGCCGCCCCCCGAGTCTGGCTTTAGCGCAACTTCGCCGGCGCAGAGCAACGAATTCGTCCTCGTTCTCATTCGCGCCATGATCGCGGCGGCAAAGGCTGATGGCCATATCGACGACGGTGAACGGGCCCTCATTCTCGACAAGATCAAGGCCGCGGATGTCAGTGGCGAAGCCGCCTTCTTCATCGAACGGGAACTGAAGCAGCCGACGGATCTCGATGCGCTGGTTGCAGCCGCCGTGACAGAAGAACAGCGGGTGGAACTCTATACGGCCTCGCGCCTGACCATCGAGCCAGATTCGCGCGCCGAGCGGGGATACCTCGATTTGCTGGCCGGTCGCCTTGGCCTTCCCGACGCGCTGGTCGATCACATCGAGGCGACGGTCAATTCCGCCAAGGTCGGCTTGTGAGGGTGACAAGCGGCCAGTTGCCTTTCACAGGTGGCTGGCCTAAGCCATGTCTCCTTATCTGGAGGAGCGCATGCGCGATCTATCGATTTTCAGGGGCTGCCCGGCACCCCAGCCAGTAACCCTTAAGGGCCGTTTTGTCACGGTCGAACCTTATGTCCGCGAGCAGCACCTGCAAGCGCTATGGGACGCTCTTGGTGGCATGGCGATCAACCCCCTGCTACGCTACTTCGCGCAGCCCGATTTCACCGGCATGGAGGATTTCTCCAACTGGCTTCATTCGGTCTACTCCAAGTCCGGCTGGCTGACCCATATCTTCCGTGACAACAGCAACAACGGTAAGATCGTCGGCATGGCGAATTATATGCGCGCCGATCCGGCCAATGGCGTGATCGAAGTGGGCGGCGTTGCACACGGTCCTGACATGAAGCGCTCACCGCTCTCGACGGAAGCTCACTACCTCATGGCCAAGCATGTTTTCGAGGTGCTTCGGTACCGGCGCTACGAGTGGAAATGTGACAATCTGAACGAGGCGAGCAAGACGACAGCGGTACGCTACGGCTTCACCTTCGAAGGCGTGTTCCGCCAGCACATGATCTCCAAGGGCCGCAACCGCGATACCGCGTGGTTCTCGATCATCGATTCCGAATGGCCCGGCCTGAGTGCCGCGTTCGAGACCTGGCTGTCTCCCGGAAATTTTGACGCCGACGGCAAGCAGAAGCGGCGGCTGGAGGATATTCGCCCCGAGCTGAACAAGGAATTGCCCGCATGACGGCTCGGAAAACGGAAGGCCGTTCGCAGGCAATTGCGGCGGCTATTATCCTGCTGGCTGCTGGTCTCGTGCTCTATTTCATGCCGACCATCGTTCTTGGACTCGGCAGCTACTCGCCGTATCTGGCGGCCGGTGTCGGCGCCTGCCTGGTTCTCGCTTTCTTTGTCGTCTTCTGGCTGAGAGCACGCTATCAGCGCCGGCGTGGCAAGTGACGCTGCCGGCGTCGGCTAGCCCTGCAGCGAAGCGCTGAGGAGCAGCGCGCCCATGACCATCACCAGCAGGGCGCCTAGAATTTCGATCAAATTCCCAATCCAAATGGAAGCGGCAGAGCCTCGGCCTGCGAGCCGCACGGCTGTGCCCTTGGCAGTGACGGCAAGCGTCGCCAGCAGTGCGACCGTTATGGCGGTGCCGAACGACATTGCGGTAACCGACAGGACGCCGCCGAGATAGAGGCCGTTAAGAAGCGAGAAGGTCATCACCAGCAACGCGCCCGAGCAGGGGCGCAAGCCAACGGCAAGGATGGCGGACCAGGCTTCGCGGATATTGAACTTTTCTCCTCCGAGCAGGGATGGGTCGGGCATATGTGACTGGCCACAGGTCTCGCAGGCCATGCCTGCAATGAAATTGTGTCCGGCCTTCTTCGCTGCTGCCTCGCCGAAGGCATAGCGAGAGCCCTGCTTTGGTTCCTCATTGTCCTTCCAGTCCAGCATCATGCTGATGGGGCCCGAGGAGGTTGCCATAACCTCGCGGCGCGACATACCGGAGATGATTGCACGCAACTTGCGAAACAGCAGCCAGCATCCGAAGAGGATGACCATGATGAAGCTGGCGATCTCCATGGCCTGCGTCGCTGCCGTCAGCGTTATTCCGGTCCCGCGCAGCACCAGCCACGCTCCGCCGACCAGCACGATTGCGACCAGTCCCTGGAGGAAAGCGGACACGAAGGAGATCGACACCCCGCGCTTCAGCTCGATTTCGTTAGCGATCATGTAGGAGGAGATAACGGCCTTGCCATGTCCAGGGCCGGCGGCATGGAAGACGCCATACGCGAAGGAGAGGCCGATCAGCGTCCAAAGATGCCAGGAATCCTCGCGCATGGCGCGCAGCGCCCCCGTCAGGGCACGGTAGAAAGCCTGCTGTTGCGCGTTCACATAGAGAAGGAGTGGAGCAAACGGACCGCCCGTGGGCTGGAAGCTCGGCTCCGACGTGCCGATGCCGAGCGGCGACTGTGCGTGCGCAGCGGCCATGCCCGCAACGATCACGAGCGCCACACCGATCGCAATAGGCCGAAGCCCGGGCCTCAGCATGATACGTCCAGCCGCGTTGCGAAGAGCTTCGACATGTTCGTTCCCGTGGGATCGTTGAAGAAGGCGTCGGTCAAGGACTGCTTGTTTTCGGCGATCACCTGGTCAGCGTCGGGACGGACGACCTGGTGCTTGCAGCTGTTGAAGCCATCCCCGACGAGGACCAGTTCGTTGTCGCTCGGAAAATCGATCGAGGTATAAAGCGTCGGGTCGTAGACGCCGAAGGTCAGGCGTCCCTTCAGTGGCATCTTTTCCGCCGGCTTGACGGCGAAGAACATCAGCAGCTGGCCCTGCTTGTAGTCTACGTGGATCAGATCGGGCTTCTCGACCTTGATGTTTTTGCCGTTCATCGTGAGGTTCATGTAATAGTCGTAGTCGACCAGCGAATCCCGCACGGTCTTGCCGACCTCGGCCAGTTCGTTCGGATCGAGCTTCAGGTCGGTATTCTTATCGAAATCCATCACGACGGATGATGAGAAGACCTCGTCGAAACGCCAGACGTTGCGCAGTTCGGCAATATTGCCGTCAGCGTCGGCGACCACCTCGAGCCTCGCCTCAACGAATACATGCGGATGCGCAAAGGCGGCAGCTGGCAAAAGCGACAGGAGCGACGCCATCAGGAATGTCGATTTCTTCATGCGTGCTCTTATTGCGGGATCCCAAATTCATCTGATTCCTTGCCAGTAAATGGGACGGAATTGGGACCAGTCCCCAATGGCAAGCGGTCAGGAATGCTTCTTGAACCAATTGTGAAGGTAGTCGACGAAGATCCGCACCTTGGCCGGCAGATACCGCCGGTGCGGATAGACAGCATAGATGCCACGATCGGTCGGAATGTAATCGTTGAACAGCGTCACCAGCTCTCCATTCTCGATCGGCTTGCGGGCGATGAAGTCGGGAATCAGCGCAATGCCTATGCCGGCAAGTGCCGCGCGCAACGTTGCATGCGGACTGTTGACCTCCATTGGGCCGCTGACAGGAACGGCGAAGGAGGTGTTGTCCGGATTGTAGAAGCGGATGCTGCCCTGGCTGCGCGAATTCGTGTCGACGATGAAGGGGATGTTCGACAGGTCCGACGGATGGGCGAGCTCGGGATGACGTTCCACGAAGTCGGGCGTTGCGCAAAGATGGACCCGAAAATCCGAGATCTTGCGGGCGATCATGCCCGAGTCCTCGAGCTTGGTCACGCGGACGGCGACGTCGAAGCCTTCTTCGATGAGATCGACGAATCGGTCGTCGGCAGCAATCTCCAGCGCAAGATCGGGGTTTTCCCTGGCAAAGTCGATCAGCGACTGCCCGACATCGGCGTCGACGAACGTCCTGGGCACCGAAACCTTCAGTCGGCCCTTTAGCTGCGCGTTATTCTCACGCACCAAATCCGCGAGATTGTCGATTTCCTTGAGGATGTCGGAAGCCGTGCGATAGTAGGTGTGGCCGGCCTCAGTCATGGAGAACTGACGGGTCGTGCGATTGAGCAGCAGGGCGCCGAGTTCGTCTTCAAGTTCGCGGACATATTTCGACAGCAGCGCCTTGGAACGGCCAGTGCGCCGCGCCGCGGCCGAAAAGCCTTCCGCTTCAACGACATCGATGAAGGCGCGGATGCGAGTGAGCGTGTCCATGATAATCTCCCAAAAATGCGCCGAACCGCCATTCAAATCAGTGAGTTGCGGGCCGTTTCGCAACGTTGAACAAATTGTGACGTATTGTTCAAATATTTTCTGCCGGTGGATGCGAAAAAACCGCTTGATTATGACGGCGAATATTCTTATCTCCTGCCTTGCCCAAAGTCGCACGTGCCTGTGGGTGTCCGCCGACCCTCGATTTGGTGAGGATCATCGGTAAGGTACCTGGAACTAACCGCTCCAGTCGCTATTCCGGCCAACCGGGAAATGCGAGGACATCTTGAAGCAACGACGGTGCGGGCCTTTCTGGTGTCTGCCGGCTTTCCAACAGCCGGGGTTACTGAAGAGGCACACCTTCATTGCCGGAAGTGCGGTGGGATCTCCCTCCAATCCATGGCAGACAAAGCCGAACTATGCCGTGTCAGCGGCGTTGGTTCATTATCTGCGCGATCAGGCGCTTGCAAGGTTCCGGGGTCTCCACCGGCTGGTTCCTTATGTGAGCGGTTGTTTGCCCTTTGTCCTCCGGGTTTCCGGAGCTCTGGAATTGGAAGAGGGATTGATATGACCACTCAGCGTATCCGCGACTTTCTCGCAACCCGACGTCCCGACGGTCCCTGCCTCGTGGTTGACCTCGACGTCGTCCGTGACAATTTCAACGCCTTCCGTCACGCGATGCCGGACAGCGCAATCTACTACGCCGTCAAGGCAAACCCAGCTCCGGAAGTTCTGAAGCTGCTCGCCAACATGGGCTCCAACTTCGATTGCGCGTCCGTCGCTGAAATCGAAATGGCGCTCAACGCAGGTGCGACCGCTGCCCGGATCTCCTACGGCAACACGATCAAGAAGGAACGCGACGTTGCCCGCGCGCATGCGCTCGGCGTCAGCCTCTTTGCGGTCGACAGCCATGAGGAAGTCGAGAAGATCTCGCGTGCCGCTCCTGGCGCCCGCGTGTTCTGCCGCGTTCTGACGGATGGCGAAGGCGCCGAATGGCCACTGTCGCGCAAGTTCGGCTGTGTGCCGCAGATGGCGGTCGACGTGCTCGTCTATGCCCATCAGCTTGGTCTCGAATCGTACGGTGTGTCGTTCCACGTCGGTTCGCAGATGACCAAGGTCGATGCCTGGGATTCGGCTCTCGCCGATGCCAAGCGCGTCTTCGTTCAGTTGGCCAAGCAGGGTATCCACTTGCAGATGGTCAACATGGGCGGCGGCTTCCCGACCAAGTACCTTCGCGACGTTCCGTCGGCGGAAGCTTATGGCCGTGCGATCTACCAGAGCCTCCGTGACCACTTCGGTAACAACCTGCCGAAGACGATCATCGAGCCAGGCCGCGGCATGGTTGGCAATGCAGGCGTCATCAAGACTGAGGTCGTGCTGATCTCGAAGAAGTCGGACAATGACGATGCTCGCTGGGTGTTTCTCGACATCGGCAAGTTCGGCGGTCTCGCTGAAACGATGGATGAAGCCATTCGTTATCCGATCCGCACCGAGCGCGACGGCGACGAAATGGAGCCCTGCGTGATTGCCGGCCCGACCTGCGATTCTGCAGACGTGCTGTACGAAAAGAATCTCTACCCGCTGCCGCTCACCCTTTCGATCGGCGACGAGATCCTGATCGAAGGCACCGGTGCCTACACGACCACCTACTCAGCGGTCGCGTTCAATGGCTTCGAGCCGCTAAAGGCCTACGTTATCTAAGATTGTCTGCCCCGTAGCCAGCCGGGGCAGCGCCTTCACAATTTATATCAATCGCCGCTTATAACGGTTTTGGGTACGGGAGGCCAAAATGGCCGCTGTTCTTGATTCTGTCCGCGCATATTTTGCGCCTTCTGTCTTCACCATCGATACCGAGAACCCCGGCGACGTCGTGGCTCGCGAAAACCTGCTTGATCGTGTCATGGGCCCGAACCGTCGCAAGAAGTCGTCGGAGAAGATTCGCCGTGGCCGTCTGCCCGCTGAAGGGCTCGCGCTTGTCGCGCGCGATCGCGACAATCATGTCATCGGCACCGTGCGTCTGTGGAACATCGAGGCAGGCGTCAATGCCGACGCAACGCCCATTAACGCGTTGTTGCTCGGGCCGCTGGCGGTCGATTCCCTCTTCGAGGGCAAGGGCGTCGGTTCAGCGCTGATGCGCGCCGCCATTCTGGAAGCCAAGAACCGCGGGCACGGTGCGATCCTGCTCGTTGGCGATGCCCCTTACTATGAGCGCTTCGGCTTCTTTGCCGAAAAGGCTCAACATCTCGTCATGCCGGGTCCTTTCGAACGCTCGCGCTTTCTGGCGCTGGAACTGTTCGAGGGCTGGCTTGAGGGCGCGGCCGGCATGATCATCCCGTCGGGACGACTGTTGGCCAGCGCGGCGGTCCGCAGGGCGGCTTGATCGGCAGAGCCTCTCCCCGAAAGCGGAGGGGCTTTTCGGGGTTTGTCAAACAAAGGACATCCTCTGCGAGCCTGCAAGGTGTGGCGTTTGTCATTTGTCTTGATGGTTGACGAGTACCGGTTTTTTTTTGGTGCGCTCTCGGATCAGTTTACCACTCGGTCCATCGCGCGGACGCTGGCGGTGCAAACGGAAACATCACGACCGACGAGCAGTTCCATGGCAGACCTCCTGACCGCTTGAACCATGGAAGCCTATCGGAATTTCCCGCTACTCGCGTGCAGGGAGGTCGCCGCCGGGGCCCAATCATCCGATCTCTTATATCTTCCTGTATTTTGGAAATCGAGTTTAGAGACGCCGGAAGAGCCAGGCGAACGCTTGACCTTATTTTTTACGACTGCTTGCCCCGCAGGCTTCAAATCATTTTACGACGCTTGTGTCGATCATTTGAGTTCCGGCAGTCTGAACGACATTTTCAGGTATAGCGGCGATGAAGAACATCGTGAAAGCATAGACCGCGAATATAGTCGCTGCGGCAGTGGCCCTTAGAATCATTCATGCACTCCTATCTCAGGAACTTAATGTGGTCCCAAAAACCGGCTTTCCCAAGAGTTTTCTGAACGCCAGATGAACAAAAAACTGTGAGAGCAAAAATTAATGATATTTTAGCAACACCTGAGTTTTGCGACGGAGAGAATAAAGGTTCGCGATTTGTTCGCAGTAATATGCAATTATTTCAATCATATAGATGAAAATTTGAGCAGGAATTTTCCGCGCAGACGGCTTTTACGCCTGTGGTCAGCAGGGAGCGCGGTTCATGAACCGATCCGCCTCCCGTTCATGTTTCGGCGCTCGATAACGGTAAAATGGCGGGGTCTGACGCTCCTGCTGATCTCAAGACCCGATGGCCTGACACAATCGGGCGGGCGATACAGCCCAACATTCCACTACCACCCCAAGCACCTACCCGACGACTCAGATCCGGCAAAACCGCATCGCTGCGCCTTGGTCGTCCGGCAACGCCGGCTTACGTCTTTCGGGTTCATTGCGCCGGCCCTTGTGTTTTAAGATAGTAAAATAACAATGTACAATTGAAAGGTATGCACATGACGCGTTCGGCTTTAACACTGGTCTCCGCTTCGTTGCTCCTTGCCACTGTCGGTGTTGGGCCGGCAGGTGCGATCCAGACGGTCTCAACGAAGCCTACGCTGGGATCGCTGGCACCCGGTCAATCGGTGCTTTTCGACGACAAGAAGTGCCCGAGCGGCATGATTGCCAAGTACACCAAGGCGCAAAGGCGCTCCGCGATGAATCGCACCTGCGTGCATCGGTGAGCACCAGCAGATCATAAACTTTCACGTCCATCTGAGCCCATTGCGGGCGATGATTTTGCGTCCCGTCCCGCAATCACCGCTTGCTGGCTTTTCACGGCAGGAAAGCGGCCGGACGCTGGCTGGACTGATCCTCAAGCCAATGAAAGCCACGATTGTCGCCATAGGCGGACAGACGGTGGCGGAGCGAGGCTACAACGGCCGACCCCGTCAACATCAGCCCGCATCCAAATCGATAATCTCAAGCCTCGTTGGCATTGCGCGCAGGGCCCGAACACGCTCCGATCCTGAAAGCCGATATGCCTGCCAATCCAGCCCGCGCCTCGACGAGATCACGATTGGCAACCTGCTTTCGATGCGAGCGAAGCTCGGGTGGTGGCTCTCCGGTCCCGACTGCGGCTGCTGGGTCGCCCCGCGAAATGCGTGCATTTCGCGCTGCTCGCCCTCAAGCCGCAGGGCTGCTGTATCCAGCGGTGCATGCCGCCTAGGCTGCGATGTCGACGACGCCGCAATCGCCGGCTTCGGAGGCGAAAGCCAGCAGCTTGCCGTTCTTGCTCCAGCTCATTGAGGTGATCGCGCCCTTGCCGGGGCGGCGCAGCAGCGCTTCCTTGCTGTCGGCAATGCGGACGGCGAGAATCATGCCGTCAATGAAGCCGATCGCCAGGATGTCTTCGACCGGGTGGAACTTCACCGATGTCGCCATGATGTTGGCACGGGTGCCGAGCTCGAGCGGCGCCTTGCCCATCGGGCCGTCCCTGCCCTGGAAGGGCCAGACGATCGCGGCCGGCGCTCCAGAGGAGGCAAGCCACTTGCCCTTCGCCGACCAGGAGAGCGATTTCACCTTGGCGGGGTAGCCAGTCATGCGCATATGCCGGGCTTCTGCGCCGGCTTTGCCGTCGAGCTTCCAGCCATGCAGCGCATTCTCCTGCATCGTGGTCACGAGGAAGTTGCCATCCGGCGAGAAGGTCACACCGGTGTGGGCGCCCTTCCATTCGAGATCCACGGGCTTGGCGGCCGTTCCGACCCAATGCAGCGACACGCCGTTATATCGCGCCGCGGCAATGCGCATTCCCTTGGGCGCGAAGGCGAGACCTTCGACGGTGCGTTCTTCGGTAAATTCCTTGGTCATGCCATCGGCGAGGCGAACGAAGGCGCTCTTGCCGTGGGCATAGGCGACGGCGCCCTGCGGGCCGGCGGCAAGCTGGGAAATCCATTTGCGCGGTGCGTCGGCAAGCTTCGTCACTCCGGCGTCGGCTGCGATGCGCAGCACCTTGCCGTCCTCACCACCGGAAATCAGGCTCTCACTATATGGGTCGCGGATGCAGGTCAGCGTGCCCTGATGGGCTTCGGTCACCTTCTCGCTACCATCGAGGCGGTGGAAGGTGCCGGCGGCATTGGCGAAGAAGGGAATGTCGCCTAAAAATTCGACGGCCAGGATATGGCCGTCGAGATCAAACGGGGCAACTGTCGGCATCAGGCTGCCGCCTCGCATGCCCTGAAGGAGGCTTCGAGCTTTTCGCGGTCGAGTTCGCGGCCGATGAAGACGAGGCGTGTCTCGTGTTTCTCGCCTTCCCGCCATGGACGCTGATGATCGCCTTCGACGATCATGTGGACGCCTTGGACGACGTAGCGTTCTGGATCGTCCTTGAAGGCGATGATGCCCTTGAGGCGTAGGATATTCGGGCCCTGCGTCTGGGTGATCTTCTGGATCCACGGAAAGAAGCGTTCCGGGTTCATTTCGCCGCCGCGCAGTGAGACCGACTGCACCGTCACGTCATGGATTGGTGACATTGCTCCATGATGATGGTGGTCATGGTCATGGTCATGGTCGTGGTCGTGATCATGACCATGGTGATGATGGTGGTGGTCGTGATCACAATCCGGGCCGCAGACGTGATCGTCGTGGTCATGATCGAGGAAGTGCGGATCGTTCTCTAGCGCACGCTCGAGATTGAAGGCGCCCTGATCGAGAACACGAGCGAGATCGACGCCCGAGCGGCTGGTCTTGTAGACTCGGGCCGAGGGGTTGATGGCGTGGACGATATCTTCGATTTGCGCCAGCTCTTCGGGCGTCACGAGGTCCGTCTTGTTGATCAGGACGACATCAGCAAAAGCGATCTGGTCTTCGGCCTCGCGACTGTCCTTCAGACGCAGCGGAAGGTGCTTGGCGTCCACCAGAGCAACGACGGCGTCGAGTTCCGTTTTGGCGCGAACATCGTCATCCATGAAGAAGGTCTGGGCGACCGGCACTGGATCGGCAAGACCCGTCGTTTCCACGATGATGCCGTCGAAACGGCCAGGGCGGCGCATCAGGCCCTCGACGACGCGGATCAGGTCGCCGCGCACGGTGCAGCAGACGCAGCCATTGTTCATTTCGTAGATCTCTTCGTCAGATTCGACGATGAGATCGTTGTCGATGCCGATCTCCCCGAACTCATTAACGATCACCGCATATTTCTTGCCGTGGTTCTCCGACAGGATGCGATTGAGCAAGGTCGTCTTGCCGGCGCCGAGGTAGCCGGTGAGAACTGTAACGGGAATTGGCTTCTGCTGGGTGGGAATCGCGTCGGTCATCAGAACCTCGAGAGATGGCACGCCCGGGGGCGGGGGCTGAAAATTCGTCGGTCTCATATAAGGAGTTGCGAGCGGCAGTTCAAAGGGTTTTGTATGTTATAAGATCACATCGCGACGGGTATGGTATTAATCAAGCTCGGCTGCGTCGAATGTATCGACGTCCTGCAGCAGTTCGACCAGTCCGTTTACGGAATGGGCAATCAGCGCCTCGCCTCTCTCTGCTGTCGCCAGCGATGCATTACCTGCGACACCAGATGTGCTCAGATCCGACATCTTCCATCCGAAGGCATGTGGGCCGTAGGCGCGCAGATGTTTGAAGCGGGCGGCAAAATCGGACTGGCGGGATGGGAAGTCGCGTGCCTTGCTCATGTCGACCTTATCAGGATGAAGCGCCAGCATCACGGACGTCTCGATATCGCCGCCATGGATGTCGACCGCCTTTGCCTCGGGCGAAATGACCTTGGCGGGAACGCCGAAACGCGTCCAGCTGGTCGCGACGGCAAGCATGTTGAACCGGACGCGGGCCTCTGTCGCGACGATCGTCATCAGCGGCGAGTTGCCGCCATGGGCGTTCAGCATCACCAGCTTGCGTATGCCGATGTCTGAAAGCCTCCCGGCAATGGCGAGCCATCTTTCGATAGCCTCGCCATATGTCAACGTTTGTGTCCCGTTCACATCCATATGCTCCACTGAGTAACCGATTGTTTCCGTCGGCAGAAACGTGACCGGCAATGTGCTGGGAAGAGCAGCCTTGAGCCGGGCAACGATGCCGGCTGCAATCAATGTATCCGTTTCGAAGGGCAGGTGAGGTCCATGCTGCTCGTGGGCACCGAGCGGCAGTACGGCGATCCACCGGCTGCGGTCCGACGAGGAGAGATTCGGATCGTTGTGTTCGAAGTCGCGAGAAGGCGCGTTCATCCGGCTAAGACCTCTTGTTTATGACGAGATGATGCGCAATGTCATAACGCAGCGTTCTCAATGCTTATCGCATAAGCCCTTAAACCGAAATCGATTCAGGGGGGTGATCATGAATGTTCCGGCTCCCTTGCAGGGTGAGGGATGCGCAACGCATCAAATGGCAAAGGAATGGCGATGGGGAAGAAGCACAAGGACGGAAAGAAGCAGAAGTCCAAGAAAAAGGATCAGACCGAATACACAGTCGCCGATCTTTCGCCGGCTTTGACGCAGGCGGCCCGCTCGATGCGTACTGTTTTGTCTCGCAATCTGCTCGAAAGCGGCCTCTATGCCGGCCAGGACGGCGTAATACTGCTGCTTGCGGAAACGGATGGGATGACGGCCGGCGGGCTGGCGCAGAAGCTCGGCGTCAAGGCGCCGACCATGACGCGGACAATCGGGCGCATGGAGGCGCAAGGTTTTCTCGAGCGCAAGCCGGACGCCGATGATGCCCGGCTTACGAAAGTCTATCTGACCGAACTCGGCCGCGGCAGCGTCAAGGCAATCGAAATGGCGTCGTCGGCGTGCGACAGCATGGCTACCCAGGAGTTCTCCGAGAAGGAAATCCGTAATCTTGTCCGTCTATTGAAGGCAATTGACGGCAACTTGCAGTCCGCCGCCATTCCCCTCGATGAGCCTGAGGAAAACTGACAGATTTGTGAAAATACGAATTGCCTCGCTGTGTTTAATCTTTTAATTAAACATTTTAATAGCGCTCGATTCTTCTAGTGGCCGGGCGCAGGGAAACCGCGCGTTGCCTGGGGAGGACACGTGGCTCAGAAGATAAAGCTTTCGACGATCGCCGAAACGCTCGGCATTTCCACAGCAACCGTATCTCTCGCCTTACGTGACAGCCCGCTCGTGGCCGGCTCCACCCGAGACAAAATCAAGGAGCAGGCGCGGGCGCTCGGCTATATCTACAATCGCCGCGCTGCCAGCCTGCGCACGTCCCGCTCCGGCATCATCGGTGTCGTTGTCCACGAC
Source organism: Rhizobium mesoamericanum STM3625 (assembly GCF_000312665.1). GTDB lineage: Bacteria > Pseudomonadota > Alphaproteobacteria > Rhizobiales > Rhizobiaceae > Rhizobium > Rhizobium mesoamericanum. Next base: position 271,992 of record NZ_HF536772.1, on the reverse strand, counting down.
ATCATGAACCCGTTCTACGGCGAAATCCTCAAGGCGATCGAAAGCGAGCTCGATCGCAGCCGGCATACCTTCATACTGTCGAACCATTACGACTCGGTCGAAAAGCAGCGCACCTTCATCGAAACGCTGCTGCAGCTTGGTGGCGACGGGGTCATCATGTCGCCAGCGATCGGCACGCCGCCGGAGGACATGCAACTCGCGGAAGACAATGGCATGCCGGCCATTCTGGTTGCGCGTTCGTTAGATGGATTGGACCTCCCCACCTATCGCGGTGATGACAGCTACGGCATTTCGCTTGCCACCAATCACCTGATCGGCCTCGGCCATCGCTCGATCGCCATGATCGGCGGTACGGACCAGACATCGACGGGCCGTGATCGCTACCAGGGCTACGTCAATGCGCTACGCAAGGCCGGAATCGATGTTGACTCCGGCTTGCGTATTCCTGGTCCGCGCTCGATGCAGGGCGGTTTCGAAGCGGCGGTACACTTCCTGTCGCTGCCGCAAAGGCCGACGGCAGCCGTCTGCTGGAACGACCTCGTTGCGATCGGCCTGATGAATGGCATTGCCCGCGCCGGTCTCGTTCCTGGAAAGGATATCTCCGTCACAGGCTATGACGATCTCGAGGAAGCCTCGATCTCTATGCCGGCGTTGACAACCGTCTGGAATGGCCAGGCAGAAGTCGGACGCCTTGCTGCCCGCGCGCTTCTCGATCGCCTGGCCGGCAGCCACGAGCCGGACGGGCTGCATCTCATCAAGCCCGAGATGCGTATCCGCCAGTCGACCAGCCCCCACCGACCGCGCCTGTAAAGAGCCAAGAGGAAGTGCCATGCCCCGCATCGTCATTCTCGTTCCCGGGAAGATACACGAGCGTGTCCTGACGCGCCTGAAGGAGAGCTTCGACGTCATCGAGGCCGATCCCTCGACGCTTGACGCGGAGACCGCGGGGAAGATTCGCGGCGTCGCCGTCTCTGGAACGTTCAACGCGGGTGCCATCGACAAACTTCCGAACGTCGAGCTGATCTCCAGCTTCGGCGTCGGCTATGACGGCATCGACGCCAAGCACGCGGCCGCCAAGGGCGTAATTGTTACCAACACGCCTGACGTATTGAACGACGAGGTTGCCGATACCACGATCGGATTGTTGCTCAACACGATCCGCGAACTCCCGCGCGCTGAAAACTGGCTTCGTGCCGGCAACTGGAAGCGTGGGCAGAACTATCCGTTGTCGCGCTTCTCCCTGAAGGGGAGGCATGTCGGAATCTATGGTCTTGGCCGCATCGGCCAGGAGATCGCCAAGCGCCTGGAACCGTTCAAGGTCAGGATCAGTTATCACACGCGCACGCGCCACCCGGATTCCCCGTACGGTTATTATCCGTCCCTGAAGGATCTCGCCGGGGCTGTCGATACCTTGATTTCCATCGTCCCCAAAACCCCGCAGACCCATAAGACCATCAATGCGGAAATCCTCTCCGCACTTGGCCCTGACGGCGTCTTCATCAATGTCGGGCGCGGTTGGACGGTCGACGAGGACGCACTTGCTCAGGCCCTGAGGTCCGGAACGATCAGTGCTGCCGGCCTCGACGTATATTACGACGAGCCTGATGTACCGGCTTCACTGCTTGATTTGCCAAACGCTGTGCTTCTACCACACCTTGCATCGGGCTCGGTGCCGACGCGCAACGCAATGGCGGATCTGGTCGTCGACAATCTCGTTGACTGGTTCGGAAAGGGAAGGGCGCTGACGCCTGTCCCGGAAACGCCAGCGAAGGGCTGATAATCTCGATGTTGGACTGGCATGAGGCGCGCATGGGAAAACGGACCCGCCCTCACTCCAGTTATGAGTCCTTCAAGGCTGAATTGAGTTTCGTTGGCTTAATCGGCGCGAGACGGTTGATCAACCGGCACCTCTCCGAAGGGCCGCCTACTCCGGCAGAACGCCTCAATTCAACCTGAAAGGCTCTAATGCGCTTGGCTACTTGGCGACATGCCAGACGCCGCCGACGCCGTCGCCGGTCATATCGCCAGGCTTCTTGTCGCCAGTGAAGGTATAGAGCGGCTTGCCTTCGTAAGCCCACATCTCCTTGCCGTCGGCCGCCTTGACGAGTGACCATTCGCCTTCGGCCTTGGCCTTTGCGGCAGCGTGGAAGGCCGGCCATTTCTTCAGACAGGCCGCGTCGCAGTTTGATTTGCCCATAGTGTCCTTGTCGAACGTATAGAGCGTCATGCCTTTGGCGTCCGCCAGGACCTTACCCATTTTCGTATCGACCATTTTGGCCGGTTCCGCTGCAAAGGCCGAAAAAGCGGTGGCAGCCAACAGGCCCACGGAGACGATCAGCGTTTTCATGATTACCTCCAGCTCAGGAGTGCCAGCGGGATGCTGGTAGCGCCCGATGTGAGCAAGAACGTTCCTGCAAGGTTGCGGTTCCATGATCTGACTTACAGAGAGACGAGGTATTCGGATTTTTCTTGTCCAGATCGGTAGGCCCGCGCATCGCCTTGTCGAAGCATGCGAGTTCGCGTCCCCGTTGAAATATATGATCTGCTATTGCAGAACTTTCGAATGAGGAATCTCTCCGTCAGATGCTGCGGGCGGACCTTCTTACCAAACCTGCGCTGGATTGCGACACGATGAACGAAATGCGACGCAAGCTTACGACCATCTTTTCCGCCGATGTTCAGGACTATACCCGACTGATGGGGGCCGACGAGGAGGGGACCCTCACCATGCTGAAATGGTCGCGCGATGCGATGTCGCGCCTGATCGGCGCGCATGGCGGCCGGGTAATCAATACCTGGGGCGACGGCCTGATTGCCGAGTTTCCGAGCGTCGTCGAAGCGGTGCGTGCCGCAATCGACGTCCAGAACGAGCTCGTCGGTATGAACTCCGGCCGGCCGGCTGAGGGGCGAATGCTCTATCGGATCGGCATCAATCTCGGCGATGTTATCGCCGAGGGCGACGATATTTACGGGGATGGCGTCAACATTGCCGCCCGACTTCAGGCTTCGGCACCGGCCGGTGGAATCGTGATTTCTAATACAGTCTATGACCAGGTCCGCAACAAGGTTGCAGTCGGCTTCGATTTTCTTGGGCCACTAATGGTGAAAAACGTCAGCGAGGCGGTGCTAAGCTATGTTGTGCGGATTGGAGACGACGTGTCAGCAACGCCCGCCCCACCGGCTCGTCCGCCTGCGGCTGGCGCGCCCGAACCGAGCCAGTCCTTCGGTCCGAGGGTGCGCGGCGTGTTCGCGGTTGTCGCCATCACTTTGATCGCGATCAATCTCCTATCGTGGCAAGGTGTCTTCTGGGCGGTCTGGCCGCTCCTCGGCTTTGCCTTCGTCTTGGCGATGGCCTGGATCCGCAGGCAGAGCCGTTTTGATCAACGTATTGCCGGATTGGTCTTCATCGGCATCGGCATCGTGATCGTCAATCTGCTGACATGGCACGGGGTATTTTGGGCGATATGGCCGCTCCTAGGCTTGGCGGTTGCCGTCGGCCTGCGATGGGCGATGCGACGGTAAATGCCGAGACTCCTGCTCTCGCTTCTAAGCTCTTCGGATGGTCTCCTCAGCTCCGCGACTTCTCTATCGCCGTGCCGAACCGATGGACGAATTGATTCGACTGCCTGCAACCACTGTGGTCCACTCGCCAGGTCTTATTGCCAAGTATCCAAAACAGGGAGCTGAACACGGGCAATTCTTCCGTGCAGAGCGAGGCTACTGCCAGGACACCGGCAATGCGGACCGCCGAATGAAGCTCGAAGTCATCGTCGTCCCGGTCTCGGAGTTGACCGTGCCAAGCAATTTTACGCCAATCTCGGCTGGCGGCTCGATGCCGACGTCATCACGGGTGACGATTTCCGAGTCATTCAATTCACCCCTCCGGGGTCGCCGTGTTCTGTCATCTTCGGCAAGAACGTGACAGCCGCTGTACCCGGCACCGCGCAAGGTCTCCATCTTATCGTCGCCGACGTGGAGGTGGCTCGCGCCGAGCTTGTGGAGCGCGGGGTAGACGTAAGTGAGGTGTTCCATGATGCTGGCGGCGTCTTCCATCATGCCGGCGAAAGTGGCCGATTGAAGCTACGGTTCGTTTGCTTCATTCAGCGATCCTGATGGCAATGGCTGGCTGTTCCAGGAGGTTACGGCGCGACTACCTGGGCGCATAGACGCCGACGAAACGATGTTCGTGTCATCGACGGATCTTGAAGCCACTTTGCGCCGGGCGGCGGCTGCCATGGAGAGCATGAGAAGCGCATCGGCAAGCACGATGATGACTGGCCCACCTGGTATGCGGAGTACATGGTCAGCGAGCAGGCGGGAGGCAGGTGCCGTCGTAAGTCGACAAAAGGTCAACCTGCTGGCCGATCAGGCAGGAGCCTTCTCTCCCGCCTTGGAGAGCTTGGCCGCCGCGTAGCCCCTGACCGCATCGCCGAAGGCCGTGAAGATCTGGTTCGATGGCTTGTCGGTCTCGGCCCAGTATTCCGGATGCCATTGCACCCCAACCGCAAAGGCCGGAGCATCGATCACGGACACGGCCTCTATGGTGCCATCCTCTGCGACCGCCTCCACCTGCAGGCGCGGCGCCGTGTTTGCGATGGCCTGACGGTGCAGTGAGTTCACCCTGATTTCGCCGGGGCCGACGATGCCTGCGATGCAGGAGCCTTCCTTGACGAAGACGCTCTGGCGGATCGCGTACTTACCGTCGCGGTCGACCTCGGCCGGCGTGCGGTGATCCCATACTCCAGGCTGGTTCTGGATCTCGCTCGCGAGCGTGCCGCCTAGTGCGACGTTGAGTTCCTGAATGCCGCGGCAGATTGCGAGCAGCGGAATGGCGCGGTCAATGGCGCGGCGGATCAGCGGCAGGGTGGTGGCATCACGCGCGATGTCGAAGGGGCCGTCGGCATCGGTTGCCGTTGCGCCATAATAAGAGGGATGGACGTTGCTGGCCGAACCGGAGACGAGAACCCCGTCGACGCGGTCGAGGATAGCGTCCGTTCCATACCCCTCCTCGAAGGCCGGAATGATGAAGGCCATGACGCCGGCGGCGTTCAGGGCGGCACGGACATATTGATGCTGGACCGCGTGCCATGTGGCACCGTCGAAGCTACGGATATCGGCAGGAACGGCGACGATCGGCTTCGTCATTTTAACCCCGGTCGGAAGATGCTGCTCGCTATGTGAGAGCTGAGAACGGCTTGGAAGTCAACGCCTCGATGTAATCGGGGGCGGAATTGCGGCACTCTCGTCCGCCGGTTCTGGCGTGCTTTTGCTAACTTGCTGATTTTGATGCAAATGCGCCTGGCTGCAATATTGCCGTCGTGATGCCAAAGACTAATGGGACAGTGCTTGAAACACGGTCGCCACCGTGCTTAGTTTCCCGCTATTGCTGCGGGCAGAGCTGAGGGTTCGCCTCGCAGCACCATCTGTACGGGAGGTTTTTGATGGATCGTCGTTCATTCATGAAGAAGGCAGGAACCGCCAGTGCCGGCGCGATGGCTGCTGCCGGTGCACTGGCGGCGCCCGCCATTGCACAAGAGAATCCCAAGATTTCCTGGCGCATGACATCGTCATTCCCCAAGAGCCTCGATACGATCTATGGCGCGGCCGACGATATCTCCAAGCACCTTGCCGCGGCGACCGACGGCAATTTCACCATTCAGCCGTTTGCTGCAGGCGAAATCATCCCGGGCCTGCAGGCGGCCGACGCGGTAAGCGCCGGCACGGTCGAGGCGGCGCATACCTGCTCCTACTATTTCGTCGGCAAGGATCCCACCTACGCGATCGGTACGGCGATCCCGTTTGGTCTCAACGGACGATTGACCAATGCCTGGTTCTACGAAGGCAACGGTAACAAGCTGATGAACGAGTTCTACGCCACGCAGGGCATTTATGGCCTGCCGGCGGGCAACACGGGTGCCCAGATGGGCGGGTGGTTCCGCAAGGAAATCAATACGCTTGATGATCTGAAGGGCGTCAAGATGCGCATCGCCGGTCTTGCTGGCCAGGTTATCAGCAAGGTCGGCGTCATTCCGCAGCAGATCGCCGGCGGAGACATCTACCCGGCCCTCGAAAAGGGTACGATCGACGCCTCGGAATTCGTTGGCCCCTATGACGACCTGAAGCTCGGCCTGCACAAGGTGGCGAAGTACTACTACTATCCAGGCTGGTGGGAAGGTGGACCTACCGTTCACGCCTTCTTCAATTTGGAAAAGTGGAACAGCCTGCCGAAGCACTATCAGGCCGCGTTGACCGATGCCTGCGCCTTTGCCAACACCAACATGATGGCAAAGTACGACGTGAAGAATCCGCCGGCACTCAGGCAGCTGGTGTCGGAGGGCGCAACACTGCGTCCCTTCAGCCAGGAAATCATGGAGGCCTGCTTCCAGGCCGCTCTCGGCATTTATGCCGAGATTTCGACATCGAACCCGTATTTTAAGAAGATCTACGAGGACCAGAACGCGTTCAAGCGCGACGCCTATCTTTGGTCCCAGCTGTCGGAATACACCTTCGACACCTTCATGATGATCCAGCAGCGCGCCGGCAAGATCTGATTCCTGCCCAGATTCGTGAGATCAAGAGAGCCCCGGATTTCGGTCCGGGGCTTTTTCGTCAGTTGATCTTCGGAGGTTGGCTGAGATCCGTTGCCGGTGGGGCGGTGGGTTTTGTCGGCGCGGGTGCTGCCGGTTGACCTGGCAGGCCGTTCAGGGGCGGTAGGGTCAGTCCGGGCATTTGCGGTGAACCACCCGGTGCTCCCAGCGGCGGCAGCGACAGGCCATTACCGCCAAAACCAGGCACCTCGATCTTGATCGAGTTCGGATCGATCTTCGGTCCCTTCTCCAGCCAATAGGTCACCGATTGCGGCCAGAAGATCACGATCGCAACGAGGATCAGCTGCATGCCGACCCAGGGCAGGGCGCCCATGTAGATATCGGATGTTTTGACGCTGCGATCGGCAATGGAGCGCAGGTAGAAGAGCGCGAAGCCGAAAGGCGGGTGCATGAAGCTTGTCTGCATGTTGACGCAGATCAGGACCCCGAACCAGATCAGATCGATACCGAGCGCGGAAGCGACCGGCGCCAGCATCGGGATTACGATGAAGGCGATCTCGAAGAAATCGAGGAAGAAGGCCAGCACGAAAATGAAGATGTTGACGAAGATCAGGAAGCCGACCGGGCCGCCGGGGATGCCGGACAGCATGTGCTCGATCCAGCGCGAACCATCCATGCCCTGGAACACCAGGCTGAAGCAGGTCGATCCGATCAGGATCATCACCACCATCGAGGTGATATGCATGGTCGAGCGCATGGCTTCCTGCATCAGGGGCCAGGTGAGGCGGCGATGCAAGGCTGCAAGCACCATGGCGCCGACGACACCAAGCGCGCCGGCTTCCGTCGGGGTCGCCAGTCCCATGAAGATCGTCCCGAGGACGAGGAAAATCAGCACAATCGACGGCACCATGCCCGAGAGCACCTTCAGGAGCAGCCCCCAGGTGAAGTCACCACGCACTTCCTTCGGCAGCGGCGGCACGGTGGCCGGATTCACGATCGACAGGACCAGGATATAGGCCATGAAGATCGCAACTTGCAGGATCGACGGGCCGATGGCGCCGAGATACATGTCGCCGACCGATTTGCCGAGCTGGTCGGCAAGCACGACCAGCACGAGTGAGGGCGGAATGACCTGGGTGATGGTGCCGGAGGCGGCGATGACACCGGTGGCGAGCCGCGGGCTGTAACCATAGCGCAGCATGATTGGCAGAGAGATAACGCCCATGGTGATGACGGAGGCAGCCACCGTTCCGGTGATTGCGCCAAGCACGGCGCCGACCAGGATCACCGCATAGGCGAGGCCGCCCGGAACGCGGCCAAACAGCTTGCCGGTACCCTCCAGCAGATCCTCGGCCAGGCCGCAGCGTTCCAGGATGGCGCCCATGAAGGTGAAGAAGGGAATGGCGAGCAGCAGGTCGTTGGAAACGATCCCGAAGAAGCGCAGCGGCAGCGCCTGCAGGAAGGCTTCGCTGAAATGCCCTGTCGCGATGCCGATAACGCCGAAGAACAGGCCGACTGCAGCCAGCGAAAAGGCGACCGGAAAGCCGTAGAGCATGAAGAGAACCATGCCCACGAACATGGCCGGCGGAATAATGCCGAAATCAAACAATGGTGTTCCTCCCTGGTCCGGCTTACTGCAGCGGCTTTTCGTACGTCGTGTCGATCTGGATGTAGCCGGTGAGGGCCGCGATCCGCTTGATCAACTCCGAGACGCCCTGAAGGGTCAGCAGCCCGAAGCCGAGGAACAGAACGAGCTTGACAGGCCAGCGAATCAGACCGCCGGCATTGGCCGAGACTTCATGCTGCAGGTAGGAGGATAGGAAGAACGGCCAGCAGAGCCAGGTTAGGAAAATGCAGGCCGGGATCAGGAAAACGATAAGCCCGATGACGTCGATCCAGATCTTTACCTTTTCGGAGACCGCGCCATAAATCAGGTCCACGCGTACATGCTCGTTCATGCGCAGAGTGTGAGCCGCGCCCAGCACAACGATGAAGGCGAAGAGATACCATTGGATCTCGAGCCATCCGTTGGAGCTATAGTTGAATGAGTAGCGGATTAGAGCATTGGCGGCGCTGATCAGGCAGCAGAACAGCACCATATATTCGGACAATTTTCCCATGAATTGGCTGACCGCATCGATCAGCCGGCTGACGGTCAGCAAAGCCGGCATGCCGTTCCCCCTATTATTGCGCCTTTGTGGCTCGCTTTATCTTTCCACCGGTTTAGACCACCGTTTTTAAAATTGAAAGATGAAACGGGGCGTGTTGGAATATAGTCGTATGACCCCCGCATCAGACACGCTGGGCGTCAATATCAGCGTTGTCAGACAACCTCAGGATAGGCTCGTTTCTGCGGAATCTTCACCGGATGGCTGCATAAGTCATTGCAAATATTAAAATTCACCCCAGGGTTTCGAAAAATTCGACAAAATGTATCGATTACCCGAAATCAATTTTTAAAGGGTTGCGGTTAAGGTTTCGCCGCACAGGGAAAGTATGGATGAAGCCACATAACCCGAACAGGGTCCCTACCGACGTCTATCTGTCGTTTGTCAGTTCCCTCTTCGGGAATCGAATGACACTCGTTGCGGGTGTCGTCGTGCATGTGGTTGCATTCCTCGCAGTTGCCCTGAAAACCAGTTCTCCGTTCTACGTCGTCCTGTCGGTTGGTTTCCTCACCGTTTTTGCCGGCCGGATGGTCACCTTCCGCATGTTCGACAAGGTTGATAAGCAAACGCTTTCGCGCGCGCAGATCGAACACTGGGAAACCATCTACGTTATCGGCGCCGCTTCGACGGCGGCGATCCTCGGCATTGGCAGCGGCTACGCCATCTTCATCCTGCAGGACCCCTTTGCCGAACTTGCCTGCATCGCGGTCACCATGGCGTCGATGGTCTCCGTTGTCGGCCGAAACTACGGCTCGCAGAAGGCAATTGACCTGCAGACGCTGGCCTGCTGTCTGCCGATGATCATCTGCAGCCTGATGGCGCTCGATTTCTATCGCGCCATCCTGTCCGCTTTCCTCATTCCGTTCGGCCTGACGACACGAGCCATGGCCAATGGCGTGCGCGAGTTCCTGTACGAGAACGTCATTGCGCATCGCCAGATCTCGATAATCGCCGACCGTTTCGATACCGCGCTCAACAACATGCCACACGGCCTAGTCATGGTCGATCCGGACAACCGCATCCAGGTCATCAACCGCAAGGCGTGCGATCTTCTGAAAATTGGCGATCCGGAGCGGCTGAAGGAACGCGATCTTGGCGCGGTGCTGCGCTACGGCGCGCGCTACAGTTTTATGGATTCGACGCAGCCGGAGCTGATCTTGCGGCAAATGACGCATGTCGCCGAGGGCATGCTTTCGCGCATGCTGATCCATTTTCCAGAGGATCTCTCACTGGAGTTTTCGGCAAGCCGCCGCGCCGATGGGGGCGCCGTCCTAATTTTCGAAGATGTGTCGAGCCGCGTAAAGGCCGAGCAAAAGATCCTCCACATGGTTCGCTTCGATGCGCTGACCGGTCTGCCAAACCGCGAATACTTCAGCCATCTCGTGCAGGACTATCTGGCCAAGCATCCGAAGAAGCGTGGTCCCGTCGCTTTCATGGTTCTCGATATCGACGAGTTCAAGCACGTCAACGACATGCGTGGCCACATCACCGGCGACCGGTTGCTGTGTGCCATCGCAAGTCGCATCTCCAAGCAGGCGGGCAAGGCCATTGTCGGTCGTCTGATGGGCGACCAGTTCATCCTCTTCTTCCCGCATGCGAAGGACACGGCCGCGCTTGATGCGGAGATTCGCCGCTTCCACGAGAGCATTCAGGGCAATTACGAGGCCGATGAGGTTACCTTCCTGATTTCGCTGAGTGCTGGCTTTGCGATCCTTGAAAGCGATGCCTTCGCGATGGAGGAATGGAGCATCAAGGCTGATCTCGCGCTGTTCGAGAGCAAGTCGAAACAGCGCGGCGGCATTGCCGGCTTCGAACGCGAGATGGACGGTCGCTATATAGAACAGCAGAAGCTCAAGGCGGATCTGCGCGAAGCGATCGGCAACCAGGGCCTCAGTATCGCCTACCAACCGATGTTCAAGGCCGATGGAACGCGCATCGAATGCGCCGAGGCGCTGGCGCGCTGGGTTCATCCCGAGAAGGGCGCAATCCCGCCCGATGTCTTCATTCGCCTTGCCGAAGAGATGGGCACTATCTCCGAAATCACGCGCTTCATTCTCATGAAGGCATGCCAGGACTGCATGAACTGGCCGGATCACATCGCCGTTTCGGTCAACCTGTCGGCACGCGATCTGCGTGACGCGGATATTCTCGCGGTCGTTTCCGAAGCGCTCGAGGCATCGAGACTAGAACCAGCCCGACTGCATCTGGAAATCACGGAAAGCTGCCTGATCGACGAGCCGGCCGCAGTGCGCGCGATTCTCGCCGAACTCAGAGCGCGCGGAATCACGATTGCGATCGACGACTTCGGCACCGGCTTCTCCAGCCTCAGCTATCTCGACACATTGCCGCTGGATATCGTCAAGATTGACCGCTCCTTCCTACGCAATATCGTCGAGGATGGGCGCCGGCTCAAGCTGCTGCGCGGCACAGTCAACCTGGCGCGCGAACTCGGGCTCAAGATCGTTACTGAGGGTGTCGAGACAACCGAGCAACTGGCCCTACTCAACAAGTATCGCGCCACCGATCTGGTCCAGGGCTATGTCTTCTCACCGGCAGTTCCGGCGCAGAACATCGCCATGCTCTCGCAAAGCCTCAGCCGCCGCGTGGCACCACGTCGTCGCCCGAAAGTTGCCTGAGCTCGCCTGCTTTTGCAGGGGAAGAACGCTTCGCGCAACGGCACGCCGTTAACCTTAATAATTCAAATATAATGCAAATTCTCCTACCGTTCTTGCCCTTCCGTCTGTTCCATATGATTAATGCTTCGTTAACAGACGGACCGAGTAACTATGGCAGACAACCTTTTAAAGACGAGTGATTTTAGCAGCAAACTTCTCGAAATAATGAACCACGTCGAATACCGCCGCGTCGAAAGCGGCGAAGATATGGAAGAGGTGGAGCGCCTGCGCTACAAGGCCTACAAGGCCCGTGAGGTGCTTCCGGTCGCCGCCAAAAGCATGATCGACGATGCCGATTTCGACAGTCAGGCCTACGTTTTCGGACTGTACTATTATGAACAGCTCGTCAGCACGATCCGTATCCATCACGTCACGCCCAACCATCGTGTCTCACAATCGGGCGGTATTTTTCCGGCCGAAATGGACGCCTTTCTGGACGCCGGACTCAGCCTGATCGACCCGGCGCGTTTTGCCGCAGACCCGGAACTCAGCACGGAAATGCCGTGGATCCCTTATCTGACGCTGCGTCCGAACATCGTCGCCGCGGCGCATTTTCGGGCCGACCGTGTGATGCAGCATGTGCGCCCGGCGCATGCAGCCTTCTACAAGCGCGTCTTCTATGCCGATACCGTCGTCGCGAGCCGCATGACCGAGACTTACGGCTTCGATCTGACACTAATGGCCACCAATGTCATCGATGTGGGGCGAAAGCTCCTGACGCGCTATCCCTTCTTCATCTCCAGCGCCAGCGAACAGCGCATGATGTTTTCGCGTATTCCCAATGACACGCTGCCGCCGCTCACCATCGTGCCGACTGCACGTTTCATGGCTGAAGGCGATCTCGGAACTGACCTTCCGCTATAGGCCCATCCGCTTGAATTTGGCTGAGAATGCGGCTCGCCTGCGGCATTCTCATGCATTGCGCTTTATCAAAGCTTTGTGTAATCCCTCTGCAGGGAAATTTCCTCGCGGGAGCGAGAGAATCACGGCAGTCGGCCGGCCGTATTGCTTTATCGGTCGGGAAGTTTGAGGGAGACGATATTCATGGCTGAGCATCACACCGGACCTGCAGAGGTTGGCGCGCCGATGGACTATAAGGAACACGAGCAGACCTACATCATGTTCCTTGCTGCGGCAAAGTACGGTACGCTGTTTCTTGTCGCTCTCCTGCTCGGCATGACCGCTGGCTTCTTCGCCGGCGCTGGCTTCCTCGGCGGCCTCGTCGTCATGCTGATCGTCTTTATCGCGGGTCTCGTCCTGCTGCGCTAACGCAGCCTAAGGGCTTTTCCAAAGCTTTGACTAAATTTACGGGCTGAGCAGGGGGACCTGCACCAGGCTGGCTGACCCGGAGGAGGGGGCGGTTGGGCAACGTTGTTTTTGTCGCGAAAGAAAGCACGGGGGATGAGACGCGCGTCGCGGCGTCCGTCGAATCCGTAAAGAAAATGATCGGCCTAGGCCTCGAGGTCGTCATCGAGGCCGGTGCGGGGACCAAGTCGAAAATTCCTGATGCGGAATTCGAGGCTGTTGGTGCACGGATCGGCCTGATTGGTGCTGCCGGGACCGCCGACGTTGTCCTGAAGGTGCGCCGTCCCACGGACGAAGAAATCGGCGGCTACAAGAGCGGCGCAATCGTCATCGCGGTCATGGATCCTTACGGCAATGACGAAGCGATCGCCGCCATGGCCAGGGCCGGGCTTTCCAGCTTCGCCATGGAACTGATGCCGCGCATCACCCGCGCGCAGTCGATGGATGTTCTTTCTTCGCAGGCAAATCTAGCAGGCTACCAGGCCGTCATCGAGGCGGCGGCGGTCTATGACCGTGCGATGCCGATGATGATGACGGCGGCTGGCACCGTTCCGGCTGCCAAGGTCTTTGTCATGGGTGCCGGCGTTGCCGGGCTGCAGGCGATCGCTACGGCCCGTCGTCTCGGCGCCGCTGTGTCGGCGACCGACGTTCGGCCTGCGGCCAAGGAGCAGGTTGCCTCCCTCGGCGCGAAGTTCATCGCCGTTGAGGACGAAGAGTTCAAGGCGGCCGAGACGGCCGGCGGCTACGCCAAGGAAATGTCGAAGGAATATCAAGCGAAGCAGGCGGCCCTTGTGGCTGATCACATCGCCAAGCAGGACATCGTCATCACCACTGCCCTGATCCCGGGGCGCCCGGCGCCGAAGCTCGTTTCGCGCGAGATGTTGAAGTCGATGAAGCCGGGTGCGGTTGCAGTTGACCTCGCAGTCGAGCGGGGCGGCAACATCGAAGGCGTCAAGCCGGGCAAGGTCGCCGACGTCGATGGCGTGCGCGTCATCGGCTTTGCAAACATGGCCGGCAGGATCGCAGCCAGTGCCTCGCAGCTCTATGCCAAGAACCTCGTCACCTTCCTTGAGACCATGGTCAACAGGGAAACGAAGACGCTCGCCTTCAATCTCGAGGATGAACTGATCAAGGCGACGATGCTGACGCATGCGGGCAATGTGGTGCACCCGGCATTCGGCGGCGTGAAGAAGGGGAAAACTGATGGCCAGTGAAGCAATGGACAAGGCGCTGGATCAGCTGAACCAGGCCATGAATGCCGTGGCGGCCGCTGCCGCCCATGCACCCGAGGCGGCCAGTGCCGCAACCGGCGGCGCGATCGATCCCTTCGTGTTCCAGTTCGCGATCTTCGTGCTGGCGATCTTCGTCGGATACTACGTTGTCTGGTCGGTGACGCCAGCCTTGCACACCCCGCTGATGGCGGTTACGAACGCGATCTCTTCAGTCATCGTCGTCGGCGCGCTTCTGGCGGTCGGCATTTCGACCAGTGGGCTTGCAACCGGCTTCGGCTTCATCGCCTTGGTCCTCGTCTCCGTGAACATCTTTGGCGGCTTTCTTGTGACCCAGCGCATGCTGGCGATGTACAAGAAGAAGGACAAGTGAGGAACGCATGACCAGTATCGCAGCTTTCCTTTATCTTGTTTCCGGCGTCCTCTTCATTCTGGCACTGCGTGGACTTTCCCATCCGGCTACCAGCCGCAAAGGCAATCTCTACGGCATGATCGGCATGGGGATCGCCATCGCCACTACGCTGACGCTGGCCACACCCTCGTTCGGCGGCTTGGTGTTGATCATCATCGGCCTTGCCATCGGTGGCGGCGCGGGCACCTATATCGCACGCGTGATTCCGATGACTTCGATGCCGCAGCTGGTTGCCGGCTTCCATTCGCTGGTCGGTCTTGCGGCCGTTCTGGTCGCGGCCTCGGCGCTCTACACCCCGTCTTCTTTCGGCATCGGCAATATCGGTGAAATCCACACCGAGGCGCGTATCGAAATGGCGCTCGGCGTTGCCATCGGCGCGCTGACCTTCACCGGCTCGATCATCGCCTTCCTGAAGCTCGACGGACGCATGTCCGGCAAGCCGATCATGTTGCCGTTCCGGCACCTGATCAATATCGCCCTCCTGGCGCTGATCGTGCTCTTCATCATCGGCCTGGCTGCAACTGAAAGCCATTTCGATTTCTGGGCGGTCGTCGCCCTGTCGCTGGCGCTCGGCGTGCTCCTGATCGTGCCGATTGGCGGCGCGGACATGCCCGTCGTCGTCTCGATGCTGAACTCCTATTCCGGCTGGGCGGCCGCCGGTATCGGCTTCACACTCGGCAACCTGGCGCTGATCATCACCGGCGCGCTAGTCGGCTCGTCCGGTGCGATCCTGTCTTACATCATGTGCAAGGGCATGAACCGCTCCTTCATATCCGTCATTCTCGGCGGCTTCGGCGGCGAGACCGTCTCTGGCGGTCCGGACAATTCCGATAAGACAGTCAAGCTCGGCTCGGCGGATGATGCCGCTTACCTCATGGCAAACGCCTCGAAGGTTATCATCGTGCCCGGCTACGGCATGGCGGTTGCACAGGCGCAACATGCGCTGCGCGAAATGGCCGACAATCTCAAGAAGAGCGGCGTCGAGGTAAAATACGCGATCCATCCGGTCGCGGGCCGCATGCCAGGCCACATGAACGTGCTCCTTGCCGAGGCGAACGTGCCCTATGACGAGGTTTTTGAGCTCGAGGACATTAATTCGGAGTTTGCCCAGGCTGATGTTGCCTATGTCATCGGTGCCAACGATGTCACCAACCCGGCGGCGCGCGACGACAAGACCTCGCCGATCTACGGCATGCCAATCCTTGA
This sequence comes from Rhizobium mesoamericanum STM3625, assembly GCF_000312665.1. Lineage (GTDB taxonomy): Bacteria > Pseudomonadota > Alphaproteobacteria > Rhizobiales > Rhizobiaceae > Rhizobium > Rhizobium mesoamericanum. Next base: position 256,449 of record NZ_HF536772.1, on the reverse strand, counting down.
TGTCGACAAGGCGAAGACCTGCCTCTTCGTCAAGCGCTCACTCGGATCCGGTTATGCAGGGATCGACAATACGTTGTTCTATAAGGATGGCACGATGATGTTACTCGGCGACGCCAAGAAGGTCACGGAGGAGATCAACAAGGCAATCAACCACTGAGGCGTCAGGTTGATTGATCTTATCGGGCTCTTGCCCTTTCTCCCTGACGGCTCGCTTCGCCTGATGAGGAGAGAGGCCGCTCGCCTCTCTCCTCTCGGCGGCGACCTGAAATCAGGTGGCTGCCGGCGCCAGCGTTAGTTTTTCCACGCCGACCGCGAGGTTCAGGCCTTCCTGAGCCTGCACATTCAGTGGCTGGAGCATGAAGGATTGGTTTGTGCCACCGGCAATAACCTTGGCACCAGCACCCGCGCCGAAGCTCGCATCGGCGCCCACGCCGTAATACTCACCAGCCAGCGCGTATTCCGCAAGACTGGTTCCGGTCTTTGCCAGGACCTGCCAGATCATCACCGTTTTGCCGGTCTGGCCGACATCCAATCCGAACTTCTGGATCGTTCCGGCATAGACAACCCTCGGGCCACCTTCCGCCGGCGTAAAGGTACAAAGCAGGTTTTTCTGCGAAGTGACGATTAGTCCCGGCCCCCCCTGCGATCCACAGACCAGCTGACCGAGCGTGATATAATTTGCGGCAGCTGCCGGGTTTGCGATGGCGGCGACTGCGGCTGCCGCCGCGGCAATCATCGTTTCCCTGAACATGGTCTTCTCCTTTCGGGTAGCCTGTCGGAAACGAATGTTCAGCGGGATTGTTCCGTGACTATGCACGCTCCAAGGAGCGGCGAGGGGCCGTCAACGCCCAGTAAAAGCCCTCCGGCCGGAAGTCGATTTCGACAGTGCCACCAAAGGCTGCCGCAGCATGATTCTTGATGATCGTCGTGCCGAAGCCCGGGCCCTGGGGGGGACGGGCGGGTGGGCCGTCACGTTCTTCCCATGTAAAGAGAACGAGCGGCTCCTTGCGCGCGTCATCCTGAGCGTCCCTCCAACTCAGCCGAACGCGGCCATGGGGCACGGAAAGAGCCCCGTACTTTACCGAATTGGTCGCCAGCTCATGCAACACGAGGCCGAGATTCTGCACGACGTCAGGCTTCAAGATGAAATCCCTGCCCAAGATCTCGGTTTGCTCGGCAGCCTGCGGAAAGCTCTTGAAGTGGATGTCGATCACCCGGCGCAGCGATGCGCCCGCCCATTGCTCGCTGGTGAGCAGATCGATCGAGCGGGAGAGGCCCTCAAGGCGGTCGGCAACTGCTGCCTGGTACGCCTCAACGCTGTCAGCACTCTTGGCAACCTGGCGCATCATCGCCTGCACCAGGGTCAGCAAATTCTTGGTGCGGTGGACGAGTTCATTCATCACGAAGTGCAGGCGGTCTTCGGTCTGGCTTCGGTCAAAAGAGGCATTGGAAAGTGCGACTGCAACCTGGTTTGCTTCGATGACGCTGGTCTCGATCGGCGCCACGATGTGGCCTTCGCCCATGCGAATGGCCATATCGGCGATCGAGCGGATTGTCGTGCGGACCTGGCGCGCCACGACATAGGCCGCCAGAATTGCGAGAAGCATCAGCGCGAGGCCACCGATGATCAGAAAACGCCATGTCGTCAGGATGGAAGCCTGCGCTGTAGCCACCGGTCCCCATACCACGGCTTTCCACGACCAACCAGGAATCTGCGCATAGCCCAGCATCGCCTTCGGCAGCACCTGCTTGTCTTCATAAACCCCGCTCGAATTGACCAGAAAAGGCAGAATCTGCGGATTGAAAGGTTGGCCGAAGCCGATGTTCGTGGCGCCGGCGGAGGCGACCACATGACCACTTTGATCAATGACAGCCGCGGACCAATCGGTTGGTAATCCTTCTGTCGTGACCAGCTTTGCAAGATCACTGGCATTCTGCGTGATAATCAATGCCCTGACAGCACCAACCTGCAGCGGCATCGTGACGTTGTAGACGAATTGACCGCTCGTTCGCCCCATGAACACATCCGAGGCTTCGATGCGGCCCGATTTGATAGCCGCCTCGACAGATGGCAGATTGCCAACCTTTCCGAGGGGTTCGCCGTAGTTCCGGCGAGTGTTCAGGAGTTGCTGCCCATTCTCGTCGACCGCAATGACATATAGAGTGTCTGCCCTCAGAGCTGTTTCAGTGCGGGCGTGAAAAGACGCGAAGTCATTGCTTTCCAATTCTGGCGAGTTCGAAAGCAACCTTAAAGTTGTAGCCATATCCTGAAGTTGGCGATCGATGGACCGGGCGAGAGCGGTGGCATCCTGGGCCGTCTCACGCTTTAGAATCGAGCGCTGGTTGTCTTCCAGCTGTGCCAGCAGAAGTGCCACGAGGGCGAAAATCGGCAAGGCGGTCGCCACTGCCATCGCGATCAGGTAAGTCCCGATCGATGCCTTCGGAAAGAAGCGGAAGCGGCCTTTCATGAGCCTGCACTTCGCTCAGTTGCGCGGCCGAAACCGCCGGTGCGCGCGCCGCTTACAGGCATGAAAGCAAGAAACTGGATCACCGCAATTGCCTTCAACGCACCCCCGGCTGTCCTGATAGCCTGCTATCGAAACGGCTGCATGTTAGGGACTGGTGTTGCTGCTCGCAACACACTAAAACATGCCGCCCGGCAATTCGCAAATGTTTGTTCAACCGTCGGGTCAGCGGAATCTTCCAAGGCGGAAGGACGCGAGAGATGGATCCGCATCGCCTGAAAGAATCTCCTTAGACGCGAGTAGACCGACGAGCGGCGCCAGCGTCACCCCGGAATGCATCACGGCAATATAGAGGCCGTTCTGCCCACAATTGCCGATGATCGGCAAGCCGTCCTTGGGTGTCGGACGGTAGCCGACCGTGAAAAACTCCATGCTCAGCTGGCCGCTCTCCGTCAGGCTCTCCTTGACCTTCGCAAAGAGTGCCACGGCGGTCGCGTACTGATCGGTGCCGGCTTCGGGGCCGCCGAAATCGGAGCCGGCGATGATGCGGCTGTCGGTCGTCTGGCGCATATGGAGGCTGGTTGCCATCACGAGGCCGTTCAGCCGCTTCTCGAAGGGACGGGAATGGACGATCAGCCCGGGCGGTGCTTCCAGCGGAAGTGTGACGCCGACGGACGCGGCGAGGGGAACACTGCCGGCGCCAGTCGCCAGGACAACATGATCGGCCTCGACAATGCCGGCCGATGACACCACCCCGGAAATTCGCTCGCCGCTACGAATAAATCCATCGACGGCTGCGTTGACGAACTTCGCTCCTCTGGCCTCGGCGTCAGCAAGCAGCAGCCGCGCCGCCGCCACAGGCTCGACCGCACCTTCTTCCGCAACTAGGAGCGCAGAATCGGGCAGCTGTCTCAGGTAAGGCTCGCGCGCAGTAATTGCGGCGCGATCCAGCCATTCGACACCATAGCCCCACGACGCATGCTCGACGGCAAACGCCTCGAGCCGATCGGGCGGCAGATCCCAGCAGATGCCGCCGCACCAGGAGAGCGGCAAGCCTGGGATCTCGTGGGCCAAGCGCTTCCATTCGGCCATAGAGCGGCGGCGAAAGTGAAAATAGAATTGCGGGTTGCCCCAACTCGCATTGATCCAGGCGAAGGAATGGCGTGTGGCCACACCGCCGACATCCTCGGCGATCACGGTGACGGCGGCACCGTCACGCGCCAGGTGCCAGGCGATCGAGGCACCGACAATGCCGGAACCGACGACGACCACATGCTGTTTGGCTGCCATCGTCGGTCTCCTGCCTGTAAAGCCTTAGCCGGTGGTCGATGCGCCCACGCGGGCGAGGCCATCCTTCGCCGGCTGGTACTTCGGATCGAGACCGATCGCGTGACGGTAGGAGCGGGCTGCCTTGTCCTTTTCGCCGCGGCGCTCATACACCAGAGCCTGGTTGGCCCAGGATTCGGCGACACTGCCGTTGAGTTCGATCGCGTGATTGAAGTCGGCAAACGCGTTGTCGTCATCGTTCAGCGCGATGTAGGAGATGCCGCGACCGTTATAGGGTTCCGGCGCGTTCGGCGAGAGCGAGATTGCCTTCGAAAAGTCGTCGATCGCCTTATCCTGCTGATTACGCTTCTGATAAAGCAGGCCGCGATTGTGATAGGCGCGGCCATCGGTCGTGCCGTTCTGGATCGCCTTGTTGAAATCGTTAAAGGCAGCATCATCCTGGCCGGCGGCGCGGTAGACGTTGCCGCGGCCGATCAGCGCCACATCGTAGTTCGGGTTGATCTGCAACGCGGTGCTGTAGTCCTGAATTGCCTGCTGCTGCTGGCCCATGTTGCGGTAAACCAGTGCGCGGTTGGCGTACGCCTGGTAGAAGCGCGGGTTGATCTGCAGCGCCGTATTGAAGTCATTCAGCGCCTGCCGGAAATTGCCGCCGCGGCCATAGGCGGAGCCGCGAACGTTGTAGCCTTCCGGATCCTTCGGATTGGCATTGATCACAGAGGTCAGCGAGGCAATGTTTTCCTGCGAACCCTGCGCCTTGTCGATGCGAATCACGGCATCGGTCGTGTTGCTTGTCGTGCAGCCAGCAAGGCCTAGCGCGGTGACGATAGCGAAAACCGGCAGAATAGCGATTTTCGGCGAACGCAGAGAGCGGGTCTTGGTGATGTCAGCCATGCGGGCTCGTTTTCCCCCAGTGCAGCCGCTCCGTTCAAGGACGAGCAGGCTTCAGCAACAAATTAAAAAGGCGGTGGCGAATAGATCGCCCCCGCCAACATGCATCTGAAAACGTCGAAATAACGACAGCTACGCTTAGCGTGCGACAAGACCTTCGCGCTGTGCCCGCTTGCGAGCCAGCTTGCGAACACGACGAACGGCTTCGGCCTTTTCGCGAGCGCGCTTCTGCGACGGCTTTTCGTAGTAGTCGCGCATCTTCATTTCGCGGAAAATACCTTCGCGCTGCATCTTCTTCTTGAGAGCACGGAGAGCCTGATCGACATTGTTATCGCGGACAAGTACCTGCACGAGAATCACGTTCCTTTGGTTTGGTTGATGCCGGCGTCGGCACGGCGCCAGAGGCAAAAAAATATACGGTTCGCGCGGCCGTAGCGTTGCGATTGAGGATGCGGATAGCAGAATGATGGGTCGAAGTCCATATACCCTCGCGATTCTTGCCTCAAAAAACGGTATGCTGCGATATGAAGCCACATTTTTAAACACGCACAAGGCGGCCCCCCAGCATAGCTGGGTCTCAGTAGAGGGCTGCTGAGCGGCGTTGCAGCCCCCCAGAACGCAAATATCCCGGCCCCTTGCCTTGCTTAATCCACAGTTTGCACTAAATATAGCTCATCGACTGTTGGTTGTGACCTTTGTCAAAGGGCGTGAAGCTCTGTCAGATTTCCTCTCAAAAATCGATTTTGGCCTTGTGAATAGACGCATGGCAGTAACGACCATTGAAAGGAGATCGTTATGAGTTCAGGTACCGTTAAGTGGTTCAACAGCACCAAGGGCTTCGGCTTCATTCAGCCAGACGACGGGAGCACAGACGTTTTCGTTCATATTTCCGCGGTTGAACGCGCTGGTCTCGGCAACCTGTCCGACGGTCAGAAGATCACCTATGATCTCGTTCGCGACGCGAAATCCGGAAAGAACTCTGCCGACAACCTTCGCGCAGCGTAGTTCTCATTCGGGCCTAGCTGAGGTGAGAACCAATGGCCCGCATGCCGAAATGCGCAGTCGGGCGACAACATCGTTCTGAAGGCCGGTATTGGCCGTAGCGAACAGGCAAGCAGGACCTGCGGGATCGCGGCGGTCCTTCCGTCTGACGGCAGTCACGCTCAGTATCGTGTTCGCTTTGAAGGCGAAAACTTCGATCGGCGGATTCTTGAGAGCGATATCGACATGAGCCAGTCGGCAGCCCCTTTGCCGAGAGTTGACGCCGTTGCGGATATCCTGGGCGGGGTCCTGGTTGAAAACGCCAAGCTTCAGGGTGCGGAAATCCCCACGCTGACCAACCCGGCAAACGAGTTTGCCCATGAAAGGAATGAATTTGCAGGTTCTCGTTCGAGACAACAATGTCGATCAGGCACTCCGCGTCCTGAAAAAGAAAATGCAGCGGGAAGGTCTGTTCCGCGAGTTCAAGGCGCGCAGCGCTTACGAAAAACCGTCCGAGAAACGCGTCCGCGAGAAGGCCGAAGCCGTTCGCCGCCAGCGCAAGCTGGCGCGCAAGAAGCTTCAGCGTGAAGGTCTCCTCCCGGCTCCGAAGAAGGCAGTCCGTCCGGCCCGCTGAACTGCCATCTGGCAGGCTCCCGTGCAGATAGAGAGAGTGCAGATGACTTCAAAGAGCGAATTCTTCAATCCGGCCAAACTCTCGTCGCGGGATAAGGCTGCTGCCACCGACGCGACAGCGAGAGCCATCGTGGATGCAGAGGCCGCAGCTCGCGAAAAGAAAACGGAGAAACTGAGGGCGCTGCGCTTGCAGCAGGAAGCCGAAACACTACCGGTCGCCGCCCCCCCCAAGAAGCGGACGGCGTCCAAGTCCAGATCCTCTACTTAAAAACGGAAGCGTCCGGCGCGGTTCACGCCAATCTTGCTTCTCCCTCCTCAAGCAATGCAGAAGGCCGACATCGATCGGTGTCGAGCCATTTCCATTCTCGGCTTGCTTAGCCCATCGTCCGCATTCTTCCGCCGTGTCAAAACAAAAGCCGCTTCGCGTCGCAAAAGAAACGTTGTGCCGCTTTTGGATTTGCGATTTGTATGGCCGACGAGAAGGGACCTTTCCCCGAAGGAGATGAAGGCGGATGCGCAGATACTCGGTTTTTGCCGTGGCAAGGGAGGCCCTGAGGGGTCACAAGGGCTGGGAGAAGCAATGGACGTCGCCGGAACCGCGCGCTGAATACGACGTCATCATCATTGGTGGCGGCGGACATGGTCTGGGTGCGGCCTATTACCTCGCCAAGGAGCATGGCATCACCAATGTTGCGGTGCTGGAAAAAGGCTGGCTCGGAGGCGGCAACACGGGTCGCAACACGACCATCATCCGCTCGAACTATCTCTACGAAGAGAGCATGCACATCTACGAGCATTCGATGAAGCTCTGGGAGAACCTCTCGCAGGATCTCAACTACAATGTGATGTATTCGCCGCGCGGCGTAATGATGCTGTCGCATAATGTGCACGACCAGCAATCCTTCAAGCGACACATCCATGCCAACCGCCTCTACGGCATCGACAACGAATGGCTTACGCCGGAGCAGGCCAAGGCTTATTGTCCGCCGCTCGATATCTCCGCGAGCGCCCGCTACCCGATCAACGGGGCGGCGCTGCAGCGTCGCGGCGGCACGGCGCGCCACGACGCGGTCGCTTGGGGCTATGCCCGTGCAGCGTCCGACCGCGGTATCCACATCATCCAGAACTGCGAAGTGACTGGCATCCGCCGCGCGCCGGACGGGCGCGTCACCGGTGTCGAGACCAATCGCGGCTTTATCGGCGCGAAGAAGATCGGTGTTTCGGCAGCCGGCCATACGACGACGATCATGAAGATGGCTGACGTGCGTGTACCGCTGCAATCGAGCCCGCTGCAGGCACTGGTTTCGGAACCGTTGAAGCCGATCTTCCCCTGCGTCGTCATGTCGAACACGGTGCATGCCTACATCTCACAGTCCGACAAGGGCGAGCTCGTCATCGGCGCGGGCACAGACCAGTACAATTCCTACAGCCAGACCGGCGGCCTGCAGATCATCACGCATACGCTGGACGCAATCTGCGAGCTGTTCCCGATGTTCCGCCGCGTCAAGATGATGCGCCAGTGGGGTGGTATCGTCGACAACACGCCGGATCGTTCGGCGATCCAGTCGAAGACGCCTGTTCCAGGGCTCTACGTCAACTGTGGCTGGGGTACGGGTGGCTTCAAGGCGACGCCGGGCTCGGCCAATCTCTTCGCGCACCTCATCGCCCGCGACGAGGCGCACAAGTTCAATGCCGGCCTGACGCTGGACCGCTTCCGCACCGGCCGTCTGATCGACGAAGCCGCTGCTGCCGCCGTCGCGCACTGACACGAGGACACCATGCTTCTTATCTATTGCCCATACTGTCAGGAAGAGCGCTCCGAGCTCGAATTCCGAGGCGCCGGCGATGCCCATATCGCCCGCCCGACCAATATCGCGGAAATCTCCGACGAGGAGTTCGAGGAATATTTCTTCCTTCGCGACAACCCGAAGGGGCTGATCTTCGAACGCTGGCGCCACCAGTATGGATGCGGCCGTTTCTTCAATGCGGCGCGTGACACGATCAGCGACAAGTTTATCAAGACATACAAGGCAGGCGAGCCGAAGCCCACGATCGGCGAGGCCGCCGTTCCGCACGCTCCCGTCGAGACCTACGAACAGCTCGAAGGAGAGGCACAATGAGCGGCACCAACCGTATTGCAGGCAAGGGTCGCCTGACGCCGGCCAAAACCGCGCGCTTCACCTTCGATGGCAAGAGTTACACGGCGCTGGAAGGGGATACCGTCGCCTCGGCGCTGATCGCCAACAACATCCATCTCGTCGGCCGCTCGTTCAAGTATCACCGCCCGCGCGGCATCCTATCGGCTGGCGCAGAAGAGCCGAATGCGCTGATCGACGTTGCACGTGACAGCGCCCGCAAGCAGCCGAACGTGCGTGCCACGGTGCAGGAAGTCTTCGACGGCATGATCGTGCAGTCGCAGAACCGTTTCCCGTCGCTCTCGTTCGATATCGGCGCCATCAACAACCTGATGTCGCCCTTTTTTGCCGCAGGCTTTTACTACAAGACTTTCATGTGGCCGAAGGCGGCCTGGAAGCATGTTTACGAGCCGATGATCCGTCGTGCCGCCGGCCTCGGCGTTGCGCCGAAGGAAGCCGATCCGGATCACTATGCCAGCCGCTTTGCGCATTGCGACGTGCTGGTCGTCGGTGCCGGCGTTGCCGGTCTGTCGGCAGCGCTTGCCGCGGCTCAGGCCGGCGCCAAGGTGATCCTCTGCGACGAACAGGCGGAAGCCGGCGGCGCGCTCCGCTTCGACAGCGGCGTCAAGATCGACGGTCTCGACGGTTACGAGTGGGCACAAAAGACGGTTGCTCGCCTGAAGGCGATGAAGAACGTGCAGGTTCTCACCCGAACCACTGCTTTCGGCTATTACAATCACAACTTCGTCGGTCTCGCCGAGCGCGTCACTGATCATGTCGCGAACCCGAGCCGCCATCTGCCGCGCGAGCGGCTCTGGCAGCTGCGTGCAAAGCGCGTCATCCTCGCCAATGGTGCTATCGAACGTCATATGGTGTTCCCGAACAACGACCGTCCGGGCATCATGCTGGCATCGGCCGCGCGCATGTATCTCAACCAGTACGGCGTTGCCGTCGGCCAGAAGGTCGGCGTCTACACAGCGCATGACTCGGCCTATGAGGCCGCTTTCGAGCTGAAGCGTGCCGGTGTCGAGATCGCGGCCATCATCGATTGCCGACAGACGCCGGGCGCTGCCGTTCTGGCGGAAGCCCGTTCGCTCGGCATCGACGTTCTCGCCGGTCAGTCCGTCGTCAACACTACTGGCAAGCTGCGCATCTCGTCGATGACAGTTGCCCGCAACGGCGGCGGCTCGCCGCGCAAGATTACGGTCGACGCGCTGCTGGTCTCGGCCGGCTGGACCCCGTCGGTGCACTTGTTCTCGCAGTCACGCGGGAAAGTGGCCTTCGAGCCGGAAACGCGGCGCTTCCTGCCCGGGACCTACGCGCAGGATTGCCTCTCGGTCGGCGCCTGCAACGGAACGGATGACCTGCAACAGACGATCGAGGAATCGCTGGCGGCAGGCGAGTTGATGGCGCAGGCAGCAGGCAAACCATCCGGCGGAAAGATCAGCATCTCAGCTGAGCAGGCGTATCAGTGGACCGGGGGCATGATCGGTGCTGCCGAAGGGGCGGGTCCGGAGACCAGTGCCAAGGCGTTCATCGATTTCCAGCATGACGTCTGCGCCAAGGATATCCGCCTTGCCGTGCGCGAAGGCATGCATTCGATCGAGCACATCAAGCGCTTCACTACAAACGGCATGGCGTCCGACCAAGGCAAGCTCTCGAATATGCATGGCCTGGCAATCGCGGCCGAAATGCTCGGCAAGGAGATCCCGCAGGTCGGTCTCACCACCTTCCGCGCGCCCTATACGCCCGTCACCTACGGCACGCTGATCAGCCACTCGCGCGGCGAGTTGTTCGACCCGACGCGCAAGACGCCGTTGCACCAGTGGGAAGAAGCCCATGGCGCGGTGTTTGAGGACGTCGGCAATTGGAAGCGTGCCTGGTTCTATCCGCGTGCCGGCGAGACGATGCATCAGGCGGTCGCCCGCGAATGCAAGACGGCGCGCGAAGTCGCCGGCGTGTTCGACGCCTCGACGCTCGGAAAGATCGAGGTCGTCGGTCCCGATGCCGCCGAGTTCATGAACCTGATGTACACCAACGCATGGGACACACTGAAGCCAGGAAAGTGTCGCTATGGCATCATGACGCGCGAGGACGGCTTCGTCTACGACGACGGCGTGGTCGGGCGTCTGGCCGATGATCGCTTCCACGTGACGACGACGACGGGCGGGGCGCCGCGCGTTCTCCACCACATGGAAGACTATCTGCAGACAGAATTCCCGCATCTGAAAGTGTGGCTGACTTCGGTGACGGAGCAATGGGCTGTCATCGCGGTACAGGGTCCGAAGGCGCGCGAGATCATCGCGCCGCTGGTTGAAGGCGTCGATATTTCCAACGGAGCCTTCCCGCACATGAGCGTTGCCGAGTGCACGGTGATGGGGGTGCCGGCGCGGCTGTTCCGCGTGTCGTTCACCGGTGAAGTCGGCTTCGAAATCAACGTGCCGGCCGATTACGGCCAGTCGGTTCTTGAGGCGGTCTGGGCCAATGCAGCGCCGCTCGGCGCCTGTGTCTACGGCACCGAGACGATGCACGTCCTTCGCGCCGAGAAAGGCTATATCATAGTCGGCCAGGATACGGACGGTACCGTCACACCTGCCGACGCCGGTCTTTCCTGGGCGGTCTCCAAGAAGAAGACGGATTTCGTCGGTATTCGCGGGCTGAAGCGCCCGGATCTGGTGAAGGAAGGCCGCAAACAGCTTGTCGGCCTCGTCACCAAGGATCCGAACCTCGTACTCGAGGAGGGTGCGCAGATCGTTGCCGACCCAAATGAGCCTAAGCCGATGACGATGCTTGGCCACGTGACCTCCTCCTATTGGTCAGAAAATCTCGGGCGATCGATCGCCTTCGCGTTGGTTGCTGACGGTCGAAAGCGAATGGGCGAGACACTCTACGTGCCAATGCCGGACAAGACGATCGCCGTCGAGGTGACTGACATGGTGTTCTTTGACAAGGAAGGAGGCCGCATCAATGGCTGATACGGCAGTTCGCAAGTCGGTGCTTTCCGGTCGTCACGGCGGCTCGGCCACGGTGCGGCTGACGCCGGCACCAGCGGCGACCCGCGTGGCGCTTCGCGCACCACGGGAGTCGCTCAAGGCTCTTTCCTCCGCGCTTGGTCTAACGGTCCCGGCTTCCCCGAAGACGTCAGGCCGTAAGGGTGGCCGTGCCGCCCTCTGGCTCGGCCCGGATGAATGGCTCGTCATAGACGAGTCCGGCGCAGACTTAATGGGTGCGCTCGCGAAATCAGGCGTGCTGCATTCGGCAACCGACGTCTCGCATCGCAATGTCGCCGTCATCGTCTCCGGCCCCGGGGCCGAGGCGACAATTTCCGCGGGTTGCCCGCAGGATCTGTCGCTTGAGGTCTTCCCTGTCGGCGCCTGCTCGCGCTCGATTTTCGGAAAGGCCGAGATCGTGCTCTTCCGCACCGAGGACGATACGTTTCGCGTCGAGTGCTGGCGTTCGTTTGCCGATTTCGTTTTCGGCCTCCTGGCCGAGGGCGCGGAAGACGCGGCGCAGTAAGCGCCGTTAGCCTGCGATTGTCGATCGGGGATGGTGCTATTGCGCCGTCCTCGGGCGGGTGCAAGTTGCAGGACCATTGTCATTCGTGCCATCATCCGGCGGGGGCGGGCGGTCCGTAGCCGAGCCTAGTCGCAACGAATGAGGTGGCATCGATGATGTTGCATCACGTTTCCATTGTCGTCACGGATATCGACCGTTCGGTCGCGTTCTATCGCAATGTCTTCGATCTCGAACAAATCGAGAGGCCGCCGTTCAGCACTATTGGAGCGTGGTTCGCCTGCGGGGCGCTGCAGGTCCACCTCATCGTCAATCCGACCGGGACCTTCCGGCGCGCAGCCACAATAGACACAGCGGACGGTCATTTCGCCTTTCGCACCGATGACTTTGAAGGATGCATCCGAGGGCTGATCGCGAAGGGTTTTCGCGAGGACGCGCCAGAGGGCGATCCCTGGCGGTTGCGTCTGAGGCGCGACGGGCCGGCGGGTTTTCCGCAAGCCTACCTGCTCGATCCTGATCGCAACATTGTCGAGATCAACGGTGCGCACTAGCGGCGCTGCGGATGGCCGCTTCTAAAAGTCGATGCGTATGCGCTAGACGTCGTCCGGTCGATCCTTCGGGTCAAACTGGATGATGGTGGTCCAGCGTGCGGTCAATGCCGGCTTTTTCTCGTTCTCGATCTCGATCGAGACCTCATAGGTAGTCATCAACATGCCGGCGCCACGGAAGCGGGCTTCGGAAAGCACGAAGTGGCCACGGATGCGTGCGCCTGATTTGACGGGCGACAGGAAGCGGACGTTCTCAAAGCCGTAGTTGATGCCCATCGTCTGCTCGCGAACCTTGGGCAGGCTGTTGTAGTTCATCGCCGAGAGCAGCGAGAGGGTAAGAAAGCCGTGGGCGATGGTGCCGCCGAACGGGCTCGCGGCGGCGCGCTCCGGGTCGACGTGGATGAACTGATGATCGTTGGTTGCATGCGCAAAGGCATCGATCATTGCCTGATCAACGAGAATCCAGTCCGAGAGGCCGGTTTCGGTGCCTACAAGCCCACGCACATCCGCGAGCGAAATTTCCTTGACCATTGATTCCTCGTGAGAAAGCGGCTGCGCAAGCCTTACAATGGGATTGTGACGATTGCGACAAGGAATTGCAGGCGGGAAGCCGCCAGATCAACCTTCGAGATAGAAAGCGACCGAACGGCGCGGCACGATTGCGGAAATTGCCGATTTTCCCGGCGCATCGCCGGCAAGGAGCTGCCATGTAGCCGAGCCGGGCAATGCAAAGATCTCCTCGCCGCCCGAGCGATTGAACAGCACAGCTAGCCGTGTCATCTCGCCGCTTTGGCCATCGCGCGTCGAAAGCACCATTCCAAGTGTGGAGAATTTTGGCGTCTCCCATTCCTGCGTACTCATCGGCTCGCCGGATGGCGATATCCATTGGATATCGCCATCGCCACCGAAGAAGCCCATTTCAGTAAAAACGGAGAAGCGCTTGCGCAGGCCGGAGCAGAAGGCGGTGTGGGCGATGAGTTCATCGTCGAGCGCCGCCCAGTCGACCCAGGTGATCTCATTGTCCTGACAATAGGCGTTGTTGTTGCCGTGCTGAGTGCGGCCGCCCTCGTCGCCGGCCGTCAGCATGATGCTGCCGCGGCTGGCAAAGAGCGTGGAAAGCAGTGCCTTCAGATCGTCGCGGCGCTTGCGAATGATGCCCGGAAAGCGGGTTTCGCCTTCGGCGCCGTTATTCCACGAGTGGTTCTCGTTGTGGCCGTCGCGGTTCTGTTCGCCGTTCGCTTCGTTGTGCTTGCCGCTGTAGGATACGACATCCCTAAGCGTGAAGCCGTCATGGGCGGCGAGGAAGTTGACGCTGCGCGTTCCCGTGCCGTTGTTGCGCGAGAAGATGTCGGAGGAACCTGCGAGAGCTGTCGCCAGCGTGCCAGTCTTGTGATCGTCGCCGCGCCAGTAACACCTGACGTCGTCACGGACTCGGTCGTTCCATTCGAGGAAGGGTGCCGGGAAATTGCCGAGTTGATAGCCGCCAGGGCCGATGTCCCAAGGTTCGGCGATCATAACGCGGTCCTTGAGTACTTCGTCGGTGAGCATTGCCTTAAGCGTTTCCGCGTGTGTTTCGAAGCCGGTTGCGGTGCGGCCAAGGACCGGGGCGAGGTCGAAGCGGAAGCCGTCGATCGCGGCGCCGAGCACGAAATGGCGCAGGCTGTCGATGATCAGCTGCCTGACATAGGGGTGATCGCAGGCGACGGTGTTGCCCGTTCCGGTATCATTGACCAGTTCGCCAGGCCGGCCGGGGAGATGGCGATAGAGGGAGAGGTTGTCGAGGCCGCGCAGTGACAGCGTCGTGCCGAAGCGGTCGCTCTCGCCCGTGTGATTGAAGACGAGGTCGAGAATGAGGGCAATGCCCTCGGCATGAAGCTTCGCCACAGTGTCGCGCAGCTCCGCCATACCGCCGGGCACTAGCCGCGGATCGAGCGCCATGAAGGCGATCGGATTGTAGCCCCAGCTGTTTCTCAGCCCGAGAGGTGGCAAGTGGCGCTCGTCGATCCACGCCGTAATCGGCATGAGTTCGACCGCATCGACGCCAATGCGCTTAAGATGGGCAATCACCGAGGGATGCGCCAGAGCCTTGACCGTGCCACGTTGGGCTGCGGGAATATCCGGATGCAGCATGGTGAAAGACCGAACAGCAACCTCGTAGATGAAGCCGCCGGGTTTGAAGAGCGGCTTATCCGGCGCCACGTGGATGTCGCGCGTGACGATCGCTCTCGGCACGAGATGCTGCGTCTCAGCGCCGAAAGTGCCGAGCAACGGATCGTAGCGGAACGGACGATCGAGTTCCTTCGCGTAGGGATCAATCAGCAGCTTTGATGGATCGAACCACAGGCCGCTATCGGGTGCATAGACGCCGTGGGCGCGATAGCCATAGCGTGCGCCTTCCTTCAGTCCGTCGACGACGAGGCGATGCACATGGTCATCGCCTCGCTCCATCGGCAAGCGGGCTATTTCCTTGTCGTCGTCGCCGAACAGACACAACTCGATCTGTCCTGAATTGTGCGACCAGACGGCGAAATCAACGCCCGTCTCGACGATGATTGCTCCGCCCTGCCGAGGTTTGTTCGCCGCCATGCTGCTCCGGTCAGGTGATCACGGAAGGAGCATCGCGGCCTGTGCGGCTGCGGATATCCGCGATCGTCTCGGCGGCGGCAATAAGATCGGCGAGCGCTTGCTGCGTCTCTATATTGTGGCGGGTCGAATCCGGCTCGTATCGCTCAATATAGACGCGCAACGTGGCGCCCGACGTTCCAGTTCCCGAGAGGCGGAAGACGACGCGCGAGCCGCCTTCGAACAGGATGCGAATGCCCTGGTGCTCACTGACCGACTTGTCGACCGGATCGTGATAGGCGAAGTCATCTGCCTTCTCGACTTTCAGCGGACCGAAGCTCTGGCCCGGCAGAGAAGCCAGCTGGCTGCGCAGGTTTGCCATCAGGCCATTTGCGGCGTCTGTGTCGACGCCTTCATAGTCGTGGCGCGAATAGTAGTTGCGGCCATAGGTCTGCCAATGCTGGGTGACGATGTCCTGGACGCTCTCGCCCCGCACGGCCAGAATGTTCAACCACAGCAGAACCGCCCAGAGGCCGTCCTTCTCGCGCACGTGGTTGGACCCGGTGCCAGCGCTTTCCTCGCCGCAGATCGTTGCCATGCCGGCATCGAGCAGGTTGCCGAAGAACTTCCAGCCGGTCGGCGTTTCGTACATGCCGATACCGCGACGCTCGGCGACGCGATCGGCGGCACCTGAGGTCGGCATGGAGCGGGCGATGCCGGCAAGGCCGCCGGAATAGCCAGGCGCCAGATTGGCGTTGGCGGCGAGGATCGCGAGGCTGTCGGAAGGCGTCACGAAGATGCCCTTGCCGATGATGAGGTTGCGGTCGCCGTCGCCGTCGGATGCGGCGCCGAAATCGGGCGCGTCGTCGCCCATCATCTCGTCGTAAAGTTCCTTGCAGTGGACCGGGTTCGGGTCCGGATGGTGGCCGCCGAAGTCCGGCAGCGGCATGAAGTTGCGAACCGAGCCGGATGGAGCGCCGAGCCGGTTTTCGAAGATCTCCTTGGCATAGGGGCCGGTAACCGCGCTCATCGCATCGAATGCCATGCGGAAGCCAAGGCTGATGAGGTTGCGGATCGCAGGGAAGTCAAACAGCTCTTCCATGAGTGCCGTATAGTCTTCCACCGAATCGAGCACCGAAAGAATCATGCCGCCAGGCAGCTCGTCCTTGCCGATGCGGTCGAGATTCACATCCGGGAAATCGGCGATCTTGTAGGTGTCGATCACCTTCGTGCGCGCGTAGATCGCGTCGGTTATCTTTTCCGGCGCCGGGCCGCCGTTGCCAATGTTGTACTTGATGCCGAAATCTTCGGTTGGTCCGCCGGGGTTATGGCTGGCCGAGAGAATGATGCCGCCGAAGGCCTTGTATTTGCGGATGATGTGGGAGGCTGCCGGGGTAGACAGGATGCCGCCCTTGCCGACGATCACCTTGCCGAAGCCATTGGCGGCGGCCATCTTGATCGCCTTTTGAATGACTTCCCTGTTATAGTATCGCCCGTCGCCGCCGATGACGAGACACTTGCCGTGGAATCCTTCCAGCGAATCGAAGATCGACTGGATGAAGTTCTCGGCATAGTTCGGCTGCTGGAATACCGGAACCTTCTTTCGCAGGCCGGAGGTACCGGGCTTCTGATCCTGGTAGGGCGTAGTGGATACGGATTTTATCATTTTCTCTCACTTGCCTTTAGGGGCGAGGCTTGAATAGAGGGCGGCATAGCGCTCGGCGCTCTTCTCCCACGAAACATCCGATTTCATGCCCTGCTTTTGCAATTGGGTCCAGACTTTTTGATCGGCATAGAGATGTAGCGCGCGGCGCACCGCCTGCAACAGACCGGATGGGGTTACAGGCGAGAATTGTATCCCGGTTGCCACTTTCGCCGCAAGCGCGGCATGGTTGGCGTCGATAACGGTGTCGTTCAACCCGCCGGTGCGGGCAACGATGGGCACGCATCCATAGCGTAATCCGTATAGCTGGGTCAGGCCGCAGGGTTCGAATCTGGACGGGATGATGATGGCGTCGCAGCCCGCTTGCATGAGATGCGACATCGGCTCGTTGTAGCCGATGGAAACGCCGATCCGCCCAGGGTGACGGGCGGCGGCGGCAAGCAACGAACCTTCGAGCGCTGCATCTCCAGAACCCAGGATGGCAAGCTTGCCGCCCATGTCGACGATCTGATCAGCCGTGGCGGCGATGACGTCCATCCCCTTCTGCCAGGTGAGCCGGCTGATGATGCAGAAGATCGGCGCATTGTCGTTGTGCAGTCCGAAGAACTCCGCGACCGAGGTGCGGTTTTCGACGCGGTTTTTCAGCGTGGTGCCGTTGTAGTGGGTGTGAACCACGGGATCAGTCGATGGGTTCCAAACGTCAACATCGATGCCGTTGACAATGCCGTGCAGCGAATCAATCCGGCTTGCGATGACGCCCTGAAGTCCCATGCCGAACTCGGGAGTCAGTATCTCGCCGGCATAGGAAGGGCTGACGGTGGTGATGGCATGGGCGCTCTGCAGGCCTCCCTTGAGGAAGCCGATATTGCCGTAATATTCGATGCTTTCCGTTGCGAAGGCATGCGGGGGCAGACGAAGGCCGGGGAAGATATCAGCGCCAAACTGCCCCTGGAACGCGATGTTATGGATCGTCAGCACGCTCGGCAGTTCCGGCGTTGGATTATAGCGCATATAGACCGAGGTCATCGCCGATTGCCAATCATGTGTATGCACGATGTCGGGTCGCCAGCCCGGCATCAAGCCCGCGGCAATCTCGGCGCCGGCCAAAGACAACGCTGCGAAACGGCGCCAATTGTCGGGATAGTCTCTTCCCGTCGCGTCGAGGTAAGGCCCGCCTGACCGGTCGTAATAGGCCGGGGCGTCGAGCACGAGCATGCTTATGCCGGCATGTTCCACCTCCAGGATCGTGGCCGGCTCGCCAAGCAGATCGTCGAATTGAAGTCTGACGACGGGATTGCGGATCGCTTTCATGACGGCAGGATAACCGGGCATGAGTGTCTTGGTTTCTACGCCGAAACGTTCGAGCGCGATCGGCAGGGCGCCCGCAACATCGGCGAGGCCCCCTGTCTTAATAAGCGGGAAGACTTCGGACGAAACCGAAAGAACTTTCATTGATCACTGACCCAGCTTGTCAATCATTGGTTGGGTGATGAGGCAAATTCCGCTTTCGGTGCGCCGGAAGCGCTTGGCATCAAGAACTGGGTCCTCGCCGACGATAAGGCCCTCGGGAATAACCACGCCATGGTCGATCACCACATTCTTGAGCTGCGCATGCCGGCCGATCTTTACGCTTGGCAGGACGACCGCTCCCTCCAGCTTGGAATAGGAGTTGGCGCGCACGCCGGTAAACAGGAGGCTCTTGTTGAGGGTCGCGCCCGAGATGATGCAGTCGCCCGCCACGACGGAGGACGTGGCGGAGCCACGGCGGTTTTCGTCGTCATGGACAAACTTTGCCGGCGGCGAAATTTCGGCATAGGTCCAGATAGGCCAGGACTTGTCATAGATATCCAATTCCGGAACGACCGCGGTCAGGTCGATGTTGGCTTGCCAATAAGCATCGATCGTTCCGACGTCGCGCCAGTAGGGCTCGTGTTCGAAATCGGAGCGGACGCAGGATTGCGCGAAGCGATGAGCAACGGCCTTACCATTCTTCACGATGTGAGGGATGATGTCCTTGCCGAAATCCTTGCTGGAGTTCGGGTCAGCCGCATCGCGGCGCAGCGCATCGATCAGAAACTTCGTGTGGAACACATAAATGCCCATCGAGGCCAGGGCAAAATCGGGCTTGTCCGGGATGCCCGGCGGATCGGCGGGCTTTTCGACGAAGTCGATGATCCGGTCGGTATTGTCGACATGCATGACGCCGAAGCCCACGGCCTCCATGCGCGGCACTTCCAGGCAGCCGATCGTCACGTCGGCGCCGGAATCGACGTGCTGCTGCAGCATCCATTCATAGTCCATCTTGTAGACGTGGTCACCCGCGAGGATGACCATATATTCCGGGCCGTAGGGCTCGATGATGTCGATGTTCTGGTAGACCGCGTCGGCGGTGCCTTCGTACCATTGCGTCTCCGAGACACGCTGGGAAGCCGGCAGAATGTCGAAGCTTTCGTTTCGCTCCGGACGGAAGAAGTTCCAGCCACGCTGCATGTGGCGGATCAGCGAGTGTGCCTTATACTGGGTGGCAACGCCAATGCGGCGAATGCCCGAGTTCAACGCGTTCGACAAGGCGAAGTCGATGATGCGGGTCTTACCGCCGAAGTAGACCGCCGGCTTGGCGCGGCGATCGGTGAGCTCTTTTAGGCGGCTTCCCCGACCGCCGGCGAGAACATAGGCCATTGCGTCGCGGGCAAGTGGCTGAACACGTTTTTCTACCATTTTTATCCTCCCACCAGTCTTCAGATCTCAGGTTCAAGCATAATCGTCGCCAGCGGCGGCAAGGTGATCGATGCGGCGATGCTGCCGCCGGCGTTGACGGCCTGAACGCGGCCGCCATTGCCCTTGCCACTTCCACCATAGATGTCGGCATCGGTATTCAATATCTCGCGCCACCGCCCCTCGATCGGCAGGCGCACCGTGTAGTTCTCACGGTAGACCGGCGTAAGATTGCAGATGACGGCGACCGGTTTCTCACCAGGCGCCTTGCGGATCCAGGCGAAGACCGAATTTTCGTTGTCGTCGGCGATCAGCCACTCGAAGCCATCACCCTCACAGTCGCGAGCGTGCAGGGCTGGCTTGCTGCGATAAGTGAAGTTGAGGTCGCGCACTAGCCGGCGCATTCCCTCGTGCATACGATACTGCAGCAGGTTCCAGTCGAGCCCCTTCGCCTCGCTCCACTCGGCCCATTGGGCGAATTCCTGGCCCATGAAGAGCAGCTTCTTGCCTGGATAGCCCCACATGAAAGCGTAGTAGGCGCGCAGGTTGGCGAATTTCTGCCAGTCGTCGCCCGGCATCTTGGCGATCAGCGAGCCCTTTCCATGCACCACCTCGTCATGGGAGAGCGGCAGCACGAAGTTTTCCGAATAGGCGTAGAGCAGACCGAAGGTCAGCTCATTGTGATGATGTTTCCTATGGATCGGCTCGCGGCGCATGTAGCTTAACGTGTCGTGCATGAAGCCCATGTTCCACTTGAAGCCGAAGCCGAGACCGCCTTCGTGCACCGGCTGCGACACCTTCGGCCATGAAGTCGATTCCTCGGCGATGGTCATGACGCCGGGATGCTCTGCGTAGATGCGGGTATTCATGTTCTGCAGGAAGCGGACCGCTTCCAGGTTCTCGTTGCCGCCGTACTCGTTCGGGATCCATTCGCCATGCTTGCGGGAATAATCGAGGTAGAGCATCGAGGCGACTGCATCGACGCGCAGGCCATCGAGATGGAACTTCTCGGCCCAGTAGAGCGCATTGTTGATAAGATAGGAGACGACTTCCGTGCGCCCGAAATTATAGATCGCCGTATTCCAGTCGGGGTGGAAGCCCTGGCGTGGATCGGCATGCTCGTAGAGCGCTGTGCCGTCGAACCAGCCGAGACCGTGTTCGTCGGTCGGGAAATGGGCCGGCACCCAGTCGAGGATGACGCCGATGCCGACCTTGTGGCAGCCATTGACGAAACGGGCGAAACCCTCCGGCTCGCCGAAGCGTGCGGTCGGGGCATAGAGCCCGGTCGTCTGGTACCCCCAGGACGGATCGTAGGGGTGCTCGGTAATCGGAAGGAATTCGATATGGGTGAAGCCCATGTCCACGCAATAGGGAATCAGCCGAGCGGCCAGTTCGTCCCAGGAAAGAAACGTACCATCGTCACGCCGCTGCCAGGAGCCGGCATGAACCTCGTAGATCGATATCGGCTGGCGGCGCTTATCGGTTTCGCTCCAATGCTTTAAATGCGCTTCATCTTCCCACTCCTGCAGCAATTCAGGAGCCACGACCGAGGCGGTCTTCGGGCGCAGTTCGCTTCGGCGGGCGAATGGGTCGGCCTTCAGCGGTAGCAGAACGCCGTCGTGACCGCGGATTTCGAACTTGTAGCCGACACCCGTCGGAACGTCGGGGGCGAAGATCTCCCAGATGCCAGCGCTGGAGCGGAAGCGCATCACATGGCGACGACCATCCCAGCCATTGAAATCGCCGACGACGGAGACACGCTGGGCATTCGGCGCCCAGACGGCAAAATGGATGCCTTGCGCGCCCTCGTGCTTGATCCAATGCGCGCCCATCTTGTCGAAGAGGCGTAGGTGGGAGCCCTCCCGCACGTAATAGTCATCCATCGGTCCGAGGACCGGCCCGAAGCTGTATGGGTCCGTCACCGCCCATTCCGCGTCGCCGCGCCGCGCGCGGTAGCGCACCGGCTGCTGCTTGGTGAGCGAGACCTGACCGGCAAAAAAGCCCTCCGGATGCTGCTGCTTTAATTCGCCGATGACGCTGCCGTCGAGCGCCATTGCGGTCACCTCTTCTGCGCCCGGAATGAAGCACCGGGCAACATAGGCGCTGCCCGATTTGTGAACGCCGAGGATGGCGAAGGGGTTAGAATGCGAGCCTGCGAGGATTGCCGCTATCTCATCTGCCGAAATCTCCCAGGGAAGTCTGACTTCAGGGGTGGCTTTCGGCGCTTTCATCCAGCTCTCCAGATTTCCTTGGCGTATTGGCGGATCGTGCGGTCGGACGAGAACCAGCCCATCCGCGCTGTATTGCAGACCGCCTTCGCATTCCATGCGGATGGATCGGTCCAGAGCTGGTCGACATCGCGCTGGGCCTGGGCATAGGCATCGAAATCGGCCGCGACCATGAACCAGTCATGCGCATAAATGCCTTCAATCAGCGCTGCGTACCGGTTTCGGTCGTCGTGCGAGAAGACGCCGGAACTGATCGCCGACAACGCCTGAGACAGTTCACGCGATGCCTCGATGATGGCGCGGGGATTGTGTCCGTCGCCACGCGCCGCGGCGACTTCATCGGCGCGCAGGCCAAAAATGATGATGTTGTCCTCGCCGACATGATCGCGCATTTCAACATTGGCGCCGTCGAGCGTTCCGATCGTCAGGGCGCCGTTAAGCGCAAACTTCATGTTGCCGGTGCCGGATGCCTCCATGCCGGCCGTCGAGATCTGCTCGGACAGGTCGGCGGCAGGCACCATCACCTCGGCCAGCGAGACGTTGTAGTTCGGCACGAAGACGACTTTCAGCAGACCGCGGACAGCGGGGTCGTTGTTGATCGTGCGGGCGACGTCGTTGATCAGTTTGATGATCAGCTTGGCATTGTGATAACTCGGCGCAGCCTTACCAGCGAACAGCTTCACCCGCGGCACCCAGTCCAACTCCGGATGCGAGCGGATCTGGTCATAGAGGGCGACCGCCTCGATGACATTGAGCAGCTGGCGCTTGTATTCATGGATACGCTTGATCTGGATATCGAACATTGCCGACGGATCGAGCTTGATGCCCATGCGGCTGGCGACGAGATTGGACAGCGCCACCTTGTTGGCGCGCTTCACCGCCGCAAACTTCTCCTGGAAGCCTGCATCGTTGGCGAACTTGTCGAGCGGCTTCAGCTTTTCGGCGTCATCGAGGAAATCGTCGCCGATCGTTTCGCGGATCAGCGAGGTCAGGCCGGGATTGCACTGCTGTAGCCAGCGGCGCGGCGTGATCCCGTTCGTCTTGTTGTTGATGCGGTCGGGATAGAGCTTGTGCAGGTCGGCAAAGACCGTGACTTTCATCAGGTCTGTGTGGAGCGCCGAAACACCATTGATCGAATGGGCGCCGACGAAGGCGAGATTTCCCATGCGCACGCGCCGCTCGCCGCTTTCCTCGATCAGCGAAATCGAGCGGATTTCCGTCTCGGAGAAGGTCTTGGTCTTGCGCGCCTCGAGCAGCACCTTCGCGTTGATCGCGTAGATGATCTGCATGTGGCGCGGCAGCAGGCGCTCGAAAAGCGGGATCGGCCAGCTTTCCAGCGCTTCGGGAAGAAGCGTGTGGTTGGTGTATCCGATCGTGCCGCGAGTGATATCCCACGCCTGGTCGAAGTCGAGGCCGTGAACATCGCACAGCAGGCGCATGAGTTCGGCGATTGAGACGGCCGGATGCGTATCGTTCAGCTGGATCGCCACCTTGTCCGGCAGCGAGGTGAAATCGTCATACTGCTGCAGGTGACGGCGCAGGATGTCTTGCAGCGACGCAGAGGAGAAGAAGAACTCCTGGCGCAGGCGCAACTCCTGACCGGCCGGCGTTGCATCGGCCGGATAGAGAACGCGCGTCAGGCTCTCCGCTTTGTTGCTTTCGCGCAGCGCGCCGATATGGTCGCCGGCGTTGAAGGCATCGAGCAGGATCGGATCGATCGGCTGCGCCGACCAGAGACGCAGCGTGTTGACACGCCTGCCGCGCCAACCGACCACTGGCGTATCGAACGCGGCGGCAATCACCCGCTCGGCCGGTTTCCAGACGTAACGGGGCTCGCCCTCAGGGTTGTTGACGACATCCACTGTGCCGCCGAAGCCGATTTCATAAGCGCTTTCGCGACGCTCGAACTCCCAGGGATTGCCATGCGCCAGCCAGCTTTCCGGCAGTTCCACCTGCCAGCCATCGGCGAGCTGCTGGCGGAAGAGGCCGTGTACGTAACGGATGCCGTAGCCATAGGCAGGAACGTCGACGGTCGCCATGCTTTCCATGAAACAGGCGGCGAGCCGGCCAAGGCCGCCGTTGCCGAGGGCGGCATCGGGCTCAAGGCCGGCAATGACCGAAACATCGACGCCGAGCGAGGCGAGCGCATCGCGGACCTGTTCCATCAGGCCAAGATTCGAGACGGCGTCGCGCATCAGACGGCCGATGAGGAATTCGAGCGACAAGTAGTAAACGCGCTTGTCGCCCGTCGCATAGACCTTGCGGGTCGACTCCATCCACTTGTCGATGATGCGGTCGCGAATGACAAGGATCGTGGCCGTCAACCAGTCGTGCGGCTTGGCAACCTTCGCATCCTTGCCGATGCGATAGGTCAGGCGTTCGATGATTTCTTCGGCGAGAATTTCCGGCTTGGAACTGCGCGGGGCGGGGGAAGGGATGGTCGGCTTCGAAACGGTGTTCATCGTCAGTCCTCGCCAATTTCGTTTCGGTTTCAGTGCGTTATGTCAATTTCAATCGGTTTACGCGCACTAAAGACGCAGTTTATGCATCGTTGCAACGCTGTTGCAACAAGGGAATTACCCAAACGAAAAAATTGACGAAGCAGGCCATCGCGCTGCGGAAAGAGCTTGATTTCAATCGGTTTTCCGACTTTGATACGCGCGTTTTTGCATGCAAACGAAAAAGCCGCGCCGGGTTGTTCCGGTGCGGCTTGTTCGATTTCCTCGATGGGCTTTGGCGTCTTATTGAGTGACCAGTACCTTTTCCGACGAAGCTTCCGAGCCGATCGCCGTGAACGCTTTCAGCAGGTCGCTCATGCTTTCCGCCTGGAAATAATAGCCGGCACCGCTCGCGCAGCTGAGAAGAAGGTTCTTGCCGGCGGTCGGGGCCATGAAGGCGACCGAGTAGATCTTGATGCCCTTGTCCTTCGCCTTCGTGCAATAAGTCAAGGTGGTGGCATCCGATGAGGAGGCGTTGTTTTCACCATCGGTCATCAGAACGATGTACTTGGTCAAGTTCGTGTTTCCTACACTCAGATGAACCTGCGTTTCCGATTTGGAGTCTGTTGTCGTCAGGCCTTCGTACGCTGACTTCATTGGAGCGCCAGATTCAGTGCCGCCACCTGCAGCCAAGACGTTAATCACGTCGCTGCGAGTTCGCAGAGTGCCCCAGGCAAAGGTGCTCGAGACTTGGATCTTGCTACTCCAGCCGATTGCGTTCGTGCGCGAATACTTTGAGGTCGGATCGGCTTTGTCGAGCTGGTCGAGTAGCAAGTTGGCGGCTGTCTTTAGCGCGTCGATCTTCTTGACATAGCACGGTTTATAGGTGCCGAGAGATCTGCCGCTCGTGTTGAAGTGCTCGCATTTGTTGTCGTTCAGCTTGGTCGTAGTGTCCGCCAACATTGAACCCGATTCGTCAAGGGCGAGTGTCATAGAGAGAGCACTCTTGACCTCGCTCGTGCCGCTACTTGTTGAACTGGAACTAGCTATGTTCACAGTTTTCTTACCAAACACGTTCATCAACGGAGTCAAACTCATCGCGTAGGCAGCATTGACTTTGACCTTATAGCTCTTGCTTGTGGCCGTAGTCGTTGTGGTGACGGAGGCCGTTGTTGAGTTCCTCAGCGAGGTTGCATCGGTACTGCTCAGATAGTTGACCATCTGGCCAACGACGAAATCCTTCGCCAGCGCTTCTGCTGCCGTACCGTCGGTGACCGTTCCTTTTACTAGCGCAGCGGCCGCCGCGAGAGCCGCGGCATCGGACGCCTCCTGAAGCTGTCGCTGTTGGAGTACCATGTTGGAAAAGTCGATCGCGACGCCGGCCGTGCCGATGAGGACCGGAACAAGGATCGCGCTCATGATCCCGAAATTGCCATGCCGATCCTTCTGCAGCCGAGACAGGCTCGACTTCAGCGCTTGAAAGGTGCTCATCATGTTCACCTGAATAAATTGCCCCAATAATGCCTATTTCATGCCCGGCAAAAGTTGAGCTCAGCTTTATCGGATTGTTAAGATTCTAGCGGAATGTCGCTTTTGCGCGCAGCCTCGATGAAAAATTCTCTTTTTTGAGGAGTTTTTTGACTCCTGCATCTACAGGATGTTCATCCCAGGGGGATGACGTCCACCGCCTGGACGGCGCGTTGGCCGCCGTAACTCTTTAGTACGCCGATCACGGGTGCGACGTCGGCGTAGTCGCGGCCATAGGCGACGACGATGTGGTCGGTGCCGGCCGGGATGTTGTTCGTCGGGTCGAGTTCGACCCAACCGATCGTTTCGCCGCACCAGACCCTGACCCAGGCGTGCATGGCGTCGGCGCCCTCCAGCCGTTCCTTACCGGGTGGCGGGATGGTGCGCAGGAAGCCGGAGACATAGCCTGCCGGAATCCCGAGGCTGCGCAGCGCCAGGATCATGACATGGGCGAAGTCCTGGCACACGCCGCTCTTCAGCTGCAAGGCCTCAAGCGGCGTTGTGTCGACGGTCGTCGCTTCGGCATCGTACGTGAAATCCCGATGGATTTTCTCGCAAAGCGCAGTGGCAATCTGCAGGACGGTTGATGACGGTTCGGCGCAGACCTTCGCATAGTCTGAAACGGCTCGCGTTTCCAGCAGGCGGGGACTGTTGCCGAGGAAGTGATGCGGGGCATCGGGCTTCAGCGACCAGACACCAGCGACCTCATCCGGCAGCTTCGCGAGCACTGGCGAAAAATCCGCCGCGATCGAATGGCTCTCCACCTGTACGCGGGCCTGCATAAGGATATCAAGCTTTTCGTGCGGCGCGCGCAGCATGAAAGAGGTCGCAGGGTGCTCGAAGAAATCGACGAAATGCGCCTGTTCGTCCGGCGTTGGCAAAACCTTGATGGAGCCGGCGATCAGCCGCTGGCGATCTGGTAGCGACAATGGCATCAGCCGCATAATGTGGCGGGCGCCTGAAGCCGGCGTATCGTAAATGTACCCCATGTGCAGGGTGAGATCGTAGAGCACCTGAGTCATCCGAGATATGTTTGGGCAAGAAGGTCGGACAGCTGTTCCAACTCACGTTCGAGACGGCGATAGACGTCGACGCTCATCGTCTCCGGCGTCATCACCGCAAGGCCTGCGTGGAGTCTCATTGCTTCGCGGTAGAAAGGTGACATCTGGCCGTTGACGAGCGCGTTCGGCAGCTGCTCCACCTCGCGATGGATTTCGTTCATCTGGAAGAGGATCGAGCGCGGATTGAGCGGGTCGAGCGCCAGAAGATCGGTGACCGTCAGGCGGGCAGTGTTGACGTTATAGCGACGGCGATGGGTCATGACGCTGTCGCCGATCTCGAGCAGCATGTCGAGCGCGCCGTCGGGCGCGTCCGGTCCCGACATGTGGCCGAGCAGCCGCGTCATGTGCAGGCCACGTTCGATATGGCGACCAAGCGACAGGAACCGCCAGCCCATGAAGCGATACATGTTTTCGTGCACGAGACCTGCAAAGCCCGCGAGCTTGCGCAGCAGGATCGTCATCGCATGGCTTGCATCGTCGCCCGGTGAGACCGTCGTGCGGAAACGCCGTGCAGTCTTGGCGAGATCGGTAAGAGCCAGCCAGCCGTCGGGTGAAAAGCGGTCACGGATGTTGCTTGCGGAATAGACGGCGCTGTCGATGTTGCGCAGCAGCGTGTCCGGCACCGCGTCCCCGGTGTCGATGTCGACGGCCGCCAGATAGGCCGTCACGTCAGCCAGCAGCGGCTGGTTCGGATCGGCCGCCTCGGCAAAGCGGGCGTGCCAGGCACGCAGGATGCGCAGGGCCCCCTCGGCGCGTTCGATGTAGCGGCCAAGCCAAAAGAGGTTGTCGGCAGCCCGGCTCGGCAGGCTGCCCGGCATGTTGCGGGTGAAACTGCCTTCGGCCGGCAGCAGCGTGTGGCGTTCCACCGGCTTGTCGCTGACGATCCAGACGTCGGCGGCGGAACCGCCCGATTGCATGGCGATGGCGGAAACGTCATCACTGCCGCCGATGCGGGCGAAGCCGCCCGGCATGATCTGCCAGCCGTTAGCTGTGCGGGCGGCGAAGACCCGCAGCGACATCGGGCGAGGCGTGAGTTTGCCGTCGATCCAGGCCGGGGTCGTCGAAAGCGTCACGACCTCCTGTCCGACGAGCTTTGCGCCGTCGGAGTTCAACCAGCCGCCAATCGAATCCTTGGCGGTGGCGCGCAGGCTCGAGCCGAGCACGGACTCGCCGCTGTCGTCGAAGAAGGGGGCGCGCGAATAGGCCGGGCCGATGACCATCTTCTCGATGTTCTCCGCCACATGCTCGCGCTCGCCCTTCTGGCCGCACCACCAGGTCGCAATCGAGGGGAGTTTCAGTTCTACGCCGAACAGGCGACGACAGATGGTCGGCATGAAGGCCAGCAGCGCGCGTGTTTCGATAATGCCGCTACCGAGGGCGTTGACGATCGTCACGCTTTCCGCGCGCAACGCCTCGACGAGGCCGGGCGTGCCGATATGCGAATTCTGGTTCAGCTCCAGCGGGTCCGCATAGGCGGAATCGAGACGGCGCCATAGCACGGTGATCGGCTTCAGGCCGGAAACGGTGCGGACCATGACCTTGCCGTTGACGACGGTCAAATCTTCGCCTTCAAGCAGCATGAAGCCGAGATAGCGGGCGATATAGGCGTGCTCGTAATAGGTCTCGTTGGCGGGGCCAGGCGTCAGGACGGCGATGCGGTCATCGCCGCTGTGCTTCATGCCCTGCAGCGCATCGCGAAACGCTCCGAAGAAGGACGCGAGGCGATGAACCGGCGTCTCTGCATAAATGTCGGAGAAGGCGCGGGTCGTCGCGACGCGGTTTTCAAGCGCAAAGCCAGCTCCTGACGGAGCCTGGGTGCGGTCGGCAAGCACCCACCAGTTGCCATCGGGGCCGCGGCCGATCTCGAAGGCGCAGAAATGCAGGTAGTGCCCGCCCGCGGGAGTGACGCCAACGAGCGGACGCTGGTACTCGGGATTGGCCGCGATCAGCGCCGGTGGCAGGACGCCGTCCTCGACCAGTCGGTTTTCGCCGTAGATGTCGGCAACGATCGCCTCCAGCAGGTCGGCGCGCTGCTCGAGGCCGGCCGACAGCGTCTCCCATTCTCGCGCATCGATCAGGACGGGCACATGCGAGAGCGGCCAGGAGCGCTCGGCGCTGCCGGTGCTGCCATAGGCCCGGTAAAACACGCCGGCATCGCGGAGATAGCGATCGGCTCGAGCGAAGCGCTCGGTCAGATCCTTCTCGGGCATGCCGCTCAGATGTGCGAAGAAACGCTGCCAGACCGGACGGATAGCACCATTGGTGTCGACCATTTCGTCGGCGACTCCAGGCAGCGGAGCATAGTCGAGCACTGCCTCGTTTCCGGTGAGGATACGTGGCTCTTCCCTCACTCCTGCCGTCGGTTTTTTGCCCATTTCGCCCTAACGTCTAAATTCCCACCGGTCGCCGAAGATCCAGGGTCAGCGGGAATTCCGATGAAGCCGTCTCCGCACGCGGAATGAATGCACCTGCCGTGTGCCCCCACGGCTCGAATCGCGCCAGGCGCCTTGCTTCCGCTTCGTTACCATTGACCGGGAAGGTGTCATAGTTGCGCCCGCCCGGATGGGCAACATGATAGATGCAGCCGCCGATCGAACGCTTTGACCATGTATCATATATGTCGAAGGTCAGCGGCGTGTTGACCGGCAAAACCGGGTGCAAACCCGACGCGGGCTGCCAGGCCTTGAAGCGCACGCCGGCAACCGAGACGCCTGCGGTGCCGGTCGGAGTCAACGGCATAGTGCGGCCGTTGCAGGTGACAGTGTATCGGGAGGCATTGCTGGTCTCCAGCCGCACCTGCAAGCGCTCGACGGAGCTGTCGACATAGCGCACGGTGCCACCGATCGCTCCTTCTTCGCCCATGACGTGCCATGGTTCCAGCGCCTGTCGCAGCTCCAGCTTCGATCCTTCGTATTCGACCTCGCCGCAGAAGGGGAAGCGGAATTCAAGCTGTGCCTTGAACCAGTCGGGGCTTATGTCGAAGCCGTTCCGCTTGAGGTCCCCGAGCACATCGAGGAAATCGGCCCAGACAAAATGGGGCAGCATGAAGCGGTCGTGCAGCGAGGTGCCCCAGCGCACGAACTTGCCGTCGGCGGGGTTCTGCCAGAAACGGGCGATCAATGCGCGGACCATCAATTGTTGGGCGAGCGACATGCGCGCATTCGGCGGCATTTCGAAACCGCGGAATTCGACGAGCCCGAGCCGGCCAGTCGGGCCGTCGGGTGAGAACAGCTTGTCGATGCAGATTTCGGCGCGGTGGGTATTGCCGGTGACGTCGATCAGCAGGTTGCGGAACAGACGATCGGTAAGCCACGGCAGTGGTGCGACGCCACGGCCGGGCGCCGGGATCTGGGCCAGCGCGATTTCCAGTTCATAAAGGCTGTCGTGGCGGGCTTCGTCGATGCGCGGCGCCTGGCTGGTTGGACCGATGAACAGACCGGAAAATAGATAGGAGAGCGAGGGATGACGCTGCCAATGCAGCACCAGACTCTTCAGCAGATCGGGCCGGCGCAGAAACGGGCTGTTGATCGGATTGCTGCCGCCGACGACAACGTGGTTGCCGCCGCCCGTGCCGGTGTGACGACCGTCGATCATGAACTTGTCGGTGCCGAGCCGGCTCTGGCGGGCTTCCTCGTAGATCGCCGTGGTGATGTCGACGCAGTCCTTCCAGTTCGATGCCGGATGGATGTTGACCTCGATGACGCCGGGATCGGGCGCGACGCGGATGACGTTGACGCGCTCGTCCTGCGGCGGCGCGTAACCTTCGATATGGACCGCAAGGTTGAGGGCCGCGGCGGCGCGTTCCGTCGAGGCAATCAGGTCGAGATAATCCTCGATGCTGACAGTAGGAGGCATGAAGACGCAGAGACGACCCTCGCGGGCCTCAACCGAGAGCGCCGTCCTGATATGGCCATCGATCTCCCCCGCCGATTGCGGTACGGTCGGCTGTTGGCCGCTATAGGGCTGGAAATGGGCGGCCTGCTGCGGCCGCCCCTTGTCCTGCCGGTAATCTGGAAGCTCACTGCGCGGAACCGTCGGATCCATCGGGTTGATGTAGGGATATTGCGCGGGCGAGATCCAGGTTAACGAATTGAGGGGCAGGCGGTAGCCAACCGGGCTGTCGCCGGGCACGAGGAAGATGCGGCCGCGTCGCGTCGACCACTTCTCGCTCGTCCAGCGGCGGCCGTTGGCGCGGGAATTCCACGCCTGCACCGGAAGGACATAGCCAGTCGGCCTGTTTAGGCCGCGTTCGAAGACGCGGGCCATGCGCATCCGCTCCTCCGGATCCTTCAGCTTGGAATTGGAGGGGTCCACGTTCTCGGGCAGGTTTGCTTCCTTCACCAGCCACTCGGCAGGATCTTCGTAGGCCGGGGCGACGTAGTCAGGCGGGATCTCGAGCTCGCCGGCAATCGCTGTCAGCAGGCGTCCTGCTTCCTCATCGGTCACCTGATAGTCGCGGCCCTCGGTTGCCACGAGGCCGTCGTTCGACCAGATCGGCCGGCCGTCCTTGCGCCAGTAGAGCGAGAAGGTCCAGCGTGGCAGGCTTTCGCCGGGATACCATTTTCCCTGACCGTAATGCAGGAAGCCGTTGGGCGCGAAGCGTTCCCGCAGACGACGGATCAGCGTATCGGCCCTTTCGCGTTTCGTCGGGCCGACGGCTGCGGTGTTCCATTCGTCGGACTGGAAATCGTCAATGGAGACGAAGGTCGGCTCGCCACCCATGGTCAGGCGCACGTCCTCGGCCTCGAGGATGCGATCAACCTTTTCGCCGAGCGCGTTCAACTCGTCCCAGCTCTCATCGGAGAAGGGCTTGGTGATGCGCGGATGTTCGGCGACGCGAGTGACCGTCATGTCGAAGGCGAAATCGGTATTCGCCTCGCCAAAGTAACCACCGGAGATCGGTGCGGCATTGCTGAAGTGCGGCGTTGCGGCCAGTGGAATATGGCTTTCGCCGGTCAGAAGGCCGGAGGTAGGATCAAGGCCTACCCAGCCGGCACCTGGCAGATAGACTTCGGCCCAGGCGTGCAGGTCGGTGAAGTCGACCTCGGTTCCCGAGGGGCCTTCGAGTGCCTTGAGGTCGGGTGTCAGCTGGATCAGGTAACCGGAGACGAAGCGGGCGGCGAGGCCGAGATGCCGAAGGATCTGCACCAAGAGCCAGCTCGTGTCACGGCAGGAGCCCTTGGCGTTTTCCAGCGTTTCTTCCGGCGACTGGACGCCAGCCTCCATGCGGATGACGTAGCCGATCTGGTGCTGCAGGCGCGTGTTAAGGTTGACCACCATATCCACGGTTGGCTGGCCCGGCGAGTGGTCGAGCGTTTCGAGAAAGGCTTTGAGGCGAGGGCCGGGCGTCTCTGGCGTCATGTAGATCGACAGGTCTTCGCGAAGCGTCTCGGGATAGTCGAACGGCCATTTGATCGCTTCCTCCTCGACGAAGAAATCGAAGGGATTGTAGACCGTCATGTCGGCAACGAGATCGACCTCGATCTTGAACTCCGTGACCGGGTCCGGGAAGACGTAGCGTGCCAGATAGTTGCCGTAGGGGTCCTGCTGCAGGTTCACGAAGTGGTTGGACGGGGTGACCTTCAAGGAATGACTGATCACCCGCGTCTTCGAGTGCGACGCAGGCTTGAGACGGATGATCTGCGGTCCGAGGCGGACCGGCTTGTCGTATTTATAGTGCGTCAGATGATGGATGCTGGCTTTGATCGACATGTATGGCCTTGTCCGCTGCCGTATCGTTGACGGCATTGCTGTTCCCGGGCGGCAGTGTGTGCAATGCAGCGAAAGAATGCAAGGCGGTAAGGCCAAGCCGGCTAAGCCTCTAGGAAGCCTTTGCAAAGGTCACCGAGGCTTTGAGGCCTCTTCCGTCCATGCCGGGCTCTAGCGCGAGCGCCGCATTAAAGAGGGAAGCGATCTCTTCAACGATCGGCAGGCCGAGCCCCGCCCCTTGAGCGCCCGAATCACTGCCGCGCGCGAAGCGCTGCCGCACGGCTGCCAGCTTCTCCGCCGGAATTCCCGGACCATTGTCCTCAACTTCGAGGCAGACGGTCTCATCCGCTTCGGCTATCCGCACGGTCACCTCCGCTCCGTTGCCAGCGTAGGCGATGGCGTTTCCCGCGAGGTTGCGCAACAGCTCGCCGATCAGCAGCGGCTCGGCGCGTACAATGGCGGGGCGGTGGCCTTCGAAGCCGAGATCAATGCCCGCCTCGGCGGCGGCCGGGATGAGCTCCCCGGTAATTTCCTGGGCGATGGCCGTCAGGTCGATCAAAGAGGCGGTCATTGCCTCCTTCGCCGTTGCCGCATCGATTTTCGCCATCAGCAGCAATTGCGCGAGAATTCGCTCGGCGTGTGCAACGGCCTGGTCGCCCTTCAGGGCAGAACCCTGTGCTTCAGCGAGCGTTTTGGCGCGGCCCGAGAGGGCAAGCTGCGTGCGGATGATGGCAAGCGGTGTGCGCAGTTGGTGGCTGGCGTTGCCGGTGAAGTTACGAAGCGCGTCGAGAGCCGATTGCAGACGCACCATGAAGCCGTTGACCGTGTCGACCAGCGGCTGGACCTCGCTCGGCACCGACTGTTCGATCGGATGGAGGTCGTCGGGACTGCGCTCGCCGATCGCGTCGCGAAGTTTGTAGAGCGGGCGCAGCGCGACGGTGACCGAAATCCAGACGATAATGGCAGCGCCCGCAATCATGAAGGAAAGGCGGAGTGCCGAGCGAAATAGGATGGCGCGAGCCAAGTGGCGGCGGGCAATCGTGGTTTCCGCGACGGTCACGGCAAAGGGTACGGAGCGGATGCCCGTCGAGGCAGACCGTTTGAGCGTCGCCACCCGGATCGGCTCACCGCGAAAAGTATCGTCGGCAAATGCTGCAGTATCGCCGACCGTTTCGGCAAGCACGGGCAGCGCCTGGTAGCCGGTGATGAATTTCCCCGGCGGCCCATCGACGCGATAGAAAACGCGGTCCTGCGCGGCGGAGGTCAGCATCTCCAGCGCTACGTAGGGGATGTCGACCTCGAGTGTGCCGTCTTCCGCAACGACGACGCGTTCAGCGATGGCGAGCGCAGACCCGGCCAGCACACGGTCCGATACAATGTTCGAGGTCTGCACGGCCTCGCGGTAGGTGTCGACGAGCGCGACCGTGCCGATGATTGCGGTCGAGATCAGCAGCCAGAATAGGAGCCTTCGTCTGAGCGAATAGGCTGTCGTCATGAGGGCTCGGGCAGCTTGTCGAGATAGTAGCCGATGCCGCGGGCGGTCTTCACCGTGAGGCCGTAAG
This sequence comes from Rhizobium mesoamericanum STM3625, assembly GCF_000312665.1. Classification (GTDB taxonomy): domain Bacteria; phylum Pseudomonadota; class Alphaproteobacteria; order Rhizobiales; family Rhizobiaceae; genus Rhizobium; species Rhizobium mesoamericanum. The sequence continues at coordinate 222,534 of NZ_HF536772.1, read as the reverse complement.
GTGAGAGGCGCTTCCTGAGGCGGCTGACATACTGCTCGATGGCATTGGCCGAAATGTCGTCGTCGAATGCCGTCAGCGACTGGATAATCGCTTCCTTGGCGACCACCTTGCCGGCGCGCATGAAGAGGATTTCCAGCAGGCCAAGTTCGCGGGCGGGGATATCGAGGGGCGTCGAGCCGGCAAAAAAGGCACGCGAGTTGAGATCGAGCGAGATGCCGCCGAAGCTTACAGCCGCCGAATGCAGACCGGCCTGCCGGCGCAGCAGAACGCGAACGCGAGCCTCGAATTCCGAGATATCGAAGGGCTTGATGAGGTAATCGTCGGCGCCGAGATCAAGGCCCCTGACCCGCTCTTCCGGTGCGCCGCGTGCTGTCAGGATGAGAACGGCCGACCGGTTTTGCCGGGCGCGCATGGCGCGCAGCACCTCGAGGCCATCCATCTCGGGCAGGTTCAGGTCGAGCACGACAAGATCAAAGTTCTCGGCTGCCGTCACGGCATTGGCAGAGGCGCCGTCATGCACGACGTCGACGGCATGGCCGGTGCCGCGCAGGATGGCCGAAAGCCCGTCGGCCAGCGCGATGTTGTCCTCCACCAGTAGAATGCGCACGGATGTTCCCTTGGTTTTTGAAGAGGATACAGGTGGTCGTGAAGATGTCATAGCGTTTTTCGATTGCGCCGGCGCCAGTGGCCTCGGCAGGAAAGTGCTGGCGCGATCGCTTGCTGGATCGCTGCTGCTGATGCATTGTCGAGCAATGAGGGGTGTTCTTTTCCTGTTGCTGTGTCTCTGTCCCGGTGTGGCGATGGCGGACGAGGTGTCCTATCCCGCGCGTTCCGGCGATGCGGAAGCTCCGACGCTTGTTGTCTATTCATCGCTCGACGCGCCGCTGGCCGAGCCAATGATACGCGGATTTCAGGACGCCAACCCCGATGTGGCGGTCAAGTACGAGGATATGCTGACCGGGGAGATCTATGATCGCATCGTGCGCGAGACCGACGCTGGTAGGCGCACCGCCGATTTCGCCTTCTCCTCGGCCATGGATCTCCAGGTGAAGCTCTCCAACGACGGTTACGCGCAGGTGAGCAACCTACCGATGAGTGCTCGCTGGCCGAAATGGGCCAATTGGCGCAACACCGCCTATGCGCTGACCTTCGAGCCGGCGGTCTTCGTCTATCACAAGCCGAGCTTCGTGAAGGAGCCGCCGCCGAGTTCGCGCGCCGAACTCGTCGATTACCTCAAGCGCAAGGGCGATGCGGTCCATGGCCGGATCGGCACTTATGACATCGAGCGTTCCGGTGTCGGCTTCCTATTTATGGCGCGCGACCAGGAGCAGTTCGGGGATATCTGGTCCGTCATCGGCGCTATGGGCGCAGCCGGAGTCAAGCTCTATTCGACCAGCTCGGCCATTTTGGAGCGCGTGTCGGACGGCCGCTTTGTCCTCGGTTACAACATCCTCGGTTCTTATGCAGCCGACTGGGCTAAGCGCCATCCTGATGTCGGGATCGTTCTGCCAAAGGACTATACCGTCGTGATGTCGCGTATCGGTCTTGTTCCGCAGGCGGCTGGTGAGCCCGCGCTTGGCCGACGCTACCTTTCCTTCTTCATGTCGAAGGAGGGCCAGACAATCATGGCGCGCAAACTGCAGATTCCGGCCGTCAGTCCAGAGGTTGCGGGCGAAAATACGGCCAATACCATGCAGGAGCTTCTCGGTGCGCAACTTCGGCCTGTACCCGTCAGCCCTGGGCTGATGGTCTACTTGGATCAAGTCAAGCGTGCGAGGCTCATCGCGCACTGGAACGAAGTGCTGCGTACACAATAGGGATGGGGATTGAGCTACCGGAATACGCAGGGCCGCTTGGCGTTGGCCAGCAACTCCTGCTTGGTCGCGAATGATCCAAAGAGCGCGAGGAGACGTTTCTCCTCTTCCTTATCCAACCGGTGACGGTGTGCAAATTCGCGCACACTCCACACCTGTCGCAAGCCCTCATTTTCGATTTTCTTGCTATCGATGTGAGAACTCATGGGGCAATCCTCCTCATAGCCTCTAAACGCCGAGATTGCAGACAAGTTCCCGTGGTTGCCGCAGTTTTTCGCTATCGACAATTGCGGCAAAAAAGTGTCGGCGGGGGTGGATGCTGTGCCCGTGTCAGCTAAATGACAGCTTATTGTGGTCCGCTTTGCGGAACTTCAGCTCCGTGGAGGCGGAGAAATGAAGTTTCGGGAGGAGCTTGCCAGCCATATTGGACCTTGAAGTCGGTCTGCGGGCGTCCTTCCCGATTCCATCGAGAACAATGTGCGGTTTTTTAGCCGCACCCACGGAGGACACACTCTTGAAGCATACTCTTCTTGCAACGATTTTCGCGGCCGCGATCGGATTGCCGGTTTACGCCGCCGACTACACGATCATGGCGCCGGCGGCTCCCGGCGGGGGATGGGACCAGACGGCCCGTTCGCTGCAGACCGTCATGCAGAAGGAAGGTATTTCCGGCAATGTTCAGGTTCAGAACGTTCCGGGTGCCGGCGGCACCATCGGTCTCGCCCAGTTTGCCGGCCAAAACAGCGGCAATCCGAACGCACTGATCGTCGGCGGCTACGTCATGGTCGGCGCCATCCTGACGAACCAGTCGCCAGTTACCCTCAAGGACGTCACACCGATCGCCCGGCTCACGGGAGAATACGAGGCGATCGTCGTCCCGGCCTCATCCGACATCAAGACCATGGCCGATCTCGTCGCGAAGCTGAAGCAGGATCCGGGTGCCGTTTCCTGGGGCGGCGGTTCGGCCGGCGGTACCGACCATATCGCAGTCGGCCTGATCGCCAAGGCAGCTGGCGTCGATCCGACGAAGATCAACTATGTCGCCTTCTCCGGCGGCGGCGAAGCACTGGCCGCCATTCTCGGCGGACAGGTGACGGCGGGTATTTCCGGTTACGGCGAGTTCGAATCGCAAGTCAAAGCCGGCCAACTGCGCCTGCTTGCCGTATCCGGCGACCGCCGCATCGAGGGCGTCGATGCGCCGACGCTGAAGGAATCCGGTCTTGACGTCGCCGTGCAGAACTGGCGCATGATAGCTGCCGCTCCAGGGCTTTCGGCCGAACAGACCGCAGCGATCACCGCTGATTTCGACAGGGTCTCGAAATCCGCCAGCTGGCAGGAAATCCTGAAGACCAAAGGTTGGGCCGATACCTACCTCGCCGGCGACGCCTTCAAGGCGCAGCTCGAAAAGGACGTTGCTGCGACGGAAGGCATCCTCAAAGAGATCGGACTTGTTAAATGAGCGAGGGTAACGAACCCCTGGCAATGAAGCGCCGCCCCGACTGGGCGGCGCTGGTCATTGCCCTCTGTCTTTTCGCCGTGGCCGCGGTCATGCTCTGGGACGTTTCTCACATGAAGGCGGTCGCGCAATACGCGCGCATTGGTCCCGCCACCGTTCCGACAGCGGTTGCGCTCGGCCTGATCGCACTTGGGATCTGGACCGCGTTCGAAGCCTGGCATGGCGATTTTCCCGAGCGTGAGCATCAGGAAATCGCACCGGTCATATGGATCGTCGCCGGCCTTGCAGGCCAAATGCTACTCTTGAAGACGGCCGGCTTTTCGATCGCCACCGGTGTTCTCTTCGCACTCACGGCGCGTGGCTTCGGACTGCGCAAGCTTTGGTTATCGCTGCCGGCCGGTATCGCCCTCAGCTTCGTCGTCTGGATCATCTTCTCGCAGCTTTTGCAGCTCTTGTTGCCCGCCGGTCCGCTGGAGAGGCTCTTCTTCTAGGAACGAATGCCCATGAACACTTTCGAACTCCTCCTTCAGGGCGTCCTCGTCGCCATGCAGCCGATGAACCTGCTTTACGCATTGATCGGCGTAACGCTTGGAACGGCCGTCGGCGTTTTGCCGGGCATCGGTCCGGCGCTGACGGTCGCACTCCTACTTCCGGTCACCTACAAGCTCGATCCGGTCGGATCGCTCATCATGTTCGCCGGCATCTATTATGGCGGGATGTATGGTGGTTCGACAACCTCGATCCTTCTCAACACGCCGGGCGAAAGCTCCTCGATCGTTACCGCATTGGAGGGCAACAAGATGGCCCGGGCGGGCAGGGGCGGCCCCGCGCTCGCGACAGCGGCGATCGGGTCGTTCGTGGCGGGTCTCATCGCCACGCTCGGCCTGGCCTTCATCGCCCCTTATATCGTCAAACTCGCCCTCGTCTTTGGCCCCCGCGAGTATTTTGCGCTGATGATCCTTGCCTTCGTCACGGTTTCCTCTGCTTTCGGGGACTCGGCGCTACGGGGGCTCACGTCGCTCTTCATCGGCTTTGCGCTTGCAATGATCGGTATCGACCTGCAGACCGGCCAGGCGCGTCTTTCCTTCGGCGTTCCGGATCTGCTCGACGGTGTCGAGGTCACGACGCTGGCGGTTGCGATGTTTGCGATCGGCGAGACGCTCTATATTGCCGCTCAGGGCAATCGGGGCGAGGAGACCGTCGAGGCGGTCAAGGGTTCGTTGTGGATGACGGCGCAAGACTGGGCACGTTCCTGGAAAGCGTGGCTGCGCGGCACCCTTATCGGCTTTCCGATCGGTGCAATGCCGGCCGGCGGCGCAGAGATCGGAACGTTCCTCTCCTATGCCACTGAGAAACGGCTAAGCAAGAATCCCGAGGAATTCGGCCATGGCGCGATTGAGGGCGTGGCCGGTCCAGAGGCCGCGAACAATGCATCGGCTGCCGGTACGCTCGTTCCGCTCCTGACGCTCGGCTTGCCGACGTCGGCAACAGCGGCGATCATGCTCGCCGGCTTCCAGCAATACGGCCTGCAGCCCGGTCCGCTGTTGTTTGCAAACAACCCGCAGATCGTCTGGGGCCTGATTGCCAGCCTGTTGATCGCCAATGCAATGCTCTTGGTGCTCAACCTGCCGCTGATCGGTCTCTGGGTGCGTCTGCTGACGATCCCGAAGCCATGGCTCTATGCCGGAATCCTACTGTTCGCTACGCTGGGCACGATCGGCGCCAATCCCTCGGTGTTCGAACTCGGCATGCTGCTTGCCTTCGGTGTCCTCGGCTACATCATGCGGCTGTTCGGCTATCCGATCGCGCCCGCGGTCGTCGGCCTCATCCTTGGTCCGCTCGCCGAGCAACAGCTGCGCCGCGCCCTTGCGATCAGCCAGGGCGATGTGACGACGCTGGTGATGTCGCCGATCGCAGCCGGCCTGCTGATCGTTGCTGCCGCCGCCTTCATCATCCCGCTGATCCTGCGCCTGCGCGGACGCGGCGAGGTTCTGTCGCAGCTTGCGGCAAGCGAGGATTAAAAGAAAAGGCTGCCCGAACCCCTCAATTGCAGCCGGCGATGGAAACATCGCCGGCCCTTTCGTTCAGACCCGCGAGACGCGCCGGTGGCGGAGACGGAACCCGCGTCGCATCAGGCCACATGCTTGCCGGCTGTGCGG
>NZ_HF536772.1:33031-217005 GCF_000312665.1 Rhizobium mesoamericanum STM3625 | reverse complement strand
AGGTATCGAAACCCTCGGCCACGTTGATCGCCATCACGAGGTCGGTCTGGACGTCCTGACCGACAGTGAATGCCGTGTAACCGGTTACTGCAAATCCAGCTCTTTTGTAAAATGCGATCGCCCGGGCGTTTTGCTCGAATACAGTCAACTCCAAACGGGTTTCGCCGCGTTGCCTAGCCTCGTTCAGAACGGTCTCCAAGAGTTCGGTCGCCAATCCACGGCCTCTCCAATCGGCGTCGACATAAATGCGATTGAGAAAGGCCGACCGATAATTGACCGAACCGAAAATGACGTGCGCGTATCCGATGATGCAGTCGTCAAATGTCGCCAGGAACACTGCGGCGGCGGGATCGCTGATCTCCGCGGCCTGATGTTCGACGCTAAAATTCTTCTCGATGTGAGCGTCGATGTCGGACGTCGCTGTGTCTTTATCGTAGGTATCGCGAAATAGGTGCGCCGCAAATTGCGCCAGGGGTTCGGCCTGCGATAACTCGGCGCGTCTGATCACGAAAGGTTCTGTCAACGGTATGTCCTCCAATCCTTGTGATCACGCCACGCTCCGTACTGTAGCTCGTTTTGCTGCGTTCATAAGCAGCCTGCAATTCCAGACCTCGCCCGAGTGCGAAGACGCCTACTCGCGGGTTGCCTGCCGTGCGCCTGCTCTGATCCCGTGTTTTTGCATGGCAGCGCTGATATTCCATCGCTTGTTGAAGGCCATGCGGAGGCACATATGTGAGCAGTCAATCATAAAGAAAAGCGAGAAAGAAAATGTCATTCCGTAAGTCCATCCGCGACGGTTTCCTTGGTCGTGCCTTTGCAATGATCGGTGCTGCGAATGCTGCGAGCGCTGCCGTCGAAGCTGGCCGCCGGCCGAAGGGACGCGATTTGCGCGAACTCGGCATCGATCCGAGCATGTTCGGCAGAATCAACCACTGAGTCGGTTTGCGCTCTTTGACCGCGACTTTGGCGTCCGATCAGATATGAATAGCCCGCAACCTATGAACTGACCCCCGAAAGTTGGACAACAACCTTCGGGGGTTTTGCATGTCCAAGCACAGCGAAGCTTTTAAGCGATCTGTTGTGGAGTTTTATCAAACGGGTGAGCGAGGCGCTCGCGAAGTAGGCCGGCATTTCGGGGTAGATCATGCCACGGTTCGTAAATGGGCGGCGAGTTACGCGGCGCACGGACCCTTAGGTCTGGCGAAGAAATTCAGCCACTACGATGCAGCATTCAAGCTGTCGGTTCTCCAGCGGATGTGGGAGGATGGTCTTTCCTACCGTCAGACGGCGGCGTTGTTCGACATCCGCAACAAGAGTAGCCTGGTGGATTGGGAGCGCCGCTATAAGACTGGCGGTATTGATGCCTTGAGCCCGCGTCGCAAAGGAAGGCCCCGATCAATGCCCGAGCCGCAGAAACAACCGGACGCTTCACGCAGCGATGATAAGAAGAGCCGGGAGGAGTTGCTGGCGGAGCTGACCTATCTGCGGATGGAGAACGCCTACCTAAAAAAACTCGATGCCTTAACGCTGGAGCAAGCAGCGCTCAAAAAGCGCAAGTCATCCAAGCGTTAAGGCCATTCTATCCCATTGATAGCTTGCTGAAGCTTTCGGGCCTTTCCCGTAGCACGTTTTATTATCGGCAAAAGGTGTCGGCGCTTTGCGACAAGCATGCTGCGCTGAAGGACCGAATCAAGGCCGTCTTCCACGCTCACAAGGGCCGCTATGGCTATCGACGCGTGACTGCAGAGATCCGCCAGGAGGGGCACAGGGTCAATCACAAGACGGTGCAGCATCTGATGGTCAAGCTGGGACTGAAATCGCTGGTCAGACCAAAGAAATATCGCTCCTACAAGGGCAGCGTCGGGCGCACAGCTCCCGATCTGATTAAACGGCAGTTCAGCGCACAGGCGGTCAATCAGAAATGGGTGACGGATGTCACCGAGTTTAACGTCGGGGGTGAGAAGCTCTATCTCTCGCCGGTTATGGACTTGTTCAACGGAGAGATCATTGCTTTTGAAACCGCAAGACGGCCCGTCTTCAAGCTGGTGGAAGGGATGTTGAGCAAGGCGTTGAACCAGCTAGGCAACAATGACAAACCGATCCTGCATTCTGACCAGGGATGGCATTACCAGATGCCCGCATATCAGCAGAAACTGAAAGAACACGGCATCCAACAGAGCATGTCACGCAAAGGCAACTGCCTCGACAACGCGGCAATGGAGAGCTTCTTCGCAACCCTCAAGTCCGAGCTCTTCTACCCCAATCGTTTCGAAAGCACCCAGAGCCTGAAGAACGGCATCAACGACTATATCCACTATTACAATCATCAGCGCATCAAGCTGAGACTGAAAGGACTGAGTCCTGTGCAATACAGAACTCAGTCCCTTGTATCATAGCCCAGCAACTGTCCAACTTTATGGGGTCAGTTCACTATGGTGGCGGGCTTTATTTTGCCGTGATGAAGGGAATTAGGCGTGCTGTTCTTTGTGCGCCTCGGCGCGTTCTTCTGCCTTTTCCTTCTTGTTGTAGCGAATGGACGACCAAAGCGAGATGCCGATCAGGGCCGCGCCGCCAAGGCCAGTGATCACCTCGGGGATATGGAACACCGTCTGAACGTACATAATCACCGAGAGGATCAGGATCGCGTAGAAGGCGCCGTGCTCGAGATAGCGATATTCGGCAAGCGTTCCCTTTTCGACGAGCATGATCGTCATCGAACGCACGTACATGGCGCCAATGCCGAGGCCGATCGCGATGACGAAGAGGTTCTGCGTCAGCGCGAAAGCGCCGATAACGCCGTCGAAGGAAAAGCTGGCATCCAGCACTTCGAGATAGATGAAGGCACCGAGCCCGCCCCTGGCGGCAGCGCTCATCGTCCGTTGCGAAGCATCGAGCAGGCCGCCGATCACCTCGACCGCCAGGAAGGTGAGAAGACCATAGATGGCGCAATGCACGAATGTGATGGCTTCTTCCTCGCCGAGGAATGACGAGAACACAAGGACCAGCGCCAGAACGAAGGCGATCTCAATACCCTTGATCGTGGCCGAGCGGGCCATGAGCTTTTCGAGCCCTGAGATCCAGTGGACGTCCTTCTCATGATTGAAGAAGTAGTTGAGGCCGACCATCATCAAGAAGGTGCCGCCGAAGGCAGCGATCGGCAAGTGCGCGTCACTCATGATCCGGGCGTATTCCGCAGGCTCCCGGGCGGCGAGCACCAGAGCGTCCCACGGGCCGATCTTGGCGGCGATCGCGACGATTGCGAGCGGGAAGACGATACGCATTCCAAAGACGGCAATGACGATGCCCCAAGTCAGGAAGCGATGCTGCCAGACCGGCGTCATTTCCTTGAGTTTGTTGGCATTGACGATGGCATTGTCGAAGGAGAGCGAAATTTCCAGCACGGCGAGCACCGTGCAGATGAAGAAGACGGTCGCCATGCCGCCGATGGTGCCGGTCGTCTGCCAACCAAGCGCCGCGCCCAGAACGAGGCCGAGGATGGTGACGATGAAAGCCCAGCGGAAATAGCTGAGCGTCGGTTTTTGCTCGGAACTGTTGGTCATGGCTGCACCTCGCAGCCACGAACGGGGTCGAACTGAGAATATGTGCGTGGAAAACACCACATACCACAAAGAGCATGCGCGTGAGGCATGGTGAGCTTTTGCATCGATGAAAAATCCGCCGGCTAGCTGCAGGCGGTACCGACATCACGAGAGCGCCGTAATAACTCTCGCCAGAGGGGCCCGGCACCAAGTTGACCCATCGGCCGATGTCCGAGGCCGTGGGATAGAGCGAAGGTAGTGAACTTGCCTTGCCAGTCAAGTCGGCGCGACGCGCTTTTTGTTTTATTTGGAACCATCCATGCACCGCCGTCGTTAGAACCTGAATAGGAGGCCGACATGCACCCCTTGACCCACACCCCCGACAAACGCACCGAAAAGTCAGACCGGATGAAACGGGCGCGCCCCAACCGCATGCAGAAGGCACAAGTACTCCCCCCGCATCATGTCGATCTAACCCTGCCGCACGGCGTGTTCGATGACGTCCACGTTCCCGCCCACGTAACCGGCGGCGATCTTTCCAAGGGAGGGCCGAAGCCGGCCGGGGAGGACGATTCTACGCTTGCCAAGCCACGTCGTTGATCTGCGACTGCAATCTACCTTCGTTTGCGACAATCGGTGAGAAAAATGAAAACGACTTTGGTGCCGCACGATATTTACATGAAACATGAGATCGAGTGGCAGGCGCTTCGGGCGGCCGCCGATAGTCAGATAGATCTCGAGAGAATCGAAATCACGAACTCCCTGGGCGCCCGTTGGGACCGGCCGGCGCGCGTTAGGCCGGAAACCACGTCTTCCGCGACCTAGCTTTAAGGCTTTTTGCTTTTTTGTTTGTATCATCACGCCTGTGCCAGAAATGACGCGGCCGCCAACCTTTCGGAAAGGATTGCCCGGCGATAATCCGTACACTCACGGGAAACGGATAGATGGCAAAGACTGCGACACGCCGGCGAACATCATCAGTACGATCGAAGGGAAGGGGAGGCGGCAGTGCTCTTCCCTGGGCGATCATCGGCGTCATTGCCGTTGGTGGCATTGCGACTTACGACAACTGGAAGAGCGTAAAGCCGATGCTTTCTGCACATGCGCCAGCCTCCGTTTCCTTGCCAGCCCCCGTTGTGCGGAGCGAACTCGCACGCGATTCCAGCCCAAAGCAGACCGCCTCGATCACCGCAGGCCGCATGATCCCGCCTGCCGCCGTGCCCATTCCGGCCAAGGCACCTGCCGTCCCGGAGAAAGCGATCCCAGCCTCCATCTCGCCGGCGCAAGCGCAGACCGGAAAGGCAGCCTTTGGCTATTGCGGGCAGGGTGAGCACATCAACTGCGTCGCCGATGGAGGCACGTTCTGGTACAAGGGCGAAAAGATCGCGATCGCCGATGTCCTAAGCCCCGGCATCGAGACGGCCCGCTGCGACAGCGAAAAGCGGTTGGGTTTCGCCGCCAAGCTGCGGCTCCTGAACATCCTGAATTCCGGACCCTTCTCGATGAACCCGGCCGGGCAGCCTGGCAAGGCCGGCGCACCGCATGTCGTGTCGCGCGATGGCCGGTCGATCGGCGTGCAGATGATTAACGAGGGCTTGGCCCGCAAACCCGGCGTCAGCGGCGCCTGGTGCGCCTGAGCGTACCTCCCACCTGCCGACGTGCGTCTACTTCCGCTGAGGCGCCTTGCCGTCTGTGCGGAAGCTGCCAATAAAGGCAGTGTCCTTGCTTTCGGCCGTGCATTCGATATCAACCGGCTTACCGCTGTACGGGTTGCCTATCGTGCAGGTGCCAGCAACCTTCACCTGACCTGTCATCTTCTGGCCGACGCCCGTCACCACGAGGTTGAGCGGCATGCGGGCGTTGCCGTTGGAGGCTGGTTTGATGGCCGTGCCGTCGCCCTGGAAGCCCAGCATCTTGCCGCCGGACGTAAAGATGAAGGTGACCTGGCCGTTCACCAGCGTTACGCTCGCCAGTTCGGCTTCGCAGCCCTTCGTTGCGTCGACCTTGCCGACGACAAGTTTGGCGCACTTGCCGGCAAGCGTCAGTGCGCCGGGCGCGCCAGGGAAGTTTTGTGAGGCGGCGTCCGCTGTCGCGGTCAGTGTCGCGGCGAGCAGTGAAGCAGCGGCCAAAGTTGCCAGTCTCATGTTTTTACCTCGTGGTGCGTATCTTAGTGCTGTTTGCCGGCAGCGACTTGCCATTGTTCTGTGTTCGAAATTGGTCGGTGGCACTTTCAACTCCGGCAAGCCGCAAAGAAAAATCGAACGAGATCGGACGATGATCTCCGGGTACATCGGCCTCTGTATGGACTTCATCTGCATGCGGTGAAATGACGCTTGGGAAAAGCCATTGCGAGCGATAGCTACACCTTTGTCTGGCAACGAGTCCGCCAGTCTAAGATGGAGGAATGCGATGATCAGGAAAATCGCTCTGAGTGTTGCTATCCTGGCATTCGGCGTCGCTCCGGCGCTCGCCGCAAGCAGCCACCGCTACTATGTCGAGCATGCTCCGAACAGCAACAAGTGCAGCGTTGTTTCGAAGCGTCCCGACGGCAAGGCCGCGATGGCCGTCGGTGGTGCCTACAAGACAAAGGCACTCGCCGAGTCGGCAATGAAGTCTGCAGCAGCGTGCATGTAATATAGCTCACTCGGTCCCAACTGAACAAAGCGCCCGCTGGGTCGGGCGCGCTGGGACCGCTTTGGCATGTCGTCAGTCGCCCACGAGCGCGCAAGCGATTGCGCGCTCGGCGGGAGCTGATTTGTCGGTTCGCTGAAAGCGAGTATAGTGGTTTTCCCTATTTCGGGAAAGGTAACATGTGCGCTGCGTTTAGGCTCACCATTCATGCTTCGATGTTGGCCGCGGCGCTGTTGCTGGCATCGGCAGCATTCTCTGCCGGCGCACTGAACGTCGATGCGCGTTCTTACACCTGCAGCCAAATTTCGCAGATTATCAGGCAGAACAAGAAGGTGTTCGTCCGCTCGGGCTTCGGCGGCAGCAGCTTCCGCTATCCGCCTGCCAAATGCGGCCTGGGCTATGCGCGCACTAACGCCAGTTTCCGGGACGCGACGGGCAGGCAATGCGTCCTTGACTACGCCTGCGTTTACGACGGCGGATCGTTTTATAACAACCCGTAACGCGACAGAAGACTGCCATTCGTTTCTTGCCCCGCAGGCGCCGCGCAGGCCAATGCTTGAGCCGGCGCTGGAAACGAGAAAAGGCTTAGCGATTTCTCGCTAAGCCTTTGAATTCGAATGGTGGGCGTGACAAGGATCGAACTTGTGACCCCTACGATGTCAACGTAGTGCTCTCCCGCTGAGCTACACGCCCATCCGATGGCGGCGCATAGACCACAAACCGTTTTTGTCGTCAATAGACTTTTTTCGGTTTTGTGGCACGCACTGCCGGAAGCCCTATGCGGCAAGCATTTTGTTCACTTCCTCAACGAGGTCGCGAAGGTGGAACGGCTTGGAAAGAACCTTCGCGTCCTTCGGCGCCTTCGAATCAGGGTTCAGTGCGACAGCCGCGAATCCGGTGATGAACATCACCTTCAGGTCCGGATCGAGTTCCGTGGCGCGGCGCGCCAGTTCGATTCCGTCCATTTCGGGCATGACGATATCGGTCAGGAGCAGCGAGAAGGGTTCTTCGCGAAGCCTGTCATAGGCGCTGGCACCGTTGTCGTAAGAGAGGACCTTGTAGCCTGCCTTTTCAAGCGCCTTCACAAGGAAGCGGCGCATGTCGTTGTCGTCTTCTGCAAGAAGTATCTTCTGAGTCATTATCCAGACCGCTAATCAGTAATTTATGCGTGGGGCTCCAGCCAATTACACTAGAAGTCGGCCAGTAAACAACCGGTGAAGAGGCTGTCTGGCGCGTCATCCCCATGAGATAGTATGGACTTGCGGTGCGGCAACTGGCAACATGGGCGAAGCAGTCGCCTCCTGGCATGGTAAAGAGGGAACAAGGTGCACGAAATCCCCGAATACGCACTTTTCGAGATCCGGGAGCCTTTGTCGCACGCTATTCCATTCGTCTACAACTCGCCGCACAGCGGGCGCATCTATCCTCCCGACTTCATCGCCCAGTCACGGCTTGAGGGCGTTTCCATCCGTCGCTCCGAGGACCACTATGTCGATGAATTGTTTGCCGATGCGAGCGCGCTCGGGGCACCACTCCTGCTCGCCAACTTTCCGCGCGCCTACCTCGACGTCAATCGCGAACCCTACGAGCTCGATCCGCGCATGTTCGACGGTCTGCTGCCGCCCTATGCCAACATCAATTCGCTGCGCGTCGCAGGTGGGCTTGGCACCATTCCGCGCATCGTTGCCGAGAACATGGAAATCTACGCCCGTCGTCTGTCGGTGCAGGAAGGGCTCGATCGCATCGAGGCCGTCTATAAGCCATATCATGCGGCGCTGCGGCGACTGATCGCGCGCACACATGTCCAGTTCGGCTTCGGTGTGCTGATCGATTGCCACTCGATGCCGGGCAATGTCCGCGTCGCCGGCACCAATGCTCGCCCCGATTTCATCATCGGCGATCGCTATGGCACTAGTGCTTCGGCGGAACTGTCGCGCGCGGCTGTCGCGATTTTCGAGGAAATGGGCTTTACGGCGATCCGCAACAAACCTTATGCTGGCGGATTCATCACCGAGCATTACGGCCGCCCGTCACGCGGGCTGCATGCTCTGCAGATTGAAGTGAACCGATCGATCTATGTCGATGAGATCACGCTGGAGAAGCGCGCCGACTTCGCGTTGATTGCAGGGGCGATCACCGCCTTTATGCGTCAGATGGCAGACTATGTGGCGCAATTCGCGACCGACTCTGCCCTGGCTGCCGAGTAGCAGCGAATTCAAAAAAAGACCGCCTCGCGGCGGCCTAAGTCTAGGGAGGAAACACCCAAGGAGGGTATTTACAGTCAGAAGACTGTGAGTAAGTACTACTATTGCAGTGCACAATTGTCAATCAAAATTTTGCGGTGCAAAAATAATGTGCGGAAGCCTGAAGGCTGCCGCTCTCATTTGCAACTCGCCGCAATTCCGCTATGAAAAGCGCCATTCGCGCGCCACTGATGGATTTCACCATGCTTCCTGATCGCTCGTTCTTCATTCGCCTGGCGGAGGCCGCAAAGGCCGAGACGCTGCCGCGTTTTCGCTCCGGGCTTGATGTGACCAACAAGCTGTCGAGCGGCTTCGATCCTGTCACCGAGGGCGACAGAGCGGCGGAAGTCGCCATTCGGGCACTGATCGAGGAGCATTTTCCAGATCACGGCATTCTTGGTGAGGAACACGGCGATGTCGGTCTCGACCGCGAATACGTTTGGGTGATCGACCCGATCGATGGCACGCGCGCATTTATATCAGGCGTGCCTGTCTGGGGGACGCTGATCGGTCTGCAGCGCGACGGCCGGGCCATTATGGGAATGATCGAGCAGCCTTTCACCGGCGAGCGCTACTTCGCGGATGCGAATGGTTCTATTTACAGCGGCCCGGAGGGGGAGCGCCGGCTGCAGGTGCGCGATTGCGGCGCTCTTGCAAACGCCATTCTTTTCACCACCTCACCGCATCTCTTTACGGGCGCCGAGATGGAAAAATACCGGGAAGTCGAAAGCCAGGTGAGGCTCTTCCGGTATGGCACGGACTGCTATGCCTATGCGCTGCTCGCCGCCGGCCACGTTGACCTGGTGATCGAAAACAGCTTGAAGCCGTATGATGTCGGCGGCATCATTCCCGTCATCGAGAATGCCGGCGGGATCATCACGACCTGGGATGGCGGGCGCCCGGAAAACGGCGGCTCGATCATTGCAGCCGGCAGCCATGCCGTCTACGAACAGGCGATGGCCATTCTCAATCGGTAGTATCCGACGCCATTTTCCGCGATCTTTCCTTGAGCCGAGCTAGGTGCCAAATCCTTCGACTTCCTCGACAGCCTCGGCGTCGCTGCCCGGGACGAACGCGTGAAAGGCTGCGAGCGCTGCCTTGCGGTAGACATCGCGCTCCTGCAGCACTTCATGCCGCGCACCATTGATCGGCACGAACTGGGCGGCACGGAAATAGCGCGAGATGCGCTCCTGCGCGATATAGGGCACGATGGCGTCGCGGGTCGGTGCGATGACGACCGTCGGTATGGTGATCGAAAACAGATGACTGGGAGAGGTCACGCGATCGATCGTCTGGAAGGAGTCGTGCAGCCAGCGCGCGGTCGGCGGACCAAGGGTCAGTTCCGGATGAGCCGTAGCAACGGCGACGTTTCGTTCGAACCGAGTCTCGTCCGACGTCAGGGGATTGTCGCGGAAAGGCAGCTCTTTGAGGCGCCGCGTTAGCGGAAACGACCCGAGACCAAGCGAACAGGCGACCCCGGCGAGGGCGCGGATCGTGCCTTCCGACGCTGCCTGACCCGAGAGTCCAATAAAGGGCGCCGTCAAGACCATTCGCTCGATGCGTGTCGAGAGATACGGGGCAGCCGACATTGCAATCAGCGCGCCGGTCGAATGCGCGAGTATGAAGAAGGGTAGGCGGGTATCCGGCAGTACGACCTTCTCGAGGAACGTGTCGAGGTCGTGCTCGTAGTCGATAAAGCGCCGGACATGGCCGTACGAGCCCTTCTTCAGCAGCCGGTCGGAGCCGCCCTGGCCACGCAGATCGAATGTCGCGACCCAGAGACCCTTAGCCGTCAGGTCACGGATCGTCTCGAAATACTTTTCGATATATTCGTTTCGCCCCTGGAGGAGCACGACGGTGCCCTTCGCCACGGGCGCATCGGCGCGGAAAACGGCATAGCGCAGCCGATGGCCGTCATGAGTGTCGAAGAAGCCGTCGGTGCGGTTTTCGGGTGCAGGATTATCGGGGGTCGAAAAAAGGACCTGTTCCATGGTCGATCGATCGTGTCCTTCGCGGATTCGCATATGGAGTAAAGCGGATAGGCGATCGCCGTGTCAAATCAAAGAAAAAGCTTCGGCAAACGGTGATGGATCTCAAGTTGAGCTTCGTTGCCGCCTTGCAACCCATGAATCCGACGGCGTCGTTTGCTTACGCCCTTTTCGGTACGGTTCAGCGCTATTCTGCGAAGTTCAACGCAGTGCAACTTATTATAACATGGAGCGGTGTTACTCTTTTCAAAGGACGCCAGAATGTCATCCACGGAAGATCCGAAGCTGCCACGCAATACCGCCCGAAGACATTTTCTAGGTGTGGCCGCAGCTGCCGGGGCGCGGCTCGCCAGCGTCTCGGCTCTGGCGGCGGCAGTTTCCAAGTCTCCCGCGAACGCGATTGGCCGGCGTTGGGGGCGGGGACACTCGGGCGGAGGCGGGAACGGCTCCGGTGGGCACGCGGGTTCTGGTGGCGGCGGCGGCAACGGCGGCGCGCAGTGTTTCCTGCGCGGGACGGCGATCCTCACGGACTGCGGCGAAAAGCGTGTTGAGGAGCTTCGGATTGGCGATCGCGTTGCGCTTCCGGATGGAGATGCCCGCCCGATCAAATGGGTTGGCCGCCAAGTGTTCAAGAAAAGTGGTGCACCTTGGCATGAAAGCGTCGTGCCGATCAGAGTCTCGCGCCATGCGCTGGATAGCCGCACACCGCATTCCGATCTCTACCTATCGCCGGGCCATGCGTTGTTCCTGAATGGCGTTCTCATCCGCGTGAAGGATCTGGTGAACGGCACGACGATTGCGCCGATCGTTCCTGTGGGCGATAAATCGATCGAGTACTACGCCATCCTGCTCAACACGCACGAAGTCATTCTTGCTGAAGGTGCCGCGGCCGAGACTTTCCATCCTTCGGACAGCAATCACGAGAACTTCGCGAATTTTGCTGAATACAAACGTCTTTGTGCGGTCGAGGCGCACACCGCGATGACATCCTATGCCACCGTCCTCGGTGAGGAAGGCGGCTGGAAGCATTTAAAGGCGCTTATTCTGCTTGGCGCTTCGCCCTTGTTTCCGACGCGCGATCCATTCGAGGACGCCTGTGAGCAGATCAACGAGCGCGCCAAGTAGCTGTCGGCCTGACGAACCGCCCGCTTTTCTCGTCTTCGAACTCGACAACAAAAAAGACCGGCATGCGGAACCTGAGGGATTTCGCGATGCCGGTTGGAGATCGGGCTGAAGACGAAGGGACGATACACTCCAGCCATCGGGCCAGTGTCACCCGATGGCATGATTCCTACTCCCCCGCGCATGAACGGCTCCCGAACCCGCCGTTCATATCAGGTTCACGCCGTCTGAGTTCGCTCCCGAGCAGGTCTTGAACTGCGCAGAAACCATCCCCACATCCTCCCTGCAGGCGCCAAACGGGCCTGCCGAACCGTCCCGAAGCTGCCGAGTAAGGGGTTTTTGGGGCATCATCGCAACACGTCGCTTCCTCAGGAGGACATCATGCGTCACGTAGACTTCTCTCCCCTTTATCGCTCCACCGTCGGTTTCGACCGTCTCTTCACGATGCTCGACAGTCTCGGTCAGCCTGACCAGGGGCAGACCTATCCGCCCTACAACATCGAGCGTACCGGTGAGAACACCTACCGTATCACAATGGCCGTTGCCGGTTTCGATGAGACCGAAATTTCAATCGAGGCGCAGGCCCACGCTCTGACTGTCAAGGGTGAAAAGAGCGAAGACAAAGCGGAAGGTAGCGAGTTCCTCTATCGCGGCATCGCCAAGCGCGCCTTTGAGCGCCGCTTCCAGCTTGCCGACCATGTCGAGGTTACCGCCGCTTCGCTGAAGAACGGTCTGCTCCATATCGACCTGCTTCGCAGCATTCCGGAAGCCATGAAGCCGCGCAAGATCGCGATCGCGGCTGAGCCGGTCAGCGCGCCGAAGGCCATCGAAGCGCAGGTCGCCAACTAATCGGTCCTCCCAGGCCAGAATGCAGGCGGCGCTCATCCGAGCGTCGCCTTTTTATTGTCCGGTGTCAGGCCGGGCTTGCCGCTTCTTCGGCTTCCTCTTCCGTGATGCGGTGCGCTGTCTTGGCCGCATATTTTTGCGCGATGACGGCGCAGACCATCAGCTGGATCTGGTGAAACATCATCAGCGGCAGCACGATCGCGCCGACCGATTGCCCGGCGAAGATGACACTGGCCATCGGAGCGCCGCTCGCAAGGCTCTTCTTAGAGCCGCAGAAGGTGATGGTGATCTCGTCG
Source organism: Rhizobium mesoamericanum STM3625 (assembly GCF_000312665.1). GTDB lineage: Bacteria > Pseudomonadota > Alphaproteobacteria > Rhizobiales > Rhizobiaceae > Rhizobium > Rhizobium mesoamericanum. Next base: position 204,340 of record NZ_HF536772.1, on the reverse strand, counting down.
GCCTTGTTGAAGCCCAGCAGACGGCTGCCATACATGGTGAAGCAGAGTACGAAGGCGAGGAGCACGGTGTTGGCGATGATGACCGCAGCGATGTCGCTGACGGAGAATGTGTGCCACAACCCCTCGACGACCGCCTTGCTGAAGGCGAGATAGACGACCATCAGGATTGAGCCGCGGTCGACGGGCATCAGCAACGTCTTCTTGGCGCGGATCCAGTTGCCGATCCACGGCTGCAGCACCTGGCCGACAACGAAGGGCAGCAACAGCTGCAAGAGAATCTGTCCGAGCACGTTCCATGAGAAGCCGCCATGACCGCCGACGGAGAAGAGCAGTCCGACGAGCAGAGGCGTCAAGAACATGCCCAAGATGTTCGATGCCGATGCCGAGCAGATGGCGGCCGGTACGTTGCCGCCCGCCATCGAGGTGAAGGCAATCGAGGATTGTACAGTCGACGGCAGGACGCTCAAATAGAGGATCCCGAGATAGAGCGATTTCGGCAAGATCCATTCCGGCAGGAAGCCGAGGCTAAGGCCGAGTATCGGAAAGAGGCCGAACGTCGTCAGCAGGATCGCGAGATGCAGCCGCCAGTGGAGCATGCCGGCGATCACGACGTCACGTGACAGGCGCGCGCCGTGCAGGAAAAAGAGGAGGGCGATCGCCAGATTCGTGGCTATCCCGAAATAGTCCGCAAATGTGCCCTGAGCAGGCAGCAACGAGGCGAGAATAACCGTGCAGACCAGCAAGATCGTGAACGTATCGGGCAGAAAGCGGCGCATGTCGGAACTCATCGGGTCAGTAGATCATTCGTGTTTCTTCCATTATGATATAGGATGCAAGAAATAACAGTTATCACGCTTCGAGATAGATCGTGCTTGACCTTACCCAATTGCGCAGCTTCGTGACCGTCGAGCAGATGGGAAGCTTTACGCTGGCCGCGGAGCGGCTGGGTCTTGGGCAATCGACCGTCAGCCAGCACATCCAGCGGCTGGAAAGTGCGGTCGGCCGACGATTGCTGGCGCGAGATACCCACAAGGTGGTGCTGACGACGGACGGCGAAGCGCTACTCAGCCACGCTCGGGCGATGCTGGCAATCGAAGCGCAGGTGCAATCTCAATTCAAGGGGAAGGACCTGCGCGGCAACCTGCGGCTTGGCGTGTCTGAGGATTTCGTGACCAGTCAGCTTCCGGCGGTGCTGGAGGATTTCGTACGTTCGCACCCCTCGGTCGATCTTCAGCTGACGGTGGCACTTTCCGGAACGCTTTACGAGATGCAGGACAATGGCGAGATCGACCTCGTGCTGGCGAAGCGCCGGCTGGGTGATGCGCGCGGGCGGCTGGTCTACCGTGAGCCGCTCGTCTGGCTGGCGCGTGACCCGGATCATGTGCTGAGCAGCGGGCCACTGCCGCTGATTGCCTTCCCGCCGCCGAGCATTACTCGCAGCATTTCCCTCGAGGCGCTGGGCCGAAGCCAGATCACCTGGCGGATCGTCTGCACCTGCGGCAGCCTCAGCGGGCTGACCGCGGCCGCGCGGGCCGGCATGGGCGTGCTGGTGCAGCCGCGTAGCATGGTGCCATCAGGTCTGAAGGAAATCGGGAGGGACAGACTGCCCGTTCTCGAGGACGTGGAATTTGTTCTGGTGCCTCGCAAGGGCGCCGACCGGGCGCTGGTTTCGGCCCTGTCGGAAGACATCCTCGCCAAGGTGCGGAACCTGAGATCTGCCTGAAGGTGTGGCGAATCCCAAGCACCAGGGATGGATAGCGAAAGGTTAAGCCGCCTTGCTGCATCTTAAGCGACCATCAACCCTTTAATTTAGGACTCTGGTCAGGTTCGAAGCCTAATTTGTCCTAGCCTATGGTCGATCTTCGGGGCAAGGAGAACGGACCGATGACGTATGGAGTACTCTTCGTATCCGGGTTGATTGCCTGTTTGATGCTGATTGTCGTGGCGGGGCATGACGCAAAAACGACGGATGACGGCAAGCCACAATCCGCCGTGACGGGCCATCAGAATTGAGCCTGAGAACTCAGCTGGCGAGGCAGTCCAGGAAACCATCGACATCTGCATCGTCAGTCGCAAAACTGGTGACGAGGCGGATCAGCGTTTCACTCGGGCCGACGAGCTCGGGGGTCGCTGGCGGCACCGGCCATTCATAGAACTTCGCACCCCTTTCCACTGCCGTTTTCGCGGCTCTTTTTGGGATCACGGCGAAGACCTCGTTGGCAGACGTCGGCCATGCAAGCCGCGATGCGTTGCTCGCGATGATGCCGGCTCGCAGACGATCGGACATGCCGTTCGCATGGCGGGCAAGATCGAGCCAGAGATCGTTCTCGAAATAGGCTTCGAACTGGGCCGCGATGAAGCGCGACTTCGAGAACAACTGGGCGGCGCGTTTGCGGATGAAGGGCATCTCATTTGCCTGCGCCGGATTGAAGAAGACGATCGCTTCCGCGCACCAGCAGCCGTTCTTCGTGCCACCGAAGGACAGCATGTCGATGCCACGCTTCCAGGTCATCTCGGCCGGGCTGACGCCGAGAGAGACGAGTGCATTGGCAAAGCGGGCGCCGTCCATGTGGAGGGACAGCTTGTCCTTCTGGGCGATTGCCGCGATCTTGTCGATCTCAGCCAGCGTATAGACTGTGCCGGCTTCCGTCGCCTGAGTGATCGTCACAGCCGTTGCGCGCCCGTGTTGCACGGCCGTCTGGGGGAAAGCCGTGATTTTCACCCTAAGCTTCTCCGGATCGATCTTTCCTTCCGCGCCTGGAACGCCAAGCAGGCGAGCGCCGCTGAAGAAGTCGGGTGCGCCGCATTCGTCGGCAATCACATGCGCTTCGGAATGGCAAAAGGTGATGCCGCCCGGTCGCTGGACGCTCGCAAGGGAAAGCGAGTTCGCTGCCGTGCCAGTGCCGACGAAAAGGACCGTGACTTCACGCTCGAAGACTTCGGCAAAGCGCCGCTCGACATGTCGATCGAGCGCGCTTGCGCCATAGGCCGCGGCAAAGCCGTCGGATTCCCTGAACAAACGTTCAGCGATGGATCGATGGGCGCCTGCCCAGTTGTCAGATGCGAAATACATGAAAGGGACCACGTGGGATGCAATGGGATGGGGTTCGGGCGCGACCTTACGCCATCACCTCAGCCCGTCAAAGAGGGGGCCTGGAATCCATCACACAAATTGATTGCGGTAATCAATAAACAAAATAATGCCCAGTTGCGTAATTTTATGTCTTGCGGATAGTTATTCCGGCAAGATTAGATCGCAAACCGCCGATTTTTTGAATCTGCACTCTTGCGCAGGCAGCACGTTTCTGCCATAGATCAAGTGAATTAGGACAGGGTTGCTGTCCTATTTGGCCGCAATGGCCGAAGAGGCGCCAAAAAACCTTACACTCGTGGGGTTTCACGCTATAGTTCTTCAAGTGCGGGCGAATGCCCGTGTGCGGGGGCGGATGGCAGGCGCAGGAGCGCACGGTTGCTTTCCCCTGGAGAGCCTGCCGCCGGCGACCGGATCTTCGATAATGCAACAGCGCTGTCACGCGCCGAACCTAGGATCAGGGACGGCGCGCGACCAAGAAGCCGCCCGCAGCCGCGAGGGCTCTGACAGGAGGGAAAGATGACGAAGACGCCATCCACGGGTTTTGACCAGTTCGCAGCAGCAACGACGCGCGCGACGGCCAATGCGCGTAAATTCGCCTCCGGTCTGCCGCGAAAACAGGGGCTCTACGACCCCCGTAACGAACATGATGCTTGTGGCGTCGGCTTTGTCGCCCATATGAAGGGCCAGAAGTCGCACCAGATCGTTAAGGACGGTCTCTTCATACTCGAGAACCTGACGCACCGGGGTGCCGTTGGCGCCGACCCGCTGATGGGCGATGGTGCCGGTATTCTCGTGCAGATCCCCGATCGCTTCTTTCGTGAGGAAATGGCCAAGCAAGGTATCACTCTGCCGAAGGTCGGCGAGTACGGCATGGGCCACATCTTTATGCCGCGCGACGAAAAGCAGATCGCGCATTTCAAAAAGGTGATCCAGGACGTCGTCACCGAAGAAGGTCAAGTGTTCCTTGGCTTCCGTGATGTGCCCGTCGACAACTCGTCGCTTTCGAAGGCGCCTGAGATTGCTGCCACCGAGCCGCATCACGTGCAGGTCTTTATCGGCGCGGGCAAGGATGCCGCGACGAACGACGAGTTCGAGCGCAGGCTGTTTACGCTGCGCAAGGTGATCTCCAATCGCATCTACGACGAGTTTGACGGCGAGGAGAGCAATTTCTATCCAGTGTCGCTGTCGTCGGCGACGGTCGTCTACAAGGGCATGTTTCTCGCCTATCAGGTCGGCGCCTATTACCGGGATCTGTCCGACCCGCGTTTCGAAACCGCGGTCGCCCTCGTGCACCAGCGCTTCTCGACCAACACCTTCCCCTCGTGGAAGCTGGCGCACCCTTACCGCATGGTGGCCCACAACGGCGAAATCAACACGCTGCGCTCCAACGTCAACTGGATGGCGGCGCGTCAGGCTTCCGTGTCGTCGCCGCTCTTCGGTGACGACATCTCCAAGCTCTGGCCGATCTCCTACGAAGGCCAGTCGGACACGGCCTGTTTCGACAACGCGCTCGAGTTCCTCGTGCGCGGTGGCTACTCCATGGCACATGCCGTGATGATGCTGATCCCGGAAGCCTGGGCGGGCAACCAGTCGATGGCGGCCGACCGCAAGGCATTCTACGAATACCACGCTGCTCTGATGGAGCCCTGGGACGGACCGGCGGCTGTCGCTTTCACCGACGGCAAGCAGATCGGCGCGACGCTAGACCGGAACGGCCTGCGTCCGGCACGCTACCTCGTCACCAGCGACGATCGCGTCATTCTCGCTTCGGAAGCCGGCACGCTGCCGGTGGCTGAAGAGGATATCGTGCAGAAGTGGCGCCTGCAGCCGGGCAAGATGCTGTTGATCGACATGGAGAAGGGCCGCATCGTTTCCGACGAGGAAGTGAAGTCCGAGCTCGCGACCAAGCATCCCTACCGGGACTGGCTGGATCGCACGCAGCTGATCCTTGAAGACCTGAAGCCGGTCGAGCCGCGTGCCCTGCGCCGCGACGTGTCGCTGCTCAACCGCCAGCAGGCATTCGGCTACACCACCGAAGACACCAAGATCCTGATGTCACCGATGGCGACGACGGGTCAGGAAGCCGTCGGCTCGATGGGCACCGATACGCCGATCTCCGCGATGTCGGAAAAGTCGAAGCTGCTCTATACCTATTTCAAGCAGAACTTCGCGCAGGTCACCAACCCGCCGATCGACCCGATCCGCGAAGAGCTCGTCATGAGCCTCGTTTCGTTCATCGGGCCGCGTCCGAACATTCTCGATCATACCGGCATGGCGAACGCCAAGCGCCTGGAAGTGCGTCAGCCGATCCTGACCAACGGCGATCTCGAAAAGATCCGCTCTATTGGTCACACGGAAGACCGCTTCGACACCAAGACGCTCGACTTCACTTATGATGTCGAGCGGGGCGCCGAAGGCATGCCCGAAATGCTCGATCGTCTCTGTGAGCGCGCAGAAGCAGCGGTCAGGGGCGGCTATAACATCATCGTGCTCTCCGACCGCCAGATCGGACCGGATCGTATCGCGATCCCGGCACTGCTGGCGACCGCTGCCGTTCACCATCACCTGATCCGCAAGGGCCTGCGTACCTCGGTCGGCCTCGTGGTCGAGACCGGCGAGCCGCGCGAAGTCCATCACTTCTGCCTGCTCGCCGGCTATGGCGCCGAAGCGATCAACCCTTATCTTGCCTTCGATACGCTGCTCGACATGCATGCCAAAGGCGAGTTCCCGAAGGAGGTCGACGCCAACGAAGTCGTCTACCGCTACATCAAGGCGGTCGGCAAAGGCATCCTCAAGGTCATGTCGAAGATGGGCATTTCGACCTATCAGTCCTATTGCGGTGGCCAGATCTTCGACGCGATCGGATTGCAGCAGGAGCTGGTCGACAAGTACTTCTTCGGTACTGCAACCATGATCGAAGGCGTCGATCTAAAGGCGATCGCCGAAGAGACTGTTGCCCGTCACACTTCTGCCTTCGGCAAGGACCCGCTGCTGGCGACGACGCTCGATATCGGCGGAGAATATGCCTTCCGCATGCGCGGCGAGAGCCATGCCTGGACACCCGATGCCGTGGCCACGCTGCAGCACGCCGTTCGCGGCAATGCCGAAGACCGCTACCGCGAGTTCGCCGAGATGGTGAACACCTCGGCCCTGCGCATGAACACGATCCGCGGGCTCTTCAACATCAAGAGCGCCGAGCAGCTTGGCCGCAACCCGGTTTCGGTCGACCAGGTCGAGCCGGCCGCCGAGATCGTCAAGCGTTTCTCGACGGGTGCCATGTCCTTCGGTTCGATCTCCCGTGAAGCCCATACGACGCTGGCGATTGCGATGAACAAGATCGGCGGTAAGTCCAACACCGGCGAAGGCGGCGAAGAATCAGACCGTTACATGCCGCTGCCGGACGGTTCATCGAACCCGGAACGCTCGGCGATCAAGCAGATCGCATCAGGACGCTTTGGTGTCACGACCGAATATCTCGTCAACGCCGACATGCTGCAGATCAAGGTGGCTCAAGGTGCAAAGCCCGGCGAAGGCGGGCAGTTGCCCGGGCACAAGGTCGATGCGACGGTTGCCAAGACCCGTCACTCGACGCCAGGTGTCGGCCTGATCTCGCCGCCGCCGCATCACGACATCTATTCGATCGAAGATCTGGCGCAGCTGATTTACGATCTGAAGAACGTCAATCCCACGTCTGACGTGTCGGTCAAGCTCGTCTCGGAAGTCGGCGTCGGCACGGTTGCCGCCGGTGTTGCCAAGGCACGCGCCGATCACATCACGGTCTCCGGTTTCGACGGTGGCACCGGCGCATCGCCGCTGACCTCGCTGAAGCATGCTGGCAGCCCGTGGGAAATCGGCCTTGCCGAAACCCAGCAGACGCTTGTGCTGAACGGCCTGCGTTCGCGCATCGCGCTGCAGGTCGATGGTGGTTTGAAGACCGGTCGCGATGTCATCATCGGGGCGCTTCTCGGCGCCGACGAATTCGGCTTCGCGACCGCGCCGCTGATCGCTGCTGGCTGCATCATGATGCGAAAGTGCCACCTGAACACCTGTCCTGTAGGCGTTGCCACGCAGGATCCGGTTCTGCGCAAGCGTTTCAAGGGCACGCCGGAGCACGTGGTCAACTACTTCTTCTTCGTCGCCAACGAAGTGCGCGAAATCCTGGCTTCGCTCGGGTTCACCAAGCTCGATGACATCATCGGCGCTTCGGAGCTGCTCGAGAAGGACGAGATGCTGGCGCATTGGAAGTCCAAGGGTCTCGACTTCAGCCGCATCTTCCACAAGGTCGAGGCGCCGAAGGATTCGACCTACTGGACATCACGCCAGAAGCACCCCATCGACGACATTCTCGACCGCAAACTTATTGCGGAAGCCGAAGCGGCATTGTCTTCGAAGGCGCCTGTGTCCTTCGAAGTCGAAATCAAGAACGTCGACCGTTCGGCGGGCGCGATGCTGTCGGGGGAAGTAGCCAAGCGCTACAACCACCGCGGGCTCAAGGACGACACGATCAACGTGACGCTCAAGGGCACGGCCGGCCAGTCGTTCGGCGCGTTCCTCGCACGCGGTATCACCTTCAACCTGATCGGCGACGGCAACGACTATGTCGGTAAGGGTCTGTCCGGCGGCAAGATCATCGTTCGCCCACCTGAGAATTCGAAAATCGTCGCGGAAGAGTCGATCATCGTTGGCAATACCGTTCTCTACGGTGCGACCGAAGGCGAGTGCTACTTCCGCGGTGTCGCGGGCGAGCGCTTCGCCGTCCGCAACTCGGGTGCGATCGCCATCGTCGAAGGCGTGGGTGACCACGGCTGCGAGTACATGACAGGTGGTGTCGTTGTCGTGCTCGGCTCGACAGGTCGCAACTTCGCAGCCGGCATGTCCGGTGGTGTCGCTTACGTGCTCGATGAGGCCGGCGATTTCGCCAAGCGCTGCAATATGGCCATGGTCGAGCTCGAGCCGGTTCCGGAAGAGGACGACATGCTCGAGAAGCTGCATCATCACGGCGGCGACCTCATGCACAAGGGACGCGTTGACGTCTCCGGTGACATGACGCGTCACGACGAGGAGCGCCTCTACCAGTTGATTTCCAACCATCTGCACTACACGGGCTCTACTCGCGCCAAGCAGATCCTGGACAACTGGGCCGATTACCGTCCGAAGTTCCGCAAGGTCATGCCGGTCGAGTACCGCCGGGCCCTGGAAGAAATGGAACGCGCCCGCATGGGAATTGCGGCGGAGTAAATACGCTTACTTCCGTTGCGCTGGCGAAGGCCAGCGCGCCGGATGACCGAAATATCTCAATGACCCACGGATCGGCAGCAGCCTCAGGCAGCGCAGACGCGTGGATCGCACTCAGGGGATATGCTTGATGACGGTCGAAAGCAGCAACTTGCCTCCACTGTCGAGGCTGACGATGGACAACTGGCCGCAGGCGAGGCGGTCATGAGTGTAAGGGACGAAAACATGGGTAAGGTCACAGGGTTTCTGGAAATCGACCGGCAGGTGGCGAAGTATCAGCCTGCCTCGGATCGCATCCGGCATTTCCGCGAATTCACGATCCCGATGTCGGACCAGGAAGTGCAGAAACAGGCAGCCCGCTGCATGGACTGTGGCATCCCCTATTGCCATGGTCCGACCGGTTGTCCTGTCCACAACCAGATTCCTGACTGGAACGACCTCGTCTATAACAACAACTGGGAAGCGGCGATTCAGAACCTGCATTCGACGAACAACTTCCCCGAGTTTACCGGCCGCGTTTGCCCCGCGCCTTGCGAGGAAGCCTGCACGCTTAATCTCGAAGACACGCCGGTTGCGATCAAGACCGTCGAGCAGGCGATCGCCGACAAGGCCTACGAGCTCGGCTTCATTCGTCCGCAGCCGGCGACTATCCATACGGGCAAGAAGGTGGCGATCATCGGTTCCGGCCCGGCCGGCATGGCGGCTGCCCAGCAGCTCGGTCGCGCTGGGCACGAGGTCCATGTGTACGAACGCGAAAGCAAGCCCGGCGGCCTGCTGCGCTACGGTATCCCTGACTTCAAGATGGAAAAGAACTTTATCGATCGCCGCGTCGAGCAGATGAAGGGTGAGGGCGTTGCCTTCCATTGCGGCGTCAATGTCGGGGTCGACGTGAAGGTCGAGCAGCTGCTCGCCGATTACGATGCGGTACTCTATTGTGGTGGTTCGGAAACGCCGCGCGAGGCGGGCATTCCCGGTATCGAGCTTTCCGGTGTCCATGATGCGATGCCGTACCTCGTGCAGCAGAACAAGCGCGTCGGCCGCGAAAACATCGATAGCGTCGGGTGGGCCTCCGACCCGATCCTCGCAGGCGCAAAGCATGTCGTCGTCGTCGGCGGTGGCGATACCGCATCGGACTGCGTCGGCACGGCGTTCCGTCAGGGCGCAGTGAAGGTCACGCAGCTCGACATCCGCCCGCAGCCCCCGGAGAAGGAAGACAAGCTCGCCGTCTGGCCGTTCTGGGCGACGAAGATGCGCACTTCCTCATCGCAGGCGGAAGGCGCCGTTCGCGAGTTCCAGGTGGCAACGCTCGAGTTCGTAGGCGAGGATGGCCAGCTTACCGGCGTGAAGTGCTGCGAAGTCGACGAGCGCCGCAAGCCGATCGCCGGCACGGAGTTCATCATCAAGGCCGACCTCGCCTTCATCGCGATCGGTTTCAGCGGCCCGTTCAAGGACAGCGTGGTGAAGGAACTCGACGGTAAACTCACGCTCAACACCGACCGTCGTGGCTCGACCAATGTCGTCGCCAACGACCGCGACTACAAGACGTCGGTCGACAAGCTCTGGACGGCAGGCGACGTGCGCCGGGGCCAGTCGTTGGTTGTCTGGGCGATTCGCGAAGGCCGCCAGGCCGCCCGTGCCATCGACGAAGCCCTGATGGGCTCGACGGTTCTGCCGCGGTAAGGGACAATGGCGCTGAAGAATTGGGGCCGCGTTTGAGCGGCCCCTTTTCATTTGATCGAGATCTGGGCCGTCGGCTTCATCGGCGTCATTCGGTAGTCATCGACGCGACCGGCGGGGGGCGCTGCCATCTCGCCGTCCTGAACCAAGAGATCGCGTGGCGACTTGGTGGCGCTCACGGGCAGTGCTCTGCCACCAAGGAGTTCCGCGCCTCCATCCAGGTTGGGGTCGGAGAGGCTGATCGGTTCGGTGCGGCCGGGTATCGCGACCGCATCGATCGCCGGCGCGTTGCCGGTGTCGAGGCGAACGAGGTCAGGGCTTGCCTGCACACCGAGAATGCGGCGGACAGGCTTCTCGACATAGAAGGCAAGCTTGCGCCGGCCGGCTTCCGTGAGGTTAATGCCGTCCGAAGTGCGCAGGCGCACCTGCTGGCCGTTGATATCCGAGCCGGTAACGATGAAATCACCTGCTTCGTCGACGAACCCATCCCAGATGTCGACGAACTCGCCGCCGGCGCTGTCCATCTGCTTGCGGAACAACTGATTAAGCTGCACCGCATCGGCGGTCATCGCGGGCGAATCGAAGGCTGGCAGTCCGACCCAGAGCAGCGGGATCTTGCGACTGGTCACCTGCTTGCCGAAGGCCACGACGCGACGCTGATATTCGGCGTACCAGCCGTCTGTCCTGAACTTCTCCTTGCCAATATCCGTCACCATCTGCTGGCGGTCATTCGCGCCGAGCATGACGACGACCATGGCGGGCTTTGCCTCGTCCATGAACTTTGTCAGTTGTTGCGGCCAGTCATAATAATCGTCTCGGACAAGCCCGGAGGCGACATTGCTGTGCGTCTCGATGACGATACCAGGAGAATCCTTGAACGCCGCTTCCATGCCGATGCCAAGGCCGCCGGCGAGAAAATCTCCAACGACGAGGATCTTCTGGGCGTTAGCAAGCTTCTCGACGACCCTCTCTTCGACGGCAGCAGGAGCCGCCGGACGCGGGGTGGAAGCGATCTTGGGCGCAACCTTTCTTTTTGGTGCAGGCTGCCGCTGCGGTGCAGTTTGAGATGGCGCCTGTGGCGGATATTCCTGGATGTAGCGACGGCCGAGGAAGAAATCGAGAATTGATTGGCGATAATAATACCGCTCCTGCGCATTGACGACCTGCACCGGGAACGCGCTAAAGACAAGCACCACCGTTGCGGTGCTGATTGCACCCCAGCGCAGCGTTGCCCGGTGTACTCGTTTACGCATAGTCAGGAGCCTCGCATCTGCCCGCATTCTCGCATAGAGCGGCAAGGCGCGTCCACACCCCAAAGTGCATCTCGACGATTATTCTCCGTCTACTTGCGAAGCGCGTTTAAGAGCGGCAGTGATGGCTCGCCGTCCTGCTGCATGCCGATACGGGCCTGGACAGCGGCGATGGCAGCCTTCGATCCGCTGCCGAAGTTCCCGTCAACCTCCCCGTCATAATAGCCGAGTGTCTTCAGGCGGGTTTGCAGTTCAAATTTCTCCTTCACGTCAAGCGTCCCATCCGGCCGCGGCCAGCGCTGTTTCATGCCGCCGTAGCCCGCAATCTCATCCGCTAACAGCCCGACAGCGATCGCATAGCTGTCCGAGGCGTTGTAGTTCTTTATTGTGAAGAAGTTACTCGTCATCAGGAAGCCCGGACCATCGGGGCCAGCCGGCATCTTCAGCACGGCGTTGCCGCCGCCATCACGGAAGCTCTTGCCGTTCGGCCGGGTCAGGCCTAGGGAGGCCCACTGCGCCAACGTGTGGGTCTTTCCAACCTGCTTTTTGGCATTCGGCGGCACAACAACTTCATAACCCCAGGTCTTGCCGGCATCCCATCCGTTCTTCATCAGCAGGTTGGCAGAGGTGGCGAGCGCATCAGGCACGGAGTTCCAGATATCGCGATGACCGTTGCCGTCGGCATCGACGGCATAGAGCAGATAGCTTGTTGGAATAAACTGGGTGTGGCCCATTGCGCCGGCCCAGGAGCCGGTCATTCCGTCCGGGGAAATGTCGCCGTCCTGCAGGATCTTCAGCGCGGCGATCAGCTGCTTCTTGGCGAACTTGGCGCGGCGTTCGTCCGCATAGGCGAGCGTCGCCAGGGCGCGCGGCACATAATGCAGGCGATCGTCCTTGCCGAGGACCGCGCCGTAATTCGATTCCATCGACCAGATGGCAAGCAGAATCGTTTTGTCCACGCCAAACTGGCGCTGGATGGAATTCAGCGTCGAGGCGTATTTAGCGGCCATCTGACGACCAATTTGGACAGTGTAAGGATTTACACGAGAATCCACATAGTCCCAGATTTTTGTCGTGAATTCAGGCTGATAGGCCGCCTTCTCGAGCACGGTCGGGTCCGGATCGTTTACTCCTGCGAATGCTTTGCGGTAAGTTGCCTTGCTGATGCCATTTTGAGCGGCAGTTTGGTAGAAGTCCGCGATCCACTTCTGGAACCGCTGATCTGCTTTCGCGTTGATGGGGGCCAGACCGGCGGACGCGGTCACGATGAGTGCGATAGCAAGACCACGAAGGGAGTTTCTGTGATTTTGAGTCATCGGCGGTCATCCGTCCTTTCGTTTCAGGCACAGCGGAGCGCGAATTTCCGCTCAGGCCTGAGACTACCTGAACGAAGTCAACAAATTCTTTACCATGACGTAGGAATGCAGTCACCATTTGCAAAACGGTAGCAAATCTCATCTAGTCCAATCAAAATGCCTTTTATTTCAAGCGATGTAATCATCGCAGGAGGATTGTGTGGCAGAGCATAAAAAAGTTCGTAAAGCTGTATTTCCGGTTGCAGGCCTCGGGACTCGCTTTCTCCCGGCCACGAAAGCCGTGCCAAAGGAAATGCTGACTGTCGTCGACAAACCCATTATTCAGTATGTGGTCGACGAAGCTTTGGAAGCGGGCATCGAGCATTTCGTTTTCGTCACAGGTCGAAACAAGCACATCATCGAAGACTACTTCGATATTCATTTCGAGCTCGAGCAGACGCTGCGCGAGCGCAGTAAGCAGGCGGAAATGACGCTGCTCGCCGGCCAGCTTCCCAAGGCTGGTACCGTCAGCTTCACCCGCCAGCAGGAGCCGCTTGGCCTCGGCCACGCCGTCTGGTGTGCCCGCGAGATCGTCGGCAATGAACCCTTCGCTCTGCTGCTGCCGGACATGATCATGAAGAGCGAAGGCAAAGGCTGCATGAAGGGCATGATCGATCTGTATGCCCACAGCGGCGGCAACATCATCGCCGTCGAGGAATGCGCACCCGATCAGGCCCACAAGTACGGTATCGTCGGCGTTGGCGAGCAGATCGGCGAGGGTTTCCGTATCACCAGCATGGTCGAAAAGCCGGCCAAGGGCACGGCACCGTCGAACTATTTCATCAATGGCCGCTACATACTACAGCCTGAGGTCTTCAAGATCCTGGAAACCCAGGAACGCGGCGCCGGCAACGAAATCCAGCTGACCGACGGCATGCTGAAGCTGCTGAAGGATCAGACGTTCGCAGGCTATCACTTCCGCGGCACCACCTATGACTGCGGCGCCAAGGACGGCTTCATCCTGGCCAACGTGGCGTTTGCACTGGAACGTGCCGACATCCGCCCGACCGTCGAAGAAGGCTTCAAGGCGCTGCTGAAGAGCCTTTGACCTCGTTAGCTCCTGAGCAATTCGATTCGCCTGCAAGCCTCCCACTTGCAGGCGGATTTCGTTTTTAGCGCTTCAGTTTCAGGCCGACGCCAGCTCGCCATTGTTCGGAATCACTGCTCGTCTTGCGGGATGTCAGCTCCCAGCCGATGGTGCTCGTCATGTCGAGGTAGCGGTTGATGTTCCAGGTCAGTCCGGCGCTCGTGGTGTAGACCGTTTCGTCGCTGGTCGGGCTATCCGACGGATAGTCGCGATAGGTGATGCCGCCGAGCACGCTGCCGGTCAGATTGTCTCGCAGCTGATGCGTTATGCCGGTCGTCAAGGCGTGGGAAACGTAGCCGGATTCGCCAGCAGTCGTCGACGGGTTTATGCTTGTCAGCAGGCCGACATTGACGTCGGTGCCTCTCACCGGCGACCACAGTAGCTGGGCGTCGACAACGGCGGCATCGATGTCTGAGAGGCGGTCGTCATCGAAGGTGGCAGTCTGGTAGCCAACTCCAACCTCACCGCGAAGCTTTTCGCCCATGTCAAGCTCGACGCCGACCTTAGCGCCATAGCTATCCCCCGAGCGGCGGTAGCCTGCTGAGTCAACCGCGTCATCGTAGACTGTCTTGCCGACATTGGCCTCGATGAAGGGAATGAGGGCCGGGGACAGCTCGTAGCCGATACGGCCACGGATCCTGCCGCTGGTCTCGTTGCGATCGCTCAACGAAACCGGTGTTCCATCGGAAAGCGTCGCGTCGGAATAGATCGCGCGGCTGAGATCGATCCCGGTGCTGGCGCGCAGGATGCCGAAGTCGCGTTCGATCGTAGCGCCGGTGCTGAATTCCTGAACATCCGATTGCTTGTCGGCATTCTGCAGAGCATTCGGATCATCAGTATCTTCGCGATAGAAATGGTAGCCGCCGGTGATGTGCGCGGTCGTATCCTGCGGAAGGTCGAGGCGCAAGTCGCCTTTGATCTGGAAGTCCGGCTGCTCCTCGCCTTCGCCGCTTATATTCTTCTGCCAGGCGCCGTCCGTTGTCACGGAGAGCTGGTGCAACGACCAGTCGGACGTCAGCGTGGCGTGCAGATCCGTTTCGAGGAAACCACGTGTCTGACTGACGCCGGCGTCTTTCTGGGTCTCGGTATTGATGCTCTGCGTAATGGTCGGGCGTAGCACAAAGGTGCCGATGCGGATGCCCGGTGTTTCCTCGAAGGCCGGATTAGGCTCCGGCTTTCGGGCTGGCAGCCGCTCGTCTAGCGGCGCCTCGCGCGTGTTCAGCCGCATCATGTCCTCGTCAAGGATTGAGCCCGTGATTTCGTCACTCGGCTTTTGATCGGACGCCGCAATGGGGGAGGTTGTGGCTCCTTGCGCGGCATTGTCGACCGTTGATGTGGTGATGTTCGAGGTTTCGGCAATACCGCTTTCATCTGCCGCGGCTGCGGTAGCCGATGCGTCGGGCGAGCGTATTAGATTGTTGGAGACCGGCATCGACTGTGCAAATGCGGGTCGAGACGCGAGAGCGCCTACAGTCAGGGCCATGGATACGGCAAAGCCCGCCGCGCGGAGCGGCGTGAGACTGCTCGTATCCTTCCAATGGCGCATTTTTTTCCTGGCATGCTTCGAAGTGTTACCCGAACGTAAAGGCTTGTGGTTAACCTTTCGTTGCGCTCGCCTGCCATCGGGATCAGCCGGTGGACTCGGCTGACGAAAACCGCTAACGCAGAGTGCCATGATCAAAAGAGCGGTAAATGTAATCGAAGACGGTGTGCTTGAGTCTGCGAAGCGGACAATTGGCACCGAGAGGCGGGCGCTTGAGGCCCTGGAGCGGGCTTTTGACGACGGACTTGCCTCACCCTTCATGCGGGCCGTCGAGACGATTACCGGGGTTAGCGGTCGCGTCATTGTAACCGGCGTTGGTAAGAGCGGCCACATCGGCGTAAAGATCGCCGCCACACTGGCGTCGACAGGCACGCCGGCTTTCTTCGTCCATGCAGCCGAAGCAAACCACGGCGATCTCGGAATGATCGGCACGACCGATGTCGTTGTCGCTCTTTCCAAGGGCGGAGAAAGCGCCGAGCTTCGCAGCATCATTGCCTATACGCGTCGTTTCTCCATTCCGCTGATTGCCGTCACCTGCTCTGAGAAATCTTCCCTCGCCGCGGCTTCGGACATCATCCTACTGATGCCGAACGTGGAGGAAGCCTGCCCGCATGGGCTTGCACCGACGACATCGACGCTGATGCAACTCGCCATGGGTGACGCACTTGCGATTGCTCTACTGGAGGCACGGGGCTTCACGGCGCGGGATTTTCACGTGTTCCATCCAGGCGGCAAACTTGGCGCGAGTCTCAGTCATGTCGCCGATATTATGCATACTGGCGATCGTGTGCCGCTGGTGGCGAAGGGAACGCCTGTACCAATGGCGATCTCGACATTGTCTCGCAAGCATTTCGGCTGTGTCGGCATTCTGGACGAAAATGAGCGTCTCTGCGGCATCATCACGGAAGGCGATTTGGCACGTAATCTGGCGCGGAACCTCTCCGAACTGGTGGTCGACGACATCATGACGCGCACGCCGAAGACAGTGAAGCCCACGGTGCTGGCAACGGCCGCGCTTGCTATGCTCAACCAGCACAGCATCGGCGCCCTTATCGTCGTCGACGACGACAATCGGCCCATTGGGCTTGTGCATTTCCACGATCTGCTGCGGATCGGCGTGGCGTGATCAAGCTAGTTCCACAGTCAGATCGCGGCCACTGCTTGCTACGACCTTCACCCTCGTGCCGACCGGCAAATCGGGACCACTGACACGCCACACAGTGTCGTCGAGGCGAATGCGGCCGCGGCCTTCGCGAATAGGCTCCGTCAGCGTTGCTGTGCGACCAACGAGGCTCGCGGCCCTCTGATTGAGGAAGGGCTGGTCCGTTTCACCATGCCGAAGTGTCAGTTTGCGGCCAATGAACGTTGCCACGACGGCAAGCAGCGCAAAAAGGATGGCCTGAACCTGCCAGAACCAGAAGCTGCTATCCCAGAACAGCAGCGACAACAGGCCGACGATCAAGGCAGCGAGGCCGATCCAGACGAGAAAGAAGCCCGGCGCGATCAATTCTGCCGCCAAAAGTATCAGGCCGGCGATCCACCAGCTCCAGGGTCCGAGTTCCGCGACAAGGCTGGCAATCATGGCTCATCGCTCCGTTGGCGGGTTAAAGGGTTGACGGCCGGAGTAGTCCGCGGCGTGGACTGCGGGCGCGGCGCCGGTGGAGTCGGGTTATCGCCGAAGACCTCCTTGGCGATGGCCCCAATACCGCCAAGCGAGCCGATAAGAGAGGAAGCTTCGACCGGCATCAGCACGACCTTGGAATTGCCGGCGGTGCCGATTGAGGCCAGTGCTTCGGTGTATTTCTGGGCGACGAAATAGTTGATTGCCTGAAGATTGCCCGATGCGATCGCTTCGGAGACCATCTTCGTAGCCTTTGCTTCCGCCTCGGCCAAACGTTCTCGCGCCTCGGCGTTTCGGAAGGCCGCTTCGCGCTGGCCCTCGGCCTGAAGAATCGCGGATTGCTTGGCGCCCTCCGCCCGGAGAATCTGGGCGTTACGGGAGCCTTCCGCTTCCAGCACCTGGGCGCGCTTTTCACGTTCAGCCTTCATCTGCCGCGCCATGGCGTCCACCAGGTCGCGCGGGGGCTGGATGTCCTTGATCTCGACGCGGGTTACCTTGATGCCCCAAGGCTGCACGGCATCGTCGACGACGCGCAACAGCCGGTCGTTGATTGCGTCGCGGTTCGACAGCAGCTCGTCAAGGTCCATTGAGCCCATGACCGTGCGGATGTTGGTCATCGTAAGGTTCAGAATGGCATTCTCGAGGTGTGCGACCTGATAGGCAGCCTCGGCGGCGTTGAGGACCTGGTAAAAGGCGACGGCGTCGGTCGAGATCGAGGCGTTGTCCTTGGTGATGACCTCCTGCGTCGGCACGTTGAGGACCTGTTCCATGACGTTCATTCGTGCACCGACGCGCTCGATGAAGGGAGTGATCAGGTTTAAACCGGGTTCAAGGGTGCGGGTGTAGCGGCCGAAGCGCTCTATTGTATAGCGGTAGCCTTGCGGCACCGTCTTGATGCCGGCAAACAGGACCAGGATGACGAAGATCACCAGTGCAATGACGACGATATCGAAGCCACTCAGAACCATAAACTCCCCCGCGATAGAATCGACTGACACAACCTTAACCGAGCCGACCTCAAACGCCAGTAGCTTCGCCGGTGACGCTGTTTGCTCATGGATTCGATATGGGGGGTCTATTGGCTATTCACAACGGCGCCGCTTTGGCCTAGAAGACCCGCAGGAACTACCGGTCGCAGCCCACCCGGTCAAAACAAGGGATCCTCATCATGAAGACTATTGTCATCTGCTCCGGCGGATTGGACTCCGTTTCGCTCGCCCATCGTGTGGCAGCGGAACATCAGCTCATCAGCCTGCTGTCCTTCGATTATGGACAGCGACACCGCAAAGAGCTGGATTTTGCCACCGCCTGCGCCAAACGACTCGGCGTGCCGCACCAGATCATCGACATCCGCACCATCGGTCGGCATCTGACAGGATCAGCCCTGACAGACGACGTCGACGTGCCCGACGGCCACTACGCCGAGGAGACGATGAAAGCGACCGTGGTACCAAACCGCAACGCGATCATGTTGGCGATCGCGTTCGGCCTTGCCGCAGCTCAAAAGGCGGACGCGGTGGCTGTTGCTGTGCACGGCGGGGACCATTTCATTTATCCCGATTGCCGCCCGGGCTTCATCGATGCCTTCCAGGAAATGCAGAACCAGGCGCTCGACGGCTATGCCCGCGTTTCGCTGCTGGCTCCCTATATCAGCGTCTCCAAGGCCGATATCGTCACTGATGGCGCGAAATTCGGGACGCCATTTGCCGAGACATGGTCCTGCTACAAGGGCGGTACGCGTCACTGTGGACGCTGCGGCACCTGCGTCGAGCGACGCGAGGCTTTTCATCTGGCTGGCATCTCCGATCCTACGGAATATGACGATCCGGATTTCTGGGAAGCAGCAACGTCTGGCTATTCAGCCAGGGAGGTGAAGTGATGTTTCGCATCACCAAGGAGTTCCACTTCTCCGCATCCCATCAACTGACGCATCTGCCATCCGATCACCAGTGCGCGCGACTGCACGGGCACAATTACATCGTCGTGGTGGAACTTGCAGCCGCCGAACTGGATGAGAACGGTTTCGTGCGCGACTATCACGAGCTTTCGCCGCTGAAGCGCTATATCGACGAGCGCTTTGACCACCGGCACCTGAACGAAGTCTTCGGCCATGACCGCGTGACCTCGGAATATCTCGCCAAGCACTTCTACGACTGGTGCAAGGGGCGGCTGCCGGAGACCTCGGCGGTGCGCGTCAGCGAAACACCAAAGACCTGGGCGGAATATCGGCCATGAGCGGGACTCGCGAGGCGCAGATCCGCGTCAGCGAGATCTTTGGGCCGACGATCCAGGGGGAGGGCGTGCTGATCGGCCTGCCGACGGTCTTTGTCCGCATGGGTGGCTGCGATTATCGCTGTTCGTGGTGTGACAGCCTGCATGCGGTTGACAGCGAGTATCGCGATCAATGGCTGCCGATGACGGTTGACGGCATCTGGGCGGAAGTGACGCGGCTCTCCGGCGGCAAGCCGCTGATGGTGTCGCTTTCCGGTGGCAACCCGGCGATCCAGCCGCTTGGCGGTCTTATCGCGCACGGACATGACCACGGCTACAGCTTTGCGCTGGAAACACAGGGCAGCGTCGCCAAGCAATGGTTTGCCGATCTCGATGTGCTGGTGCTGAGCCCGAAGCCGCCGTCGAGCGGTATGGCGACGGATTGGAATGCCTTCGAAGACTGTCTCGAGATGGCCGCCGACGGGCCCAACATCGCCTTGAAGATCGTCGTTTTCGACGATCGCGACTATGCCTATGCTCGCGAGGCGGCAGCACGCTATCCAGACCTGTACGTCTACCTGCAGCCTGGAAACCACACGCCACCGCCGCCCAATGACGACGGTGCACGTGTCGATACCGACGGCATCATGGACAGGATGCTGTGGCTGGTCGACAAGGTAACCAAGGACCGGTGGTTCGAGGCACGTGTGCTGCCCCAGCTGCATGTCCTGCTGTGGGGCAACAAACGTGGTGTCTGATCAAACCCAGCCGAGCAGTTCGCGGCGGACGACCTTCTCCAGCACCCGCATGCCGTCCTCGCTGTCGTTGAGGCAGGAGATGTGGGTGAACTTCTCGCCGCCGTGCTCGTGGAAGGAATGAGCGGCCTGCTCGGCGATTTCCTCCAGTGTCTCCAGACAGTCGGACACGAAACCGGGATTGAGGACGGCGATCTTCTTGACGCCGTCCTGCGCCAGCTTCTCGACCGTCTTGTCGGTGTAGGGCTGCAGCCACTCTTCGGGCCCGAAACGCGATTGGAAGGTCACCATGAACTTCTCTTCGGAAAGCCCGAGCCGCTCGCGCAGCAGCTGGCCAGTCCTCTGGCATTGCCAGTAATAGGGGTCGCCCTTCTCTGAATAGGAGAGCGGAATTCCGTGGAAGGAGGCGAGGATGACCTCCGGCTGCCAATCCAGCGACGACAGGTGGCGGGTCACGGAATTGGCCAGCGCTTTGATGTAGGTCTTGTCGTCGTGATAATCCGGTACGGTTCGCAACGCCGGCTGCCAGCGCATTTTCAGCAGATGCTGGAACGCCTTGTCATTGACAGTTGCCGTAGTTGCCGCCGCATATTGCGGATACAGCGGAAACAGCAGGATGCGATCGCAGCCTTCGTCTTTCAGCGCTTGAATGCGCGACGGTATCGACGGCGTGCCGTAGCGCATGGCCCAGTCGACACGGACGTTCGGCAGGTCGTCCAGACGTTCTGCCATCAGCTTCGCCTGGTTGCGGGTGTAGGTGCGCAGAAAGCTCTCGTTCTTCTCCTTGTTCCAGATCGTCTCGTAGGCCTTGCCCACCTTTTGCGGGCGGGTGTTGAGGACGATGCCGAACAGGATCGGATACCACTTCCAGGGCGACCATTCGATGACGCGTTTATCGGTTAGGAATTCTTTCAGATAGCGGCGCATCGAGGTGTAATCGGTGCCGTCAGGCGTGCCGAGATTGACGAGCAGGACGCCCACCTTGTCCGATTTCACGGGTGGATGGTTCGCTGGACGGTGCGCAGTATTAACAGTCGTCATCTAAACCCCGGTATCTTGTCTGGCCGGCTCATGGGCGGCCGGACCTTGCCGGTTCACCCTATAGAAACAAAAGCCGGCCCAGGGAACCCCGGACCGACATTCAGGATCGAGACAAATCGTCTTACTTCGACGGGATCTGCAGTTCCTTGCCGACCGTCAGGTGGCGCGGCGCAGGTTCGCCGTTTGCAACCGAAATTCTCTTCCAGAGTGCACCGTTGCCGTAGAACTGCTTGGCAAGATCCCAGAGCGTATCACCGGCGGCGATGACGTGATTGGTTGGCGTATTTGGGGCAAGGGCTGCAGCGGGTGCCTCCGCCATGGGCGCTGCCGGTGCTGCGGCGGGCGCGGATGTGGCCGGGGCAGTCGTTGCGGGGGTTTCCGTCCCTGATGCGGCAACCTCGGTGATGCGCCCATCGGTGTACGGCTTGTAGGGCGAGTGCGCCGCCAGATATTCAGCGGTTACGTCGGCAAGATCGGGTCCGAAGTCATAGGCGTTCTTACCCGCCGTCTCGAAGATCGAATAGCCATCGCCACCCGCACGCATGAAGTTGTTGGTGACAACGCCGTAGGTCTTCGCGTCGTCGAGCGGCACGAAGCTATCGCCGTCCTTGACCTCGACCGATACGAGGCGGCTGCCAGCGGGCCTGGTCTTGTCGAAGATGTATTTCACACCGGATACCTGCGGGAAGCGGCCGGCTCCTTCCTCGATCTTGCCGAGACCGTTTTCCAATGCCTTGCGCAAATCAGCGCCGGTCAGCTGGAAGGTAGCAAGCGTGTTCTGAAACGGCAGAACGGTGATGACTTCGCCCTGAGTAACGTCGCCGGCATCGATCGATGCGCGAAGGCCGCCGCCGTTCTGGATCGCGATGGTCATGCCCTGGCTCCTGCCCCGATCGAGCATGGCATCGGCCACAAGATTGCCCATCGAGCACTCCTTGACGCGGCAGACGGTGCGGTCGCCGTCAATCGGCGCCTCGCTGGAGCCGATGACCTTCTTGCGCAGTTCCTCGATCGGCTTGGCGAGCTCGGCGATCCGGGCGGTGAGTGTCGGATCGGGCGTGAAGGAAGAGTCGATCAGGATCGGGTCACCCTTGGCTTCCTTGACGACGCCGTTGTCATCGAAGGTGACGACGAGGTCGCCGAGATACTTGCTGTAGGATGCAGCCTGAACCACCGGCACCTTATAGCCGCCGGGATTGCCGACCATCGTCGGATAGGGTCCTTCCGCCTTCGGGTCGGTATTGGACAGCAGGCTGTGCGAATGACCGCCGACGACAACATCGACATCGGGGATCTTGGCGATGGCGGCGAGGTCGCGGGGATAGCCGACATGCGTCAGCGCGATGATCTTGTTGACGCCCTGCTTCTTCAGGTCCTCGACCGCTGCGGTGATGGTCTGCACGTCGTCAGCGATCATCACCTTCGGGCCGGGTGAGGACAATTCTTCGGTGTCGTTCGTCACGGCACCGACGATGCCGATCTTCTGGCCGCCGACGTCGAGCACAAGGGAAGGCTTGATACGCTCGCCGAGCTTTGAGCCGTCTCCCGCGAGGACGTTGGCCGAAATGACAGGGAATTTCACCTTGTCGAGGAAGGTTGCCAGGCCATCCTCGCTGTCGTCGAACTCATGGTTGCCGACGGTCATGACGTCAAACTTCATGTCGTTCAGCACTTCCGCTTCTGCGGCACCCTTGTAAGTGGTGTAGAAAAGCGAACCCTGGAAATTGTCCCCGCCATTGAGCAGCAGCACGTTCTTGCCGCTAAGGGCATTGCGACGCTGATCGATCGCGGTCTTCAGGCGGGCGGCGCCGCCGAAGCATTCCTTCTTGGCCTCTTCTTCGGCCGAGCAGGTCGAGTCGAACTTGTTGATCGACTCGATGCGCGAATGGAAATCGTTGATGTGAAGGATATTGAGTTCGTAATCGGCAAAGGCGGCGCCGCTCGACAGCGCCAGCATCGACGCGGTCAGCAGACCGAATTGAAAGGATTTCGTCATCCTGCTCTCCTGATCTTGAGCGAAGCAAACCCTGCGCTCCGCCGTCCCTACGCGGTAGATGTTTCCATCAAGGATTAGTGGCCGCAAGAGAAAAAGCTGTGACAGCATTGGCGCTTTCCGAGAGCGGTAAACAAAAAAAGCTCCCGCGAAGGGAGCTTTTATCGTTCAGTGCCTGGCGTCCTTACATGCGTCGGGTCAGGCTGAACTGCGATCCGGCGTCCGAGGTGCAATTCAGCTGGTTCTGGCTCACCAGAGCGCAGTTGACCTTAGATTGGGTCTTGCGCACCAGCGAGGTCATGTTGATTTCGACCAGTGACGGCGAGGTTTTCACATAGGTTCCCGACGCCAGAAGCTGGTTGCTGTCGGTCGTACGGGTGGTGAACGTTCCGGCCTGGAAAGTGGAGATGATGCCGTTCGGATCCGCCCAAGAGCCTTCGACGCCTGACGGAGCTGAATTTGCTGCAACCGGCACCGGACGTGGAGACGACATGGTGCAAGCGTTCAAGGCAGCGACAGCGCCGAGGAGGAAAAGAAGGGTTCTGACTTTCATGAGCGTCTCCCGGGGATTCGGAACGAGAACTTTCCGTGTGGTTGCGAAACACATGGCGCGCGCTGTCCGGGAAGGCAAGTCTTCAAGGAAGCGAGACGGCCATTTATACAGCAGGCGTTACAAAAATGCCCGCCTTGTGGCGGGCATCTTCGAATGCAGGTCGGGCCAGGATCAGCGCACGAGAATGTTCTTGAACTGCCACGGATCTTTGGTGTCGATCTCTTCCGGGAAGAGACCTGGACGGCCCTCGAGCGGGGTCCAGTCGGTGTAGTGACCTTCGACTGGGCCTAGATAAGGCGTCTGGACTTCCAGGCAGCGCTTGTAGTCGACCTCGTCGGCTTCGACGATGCCGGCTTTCGGGTTTTCGAGCGCCCAGACCATGCCGGCGAGGACGGCGGAGGTCACCTGAAGGCCGGTCGCGTTCTGATAAGGCGCGATGCGGCGGGTTTCTTCCAGCGACAGGCGCGAACCGTACCAGTAGGCGTTCTTTTCATGGCCGTAGAGCAGGACGCCGAGCTCATCGATGCCGTCCTCCAGCTCGTCCTCATCTAGAACGTGGTGGACTGGCTGCGACGTGCCGCCATTGCCGAACATTTCATGCAGCGACAGAACCGCGTCGTTCGCCGGATGGTAAGCATAGTGGCAGGTCGGACGGAAGGTTACTTCGCCGTCCTTGTCTCGAACCGTGAAGTAGTCGGCGATCGAGATCGACTCGTTGTGGGTGACGAGGAAGCCATACTGCGGACCAGGCGTCGGGCACCAGGTGCGAACGCGCGTGTTGGCGCCCGGCTGCTCGAGATAGATCGCCGCCTTGCAGCCTTTCTTGTGCTTCTTGCCGTTCTTTGGCATCCAGTTTTCGTGGGTGCCCCAGCCGAGTTCGGCTGGCTGCAGGCCTTCGGAGATGAAGCCTTCGACCGACCAGGTGTTCCAGAAGACGTTGAGCGGCTTCGGATGCTTGGTCCGCTGCGTGTCGCGCTCGGCGATGTGGACGCCCTTGACGCCGACCTTCTTCATCAGCTTTGCCCAGCCTTCACGGTCATGCTGATCCGGCTCTTCGAACTTCAGGCCGATATCGTTGGCGAGATTGACGAGGGCCTGCTTGACGAACCACGAGACCATACCCGGGTTAGCGCCGCAGGTGGAGACTGCGGTCGGGCCGCCGGGGTTCTTGGCCTTTTCCTTACGCAGGGTTTCGCGCAGCGCATAGTTGGTGCGGTCGGCGTTCTTCATGCTCTTGTCGAAATAGAAGCCGAGCCAGGGTTCGACGACGGTATCGATGTAGAGTGCGCCGAGCTTGCGGCAGAGCTTCATCAGGTCGACCGAACCGGTATCGACGGAAAGATTGACGCAGAAGCCCTGGCCACCGCCGTCGGTCAGAAGCGGCTTCAGGAGGTCCTTGTAGTTGTCCTTGGTAACATGTGCCTTGATGTGCCGCACGCCATGGCTTGCCATGATTTCGGTGTGATCTGCATCGTCGCGCGGGTCGATGACTACCATCCGGCTCTTGTCGAACTTGAAGTGGCGCTCGATCAGCGGCAGCGTGCCGCGGCCGATGGAGCCAAAGCCGATCATCACGATCGGACCGGTAATTTCGGCATATACCGGGTGGGTCTGTTCCGTCATTCTTTTCTCCTGTGGAAGGCGACGAAGGCGATAAGCCTTAAGAATTAGAATTCATCTGAAATGGCGCAGATCATGCGAAGTGACCGGCTCTAACCATAAAACAGCGTCACAATAAAGAGCGTACGGACCGGGGAACACAAATATCAGGCGGGAGAGTGAGGGTCTGCGAGCGCCCGAAGCTTCGCGGCGAGCTCCACCCGTTGCAATGTTAGGCCTTTATAGGCCGCCTGGTGCCCGTCGAGGCCATCCAGTTGCGCGGCGAAGCTGACAGCGAGTTTGCCGGCGTTCGGATGGCAAGCGATCGCGGCAATCGGATCGACATATACGCGGATCGTGAAAAGGATATCGGCTGACTTCGGCAATTTGCGCAGCGTCTGGCGCTCGACCCGCGCAAAGCGCTCCGAGAGCGTGAACGGTTCGGCAGACGGCGGGCGGCGGTGCTTGGAGAGCGGGAGGAAGAGATCGTCCGTGGCGTTCACGGACCAGTTCAGTCGCTCAACCGGCTGTGAGATCTGCAGATTATCAAAGATACGGGTGATGAGCGCCGCGTTACGGGTGCCTTCGCCGAAGCCGGGAACGTCTGCATGGATTGCATGCATGGGGCGACCGAATTTCTCGCGCAGCGACCATGAGGAAGGGAAGGCGACGAAGCCGGCTACAAGATACCAGCCGTCTTCCCTGCGTCGCATGATCACGAGATCGTCCTGCACCAGCAGACCGGCGCGCAGCAGCGGCGGCGCATCCTGCTCAGCGGCATCTGCGACGCTGTGGGGGCGCGTCGGATGGTAATCGGCAAGATTGGCCTGCAGGAGGTCAAGGACCTCTTGTTGCGCCTCAACAGTATCCTTCTCGGCGACGAAAATCTCATCACGACGGGTTTCGACCAGTCGTCGTTTCTCGCCGATATAGCGTCCCCAGTCGCTATCCGGTTCGATCCAACGAACAAGATCGAGCGGCATCAATCCGATGGTGAAGGGTCGGGCGGAGCCGCAGTAGGGCGTGTAGGTCAGACGCGTCATGGCCACACTCTATGCCGACAACGTGCCCTTATGGAAGACCATCAACACTGGCAGGTTGGCATCGTGCCGGCGGATGGAACTAGGCAGCGAGCGGGCGGCCCGATTCGTCACTCAGTTCGTCAGAACATCCAGTCCCGCCGCCGTCCTGGTGATGGCGACTTCGGTGATTTCGTATTTGGCGACGCCGTGCACCGTGAATGGATCTTCTGCGACATAAGCTTCGATTTCGGCCCGCGGTCCGATCGCGAGGACCACACCGCCGGTGCGTGGCACCTTGCGTCCGGAGGCCAGGAACCAGCCTTTGGCATAGCCTTCCCTGACCCAGGCCATGTGCGGCTCCATGTGCTTGTCAGCTTCCTCGTTCGGCTTCACATAAGTCAGGGCGAGAACGAACATCGCAAAATTTCCTTTCGGGGTGTTGCGTAATGATGCATGTGAATATTCAATCGGCGCGGAGCCATCCATATTCTTTTGAGGATTCTGCTCGAAAGTGTGAACCATTGATGTCAGCACGCCCGGAACAACAGGATGACCCAGATATCTGAGCGGCTTGCCGAATTGCAGGATGATAGCGCCGTCCTGATCGCCATGTATGATCAGGAAGATCGGTTGCGCTATGCAAACCCGGCTTTTCGTTCGACCTACGCCATCGAACCTGACGAGACGCCCTTGTGGTCGGAACTCATGCGTCGCAACACCCGGATGGGCCGGGGCACGATCATTCGCGCCGCCGATTTCGAGACATGGCTCGTTTCCGCACAATCGCGGCGCGGCAAACTGCCGTTTAGGGCGTTCGAAACGGACGTCGTGGACGGCCGCTGGTTCTGGATGACGGAGACCGTGCAGAAGGACGGATGGATGCTGTGCATCGCGAGCGACATTACGCATCTGAAGCAGAGCGAGCGCGATGTGCGGCAGGACCGCGATTTTGCGTTGCGAGCCTTGCAGACGGACGAGCTGACGGGCATTTCCAACCGTCGTTTCATGATGGCGGCGTTAGAAAGCCTGATTGCGCATCAATGCTCCGCCGATGCAGGCGTCGGCTGCATCTGTATCATCGACCTCGACTTTTTCAAGCGCATCAATGACATCTATGGCCACCAATTCGGCGACGATGTGCTGATTGATTTCTCGCGCCGCGTGCAGCCGGTCATTCGCCGGCGTGATAGCTTCGGGAGGATCGGCGGCGAGGAGTTCATGCTGATCCTGCCCCACACGACCTTGGC
Source organism: Rhizobium mesoamericanum STM3625 (assembly GCF_000312665.1). Classification (GTDB taxonomy): domain Bacteria; phylum Pseudomonadota; class Alphaproteobacteria; order Rhizobiales; family Rhizobiaceae; genus Rhizobium; species Rhizobium mesoamericanum. The sequence continues at coordinate 177,057 of NZ_HF536772.1, read as the reverse complement.
GCAGGCAGAGCTGATCATCGAACGTATCATCGCAATAGTGCGGGGCGCTTGTCCGATACCGAGTGTGCCTTGCTTCTCTTATACCTGCTCCGCGGGATTGGCCGAGTTGCGGCAGGGAGAGACAGCGCGCGAGGTCTATGCCCGTGCGGACGAAGCCCTATACAACGCCAAGCAGAGCGGCCGAGATCGACTGAAAATCGTGGCCTAGCCGACAAGTTGGGCTGGGATCAGCCCGCGCAGCGAATTGCCCATATAAAGGGTTCCGGTCGTCAGATCAGTCACTGATATGCGTCCAACACGCGCCTTGCGCTGGCAGATCAGTTCGGTGCGCAATACGCCGGCCAACAGGCCGCAGGAAATTGGCGGCGTGCGCAACGTGCCCGATCCATCATCTAGAAAGACTGATGTGATCGTGCCTTCGCACACCTCGCCGCTTTCGTTTAGAAGCAGAACCTCGTCAGCCTCAAATGTCGAAAATTCGGCCCGGGCGGTCTCGTAAACGCCGCGTCGCGTCGTCTTCAGCCGCAGCAATCTGTCGCTCGAATCGAGACGAGTGTCGGCAACCCGTACTTTCCATTGGGTGCCGGCCGGCGTCGGTACGAAGGGGGCCGCGGTGACCTCGATCCGCCCCAGCCGATCAAGCGTCAGCCGCGTTCGCAGGGCAGTCGTTGCGCCGGAAACGGCCACCCCCAGTTTTGCGGCGGCGTTTTGGGCATCGGGAAAGCCGATACGACGGGCGGAGCGGGAGAGGCGCGCAAGATGCAGGCGCAGCCTGATGAAGCCAACCTCCGGTTCCCAGCGAAGTGTTTCGATCAGCGAGAAGTCGGTCATCGCTTAAGCTCCTGATCGCCGATCGCGAACCGCGCTTTCAGAAGGCACTCCTCGTATTCGGCTTCGGCGCTGGAATCGAAGACAATGCCGCCACCGACGTTGAAGACCGCCTTGCCGCCCGAGTAAAGGCTGATGGTGCGGATCGCGACGGAAAAGCGCATGGCGCCGCTAGGCGCAATCATGCCGATAGCGCCGCAATAAGCGTCGCGCGGCGTGTCTTCCAGCGCGTGCAGGATCTGCATGGCGCTGAGCTTCGGCGCGCCGGTGATCGATCCACAGGGAAAGAGCGCGGCGAAGATGTCGCGAATGGCCAGCTCGGGGAGGAGTTTCGCCCGCACGTGGCTGACCATCTGGTGGACGGTCGGATAGGTCTCGATGTCGAAGAGCTTCGGGACGTCCAGGGTGCCGACCTCTGTGATGCGCGAGATGTCATTGCGCAGCAGATCGACGATCATGCGATTCTCGGCCTGGGTTTTGATGTCCCCGCGCATCTCGGCGATGATGGCCGCGTCCTCGGCATCGTCAGCCCCGCGTTTCGCCGTTCCCTTCATCGGGTGGGTTTCGATCCAGCCTTCCTCGTCGGTGCGGAAGAAGAGTTCGGGAGAGCGCGAAAGGAGAACGGGGCCGCCTAGATCGACGAGCGCGCCGTATTTCACCGGCTGCCGTTCGATCAACGACCAGAAGGCCGCGCGCGGATCGCCGTTCCAGCGCGCGGCGATCGGCATAGTGAGGTTCGCCTGATAGCAATTGCCTTGGCGCAGGTGCCAGTGCAGGCGGTCGAAGCGCTCTTGATATGTTGCAAAATCCCAACCGGCCTTGGGCTCGGTCAAGAACTCGTCGATCTCGCTGCGCCGTCCCGGTTGCGCGAGCGGATGGGCATCAGCTTCGGGGGCATCGAAGACGCCGAATGCGAGCAGCGGCGTTTCCCCGCCTTCCGGCAGGGAAGCGGCCAGCTTTTCCTCAAAGACGTAGCCGGCCTCATAGGCCATGTATCCGGCCAGCCATTTGCCGGCAGCTTTTGCCTCTTCCATGCGGGCAAGGCCGGCGAGAAACCCGGCGCGCGTTCGAGCGATGATGATCTCCGACGGATCGGAAAAGAGCATCACTTGCCCGGTCGTGTCATCCCGGAACAGAACGTAGCGTCCAGCGTTGGTCATGCCTGCCTTTGGACCGAGAGCTTATGCGCTCTTATCAAGCGCTTCCAATTCGTCGATCAGCCCTTCAATCATCGACAACCCCTTGCTCCAGAACGACGGATCGGTGGCGTCGAGGCCGAATGGCTTCAGGAGCTCCGAATGATGCTTGGTGCCGCCGGCCTTCAGAAGCTCGAAATACTTCTCCTGGAAGCCGCTGTCGGCCTTCTGGTAGACGGCATAGAGTGAATTCACAAGGCAATCGCCGAAGGCATAGGCATAGACGTAGAAAGGCGAGTGGATGAAGTGCGGGATATAGGCCCAGTAGGTCTCGTAGCCCTCTGAGATCTTGATCGCCGGTCCCAGGCTCTCGGACTGCACGGAGAGCCAGAGTTCGCCGATATCGTCGGATGTCAGTTCGCCGGCCTTTCGGGCGGTGTGGACCTTGCGCTCGAACTCGTAGAAGGCAATCTGGCGTACGACCGTATTGATCATATCCTCGACCTTCTGGGCAAGCATAGCCTTGCGCTCACGCTTGTCCTTGGTGTTGTCGAGAAGGGCGCGGAAGGTCAGCATTTCGCCGAAGACGGAAGCGGTTTCGGCGAGTGTCAGCGGCGTCTGGCACATCAGCGCGCCCTGGGCGCCAGCCAGAACCTGATGCACGCCGTGGCCGAGTTCGTGGGCGAGCGTCATCACGTCGCGCGGCTTACCGAGATAGTTGACGAGCACATAAGGATGCGCCGACGGGACCGTCGGATGGGCAAAGGCACCCGGCGCCTTGCCAGGACGAACAGGCGCGTCGATCCACTGTTCGTCGAAGAAGCGCTTGGCGATCGCGGCCATTTCCGGGGCGAAGTTGCTGTAGGCTGACAAAACCGTATCTCTCGCCTCGTTCCAGGGAATGACGGCATTTGAGGTCTCCGGCAGTGGCGCGTTGCGATCCCAGAAGTTCATCTGGTCCATGCCGAGCCATTTCGCCTTCATTTTGTAATAGCGGTGCGATAGGCGGGGGTAGGCTTGCTTGACGGCGGCGGCCAGCGCATCGACCACGTCGCGCTCGACGCGGTTTGCAAGGTGCCTGCTGTCGGCAATGTCCTCGAAGTTGCGCCAGCGATCGGAGATGTCCTTATCTTTGGCGAGCGTGTTGGTGATGAGGGTGAAGACGCGAAGGTTCTCCTTGAATGTCTTCGCCAGCGCCATTGCGCCCTTGCGGCGGACCTCCGGATCCTTTTCCTGAAGCATGTTTAGCGTGACCTCGAGCGGCAGCTTTTCGCCGTCGACGTCGAAGCGTAGCTCAGCCATCGTCTCGTCGAACAGTCGGTTGAAGGCGGCGGCCGACGTCATCGACTTCTCCAGGAACAGCTGTTCCAGCTTGTCCTCCAGCTGGTAGGGCTTGTCCTTGCGCAGGTCGATGAGCCAGGGGCGGTAGTGACCTGCATCCGGGTCGTGTGCCATGCAGGCATCGATGATGGCGTCGTCGATGCGATTGAGCTCGAGCGCGAAAAACAGCAGGTGGCTGGAGAACTCGGTGATCTTTGCCTGGGCGTCGCCATAGAGCTTGCCGTTCACCGGGTTCGATGTGTCGGAGAAATAGGTGAGACCGGCAAAGGAGCCGAGGCGTCCGATGATCTCGTCCAGCGCCTCGTATTCCTTCAGCGCCTGACCGATGCCCTCGGCACCCTCCTTGGTCGCGGCGTCGGCAAGCTTGCCCTTCCATTTCTCTTCGAAGGCGATTGCCTGCCGGCCTGCTTTCTCCATGTCGCCCGTAAAGGCCGTGGACGTTGCAGAAGGATAGAGGTCCTGCAATTTCCAGGTCGGCAGGTCGCCGAGCGCGGCATCAGTCGCAGAGGCAGCGGAACTTGCCGAAAAATTAATGGCGGTGCCGGAGAGCATGTTTTTCATTGTCGGTGTCCTCTTCCTCTTTTGCGACAGGTTTGACTGTCTATGCGCCTAAAGGCTTGGCATCAAGGGGCTTTCGGCGGCCCACTAGCTCCGTTTCAGGTCGGAATCGACCCCGCCACAAATGTTAAAATGCAATTGTTTCTCAAAACTGGATGTTCAAGCCTTTCTGCCAGAGTGCGTCTCAGGTTTCGCATGAAGTGAGGCACCAATGACCGGTTACCATGAGCTCAAGGGAGCAGCGCAGATACTCGTCGTCGAGGACGATCCGATCCAGCGCCGACTGCTCAAGAACGCGATAGAGCGCCACGGCCATGTCGTCCATCAGGCTGAAAACGGCCGGATCGGGTTGGAGATGGTGAAAAGAGGCAGCGGCCTCTACAACGTCATCGTTCTTGACCTGATGATGCCCGAGATGACGGGTCTTGAGTTCCTCGAGGCACTGCACGAATTCGGGACGCACGTTCCGGTGATCGTGCAAACGGGCCAGGGCGGCATCGAGACCGTGGTGCAGGCGATGCGCGCCGGCGCTTTCGATTTCGTCGTCAAGCCTGTCTCTCCCGAACGGATCGCCAACTCGATCTCGAACGCCCTGAAGCTCGATCAGCGCGAGGTCAAGGCGCGTGCCGGCCGCCGGTCGCGCTCCGGCAGCGTCGGCTTCGACGACATAGTTTCGGCAAGCCCGGCAATGCTCCGCGTAATCGATCTGGCGCAACGCGCCGCGCAATCGAACATTCCCGTCGTGCTCGAAGGCGAGTCCGGCGTCGGCAAGGAACTGGTGGCCCGTGCCATCCAGTCCGGTAGCGATCGGTCCGGCAAGCCATTCGTCACGGTCAATTGCGGCGCTATCCCGCACAATCTGGTCGAAAGCATTCTTTTCGGTCACGAGAAGGGCGCATTCACCGGCGCAACCGAGCGCCACATCGGCAAATTTATGGAAGCCGATGGCGGCACCATCTTCCTCGACGAAATTGGCGACCTGCCGCTAGAGGTTCAGGTGAAGCTGTTGCGTGCCGTCCAACAGGGGGAAATCGAGACCGTTGGCGCACGCACGGCGCACAAGGTCAACGTCCGGCTGATTTCGGCGACCAACAAGGATCTGATCGAAGAGGTCAAGAACGGCCACTTTCGCGAAGACCTCTACTATCGCCTGAATGTCTTCCCGATCACCATTCCGGCGCTTCGCAAGCGCAAGGAAGACATTCCGCATCTGGTGCGGGTCTTCGCCGAGCGCTTCTCGAGCGAGCAGAAAGGCGGCCAACGTATGTCGGTCAGCGCCGGCGCCCTGGCTTTGCTCACCGCATACGACTGGCCGGGCAATATCCGCCAGCTTGAGAACGCGATCTTCCGCGCGGTCGTCCTTGCGGAGGGCGCCGAGCTGACCGAGGTAGATTTCCCGCAGATTGCGGCACAGCTGCCCGAATACGAAGCCGCCGATCACCTCGCGTTGGTCGCCGACAACATGCGCCATGACCGGCAAAGCGACCTTTCAACCGGCAGGTATCCAGCTCATCAGACGAGCGTCGATGAGGCCGTTGCACGAATCACGGAGGCGCCAGACAACGCGATTGCGAGCACAAACCCTGCCGGAGATGTGCGAAAGCTCGCGGATGTAGAGGAGGAATTGATCCGATTCGCCCTTAAATTCTACCGGGGGCAAATGAGTCAAGTGGCGCGGAAACTGGGCATCGGACGATCCACATTGTACCGAAAACTCAAGGATTACGGCATAGATCCGGACAATCCGCAGAAGGACGCCGCGTAAACCCTGTAGATTAACTCTCCGGCAATCATCTTTTGTTACCATTCATAAACCACTTGTTAGTGGCCTGTTCACTATGTAAAGAAAAGGTTGATCACGTGTGGCATTTTTGCCATCGTGTGACCGCATTTAACGGCCAACGGTAATGAATGGGGACCATCGGCTGTCTGACGGGGAATGAGTTTGCCGGATCTGAATGGGAATACGAGGCCTTCGCGCTTGAACGGGCGCACTAGGTACACGGACCTTTGCGGAAAGGTTTTTAGGACGGCTTTAGCCGCCCTTCTCGCACTCGTGATCTCCTCGCCGGTTCTCGTCGGCACCCCTTCCGAAGCCGCCGGCGAAACACGCAGTCTCAAACTCTACTTCATTCATACCGGTGAAAAGGCCGTCATCACCTACAAACGCAATGGCCGGTTCGACCCGAAGGGCCTCGAGCAGTTGAACCGCTTCCTTCGTGACTGGCGCAAGAACCAGCCGACGAGGATGGACCCCCGCCTTTTCGACCTCATCTGGGAAGTTTATCGCCAGAGCGGCTCGCGCGACTACATTAACGTCGTCTGCGGCTTCCGTTCACCTGCCACCAACGCCATGTTGAAGGCGCGCTCGCGTAATTCCGGCGTCGCCGAGAAGAGCCAGCACATGCTCGGCAAAGCGATGGATTTCTTCATTCCTGACGTCAAACTGGCTACTTTGCGTGGCATTGGCATGAAAATGCAGGTTGGTGGCGTTGGATTCTATCCAAAATCCGGCTCTCCTTTCGTTCACATGGACGTCGGCGGCGTTCGCGCGTGGCCGCGCATGAGCCGCGAAGAACTCGTCAGGCTGTTCCCAAACGGCAATACGATGCACATCCCATCGGATGGCCGTCCGCTGCCGGGTTACGAGCAGGCTGTGGCCGATTACAAGCGCCGTGTGAGCTCGACGCAAGTGGAGATGGCAAGCTCCGGCGCCTATACGGGCTCGTCGTCAGGCGATCAGCCGAAGCATAAGACACTATTTGCTGCCCTGTTTGGCGGCGGCGCGGATGAAGCCGAAGACAGTTCTGATGATGATAGCAGCGCAGGAGTGGCTGTCGCGAAGTCGTCGCCGCCGAAGGCTGACATGCCAAACGCCGCCGATCCCGGCGAGCAGGCGCCCGCGCAGGCTACGGAAGTCGCAAATGTCAACGCGCCGGTTCCGCAGGTGCGTCCGGCGTTCGCCAATCAGCCTGGCGGTAGCGAGATGGCAAGCGCCCTCCTCGCTCCGCAGTCCGGAAACGCAGCGCAACAAGCGCTTTCTGCTGTGACCGAGCAAGGCCAACAGCAGTTCGCTGATCTTAGCGCCTATAGCGTACCGATTCCTTCTCTGCTTGGACCACGCCGCTCTCCGGGCGACGCGGAAGTCGCTTCGGCCGATCCGTCTGCGATGACGGGGAATCTCGCAGCGGTTCCAACGCCGGCTGAACGACCGGCGCTTGCCGAAAAGCTTCTCGCCGCGGCGGATGCCGATGCTGAAGCCGACGACGTGGCAGACCAGGAGGATACGCTTTCTCCGGCCGTTGCCGATGCTCTTGACCACCAAAATACTGATGGCGACCGCCAGGTTGCCTCCAACCAGGCGCCGGTCGCGAGCGTCGAGCAGGCAATTAACGCGGCAATGCCGCAAAAGGTTCCGAGTGAAAAGCCGCCGCTCCAGCTTGCCTCTCTTGCTCCTGCCACGAAGCCTGCAAGCTTCGGTGATGCCTTCGATGCACCAAAGCCGTCGGATGCTAGTGCCTTGTCGCAGGGCATGCCGACCAAGGGTGGCCGCCCGACGAAGCATGAGGCCGCGCAGGCCGACGCCAGCCGTGCGACAATTCGCACCGAGCCGAAGCTGACGCAGAAGATCATCTCGCAGTGGGCTCTCACCAACTCCCGCATGGAGATGATCACCAAGCCTGTCAAGGCGCCGCGCTTTGTCAGCCAGACGCTTCGCGCCCAGCCGACCTCGGTTTATGCCGAAGGCTTCACCAAAACGGCCTCCATTGATCCCGCACGCTTCAGCGGCAGCGCGGTCAACTTCATGGAAGTGCGGAAGTTCGAGTCGAACTGAGTTGAACATTTAGGATTCATACGAGCCGCTGGAGCGATCCAGCGGCTCTGTTGTTTCTGGTCCTGTGGCGGATGGTCGCGGGGCGCGGGTGCGGTTTCAGCAAAAAGCGCGAGTTGATTTTCATTTCCATATCGAGAATAAAGTGCCTCGAGCGTTTTCGAAAAGTGAAGACATGGATCTATCCTCGATTGAAATCTTTCAAGCGGTCGCGTCAACCTGCAGCGTCACGAAGGCGGCGGCTGCGGTAGGCCGTGTGCCGTCGAATGTCACCACCCGTATCCAGCAGCTCGAAGAGAATCTCGGGGTGGCGCTGTTCTCTCGCGACGGCAAGAAGATGTCGCTGACGCGCGAAGGAATGATCTTCGTGTCCTATGCGACGCGCCTCGCTGACCTAGCCGAGGAGGCAAGGCAGGCCGTGCGGCCGCTGGTGGCATCGGGAGTGCTGCGCGTTGGAACCATGGAGAGTACGGCTGCAAGCCGGCTCCCCGACGTCATCAGACGCTTCGGGTTGTTGTGGCCCGACGTCTCTCTGCAATTGACAATGGGCGCGACGCGGGAGCTCATGCAGAGTGTGTTGGCCGAAGAGCTGGACTGCGCATTGGTCGCGCGGCCGCCAGAGGCGTCGCTCGACAAGACGCGCTATGCCGATCTCGACCTAAGCGGATTCGATGCGCGGCGCATCTATGTCGAGGATCTGATCCTCGTCCTTCCCCCGAAACATCCTGATATCAAGGACGCGAGGAACCTGCGTGTCGGCACACTTGCTGTGATGGAGCCCGGGTGCACCTATCGGCGAATGGCCGAGGAGTGGGTTAAGGATGGCGCCTCCCTGCGCACGCTGGAGCTCGGTTCCTATCACGCGATCCTCGCGAGCGTTGTCGCCGGCAATGCCTTCGCCGTCATGCCGCGCTCGGTGTTCGACCTGCTGCGCTGGCCTGCCGATATCGTCACTTGCGAGATTGGCGCTGTGGAGACATTTCTCGTCCGCTGCAATGGCGGCCGGTCGGACTCTTTCGAGGCCTTTTACGATGTCCTTGTTGCCTCGCGGGGCAGGGACGTCCTCTCGCTCTCGCGCGGATGACCTCGGGTCGCATTCGTTTCTCAAACAAGACTTCGTTTCACAAAACTGTCGGTCCGTCATGTCAAATTCCAGCACTCCCAAGGCCGATTCCAGCCACCGCTTTCGTCTGTTTTCGCCGGTCCTTGCCGGCGCGACGCTGCGTGAGCGTATGTTCGCCTGCCTTGGTGCGCTGATCGCGATTGCGCTGACCGGTATGGTCAGCGGCTACTTTTTCGGGCACGGCTCGCACCTGCCGTTGATCGTTGCGCCAATGGGCGCCTCGGCCGTGCTGCTTTTCGCCGTGCCCGCAAGTCCGCTGGCGCAGCCGTGGTCGATAATTGGCGGCAACACGATCTCCGCAATGATGGGCATTCTCGCGGCACATTTTATCCATGAACCGATCATTGCGATCGGCGTTGGCGTTTCGCTGGCGATCGGCGCCATGTCGTTCACACGCTGCCTGCATCCGCCCGGCGGTGCCGCGGCATTGACCGCTGTGCTTGGTGGGCCCGCGGTAGCAAACTGGGGGCTGCTTTTCCCGTTCGTTCCGGTGGCGCTGAATTCCTGCATCCTGGTCGCGCTCGGCATTCTTTTTCATAAGCTCGGTCGGCGAAACTATCCGCATGTCGCCGTTCCAGCGCCGTTCAACACACATCAGACGATCGATCCGCCATCCGCGGTGCGGATTGGCTTCCGCGAGGAAGACGTCGATGCGGCACTGGCGAAGTTCGAGGAAACTTTCGATATCGATCGCGGCGACCTAAGCCGCTTGCTGCGGCAGGTCGAGGTCGAGGCTGCTGTTCGTTCTCACGGCGCCGTCACCTGCGCCGACATCATGTCGCGCGATCTGATTGCGGTCGGCGAGAACGCCACGGCGGAAGAGGCGCGCGCTCTGCTTCTGAAGCACAATATCCGCACGCTGCCTGTGAAGGATGGCAGCGGGCGATTGATAGGAACGGTCGGGCTGCGGGAATTGATGCACGCCGAGCGGCTTGTCGGTCATACCGCGGCGGCTGTGACCGGTTTGCCCGATGCGCCTGCGATCAGCCTATTGCCGCATCTGACGGATGGGCGCACCCACGCCGTTGTTATCGTTGATGCCGGTGGCCACATGGTCGGGCTCATCTCGCAAACGGACCTGCTGAGTGCCATGGCCCACATGCTGCCGGAACAGATGGCGCAAAGCGCCGCTTGAAGTGATAGCTAAACGAGAGTGGTCGGGGCTAGTTGCAGGTAGGCGGCAAGGCTGAGTGTGGCCAGCCATACAGCGAGCGGCGGGGCTGGTATTCGCGCCGCCCAACCGAGGAGCGGGCCGAGCACCGCGATTAGCATGCCGAACCATGGCCCGTTGCCGGCGAAGGCCAACCCTAGGGCGGAAAGGCCGATCGCACTGGAAATCATGGTAAGTGGAGCGGTTGCCACGGCAATCTGCGTCTCGCTGCGAAAGATGCTGCTCAAGCGCGGCCAGCTCAAGGCAATGGCAAGAACGAGGAAGACGGGGGCGATCATCTGGAGTTGCATCAGCGCCCTCCCATGACCAAGTGGCGATCGCTGTCGAAATCGTTCGTGTCGCGAGCGGCGGTTTGGCGTGCCGCAAGCGCGCTGCCGACGGCAATCAGCACAGGATTGTCGTAGCCGATTTGCGCGATTCCATCGGGGATCGTTGCAAGGGTGCCGCTCCAGTCGCGCTCCGTCGCCCGGCTGACGTCGCTGATGACAATGGCTGGCGTTTCAGGCGACAGGCCTTCTTCGACCAACCGATCGGCGATTAGCGGTGCCGTTCGTCCTCCCATGTAGAAGATAGTTGTCGTGCGTGGATCGGCGACGGCGGCCCAATCGATATCCACCGGAAGGCCGGCGTGGCGAGAGTGACCGGTGATGAAGCGGACAGACTGCGCGTGGTCGCGGTGCGTCAGCGAAATCCCCAGGCGGGAGGCCATGGCGCTGGCGGCCGTGATGCCGGGGATGACGTCGACCGGAATATTCTGGCGATCGAGGTGGGCAAGCTCCTCTCCAGCGCGGCCGAAAATCATCGGGTCGCCGGACTTTAAACGCACCACGCGCTTACCTGCCTTGGCGAGCTTCACCATCATGTCGTTGATATCTTCCTGGCGGCAGCTCGTGCGGCCGCCGCGTTTTCCCACCAGCATGCGCTTGGCTTCACGACGCGCTAGTTCCAGTATCTCCGATGATACAAGGTCGTCGAAGAGGATCACGTCGGCCGCGTGCAGGGCGCGAACGGCCTTCAACGTCAGGAGCTCCGCATCACCAGGGCCGGCGCCGACCAGCGTCACACGTCCTTTGGAGCGGGCGCGCGCTTCCCGAAGCCGCTCGGCTTCCTTGAGAAGCTGCCCGCCGACGCCCTCCTCCGGCCCATTCGAACTTGAAAAGGCGCGATCAACGAACCTCTCCCAGAAGGCGCGCCGCAAAGGGCCGGGTGCCAGTCGTTCGTTGACCCGGTCGCGCAGCGACTGTGCCAACCCCGCCCAGTCTTTCAGCGTCCGTGGCAGCAGGGTTTCGATCCGTCGGCGGATTGCCTGGGCGAGGATCGGGGCCGCACCGTCGGTGGATATCGAGACTATGACGGGCGAGCGGTTGACGATCGAGCCGAACTGGAACTGGCAAAAGGCGGGGTTGTCTATGACGTTGACCGGCACGCCGGCGATGCAGGCAGCATCGAAGAAGGCTTTCGCCTCATTGTCCTCCTCACAGTCGGCGATGGCGATGGCCGCGCCGGCAAAGATAGTTTCGTCCCATGCTTGGCAGTGATGAATGAAGCCGCCTTGAGGGTGTTCAGCCCCCCGCAGGATCAGCGTCTCGAACGTATCGGAAAGCTCGCCGGCATAAACGTGGACCTCCGCGCCGCATGCAGCGAGAAGCTCGGCCTTCCACGCGGCGGCATCAGATCCGCCGCTGACGATCACTCGCTTGCCTTCAAGCGCCCAGAACAGCGGCAGCTTGGCAAGCGGCTCCATGCGGGCGGGTGCTTTACTCCGCAGCTGCTGCAAGACATCCATCGACGATCCCCCTAATCTCGGCGCGGCAGGAGCCGCAGTTGGTCCCGGCATTGAGTTCCTTGCCGACGGCTTCGACGCTGTGGCAGCCGCCGCGAACGGCAGCGACAATCTGGTTGGCGCCGACACCGAAGCAGGAGCAGACAGTGGCGCCTGGATCGGGCTTGTCCGCACCGGGGCGACCGGCCACGAGAGCGAAGCGCCTGCGCAAATTGGTGTGTTCAGCGGTGAGCTGAGAGATCGCCCAGTTGCGGGCAACCGCCACCGGTTCACAGGCCAGGAACAGCGCCGCGAGCAATCGCTTGCCGTCGAAGAAGGCAAGCCTCAGATCGCCGGATTGCTGGTCGGCGTAACCAAGTGGCTCGACGTCGTTGGGGATATCGAATGTCGTTCGGCACCACGCGCACCAATCTTCGACCGGCTGCGCGAAGGCGAGTTCCACCCGCCAGCCGCCTTCAGCCTTTGCGAGCGCCCAGTAGGCCGCGGCGAGGTGGCGCGGCTTAGCCCCAGAAACCGCAAAGCCGTAGCGAGCCGCCTTGAAGCGCCGTGCCGTGACCGCGACATTCTTGGACGCTGGCTGGCCCGAGATTGCGTCGGTCAAGGGCGCTACAACGGCGTCGATGCGAGCCATCGCGGCAAACTGATCGTTCCAGTGCATCGGTACGAAAATGCTGCGGCGGGTCTGACGCTGCGTGATCAGGGCACGAACCACGGCTTTGCCGTGCGGGCTTTCGATCTCGACGAGACCGGCATTGCCGACGCCGATCTCGATCGCGTCGCGCGGATGGAGCTCGGCGAAGGGCTCGGCGATATGTGACGATAGGCGTGCGCTTTTCCCCGTCCGCGTCATCGTATGCCACTGGTCGCGGATACGGCCCGTGTTCAGCGTGAAGGGATAATCGGTGTTGGTGCGATCCGAGGCGACCGGTTTGACGGCAACGAAGCGTGCCTTGGTGTCGGCGTGGTAGAAGCCGCCCTTGGCGAAGAAGCGGGTCACGGGCGCTTCGCGGCCAGCAGGCTGCGGCCACTGGAAAGGCGATAATTCCTCATAGGACTGACGGTCGATGCCGGCGTATGCACCGATATCGAAGTCGCGATTGCCGTTGTTCTCGAAAGCGGAAAGGGCGGCGTGTTCGTCGAAGATCTCGGCATTGGAGCCGAAGTCGAAGGCGTCAGAAAAGCCCATGCGGCGAGCCACTTCGGCAAGCTGCCACCAGTCGGCTCGGGCGTCTCCGGGCGCATCGAGGAAGGAGCGCTGGCGGGAGATGCGTCGCTCTGAGTTGGTGACCGTGCCGTTCTTTTCGCCCCAGCCGAGCGAGGGCAGAAGGACGTCAGCGTGGCGCGCGGTATCCGTGTCCTTGAGGATGTCGGAGACAACGACGAAGGGACAGGCCTTGATAGCGGCCTCGACGGCGCCGGCATCCGGCAGTGACACGACGGGGTTGGTCGCCATGATCCAGAGGGCCTTAATGCGCCCGTCGGCGACGGCCTTGAACATGTCGACCGCCTTCAGGCCCGGCTTTTCGGCAATGGTCGGCGCACTCCAGAAGCGCTGGACGCGGTCGCGATCCGCAGCACTTTCGATCGCCATGTGGGCGGCGAGCATGTTGGCGAGCCCGCCGACCTCGCGCCCGCCCATCGCATTCGGCTGGCCGGTGAGCGAGAAAGGCCCCATGCCCGGCCGACCGATCCTACCGGTGGCGAGGTGACAGTTGATGATGGCGTTGACCTTGTCAGTGCCCGAGGAGGATTGGTTGACGCCCTGGCTGTAGCAGGTGACCACTTTTTCGGTGCCGGCAAAGAGCCGATAGAATTCGCGAAGCTGCATGGCCGGTAGGCCGGTCAGTTCCAGCACTTCGTTGAAGGAGACGCCTGATGCCGCCGCAAAGGCCTCGTCAAAGCCGTTGGTATGCTCGGCAATATAATTCCGGTCGATGGCATTGCTTGTGATCAAGTGTTCGAAAAGGCTGATAAAAAGTGCAACGTCGCTGTCCGGCCGGATGGCGAGATGCAGGTCGGCGATATCGGCGGTCATCGTCCGGCGTGGATCGATGACGATGACCTTCATGCCCGGGCGGGCTGCCTTGGCAGCCGCCAACCGTTGATAGATGACCGGGTGGCACCAGGCGAGGTTCGAGCCGGTAAGGATCACCAGATCGGCAAGCTCAATGTCCTCATACGTGCCCGGCACGGTATCCGATCCGAAGGCGCGGCGGTGACCCGCGACGGATGACGACATGCAGAGCCGCGAATTGGTGTCGATGTTGGCCGACCCGATGAAGCCTTTCATCAGCTTGTTGGCGACGTAGTAGTCTTCGGTCAGCAGCTGACCGGAGACGTAGAAGGCAACGGAATCGGGTCCGTGCTCCGCGACGGCATCCGAAAAGCGCTGCGCAACGAGGTCAAGTGCCTGTCCCCATTCTGCCCGCTCGCCCGAAATCTCCGGGTGGAAAATGCGCCCGTCGAGATCGACGGTTTCGCCAAGCGCTGAGCCTTTCGAGCACAGCCGCCCGAAGTTCGAGGGATGATCCGGGTCGCCCTTGACGGAAACCTTGCCGTCTTTGGCGACCTTGGCGATGACGCCGCAGCCGACACCGCAATAGGGACATGTTGTCTTGACCTCTTTCTCCATCATTCGGCCGCCATCATGAGGCTTTCGAGCGCGATGTAGAGGGCGCCATCGTCGTTGCGCACCGCGATGGTCGGGACTTCGCCCTCGTCGGCGCCGAGCGCCTTTCCGGTCTCGAGCGAAATTACCCAGTTGTGCAGCGGGCAGGTAACCGCCTTTGCATGCACGATGCCCTGGGAGAGAGGCCCGCCCTTGTGCGGGCAGTGGTCCTCTATCGCGAAAACCTCGTTTTCCGCCGTGCGGAAAACGGCGATCTTGCCCTGGGGTGTCTTCACGCAGCGAGCGCCGCGTAGCGGAATTTCGGAAATGTCGCCGATTGAAATCCAATTCATGTCCATCTCCTTACTCCGCGGCCTGCGGGTAACCGATGGTCGCCATCGGCTTGAACTCATGCTTGTCCTTGCCGGAGACACGCTCCGACCAGGGATCGACCTGGGCGAATTTCTGGGAGAAGACGAAGCGATCGTAGTAGGCCTTGCGCTTGTCGGCGTCGCCTATGATCTGTCGGCGGATTTCGTCGAGTCCGACGCGTTTTGCCCACTTGTAGATGCGCTCGAGATAGCGGGCCTGCTCGCGGTACATCTGCGTCAGCGCCACGATATGCTCCAAGGCGTCGTCCTCGGTCTTCACGAGCCCGAGGACCTCGGTGCCCTTGATGTCGAGACCGGCCGCACCGGCGAAATGGATCTCGAAACCGCTGTCGACGCAGATGACGCCGATGTCCTTGCAGGTCGCTTCAGCGCAATTGCGCGGGCAGCCAGAGACGGCCATTTTCAGCTTGGCCGGCGTCCAGGAGCCCCACATGAACTTCTCGATGCGGATGCCGAGGCCGGTGGAATCCTGTGTTCCGAAGCGGCACCAGTCGGAGCCGACGCAGGTCTTCACGGTCCGCAGACCCTTTGCGTAGGCCTGGCCAGAGACGAAGCCTGCCTTGCCGAGATCGGCCCAGACGGCCGGAAGATCCTCCTTCTCGATGCCGAGCAGGTCGATGCGCTGACCACCGGTCACCTTGACCATGGGAATTTCGAACTTGTCGACGACATCAGCGATGGCGCGCAATTCGTTGGAGTTCGTCACGCCGCCCCACATGCGCGGAACGACGGAATAGGTGCCGTCCTTCTGGATGTTGGCGTGGACGCGCTCATTGATGAAGCGCGACTGGTAATCGTCGGCATATTCGTCCGGCCAGTCGCACACGAGGTAGTAGTTGAGGGCGGGACGACACTTGGCGCAGCCGCACGACGTCTTCCATTCCAGTTCCTGCATGACGGCAGGAATGCTCTTCAAACCCTTGGCCTTGATGAGGCGCCTGACGTCGTCGTGGCCGAGTTCGGTGCAGGTGCACATGGGCTGGACGGCGGCCGGGTTGTAGCTATCGCCGAGGGTCAGCGTCATCAGCTTTTCAACGAGACCGGTGCAGGAGCCGCAGGAGGCGGACGCCTTGGTGTGGGCACGCACATCGTCCAGCGACGTCAGGCCCCTCGCTGTGATAGTCGAGGTGATCTTGCCCTTGCAGACGCCGTTGCAGCCACAGATTTCCGCGTCATCCGGCAAGGCTGCAACGGCCGCCATAGGGTCCAGCGGCGACCCTCCCTGGTAGGCCTGGCCAAAGATTAGCGTTTCGCGCATCTCCTTGATGTCTGTTTGTTTCTTTTTAAGATCGTTAAACCAGGCGCCATCGGCGGTTTCGCCGTAGAGCACCGTGCCGATAATCCTGTTGTCCTTTAGCACGAGGCGCTTGTAGACACCGGCGGAGGCGTCGCGCAGTACGATCTCCTCGCGGTCGTCACCATCGGCGAAGTCGCCGAGCGAGAAGAGTTCGATGCCGGTGACCTTGAGCTTGGTCGGCGTGTCTGAATGCACGAAGGCAGCCGACCGGTCGCCGGACAGATGCGAGGCGGCCACGCGGGCCATCTCGTAAAGCGGCGCGACGAGACCATAGACCATGCCCCCTACTTCAGCACACTCGCCGAGCGCCATGATGCTGCCGTCAGAGGTCTGCATGCCGTCATCAACGACGATGCCGCGGTTGACCGCAAGGCCGGCGTCCTTGGCTAGCCCGACGCTCGGGCGGATGCCGACTGCCATCACGACCAGGGTTGCCGGAATGATGCGGCCGTCGTCGAGCTCGATGCCCTCGACCTTGCCGTTGCCGACAATTGCCTTGGTGTTGGCTTTGGTGATGACCTTGATGCCGCGCTCTTCCACGGCCTTCTGCAGGAGGTAGCCGGCAGCCGGATCGAGCTGTCGCTCCATCAGTGTCGGCATCACGTGCAGGACGGTGACCTCCATTCCGCGCGAGGCAAGCCCGGCAGCTGCTTCGAGGCCAAGCAGCCCGCCGCCGATGACGACCGCCTTCTCGCGAGACTGAGCGGCAAGCAGCATCGCCTGCACATCGTCGAGATCGCGGTAGGTGATGACGCCGCGCAGATCTTTGCCGGGTACAGGGATGATGAAAGGTACGGAGCCCGTGGCGATCACCAGCTTGTCGTAGCTTTCCGTGACTCCGTGATCGGACGTCACCGTCTTGGCAGCACGATCGATCTTGATGATCTTGTGGCCCTTGTAGAGGGTAATGCCGTGCTTGATATACCATCCATCCCCGTGGATGATGATCTCTTCATATTCCTTCTCGCCGGATAGAACCGGCGAGAGCATGATGCGGTCGTAATTGACGCGCGGTTCGGCGTTGAAGATCGTAACCTGATATCGGTCCGGCGCCTTTTCGAAGAGGTGTTCGAGCATGCGCCCGGGCGCCATGCCGTTGCCGATGATGACAAGCTTCTCAGTCATAGTTTCAAGTCCTCAGATCAGGTGGCAGCGACGGCTTGCGCAGAGAGGCCCTGGCGGTCGAGCTGCTTGACCGAAAGGTGCATCCAGATGAGCGAGATGACGACGATCGCAAAGAGCAGCATGAAGCAGCTCGACCAGAGGCCGGTCACGTCCTTGAGCAGGCCAAAGGCGATCGGCAGGATGAAGCCGCCAAGGCCGCCCATCATGCCGACGATGCCACCGACCGCCCCCACACTTTCGGGATAGTAGGCGGGGATGTGCTTGTAGACCGCCGCCTTGCCGAGGCTCATGACGAAGCCGAGGGCAAAGATAACGACGATGAAGATGCCAGGCGTGATGCCAATTGCGGCGCCGGACCCCGCAGCCGGGAGCGACAGGATAAGCGTCGCGGCGGCCGCTACCGCGAACATGACATACATCACGCTGCGGGCGCCCTTCTTGTCGGAAACGACACCACCGAAGGCACGGAAGATGCTGCCGGGGATGGAATAGGCGGCAGCGACCATGCCGGCGACTTCGAGATTGAAGCCGTAGACACCGACCAGATAGCGGGGCAGCCACAGCGACAGGGCAACGAAACCGCCGAAGGCAAAGAAGTAATAGAGGGAGAAGCGCCAGACCTGGACGTTCTTCAGGGGTACGAATTCCTGCGCCAGGCTCTTGGAGGCGAGCTTGCCTTCGCGGCGAAGGCAGAAGGCCGGATCATCAGTCGTCGTGAACCAGAAGACAATTGCCATCAGCGCCAGGCCGACGGCCCAGATCTGGGCAACAGCCTGCCAGCCCCAGGCGATCAGGACAAAGGGTGCTGCGAATTTGGTTACCGCGGCGCCGACATTGCCGGCGCCGAAGATGCCAAGCGCCGTTCCCTGCTTCTCAGCGGGAAAAAAGGGCGAGACATAGGCGACGCCGACCGCAAACGAGCCGCCGGCAAGCCCAACGCCGAGGCCAGCGATTAGCATCTGCGTATAGGTGTGGGCATAGGAGAGCAAGAAAGTGGCCACGGCGGCGGCAAGCATGGTGATCGTATAGACGAGACGGCCGCCAAAACGGCTGGTCCAGATGCCGAGAAGGATGCGCACCAGCGAACCGGTCAGCACTGGTGTGCCGACCAGCAATCCGAACTGGGCCTCGTTCAGGCTAAGCTCCTGTTTGATGCGGATGCCGATGATCGCGAAGATCGTCCAGACGGCGAAACAGAGGGTGAAGGCAATCGTGGACATCCACAATGCTTTGGCCGGTTCGCCGGCTGATATGGACTGCGTGTTCCTGATGACAGACATGGCTTCTCCGAGGCCCGACATAGTCGTGCCGATCCATCGCTATGGGTTAAAAACAAAAAGCCGCTGGTCAGGGCGCGCGTGCACGGGAGGTGCGCGAGATATCCTGATCAGCGGCTTTGCTGTGGGCGCCCGTCGTTGGACGCCGAATTCTGGGCCTGTTGGCCTGCATTTACTGAAGCAAAGGCCGTGCCAGTTTATTAAGTCGTTGTTTTTATTGGTAGTATATATCGCTTGAAATCAAATGAACATTTTTTGCGTCAATCCCACGTGCGGCAATCGCTCTAAAATTGTGCAATGCGCATAAATTTGGCGCGCACTAGGGATGAGCCTGGCTCGCGATGTAGCTGTCGATATCATCGGGATCGAACAGACCGCCGTCGAAAAATCCGTCCGGTCCGAGCGTCAGTGCGCCGCTGGAGCCGACGGGAGTCTCGGAGTGGAGCGCACCTTCCACTTTGGAACTCGCGGCCGGCATAGCGACACCCAATGCCCTAAGCGCCCCTCGATAGATATCGGGCCTGTAGGTGTCGTTGGCGATCTGTTGGCGCTCTGCCGTGTGCCCGATGTGTCCCCAGCGAACCATCTGTGTATAGAACCACAGGGCGTGGCTCTTCCACGGAAATGTCGCAGCCTTGGCGTTGGGGACGAAAAAGTCCTTGATGCTCATCGTCTCGCTCCCCCCGATACCGAGCACGCCGGTCAACGCGGGCAGCAGACTTTCTGGAGGCCGATCGACATAGGCGGGCTTCGAGAGCAGATCGGCAAGTTCTTCGTGATTGCGGGTGTCCGCGCACCAGAGGGAGGCCGTGTACAGTCCCTGCAGCAGGGCTGCCAAGGCCTCCGGGTGTCCATCGGCCCAACGGCTGTTGACACCGAGCACCTTTTCCGGGCTCGACTTCCAGATGGCTGCCTTCACCGTCGCGAGATGGGCGCGGTTATGGAGCACGCCCAGCGTGTTCCACGGCTCGCCGGCGCAGTAACCGTCGATAATGCCTGATGTCAACGCGTCAGCCATATCGGGCGGAGGCAGGATGCCGATCTCCACATCTTCATCTGGATCAATACCGCTGGCGGACAGCCAGTAGCGCAGTTCGTAGTTGTGACCTGAATAGGGATGGACGACACCGAAGCGAAGCCGTTCACCTTTGTGGCGGTGGATGACCTGCCGTAGGGCAAGGCCGCTGGAGCGGGCGTCCAGATCGGGCGCGGCGCCGCATTCGGCCATCTCGCTCCAGAGGTCGGCGGAGACAGTGACCGCATTGCCGCCAAGCCCAAGAGCCATTGGTACGATCATGCGCGGTGCCGGTGCGGTGAGCCCGAGATTGCAGGCGATCGGCATGGGCGCGAGAATATGCGCCACGTCGAAATGGCTGACTGCAAGCCGGTCGCGAATCGTTGCCCAGGAGCGTTCACGCACGAGCGTCAGCTCGATTTCCTGTTCTGCCGCAAAGCCTTTTTCCTTGGCGGCGACCAGAAGCGCGCTGTCGAGAAGCGGCAGGAAGCCGGCGATGATCTGATGTGTGCTCGTCATGCGTCGGTTCCCGGGTCCAGAAGGCTGGCAGCTGTAATCAGGCTTTGGGCGATCTCGACGATCTTCCTGTTCTGGTTCATCGCCGTTCGCCGCATGAGCACATAGGCTTCATCTTCGGTCAGCCCGCGGGATCGCATCAGCAATCCTTTGGCGCGGTCGAGCAGCTTGCGGTTTTCGAGTTCTCCGCGTGTCTCCTCCAACTCGCGGTTCAGACGCGAGAAGGCGTTGAAACGGCTGATCGCCATCTTGAGGATGGGACGTACGCGCTCCTGCTTCAGGCCGTCGACGATATAGGCCGAAACGCCAGCCTCGACGGCTGCCTCGATCGACGCTTCGTCCGACTTGTCGACGAACATTGCAATCGGGCGTTTCACCGCGCGGGAAATCTGAAAGATGCTTTCCAGCATATCACGGTTCGGGTTCTCGATGTCGATGACGATGACGTCGGGGTTGATTTCCATGATGCGCCTAGCGAGGCCGTTCATGTCGTCGATGATCGTGACATTGTCGTAGCCCGCCTCACGCAGGCCAATCTCGATGATAGATGCGCGGATACTGTTCTCGTCGATGACGAGGACGTTGAGGTCGCCGGGCTTGGAAGTAGAGTTGGTCACAGACTACCGCCGGCTGCTGACGTCGGGCATGCGCGACAAACGAGAAAGCGCGTGCATTGGTGTCACGAAAGGTGCCATGCCGTGATTGGTGCTGCCCGATGATCTGAGGCGAGGTCGAAGCCCCATGGCGCCATTGAATGCGCGAATCTCGCCTCAAAATCAAGCAATTTATATTGATGCCTACTCTGTGGGCATTTTGTGAAAGGGGCGGACGAATGTTCCCACCCAAACCTGCAGTGGATGGAGATGTCCTACACTGCGTTACATTTCATGACGGAGCCCGACATATCAGCGATACGTCGCGCAGACCAGATGTCCGCCTTTCAACCTCAGCCGCGCCTCCCATTTTTTTTTCAGGCACGGATGCCATAAATAAAAAGGAGTGACCGCATGAACTGCCGTATCGTTTCCACCTTCGCAGTTGCGCTGATCACGAGCGCCATCGCCTTTGCGGCTCAGGCCGCGGAAATCAAGAACATCGTCATCGTTCACGGCGCCTTCGCCGATGGGTCCGGCTGGCGCAAGGCGACCGAAATCCTGGAGCGGCGCGGCTTTCACGTTACGGTCGTCCAGGAACCTCTGACCTCGCTCGCCGATGACGTCGCCGCAACGAACCGCGTGCTTGACCTGCAGGATGGACCGACTTTGCTGGTCGGACATAGCTATGGCGGCATGGTCATTACGGAAGCAGGCCGCAACCCGCATGTCGAGGGACTTGTCTATGTGGCGGCCTTCCAGCCCGACAAGGGCGAAGACGTGGCCACTCTTGCGGGCTCAAAGCCACCGGCTGGAACAGGAATCAAGCAAACCAAGGACGGCAAGTATCTCTATCTTGACCCAAGCGTCTTTCATGCCGATTTTGCCGCCGACCTGCCAAAGGCCGAAGCGGCCTTCGTGGCGCAGTCACAAGTCTTTGCAGCCAAGGAGGTCTTTGGCACGAAAGTCGGTGATCCAGCCTGGCGGACGAAAAAGAGTTGGTCCATCGTGGCGACCGAGGATCGCTCCATCAACCCCGATCTGGAGCGGACCATGGCTAAGCGTGCCGGAAGTGTGGCCACCGAGATCAGGTCCAGCCATGCCGTCTTCGCCTCGCAGCCGAAAAAGGTTGCCGACGTGATCGAGAAGGCCGCAAAGGAAGCAGGCAGATAAGATCTGCCAGGCCCGCTAGCACAAAAAAGCCGCCGAGAATGTCGGCGGCTTAGACGGTAGGACATGTCACAATCAGCCTTCCGGCGGCGCCTCGATCATGCCGAGCGCATGCAGATAGGTGTCGAGAATTGCGTCCTCTTCCATGCGCTCCTGCTCGTCCTTCTTGCGCAGCGCAACGACCTTCTTGAGGATCTTGGTATCGAAGCCCATGCCCTTGGCTTCGCCATAGACGTCCTTGATGTCGTCGGCAATGGTCTTCTTTTCTTCTTCCAGGCGTTCAATGCGCTCCACAAAGGCGCGAAGCTGATCGCGGGCGACGCCATGAGCATCAGACATCGTGTTCTCCTGATTGGGGGTGGGAAAATTCGGATGGCGTTGACTGCCGCGAAGCGTGCTCGGGGTCAAGCCGATTCGAGAGGCACGGGAATTATTTGTGCGGCTTGTTCAGTTCAAACGCCGCTTTTTGTTCCGCCGAGGCGTTGTTCTGGTGGAGGTTCTTCCAATCGTCATACGGCATGCCGTAGACGATTTCGCGCGATTCGTCCTTTGAGAGCGGAACTCCGTCGGCCTCGGCGGCCTCGCGGTACCAGTTGGAGAGGCAGTTGCGGCAGAAGCCCGCGAGATTCATCAGGTCGATGTTCTGGACGTCGCTACGTTCGCGCAGATGCTCCACGAGGCGGCGAAAAGCCGCAGCCTCGAACTCGGTCTGTTGTTGTTTTGTCAGGGCGGGGGCCATCTCGGTCTCCTATTCGTACGGACCGGTGCGCGACACATGCACATCATACTCGTGCAGCGCCGGATCGGCGTTCATGGTCTCGAAAATCGGGGCGAGACGCTCTGCCCAAGCGGCAATGCCCGACTCGTCGCCGATCAGATCCTGGCGCACCTCAAGCAGAGCGTGCGGAATGCCGGTCAGCATGCAATGCCGATACATTGTATCGCCCTTCAGTGCGCCGTCATAAGGCTCATTATCACCCACCACGAGATCGGGGTCCCTGCGCAACATATCAATCAGGGGCGTGACGGCGCGCTGGTCGGTATCCCATAGAACTGCGGCGTGCCAAGGGCGAGGGAAGTGCTTCCAGATCGGGGTATAAGAATGAAGCGACAGGACGAGCGGCGCGCTACCGGTCTTGTTCGCTACCTTGTCGATCGTTTCGCTGACGGCCTTATGATAGGGCCGGTGAAAGGTTTCGATACGGTAATTCCACTCTTCAGCGGTGATCGGATGATTGCCCGGAACGATCGCGCCGTCTGATATCTTCATGATCAGTGTTGGGTCGTCCTCGCCACGATTGGGATCAATCAGCAGGCGCGAAAAGCCGCCGAGCACGGCCGGCACACCGAGTTTCGCCGACAAGTTTCTCACCAGTCCCTCGATGCCGATGTCATAGGCGATGTGACGCTCAAAGGCACTATCTGGCAAGCCCAGTCGCCCATAGCCCTCCGGCAGTCGGTTCATTGCGTGATCGCCGAGCAGCACCATGCCTCTGTCATGATTGCCGGCTAGTAGTTCGAATGATTTGAAGGTGCTCATGGAGGAAATGTCGATCGCAGTTTACGGGGCCCTCTTTGATCGCACGGGCCATCGACGGGTTCAAGCGCGCTCGGCAAGCAAAGGCTGCGGCGCGGTCCGAGTACGGCCGCTATCAAGAATATAATCGATTAGCATTGCGTTGACATTCGCCGGGAGGCAGCGCAAGAAAGCACAAACAACGAATAACCGGGAGCCAATTGGAAGTCGTGTTGATCCAGACCGCGCCAAGTTTCCTTACGCGTTCCGGGCCGCTTGCCCGTTTTGCTCTTTTCGTCCTCGTGGCGTTCTCGCCGTTCTTCATTGCCGATGTGGCTCGCGCGGATTTCCGGGTGTGCAACGGCACGCAGAATCTGGTGGGCGTGGCGATCGGGTATCGAGCCAAGGATGGCTGGATGACAGAAGGTTGGTGGCAGGTGCCGGCGACGACCTGCGCGACGCTCATCGAAGGGGAGTTGCAGTCCCGATATTACTATCTCTACGCCGAAGACGCTGCCCGGGGAGGCCGATGGACGGGTGACGTGCAAATGTGCGTGGCGGAAAACGAGTTCAAGATCACGGGTGTCAATGATTGCTACGCCCGTGGCTATCAGAAGATGGGGTTCAAGGAATATGATACGGGCCGCCAGGGCAGCTGGATGGTTCAACTTTCCGATGCCCCCGGCACGCAAGAAAGCCCGAATTGATGAAGCGCAACCGCAAAGTTAAAATCCTCGCCACCCTCGGACCCGCCTCGTCCGAGGAATCGATGATCGAGAAACTGCACCAGGCCGGTGCCGACGTCTTCCGCATCAACATGAGCCATGCCAGCCACGACGTGATGCGCACGCTGATCAAGCGCATCCGCGCCGTCGAAGCGCGCTCCGGCCGTCCGATCGGTATCCTCGCCGACCTGCAGGGTCCGAAGCTGCGCGTCGGCAAGTTCGCCGAAGGCAAGGTCGATCTGAAGCCAGGTGACACGTTTACGCTCGACAACAAGGACGTTCCCGGCGACGCGACCCGTGTATTCCTGCCGCATCCGGAAATTCTGGAGTCGGTGCAGCCCGGCCACCGACTGCTCATCGACGACGGCAAGCTCGCTCTGCGCGCTGAAAAGTGCGATGGCAAGAGCATCGTCACCACTGTGATCTCAGGCACGAAAATTTCCGACCGCAAGGGCGTCAGCCTACCCGACACGCTGCTGACTGTCGGCGTTCTGACCGACAAGGACCGCACCGACCTTGCAGCCGTTCTCGAAACCGATGACGTCGATTGGGTTGCGCTCTCCTTCGTGCAGCGCCCAGAAGATCTGGCCGAAGTCCGCAAGATCGCACGCGGCCGCGTCGGCATCATGTCGAAAATCGAAAAGCCGCAGGCGATCGAGCGCATCGAGGAAATCATTGAGCTCTCCGACGCACTCATGGTTGCCCGTGGCGATCTTGGCGTCGAAATGCCGCTCGAATCCGTGCCGGGTATTCAGAAGCAGTTGATCCGCGCATGCCGTCGTTCGGGTAAGCCTGTCGTCGTCGCGACGCAGATGCTGGAATCGATGATCTCCGCCCCGGTTCCGACGCGCGCCGAAGTTTCCGATGTCGCCACCGCCGTCTTCGAAGGTGCCGATGCCGTCATGCTCTCGGCCGAATCCGCTTCCGGTGACTACCCGGTTGAAGCCGTCTCGACGATGGCCTCGATCGCCAGCGCCATCGAGCGTGAACCCCACTATCCTGGCATCATCTACGCGCAGCGCGCGCAGCCGGAGGCAACTGGCGCCGATGCGATTTCGCTCGCCGCCCGCCAGATCGCCGAGACGCTCCGCCTGTCGGCCATCGTCTGTTACACCTCATCCGGTACGACCGGTCTGCGTGCCTCGCGTGAGCGTCCGCAGGTCCCGATCCTGGCGCTGTCGCCTGTCATCCAGACGGCTCGACGCCTTGCGATCGTCTGGGGTCTGCACTGCGTCGTGACGCATGACGCCACCGACCTTGACGACATGGTCAACCGCGCCTGCCGGATCGTCGCCGACGAAGGCTTCGGCAAACCGGGCGACCGCATCATCATCTCGGCCGGCGTGCCGCTCGGAACGCCGGGTGCCACCAACATGTTGCGCATTGCCTATATCGGCTCCGACGGCCAGAGCGGTGTCTGAGACTTTTAGCAGGGACTGAGGAAAACCCGTCGCCGGACCAGGCGGCGGGTTTTCTGTTTTCTGTCCACGCGATGCGCCTTGTTTGTGGTCGATGCGTATGCAAGTCTCCCCAACAGAGATCGGGAGGGCATCATGCAGACAGTCACGCTACTTGCGTTCGCAGCCGTTTCCTTTGTTGGTATCGCCACGCCCGGACCAACGGTACTTCTGGCGATGACCAACGGCTCGCGCTACGGCGTCAGGCGTGCTGTGGCCGGGATGGTTGGAGCGGTGCTCTCGGATTTCGTCCTGATTGGGGCCGTTGCGATCGGTCTCGGCGCGCTACTCGCGGCGTCCGAGTTCTGGTTCTCAGCACTGAAGTATGTCGGTGCAGCCTATCTGGCTTTTCTCGGGATCGTGATGCTGCGATCGAAAGGCACGATCGACGCAGCCATGAAGCAGGGAGTTGGGGCTGGCGGCGGCACGGCGGTTTCGATCGCGCTGAAGAGCTTCATGGTCGCAGTCACCAATCCGAAGGGCTACCTCTTCTTCTCGGCCTTCCTGCCGCAGTTCATTGACCCGACCACCCCGCAGGCGCCCCAGTATGGCGTGCTGGCGCTGGTGTTCGCGTCTCTCGATTTCATTATCATGTTGGCCTACGCCGCGTTTGGCGCGCAGGCGGTCCGCTTCCTCAAGACACAGGGCGCGCTCTGGCTCGAGCGCGCCTGCGGCGGCGCGCTGCTGGCGCTAGCTGGCTCTCTGGCGCTCTATCGTCGGGCGACGGCCTGATCTAGGACAGGGATATGTGCCCGACGCGATAGATCTGGCTCGAGCCTGCAATGAGGGGAGCCGACCGGCGCAGGCTAAAGCGCACTAGCGTCCAACAGGTTGGTTCGAAGGCTGAGATAGAGGCGACGACGTCACGCTGTCGCGCTTGTTGTTTTGCCTGTCTGATTTCCTCGTCCCTAATGTCGGCAAGCAACGAGTAGGGCTCGATGGCGATTGTCTCCTTCGTGGCAAAGCTTGCTTCTGCTAGCAAGGGCGCGGTTTCCGCGTGCCAGACAATCGAGGTCTTCACCTGGGGCCAGCCGAAGGATTGCGTCAGGCCCTTGAAGCCAGGACCGGTGAGGAAGTCGCTAGCGCGCTCCGGCTGTTGCCAGAGATAGAAAGGCGCATAAAGGTTCTCGCGGGATCCGAACTCACCTTTGCGGGCGCTGAGATATGCCTTGAAACCGAGGCCGGGAAATCCGTCCAGCATCGGTCCCTTGTCGCGGATGCGCCGGTCGATGATCGACATGTCGTAATCGACCGGCAGGGTAAAGCTGTACTGCATCGCCATCATGAGAGAGCCTCCACTGGCTTCAGCCAGTCGACGATACGACTGACCTCTGTTGCTTGCATGCTGATGTATCTAAAGGGGCTGCAGTGAGTTGCTCCTTGCCAGTGTTTTTCGCCGGCGGCGAACCAGACTGCATCTCCGACACGCAACTCCTCCACCGCGCCCCGTTCGCGTAGCGCCAAGCCTCTGCGCGTCAGAACAAAGAGCCCGCACGAGTGCGTGTGGCAGCGGGGATGGTCCCGATATCGAGGCCTGCCCTCATCGCGGTGTTCTCGCCGTCGGCTGCTCCTTCAGGCAACATCTCGACCCACAAGGGCGCGGTGACAATATCGACGGGGCGGACGGCATTTTCCGGGGGCTCTGGATTGTCATGCAGACCGGATTGTCCTTCATGTGGCGTTGCCTAAGGCGCGCGCTTCCCAACCGGGTTCGCTCATCTGCGCCTTTCCATCGCCGAACGACCATTCATCGGGTGATGTAGTGGTGACGACGATCATGATGTCTTCCGGTCGGATGCCGGGCGATGCTCCGAGAAGTTCGGCGGCCCGCTTGAAGAAGGCGTGTCGGGTCTCGGTCGAGCGAGGCTTCCCGGCGGTGATGGCGAAAAGCACGAAATCGTCGGAACGCGGTCCGGCGAGGTAGTTGAGATTGAAGATCAATTCGCCCGGTTCATGCTGGTGGATGACCTGGAAGCGGTCGGCAAGCGGCACGTTGAACGTCTCGACCATGGCGCGATGAATACTGTCTGATACCGCGCGAAGATACTCCGGCGACTTGCCGCGCAGCAGAGAGATACGAACAAAGGGCATGACGGCCTCCAATAAGTGAATTCTTGACAGAAGGAGCATCGCACGCCACGATAATGCAGAAAATCAGAATTAATTGAATGCATGATCCTGAAAAGCGGGACTATGGCCATGCGGCGGACGATCTTCGATCTGGATGTGCTGAGAACCTTTGCGACCGGAATGGAGCTCGGCAATTTCGCGCGAGCGGCCGACCGCCTCGGTCGTTCGACCTCGGCTGTCAGCGCTCAGTTGAAGAAGCTGGAGGAGCAGGCCGGCACGCCGATCTTCCGGAAGGCGGGACGCGGCCTGACCCTCACGGATGCCGGCGAAACCATGCTGGCCTATGCGCGCCGCCTGCTTGAACTCAACGAGGAGGCGGCTGCAGCGGTTAAGAGTATCGAGCTCGAGGGGTGGGTCAGGCTCGGATTACAGGAGGATTTCGGCGAAACCCTGCTGCCCGATGTGCTCGGCCGCTTTGCACGCGCGCATCCGAAGGTCCGCATCGAGGCACGGGTGGTACGCAATGTCGAGCTGATCGAGCGCGTCACCGCGGGCAAGCTCGACTTGGCGTTGGCGTGGAGCGACGGTACGCTGACGCCGCATTGCGAGAAGATCGGCGAGGTGCCGATGCGCTGGCTCGGGCCGGCGGGAGGGGCGGTCGACTGGAAACTCGGCAGCGGCGAGCCGGTACCGCTCGCCTCACTTGAGGCTCCGTGCCTGTTGCGCACCGCCGCGACCAAGGCGCTCGATACGGCAGGCATTCCCTGGCGGCTCGCATTCGTCAGTCCGAGCCTAGGCGGATTGTGGGCGGCGACGGCCGCCGGCCTCGGTATCAGCATCCGCACACCGGTCGGCCTGCCGCGGAAGGTGAAGCCGCTTGTCGCCGACGAAACCGGCCTGCCGGAGCTTCCCTCGCTCGGCCTCGTCCTGCATCGAGCCGAACTCGAGCCCGGACCGGCGACGGCGCGGCTTGCGTCAATAATGCTGCACGCGGTCCGGGAGGCTGTCGCCGACGTGGTGCCATCGGCCATCCAGCCGTCTGCGAGAGCCTATACCTGATATTCGCGCTGCGCATTTCGGCGGATCGCCTGCGGCGGCTGGCCGAAGGAGCGGAGAAACGCGCGGCGCATCCTCTCGCGATCTGCGAAGCCGGTTTCTGCGGCGACGACTTCAATCGGGTGTCGCCCCTGTTCCATCATCAGCCGGGCCGCTTCCAGGCGCAGGTGCTCCACCGCCTTGGCCGGCGATTGCCCTGTCTCTACGCGAAAAGTCCGGCTGAACTGGCGCGGGCTGAGCGCCGCCGCCTCTGCCAGCTCTTCGACGGATAGCGTGTTCTTCAGGTTGCCGCGCGCATAGGCAAGAGCCTTCTGAATGCGGTCCGATTTGGGCTCCAGTTCCAGCAGTGTAGAGAACTGCGACTGGCCGCCGGCGCGACGATGATAGACGACGAGCTTGCGGGCGACGGAGCGGGCGATGTCGGCGCCGTGATCCTTCTCGACCATCGCAAGTGCCAGATCGACGCCTGCCGTCATGCCCGCCGAGCTCCAGACAGAGCCATCGATGATGAAAATGCGATCCTCCTCGATTCTGACCTTGGGGTAGCGCGATTGCAGCTCGCGCGCGAGGAGCCAGTGCGTCGTGGCGCGACGGCCGTCCAGAACACCCGCCTCGGCCAGCAGGAACGCGCCGGTGCAGATCGAGGCGACCCGGCGCGAGGCGCCAAGCGCGTTGCGGATGAACTCGCCTTCTCTCGAGGTTGGCAGCTTGATACCGACGGCGCCCGACACCAGCAGCGTGTCGAATGCGGGATCGTCGAATTGCGCCGTCTCCATCGTGGCGCCGAAGGACCCTTGCATCGGTCCACCGGTCTCGGAGAGATAGGCGATGTCGTAGACCTGTTCGCCGACTTCGAGGTTGGTGAACTCGAAGGCCGAGATGGCGGCGAGACTCATCATCTGAAATCCGGGAAAGAGCAGGACGGCTATGCGCTGCATGGCTCAGAACTCCGTTTGTCCTAAAAGGTGGTTTATATGACATTCAAGACATTGGCAATCAGGGGTAAGACTCCTGCACACCAACAGCAGGTGCTGTTGCCCAACACGGAGAACGACAATGAGCGATCAGCACAAAGGAACCGCGCTCGTCACCGGTGCGTCATCGGGGATCGGTGCCATCTATGCTCACCGGCTCGCAAAGCGCGGCTATGATCTCATTCTGGTAGCCCGCAATGCCGAACGGCTTTCCGAACTTGCGGCCAAGCTGACCCGGGAAACAGGCAGGGCAATTGAAACCATTCCGGCGGATCTCGGCAGGAAGGCCGATCTGGCGCGTGTCGAGGCGGTGCTGAAGAGTGACCGGAGCATCACCCTTCTGGTCAACAATGCGGGCGTCGGCGGCACCGCTCCGCTGCTTGCATCCGATGTCGACAAGATGCAGGCGATGGTTGATCTCAACGTCTCCGCCCTGATGCGACTGACCTATGCTGCCGTGCCGGGGTTTGCGGCCCGTGGCGGCGGCGCAATCATCAACATCGCATCCATCGTGGCGATCGCGCCTGAGATCCTGAACGGGGTTTATGGAGCCAGCAAAGCGTTTGTGCTCGCTTTCAGTCGATCGCTGAAGCATGAACTGACGGACAAGAACATCCGTATCCAGGCGGTGCTGCCGGGGGCGACCGCGACCGATTTCTGGGATATCGCCGGCACGCCTGTCGAGCACCTGCCGAGCGAAATCGTCATGCCGGCCGAAGACATGGTGGATGCAGCTCTTGCCGGCTTCGACCAGGGCGAGTTCGCGACTATCCCGGCTCTCGAGGATGCGGGGCTGCTGCAGAAATACGAGGATGCACGCCAAGCGCTGATGCCGAGCCTATCACGCTCGGCACCTGCAGCGCGCTACAAGGCTGCTTAAGACGCCAGTGAGGCAGGTTTGTCCTGTGTCTATCCGTGCCGGGCAAGTGCGCCAGCGAAGATGTCGGCGTCAACGTTGCCTCCCGAGGTCACGACGACGACGGTGTCTTCCTCCAGTTCATTGCCGTGGAACAGAGCTGCGGCAAGAGCGACGGCGCCGCCCGGTTCGACGACGATCTTCAGCCGTACGAAGGCGAGCACCATCGCGCGAAGCGCCTCCTCGTCTGTTACGACGATACCGGCGCCTGCGAGGCGCTGCAGGATCGGGAAGGTGATGTTGCCGGGCTGCGGGGTGATGATCGCATCGCAGATAGAGCCGGTCATCGCGGCGTTGCGCTCGATCTTGCCCGACGCCAGAGACCGTGTCGTATCGTCGAAACCTTCAGGCTCGCAAGGGCGCACGCGGAATGCAGGCGCGCTGGCTTCAAGCGCAAGCGCGATGCCCGATGTCAGGCCGCCGCCGCCGCAGGGAACCAATACCTCGGCCCCCTTGATGCCCAACTCCTCTGCCTGTTCGGCGATCTCGAGGCCGGTTGTGCCCTGGCCCGCGATCACCTGGGGCTCGTCGAAGGGCTTGATCAGGGTCAGCCCACGCGCTGCCGAAAGCTCAGCGCCGATCGCGTCGCGGTTCTCTGTGGCCCGATCGTAGAGCACGACTTCTGCGCCCAGTGCCCGTGTATTGGCGATCTTCAGCTTCGGCGCGTCCGACGGCATGATGATGACGCAGGGCACGCCATGCAGCTTTGCGGCGAGCGCCACGCCCTGCGCGTGATTGCCTGACGAAAAAGCGATGACGCCGCGGCTGCGAACGGCAGGATCGAGCGCGGAAACGGCAGACCAGCCGCCACGGAATTTGAAGGAACCGGTGTGCTGAAGGCATTCCGCCTTCACGAATACCCGCCGGCCGGCAAGTTCGTCGATGAAGGGCGAGGAGAGAAGCGGCGTGCGGCGCGCATGTCCGCGCAGACGAGCGCGAGCGGCAACGATCATTTCAATGCTGGCCATGGAGACTCTTTCAAATGACGGTACGCCCATGCATAGGGCCGCACGCGATGCTTGTGAACGACGACTTTGTCACCGTGACACGAAAAGCGTCGGCCGCAAATCGCAGGCGGTCTCGGGCTTGTGACGACTACGCCGCCGGAATTCCGTCGGGTTGGTACCGGCAACTCGCAGGAACTCGCGATTGAAGTTCGATTTGCTGATGAAGCCGCAATCGAACATCAGCCGCGTGATCGGCTCGTCCGTCGCCACCAGTGACTCGCAGGCGGCTCGGATACGAAAGTCGTTCACATATTGCGAGACGCTGACCCCGTGGACGCGGTTGACCGCTATTGAAACGCGGCGAGCCGGCAGGTTCATCTTGCGGGCGATGCGGCCGAGATTGAGTTCGGGATCGCGGTAGATCTGGCGGGACAGCATCAGGCTTTCCAGCGCGCGTGCGATCGCATCGTCTTCCTGGCTTTTGGCGGGGGCGGATGGTTCGTTGGCCGTGGCTGCGAGCGATTGGCTGGCGCTGGCAATCGAGGCTGCCGTACCGAGGACCAGAAGTGTAATGACATTGCCGATCGCGACGATTGCCCCGGCATGGATGCCGCCGCTCTGTTCGAGGTCTAGGCTGATCGCAATATCGGCCGCTGACGAGGCGATCAGTGCCAAACCGGTGATCACGAGGGAGCGATAGGACAGAAGCGCGCCATCGAGACGCGATGAGACGAGGGCATCCGGCCCGTTTCGGGCCAGCCAGAGCAGGGTGGTGCCGTACGCAAGGAAGGTCGCGGTCACGACGGGACCAACCGGGTCGCGCCAGAAGATCAGAAGTGCGACGATCAAGGCACTTGGCAGGATATGGGGCCAGAAACGGAGGAGCGATGTCTGCCGTTCCGCGGCGAGGTTGCGAAAGCTGATCCAGGCGAGCGCCGCGATCATCGACGCGACGACGGGCTGGACTGGCAGGATGCCGACCACATCATAACCCCAGCGGACCCCGATGATGATCGATTGGAGGGTGTAGGCGCCGATCAGAAGTAGGAATGGACGCTTTGCCTGTTCGGTCCAATCGTTCTGCCTGACCATCCGCACGAAAAGGATGAAGAGCAAAAGAGCAACGACGAAAGGAAGCGGAACGAAGATCATGATGGTGAGCTCGGTGAGACACATTCAATAACTGCATGACTATGGCCTTGATCGCAATCGCGGGCGACCTGGATTACGATCGAGGTCTCAAGATTGCGTTTCGATCTTCACCTTGCACGCAATCGCCCGCCGTTGGCCGGCGTGTTCAAGGAGAAAACCGATGACACTGATCCTCTTCATCTCCGCCTTCATTCTGACGCTTGGTTCTGCCTTCGCCGAGCCTCGAATGACAGGCGAAGCACTCGATATTTCCGCCGTCCGCTCCGTCGTCATCAGCGGCGAGGCAAGTGATATCAGACTAAACGCGAGCGACACGGAGCCCTACAGGGCCAAAACCGGTGCGCGACGCAGCGGCTGGTTCTCATCCTGGTATTCCAACTGGTTCTTCAATGGCTGCCGCGATCGAAGTATAACGCGCATCGATGGGACGGTCCTGACAATCAAGGTGATGCAGACGGCGTGGACGGATCTGTCCGACTGCACGCCGGAGATTTCGGCAAATGTCGCGCCGGGCATCACCGTGCGCATCGATCAGCAGGCGCTCAAGGCGCAACTGAATGGCGATTTCGCCAATGTTGCGATCTCCAGCAAGGCGGCCGACATCACCTTTGACGGCCACGCTGCTGGGCTCGATATCCTCGGCACGGCGGTACGTGCTCGGCTTCGCTACGACACCATCAGGCAAGACGAGACGGTCAGCATCACTGCCCAGTCGCTGCAGGCCGACCTCAGCTTCGGAAGTGGTGTGCCGCTGGATTATTCGGTGATCGCCAAGGCCTCCTATGTTGATAGTTTGGAGCCGAGCGTACCCGGCGCCAGGCCGCGCGTCAGCATCAAGGGCGATTATGTCCACGCTCGCATCCGATAGTCAGTACCCGCCCGCGGAACCCTCGGTAGCGCGGCTGTCCATCGCACCATAGTAGCGCGCGCTGCCACCCTTCTCGATATCGGCGAGGCTCTTGCCTCCGACAAGGATGCCAGCGGCTTGTCCCCATTGCGGCGGGCCGCTGCCATCGTCCAGCGTATGGCCCATGGCGATCAATGCTCGGATCGTGTCCGGCGATAATGTGTACGGTTCGAAATAGATCTTGTCGGGCTGCCATTGGTGATGAATGCGCGGCGCATTCACCGCCTGGCTGATATCCATGCCGAAATCGATGACGTTGAGGATCGCCTCAAGAGTGATGGTGATAATGCGGGAGCCACCGGGGCTGCCGATAATCATGAAAGGCTTGCCGTCCTTGGTGACGATCGTCGGGCTCATCGAGGAGAGCGGCGTCTTCTTCGGGGCAATCG
The DNA here is from genome assembly GCF_000312665.1 of Rhizobium mesoamericanum STM3625. Classification (GTDB taxonomy): domain Bacteria; phylum Pseudomonadota; class Alphaproteobacteria; order Rhizobiales; family Rhizobiaceae; genus Rhizobium; species Rhizobium mesoamericanum. Next base: position 143,183 of record NZ_HF536772.1, on the reverse strand, counting down.
CATTTGCCTCGCCCTGTACGAGCCCGTAAAGGTTCGGAACACCAGGCTTCGAGGTGAAGTCGTCCATCTCGTTGTTGAGCAGGATGCCAGTGCCGGGTGCGACGACGCCGGCACCGAAGTTGCCGTTCAGCGTGTAAGTGACGGCGACGGCATTCCCCTCGTCGTCGATGATCGAATAATGCGTGGTCTCGACGCTCTCCTTGGCGCCAAGCGGTTTCAGGTCGGCAGAGGCGCCTGCCTTATAAGGATCGATCTTGGCGCGGATCGCCTTGGCGTAGCCCTTGTCGAGCATCGTGGAGACGGGGTTGTCGACAAATTCAGGGTCGCCGAGGGCTGCGTTGCGGTCGACATAGGCGTATCTCATCGCCTCGACCATCAGATGCACCGTCTCGGCTGAGCCGTAACCGAGGAAGGACAGCGGATAGCCTTCCAGGACCGTGAGGATTTCGCAGATGATGACGCCACCCGAGGATGGAGGAGGCGAGGAGATGATGTCATAACCGCGGTAGTTGCACTCGATCGGCTTCAGCTCACGCACGGCGTATTGTTCGAAATCCTCCTTGGCGAGGATACCGCCTTTCGCCTGGCTCGCCTTGACGATCGCGTCGGCCGGCATTCCCTTGTAGAAAGCGTCAGGCCCCTTGTCGGCGATGCTGGAAAGAACGCCGCCAAGATCGGGTTGGACGAGCTTCTCGCCCACGGCGAAGGGCCTGCCTTCCGCCTTCAGAAAAATCTTTGCCGCGGCCTCGTCCTTGGCGAGCCGCTTCGCGCTGCCGCTGATACTGGCGACGTCGCCCTGTTCCAGCGTGAAGCCTTCCTTGGCATAGCGAATAGCTGGTGCGAGCAGATCCTGGCGCGACTTCGTGCCGTATTTTTCGCGAGCCATCTCGAAGCCCTTTACGGATCCAGGTACGCCGACGGCAAGATAGCCGTCGAGGCTGGCGCGGGGAACGATATCGCCCTTGGCGTCGAGATACATGGTCTTGGTGGCTGCCAATGGCGCGCGCTCGCGAAAATCGAGAAACGTCATCCTGCCGTCCTTCAGCCGGATCGTCATGAAGCCACCACCACCGAGATTGCCGGCCGTCGGATAGACGACGGCGAGCGCGTAGCCGACGGCGACCGCGGCATCGACGGCGTTGCCGCCGTTCTTCAGCACATCGACGCCGACATCGGTCGCCAGATGCTGGGCTGTCACGACCATGCCATGCTCGGCCTCAACCGGTGTGGGCGAGGCGGCGAACGCGAGCGGCGCGAGCGCAAATGATAGGGCGGCAACAAGGGCGACGATTCTAGTGCGTGGGTGATCCATGACTTCCCTCAAAGCATGTCGGTGCAATGGATATGGGACGCCGCGGACGCTCGGCAATGCACCACGGTGGCAATAGCACGTTCGCTTGCTGGAAGGTTAAGTCACCGTTGCGACAGGAGGCGTCAGTTCCTCGCAAGGCGCGGCGGGTTCGGTCGGTTGCGCGCCTTGTTGGTTCAGGAGACGGCGTTCTGCTTGGCGTGCTGCGGCCTGAAGATCGCGCGCAGCGCCGCCGATCTTCTCCATGGCGGCTACGGCGACATCGGTCACCACATAGTCCGGTTTGTGGCCGAGGCCGCGGATTTTCACCAGTTCGGAGCCGGCGATATCGCGGGCCAGTCCCTGTGAATGGATATGTTCCCAAACGATGCCGTCGCTGTCACCGGTAATGATGACCGTCGGTGCGGTGATCCTAGAATACTGCGGAGAATGCGCCTTGAGGTAGGCCAGCAGCCGAGTACAATCGACGGCATTGTTGTAGAAGGCACGCGGTCGCAACACCAGGGTGGGCCCTGTCTTAGCGATATAGTCGGCCGGGCGCGGATTGGGACGAAAGACATTCATTGTCGCCCGCTCTAATCGTTGCAAGCCGATCGGTACGACAATCGCGTGCGTGAAGAGCCACCCGAGGACGGGCATCGCAGCGAGGTGGTAGTACCAATCGATGCCGCCAGGCCATGGATGCGTCGCTGGGGCGAGAAAAAGCAGCCCCTCAGTTTTTTCGGGATGGCGCACCCCGAAGGCAGCCGCGATGGCGCCCCCGAAGGAATGGCCGACGATGATGGCTCGTTTGATGCCCCGCTTTTCCATGAGTTTTGCGATCGCGTCAGCCTGTCCTGAGGGCAATGCATTCTCTGGACCGCCACGCTCGGAATAGCCGTGGCCAGGGCGGTCGATGAAGAGCATCTCGGCACGGCCATGCAGCGGCCGCAGAAAGGCACCGACCTGATCAAGCAGGTTGCCGCTCGCACCATGGATGAAGACCAAGGGCGGCAGATCGCCAGTCGCTGGAGCCGCGATGTGAAGGGCATTCAGCCGGTAGCCGCCGATATCCGTCAGCTCGCCAATATTCGGGCATGTCGCCTCGAATTGACGTTTCTTGTAGGAAGAGTACCCGATGGCGGCGGCAATGGGGGCAAGGATAACGGAAGCTATGGCAAGCATGGGTACATCTGTTGAATCACGTGACCAATAGGTAAGATTGGCTCTCGCGGTTCACCGTCAAGATCAAGTGCGGCTGCCGGCCAGCTTCTCGGAGAGCGTATTCATTTGCTCCTGGGCGCTTCGATTGGCCGGATAGATCTCCAGGAACCGTTCCCAAGCTTTTAGAGCCAATTGGTCGTTGCCAGTTTCGGTAAGAATGGCGGCCATGCCGGAAAGCGCGCCGAAGTGGCGGGGCTCGAGGTCGAGCACGTGCTCGATATCGGACATCGATTTGCGATAATTGTCGTTGGCGTAGTTGAGTGTGGCCCGGCGGTTCCAGCTTTCTGCGTAATCCGGCCTGAGAGCGATCGCCTGATCGAGGAAATCGAGGGCGGCAGCGGTGCGTTTCTCCTGGATCGCCTTGTCGGCCCATTGCATCAGGAGGTTGACGGTTGCGCTGCCAGAGTCGTTCCACACGGCACGAATCTCGTCGGCGATACCGCTCGCCTTGTCAGGGTCGCGCTCGCGCTTCAACTGTGCGTAAAGCTGATCAAGGTGCTGCTTTGGTGAGAGATTCGTGTCTGGCTGCTCGACGATGACGTCCTTTTCCGCAGCCATGGCAGGCAATGCAGGAACAAGCAGAGATAGGGAAAGCGGCAGCGCCGCGCAGGTCATGGCAAAAACACGCATGGCGGACATGTTAGCCCGCCATCACTGAAGATCAAAGCAATTTGATTTGATTGCCGGAGCAATCCCCTGGCGGGAACGGGCCCAAAATGCCACGAAGCCGTCCAGGCGCGCTATATCAGCCCTGACGAGCCTTGAAGCGCGGGTTCAGCTTGTTGATGATGTAGATGCGGCCCTTGCGGCGAACCAGGCGGTTGTCACGATGACGAGCCTTGAGCGACTTGAGCGAATTCTTGATCTTCATTGTTTTGATCCGCGATGTTTGAGGGGGAATTCACATTCGCCCGTATCTATTACATTCAAAAGCGCGCTCGGGGCGCGCTCTTCAGGTTGGGCGTGCAGATAACCCGGCGACTTCCCTGTGTCAACCACGTGACGGTGTTTTTCCCATGGCCAGAGCGGCTTTTCTCAGGGAGAAACCGGCAAGTTCGCGGTCAAGATGGTGACGTGGCCCATCTTGCGCCCGGGGCGGGATTCCGTCTTGCCATAGAGGTGAACCAGTGTGTCCGGTCGCCTTAGCCAGTCGCGCAACTCCAGGATATCGTCGCCGATCAGGTTCTGCATCACGCAATCCGATTGGCGGCCGGTATTGCCGAGCGGCAGGCCGGCAACCGCCCGGATGTGCTGCTCGAACTGGGAGATGACGCAGGCGGCTTCCGTCCAATGGCCGGAGTTGTGGACACGCGGCGCCATTTCGTTGGCGATCAGGCTGCCGTCGGCGAGCACGAAGAATTCGATGCCGATGACGCCGACATAGCCGAGCGCGGCCAGAATCTTCTCGGCCGCTTCCCGGGCAGCGGCTGCCGTTTCTGCGGAGATCGAAGCGGGCACCGTTGACGTGTGCAGGATGCCGTCGCGGTGAACGTTTTCGGCAGGGTCGTAACAGGCGATCGTGCCGTCGGTTGCGCGCGCCGCAATGATCGAGATCTCGCGCTCGAATGAAACGAAGCTCTCGAGAATGAGCGGGACGCCGCCGAGCGCCGCGAAGGCGCCAGCCGCCGTATCGGCTGCCGAGCGGAACACTCTTTGTCCCTTGCCATCGTAGCCAAGGCGACGGGTCTTCAGGACGCCGCGGCCGCCAAAATCCTTCAGGGCCGCTTCGAGATCGGCCTGGCTGTCCACTGAATGGAAGCCAGCCGTCGGTATGCCGCATCCGTTGATGAAGCGCTTTTCGATCAGTCGGTCCTGTGCGGCCTCTAACGCCTTCGGCGGCGGGTAGACGGGGACCTTGCTTGCGAGCGTCTCCGCAGCGGCGACCGGAACGTTCTCGAACTCATATGTGATGATGTCGCAAGACGTCGCAAGTTCGGCAAGCGCGGCAGGATCGTCGTAGGCGGCAACAATCTGTTCGTTAGCGACCTGCGCGGCCGGACAGTCAGCTTGCGGTTCCAAGATGACGATTCGGAAGTTCAGCCGTGCAGCGGCCATGGCAAGCATGCGGCCAAGCTGGCCGCCGCCGATGATGCCGATTGTTGTTACGGTCATAGGTCGTCCATCGGATATTCGGCAACGGCGGCGCTTTGGCGCTCGCGCCAATCGTCAAGGCGCTCGGCAATGTCCTCGTCCGACAATGCCAGAACTGCAGCCGCCAGAAGGGCGGCGTTGATAGCGCCGGCCTTGCCGATGGCAAGTGTGCCGACCGGGATGCCGGCCGGCATCTGGACGATGGAAAGCAGGCTATCTTGACCGGACAGCGCCTTGGATTGAACCGGGACGCCGAACACGGGAAGCGCCGTCATGGCCGCAGCCATTCCTGGCAGATGGGCCGCGCCGCCAGCGCCCGCGATGATCACCTTGAAGCCTTCATCGCGCGCCGTCTTGGCGAAGTTTACCAGGCGATGCGGCGTGCGGTGGGCCGATATGATGCGTGCGTCGTAAGGAATCTCGAGCGCCTCCAGAGTATCGGCGGCGTTCTTCATGGTCTCCCAATCCGATTGGCTTCCCATGATGATGGCAACGGGTGGTCTGTCTGTCATCGTCAGGGTATTCCCTTCAGGCAATGATGTCAGGGATGATTTGGTCTTCGAGCTTTGTCAGCTTGTCCTTGATGACCAGTTTCTTTTTCTTCATGCGCTGGATGCGCAATGCGTCACATCCGGTGGCAATCATGGCGTTGATGGCGGCATCGTAATCCTCGTGCTCCTGCCTTAGTCTCGCGACCATGAGCCTGATTTCCGCCTGTTCCTGATCGGCCATATGCATTCCCCATAAACGTCTTCGGACAATGTCCGTTCTGCCGATAATTTCCGCAAGCTCCTATCACCAATTGGAGGTAACGGCTAGCGGCTGTTCGTCATGATTTTGCCACTTGTTCTCCTTGTTTTCACCTTCGACAAGGCTTCAAAAATATGTCACAGTTGAAAGGTTGACGCCTTGGATCTCCGGCGGTGTTGGCCGGGGAGAGGTAAGAGGAAGGAAGGGTCAAATGACTGTTCAAGCTCATCTTGAGTCACTCCAGAAAAAGCATGTTGCTCTCGAGGAGGAGTTGCATTCGCTTATGACATCCCCCTCCCGAAACGATAATGAAGTAGCTGAGTGCAAACGCAGAAAATTGCGGATCAAGGACGAGATTGAGCGCCTTAAATCATCCTTCCATTGAGTAGGATGCGATAAATTATCGAGCGCGGCCCTGGGCGAGGAGGGCGAAACCCCAATTTCACCAAAAGCTTAGACAGTTCGTGCTCGACAGGCGATTGTTGCGCCGGTTCCGACGGAAAGTCGCGAGCCGGCGTTTTTCGTTTGGGGGAGCGCTACGCCCAGAACTGATCGAGCCAGAGATTGAGCTTGTCGAAGCCGCGATTGTTGACCGCGTAGATGCGCCGCGTGCCTTCGGCGGTGACGGAAACCAAGTTGCAATCCAGCAGCGCCTTGAGGTGCTGGGAAACGGCGGGGCGGCTGATGGGGAGCCCCTCGGCAAGCTCATTCACGGTCTTCGGCGCGCGTCGAAGTTCCTCCAGCAGGAAGCGCCGGTGAGGATCGGCTATCGCGGCGAAGGGATCCGTGTTCGACATGGCGAAAAGCTACGTCAAACGGCGCAATCGGGCAAGGAAATTGTGCGGCGCAACGAAACCGAAAATTGTTAGAAACCCAGGCCTTCCTTCGCGATCAACACGGCGGCAAAGAGGGCCATGGCGTACATGAAAGGATAAAAGATCACGGGTTTCATACGACGCACGCACCAGGCGCCAGCCATTGTGGCAAGCGGCGCAAACGGCAGCAGCGTGGCTGATGTGGAGAGGTTCTGCGTGTCGAGCTGGCCGAGCGCGAAGTAGGGAACGAGCTTGACGGCATTGAGAACTGCGAAGAAGCGGACGCTGGTCCCCGTATATTCTCGAGGCGGCAATTGCAGCGGCAGGACATAGATCTGGAACGGCGCTCCGCCGGCATGCGCTACGAAGCTGCCATAGCCGGACAGGCTTGCCCATGTCTTCGCAAGCAGCGGCCGCTGGCCTTGTGGTGGCCTCTGTTGTCCGGCGGCGGGGCCGAAGTTGTTCCAGAAATAACGAAGGCAAAAAAGGATGGTGACCGCGCCGATGACGACGCGAAGAGCGCTGGCTGGAATGAGCGCTGAAGTCGCCCAACCAAGCCCAATGCCGAACAATGCTCCCGGCAGCATTATTTTCAGCGTCGTCCAGTCTCCGTGCCCGCGCCAGATCACGAGCGAAATCATATCCATGAAGACGAGGATCGGAAGCAGGATCGCGGCTGCCTGAACCGGCGAGACGACGAGAGCGAGAAAGGGCAGTCCGATCAGCGATAAGGCATCACCCATGCCGCCTTTGGCGAGTCCGACCAGGATGACAGCGGGAACGGCGGCATAATAAAATGACAGGTCCATCGGCATGCTTTTGAAAATCCTCCCCTTGCCAGCCCGGTCTAACGGATTTACTCACACAGGACGAGTGCAGATGGGCCCCGAAACGACCTGTTCTGCTGTAAATGGAAAGAGTTCATGACCGAACCGGAAAACCGCTGCCGCCTAGTTCTGATCGTCCCCGATATTGCCGATGCCGATGAGCAGGCAAAGCTGGTTGGCGATGCCTTGGAGGGTGGTGACGTCGCCTCTGTAATTGTGCCGCAATACGGTCTCAACGACGGCGAGTTCCAGAAGCATGCCGAGAAGCTGGTTCCAATTATCCAGGATTCAGGGGCGGCCGCACTGCTTGCGGGCGACAGCCGCGTCGTTGGGCGCACGAAGGCGGACGGCCTGCATCTGAGCGGTCCAGCCAGTGAAATCTCCGACGCGATCGACAAATATGCCGACAAGCTCATCGTCGGCGGTGGTAATGCCGCAGATCGGCACCATGCGCTGGAGATCGGCGAGGAGCGACCGGATTATATCTTTTTCGGCAAGCTCGACGGTGACATCAAGCCTGAAGCGCATCCCAAGAACCTCGCACTCGGCGAGTGGTGGGCTTCGATGATTGAGATTCCCTGCATCGTCATGGGCGGTGCGGATCCAGCATCCGCGTTGGCGGTGGCAGAGACCGGCGCGGAGTTCGTCGCGCTGCGGCTGGCGGTTTTTGCCGACGCCGGGCGTGCGTCCTCCATCGTCGCCGAAGTCAATGCGCTCTTGGACGAAAAAGCGCCACGGTTTGAGGATTGATATCGCGCTCATGCCGATCCTGTCCCGCTATCTGCGCGTGTCCGCTGCCTTCGCCGCCGCCTTTCTGGCGGGCCTAACGCATATCGTTTCGGCCCAGACGGTCGACAATATCGTGACCCGGCCGCTTGCGACGGCTCCTGAACCGCTGAAAGCGGGACGACCGCAGACAGAGAGCACGGGACCTTCGACGGGCGTGGGCGTTTTTGAGCGCATGGGTGCGAAGCTGCCGGATCTTCCGCCGGAAAAGGACTACAAAGGCCCTGTTGACGAAGCCTACGGCGCCTACCAACGTGGCTACTATCTGACTGCAATGGAAAAGGCTCTGCCTCGCGCGCAGCTCGGCGATCCGGCCGCGCAGACGCTGATGGGTGAGCTCCTGGCCGACGGGCTGGGCGTCAAGCGAGACATGAAGAACGCGGCCTTCTGGTACAGCAAGGGTGCGGAAGGCGGGGACGCAGCGGCGATGTTTAAATATTCGCTGATGCTGATTGAAGGTCGTTTCGTCAAGCGCGACAAGGCGAAGGCCGACGAATATATGCACAAGGCGGCCGATGTCGGAAACGCCTCCGCGCAATTCAATTGGGGTCAGATCCTGACGGCCGACAATCCGGGTGAGAAGGGATTGAAGCTCGCCTTGCCTTACTATGAGAAGGCTGCCGAACAGGGCATCGCCGACGCGCAGTATGCAGTGGCGGAGATTTACTCCTCGCTTTCTGACCTGCCGGAGGAAAAGAAGCAGCTGGCGCGCGAATGGATGGCACGCGCTGCGCATGCCGGCTACGACACAGCTCAGGTCGATCTTGGTATCTGGCTGGTCAACGGTCAGAACGGACCACGCGATTTTGTCAAGGGTTTTCAGTGGCTGCGGCTTGCTGCCAATCGCGGCAACGTGGTTGCCCAGAACAAGCTAGCGCACCTCTACATCAACGCGCTCGGAACCAAACCGGATCCTGTCGAGGCCGCAAAATGGTATGTCCTGTCGCGTCGGGCCGGTCTGCCTGACCCGGAGCTCGAAGACTTCTATCTCGGCATCGAGGAAGACCAGCAGAAGGCGGCAATCGATGCCGCCAACAAGTTCCGCCGGATCCAGTGACCTGGAAGAGCGCGTCCTCGACCTTGGCAACCCCGGTTTGTAAAGCTTGATGAGCTTCCGATCGAGCGGTGCCACTACTTTCTTCGGTGCCCGATATGTCGGCTCCGACTGTATCCTTGAACGCATCGGCGATGTTGGCGTGCTATGGACCTCATTTTGAAATCGAAGATCGGCGCGGCCGACAGGCCGCCTCGATCGAATTCTTCCGCTTCGCCAGATCGTCCGTGAAGTCCTGATCAATCAGCAGAAATTCATAACGTCCGACGGCGCAAGCCGCTTTGCTTTTAGGTTCGACGGTCTTCCTCTTGAAATTTTCTCGATTTTGTGGTCTTGAGGCCGCCAATCTTATCCAGCGCCGCCTTCTCTGGCGACCAGGGACCTTTCCCGCCCTGACAGCGCGTACGAATTATCGCTCAAGGAAAAGTGCTCACATGGCTCGTTCAGCTCTCCTCAATGTCATGGTTCAGGCTGCCATCAAGGCAGGCAAGTCGTTGGGGCGTGACTTCGGGGAAGTGCAGAACCTGCAGGTTTCGGTGAAGGGCCCCGGCGACTTCGTGTCGAGCGCCGACCGTAAAGCGGAGAAGATCGTAAAGGAGGAGCTCCTGAAGGCTCGCCCGACCTATGGTTTCCTTGGCGAAGAGAGTGAGGAAATCAAGGGTACCGACGGCGCACACCGTTGGATCGTCGATCCGCTCGACGGCACAACCAACTTCTTGCACGGCATTCCAATGTTCGCGGTCTCGATCGCGCTCGAGCGCAACAATGAGATCGTCGCCGGCGTCGTCTTCAATCCGGCAACGGACGAACTCTACACCGCCGAGCGCGGCGGCGGCGCCTTCCTGAATGATCGCCGGTTGCGCGTTGGCGCTCGTCGCGTGCTTTCGGATTCCGTCATTGCCTGTGGGGTTCCTCACCTGGGTCGCGGCAATCACGGCAAGTTCCTCGTCGAGCTTCGTCACGTGATGGGCGAGGTTGCCGGGATTCGCCGCATGGGTGCGGCGTCGCTGGATCTTGCCTATGTGGCCGCTGGTCGCTTCGACGGTTATTGGGAAACGGCGCTTTCGGCCTGGGATATCGCGGCGGGGATCCTCCTTATCCGCGAAGCCGGCGGCTACGTCTCGGATTGGGATGGCGGTTCGTCGCTCCTTGAGACCGGCTCGGTCGTCGCAGGCAACGAATATATCCAGAAGGCACTACTTGAAGTAGCCAAACGTCCAGTTCCGACGCGGTAAATCGCTGTTGTAAAGACACGGTTTTCGTTCCCGCATACTTCAATTCGGCGCAATGTTGCTCTAGTCTCCGGCTGAAATGAATCCGGAGGCTGCGGAACCTATGGAAAATGTGAATGTGGCGGAGTTCGGCTCGACCGAAAAAACCACGGGCAATTACAGCTATAAACTTTCCAGTCCGATGCCGTTTCTTTGGACGATGGTGCTGTTTCTCATTATCGTCGGGTTCATTGCCGCCATTCTGTTCCGGCAGGCACAGACTGCCTTCATGCACAATCCTGGCCTCAACGGTCTGATCCTCGGCGTCTTGGCCGTCGGCATTATCCTGGTTTTCAGCCATGTCCTGTCGCTCAGACCGGAAGTACGGTGGTTCAATTCGTTCCGCGCCGCAGGCAGCGCCGACAAGGTTGGCCGCAACCCGAAGCTGCTTGCCCCGATGCGGACGCTGATCGGCAGCCGCAGCGCTTCGGCAGGTATTTCGACAGCGGCATTCCGCTCCATTCTCGATTCCATTGCCAACCGCCTCGATGAATCGCGTGACGTGTCGCGCTATCTGATCGGGCTCTTGGTTTTTCTTGGTCTGCTCGGCACGTTTTGGGGTCTTATCGGTACGATTGGTTCGATCAGCTCGGTCATTCAGACGCTCGACGCGGGTTCGAGTGGTTCGACCGATGTTCTCGGCGCGCTAAAGGAAGGGCTTTCGATGCCGCTTTCGGGTATGGGCCAGGCATTCTCGTCGTCGCTGCTTGGCCTGTCCGGCTCGCTTATCCTGGGCTTCCTCGATCTGCAGGCGGGCCGAGCGCAGAACCGGTTCTACATGGAACTCGAAAACTGGCTTTCGTCCGTGACCGACGTCGGCTCCGATTTGGCCATGCCAGCCATCAGTCCTAACTCGGCAGTCTCACAGGACGATGTTCGCGTACTTTCCGAATATATGCGCAGGATATCGGAGGAAGGTAGCGGCGGCACTCAGAGGTCGGTTGCGGCGATGGCGAACCTTGCCGAGGGCATTCAGGGCCTGGTCAAGAACATGCGAAACGAGCAGCAGATGCTGCGTGATTGGATCGAGGCGCAGCAAGACGAGACGAAAGCGATGCGGCGCACGCTTGATCGCCTGGTCGAGCGGATCGGCTCGCAGGAAAAGCACGGATCAAGCGAACGCTCTCCACGCATGCCGCAAACCGAAAAGACCGAGGGCAAGTAATCCATGGCTCTCGCCCGCAATCGTCGCCCCCAACGCGCGGTGGACTACTGGCCAGGTTTCGTCGATGCGCTGTCGACGTTGCTGATCTCCATCATGTTCGTGCTGACGGTCTTCGTCGTCGGCCAATATATCTTGAGCCGCGAGATTACCGGTCGGGACGAGGTTCTCAACCGCCTGAACAGTCAGATCAACGAGTTAACGCAGCTCCTCGCCCTGGAGAAAGGAAGCAAGCAGGACCTCGAGGACAGCGTCGCTAATCTGCAGGCGTCCCTTGCGTCCGCGGAGAGCGAGCGGTCCCGCCTCAAGGCGTTGCTTGACGCCGGTTCCGGCGGCCAGAGCGCGGCGCAGACGCGCATCGGCAGTCTGACGAAGGAGCTCGACGAACAGAAGCAAATGAGCGACCGGGCGATGAGCCAGGTCGAGCTTCTGAACCAGCAAATCGCCGCGTTGCGCGGCCAGATTGCTGCTGTTGAAGCCGCGCTGCAGGCGTCCGAGCAGAAGGACCAGAGCTCTCAGGCAAAGATTGCCGATCTTGGCCGCCGCCTCAACGTCGCGCTGGCGCAACGTGTGCAGGAACTCAACCGTTACCGGTCCGATTTCTTTGGACGCCTGCGCGAAATCCTGTCCGATCGCGAGAACATCAGGATCGTCGGCGACCGTTTCGTCTTCCAATCGGAAGTGCTCTTCCCTTCGGGAAGCGCTGATCTCAATCCCGATGGGCAGACCGAGATGGCCAAGCTTGCGACGGCCCTTCTCGATGTCGCCAAGGAAATCCCACCCGAGATCAATTGGGTTTTGCGCGTCGACGGGCATACGGATAACGTGCCGCTCGCCGGCACCGGGCGTTATGCCGACAACTGGCAGCTGTCGTCCGCGCGTGCGATCTCGGTCGTCAAATTCCTAATATCTCGCGGCGTGGCAGCCGACCGGCTCGTTGCTGCCGGCTTCGGTGAGTTCCAGCCGATCGCTCCAGGCGACACGCCGGAGGCGCGCGCCACCAACCGTCGCATCGAGCTGAAGCTGACCGAGAAGTAGGTTTAGGTGACGCCCGACCGAACACCGGTGAGGCGGCCCATCAGGAAGCTGCGCACGGCCGGGCTGTCGCTGAGGCCGATTGCCGATAGATAGGCTGCTTCCGCTGCCGGATAGTCTCCAACTTCCGCCAGCAGATGCGCGCGAACGGCCCAGTATGGCTGGTAGGCCTTGACCTCCTTTGCATCCATTGCGGTAAGGCAATCCAGCCCGGCTTTTGGGCCTTTCGAGCGGCCAAGGACGGCAGCGCGGCTGACATGGGCGCCGATCGTTGGCTGCATCGTCAGCAACGCGTCATAGAAGGTTACGAGAGCCCCCCAGTCCGTCGTGCCCGTGAGGCGGCGCGCGGCATGGACGGATTGGATGGCCGCCATGCACTGAAAAGGGCCGAAGCGGTCGGCCGCGCCTGCCTTACGAAGCAGCGCGTCAGCTTCGGCAAGCATGATCGAATTCCAACGATCCGTCGACTGCTTCTCGAGCGCGATGTAGTCCCCCTCGCCATTGCGCCGCGCGGCGCACCGGCCCTCGCAATAGAGCATCAAGGCGAGCAGGCCGATCGCCTCTGGTTCCTGCGGAAGCATCGAAAGCAGCGCACGGCAGAGCCAGATGGCTTCATCAGAAAGCCCATTGCGACCGCGATCGGGACCATCGAGGTCGTCCCAACCAAGCCCATAGGCGGCATAGATTGCGGAGAGCACGGCGGACAGACGCTCGGGCAGCGACCGTCGATCGGGTACGGAAAATCCGATGCCGGTATCGCGAATCTTCGCCTTGGCCCGGACCAGCCTCTGACCCATTGCCGCGGGCGAAACGACGAAGGCCTGTGCGATCGCCTTTGCGTCAATGCCCAGCACGACCTGGAGCATCAAGGGCGTGTGAATGCCTCTGTCAATTTCAGGATGAGTGCAGACGAAAAGCAGCTTGAGGCGCTCGTCTGGAAATGCGTCAGCGGTCGTCTCGTTCATCCTCGCCTCGGCCTCCTCGAAGGCCAGGGCGATGGTGGGGCGCGCAGTCTCGCGAATGGATCGATGGCGCAAGCCCTGCATTAGATTGCGTCGCGCGGCGACCAGTAGCCACGCCTCCGGTTTGTCCGGAATGCCACGCTCCGGCCAGACCCGCAGGGCATCGACGAGCGCCTGCGACAGCGCATCTTCGGCGGCGGGCAGGTCCCGGGAGCGGGCAGCCAGGAAGGCGACTAGCTTGCCATAGGATTGACGCGCCACCCGTTCGGCGGCGCGTTCGGCCTCGATGGTCATGTCCGCCTCACATCTGCAGACGAGGGCGCACCTCGACCGAACCTTCGGCGGAGACGGGAACCCGAGTTGCCCATTCGAGCGCGGTATCGAAATCCGGCACGTCGATCAGATAGAAACCGCCCAACTGCTCCTTTCCTTCAGGGTAAGGCCCATCCTGGACGTCGTGGTCCTCGCCCTTGCGCCGCACCACCGCACCGGTTTCGGGTGGGGTCAACCCGGCGCCGCCGGCCATGATGCCAGCTTGAACCAGTGCCTGGGTATAGGCAATCCAGCCATCGCGATAGGTAGGATCGGCGCGACGGGCGAAATCCCGCGACGATTCGCGGACGATGAGCGCGTACTGCATGAGGCATTCTCCTTTGTGGTTGCGTTGACCGGCATGCAGGCATCTAAGGACCAAAAATAAAAACCTGCAACGCTCGGGGACCGGCGGTAGACCGTTCCGATATAATGAGGCGCGACGCCCTTTCATTTCGACTTCCGGACAAAATCTTTTCGAAGAAAAGTGGCGTTGCCGCCAGGCGGGGCTCCGCGTAGGCTTTCTGCGATTTGGGGGAGAATACTTTGATCGAATACGATGTGCTCGTCATCGGCGCTGGTCTTGCCGGGCTTGTGGCGGCGGCGGAGTCGGCAGACCGCGGGCGGAAGGTATGCATCGTCGAGCAGGAAGGTGAACAAAGCCTCGGTGGGCAGGCGTTCTGGTCGCTAGGCGGACTGTTCTTCATCGACAGCCCGGAACAGCGGCTACTGGGCATCCGTGACACGCTTGGCCTTGCACGCCAGGATTGGATGGGCTCTGCGTCGTTCGACCGGCCGGAAGACTACTGGCCGCGTCGCTGGGCGGAGGCCTATCTCGAATTTGCCGCAGGCGAAAAGCGTTCGTGGCTTCATCGGCAGGGAATGCGCTGGTTTCCGGTCGTCGGCTGGGCCGAGCGGGGAGGCGGGCTGGCGCATGGCCACGGAAATTCCGTGCCGCGCTTCCATGTGACCTGGGGAACTGGGCCGGCTGTGCTAGCGCCATTTATTCGCCGCGTGCGCGAGGCGGAGGCGAAGGGTCTGATTACACTTTTCTTCCGGCATCAGGTGGATGACCTGCTCGTGCAGGACGGTGTTGTCTGTGGTGCCCGTGGCACGGTGCTTCAGGCCGATGCCTCCGGCCGAGGGCGGGAGACGAACCGCATTTTTTCGGCGCTCTTCGAGATACGGGCCGGTGCGACGATTGTCACCTCAGGCGGTATCGGAGGCAATCCTGACGCGGTGCGCCGGAGATGGCCGATCGACCGGCTAGGTCGTCCGCCGGCTGATATGATCGCGGGCGTGCCTGCCCATGTTGACGGTCGGATGGTCGAGATCACCGAGCGCGCTGGCGGGCGGGAGATCAATTCGGATCGGATGTGGCATTATACGGAGGGGCTGAAGAACTGGGACCCGATCTGGCGCAATCACGGCATCCGCATCCTGCCAGGTCCCTCCTCTTTTTGGTGCGACGCCAGTGGCAACCGCTTTGCCGCGCCTGCTATACCAGGCTTCGATACGCTGGCGACGCTGAAAGCCATCTGCGCGACGGGGCATGACTACAGCTGGTTCATTTTGACCAAGGCAATTATCAAGAAGGAGTTCGCTCTTTCCGGCTCCGAGCAGAATCCGGATATCACCGGCAAGGATATTCACCTGCTTCTTAAGCGATTGGGTAAGCAACCGCCGGGACCGGTTCGGGCGTTCATGGACAAAGGGGAGGATTTCGTTGTTCGCGATACGCTGGAAGCGCTTGTCGACGGCATGAACGGGCTGACGGGCGAAGGACGCGTGGATGCAAGTCGTCTCCGCGCGCAGATCGAGGCTAGAGACAGGGAGATCGGCAACGCCTTTTCGAAGGACGCGCAGGTTACTGCCATTCGCGGCGCTCGGCGCTACCTCGGGGATCGGCTGATGCGTACGGCCAAGCCGCACCCGCTGCTTGACCCGAAGGCCGGGCCATTGATTGCAGTACGGTTGCACATCCTGACACGCAAATCGCTGGGCGGTCTGGAGACAGACCTTTCCGCACGCGTGATCGGCCACAGTGGTGATCCGGTGCCCGGCCTTTACGCCGCTGGCGAGGTGACTGGTTTTGGCGGTGGTGGCATGCACGGCTACAACGCGCTCGAGGGAACGTTTCTCGGCGGCTGCATCTTTTCCGGTAGGGTCGCCGGACGTGCAGTGTAGAGGCGGCGCTTTGGGCGCCGCCCGATTTGATCAGGCCTCAGCCTTTGTCGTGTCGACGACTTCTGCGCCGGGAGAATTCTTCTTGATGGATTCGATCGCGCTCAGCGCCGATGCCTTGGCCTTGTAGCCCTCGGAGCCGAACATGGATTCGCCATTCGGCGCTTTGAAGCGGAAACGGAACTCGCCAGCCTTGTCCTTGTAAACTTCGAACTTGTACATCGATTTTTCTCCCGGAATCAGGATGTTGTCCTGTCTGCAGGCGCAGACTAGAACAAAAAACGCAACTATTCCATCAGGATATTTGCGCCCCTTGCAACCAGCGCGGCTGCGGCGTTCGCAGAGAAAGATGCGCCCGCACGGGGGATTGTTGCGGCTTGAAGATCGACAAGGGCGGCGAGAACTTGTCGGTAGGGCGCAAAAAGGACAAGGCCGGAATAAAAGAAGTTGGTGCTCGTGATGTCAGGGGTCTCGTTGACGCTAGCGAGACGATGGAGGCAGGCAAAGGCCGAAGTCGACATAGAGCGTCCCCTAGCGCGACGGCTCCGACAAGGGTGATGAAGCGGCTCGAACTTGCCTTCATCACAGGAAGGGTGAGGGGCAGTCGCGCTGCTGTGAGGAGATTGCCGGCATCGGCAGTCGGGTTCCAGCCGAACCGGTCTTGGTCAACTCGAACTCCTCGGACTACGCGTTCGATATAACGACTGCGACGGCGACAAGTACGATCAGCATGTCGATTACACGCGGATGCAACTGCGAGGCCGGCGACGCGTCACTTCGCGGCCGCAAGAAAGTCGCCGGCACCAGTTTCAAACTGCAGCTTGGCGAGCTTGGCGTAAATGCCGCCACCTCGAATAAGGGTCTGATGCGTTCCCTCTTCAACAACGCGGCCCTGGTCCATTACGAGGATGCGGTCCGCCTTCAGCACGGTTGCGAGGCGATGGGCGATGACGAGGGTCGTACGGCCCGTCATTAGGCCATCAAGGGCCTTCTGCACAAGGGTTTCACTTTCTGCGTCCAACGCCGAGGTTGCCTCGTCGAGCAGCAGGACCGGTGCGTCCTTCAGAATGGCACGAGCGATAGCAATGCGCTGGCGTTGACCACCGGATAGTGTGATGCCGCGTTCGCCGACCTGCGTGTCGTACCCCTTGTCCAAACGGGCGATGAATTCGTCAGCCTGTGCGGCGATCGCGGCGGCACGAACCTCTTCGCGGCTCGCCTCGGGGCGGCCGAACGCGATATTGTCATGTATCGATGCCGCAAAGATTGTGACATCCTGCGGCACGATCGCGAGGCGCTTGCGCAGTCCGTCTGGATCGGTGCTGCGGGCATCAATGCCGTCGATCTTCACGGCGCCCTGCTGCGGATCATAGAAGCGGAGCAGCAACGAGAAGACGGTGCTCTTGCCGGCGCCGGAGGGGCCAACGATCGCCACGGTCTCGCCGGGAGCGACATCGAAGCTCAAGCCATGCAGCGCGGATCGCTCGGGGCGCGAGGGATAGGCAAAATGTACGTCGGTGAACTGGACGTGGCCAAGGGCCGGTGCGGGGAGAACAACAGGCGCCGGCGGTGCTGCAATCGGTGATACCTCGTCGAGCAGTTCCGTCAAGCGGTCGGCCGCGCCCGCCGCCTGCGAAAGCTCGCCCCAAACCTCGGAGAGCGCCCCGAGCGAGCCGGCGGCGATGACGGCGTAGAGAAGGAACTGGCCGAGCGTGCCTGGAGAAAGCGTGCCCGCGAGGACGTTGTGGGCGCCGACCCAAAGAACAGCGACGACGCTGCCGAAGATGAGGGTGATGGCGATGCCCGTCAGCAGGGCCCGCGAACGGATTGCCGCGCGGGCAGCGTCATAGGCGGTTTCGACAGCAGTCCCGTAACGCGAGGCGGCAACGTTCTCGCCGCCAAAGGCCTGGACGGTGCGACTGGCGGCAATCGTCTCGTTGGCGAAGGCGGAGGCGTCCGCCAGCGTGTCCTGGGCGGAGCGCGAGCGCTTTCGGACCGAGCGGCCGAAGCCGACAAGCGGAAAGACGATCAACGGAATCGCACCGATCACCAGGCTCGACAATTTCGGCGACGTCACGATCATCATGCCCATCGCGCCGAGACAGAGAATGAGGTTGCGCAATGCCACGGAGGCGGTCGCGCCGACAGCCGACTTGATCTGTGTGGTATCCGCCGTCAGGCGCGAAACGATCTCACCGGATTGGTTGACGTCGAAGAAGGAGGGCGACAACCGCGTGACGTGGTTGAAGACATCGCGGCGAAGATCGGAGACCACTCGTTCGCCGAGCGAAATAACGAAGTAATAGCGGAGTGCGCTCGCGATGGCGAGCACGATCGCCATGATCATCAGCATCAGAAAATAGCTGTTGATGAAACTGCCGTCGGCCTGCGTAAAGCCATGGTCGATCATGCGGCGTACGGCGAGGGGCAGCGCGAGCGAGGTGATGGCGGCAAGCGCCAGGGATGCGAGGGCACCGGCGACCATGCCGCGATAGCGCGCGACATAAGGCGTCAGCCGCCCTAGTGGCTTCAGTGATCGCGACTTCTTTTCCTCGGGTTGCCCTGCGTATGCCAATTCATCTCCGATCGCCTTCAGCACCGTTCATCCACGGCTGATGGCTCTTGTTATCCTGCCGGCCTTCATGTATAGGCAGCCCATCCTAATGGGAAGCCGTAGCCTTCTGTGTCTGCGGCTTCATTTATTCAATCGGTCCTCTTGTCGCAACGATATGCGTCAAATTGGACGTTGCATGGCAGGAAGATTGTTATGAAGGCAGACATCCATCCCGACTATCACACGATCAAGGTAGTCATGACCGACGGCACCGAATACGAAACCCGCTCGACCTGGGGTTCTGAAGGTGCAGTCATGAACCTCGAAATCGACTCCAAGTCGCATCCGGCATGGACTGGTGGCAACCAGCAGCTCATGGACCGTGGCGGCCGCGTTTCCAAGTTCAACAAGCGTTTCGGCGGCCTCGGCCTCTAATCGCTGTTACTTGGTGGAATTAAAATGGCCCCGCTTCGGCGGGGCTTTTCGTTTTGGGTTGGGTTTTGTCAAGCAAAGGGCATTGTCTGCAAGCTTGCGCCGCAAGATGACGAGTGCCCGCCAGGAAACTGGCTTCTCTTCGAAGTCGGCGCGCGACCGCTTCATGATCGGATCGGATGGAGAGGCATCTCAATCTTTTTTCCGAACTGTCAGCCTGAACTGACGTCCACCCCACCTCGGGATTACCCGCCCGCCCGTCCCTGAACGGGACCTCTATCAGCGGAGCGATGCCGAACCCTTAACTCAAGTCTCTCAGGCGGCCTTGGGCTCAACGCGATAAGGTGTGCTGTTGGCCCGACGCCGGGCGCTGCCATGAGCAGCTTGCAGGTGTCGTCGCTCTCCCACCTTTTTGTTTTTCGCGAAGGCTGCTTGAACAACAAAAAACCAGCACGCGCGGGACGCAGCCGGTTTTATGAATTCCAATTTAGGCGTTTCAGTTGTTGCCGAAGGCCGTCTGCAGCAGGCTGAGCTGGGCCTGAACGCTGTTCTGGTTATCGGGAACGATCGGCGCATCGGCCGGACGATAAATTTCGCGATCGAGCAGAGCCACGCGGTTCTGCAGGCGCAACGAGCGTTCGATCAGGTCGCGGAAGGACTCTGGCAGATCACCCCAGCCCGGTGCGTTGCGGTCGACGTTGAAGCCGTCCAGGCGAACCTTGTTCTTCTCGGCCAGAACCTGATCGCGCGACATCTCGCCATTATTGACGGCGCGCTGCAGCAGAAGCCAGGAGGCCATTTGCATCAGGCGGGTGGTCAAGCGCATCGATTCAGCGGCATAAAGGACCGATGCCATGCGCGGCAGAACCTTGGAGGCATTACGGCCCTGGCCGTCGAGGTAGGCGGCGGTTTCTTCAACCAGCGACATGCCTTCCGAATACAGTGTCTTGAACTGCGAGGATGCGGCAGCGCGACCTGCAAAACTGATCGTGTTCAATCCAAGCTCTGACATTTAAATAGTCCCTGTTGCACGCATCTACGTATGGTCAGGTAATGCCAGCCGGATCAAGAGAGTTCCCCCGGCCGTTCTTTATGCTTTTAAGATGGTAGCTTTAGCGGAATTGCGCAAGGCGTTTCTTAAGAAAGGGTTAACTTCCACAGTTTCATGGAAATGGTCCCCAGCGCATTTAAAAAGAAGAGCCGCAAAAGCGGCTCTCAAGGTAAAACAGGGAGAAAAATCAGACCAATTCACCGCATGGAAAACTGTCTGAGATCCAGAGAAGATCTGGATGAGTAGAGTAATACCTTATAAAGCTTAATGGCCGCTTAAACCTGTTCCGGAATAACACTTTTCAGCCGTTAGTTTTCTGCGAGAACCAGCCGACCAATTACGAGCGGAAAAGGCTTTCCGCCGCTGTTCTTGTCGATGTCTTGCTGGCAGCTTCTGCCTCAAGTCTCACGATCTCGGCCTTGAGCAGCTCAACGCGCGATCTCAACTCGTCGACCGAGAGAGTGGAGATGTCGGCACCGATCTCATGCGCAACCTTCTTCTGCGGCCGGTCGTCGTCGATGAAGCTCATTTGCGATCCTCTCTTTTCTGCCTCAGCTATATTTTAGCGCAGGATCGGCGGTTTCGGGAGTCTTGCCGGGTCCGGGGTTGGCGAGCGACATGCTTTCGGGGGTAAGCGTTTGCGAGGTCGCCGTCGGGATGGTCGTAAAGGCGTCGCGGTCGCCGACCGGAACGGCGGCGCGCCTGCGGCTTCTTAGAATGGCGTAGGCGGTGATCAGCACATGGGCGACTGCCGTTACCAGGAAGAGGGCGTACGGGTTGATTACGGACATCACCGGCCCGCCGATGGTCGGGCCGATGATGGTGCCGATGCCGTAAAGGAGCAGTAGCCCGCCCGATACCTTCACGAAGTCCTCGGCGGAGGCAAAGTCGTTCGCGTGCGCAACGGCGATGGGATAGAGAGTGTTGGCAACGGCGCCATAGAGCACGACGAGGCCGATGATGAAGTAGGGGGAGGAGGGCTGTAGGATCGCCAACAACAGGCCGGCCAGAGCGGCGATAGCCGACATGGCGGCCAGCACATGACGTCGATCGATGCGGTCGGAAAGCCGCCCAGCCGGCAGCTGCATCAATGCGCCCGCGAAAATGGTAGCGCTCATCATGATGGCGATGCTGGTATCGGAGAGACCGGAGCCTGCGCCGAAGACAGCGCCCAGCGTTCCGTAGGCGCCGTTTGCGATGCCGACGAGGAGAATACCGAGGCAGGAGACCGGCGAGTTGCGGTAGAGCGCCGGAAGGTCGAGCTTCACGGCCTTCAGTGGCTGCGGCGAGGCCGCGGTCGAGAGCGTCGTCGGCAGCATCGCGATGCAGTAGAAGATGCCGCAGACCATGAATAGGACGGGCGTGCGCACATCCTCGAGCGGGATCATCATCTGACCGGCCACGACACCGAAAAGCGTGATGGAGATATAGAGCGAGAAGATCGCACCGCGGCTCTCGTTCGTGGCACGCTCATTCAGCCAGCTTTCTATGATCATCGACGTGCCGGCGGTTGCAAAGCCGGTGACGGCGCGCAGCAGCACCCACCATACCGGGTGGATGATGATGCCGCTAACAAGCGCGATGATCGCGATGATCGCAATGAAGCCAGAGAAGGCACGCACGTGGCCGACGCGGCGCACCAGCTTCGGGGCGACGAGGCAGCCGATGACGAAGCCAGCGGCCCAGGATGTGCCGAGCAGGCCGAGCGTCGTTGTCGCGTAGCCTTCCAGGTTGCCCCGCACGGGAAGCAAGATACCTTGCAACCCGTTACCCATGAAGAGAAAGAGCGTCCCGAAGAGAAGCGAGGCGACGGAAAGCAGATTTCTTTTCATATAGTCAAACTCTATGCGTTGAATGTCAAAGGACATGGCGACACGTAGTGTCGCCCAGCCTCGAGATGATTGATTGTGCCCCCAAATGCCTTTACGGCATGAATAAATGCAGTCGTGACGTGAAAAAATGTCCGTCCTGTGACATTCAGAAGAGATGGAAAAATAAAGACATGACGAAGCTGATCGCTCTGCTGCTCATCCTGGCGATGGCGATTCAGCTGATCAAGCCGCTCGGCGTTCCCGGGCTGCGGCGGCGTACGGATTTCTGGAAGATCGCGCTGATCGCCTTTGCAATCTGGGCAGTGGCATTGATCGGCCGCGATCTGTTCGTCTAGTACGAGATTTCGCCGCGCATGACCGGTGCGCAGCCGCCCGAGATCGTGACGTCGGTAACAGTGCCGTCCCTCTTGACGACGTGGATGTGGATGATGCTGCGGCGTCCCATCTCCACGCCTTGCTCGATCATCAGTGAAACGTTCATGTCTGCATCCGGCGCGAGCGAAACGAGGTAGGCGCCGAGTGCCGCCGAGGCACTGCCGGTTGCCGGATCTTCTGGCACATTGTCAAGCGGCGCAAACATCCGCGCGCGGATCGTCCATGGCTCTTCCTTTGAGCGGACATAGACAAACAGCGAGAAGTCATTCTTGCCTTCGGCGGTTAAGGCGGCGGCATCCTGAAAATAAGCGAGGTTCGGACGAACGCGGCCGAGGGCGGCAAGGTTCGCAAGTTCGGCAAAGACGAAGCTCAGACCTACCGATGCAACAACCGGCTGATGGTTGGCCACACGGATGTCGTCTGGCTCGATCGCGACGCAGCGGGCAATCGTCTCTTTGGTTATCGCGTTACCAATGGTGAGTGGCTTTGGTGCACGAATGGATGCCGACTGCACCTCATCGCCGTCACGCTTCAAGTTGACTTCGACAAGGCCTGCCTTCTCCTCGAAGCGCAGGCTATCGCTGACCGGCTGCCCGAAAACCTGGCCCTGCCGGCCGAGCACATAGGCCGTGCCGACGTTTGGATGTCCAGCGAACGGTACCTCCGTGGTAGGAGTGAAGATGCGGACACGGGCAGTGTTTGCTGGATCTTCCGGCGGCAGCACGAAGGTAACCTCGGAATAGCCGAACTCGGCAGCGATGTTCTGCATGTCGGCATCCGTCAGCCCGCGCGCATCCGTTATCACGGCTAGCGGATTGCCTTCGAAGCGGGTGGAGGAGAAGACATCGACGGTCGTGAAGGCAACGGTTTTCATGGTGTCTCCGAGAGGACTGGCGTCATCATCTCTACCGACGATCCTCTGGTCGCTGAAGCCGCAAACTTGTCGCGGTTACAATGCAAAAACCGGCCGCCTAAGACGACCGGTTTCTTCTGTCTCATCAGTTGACAAGAAGCTTACGCCGCCTGCTCCAGATCCTTCTTCCAGCTGCCCTTGGCGGCAAGGCTGTTCATCTCGGCGCGATGGGCGAAGGCGCGCTGGCCGGCGGCGACATTCTCCACCTTGCCGCCCCAGGCCTTGAGAGCCGTATCCTGTAGGGCTCGGCCATAAGAGAAAGTGACGGCCCATGGCAGGTCGTAGCCGGAGTTGATCGCGGAAAGATGCGCCGTCGCTTCCTCTGTGGACTGGCCGCCGGAGAGGAAGGCGATGCCGGGAACAGCCGAAGGAACGGTACGCTTCAACACCTCGACGGTGCGCTCGGCGACTTCAGCCACGGAAGCTTTGCGGGCGTTCTTGCCATCGATGACCATGTTCGGCTTCAAGATCATGCCCTCGAGGCTGACGCGAGCATCAGCCAGTTCTTCGAAGACAGTGCGCAGCGTCCATTCGGTGACTTCGGCGCAACGATCGATATTGTGGTCGCCCGGCTTGCCGTCCATCAGGCATTCCGGCTCGACGATCGGTACGATGTTGGCCTGTTGGCAGAGCGCCGCGTAACGGGCGAGCGCGTGGGCATTGGCCTTCACAGAGCCCCAGGTTGGAAGCGTGGAGGAGATTGCGATGACGCCGCGCCATTTGGCGAAGCGGGCGCCAGCTTCATAGTATTTCGCCAGGCGATCTGCGAGGCCATCGAGGCCCTCAGTGATGGTTTCTCCAGGATAGGCTGCCATCGGCTTCGCGCCGAGATCAACCTTGATGCCTGGGATGCTATCGGCTGCGCGGATGATGTCGACGAAAGGCGTGCCGTCTGCTGCCTTCTGGTGGAGGGTTTCTTCGTAAAGAATTACGCCTGAGATATACTGACGCATCGCGTCGTCCGTGCGGAACAGCATTTCGCGGTAGTCACGACGGCTCGTCTCCGTAGATTCAAGTCCGATCGTATCGAACCGCTTTCCGATCGTGGCTGTCGATTCATCTGCCGCAAGCAGCCCGCGACCACCAGCTACCATACGCACGGCAATGTCTTCCAAACGTTCGCTCATATCGTTCTCTCCACAGCAAAAAAATCGTCAACCGGTAAATATAGGTCGCGGATAACAGAAGTTTATGGGTGGGAAAACGGCCGCAAAATTGTTTGAAACGTTTGAATTTTTTTTAATCGTTTGAAAGTTTGGGCTTTTGCATGCGTATTGGGCAAAAGACCGCGGCACCATCGCGCCGCGGTCTATCTACATGTAAAATTTGTTAAATTCCGCTGATCGGATTATTTCGCTTTGCTGAGAACGGCGACGCCAGGAAGGACCTTACCTTCCATCCATTCAAGGAAAGCACCGCCGGCCGTCGACACGTAGCTGAAATCGTCGGCAACGCCAGCATGGTTCAACGCCGAGACCGTATCGCCACCGCCGGCAACGGAGGTAAGCTTGCCAGCCTTTGTGCGTTCGGCAGCAAACTTTGCCGCCGCGATTGTTGCTTTGTCGAACGGTTCGATCTCGAACGCGCCAAGCGGGCCGTTCCAGACGAGTGTATTGGCGCGCTCGATCCAGGCCTTGATCGCCTCGACCGACTTCGGGCCAACGTCCAGCACCATTGCATCGCTCGGGATCGCATCGATTGCGACCGTTTCATTGGCGGCGTTCGCCTTAAATTCGCGGGCAACCACGCCATCTTCAGGGAGAATGATGGCGCAGCCAGCGGTGGCTGCTTCGATCATGATCTGCTTTGCTGTATCCGCAAGATCGTGCTCGCAGAGCGACTTGCCGACATTGCTGCCGCGCGCGGCGATGAAGGTATTGGCCATGCCACCGCCGATCACCAGCGCATCAACCTTCTTCACGAGGTTTAGCAGAAGGTCGATCTTCGTTGAGACCTTCGCGCCGCCGACAATGGCGACGACAGGCCGGGTTGGATTGCCAAGGCCGCTCTCCAGCGCCTCGAGCTCTGCCTGCATAGTGCGGCCGGCATGGGCAGGAAGATGATGGGCGAGGCCTTCCGTCGAGGCATGCGCGCGGTGAGCGGCGGAGAAGGCATCGTTCACGTAGATATCTCCGAGAGCAGCGAGCGCCTTGACGAAGTCCGGATCGTTCTTTTCCTCCCCCTTGTGGAAGCGGGTGTTTTCCATAAGCAGGATGTCGCCGTTCTTCATCGCCTTAACAGCCTCGGCAGCCGCGGCGCCAATGCAGTCGCTGGCACTCGAGACCGGGTGATCAAGCACCTCTTCAACCGACGGAGCGATCAGCGATAGCGAGAGGTCTGGCGACGGGCCGTCCTTTGGGCGACCGAAATGCGCAAGGAGGATGACCTTGGCACCCTTCTTCGAGAGCTCCAGGATCGTCGGGGCGACGCGCTCAATACGCGTCCTGTCGGTCACTCTGCCGTCTTTGACCGGAACGTTGAGGTCAACGCGAACAAGGACGCGCTTGCCGGCAATATCGTTGAGGTCGTCGAGGGTCTTGAAGGAAGGCATGGGAAAATCCGTTCGTTATTGCCCAAAAGAAGCGGCGACCATAGCAAGGATGATCACAGACGCAAGGCGGTCATTGCGGCTTTTCGTCGCCCCCCGCTGAGGTCGCAGCCGTGGCTGTTTCCCGGCTCCTGCGACCCTTAAGACGGTCTCGGATGCGGTCGATAATGTCGTGGAGATTAAGGAAGATCGGCAGAGCTGTGGCAGGCTCCAGAGCCTCGAGCGACATGCCGACCGAGGTGATGTGATCCTGGTCGTCGAGGTCGCGGACAATGAGGATGATGGAGCCAAGACGGACCCTGTCAGCATAGTCCGCCTTGCCGCCCAGTCGGTGTTTCATCAGTTCGGCGATCGTCAGCCCCTTCTCGGATTCGTTCAGCAGGCCGGGGCCATAGGCGGCATCGAGATCAGCGGCAGGCCGTGCCGGTGACAGCGCGAAGGCGCCGAAGAAATCGGCGTCGTCCTCCTCGACTGGCGCGCGGCTGGCAAAGAGCTTGTCGAGCAGCCGCGAATAGGACGGAACGACGAAGAGGTAGACGAGGTCGTTCTCGCGCAGGCGACCGGCGTATTGATAACGCATCGACTTGCCGTCGCGGATAACGAGCGAAGGGGTCGCCCAGCGCGGGATGCGCTCACCGCGTAGCACGGGGCTGTCCTTGACGACGCGGTAGGAGAGTAGCTCATGGTTCGCCGCGCCAGGCAGGTCGACTTCGACCTTGTCGACCGCGCCCATGCGCGGCGGGATGATGAGCCCGAGCTTCTTAGCGACCGGCTTGATCGTCCACCCCTGTACGAGAAGCGAGACGAGCACGATGATGAAGGCGCAGTTGAAATAGATCTGGCCGTTGTCCAGACCGCCGAGAATGGGCATGATGGCGAGCAGAATCGAAACAGCGCCGCGCAAACCGACCCACGCAACGAAGCCGATCTCCTGCTGGGTATAGTCGAATGGAAGCAGCGACAGCCAGATGGCGAGTGGGCGCGCAATGAAGATCAGGAACAAGGCAAGCAGCACGGCTGGAATGGCGATTGCCGGAAACTGCGATGGCGTTGCAAGAAGACCAAGAACCAGGAACATGATGATCTGGGCAAGCCACGTCATGCCGGCCTGAAAGCGCTTGATGGAGGCATAGCCCTGCAGCTTGCGGTTGCCCGCGTAGATTCCGGCGACGTAGACGGCGAGGAAGCCGCTGCCGCCGACCGCTCCGGTCGCGGAGAAGACCAGCAATGCCAAGGCCAGCACGAAGATCGGCGTCAGGCCGCGATCGGTTTCCAATTGGCTGACAATCAGCGAGATCATCATGCCGCCAAGCAGGCCGAGAATTACGCCAAGGCCCATCTGCTGCACGAACATGGCGAGCATGCCGATGTTGATGCCGTGGTAGCGTTCACCACTGGCAAGAACCTCGACGAGGGCGATGGTCAGGAAAATCGCCATCGGGTCATTGGTTCCAGATTCCACTTCCAGCGTCGAGCGCACCTTGTCGCGAATATTGATGCCGCCAATGCGCAGCAGGAAGAAGACAGCGGCAGCGTCGGTGGAGGAGACGATCGAGCCGAGGAGCAGACCTTCCAACCACGTAAGGTTCAGCAGCCACATGGCGGCAACGCCAATGAGCGACGCCGTCATTAGGACGCCAACCGAGGCGAGCGTCAGTGAGGGTACCGCCGCAAGCTTGAAAGCCTGGACCGGCGTTCCGAAACCAGAGTCGAACAGGATGACCGCAAGCGCGATGGAGCCGAGGATGTAGGCGAGATAATTGTTGCTGAACTGGATTCCGAGACCGTCCGTTCCCGCAAGCAGGCCGATCGCCAGAAAGAGCAGGAGGAGTGGGGCGCCGAAGCGGAAGGCGAGCAGGCTGGAAAATGCCGCGAGAAGCACGAGCGTCGTCGATACCAGTACGACGATGTAGAACGCTTCCATGCTGGTCCCCTTACCCGCGATTAATGCAGACCGCCCCCGGTCCCGCAGTCCATCCAAGTCGCCCTTTCGTGGTCATCCCTGCTCAGTGCGAGTAAACGGCAAAATACGGCAGAGGGGTAGGCCTTACGGTCAAACCCATGCTGTTTTGCGGCTTCATGCTGCTGTTTGGCGTGCCGGACGGCAAAACCGGATGAGCGCTCACGAAGGAGCATGACTCGAGTGTATGAGCAAATCGGGCGATAGCAGGGCAGAAGCCGCGTTCTCGGGCTTTTCTTCTCGATCAGCAAGTGTCAGCGTTTGTACGCTGGCCCACCATTTCGGCTTCTGCGCCCTCTCCTGCCTGCCCGTTTACCGTTCAGCGTCGTCTTCCTCATCAGCCTCGTCGTCGGCGACGTCGGATATCGGGATCAAAAAGACGACAAATTCGTCGTCGATGGTGCGCTCCGGATCGTCATCGAACTCATAGGCATGCTCGACCTCGCTTGCCTCCTCGGCGGTTGCTTTGCGCAGCGCGAGCGGGGCGATCCCATCCCAAACCGGCTTGCCCTGCGATTGCAGGACCGTCAGGTCCTCGCGAAAGTCCTCGGCCTCGAAGAAATTCTTCGCATCGTGGGCATTCTCGGAGCGAAAACTTGCGATCGCTTGGCCACTGATCTCGATCGTAAAGTAGTCCATCAAAGTCTCTTTCGCTTCTGTGTGTCTGCCTTCGATCGACAGTAAGGGCATCAACCGCGTTGCGCCAGTGCAATCCTTCTCGGGAAGCGACTAACGGGGCCCCATGACACGTGTGGATGCCATCAGGGGCTGCCCTTCGGCGATCTGCTTCGACCTGCGCCCGCCGACCACACTCAAGCTCAACACGCTTGCAATCATGAGGAAAACAATAATCGTCATGAGAATTCTCATGGGTGAATCCCCAGCCAGTCATCCGGCATTCTCTCGTTACCATGACGCTAGTCAGTTTGGCGCCAAATGAAAAGCGGCCCGGTTGCCCGAGCCGCTTTTCATGTAGATGTCGCGGTGCTCTTAGATGAGCTTTGCGAAAGCAACGGCCGTGTCGGACATACGGCTAGAGAAGCCCCATTCGTTGTCGTACCAGGACAGGACGCGGACGAAGTTGCCTTCCATGACCTTCGTCTGATCGGTCGCGAAGATCGAGGAGTGGCTGTCATGGTTGAAATCGCGGGAAACAAGTGGCTCGTCGGTGTAGCCGAGGATGCCCTTGAGCTTGCCATTTGCAGCTGCCTTGATCGCTTCGTTGATTTCGCCGACGGTCGTGGCCTTCTTGGCGACGAACTTGAAGTCGACGACCGACACATTCGGGGTCGGAACGCGGATCGACGTACCGTCGAGTTTGCCCTTCAGATGCGGCAGAACGAGACCAACGGCCTTGGCAGCGCCCGTCGACGTCGGGATCATGGACAGGGCTGCAGCGCGGGCGCGGTACAGATCCTTGTGCATCGTGTCGAGCGTCGGCTGGTCGCCAGTGTAGGAGTGGATGGTGGTCATGAAGCCATGGTCGATGCCGACAGCGTCATCAAGAACCTTGACGACCGGCACGAGGCAGTTGGTCGTGCAGGAGGCGTTGGAGATGACCAAATGCTCCTTGGTGAGCTGGTCGTGATTGACGCCGAAAACGACGGTCAGGTCGGCACCGTCGGCAGGAGCCGAAACGATAACGCGCTTGGCGCCGGCCGTCAGGTGCGCGGCAGCCTTTTCGCGAGCGGTGAAGATGCCGGTGCACTCCATCGCAATGTCTACGCCGAGTTCCTTGTGCGGCAGGGTGGCCGGGTCCTTGATCGCAGTCACCTTGATCGGCTTGCCGCCGGCAACGGTAATCGTGTCGCCTTCAACCTTCACTTCGGCCGGGAACTTGCCGTGGATGGAATCGTAGCGCAGCAGGTGGGCGTTGGTCTCGACCGGCCCGAGGTCGTTGATGGCGACGACTTCGATGTCAGTGCGGCCGGATTCAACGATGGCGCGGAGAACGTTACGGCCGATGCGGCCGAAGCCGTTGATGGCAACCTTTACAGTCATGTGCATTCACTCCCTAGAGATGGGGCTTGCGGATTGAATTGGAGAGCGCCTGAGCGCAATCCTACAGCTTTGCTTCTGCGGCAGCGACCACGGCGTCCGCGGTGATGCCGAAATGCTCGAATACCTTCTTTGCTGGACCGGACGCGCCGAAGCCCTTCATGCCAACGAAAGTGCCTTCCGGCCCGATGAAGGCATCCCAGCCTTCGCGGACCGCGGCTTCCACGGCGATCTTCACCGGTGAATTGCCGATGACCTCGTTGCGATAGGCGCTAGGCTGCTCGAAGAACAGTTCGGTGCAGGGAACGGACACAACGCGAACGCTGACGCCCTTGGCTTCCAGTGCTTCGCGGGCGGCAACGGCAAGCTCAACTTCCGAGCCCGAAGCGAAGATCGTCACCTTCGCGTCCGCATTGCCGGCGAGCGTATAGGCGCCCTGTTCGCAGAGGTTCTTCTCGCTAAACTCGGTGCGTACCGTCGTCAGGTTCTGGCGAGTGAGCGCGAGCGCGGAGGGGCGGTTTTTGGTCTTGGCGGCAATCTGCCAGCACTCGGCGGTTTCCGTGGCGTCGGCCGGACGGAAGACCTGCAGGTTCGGAACGGCGCGCAGGCCGGCGATCTGTTCGACCGGCTGGTGCGTCGGGCCGTCTTCGCCGACGCCGATCGAGTCATGCGTCAGAACGTGCACCACACGGATACCCATGAGGGCTGCCAGACGGATCGGCGGGCGGCAATAATCCGAGAAGATCAGGAAGCCGCCGCCATAAGGAATGAGACCGCCATGCAATGCGATGCCGTTCATGGCCGATGCCATGCCGTGCTCGCGGATACCCCAGTGCATGTAGCGGCCGGCGAAATCCGTCGGCGTGATGGAATGCATCTGGCTGGTCTTGGTATTGTTCGACGGCGTCAGGTCGGCCGAGCCGCCAAGCGTTTCCGGAAGGAAGCCATTGATGACTTCGAGCGCATCTTCCGATGCCTTGCGGGTTGCTATCGTCGGCTTGGTTTCGACGAGCTTCTTCTTGTAGGCGCTGATCGCCGCGTCGAAACCTTCCGGCAGGTCGCCCGCAAAGCGGCGCGTGAACTCGGCCTTGTGCGTGGACTTGGCGAGGCCGTCTTCCCAGGCCTTGACAAGGTCAACCGAGCGGCTGCCTGCTGCACGCCACGCGTCGAGAACGTCGGAGGGAACAACAAAGGGCTCGTATTCCCAGTTGAGCGCCTTGCGGGTCGCGGCAATTTCGTCGGCGCCAAGTGGGTTGCCGTGAACCTTGTGGGTGCCCTGCTTGTTCGGAGCGCCGAAGCCGATGATCGTCTTGCAGGCGATGAAAGTCGGGCGATCGGACTTGTGGGCGGCTTCGATGGCGGCGGCGATGGCAGCCTGGTCGTGACCGTCGATCTCGATGGTGTTCCAATGAACGGCCTTGAAGCGGGCGATCTGGTCGGTCGAGTCCGACAGCGAGATGGCGCCGTCGATGGTGATCGAGTTGTTGTCCCAGAAGAGAACGAGCTTGTTCAGCTTCAGGTGGCCGGCAAGCGCGATCGCTTCGTGGCTGATGCCTTCCATCAGGCAGCCGTCGCCGCAGATGGCATAGGTGTAGTGGTCTTGAAGCTCGGAGCCGAACTCGTCGCGCAGCTTGCGTTCGGCGATGGCCATGCCGACGGCGTTAGCAATGCCCTGGCCGAGCGGGCCGGTCGTCGTTTCGATGCCGGTCGCATGGCCATATTCCGGATG
Source organism: Rhizobium mesoamericanum STM3625 (assembly GCF_000312665.1). Taxonomy (GTDB): domain Bacteria; phylum Pseudomonadota; class Alphaproteobacteria; order Rhizobiales; family Rhizobiaceae; genus Rhizobium; species Rhizobium mesoamericanum. Next base: position 112,030 of record NZ_HF536772.1, on the reverse strand, counting down.
GCCGGCGGTCTTTGAGCCGATTTGACGGAACTGCTTCAAATCTTCGACCGTCATGTCAGGATAGCCGGTCAAATAGAGCAGCGAGTAGAGCAGCATCGAGCCGTGGCCGGCCGACAGCACGAAGCGGTCACGGTTCGGCCAATGCGGCTTCTTCGGGTCGAACCGCAGATACTTGGTAAACAGGATGGTCGCCACGTCGGCCATGCCCATCGGCATGCCGGGGTGCCCCGAATTCGCCTTTTCGACTGCATCCATGGCGAGGAAACGGATCGCATTGGCCATCCGGTCGTTTTGTTCAGGAGAGGTCATGGCTATTCCACACGGGTTCCGGGTGTCGGGAGATGGCCTCAAGCCTCTGGAGACCATCAATGAGAGCGGGTGACACATAGCAGTTGGAACGGCCAAGTCAACAAATGGAAGGACCTCGCCAGGTCACTCGAATCGATTTTAGACATTTGACCATCGATTCTTACAAAAGTTGAATGATGATCGAGCCAGCAATTGATTTTCGTCGTCCACAGAATAGGTCTGTAGCCGCGGTGCCACCTTTATTGACGTGCCGTTGGTGAGGTGCGTATCCTTTTGGAAATATTGGATCGGTCTCGTGCGCCGATTCGCGGGTCTTGTGCGGGGAACCGGAAGAGACATGACGCCTACAGGCAAAATTGAAGCAGCACTCAACCAGCTCAGGCAAGCGATCTCGGGGCTAGAGAATGCAGTCGAGATGCGCATCGAGCACCAGCGGGAGCAGGGCGAAATCGAAGGCGAGGTTCGCCGAATTCACGCCGACCGCTCGAAGCTTGCCCAAGAACTGGACCAGGCCGAATTCCGTGCGAACCGGCTCGAGGAAGTCAATCGCGAGGTCTCGCGGCGGCTGGTAACGGCCATGGAGACGATCCGCGCGGTTCTGGACCGGTAGAAAGGCGCGGCACATGGCGCAGGTAACGGTAACGATCGACGGCAAGGCCTATCGCATGGCCTGCGAGGAAGGACAGGAAGATCACCTGACCGATCTCGCGACGCGCTTCGACAATTACGTTGGTCATCTCAAGGGCCAGTTCGGCGAAATCGGCGACCTCCGGATCACCGTCATGGCAGGCATCATGGTCATGGACGAGATTTCGGAACTAACGCGCCGTGTCGCCGGTCTCGAAGCCGAGCTCGAGACATTGCGGAATACCAGCGATACCGTTCTCGCTGCGAATGCCCGTACCGAGGAAAGTCTTGCGGCGGCCCTCGGCGAGGTGACCAGCCGTATCCGCGGTATCACCGACAAGCTGAACGGCCGTGCGCCCGCCGAACTCAATTAAATGCGGGCGGCTTAGCCCGCCCTCTGGCGTGTCGCCAAAATCAGCCTTATATAGCAGAGTGCGGTCTGCGCCTCTCGACAGGAACCACAATCCCTGGGGCCATACTCGATCCAAAGGGAGCTGTCCCTGACCAGGCTCGTGGGCCTGGACACACGGTGCCCACCTACGTTTGTAGGCGCCCAGGATCGTAAACATCCATCGGTTGTCGTGGACCGCACTATTCTATTGTAGTTTGAAAAGACTCACGGCAGTGGAACGATCGATCCTTCCGTCTGCTGTTTTCTCAATTCTTTACATTCCGATTTCCACGCCAGCCCCGGAGCTTAGCGCTCATACGTTCTTACGTGCCCCTGTACTGGCCCCCATAGATGTGCCGGTGCAAGAGGCGAAGGGCGGACCGAAGCCTTGGCACACTGCAAACTGCGTGCTGCATGCACGACGGTCCTGGGGTGGAGGCTTCCGGAGGTCCACTGAAAACTTTCTCCTAACTGCGATTTCCCCGTTTGCTGGCAACAATGCCTATCGATTGCCTCGAACGTGATGGAGACTTCTCTTGCTTGCTATATTGCGAGTGCTAGTTTCCAGGGATCACATAGGTTTAATTCCAGGAGAGTTGAGATGCAGCTTGGCATGGTGGGTTTGGGCCGCATGGGCAACTACATGGTCCAGCGATTGATGCGCGATGGCCATGAATGTGTCGTTTACGACGCGAAGCCCGAAAGCGTCGCCGATCTTGTCGGCAAGGGCGCTGTCGGGACTGCTTCGCTTGAGGAGTTTGTCTTAAAGCTGTCGCGCCCGCGCGCTGTCTGGTTGATGCTGCCGGCGGCGATCACGGACAAGGTTATCGCCCAGATCGTGCCGTTGCTGAACGATGACGACATCATCATTGACGGCGGCAACTCATACTATCACGACGACATCCGCCGTGGCGCAGAGCTCATCAGCAAGGGCATTCATTATATCGATGTCGGTACTAGCGGCGGTGTCTTCGGCCTGGAGCGCGGCTATTGCCTGATGATCGGGGGCGAGAAAGGGATCGTCCAGTCCCTGTCGCCGATCTTTGCGTCCCTTGCGCCGGGGCAGGGAGAGATTGCTCCTTCCGCGGGTCGCGACGCGCCTGCGCAAAGCACGGCGGAACAAGGGTATCTCCACTGCGGTCCGCACGGCGCCGGGCACTTCGTCAAGATGGTTCATAACGGCATCGAGTATGGCCTGATGGCCGCCTATGCCGAGGGGCTGAACATTCTGAAGCATGCCAATATCGGTGCGGCGACGCACGAGGTCGATGCCGAAACCGCACCTTTGGCGCATCCGGAACACTATCGCTACGATTTCAATTTGTCTGATATTGCCGAAGTGTGGCGTCGCGGGAGCGTGATCACTTCCTGGCTGCTCGATTTAACTGCCGATGCTCTTCATGCCGATCCGGTCCTCACCAAGTATGCTGGCCGCGTTTCCGACTCGGGCGAGGGACGTTGGACGATCATGGCGGCCATCGATGAGAGTGTACCGACGCCGGTGCTGAGTGCGGCGCTTCACGGACGTTTCTCATCGCGCGACAACGACGAGTTCGCCAACAAGGTGCTCTCGGCGATGCGTGCGGGCTTCGGCGGGCACGTCGAAAAGCCGAAGGGGTAGGCTGCACCCCTTTGCTTTTTTTCAGGGCCCGCACAGCGCCATCTGTGCGGGATTTTCTTTTAGACAGCACGGTATATTGTCGAGAGATTGCATTGGGGGCAAGGAAGATGGGTCTTGTAATCGGCGCACGTGGGATGATGCGGCTGCTGACATCGATAATGTTTGTCCTTGCTGTTGCAGGGGCGGGTATCGCCCAAACCGCGAACCCGCCTTCAGCCTCTCCCACGGCGGCCACGGCCTCTCAACCGCCAGCCGAAGTCCGCCAGATGCTCGAGCTGATGCAGACGCCGCAGGTGAAAGAGTGGATGGCCATGCAAATGAAGGCCACGCCGGCTGCAGCGCAGGCAGAGGCCGGCGAAATGTCGGCCCTGTCCGAGCTCGTCGATCACGCACGACGCCATGTCGAAATGGTCTCCGATGCCGCGATCGAGCTTCCTGGCCAAGTCGAGTCCGCTTCTAATATCGTCGAACGTGATGTCGCGCCAACCGGTTGGATACTAATTACAACTGAGGTTATTGCTCTCTTTCTGACTGGAGCGGTTGTCGAGTTGCTGTTCCGTCTCCTCGTACCGAAGCCGCGACTGCGAACGAGTGACGACGACGTCGTCACCGTTTCCCATCACGCGACAGCAAACCTCCTTTATCGCATTGTTCCGGCAATCGTGTTTGCCATGGCGACACTGGTACCCTTGCTTGCTTTCAGCTGGCCACCGATTACCCGATCCATGGCGATCGCGATTGCGATCGCGCTCATTGTTGCTCGGTTTACCGGCGCCCTGGGGCGCCTCCTGGTCGCCCTTGTGACCTTGCCGAGCGGGGATGGCGAGCGCCAGATATCACGAGCTCGGGCACTTTTCTGGTTCCGGCGTTGCGCGCTTTTCGTGATCTACTTCGCATTCGGCTGGGCGGCTATCCAATTGATGCTACCTCTCGGCTTTTCCGAGGGAGCACGCTACTTCGTCGCCTACATTCTCGGTATCGGATTGTTTGCTATCGCGGTGGAAGCGGTCTGGCATCGCCCGCTCGACGAAGGCGAGCATCGCAGCATCACCGTTTCGTGGGGGCTGACGTTTTATTTCGCTGTGCTTTGGATTCTCTGGGTTTCCGGGTTCAATTTGTTGCTGTGGCTCGGGATCTACGCCGTGCTTTTGCCACGCGCACTCTCCGTCGCAACATTGGCCGTTCGTTCCTTGCATCAGGCAGAGGCAGGCTTTCTCGCCGGGCGCCGGATCGCGACTGCTCTGCTCGACCGAGGCGTTCGTGCCCTCATCATCGCGGCCGCCGCCTTCTGGTTCGGACGCATGATCGGGCTCGTGGCCGACCGGATGGCGGCGGGACAAACCATGATCGACCGCCTCGCTCGCGGCGCGATCGGCGGCATCGTCATCCTGTTGGCAGCCGATCTGTTGTGGCACCTGGCACGTGCTTACATCAATGGCAAGCTCGATGATTCCCGCATTGAAGGTGCGCTCACAGACGAGGAAAGAGCCGGCCGTGCCCGCCTGCAGACCTTGTTGCCGATCTTCCGCAATATTCTCGCCGTCGTCATTGCGGTTATTGCTGTTTTGATGGTGCTGTCGGGCCTCGGCGTAGAGATCGGTCCGCTGATCGCCGGCGCCGGCGTGGTTGGCGTTGCGGTCGGCTTCGGAGCGCAGACAATCGTCAAGGACGTCATCAGCGGGATGTTCTATCTTTGGGATGATGCCTTTCGTGTGGGCGAATATATCGAGAGCGGCAGCCACAAGGGCGTCGTCGAGGCATTCAGCTTGCGGTCGGTGCGGCTGCGGCATCATCGCGGGCCTCTGACGACAGTGCCGTTCGGCGAACTTGGCGCGGTCAAGAACCTCAACCGAGACTGGACTATCGACAAAATCACCCTCAACGTGACCTACGACACTGACCTCGTGAAGGTGAAGAAGGTGATCAAACAGATCGGGCAGCAGTTGCTGGACAATCCCGAATACAGCCCGCACATCATCGAAACTCTGAAGATGAAAGGGGTGGAACAGTTTGGCGACTTCGCGATTGTCATCCGGCTGGCAATGATGACCAAGCCCGGCGAACAGTTCGTCATCCGGCGCAATGCATTGGCGATGATCCGCACCGCCTTCAAGGAAAACGGCATCGAGTTCGCTGTACCGACTGTGCAGGTTTCAAGCGAAGGGCACGAGGCTGAGACGCGTGCTGTCCTCGCCCGCCAGCTCTCGCAACGCCCCAGTTCGGATGAGCCCGCGGCGTAGCGTTCTGGGTCCTTTTTGTCGGATCGAGCCGACCAGCGCAGTCCTTTTGTTGCGACCCTCGCCCTGTCAACGTTACGAAATTGCAATGTGCGCGGGCGCCTCCTGCGCCAAATTTGCCCCAATTGGGGATGAAGCAGGCGAGAATGGCGGGTCAGGGGCGGGCAGGCATTCATAGAGCTTGCGTACCGCGCGTGTTACGTGTTTCGGACATGATTCCCACCAAACTGGAATATTGCGACGGTACGAGATGTCGGGACACGCCAAGTTAGAAGAGATAGAAGACGCCGACGAATCCTCGGTGCGTGGATTATTCAGACGCTATCGCGCGCTCCTGACGGCATTGGCGACCCTTGCGCTTTTCTGTCTTGTTGGCTTTGCAATTGTACAGCTCACGAACGAAGTGCGTTACGAGGACGTCGTGCAGGCCCTGGCCGATACGAAGGTCAGCTCAATCCTGCTGGCGCTGGTCTTTACGGGCCTGAGCTTCCTGGCCCTTGTTTTCTATGACGTCAATGCCATCGAGTATGTCGGCCGCAAGCTGCCGTTTCCGCAGGTGGCGCTGACTGCCTTCAGCGCCTATGCCGTTGGCAACACAGCGGGCTTTGGTGCGCTCAGCGGCGGAGCAATTCGTTATCGCGCCTATTCACGCCTTGGCCTGACACCCGAGGAGATTGGGCGGGTCATTGCCTTCGTGACGCTGTCGTTCGGGCTCGGGCTTGCAGGAGTCGCGGCGATCGCGCTCCTGATCATCGCCGATGAGATTGCGCCACTTATTGATGTTGGTAGCGTTACCCTGCGGCTGTTGGCCGGAGCGGTCATCGCCGGCCTGGGCGTCATCATGTTCATTGGGCGTGAAGGGCACGCGATCCATCTTGGTCCGGTCGAAGTCCGCCTGCCGGACTCGCGCACCTGGTCGCGTCAGTTCCTGGTGACCGCCTTCGACATCGCCGCCTCGGCGACTGTCCTTTATGTCTTGCTGCCTCAGGCGGCGATCAGTTGGCCGGTATTCCTAGCGGTCTATGCGATCGCTGTCGGCCTCGGAGTCTTGAGCCATGTGCCAGCGGGTCTCGGCGTGTTCGAGACGGTCATCATCGCTTCGCTTGGCAGTGCCGTGAACATCGATGCGGTGCTTGGCTCGCTCGTGCTCTATCGCCTGATCTATCACGTTCTGCCGCTGCTAATCGCCGTCCTTGCCGTGTCGGCGACCGAGCTTCGCCGGTTCGCTGATCACCCGGTTGCGTCTGGCATCCGGCGGATCGGCATCCGGTTGATGCCGCAATTGCTCTCGACGCTGTCGCTGCTTCTCGGCGTCATGCTGGTCTTTTCGAGCGTGACGCCGACGCCGGACCAGAACCTCCAGTTTCTCGCGAACTACCTGCCGCTGCCGATCGTCGAGGGCGCGCATTTCCTGTCGAGCCTGCTCGGCCTAGCGTTGGTCGTTGCCGCACGCGGTCTAGGCCAAAAGCTCGATGGTGCCTGGTGGGTGTCGATCTTGTCGGCGGCGGCGGCACTGACCTTGTCGTTGCTGAAAGCAATCGCGCTGGTCGAGGCATGTTTCCTCGGCTTCCTGATCTTCGGCCTCTTCGTCAGCCGCCGCTTGTTCCGCAGACATGCGTCTCTTCTCAACCAGACACTGACCGCCTCGTGGCTGACGGCTATAGCCGTCATCTGCGTCGGGGCGATCGTGATCCTGCTCTTCGTCTATCGCGATGTGGAGTACAGCAGAGAGCTTTGGTGGCAGTTCGAATTCGCCGGCGAAGCGCCGCGTGGTCTTCGCGCCGTGCTCGGCCTCTCTATCATTTCCTCGGCGATTGCGATCTTCAGCCTGCTTCGCCCGGTGGCAGTCAAACCGGAGCCTGCGTCGACAGATGCGCTGGAGCGGGCGGTCAAAATCGTTGAGAAGCAGCGCTTTGCCGACGCCAATCTTGTGCGGATGGGCGACAAGAGCATCATGTTCTCCGAGAAGAGTGACGCCTTCATCATGTACGGAAGGCAGGGGCGTTCATGGATCGCTCTCTTCGATCCGATTGGCGAGCGCAGCGCCGTTCCAGAGCTCGTTTGGCGTTTCGTGGAGTCTGCGCGCGCAGCGGGATGCCGCGCGGTCTTTTATCAGATCTCGCCGGCGCTTCTTTCCCACTGTGCCGACGCGGGACTGCGGGCATTCAAACTGGGAGAGCTTGCTGTCGTCGATCTGAAGACTTTCGAGATGAAGGGCGGCAAGTGGGCAAACCTTCGGCAAACCGCGAGCCGTGCGCAGCGTGATGGCCTTGAGTTCGAGGTTATCGCGCCGGAAGACGTTCCCGCCGCGATGGATGAGCTTGCCACAGTTTCAGATGCTTGGCTCGAGGACCACAATGCCAAGGAGAAGGGCTTCTCGCTCGGCGCGTTCGATCCTGACTATATCGTTTCCCAGCCGGTTGGTATCCTGAAGCGTGAAGGTCAGATTGTCGCCTTCGCCAACATCCTGATCACGGCGACGAAGGACGAGGGGACCATCGATCTGATGCGTTTCTCGCCGGATGCACCAAAAGGGTCGATGGACTTCCTTTTCGTCCAGATTATGGAATACCTGCGCGACCAAGGCTTCTCGCATTTCAATCTCGGGATGGCGCCGCTCTCGGGCATGTCGAAGCGCGAGATGGCGCCGGTATGGGATCGCATCGGCAGCACCGTCTTCGAGCACGGCGAGCGATTTTATAACTTCAAGGGCCTTAGGGCCTTCAAATCAAAATTCCATCCGCAATGGCATCCGCGATATCTTGCGGTTTCGGGTGGAGGCAATCCGATGCTCGCTTTGATGGACGCAACATTCCTGATTGGCGGCGGATTGAGAGGCGTAGTGAGGAAATGATGAAAAGACACCTTCTTGCAGCCGTCTGCGCTCTGTCATTGTGCATTCCGGCGGCAATGGCAGCCACCGAGACGACACAGAGCTTCGAGACCGGGCTCATCCCTTCACCGCACATCTTTCTGCCCGATGGTGATGTAAAAGGCGCGGTCGTGCTGATATCAGACGGCTCCGGCTGGGGCGACAACGAGAAGGCAGAGGCAGACCGGCTCGTCGAACAGGGAGCCGTCGTCATCGGTATCGACTTTCGTTCCTACATGGATGTACTCAGGAACTACGACGTCAGCCAGAATGACGGTTGCATCTATATGGTCTCCGATATTGAATCGCTGAGCCAGCAGGTCCAGCGCGCAGCGGGCAACAGCGCATATCATCTGCCGATCGTTGCTGGTATCGGCGAGGGCGGCGCGCTAGCATTGGCTATTGCGGCGCAGACGCCGGATGCCACGATTGGACAGACGCTGGTGGTCGATCCGGTTGCCGGCATCCCGCTAACCAAAGAGCTCTGTACGCCGGCGAAGAAGCAAACAGTTGGCGATCGCATGATCTACGGGCTCAGCGACACATCGCTGCCGGATCCGATCATCGCCTCGTTCACGGCCTCCGCCAACAAGGACGGGCGCGCCCATGTCGAGGAACTTAAGAAACAGCATTCCGCTATCGATGTCCGCGATTCCGGGGACGATGCCCAGACGACGCTCGACGACACGCTCTCCGACCTGATCGTGGCCTCCGGCAGCGCCGACAATCCGCTCGGCTTGCCGCTCACCATTCTGGATGCCAAGCCGGCCTTTGATACGATGGCGATCATTTACTCGGGCGATGGCGGCTGGCGCGACATCGACAAGGAGGTCGGTGCCTCCCTTCAGAAGCAGGGCGTCCCTGTCGTCGGCATCGACTCGCTGCATTATTTCTGGTCGCAACGGGAGCCACAGCAGACCGCGGACGATCTCGGCAAGATTATTGAACTCTATCGCAAGCAGTGGAAGGTGAAGCACGTATTGCTCGTCGGCTATTCCTTCGGTGCCGATGTCGTGCCTGCTGCCTTTTCTCGGTTGAAACCGGCCGCGAAAGGTGCAGTGGCCCAGATGTCGCTCCTGTCCCTCTCGCATGAGGTCGATTACCAGATCTCCGTCATGGGTTGGCTCGGCCAGAAGACGGAAGGTGCCGGTGGTGACCCGGTCGAAGACCTTAAGAAAGTTGATCCGAAGATTGTCCAGTGCATTTATGGGAAGGAGGACGACGACGAGGTGGCTTGTCCCGATCTCAAGGACAGCGGTGTTGATGTAATCGCTCTTGCCGGCGACCACCACTTCGACGAGAACTATGAGCTCCTGAGCAAGACGATCATCGACGGGTTGAAGGCGCGGCTTCAGGACTAGGGAGCATCGTTCCGTCAGAGGTCAGCGCATCAAATAGTCTTCACTCCAGCCGAGAGCCGCGATATCGCTGCTCCGGAAGGGGCCGTCGTCTGCGACGATGAATTCGTCGAGCTGTGGCGGCGGCACGCTCGTTCCGGCCAGCATCGCGTGAACCTGGCCGCGATGATGTGTCTGATGCTGGAAGAGATGGTTCAATACGTCCTCCATCCGCTCGCGCTGGACGCGCTCCCCACGATGGATCTCGGTCGTCGATGCTAATTTTTCCGGAGTGGCTGCTTCGCACAGTACCATCAGCCGGCGATCGACTTTGGCCTGCTCTGCAGCAAGCGCGATGATGTCGTCGAATGGCTCCTCATTATCCCAGGCCGCAGGCCCAAGCGTACCGCCTTCCAGCGCATCGACGTAAAACCAGTCGACCGTCAGAATGTGGTTGAGCGTTGCCTTGATCGACGGAAAGAAGCTTACCCGCGCAGCCTCGAACTCGCCCGGCATCAATCTTGCGCAAGTCTCATGCAACCGGTGGTTCGCAAGCGCATTGTTGTAGGCAAGCTTGCGAGCTGTTCTGCAGGGGTCGAACGTCGGCATCAGAAAACTCCGCTGTTCTTGACGGACCGCCCCCAAGCGTCAGTCGTCTTCCTGGAACAAGCGAAACTGTGCCGCCTCCAGGTCCTTCGGGGGCTGCATGCCGAGGTGCTTCCAGGCCGTTGCAGTCAGGACGCGACCGCGTGGGGTGCGCTGGATGAAGCCCTGCTGGATCATATAGGGCTCGATAATGTCCTCGATCGCATCGCGCGGTTCGGAGAGCCCTGCGGCGATGGTTTCTATACCGACCGGGCCACCGCCGAAATTGACCGCGATCATGTTGAGATATCGCTTGTCGAGCTGATCAAGACCCATGTTGTCGACGAGCAGGCGGGTCAGCGCCTCATCGGCAATTTCGCGGGTAACAGCTTCGGCCTTGGCCACTTCCGCGAAATCACGCACACGGCGCAGCAAGCGGCCGGCGATACGCGGCGTGCCGCGGGCGCGTCGGGCGATTTCCCGCGCACCCTCGTCCGTCATAGGAAGGTTCATCAGGCGCGCGCCGCGACGAACGATCAGTTCCAGTTCCTCGACGGTGTAGAAGCTCAGGCGGACGGGAATGCCGAAACGGTCGCGCAGCGGCGTGGTCAGTAGGCCAAGGCGCGTTGTTGCGGCGACGAGCGTGAACTTAGACAGGTCGATCTTGACCGAGCGCGCGGCAGGGCCCTCGCCGATGATGAGGTCGAGCTGGAAGTCCTCCATTGCAGGGTAGAGGATTTCCTCGACTGCCGGGTTGAGCCGGTGGATTTCGTCGATGAAGAGCACGTCTCGCTCTTCAAGATTGGTCAGTAGGGCCGCGAGATCACCCGCCTTGGCGATGACCGGGCCGGAGGTCGAGCGGAAGTTGACGCCAAGTTCCTTCGCCATAATCTGCGCCAGCGTCGTTTTGCCTAGGCCGGGCGGGCCGACGAAAAGGACGTGGTCGAGTGCCTCGCCACGGTTTTTTGCGGCCTCGATGAAAACCTTCAGGTTTGCGCGCGCTTCCGCCTGGCCGGTGAATTCGTCCAGCGATTGCGGCCGCAGCGTCACATCCAGGTCTTCGCCTCGTTTCTCTGCCGATATCAGGCGCGCGGCTTCACTCATGCTGGCATATCCTAATCTTCAAACGCTCGTGACCAATACACCAAGCCAGAGGCTTTTGGCACCCGCCGGGCGACTGGATCAGCGGGCCAATTCCTTCAACCCAAGGCGGATGAGCTTGGCGCTGTCAGCGCCGTCCCCGGCGATCTTCATCGCGGCTGCAACGGCATTGGCTGCCTGATCGCGGGAATAACCGAGGTTCGTCAGCGCGGAAACCGCATCCGCAACCGGCGCAGCCGCGACGCCTTCGCCCAGTTCCTGCTTGAGGCCGATGGTGCCTGACGCTTCTCCTGCGAAGGCCGGCGCCTTATTCTTCAGTTCGGTGACGATGCGCACGGCAACCTTGGGTCCAACACCCTGGGCGCGGGCGACCGCCGTGCGATCCTGCAGTGCGATGGCGTTCGCCAGTTCGCTCGGAGGCAGGGTCGAAAGCACGGCTAGCGCCACCTTCGCGCCGACCCCTTGAACGCTTTGCAGGAGGATGAACCACTCCCTCTCGAGCGCGGTCATGAAGCCGAAGAGCTTCAACTGATCCTCGCGAACATAGGTTTCGATGAAGAGCACACAGGCTTCACCCACCGAGCCGAGGCGAGACAGGGTGCGCGCCGAGCAGAAGGCGACGTAGCAGACGCCGTGGACATCGACGAGGACGTAATCGTCGCCGATTTCTTCGATGGTGCCTTTAAGCTTGCCAATCATGCAAATGGTCCGTTCGGTGGGTTGTCAGTGAAGATTAGCCGGCAAGCGCTGTCTGCCGCATACGGTTGCTGCCCCGGTTGTGCGCATGGCAGATGGCAATCGCCAGCGCATCGGCTGCGTCGTCGCCCTTGAACTCAACCTTCGGCATCAGGATCTTCAGCATCATGTGGATCTGCCGCTTTTCGCCGTGGCCGACGCCGATGACTGCCTTCTTGACGGCATTCGGCGCATATTCTGCGACCGGCAATCCGGCGCGGGCGGGGACCAGCATGGCAACGCCGCGGGCCTGGCCGAGTTTCAGGGTCGCTACGGCATCCTTGTTCACGAATGTCTGTTCGACCGCAGCCTCATCCGGTTTGTAGCTGTGCACGACATCCGCCAAGCCATCATGCAGTTGGCAAAGGCGCGAGGCCAGGTCCATGTCGCCGTCCGAAGTGACCGTGCCGGAGGCGACGAAGCGCAAGGAATTGCCGAGCGTGTCGATAATTCCCCAGCCTGTGCGGCGCAGGCCCGGGTCGACGCCGATAATGCGAATCGTATTTTGCATGCTTCACTCTATTGCACTCGTCAAATAACTGCCATCGATAAGTGAACAAAACAAAAACACACGTTGTTTTTCAGTGGGGCTGTTTACGCCAATTTAAGCTCCGTAGCCGACTTTTGATCCATAAAATGTCAGAGGAGCTCCCTTCTCAAGGAGGCAAGGCTCCCGTGTTCTGCTTACAGGTCAGCCGGCATGGCGTTCTGCGTCCCACCGGTAGTGCCGTTCCGGAAGGGTTTCGTCGTTCATGGTTCAGAGATTTCAGTCCCTGTCCTTCAAGGTCATTGCCACATTCATCCTGCTCACCGCACTGTCGATCGCGGTCATCAATGTCCTCGCCTACTTCGCCAGCAGTCGCATTTCGGGCGAGCAGGCGTTGAAGGCGAAGGAGAGCGTCCTGATCTTCCGCGGCGACATGCTGCAGGATCAGCTTGAGCAGCTGGAAAACCAGGCGAATTCGATTGCGCGCATTGAAGCGCTGCAGATGTCGATCACGAGCCTGAAAAGTGGCTGGAAGACGATCGAGAAGACGTCAGGCGACGCTCGTGCCGAATTGAAGAAGGCGTTCATCACCAACAATCCCAATCCGGCCGATCAGCGCGAGAAGCTGGTGAAGCCGCAGACGCCAAGCGGCTTCTACTACTCCAACCATGAGACGACGCAGAGCGAGGTCGCCCGTGACCTCGAGAATACGGCCTTCAGTGACCTGCTGATTGCCGATCTCGACGGCAACGTCCTCTACTCCTACAAGAAGAACGACGATTTCGCCGAAAACTTGAAGAGCGATCCATGGAAGTCAACCGGCGCCGGTCTCGCCTTCGCCGCGGCGATCGCAAACACTGCTAAGGCGACGGACGATTCCGCACCGACGGGCTTTTCCGGTCTTCGCGTCGATGCAGCGAGCGGCAGGTCGGCAATCTTCTATGCCGTGCCGATCGTCAAGCTCGGTGCCGCGAAGGGCGTGATGCTCTTCAAGGTGCGTGACAACATGATCGCGAGCATTCTCACGAAGGGCATCGTGGCAGGCAGCACGGCGCAGGCGGCAATCATCTCGGATGACGGCACTGCGATCGGCGTGAACACGCCCGGCCAGCTCGTTCAGCTCAATACCGCACCTTTCACCTTCGCAAAAGACGCGCTGTCGTCAAAGGGCATGACGGTCGACGACTTCGATCGCGCCGATGGCTCGGCGCGAGCCTATGTCCGTGGCGTCGACTACCAGGGCTCCCGCTTCCTCGTCGTAGAAAGCGTACGCCTCAGCGAGCTCAACGCCGGCTCGATCGAAATCGCAACTCTGCTGACGATGATCGCATTTGGTGTTCTGATCGTCATGGCAGCGGCGACCTGGATGATCACCAAGCTGTTGTTCTCGCCACTTGCGCGTCTTGCCGGCGTTACCCGCGATGTTGCCGACGGCAAGCTGGACGTCGAGATCGGCAGCCAGAACCGCGGCGACGAAATCGGCACAATGGCCAAGGCATTGGCACGGTTCAAGCAGTCGCTGGTCGAAAGCCGCGAGCTGGAAGCCGCGAGCAATGAAACGCGGGCGCGCGCGGAACGGGATCGCCAGCAGCATATGGCCGAGCGCGAGGCGGAGGCCCGGACCCTGCAGGAGGTCGTTCAAGCGATCGACAAGGGGCTGCACCATCTGGCCAATGGCGATCTTGCCTATCAGATCACGACCCGCTTCCCGAGCGAACTCGAGGGCCTTCGCATCAACTTCAACGAAGCGCTGGCGGCTCTCAGCGAAACAATGACGGCGATCGGCGGCAATTCCATGGCCGTGCGCGCGGGTTCCGAGGAAATGCGCACCGGTGCCGACGAGCTTGCCGGTCGCACCGAGCGTCAGGCTGCTTCGATTACCGAGACTGCAAATGCAATCGATGCGATCACCCAGTCGATTCGTCTTCAGATCGAGCGCGCAGAACATGCAGAGCGCATCGCCCGCGACGCCAAGCGCGACACGACAGGCTCCAGCCAGATCATGCGCGAGACGATTGCTGCAATGGAAGCGATCCAGGCTTCATCTCGCCAGATCAACTCGATCATCAGCGTCATCGATTCGATTGCCTTCCAGACCAACCTGCTGGCGCTCAATGCCGGCGTGGAGGCAGCGCGCGCAGGCGAATCCGGCAAGGGCTTTGCCGTCGTCGCCATGGAAGTGCGCGAACTGGCGCAGCGTTCATCAAGCGCTGCAAAAGAGATCGCGAGCCTGCTGCAGAAGTCCACGCATGAGGTGGAAATGGGTGTCTCCCTTGTCGAGCGCGCGGGCGACGCGCTGACCGGGATCGGCAGCCATGTCGAGGCGATCAACGGTCAGATCACGGAGATCATGGAAACCACCCGTGAGGAGGCGGACACGCTGCGTCAGATCAACTCAGCCGTTTCCGAACTCGATGCGATGACCCAGCAAAACGCGGCCATGGTCGAGGAAACCACCGCGGCGATCCACCGGCTTGCCGCCGAGGCGGTCGAAATGGACCGACAGCTTGCAAACTTCACGCTGACACCGGAGCATCTGAGTGCTGAAGTGCACGTCCTGCGCCGTCGGGCTTGAACAAACGACCAGAGGATGAACGAAGGGCCGGGAGACCGGCCCTTTCTTTTCCGGCTCGTTTGGAATGCCCGGAGCTCACACCTACATAAACCTGTCCTTCCAACCACTGACAGGCTTCGCCATGGTTCCCTTCTCCATTCTCGATCTTTCTCCTGTTCCAGAAGGCGGCACGATCCGTCAGTCCCTCGAGAGTTCGGCGCGCATGGCGCAGAGGGCCGAAGAATTCGGGTATAACCGCTTCTGGCTGGCGGAACATCATGGCATGCCGGGGATTGCCAGTGCGGCGACGGCGGTGGTGATCGGCCATGTCGGTGCGGCGACCAAGCGTATCCGTATAGGCTCGGGCGGCATCATGCTGCCGAACCACTCGCCGCTGGTCATTGCCGAACAGTTCGGAACACTGGAAGCATTGTTTCCGGGGCGGGTCGATCTCGGTCTTGGCCGGGCGCCAGGCACCGACATGCGGACGGCACAGGCGTTGCGGCGCAATTTGGATGCCGGGGCACAGAGCTTTCCGAACGACGTGGTAGAATTGCGCCAGCTGCTCGGCGCGCCGGTCGAGAGCCAGGCGATCCTTGCGGTCCCGGGCATGAATTCCAACGTGCCGATCTGGCTGCTAGGTTCCAGTCTCTACAGCGCGCAACTCGCTGCGATGCTTGGACTGCCCTATGCCTTCGCCTCGCACTTCGCGCCGGATTCGCTCTTCGATGCAATCGACATCTATCGCAGCCGCTTCGAGCCATCCGGCGTGCTCGACAAGCCGTACGTCATGGTCGGCGTCATGGGATCTGTCGCCGCTACGGACGAAGAGGCGCAGTATCATTTCACCTCCGCACAGCAACAGTTCGTCAATCTACGCCGCAACGTGCGCGGTCAATTTCCCCGCCCGGTCAAGGATATGGAGAGCTTCTGGTCACCGATGGAAAAACTGACGGTGGAACATACCTTGCGCTACGCGGTCGTCGGTTCCCAGAAGACGGCCGAAGCAAAACTTTCGGCGTTCCTGGCGGAGACGGGAGCCGACGAGGTTATCATCTCGATGCCGATACACGACACCGAAGCGAGATTGAAATCGGTCGAGCTTTTTGCAGGGCTCGGGAATTTCCTCCGCGTCGCGGCCTGATACCGTAAACCCACGGGTTCGACACCCCTAGCCATTTGTGCGAATTGACTTAATGCCGCCGAGCCATAGCTTTGCTTGATCACGCATGTCGTTTGTGGGCATCGCGACGAGACAGTGTGGTGGACGGCGCACGCCGCAACCGGCGTACGTCTGGTTTCGAGCAACCGTCGGAGGATGAGGCTTGCTATGCGTTACCCTGCTTTTGCTGGTTTAGTTTCACTGATCTGTCTTCCCGTCCCGGCGGCCATCGCCCAGGAGGGCGATGTGGCCGCCGGCGAAACTGTATTCAAGAAGTGCGCCGTCTGTCACATTGCAGATACCGACAAGAACAAGGTTGGACCGTCACTCAATCACCTATTCGGTCGGACAGCCGGGACACATCCGGATTTTGCGTATTCGCCGGCGATGAAGGCTGCGGGCGCAGCCGGCTTGGTCTGGGATGAGGCGACGCTCCGCGATTATCTTCACGACCCAAAGTTGAAAGTAAAGGGAACGAAGATGGCGTTCGTCGGCCTAAAGGACGATGGTGAGATCACCAATCTGATTGCGTATCTCAAGCAGTTCTCGAAATAAAATCAGCTTATTAACACCTCGTAGGGCGGCAGGTGAGGTTGATCTCGCGCCATTGCCGTGATGTCTTGTTTGTGAGATAGTCCTAACGTAAGTGCCGACGGATTGCGGGTAATTTAGCAGCCGGTGGGGGACTTGGGAGGAACGCATGGCTGTCGTGCTGGTTCTCGTTTTGATCGTTGTCGGCTCGGTGGCCTTCCATCTGCTCAGCCCGTGGTGGTGGACTCCGATTGCCTCCAACTGGACCTACATCGACAACACCATCATCATTACGTTCTGGATCACCGGTATCGTCTTCGTGGCGGTGATCTCCTTCATGGCTTACTGCATTTCTCGTTTCCGCCATCGCCCCGGCAACAAAGCAGCATACGAGCCGGAGAATAAGCGGCTCGAGTGGTGGCTTGCCGGCGGTACGGCGCTCGGCGTGGGGGCAATGCTGGCACCTGGTCTCGTCGTGTGGCACCAGTTCGTGACCGTTCCGGCGGACGCTGCCGAAATCGAAGTCGTCGGTCAGCAGTGGCTGTGGAACTTCCGGCTGCCAGGCGCCGATGGCCGGCTCGGCAGGGCCGATAATCGCGCAGTCTCCGCCGACAATCCGCTCGGCGTGATCAGGAACGATCCGGCAGGGCTCGACGACATCATCATTTCAGGGGCTGAACTCCATTTGCCGGTCGGCAAGCCAGTTCGCGTCCACCTGCGCTCGGTCGATGTGCTGCATGATTTCTATGTTCCCGAGTTCCGGGCGAAGATGGATATGATCCCCGGTTCGGTCACCTATTTTTGGTTCACGCCGACACGCACGGGCACGTTCGAAGTGCTTTGCGCGGAGCTCTGCGGGGTTGGGCATCCACAGATGCGAGGAACAGTCGTGGTCGATGAGGCAGACGCCTATCAGACGTGGCTTTCGCAGCAACAGACGTTCTCGCAGCTGATGGCAGCAGTTGAACCGGCCAGGTAGACCGGCGTTACGGCCGGGGGAGCGGCCGTGATGGGAGGAGGAAGGAAGGCATGCGATGGTTGATATTCCAACCAGTGCGGGCGACGTTATCCCGCCTGCCGAAGTGGCGGATGTCGAACTCTATCATCCCAAGAGCTGGTGGACGAAATATGTCTTCAGTCAGGATGCGAAGGTCATTGCTATCCAATATTCAATGACGGCGTTCGCGATCGGCTTCGTGGCGCTGGTCTTGTCGTGGCTGATACGGCTTCAGCTTGGCTTCCCCGGCTATTTTTCCTTCATCGACGCCGATCACTACTATCAGTTCATCACCATGCACGGGATGATCATGGTAATCTATCTGCTGACCGCGCTCTTCCTCGGCGGCTTCGGCAACTACCTCATCCCGCTGATGGTCGGCGCGCGCGACATGGTGTTCCCCTATGCGAACATGCTGAGCTACTGGCTCTATTTGCTGGCCGTCATCGTGCTTGTCTCGGGCTTTTTCGCGCCTGGCGGGCCGACGGGTGCCGGCTGGACGCTTTACCCGCCGCAGGCATTGACATCAGGCACACCGGGCGGGCGCGACTGGGGCATCATCCTGATGCTGTCTTCGCTGATCATCTTCATCATCGGCTTCACGATGGGTGGATTGAACTATGTCGTCACCGTCTTGCAGGGACGGGCACGGGGCATGACGCTGATGCGGATGCCGCTGACTGTCTGGGGTATTTTCACCGCGACCGTGATGGCATTGCTTGCTTTCCCTGCACTTTTCGTCGCAGCCGTCATGCTGTTGTTCGACAGGCTGCTCGGCACCAGCTTCTTCATGCCTGCGATTGTCGAAATGGGGGAACAGCTGAAATCCGATGGCGGTAGCCCGATCTTGTTTCAGCATCTCTTCTGGTTTTTCGGCCATCCGGAAGTTTATATCGTCGCGCTTCCGGCATTCGGCATTGTCTCCGATCTCATCAGCACCCATGCGCGCAAGAATATCTTCGGCTACCGCATGATGGTGTGGGCAATCGTGATCATCGGGGCGCTGAGCTTCGTCGTTTGGGCACACCACATGTATGTCAGCGGCATGAACCCGAACTTCGGGTTCTTCTTCGCCACCACAACACTGATCATCGCCGTGCCGACGGCGATCAAAGTCTATAATTGGGTATTGACGCTGTGGCGGGGTGATATCCACCTGACCCTGCCGATGCTGTTTGCCATCGGTTTCATCGTGACCTTCGTCAATGGCGGACTGACCGGGCTCTTCCTTGGCAATGTCGTGGTGGATGTGCCGCTCTCCGATACGATGTTCGTGGTTGCGCACTTCCACATGGTCATGGGAGTGGCACCCATTATGGTGGTCTTCGGCGCGATCTATCACTGGTATCCGAAGGTTACCGGTCGAATGCTGGACGAGGTTCTCGGACGGATCCATTTCTGGATTACGTTTGTTGGGGCCTATGCAATCTTCTTCCCCATGCACTACGTTGGGCTGGTCGGCGTGCCGCGCCGTTACTTCGAGCTTGGCGACACGGTTTTCATTCCGCCGTCGGTGCACACTCTGAACATGTTCATTTCGGTCGCAGCGCTTGTCGTCGGCGCAGCGCAACTGGTGTTCCTGTTCAATGTCGTCTGGAGCCTGTTCCATGGTCGCGAGGCCGGCGGCAATCCGTGGCGGGCAACGACCCTCGAATGGCAGACGCCTCAGACACCCCCTTCCCATGGTAACTGGGGCAAGGACCTCCCCGTCGTCTATCGCTGGGCCTATGACTACAGCGTGCCTGGCGCTCCCGAAGACTACATACCCCAGAACCAACCGCCAATGGCCGGAGCCTCGAGGGCGCCGGCATGAGCGTGGTTCTCATCTTCCTCGCAGGAATAGCCTCGATCGTCATCTGGTGGCTGTCCAGGCAGAGGCTGATGTCGAAGCCATGGCTGGAGGTCGGCACCCTTGAGGACATTGGAGGGCCGGCGAAACCGCCGATCCCCACTGCCAAGATCGGCCTCGCCATTTTTCTCGCCGTGGTCGGCGCGCTCTTTTCGCTGTTGGCGAGCGCGTATCTGTCGCGGATGGGAGGCGCCGATTGGTGGGCGATTCCCATTCCCCGGCTTCTTTGGGCGAACACGGCTGTCCTGATTGCCAGCTGTGCGGCGCTTCAATGGACTGTTGTTCAAGCGCGGCGCGGGGCCAGTGAAAATGTGCCACTGGGGCTCGACTCGGCCCTAGCGACCGCGGTGCTGTTTCTCTCGGGGCAGCTCGTCGCCTGGCTGCAACTCGTTGCAGCCGGTTATGTGCTCGCCGATAACCCGGCAAACAGCTTTTTTTACATGCTGACTGGGCTGCATGGCCTCCACATTCTGGGCGGGCTTGCGGTGCTGGCGCGAACACGGGCGAGATTGCTCGCGGGCGGCGCTGTTCCGTCCGCCAGGCTACGCCTCGGCATCGAACTCTGCGCGACCTACTGGCACTTCATGCTCGTCGTCTGGCTACTTCTCTTCGCGCTTTTTACCGGCTGGGCAAACGACTTCGTCGACCTCTGCCGTCAACTCGTTTCTTAAGGGGTGGACGATGGCTGAACTGACCCGAATGGAAACTGACGACGTAGCCATGGGGCCGCCCACCGGCCTGCGTGGAGTGGCCGCCGACTTTGCCTCGGACCAGCGGGCGTTCAAGAATGTCTCCTGGGGCAAGGCGATGATGTGGATCTTCCTCCTCAGCGACACCTTCATCTTTGGCTGCTTCCTGCTGGCCTACATGACAGCCCGTATGTCGACGCCGGTTCCATGGCCCAATCCGAGCGAAGTCTTTGCGCTCAACATCGGCGGACGGGAGATCCCGCTGATCCTGATTGCGATCATGACCTTCATTCTGATCAGCAGCAGCGGCACGATGGCCATGGCCGTTAACTTTGGATATCGCCGGGAGCGCGGCAAGACGGCTGCCTTGATGCTCCTCACCGCGGCGCTCGGTGCCACCTTCGTCGGAATGCAGGCGTTCGAGTGGACGAAGCTAATCACCGAAGGCGTTCGCCCCTGGGAAAATCCGTGGGGTGCGGCGCAGTTCGGGTCATCCTTCTTCATGATCACCGGCTTTCACGGCACGCACGTGACCATCGGCGTCATCTTCCTGCTGATTACCGCGCGCAAGGTATGGCGTGGAGACTTTGACACTGGCAGGCGCGGTTTCTTCACCAGCCGCAAGGGCAACTATGAGATCGTCGAGATCATGGGACTTTACTGGCACTTCGTCGACCTCGTCTGGGTCTTCATCTTCGCGTTCTTCTATCTGTGGTGAGGTTGCATTATGGCGCAGACACAAGCACATTCCGGCCAACAGCATCCGATCAGACTCTATCTCGTTGTCTGGGGGTTGCTGTTCGTTCTCAGCACTTTCTCCTATCTGGTCGACTACTTCGGCATTCAAGGATATCTGCGCTGGGTGCTCATCATTGTCTTTATGATGCTGAAAGCCGGGCTGATCGTTGCGATCTTCATGCATATGGCGTGGGAGCGGCTGGCGCTCGTCTACGCGATATTGCTCCCGCCGCTGCTCGTTCTGGTTTTCGTGGCAATGATGGCATCCGAGTCGCACTACACGATCTTCACCCGACTTGCCTTCCTCGGGGGCGCCGGTTCCTGACATCGCCTGTCTAGGGCCTGCTCCCTTTGATTATCAATTGCCTGGCGTCTGCGCGATCTTTGCGGCGATCGCCTTGGCGAGATCGTCGCGCTCTTCGCAGCCGTTCGGGCAGAGCGTCGTCAGTCGTGTGAGCTGCTCGTTTGCCTTGGCCATATCGCCGGTCTCGACGTAAAGCTCGCCCAGATACTCCCGGGCCGCCTTGTGGTCGGGCGCAAGCTCCAGCGCCTTGGTGTAATAGGTCAGCGAGGTCCTGTAGTCGCCGGTCTTTCGCAGGGTAAAGCCCAGCAGATTGTAGACGTCTGCCTGCTGTGTATTCTCCGCAAGTCTGCGAAGCTCGTCGCGCGCCCCCTGATAGTCCCCAGCAGCGATCTTGGCGCGCGCCTGCGTCAGATCTGGCGCATTGGTGGATTGGATATTGTCGATAGCGAAGGCCGGAACGGCGGTCAGTGCCGAGATTGCCGAACCAGCGGCGAAGACCGCGTCTAAGCCTATGACGCCCAGAACGGCGACGTTAGCGATATATCTTTTCATGGCGATAGTCTCCTCGGCCTCTCAGGCCTGTTTGGTGGGGGCGAAGGCGTAGGCGTTGCCGTCCTTGACGAACGTCCCGGCGCCCGGAAATGGAAAATGTGAGCCGCAGATCGCGATCCTGTCTGCAATGACGCGGTCGATGAGCTTGCGGCGTGTCGAGATGGCCATCGACCCATCCTGGTCGTAGGCCCCCTGCCATTCCGGGTGCGGGGCGAGCAAGGCTGGCACGTACATGATGTCGGCAGACACCATCAGCTGTTCGTTTCCTGCGTCGACCAGATAGACGGAGTGACCAGGCGTATGTCCCGGTGCCGACATGATGCGGATGCCGGGCGCTACCTCAGCGCCGTCCTCGACGAGTTTCCAGTTCTGCCATTTCGGGAACACGTTGACGATGCGCTGGCCGGCAGGCTTCCTACTTTCGGCGAGCTTTTCGACGCGGCCTGGTTCCGTCCACCACTTATACTCCGTTGCGTTGACGATCAGTTCGGCATCGGTAAAAACGGCCGCGTTGGTGTCTTTCTCCATCAGGCCCCAGACGTGGTCCGGATGGAAATGCGAGATCATGATCGTGTTGATCTTCTTGTAGTCGATGCCTGCTGCCGCCATGTTGGCGGGTAGGTGCGTGGCATTCGCCTGCCATTGGCCGACACCTGATCCGGCATCCATCATGATTAGCCGGTCTCCCACGCTGAGAACGACGACGGTGAGCGGGATCGGCATGAACTCGGTCGGCAGACCGGCCTTGGCGAGAGCCTCCTTGGTGTCTTCGATGGAGGCATTCTTGATGAAGGCCGGGTCGTGCTGCTTTCGCCAGATACCGTCGTAGATGGCGGTGACCTCCACCGATCCGACCCTATATCTGTAGAATCCGACGGTCGGCTCATCGGGCGTTCCGGCAAAGGCCGGCCAAACGAATTCCAGTTTCGAAGCAAGGCCGAAAGCCGCGCCAGCGGCGGCGGTGCCGAGAACGGTTCGGCGTGTCATGGTGAACATCGCAAGTCTCCTCTTGTCGCGTGATATCCGCCAGCGGCGGCAGAGCTTGGCTGCGGCCACTATCAGACAAGATCGGGGGTCTCCGGCAGTTATTCCCGGTATGTTGGGCAATCCTCCTAAGTCGATGAAATCGATGGGAGTTTTTTTGGAGCGCGCCTTTCGTCAACGTTTCTTGCAAAAAAATCGGCGGCCGGACGGAATAAAATGACGATGGGTGCGATCTATCTTGCCGAAGGTATGCAGGCGGTCCGACGCGGTGGGTGGGACCCGGGAAAGACGATGACAAAGGCTGAGATCGCGGATTTCCTTTCATTGGAAGACCGAAACACGCCATGGGGCGTTGATCGGGCGATAGCCTGTGCCACGCAGGCGGCCCTATCCGCGATTTTTGGCGTGTCGTTGGAAATGACGCGACCGCTGCTCGAAGCGGCGGTGCGCACGCCCGCCGCTTCGACCGAAACGATGCAGCGCTTTCAGAAAACCATCCTGCCGCAGCTTGACAACGCCTATAATTTTGCTCGTTTCCTCAGCCGCGATGCCGATGCCGCGGGCGATATCGTACAGGAAGCCTTTCTGCGCGCCTATCGGAATTTCGAGAGCTATCGCGGCGGCGATCCGCGTGCCTGGATGTTTTCGATCATCAGGAACTGCTATCGCGCCTGGCTGTTCAACCGCCGACAGAAGGCCGGTTTCGAGGTGCCGATGGCCGAGGATGCCTGGGCCGGCGACACGGATTCCGCGACTTGCCAGATTGCATCCGACGATGACACGCCGGAAACCTCAGTCATCCGTAAGAGCGAGTCTGAACGCGTGCGGCAGGTCATCAGCGATCTTTCCGACCCGATGCGGGAGGTGTTGGTGCTGCGGGAGCTCGAAGGCCTTTCCTACCGGCAGATCGCAGAAGTTATCGACGCGCCGATCGGCACGGTTATGTCCAGGCTTGCGCGAGCGCGGGAGGAGTTCGGCAAGGCCTGGATGACCTTGGAGAAAGGCGGGGTAGCGCCGTGAGCGATGAAAGCCAAAAAGGCTGCCCCGAGTGGAGCGACATGTTGCACGGTTTGGTCGACGGCGAGCTCGATTCGATTCATTCGGCGCAATTCGAGGAGCATCTTGCCGGCTGTGCCTCATGTAGCGCTGCGCTGGAAAGGGTGACCGCACTGCGGGAGGTCATCGGCGAAGCCGGGGTCAAATGGCGGATGCCGGAAGAGGTCCGTTCGCGCGTTCTTGGCAGCCTTTCGCTGGAGAATGCCGCGCATCCGCAGAAGTTGGTTATGTCTGAAGACGGCATCTGGGCGCAGATTATCACATTCATTCGGCAATGGAGTCTTCTGCCGTCGCTTGCCGCGCTGGCAGCAAGCGTCTTCCTTTTCATTAACCTGCCGCGCGGCGTAGATATCGAGGATCAAATCGTTGCCAGCCATGTCCACTCATTGCTTGCCGATCATCTGGCTGATGTGCCGACTTCGGATCGTCACACGGTCAAGCCCTGGTTCAACGGCAAGGTCGACTTCTCGCCGCCGGTCGTCGATCTGGCGGCGCAGGGATTTCCCCTGGTCGGGGGCAGGGTCGATTACATCGGCGGAAGGGTCGTCGCGGCGCTTGTCTACCGGCTCCGCGGCCACGTGATCAATCTGTTCATATGGCCGGGTGCGGCGACGGCACAGGGCAGTGCGGAACGCGAGGGATACCATATCAGCGAATGGTCGAATGGCGGACTGGTCTTCTGGGCGATATCCGATGCCAGTGCCGAAGATCTTGCCGTTTTCCGTAAGAATTTCACCGCGCAAGCCAGCTTGGCGCCCGAAAAGGAGCGTCCCTGAAACGAAAGCGCCGGCAGGAGCAATCCGGCCGGCGCCTAAAGCGATCATTCCTTGGCGGCCTTAGGCCGAAAGCTTAGCCAACACTTCTTCATCGACTTCAAAGTTCGAATAGACGTTCTGAACGTCGTCATCATCTTCGAGGCTGTCGATGAGCTTTAGTAGCGACTGTGCCTTTTCCTCGTCGACGGGCACATTGTTCTGCGCCCGCCAGATCGCCTTAACGGTCTCGGCTTCGCCGAGCGACCCTTCAAGGGCTTTGGCGACTTCACCGAGAGATTCGAAGGCGGTTGTGATGTAGTGGCCTTCTTCGTCGGTTTCGACGTCGTCGGCTCCGGCTTCGATCGCGGCTTCCATTACCTTGTCGGCATCGCCAGCGGCAAGCTTGTAGGTGATCTCGCCGACGTGATCGAAGGAGAAGGAAACCGAGCCGGTTTCACCGAGGGCACCGCCGGCCTTCGTGAAGATCGAGCGGACGTTCGAGGCAGTACGGTTGCGGTTGTCAGTCAGCGCCTCGACGATGATGGCCGTGCCGCCCGGGCCGTAGCCTTCGTAGCGGACTTCATCATAATTCTCGCCGTCGGCGCCCGCCGCCTTCTTGATGGCGCGGTCGATGTTGTCCTTTGGCATCGACTGAGCCTTGGCGTTCTGGATCGCCAGGCGCAGGCGGGCGTTCATCGCAGGGTCGGGCAGACCGGCCTTGGCCGCAACCGTGATTTCGCGTGCGAGCTTGGAGAACATTTTCGACCGCACGGCATCCTGACGGCCCTTGCGATGCATGATGTTTTTAAACTGTGAATGGCCAGCCATGGCACCCCTGTTCACGTCTTATTGTCGGAATGGGCCGCCTTATAAGAGCGAAATGGGCTGCATTCAAGGGAAAACGGCTTCGTTCCGCCTCTTGCCTATCGCATCCGGAATTGGGGAACAAAGCCCGAAAGTTGACGTTTCAAAGTACGGACCCTCGAAACGGAAGGAAGTGCTATGGCTAGTTTCAACGAGGCGCGGGAACACCCGGCACGCCAACTCTGGGATCAGGTCAACGACGTTTACGCCGGTATGCTGGGGATAGACGGTGTGGATATGCATATGCAGCCGATGGCTCCGCATGCCGACCCGAAGACCAACACCATCTGGTTCTATACCAAGTCAGACGCAGGGATCGCGCGCGCCATTAAGCCCGGCACGCGGGCACATTTCTGCGTCATTGGTAAGGATCACGACTACCACGCCTGTCTGGCTGGCAAGATCGACGTGCGGCCCGACCCATCCAAGATCGACGAGTATTGGAACTCCATCGTCGCCGCTTGGTACGAAGACGGGAAAAAGGATCCAAAGCTGACGATGCTTGCAATGCACGTCGACGATGCCGAGATTTGGGTCTCAACGGGCAGCAAGCTGAAGTTCGGCTGGGAGATTGCCAAAGCCAATCTCGACGATGACAAGACACCCGAGGTCGGCATTAGGCAGCATTTGCAGTTCGCTTGAGAACTAAACGCGGCGCGATCATAACCTAACTTTGCACTAAAGGCACTGGCGCTGTCCTTAACGGCAGATGCAGCCCCATCTTGGATCTGTCGATCCGTGAGGCGGGTGCCTTACAACATAAGCGCTAAACGGCAGCCCTCCAGTGCAGATGCCTGCGCAAGTAATCGTCCCGAGCCGCCGCTCCTGGTTCGACGAGACGCTCCAAGTCAATAATAGAACGACGGATCGATGGTATTTTTTTTCGATCGCCGACAGCGCGTGATTCCGGGGGCAATTCCATTGGCAATCCTGTCGAAAGGGCGGGTAATCGGGTGTTTTACTGCATACCTTTCGCGACATAGATCAGCGGCTTTTTCGGCAAGGTGCGCAGTGATACCGAAATTGTGTTGGTCGGCGCGTAGCTGATGTCGAAATCGGGTCCGAACATCGACAGGAAGCTTTGCAGTGGCCTCGGCTGATGCATCGGCAGGATCAGGGAAGCGCGCAGGCGCTTGATGACGCGGCTCATACTGTCGGAGCCCATCGTCAGGCCACCATCTACAGGAACCATTACGATGTCCAGCCTGCCGATCTCGATGTAGTGGGCATCCGTTAATTCGTAATGCAGATGGCCAAGGTGACCGATGCAGAGACCAGCCACCTCGAATATGAAGATCGAGTTCCCATCCTGCTGCGGCGCGCCGAAGCCGCCCCTGATATCCGTGGTGACATTGCGGATGTAGGTGTCGCCAACGACGAGATCGATCTTGGCCTTCTCGCCCGGTACGTCGCTCCATCCATGTAACACGTATTTGATGGCCGGGTCGGTCACCAAACTATAGTGCGATGAGTGCGCGCGGTTCATGGTGACGACCATCGGCACCCGTGGTGGCGAGTACCAGCCGCTATAGTCGGTTGCGATCGTTACGCCGCCCGGCGTTTCAATGAGGAAGGTGGAGTGTCCGATGTAGGTCAGCGTAACTGACTGGTTGGTGGCTCCCGCACCGATGATCGGCGCTGGAACTGTAAAACTGGCAAAGGTTGCTTGCGGTATCGATTGGGCGATAGCCTGGCACTGGCTGACGTGTCTTTGCTCCTCCTGGGCGACAGCTGCCTGCGCGGCCGTCGAGACTATCAGGCAGGCGATTGCGTAGACAAGAAAACGCGGCTCCATGCCACTTCCTCCACCGCTCTCATGCGTAGGTTCGGGAGGATGTGGCAAGGCGCCGCAGCGGTCCAGTTGAAATCCGGAGCCGCTGCTCACTTTTGCGTCATGGAAGGCGCCTGCCTACGTTAGCGCCAGAATGTCGGAAGGGTTTCGGCGAGCCGAGGTCCGAGGCGCAGCGGAGCGATCTTTTCAGCGAGCCCGGTTGCATCGGATATTTCTACGGCCACGCCACAAACGGTGGCGGGACCAGTCGCCGCCTCCATGCGGCCTTTCGGCATCTTGGAGATGAAGCGGTTCAGCGGCTCCTCCTTGTCCATCCCGAGTGAGGAATCGTAGTCGCCGCACATGCCGGCGTCCGACATGTAGGCCGTGCCGCCGTTCAGGATCTGATGATCGGCGGTCGGGACATGGGTATGTGTGCCGACGACCAGGCTGGCGCGGCCGTCGACGAAATGGCCGAAGCATTGTTTCTCGCTGGTCGCTTCGGCGTGGAAGTCGAAGATAATCGCATCCGCCTGCTCCTTAAGCGGGCAAGCATCTAGGATCGCTTCGGCGGATTTGAAGGGGTCATCGAGTTCGGGATGCATGAAGACGCGGCCCATGACATTTGCGACCAGCACGCGTGCGCCGTTACGGGCATAAAAAAGGCCGGAGCCGCGACCCGGCGTGCCCTGCGGGTAGTTCGCGGGTCGCAGGAACTGGTCGTGACGTCCGGCGAACGCGACCGCTTCCTTCTGATCCCAGACGTGGTTGCCCGTCGTCACCACGTCGGCGCCGGCGTTGATCGTCTCGAGGAAGATATCCTCGGTGATGCCGAAGCCGCCGGCGGCGTTCTCGCCGTTGACAACGACGAAATCGAGCTTCAGGTCAGAAATAAGGCCGGGGAGGCGGTTCCAGACGGCGGTGCGTCCGGTCTTACCCACAATGTCACCCAGAAAAAGCAGTCGCATTGCTATCCAATCCAAGAGGCAAAAAAGCGCAGGCCGCTTTCCGTCAGAAGGGCGTCCAGACTGACATCGTGCGGCTCGTCGGGCACATGTGCCACTTCCTGGCAGTCGAATGCAATGCCGATCAGCTTGGGATGCAGGCCTTTTTGCCGCAAACTCTCGATGGCGCGGTCATAATACCCGGCGCCATAACCGATGCGGTGGCCGCGATTGTCGAAGGCGGAGAGCGGCACCAACATGATTTCCGGGTCGAGGACAGCAGCGTCCGCCGGGGGACCAGATGTGCCGAAGCCTGTGCTCACCAACGGCACGCCGCGCACGAGCTCGCGAAAGACGATCGTCTGCTTGTCAAGGATTGCGGGCACGCAAAGCCGTGCTCCACGCGCCTGGAACCGCGCCATGAGCGGCCGGATGTCGGCCTCGGAGCGGATCGGCAGAAACCCGGACACGATTGTGCCAGGTTCGAATGCGACGGCTTCGCCGGCATGCTCGGCCATGGCCAGGCTCATCTCGATGCGCGTGTCTTGCGGGATCGCGTCGCGCAGCGCGAGCCGGCCAGTACGCATTTCGGCTTTTAGTTCCTTCGGGGTCATGCGGTCCATCACGTTGCCTTCATCAGACGATAATGGTCTGGCTGGCCATTTCAACGGGACAATGCGACCTTTAACCGTCCGCCTGAACCGATCAGGTCAAATCGTGATGCTGATTGGTTTGGCTCGGGCCTTACCATCAAGCGCATGTGCGGTTGCGCGTCTGCTGGCCTGTCTTTTGCACAGGTTGCGCATCGGCTTGGGCGTTATCTGCCGGTCCTCTCGCAACATGGCCTTGAACTATTCCATCGACTTGTGATCTTCGGGGCAGATACCCGCTATCTGAAACTTCAGGCTTGCGTGTGCCTGTGCGTTATCCGTACCATCTATATGCCGCTAGCAAGCGTGTTGATAGTCTCATTGAACAACGGCATGCCGCCTGGCGACCAACCGAGAGCGCGGATTTTCGCCGTATCCATCGGCGTAAGCTTTGACTTATCAGCAGGAAGCGGAAGCCTGTTCACGCAATCGCGTTCCCAGCGAATATGTTCCAGGATGTCCCAGGTATCCAGTGTGATATCGGAGACATTGAAGGTCTCGCCGGAGATGCGCGCGGCGTCTGCCTCAAGCATCAGCCGCACGGCCCTGCCGACGTCCCTTCCATGGACCTCGGTTCCGGCACGTGAAGGCAAGGGACGACCGGCGAGGTAATCGTCGATTAGCTTATCCCATTTGTTGGGCCGAAGGTTGCCGTAGACGCCCGTCAATCGCAGGCTGACCGTTGCGAAACCAGGCGCCGCAAGATGCGCGAGGCTGCGTTCGGCATCCCGCTTGACTTCACCGTAGAGGCTATCGGGCTTGTCTTCCATTCCTTCTTTCAACGTGGTTCCCGGTGCATGCTCGCCGTAGGCGGCGCGGCTGGAAATGAAGATGCAGCGCCGGGCGCCGGCGCGTTTCGCTGCCTCGCAAAGCTGGACGGTGCCGTCAAGGTTGAAGCGCCTGAAGGTTTCCGGATCGTTGCCCTCGCCGCCGCGGTATTTGCCGGGCAGGTGGTGGAAGGCGGCGTGCACAAAGAAATAGGCTTCGTCGAAGGCTTCGAGATGATCGCGTGCCGGATCGAGCGAGAGAGCGGCGAACTCCACCGGACGTGAAAACAATCGCGGGTGCGGCGCGTGGCGGCCGCCGATGATCACGGTATAGCCGGCGGCGAGCAGTTCTTCGACGATATAGCGCCCGACGAGGCCTGTTCCGCCTGATACCAAAACCTTCATGGTGTCTCTTCAGGGTTCGCCATTGTCGATAGATCCTGCAGGTTATCGCCGGCGTAAAACACGTGCCACAGCTCGATCAGCGGCCGCAGCTTATCGGCCTTCGGGTGATTCGTTTCCCATGGTTTTTCGTACTGGTAGTGCAGGACGTAAATGCTCTGCCAGTCCCAAAGTCGGGGCATGGTGAACCATACATACTGGAGCATGTTGAAATAGACCGGCAGGCCGTGCCAATCCGGGAAAAAATCCTGCAGGAATGTCTGGTCCGTCCGCTTCCAGAACACCGCCGGCCGATCCAGTCGCTCAAGCATGCGTTGGAATGTCTTTTCGGACGGCTGCGCGACGAAGACGCCGGAATTCAGCCGGTGGAAGTCCGCAAGGGAGCCATAGACGTTAGGGGCGGCGGAAAACTCAGGATAGCGGAATAGTTTGTCGATGTTGCGCAGCACGATCGCATCGGCATCGATGAAGACGCAGCTGGTGTATTCGATCAGTTGCCAGAGGCGCAGCTTGCAGAAATTATCGAGCGGCGAGTGAAATGCCGGCTTGCGTCCCTTCGTGAAGGGGGCCGCGGCGTGCAGATTGGATCGAGCATGACGCTCATTGAACTCGGCCGACAACGGCAGATGCTCGACCGGTTTTAGGCGACAACCGTATTGTAAGAGCGGGGCAAGTCTGGCGTCGTCAACACCCTCCGTATAGAGGACGACAATATCGGCTGAAGTGCCGGTACGGCGCAACGATGCTGTGAGCGCCTTGGCGCCCATGGCGTAATCGTCGTTGGTAACGAGAGTGACAAAGGCGTGTCGTGGCTCACTCATGAAACGGACTTAAGCCTTTTGCCTTCTGGATCATGGTTGATTGTAGCGGCAATGTCTTTCGTCCAAGCGGAAACGGCAGGCACGCGCGACCGGTCAACGCGATAGGCAAATTTCTTGGCGACATCGACGATCTCGCTCAGAAGGCCTGCATGAAGGGTGATTGGATCAAGACCGAGATTGCGGAATTTCTCGTTCCTGATGATGAGTTCGTTTTCCAGGGCTTCCTTGCGTGGGTTCGGCAGCCAGGCGATTTCGGCGCCGGTCATCTTGGCGATCATTTCCGCCAAATCGCGCACCCGATGCGTTTCTGTCACCTGGTTGAAAATTTCGACACGGGCGCCACGGGCAGGCGGGTTGTTTAGAGCAAGCTCGATGCAGCGCACCGAGTCCTGGATGTGGATGAAGGCGCGGGTCTGGCCGCCGGTGCCGTGGACGGTCAATGGATATCCGATCGCCGCCTGGATGAGGAAGCGGTTCAGCACGGTCCCATAGTCGCCGTCATAATCGAAGCGATTGACAAGCTGCGGATGCAGGTGCGTTTGCTCGGTATGCGTCCCCCAAACGATCCCTTGGTGCAGGTCTGTGATGCGCAGACGGTCGTTCTTGGCGTAGAAATGAAAGAGCAACTGATCCAGGCATTTGGTCATGTGATAGATTGAGCCGGGATTAGAGGGATACAGGATTTCCTGGCTGACGGTCTTGCCAGTCGCCGTCTCGATGCCAACCGGCAGATAACCCTCGGGGATCGCCACCCCGACCGTCGAATAGCCGTAGACTCCCATCGTGCCAAGATGGATCAGATGCGCGTCGAGCTCGAGTTCGACGAGTGCATTCAGGAGGTTATGGGTGGCATTAACGTTGTTGTTGACGGTGTAGTTCTTGTGGCGGTCACTCTTCATCGAGTAGGGGGCGGCACGCTGCTCAGCGAAATGAATGACGGCATCTGGACGGTTCTCGGCCAACCATTTCTTCAGGAGTTCATAGTCCTTGGCGAGGTCGATCAGGTTGAAATGGATGCGCCGCCCGGTTTCGGCGTGCCAGATGCGCGTGCGCTCCTGGATCGAATCCATCGGTGTCAGGGATTGCACGCCGAGTTCGGTGTCGATCCACCGCCGCGAGAGGTTGTCGAGAATATGGATCTCGTGCCCCGCGTCGGAAAGATGCAATGATGTGGGCCAACCGATGAATCCGTCTCCGCCCATCACTGCAATCTTCATCGCATCGTCTCCTGCTTGATTGTTTCTGTCAAAAATTACTTAGGAACCGTGACAATTGTTCAATGCTTGCAAGGCGGAAAGTCTTCAGCCAAAGAGGGCGCGTGACTTTGGAGAAAATTATGGCGGACAACGGTTTTTCGATTTCGGGTGAACTCACGGAAACGGGTCACCGGCTCCTGCAGCGGGTCTATTACGAGGACACCGATTTCTCGGGCCTCGTTTACCACGCCCGTTATCTGCACTTTCTCGAGCGCGGCCGCACCGACTACCTCCGTTGTCTCGGCGTCGAGCAGCGTGAACTCATAAATGCCGACGATGAGGGGCTTGTCTTCGTTGTGCACCGTATGGAGATCGACTTCAAGCAACCGGCACGAATGGATGACGTCCTCACGGTGCTGACGCACACCGAAAAAGCAGGCGGCGCCAAAATGGTCCTCAATCAGGAGATCCGACGCGGCGAAGCGCTGCTGATCGCCGCCAAGGTGATCATCGCCGTCATCAACGCCAATGCCAGGCCGCGACGATTGCCGGAGACACTCGCCGAGAAATTTCTCGAAGGCAGCAAGCCGCTCCGCGGTCTGTGAGCCTTTGCCGCGCGCTTTATGATCAACACCCTGCGCGTGCGGCGATTCGCCTGGGTTGATCGCAACGCCAGCAAGACGCGGGATTGCGGTCTTGCATAGAGATGAGTTGTCTGAAGGAATTCGTGCGCTGGAAGTGCTGCTGTGGTCATCGACCTAGATCTGACCAAGTAATCCAAGGGATAATCTTTTGCCCGTAGTTTCGCGGTCATGATCCGGCGCTAACGAACTATTAACCATAATAGTGTCTTACTCGGATTGTCAGAGTTTGTGCGGTGCACGCCTTCCTTTGACCAAATTTGACGGCAAGGAAGGCGGATAAGAGCTTGGAAGCTTGACCAGGGCTTTAGGCGGCGGCGGCCAAACACTTCTTGCGAGATCACTTTGTGCCGCCCGGTCAAGTGCCGGGCGTTTGGATTCGGGGATTTTGGATCAATGGAACAAGTAGGATTGGCAGCAGCAACGGCCGACGTCAGCCTCTGGTCGCTGTTTATGCAGGCGGGCCTCGTCGTCAAGCTGGTCATGCTGGGGCTCATCGCAGCCTCGGTCTGGACCTGGGCGATCGTTATCGACAAGTATCTGGCTTACGGCCGCGCGCGGCGACAGTTCGACAAGTTCGAGCAAGTGTTCTGGTCGGGCCAGTCGCTGGAAGAGCTTTATCGCACGCTGTCGGAACGCAACAACACAGGCCTTGCCTCGATCTTCGTCTCGGCCATGCGCGAATGGAAGAAGTCGTTCGAACGTGGTGCGCGCTCCCCGATCGGACTGCAGATGCGCATCGACCGTGCCATGGACGTCACGCTCGCTCGTGAATCCGAGTATCTTTCGGCCCGTCTCGGCTCGCTTGCCACTATCGGTTCGGCTGGCCCGTTCATCGGCCTCTTCGGTACGGTCGTCGGTATCATGACCTCGTTCCAGGCGATCGCCGGCTCGAAGTCAACGAACCTCGCGGTCGTTGCTCCCGGTATCGCGGAAGCGCTGCTTGCCACCGCAATCGGCCTTGTTGCCGCTATTCCGGCAGTTATCGCCTACAACAAGTTCACTGCTGATGCCGGCAAGCTTTCTGCTCGCATGGAAGGCTTCGCGGATGAATTCTCCGCCATCCTTTCGCGCCAGATCGACGAGAAACTGCAGCCGCGTCAGGCCGCGCAGTAATCGACGGGAACGGAGTAAACGATATGGGTATGGGTGCTCCAAGCGGTGGCGGTAGCGGCGGTGGCCGCGGGGGGCGTCGTCGCGGTGGCCACAGGGGTGGCGCCATCTCCGAAATAAACGTGACGCCGCTCGTCGACGTCATGCTCGTGCTTTTGATCATCTTCATGGTGGCTGCACCGATGATGACAGTCGGCGTCCCGGTCGACCTACCGGAAACACAGGCCAAGGCACTGAATTCCGAAACGCAGCCGATCACCATTTCCGTCAAGAATGACGGCCAGGTCTTCCTGCAGGAAACACCGATCCCTGTCGGCGAGATTGCCGCGAAGCTCGAGGCGATCGCAACGACGGGCTACAATGAACGCATCTTCGTTCGCGGCGACGCGACCGCGCCTTACGGCGTGATCGCCGACGTCATGGCCCGCATCCAGGGTGCCGGCTACAAGAACATCGGTCTCGTGACGCAGCAGAAGAAGGACCAATAGCGAACGCTATGAAGGCCAGTATCGTCACATCTGCGGCTCTGCACTGTGCACTGCTTGCCTGGGCGCTGATTTCGATCGGCTCCCCGGAGCAGTTCAAGGTCGAGGATTTCGAGGCGATGCCCGTTGACCTCGTTCCTGTTGAAGAAATGACGCAGATGCAGCAGGGCGACAAGACGGCCAAGCCGAGTGAAAGGCCGGCTCCGAAGCCGACCACCAGGCCAACCGAAGTCGCGAACGCCGAGAACATGGGCGATAACAAGGTCGACCTTAAGACGCCGCCTGTCCCGAACGCCAAGCCCAGCAACAATGAGAGCGCTGCTGCCCCGAAGGCAGCCGAAAAGCCTCTTCCGCAGAATGATCCCGTGCCAAACGAGGTGAAGGAGATCATAAAGGAGGAGACGGATGTCGAGCCGAAGCAGGTCGCTTCCATCACGCCGCCAAAGCCCGAGATCACGCCGCCGACACCAACTTCGCCGAAGCCCGAGGAAACCTCCCAGGAACAGCCCGAGCCACCGAAGCCGGACGCCGAAGCGCTGCCGGACAAGGTCCCGACTCCGGTCGTGAAGCCCCAGCCGAAACCGCCGGAACAGAAGCCGGCCGAAAAGCCCCCGGAAAAAAAGACCGAGGACCAGGCGAACGCAGACGAAAAACCGACGGACAAGAAGAAGGCCGACAAGAAGCAGGAGAAGGCGAAGTCCGCCTCTTCGAAGCAGAGCGATTTCAACGCCGACGATATTGCGGCTTTGTTGAACAAGCAGGATCCGTCGTCCGGTGGCGCCAAGCGCTCGACGGAAGTTGCCTCGCTCGGATCGAAAAAGGCGTCCAACGGCTCCAAGCTCTCGATGAGCGAGATGGATGCGCTTAAGAGCGCCATTGCGGGCAATTGGTCTGTCATTCCTGGAATGGAAGGCGCCGCTGACGTGCGTATCAAGGTCACCATGAAGCTGGACCGGGATGGCAACATCGTCGGCGAGCCGGAAGTGGAAGCCACCGGCGGCACCAATGATTCGACCCGCCAGGCTCTCAAAGGCGGAGCCTATCGCGCCATCATGAAGTCGGCCCCATTCT
The DNA here is from genome assembly GCF_000312665.1 of Rhizobium mesoamericanum STM3625. GTDB lineage: Bacteria > Pseudomonadota > Alphaproteobacteria > Rhizobiales > Rhizobiaceae > Rhizobium > Rhizobium mesoamericanum. The sequence continues at coordinate 76,832 of NZ_HF536772.1, read as the reverse complement.
CGAACCTGCCGAAAGATAAATACGACGCCTGGAACGAGGTCGTCGTCAACTTCGATCCTAGCGATCTAGCCCTTTAAAATGCTGAAAGGCTTGCCCTCATGACCAAGTGTTCCCTCATTCGCGCCTTGATGGTCGCCGTTGGCATGATAACCACTGCGGTTGTCGCCACGCCGGCCAACGCGCTTGTCGAAATCAACATCAACAAGGGCAATGTCGAACCCCTGCCGATCGCGATTACCGACTTCCTGCAGGGCGACATGGGCGCGCAGGTTTCACAGGTGGTCGCCGCCGACCTTCAGCGCTCCGGCCTTTTCAAGCCAATCGACAAGAACGCCTTCATCGAGAAGATATCCAACCCGGATGCCGCTCCGCGCTTCGAGGACTGGAAGGTCATCAATGCGCAGGCACTCGTCACCGGCCGCGTGACGCAGGAAAGCGACGGGCGCCTTCGCGCCGAGTTCCGCCTGTGGGACACGTTTGCTGGCACGCAGATGACGGGCCAACAGTTCTACACCCAGCCTGAGAACTGGCGCCGTGTGGCCCACATCATTGCCGATGCGATCTATAAGCAGATCACCGGCGAGGAAGGCTACTTCGATACCCGTGTCGTGTTCGTCTCGGAGTCCGGTACCAAGCAGGAGCGCAAGCGCCAGCTCGCCATCATGGACCAGGACGGCTACAACGTCCGCATGCTGACGAACGGCAGCGACCTCGTTCTGACGCCGCGCTTTTCGCCGAACCGTCAGGAGGTCACCTATATGTCCTTCGCCAACCAGCAGCCGCGGGTTTACTTGCTGCAGCTTGAGACGGGGCAGCGCGAGGTGGTCGGCAACTTCCCCGGCATGACTTTCTCGCCACGCTTCTCGCCCGACGGTCAGAAGGTCGTCATGAGTCTTCAACAGGAAGGCAACGCGAACATCTACACGATGGACTTGCGGTCGCGCACCACGACGCGCCTGACGTCCACTGCTGCGATCGATACCTCGCCGTCCTACTCGCCAGACGGCAACCGGATCGTCTTCGAAAGCGACCGCGGTGGCCACCAGCAGATCTATGTCATGAACGCTGATGGCTCCGGCCAGACGCGCATCTCCTTCGGTGACGGCAACTACTCCACGCCGGTCTGGTCTCCGCGCGGCGATCTCATTGCCTTCACCAAGCAATCCGGCGGCAAATTCTCAATCGGCGTGATGAAGCCGGATGGTTCGGGCGAGCGCATCCTGACCACGGGCTTCCACAACGAAGGTCCGACCTGGGCGCCGAACGGCCGCGTGATTATGTTCTTCCGCCAAGCCGCAGGTGCCGGTGGGCCGCAGCTCTACTCGATTGATCTGACGGGTTACAACGAGCAGCTCATCAAGACCCCGACCTACGCGTCGGACCCCGCCTGGTCGCCGCTCCTTGAGTAGAAAAGCCTGTGGACGTGCCTTTTTGTCGCCGCAAAAATCCCTGATTGGGGCGACTGAGGGACAAATCAACCACCTGTTAACCATAATTCTTGAATGCCGATTAACCCAACGAGGTTACAGTCCGGCAACCTTAATCAAGTCGCAAGGAGACCGGCCATGAGCCGAATTCACACCCCGGCAATGAGCCGCATGCAGAATTTCGCCCGTAACCCCGTCATGATCGCGCTTGTCGCCGGTCTCGCTCTGGCCGGTTGCGCCAACAAGAAGAACATGGCCAATAGCGCCGGTGATCTCGGCCTCGGCGCCGGCGCTGCGACGCCTGGTTCGGCACAGGACTTCACCGTCAACGTCGGCGACCGCATCTTCTTCGACACCGACTCCACCTCGATCCGTGCGGACGCTGCCCAGACCCTCGATCGTCAGGCGCAATGGCTCGCGCGTTATCCGAAGTACGCCATCACCATCGAAGGCCACGCCGATGAACGTGGTACGCGCGAATACAACCTCGCTCTCGGTGCCCGTCGTGCTGCCGCCACCAAGGATTACCTTGCTTCGCGGGGCGTTCCTGCGCAGCGCATGAAGACGATCTCCTACGGCAAGGAACGCCCGGTCGCCGTCTGCGACGATATTTCCTGCTGGTCGCAGAACCGCCGTGCCGTCACCGTTCTCGGTGGCGCCGGCATGTAATTGCCGGGATATATTACAATTTCGAAAGGCGGCTCCATCGCGGGTCGCCTTTTCTTTTTGAACAAACTTTGGCCAGTTTCCGTTGCTTTTTGAAAGTAATTGGAAAAATCTCCTGTTCGTGCCAAAGGGCGCGAAGAATCACTGGGACAGGACGAACCATATGAAAAAACTTGTCGTTGCGGGCATGCTGTGCCTCGCGGCCGTGGCCGTGGCGGGCCAATCGGCGAATGCGACGTCGCTTTTTGGCTGGCAGATCGGCGGCAAGGCCGCGGAGCGGCCGCCGCAGGCACCGGTTGTAAATGTGCAGGCCGGCGGCGCTGAAGTTCGCATCCAGCAGCTTGAAGAGCAACTGCGGCAGCTGAATGGTCGTATTGAGGAAATGAGCTTCCAGCTCCTGCAGATGCAGGAAACGATCCGCAAGGCGCAGGAAGACAACGAATTCCGCTTCCAACAGTTGGAGAAGGGCGGCGGAGGCAGCAGTGCCGGTGGCAGCTCCAAAACCATGAAGAAGAGCGAGGCCGACGCGCCTCCTCTGGTTCAAGGTCAGGGCAACGGCGATGATGTTGCTCGTGTCATCCAAGCACCGCAGGGGGCCGAAACGGCTCCCTCGACCGATGTCCCGGCGAACAGTGGCCTTGGGCAGCCGCCCAAGCAGCTCGGTTCGATGCAGTTCGACCAGAGCGGCAACCCGATCGGTGGCTCCGTCAACGAGAGCGCCACGGTAGGATCTGGCCCACTTCCGGGCGTCGATTCAGGCCGTTCCTCGCAGACCGCCTCGCTCGGCAGCGAAGCTGACCAGTACAAGGCCGCCTACGGCCACGTGCTCTCCGGCGACTATTCCACGGCCGAACAGGAATTCACCCAGTATATTGCTCAGTACCCGAGCAGCGCTCGCGCACCCGATGCCAATTTCTGGCTTGGCGAAGCGCTCTACTCTCAGGGCAAGTACAACGAGGCGGCCAAGACATTCCTCGATGCACACAAAAAATACGGCAACTCTGAAAAGGCCCCGGAAATGCTGCTGAAGCTCGGCATGTCGCTCGCAGCGCTCGACAATACGGAAACTGCGTGCGCCACCCTGCGGGAAGTCTCGAAGCGTTATCCGAAGGCTTCGCGTGCCGTCGTAACCAAGGTTGCCAGCGAGCAAAAACGTCTCGCCTGCTAGGTCTTCCGGTTTTGTGCCCGGTCGGCCCACTTCTACCAGAGACGGCTGTGCGACGTTTCCTTGACTCGCTGATCAAGCCAACACGCATCCTTGTTGCGATCTCTGGCGGAAGCGATTCAACCGGCTTGCTTCTGGCGCTCGTCGAAGCTCTGAAGGCCACTCCCAATTCTTCAATGTCGCTTTGTGCCGTGACCGTCGACCATGCGTTGCGGACAGAATCTGGCGATGAGGCGCACCAGGTGGCAGCCTTCTGCAGGTCGCTTGAAATTCCCCACTTGATCAAGGTTTGGCAGGGCGAGAAGCCAAAAGCCGGCATGATGGCGGCAGCACGTGACGCCCGCTATGCGTTACTTTCCGATGCCGCCGAAAACATGAATGCTGACATTGTCGTGACTGCGCACACGGCTGATGATCAGCTTGAGACGCTCGCCATGCGACGGGAACGCTCGGAGCAGCCAAGCATTGGCATTGCCGACCTCCTCCTTTTCGACCGACGCCTGTGGATTGCCCGGCCGTTGCTGGGCTGCCGACGGGAGGCGATCCGCGATTACCTTCGCGCACGGCACGTGGCCTGGATCGACGACCCAAGCAACGAAGACCTGAAGTACGAGCGTGTCCGCATACGGTCGCGCCTTAAAGAGGGTGACATCGTTGCGAATACTGATGGGGCAGGGGAGTTGCGCTCGGGTATCGCCACTTTGGCCGCGCGATGGTTGGATCGGTATTTTGTTTTTCATTCTCCCTGGATCGGCCATCTTGTTCAAGCTGGGCTTCTGGCCGAGACTGAAATCCTCAGCTATGCCGTGGCACGTCTTGCGGCAGTGTTTGGCGGGCAGCCGTTCGCACTTAGCCGAAAGCAGACGGAGGACGTACTGGCTTTCATAAGAAGGGCCGAGCCGGGCCGGATGACTGCGGGCAGGGTGGTGTTCGACCTGCGGCGCGACGGGCTTTTTCTTGGTCGCGAAGACCGTGGCATCTTGCCGTTGACGCTGGCAACCGGTGCAAGCGGTGTCTGGGACGGCCGGTTGCTCATTGAAAACGCAGCTCCCATGGACATCGGCATCGTTGCTGGTAGAGCCGAAGCGCAGACCACTCACCTGCCTAAGGGTGTTGTCAGACGAGCCCTTGCGACGGCTCCCCGGATCGTGGACATGAGAGGGCACGAGGCTTCCGTTAAGGTTGCGGGGAAAGTCCGCGTTACGCCCTATTTTTCGCCCTTCGACCGTTTTTTGACACGATTTGATTTCATCTTCGCTCAAAGCCTTGCGGCTGCATTTGGAGCACGCCCCTATCCAAAACCGCCTTTAGGTCTTATTGACGGAAAATCTATCTAACAGTCCAGTTTGCCTTGGCATTCACCTGAGGCAATCCTATGTTAGAGGCCATATAAAGACGGCTGCCATGAGGCCGCTGTTCCAGTGCTGGGGAGTTCGATGAACCCTAACTTACGTAATTTCGCCTTATGGGCAATCATAGCGCTTTTGCTGATTGCCCTGTTCAGCATGTTCCAGACATCGCCGGCGCAGACCAGCTCCCGCGAGATCCCCTATTCGCAGTTCCTCCGCGAAGTAGATGCGGGTCGCGTCAAGGAAGTCGTCGTCACGGGCAACCGCGTCGCCGGCACCTATGTTGAAAATGGCACTACCTTCCAGACCTATACGCCTGTCGTTGACGATAACCTGCTCGATCGGCTGCAGCAAAAGAACGTTCTGGTTTCGGCCCGCCCGGAAACTGACGGTTCGTCCGGCTTCCTGAGCTATATCGGTACCCTCTTGCCGATGCTGCTGATCCTTGGCGTTTGGTTATTCTTCATGCGGCAGATGCAGGGGGGGTCTCGCGGCGCGATGGGTTTTGGCAAGTCCAAGGCCAAGCTTCTCACCGAAGCGCATGGTCGAGTGACATTCGATGACGTGGCAGGCGTCGACGAAGCCAAGCAGGATCTCGAGGAAATTGTTGAATTCCTGCGCGATCCGCAGAAGTTCCAGCGTCTCGGCGGCAAGATTCCGCGCGGTGTGCTGCTGGTTGGCCCTCCGGGCACTGGCAAGACGCTGCTCGCCCGCTCGGTTGCCGGCGAAGCCAATGTGCCGTTCTTTACGATCTCGGGTTCGGACTTCGTTGAAATGTTTGTCGGCGTCGGCGCAAGCCGTGTCCGCGACATGTTCGAACAGGCCAAGAAGAACGCGCCTTGCATCATCTTTATCGACGAAATCGATGCCGTCGGCCGCCATCGTGGCGCCGGTCTCGGTGGCGGTAACGATGAACGCGAGCAGACGCTGAACCAGTTGCTGGTCGAAATGGACGGGTTTGAGGCGAACGAAGGCATCATCCTGATTGCCGCCACCAACCGTCCCGACGTTCTCGATCCGGCGCTTTTGCGACCGGGCCGCTTCGACCGCCAGGTTGTCGTTCCGAATCCGGATATCGTAGGTCGCGAGCGTATCCTCAAGGTTCATGCTCGCAACGTGCCGCTGGCACCGAACGTCGACCTCAAGGTTCTGGCTCGCGGTACGCCCGGTTTTTCGGGTGCAGACCTGATGAACCTCGTCAACGAAGCCGCCCTGATGGCCGCACGCCGCAACAAGCGTGTGGTTACCATGCAGGAGTTCGAAGACGCCAAGGACAAGATCATGATGGGTGCCGAGCGCCGCTCGTCCGCCATGACCGAGGCCGAAAAGAAGCTCACCGCCTACCACGAGGCCGGTCACGCGATCACGGCGCTGAACGTTGCCGTTGCCGATCCGTTGCACAAAGCAACGATCATTCCGCGCGGCCGTGCTCTCGGCATGGTCATGCAGCTCCCCGAGGGCGATCGCTACTCGATGAGCTACAAGTGGATGGTCTCGCGCCTCTGCATCATGATGGGTGGTCGCGTTGCCGAAGAACTGACCTTTGGCAAAGAGAATATCACCTCGGGTGCATCGTCCGACATCGAGCAGGCGACCAAGTTAGCACGTGCTATGGTGACCCAGTGGGGCTTCTCCGACCAGCTCGGTCAGGTGTCCTACGGCGAGAACCAGCAGGAGGTCTTCCTTGGCCACTCCGTTTCGCAGACGAAGAACGTTTCCGAAGCAACAGCGCAGAAGATCGACAATGAAGTACGCCGCCTGATCGACGAAGCTTATCAGCAGGCCCGCGATATCCTGACTGAGAAGCACGACGAGTTCGTCGCGCTTGCCGAGGGGCTGCTAGAATACGAGACGCTGACGGGCGAAGAGATCAAGGCGCTGATTCGTGGCGAGAAACCCTCGCGCGATCTCGGCGACGATGCGCCGCCCAGCCGCGGTTCGGCAGTGCCGAAGACGGGTACGCGTCCGGTTGCGAAGGGTGATGAGCCGGAAGCCGGTCTGGAACCCCAACCGCATTGATTTGTTTTGAAAACAAGTGAGAAGGCCGGGGTCCGTTTGGACGTCGGCCTTTTGCGTCGGTAACGCGATGTAATGGGTTTTCTTGCTAATTTACGTGATGGTGACGGCGATTTATGTCATGCCGGTGACATAGGGAGGCTCATTTGAGGCTCTTGTAGCGACGTTCCGCATTTGGCGGCGTGATTTTTGCAAGTAATAATGCGCTGCCCGCAGGCGCGCCAAGGCACAGGGGTGCATATGAAAAGACGCTATTTCGGTACGGATGGCATTCGAGGTCAATCCAACGTGTTCCCGATGACGCCGGATCTCGCGATGCGCGTTGGCATTGCAGTTGGAACGATCTTTCGTCGAGGTAACCACCGTCACCGCGTTGTCATAGGCAAGGACACGCGCCTTTCAGGCTACATGTTGGAAAACGCGATGGTTGCGGGCTTCACCGCTGCCGGCGTCGACGCGTTTGTTCTCGGTCCTATTCCCACGCCCGCGGTTGCAATGCTGACGCGGTCGTTACGAGCCGATATCGGTGTCATGATCTCCGCTTCTCACAATCCTTACGAGGATAATGGCATCAAGCTCTTCGGGCCTGACGGCTACAAACTTTCTGACGACCTTGAATCGCAAATCGAGGAGTTGCTTGAGAGGGACCTCTCCACGCAGCTTGCGAAATCTGACGATATCGGCCGCGCCAAGCGTGTCGACGGCGTCCATGACCGTTATATCGAACATGCCAAGCGCACGCTGCCGCGCGACGTCACGCTCCAAGGTTTGAGGATCGCGATCGACTGTGCGAATGGAGCCGCCTACAAGGTTGCCCCGGCAGCACTCTGGGAACTTGGTGCTGACGTCGTGACCATCGGCAACGAGCCGAACGGCACCAACATCAACCTCAATTGTGGTTCAACCAGCCCGGTCGCGCTGCAGAAGAAGGTCGATGAAGTGCGGGCCGACATCGGCATTGCGCTTGACGGCGACGCGGACCGCGTCATCATCGTCGACGAGAACGGAGCAGTCGTCGACGGCGACCAGCTGATGGCTGTCATTGCGGAAAGCTTTGCCGAGAGCCAGCAGCTTCGCGGCGGCGGCATCGTTGCGACGGTCATGTCGAATCTTGGGCTGGAGCGCTTCCTGGAGGAAAAGGGGCTTGGACTCGTGCGCACGATGGTCGGTGACCGCTACGTCGTCGAGCACATGCGCCAGAACAACTACAATGTCGGTGGAGAGCAGTCTGGCCACATCGTGCTATCCGACTACGGCACGACCGGCGATGGACTCGTAGCTGCCCTGCAGATCCTTGCTGCGGTCAAGCGCACCGGCAAGACCGTGAGCGAAGTTTGCCGCCGCTTTGATCCAGTGCCGCAGCTCCTTCGCAACGTGCGCATCTCGGGCGGCAAGCCGCTTGACGATGTCGGCGTGCGCAAAGCAATCGCCGATGCTGAGGCGGAACTCGGCCATAGTGGCCGCCTTGTCATCCGTCCGTCCGGTACCGAGCCACTGATCCGGGTCATGGCTGAAGGCGACGACCGCGGCCAGATCGAACGCATCGTCAACGATCTGATCGGCGTAATCGGTGGTGTACGCGACGCTGCGTGAGGCGAGTGCGCATAATGTGCCGGGCGATTCGGCGTTCCGGCATGCTGGTAAGATCATGATAAAGATGTCGTGAACTTAATCCGAAATTAACCCTAGTTTGTAAGACTCCAGGATGAATAAAAGCCGGGCGTGGTCGAAAGATATGCGCCAGGCGTCGCTTATTTCTGGAGAATACTATGAAGAGATTTTTAGTTGCCGTGGCTGCGGCGCTGACGGGCGGCGCCCCCGTTTTCGCTGCCGATCTCTATGTCGACCCCCCAGCGCCCGTCCCGACCTTCGGCGGATGGTACCTGCGTGGGGAAATCGGCATGACCAACCAGCGGCTTGGCGGGCTACAGCACGAATTGTTTGACGACGTGGAGCTCCACGAATTTCTCGATGAGGGCGGTTTTGACAGCTCGCCACTCGGCGGATTGGGCGTCGGCTATCAGTTCAATCAGTGGTTGCGTGCAGACGCGATCGTCCAATATCGCGGCAAGGCCGATTTCTCCGCGCTTGACCGTTATGGACACACCGATGCGACAGGGGCGGCTGTCTGGGATGCCACGAATGATTACGATGGCGCCAAGTCGGAATGGCTGCTGATGGCCAACGCCTATGTCGATCTAGGTACCTGGTACGGCATTACGCCGTATATCGGGGCTGGTGTCGGTACCTCCCGCAACACGATCTCCGGTTTCAGGGACGTTAACGTTCCCACCCAGGGCGTCGCTTATGCTGACAGCGACTCCACCTGGAACTTTGCCTGGGCGCTACACGCCGGCCTCGGTTATCAGGTCACCGACCGTCTCACGGTGGACTTCGGTTACACCTACCTTGACCTGGGCGATGCACAGACCGGCCGGATCCATTCATATGACAACACCGTGGATACTGGGCCGATGCATTTCAACAATATAACCTCCCACGATTTCAAACTCGCGTTGCGCTATTCGCTGCAATAGCCGACTGTGTTTATCGTTTCAGGAGCTGTCGACTTCAAGGCTGCCGTTATGGCAGCCTTTTTCGTATGGTTTGAATCTCGATTGAGGTTAACAAACATAGTTAACTGCACGTTAGCATCTCGCTGGAATAATACCCGCATGGTCAGTCATGCGGGTGTTTGCCCGATCGGGAATTGCAATGAAACCGTCCACCATAATCATCTACACCGCAGCAAGCCTGTTCCTGCTCGGCGGTCCGGTGATGGCGGAGGACCTGCCAATCACAGAGGCACCGGAGGTCAGCATTGCCGGCGATGCATCGACGCTCGGCTGGTACTTTCGCGGTGATCTTGGTTATGCGGCGTGGATAGGTGAGGAAGCGCCGGCATACCACTTCGATGACACCGATGGCGGAGAATTCGATTCGGCACGCTTTTCAAGACCGATCTCTGGCAGCGCCGGGATCGGCTATCAATTCACCGACATCTGGCGCGCCGACCTCACGGGGGATTTCTTCAAAAGCGCCTTTGCCGGCACCGCCCGCACCGAACTGCCTTGTGGCGCATCCGCTCCTTCCGGGACCGGTTGTGCCTCTGGCGTGCACGCCGATCTCCGGGCCTATGGGCTCATGGCAAACGGCTATGCCGACCTTGCGACGATTGCTGGATTAACCCCCTATGTTGGTGCCGGTCTCGGGATCACCAATGTCAAATGGGTGGACGTGCGTTCGCAAGCCAAGTGCGTGGATGGTGGCTCGACCTGTTCGGGGGCAACGTTTGCCCCGCAAGATTTCGATGGCGAGAATAATTGGCGGTTCACTTATGCGCTGATGGCCGGCCTTAGCTATGAAATCAACGATCACATCAAGATCGACTTTGGCTATCGCTTTTCCGATATTGCCGGGGGAAGCATGTTCGCAGGGTCCTCCGGGATAAGCGGCCGCGACGACGGATTGACACGGCATGAAATCCGTATCGGCTTGCGCATCGCTGGTTGGTAGCGACGCAATGACGCGCACAGGCCAAAAATTTCTCTCACAGCGACGCCGGCTGCTTGACTTCGATCTCACCGCCCTATAACCACGGCGGCGGGACACTCCTCCCCAACGAGGAGCTATCTATCTGGAAGGATAGCACATGGCGAAGACCGCAAAGCCGGACGTACGTCCGCAAAATACTCATTTTTCTTCTGGCCCTTGCTCGAAGCGCCCCGGTTGGTCGCTCGAAGCCCTTTCCGATGCGGCTCTTGGCCGTTCGCACCGCGCGAAGATCGGAAAGACAAAGCTGAAGCAGGCCATCGATCTTACTCGAGATGTTCTGGAAGTGCCGGCGGATTACCGTATCGGCATCGTTCCGGCCTCCGATACGGGCGCCGTTGAAATGGCGCTCTGGTCGCTGCTCGGTGAGCGTGGCGTCGACATGGTCGCCTGGGAAAGTTTTGGCGCAGGTTGGGTCACCGACGTCGTCAAACAGCTAAAGCTCAAGGACGTGCGCAAGATCGAAGCCGGATACGGCGAGCTGCCCGATCTTTCGACGATCGATTTTGACCGCGATGTCGTCTTCACCTGGAATGGCACGACCTCTGGCGTCCGCGTTCCGAACGCCGATTTCATCCCTGCCGATCGCAAAGGTTTAACGATCTGCGACGCGACGTCTGCCGCCTTCGCGCAGAACCTCGATTTCGCCAAGCTCGATGTCGTCACCTTCTCCTGGCAGAAAGTTCTCGGCGGCGAGGGCGCGCATGGAGTCATCATTCTCTCGTCGCGTGCTGTCGAGCGTTTGCTCAGCTACGCTCCGGCATGGCCGCTACCGAAAATCTTCCGCCTGACCTCGGGCGGCAAGCTGATCGAAGGCATCTTCAGCGGCGAAACCATCAACACACCGTCCATGCTCTGCGTCGAGGACTACATCGATGCGCTGCTGTGGTCGAAAGAGGTCGGCGGCCTCAAGGGCCTGATGGCGCGCGCCGATGCGAACGCCAAGGTCATAGCAGATTTCGTGGATGCCAACGACTGGATCGCTAATCTGGCAGTCAAACCGGAAACGGCCTCCAATACGTCCGTGTGCTTGAAGATCGTCGACAAGGACGTTCTGGCGCTCGACGCGGACGGCCAGGCGAATTTCGCCAAAGGCATCGTCAGCCTGCTGGACAAGGAAGGTGTCGCCTACGACATCGGCCATTACCGCGATGCGCCGTCAGGGCTTCGCATCTGGGCTGGCGCCACGATCGAAACGGCGGACATGCGGAAGCTGATGCCGTGGCTGACCTGGGCGTTTGAGACCCAGAAGGCGACGCTTTCTCAGGCTGCTGCCTGAGTTGATCGCATCCGGCTCCGTCGAATTGGCGGAGCCTCGCATTCCTGATTTCACACATCGCTGAACTTTTTGAAGGAAGCCCCCAATGGCACCTCGCGTTCTCGTATCCGACGAACTGTCGGAAACCGCCGTCCAGATCTTCCGTGATCGCGGCGTCGAAGTTGATTTCCAGCCGCAGCTCGGCAAGGACAAGGACAAGCTTGCGGAAATCATAGGCAATTACGATGGTCTCGCCATCCGCTCGGCCACCAAGGCGACGGAGAAGCTGATTGCCTTGGCGACCAACCTCAAGGTCATCGGCCGCGCTGGCATCGGCGTCGACAACGTTGATATCCCGGCCGCATCGCGCCGCGGTATCATCGTCATGAACACGCCGTTCGGCAACTCGATCACAACAGCCGAACACGCCATCGCCTTGATGTTCGCCGTTGCTCGCCAGCTGCCGCAGGCCGACGCATCGACGCAGGCCGGCAAGTGGGAAAAATCGAAGTTCATGGGTGTCGAAATCACCGGCAAGACGCTCGGTGTCATCGGTGCCGGTAATATCGGCGGCATCGTCTGCAAGAAGGCGATCGGCCTTGGCATGCATGTTCTGGCCTACGATCCCTTCCTGTCGGCCGAGCGCGCCCAGGAGATGGGCGTCACCAAGGTCGAGCTCGACGAGCTTCTGGCCAAGGCCGACTTCATAACCCTGCACGTGCCGATGACCGACAAGACCCGCGGTATTCTTGGCAAGGAGAACCTCGCCAGGACAAAGCCTGGCGTTCGCATCATCAACTGCGCGCGTGGCGGTCTCGTCGATGAGGCGGCTCTTGCCGAAGCCATCAAGTCCGGCCATGTGGCCGGCGCCGGCTTCGACGTGTTCGAGGTTGAGCCTGCCAAGGAAAGCCCATTGTTCGGCCTGCCGAATGTCGTCTGCACGCCGCATCTTGGCGCATCGACCACCGAAGCGCAGGAAAATGTCGCGCTGCAGATCGCTGAGCAGATGTCGGATTACCTGGTGAAGGGTGCTGTTTCCAACGCCATCAACATGCCGTCGATCACTGCTGAAGAAGCACCGATCCTGAAGCCGTTCATCCGGCTTGCCGACGTTCTTGGTGCCTTCGTAGGCCAGGTCACGGAAGAGCCGATCAAGGACATCGAGATCCTTTATGACGGCGCGACGGCGACGATGAACACTCGGGCGCTGACCAGCGCGCTGCTCGCCGGCCTAATCCGTACGCAGGTCGCCGACGTCAACATGGTCTCGGCTCCGGTTATGATCAAGGAAAAGGGCATCGTCCTTTCCGAGGTCAAGCGCGACAAGACTGGTGTTTTCGACGGCTACATCAAGCTCACCGTCAAGACGGACACGATGACACGTTCGATCGCCGGCACGGTCTTCTCGGACGGCAAGCCGCGTTTCATCCAGATCAAGGGTATCAACCTCGATGCCGATGTCGGCTCGCACATGGTCTACATCACCAACACCGACGTGCCTGGAATGATCGGCTTCATCGGCACGACCCTCGGTGCTGCAGGCGTCAACATTGCGAACTTCCAACTCGGCCGTGACAAGCAGGGCGGAGATGCGATCGCGCTGCTTTATGTCGATGGTGCGATTGGCGATGAAGTGCTTGCAAAGCTGACGGCAAACCCCGCGATCCGGCAAGCCAAGCCGCTGGTCTTCGCAATCGACTGAGTTTTGCTCCCAAGGCAGCGAGAAAACCCGGCGCGGGAACCTGCGCTGGGTTTTCTCGTTTTGACTCTCGATGACGCCGCGACCAGCGCTCGCCTATAGCGGGGGCCATTTCACGATTAATTCAGGAGCTTCCATGAGTAAGTCAGCCCTCGCAATCGCCATTGCGTTCGTATCACTCATCGGCCTCTCATCCTGCGCAAACACCGCCAATGGCCTTGCAAAGGATGGCAGGCAAGCGAGCAGCGCACTCGACGCCAGTACACACCGCATCCTCAAGGCCGGTGCAAATTAGACGGTCGCTGTTTCAGGGCGGATGCGAAGCCCGCCTGAGTGAGCGGGCTTGCGATTACTGCGGATTCGCCGGAGCCGGAGCGGCAGGCGCCGTAGGAGTTGCCGGGGCGGAAGCAGGCGGATTGGCTGCAGGCGGCGTAGCCGGTGCAGTCGAGGCAGGCGGAGGCGAGGCTGGCTCGGAAGCGGTCGGAGCTGACGCTTTCGGAGCTGTTGCCGTCGGGCTATTCTGCGATCTTGGCCAGTAAGTGGCTGCTAGAGCTACGACGACGACAATGGCTGCCAAAACAATCCATAGAGTCTTGCTCTTCGATGCTGACGTATTCACCGGGTTCGGTTTGTTGAAGTCATTCGTCATGTTACACCTCCTCTTAACATTAACCCTTAAGCGGGCAAAACGTTCCGATCACGTGCAAATTCTCAAAGATTAGCTCGCCCAAAGCGTTTGGGGCACGACGCTCAGTGCAATTTTACCGCAACCTACTTCTAGTTTAGGCTCTTTCATGGACCACGGTGGTATCGGAAGATAATGGCGGAGAAGGCTGTCTCTACGAGGGTATTCGGCGCTGGAGGCCTAGTTGGGAATGGGTATGAGGGCAGTCTCCCTTGGCGTGTTTGACGCGAGCGGCGGAAATGAGTGGCTGCACGGGGCACTCCGTTATGTCCGGGCTGCGTTGATAGCTCTCGCAGCATTCGGCGCATCTGCCATTAGCGGCAGCAATGTCTATGGTCAGGGACCGCAGCAGGCGGATGGTCAAGATTTTCCCCAACGGGAACTTGTGATCGGCACCAAGGAGGCGCCACCATTTGCGATGAAAGATGCCGACGGCAATTGGAGCGGCATTTCCATCGACCTCTGGCGCGAGGTCGCGCAGAGGCTCGGGCTGAAGTACCGACTGGGCGAGGAGCCCAACGTCCAGAAGCTCATCGAAGCCACGTCGCGGGGCGATTACGATGTTTCCGTCGCAGCGATCACCATCACGGCCGAGCGCGAGCGTATCGTGGATTTCAGCCAGCCCTTCTATGACACCGGCCTGGGGATCGCCGTCTCGGTCAACAGCGTGTCTGTGTGGCGCGAAATCGTCCGGACGATGATCTCGGCGGGCTTCCTGCAGGCGGCGGGAGCGCTGATCGGCATCTCGCTGCTGGTCGGTGCGTTGGTATGGCTGTTCGAGCGGCGTCACAACGAGGACTTCGGGGGGCCGCTCGGACGCGGATTGGGGGCAAGCATTTGGTGGTCCGCGGAGGCCATGACGCAGGCGAGCACCGGTCACCGCGGACCGATCACGATCGCCGGCAGGGCGCTCGCAATTGTCTGGATGGTGGTCTCGATCATTACGATCGCCGTCTTTACCGCCAGCGTCACCTCTGCACTGACCACGAGGCAGATGCGAGGGCTGGTCAATGGCGTGGAGGATCTGTCTGGTGTGCGTGTCGGGACGCTTGCCAATTCGGCGACGATCAGCTTCCTGGACGGCGAACGCATTAAACATCGCACGTTTTCTCAGGTGGCCGACGGGCTTAAGGCGCTGGAGGCCGGATCGATCGATGCCTTTGTTTATGACAAGCCGCTTCTCGCCTGGACCGTGGAGCAACATTTCTCCAGCACCGTGCAAATCTTGGATGTCGATTTTGAGCCACAGAGCTACGGGTTTGCCATTCCGCTTGGTCGGGCCTACCGCAAGGAGATTGACGTGGCCGTCCTTCAGGCGATTCACGATCAGCGTTGGAGGCGAATCCTTTTTCAGTACCTTGGAGAGAAGCGGTAGTGCGACCTTGCTGTCGGCCCGCTGTCCAAAAACGGCAACCGGGTGCGCGGTGATCCTTATTTGGCCGGCTTCAACAGCCTCAGTGCATTGATGGTGACCAGCACCGTGGCGCCGGTATCGGCCAGTATCGCAGGCCAGAGGCCGGTGATGCCTGCGATGGTTGTCACTAGGAACACGGCCTTCAAGCCAAATGCGATGGAGATGTTTTCGACGATGTTGCGCATAGTGCGCTTGGAGAGCGCGATCATGGACGCAACGTCTCTGACGCGGCCATGCAGGATGACGGCGTCGGCGGTTTCCAGTGCAACATCGGTGCCGCCGCCCATCGCGATACCGACATCCGCGGTCGCCAGTGCAGGAGCGTCGTTGATGCCGTCGCCAACCTTCGCAACGATCAAGCCATCACGCTTCAACTCGTTCACGATGCGCTGCTTGTCCTCAGGCAAGAGCTCCGCGCGTACATCGATGCCGAGCTTCTTGCCGATGGCCTTTGCGGTGCGGTGATTGTCACCCGTGAGCATCACGATCTTGACACCTGTCTCAGTCAATTTTGCGAGGCCCGACTCGGCGTCTTCGCGCGGTTCGTCGCGCATGGCGATAGCTCCGGCCAGAGTGTCGCCGATGATAAGCACTGAAACCGTTTTTCCATCATCGTTGAGCGCCGTGATGCGGGCGGTCTGGTCGAATGAAAGAGGAATTTGCTCGCCGGTGGCCTTGGGAGATCCGAAGAACACCCGCTGCCCCGCGACCAACCCGGTCATGCCTTTTCCTCCGAGCGCCCTGGCTTCGCTCGCCGCGGGGAGGGGGATCCCCGCGACTGCAGCCCGCGCGAGAATCGCGAGCGCCAACGGGTGGCTCGACCCTGTCTCAAGTGCAGCAGCATACTTCAGGACTTCGGCTTCGTTCTTTCCGAAAGCGATTACATCGGTCACCTGCGGCTTGCCTTCCGTCAGAGTGCCTGTCTTGTCGAATGCAACGGCGGTGACTTTGCCAAGCGTCTCAAGGACCGCGCCACCTTTCAGTAGCAGCCCACGGCGCGCTCCCGAGGAAAGCGAGGCGGTGATCGCGGCCGGGGTTGAAATTACCAGGGCACAGGGGCAACCGATCAGCAATATGGCGAGACCCTTGTAGATCCATTGCTCCCAAGCGCCGCCTGCAAGAAGCGGTGGCAGGATCGCGACGAGGGCGGCAACGACCACCACGCCCGGCGTATAGTAGCGCGAGAAACGATCGATGAAGCGCTCGGTTGGTGCCTTGGATTCCTGCGCCTCCTCCACCAGCCGGACGACGCGGGCGATGGTGTTATCGGCGGCTGCAGCCGTCACTTCGACACGAAGGGCGGCGTCACCATTGACGGTACCCGCAAATACCATGTCGCCTTCACCTTTGCGTACCGGCGTGCTTTCGCCGGTGACTGGGGCTTCGTCGATTGCGCTCTCGCCAGACAGAATGGTGCCATCCGCCGCAATGCGATCGCCCGGACGGACCAGAATTGTCGAACCGACGGCGAGGCTCTCGGCCGACACTTCCTGGGTCGTACCATTTTCTTCAAGGAAAGCCCGTTTTGGGACCAGGGTCGTCAGAGATTGGATGCTTGCGCGCGCCTTGCCGGCGGCGACCCCTTCCAGCAGTTCGCCAACCAGGAACAGGAAGACCACGGTCGCGGCTTCCTCGCCGGCATGGATGGTCACCGCACCGACAGCTGCGATCGTCATCAGCATTTCGATCGAGAAAGGTATGCCTGCAAAGGCGGCCACGACGGCGCGTCGGGCGATTGGAACAACCCCGACGAGCACTGCCACGACGAATGCATAGGTTGCAATCGCCGGCAGGAGGTGGCCGATGATATAGGCAACAACGAGGGCTACTCCGGAAAGGATTGTCAGCTGACCCTTCTTGCTTTGCCACCAAGGTCCGCCCATCGGGGCGTCGTGTCCATGGAGGCTGTCTAGCGAGTCGCTTGGTTGTTCTTGCTCAGCATGTTCGTGACCCGAGTGATCATGGTTGCCGTGGTCGTGGTCAGCGTGGTTGTGATTGTGGTGGGCATGGGTTGTCGGTGCGGCTTCCCTCGGCGATCGTCCGACGAGTTGGCTGACGGAATAGCCAAGGCTCGTCACTTTCCTTTCGATGGCGACAAGGTCACTGCTGCCATCGTGGCGCAGGGTCATTGTTCCCGCCGTCACGGAGACTGAAACGTCTTCGACGCCCGGCATATATCGAACAGCCGTGTCGATCTTGGCCGCACAGCTGGCGCAATCCATGCCGCCAACCCTGTAACGCTTCTCGACCGTTTCTCCCATGATCCGCTTCCTTGTCAGACTGAAGCATCTTTCCTACATCCTCTAGTGACTAGAGGTGCAAGAGAAAAAGCTATGAAAAAGATCACGATCGGCGAGGCATCCCGGGAAAGCGGCGTCAAGGTGCCGACTATTCGCTACTATGAGAGCATTGGCCTTCTGCCGGAGCCAAACCGCAGCGAGGGCAATCAACGCTCTTACGAACCGGCGGACCTGCGCAGGCTCACTTTCATCCGTCATGCTCGCGAGCTTGGCTTCGAGGTTGAGGCGATTCGCACGCTTCTGACGCTACAGGACGATCCTAACCAGTCGTGCGCATCCGCCGACGCAATTGCCAAGGCTCGCCTCATCGAAGTCGAGCAGAGAATTCGAAGCCTGATGGCCCTGAAGGCGGAACTCGAGCTGATGGTGGAGGGCTGTGGTCACGGTCGCGTCGATCAGTGCCGCGTTATCGAGGTTTTAGCGGATCACGGTCAGTGCGGTCATGCCCATCATTGATGGTGGGCAAGACTCAAATCACGACTCTAGTGCACAATCCGACGGTGTTGCTCAAGGTGCTACCAGTCATGCCGCGAAATTCTGATGGCGGGCAGAAGGATTGGATGTTGTGGACCTCCACCTTACCGCTGCGGAGGGGCCGATCATCTGGATCCATCTTGCGCGATATCGGCATCGAGCCCGGGGACCCTCTTTGGGTCGCGGCAGAGGCTTCGGCGGCGTGCGCCGTCCGTGAGTATCTGGTCGTGGAAAGAAACGACCCGCTACACTGGATCAAGGCGTCCGGCTATTGGGTCAAGGGCAGGGCGGATACGACCGAAAAGTTCGAGCAAGGTCGATCATCGGAAGGCAGCTGCACAGGCATGGTTTACGAAGCGTTTCGAAGTCGCTTCTTTAGCGGCAGCAGCGAAAGGCCGGCGAGCAATGCAAAGGCCGCGCCGGCGAGAAACACCATCTGGTGGCCACCCCAATCCCAAAGGGCACCAGCGAGCAAGCTCGCGGCGAGAAGGGCGATACCCGCGATCAGGTTGAAAATGCCGAAGGCAGTTCCCCGCAGTTCGGCCGGAGCGGCGTCCGCAACAAGGGTTGCCAGCAACCCTTGTGTAAATCCCATATGGAGACCCCACAGCGTTACGCCGATCCCCAGGCCAACCAACCCGGCAAGAAGGGCAAGGCTGAGGTCGGCTAGAACGAGAAGCACCAATCCGACAATCAATAGGGTTATTCGGTCCACGCGATCCGCCATGACGCCGACTGGATACGCCGAAAACCCGTAGGCAATGTTCATGACGATCAGGACGATGGGAACGAACATGACGGCAAGTCCCATCTGTTGAGCGTCGAGGATGAGGAAGGCTTCACTGAACCGCGCGAGGGTAAAGACTGCGGAGACGGCAACGACCTGCCAGTAGATAGCAGGCAACCGCACGAGTTCCGAGCCTCGGAGCGGCACTCGCACGCGCCCTTGCTCGGCATGGGGCGGTTCCTTGACGACAAAGAGGATGATCGCGACGGAGCAGAACGCCGGAATGACGGCGATCCAGAAGACTGTCGCATAGTGGTCGGCGCTCCACCACATCAACCCAAGAGCTAGCGTCGGTCCCAGGAAGGCACCTACCGTGTCGAGCGACTGACGCAGACCGAAGCTTGCGCCGCGGATCTCCTTCGGGCTGATATCCGCGATCAAGGCGTCACGCGGTGCACCCCTGATGCCTTTTCCGACACGATCCACGAAACGGGCGGTCACGAGCCAACCCAGCGACGGTGCCAACGGAAAGACAGGCTTTGTCAGCGCAGCCATGCCGTAGCCCAGAGCCACAAGCAGCTTTCGCTTACCAAGCCAATCGCTCAATGCTCCGGAAAACACCTTAGTGATAGCGGCGGTCGCTTCCGCAATGCCTTCGATTAGGCCGACCGCAAACGCCGAGGTGCCGAGGATACCAACCATGTAGACCGGGAGCAGCGCGTGGATCATCTCCGAAGAGATGTCCATGAACAGCGAAACGAAGCCTAGCGCCCAGACGCCTTTCGGGATCGCCCGCAGGGCAGCGGGCCTTGAGCCGGCAACGTCGACCATAGCGAACTACCTTTCAGAATTGCCCGCGGCAGGTCTTCTGCGTTTCAAATCTGACGGCGACCTGAACAGCCGTTCCGAGGCCAAAGCCTGCGGCACGTTCGCGGGCGCCCTCTCGCAATTTGCCCTTTGATCGGGCGCGGGTGTCGAGACTCGCGACACCATCTCAATTGTTTGCCGGCAGCGCCAGCATGCAGCGAGTATTGACATACCCGATTCGCACGTGGATCATATTGCTCATGGGGTCGCGATCACCCCACGAGGCGTCAGCCGAAGAGTCGCGTCCAACGAAACCGCTAAAACGGAGGGACGCGCCATGCCGTCATTCACCGAAATCTCGACCGATAAACTGAGCCGTCTGATTGGCACGCCGGGTGCGCCGGTTTTGATTGACGTGCGCAATGACGAGGCCTTTTCAGCCGATCCTCGTCTTATCCCTGGATCAGTCCGCAAGCCATTCAACGACGTGGACCAATGGGGCACTGAAATCCGCAGTCCGGCCGTGATCATCTGCCATCGTGGCGCCAAGCTCAGCCATGGCGTTGCCGCCCATCTTCGTGTCACCGGCGTTCAGGCCGAGACACTCGAAGGCGGCTTCGAGGCATGGATCAAGGCAGGCGGTCTTGCTGTCCCCGAAGCCAAGCTGCCGTCTCGTGACGCGAAGGGAAGAACCGTTTGGGTCACTCGCGCCCGCCCGAAGATCGATCGTATCGCGTGCCCCTGGTTGATCCGCCGCTTTGTGGATCCGGGGGCCATCTTCCTGTTTGTACCCACCCCGGAGGTGCTGATGGTCGCTGACCGTTTCGGAGCAACTGCCTTCGATATCGAGGACGTCTTCTGGAGTCACCGCGGCGATCGATGCTCCTTTGACGTCATGGTCGAGGAGTTTGCTCTCCAATCTGAGCCGCTCCTCCGGCTGGCTACAATCGTCAGGGCCGCCGATACTGCGAGACTCGATCTCGCGCCCGAAGCGGCGGGGTTGCTGGCAGCCTCACTCGGACTTTCGCGGATGTTTGCCGACGACCTCGATCAATTGCAGGCGGGCCTGACCTTGTACGATGCCTTCTACCGATGGTGCCGGGATGCGACCGACGAGGCGCATAATTGGCCCTCTGCGAAAAAGGGAAACTGAGATGGTCAACCTTGTCACGGATACGCCCACCGGCGAGACTGCGGGTCGGATGAGCCACGGCATCTCTTTTGGCGAGGCGTTTCGTGTCTGGCTGCGCGTGGCGGCGTTGAGCTTCGGTGGCCCCGCCGGGCAGATCGCCGTCATGCACCGGATCGTCGTCGATGAAAAGAAGTGGATCGGCGAAGATCGGTTTCTGCATGCCCTCAACTATTGCATGCTGTTGCCCGGTCCGGAGGCGCAGCAGCTCGCCATCTACATCGGTTGGCTCATGCATAGGACGGCGGGAGGGCTTGTGGCTGGTATTCTTTTCGTCCTGCCCGGCTTCCTGTCCATCCTTGCTCTCAGCTACGTCTACGTGGTGTTTGGGAGCCTCGACGCCGTAGAGGGCATGTTTTTCGGCCTCAAGGCCGCCGTGCTTGCTGTGGTTGTACAAGCTGTCATTCGGATCGGCCGACGAGCGCTCAAAAACCCGGCCATGGTTGCTATCGCGGCCGCCGCATTCGTGGGGATTTTTGTTCTTCATGTGCCGTTCCCGCTGATCATTTTGATTGCGGCGATCACAGGTTTCGTGGGTTCGAAGTCCGGCTCGCGGCTTTTCCAGGCAGGCAACGGCCATAAAGCCGCTGCCGGTCACGCCCTTGCAGATGCGGATTCCGCGCTTGGCGAGGACACGCCGACCCATGCACGGCCGAACCTGGTGTGGTCGCTGAAGATTTCGGCTGTGCTGCTGGCGCTCTGGCTCGGACCGCTTCTGCTGCTCTATGTTTTTCGCGGCGGAGATGACGTGTTCACGCAAATCGGCGTCTTCTTCAGCAAAATGGCCGTCGTCACCTTTGGCGGTGCATACGCCGTGCTGGCCTATGTCGCACAGGAGGCGGTGCAGCACTACGGCTGGCTGCGCCCGACGGAGATGCTTGACGGTCTCGGCATGGCTGAGACCACGCCGGGGCCCCTGATCATGGTTCTCCAATTCGTGGGGTTCATGGGTGCGTACCGCGACCCCGGTGGCCTCGATCCGATCACATCAGCCACGCTAGCAGCGATGCTTACGACCTGGGTCACGTTCGTGCCATGCTTTCTCTGGATTTTCCTCGGTGCTCCTTTCATCGAAAAGCTGCGGGGCAATGCGTCGCTTGCGAGTGCGATGTCGGCCATCACCGCTGCCGTGGTAGGCGTCATCCTGAACCTCGCCATCTGGTTCGGTCTGCACTTCCTGTTTACGGAGGCCAGCATCCACCGGTTTGGTCCTATTTGGATCGAGCTGCCCGTCTGGTCGTCGCTAGCCCTGCCGTCGCTCATCCTCAGCGTCGCGGCCGCCAGTGCGATCTTCCGGTTCAGAATGTCGGTTATTCCGACGCTGCTCGCATGTGCCGTGGCCGGAATGGCCTGGAAGCTGCTTGGGACACTGTGAAGCGATTGCGCTCGGAGATGCCGCAAATTGTCCGCCTCTTGCGCCGGAACTCAATCCTTTCTATATCCTCGCCAACGAAAGTCCGTCGGCCGCTCCCGCGCGGACCCTGAAACCCGCCGGCTTTGATGGGCGGATTGCAACAAGCTTAGAATTGGCAGCCACCCCGTGAACACACTGGATTTTGACAAGAAGCCGGAAGATACCCGCGTTGTCGTCGCCATGTCCGGCGGCGTTGACAGCTCCGTGGTGGCAGGCATTCTCAAATGTCAGGGCTATGACGTGCTCGGCATCACCTTGCAGCTCTATGATCATGGTGCTGCTGTTCACCGCGCCGGTTCCTGCTGTGCCGGACAGGATATTGACGACGCCCGTCGTGTTTGCGAGACGCTCGGCATCCCGCACTATGTCTTGGACTACGAGAAGCGGTTCCGCGACACGGTGATCAACCCCTTCATGGAAAGCTATGTGGCCGGAGAGACGCCAATCCCCTGCGTCTCGTGCAATCAGACTGTCAAGTTCGCGGATCTCCTGGCAACCGCCAAGGAGCTCGGCGCCGATGCACTGGCAACCGGTCATTACATTCGCTCGCGGCCCAATCCAGCTCCCGGCATTCCCGGTCGCCGCGCGCTTTTTCGCCCAGCCGATGCCGATCGTGACCAGAGCTACTTCCTTTTCGCGACGACACAGGAGCAGATCGATTATCTGCGCTTTCCCCTTGGCGGCCTGCCCAAGGCCGAAACCCGCAAGCTCGCCGAAGAGATGGGTCTGGTGGTCGCCAAGAAGGCTGACAGCCAGGACATCTGTTTCGTGCCGCAGGGCAAATACTCAGATATCATCCACAAGCTGAAGCCGAATGCGGCGCTTGCCGGCGAGATCGTTCATCTTGATGGACGCGTGCTGGGTCAGCATGAAGGCATCCTGCACTACACCATCGGCCAGCGCCGCGGCATTGGCATTGCCACCGGCGAGCCGCTCTACGTGGTCTACCTCGATGCTCGTTCCCGCCGGGTTATCGTCGGGCCCAAGGAAGCGCTGGAAACGCACCGTGTCTATCTGCGCGATGTCAACTGGCTGGGCGACGAACCGCTTGCAGAGGCGGCCTCTGGCGAGGGCTTCGGATGTTTTGCCAAGGTCCGATCGACGCGTGCACCGACACCCGCTGTCCTGCATGCCGATGCGACCGGCATCTACGTCGATCTTGCAGTCGGAGAAGCTGGCGTTGCACCCGGCCAGGCCTGTGCGCTTTATTCGGCGCCCGGAGACGATGCGCGTGTTTACGGTGGCGGATTCATCGAGCGCTCTGAGCGCGAACCGGTGGCGGAAGCCTCGCTGAAGGCACTGCTGGCCAGCCCGGTCGCCGCCTGAAAAAGCCTGTGGTATTTTCTCGATCATGCGCTTGACACAAAGCCGAAGCGCACCTTATAAGCCGCTCATCCCACGGGCCGCGCGCCGCGAACGGCACCGTTGACCAGTGGCGGAGTAGCTCAGTAGGTCAGAGCAGAGGAATCATAATCCTTGTGTCGGGGGTTCAAATCCCTCCTCCGCTACCAACGATTTAGCCGACAGTGTAGAATCGATAAGGCTCGACAAGTATCCTTTGATTTGGATCGTGTAGGGATCTCCTTTCTGTCTTGGGTGAACGATCACGGCCGCCACCAACTGGCGGAAGGCGCTTGCCGCGCCAACATCAACGGTGCCGGTCTTTGTTGCGACGATATCGGCAAGCTGCTCGACGTTCTCTCGGAAGCGCTTAACAGCTTGCGGGTGAAGCTCGATAACGTTTGACGGCGCTTCGCTTGCCGCTAGATCTCTCTCCAGTCGGTCGCGCTCTTGCCGCAACGGCTGCAGCAGCGCAGCAGCCTCATCGTCATCAATCAGGCCTTTTGCGATTCGCTCGACGATTCGCGTAATGCCTGCCTTTGCGTCGGCAAGGCCTTTCTCAGTAGCGCTCCGGTTTCTGCGCGCCTCGGCTTCGATCTTGCGGCGCTCTTCGCGGTAGGCTTTGACGTACTCGTCAATGATGGCCGTGTCAGCAAACTGGATGCGCAAGCTGTCGAGCACCTGGCGCTCGAGCTTCTCAATGTAATAGCGAGCGCCGTTTGTGCAGCTTCGCGATTCCCGATAGGTGCTGCACTGGATCCGCGGGCCGCTGCGGTCAACGCCGATCAGCGCCATGCCGCCGCCACAGCAGCCACAGCGCAAAAGGCCAGAAAGCAAGCGCTTGGACTTCGGCACGTCGCGTGGTCGCGGGCCGCCTGTAGCCTCTTTGCGTGCCTGGACGGCATCAAATAGCGACTGGTCGACAACGCGAAGGTGCTGTGCGTCGATTTCCTCATACTCACTTTCTGGATTGACGCGCGATATGCGGCGGCCGGTGGATGGATCTTTCACCATGTGCACGCGGTTCCAGATGAGCTTGCCGGCGTAAATAGGGTTTCGCAGGATGCCGTTGCCACGTTGGCCGTTGCCGTTGATGGTCGAGCCGTTCCAGCGCAGCCCACGCGGCGCCGGGATGCCCTCCGCATTCAACGTCGCAGCGATCGTGCGCGGAGCGAAGCCGGTGGAATAAAGCTCGAATATTCTCCGCACCGTCGCCGCTTCATCCTCGACGATTTCTAGCTCACCTTTCTTGCCAAGTACGGGCCGATAGCCATACGCCTTTCCGCCCGGATTGCGACCAGAGCGCACAACGCCCACCATGCCACGCTTGACCTTTTTGGCACCTTCTTCGCGCTGCATTTGCCCGACGACGCCGTACATGCCGATTTGAACGGTATCCAGGGCGCCACCGTTCACGCAGTTCATTTCGACCTGGCGGAATCGGAGCGTCTTGTGGATGTGGGCGAGGTCGGCGATATCGCGGGAGATGCGGTCAGGTGCCTCGGCTATGAGCACGTCGAATGAGCCTAGCTCGGCAGCCTGCATGAGGCTCGACAAGCCAGGTCGGCCGAACATAGACGCTCCGGACTTTGCGCGATCGAAGTATTCATGAACGACTTGAAGGCCCAGCCGTTCAGCATGAGTCTTGCACAATCTTATTTGGTCTTCGACGGATTGGTCGTTTTGCAGGTCGGTGGAGTACCGCGCATATATGACGGCACGCCTCATGATGGGCGGTTATCGTTGGCCGCCGACGCGACCATGGCGTCAATGCGCGCTTGCCGTACGGCCAGGGCTCGGACGAAAGCCAGAAAGGCCTCGCGCGCGTGGCCGTCGTTATTCGGGTTGCTGATAGTTGCCAGTTGCGCTGTCATTCATCCTCCTGCTGCTCGTGATAGACATAAATTAACTGAAAACACGTCGCCGCCATCAAGGGGCGCTCGCGAATAAAGCCGCCGCCCTTGCGAGCGACGGCCTAACGCGGCGGGTGTTCCATGGGTTAAGCATGGCGATTGGCCGCGATGGAGCGGGAGCGCGCCGCACATGTAGGGGCGGTGGTGTCGCGCTCGCCTGTGGTGAAGATGGAGCCCACGGCAGGATTCGAACCTGCGTCATCCGCTACGTTGCGCCAGGTAGAAGCTGGCCACGATACGTGGGCGAAACTCATTAGGCGCTCTGTCCGTGCACGGCCTCGTAGAACCGATCTCGAAGCGCTTGGGCGCGGCTGTGAATCTCGTACAAAGCGAAGATTACGCCGTTTGATTCGTCATCGGACAAGTTGCCGATGCTGTGCTCGAAGTTGACGACGCCCTCGATGTGCGAAACCGCGATTCGGGTCATGTGGAGCAGGCTGCACACGTCATTCTCAAGATCCTGAACTTTGAGCTTTCTGTCTGCCTGCGGAAGCGTGTGCAGTGTCATTCGTTTTCCTCGTTGCCTCAAATCTGTTTTCCATAATACGCAATTGAGGGGCATCGTCAACCCTCTTTTGCGTTTTACGCGAAAGAAATTTGTGCTACTTGGATGTCACCACCACACCACACCGAGGAGACTGTATGGCAAGCCCAAAGGAGTTGGTTGCTGCGATAGCAAGAGAGACGGGAGTTCCAGAGGGAACGGTCATCCAGCACGACCGCAACCTAGCGCTGGCCGAGCTTCGCACAATGGGCGGCAGAGGGCGCGCAGTCGCCCGCGTCACATTCGAGGACGCGGCAAACCTGCTTATCGCGGTCGCCGGCAGCCGCAACGTGAAGGATAGCGCCAAGACGGTGAGAGACTACGGTTCGCTGGCAGCGTCTGACCCTCTAGTCTTTGATGACGACGGCAAAGAGGTGAGGCGCGGCGAGACCTTCGGCGATGCGGTTGCCGCATTGCTCGAGGCAGTCCCTGGCGATCGTGATTCCTATCGAGACCCGGAGCATGGATCTGTCGACGTCTACTTATACGGGCCAAATCCGTCGGCTCGCATTGAATGGCGCGTTGGCGATAGGTTCGACCGCATCGACTATAGTGCGCGAAATTCGTCCCGCACATTCGCCGATCTGCAGTTCATCTCGAAATTCACCCAAGTTACGATAGGCTTTGTCGGCGAGTTGGTTGCTGGCGATTGAGAAGAGCCGATTTTTCATTGTGAGTTGAGTGCCATCTTGATGGACAACCGTTCAGCAATCGCTGAAGCTTTTGATCACGAACGAATCAGGAGCTCGCATGGACAACAAGATGCAGGAGCGCCTCAAGGCCGCGCTTGAAGAAAACGAGAGAAAAGACCGAGAATTCGCCGAAAAGAAGCGCGCAGAGGAGGAAGAAGCTGTTCGTGAAGCCGCGAGGAAGGCTGGGGCGGCGAGCGCCTGGCCCGACTTTGTAGACATGCTCGGCCGCGCGGCGACGGCGCTTCACAGCACGACTGCGGAGCACGAATTCCTCTTTGAGGTGAAAGAAAGTCCTGCTGGCACCAACTTCCTTAAGTCCGCAGAAGCGGCGCTCTTCAAGAATCGCGAGGATTTGGGGGCGAAGGCGTTTTTCCATCTAGAGCCACGAGGGTATGTGCGGCCGGTCTTTGTCGGTACTTCAACCCCACAGCTCGAGCCTTTCGAGTTCTTTTCAACCGATCAGGAAAAGCTTGAGCGGCTTTTGATTGCGCTGTTGGAGTTTTACGTCAAGGGTCGAAGCTACAAGAGCGGGAAGTAACGATGTCCGATACTCGATACATTTACGACTACAAAACGCATAAGGCCGCTCTGTATCAAGTCGACAAGTACCTATACGCCATGGGCGGAACAAAACCGATCCACTGGCTCGATAAGGCATATGGATATTCCTACGAGAATCAAATCCCGACACTGTGGATCGACGGAAAGTACATCTATGGCCTCAAGCCGGACGGTACGGCTGCAGGAAATGAACCGATCTACTATTACGCTGACTAGAAAGTGCACTTCGATGGCACCGATTAAAGGTCTGATGGACCCCGGCCACAACAAGGAATACCAAGCGCTTGTAAGAGAAGCAGCCTGGAAAGGCATCCTTGAGGCGTTGAAAGAGATGAATCCGGATCAACTCTTTCTTAGAAACGAGGATATCGTCGAGGCTCTGATGGACATCCAAGCCTTGGTTATCAGTTCTTCTAACCAAGCTGATAGTCCTACCAAGCTCAGAAAAACCTGCGAAGAATTCGCTAAACGGCTTCGCTTCAAAACGCTTGCCGCACAAGCGAATGACAAGGAGGACGGCCCGCTCGGCGAGGTCATCCACCTTGACTCTATGCAGTGAGGGTTGTGCGCAAACGCTGCTCGGTTTCCCTAGATCCACGCGTCCGCTTCTGATCCGGTGCGTGTTTCAACTACCAAGCAGACATAGTTGGGCAAATCCTTTGGATTGAAGACGCGCCCAACGACTGTCCATACTGTCCTGTTTTCAGGCTTGTGACGATCAAGCCCTTGCAACACACCCGGCTCCAGTACTTGGTCCCCAATCGCGGGGAGAAAACCAGCGAAATCTGTAAGCTCGAAGTCTTGCTGGCCGTCGGTGATTGCGCCCGACGCGTCACGAAAACACACTCGAATAGTAATATCTTTCATTGTACCCTCTCACTTTTGCAACCCATACAAGATTCAACTAAACGCCGCTAGAGCTTCCTGCCAGCCGTCGTCATCGTAAAGGCTGCCTGTCTCGGCCGAGCCGCCGAGAGACGCGCGCAAAACCGCCATGGCGCTTGCGACGGTTCCATCGATCGACAGCCATTTCTTGCCCTTCTTCAGCCTGACTTTATGACCGTGCGAATTCGTCTCGACTTCGGTGTTGGCGAAGCAGAATCGCAACACTGGATGGCCGCCGTGCTTGAGCCGCTTTGCCACGACGGCTCGCTCAAGCTCGGCTATGGCCGGCATCATCGACAGCGCGCCTTGCCGGAACTCGATGGCCGGCAGACCATCGTCCTGAAGGTTATTCAAGATGACGCGAGCCAGTGCAGGGTCGAAGGCAATCTCCTGGACGTCGTACTCGTCGCAAAGATCGCGGATCTTCGCTTCCACGGCTCGAAAATCGACCACGTTGCCAGGCGTGGCGGTGATGAGCCCTTCGGCGGCCCAACGCACGTATGGAGCTCCTGACGCCTCCTGGCGCTGCCGCAGGTTTTCTTCAGGGCAGAAGAAGAAGGGCGCCACGATGTAGTCGTCACCGCGGCGGAAGGCTGCCAAGATAACCGAGAGGTCAGTAGACGACGAAAGATCGCAGCCAAGCCAGCAAGGCTCGCCGGCAAGTTCGGCTAGGTCGATCGTCTCGGAGCCTTCGTCGTACACATCCATGTCGACGAACGGCGCTGCAGAGTGATCCAGCCAGCAATTCAGGTGGAATTGTTTGAATGCCTCCCGCTCTGCTGGCCGCTCTACCGCCTCACGTGCCATTGCGCGCAAGCCGGCAAGGTCGGGATATCCAAGCGCCAAGCCTGGATTGACGGCGTGCCAAACGGCCTCATCTCGCCAATCGGCATCAGGTGCCGGCTCGAAGATGATCGGCAGGAAAGACGGATCCTCGATTTCACCGCGGGCAACCTTCCGCGCATAATCATAAGTGTCGAAACTCAAGTTTTGCTGCCCACGGCCGGCCGTTGTAGCTATGACCAGCAGCGAGCCCGGTGTCTTGGACAAGCCAGTGCGCAGAGCTTCCCAGAGGTCGCGCCCCTTCCAGATATGAACCTCATCCGCGAGAACGAATTGAGGCGTGCCGCCGTGCTGCGCGCCGCCGTCGGATGACACGGTTTTCAGCACGGCATTGTCGCGCTTCAAGACGATCTGCTTGGGCGCGTTGAATGCGTCGTTGATTTTGGTCGCAGCAACGAGCCGCTTGTCGGCACGGATGATGTCTGCGGCTTCGCGAAACGCAATGCCCGCTTGCGTTCTGTCCGACGCCGCAAAAACGGATTCGCCAGCGGGTGTGTGCTCCGGGCCGATGGTCTGCAGGAGGGACAAGGCAGCGCTCAGCGAAGTCTTCCTCGCCCCTCTCGGCAGCATAAGGAAGACGGTTCGCACGATTCGCCGGCCGTGCTCGTCGCGCGGGCCGTAAATGCGGCGGACGATCCTCTCTTGCCACGGATCGAGCACAAACTGGCGACCAGGCAACGTGCTCTTGGGGTGGCGAAGACGGCGCAGGAATTCGACGGCGCGCTCGCCGTATCCGAAAGGATCGTCGATCGGGGTGCCGTCATAGATCCAGTTCGGAAAAGCCTTCGACACAAGGGCGGCATTGTCGTTTGCAGGCTTAGACCGCGAGCGGCGAGTCGTCGTCATCGTCATTGGTCTCCGCTTCTGCCGTTACCCTGCTGCGCGATGCAGGTGTCAAACCAAGCTCTGCGGCCCATCGGCGGGATTCAGCCGTCGCCTCGCGCAACGTTGCGTAAGCAGGGTGGCGCTTCATCTCGCCATGCCTGTCGTTGATGTAAGCGCCATCGCTGGCAATAGCGGTGCGAGCCGCGGCAATGTCGCCGGCCGCATCGCAGAACCGTTCTGCAGCGTGCAGATCTGCGGGTGACAGAACGCGCCGCTCGACGAGGATCGGCATGATCCGCTTCCATTCCGCCTTTGCCGCATCGCTGAAATATGCAGGCGACTTCGGTACTTTTCGAATGGCATTATCTGCCGGCTTGGGGTCGGCCTTGCGACCACGAGTATGGTGCGACACTAAGCGGCCTCCGCTCCAAGGTGGCGACGCAAGCCTGCGTCGTCGTCCTGGCCGTCATCTTCGCTTGCCAGCTTCGCCGCATATCGACGAGCAGCGTTGATACCGTTCTGCTGTGCCTGCGTTGGCTCCGGTGGCATCTCTCCGCCCATCCGCTCGTATCCGTCGAGGATGATTTCGCAGACCTGACGCGCGAACGCTCCTGTGCTCTTCCACTGAATGGCGCCCAGGTCGCCGGGGTGCGCGCCGGCAACTTTCGGCGGCAACGCGTGCACTTGGCCGTTCTTTCGAGCCAGTGCGCAGCCGCGCAATGTGATTTCGAGATCGGGAATGGTGACGTCGCCGAAACCCATGATCGTGAACGAACGGTCCCAGTCCGGATTCCTCTGAATGTTGATTCCGAGCAGTTCAATCTTCATCGTTTTCTTTCCTATGATTTGGTCTGTGGAAGGGCGCGCGTTAAGTCGCGACGCCCTTTTCGGCGAGGATTTCGAGCCAGGCGCGGCGGCCGTCAGGGTCGGCAATCGAGCGGATGTTCCACTCTGCGCCGTCACTTGTGACGATGCGCCAAGAGGGCGTCAGTGCGCGGGTTGCAGCGTTCTGCCGAACCGTGATGATGGCGGGTTGCTTGCCGGCTAGACGGCCCGCAAAGACCTCTTCGCCGCCGCGAAGGAAGTGGAACTTGGCGCGCACCGTGGCTTGCGTTTCGAACGGGCCGGCAATTTCATTGCCATAACCATCGTCAACGAGGCTCCGGACCTGCAGGTCGATTTTGTGCCGGAGTTCCCCTGCGGTCGCGGCCATCAGAAGGACCACTCGCGGTGGTTAGCGATGATCTCCGCCGCGTCGAGCGGGATCTCGGCGATGCTACCGGCGAAGGTGTTCTCTCTGTGCTCCCAAAACGTAGAAGCAACCATTAGCGTCGCCTGTACGAGCTCGTCGGGGGCCACGTAATCGACGGGAAGAGTTCCAAGGAAGCTCGTGACGTAGCTATTCGCAGCGTCCACCTTGACTTGCGCGGCGGCATCTTCATCCGTGCCGTCGATACGGGCATGCGCTTTGAACTGCGCGAGCGTAATCAAATCCATTAATGGTTCCTTTCAGGTGTAATCTCAACTTCTGATGATTGCATCTGCTGTTCCGACGTAGGAAACACCGTCTTCATCCTCGGTTAGGATGACGAAATTCCCTTGGCTCCAAGCATCGGGGACATGTACTCCGACGACACGGCAAGGAAACCACTCGACCTTCCCGCCGCTGTACTTCACGCGGTACTCCGCTTCGAATTCTTGAACTGGAATCGTATTCATCTCTCATCGCTTTTCTCTCCTCTTGTTGGTTGATTACTTTCGCCCGAAAGAGCCGTCGACAGCCGCAGTCTTACGGCCGTGACAGGTGGCGCACATGCTGGCGAAGTTTGTGGGGTCCAGGCGCCGATGTGGCGCCTTACGGATGCTCTCGACGTGGTCGACCAGTGTCGCGCGCTCGCCGCATTCGACACAATCAGAGAACCGAGCCAGGTGCTTAGCGCGTGCCGCTCGCCATTCGGCGTCGTAGCCGCGGGACGCAGCCGTTGGCCTAGCCGCATCACTGGCGGCCTTCCTGGCTCTTGCGCAGACGCATTGCTGGCCAGCAGGCACGACGCGACCACAAGTGCAAATACGGGGTGTTTTCCGGGGCATGGTGAACGGGGCGCCCCTAAGGCGCCCCTTCCAGATTACGGCGTGTCGGACTTGAGCAGCGCGATCGCTTCCGCGTTCACGAGCTTGCCACCGACGCGGCGACGCGCGCGGATCTTCACGATGCCGTTGTCGGCGCCGGTGTAGTCGTCGCGCATGATCTGCACGCCAACACGGTCAACGATCTGGTAGCCAGACGAGAAGTCACCGAAGGCAACCGGATAGGTATCGGCAGCAACGGCCGGCGCGAAGTCTGCCATATCCGGCATTTCAGCGATCGGACGGCCCATCAGGGTCGCAGGCGTGCCGTTGGCGAGGCTGTCGCTCCACAGAGTGCCCTTCGACGAGGTGTCGAGTGCAGCGCGGATAACGCCCATCGTCTTCCGGTTCATCGCCCACGATGCGTTCTGCGCATAGGCGGTCGGCAGGCTGTAGTGGAGCTCGATAAGCTTTTCCACGAGGTTGGTGCCAGCCTGTGCCGCGGTGACGGTCTGATAGCCAGCCAGAAGGGTCGAGTCGAGGAAGCCAAGCGGCTTGCCGTTGCCGTCGCCGGTAACGAAAGCGGTGGCCTCGGCCTTGCCGAACTGCTTGGCAATCATGCCGGCGATGTATGCCTGGAGATCGACGAAGGAGTCTTCGATGAGCTGCAGCGAAACCGGAACGATAACCGCATGCTCGTAAGCGTTGATTTCGACCTGATCGAAGGTCGGCTCAGACGAGGGGCGAGCGCCGGTCTCGGTAACCCATCCGCCAGCGAGGTGCGTGGCTTCCTTCGGAATGTAGACCTTCGACGTGCCGATTGACATGACGGCAGCGACCGAACGCATGGGCGAGAACTGCGTCAGCTTCTCGACGATGGTCGTGCTGTATTCCGGCGCCGTAGCGTAACCGCCGGCCGAAGGCGTGCCGATATTGAGCGTCTTGCGCTCGTCAGCATCGAGTGCGGCAGCGCCGCTGCGCAGGAAGGTGTTGAGCGCCTTCGCTTCGATGTTCTCGTTGTTGTCGTTTGCAGCGCCGCCAGCGGGGCGGTTTGCCTTGGCTTCGAGCTTGGCGAGGCGATCGGCGATGTTGTCGTTTGCGGCCAGCTTGGTCTTCACGTCGTTGGCGAGGCCGTCGAGTGCAGACTTGACTTCCTCAATCGGGTCAACGTCGGAAGCGGACTTCGTTTCAAGCTTGAATGCGAGATTGGTCATATAGGATCCTACTTTCTGATGGTGGCGCGAGCGCCGTTGATGGCTTCAACCAGTTCGCGAAGTGACATGTCGCTGGCCGAAGTTTTGACCGCCGTAACGGTCGACTGGGGGTTGCTTGGAAAGGTGACCACACTGATTTCCCAGAGGTCGATTTCCTCGAGGACCCGCGCACCTTTGGTCCGGTCCATTCGGTCCTTGACCGTTCGGAATCCGATCGAGAGGCCATCGAGAGCGCCGGCTTTCATCAGCGCATGCGTCTCGCGTCCCTTGGCGGTGTCGAGGATTAGGCGGCCCGTAGCCTTGAGTCCGCGCTCGTCTTCGACAAGGGAATCCCAGATGCCGATAGGCTCGGACTGGTCGTGACCGCGAAGCATCTTCACCTTCGCTGCCGGTCGTGCGGCAAGGCTCTTGTTGAAGGCGCCTTTGGTGACGATGTCCCTGTGGCTATCGAGGACGCCCCATGCGGATGCGTACCCATGAAAAAGGCCGTCATCACTGACAGCCTTCGTATCGATCTCGAAGATCGAACCGTGGACGGTGGCGACGCTCACGCGGCGGCCTCCTTTGGTTTTGGTTTAGGTTTGTTGTCGTTCGCAGCCGCTCCAGGCGTGATTGCCGGGTTGGCATAGGTCTCGCCGTCGGTGTATGGCGGAAGCCCTTCCCAATGACGTGCCGTGTTCGGATTGATGACGCGCGACGCAATCAACGAAGAGTAAGCGGTGGCCCGATCGCCGATCGAAGCACGCGTGAGGTCGTCACGTTCAAACCGGATGCGCCATTCTCGCCGCTCTTCCGGCATGAACAGTGCGCGCCGCAAAGCACCTTCAAGCGCCTGCAGCCATGGTTCCAGCGTGTAAACAAGAAACTCGCGGTTCTTGCTTTCAAGGTTAGACCATGTCGCGCGTGTCAGATCGCCAAGCAACGTCACGCTGATGTTGAATGCTCTTGCGATTTCTTCCACTTGGAATCGACGATTCTCGATGAACTGCGCATCCGTGCTCGTCAAAGACACAGGAATATACTTGCCATTGTTATCGAGAACTGCCACGCCGCCAGTCTTCGTGCCGCCGTGCGCTGCCTTCCATGCAGTGCCGATCCTAGTTGCGGTTTCAGCAGTCAGCTTGCCCTCGATCGACAGCACGCCGCCTGGCTTGGCACCGTTGGCGAATGTGCGAGAGGCGTGCATTTCCATCGACATCGCGGCGCCGATGGCTTCTCGCGCCAAGGTGAGCGGGCAGCGAGAGAAGGGGCCGCGAAGGTGGATGACGTCAGCGGGGTTGAGCAGGTTGCCGTTGAGCCGGTAAGTTGGTTCTCCGGTTTCGGCCGTCTGCACGGTGATGCAACCGCTATCGTAATGAACGATCTCCATCGGCTTTCCGCCGACGCGGTTCACCCACGCCAGGCCGCCAGCATCCTTCGTCAGCGCTTCCGACACGAGATCGCGGACGAGCTCAAAGCCCGATGTCCAGTCGTTCACGTCGCCGCGGAGCAGCGCGGCTGCAGGATGGTCATTGTCCTGCACCCAGTTCTCGCCGTCTTTGCGCTCGACGATGACTTGGAGCGTGGCGGCTGCCTCGCTGATGGTGCGAACTGCGGCAGACACGGCCGGCACCGTCAGCGCCGTTGCAGCGCTTACCGCCGGCGAACCAACAACCGAGCCGGTGAAGAGCTCAGTCAGCCAATCTTCGGGCACGCTGGTGCCGCTGGCTTTGGTTTCGATGGGCGCCGCTGCTGGGGCGGCTTTAGTTTTGAACGGCCACACTTGGCGCCTCCTGAAGTTGTTTGCACCGTGCTTGGATCTCCGCGGCAATCTTGCCGATAGGCAACGTGATGAAGCTTGCGGTGGGTGTGATGTCTTTAAGACCGGTGACGACGCGGCCAGAGCGTGCCGAAACGCTCATGACGGGCACGATAAGCAGCGCATCGTGCGGCGGTGTTTGGCTCAGATGCTCGTAGCTCTGAGCAAGTGCCGTGGCCCAGTCTCGGCCGGCGCGCTCAAGATCGTAGGCGACGCGAAGCACCGCGATGTCTTTTGGGCTGAACCAGCGTCGATGTTTACGCCGTTCCGAGAAGAGCACATCCAGATGACGAGCGCGATGAATGATGACGTCAAGCGTTGCGCGGTGAAGGCCGCTCATGTTGGCGGCCTCGGCGACCGTGAGGTCACGAGTTTCCCAGGCCATGCGGCCCTCCTTTCCAGTGAAAGAATTTCGATTGGACATAAAAAAACCGCCCGACCCGCAGCCGCTTAGGAGCGGCGCAGGTGGGGGATCAACCGGCGAACCCGAAGCGCCGGGATGGATTTTGCCGCTGCCAGTACATCCGTGGTCAGAGACAAAAAGAGAGGCGAGCGCCACCTGTATAACAAGCGGCGCGCGCCAATCTGGGCTCGGGGAAGAACCCTCATATACAAGAGGGTTCAATTCCACGCGAAGTGGTACTAAGCGGCAATTTTTTCTGAAATGCGCGTCAGCACGCCTTCGACGACTTTACGGCCCATCCGATGTGCGGACGATTCTGCATAGCCGTGCTGCAGTCCGATGGTGCGGAAACTCGCATCCGACATGATGGATTCGACAACCACCAAGTCTTCGGCGTGGAAACCAGCCGCGGCAAGCTCCTCCTGCCGCTCGAGCTCTGAAAGTGCGTCATGCATCGGCGCCGATGATTTGCCCTCGCCGACGCCTTTGGCTTCAGCAACGCCGGCAAGCCGTCCATATTCAGCGGCCACGCCGTCGGGCAGTTTCTTGACTGGCGGCATCACTGGCGTGTTGGCAATCGCGGCCTGAAGCTCGTTGTCGTTGGCTGCTGCGCGCGCCGTTCGTTGTGCTGGCGCGATTGAGCCTGGCGCGTCTGGCCGCTGGCTCGATATGTAGCGCTCACGGCCGGCAAGTCGGACGTAGGTGCGGTTTTCCGCGGGCTGCGCGGCGACATGCTTGGCAGTCTCGGACTCTTGGTCGACGACTGCCTCGGCGATTTTGGTGTTGTAGTCGGGCCGGCGCTTGCGCCCCTTGTTGTCGCCGTATGCGATGAGTTCGCCGTTGAGGAAGATAAGGCCGGTGAGTTTGCGTTTGCCGTCGGTCGAGCCGATGCGATGCCAGCCATCGCGAACTTCCCGCACTCCTGAGTCCATGCCGTCTTCGTAGGCCTTCAAGAGCATCGGAATCGACGGTGTGATGCTACCCTGGTTATGCGCCCTCTCATGGCCTTTGCCGGCGTTCACCGCCTCGCCATCATCATTCGCAGGCTCGTTATCGTTGGCTGCTATTACCGGCGGCCGCATCAACTCCGTGACCTGCCGCAGAGCGCCGACCAAGGGCGACGCTTCTTTGACGAGCGCGCGCTCGATGCGATTGCCCTCCTGGCCATAGTCGACGGCAAAACCGGCAGCGTTGCGTTCGGCGAGCCATTCGCTCGTCGGGCCGTCGTTTGGCAGGCGGACGACATTGCGGCGAGGGGTGTTGTCGTTCGCTGGAGGCGCACCAACGGGACGCCCCCACTTGCCGCCGGTAATAGTCTTAGGAAATCGGCAAAGCCGGCCATCGAGCCAGTGCTGTTTAGGCTGCTGCGGCTCGCGCTCTGCTGCGGTCGCCGTTGCAGCCGGCAGAGCCGTTGTCCAGTCGCCAGCCACTGCTGGCCATGTGACGGGCTTGCCGCGCGTCTCGTAGTTGTCATTGGCTGCCATCAAGGCACGCGGGCCGCCAGCGCCCCATGCCTTCAGAGTTTTGGAAGACGTGTAAAGCTTGTGACCGCTCGCGATGGCGGTGAATCGATTGAAGGTCAATTTGGTTCCCCGAGTGAAGTTGGCCCTGGCCGCTTGGCGCGGCTCTGATTTCAATTTGGGAATTGTACAACTATACATAGTCTTTTTTATGAGGCTAGGCACTATATGTAGTATGTTGGCGCCAGCGAGCGCAGGATAGTTGCAATTGCGCAACACTACATTCCACTGCTATGGAATGCTCCAATTCAGTACCATCTTGAGCGATCCGGGACCGCCGGTTCCGGGCCGTTTTGGCAAAGTCGAGACCCAGCCCCCGGTGGTAGTGGCGCACTAAGCACCACAACCATTCCACTAACCGTGGAGCGTCGACGAGCGTCAAGGGCTGCTATGCTGCTTTGGCCGGATGGACGTTGTCATTGGCTGGCCGCAGATCGGGGCGCCAATGGTAGAGCTCATGCCAGGTGATGCGTCGCATGGTGATGCCGCTGGCTGTCGTGTAGCTACGACGTGCTGTGCTTTCGGTGTCCGTCTCGGCTTCTACTTCTGCTTCCATGGTGGCTCCTTACATGTGCGATTTCCTGATTTCCTGAATTTCCCGCCTATAGGGATATCCCGGTGGAAAGGGGCGAATCCGGAGATGTCAGGAAATGTAGGAAATCAGGAGGAAGTTATAATATATATATGTATTTCAATTACTTACGCCTGTACGGCTCTTCCTGATTTCTTCCTGATTTCCCGGTAGGGTGCACAGAAACACGTGCACCCTGTCAGGAAATAGGAAGCGACTTAGGAAATCAGGCTACCGACCTGTGCGCGGCACGAGGGCAACCACGGCACCGTCGACGGTGATTGCGCCTGTAGCCTTCAGACGGTCCAGCGCGCTGTTGACGGCACGGTCGTCGTGCTTGGCTATGCGCTTCTTCTCGAGCAGCTTTGACTTGTACATCTTCCCACTGCGGTGAGTGCGAAGATAATCGAGGATCGCCTTGCACAGTTCTTCGAATGTAGACGACGACATGTAATGGTCCACGCCTTCTTCAACCGCTCGAATGCTGGCGTGAACAATCCCCCAAGCCCAACTGACGTCCTCGGCTGTGACCGCGGCATTAGCAGGCGAGCGACTAAGCGCGCGCAGAGTCGCGAGTTTCACCGTGTTTTCCGCGGCGCGTCCGATAATGCCGTCGCGCGAAGCATCGCGCTCGCATTCATCTATCTGCCAGTCTTCGATGGCGAGCCATGCTTGCTCGGCGCTTTCGTCGGCCCACGGAACCGTTGCAAACGACGGCTTGAAATCGGCTTGCCGCCACTTTCCTTGCGCATCCATCCCAGGCCAGGAAAAGGCTTTCCCCGCCGCCGCGACGGCATCTACAAGCTTGGATGGAGCATTCAGGCCGCCATCCTTCGGATTTGCCCTTATCCTATCGCTTGGCGCAATAAACAGCATTCGCGCGACGAAGCCGTCAGAGAGGTTTTTCTCAGACAATCCGCCGAAGAACGTTACAGGCGTCGACATTCCCATGATGGTCAGCGCCGGCGCATAAATCGGCTTAGCCACCGACTCCTGATTGG
Source organism: Rhizobium mesoamericanum STM3625 (assembly GCF_000312665.1). Taxonomy (GTDB): domain Bacteria; phylum Pseudomonadota; class Alphaproteobacteria; order Rhizobiales; family Rhizobiaceae; genus Rhizobium; species Rhizobium mesoamericanum. The sequence goes on along the minus strand of NZ_HF536772.1, from coordinate 38,512 downwards.
CGTCTTCCTTACAAGTCCAAACGCCAGTCGACTTACTGTAGACTTCGAGCATTGCCTTGCGGATCGTCTTGGCCCAGTTGCCGCTGCCGCTTGAGTTCACCGATTCCAGTACCTCGCCCATTTCATCCCACAACATGAGCGTGACAGGGCAGCGCCTCATCACCTTCTCGATTGCCCTGGCGCTGGTGACTTCGCCCGGTCCCTGCATGAACGACAGGCCGGTATCCGACAGCAAGGTGCTCAGTCGTTGCTGTGGCGCTTCCTTGCCGAAGCCAGGGCCGGCAATGCCATTGATGTACAAATTGACGCCAGCATCGGTCGGCCCAACCACGCGGCGCCCGTAGAACGCCGACATGAAGGCAATTCCGGCCATCACGGCGAATTCAGGCACCTTGCGACGCGAGGTAGCCAGTATCCAGTCCGCTATTTCGCCGATAAGTCCTCCCGCAGCCTCGGACGTGAACGGCACCGGATGCATGGGCGGAAGATCCGCGGGCTGGTCGTCTTCGAGCGGTTCGTCATCATTCGCCGCAGCAGGCAACGGTGCCGTTTTTGTCTTCGCCGTGGCTGCCAGCCTCATCGCTTTTTCATGTGCCTCCGTTGAACCCCAGTCTTCGCGTTCGCCACCCCCGACGCGTGCCTTTAGCCAGTCAACGGCCTCCGCTGGCGAGAGCCCGAGGCAGACGGCAACGAGGTCGATCGGGGAGTAAGCCTGCTGCGGCGCATGGTCGAAAATCCCTACGGGCTGGATGCTGAGCGAACGTTCCCGCTTCTTGCGCGTACCAGTCGAAGGGCGGAAGCTGGCGACAGCCTTGAAGCCAGCGTCGTAACGCTTCAGGCCTTCCAGACCTAACGCGGGCACCCATGCATCGAGATTGCCGAACGCGCGCGCCTTCACGTCAGCCCATGGCCCATCGCCAATGGTGGTGACGACAGGTGCAGGTCGGTTGTCGTTAGCTGGCGTGCGGCTTCCGCGCTTGTTGAGCTCACCACGTGCCGCAAGGATCTCTTCGACCCTTGATCGATAGGCGTGAAGCTGTTCGGGCGTGACAATAGGAAGGTCGGAGACAGGGACATCAAGCGGGTTGCCGTTGATCCACTCATAATCGCGGCCGGTGTCGGGATGCGCGCCGTAGCCGATAAATTGCGACCGTTCGCCGAAAAATTCTACCTGGTGCTTGATGCCGTTGACCAGATAGGCATCGGACTGCACCTTTGGCTGCGGTTCCGCGGTGCGGACGAGGTGAAGCCGTTTCGGCTTGTTGCCGAACCGCGTGGGAGCGTCCATTGCTTCGGGGATGATCTCGCTTAGGGCGACGACGAGTGCGGCGCAGACATCATGGTCGGGGGCATCGATGTCGATGCCTATGACGTTGGCGCAGACGATTCCGGTGTTCGTCTGGCTGCGGTAGTGGCGGGTGTAGTCTTCGACCTCATCGACGGTCAGGACGGTTTGCTGCCAGTTGTCAGCGAGCGGACGTTTGCCGTCGGCTGCGGTAATGCGGTATCCGTTCTCAATCAGTTTGCGGCGAAGGTCCGCGATGGTGGGGCTGTCTGTTTTAGGCTGCGCGGTTGCTACTGTCATATCGGGCGACTTCCCTCTCGGCTATTGCGGCGAGTTTGTTGGCGACTTCAGGTGCGAAGGTGACGGCGCTGCCGCCGGCGATGGATGGGGCAAAGACGCGAAGTCCTGACCGTGCTTGAACCAGTTTTAGGCCGTACGCCTTGATTCCCGGTGCGAGCTCGGCGTCGAAGCGCGCGAGAACGTTGCCGCTCCCTGGCGGGGCAGCTTTGAGTGATAAGATTTTCATTGGGGTGTCTCTTGCTCGTAAGAACGGATTGCGCTCAAAAGCGCTTCCTGCCACGTGCCAAGATCAATGATATCAGTGGTTTCCGTTCGGCTAAAATGACCAGAACGGACCTCCGCTACCAGTCAAATGTTTGTGTCCGACCCGGAGACATAGGTAACAGATCGTCCCTAGGACATGGTGGACTGTGGGCGCTTGCACGGATTGCGGAGCTGGAGCGGCTTGTCGGCCAGCAAGCGGCCGATATTGATTTTTTTCAAAAAGCCTTGCAGCACGTCGAGACAGCACGCCAGCGGAGCGGCAAGCCTGGCGGGACGGCATCTACACGCTCATCGAAGCGATGATGGCGTCCGGACTGCAAGGCAAGATCAGTGTGGAACGAATGTGCCGGCTGGCTGGGGCGAGCCGCGCGGGCTACTATCGTCATTGGCAGGCGACGGGGCCGCGCAGGGAAGAAATGGGGCTGCGCGACCTCTCCAACGCCTGGCGCTCGCCAACCGGCATTACGCTACCGGAGAAACGCCGTGCTTTTGAGCCGAGAAGGCTGGCGTGCCAACCACAAACGCGTGCTGCGCCTGATGCGGGAGGATAATCTGCTGTGTTTGCGCAAATCCCCGTTCGTGCCGATGACAACCGACTCCAGGCATGACTTGTGTATCGTGCCCAACCCTGCCCGAGGTCTTCAGCTGACCGATATCGATCAGCTCGGGTCGCCGACATCACCTATGTCCATCTCGCCGAAGAGTTCGCATTCCTGGCGATCGTCCTCGATGCCTTCAGCCGCAAGGTCATCGGCTGGGCTATTGCAACCCATCTGAAGCGGACCTTGCCATTGCGGCGCTCAACATGGCGGTCGCGGCCCGGCCGCGACCCGATAGCGTCATTCACCATAGCGACCGCGGCGTCCAATATGCCTTCGCCGACTATGCGGCACGACTTGCAGTTCATGGCATCCAGCCGAGCATGAGCCGCGTCGGCAATCCCTACGACAACGCGAAGGCCGAAAGATTCATGAAGACCCTGAAGGAAGAGGAGGTGGATGGCCAGGCGTATCGCGGCCTGGACGATGCAAGGACCAGGATCGGCGAATTCATCGAGGTGGTCTACAACCGGCAGCGCCTGCACTCGGCCCTCGACTATCTCGCGCCGGACGCTTACGAAGCCAGTCTCTCGCAACAGCGGCAAGAGACACCAGACGCAATTCACAGCCAGGAGAACTGTTACTGATTGCTGTCTCACCAAGGGGTGCAGTCCAACACCATGTCTCCGGTACAAAACGTCACCTATCTCTCAGGCCGGGCATGACGCATTTTCTTCTGTGGAATTTTCCATAAACTTCGGCATCGGGCCTTTCTCCGTCGCGCACGCTATGCACGATGATCGACCTGCAGGTGTCATCGCTACCGCTAGATTGCTCGAAAAATTCACGGATGGGATTTGAGAATGGCGAAGAAGCCGAAACTGGAGCATTCCGACCTCGCTGGTGAGTTTACCGATGACGGTGTGACGGTGCTCGTCGATATCTTCCGCCCGGCAGGCACGAACGGCGACTGGAAAATGGAAGTGGTGACCCAGCACGAGGATCTTATCGAATGGGAGGAGCCCTTCGCCACGGATCGCGAGGCATTTGATGAGTTTCTGGCGACCATCGCGCGCGAGGGGATCAGAACATTTCTGGAAGAAGAGGACCCGTCGGTCCATTAGCATCGCCCGGGCGCATCAAAGGGCGCTTGGCTCGCCAGCCATTTGAGAATCGCGGAATTCCGCTTCCCTACGTTCCGGAGAATTGGCTTGCTCTCGGACCGGCCAGTGTCACTTGCCAGGCACTTTTGTTGTTGAAATTTTGGCTCGCAAGGAAAGTATATCCTGTCTCCTCCCAGGGTTTTACTTTCCCTGCGAGGTTGTCGAGTACATAGTCGCCTGACCTCAGTCGCGCCAGCAGGACGATATGGTTGTTACCGCCGCGGTCGATTACGACCGAGAGCGCCAGCTTGTTCGATGCAAAGCCGGCGCCGAGCAGCGTTTTCAGTTTCAGCAGAGCATAGTCTTCGCAGTCGCCTTTGTTATTTACGGGCAGCGACCAGTATTCGGATTTTCCTGATGTCTGTGCGTCCGTCGCCGGCGCGACGATGGCATTGACCTCGCGATTCACCTTTTGGAGCAAAGGCATAGCCTCTTCATCGGGCATCTGGCGACCGCCGCTGCCATGACAAAGCCAAGCATAGCGCGCGCATGCAGAGGGAAAGCCAATCGGCGCTCCGATCGAGCGTGATGCGCGAAGGGTGGATCCTGCATAGCTCAGACCCGTAAGCGCTGTGAAGACAAGAGTGAACGCTGCGAAGGCTGCAAAGGCTCGCATCGAAAACATCCCTTCGGCTGAGTGCTGGACGGTCAATTATACACTTTAGGCTGCCGCATTTAATTAGAAATTTATATTTTAAAGGTTAACTATATACTAACGTTCTACACTTGAATTGCGAAGATTATCCTTCTTTTTACTTTATTAGAACTGTATAAATCTCTCCGTTAACGCTCTGTTAACTGTGGGAGTGAGTAACTATGCGTAAAGACTTACTGACGATTTCTGCCGGCATTGTTTTTCTTCTTGCCGGAACCAGCCTTGCAAATGCGCGGAGCCAGCGGCTCAATTGTCAGACGGTGCGGCCGGGCACGATTGAGGAGCGATTGTGCGGCCCGGTAGCGTCTATCAATCTCAATTCTTTTGCCGATCCCGATCATCACGGTAACGAACTGCTGGGAGGCAGACCGACCGCCAGAAATTCCTCGGGAGGAGGCAATGGCGACGGTTCCAACACCGGTAGCGGCCACGTCGGAAGCAGTGGTAGCAACGAAAGCGGCGCGAGCGAGAGCGGCGGTAACGGAGGCGGCGGTACCGGCACTACGGGCGAAGGTTCTGGGAGCACCGGCGATGGCGACGGTAGCAATGGCAACGGTGAAGGCGGCGGCAGTAGCGGGGATCACAGGGGGGGACACGACGACGGCGCGAGGGGCGGTCACGGCCCCAAGGATCATGGCCAACCCGGCGACGGTCCTAAAGGTCACCAAGGTCCGAAGGGTGAAGGTCCGAAGAACCACTACGGCCTGAAGGGTGACGGGTCCCACGGCGACGGCCCGCGCGGCAGTGGTGCGATGGAACACCAACGGTCTAAGGGGGATGGTCCGCGCGGCGATGGTCCCAGCGATCACCACAACTCAAACGGCGATGGCCCTCGCGGTAACGGTCTGAAGGATCACCATGGCCAAAGGGGTGGCGGTCCGCGCGGTGGTGATAGCCAGGGCGACGAGAACCGGGACGGTGGTAATCAGAACCAGGGTGCCGGCAACCAGGCTGGTGGCAATCAGGGCGGCGGCAACCAGGGTGCCGGCAACCAGGCTGGTGGCAATCAGGGCGGCGGCAACCAGGGTGGTGGTAACCAGGGCGGCAACCAGGGTAGTGGCAACGAGGGTGGTGGTAAGCAGGGTGGCGGCAACCAAGGTGGGGGCAACCAGGGCGGCGGCAACCAGGGTGGTGGCAACCAGGGTGGCGGCAACCAGGGAGGCGGCAACGAGGGCGGCGGTAACCAGGGTAGCGGCAACCAGGGTGGTGGCAACCAGGGTGGTGGCAACCAGGGCGGCGGTAACCAGGGTGTCGGCAACCAGGGAGGCGGCAACG
>NZ_HF536772.1:10975-32931 GCF_000312665.1 Rhizobium mesoamericanum STM3625 | reverse complement strand
CCAGGGCAAGGTGGCGGCAACGAGGGCGGCGGCAACGAGGGCGGCGGCAACCAGGGTGGTGGTAACCAAGGTGGCGGCAACCAGGGCGGCGGCAACGAGGGCGGCGGCAACCAGGGTGGGGGTAACCAGGGCGGCGGCAACCAAAGCAGCGGCAATCACGGTAGTGGCCGCGGCGGAAACCACTAAGGCTACCCTACACGGCGACCAGCATCAGGTCAGAGAAGCAAAGCCCGGGCGTGCTCCCGGGCTTGGTCATTTCATGCAGGCCACTCGGTCGAGCATTCTCAGAATCTGAAACCAACGCCAACCGTAACGGCATTCTGATTGAGGTCGATATCGAGACCGCGCAGGTATTGGCGATCGATGATCGCGGCCCACGCGCGGACAGACACACTTTCAGTGGAAGTGTCCATTCATCGGATCAACGAGCCGGCGTTGCCTCGTTCGAAAGGGTTCCACGGCGAATCTCTGATGTGCTCAGGGAGGAGATGCGTTTGCGTGGCGCTTAGCCGTTGGCCAATGTCTCCTCACGTGTGAGGACAAAGGAACGCGTCTCTTCGGCAGGCATCGCCTTACCGAACAAATAGCCCTGTCCGACATCGCAGCCGAGCTGAAGCAGGTGGCCAAGTTGGCGGTGCTCTTCAATGCCTTCGGCGGTGGTTAGTATGTTAAGGCTGCGGCCAAGCCCGAGCATGGCGCGGATGATTTTTTCCTGACGCTCATCATCGCGGCAGGTCGCGATGAAGCTCTTGTCTATCTTGATCTTGTCGAAGCGAAAGCGGGCGAGTTGGGCGAGACTGGAGTAGCCCGTGCCGAAATCGTCAAGCGCAATCCTGACGCCGGCGTCGTGGAGCTCATCCAGGATGATCGCGGCAACGGCGGGATCCTGAATCAGTCCATTTTCGGTGATCTCGATTTCCAGGCGGTGCGGCGGAAGGCCGTTCGCCGACAGCACCTTGAAGATGCGCGAGGCCAGTAGCTTGTCCTCCATCTGCACCGGAGAGACGTTGAAGGAGAGAGTAATCTGGTCGTGCCAGGTCAAGGCGTCCCTACAGGCCTGCGCAAGAAGATCTTCAAAAAGCTCGGTGATCAGTCCGGTCTCTTCGGCAATCCCGATAAATACCGGCGGTGGAATAGTGACGCCGTCTTCATCCGTCCAGCGGGCGAGCGCCTCAAAGCCGCAGACCGTACCGTTTCTAAGGTCGATCAACGGTTGGTAGAAGGGGCGAATTGCCTTCCTCTGGATCGCCACGCGCAGCTTGGATTCCAGCGTGGCGCGCTTTGCCACCTTGTCCTGCATCGAGGCTTCGAACGCCATCTGATGATTGGGTCCGCGTGCCTTGGCCTCGTACATGGCAAGGTCGGCACGGTGGGCGGCGTCCTCGAGCGGCTCTCGCCCTTGTTCCCACCGATCGTAACCGACGCTGGCACCGACTTCGACAGCGAAGCCATTAATATGAATGGGGCGTGTTACGGCCTGAATGAGCAAGCGGGCAAAGCGTTCTTCGTGTTTGGAGGAGAGGCCCAGAGCAACGACGACGAACTCATCGCCACCGAAACGATAGACGCAGTCGGCATTTCCAATTGCGCAGATTCGCTTTGCCACTTCGATAAGCAGGGCGTCGCCGCCATTGTGGCCGACAAGGTCATTGACCTTCTTGAAGCCATCGAGGTCGACCGAGAAGATCGTAACGTTTCGCTCCCACTCGTCGTCTTCGACGTCGGTCTTCGTCCTCCGAGGAGGGACTTTCCGTTCGAAAGCATAGCGGTTGGGGAGTTTGGTGAGGTGGTCGTGAGTTGCCGTCCAATCGGCCTTGGCCTGAGCGCCGGCCCGCAATTCCATCTCCTTGCGCAGGTCGACGATGCGCAGGATCGAATAGACAAAGCTCATCGTGCCGCCAATGCCTAGCGCGAGGACTAGCTTGTCCGCGCCATAATTTTCGTAGGCGCTGACGAAGGCGACCAACCAGTTATCCAATTCCAGGATCGCACCGACGAGCCAAAGCGTTACCCCCAACGCCATGACCAACAAGCATTGCCTTCCGGCCCTGCTCTGGAAGAATACCGGCATGCCTTACTCCATCTCCACCCGAGCGCCGGTCTATCATTGAAGTCCGAAGCGTTTGTTGAAACCAATGGCGGATTCTTAGTATCTGCACCTACCGAGAGGAGAGAGGCTGTTCGAAAGGCGAGCGGTGAGCCGCCCGCCTGTCGTTTTCAGAGCCGGATCAGCAGGGATGCGCCGATCGCAAGCAAGAGTAGCGTCACGGCGGCGGTCATGCGTAGCAGGCGCGTGCGCCGCATCTGCGCGCCGCTCCAATCATAAGGCATGCTTGGTCCTCCTTGGAGCAAGGATTACGGCCCGAACGTGTCGGACTGGAAACCTATGACACGGTTCGCTTGCGTAAGGCTGGTCTAAATTAACGCAGCAAAAATTAGGCCGCCGCGCCTTCCACGCGCAGCGACCACCGGCTGCCGTTGCTGGTCATGTGGACGACCGCGAGCGGTTCGATGTCGACGATCCAGAAGGAGGATATCGGGGCTTGCAGAGTGTTGATTATCGCTGCCCTGATGATCGCGGCATGAGTGATGGCAACAATATGCCCACCGGCCTGCAGGCGCCCCGCCATCCAGGTGCTTATACGCTTGCAGACGGCGGCGATTGCCTCGCCACCATGCGGAGCTTCCTCCGGGCGCGCCATCCAGGCGGCAAGATTTTCCGGTTCGGCTTGCTGGATCTCGGCAATAGAGCGTCCCGACCAGCGGCCAAAATCGCAATCGGCGAGCGCCGCGCAGAATTCCGGTTGTAGGCCAAGTGCATCGGCCGTCTGCCGCGCCCGCAATGTCGGGCTAGCGAAGATGCTATCGGCGTGTCGGAGGCGGGGGGCGATTGCTTGGGTGGCGATGATTGCCTTCTCGTTCAGCGGCTCATCGTGAGGGAACCGCGCCTCGCGGTTGGCGGCAGTCGAACCATGGCAGATCCAAGTGAGGCGCGTCATCACGTTGGTCGTCTCCGGATAAAGGGGAAGGGTGGCTGTCGCAGCATGAAGTCTCGTTGACAGGTACGAGGCGGCAGATATAACGGTTATGTTGTGGGTTTGGAAACCGGTGAAATTCCGGTGCGGTCGCGCCACTGTGATCAGGATGAGGATACCTCGGACTGGAAGTCAGACCCTGCCACACAACGATTCTCGACTGAACGCGTCATTCCAGGAGGAATACATGTCTGACACTACTTTCGCGCCCGTTGCCGTACCGGCTCCGATCCCGGTTGGTGAGCTTTTGCCTTGGGCCATCTTCGGCGGTCTGCTGATGCTTATCGCCATCTATTTCGTCGGCACCGAAGAGGGCGCGATGGCGCTTTTCAACGGTATGTACGTGCATGAATTCGTGCATGACGGCCGGCATCTGCTCGGCTTCCCCTGCCACTAAGGGAGTTCCGGACATGGTTGGAAATCTTTTGCTTCGCGGGATGCTCGCGGGCCTGATCGCTGGTGTCCTGGTGTTCGCCTTTGCCCACACCTTCGGCGAGCCGTTTGTCAACCAGGCGATTGCGTTTGAGGAAGCAACTGCCCAGGCGGCGGGTGAAACCGGCGAACCCGAAATCGTCAGCCGTGCCACGCAGGCGGGCCTCGGCCTCTTTACGGGTGTGATCGCTTACAGCGTTGCCGTCGGCGGCCTGTTTGCCATCGTTTTTGCTTTTGTCCAGGGGCGCTTCAGCAATCTCGGCGCACGCGGCACATCTGCCGTCATCGCCATTGCGGCCTTTATAGCCGTGGTCGTCGTCCCCAGCATCAAATATCCGGCCAATCCCCCGGCGGTCGGCAATTCCGACACGATCGGCGTCAGGACTGAACTGTTCTTCCTGATGATCGTCGTTTCGATCGCCGCGCTCGTCGCGGCAATTGCTCTTGCACGGCGCCTGACCCCGCGGCTCGGCGTCTGGAATGCTGCAATCGCAGCAGGCCTCGCCTATGTCGTCTTCATCGGGCTCGTGCAGTATCTACTGCCGCCGATCAACGAGGTGCCCGAGAATTTTTCGGCTATGGTCCTCTGGCACTTCCGTACGACCTCGATCGGCATGCATGTGATCCTTTGGGGCGCCCTTGGCCTGATCTTCGGCGCACTCGCCGAGCGCAAGGTCGGTGTCGCTGCAAAGCTGCGCGGTCGCGTGCCCGCCTTCCATTGACCGGTGAGGGCTCCGGCGTGACCCGGAGCCTGCCCTGATGGTGATTTTCCGGCGCTCCATTTTCTTGTTGACCGCGATCGCGCTGTTGCCGTTTTGCTCGGTTGCCGAAGCGCACCGGCGCAGTGGCGGCGGTTCCCATACCGGCATCGCGGTTGCGGAAATCTCACATGGCGGAATGATCATGATCGCCGAGTATCACGCTCGGATCATCGATCTCGCGGGCCGTGCCACGGATACGACCGAGCCGTTCCGGCGCGTGCTGAACTACGCGCAAATCCAGCACGCCTATTGCTTGTGGGGCAAAATACCTGGTAGCGTGACTGACGAGGCCAGCCCATTCAACGAATGCTCGCATGCCTACCTCGCGGCAACGAAGGCTGTGCTGCTATCAATGCGGAGCATGCAGGGCGAGGCTGCCGAAGCCGAAGCGATCGTCTCGGCAATTGATGCCGGCATGGTGCTGCGCGGCCTCGCATTGATCACCTGCGAGTTTAGCGGCGAGGCATTTAATACCGCTTATATCGTTCGCCCGGTGTGGAAAGAGGTTCCGTTGCATCTCGCCAGTATGGCGACGCTCACCGGGCTTTTTGTGGCCCTTTTGGCGGCAGCGTATTGTGGACGGCGGCTGCTGCGGCCACTTGTGCGCTAGCTCTTCTCAACGTCCCGGTCGAAGTGAGTCGCAACCAGCATGGCTGTCAGATGAACGGTATTCCTCGCCCCGTATCTCTCCTTCATGCGCTCCAGACGATGCTCGACCGTTCGGGGCGAGATGCCGAGCTCGGCGGCGATCTCTTTAGCGGTTGCCCCTTCGGTCAAAAGCTGGATCACCGCTGCGTCGGTTGCATCCATTCGGGCCTGCTGCTGTGGCGGGTTGAACATAAAGCGGCCGTTCGAGACCGTCAGGAGCCAGGATGGCCGACGCTCCGTCGTCTTCTGAGGGAGGATCAGCCGGTCGTATCCGAGGTTGACGCCAAGTACGCGCGTCTTGACCAGTTCCATCGAGGGTTTCTGTGTGGCGATCACCTCGCGATAGCGCGGAATGACGGCCGTCTCCATGTACGAACGATCCTTGAACTCGCCAATGCGCTGGTCGGCGAAGAGCTTGTTGATGTTCAGGAGACGTGAACTGAAGCCCGATGGGCGCACGACCTTGAGATGCCATTGCAGCGGATCCTCACCGTCTAGAACGACAAGGGTCATCCTCATCCTGATTGTTAAAAGGTTGAGAACGTCGCGATAAATGTCTTGCGGCGCGGCAGGCGACTGCGAGGTGGTATTTAACCACGCGTCCAGCAGTTTCTGCGTGACGAAGTGAAATGAAGTGTCCTTATTCATCAACCCATAGGCGATATCGGGAATCGTTGAGCCACAACAACCCAAAATGGGTAAAGGTTCAATAGGTGGCAACGTTAAAATCGGCATAAGATATTCATTCAATGAATACATTGAGGTTTGTACCTATTGTGAGGGGAATCTATTGCCTTCAAATTTGCACGCGTAACGGGTTTTCAAGCCGGCCGTGAATAAGCAAACAAGTCTTCTGATAAACCGTAGCGGGCGGTTTGCGCGCCCGTCTCTGCCATCGGGCAGCAAGCGTAATCGCCACTTGTATCAATCCCCGGAGTAACGCTGCTCGCGCCAGGGGTCGCCGTACATGTGATAGCCGTTCTTTTCCCAGAAGCCCGCTGCATCGCCCCCCAGCAGTTCGATACGCCGCAACCACTTTGCGCTTTTCCAGAAATAAAGATGCGGGACGACGAGGCGCATGGGACCGCCGTGATCCCGCGTCAGCGGTGAGCCTTCCCAGGAGGTGGCAAGGATCGCATCCTCGGCGGCGAAATCGGAGAGCGGCATATTCGTCGTATAGCCATCATAGCTCGTCAACATCACATAATGGGCTTCCGGTTTCGGCGTTGCCTGATCGAGCAGGTCGCGGGTCGATACACCTTTCCATTTGTTGTCGTAGCGCGACCACGTCGTCACGCAATGAATGTCGGTGACCCGAGTGCTCTGCTGAAGGGCATGAAAGGCCATCCAGGTGAGGTCAAGCGGGGTCTCGACAAGCCCACGAACTTCCAGGCGCCAGGTATCGGTAGAGATGATCGGCTGCTGGCCGAGATCGAGGACCGGCCAGTTCTTGACGAGGTGCTGACCAGGCGGAAGGCGCTCGGTTTCGGGACGACTGATGCGGCCGGTGAGGAATTTTCCTTCCTCGGCCCAACGACGCTTCGATCTCGTGAGCTTGCTGTCGGTCGGGGTTTGATCGTCGCTCATCGCTGGCCCTTTCACGTTGCGGCAATAGGGCATCCAGGCTTCGAGACTGTCAAGCGTGTGTCATGACAGATTCTTGAGGTACAGCGAAAGGAGCTGTGTCTGCGACGATATGCCGAGCTTACGGTACACGTTGCGCCGATGGACCTTCACGGTCCCTGTCGAGATGTTGAGCTTCAAGCCGATCGACTCGGAGGAGTGGCCCTGAAGGACGAGGTCGACGATCGCGGTCTCGCGGCTGGTGAGATTGAGATCACGCCACACCGCTTCGGCAGGCTGCAGGGCGCTTTCACCGGCGTTGCGGTTGCGGGTGCCGCGAGCTCTCGAATGCAGTTGCGCGTCAAAGCGTGTTCCCAGTCCGGCCCAGTAGTGCCGAACCATGGTTGCGATCAATGGCTCGGCTTTCTTCAGCAAGGCAAATTCCGCGGGCGGGAAGGGGCCGGTCTTTTCCTTGCGCATGAGCGAAAGAACAATCGTGATATCGTCAGCGGCCGTGACGAAGAAGCCGATCTCTTCTGCGAGGCCGGTCTGGACGTAGTACGTCCGGTAGTACTCGCTGGAGAAGAACCGGTCGGGCGCCAGTTCGCGCATGCGAAACACGCCGGCGTGGCGTCCGTGGGCCGTGTGGTAGAACGGATCGAGGAGGTAGGGGCCAGCCTGGTAGAGGGTCACGAAAATGATGTGCTCCTTCGGGTCGAAGGTGCTGTAGAGGTCGATTGGCCGTTCCTTGCCGCGATAGGCAAAGACAACGACGTAGTCGAAGCTTACGAGCGCCGCCATCATCTGCCGGAAGATCTCGCCGAATTCCGCATCGCCCATCGCCTGCCGGCCAATGGTGCTATTGAAGGCTCGAAACAGCGCCTCCAGGTCAGTGCTCATTCCCGGAACCTCCTGATCGCCTCGTGTGGAAATCCGCTCCCCGTGTATATACCTTCCATGAAGGCATTTCCGCTAGAATACCCCTCTCGGGGTATATACCGTGAGGGAAGGGCGCGCTTAGTCTTTCCACAACGACGGTGGCAAAAGGCAGCGCTAGACTGCCCAATCCAAACCAACCGCAGGGAACAGACGTGGCATCCGCTTCGACGAATGATATCGAATTCCGTTCGGTCACCAAGAATTATGGCCCGGTGATCGCCGTGACGGACATCAATCTCAATGTGCCGAAGGGCGCATTCCTCGCGTTGCTCGGCCCATCGGGCTGCGGCAAGACCACTTGCCTGCGCATGATCGGTGGTTTCGAGCAGCCAAGCGAGGGTACTGTGCTGATCGACGGGCGAGAGATGAACGGTGTGCCGGCCTATCGGCGCCCGGTGAACATGGTCTTCCAGCACTACGCGTTGTTTCCGCATTTCGACGTTCGGCAGAACGTTGCCTATGGTCTAAAGCAGATGCGGCCCAAGCTTGCGGCGGCCGAAATCGACCGGCGTGTCACCGAGGCGCTTGAAATGGTCCGGCTCGGTGGCTTCGCCAAGCGCCGCATCCACGAAATGTCCGGTGGACAGCAGCAGCGCGTTGCGCTGGCGCGCGCGATCGTCAACCGTCCGTCGGTGCTGCTCCTGGACGAACCGCTGGCTGCGCTTGACAAGAAGCTACGCTCCGCCATGCAGATCGAATTGCAGACGTTGCAACGTGAACTCGGCATTACCTTTGTTCTGGTCACACATGATCAGGAAGAAGCGCTATCGATGGCTGATATCGTCTGCGTCATGAGCGCAGGGCGGATTCGCCAGCTGGGCTCCCCGCAAGAGGTCTATGACCGCCCGGCCGATTTGTTCGTGGCAGATTTTGTCGGCAAGACCAACCGGGTGAAGGCGACAATGGAGGCAGATGGAGCGACGCTGCGTCTCGCGGACGGTTCGGCAATCGCCGCAGGGAACCGGGCGAGTGTTTCAACGGGCGAGGCAATCGTCGCGATCCGGCCGGAATCGATTCGCCTTTCACGCATGCAGGCGCCCGATATCGCAAGCTTCAAAGGTAGGGTAACCCACCGTATCTTCCTCGGATCGTCGGCGGAATATGCGGTCACGGTGCCGGGGCTCGGTGACTTCCTGGTGACCGCCGACCGTCGCAGCATGAACGAAAGCGATCTGGTCGAGCCCGGCGAGGCTGTCTACCTCGGCTTTGATCCCGGCGCGGCCCATGTCTTCTCAGCATCAAGTGCAGCCTAAAATCAAAACAAGGGAACAGCATCATGAGCAAAGACTATAAGGATAATCTTCCCATTTCAGCCGGCGGCTTCATGGACGAGTTCATGCGGCTCAAGCGTGGCTCCGTCAACCGCCGCCACTTCCTCGGCATCACTGGCCTCGGTCTTGCGACCGCCGTGATGTCGCGCTTCCCAGGTGCCTTGTCGACACCAGCCTATGCCGGCGAGGACCTCGGCACGCAGATGTCGATCGCGACCTGGCCGAACTACCATGATCCTGCGACATTCGAGAACTTCAAGGCGGCAACCGGCGTTGCCGTCGAAGTCAATGTGTTCGGTTCGAACGAGGAAATGCTAGCAAAACTGCAGGCCGGCGCTTCCGGCTGGTCGCTTTTCGTGCCGACCAACTACACGATATCTACCTACCACAAGCTCGCCCTGATTGACGAACTCGACCTTTTGAAGATTGCCAATTTCAGCCAGTCGACAGAGAGCCCGCGGTTCACCAAGGAAGGCCAGATCGACGGGAAGACCTACGCACTGCCGAAGAATTGGGGCACGACCGGATTCTCGGTCAACACCTCCAAGATCAAGGCGAAGCCCACGAGCTGGAAGGATTTCTTCGAGCTCGCTCAGACAGAAGCCGATGGCCGCGCCATGGTGCACGACTACCAGCTGACGACGATCGGCAGCGCGCTGGTGTCGCTGGGTTACGGTTTCAATTCGATCAAGCCGGAAGAACTGGCGAAGGCCGAGGAGCTGCTGATCAAGGTGAAGCCGCATCTCTTCGCCATCAACTCCGACTATCAGCCGGCCATGCGCGCTACGGACGCCTGGATGACGATGTGCTGGACGAACGACGGTGCGCAGCTCAACCGCGATATGCCGGAGCTTGCCTACATCCTCGGAACGGACGGTGGTGAAATCTGGACAGACTACTATGCGATCCCGAAGGACGCTCCGAACAAGGCGGCCGGTTATGCTCTTCTCAACTACCTGATGGATCCCGCAAACGCAGTGAAGGAGCATATCGCCAACGGCGCGCCGACCACGGACAGCCGCGTCATTTCGATGCTGCCGAAGGAAATCACCTCGAACAAGATCGTCTATCCGGATGAAGCATCGCTGACGCCGCTGGAGTTTGGCGCCGCTGTGACCCTGACGGATCCGGGTCGTGCCGAGCTGATGGCGCGGTTCAAGTCGGCGTGACCAGCGTGCCGTGCTGCAGTGCCTCTTCCCGGTTTCGGGAGGAGGCAAGCCTCCTCGTGACCACCAACCAGCGAACCTCCAGAATGGCACTGTCACCAGACACCAGAAAACGCCTGATCACCGCTGCGCTCGTTGCGCCGGCGAGCGCGTGGCTATTCGTGTTCCTGGTCTTGCCTTTCATTGCCATTGTTGTGTTCGCCTTTGGCGAGCGGGCGCCGGAAGGCGGTTATCAGGCGGCATTTACCTTTGCTCAATTTGCCAATCTCGCATCCCGCGCGCAAGCCTTCAAGAATACGCTAGTGCTTGCGCCGATTGGGTCTTTCGTCTGCCTGCTGGTGGCGTATCCGGTCGCCTATTACCTGGCGGTGAAGGCAAGTCCGCAGCATCGGTTGTTGCTCGTGTCGCTCGTCGTGGTGCCTTTCTGGACCAGTCTTCTCGTTCGCACCTATGCGTGGATGTATATCCTTGGCGCGCGCGGGATCCCGCATCTCCTGGAATTTGTCGGCATCGAGAATGTGCGCCTTCTGAACACGCCGGGCGCTGTCCTTCTCGGCATTGTCTATGGCTACCTGCCACTGATGATCATGCCGATCTATGTCAGCCTGGAGAAGCTGGACCGGCGGTTGCTGGAAGCTTCTGCGGATCTAGGAGCAAGACCGCTATCGACTTTCTTCGGCATAACGCTGCCGCTGTCGCTGCCGGGTGTGATGACCGGCGTGGCGCTGGTTACCATCCTGTTGCTCGGCGAGTACCTGATCCCGCAGCTTTTGGGCGGCGGCAAGGTGTTCTTTATCGGTAACGCACTGGTCGACCTCTTCCTGCAATCGCGCAACTGGCCTTTCGGCTCCGCGATTGCCGTCACGCTCGTTGTCGTCGTCGTCATCGTGCTTCTCGTCGCCATGCGCATCGCTTGGCGCGTCGCGGGCACCCGCCAGGTGGATCTTGTCTGATGCGCGGGCTTGTTACGGCAGTCTATCTGTTTCTCTATACGCCGATCGCACTGGTGGTCTTGTTCTCGTTCAATGCAGGCCGCAACGCTTCCGATTTCACGGGCTTTTCCACGCAATGGTACGGTAAGGCGCTCACCAACACCTTCCTCATGGAGGCTCTACAAAACAGCCTCATCATCGCCCTGACCAGCGCTGCGCTCGCGGCTGTCTTCGGCACCATGGCCGCGCTCGGCATGGAGCGGCTCGGAGCCCGGACACGGGCAGTGTTCGATGGCCTGTTTGCCGCAGCTATCGTGGTTCCGGGGGTCGTAATCGGCATCGCGACGCTGGTTGCCCTGGTTGAAGTCTTCGGATTCATCAATCCGGCCTTGGCGGCGATCTGGCCTGGCGAGCAACCGCCGAAGCTGACACTCGGCTATGGTTCGATCATCGCCGCACATGGGCTTTTCACCATGGCGCTAGTGACGATGATCGTGAAAGCTCGCATCGCCAGCCTAGGGCGCGATATCGTCGAAGCGTCAAGCGATCTTTACGCGACGCCGCTGACGACGTTCCGCCAGATCGTGCTGCCGCAGATCCTGCCGTCGATCCTGGCGGGTTTCCTGCTCGCCTTCACCTTCTCCTTCGATGACTTCATCATCGCGTTCTTCGTTGCCGGGTCGAATACGACGCTTCCGATCTACGTCTTTGCCTCGATCCGTCGCGGTGTCACGCCGGAGATCAACGCTATCGCCACAATGGTGCTCATCGCATCGCTTGCCCTCATTCTCATCGCGCGTTTCCTGATGCGCGAAAGGACAACAACAACCTAATTGGGAAACACCATGATCCTCAAGAACCGTGTTGCAATCGTCACCGGTGCCGGATCCGGCATCGGTCAGGCCGGCGCGCTCGTCATGGCGAAAGAGGGCGCCCATGTCGTCGTCGCCGACATCGACGTCATGAATGCAGAGGAAACCGTCAGCCGGATCTGCGGGTTTGGTGGCAGCGCCGAAAGCATGGTGCTTGATGTCACCGACGACAATGCGCTGGAAGCAGGCATTGCCGCGATTGCCGAACATCACGGCCGCATCGACATCCTTCACAACCATGCCGGCGCGCAGGTTGCAGGCGATCTGGAGCAGGTCGCGATCGACGGTTTTGACAAGTCCTGGAGCTTGAATGTCCGCGCACATTTCATGGCCGCGCGCTTCGTGATGCCTATGATGAAGAAGGCGGGCAAAGGCGTCATTCTCAACACCTCGTCCTCGTCAGGCGTGCTCTATGATCGTGAGATGATCGCCTATACGACGACCAAGCACGCCGTCGTCGCCATGACGCGGCAGATGGCGGGCGATTATGCCAAATTCGGCATCCGCGTGAATGCGCTTTGCCCCGGCTGGGTGGACACGCCCTTCAACGAACCCTTCATTGCGCAGATGGGCGGGCGTAAGGCGATCGAAGCCTACATCGCCGAGAAGGTGCCGCTTGGACGCTGGGCCGACGTGTCGGAGATCGCCGAGCCGATCCTCTTCCTCGTGTCGGACCGTTCCTCTTACATGACCGGGCAGATCCTCGTGGTCGATGGCGGCGAGACCGTGGTCTAACTGGGTTGCGAAGGTTGAAATCCTACGCCTATTGTTAAATAACGGATGGACGATGAGGGGCGCCGTTCTGGCGCCCGCTCGCATTTGCAGGACATCCAGGCTCATGCCCATTCCCGCCCGGATCGAGGACGATCTACCCTTCCTGACCGAACTGCGTCGCGACCTGCACGCTCATCCCGAGCTTGGCTTCGAGGAGGAGCGCACGAGCGGCATTGTCGCGCGGTTACTCGAAGGGGCGGGCATCAAGGTGCATCGGGGCCTTGGGGGGACCGGCATTGTCGGTACACTGCAGGTCGGCGATGGCACGCGGACAATCGGATTGCGGGCCGATATGGATGCGCTTGCGATGCCGGAAATGGCGGAGCGTCCGCATAAATCCAAATATGCCGGCAGGATGCATGCCTGCGGACATGATGGTCATACAACGATGCTGCTTGGTGCGGCGCGATATCTAGCGGCAACGCGCGACTTTTCCGGAACCGTGCATTTCATCTTCCAGCCGGCCGAAGAGGGCAGGGGCGGCGCGCGCAGGATGGTCGGGGATGGACTTTTCGAGCTGTTCCCGTGCGATGCCGTCTATGGCCTTCACAACATGCCGGGTCTCGCCATCGACGAGATAGCCGTGGTCGAAGGGCCACAACTGGCGTCGTCAGATAGTTGGCGCGTGACGTTTCGCGGCACCGGAACGCATGGCGCCAAGCCGCATCTTGGCAAGGATCCGATCACGGCCGCTGGTACGTTCCTGACGTCGCTGCAGACGATCGTCGGGCGCATCGTCGATCCGCTGCAGCCGGCCGTCGTGAGCGCTTGTTCCCTGCAGGCCGGCAGCCCCAAAGCATTGAACGTTATACCCGATACCGTCGAGATTGGTGGTACGGCTCGGGCCTATTCGCCTGACGTTCGCGATCAACTGGAGGAGGAGATCGGCCGCCTTGCGAAGGGCACGGCGGCAATGTTCGGCATAGCGCTTAACTACCAGTTCGAGCGGCGCATCCCGCCCGTCATCAACGACAGCAATGCGACCGCGCGTGCGCTCGGGGCGGCCAGTGCTGTCTTCGGGGAGAAGGTGCGTACGAAATTCCCACCCTCAACGGCAGGCGATGATTTCGCCTTCTTCGGGCAGAATGCGCCTGGCTGTTACGTCTGGCTCGGCAACGGGCCTGCTGCGGACGGCGCCTTGCATCACAATACGGCGTATGACTTCAACGATGATGCGATCGGCTACGGAGCGGCCTATTGGGCAATGCTGGTCGAGCGCGAGCTAAAGGCCGCGCTTTAAATAACTGGCTTGCTGGCCATGACGATCTAGGGGCGTGACCGAGCACAGCCGGAGCATAGAGTGCCCGGATGCTAAACTATTCGCTCTCGAGAACCTCCATCACAGGGCTTTCGAGCAGCTGGCCTGTTAGCACGTCCGCGATCCCCCGATCCGTCTGATGCGGGCCGACGTTGCAGGCAAGCGTTGCGCCGAAGCAGGCCTTGAAAACGAGGTAGGGCGGCCTCCAGTCGACGATCTCCTCGATGGCCCTCCTGATCGCCCGGAAGGACGTAGCCGTCTCTTCAAGGGGCGCCTCGGTAACGAGGCCGGACACTGGGAGAGGTAGAAGCGCCTCTATCTGGCCACTTCTGGCGACAGCCATGCCGCCACCCGCGGCGATCACCGCGTTGGCGGCCACCGCCATGTCGCGTGCATTGCCGCCGAAAACTGTGAGGTTGTGGCTGTCGTGGGAAACAGTTGTACAGAAGGCCCCCCGCCATGCTCCCCAACCCGTGAGGAAGCCGATGCGCGGTCGGCCATCGGCCCTTCCGTGTCGATGCGCAACCGCAATCATCGCGCTGCCATCAGGAGGTACGACGAAACCGTCTTCGACGACGGTTTCTGCTTCGCCCCATTGTGTGAACCGCGGGCGGTCAATCGTGGCAACGCGAACGCGCTTGCCCTTGGCGGGAACCCTGAAGTCGTCTTCTGTCAATGGCGGCAGCTTGACCGAGTTCTGGAGCGCTGCGGTCTCACAAGACCGCACTGGGGCTCTCATCTCCCCGGCCGTCGATACGATCTCACCGTTGACGATTACAGCCTTCGTGGCGTAGTCAACCAAATCTTCGAAGAGCACAATATCGGCGCGTCGGCCAGCGGCGATCAGACCAAGATCCGAGCGCTTCAATCGCTGCGCTGCGTTAAAGGTGGCGGCTCTCAGCGCCCATTCCGGCCGCATTCCATAGCGGACGAGCCGGCGGATGACGTCGTCGAGACCTCCACCTTCCTTCAGTTCATCCGGGAACACGTCATCGGTGCAGAGAGTAACCGTCGACGGGAGGTGGCCAATCCCGTTGAGTGCGGTTACGAATTCCTGCAGCAGATGATCATGCGAGCCGCGCAGTTCTATGGTCATTCCGGCGGCTAACTTTTGCAGCAGATCGGCACTGGAGGTCAGTTCGTGATCGGAGGTGATGCCGGCCGCCATGAAGGCGTTCAGGTCAGCTCCCTCGAGCCCGCGCGCATGGCCGCAGACCAGTTTTTCTGAAGCGAGGCCGGCATTTAAAATGTCGGTCATGCGTGGATCACCGTCGATGACGCCGCGCATGTTCATGACTTCGCCAACACCGCCTATGCCAGGCCATCGCAGTATTTCGGCAAGGACGGACGGGTCGAAATCGGCGCCGGCGACTTCAAGCCCGGGAGCAGACGGAACACAGGAAGGCGCAAGCACGATCGCGCGCAGCGGCAGGCCCCGGGACGCTTCGATTGCCCAGCGCACGGCGTCTAGGCCGTGCACATTGCCGAATTCGTGCGGGTCCCAGACGATCGTCGTCACACCGCGAGGAACAACGGCCGCGGCATATTCGGCCGGCGTCACCATCGAGCTTTCGATATGCATGTGCGTATCGATGAGGCCGGGCGAAATGATGGTACCTGTTGCATTAACGATTTTCGCTGCGTCAGTGCGGCTGCCAGGCGAGTGGACGCTAGAAATCAGTGGTCCGACGATGCCGATGTCGGCCTCGCGGACGAGGCCGGTGACGACATCGAGCAGGCATCCGCCCGAGATCAGGAGGTCGAAGGCCGCATCGCCGCGTGCGGCGGCAACGGCACGGGCGCGAAGTGCCGGATCGATGAGATCCTTCGTTTCCAGGGCGGTCATCGGCTTGCCCCATCGATCAGTGCGCCGAGAATAAGGGCGCGCGTCTTCTCAGCATCGATGTCGACGGCGTATTCGGCATTGAAGGTTGCGTGGGTTGCTCTGGTTTCGACGACGGTCCGGCCGCGCGTATGCTGGCCCTGCAGTTCGGCGTCAATGCGGGCTGGACGGAAGCTGACGATATCGGGCGCGACAAAGGCGGCGGCGGCGCATGGGTCGTAGATTGCCATGCCTGGCCTGCCGCGGCTCGTTCCGATACCAATGTATCCCTCAAACATGTCGGCGAGAAGCGTCGCATTGGCGCCGCCTGCGCCTCGCACCAGGCCGACGTCGTCAGGCCCCGCAACGACCTTGCGGCAGAGATCAAGATCGACCATACGCAGTGGCAGGCCGTGGGCGAGAACGATGGCGAGCGCTTCCGGATCGGCTAGCGCGTTGAACTCGGCGGATGCCGTGTGGTTGCCCGACGTGACGCCGCCACCCATCCAGGTCAGTTCCGTGATGCGAGCGGCAAGGTCGGGACGTGCCAAAGCGAGGACAGCGAGATTGGTCAATGGGCCGAGCGCCAGGACGCGGTGCGGGCCGTTGGTCTCCAGCCAGCGGCAGAGGGCGGCAAATGCGGGGCTTTCGGCCAAGGGCGCGGCGGCGGGCAGGCCTTTTCCGGTGGTCAAAATGCCGGTCTCGCCGAGGATCGCCTGTGCGGTTTCCAGAGAGCCGAGGATGGGAACTGCGCGGCCGGTATGGGTCGGGAAGTTCCAGCTGAAGGCCTTGGCCGCGCCGGCGGCGTTGACGCGCACCTGCGGCAGTGGCGTGTTGCCGAAGACCAGCGAGATGCCTGATATGTCGAGTTTCGCGTGGTTCACCACGAGGATGGCAGCGATATCATCGAAGCCCATGTCAGTGTCGATCCAGACTCCCATGATGTTACCTGTAACGTGAGAGGGGCGCTGCTGCCGCAAGCGGCAGGTCGAAGGGAAGCATTGAGCCGATCGCATGCGTCGGCAGTTCGGCGTCGACCTCGGCCTTGATCGAGCCAAGCGGTGTGTCGAGCAGATATTCGCGTGTATTTCCGGCAAACGAGGTGCCGCGAATGGTGCCCTGGTAAGGACCTGAACCAAGGTTCACCATGCGCGGACGCCAGGCGAGGCCCTTTACCGCCTGCGGGATTGGACTGAAGAGCTCGATGAGGCTGTTGGAGGTCGCGAGCTTCCCGTTCTCCAGCGCAAAGACGTTTTCAAAGCCGACGAAATCGGCGACGAAGGCCGAGACGGGCTTGTTGTAGATTTCCTCCGGCGTGCCGATCTGTTCGATGCCGCCGTTCAGCATCACGACAATGCGGTCGGCGAGCGCCAGGGCCTCGATCTGATCGTGGGTGACGAAGATCATGGTGACGCCCGTTTCCTTCTGGACGCGCTGCAGTTCGGCGCGCATTTCCACTCGCAAGCGAGCGTCGAGGTTGGAAAGAGGCTCGTCGAGCAGGAGGACCTTCGGCTCCATCACCATGGAGCGGGCAAGGGCCACGCGCTGCTGCTGGCCACCCGAGAGTTCGGCGGGCTTGCGATCGGCGAACTTGGCAAGGTCGACCGACTTGATGCCGGCCCTAACCTTGGCGTCGAGATCCTTGCCGCCGATTCCCTTCAGACGCAGGCCGAAGGCGACATTCTCATAGACCGTCAGATGTGGGAAGAGTGCGTAGGACTGGAAGACCAGGCCGACGTTGCGCTTGTTGGCAGAAACGCGGGTGATGTCACCGCCATCGAGCGTGATGCGGCCGGATGCAGGGGAGAGCAGGCCGGCGATCGAGCGCATCGTCGTCGTCTTGCCACATCCGGATGGGCCCAGCAGGGCGACGAGCTCGCCCTTGGCGATCGATAGGTCAAGATCCTTCACCGCGATCGTATCGCCGTAGGCAAGCGTCAGCTTGTCGAGTTTGAGATAGCCGTCAGACATAGCGAGAAAGCCCCAGGAAGCGTTCGGCAACGAAGACGATGCCGATGGAGAGGAATGCAAGCAGCGAGGAGAGTGCCGCGATCGACGGATCGTAGGTTGTCTCCATGTAGCCCAGCATGTCTATCGGCAACGTGCGCACGCCGGGACCAGAGAGGAAGAGGGAAACGGGAACCTGATTGAAGCTCGTCACGAATCCGAGGATGAAAGCAGCCAGGATGCCACCGCGGATATTCGGCATTACGACGCGAAAGAAGGCGCCTGTTCGCGAGGAGCCGAGCAGGACGGCTGCTTCCTCCATGTCCGAGCGCAGATTGCCGAGGCTGGCTGAAACGACGCGCACGGCGTAGGGCAAGACAAGCGCCGTGTGCGCCATGAACAGGGCCAGAGTGATGTTGAAGCCGAATGGGACGACGAGATAGCGCAGCAGTGCTAGGCCGACGATGATGCCGGGAACGATGATCGGCAGTGATACGATCGTGCGGACGGTTTCGCCGAAGGGCAGATTGTAGCGGGAGAGCGCATAGGCGGCGGGAATGCCGAGGACGAGCGCGGACAGCGTGCCGAAGACGGCGAGGAACATTGACATAGC
Organism: Rhizobium mesoamericanum STM3625; assembly: GCF_000312665.1. Classification (GTDB taxonomy): domain Bacteria; phylum Pseudomonadota; class Alphaproteobacteria; order Rhizobiales; family Rhizobiaceae; genus Rhizobium; species Rhizobium mesoamericanum. The sequence goes on along the minus strand of NZ_HF536772.1, from coordinate 14,898 downwards.
GAAGCTCTCGCGGAAGCTGTCGATGGTGAAGACCTTGGTGACCCATTTCAAGGAAAGACCTTGCGGCGGGAAAGTAAGCGTGTCGCCAGCCGAGAGCGATGCGGCGATGATGATCAGGAATGGACCGATCAGGAAGAGCAGCACCAGGCCGAGAACCAGTGGAGACAGAATACGCGCGGTCATCGCTTTTTCTTCGCCGTGGCAAGTCGCTTGAGCAGGATGTTGGCGGCAAAGCTCATGACGATCAGCATGAAGGCGATAACGCTTGCCGAGACGAAATTGTTGGCTACGGATACCTGTTGATAGAGCAATGTTTCAAGCATCAGCACCTTCGAACCGCCAAGAACGGCGGGCGTAATGTAGGCGGTCAGTGATCCGGTGAAGACGAGCGTGCCGCCGACAACGAGACCCTCGCGGGTCAGCGGCAGGATCACCTTCCAGAACACCTGGAACCAGTTGGCGCCGAGCACGCGGGCGGCGGGAATGGCGTCCTTCGGCATGTTTTCGAGCGCGCTGATCAGCGACAGGATCATCAGCGGTAGGAAGAGCTGCAGTAGGCCGATGAAGATAGCCGTTTCCGTAAACAGCAGGCGCAGCGGCGTGTTGCTCAGGCCAAGGCCCGTGATGGTTTTGTTGACGATACCGGTCCGACCCAGAATGACGATCCATGCATAGGTGCGGGCAACCGGCGAGATCATCAGCGGCAGGGTGAGGAGGCCGATCATCCGGCCCTTGCCCTTAGGTGGCAGGTTGACGATTGCGAAGGCTGCGGCATAGCCGATTACAGCCGAAACGGCTGTCACCTCAAGCCCCAAGCGGAAGGTTCGCATAAACACCGTGCGGTTCAGCGACTCGGAAAAGAAGGCGGTAAAGGCATCAAGCGTCCAGCTGGCATCCATGCGCAGGCCTTCGGAGAGCAGGACGACAACGGGCAATAGGAACACCAGCGCGGCAAAAACTGCTGCGGGCAGGGCAAGCGCCAGGGCTTCTGCGCGGTTTTGATACATGAAGGGACTTTCGACGGATAGAAAGGCAGGGGTCCGGCAAACTCCGGAGCCGATCCGGAAATTATTGACCGACCTTCTCGTTCCATTCCTTCAGCCAGGCGGCACGGTTGTCGAGCGCGGCTGCGGAGGGGATGAGCTTCAGACTCTTGGCTGTTTCCTCACCATAGGTCAGGTTGTTTGAGGCTTCCTCGGAGAGCTTGACCTCCTTATTCGCTGGGCTGTCGACCAGCTTTTCGGCGAGCTTCGTCTGGATTTCAGTGGAGAGCCAGAAATCCATGAACTGAAGTGCCAGATCGCGGTTCTTGGAGCCCTTGGTGACGACCATGACGTTCATTCCGCCGGTCTGGCCTTCCTTGGGTGTTGCCCATGCGACGGGAACATCGAGCTTGGTGAAGCCGACCCAGGAGAAGCGGCCGATCGGGGCTGCCCAGATTTCCTCCTGCTGCATCAGCTGCACCAGCTGCGAGGACTTCTCATAGAAGGTGACGATCTCGTCCTTCTTCTCGCCCAGCGCCTCGATCGGCGCTGTCAGATCCGGGCCGTCGCTACCGAGCGCCTGACCGAGCATGAAGAGCGCCGGCGGACCCTGGTTGGTGGTAACATTCGGGAAGGCGACGTGGCCGACATATTCCGGCTTCAGCAGATCTGCCCAGGACTCGATCTTCATCTTGTCGGAGCGGTAGGCGATCGAAGTTGCGTAAAAGGTGTAGCCGACGCTCATACCGTCGCCGTTCGGGTCCTTGGCGAGGTCGTAGAGCTTGCCGAAATTGGAGAGCTTCGACGTATCGACCTTATCAATCAGATCTTTGCGAGAGGCCGATAGGGCATCTGCCATGGAGACGACGGCCATGTCGATGACGGGGCTTGCCTTGTTGGCCTCCATCTTGGCAAGACGCTCGACGCTGTTGCCGGTCTCGACGACGAGCTTGCAGCCGCACTTGGCCTCAAAGGGATCGTAGACGAGGGTTTTGAAGTCATCCTGAGCAAAGGCATAGACGGAAATCGTCAGCGTCTTTTCCTCTGCCTTCGCGGTCAGGGGCGACAGCGCCAATAGCGCGGCGGAAGCGATGAGGGCATTCTTCATGTCAGCTGTTCTCCGTCTGTCGGGATATTCTTGTCGGATCCGCCGGCCCGGAGGACTGGCGCATAATCAGTTGCATCTGAACACGATCAGTCTCGGACGTGACAAGCACGCCCTCGCGGCTGCCGCGTGTCTGTATGGTCTGCAGTAACGAGGAGATGGCGATCCTCGCGATCGCGTGCACGTCCATCGCTACCGTCGTCAGTGATGGAGTGATGACCGGTGACCAGATGAGATCGTCGAAGCCCGTAACGCTCGCCATGCTTGGTACGTGGATACCGTCACGCTGTAATTCGGTGAGAGCGCGCAACGCCTGCAGGTCCGACAAAGAGGCGAACGCCGTGTAGCCCTCATGCACCTTCGCAGCGAGTCCGAGGCTGCATCCGCTGCCGTTTTGCCGCTCCAGCGTCTCGATCCAGAGGGTTGTTGAACTCATCCCGGGACGGAGACCTGAACGTATCCCGCACGCGCGGTCGTTTTGAACGTTCGAGCCTGGATTGTTGCCGATAATGAGGACACGGCGATGTCCAAGGTCGGCTAAATGGTTCGCGATTGCCCAGCCGCCCTGCATGTGATCGGCGGCAACGGTGTTGCCTGGTGTGGAGGGCGTGTCGATGACAGCGACTGGACAAGCCGCGGCGGAAATTCGGGTCGCGCGGCGCGGTACGATCACCATGCCTTCGACGCCGCGCTCGATCAATCGGTTGATCGCCTCCGTCTGGGGGGCGACTTCGCCGCGGGAATCGGCGATGAGCACGCCGTATCCGGCGGCGCTGGCTGCGAATTCTATTGCCTGCGCAAGCTTGGGAAAGAGGGGATTGGCAATATCGGGCAATACAAGACCGAGGACGCCGCTGCGACCAGTGCGAAGCGCGCGTCCCGCCTGGCTTGGAACATAGCCTAGTTGGGCGGCATGTTCCTTGATCTTGTCCGCCAGCTGCTCGGACACGCGGCCCTTGCCGGAGAGCGCATTGGAAACCGTCGCGACAGAGACGCCAAGCGACGTCGCAATCCTGCTCAGATTAGGTCCAGGTCGGGTTGGAGGCATGGTTAAGACATGCGAGGGTTAATCGTTTAATCAATGCGTACATCAGGCCGGAGGACTTGTCGAATCCAAAACAGCCGCTGCCGTCAGTTATCCGCATTACGATGCGGTGGCGGCAATAAAAAAGATCAGCTGATTGGGCTTCGGCCGCGTTGTCGGCTCAGCTCAACAAGACCGATCGAAACGACGCCTGCAGAGCGCAGGATGCTGCTGACCGCGGGCAAGTTCGTGCAGACGAAGAACCTCAATGTGGAGGATAACCTGCGTGACCTCCACCCCAACTTCGGGGCGCCAAGCTGGAGCCGCGACCACACTGCAGTTCGAGCGGCGCATCATCGAGTTCCTTGAGCAACCGCCCGTCTGCGATCGGTGATCGCCCCTCTCCTGGAAGTCCGCCGCGTACAAAGAGTAGCTTCAGCACCTGCAAAAGGCGATGAAAAGGCCAGCCAAGAGCGACGACACCTGCAAGATGCTCATGAGAGCGCCCGACGTCGGACCGTTGGTCGCCCTGAGCTTCCGGGCCGGGGTCAACGAACCGAAGTGTGGCTGGACGTCAGTTCAGGCTGGCAGTTTTGGAAAAAAGATTGAGACGCCTCTCGATCCGATCCGATCATGAAGCGGTCGCGCGCCGACTCCGAAGAGAAGCCCTGGCGGGTACCGATCTTCCGGCGCACCAAAAACCTCGTCAACCATCAAGACAATGACAAACGCCGCGCCTTCTAGGCTCCGATAGAATGTCCCTAGCTTGACAAACCCAACCCAAAAAGAAAAGCCCCGCGATGCGGGGCTT
>NZ_HF536772.1:0-10875 GCF_000312665.1 Rhizobium mesoamericanum STM3625 | reverse complement strand
CGCGAGCAGAAGCAGAAGTGCCGGAGAGGCAAAGCGAAAAGATGCCATTAAAAATCTTCCTGTAACTCGACCAAACTATTCTTGTCAGAAGCCTTCATGCTTCGCTATCGGCCGCGCTTCGCTCATACGAGAAACACCATCCCGAAGCAGTCGGCGGCAATGTAACAACGAGTCTCATTTTCTCACAGTGCATTTATACAACACTCACGCTTCATTTTTTTGCGCCCGCGAGAAGATGCGGCGAATGACAACGAAGAATGAGGGCACGAAGAAAATACCAAGAGCCGTTGCTGCAAGCATCCCGCCAAGCACACCAATACCGATTGCGTTCTGCGCTGCCGAACCTGCTCCGGTTGCGATTGCCAGCGGCACGACACCCAGAATGAAGGCAAGTGATGTCATGATGATGGGGCGCAGGCGCAGGCGCGCCGCCTCGAGAGTCGCCTCGAACAGCCCCATTCCTGTTTCCATTCGGTCCTTCGCAAATTCCACGATCAGGATCGCGTTCTTCGCCGCTAGACCTATGGTCGTCAGCAGGCCAACCTTGAAGTAAACGTCGTTCGCTTGGCCAAAGAGGGTTGCGGCGGCGAGAGCCCCGAGCACGCCAACCGGCACAGCCATGATGACCGAAAACGGAATCGACCAGCTTTCGTAAAGCGCTGCCAGGCAGAGGAAGACGACAAGCACGGAGATAGCATAGAGCATCGGTGCCTGCGAACCGGACAAGCGTTCCTGGTAGGAGATGCCCTGCCAGGCCACCGTGTAGCCGCCGCCCAATTGTTCCGTCAGCGATTCCATTTCGTTCATTGCGTCACCCGAGCTCACGCCCGGCGCCGATGCGCCGTCAAGCGGGATGGCACTTACTGCGTTAAAGCGGGCGAGCGTCGGGGCGCCCTTGACCCATTCAGTGCGGGTGAAGGCCGAGAAGGGTACCATCTCACCACTCGAGTTGCGCGCATACCAATGGTCCAGATCGTCCGGCTGCATGCGGAACGGCGCGTCACCTTGCACGTAGACCGGCTTGATCTCGCCGTTCAGTGTGAAGTCGTTCACGTCGCGGCCGGTAAAGATGACCGACAACATCGAGTTGACCGCGGTGATATCGACGCCCATCGCGCCAATCTTCTCCTGGTCGATGACAATCTTCATTTGCGGCTCGACTTCCTTGTTGTTGCTACGCAGTGCAACGACCTTGCCGCTGGAGTTTGCGGCCTGGATCAAGCGCTTCGAGGCCGCGTCCAGAGCGTCGGTGCCATGACCGCCGGTGTCGACAAGATACATGGAGAAGCCGCTAGAGACGCCGAGACCCTGGATCGCGGGTGGCAGCAGCGCGAAGACCTGCGCTTCACGGAAGGTGAAGAACGTCTTGAGTGCACGTGTCACCACGGCCTGCGCATGCAGGTTGGGATCGGTCCGCTCGGAGAAGTCCTTGAGCTTGGTGAAAACGATGGCGCTGTTCTGGCCAGAACCATTGAAGCCAAAGCCAAGCGCGCCAAAGACGGACTGCACGGCGTCTTTCTCGTTCTCACGGTAGTATTTCTCGACTTTTTCGACGACGGCCTGGGTCTGCTGCGTCGTTGATCCCGGAGGTGTGGTGACGATCGTCAAGAGAACGCCCTGGTCTTCCTGCGGAAGGAACGAGCTTGGCAGGCGATTGAACAAGTAGGCGCAGCCGACGCCGATCAGGACGAAGACCAGCATGACGCGGATCGGCCGCTTCAGCAGGTAGCCGATGCTCCGGACATAGCCGTTGGTAGAACGCGTGAAGTTGCGGTTGAACCAGTCGCCTATCCGGTGCTTCTTGTGGTCGGTCACCGGCTTCAGCATGGTCGCGCAAAGCGCCGGTGTCAGGACGATCGCAACCAGGGCCGAAAGCAGCATCGCGGAGACGATCGTTATGGAGAACTGGCGATAGATAATGCCGGTCGAACCGCCAAAGAACGCCATCGGGATGAACACGGCGGTAAGGACGAGCGCGATACCAACGATGGCGCCGGTGATTTCACCCATCGACTTCTCTGTCGCTTCGAGGGGAGACAGCTTCTCTTCCGTCATGATGCGCTCGACATTTTCGACGACGACGATCGCGTCATCGACGAGAAGGCCGATCGCTAGCACCATGGCGAACATCGTTAATGTATTGATCGAATAACCCGCCATGGCGAGAATGCCGAACGTCCCTAACAGAACCACTGGCACGGCGATTGTTGGAATAAGCGTCGCCCTAAGGTTCTGCAGAAAGACCAGCAATACGATGAAGACGAGAACGATGGCTTCGATCAGCGTGTGGACGACCTTCTCGATCGACAGTTTGACGAACGGTGTGGTGTCGTACGGATAGGTGATTTCCACACCTTCCGGCAGGCCGCGACCGATCGTGTCAAGGGCGGAACGTACACGGGCTGCCGTATCGATAGCATTGGCACCGATGGCGAGGTTGACGGCAAAGCCACTCGACGGCTGGCCGTTGTAGCGGGAGGAGCCGCCGTAACTTTCCTGGCCAATCTCGATGCGCGCTACGTCACTGAGGCGGACGGTGGAACCGTCCTTTTCAACCTTCAGGATGATGTGCTCGAAGTCTGAAACGGTGGTGAGCTGGCTCTGCGCGGTGATGGTCACGTTGAGCTGCTGACCCTCGACTGAGGGCTGCGCACCGAGCGATCCAACGGAAACCTGGGTATTCTGCGCTTCAATTGCTGACGTAACGTCGCCGGTTGTAAGCTGGTATTTGAGCAGCTTGTACGGATCGAGCCAGACGCGCATGGCGTAACCGGAGCCGAAGATGTTGATGCTGCCAACGCCTTCCAGCCGCTGGATCTGATCTTCGATGGACGTCGACATGATGTTGCCGAGGTCCACGGAATTGCGCTTGCCGTCCGTTGAAACGAGTGAGCCTACGAGCAGGATACTCGAGGTCGAGCGGGTGACGCTGATACCGGCGTCAATGACGTCGCTCGGCAGCTGGGACTGGACCAGCTGGAGCTTGTTCTGGACCTGAACCTGCGCGATATCGGGGTCGGCGCTGGTGCCGAAGGTCAGCGAAATGCTCGCAGACCCGGTCGACGAGGTCGAGGTCATGTACGTCAGGTCGTCGAGGCCGGTCATGCCGTCTTCGATGATGGTCGTCACCGATTTTTCGACGGTTTCAGCGCTCGCCCCGCGATAGGTCGCGTTGATGCGCACGGTCGTCGGCGCGATATCAGGATATTGCGATATCGACAGCGTGAAGATTGCGAGCAAGCCCGCGAGCATGATCGTGATCGCGATGACCCAAGCAAAAATCGGGCGTCGGATGAAAAACTTGGCCATTGGCTTACTGTTCCTGTGCGGCTCTGATCACGGTTCGTCGCGGTTACTTCGCGGCGGGCTTCTGTGCTTCACCGGATGCGGCCTGCTCAGTAGGCACAACGATGCCCCTATCATTGATTTTCATCGGCATTGGCTTAACGGGCATGCCTGCCGAAATCGACTGGAGGCCGCTGACGATCAGCTGGTCGCCGTGGTTGATGCCCTCGGTCACGAGCCAGGCATTGTTGGAAGGCGATGCGTTTTCGAAGATGCGGGTTTCGACTTTGCCATCGGCTGAGACGAACTGTGCGGTCAGCTCGCCGTTTGCATTGCGGCTGGTGGCAAGCTGCGGCAGCGCGTAACCGACCTCCGCGCCGAGCTCGAGCGTCGCGCGCACGTACATGCCGGGGAGGATAACATGGTCGGGATTTGGGAAACGTACACGAATAATAAAGGTGCCGGTCGTCTCGCTGACCACGGACTTCGACATATCGAGCGTGCCCTTCTGGTCATATTCCTTGCCGTTTTCCAGGATCAGACGGAAGGCGGCGTTGCCGGCATTGCCCTTGACCTCTCCGCTTCTGATCGCCTCGCGAAGCCGCAGCAGGTTGGTGCTCGACTCCGTCAGCAGGATATAGACGGGATCCAGCTGACGTACGGTCGTGAGTGCAACCGTTTGGTTGGCCGCGACGACGTTTCCGACGTTATATGCGGTCTGGTCGATTACGCCATCGAATGGTGCAATGATTTTCGTATGGTCGACATCGATTTCGGCGGCGGTCAGGGCTGCTTTCGCGGATTCGACCTCGGCCTGCGCTTGCAGAAGGTTGGTGCGCGCCGTCTCAAGCTCGATCTGCGTCGCGCCTGAACCGACAAGACGCTGATAGCGATCGAAATTGCTTTGCGCGCTCGGAACACTGGCTTCTGCCTTGGCGATCGCGGCGCGTGCCTGCGCGGCGGTTGCCAGATAGGGGGCATCTTCGATCTGATAGAGAACGTCACCCTTCTTGACTTCGCCACCTTCCTTGAAGGGGATCTCCTCGATGATGCCGCTCACCTGCGGGCGAATATCGGCAATCTGCGAAGCTTCGGCACGGCCCGGCAGAATCGTGGTGATGGGGAAGCTCGCCTTTGTCAGCGATATGACTCCAACCGGGGTCGCCTGTTGAGCGGCCGCACCCGCTGAACCGGCCGCCCCTTGCTTGTTACCGCTGTCGCTGCACGCAGCAAGCACGCTGCCGATGGCAAGAGCGGTAGAAACGAGGAAGATGCGCCGTATCATATGGAATTCCTTGTGCGGTGGCGTCCGAACTGATGACCATCAACAACGAGGCCGTTCATCGATCCAGAATCACGTGCCACTGATCCGAATTTAAGAAACACTTTACGAAGTGACGTAAGTTAGAAATCGTCACTTAGCAAGCGCTATTTTGCAGTGCGGCATCGACGAAATTGACGATCTGCTCTGCGCGGCGGACAAGTGTGTCCTTGTCATCACGAGCGATCAGAACGGGATGGAGGACGCTCGCCAAAACATCGGCAACGGTACCGGCGGCATCTTCCGGGGTGCTGCAATGGTAGCGTCCCGCAGCGACACCTGCTCGTATTATATCGTCCAGCTTCCGAACGATGCGCTCCCGGTATCGAATGCCGGCCTCGAGCTTGGCCTGCACCGTCATCAGGACCATTTCAAAGATGTAGGGGTTCTGCTGGATGTCCTGCAGGTGGCTGTCGAGCAGGCGCAACACGAAGCGCAGCAGCTGCTCGTTTGGCGGCAATTCATCGTCAAAGGCCGCGAAGCGATCTGCCACGTCACCCAGGTGGCGTTCCGCAATCGCATCGACGAGGGCAGTTTTTGAACGGAAATGTTTGAAGACGTTGGCAGGCGACATGCCGAGCGTGGCGGCAATGTCGGCGATCGAAACGGCGACGAAACCGCGTTGGCGGAACAACAATTCTGCCATGGACAGAATGTCTTCGCGGGTCTCTTCGGCCTTGCGTCTTGGCCTGCGTGCCATCCATTTCCCCCGCCGGCCCGAGGCCGCCACCCAGTATTGCAGATGCTAGCGCCACCGACAGAAAGCCTGCAACCAATGTTGCAGGCTTTCTGTCCGGCGAGCTTAAGTGAAGTAGGCGGAGAGATTCTTGCGGATGCGCTCGACCGGCGTTGCTCCGCTGTCGTCGGGAACGAACCGTTGCGCCGTGATGCTCTCGTAGGCCTTGATATAGACCTCAGAGGTCTGCTGGATCAGCTCGACAGGAATTTCTGGGATTTCGTCCTTGTAAGGATCGCAGCGTTCCGCGACCCAGGCGCGAACAAAGTCTTTGTCGAAGCTTGTCGGGCGCGTTCCTGTCTCGAAACTTGGCTGGTAGCTGTCGGCGAGCCAGTAGCGGCTGCTGTCAGGTGTGTGAATTTCGTCTGCGAGAATGATGTTGCCGCTCGCGTCCGTGCCAAACTCGTATTTAGTGTCCACGAGGATGAGCCCCCGCTGCGCCGCGAGTTCCTGGCCACGCGCGAAAAGTGCTAGCGCGTAACGCGAAAGCGTATCCCATTGCTCCTTGGTCAGAAGCCTCCGCTCGACGATTTCGGCAGGCGTCAGCGGCTCATCGTGGCCGCCGTCGAATTCCTTGCTGGTGGGCGTAATAACCGGCGTTGGAAGTTTCTGGTTGTCGCGCATCCCGTCCGGCAGTCGCATGCCGTACATCTCGCGCTCACCCTTCTTATAAAGAGTGAGGATCGAGGTTCCCGTCGTGCCGGCGAGGTAACCGCGAACGACGATCTCGACGGGTAGGATATCGAGACGCTTGCCGATGACAACATTCGGATCGGGATAGTCGAGAACGTGATTAGGGCAGATGTCCTTGGTCGCCTCGAACCAATAGCGTGCCGTCTGCGTGAGGACCTGGCCCTTGTAGGGAATGCAGGTGAGAATCCGGTCGAAGGCACTCAACCTGTCTGTGCTGATGATGATGCGGCGGCCGTCCGGCAGGTCATAGTTCTCGCGAACTTTGCCCCGGTAATAGTTGGGGAGCTCTTTGATGTGGGCTTCGGAGAGGATTCGCACGGGCTCGACCATCCTTCTGCGTTGATCGTGACGTTTTCCCTGCTCTAGTTCCATCATCGGGGATGTCAAGCAAACCTGCTCCTAAAGCCAGAAGAGATAGACAAGAAGTAGGGTAAGGCCATAGCTCAACACGGTCAGCGGTGCGCCGGCCTTCAAAAAGTCACTGAAGCGGTAGCTTCCGATCCCCATGGCCAAAGTATTGTTGTGGTGACCGAAGGGCGTCATAAAATCAAGCGAGGCGCCTGCTGCGACGGCGATCAGATAGGTGGATGGAGAGTGATGCCCGGCTGCTGCGAAGGCGACGGCGATGGGGCTCATCACGATCGCGACTGTCGCGTTGTTGACAAAGGGGGTCAGGAGCATCGACAGAAACAGGACGAGCGCGACCCCCACGGTCGGTTCGGTTAGCGATACCAGGGAACCGAGCGCTCCAGCGATCACCTGGGCGGAGCCTGTTGTTGCGACGGCGGAACCGATCGGGATCATCGCGCCAAGCATGATAATGATTGGCCAGTTGAGGTCGCCCATTGCCTGGCGGATGTTTAGGTGCCCAAGGAGCGCCAGAACAAGCACGACGCCCGCAAACGCAATGTCGGGTGTGACGAGTTCGAAGGCCGTCGCAGCGACGCCTGCTGCAAAAATGGCAAAGGGCTGCCAAGATGATGCGGATATTCGGGATGGCGGCTGCGACGCCAGCGGCAGGCACTCGCACTCCTCAAGCGCTTCAGCGATCGCCCGTTGCTCACCTTGCAACACCAGAATGTCACCAATCGACAGCTGCAAATCGCCAAAGCGCCCTTCGATCCGCGGTGAGCGCATCGAGAGGGCTGAGATCGTGACATCGCGGCTGCTGAACACCTCAAGCGAACGCAGTCGCGAGCCAACCAACGTGCTTTCTGGCATGACGACTGCCTCGACATAATCCGCGGCGGTAGTGGCTGCGCTCGGATGTCGCTGCGGAAGCAAACTACCGGATGCTTCAAGCCCGTCAAATACGGTCTCGTCCGCCTCGGCCAACAGCAGATCGCCCGCCTCGACAACCAATCTGTCGGGAGTGCCAAAGACGAATTTGTCATCGCGAACGAGCGTGTGCGGCTGCAGCGAGAAGCGACCCGGCAAGTCTGAGAGCCGCGCTCCGATCAGCAAGGAGCCCGCAGGGATATGTCGTTCCGTGATCCGTCGCCTCGGTGGGGAGACAGGTGCGGCGGAAAACGCCTGTCCGTCTGTCTTCGGAAATAGTCGCGGCGCGAGCCATGCGGTCATGACGATGCCGACGATGGCGACCGGCAGACCGACATAGGCAAAGTCGAAAAGCCGAAAGCCGGTGCCGTTTGCCTCTGCCCAGGCATTGCTGACGAGCATGTTCGCTGGCGTACCGATCAGCGATACGATCCCGCCAAAGAGCGCAGCAAAGGAGATTGGCATAATCAACTGTCGCTTGGGGATCGCGAGCGCGTCACTCACGCGCAGCGTTGCCGGCAAAGCGATTGAAAACGCGCCGATGTCGTTCATGAAGATGGAGATAAAGCCGGTCGCGCCTGACAATGTGGCGATGACCGCGATATCGGAAAACCTGGCCCGTACAAAGAAGTCCGCGAGCTGATCGAAAAGCTGCGCCTGGGCAAGCACTTGCACGATGAGCAGGATCTCGACGACGGTCACAACGACAGGACTGGCAAAGCCGGAGAAGACCTGTTCCGCGGAATAGAGATGAAGGGCATAGCCAGCGAGCAGTCCGGCAATTGCAACCACCTCGATGCGGAAGCGCTCCAATGAAAACAGGACCAGCATCGCGAGCAGAAGGATCAGCAAGGATGCTTGCTCGAACGTCATGGTTTGCCCCGAACCTCAATCCATCGCGAGACTGTAGCGGTTCGGCTCGCGCTGTATAGAGCGAAATGTCGCGATCGCCGCTCCATGTTGCCGGCGCTCAGACTGCTGACCAGCGCCAGGTGCCGGCCTCTGTCATCTCCAGCGTCGGGGTGGAAAAAACGCCCACTGTTCTTTCCCGCCATTGCAGTCCGGCAGCATCAAGGGTCTCGCACCAGCGGCTTGACTGCAGCATCGCGGCACCAATCGCAACGGGCTCGATGCCGCAGCTGGCAAGAAGCTGCAGCCCGGAAACGATCGAGGTACCGCTGGAGATGACGTCGTCAATCAGGGCGACCCGTCGCCCCACCAGCAGTGGCAGCATGCGGGGATCTATAAAGAGACGCTTCTGCTGGGTGGGGGTGGTAATCGACGAGAGCGCCACCGACAGGTCGTCGCGGTACCAGAATTTTCGGGACGTTCCGAGCGGCACATACCGGCTATGGCCCAGTTTCTGCGCTACCGCAGCAGCAAGCGTCAGCCCGAGTGTCGGCAGACCGGCAACAACCTCGACCTGGAAAATCTTGAGCCTCTCGGCCAGAGATTGAGCCAGTACATCGAGAACCTCGAAGCTTGCCTGATTGATGATCAGAGAAGCCAGTGCGTGTTGGCCGTCTGCCAGTGGGCGCACGGGCAGACGAAGCTGCCGCCCGTCGTCCAGCTCGGCGACATAAGATGTCGAGAAATCGCCATCGCTGCAAAAGGTGCCCGGGCTGTCGATCTCCTGCCAAAACTCGTGCGCCGCAAGTTCCGTCATGCACTCAATTCCGTCTTGCCGTTTCCATACCTGCGCTCTGGCGCAGCTCCTTCAATTCCGCATCCGTTAACGCGCGCACCGCACCCTTCGGCAGCTCACCGAGGGCCAGGCCCCCGATCGCAACCCGTACGAGGCGAAGGCATTCGACATCAAGCGCTTCCAGCATGCGGCGGATCTGACGATTGCGGCCTTCATCGAGTTCGACCTCGATCCAGGCGTTCTTGTCGCCGCTCCTCAAGAGCGTCGCGGATGTTGCCTTCAGGACTTCGCCATCATGACGGACGCCGTAGGTCATCGCAGCGAGCATCTCGCTGTCCATCATCCGGTTGACCTGAACATGGTAGGTCTTGGTGACATGGGTGAGGGGATCAAGCAACGCCTGTGCGAAGAGGGTATCGTTGGTAAAGAGCAGCAAGCCTTCGCTCGCCTTGTCCAATCGCCCGACCGGCGAGAGATGTGGCGCTTGAAAGTCGTTGAGGCAGTCGTAGACGGTCGGCCGGCCTTCCGGATCATCACGCGTCGTTACCAGCCCTCGGGGCTTGTTCAGCATCAGGTAGATCTTCGCCTCGGCGATCACATCCGCGCCGTCGACACGGATCTTGGCCGATGCCAGGTCTATCCATGCGGAGATGTCGGTGACTTTGCGGCCATCGACCGAGACGCGCCCTTCCAGGATCAGCCGCTCAGCCTGCGTCCGCGAGCAATGGCCGAGCTTTGACAGCGCACGCGGCAGCGTTACCCGCTTGCTGGGCGTTTCGCCGTCCGCTCTTGCGCGCTCGCGTGATTTCTGAGGTGAGCGCCGTTGCCTCACTCTGTTTTATCCCGTCAGTTCCGTTGATCAGGTTCTGGCACGAACACTGTCTTGATGCCAGCAAGACGCGGACAAAACGCGGGGAAAAATAAGACGCCTAAGATGGAGAGGCTGAAAAAACCTCAAGAAGCCAGACGGCGCTTTGCGCGCCGCCTCGTATTTGGGGGAGATCGCAAGCCCTAGTGGCAAGCCATGAAGCCGGCGAGTTCCTGGCGGCTGATAACGACACCCGCGGCTGCTTTGGCGGGGTCTGGGTGAGTATAGGCAAGGCACGGCAGTTCAGGCAATTCAAGGGCTTGGCGCATATTCATGATGCCGACTGCCCTGCGGCCGTTGACGCCATCAACACTAACTTCGACTATAAAATGCGCTTTCTGGTTCTCCATGAATAGTCCTCCCGCCCATTTTAGCCGCAGCTTATAACGACTAAACTTGGTTTTTCTGAGACCAAAGTATTACGAGCCGCATTGACTTTCAGATCATGCGGCTCGTGACAAAAACGGAGGTTTTCCGCCGGCGCTGTATCAACGCCACCAGTGCTGGGGCGGCTGCTGGCTGCCGCTAAAGAGATAGCCGGCTAGAAAACCGATCGCACCGGCGAGCGCCAGCGCAGTCGTCGTCGCAGCCGCATGCTCGCGGGCTGCACCTGCCGCGGCCATTCCTTCGGCCCGGATCTGGGCGACGGCGCCCTTTGCGCGGGGGAGGGCGTCCTCATAGGCCTTGCCGGCACGGTCGCGCACTTCATAATAGGCTTCTGCACCCTGCGCCGAGATCATCTTTTGCAGGCGAGATACTTCTTGCTGGAGGGAAGCGATATCTTTGCTGACGGAGGCTCTGATGTCATCGGTGGTGGCAGCCATGTCTCTCTCCTTTCCATATACACGAACGAGAACTCGAAAGAGCTGCGGTAGGTTCCGGCCGATCGGACTACGGAACGTTAGGGCAAATGATCCTGTTTGGCGGAGTTTCAACCCTAAAAAACCACTTTTGCGCAGCACGGCTGGAGCAAAAAGACGGCGGAGGCTTCGATTTTTGATCATGCGAGAAAGGATTTTCACCCCACGCAGGAGGACGGCAGGCGCCGC